>NZ_CP033972.1 GCF_003855095.1 Gordonia insulae
CCGGGGCTGCTGCGCCTGCGCGTGCAGCAACTGCCGATGCGCTTCGGCCTGCCGAAAGTGCGCGTCCGCGATCACCGGATCGGACGGTGGCGGATTCGAGGTGGGGCGTCGTGGCCACCGCATCACGCCTCCTCGAGCTGCTTGTGCAGAGCCTCACCGATCCGCACCTGCAGGTGCGCGGCGTCGGCGAGATCCGAGATGCTGTCGGCCTGAGTGGCATTCGTCGTGACCAGCGTGCTGTTGGTGTTCGTCAGCGCCACCAACGCACTGGCTTGGGCGGCGATCCGGTCCCGGAGCTCGGCGGTGTTCGATTCCACGGTGGCCTTGGGGACGAGGTCCCCGCGGACGATCGCCCTCATGACCATCGCGAGTACACCGATGAGCACGAGGGCGAGTGTCCCGACAACGTAGAGCGCGATGTTGTCGGTCAGGTGCGGCGGGATCATTCCGCGCTGGCGGGCTCGCTCGCCTTCGGGGTCACCTGCGGGCGGGTGCCGACGAAACCGAGTGCGATGGTCAGCAACGCGAGCAGCGCGCCCTGCTGTTCGGTGGTGAGGTCCAGGCCGAACGCGACGACGAGCGGGATGCCGGTCTGCACGACGGCGACGAGCGCCGGGTAGATGCTCTCGCGCACGGTGATCACGACGACGAGACCGAGGATCGCGTTCGCCGCGGCGAGGATGACGCCCTGGGTGTCGGTCGAGATGCTGAACCCGAACGTGGTCAGGAGCACGAGTGCCGCTGAGATGAGTGCTGTCCAGGCGGCGGGCTCACGTCCGAAGACGAGGCGGGCGGGTGAGGTGGTGGTCATCACTTCTTCCCTTCGAGGGTGTCGCGGGTGTTGGGCACACCGCTCTTCGCGGCCTCGGCGGCCACGAGGTCGTACAGGGTGCGGTTGCCGCCCTGCTCGAATCCGCCGTACTCGCCGGCGTTACGGCCGCCGGTGAGCTGCTGGCGGATGTCCTTCACGTCAGACCCGATCGGGCCGACGTAGACCTTGAGGCACTTGTAGATGAGGGCTTCAACCTCGGCCATTGTTGCCATCGCAAGCCAGTCCTTTCCTCCGTTGTAGATCGATGTCGCCCTCGAAATCAGTTCGTCCCAAGGGAAGTTCGGCCCCGGGTCGGTGTGGCCACCGCCCCATTGGCCGAAGTCTCGATGCCCGCACACGCCCGGCGCGGTCGGGAACTTGCCGCCGACGTACCGGATCGGGATGTCACGGACGGCACACCGCCAGGCGACGAGCGCGGCGGTGCGCGTGAGCTGGAGGTCTTCGTTTTTCCCATCGCGGGCGTCCGGCTCCAGCCACTTGTCGCGCTTCCACGCCGCGAACGATCCGGCCATCAGAATGTGATCGCCGCGGGTGTTGGCGTTCATCGCCGACCACGGGTTCTGATCCCACGGCACGACGAGGACGGTTTCCCGGTCGTCGCAGACGGCGTTGTAGGACACCTGCGCTGCTGGGGTGCAGAGGTAGTTCGTGATGCTCGCCGCGGTGCCCGAGCCCTCCTGGGTATGGATGACGATCCAGTCGACATCGCGGCCGCCAGAGTGGCGGTTCGGCGAGATCTGCGTGCGGGTGACCGGGTTGGGTATGGCAGCCATGGGAGCCTCCTTGGCGGGTGTCGATGATGTGGTCTCGCCCGGGAACCCGCGGCCGGCGAGCCACTTCGCGGGGTCGATGCGGGTGCCGCCGTAGCCGCGTTCCCAGACGGTGATGTGCAGGTGTGGTCCGGTCGATCCGCCGTTGGAGCCGACGTAGCCGATCAATTGGCCCGCGGCGACTTTCGAGCCGACCTTCAGGCCCGTAGCGAACGCGTCCCACATATGCCCGTACTCGACACACCCAGCCCCCTCGTCGTCGTCGGAGTCGATGACGATCCACTGGCCATAGCCGTCGGCGCCGCCGATGTACTGCACGGTGCCGCCCTGGCAGGCGTAGAACGGGGTTCCGTCCTTCGCGGCAAAGTCGAGGCCGTAGTGGAACCCGCCGTCACGCAGGCCGAAGCCTGAGCTGATTGAGTAGGTGCCCTTCTTCAGTGGATACACACGCATGGGTCAACCACCTTGTGTTGCAGAGGGATACGTCAGATCGCATTCGCGAGCGCGGCGAAACCGCCCTGCGCTTGACCGAGCAGCCCGAACGCGCGATCCCACGGACCCTGAGCGCGTTTGTCGAACCCGATCGTCGGCTGCTCGATCGCCGCCTCACCGGGCACATGCTCGATGGACACCTCCGACACATACTGTTCGACGACGTTGCCGGCATCCCAGCATGTGATGGTGTCGCCCAATTGGTAGCGGCGAGCGGTGCCGTTGTCGGCGCCGAAGCTGATGCCCCGACCGTCGGCGGTCCCCGCGGTGGCGGTGATGACCAGCGACTCCTTGCCGCCCTCATCGTCGAGCATCTTGTGCGCCACCGCGTACGCGTCGAGACTGTGCGCGGCGGTGTTGTCGGCGAACCGTTCCGGTAGGCAGTCGTCGGGGCCAACCGCGTTGCGGATGTCGTGATCCCAGAACACCTGGTAGGCGAAGAACACGTTGTCGAACAGGTCACCGACACCGACTGACAGCCCCGCGATACCACCGGCGCCGGGGATGGTGGCGATGGCCGCGATGATCGCGGCGATGGCGAGGTTGGCGCCGATCTCGATCACGTCGTTGATGACCGACGGCGACTTGCCGCCAACGATCGCCTGCCACAACGTCGGATGTGAGGCATGGTATTTGAATCGGCCGATCTGGCCTGCGTCGGAACGGAACTGGACGTTGCGACGGTCACGCTTGAGGTGGGTGTCGAAGACGTAGCCCGCCCGGTTCATGCTGTACGACCACAGCCCGTCGTTGACCGGCTTGAGGAGCTGGGTCAGGTCGAGGAAGTTGTCGGACGAGTAGTTGATGATCGACTGCAGCGCGGCTAGGGACGACGTGTTGAAGACCTGAGGGGAGGTGCCGTGCCCGTCCCACACGTTCATCGTGACACCCATCTCCAGGCGTTCGATTGTTGGCGTGAACAGGTCGGTGAGGCTCGGGAAGCGGGCCTGTAGCCCGACGCCGCCCTCGCCGATGTCGAAGATCAGGTCGAGCAGATCTTCGACCGAATCGATGTCATCGAGGTCGGGTTGCTCCCAGCCTTCCGGCTGTTTGATCGGCAGCGCCGCGAACACTGGCACATCGAGTCGGGTCGCCACCGAGGCGAGATACGACTTCATCACCGGGTCGGGCCAACCCCACCGGATGTCTTGCTTGCCGGTGATGTTGAACTGCACCTCGGGCGGGAACAGGTTGTTGACCCACGCGTTCATCGACGACAGCCAGATCGTCTTGTTGCTCTTGACTGTGTACTCCCACGGCGCGCGGCCGGGCGCCCCGTCGAAGTCGACATCCATGATCCGGCCGGAGAACGCGGGCAACCCGTTGTATCCGGCGCGGAAGTGCCAGCACGTGGTGTCGATGTTGTCCTTGCGGATCTGGTCGACCAGCGGATGGTCGGGCGCCAGCGAAAAGCGGCCCTCTTCTGGCGCGAGCCCCCACGTCGGTTTGATCATTGCGCGTTCGTAGCGGCCGATCGGACGCCATTCGATCACCGAGTTGGCGCCGGTACCGCTGCGGCGGCCGACGTCGAAGTAGTCGAATGCCGCCTCGTCGTTGTTGGGGCGCGCATACCCGGGTGCAGTCACAGGGCGCTCCGGTAGATCTGCGGCACCGTCACATCGAGCTTCGTCGCCCCGGTGGTGCTGGTGCCGGTGATGTTGACGGGGATGCCGGTGGTGCGGGCCGGAGCCTGGCTACGCCACCGGTCATCGTCGCCGCCGACCGCGGCCAGCGTGTACAGACTCATGGTGCGGTCGACGCCGGCCTGGTCGGTGACGCCGTACCAGTTCGGGTCGGTGTCGATTTCGAGATACTGGCCGCCCGCCAGGTTCGGCAATTTGACCTGCTCGTCGAGCAGGCCGAGGCGCGGGTTGGTGATCGGCCCGGTCAGCCGCATACGCACCCACGACGGCACGGTGCCGTGATTCTCGACGGTCGCGGTCGCGAATTGTGCTGCGGTGAAAGAGTATTCGAGCGGGTACGTGCGCCAGTCGGATTCGTCGGATTGCAGCACGATCTCGTCGAGGATGAAGGTGTAGCGGACGCGGTCCCAGTTGGCCGGGCCGGGGCGTTGCGCGAGACGCATCACCTGCCAGCGGTCGGACTCGACGAGACGCAGACGCATCTGATTGTCGCCGCGCTGCGTTTCACCCTCACCGAGCCCGTCCCGCCACTTCGAGAGGACGTTGACCGCGGCAGCGTCGGCGAGCCCGTGACGGACAGGATGCACGATGGCGCCGATCGCCACCTGCCCGGCCTGCAGGTCGGTGCCGGTGACGGTGATACCGCGCTGGCCGACACCGTGGATGGTGTCGTGTTCGAAGGGGGCGCCGTCGATGCCGCGCACGTACTGCGGGGTGACGGGGCTGCCCTGCTGCAGCCAGGTTTCACCGTTGAGGTCGGTGAGCTGATAGTGCGGCATCAGCGCCTCGATGCGATCTGTGGGGCGTTGAATGGGTCCTTGATGCCGTCGACCTTCACGGTGATGTTCTTGCCCTCCTTGACAGCCCAGATGAGTTCGGCGATCTGCTGCTGGATCTGGCCACCCACGCTCGACAGGGTCGAGGACACAAGCCCGGTGTCGGTGGTGCCGGTGCCGATCTGCGGGGTGATGTTGCCCAGGTCGACGTTGCCGGTGATCGCCATGTTGGCGTACGGCTCGATCGTGTTGTAGGCGGCAAACCCTGCACCGGTGGCCAGGCCGAGCCAATCGTTCCAGTTCTTCGGCGCCATCACATCCGAGGTGTCATGCGTGTAGCCGCCGAAGCCGACTGTGCCGCCCCCGGCGAACCGCGGCGGTTCCACCTGGCCGGCGTTGATGGCCTTGAGGAACGACCGCATGCCGGGCTGTTCGGCGACCTGCTTGCGGATGATCTCCTCGCCCGGCATGCCGAGAAGGTGGACGCTGTCAGTGTTGCCGACGCCGGGGATGGTGCCGCCGGTGGCCATCTTCGGAACCTGCTCGACCTTGTAGCCGGACGGATTCTCCTTGGCCAGCTTCAGCGCCGCCTCGGCGTCGCGAACCTTCTGCTGCGCCTTGGTGATCGACTGCTCGGCCGACATCCTCGTCGACTCTTTCGCCTTCGGGTCGAGTTCGCGCTGACGTTGTTCGGCGATCGCGAGCGCCGCCTTGGCATCCTCGAGGTCCTCGGTGGCATCGGGAACCGACTTGACCTTCGTCTTCTTGGTCTTCGTCTTCGAGTTGGTGCCGTCGGTGCTCTTGTCCGACTGGTCAGCCCAGTACTCGTCCCACGCCTTCTGCTTCTCGTAGTTGTCGATGATGCGCTGGCGGTACTGCTTTTCGCCCTTCCACCACCACGGTTCGAGCGGGTTGGAGAAGTTGAGCGTGACGAGGTTGGGGTCTTCGGGCGGCTTCGACGGGGTCGACGTCGCGCTGCTGTCCGAATCCGACGACGAGCTGTCGTCGCTCGGGCTGGCGGATGCGCCGGGGGTGGCCGACGGCGAAGTCATCGTCAGACCCGCGCGCAGCCCGTCGTCGGACTCGCGGCCGGGCAGGCCCGAGCCCCACGGGCTTCCGCCCTCGGCGTTGAAGATCTTCGCGGCGATGATCGACTGCTGCTCCGGAGTGGCCTGACCGGCGGTCGGTGCGTACTGCGTGCCGCCGTAGCCCGCCCACGTACCTTTTGCGATCTGGTAGAGGCCGGACGCCTCGTTGCCGCCAGAGTTGGCATCCTGGATGCCCTGCACGATGGTCGGGTTTCCGCCCGACTCACGCTGGATCAGGTGCGCCCACTCTGGGTTTGGCGACGTCCAGGTGCCGTCAGGCTTCTGAACGATGGGGACGATCGCGACCGAGGGTGCGGCCGCGGCCCCGCCTGCTGCGGCGAGCGCTGCCATGTGGCCGAGTGCCCAATGCACATGGTCGGCGTGACCGTTCATCGTCCCGGCGCCGTAGAAGCCGAAGCCGTCGCCGACATTCTTGCCGTCCTTGATGTTGTGGTCGAACGGCGAATGGATCAGCTCGAGCGAGTCGGCGAAGTTCTGCGCGATCCACGCGGCGATCTGGCCCATTGGTCCGCCGAGGTCGATCGCCTTGCCGGCGTTGTGGTAGTCGGCGTGTCCTTCCGTCTGCACGGTGCGGGTGGCCGAGGTGAGGACGGCGTTGGGGAACTGGGTGCGGACGGCATCCCACATCGACTGCTGCTCGGGCGTGGTGATGCCTTCGCCGGAGATGTTGCCCAACTGGACGAGCCCGCCGTCGGCGAAGCGGGGGAACTGGCGCTGGTTGACGGCGTTCATGAAGTCGACGCCGTAGTAGTCGACGGCGGAGGCCTGGTGCACGAACTCGCGGTTGGACAACGCGGCGAGCACCCGGTCGTCACGGGGTCCGCCCGGACCGGAGACCAGCCCGCCGTAGGCCCGTTTGAGCACGCCGAGACCCTGGCCGAACGCCGGGTTCTCGATGACCGATGCACCCGATCCGGTGACCGTCGCGTACACCTCGATGTTCTTGCGGGCGTTGGCGAGCCAGTCCCGCTTCTTGCCCTGATAGTCGCTGTCGTCGGCCTTGACGATGATCTGCTTGCCGTTACGGGTTTCGACCTCGACGCCGATCTCGCGCAGCTTGCCGAGCACCTCCGGTGCCAGCGGTGCCTGCACCTCGATGTTCTTGTCGTTGTTCGTGGTGACCTGGGCGCCCATCGCGCGCAGCCGGTCGAGCACGCCCTGACCGCCCGGGTCGGTCACCGAGATCGCCTTACCCTCGGGGATCTGATGGATGTTGTTGGCGAGCTCGAGCGCTTTCTGTCCGCCGGCCTTCATCGCGTCGCCGGCATCGATGGCGTTGGCAGCCATGGTGCGGATGTTGCCGCCCGCGTTCACTGCCAGGTCGCCTGCGGACTTCATCGCGCGCCCGGTCTCGCCCAGCGCCCCGGGGAGGTGCGACCCGAGTTCACCGGCCACCTTGAGCGCGTTGCCGATCGGGATGAGAAATGCATCGGCGATGTAGGAGCCGACCCCGAGGACGGTGGCACCGAACTGAGTGAGGTAGCCGCCAAGGATGAGTAGGCCACCGCCGAACTGAACACCCGCTTTCGCCGCGGCGAGGAAGGCGTTCTCGATGTCGCGGGAGTGCGTGGTCACCCAGTTCGCGGCGTCGCCGACCTGCGGAGCGAACGCCTCGGCCAGCTTCACCTTCATGTTGTCAGCGGCCATCGAGATGCGGTTCCTGACGCCCTCGATCGAGGATGCGGCGCCGCCCATGTCGTCACCGGCACGTTGCGCGGCGCCCCCGACGTCGCCGAATTCCCGCTTGGCTTTCGCCAGATCAAGGCTGTCGATCGCCTGGCCGAGGTCCTCCCACTGGGTGCCGAACAGTTCGACGCCAATACGGTTTCGCTCAACCGGGTCCTTGATGTTCGCCAGCGCGAGGAGCGTCGTGCGGGACATGCCCAGCGCGGCATCTCCACCCTTCGCGAACGCGGTCGCTGTTTCGTCGACGTTCAATCCGAGCGAGGTGAAAGCGTCCTCGGTCGACTTCGATCCGTCAACGACTCGAATGCTCAGTTCCTTCATCGCGTCCGCTGCGATGTCGGTGTCACGCGCACCGGCCTTCGACATCTGCGAGATCGTGCCCAGCGCTGTCGCCCCGTCGATTCCGAGCTTGCGCCACTGGGTCGAATACTCGACCAGAGTGTCGAGCAGGTCGCCAGAGACGTTGAGCCCCCTCTGCTGCGCGACCGTGATCAGATCGAATGCCTCGGTGGCGTTGTCGGCGAGGCCGGTCTTCACCATCTGCCCGGCCGCGCGCGCCGTCTCTTCGACGTCGTAGCCCATCTTCTTGAGAATCTCGAGCTTCTCGATGACCGGCTGAATCTGGGCCGCGCTCGCATTGCCATCGAGGAGCCCCGACTGCATGGCGACACCGGCGGCGCGCATGTTCTCGTTGACGCCTTCGCCCCACGCATTGCCGTAGGCACCGCCCGCCGCCTTGCCGACCTCAGCCATCTGCCGATCGGTGAAACCGAACGTGGCTTTTGTCTCGCCTCGCTGAGCCTGGATCTCGAAGCCCTGCATGACGTTGTCGGCGAGCAGCTTGCCTGCGCCGATACCGAGCGCCGCGGCACCGGCCAGCGCGATGCCGACAGCGCCGCCCTTGCCGCCGATCTTCGCGACACCGGGCGCGAAGCCATCCAGGAAACCGCCCGCCGACTCCCTGCCCGATTCGGCTGCCGCCTGACCCATGCCGGAAAACGACTGCGAGAGTGCCTGCTTGCTGTCGGAACCCGCCTTACGGAACGCGCCGGTGATGCCGTCACCCGCCGACTTCGCGTCGGCCTCGGTTTTCTTGAGCGCCGACGACATCTGCGTCTGCGCCTTATCGACCGACTGGGCGGCGTCCCGACTGCCCTTGGTGAACGCCTTCTCGGTCTGCTGGCCGGCATCCTCGGCTTTGCGGCCGAGCTGCTTGAACTCGGTGCCCGCCTTGTCGACATCGGACTTGAACTGGTCGATGTCGAGTTCCATCGTGGCGCGGAGCTTGCCAACGTCAAGAGGCATCGGGTGTGCTCCTTTCGGCGCGTAGGGCGCGAGCCAGCCGCGTTTCGGTTTCGATCAGGTCAAAGATGCGCAGTTGCAGCCACCGCCAGGTGCGTTCACGCAGGACACCCGATTCGACGTCGACCGCGAACTCGGTGTGCAGGTCGAGTTCGATTTCGCGCCAGTGTTCGAGCAGGTTGCGCCAGGTGAGAGGTTCAGGTTGCCGCGATGGGGCGTACTCGAGAGGGTTTTCCCACTCGCGGTAGTTGGTTCCGGGGACGGGTTGGCCGCCGCCGGGGTCGTCTACTCCGAGGGCGCCGGGGCGGGGGTCGTACCAGCCGCGCGAGCCTTTGACCCAGCCTTCTTGGCCGGCGCCTTCTTGGCGGCCGCCCGCCGCGTCGCCCGATTCGGCTTCTCCGGCTCCGGGTCCTGTTCGGTCTCCGATGCCGGTGCCGAGAAGTTTGGGAGCGGAATCATCCCCGATTCCCAGAACTTCTCGGCCATCTCGTGACTCATGCCGAACCACATGAGCGCGGTCTGCAGCGCACGCAGTGCTTGGTCGCCCGACACGTTGTCGGTTTCCATCTGCTCCCACGCCGACCCGGCATCACCGGTGATGACCTTGGTGTCGGGATCGTAGGTGGCGCCATAGATTTCGGCGCCGAGCTGCAGCGCCAACGTCTGCGACTCGTCGCGGGACTGCCCGATCAGGTCGGGGTTGGTGTAGTAGTCGCGGATGCGCAGCACCAGATCCGCCGACGGTGACACGGCGTACTTCTGGCCGTTGATCGGCAGGGCGAGTTCCGGGGTGAGGAACTCGCGCAGGTCAGAGAATCCCACTGAATGGCCTCCTATTCAGCGTGGGGATCAGGGGGTGGTGACGGTGGGCTTCGTGATGGACTGCGGCTTGCCCTGCACGAGGATCTGGCCGGAGAACTTCTGCAGCGAACCGGGCTTGCCGCCGTCGACGGTCACCTTCGAGATGACCTGCGCCTGGTAGGCGATGTCGAGGCCGTCACGCCGCCACCACCGCAGGATGACCGAGTTGCCGAAGTCCTCGGCGGCGGCGATCAGGGCGGCCTGGCCGGGGTCCTGGGTGAACTCGTCATCTTCGATGACACCGCGGACGTTGCCGGTGACGTCGATGTTGTAGGCGCCGGACACGCCGACCTCACGCTTCCAGCCGTCGTCGTAGATGTCGGTGGCGTCTTCGGTGCCGATATCGGGCTTCGGCGAGAAGTCCGTCAGGCCGTAGATGAAGCTGAACGTGGGGGCTTCGTCGGTGCCTCCGGTCTGGATCTGCACCTCCCATTTGCCTGCCTGGATCAGATCGGGTGCGGCGCCGGTTTCGTGAACGAGAGGAACTGTGGGCATTGTCATTCTCCTGGGTTGTAACGGATTTCGTACGAGTCGGGCTTCGACCAAGCGCCGTTGTCGAGCTGGGTCTCACCGACGACGGTGCGCAGACACCACAGGGGTGACACACCACCCGGCCACGGGCCGGGAGTCTCGGAATGCATCGCCTCGAAGAAAGCGTGCGTGCGGGCGTTGACCGCCAAGCCCCCGTCGTCGCCGGGTTCACGGAATCGCCACTGGGCGTAGATGAGAGGGTTGGCGGTCTGCAGGCTGTCGTCCTTCTCGGGGGCGACGTTGTACAGGTTGACCGAGACGGCGCGCACCGGCGGGTCGGGGAGTTGACCGAAGACGACGAGCGGCAGGTCGGGGACAGCCGGGATGTCAGGAGTCGGCCGGTAGCAGACGAGCCCGAGGTCGTGGGCGCGCTGCGCCATCGCCATGATGACGTCGTACGGGTTGACGGCGGTCACGACAGGGCATCCCGGATTTCGTCGGCGACCGCCTCGAGGATTTCGCCGACGTTGTTGGTCAGCCCGTTCTCGAGGTACTTCGCCTCACCCTTGCCCTTGTGCTTCCAGCCCAGTTCCTCGTGCTGCCGGGCGGCGTAGACGCTGGAGTATCCGACGGCGGCCTGGGTGCCTTCGGCTACGGCGACACCGGAGCGTTCGAGGTCGCCATACTCGAGCGGCACCTTCCGGTTCGATTCGTCGAGCAGAAGGTCGGCACCGGCCTGCAGTCCGCGTTCGGCGGCGGGTTCGATGTCGAGTTCGTCGCCGTCCCATTCGATCTGGATGCCCACGGCGGTCTCCTCAGTCGAGGTCGATGGTGTAGTGGTTGGGCATGTCGGCCATGCCGGTGTCGTGGCGTTCCTCGGCGATCACCCGACGTTCGAGTGCGGAGTGCGACGGCACGGTGACGATCGAGTCGACGGGGATCGTCGGCGTGTTCAGCGGATAGGTGATGTGCGCCTGCGACACGATCTGTTCGCCGTCACTGTTGCGGATGAGTTTGGCGCCGTAGCGAACCCGACCGTGTTCGGTGGTCGGGGTGGCGTAGGTGGCGCCGAACGAGCCTTGCCCCGTCTTGCGTTGGACGGTGGTGGCGATGGTGAGGAACTCGTCCATTAGACCAACCCGGATGCGAGACCCACGTTGCGTAGGACGGCGAGCGCGGTGGTGCAGAGCCGGATGGTGGAGTCGATGCGGGCCTGCGTGGCTGCAGCGACCGAGGCGGGGTCGTACTTCCAGGTGGCTCCGTCGACGGTCGTCTCCGTCTTGACCATCGCGATTCCTGCCGCGCCGGCCGCGACCGCCGTCACCCCCGCTTCGATCCACTGCTCGACCTGTGCGCAGGTGGCGTCGCGCATCGCGGCGGCGAGATCGTCGTCCGACGGCTTGCCGGACGGCACCGTGTCGTACAGGTCGTTGCGGCACGCCCGGCCGACGAGGATGGATGCCTGCCGCAGCATGCGGTCGACGTCGTCGGTGTCAGGTTCCGATCCGATCCAGGTGACCAGCTCGGCGTTGGTGGCGTAGACGATCATGATCAGGCGACATCCGGAGGTAGCGGTACGTCATCGGTGATCTCCGGTTCAGCCTGCTCGCCGAACGCGACATCTTCGGTGAGTTCCACTTCGCGCGGCTTGGGCTTGCGGCTGCGCTTCGCCTTGACCGGCTCCTCGTCGATGACGCTGTAGCCCTTCACTGACAGCGCGGCGGCCAAGGCCGGACTGTCGGGTGTGTCGGCGATGCCGTCAACGAACTCGAGTTCGCGGGCCGAATGGATCTCGGTGCCCGAGAACGAGGGTCGTTTGTGCTGGATTCGCACGATCGTTTCTCCTTGGGGGAGTGGGGAGTCAGGCGACCCAGCGGGAGGCCACGCCGGGCCGCCTGACATCTGGGGGCCTACTCGCTGGGCTTGGCCGCCGGCTTCCTGGCGGCTGCCCGCTTCGGCGTTTCCACGGTGTAGCCGTGGCGGTCGAAGTAGGCGAGTGCGTTCGGGTCGTCGGTTTCGCCGACACCGTCGACGAACTCGACCCCCGCCACCGTGCCGTTGTACTTCTCGACGGGGGTGCGGACCTTCGCGGCGGCCATGGTCACTGCACCTTGATGTTGCGCAGGACCGAGGCAGCCTTGGTGGCCTTGAGCGCGCAGCCGACCGGCCCGAGCTCCACCTCGCCCTTCTTCACCGCGCCCGCGGTGCTGAAGTCGGGCAGCCACGTCTGCACCAACTGGCCGCCAACCGTCGAGACGCCATGGAAGCCGTCGAGGGCTGCCCGGTAGGCGTAGATGTCGGTGAGGCCGGTGATGTTGCCGCCCGCACCTCCGCCATCGGTGTCGCGGGTGGCGATCGGGATGACCGGGTTGTTGGTGCCCGGCTTGTTGCCGGCGTCGACGAGCAGGACGCCACCGTAGGTCTCGCGCTCGATGGGGCGGCCGTTGGCGCCGACGAGACCGTCGACCGGGTCCTTCACGTACTGGCCGGAGCGGCGGGCGATGGCGCGCACGCGGGCCAGGGCGCGGGTGTTGGCGACGATGATGGTCGGCGATCCGTCGAGGGTGGACAGCCACTCGTCGAGCAGGTCGAGCGCCTTGAACGCCATCCGCTGGTCGGTGTCGAAGTCGGTCCAGTTGATGTAACCGGTCGACACGCCGTTGCTCAGCGGCAGGTACTCGGTGGCCGAGCCGGTGAGCGCCTTGTCGAGGCCGTCGAAGCCGTTGGAGTCGACGGCGGTGTCACCGTTGATGAGCTCGTCGTTGAACTTGGCGCTGGCGGCCTTCACCTTCTGGGTGATGTTCAGGGCGACGTTGCTGGATGCGGCGGGCCCGAGCTTGGCGAGGACACGGTCGACCTCGAACGAACCACCCATGACGGCGAGCGTGACGCTCTTCTTCTCGGTGGTGACGTTCTGCGGCGTGTACTCGGTGTTGTAGGCGCGGGTCGCGGCGGTCGGCTGGGTGACCAGTCGCCGGTAGCCGTAGTCGAGGGTGCCGCCGCCGGTGGGCGACACCGCATCGTCGAAGGGCAGCGAGTCGAGGACCGCGTTGGTCTTGCGGAACTCGTCGATGACCATCGGGTCGTAGTCCTCTTGCGCGTTGAGCTTGGACTCAGCGAGGGACACAGCCATGGTGTTCTCCTAGTTGTGTTGTGCCTCGCACGGCGCGAGGTCGGTGGGGTTATCCGCCAAGGGCTTTCGAGATGGCGCCCTCGAGGCTTGTGGGCTTCTTCGCTCCACGGTCTCCGCCGCCCTCGCTGCCGCTCCGTTCGGGCGGTGCAGCCTTCTTGAGTCGGTCGGCGAGCTTTTTGGCGCGGCCTTCGATCTGGTCGGCGGGTACGCCGTCGAGGAGTTCGAGGTCGTCCTTGTCGAGCTTGTAGTCGACGGCAGCCTGCAGGAGTGCGGCGCGACGCTCGGCAGCTTCGGCGCGGGTCGTCGCTTCGGTGGCGGCGGCCTCGGCTTTCTGCTGCTCGTTCATCTGGGACTTCTTGAGCTTCGCCAGTTCCTGCGCGGCGGCGTAGTTCTCCTTGGCGCGCTGTTCGTGCTTGCGCGCTTCGGCTTTCCAGTCGGTTGTGTCGGCCTTGGTGGCTTCGGTCTGTGCAGACTCGGTGCCGGTGGCCGTCTCGGTCGTCTGGGTGGCGGTGTTGGCGGCCTGGTCGGTCGCCGTGCTGTCTTCAGTTGTGGTGGTGTCGGCTTCGTCAGCCATGGGGTGTTCTCCTGCCATGCGGCATCGGACCGGCCACCGTGCGGTGGGTCGGCCTGGGTGGATAACGGGGTGGCCACGAGTGGCCGATCCTCACCGCGATGTCGGTGAGAAGCTCTACTGTGTCGCCATGGCAGAAGTGACAATGCAGGCGACCGGCCGCACCTGCGAGAAGTGCGGAAAGGGTTCCCTTTTCATCAAGACCGTGAAGATCTTGGGCCACGGATCGTCGACGCCGCGACGGGTTAACCGCTACGAGATGTGCGAGGGCAATCCGAAGTGCAGCTACAACGAGCCGCTGTAGCGGTGCAGCTGGTCTGTCGGGGTGCGCTCCTATCATGGTCGACATGAATAGAAGCTGGTTAGAACCGTCAGGTGAAGTGTGCCCGAGATGTGGTGTCGAGATGACCGTCAGGGTCGTCGAGGTGAATGCGTGGCAGGGCACTTTCGAGAAGCGCGGTGCCCCGACTTGCACGGAGACACCGGGCTGCAACTCGAGCCGGTCGACGTCGTGAGCGGCGAGCATGTCGGGCGATTCCATCAGCTATGAGGAGGCGGAGGGCGCGGGTCCGTGCCCCTCGTGCGGTGAGCCGCTCTACATCTGTGTTGTCGTGTTCCAGGACATGCGCCGAGGCGCGATTAGGGCGTCTTCGGACCCCGCGTGCTTCGCGCCGTGGTGCGAACGCAGTGTTGACTACTAGCTAGCGCGCCGCCGTGATGCGCTCACGTGCCGGCTGACGCTTCGCCGACGTCGTGTCGACGTGCTCGCGGATCTGCGCCTGCCGCGCCCGCACCTTCGCCCGCGCCGCCTTACGTCCCGCGTCGTCGAGCGCGGCGGCCTCCTCGCGCCTGGCCGCGCGCACCTGTCGTTCGAGGTAGCGGAGCTTCTGGCGGTCCTTGTCGCCCTGCGGGTCCGCCGTCTCGCCGAATGAGCGCGTCCGGCCCGGCTGGTAGCGCGTGATGCTGTGGCGGCAGCCCGGGTGGAACAGGCCGCGGCGCTTCGCCTCGTCAAGGGTGGTGCGTTGACCCTCGGGTTTCAAGGCCAGAACCTTGCCCTCGAATGGTCGGCACTTCTCGCACTCCTGCGGCACATCCGACACGATCACCAGGTTGTGGCCGTTGGCGATCAGCCGGTTCGTGTGGCCTTGGATCGCGGCCTCTTTCGTCGCCTGCCTGCTGGCCATCTCGACGTAGCTCGCTGCCTCCCAGCGTTTCCCGGCCCGGTCGATGAAGCCGGTCACCCCGTTGGCGGCCAGCCTGCGCAGCGCCCGGTCGGCGGCCTCGCGGCGGGTGATGGCGCCCTGCGCGGCCAGTGGGGTGGTCTCGACGATCACCCGGCGGTAGATGTCGTCGACCGACCGGAAGATGCGGGAGCGCGACGCGGTCAACGTCTGCTCGAGTTCAGCAGCCACGGCGGCCACGGCGTACGGGTCGACCATCGCCGAGGCGGCACCGGCCGCGGTCATCTGGCCGACGGCGACAGCAGCACCCCGGTTGCCCGCCTGGACGATGACCTCGCGCACCGCGATGGCCGAGTCGGCACGCAGCTTCTCCAGCACAGCGAGCGCCAGGCGTTGGAAAGTCTGGATCTCGCGCAGCTGGCGTTCGGTCCAGTGCTCGTCGGCGTCGAGCCCCTTGTTCAGGTGCACGGCCAGTTGCCGCAGCAGTTCGTACTCTGCGGTGCTGTACAGCTCGACGATGCGGGCGGCGAGCTCTTCGGCCTGATGCGGGGACAGCTCGGCCATCCGTCGATGCTACTTCGCGGGCGAGTCGGGCGTCGGAACTGCGTCCTTCGCCTCGTCATCATCGGCGAGCTCGTCCATCGGGTCATCGTCGTTCTCGTCGGTCGGCGCGTCGGCTCCGAAGTCAGACTCGCCCGGGCCCATGATCGAGATCGGCGCGGTGTCCTCATCCTGGATGCGAGCCACCTCGGCCTCGACCTGCTTGTCGTCCCAGTCGGGGTTGACCATGCGCACCCGCGTCTCCGTCGACGCCGCTTTCGCCTGCGCCAGGATGTTGACCGTGTCGGCGACCGCGCGCGGCGACTCCTGATGCGTGTCCGGCCACTCCACCTCGATCGGCTCGGCCGGCGCGGTGCCGCCG
Organism: Gordonia insulae; assembly: GCF_003855095.1. Taxonomy (NCBI): domain Bacteria; kingdom Bacillati; phylum Actinomycetota; class Actinomycetes; order Mycobacteriales; family Gordoniaceae; genus Gordonia; species Gordonia insulae. Next base: position 15,750 of record NZ_CP033972.1, read on the forward strand.
AACAGGTGGGCGTCGATGCGCAGCTGCGTGGTGGCCAGCCGTGACAGCCCCGACCACAGGCGGATCTTCGCCGAGCGGGTCGCGTTGGTGTCGCGCTCCTTGGCGTCCACCTCGGTGGCCGTGGCCGCGACCTCGTCTTGTAGGCCGAAGGTGATGGGGGAGTAGCCGACCCGCGAGATCGCCTGCCGCAGCAAGCCCTCGAAAGTGCGCTGGTGTTCGTCGACGCGGATGTCGAACTGCTGGGCTTCGAGCAGTGACACCGCCTCACCGTCCTTCGTCGCGGTGCCGATCGGCGAGAAGATCGTCTGATCGAGATCGAAGGCGCTACCCTTGCCCGCGCCCAACGAGGTCAGGATCTCCTGCGAGGCGAACATGCGGCCTTTGCCCAACTCGAGGTCGCGCATCCACGACGACCACGTCTCATCCATCGCATCCAGCAGTCGGATGACGTCGATGGTGAGGTCGGAGCGGCCGAGATGGCGCAGCGCGGGTTCGTTGCGCCACTGCGGGTTCGGTCGCATGTTCGGGAAGTACTCGACGGCCAGCTCGTCGACGCCGAGGCTGACGATGGTGCCGTCGGACAGGTGCTCGGCGAGGTGCTGGGTGTCGGGGTGCTCGGTGAGCGGCTTCTGACGTCCGATGTTGTCGCGGGAGCCCATGTACAGGCTGTGCTCGATGCGACCTTTGCCGTAGTACTCGACGTGGCGCAGCACCACGTTGTCGCCGAGGTCGTGATCCAGTTCGGTCCAGAAGGTGCAGCCAGTCAACCGTCCCCACCGGAACTCGGGGATGGCGCGGTCGGCGTCGACATAGTCGATCCAGGTGTGGTCGTCGACGTCCTTGTCCCAGACGACGCGGCCGTACACGCCGGACAGCATCGAGGCGGCCTCAGCGCCCACCAGCATGCGGCTGTACACGTCGTCGACGTTGAGGATGTCGTCGACGAGCTGCTGAGCGGCCTTGTCGCCCTCGGCGGCGCGGAAAGTGACCGGCTCTGACAGCAGGGTCGATGCGGCGATGCGGCCGATGTCGGCGGCCACCGGCACATGCAGCTTGCGCGGCGGATGCAGAGTGGACGGCGTCTTGCCCCACCAAGCATCCCAGGCGCGGCGGGTGCGGCGGGTGCGGGATCGGGTGCGCGCCTTGGACACGTCGTCGTAGCCGGTCGAGCCGCCGCGGTAGTAATCGACGAGGAGGTCGGGGTCGCCGGCCCACCAAGCTTGCCGTTCGCGGCACGCTTCGAGGACTTGGTCGTGTGGCTTGGGGGCCACGGGGAGTTGGCCGCGGGCAATCCGGTCACGCGGCCACCTCCTCATCTGTGGTGTCGTGCATGGTCAGGTCGATGTAGGGCTGCCACCACGGGCGGCTGGTCAGCACCCCGTAGCGCAGGGCGTCGACGGCGTGGTCGTCGACCTTGATCGGCGCATCCTCGCCCTTCTCCGACTTCTTGGTGTCCCACACGTAGTTGGGCAGTTCGCCGATCAGCTCGGTGCAGCTGTCGTGGATGAACAGGCGGCCCGCGGTCAGCAGGGAGGCGATGACGCCGATTCCGTCGAGCACCTTGTTGTTGCCCTTGAGAATCTGCTCGAAATGGTCGGCCAGTAGCTGTCGTCGGAAGCCTGCGGCGGCGGGGTCGACGAAGGTGCGGTCCGGTTCGCCTGCTGTGCGGTAGAACTCGGCGAGGCTGGCGGATCGTTCGGCTTCGGTGCCGGGCCCGGGCGCCCACTCGGCCACCACGTACAGGTTGTTGTCGACGCCGAGGCTGATGAGTTCGCCGCGGGTGGCGTTGGTGACGCCGTAGTCCACTCCGCAGCCGAGCAGGGCTTGCATCTGCGGCAGTTCGGTGACGACGTGGCGGTCGGGGTCGAACATGTCGTAGATGGCACCCTCGGCCAGCGACCATTCGCCCAAGATCATGCGCTTGTACCAGAGGCCGGTGTACATGGCTTTGGTGCTGGCGACGAACTCGGGGTCGAGGTTGTGGGCGTTGTCGTCGAGGGTGAAGCTGACCCTGACCAGGTTGATGGGTCGGTCGGGGTGACCTTCAGGTAGCTCGGCGTAGTCGGCGCGGCGGTCATGGAAGGTGCCGTGGCGGTCGATCCACAGCATCGCCTTGTCGAGCCAGTTGAGCTTGAACCAGTGCCGCGGGCCTTCGGGGTTGCAGGTGGCCCACAGGGTGGCTCCGCGCACCGAGAGGCGGCTGGTCAGCATGTTCCAGTAGCTCTCGGGCAGCGTGGACGCTTCGTCGACGTAGGCGCCGGCCAACGTGATGCCCTGGATCTTGGTGCGGGCTTCTTCGTTGTTGGCGCCGATGAGTAGGACGGGGCGGCCGCAGATCTGGACGATGCCGAGGCCGCGGAGGATCTTGACGCGGTGGGTGCCGAGCATGTCCTGGATGGGCAGGACGAGGTTGTTGATGACGGTGCGTTCGGTGCGGCCGGTCATCAGGAGGTTGCCGGCTGGGCCGGTACGGACGAAGCGGACCCATTCGATGAGTGAGCCCATGGTTTTGCCGGCGCGGACGCTGCCTTCGTAGATGTTGAGGCGTCCGCAGGAGTTCTGTGCTGCGAGTAGCGCTTTGCCTTGCAGCGGCGTGACGGAGAGTGTCACTGAACAATCCTCATCGTCCACGTCCTGGAGCACGTGACGCAGTCACATCGAAGGGACGGCTTCTGCCGAACGACGGCGACCTTGTGGCCAGGCATGTGGTGGTGCAGCACGATTCCTGGGATCATGCACAGGTTGCAGATCGCCGACCACCACATCGCAGCCGTGCTCACGCCGTCTCACCCCCGCCGAGCATGGCGTCCGCCCAGGCATCCACCGCGCTAGCCTCGGTGTCCACCGACAGGTCACGTAGTCGGTTCGCCGCGGTCGTCGCGATCGAGCTGGCCTGCATGATGTTGCGCTGGTCGGCATACGTCGGCTTGGCCAGCGTGTGCTCGTTGTAGATGTTCTCGGCGCCGCCGAAGCTGTAGACGACGGCCTCCTCGTGCAGCTGGTCGAGCAGGCCCTCGGCCTCGACCAGATAGCGTTCCTCGAGGCGGACCCGGCGGGCTGCGGCGTCGATCTTGCGGGCCTCCACCGCTTTCGCCGTCTTCGACCGGTCGAACGTCAAACCCGCCTGCTTCGCCCACCGATTGACAGTCTGCTTGCTGCGACCCATCTCGGCGGCGATGGCGTGCAAGCTCATACCGGTGGCGTGCAGGTCGGCGAGTGTGACGTCGTCCTGGTCGGTCCATGGTCGTGGCATGAGCGTTCTCCCGTGCGGGTGAAAGGTCGACCCGTGCGGGTCTGGTCAGGTTGGTTCGGCGATCCCGGTGATGTCGGTGAACCGATCCCACAGTTGATCGATGCGGCCAGGTCGGGGCGGTCGGCCGTCGCGAGCCTGCTGGCGGATCTCGTAGATGGGCTCGAGGAGGTGGTCGCGGATGTCGATGATGTGTCGTGGGTCGACGTGGCCACGGTCGCCTTTGACGGCTGCGGCGACTTCGGCGCAGAGCAGGGTGAAGCGGTCGTTGGTGTCGGCCTGGTCGGTCATCAGGACGCCTTGGTTTCGCGCCACGTCCCAAGGTCGCCGACCTTCACCACCAGATACCTGCGAGCCGCCGGCTTCGTCTGCTCAACCAGCTCGAGTACCACTTCGTCGAAGCTGCGTGCCCGCTCCACGAGTTGGCGGAGCGCGTCGAACGCTTCAGCTTGTCCGTCGACGGTGGGGGCGGCGGGGATGATGCCGATCGTATTGTGGTCGTCGGTCCACAGGACGCCGTAGAAGGGTCCTGCCAGCGTGATCCACCGTCCGGGCCGGTGGCGAGGTCGCCGGTGGTGGACCAGGCGGTCGGCGTGTCAGGCATGCGACCATGCCGCATCCCAGGCGTCCACCCACGCCTGGTGCTGACGGCTGCGGCGGGCTCGTGTGCTGCGCAACCATCCTGCGGTGACGACGGCGAGCCGTAGCGGCATCAGCAGGGCGTAGAGCAGCACGGTGGGACCTCCTGAATGGGATTCGGCGGTGGTTTCGGTGTCGAGGCTCGACCTGCGCTCGCACCCGACGCAGTCGCACGCCCTGCGCTGTTCCCGGAGATGGGAGATATGGCGAAGCCCGCCAGACCAGGGGGATGGTGGCGGGCTTGCTGGTTGCACACTGTGTGCGCATGCGCAGCATATCATTGGGGGTCGCCGGATTTGTCAAGCCTGCAGCATCTTCGGTCTCGCGCGTGTCTCCCGTGCCCGTTTGTGCGCGGCCAGCACATCGCCGAGATGGTAGAACCACAGGCCAGTGTCGACGTCGCGGGAACCGTTGAGTAGCTTGCGTTCCCGCAGGTGTTTCACGCGTCGCGCCGTCAGCCCCTTCGCCTGATCGCCGAGTTTGTGGGCCAGTTTCTCCACCTGGTCGGCGGTGACGACCTGCCGGTTCGCCTCGATGACCATCTTGTGATTGACGTGGTACTCGCGTTCCAATGTGCCTGTCGAGCGAGCACACCGGTCCAACACACGGCGCAGCGACTCGAAGATCTCGCGCCCGTCAGCCATCACCGCGATCGCCACCCGATGCTTCTTCAACCACGCCGCCGTGGCTTCGAGGCCCATCGGATCGGGGTCGACCTTGCGATGCTCGCAGATGTGGCGCACCGTCGTGCTCAGCTCGTTGGACAGCTCGTCGATGAGGTCCTGGGCGCCAATATCGTAGGGCGGGCGCGAACACGGCTGAGATTGGACGTGAGGCCCAGCAACACCATTGCGGGCCAACGTGTCCGTCGCGGCGATCGTCAACCGATCCACCATGTCCCCGACCCGCTCGAGCTTGCCCGCCAACTCGTCCAATTCACCGTCAGTGACGGGCAACTTTTCCTGCGTCATGCCTGCTCACCGCCCTGCACGCGCGACTCAGAGCTAGGAACGTGTGGTCGTTCGAGGGGTAGCGACTTCCAGACTTCCTCGTGAACCGACTTCCCGGGATTGATACCGAGGGCCGCGTTGATGACTGTCGTCATGGCGACGTCGATGATGATCGACAGAACGCCCCCGAGTGCCGGCCACCGATTCTCCGCCCAGTCGATGCATTCCTGCAGCGAGGCTCCCTCGGCGAGCGGTCTGTGAAGCGTGGGAACGCGATTGACGATGCGGTTCATGCTGTTTCCCCTCGACGGTTGTACACGGATGGCCGGATGGCGGCCGCCCCGATCTGGTCGCGACCGATGCGTCCCTCTTTCAGTCCGGGCGGCGGATGCCCGATGTGCCAGCCGTCGGAGTGCTGGCAGCGGTAGACGCTCATGGTGTTGTCGCCGATGTGGCGGCGGATCTTCTTGGCGTCGCTCTTGCGGTGGTAGGCGCGTTTGCCGCAGATGCAGGTGTGCCAGTCGGTGAAGGTCATGCCGCATCACCGCGGGCGTTCTTGTAGCCGGCCACCTCGAGCAGGGTCAGCATGTCCTCGAGCGGCATCACGGCCAGATGGATGGGCGGGCGTCCACCGACGCCGCGGCGCTTGACGGTGAGGAACCCGAACGCCGCGCGGGCCCGCCCGATCTGATCGTCGAGCTGCTCGAGCCAGTCCCGCCAGTTGGGCGTGGCGACGTCCTTGGTCTGGACGATGACCATGCCGTTGCGGTCGAGGAAGATGTCGCCCTGGTCTTCCATGCGGCCGGGGCGAGTGCGGACGGCATCAGTGAATCCTTTCTCGTGACAAATGGCGAGAATGTCTCTCTCGTATTTGTCGCCTTTTGCTTTCATGCGGTTCGCCATTGTTCGCCTTCTTTCAGAAATCGGGAGTGTCGGGGAATTCGGTGGTGCGTGTTTTCTCGGTCACGTTGTTTTCGACGAGGGCATCGGGTGTCGGCCGGTCGCAGTCGTGCTCGATGTGCGCCCAGCTACGCGCCACCGGTGGCCACCGGTGGGTGGCGCTGGCGATGTCGGCGCGCACTCCGACTCGGATGTAGATGCGGCGTCCGATGCCGGCGTAGGTGCGCCAGCCGATCTCGTTGAGTGGGCGCGGGTCGAGTTGGCGGGGCAGGCCGCCGATGCGGGCGGCGAGGACGGTTGCCCGGCATCGCGGGCACGCCACCGGGTCGAGGTCGGTGGTGTGGTCGCTCTTGGGTGTGGCGGGCCGCTTCGGCGCGGCTTTCTGGCGGTGGGATGCGCCGCAGTCGGGGCAGACGTGGGTGGCCATCAGATCGCCTCCGTGGCCTGTGGATAACTCACCCGACAGGGACCGCAGGGACCGAAATTGTGCATTGTTACTCCCGTAGCGTTTTTTCGGTGCTTGCTCTTGCTAATTCCCCTGGTCGCACTCTCATTTTTCGCATAGAGGAAACTTTTAGAAATTTCGGTCCCTGCGGTCCCTTTGGGGGTATATGCGCTGGTCAAAACAGGGACCGTTCGAAAAGTCTTCGGTCCCTGTACGGTCCCTTCGGTCCCTGTAGCACCTTGAGGCAGGGACCGAAGTGGGGACCGTGCGGTCCCTGTGCATAACTCACTCATTCGCCACTCCTCGGATCGTCGATATCTGCCTCGATGAGTGCGATTCCGCGGTAGAACTTCCGGTCGTTCGACTTGGCTATGCTGGTGCCCGTTCTGCGCCGGATTTCCCGGCCGAAAGTCTGCGCACTCAGCTCGCCGACCCCGTTGTCCTTGCACCACCGCGCATAGACCTTGCGGACCTTCGAGGTGTCGGCTTTGACGACGTCGGAGCCGGGCGCCAGGTGCAGGCAGTCGATGACGAACTGCCCGAACGCGTCCTCCTCGCGTTCGTAGCGCGCGGTGGCGTCGATAACCGACCGTGGCTCCCTGAGACCGCTGGTCGCGTCTTGGGCGCCCGCGACGATCCAGGCGAGAATGCCGGGTCCTTCTTCGTCGATGAGGATGTCGGCGAGTCCTTCGACTTTCTTCTCTTCGGGCACGGTGTGTGTGAACGGAATGAGCCGCAGGCGCCGCCAGAATGATTCCCCGCCCATTTCTACGGCGGGCTGATGATTGCCTGACAGGATGAGTGTGTGCGATGGCGTGAATTCGAATGGGTTGGAGTACAAGAATCTCGCGGTGATGCGATCACCGCCGGTGAGACTTTTCATCCGTTCCTCGTCGAACCGTCCGTCGGTCGGCACTTCGGAGCAGACAGCGAGTCGGGCGCCTGCCAGCCGGGCGAGTTCGGTGTCGTGGCTGTAGCGATTGGAGATGAGTACCGAGCTGGGCAGTGTGATGGCGTAGTCACCGAGGATGCGGGTGATGGTGTCGGTGACGACGCTCTTGCCGTTGCCGCCGGGCCCATGCAGGAAGGGGAGCACGTGATGGCTGACGCGGCCGGTGGCGGCATATCCGAGTACCCGCTGCAGGTAGCCGATCATCTCGACGTCGCCGTTGAAGGTGTCGAGGAGGAACCGGTCCCACCGCGGCGTGGGTAATGTCGGGTCGTATCCGGTGGCGGTGATCTTGGTGTGATTGCCGGCTGGTCGGTGCTCGTGCTGCAATCCGCTACGCAGGTCGATGGTGCCGGTGGGCGTATTGAGCGCGAACGGGTCGGCGTCGAGCTCGTCGGCGGTGACCCGGATGCGTCTGTCGCGGCGCGCGATGGCGATCATGTTCTCCAGCCCGGCGCGGCCGCGGCTCTTGGTCTTGAATGCCCGGTCTTCTTTGTCGCCTTCGGGGAGTGCGTTCGCAACCGCGATGGCTGCGTCGAGTGCGCACGAGTCGTCCTCGCTGATGGTCCACCGGTTGCTATCCCAGGAGAGCCAGGCCGATCGTGCCGGGTTGTATCGCAGCTTGTGACCGTGGTGATGGACGAGACGTTGCGAGTTGCCCAGGTCGGTGTAGCTGGCTCGGATTGGCTGTCCGGCCGGCGCGAGCGCTGTGGCGCCTTCGGTGCGTGCCGCTCGACTGATGGCGGCGATGTTGTCTCCGTCGATGACGGTGAATTTCGGCTCGTGGCTGTGTGCGCCGAGCTCGCGGTCGATCTGCGTCTCGCCCATGAATGCGGCACGCTGTTCGCCCCAGGTGATGCCGTCGCGGACTTCTGAGGGTGCGACGGCACGGGCGTTCGATCCGCTGCCGCACAGCTCTTCCAGGCGCCGGGTGAGCATCGCGATGGCGTCGGTGTGGCCGGCGGCGGTGATGCAGCCTTTGCGCCGCGCGCAGGCCAGCCGGGTGGCGCAGGCGAGCATCCATGGGTGGCGGGCGTCGGGTGTCTCGGTGGCCCAGGCGGCGATCATCTTGGTGACGTAGCCGCAGGTGGTTTCGGCCCATGTCCAGGTGCTGGTGTCGACGGGTTCGTCGAGCATGGGGTCGCTGGACAGTTCTGGGACGCCGTATTCGTCGAGGCGGTCGCAGATTTCGCCGAGGGTCAGTGGTGAGCCGGTGTCGCCGACTGCCGAGGTGGGGACGGGGTCGCCCTTGTGGTTGGTGGTGCCGGGGACGCGCAGGATTCGCGGTAGGTCGAAGACCGAGTCGACGGCGATGCCGCGGTGTCCGGCGATGGTGGCGACGAGGCGTCCCCACCGTTTGAGGATGGCGGCGGCCATCGCGGTGCGTTCGGCGGTGTCGAGGACGGTGTTGTCGTCGTCGTCGATTTCCCAGAGTGGTTGGAGTCCGTGGCCGGAGGAGATGATGATCGATGGTCGGGTGCCGATGGCGGCGCTGATGTCGTCGATGAGGGTGTGGGCGTCGTCGATGGTGGTGCAGGCCCCGGGTTTGATGTCGAGGTCTGCCCAGAGGCAGGTGAGGGCTTCGACGGTGTCGGCGGCGCCGCGGGGTCCGGTGCGGGGTGGTCCGGCGACGGGGTTGACGGCGAACCAGACGTCGGCGTCGGGGAGGCCGGTGGCGGCGATGGAGACGAGTTGCGGGGTGTTGACGATGGTCTGGAATCGTCCGTCTGCCGGTTTGTAGCAGAGTGCGGTGTGGGTGTGGTGGCCGAGCGTGTCGAGGACGTCGGCGAAGGTGAGTGGGGTGGTCGGCGTTGACCGTGGGTTCACGTTGCGCGCCTTTCGTTCTCGGTGGTTTGCTGGCAGGTGTGGCATTGTCTGCGGCGCCAGGTGGTGGCGGGTAGGCGTGCGCCGCATGTGATGCAGGTGGGGAAGTGGCCGGCGGGCATCAGACGGCGCTCCCGAATACTGGTTGCGCCGCCCACCATTCGAGCCGCTCAACCCGCATTTCGAGCGCTGAGGCCACATGCACCTCAAGTTGCGCGCCACGGGACTCCTCCCAACCAGTCAGGGTGGCGACCGCCGTGCAGCCGTCGAGCATTGCGATCAAGTCCTCTCGCAGGTAGTCAGCCCATGACTTGCCCTCGCCCTCCTCGCCGAACTCGTGCGGGGAGACGACGTCATAGCCGATGGCACGCAACATGTTCGCGGCCTGCTCAAATGCGGGGAAGTTGAAGCTGGGGTAGCCGGTCATGGGTCCGGAAATGTAAATGCGGTGCGCAGCCATCACGCCACCCCCAGCGACTCGGCGACCACACCGACGAGATCCCGCGCGGCCGGCGGTGTGACGGCGTTGCCCGCCATGCGCACCTGTTCGCGCCGGTTGCCGAGGACGATGTACTCGCCGGGGAAGTCCATGGCGGCGACGATCTCGCGCGGCTCGAGCATCCGGAATCGGACGTCCTCGATGTCGACGGTCGGCCGGGCGGCGTCGAGGAGTGGCTGGTGGCCGCTCGTGGTGATCGTCCGGATCGGTTCGGCTACCGGGGTGGACATCTCCGCGCCGCCCTCGTTGTTGCGCATGAGCAGCGCGTGCCGCTCGACCGTCGTGCAGGTGGGCAGGGCATCACCGGTCGTGACGGTGCCGCCATTGCCGTAGTACGTCGTCACCAGACCGTGGTGATTCCCGGACGCGGTGACCGTGCAGAGCGGGGCCGAGACGGGCCGGTGTTTCGAGCCGCCGCCGCGCAGCTCGGCGATGAACGCGAGCCCGTCAGTCTCCCGGGTGGTCCGCGTCGAGATCGGCTCCTCGGTCGGTGCGGCGTTCTCCCGCCACGTCCCGCCGCACGGCACCAGCAGCCCGGTCTCGTTGCGCGTCGTCATCGTTCGCGACGGCGCGGACACCGGTTGCGCCTGCTTACCCTCGCGGCCCTCGACCGGAACGAGCAGCGGTGCCCAATAGCGGTCGATCCCGGCCTGGATGCGGGCCATCGTCTTCGCGGCCAGTGGTTTCGTGCGGTCGCCGATGCGGACGCCTTCGAGGGTCCAGTCGATGATGTCGGCGGCCGGACGGAACAGTGGCTCAAGAATCTGGTTGCGGCACTTCACACTCGGGCAGCGGTAGACGTACTGGGCGCGATACCGGCCCCAGCGGCCGTCGGTCTTCTTGAACGACTGCATCGCCTTGACCGGTCCGCAGTCGGGGCAGATGGCGTCGGGGCGGGTGACACGCTCGAGCTCCGGGCGTTGGTTGCCGTGGCGCCAGAACACGACGTACATGCGGTCGCGGGACTGCGGCGCCCCCCGGCCGAGGGTCTGGGCGTGCATTGAGTTGAGCATCACGATGTGGTGGTCGTAGCCGAGGGCTTCCATCGCCATCAGCCAGGCGCGGAACGGAACCCAGTTGAACGCGTCGACGACGTTCTCGACGATCACCGCGTCGTACTGGTGGTGTTCAGCGAACCGTGGGACGTCCCACATCGTCGCCCGGGACCGCTCGGCGGCCGCGTCGGGCAGCACCTCGCCGAACAGATCAGGCTGGGTGCCTTCGCGTTTGCGGCCCTTCGCGACCGAGTGGTTGGTGCACTCGGGTGACGCCCACAGGATGTCGGTGTGGGGGAAGTAGCGCGGCGAGATCTGGGACAGATCGGCGCACAGATGGTCGGCGTCGGGGTGGTTGGTGTTGTGGGTCTCGACGGCGAGATCCCAGTGGTTCGAGGCGATCCGGACCGAGATGCCGGGCACCTGAATCGCGCCGGTCGACGATCCGCCGGCTCCACAGAAGAGGTCTGTCAGGGTGAGGGTCATGTGAGCCTCCCGGCGTCGTGGGGGTGGAGGCGCCCGCAGATGCACGCCCGATACGTGACCCCGTACGGCATACGGCGGTAGCGGTTGTAGTGGTGGATGCCGTGCCCGCACAGCCAGCGGTCGAGGCGGTCACGGGATTGGGTGGCGAGGTGGGGGAAGATCACGACACACCACCGGCTTCCTCGAAGCATGGGCAGTCGCAGAGCTCGCAGTTGCCGATGTCCGAGTGGTGGGCGGACATGTGGTTGCAGTCAGTGCAGCGCTGTGCGGCGTATCCGGTTATCGCGGCGGCCCACTCAGCGGCAGAGAAGTCTTCGGGCCTCATGACTCACCACCGTCAGGGCGGAAGAGGACGATGCAGCGCCCACCCTTCGCGTAGTACCGGAGGATCAGGTCGGACGGGACGGTGTCCTCGCCGTCATTGCGGTCGGCAGGGTCCATATCGATCCACTGATCGCCGCCCCACTTCTCGAAGTACTTGCCAATGACGTGCGGTCGGCCGCTGGCGAAGTGGCGGACCTCTTCAGCGCGTATGACCGTGTCGACCGGTAGCGCGTCCAGTTCCTCGACTGTGTCCACTGTGGTGTGGGCGGTGACAACAGACACGACAGCCTCGGCGACGGCGCGGGCATCCATACCGCCGCCGGGTCCGAAGCAGTTGCTACACGCGTTCGGTCCGTTGGTGCCGCACTCGTCGCCACGAAAGTGCATGCTCCGCAGTCGATCCGCGATCATGTCGGCGAGGTCTGTCATGACTGCCCACCGTCCCGAACGTCCCCGGCGGCAGGCAACACGACCTCTGCCGTGACGATGAGTGTTGCCCCCTCAGGGAAGTCGTCAGCCCACGCCTTAAACCCGGGGCCGTGTACAAAACCGTGGCGGTCCCAGAACTGCCTGTGATACATGACAGTCATGGGCACCTCGGTACGGACGCAAGTGTTCGTGGGAGACAGAACATCACCCCTACCGTCGTGCCGCAGACAACGCCAGGGCTTCTCTGACTGCCGTTTCCAGGCGGCCTGGTAGTCGGCCTTGTAGTCGACCACGCTGTAGTACTGCTCTCGGCATCCCTCGTGGGCGCATGTCCATCGGAGGGTGTATCCACGTCGGCTCACTGCTGTGCACCTCCATCGAGAATGCGGGCATAGGGATTCAGCGGCGGATCGTTGGGAATGCCCGTCGGTCCGCTCTGATGCCACGTCGCCCCAGCCTCGAACCCCTCGTCCCACGCATTCTGGAGAGTGGAGAGAGCAGCATCCCGCTCAGCGGCGACGCGGTTGTAGTCGTGGCGATGTATTGCACCCTGCCGATAGCCGCTCTGCTCCGCCGCGATCACCTCGGAGTCCGCCCGGTCTAGCTCGTCAATCAGTCCCCGCACCAACTCTGGGGCCGCAGCAATGAACTCGGCGTCATGCTGGTCGATACTGTTGGTCAGGAAGATCGGTGTCGCACCTTTACGGTCGGGATATGCGCCACCACGATAGGAACTTGAACCGTCTTCATGGACGACACCATCGAGCAGGGATGGACGCCACGGCCCCGGTGTGATTCCCTCCAGGGCTTGGCGTGCTGCATCCCGCACACTGACATCAGACATCAAGTTCCTCCTCCGAATAGACGAGACGGGCAGTGTCGCAGGGCCAGTCCATCGGCGTTCCGTCGGTGTACCAGCACGTCGTGCAGACACCGTGGGCTCGTTCGTGCAGCTCTCAGATCGGCACCAGAGCCTCACGGGCAGCGGCGACGGCCGCCTGTTCCAGCGACATGGTCGGGATGAATCGTTGCTCCGCTGACGCCCACGCCCTCTGTGCGGCCTTGACGGCTGGGTCACTCATGGCCGGTCCTCCGGCGCTGCCGTTTCTGCGACTGCCTCCACTCGTTCCAGCCGATGAACAGCACGACCGGGATCAGCAACACGCCCCCGATGAACTCGAAAGGGGTGGGGATCAGATCGGGATCTCTCATGCCGCACCGCCGGTGAATCGGATGTAGGCGATCTTGGCGCGGATGGTGGATTCGAATCCGGAACCGAAGCCGCCCTGCTGCTTTCGGATCATCTGGCCGATCGAGCCGACTCGTACAGGGTCCTGTTCGGGTGTCGGTGTGTATTTCACCCACTTGCCGGGATGTGAACGGCAGTAGTCGATGAGAGCCAGGCGGGCTGCGGGTATCGGCTTGGCGCCGTATCCGGTGCGCACTCTTGGCAGTTCGTCGACGGGCTCGAACGCTTGCGTGAGTGCGCGTTCGGCTTCTCTTCTCTCGCGTTGCTCGGCGAGGCGGTCTGCTCGCTCGTCGTCGAGGTCGAAATGTGTTGCAGTCATGGTCATCTCCAAACGGTGAGGGGGTGCTGGTGCCGGGTCGCGCATCCCCACGTGACCCGGCACCAGCGAGTGTTGGTTAGCTCTGGGCGGCGAGGATGGCCGTCTTGGTGGCGTCGGGCAGGCCCGCCCAGGTGGCGGCGTCGAAGCCGGCGGGGACGCCGCTCGGGTCGGACGGCTGGGCGGGGGCCGACTGGGCGGTGGTGAGTGCGTCGGCCGCCTGTGCCGCCTCGCGGGTAAACGCGTATCGGTAGGCCTTCATCGTGTAACTGCCCGACGGACCGCCCTGCACGCGCTGCTCGCCGAGATACTCGACCTCGAAGATCACCCCGGGCACCATCACTTCGGAGCCCTTGGTCGCGCCAGACTCGCGGATCGCCTCGGTGAGTGCGAGCTTGCGCTTCCCCCAGCAGGGGATGTAGATCGACCGGACGCCGTCGTCTTCGGAGTCCTGACGCTGGTCGGTCTGGATCGAGATGATGAACTGCATCTTGGGATCGCCCGACGGGAATGTGGCGGGCTGCTGGGTGGTGAAGTCGGTGACCTGGCGGTAATCGACCGCCACGATCGGCCCTCGGACCTTCTCTCCTGCAGCGCTCTCCGCGGTGAAGGCGGACTTGCTACCGGTGGACAGGGCCTTGTCGATGTCGTTGAGGATACTCATGACTCATTTCTCTTTTCTTATTGTGCCGCAGCCACTTTGGCTGTGGTGGTCTTGCCGTCGCACTGCAACGGGGAATCGGGGGAGCGCCGGTTATATGGACAGACGAAGCAGTCGACGGGCTTGGTCGGGATGAGCGACCAGTTCTCGGGTTTGTCGTCGACCTGCAGGTCCCACATGAGCGCCATCGCGGTGTCGATGCGGGTGAGCGTCTCGTCGACGACGGCATCCGAATACGGTTCGGTCCACAGGTGGGCGTGTTTCATCTGCCCGCCGCGCGGCATGAACGCGATGCCGACTCGTTCGATGGGGATGCCGATGTTGCGCATTCCGCGCCCGTACAGGTGCGCTTGGCGGCGGTATTGTTCGGACGGCCCGTGGTTGGTGTAGGTCGACATCTTCGACTGGCCGGGGAACTTCCAGTCGATGACGGTGGCGCTGTCGAGGTCGACGAGGTCGCAGGTGCCGGCCAGTCCTTGGCGGATGGTGACCCGGGTTTCTGGCAGCCAGCGGGTGCGGCCGAGTCGGGCGTTGGCGCGGCGGGCGAACTCTTCGAGCTGGGCGTGCGCGCCGGTGCCGACGACGGACGGCAGCGGGTCGTCGTACACGTTGACCTTGGGGGCGTGGATGAGCCCGAGGGCGAGTTTGCGCAGGCAGGGGTGTCCGACTTCAGAGGGTCCGAGGTCGCGCTGCTGTGAGCGTTCTTCGCCGGCCGAGCCGTCGATGATGAGCTGCTTGAGGTCGTCGAGCAGCGGGTCGGGTGCGGCGGCGAGCTGGTCGAGCGCTTCGGCGGCGGTCATCAGCCCAAGACCTTGAACGGGCGCGGAGCGTCGTTGAGTTCGGTGTACTGCTCCGCGAGTGCCGGGTAGTCCCTGCGGAATGCGGTGACATTGAAACGTTCTGGCTTCTTGGTGTACTTCCAGGTGACGACCGTGTGGCCGTCGAGCTTGCCCACCTCGGCAGCCCCCATCGCCTCCTTGATGTCGTTCTGCAGCGACGTCTTGGTTTCGGTGAGCGCGCGCATCTGCGAGTCGATCGCCTTGAGGGCGGCGACGGCGTCGCGCACCGTGTCGAGGTCGGTGGTGTTGAGTTCACTCATCGCGGGTGTCCTTGAGGGTGTCGATGGCGGTCATGCGCCGGGCGGTGGGGGTGAGGCCGAAGATGGAGCCTGCGGCGATGAAGCCGAGACAGGCGGCGACGAGCAGCAGTTCCATCACGCGACCTCTCTGATTCGGGATGCTTTGCCCGCCTTGCAGAGCGCGAAGGCAAGTGCGTCGTCGTGGGTGGGGAACGGTCCGTGTGGGTCGGAGTCGGGGTCGGTGATCTCGCTGACCCACCAGCCCTGCTCCGTGACGACGTCAGACGTGGTGAGGCTGTGACGATCGGTGTCGCAGCGTTCGATGCGGTAACGGGGTCGGTAGTGCTTGCTCATGCCGCGTCCCCGATCCAGTCGGCCCAGTCGATGTCGCCGTCGACGGGCGGTTCGGCTGGGATGTAGGGGCACAGGTCGTCATCGGCCGAATGCCAGCCGCCGCACCAGGGGCAGTCGATCGGCTCGTTGTCCTCGGCATGGAAGTCGGGATGGTCGCCTGCGATGTCGTGCAGGCCGAGGCCGATCACGATGCGCCGCCGACGATGCGCAGGTGCGATTCGGCGACTTGCGGCGGGAACACGAGGTAGGCGGCCGCGGCCTGGAGTGCACCCAGCAGGGTGGCGGCCTTGCAGTACAGGAGGTGCCCGGCGTAGGTGCTGGGGCTGGTCACCTGCACGCCGGCCTGCGGGTCCCCCTCGTTGTGCAGCGGAAAGCGGGTGACGTCGAGTCGATGCACCCACACGGTGGCCTGGTCGTTGCTGATGTCGAGTGTCATGGAGGCGTTCTCACCGATGAACTCGGTGATCTGTTCGATGAGGCGTCCGGTGGATTCGGCGACGCTCAACGCCGTCGGGGCGCTCATGCCGACACCCGGCCGTAGCGGGGGCAGCCCTGGGCGATCCAACGGTCGACGGCGGCCTCGGTGGTGAACCAGGTGCCGCCGGGTGCGGACTGGTTGCCGGTGAGTGCTCCGGAACGCAATGCGTCGCCGACGACGTTGAGGCTGCGGCCGGTGATGGCGGCGACGTCCTTGATGCGCAGGGCCTTTCGAGCCTGTGCGGTAGAGTTGATGCTCAATGGGAACTCCTATCTAGTTCCTGGGCCGTCTCGGTGTGTCAGCGCCGAGACGGCTTTTCTGTGTCAGGCGGCCGGTAGTCCATTGCGATTGCCGAGTGTGGAATCAACAATCACCTCGGGCAAAAAAAGAGAGCCCGGGGGAGCGTTGAGCGCCTTCTCGATTCTGGGACCGACCTTCGGGTCGCAGTAGTTGCGTGCGCCGCGGCGCAGGTGGGCGATGAGCGACGGGCTGCGCCCGACCTTCGCGGCCAGCGACCGGTTGGTTTCGTCGCGAAACTCCATGTACTGGCTGAGGACTTGGGGGCTGATGAGCCTCACCACGAGCCTCCTTCGTTGTGTCTTCAATGCACCTCCTGAGAGTAACCAATTGACTGATGATTGTCGAGCTGCCAATCAGAGTAACCGCAGTTGGTTACTCTGTCCAGTCTTTCGTGTCGCGCCTATCAGCAGGTCAAAGAACTACATCGTCGTAATTTGTAACCGCACCGGTTACGCTTCGGGTGTTCGAACATGCCGCCGAGCAGGAAGTATCCGTAACCGTGAGCCCACTGTCCGACCTGCTGACGCAGGCCCGAGGAGACCGGAGTGTCCGCGACGTCGGTAGGGCAGTGGCCAAGAAGTACGGGGTCGGCGAATCGACTGTCATCCCGTACTTCAGCGGCAATCACCGCACACCCCAGGATCGTGTGCTGGTTGCGCTCGCGAAAGAGCTGTCGCTCAACATCGGAGAGCTTCGTCAGGTGGCCGGCCTGCCGCGCGGTGAGCGCGAACCGTACGTGCCACCGACGGATGCGAACCTACTGACCGAGCGCCAGCGTCGACTCGTCGACGAGGTGATCCGCACTCTCGTCGACTCGATGTATGGAGGCGAGCATGGCATGGCAACGCTCAAGGAATCGGGAGCATCGATCGAAGCGGGTGAAGACCAGAAGACCGACCCCGCCACCGAGAGTGGCGGAGCTGTCCGCGACATCACCCGCCGCATCACGAACACTCGCGGAGTGGCCAGTGATTCGTCGAACGAGCTGGGGGAGGCGCCACCGATGGCGGCACGTCGCGGCGGCGGGAAATCAGAAGGGCGCAAGCGCCGTGAGCAGCAGGATCGTGACGCTGAACAGGACGAATGACATTCGTGTAGTTCCTGGTCAACGCCGTTTCTGTCGGTAGGTCGCCCTACCGTACCCGGCATGATGTATCACCCCTGGAGAGAGGCGCGGCGGCGTCCGCATCTGGTGATCGAGTTCGCCGACCTGCCCGATGATCACCGTGGCTGCCTGTCCGGATCGAAGGTCACCATCAATGCTGACGACCTTCAGGCCGAGCGCCGCTGCACTCTCACCCACGAGCTGGTGCACGACGAACGCCAGGTGTTCCCGGTCGAACCGGTCCTCGCGGTGCGCGAGGAGATAACGGTGGAGCGCATCGCTGCTCGCCGGCTGATCCGCCTCGAGCAGCTCGTCGAAGTCCTGTGCTGGACCCGGTCGACGCCGGAGGCCGCCGCTGAGTTGTGGGTGGATGTGCCGATGCTGACAGCCTTTGTCCGGTCGCTGACCGATGATGAGCGCGACTGGATCGATGATGAGTTGGCTGAGCGGGGCGTGGCATGACGGATCTCGAGCGGAGGATGCTCGACGTTTCGGGGCGGCGGTGGCGGTACGCCGGCAGCATGGCTGCGGCGGTCGAAGCCGAGTTCGGTGTAACGGTGACGAGGTTCTGGCAGATAATAAACGGCATCCTGGACGATCCGGACGCCATAGAGTACTCACCACTCACAGTGAATCGCCTGCGCCGGTTGCGGTCTGCGCGGGCCCAAGCAAGGAGCGCACGATGACACAGCCCCACCCGCCCGGCTGGTATCCCGACCCGCAGCGCGTGGAGATCCAGCGGTACTGGGACGGCGAGAAGTGGACCGATCAGACGCAGTCGAAGAAGCCGTCGAACCCGAAGAACGTGAAGTACCTTCTCGCCATCGTGGTGATTGTCATCGTGGTCATCGTGGTGGCCAGCATCGCCGGCGGCAACGATGACAAGTCTGAAACGGCATCCGACGTCTCGAATGTGCCGGTGCAGACGGTTACCACTCCGAACGCTTCCGAGCAGGCCGCGATAGCAAGTGCCGCGGAAGCCGCCGCTGAAACATCCCGGGCGGCAGAGAAGGCCGCGGCCGCAGCAGCAGCGGCACGTCGGGCCGCATTACTCGACAAGTCGAGCTATCAGGCTGTCGACTCACGGCAGTGGCAACTGGTGGCCAAGAGGCCCGACTCGCACACCGGTGAGAAGTATGTCGTCTACGGTCGGGTCGTCCAGGCCGACTCTGCGACGGGTGACGATATCCGCGTCAACACCGATGGTCAGCAGGTCGACTACTACGACATGGACATCAACACTGTCGCCAGCGAAGGGCAGCCAGGCATCTTCGGCAACATCGTCGAGGACGACCTGGTGACGATGTGGGTGGTGGTGACCGGATCGACGTCGTACGACACCACGATGGGCGGTAGCGTCACCGCGCCGACAGTCGACGTCAACATGATCGAGCCCTACGGTTCGACCGGATAGGCATCATGGGCTCGATCGACCAGTACGCAACGGCCGGCGGGCGGCGGTGGGAAGTCCGGTACCGCAAGCCGACTGGCCAGCAGACCCGCAAACGTGGCTTCGCGTCGAAGGCGGCGGCCACCGCGTTTCTACATTCGGTTGAGTCGTCGAAGGCCGCTGGCACCTACGTCGATCCGTCACGCGGAAAAGTCACGGTGACGGAATGGGCGCAGCGCTGGCTGGCGGGTAAGGCGAACATCAAGGAGTCGACCCGCTTCCGGTACGAGGGCATCATCACGAATTGGATCGAGCCGACTTTCGGGTCGACGGCCGTCGCGAATGTGCGGCACGTCGACGTCCAGGAGTGGGTGAGTGGGCAGGACTGCGAGGCCGCCTCGGTGGTCAAGCATCATCGCGTGCTGTCACAGATCATGAAACTCGCGGTTCGTGATGACCGAATCCCGTCGAATCCGTGCGACGGCGTGAACCTCCCGCGGGTGAAACACACGAAGCGCCGGTACCTCACCGCCGGTCAGGTTGAGGCGCTGGCGGCGGGGGCAGGTCCATGGCGTGTGCTCGTGTTGCTCCTGGCGTACACCGGTTTGCGGTGGGGTGAGGCCGCAGCGTTGCGCGGGAACGACGTCGACATGTTGCGCCGGCGGATTCACGTCGATGAGGCGGTCACCGTGGTCAACGGTCGCTTCGTGTGGGGTGAGCCGAAGGATCACGAGCTGCGGTGGGTGCCGGTGCCGAAGTCGGTGGCTGACGAGCTCGCTCAGTACATGATCGGCCGCAGCCGTGCCGACGGTCTGTTGTTCACGGGGGAGCGGGCGGGTGGGCCGGTGCGGGTGAAGGTGGCTCGCGAGTCGTGGTTCGATGATGCGGTCGTCGCGGCGGGATGCCCGGAAGGTTTCACTCCCCATGAATTGCGTCACACCGCAGCATCGTTGGCCGTCTCAGCGGGGGCATCTGTTCTGGCGCTGCAGAAGATGCTGGGTCACGCCAAAGCGTCGATGACGTTGGACGTGTACGCGGACTTGTTCGATGACGATCTGGATGCTGTCGCAGTGTCGCTCGAGGGTGTGCGGGAGAAGGCGCTGGCCGCGATGTGAGTGGACACATTATGGACACCGAGGGGTGCGCGATGGTGGTTAATTCTGTGGTGTGTTGCGGTGGGTTTCGGGTGGTGGTGGCCGGTTTCGGGGTTTGACCTGCACGGTTCTTTCGCCCTCTCAAGGCGGTAGCGCGGGTTCGAATCCCGTCGGGGCTACAACGAGAAGACCCCCTCTCCACATCCTGGAGAGGGGGTCTTCTCGTTGGTCGAGCGTGACGCTCAGATCGTCTTCACGGGGCGGTGGTCCCCGCCACCGGCATCTCCGGCAGGCCCAGCTTGCGGTGATCCCACGAACGGACGCGATCGGGGATCAGTCGGACCGCGACCCGCTTGTGCATCATCTGATCCACGAACGGCCGCGACTCCTCGGTGTAGGGACCCGTGTAGCGCTCCCAGACGCTGATGCCGATCTTCAGGCACGAGTCCGGGTCGTCGAGGATCTCCGCGCTTCCCTCGAAGGCGACGCCGCGCAAGGTGTCGTAGGTGTCCCCGTCCTCGATCAGCACCGAGCACCGACGGTTCCGTCGGAGGTTGACCGCCTTCTGTGATTTGGCCTTGGTCTCGAACCAGATCTCGCCGTCGACGACGCCGTACCACATGGCGACGAGGTGGATGCTGCCGTCCGGGCCGGTCGTCGCCAGGGTGGCGGTGCGCCCACGGGCGACGAAATCGGTGATCTCGGTCTCGGACATGACGATCTGATTGCGTTGGTTGACTCCCATGACCTGACGCTAACCGACGCCCGCCGGATTCACCCCCGCGTCGGCCCGAGCCGCTTGTGGATGGCGTCCGCGGCGGCCAGCAGGTCGGCGGCCCACCGCGCACCGGGGCGCCTTCCCATGCGGTCGATCGGTCCCGAGACCGAGATCGCCGCGACGACCTCCCCGGTGCCGTCGCGTACCGGTGCCGAGACGCTCGCGACTCCGGCCGCGCGTTCGCCGGCGCTCTGCGCCCAGCCTCGTCGCCGGATCTCGTGCAGCGCCCGCTCGCTGAAGACACTGTCGTGCAGCAGGGCTCGCTGCGTGGTCGGTTCGGCCCACGCGAGCAGGACCTTCGCCGCCGAACCCGCGCTCATCGGGAATCGTGTGCCGACCGGGACGGTGTCGCGCAGACCGGTCGGCGGTTCCATGGCGGCGATGCAGATGCGCTCGGCACCCTCGCGGCGGTAGACCTGGACCGACTCTCCGGTGATCTCGCGCAGGCGTGGCAAAACCATCAGCGCGGCCTCACGGACCGGATCATGTGCCGAGGCAGCCAGTTCGCTGAGAGCGGGGCCGGGATACCAACGCCCGGCGGCATTGCGGGCCAGCAGCCGATGCGTCTCGAGTCCGACGGCGAGCCGGTGGGCCGTGGCACGGGGCAGGCCGGTGCGATCACACAGTTCGGTGAGGTTGCAGGGAGCCTCCGCGATGGCTCGCAGAACGACCACCGATTTGTCGAGTACACCGATTCCACTGCTCACTGTCGATGCGCTATCCTGTCCCATAGGACGATACTAGCGTTCCAAATAGTGAGATGCACGCCGACGCTGATCGGTGTGGGCGTGTCGCGACGATTCGAATAGATGTGAGTACAGCCATGAGTTACAGCCCCAACACACCGCGTACTCTCGCCGAAAAGGTGTGGGACGACCATGTCGTCGTGCCCGGCGACGCCGATGCGAGCGGGAATCGTGATCCCGACCTGATCTACATCGATCTCCATCTCGTACACGAGGTGACGAGCCCGCAGGCCTTCGAGGGACTGCGTCTCGCGGGTCGGCCGGTGCGCCGGCCCGACCTGACCATCGCGACCGAGGACCACAACGTCCCGACCGTCGACATCTTCAAGCCGATCGCGGACGAGGTCTCCCGGACGCAGGTGGAGACCCTTCGCCGCAATTGCGAGGAGTTCGGTATCCGGCTGCACCCGATGGGAGATGCCGAGCAGGGCATCGTCCACGTCGTCGGCCCGCAGCTCGGGCTCACCCAGCCCGGTATGACCGTCGTGTGCGGCGACAGCCACACCTCGACGCACGGCGCATTCGGTGCGCTGGCAATGGGAATCGGCACCTCTGAGGTCGAGCATGTGCTCGCCACCCAGACACTCTCGCTGCGCCCGTTCAAGACGATGGCGATCACCGTCGACGGCGAACTCCCGCCCGGTGTCACGAGCAAGGACCTGATCCTGGCGGTCATCGCGAAGATCGGCACCGGCGGTGGCCAGGGCTATGTGCTGGAGTACCGGGGGTCCGCGATCGAGAAACTGTCGATGGAAGCCCGAATGACCATCTGCAACATGTCGATCGAAGCGGGTGCGCGGGCCGGCATGATCGCCCCGGACCAGGTGACCTACGACTTCCTGCAGGGCCGCCCGAACGCTCCGCAGGGTGCCGACTGGGATGCCGCTGTCGCGTATTGGGACAGTCTGCGAACCGATTCCGGCGCCGAATTCGACGCCGAGGTCCATATCGATGCGACACAATTGACGCCGTTCGTGACGTGGGGCACCAACCCCGGCCAGGGTGCACCTCTCGGATCCCGCGTCCCGGATCCGGCCGAGATCGCCGACGAGTCGGCCGCGAACGCCGCGAGTCGGGCACTGGAGTACATGGATCTCGCGCCGGGAACCCCGCTGCGGGATGTGAAGGTCGACACCGTGTTCGTCGGTTCGTGCACCAACGGTCGGATCGAGGATCTGCGCGCGGTCGCCGACATCCTCAAGGGCCGCAAGGTCGCCGACGGGATGCGCATGCTGATCGTTCCCGGGTCGATGCGCGTCCGTGCGCAGGCGGAAGAGGAGGGTCTCGGCGACGTCTTCGTCGCCGCCGGTGCCGAATGGCGACAGGCAGGCTGCTCGATGTGCCTGGGGATGAACCCCGATCAGCTCTCCCCGGGCGAGCGGTGCGCGTCGACCTCCAACCGCAACTTCGAAGGGCGGCAGGGCAAGGGCGGGCGCACGCACCTCGTGTCCCCGGCCGTTGCCGCGGCCACCGCGGTGCGCGGCACGTTGTCCGCGCCGACGGATCTCGGCTGATCTGCGCCCGTCACCCAACTCCACAGAATCGGACCAAGAATCATGGAACCCTTCATCACCCACACCGGCATCGGCGTGCCGCTGCGACGCAGCAACGTCGACACCGACCAGATCATCCCGGCCGTCTACCTGAAGCGGGTGACCCGCACAGGTTTTGAGGACGGCCTGTTCGCCGGGTGGCGCACCGCCCCGGACTTCATCCTCAACAACGAGCCGTGGAACCACGGATCGGTCCTGGTGGCCGGTCCGGACTTCGGCACCGGGTCCTCGCGTGAGCACGCGGTGTGGGCTCTGTCGGACTTCGGCTTTCGCGTCGTGATCTCGTCGCGGTTCGCAGACATCTTCCGCGGCAACGCCGGCAAAGCGGGTCTGGTGGCGGCTCAGGTGGAGCAATCCGACGTCGAACTGCTCTGGAAGCGGCTCGATGAGCAGCCCGGGCTGGAACTGACGGTCAGTCTTGCGGATCGGACCGTCACCGCGGCAGACCTTGTGGTGCCGTTGGCAATTGATGACTACACACGGTGGCGTCTGATGGAGGGTCTCGACGACATCGGCCTGACATTACGCCAGGTAGAAGCGATTTCTGAGTTCGAGGAAACCCGGCCGGGCTACAAGCCGGTGACCCTCGATCGCTGATCGCGAGGGCCTCCGCGAGTTGTCCTGGGCCTCACACCGGAAGGCGATTCCCGCTTTCGATTTCGCAACATGCCTGGTTAATTGGCGTGGAAGATGGACGTTTTCGAATTGGACGTTTACCGTGTGGAGATAGCTGACCATACAGATGTGTCAGGACAGCTTGCGGAGGTATTCAATGAACAAGGCAGAGCTCATCGATGAGCTGACCAAGAAGCTCGATGCGGATCGCAAGACTGCGACAGCCGCGGTCGAGCTCGTCGTCGACACGATCGTGCGCGCGGTGAACAAGGGTGAGAGTGTCACCATCACCGGCTTCGGTGTGTTCGAGAAGCGCCGGCGCGCTCCGCGTGTGGCGCGCAACCCGCGCACCGGCGAGACCGTGAAGGTGCGCGCGACTTCGGTTCCCGCGTTCCGTCCGGGCGCGCAGTTCAAGGCCGTCGTCGCCGGCAAGCAGAAGCTCGCCGCGTCCGGTCCCGCGGTGAAGCGCGGAAGCGGTGCCACCGCCGCGCCCGCCAAGAAGACCGCAGCCAAGAAGGCTCCGGCCAAGAAGGCGGCGCCGGCCAAGAAGGCGGCTCCGGCGAAGAAGACCGCGGCCAAGAAGGCAGCTCCCGCCAAGAAGGCGGCACCGGCCAAGAAGGCGGCTCCGGCGAAGAAGACCGCAGCCAAGAAGGCAGCTCCCGCCAAGAAGGCGGCACCGGCCAAGAAGGCTCCGGCAAAGAAGACCGCAGCCAAGAAGGCTCCGGCAAAGAAGGCTCCCGCCAAGAAGGCAGCCTCACGGCGCTGAGCCACAACGAATCACCGCACTTCGGCCCCCGACGTACTTCCCCCGTCGGGGGCCGACGTGTGTCCGGGGTCGTGGACCTCAGGTTTCGACGAGATCGGTTTCGGGCAGCGGGCTGTCGATGTGGTCGGCCGCGACCAACCGCCCGTTCATCGTCGACACCACCCAGACGCTGCCCTTGCGGTTGCGCTTGGCGGGCAGCGTGAGGTCATCGTGCTGTGCCCACCACTGCATCAACGGCGGGATGACCTTGCCCTGACTGCACACGGCATGGATCGCCGACGTATCCGAGGCGATCTCCTGAATCCGTTGGTGCGCCACGGTGGGGTCGAATCGATATTCCTCTTCGGCGAGTGATGTCTCGGCGACGATACGTACGGCGAGTTTGTCGGCGAGCGGCGCGAGCGTCTGCTCACACCGGACCCGGTCGGCCGCGTGGAGGCGCTCGGCGCCGAAGATCTCGAGCAGGCCGGCGAGCTCACGCGCCTGCTGACGACCGAGGCGATCCAACGGACGTAGCCGGTCGTCGCCTTTGTAGCGGGATCGCCGCCCGGCGTGTGCGTGGCGCACCAGCAACAGGGTGTGCACATCGGCCGGCAAGCGGGTGAACTCCTGCAGGATCTTGCGATCCAGACGGTAACTCAGGGTCTCGGCGGCGGACGGCAAGTCCAGCCAGCGCAATTCGTCGACCTCGTGGTTCGGCTCGAAGTCGCCGCCGAGTGCGCGGGCCGACCAGTAGCGCACGCGCTTGCGGTTGCCGTTGGGCAGGTCGTACCCGACGTCACGCAGGTGCCGGCCCAACCGCGACAGCTGGCCAGTCTCCTCCTGGATCTCTCTGGCCGCTGTGCGGATGAGGGTTTCGCCCGGGTCGACCTTTCCCTTGGGCAGGGTCCAGTCGTCATATCCCGGGCGGTGCACCACGCACACCTCGACCCGGCCGTCGCGGGTGGGGCGCCAGAGCACCCCACCCGCCGCCCACACCGTCTTCGTTGTCTTCGACATCGAAGGGAATCCTAGAGGGTCGAGGTTGCCGAGACGGTTACGAGTTCGGGTCCGGGCGGCGACGATTGCGCCGGATCATCTGGCGCTGATGGTCGCGGACCTCCTCGCCCGCGGCAGGAGATGCCACCCAACTGCCGTCGGACTGCAGCACCCAGCACCGGGTCCGCGGATCGAGGGCCGACGAGAACATGTCGCGCAGCTCACCGGTCAGCCGCTCGTCGCGCACCTGCACCATCACCTCGACGCGACGATCGAGGTTGCGGTGCATCATGTCGGCACTGCCGATCCAGTATTCGTTCTGCGCACCGAAGTACAGGATTCGCGAGTGTTCGAGGAACTGGCCCAGGATCGAGCGGACGACGATGTTGTCGCTGACCCCGTCCATGTCGGGACGCAGTGCGCAGATGCCGCGCACCACGATCTCCACCGGGACGCCGCTCTGCGACGCCCGGTAGAGCGCGTCGATCACCTGCTCGTCGACGAGTGCATTGGCCTTGAGTTGGATACGCGCGCGTGTGTCACCCTGACGCAGACGCTCGATCTCCTCGTCGATCCGTGCGATGATGCCGGACCGGATACCGTGCGGCGCCACGAGGATGTTGCGGTACTCCTTCTTTCGCGAGTACCCGGTCAGCGTGTTGAACAGGTCGGTGAGATCGGCGCCGATGTCGGGTGCGGCCGTGAACAATCCCACGTCCTCGTAGAGCCGCGCGGTCTTCGGGTTGTAGTTGCCCGTGCCGATATGGCAGTACCGACGGATCAGCGATCCCTCGCGGCGCACGACCATGCACGTCTTGCAGTGTGTCTTCAGGCCCACGAGGCCGTAGACCACGTGGACGCCCGCCTGCTCGAGTTGCCTGGCCCACTTGATGTTCGCCTGCTCGTCGAACCGGGCCTTGATCTCGACCAGCGCGACAACCTGTTTGCCCGCCTCGGCGGCGTCGATGAGCGCATTGACGACCGGGGAGTCACCGGAGGTGCGGTAGAGGGTCTGCTTGATCGCGAGCACCTGGGGATCGGCGGCCGCCTGTTCGATGAAGCGTTGCACGCTGGTGGAGAACGAGTCGTACGGGTGATGAACCAGCACGTCACCCTCGCGCAAAGTGGAGAACACACTCTTGGGTGTCTCCCGCTCGCCGAAGGCGGGATGGGTTGCGGGCACGAAAGGACGATCCTTGAGGTGCGGACGGTCGAGCCCGTGGATCTCGAACAGGCAGGAGAGATCCAGCAGCCCGGGCACCTGGATGACATCGGCCGGATTCACGTCGAGCTCGCGCAGCAACAGTTCGAGCATGTGCTCGCTCATGTCGTCGGCGACCTCGAGGCGGACCGGGGATCCGAAGCGCCGCCGGGCCAGTTCGCGTTCGAGTGCCTGCAGCAGGTCCTCGTCGCGATCCTCCTCGACCTCGAAATCCGCGTTGCGGGTGATCCGGAAGACATGGTGCTCAACGATTTCCATGCCCGGGAAGAGATGCTCGAGATTCGCGGCGATCAACGTCTCCAGCGGCAGGAAGATCGCCTTGCGGTCGACCTCCTTCGACGAATCCGTCCGCGGCATGAGGCGATCCACCCGGACGAACCGCTGCACGTTGTCGGGCACCTTGACACGCGCGAAATGTTCGCCGCCCTCATTGGCATCCCGCACGGTCACGGCGAGATTCAACGACAGCCCACTGATGTAGGGAAACGGGTGCGCCGGGTCGACGGCCAGTGGAGTGAGCACGGGGAAGACGTCTTCGTGGAAGTGATCCACCAGTCGCGCCCGCTCGTCGTCGGTGAGCTCGGCCCATGTGACGACGTGGATTCCGTTCTCCGCCAGCGCCGGGCGTACCGAGTCGAGGAAGACGCGGGCGTGGCGGTCGGCGATCGTCTGGGTGCGTCCGGCGATTCGCAGCAACTGTTCCCGCGGCGAGAGCCCGTCCGCGGACCGCACCGACAGACCGGTCTCGTCCCGACGTTTCAGGCCCGCCACACGAACCATGAAGAACTCGTCGAGGTTCGAGGCGAAGATCGCCAGGAACTTCGCGCGCTCGAGCAACGGCATCGAGGTGTCCTCGGCCAGGGCGAGAACACGCGAGTTGAAGTCGAGCCAGCTCAATTCGCGGTTGAGGTATCGGTCCTCGGGCAGGTCGGCGGACTCGTCGGGCAACAACGTCGCCGCCGGCGGGGCTCCGGGGATGGACGTGATCGGCTGGGTCGCGATGTCGTCGGCAGGGCTCACCGTTCAATCATGACGCATCAGGGGTGAGGCGGACATGTTTGGCGTCGCCGGACCGGACTACCGGCACCGCCCTGCGGTCGTGGCGGCATCGGTGACGGTGCCCTGGCGGCGTAGCGCATCGGTCGTGTGCCGACCCAGCCCCAGCGAACGCGCCGTCTCCAGGTCGGCCGCCGTGTCGACATCGGTGCGGAGATCGGGCCATCGCGCGTGCGTCGGATCGAGTTCGACGGCGCCCGCCATCCGATGCGCGGATGCGGAATCGGGGCCGAACAAGGGCAACTCGGTGATGTCGACGTCCCGGATCAAGATGGTCGTCCCGGTTCCGTCACGATCGGTGAGCACCGCTCGGCGATGTTCCGCGGCGCAGGCCACCACCGCGCGCAGGCTCTCGGCAGTGGCCGCGGGCAGATCCGCCTGCACCAACAGCACCGCCCGGGTTCCGGGCCACCACTCACGCACTGTCGTGGTCGCGTGCGCGAACGCGAGGTTGAGCCGCGCGTGCCCACCGGGGACATCGCGCCCGGTCGATTCACGCAACCCCACCGCTCCGGCGGCATGCGCGGCGGCGAGGACGTCTTCGTCGGGACTGATCACCACGATCCGCTCGATTCCGGCGGCTGCCACGGCGTCCACGGTGTCGCGCATCATGGCGAGTACGAGCGCACGGTGCAGCGGACCGGGGCCGGCGCCGTGACTCGCGGCCAGTCGTGTCTTGGCCTCGTCGAGACGTTTCACCGCGAGCACGGCGACGACATCATCGCCGGGCGTGCTGCCCGGGCCCGGATGATCGGTCGACGTCATGCAGACCATGATGCCCACCCGACGGTGGTCACGGAGAACGAGACCCCGGGTTGGCTCCCACACGGGATCCGTCACAGCACGGGCGCGCGGCGCACTAGGGTGAGGAACGAAGTGTCCGTCGGCGAAGGAGTGGTCGTGCGTGCTGTCGTGATGGGAGCGGGTTCCTGGGGTACCGCAGCCGCAAAGGTCCTGGTCGACGCGGGTACCGAGACGACGATCTGGGCGCGGCGGAGCGAACTCGCCGATCGGATCAACGCAGAGCACACCAACGCCGACTACCTGCCCGGCATCACCCTGCCGGACGCGCTCTCGGCGACCAGTTCGGTCGCGGACGCGTTGCCGGGCGCCGATGTGGTGGTCTGCGCGGTTCCGTCCCAGTCATTGCGGGCCAATCTGACCGAGTGGATGCCGCACGTGGGTTCCGCGACGACCTTCGTCTCTCTGGCGAAGGGCGTCGAGACCAGCACGTTGCTCCGCATGAGCGAGGTGATCGCCGAGGTCTCCGGCGTCCCGTCCGGTCAGGTCGCCGTGCTCTCCGGGCCCAATCTGGCACGCGAGATCGCGGAAGGGCAGCCGGCCGCCACCGTCATCGCGTGCACCGACGAAGACCGTGCGCGTGAACTCCAGCTCGCCTTCAACACCGGGTACTTCCGGCCGTACACCAACACCGACGTCATCGGATGCGAGATCGGTGGTGCGGTGAAGAACGTCATCGCGCTCGCGTGCGGCATGGCCAGCGGTGTCGGCTTCGGCCAGAACACCCTGGCCACCATCATCACCCGTGGGCTGGCCGAGACGATTCGGCTCGGCGTCGCCGTCGGCGCGCAGATCGAGACCCTCGCCGGTCTCGCCGGGATCGGCGATCTCGTGGCGACCTGCTCGTCTCCGCTGTCGCGTAATCGGACCTTCGGCGCCCGCCTCGGCGAGGGCGCGACGATGGAACAGGCCCAGGAGGCCACCAACGGTCAGGTGGCCGAGGGGGTCAAGTCCTGCACCTCGGTGCGTGCGTTGGCCGACAAGTTCGATGTCGAGATGCCGCTGACCGATGCCGTGCACCGGGTGTGCCACGGCGGGGTGTCGGTCGGCGACGCGGTCAGCTCACTCCTGGGCCGCAGCACCAAGCCGGAGATCTACGACTGACGTTGCGGCTCAACCGAAATCAAGCGGACCGCGGGGCAGGGTGCGCTCGATCACCGCGGACACGTCGGTGATCGGTCCGTTGCCGGCGTTGGCCGGTATCCACATCGCCACGTAGGGGCGGTGGTCGACGCACACGTAGGCCTGCCCGGAGCCTTCGACGGTGTCGGTGATGAACCATTGCACCGGGTGGATGACCTGCAGGTTGCTCGTCGGGGACAACTCGGATGGTCGGGAGATCCCGCAGCGGAGTGTGACGGCCTCACCGTCGCCGTCGGCCGGCCACGTGACAGTGCTGCCGTTGACCTGCTTGTCGCCGAATCCCTCGAATGTCTGCGGCACCTCGGCGACGAGCTTCGCGCACTCGGGAGAAGCCGATTCGGCGACCGTGTACGACTCGATCGGAGACTTCTCCTCGGGACGCAGCGCAGCGAATGTGATGAAGCCGACGATGACGATGACCGGGATCGTGACCAGGGTCGCGATCAACGCCGGGCTCAGTCGGGGGCCGGTTCCATAGCGTGATTCGAGCTCATCGGCCACCGTCTCGGGCTGCTGATCGGCCGGCCGCGGATCTTCGGGTGCGCCGTCGGTGTTCTTGTCGTCGGTCACGCCCAACACACTAGTGGTCGGCGTCGACGGGTCTCATTGCGGTCGAGCCTGCTCAGTGGGGCGTCTGGACCACCGGGCACGTGAGGGTCCGGGTGATGCCGTCCACCTTCTGGATCTGCGGTACGACGTTCTCGGTGAGATGTGTGGCGTCCGCGGCGTCGACCCGGACGATGACGTCGTAGGGTCCGCTGACCTCTTCCGACGAGGCGACACCGGAGATCTCCGCAATCGTCGCCGCGGCAAGCGCGGCCCGTCCGACCTCGGTCTGGATCAGTATGTATGCCTGAACCACGCCCATCCTCTCGTCTGTCCGGAGCCTGGCTGTCGACCCGGTGTCAGTATTGTCGCTGACAACCCCATCCAAGCGCGACTCAGAGAGATCGAGGAGACGTCGTGACCGTCGGAACCGCCGGGGACCCGGTAGATCGGTCGCGCACCGTCGGCGCCGTGGGGGAGCGCAGACTGATCGTCGAGCTCACCCGTGCCGCGACCGCCGACGATCCGTCGACGACCGCCGACGCGCACGACATCGTCATCGGTTCCGGTGACGACGCCGCCGTGATCGATACCGCCGGTCCGGCAGTGATCAGCACCGACACCGCGGTGCAGGGTCGGCACTTCCGCCTGGACTGGTCCGATGCGCGCACAGTCGGCGCGCGTGCCGTCGTGCAGAGCGCAGCCGACATCGCGGCGATGGGCGGCCGCACCACCGGGATAGTCGTGTCGATCGCGTGTCCGTCGGACACGACCGTCGGCACCGTACTCGATCTCAACGCCGGGATCGTGGCCGCGGCACATGGTCTCGGCGGGCGGGTGCTCGGCGGGGATCTGGTCGACGCCGACCAGGTCGTCCTCACCGTGACGACCCTCGGCGCGCTCGACGGCGCCGAACCTATCGTCGTCGGTGGTGCCCGACCTGGAGACGTCCTGGCGGTGACCGGCAACATGCTCGGGGCCAGCGCGGCGGGCCTGGCGCTGCTCATCGATGCCGAACGTCGTGGCGACGTCGAGTTGCTGCGACGCCATGCGCGATTGGTGGATGCGCACCTCCTGCCCGCGCCCGACCTCGGGCAGGGGCCGATCGCCGCACGGGCGGGCGCACACGCGATGACCGACATCTCCGACGGTCTGGTGGAAGAACTGATCACGATGGCGGCCGCTTCGGGCACACGTCTGGCGATCACCAGTGACCGGATACCCGTGGGAGACGAGATACGTTCGGCCGCAGCCGCGCTCGACACCGATCTGCGTGACTGGACGGTCGCCGGCGGCGAGGATCACGAATTGCTCGCCGCCTTTCCGCCGCACGCGGTGCCGTCGGGCTGGACGCGCATCGGGGAGGTGCTCGAGGGCACCGGTGTGCTGGTCGACGGTCGTCCGGCGGGCGGCCTGCGGGGCTGGCAGTCGTTCGGCGGCTGACCCCCATCCTTTAGATTCGGTGCATGGCTATCTATGCGCTCGGCGACCGCGAACCCACGATCGGTGACGACGTCTACATTCATCCGGATGCCGTCGTCATCGGCGACGTGACACTCGGCGACGGCGTCTCGGTGTGGCCGAGCGCCGTGCTCCGGGGTGATTCGGGGACCATCTCCATCGGCCGGCGGACGAACATCCAGGACGGCACGATCATCCACTGCACCCCGATCGATGCCACGGTGATCGGCGCGGAGTGCGTCGTCGGACACAATGCGCACATCGAGGGCGCCACGATCGGGGACCACTGCCTGATCGCGTCGGGCTCG
Organism: Gordonia insulae; assembly: GCF_003855095.1. Lineage (NCBI taxonomy): Bacteria > Bacillati > Actinomycetota > Actinomycetes > Mycobacteriales > Gordoniaceae > Gordonia > Gordonia insulae. Next base: position 47,438 of record NZ_CP033972.1, read on the forward strand.
GTGGTCCTCAACGGTTCCACGATCGGCGCCGGGGCCGTGGTCGGCGCCGGCGCGGTGGTCCCCTTCAAGTTCACCGTGCCGGAGCGCTCCATGGCGCTGGGTGTGCCCGCGAAGATCCGGGAGGGCTTCGAGGTCCCGGAGGGACATGTCGACCTCAACGTCGAGATGTATTTCCAGAACGGCAAGTACTTCCGCGACGCCCTGCGGAGGATCGGATGACCGCACCGAAACCCTTGTCGGAGTTGATCGATCCGGGCTGGGCTGCCGCGCTGGCACCGGTCGAGCCGGTGATCTCCACGATGGGCCGGTTCCTGCGCGAGGAGAACGCGGCGGGCCGCGGTTACCTGCCTGCGGGTACGAATGTCCTGCGGGCGTTCACCCAGCCGTTCGACGACGTCCGGGTGCTGATCGTCGGCCAGGATCCTTATCCGACCCCGGGACATGCGGTTGGCCTGAGTTTCTCGGTGGCCCCGGATGTCTCACCCGTGCCGCGTTCGTTGGGCAACATCTATCGCGAGTACTGCGAGGATCTCGGCTATCCGATGCCCGGCAACGGCGATCTCACCCCATGGGCGAAATCGGGTGTGCTGCTCCTGAATCGCGTTCTCACGGTGATGCCGGGTGAACCGGCGTCGCATCGCGGGAAGGGCTGGGAGCAGGTGACCGAATGCGCGATCAAAGCCCTCGTTGCGCGGCCCGCCGAGCCCCTCGTCGCGATCCTCTGGGGCCGTGACGCGGGCAGCCTCAAGCAATGGCTGCCCGACGTCCCGGTGATCGAGTCGGCGCACCCGTCGCCGCTGTCCGCCAGCCGTGGGTTCTTCGGCTCCCGCCCGTTCAGTCGTGCCAATGAGGCTCTCGAGGAGCTGGGCGCCGACCCCGTGGACTGGCGACTCCCGTCCTGACCGGCGGATCAGGACGGGCGGATCAGGAAGACGGGCGGATCAGGACGTGCGGGCGGCGGCGAAGTCGGGGGTGCGCTTGGCGATGAACGCGTCGACTCCCTCGATCCCCTCCGGGGTGCCCGACAACGCGGAGATCGACTGAGCCTCGGCGGAGAGCTGCTCGATCAGCGACACAGTGGCCGAGCGGGTGAGCAGGGATCGGGTGGCCGCGTCCGAACCCCAGGGACCCGCGGCGATCTTTTCGGCCGCCGCGCGAGCTTCGGCGTCGACCTGCTCGTCGGCGACGAGGTCGGCCAGCAGCCCCCAGGCGAGAGCCCGATCCGCGTCGATGATCTGGTCGGTCAGGATGATGTGCCGGGCGCGCGCGGGACCGACGATGCGGGGGAGCGTCCAGGTCAGTCCGCCGTCGGGCGAGAGCCCGATGCCGCGGTACGCGGGGCGCATACGGGTCGACGATCCGCCGATCGCGACGTCGGCGTGCAGCACCAGACTCATCCCGGCGCCGGCCGCCCAGCCCTTGACCGCCGCGACGACCGGACGGTCGGCGTCGTGGAGGGCGGTCACGAAGGCGTGGAAGTTCTCGGCGAGTCCACGGAGGTAGGTCGGCCGGTGCTCGGCCGAGGCGAAGGCGCGGACGTTTCCGCCCGCACAGAAGTTCGCGCCGGTACCGACGAGCAGAATCGCCCCGACCTCGCGCTCGCCACGCGCGACTTCGCGCAGTGCCGCGGCACCCTCGATCAGGGCGTCGTCGGCGAGCGAGGTCCCCGCAGCCGGGGTGGACACGGCGATCGTGAGGACGGCGCCGTCCTGCGTGACGAGGGATTCGGCGGCTTCGGTTACAGGCTCTGCGGTCATGGTCTGCAGACTCTATCGCCGAACGCACAAAGACCCGACACCAGGGCGAGCGAATGCTCGCTCGGTGTCGGGTTCAGCGTGAAGATCGGGTTGGTCGACGAGGGCGGTGGCCGCCCGACGATCAGACGCGTGCGGTCTTGCCGGCCTTCAGGCAGGAGGTGCACACGTTCTTGCGCTTGCGGTTCCCGGGTGCGACCTCGACGCGCACCGACTGAATGTTCGGGTTCCACCGGCGGTTCGTGCGCCGGTGCGAGTGCGAAACCGACTTGCCGAAGCCCGGTCCCTTGCCGCAGATATCGCAGACGGCAGCCATCGTCGAACTCCCTTGTGTTGATGAAAGTGGTCGTGTTCTCACCTGCTGCGGTCCACGATCGGCGACGGGCGACGACGGGCACGGCGGCAAGGCAACCCTGCAAGAATAGCCGCACCGGACCGGCGCAGCCAAATCCGCTCCGCCGACACGTCCGGAGGGGGCGCAAACGGTCGGTGACCTCTACGTCGTCGGAGGGCACGAGTAACCTCGAGCACATCCGGCGAGGGGCCTTCGCCACGTCCAACGGTAAGGGGTTTCATGGCGTCCGTGTTCGACGGTGGTCTCACCAGGACGATGAACCCGCAGCTCCTGCGGGACTGGGCGCACGCCGCGGTGGAGGGCCTCGATGGCCTGCGCGGCGAGATCAACGATCTGAACGTCTTCCCGATCCCCGATTCCGACACCGGCAGCAACATGCTCTTCACCATGGCGGCCGCCGCGGCCGCCGTCGACGAGGTCCCCGATGATGCGGGCATCGCAGCGGTGGCGCGCAAGATGGCCGACGGCGCGGTCGCACAGGCGCGGGGCAACTCCGGCATCATCCTCTCGCAGATCCTCGTCGGACTCGCGGATGCCGCGGAGCTGGTGCCCGACGAGACACAGATGACCTTCAACCAGTTGTGGTCGTCGGGTCTGCGGCTCGGTTCGCTGGCTGCCGTCCGTGCGGTGAGCGAACCACGCGAGGGCACGGTGCTCACGGTGATCAGGATCGGGGCCGAGACGGCGGCGGTGAACTTCGCGGAATCCGCCGGCGATCTGGCACGGGCCGTCGCGGACGATTGCGCGGAGGCGCTCGAGCGGACCCCCGAGCAGTTGCCGGAACTCGCCGACGCGGGTGTGGTGGATGCCGGTGGCCGAGGATTCCTCGCGCTCGCCGACGCGATGGTGGCGGTGCTGACCGGTGTCGCGCAGCGTCGGCGACGCTATCGCGGGATCCTTCTCGGCGGTGGCGACCCCGGGCATCAGCAGAACGACGGCTGCTCGGGCAGCAGCGAGATGGATTTCGAGGTGATGTACAGCCTCGACGGTGCGGCCGGCGATCAGGTCGGGTCCCTGCGCGAGACGCTGAACGAGCTCGGCGATTCGGTGGTGATCGTCGGCGACAGCTCGGCCGGTGAGGGAGAGCGGTTCTCGGTGCACGTGCACACCTGCGAGCCGGGTAAGGCGGTCGAGGCCGGGGTGATCCGCGGGCCCGTCACCGACATCCGGATCAGCTGCTTCGCGCTCGACGCGATCCGGTCGCAGGTCGACACGGCCGAGCCGCCGCCCCGACACAAGCGGGCGGTGGTGGCGGTGGTCACGGGTGAGGGTGCGGCCGAGTTGTTCTCGGAGGCCGGCGCCGTGGTGTTGCGGGCCGACGACGGTCTCACCCCGGAAGCGCTGGTCGACGCGATCCGCGCGACCGACAGCGCACACGTGGTGGTGATGGCGAACGGAAAACTCGCGTCGCAGGACCTCGTCACCGTGACGGCGGCCACGCGTTCGACCCTGCGGTCTGTGGTCTTTCTGCCGACATCGTCTATGGTGCAATGTCTTTCGGCGCTCGCGGTACACGATGCGAGCGAGTCGCCGGACGCGGACACATATGCGATGGCCGAGGCTGCGGCCGGTACGCGGTGGGGTTCGTTGGTTCGGGCACGGGCCAAGATCATGACCCTCGCCGGGACATGTGAGGTCGGGGACGTGTTGGGGCTGATCGGCTCCGACGTCCTGGTCATCGCGCCGGACCAGACCGGTGCCGCCACCGCTCTCGTCGATCTGATGATGACCACCGGTGGCGAGATGGTCACGGTGATGGCCGGCTCCCAGGTCGATGATGCGGCCCTCGACGCCGTGGAGCTCCAGATGCGGCGCAGTTACGCGGGTGTCGAACTGGCGGTCTACCGGACCGGACAGTCCGATCAACTCCTGCAGATCGGGGTCGAGTAGTGATCCAGATGTCGGACGCGCTCGACACGATCCTCGATCCGAAGTCGGTCGCCCGGTTGGAGTCGATCTCGGTCTCGACGGTCGGGGAACTGCTTCGCTACGTCCCACGACGATATGTGCGCCAAGGTCAGCTCTCCGACGACGACATGCCGGTCGACGACGAATGGGCAACCGTCGTCGGCCGGATCACCGGCTCCAGGATGATCCAGATGCGCAAGCGCCACGGTCAGTTCCTGAAGGTGACCGTGACCGACGACAACCACACCTACGAGGCGAACTTCTTCAACGCCCGCTTCATCCAGCATCAGCTGAAGTCCGGTGCCCGGGTGATGATGGCGGGCAAGGTCAAGATCTTCCAGGGCAAGGTCCAGCTCTCGCATCCGGAGTGGGCGGTGCTGCCCGACGGCGATCCCGAGGTCGACCGGGTCGTCGGGTCGGCGATGCTCTCGGAGATGTATGCGGTCGAGGCGGAGGTCACCGGTGGTGACGTCGAACTCGCGGGCCTGGATCGACCGATCGTGCCGATCTACCCGTCCACCAAGGAGATCCAGACCTGGCACATCTGGGGAGCCATCCGTCGCGTGCTGGCGGCGTTGGAGACCGACGGCACGCGCGCGGCGACGGAGGATGCACTCACGCCCGAGCAGCGTGCGCACCGAGGATTGATCAGCACGGACGACGCACTGGTGCGCATCCATCTGCCCGACACCGAGGACGACATCGACACGGCCCGCACCCGGTTGAAGTTCGACGAGGCGCTGGCCATCCAGACGGTGCTGGCCCAGCGGCGTATCGCGGGACGTGGCGAGAGCGCGCCCGCCTGCCCTCATGTGGTGGGTGGACTCGAAGATCGCCTACTCGAGCGTCTTCCGTTCACCCTGACCGACGGACAGCAGGCGGTGGTCGGCGAGATCGCCGAGGAGCTCGGCAGCGACAGCCCGATGAGCAGGCTGCTCCAGGGTGAGGTCGGGTCCGGAAAGACGTTGGTCTCGTTGCTGGCCATGTTGCGGGTGGTCGACAACGGCCACCAATGCGCCATCCTGGCGCCCACCGAGGTGCTGGCCGCGCAGCACTATCGCACCATGCGGAAGATGTTGGGGGATCTGGCCGAGGCCGGTGAGTTGTCGGCCGCCGAGAGGGCGACCAAGATCGCGTTGCTGACCGGCTCGATGAAGACGGCCGGCAAGCGGCAGACCCTGCTGGACGTGGTGACCGGAACCGCTGGGATCGTCGTCGGGACCCATGCGCTCCTCGAGGAGAACGTGACGTTCTTCGATCTCGGCATGGTGGTGGTCGACGAGCAGCACCGGTTCGGCGTCGAGCAGCGAGATGTTCTGCGCGCCAAGGGGAGAGACGGACTCATGCCGCACTTCCTGGTGATGACCGCGACGCCGATCCCCCGGACCGTCGCGATGACGGTGTTCGGTGATCTGGAGACCTCGGTGCTCACCGAACTTCCGCGCGGACGGCAGCCGATCAGCACGTCGGTGGTTCCGATGGGCAATGCGTCATGGGTCGACCGGGTGTGGGCTCGTGCCGCCGAGGAGATCGGCGCCGGCCGGCAGGTCTATGTGGTGTGCTCACGCATCGGTGACGATGCCGAGGACAAGAAGTCACGCCGCTCCGCCGACTCGGAAGCACCCAAGAGCACGTCGGTTCTCGACCAGTACGCCGAACTGCTCGCCGGCCCGCTGGGCGGATTCCGGATCGAGATGCTGCACGGCCGACTTCCGGCCGACGAGAAGAACGCCGTGATGGATGCGTTCGGTCGCGGTGAGGTCGACCTCGTGGTCTCGACGACGGTGATCGAGGTCGGCGTCGACGTCCCCAACGCCACCATGATGGTCATCGTCGATGCCGAACGGTTCGGCGTCAGCCAACTCCATCAGCTGCGCGGGCGCGTGGGTCGAGGCGGCCATCCCGGACTGTGTCTGCTGATGTCCGCGGCGCCACAGATCTCCCAGGCGATGCAGCGGCTACGAGCGGTGCAGGAGTCCAACGACGGATTCGAGCTCGCCCGGGTCGATCTGGAGCAGCGACGCGAGGGCGACGTCCTCGGGTCCCTGCAGTCCGGTGGGACGTCGTCGCTGCGTTTCCTGTCCTTGCTCTCCGATGCCGAGGTCATCGCCGACGCACGGGAGTTCGCCGACGAGATCGTGGGCGCAGATCTGCCGTTGGCCGACCATCGTCCCCTCGCCGATCTCGTCGACGCCATCCTGGTGCCGAGCAAGGTCGAATATCTGGACAAGTCCTGATCCGCCCCGGGCGCTGATCCATCCCGGGCACTGTTCGCCGTGTGATGGAACGGCGCGATCGACCGGCGCGTCCAATCATCATGGGGTTCATGGGCGATTGGCCGCTGCGCTGGTGGCTGGTGCTGTGCGGGTTCGTCCTGAGCGCGGTCATGGTGGCGGTCGGGAGCGTCGCGCATCACGTCGGGTCGGGTGCCGACCCGGAGCTCGCGGGTCCCGCACGGATTGCGCTCAGTGCGCTGTCCCGCGTATCGGTTCTCGCACAACGGCCGTCGCGCGACGATTATCGGCGGGAGATGTTCGGAACCGCGTGGAGTGATGGCGTCGGGGTGACCGGTGGCGGCAACGGATGCGATACGCGCAACGACGTGCTGGCCCGCGATCTGGCCGACACCCGACGGGCCGCGGTGGCGTCGTGCCCGCGCGCGGTGGTCGCCGGCGAGTTCCGCAGTCCCTACACGGGCGAGTTCCTGGTCTTCCGCCGCGACCGCCGTGCCGGCGCCGTCCAGATCGATCACATCGTGCCGTTGGCCTACGCATGGGATATGGGCGCCTTCGCGTGGCCGCCGACCACCCGGCTGAACTTCGCCAACGATCCCGCCAACCTCGTTGCCGTCGATGCGGCATCGAACCTGACCAAATCCGATCAGGAACCGGGGCGGTGGATGCCGTCGAACAAGGGATTCCACTGCCGATATGCCATCCAGTTCGTCACGATGGTGGTGGCCTATCGACTACTACTCGACCGACCTTCGCAAGAGGCTCTGCGTAAAGCGTTGCAGCGCTGTTGAAGACATTCCGGTCGGGGCGTCCGGCGGATGAGATGTACGCGACGTGCGTAGTTTCGCGCGGGCGCGGCGGAGAAATGGGTAGTGGGCTACGCATGTGATGCCGGGACCTCCGGGCGATTCTCGGATCACCAGTCGCCCACTCACCAGAGGAACACTCCCATGACAATCATCGAAGACCCGCGACAGACCACGGTGACCTCGGTCGCAGACGCCAACGCCCGGACCGTCGAGATGGCCACGGCGGGTGACCCGGATCTCGGCCAACTGGCTGCTCTGCCCGGCACCTGGGCCAACGAGCCGAATCTGGTCGGGCGTGGCTGGAACCTCATCGCCCTGCCATTCGCCACAGCGCCGGGTGAAGGATTCAACTATCGCGTTCTCGTCAACCAGTACAACGAGGTGCTGAAGTTCAGTCTGGTCGACAAGAACGTCCCGAATCGCGGAATCGCCCGCAACGGTACGACGGTGGAGGCGGACCAGGAGGTCGGCACCCTCGACTACGAGCAATCGATCAAACAGATGATCGCGGCGGACTTCCCGGTGAGCGGATTGGCCGGCGCCCCGAGCGCCGCGATCCACCACGAGCCGGGTCTGTTTCTGTTCATGCAGGACCACACGAATGGTGGGCCGACCATCGGTCGATTGGCGACCATCCCGCACGGCGACGCGGTCCTCGCGCTCGGCATCGCCGATACCGAGCCGGGGCCGCCGGAGATCGATGATGTGAACGCGTTGCCCATCGGGGTGGACGACGATCTCGATTCGCCGTATATGGCGCCCTATCGCCACTTCGTCGACAACCATTTCCAGGGAAAGCTCGACCCGACAGACGTCGCCGGGCTGCTCCGCACGGCGAACGAGGGCGTGAACATCATCGAGACCACCACCATCGAGCTCGACACGACCACGGCAACCGGAGGAATCTCGAACATCCCGTTCGTGGTGAACCAGGCCAATGCCACCGAGATGAAATCGACGTTCTGGATTCAGAAGATCGATGACAACGGAACCCCGAAGCTGCGGCTGCAGTACATGCAGGTCGTCATGCTCGAGTTCTTCCCGCGTCGCGACGGCGGTCCGGGACTCGTCAAGTGGCCACACATCACCTTCAACACGATGGAGAAGGTCAGCGACACAACCGATCCCGGGTACGGCGCGATCGAGCTCGGGATGCGCCCGGTCGACTGAGGTGATCACGCCGCGGCGCGACGACGGGTCTCGGACACGCTGATCGTCGGCGGCCGGACTCCTCGGCCGGACCTCTACGAACGTATGTTCGACATCAGTGCGACGATGTGCCTCGCGTGTCTCGCGCAACAGGCGCCATCGGGGTTTCCGCCGCCTCCCGCTACTCTGGTGGGCGACATAATGCCGCAGTCGAAGCCGAGGAATCCATGAGTGCTCCCACCGCCGATCCGGGCGTGGTCGCGACCGACATCGAGCAGGTCGTCGCAGGTCTGGGCAAGGCCGCCAAGGTCGCATCCCGGGCGCTGGGTCGTCTGACCACCGCCGCCAAGAACGAGGTCCTGCTCGCCGCGGCGGCCGCCGTAGAGGCCAACAGCGAGGCGATCCTGGCGGCGAATGCCGCCGACATCGAGCGGGCCGAGAACGATGGCACCGAGGCGAGCCTCGTCGACCGGCTCCGATTGACCCCGGAGCGCGTGACCGGTATCGCCGACGGTCTGCGTCAGGTGGCTGTGCTGCCCGATCCCATCGGCCAGATCGTCTCGGGCAAGACGTTGCCGAACGGACTGGAACTGCGTCAGTTGCGTGTGCCGCTCGGCGTGGTCGGCATGGTTTACGAGGCCCGCCCGAACGTGACCGTCGACGCCTTCGGCATCGCCTTCAAATCCGGCAACGCCGTGCTGTTGCGCGGCTCGTCGTCGGCGTCGAACTCGAATGCCGAGCTGGTACGAGTGCTGCGGGACGTGTTGCGCGACAAGGGGATCAACGCCGACGCGGTCGCGTTGCTGCCGAGCGAGGACCGCTCGAGCGTTACCGCGCTCATCCGCGCGCGTGGGCTCGTCGACGTGGTGATCCCGCGGGGCGGTGCCGGGCTGATCAACGCCGTGGTGGCCAATGCCACCGTGCCGACCATCGAGACCGGGACCGGCAACTGCCACGTGTACGTCCACGCGCTGGCCGACATCGATGTGGCGACCCGGATCGTCCTGAACTCCAAGACCCGACGCCCGAGCGTGTGCAACACCGCAGAGACCGTGCTCATCGACAAGGCGGTCGCCGCCGACGCTATGCCGAAGATCACGCAGGCCCTGCGGGCGCAGGGTGTGGTGATCCACGGTGACGAGCCGGGCATGGAACCGGCCACCGAGCAGGACTGGTCCGACGAGTACCTCTCGATGGACATCGCGATGAAGGTCGTCGACGACCTGGACGCGGCAGTCGCGCACATCGACACCTACGGCACCGGCCACACCGAGGCCATCATCACGACCGACCTGGCGGCGGCCCGCGAGTTCACCTCGCGCATCGACGCGGCCGCGGTCATGGTGAATGCCTCGACCGCGTTCACCGACGGCGAGCAGTTCGGTTTCGGTGCGGAGATCGGCATCTCCACCCAGAAGCTGCACGCCCGCGGGCCGATGGGATTGCCCGAACTCACCTCGACGAAGTGGATCGTCTGGGGCGACGGCCACATCCGGCCCGCGTGATGGGGGAGACGACCACCGCAGCGAGCGGTCCCACCACGATCCCGTCGTTCGGCGACGTCCCCGACGTGGTGTCGCGACTGCGCTCGACGGGGTACCTCGCCGACGACGCCACCGCGACCTCGACCTATCTCGCCGACCGTCTGGGCAAACCGCTGCTCGTCGAGGGTCCGGCCGGAGTCGGCAAAACCGAACTCGCGCGGGCGATCTCGCAGGCCACCGGTGCGGAACTGATCAGGTTGCAGTGTTACGAGGGCATCGATGAGGCCCGCGCCCTGTACGAGTGGAACCACGCCAAGCAGATCCTGCACATCCAGGCCACCGGCACGCGGGACTGGGACGACGCGAAGAGCGACATCTTCTCCGATGAGTTCCTGCTTCCCCGACCGTTGCTGCGGGCCATCTCGCGATCCGAGCCGACCGTGTTGCTGATCGACGAGGTCGACAAGGCCGACGTCGACATGGAGGGCCTGCTGCTCGAGGTCCTCAGCGACTTCGCGGTCACCATCCCGGAGATGGGTACCGTCGCGGCGACCCGACGGCCCATCGTCCTGCTCACGTCCAACGCCACCCGCGATCTGTCGGAGGCGCTCAAACGCCGGTGTCTGTACCTCTACATCGACTTCCCCGAGGCGGCACGCGAACGCGAGATCCTGGCGTCACGGGTGCCGGAGCTCTCGGACACGTTGGCGGCCGAGTTGGTACGGGTCGTCGGGGTGCTGCGCACGCTCGACATCCGCAAGAAACCGTCGGTCGCCGAGACCATCGACTGGGGCAATACGCTGCTCGCGCTCGGTGCGGGTGAGGCGGGCGGCGCCGGCGCCGGCAAGATCGACGACGGGCTGATCGCCCGCACGCTCGGGGTGGTACTCAAGCACCGTCCGGACCTGAAGACGGCCCTCAAAGAACTCAAGTTGGGCTGATGCCGAGAGTGTCGGGAGACGCGGGGGTGTCCGAGGTGCCGATCGTCGGCCACCTCACCGGGTTCGTAGACGAGCTACGTGCCCGCGGGATCGTCGTCGGGCCGTCGTCGCTCATCGACTCGGCCCGCGCGATGGAGGTGCTCGACCTCCTCGACCGTCGGAGCCTGCGTGAGGGCCTAGCGGCCACGCTGATCAGCGACCAGATGCACCGCAGGGTCTTCGACACCGTCTTCGATCTCTGGTTCCCGCTCGGCACCGGTGCACGCACCACCGTCACCGACCTGCCGAGAACCTCGGACGGCGGCGTCGACGTCGAGGCGATGCGGCAGATGGTCGCCGAGATGCTCGCCGACGACGAGGCCGCGGCGGACGGTCGGCTCGATCAGATGATCGCGCTCATCGTCGACGAGTTCGGTCGATACGACTCGACCCGCGGCGAGGCGTTCTCCGCGTATCAGGCCCTGTCCACGGTCAACCCGCAGACGCTCATCGCGCGCATCGCCGCGGCCATGGCCGGCGGTGGTGACGACGACGGCGCCGTCGGCGACCGGCCCGGAACAGACCCGATGTACCGACGGGCCGCCCGCGCCCGCGCGTCGGACCTCCGTGCCGCGATCGAGTCGGAGACGCAGCGTCGGATGGCCGGACGCAACGGACGCGACCGGGTGGCCGACTACGCCGTTCCGCCGCTTCCGGAGAACATCAACTTCCTGTCGGCCGGGGCGAACGACCTCGCCGAGATCCGACGCACGATCGGGCCACTGGCGCGGCTGCTCGCGTCCAAACTGGAGACCCGGCGCCGACGAGCACATCGTGGCGCGGTCGATGTCCGCAAGACCCTGCGGGCCTCGATGTCGACGGGCGGTGTGCCCATCGAACTCAGTCATCGTCGGCCGCGCCCCGGTCGCCCTGAGCTCGTGGTCATCTGCGACGTGTCCGGTTCGGTCGCGGGTTTCTCCCAGTTCACCCTGCGTCTGGTTTACGCACTGCGCCAACAGTTCTCGAAGGTCCGGGTCTTCGCGTTCGTGGACACGGTGGACGAGGTGACCGACTTCTTCGACCGCGGCGCCGACGACGAGGACTTCGGTGCCAGCATGCATCGGATGATCACCACCGCGCGGATCAGCACCCGTGACGGGCACTCCGACTACGGCAACATGCTCAAGGGATTCGTCGAGGAGTACGGCGAGTCGCTCACCCATCGTGGTGCGTTGCTGATCCTCGGTGACGCACGGACGAATTACCACGACCCGCGCCTGGGAGCGTTGCGCGAGCTGACCGATCGCGCCCGCCATGCCTACTGGCTCAACCCGGAGGCCCGGCGCAACTGGGGGACCGGCGATTCAGCGGCCACCGAGTACGCCGAGGTCATCGAGATGTTCGAGTGCCGCAACGCCACCCAGCTCGGCCGGGCGATCGCCGACCTGTTGCCGGTGTGACCTGGGCCCGCCCGGACGAACACGGCGCGACGACCAAGTAAGCTCACTCCTCATGGCCACCGACCGCCAGTCGTCACCGCAACGGCGCGCACGCCGCATCGGCATCATGGGTGGCACTTTCGACCCGATTCACAACGGCCACCTCGTCGCGGCCAGCGAGGTGGCGCACCGGTTCTCCCTCGACGAGGTCATCTTCGTCCCCACCGGTCGGCCCTGGCAGAAGCTCGGCGACGAGGAGGCCGATCCGTCCCGCCCGGTGAGCCCGGCCGAGGACAGATATCTGATGACGGTGATCGCCACCGCGTCCAATCCGCAGTTCACCGTCAGCCGGGTCGACATCGAACGCGCCGGGGACACCTACACGGTCGACACCCTGCGTGACCTCCGACGACTGCACCCCGAGGCCGAGCTCTACTTCATCACCGGCGCCGACGCACTCGAGTCGATCCTCTCCTGGCAGGACTGGGAGGAGCTCTTCGAGCTGGCCAACTTCATCGGCGTCAGCCGGCCCGGGTACGAACTGCACGTCAAACACCTGGCGCATCACCTGGCGCAGCTTCCCCCCGACACCCTGCAGATGCTCGAGATCCCGGCGCTCGCGATCTCGTCCACCGAATGTCGTGCGCGGGCGGCGCGCGGGCGGCCGGTCTGGTACCTGGTCCCCGACGGCGTCGTCCAGTACATCGCCAAGCGCAAGCTGTACCGTGCACCGAGGGCGTCATCGCCAGGGGTCTCGGCCCCATGAACGATCGCGGGGCGATCGCCCCGAATCCACCGATGGAAGGACACCTGTGACTGCCTCAGCCGAAGCGCTGGAGATGGCCAGGGTCGCGGCGCTCGCCGCAGCCGACAAACTCGCCCACGACGTCACGGTCATCGACGTCTCCGAACAGCTGGTCATCACCGACATCTTCGTGATCGCGTCGGCGGACAACGAGCGGCAGGTCACCTCGATCGTCGACGAGGTCGAGGACAAGTTGCGCGAAGCGGGGTACAAACCGGTGCGTCGCGAGGGAACCCGCGAAGGGCGGTGGGCCCTGATCGACTACGCCGACATCGTGGTGCACATCCTGCACGCGGACGAGCGCGAGTTCTACGCGTTGGAGCGCCTCTGGAAGGACTGCCCGATCGTCGAGGTGGACGGGCTGGAATGAGCGGGGGACCGGATTCTCATGACACCGCCGTCGAACGTCTCACCCCGGTGGTACGTCGGCTGATCCTGTTGCGGCACGGCCAGACCGAATACAACGCGGCGAGTCGGATGCAGGGGCAGCTGGACACCGACCTCTCCGCCGTCGGTGTCGGTCAGGCCGAGGCGGCCGCGGTCGCACTCGCCGAACGGGCGCCGATGGTGATCGTGTCGTCGGATCTGTCCCGCGCCCGGGACACGGCCGAGGCACTCGCACGCCGGACCGGGCTTCCCGTCAGCACCGACGTCCGGCTCCGGGAAACCCATCTCGGCGACTGGCAGGGGATGACCCACCTCGAGGTCGACGACGTGATGCCCGGCGCCCGACGTGTGTGGCGCGACGACGCGAGTTGGACGCCGCCCAACGGGGAGAGCCGCATCGACGTGGCCCGCCGTGCGGTTCCGCTCGTCGACGAACTCGTCGCCGGGCTCGACGACTGGGGCACCGGTGACCTCCCCGAGGCACCCGTGGTGTTGGTCGCGCACGGCGGGGTCATCGCGGCGATGACCGCAGCGCTGCTCGACCTGCCGGAGGCCTCGTGGCCGGTGTTCGGCGGCCTGGCGAACACGAGCTGGGTTCAGTTGTCCGGACACGGTGTGCCCGGGGAGCCGCCACGCTGGCGCCTCGATGTCTGGAACGCCTCGGCCGAGAGCGCTGACGCGGCCGTCCAATGACGTTGCTGGTGCTGTCGGATTCGTTGGCGTACTACGGCCCGGCCGGCGGGCTGGCCGCCGACGATCGGCGGATCTGGCCCAACCTCGTCGGCGAGCGCTGCGATAGGGAGGTCCGCCTGTTCGGTCGGATCGGGTGGACCAGCCGCGACATCTGGTGGGCCCTGACGCAGGACCCGAACATCTGGGCATCGGTCCCACACGCCGAAGTGGTCGTGCTGGCCTTCGGCGGCATGGACAGCCTGCCGTCGCCGCTGCCGACCGCGGTGCGCGAACAGATCCGGTACGTGCGCCCCAATCGCTTGCGACAGGTCGTCCGGGACGGCTATCAATGGGTGCAGCCGCGGCTGTCGCCGCTCGGTTGGCCGGTCGCGTTGCCGCCCAAGGTCACCGTCGAGTATCTGGAGAAGATCCGTTCGGCCTTGGTCCAGCTGCGGCCGGGGCTGCCGATCGTGCTGTGTCTGCCGCCCACGCATCGCAGCCCGTATTACGGACACGTGCACAGCGGGCGGATTCCGACGACGGCAGCCATGGCGGAATGGGCGACTGCGCACGACCTGCCGACAGCGGACTTCTACCCGACGACGCGCGACGCCTTTCTCGCCGGCAGCGGCGACATGAACCCGGACGGGATCCATTGGGGTTTCGAATGCCATCGCGGAATCGCCGACGTGGTGGTGCCGGTGGTGCGGACCGCTCTGGACGGGCCCGGCGACGGGCTTCCGGGCGAACGAAGCGACGGGGGATGTCCTCCGACCGGCGCCGGAGCGACCGGCTAACGTAGACCCGTGCCTGTCGTCGTCGTCACCGATTCATCGTCGCGGTTGCCGGCCGCGATCGCCGATCACTACGGCATCCGGCAGGTCCCGCTCCACCTGAGTCGCGACGGTGTCGACTATCTCGAGGGTGTCGACGACATCCCGGCGGACATCATCTCCACACCGGGCGTCACCACCTCCGGCGCCAATCCGCACGAACTGACCCTGGCCTATGAAGAGGCGCTCGAGGCCAGCGACGGCGACGGCGTCGTCGCCGTGCACATGTCGCGGAGACTGTCCGGGACGTGGGGCGCCGGTCGCCTCGCGGCAGAGAAGTTCCCGGGCCTCGTGCGCATCGTCGATTCCCGGTCCGTGGGTCTCGCGGTGGGCTTCACCGCGATCGGTGCCGCCCAGGCGGCGGCGGCCGGAGCCGATCGCGACCGTGTCTACGAATCGGCGATCCGGCAGGCGTCGACGGTCGACTCGATGGTGTGCGTGCACCAACTCGACAATCTCCGCCAGAGCGGCCGGATCAGTGCCGCCAGCAAGATGCTCGGGTCGGCCTTGTCGATCAAGCCGATCCTGCACATGGTCGACGGGATGCTGACCCTCAAGGAACGGCATCGGACGTTCTCGAAGGCCCTCGCCAAGATGGTGGATGCCGCCGTGGAGTCCGCGGGTGGCCGCCCGGTCACGCTCGGGGTCCAGCACAGCGCCTCGCCCGAGCTCGCGCGAGAACTCGCCGAGCAACTGACCGGCCGGCTGCGCCTGGTGACATCGGAACTCGTGGTCGACCTCGGCCCGATACTCGGTTGCCACGTCGGCCCCGGGGCCATCGGCGTCACACTGGCGTCGCATCTCGATCCGATCGACATCTAGCCCGCATCCTCCACAACGCCGGATCCATCCACAGATCCGGGCCGGGATGCGTTCGCGGCGTTTGCTCCCGCTGACGAGTCCCTACGCTCAGCGGGCATGAGCACCCCAGCACGACACCCTCGGCGCAGCGCGCTGGACCGGCTGTCATCGCCCGCGGTCGAGTCCCCGCGGGCGGCGCGACACGGTGGCGCGGTCGACGTCGACGTCTCCGACGTCTGGTCGCCGGCGACGGATCCTGCCGAGGCGCAACGGGATCAGCCCCTCGACGCCGATCTCCCGCCGGACGTCGCACCGACTCCGGACGTCGGGGTACGTCCCGCGGAGGACCGCCCGTGGGGCGTGACGGCCGTCCCGACCTGGCTGGAACCCATTGCGCCGCATGACCCGTCGCGTTCCCGGATGGCGATCGGGGACAGGTTCGGTGCACCGGACCCGGATGAGCCCGACGACGATCGGCCACGCCGCCGCTTCGCGGTCGCGCCGCCAGCGGCGATCGCGCTCATCGTCATCGGAATCGTCGCATGCGCGGTCGCCGGCCTCTCGTTGCTGCACGGCGGATCGGAAAGCACCTCGCCGGTGGCATTCCCGGCCTCCGCGGGACCGACCGAGCCGACCCCGGCCGGTCAGTCGCCGCCGGCGAACCCGGCCGCACCGTCGGTCACGTCCGGCGAGATGGTCGTGAGTGTGGTCGGTCTCGTCCGTCGGCCGGGCCTGGTCCGACTGTCCGGGCAACCGCGGGTCGCCGATGCCATCGATCGGGCGGGCGGCGCCCGACAAGGCGCAGATCTTCTCTCGCTCAACCTGGCCCAGCGGCTCAACGACGGCGATCAGGTCCTCGTCGGATACACCGGCGGCGGTGGCCGGATGTCGTTGCGCAGTGCCGTCGTCGGGGCCGGCGGAACGGGCGGTGCGTCGTCGGGGTCCGGATCCTCCGCGGCGGCAACGAGTTCGGCCGTGCCGAGCGGGGCGGGAGCCAAGGTCGACCTCAACTCGGCGACCGAGGCGCAACTCGACGAATTGCCGGGCGTCGGGCCGGTCACCGCCAAGGCCATCGTCGCGTGGCGGGATGCTCACGGCCGCTTCACCTCCGTCGATCAGCTCGGCGAGGTCGACGGGATAGGGCCCACTCGCTTGGCGAAACTGCGCGACCTGGTCACGGTGTGAGCCGCACGTCGGTGATCGGCGGGTTCCTCCCGTCGGGTGACTATCGGTTGGTCACACCGGCCGCGACGGTCTGGCTCGTCAGTCTCGTCGCCCTCGCCGCGTCGACGGTCCTCGTCCAGGCACTGGCCATCGCGGCCGGGGTGGTGTGCGCGATCGCGGTGGCGTCGGCGTGGCGCGGATGGGTGGGGTGGTCGACCGTCTCGCTCGTCGTGGTGGTGGGCGGCATGGCCGCGGTCACGGCGGGCGCCATCGCCTTTCGCCTCGAGGCCCGTGCGGTGCATCCGCTCTCGCACAGCGAGGGCAAGACGCGGGTGACGGCGATCATCCGCGACGACGCGGTCGCTCTCGGTCCGGCCGCCGCGTCGAGAGTGCGCGTGCGGGTCGACGTAGACGGGGTCGCCGGACGTCAGGTCGCGCCGGTGTCCGCGGAGCTGACGGGAGGATCGTCCGAGTGGTCTGAACTCCTTCCCGGGCAACACTTCACCGCAGTCGTGCGGGTCGCTCGGCCGCGCGGTGGAGACCTCATGGTGGCGCGTCTGTCCGCGGTGTCGACGCCCACCCTCCTCGGGCGACCGCCGCCGCACCAACGGCTCGCGGGTGCGATCCGCCAGCGCCTGCAGATGGTGTCGGCGCGAGCACTGGGACCCGAGGCGGCCGGTCTGCTGCCCGGGCTCGTCCTCGGTGACACCAGCTCCCTGGATGCGGTTGTCCGCGAGGACTTCCGAGACGCCGGACTGACCCATCTGGTCGCGGTGTCCGGCAGCAACTTCGCGATCGTGTGCGGTGCGGCGGTGATGGTGGTGCGGATTGCGGGGGCGTCACCGAGGGTCACTGCGATCGTCGGTGCGGTCATCGTCGTCGCATTCGTGATCCTGGTGCGCCCGTCGCCGAGTGTGTTGCGCGCGGCGATGATGGGCATGGTGGGTCTGTTGGCACTGGCAGGATCACGACATGCACAGGCGATGCCCGCACTCGGTGCCGCGACCATCGTCGGTCTGCTGTGGTGGCCGGAGCTCGCCGTCGCCCCCGGATTCGCGCTGTCGGTCCTGGCCACGGCCGGACTCGTCCTCTGGTCGGCCGGTCTGCGGGATTGGTTGCGCGATCGGGGATACCGTCGGGACTCGCCGAGCTGATCGCGATGGCGACCGCGGCGCAGTTGGTCACCGCCCCCGTCGTCGCGTTGCTGAGCGGACGGTTCACCGTCCTCGGACTCCTCGCGAACATCATCGTGGTCCCGGTGGTCGGACTCGTCGGCATCGCGGGCACCGCGGCCGCGGTCATCGGCGCGGTCGGCGGCCCGGACGGGCTCGGTGCCGGCATCGCCGAACTCATGATCAGAGCGCTCGGACCCGAACTGTGGTGGATGCTCACGTGTGCCCGGGTACTGGGCGGTGTGTCGTGGGCGGTGGTGCCGGTGCCGTCGGGGGTGCGAGGGGCGGTGGTCGTGGGGCTGGCCACGGTGGCTGCCGTGTTCACCATCCGCGTCCTGATCCGGTGGGGCGAGGTCCTCCGACGTGCTCGTCGGATGGGTGTCCGCCCGGTCTGGCACCATGGTCGCCGTGAGTGAACGCCTGCACCTGTTGCTCGGGGACGACGATTTCCTGACGGGTCGGGTGATCACGGCCGTCGCGGCCGAACGGACGGCCGCCACCGACAGCGACATCCCGGTCACCCGTGTCCGGGCCGGCGACGTCACCGAGCACGAGCTCGCCGAGTTGCTGAGCCCGTCGCTGTTCGCGGAAGACCGCATCGTGGTGATCGAGTCCGCAGCCGATGCGGGCAAGGAGCCGGCGTCCCTCATCGCCGAGGCGGCCGGCGAATTGCCGGACGGGATCACGCTCGTGGTCGTCCACACGGGCGGTGGCCGCGCCAAGTCGCTGGTGCCCGCCCTGAAGAAGGCCGGCGCGGTCGAGCACGATTGCGCCGCACCGAAATGGCCGTCGGAACGCGTCGACTTCGTGCGCAAGGAGTTCCGCTCGCTGGGCGTCAAGGTCGGCAACGATGTCGTCGAGCAGGTCGTCGAGGGCGTGGGATCAGAACTGCGTGAACTGGCCGCGGCGTGCAGCCAGTTGGTGGCGGACACGGATGGAAAGGTCACCGTCGATGCCGTCCGGTTGTATTACCAGGGACGGCCGGAGATCACCGGATTCGAGGTCGCCGACAAGGCGGTGACCGGCGACCGGCCGGGTGCGCTGGAGTCACTGGCGTGGGCCGAACATCACGGCGTGCCGCGGGTGCTGCTCGCCGACGCGCTCGCGGAGGCGGTCCACGCGATAGCGCGTGTGCGGGCGATGGGGTCGATGGACCAGTATGCGGCGGCATCGGAGCTCGGCATGCCGCCGCGGCGCGTCAAGAAGGTGCAGGCGCAGGCGCGTGCGTGGGACTCGGCATCGATCGCCGCCGCGATCGTGGTGGTCGCCAAACTCAACGGCGACGTCAAGGGTCAGGCCGCGGATGCGGACTTCAGTCTGGAACACGCGGTCGCGACCGTGGCCGGGCTGCGGCCGACCCGTGAGCGTGGCCGGGCGGACTGACCCGGGCCGCCTGCACGCCCACTCAGGTTCGGTACCAGCCCGCTCATGTCGCATACACGACGCGGCTCACCCCGGTGACCGCGTGGGTGTCACCGGGGTGAGCCGTGAGAACGTTGTGCTGAGGGCTACCGGGGGTAGATCAGAGCTTGTTGACGGCCAGCGCCATGGCCGACTTCTTGTTGGCGGCCTGGTTGGCGTGGATGACGCCCTTGCTGGCTGCCTTGTCGAGCTTCTGCCCCGCGGCGGCGGCGAGCTCGGTGGCCTTGGCCTTGTCACCTGCGTCGACGGCCTCGCGGAAGTGGCGGATTGCGGTCCGCAGCGCCGAGCGCACCGACTGGTTGCGCTGGCGGCTCGCCTCGTTGGTGCGAATCCGCTTGATCTGCGACTTGATGTTTGCCACGCGTGTATACCTCTTGGTTCTGGTTGGTTCTCGTTGTCCGTGTTCGGCGGCGAGCGGGTCGCGCCTGAGCAGGTCGGACGGTTGTGGATCAGGGGTGATCACGCCGACGCTGCGACAGCGTTCGACTTTACCAGCACGCCTTGTCACGACCCAAATCGCGCGGCGTCCCCGGGCGCCCGGCTCGTCGGTGGCCTTCGCCGCGGCCGGATGCGCAAGGGTTTTCACCAACTAGGCTAGAACATCATGTCTGTCGTCTTCGTGCACATCGGCCTGCCCAAAACCGGGACCACCCACCTGCAGGACCGGCTCTGGCGCAACCGCGACCTGGCGTTGCGGTCGGCGGGACTGCTCTACCCGGGCAACGTGATCTCCGATCATTTCCACGCCGCGGTGCACCTCCAGCCCGATCGGTACCTGGACTGGGTCGATCCGGCCTTCGCGGGTACGTGGCCGACGATGCGGGCGCAGATGAAGGCGTGGCCGCAGGCCTCGCTGCTGTCCCACGAGCTCTACGCCACCGCGAGGCCCGAGCACATCGCCACGTTGCTCGACGACCTGTCGTTCGCCGACGAGGTCCATGTCATCGCCACGGTCCGTGACCTGGCCCGGCAGCTGCCGTCGGTGTGGCAGGAGAACATCAAGAATCAGCGGGAGGCGACCTTCGACGAGTTCCTCCACTCGGTACACACCCACGGCCCGGCGCTGCCCGGTTTCACCCCGCCCGCCGACGGCGGGATCGAGGAGCCGTTCTGGGAGTTCCAGGACCACGTCCGGATCCTGAACGACTGGGCGGCGGCCGTAGGGCCCGAACGCGTGCACGTCGTCACCGTCCCCACTCGCCGCGACACGCCCGGGGACACGATCTGGGAGAGATTCCTGCGGGTTCTCGACGTCGACCCCGCGCCGCTCACCATTCCGGTGCCGAGCCTCAACTCGTCGCTCTCCTCGGCGCAGGCGGAATTCCTGCGCCGGCTCAACGGTCGGCTCCAGCCCACAGACGTCGAGTGGCGTCGATACGAGCGTGTCGTCAAGGGGCAGCTGATCGGCGAGATCCTGTTCGAGGCGCCGTCGGGTCCGCCGCGCGGGCTCACCTCCGATCAGCGCACGTGGGTGGCGCAGACCGCGGACGAGATGATCGCCGAGGTCCGCGCGGCCGGCTATCGGGTCTCCGGGGATCTCGACGATCTGACGGTCAGCAGACTCGCGGCCGGTGACGCACTGCCGCCCACCATGCAGGATGTCCTCGACGTCGCCCTCGACACTCTCGCCGAGGTCGTCAAGACGGCACCGCTGCCGGCAGTGGGGCCGCGCCGGCGGACCCGGGCGATGAACGTCGTGCGACGCGTGCGGCGGCGGGTGACAGGACTGCGCCGCTCCCTCTGACGTGGGCGTGTCCAACCGTCCTGCCGAATCCGTCGTTTTGTAGCACCATGTCAAGTTATGACTCCCGCGTCGACGACCCCAGCGTCCAGCAAGCGAACCGCCACCAAGGCCGCCGCCGGCAAGTCGAGCGCCACGAGTGCGGCAAAGGGCGCGAAGTCGGGTGGTGGCCGGGGTGCCGACGGCAAGGCGCCCGCAGCGGCGAAGTCGAAGCCCAGGGAGTCCACGCCACCCGCGCGGCGGGCCAAGACCGTTGTCCGGGAACCGAAAGCGGTCGACAACACCATCTTCGCCGGATACGGCCGAGGCCCGTACGGCAAGGCCTTCGACGAGATGTTCGACGCCGACGGGGATGTGCGGGGTCCGTACCGGGGGATCTACCGCGCCATGTCGGAGTACGACGCCGCCGACCTCGACGTCCGAGTCGACGCGCTCGGTCGCGCGTTCATCGATCAGGGCGTCACCTTCTCGCTGTCCGGCAAGGAACGTCCCTTCCCGCTCGACGTTGTGCCGCGGGTGATTTCGGCCGGTGAGTGGACCAAGTTGGAAGCCGGCATCACCCAGCGGGTGCAGGCGCTCGAACTGTTCCTCGACGACATCTACGGTGAGCAGGAGATCCTGCGTGACGGCGTACTGCCCAAACGTCTGGTCCACTCGTGCGAGCACTTCCACCGCCAGGCCGCAAACATCCGTCCGCCCAACGGGGTTCGTATCCATGTCGCGGGCATCGACCTGATCCGGGACGAGAACGGTGACTTCCGCGTACTCGAGGACAATCTCCGTTCGCCGTCGGGCGTCTCCTACGTGATGGAGAACCGCCGGACCATGGCCCGGGTGTTCCCGGATCTCTTCTCGTCGCATCGCGTCCGCGCGGTGGGCGACTACCCGAGTCACCTGCTGCGCGCGTTGCGTGCCTCGGCGGCCTTCAACGAGGCCGATCCGAACATCGTCGTGCTGACGCCGGGTGTCGCGAACTCGGCCTACTTCGAGCATTCCCTGCTGGCCCGGCTGATGGGTGTGGAACTCGTCGAGGGACGAGATCTCTTCTGCCGCGACAACGTCGTCTACATGCGCACGACCGAGGGTGAACAGCGTGTCGACGTGATCTACCGGCGCATCGACGACGATTTCCTCGATCCGATGCAGTTCCGGCCGGATTCCATGCTCGGAGTCGCGGGACTGCTGAACGCCGCCCGGGCCGGGAACGTGGTGATCTCGAGTGCGGTCGGCAACGGTGTGGGCGACGACAAACTGATCTACACGTATGTGCCCGAGATCATCCAGTACTACCTCGGCGAGAAGCCGTCGCTGATGAACGTCGACACCTTGCGCTGTTGGCTCGACGACGAGTGCGAGGAAGTCCTCGACCGCATCGACGAACTCGTCATCAAGCCCGTCGAGGGCTCCGGCGGATACGGCATCGTATTCGGGCCCGACGCCACCAAGGCGGAACTGGACACGTTGGCCCGCAAGGTGCGCAACGACCCGCGCGGGTGGATCGCCCAGCCCGTGGTCCAGCTGTCGACGGTGCCGACCAAGATCGACGGCGACGTCCGCCCGCGACACGTCGACCTGCGGCCGTTCGCGGTCAACGACGGAGAATCCGTGTGGGTGTTGCCCGGCGGCCTCACCCGAGTCGCACTGCCGGAGGGATCGCTGGTGGTCAACTCCAGTCAGGGTGGCGGTTCCAAGGACACCTGGGTGCTGGCATCGTCGCGGTCGTCGGAGGAGCGGGAACTGTCGGGTGCAAAGGTCGTCGACGCCAGCGGGGTGGCCGCGGCGCGGCCCGCGGAGAGCGCGCCCGATCCGCTGCACACCCAGACCCAGCAACAGCAGCAGGCCAGACAGACACAGTCGCCCGGTGGGCAATCGCAGACGATCGGCACCATGACACAGAGCCAGGGCGGTGATCCCCGATGATGCTGGCCCGCAACGCCGAATCGCTCTATTGGATCGGCCGCTATGTCGAGCGTGCCGATGACATGGCCCGCATCCTCGACGTCGCGATCCATCAGCTGCTCGAGGACGCCACCGTGGATGTCGACCGGCAGGCGCGCCTGGTGATCCAGGTGCTGGGTCTCGAGGCGCCGGATCCGGACGAACTCATGGACGTCTGGTCGCTGACCGAACGCGTTGCCTACGAGAAGGATTCGGTCGGATCCATCGTCGACCTCATCCGATCGGCACGCGAGAACGCGCGCGGGGCACGCGAGGTCACGTCGAGCGAGATGTGGGAGTGCCTCAACACCACCTACAACGGGCTCGGCGACGCAGAGCGGCGCGCCCGACGTCTCGGACCGCACGAGTTCCTGTCCTACGTGAAGAACCGGGCCGCCATGTTCGCGGGCCTCGCGGACGCGACCCTCAGCCACGACGACGGCTACCGGTACCTGCTTCTCGGGCGGTCGGTGGAACGCGTCGACATGACGATCAGGATGCTGCTGTCGCGGGCCGGCGACCGGGTGAGTTCACCCGCGTGGGTCAGCGTCCTGGTGTCGGCGGGAGCCCACGACACCTTCCTGCGGACCTATCGCGGGGTGCTCGACGCCGAGAACATCGTGGAGTTCATGCTGGTCGACCGGTTGTTCCCCCGCTCGGTGTTCCATGCGCTCCGGGTCGCCGAGCAGAACATGGGTGACCTGGAGAAGCGCACCAGCCGGGTCGGTGCGCAAGGCGAGGCGCTGTTGCTCCTCGGACGGGCGCGCAGCTCGCTCGAGTTCCTCGAACCGGGCAGGCTGCTCGACGACCTACAGGACCGGCTGCTCGAGTTGCAGGACACGTGCCGCGAGGTCAACGAGGCCGTGACCGCCCAGTACTTCCACGTATCGCCCTATGTGTCGTGGGCCGACGCCCGGGTGGACACCGAAGACCATGTCATCGAGGAGAGTGAACTGTGAGCTGGCGTCTACGGGTCGTCCATTCCACCGGCTTCGCCTACAAGAGTCCGGTCACCTCGTCGTACAACGAGGCGCGCCTGACCCCGCGCAGCGACAACCGGCAGAACGTCATCGTCAATCGGGTCGAGACGGTGCCGGCCACCAGGTCCTACCGCTACACCGACTACTGGGGCTCCGCCGTCACGACATTCGACCTGCACGCCCCGCACGAGGAGCTCGAGGTCTCGGGGATGTCGGTCGTGGAGACCGAGGCGGGTGAGCGGCCGACGAAGAAGGTCACCTGGGACGAGGTGCGCAGCGACTACGTCGCCGACCGCTACGACGAGATGCTGTCGTACACGGGTTATGTCTGCAAGAACCGTCAACTCTCTTCCGCGGCAAACCGATTGGCCAAGGGTCTCGAACCCGAGGACGCGGTCGAGGCGGTGTGCAAGTTCGTCAATGAGGAGATGGAGTACGTCCCCGGCACCACGGGCGTGCACACCACCGCCGTGGACGCATGGGTCGAGCGCAAGGGTGTCTGCCAGGACTATGCGCATCTGACCCTGCTGATGCTGCGAGGTCTCGGGATACCCGCCCGATACGTGTCGGGGTACCTGCATCCGCAGTCCGACGCGGAGATCGACACGACCGTCGAGGGACAGAGCCACGCGTGGATCGAGGCGTGGACGGGTGGCTGGTGGGGCTATGACCCGACCAACGACACCACCATCACCGAACGGCATGTGTCGGTGGGCGTGGGCCGCGACTACTCCGACGTGTCGCCCCTCAAGGGCATCTACACCGGCGGTGGCGCAACAGATCTCGATGTGGTGGTGGAGATCACGCGACTGGCGTGAGCGGTCAGCGCCACCCGAAGTCGCTCCGCAGTCGGGTTGCGACGATCTCGAACCGCACCCGGGCGAGGATGGCGCCCTCGCGCCGCACGCCGTGCTCCTCGATCGTCAGGACGCGATCGAGTCTCACGAAACTCTCACGCCCCCGGCTGTCCCACTCCCCGGTGCCGACGGAGATCCAGTCCGAGTCATCGCGGTGATAGTCCTTGCTGGACAACATGAGCCCGAGCAGGTGTGATCGGTCGGCGTCATCGATGTCGCGTCCGACGACGAGCACCGGTCGGTCCTTGCCACGCGCCGCGTCATCCTCGAAGACGACCCAGGTCCAGACGATCTCGCCGGGATCGGCGGCGCCGTCGAGATCGGGCGCGTAAGCGATGTGCCGGGCGAACTCGTGGGTCGGATGCCCCGGGCCGACGGTCATCGGCCGCGCCCGAGCAGGACCTCGACCACGGCATCGGCGGTCAACGTCGCGGTCGGCTTCCGATCGGGATTCAGATTGTGCCCGACCTTCTCGAGTTCGACGACCCGGGTGGCAGCCGGGATCAGCGCGACGGCCGCCGTGAGTTCGTCGGTGGTGGCGAACGGATCGGTGCTGCCGTGCACGATGACCGTGGGAACGGTGATCGACGGCAGGTGTTCGGTGCGCAGGCGGTCGGGCTTTCCGGGCGGGTGCAGTGGGTATGACGTGAGCAACAGGCCATCGGCGAGATCGGGATTCTCCGCGACGGCCATCGATGCCTGCCGGCCACCATACGAATGGCCGCCGACGATGAGCGGACCGGTGGACTCGCCCCGCAGCGCCGCGCAGGCCGCGACGATGCCGTCGCGGTCGGCGGCGGCCGTAGACGGACTCGGCGGACCCTTGGGGCGGCGCTGACGGTAGGGGAGATCGATCCGGGCGACGACCAGACCGCGTGCACACAACTCGCCGGCGACGGCCCGCAGGATCACCGCGTGCCGATCACCCCCGGCACCGTGTGCCAGCACGGCCACACCGATGCTGTCGCCGGGGGGACGGGACACCTCGGCGACCACGCCGTCGTCGTCGTAGGGCGTCGTCTCAGGGGTCGTCGCGGCCATGCCTCTCACGGTAGCGGCGGGAGCGCTGTGGACGGGGGTGCGGTCACTCATGAGAAACTGGTATGGACAACGCGGTCACCCGACCGCCGACCCCGTCTGACACGTCAGTGCCGCACGTTCGAGGAGCAGTTCGATTCCCAATTTCGCCGACACCACCTTCACCGACCCCGCGCGGATCCGGAACTTCTGCATCATCGCTCACATCGACCACGGAAAATCGACCCTGGCCGACCGGATGTTGCAGCTCACGGGTGTGGTCGAGGAACGACAGATGCGCGCGCAGTACCTCGACCGGATGGACATCGAGCGTGAACGCGGGATCACCATCAAGGCCCAGAACGTGCGTCTGCCCTGGCAGGTGACCACCGACGGCGTGACCACCGACTACGTCATGCACCTCATCGACACCCCCGGCCACGTCGACTTCACCTATGAGGTCTCCCGTGCCCTCGAGGCGTGCGAGGGGGCGGTTCTGCTGGTCGACGCCGCACAGGGCATCGAGGCGCAGACCCTCGCGAATCTCTACCTGGCGATGGACAACGACCTGACCATCATCCCCGTGCTGAACAAGATCGACCTGCCGGCGGCCGATCCGGACCGCTACGCCGCCGAGATCGCGCACATCATCGGCTGTGAGGCCGATGACGTGCTGCGCGTCTCCGGCAAGACCGGTGCGGGTGTGGGGGAGCTGCTCGACGAGGTGGTCAAGTTGATCCCGCCGCCCGTGGGCGATGCGGATGCGCCGGCCCGCGCCATGATCTTCGACTCCGTCTACGACACCTACCGCGGCGTCGTCACCTACGTCCGCGTGGTCGACGGCCGGATCGTGCCGCGCGAGAAGATCGCGATGATGTCGACGGGAGCGACGCACGAACTGCTCGAGGTGGGCATCGTCTCACCGGAGCCGAAGCCGACGAAGGGGCTCGGGGTCGGTGAGGTCGGCTATCTGATCACCGGCGTCAAGGATGTCCGCCAGTCGAAGGTCGGTGACACGGTCACGACGGCCCGCCACGGCGCCACCGAGGCGCTCACCGGGTATCGCGAACCGCGTCCCATGGTCTACTCCGGGCTGTATCCGATGGACGGATCCGATTACCCGGTGCTGCGTGAGGCGCTCGACAAGCTGCAGTTGAACGATGCCGCGCTGACATACGAGCCCGAGACCTCGGTGGCGCTCGGCTTCGGTTTCCGCTGCGGCTTCCTCGGGTTGCTGCACATGGAGATCACCCGCGAGCGGCTCGAGCGCGAGTTCAACCTCGAACTCATCTCGACCGCCCCCAACGTGGTCTACCGCGTGGTGATGGAAGACGGTACCGAGCACATCGTGACCAATCCGTCGGACTGGCCCGACGGGAAGGCCCGCCACATCTACGAACCGATCGTGAAGACGACGGTCATCGCGCCCAGTGAGTTCATCGGCGCGATCATGGAACTCTGCCAGTCCCGACGCGGCGAACTCGGCGGCATGGACTACCTGTCGGAGACCCGTGTCGAGCTTCGCTACACGTTGCCGATGGCCGAGATCATCTTCGACTTCTTCGATGCACTCAAGTCCCGGACCCGCGGTTATGCGAGTCTCGACTACGAGGAGGCGGGTGAGCAGGAGGCCGATCTGGTCAAGGTCGACATCCTGCTGCAGGGTGAGGCCGTCGACGCGTTCAGCGCGATCGTCCACCGCGACGCCGCCTACGCATATGGCAACAAGATGTCCACCAAGCTCAAGGAACTGATCCCGCGGCAACAGTTCGAGGTGCCGGTGCAGGCTGCCATCGGCTCGAAGATCATTGCGCGCGAGAACATCCGGGCGATCCGAAAGGACGTGCTCGCCAAGTGTTACGGCGGTGACATCAGCCGTAAGCGCAAGCTCCTCGAGAAGCAGAAGGAGGGCAAGAAGCGGATGAAGACCATCGGTCGCGTCGAGGTTCCTCAGGAGGCCTTCGTGGCCGCACTGTCCACCGACGCGGTCGGCGACAAGCCGAAGGGGAAATGACGATGGTGAATCCCGTTCTCGCGCCGAGTGACCTGCCGCACGGACTGCCCGATTTCGCATCGATCGGCGATGACGATTTCCTGCCCGCTTTCGCCGAGGCGATGGACACCCAACTCGCGGAGGTGGAGACCATCGCCGGCGACGGGCGGCCCGCCACCTTCGCCAACACGATCGAAGCCCTGGAGCTGTCCGGGCGTGACCTCGCGCGGGCTGCCGGAGTGTTCTTCAACCTCGTCGGACCGGACACCAACCCGCAGCGCAACGAGATCTCGCAGAAGCTGTCCACGCTGCTCACCGACCACGCGAACACCATTGCGATGGACGCGAGGCTGTTCGGGCGGATCGCCGACCTCTACGGACGCCGGACGGAGCTGGACCTCACCGAGGCGCAGGACCGCCTGCTGGCCAAGCGATATCGCGAGGCGGTTCGGGCGGGCGCGGGTCTGGGGCCCGAGGAGCAGGAACGGATGCGCCGGATCTCGTCCCGCCTGGCCTACCTCACCACGACGTTCTCGCAGATGATCCTCGACGACACGAACGAATCGGCCGTCTTCGTGGAGGACGTCGCGGACCTCGACGGTCTCTCGGCCGGGGAGATCGCCGCGGCGCGGCGGGCCGCGGCCGATGCCGGTCGCGGGGCCGGATATCTCATCACGCTGGAACTGCCGACGAGTCAGTCGGTGTTGACGTCCCTGACCGATCGCGGTGTGCGGCAACGGGTTTTCGACGCCTCGGTGGGCCGGTGCTCGCGGGGTAATTCGCATGACACGCGTGCGCTGGTTCTCGAGATCGTCGGGCTGCGTGCGGAGCGGGCGCGGTTGCTCGGGTACACCGACCACGCCGAGTACGTGATCGCCGAGGAGACGGCACCGAATCCGTCGGCGGTGCTCGACCTGCTGGGCGAACTCACCGCGTCGGCGATCCGGGCCGGTGGCCGGGAACTGACCCGACTGACCCGCCTGGCCGACGAGGAGATCGGTGCCGCCGACCTGACCTTCTGGCTGAACCGGGAGAAGCGGTCGACATCGGCTGTGTCACTTGATGATTTCGCCGACTACTGCGAACTCGATGCCGTGCTGGAACGCGGTGTGTTCCATGCCGCGGGCAAGCTGTACGGGCTGCGCTTCGCCGAACGACGCGATCTGGCGGGCTACCACCCCGACGTCCGTGTGTGGGATGTCCTCAACGACAGCGGGCGCAGCATCGGACTGTTCCTCGGTGATTACTTCGCGCGGCCGTCCAAACGGGGCGGCGCATGGATGAACAACATCGTCGACCAGTCGGCGGTGTTGGCGACGCAGCCGATCGTGGTCAACGTCCTCAATCTCACGAAACCCGATGAGGGTGAGCACTGTCTGCTCACCATGGATCAGCTGACGACCCTGTTCCACGAGTTCGGGCATGCCCTGCACGGGCTGCTGTCGGCGGTCGACTATCCGTCCCAGTCGGGGACGTCGGTGCCCCGCGATTTCGTCGAGTTCCCGTCGCAGGTCAACGAGATGTGGGCGCTGCATCCGGATGTGTTGTCGCACTACGCGCGCCATCACGTGACGGGCGAACCGATTCCGGCGGAGCTCGCCGAGGCGGCGCGCGCATCGGCCAACACCGAGAGCGCTCACGGCACCATCGAGTACCTGGCCGCGGCAGTTCTCGACCTCGCGTGGCACCGCCTCAGCGCGGATGACACCGTCGACGACGTCGAGGCGTTCGAGCGCGACGCGTTGCGGTCGGCGGGTTTCGTCGGCGACCTCATCCCGCCGCGCTACCGCAGTGCGTACTTCAACCACATCTTCGGTGGGGGATACTCGGCCGGCTATTACTCGTACATCTGGTCGGAAGTACTCGACGCGGAGACCGAGCAGTGGTTCCTCGCCGAGGGGGGTCTGCAGCGGTCCGCCGGTCAGCGTTTCGCCGAGGCCACCCTGTCTCGGGGCGACAGCGTCGATCCGCTTGTCGCACATGAGAAGCTGATCGGACGCAAGGCCGAGATCGGGCCGCTGCTGACGCGCCGGGGACTCGGCGCCGTCAGCAGCTGAACGCGGTCCGGTGACGGCCGCTCAGTGATGGGCCGGCTGGAACGTGCCGTGGCTGGCGGCCTCCTCGGCGCGGATCACGTGCATGACCGCGTTGATCAGTGCCAGGTGGGTGAACGCCTGCGGGAAGTTGCCCAGATGCTGCCCGGTCTTGGCGTCGATCTCCTCGGCATACAATTTGAGCGGACTGGAGAACGAGAGCAGCCGCTCGCACAGCGTCTTGGCGCGGGGTAGCTCACCGATCTCGACGAGCGCCGACACCAGCCAGAACGAGCAGATGGTGAAGGTGCCCTCCTCGCCCGAGAGGCCGTCGTCGGTCTCCTCGACCCGGTAGCGCAGCACCAGTCCGTTGTCGGTGAGTTCGTCGGCGATGGCGAGGACCGTGTTCCGCACCCGGTGGTCATCCGACGGCAGGAACCGCAGCAACGGCACCAGCAGCAGTGACGCGTCCAGAGCGTCGTCGCCGTACCGCTGGGTGAACACGCCGCGCTGGTTGACGCCGTTCGCGAGGATGTCCTCGCGGATCTCGTCGGCGATCTCGGACCACGTCCTGGCGTAGGACTTCTCGCCGTGCAGCGCCGCCAACCGGGAACCGCGATCGAGTGCGACCCAACACATGACCTTCGACGACGTGAAGTGCTTCGGTTCGCCGCGCACCTCCCAGATACCGCGGTCGGGCTTGCGCCAGTTCTTCACGGCCTCCTCGACCTGCGCCTTGAGGACCGGCCACAGGGTCTCGGGCACCGCCTCGTTGGACTTGGTGTTCAGGTACACCGAGTCGAGCATGGTGCCCCAGATATCGTGCTGCGCTTGGTTATACGCGCCGTTGCCGATCCGGACCGGCCGGGCGCCGTCGTAGCCGGAGAGATGGTTCAGTTCGTGTTCCTCGAGTGTCCGTTCGCCGCCGACGCCGTACATCACCTGAAGCGGATGATGCTCGGAGTTGGTCACCCCGGACACGTCGGCGATGAACGAGAAGAAGTCGTTCGCCTCCCGATCGAGTCCGAGCGTGTAGAGGCCCCACAGCGCGAACGTCGAATCGCGCACCCACGCATACCGGTAATCCCAGTTGCGTTCGCCTCCGGGGGTTTCGGGCAGCGATGTGGTGGCGGCGGCGAGCAGCGCGCCGGTCGGGGAGTAGGTGAGGCCCTTGAGGGTGAGTGCCGATCGCTGCAGATGGCTGCGCCACGGGTGGTCGGGGAAGGTGCCGATGTTGATCCACTGCCTCCAGCACTCCGAGGTGGCCCACATCTTCTGCGCCGCCTCCTCGAAGTTCTGCGGCGCCGGTTGACTCGACCAGGTCAACGCGACGAATCGGTCGTCGCCCTCGACGAGTCGGGTGCGGGCGCGCGCCTCGCGGCCCTCGAGTCCCAACCGCAGATCGGTGGTCATCTTCAGCGTGGGACTGGGAGTCGTCGTGTTGGTACCGGTGGCGATCGCCTCGCCGTACGCCGGTCCGGAGTACTCCCAGACGGTGTTGCCGCGGTGATAGTCGAAGGCGGGTTCGCAACTCATCGAGAGTTCGACGGTGCCCGACACACAGCGAACCGTGCGCAACAGGATGTGCTCGGCATCCCAATCGGTGGGTGTGCGGCGGTGCGTCGTCGAGCGGCGGTCGTTGTCGTGCCACGGGCCCATCACCAGGGCGTCGCGCACCACGATCCAGCCGGTCTCGGTCTGCCAGGTGGTCTCCACCATCAGACTGCCGGGCAGATACCGACGGTCCACCGGCACGTTGACCCCGTACGGCGCCAACCGGAAATGCCCGGCGCTGCGGTCGAGGATCGCGCCGAACACGCTCGGCGAGTCCGGGCGCGGCACGCACATCCACTCGACGGAACCGTTCCGGGAGATCAGACAGTTCGTCTCGGTGTCGGAGAGGAACGCGTAGTCCCCGATCGGGGGAAGGCGTTCTGGCTCGACGTCGCAGGTGAGAACGCCATCGCCTCCGGGTCCACCGGTCCCGCCTCCGGGTCGGGGGCCGAGCTCGCAGTGGGTAGCGCGGTGACGGCGGCGTCTTCCGGAGGAGTCATGGCTATATCATTGCGAGGTGCATCTGTTGTCGCCACTCGACAGCGATCGGGACAGGCGCACTTTTAATTCAAGCTGAGTCAAATTGTGGTCCGTGTCCGATTCGGGCGAAGTATGAGGTGAGGTGAGACGTGACGTCGGTGAGTTCCTGGTGGGACGGCGTGGAGGAATGGCTGACCGGACTCTCGTTCGTGCCGCAGCTGATCATGACCCTCATCGTGGTGATCCCGCTGGCGGTGCTGGTGGCTGCCGCCCTCAATCTGCTGGTCGACACCGTCTCGACGATCTTCGACCGACGTCGCTTCGCCGATGACGACGGAACAGGCCTCTGAGCGATGATCCGTTCCCGAGTCACCCTCGCCCTGATCGCCCTCATCCTGTTGGTCCTTCTCGCATGGGTTCTGACCCGATAGCACAGCGACCGCACGGACCCAAATCACGGGCTTGACGTGCGCAGGGCCCGCTCTGGCCATTGCTAGCGTTTACCCGTTCAAGGTGGTGTCGTGAGGGTCGGGGGAGTCCCGGCCGGTCCGGCAGCCGTGCGTGAGGGCCGGGAGGATTGCGTGGCGAGATCCGTGGTTGTGCAGAGGTGGCGTGCCGTCGTGGCGGCGGCAGTCGTGCTGATGGCGCTCACGAGCGTGACGGCCTGTGGCGCGGGTTCGACGGACGAACCCGGCGGTGCGGACATCTCCAGCGGCAGCAGGCACCTGAATCTGGTCGCCTATGCGGTGCCCAAGCCGGGCTACGACGTGATCATCCCGGCGTTCCGGGCGACCGAGGCCGGACACGACATCGGGTTCTCCCAGTCCTACGGCGCCTCGGGTGATCAGTCCCGCAAGGTGGCCCGGCGCGTGCCCGCCGACGTGGTCAACTTCTCCGTCGAGCCCGACATCACCCGTCTGGTGAAAGAGGGTGTCGTCGACGAGGACTGGAAGAAGCAGGCGCCCAACAACAGCACCCCGTTCGGGTCCGTGGTGGCGCTGGTGGTCCGCAAGGGCAACCCGAAGAACATCCGGGACTGGGATGACCTCCTCAAACCCGGTGTCCAGGTGGTGACCCCCAATCCGGGCAGCTCCGGATCCGCGAAGTGGAATCTCCTCGCCCCGTACGCGGCCAAGAGCAACGGTGGCCGGGATTCTGCGGCCGGTCTCGACTATGTCGCCGAGCTCGTCCGCGATCACGTGACCGTGGTGCCCAAGTCGGGTCGCGAGGCGACCACCGCCTTCGAGCAGGGGCAGGGTGACGTGCTGATCAGCTACGAGAACGAGGCGATCATGCTCGACCGCGCGAACGCGACGTCGCCGGCGGATCAGCAGGTCGAGTACGTGATCCCGCCACAGACCTTCAAGATCGAGAACCCGGTCGCCGTCGTCAACACGTCCACCGACAAGGCCGGCGCCAAGGCGTTCGTCGACTTCCTGTTCACGCCGGAGGCGCAGCGACTGTGGGCGAGCGAGGGCTTCCGCCCGGTACTCCCGGACATCGTCGCGCAGACCGCAGGCGAATTCCCCGGGGACATCGCCAAGCTGTGGACGATCAAGGAACTCGGTGCGGTGCTCGGTGAGGGCACCGCGGCGAAGAACGACGGCAAGGATCTCACCGGCTGGAAAGCCGTCGACAGCGCGCTGTTCGGCGCCAAGGGCGACATCACCAAGATCTACAACTCGGGAGGGCGGCAATGAGCACGCAGACGGTGGATCATCCGAACCCGCCCGGGGGATTCCTCGGCAGGTCACGGACATTCAGCGGTGTGTCGCCGCTCGGGGTCGGGGTGGCCTGGTTGTGGCTGAGCGTGATCGTGCTGCTGCCGCTGGCCGCGATCACCGTCCAGGCCTTCACCGACGGCTGGGGTGGATTCTGGGATGCCGTCAGTGACCCGAATGCACTGGACGCACTGTGGATCACCGTGCTGGTGTCCGTCGTGGTCGCCTTGATCAATGTCGTGTTCGGCACGCTCATCGCCTGGGTCCTGGTCCGTGACGAGTTCCCCGGCAAGGGATTCGTCAATGCCATCATCGATCTGCCGTTCGCACTCCCGACCATCGTCGCCAGCCTCGTGCTGCTGTCGCTGTACGGACCCAACAGCCCGATCGACATCCAGCTCAACGCGACCAAACCCGCGCTGGTGATCGCGCTGACGTTCGTCACCCTTCCGTTCGTGGTACGTCAGGTCCAGCCGGTGCTCATCGAACTCGA
This sequence comes from Gordonia insulae, assembly GCF_003855095.1. Taxonomy (NCBI): domain Bacteria; kingdom Bacillati; phylum Actinomycetota; class Actinomycetes; order Mycobacteriales; family Gordoniaceae; genus Gordonia; species Gordonia insulae. Next base: position 81,553 of record NZ_CP033972.1, read on the forward strand.
CACCGACGTCGAGGAGGCCGCGGCCGTGCTCGGGGCGAGCAACTGGGTGACCTGGACCAAGATCGTGTTGCCTGCGCTCCTGCCGGCGATCCTGACGGGTGCGGGACTGGCGTTCACCCGGGCCATCGGCGAGTTCGGCTCGGTCGTGCTCATCGGTGGAAACATTCCCGGCGACACCCAGGTCGCCTCCCAGTACATCCAGCAGCAGATCGAGATCGACGAACCGGTGAATGCCGCCGCGGTCTCGGTGATGTTGCTGCTCATCGCGTTTGTCGCGCTGCTCATCCTGCGGGTGGTCGGCCGACGTCAATCCGTGCGGGAAGGACAGGATCGATGAAGGTCTCACCTTTCACCCGGTACACGCTCCGGACAATTGCGCTGATCTACCTGTTCATCCTGCTGATCGTGCCGGTCGGGCTGATCTTCTGGCGGTCGTTCGAGCACGGCCTCGGCCAGTTCTGGGAGTGGATCACCACGCCCGCCGCCATCGCGGCGCTCCAATTGAGCCTGCTGATCGTGGTGATCGTCGTGCCGCTCAACGTGATCTTCGGCATCGTCACCGCTCTGGCGCTGGTACGCGGCCGGTTCCGTGGCAAGGGTTTCCTGCAAGCCGTGGTGGATCTGCCCTTCGCGGTCTCGCCGGTGGTCGCGGGTGTCGCCCTGATCCTGCTGTGGGGCTACGGCGGTTGGTTCGGCGGCATCGAGAGCACCGGCTTCCGGATCATCTTCGGATTCCCCGGACTCGTCCTCGCCACACTCTTCGTCACCCTCCCGTTCGTGGTGCGTGAGGTCGAGCCCGTGCTGCGGGAGATCGGCACCGAACAGGAACAGGCGGCGGCGACCCTCGGCGCCAACGGGTGGCAGACATTCAGCCGGATCACGCTCCCGGCGATCCGCTGGGGCCTTACTTACGGCATCGTCCTGACGGTGGCCCGCGCCCTGGGCGAGTACGGGGCCGTCACGATGGTGTCGTCGAACTTCCCGGGGATCTCGCAGACGCTCACGTTGCTGGTCAACTCGCGCTACACCGACGACTACAACGAATTCGGTGCCTACGCCGCGGCGACGCTGCTGATGTTCGTCGCGATCCTGGTGCTCGTCGCGATGACCCTCGTCGAACGTCGGGCCAAGGGCCGCTACGCGGAGGCGAGCACCACCTACGCGGGCAGCACCGAGGCGACCGAGGTCGAGGCCGACCTCACCCCTCCGCACGGACCCCGATCCATCGATGCCCAGCAGCTCGTGCACCACAAGGAAGGCGTGTGACATGTCCATCTCGGTTATCGGCGCAAACAAACGGTACGGCGATTTCGCGGCGCTCGACGACGTGTCGATCGACATCCCGGCGGGCTCGCTGACCTCGCTCCTCGGACCGTCGGGCTCCGGCAAATCGACACTGCTACGGGCGATCGCGGGCCTGGACAGTCTCGACTCCGGCACTGTCATCATCAGCGGCAACGATGTGTCCGGCGCTGCTCCGCAGAAGCGCGACATCGGGTTCGTGTTCCAGCACTACGCCGCGTTCAAGCATCTGAACGTCCGGGACAACATCGCGTTCGGTCTGAAGATCCGCAAGCGTCCCAAGGCCGAGGTCGATGCCAAGGTCGATGAGCTTCTCGAGATCGTCGGACTCACCGTGTTCCAGAAGCGGTTTCCCGCCCAGTTGTCCGGCGGTCAGCGTCAGCGGATGGCGCTGGCACGGGCGCTGGCCGTCGACCCACAGGTGTTGCTCCTCGACGAGCCGTTCGGCGCCCTCGACGCCAAGGTGCGCGAGGATCTGCGAAAGTGGTTGCGCCGCTTGCACGAAGACGTCAACGTGACGACGGTTCTGGTCACCCACGACCAGCAGGAAGCGCTCGACGTCAGCGATCGCATCGCGGTGCTGAACAAGGGACGCATCGAGCAGGTCGGTTCGCCCGACGACCTCTACGATCGCCCGGCGAACGAGTTCGTCGCCTCGTTCCTCGGTTCCACCGTTCGTCTCAACGGAGAACTCGTGCGTCCGCACGACATCCGGATCGGTCGCAATCCGGAGTTGGCGTTGCCTGCCGCGGATGCGTCACTCGACACGGGCGTCATCAAGGCGACCGTGGCCCGGGTGGTGAACCTGGGCTTCGAGACCCGGGTGGAGCTGATCTCCGCCGCCACCGGCGACGAGTTCCAGGCGCAGATCACCCGCGGGGACGCCAACGCGCTGAATCTGCAGGCGGGGGAGACGATCTACGCCCGGGCGACGAAGGTCGCCGCGTTGACCGAAACCGTGGTTGCCGACTCCTGAACGGTGGGGCGGTCGGCAGACGCCGCAGCCCAGTAGTGGTGGCACACCGCGTCCACGATGTCGCGGTGTGCACCCAACGGCCCGGCCACCAGGGAGCCCGGTGCGTGGTCATCAAGGGCGGCTTCCACCCGTTCGGTGAGCAGTCCCGCGGACAAGAAGTAGGGACTGACCGCGATTCGCTGTGCGCCGGCCGCGCGCAGTCGTCGGATCGCGGAGCGCAGCCGATGTTCGCGAGGGCCGAGTTTGGTCGCGAACACCACTTCGACGGGGCGGTTCAGCAGCGTCGACAACTCGATCGCGCGACGCCGGACATGCTGATCGGCGCTCGGGTCCGACGATCCGACCGCGCTGAGCACGATGCCGGTCCGGCCGTCGGCGGCATTCACGCCTGCCTCGCGCAGGCGGTCGGCCAGCGCCGATGCGAGCGGGAACTCGCCGATGACATCGGCCTGCATGATCGCCCGCCCGGGTCGTTCGTGCGCGGCGACGATCGCGGGGAGATCGACCTTCTGGTGATAGCCCGCCGCGAACAGCAGCGGCACCACCACACAGTCCCCGGTCACCTCGTCGAGCGTGTCCCCGACCAACGGCTCGTTGAGATCCAGGTAGGACAACCGCACGTCGGCACCGGGCAGCGCATCGGCCACGGCGTCGCGCACACGCCCGGCGGTCGCCGGGAAACGTGCGTCGCGACTGCCGTGTGCGACGAGCAGCAGGGTGGGGAGCACCGGGGAACCGAACCGGCTCAGACGAGTTCGGGTGCCGCGGTCAGATGCAGATTCTCCAACGCGTCCCCGACGAGGCCGGCACCGAGGGTGTTGCCGCCCTGCGGATCGATCAGCAGGAAGCTGCCCGACTCGCGGTTGACCTGATAGTCGTCGGCGGCGATCGGCTCTGCGGTCTGGATCGCGATGCGTCCGATCTGGTTCAGCTCGACGGTGTCCGGCGCGTCCACCAGCGACAGGTTCTGCTCGTCGAAGAGCACCTCGAGTGACCCGACGATGGCCTGCGTCGTCTTGGTGCCGTGCTTGAGGAGTAGCCGTGCGCCGGGGCGCAGTGCCTTCTCGGCGAGCCAACAGACGGTTGCGCTGAACTGCTGCACCGGCTCCGGGGCGTCGACCGCGCTCGCGATGAGGTCACCGCGTGAGGCATCGACGTCGTCGGAGAGCAGGATCGTCACGCTGCGGCCGGTGTGCGCGGTGGCGAGTTGTCCGTCGGCGGTGTCGATCTGGCTGACCGTGGTGCGCGTGCCGGACGGCAGGATCACCACTTCGTCGCCGACCGACACCCGGCCGGCCGCGATCTGGCCGGCATACCCCCGGTAGTCGGGGAACTCCGGCGTCCGCGGGCGGATCACGTACTGGACCGGGAATCGCAAACCGACCTGCTTGCGGTCGGTCAGGTTCGGCACGGTCTCGAGATGCTCGATGAGAGTGGGGCCGTCGTAGAACGACGTGTTCTCCGAACGGGTGGCCACGTTGTCGCCGTTGAGCGCCGACACCGGGATCGAGATGACCTGTTCTGCCGACCAGCCGAGGGACCGGGTCAGTTCGGCGAACTCGGCCGAGATCTCCGCGTACACCGACGCCGCATCCTCGACGAGGTCGATCTTGTTGACGGCCAGCACGAGCTGCGGCACACCGAGGAGGGCCATGACCGCGGCGTGACGTCGGGTCTGGGAGACCACACCGTTGCGCGCATCGACCAGCAGGATCACCAGTTGTGCGGTGGACGCACCGGAGACGGTGTTGCGGGTGTACTGCACGTGCCCGGGGGTGTCGGCGAGGACGAATGATCGTGCGGGCGTGGCGAAGTAGCGGTACGCGACATCGATGGTGATGCCCTGTTCACGCTCGGCGCGCAGGCCGTCGACGAGCAACGACAGGTCCGGGCCCTCGAGGCCGCGATCCACCGACGCCTTCGTGACGGCGTCGATCTGGTCGGCGAGTACCGATTTGGTGTCGTAGAGCAACCGTCCGACGAGGGTCGACTTACCGTCGTCCACACTGCCCGCGGTCGCGATGCGCAGCAGGTCCGGAGCGTGGTGGTGGATCGAGCTCATCAGAAGTATCCTTCGCGTTTGCGGTCTTCCATGGCGGCCTCGGAGACGCGGTCATCACCGCGGGTGGCACCACGTTCGGTCAGCCGGGAGGCGGCGACCTCGTCGAGGACGGCGTCGTTGTCGGCGGCATCGGAGAGGACCGCGCCGGTGGACGAGCCGTCCCCGACAGTGCGGTAGCGCACCGAAAGTCGTTGCAGCTCCTCACCCTCGCGCGGACCGCCCCACGGCCCGGGGGTCATCCACATGCCGTCGCGGAGGAACACGTCGCGCTGGTGGGCGTAATAGATCTGCGGCAGCAACACCTGCTCACGGGCGATGTAGCGCCACACGTCGAGCTCGGTCCAGTTGGACAGCGGGAACACGCGGACGTGCTCGCCCGGCGCGTGCCGGCCGTTGTAGAGGTTCCAGAGCTCCGGACGCTGCCGCTTCGGGTCCCACTGTCCGAAAGCGTTGCGCAGGGAGAAGATCCGCTCCTTGGCGCGCGACCGCTCCTCGTCGCGACGACCACCGCCGAAGACCGCGTCGAAGCGGTTCTCGGTGATCGCGTCGAGCAGCGGGATGGTCTGCAGCGGGTTGCGGACACCGTCGGGACGTTCGGTCAGCCGGCCGTCGGCCAGATAGTCCTCGACCTTGGCGACGTGCAGCCGGAGGTTGTACCGCTCGACGACCTGGTCGCGGAACTCGAGCACCTCGGGCAGGTTGTGTCCCGTGTCGACGTGCAACAGCGCGAACGGCAGGGGAGCGGGCCAGAAGGCCTTGAGCGCAACGTGCAACAGGACCGTCGAGTCCTTGCCGCCGGAGAAGAGGATCACCGGGCGCTCGAACTCGCCTGCGACCTCACGGAAGATGTGGATCGCCTCCGACTCGAGGGCGTCGAGAGTGCTGAAGTCGTCCGCGGTGTCGACGACGGCAGCGGCCGCGGCGGAGTTGGCAGTCGTATCGGCGATGGTCATGCGTGCAGCCCACATTCTGTCTTGGCGCGACCGGCCCAACGGCCACTGCGCGGATCGGATCCGGGTTCGGGTTTGACGGTGCACGGCGCGCAGCCGATCGACGGATAGCCGTCGTCGACCAACGGATTGACCAGCACCCCTTTGCTGTCGATGTAGTCCTGCATGGTCTCGTCGGACCACGCGGCGATCGGGTTGATCTTCACCAGCCCGAAGCCCTCGTCGAAGGAGATGAGCGGCGCGTTCGCGCGGGTCGGAGCCTCGACGCGACGGATACCGGTGATCCACGCGTCGTAGGGCTGCAGTCCCGCCTTGAGCGGGACGACCTTGCGCAGCCGGCAGCATTCACCGGGATCGCTCGCGAACAGGTTGCGCCCCAACAGCTCATCCTGTTGAGCGACGGAGTGCTCCGGGGTCAGGTTGACCATCTCGACGCCGTAGACCTGCTCGACCGCGTCGCGTGTGCCGATGGTCTCGGCGAAGTGATAACCGGTGTCGAGGAACAACACCTTGACCGGCGATCCGTCCAGCAGCTCACGGTCGACGTGCTTGACGGCCAGATCGACGAGGGCCGCGTCCTGCATGTTCGACGCGACGACGAAGTTGTCGCCGAAGTTCTCCGCGGTCCAGCGGATCAGTTCTTCCGGGGTCGCGTCGGCACCGAGGTCCCGGGCGCCCTTCTCCGCGATCGCACGCAACTCGGATTCGGTATGCCGGCGCCCGGTGGTTGCAGATGTTGACGCGGTCATCGCAGTGCCTCCTCATCAGCACGAACGGCCCACTGTGCGAACCGCTCTCCTTGATCTCGCTGGTCCACGTAGTTCCGCACGACGCGGTCGATGTAATCGCCGAGCTCGGTCGAGAGGACCTTGTGCTGGCGCAGCTTCCGGCCGAAACCGGAGTCCTGCCCCAGGCTGCCGCCGAGATGCACCTGGAAACCGTCGGTCTGATTGCCGTCCTCGTCCTCGACGAGCTGACCCTTGAAGCCGATGTCGGCCACCTGCGAGCGCGCGCAGGAGTTCGGGCATCCGTTGATGTTGACGGTGATCGGGACGTCGAGGGCCGAGTTGATGTCGGCCAGACGCTCCTCGAGCTCGGGCACGAGCCGCTGGGAACGCTTACGGGTCTCGGTGAACGACAGCTTGCAGAACTCGATCCCGCTGCACGCCATCAGGTTCTGTCGCCAGTTGGACGGACGCGCCGACAGTCCGAGCGCGCCGACCTCGGAGATGATCTGCTCGACCTTGTCGTCGGGGATGTCGAGCACCACCAGCTTCTGGTACGGCGTGAAGCGGATGCGGTCGGACCCGGCACGCTCGGCGGCGTCGGCGACGGCGGTGAGAATGGTGCCGGAGACGCGGCCCGCGATGGCGGCGAATCCGACGGAGTTCAGACCGTTCTTGAGTCGCTGCACGCCGACGTGGTCGCGGGGGCGGGTCAGCGGCTGCGGGGCGGGGCCGTCGATCAGCTTGCGGCCCAGGTATTCGTCCTCGAGCACCTGACGGAACTTCTCGATGCCCCAGTCCTTGATGAGGAACTTCAGGCGGGCCTTGGCGCGCAGGCGACGGTAGCCGTAGTCACGGAAGATCGAGACGACGCCCTCCCACACATCCGGGACCTCGTCGAGCGGAATCCATGCGCCGACCCGTTGCGCCAGCATCGGATTGGTGGACAGACCGCCACCAACCCACAGGTCGAGACCGGGGCCGTGTTCGGGATGGTCCACTCCGATGAATGCGATGTCGTTGGTCTCGTGAGAGACGTCCTGCAGGCCGGAGATCGCCGTCTTGAACTTGCGGGGCAGGTTCGAGTACTGCGGATCGCCGATGTAGCGGCGCACGATCTCGTCGATCGCGGGAGTCGGGTCGAGCACCTCGTCGACGGCGTCGCCGGCCAACGGGGAGCCGAGCACGACGCGAGGGCAGTCGCCGCAGGCCTCGGTGGTCTTGAGGCCCACGCCTTCGATCCGTTCCCAGATCGTCGGGACGTCCTCGATGCGGATCCAGTGGTACTGCACGTTCTCGCGGTCCGACAGGTCCGCGGTGTCGCGGGCGAACTCGGTCGAGATCTGCCCCAGCGTCCGCAACTGCGCCACGTTCAGCGCGCCCGCGTCGCAGCGGATGCGCATCATGAAGTGGTTGTCCTCGAGGATGTCGATGTTCTCGTCGCCGGTCCAGGTGCCGTCGTAACCCTCTTTGCGCTGGGTGTAGAGACCCCACCAGCGCATGCGGCCACGCAGATCCTGCTTGTCGATCGAGTCGAAACCCTGCTTGGAGTAGATGTTCTCGATCCGCGCCCGGACGTTGAGCGGGTTGTCGTCCTTCTTGACCTGCTCGTTGGGGTTCAGCGGCTCGCGATAGCCGAGCTTCCACTGACCTTCGGCCCGACGCTTGGTGGGCCGCGCCTTGCGGGCCGGACGCTCGCCGCGCGCCGCGGGCTTGGTCCGGGTTGCGGGACCATCCCCGTTCGCCGGCTCACTTGCGGCCGCGTCAGAGGTGGTCACGGAAAGATCGTCGGTGGTGGACGTCATGAAGTCTCCTGCGCCGACGCGCACGCACGTCAGCAGTCACGAAAGGTGGGCTGGAAACGTGCCGGCATACCCGCGATGAGCGGGGACTTCTCTGGGCCGACCGTCGTCGTGGGACGACAGGGGGACACGTCGTCTAAGGACGACAGAATGCGCTGCAGACGCGCTTGAGATCAATGTGGCGTCGAGCTGCGAGCCACACCCCTGGGGAAGTCACGTCGTTCATAGTGCCACGATCACCCTTGACTCGTCTACTTGGGTTTATTTTGCCTCACCGTGAGGCAAACCCGGCTTGCGCTTCCTACTTGTTGGAGTCAAGGCATCCGGGGCGGGTGGTATTCCCGGGGTTCGGATCAGTCCGGCCGTGCTTCGGTTCCCGATCGTGACCTTCCGCGACGTGGTGCTGATCACACGACGGTCGGCGCGCATGATGGAGGTGTGCAGGTCGACAGCGAGGTGGATGTCTACGGCGTCGTCGGCGACGCCTGTGGTGCCGTCGACCCCGCGACTCCGCTCGGTCTCTACCTTCACGTCCCCTTCTGTGCGACGCGGTGCGGGTACTGCGACTTCAACACCTACACAGCCGGCGAACTGGGCAGCTCGTCGTCCCCGGAGTCCTGGCAGGAGGCTGTCGACCGGGAGTTGAGAAGTGCTGCGCGACTGCTGAATCCGAGCCGTCCGGTGTCGACGGTCTTCGTCGGTGGCGGCACACCGTCGTTGCTCGGTGCAGACGGTCTCGGGCGACTCCTGCAGTCGGTCCGGGACAACTTCGACCTCACCGACGACGCCGAGGTCACCACCGAATCCAACCCGGAATCCACCTCGCCGGAATTCTTCGACGGGCTGCTGCGTGCCGGCTTCACCCGGATCTCGCTCGGTATGCAGTCGGCGGCCCCCCACGTCCTGGCCACCCTTGATCGGACCCACACGCCGGGGCGTGCGGTCGCCGCGGCCCGAGAGGCGACGGCCGCCGGGTTCGCACATGTCAACCTCGACCTGATCTACGGCACGCCTGGTGAGACCGACGAGGACCTGCACGCAAGCGTCGACGCCGTGCTCTCCACCTCGGTCGACCACGTGTCCGCGTACGCACTCATCGTCGAGGACGGGACCGCGCTGGCCCGACGGATCCGCAGAGGTGAGCTACCGGCACCCGACGACGACGTCCTCGCCGATCGCTACCGAATCCTCGACGACCGGCTGCGCGCCGACGGCTTCGACTGGTACGAGGTGTCGAATTGGGCGCGCACGACGCCGGGCGAGTGCCGTCACAACCTCGCCTACTGGTACAGCCACGACTGGTGGGGGATAGGTCCGGGCGCGCACTCGCACGTGAACGGTGTGCGGTGGTGGAACCTCAAGCATCCGGCTCGCTACGCCGATTCGCTTGCCGCCGAACAACTTCCGATCGCCGGGCACGAGATGCTGACCGAGGAGGACCGACATCTCGAATCGGTGATGCTGACCGCACGCTGCCGCTCCGGGCTGGCCGTCGAGGAGTTGTCTCCCGAGGAGTACCGACGGGCGGCGGAGTTTGTCGCCGATGGTCTGCTCGAGCATGTGGGCAGCGTCGGAGCGCGCCTCGTGCTCACCGATTCGGGTCGACTGCTCGCCGATCGCGTGGTGCGCGAGATCCTCGTCGCGAGTTAGGACGTCACCCGGGTCCGGCGCCGATCGTCACCATTCGGGGGCCGACGGGTCCGACGGCGGCAGGGTCCAGCCGGTACTGCGAGCCGAGCGGCGATGTGCTCCCGGATTGGGAACACGACCCGGTGCCGGAAGGCGCTCGGTGTCGACCTGACCTTCGATGAACTCCGACCCCGGCTCCAGATCGAGCTCATCGAGATCGAGCATCCGGGCGTGGATGATGTGCCTGTTCCGTAGCGCCGAGCGCACGGCCCGATGCAGACCGTCCTCGAGGTAGAGGTCGCCCCGCCAGCGGACGACGTGCGAGAACAGGTCGCCGTAGAAGGTGGAGTCCTCGCTGAGCAATCTGTCGAGCGCCAGCACCGTGGTCACTGTGGTGAGTTCGTCGAGGCGGAATTGCCGGGGCGGGATCTTGGCCCAGGCGCGCGCAGACAACCCGTGGTCGGGATAGGGCTTCCCCTCCCGCACCCCCTTGAAGATCATCGAGCACTTCCTGAGTCCGGCGCGACCACGCGGATGATGTGGCTTCCGCGCAGCGGTTCGTAAGATGGATGTGACCTACTGTATGGCAGAGTCGGTGAACCGGGAGGTGTCACGTGTCGAGTACGGATGATCGGCGGTTCGAGATCCTGCGTGCGATCGTCACGGACTTCGTCGACACGCAGGAACCCATCGGGTCCAAGGCCATCGTCGAGCGCCACCAACTCGGCGTGTCCAGCGCCACGGTCCGCAACGACATGGCGGTGCTCGAGGCCGAGGGATACATTGCCCAGCCCCACACCAGTTCGGGACGCGTCCCGACCGACAAGGGCTACCGGATGTTCGTCGACCGGATCAGTGAGGTCAAACCCCTGTCGACGGCCGAACGCCGGGCGATCCTGTCCGTTCTCGATTCCGGCGTTGACCTCGACGACGTGCTGCGCCGGTCGGTCAAACTTCTCGCACAGCTGACTCGTCAGGTCGCGGTCATCCAGTACCCGGTGCTGTCCACGGCGACCGTCCGTCACCTCGAGGTCGTCTCGCTCTCGCCCTCGCGCCTGTTGCTCGTCGTGATCACCGACACCGGGCGCGTCGAGCAACGGATGGTCGCACTGTCGGAAGATCTCGCCGACGCCGACTACATCCGGCTGCGCGACATGTTCTCCGCGGCCTTGCACGGCAAACGCCTCGAGGCCGCCTCGGCCGCGGTTGCCGAGCTCGCCAACGACGCGCCGGACGACATCCGCGACGTGGTGATCACGGTGGCCACCGTGCTCGTCGAGACACTGGTGGAGCGCGGCGACGACCGTCTGGTGCTCGGCGGGACGTCCAATCTGGCGCGGTCGGCGGCCGACTTCGCACCGGTCGTCGGTGGCATGGATACCGTGCTCGACGCACTCGAAGAGCAGGTGGTGGTGTTGAAATTGCTCGCCGCCACACAACGTATGGGGCGGGTCACCGTGCAGATCGGAGAAGAGACCCAGACCGAGAACCTGCGTGGCACGTCCGTCGTCTCGACAGGGTACGGTGCATCGGGCACGGTATTCGGCAGCGTCGGTGTGGTCGGCCCCACACGCATGGACTACCCGGGAACAATCGCGTCGGTGGCAGCCGTTGCCAAATACGTCGGCGAGGTGTTGGCCGATCGCTGACCCGTGCGGCCGTGGCGAGCGGCCCGGGTGTGATTGTGCGCCGCGCGACCCCGCGCCCATGTGAGACGAAGTGAGATAGAGGACCGAGACGACTGTGGCACGTGATTACTACGGAATCCTGGGTGTGGCCAAAGGCGCCACCGACCAGGAGATCAAGCGCGCTTATCGCAAGAAGGCGCGTGAGTTGCATCCTGACGTCAATCCGGGCGAAGAGGAACGGTTCAAAGAGGTCAGCGCCGCCTACGAGGTGCTGACGGATCCCGAGAAGCGTCGCATCGTCGACGCCGGCGGCGATCCACTCGCCGGTGCCGGGGCGGGCGGCTTCGCCGGAGGTGGATTCGCCGGTGGCGGCCTCGGCGATGTGTTCGAGGCGTTCTTCGGCTCCGGTGGCGGCGGCTTCGGTGGCGGCGGTTTCGGTTCGGGCCGCGGACCGCGTAGTCGGGTCCAGCCCGGTGAGCCGGCGCTCGTCGCGGTCGAGCTCGATCTCGAGGAATGCGCCTCCGGCGTCAACAAGGAGATCACCGTCGACACCGCGATCCTGTGCGACCTGTGCAAGGGCGCCGGGACCAGTGGGGATTCGAAGCCGATCAGCTGCGACACCTGTAAGGGTGCCGGCGAGATCCAGGCCGTGCAGCGGTCGTTCCTCGGTCAGGTGATGACCGTCCGTGAATGCCCGACGTGCCACGGCGTGGGCGAGATCATCCCCGACCCGTGCCGCAAGTGCGGCGGCGACGGCCGGGTGCGGTCGCGTCGCACGATGACCGTGAAGATCCCGGCCGGTATCGAGAACGGGATGCGTGTGCGCCTCTCCGGACAGGGCGAGGTCGGGGCAGGCGGAGGACCCGCCGGCGACCTGTACGTCGAGGTCGGCGAACGCCAGCACGATGTGTTCGTGCGTGACAAGGACGACCTGCACTGCACGATCCGTGTGCCGATCGCCGACGCCGCCCTCGGTGGCGAGATCGAGGTCGACACCATCCTCGGTGGCACGGCGCGCGTCACCATCAACCCCGGGACCCAACCCGGACAGGTGGTCAGGGTGCGGGGCCAGGGCATGCCGCACCTCAACACAGGGGTTCGCGGCAACCTGCACGCACACCTCGACGTCGTGGTGCCGACCAAGCTCGACGCAGCACAGACCGAAGCGCTCCGTCAGTACCGTGACGCGTCCGAGGATCACGTCGAGGTGGTCTCGTCGGCGGGCGCTGCAGCAGGTGGGCTCTTCTCGCGTCTGCGCAACGCCTTCGCCGGGCGCTGACGATCGGGTCACCCGCGTGAGTCCACCTCTGTTCTGGCTCGACGAGGTCCCGCGCGCCGGATCCGACGTCACCCTCACCGGGCCGGAAGGCCGCCACGCGGTGACCGTCACACGCCTCGCCGTGGGCGAGGAACTGACCCTCGCCGACGGGCACGGTTCGACGGCCCACTGCGAGGTCACCGCCATCACCGCGAAGGACACGCTGGTCGCGCACGCCCACACCTACGCCTACGCCGAACCGCCACGCCCACGTGTGACGGTGGTGCAGGCGCTGCCCAAGTCCGAACGTTCGGAACTCGCCGTCGACCTGGCCACCGAGGCCGGTGCCGATCGGATCGTGCCCTGGCAGGCCGCGCGTTGCGTGGCACGGTGGTCCGGGAAATCCGAGAAGGGCATCGCGAAGTGGACGGCCGCAGCGTCGGCAGCTGCGAAACAGAGCCGGCGCTCCTGGATTCCGGAGATCGCGCCGCTGGCGTCGACCACGGATGTCCGCGCCATGTGCGCCGACGTCATCGCGTCCGGGGGGATCGTCGCGGTTCTCCACGAACACGGCACCACCCCACTGCGCGATCTCGCGCTCGCCGACGCCGGGGAGGTGGTCTTGGTGGTCGGCCCCGAGGGTGGCCTCGACGACACGGAGATCGCCGACCTCACGGCGCTCGGTGCGACGTCGGTGATCCTGGGACCCGAGGTGCTGCGCACCTCGACCGCGGCCGCTGTCGCGTTGGGTGCGATCGGCGTGCTGACCGACCGGTGGACCACCCCATGACCTGGAGTGCATGGTGAAGAAGTGTGCGGTGCATCGCACCAAGATCGAATACGGCAGTGCGCCATCACAATTCGGCCATGTCTATCACCCGGTCGATGGAGTTGCGTCGGATGCGTCGGTGCGGCCCGTGGTGCTCATCCACGGTGGGTACTGGACGACGGAGTTCGGGCTCACCATCGAGACCGCGATCGCGCGGCTGTTCGCAGAGCGCGGCGCGGTGGTGTGGAACATCGAGTACCGGCGCGTCGGCGAGCCGGGTGGGGGATGGCCGACGACGGGACGCGACGTCGTCGCGGCCATCCGTGCGCTCGACGGTCCGGTGCCCGCGGCGCTGCCTGCCGAGGTCGCCGAGCGGGTCGACTGGGGTTCCGTGGCCGTCGTCGGGCATTCCGCCGGTGGTCAACTCGCCGTATGGTCGGTGTCCCAACTGCGGGCGCGCACCGACACGTGTGCGATCTCGACGGTCATCGCACAGTCGGCGGCCCTGGATCTGGAGGCGGGCGCGGACCGTCCGTCGATCCGCGGACTGATGGGCCGGCCGGCCGACGAGATCCCGCACCGCTACCGCGACGCGTCCCCACTGTGCCAGGAGCCGTTCGAGGCGCATGTCGTCGCGCTGCACGCCGCGGACGACACCGCCATCCCGGTCGAGTCGAGCCGCCGTTACGTCGAGGCCGTGACGGCACGAGGGCAGTCCGCCGAACTGATCGTCGTCCCGGGCGAGGGCCATGACGCCTTCGTCGACCCGCGCAGCGCGTCGACCCGACAGACCGTGCGGCTACTGGGTCTCTGATCAGCCGTTTCTCGTCGCTGGTGGACATTGACGACGTATCCTGTGAAGGCCATGGACAGTCCGCGCTGCAACGCGACGGTTCGAGAGCGCGCCGGCCTCACGAGGTCAGTATCCGGTTCAGCCGTGGGAGGTCGCGGTGTTTGGCCTCAGATTGCGCCCGGTCGGTCGGCTGTTCGTCGCGGTCGGTGCGACGGTCGCGTCGCTCGCACTCGTGATCTGTGGTGAATCCACGGTCGCCGCCGAGCCGTCCTCGCCGACCATATGGTTGTGCAGTCCGACGATGGCGTCCGACCCGTGCGATCTCCCTCAGGACACCACCGACCTGTTGACCGGTCGGGTGAGCGCGCCACCACCGGTGACGGAATCCGAGAAGCCTGTGGATTGCTTCTTCGTGTACGGGACCGCGACGAATGCACTAGCACTCAACGCGGATCCCGTTGCGTCGCCCGAGATCCAAGCGGCCGCCAAACTGCATGGCGCACGGTTCAACCGGACGTGCCGCATGTTCGCCCCCGTCTACCGGCAGGTGTCGTTGCCGGCCGGGGTGCTCGTCAACCTCGGCTTGGCCGAGCCCTTCGCCATCGCCTATCGCGATGTCCGCAAGGCGTGGCGAGAATATCTCGCCCAGGCGGACGGTCGGGGAGTGATCTTCATCGCCGATTCGCAGGGCGCCTACCAGCTCCGCAAACTCATCCGCGAAGAAGTCGATCCCCGGCCGGCGCTGCGCAGTCGACTCGCCGGCGCATTCCTGATGGGCGCCAACGTGACAACCGCCAGAGGCAGTGTCGTCGGCGGCGACTTCCGCAACATTCCCGTGTGTAGCCGCCGGGGCGAATACGGCTGCGTGATGGCGTATTCGTCGAACGTCGTCTACCCACCGGTGTCGGCATTCGGCAACAGTGCGGTCGATGTCACGTCGCGGGCGTCGGGATTACCTTTCGGGCCGCAGTACCAGGTCGCCTGCACCGACCCGGCGGTGGTGAGCGGCGACCACGCACCGGTCGGCATCACGGTGCCGAGCGAGCCGTTCCCGCCAGGACTCCTCGCGGGATTTCTGGCCTACGCGAGGTTCCCGGACGCCTGGCCGACGTCGTCCTCGACGTGGACGACCGGCCGCGGTCGCGGGGTGGGTAGCTGCGACGAGGTGTACGGCATCCGCGAATACCACATTCGGATGATCCGACCGCAGCCGATCAACCAGCTGCCGCTGCTGGACACCCACGATCTCGACTTCAGTTTCGGGCTCGACCGGCTCGTCGGAATTGCCGCCAGGCAAGCGGAGGACTGGCGAGCACACTCTCGTTGAGGTCCGGGTGGGCACACCCTGTGGGGCGCTGCCCAATAATGCCCAGGTGGCGCCGACTCCGATCGAGTTAGACTGGGGTGATCCGGCGAACGCCGGACCCCGTTCGTCCACTGAGGAGTGATTGCATACGTGAGTGACGACAACCCCGACCTGAGCACGCCGACGAGCCGGACTCTTGCGGGTCGATCTGTCACCTCCAACGTGGAAATCTCTCCCGAGGTGGTGTTCGGGCTGCTCGGGACCAGTGACGTCAACCTCCGCACGCTCGAACAACTGCTGCCGGCGGACATCCACGTGCGCGGCAACCAGGTCACCCTGACCGGTGTGCCCGCCGACGTCGCGGCCTCGGAACGGGTGATCGCCGAACTCGTCGACCTGGTCGGCCGCGGCACGCCCCTCACCCCCGACCTCGTGCGGCACAGCGTCTCCATGCTGTCCGAGGGATCCGCCGAATCGCCCGCCGACGTGCTGTCGCTCGACATCCTGTCGCGGCGCGGTAAGACGATCCGTCCGAAGACCCTGAACCAGAAGAAATACGTCGACGCGATCGACAACAACACGATCGTGTTCGGACTGGGCCCGGCGGGCACCGGCAAGACCTATCTGGCGATGGCCAAGGCCGTGCAGGCGCTGCAGTCGAAGTCGGTCAACCGCATCATCCTGACCCGGCCCGCCGTCGAGGCCGGTGAGCGCCTCGGCTTCCTGCCGGGCACGCTCAGCGAGAAGATCGACCCGTATCTGCGCCCCCTCTACGACGCGCTGCACGACATGATGGACCCGGAATCGATCCCGAAGCTGATGGCCGCGGGCGTCATCGAGGTCGCGCCGCTCGCATACATGCGTGGGCGGGCCCAGCCCTTGTCGACCAGGGTCCTCACCGCGGCGGGATTCCGGCCGATCGGTGAGTTGCAGGTAGGCGACTCGGTCATCGGTTCGGATGGCACGCCCACCGAAGTTCTCGGTGTCTACCCGCAGGGTTTCAAGGACATCGTGCGTGTGACCACCCAGGACGGCGCGTCGACACTGTGCTCGACGGATCACCTCTGGTCGGTCTACACGCGGTCCGACCGGCGCCGCGGCAAGGGGCCCCGGGTGCTGGCGGCCAAGGAGATGATCGGAAATCTACGCGCCGCGCATCACCATCGCTTCGAGCTGCCGCTCGTGACCGCGCCGGTGTCTTTGGATGCGCAACCGGTGCCGTTCGATCCCTATGCGCTCGGGTTGATGCTGGGCGACGGCTGTATGTCCGGCGTGACGACACCGGCCTTCACGACAAAGGACCCGGAACTGGTCGACGCATTGGTGGATGCCGTACCCGGCATTCGCGCGCGGCAGAGGACCGAGATCGATTACGTGCTCAACCGGATCGCCACACCAGGTGAAGTGATCACCATCGAGAACCCGGTGACCGGCGCGATGCGAGCGCTGGGACTCTGGGGCACGAAGTCGCCGACGAAGTTCGTGCCGAGGCAGTACCTGCTCAACTCGGCGGCGGTACGGCTCGCGGTGCTGCAGGGTCTGCTGGACACCGACGGTGGGCCGGTTGGTCAGGCGGGACGTACCTGCCGCGTCCAGTACACGACCGTGTCCGACCGACTCCGCGACGACGTGATGTTCCTCGTTCAATCGTTGGGCGGCATCGTCACCATGCGCACGCGCGTCGCGGAGGGGCGTAACCCGGGCAAAGCGCGAGGGCGCGAAGTCTCGCACCGCCACGACGCCCATGTGCTCGACATCCGACTCCCAGCCGAAGTCGCGCCGTTCCGACTCGGCCGCAAGGCGGCCCGCTACAGCGCGGACGGCTTCAAGGAGCCCAAGCGCTACATCGAGAGCATCGAATCGGAGGGCACCGAGGAGGCCGTCTGCATCAAAGTCGCCGCCGACGATTCGCTGTACGTCACCGAGGACTTCCTGCTGACACACAACACGTTGAATGACGCCTTCATCATCCTCGACGAGGCGCAGAACACCACGGGCGAGCAGATGAAGATGTTCCTCACCCGACTGGGTTTCGGCTCCAAGGTGGTCGTCACCGGTGACACCACGCAGGTCGACCTGCCGGGGGGCGCGCAGAGCGGTCTGAGCGCCGCGACACGCATCCTCGACGGCATCGACGACATCCACTTCTCGCACCTCACCAGTGCCGACGTGGTCCGGCACCGACTCGTCGCCGACATCGTCGACGCGTACGGCCGGGCAGAGGACAACGAGCGGGGCGGGCGACTGCGCGATGCCGATCGGTTGCCGGGCAACCGCGCCGCGCGACGGGCGTCGACCCACGGGCGTCGCTCATGAGCATCGAACTCGCCAACGAATCAGGTGTCGAGGTCCCCGCGGATCTCATCATCGAGGCGGCGCGCTTCGCCATCGTCGCGATGGACGTCCACCCGGCCGCCGAGTTGTCGGTGCTGTGCATCGACGAGGACGCGATGGCCGACATGCACATGCAATGGATGGACCTGCCCGGCCCGACCGATGTGATGAGCTTCCCGATGGACGAATTGGTGCCGGGCGGGCGACCCGACGCCGCGGAACCGGGGCCGGCGATCCTCGGTGACATCGTGCTGTGTCCCGCGTTCGCCGCCCAGCAGGCGAAGACCGCGCGTCGCTCGTTCGAGCACGAACTCTCCATGCTCACCATCCACGGGGTGCTGCACCTTCTCGGGTACGACCACGCCGAGCCGGACGAAGAGAAAGAGATGTTCGGTCTGCAGAACCGGATCCTCGAGGAGTTCTACGCGGAGCGGCACCGTCGGGCGCAGGAGCAACGGCAGTCCGACCGGGACACACGCCTGCTGACGAACATCGGGTTCACCGAGACGTCGCTGCCCGAGAACGAAGCGACCGAGGACAAGTGAGCGTGCCCGACGACGTCTTGTTCGTCGTGGCCGCCCTCCTGCTCATCGGGATCGGGGGCCTGTTCGCCGCCATCGACGCAGCCCTCACGACGGTCTCGATGGCCCGTGTCGAGGACATGATGAAAGAGCGGCGGGCCGGCGCGGTCCGACTGGCGACAGTCCTGCAGGGCCGCGGCACCTACGTCGGTCTCGCCGTACTGATGCGCGTCACGTGCGAGACCGCATCGGTCGCGCTGATCGCCCTGGTCCTCACCGACTCGATCGGCGTCGGCTGGGGTCTGTTCGCGACGATCATCGGTATGGCGGTGGTCTCCTACATCGCGGTGGGCGTCGGTCCACGCACGCTCGGTCGCCAGCACGCGTACACCATCGCGCTCTCGTCGGCGATCGTGTTGCAGGCCATCGGTATTCTGCTGAAACCGTTGACCCGTCTGCTGATCCTGCTCGGCAACGCGGTCACCCCGGGTAAGGGTTTCCGCAACGGCCCGTTCGCGACTGAGGTCGAGTTGCGTGAGGTCGTCGACCTCGCGGAGGCCAGCGGCGTCGTGGCCGAAGGCGAACGCCGGATGATCCAGTCGGTTTTCGACCTCGGGGACACCAATGCCAAAGAGGTGATGGTGCCGCGTCCGGAGATGATCTGGATCGAGGAGGACAAGACCGCGGCGCAGGCGATGAACCTCGCCGTCCGTTCCGGGCACTCACGAATCCCGGTGATCGGCGAGAACCCCGACGACATCGTCGGGGTGGTCTACCTCAAGGACCTGGTCGCGGCGGGCGGACCGGCCATGTCGGCACTCGTGCGTGACGCGATGCGCGAAGCCGAGTTCATCCCCGACTCCAAGCCGCTGGACAAGGTGCTCGCCGACATGCAGCGCACCCGTAACCACATGGCGATGCTGGTCGACGAATACGGCGGAATCGCCGGACTGGTCACCATCGAGGACGTCCTGGAGGAGATCGTCGGGGAGATCACCGACGAATACGACACCGACGAGGTGGCACCGGTCGAGGATCTCGAGGACGGGTCCTACCGCGTGTCGGCCCGACTGCCGGTGGAGGACCTCGGCGAACTCTTCGGCCTCGACATCGACGACGACGAGGTCGAGACGGTCGGCGGACTGCTCGGACTCGAACTGGGCAGGGTGCCCCTGCCGGGGGCCCGCGTCGAGTCGAACGGGCTGCTCCTGGTCGCCGAGGGCGGACCGAATCGGCGTGGACGGCAGCGCATCACCACGGTCCTGGTACGCCGGGTCGACGAGCCGGAATCCACCGTCGAAGCCGACGGTGACCGTCGCGACGGGCATGCCGACGTCGAGTCCGCGGACACTCCGCCGAGCCCCGGTGACGACGGCGACACCGACACCCCGAGCGCGCCGTCGCCGAAACCGGACGCGGTGGGGAATACTCCATGTCCAGCCGGGGCCGTTCCCATCGGGGGCACGGCGACCGAGAGCGCGACACCACCCGGAGCGAGGACCGACCGTGACCCCACCCGCGAGCGGGCCAGAACTGTCCGACGAAGACCAGAAGCTGGTCGTGTTGGCGCGCGGTGCCCTGGCCCGCGCCGAGACCAGCAGCGCCGCCGCCGTGCGCGACGGCGACGGGCGGACCTACGCCGGCGCGCCCGTCACGACCAGCACCCTGACACTGTCCGGGCTTCAGGTGGCCGTCGCGAGTGCGCTGTCGAGCGGCGCGCGCGCATTCGAGGCCGCGGTCCTGGTCAACGGCACCGGCGACGACCCGGGGATGGCCACGCTGTCCGAGATCAGCCCGGACGCCTATGCGGTGGTGACCGACCTGTCGGGCACCCCCACCGATCGTCAGGACTCCGTCTGATGGCCGAATTCCGTTCCGGTTTCGTGTGTTTCGTCGGCCGCCCGAACACCGGCAAATCCACCCTGACGAATGCCCTCGTCGGTGAGAAGATCGCCATCACTTCCAACCGGCCGCAGACGACCCGCCACACGATCCGGGGGATCGTCAACCGCGACGACGCGCAGCTGATCCTGGTGGACACGCCCGGTCTGCATCGCCCGCGGACGCTGCTCGGACAGCGCCTCAACGATCTCGTGCGCGACACGTACTCCGAGGTCGACGTCATCGGCGTGTGCGTGCCCGCCGACGAGGCCGTCGGGCCCGGTGACCGGTGGATTGTCTCCCAGGTGCGCCAGATGGCACCCCGCACGACGGTGCTCGGCGTCGTCACCAAGATCGACCGGGTCACCCCGGACCGGGTCGCGGCGCAGTTGATGGCGCTCTCACAGCTCCTCGGCCCGACGTCCGAGGTGGTGCCCGTGTCGGCGAAGTCGGGCAAGCAACTCGACGTGTTGACCGATGTCCTGGTCGGCTTGATGGACCCGGGGCCGGCCTTCTACCCCGACGGCGAGCTCACCGACGAGCCCGAGGAGACGTTGATGGCGGAGTTCATCCGCGAGGCCGCGCTCGAGGGCGTTCGCGACGAGCTCCCGCATTCGCTGGCGGTCGTGATCGAGGAGGTCATCCCGCGTGATGACGGCGACGGGGATGGCCCGTCGATGGTCGATGTGCACGCGATCCTCTACGTCGAGCGCGACAGCCAGAAGGGAATCATCATCGGGCACAAGGGCTCACGACTCAAAGAGGTCGGGACCGTCGCCCGCGCCCAGATCGAGAAGTTGTTGGGCACCAAGATCTACCTCGATCTGCATGTGAAAGTGGCCAAGGACTGGCAACGGGACCCGAAACAGCTCAGGCGCATGGGTTTCTGACCTCTGCGGTCCGGCATCGGCGAGTCGAGAGGGAGCAGAGATGGGTCGGCACGACACAGGCGAGGAAGCGCGGCAGGTCGGCCGGGGTGGCCACGAGGCCCCGACGCACGACGCCGAGGCGGGCACCACCATCGCCGGCGTGCTCCGGTCGCCCCGATTCTGGCTGGCGCCGTTGCTCCTCGTCGTCGTCATCATGTCGCTGATGGCGGCGTTCTACATGGGAGCGGTGGCCGACCCGCAACGAAATCTGCACGATTTCCCGATCGCGTTGGTCAACGAGGATCGGGGCGGTGAGGTCGACAATCCCGACGGCGGGACGACGACTCAGAACTTCGGCGACGAGGTCGCGGACGGGGTGATCTCGGCCGCAGCCGAGAGTGGGATCGCCGTGCACCGGACCGACCGCACGACCGCGCTGAACGAGCTGAACTCCGGCAAGGCCTACGGGGTCGTCGTGATCGGTCCGAACTTCACCAATCGCGCGGTGAGCCTGGGCCGCTCCGCCGTGCTGCAGGCCAAACCGGACCCGATGGCCATCGACGTCTTCATCAACAGAGGTTCGGGCACCTTCGCCTCGGCGGTCACCACGACGTTCGCCGACCAGATGTCCGAGCAGGTCAACGCCCAGGTCGGGCAGCGGTTGGTCGCCACCGTCCGGCAGACCCTGGTGAAGGCCGACGTCCCGTTCTCCGGTGCCGCCCAACTCGCGCTGTCGAACCCGGTCGAGGTGAAGGTCGTCGAGCCGACGCCGTTGCCGGACGGTTCCGGGAACGGCCTGTCCGCGTTCTACTACACGCTGCTGCTGATCCTCGCCGGCTTCACCGGGGCGATGATGGTCAGCATCGTCGTCGACGGGATTCTCGGTCAGACCCCGATCGAGTTCGGGCCGTTCTATCAGCTCCGGCAACGGCTGGCGATCTCGCGGTGGGGCACCCTCGCCGCCAAATGGACGATCATGTTCCTTGTCGCGGTGGTGCAGTCGGCGTTGTTCATCGGGGTGTGTACGGCGGTCGGCACATCGCTGCCGAATGCGTTCTCGCTGTGGGTGTTCTCGGTGCTGGTGATCACCGCCGTCGGGGTCTCGGCGAGTTCGATGATGGCAGTGTTCGGCAACCCCGGGTTGTTGCTGAACCTCTTGTTCTTCGTGATCCTCGGCCTGCCGTCGTCCGGCGGCACCGTCCCGCTGGAGGCCAGTCCACGTCTGTTCGCGTGGATCGCCGCATTCGAGCCGATGCATCTGGTCTATCTCGGCGCTCGCGCGATCCTCTACTTCGATGCGGACTTCGACGCCGGGCTGGGTCGCTCGGTCATCCAGTGCATCATCGGTCTGATCGTCGGGCTCCTGCTCGGCTGGGGCGGAACCAAGCTCTACGACCGCAAGGGATGGCATCGCTTCCCGGGTGGCATGACGTTGCCACCCCGGTTGGCCAAGCTGTTGGACGGGGAGGGACCGGCCACCATCACCACTCCGTCGCCGGCGCATGTCGCCGCGGTGGACCGGGAGAAGGCGGCCGGCGAGGTGTCGGAATCCGGTCGGACCTGAGGCGACGCATGTCGTAGCGGTGCGCTGTCGGTGCGCGGTGGAAGAATGTCCCGGTGAGGTTCTATCGGGATGAGGCCGTGGTGCTTCGCCAGCACAAGCTGGGCGAAGCCGATCGCATCATCACGTTGCTCACCCAGGACCACGGCCTGGTGCGCGCGGTTGCCAAGGGGGTCCGCCGCACCCGATCGAAGTTCGGCGCCCGGCTCGAGCCGTTCGCGCACGTCGACGTGCACCTCTATCCCGGCCGCAGTCTGGACGTCGTGACGCAGGTGCACACCCTGAACGCCTTCGCGGACGCCATCGTCGCCGATTACGGCCGCTACACCACCGCGTGCGCGGTGCTCGAGACCGCGGAGCGGCTGGCCGGTGAGGAGCGCGCCCCGGCCGCCCAACTACACCGACTGACCGTCGGTGCGCTGTCCGCGCTCGCCGAGCGCCGCCGCCAGAACGAACTCATCCTCGACGCCTACCTGCTCCGGGCCATGCACTGTGCCGGGTGGATGCCGACGCTGGACCTGTGTGCACGGTGCGCACAGCCGGGACCGCATCGGGCGTTCCATGTGGCCGCGGGCGGCGCGGTCTGCATCCATTGCCGTCCACCGGGCGCGGCCACTCCGTCACCGGGTGTGCTGGATCTGATGGACGCGCTCTTCCGGGGCGACTGGGAGCACACCGTCGGGGTCAGTTCGTCGATGCAGCGCCAGGCCAGCGGGCTGACTGCGGCACATCTGCAATGGCATCTCGAACGTCAGTTGCGAACCCTGCCGCTCATCGAACGCGAAGCACCTCATAGGCTGGTGGACACCGCGTGAGAGGAGACGGTTGATGGCTCTACGACCCGGATCGCGACCCGGGAAACGGCAGTCCGCATCCGAACCCCGAGACCGCGTCCCGGTCCGTCCGCCCGACCCGCATCCCAGCGGCGCGCGGCCGCCGGGCCTCCAGCCGGAACTCATCCCACGGCATGTCGCACTGGTGATGGACGGCAACGGACGTTGGGCCCAGGACCGCGGTCTGCCGAGGACCGAGGGGCACAAGCGTGGCGAGGCGGTCCTGATGGACACCGTCTGCGGCTGTATCGAACTCGGGGTCGGCTGGCTCTCCGCCTATGCGTTCTCGACGGAGAACTGGTCCCGCAGCCCGGACGAGGTCAAGTTCCTGATGGGCTTCAACCGCGATGTGATCCGGCGACGCCGCGACGAGATGAACGAGATGGGGGTCCGGGTCCGGTGGGCCGGACGTCGACCTCGCCTGTGGCGCAGCGTGATCCGTGAACTCGAGGTGGCCGAGGAGCTGACCAGGGACAACACCGTCATGACGCTCACCATGTGCGTCAACTACGGTGGGCGGGCCGAGATCGCCGATGCGGCAAAGGAGATCGCACGCCGAGCCGCCGCGGGCGAGATCGATCCGGATCGGATCACCGAGGCGTCCTTCGCGCGTTATCTCGACGAGCCGGACATGCCCGACGTCGACCTGTTCCTCCGCCCGTCGGGGGAGCAGCGGATCTCCAACTTCCTGCTGTGGCAGTCCGCCTACGCCGAGATGGTGTACCAGGAGAAGCTCTTTCCGGACTTCGACAGGCGCGATCTCTGGGCAGCCTGCGTCGAATACGCTTCACGTGACCGACGATTCGGCGGAGTGATGCCCACGTGACCGCCCCGTCTCCCGGTGCGGCGCTCCCGGCTCGGGTGGCCGGACTCGTCGGCGAATTCGGTGATGTGGTCTCCGTGGACCCCGACTCGGTGGTGGTCCAGGTGGGAGCCACCCGGGCCTCGATCAGGGCCCTGACCCTCGCCCCGGGTCTCGATGTGCTGACCGTCACCCAGCTGGTCGCGGTGAACCTGCCCAACACCGACGCACTTCGCGACGACGTGCAGTCTGCGGACGGGCAACTGAGCTTCGGCGCACTGCGGCGTTCAGATCCGGAGGGCGTCACCACAGACGTATTGCAGTACTACACTTTTCCGGCCGGATCGCTCGACGACATCCCGTTGCTGACCGTGCTGCACATGGTGCTCTCGGCCGGCGCCGACGTCGCCCGGCGGTTGTCGGGTTCGTAGCAGGGGCCGGTCAGTTCGCCGACCGGCACGCCGCGCAGTACCCGAACACCTCGACGGTGTGGTTGATGTCGGAGAAGCCGTGTTGCGCAGCGACACTCGCTGCCCACTTCTCAACAGGGTCGGCCTGCACCTCGACGGTCGTCCCGCATCGTCGGCACACCAGGTGATGGTGATGTCCCGACGAGCAATGCCGGTACCGCGTCTCACCCGAGCCGTCCCACAGCACATCGATCTGCCCGGACTGACTCAACGCCTGCAGATTCCGGTAGACGGTCGTCAGTCCGATCGACTCACCCCGCGCCTTGAGCTGATCGTGCAGCTCCTGCGCGGAGACGAAGTCATCGCCGGCGGCGAGTGCATCGGCGATGGCGGCACGCTGTTTGGTCGAACGCACTCCGGTGACGGGCCGGTCGGTGGGCGAGGTCATTCCGCCACCGCCGGTGTGCCACCGGGGTCGACCGGGGAGGCGACGTCCTCCATGGCGTGCGTGAGCGCATCGGTGACGATGTGCGCGAGGTGGTCGTCGACGAGCTCGTACATGATCTCTCGCCCGTTGCGCTGCCCGCGCACCACACCGGCGTCCTTGAGGACGCGGAGATGCTGACTGACCAGGGGCTGGCTCAACTCGAGTGTGCCGACGATCTCGTGGACACACGATGGGCGTTCGCGGAGCAACAGAACGATGGCGATCCTGGTCGGTGACGCCAGCGCGCGGAGGAGCTCGCTCGCCGCCGTGCACTCCACCAGACCCGCGACGTCTGGCCGGGTGGTGACGCGATCTCGATCATGTGAGCCGATGGAGTCCATTGCCTCCATACTAAAGGAAGTCGTTTTCATTTGAGGTTGGTAGCCGGTAGGCGATCAAAGGGGGAGCATGGACGCATCGTCGCCGTCGCGAGGTCCATTGTCACAAGGGCCTGGCGTATCTGTCCTGGACGGACGAACGATCTGGAGTCACCGCGACATGGTCGAGGTCACGGATCGACATCGGCTGGCCGTCCGGCTCGTGCCCCTCCTGCTTCACTGGGTTGAGGATCCGGCGAATGGCGTCGACGGAATCTGTATGGGCAGGGTTCGGATCCTCGTTGATGGCAACGGCCGCGTCGACTACCAGTTGGTCGTCGTCGATGAGTGGCGCGTCCGCGACGGTGTCCTCGACGCGGTTCGCGATGATGTCGACGCCGAGTCTCCCCTCCGATCAGGGCTTGTCGATGCGTTCGTCCGGCGGATCGCAGAACTCATGCCCGATCACTCGATCGACGCCGCTGCGGGTCACGTGGTGGCCGTGCACGCGAAGGCGGTTTGCGAGTTGTCCAGGAACTCGGTGGCGCAGATCCGAGAGATCCGATATCTGCTCGAGGAGAAACTCGCGGATGAGTCCGCCGACGAGACAGCGGACGAGGCGCACACATGGATCGTGTCATCTGTGCTCAAGTTGAACATCCTGTGTGGACGGGTGGTGGACGGCGCGCGGGAAGCCGTCCGTGAAGGTATGTGGTCGTTCATCGACGACGATCAGGCCTATCACGCGTATCGCAAACTCCGAGATCCATCGCTGATCGTGAGCCAACCGGCGGCGACGATCGAGACACGTACATGGATGCGCATGCACGATGCCGCCATCCGTCAGTGCGAGCAGATCGCGGAACAGTTGAACGAGGAATCGACGACCTTGGTGGGCTTGTTGGAGGCGGCCTCATCGATATCGAGTTCCCGCGAGGCAGACGCGCAGACTCGTCTCAACACCCTGGTTGCCCTGCTGTCACTGGGAATTGGCGTACCTGCGCTGGTTCTCGCCCTGTACGGAGCTCAGTTGATTCTGCCGCTGGACACCATGCGTCAGCGGCTCGCCTTTCTGCCGATCGGCCTCTCGTTGCTGGTCGCCGCAATCCTCGCGATCGTGTTCGCACCCAAGGGGCAGACGCGGCGGATATGGATCGCCGCGGCCGTTGCCGTACTGGGCGTGCTGCTCTGCTTGGTCGTCGGTGCGCTGGTGGTCATAGCCGACCCGATTCCGATCAGCTAGGCGCCGTGGAGGCGGGTGAGTTGCCACGAGCACGTGTGTGATCCATCGCGAGCGCCCAGGTCCCCACCGCATACCCGACCGCCGACGAGTTGATCCCCAGTGCGACCCGGTCGACGTTGTCGACGGTGTCGCCCCTCCGGTGGTAGTTCGGGTCGAACGGGGCGTCGGCCCGGCCGCCCCAGAGCGTGGCCTGTTCCGCCGACTTCTTCTCCTCGGCGCCGGTCAGGATGCCGCCGGCGGGGACTCCGATCTCCAGGAACGGTCCGTAGTCCGAGCGTCCGGTGAAGTCGGCGGGTCGCGTCGGGATGCGGCGGCCGTCGTAGTACTCGGTGAAGACGCGCTCGATCTGGTCGGAGCCCGCCGGCCCGGGTCCGGCACCCCGGGACTCGGAATCGTCGCCGTCGTAGACGAAGTAGCCGGGGTTCGGGGAGCCCAGCATGTCGAAGTTGAGATAGCGGCCGATCGTGCGGCGCTGCTCGTCGTCGAGACCGCTCACGTAGCGCGACGACCCCACGAGCCCGTCCTCCTCGGCACCCCAGAACGTGAAGCGCACGGCGTTCTCGACGCGAGGTGACGAACCGAGCCGCAGCGCGGTCTCGAGGACCGCGGCCGTCCCGGTCGCGTTGTCGTTCATGCCCGGCCCGTCGGCGACGCTGTCGAGGTGGGCGCCCGCGACCACCACGTCGTCGACCGCGCCGGTCCGCGTCTGCGCGATCACGTTGCGGGAGGTGATCGTCCTGGTCTCCGCGGTGAGGTTCAGGGTGAGCGCGCCGGCATCGCGGAGTCCTGGGCCCGACGCCTGCGCCACGCCGACAACCGGGATGGCGGCGGCGCTATCGACGCCGAGGGTGGCACCGGTCAACGCATCGGGCGATGTGTTCACGACGACCACTGCGCGGGCGCCCGCATCCGCCGCGGCGCGGGCCTTGGCGGCGAATGTGCATGTCCCGCGATCCACCACCGCGATCGCGCCCGAGGTGGTCGGCGGATAGTCGGCGGGCGCACATCCGTGGCCGGTGATCGCCACCGGTCCGCCGGTCAGTGGCCGCCCGCCCGTCCCGGCGGAATACTGCACCACGGTGGCCTCGACGGGCCGGCCGTCGGCAGTGAGTGTCAGTGGTCCACTTTCGAACCGGGGATAGTCGAATGTCGGTGTGGTGACGGAGAACCCGGCGTCGGTCAGACGCCCGGCGACATAATCGACCGAGGCGTCGTACCCGGCTGTTCCGGACGCACGGTTCCCGTTGTGCCGCTCGGCGATCGACTGCAGGGCCCGGACATGGCCCATCACGTTGTCCAGGGTGACCGCGGCGGCGAGGCCGTCCGGTGTGAGGGAGGTGGCCACGGTGGGGCCGGCCGGAGACGAGCTGGTGCGGTCGGCGGTCGGGTCGGTGCCCGCGCAGGCCGCGACGGCGAACGCCAGGACAAGGGACAGCACCGCATGCGCGCGACGATCGTCGACGTGTCGCTGGGCCCCGGTCACCGCACCAGGGTAGGCGTTTCCGTGATCGGTCGATGGTTGCGATTCCATCGCCGCCGCGCCCTGCGGCTACCCTGTAAGGGTTGCCGTGTCGTCAGCGACGCTGACGCCGCACGCGACGCACCCGAACCCGAACTAGTCGTTGGAGATCATTCACCGTGGCCGCCCAGTCCAACCGCGTCGAAGCCGTCGTCAATCTCGCCAAGCGTCGAGGTCTGGTCTTCCCGAGCGGTGAGATCTACGGAGGGACCCGGTCCGCGTGGGACTATGGGCCGCTGGGCGTCGAGGTCAAGGAGAACATCAAGAAGCAGTGGTGGCGCTCGATGGTCACCAGCCGCGACGACATCGTCGGGCTGGACTCGTCGGTCATCCTGCCGCGACGGGTGTGGGAGGCCTCCGGGCACGTCGAGGTGTTCACCGATCCGCTCGTCGAGTCGCTGCACACGCACAAGCGCTACCGCGCGGATCACCTTCTCGAGGCCTACGAGATCAAACACGGGCACCCGCCGGTCAACGGCCTCGCCGACATCAACGACCCGGACACCGGGCAGCCCGGCCAGTGGACCGAGCCCAAGGCGTTCAGCGGTCTGATGAAGACCTACCTCGGCCCCGTCGACGACGAGGAGGGGCTGCACTATCTCCGGCCGGAGACAGCGCAGGGCATCTTCGTGAACTTCAAGAACGTGATGACGACCGCGCGCAAGAAGCCACCGTTCGGCATCGCGCAGATCGGCAAGAGCTTCCGCAACGAGATCACGCCCGGCAACTTCATCTTCCGCACCCGCGAGTTCGAGCAGATGGAGATGGAGTACTTCGTCAAGCCCGGCGAGGACGAGACCTGGCACCAGTACTGGATCGACCAGCGATTCGACTGGTACGTCGACCTCGGCATCGACCCGGAGAACCTGCGGCTCTACGAGCATGCGGCCGAGAAGCTCTCGCATTACTCCAAGCGCACCGTCGACGTGGAGTACAAGTTCGGTTTCTCCGGCAACCCCTGGGGTGAGCTCGAGGGCGTGGCCAACCGCACCGACTTCGACCTCTCGACCCACAGCAAGCACTCGGGCGAGGATCTGTCCTTCTTCGACCAGGCCTCCGGCGAGCGCTACACGCCGTACGTCATCGAACCCGCGGCCGGCCTCACCCGCTCGCTGATGGCATTCCTGTGCGACGCCTACACCGAGGAGGAGGTGCCGAACGCCAAGGGCGGCACCGACACCCGCACGGTGCTGAAGCTGGATCGGCGTCTGGCGCCGGTCAAGGTCGCGGTCCTGCCGCTGTCGCGCAACGAGAAGCTGTCGCCCAAGGCGAAGGATCTCGCGGCCGAACTGCGCAGGCACTGGAACGTCGAGTTCGACGACGCGCAGGGTATCGGCAAGCGCTACCGCCGCCAGGACGAGATCGGCACGCCGTTCTGCGTGACCGTCGACTTCGACACCCTCGACGACCAGGCCGTCACCGTGCGCGAACGCGACACGATGAGCCAGGAGCGAGTGGCGCTGGACAAGGTCGTCGAGTACCTCGGCGGCAAGCTCCTCGGGGCCTGACCGACCTCTCGGCCATCCCGCCGTCGCGAGGTGCGACCTGCGGTTATCTGTCATAGTTGATTGTGGAGTTGTCGCACGCCCGGGCATGGGGTCCGTGGCCGGTGCGGCGAGGAGAGTGAGTGCAGCAGTGACCGTCAGCGGCAAGGTCGTCCATTACGACACAAATCGGGGTTTCGGATTTCTCGCACCGGAGGCGGGCGGTGCCGACGTCTTCCTGCACATCAATGACATCGACATCGACGAGAACGCGCTGAAGCCGGGCGCGAAGGTCGAGTTCGACATCGAGGAGACCGACCGGGGGACCAAGGCGGTCAACGTGGCGGTCACCGAGGCGGCACCCGCCGACGACGGGCCGAGCACGTCGAGCGCTCGCGCCCACCGTCGCGACAACCACGATCACGGCGGCCGCTCGCACGACCGTGGCGATCGGGGTGACCGTGGCGATCGCGGTCGACGCCCCCGCAGCGGCGGAGGCTCGCTGGACGCGTCCTCGTTCACCGAGGAGGTCACCGAACTCCTGCTCGACTCGGCCGATGACCTGACCGCGGCGCAGATCGTGGCGATCCGACAGCGGATCACCGACTTCGCGGTTGCGCGGGGATGGGTGCTTGACTAGCACCACCGGTGTTCCCGCCATCCCTCTGGCGGCCGCCTACGGCGACGAGGCCGTCGAACGGATCGTGCCGGAGGCCCCCAAGGTGGCGAGTCTGCCCGGGACCCGCACCGATCACCGCAGCGACTACGCCCGCGACCGGGCTCGTGTCCTGCATTCGGCCGCCCTGCGCCGGCTGGCCGACAAGACCCAGGTCGTCGGCCCGCGCGAGGGCGACACCCCCCGCACCCGGTTGACCCACTCGCTCGAGGTCGGGCAGATCGGCCGCGGCATCGCCATCGGCCTGGGCTGCGAGCCGGATCTGGTGGAACTCGCGGGGCTGGCCCACGACATCGGCCATCCGCCCTACGGGCACAACGGGGAACGCGCACTGAACGAGGTCGCGGTCGACATCGGGGGCTTCGAGGGCAATGCGCAGAACCTGCGCATCCTGACCCGGCTCGAACCCAAGCTGCTCGACGCGAACGGGCGCAGCGCCGGACTCAACCTGACCCGCGCGTCGCTCGACGCCACCCTCAAGTACCCCTGGTTGCGCAGACCGCCGGCGATCAAGTTCGGCGCCTACGACGACGACGCGGCGGCGCTGGAGTGGGTCCGCCGGGACGCGCCGGGTGATCGGCAATGCATCGAGGCGCAGGTGATGGATTGGTCCGACGACGTCGCCTACTCGGTGCACGACCTCGAGGACGGAGTGATCGCCCACCGCATCGACCTGCGCACGTTGGGTGACCCGACCGATCAGCGCGCGCTCGCCGACATCGGGGTCAAGGAGTTCGACGGACTCGAGGCGGGTGCCCTGATCGATGCGGCCCAACGGCTGTCGCGGATGGAGATCGTCGTGGCGGCAGGTGGGTTCGACGGCAGCCTCGACAGCTCGGTCACCCTCAAACGGCTGACCAGTGAGCTCATCGGCCGATTCGCCTCGGCCGCGATCACCGGCACGCGCGCCGTCGTGGGCAACCGGTCGGTTGCCCGGTACGACGCGGATCTCACGGTGTCACCGCTGGTCGCCGCCGAGGTCGCCATCCTCAAGACCTTGGCGTTGCGGTTCATCTTCTCCAATGAACGGCACAAGGCCACCCAACAGCGTCAACGCGAACGCATCCACCGCGTCGCGGACTGGCTGACCGCGGCCGCGCCCGGCGGTCTGGACCCCATCTTTGTGCCGTTCTGGCAGGAAGCCGCCGATGACGACGCGCGACTGCGGGTCATCGTCGACCAGATCGCATCGATGACCGAGGGTCGTCTGGAGCGCAGCGATCGACAGAACTCCGGCGCGCAGGCGCATCTGGGATAGCCGGCTGCTGGCACTACACTGGTCGCGTGCCAGGCCGAATCCCCGATCGTGACATCACGGCGATCCGTGAGCAGACGCAGATCGAGGACATCGTCGGCGACTACGTGGCGCTGCGGCGCGCGGGTGCGGACAGCCTCAAGGGTCTGTGCCCGTTCCACGACGAGAAGTCGCCGTCGTTCCATGTGCGGCCCAATCACGGACACTTCCACTGCTTCGGCTGCGGCGAGGGCGGCGACGTCTACAGCTTCCTGCAGAAGCAGGAACACATCAGTTTCGTCGAGGCCGTACAGCAACTCGCCGACCGCATCGGCTATCAGATCCACTACGAGGGTGGCGGCACCACCATCGTCCGCGACCGGGGCACCCGGGCGCGCCTGGTCGCGGCCAACGCCGCGGCACAGAAGTACTACGCCGAGCAGCTGCAGTCGCCGGAGGCACAGAAGGCTCGTGACTACCTGACCGAACGGGACTTCGACGCGTCCACAGCCCAGACCTTCGGCTGCGGCTACGCCCCGGCCGGGTGGGACACGATGACGAAAGTTCTTCTGTCGCAAGGTTTCGAGTTCAGCGAGCTCGAGGCGGCGGGCCTGTCGAAGCAGGGCCGCAAGGGTCCGATCGACAGGTTCCACCGACGGCTGCTCTGGCCGATCCGGAACCTCGGCGGCGACATCATCGGTTTCGGGGCCCGCAAACTGTTCGACGACGACAATCTCGGCAAGTACATGAACACGCCGGAGACCATGCTGTACAAGAAGTCCCAGGTGCTGTTCGGCCTCGACCACGCGAAGAAGAACATCGCCAAGGGGCATCAGGTGGTCGTGGTCGAGGGCTACACCGACGTGATGGCCATGCACCAGGCGGGCGTCACCACGGCCGTCGCGTCCTGCGGCACGGCATTCGGCGAGGACCACCTCGCCCTGCTGCGCCGGCTGATGATGGACGACTCCTATTTCCGCGGCGAGGTCATCTACACCTTCGACGGCGACGAGGCGGGGAAGGCCGCGGCCCTCAAGGCTTTCGAGGGGGAGCAGAGCATCGCGGGCCAGACATTTGTGGCGGTGGCGCCCGACGGGATGGATCCGTGTGAGCTCCGGCAGCGCAGCGGCGACCCGGCGGTGCGCGACCTGATCGCGCGGCGGGTGCCGATGTTCGAGTTCGCGATCAAGGCGCTGCTGGCCGAACACGACCTGGACACCGCCGAGGGGCGGGTGCACGCGCTGCGCGACACCGTGCCCGTGGTCGCGCGCATCAAGGACATCGCACTGCGGGACGAGTACGCGCGGCAGCTGGCCGGCTGGGTCGGCTGGGAAGAGGTCGCTCAGGTGTTGTCCCGGGTGCGCGAGGAGGGTGCGCGTTTCGCGCGGGCCACCGGGACCGCGGCCCCCGCGCGTGGCGGGCGCAACGACCGGGTGAGTTCCATGCGTCGGCAACGGCCCGAGGCGACATCGACCCCGCCCACCGCTCGCCCGTTGCCGACAGATCCGCGTTTGTGGCCGCAGCGTGAGGCGTTGAAGGCCGCGCTGCAGTATCCGGCCATCGCCGGCACCGTGTTCGATTCCCTCCCGGTCGAGTGTTTCACCGAGCCCGCGTACGCGACGATCCGTACGGCGATGACCGCCCTCGGTGGGACGTCGAGCGGGATGGGCGGCGCCGAGTGGGTCGACGCCGTGCACAACACCGTCGACGATCCGGTGATCGGACCGCTGGTCACCGAGCTGGCGGTCGAGTCGATGCCGGTGGGCGAGAACAACATCCCGCGCTACATCGCCAGCGTGCTCGCCCGGCTCCAGGAAGTGTGGGTGGGTGCCCAGATCGCCGACATCAAGTCCCGGTTGCGGCGGATGTCCCCGGGCGAGGATCCCGACGGCTACAACGCGGTGTTCGGCGATCTCGTCGCGTTGGAGGCGTATCGGCGCAGCCTGCTCGAGCAGGCCGTGGACCCTGACCTCGACGTCGGCTGACCACGACATCGGCTGACCACGACATCGGCTGACCGCGAGGTATCAGGCGGCTGTGGTGAAGCGGCGCCCCGGACGCAGTTCCTCGGGGAACAGTGGACGATGCGGATCGTCGGCGTTGTAGACGCAGCCGCCCGCGTACGTGTGCTCCCCTCGGCACCG
Source organism: Gordonia insulae (assembly GCF_003855095.1). Taxonomy (NCBI): domain Bacteria; kingdom Bacillati; phylum Actinomycetota; class Actinomycetes; order Mycobacteriales; family Gordoniaceae; genus Gordonia; species Gordonia insulae. The sequence continues at coordinate 115,068 of NZ_CP033972.1, forward strand.
GTCCGGAACCGGTCGTGGTCGTCCCCAGATGTGCTGCCCCGTGCCGCTCATGTCGCCCTCCCTCGATGTTCGGCGATGTAGAGCAGTATGCGACGACCTGTCCGATCGGGCAGGTCGGCGGAGCGATGTCACCGGGTTCCGGGCATGTGAGGTCACCCACAGGAGGACACGCGGACGCTCGACGGACGCGTCCGTCGATGGTGGGCTCAGCCGGCCCGGGAGATGGCCGCGGAGAGCCAGTCACCCAGCCAGTCGATCGCGTCCCGTCCCTGGCCGTCGACGATCAACGACCCGTATCCGACGTGGCTGTCGGACGAGTAGAACCTGCCCGCGCTGACGGCGTCGGTGACGAGGGCGGCGGGGTCGGTGATGGCGTACTTCGTGACGATGGTGGTCACCGAGGTCGCGAGAGTGCGCAGATCCGGCGATATCACCTCGAGCTCACCGCCGGTCCGCGCCGACGCGGTGATGACACCGCGGGAGACCGAGGCGAGCTCTGATGCGACGCTTCTGAGCTCGGCGGGTGTGGCGTTTGCGGAGGGCAGCGTGGTGGCGCCGACCTGTCGTCCGACCGCGCCGGCGGCTGTCCAGGTGAGCTCCTGGATCTTGCCGACCAGCAGCGCTGCCCGTTCGATGTCGACGTGGGCGAGCGCCCCGGCGAGCACCGACACGGCCTTGGTGAATCCGGTCTTGTCCGGGATGAGCGCGAGCGTGGTGGACACCTCGGTGAAGTCCACCGTCGCGGCGAGTTCCACCAGCGGCGTGAGGTCGGCGTTCAGGGTGCGGGAGAGGGCGTGCGCGGCCTTGAGATCGCCTGTGGCGACCTTCGTCGGCAGTGCGCTCAGGCCATCGATGATGCGTGGGAAGGGCAGTGCCGCGAGGATCGTCGCCGCACTGGCCGCGCGTTTCACGGCACCGGCTGCCTCCTCCGGCGTCTTGCTCAGCACCGACCCCAGCTTGCCGAGGAACGGATTCTGCCTCTTGTCGATCGAGCAGTAGAGGTCGCTGGGGGCGCAGATGGACGAGACCTTGCCCAGCAGGCTGCCCATGCCCTGCGGCCGCGGATCGGCGATGCCGGTGCCGTCGGCCTTCGGTCCGACCACGGTCTCGCCCGAGGTGCCCGCCCGCGGATCGGCCAGCAGCGCGACTCCGAGCACCTTGTCCGCGGCGATCGGTCCGAGGTGATTACCGATCGCCGCAGCCAGATCTCCTGCGGCGTCGGCGCCCTGGCTGTAGCCGGAGATCGTGTACCTCGCGCCGGGGTGATCGGCGGCGAAATCACGGAGGACGCGTGTCGCGTTGTCGAGGGCCGTGGCCTTGCTGACGCCGTAACTCTCGCCATTGTCGAACGCTCGCGCGACGTAGGGCAGGAAATAGATCGTCGCAGCATCGCCGTGGTCGCGCCGAATGCGATCGGCGATGGGTTTCAGCGCGCCGGTGGCCCGCGCGGGATTCGCCGACTCGCTCGTCTCCCAGGTGCCGGGAATGAAGAGATTGAATGTCGTGGCCGCCTCGTCTCCGTCCCTGACGGGATCGGCGCCGGCCGACGGCGCGACGGCCGCGGCCGCCACCGCGCCCAGAACGATCGCGCACGCCATGCACTGCCTCATGGTCGAGATGGGGGACTGCCTGGCGGAGAGATGTTTTCGGGACGGGACAAGGGATCGTGTCATCGGCGGATCTCCACGAACAGAGGGACGGGAGGTGGAGCGGACGGTTGCGCGGGTGCTGATCAAGACGATTATCGCGGACAGTACTCCCGCCGAGTGGCCGGACACGGGAAATTCATCTCTTTGTTCGTATGCTCGTCCGCCGGGAGGTGGATGCAATTGCGTTGCAATGCTATTCGCTGTGGCTCGAGATGGCAGGTGGGGCTGATGGTGCTCGTGGGACGTCATTCTGCTACCCCGGTGCAACGTTTAGCCGTGCGAACCATGTTGTCCCGCCGCCGGATTCGGCGCCGCATCTCCGCCGGAGATGGTTAGCGGAGCGAACTGTGTTGGGGTGCAGCCGGTTTGGCAATCCGGCTCGCGGGGTCACCGAGTGATCGTACGGTCGGCTCATGCGATCGGGGAGTCCCGCGCGCCTTCGCGTGGTGGGGCGGGTGGGGCTCGAACCCACGACCAGCGGATTATGAGTCCGCGGCTCTAACCGACTGAGCTACCGCCCCGAGGGGCACCGTGTGCCCGCCGGTGCACATTATTGCAAGTCGGGTCGGGCCGGTTCCGGCGAGGCCCGGCCGCCGGGCCGTCGGGAGCCGTGGCGGCGGTGACGCCGCCTGCGCCACTACACTGCAGGGACATCAGACCGCGGATGATCAGCATCCCCGACGGACGAGGAGCGCATGACCGGGGCCGACGCGGCGAATGTGGACAGCGGACTCCCCGAGAGTCTCGTGGACGTCGCCGGTCGCCGTATCCGCGACGCGATCCTGTCCGGCGGATTGAAGCCGGGGGAGAAGATCGTCGAGGAGACGCTGTGCGCCGACCTCGGCATCAGCCGGGCGCCGGTGCGTGAGGCGCTGCGGCTGCTCGCTCAACAGGGACTCGTCGAACATCAGCGTCGCCGGGGGACCAGGGTGGCCGAGTGGTCCCCGCAGGATATCGTGCAGCTGTTCGGTCTCCGCCAGGTCCTCGAACGGTATGCCGTGGAATCGGCCCTGCCGCTCACCGAACCGGAAGCGCAGTTGGCCCCGGTGCGGGCGGCGGTCGCGGAGATGCGCCGCGCAACCGACGATCTCGCCAAGGATGACGCACACCGCCGGTTCCACGCCGCGGTGGTGGGGTTGGCCGGCAACCGGCAGCTCGACATCGCGCTCGAGCCGATCCTGTTGAAACTCCAGCTGCCGATGGCGGTGAACTTACGGTCGGAGACCGCCGATCATCACGGGCCCGACGACGGGTTCAAGCGGCATCTCGCCATTCTCGAGGCGTTGGAGACGAATGATCCAGGCGCGGCGGTGGCCGCGCTGCACGACCACGGTCACCTGCAGTATCTCGATTTGTCGGCCTCACCCGACGGTCCGGCGGCCCACGGCGGCACGCGCTAACACAACCGACACACAGTCGATCCGCAGATGCCACAATTCTGTCGACAATCGACGGTATGGAAAAACCAGCCCGTCACGAGTCGGGGCCCAGGATCGGTCCGTCGGTCGCCGAGATCCTCGAGAGTCATGTCAGCGGGAGCGGTTCGCCGTCGCGAACCGCGCGAGGCGTCGCCGACGCGATCGAAGCGCGCGGCGATGACGGGACGTGGCTGTCCACCGTGCCGCGCGAGCAGCTGCTGACCGCTGCGGCGGAGCTCGAGAATCGTCCGGGGGCGCGTGCGTTGCCGCTCTACGGGGTGCCGTTCGGCGTGAAGGACAGCATCGACGTGGCGGGCGTGCCGACCACGTTGTCCTGCCCCGACTACGCCTATGTCGCCGAGGAGACGGCACCTTCCGTCCAGCGCCTGCTGGACGCGGGCGCGCTCTACGTCGGGAAGACCAATCTCGACCAGTTCGCCACCGGTCTGAACGGCACCCGGACCCCGTACACGATTCCGCGCAGCGTCTACGGCGGTGAGATGATCAGTGGCGGTTCGAGTTCGGGCTCGGCGTTGGCCGTCGCCCTCGGACAGGTGCCGTTCGCGGTCGCGACCGACACCGCGGGTTCGGGTCGCGTGCCCGCCGCGCTCAACGGAATCGTCGGCTACAAACCCTCGCGCGGACTGATCAGCACGGTCGGTCTGGTGCCGGCGTGCAAATCGCTCGACTGCATCACGATGATGGCCGGCTGCATCGACGACGTCGACCGCGTGATGCAGGTGATGCAGGGACGCGACGACGCGGACCCATGGTCGCGCGCGCCGGGGCCGACGTCTGGTGGTGGGCCAATCCGCGTTGCCCTGCCCCCACCGGACGAGCTCGAGTTCTTCGGCGACGACGCCATGCGTGCCGCACACCTCGGGTTCCGGAACAAGATCGCCCATCTCGGCCTCCCGGTCGAGATCGTCGAGACGTCGTTGGCGCCGTTCCTCGCCGCCGGCGAGCTGCTCTACGCAGGTCCCTGGGTGGCCGAACGGCTAGTCGTGTTCGGTGACTTCCTCGCCGAGCATCCAGACTCCATCCACCCGGTGGTGCGCGACATCCTGCGCAGCGGCGAACGCTACTCCGCGGTCGACGCGTTCACCGCGATGCAGGCCTTGCAGGAGTTGCGGGCCGAGGTCGGCCGGTTGTGGCAGACGATGGACGTCCTCGTCGTGCCGACGATCGGTCGCACGTTCACCGTCGACGAGGTGCTCGATCAGCCCATCAAGGCGAACACGATGCTCGGGCATTACACCCACTTCGGGAACCTGCTCGACCTCCTCGGCGTCGCGGTCCCGCAGGGACACACCGCCGACGGCCGGCCGCACAGCGCGATGTTGCTGGGCGACGCCCGCTCCGACGACACCGTGCTGCGGCTGGCGGCGGCACTCCTCGACGAGCCGCGCACCGGTGCGGCCGGCCCCATCCCCGATCACGACACAGAAAGGCTGACGACGTGGCCGACACCGTGACCATCTCCGCACAACCAGACGACCTCGCCCTCGATCTCACCACGACGGCACTGGTCATCATCGACATGCAGCGGGACTTCCTGCTGCCCGGCGGATTCGGGGAGACCCTCGGCAACGACGTGACACAGCTGCAACGTGTGGTCGGTCCGCTGGTCGAGCTCCTCGCCGCCGCGCGAAGGGCGGGCATGCTGGTGATCCACACCCGGGAGGGGCATCTGCCCGACCTGTCGGACTGCCCGCCCGCGAAGCTGAATCGAGGTGCGCCGTCCAAGCGCATCGGAGACCCGGGGGCATTCGGCCGCATCCTGATCAGGGGTGAGTACGGCCACGACATCATCGACGAGCTCACGCCGTCCGACGGCGAGGTGGTGATCGACAAACCGGGCAAGGGCGCGTTCTATGCGACCGACCTCGGTGCGATCCTCGCCGAACACGGCATCACCCAGCTGCTGGTCACCGGCGTCACCACCGAGGTCTGCGTCCACACCACCACCCGCGAGGCGAACGACCGCGGCTACGAGTGCGTGGTCGTCTCCGACTGTGTCGGTTCGTATTTCCCGGAGTTCCAAAGAGTCGGCCTGGAGATGATCGCCGCCCAGGGCGGGATCTTCGGCTGGACCGCGCCCAGCGGCGAGCTCATCGCCGCACTCACCGAACATGCGGCAGCGTCGCCGTCCTCGGCAGTCTCCTGACTGCACATCACCTGTCGCCGAGAGGAACCCGCATCCCATGAGCACCACCACCGATCCCGCGCCACCCGCCGATCCATCGTCCGCACCGACGTCGAAATCCCTGCCGTGGTGGACGCGGGGTGACACCAATGCCTTCTTCGGCCTGGGCTTCAACATCCTGGTCAACGTCCTCACCCTGACCGGCCTGATGATCGCCGTCGTCAATGTGTCGGCCGGTGACGTCCTGGGCACAGTTCTCCCGGCCCTCGGTGTCGCGCTCATCCTGGGCAACCTCTACTACACGTTCCTCGCCCGCCGACTGGCCAAACGGGAGGGTCGCGACGATGTGACCGCACTGCCGTACGGCCCCAGCGTGCCGCACATGTTCATCGTCGTGTTCGTGGTGATGCTGCCGGTCTATCTCGCGACGAATGACGCCATGCAGGCGTGGCAGGCGGGTCTTGCGTGGGCGTTCATGATCGGGGTGATCGTGATGATCGGCGCGTTCGTGGGCCCCTACGTCCGCAAGATCACCCCCCGCGCGGCCATGCTCGGCACCCTCGCGGGCATCTCGATCACCTTCATCTCCATGCGTCCCGCCGCCCAGATGTGGGAGGTCGCCTGGATCGGTCTGCCGGTGCTGGCGATCATCCTCATCGGCTTCTTCACCGACGTCCGCCTGCCCGGCAACATCCCGGTGGGCCTCGCGGCGCTGCTGGTCGGCACCGCCATCGGTTGGATCGGCGGCTACATGTCGGTACCCGATCTGACGCAGGCCGTGTCCGACATCGCGATCGGGGTGCCGGACCAACGCTTCGACATGCTGTTCTCCGGTCTGGGCGATCTCGCGCCGTTGCTCGGCACCGCGATCCCGCTCGGCGTCTACAACTTCACCGAGGCGATGAGCAACGTGGAGAGTGCCGCGGCCGCCGGCGACAACTACAACCTGCGCAGCGTGCTCCTCGCCGACGGTGCCGGCGCGTGCATCGGCGCCGCCTTCGGCTCGCCGTTCCCACCTGCCGTGTACATCGGGCACCCGGGTTGGAAGGACGCGGGCGGGCGGTCGACCTACTCGCTGGCGAGCGGCGTAGCCATCGGCGTCCTGTGCTTCGTCGGCCTGTTCGGTGTCCTCGAGGCGTTGTTGCCCGTGCCGGCCATCGTGCCGATCCTGCTCTACATCGGTCTGCTGATCGGCGCGCAGGCGTTCCAGGCGGTGCCGCGACTGCATGCCATCGCGGTCGTCGCGGCGATCTTGCCGAACCTCGCGCAATGGGGGTCGGGGATGATCGACAACGCGCTCAGTGCGGCCGGTACGACTGCGGGTGAGGTCGGCGACGAGGCGCTCAACAACGCGGGCGTCGTCTACGAGGGTCTGCAGACGCTGGGGGAGGGCGCGGTCCTCGTCGGCCTCGTGCTCGGGGCGATAGTGACCTTCATCCTGGACAAGAAATTCCATTACGCGGCGATCGCCTGCGCGGTGGGAGCGGTGCTGTCGTTCATCGGGCTGATCCACGCGCCGGAGGTGGCCTGGGCGGCTAATCCGGAGGTCGCTCTCGGCTATCTGTTCTTCGGCATCGTGTGCGTCGCGTACTGGTTCCTACCCGGCGCGCGGACGCCAGTGACCGTCGACGAGGCGGACGTCGTCGCCGGCCACTGACGAGCACCGACTCCCGTCGCGCGGCCGCACGGACGCGCCGGAGGACAGACGTACAGGCGTTTTGTTCTCCGGCGCGTCCATGCGCTAAAGTCAGCACTCGGTTCGAGCGCATTCCCCCATAGCTCAATTGGCAGAGCATTCGACTGTTAATCGAACGGTTACTGGTTCGAGTCCAGTTGGGGGAGCCACCGCAAACGCCCGCCACCAGCACAGATGGTGGCGGGCGTTCGTGTTGTCCTGGGGTTTGCAGACCTTCGATTCAGCGCAGGGTGATCTCCACCGGGACCCTGTTACCGATCGTGTGACCCACCGGGGAGCTCGCGAGCACCTTCGCGTGGAGCTCCTCGAGGCGGTCGCGTGTTGCGGTGGAGTCGATCGCCACGGTCGCGGTGACCGACTCGAAACCGGCATGCCCCTGCTCGAGTCCGAGGAAGACCCGGAGGTCGAGGTCCCCCTTCAGATCGATGCGCAGGTCATCGAGCGGAATGCCGAGAACGGACGCGTTGGCGGCGTACCCGACCGCCAGGCAATTGCCGAGCGCCCCGAGCAACTGCTCCACCGGGTTGGGAGCGCTGTCGGCGCCGCCGAGCGCGGCGGGCTCATCGGAGTCGACCGGTTCGAACCCGCGAATCCGTGCGGCCGAGGCGAATCCGCCTTTCCACGCCACGTGCGCGGCCCACGTGGTCGTGGCCTTCGCGGGATCGTCACGGATGGCCTGGACAAGCCCTCCGACGGCATCGAGATCGACGTCATTCAGGCGGCTGGTGCTGGTCTGCGTCATCATGTCTCCTTGAGATGTGCTCGGGCATAAGCTGTTCCGCACCGTAGTGCGGCTCCACCTGGCCCGCGCCGGTTAGAATCGCCGATCCGGAAAGCCGACTGTTCACGGTCCCGTTGGGATAGGTGCGGGTGGAGTCCGGGAAATTTGTCCGATCCCGGGCCTACCGTGGGGACCATGGCACTCAGCACATCCGAACGAGAAGCATTCCTCGCCCAACCCCACATCGCCGCACTCTCGGTGGAGGCGGCCCCTGATCGGGCTCCCCTGGTGGTGCCGATCTGGTATCAGTACGCGGCCGGCGGACGACCGTGGCTGCTCACCGGCACGTCCTCGCGCAAGCTGGAGCTGATCCGGGCGGCGGGCAGATTCACGCTGATGGTCCAGACCGTGGAACCGAGCATCCGGTACGTCGCGGTGTCCGGGACCGTCGAGGGCTACGAGGACGGGACTCGCGAGCAGCTCACCGAGATGGCGGCGCGCTATCTCCCGGCCGACAAGGTCGCCGGGTATGTCGATTTCGCGTGGGACGACCACGGGCCGCAGACCAAGGTGGTCATGCAACCGGGGCAGTGGGTGTCGTCGGATCTCGGCAGTGTCTGACCAGCGGGCCTGATCACTGCGCCTCGCCCCGACACATGACGGCGCCGCCCAGGGCGGGACTGGTCGTCGGGGGTGACCAGCCCCGCCCTGGGCGGCGCATCAACGAGCCTACCCGACCCGGAACGCGCCTGCGCGACGGCCTCTGTCGAGCGTCACGCGGCACTGTGTGCGGGTCAGTTCTCCGGGTCCCAGATCCCGGTCGTCTCGAGGTGACGGGTGAGGCGTGTCGCGCCATCGGTGAACTGGCGGCGTGTCTGTTCGACGACCTGGTCGCGGTCTCCGGTGCGATACGCCTGGATCAGCTTGGCGTGTGAGTCGACGGCCACCTCGCCCCATTCCGGATCGGTGGCATAGAGCTGGGAAGGTGTGTAGCGCGTGGCGCTCAACAGAAACCAGGCGAGTTTGCCGCCCGAGGCGATGAGGTTGTGCACCCGGTGGAACTCGAACTCCGCATCCGCCACCTGTTCGCCGTCGCCGGATTTCAGCGCGCTCAGGAGTTGCTGATTGTGCCACTCGAGTTCGGCGACCTGCTCGGGGGTGATCGCATCCGCGGTGCGCAGCGCCAGTTTGACCGCTATCTCCCCCTGCAACCAGAACAGATCCTGCACGTCGGTCCGGCTCAGTTCGGCAACTATGTACCCGCGATGGGGTGCCAGATTGACCATGCCCTCGCCGCGCAGGGTCAACAAGGCCTCGCGGACCGGTGTCACGCTCACGCCGAGGCGCTCGGCGGTCTCGTCCATCCGGACGTAATCGCCGGGACGGATCGCGGCGGTCATGATCTGCTCACGGAGGTGCGTGGCGACCTCTTCGGACAGCTGCGGCCGGCGACGCAGTCGCTGACGTGGCGACGGGCGCAGCGGACCCTCAGAGTCCGAAGGTTTTCCCGATGATGTCGCGCTGGATCTCATTCGTGCCACCGTAGACGGTCGAGATGATCGCGCCACGCATCAAACGCTCGGCGTCGAACTCGGTTGCATATCCGTAACCACCCATCATCTGCATCGCGTCGATCGTCATCCGCTTCGACGTCTCGGTCGCCTTCAACTTGGCCATCGACGCCTCCCGTGGGAGCAACGCGGTCGGATCGTCATCGGCCTGGCGGGCCACCGAGTACACGAGTTGGCGGGTGCACTCGATCTCGGTCGCGAGGTCGGCCATGCGGTGACGCAGTGCCTGGAAGCTGCCGATGGGACGACCGAACTGCTTGCGTTCGGTGATGAAGGACAGGGTGTCGGCAAACGACCGTTCCGCGACACCGAGCTGCATGGCGGCGAGGATCAGACGCTCGGTGTTCAGGCCGGCCATCAACTGGTTCCACCCATTGCCGACCCGGCCCACCACTGAGGAGTCCGAGATGCGGCAGTCGGTGAAGTAGAGGTCGTTGACCTCGCGACCGCCGAGCGTGTCGATGCCCTTGATCTCCAGCCCCGGGGTGTCGGCAGGGATGTGGAACTGCGTCAGTCCCTCATGCTTCTTGTCGGTCTTCTCGGTTCGTGCGATCAGCAGGATCGACGTCGCGAAATGGGCGTTCGAGCACCACGTCTTCTGCCCGTTGACGACCCAGCCGCCGTCGACCTTCTCGGCCCGACAGCTCAGATTGGCCACGTCGGAACCGGCCTCCGGCTCCGACATCGAGATCGCCAATGAGTCGCCCGCGACGACGCCGGCGAGCACGTCCTTCTTCAGCTGATCATCGGCGAACTTCTGGTAGGCGGCCGCCGTGATCAGGGTAGGGCCGATACCGCCGATCGGGGCCACGCCGCGCATCGCCTCCTCGAGGAGGATGCACATCTCGACGTTGCCGGCGCCCGCGCCACCGAACTCCTCGGGCACCAGGATGCCGGCCCACCCCAGGTCGGCCATCTTCGTGTACAGCTCCTGCGAGTGCAGTTCCGCACCGTTGTCGGTGAGTCGATCGCGCTGCTCGCGGGTACCGGACTCGCGTTGGCAGAAGTCGGCGACCGAGCGGGCGAATGCGGTCTGCTCGGCGGTGAAGGTGACCATTCGATTCGGTCCTCTCGTCACGGTGGCCCCGGCGGGCGGGAGTGACAGCCAATCTAACACATCAAATATATGTGATATGAAAAGGCGTGATCTGGACCACGACCACCACTCGCTACATTGGTCGCATGCCCAAGTCCCAACGACCGCCCGACGTGGGCGAGAGTGACGCCGCATCCGATGACGTGACCCCGCTCGACGGCGCGGATTTCCTCGCGGCCAATCGAGTCAGTCGGGAGCAGGCGAGGATCGAGGCGCAGCAGAAGGCCGATCGTCGCACCCCGGGAAAGGTCGACCCGCCGTCGCGGCCTCGTCGACGGTGGACGTCGGGTTGGCGCCGCCCGCGGATGGGGGTGGTGGCGATCATCCTGGCGGTGTTCGTCGTCGTCCTGGGTGCCTCGACCGCATACTTCGCCCACGCGTACGTCCAGCAACGCGATCAGGTCGAGGCCGCGGGGCCGTCCCCGGCGCAGCGCCAGGAGGCGATGGACGTGGCGCGCGAGTACGCCACCACGTTGGCCACCTACGATCCGGCGGACTATGGGGACCTCGACCGTCGGATTCGGGAGATCTCCACGCCGGAGTTCGCGAAGACCTACATCACGTCGTCGCAGGAGGCGCGACGCGGCAACGCGACCGCGCGGGGTACGTCGCGGGCAGAGGCGAAAGAGGCCGGGCTCCAATCGATCTCCGACGGCAAGGCGGTTGTCCTGGTGGCCCTCGACCAGACCGTGACGTCGCCACAGGTCAGCGCCGAGGTCCCCGACGGCATCCCGTATCAGTCGCGGGTCAAGGTGACCCTCGACCGGCGCGACGGTCGGTGGCTACTCGCCGACTTCGACACGGTCTGACCCGTCGTCGGCACCGAGGAGCAGGCGTAGTGCGAGTGCGGTGATGTGGTCCGGCGGTGGACGCCGACCGAGTCGCGAGAGATCGATGGCGACGTTGAGCGCCGCCTGCACCAGGAATCGTGCCTGCGCCGCCGAGAGTCCGGGGCGGACGCGGGTCAACCACGCAGCCCACTCCTCGATGTTGATCCGTTGCTGACCACGCAGTTCGGTTCGTTGACGCGCGGCCACGTTGCCGATCTCGGTGACGTAGACCGAGAGCATGTCGTTGTTGGTGCAGCACAGGTCGACGTAGCGCTCGACGAGTGACTCGATCGCCTCGCGAGGGGTTCGAGACGACGACAACGCGTCACCGATCAGGACGGTGACGCGATCGGACGCGCGCCAGAACGCGGCCTGCAGGATCGCCGCCTTGCTCTCGAAGTGGCGGTACACGCCGGAGGCGGGGAGCTCGGCCGCGCGTGCGATGTCGTCGATGGTGACCTCACGGAAACCGTGCGCGGCGAACAACCTGATCGACTCTGCAAGCAGTACTTCGCGTTTGGACATCGGTGAAAGGCCGGTGGTGGTCTCGTCGACGGATCCGGCCGGGCTCGTCGACAGTTCCTCGTCGATCAGGGACCCGGCGGCGTCGGTGATCAGATCGCCGATCTGCCGGACCGGCAACGCCGCCCGGTGGGTCGCCGGACTCGCCACCGCGCTCGTCATCGCGGCGGTGATCAGGTCGGCCGACTCGAGGTCGAGAGTTGGCCGGACCCGCAGCAGGTTCGATCGCAGGCGGCGGTGCTGGGCCACCACGATCCCGCGCACGTAGTCGGCGTCGTCGCCCTGTAGGTAGTCGGCCTCCCAGTGGTAGAGCCCGCCGGTCCGCCGGTTCTCGATCGCGGCGCCCGTCAGCGCCGCGAGGAGATCGCGGAGCTCCTCGCGGGGGCGGTCGGGCCGTTCGGCGATCGCGCCGGTGGCGGATGCCAGGGCATCGGCGAGGGTGCGCGCGGTCTCGGCGAAGAGTGCGTACTTGTTCGGGAAATGCCGATAGAGGGCCGGCGCGGAGAGGCCGGCGGCCTCGGCGATGTCGTCGAGGCGCACCGAGTGATAGCCGCTCTCGCTGAACGCCTTTGCTGCCGAGCGCAGGATGACGGCACGGCGATCGGCCGGCCGGCGACGCGACGCACGGCGCGCCGACTCCGTCGAGGTCGACATTCGTGCGGTCATGACAAGGGAGCCTAGCCGGAGTCGACGTTCACCACGAGCATATTGGTCCGGCTCGAAGAAAGGCCAGTAAAACAGCCTCTTTCATCGAGATAAGTTAATGAGTATTCTCGTGATCTGAGTCGCACTGTGGTAGTAGTGTGGTCGGCAACCCGACCTGCGACGGGTCGGGACGAGCAGTGAGGGGCGTGTGGGTAGTGAGTGACAATGCGGCCGGTGGTGACGGGATCCGGGTCAGTGTCGACGACCGAGGGGTGGCCCGGATAGTCATCCACCGGCCGCATCGGATGAACGCGCTCGACGGAGCGGCGAGTCGTGCCATCATCGAGGCGCTCGACGGATGGTCCGCGCGTGATGACATCCGCGTGGTGGTGATCGACGGCGAAGGTGGCAGCTTCAGCACCGGCGCCGACGTCATCGACATCGCGAAGGTCGCCGGCGAGAACGCCGGTGGCGGGCTCGACCCGACTCAGGCCCGTGGCGTGATCTCCGGCGGTTCCGACCTCGCGCGTGCCATCCGTGGCGTCCGCGCGCCGGTCGTCGCCGTCGTCGACGGGCCGGCGGTCGGGATCGGGGCATCCGTGGCGTTCGCCTCGGATCTGATCTACGCGACCGAACGGTCGTACTTCCTGCTCGCATTCATCAACATCGGTCTGATGCCCGACGGCGGTGCCTCGATGTCGGTGGCCGCGGCCGTCGGCCGGGCCCGGGCCAACGCGATGGCGCTGCTGGGCGAGAAGCTCCGTGCCGCAGAGGCTTTCGATGCCGGGTTGATCACCGAGGTGGTCGCCGACCGCGCCGCGCTCGACGCCCGGGTGAACGCGGTGGTGGACAAGCTCGCCGGCCTGTCCTCGAGTGCGCTGCGCATGACGAAGGCCGCCCTCGACGCCCACACCATGGGCGACTTCGACGCCGCCCTCGACCGCGAACTCGACGGGCAGACGGCGCTGTTGCAGTCGCCGGAGTTCCAGGCGGCCATGTCGGCCTTCGCCGGCACCAAGAACTGAGGTCGCCGCCTGCCCGGAGGCCGGCGCCGATCCCACCGAACACACACGTACACAACAGCAATCGTGGCCCGGCACCGCCACAGGACAGAGGAGACATCCCATATGACCGCCACCATCGACCCGCGCAGCGATCTGATCACCGAACCGCTGCGCTCGCGGCGCAACCATTGGAACAACCAGATCCGCAGGCACGCGTTCATGACCCCGGACGACCCGGCACTGAAGTTCCTCGGCAAGGTGACCACCTGGCGAGAACTCGAGGAACGGACGCGCGGGTTCGCGGCCGCGCTGAGTCGGCGAGGCGTGCGGTTCGGTGACCGGATCCTGCTCCTCATGCTCAACCGCACCGAATACGTCGAGGCGACCCTGGGGGCCAACCTGATCGGCGCGATCCCGGTGCCGGTGAACATCCGGATGAGCCCGGCCGAGGTCTCTTTCCTGGTGTCCGACAGCGGCGCCAAGGTCATCGTCACCGAGTCCCTGCTCGCGCCACTGGCCGACGCGGTCAGCGCGGCGACCGGCGCCATCGACGCCACGATCGTCGTCGGGGACACCGACAACCCGGCGCATCTGAAGTTCGAGGAGCTGGTGGCCGAGGACTCGTCCGATCTCCCCGAGATCGACGTGCCCGAGGAGACCGTCGCGCTGATCATGTACACCTCGGGCACGACCGGAAAGCCCAAGGGCGCCATGCTGACCCATCAGAACCTGCAGGCGCAGGCGGTCACGTGCCTACAGGCGCTGCACACCCGTCCGGACGACATCGGTGCCTGTGTCGCCCCGTTGTTCCACATCGCCGGTCTGGGTGCCATGGCGCCGTTGTTCTACATGGGTGCACTGTCGGTGATCCACCCGCTGGGTGCCTTCGACCCCGACGCCATGCTCGACACGCTCGAGCAGGAGGGCACCACATCGATCTTCCTGGTACCCGCCCAGTGGCAGGCCGTGTGCGCCGCGCAGCAGGCCAAGCCGCGCGACCTCAAGCTACGGGTGATCAGCTGGGGCGCCGCACCGGCGTCGGACACGGTGCTGCGGGCGATGAACGACACCTTCCCGGACGCGATCAACGTGGCGGTCTTCGGGCAGACCGAGATGTCGCCGATCACCTGTGTCCTCGAGGGACAGGATGCGTTGCGCAAGCTCGGGTCGATCGGCAAGGTGGTGCCTGCGGTGACCGCCCGCATCGTCGATCCGGAGATGAACGACGTCGCGCCGGGGGAGGTCGGCGAGATCGTCTACCGCGGGCCGAACATGATGCAGGGCTATTGGCAGAATCCGCAGGGCACCGCGGATGCGTTCCACGGCGGGTGGTTTCACTCCGGCGATCTGGTCCGGGAGGACGACGAGGGCTTCATCTACGTCGTCGATCGCGCCAAGGACATGATCATCTCCGGCGGCGAGAACATCTACTGCGCCGAGGTCGAGAACGTCCTGTTCGGGCATCCGCAGATCGCCGAGGCCGCGATCATCGGTCGGGCGCACGAGAAGTGGGGTGAGGTCCCGGTCGCGGTGGTCGTCCTCGCGGCCGGCACCGACGACCTGACGCTCGAGGAACTCGAGCCGTACCTGAACGAGAACCTGGCTCGCTTCAAGCATCCGAAGGACATCGTCGTGGTGGACGAGCTGCCGCGAAATGCCGGCGGCAAGGTGGTCAAGCCGACCCTGCGATCGACCTACGGCAGCAAGGACGCCGGCCTGGCCCGCTGACCCCGGGCAGTCACCGCGTCGGGTCGTGGCGCCGCCCCGACCAGCACGAACGGATCGCATGCCCGCTACGCGAGTGCATGCGATCCGTTCGTGTCCCGGGGGCCCGACGTGCCGGAAATCAATACTAGAACACGTTTCATTTTTTGCCGAAAGTGACTAGGGTCTCTTCTAGGTTGTTGCGTCTGTCGGGGGGTCGATCCGTCGGACGGCGCGTTTCTATCGAGTGGAGGATGTGCATGAAGACCAAGGGTGCGCTGCTGCGGGAACTCAACAAGCCGTGGGCGATCGAGGAGATCGAGATCGGCGATCCTGCACGCAGCGAGATCAAGATCAGGATGGAGGCGGCCGGCATGTGCCACTCCGACCACCACCTGATGACCGGTGGTATCCCGATGGCGGGCTTCCCGATCCTGGGCGGTCACGAGGGCGCCGGAGTCGTCGCGGAGGTGGGGGAGGGTGTCACCGACTTCGAGGTCGGCGACCACGTGGTCCTGTCGTTCATCCCCTCGTGCGGCAAGTGTCCGTCGTGCAAGGCCGGACTGGCCAACCTGTGTGACTTCGGCGCGATGCTGCTCCAGGGGGAGGCGGTGTCGGACAACACGTTCCGCATTCACACGGCGGCCGGTGAGAACGTCTATCCGATGACGCTGCTCGGCACGTTCTCGCCGTACATGGTCGTCCACGAGGCGTCGGCGGTGAAGATCGACAAGGACATCCCGTTCGAGGTGGCGGCCCTCTGCGGCTGCGGAATCCCGACCGGCTACGGCTCGTCCACCCGCAGCGGTGACGTGCGGCCGGGCGAGGACGTCGCCATCGTGGGTGTCGGAGGCGTGGGCACCGCGGCCCTGCAGGGCGCGGTCATCTCCGGTGCCCGCAACGTCATCGCGATCGACCCGGTGGAGTGGAAGCGCGAGCAGGCCATGAAGTTCGGTGCGACGCACACATTCGCCTCGGTCGAGGAGGCGGCGATGAGCATCGCCGAACTGACCCAGGGGCACATGTGCCACAAGGTGATCGTCACGGTCGGCGAGGTCCACGGCAGTGATGTCGACACCTGGATGGGGATCACCGCGAAGGCGGGCACCTGCGTGCTGACCGGCATGGGCAACATGATGGAGAACCAGGTCACGCTGAACCTCGCGATGCTGACCCTGCTGCAGAAGAACCTGCAGGGCACCATCTTCGGTGGCGCCAACCCGAAGCTCGACATCCCGCAGCTGCTGTCGATGTACCGGATGGGCAAGCTGAACATCGACGACATGATCACCCGGCAGTACCGCCTCGACCAGATCAACGAGGGCTATACGGACATGCTGGAGGGTCGCAACATCCGCGGAGTCATCCGATACACCGACGAGGATCACTGAGCATCGCGGACGGTAGTGTCGCGGTGTGTCGTCACTTGATGCTGTAGCGGACTGGCCGGTCGACCACGCGTCGGCTGCGATCGTCACCGCGGACGGGGCCGTCGAGCAGTTCGGCGACCCCGATCGAGTCTTCGAACTGGCCTCGGTCACCAAACTCCTGGTGGCCGAGGCCGTTCTCGTCGCGGTCGAAGAGGGTGCCGTCGAACTCGACGACGCCGCCGGGCCGCCCGGCGCCACCATCGCGCATCTGCTGGCCCACGCCTCCGGGTTGTCCTTCGACAGCCGTGAGGTCGCGGCCCCGGTCGCCACGGCGCGGATCTACTCCAGCGCCGGTTTCGAGGTTCTCGCGGAGACGGTCGAGAGCGCGACCGAGATCGGCTTCGCCGACTATCTGCACCAGGGCGTGTGCGAGCCCCTCGGCCTGCGCTCCACCGAACTCGCGGGCCCGGCCGGCCACGGTGCCCGCTCGAACGTCGCCGATCTGGGCCGGTTCGCCACCGAACTCCTGCAGCCGCAGCTGCTGTCGCCAGGACTTCACGAACGTGCGACGTCGGTACAGTTCGCCGGGCTCGACGGATTCGTCCCGGGCTACGGCAGGCACCGTCCGAACGATTGGGGGCTCGGGTTCGAGATCCGCGCGCGGAAGCACCCGCATTGGACCGGAACCGAGAACTCGCCGCAGACCTTCGGGCACTTCGGTCAGAGCGGGACCTTTCTGTGGGTGGACCCGGTGCTGGGCGCCGGCTGCGTGGTGCTCACCGACCGGCCCTTCGGTGCGTGGGCCAAGCCATTGTGGAGCGAATTCAACGACACCGTCGTCGCCGAGATCTCCGCGGCTGACCAATCCTGAGAAAGCACTCCAGAAACTGGCGCAACACGGGCAACTTGAGGCACAATTGGCAACACAAGTGTGATATCTGGTTCGCGAGGTGTGTTGGGGAAGACGTTCCTCGTCGAAACCGGAGGTGAGCAAGGTGCGCAATCTGAACCAGTTTGCGGACAGAACGACAGGAGTGGTGTACATCCACTCGGCGCCGGTGGCGCTGTGCCCGCATGTCGAGTGGGCTCTGTCGTCGACCCTGAATGCGCGGGCCAACCTCAAGTGGTCCGCGCAAGAGGCCGACCCCGGGATGCAACGTGCCACCGTTGACTGGGCCGGCCCGGTCGGCACTGCCGCACGCCTGGTGACGGCGTTGCGTGAGTGGTCGTCCCTGCGCTTCGAGGTGACCGAGAATGCCAGCGACGGCGTCGACGGTGAACGATTCAGTTATGTCCCCGGCCTCGGGCTGTGGCGAGGATCGACCAGTGCGTGCGGCGACGTGATGATCGGCGAGATGCAGTTGCGCTCGCTGATCGAGTCGCAGCCCGACAGCGTCGGCCTGGCCGGTGAACTCGAGGCCGCTCTGGGCGTCGCATGGGATGACGCACTCGAGCCCTACCGCATGGGTGGTGCGGGCGCCGAGGTCACCTGGTTGCAGCAGCGCGTGGGATAGGTCGCGCCACACACACTTTCGCGGCGGTGACATCACAACCGCCGAAACGAGATTCGGCCCCGGCAGATTGAACTGCCGGGGCCGAATCGCTGTTCAGGTCACAACGGGATGTTCTTGTGCCGTCCGCGCCGGGCGGGCGCTGCCGCGAGTGCCTCGGCGATCCTGCTGCGGGTCTTCGCCGGGTCGATGACCTCGTCGACCACACCGATCGACTGGGCGCGGCCCAGACCGCCGGCGATCGCCTCGTGCTCGACGGTCAGACGCTCGTGCAGAGCCTCCCGCTCGTCGTCGGGTGCGGCGGCGAGCGCCTTCTTGTGCAGGATGCCGACGGCGGCCTTGGCGCCCATCACGGCGACCTCGGAGCCCGGCCAGGCGAACACGGCGGTGGCACCCAGCGAACGCGCGTTCATCGCGATGTAGGCGCCGCCGTAGATCTTTCGCGTCACCAACGTGACACGGGGGACGGTGCATTCGGCGAACGCGTGCAGCAGCTTCGCGCCACGACGCACCACGCCGTTCCATTCCTGGCCGACGCCGGGAAGGTAACCGGGGACGTCGGTCACGACGATCAGCGGGATACCGAAGGCGTCGCAGAGGCGGACGAATCGAGCGGCCTTCTCGGCGCTCTCCGAGTTCAGGCAGCCGCCCATGCGCAGCGGATTGTTGGCGATGACGCCGACGCTGCGTCCGGAGAGGCGACCGAATCCGACGACGATGTTCGGCGCCCACTTCGCCTGCAGCTCTTCGAAAGTGGAGATCTCGGTGTCGCCGTCGGCAGCGAGTTGGGTGTCGAGCATCTGCTCGACGATCGGATGCACGTCGTAGGCGCGACGGTTCGACTCGGGCAACAGTGCCTTGAGGTCGACGTCGCCGGCCTCGGCCTGCTCCCGGTTGAAGTGGCCCTGCTGGCTGAACGTCGACACGAGTCTGCGTGCGCGCCAGTAGGCGTCGGGCTCGGAGTCGGCCATGATGTGGCACACGCCCGATTTCTTGCCGTGGGTCAGCGGCCCACCGAGCGACTCCATGTCGACAGATTCACCGGTCACGCTCTTGACCACGTCGGGGCCGGTGACGAACACGCGGCCGGCGGGCGCCATGATCACGACGTCGGTGAGCGCGGGTCCGTATGCCGCGCCGCCTGCGGCGAAGCCGACGACCACGGAGATCTGCGGGATGTACCCGGAGGCCCGGACCATGGCCTCGAACACCTGGCCCACCGCATGCAGCGCCTCGACACCCTCGGCGAGTCGAGCGCCGCCGGAGTGCCAGATGCCGATGACCGGGGCCTGCTCGGTGATCGCGGTGTCGATCGCGTTGACGATGTGAGCACACCCCACCACACCCATGGCACCGCCCATCACGGTGCCATCGGTGCAATAGGAGACGGTACGAACGCCGTTGACCGATCCGATCGCCGCCTGCACGCCGGATTTGTCCCGGGCATGCAGCAGCGACATCGAACCTTCGTCGAAGAAGTTGGTCAACCGCAACAGCGGGTCACGCGGATCCGCTGCATCCTCATGGCCGGTGATGGGAGCCAATGTGGTCATCGCTGTCTCCTGTGGTGTCGGGGTGTGTCAGTAGCGACCGAAGGCGAGCGCGACGTTGTGCCCACCGAATCCGAACGAGTTGTTCAACGCGTAATCGATTTGCCCGTAACGGGCTTCACCGTGAACGACGTCGACGTCGCACTCAGGATCCTGGTTCTCCAGGTTGAGCGTGGGTGGGATGACCCCTTCTTCCACACTCTTGATGGTGAGCACGGACTCCAGCGCCCCGACCGCGCCGATGGAGTGTCCGAGTGCCGACTTCGGCGCATAGACCGCCGCATGCTGACCGATCGCCGCGGCGATACCCGCGGCCTCGGCCGTGTCGCCGATCGGTGTCGACGTCGCGTGCGCGTTGATGTGCGTGATGTCGGCCTTGGTGAGTCCCGCGGTCTGGATCGCGCGCGTCATCGCACGAGCATTGCCCTGACCACTCGGATCCGGCGCCACGAGATGGAAACCATCCGAGGTGATACCGGCACCGAGCAGGCGCGCGTGGATGTGCGCACCGCGAGCCCTGGCGTGCTCCTCGCGTTCGATGATCATCATCGCTGCACCCTCACCGAACACGAAGCCGTCGCGATCCTTGTCGAACGGACGTGACGCACCGGCGGGGTCGTCGTTGCGTGTGCTCATCGCCCGCATCATCGAGAACGCCGCGATCGGGATCGCGTCGATGTGGCCTTCCACGCCGCCGGTGACGACCATGTCGGCGTCACCCATGACGATGTGACGCCATGCGTGCGCGATCGCCTCCGCGCCCGACGAGCACGCCGAGACGGGGGTGATCACACCGGCGCGCGCACCGATGTTGAGGCCGGTGACCGCGGCCGGGCCGTTCGGCATCGCCATCGAGACGGCGAGCGGTGAGACCTTGCGGTAGTTGCCCGACGACTCGATCGCCTTGACGGCGTCGACCATCGCGTCGCCGCCACCCTGGCCGGTTCCCAGGACGACGGCCAGACGGTCGGGATCGACCTCGGGCTCGCCGGCCTGCGCCCAGAGGCGCTTGCTCATCACGTGGGCGATGCGCTCGACGTACGCCATGCGGCGTGCTTCGACTCGCGTCACCTCCTCGGCGGGGTCCTTGACCAGACGTCCACCGATCCGGCACGGCAGGTCGCCGTACTTGGTGACGAAGTCATCGGTCAACTCACGGATGCCCGACTCACCCGCCAGCAGCTTCTTCCACGTCGTGTCGAGATCCTCGCCGAGCGAGGTGGTGGCCACCATGGAGGTGACCACCACGCTCGGGAAGTTCCCGCCCAGCGTGGAGTATTCGCGGAGGGAGGGGGAGCTCACGAGTTCTTGTCTGCCTCGACCTTGGCCTGGATGGCGGCAGCAGCCTCGGGGTTCTCCTCCGCAAGCTTCTGGATGTAGGACACGGCGTCACCGACGGTGCGCAGTCCGGCCAGATCCTCGTCCGGGATCTTGACGCCGTACTTGTCCTCGGTCTGCACGGCGATCTCCACCATCGACAGCGAGTCGATGTCGAGGTCGTCGACGAACGACTTCTCCATGGTCACCTCGGACGGCTCGATGCCGGTGACTTCCTCGATGATCTCGGCGATGCCGGCGATGAGTTCTTCCTGGGTGGCAGCCACTGTGTGGTTCCCTTCTTGTTTGAGCTCCAATGTGCTCCGGAGCACCCACGGGCATCCCGCCCATGAGTGCTTGGACAACCGGTCTGATCCGGTTTTCCGGGGGTCACGGCCTCAGGCCGGACCGCTATCCAAGTTCGGTGATTTTTTCGAGGTCGTCGGGCGTCTTCAATGCCACGGTGGGCGTGCCCTTCAACTCTCGCTTCGCGATGCCCACCAAGGTTCCGGCGGGCGGCAGCTCGACGATGGCGTCCGTGGACTGCTCGCGCATGTATGCCGAGCACAGATCCCAGCGAACCGGTTTCGTCACCTGTCCCACTAGTTTTGTCAGTGCGTCGGCGCCATTCGTTACAGGCCGGCCGTCCGAATTGGACAAGAGCGTCCGATTCGGGTCGCCGGGGGTGATCTTCGCGGCGGCCGCGGCGACCGCATCCTGGGCCGGGGCCATGAATCGCGTGTGGAACGCGCCCGCGACGGCGAGCTTGCGGACCCGGGCCTTCTCCGGTGGGTTGGCGATCAGTTCGTCGATGGCATGAACCTGACCCGCCGCGACGATCTGCCCGGCCGCGTTGCGGTTGGCGGGGATCAGATCGAGCTCGGCGAGGCGGGCGAGTACTGCGGCCTCGTCGCCACCGAGCACGGCGGCCATGACCGTCGGCTCGATCGCGCACGCCTTGGCCATCTCAGCACCACGGATGGCCGCCAGCCCGACCGCCTCGTCGGCGCTGAGCACGCCGGTGATGGCCGCGGCGGCGAGTTCACCGACCGAGTGGCCGGCGACGATCGCGTCGGCGGGCAGCGCCGACCGCTTGGACAGCTCGTCGAACGCGAGAAGCGCGGACGCGACGACGAGGGGCTGGGTCACCGCGGTGTCGGTGATCTCCTCCGCCGTGGCCGTCGTACCGAGCCGCTCGAGGTCGAGTCCGGTCAGCTTCGACCACGTCGCGAGTTGGTCGCGGGCCCCGGGGAGTTCCGCCCACGTGGTCAGCATCCCGGGTGTCTGTGAGCCCTGGCCGGGCGCAAGCATCGAAAGCACGTGACCAGAGAACACCGTCCGAGGCCTCCGTGTGGGTGTTGAGGCCCATGAACCTTATGGCGCGCTTTTGTGGGTTTCCCACAAACTTCATCTCAGCCGTACCTGGTTCGTCATCACTCCGAGATGCGTTATGAAAATGTGTCCTAGTGAGGTTGATCAGCGCAAACACCGAAAAGCGGCTGTGGCTGATGTGATTCATGTGGCTCATGAGTGCGATTCGTTTTGCAAGTGTGTCAATCGACCCACAGTCGCCGCGACCCTCAGGACATAGGCGTCACGAGGGTTAGTTGGATCACGTCCTGTGATTTCTGCAATTTTCTTCAGCCTGTACCGAACTGTATTTGGATGGATATACAGTACGCGCGCGCAGCTTTCCACCGACCCCCCGGAGTCGAGGTAGGCCTCCAGGGTGGCGCTCAGGGTGGCGCCCCCTTGGCGAGCGGACGGACGAGTGTCTCGTTGAGCGCGGCCATCGCAGCGGTGTCGCCGTTGAGCGCTCTCTCGGGCAGGAGTTCGAGGCTGTGGACCGGCCGAGGGGCGCTCGGCCAGCCCACCACCGCGGCGATCGCGGACATCGCCTCGTCGGAACTGGTGTGTGCACTCCCGAGGTTGGGCATCGTCGGGCCGATCACCACCGGTCCCTCCGCGAAATGTTTGAGCAGTTCGGTGACGAACCGTTCGGACGGCCGGATCGGACCGCTGACGATGGCGACCAGGAACTTGCCCTGCACCACCGAGAGGGCGGATCGGTCGTACTGCTTGGCGGTGTTGTGGATGGCGAGTGGCACCGACACGTTCTGTTCGGGCGGGGGAGCCCCGACGATGATCGTCGCCGGTGCGTCGGAGTCCCAGTTGAGCGCGGCAGCGCGGGAGAGGAGTTGTGGCCCGGTGTCGCCGCGGACCACCGCGTCGACGACGAGCGCCTCCAGCCGCGAGTCCCACGCGCCGCGGGACTCGGCGGCCGACGCATAGATGGATGCCGCCGCGAACCCGATCTCTCGTCCGTACCGCAGAACGGATTCGGTCAGCGCCCGCAGCTGCGCGTCGTTGCGGGCCAGCAGGGGGAGCCATTTCTCGAAGAACTCCATCGCGACGCGGACCATCTCGACGGTCTGCAGCAGCGTGATGCGCCGGGCCAGATCCTGCGGGACGACCTGGAACGCCTGCACGGTGAACTTGACATTGCCCTCGGGATCCTGAATCCACTCGACGAAGTTGACCACGGCCGTCTGGACCACCAACTGCACACTGGCGCGTTGCGCGGCGTCGAGGTCGCCGAAGTACGGCAGCTGGTCCTGCATCGAGTGCACGGCCTCGGTGGCCAGGCGCCCGCTGTACTGCTTGACCCGCCGGAGCAACGTGTCGGGAAGGGCATCGTGCACCGTCGCCGGGGCCGGCACGTGCGCTCCGCGTGCGCCGAACACATCGGCGGTCGGTGGCTCTTGGTTCACGCGCGCATCGCTCACCGTCTCAATCTATGCCCACGTGCCGTGCGCCCATCCGCAGATGGGCGCACGGCACGGCGGCTGCGGGCGTCAGGAGACGCCGGGGTCGCTCGTCTGCTCCGGCGCCGCGGCGACGTCGGTGATCCGGTACTTCTCCGCGGCCTGCGCGGCCGTGGTGAACGGGATGTTCCCGTCCCGCGCGAGTCCGACCAGCACGGCGACCACGATCGACTCGGCGTCGACGTTGAAGACTCGCCGCGCGGCGGGTCGGGTGTCGGAGAAGCCGAATCCGTCGGTGCCCAGGGTGAGATAGCTGCCCGGCACATAGGCGCGGATCTGCTCCTGCACGCCACGCATGTAGTCGCTGACCGCGATCGTCGGACCCATCGTGTCCGCGAGGACCTCGGTGAGGTACGGACGCGGGTGCCCGGCGGTCGGCTCCCGGACGTCGAGACGATCGGCCCGGATGCCGTCGCGGGCGAGTTCGCTCCACGACGTCACCGAGTACACGTTCGCACCGACGTTCCACTCGTCGGCCAGGATCTCCGCCGCGCGCAGCGCATCCGGCATGGTCACGCCGGAGACCAGGATGTTGGCGTAGAGCTGCTTGTCGTCGGCGGCCTGACGGAACTTGTAGATGCCTTTCAGCACGCCCGCGACGTCGAGGTTCTCCGGTTGCGCCGGCTGACTGATCGGCTCGTTGTAGACCGTCAGGTAGTAGTAGATGTTCTCCGGATCCTCGCCGTACATGCGCTTGAGTCCGTCGGCGACGATGTGACCGAGTTCGTAGGCGAACGCGGGGTCGTACGACACGACAGCCGGATTGGTCGCGGCGAGCAGCGGGGAATGCCCGTCCGCGTGCTGCAGGCCCTCACCGGTCAGCGTGGTGCGACCCGCGGTGGCGCCGATCACGAAACCGCGGGCCATCTGGTCGGCGGCGGCCCAGAAGCTGTCGCCGGTGCGCTGGAACCCGAACATCGAATAGAAGATGTAGAGCGGGATCATCGGCTCGTCGTGGGTGGCATAGGACGTGCCCACCGCGGTGAACGACGCCGCCGAACCCGCCTCGTTGATGCCCTCGTGCAGGATCTGACCCTCGGAGCTCTCCTTGTAGGCGAGCATCAACTCGGCGTCGACCGACGTGTAGAGCTGGCCGTTGCGGTTGTAGATCTTGAGCGTCGGGAACCACGAGTCCATGCCGAACGTGCGTGCCTCGTCCGGGATGATCGGCACGATCCGCTTGCCGATCTCCTTGTCGCGCAACAGATCCTTGAACACGCGCACCAGCGCCATGGTGGTCGCGACCTGCTGTTTGCCCGAGCCCTTCGCGGTGGTCTTCAGGGACTTGCTCACATCGGGGTTGAGCACCTTCGCCTTGGTGCGCCGCGCCGGCAGGAAACCGCCGAGGTTCTTGCGGCGATCGAGCATGTACTGGATCTCGGGTGCGTCCACGCCGGGGTGATAATACGGTGGCAGGTAGGGGTTCTCCTCGAGCTGCGCGTCGCTGATCGGGATGCGGTTGCTGTCGCGGAACGCCTTCAGGTCGTCGAGGGTCAGCTTCTTCATCTGGTGGGTCGCGTTGCGGCCCTCGAAGTGCTTGCCCAGCGTGTAGCCCTTGATGGTGTGCGCCAGGATGACCGTCGGCTGGCCCTTGTGCGCCATGGCCGCGGCATAGGCGGCATGGATCTTGCGGTAGTCGTGGCCACCGCGCTTGAGGTTCCAGATCTCGGCGTCCGAGAGGTTCTTGACGAGCTCCTTGGTGCGGGGGTCGCGATTGAAGAACTGCTCGCGTACGAATGCGCCGTCGTTGGCCTTGTAGGTCTGGAAGTCGCCGTCGGGGGTGGTGTTCATCAGGTTGACCAGCGCGCCGTCGCGGTCGGCGTGGAACAGCGCGTCCCACTCGCGGCCCCAGATGACCTTGATGACGTTCCAGCCGGCACCGCGGAAGAACGACTCGAGTTCCTGGATGATCTTGCCGTTGCCGCGGACCGGGCCGTCGAGACGCTGCAGGTTGCAGTTGATGACGAACGTCAGGTTGTCGAGACCTTCGGTCGCCGCGACCGAGGCCAGACCGCGTGACTCCGGCTCGTCCATCTCACCGTCGCCGAGGAACGCCCAGATGTGCTGGTCGCTCGTGTCCTTGATGCCGCGATCGGTCAGGTAGTGATTGAAGCGCGCCTGATAGATCGCGTTCATCGGACCGAGGCCCATGGACACGGTGGGGAACTGCCAGAAGTCCGGCATCAGCCGCGGATGCGGGTACGACGGCAGGCCGCCACCCTCGCCGGCATGGCTGTGTTCCTGACGGAAGCCGTCCATGCGCTGCTCGTCGATGCGGCCCTCGAGGAACGCGCGCGCGTAGATGCCGGGGGCCACGTGGCCCTGGATGAAGATCTGGTCGCCGCCGCCCGGATGATCCTGGCCGCGGAAGAAGTGGTTGAAGCCGACCTCGTAGAGCGCGGCGGACGACGCGTAGCTGGAGATGTGGCCACCGACGCCGACGCCGGGGCGCTGGGCGCGGTGCACCATGATGGCGGCGTTCCAGCGGATGAATGCGCGGAAACGGCGCTCGACCTCTTCATCGCCCGGGAACCACGGCTCGTTCTCGGTCGGAATGGTGTTCACATAGTCGGTGGAGGTCAGCGACGGGATGGCGACGCGCTTCTCGCCGGCACGCTCGAGCAGTCGGAGCATCAGGTACCGGGCGCGGGCGGGGCCGGCATGGTCGAGCAGTTTGTCGAAGGACTCGAGCCACTCTCCGGTCTCGTCGGGATCGATGTCGGGCAGGTACGACGCCACGCCCTCACGGATCACCCGGACACGATTGCGATCACTACCGTTGGTCGCGCCGGATGGTCCGGTGCCGTTGCCATCGGTGGTGGCCGTCGTGTGCTCTGCCTGTTCGGTCACTGTGATGCCTACTCCCTCGGTCGGCCGGTACACGGTGGTGTCCGGCGTGCGATGACACGGGCGCCGCTCCCATGATGTCGGGACCGCGGCGTCCCCCCTTCATCGTGCCCCATGTAACTGCGGTTGGCACCGGGTGGGCGAGCTTACTGCCACCCGCCGCGACCTGCGGTAGCGTTTCGGTGTTTGTTACTCGTGGGTCAGGAGGACGATGCGGGGCGCAAGGGGGAGACGGGTGGCGCGAAGGCGTGCCGACGGAGTCCGCGCAGCGGCGTCGGCGGTGCTGTTGTGCCTTCTGGCCGCGATCAGCGCAGGCTGCGCGAGCACGGTCGACGGCGCTGGCGGCGCCGCCCCCGGGGAGGTGGCCGCCTATCGCTCGGAGGTGTCCGCGGCGGCCGCCTCGTCTATCCGCCGGGACGGTGTCGCGCTGTGCCGGGAGGCGATGTCGTCGATGGTGGTGATGGTGCGTGGGTACAACGCGTTCGTCGACCGATTGAGCACGGTCCATGCCTACGACCGGGTCGGCGACCTGGATGACCGGGCGCGCGCGAGTCTGATCGCCGGAGCCGACCTGATCCGCAAACGGATCACGCCGTTGACGCCGGCCGACGTCGCGGACCCGGCCAATCGCTTCCTCGATTCCACCGGGCGGCTCGGTGCGGCCATCGCGGCGCGTCAGCTCACCGGCCTGAATCCGATTGCCGCGCAATGGACCCGGGACAAGCAGGCCGTCCTCACCAATTGTTCGTCGTACCTGCCCCTGCCGCCGACGGCGGGTGCCTCCCCGGCGCCGGACCCGCGCGCGACGAGTTCGGCCCCCTCACCGTCGTCGTCCGTACCGCCGACTCCGTGACGACTCGTTGGCCTTGCCCCCTGTTCGGGTTGCACTCTGAGCATTTAGGCTGTTCTCTAAGCTGACAGTCGTTTTCGCAAAGACAATCCAACGGCAGGGAGGTCGCACGCGGTGGTAGCCGCCACAGAGTCCAGCAGCGCTGGGGGCAATAGCGCCCACAAGCTCGGATTCACGTCCGGCATGATGGTGCAGGAACTCGGTTGGGACGAGGACACCGACGACGACCTGCGGGCCGAGATCGAAGACCTCATCGGTGGAGAGATGCTCGACGAGGACGCCGATGACGTCATCGACGTGGTCGTGCTGTGGTGGCGCGACGGCGACGGCGACCTGGTGGACGCGTTGATGGATGCGATCTCACCGCTGGCCGACGACGGATATGTCTGGGTGTTCTCACCGAAGACGGGCACGGATGGGCACGTCGATCCGAGTGAGATCGCCGAGTCCGCGCCGACCGCCGGGCTCACCCAGACGAGTGTGATGAGCCTCGGGGGCTGGTCCGGATCTCGGCTGGTGCAGCCGAAATCCCGCAAGCGCACATGAGTGACGCCGAGTCGGGCCGGCCGCAGTTGCCGCTGGCCGTGGGTGACGTCGCGCCCGACTTCGAGCTCCGGGACCAGAACAACCAGCGTGTCGCGCTGTCGCGGTTGCGCGACGAGGGTCAGGTGCTGATCGTGTTCTTCCCGCTCGCCTTCACCGGGACCTGCCAGGGAGAACTCGGCTACATCCGGGACCATCAACCGCAGTTCGTGCACGACGATCTGCGGACCGTCGCGATCTCGGTGGGGCCGCCGCCCACACACAAGGTGTGGTCATCTGCGCAGGGCTTCCTGTTCCCGATCCTGTCGGACTTCTGGCCGCACGGCGACGTCGCCCGCTCCTACGGCGTCTTCAACGACACGAGCGGGTACGCCAACCGGGCGACGTTCCTGGTGGACCGTGACGGTGTCATCAGGTTCTCCGACATGCTGGGCCCCGGGGAGGCGCGCGAGGCCGAATTGTGGGAGAAGGTTCTGATCGCGGCGAACTGATCGCGAGCTCGGACGCCGCGGTTTGAGAGTTGCCCGGACGACCCATTACATTCATGTCTTGGTTCGACCCGACAGGTTTGCGGGTGCGGGCCGTCCGCGCGTATAGCTCAGCGGTAGAGCTCTGGTCTTACACACCAGCGGTCAGGGGTTCGAATCCCTTTGCGCGCACTCCTATAGGTACAGGTCAGGCACCAATTCGATCCGCTATGCAGAGCAGCGAATCCCCGCAGTGTGCCGAGAATGTGCCAATGGCCGGTGAAAATCGCTCCCAAGCAGTCACTGGGGGGTGATGTTCCGGACAGGCGTACCGAGTTCGGGTGGCTGAGGCGTCAAGAGGATTCCGGCGATTGGCCGTACCCTTACGGATGCTTCGTGGACGGCCTGCCGGACGAACGGGTAGAGGTCTTCAAGACCTTGCCGCGCGAGACCTCGCTGGTAATCCTCTGGGATTCGCTCGAAGAGTGTGTCTCCGGACGTTAGTACGCTGCTCTCCGGATTGATTTGATAGAGGCCGACCAATTTGACGTTGACGCAGACCAAGTCCTTCTGCATCGACACCGACAGCGAGCACGCGACATGCGATTCGTCATCGAAGGACTCGACCGACACAACTCCGTTGCTTTCCGTCGTTTGGGTCATCCACGTGGGCAACGGGTCATCGCCATCGTCCAAACGTTCGCACAACATTCGCTGTAGATCGACATGTATCAACTGCACCTGCAGCGCATCACCCTGCGGCCTTTTTTTCACAGAGCGTCCTTGAGTAGATCACTCTCCGAAAATTCCCTCTTTACACGTTTCGCGCGGCGTAGTCGTCCGAGTTCGAGGACGTTCTGTTCGGGAACAGCTCGTGCGTCGAAACGGATCGATGACGTCCTCGGCTGGGGCGGTTCCACTACGTCGGGTTGAACAACGCGCATCTTCAAGATCACACCGACGTGCATCGCGTACTCGATCAACTCCGAGATACGCGGGTTGCTGTCAACTCGCTCCATCCGACTGATCGTGCTTCGGTTGACACCCATCTGGTTCGCGAGTTGCGCCTGGTTCAACCCTGCCGCCTCTCGTGCGTCAACCAAGGCTCGCTTAAGCGCGAACTCGTTTCGCACGCTCGCCTTGGCGATCGCACGCTTGCGGACGGAAGACATGACCGGGACCCTCTCATATGTGTTGCACTTGCTGCAACACCAATCCTATCTTCGCAGGATACGATAGGTGCAGGACTCCTGAGTGGCCCATCGCTTCACGATCGATTGCGCCTTCCCGATTTGCGTTGTCTGCTTCACGTGGGCTTTTGAACGTGTGCGACGATGCGATTGAGTCTGGTGCCTTGCCTGCTCCTTCATCTCACGTGCCGTCTTCCACGCAAAGAGCGCAGCAACCGCGGAGCGACCGTCATGTGGTGCTTCACCGAAGTACAGCCGGTACTCGCGACGCCCGCCCTCACCCTTCCGATGGGCCCCTTGCCGACCGAACTCGCCAATCCAGGCAGGAGCAACCGACATCGTGGTCGTACCCAATGGCGCTTTGTAGTCACCGGGTGCGATCGCACCTTCCTCAGAGTCCTCCAGGAGGGCCTCGAAAAAGGCAAGCGCGGCGTCGTCTACCCCTTCTTCCTCTAGCTTCTTGATTTCGGCGAGGTACGGCTCAAGCTGCGTCCATTTGGTTGGTCCAAGCTCGATGCAGGACACCGACTCCGGATCGCGGCTGGTCGTCACAACACGGCCCTCGATCTCGGCAGAACGTCTCGGCCCTGCATAGCTGGCCCAGCGCAGATCCGATGTGCGCCGGTCACTCGCTCGCCGCCCGCGACCCGAGCAGCGATGCGCCGGCCGATTCGAGTGCGTCGTCGTAGACGTGCCCGTACACCCGCAACGTCATGCCGGGATCATGCCCGAGCCACTTTGCCGTCGCCGACAAAGTGTTGCCCGAGTCGAGCATCATCGTCGCCGCAGTGTGCCGCACATCGTGCAACCGGATCATCGGCACACACGCAGCCTTGGCCTGCCGGACGAACTCACCCGAGTACGTTTCCGGCCGGATCCGTGACCCGTCACCGTTGACCGCGACGAGCCCGGTATCCCGCCAATCAGGACCGATGACCAGGCGTTCGGCTGCCTGCGCCGCCTTGAACGATCGGAGCGCGGCGATCACGTCACCGGGCACCGGCAGCACCCGACGAGACCGCGCCGACTTCGGGGCGCCCTCGACGGTGCCCTGACCCGGCACGATCACCCGACCCGACACGATCGCGACGGTGCCAGCGTCGAAGTCGATCGCATCCCACCGCAGGCCCAGGACCTCGGATCGCCGCAGCCCGCACAAGGTGAGCAGCCATAGTGCATAGAGCCGATCCGACTCGACGTGCCTCCGGAACTGTGCGGCCTGCTCTCGGGTCCATGTCGCCATCTCCCGCGATGCGATCTTGGGTCGCTCGACGAGCCGAGCGACGTTGCGCGCCACGAGACCTTGCGCCATCGCATCGTCGAGCGCCGCCGACAGCTGCACGAGCATCGTCACGACCGTCCGCGCGCTCACCCCAGCAGGCTGCTCGGCGTCGTCGACCTCGACAGCGATGTAGCGGCCACGCGCCGGCCGGTCGAGGTGCCCACCCTCGCGTAGCCGGTCGAGGAACTTGCCGGCGTTCGCCCCGAACTCGGCCTCGACCTGCACGTAGCTCACGCCATCGGCATGTTCGGCGACGAACGCGAGTATCTGCGCGGCCCGTTCGGACAGACGACGCGCCGGCACCCGCCCCGATTCCGTGCGCCACGCCACGAGGTCGTCGACGTGCGACTTGCTGAGCTGCTGCAGTTGTATTCCGCCGAGCCGGTCGATTACCGGTTTCAGTGCCTGCCGGTAGCCAGCCAGCGTGACCGGCCGAATGTCGCGGCGACCGTCAAGCCAACCGGTCAGGAACTCGGAGACCGTAACCGCGTGCCGCACAACGTATGTGCCGGCGGCGACTTCAGTTGCGATGCGCCGGTATTCGCGTCGCGCCTCGGCCATCGTCCGATAGGTGAACCGCTGCCGCAGCCGACCGCCGTCGGGTTTACTTCCCACGTCGACCTGGAACGTGTAGCTCGCGGCACCGTTCTTCGCGGTGCGCCTGGTGATCGGTTCGGCCCGTCGCGTCATGCCGACACCATAGCGCCGAGATCTGATACATTCGGGAACGTTCAACGCTGCAGGCGAGGAGCCGGGCGATCGAAAGGTCACCCGAGCCCGAACCGGCGGCACCAATTTTCGCAGCTGGCTAGGGGCCGGGCGACCTGATCCTTCCGAGGACCGCCCCGCCATGCCCAGAACTGCCGAACCAGCTATCGACCTCGCTGACGCACTCGACGCGATCGCGAAGGTTCCCACCGACAGCCTCGACCCCGTGACGGTCGACGCACTCGACACTGCCCTCCGCGCGATCACCTCGCTCGGCAACACCGGCACCGCCGAGTGGGCCGTGCGCAATCAGCCGACGATCTCAGTGGTCCAGTACGCGAACCTGATCGGCATCAACCGCATCACGGCCTATGAGCACGTCGAGCGCGGCGACATTCCGTCGATCAAGGTCGGCCGGCGCCGACGTATCCCGGCCGCGGTCATCCGCCGGCAACTCGGCATCGAGGACGCGTGACGCGATGCCCAACAATAACGAAGGCCGGCAACAACTGCCGGCCCCCGAACGCCCCTCCAACAAAGGCATCGCCGAGTCTATCCGTCCGACAGCGTTCGAGGAATGGCGCGCAATCCCCGGCTACGTCGGCGTCTACGAGGTATCGGACCTCGGCCGCATCCGATCACTCGACCGCACGATGGTCAGCGCTATCGGACACGCGACACGCCGGACCGGGCAACTGATCTCACCCGCCCGAGACAGCAAAGGCCACCTCGTTGTCAGCCTTTACGGGCGTGACCACACCAAGCGCAGCGCCCGCGTCCACAGGCTTGTCCTGTCTGCGTTCGTCGGCCCATGCCCGCCCGGCCGCGAAGCACTGCACCGCAATTCGCGAGCCGAGGACAACCGGCTCACGAACCTGAGGTGGGGTACACGCGTCGATCTCGGCAGGCTCACCGTCCAGAACGGACGGCATCCGGTGGCCCGGCGCGCACACTGCGCCCACGGCCACCACTACAGTGCCGAGAACACTCGCATAGTCCAGCGTTCCAACGGTCGTACTGTCCGCGTCTGCCGCGCCTGCCAGACCATCCGCGGCACGAGGCCCCAGCGATGAGCCCACACGCAGCGAAACGTCAGCGCCCCAGCCGGCCACGCAGCAACCTCGTCGACGACATGCGACGAGCCGAACGCACCAACCTCGACAACCACCACGACCGGAAGATCGACGAGCCCCGGCACGTCCTCGATCGCCGACAAGCCGCCACAGCCAGCACTGAGGCTGTGACAACCACCGTCGAAGCGCCCGACGTCGACCTCAGCGGCCCCCACGACGTACCGCTGCCCGAGGAACCCGTAGCCGAGGACGGCGGCCCTTCTGAGCATGGCCCGCGACGCTCCATGCGCGCGCCTTTGGCCGATCGCCTGCTGACGCTCTCGTCGCTCGGCGAACTCCGCATACCGACGCCCCTCGTCGGCGGGCTGCTCTACCGCGGAACGCTCGCCCAGCTAGCCGGTCCTGCCGGCAGCTACAAATCGTTTCTCGCGATCGCCGTTGCTTGCTCCGTAGCGGCTGGTACAGACCTCGACGGGCAAAGGGCAGGTGAACCCGAGCGGGTCATCTACGTCGCCGCTGAGGGCGCTGCAGGACTGCGTGCTCGAATCCTCGCGTGGTGTGAACACCACGGCATCGACCCCCGCGTACTCGAACCGACTCTCCGTGTCCTGCCTGTGCCCGTCCAACTCGGCAATCGGTCCACCGACGTTGCCGAAGCCGCCGAAGCCGCACAACAATTTCACGCCGCGCTCGTCATCCTCGACACCCGATCGAAATGCACGATCGGTTTGGAAGAGAACAGCAACACCGAGCAGGCAAAGGCAGTCGAGGCCGCCGAGCAGATTTGCGAAGCGACCGACGCAACAGTCCTCGTCATCCATCACACCGGGAAAACCGGCAGCACGCCGCGGGGAGCCACTGCATGGGACGGCGGCGTCTGGTCCGACCTGCGCATCACCAACGGCAAGGACTTCGCTGTCACGGTCCGTTGCGAAAAGCACAAGGACGCCCCGTCCGGCTGCTCACATGGCTACCAACTCGTCGAGCATCAGGTGTCCGACGACGCTATGCCGCGCAGCTCCGAGAACGCGCGAAGCACCCTCGTCTGTGTCTCACGAAAGGGTGAGACTCCTGCCTCGGTGTCTCAGTCCGACAGTCTCATCGTCAGAACACTGCGTGAGACTCCTGGCCTTACCGGCCCGGAGCTAGTCGCGGCAACCAGGATCTCGAAATCGACCGTGTACAAGCGCTTAAGAGCGCTGCTAGCAGACGGAACCGTGGTCAAGTCGGGGACCCGTCACTCGCTTACCTCGTCCGCAGTCGCTCAGCGGAAAGTCTCATGAGTCTCACCGCAGTCTCACCCCACGGTCACCAGTCTTACCCACCCCACACCCTTAGGGGTGGGACTGAGACTCGGGAAGTGAGACAGGACATGGTTGGTCGCGTTTCTGCTCCGCTCCTTCGTCGCTCCGTTCCGCCCCAAATCGCTCCGCTGGCGCTCCACGATTCACGCCGGCCATCATCACGACAGGAACGCCGAGCAGGTACCTCACGCCCCCTACCACGAGGCAAGAGGTTCGTGGAGGGAGGAACGACCGGAGCGGTTCTCGCGGCAGCGGAGCGAGGGACGAGCGGAGAACCGAACCCGACCACCAACCGAGGCGAGACGCGCCGACGACGACCGACGAACTCGGCGACCACCCACAGACACGAACCCGGCTACGCGGGTCGACTTCGACGACGCCGGCGACCACCCCGACGCCTTGACCACACCAGGAAGGGACCGGATCGCTACCGCACGAGCAGCAGCGAACTACCTGTAGGCCCACAACCCTGCCAAAGAGACAGGAACCCACGATGACCACAAGCACCGGCGGATACCCGCCACCCGACGACGAGGACGACGACCAGATCGCCGCCCAGTTCCTCGACGACCTCCGCGCCCGCCTCGACGCCGCCGGTGAATACGGGTCGGTCCCGTGGCGCACCGAACGCGACGCCCAGATCCACCGACTTGCCTCACTCGGCTGGACCGACGCCGACCTCGCCGCCCACTACCGAATCGGCCGCGACACCGTGCGCGCAGCACGCGTCCGCCACGCCAGCAACACGACTGCACCCGACCCGGCGACCATCCGCCGCAACAGCTACCGCGTCCGCATCCCCGACTACGCGATCGACCTCACCGTCGACCACGAGACAGCGACGCGCCTGCACAGCGTCATCAACGACTACGGAATCGACGCCCAGATCGTTCGTCACGACTGACCGTTCGCTTTGCGACGGTTGCACCCGGACCACACTCGTGCATCGCCCCTAGAAGGTGACACACCTAGAAGGCACCAGGCCAGTGTCTGTCGATCGGTCGTTTACGATTCGCTGAACATCGTCAGAGGAAGAGTGCGTCGTGAGAAAGCTGATCGGAACCGCCGCTGCCGTGGCACTCGTACTGCTGGCTGCGACAGGGTGCTCCACCGACGAACCAACGTCGACCCCACCGACCACAGACCTCGCCAGCGTTTCGACCAGTAGCGTTCACGCCACGACGACAACCTCCGCCCCATCAACGACCCAACAGCAGCCCGCCACCGTGTCGTCGGTCCTCACAGCACTGACAACACTCGGCTATGCCTGCGCCGCTGAGACCGACATGACGATCTGCACCAACGACTCCGGCGAACACTGGCAGATACGCGAATCGCCCCAAGGTGATGGTGACCGCGCCTTTGTGACCGCGGCGTGTGAGGCCGGAGTCAGCGACGACGGCCGAGTCATCACAGACAGGGCACGGGTAGTGATCTACGCCGGTAACGACGAGGATCTAGACGCGCTCGTCACGACTCTTGCGAGTAGCGGCCTATCCGGGCTTGAAGTCATCGACTACTGCTAGAGACCGGAAGCCAGAACACCCACCAAGGATGCGCAGCGAGACTCTTTCGCTGTCGACACTCGATTCAAGCGCTCGGTCTGTTTTCGTCGTCTGCTCGCCCACTGAACCCGCGCCGTCGCCGCTCCGCCTCCCGCTGTTGAAACTCTCTCCACGCGATACGCCGCGCCTCGTGATTGCCGAACGCCCACATGCTCAGCAACACCCGTTTACCCGCGTACGGATTGGCCGCCGCGGGCCGGGAACTCAGGCCCTCAAGGTAGGCCGGCTTCGCTGCCTCCGCAGTTGGCAGCAGCTGTGACCGACGGTCACGTTCCCGAGGAGTCACCATCACCTATCGCCTCGTCGTCGAACTCACTGCCAGGTGTCCATGTCTCGCGATGCTCGGCACCGTGCTCGGCGACGTACCGCCGTCGGTTGCCCATTGCGGCCCTAGCGATCTCGGCATCTGGCGACCACACCGATTCAGTGACCATCGGCCATCTCGGCGTCTCGACCTCGGACCGCCGGCGGATCGGTGGAGGCGTCCACCCGACCGACAGCGTGGCACCGTCGTCGAGATCGTCGAGCGTGAGGACCGTCGACCACTCAACACCGGTCCCCGGCTCGACGAACGCAGCGAACCCGATCCGCTCTGCGCGGTGAGCATCCGGACGATGCACGTAGACCACCACCCGGTGCGCCGGCCCGTCGCCGAAGTTGCTCACCGTGCCCGCGAACCGGAGACCACCCTGCGCCGGCCGCACCTCGCCGGCGAACTCCCAGTCGACCGTCGAGCGGTTCCACCACGCCCGCACGATGACACCGCCGAGCGACGCGAGCGATATCCCGGCCGCGATCCACGACGACAACGTGCCCCAGTCCATGCCGGAACCGTAGCGACCCTGTCGCTAGCGCGACACACGAATCCCCGCAGTGTGCCGAGAGTGTGCCAAGAACCGCACGACCAAGCCAGTACGGAACCGACCGGCAAAGCCCGTTCACACTGGTCAGAGCCGATCGAGACGACCATCGCCGACCCTGCTCGAACACATGATCTCGCTCTTACACACCAGCGGTCAGGGGTTCGAATCCCTTTGCGCGCACCACATCGTCCCGGGTGGCTCACTCCCGACGCCGACCGATCACCGCGGTCGCGCCGAGATCCTCCGACGTCGCGAGCGTGACGTCGAGGCCCGCGCGGCTCAACGCATCGGCCGACAACTCCGCCTGCCCCTCGCTGGTCTCGATCAGCACGTGCCCGCCCGGGATCAGCCACCGCCCCACCTCGGCACCGATCCGGCGATGGAAGGCGACCCCGTCCACGCCACCGTCGAGGCTGTGGTGCGGCTCGTGGTCACGTGCCTCGGCGGGCATCAGGGCGATCTCCGCCGTCGGTACGTAGGGCGCGTTGACCACGACCACATGGACCCGCCCGAGGAGCGTGGTGGGCAAGGGGGCGAACAGGTCGCCACACCAGGTGTGTCCGCCGACGGCGCCGACGTTGCGGGCGGCGTTGCGGACGGCCACCGGGTCGACGTCGCAGGCGTGGAGTTCCACGTGCGGCACTGCGGCCGCGACGGCGAGGCCGATGGCGCCGGTGCCGCAGCACAGGTCGACGACGACGGCGCGTGGGCGCGTCAGCGTGACAGCTTGTCGGACAAGGAAAGACGTTCGCCTGCGCGGAACGAACACCCCGGCGTCCACTTCGACGCGCAGCCCGTGGAACCCCACCCATCCGAGGATCACCTCGAGCGGGACGCCCGACATCCGCCGCGCGACCATGATGTCGAGTTCGGTGGCATCGGCAGCCTCGCCGACGATCAACTCGGCCTCCTCCTCCGCGAACACGCACCCGGCGTCGCGCAGGCGGGAGACGGTCCGGGACACGACATCGGCACCGACGTCCTTCATGTGCCATCCGTCATCTCGTGGCCGTGTCGCCGACCGCGCGCCGGTAGCGGTCGGCGAGTCCGTCGTGATAGCTCGCCACCGCACGGCACTCCTCGATCAGCTCGGGCGGATCGAGCACTGTGAAGTCCGCGTCGAACGCGCGCAGCCAGCGCGCGATGCTCACCAGGGAGGTACTGAAGAGCGTCAGCTCGCACCCCTTGTCGTCGCCGGCCTCGATGCTGCCCCAGGCATCGTCGACCATCGCGGCGACCTCCTCCATCGGTGCGTGGATCCGAACACGCGCCGACGCGCGCCGGTAGACCGCACCCAGACTGCGGCTCAGGTAGCCGGTGGCGCCACCCTCGGGCAGCGCGCGCGGTGTGAAGCGAGGCCCGGTCGGGGTCTTCGGTTCCATCCGGTCGACGCGGAAGGACCGCCAGTCCTCGCGACCGAGATCCCAGCCGACCAGATACCAGCGCAGACCGCTGCGGACCAGGCGATACGGCTCCACCTCACGTCTGCTCTCGGCGCCGTCTCCGCGCCGATAGTCGAACCGCAGCCGCTCGCTGCGGTGGCACGCGGTCGCGATCTCGGTGAGCACATCGCCGGACACCGGGTTGCGGGCCTCGCGCGGGACGGCGTCCATCGACAGCGCGTCGAGACGATGCCGCAACCGCGACGGCATCACCTGCCGCAACTTGGTGAGCGCGCCCGCGGAGGCCTCCGCCATGTCGGCGACCGAACCGGTGGTGATCTCGTTCAGCCCCAGCGCCACGGCGAGCACCTCCTGGTCGTCGAGCAGCAGCGGAGGCATCTCGGCTCCGGCACCGAGGCGATAGCCGCCGCCGACCCCGACGGACGCGTCCACGGGATAGCCGAGTTCGCGCAGCTTGTCGATGTCGCGGCGCACGGTGCGGGTGGTGATGTCGAGGCGATCGGCGAGCTCGGAACCCGACCACTCGCGCCGCGTCTGCAGCAGCGTCAACAGGGCCAGCAAGCGTGCCGAGGTCTCCAACATGGCTGCCATCCTGCCGCCTTTTGCGGACAATTGGTGACCGCAATGGACACGACGGCGCGCGAAGACGTCAGTCGGGTGCGCCCAGATTCAGATCGTCGGGATGTGCTCCGACCCGATCTCCGGTGTCGAGGGTCGCGATCGCGTCCATGTCGGCGGCGTTCAACTCGAAGTCGAGGACGTCGATGTTCTGCGCGATCCGATCGTCGTGCACCGACTTGGGGATGACGATCACCCCGTTCTGCAGGTGCCAGCGGATCATGACCTGCGCGGTCGAACGTCCGTGGCGTTCGGCGATGCCGGTCAGCGTCGGGTCCGTGATCAAGGTGTTGGGCGTCGAATCCGAGCCCCAGCCCGCGCCACTGCCGCCCAGCGGACTCCACGCCTCGACGGCGATCCCACGATCGGCGCAGAAGGACCGCAGCGCATGTTGCGCGAGACGGGGGTGCAGTTCGATCTGATTGACCGCGGGAGCCCGGCCGGTGGCGTCGATGATCGCGTCCAGGTGATGCGGCTCGAAGTTCGAGACACCGATCGACGTGGCCTTGCCGACCTCCTGGATCTCGATCAGTGCCTGCCAGGTCTCGACCATCCGCGCGGTGTCCTGCAGCGGCCAGTGGATCAGGTAGAGGTCGACGTGATCGAGGCCGAGGCGGGCCAGGCTCGCGTCGATCGCCGCCAGTGCGCGATCGCGACCGTGGTCGGCGTTCCACAGTTTGGTGGTGACGAACACGTCGGACCGATCGATGCCGGAGGCGGCGATGCCTCGGCCCACCGCCGCTTCGTTCCCGTACGCGGCAGCCGTGTCGACGTGCCGGTAGCCGGCGGTGCCGACCGCGAAACGGACCGCGCGCTCGGTGTCGGAGTCGTCCGCCTGCCAGACGCCCAGCCCGAGCTGCGGGATCAGCGCGCCGGTGGAGAGCTCGATGGTCGGGAGATCAGTACTCATTCCTCCAGGCTAATGCCCGGTGTCGGCCGCGGGTCGGGTCCGGCTGATCACGACGAGCCGAGTCGGGGAGCAGTGCGGAAGAACTGCCAGATCAGCTCGGTGGCCGAGATCGTGTCGCTGATGCTGCCGGCCGCGCGGTTGCCGGTCGAGCCGGGCCACCGGTGGGAACCGCCACGGATGCGGTAGTGCACCACCGGATGGCCGGTGCCGCGGCACAGGGGCCAGGTGACGGTGTCGACCACCTGATTCACCGGCAGGATGACCGGCGCGTCGACGCAGCCGGCTCGGTCGACCCAACGCTGCAGCCACGCCGACGACGAGAGATACCGTTCGCCGTACCGGGTGCCGCCGTCGTAGCCGATGACGCGGTCCGCGGTCCCGTGGAAGTCGATGAGCGAGATCGGTGGACCGTGCCCACAGCCGGTGGCGGAGCGGCTGTAGACGGCCGCGCTGACGGTGGCGAAACCGGCGAACCCGGCCGGCATCCGGCAGGCCAGCAGGGCGACCATGCCGCCGCCGTTGGAACGTCCGACGGCGTAGGTGCGGGCGCGGTCGACACAGGCGGTCGCGGCCATCGCGCGCAGGATCGCCCGGGTGAACGCGACGTCGTCGGCCCGCGGCGACGAATAAGGCGCGCCCTGCCACGAGAAACGGTGATCGGTGCCGCGCAACCCGTCGGGATAGACGACGACCGCGGGCAGCGCCGACAGTCCGGTGTATCGCTCGAACGTCGCGCCTCGCTCGGCATGCCCGTGAAAGGCCAGGATCATCGGGACCCGCTGGCGGCCGGTGTAGGTACGTGGGACGTGGACGCGGTACGTCCGTACCAGTCCGTTGACCGTGACCGACCGGGTGATCGTCGCGCCCGGTCGCATCGACGGTCCGCCGCACGTGCTCGCCGACCGGGCCGCATCGTGGGGCGCCGGAGCCGGCGCAGCCGAGGCCACCCCGGTGAGGCTGCCGGCGACGATCGCGCCGACGACGAGGACTGCGCACCCGATGAGAGTGCGAACTCGGGGTCGGCGGCGGGCGCGAGATGCCTCGGTGCGGCGGTCGGACACCCGGACAGAGTAGTGCGTTGAGGACCTGCCGAGTGGGCGAAGTCGGCGCGGCGGTGAAACGCGCTCCGCCGTGGACGCGATCTGACATCCTTTCCCCGTGCACTCCTCCGCCGTGTTGCCCGGACGTCGTCGTCGCGGGCGGGCCGTCATCGTCGGTCTGCTGTCGTCGGTGCTCATGATCACCGCCGGTGTGTTCGCTCCGGTGACCTCGGCGACGCCGGCGAGAGGCCTCGCGCCGCTGCCGGCCGACTTCGCGTGGGGCGTCGCGTCATCCGGATTCCAGAGCGAGGGCTCGTCGCCGGACAGCAACTGGCTGCGGCACGTCCGCGCCGGGCGCACACACGACCGGATCGGTGGCTCGGTCGACTTCCGGCACCGCTACCGTCAGGATGTGGCGCTGGCCGCGTCGCTGGGTGTGAAGGTCTATCGCGTCGGGGTCGAATGGGCGCGGATCGAGCCGCGCCCGGGTGTGGTCGACCGCGCCGAACTCGCGTACTACGACGATCTGATGGCCGCGATCGTCGCCGCCGGGATGCGGCCGATGATCACGTTGGACCACTGGGTCTATCCCGGCTGGGTCGCCGACCGTGGCGGATGGGCGAGTCCTTCGACACCCGCGCTGTGGTTGCGCAACGCACGTCGGGTCGTCGACCGGTATGCACACCTGCACCCGCTCTGGATCACCGTCAACGAACCCGCCGCCTATGTGATGAACGAGATCAAGATCGGCGCGATCGCTCCCGGCGAGGTCCCCGCGATGGTCGATCGGCTCGTCGCCGTGCATCGCGAGATCTACCGGCACATCCACCGCCGCGATCCCGCCGCGATGGTGTCCTCGAACGTCGCCTACATCCCGACCGTGGAACCGGTGCTCGACACCGCTTTCGTGGACCGCGTCGCCGACAGCCTCGACTTCATCGGCCTCGATTACTACTACTCGATCTCGCCCGCGAACACCGATGCGTGGCATGCGATCACCGACGAACTGTGGCTCGCGCCGGTGGCGGCCGACGGTCTGTATCACGCACTGCGCGACTATGCGCGGCGGTACCCGTCGAAGCCGTTGTACGTCGTCGAGTCCGGAATGCCGACGCGCGACGGCGCCCCACGCGCCGACGGATACCGGCGCGGCGACCATCTCCGAGACCTCGTCTACTGGATCCAGAGGGCCCGGGGCGACGGGGTCGACGTGATCGGGTACAACTATTGGAGCCTCACCGACAATTTCGAATGGGGAAGCTACACACCGAGATTCGGACTGTACACGGTGGACGTCCGCAAGGATCCGTCGCTGACCCGACGCCCGACGGACGCGGTCGCGGCCTACCGTCGGATCACCGCCGACAACGGCGTGCCGGGTGCGTACCGGCCGACCCGTCCGGCCGAGACCTGTTCGCTGGTGGCCGGACTGTCGAGTTGTGTCGACCCCGTCCGATGACCCCGTCCGATGAGCCCGACGGCCACAGCCCACGTGCCGTCCGAACCAGAATCGAAGGAGACCGGCCGTGGCCAAGAACCTGCTACCCGTCGAACCCGTCGTCAGCGCTCTGACCGCGCAATGGGCGAGCATCGACGCGCTCGTGTCCGCGCTGCCGGACGATCGGTGGGCGGCGTCCTCGATCCTGCCCGGGTGGACGGTCGCCGACATCGTCGCGCACGTGATCGGCACGGAGAGCTTTCTCGAGGGACGCGACGTCACGGCCGGTCGTGACGTCGCCGCGCTCGATCATGTCCGCAACCCGATCGGTGAACTCAACGAGCGGTGGATCGATCACCACCGCGCCGCTTCCCGCGACGAGGTGATGGCCGCCTACCGCGAGATCATCGCCGTGCGGCGGGAATCGCTGTCGCGGATGAGTCAGGACGACTTCGACGCGGACACGGTGACACCCGCCGGGCCGGACACCTACGGCAGGTTCATGCGCATCCGCTGCTTCGACTGCTGGATGCACGAGATCGACATCCGCGACAGCACCGACGGCTCGGTGCCCATCGACCCCGGTCCCGCCGATCTGGCGCTGGCCGAGCTCGCCGCGTCGTTGCCGTTCGTCGTGGGCAAGCGGGCCGGCACGCCGAAGGGGACGTCGGTGCTCATCCGGATCGGCGGCGTGGCGCCCCGGGACGTACGGATCGCGGTCGAGGATCGCGCATCGGCGGTCGATGCCTTCCCCGGCGGCGACGATGCCGCGGATGTGACCCTGACCCTCGACACCGTCGACCTGGCCCGGCTCGCGGGCGGCCGAAGCACCGCCGATCCCGCGCGGGTGACCATCGACGGTGACCGCGAGATCGGCACCGCGATCGTCGGCAACCTGAACTACGTCATCTGACCGGCCGGCTCGCGATCGCCGGTGCGGTCATGGCGTGGCGGTCGCCCGGGCGATGACCACCTGCACCTTCGGCCGGCCGTACTCGCCGCCCGGCTGATCCGGCACCCACCCGCCTGCGGCGATCGCGTCGAGCACCGACAGCCCGGCCGCGTCGACCGTTCCCACGACGGTGAAGTCCGGCGGCAGCAGGGTGTCACGGGCGACCATGAAGAAGGTCGCCGCTCCCGTCCCGAGCGTCTTGTCGCCACTCCGGTTGGCCTTCACGGTGTTCGACATGCCGACCGTGCCGCGCGGGTAGACCACCTCCCGGGTGCCGTCGGACTCGGTGGCGCCGGCCGGACCCACGGCGAGGTCGGTGGGGAGTTCATCGGGGCTCGCCCAGCCGGGGTTGGCGTCCTGCCGACCGGTCGGTGAGCCGCACAACAGCACATTCGCGCCGATCAGCCGATGACACGTCGTGTTGTCGTAGAACGCGCCCCGGACCAGCGACACCATCGCACCGACGTTGCACGGGGCGTCGGTGCGATCGAGGGTCAGCCCGATGACGCCCTGATTGGTGTCGAGGCGTACGTCGACGGTTCCCGTGGACGGCTGTCGCGGGTCCGGTTGTGGTGCGGTGGGGCCGACCGCGGGTGTGGTGCGGTAGTCGCAGTCGACGGTGGCCACGGCCGGCGTGCTCGCGGTACTGGTGACCGGGCCGGGCGGGTCCGCCGATCCGCGGGTGAGCACCACGATCCCGATGACCGCGACGATCGCGACCACCGAGGCGACCGCGGCGACGATGCCCCATGTCCGGCCACGGTTCGCGTTCGGGGGTGGCGGGCCCGGCGACCACGGCGCGCCGTAACCGGGCGGTCCGGGAGGCCGGCCCGGAGGAGGTGCACCGAATCCGCCCGGCATCGGCGCGGGTCCGCCGGTGGGCGCGGAGACGGTGTGCCATGTCGGTCCGGACGATGTCGCGGGTCCGGAGGTGTGCGGACCGACCGGTCCGGAGACCGCGGGCCCCGTGTGGGCGGGTCCCGAGACCGACGGCCCGGTGGGACCCGATGGGCCCGGTCCCGGTGGCGCGGCGATCGGGCGGTGCGGTGCGGGCGCGGTGGCGACGGCCGCCGCGGCTGCGCGTGCCAGATCCCGGGCGGTCGGCGGACGCAGGGCGGGGTCCTTGGCCATCCCGCGCGCGATGACCTCATCGAACGAGTTCCCCAGCGTCGGTGGTGGTTTGACGAGGTGTGCCGACATCAGCGCCTGCATGCTCGCGGTTCCGAAAGGTTGCGCGCCGGTGAGGCATTCGTACAGCACGCAGGTCAGCGCGTAGATGTCCGCCGGCGGGCCGACCGGGCCGTCGCCGAATCGCTCGGGCGCCATGTAGGCCACCGACCCCAGCGCGGATCCGGCCACCGTGTGGTGACTGTCGGTGGCGCCGTGCGCGATACCGAAGTCGACGAGGTAGGCGAAGTCGTCGCCGTCGACCAGGATGTTGTCGGGCTTGATGTCCCGATGGACCAGACCACTGCGGTGTGCGGCGTCGAGCGCGCTGGCCACCTGGCCGACGATGAACACCGCCCGGTCCGGCGCGAGAGGGCCGTCGCGCAACTCCTTGCGGAGGTCCCGTCCGTTCACCAGGCGCATGTCCAGATAGAGCAGGCCGTCGATCTCGCCGAAGTCGTGGATCGGGATGATGTGCGGTTCGGACAACCGGGCCGCCGTGCGGGATTCGCGCAGGAACCTCTCCCGGAACGCCTCGTCGTGAACCAGGTGTGGCGACAACAACTTCAGCGCGACCTCCCGGTCGCGCACGGTGTCGAACGCGCGGTAGACCTCGCCCATCCCGCCTCGGCCGAGCAGCGTGCCGATCCGGTAATGGCCGAGCACGGTCCCGGTTCGTGACGACTGCCCGGTCACGGCGCCTCCACTCTCGACATGATCGTTCGTTCTCCCCACCGGTGCTGTCGGCTCACCCTATCGGCAGCGGCCCGACGAAGGCGGTGATGTCCCGCGTCCGCGCGGGCCGCGGGCCGGGAAACGTCGAATGTCTGTGCGAGAAATGATTCACCCGCTGAATCGCGGAGTTCACTCGGGGAAACCCGGTGTCATCTGTCCGGATGACCACGGGAACGTAAGTGCAGGTGGCGGTTACACCATCCGAACGATCGGTCCGGACGCCTTACCCGGGTGCGTCGTCGTGGGTGACGACACCGGATCCGAAGTCGCGTGCGCGCCTGCCCGTCAGTATCTGGGCCGGCTGCGGGTCGCTGAGCAGT
The DNA here is from genome assembly GCF_003855095.1 of Gordonia insulae. Taxonomy (NCBI): domain Bacteria; kingdom Bacillati; phylum Actinomycetota; class Actinomycetes; order Mycobacteriales; family Gordoniaceae; genus Gordonia; species Gordonia insulae. Next base: position 159,918 of record NZ_CP033972.1, read on the forward strand.
GTCCGCACGAGCGCGGGCGAATCCTCGATCGGCGTGTCCGCGGCGACGAGCACGATGTTGCCGGTGCGTCGACCCTTCAGCATCGCGGCGTCGGCGACGAGCGCCACATGCGCGAAAACCGCTGCGGCCGTCGTCACCTCGGCGCGTGCGAGTGCCAGGTCCCGATTGTCGCCGCAGTTGGCCAGATAGAGCCCGCCGGGCGCGAGAACACGGTGGACCGCGGTCAGGAACTCGTGGGTGGTCAGGTGACGGGGCGTGCGGGCCGCGACGAACGCGTCCCGGATGACGACGTCGCGTGTCTGCTCGGTCAGTGTGGTGACGACCTCACGGGCATCGCCGACCCGGATGCGCAACAGGGGTGCACGCGGCAGGTCGAACCACTCGCGGGCCAATCGTGCGAGTTCGCCATCGATCTCGACCGCGACCTGGCGGGACGCCGGATACCGGGCGGCGAGGTAGCGGGGCAGGGCGCACGCGGCGGCGCCGAGGTGCAGGACGCGCAGCGGGCCGTCGCCGTCGTACCGGCTCGCGATGACGGCGGCCATCTGCCGCATGTACTCGAAATCGAGGATCGTCGGATCGGGATGGATGTGGGAGCTCTGCGCCCCGTTGATCGTCACCAGCCAGCCACCGGTGAGCGTGTCCCGCGTCAGCTCGGCGACGCCGGTGTCGATCGGGTGTCTGCCGGGGACGGGTTCGGGGCGGGATCTGGCCATCGCGCTGAGTCTATGTGCCCGGCGTCTATGTGCCCGGCGTCGCCGGACTGCGCCGCGTCGATACGATCGGCCGGTGCCCGCACGTATCCGCCGCCCCCGACGTGTTACGCGAGACCGGCGTCGTCGGACCGCGGTCGCGATCGGACTGCTCGTCGGGTTCGCCGCTGACCGGCGCATCGGCGATCCGCAGCGATATCACCCGGTGGCGGGGATCGGTCGGGTGGCCGGAGCGCTGGAGGGTCCGCTCCACCGGGACTCGCGGCCGGCCGGCGTCGCGTTCGCGGGGCTGTGTGTGGGTGCGGCGTGGTCGGTCGGGGCCCTCGCCGCCCGTGTCCCCACGGCTCCGGCGGTGGCCGTTCTCACCGGTGTGACCACGTGGTCCGTGCTCGGTGGGACGTCGCTCGCCCGGATCGGTGCGGCGATGGCCGATGCGCTCGACGACGACGACATCGAGGCCGCCAGAGCCCTCGTGCCCAGTCTGTGCGGCCGCGACCCGCAGGCCCTCGACGCCGACGGGATCGTCCGCGCGGCGCTCGAATCCCTCGCCGAGAACACCTCCGACGCGACGGTGGCACCTCTCTTCTGGGGTGGGGTGGCGGGCGTGCCCGGCCTCCTCGCGTACCGCACCGTCAACACCCTGGACGCGATGGTCGGTTACCGCAACGACCGGTATCGACGGTTCGGCTGGGCCGCAGCCCGTCTCGACGACGTCGCGAATCTGATCCCGGCGCGGCTGACCGGGCTGCTGGTGGTGCTGCTCGGTGGCGACCGCGGGCAGGCGATGGCTGCCTGGCGCCGTGACGCGCACCGTCATCCGAGCCCCAACGCGGGGGTGGTCGAGGCGACGTTCGCCGGTGCGCTGGGCGTCACGCTGGGTGGTCGCACGGAGTATCCACACGGCGTCGAGGACCGGCCGCTGTTGGGAGCTGGTCCGGCGCCGACGACCGGCGATCTGCGGGCCGCGGTGACGGTGTCCCGGTGGGTGCAGACGGGCGCCGCGCTCATGGCGGCGGCGGTGGCCGCCGGACTCAGCCGCCGTAGCGCTCGCTGAGTTTCGCCCGGACGTCGGCGGCGGTGGCCCCGGCTTCCGGGCCGCTGCCGATCTGACCGCGTTGCCGCGTGCCGGTCGCGGTCCCGGCCTGTTGCAGATCGGCACGGACACGATCGCGGCGGTTCCGCGGGCCGGACTCCGCTGGTGTGTCCGGCGTCCCGCCGGCGTCCGGGGATCCCGCGGCGGCGGCCGCACGCGCGGCGCGGCGTTGCCGGATCTCGGAGACCAGGAAGTAGCCGGCACCGAGGGGGGCCATGATGCCGAAGGCAAGCCACTGCAGACCGTAGGAGAGGTAGGGCCCCGATTCGAGCTGGGGGAGCGGGATCTCGCCGAGGGACCCCGGCTGATCGGGCGACAACTGCAGGTAGAACGGGTCGAGGGTGGTGCGGATCGCGGTACCGACCTCGGCCGGATCGATCGTGTAGACGGCCAGACTGCCAGCCTCCGTGTGGGCACCGCGTCCGGGCGAGGTGCCCTCGCTCTTCCGGATGCGGGCGGCGATGGTGGTCTCCCCGGTCGGCGCAGCCGGGACCTCGGGGAGTGCGCCCTGTTCGGGTCGCACGAAGCCGCGGTCCACGAGCAACACGCGCGAGCCGTCGCCGACGGCGAACGGCGTGAGGACCTCGATGGCCGGGCGTTCGTCGACCGAGCGGAGGCGCACCAGGACCTCTTTGTCGGTGAGGTAGCGGCCGGTGAGGGTCACCTCGCGCCATTCGGTCGAGGGGGCGAACGCCGCGCCGGGCCGGGCCACGTCGGCGAGATCGACCGCATCGGTGGACATGGCCGACTTGATGAGGTCGTTGCGTTCCTCGGTCGCGGTGTTCTTGCCCAACTGCCAGGGGGCCAGGAGCGTGAAGCACATCGCGGCGAAGGCGACGACGACCACGCCCAGGGCGATCCACCCGGGGCGCAGGAACGTCCGCAGCATGTGCACACCCCAACGGTACCCAGGCCCGCGTCGCCGGTGTACCCGGCTGTCATCCGCTGCGCCGAACGCAGGGTAGCGTTTGGCCGATGCGCGATTTCCTCTGCCGCGAGTGCGGTCAGCGACTGTCCTTCGAGAACAGTCTGTGCCTGCACTGCAAGAGCGCGTTGGGATTCTGGCCTCCCACCCGGACCATCTACGTTCTCGACGACAAGGGTCGCGCCGAAGTCGACGGCACGCTTCTCGAACGCTGTGCGAACAACAAAGTAGCCCAATGCAATTGGCTGGTCGCGTGGACCGGTGTGCCGACGCTGTGCGCATCGTGCGCATTGACCAGGACCCGTCCGGCGGACGCGGACACGGTCGCCATGGCCGAGTACGGGCGGGCCGAGACGGCCAAGCGCCGTCTGGTCCTCGAACTCTGTGAGTTGGGTCTGCCCATCACCGGCCGAGGCGAGGATCCGGTGGCGGGCCTCGCCTTCGACCTGTTGTCGAGTTCACAGTCGCCCGTCGTGACAGGCCACGACAACGGGCTGATCACGCTGGACCTCGCGGAAGGCGACGATGTGCACCGCGAGCAGATGCGCGTCGAACTCGACGAGCCGTACCGCACGGTACTCGGGCACTTCCGGCACGAGATCGGGCACTACTACCAACTGGTGTTGGTCGACGCGGCGGCCCGACCGGCGTTCGAGGAACTGTTCGGTGACCCCGACGACGACTATCAGGCCGCGCTGGATCGGCACTACTCCCAGGGCGCCCCGGCCGGCTGGAAACAGAACTACGTGTCGTCCTACGCGACCATGCATCCGGCCGAGGACTTCGCCGAGACGTTCGCGCACTACCTCCACATCCGCGACACCCTGGACACCGCGGCGGCGTTCGCGATGGCACCGGCGGGCTCGACCCTCGACGGCGTGCTGCCCGGCGACGTCGGTTTCGATCAGCTCGTCGACCGGTGGCTGCCCCTCACCTGGGCGCTCAACCAGATCAACCGGTCGATGGGGCACAGCGACCTCTATCCGTTCGTCCTGCCGCGTCGTGTCCTGGACAAGATCAGGTTCGTCCACAACCTGGTGCGGCCCGGCTGACCGGGACGAGGGTCAGTTGCCCTCGAGTGTGGCGTGTACCCACGCGAGGAGGCCGGGGACCGCGCGTTCGATCTGTTCGCGCGTGACGGCGAAATCCTCGCTGGTGCCGTAATACGGGTCGTTGAGGTCGAGATCGTCCGGACCGGCATCGGGGTCGAAGCTGCGCAGCAGCCGCACGCGATCGCCCAGACGCTTGCGTTCGAGCTCGCGGACGTGGCCCGCGTCCATCGCCACCAGCAGATCGGCGTCGAAATCGGCGGGTGAGAGTTGCGCGGCCACATGCGCATCGGAGTATCCGTGTGCCAGCAACTCGGTTCGCGCACGATTGTCGGCCGGTTCCCCGTTGTGCCAGCCGTTCGTGCCGCTGCTGGTCACCCGGACCTGTCCGGCCAGCCCGGCGTCGGCGAGCGCCGAGCGGAAGATGTTCTGTGCCATGGGCGACCGGCAGATGTTGCCGGTGCACACAAAGCACACGTGTAGTTGCTCAGACACCCAGTACCTCGCGCAGATCTGCGATGGACCCGACCGACCATGCGGCCAGGCCGTCCTCCCCACCCAGAGCGTAGCCCCAACCGACCAGGATCGCTGGTATGCCGAATCGGGCCGCGCCCTCGACGTCGTGAGCGCGGTCACCGATCATCACCACGGGGGCGCCGGCCACACGTGTCGCGGCATCGGCCGCGATCCCGAGCTGCTCGAGGGCATGGCCGATCACGTCCGACTTGGCGCGGCGGGTGCCATCGTCGCTGGCGCCCGCGATGACGCGAAAATGCTGGGCCAGCCCGAAATGGTCGAGGATCGCGCGGGCGGTGTTCTCGTTCTTCGACGTCGCCACCGCCAACGTGCGGCCCGACGACGCCAGGTCGGCGAGGACCGAGCCCATGCCGTCGAACACCGAGTTCTCCAGCCAGCCGACGTCGGTGTAGCGCTCGCGGTAGGCGCGCATCGCGGTGTCGGCGGTGTCCTGATCGAGCCCCATCGCGGTGAGGGTGTCGATCATCGGGGGTCCGGCGATGCCGGCGACGAGTTCCGGTGCCGGCTCGGGAGCGCCGACGGCGGCCAGGGCATGGCGAAAGCTGTTGGCGATTCCGGCGAAACTGTCGGTGATGGTGCCGTCGAGATCTACCAGCAGGATGGTCGACGGGTCGGCCGGGTCGGGACGGGATGACGTGAGATCGGCGGATTCAGACATGTCGGTCACTGCTCCATCGTGCACGTAGGCTGGTGATTTATGACATCGGGGTTGTTTGCGCGTGATCGCCACGGTGATGTCGACGCCGAACCGGGCCTGGTCGACTTCGCCGTCAATGTGCGCCGGGGTCCGCCCGCATTTGTCCGCGACGCGCTCGCGGCACGGCTCGACGACCTGGCGCGCTACCCGTCTCGGGCCGACGAGCAGGGTGCGATCGCGACGGTGGCCGACGCACACGGCCGGAGTGTGGAGGAGGTGCTGCTGCTCGCCGGTGCCGCCGAGGGATTCGAGCTGTTGCCACGACTCGCGCCCCGCCACGCCGCGCTGATCCAGCCGTCCTTCAGCGAGCCCGAGCTCGCCCTCCGCGCGGCCGGCGTGCCGATCACCGACGTCGTCCTGCCACCGCCGTGGCGGTTGACACCCGAGGCGGTGCCCGACGACGCCGATCTAGTGGTGCTCGGCAATCCGACCAATCCGACGTCGGTTCTGCATCCCGCCGCCGGTGTCGAGGGGCTGCGACGTCCCGGCCGGATTGTCTTCGTCGACGAGGCGTTCGCCGACATCACCATCGACCCGCTGTCGGGTCGCCATGAGCCGGCTTCGCTCGCGTCGGCCGGGTACGACGACGTCGTCGTGATCCGCAGCGTGACAAAGACCTTCGGTCTCGCCGGACTCCGGGCCGGTTATCTGCTGGCGCACCCCGACATCGTCAGGAGGCTGAGTGTCGGGCGGCGACCGTGGCCACTCGGGACACTTGCGCTGACGGCCCTGACCGAATGTGTCGGGCCGGCCGGACAACGGTATGCGCAGACGCAGGCGCGGCAGATCGCGGCCGATCGTGCGGACATGGTCGCGCAATTGGCCGATGCGGGCATCGAGGTGTGTGTGGACCCGCAGGCGTCGTATGTGCTCATCGCCCTGCCGGATGCGGTGGGGGTCAAGGAGCGGTTGCGTGAGCGGGGATTCGCCGTGCGCAGCGCGGCCAACTTCGTCGGCCTCGACAGCCGCCACCTTCGACTCGCGGTGCGGGAACCGGCGACCACGCGCAGCGTGATCTCGGCGATTGCGGCGGTCCGGGAGGAGATCGGGGTATGAGCGGGCCGAATACAACCGGCGCCGGGAGCGGAGCGAGCGGGCCGAATGTGGCCGGCGCCGAGGTGATCGCGATCCTCGACGACGCCTATCCGCGGCGTTTGGCTGAGCCGTGGGATTCCGTCGGCCCGGTCTGCGGGGATCCGCTGGAGCGGGTGGGATCGGTGCTCGTGTGCGTCGACGTCACCGACGATGTGGTCGACGCTGCGGTGGCGATGGGTGCGCAGATGATCGTGGCGCATCATCCGTTGTTGTTGCGCGGGGTGGATTCGGTGGCCGCCGATACGGCCAAGGGTCGTGTCGTCCATCGGTTGATCCGATCGGGTGTCGCGTTGTTCACCGCGCATACGAACGCGGACAGTGCGCGCCCGGGGGTGTCGGATGCCTTGGCGGACGTCCTCGACGTCGTCGACACGGTGCCGATCGACCCGAGACCTCGTGCTCCGATGGACAAGTGGGTCGTGATGGTGCCGGAGGGCAACGCCGAACAGGTGACCGAGGCGATGTTCGCGGCGGGTGCCGGTGCGATCGGGGAGTATCGCGACTGTTCGTGGTCGGTCGTCGGGACCGGCCAGTTCGAGGCGCAGGCGGCCGCCGATCCGGCGATCGGGATGATCGGGGAGCGGACCCGGGTCGACGAGGATCGGGTGGAGATGGTTGCGGCCCGTGGTCTGCGGCGTGCCGTCCTCGACGCGCTGCGCGGGGCGCACCCATACGAGGAACCCGCGTTCGACATCCTCGAATTGGCCGATGTGGCAAGCGACGTCGGACTGGGGCGGATCGGGCGACCGGCCCGGCCCGTGACGGTCGGGGAGTTCGCCGACCTCGTCCGGGACCGGCTGCACAGCCCGTCCGGGGTTCGGATGGCGGGCGATCCGGACGCGCCCGTCGAGTCGGTGGCGGTGTGCGGCGGCGCCGGTGATTCGCTGCTCGATGCGGTGACGGCGGCCGGCGCGGACGTCTTCGTGACCGGCGACCTGCGACATCACCCGGCCGACGAGAGTCGTCGTCGGGGCGGGCCCGCGCTGGTCGATGCCGGACACTGGGCGACCGAGTTCCCGTGGTGTGGTCAGGTCGCCCGGGTGCTGGTGGATGCGCTCGGCATCGCCGTTGCGGTCCACCGGGTGCCGACCGATCCGTTCCGCCTCGTCGGCCGGCCCTGAGCGCCGCGGCCGGGCGCGCTCGGGGGACGCGTACCGTATGGGGAACCTGCCGCCGGGGCACCCGATGTGGAGCCGCGGCGGACTGAACGGGGACCTGAGAACAGCACAGAGGATGAGGCAGTGGTGACGACAGAGCAGCATGCGCGCAGACGGCGGAGGTGGACATCGTGAAGGTCGATGCCGGGATACAGCGACAACTTCTCGATCTCGCCGATGCCGATGCCGAACTGGCCCGGCTCGACCACCGCCGGACCCATCTGCCGGAGGATGCGGAGCTCGCCGGACTCGACGAGCGTGTCGAGGCGGCACGCAACGATCTGGTCCGCGCCGAGATCTCGGCGGAAGATCTCACCCGCGAGTACCGCCGGATCGACAGCGAGGTCACCGGGATGGCGTCGCGCGAGGCCAAGGATTCGGCCCTGTTGACCGCGGGCGGTCTTGCGCCGAAGGCGTTGTCCGAACTCCAGCACGAACTGACGGGACTCGCTCGACGTCGTTCCGGCCTCGAGGACGACCTGCTCGGCGTGATGGAGCAGCAGGAGGCGGTGACCGCCGAGCAGCAGCGTGCGGCCGCCACCATCGAGCATCTGAACGGCGAGGTCGAGAAGACCCGGGAGCGGCGCACGGGGGTCCTGTCGGAGATCGACAGCGATCAGTCGAGGGCGGCGCAGCGGCGGGAGACCCTGGCTGCCGAGATCCCGGCGGATCTGCTCGCGATCTACGACCGGCAGCGAGCGTCCGGTCGGATCGGTGCCGGCCTGCTGCGGGCCCGGCGATGCGGCGCCTGCCGGATGGAACTCGATCGTGGCACCATCGCGGCGATCGCGGCGAAGACGTCCGACGAGGTCGTCCGATGCGAGGAGTGCGGGGCGATCCTGGTCCGGACGGTGGAGTCGGGGCTCTGATGGCCACCGCGGTCGCCGGCGCCGGCGCGGCGCCGACCTGGCAGGGGCAACGTGCGGAGCCGACCCGGATTCTGCTGCTGCGGCACGGACAGACGGAATTGTCGGTGCAACGCCGATATTCCGGGCGCGGCAATCCGGAGTTGACCGAACTCGGTCTGCAGCAGGCCGAATCGGCCGCGGCGCGACTCGGCGTGGTTGCCGACATCGCGGCCGTGGTGTCCTCGCCGCTGGCCCGTGCGCGGACGACCGCGCAGGCGGTGGCCGACCGGCTCGGGCTCGATGTGGGGATCGATGACGGGTTCATCGAGACGGATTTCGGTGCGTGGGAAGGGCTCACGTTCACCGAGGCGTCCGGGCGTGATCCCGACCTGCACGCTCGATGGTTGTCCGACACCGACGTCGAGGCGCCCGGCGGGGAGAGTTTCGCCCAGGTCGCCGTACGGGTGACCGCGGCCAAAAACGCTCTGCTCCATCGCTATCCGGGGCAGACGGTGCTCGTCGTCTCCCATGTGACACCGATCAAGTCCTTGTTGCGCGAAGCGCTGGGCACCGGCCCGGAACTGTTGTTCCGGCTGCACCTCGACCTGGCGTCGCTGTCCATCGCCGAGTTCTACCCGGACGGCGGCTCCGTGGTGAGACTCGTCAACGACACCGGGCACCTGTCCTGACCAGTGCGCATGCGCGACCGCGTCGGCGGTCGGGCTATCCTGTGTGGGCGAACGAGTCGGCCGGGCGGCCGCGGGGCGCGGAACGGCCCGGTCACCGGGTGCGCCGTGCACCGAGGAAAGTCCGGACTCCACAGAGCAGGGTGGTTGTCAACGGCAACCCGGGGTGACCCGCGGGACAGTGCCACAGAGAACAGACCGCCGCCGGGATCGGCCCCATGTGGGTCGCTCGGCGGTAAGGGTGAAACGGTGCGGTAAGAGCGCACCAGCGACGCGGGTGACCGCGACGGCTAGGTAAACCCCACCCGGAGCAAGGCCGAAGCTCGCACCACGGGGTGACCCGTGGGTGCGGGTGCGCGGGTGTTCGAGGGCTGCTCGCCCGAGCCCGCGGGTGGGCCGCTCGAGGTACCCGGCGACGGTGTGCCCAGATGGATGGTCGCCGCCGGTCTCACGGTGTGAACCGTGGGGCAGGCACAGGATCCGGCTTACACGCCGGCTCGTTCGCCTTACAGTCGGTGGTGTGCAGCGCATCCTGTCGGCTCCAGACCTCGACTTCGACGCGGTCCGTACCGAACTCGGCATCAGCGAGGACTACGGCGCGGCCGCGCAGGACGAGGCCGATCATCCCGCCGACCGATGGTCCGCCGATCGTGAGGATCGAACCGACCTGCCGTTCGTCACCATCGACCCGCCCACGTCGATGGACCTGGACCAGGCCGTGCACATCGTGGCCGACGGCGATGGATTCCTGGTGAACTATGCGATCGCCGATGTGGCGGCGCTGGTGGAGCCCGAGCGTGCGCTCGATCAGGAGAGTCGCCGTCGTGGCGCGACCTTCTATTTCCCGGACCGGTCGGTCCCGTTGCATCCACGGTCGCTGTCCGAGGGCGCCGGATCGCTGCTGCCGGACCAGACGCGGCCCTGCGTGCTGTGGACGATCCGTGTCGGATCGGATGGTGCGCCGGTCGAGGTCGCGGTGCGCCGGGCGACGATCCGTTCGGTGGCCAAGCTGGACTATGCCGCCGTGACCGAGGATGCCGCCGCGCGACGGCTGCATCCGTCGATCGCCGCGCTGCCCGCATTCGGCGCGCTCCGGCAGCGGGTCGCACTCGCTCGCGGTGCCGTCGAGCTCGATCTGCCCGACCAGGAGGTGGTGCGCGACGACGGCCGGTGGACGCTGCGACTGGCGCCGCACACCGAGGCCGACATGTGGAACTCGCAGTTGTCGCTGTTGACCGGGATGTGCGCGGGACAGATCATGGCGGACGCCGGTGTCGGCCTGCTGCGCACGCTGCCGCCGGCCGATCCACGGGCGGTGGCGGCGTTGCGGGCGGCCGCGGTCTCGTTGGGTGTGCGTTGGCCGGACGGCGTCTCGGTGGGCGAGTTCCTCGCCGGGTTGCCGAAGGACGATCCGGCGACCGTGGCCCTGATGTCCGCCGGCGCGGGTCTGATGCGAGGTGCGGACTATCTGGTCCTCGACCACCCGGACCGCGGTGACCTGGTCGGCGGCGACCCGGACCGCGGCGACCCGGCCCTCGGCGACGTGGTCCTCACCAGCAACGACGGTCGGCCGTCGCCGGACCGCATGCGGCACGCCGCGATCGCCGGCCTGTACGCACACGTGACCGCACCCCTGCGCCGGCTCGGCGACCGGTTCGCCACCGAGGTGTGCCTCGCGGTGACATCCGGACAGCCCGTGCCGGACTGGGTGTCGCGCGCTCTGCCCACCCTGCCGAAGCTGTTGCGCTCGGCGGATGCCCTGGCGGCGACGGCCGATCGGGTGAGCATCGACCTGACCGAGGCGGTCCTGCTGGCGAGTCGGGTGGGTGAGACGTTCGAGGCGGTCGTCCTGCACGCCGCCACCGAACACCGTCCGGCTCAGGTGTTCCTCACCGACGTCGCGGTGATCGCACCGTGCGAGGGCGACCCGCTGCCGGGGCAGCGTCTCGCGGTGACCCTCGAGGTCGCCGACCCCTCGTCGCGCACGGTGCGGTTCGTTCCCGCGGACCGGCCGCGGACTCCGTAGCGCCGTGATCGCGATCGGGCACCGACGGTCGGTGCGGCAGGCCCGTCAGAGGTCCTTGGCGACGCGGCGATAGGTCGCGATCGCGCGCTCGATGTCGGCTTCCTGACGTGCATCGATCCGACCGAGCACGAACATGTCCGCGGCCGAGACCGTACCGGACGCGGCGATCTCGGCCAGCCGATGCCGGTTGATCTGGGCGTCGTTGACGTCGCCGAGCGCCGACTGGATGGCCTTGGCGACCTTGGCCACCTTCCGGTACCGCTTGCGCGCCAGCGGCTCGGCGGCGTCGGTGCTGTAGCGCAGGCGCTTCGCCTTCTTCCGGATCGTGTGCATCTGCTCGGTCCACTCCGCCGAACCCTCGGTGAGGGTCGACAGGGTCGACTGGGCCTTGCGGATGCTCTTGCGGCTCTTGGCGATCGCCTTGTCCACGGCGACGACGGCGTCGAGGTCGGCGTCCGGCCCGGGTGGGGGAGACGCGATCATCTCGTCGATGGCGTCGAGCAGGGCGAAGTAGCGGTCGGAGTTCATCGCGGCATGCGCGGCCCTGATCGCGCGATCGTGGATCGCGGTCTCGGCGCCGGCGAGTGCGGCGATCAACTCCGGCGACGCGTTCTCCGCGCGGAGCAGTGAATCGTCGATGGCCAGTTGGACTTCGGAGTCCCGCGCGTCCCCGAGAATTCTTGCGAGCAGCTGCAATTCGGTGCTGAGGTGTGCGGTTCGGGTGGCATCGAGCACGCTCGGGAAACCGGAGAACACGCTGCGCAGACGTCGGCACGCCACCCGCATCTGGTGCACCGCGTCGTCGGCGTCGACCCGGACGAGCGGGTCGTAGCTGATCAACGAGTTGCGGTGGATGGCGATGTCGGTGATCACGAGTTCGAGCGCAGTCGGCCGCTTGCCGAGATGCGGTTCGGACACCGATGGGGTGGACCCGATCGCACGGGCGAGTTTGGACGCCGAGGACGCCGTGCGGCCGCCGCCGGCGCGGAGCAACTTCTCCGCGGCCTTCAGCAGCCGCGGATGTGCCTCGGTACCGAGGAGTTCGAACTCCCACTCCGCCCACTCCTGGAAATGTCCACCGGGCAGGAGGGATTGGGCGGTGACGAGGTCTTCGGCGAACTCGGCGACAGGGCGGCCGTCGGCGCCGAGCAGCGTGGTGATGGTCCGGGTCGTGGACACCGCGGCCACCGGGATGAGCTTGCGCGTGCGGGTCAGTGCGACGACGGGCGTGATGAGGTCGTCGGGTACGTCACCGTCGGCGGGTGCGTCGTCGAAGCGGACCTGGAGTTCGCGCCGGGCACCGGCGATCCCGGTCGGCTGCTTGAGGTGCCATCCCGAGTCGTGGCCGCCGGTGCGGCGTCGCATGGTGATGCGGTTGCCGGCGAGATCGAGGTTCTCGGTGTCGAAGTAGGTGGCGTCGAGGTTGACCGTCTCGGGGGCGGCGGCGCCGACGACACCGGGCAGTACGCGGAGATCCGGGGCCGTGTGACCCGCGTCGACATCGAACTTCAGTTCCACTTCGACCTGCTCGACTGCGGCCACCCATTCCTCCTGCGTGCTGTGATGACGCGCGTGCTGCCGCGTCGTGCCGGTGCTGCCCCGCAGTCTATGCGGACCGGTCCGCGAACTCGTCGGTCGCGGTGATCAGGTGGTGTTTGATCCCCGGTTCGAAGGAGGCGTGTCCGGCGTCGCCCACGATGTGCAGCGCGGCGCTCGGCCACGCCCGGTGCAGATCCCAGGCACTGCGCGTAGGACAGACGACGTCGTAGCGGCCCTGCACGATCACGCCGGGGATGTGCGCGATCCGGCCGATGTCGGCCAGGAGCTGCCCGTCGTCGAGGAAGCCGTGGTTGACGAAGTAGTGGTTCTCGATCGAGGCGAAGGCCAGATCGAATCGCGGGTCGCCCGCATCGTCGTCGTTGCCGGGCTTCTTCGGCAGCAGATAGCTCGTCGACTGCTCCCAGAGGGTCCAGGCGCTCGCGGCCCGCTGCGCCACCGCCGGGTCGGATGAGGTGAGCAGACGGTGATAGGCGGCGACCAGGTCGCCGTCACGCTCGTCCTCGGGGATGGGCGCCAGGTATGACTCCCAGAGGTCGGGGTAGATGTGCGCGGCACCCCCGTTGTAGTACCAGTCGATCTCGCTGCGTCGCAGCAGGAAGATGCCGCGCAGGACGAGTTCGGTGACCCGCTCGGGATGGGCCTGCGCGTAGGCGAGGCCGAGCGTGGATCCCCACGACCCCCGAACACCTGCCACCGCTCGATCCCGAGATGTGCGCGGAGGAGTTCGAGGTCGGCGATCAGGTGGGGCGTCGTGTTGACGGACAGATCGGCGCCGTCGGCGATGTGGGGGCGTGACCTGCCGCAGCTGCGCTGATCGAACAGCACGATCCGGTAGCGGGCCGGGTCGAAGAACCGGCGCTGGTCCGGTGATGTGCCGCCACCGGGACCGCCGTGCACGAAGACCGCCGGCTTCCCGTCCGGATCGCCGGAGGTCTCCCAGTAGATCTGCTGGCCGTCGCCGACGTCGAGGTGGCCGTGGTCGTACGGTTCGATGCTCGGATAGAAGTCGCGCATGGGTCAACCCTATGCGCGAGACCCACGTCTGGGCCCGACGTTTCGCTCCGGACGCCGGCGTCCGGTCAGTAGCTGTGTTCCGGTGCGGGGAACGTGCCGCGACGCACCTCGTCCGCGTACTGCTCGGCGGCCGAACGCAATTCCGTGCCGACCTCGCCGAAGCGCTTGACGAACTTGGCGGTCTTGCCGTGGGTGAGTCCGGCCATGTCCTGCCAGACCAGAACCTGCGCGTCGGTCTCGTTGCCCGCGCCGATCCCGACCGTCGGGATGGTCAGCTTGCGGGTGATCTGTCCGGCGAGGTCGGCCGGCACCATCTCCATCACCACGGCGAACGCGCCCGCCTCCTGGACGGCGATCGCGTCGGCGATGAGTTGGTCACCGGCATCGCCGCGGCCCTGCACGCGGTAGCCGCCGAGCCCGTTGACGCTCTGCGGGGTGAAGCCGATGTGTGCCATCACGGGGATGCCTGCGGCGGTGAGGGTGGCGATCTGATCGGCCACCCGTTCGCCGCCCTCGAGCTTGACGGCGTGTGCGCCGGTCTCCTTGAAGACCTTCACCGCCGACTCCAGTGCCTGCTGCGGGCTCGCCTCGTAGCTGCCGAACGGGAGGTCGGCGACGACGAGGCTGTGCGGTGCGCCGCGGACGACGGCACGGATCAGCGGGATCAGTTCGTCGATGGTCACTGGGATGGTGGTGTCGTAGCCGAGTACGACGTTGGCGGCCGAATCGCCCACCAGCAGGACGGGGATCTCGGCCGCATCGAAGATACGTGCGGTGGAGTAGTCGTAGCAGGTGAGCATCGACCACTTCTCGCCCTCGGCCTTCATCTGTGCGAGATGCTGCACGCGGGTGACGCGGCGGCGAGGTGCGGATGCGGAATCGGTCGCGACAGGGCTGGACGCGCCGTACACCGAAGAATCGGACATCGTTGTCTCTTTTCTGCCTCGAGTCCTGCTCAGCAGGTACCCGGGTTGGGTGGGACCGCACCATTGTCTCACCGTGGTTGGCCGTGATAAACGGCTTGACCTGTGGCTTTGCTCACATGCCCGCGCGAGTCGCGGCCGATCGCGACCGTAGGATCACCGTATGTCGTCCACCGCGCGCTCGATGGCGCGTCGGTTCCCGATCGTGGTGCTGATGCTCATCGCGGGGGTGGTGGCATCGTGCGGCGTCCCCGCCGCCGACGACGACATCGGTTGGCGCACGTGCGGAACCGACGACGGAGTCTCGGTCGGGTCGTTGCCCGCATCCCTCGACGGGCGCGTCACCTGCGCGCACATCGAGAACCCGCTCGACCCCGGTGATCGGTCCGCCGGAACCATCTCCATCGCTGTCGCACGGCTGCAGGCGCGGGGACCGCGTGAGGGGACCGTGGTGCTCAACCCGGGAGGTCCCGGCGGGGCCGGTGTGGCCCATCTCGTGGCGACGGCGCCGGAACTCGCCGCACTGGGGCTCGCCGACACCCACGACATCATCTCGTTCGATCCGCGCGGGGTGGGAGCGTCGCGGCCGTCGGTGCGGTGTCGCACCGACGATGAACGCGATGCCGAGCGCGCGGCGGACTTCGGGGACCGGACGCCGGCCGGGATCGCGCGGATCGAGGCCCACCAGCGGTTGGTCGCGCAGCGGTGTCGGGAGCGAACTGGCGAGGCGCTGCTGGCCCGGGTGGGCACCGACTTCGTCGTCGCGGATCTCGACCGCATCCGCGGGGCCCTCGGCATCGACAAGATCGCGTTCGTCGGCCATTCGTACGGGACCCGGATCGGTATCGGGTACGCCCGGCAGTTCCCGTCGCATGTCGCGGGTCTCGTCCTGGACGGGGTCGTCGACCCGGCGGAGGATCCCGTCGAGGCGTCGCTCGATCAGCTGCGCGGGTTCCAGGTCGCGTTCGACGCCTTCGCCGACGACTGCGTCCGGCGACCCGACTGCGCACTCGGCGACCGCGCAGACGAGGCGGTCACGAACTACCAGCAGCTGATCCGGCCGTTGAGTGATCGTCCCCTGCGGGTCGGGAACCGGACCCTGACGGGCGCCGACGCGGAGAACGGGACGGTGGCCGCGCTCTATCAGGAGAGCAGCTGGGCCCGGTTGCGAGTCGCGTTGCGACGGCTCGCCGACGGTGCGGGTGCCGACCTGCTGGCCCTGGCCGACCGGTTCGCCGGCCGCGACGCGCGCGGTCACTACGACGCGTCGCAGGACGCCTTCCTCGCGATCACCTGCGCGGACCAACCGTCGAGGTCCGCCGAGCGGAAGGTGTACGACGAGTTCGACCGCCGGGCACGCGACGTCGCACCGTTCCGCGACGACGGACGTGCCGGCGGACACGGACCGATCGGCATCTGCGAATCCTGGACGCCCGCCGCGCGATCCGATGCCGGTCCGGTCTCGGACGGTCCGTTCCCGCCGGGGGTGCCGCGCGGTCTCGTCGTCGCGGCGACTGGCGATCCGGCCACCCCGTATCCGACCGCGGTCGAGTTCGCCCGCCGGGTCGGTGCGGGGTTCATCGGCGTCGATGCCATGGCGCACACCGCCGTCTTCCGTGGCAACCGGTGCGTGGATGCAGCCGCGACCGCCTATCTGAGCGATCTCACAGTCCCGCGTGGTCGTCTCGTATGTTGAGATTCACGCCGAAAAACCGCAGGAAGAGGACTTTGAATTGTGGATGTAACACGGATTTAACAGGCTGCTCCTAATGTCCGGTGTCATGGATCGCCAAAAGGAATTCGTGCTCCGGACTCTCGAAGAGCGCGACATCCGATTCGTGAGGCTGTGGTTCACCGACGTTCTCGGCTATCTGAAGTCCGTGGCGATCGCGCCCGCCGAACTCGAGGGGGCCTTCGCCGAGGGTATCGGGTTCGACGGGTCGGCCATCGAGGGCTTCTCACGGGTGTCCGAAGCGGACACCGTGGCCAAGCCGGATCCGTCGACCTTCCAGATCCTGCCGTGGACGACCTCGAGCGGCCGGCACCACTCGGCGCGCATGTTCTGTGACATCGCGATGCCCGACGGCACCCCGAGCTGGGCTGACTCGCGTCACGTCCTGCGTCGTCAGTTGAACAAGGCCGCCGATCAGGGCTTCAGCTGCTATGTGCACCCGGAGATCGAGTTCTTCCTCTTGAAGGACGCGCCGCTGGACGGCACCGTGCCCACGCCGGCCGATTCCGGCGGCTACTTCGACCAGGCCGTCCACGACGCCGCCCCGAACTTCCGTCGCCACGCGATCGAGGCGCTCGAGTCGATGGGCATCTCCGTCGAGTTCTCCCACCACGAGGGCGCCCCCGGTCAGCAGGAGATCGACCTGCGGTACGCGGACGCGCTCTCCATGGCCGACAACGTCATGACCTTCCGCTACGTCATCAAAGAGGTGGCGATCGACGAGGGTACCTGGGCGACCTTCATGCCCAAGCCGTTCAGCGAACATCCCGGCTCGGCCATGCACACCCACCTGAGCCTGTTCGAGGGCGACACCAACGCCTTCCACAATCCGGACGACCCGATGCAGCTGTCCGACACCGGCAAGAAGTTCATCGCCGGGATCCTGCACCACGCCAGCGAGATCAGTGCCGTCACCAACCAGTGGGTGAACTCCTACAAGCGCCTGATCCACGGCGGGGAGGCGCCGACCGCGGCCACCTGGGGTGGGGCCAATCGCTCCGCGCTGATCCGGCTGCCGCTGTACACGCCGAACAAGGCGTCGTCGCGGCGCATCGAGGTGCGTAGCCCGGATTCGGCCTGCAACCCCTATCTGACCTTCGCCGTCCTGCTGGCCGCGGGCCTCAAGGGCATCTCCGAGGACTACGAACTGCCCGACGAGGCCGAGGACGACGTCTGGGCGCTGACCCCCGCAGAGCGCCGGGCGATGGGCTACCGGGAACTGCCCGGCAGCCTGGCCGACGCGCTGGTGGAGATGGAGAAGTCCGAACTGGTCGCCGAGGCACTCGGCGAACACGTCTTCGACTACTTCCTCCGCAACAAGTGGGCGGAGTGGACCAACTACCGCAGTCTGGTCACCCCCTTCGAGCTGAAGAACTACCTGCCGCTGTAGTCGCCGCCCTGCTCGACACCTGACCGGCGTCGCCCGCTACCTTTTGGTGTGTGACATCACTTCGTGGACGCGGCAGCGTGCCCAGCGCCGGCCGGCTCGGGCTGCTCGAGACCAGCGCCCCGGGCCACCTCGCGGACCTGGAGTGGGACAACGAGGATTCCGTCGACGTCTTGTGGGCTCTCTCGCGCGCACCGGACGCCGATCTCGCGCTGCGCGCACTGATCCGGATCAAGGGTGCCGTCGGAGCCGACGCCTGGGCCGAGGTCGACGATCTGATCCGCACCGACAAGGGGTTCCGGGGCCGGTTGTTCGCGGTGCTCGGCGGATCCGACGCGCTCGGTGACCACGTCGTCGCGGAGCCGTCGAGCTGGCGTCTGCTGACGACGTCGATGCTCCCGTCGGTCGACGAGATGAACGAGCGGATGCTGGCGTCGGTCGGCGCCACCCCGGAGCCCGGCGAATTGGAGAAGGGCAACAAGGTCTATCGCGCGGCGCTCACCGGTCCGAAGGCCGTGGTCGCACTGCGGATCGCCTATCGGGACCTGTTGCTGCAGTTGGCCGCCCACGACCTCGCGCCGACCGTCGAGGACGAGGAGGTGATGTACCTCCCCGAGGTCGGCGCCTATCTGGCCGATGCCGCCGACGCCGCCCTGACGGCCGCGTTGTCGGTGGCGATCGCCGAGGTCTGCGGCGACAAGCCGATGCCGGTCCGGCTCGCCGTCATCGCGATGGGCAAATGCGGGGCGCGCGAACTCAATTACGTCAGTGACGTCGATGTCGTGTTCGTCAGTGAGCCGGCCGACGGTGTCTCCGCGCGGATCGCCGGGGAGCTGATGCGGGTGGGGTCGCTGGCGTTCTTCGAGGTGGATGCGGCACTGCGTCCCGAAGGCAAGGCGGGCGCGCTGACCCGAACCGTCGACTCGCACCTGGCCTACTACCGGCGTTGGGCCAAGACCTGGGAGTTCCAGGCGCTGCTGAAGGCACGTCCGATGACCGGCGACATGCAGCTGGCCGACGAGTACCTCGCCGCGGTGAGTCCGCTGGTGTGGACGGCGGCCGAACGCGATGACTTCGTCCCCGAGGTGCAGGCGATGCGCCGCCGGGTCGAGTCGCTGGTGCCCGAGGAACTCCGCGAGCGCAACCTCAAACTGGGCAGCGGCAGCCTGCGCGACGTCGAGTTCGCCGTCCAGTTGCTGCAGATGGTGCATGGCCGCGTCGACGAGGAGCTCCGCGTGCGATCGACCGTCGAGGCCCTCGGCGCTCTCACCGCGGGTGGCTACGTGGGCCGCGACGACGGCGCGAACCTCACGGCGTCGTATCAGTTCATGCGATCCCTGGAACACCGTTTGCAGTTGCAGCGGCTCTCGCGTACCCACCTGTTGCCGGCCTTCGACGACGTGGACAACATGCGCTGGCTCGCCCGCGCGGCGCACATCCGTCAGGAGGGCGAACTCGATGCGACCGCGGTCCTGCGCGAAGAACTCAAGCGCCAGAAATCGCGGATCCGGCGGCTGCACGAGAAGCTGTTCTACCGTCCGCTGCTCGAGGCGGCGACCCGCTTCAACACCGACGAACTGACCCTGTCGGACAAGTCGGCCGAACGCCGGCTGTCCGCACTCGGATATGCGAAACCCGAACGGGCGCTGAGTCATATCCGGGCCCTCGCGTCGTCGGCTGGTCGTCGCGGTCAGATCCAGCTGCTGATCCTGCCGTCCCTGCTCGAGTGGATCGGCAACACCCCCGACCCCGATGCCGGGTTGTTGAACTATCGGCGGTTGTGCGACGTGATGGACGACGCCGACTGGTTCATCCGGCTGCTGCGCGACGACGGTGTGGTCGCCGAACGGTTGATGCACGTCCTCGGCACCTCCGAGTTCATCGCGAATCTGCTGATGCGATCACCCGAGGTGATCCATCTCTATTCGGACGGGGCCAACGGTCCCAAACTGTGCGAGGTGGATCCGGAGGACGTGGCCCGCGGCCTCATCGCGTCGACCGTGCGTCAACCCGACCTCAAACGTGCTGTCGCGGCGGCCCGTTCGCATCGACGGTTCGAGCTCGCCCGGGTGGCCTCCGCCGACATCCTCGGCATGATGGACGTGCCCGCGGTGTGCGCGGCACTCTCGAGCGTGTGGGCCGCGGTGCTCAACGCGGCCCTGACCGTCGTCATCGCGGAATCCGAGCGTGATCGCGGGGAGCCCGCGCCGGCGCGCATCGCCGTGATCGGCATGGGCCGGCTCGGTGGCGGCGAGCTCGGTTACGGTTCCGATGCCGACGTGTTGTTCGTCTGTCAGCCCGAGCCGGGCGTCGACGAGGCGCCGGCGGTGCGTTGGGCACAGACGGTCGCCGAGAAGGTGCGCTCGATGCTGGGGTCGCCCAGCGAGGACCCGCCGCTCGAGGTCGACACGGGTCTGCGCCCCGAGGGGCGCAACGGGCCGGTGGTACGGACCCTGGCCGCGTACTCCGCCTACTACGACCAATGGGCCCAACCGTGGGAGATCCAGGCGCTGCTCCGCGCCCATCAGGTCGCCGGTGACGACGCCCTCGGTATCGACTTCCTGCACATGGCCGATCGCATCCGCTATCCGGAGGGCGGGGTCTCGGCCGACGCGGTCAAGGAGATCCGGCGCATCAAGGCACGGGTCGACTCGGAGCGGTTGCCGCGCGGCGCCGACCCGGCCACCCACACCAAGCTCGGCCGTGGCGGACTGGCCGACGTCGAATGGACCGTGCAGTTGCTGCAGCTGCGTTACGGCCATCGCCATGTGACGTTGCACAACACGTCGACCCTGCAGTCGCTCGACGCGATCGGCGCGGCGGAGTTGTTGGGGGAGAACGACGTGGCCCTGTTGAAGGAGGCCTGGCTGACCGCGACCAGTGCGCGCAACGCGCTCGTGCTGGTCCGCGGCAAACCGATCGACCAGCTGCCGGCGCCGGGCCGGCAGCTGCGTGCCGTCGCCTACGCCGCCGGCTGGCCGGAAGATCAGGCCGCCGAGTTCCTGGAGAACTATCTGCGTGTCACCCGTCGGGCGAAGACGGTGGTACGCAAGGTGTTCGGGGCGTGATCGGCCGGTTCCTCCGGTTTCTCGCGGTCTTCGTCGGCTGTGCGCTGCTGGCCGGCGCCGGCGTGGCGATCTGGCTGCATCACCACGACTCGCAGGGGGAGATCGCGCTCTACCTCACCACCGCCGTGCCGTTCGCCGTCATCGCCGGTGCGCTGGCCGTGGTGATCTTCGCCGCCACCCGCCGCTGGATTCTGTTGGCGCTGTCCGTCGTCGTCACCCTCGGTGTCGTCTACACCCAGATCCCGCTGTGGCGGGCGCAGGCCGCGCCGGCAGGTCAGCCGATCACGATCGTCTCGGCGAACATCCTGTTCGGCGGTGCCGACATCGACGCGCTCGCCCGGCAGGTGGCGGACGCCGATGCCGACCTGCTGTCCGTACAGGAGGTGACGCCGGAGGCGCTGGCCAGGTTGCGGGCCGGCTCGATCGCCCGGCAGCTGCCCTACGAGTACGCGGTCCCCGGACCGGTCTCGGCCGGCACCGCCCTGTTCAGCCGGACGCCGTTGAGGGGCCAGACGCAGGTCGACGGTACGGTGCTGCGCAACCTGGAGGCGCAGACCGATCTCGCCGGTGCGGCCGGGACCCGCGTCCTCGCGCTGCATCCCGGCGCACCGCTGCGCGGCCGTTCCCAGGTGTGGAAGGACGACATCGACAGCATCCGGGACCACCTGAGCGGGCTGCCGCCGGGGCCGGCCATCGCGGCCGGTGACTTCAACGCCACCTGGGATCAGGCCCGCTATCGGGCGCTGTTGCAAAACGGTTTCGCGGACGCCACCGATCAGGCGGGGGCCGGATTCGTCGCCACGTGGCCCACCGACCGGCCCGGCGGAGCGCCGGTCATCGCCATCGACCACGTCATCACCCGGGGATTCGTCGCGACGTCGATACGGACCTTCGACCTCCCCGGTTCCGATCACCGCGGTGTGGTGGTATCACTGGTGGCATCATGACGACCACGCCCGAAGACGCCCGTCGCCTCGTCCACGCCGAGCCCGCCCGCCCTCTCTCGGAAGACCTGCGTGCCGCGACGGCGGTGGCACACGACCGGGCGGAACGCGCGACGTTCGTCGACGATCTGATGTCGGGCCGGCTCGATGCCCTCGGGTATCGACGGATGGCCGAGCAGCTCTACTTCGTCTATCGGGCGCTCGAGACCGTCGGCGACGAGCTGTCCGGCGATGACGTCGCCGGGCCGGTCGTGGACGAGCGTCTGCGTCGTCTCCCGCGGCTCGGCGCCGACCTGGCGACCCTGGGCGTCGATCCGTCCGCGGTGATCCCGCTGCCGGGGGTACGCGCGTATGTCGCGGCCATCGAGGCGACCCGCGATGACCCGGCGCGCTTCGTCGCACTCCACTACACCCGATATCTGGGCGATCTCAGTGGGGGACAGGTGATCCGGAGCCGGATGAAGCTGCACTACGGACTCACCGACGACGCGCTGACCTTCTACGTCTTCGACGACATCGACAAACTCAAGCGCTACAAGGACGCCTATCGCGACACCCTCGACGCGCTGCCACTCGACGAGGCGCAGGCCGCGGCGCTCGTCGAGGAGGCGGTCGCCGCGTTCGGACACAACGAGCGGATGTTCGCCGAATTGACCGGCTGAGTCACGAAACCGCCCGGCGCCGCACCTACTTCGCGTTGTCCGCGCGCTCCTCGCGGGCGTGCTTCACGCCGGCCTTGGCCAGCAGATAGGGCACGAACAGGGTGCCGACGGCCGTGACGACCCAGACGATCACCGTTGCGCCGATCCAGGTGGCCACCCCGCTGATCTCGATGCCGTCGTTGCCCAGCAGACTCGCGAGCAGCAACGCCACGAACGTCGAGACCAGTCCGACACCACCGAGGAAGGCCTCGGCGTTGGTACGCACGAACTTGACGATGAACGGGCCCAGGATGAGTTGCGCGGCAGCGAAGATCACCACGGCCAGCAGGAAGCCTGCGGCGTGGACGTTCATGTCGTCGAGGATCGAACCGGCCACCAGGATTCCGAGGGCCGCCGAGATCAGGTAGACGACCGTACGGATGAGTATGCGGATCATGGGTCCATCCTAGGCGTGTGACACCGGATTTCGGACGTGGATCACCGGTGTCGGACGACTTCGCGGGCGGAGATCAGACGGACTCGATGAGTGCGTCGATCCCGTCGAGGATCACCGACAGCCCGAAGGTGAGTTCGGTGGTGAAGTAGTCGTCGTCCTCGGGCGGTCCCGGATCGTTGATCGCCGCCGCGAGATGCGGCAACCGGTGGTCGACGAGTTCGGACACCATCGCCTCGTAGGTGGGGCCGGTCCCGGTGTCGGTGGCGTCGAGCATGCCCATCTGGCTCGCCTGCCGGACGTGGTGACGGACGAATCCGTCCACCAGGAGCAGGGCGCTCAGCTTCTGCTGCCCGGTCAGTCCGGTGTCGGTGAACGATCGGACGCCGGCGTCGGTCCAGGACAGTACGTTGGGCCCGACCGGTGGCCGGCGCAGCGGGATCGCAGCGAGCCAGGGACGTTCGCGCGACAACGACGCGGCGGCGAGCGCCCACGAGGTGAGCCGTTCCCGCCAGGTGCCCGTGGCGGTCAGGGTCGGATCGCACGGGCCGAAGGCCGTGTCGACCATCACCTCGATCACATCGTCCTTGCTGTCGACGTAGCGGTACAGCGACATGGTCGTCAGTCCGAGTTCCGCGGCGATGGCCTTCATCGACACCGCGCCGACACCCTGTGCGTCGGCGATCGCGACGGCGGCCCGACCGATGTCGTGCACGGTCAGGGTCGGACGGGGCCCGCGTCGCGGAGTCGGGTCCTCGCGTCCCCACAGCAGTGCGAGATACCGCGGGATCAGGGGGTGGTCGGCATCGTCAGACGAGGGCATACCGGACATCGTAACCAACTGCTTGCCATGTACACAGTTTCTGCCTAATATCTGCGTATCCAATAAACAGTCTATTAAGTACGCAGATATGAAAGGTGTTGCCATGCCTCGCCGATCTCCCTGGCGCCGATCTCCCTGGCTCGGTCTGCTCGTCCTGTGCCTGCCGATGCTCATCGTGTCCATGGACGTGTCCGTCCTCTTCTTCGCCGTGCCATACATCGCGGCGGATCTGGCGCCGACTCCGGAGCAACAACTGTGGATCTTCGACGTGTACGGATTCGTCCTCGCGGGTCTGCTGCTGACGATGGGGTCGGTGGCCGACCGGATCGGGCACCGACGGCTGTTGATGATCGGGGCCGCGGGGTTCAGTGTGGCGTCACTGGCTGCCGCGTTCGCCACCTCGGCGGAGATGCTGATCGGCGCCCGGGCGCTCCTCGCGGTGGCCGGGGCGACCCTGATGCCCTCGACGCTCGCGATGATCCGGCACATCTTCGACGATGCCACCCAGCGAACGAAGGCCATCGCCATCTGGAATGCGGTGCTGGCCGGCGGCGTGGCGGTGGGTCCGGTCATCAGCGGCCTGCTGCTCGAACACGTCTGGTGGGGGTCGGTGTTCCTGATCAACGTGCCGATCATGGTGGTGCTCATGCTGGCCGCCCCGCTGGTCCTGCCGGGCCACACGTCGACGCCGGGTCGACGAGTGGATCTGCTGAGCGCCGCGTTGGTCCTGGGGTCCATGCTGCCGGTCGTCGCGGCGATCAAGAACCTCGCCGCCGACGGCTGGTCGGTGCCGCGGGTGCTGATGCTCGCGGTCGGACTGCTCGTGGGCGTGGTCTTCGTGATGCGGCAGAGGCGGATCGAGGAACCGATGGTCGATCTCGCACTGCTGGGTGAGCGACGATTCGCCACCTCGGTGTGGACCAACCTCGTCTGCATGTTCGCCCTGCTGGGCAACTCGATCCTGATGACGCAGTATCTGCAGTCGGTGCTCGGGTTCTCACCGCTGCGCGCAGCACTGTGGAGTCTGGCGCCGTCGGTCGCGGTCGGTGCGATGGCGCCGCTGGCCGCCGGTGCCGCGCAACGCGTCGGTCGGCTGGCCGTAATGGTCGCGGGATTACTCACCGGTGCAACGGGTTTCGCCACCCTCGGCGCATTCACCGGGACGGACTCGTTGGTCGCGGTGCTGATCGGGGCAACGTTGTTGGCGTCGGGCATCGTGGCGACCACGTCGATGATCGCGGACCATGTGGTCGGTGTGGCACCGGCGGACCGCGCCGGCGCGACGTCGGGGCTGCTGGAGACGTCGAGCGAACTCGGTGGGGCGCTGGGTATCGCGATCCTCGGCAGCGTGGTCAACGCGGTGTTCCGCGCCGCCTTCCCCGGCGACCTGATCGGAGGAGAGGCGTCGCGGAGTCTGGCGGGTGCGGTGGCCGCGGTACCGCACCTCGCGCCCGATCAGGGTGCGGCGGTGCTGGCCGCCGCGCGCGAGGCCTTCGTCGACGGCCTCACCGTCGCGGCGTGGGTCGGTGCGGCGGTGCTCGTGGTCTCCGCTGCGGTCGTCTGCTGGGCACTGTGGGACCGACCGCGTACCGGGGCCGTGGACAACGGTCGGGTCCGTGCCGCCGCCGACCGGGATGTCAGTCGGATCCCCTAGCCTGTGGCCATGCAGATCCATCCGATCGGTCGCATCCTCGGTGACGCGCTGACCCTGCCTCTTCGTGTGGGGCAGAAGGTCGCGGCACCGGGGATCGCGGTCGCGGAGGAGGTCGCCCACCACGTGCCGCAGCGGGTGCTCGACCTCCACTTCGGCTCCGACGAGGTAGACCACCATCAGGTGGTCTACGACTTCTTCTCCGGGATCGAGCCGGAGATCCGGAACCCCGGCGGGTCGCTGCCGGGGGCCAACCGGTGGGACACGCCGCCGGGCGCCACCCACCGATACCCGGTGATCCTGGTCCACGGCACCGGGGGTGGCGCACAGAGCAACTGGGGGACCTACGTGCCGCTGCTCGTCGGCGAGGGGTTCTCGGTGTTCACACTCACCTACGGGGCGGTCGCGGGCGCCGCATGGCCGATGTCCGCGCTGGGCGGGATGAATCGCATCGAGGACAGCGCCGCCGAGTTCGGCGCGTTCGCGCAGAAGGTCCTCGACGCAACCGGTGCCGACAAGATCGACGTCGTCGGCCATTCGCAGGGCACCATCGTGCCCGATTACTGGGCGAAGTTCCTCGGCGGCGCGGACAAGATCCGCAAGTACGTGTCGTTGGCGCCGCTGTGGCAGGGCACCACCGCGTTCTCCCACACCCACGAGATCTTCCACTTCCTCAACCTGCGCTTCGGGTTGGACCCGTCGACGCTCATCCCGTGCTATTCGGCGCTCCAGATGGCGGCCGGTTCGGATTTCATCACCACGTTGAATTCCGATGGTGGGCCGTATCTTCCAGGTATCGAATACACGAACATCTCGACCGAGCACGACGAGTTCGTGCGTCCGTACACCAGCGGGCAGCTACCCGGACCGCCCGGGACGTCGGTGACCAACATCGTGGTCCAGGACGGTTGTCGCACCGATTTCAGCGACCATCTGGCGATCTGCGGTTCGAAACGGGCTGCCGCGCTGGTGCTGAACGCGCTCGACGACCACGCCGACCACGTGGTGCCCTGCGATGTGGTGCCGCCGTTCTTCGGTTCGGGACCCATCGGTCGGGTGGGTGGCGCGCCGGCACTCATCGAACCGTTCGCGGTGGGACTCGATGAGGACGGCGCGTCGCCATCAGTTCACGGCGCGGATCACGACGCGGATCGCGACCTGTCCACCGAGGACACGACGAACGACGAACGGGGACAACGATGACCGAAGCACCGAGCGATCCGGTCCTGGCGCGTATCACCGCGGCGGTCGGACGGTCGCACGGTGGTGACCTCGCCGGCGCACGGCAGACGCTGATCGCTCTCTGGACGGAGATCCGGCCCGACGGCGACGCGTTTCATCGGTGCGTGCTGGCGCACTACCTCGCGGACATGTTCGCCGACCCGGCCGAAGCGCTGATGTGGGACACCCGTGCGCTCGACGCGGCCGACGCACTCTCGGACGGCCCGGTCACGGCGCACGGTCACGACCTGCAGGTGGCGGCGTTCTATCCCTCACTGCACCTCAACCTCGCCGACAACCTGCGCCGCCTCGGCTCGTTCGAGGCCGCGGGCACGCATCTGGCGGCAGCACGCGATCGTCTCGACCTACTCGGAGACGACGCATACGGTGACATCATCAGGCAGGGGATCGCGGGGGTGGCGGAAGGAATCGCGCACCGGTCGACGGCACCCTCGCCGACCGCGCCCGCACAGGCACAGTGACGTGGACGTTCAGGGATGAGGACGTTCAGTGATGAGGACGTTCAGGCCCGCGGCGCGCGAGTCCGCTTGAGGATCGCCGAGCCGATCGCGACCACGATGATCGACCCGATGAGCGCACCGACGATGCCGCCCCAATCGAACTTGTCGGAATCGCCGATCCCGAGCAGGCCGGTGAAGATCCAGTAGCCGAGCAGGGCGCCGAGCAAACCGAGGACCGTGGAGGCAACCCAGGATTGCCAGCCGCTCATGGTGTTGAAGGCGTCGTTCGGGATGAGCGCACGCGCGATGGCGCCACACACGAAACCGAGCAGTAGGGCAGCGATCAGACTTCCGACGTCCATGATGACCTCCTGACCCGCAGACTAGGCCGGTCCGCCCGCGCTCGGCGGGCGTTTCGGGTCACCGACCGTCAACGGATCGGCATCGATTCGGAGGTCGGTGTGCGGACCGTCGGGCCCGGGTGGAGCTAGAGGATCTCGACCTTGGTGCCCAGCGACAAGGTGATCACATCGCGCTCGTCGGAGCTGTTCACGAGCGAGATGATCAGGTTGTCACCCGTCTCGTCGGGTACGGCGGAGCGGACTACGGCCCGCAATCCATCGACGCTGAAACGGTCGCCGGGTGCGAGGTCTTCGACGAATCTGGTGCGCATGGTGGTGGTCATGGCTATCAACCTAAGGGGAATCGGTGTGAAACGGCAGGGTACAAGGGCCTTAACGTGAGGCCAATCACGAAAATCCGTCATCGGCCAGACGCCGAAGGGCGGCCGGTGACCCGGCCGCCCTTCGGGGATGGTGCCTGTGCTCAGCAGTCGTAGTAGAGCGCGAACTCGTACGGGTGCGGACGGATCTGCACCGGCTCGATCTCGTTCTCACGCTTGAGCGCGATCCAGGTCTCGATGAGGTCCTCGGTGAACACGCCACCGGCGGTGAGGTATTCGTGATCCTCTTCGAGCTTGTCGATGACGGCCGACAGTGAGGTCGGGGCCTGCGGGATGCCCTTGGCCTCCTCCGGCGGGAGCTCGTAGAGGTCCTTGTCGACGGGCTCGTGCGGCTCGATCTTGTTCTTGATGCCGTCGAGGCCCGCCATCATCATCGCGGCGAACGCCAGGTACGGGTTGCCCGAGCTGTCCGGGCAACGGAACTCGAGACGCTTGGCCTTCGGGTTGTTGCCGGTGATCGGGATACGCACGCACGCGCTGCGGTTGCGCTGGCTGTACACCAGGTTGATCGGGGCCTCGTAGCCCGGCACCAGACGCTTGTAGGAGTTCACCGTCGGGTTGGTGAACGCCAGCAGCGACGGTGCGTGGTGCAGGATGCCGCCGATGTAGTAGCGCGCCAGATCCGACAGGCCCGCGTAGCCGGCCTCGTCGTGGAACAGCGGCTTGCCGTCCTTCCACAGCGACTGGTGGGCGTGCATGCCCGAGCCGTTGTCGCCGAACAGGGGCTTCGGCATGAAGGTGACGGTCTTGCCGTTCGCATACGCCGTGTTCTTGATGATGTATTTGAACAGCAGCACGTCGTCGGCGGCGTGCAGCAGCGTGTTGAACTTGTAGTTGATCTCCGCCTGACCGCCGGTGCCCACCTCGTGGTGACCGCGCTCGAGCTCGAAGCCCGCGTTGGTCAGATTGGTCGACATCTCGTCGCGCAGATCCACGTAGTGGTCGTACGGCGCGACGGGGAAGTATCCGCCCTTCGGACGGACCTTGTAACCGAGGTTCGGGCTGCCGTCCGGGTCGGTCGGCGAGCCGCTGTTCCACCAGCCGGACTCCGACTCGACCTCGTAGAAGGTGCCGTTCATCTGGGAGTCGAAGGACACCGAGTCGAAGATGTAGAACTCGGCCTCGGCACCGAAGAAGCAGGTGTCGGCGACGCCGGTCGACGCCAGGTAGTCCTCGGCCTTGCGGGCGACGTTGCGCGGGTCGCGGCTGTAGGCCTCACGGGTGAACGGATCGTGGACGAAGAAGCTGATGTTCA
This sequence comes from Gordonia insulae, assembly GCF_003855095.1. Lineage (NCBI taxonomy): Bacteria > Bacillati > Actinomycetota > Actinomycetes > Mycobacteriales > Gordoniaceae > Gordonia > Gordonia insulae. The sequence continues at coordinate 188,620 of NZ_CP033972.1, forward strand.
TCGTCTTGGCCTTGCGGAAGGGGTCGATCCGCGCGGTGGCGGGGTCGGGCAGCAGCATCATGTCCGACTCGTCGATCGACTGGAAGCCGCGCACCGACGAACCGTCGAACGCCAGACCGTCCTCGAACACATCCTCGGTGAACGCCGTGGCCGGGATCGAGAAGTGCTGCATCACACCGGGCAGGTCACAGAAGCGGATGTCGACGTATTCGACGCCCTCTTTCTTGATGCCCTCGAGAAGTTCTTCTTTGCTGCTGTACACCGTGCGGTGACTCCTTAACTTGGTCGGGTGGCCAGATCACCTGGCCCGCCTCATCCGCCACCGAGAATGCAGCAGCGGATCTCAGCCAGAACCGTATGGACGCGAAGTTGCCCGTGCGTCAAGACCGTGTTTCTCCTGTGTTACGCGGCTGATGCCGGACACCTCGGTGCAACTCTGTCGTTCCGCATCGCAACGATGCCACGTTGCCGAACGGAACTCCATCGAAGTCCCGGAAAACCTCGGCCGAACACACGGGTCGGCGGCCCGGTGGAGCGCACATCGGCGCCGCGAACAGCGCGACTACCATGGCGGTATGCGTCGATGCACCATGTCCAGCACGCCGGGGCCCAACACACCTGGGCCCGGCACACCGGGGTCCACCACATCGCGGTCCAGCGCAGCCGGCCGACCCGGCCGGCGGGGTGACCGCTGATGGGGCGCGCGACCGGGTCCTGGCTGTCGGGTCCACAGATCGGACCGAGTGGCGGGGACGTCGACTATCGCGGGCAGGATCTCGGCCTGCCGGAATCCGGTCCGGGCGCGCTGGCGGGCGGATGGCAGCGCACCGCGGCACTGCTGGTCGACTGGTTGCTCGCGGGCGGGCTGTCGCTGTTGTTCGTGCCGTTCGGATCACCGACCCTGGGGACGACCGTGCTCGGCGTGTGGTTTGTCCTCGGCATCGTCGCGGTGACGTTCTTCGGGTTCACGCCCGGTCAGTTCGCGCTCGGTCTGCGTGTGGCACGCGTCGACTTCGGTCCGGAGCGGACCGAGGCGGAGGCGACCGGCAAGGCACCGTTCGCTGCCGTCGGCATCCTCCGCACCCTCGGCCGTCAGGTGCTGATCGTGTTCCTGGTCCCGGCACTGATCAACGACTACAACGGTCGCGCCATGCACGATCGTGCGACCGGCACCGCGTTGGTGCGCACCCGCTGATCAGTCCGTCTTCCCCTTGAGGATCTCGTCCTCGATCGTCCCGCCGAGGCCTTCGGCTTCCGGATCGAACCCGTGCAGGCCGCCGGTCACCGCGTACTCCTCTTCCGGGGAGAGCACCAGCCGGTGGCGTCCGTAGAGGCCGAACACCAGCAGTCCGATCACGTAGAACACGACGATGGCGATCACCGCGTCGCGGTAGTCCGGATTGATCAGCACGCCGATGAAGGTGATGGCCGCGATGACGAAGGCGACCACGGCACCCGCGACACCGGTCGGGCTCTTGTACGGGCGGCGTGCGTTCGGGTACTTCCTCCGCAGGATGACGAACGAGATCATCTGCAGCATGTAGGCGAGCACCGCACCCCACACCGCGATGTTCAGAACGATCGCTCCCGCACCGGAGATCCAGTACTCGATGACCAACAGGGCGACGAAGCCGATGACCGCACCCGCGATCAGCGCCACGTACGGTGTCCGCCGCGACCCGGTGAGCGACAGCACCTTCGGGTAGTAGCCGGCCCGGCTCAGCGAGTACAGGTTGCGGCCGTAGGCGTACATGATGCCCTGCAGGCTGGCGAGCAGTCCGATCAGGGCGAAGGCCGACAGCACCGACGCCCAGCCGGACGGCAGGAAGGAACGGAAGCCGTCGAGCAGCGGCTCGTCGGAATCGCCGAGGGCGGCGGATCCGGTGACCGCGGGATTGAGGAAGAACACGATCGCCGCGCAGCCGACGAGGGTGACCATGCCCCAGATCCCGGCACGCGGGATGTCCTTGGTCGGTTCGTGCGCCTCCTCGGCGGCCAGCGGCAGTTCCTCGATGCCGAGGAAGAACCACATCGCGAAGGGCAGGGCATAGAGGATGCCCATCACGCCGAACGGCAGGAAGTCGCTCGCACCGGCCTTGGAGGTGTCCGGGTCGATGTCGAGGAGCTTGCCGAAGTCGACGGCGCCGTTGGCGATCGCCAGGATGCCGAAGAGCACGAGGATGCCGATGGACACGACTGCGACGACGATGGCGAACTTGAACGACGCCTCGGCGCCCCACGAGTTCAACGCGATGAAGATGGCGTAGAGGATCAGCCACCACACCCAGGCGGGCAGGCTCAGCCCGAACAGGTCGTCGGTGATCGCGTTGGCGTACGACGCGGAGAAGTAGACGACGACACCGGTGGTGAAGACGTATTCGATGGTCTCGGCGAAGCCGGTGACGAAGCCGCCCCACGGGCCCATCGCCGCCCGCGCGAACGAGTAGGCGCCACCGGTGTGTGGCATGGCCGCCGACATCTCCCCGATGGAGAACAGCATGCCGAAGTACATGATGACGATGACCAGCGCGGCCACGCCGAGGCCACCCCACCCGGCCTGGCCGATGCCGTAGTTCCAGCCGGAGAAATCGCCGGAGATGACCGCGGCGATGCCGATGCCCCAGATCCCCCAGAACCCCGCACTGCGTTTGAGCTGTCGTTTCTCGAAGTAGCCGTCCTCGGCGTGGGTGTAGGTGGCGCCGGACGACTTCATCGCTCGTGTCGTCGCTGCCGGTGTCGAAGCTGCCGGTGTCGAAGCTGCCGGTGTCGAATCGTCTGCCATCACGATCTCGCTCTCGGTGGGGGCCGGATACACGCTCGCGGGCCGGCCCGGTCGGGTTCCACTGATAAGGCAGAATAGGACTCCAATGGTCGGTACACCCTCCTTTAAACGAAACATTCGGGTTAAATCGTGAGGTGGATCAGAGTTGATCGATCGTCCAATGGTTGACTGGACCGGTGAGCGACCTGCTGGTCACCAAGAAACCGACGGCTGCAGAGGAGTGTCGATGACCGACGGCATGCTGGACATGACCGATCTGCAGGAACGCGTCATGGCCGACGAGGTCGACACGGTGATAGTCGCGTTCCCGGACATGCAGGGACGCCTCACCGGCAAGCGGGTGTCCGCACGACTGTTCCTCGACGACGTGGCGGCCCACGGGTCCGAATGCTGCAATTATCTGCTGGCGGTCGACGTCGAGATGAACACCGTAGACGGCTACGCGATGTCGAGTTGGGACACCGGCTACGGCGACATGGTGATGACCCCCGACCTCTCCACACTGCGCCTGATCCCGTGGCTGCCGGGGACCGCATTGGTGCTGGCGGATCTGAGCACCACGACCGGATCACCGGTCACCGTGGCGCCGCGCAGCATCCTGCGCCGCCAGATCGAGCGACTCGACCAGCGCGGTCTGGTGCCCTTCGTCGGCACCGAACTCGAGTTCATGGTGTTCGACAACACCTATCGCGAGGCGTGGGCCACGCGGTACCACGACCTCACACCCGCGACCGATTACAACGTCGACTACGCGATGCTCGCGTCGACGCGGATGGAGCCGCTGCTGCGCGACATCCGCCGGGGTATGAGCGGGGCCGGTCTCTACTGCGAGGGTGTGAAAGGGGAGTGCAACCTCGGTCAGCAGGAGATCGCCTTCCGCTATGACCACGCGCTGGTCACCTGTGACAACCACACCATCTACCGCAACGGTGCCAAAGAGATCGCCGACCAACACGGCAAGAGCCTCACGTTCATGGCGAAGTTCGACGAGCGGGAGGGGAACAGCTGTCACATCCACATCTCGCTGCGCGGCGAGGACGGTACGCCGGTGTTCGCCGACGATTCGGCGCCGGACGGGATGTCGCCGATGTTCGGTCATTTCATCGCGGGCATCCTCGCGTCACTGCGTGAGCTGTCACTGTGCTTCGCGCCGAACATCAACTCCTACAAGCGTTTCGTCGACGGAAGTTTCGCACCGACGGCCATCGCCTGGGGCATGGACAACCGGACGTGCGCGCTCCGGGTGGTCGGGCACGGTGCCGGCATGCGCGTGGAGTGCCGGGCACCGGGCGGTGACGTCAACCAGTATCTGGCGGTGGCGGCGCTGATCGCGGCCGGCCTCGACGGCGTCGATCGGGAGTTGCCGTTGCCCGAGATCGCTTCGGGCAACGCCTATGTCGGGTCGGCGGAACGACTCCCGACCTCACTGGCGGAGGCCGCCGACCTCTTCGCCGGCTCGACGCTCGCCGCGACCGCCTTCGGACCGGACGTGGTGGAGCACTACCTGAACAACGCGCGGGTCGAGCTCGCGGCATATGGTGCGGCGGTGACCGACTGGGAAAGGGTGCGTGGCTTTGAGCGACTCTGAACGGGACCGCAAGCCGGTCGTCGGGCTGACGACATATCTCGAACAGTCACGGACGGGCGTCTGGGACGTGCGGGCGAGTTTCCTGCCGCAGGTCTACTTCGACGGTGTCGCCCGCTCGGGCGGGATCGCCGTGCTGCTGCCCCCACAGCCGGTCGATGCGAGCGTGGCCGAACGCGTGGTCGACGGCCTGGACGCGCTGGTGCTGACCGGCGGGGTGGACGTGAACCCGGCGAGCTACCGGCAGGAGCCGCACCCGGAGACCGATCGCCCGCGGACCGACCGCGATGCCTGGGAGTTCGCACTGCTCGACGCCGCGCTGCGTCGTGGACTGCCGATCCTGGGCATCTGCCGCGGCATCCAGGTTCTCAACGTCGCGTTGGGTGGGACGCTGCACCAGCATCTGCCCGACATCGTCGGGCATTCGCGTCACCGTGCCGGTAACGCGATCTTCAGTCCCACCGAGATCCAGATCGCCCCGGGCACTCGACTGGCGTCGCTGCTCGGCGATCATGTCGACGCGCAGTGTTATCACCATCAGTCCGTCGACCGCGTTGCCGACGGACTGATCGTCAGCGCCCACGACGCGGACGGGCTGGTGGAGGCCGTCGAACTCCCCGGTGACGATTTCGTCCTCGGCGTGCAATGGCATCCCGAGGAACGGCTCGACGACCTGCGGCTTTTCGCCGCGGTGGTCGACGCTGCGCGACTCCGGCTCGTGCGGGCCGAGGAGGTGGATGCATGACGGTAGTCGATCTGATCAACCCGGCGACCGAGGAAGTCGTCACCACCGTGGACCTGCTCGACGAATCGGCGGTCGACGAGGCCGTCGCGACCGCGCATCGGGCGCAACGGATCTGGGCGGCGCTCTCTCCGGCCGCACGCGCCGCCGGACTGCGTGACCTCGCCGCGGCGGTGGACGGGAACCGAGACGAGCTCGCCGCTCTCGAGGTGGCGAACTCCGGTCATCCCATCGGCCAGGCGAGGTGGGAGGCCGAACACGTCCGTGACGTGCTGACCTTCTACTCGGCATCCCCGGAACGGTTGTCGGGCAAGCAGATCCCCGTGGCCGGCGGCATCGACATGACATTCTGCGACCCCATCGGCGTGGTCGGGATCATCACGCCGTGGAACTTCCCGATGACCATCGCGTCGTGGGGATTCGCTCCCGCACTGGCGGCGGGTAACGCGGTGATCGTCAAACCCGCCGAATGGACACCGCTCACCACCATCCGGCTCGCCGAGATCGCCGAGGAGGCGGGCCTGCCGCCCGGGCTGCTCCAGGTGGTGCCCGGGCGGGGCGATGTGGTGGGCGAGGCGATGCTCGGACATCCGGGTATCGGCAAGATCGTGTTCACGGGCTCCACCCGGACCGGACGGCACGTGATGACGCGGGCCGCGGAGTCGGTCAAGCGGATCACCCTCGAACTCGGCGGCAAGAGCGCCAACATCGTGTTCGCCGACTCCGACCTCGAGCAGGCGGCCGCGACCGCACCCTACGGCGTGTTCGACAATGCCGGCCAGGACTGCTGCGCCCGGAGTCGAATCCTGGTGCAGCGCAGTGTCTACGACCGTTTCATGGAGTTGCTGGAGCCCGCCGTCGCGGGTGTGCGGGTGGGCGACCCGATCGACGACGCCACCGAGATGGGGCCGTTGGTGTCCCGGGCGCACTGGCAGAAGGTCGCGTCCTATGTCCCCGACGACGCGCCGGTCGCCTTCCGTGGCACCGCTCCCGAGGGGCCCGGCTTCTGGTTCCCGCCGACCGTGCTGACCCCACAGCCCAACGACCGGGCCGTGGTGGAGGAGATCTTCGGTCCGGTTGTCACCGTGCTGCCGTTCGACGACGAGGCGGACGCCATCGCGATCGCCAACGCCACCGAGTACGGGCTGGCCGGTTCCATCTGGACCGACGATCTGTCGCGCGCGTTGCGGGTGTCGCGCGCCGTCGCCGCCGGGAACCTGTCGGTCAACTCGCATTCGTCGGTGCGGTACTCCACGCCGTTCGGCGGCTTCAAGCAGTCCGGACTGGGCCGCGAACTCGGACCTGATGCGCCACTGGGATTCACCGAGACCAAGAACGTCTTCATCGCCGTGGGTGCCGCGACGCCCGCGCAGAGCCAGAGAGGGACTTCATGAGCAACACAGTCGATCTGACCCGACGGCTCGGCGGCCGGGTCGCCGTCGTGACCGGCGGCGGCAGCGGCATCGGCCTGGCGTCGGCGCGACGCATGCATGCCGAGGGGGCGACGATCGTCATCGGTGATCTGGATCCGGATGCGGGCAAACGCGCCGCCGACGACGTCGACGGGCTCTTCGTCCCCGTCGACGTGGCGGATCAGGGGCAGGTGGACGAGCTGTTCGACACCGCCGCACAGAGATTCGGTTCTGTCGACATCGCCTTCAACAACGCGGGGATCTCGCCGCCCGACGACGACCTCATCGAGAACACCGATCTCGATGCGTGGCAGCGGGTGCAGTCGGTCAATCTCAACTCGGTCTTCTTCTCCTGCAAGGCCGCCCTGCGGCACATGACCGCGGCGGGCAAGGGCTCGATCGTCAACACCGCGTCGTTCGTGGCGGTCATGGGGTCGGCGACGTCGCAGATCTCCTACACCGCATCCAAGGGCGGCGTGCTGGCCATGTCACGGGAACTCGGTGTGCAGTATGCGCGGCAGGGCATCCGGGTCAACGCGTTGTGCCCGGGACCGGTGAACACGCCGCTGCTGAAGGAGTTGTTCGCCAAGGACCCGGAGCGGGCCGCCCGTCGGCTGGTACACGTGCCAGTGGGCCGGTTCGCCGAGCCGGAGGAATTGGCCGCGGCGGTCGCGTTCCTGGCCAGCGACGACGCGTCGTTCATCACCGGATCGACGTTCCTGGTCGACGGTGGCATCAGCTCCGCCTACGTGACCCCGCTGTAGGAGTCCGATGACCTCGGCCCACTCCGAACAGCTCGCCGACGCACTGCTGGCGCCGGTCCGTCCGGCGAATGCCTTCGAGGAGACGGTCGGCAGGCTGCTGCAGCTGATCCGGCTGGGGGTGTTCGGACCGGGCGAGTCGATCCCGCCGGAACGGGAGCTCGCGGTGCGACTGGGGGTCAGTCGCGACACGCTGCGGGAGGCGATCCGCGCCCTGGCCGACGCCGGATTCCTGGTGTCGCGGCGTGGCCGCTACGGCGGGACATTTCTCGCCGAGGTCCTGCCGGCGCCGGGCTCCGTCGATCACTCCGACCTGGCGGCCGAGGCGGAGCCGATCACCCGCGCCGAACTCGACGACGCCCTCCGGGTCCGGGAGATCCTCGAGGTCGGCGCTGCGCGCATGGCGGCAGGCCGGACGTTCTCGGCCGCCGAACGTGAATCCCTGTGGACCCGACTCACCGACATCCGCGTGGCCGTCGGCGACGATTACCGTCGGCTCGACTCCCGGCTGCACCTCGCGATCGCGGAGGCCGCCGGGGCGCCGTCCGTCGTCGCGCTGGTGGCCGACAACCGGATGCGGATCAACCGCCTGCTCGATCGCATTCCGCAGCTCGAGCGCAACATCGCGCACTCGGAGGAACAGCACGAGGCGATCGTCATCGCGATCCTCACCGGCAACGCCGATGCGGCCGCCGTCGCGATGCGCGCACATGTCGAGGGCACCGCGACGCTGTTGCACGGCTTCCTGGACTGAGCCGGCGTCAGATCAGCTGCGGCGGCGCGCGGTGCGTTGCATGCCCCGCACCTTGGCATTGCCCGGCAGTGGGCCCTTGGGCACCCCGGGTCCCGGGGCCTTGCCGCCGAGCGCGGCGAGCCTGCCCTCGAGGGCGTCGATCCGCTTGCCGTCGATGTTCTTGGGCAGCTTGTTGATGTGTCGCTCGAGCTTGCTCAGCGGAACCTGGCCGTCGTCGTTGCCGACGACGATCTCGTAGATCGGGGTGTCGCCGACAACGCGTGCGACCTTCTTCTTTTCTTGGGACAGAAGCGTTCTGACGCGGGTGGGCGACCCCTCGGCGACCAGGATCACGCCCGGTTTGCCGATCACCCGGTGCACGGCGTCGAGGTGGGCGTTGCCCGACACCGCCTGCTTGACGCGCCACTGGCCACGCATGTTGCCGAGGGCCCAACCCGCTGCGCCGGCCTGTCCCTCCGCCTTCGTGTAGACGGTGCGCTGCACCCGACGGCCGAACAGGATGAAGGCGGCGAGCAGGCCCAGCACGATACCCAGCGGCAGCAGCAGCCAGACCGAACCGAAGACGAAACCGAGCACGACGAAGACCGCGACGATGGCGACGAACAGGCCGACCATGTACGGGATGAGCCGCTTGTCTTCCTTGCGCTGCATCTGGAAGGCCTGCCACAGCTGCTGGCGCCTCTCCTTGGACGCCTGCCTCCGGGCCTTCTTTGCTGCGGCCTTCGCCTCTTTGTCTTGCGCCTTTGCCATGGTGCCCAGTTTACGTCGCAGGGTTGCGCGCCGGACGAGACGGTCGAACTCGATCCCGACCGGGGCCTTCGAGCGGGTGGCGCCTACTTGGCGAGGCGCGCGAGCAGGCTGGTCGCCTCTTGGCTGGCCGAACCCTCGTCGGCCAGGTGCGCCATGGCCGGCGCCAGTTCGCGACCGCGATGCGCCATCGCCTGCGCGTACAGGCGACCGGCACGATACGACGACCGCACCAGCGGTCCGGCCATCACGCCGGCGAAGCCGATCTCGGTGGCGAACTCGGAATGGTCGACGAACTCCTCCGGCTTGACCCACCGCTCCACCGGATGGTGCCGCGGCGACGGCCGCAGGTACTGGGTGATGGTCAGGATGTCGCAGCCCGCCTCGTGCAGGTCGACGATGGCCGACTGGACCTCTTCCGGGGTCTCACCCATGCCGAGGATCAGGTTGGACTTGGTCACCAGGCCGAAGTCGCGGGCCTGGGTGATCACGTCGAGCGATCGTTCATACCGGAACGCCGGACGGATGCTCTTGAAGATCCGCGGCACCGTCTCGAGATTGTGGGCGAGCACCTCCGGGCCGGCGTCGAACACCTCGGCCAGCAGGTCCGGCTTGGCGTGGAAGTCGGGGATGAGGTTCTCCACGCCGGTACCCGGGTTGAGGCGCTTGATGGCGCGCACGGTCTCGGCGTACAGCCAGGCGCCCTCGTCGGGCAGGTCGTCGCGGGCGACGCCGGTGATGGTCGAGTAGCGCAGGCCCATGGCCTGGACGCTCTCGGCGACCCGACGGGGTTCGTCACGGTCGAGTTCGGCCGGCTTACCGGTGTCGATCTGGCAGAAGTCGCACCGTCGCGTGCACTGTTCGCCGCCGATGAGGAATGTGGCCTCGCGGTCCTCCCAACATTCGTAGATGTTGGGGCAGCCGGCCTCCTCGCATACGGTGTGCAAGCCCTCGCGCTTCACCAGGCCTTTCAGCTCGGTGTACTCGGGGCCCATCGTGGCGCGCGTCTTGATCCAGTTCGGCTTGCGCTCGATGGGGGTCTGCGCGTTGCGCACCTCGAGGCGGAGCAGTTTGCGGCCACTCGGGGCGGTGTTCGGGGTGGTTCCGCCCGGGGTGGTGGCGGGAGAAGTGATCTCGTCAGAGGTTGGGGACACAGTCACCGCTCCGATCCTACGCTCGCGGTGATGAGCCCATCGGGTGCGTGGTGGTCGTCGTCGAGGGCCCGCTCGACGGCCGCGGCGATCGGATCGAGGACCGCGTCGACCGTGATCGGCCGCCCGACCTCGAGACTCAGCGAGGTCACACCGGCATCGGCGATACCGCACGGCACGATCGCCTCGAACGCCGCCATGTCGGGGTCGACGTTGAGGGCGAAGCCGTGCAGCGCGACACCCCGAGCCACCCGGATGCCGATCTGACCGAGTTTGCGTTCTCCGCTCCGGTTCGGCGCGCTGTCCCGGTCCGTGACCCACACACCCGACCGGCCCTCGACGCGGCCCGTGGCGACTCCCAGGTCGGCGCACACCGTGATCAGGGCCTCCTCGAGTCGCCGGACGTACTCGACGACGTCGAGCGGTTCGGCGAGTCGGACGATCGGGTAGCCGACGAGCTGACCCGGTCCGTGCCAGGTGATCCGGCCGCCGCGGTCGACGTCGATGACGGGTGAGCCGTCGGTGGGTCGGTCGGCTTCCTCGGTGCGTTTGCCCGCCGTGTAGGTCGACGGATGTTCGAGCAGCAGCAGAACGTCGTGGTCGAGGGCGCCGTCGGCCCGCTCGCCCGCGAGCCGATGCTGCAACTCGTAGGCGGACGTGTAGTCGACGACGCCGAGTCGCCGGACCTCGATCGGCGCGGTGGAGGCGCGGATGGATCGATCACGCATTGACGTATCCCAGCGCGTCGTCGATCCCCGGATGGTCGAAGGTGAATCCGTTGTCGGTGAGCACACCAGGTGCAACGCGCTGACTGAACAGAATCATTTCCTCCGCCATCTCGCCGCCGACGGCTTTCGCCGCGAACGCCGGCACCTTCAGGATCGTCGGGCGGTGCATCGCCCGTCCCATGGCGTCGGCGAACTCGCCGAACGGCAGCGCCCCCGGCGACGACAGATTCACCGGTCCGCTGATCGAGGACTCGAGCAGGAACGCGATCGCGCGTACCTCGTCGGGCAGGCTGATCCAGGAGAAGTACTGCTTGCCGTCGCCGATCGCGCCGCCGAGTCCAAGCCAGAACACCGGCCGCAACCGCGACAGCAGGCCGCCCTTGCGTGACAACACCGGTGCGGTGCGCAGCAACACGACCCGGGTCCCGCCGGCACCGGCCGTGGCCGCACGCTCCCAGTCGGTCACCAGCCCGGCGAGGAAACCTTCTCCGGCGGAGTCGGTTTCGGTCGCAACATCGGACCCGGTGTTGCCGTAGTAGCCGGTCGCCGAGGCGCTGATGAACGTCGGCACCCCGGCGCGGGTCACAGCGTCGGCGAGCACTTCGGTCGGGGTGATCCGCGAGTCCCGCAGTTCCTGCTTGAACCGGCCGGTCCAACGTTGGTTGGCGACGCCGACCCCGCCGAGCGAGATCACCGCGTCGACGCCTTCCAGGCTCTCGTCCGGAACCCCGAATGTCTCGGGGTCCCAGCTGAACTCGTCATCGGAAAGCGCCTCGCGGCGAACCAGGCGGACCACGGAGTGGCCCGCGTCCCGCAAGGCGGAGACCACCGCGGAGCCGATCAGCCCCTGCGAGCCGGCGACGGCTACCCGCATCGCGTCCTAGAGTCCGAGATCGGCGGCGAACGCGGCCTGCTCGAGGCGTTTCTTCACGGTGGTGAGGAATCGGCCCGCGTCCGCACCGTCGATCAGGCGGTGATCGTAGGTGAGCGGCAGGTACGACATCGACCGCACCGCGATCGACTCCGACCCGTCGTCACCGGAGATGACCACCGGGCGCTTGACGATGGCGCCGGTCCCGAGCATCGCCGCCTGTGGCGGCACCAGGATCGGGGTGTCGAACAGGGCACCCTGACTGCCGATGTTGGTGATGGTGAACGTGCCGCCGGCCAGCTCGTCGGGCTTGAGCTTGTTGGTCCGCGCACGGCCCGCGATGTCGGCGATGGCCCGGGCGAGCCCGGCGATCGACAGGTCGTCGGCGTTGTGGATCACCGGGGACAGCAGTCCCTGCTCGGTGTCGACGGCGATGCCGAGATGCACCTTGTCGTAGTAGGTGATCTCCTTCTTGTCCTCGTCGATCGACGCATTGACGTTCGGGTGCGCCTTGAGCGCCTCGACGACGGCCTTCGCGATGAACGGCAGGAAGGTGAGGTTCACACCCTCGGACGCCTTGAACGATTCCTTGGCCTGCTTGCGCAGCGTCACGATCTTGGTCATGTCGACCTCGAAGACCTGGGTGAGCTGTGCGCTGGTCTGCAGCGACTCGCGGGTCTTCTTGGCCGTGATCTGCCGGATCCGGTTGATCTTCTGCGTGGTTCCGCGCAACGCGGCCAGCTCGGGCTTGACCTCCGGCGACGCCGAGGCGGCAGGTGCCTGCGGAGTAGTGGGAGCTGATGCGGCGGGTGCGGGCGCCTCGGCAGGAGCCTTGGCGGCCTCGGCCGCGGCCAGCACATCCTGCTTGCGGATGCGGCCGCCGACGCCGGTGCCCTTGATGCTGTTCAGGTCGATGTCGTTCTCCGCGGCCAACTTTCGGACCAGCGGCGTGACATAGGGAGTCGACTCGACGGTCTTCGGTTCCGGCGCGGGTGCGCTCGCGGGCTTCGACTCCGCAGCGGCGGGTGCCGGTTCGGCCTTGGCGGGTTCCGGCTCGGGCTCGGGTTCCGGCTCCGGTTCGGGCTCGGACTTGGCCTCGGGCTCCGGTTCGGACTTCGCGGGTGCCGCATTCGCGTCACCGATGACGGCCAGCTTGCCGCCGACCTCGACGACGTCGTCTTCCTCGGCGACGATCTCCAGCAGGGTGCCGGCGACCGGTGACGGGATCTCGGTGTCGACCTTGTCGGTGGAGACCTCCAGCAGTGCCTCGTCCGCGGCGACCTCGTCGCCGACTGCCTTGAGCCAGTTGGTGACGGTGCCCTCGGTGACCGACTCGCCGAGCTCGGGCATCACCACGTCGGTGCCCTGCGCGGAGCCACCGCCCTTGGTCGATTCCGCCGACGGCTTCTCGGCCGGGGCCTCGGCTTCCGTGGACGGTGCCTCGTCGGCCTGTTCCGGCTCGCCGGCGTCGGTGGGCTCGTCGCCGCCCGCGGAAGCGGCCGAATCCTCGCCGCCACCGGACTCGGCCGGTGCCTCTTCACCGGCGTCGCCGATCAGGGCCAGCTCGCCGCCGACCTCGACCACATCGTCTTCCTGCGCGACGATCTTCGTCAGCACACCCGAAGTGGGGGCGGGGATCTCGGTGTCCACCTTGTCCGTGGACACTTCGAGCAACGGCTCGTCGGCCTCGACGGTGTCGCCCTCCTCCTTCAGCCACCGAGTGACTGTCCCTTCGGTGACACTTTCACCCAGGGCGGGCATCTGGACGGAGAAGGCCATCGTTGTTGACTCCTGAACTCGACGTGTGGTCACTAGGTCTGCGCGCCGCGGTGTGTGCGCCGTCGGTGCACGGAGACGGGCTGTGGCGGGTGAGCCGTCCGTCCCCGAATCACCCTACCCGGCTCGCGTCACACAGACGTGGTGTGCCCGGACATTTGATGCGTGCCTCACGCTCGGTCCGTCGGCGGCGCTCAGCCCTGCGCCGCGATGTCCTCGAGCACCCGGGCGATGGTCCGGACGGGGACGCCGGTGCCGCCCTTGGGGGTGTACCCCCACGGGCCGCCGGTGTTGAACGCCGGACCGGCGATGTCGATGTGCGCCCAGGCCACCGATGCGGGCACGAACTCCTTGAGGAACAGTCCCGCCGACAGCATCCCGCCGTTGCGGTGATTGGTCACGTTCGCCAGATCGGCGACCCGCGACTTGAGGTCGCCACGCAGCTCCGCGGGCAACGGCATCGCCCACGCGTTCTCGCCGACCTCACGGGACAGCGCCGCGACCCGATCACGGAAGTCGTCGGTGCCCATCACGCCCGGGGTGCGCGCCCCCAGCGCCACCATCTGCGCACCGGTCAGGGTGGCGGTGTCGATGAGGTAATCGGGTTCGTCCTCGCACGCGCGCACGATGGCGTCGGCGAGGATGAGACGTCCCTCGGCGTCGGTGTTGAGGACCTCGACGGTGATGCCGCCGTACTGGGTGAGCACGTCGCCGGGCCGCTGCGCGGTGCCCGACGGCATGTTCTCCGCCATCGGGACGGTCGCCGTGACCGACACGTCGAGGTCGAGTCGCGCGGCCAGGATGACGGCGCCGATGACGGCGGCCGCACCACCCATGTCCGACGTCATGTGATCCATGTTCGCGGCCGGCTTGATCGAGATGCCGCCGGTGTCGAACGTGATGCCCTTGCCGACCAGGGCCACCTTCTTGGCGTCCTTCTTGCCGGTGTGGGTCAGGCGCACCAGCCGGGGCAGTCGCGACGATCCCTTGCCGACACCGATGATGCCGCCGTATCCGGCCTTCTCGAGCGCCTGATCGTCGAGCACCTCGACCTTGAGGCCTGCCGCGCTGCCGAGATGGCGGGCCCGCTCGGCGAACTCCTCGGGATAGAGGTGACTCGGCGGCGTGTTCACGAAGTCGCGGGCGATCGCGACCGAGTCGGCCACCGCGACGGCATGTGCGAGATCGGCCTTGGCCGCCTTGCCCTTGTCCTCGACGAGCAGGGTCAGTCGGGCCACCGGTGCCTTCTTGGGTCGCGTCTTGTCGGACCGGAAGGTGTCGAATCGGTACGCGCCCAGGAAGAATCCCTCTGCGGTGGCACCGAGGTCCACCGACGACAGGGTCGTTGCGGCCTGCTCGAGGCCGTCGAGTTCACGCGCGGCGACGCCGGCGGCCTGACGCAGCTGATCGGCGTCGTCGAGGTTGTCCGCGGTGCCGAGTCCGACCGCGACCACCAGGTCGACGCCGAGACCGTCGGGCCCGGGCAGGCGGGTGATCTCACCGTGCGATCCGTTCGCGCCCAGTCGGCGGACCGCCGATGCGATCTGGTCGGCCTGCGCGTCGTCGAGGATTCCGTCCCCGATCGCCAGCGTCGGCTCGGTGGCCGTGGCTTCGCCGTCGGTGCCCTCGTCGCCGTTCTCGGCCTTGATCAGTCCGATCACCAGGGCTTTGTCGCCCTTCCCGAGGGTGGTCGCCAACTCCAGTTCCGGACCGCGCACGCGGTCGACAGTCTCGTTCTTGGTCACGGCACAACTCTGCCACAGCGTCGTGCGCCCTCGCCGGAATGCTTCCCAGTACCGTGGACGACCATGAGTGAACTCCTCGCCGGTCCGATCGCCGATCGCCATGTCGCACTCGGTGCGACCTTCGCCGAGTTCGGCGGTTGGGACATGCCCGTCTCGTACGCGGGTACCGTCGCCGAGCACACCGCGGTCCGCGAGGCGGTGGGCATCTTCGACGTGAGTCATCTGGGCAAGGCCCTCGTCTCGGGGCCGGGCGCGGCCGCGTTCGTGAACCGCACGCTGACCAACGACCTCGGCAAGATCGCGCCCGGAAAGGCGCAGTACACGTTGTGCTGCAACGATTCCGGTGGTGTCATCGACGACCTGATCACCTATCTGGTCGGCGACGACGAGGTGTTCCTGGTGCCGAACGCGGCCAACACTGCGACGGTCGTGTCCCGGTTGCAGGAGGTGGCGCCGGACGGGGTGACGGTGACCGACCAGCACCGGGAGTTCGCGGTGTTCGCCGTGCAGGGGCCCAAGGCGCCGGAGGCGCTCGCGGCGCTCGGCCTGCCGACGGAGATGGAATACATGGCGTTCGACGATGCCGAGGTGGCCACCGCCGCGGGTTCGTTGCCCGTCCGGGTCTGCCGCACCGGGTACACGGGGGAGCGGGGCTACGAGATCCTCCCGCGGTGGTCGGATGCCGGACCAGTTTTCGACGCGCTGCTCGAGGCGGTCACCGACCTCGGTGGGCAGGCGGCGGGACTCGGCGCGCGCGACACCCTGCGCACCGAGATGGGTTACGCGCTGCACGGTCATGAACTGAGCACCGACATCACCCCGGTCCAGGCCCGGACCGGCTGGGCGGTCGGTTGGCGCAAGCCCGAGTTCTTCGGCCGGGATGCGCTCGTCGCGGAGAAGGCCGACGGCCCGGCCCGCCGCCTGTACGGCCTGCGGGCCACCGGTCGCGGCGTGCCACGGGCCGACTGCGCGGTTCTCGCCGGACCCGGCGGTGCATCGATCGGCACCTGCACCTCCGGCACCTTCTCGCCGACGCTCAAGCAGGGCATCGCGCTCGCCCTGATCTCCACCGACGCGGGCGTCGCGGTGGGTGACGAGGTCGTGGTCGACGTGCGCGGGCGCGATCTGATCTGTGAGGTCGTCACACCGCCGTTCGTGCCGTCACACGTGTAGGACAGGTGTGGGAATCGCCTGACCGGGCGGAAACGGGTTTGCGGTCCGGCGGTACGATTGGCCAATGACCTTGCAGTTCACGCGTACCGAGCATCCCCACCCGGTGTCGGAGAATCGTCGTGCGGACATTCTCGCCGCACCCGGATTCGGCAAGTTCTTCACCGACAACATGGTGATGATCGACTACGACGCGGACCGGGGTTGGCACAACGCGCAGGTACGCCCGTACGGCCCCATCGCGCTGGACCCGTCGGCGATGGTGCTGCACTACGGCCAGGAGGTGTTCGAGGGCCTCAAGGCCTACCGGCAGCCGGACGGCTCGATCGCCGCGTTCCGGCCCGAGGCCAACGGGCTGCGCCTGCAGCGGTCCGCCGAGCGTCTCGCCATGCCGCCGCTGCCCGTCGACGACTTCATCGCCTCACTGCGGGTGCTGCTCGACGCCGACAACGAGTGGGTTCCCGCCGCCGGCGGAGAGGAAGCGCTCTATCTGCGGCCGTTCATGTTCGCCTCGCAGGCGGGCCTCGGCGTCAACGCCCCCTCCAACTCCTACATCTACTCCGTGATCGCCTCGCCCGCAGGCGCGTACTTCTCCGGCGGCATCAAGCCGGTCAGCGTCTGGCTGTCCACCGAGTACGTGCGGGCGGCGCCCGGCGGCACAGGCTTCGCCAAGTGCGGTGGCAATTACGCGGCCGCATTCCTGGCCCAGGCGCAGGCCACCCAGCACGGGTGCGATCAGGTCGTGTGGCTTGACGCGATCGAACGGCGCTACATCGAGGAGATGGGCGGGATGAACCTGTTCTTCGTCTTCGGGTCCGGCGCGGACGCGCGTCTGGTCACCCCCGAACTGAGCGGTTCGTTGCTACCGGGGATCACCCGGGAGTCGTTGCTGCAGTTGGCAACCGACGCCGGGTTCGCCGTCGAGGAACGTCGCATCAGCACCGAGGAACTCCGCAAGGGTGTCGCGTCGGGCGACATCACCGAGGTGTTCGCGTGCGGCACCGCCGCGGTGATCACGCCGGTCGGCCGGGTCAAGGGCGACACCGAGGACTATGTGATCGGCGACGGCACCGCCGGGGAGGTCACGCAGGCACTGCGCGACACCCTCACCGGTATCCAGCGCGGTACGTTCGCCGACACCCACGGATGGATGACAGAGCTCTACCGTCGCTGACCGGAGGTGACCGTCGGTGGTGACCGGTCCGCTCAGATGAGCAGGCCGATCACCGAGACCGTCACTCCCAGTTCGATTCCGGCGCCCAGGACGTCGCCGGTGAGGCCACCGATCCGGCGGGCGCAGTGCGCTGTGAACCACCACCCGGCACCGATCACGGCAGCGACCACGATCATGGCCTGGATCGCCTCGGGCACCGACAAACCGTCGGGACCCCAACCCACGGCGAGTGCGCCGAGCATCGCGACGGCGCCCCACACGACGATCGACGTGCGCTGGGAGTCGGCGACGAGTGCGCCGAAGCCCTCCGGATGTGCGGCCGGCAGCCCGCGCCGTGAGCCGATCACGGCGACGATACGGCCGAGTGCGACGGCGAAACCGATCTCGTACCAACGATGTCCGGCGGCCAGCGTGCCGAAGCCGATGGTCTGCACGATCATCACCGCGACCACCGTGGCCACCCCGAACGGCCCGGCGGGGCCACCACGCATCACCTCGGCCACCCGCTCGGGTGGTCCGTAGCAGCCGAGTCCGTCGGCGGTGTCGGACAGACCGTCGATGTGCATGCCACGCGTTCCCAGTGCGAGCGCGACGACCACCAGGATGCCGATCATCGCAGGCGGCAGGTCGGTCGGTGACAACACGGCGGCGAGTCCCGCCGCCATCGCCCCGAGGATCGCGCCGACCACCGGCACCGCGCTCATCACCGCGGCACCGACCTCACGGTCCATCGCCGCGCGCGGCTGGGGGAGCGGCATCACCGTCAGCCAGCTCAGCGCCACGTGGACAGCCCGGACCGGCGACGGCATCTGTCGGAGTCTCAGGTGGCCGCGGTGGTGACGACGCCCGCCGGCTCGGCGTCGCGGTCGGACACCCCGGCCTCGTCGAACGTGGCCATCGAGGTCAGGATGTCCACCGACGACGCCACGATGGGCAACGCGGCGAGCGCCCCGCTGCCCTCGCCCAGCCGCATCGACAGATCGAGCACCGGATCGAGGTCGAGGTGCTCGAGCGCGATGGTGTGGGCAGGCTCGACAGACCGGTGGCCGGCGAGCCACCAGCGCACGGCCCCCGGGGCGAGTTCGTTGGCCACCATCGCGGCGGCCGTGACGACCATGCCGTCGAGGATGACCGGCGTCCGCCGCACCGCCGCCTGCGCGAGGAACCCGGCGAGTGCGGTCAGGTCGGCGCCGGCCACGGCGGCGAGGAGGGAGAGCGGGTCGTGCACGTGCCGACGCGCCCGGCGCATGCCGTCGCGGATCGCGGCGGTCTTACGGATCCACCCGGCGTCGTCGATACCCGTTCCGCGACCGACGATCTCGACCGGCTCACGGCGGGTCAGCGCGCCGATCAGCACGGTCGCCGGCGTGGTGTTGCCGATACCCATCTCGCCGCCGATCAAGAGGTCGGCGCCGGAGTCGACCAACTGGTCGGCGATCGCCCGTCCGGCGGCGAGTGCCTCCCGTGCCTCGGCGAGCGTGAGTGCGTCGGTGACCCGCAGGTCCCCGCTGCCACGCCGGACCTTGTACCCGGAGATCTCGGGTGCGGTGTCGGCGTCGACCGACATGTCCACGACCCGGACCGTCGCACCCGCGCGGCGGGCGAGCACGTTGACCGCGGCGCCACCGGACGCGATGTTGGCGACCATCTGCGCCGTCACCTCCGGTGGGAAGGCCGACACACCTGATCGCGCCACGCCGTGGTCGCCGGCGAACACGACCACGGTCGGTGCGGTCAGCGGTCGCGGGGGACAGATGCCCTGGCACGACGACAGCCAGACGCCGATGTCCTCGAGCCGGCCCAGTGCGCCGGGTGGCTTGGTGAGGGTCAGCTGCCGCTCGCGTGCCGCCGAGGCGACGCCGAAGTCCGGCGGGACGATCGTGTCGAAGATCTCGGCGTCGGTCGGATCGACCGGGCCGTCGAAGGTTGCGGCCGGCGCGGATCCGGGTGCCGTCGGTGTCGGCGCCGGCGCCTCGGCCGCAACCGCGGCAGCGGCGGGGGCGGCAGCCGCCGTCGGGGCGGCGGCGCGGGTGGGCGGCGCCGGCAACTCGACGACCCGGCCGGCGACGATCAGCACCACGCGATCGCAGACCGCGGCGACGGCCTCGTTGAGCACGCCGAGCTCGTCCTGGAAGCGGCGGCCCGCCGGCGTCGGGGGCACGAGGGACAGGCCGACCTCGGGACTGATGATCACCAGGTCTCCGGTGACGTCGGCGATCGCACGGCACAGTCCGGACCGGACATCGTCGATGTCGACCGCGTCGTCGTCCCAGCCGCCGACGGCGTCGAGCTGCGCGGCGAGCCAGTTGCCGAGGTCGTCGACCAGCGTCGGCGTCTGGGGTTCGGCACGCAGCGCACCGGCGACGTCGATGGTCTCGACCGTGGTGTAACGGTCGTCGCGCCGGTCCCGGTGAGCGGCCACGCGGGCCACCCAGTCCGCGTCGGACGACCTCGTCGGGCCGGTGGCCACGTAGCGCACCCGCGCATGGTCGCGCAGCAACGATTCACCGTGCCCCGATTTACCCGACCGCACTCCGCCGAGGACGAGTGTGCGGGTGGGCTCCCCCCGCGATACCACCGGGTCAGACCTCGTCGCCCGGCGACACCTGTGGCTTGGGTGCGCGCATCATGCGCAGCTGCATGGCGCGGGTGAACGCGTACCAGCCCAACCGGAATCCGGTCTGCGACGGATCGACGTCGGGATAGCGCTCGCGCACCCGGCGGTTCACCAGGCGACCCAGCACGAATGCATCGATGGCCATGAAGAGCACGAACACCAGCAGCACGAAGTTGGCGTACACCGCCAGCTGCGGGACGAACATGACCACGATGAGCACGATCGCGAACGGCATGAAGAGCCCCGCGAAGTTGCGTCGCGAGTCGACGAGGTCACGGGTGAAGCGCTTCGCCGGGCCCTTGTCACGGGGCATGAGGTAGCGCTCGTCGCCGGCCATCATCTTCTCGCGCTGTTCGGTGCGCTGAGTACGTCGCTCGTCCGACGCCCGACGCTTGTCTTCCTTCGACAGCGTCGACTTCAGTTCCTTCTTGCGGGCGCGTGCCTCGGCACGGGTCGTCGGCGGCGGTGCCACCGGTCCGCGTCGTCGTCGTTCCGCCTCGCGCCGCGACGGGGTCGGGCGCCCCTTGCCGGGTGTCGCGGAGGGGCCCCTGGAGTCGCTGTTCGTGCTGGTGGACGCGTCGTCGTCGGCGGTGGTCGACACGTCGGTGTCAGTGCCCGCTGCGGCCGCGTCGTCGTCTGACTTCCATGGCAACTTCACACCCCCGAGCCTAGGCGATTCCGCGCTGCCGAGGTTCGCCGACCTCCCTATACTTCGTGCGCATGGCAACCAGACGAGCGCCCGGCGATCACCCGGTGACGAGGCCGACATGCGGGTGCTGATCGCGCCGGACTCGTTCGGCGACACGCTGTCGGCGGTCGCGGCGTCGGCGGCGATCGCGCGGGGCTGGTCGGCGGCGCGGCCCGGCGACGACATCCGGTCGGCGCCGCAGTCCGACGGCGGGCCCGGCTTCGTCGATGTGCTCGCCGCGCGGTTCGGCGAGGTGCGCACCGCGACGGTGTCCGGCCCGCTCGGTGCCGCGGTCACCGCGTCGTGGCTGTTCGACGGCCGGGGATCGTCGCCGGTGGCCTACATCGAATGCGCCCAGGCGTGCGGATTGCACCAACTCGGTGGCCGGCCGACGCCGCGCACCGCACTGGCCGCCGACACCACGGGCGTCGGTCAGCTCGTCGTCGAGGCTCTCGACGCGGGAGCCACCCGCGTCGTCGTCGGGCTCGGCGGTTCGGCGACCACCGACGGGGGCCGCGGGATGGTCGACGCCCTCGGCGGGCCGCAGGAGGCCATCCGCAGGCTCGCCGGGGTCGAGGTGGTGGCGGCCTCCGATGTGGAGAACCCGCTGCTCGGCCCCGTGGGTGCGGCGGCGGTGTTCGGCCCGCAGAAAGGTGCCGATCCGGCCACCGTTGACCGGCTCGAGGAGCGCATGACCCAGTGGGCACGTGTACTCGCGGGAATGGCCGGCCGGGATGTCTCGGGTGACGAGGGTGCCGGCGCGGCCGGTGGTCTCGGGGCCGCACTGCTGGCGCTCGGTGGTCACCGCGTGTCCGGCGCGACGGTCGTCGCCGAGGCCACGGACCGGGCCGGCGACGTCGGGTCGGCGGACCTGGTGATCACCGGGGAGGGCAGGTTCGACTCGCAGACGTTGCGCGGCAAGGTGGTCTCCGCGCTGACCGGCGCCGCGGCGGGCGCCGGGATCCCGACCGTGGTGTTCGCCGGTCAGGTCACGTTGCCGGCCGCGGAGATCGCCGCGGCCGGTATCGCAGGGGCATACGCGATCGTGGACATCGCGGGATCGGTCGAGGTCGCGATGGCCGATGCGGACAACCAGTTGGCGCGGTTGGCCCGCCATGTCGCAGACTCCTGGGGTGCAGACGACGAGAGCGACGGGGTACGTGGTGCGTGACGGTCGGTGACCGACCGTCCGACGAGAGCCCCGCGCAATACCCGGCTGGTCGGTGCGGGCTACGCGGTGGGTGCCTACCTGCTGTGGGGCTTCCTGCCGCTCTACTTCGTGCTGCTCGAGCCGACCGGCCCCTGGGAGGTCGTCGCCTGGCGCATCCTGCTCTCCCTGGTCTTCTACCTGATCCTGATCCCGGTCGTCGGCGGATGGCCGAGGCTGCGCACCGTCTTGTCCAACCGTCGGCTGGTGATGTGGACCGCGGTGGCGGGCCTGCTGATCTATCTCAACTGGCAGGTGTTCCTGATCGCGACGCTCACCGGGCACGTGATCGAGATGAGCCTCGGCTACTTCATCAATCCCATCGTCACCGTCCTGCTCGGCGTGGTCGTGCTCCGCGAACGGCTGCGGCCGATGCAGTGGACCGCGGTGGGTCTCGCCGTCGTGGCCACCCTGGTGATCGTCGTCGGTTACGGCGCGGTGCCGTGGCTGGCGCTCGGAGTCGCGTTCTCCTTCGGTCTCTACGGGCTGGTCAAGCGACACATCGGCCCGTCGGTGGACGTCACGAGCGGCCTCACGCTGGAATCACTGTGGCTCGCGCCACTGGCGATCGTGCAACTCGTCATCGTGGCGATGACGACCGGGCTCACCATGGGCACCGCCGGCGCCGGGCACGGTGTCCTGCTCGCCCTGGCCGGTGTCATCACGGCGGCACCGCTGATGTTGTTCGCCGCCGGCGCGCGCCGCGTGCCGCTCACGGTCCTGGGGATCGCGCAGTTCATCACGCCGATCATGCAGCTGGTCATCGGGGTCTGGGTGCTCGACGAGCCGATGCCCCCGGAACGGTGGATCGGGTTCGCCATCGTCTGGCTGGCACTCGGGGTCTTCACCCTGGACTCGGTCGTCGCCGCCCGCAGGCGCCGGGCGGAGCGCCGTGCCGTCCCACCGTCGCGCTCGGCTCGGCAGGAATAGACTCTGACGGGGTACCGTTGATGCAGACACGTGGCCTGATCGGCGTGCCGGTATTCCAGACCGGTCCGTCCCAGGAGGACCTCGAACCGAGACATACAGGAGTATCGATGACCGTTCAGAACGAATCCGGAACCACCACCACGACCGGTGTCCTTCTGACCGACGCGGCCGCCGGCAAGGCCAAGGCGCTGCTCGACCAGGAGGGCCGCGAGGACCTGTCGTTGCGGATCGCTGTTCAGCCCGGCGGTTGCGCAGGTCTGCGCTACCAGCTGTTCTTCGATGACCGCAGCCTCGACGGTGACCTCACCGACGACTTCGGTGGCGTGACCCTGGCCGTGGACCGGATGAGCGCACCCTACGTCGGCGGCGCGACCATCGACTTCGTGGACACCATCGAGAAGCAGGGTTTCACCATCGACAACCCGAACGCCACCGGCAGCTGCGCCTGCGGTGACTCGTTCAACTGATCGACCAGATCCTCCGACGCTGACCGCATCCCCGACCGGGGGTGCGGTCAGCGTCGTCTGCGGCCCGCAGTAGCGTGGACTGCTGTCCGACTCCGGCAGAACGAAGGGCGACCCGCACGTGGCAATCGTTGTCTGTGGCTCCATCGCAACCGACCATCTGATGACCTTCCCCGGGAAGTTCTCCGAGCAGTTGCTCGGCGATCAGCTCGAGCACATCTCGCTGAGCTTCCTCGTCGAGGATCTCGTCGTCCGTCGCGGCGGTGTCGGGGGCAACATCTGTTACGCGATGGGTGAACTCGGGGGCCGTCCGCTTCTCGTGGGCTCCGTCGGCCCGGATTTCCAGGATTACCGGCAGTGGCTCGAGGCCCACGGGGTCGATTGTGCCGCCGTCCGGATCTCCGAGACGCAGCAGACCGCGCGGTTCATGTGCACCACCGACCAGACGATGGCGCAGCTGGCCACGTTCTATGCGGGCGCGATGAGCGAGGCACGCGAGATCGCGCTGTCAGAGGTGTTCGCGCAGAACGGAACTCCCGAGTTGGTGCTCATCGGTGCGGACGATCCGGATGCGATGATCCGGCACACCGACGAGTGCCGGAAGGCCGGCGTCCCGTTCGCCGCCGACCCGTCGCAACAACTCGCACGGCTCGACGGCGAGCAGGCGCGCGCGCTGATCGACGGTGCCGCCTACCTGTTCACCAACGAATACGAGTGGGGACTGCTGCGGCAGAAGACCGGTTTGTCGGAAGCCCAGGTCGCCGAGATGGTGGGCGTCCGGGTCACCACTCTCGGCAAGGACGGTGTGGAGATCGTCGAGCGGGACGGCACCCGCACGGTGGTCCCGGTGGTCCCGGAGACCGAGAAAGTCGATCCGACCGGTGTCGGCGACGGATTCCGTGCCGGCTTCCTGACCGCCCTGGGCAAGGGTCTCGGGTTCGAGCGCGCCGCACAGGTGGGCTCGATGGTCGCCGTGCTCGTGCTCGAGACCGTCTCCACCCAGGACTGGACCTGGGATCGGGAGCTGTCGCTCAAGCGGATCGCGGACGCCTACGGCGACACCGCCGCGACCGACATCGCGACGTACCTCTGACGTTCCGGACCCGGTGCGGCTAGAGCCGCACCGGGTAGTGGTGGTCGGTGATGTCGGGGACGATCGACCGCTCCACGAAGATCCCGTGCCACACCATGAACATGAGCAGCGTCCAGAGGCGTCGGCTGTTGTCGACCACCCCGTCGCGGTGCTCGTTGAGCATCGAGACGATGGCATCCTTGTTCAGGATGTGATCGGTCTGTGAGTGTTCGATGGTCTCGTGGGCCCAGTCGAACATCTCGGTACCCGCCAACCAATGTCGGATCGGTACCGGGAATCCGAGCTTCTTCCGATGCAGGACGTGCGCCGGCACGATCTGCTCGAGCGCCTGCCGCAATGCGTACTTGGTGGTGCCGTGCGCGATCTTCTCGTCGTAGGGCAGCGTCTCGGCGACCCGGAAGACCTCGGGGTCCAGGAACGGCACCCGCAATTCCAGCGAGTTGGCCATCGTCATCTTGTCGGCCTTGACCAGGATGTCGCCGCGCAGCCAGGTGAACAGGTCGACGTGCTGCATCCGGGCCACCGGATCGAGACCTTCCGACATCGCATAGATCGGCGCGGTCACGTCGGTGTGCGTCCATTCGGGCCGGTAGTCGCGCAGCACGGCGCGCAGGCGCGCGTCGTCGAAGCTGCGTGCGTTGCCGTAGTAACGCTCCTCGAGGGTCAACGAGCCGCGATGCAGCAGACTCTTGCCCCGGGTCCCCTCGGGGATGCGGTCCGACAGCCGTCCCGCGAGTCGGCGCAGCGCGGTGGGGAGCCGGTCGAACGCGCTGAGCGACAACGGTTCCTTGTAGATGGTGTAGCCGCCGAACAGTTCGTCGGCGCCCTCGCCGGACAGCACCACCTTGACGTGCTTGCGCGCTTCGGCGGCGACGAAGTATAGGGGGACCAGCGCCGGATCCGCGACCGGGTCGTCGAGGTACCAGACGATCTTCGGGATCGCGTCGATGAACTCGCCGGGGCCGACCACCTTGACGATGTGGCGGGCGCCGATGGCCTCGGCGGATTCGGCGGCCACGTCGACCTCCGAGTAGCCCTGGCGCTCGAATCCGGTCGTGAAGGTGATGAGATCCGGGTTGTGCCGGATGGCCAGCGCGGCGATGGCGGTGGAGTCGATGCCGCCGGAGAGGAAGGACCCGACGGTGACGTCGGCGCGCATGTGCTTGGCGACCGAGTCGGACAGGACCTCGGCGATCTCGTCGTAGCGCTTCTGCCGGGTCGCGTCGGTCACCGGACGCACCCCGAACCGGGGGGTGAAGTACCGCTGGATCTGCGGTGCGTTGCCGGGTCGGATCGTCGCGTGGCACCCGGACTCCAGACGGCGGATCGCGGAGTGCAGCGTCTCGGGTTCGGGCACGTACTGCAGGACCGTGTAGTGCTCGATGGCACGCGGATCGAGTTCGTCACCCAGACCGAGCCGGCCGATCAGTTCGAGCAGGCTCTTCTTCTCGCTGCCGAACGCGGTGCCGCCGGGTCCGGTGGCGAGGAACAGGGGTTTGATGCCGAACGGGTCGCGGGCGAGGAAGATCGACCGCGTCTCGGTGTCCCAGACCGCGAAGGCGAACATCCCGCGCAGCCTGCGGACGGCGTCGGGGCCCCAGTGATGGAACGCGGCGACGATGGCCTCGCCGTCACCCTCGGTGGCGAACACGGCGTCATAGTCGCGCCGTAGCTCCTCGCGGATCTCGAGGTAGTTGTAGATCTCCCCGTTGAACACGAGCGCGTAGCGGTCGGGTGCCTCCGGCGGACCCCAACGCAGCGGCTGATGCGAGTGCTCGATGTCGATGATCGAGAGCCGGTTGAAACCGAGGACGAGGTCGTCGTCGTGCCAGGTGCCCGGCTCGTCGGGGCCGCGATGCCGCATGCAGTGGGAGGCCTCCGACACCAGGTCGACGGCGGTGGCCGCCGATCCGTCCGAGGTCAGCAGACCGAGCAAACCACACACCAGACAGGCCTCACTTATCGACGATCACGCGTGCTTCCGACGCGTCGAGTATGCCTGACGCAGCCGGAAGTCAGGGCGCGCGGGCGGCACCGACGCACGCAGGCAAACCCCAATCACGAAAGGTTCGTCGTGTTGGTCTACGCTGCGTAGTACTAGGTGCAAGAATTGCCATAGTGCCGGGTGAGAGTCAGCTCGGTGCGGGCGAAGAAAGCCCTGTGCGGGTCATGTGGCATGGCAACTCGGGCGGCGCGATGGTGCCGATTCCGAGCGAGCGGGAAGGCGTGAAATTGGCACACGGTGGACGGCCGGGGGCGCGGAGGGCCCGTTCCGCGACGCGGACGATCAAACAGGTCGGTGCTCTGGTCGCACTCGGCATCGGTGCGCTTCTCCTGTCGGGCTGCGACGCCCGCACGGCGATGCGATTCGGTTGGCCCGCGGGCGTAACGCCCGAGGCCGAGAAGATGGGCGATCTGTGGACCTGGTCGGTCATCGCAGCACTGCTCATGGGCATCCTGGTCTGGGCCCTGATCTTCTGGACCATCACCTTTCACCGGGCCAAGGCCGGTAAGGACGAGTTCCCGCGTCAGACCGCGTACAACGTTCCGCTGGAACTCGGCTACACGGCGATCCCGTTCGTCATCATCGCGGTGCTGTTCTACTTCACCGTGATCGTGCAGAACGACGTGGAGAGCAAGACCTCCGATCCCAAGGTCGTCGTCGATGTGACGGCGTTCCAGTGGAACTGGAAGTTCGGCTACCGCAACGTCGAGTTCACCGACGGAGCGCGCTACAACGGATTCGAGAGCTCCGGCAGCCCCTTCGAGCTGCAGGCCCGCAACATGCGTACCGAGCACGGCGAGGAGCATCCGGTGCTCGGCCCGGCCGGTGGCCGCGACGACGACATCCGCAACTACCTCAAGTTCAACCAGATCGAGACCGTCGGCTCGTCCTCGGAGATCCCGATCCTGGTGCTGCCGACCGGCAAGCGCATCGAGTTCGACATCGCCTCGGCCGACGTCATCCACTCGTTCTGGGTGCCGGAGTTCCTGTTCAAGCGCGACGTGATGCCGTTCCCGAAGCAGAATCACAGTGACAGTGTCTTCCAGATCTCGAGCATCGACCGCGAAGGCGCATTCGTCGGCCGCTGTGCGGAGATGTGCGGCACGTTCCACTCGATGATGAACTTCGAGGTTCGCGCCGTCAGCCAGCAGAAGTTCGACGCGTACATCAAGTACCGCGAGGGCAATCCGCAGGCGACCAATGCGCAGGCGCTCGAAGCGATCTGCGAGGTCCCGAAGTCGGTGACCACGGTGCCGTTCGACACGCGCCGGGCAACCGGTGGTGACACCCCGACGAACCTGGGCGACGCGAACAACACGAACCTGCAGAACTGCACGGTGGGAGCAAACGGATGAAAATCGAGGCCCGGATCTTCGAGCTGCTGACCGCGTTCTTCTTCCTCGCGGGCGTCATCTACACGATCTGCACGGCGTTCTCGAGTCGCGGTGTGGAGTGGGCCGGCGTGACCGCGATGTTCTTCAGCGGTGGCCTGACCCTGATCGCCGGAACGTACTTCCGCTTCGTCGCGCGTCGCGTCGAGATCCGTCCCGAAGATTACGAGGATGCGGAGATCGAGGACGGCGCAGGCGAACTCGGCTTCTTCAGCCCCGGCTCCTGGTGGCCGATCGCGATCGCCGCCGGTGCCGCGATGTTCGCCATCGGCTTCGCGACCGGCAACTTCTGGTTCGCCATCTTCTCGGCGTTGGTGATCATCGGGACGGCTGCGGGACTCGTGTTCGAGTACCACGTGGGCCCCGAGAAGCACTGACACACAGTTCTCGATCGTCAGCGGCCGCATCCGATCACGGGTGCGGCCGCTGACGTGTTGCGGGCCTGATCAGTTCCGTTCTGACGCGGGCCGATCGGTTCTGCGCCGATCTGTCGCGCGTCGATCAGTCCTTGGCGATCGGGGCGAAGACCCGGAGCGCACGGTAGGCGACCCGGAACGAGGCGTCGCGGTACGACTCGCCGATCTCCCCGTCGTGCGCGACGACCACCGGTTCGTCGACCGCGGTGAACGAGAACTCCGGCACCTGGACCTCGTGGTAGAAGGGTGAGCGCTCGAGTCGGCCGGCGATGAGGGACCCGAGCATCCGGATAGCCACGAACCGGTGACCCACCTCGAGGATGCGGACGTCGAGCAGCCCGTCGTCGAGACGCAGGCGCCGAGACGGTGCGAAACCGGATGGTCGATAGAGCGAGTTGCCGAGCAGGAACAGCGACGTCTCGATCACCCGGCCGTCGACCCGGATCCGGACCGGGCGGGTGCGCCGGATCGTCGCGGTCATCGCCACTGCGGTGGCGATGGGGCGACTCAGCTTGTGCTGCAGCCGCGTTCGGGTGCGGACGAAGTGTGGGTAGGCGCCGATGCTCGCGGTGTTGAGGATGACCGTGTGGTCGTTGAGCGTCGCGACGTCGACGCCGATCACGCTGCCGGCGGCCAGTGCGGCGACGGTGTCGGCGACCGTGGGCACCCCGAGGTCCCGGGCGAAATGGTTGTAGGTCCCGCCCGGGAAGACCGCGAGCGGAAGGTCGGTCTCGAGTGCGACCTGCGCCGCCGTCGCGACCGTCCCGTCGCCGCCGGCGATCGCGAGGACATCCGCGCGGGTTGCGGCGTCGCGCAGCAGTGCTTCGATGTCGTCCCCCTCGGCCACCTCGATGATCTCTGCGTCCGGTAGAGACGTGCGCACCTCGTCGAGGACGCGCATGCCGGTGCCGGAGCCCGATGCGGGGTTGATCACCGCGATGACCCCCGCGCCGCGGGGACGCGGCTCCGTGGGCACCCTGGTGGGGGAGGGGACCGCGATGCTGTGCGCGGTGACCGGTGGGACCAGGCGCGCGCCGAGGACGGCGATGCATGCGCCGATCCCGAAGCCGGCCACCACATCACCGGGGTAATGGGCCCCGGTGGCCACCCGGGACAGCCCGACCAGTCCGGCCAGCCCACCGAGCGCCAGTCCGGTCGGTCCGTGCTCGATGCCGACGCCGAGGGCGAAGGCAGCCGCGCTGGCGGAGTGACCGGACGGCAGCGAGTTCGAGGTGGGCAACCGGTGACTGCGGCGTTCGAGGGGAACCGACGTCGTGGTGGGCCGCGCGCGGTTGCGCACCCGTTTGGCGATCTGATTGGTCACGAGACTCGTCACGGCGAGGGTGCCCAGGCCCCGTGCGGCGGCTCGTTGCGCGGCGGGACGTCCGCTCAGGGCCATGCCGGCGGCGATCGCCAGCCACAGCTTGGAGTGATCGGCCGCGCGCGACAGCGGCCGCATGCTCGCGTCGAGGGCGGGGGACTGTGACCGTGCAATGGTCTCGAACAGTTCGGCGTCGAGGGTGCCGAGGCCACGGGTGATCTGACGTAAACCCGAAGAGTCCCAATCGAATCGGTTGCGGGCGGCGGGTCGTCGACGGGGTCTGTACACATCCACGATCCTAGCCATGCCACGACGTCGGCCGTCCCGATCGCGGACCGGAGGAAAAAAGAACTCGGCTGCCGTCGCGGAGGCGACGGCAGCCGAGTCGTGTCGATCGAGGAACTCGATCAGTCCAGGGCGTCGCCGCCCTTGGCCTGGAGTTCGCGGAGGGCCTGTTTCTCGGCCTTCTCCACCTCGTGTTCCCGCTCGGTGTTGCGGATCTGCTGCTCCGGAGGATCCTCGAGGAGGATCGAGCCGGTGCCGGGGGCGCCTGCCGAACCGAGCTTGTTCATCCGCTTCGGCAGCGCTGCACCCTCGTAGGGGAGCGGGATCGGGTGACCGTGGTCGTCGACCGGGCCGAGTGGCTGGTGCACCTCGATGTACTCACCCTGCGGCAGGCGCTTGATGATGCCCGTCTCGATGCCGTGCTGCAGGACGAAGCGGTCACTGCGCTGCAACGCCAACGCCCAGCGATAGGCGATGAAGTAGGCCAGCGGCGGCACGACGATCAGACCGATCCGGCCCATCCACGTCGTCGCGTTCAGCGATATGTGGAACTTGAGCGCGATGATGTCGTTCATACAGGACAGCGTCAGGATGATGTAGAACGACAGGGCCATCGCACCGATCGCGGTCCGCACCGGAACGTCGCGGGGGCGCTGCAACAGGTTGTGGTGCGCATCGTCGCCGGTCAGCCGTTTCTCGATCCACGGGTACGAGAACATCAGGCCGAACATGATCGTGATGATCACGACCACCCAGAAGATCGCGGGCACCGTGTAGTTGCCCAGATAGAGCTCCCAGGCTGGCATGAGTCTGGCGAGGCCGTCCGTCCACATCATGTAGATGTCGGGCTGAGAGCCGGCCGAGACATGCGCCGGGTTGTACGGGCCGAGCACCCAGACCGGGTTGATCTGGAAGATGCCCGCCATGATCGCCAGCACGCCGGTGGTGATGGCGAAGAAGGCGCCCGACTTGACCGCGAACACCGGCAGGATGCGTACACCGACGACGTTCTTCTCGGTGCGGCCGGGGCCGGGGAACTGGGTGTGCTTCTGGTACCAGACCAAGGCGAGGTGCGCACCGATGAGCGCCAGGATGATTCCCGGGAACAGCAGGATGTGCAGCACGTACAGGCGGGGGATGATGATGTCGCCGGGGAACTGGCCGCCGAACAGGGCCCAGTGAATCCAGGTACCGATCAGCGGGATGCCCAGGACGATGCCGCTCATCGCGGCGCGGACGCCGGTGCCCGAGAGCAGGTCGTCGGGGAGCGAGTAGCCGAAGAAGCCCTCGAACATCGCCAGGATCAGCAGGACGCAGCCGATGATCCAGTTGGCCTCACGCGGCCGCCGGAACGCACCGGTGAAGAAGATGCGCGCCATGTGCACGATGATCGACGCGGCGAACAGCAGGGCCGCCCAGTGGTGGATCTGTCGGACGAACAGACCGCCGCGCACCTCGAAGGAGATGTTCAGCGTGGTCTCGTACGCCCTGGTCATCATCACGCCGTTGAGCGGCTGGTAGGCGCCCTCGTAGACGACTTCCTGCATCGACGGATCGAAGAAGAAGGTCAGGTAGACGCCGGAGACCAACAGGATGATGAAGCTGTACAGCGCGATCTCACCCAGCAGGAACGACCAGTGGGTGGGGAACACCTTGTTGATCTGACGACGGATACCCGGCGACAGGTGATAGCGCGAGTCGACCTCTTCGGCCTGCGTCGCGAGACGGTCGGCGATGGTCATGATCTACGCTCCCAGAATGCCGGTCCGACGGGTTCGATGAAGTCGCCTGCAGCGACCATGTATCCCTGATTGTTCACCGTAATCGGCAACTGTGCCAGGGCTCGTGCAGCCGGACCGAAGACCGGCTTCGCATACTCGAGGGCATCGAACTGCGACTGGTGGCACGGGCACAGGATGCGATTGGTCCGCTGCTCGAACAGGGACGTGGGGCAACCCAGGTGGCTGCAGACCTTCGTGTAGGCGAAATAGTCGCCGTAGTTGAAGCTCTCCTGGTTCTTCCGCTTGATGGCCCGGGCCGCGTCCTCCGGACGCAGACGGATCAACATGACGGGATTGCTCACGTAGCGCAGACCCTCGATGAGCTTGTGGCGCGACTCCTCGGTCTCGCCGTAGCCGTCGGACACGCGCCACGGGAAAACGGTCTCCATCGCGCCGGCGTCGAGATCCTCGGGACGGACCAGGGCGACCTGCAGGGGGTTGCCGGTGTCGCGGCGCAGGAACACCGTCTCGTTCGGATCGTCGGCCGGGTTGTAGATCGGCGACCATCCGGTGTGCCACAGCGGGGCCTTCTCGCGCTGCGCCCACGGGTTCTTGATGAGGCCGCCGACGCCGGCGATGAGTCCGGTGAAGGCGAACGTGCCCAGGCC
Organism: Gordonia insulae; assembly: GCF_003855095.1. Classification (NCBI taxonomy): domain Bacteria; kingdom Bacillati; phylum Actinomycetota; class Actinomycetes; order Mycobacteriales; family Gordoniaceae; genus Gordonia; species Gordonia insulae. The sequence goes on from NZ_CP033972.1 coordinate 220,824, forward strand.
GAATGCCGCGGAACCGAGGATCATCTTGCGACGCGGCAGGGTGGAGGTCCGCAACGAATCGTCGAACTCGGCCGCGATGGTCTTCTTGTCGACGTCGGACGAGCCGCCGTCGTGGCGATCCTGCACCGAGATCTCGGCCGGGATGAACTTCTTGGTGAACAGCACCATGCCGACGCCGATCGACAAGACCGACAGGCCGAACGTCACGCCCAGCAGCGGGGTGTTGAGCGTGTAGCGCCAGTAGTCGACCGAATCGGGGAGGGCGAACTCCCAGTGATTCCAGATGAAGATCACGAAGCAGGCGAGTGCGGAGACACCCGCGAGGGTGAACCACGCCGCGACCTGGCGTTCGGCACGCTTCTCGACGCCGGTGCCGGGTTCGGGGAACCGCTCGGCCCGGTGGATGATCTCCACGCCGTCGAGGTTGGTACCGAGCTTGACCAGTTCCTCGTTGCTCATCTGGTCGAGCTCGTCCTTCGACGGATCGTCTTTACCGCCGCTAGCACTCATGTCCGTGATCCCATCCACATTGCGCCGGCGACGATCGCCACGACGCCGATAGCCCACATCACCATGCCCTCGCTGACCGGACCGAAACCGCCGAGGGAGAGGCCGCCCTGCGGCTTGGACTCGGTGACGTACTTGATGAAGCCGATGATGTCCTTCTTCTCCTCCACCGACAGCTGGCGGTTGGAGAACTTCGGCATGTTCTGCGGACCGGTGAGCATCGCGGTGTAGATCTGCTGCTCTTCCACTCCGTCGAGCTCCGGGGCGAACTTGCCCGATGACAGCGCGCCGCCACGGCCGGTGAAGTTGTGGCACGACGCGCAGTTGAGGCGGAAGAGTTCGCTGCCGCGGCCGAGGTTCTTGCCACGCAACGACTCCTGCGCCAGCACGGGCAGGCCGTCCTGCATCTTGACCGAGCCGTCCGGATTGCGCTCGTAGATGACCTGCGGTCCGCCGCCCTCGGACTGGATGTAGGCGCCGAGCTGATCGATCTGGGCCTTGGTGAACTTCGGCGGCTTGCGCAGCGCCTGCGCCTCACCACGAGCAGCCGGCATGCGGCCGGTCGACACCTGGAAGTAGACCGCCGCGTCGCCGACACCGAGCAGGGCCGGGCCGCGGTCGTTGACGCCCTGGAGGTTGGCGCCGTGACAGGTGATGCACGAGGTCTCGTACAGCTTCTTGCCGTCGGCGATCAGCGCGGCGTTCGACTCGTCGGCGACCGCGACCTGAGGCTTCGGGGTCAGGACCGATGCCAGGACGCCTGCGGCCACCAGGCCGACCAGCAGCAGCAATGTGCCGCTGGCACGTCGACGGAGTTTGCGTCGTGACTTCGCCTTGCGCGCGCGCGTGGAGGCAGAGTTGCCGGACGGCGAGCCGTCGGCCGTTCCGGCGTCGTCGCTATCCGACGGTCGCGGTGGAGATGAACTCATCTGTGACTCTCTACTAAGCGGACGGACTGTTGTGCAGGTGACTGCCCGACGGGGCGGTTACCTGATGAAGTAGATGGTGACGAAGAGACCGATCCAGACGATGTCGACGAAGTGCCAGTAGTACGACACCACGATGGCCGCAGTGGCCTGCGCCGGTGTGAATTTGGACAGTTTGGTGCGGATCAGCAAGAAGATGAAGGCCACGAGTCCGCCGATGACATGGAGACCGTGGAATCCGGTGGCCATGTAGAAGACCGAACCATAGGCGCTCGAGCTGAGCGTCGTCCCCTCGTGCACCAGGTGGTAGTACTCGTACGCCTGGCCGGCGACGAAGAACGAGCCCATCAGGAACGTCAGGACGTACCACCGGCGGAGACCGAAGACGTCACCACGTTCCGCGGCGAACACGCCCATCTGGCATGTCACCGACGACAGGATCAGAACGGTCGTCACCGGGATCGCGAGCGCGAGGTTCAACTCCGTGGGTTCGGGCGGCCAACCGATCGACGAATTGGCCCGCGCGACGAAGTACATCGCAAAAAGTCCAGCGAAGAACATGAGCTCACTGGACAGCCACACGATGGTGCCGACGCTGACCATGTTGGGCCGGTTCAGCGAGTGCACGCGCGAGGTGATGGCTGTTCCTGAGGTACCTACAGCGCTAGTCACAAAGTGAAGTATGACGGTTCGTAGTAAGCGCTGACCACTTGGGTCACCAAATTGGCCGAAGTATTTCTCCCGACCCAGGTGGCGGGCCTGCCGCCGCCCTCGTCGGCGTGTCCCGAAGCGTGGTTTGCTGGGGGTGTGAACGGCGATCGGAACGTCTCGCGGGCGTCGATGTCGGGCCCGCGTGACCTGAACGGGAGAGCGGTGACACCGGGCCGCTGGGAGCGTCTGCGCAATCGGCTTCCCGGGGGTGCGCGCGGACACGATCCACTCGACGTCGCGGAGGCGGATCTCGTCGTGGTGGCGGAGTCCGACGATGAGGCCGCCGCGAGTTCGTCGGTGCTCGACGCCTCCGACTGGCGCCCCGACGACGAGGTCGTGCTGCGCCATGTTCTGCGCCTGCCCGGCGACCGGGTCGCCGATGCGGTGGCCACCGCGGCACTCGACGGCTACGGACGGGTCGATCAGGCGCGGCCCGACGAGCGTGCCTCGGACACCGTGACGCTGGGTCTCGCCCGCGTCCAGCTCCTCGACGCGATGCACCTGGCGCAGGAACGTTCCCGTATGGCCAGCCTCGGTTCGCGGCACGGGGGAGTCGTCCTGCGGTGGCAGGTCCTGCAGCGCCCGGTCGCCGGGTAGGCGCGGGGCGGGACGGACCGATCTTCTGAGCAGCTCTCGGGTGGCACTACTGTTTGCAGCGTGAGCAGCACACAGACCTCCTTCAGCTGGCCGCAGATCCTCGGGCGTGTCACCGACGGCATCGACCTCTCCGTCGAGGAGGCCTCCTGGGCGATGAACGAGATCATGAGCGACGCCGCGACCGGTGCGCAGATCGCCGCGTTCGGGGTCGGCGTGAAGATGAAAGGCGCCGCGCCGGCGGAGTTGCGTGGACTCGCCTCGGCGATGCTCGAGCACGCCACGCTGGTCGAGGTCGCGGGAACCTGTGTCGACGTCGTCGGGACCGGTGGCGACCGATCGCACACGGTGAACATCTCGACCATGACCTCGATCGTGATCGCCGCTGCAGGCGTTCCGGTGGTCAAGCACGGCAATCGCGCCGCATCGTCGAAGAGCGGTGGTGCCGACGTGCTGGAGGCGCTCGGGATCGACATCACGCTCGGCGCGGCGGATGTCGCCCGCTGCGTCGAGGAGCTCGGGATCGGGTTCTGTTTCGCGCCGGTCTTCCACCCGGCCTTCCGCTTCACCGGGCCCCCGCGCAGTCAGATCGGTATACCGACCGTGTTCAACGTCCTCGGGCCGTTGACCAACCCGGCGCGTCCGCAGCGCGGACTCATCGGCTGTGCGTTCGTCGACCTGGCGCCGGTGCTCGCTCAGGCGTTCGCCGAGCGCGGCAATTCGGTGCTCGTCGTGCGCGGCGACGACGGCCTCGACGAACTGACCACCACCACCACCTCGACGGTGTGGCAGGTGGTCGACGGTGAGGTCCACGAATTGACCCTCGACCCCACCGACCTCGGTATCGGCCGGGTCGAACTCGCGGCTCTGCAGGGCGGCGACGCCACGGTCAACGCCGCGATCGCCCGCGACCTCTTCGCGGGCACCACCGGGCCCGTCCGCGAGGCCGTCCTGCTCAATGCCGCGGGTGCGATCGTCGCTTTCGAGCAGACGTCGGCGATGAGCAGCGCTCAGCTGACCGACGCGATGGGCAAGGCGACGGCACGCGCGGCGGCGGTGGTCGACAACGGCGACGCGACCCGGTTGCTGGACCGGTGGGCGGCACTCAGCACCGAGCTGGCCGCTGCGGCTCGCTGATCGATCACCGGTGAGCGGGGATCACTCCTCGCCGATGGAGAAGCCGCCCTCCACATCCGAACTGGAGTAGCTGCGGAACGCGATGTGGGTGGCGCTGTGCGAGACACCGGGCAGCCGGTTGATCTTCCCGGTGACCACATCCGCGATCTGCTCGTGATCGCGGACCTTGATCTTGGCGATCAGGTCGACGTCGCCGGCACACGAGTACACCTCCGAGACGCCCGGGATGTCGGCCACTGCCTGCGCGGTCTCCGGGATCTGGTGGACGTCGGCGTGGATCAGGACGATGGCGGTGATCATGGTTGACACAGTAGTGCGCGCCCGGCCGCGATCCGGGGCGCATTCGGGGGTGCGTTCGGGCGCCGCGCCGCCGTCGGCCGTCGGGAGGCGTCAACCGGCACGCCGTGGGGCCGTGCGGGCGGCGTGCGCGGTCTGCGACCACGCCGACCATCGCTCGGCACAGGCGCCGGGCAGGGCGAACGGTTCGGAGGCCGAGACGATGCGTGCCCCCGGCTCGGTGACCCAGCGATACAGCAGGCCCGCCTCCTCCGGCGCCGCGCCGAGCAGCGGCCCGTCGTCGGCCACCACCGTCTCCGCTGCGGCGACGAGGGTGGCGGCCACCGGCATCGGCGCCACCCCGCGGCGCGCCACCCCCGCGCTGGCCAGCCGTCCGTGCCGGATCACCGCCAGTTCCCACCCGCGGTCCTGATCGGGCCGGGCCACCACCAGTTCCGCGATGCGGCACAGGGCGGCGAGTCGCTGGCAGCGCGCGAGGGCGTCGATGGTCGCCGACATCCGATCCCGGTGTCGTGCCGCGCTCTCGAACATCTGGGCGTCGGACAGTCGGATCAGCCGGTCGGTGAGCACGGTGAGCACGTCGTCGGAGTCACCGGAGAGCAGGTCGCGGACCGCGGTGACCCGGGGCAGATAGTCCGGGAGGGTCTGCGGGAGGTCCGATGCGGCATTGCACCCGCCGATCTGCGGCCCACCCACCGACTCCGATCGACACCAGTGATGCGACGCCGAACCCAATCGTGTTGTACAGCTGCGTAATCCGGCCGCCTGACCGATGAGGTCGGCGATGGTCGCGGCGGTCGTCCGGTTGCCGATGGGACCGAGGGCGTCCTCGGTCGGCGTGCGGGAGACCTTCAACCGCGGAAAGCGTTCGCCGGTGAGCACGATCCACCAGCCGCGGTGGGGCTGGGTCGATCGGCGGTTGTAGGCGGGCGCGTGGGCGGCAAGCAGGCGCAGTTCGCGGACGCCCGCCTCGAGCGCGTGGGCACACTCGACGTGATCGACGCGGGTGGCCAGGTTCACCATCTCGCCGATCCGTCGTCGGGGATCGCTGCCGGTGAAGTAGGAGAGCACCCGACGGCGGAGGTCGACGGCGGTGCCGACATAGAGGACCTCGTCGGACGGTCCGCGGAACAGGTAGACACCGGGGCGCGCCGGGAGGTCGCGGGCCAGGGTGCGTTTGGCCCGCAGTCGCGGGTTCGACCGGGGTAGGTAGGCGGTGAGCTCCCGATAGGTCCCGACTCCCTGGTTGCCGACCCGCTCGAGCAGCCGGTGGAAGACCTCCACGGTTGCGCGGGCGTCGTCGAGGGCACGGTGGGTGGGCCGTACGGAGACGTCGAACAGGTCGGCCAGCGCCGACAACCGGACCGTCGGTGCCTCGTCGCGGGTGAGGATGCGCCGGGCCATGGTGACCGTGCAGAGACTCGCGTTGAACGGCCAGTCGATGTCGAGCCGGGCCGCGTTCTGGCGGAGGAAGCCCATGTCGAACCGCGCGTTGTGGGCCACCAGGATGGCACCCCGGGCGAACTCCACGAACGACGGCAGCACCTGCGCGATGGTCGGAGCGTCGCTGACCATCGCCTCGGTGATGCCGGTGAGCGTGACGATCTGGGGCGGGATGAGCCGGCCCGGATCGACCAGGGTGGCGAACTCGCCGATCACCTCTCCGCCGCGGATCTTCACCGCCCCGATCTCGGTGATGCGATCCTCCGTCGGGCTGCCGCCCGTGGTCTCGAGGTCGACGACGACCAGGGTCGTGTCGAACAGCGAGCGGTCCGTGTAGTCGTCGCCGCCGTTCTCGAGGTCGGCGAAGGTCAGTTGACCGCCGACCGATTGTGCTGTGAACCCCACGGACCGAACATTAGTTCGATGTAACGACAGATTCTGGTGTGACAGGCGGGAAAGCTGGGTTCGGGATCGCGGAGACGCGTGACTGTCGGTGCCCCTCCCTAGTCTCCCTTGCATGTGACGCACTGAGCCGAAAGCCCGTGATTCGGCCCGGCGACATACCACCAGCACGCAAGTGAGATGGAGATCACAGATGTACATCGACTGCCAGTCCTGCCCGGGTCGCCCGGCCGCCTGTGACGGATGCATGATGCAGGTACTGTTCGACGCCCCCAACTGCGAAAACCCGACCTCCGAAGGTGGAGGAAAGGTTACGAAAACCACCCGTTCAGGGGACGCCGAGATCGACGCCGCGATCGATGTGTTCGTCGCCGCTGCGATGGTCTCCAGTGCGTCTGCAATATCTGCAAGAAATGGAAAAACTGCAGCTCAGGGCGTAGTTTCCGGCCGCAATCTGCGAATTCTGCGGGCCGGGTGACCTGACCTGGAAATTCGTTGCCTCAACGCTCGGTGGACAGACCCGCATCAGATTTCGTAACCTTTCCGAGACCTTTGCAGAGCGTCCCGCTCCAACAGGAGTGGTCTGGATAGGTCACCGCTCAATCGCCTTCTGGGCGAACCGGGGAACCACCAGTTTTCGGAGCGATCCGAATCGGGGTGAATCGCGCATGCCCGCCGACGTTCACGCGTCGTGTGGACCTACGCGTAGGGCCATTCTTCCGGCCCGAACCCGACAGCTAACTCGGTAGGCGGTCGAGGGAGAGCAAGGAGAAGTCGCTTCGTGGCCAAACATCGTTTGGAACAGCCCAACCGCGGCAGCAAGGTCGCCAAGCGTGCGGTCGTGGCCGGGTCGATCACCGTCGGCTCGTTCGCCGCTGTCGCCGGACCGGCACTCGCCGCGCCGGTGCACGTGCCCAACGTCGGCACATTCGAGCTTCCTGGGGTCGATACGAAACAGATCCCCCAGCAGTTCCAGGAACCCAAGGCACCCGCCGCGAAGGCCACCCCGGCCGCGAAGTCGCCCGGCGCCAACGTCCAGATCCCGAACCTCGGTTCCTTCACCGTGCCGGGTCTGAACGACAACCAGATTCCGCAGCAGTTCAAGCCCAAGGGTGGCGGAGCCATCTTCGGCGCACAGCCGACCGCAGCCCAGAAGGCCGTGCGCGTGGCCGAGAGCAAGATCGGCGCCCCGTACGTCTACGGGTCCGCAGGCCCCAACGCCTTCGACTGCTCGGGTCTCGTCTACTACTCGTACAAGCAGGCCGGCAAGACCATCCCGCGCGACAGCTACGGTCAGCTCGGCGGAGGCACCCCGGTGGCATCGCTCGCAGCGGCCAAGCCGGGCGACGTGCTGATCTTCAACGGCGGCGGCCACGCCGGGCTCTACGTGGGCAACGGCACCTTCGTCCACGCGTCGACCTCGGGTGTCCCGGTGAAGCGCGACAAGGTCAACAACTGGTCGCTCACCGGGATCCGGCGCTACTGAGCGTTCGGGCCGATGACGATGTGAGGTCTTAGTTTGGGCGGGTCACGCGAATGTGCGTGATCCGCCCAAACCACACACCCGGGAAACGGGATGATGGTCCAGACGGTCCATCTCCGAACCGGGTGGTCGGGGGGAAAGCGGTGGAGGAGAAGTGACAACCGTGGTTACCAGTTGGTCGGCCGCACGGAAGCGGTCGGTTCCCGCGATACTCGTGGCAGCGGTGACGGCGCTCGTGGTCTCCCTCTGCCAGTTGGGCGCGACGGCAGGCGCCGGCGATGCCACGGCGGTGCCGGTCCGGACGCCGGATCAGCTGCTCGTGCAGTACAAGAAGCTGAGCGACGACGCCGAGAAGTCGACCGAGGCGATGCACAACGCGCAGATTGAATACGACAAGCAGCGACGCATCGTGGCGACCGCGAAGAAGGCCTCGTCGACTGCGGATCGCACCCTCGTCTCCACGCAGCAACGTCTTGACGGCTATCAGGAGCGGGTCGACTCCGTCGTCCGCGCCAGTTACAAGGGCGCCCGCGTCAACCGCCTCTATGCCGTCCTGGTCAGCGATTCCCCACAGTCGCTGCTCGACCAGATGTCCGGGCTGGAACTGATCTCACGTCAGGCCGCGACAGATCTCAAGGGACTCAAGGAGGCCCGCCGCAAGACACTTGCGGCGAAGACCGCCGCCGACAAGACCGCCACCGAGGCGACCACGGCCGTCGCCGCCGCGGAGAAGACGCGCGGCGAGCTCCAGGCGAAGCAGGCCAACCTGCAGTTGCAGGCGATCCAGATCCGGGCCGTCTACCAGTCGATGACCGGCAAGCAGCTCGCCGCCCTGCGCGGACCCAAGTTCGACTTCGACCCGCGCTTCGTGCCCAAGGGCACCGCACCGGCGCTCGTCGCCGTCCAGGCCGCACTCACGCGAATCGGCGATCCGTACGTGTGGGGGGCGACCGGTCCCAGCTCGTTCGACTGTTCGGGTCTGATGGTCTGGGCCTACCGCCAGGCCGGCAAGACCCTGCCGCGCTCCAGCGAGGCGCAGAACAGCGGCGGCCAAGCGGTCGACCGCGGCAACCTGCGGCCCGGCGACCTGATCATCTACTACCCGGACGCCCACCATGTCGGGATGTACGTCGGCGACGGATACGTCATCCACGCATCCACCTTCGGTGTGCCGGTGAAGGTGGTGCCGCTCGACGAGGCCGGACCGTTCAGCTCGGCGCGCCGGTACTGATACATGTCCGCAATGGCACCCGCGTGAAGGGTGCGACGGGGTGATCCGTCCGGATCGCATGTGCCGGTCGGCCGCGGTGTGTTCCGGACTGGTCGTCGCCGCGGTGCTCGCCGGATGCGGAGGTCCGCAGGAGTCGACGTCGGCAGACCCGAGCAGCAGCACCCCCACGACGACATCGGTCAACGTCTACGAGCAGCAGCGCGCGGCGGGCGTGCAGGCCACCCTCGACGATCTGGGCAAGGCTCTGCGCGGCGGTGACCGGGCACGGATGAACGAACTTGTCGACGCCGCTGCATCGCCACAGTTCCGGCAACGCCTGCAGACGTCGATGGCCAATCTCTCCCCGCATGAGATGCCCGATGAACGACCAGCGCGGTCACCGTCGTCGACGGCCCGGCCCGACGGCTCGACGTCGGGTGCCGCGCCGAGCACGCCGCCCACCTCGTCCGAACGGATTCCGCCGCGCGGGACCGCGCTCGAGCTCGACGATTTCGGCTATCGACTCACGCCCACCGAGGAGGCCGAGACACCGGTGCCGACGCAGCTGCAGGCGCGCCTCGATGCGCAGGGGAGTTCGGACACCTGGGTCGCCCCGGTCGAACTCCACTATGCGCTCGGCGGTGCGGCGACCCCGGGGATCGACGAGCCCGACGTCGTCGTCCCGGGGCAACTGGTGATGGCGCGTTACGGCGACGCGTGGAAGGTCGTCGGCGACGCGACGGTGGTCGGCGGCACACCGGCGCCCACCCAGCTGTGGGACCTGCCCGGTCTCGCCGCCGACGACGTGTCCACGGCCGGCGGTACATCGGTGATCGCGTCGTACCCGGACACCGCCGCGGTGGTGGCGCGCGCACGACGGCTCCTGCCCGGCTCGATCGCGGCGGTGACCGAGTTCTGGGGTGCCGACTGGCCGCGTCGTGCGGTGGTGGTCGCCACGGACACGCCGGCCGAATTCCGGGGTCTCGCACAGAGCTCGGCGACCGACATCACCGGTGCGGCCGCCGCCACGGTCTACAGCCGCGTCGACACCGACGACCGGACCGCGATCGGGCAGCGGGTGATCCTCACTCCCAGCGCCGGTGAGCTCCCGGAGCCGGCGCTCGGGGTGGTGCTGCGTCACGAACTGACCCATGTCGCGGCGCGGGTCGTCACCGCGCCCGGCGCGCCGCTCTGGATCACCGAGGGTGTCCCGGAGTACGTGGGCCGCAAGGGCACATACACCCGATTCGAGGACGCCGCACCAGATCTGGCCATGCAGATCCGCGCCGGCGAGCTGCCGACCGGACTGCCGGCCGACGGCGACTTCGCCGTGGACGCCGACCGATCGATGGTTGCCTATCAATCCGCATGGTCGGTCGCGGCGTACGTCGCGGACCGCTACGGTGAGGACGATCTCAAGAAGCTCTACACCGGGGTGGCGGGGACCGACGATCCCCGACGGCAGGATGCCGCGATCAAGGACGCCCTGGGTGTGCCCCGGGCCGAGCTGGTCGCCGGCTGGCGGCGCTGGCTGACCGACCAGGTGCGCTGATGGAACGAACTCTGTTGATCACCAACGACTTCCCACCGCGGCCGGGAGGCATTCAGTCGTATCTGCAGAACCTCGTCGACCTGCTGCCGCCGGAGGACGTGGTGGTCTACGCCCCGCGCTGGAAGGGCCACGAGGAGTTCGACGCCCGGGTGCCGTACACCGTGGTCCGGCATCCGACGACGTTGATGCTGCCGACCCCGTTGGTCGCCCGCCGTGCCGCGAAGATCATTCGGGCCCACGACATCTCGGCCGTGTGGTTCGGCGCCGCAGCCCCGCTCGCGGTACTCGCACCTGCGATGCGCCGGGCCGGCGCCCGGCGGGTGATCGCGAGCACGCACGGGCACGAGGTCGGCTGGTCGATGGTGCCGCTGGCCCGTCAGGTGCTGACCTACATCGGTCGCCACGTCGACGTGGTCACCTTCGTCAGCCGGTACACGCGGGGTCGTTTCGCCGCGGCGTTCGGCGCCGAGGCGGCCCTGGAGTATCTGCCGCCGGGCGTGGACACGGCCCGATTCGCGCCGGATCCGCAGGCCCGGCAACGGATTCGGGAACGACTCGGACTCGGCGACCGGCCGACGGTGCTGTGTCTGTCGCGACTGGTCCCGCGTAAGGGGCAGGACGTGCTGATCCGGGCGTTGCCGTTGATCCGCCGGGAGATCGGCGACGTGGTCCTCGTCATCGTCGGCGGCGGTCCGTACGCGGAGACGCTGCACCGGATCGCCGCGGACACCGGCATGTCCGAACACGTGGTGTTCACCGGGTCGGTGCCCTCCGCGGAACTGCCCGCCCATCATGCCATCGCCGACGTCTTCGCCATGCCGGCACGCACCCGCGGCCGCGGGCTGGACGTCGAGGGCCTCGGCATCGTCTATCTGGAGGCCTCCGCGACCGGCGTCCCCGTGGTCGCAGGTCAGTCGGGCGGGGCGCCGGAGACCGTCGTCGAGGGTGTCACCGGAACAGTGGTCGACGGCACCGACATCGACGCCGTGGCGCTCGCGATCACCGCGATTCTCGCCGACCCGGCGGCGGCTGCCGAGATGGGTGCCCGGGGCCGCGAACACGCGGTGGCGACATGGGAATGGCGATCCATCGCGGCGCGGTTGCGGCAGCTGCTCTAGACGCAGCCGCCCGCGACACCGGGCGCATGACGAGCCGCCCGGTCACTTCGTGTAGATCGCCTCGATGTCACCCGCGAACTTCTGCACCACCACGTTCCGCTTGACCTTCAGGGTCGGGGTCATCTCCCCGGTCTCCTCGGTGAAGTCGTCGGGCAGGATGCGGAACTTCTTGATCGCCTCCGCATGCGAGACCGTCTTGTTCGCCTCGTCGACGGCCGACTGGACCTCGGCGCGCAGGTCGTCGTCGTCCATCAGATCGGTGACGGTCGCGTCGGCCGGCTTCCCATTGCGTTCCTTCCACGCGGGGAACGCCTCCGGATCGATGGTGATGAGCACGGCGATGAACGGTTTCGCGTCGCCGATCACGAGTGCCTGGGACACGAGCGCATTGGCGCGGATCACGTCCTCGAGACCGGCCGGGGACACGTTCTTGCCGCCCGCGGTGACGATCAGCTCCTTCTTGCGTCCGGTGATCGTGATGAACCCCTCACCGTCGACGCTGCCGAGATCGCCGGTGTGGAACCAGCCGTCGTCGAGAGCGGAGGCCGTCGCCTCCGCGTTCTGCCAGTACCCGTCGAACACGACGCCACCCCGCAGCATCACCTCGCCGTCATCCGCGATGCGTACGCTGTTGCCGGCCAACGGCTTCCCGACGGTACCGACCTTCACGGCACCGGGGGTGTTGACGCTGAAGGCCGCGGTCGTCTCGGTGAGTCCGTAGCCCTCGTAGACGGGGATGCCGATGCCGCTGAAGAAGTGCCCGAGGCGGGCGCCCAACGGGGCACCGCCGGAGATCGCCAATTCGCACTGCCCGCCGAGCGCTGCGCGCAGCTTGCCGTAGACCAACCGGTCGAACACCGCGTGCTTGAGTTTCAGCACGAGACCGACCGATCCGCGTTCACCGGCCGCGGAGTACTCGATCGCCGTCTCCGCGGCGGCATCGAAGATCTTGCCCTTGCCCTCGTCGTGGGCCTTCTGCCGCGCGGTGTTGTAGACCTTCTCGAACACTCGCGGCACCGAGAGGATCAGCGACGGACGGAAGTTGGCGAACTCGGGGACCAGGGTCCTGGTGTCGGCGTAGTGCCCGACCTCGACGCCGGCCTCGATCGCGACCAGGGTGATGGCGCGGGCCAGCACGTGCGCGAGGGGCAGGAACATCAGCATGCGCTTGCCCGGGCCCAGCAGGGTCCGCATCTCACCCTCGAGGACGCCGTACACCTCGGACAGCATGTTGGCGTGGGTCAGCTCGCATCCCTTGGGACGTCCGGTGGTCCCCGAGGTGTAGATCAGCGTCGCGGGATCGGCCGAGCCGACGGTCGCGCGGCGCTTGGCGACCTCGTCGTCGTGTACGTCGACGCCGGCAGCGGTGAGCACCCCGACCGCGCCGTCCCCGCCTGCCGGTGCGTCGATCTGGTAGATGCGCACCTCGTCGAGCCCGTCGATGGCATCGACGATCGCCCGGTGGCCGTCGTCCTCGAGGACGATCGCGGTGGCACCGGAGTCCTTCATGATCCACTCGACCTGCGGACCCGACGACGAGTCGTAGATGGGGACGGTGATCGCGCCGGCCGACCAGATGGCGAAGTCGACCAGGCTCCATTCGAGGCGGGTGCGGGACAGGAGTGCGACGCGATCGCCGGGGGAGATGCCCTCCGCGATGAATCCCTTGGCGATCGCGGTGATCTGTGCTGCCGCCTCCGCCGCTCGGACCGGGACCCAGTCCGAGCCCTCCTTCCGGCGGAACACCACCTTGTCCGGTTCACGTTCGGCGATCCGGAAGATGATGTCGGTGCAGTTCGCGTTCTCGGAGATGGAGAAATGTGCGGGAACACTGAACTCGCTCATCGAGGTACCCTTTCGCCGTTCGGTTCTCCCAGAGATCGTAGACCCGGCTCCCCGCCCGCCGTGGGCGCATCCTGAGAGGTCTCTGTCCCGGCGTCGGCCGAGTATGTGAAGCTAGTGGTCGTGACGAGTATTCAGGTGGCCGATGAGACCTTCGTGGCCGCCGCACCGTCGTTGGTGGCCGAGGTGATCGGCGATCGGGGCAACTGGCGACGCTGGTGGCCCGATCTCGATCTGGCCGTGACCGAGGACCGGGGGGCGCAGGGGGTGCGATGGCGGGTCGACGGCCCACTCACGGGCACGATGGAGATCTGGTGTGAGGCGGTGATGGACGGATTCGTGCTCCACTACTTCCTGCATGCGGAACCGACGCGACAGCTCGCCGGTGCGCGTGCACTCGCCGACGCCAACCGCGACCGGCGCGCGGCGGGCAAGTCGATGTCGTTCGAGGTGAAGGACCGACTCGAGGCGGGGCGACCGGTCGGCGGTCCCGCCGTCACCGACGACCGCGCCGACGACGCGCAACGGACGGTGGTGTGATGGCCGACCGTACCGAGCGGACCATCGTGATGAACGCCGACGCCGCCGACATCATGGCCGTGATCGCCGATTTCGAGAATTATCCGGAGTGGGTCTCGGCGGCCCGCGACGTCGAGGTCACCGAATCCGGCCCGGACGGACGTCCGCGTGAGGTCCGGTTCGTCCTGGACGCCGGGGTCCTGCAGGACACCTATGTGCTGGCCTATGACTGGGACCCTGACGGCCGGTCGGTGTCGTGGCATCTCGTGAGCAGCGACCTGCAGCGTGATCAGCGTGGACGTTATGTTCTCTCGCAGCAGGTTCCGGGGTCGACAAAGGTGACCTACGAATTGATGGTCGACCTGGTGGTGCCGATGATCGGCCAGCTGAAACGTCGAGCCGAGAAGGCGATCACCGAGGCGGCCCTGAACGACCTGAAGAAGAGGGTCGAAGACTGATCGATCTCACGCCCATCCATGTGGTGATCGGGCCGGGCGGTACCGGGGTCTCGGTGACCGCGGCCTCGGCCGCCCTGGGCCGGTCCGGCGCCCGCCGCACCGGCGGTACCCGTGATGCCGCCCGCAGCGGATCCCCCGTGACCGCGAACGACCGGGACACCCTGCTGATCACCATCGACAGGCACGCGCCGACGGCCGCCCTGCTCGGGGTGTACCGCCAGCCGGACGAACCGGTGATGGTCTCGTCGCGACTGCATCTGTTGTCGCTGGATCGTCTCGAGTTGCTCGAACGCACGTGGTCGGAGTTCACGTCCGTGCTGTCGGAGACGTTGTCCCGGTCGAAGGTGACGTTGCCCGGCCTCGGTGCGGTGGCCGACATCGCGGCAGGGGAGATCGCCACCCTGCCCGGGGTGGAGGACTTCCTCGTGCTGCGTCGCATCCGGGACGAGGCGATCAGCGGGCAGTGGCGACGCATCGTCGTGGACGTATCCGGACTCGGCGACCCCTTCGAGTTCCTACGCGCGTCGTCGGTGCTCAGCCAGACGTTGAATCGGTTGTGGCCCAGACATCGTCGCCTCGCAGCGGCATCCGAGCGACCGATGCTGGCGCAGCTGACCGGTGCCGTGGACGCGATCGACCGCGACTGTGTGGACATCACCGAGTTGGTGACAGATCCACACGTCGTCGCGGTACACGTGGTCGTCGGTGTCGACGATCGCGGCGAGCGACTGCTGCCGCATTTCCTCGCGACCGCCGACGTGATGGGCCTGGCATTGCGCTCTGTGGTGGTCAACCGCGGTGTCGGCGCCGACCGAGCGCACTCCGGATGCGAGGAGCGCGTCGCCCGCCTACGGTCGGTGGTGCAGGCCGACGGCGCCGACGTCGAGTGCACGGAGATACACCTGCTCGACGACGCGATCGATCGTGCGGCCCGGCTGCGCAAGCTCGGTGTCGGTCTACCGGCACCCAACGGTCGCTCGTACGGGTCCGGGGCGGCGCAGCTGACCGAGACGGCGGACAGCGGCGTCGGCACGTCCAGGGCATACGAACTCACCTGGCGGCAGCGGCTTCCGGACCCGGACGGCCTGCAGTTGGGCCGGTCCGGTGACGACCTGCTCGTCACCGTCGGCGGGTTCCGCCACCCGGTGCGCCTGCCGTCGGTGCTGCGACGCTGCGTCGTCGTCGACGCGGCGTGGGATGGCGTCCATCTCACCATCGGCTTCGTGCCGGACCCCGGCCTCTGGCCGCAGAGCCGCTGACGGCACCGGACCGCGTACACTACTGCCGGACCCGGACAGGAGAGTTGCCCAGATGACCTCGGACGACACGACCGGACCTGGCGACGACGACAACGTCGCAGGCCACGAGCGGGGCGCCACCGGCGACCCGGTGCGGGACTTCCTGCTCGGCGTGGCCACCCAGATCGATCAACTCGCCGCCGTGTTCGGCGGTACCGGCCAGCGCGGTGCGGCCAACGGATTCTCGGTCGACACCGCCGCCCTCGGTGACCTCTCCGGTGAGATCACCACCCTGATCACCGAGATCGGCGACCTGCTGGCGCGGCTGATCGCGGCACTGATCGCGGTCCTCGAGGCGATGGCCGGCGTACTCCGATCGGGACCAGCAACCGCCCCCGACGGCACCCCGCACTACCAGCCGATCTCGGTCCGGATCGACGTCACCGACCCGTCGTCGGCCACCCGACGACGGCAGCCCGAAGGCGAGAACTGATGCCGGACTTGACGATCGGCATCGACATCGGGGGCACCAGCGTGCGCGCATCGGTCGTCGACGACCACGGCGCCATGCTGGACACGCTGCGTGCGGCGACCCCGCCGACCGCGAACGCCCTCGAACACTGCCTGGACCGGCTGGTCGGGGAACTGACGTCGCGATGGGCCGCGAAGGCGGTCGGCCTGGCCATCGCCGGATTCCTCACCCCGGACCGTCGGGTCATCCGATTCGCCCCGCATCTGCCGTGGCGCGAGGCCGCGGTGGCGGAGGAGATGACCGCCCGCATCGGCATCCCGGTGTTCGCCGAACACGACGCGAACGCCGCTGCGGTGGCCGAATGGCGGTTCGGTGCGGCCGCCCGCGGCAAGAACTCGCTGGTCCTGGCGATCGGTACCGGGATCGGTGCCGGTCTGCTGCTCGACGGCGAGATCTACCGCGGCAGCTTCGGCGTCGCGCCAGAACTCGGGCATCTCACGGTGGTACCGGGCGGGCGGGTGTGTTCCTGCGGAAAGCTCGGCTGCTGGGAAAGGTACTGCAGCGGAACGGCTCTGGTGGATACGGTGCTCGAGTTGCTGGCCGACGGCGACTGGGGCCGCAGTCAGCTGGCCGCCGATGTCGCGGCCGATCCCGGCTCGCTCACCGGCCGTCGCGTGGCCGGTGCGGCCGCGGACGGGGACGCGGTCGCGCTCGCGGCGTTCGCCCAGTTCGCCGCGTCACTCGGTCAGGGGCTGGCCATGATCGCCGACATCTTCGATCCCGACCTGATCGTGCTGGCCGGGGGCGTCGGCGCGGCGTCGGGGCTGTTCCTCGACGAGGCCCGCGAGCACTACGCGCGCCTCGTGACCGGCGCCGGACACCGTCAACTCGCCCGGATCCGCGGCACGCAGCTCGGCGAGAGCGCCGGCGTGGTCGGCGCGGCTGAAGTTGCGCGGCAAGGAATCAGAGCGGCGATCGAACGCAATGTGCTCACCGAGACCTGAACAGGTCCGTATCGTTTTCTGCGGGTAAGGTCTGTGACGAGGTCGACTTCGGTGTGACGGCCGGAGACAAGTGGTGGCGGCGAGTACGGAGTCTTCGATGTGGTACTACACGTTCAAATACGTTCTGCTGGGACCATTGCTCCGCCTCATCGGCCGGCCGACGGTCGAGGGCCTGGAGAACATCCCCACACGTGGCCCGGCGATCCTGGCCAGCAATCACCTCGCCGTGATGGACAGCTTCTACCTGCCGCTGATGATCCGCCGGCGCATCTACTTCCTGGCGAAGGCCGAGTACTTCACCGGCACCGGTCCCAAGGGCGCGTTCCAGCGGTGGTTCTTCTCCGCGGTCGGTCAGATCCCCATCGACCGTTCGGGGGCGGAGGCCGCGGCGGGCGCCCTGATCTCCGCGCGGCGTCAGCTCGAGGCCGGTGAGCTGATGGGCATGTACCCCGAGGGGACCCGCTCGCCGGACGGTCGGCTGTACAAGGGCAAGACCGGACTCGCCCGGATCGCGCTCGACACCGGTGTACCGGTCATCCCGGTCGCGATGATCAACACCGAGAAACTCAACCCGCCCGGATCGGTGATCCCGCGTCCGGCACGGATCGTCGTGAAGATCGGCAAACCGCTCAACTTCGCCCGTTACGAGGGCATGCAGGGAAACCGATTCATCGAGCGTGCGATCACCGACGAGATCATGTACGAGCTGATGCAGCTGTCGGGTCAGCAGTACGTCGACATCTACGCGGCCTCGCTGAAGAACAAGGAGCCCAAGGCGGATTCCGAAGCGGCCACGCCCGCTTCGGCCGCCTGACCACGGCTGGGCGTCCCCGCCGGGACTCCGGCCGACGGCCGTCAGGGTGCCTGCGCGCCGGCCATCGCCGGTCGGGCGCCGGTGGTGCCGGTACCGGTGACCGGGGGCGGTAGCAGCCACACCACCAGGAGCACCGCGAGACCCCACAGCGTGTAGGAGTTGCCGATCAGATGGTCGACGGCCGACCACTGGCGGACCGCGGGCGACAGGAATTGGAACGGGCCGAGGGCGAAGATCACGAGCCCGGCGACGGCCAATGCGGTGTAGGCGGTTCGGACGCGACGATCGACGCTGCGCGCCGCGATGACCGCGGCGGCCAGGATCATCGGGATCGACCACACCCAGTGATGTGCCCACGATGTCGGGGAGACCAGCAATCCCCACACCGCGACGACGCACGTGATCAGCACCGTGGCGACGCCGGCCGCCGGATCGTCCGACGACGGACTGCGCAGCGACGCGAATGCGCTCACCGGTCGACAGGCGTGCACGGCCGCGAAGGCCAACAGGGTGACCACGAGCGAGCTCAGCACCCAGAGCAGTTGCTGCGCCGACTCGGAATGCGGCACGAGACGAATCCACATCGCGTTGAGGTTCTGGTTGATCCGACCGGCGGGGTCGCCGATCCGGGTCGTGTGGAACAAGGTGTGCGTCCAGTAGTCGAGCGAATCCGCCGGCAGCCAGACCCAGGCGAGTGCGCCGGCGCCGAGGAAGGCGCCTACGGCGGCCACCGCCCGCCGCCACTGCCGGGCGGCCAGGAAGACCGCCACGAAGACGAACGGCGTCAACTTCACGGCGGCGGCGATGCCGGTCAGCACCCCGCCGAACGGTGCGGCCGGGGTCGCGCGGCCGCGACCGATCACGAAGATGTCGACGACGATCATCGTCATCAGGATGATGTTGATCTGGCCGAACCCGAGCGTCATCCAGAGCGGGTTGAGCCACACCGCGCCCGCACCGATCAGCAGCGCCGTCCACCAGCGATTGGCGCCGGTGCCGACACCCAGGACGCCCAACAGGATGTGCAGGACGACGATCGTCAGCACCACGGTGAGCACCGAGATGAGCAGCCCGGCGACGTCGAGTCCGAGTGCGCCCAGCGGGACGAACCCGATCGCGGCGAACGGGGGATAGGTGAACGGCAGCCAGATCCCGTCGCTGGTGAACGGCATCGAGCCGTCCGCGTAGAGGCTCTGACCGTGCTGCCAGATCTGCGCCCCGAGGCGATAGACGTCCAGGTCGATACGGGTGCGGGTACCGAAACTCGACGTGAACGGGATGCCGACGATCTGCAGCGTGACCGACGCCGCGAACACGACGGCGATGGCGGCACGGGCCCGTCTCGACGGCGCCCATCGTCGCAGCCGGGTGTCGGCCTCGGTGAGGTAAGACATGGTCTCGGCGGTTCTCCGCTCGCGGGGGTGTGAATACTGGTGGGTATGCGGTTCTTCTACGACTCGGAGTTTATCGAGGACGGCACCACCATCGAGTTGGTCTCGATCGGTGTCGTCGCCGAGGACGGTCGTGAATTCTACGCGGTGTCCACCGAGTTCGATCCGGGGCGGGCCGGTGAATGGGTGCGCACGAACGTGCTGCCCAAGTTACCGTCACCCTCGTCGTCGTCCTGGCGCAGCCGTCGGCGGATACGCGACGACCTCCTCGCGTTCCTCACCGAGACCGGCGACGAGGTCGAACTCTGGGCCTGGGTCGGCGCCTATGACCACGTCGTCCTCTGTCAGCTGTGGGGTCCGATGACCGAATTGCCGCGGGTCATGCCCCGGTTCACCCGGGAGTTGCGTCAGCATTGGGAGGCGGCCGGACGGCCCACCCTGCCGCCGTCGCCCAAGGACGCCCACGACGCGTTGTCCGACGCCCGGCACAACTGGCGGAAGTGGCAGGCGATCGAGGCCGCACGCGCGTCGTCGCCGCGCTGAAAACGTCGCCGCCGCGCGGAAAACGCAGTACATCGCCGGGCACCCTCGCGATCGCCGGGAGCGGGACTCCACTACCCTGTAGCCGTGGTGACGAACTGGACCGTAGACGTTCCGATCGACGAGCTCCCGGAGCTGCCGCCGCTACCCGGCGACCTGCAGAACCGATTCGACGACGCACTGGCACGACCGGCGCTCCAACAGCCGAGCTGGCCGGCCGAAGAGGCGCGCAAGATGCGCACGGTCCTGGAGAGTGTCCCGCCGATCTGCATGCCGGTCGAGGTCCAGAGCCTGGCCCGCCAACTCGCCGACGTCGCCGAGGGGCGGGCGTTCCTGTTGCAGGGCGGTGACTGCGCGGAGACCTTCGTCGACAACACCGAACCGCACATCAAGGGCAACATCCGGACCCTGCTGCAGATGGCCGTGGTGCTCACGTACGGCGCCAGCATGCCGGTCGTCAAGGTCGCCCGGATCGCCGGGCAGTACGCGAAGCCGCGTTCGTCGAACACCGACGCGCTGGGGCTGCAGTCCTACCGCGGCGACATGGTCAACGGTTTCCCCGCCGACGAGGCCGCCCGCGTGCACGACCCGTCACGCCTCGTGCGCGCCTACGCCAACGCCGCCGCGGCGATGAATCTCGTTCGCGCGCTGACCGGTTCGGAAGCAGATCTGCGGCGGGTACACCTGTGGAACCGCGAGTTCGTGCGCACCTCACCCGCTGGTGCCCGCTACGAGGCGCTCGCCTCGGAGATCGATCGGGGCCTGCGGTTCATGGACGCGTGCGGGGTGGTCGACACCAACCTCGACTCGGCATCCATCTTCGCCTCGCACGAGGCGCTGGTCATCGACTACGAGCGGGCGATGCTACGGCTGGCCGACGACCCCGACGGCCCGGACAAGGTGCTCTACGACCTGTCGGCGCACTTCCTGTGGATCGGTGAACGCACCCGTCAGCTCGACGGTGCGCACATCGCGTTGGCCGAGCTGATCAACAATCCGATCGGCGTGAAGATCGGTCCCACGACGACACCGGCGCAGGCCGTCGAGTACGTCGAGCGTCTGGATCCGCACAACCGTCCGGGACGACTCACCCTGGTCGCCCGGATGGGCAACAACAAGGTGCGTGACGTGCTGCCGGCGATCGTGTCCGAGGTCGAGGCCACCGGCCACAAGGTGATCTGGCAGTGCGATCCCATGCACGGCAACACCCACGAGGCGTCGACCGGTTACAAGACGCGCCACTTCGATCGGATCGTCGACGAGGTCCAGGGCTTCTTCGAGGTGCACCGCGCACTCGGCACCCACCCCGGTGGTGTGCACATCGAGCTGACGGGCGAGGACGTCACCGAATGTCTCGGTGGCGCCCAGGACATCTCCGACCTCGACCTCGCGGGCCGATACGAGACGGCCTGCGATCCGCGGCTGAACACCCAGCAGTCGCTGGAGTTGGCCTTCCTGGTCGCGGAGATGCTGCGCGGCTGAGTCCTTCGCCGCTCCGTCGTTCTCCCGGCAAGCGCGCGCACGGGTGAGCGACTCAGCTCAAGTAGGTCTGTCCCACCCACCAGCCGACCGCGCCGATCGCGGCGGCGAGGACCAGGACAGCCAGGATCCAGAGCAACGCGCGTACCGCGCCGCCCTCGTCGGGCTCCACCGTGCTCACGTGCCGGTCGTCGCGACGGCGGTCGGTCGCCGCCGTGGCCGGACGTGCGACCTGTGACGGCGCGCCGGCGGGGACGGGCGCGACCGGCGCACCGGTCCCCGGGGTCATGCCGGGCCGGGACTGGACACGGGTGTGGTCGGGCACCGGCGCGGGCGGGGGTACCGCGCCGGGATGCGCTCCGCGTAGTCGTGCCATCGTCTCCCGCTCGGCCGATCGTCGCGGCGCGGGCACGGTGAACGGGGGGAGCTCGAGGTCGTCGGCGGCCGCGAGCAGCGCGCGCCGCATGTCGAATCCGTCGGCGTATCGGTCGCCGGGCTCGCGTTCGGTTGCGCGCAGGACGATCTCGTCGAACTCCTCGGGGACGCCGTCGACGACGTCCCCGGGTGCCGGGACGTCGTAGCTGAGTCGTTGGTAGGCGAGTGCCAGCGGCGTATCGCCACGGAAAGGGGTTCGGCCGGTGAGCAATTCGAACAGCATCACGCCCATCGAATAGACGTCGCTGCGGGCGTCCGCGTCGCCGGCCTCCACCTGCTCGGGCGACAGGTAGGCGGCGGTCCCCAGAATGACACTCGCCGAGGTCACCCCCGCCTCCGCCACGGCGCGGACGAGCCCGAAGTCGGCGACCTTCACCTCGCCGACCTCGGAGATCAAGACGTTCTCCGGCTTCACGTCCCGATGGACGAGTCCCGCGGCATGCGCGGTGCCGAGTCCGCCGAGCACCGGATCGGCGACAGCGGTGACCGCGTGCGGCGGCATCGGTCCCCGTTCCCGCAGCAGTTCGCGCAGACTCCCGCCCTCGACGAGTTCCATCACCAGGAACGCGATGCCGTCGTCGATGCCCTGGTCGTACACCGCGACCAGGCCCGGATGCTTGAGACCGGCGACCGCTCGCGCCTCGAACTCGAACCGCCGCAGGAACTGCGGATCGCCGCTGTAGCGGGCGTCCATCACCTTGATCGCCACCGAGCGCCCCAGCCGGAGGTCGACACCGAGGTAGACCGCCGACATCCCGCCGCGCGCGATCGGCGCGTCGATCCGGTAGCGACCCTCGAGGGTCGAGCCCAGAAGGGTGTCCGCGGGAGGTCTCACGACGCCGAATCTACCGGGCGAGGTCGCTCCGGCGGGTGATCGACCCGGGGACGTGGCGAGCAGGCCACCCGACCCAACCGCGGCCGTGGCGGTCGCCGAGCCGGTACGCTCTGCGGTGTGGGTTCACTACCGCTGTCCGAAGACAGTCTCCCGCCCGACCTCGACACGCTGACGATCGATGAGGTCTCCCGCCGATTGCGGGTGTCCTCCAACCGGGTACGCACGCTCATCCATGAACACCAGTTGCTGGCGGTGTCGCGTGGCGGCGCGCCTGCGGTACCCGCGGTCTTCTTCGACGACCTGGGCATCGTCAAGCATTTCACCGGACTCGTCGAGGTGTTGTTCGACGGTGGCTACACGCGCGACGAGATCATGGAGTGGCTGTTCACCGTCCAGGACGACCTCGAGATGTATCCGGCGCAGGCGCTGCACACACATTCCGCGCGCGAGGTCATCCGTCGGGCCCAGGCGCAGGCGTTCTGACCGCCCGCCGGCGGAATCCGTTCAGTCCGACCGGTGTCGGACGACGGCCTGGGCGGCACGCATCGCCCGACGAGGTGTGCCGACGACGGCGCGATGGTCCATGACCCGGTAGTCGACGCGTTCGATCTCGGTGAGGATGTCGCGATAAGTGGTCGCCGCCGCGTGGATCGATCGGCGAGACCGGCTGGGCAGCATCGTGATCGCCGGCCACGCCTGTCGGTATTGATCGCGATTGACGGCGATGATGTGAGCCAGTGCCCGCCGTAGCGGCCCGCTGGTGGTGCGGTGTGCCCGGCACCACCGCAGGTGGTCCTCGTCGACGCCGAATGCCGCGAGTTCGTCGGTGGGTAGATAGATGCGGCCGCGGTCGAGGTCCTCGGCGACATCGCGCACGAAGTTGGTGAGCTGGAAGGCCTCGCCGAGCCGGGCCGCCCCGGCGGTGATCGCCGGGCCCGGTGCATCGACACCGAGCAACGGGAGCATCTGGACCCCGATCACCGAGGCGGATCCGTAGGTGTACTCCGCGAGTTCGGCCCAGGAGCGGTAGCGGTCCCGGAACTCCGCGGTCCCCGGAACGTCCATCCGCATCGACCGCAGGAACGCATCGAATGTCGCGGTCGGGATGTCGAAGCGCGCCACGGTGTCACCGAGCGCGGCCAGGATGGCACCGATGTCGTCGTCGGGGTGACCGGGGTGACCGGGGTCGCCGGTGCGGCCGTGCACCGTCACGGTGCGGTGCAGCGCTGATTCGATCCGATCGATACCCGCCGCGGCGTCCGTACCCGTGGACCCGGCCGGGGGCAGATCGACGAGATCATCGACGACACGGGCGAATCCGTACAGGGCGAAGACGCCACGCCGTCGTGCGGGCGGCAACAGGCAGGCCGCGGCGTAGTAGGTGCGTCCGTGTGCGGCGGTCAGCGCCCGGGCGCGTCGATAGCCATGCCGGATCAGCTCCGGGTCGGTGGCGTCGCGTGCATCCACAGGGCTGGAGTCGTTGTCAGCCAACGGATGTCACCGACCCGTCGCGGACACCGGCACATCCCTGTCATCGTCGTCGGCGGGGCGATCCCGGAACCAGTTCACGAGTTGTCCGAGCCGCAACGGATCGGGCCGCAGCAGCGAGATCGCGGCGAGCGCGGACAATGCCATCGCCAGGATCACCTCGGGCACCTTGTAGAAGAGGATCGAATCGTCCGGCTGGAACACGATCAACATGAAGGTGGAGACGAAGACAACCGCCGCCGACACCCTGGGGGCAGGGTGAACGCCACCGCGAGACACAAGGCCCACGTGTAATACCAGGGGAGAGTGGATGGTTCGAGTATGAGCACGGCCAGCATGGCCCAGACCATCCCGGCCATCGCGCTGCGTTCGTCGCGGCGGTGCCACCACCACAGCCCGATCAGGACCACGGCGAGGATCACCGATCCGACGGCGCGCGTCACGACCAGGACCGGCTGCAGGTTCAGTGCGGTGAACGGCGCGGCCACCAGCGTCACCAGATGGCCGGCCAGGGTGGGCAGGGTGAACCAGTTGATGATCCGGTCGGCCCAGCCCAGGCCGGTCAGCCAGCCGAGTCCGAGTCCGAGGATGGCGGTGCAGGCCGCGAACACCGCCACGGTGATCCCGACGACGGCTGCGAACACCCCGGCCACATCCGCGGGCCGGACAGCACGCCGGGCGCGGATGTGGGACAGCCAGATCCACACGACGAACGGGATCGCGACCCCGGCGGTGACCTTGATCGACACCGCGAGTCCGAGCACCACGAGGCCGGGCACGTGACGGCCGGTGACCACCAACGTGACCCCCGCGACCAGTACGCCCATCATCAGCAGTTCGACATGGGTGCCGGCGACCAGGTGGATCAGCACCATCGGATTGGCCAGGGCCAACCAGAGGCCGGCCTGCGGCGACGCGGAGAAGTGTTCGGCGAGACGCGGAATGGCCCAGAGCGCCAGCAGGAGGCCGGGTAACAGCACGAGGCGGATCAGATAGACGCCGAGGATCGCGTTGTCGCCGGTGAGTTCGGTGATCACGCGCGTCATCCCGACGAAGAACGGACCGTAGGGGGCCGTCGTCGACGCCCACACCTGGGCCATGCTGTCCAGCAACGGACCCGGCTGGTGCGCCGGGCCGTCGGCGTACGGATCGAGGCCCGCGCGGAACACCGCGCCCTGTCCCAGATAGGCGTAGACGTCGCGGCTGTAGAGCGGGACCGCCACCGCCAGCGGCGCCGCCCAGGCGAGGACACCGAGGCGCATCGCGCGCACGGAGGGCACGGTCGGTGAGGGCACGGGGGAGGGCACCGCCGGTGAGGGCACGGGGGAGGGCACCGCCGGGGAGGGCCTCGAGCCGACGCCGATCCGGCGGCCGAGCCGCACCCAGGCGACGATCATCGTCGCGACGCCCAGCCAGAAGACGGTGCCGAACAGGGTCTTGCCGTGTCCATAGGTGATGGCGGACAGGCCGAGGTCCTGGGCGGTGGTGTTGTTCCGGGCGATGTCGCCGACGCCGAAACCACCGATACAGATCAGTACCGCGCCGATGAAACCCAGTATCAGATCACCCGATCCGGTCACCCGGCCGAGACCCGCGGTTCGGGCCGTCCCGGTGTCGTCGATCGTGGTCATCGCAGCATCCTACGGCGCGGCGAGATCTCGCCGAGGCTCTCGACGACACGTTCGGCGGCGAGCCGGCCGGACACCAGCACGGGCGGGATGCCGACACCCGGCACGGTCGCCGCGCCGGCGAGGACGAGATTCGGACTGCCCGGCCACCGATTCGGGGTGCGGAAGGGTCCGGTCTGGCGCACGGTGTGTGCCGCGCCGAACGGCGTCCCGGCCGGCAGGCCCGCCGCCGCCCAGGTGCCCGGATGGTCGATCCGCAGTATCGACAGTGCGGAGTCCATGCGGTGATAACCGCGCCGGGCCAGTGTCGGCAGGCATTCCGCCGCATACGCGCCGGCGAGTGCGTCCCACGGCAGGCCGGCCGTGTCCAGGTTGGGACACGGTGCGAGCACCGAGACCCGCTCGGTCGTGGCGTCGGCGTCGGGGTCGGACAGGTCGGGCCGCGTCACCAGGAACGACGGGTCGCGCATCAGGCGGCCCGGCGCGCGCGTCAGATCGCGGAAGGTGTCCGACCAGGCCGCACCGAAATCCAGTGTGTGGTGGTGCCCGGGCCACGCCTGCGTCACCGATCGCGGCGCGACCCCGTGGATCACCACAGCGCTCGGCGAATGACGGATCCGTCGCCATCGCGGACCGCGGGGCAGTCCGGTGCCGAGCAGATCCGCCACCGCGCTGATCGGGATGGCCGCGACGACCGCGTCCGCGGACAGTACCTCGCCGGTGGCGAGACGTACGCCGGTGGCCCGACCGTCGTTGTGGCACAGCGACGTCGCCGCGGTGGACAGCATCACGCGGGTGCCCGCGTCGCGCAGGGCGTCGGCCATCACCTCGCCGATCCGGCCCATCCCACCGGCCGGATAGTGGACCCCGAGTCCGACGTCCATGTGTGCGATCACGCCGTAGATGGCGGCCGCATGCTGCGGCGGTACGCCCGCGTAGAGGGCCTGGAAGGTGAAGATCCGTTGCAGCCGTTCGTCATCGACGTGGCGGGCCACCGCCGGGGTGAGCCGGCGGGTCGCGCCCATGGCGATCAGGCGCGCGGCGGCCGCGACGATTCGGCGATCGGCGAGATCGCGCACCGAGCTCAGGTTCCGATCGATGAAGGTGTCGAACTCGACGTCGTAGAGGCGGTTCAGCCAGGCGGTGAGGTCGCGCACCCCATCCGCGGCGTCGCGCCCGAAGGCGTCCCTGACGGTGTCGGCCAGTCGGTCGACGCCGCGCGGGACGTCGAGGGCGGTGCCGTCGGCGAACCGTGCGGAGTAGGAGGGATCCACGTCCACGAGAGCCAGACGTCTGCGGGTCTCGTCGGCGGAGACCCCCACGGCGGCAAGCGCATCGTCGATCAGGGTGGGCATGGTGAGCACCGTGGCGCCGGTGTCGAACCGATGCGAGCCGTCGTCGCCCAGCCGCTCGGTGCGGACGAGTCCGCCCGGTGTGTCGGCGGTCTCGACCACCGTCACCCGATGGCCGTGTCCGGTGAGGTGCAGGGCGGCGGACAGACCGGACAGCCCCGCCCCGATGACCACCACCCGGGCGCCGGAGTCGATCGGTGTCGGGCTCACGTCGTGCGGTGGGCGATCCGGTGGGCGAACCCGTCGAGTTCGGCGCGGACCGTCGCCGACAGGTCGGCCCGGGCCAGCGTCTCCAGCGCCGAGCCCAGCAGGCCCGAGATCTGCCGCTCGATCTCCTCGACCGCGCCGACATCGGTGAGAATGGCTCGGGCCGTTCGCACCTCGTCGTCGGTCAGGGCGCGACCGACCGCGTCGCGGAGCCGGTCGGCGCGGTCGCCGCCCTGCGCAGCGGCGCGGGCCAGACCCACCGCCAGCAGGGCGGTGCGCTTGCCGGCGATCAGGTCGTCGCCGGACGGCTTGCCGGTGCGTTCGGGGTCGCCGAAGACCCCCAGCAGGTCGTCGCGCAGTTGGAAGGCGATGCCGAGGTCGTGCCCGACGGATCGCAGATCGCCGATCAGTGCGGGGGATGCGCACGCCAGGGTGGCACCGAGTTCGAGGGGCCGTGCCACCGTGTAGGCGGCGGTCTTGAACTCCATCACGCGATACGCGGCGTCGATCGATTCGTCGCCGCCCGCCTCGTTGACGATGTCGAGGTACTGGCCGCCGAGCACCTCGGTACGCATCGCCGACCACACCCGGCCGACGGGTGCGGGCAACGGGCGTGGTGCGGGGACGTCGAGCGCGTCGGTGCCGGGGTGGTGGCCGTGGACCATGTCGTCGGCCCACGCCAGCGCCAGATCGCCCAGCAGGATCGCGGCCGATACCCCGTGGTGATCGGGTTGGCCGGCCCACCGGTCGACGCGGTGGCGACGTTCGAACTCCCGATGAACGGTCGCGTGTCCTCGACGGGTGTCGGACCTGTCGATGATGTCGTCGTGGATGAGCGCGCACGCCTGCACCAGTTCGAGTGAGGCCGCGACACGCAGGGCGTCCGCGGCGTCGGGATCGGCGGGTGTCGCCGGGTCGCGCGTCGAGCACGACGACCCGGCCAGCCATCCGGCGTAGGCGAACGTCGGGCGGACCCGCTTGCCGCCCTGTAGGACGAAGTCGCGCAGCACCTCGCCGGCCGCGCCGAACTGCGGATCGATGTCGACGGCCACCGGCACCGCACGGTCGAAGAAGACCCCGAGCGCGGCCTCGACGGCCGCGGGCACATCGTCGAGGGTGGTCGGTATCGGCGGGGAGGTCACCCTGTCAGGCTAGTGGCCGACGGACCCGGCGAGGCCGCGAGGCCGGTGCCCGGAGCGCGCCGCCGGTGATCCGTACAATGTCCTGGTGACCTCATCCTCCACCCCGGCTCCATCGATCATCGATCGGCTGTCCGCACCGCACCGCGGTCCGGTGCCGTTCTCGGTGGAGTTCTTCCCGCCCAAGGACGAGGCCGCGGAGGCCCGGCTGTGGCGGGCGGTCCGTACCTTCGAGCGCCTCGGTCCCGCATTCGTCTCGATGACCTACGGCGCCGGAGGATCGACCCGCGACCGAACCGTCCGGATCACCGGTCAGCTCGCCGCCCAGACCACGCTCCTGCCGGTGGCGCACCTGACCGCGGTGAACCACAGCATCGAGGAACTACGCGCGCTCGTGGGTGCCTACGCCGATCAGGGCATCACCAACATCCTCGCGCTGCGCGGTGACCCGCCCGGAAACCCGTTGGGCGAGTGGACCAAACACCCGGACGGGGTCGAGTACGCGGAGCAGTTGGTCCGGCTGATCGACGATCTCGGAGATTTCCACGTGGGTGTCGCATCGTTCCCCGAGGGGCATCATCGCGCCATCGACCTCGATCACGACACCCGCACCCTCGTCGACAAGCTGCGGGCCGGTGCCGAGTACTCGATCACCCAGATGTTCTTCGATGTCGACGACTATCTCCGCCTGCGTGATCGCGTGGCGCGCGCCGACCCGGAGCAGGGCAACAAACCGGTCATCCCCGGGATCATGCCGATCACCTCGCTGGCGAGTGTGCGCCGGATGACCGAGCTCTCCGGCTCGGTCATCCCGCCGGACGTCCAGGAGAGGTTCGCCGCGGCGGCAGGCGACGGTCCCGAGGAGGACCGCGAGGCCGTCCGCGCCGTCGGGATCGATTTCGCGACGGAGATCGCCGAGCGACTCATCGCCGAGGGTGCGCCGTGCCTGCATTTCTGCAGCCTCAACTTCGCGAAGGCGACGAGCGAGGTCCTCGAGCGGCTCGGTGTGGACATGACGTCCGTACTCCCGGTCGCGTCGGCGGCTCGCTGACCGATCCGGGTTCCCTCCGCGGGTGACCGATGCGGTCCGACCGGCCTACCGGCCGGTCAGCGACCGGCGCCCGAACCCGCCGTGGTCTTCGGGGTGGGTGGGCTCGTCGGTGGCTTCTTGCCGGCCGACGGCCGCGGCCTGCCGGGCCGCGGGCTGCGATCCCGCCTGGTCCACGCCAGCCCGGCGACCACCAGCACGGTGAGCAGGCAGATCAGCGCCAGGAACCACGACCAGCTGCTGACCGCGGCGGTCGCCGGGTCCGGATAGGTCGCGTCGGCGCTGAAGTCGGAAGGTTTGCGCGGCTCGGGCGTCC
The DNA here is from genome assembly GCF_003855095.1 of Gordonia insulae. Lineage (NCBI taxonomy): Bacteria > Bacillati > Actinomycetota > Actinomycetes > Mycobacteriales > Gordoniaceae > Gordonia > Gordonia insulae. The sequence goes on from NZ_CP033972.1 coordinate 250,409, forward strand.
AGGTGACCGTGCTCTCGCCGATCTGGTCGCCGTTCGTCGCGGTCACCGGTCCGGCGAAGGTGACGGTCAACCGGACCAGGTCGCGGCCGGGGGTCAGATCGCTCAGGTCGGCGCTGCCGCGGAACCGCACCACGTCGCCACTGCGCTTCGCGGTGAGGTCCATACTCATCGCCGACTCGCCGAAGGCGGCGGCGACGATGTCGCCGAGTTGGCTGAACTGGCCGGCGGTGAGGTCGGTGAAGACCGCACGTGTACCGACCCGCGGTATCTCGGGGGCGTCCTCTGCGGCGTCGCCGGGTGCGCCGCTCGCCGGCGGAGCGGCGGGATCGGCCGCCGACGGCGTCGGCGCGGGAGCACCCGCGGTGGTCGAGGCCGACTCCGGGACGGAGTCGTAGTCGCTCAGGCTGACCCGCGACGCCATCGACTCGGGGACGTCGAGTTTCGGCGCGCCGCGCGGATTGTCCGGCGACGTCGCCACGACGATGGTTCCCGAATACCGGTCGCCGACCGTCGTCGAACGCTCCAGACACCCGCTGAGCAGGGGAGTTGCGGCAAGCAGAGACAGCAGCATCAGGATGGCGGACCAGCGGGATGACGAGCGCACGATGCTCATCGTGCCAGACGACCCGCGCCGACCGTGGCCGACGCACCACGGCGTGCCCGGACGTCGTCGCGATTCACCGTCGGCGCATCGCCAGGTGCGCGGAGATGCGCCCGCTGGCGCCGGTCACACCGCCGCCGGGATGCGTGGATGCCCCGGCCAGCAGGATGCCGTCGGCGCCGGGCACCCGGTGTGCGGACAGGTCGGGGTGTGGACGCCAGAAGAACATCTGGTCGATGCTCATCTCGACGTGCATGATGTTCCCGCCGATCAGCCCCAGCTCGCGTTCGAGTTCGTCGGGTGTCTGGATGTGCATGTGCTCGATGTGGTCGCCGAATCCGGGGGCGTGCCGGTCGAGTTCGGCGACCACGGCCGCCGCCGCACCCGGTCCGGCCTGCGCCCACGTCCGGCCACCGGCCAGGCGGTACGGATGCCATTGCGCCCAGACGTTGACCAGGTGTCTTCCGGGTGGTGCCAGGGTCGGGTCGATCGCCGAGTACCCCATCGAGACGCACGCCGGCCGCTCCGGCGACTCGCCGACCGAGGCCGCGGCGCGCGCGCGACGGAGCTGGGCACGGTCGGTGACGAGCAGACCGAGCGCCGAGTGCACCCCGTGCGGGGGGAGGTCGGACGGGAGATCTCGATAGGCGGGCAGCGCGTCGGTGCCGAGTCGCACCGCCATGCCGATGCCGTCCCCGACGACGATCTGCGAGCGCCAGCGGTCGACGGTCTGGGCGGGGAGGCCGCCCGCGGCCAGCAGGTCCAGAGTCGTCAGGATGTGACATGCGGCGATCACGGTTGTCCCGCAATGTTGTTCACCGCCGGCAGTCTCCACGCGCCAGTGATCGCCGCACCGGGTGATCGCGGTGGCACCGTCGCCCAGTGCCACCTCGCCGCCGTCGCTGCCGAGACGTCGGAGCAGCGCCTCGGTGAGCGCGCCGCTGCCACCGACCGCCCGTCCCGGCGGGATGTCGTGCTGGAGCGCGGCGAAACCGATCATGGGTGCGGTGCCGGGCGCGTCCATCGGCGGGCCCGACTGCGCACCGAACCAGGCCAACGCCGCTTTCAGTGGTTCCGCGGTGAACCACCGGTCGAGCAGTGCGTCGCCCGAGGACATCAGTTCCTGGGTGAGTGAGAGCATCGCACCGGTTCGACGGCCGACCGGGCCGCGACGGGCCGTGGTGGCGGTCCCCGTCAGGCCGGTGAACGCGGTGGCGAACCGGCCGGGCGTGGCCGGCCCGTAGAACGAACGCATGACCGACCGGGCACGTGGTCGCCACACCTCGACGAACCTCCGGTAGGCGTCCGCGTCGGCGGTCCCGACGGCCCGCTCGATCGAGGTGCAGGTGGCGTCGAGGTCGGTACGGAAGATGATCGGCGCCGAGTTGTCGGTGGCGGGGCTGAACGCCCACGGATCGCAGTCGACGTAGCGCAGGCCGTGATCGGTCAGCGCGAGCTCGTCGAGCACCGGCGAGTGACGGATCATCAGATGCGCCGACGATCCGCGATCCACCCGGTAGCCGGGGAACCGTTCGATGGTCGAGACGGCGCCGCCCGCGACGTCATCACGTTCGAGCACCCGCACCGACCGCCCGTCGCGCGCGAGGTACGCCGCGGCGACGAGGCCGTTGTGGCCCGCCCCGACGACGATCGCGTCGACGGCGGGATGGCCGGGCGTCGTGGAGGGTGTCGTCGATGAGGGTGTCGTCGAAGAGGGTGTCACTGTCGGATCATCTCGTGTGCCATGTCATCGATGCTCCACCCTCCGGCGTCATCGCCGACCCGGATCGTCGGGAACCAGCGGCAGCGGACGGCCGAGGAAGGCAAACGGACGAGGATCGCCGGTGAAGGTGAAGTGCCGGAGGACGTCGACGAAGCCGAGGCGTCGATAGAGCGACCACGCTCGGTTGTTCTCGGCGGGGATCTCCGGCGTGGACAGGAGCACCGATCGCTCGGTGCGACCGGTGAGCAGCCGACCGAGCAACCACTGGCCGATGCCGCGGCCCTGGGCGCTGGGGTGGACGTGCAGCTCGGTGAGTTCGAAGTAGTCGCGGGTGATCTCGTCGACCTGCGCGGCCGGCTGCCCGGACTGGCGTAGTCCGATCCGGAGTTGCTGATTCCACCACTGGTCGCGTGCACCCCGGTAGCCGTAGGCGATGCCGACCAGCACTTCGTTGTCGGCGACCGCGAGCGGCCGGGACAGCCGTCTGCGCACCCAATCCGGGGATCGGACCTCGGCGGGAGAGACGGTTGCCACGGCACCGACGGCCCGCCACCCCGGACGACTGATGTGGTCACGCCACAGCGCCGCCCGGTGGATCTCGGTGCCGCGGGGGTAATCCATGGCGGTCACATAGATGTCGAGCGCGGGCTCGAGCCACACCGGGGCATCCTGACCGGTCAGCTCAACGAGGCGGATCGTCAACGAACGTCTGTCCTCTCGTCGAACTCTGGGCATCCGTGTCCGCGGCCGTCTTGAAGCCGGCCCGCGTGCTAGCTATATTGAATATGTCGAACGGGTGTTCGATGAATCAGCCTCCGCAAGCTGTTCTGTCCCCACCCGCCGACGCATGCGCCGGCCCGACGGCCAACGAGGGAAGCGTCAGCTGTCGGGCCGGCGTTGTACAAAGCAGTTGTACAACGCAGACACGAGCCGGCCAACCCGAGGAGGAGTGCGATGCCCCGCTCGATCCCCACCTCGCAGACCGCGATGGACATCGATCCGATCATCGTGCGTCGAAGTCGTGACCTGCTCGATCGCGCCCAGGTGTTGTTCGACAACGCCGACGGCGTCGACGATCCGGCGGAGCGCTTCCGCCAGTACTATCTGACGGCCCTGCGTGCGGCAGGGGCGGCCATCGAGATCTACGAACCGTCCACACGCCCGGCCCGTCGCCGGCATTCCCGCAGCGCATGGAACCGTCTGCCGGTGGTCGTGCCCGAGCTCGGCGAACTCGCGGAGTTCTTCGCCGTGCGTTCACGCATCCGGCTCGACATCGAATCCGGGCTGATCCGCACGCTCGAGGAGTCGGCGGTACGCGTGATGCGCGAGCGGGTGATCGATCTGCTCGACGGGGTGGAGGCGCTCGTGATCGCCTACGAGCAAGGTAAGCTGCCTCATCAGAATGTGCGGTCCGACCGCACCGCGTGACACGGCGATCCGACTCAACCTCGGGTAATGGTGGTCGCCGGATGATTCTGCTCGTATCATGGGAATTGAAGTCGTATACAGCGGCTGAACGGCGTCGACAGCGCACACGGTTCGACAGCGGTCGTGTGGTCGGGTCGGTTGAGTTTGGGAGTTAGGAGGGTCGGTGCCTCTTTCGGAGCACGAGCAGCGCATGCTCGAACAGATCGAAAGCGCTCTGTATGCCGAAGACCCGAAGTTCGCGTCGAGCGTCAAGCGCCGTCGCCTCGGGAGGTCCAGCGGCCGGCGTCGGTTGCAAGCCGTGGCCATCTTCGTCGTGGGTCTGGTTCTGCTCGTCGGTGGTCTCATCGTGGACGTCAAGGTCGGCGGGTTCCCGATCATCAGCCTCATCGGCTTCCTGATCATGTTCGGGGCCGGTCTGCTCGCGCTCATGGGCGGGAACGGACGGACGCCCGGGCCTGATCGCGGAGCCGGCCGTGGCGGCGGCAAGGAACAGCGGGCGGGCGCACCCAAGCGCAAGTTCTCCGAGCGCATGGAAGACCGTTTCAACAGGCGTTTCGAGCAGGAGTAGATCCTTCGCCGGGCACGGCCCGGGCATTGGCTTCACCAAGGCCGCACACCAACTGGTGTGCGGCCTTGGTGCGTGTCGGGACGGCTCACGGCGTCCATCCACATCCACCCCGACGGACTCGCCGGTCTCCCCACGCTGACCCACCGTGGTCCCCACTTCGCCCCACCGGGGTGCCCCACTTTGCCCCACCGTCCCAATCAAGGGCATCTCACCTGGCACTTTGATGTGTTCCAGCACCACAAGCACCACCCAGAACCTGGCGCGACGCGCCGGATCTGATCGACGTCCCCACTTGCTCTGATGCCGTTGAACTGGGAGTTTGTGATCGTGTGGGGCATGGGTGGGGTGTTGGGGGTGGAAAGTGGTGGAAAGTGGGGTACTGTGGCAGCACTGGGTGAGACGGACCGGACGTCGAACCTGGTGGGGCAGGAGGTGACGACATGTCCGTGCGATTTGTCGGCACCTACACGCCCCGACTCGATGACAAAGGGCGACTCACGTTGCCCGCCAAGTTTCGCGACGCGCTGGCAGGAGGGGTGATGGTCACACGAGGCCAGGACCGCAGCCTGTCGGTGTATCGGGCCGAGGAGTTCGACGCGATCGCGGAGCGCACGATGGCGGCATCGCGCAACGACCCCGAGGCGCGGGCCTTTCAGCGGTACTTCTTCGCGAGTACCGATGAGCAGCGGCCCGACGGACAAGGCCGGATCACCTTGTCGGGCGAACACCGGACCTACGCCGGCCTGTCCAAGGAGTGCGTTGTGATCGGCGGTTTCGATCACCTCGAGATCTGGGACGCACAGGCCTGGCGCGACTACCAGAGTCAGCACGAGGAGGACTTCTCGGCAGCGGGCTCCGCCGCATTGGACTCGCTGCTCTAGCAGACAGTCGTGCGGGGCACACAGATGAACAGGGGATCGGGTGGGTCGAGGCCTCGGCCCGGAACGACCCTGGCGTACTTCCCCAACGCCAGGTGCGTGATCGGGCCGAGACCCCGCCTCATCGGACATCCCCTCGAGCGACAGTCAGTCGAACCGCACAGTCCGAGGAGTAGGTCGGTGAACGCACGCCAGGAGGAGCCCGGAGATCATCCCGGTTCGCCCCGGCAGTCCGGTGAGTTCGGTCACCTCCCCGTGATGGCCGACCGGATGATCGACCTCATCACTCCCGCCTTCTCCCGCGGCGACAGTGCCGACACCGCCCCGGTCTTCGTCGATGCGACGCTGGGCGCCGGTGGGCACACCGAACTCATCCTGCGCGCCGATCCCGCGGTCCGCGTGCTCGGCATCGACCGCGACAGCACCGCACTCGACATCGCGCGCGAGCGTCTCGCCGGGTTCGGCGACCGCATCACCTTCCATCAGGCGCGGTTCGACGAGATCGGCGACGTGGTGACCGAAGCGGGTCTCGACCGCATCGACGCGGCGCTCTTCGACCTCGGCGTCTCGTCGATGCAACTCGACCGGCCCGATCGCGGGTTCGCCTATGCTGTCGACGCCCCGCTCGACATGCGGATGAATTCGTCCGAAACCGTCACTGCGGCAGACATTCTGAACACCTATTCACACGGCGACCTGGCCCGAATCCTGTCCGAGTACGGTGAGGAGCGCTTCGCCGGCAAGATCGCGTCGGCCGTCCTCCGTGAGCGGGAACGCGCGCCGTTCACCACCAGCGGTCGCCTGGTCGAGTTGCTCTACGCCGCAATCCCCGCAGCCACCCGTCGCACGGGTGGTCATCCGGCGAAGCGCACCTTCCAGGCGTTGCGCATCGAGGTCAACCACGAACTCGACGCGCTGCGGCGGGCGATTCCCGCAGCCCTCGGGGTCCTGGGTGTCGGCGGGCGGGTCGCGGTGATGAGCTACCAGTCCCTCGAGGACCGGATCGTCAAGCGGGAGTTCGCCTCCCGGACAACATCCACGTCGCCGCGCGGGCTGCCGGTCGAATTGCCCGGTTCGGCACCGGATTTCCGGCTGATCACCCGGGGTGCCGAGCAGGCCGACGAGACCGAACGCGCGCAGAACCCGCGGTCCGCCTCCGTGCGGGTGCGTGTCATCGAACGTGTCGAGGAAAAGGATCGCTCATGACCCTGGTGCAGGACATCGACATCGACGACGACCTCCTCGAGGAACGTCCGCAGAGAGGTCGGCGGACCGGTGGCGCCGACGCCCAACGCGCGACGCGATCCCGTGCCGCGCAACGGGCGATCGACCGCAGGCGTAAGCGTCTCGACCGCGACGAGCGCGCCGGCCGCGTCGCCGAACGTGCATCGGCCACGGCGCGACCGGCCGGCCCCGGGTCTCGATGCGGGCGCGAATCGCGGGCGTTCCCTTCGTGGTTCCCATCCTGGCCCTGCTCGTCGTCGGTCTCGGTCTCAGTCTCTGGCTGTCCACCAAGGCGGCCGCCGACTCCTACCGGCTGGGCGAGGCTCGTCAGGAGAACCAGTCTCTGGTCGATCGCCGTGATTCCCTCAAGCGGTCCTACGAATCGGGTGATTCGGCGCCCGAACTGAGCGACAAGGCCTCGCGCCTCGGCATGATCCCGGCGAAGAACCCCGCCCGGATGATCGTCGACGGGACCGGAAAGCCGCGCGTCGTCGGCGATCCCGAACCGGCCGAGGGTAAGGCCATGCGATCGATCAACCCGCCGACCGGTCCCGACCCCGTCTCGACGATCGACCCCAAGAAGGTCGACGACTCGCAGGGGCTCCCGGGTGACGCGGCCAACACCGATGCGGCGAATGGCGCTGGTACACAGCAGGATTCGCAACCGGGAACGACCACAGCGCCGACCACCCCGGGTGCGGCGCCGACCTCGCCTGCACCGCAGGGTGCGACCCCGGCGACGCCGACGCCTGCCGCGCCCACCCCGTCGGCTCCGGGTGCGCCGGCGCCCGACGCGGCCACGCCGGGCGCGCCCGTTCCGGACGTCGTTGCTCCGGCGCCCAACGTGCTGCCCTCGAACGTCAACGCGCCGGGCGCAAATTCGCCGGAATCGCGTTAGCGGCAGGGACAATTGGCAACCATGACACGTGCCGTCTTCCAGCGCCTCGACATGGGTTCGTCCGGGCGCGGCCGCGGTGGTCGCGGTGGCCGCGGGGGATCGGGGTCGACCGGCGGAGGTGGTCCGCGCAGGCCGGAGGCGTTCCTGGGACGCAGCCGGATCGCCGGTGCGATCGTCATCCTCGCGGTGATCGCGGTTGCCGTCCGCATGATCGTGGTGCACACCATCGAGGCTTCGTCGATCTCCGCGGAGGCCGCCCAGCAACGCGAATACACCCAGGTGCTCACCGCGAAACGCGGTGCGATCGTCGACCGGAACGGACGTCCCCTCGCCTACACCGACGAGGCGCGGTCGCTGACATTCCTGCCCAAGGCGGTCCGCAAGACGATCGACGAAGCCCATCGCAAGGACGAGGCGCTGCCCGACGTGGACAAGCGACTCGGCGAGATCGCCAAGGGCGTGTCGTCGGCGCTCGGCGGATCGATCAGCGAGCAGGACCTGATGGCGAAGCTCAAGAGCGACGACACCTTCGTCTATCTCGCCCGTTCGGTCAGTCCGGAGACGGCCGGCAAGATCACCACCGAGTTCCCGGAGGTCGGCGCGGATCCGCAGAGCATCCGGCTCTATCCCGGTGGCTCGCTGGGCGCCAACATCATCGGCGACGTCAACTATGACGGCAACGGCCTGATCGGGTTGGAGGCCTCGCTGGATTCGACGCTGGCGGGCACGAACGGATCGAAGACGTATGACCGTGGCTCCGACGGGGCCATCATCCCGGGCAGCACCCGCAACGTGCACCCGGCGATCAACGGTGCGACGGTTCGGCTGACCATCGACTCCGACGTGCAGTGGTTCGTGCAGAGCCAGGTCTCCGCGGCCAAGGCGGCGTCGGGAGCCAAGAACGCATCTGCCGTGGTCCTCGACGCCCACACCGGGGAAGTCCTCGCGATGGCGAACGACAGTACCTTCAACGCCTCCGAGCCACTCGGCGACCAGAAGAACGCGGATCTGGGCAACAAGGCCGTGACGTCACCGTTCGAGCCGGGCTCGGTGAACAAGATCATCACGGCCGCCGCGGCCATCGAATACGGCGTCACCACGCCGACCCAGGTGCATCGGGTACCGGGCAGCATCAACATGGCCGGCGTCACCGTCAACGACGCCTGGGCGCATGGCGTCGAGCCGTACACGACCACCGGCATCTTCGGGAAGTCGTCCAACGTCGGCACCCTGATGCTGGCCCGCAAGGTCGGGGAGAAGCGCTTCGCCGACATGGTGTCCCGATTCGGCCTGGGTCAGCGCACCGGTGTCGGTCTGCCCGCGGAGAGTGCCGGCGAGGTCCCGGCCCTGAGTCAGTGGTCGGGTGGGTCGTTCGCGAACCTGCCCATCGGTCAGGGTCTTTCGATGTCGCTGCTGCAGATGACCGCGATGTACCAGGCGATCGCCAACGACGGCCTGCGGATCCCGCCGCGGATCATGGTCTCCGAGCAACGGGACGGCCAGCCGCCGGAGGACGCGACCCGGCCGGACGGCGTCCGGGTGGTGAGCCCGCAGACCGCGACGACCGTTCGCGACATGTTCCGGGCCGTCATGCAGAAGGACCCGATGGGCGTCCAGCAGGGCACCGGGTACACCGGTGCGGTCGCCGGGTATCAGATGTCGGGGAAGACGGGCACCGCCCAGCAGGTCGATCCCGGTTGTGGCTGCTATTCGAACTCGAACTACAACATCACCTTCGCCGGGATCGCACCGGCGGACGCCCCCCGGTACGTGATCGGCATCATGCTCGACAATCCGAAGCGCAGTTCGGACGGAAGTGGCGGGCAGTCGGCGGCGCCGATGTACGGGACCGTCGCTTCCTGGTTGTTGCAGCGCGACCGGGTGCCGCTGTCGGCGCGTCCGGCGCCGCGGCTGACCCTGGAGGCCCACTGATCGCACGACGGTGACCGGTGGACGGTCCGGCGTGACATCCACCGATTCCGTCGTGTGTGCCTGCGCGGCTCACCCGCACGGGAGGATGAGCGCACTGACGGTATCGTGAGTGCGTTCCGGCGAGCCCGACCCGGGCCGCCCAGATCGAGTACAGCGAGACGGGAGGCGGGAGGCACAGATGGCGTCGACTCGCCGTAAGCGGACGAAATCCCCAGCGGTGGCGCTCCGGCCGACCACGGTGGCCCCGACCCCGGTGTCGGTGCTGTCCACGGCCACCGGTGCGCGCCTGGACCTCATCGGTTCCGTCGCCGCCGACACCGAGGTCACCGGCGTGACCCTGCGTGCGCAGGACGTGCTGCCGGGTGACCTCTTCGCCGCGTTGCAGGGTGGCCGCGCGCACGGCGCGCAGTTCGCCGATCAGGCGATCGCCGCGGGCGCGACCGCGATCCTCACCGACCCGGCCGGTCGTGCCGAACTGACCCGCGTCCTGGGCCCCGACGCCGCGTGCGCGGTGCTGGTGCATCCTGAGCCGCGCACCGTCCTCGGACCGGTCAGCGCCCGGATCTACGGATATCCGTCCCAGCGGCTCAAGCTGATCGGCATCACCGGCACGTCCGGCAAGACCACCACGGCCTACATGGTCGAGGCGGCGCTGCTCGCGGCCGGGCATTCGGTTGGCCTGATCGGGACGGTCCAGACCCGGATCGACGGCGTCGCTCAGCCCAGCTCTCTGACCACGCCGGAGGCGCCGACGCTGCAGGCCCTGCTGGCCACGATGCTCGAACGTGGTGTCGACGCCGTGGTGATGGAGGTGTCGAGTCACGCACTCGCGCTCGGCCGCGTCGACGGTGCGCACTTCGCCATCGGGGCGTTCACCAACCTGTCGCAGGATCACCTCGACTTCCACCACTCGATGCGCGCGTACTTCGACGCCAAGGCGCGGCTGTTCGCCCCGTCGTCGTCGACCCGCGCGGTTCGGCCGGTCATCTGTGTCGATGACGAATGGGGTCGCCGGATGGTCGAGATCGCGCGTGCCGACCCCCAGACGACCACGGTGACCGTGTCGACGGGACCGGTGCCTGCGCAGTGGCATGCCGGGCCGTCGACCGTCGACGCCGACGGCAAGCAGCACGTCACGGTGACCGTGCCCGCCGGCGGCGACCAGGATCTGACGGTGCCGCTGCCCGGCCGCTACAACGTGGCGAACGCGCTGACCGCCGTGGCGATCGCCACGGGCGCGGGCGTCCCGACGTCGACGGCCGTGGAGGCGATCGCGTCGGTCTCGGTGCCCGGGCGGCTCGAGCGGATCGACCGCGGCCAGGGCTTCCTCGTCGTCGTGGACTATGCGCACAAACCCGCGGCACTCGAGGCGGTGATCGCGACATTGCGTGAGCAGAGCCGGGGACGGATCGCGGTGGTGGTCGGTGCAGGCGGTGACCGGGACACCGGGAAGCGCCCGATGATGGGTGAGATCGCCGCGCGCGCGGCCGAACTCGTCATCGTCGCGGACGACAACCCGCGTTCCGAGGATCCGGCGATGATCAGGGCCGAGGTGCTCGACGGGGCCCGCCCGGTCGCGGACGAGGGGACGACCGAGGTTCGCGAGATCGGCAACCGCGCCGATGCGATCCGTGCCGCGATCGCCTGGGCCGAGCCGACGGACGTCGTGCTGATCGCCGGCAAGGGCCACGAGACCGGGCAGGAGATCGGCGGCGTCAAGCACCCGTTCGACGATCGCCTGGTGGCCGCCGAGGCGCTCGACGCGCTGTCGGTCACGCCGACGAACCCGGCCGAGGACGGCTGATGGTCGACCAGACGACCACCGTGCTGGTGGCGCCGGTACCGGCGGGCATCGACGACGCCCGGGCCCTGTTGCGCGACCTCGCCGAGGCGGGATCGACGGCACGTGCACACGATGCCGCGGTGCGGACCTGGGCGATCCTCGGTGAGCTGGCGGTCGCCGGCGGCATGACCGAGAACGACGGTGTCGTCGAGCACGATCGTGTGGGACGCCAGGCGGTTCGGCTCGCGGTGGACAAGACGTTGTGCGTGGGCGAGACGCGATCCGTGCGCGCGATGCATCAGGGGGCCATCATGGAGGGCTCCTGGGGCGATGAGGCCCGGATGGTCGCGGACACCGACGAAGCCCGCGACCTGCTGACCGGTGACGGCGACTGGCGGCCCGGCCCCGGTGACGTCATCCTGCTGGCTGCGGCGGGGCCGGAGATCGTCGCCCTGGCCGGTCTGTGGCGGACAGATCACGCGTGAGGCCGGCACCCGCCCCGATCATGACCCACACGACCACGCCGAGGCGTGCGCATCCCGACGACAAGGAAGAGCGAGTGAGAGCGACGACGGTGACAGGACAGACGGGGATGACACGGTGACACAGATCCTGATCGCGGGCGGCATCGCCCTGGCGGTGTCGATCCTGCTCACACCCATCCTGATCCGCTTGTTCACCCGCCAGGGTTTCGGGCAGGAGATCCGGGTCGAGGGACCGCAGAGTCACCAGACCAAGCGCGGCACGCCGTCGATGGGCGGTGTGGCGATCCTGGCGGCGCTGTGGGCCGGCTATCTCGGGGCCCACATCGTCGGCCTGTTCACCGGCGGCACCGGGGCCACGGCATCGGGACTGCTGGTCCTCGGCCTCGCCACGGCGCTCGGTGGCGTCGGCTTCCTCGACGACATCATCAAGATCCGCAAGCACCGCAACCTGGGTCTCAACAAGACGGCCAAGTCGATCGGCCAGTTCGCCGCCGCCATCCTCTTCGGTGTCCTGGTGCTGCAGTTCCGCAACGACGCCGGCTACACCCCGGCGAGCACCCACCTGTCATACGTCCGCGACATCGACGCGATCTCGATGTGGTCGGCCGTGTTCGTGATCTTCTGCTGGCTGGTGGTCGCGGCCTGGTCGAATGCGGTGAACTTCACCGACGGCCTCGACGGTCTGGCGGCCGGTTCGATGGCGATGGTGCTGGGTTCGTATGTCCTGGTCACGTTCTGGCAGTACCGCAACGCCTGCACGGGCGGACCGAAGGCAACCCAGGAGATCACGCCCGGCTGCTACGTGGTCCGCGACCCGCTCGACCTGGCGCTGATCGCGGTCGCCGGTGGCGGCGCGTGCCTCGGCTTCCTGTGGTGGAACGCCGCTCCGGCCAAGATCTTCATGGGTGACACCGGTTCGCTGGCACTCGGCGGCATGCTGGCCGGACTCTCGATCACCACGCGGACCGAGTTGCTGGCCGTGGTGATCGGCGCCCTGTTCGTCGCGGAGATCATCTCGGTGGTCATTCAGATCGCGTTCTTCCGCACGACCGGACGCCGGGTCTTCCGGATGGCGCCGTTCCACCACCACTTCGAGCTCGGCGGGTGGGCGGAGACCACCGTGATCATCAGATTCTGGCTGCTCACCGCGATCGCGTGCGCGCTGGGCCTGTCCTTGTTCTACAGCGAGTTCCTGGCCGTCAGTGGCTGAGGACAGCGTGCTCGACGTGACCGCACTCGCCGACCTTCGGGTGCTGGTCGCGGGTGCGGGAACGGCCGGTCGATCGGCGGCCCGATATCTGCTGGGCGCGGGTGCACGCGTCACGGTGGCGGACGCACGGTTCGGGCCGGACCAGCCCGGCGACGACGAACTCTCCGACCTCGGTGCGGAGTTGATCGGGATGTCGTCGGTGCTCGACGGCGATCTGTCGGGTGAAGGAGGCCTGTGGGGTGAGACGGACCTCGTCATCACCTCACCCGGTTTCGCGCCGACGCATCCGCTGATGGCGCTCGCCCACGAGGCCGGAGTGCCGATCTGGGGTGAGGTCGAACTGGCGTGGCGCGTCGACCGTGCGGGACTGCTCGGCGAGCCGCGCACCTGGCTGGTGGTGACCGGCACCAACGGCAAGACCACCACCACCTCCATGCTCACCGACATCGTCGTCGGCGCCGGTCGCGCTGGTGCGGCCTGCGGGAACATCGGGCTGCCGGTACTCGATGCCATGCTGGCCGAGCCACGGGTCGACGTCCTGTGCGCGGAACTGTCCTCCTTCCAACTGCACTGGGCGCCGTCGGTGCGCCCCGAGGCCGGGGTGGTCCTCAACGTCGCCGACGATCACCTCGACTGGCACGGGTCGTTCGCGGCCTATGCCGACGCCAAGGCCTTCGCCCTCCGCGGCGCGGTCGGTGTGGTCGGCCTCGACGATCGCGTCGCCTCGGGTCTGCCGGTCGCCGGACGCCGGGTCGGATTCACCCTCGGCACGCCGGCTGACGGCACCCTCGGGGTCGACGACGGCACGATCGTCGACCGGGCCTTCGGTCCGGCCGGTACGTCCCGCCCGATCGTCGAGACCGCAGCGATCCATCCGCCCGGGCCGTCCGGTCTGGCCGATGCGCTCGCGGCAGCCGCGCTCGCGCTCGCGATCGACGTGCCGCCCGCCGCCGTCGCGGACGCACTGCGCGAGTTCCGCCCGGCCGCGCACCGCGGCGACGTCGTCGCACGCGTGGAGGACATCGACTACATCGATGATTCGAAGGCCACCAACCCGCACGCGGCCGAGGCGGCGATCCGCGGCCATCGGCGGGTGGTGTTGATCGCGGGCGGTCTGCTGAAAGGCGCTCAGGTCGACGACATGGTGCGCAACACCCGGGAGCGACTCGCCGGCGTCGTCGCCATCGGTCGCGATCGTGACGTGATCGCGGAGGCGATCGCGCGACACGCCCCAGAAGTCCCAACAGTCACAGTATTCACAGGGGACGATGGGCGCGTGATTGTTCAGCAGACCGCGAACCCCGTGGATGACCTGCCGTCCGACTTGTCGGAAGCGCTCGTCCCGACCCCGGAGACCGTCGGGACGGCGGCATCCGACAGTCCCGCCGACCACGCGGCCATCGCGGTGATGGACCGCGCGGTCGCCGTCGCCGCACACCTGGCACGGGCGGCGGAGGATCGGCCGGACGCGGTGCTGCTCGCACCTGCGGCGGCGTCGCTGGACATGTTCGCCGGCTACGGCAGGCGCGGTGACGCGTTCGCGACCGCCGCCCGGGCGCTGCCCGGCGCGGCGGATGCCGGCGGTTCGTCGCGATGAGCACGGAGGCGCCGGAGCGGGACACCCGCGAGAGCACGCGGGCCGCCTCCGACAAGAACGCGACGCAAAAGAACTCCGGGCAGAAGAGTTCCACCCAGAAGAATTCCACCCAGAAGAATTCCACCCAGAAGGGCTCGACTGGGCGGGAGTCGAAGCAGAAGGATTCGGCGACAACCGGATTCGCCGCCTCGTGGCCGGCGGCGGTGCTCGAGGCGGTCCGTAACCTCCTCTCGCGTCCGCTGGCGTCCTACCACCTGATCCTCACCATCGCCTTCCTGCTGACGGCATTCGGTCTGGTGATGGTGCTGTCCGCGTCGTCGGTCGAGGGGTATTCGCAGAACGGGTCGTCGTACGGACTGTTCGCGACGCAGGTGATCTTCGCGCTGCTCGGTCTGCTCGTCTTCTACGTCATGCTGCGTGTGCCGGTGCGGTTGCTGCGGCGTGCCGCCGCGCCGCTGATGGTGGTGACCACCATCCTGTTGGCCCTGGTGCTCATCCCGGGCATCGGCACCCTGAGCCAGGGCGCGCGTCGCTGGTTCGTCATCGGGGGACTGTCGGTGCAGCCGTCGGAACTCGTCAAGGTCGCGCTGTGTGTCTGGGGTGCGCACCTCCTGGCGTCGCGGCGCAAGGAGAACGCGTCGCTCAAGGAACTGCTGATCCCGTTGCTGCCGGTGGCCCTGCTGGTGTGCGTGCTGATCGTGCTCGAGCCCAACCTGTCGACGACGATCACCATCGCGATCATCGTCGGTGCGCTGTTGTGGTTCGCCGGGCTCCCGGTGAAGGTCTTCCTGACGTTCGCCGCGGTCGGGACCGCGATCGCCGTGCTCCTGGCCCTCGTCGAGGGGTACCGGTCGCAGCGCGTGCTCAGCTTCCTCGGCAGCATCGACGATCCACAGGGCGCGGGCTATCAGGCGCGCCAGGCCACCTATGCGCTGGCCAACGGTGGCGTGTTCGGCGTCGGGCTCGGGCAGAGTCGCGCCAAATGGAACTATCTGCCGAACGCGCACAACGACTTCATCTTCGCGATCATCGGCGAGGAACTCGGCCTCATCGGTGGCCTCCTGGTGGTGATGCTGTTCGCGATCCTGGCATTCATCGGATTCCGGATCGCGGTCCGTTCGGTGGACCCGTTCCTGCGGCTGATGACGGCCACGATCACGGTGCTGATCACGGCGCAGGCGTTCATCAACATCGGCTACGTCATCGGACTGTTGCCGGTCACCGGAATCCAGCTCCCGCTGCTCTCCGCCGGCGGCACGTCGACGTTGACCGTGCTGGCCATGCTCGGCCTGCTCGCCAACGCGGCGCGGCACGAACCGGAGGCGGTGGCGGCGTTGACCGCGGGCGGCGACGGCCGCGTCGGACGCTGGCTGCGGCTGCCGGCGCCGGTCGCGTACCGGCCGACCCGCGCCGACGCCCTACGGGACCGGCTCGATCGCCGACGCCCCGACCGCGCCCGGGGGCCGGGCCGCGGTGGTCCGGCACCCGCCGACACCGCACCGTCGAGGTGGGCGCGTCTGCGCCCGGGGCGGGCCGCTCGACCGGACCCGTCGTCGGGCCGACGTTCGGCGACGCCGGGCCGGGCACCGCGCACGTCTGCCGTGCGGGTCGACTACCGTACGGGGTATTCCGGCACGGGCGGCCGGGCCGCGGCGGGATCGAATCGCGGGGGAACGGACCGGGGGCGGAGCGGACACGCATCGCGCGGCGGACGGGCCGAGCCGACCGATCAGTGGCGGCCCGTGGGTCGTTCCACCTGGTCGCGACGCTGACGCCGGGCCGAGACGACCGGCCGTCGGGATCCGGCGGTCGACGATGCGAAATGGAGTAGGGCAGCGGTGAGTTCTGAGCGAGGCCGATCGCGGTCGGATCGGCCCCTGTCGGTCGTGGTCGCAGGGGGCGGGACGGCAGGTCACATCGAGCCCGCGCTCGCCGTTGCGGACGCGGTGACCCGACTCGACCCCACCGCACGGGTGACCGCGTTGGGCACGACCCGTGGACTCGAGACCACGCTGGTCCCCGAACGTGGATACAGCCTCGAACTGATCCCACCCGTTCCCTTGCCACGCAAGCCCGGCGTCGAGTTGGCGAAGACGCCGGGCCGACTGGTGCATGCGGTGACCGCGACCCGGTCCGTGCTGTCGGATGTCGGCGCCGACGTGGTCGTCGGCTTCGGTGGGTACGTCGCGCTCCCGGCCTACTTCGCGGCGCAGCTGCACGTGCGTGGCCGGAGTCGGCTGCCCATCGTCATCCACGAAGCCAATGCCTCCGCCGGGATCGCCAACAAGGTGGGTGCGCGCTTCGCCGACCGGGTGATGGCCGCGGTGGCCGGGTCCGGACTCGACGCCGAGGTGGTCGGCATCCCGGTGCGCGGCGTGATCGCCGAACTGGACCGACCGGCACTGCGGGCCAAGGCCCGCCACTACTTCGGCCTCGACGAGGAGGCCCCCACGCTGCTCGTCTTCGGCGGATCGCAGGGTGCGCAACGACTCAACGATGCGGTGGCCGGTGCGGCCGGCACGCTCGGGACGGCCGGGATCGGGGTACTGCATGCGTACGGACCCAAGAACTCGATCAACCCCGTGTCACCGCCGGGCGCCCCGCCCTACCGCGGGGTCGGTTACCTCAAGCGGATGGATCTGGCATATGCCGCAGCCGATCTGGTGATGTGCCGGTCGGGGGCGATGACGGTGGCCGAGATCTCGGCGACCGGACTGCCGGCGATCTACGTGCCGCTCCCACACGGCAACGGCGAGCAGCGCCTCAACGCACTCCCGGTCGTCGAGGCCGGTGGCGGTGTGATCGTCGACGACGGGGACATCTCCACCGACTGGGTGGCGCGAGAGGTCCCCCGGTTGCTCGCCGACACCGACCGCCTGGCCGCCATGTCGGCGGCGGCCACCGGCACCGGGCATCGCGATGCCGCGAACGCGGTCGCAGCGGCGGCCCTCGAGTTGGCCTCTGACCAGCGCGCCGGATCGCACCGAGGTCGGCTGCGGGCCGCGTTTCGTTCACCCGGATCGGGGTCGAAGCGGTGACAATCGGTAGACGTGGCGTCCGCCACGACGATGCGTGGTGCGCGACGGCCGGGGAGGTGACGCGATGACCGGGTCGACGCACGGCGGTGATCTCCCGGACCGGCTGCGCCGGGTGCACATGGTCGGCATCGGCGGGGCCGGGATGAGCGGACTGGCTCGCATCCTGCTGGCGCGGGGTGGTCAGGTCTCCGGGTCCGACGCGAAGAACAGCCGAGGTATCCTCGCGCTGCGCACCCGCGGTGCGCGCATCCAGGTGGGACACGACCCGTCCGCTCTCGATCAACTGCCCGGTGGCCCGTCGGTTGTCGTCACCACCCACGCCGCAATCCCCAAGACCAATCCGGAACTCGTCGCGGCCCGGTCGCGCGGTATCCCGATCCTGTTGCGCCCGCGCGTACTGGCGGACCTGATGGGCGGCTACCGCACCCTGCTGGTGGCGGGCACCCACGGCAAGACGTCGACGACATCGATCGCCGTCGTCGCGCTGCAGCACTGCGGCCTCGATCCGTCGTTCGCCGTCGGTGGCGAATTGAACGAATCCGGCACCAACGCCCACCACGGCAGCGGCGGCATCTTTGTCGCCGAGGCGGACGAGAGCGACGGTTCACTGCTCGAGTACACCCCGGACGTGGTGGTGGTCACCAACATCGAGGTCGATCACCTCGACTTCTTCGGCACCCGTGAGGCCTATACCGAGGTCTTCGACTCGTTCGCCGACCGCATCGCCCCCGGCGGATCACTGATCGTCTGTCTCGACGACGAGGGCTCGGCCGCGCTCGCCGGACGGTGCGCGGAACGACTCGCGCAGCGCGGGGTCTCGGTGCTCGGCTACGGCGAGGGACGCCACGCCGACCTGGCGCCGGCCGCGATCCAGGTCGCGACACTGCTCTCCTGGGACGCCCGGGGCGCCGGGGGAGTCGCGCGGGTCCGGTTCGAGGGGCCGATCGCCGACCCCGCCGTCGAACGCACCGTCGATCTGACCGTGCCCGGCAGGCACATGGCGCTCAACGCGATCGGCGCGGCCGTCGCCTGTGTCTGCGCCGGCGGCGAACTCGCCGGCGTGGTGGACGGCGTCGAGGCCTTCGGCGGGGTGCACCGCCGCTTCGAATTCCGCGGGCGGGCAGGCGATGTGGACGTCTTCGACGATTACGCGCACCATCCCACCGAGGTACGTGCGGTGCTCGTCGCGGCCCGTCAGGCGGTCGAGAGTGCGGCCGCCGAGGCCGCGGCGGCCGATGCCGCCGCGGAGCCGGCACGCGGGCCCGGCCGTGTCATCGCGGTGTTCCAACCGCACCTCTACTCGCGCACGCGGGACTTCGCCGCTGACTTCGCGGCCGCCCTCGATCTCGCCGATCAGGTGGTGGTGGCCGACGTCTACGGTGCGCGGGAACAGCCGATCCCGGGGATCAGCGGCGCCTCGATCGCCGATCGGATGACCCGGCCGGTCATCTTCGAGCCCGACCTCTCCGCGCTCGCGCGCACCGTCGCATCGGTGGCGCGGGCGGGAGACCTGGTGCTCACCCTCGGCGCCGGTGACATCACCATGCAGGGACCGGAGATCCTGGCCGCGCTGTCGGCGGCGCCCGGTGGTGACACCGCCGGGGAAGCGGTTGCAGCCGCGCCGGTCTCGACGGCGGAAGCGGAACCACAGCCATGATCGGGCGGCCATGATCGGGCGGGGGCGAGGTGGATCACGCCGATCTCGACTGCTGCTCGGCACCCTCGCGGTCGTCGTGGTGGTCGTCGGACTCGGCCTGATCGCCTACTTCACCCCGCTCATGTCGGTGCGGTCGACCGACGTCCAGGACAACCGCGCGGTGCCCACGGATCAGATCATCGGCGCCGCCCGGGTCCCGAACGGGACGCCGCTGCTGCAGGTCGACACCCAGGCGGTGGCCCAGCGCATCGCCGCGATCCCGTCGGTCGAATCGGTCCGCGTGCAGCGCAGCTATCCGTCGGCCCTCACCATCACCGTCGTGGAACGGCAACCCGTGGTGAAGGTGACCGACGGCCAGAAGGTCCATGTGCTCGACCGCACCGGTGTCGGGTATCTGGAGTACGACACGACGACCGGTGTACCGCCCGAGATGAACCGCCTGCCCGAGTTCTCCACGCCCAACCCGGGTCCCGGGGACCCGACCACGGTGGCCACCCTCAAGGCGGTCGCCGAACTGCCCGCATCGATCTCGGGCCGACTGCGCAAGGTGACCGCGTCCTCACCCGTGGACATCGAGTTCACCTTGACGGGCGACAAGACGGTGATCTGGGGGGACAGCACCCGCGGTGCGGAGAAGGCCAGGACCCTCGACGCGCTGTTGACGCGTCCCGCGACCATGTACAACGTGTCGAGCCCCGATTTCCCGGCCTTCAAATGACTTTCGCGGGTCGGCGGCCGCATCGGCCGTGCGGCCCGCTGCATCGCGACGACACCTCGACATCGGTGCCGGGACCCCGCCACGGTGTGACGTCGAGGAAAAATCGCAGGCCAACTTCGCGACACGCCGCCCGCTTGCTGGCCACCACGCCATTCGGTGCCTAGCGTCATCCCCAACATCCATCTACTTGACATAACTCTAAATCTATGGTTCAGGTTTAGAGTTTCGGGATCGAACGAGGAAGGCGGGCACATGACGCCACCGCACAACTACCTGGCCGTGATCAAGGTCGTCGGCATCGGCGGCGGCGGCGTGAACGCCGTCAACCGAATGATCGAGCAGGGGCTGAAAGGTGTTGAGTTCATTGCGATCAACACCGACGCCCAGGCTCTGCTGATGAGCGACGCCGACGTCAAACTCGACGTCGGTCGTGACTCGACCCGAGGTCTCGGCGCCGGCGCCGATCCGGAGGTGGGACGCCGGGCCGCCGAGGACGCGCGCGACGAGATCGAGGAACTCCTCAAGGGTGCCGACATGGTGTTCGTCACCGCGGGCGAGGGCGGCGGAACGGGCACCGGTGGTGCGCCGGTCGTCGCGTCCATCGCGCGCAAGCTCGGCGCATTGACCGTCGGTGTGGTCACGCGGCCGTTCTCCTTCGAGGGCAAGCGTCGTGGCGGTCAGGCAGAGGCGGGGATCACCGCCCTGCGGGAGTCCTGCGACACGCTGATCGTCATCCCCAACGACCGGCTCCTGCAGCTCGGTGACGCGCAGGTCAGCCTGATGGATGCCTTCCGCAGCGCAGATGAGGTGCTGCTCAACGGTGTTCAGGGCATCACCGATCTGATCACCACCCCCGGGCTGATCAACGTCGACTTCGCCGACGTCAAGGGCGTGATGAGCGACGCAGGCAGCGCCCTGATGGGTATCGGGTCCTCGCGCGGCGAGGATCGCGCGAAGAAGGCCGCCGAGTCGGCCATCAACTCGCCCCTGCTCGAGGCGTCCATGGAAGGCGCTCGCGGCGTGCTGATCTCGATCGCCGGCGGCAGCGACCTCGGACTGTTCGAGATCCACAACGCGGCCACGCAGGTGCAGGAGGCCGCCCATGAGGACGCGAACATCATCTTCGGCACGGTGATCGACGACAACCTCGGCGACGAGGTCCGCGTCACCGTGATCGCGGCCGGATTCGACGGCGGCACACCTCGGAAGCGCACCGAGGTGCCGGCCGCGGCGGGCAAGTCGACGGTGAGTTCCGGTCAGGCCGGCGCCGTGGCGGCGGGTGCGCAGGACAATGATCCGCTGTTCGGCAAACTGCCCAGTACCTCGGGCGATCCGTTCGTGGAACCGGAGCGTCCGCGGCGCAACAACGTCACCCTCGACGACGACGACGTCGACGTGCCGTCGTTCATGAAGCGCTGAGCCCCGCCATGCGGGTTCGCCGTGTGGTCACCGGCCGATCCGGTGGCGTCTCGGTGGCTCCCTACGACTCGTTCAACCTCGGCGATCATGTCGGCGACGACCCGAAGGCCGTCGCCGACAATCGCGTTCGGCTGGCCGAGCAGATCGGGTTGCCGCCGGGCCGGATCGTCTGGATGGAACAGATCCACAGCCGCAACGTCACCGTCGTCACCGGTCCGGTCGACGGAGCCGTCGAGGCCACCGATGCGCTGGTCACCACGGAGCCGGATCTGGCGTTGGCCGTCCTCTCCGCCGACTGCGTACCGGTGTTGCTCTCCGACGACGAGGCCGGCGTGATCGCCGGTGTCCATGCCGGCCGGGTCGGCGCGCGGATCGGGATCATCCCGGCGACGCTGCGTGCGATGATCGGTCTCGGTGCGCGCCCGGAGCGGATAGGCGTCCTGCTCGGACCGGCGGCCGCCGGAGACCACTACGAGGTGCCGCCGCACATGCAGCGCGACGTGGAGGAACACCTGCCCGGCAGTGCATGCGTGACCGCCTCGGGCACAACCGGTCTGGATCTTCGGGCCGGGATACGCCGGCAACTGCTCGCGGCGGGTGTGGCCGCGGTCGCCGCCGATCCGCGCGACACCATCGACGACCCGACCCTGTTCAGTCATCGGCGCGGTGCGCCCACCGGCAGGCTGGCGTCGCTGATCTGGATCGATTCACGGTCGTCCGGAGACGAGGACGGCGAGGGGTGACCGCGGCCGACGGGGGCGATGACTCGCGGACACACGAACTCGCCGAGGGACTTTCGGCGGCACGCGCGCGCCTCGCGTCAGCCGTGTCCGCAGCAGGTCGCGCACCCGGGGACGTGGAACTACTGGTGGTGACGAAATTCTTCCCGGCCGACGATGTCCGGCGCCTGATGGATCTGGGCGTGCGATCGTTCGGCGAGTCCCGCGAGCCCGAGGCGAGCCGCAAGATCGCCGACGTGGCGCAGGACACCGCGGCCGCAGGCGATGTCGTGTTCGACATGATCGGCAGTGTGCAGTCGAAGAAGGCCAAAAGCGTTGCCGCATGGGCGCGGACGGTCCACTCGGTGGACCGTGACAAGGTCGTCGATGCCCTCGCCGTCGGCGCCGAGGCGGCACTGGACGCCGGGGTGCGGTCTGCGCCACTCGGAATCCTCCTGCAGGTCAGCCTGGACGGGGATCCGCATCGGGGCGGCGTACTCGTCGACGACCTCTCCGGGCTCGCCGACCGGGTCGTCGAGGCACCCGGACTCGCACTGCGCGGGTTGATGGTGATCGCCCCAGTCGAGGGGTCGGCGGAGCGGTGGATGGCCCGGGCCGCGGAGATCCGCGAGGCCTTCATGGCGGACCACCCCGCCGCCCGTGAACTGTCGGCCGGCATGTCCGGGGACCTCGAATCCGCGGTTGTGCACGGATCGACATGCGTGCGTGTCGGTACCGCGATCATGGGGCCACGGCCGCTAATCTCTCAGTAATCACATTGGTCACACGAGAACCAACGAACACAGAGATACACAACTGCACCACCCTCACTGCTTCCCCGGCAGCGTTGGACGACAGAGAGGCCCGCAATGACCACGATGCAGAAGTTCAAGGCGTATTTCGGCATGGTGCCTCCGGGCGACTACGAGGACGACTACCTCGAGGAGCCGGGCGGGGGAGTGCCGCGCGGCGGTCGTGGCTATCGGGACGACTACTACGGCGACGCGCCGTTCCGCGACGGTGGTATGCGCGACGGGGGTATGCGCGACGGGGGCTTCCGTGAGGGTCCGCGCGACGCCGACTACGCCTACGTCGACGACCGCCGGTTCCCGGGAGAGTTCGAGCCGCAGGGATACGCGGGCAGCTTCGAGACGAACTCCTACGACGGCGGTGGATATGACGCGGTACCCGAATACGCCTACGCCGGGGGGCGGCACAACGGGGAGCCGGTCGAACGGATGCGGCAGGCTCGACTCGAGCCGCTGCAGCGGTCGGGGATGCGGACTGCAGGGGTGGTGCGTTCCACGATGAGCCCCGACCAGCGCGCCGAACTCGAGCGCGTCTTCGCCGATGGCCCGCTGCAGAAGATCACCACCCTGCGGCCGTCGGACTACGGCGAGGCGCGCACGATCGGTGAGCGTTTCCGCGACGGCAATCCCGTGATCATGGATCTGGTCGACATGAGCAACGACGACGCAAAGCGTCTCGTCGACTTCGCCGCCGGCCTGGCGTTCGCGCTGCGGGGATCGTTCGACAAGGTCGCCACCAAGGTGTTCCTGCTGTCGCCCGCCGACGTCGACGTCTCGCCGGAGGATCGTCGCAAGATCGCCGAGACCGGCTTCTACAACCACAGCTGACCGCACACGCACAGCGACCCGCCCCGGGGAATCGACCCCGACGGCGGGTCGTTGTCGTTTCACCTCGATGTCACCTCACCTCGATGTCACCTCATCCCGATGTCGCCTCATCACGTTGTCATCGCTCGGTGAGCTGGCCGAATACCTACCCGTCCGACATTTCAGGCAACCTGGAGGCGTGACGATTCTGTTTCAGGTTCTCTACTACCTGTTGTTCATCTACTGGCTGCTCCTGCTCGCGCGACTCGTGGTCGAGCTCGTCCGGACATTCGCCCGGGAATGGCGGCCCACCGGCATCGCGGTTGTGATCATCGAGATCGTTTTCACCACCACCGATCCGCCGATCCGGGCGCTGCGCCGCATCCTGCCACCGATCCCGCTCGGCCCGGTGCGTCTGGATCTGTCGCTGATGATCGTGATGATCGTCGTCCTGATCGCCATGCAGGTGGTGAGTTCGTTGAGTCGTAGCTCGGCGGCCGCCCTGGCGGGTCTCGCCTGACCTGCGGATTCGTCTGATGTCCGTAGCGCTCGTCGAATCCCGACACGCTGGACCGTGACCACTCTGTGACCATTGACGCCCAGTGGTTTACGGTTGGATGGTCATCATCGAGTGACTGTTTCATTTCAGGAGCGCATCGATCAGGTGCTACGAGCGGTTCTCGTGTGACAGGATTTGACGCCAGTTACCAATTGGACTGGTATGAATAAACAGTGACAGCCTGCAGCAAAGAGTGTGCAGACTGGTGCGGTGCCAACTGAACAAGCGTGATCCGACCCGCGCGCCGGGAGCGGCGCGAGCGGGCCCGACCGACCTGGGCCGGCAGCGAAGCGAGTCGGCGCGCGCCACAACACAATCGACCGACAAATGAGGGGAACCGACATGCGGCTGACACCAGCTGATGTGCACAACGTCGCGTTCAGCAAACCGCCTATCGGTAAACGCGGCTACAACGAAGATGAAGTCGATCAGTTCCTCGACTTTGTCGAGGCCGAACTGGCCCGTCTCATCGAGGAGAACGGCGACCTGAAGCAGCGGGTCGAGGAGCTCGAGGGCGAGGTCTCCGACGCGCGTTCTGCAGCGCCCGCAGGCACCGATACGCCGGCCGCCGAGGAGCGCACCCAGGTCTTCGCCGCGGCTCCCGTGGCCCAGGAGGCCCCGGCTCCTGCCGCCGCACCCCCGCGGGAGTTCTCCGACGATGACGCCAACGTCCGCGCCGCCCGCGTGCTCGCGCTGGCCCAGGACACGGCCGACAGGTTGACCTCGACGTCGCGTCAGGAAGCCGATTCGCTGGTCACCGATGCCCGGCAGCGTGCCGACGCGATGGTGTCCGAGGCGCAGTCGAAGGCCGACGCACTGCTCACCGATGCCCGCCAGCGCTCCGAGGCGATCCTTGCCGATGCCCAGACACGCTCGGAGGCCCAGGTCCGTCAGGCGCAGGAGCGTGCCGACGCGTTGCAGACCGATGCCGAACGTAAGCACAGCGAGATCATGGGCACGATCAATCAGCAGCGGACCGTCCTCGAGGGTCGGATCGAGCAGCTGAAGGTCTACGAACGCGAGTACCGGACCCGCCTGAAGACGTATCTGGAGTCGCAGCTCGAGGAGCTGCAGCAGCGCGGCAGTGCTGCGCCGGTCGAGGGCGGTCGTGCCGACACGTTCTCGTCGGACCCGGGTAACGGCGGGTTCACCAGCTACTCACCGAGTTAGTCGGCGGACGAGCGGGAGTACTTGTGCTGACGCTGGCCCTGGCGGCGACGCTCATAGGGTTCGTGTTCCTGGTGCTCGGACTGATCACCGGAACGGTATGGCTGGCCATCGCCTGCATCGTCGTGTGTCTGGTCGGCCTCGGATTCCTGATCGCCGACATCGTGAGATCGGGGCGTCGCCGCGACGAGCCGTCGATCGGTGACTTCGTGGACGCCGACGCACACGCCGACGACGACGAGGTCGTCCGTGATGAGCGGACCACCGGGTACCGCGCGTCCGACGACGTGGTGGATCAGCCGAGCCCGGACGTGGCAGTCCCCGAGCCCAGGCCGGGTGTCGGTGCGCCACGACCCCCGGCACCGGCAGCCGACCCGCGGCCCTCGGCCACCCGGGCCGGGAATGCTCCTGCTCGCGAGGGAAACCTCGACGACTATCTCCGATCGGTGGGTGGTGTCGGGCCGGCACCCGGTCAATCGCAGCAACCGGCGAACCGCCCCCCGATGAACCAGCCGCCGATGAATCAGCCCCCGATGAATCGGCCTGCCACGAATCAGCCGCCGCGACCGCCGGCAGGTCCGCAGTATGCGCAGCCGGGGGCGGGTGGTCCGCAGGCCCCGCGTCGGCCGCACCGCTATCGGGACGAGCCGGCCACCGAGTCGTTTCCGGACGCCGCAGGCGACCAGGACGCGCAGCCGCGCGAACCCCGCCCGCAGAAGTTCGATCCGCTCGACCCGAACTGGCGACCACCGCTGGACTAGGACTCGCCGGGTCTGATGTGGCGCTCGCGCCGTAATCGATTGGTCGGCGAGGTCGGTGCCCGGCTACACTCGGTGCTGCGTTGATCCGGCCATCACCGGGGAGCACCCGGAAGAACGGGACCGTTGCGGCGGTTCCCAGTAGACCTGGGCGGGTACGGCCCGACACAGCCGTGGGTCCGCGGATCTCCGCGGGCCATGGAGTGGCACCGATCGATTCGTCGGATCGGGCGGTGCAAGCGGGGTGGTACCGCGCGGATCGAGTGGTCGTCGACCACCAGGTGTGCGTCCCCGTGCCAGAGCAGATGTACGTATGCCGGCACGAGGAGAACGACCGATGACCGAGACGGTCCACAGCAACGACCCCACCGATGAGTCTGCCGGTGGCGGTGGAGCCCGCGTCTACCCGATCGTCGATATGACGACCGACGCCGGGAGCGGAGCGAGCGACGCCCTCAGTGGGCGCAGTACGCCATTCTTCCCCGACGTCGAGGAACGCGTTCTGGCGTACTGGGACGCCGACCAGACCTTCGCGGCATCCATCGAGAATCGCGCCGATGCCGAGGAATTCGTCTTCTACGATGGGCCGCCGTTCGCGAACGGCCTCCCGCACTATGGCCATCTGCTCACCGGTTACGTCAAGGATCTGGTACCGCGGTACCAGACCATGCGGGGGAAGAAGGTCGAGCGCCGCTTCGGCTGGGACACTCACGGTCTGCCAGCCGAGCTGGAGGCGGAACGTCAGCTCGGGATCACCGACAAGTCGGAGATCGAGACGATGGGCATGGAGAAGTTCAACGACTACTGCCGTGACTCCGTGCTGCGCTACACCGGCGAGTGGCGCGACTACGTGACCCGGCAGGCTCGCTGGGTCGACTTCGACAACGACTACAAGACGCTGGATCTCGACTTCATGGAGTCGGTGATGTGGGCGTTCAAGCGGCTCTACGACAAGGGGCTGATCTACCAGGGGTACCGCGTGCTGCCGTACAGCTGGTACGAGCAGACTCCGCTGAGCAACCAGGAATCCAAGCTCGACGACGCCTACCGGATGCGCCAGGACCCGGCGGTCACCGTGCGGATGCCGCTGGTGGTCCCCGACGGCCCGCTCACCGCCCTCGACGGCGTGAACGCGCTGATCTGGACCACCACCCCGTGGACGCTGCCGTCGAACCTCGCGATCGCGGTGAATCCGGACGTCGAGTACGTCCACGTCAAGGCCGCCGATGGCGAGGAGTACCTGCTCGCGAAGGCGCTGCTGGGCGCCTACGCGAAGGAGATCGCCGATCCCGAGGTCGTCGGCAGCTACGGCGGCGCCGAGCTGGCCGGCCTCGCGTACACGCCGCCGTTCGACTTCTTCGTCGGACATGAGAACGCGCACCGGGTGCTGCTCGGCGACTACGTGACCACCGAGAGCGGTACGGGTGTCGTGCATCTCGCGCCGGCGTTCGGTGAGGAGGACATGGACCTCTCCACCGCCAACGGCATCGAGGTGGTGCAGCCGCTGGACCCGGGCGGCCGGTTCACCGCGATGGTGCCGCCGTACGAGGGCCTGATGGTGTTCGACGCCAACCCGGTGATCATCAAGGACCTGAAGTCCGTCGGCAAGATCGTGCGCCACGACACCATCGAGCACTCGTATCCGCACTCGTGGCGGTCGGGAAAGCCGTTGATCTACATGGCGGTTCCGTCGTGGTTCGTCGCGGTCACGCCGATCAAGGACCGGATGCTCGAGCTGAACAAGCAGATCACCTGGGCGCCGGAGCACATCCGCGACGGCCAGTTCGGCAAGTGGCTCGAGGGTGCCCGGGATTGGAACATCAGCCGTAACCGATTCTGGGGCGCACCGATCCCGGTGTGGATCTCCGACGACCCGGAGTATCCCCGGATCGACGTCTACGGCTCCCTCGACGACCTCGAGCGTGATTTCGGAGTGCGACCGGACAACCTGCACCGTCCCTACATCGACGAACTGACCCGGACGAATCCCGACGATCCGACCGGGCGTTCGACGATGCGTCGTGTCCCGGAGGTGTTCGACTGCTGGTTCGAGTCGGGCTCGATGCCGTTCGCCCAGGTGCACTACCCGTTCGAGAACGCCGCCTGGTTCGACGGCGACGACGCGGCGGGCGAGCCGGCGCACAATCCGGGCGACTTCATCGTCGAGTACAACGGTCAGACGCGCGGCTGGTTCTACAACCTGCATGTGCTGGCGACCGCCCTGTTCGATCGCCCGGCGTTCAAATCGGTTGCCGCCCATGGCATCGTCCTCGGTGACGACGGACAGAAGATGTCGAAGTCCAAGCGCAACTACCCGGACGTCAACGAGGTCTTCGATCGTGACGGCTCGGATGCGATGCGCTGGTTCCTGATGGCCAGCCCGATCCTGCGCGGCGGCAATCTGGTCGTCACCGAGCGCGGCATCCGCGAGGGAGTGCGTCAGGCGCTGCTGCCGCTGTGGAACGCCTACAGCTTCCTGCAGCTCTATGCCGAGCGGCCGGCCACCTGGCGGACCGATTCGGCGAACGTGCTGGATCGTTACATCCTGGCGAAGCTCGCGGTGACGCGTGACGTCATGACCGAGTCATTCGACTCCTACGACGTGTCCGGTGCGTGCGACGCGTTCCGCGAGTTCGTGGAGTCGCTGACCAACTGGTATGTGCGACGTTCGCGGTCGCGGTTCTGGGCGGGTCAGGACGACGATCCGGAGGCGTTCGACACGCTGTTCACGGTGTTGGAGGTGGCCTCGCGACTGGCTGCGCCGCTGCTGCCGCTGGCGACCGAGGCGATCTGGCGTGGCCTCACGGGCGGCCGTTCGGTGCATCTGACCGACTGGCCGAGCGGCGACGACCTGCCGGCCGATGCCGCGCTGGTGTCGGCGATGGACGAGGTCCAAGAGGTCTGTTCGGTGGCGTCGAGCGTGCGCAAGGCGAACAAGTTGCGGGTGCGGCTGCCGCTGCCGGGTCTCACCGTCGCGTCGCCGACCGCGCAGGACCTGGCCCCGTACACAGATCTCATCGCCGATGAGATGAACGTGAAGTCGGTGACCCTGGCCACCGACGCGGATGTGTACGGCCGCTACGAGATCGCGGTCAACGCGCGCGCCGCGGGCCCGCGCCTGGGCAAGGATGTCCAGCGCGCGATCAAGGCGGTGAAGTCCGGCGACTGGTCGGTGCAGGCGGGCCCGGACGGTGCCGAAGTCGTCGTCGCCGACGGCATCGAACTGTACGACGGTGAATACACCCGCCGGCTCGTCGCGGTGGAACCCGATTCCACGGCGGAACTCCCCGGCGGACGTGGCCTGGTCGTGCTCGACACGTCGGTGACGCCGGAACTCGAGGCCGAGGGCTGGGCCAAGGACCGCATCCGCGAACTGCAGGACGCGCGACGGACGCTGGGCCTCGACGTCTCCGACCGCATCGCCGTGCGGCTCGTGGTGCCGGTGGAACGGCTGGCCTGGGCGCGTACGCACGCCGGGCTGATCGCGGGTGAGGTTCTCGCGGTCTCGTTCGATGTGGTGGACGCCGACAGCGGACCCGTCGGTGCGATCGACCTGGGCGACGGAGTGACGGCGGACGTGACGAAGGTGGCTCCCTGACGATCGCGGTGTGATCTGGGTCACCGTCGGTCACGCGTCGGGTGCCGGCGGTGTCCCGTGGTTGTCAACCGTCGAAAGGGAGCAACCATGAACACCACACACCGCCCGCGGATCGTCGTCCTCGGTGGCGGGTACGCGGGGACGATGGCCGCGAACCGCCTGAGTGCGGAGGGGAGCGCCGCGGACATCACCGTCGTCAACGCCCGGCCGCGATTCGTGCACCGGATTCGGCTGCACCAGTGGATCGCCGGCACCGGCACGGCCGAGGAGGACTACCGGCAGGTCCTGTCCGACCGCGTGCGCCTGGTCGTCGACACCGCGACCCGGATCGCCGACGGGCGGGTCGAACTGGCGTCCGGCGCGGCCCTCGACTACGACCATCTCGTCTACGCGGTGGGCTCGTCGGGGACCGCGGCCGACGCGATCGACGGGCTCGCCGAGTACGGATTCGCACTCGGGGAATGGGAAGCGGCGCAGCGCCTGCGGGGTCACCTGGCCGATGTCGACACGACCGACGAGGATCAGCCCGTGACCGTGGTCGGCGGTGGGCTGACCGGCATCGAGATGGCCGCCGAGCTGGCCGACGCCCGGATGGCGGTCCGACTGGTCTGCGGTGCGAACCTGGCACCCTCGTTCGGGGACGGGGCCCGGCGGGCCGCCCGTCGGCGGCTGCGGAGACTCGGTGTCGCGATCTTCGAGGGTTGCCATGTCACCGCCGTCGGACCCGATACCGTCACCGTGGTGGAGATGGGTGAGCGCAGGGTGATGCGCAGCGCGACGACGATCGTCGCGGCCGGCTTCGGCGTCCCCGATCTCGCCACCGCGAGCGGTCTGACCACCGACCCGCTGGGCAGGCTGGTCACCGACGAGACGCTGACCAGCGTCGACGACCCGCGGATCGTGGGTGCGGGCGATGCGGTGGCGCCGTCGGGCAGCGCGTTCCGGATGAGTTGCCAGGCGGCGAATCAACTCGGTCCGCACGCCGCCGACACCGTGCTGGCCCGCCTGGCGGGGACGGAACCGGTGCCGATCCGGCTCGCTTTCGTCGGACAGTGCACCTCGCTCGGCCGGCACGACGCGGTGATCCAGTTGACCCACCGGGACGACACGCCGTCGCGGGCGGTGATCTCGGGACGGACCGCCGTTGCGATCAAGGAGGTCGTCTGCCGCGGTGTGGTCTGGGGCCTTCGTCTGGAAGGCCGCCGGCCGGGCGTCACTCCCTCGTTCGGACGGCCGCGCGCGGTCGGCGTCGGGGACCCCGAGGTGATGGTGTGACCCACGCCGGGGACGAGCACGCACGCCGGTTCACCGAACTGCGGCCGCTGCTGTTCACGGTCGCCTACGAGATCCTCGGTTCGGCGACCGATGCCGACGATGTACTGCAGGAGAGCTACCTACGGTGGGCCGGTGTCGATCTGGTGGCCGTCGAGGACACCAAGGCCTATCTCGCCAAGGTGGTGACCCGACAGGCGCTCAACGCATTGCGTGCGTCGTCGCGGCGGCGGGAGCAGTATGTGGGCCCATGGCTGCCGGAACCGATCCTGCTCGACGAGCACGACGCCGCGGACGACGTCGTGCTGGCCGAGTCGGTCTCCACCGCGATGCTGGTCGTGCTGGAGACACTCAGTCCCGACGAGCGGGTCGTGTTCGTGCTGCGGGAGGTGTTCGGGTTCGGGCACGACGAGATCGCCGAGATGGTCGGCAGATCCGACGCGGCCGTCCGGCAGGCGGCACATCGGGCTCGCGCGCACGTCCAGGCCCGACGACGTCGCTTCGTCCCCGTCGACGCCACCCGTACGGCCGAGATCACCGATGCCTTCATGGCCGCGGCGCAGTCGGGTGAGATCGAGACGCTCATGACGATGATGTCGCCGGACGTGGTGTTCACGGCCGACAGCGACGGTAAGGCGAGCGCGGTGCGCAGGCCGATTCGCGGGGCCCTCGCCGTGGCCCGCCTGCTGGCCGGCTTCGCGCGTGTCGGGCCGACACTCGACGGCTTCCGGGTGGAGCCGGCGATCTTCAACAGTCTGCCGGGTATGCGGCTCTTCTTCGACGGTGAACTACAGGGGGTCTTCGTGCTCGATGTGGTCGACGGTCTCGTCGCCGACATCTACGCCACGCGTAACCCGGAGAAACTGGTCGGTGTCGGCGAACCGCGTCGCATCTCGCGGTGATGGTGGGTCAGATCCCGATGGCGTCGAGCATGCCCCGGACCATGGCGACACGGTCGGCGGTGAGCAGATCGAGGGTCGATCCCGGCACCAGGTCAGCGTCGTCGGCGGCGGCGAGCAGGTCGAGCGGTATCGCCGACACGACGTGTGCCGCGGCGAGCTGGATGTGGTGTGCCCGTTCGAGTTCGGCCGCCGGCACGTTCACCCCGCCGTCGACGAGCCCCGCACGGTAGGCGGGCAGGCACACCCGCTGCGTCTCGGCCAGACGCCCCGGCGACGTCTTCCGGAGTTCGATCTCGCTGATGACCAACTGACTCAGGTCGAAGCCCATCCGGCCGCGCGAGAAGAATGCCCAGTCGATGATCACGAACTCGTGGTCGCACGCGAGCAGGTTGTTGGGGCATGCGTCGCCATGCGCACTCAGCAACGGCAGTGACTCGATCTCGTCGAGCAATGCGGGCGCGCCGTCGATGAAGCGCGACATCCGTTCGCGGAACCCGGCATCGACATGGCGTGACACCACCGGGTCGTCCCAGGCGGTGCCGTCTACGTAGCTGCGGACGAACTCATCGGCCAATCGTCCGGCCCAGTACATCCGCGCCTGCCCAGGACCTCCCGGGTGACCGATACCGTCGGCGATGTCGGCGATCGACTGCGACGCCGCCAGTCGGCCGAGCAGGCGTGCGGCATCCCGGTAGCGCTGAGCGGTCCAGGCCGACCTGTCGTGCGCGACGAATTCCAGCCAGATCGCTGCGGAGTTCTCGTCGAGGTCCACGACGGCGTGGCATTCCGGCAGCCGCGATCCGTGCGGCATGTGCCGGTGCAGCGCGGAACGATAGACGTCGGGTTCGATCCGCCAGGGCAGCTCGCGGATGGCCGCGTCGCGCAGATCGGGCGGGATCATCGCCAGAATCGGCGACAGCGCGAAGCTGCGTGCGACCTTGACCACGTAGCAGCGATGCCCCTGCGGGGTCTTGACGCCCACGCGCCATCGTCCGCCCGTCGTGAGTGCCATCAGGTCGTACTCGACCTCGTCGATGCCTGTGACCGTCGCCTCCGGCACTCCGAGCATCGACTCCAGCGACGGGACGGGAAGTCCCGCGGGACCGAGCAGCGCCGCGACGTCCATGAGGTAGCCTTTGGTCAAGTAGCTTTACCAAGAAAGGTAAGTCTCTTGTCCAAATCGGTCAAGCCCCCGCACGCCGCACAGCTCCTCGGCGCCGCGCTCGGTGAGCTCCGTGCGTCATTTCCCGCCGAGGATTGGGATGGGCTGCGTCCCTCTCACTTCCGGATTCTCGAGGTGGTCGAGCGGGGTGGGATGCGGGCGGTTGATCTGGCCGCCGAACTGGGGATGACCAAACAGGGGGCCGGTCAGCATGTCGCCTATCTGACCGACCGCGGATTCGTCAGGCAGCAGCCCGACCCGGATGATCGCCGGGCCCGCCGGGTCGAACTGACCGATCGGGGCGCGGAGTTCCTCGGTCGCCTGCATCGTCGGCTGGCCGCCATTGAATCCGGCTGGACCCGACGCGTCGGACGCGAGGACTACGCGACGTTTCGTCGGGTACTGGCGAGCATTGCCGCGTCCTGACGGTCATCCGCCGATCGGCGCGAGCGCGCGCTCGATCTGCGCGACGAACAGTGCCTCCGGATCTTCGAAGGTGTCCGATCCGTACTGGCCGAAGACCTCGAGGCTGATCGCGCCGATCGTCGTCGCCCACAGGGTGGTGGCGATCAGCAGTGCGCCGTCGGGCAGGTCGCTGTCGAATTCCGTTCGGATGGCGTCGAAGTCGCGGGCCACCGATCGCGGCACCGGCTCCACGGCGGGGGATTCCCGAGCGGTGTGGGCACGTGCCACCTCGGTGATGAGCGTCCCGACGACCCGCGTGCCCGGCTCGACGGTCTGCTCGGCGGGCGCGCTGTACCCGGGGACGGGACTGCCGTAGAGCAGCGCCCACCGGGCCGGATCATCGACGGCCCATCGTCGCAGCGCGCGTGTCGCCGCGCGTAGTCGATCGCGCGGCCGCGCCTCATCGATGGGGGCGATGGCCGCATCGACCGTGTCCGCCAGGTCGGAGTAGGCCTCGACGAGCAGCAGGGTGAGAAGGTCGTCGCGACTGGGAACGTAGCGGTACACGGCCGACGACACCACGCCCATCTCGCGGGCGATCGCGCGCAGGGACAGACCGGCTGCGCCGTGGGTGCGGAGGTGCTCCCGGCCCAGTCGGCGGATCTCCGATTCCATCGCGGCGCGGTTTGCCGCGCGTGTCCCACCCGTCATGCAGACAGTCTCGCACAAATGAGAGCACTGCTCTTGATTTATCGTTCGACGGGGTTCAGAATGATTTTGCGAGAGCGGTGCTCTCGAATCGACCTCCGAAGGGACAGGCACATGACCACCACGCATTACAGCGCACCGAAGGGCTTCGACAATCTCTTCAACACCAGCGTGCGCTGGCTCGCCGATCACGGCGTCAACCTCGCCGGCGCGCAGACCCTCACGGTCACCGGCCGCGTGAGCGGGCGGCCGCAGAGCGTGCCGGTGAACCCGCTGCGTCTCGACGGCCACGAGTACCTCGTGGCGCCGCGCGGGACGACCCAGTGGGTGCGCAACGTCCGGGTGAACGACGCCGCGGAACTGCGGCGTGGTCGTCGTCGGCGGTCGGTCCGCCTCGTCGAGGTGGCACCCGCCGACCGGGCGCCGATGATCCGGGCCTACCTGTCGAAGTGGGGTTGGGAGGTCGGCCGATTCCTGCCGGAGGGCATGGGCACCGACCCTGACGACGCCACGCTCGCCGCGCACCTCGACGATCTGCCGGTGTTCGAGATCCGGTCCTAGGCCGGTCCGGGGCTCGCCGGCGCGGTCGAACTACGATGCGGGAGTGGCGTCCGCCGTCCCATCATCGTCCGGGCCCATCGGCCCCGAGTCCGCGCGCAGTGCGCGGTGGGTGATGCATCTGGACATGGACGCCTTCTTCGCATCCGTGGAGCAGCTGACGCGACCGACGCTGCAGGGCCGGCCGGTGCTCGTCGGCGGGACCGGCGGCCGGGGTGTGGTGGCCGGGGCCAGCTACGGCGCCCGCGCGTTCGGTGCCCGCTCGGCGATGCCGATGCACCAGGCGCGCCGGTTGGTCGGTTCGGGAGCCGTGGTGCTTCCCCCTCGCGGCAACGTCTATCGCGTGGTGAGTGCCCGGATCTTCGGCCTCGTCCGCGACGCGATCCCGGTGATCGAGATGCTCTCCTTCGACGAGGCGTTCGGTGAACCCGTGGAACTCGCCGGCGCATCAGTCGAGGAGGTGACGGCGTTCGCCGAACGTCTGCGGGCCCGGATCCGCGATACGGTCGGGATCTCGGCGTCGGTGGGATTCGGCAGTGGCAAACAGATCGCCAAGATCGCTTCCGGACTCGCCAAACCCGATGGGGTGATGGCCATTCCACCCACGCGCGAGCTCGCGTTCCTGCATGCGCTGCCGGTTCGCAAGCTCTGGGGGATCGGGCCGGTGTCGGGTGATCGGCTGCACCGCCTGGGGATCG
Source organism: Gordonia insulae (assembly GCF_003855095.1). Taxonomy (NCBI): domain Bacteria; kingdom Bacillati; phylum Actinomycetota; class Actinomycetes; order Mycobacteriales; family Gordoniaceae; genus Gordonia; species Gordonia insulae. The sequence goes on from NZ_CP033972.1 coordinate 285,690, forward strand.
AGACCATCGGCGACTTCGCGGCGATGTCGGACATCGAGGTCGTCTCCGTGCTGGGTGCCACTCTGGGGCCGGCGCTGCATCGGCTGGCAATGGGCATCGACGATCGGCCGGTCGCCGAGCGTGCCTCCGCCAAGCAGATCAGCGCGGAGTCCACCTTCGCGCGCGATCTGGTCGAACTCGACGAGTTGCGGCCGGCGATCGAGGCCGCGGCCGACGGCGCCCATCGTCGCCTGCTGGCCGACGGTCGCGGCGCGCGGACGGTGGTGCTCAAACTCAAACGTTCGGACATGTCGGTGCTCACGCGATCGATGACGCTGCCCGCCGCGACCACCGAACTCGGCGTCCTGACGTCGGCGGCGCAACGGCTGGCACTCGATCCCCGGAGTATCGGACCCATCCGGCTCGTTGGCGTGGGATTCTCGGGTCTGACTGCGGTGCAACAGTTCTCGCTGTTCGCCGAGCTCGACGAGGAGTGGGCGGACCTGGCGGTGACCGAGGACGGGGAGGACGCCGAGGCCGCGTTCGTCGCGGCCGGGCCGTCTTCCGACGCGGTCGTCGCGGCGGTCGGGCCCGAGGGCGAGACCGGCGTCGCGGCCGGTCACATCGGCGACGCCGGCGACGCCGTGCAGACCTGGGAGACCGGGACCGACGTCACCCATCCCGATCACGGGCACGGATGGGTACAGGGGAGCGGGCACGGTGTGGTGACCGTCCGTTTCGAGACCAGGGCCACCGGGCCCGGGCGGGCCGTGACGTTCGGCGTCGGCGAGCCGACCCTGCGGCGGGCCGATCCACTCGACAGCCTGGCGTGGCCGGACCTGCGCACGACCGAGGCGCCAGATCCCGGCTGAGATCGACAGCTGAGACCTGCCGGTGCCGTCCGGTTCAGTCCGGCCCGACGGTGCGGAAGAACTCCCGGACCTCGTCGGCGGTCGCACCCGTCGACAGCAGCGCGAGCAGGGCCATCCGAGCCTGAGGTGCCCGCAGCCAGCGCGACACGATGGCACCCGCCCGTTCCAGATCCACCGCCCCGCCACCACCGCCGTAGGTGGGATCCACCGCGCCGTAGGGGACGCGGGACGTCACCACCACCACGATGCCTGCGCGGACGGCGGCGTTGACCTCGGCGGTGATGTCCGGATGGGTGTTTCCCGAACCGGTCGCGGCCAGGACGATGCCCGACGCCTGCTGGGACACCGCGGCCGCGATGATCCCCGGCGACACGCCCGGATAGAGCGCGAACGTGTCGACCCGGGCCGATCGCACACGCGACAGCGGGTGATCGACACGTCGCCGCGGGAGATCGTCGTGCACATTGTCGAACGCCGCCGCGTGCGTCGTCGATCCCTTGAAGATGCCTCGAGCCGAACGGATCTCGCCGCCGAGTGCCACCAGCACCCCGCGTCCACGATTGGCGGGGTCGGTGGCAGCCACGAACGCCGCCTCGACGTTGGCCGGGCCGTCCGACGCCGGGGTGTCCGCCGGGAACTGGGCCCCGGTGAACACCACCGGGCGGTCGTCGGTGACGAAGAGATCGGCCAGGTACGCACTCTCCTCGAGCGTGTCGGTGCCGTGGGTGATCACCACGCCGTCGACGCCGGGGTCGGCCTGCGCCTCGACGATCGCTGCGACGATCGCGAACTGGTCGGCCACGGTCATCGCGGAGCTGTCCACCGACATCAGGTCGACCGTGTCGACCTCGGCCCGGGTCGAGGCGGGCCGGAGATCGTCGGCGGACAGCCGGGGCACGGCACCGTCGGCGGTGGTCTGCGCCGCGATGGTCCCTCCGGTGGTGATCAGGACGATGCGGATGCCCGACGGCGCGGTCGAGGTCGAACCCGGAGTCATGCGGTCCAGGGTTTCGGGAACCAGGGCCGCGCGTCAACCGTTCGGTCTGGGACGTGCGACGTTTCCCTGCGGATGTTGGGGCAGTCGTCGTCGATTTGGCATAGTGGTGTGAGTTTTGGCGGCCCCGAGGGGGAGAAGCCGGCCAGAATCTGCCAGGACCTGCGGCGGGCGAGACGCCACCGCGGGCAGGACGAACAACAGTGAGGGAGATCGGTGAAGTTTCCGAAGATCGTGACCGCCGCCTTGATCGCGGCATCGGTTGCATCGGTTGCGGCCTGTGGCAGCGATGACAGCGACGTGCCGTCGGTGCCGACCGTGTCGTCGGCCGCCGCCTCGGCGGACAGCTCGGGCGAAGCCGGGGGCGTGACCGACCCGAACCAGCGGCCGTCGGTGGCGACGCTGAACCAGATGCTCAACCAGGCGCTCGATCCGTCGGTGCCGAACTCGGAGAAGACCGAGCTGGTCGAGGGCTCCTCGGCCGACCCGAAGATCTTCGACGAGCTCGTCAAGGCGAAGCAGGACAACCCCGACGTCACCTACGAGATCTTCCCGCCGGTGATCCCGGCCGGGCCCAACAAGGCCACGGTGAAGGTCCAGGTCAAGCTGCCCGACAACCCGCCGACCAAGCTGGATGCGAGCATCGTCTACGTCGATGGCCGCTGGAAGCTGTCGCGGGACACGGTGTGCCCGTTGATCACCGCCAACAACGTCACCACGCCGATGTGCTCGGACTCGGCGGCGTCGACCTCGAAGGCGCCCAACTGATCTGACATCGGTCGACCGGCGGGCCGGTGATGCGGGCAGCAGCTCGCATCACCGGCCCGTCTGTCGTCGTGTGTGAGTCCGTGAGGCCGCAGCTTCTTCCGCTGATCGAGTAGGTCCGAGCTTGCGGGGGTCGCTGTTTGTTTGCTGATCGAGTAGGTCCGAGCTTGCGAGGGCCGTATCGAGATCACCGCCCCTCGCCGACCGGCCGACTCAGCGCCAGGTGACCGAGAACCCGGTCCGCTGGACGAGCGGCCGCGCCGGATCGCTCCCGACGAGTTCCCGTGCGCCACCGACCCGGATGGTTCCGGCGACCGGCAGCCCACGCGTGAGGTCGAGGGTGAGCTGACCGGTACCGGTGTTGCTGAATCGGGCGATGTGCAGGGTCTGGCCGGACCCCGGGATCGCGAACACCGAGTTGACCGGGGTCTCGTCCACCGCGACGTCGACGACCAACCGATTCCCGTCCCGGGATCGCAGGGTCGCGTCGATCTGCTGGGTCACCGTGGCCGCGCTGTTGATGGTGCGTTCGACCCGCCAGCGTGCGCCGACTCCGATCGGTTCGGTCGGCACCGGTACCGAGAGTTGCAACGCCTGCACCAGTGACTGTTCGACAGCAGAACGCGCCTCGGGCCCGGCGCCCTCGGCGGGCAGCAGGCGCAGTGAGATCGGCATCGAGCCCGGTCCGATGGCCAGTCCGGCCTGTGATCCGGCGACCGCCTTGAGTTGGTCGTCGAGCACCATCTCCGGCGAGGTGACGGTGCCCAGCGTCATCTCCAGATCGGTGGAGTCGGTGCAATGGAAGCGGGCATCCATCGGCATCTCGACGGTCTGGGCCTGCTCGTCACCCGCGGAGGCCACCGACGAGGTGGTCACGAGCGTCAGCGACTGTGGTGTGCCGCGCTCCGGGCCGGCCGCGGCGATGCGCTTGTCCCCGGTGCCGGCATCGACGACGGTGACCTTGGCCGGTGCGACCGGCAACAGGTTCACGCCGTCGCGACCGGATGTGGTCTCGTTCGCGCAGCCCGCCTGTGGGGCAGAGGTCGAGGAGGCGTCGGGGCTCTGATCGTCGGAACCGCAACCGGCGAGCCCGATCAGCAGCGCCGTCGCGACGGTGAGTCGGGCGCTGCGGCGAAGAGTGGGGTACACGGCGCCCAGCGTATTGGAGCGCTGATGGATGATGATGGGGTGGATGATGGAGTCATGAGCCAACCGACACCGGGGCCGGTCGACGGGGGTGAACCGACGGACGCCGAGCAAAGGCGACCCTCGGGCACCGACGACACGCACCGGAGGCCGGCCGCGACGGACACGGGGCGCAGGTACAGCGTGGTGTGGACGCTGCTGGCCATCGCGGCGGGCGTCATCGCGCTCGACGTGCTCACCAAGTCGATCGCGGTGGCCAACCTCGACCCGATGCGGCCCGTGCACATCATCGGCGACGTCGTGACCCTGCGGCTGGTCCGCAACAGCGGGGCGGCCTTCTCGGTGGCGTCCGGCTACACGTGGGTGTTGACCATCGTCGCGCTGGTGGTGGTGATCGGCATCGTGCGTTACAGCAGCCGGTTGCGGTCGGCGTGGTGGATTCTCGGTCTGGGCCTGGTGCTCGGCGGTGCGATGGGCAACCTGGCCGACCGGATCTTCCGTTCGCCCGGTCCGCTGCGCGGTCACGTCGTCGACTTCGTGTCGGTCGGGTGGTGGCCGGTCTTCAACGTCGCCGACTCCGCAGTGGTGTGTGGCGCCGTGTTGTTGGTGATCTTGTCCCTGTTGGGATTCGAATACGACGGCTCGCGGACCGGCTGGGCCGCCCGGCACGACCACGACGACCAGCCGGCGTCGGCGGGGGACGCCGATGCGTGAGTCGCGATCCATGCCGGTTCCCGACGGACTCGACGGTATGCGGCTCGACGCCGGGGTGTCGCGCATCCTCGGGCTGTCCCGGACGGTCGTCGCGACGCTTGCAGAGGACGGCGACGTCACCGTGGACGGTGTGGCGGTGGGCAAGTCCCACAAACTGGCCGCGGGCAGCTGGCTGGACGTGACCCTGCCCGAACCGGCGCAACCGCTGCGGGTGGAGCCGACACCGGTCGAGGACCTCGAGGTCATCTACCACGACTCCGACATCATCGTCGTCGACAAGCCGGTCGGCGTGGCCGCGCATCCGTCGCAGGGGTGGACGGGGCCGACCGTCGTGGGAGCCCTGGAGGCGGCGGGCTACCGCATCTCCACGTCGGGGGCCTCGGAGCGGCAGGGCATCGTGTCCCGCCTCGACGTCGGCACGTCCGGCGTCATGGTCCTCGCGGTGTCCGAACGCGCCTACTCGCTGCTGAAGCGGGCCTTCCGGGACCGCGACGTCGACAAGGGCTACCACGCCCTGGTGCAGGGCCACCTCGATCCGCCGTCGGGCACCATCGATGCGCCGATCGGCCGTCACCGAGGCAGCGACTGGAAGTTCGCGGTCACCGCGAACGGCAAGCCCAGCGTCACGCACTACGACACGCTGGAGATGTTCGCCTCCGCGTCATTGCTCGACATCCACCTGGAGACCGGGCGCACCCACCAGATCCGCGTGCATTTCTCCGCGCTGCACCACCCCTGTTGCGGTGATCTGACCTACGGCGCCGATCCGGTGCTGGCCGAACGGCTCGGTCTGGTGCGTCAGTGGCTGCACGCGCGTTCGCTCGCCTTCGCCCATCCGGCAGACGGCCGCCGGGTGGAGTTCACCAGCCCGTATCCGGCCGATCTGCAGCACGCGCTGGACCTGTTGCGCGAGTCCTGACACGCACGGTCCGCGGCCGATCCGACGCGATCGCCGACACGCGTCGCCGACACGCCGACAACTCCCGAAAGCGTCGGTGCGAACCCATAAAGTGATCACGACCGCCGCGACCCGAAAGTGACGCCACTTGCCGATGTCCAACTCGTTCGTTCACCTGCACAACCACACCGAGTACTCCATGCTGGACGGTGCGGCCAAGGTGGCGCCGCTGTTCGCCGAGGCCAAGCGTCTCGAGATGACCGCGATCGGCATGACCGACCACGGCAACATGTTCGGCGCGAGCGAGTTCTACAACACCGCCATCAAGAACGACATCAAGCCGATCATCGGCATCGAGGCCTATATCGCTCCCGGATCGCGGTTCGACACCAAGCGCGTCACGTGGGGTACCCGTGACCAGAAGAGCGACGACGTGTCGGGCAGCGGCGCCTACACGCACATGACGATGGTCGCCGAGAACGCGGCCGGCCTGCGCAACCTGTTCAAGCTGTCGTCGCTCGCCTCCATCGAGGGCCAGCTCGGCAAATGGTCCCGGATGGATGCCGACCTCATCGCGCAGTACGCCGACGGGATCATCGCCACCACGGGCTGCCCGTCGGGTGAGGTGCAGACCCGCCTGCGTCTGGGGCACGAGCGCGAGGCCCTCGAGGCCGCGGCGAAGTGGCAGGAGATCTTCGGCAAGGACAACTTCTACCTCGAGCTGATGGAGCACGGCCTCGAGATCGAGCGGCGGGTGCGCGACGGTCTGCTCGACATCGGCCGCAAGCTCGGCATCAAGCCGATCGTCACCAACGACTGCCACTACGTGACCAAGGACCACGCAGCCAGTCACGAGGCCCTGCTGTGTGTGCAGACGGGCAAGACCCTCTCGGATCCGACGCGCTTCAAGTTCGACGGCGACGGCTACTACCTGAAGTCCGCCGCGGAGATGCGCGAGCAATGGGATTCGATCGTTCCCGGTGCGTGCGACAACACCCTCGAGATCGGCGAACGGGTGCAGAGTTACGCCGACGTCTTCACCCACCACGACCGGATGCCCATCTTCCCGGTGCCCGAGGGGGAGACGCAGCAGACCTGGCTGCGTAAAGAGGTCGCGGGCGGCCTGCAGCGTCGCTTCCCGGACGCACCCGTCCCGGAGGACTATCTGAATCGGGCGAACTACGAGCTCGACGTCATCATCCAGATGGGGTTCCCGGCCTACTTCCTCGTCGTCGGCGACCTGATCCGGCACGCACTGGAGGTCGGCATCCGCGTCGGACCGGGCCGAGGTTCGGCGGCCGGATCGCTGGTGGCGTGGGCCCTCGGTATCACCAATATCGACCCGATCCCGCACGGCCTGCTGTTCGAGCGATTCCTCAACCCCGAGCGTGTGTCGATGCCCGACATCGACATCGACTTCGACGACCGCCGGCGGGGCGACATGGTCCGCTACGCCACCGAACGTTGGGGCAGCGACAAGGTCGCCCAGGTCATCACCTTCGGCACCATCAAGACCAAGGCCGCCATCAAGGACTCGGCCCGCGTGCAGTTCGGCCAACCCGGCTTCGCCATCGCCGACCGGATCACCAAGGCGCTGCCGCCGCCCATCATGGCCAAGGACATCTCGGTGTCCGGTATCACCGATCCGCAGCACGAGCGCTACAACGAGGCCTCCGAGGTCCGTGCACTGATCGAGACCGACCCCGACGTCAAGCGGATCTACGACACCGCCCTCGGTCTCGAGGGCCTGATCCGCAATGCAGGCGTGCACGCCTGTGCGGTGATCATGTCGTCGGAGCCGCTCACCGACGCCATCCCGGTGTGGAAGCGCGCCCAGGACGGCGCCATCATCACCGGTTGGGACTACCCGTCGTGTGAGGCCATCGGCCTGCTGAAGATGGACTTCCTCGGGCTGCGCAACCTGACGGTCATCGGTGACGCGCTGGAGAACATCCAGAGCAACCGCGGCATCGACCTCGACCTCGACACGCTGCCGCTCGAGGACCCGAAGACCTACGAACTCCTCGCGCGCGGCGACACACTCGGTGTGTTCCAGCTCGACGGCGGCGCGATGCGCGAACTGCTGAAGATGATGCAGCCCACCGGCTTCGAGGACATCGTCGCGGTGCTGGCGCTCTACCGGCCGGGTCCGATGGGCGTGAACGCGCACACCGACTACGCCAAACGCAAGAACGGGCTGCAGCAGATCCGACCGATCCATCCCGAGCTCGAGGAGCCGCTCAAGGAGATCCTCTCCGAGACCTACGGCCTGATCGTGTATCAGGAGCAGATCATGCAGATCGCGCAGAAGGTCGCCGGGTACTCGCTCGGTCAGGCCGACCTGCTGCGTCGCGCCATGGGCAAGAAGAAGAAGGAGATCCTCGACGAGGCCTACGACGGGTTCGCCGAGGGGATGCGCACCAACGGGTTCTCACAAGCGGCGATCACAGCGCTGTGGGACACCGTGCTCCCGTTCGCGGGATACGCGTTCAACAAGTCGCACGCCGCCGGCTACGGACTCGTCTCGTTCTGGACCGCCTACCTCAAGGCGAACTATCCCGCCGAGTACATGGCCGGGCTGCTCACGTCCGTGGGCGACGACAAAGACAAGGCCGCGATCTACCTCGCGGACTGCCGCAAGCTGGGGATCACCGTCCTGCCGCCCGACGTCAACGAGTCGCAGCGCAACTTCGCCGCGGTCGGCAAGGACATCCGGTTCGGCCTCGCCGCCATCCGCAACGTGGGCACGGGCGTGGTGTCCTCGATCCTGGCCGCGCGCGAGGAGAAGGGGAAGTTCACCAATTTCTCCGACTACCTCGGCAAGATCGACGTCACCGCCTGCAGCAAGAAGGTCACCGAATCGCTCATCAAGGCCGGTGCCTTCGATTCGTTGAGCCACCCGCGCAAGGGCCTGTTCCTGGTCCACACCGACGCCGTCGAATCCGTCATCGGCACCAAGAAAGCCGAGGCCATCGGCCAGTTCGACCTCTTCGGCGGGGCCGGCGCGGACGATGCGGCCGTGGACAACAGCCTCGCCGATGTGTTCGCGGTCAAGGTGCCGGACGAGGAGTGGGACTCCAAGCACAAGCTGGCGCTCGAGCGCGAGATGCTCGGCCTCTACGTCTCCGATCACCCCCTGGCCGGCGTGGCGCATGCCATCGCGGCCCAGACCGACACGTCGATCACCGCTCTGCTCGAGGGCACGGTGCCCGACGGTGCGCAGATCACCATCGGCGGCATCATCTCGTCGGTGAACCGGCGCGTGAACAAGAAGGGTGAGCCCTACGCGGTCGTCACCCTCGAGGACATGGTCGGTGGCGTCGAGGTCTACTTCTTCCCCCGGTCGTTCCAGGTCTACGGTCTCGACATCGTGGCCGACAACATCGTGCTCATCAAGGCGCGCGTGAACGTCCGGGACGACAGCACGATGATCAGCGCCAACGATCTGGCCGTTCCCGATCTGGCCGTGGTCGGCACCGCGAAACCGGTTGCGCTGACACTGAGCGCGCGATCGTGCACACCCGACCGCGTACAGGCCCTCAAACAGGTCCTCACCCGGCACCCGGGCACCGCGGACGTGCACGTGACCCTCGTCAGCGAGCAGAACTCGACGGTCCTGCGGCTCACCGAGGCGCTGCGCGTCACGCCGAGTTCGGCCCTGATGGGCGACCTGAAAGCGCTGCTCGGGCCCAGCTGTATGTCCGGCTGACCGGCCGCGGGCCGGTGGCGGACGGCAGGTCGACGTGAAAATCGACACAACCGAATCAGAGTGTTCGGTGAGCCGAACAATTTAGTTCAGCGTCGGTTACACTCGACTGCAGTGGGCACGAACCACGCCGTCGACACCGAGGAGCGACCATGACCGCAGCGAACGTATCCGCGCTGGTCGAGGCGCGTCCTGCCGGTGGACGCAGCACCGCTCCGGTCGTGCAGGTCGCCGGCGCCGCGTGGCCGCTCTACAAGGTGCACGCCGTCATCGCCGCGTTGATCGTCGCCGTGGTCGCGCTGGGCCTGACCGGCTCAGGTCAGGCCGTGGCCTGGGCGTCGGCCGCGGCGCTCGTCACCGTCTGGTGGACCGAGCGGCTCTGGCAGACCGCACACCGGCCGTCCTGACCGACCGCAGACTCCCCACCCCACCCCACCCCGACCGCGACCGCCACCGACGTCCCGTCGGCAGCGAGATTCACGGGTGAGCGGCCGTCGCACCCCGATCGAATCCGCCCGGGATCTCGTAGATCCGTCCGTCGAATCCGGCCCGATACAGATGACCCGACGAGAAGCCGCGATCGCCCCGCCCGTAGGACAGCACGCTGGAGAGGCCGAGCCCCGAGGCCAGCACGCAATACCGTCCCGGCGACGTGATCCGGACGATCTGTCCGGCGGCATTGAACGGAACCACCGGACGATCACGCGCATCGAGCGTCAATCCGTCCGGTGTGGCGGTGATGTCCCCGCCCAGATTCAGCAGGCTCTGCACCACGCGCGGGTTGGACGTCGAGATGCGACTCACCCCGGGGTTGGTGAAGGTGCGTGACACGTACAGCCACCGGTCGTCACGACCGAGCACCGCGCCGTTGGCGCTCGGCAGGAATCCCCAGTTCGCCTGCACCGCACCGTTGGGGTACACGCGCCCGATGAGGTTGCCGAAGTCGTTGGTGGCGTAAACGATTCCGTTCGCCGACACGTCCATGCCATTGGCCGCCGACAATCCGCGCACCCAGGGTCGCAGCGCCAGGGTGCCGACGTTGAGCCGCGCGATGCCGGCGTGCCGCAGCGAATCCCCGACGACGACCCGGGCGTCGGCGCCGTACCCGACGAGCAGCGCGCCGTCGCGGGCCCAGGCCAGAGCGCCGGCCCCGCCGTCGGGGACGCGGGCGATCGGCACCGCCCGGGCACCGGGTGCGCCCAGCCGGAACACGCGTCCGGTGAGCAGATCGGTGGTGTAGAGCCGGCCCGCCGCGTCGACGGTCAGCCCTTCGAGCGCCGCTCCCGGGACGGCGCCGACCAGGCGGGGCGCCTGACCCGCGCCGGCGCAGGTGGGCGCGGCGCCGGCGGTCGCAGGTCCGATCGCCGCCAGCAATCCCGCGGTGAGCGCGACGACCGCCGCGCTCACCCCGAGTCGGCGACCGGGTCGGCGGCGCGGTGGTCGAGGGGCGGCTCGCCCGCGGTCGGGGTCGGCCGATGCCGACGAGTGCACGATGGTGTGATCGGGGCTGGTACGTCCGAACATGTCGGCCTCCCGTAGTCGGGGCGCCGTCCGCCGGTGGTCACGCGCACCGATTCCGGATGGACGACTGGTTCGTTGACCTGAACGGAAGTCTAGGCGTGCGACCCGCCGCCCGTCGGCAACTTCGCGACCCCGGCGCCGACGTCCCGCTGCGCCGCGGAGCGGGACGGGTGAGACCATGGACGACGTGAGTACCCAGCAGGCACCGGTTCATCAGCACGGACACACGTTGAGCGGCGACACGATCGCCGCGTCCGTCGCACGAATCGCCGATGCCGTCGCGCGGACCCCGATCGAAGAAGCGCCGCGCCTCTCGGCGGCGGTGGGCGCGCAGGTCTTCCTCAAACGTGAGGACCTGCAAACCGTGCGGTCATACAAGATCCGTGGCGCGTACAACGTGATGGCCCAACTCTCCGAGGAGGAGCTCTCGCGCGGAGTGGTCGCGGCCAGCGCCGGCAACCACGCCCAGGGGGTCGCGTACGCCTGCCGCGCCATGCAGGTGCCCGGCCGGATCTACGTCCCGACCACCACCCCGAAACAGAAGCGCGACCGAATCCGTTGGCATGGGGGCGATTTCGTCGAGCTGATTTCCGTCGGCGAGACCTACGACGCGGCTGCGGCGGCGGCGCAGTCCGATGTCATGCGCACCGGTGCCTCCTGGATCCATGCGTTCGACGACCCGCGCACCGCCGCGGGGCAGGGGACCATCGCCTACGAGATCGTCGAGCAGCTCGGCCGTGTGCCGGACGTGATCGTCGCACCTGTCGGTGGTGGCGGCTGCCTCGCCGGAGTGGCGACGTACCTGCGGTCCCGTTCCGACGATGTCGCGATTGTCGGGGTCGAACCGACCGGCGCCGTGTCGTTGACGGCGGCACTGGCGGCCGGTGGACCGATCACCCTCGAGACGATCGACCCGTTCGTCGACGGCGCGGCCGTGAAACGGATCGGCACCATCGGGTACAGCGTGATGGCCGACTTCGGCGCGACCATCACCGATCATCCCGTGCTGCCCGTCGTCGCACCCGAGCCCGCGGTCGAGGTGTTCCCCGACGGCGTTCGTCACGTGCCGCGCCCGGGCAGCACACACATCACCCACGTCGACGAGGGCGCCATCTGCTCGACGATGCTGGGGCTGTACCAGAACGAGGGCATCATCGCCGAGCCCGCCGGGGCGCTCGCGGTCACCGCGTTGGATTCCCTCGACCTGCCGCCCGACGCGATCGTCGTCTGCCTGATCTCCGGCGGCAACAACGACGTGTCGCGCTATGGGGAGATCATCGAGCGGTCCCTGGTGCATCAGGGACTCAAGCACTACTTCCTGGTGGACTTCCCCCAGGAGCCCGGTGCGCTGCGGCGCTTCCTCGACGAGGTGCTCGGCCCCGACGATGACATCACCCTGTTCGAATACGTCAAGCGCAACAACCGGGAGATCGGTGCGGCACTTGTCGGAGTCGAGCTCGGTGAGCCGGAAGGCCTTGCGGGACTGATGGATCGGATGTCGCACTCCCGGCTGCACTGCGAGCGCCTCGAGCCGGGCACCCCGGCATACGACTACCTGACCTGACCGATCACCACGTCGTGCCCCGGTACGTGTAGCCGACCGTCGTCGGCGGTGGGCTCCGACCACCACAGCACGGGCGACAGGTCGACCGGCACCACCGTGTCCGCCGCGGTGAGGGTGCAGACCACCGCCCAGTTGCCGCGGTACATGGTGAACCAGCCGGCGTCCTCGTCGAACGCCGTACCGACCGAGGCGAAATCGTTGTGGCGGAACTCGTCCTCGGTGCGGCGCAATGCGATCAGGTCCCGGTAGAACGCCAGCATCCGGCGGTGCGTGGGTTCGTCGAGCTCGGTCCAGTCCAGCCGCGAGCTCGTGAAGGTGGCGGGGTCCTGGGGGTCGGGCACCTCGGCCGCGTCCCAGCCGTGCTCGGCGAACTCGCCGCGACGACCGGTGCGCACGGCCTCGCCCAGCTCCGGTTCGGGGTGCGAGGTGAAGAATGCGAACGGGGTGTCGGCGGCCCACTCCTCACCCATGAACAGCATCGGCGTGAACGGCGACAGCAGCACGAGTGCCGCCTTGATGGCGAGTTGACCGCCGGTGAGATTCGCCGACGGTCGGTCGCCGACGGCGCGGTTGCCGATCTGGTCGTGATTGCAGGTGTAGGCGAGCAGGGTATCGGCCGGGACGAGGTCGGTGGGTACCGGGCGACCGTGATGCCTGCGCCGGAACGACGAGTACGTCCCGTCGTGGAAGAAGCCGCCGCGCAACACCTTCGCCAGGGCCCCGAGGCTGCCGAAGTCCGCGTAGTAGCCCTGCCGTTCGCCGGAGACCGCGGTGTGGATCGCGTGATGGATGTCGTCGTCCCACTGGGCGGTCAGGCCGAGGCCACCGCGGTTCCGCGGCAGGATCAGCCGGGGATCGTTGAGGTCGCTCTCTGCGATCAGCGACAGCGGCCGCCCGAGCTCGGCGGCCAGCTCGTCGGTGGCCACCGCCAGCTCCTCGAGCAGATGCACGGCGCGGTGATCGACCAGCGCGTGGACCGCATCCAGGCGCAACCCGTCGACGTGGAAGTCGCGGAACCAGCGCAGCGCATTGCCGATGATGAAGGCACGCACCTCGTCGGAGTCGGGGCCGGAGAGATTGACCGACGATCCCCAGCTGGTGATGCCCTCCGAGAGATACGGCCCGAACCGCGGCAGGTAGTTGCCCGACGGCCCGAGATGGTTGTAGACCACATCGAGCACGACACCGAGCCCGCGGTGATGGCATGCGTCGACAAAACGTGCGAATCCGTCCGGCCCGCCGTACGGCTCGTGCACGGCGTACCACGCGACCCCGTCGTAACCCCACCCGTACGTGCCGTTGAACGCGTTGATCGGCATGACCTCGACGACGTCGACCCCGAGCTCGACCAGGTGGTCGAGCCGCTCGATGGCCGAGTCGAACGTGCCGTCGGGTGTGAACGTCCCGATGTGCAGTTCGTAGAGGACCGCGCCGCGCACGTCGACCCCCGGCCAGTCGCCGTCGGTCCACCGGGATTCGTCGACGCGGTGCAGCGCCGACGCACCGTGCACCCCGTCGGGTAGCCACACCGATCGTGGATCGGGGGTCGGGTCACCGCCGTCGACGATGAATCGGTAGCGCACCTCCGCGGCCGCGGCCGCGGCCGCGTCGGGATGCGGGTCGGCGCCAGGGTGATCGTCCGCCGGAATCCACCACTCGTGGTCCGCGGGGTCACGTCGCATGGGTGTCCGGGCCTCGTCACCGCCGGCCGTCGCGGCGAGGAGCGAGACCGTCTCGGCCGTCGGCGCCCACACGCGGATGTCGTCCAGGGTGGCGGGTGGGTGGAAGGGACGCGCGGAGATCGCAAAGGTGGGGATTTCCCCACCCTGGTCGCTCGTCCCAGTTAAGGTGTCCGCAGCCACCAACTCATCGGTCACAGGCTCATCGGTCACAGAACACAAGGTATGTCGCGCCCGACCTCTCCGCAGATGTCGGTAATGTGACCCCAGACACAGACGGATTGGAGATATCAGATATATTTACCGCCGGGGGTCGGCACACCAGGGGGCCCGCGCGAGCGGGATGGTGGCCGGGTCGGCCGCTTGATCGACAACATTCATTGAGCCCGGGGGTCCGGGCAGCCGACGCGAGGTAGGGGATTGAGTACTGACGCGGTGTCCTCCGAGAGGGAGGGAACACGTGCGGGCTCGGGGGCGATACGCCGTTGGTTCCGTGGTCACGTCATGGCCTCGTTCGACACCTTCGGTCGACAGATGGGCATGTTCGTCGAGGTCTTCAAGGTCCTCGTCGTCGACATCGTCAAACGACGTTTCCCGTTCGGGGAATTCATCCGGCAATGCGCCTTCATGGCCAGCACCTCGGTGTTCCCGACGTTTCTCGTGGCCATCCCGATCGGCGTCATCGTGTCGATCCAGGTGTCCAACATCGCCGGCCAGATCGGCGCGACGTCGTTCTCGGGTGCGGCGACCGGCCTCGGCGTCATCCGCCAGGGCGCACCGCTGGTGACCTCGTTGCTGTTGGCCGGCGCCGTCGGGTCGGCGATCGCGGCCGACCTCGGGTCACGCACGATCCGTGACGAGATCGACGCCATGCGTGTCATGGGCGTGAACCCGGTCCAGCGGCTGATCTCGCCCCGACTGCTCGCCACCATGGTGGTCAGCTTCCTGCTCTGTGGATTCGTGTGCTTCGTCGGCTTCATCACCGGCTATGTGTTCAACGTCTACTTCCAGGGCGGGACGCCCGGCAGTTACACGGGTACCTTTGCGTCCTTTGCCGGGACATCCGATCTGGCCTTCGCCATCATCAAGGCGGTCATCTTCGGTGCCATCGTGGCGGTGGTCGCGTGCGACCGCGGATTGAGTACCAAGGGCGGACCGGCGGGTGTCGCCAACTCGGTGAACGCCGCCGTGGTCAACTCCGTCCTGTTGTTGTTCACGGTGAACGTCGTGCTGACGCAGCTGTTCTCCATACTCGTACCGGCGAAGGTGGTGTGAGATGACCGCATCACGGTATGTGCCTCCCGCCCTCCGGCCGGTCGAGGCGGCCAAGGGGATCTACCGCGGCCCGCGCAATGGGCTGGCCGCGATGGGACACCTCATCACGTTCCTGCTCAAGTCCATCGGTTCGGTGCCGATCACCTTCCGGCACTACAGCAAAGAAGTGTGGCGCCTGCTCTCCGACGTCGCGTGGGGCAACGGCGCGCTCGTGGTCGGGGGCGGCACCGTCGGCGTCATGGTGATCCTGGGCGTGATGGGCGGGGCCACCGTCGGCATCGAGGGTTACACTGCGCTCAACCTGCTCGGCATGGGCCCGGTGACGGGCGGCCTGTCCGCCTTCGCCACCACCCGCGAGATCGCACCGCTGCTGGCGGCCACCGCATTCACCGCGCAGTCCGGCTGCCGGTTCACCGCGCAGCTCGGATCGATGCGGATCGCCGAGGAGATCGACGCACTCGAATCCATCGCCATTCGGCCGCTGCCGTACTTGGTGACCACCCGGATGCTGGCCGCCGTGCTCTCGATCGTGCCGCTGTACGCGGTCTCGCTGGCCGCCAATTACCTGGCGTGCCAACTCATGTATCAGTTGCAGAGCGGCCAGGGTGCCGGCACGTACCTGTACTACTTCAACCAGTTCCTGGTGTCCTCGGACATGGTGTTCTCGTTCATCAAGGTGATCGTGTTCGTCCTGCTCACCACGTTCATCCAGTGCTACTACGGATACTTCGCCTCCGGCGGTCCGGAGGGAGTCGGTGTGGCCGCGGGCCACGCGATTCGCATGGCGATCATCGTGCTCGTCTTCGCGAATCTGGTCATGACGCTGGTGTTCTGGGGCACATCGCCCGGCATCAAGATATCGGGTTAGGGGGAAGCCACATGAACATCGCCACAGACGGCCGCAATCCCTCACTCCTGCAATATGTCCTGCGGGGACTCGCGTTCCTCGTCGCGCTGATGATCCTGTTCGTCCTGCTCTTCTTGCGCTACCAGGGTGCCTTCAGCTCGACGGTGCCGGTGACCGCGAAGCTCACCGACGTGGGCGACGGACTGGTCACCAGCGCCGACGTCCGCTACAACGGGCTGATCGTCGGGTCGGTGAAGTCGATCGAGCTCAGTGACGGCGTGGGGCCGGGCAACCTGCAGTACAAGGACGTCGGTATCGACATCGTCCCGGATCAGGCCGCGGGCATCCCGGCCAACGTCACCGCGCGTACCGTGCCGTCGAACCTGTTCGGCGTCAACTCGGTCGAACTCGTCCGGCCGGCACAGCCGAGCAGTGACGACCTGTCGTCGGGCGCGACGATCCCCGCTGACGAGACACTGCCGACGATCCGATTGCAGGACGCGCAGAACGAACTCCGCACGCTGTTGCAGGCCGTGCCGCCCGAAGAGCTCGCCTCGGTTCTCGGGACCATCTCCGATGCCCTGAAGGGCGGCGGCTCGGTCTTCGCCGCCTTCGTCCCGTTGCTCAACAACTATTGGAAGACCATCAACGCGCAGTTCCCGCCTGGCGCACCGTCCGGGTTCGACAACTTCAACAACGCGGTGCGCGGTCTCTCGCAATCCACGCCGCAGCTGCTGGACACTCTGGGCCGCAGCGTCATCCCGGCGATGACCATCGCCGAGAAGCAGCAGGACCTGACGGCGCTGCTGTCCGCCGGCCAGGGTGTGCTCGACGAGACCCAGGGACTGTTCGCGGCCAACGGCGACCGCGGCAAGCGGGTGGTCGGTGACCTGAACACGATGATCGGCGCGGCCGTGCTCGAACCCGAGGCACTGCCGCAGGCCCTCGCCGCGTTGAACAACCTCGCCGCCAAGGTGCTGACGGTCTTCACCGGGGTCAACGGCCACGCCCAGCTCAACATCGGCGTGAGTCTGGGCGCGTTCGAGCGCTACACGCGGCAGAACTGCCCGGTCTACAACGGCGGGCCGTACGGTCAGGCGCGCGGCCCCGGGTGTGTGGGGCCGGGCACCGGCACGGGACCGACCAGTTCCGGACCGCTGATGATCTACCCGTCCGACGGGATGCGGCGCGACGCCGCACGATTCGGTGCGGTCACCACGTCGTCGGACAACAAGACCCTGGGAGCAGCGCTGAAACGCAAGCCGACCGCTGCGGACACGATCATGCTCGGACCGCTGGTGCAGTCGTCGACGATCGCCCCCGGTGCCCCCGGTGGCCGGCAGGGAGGTGGGCGATGAGTCGCGGGCAGGCCAGTCTCCGGAAACCGCTGATCGGGTTCTCGCTCTTCGCCGTCGTCGCCATCGTGCTGACGTACGTCATCTGGTCGACGCTCGAGCGATCGCTACCGGGCGACACCCATTCCTACAGCACCTATTTCAACGACGCCTCCGGGCTCGCGTCGGGCGACGACGTCCGGATGGCGGGCGTGCGGGTCGGCCGGGTCAGCGACATCTCGCTCGACGACGGTCGCGCGCGGGTCACCTTCGACGTGCAGACCGATCAGCAGGTGTTCACCAACACCCAGGCCGCGATCCGGTATCAGAACCTCATCGGGCAGCGGTACCTGTCGCTGACCCTGGTCAAGGACGCCCAGAGTGCGCCGCTGGCGGCCGGGTCGTCGCTGAAGCAGCCGTCCGAGGACTCGTTCGACGTCACCCGTCTGCTCGCCGGTTTCCAGCCGGTCTTCGAGACCCTCAAGCCCGAGCAGGTCAATGCGCTGTCGGAGGGATTGATCCAGACGTTCCAGGGCAACAAGGTCTCCCTGAGTTACACGGTGGCCGAGGTCGGCACACTGGCCTCCGACATGGCCGATCGCGACGTCGTGATCGGTGCGATCATCAACAACCTGAGCGGCGTGATGCGCGACCTCGCCAAGCAGGGCAACCAGGTCGGCACGGTGATCGACAGCATCGGCAACCTGATCCACAACCTGAACGCCAACTCGGCCGCATTCGGCAAGTCGGTCGCGCAGATCGGGGAGACCGCAAGCGGTTTCGCCGACGTCCTGGCGCAGAGCAGGTCATCACTCGCGGGTGCGGCGACCGATGCGCGGGCGGCGACCAACACACTGATCGCCAACGGCGCCAAGCTCGACCGGCTGGCCGGTCAGCTGCCGGTCTTCCTCGGTCACTTCCCGCTCGTCCTCGGGCAGGGGAACTACCTCAACATCTACGCGTGTGACCTCGACATCGCGATCGGTGACGTGTTGTTCCCGCCCGGACTGATCAACAAGATCGGCGGCACCAAGCACTCGGAGGTGTGTCGATGAGGCGCTGGCGCAACCATTTCGACGGCAATCGACGCTTCTGGTACGGCGTCGCGGGGGCCGTGGTGATCGTTCTCCTGGTGCTCGCGGTGACGGGTCTGGCCCAGGCCCATCTGGGCAAGAAGACCTATGTCGGCAATTTCGCGCAGGCCGGCGGTATCCGTCCCGGCGACAAGGTGCGGGTGGCCGGTATCGATGTCGGCGAGGTCAGCTCCACCGAACTCGACGGCAACCATGTCACCGTCACGATGAAGGTCGACCAGGACGTGGAGGTGACCTCCAACGGGTCCGCCGAGATCAAGATGTCGACACTGCTGGGGCAGCGTTATGTCGATGTGTCGCTCGGGGATTCACCGTCACCGGCGGCCGACGGGGTCATCGCACAGACCGCCGTCCCCTACGACCTGCAGAAGACGATCGAGCAGGGCACCCCGATCATCTCCGGGATCGATGACGAGCAGTTCGCCGACAGCATCCGCACCCTGAATCGGCAGCTCGCCGGTGCGCCGGCCGTGACCAAGCCGACCCTGGACTCATTGACCGCGATGTCGCGGGTCATCACGAATCGTCGCGACCAGATCAACCAGTTGGTCAACGACACCAAGACGGTGACCGCGATCGTCAGTGACAGCCAGAGCCAACTGTCGGTGATCGTCGGGCAGGGACAGCAGCTCGCCGCGAAGATCGCCGCGCGGGAGGCGTTGGTCACCCGCATGCTCGACGGCATCGCACAGCTCACCGAGGAGGCCCGCGCGGTCGCCCGCGAGAACGGCAACCAGTTCGCGCCGATCATGACCAACCTCAACACGATGACCCAGGGTCTGGAGAAGAACCGTGCGAACCTGCGCAAGCTGCTCGAGATCCTCCCGGTCACCGCGCGATTGACCAACAACATCCTGGGCGACGGTCCCTACGCGAACGGCTACCTGCCGTGGGGCATCTTCCCGGACAACTGGTTGTGCACAGCACGGGTGGTGGACGGATGCTGAGCCGCAGCACGCTCCGGCGCTCCCTGACCCTGGCCACCGTGTCCGTCCTCGTGGTCCTGGGGCTCTCCGGGTGTTCGCTCATCCCGGCGAAGTGGACCGCCGCGTTCGGCTCGGCGATCGAGGCGACCGCCTATTTCGACGACGTGTCCGGTCTCTACAAGGGCAACGACGTCGCGGTGCTGGGCATGCCGGTCGGCCAGGTGACCTCGGTCGAGCAGCAGGGCAACCGCGTCAAGGTGACCTTCACCGTGTCCAAGGACGTGCCGGTACCGGCGAATGCGACCGCGGCGATCATCAACACCTCGATCGTGACGACTCGGCACATCGAGCTCTCACCGACGTACTCCGAGGGTGCGAAGCTGACCGACGGTGGCGTGATCGGCGAGACCAAGAGCCCGGTCTCGGTCGGTGAGCTGTTCGACTCCATCGACGGACTGGTGAAGTCGCTGTCCGGTGACGCGCCGGGCGAGGGGCCCATCGCCGACATGATCGACATCACGTCGGGCATCACCTCCGGCAATGGCGAACGCATGCGCATCGCGCTCGACGAACTCGGCAAGGCCGCGTCGGTGGCATCGGGCAACGGCGACGCGCTGGTGGACATCATCCGGACCCTGCAGGGGCTGACCTCGACACTGGTCGCCAACTATCCGAAGATGACCGCGTTCTCCAACTCCATCAACGACGTCGCCCAGATGTTGGGCACACAGTCCCCGGGACTGGAGGCGACGCTGGCCGACCTCAACACCACCCTGCAGAACACGACGGCCTTCCTGCAGAACAACTCCGGCACCATCAGCTCGTCGACCGGTCGGTTGGCCGCGCTGGCCGCCAATCTCAGCGACTACTCCCGCCAGGTGGTCGAGACGATCGACCTCGGACCGTTGCTCTTCCAGAACCTGAGCAACTCGGTCTCGGCGGAACAGGGCGCGTGGCGGGCGCAGGTGCTCCTGGACAAGTCGCTGCTCGACACCGAATTGCTGTCGACCTTCTGTCAGGCGATCAACCTGCAGAAGAACGGATGCCGGACCGGACAGTTGAAGGACTTCGGTCCCGACCTCGGCGTGTTCTCGGCGCTGTTGGAGTTGACGAAATGACACGTGAACCGATCGGCCCGTTCCGGGTCCAGCGCGACGCCGGTCCCGGCAGGCGGAGGCATCGCCGTGGCCTGGTGGCGTTGGCCGTCGGAGCCGTGTTGACGATGTCGGGCTGCGGCGTGGTGCCCGGCCTGACGGTCGAGCAGATACCGTTGCCGGCGCCCGGCGGGATCGGCGATTCCATCCAGCTGACCGCGAAATTCGACAACGCACTCAACCTGCCGACCCGAGCCAAGGTGAAGCTCAACGGCAACGACGTCGGCCAGGTCTCCGACATCGTGGCGGAGAACTACACGGCGATCGTCACGATGGACGTCGGCACGTCGTCGAAACTTCCGGTGGGCACCGGCGCCGAACTGCGGCAGGCGACACCACTCGGCGACGTCTTCGTCGCGCTGTTGCCACCGCCGGGACAGCCGACCGGATACCTCGCGGACGGGGACACCCTGACCGGGCCGACGACGGCGGCCGCCACCGTCGAAGATCTCCTGGTGAGCACGTCCGGTCTGGTCGACAGCGGATCGCTGAGTTCGTTGCAGGTGATCCTCACCGAACTGAGCAATGCCGTCTCGCCGAGCCCCGATGACCTGTCCGGCTCGATCGAGGGCCTCACCACGGCGATCACCAAGTTCAACCAGAACGCCGCCGAGGTCGACGAGTCGATGCGCAACACCCAGGTGCTCACCGGGCAACTCGCCGCCGGCCGCGCCCAGATCATGGCGTCCATCAACAAGTTGGCGCCGGCGGTCAACGCGGTCAACGGTCAGATCGGACAGATCCTGACGACGTTGGACAAGACCAATCAGGTGACCGCGGCGACCAACGACTTCCTGCGCTCCGACGGGGACGACCTCGTCAGCCTCCTCGGCCATCTGGAGACCGCGCTCAACGGTCTCCGCGAGGCGGCGGGCACCCTCGGTCCGCTGTCGGACAACGTCAACGTGCTCACGCCGAAGTGGGTCAAGTCCACCCCGGGCAGCGCCGCCGCCCTGTCGGCCAAGGTCTACTACCTCAACCCGGGTGCGGGCTTCGACTCGGCCAGCCGACTGCCCGAGCTCGGCGACGTCGACGAGGGCTCGAAGGCATTGCAGCAGACGCTCACCCGGCTGTTGGCCCGGCTCACCGGAACCAAGGGGTGCTGCGGATGAGAGCGATATCCGGCCCGTTCTCCTGGGTGCGATCGCATTCGGTCCTCGTGGGCAACATCGGTCTCGTGCTGGTGATGCTGGTGGGCCTGGCCTATCTTTCCTTCGGCGCGTTGCGCTGGGATCCGTTCAAGGGGACCTACCACCTGACCGTGCACTTCCCGATCTCCGGTGGACTCCAGGAGACCTCCGGCGTCACCCTGCGGGGCGCCCGGATCGGTGACGTCGAGAAGATCCGGGTCCAACCCGAGTCCGTCGACGTCACCGTGAGGATCGAGGAAGACGTGAAGATCAACCGCAACGCGGTGGTCGCCGCGCTGGGGTTGTCGGCGGCGGGCGAGCAGTACGTCGATTTCGAACCGCCGTCCGCGGACGGACCGTACTTCGCCGACGGCGACGTCATCGAGGTGAACCAGACGCGCGTCACCGCGCCGTTCCCCGACATGCTGGAGTCGGCCCTCAACGTCGTCGAGCAGATCGACCCGGTGAAACTCCGTTCCGCCGTGGACAACCTGGAGGTGGCGCTCGGTTCGGACGGCTCCGACAAGAACACGCTCCGCGTGTTGTTCGTCTCCGGCGGCACCATCTTCACCGACCTGGCCCGTGTCCTCCCGCAGACCAAGACATTGATCTCCGACACCGGCACCATCCTGAAGACGACGTCGGACATCCAGCCCGATCTCGGCACCACGGTCGGTTCGTTGAGCACGATCGTGAACGCGGCGGTCGCGTCCGACAAGGAGATCCGGACATTGCTGGGCCGTGGCCCGGCGCAACTGACGAGTCTGACCGGGTCCCTCAACCAGATCCGAGACCCGATCACCGATGTGCTGCAGCAGTTCGTGGACGTGGCTCGGCAGGGCGCGCTGCGGGCACCCGCCCTGGCGAATCTGCTGCCATCCATCCGTGACGCTTCGGTCAAGAGCCTCACCATGTTCCACGGTGGCGCGTGGTGGGCGTTCGGGTCGATCTTCCCGCGCCCGCACTGCAACTACGCGGTCACCCCGGTGCGGCCCACCAAGATCCTGGAACTGACCGTGCCGACCAATCTGTACTGTGTCACTGAAGATCCGACGCAGCAGATCCGTGGGTCGGCGAACGCACCCCGGCCACCCGGAGACGACACCGCGGGCCCGCCGCCCGGGTACGACCCGAATGCGCGGACCGTGCCACTCGACAAGTGACGTGAAGACCCGGCGGGCGAACTGCCGGGGATTGTGAGCAGGAATGACCAAGCAGGACAAGACGACCGACACCTCCGACAACGACCGCGAAAGGAACGATCCGGACATCGTGGACGACCGCGCGGGCCAGACAGACCCGGCCGACAGCGACTTGACCGACGGCGACCTGACCGACGGCGATCCGACCGACACCGCGGACGATGCTGCGGACGCACCAGCGGGCGACGTGGATGCCGAGGAGGCGCCGCGACCTCGGACCAAGGCGGCGCGGGTCCGATCCGATCGGCGTGCGTCCACGTCGGCAGACGCGGACAAAGCGGTGGGGGAGAAGGCCGGGGCGGTCGACACCCCGTCGTCGGCCGCGGGCCGGGGACGACAGATCTCGCTCACCGTCACCACCGGTGGTCTGCTGAAGACGCTGGGCGTTCTGGTGGTCGTCGCCGCGTTGGTCGGTGTGGCGTTGCTGGGCTGGGGATATCACCGGCAGAGCGAGGAACTGGCCGCGTTCGACGCGAGCAAGTCCGCATCCGAGCAGTTCGTCACCAAACTGGTCGGCGCGATGACCAAGGATGGTGTGGCGGACATGAAGAACGAGCTCGGCCCGTTGTCGACCGGCGACTTCCGCAAACACCTGGAGCAGCAGCAATCCGACACCGCCCAGGCGGTCACCCAGCTCAATCTGCAGGATGCGGAGTCGGCGGTGAAGTCGGTGTCGGTCGAGCGATTCGACGCCGACAGCGCGCGAACATCGGTGCTGGTGGAGGTGAGCGGCAAGAGTGCTCTCGCACCGGAGGGCGGCAAGAGTCTCATGCTCCTCTGGCTGGATCTGAGCAACCAGGACGGTCAATGGTTGGTGTCGCAGGTCAGTGGTGCGCAGGCGGGTATCGGTCCCGAACAGGGCGGCCAGACCGGCGGACAACCCACCGCCCCCGCCCCGGCAGCTCCCGCCCCGGCCCCGGCCGGCTGACGGGTCCGGCGGCGAACTGGTCGCCTCAGTCCTCCCGGACGAGGATCGACACCGCGGCGTCGTCCGTCAGTGCGGCGAGATCGATTCTGCCGTCATGGATCACATCGGTCAGGGTGCATCGCCATCGGCCCGGGGGCAGTGTCACCGACGTCGCGGACCGGTGGTGCGTGGTCAGGCTGTGGGTGAATCGTGCGGTCAGCACCACCACCCGCGGATCGGGGCCGACACCGCGGGTGAACGCGATCGCATGATCGGAACCCGGCCCGTCGGCATACAGCGGTGTGTAGGTACCGCCCGGCCGGAATGCGGCGGGATGCGCGGCACGCGCGCGCAACGCCGCTCGGATCAACGCGGTCTTCGGGTGATCGGTCGACTGCCCGTAGTCGACCGGCCGCCGGTTGTCCGGGTCGACGAGTGAGTCATCCCACCACTCGGTGCCCTGGTAGATGTCCCCGATCCCCGGCCCGAGCAGCGCGATCGCCTTGCGGGCCAGTGCTTCCGATCGCCAGCTCGGCGCGATCTCGGCGACCAGTCCGGCGATGTCGTCGGCGAGTGGCCCGGAGGTGAGCTGATCGATCCACGAGGACAGCGCGGACTCGAAGTCCTCGTCGACCTCGGTCCAGGTGGTACGAAGACCCGACTCCCGGGACGCCTTCTGGGCGTAGGCCTTGATGCGGTCGCGCAGCGCATCGTCGGCCGGCCGGTCGATCGGCCAGATACCCAGGATGTTCTGCAGCAGGAAGTATCCGGTCAGGTCGTCGGGAGGCGGTGCGGCCGCCCAGATCCGGCCGACGAGCATCGTCCAGCGTTCGGGTACCTGGGTGAGCAGGGAGATCCGGGCCCGGACATCCTCGCCTCGTTTGGTGTCGTGCGTCGATGTCGCGGTCATCGCCCACGGCCAATCATGGGCGCGTCGCCCATTCTGGAAGTGGAAGTCCCGCAACGACATCGCGGGATTGGCCGGGTCGCCGCCCACCTCCTGGGCCGACACCAACCGGGCGGTGCGGTAGAAGAGGCTGTCCTCGACACTCTTCGCGGTGACCGCCCCGCATGTCTGCGCCAGACGCGACGCGGCGGCGCCGGGACTGGCCGTGGACTGCACGATGAGGTCGAGTGCGGGAGCGAGCCGTGGTGCGCGGCGGGCGATCTGGTCCGCGACGTCGAGCAGCCGCGTGCGGAGCGACGGGTAGTCGGCACGATAGACGCCCAGGTCGGCGATCAACTCGGCGGTGGCCTCCGCGATGGCGTCCAGGTCGGCCGAGGGGTCGGAATGGGTGATCGCGCGGACCAGACGGCGGTGTTCGGTGGGGAACTGGTCGCGCAGGGTCGCGAGCTTGCGTTCGCGTTCGGTGCGGTGCAGCCATGCGGCATCGCCGGCGGATCCCGTGACCCGTTCGTGGACCTCGTCGAGTTCGATCACCCCGGTGGGTGCGGTGAACACCGCGTCGATCACCCGTAGCTGCTCGTAGCCGGTCGTTCCCTGGACCGGCAAGGTCGGTTCCAGGCTCTCGTCGGGTGCCAGGATCTTCTCCACGTAGATCAACCGGTCGTCGCCGACATCGGCCCGGAGGGAGCGCAGGTACGCCTGCGGATCCCAGAGTCCGTCCGGATGATCCACGCGCACACCGTCGATCAGGTCCTCGGCGACGAGGTCCTGCAACCACCGATGGGTGGCGGCGTACACCGTGGGGTCCTCCTGGCGGAGTCCGGCGAGTTCGTTGACCGTGAAGAAGCGTCGATAACCGATCAGGCCACTGTCCCACGGCACCAGCCGATAGTGTTGCCGATCGTGCACGTCGATCGGGGTCCCCGACGACGCGCTCCCGGGTGCGGTGGGGAACACGTGATCGTAGTAGCGCAGGTGTCCGTCGTCGACGGCGAGCGGGCTCAGGTCACCGTCCGCGGCGAGCACCGGGAGTGCGATCTTCCCGTCCGCGCCGTTGTCCGTGGAGAAATCCACGTCGAAATAGCCTGCGTAGCGAGATCCGGCCCCGTACCGGAGCAGATCGCCGAACCAGGGGTTCTGCCGGGGATCGGCGACGCCGGTGTGGTTGGGCACGATGTCGATGATCAGGCCCAGGCCGTGTGCGCCTGCGGCTCGACGCAGATCGCGCAGGCCGGAGAGTCCACCCAACGCGGTCGCGACCGCCGGCGGCGGCACCCAGTCGTAGCCATGTGTGGACCCGGCCATCGCCCGCCCGATCGGCGAGAGATAGAGATGACTCACCCCGAGATAGGCGATCTGTGGCAGCACGTCGATCACATCCGCGAACCCGAAGTCCGGAGTCAGTTGAATCCGGTAGGTGGCCAACGGTTCCCGCTGCCCACCCGGGTCGGCGCGGTCGGTCACCACGGACACCGGTTCGGTCACGCCGTCTTGCGCAGCACCAGGACCGACCGGGCGCCGACCGTCAGAGACGTCTCGGCCCCGATGGTCAGGTCGGTCGCGCCGGTGGGATCGGTGGTGTCGAGCTCACCCGCCCATTCGAGTCCCCACGAGGCGGGCGGCAGGTAGAAGTCGATGTCACCGTAGTGCGCGTTGAAGCAGATGATGAAGCTGTCGTCGGTGACCTTCTCGCCACGCTCGTTCTTCTCGCCGATGCCGTCGCCGTTGAGGAACACGGCGAGACTCTTGCCGAAGCCGCTGTCCCAATCCTCCGCGGTCATGGCCTGTCCCGCAGGTGTGAGCCACACGATGTCGAGATCCTGGCCGCCCCACCGAAGTGGTTTGCCGGCAAAGAATCTCCGGCGCCGGAACACCGGATGCCGGGTGCGCAGCGCGATCGCCTTACGCGTGAACTCCAACAGCTCCGAGTGCTTCTCCGCCAGCGACCAGTCCATCCACGCGAGTTGCGAGTCCTGGCAGTAGACGTTGTTGTTGCCCTGCTGGGTGCGGCCGATCTCGTCGCCGTGCGCGAGCATCGGTGTGCCCTGCGACAGGAACAGTGTCGCCAGGATGTTGCGTTGCTGGCGCGCCCGTAACTCGAGGATCTCCGGGTCGTCGGTGGGGCCCTCGACGCCACAGTTCCAGGATCGGTTGTGGCTCTCGCCGTCCCGGTTGTCCTCACCGTTGGCCAGATTGTGCTTCTCGTTGTAGGACACGAGGTCACGGAGCGTGAAGCCGTCGTGGGCGATCACGAAGTTGATGCTGGCGAGCGGACGTCGCCCGGTGGCCTCGTAGAGATCGGACGATCCGGTGAGACGAGATGCGAACTCGCCGAGGGTCGCCGGCTCGCCGCGCCAGTAGTCGCGCATGGTGTCGCGGTACTTGCCGTTCCACTCGGTCCACAGCGGCGGGAAGTTGCCGACCTGATAGCCGCCCTCGCCGACGTCCCATGGCTCGGCGATCAGCTTGACCTGGCTGACCACCGGATCCTGTTGCACCAGATCGAAGAACGCGGACAACCTGTCCACGTCGTGGAGCTCACGGGCCAGGGTCGAGGCGAGGTCGAAGCGGAAGCCGTCCACGTGCATCTCCAGCACCCAGTACCGCAGCGAATCCATGATCAGCTGCAGGGTGTGCGGATGGCGGCCGTTGAGACTGTTGCCCGTCCCGGTGTAGTCCATGTACATGTCCGGGCTGTCGTCGACCAGTCGGTAATACGCCGCATTGTCGATGCCGCGGAACGAGATCGTCGGACCGAGGTGATTGCCCTCGGCGGTGTGGTTGTAGACGACGTCGAGGATGACCTCGATGTCCGCCTGATGGAACGCCCGTACCATTGCCTTGAATTCGGTGACGGCACTGGCGGGTTGGTCGGGTTTGGATGCGTACTCGAGGTGGGGGGCGAGGAATCCGAAGGTGTTGTACCCCCAGTAGTTCCGCAGACCCTGATCGCGCAGGACGAAGTCCTGCATGAACTGGTGGACCGGCATCAACTCGATCGCCGTGACGCCCAAGGCCTTCAGATGGTCGATGATGACCGGATGGCAGAGCCCGGCGTAGGTTCCGCGCAGGTGCTCCGGCACGTCGGGGTGGGTTGCCGTCATGCCCTTGACGTGCGCCTCGTAGATGACCGTCTCGTGATAGGGACGGCGCGGCGACCGGTCGTTCTGCCAGTCGAAGTACGGATTGATGACGACGGAGACCATCGTGTGGCCCAGCGAGTCGAGTTGTGGCATGTCCGCGGGTTGCGTCGATGCCATCGGGACGCTCGGGGTGGCGGTGCCCGTCTCCGCCGGATTCCCGCTCACCCCCGCGCCGTCGTCACCCTCGTCGTCGTCGCCGGCATCGTCGCCCTCCGTGTCACCGCCGGCGTCCGCCGCGACCTCGGATGCAGGGGCGATCTCGTCGACGTCGGCCGCATCGATCTCGTCGGTCTCGTCCGTCGCGTCCGGGTCTCTGTCGTCGGTCTCACCGGTGGCCAGCGCGTACGAGAACAGCGACGGATCGCCGTCGAAATCGCCGTAGAAGGCCTTCCCGTAGGGATCGAGCAGCAGCTTGCTGGGGTCGCAGCGCAGCCCCTGGGACGGCTCGTACGGGCCGTGCACCCGATAGCCGTAGAACTGTCCGGGGCCGACGTTGGGCAGGTAACAGTGCCAGCAGTACCCGTCGACCTCTTCGAGTCGGATGCGCCGCTCGGTGCCGGAGCTGTCGATGAGGCAGAGGTCGACGGCTGTGGCCACCTCCGAGAAGAGCGAGAAGTTCGTTCCCACACCGTCGTACGTGGCGCCGAGTGGGTACTGCTGGCCGGGCCACACGATGAACGGCGGTTCGTCGCCGGCCTGCTCGGTGTGGTCGATCTGGCTGGGGATCTCGAAGACCTCCGCGGGCTGGGCGGGGGTCGAACCTCCGGCGTCGGGGGCCGGTGACTTCGTCACCTCGGCGTTCGGCGATTCCATGAGACGACACTAGCCGCCAACCGTCGTCGGTTCATCTCGGAGAGATCCGGATCGACTGTGCGGTCGACGACGCGGGGTACATCAGGGACCGGGTGGTCCGGTCCAGGGTGCCGCGACGGCCATCTGACGGCCGAGTTCGTCCGCCAGACTGCGCACGTAGGTTGCGCTCAGGTGGTGCCAATCCTTGTAGACGATGATGTTGCCCACGATCGCCGGACACAGTTGTGCATCGCACACCCCGTCGGAGAGGTCGAGTGCGTGGAAGGTGGGACGGGTCGCCTCCAGCGCCAGCGCGGGGTCCTCGGGCGCCAGGGCGACGTCGCGGCGCGTCGCGCAACTCGTCGCCGTGCCGCCGTTGGCCAGACACGTCGGAGTGTCGATCAGCCCCTCCGCGTTCTTCGGCCACGGTGTGTCCCGGATGCCGAAGACCTCGATCCCGGCGGCGATGAAGTCGTCGAAGATCGGTGTGTACGTGGGTGGAACCCAGTCGCCCGGATCGTAATCACGCGGGCGGGTCGAGTTCGTGAACACCGCATCGGGTTTGTCGGCGATCACCTTCTTGGTCACCCGTTGCACCCAGTCGTGACACTGCGGATAGGGCACGCCGTTCTGTTTCGGTACGAGTTCGGTGGACATCGGGCAACCCATCTTCAGGTAGGTGGTCACCTTGAAGTGATTGCGTTGTCCGATCAGGTTGAGTGCACTGATCCACATCTCGGCGTGCGATCCGCCGATCAGCGCGACGGTCTTGGTGGCGTTGGGATCGCCGTACACCCCGACATGGATGTCCGGGTCCTCGAAGTTGCTCATGAAACCGTCGGTGGAGGTCTCGGGGAAGTCCTGGGTGACCATCAACGGTGACGGCTGCGGATCGAGCGCCGGCACCGGCGCGGCGTTCAGCAGGGCCCGTCCACCCGGGTAGAGGCGGGGATCGAGGTTCTTGGTGTCGACCACCATGGTGCTCACGTGCCGGTCCCACAGCTTGATGCCCACACCGGTGACCACGGTGGCGACCACGAGGATCGACGTGACCACCGACGTGTAGGTGAGCCACGGGGCGTGGCCGTCGCGACGTCCACGCGCCGGAGCCGCGCGGCCACCGCCGCGCAGCGGATCCTCGATGTAGCGCTTGGTGAGCCAGGCGAGACCGATCGACACCGTGAGCAGGACGACGCCCTCGAGCACGGAGGCGTGGTCCTTGCCACGCCAGGTGAGGTAGAAGATCAGCAGGGGCCAGTGCCAGAGGTAGAGCGAGTACGCGATGGTGCCCAGCCACACCGGCCACCGGCTGGCCAGCATCCGGTTGACCGGCGGCAACGCCTGGGGTTCGTCGACCCCGGGTCGCGGACGTTCCAGGGCGGTGGCACCGGCCCAGATGATCAGCAGCGTCGAGCCGACCGGTACGAGCGCCCAGGGACCCGGATACGAGTCGACGCCGTCGATCCACCACCCGCAGGTGATGATCAGCGCGAGCGCGACCACGGCGGCGATCGTCCGAACCCAGCGCGGCACACGCCAACTCGGCAGCCAGATGGCGAGCAGGCCGCCCGCGAGCGGTTCCCACAGTCGCGACAGCGTGTCGAAGTAGTTGAACTGCTGGTTCACGCCCATGCGCATGTGGGCCCAGTAGAACGACACCGCGGCCACCGCCAGCACCGCAGCGCCCACGAGGGCCTTGATCACCCGGGGCTCGGCCAGCGGTGCGATCAGGCGGGCAGCCACTTTGATCACCGCGGCGAACGCCAGCGCGACGAGCAGCGTGACGAGGAAGAACTGACCCTGCACCGACATCGACCAGATGTGCTGCAGCGGGCTGTTGGCCGAACTCGCCGCCAGGTAATCCTGGGAGTTCAGTGCCAGATGCCAGTTCTGGTAGTAGAGCGCACTCGCGACCAGTTCGCGTCCGATGCTCACCCACCGGGTCTGCGGGATGATGATCACCGTCAGCACCGCCACCGCGATCAGCACGGTGAACAGGGCGGGCAGTAGCCGGCGCAGCAACCGCTTGAGTCGCGGCCACGGGTTGACGGTGTCGCGGAAGGCGACGTGCGGCGCCTGACTGTGGATCGCGTGGCGCAGCAGGGACCCGATGAAGAAGTACCCCGAGAGCACCAGGAAGACGTCGACACCGCCGGAGACGCGGCCGAACCAGATGTGGAAGCACGCGACCAGGGTGATGGCGATGCCGCGCAGACCGTCGAGGTCTGTGCGGTATGCAGGGACGTTGTCCACCGGGGCCGGTGTCACCGGGACGGTGGTGTGAGTCGGGGCTGCCACTACCTTGGCTGTGTCTTCCTGTCTCGAACGTCGGGGTTCACGGAACGAAACCCGACGGCATGGTCGATGGTGCTGCAGGCTGTTGTGTCCGGAAGCAATCTACATGCCGAAGCTGTGATTCTCGATTCGCGTCAGTCGCGACACTCCGACGGTCGCACCCCTGCTGACCTTTACTTTTCTTTACTTTCGGCGATCTCCGGCACGGGCTGCTTGCCGATGGAGCGCATCCGGGCACCATCCAGGATCACGCTCAGCCCGTCGGTGAACTCGGTGGTGAAGTCTCGTCCGGAGGGGCCGATCACCTGCAGTCTCTCCATCTGCGCGCGTGTCTGCTCCTCGATGGTCAGGCCGATGACCAGCTGGCACACCGCGGTCGCGACGGCCTGTGCGTCGCGGACGCTGAGTCCGCCGTCGCGCGCCGTGTCGGCCAGTTCGATGGCGATCGACTTCGGCGACAACCCGCTCGCCCAGCTCGACGACACCACCTCGGCGCTGTCGGGCACGCCCAGCAGGGCGGCGCGCATACCCGTCGCCAGGAAGGCGAGACGCTCGTCCCAGGACAGTGTGGGAGGCGGCGCGGCCACCTCACCGAGGATGTCGTCGGAGAGCGCGGCCAACAGCGTCTGCTTGTTCGGGAAGTGCCAGTACAACGCGTTGGGACGCACCCCGAGGTCGGTGGCCAGACGGCGCATCGACAGGTCCGCCAGGCTGTGATCGGTGAGGATGTCCCGGGCCGCGCGCAGGACGTCGGCTCGACTGTTGCTCACCCCGACAGCGTAGATGGCCCGGCGACGGCGAAATCCGTCGCCCTGTACAGCGTCCAGGAGACGCCTGTACAGTGTCCAGGACGCAGCAGCCCGCGACACCCGAAGGACAGTCCCCGTGGACGACGCCACCATCAGCCGCATCGATGCCCAGCACGTGTGGCATCCGTATGGCGCGATGCTGCCTGCGTCGGGAGTGGAGTCCGCCGACGGCGATCCGTCGCCCGGGGCGCCGCTGGTGGTGCGCGGGGCGCATGGCGTGCACCTCGAGCTCGGCGACGGCCGAGAGGTCGTCGACGGTATGAGCTCGTGGTGGGCCGCCATCCACGGCTACCGGCATCCTGTTCTCGACGCGGCGATCACCTGCCAGCTGGGATCGATGGCACACGTGATGTTCGGGGGGCTGACCCACGAGCCGGCCGCGCGATTGGCCGAGCTGCTGGTGTCGGTCACCCCGGAACCGCTGCAGAAGGTCTTCTTCTGCGACTCCGGTTCGGTGTCGGTCGAGGTGGCGGTGAAGATGGCTCTGCAGTACTGGCGAAGTCGAGGCCGTCCGGAGAAGACCCGACTGCTGACGTGGCGCGGCGGATATCACGGCGACACCTTCACCCCGATGAGCGTCTGCGATCCCGACGGTGGGATGCACTCGATGTGGACCGACGTGCTGGCCGAGCAGGTCTTCGTCCCGGCTCCGCCGGCACACCACGACGACGAGTACGTGGCCGTTCTCGAAGCGGCGGTCCAGGCGCATCGCGATCGGCTCGCGGCCGTCATCGTCGAACCCGTCGTGCAGGGCGCGGGTGGCATGCGGTTCCACGACCCGCGCTACCTGTCGGAGTTGCGGCGGATCTGTGATCGCGCGGGCGTGCTGTTGATCTTCGACGAGATCGCCACCGGCTTCGGCCGGACCGGTGAACTGTTCGCCGCCGACCACGCGGGGGTCGACCCCGACATCATGTGTCTGGGCAAGGCGCTGACCGGTGGGTACCTGACGCTCGCCGCCACCCTGTGCACCACCGACGTCGCCGAGGTGATCAGCCGGGGAGAGGCCGGGGGACTGGCGCACGGTCCGACGTTCATGGCCAACCCGCTGGCGTGTGCGGTCGCGGTGGCCGCGGTCGAACTACTGCTGGACTTCCCATGGCGTGCCCGGGTGAGCGCCATCGGGGCGCGGTTGCGGTCGGGACTGGCCGAGCTCGCGGGTCGCGACGGTGTCGCCGACGTCCGGGTGCTGGGTGCCATCGGCGTCGTCGAACTGGACCGGCCGGTGGACATGGCCGTGGCCACCGCGGCGGCGGTCGACGCCGGGGTGTGGCTCCGGCCGTTCCGCAACCTCGTCTACGTGATGCCGCCGTTCGTGTGCACCGACGACGACGTCGACGCCATCACCCACGGCATGCGCACCGCGGTCGACGCATGCCTGTCCGCCCAGCTGATCGCCGGAGGCGCCCGATGACCATCACCGAACTGCCGGCGACGACGGCCACCGCACTCGACGACCCCGACGGCGCACTCGCCTGGCTCGCCGACGAGGCGGACCGGCTGCAGCAGGCCGGTCTGCACCGTGAACCGGTTGTCCGACAACAGGGCTCGTCGCTGGTCAACCTGGCCTCCAACGACTACCTCGGCCTCTCGACGCACCCCGCGGTGATCGCCGGCGCACACGCCGCGCTCGACACCTGGGGTGCCGGAGCCACCGCGTCGCGCCTGGTCGTCGGCACCACGGCCCTGCACGTCGAGTTGGAGAACGAGCTCGCCGACTTCCTCGGATTCCCTGCTGCGCTGGCGTTCTCGTCCGGCTACCTCGCCAACGTCGGCGCCATCACGGCGCTGGCCGGCCGCGGCGATCTCATCGTCAGCGACACCGGGACCCACGCCTCGCTGATCGACGGTTGCCGGTTGTCGCGGGCACGGGTCGTGGTGGTCGACCGTGGTGATCACGCCGCGGTCCGTGCCGCCCTGCGGGACCGGACCGAACGGCGTGCGCTCGTCGTCACCGACTCGGTCTACAGCATCGACGGTGCACCGGCGCCGATCGCCGAACTCCATGCAGCGGCCCGCGACAACAGCGCGGCACTGCTCGTCGACGAGGCCCATGCGCTGGGTGTCCGTGGACCCGGCGGTCGTGGCCTGGTCGCCGAACTGGGCCTCTCCGGAGCGCCCGACCTCGTGGTCACGACGGTGCTGTCCAAGTCGCTCGGCGCCCAGGGCGGGGTCGTCCTCGGGTCGGCCGTTCTCCGTGCCCATCTGATCGACCGCGCACGGACCTTCATCTTCGACACCGGACTCAACCCGGCGGCCGTCGGTGCCGCCCGCAGCGCGCTCGGTGTGCTGCGCGCCGACCCGACATTGCCGGATCGGCTCCGCGACAACGCCTCCCGGCTGGCCAGCGCGGTCGGCGCCCCGTCGCCCGCGGCCGCGGTGATCTCGTTGGTCATCGGCGAGCCGCAGCCCGCGGTGGCAGCCGCCGCCCGGTGCCGTGAACTCGGCGTCCTGGTCGGCTGTTTTCGCCCGCCGTCGGTCCCCGCAGGCACGTCGCGGCTGCGGCTGACCGTGCGCGCCGACCTCGACGTCGCCCTGCTCGACCGGGTCGCCGCCGTCGTCGACGACGCCGTTCGTGGGGTGGGGGTCCGATGACCGCCCGTCCCGGCCGCGTCCTGGCGGTGACCGGCACATCGACCGATGTCGGCAAGACGATCGTCACGGCAGCGTTGGTCGCCGCCGTCGCCCACGCGAATCTCCATGCCGCCGTGTGCAAACCCGCCCAGACGGGGGTGGCGACGGGGGAGGCGGGCGACCTGGCCGTCGTCGAGGCGCTGGCCGGGCCGATCGATACCGCCGAGTGTGTCCGCTATCCCGAGCCACTCGCGCCGGACACCGCCGCGCGCCGTGCCGCGATGCCCGCGCTCGACCTCGACACCGTCACCACCGCCGTGCGTGGGTTGGCTGCCGATCACGACGTCACGCTCGTCGAGGGCGCCGGCGGAATCCTCGTCCGGCTGGCCGAGGATCTCACCCTGCTCGATGTCGCGGCTGCCACCGATGCGGCCGTGGTGGTCGTGGTGCCGGCCGGGCTCGGTGCGCTCAACCATGCGGAGCTCACCGTCGCGGCGATCGCGGCTCGCGGTCTGCGGCCGGCCGGACTGATCATCGGATCCTGGCCTGTCGAGCCGGATCTCGCGATGGTCTGCAACCGCACCGACCTCCCGCGACTGACCGGCGTACCCATCGTCGGGACCATCCCGGCGGGTGCCGGTGCCCTCGACCCGGCCGAGTTCCGTCGCCGTGCCCCGTCGTGGATCGACCCCGGGTGGCTGCGCCGGGAGTTCGCGCGCGCCACGCCTACGACCGCAACCGATACCTCGCCGACGGCATCACCGTCGTCGTATGACCGCCCATCCCAGTCCCTCGAAGGAGTTCTCTCGTGACCCAGGCACCAGTCGCACCCGGTACCCAGCAGCAGCACACCGATCAGTCGTCGGGCGACGACATCCTCGCGGTGGCGCGCACGCAGGTCCTCGAGCGTGGTGAGGCACTGAACCGTGATCAGGTCCTCGAGGTTCTCCAGCTCTCCGACGACCGGCTGACCGAGCTGCTCGAGCTCGCCCACGACGTGCGGATGCGGTGGTGCGGGCCCGAGGTCGAGGTCGAGGGCATCATCTCGCTCAAGACCGGCGGCTGCCCGGAGGATTGCCACTTCTGTTCGCAGTCCGGACTTTTCGCGTCCCCGGTACGGAGCGCCTGGATCGACATCCCGTCGCTGGTGGAGGCCGCCAAGCAGACCGCGAAGACCGGCGCGACCGAGTTCTGCATCGTCGCCGCCGTCCGCGGCCCGGACAAGCGACTCCTCAGCCAGGTCGCCGCGGGGATCGAGGCGATCCGTAACGAGGTGGACATCCAGATCGCCTGCAGCCTCGGCATGCTCACCCAGGAGCAGGTCGATCAGCTCAAGGACATGGGCGTGCACCGCTACAACCACAACCTGGAGACCGCACGCAGCCACTTCCCCAACGTGGTGACCACGCACACCTGGGAGGAGCGCTGGGACACCCTGCGGATGGTGCGCGACGCCGGCATGGAGGTCTGCTGCGGCGGCATCCTGGGCATGGGGGAGAGCCTGGAGCAGCGTGCCGAGTTCGCTGCCGATCTCGCCTCGCTCGAGCCCGATGAGGTGCCGCTCAACTTCCTCAACCCGCGCCCCGGCACACCGTTCGGTGACCTCGACGTCCTGCCCGCGTCCGAGGCGCTGAAGTCGGTCGCCGCGTTCCGACTTGCCTTGCCGCGCACCATCCTGCGGTTCGCCGGTGGTCGCGAGATCACCCTCGGTGACCTCGGTGCCAAGCAGGGCATCCTGGGCGGTATCAACGCGGTCATCGTCGGCAACTATCTGACGACGTTGGGACGTCCCGCCGAGGACGACCTCGACCTCTTGTCGGACCTGTCGATGCCCATCAAGGCGCTCAACGACAGCATCTAGGCCTAGGCTCGATCAGGTGATGATCTCGACGACGCCCGCGGACCCCGCGGCGACCCCGACCGCGCAGCCCGACGTTCCCGGACCGCTCGCGCAGCCGGGTCGATACGGCGTGTACACCGGCCTCGAACTGGAGCTGCAGGGCCCCGACGCCATCCCGACGGCGGCGCAGATGGGCCTCGAACCTCCACGATTCTGTGGACAGTGCGGCCGGCGGATGGTGGTCCAGGTACGCCCCGACGGCTGGGGCGCCCGCTGTTCGAGGCACGGGTCGGTGGACTCCTCCGAGCTGGGCCGACGATGACCGACCCCGCGGCGCAGGTCTCCGGACCGGCGCCGGCGGAGGTAGCCGCTCCCGGATCGCCGGTCACGGAACGCGGACCGCACTCGCCGGTCCGACCACTGATCGTTGCCCTGGGCGCAGTCGTCCTGCTCGGTGTCGTCGTCGGGATGATCTGGGCGATGGTGACTCCCGCGATGTCCGGTCGGGTCGTCGGTCCCGAGTCCGCGATCATCCCGGCCGAGCAGTTCCCCGAGGAGTTCGCCGGCGTCGGTGTCTTCGCGTTGATGCAACTCGGATACGGCCTCGCCGCGGTGCTCGTGGTCTGGTTCGCGTGCCGGCGGTGGCGGGGCCCGGCGGGGTTCATGGCGGTCGCCGCGGCGACGGTCATCGGCTCGTTGCTCGGGGCGTGGCTGGGTACCGCGGTGGCCGATTGGCGATTCGACGATCCGCTCACGCTGCCCGTCGGCGCGACCTTCCGCGTCGTACCCGATCTCTGGCTCGACGGCGCGGTCCGTGGCGGACCCGGCGGCGTGTGGGCGCTGTTCATCTGCGCGCCGTTGGCCGCGGCGCTCGTCTACCTCGGCGCCGCGCTCGCATCCAGAACCGCGGACCTCGGGGTCGGCGATCTCGTCGAGGCGCCGGACCACCCAGAGTCCGGGACGGACGGTCAGCCGATCTGAACCGATGCCTCACCGTCGACGACCTCGGCGAGCGCTTCGACCGAGACGTCGAGCACGCGACTGAGCGCGACGACGGTGGCGAACGACGGTGTCAGTAGTCGGCCGCCCTCGATCTTGCGCAAGGTCTCCGGCGAGATCCCAGCGCCCTGCGCGACGTCGAGCACCGTCCGGTCACCTCGGCTCTCGCGCAGCAGCGTGCCCAGCCGGCGTCCCGCGGCGATCTGTTCTGCTGTCAACGGTGCACGGACCATGCCTCCACAGTACTGGGCTGGTATGAAAATACCGCGCCGGTATGAAAATACCGCGTGCATGGGTACGGTGGTATTTAAATACCGAGAAGGAGGATGGTGGTGATCGAACTCAAGTCGGCGGCCGAGGTCGCGTCGATGCGGGTGACCGGTGCGTTCATCGCGGAGTTGCTCGACGATCTGTCCGGACGCGCAAAGGTCGGCGTGAACCTGCTTGACCTCGAGCTTCGCGCCCGCGATCTGATCACCCGGCGCGGCGCGGTCTCGTGCTACTGGGACTATTCTCCGTCCTTCGGTCGCGGCCCGTTCCGCAACGTGATCTGCCTGTCGGTCAACGACGCTGTGCTGCACGGCCTTCCGCACGACCATGTGCTGGCCGACGGTGATGTGCTGAGTATGGACATCGCGGTGTCGATCGACGGGTGGGTCGCCGATTCGGCACGCACGGTGATCGTCGGGACGCCCCGGTCCGAGGACGAGTTCCTCGTCGAGACCACGCGCCTGGCGCTGGCCGCCGGGATCGACGCGGCCAGGGACGGGAACCGCCTCGGTGACATCTCGGCGGCCATCGGCGAGGTGTGCACCTCCCGGGGATACATGGTCAATACCGATTTCGGTGGTCACGGACTCGGTCGGACCATGCACGAGGACCCGCATGTGGCGAACGTCGGCCGGACCGGCCACGGTATGCGACTGCGCCCGGGTCTGACGCTCGCGTTGGAACCGTGGCTGGCGCAAGGGACGTCGCAGATCGTCTACGACCCCGACGGATGGACCATCCGGTCCGCGGACGGGTCGATGACCGCACACAGTGAACACACCATCGCGATCACCGACGGCGACGCCGCCGTCCTCACCGCTCCTGCGTGACCGGTCCTCCTGCGACGCTTCCCGGGCCGCCGGTCGCGCCCGCTGCCTGAACCCTCGCGACCGTCGGCGCTGACGTCCGATGGTCGAGTGGCCGACGAGCCGCCAGGCGAGGAGGTGTATCGAGACCAGGCGCCGCACCGATCACATCGGGGGACGCAGGGTGGCGAATTCGTCGGTGACCCTGATCCGCGTGTCGGCGAAGGCGTACAGCGCGGGCGGGCGGCCGCCGGCGCGGCCGGTCTTGCCGACGGTGCCGGTGGCCACCACGACTGCCCGGCGGCTCAGGATGCGCAGCAGGTTTGTCGTGTCCACCGGGTAACCCAGTGCGGCACAATAGATCTCCGACAGCGCCGACATCGGGAACCGCGCCGGGGCCAATGCGAAGGCGATGTTGGTGTAGGACAGTTTGGCGGCAAGGCGTTGCCGGGCCGCGGCCACGATCTCCCCGTGGTCGACGGCGAGGTCGGGGAGTGCGTCGACCGCGTGCCAGGCGGCCGTGTCCGGCAGATGGGTGGCGATGTCGCTCGGCACGAGGCCGAGATAGGTCGACGCGATCGTGCGGATGCCGGGCACGCGGTGCGGCTCGGAGAACACCGCCAGCTGCTCGAGATGGGCGATCTTGTCGATGTCGACCTTCTCCGCGACCACGCGACGTGCGCTCGCCTTCAGGTTCTCGTCGGCGGCGACACCTCCACCCGGCAACGACCACGCCGCGGCGCCCGGTTCACGCCCCAGCAGAACGCAGAGCGCGGGGGCGTCGTCCGGGCGGATCTCACGCACCTGGAACACCGCGGTCAACACCTCGACCCGCACCTCGGGTGGCGCCCCGTCGCTCGCGGACATGGGCGGGGGTGTCGGCATGGCGTCGATTGTAGGGCGAGCCGCCCCGTGACCTCAGAGGTCGTCGAGCGAGAGGATGCCGTCCTGGATCGCGCGGGCCGCCAGGGCGGCCTTGGTGCGTGCCGTGCGGTCAACCGCCGTGTACTTCGCACGGATGCGGGTGAGATGGGTGTTCACCGTGCCGATGGAGATGCACAGCTCCTGTGCCACCGAGATCTTGGAGTCGGTGAGCAGCCAGGTCGTCAGGACCTGGATCTCGCGCTGGGTGAGGCCGGGACGGGGACGGAGCTCGGTCGACGAACTCACCGCCACCGGAGCCGCCACCGGTGCGACCGCAGGCGCGGGCGCAGGCGGAGGCGGGGTCGTGTCGGCGGCGGGAATGAGCCGGATATGGGGCCGTCTGCTGGTCACGGCCGTGTGCTGGGTCGTCGCCGTCCGTGACGCCGCCGGAACCGGGGGTGGCGGCGTGGCCGGCAGGCCCGGCAGGGGCATCCGCCGGGCGGCCAGGCGTGCGAGCGCTGCCTCGCGTCGCCGGGCCGCCGCCTGCGCACGGGAGTCGACCGGTGGTACCGCGATCGGACTGACCGGGATCGGGGTCGAGGTGAAGCTGTCGGACGGGGAGATGGTCATCGCGCTGCTCACAATCTGGTCAGCGGCCGTGGGGCCGGAAATCGTGTACAGATCGACGCTATGAACTGCGCGTCGTCGGCGAACGCGTAGCGCACTACTCTAATTTTTCGGCGCGCCCGGACGATCTCGCGCGTGACCGCAGGTTTGTCACCGTCGGCCCAGCTCGGCGGCCTCCCGCCGCATCGACGGGAATGACCTCCGTCACGTCGGTGTTACGATGGACAGCGTTTTCGATCATGAGTCGAAAACCGTGTCTCGCGACGCAGCCCCGTGTCCCGAGCATGACCGCAAGAGGAGTGGCAGATGAGCATCACCAGCGACCGCCCGGCAGTCACCACCGAACCGGGCCTGATCGATGCCGAGTGGATCGACGGCCCCGGCGGATATTCCGGAGTGGAACCCACGCAGGAGTGGGCCGACGAGATCCGACGCCTGGCCCGTGCCCGCAATGCGACGCTGCTCGCGCACAACTACGAACTCCCGGCCATCCAGGACGTCGCCGACCATGTGGGCGATTCGCTGGCACTGTCGCGGATCGCGGCCGAGGTCGACTCCGACGAGATCGTGTTCTGTGGCGTGCACTTCATGGCGGAGACGGCCAAGATCCTCAGCCCGGACAAGAGGGTGCTGATCCCCGACGCCCGGGCCGGCTGCTCGCTCGCGGACTCCATCAACGCCGACCAGTTGCGCGAGTGGAAGGCCGAGTTCCCGGACGCCGTCGTGGTGTCGTATGTGAACACCACCGCCGAGGTCAAGGGCCTCACCGACATCTGCTGCACCTCGTCGAACGCGGTCGACGTCGTCGCCTCGATCGACCCCGACCGTGACGTCCTCTTCCTCCCGGACCAGTTCCTGGGCGCGCACGTCAAGCGCGAGACCGGTCGCGACAACATCCACATCTGGGCCGGTGAATGCCACGTGCACGCGGGCATCAACGGTGACGAGCTCACCGAGAAGGCCGCCGCGCACCCCGATGCCGACCTGTTCATCCACCCTGAATGTGGTTGCGCGACATCGGCTCTCTACCTCGCCGGCGAAGGCGCGGTACCCGACAACCGGGTCAAGATCCTGTCCACCGGCGGCATGATCGACGCCGCTCGCGAGACCGGCGCGAAGCAGGTGCTGGTGGCCACCGAGATCGGCATGCTGCACCAGTTGCGCAAGGCGGCACCCGGCATCGACTTCCAGGCCGTCAACGACCGGGCATCCTGCCCGTACATGAAGATGATCACCCCGGCCGCACTGCTGCGGGCGCTGCGGGAGGGACGCGACGAGGTCCACGTCGCGCCCGACGTCGCCGCGCGTGCCCGCACGAGCGTCGAGCGGATGATCGCGATCGGCAACCCCGGCTCCGGTGAGTGAGGCGTTCGTCGGTCAGGTCGCGGCCACAGAGGTGGGCGACCTGGCCGTCACCGAGGAGATCCGCTCGCTGATCCGGACCGCGCTCACCGAGGATCTGCGCTACGGGCCCGACGTCACCACGGCGGCGACGGTTCCCGCCGACGCCGTCACCGACGCGGCGATCGTCAGCCGCGCCGACGGCGTGATCGCCGGGGTACCGGTGGTTCTCGCGGTGTTCGACGAGGTCATCGGTGCGGGCGCCTACACGGTGACGTCGAGCGTCGTCGACGGCTCCCGCGTGGCGCCCGGTGACGTGGTGTTGAGCGTGCACGCACCGACCGCCGGGCTGCTCACCGCTGAGCGCACCGCCCTGAACCTGATCAGCCACCTGTCCGGCATCGCGACCGCGACCGACCGCTGGGTGCAGGCCGTCGAGGGGACCGGCGCCAAGGTGCGCGATTCGCGCAAGACGCTACCCGGCCTGCGGCTGCTGCAGAAGTATGCGGTGCGGGCCGGCGGGGAGTCAACCATCGCATGGGTCTCGGCGATGCGGCCCTGATCAAGGACAACCATGTGGTCGCGGCCGGGTCGGTGAGCGCCGCGCTGGCGGCGGTCCGCGCCGCAGCCCCCGACCTGCCCGTCGAGGTGGAGGTCGATTCACTGGCCCAGCTCGACGAGGTACTCGCGCTCGAACCGCAACTCGTACTGCTGGACAACTTCGCGTTGTGGGAGACACAGATGGCGGTCCAGCGGCGGGACGCACGCTCGCCTCAGACGAAGCTGGAGAGCTCGGGGGGACTGTCGCTCGACATGGCCGAGGACTACGCCCGCACCGGCGTCGACTATCTCGCCGTGGGGGCGCTGACGCACTCGGTCACCGTCCTCGACCTCGGGCTCGACATCCCCACACCCTGATCGGGCGCTTGCCGTCTGCGCCGGATTCCGGCACAAACATCACCCTCGTCTGCCACGGCCTGCACCGCATGTGAAACCCGGTGGCGCCACCCCATATCCTGGACGGGTAATCCCACAGCTCACAGGAGAGACCATGCTCGCCCGAACCGACCTGCGCGGTGCCGCGCCGACGCTCGCCGAACTGCGTCGTGCGCTGCCCCGCGGCGGTACCGACGTCAATGCCGTTCTCGACACGGTGGCGCCGGTGGTCCATGCGGTCGCCGAACGCGGTGCCGACGCGGCGCTCGAGTTCGGGGCGCGGTTCGACGGGGTCCGGCCGGCGTCCGTGCGGGTGCCGGCGGCGGTGATCGCCGATGCGCTCGCCCGACTCGACCCGGCCGTCGTCGACGCGCTGCGCGAATCCATCACCCGCGCCCGCAAGGTGCACGCCGATCAACGCCGCGCGACGACGCGCACCCAGGTGGTCGACGGCGGCGTGGTGAGCGAGAAGTGGATCCCGGTGCGCAGGGTCGGGCTGTACGTCCCCGGTGGCAACGCCGTGTACCCGTCGTCGGTGATCATGAACGTGGTGCCCGCCCAGGAGGCCGGCGTGGGTTCGCTGGTCATCGCGTCACCGCCGCAGAAGGACTTCGCCGGCTGGCCGCACCCGACGATCCTCGCCGCGTGCGCCCTGCTCGACGTCGACGAGGTGTGGGCCGTCGGCGGGGCACAAGGCGTCGCCCTGCTGACCTATGGCGGCGTGGATCTCGACGAGGCGGCCACCGTACTCGATCCCGTCGACCTCATCACCGGGCCCGGCAACATCTACGTGACCGCGGCCAAGCGACTGTGCCGCGGCGTCGTCGGCATCGACTCCGAGGCCGGTCCCACCGAGATCGCGATCCTCGCCGACGATTCCGCCGACCCGGGCATCGTCGCCTCCGACCTCATCAGCCAGGCCGAGCACGACGTGCTCGCGGCGTCGGTGCTCGTCACCGACAGCGCCGACCTCGCCGACGCGGTCGACGCCGCCCTCGAGGTGCAGGTGTCGGCGACCAAGCACCGCGAACGGGTCACCACGGCGCTGACCGGCAAGCAATCGGGGATCGTCCTGGTGGACGACCTCGAGGCCGGACTCGCGGTCGTCGACGCATATGCCGCCGAACACCTCGAGATCCAGACCCGTGACGCGGCCGCGGTCGCCGACCGCGTGCACAACGCGGGCGCGATCTTCGTCGGTCCGTACGCGCCGGTGAGTCTCGGCGACTACTGCGCAGGGTCGAATCACGTTCTCCCCACATCGGGTTCGGCGCGTTTCGCCTCAGGTCTCTCCGTGCAGACCTTCCTCAAGGGCGTGCACGTCATCGACTACGACGAGTCGGCCCTGCGGGACGTCGCGGACCGGGTCGTCACGCTCGCCGACGCCGAGGACCTGCCCGGACACGGAGATGCGGT
The DNA here is from genome assembly GCF_003855095.1 of Gordonia insulae. NCBI lineage: Bacteria > Bacillati > Actinomycetota > Actinomycetes > Mycobacteriales > Gordoniaceae > Gordonia > Gordonia insulae. The sequence continues at coordinate 329,016 of NZ_CP033972.1, forward strand.
CAAGCAACGGTTCATCGCGAACGCCGCTGCGGGCGGACCGGATTCGGGGGCGTCGTCATGAGCGCACCCACCGTACCGGGCGGCCTGATCACCGTCGACGATCTGCCGTTGCGGGACAATCTGCGTGGCAAGAGTGCCTACGGCGCACCGCAACTCAAGGTTCCGGTGGTGCTCAACACCAACGAGAACCCGCACCCGCCGTCGGCGGCGCTGATCGACGACGTCGCCGAGTCGGCGCGCGTCGCGGCCGCGGCGCTGCACCGTTACCCGGACCGCGACGCCGTCGCCCTGCGCACCGAACTCGCCGCGTATCTCACCGCGACGACCGGCGTCACGTTGAGCCTCGACAATCTGTGGGCGGCCAACGGCTCCAACGAGATCCTGCAGCAGCTGCTGCAGGCGTTCGGCGGTCCGGGGCGCAGCGCGCTGGGCTTCGTGCCGTCGTACTCGATGCACCCGATCATCTCCGACGGCACCGACACCACCTGGCTGCAGGCGGCGCGGGCGGGTGACTTCTCCCTCGACGTCGACTACGCGGTCGCCGAGGTGACCAATCGTCGACCCGACGTCGTGTTCGTGACGTCGCCGAACAATCCGACCGGCGGTTCGGTGACGCTCGACGACCTCCGTCGAATCCTCGCGGCGGCGCCGGGCATCGTGATCGTCGACGAGGCCTACGGCGAGTTCTCCGAACGCCCCAGCGCCGTCGAGCTGATCGACGAGTTCCCGACGAAGATCGTCGTGAGTCGCACCATGAGCAAGGCGTTCGCCTTCGCCGGTGGGCGGCTCGGCTACCTCGCCGCCGCTCCGGCCATCGTCGAGGCGCTGCTGCTGGTCCGACTGCCCTATCACCTGTCGGTGCTCACGCAGGCGGCCGCTCGAGCCGCGTTGCGCCACAGCGATGAGACCCTCGCCGGTGTGGCCGCGATCGTCGCCGAGCGCAAACGCGTCGTCGCCGAACTGGACGGGGCCGGCTACCGGGCGATCGAGTCGGACGCCAACTTCGTGCTGTTCGGCCGTTTCCACGACGCCCCGGCGAGTTGGCAGCGCTATCTCGACCACGGCGTGTTGATCCGTGACGTCGGGATCCCCGGCCACCTCCGTGTCACCATCGGGCTGTCCGCCGAGAACGACGCGTTCCTCGATGTCAGCCGGAAGCTGGCGTCCACAGATCTGGAGAATGGGTAAGTGACCACACCCGCAGGAACCACACCCGCCGGCCCCGACCAGCGGATCGCGCGTGTCGAGCGCACGACCAGAGAGTCGTCGATCACCGTCGAGCTGAACCTCGACGGCACCGGCGTCACCGACATCTCCACCGGCATCGCGTTCTTCGACCACATGCTCACGGCATTCGGTCAGCACGGCAGCTTCGACCTCACCGTCGAGGCCAAGGGCGACGTCGACGTCGAGGGTCATCACACCATCGAGGACACCGCCATCGTGCTGGGCCAGGCCCTCGGCCAGGCGCTCGGCGACAAGAAGGGCATCCGGCGCTTCGGCGATGCGTGGATCCCGATGGACGAGACCCTCGCCCACGCTGTCGTCGATGTCTCCGGACGTCCGTACTGCGTGCACACCGGTGAGCCCGAACACCTCCTCACCGCGGTCATCGGCGGATATCCGGGGGTGCCGTACTCGACCGTGATCAACCGACACGTCTTCGAGTCCATCGCACTCAACGCCCGCATCGCGCTGCACGTCCGGGTGCTCTATGGACGCGACCAGCACCACATCACCGAGGCCGAGTTCAAGGCCGTCGCCCGGGCGCTGCGTGCCGCGACCGAATCCGATCCCCGCGTCAGCGGTGTGCCGTCGACCAAGGGCGCGCTGTGATGGGGCGCGTCCGATGACGAGCGCACCCGCGGTCACCGTCCTCGACTACGGCTCGGGGAACCTGCGGTCGGCGCAGCGCGCCCTGGAGCGGGCGGGCGCCGACGTCACGGTCACCGACGACCGCGACGCCGCGACGAACTGTGATGGTCTCGTCGTGCCGGGCGTCGGTGCGTTCGCGGCATGCATCGACGGGCTGAAGGCGGTCAGAGGCCACCGGATCATCGACCAGCGACTCGCCGGCGGCCGACCGGTGCTCGGCATCTGTGTGGGCATGCAGATCCTGTTCGAGCGCGGCGTCGAGTTCGGTGTCGAGGCCGATGGGTGTGGCGAATGGCCGGGAACGGTGAGTCAGTTGCAGGCGCCGGTGCTGCCGCATATGGGATGGAACACCGTGCAGGCCCCCGACGACTCGGTCCTCTTCGACGGCCTCGACGACGACACCCGCTTCTACTTCGTGCACTCCTACGCCGCGCAGACCTGGGACATGGACAACGACGGCTCTCCGCTCGAATCGCCGAAGCTGACGTGGGCGACCCACGGCGGGCCGTTCCTGGCGGCGGTGGAGAACGGTGCGCTCGCGGCCACCCAGTTCCATCCGGAGAAATCCGGTGACGCCGGTGCGCACCTGCTCCGCAACTGGGTGAGATCGCTGTCATGACCTTCGGCGACACCCGGTTCTCGTTCGGCAAGCTCGTGCTGTTCGCGCTCGGCGCGGGCGTGCTCGTGCTGCTGGTGTCGATCCCGATCATCCTGCTGATAGCCCGGTGGTCGCCGATCGCAGGCCTGGTCGTCGCACTGATCGCGGTGCTGGCGATGATCGCCGCCATCGGCACCGTGTCGCGCCGCATGATCGCCACCGCCGAGCGTGAGATCCTGGCCGCGCGCGCGGCCGAGGACGCCGCCCGCTCCCACGACCCCCGGCCGCGGGTCATCGATCCCCAGACCGTCGAACCGACAGACAGGAACTCCTCCACCGATGGGTAACACCCTTGAACTCCTCCCGGCCGTCGACGTCGCCGATGGGCAGGCAGTCCGCCTCGTGCAGGGCGCAGCCGGCACCGAGACCTCCTACGGGTCCCCCCGCGAGGCCGCGCTGGCCTGGCAGTCCGACGGTGCCGAGTGGATCCATCTCGTCGACCTCGACGCCGCCTTCGGTCGCGGCAACAATCGCGAACTGCTGGCCGACGTCGTGGGCGAACTCGATGTGAAGGTGGAGCTCTCCGGCGGCATCCGCGACGACGATTCGCTCGCCGCCGCACTCGGCACCGGCTGCACCCGCGTGAATCTCGGTACCGCCGCTCTGGAGAACCCCGACTGGTGTGCGCGGGCGATCGAGCGGTACGGCGATCGCATCGCGGTGGGTCTCGACGTCATCCGGGAGGGCGAGTCCTACCGGTTGCGTGGCCGCGGCTGGGTCACCGACGGCGGCGACCTGTGGGAGGTGCTGACGCGCCTCGACCGCGACGGATGTGCCCGATACGTGGTCACCGACGTGTCCAAGGATGGCACCCTCGGTGGTCCGAATCTCGATCTGCTCGGTGAGGTCGCCGCCGCGACCTCGGCACCGATCGTGGCCTCCGGCGGCGTGTCCGCCCTCGACGACCTGATCGCCATCGCCGGCCTCGCCGACCGCGGGGTGGAGGGCGCGATCGTCGGAAAGGCGCTCTACGCCGGACGTTTCACCCTGCCCGAGGCGCTCTCGGCCGTTGCCGGGACGTGATGGACCACCTCGCACTGCTCGAGACCGCGAGCACCATCCTCGACTCCGTCGTCGACGAGTTCGTCGACGGCCTCGGGGCGCCGAGTGCGGTCGCCAAGGGCGCCACCGATTTCGCCACCCAGGTCGATCTCGACCTCGAGCGCCGGATCAGCGGGGAACTCGCTGATCGCACCCAGATCCCGGTGCACGGCGAGGAGTTCGGCGGCCCGCCCGTCACCGATGGGGCCGTCTGGGTCCTCGACCCCGTGGACGGCACCTACAACTATTCGACCGGCGTGCCGATGTCGGGGATCCTGCTCGGACTCCTCGTCGACGGCGAACCGGTCCTCGGCCTCACCTGGCTGCCGTTGCTCGGGCGCCGCTACGCCGCACACGTCGACGGTCCGCTGTTCTCCGACGGTGCCCCGATGGTGCCGCTGAGCGCGGTGAGTCTGCGATCGTCGGCGATCGCCTACGGCCCGTTCAATGCGGCGGGCGGTGGGCGCTATCCCGGTGCGCGACGTGCCGATGTGATCCGGGCGCTGAGCTCACGGGTCGCACGGCTGCGCATGACGGGCAGCACCGGCGTCGACATGGCCTACACGGCGGCCGGGATCTTCGGCGGCGCAGTCGCTTTCGGCCGGCACGCGTGGGACAACGCGGCCGGCGCGGCACTGGTACGAGCGGCCGGCGGCGTCGCCACCGACCTCGGCGGCGCACCATGGACCGCGACATCGACATCCCTCGTCGCCGCTGCCCCCGGTCTGCACACCGAACTGATGGCGGTCATCGACGAGGTCGTCGGCGACGAATGGGGCGCACAGACCCCGCCGTCGTCGACCCCAGAGAACACCGGAGGTCGATCATGACAGTCGCCGTGCGCGTCATCCCGTGTCTGGACGTGGACGACGGCCGGGTCGTCAAGGGCGTCAACTTCCAGAATCTGCGCGACGCCGGCGATCCCGTCGAACTCGCCTCGCGCTACGACGGTGAGGGCGCCGACGAACTGACCTTCCTCGACGTCACCGCGTCGAGCTCGGGCCGGTCGACGATGATCGAGGTGGTCAAGCGGACCGCCGATCAGATCTTCATCCCGCTCACCGTCGGTGGCGGTATCCGCACCGTCGACGACGTCGACACGATGTTGCGGGCCGGCGCGGACAAGGTCAGCGTCAACACGGCGGCGATCGCCCGCCCCGAGGTACTCGCCGAGATGAGCCGACGATTCGGTTCGCAGTGCATCGTGCTGTCGGTGGACGCGCGCACCGTGCCGGCGGGTTCCGAGCCGACGCCATCGGGCTGGGAGGTCACCACCCACGGCGGCCGGCAGGGCACCGGCATCGACGCGGTCGAATGGGCGCGACGCGGCCAGGACCTCGGTGTGGGGGAGATCCTGCTCAACTCGATGGACGCCGACGGCACCAAGCGCGGCTTCGACCTGCGGATGCTCTCCGCGGTCCGGGCACAGGTCCACGTGCCGGTGATCGCCAGCGGCGGCGCCGGGGCCATCGGTGATTTCGCACCCGCGGTCGCGGCCGGGGCGGATGCGGTGCTCGCCGCATCGGTGTTCCACTTCGGCGAACTGACCATCCCCGACGTCAAGACCGCGATGGCGGCCGAGGGAATCATCGTGCGCTGACGCGGCGTTTGCCCACCGAACGCATGTGCACCAGAACGAGCATGACAGGACGGACACCGATGGCACTCGACCCCGACATCGCCGCTCGGCTCAAACGCAACGACGACGGACTCTTCGCCGCGATCGCGCAGGAGCGCACCACCGGGACCGTCCTGATGATGGCGTGGATGGACGACACCGCACTCGAGCGGACGCTGGCCACCCGGCAGGGCACCTACTACTCACGCTCCCGGCAGCAGTACTGGGTCAAGGGTGAGACCAGTGGTCACACCCAATACGTGCACGACGTCCGCATCGACTGCGACGGCGACACCCTGCTCCTGGTGGTCGACCAGGTCGGGGCCGCCTGCCACACCGGCAACCACAGCTGCTTCGACACCCCGTCGCTTCCGCTCGGAACCGGCGACGGACCCCCGGCCGACGAGGCTCCCGCGGCCGCCGGGGGAGAATGACACCCGACAGTCGAGAAGAAAGGTGGTGACGGCGTAGATGCCATTGATCCAGATCTCGCAGACCCCGGGCCTGTCCGACCGAGTCAAGCGCGAGACCATCGCGGCGGTGACCGAGGCCTATGCGAAGGCGACCGGCAAGAACCCCGATTCGGTCTGGGTGACGATCAACGAGATCCCCCGGCAGCAATGGGGCGTCGGCGGCGAGCCACTGGGATGAGCTCCACCGAAGACTCCGCGGCCACGACGACCCTGGCCGAGTTCCTCGACCTCGCGGCGGACCACCGGGTGGTTCCCGTGACACGCAAGGTGCTGGCCGATTCCGAGACCCCGTTGTCGGCGTATCGGAAGCTCGCCGGCGACCGGGAAGGCACCTTCCTGCTGGAATCCGCCGAGAACGGACGCTCGTGGTCGCGGTGGTCGTTCATCGGCGCACGCTCACCGTCGGCACTGACCGTCGTCGACGGCGAGGCCAGCTGGTGGGGAGAGGTCCCCACCGGCGCACCCGAGGGCGGTGACCCGATCGCCGCCCTGGCGGAGTCGTTGCGCCTGCTGGCCACCGACCCCTTCCCGGACATGCCGCCGCTCACCGGCGGTTTCGTCGGGTTCTTCGCCTACGACATGGTGCGGCGGCTCGAGTGGCTGCCGGAGACGACGGTCGACGACCTCGGTTTGCCGGACATGATGATGCTGCTGGCCACCGACCTGGCCGCAGTCGACCACCACGAGGGCACCATCACCCTGATCGCCAACGCGGTGAACTGGGACGGGTCGTCCGAGCGGGCCGAGGAGGCCTACCACGACGCGGTCAACCGGCTCGACCGCATGACCGACGCGCTGGCCGCACCGGCGCCGTCGACGGTCTCGCACTTCGACCACCCCGATCCGGACTACCGGTCGCAGCGGACCCTGGCCGAGTACAGCGAGATCGTCGTCGACCTGGTCGGCGAGATCGAGGCGGGGGAGGCCTTCCAGGTGGTCCCGTCGCAGCGGTTCGAGATGGACACCGACGCCGACCCGATCGACGTCTACCGGGTGCTGCGGGCCTCCAACCCGAGCCCGTACATGTACCTGCTGCGGATGCCGGGCGGAACGGGTGCACGACAGACTCCGTTCACCATCGTCGGGAGCAGCCCGGAGGCCCTGGTCACCGTCAAATCCGGGGTCGCGACGACCCATCCGATCGCCGGGACGCGCTGGCGCGGTGCCACCGAGGAGGACGATCAGCTCCTCGCGAAGGGACTGGTCGAGGACGAGAAGGAGAACGCCGAGCACCTGATGCTCGTCGACCTCGGCCGTAATGACCTCGGCCGCGTGTGCCGTCCGGGCACGGTCAAGGTCAGCGACTACCGCCACGTCGAGCGCTACAGCCACGTGATGCATCTGGTGTCGACGGTGTCGGGCACGCTGCGCGACGACCAGCACGCCCTCGACGCGGTGACGGCGTGCTTTCCGGCCGGCACTCTGACCGGGGCGCCCAAGGTGCGCGCGATGGAACTCATCGACGAGCACGAACTGACCAGGCGCGGGATCTACGGCGGCATCGTCGGCTACCTCGACTTCGCCGGCGACGCCGACACGGCGATCGCGATCCGGACCGCAGTGATGGCCGACGACAAGGCGTTCGTGCAGGCCGGTGGCGGTGTGGTCGCCGACAGTCAGCCCGAATACGAGTACAACGAGGCGCGCAACAAGGCGAAGGCGGTGCTCAACGCGGTCGCGGCGGCCGGCACGATGACGCGGGTCGGCTCGACCGGGGCCGGTGTCGACACCGGTGCCGATACCGCTGCCGGAGCCGCTACCGAAGCCACTGCGGGGGAGAGTTCGATCCGATGACGGCCAGGACACCGGCAGACACCGACCCCGCGGTCGCCACCAGGGCATTCCTGCGCCGACGTCAGATCTATGCGGCAGTGCTGCTGGCGCTGGCGGCGCTGGCCTTCTGGTCGTCGTCGCGTCTGGTGTGGTGTCGGGTGCTGGCCGCCGACGGACTCGCCCCGGCTCGTGACTTCGACGTGCGGGGCGCCGACTGGAGCCCCTGGCTGACACCGCTGGCCTTGGTCTTGCTGGCCGCGATCCTCGCGGCGTTCTCTGTTCGCGGCTGGGGCCTACGACTGATCGCGATCCTGGTCGCCGCGGCCGGCGTGCTCGCCGCGATCCCGGCGATATCCCTGATCACCGGCGGCGCGGATTCCGACTACGCCTCCGATGCCGCCGACATCCCCGGTCGGTTCCAGGTCCTGCTCATCACCACCAACTCGTGGGCCGCGGTTGTCGTGCTCGTGGGCGCGGTGTGCGCCGTCCTCGCCGGAGTCCTGTTGCTGCGGGTCGCGCGTGGTGCCACGGGCATGTCGTCGAAGTACAAGACTCCCGGGGCGCGTCGCGCGGAGCTCGAGCAGCAGATCTTCGCCGACCACGAGCGCAAGACCGCAGGCGCTGCCGGAGTCGCTGGCGCTGGCGAACCGGGTGGCGACCGCAACGACGGGCCGTCGGCGGACAGCGGATCGGCGCGACCCGGTAACGAAGGACCGCCCGCGAACGAACGCATGATGTGGGATGCGCTCGACACCGGGATCGATCCCACCGACGTCGACGACAGCATCGGCGAGACCAGCCCTGAGCAGCCAACCCGAACACAGGACGATTCGGGTGGCGGTCTACCCTGAGAACACACGAACATCGAAAGGGGGCCAACGATCGTGACTTCGCCGACAGTCCTCGATTCCATCATCGAGGGAGTGAAAGCTGACGTCGCCGCGCGCGAAGCGGTGGTCGACTACGCGGCGATCAAGGCGGCGTCGACGCAGGCTCCCGACCCCAAAGATGCGATGGCGGCATTCCGCCAGCCCGGCATCGGGGTCATCGCGGAAGTGAAGCGCGCCAGCCCGTCGAAGGGTGATCTGGCGGCGATCGCCGATCCCGCCCGGCTCGCCGCCGCCTACGAGGCCGGCGGGGCGCGCATCATCAGCGTGTTGACCGAGCAGCGCCGGTTCCGTGGTTCGCTCGCCGACCTGGACAGTGTGCGCGCGGCCGTGAACATCCCGGTCCTGCGCAAGGACTTCATCGTCGGCCCGTATCAGATCCACGAGGCCCGCGCCCACGGCGCCGACCTCATCCTGCTGATCGTCGCGGCCCTCGAACAGAACGTGCTCGCCTCCCTGCTCGACCGCACCGAGAGCCTCGGGATGACCGCGCTCGTCGAGGTGCACACCGAGGAGGAGGCCAACCGCGCACTCGAGGCGGGAGCCTCGGTGGTCGGTGTCAACGCGCGCAATCTCAAGACCCTCGAGGTCGACCGCGACTGCTTTGCACGGATCGCGCCCGGACTGCCCACGCAGGTGATCCGGATCGCCGAATCAGGTGTGCGCGGCACTGCCGATCTGCTCGCCTATGCCGGTGCCGGCGCCGACGCCGTCCTGGTGGGCGAGGGTCTGGTCACCAGTGGTGACCCGCGTGCCGCGGTGTCCGAACTCGTCACCGCGGGCACCCACCCGTCCTGCCCGAAACCGGTTCGCTGACGGCCTGTTCCGCCCGCCGACCCCGATAGCGACAAGAGACCGTGACCTCGAATCCCGAGACCTCAGCCGTTTCCTACCCGGCGGCCAGCGTCGGCCTGACCACCCGGACGTCGATCGAACCCGACGAGAGCGGACACTTCGGTGTCTATGGCGGGCGGCATGTCCCCGAAGCCCTGATGGCGGTGATCGACGAGGTCACCACGACGTATCAGAAGCTGCGTCGCGACGACGACTACCTGGCCGAGCTGGACCGGTTGCAGCGGCACTACACCGGCCGCCCGTCGCCGCTCTACGAGGCGGCCCGACTGCGTGAATCAGCCAGTGGCGCAAGGATTTTCCTCAAACGCGAGGATCTCAACCACACCGGTTCGCACAAGATCAACAACGTGCTCGGGCAGGCCCTGCTGGCGCAGCGGATGGGTAAGTCGCGAGTGATCGCGGAGACCGGTGCCGGCCAGCACGGGGTGGCCACGGCCACCGCATGCGCATTGCTCGGTCTGGAATGCGTGGTCTACATGGGTCGCGTCGACACCGACCGGCAGGCGCTCAATGTGGCGCGGATGCGACTGCTCGGCGCCGAGGTGATCGCCGTCGACAACGGCTCGGCCACCCTCAAGGACGCCATCAACGAGGCCATGCGCGACTGGGTCACCAACGCGCACAACACCTACTACTGCTTCGGCACCGCGGCGGGCCCGCATCCGTTCCCCACGATGGTGCGCGATCTGCAGCGGGTCGTCGGGCTGGAGGCCCGCGCCCAGATCCTGGAGCAGGCCGGCCGACTGCCGGATGCCGTGGTCGCGTGCGTCGGCGGTGGCTCCAATGCGATCGGCATCTTCCATCCGTTCATCGACGACGACGCGGTCCGGCTCGTCGGCTACGAGGCAGCCGGTGACGGCGTCGAGACAGGTCGGCACGCGGCGACCTTCACCGGCGGCACGCCGGGGGCCTTCCAGGGCGCCTACTCGTACCTGCTGCAGGACGAGGACGGCCAGACGATCGAATCGCATTCGATCTCCGCGGGCCTCGACTACCCGGGTGTCGGTCCCGAGCACGCCTACCTGAAGGACATCGGCCGCGCCGAATACCAGCCGATCAACGACACCGAGGCGATGGACGCGCTCGCACTGCTGAGTCGGCGTGAGGGCATCATCCCGGCCATCGAGTCGGCGCACGCCGTCGCCGGCGCGCTCAAGCTCGGTCAGGTGCTCGGCGACGGGGCGATCATCGTGGTCAGTCTGTCCGGTCGCGGCGACAAGGACGTCGACACCGCAGCCGAATGGTTCCACCTGTTCGACAAGCCGCCGTCACAGGACGAGGCGGCAAGCGGGGGAGAGCAGACAGGGGAACCGGTATGAGCGACGCGAGCGCGACGACGATCACCCACACCGCGCCGTCGAGACTCGCGCCGACGTTCGCCCGGTGCCGCGACGAGGGACGCAGTGCCCTGATCGGCTATCTGCCCGTCGGTTACCCGACGGTCGACCGTTCGGTCGAGTTCTTCCGCACCATGGTGGCGGCGGGCTGCGACATCATCGAGGTGGGCGTCCCGTACTCCGACCCGGTGATGGACGGACCGACCATCCAGGAGGCCGCCGACACCGCGTTGCACAACGGGGTCCGCGTGCGCGATGTCTTCACCGCTGTCCAGGCGATCTCCGATGCCGGTGGACAAGCGGTGGTGATGAGCTACTGGAACCCGGTCCTGCAGTACGGGGTCGACCGATTCGCACGCGATCTGGCCAACGCGGGCGGCGCGGGCGTGATCACGCCCAACCTCATCCCGGAGGAAGGCGCACTCTGGCAGGCGGCGTCCGACGAGCACGACCTCGATCGCATCTACCTCGTCGCCCCGTCGTCGACCAACGAACGACTGGCGATGACCGTCGATGCGTCGCGAGGGTTCATCTACGCCGCCTCGACCATGGGCGTCACCGGTGCCCGCGACGCCGTCTCCGACGCGGCACCCGAACTGTGTGCACGCGTCCGCGCCCATTCCGACATCCCCATCGGTGTCGGGCTCGGGGTGCGCAGTGGCGCGCAGGCGGCCGAGATCGCCGCATACGCCGACGGGGTCATCGTCGGATCCGCGCTGGTGAGCGCGGCCAAGTCCGGAACCGATCACCTTGCGGCCCTGGTGGCGGAGCTGGCCGACGGTGTGCGAGCGGCAACTCCTGCCGTGTCCTGATTTCCGGGATTCGTTCGGCGCCGCGCCGGTGACCGACGGTTGGGTGCGCATCGGTAGGGTGGCAGCGTGACGGCGCCGACATCGACGATCCTGGCCTACATCCCCAGTCCTCCGGAGGGTGTGTGGCACCTCGGTCCGCTGCCGCTGCGCGCCTATGCGCTGTGCATCATCGTCGGCATCATCGTCGCGGTCTGGTGGGGCAACCGGCGCTGGAAGGCGCGTGGCGGCCAAGAGGGTGAGGTCCTCGACGTCGCGATCTGGGCGGTCCCGTTCGGCCTCGTCGGCGGGCGCCTCTATCACGTCGCCACCGACTGGCAGACCTACTTCGGCGACGGACCGAAGGAGCCCATCGATGCGCTGAAGATCTGGGACGGCGGCCTCGGCATCTGGGGCGCCGTGCTGCTCGGCGCGGTGGGCGCCTGGATCGGGGCGCGACGTCACGGGATTCGGCTCCCGCCGTTCGGCGACGCACTCGCACCGCCGATCCTGCTCGCGCAGGCCATCGGTCGGGTGGGCAACTACTTCAACCAGGAACTCTACGGTCGCGAGACGACCGTGCCTTGGGGCCTGAAGATCTACGAGCGGGTGGACTCCGACGGTTTCGCCGACCCCGGGCTGATCACCGGCACCTCGAACGGCCACGTCGTGGCGATCGTGCACCCGACGTTCCTGTACGAGTTGTTGTGGAGTGTGCTGGTCGTCATCCTGCTCGTCATCGTGGACCGGCGTTTCCGCATCGGACACGGCCGGCTGTTCGCCCTGTACGTCGCCGGCTACTGCGTCGGGCGATTCGGCGTCGAGCTCATGCGCTCCGACCCGGCGACCCTCATCTTCGGCACCCGGATCAACGTGTTCACCGCGGTGGTGGTGTTCGCCTGTGCGGCAGCCTACTTCGTGCTCGCCCCGAATGGCCGGGAACGTGGGCTGGAGATCTATCACCCGGAGCGGGCGGAGGAACTCGAAGAACTCGGTGAGACCGGATACGTCGACGATCGGTACGACGACGATCGGTACGGCGACGATCCGGAAGAATACGAGGCCGCGGCCGCCGGCGACACGGGATCGGCCGGCAGTGCAGCCGAGGCCGCACTCGCCGCGGCGATCGCCCGCCACACGCCTCATGGCGACGACGGTGAGCCGATGATCTCGGAGACGACCAGCGACGCCTGGGTCCTGGAATCCGAAGGACCGTCGGACGACAGCAACGTGGATGACGCCGATGGCCCGTCGGAACCCGACGTGAGCACTGTGGAACCTGCCGAGAGCATCGCGGAACCCACCGGCAGCACCCCCGCCGACTCCGAGAGCACCCCCGACGACACCGACAGCGCCGAGTCCGACGCCGCCCAGACGTCCGAGGTCGATGGCGAGGAATCCGCGGAAGGCCCCGACACGGTCACCTCCGACACCGAAGCAGACAGCGACTCCGACACCGACTCCGACACCGACTCTGCCGAGTCCGAAGCCGACATCGACACCGACTCTGCCGAGTCCGACGCCGCCGAGTCCGACGCCGCCGAGTCTGCTGACGGCAGCGACCCCACCGACCAGAAGTAGGCGATCTCTCACACGTCACGCGGATCACATCCGTTCCGACCTCGGTGACCGGCGAGTAGGCGGCACCGCCCGAATCGGTCGGATAGAGTGATGATTCACGGTGCGCGGGATCAGCCCATCTGACTCCGGCACCGACAATTGCTCCACGGGCCAGCGCTGTCCCTGAGGACATCGAGCAGTGCGATTCGTCAGCGAGTCGAGTGGAGGTTCGAGATGTTGTTTTCTGCGCTCCCGGCCAAGCAGGGGTTGTACGACCCCGAGGCCGAGGTCGATTCCTGCGGCGTCGCGATGGTGGCGGATGTCTATGGCCGCCGGTCACATTCGATCGTCGCGGACGGACTTCTGGCGCTGGAGAACCTCGAGCACCGTGGCGCGGCCGGCGCCGAGGCGAACAGTGGCGACGGCGCCGGCATCCTGATTCAGCTCCCCGATGAATTGCTTCGTGCGGTGGTCGATTTCGACCTTCCCGCGCCGACCGCCGACGGCGACAACACCTACGCGGCCGGCACCTGCTTCCTGCCGGCCGACCCGATCCTGCGTCAGCAGGCCGTCGACCGTGTGGAGACGCTGGCGAAGTCGGAGGGTGTCACCATCCTCGGCTGGCGCGAGGTCCCCGTCGACGCCACCCGCGCCGACATCGGCGAGACCGCACTGGGCTGCATGCCGTTCATGATGCAGCTGTTCGTCACCGTCGAGCCGGCGGCAGGTGCGCCCCGGATCGGTGGCGTCGCACTCGATCGCTTCATCTACCCGTTCCGCAAGCAGGCCGAGCGGGTCACCCCGGAGATCGACGAGGCCGGCACCGGGCTGTACTTCCCGTCGCTGTCGAGCCGGACCATCGTCTACAAGGGCATGCTGACCACGATGCAGCTGCCGCTCTACTACGACGACCTGCGCGACGACCGCTGCCACAGCGCGATCGCCATCGTGCACTCCCGGTTCTCCACCAACACGTTTCCGTCGTGGCCGCTGGCGCATCCCTTCCGGTTCGTCGCGCACAACGGGGAGATCAACACGGTCCGCGGCAACCGCAACCGGATGCGCGCCCGCGAGGCCTTGCTGGAGACCGACCTCATCCCCGGGGACCTCAAGCGGGCGTTCCCGATCTGCACCCCCGAGGCGTCCGACTCCGCGTCACTCGACGAGGTCCTCGAGCTGTTGCACCTCGGTGGCCGCAGCGTGCCGCACGCCGTGATGCTGATGGTGCCGGAGGCCTGGGAGAACGTCCCGGACATGGAGCCGAAGCGGCGTGCGTTCCTCCAGTTCAACGCGTCCCTGATGGAGGCGTGGGACGGTCCGGCATGTGTCACGTTCACCGACGGCGCCGTGGTCGGTGCGGTCCTCGACCGCAACGGCCTGCGCCCCGGTCGCTGGTGGCAGACCCGAGACGGCCGCGTCATTCTGGCGTCGGAGGCCGGCGTCCTCGACGTCCCGGTCGACGACGTCATCTCCAAGGGTCGGCTCGAACCGGGCCGCATGTTCCTCGTCGACACCAAGCAGGGCCGGATCATCCCCGACGAGGAGATCAAGGGTGACCTGATCCACGCCGAACCCTACGACGAGTGGCTGCACGCTGGGTTGCTCGACATCGCCACGCTGCCGAGCCGCCCGGTCTACAAGCCCAACCACGACACGGTGGTGCGGCGGCAGGTCTCGTTCGGCTACACCGAGGAGGACCTGCGCGTCCTCATGACCCCGATGGCCGCGTCGGGGTACGAGCCACTCGGCTCGATGGGCACCGACACCCCGGTGGCGGTGCTGTCCAAACGCTCACGACTGCTCTACGACTACTTCGTCGAGCTGTTCGCGCAGGTCACCAACCCGCCGTTGGACGCCATCCGGGAAGAGATCGTCACCTCGATGGCGCGGGTGATGGGCCCGGAGCAGAACCTGCTCGATCCGACGGCGGCGTCGTGCCGGCAGATCCTGCTGCATTGGCCGGTCGTCGACAACCACGATCTGGCGAAGCTCGTGCACATCAACGACGACGGGGACAACCCGGGGTTGTCGGCGAAGGTCCTGTCCGGCCTGTACGAGGTGGCCGAGGGTGGCTCCGGGCTGGCCGCGGCGCTCGAGGATCTGCGTCTACGGGCCAGTCAGGCGATCGCCGAAGGGCACACCACCCTGGTCATCTCCGACCGGCACACCGACCGCGAGCACGCGCCGATCCCATCGCTGCTGGCGACATCGGCGGTGCACCACCACCTGGTGCGTACCAAGGAGCGGACCAAGGTCGCTCTCGTCGTCGAGTCGGGCGATGCCCGCGAAGTCCACCACATCGCGTTGCTCATCGGTTTCGGGGCCGCGGCGGTCAACCCGTACCTGGCTCTGGAGTCGCTCGAGGACCTGATCGCCGAGGGCGAGCTGACCGGCGTGCGGCCGTCGAAGGCGAGCCGCAACTTCATCGAGGCACTCGGCAAGGGTGTGCTCAAGGTGATGAGCAAGATGGGCATTTCGACCATCAGCTCCTACACCGGCGCGCAGGCGTTCGAGGCCGTCGGGTTGTCGTCCGAGGTCGTCAAGGAGTACTTCACCCGGACCGTCTCGCGGATCGAGGGTGTCGGTCTCGACGAACTCGCCGAAGAGGTGCGGATGCGGCATCACCGGGCATTCCCCGAGAACCCCACCGAGCAGGTCTACCGCAGGCTCGAGGTCGGCGGCGAATATCAGTACCGCCGCGAGGGCGAACTGCACCTGTTCACCCCGGAGACGATCTTCCTGTTGCAACACGCGACGAGAACCGGGCAGGCCGAGGTCTTCCAGAAGTACTCCGACGAGGTCGACAAGCTGTCCCGCGAGGGCGGCACGCTGCGTGGGCTGTTCGATTTCGACATCGCCGGTCGGGACCCAATCCCGCTCGACGAGGTGGAGTCCGTCGAGTCGATCATGACCCGATTCAACACCGGCGCCATGAGCTACGGATCCATCTCGGCCGAGGCGCACGAGACCATCGCCATCGCGATGAACCGCATCGGCGGGCGGTCGAACTCCGGTGAGGGTGGCGAGGACGTCGACCGTCTGTACGACCCGGAGCGCCGCAGTGCCGTCAAGCAGGTGGCCTCTGGCCGATTCGGCGTGACCAGCGACTACCTGATCAACGCAACCGACATCCAGATCAAGATGGCGCAGGGCGCGAAACCCGGTGAGGGCGGACAACTTCCGGCCTACAAGGTGTACCCGTGGATCGCCAAGACGCGGCACTCGACGCCGGGTGTCGCGCTGATCTCGCCGCCGCCGCACCACGACATCTACTCGATCGAGGACCTGGCGCAGCTGATCCACGACCTGAAGAACGCCAACTCCGACGCGCGAATCCACGTCAAGCTGGTGAGTGCGGTCGGTGTCGGCACGGTCGCCACGGGGGTCTCCAAGGCGCACGCCGACGTCGTGCTGATCTCCGGTCACGACGGCGGCACCGGTGCGTCGCCGCTCACCTCGCTCAAGCATGCCGGAACCCCGTGGGAGATCGGGCTCGCCGACGCGCAGCAGACGCTGATGCTGAACGGGTTGCGCGACCGGATCACGGTGCAGTGCGACGGCGCGCTGCGGACCGGCCGCGACGTGATCATGGCCGCACTGCTCGGTGCCGAGGAGTACGGCTTCTCCACCGCGCCGCTGATCGTCACGGGCTGCATCATGATGCGGGTCTGCCACCTCGACACCTGCCCGGTGGGTGTCGCGACGCAGAACCCGCAGCTGCGGGCGCGGTTCACCGGACAGGCCGAGCACATCGTCAACTTCTTCCGGTTCATCGCCGAAGATGTCCGAAAGTATCTGGCGCAGCTGGGCTATCGCACACTCGACGAGGCGATCGGGCAGTCGCAGCGTCTGCACACCGACGCGGCGGTCGCGCACTGGAAGAGTCGTGGTCTCGACCTCACGCCCATCTTCCGCAAGTACGAGGACAAGGGTCCCACCCGCCGGATGCGCGGTCAGGACCACGGCCTCGACCGTGCACTGGATCAGACGCTCATCCAGCTCGCCGAGGGTGCGCTCGAGGACGCCCACACGGTGACCCTGGAACTGCCGGTCCGCAACGTGAACCGGACGGTCGGCACGCTGCTCGGGTCGGAGGTGACCCGACGGTACGGTGCCGAGGGCCTGGCCGAGGACACCATCGTGGTGAAACTGACCGGGTCGGCCGGTCAGTCACTCGGCGCGTTCCTGCCGCCCGGCGTCACCATCTCGCTGTCCGGCGACACCAACGACTACGTCGGAAAGGGCCTGTGCGGCGGCAAGATCGTCGTGGCCCCCGACCCCGACGCGTGGTTCATCGCCGAAGACCAGGTGATCGCCGGCAACACGATCCTGTACGGCGCGACCTCGGGCGAGGTGTACCTGCGTGGCCGCGTCGGCGAGCGGTTCTCGGTCCGCAACTCGGGTGCCACCGCGGTCGTCGAGGGCGTCGGCGACCACGCGTGTGAGTACATGACAGGTGGCCGTGTGGTGATCCTCGGTCCCACCGGACGCAACCTGGCCGCCGGGATGTCGGGCGGTATCGCGTTCGTCTACGACCTCGACGCCGCGAAGGTGAATCCCGCGATGGTGGCCCTGCTGCGGCCGGATCCCGACGACCTGCGGTTCCTGCACGAGACGATCACCAAGCACACCGAGCTCACCGGCTCGGCGATCGGCGCGTCGATGCTGGCGGACTGGCCGCGGCGTTGCCTGGCCTTCACCAAGGTCATGCCCACCGATTACAAACGAGTGCTCGACGCCGCCCGGATGGCGGAAGCCGAAGGGCGCGACGTCGATTCAGCGATCATGGAGGCGGCACGTGGCTGATCCACGCGGGTTCCTGGATGTCCCGAAGAAAGAGTCGAAGTACCGACCTGTCGCCGAGCGTGTGCAGGACTGGGGTGACGTCTACGCGCACTCGGAGAATCCTCTGCGCGAGCTCGCCGAGGTCTCCGAACAGGGTCGTCGCTGCATGGATTGCGGCATCCCGTTCTGTCACTCCGGCAGCGCGGGTTGCCCCCTCGGCAACCTGATCCCCGAGTGGAACGATCTCGTACGCCGTGGCCGCTGGGATGCGGCCAGTGCCCGGTTGCACGCCACCAACAACTTCCCGGAGTTCACCGGCCTGGTCTGCCCGGCGCCGTGTGAGTCCGCGTGCGTGCTGTCCATCAGTGAGCCGACGACCGGCGGCAGCGTCACGATCAAGCGGATCGAGAAGACCATCGCGCACGAGTCGTGGGCGGAGGGCATCATCGGGCCGGAGCCACCGGCGGCACGGTCGGGCAAATCGGTCGCCGTCGTGGGTTCGGGCCCGGCCGGTCTCGCGGCCGCGCAGCAGCTGACCCGCGCCGGACACGACGTGACCGTCTACGAGCGCGACGACCGGATCGGCGGGCTGCTGCGGTACGGCATCCCCGAGTACAAACTGCCGAAATCCGACATCGATCGCCGCATCGCGCAGATGCGCGCCGAAGGAACGCAATTCGTCACCGGTTGCGATGTGGGCACCGACCTGTCGGTGGCCGAGTTGCGCTCCGGGCACGAGGCGATCGTGCTGGCCATCGGGGCGATGGAGGCGAGGGACAATCCGGTGCCGGGTCGCGACCTGCGCGGCGTGTACCTCGCGATGGAACACCTCGTGCCGGCGAACAAGGAATGTGAGGGCGACGGTCCGTCGCCGATCTCCGCGGCCGGCAAGCACGTGGTGATCATCGGCGGTGGCGACACGGGTGCGGACTGCCTCGGCACCGCACACCGGCAGGGCGCGGCCTCGGTGGTGCAGCTCGACTACAACCCCGAGTTGCCGTCCGACCGGGACGATTCGCGGTCGCCGTGGCCGACCTGGCCGTTGATCATGCGGACGTCGTCGGCACACGCCGAGGGCGGCGAGCGCAAGTATCAGGTCGCGGTGCAGCGGTTCGTCGGGGACGAGAACGGCAACCTCACCGCCATGGTCCTGGCCGAGGTCGAGGTCGTTCGCGAACCGGACGGGCGCCGGGTCGTCTCTCCGGTCAGCGACGAGTTCGAGATCCCCTGCGAGATGGCCTTGTTCGCGATCGGCTTCGCCGGGGTGAAGGGTGGCCCGCTGCTCGATGATCTCGGCATCGACCGCAACGGGCGCGGAGCGCTCTCCTGCGGCAGTGATTGGCAGACCGACGCGCCCGGCGTGTTCGTCTGCGGTGATGCGCATCGTGGCGCATCCCTCGTCGTGTGGGCCATCGCCGAAGGACGATCGACGGCGCGCGCCGTCGACGAATTCCTGATGGGCGAATCCGACCTGCCGTCCCCCGTCCGGCCGGCCGCGCTGCCGTTGTCGGTGCGCTGAGTCCGACCACTCGAGAGCACATCGCAACTCGCGCGGACAGGATGTTTTCATTCTGTTCGCGACGACCGCGGCTACCTACGTTGACCTGCCCGAACCCCACGTGGACTGCAAGTGTCCAATCGCCGCTGAGATAGAGATGGCGATACAACGCGACTAAGGTGATCACAGTGACACGGCGAACAAAGATTGTCTGCACCCTGGGTCCGGCCACCAGCAGCGACGAGAAGCTCAAAGAGCTCGTCTCCGCAGGTATGGACGTGGCGCGAATGAATATGAGTCATGGCACCCACGAGGTGCACCGCGAGGTGTACGCGAGGGTTCGCAAGGCCAGCGACGCGACGGAGAAGGCCGTCGGCATCCTGGCCGATCTGCAGGGACCGAAGATCCGGCTGGGCAAGTTCCAGGACGACGGCGCACTCAACGGTGAGGTCATGTGGGCTACCGGCGACGAGGTCCGCATCACCGTCGACGACGTGCTCGGCACCCAGAATCGGGTGTCGACGACCTACGAGAACCTCGCCGAGGACGTCAAGCCCGGCGATCGACTGCTGATCGACGACGGAAAGGTCGGTCTGGTCGCCACGGCGATCGACGGGAACGACGTCGTGTGTGCGGTCACCGAGGGCGGCCCGGTCAGCAACAACAAGGGCTTGTCACTGCCCGGTGTCGACGTGTCGGTGCCGGCGATGTCGGAGAAGGACATCGCCGACCTGGAGTTCGCGCTGGAGCTCGGCGTGGACATGATCGCGTTGTCGTTCGTGCGCAGCCCTGCCGACATCGAGCTCGTCCATGAGGTGATGGACCGGGTGGGTCGTCGTATCCCGGTGATCGCGAAGCTGGAGAAGCCGGAGGCGATCGAGAATCTCGAGGCGATCGTGCTCGCCTTCGACGCGATCATGGTCGCTCGCGGTGATCTGGGTGTGGAGCTGCCGCTCGAAGAGGTGCCGCTGGTGCAGAAGCGGGCGATCCAGATGGCCCGGGAGAACGCCAAGCCGGTGATCGTGGCGACGCAGATGCTGGACTCGATGATCGAGAACTCGCGCCCCACCCGCGCGGAGGCCTCCGATGTCGCCAACGCTGTGCTCGACGGTGCTGACGCGGTGATGTTGTCGGGCGAGACGTCGGTGGGCAAGTGGCCGATCGATGCGGTGCTGACGATGGACAAGATCGCGCGCGCGGTCGAGGGCGGCTCGCGTGATGTGCCGCCGCTGTCGCACGTGCCGCGGACCAAGCGCGGCATCATCTCGTATGCCGCGCGGGACATCGGTGAGCGGCTCGAGGTGAAGGCGCTCGTCGCGTTCACCCAGTCCGGTGACACGGTGCGCCGTCTGGCCCGGTTGCATTCGCGGCTCCCGCTGCTGGCGTTCACGCCGATGCAGGAGGTGCGCAGCCAACTCGCGTTGAGTTGGGGCACCGAGACGTTCATCGTCGATCACGTCGACACCACCGACCACATGATCGATCAGGTCGATCAGCAGTTGCTCCGGATCGGCCGGCTCGCCGAAGGCGACGTGGTGGTGATCGTGGCCGGTGCTCCTCCCGGAACGGTGGGTTCCACCAACATGATTCACGTCCACCGGATCGGCGAGCAGGACCACTGAGCTTGCATCGGTCATGGGGGCATAGGGTGTGCTCTCATGACCGAACAATCCGCGGATCTCGGACAACTGTTAGCTCTGCTCGACGTCGAGCGGCGGGGTGACGACCTCTTCGTCGGACAACATCCGGAACAGAAGACCGCACGTACGTTCGGCGGGCAGTTGCTCGCCCAGGGCGTGGTGGCCGCGTCCCGGACGATCACCCGCGGCAACCCGCCGGTCCATGCGCTGCACGCCCACTTCATCCGCGGCGGCGACGTGAGCAAGCCGATGGAGTATCACGTCGCCCGGTTCCGGGACGGGAAGGCGTTCGCGAACCGGCAGGTGACGGCGGTGCAGGACGACGTCGAGGTGTTCACGATGCTGGTCGCGTTCCAGGACAACACCGCGGGGCTCGAGCACGCCGTCGAGATCCCGCAGGTGCCGTATCCGGAGGAGCTCCCGCCGCTCGGCGAGCACTTCAAGGGCTACGAGGACCGCATCGCGACATTCGTCAACGCGATGCATCCGATCGACATCCGATTCGCCAACGACCCGACCTGGAAGATGCGCGACGCGGGGGAGCGACTCAAGGACAACCGCGTCTGGATGAAGACCGACGGTCCGATGCCCGACGACCCGATCATGCACGTGGCGGCGATGTGTTACGCCTCGGACACCACCGTGCTCGATTCGATCATCACCACGCACGGTCTGTCGTGGGGGATCGATCGGCTGTTCGCCGCGACCGTCAACCATTCGATGTGGTTCCACCGTGAGTTCCGGTTCGACGACTGGATGCTCTACGCGACCCGGTCGCCGGTTGCCTCCGGATCCCGTGGCATGGGCTCGGGTCGATTCTGGATGCGCGACGGCCAGTTGGCGACCTCCGTCGTGCAGGAGGCTCTCATCAAGTACTTCCCGCCGAAGAGCTGAACCGCTCCGACCCGGTGGTCGAGTGGTCGGCGAGCGTTTCCCGGTGGTCGGGTGGTCGGCGCACATTTTCCGGTGGTCGGGTGGTCGACGCAATTTTTCCGGTGGTCGGGTGGTCGGCGAGCGTTTCCCGGTGGTCGGGTGGTCGGCGAGCGTTTCCCGGTGGTCGAGTAGTCGACGAGCCGCCAGGCGAGTCGGCGTATCGAGGCCAAATCCGTCTCCTGGCAGACTGGTCGCCATGACCTCCGCCCAGCCGCCTCGGCCCGACGGTCCGCCGCTCATGAACCCGCACGATGGGCCGGCCGAGTCCACGAGTACGACACCGCCGGTCGGCCCGTTCACCGGCGCGGCGCCCGCCGCGCCGCCACCGCAGTATTGGTTGCGCTCGGGACCGATGCTGCCGCAACGCACCTGGCAGCGCACCACACGGTCGCCGGTCATTCTGGTCAGCGCGCTGGCGGCCATGGCGCTCGCGGCGGTGGCGGTCGTCGCGCTGGTGGTCGGCTCGATCAACGCGTCCGCGTTCACCGCGCGCGGGGTGATCCTCTGCCCGACCGCGCCGGGCCTGGCGTTGCAGGTCGGCCCGGGTGCCCCCGTGCAGATCTTCGACGAGACCGGGGACGAACTGTCGGCCACCACCCTCGGCCCGCGACGCTCCGGCGACGCCGGGCGGTGCGAGATGCAGTTCCGGGCCCGCGACGTCCCGTCCGGCCGTGCCGGATATGTCGTGCGCGTCGGGAATGTCTTCCAGGAGACGGTGTCCGAATCGGCGCTCACCTCTGGCGCGGTACTGCGACCCCTCGGTTAGATCCCCGGGAGCCGGTTGGACCGGCCGCGGGGACGTTGACGGGTGCCGTCGGGGCCCGCGGGTTAGACTGCGGCGATCTGTCCGACCGAACGCAGGCTGATGCCGAGGGGGGTTGATGGAATACAGCATCGATTGGGCCACCGAGGTCTGGACGTCGTTACGGTGGATCGCGATCGCCAGCGCGATCTCGCTCCTCGGCCTCCTCGTGGTGGGCTTCTTCATCGCTCGCATGACCCGGTGGGGCCGCCAGTTCTGGCGGGTCAACGGGGAGTTCTTCATCGGCAAGGACACCCGTGTCGTCGCGTGGGCCTTCGTGATCGCGCTACTGGTGTTCTCCATCTTCGGCGTGCGGATGTCGATCCTGTTCTCCTACTGGGGCAACGATCTGTTCACGGCGCTGCAGAATGTCGGTTCCGGCCTCACCGGGGAAGGTGCGGCAGGCCGGCAGTTGATCGACGCGGGCAAGTCCGGTTTCTGGCACTCGATGTGGGTGTTCGGCATCATCGCGACGATCCACGTCGTCCGCACTCTCGTCGAGTTGTACATCGGCGCAGCGTTCGAGATCAGGTGGCGGCGGTGGCTCACCTCGTATGCGACGGCGGACTGGATGCGGGGCAACGCGTTCTACCGCAACAGGTTCGTGGACCTGGGCGACGACAGCAAAGACTCCGGAATCCAACCAGGCATCGACAACCCCGATCAGCGCATCGAATCCGACATCACGAACGTCGCGCAGTCGAGTCGGCTTCTGCTCTTCAGTTCCGGCGGATCGTCGACGAACGGTGTCATCCCCGCTCTGGTGACGATCGTGTCGTTCTCGCAGATCCTGTGGAACCTGTCGGGGCCGATGACGATCTGGGGTGTCGAGATCCCACGGATGATGGTCTGGCTCGTCTTCATGTACGTCCTCATCGCCACCGTGATCGCATTCTGGATCGGCCATCCGCTGATCCGCCTGAATTTCTGGCGCGAACGCCTGACGGCGAACTTCCGCTACGCCCTCGTGCGGGTCCGTGACGGCGCCGAGAACGTCGCGTTCTACCGGGGCGAGCGAGTCGAGCACGACGGTCTGATGACGCGTTTCTCCGCAGTCATCGCCAACTATTGGCAGATCGTGTTCCGCAATCTGAAGTTCGTCGGCTGGAACTTCAGCATCACCCAACTCTCGGTGGTGTTCCCATACCTCGTGCAGGCGCCCCGGTTCTTCGAGGGCCGGATCAGCCTGGGCGACATGACACAGACCGCCGACGCATTCGGCAACGTGCACGATGCGCTGTCGTTCTTCCGGAACTCATACGATGATTTCGCCGACCTACGGGCGTCGATCATCCGTCTCGACGGACTCGAGGACGCCGATCAGAAGTCGCGCACGCTGCCCGTGATCGCCACCACGGACCGCGACCGCGCGGTCCGGTTGACCGACGTCGACATCAACACGCCGAATGGCGCCGAACTCATCCGCGATCTGTCCCTGTCACTCGACCCCGGCGACGCCCTGGTGGTCAAGGGCCGTTCGGGCTCCGGCAAGACCACTCTGCTTCGTGGCCTGGCCGGGCTCTGGCCGTTCGTCGACGGTGAGTTCGCCCGGCCGGCGGGCGATCGCACGCTGTTCCTCTCGCAGATCCCGTACATCCCGCTCGGTGACCTGCGTACGGCGGTCGCTTATCCGGCGCTGCCCGATGACGTCGGTGACGATGCCATCCGGGCCGTCCTGGAACGCGTGTTCCTCCCGCATCTCGTCGATCGTCTCGCCGAGGAGGAGGACTGGTCCAAGGTGCTGTCGCCGGGTGAGCAGCAGCGCGTCGCGTTCGCGCGCGTCCTGCTGACACGTCCCGATGTGGTGTTCATGGACGAGGCGACCTCCGCCGTCGACGAGGGCTTGGAGTACTCGTTGTACACGCTGATCCGGGCCGAGCTCCCGGACACGATCCTGGTGTCGGTCAGCCACCGCAGCACCACCGATCAGCACCACACCGAGGTGCTCGAACTCACCGGCGGCGGCTCGTGGGATCTTCGGCCGGTGGGTGGCTGACGAGGCCGGTGCCGCGGGAGTTCGGGCCGTCGAAATGTGCCGCTGACGACTGATTTTTACTGTTGCATTACCAATCTCGTCGATCGCTGTCCGATGTCCGGTCCACTGGGTACTGTGATGCCGACCACGTAGTCGGGCAGAACGAGGAAATCGGTCATGGCGGACACAGAACTCATCACATTCCCACACCAGAGCGGCGTCGCTGTGAGCACCCTCCCGGAGGCCTTCCAGCAGACGGCGACCATCCGACCGGACGCCGTCGCGCTGCGCACCGTCGGCGGGATCCAGCAGATCACCTGGGCGGAGTACGCAGAGCGTGTCGAGGCGATCGCCAGGGGATTGGCGGCCCTCGGGGTCGGCCACGGCGACACGGTCGGGATCATGCTCACCAACCGTCCCGAGTTCCACCTCGTGGACACCGCGGCGCTGCACCTCGGCGCGGTCCCGTTCTCCATCTACAACACGAGTTCGCCGGAGCAGATCGAGTATCTCTTCGGCAACGCGGGGAACGCGGTCGTGGTGACCGAGCAGGTCTTCCTGCCGGCCATCCGGGCGGCGCGGACGGCGGTCACCACGACGATCGTCGTCGACGGCGCCGCGAGCGACGCGATGACTCTGGCCGAACTCGAACAGAGCACTGCGCCCGAGGGATTCGACCTCGATGCGGCGTGGCGTGCCGTGCGGCCCGACGACCTCGCAACTCTCATCTACACCTCGGGTACCACCGGTCCGCCGAAGGGTGTGGAGATCACCCACCGCAACATCGTCGCGCAGCTCGCCGCGCTCGCCGAGCACGTCGACGTCGGCTTCGACGACCGCATCATCTCCTATCTACCGGCCGCCCACATCGCCGATCGGGTCTCCTCGCACGCGGCGAACATGGTCCGCGGCATCCAGGTGACCACGGTCCCGGACCCGCGCGAGATCGCCGCCGCCCTGCCCGAGGTCCGGCCGACGTTCTTCTTCGGTGTGCCGCGCGTGTGGCAGAAGATCCGTGCCGGTATCGAGGCGAAGATGGCCGAGGAGTCGAGCCCGGTCAAGAAGAACCTCGCCGCGTGGGCGCTCGGCGCCGGTGCGAGCTCGGCCCGCGCGCACATTGAGGGACGTGGCGAAGGTCTGCTGGGCGGGGTCCAACACGGACTGGCCGACAAGCTGGTGTTGCACAAGGTGCGCGCCGCGATCGGGATGGATCAACTCACCTTCGCCGGATCCGGGGCAGCCGCGATCCCGCCGGAGGTGCTCCAGTTCTTCCTGGGCCTCGGCATCCCGGTCCTCGAGGTGTGGGGCATGTCCGAGACCACCGGTGTGTCGACGATGACCACGGCGGAGAACCTCAAGATCGGCACCGTCGGCAAGCCGGTCGCCGGGGTCGAGACGAAACTCGCCGACGACGGTGAGCTCCTCATCCGCGGGCCCGTGGTGATGCGGGGCTACCGCAAGCAGCCGGACAAGACCGCGGAGACGATCGACGACGACGGCTGGCTCGCCACCGGCGACATCGCCACGATCGACGGTGAGGGCAACGTGTCCATCGTCGATCGCAAGAAGGAACTGATCATCAACGAGGCCGGGAAGAACATGTCGCCGACCAACATCGAGAATGCGATGAAGGCCGCGTCGTCGTTGATCGGTCAGGTGGTCGCGATCGGCGATGCCAAACCGTATGTCGCGGCTCTCGTCGTCCTCGATCCGGATGCCGCCGCCGCACGCGCCAAGATGCTCAACATCCCCGACGCCGACATCGCCACATTGTCCGCGCGACGTGAGGTGATCGAGGAGGTCTCGGCCGCCATCAGGGAGGGCAACGGCAAGTTGTCGCGGGTGGAACAGATCAAGCGGTTCACCGTGGTACCCGCGGCCTGGGACCCGGGCGGGGACGAGCTCACCCCCACGATGAAGTTGCGGCGCAAGCCGATCGCGACCAAGTACGCCGAGCGCATCGCCACCATGTACGACGGTGACGCCCCCGGGGAGGTCATCGACCTGCGGTGACCTCCACCGCCTCAGGTCGGCGCGGATGCAGCGCCCCGTGGACGCCCGGAGATGATCGACCATCCCCACAGCACCAGCCACACGGTCATCCCGCCGACCTGGATCCGCTGCGCCAACCCCAGTCGGTAATCGCCGCCGAGGTTGTCGGCGACCAACATCCACACCGTCGCGAGGACAACGACTGTCAGCACGATCGCCCCGACGACACGCAGCAGCGGCCACACCCTGTCGCGGTGAGCGGCGACGGTGGCCGCGATCATCGCGGTGAAGATCGAGAACACCGCCAACGTGCTGGTGAGTGCGTGCACGTGATGCAGCTGCGGCAGGATGCCGCTGGGTTCGCTCGGACAGCCGGGATCGACGCCGGGTATGCACTCGATGGGTGAGAGGGCGTCGGCGATGGTCGATGCACCGAAGGCGCCCAGTGCGGCGACGGCGGTGATCGCGGGGAATCCGCGGGTGAGTGGCCGTGGCAACAGCATCAGGACGGCGGCGATCATCGCGCAGCACGAGGCGGCGATGTCGCCGCCGACGTAGACCTCGCGGTGGGGCCGGTGGGCCGCGTCGAGTTCGCTCAGGAAGCTGCGCATCGGATCGAGCGGACTGGCCCAGAAGAACTCGAGAACCCATGACGAGTAACAGATGCCGGCGAGGGCCACCAGGATTCCGGCGGCGACCGACCGGACCGCACTCGATGACATCCGGCCAGCCTAGTGCTTCGGCGGCACGGTGTGCGGCACGTCCGGGGACCCGAAGCCGCGTCGGCACCCACGTAGGGGTTTCACCCGACCCGGATGAGAATGGCCCCAAACCCGCGGTGCGGAGGTGGGTCCGCACTACCATCGGATCCGTAGGTCGCGGGTCGATGTCAGGCTGCGATCGACACCCACCTGTCAATCGCGACGCAGCGAGGATTCCCATGACCGAAGAAGACGTTCAGGAAATCGGTCCCATCGATTACCTGGTCCTGGAATGGCCCGACCAGCAACCCAGTGGTGAAGCGATTCCCCATCTGATCGAGCTGGTGGACCGTGGCATCATCCGCATCATCGATCTGGCCTTCGTGGCGAAGGCCGAGGACGGCACGGTCACCCAGATCGCGATCGACGAACTCGGCGGCGAGTTCGCCGTCCTCGACGGGGCGTCGGCCGACCTGATCGGCGACGACGACATCGCCGAGGCATCGTCGGTGCTCGAACCCGGGACTGCGGCGGGCATCATCGTGTATGAGAACTCCTGGGCCGCACCGTTTGCGACCGCCCTGCGTCGCAACGGCGCCCAGGTCGTCGCATCGGGCCGCATCCCTGTCGATGCCCTCGTCGAGGCTCTCGACGCCGCCGAGGCCTGACGCTCGACGCCGACCGACCCCAACCGTCCGCCACCCAGCAAGGAGCACATCATGCCCGGACTCATCCGCGCCGCCGCGCGCACCGCCGTCATCGCCGGAACCGCGACGTCGGTGAGCAATCGCGTCTCCCGGCGTCAATCGAACAAGTGGGCACAGCAGGAGTACGAGCAGCAGCAGCGCTACTCGCAGCCGCAGCAACCCGTTCCGGTCGCCGCACCCGCTCCGGCGCCTGCCGCCCCGCCGGCGGCATCGACGCAGGACACCATCGAACAGCTCAAGGAACTCGGTGCGCTGTACCAGCAGGGCATCCTGACCGAGCAGGAATTCGCCGCGCAGAAGGCAAAGATCCTCGGCGGCTGAGGTCGTCGCCGCTCACGGCTCTGGCGGTCCCGCGGCGGCCACCGGCGTGGTGCCCAACTCGGCACCCGGGATTCGGGGGAGACGCTGCGCGATCACCAGGCCGAGGGCGGCGAGGAAGACGGCGAGCAGGATGGACTGTTTGATCGCCTGGATCTGACCGTTCACGTAATGCTCGGTGAGTGAAGCGATCTCGCCCTCAGGAAGCCCGAGTTCCGCACCGGCCTCGACGATCTTGTCCTTGGTCACGATTTCCACGCCATCGGCCGAGAGCTCCGACACCGTCTGCTTGGTCTGCGCGGAGATGTTCGGATCGGCTTGGGCGGCGTTGTTGAATCCCGAACTCAGCGAGGCGATCAGCAGCGCACCGAGCATCGCGACGCCGACCGACGTTCCGATGTTCTGTGCGGTGCCCTGCAGCCCACCGGCCTCACCACGGTCGCGGTCGCCGATCGACGACATGATCACGTTGCCCAGCTGGGACGCGATCAGGCCGAAGCCGGCTCCGAACACCGCCATCCCGACGGCGAACAAGGCGTGCCGGAGTTCCGGGTCGATGGTCGTGATCAGCAGCAACGATCCCACGATCACCAGGATCAGGCCGGTGGTGACCATGCGCCGCGGTGACTGTGTCGCAGCGAGTTTCGGGCTCGCGAACGCGGCGATCAGCATTGCCAGGGACATCGGGGCCAGCTTGAGGCCGGTCTCGAAGGCATCTTTGAGCAGCACGTATTGCAGATAGATCGGGATCACGAAGAACATCCCGCCGATGATGGTCTGCTGCGCGATCAACATGACGAGCCCGTTGCGCAACTGGAGCTTTCGCAGCAGGTCGGGGTGCATGAGCGGCGTCTCCCCGCGCTCGATGACGCGACGTTCCCAGTGGACGAACGCGATGAGGCCGAAGATGCCCGCGACGATCATGAACGGCACGATGGAGAACCCGAACGGCGTGATCTCGGTGCCCCCGATGGTGAGGGCCCCGGAGGGGCGGATGAAGCCCCACGTCCCGGCCTTGAGCAGGGCCAGGACGATGAATCCGAGACCCAACGCGGACAGCACCGTTCCGCCCCAGTCCATCCGTCGCGAGGTCTCCGTCCGCGTGTCGGCGATGACCTTGACACAGGCGATGACCGCGATGCACACCACCGTCTCGGCGGCGAACACCACGCGCCAGGTGAGCGTTTCGGTGACCCACCCGCCGATGAGCGGACCCGCGGCGGCGCCGGCGGCGGCGATGCCGCCCAGCGCGCTGTAGGCGGTGGCCCGGTCCCGGCCCTCGTAGTTGGCCGCGGTGAGCGAGATGATCGCCGGCATCACGAGAACCGCACCGGCGCCCTCGACGAATGACCAACCGAACAGCAGGGTCCCGATGTTCGGGCTGAAGGCGGTGATCAACGAACCGAGGCCGTAGACGAGCAGACCGATCGAGAACATCCGCCGTCGGCCGAACATGTCGCCGAGTCGACCGCCGAACAACATGAACGAGCCCATCACCAGCGTGTAGAGGGTGATCGCCAACTGGACCTGGGTGATGGTGGTGTCGAGATCGACGACCACAGCAGACACCGACACGTTCATCACGGTGGTGTCGAGCACCATGATGAACTGCGCGGCGCACAGGATGACGAGGACGCCCCAATGTCTCACCGCGGACACGCTACGCCCGGATCTGTCCCGGACCATGTTTGCCGAACGCCGGAGCGGGGAAATCATCCGATTCGGGTGAGCGGCGCCGGCGTGACGATCCGGCCAATGCCCGGACACGTGGCGCGTTGCTGCCCATAGTGAAAGAGGAGCCCCGACCCGGCGGCTCCGCTGACGAGAGGATTCACCCGATGGCACTCGACGACGACGACATCACCACCTCCGGCGCCGGCGGCGAAGGTCCCGCCGATGGGGGCTCGAATCCCGGCGGCCATGACGGTGGCGCCGACGGTACCGCGGATGGCGGTGAGGGTCCCGCGGATGGCGGCTCCAACCCCGACGGCCATGACGGTGGCGCCGACGGTACCGCGGATGGCGGTGAGGGTCCCGCGGATGGCGGCTCCAACCCCGACGGCCACGACGGCGGTGCCGACGGCACCGCCTGATCGGAACGCGATGCTCAGCCGCTGCATCGCGGTCGATCCGGCAACTTTCGCGCGCGACCACTGGGGATGTCGTCCATTGCTCAGTCGCGCGGCGACGCTACCCCAGGGCTTCGACGATCTGCTCTCCGCCCGGATGGTCGACGAACTGATCGCCGAGCGTGGAGTGCGGGCACCGTTCATCCGGATGGCCAGGGACGGCGACCTCGTCGCACGAAACTGCTACCTGGGACCGGGTGGATTCGGCGCCGAGATGCCCGATCAGGTCGACTCCGCCAAGGTGCTCGCACAGTTCGCCGCCGGCGCGACCATCGTCCTGCAGGGCCTGCACCGACTGTGGCCACCGCTCATCGATTTCGTGGGCGAGTTGGTCGGCGACCTCGGGCATCCGGTGCAGGCCAACGCCTACGTGACGCCCCCGGAGAGTCGCGGCTTCGACGCCCACTACGACGTCCATGATGTGTTCGTCTTGCAGACGGCCGGACGCAAACAGTGGAGAGTGCACGAGCCGGTGCACCGCGATCCACTGCCGTCGCAGCCGTGGACGGATCATCGTGCCGCGGTCGAGGCACGCGCCCACGACGATCCGGTCATCGACACCGTGCTCGGCCCGGGTGACGCCCTGTACCTTCCGCGTGGCTGGATCCACTCGGCGCAGGCGTTGGGCGAGACATCGATCCACATCACCGTCGGGGTCGCCGCCACCACGGTCCACGACGTCATCGCGGCGATCGTCGACGAGCTCGGGACCGTCGACGACCTGCGTGCATCCCTGCCGATCGGCATCGATCCAACCGATCGTGACGAGGCCGTCGCGATCGCGACCAAGACGATGGCGACCTTGGTCGAGGTCCTGCGCGACCGCGCGCCCGAGATCGGCGAGGGCGTCGCGACGCGATCGGCCGCGCGCCACGCGGCGGCGACGAGGCCGCCGGCGGTGCGACCTCTCGCGACTCTGGACAGCGCGGCGCAACTCGATGTCGACACCCGGTTGCGATGGCGTCGAGGTCTGGTGGCCACGATCGCCGATGCGGGGGACAGGGTCGAACTCCGGTTGGCCGATCGCGTCATGAGTTTTCCGCACTTCTGCGCCGATGCTCTCGGCGTCGTGCGCAGCGGCGCGGACGTCGTCGCGGGAGATCTGCCGCGCCTCGATGCCGCCGATGGTGTGGTGCTGCTGCGCCGGCTGCTGCGTGAAGCTGTCGTGGTCCCGACTGCCGCCACCGATGCGCCCGGAACCCCGACGGCGGGGCGGGAGGCATGACGGATCGTCGCCCGTGCAGCGACCAAGCCCTGGAGCGCGACGATCCGATGTTCGCGACCGCGTCGGCCGGGTTCTCCTGGTTGCTGCTCGAGCTGCCCGGCGCCTGGGGACATTCGGTATTCCTCAACTCGCCCAAGATCATCGATCCGACCCTCGGCCGGTCCATCGTCCGCCGTGTCGAGGCGACGGGCATGCGTATCGTCGCGATCCGCCCACCCGGACGGCGGTCGCCGACACCACGCTGGCGATGGTTCATCGCCCATTCGGAGCCCGGTGCCGAGAAATTGTTCCGCGGCGAGGTGGACCACCCGGCGCAGTACCTCGACCTCGCGCTCGACGGGTCCGATGGGGCGGTCTCGACCGATCCGCTCATCGCCGTGTGCGCGCACGGGAAGCACGACCAGTGCTGCGCGGTGCGCGGACGGGCCGCGACGTCGGCCATTGCCGCCGAGTACCCCGAATCGACGTGGGAATGTTCGCATCTCGGCGGCGACCGGTTCGCCGCGACGATGCTCGTGCTGCCGCACGGTCTGTGCTACGGCCGGGTCGACTCGGCCCCCGATCCGGCCGAGCTGGTTCGCAGGTACACCGTCGGGCGACTCGACGATGCGTTCCTGCGGGGCCGGACGTCGCTGCCGCACGCCGTGCAGGCGGCCCAGCACTTTGTGCGACGGGAGACCGGTGACGACCGTATCGATGCCCTGGCGCCGATCGACGTGCAGCGCGGTGACCATCGGATCGTCGTCCGGCTGCGGGGACGGACCGGCCCCGTCGAGGTCACCCTCGCCGAGGAACTGTCCGATCCGCTGCTGTCCACCTGCAGCGCCCATGTCGCCGGGCGCGTGCGCCAGTTCGTGCTCGTCTCGATGAACGTCCTCTGAGCATCGAGACCGCGAGCCGTCAGGACGGGGCGACGATCAGGTCGTGCGCTTCGCTTCCACGGAGATGACCGGGGTGCCCACCGACGCCTCACCGTGGGCGATCTGCTCCACCGCCGCGAACTTCTTGGTGTTCATCACCACCACCGGGGTGATGAGCGGATAACCCGCAGCCTCGATGACCTTGCGATCGAAGGTCACCAGTGGCGTGCCCACATCGACCTTCTGTCCGGCCTTGACCTTGACGTCGAAGCCCTCGCCCTTCAGTTGCACGGTGTCGATGCCGACATGGATCAGCAGTTCGATACCGCCGTCGAGGACCAGCCCGAATGCATGCCCGGTGGGTTGGGCGGCCACCACGGTCGCGGCCGCCGGAGCGTAGACGGTGTCACCGGAGGGCAGGATCGCCACGCCGCCGCCCATGGTGCCCTTGGCGAACACGGGGTCGGGGACATCGCTCAGCGCCACCACCGTGCCGTCGAGCGGCGACGGGATCTCGGTGATCGCGCCGTGCTCGGAGGTCTCCGCGTCGGTTCTCTCGGCGGTCGCCACAGCACCCGCCGCGGCCACGGCACCTGTGCCGGACCGGGCGCCGGTCGACTCCGCATCGGCCAGGGCCGCCGCGGATGCGACGCCCTCGGCCGAATCGTCGATCGGGATCGGTCCCGGCGATTCCAGCCCGGCGTCGCGCGCTGCCTCGAACTCGGCCTGCTGTTCCGGCGTCCGGTACCCGGACAGGACCACCAGGATCATCGCCGTGAAGAACGCGGCCGCGACGGCGATCGAGTAGAGGATGACACTGTCGAACGCGGGGATGGTCAGCAGCGAGGTGAACACGAACGCGTTGGTCGTGACACCGCCGCCGATGCCGATGATCAGGCCGCCGATGAAGCAGCCCACGAGCATTCGTGGATAGATACGTTTGAATCGTAGATGGATGCCGTACAGCGATGGCTCCGAGATGCCGCCGAGGAGGCCGGCGGCGAGGGCGCCGGTCGCGGTCTGTCGCATCTGTGCGTCCCGTTCCCGCCAGGCGATCAGCAGGACACCGGCCGTGGCGCCGAAGCAGGCGAAGTTCCATGCGCCCATCGGCCCCTGGATGAAGTCGTACCCGAGGGTCTGGATGTTGAGCAGCATGATCGCGTTGATCGGCCAGTGCAGACCGAGCGGCACCATGAACGGGTACGCGAGCGGGATCACGATCGCGAAGATGAACGGCGAGAAGTCGTTGATGGACTTCAGGATGTCGGCCAGGCCGGCGCCGACGTAGACGCCGATCGGTCCGATGAGGAACGCGGTCAACGGGATCATGATCAACATCGCCAGGAACGGCACGAAGATCAGTTGAACGTTCTCCGGGATGATCTTCTTCAGCAGCTTGTACAACGGTCCGAGCACCGCCGCCATCAGCAGCGGCGGGAACACCTGGGAGCTGTAGTCGAAGACGGTGAGCGGGATGCCGAAGATGTCGATCGTCTGCACGTCGAAGCCGAAAATCGTGTGCTGCGTGGCATTGTCGGCGAAGTTCGCATAGGCGGGCAGCATCAGCACGGCCATGATCGCGAAGCCGACCCACGGGTCGGCGTCGAGCTTCTTCGACGCGTTGTAGGCGATCATCAACGGCAGGAAGACGAACACGCACTGCCAGCACAGGTTGACGAACTGCCACGATGGCGACAACTCGGTACGCGGATCGGCCCAGTTGCCGATCACGTCGAGTGTGCTCATCAGCGACATGAACGTGATGAACAGCGACGCACCCAGCAGGGCTCCGAGGATCGGGCGGAACGAGTCGGAGAGGTATTCGAAGAGCGAGTCCAGCCACGCCGACTTCCCCCGGGGGCCCTTGGCGCGCTCGGCCGCCTTGATGGCTGCGGCATCCGTCGGCGCTCCGCCACCCATGCCCGGTTGCGCCATGATCTCGTTGTAGACCGTCTGCACGCCGCCGCCGATGACAACCTGGTAGCGGTTGCCGCCCTGCGGCACCGCTCCCATCACCCCGTCGATCGCCTCCAGCGCCGACTGCTCCACCCCCGACGCGTCACGTAGTTGGAACCGCAGGCGCGTCGCGCAATGGGTGAGGCTTTCGATGTTGCCGGGTCCGCCGACACCTGCGACGATTTCGGCTGCCGAGTTCGTAGACATGACTCTCCCTTGAGAATGTCCGATCTTGAGTTGCTCGTTCCCAAGCACGGTCCCGACGACGCGACGAGTGCCCAGCGCCTCGGATGCTATCGCGCCACTCCCACCTCGCGTGTCGAGATGACAAAGGCCGGTAGGCAACCGTTACCGCCCTCCGCTGATCGAGTGCCGCGCTACTTACCGCCTCCCGCTGATCGAGTGCCGCGCGAGCGTAGCGAGCCGGCGTATCGAGATCACCCACCCTCACCGAGCGCCCGCGAGTCCCTCCCCGAGTAGCGCCACGAGCCGGTCGATGTGTTCGCGCCGCGTCCGCCACGACGACACCGAGATACGGAACGCCGGCTCATCCTGCCACCACGCCGGGCCGAACCAGACCTGGCCACCCTCGAGCAGTGACCGGCGGACGGCCTCGGTCCGGGCCGCGGTGTCGGCCCGCGCCAGCACCTGGTTCAGCACGCACCGGTTGAGCACCGTGAAGCCGTTGGCCCGCAAGCCTTCCGCCGCCGACCCGGCGAGTTCGACGCAGCGATCGACCAGCTCCTCGACGCCGTCGCCGCCGAGGGTACGCAGCGCGGCCCATACCGGGATCCCGCGCGCCCGTCGGGAGAACTCGAGTGTCAGGTTCTTCTGGGCGTCGGCCGATCCGGTCAGATAGGCGGCGTCGGAGTTCATCGCCGACGACAGCGCGTCGGCGTCGCGGACGATCACCATCGCGCTGTCGTAGGGGGGTGTTGAGCCACTTGTGCCCATCCGTGGTCCAGCTGTCGGCGGCGTCGACGCCGGTGGTGAGCGCTCGGTGCGTTCGCGAGGCGCGTGCCCAGAGGCCGAATGCGCCGTCCACGTGCACCCACGCGCCGGCGCGGCGCGCGGCGGGGATGATGTCGGCGAACGGATCGAACTCGCCGGTGTTGACCTCTCCGGCCTGCAGGATCACCAGGGTCATGTCGTCGAGGGCGGGCATCGTGTCGGCGACCACCCGTCCGTGCTCGTCGACGGGTGCGCGTTCGATGTTCTCGAGCCCGAATCCCAGGACCCGCAGCGCACGGACGACGGTGATGTGGGCGAGTTCGCCGATGACCACCCGGACTCGCGGGGCGTCGGTCAGCCCACGTCGATCGACGTCCCATCCGTGGCGCAGCAGAAGTGCGCGCCGGGCCGCGGTGATCGCGGTGACGGCGCCGGCGGTCGCGCTGGTGGTGAAGCCGACCGCCGACGCACGGGGGAGGTCCAGCGCGTCGAGCACCCAGCGGCCCGCCTGTTTCTCCAGGGTGTGGGCGGCGGGTGAGTTGTCGAACGACGACGCGCACTGATCCCACGCGAGGGCGATGCGCTCCGCGGCTGCGGCCACCGGCAGGGTCGATCCCACGACGAAACCGAAGTAGCGCGGGTCGTTCGACGCGACAACGCCCGTGCCGGCCACCTCGTCGAGCATCGCGATGGTCTCGTCGGCCGGCCGACCCGATGCCGTCAGCGGTTCGTCGAGGCGGGCCAGCCCGGCGAGCGCCTCGGCGGACGGGAACACCCGTCGGCTCACCGCCCCGATGCCCGCCGTCCACGCGCGGGCACGTCGATCGGCATCCGCGAGCAGTTCCAGCTCGTCACGGGTGGGGTCGGTGTCGTTGCCGGGCACGATCTGAGGCTACCGAGGCACGGATACCGGCGGACGGCCTCGAGCCGAACGAGATCAGGCGACCTGTCGGTCGGCGGAGTGGACGTCGGACAGCAGGCCGCCCGGATCAACGATCATGATGACCGACCCGACGACGTCGGACGCCCGCTCGATGACCGCGGCGATCTGTTCGGGGTCGGACGGATCGGACACCACGGCCCACACCTGGTGGCGTACGGCCGCGTCGACGAACGGGACGAGGTCTCGCGGCGACGGGCCGGTGAGCGCGACGTTGTGTCCCGATCGCACGATCTGATGGACGATGGCCCGGGCGCGCGAACTGCCGTCCATAACGACGAGAACTGTATCGGTGGCCGTGGTTTCGGTGGTGGTCATGCTGTCATCACACCGCGCGCGGCTGGGCCCGTCGTGTGGCCCGGCTGTCAGTTGGCTGGCAGCGCTGCGACGATCTGTCGAGCTGCGGTCGACCACGCCGCGTCGTCCGGCGGATGCGGGATGTTCCCGACGACGAGCACCACGCTCGTCACATGGCGATCGGTCGCGACGCGCATGGTGGGGAAGGCGTTTGGCCCGTCGAGTGGCTCGATGATGACGTCGAGCCCGATCCCCGGAATCGACCGGGCGCCATCGTCGCCGAGATCGGCGAGCATGTCCGGTGTGACGGTGCCGGTCACGGGCGCCTGCACCTTGACCACGGCGGTGAACGACAGTACGCCGCCCGCCGCCGTGTAGTAGCTGCAATTGTGGCCGGTGGTTCCGTCGGATTGCTTGACGTCGGTGTCCTCGCCGTCTTTCAGGCGTACCCCCGACAGTGCCGACATCTGTGCGCCCGTGAGGATGCAGTCGCTCGGCACTACGTGATCGCGCCATTCGACCGCGGCGGCCGTCGGTGACGAGGCGGTCGACGGCGCTGCCACCGCCTGGCCGTCGAGGCTCCGGGCGCAGCCGGAGGTGCAGCACAGCGCCACCAGGGCACAGACCGCGGTGGTGAGAAGGCTGCGCTGGCGTCGGGTCACGGGCACGCGGTCACGCTACCCGTCATCCGGCGACACCGAGATCGGCCCACCGGGACCACGGCATAGGCTCTCCGAGGTGAGCGATGCGAAGCGACTCCGGCCGAAGCCCGAGCGTTGCCCGTGCACGTCGGGCATGACTTTCGACGAGTGCTGCGGTCCCGTGCTGTCGGGCGTGCGGAAAGCCGGTACGGCCGAGGCGCTGATGCGCTCACGATTCACCGCGTTCGCCGTCGGAGACAGCGGATATCTGCTCGCGAGTTGGCATCCACGTACCCGACCGCGCACCCTCGACCTCGACGACACCATCGAGTGGTACCGACTCAACATCGAATCCGTCTCCGGTGGAACGCCATTCGACACAGCCGGCGAAGTGACATTCACCGCGCACCATCGACACGACGGCACCCGCGGCAGACTCCACGAGCGCAGCCGCTTCGAGCGGCACGACGGTCACTGGGTCTACGTCGACGGAGTGGTCTCCCCGGGCTGACACACCTGCGAAATGTGAGGCATTTGCCCCACGAGCCGGCACCGGTGTGCGGCACAGACTGAGTGCATGAGCACACATACTCCCCACGAGGCGGTCGCCGCCCTGCGCGCACACCCGCAACTCCCGGACGGCCCCGACGAACGGTTCGCCGGGTACGGGATCATGGGTATGCCATTCGAATCAGGCCATTACCTCGCGCTGCGCGAGATGGTCGCGAGCTCCCTCGGTCCGCCCTATCGGACCGTCTGGCACCGAGAACCGAACGGTACGTGGACGATTCACACCACCGCAGCTCCGGAGCTGAGCTGTCCCCGCTACTTCGGGAAGGCTACGGCCGTCAACCAGGTTCCACACATCGATGTCTCCTGGACCGGCGAGGCGCAGCTCGAGGTCAACCTCGGCGACGTCCTGCACTGGAACATCGAGTTGGCGTCGTCTCCGGCCACCCGGATGATGACCGCGATGGGCTCCGCGATGCCGATGCGCGCACTGACCAGCGCGCCGGTGTTGACCACCATGGGCCCGATCGCCGGCGCAGTGCTGCGATCCGGGCGCATGAGGTTGTGCGGACGAACCCCGAACGGGCCGCGATTCCGGGCCATCCCACTCGAGGTCTGGCGGGTCGCGACGGCCGAGGCCTCCCATCGGGGACGGGCTCTCGGTAGGCCGGCACCGCTGGACGATCAGACCGCCCTCGGGGACTTCTGGTTGCCCCAGCGCGGGTTGTTCTTCGTCGGGCAGGCGCGGTTCATGCCGGCGACCGCATCGGCCGGCGACGTCGCCATCGAACGGGCTGAGGTGTCACGGTGACGACCACCGAGCACCGTCCCGCCATGACCGCCGGCCGGATCGCCGCCGTCGTCTACGGCACCGTCGCCTATGTCGTCTTCCTGCTGGTGTTCTCGTGGGCCATCGCGTTCGTCGAGGACGTTCGCGTCACCATCGGCGACACCGCTCTCGTTCCCCGGACCATCGACCACGGTGGACCGACCGTACCGGCTGCCGTCGCGCTGTTGGTGAATGTCGTGTTGTTGACCCTCTTCGCCGCGCAACACAGCGTGATGGCGCGAGCCGGTTTCAAACGGTGGTGGACGCGCATCGTGCCCGCGCCCGTCGAGCGCAGTACCTACGTGCTCGCCGCCTCCCTGTGCCTCGCCGTCCTGATGTGGTGGTGGTGTCCGATCACCGCCGAACTCTGGACCGTGTCGGGCGCGGTATCGGGCATCCTGGTGGTCATATCGCTCGCGGGGTGGCTGCTCGTCCTGACCTCGACGTTCCTGATCGATCACTTCGATCTCTTCGGACTGCGGCAGGTGGTGGCCAACGCGCGCGGCCGCCCGGCGCCGACCTATCGGTTCGTCACGCCGCTCTGGTACGGAATCGTCCGTCACCCCATCTATCTCGGTTTCCTCATCGGGTTCTGGGTGACCCCGACGATGACGGTCGGGCACCTCGTCTTCGCCGTCGCCACCACCGGATTCGTCCTCGTAGGCATCCAGCTGGAAGAGCGGGACCTGATTCGTACGTTCGGCGACGACTACCGGTCCTACCGTCGGCGGGTCCCGATGCTGCTACCCGGCGCACACCGCCGCACCTGAGTGGTCACCCGATGTACGACAGGTGGCTGACACCGCGCCCGCAACGGGTCGACAATGGGGTCATGACCGGGCGAACCCCGCTGCCGCGACGTGTGGAGGTGTTGGCCGGGCTCTCGGTCGCCATCGACCTGGGGCTCGGTCAGCCTGCCGAACACATGCTGCGCTCGGCGGTCATCGCCTGTCGGTTGTGTGATCGTCTCGGCCTGGACCGGACGCAGCGGGCCACCACCTATTACGCGACGCTGCTGATGTGGATCGGGTGTCATGCCGATTCGCAGGAGTACGCGCGCTGGTTCGGCGACGACATCGCGGTACGCAGCGACGCGTATCTTGTTGACTGGTCCGGGATTCCGTACTTTCGATTCCTGCTGGGCAATGTGGGGCGCGGTGAACCCGTCGGGCACCGCGTGAAGACCTTGGCGACGTTGTTCCGGGATGCTCGTGGACAGATCGCCACCCTGGTGCACTCGCACTGCATGTCGGCCGCCGCACTGGCGCGCCATATCGGTCTCGGCCCCGATGTCGAGCGGGTGATCGCCTACACCTACGAGCGTTTCGACGGCGGCGGGCTGCCGAGAGGCGCGGCGGGCGAGGACATCCCGATCGAGATGCGGGTGGCGCAACTCGCCGACATGGTGGAGGTGCACCAGCGTGCCTACGGGGTCGACGGCGCGGTCGCGATGGCGCGTAGTCGTCGTGGAGGTCAATTCGACCCGACGATCGTCGACGCGTTCGTCGCGGATCCGGACGCAGTGCTCTCGCCGGGTGACGATGACCCCTGGGGATGCGCGATGTCTCTGGCGCCGGAGACCGAGATCGCGCTCGACGATGCCGGACTGGATGCCCTGGTGACCGCGATCGGTGACTTCGGTGATCTCAAATGTCCTTTCGCGCTGGGCCATTCACGAGGAGTGGCGACCATCGTCGACACCGCCGCCCGGCATCTGGGGATGTCGATGGTGGAGGTCGACACGGCGCGTCGCGCCGCTCATCTACACGACGTCGGGCGGATCGGCGTGTCCAGCCAGATCTGGTCCAAGCCCGGCGAACTCAGTGGCGCCGAGTGGGAACGGGTTCGGATGCATCCGTATCTCACCGACCGGGTGTTGATGCGGATTCCCGGTTTCGGCGACATCGCCGCGATCGCGCGCGCCCACCACGAGCACCTCGACGGCACCGGCTATCCCCTCGGGCTCGGCGGGGCGGCGCTCGGCCGGGCACAGCGGTTGCTGACCGTGGCGGTCGCCTACCAATCGGCGCTCGAACCGCGGCCCTATCGCGACGCGTACCCCGCGGAGCGTGCGGCATCACGGATCAGGGAGCGTGCGGACCGCGGGGTGCTCGACGGTGAGTGCGTCGAGGCTGTTCTGGTGGCCGCCGGTCACAAGCGGGCACGGGTGCGTCGCGACGACACGCTGACTCCCCGCGAGACCGAGATCCTCGGACTCGTCGCACGCGGAATGTCCAACCGGGAGATCGCGGCCCGGCTCGTGCTGAGCGAGAAGACCGTGCGTAACCACGTCGAGCGGACCTACACCAAGATCGGCGCCGCCAACCGGGTCGGCGCCAGCCTCTACGCACTGGAACACGGGCTGGTCGCTCCGGTGGCCGAGGATACGTCCGGTTGACGCCTATGCGGCTCCGTGCCGGACGACCCAGTCGACGAGCGGGGCGGTGGCTCGCCAGTCGGCGCGGACGCGATCGACCAGTCCGGCCGTGTGGATCACATCGTCGAATCCGTAGTCCCGGCCGACGGTGAGGGACTTGTGGCGCAGCAGGTCGATGCGCGGATGGTCGGCATCCCAGCCGCGCGGCGAGGTCTTGAGCTTGTCGCCGCCGACCTCCCAGCCGGTCTTCTCGAGTTTCCGCAGCAGTCGTTCGAGTTTCGGGCCGTGCTCGTCATGGTCGATCGCTGCCCGTAGCGCGGCGAGGCGCTCGGCGGAGGCCTCGTAGTACCCGGCGCCGACGCGGACTCCGGGGGCGCCGATCTGCACGTAGTATCCGGTCGCCGGGCCGAGTCCGACGAACGCGCCCTGATGAATCTTGTAGGGCGTCTTGTCTTTTGCGAACCGGACGTCGCGGTACGGGCGGAAGATCTTGGCGGCACCGAACTCGTCGGCCAGGGCGTCGGTGAGTTCCTGCATCGGACCGGCGACGGCCGTGCGGTACACCTCTTTGTGTTCTTCCCAGAAGGTCTTGGTGTTGTCCATCTCGAGGTCGTCGTAGAAGTCGAGGGCGGCCTCGGGAAAGCCCTGGAACGTCATGGTGGCGACGTTACGCCGGGGCGAACGGTCGAAATCGTCTCACGCATCTGTCAACTCCCGGTCCTCCCCGATGTCCAACACTTCCAATGGTGTTCCGGTCAGCGAGTTCTCGCCGAGAAACATGTCAGAGGTCGCCTTGCCGGTGTCGCTGAGCATGATGTCGTGGATCGCGATGCTGACCTTCGGTGCGACCGCGCGCACGAAGTCGATGGCTTGTTCGGTGGAGATCCACGGTCCGCTCACGGGCAGCAGCAGGGTCTCGATCGGCCGGCCGGGGTTGAGGTAGGCGTCGCCGGGATGGAAGACGCTGTGGTCGACCAGGTAGCCGACGTTGTCGACCAACGGGATCTCCGGATGGATCACGGCATGATCGGCGACGAATGTCTCGACGGCGAATCCGGCGATGTCGAAAGACTCTCCGGTCGCCACCGGATGGACACGATCACCGACCTCGGTCAACGCATCGGCGATCGATGCCGGCCCGTAGAGGTGCAGCTCGTCCCGTTCCTTCATGGCGGCCACGATCTTCTCGGCGTCGAAATGATCGAAGTGCTCGTGCGTGATGAGGACGGCATCGGCGTCGGCCAGCAGTTGCGCGGCGTCGGGGGTGAACGCTCCCGGATCGATCAGGATCGTCTTGTCCGCCTTGGTC
Source organism: Gordonia insulae (assembly GCF_003855095.1). NCBI lineage: Bacteria > Bacillati > Actinomycetota > Actinomycetes > Mycobacteriales > Gordoniaceae > Gordonia > Gordonia insulae. The sequence continues at coordinate 371,256 of NZ_CP033972.1, forward strand.
AGGGTAACGGTGGCGTGGGTGTACTTGGTGAGACGCATGAGACCTCCGAGACGCGGTTCGGCTGCAGGCACAACCTGCAGATAAGTACAGTCCGACTGTACACTTCGAGACATGGATGTCGACTCGGACAATGCCGACGACGCAACGGGCCTCGACCTCGCCGAGGAACTCAGGCGCGCGGTGGGCAACTTCGTCCGCGCGGTTCGGTTGGTCCCCGATTCACTTCCCCCCGGCTACGGTGAGGTGCTCGGCGCACTCGACCGCGACGGCCCGCAATCGGTCGCTTCGCTGGCACGGCAACGCGGAGTCCGTCATCAGAGCATGCGGATCATGGTCCGAGACATGGCGGCCGACGGTCTCGTCTCGCGGGCACCCGACCCCGACGATGCGCGCAGCGCGCTCATCTCGATGACGAGCCGAGCGCATGCCGTTCTGGAGCGGGATCGGGCACGACGGCGCACAATCGTTGCAGCTGCGTCCGATACCGCCCTGACGCCTCGACAGCGCCGCGTGCTCGACCAGATTCCCGAGATCCTCGACGCCGTGGCGGATTCGGTGCGGGTGAGCGCAGGTCGATAGACGGGTCAGTAGGCGATGCCCAACGACCACGCGAACAGGGTGTAGCAGGCGGCGGTGATGAGGACCACGCCGACCACATTGAGCCAGATGCCACCTCGGATCATCTGGCCGATCGTCACATAACCACTCGCATAGGCGACGGCGTTCGGTGGTGTGGCCACCGGCAACATGAACGCGCATGTTGCCGCGAGAGCGACGGGCACCGTCAGCACGAGTGGGTCGAGGTTCATGCCCAGCGCGACGCCGCCGGCCACCGGCAGGAAAGTTGCGGCAGTCGCCGTGTTGCTGGTGATCTCGGTCAGGAAGATGATCGCGGCGGTCACCACGATGATCAACAAGATCACCGGTATGGCATCGAGGTCCGCTGCCACCTCGCCGATCCAGGTGGTCAATCCGCTCGACTCGAACTGCTCGGACAGGGCGAGGCCGCCGCCGAAGAGCAGGAGTACACCCCAGGGCAGTTTGACTGCTGTCTCCCAATCGAGCAGGCGCACACCTGGTTTGACACCGCTCGGGAGTAGGAAGAGAAGGACGGCCGCGGTCATCGCGATCCCGGTGTCGGAGATCGGTGGACTATCGTCCCAGATCAGCGGCACGGCGACCCACGAGAGTGCGGCGAGGCAGAAGATCGCGGCCACCCGGATCTCGCCCTGTGACATCGGTCCGAGTGCATCGAGTTCACCCCGGATCAGGCGCTTGCCACCGGGAATGTCGTCGATCTCGGGCTTGAACAGCACGTGCGTCAACAGGAACCAGGCGATGACCAGGAACAGTGCGGCCAGCGGCACTCCGGCGATCATCCACTCGAGGAATCCGATGTCGATGCCCTCACCCTCCAGGTACCCCACGAGCAAGGTGTTCGGCGGCGTACCGATGATGGTGCCGAGCGACCCGATCGATGCGGCGTACGCGATGCCCAGCATCAGTGCGGTACCGAAGTTGCTGCGGATCACTGCCTCTGCGATGGTGCCGGTCGCGCCCTCCGAGGGTTCTGTCTGCTCCGATGCCGGTTCTGCGGCCGCCTCCTTGTCGAGGTCGAGGACGAGGACCAGAACGGAGACACCGATCGGGATCATCATGACGGCCGTGGCCGTGTTCGACACCCACATGGACAGGAAGCCGGTGGCGATCATGAACCCGGCGATCACCATCGTCGGCTTCGTGCCCATGGCGCTGACCGTGAGGAGGGCTATCCGACGGTGCAGGTTCCATCGCTGCATCGCCAGCGCCAGCAGGAAGCCGCCCATGAACAGGAAGATCACGTTGTTGCCGTAAGCGGCTCCCACATCGTTCACGGCGACGTCGGTGCCGAAGACCGGAAAGATGACCAACGGCAAGAGGGCCGTCGCCGGAATCGGAATGGCCTCTGTCATCCACCAGATACCCATGAGCACCGCCGTCGCCGCAGTCAGCCGGGCGCCGTGATCGACGTCGGTCGGCATGACCACGTACACGAGCGCGGCGAGCAGCGGTCCTGCCGCCAGGCCGACCCATTGCCGCTTCCGGCGCCTCGGTTCCACTTCCTCGGCACGTTCGCCGGCTGACTGCTGGTCGACTTCGTCGTATTCCCGGGGGTCTGATTCCTGGGGCGCCGACCGACCCGCCGCGCCCTTGTCCTGCTCCGCATTCCCGAGTTGCGCCATCTGCGTACCTCCTTGTGCCGTGCCGCCAGCGTATCGAGATCGATGACCGAAATGTCCAGATTCTCTGAGGTGTTCGGCCGTGACGCCCCCTCTGCCTGGCTCCGGGGCCGGGAGATGTTGGGCAGGTGGCCCGGGTGATCGGACACCTCAGAGGTATCGAAGTTCGGCGAGTCGGGTGCCCTCCACGACGCGACACGTTCGGTCGAAACCGTTGACTGACCGAGTCGTGCCAGTACTGTGGTACACATCACAGAGGTCTTGGAGGGAAGCCATGGCAACGGCCGAAATGAAGGAACTCCATCGCAGCATCGTGACGCTACGCCATCACATCGCCGCGCTGAAGCTGCAGTACGGGGATGTCGATGCCGTCCGCCGGATGACCAACGACCTCGACCGACTCGAGATCGATCTGCACGACTTCGAACATGCGCCGCCGCCGGTGGTGCGGGCCCGGGTCAGCAAGGACGACGTGATCTACGTGCCGGACAGCAAATCAGACGAGGCGGCATGGCTCGGTGCACAAGACGAAGGGCTGGGCTTCCACTCGCGTGAGCGAACGAAGTGAGCGCCCCCGCGACTGAGCGGGAGGCAACCGGGGTTTTCTCTCCGGGACGGGCGCGCATCCTGGCGCGCACCCTTCGAGTGGACAGATGGTGGCTGTCGCCGCTGCTGACGGTGCTCGGTCTGTCGGCGTTCATCATCTACGCGACCGTGCGTTCGTTTGTGCGCAGCGCGTATTGGGTTGCGGACTATCACTATCTGACGCCCTTCTACTCGCCGTGCCTGAGTGAGTCGTGCGTTCCCGGATCGAGCCATTTCGGGACGCCGTTCCCCGAGCTCCCGATGTGGATTCCACTCGGTTTCGTGGTGCTGCCGTTCCTCTTGGGTTTCCGCGTGACCTGCTACTACTACCGCAAGGCCTACTACCGCTCCTTCTGGTTCTCCCCGCCGGCGTGCGCGGTGGCCGAGCCGCACCGCCGGTATACGGGGGAGACCCGGCTGCCGCTGATCATCCAGAATGCGCACCGCTACTTCTTCTATGCGGCAGTGATCGTCTCGTTGATCAACACCTACGACGCCATCACGGCGTTCCACGGTAAGGACGGCGGCTTCGGCTTCGGCCTGGGCAATGTGATCCTGCTGGTGAACGTCATCCTGCTGTGGACCTACACGGTGTCCTGCCATTCGTGCCGACACGTCACGGGTGGTCGGCTCAAGCACTTCTCGGCGCATCCGGTCCGGTACTGGATCTGGACCCAGGTCTCCAAGCTCAACACCCGACACATGCAGTTCGCGTGGATCACGCTCGGCACCCTGGTCCTCACCGATTTCTACATCATGCTGGTGGCCAGCAACACGATCTCCGACCTGCGATTCGTGGGTTGACCGCAGTCATGCACGGAACGCTTGTCGCGCAACTACTTCACGCTGGGGGTCTGTGTTAGATGACGGAACCGGGACGCCACAAATACGACGTTGTTGTGATCGGCGCCGGGGGAGCCGGTCTGCGGGCGGTCATCGAGGCCCGGGAGAAGGGCTATTCGGTCGCAGTGGTGTGCAAATCGCTGTTCGGCAAGGCGCACACCGTGATGGCCGAGGGCGGGTGTGCCGCGTCGATGGGCAATGCCAATTCGAAGGACAACTGGCAGACCCACTTCAAGGACACCATGCGTGGCGGCAAGTTCCTGAACAACTGGCGGATGGCGGAACTGCACGCCAGAGAAGCGCCGGATCGGGTCTGGGAACTGGAAACCTATGGCGCACTGTTCGATCGAACCCCAGACGGACGGATCGCCCAGCGCAACTTCGGTGGGCACACCTATCCGAGGCTGGCACACGTCGGCGACCGGACCGGTCTCGAACTGATCCGAACCATGCAGCAGAAGATCGTCTCGCTGCAACAGGAGGATTACGCGGCCACCGGCGACTACGAGGCGCGTATCAAGGTGTTCGCCGAGTGCACCATCACCGACCTCCTCAAGGACGGCGATGCCATCGCCGGAGCGTTCGGATACTGGCGTGAGTCGGGCCGTTTCGTCCTGTTCGAAGCACCGGCGGTCGTGTTGGCGACCGGTGGGATCGGCAAATCCTTCAAGGTGACCTCCAACTCGTGGGAGTACACCGGCGACGGACACGCGCTCGCGTTGCGGGCCGGCGCCAGCCTGATCAACATGGAGTTCATCCAGTTCCATCCGACCGGGATGGTCTGGCCGCCCAGCGTCAAGGGCATCCTGGTGACCGAGGGTGTTCGTGGCGACGGTGGCGTGCTGAAGAACACCGACGGCAAACGGTTCATGTTCGATTACATCCCACCGGTTTTCAAAGGCCAGTACGCCGAAACCGAAGAAGAGGCCGACAAGTGGCTGGCCGACAACGACAGCGCTCGCCGCACACCTGACCTGCTGCCGCGCGACGAGGTCGCGCGGGCGATCAACGAAGAGGTCAAGGCCGGCCGCGGCACCGAACACGGCGGCGTCTACCTCGACATCGCCTCCCGCATGCCCGCCGACGAGATCATCCGCCGGCTGCCGTCGATGCACCACCAGTTCAAGGAACTCGCCGACGTCGACATCACCGCCGAACCCATGGAGGTCGGCCCCACCTGTCATTACGTGATGGGTGGCATCGAGGTCGATCCGGACACCGGGGCGGCCAGAGTGCCGGGCCTGTTCGCGGCGGGCGAGTGTTCGGGCGGGATGCACGGCTCGAATCGGTTGGGCGGCAACTCGTTGTCCGACCTGCTGGTGTTCGGGCGGCGGGCCGGTCTCGGGGCGGCGTCGTACATCGAATCGCTGCAGACGCGACCGGAGGTCTCCCCGGCAGATGTCGACCGGGCCGCAGCCTTCGCGCTCGCACCGTTCGAGTCGCAGAGCACAGGCAAACCGGAGAACCCCTACACCTTGCACACCGACCTCCAGCAGTCGATGAATGACCTCGTCGGCATCATCCGCAAGGAGGCCGAAGTCGCCGAGGCCATCGAGGTCCTCGACGACATCCGCGGGCGCCTGCCCGGGATGCAGGTGGAGGGACACCGGCAGTTCAACCCCGGCTGGCATCTGGCCGTGGACCTGCGAAACATGCTGTTGGTCTGCGAATGTGTCGCCAAGGCGGCACTGCTGCGGACCGAGAGCCGTGGTGGCCACACCCGTGACGACCATCCGGGGATGGATTCGGGGTGGCGCAACACGCTGCTGGTGTGCACCGCCGATCTGGGCGACGATTCACCGGTTCCCGAGGTGACGGTGGTCAAGGAGGAGCAGATTCCGATGCGGCCGGATCTGCTGGAACTCTTCGATTTCTCCGAGATCGAGAAGTACTACACCGCCGGTGAGATCGCCGGGCATCCCGACGCCGGGGGCGGCAAGGAGAACTGACATGGGCTATGACGCGAAGTTCCGGGTGTGGCGTGGTGACGCCGACGGTGGCGATCTCCAGGACTACACGGTGCTGGCCAACGACGGGGAGGTGGTGCTGGACATCATCCATCGGCTCCAGGCGACGCAGACCCCGGACCTGGCCGTCAGGTGGAACTGCAAGGCAGGTAAATGCGGGTCCTGTTCGGCGGAGGTGAACGGCCGTCCGAAACTGTTGTGCATGACCAGGATGTCGACCTTCACCGAGGACGAGGTCATCACGGTCACGCCGATGCGAACGTTCCCGGTGATCCGTGACCTGGTCACCGACGTCTCGTTCAACTACGCGAAAGCCCGCGAGATCCAGTCGTTCACCCCACCCGAAGGTCTGAAGGCGGGGGAGTACCGGATGAAGCAGGTCGACGTTGCGCGGTCACAGGAGTTCCGCAAGTGCATCGAATGTTTCCTCTGTCAGGACACCTGCCACGTGGTCCGCGATCACGAGGAGAACAAACAGAATTTCGCCGGGCCCCGTTTCCTGATGCGTGTCGCCGAGCTCGACATGCATCCCCTGGACGTGGCCGAACGTCGCGATTCGGCGCAGTCCGAACACGGGTTGGGACTCTGCAACATCACCAAGTGCTGTACGGATGTCTGCCCCGAGCACATCAAGATCACCGACAACGCACTCATCCCGATGAAGGAACGGGTGGTGGATCGTCATTATGATCCGCTGGTGTGGTTGGGTAACAAGCTGTTCCGTCGGTAGTAGACTCTGCGGGTGTCCAGTCCTCTGGGGATCACCCCCGACGAGTCCCTGCGCAAGGGACTGCAGAGTCGCCACATCAGCATGCTCGCGCTGGGCGGTGCCATCGGCACCGGTCTGTTCGTCGCCTCGGGTGCGACCATTGCCGACGCAGGTCCCGGTGGCGCCATCACGGCGTATCTGCTCATGGGCGCCATGGTGTTCTTCCTCATGCAGAGTCTGGGCGAGATGTCGGCCCACATCCCGTGCAGCAATCCCTTCGAGGAGTACGGCAAGCGGTTCGTGAGCAAGTCATTCGGCTTCGCCGCCGGCTGGAACTACTGGTTCAACTGGTCGATCACCCTTGCCGCCGAGCTGGTCGCGGCCGGGTTGATCATGAAGTACTGGTTGCCCGACGTGCCGTCGTGGATCTGGTCGGTGGTGTTCCTCGGGGCGCTCCTCGCCCTGAACCTGTTTGCGGTCAAGGCATTCGGCGAGGCGGAATTCTGGTTCGCCACGATCAAGGTGATCGCGGTGGTCGTATTCCTCTTTGTGGGTGTGCTCTTGATCCTCGGTGTCGTCGGCGACATGCCGTCGCCCGGTTTCAGCAACTGGACCACCGGTGATGCGCCGTTCGTGGACTGGCCACTGGGCATGCTGTCGGTGTTCCTGATCGCGGGCTTCGCCTTTCAGGGCACCGAGATGATCGCGGTGGCCGCGGGGGAGGCCGTCGAGCCGAAGACCGCGATCCCGCGCGCCGTCCGGACGGTGTTCGTGCGAATCCTGCTGTTCTACATCGGCACCCTGACCATCATCGCGTTCCTGATCCCGTATACCGATCCGAACCTGCTGAACGCCTCCGAGGAGAACATCGCGATCGCTCCGTTCACGTTGGTGTTCTCCCAGGCGGGTATCTCCGTCGCGGCCTCGATGATGAATGCCGTCATCCTGATCGCGATCCTGTCGGCGGGGAATGCCAGCCTCTTTGCGGCAACCCGAGCGCTGTACGGCCTGTCGGTGGAAGGCAGCGCCCCGCGGCTGTTCGGCTGGGTCACCCGGTCGGGTGTCCCGCTGATGGCGGTGGCCGCCACGACAGCGATCGGCGCGCTGTGTTTCACGGCCAGCCGGGTGGGTGACGGTCGCGCGTACGTGTGGTTGGTGACCGCGTCGTCGGTGGCGGGGTTCATCACCTGGATGGGAATCGCGTGGGCGCACTACCGCTTCCGACGGGCGTGGAATGTGCAGGGCCGCTCGCTCGACGAACTGCCGTACAAGGCCTGGCTGTACCCGGCGGGCCCGATCATCGCGCTGCTCATGTGTGTCGCCGTCATCGCGGGCCAGAATCTTCCCGCCATCCGCGACGGCAGCGCGGGAAACCTGGAACTGTGGCTGACCGCCTACGGTGCACTGTTCGTGTTCCTCGCGTTCTGGTGGGGCCACAAACTCGTCACTCGTTCACCGACGGTTGACCTCCGTACCGCCGATCTGTCGCCCGCCGCGGCGGCATCGGCACACCGCGATCCTGACCCCGATCCCGAGCCGATCCACTGATCAAGCCCAGGCGCTCACATGTTCTGTGAGGGAATCAGTTGTGGGTGATGACGACCTTCCCGCCCTTGGTTTTGCCCGAGTGGACGTAGGCGAGAGCTTCGACAGTCTGGTCGAACGGAAATGTCGAGTCGATGACAGGTCGCAGGTGGCCGGCATCATAGAGCTCGGCCAGGCTGCGGAGTTGAGCGCCGTCTGATCGCATGAAGAAGAAGGAGTACTGAACGCCACGCTTCCGTGCGGCCGCTCGGACCTTGCGGCTGAGCAGATTCAGGACGAGCTTGAACGGGGCGGGGGCGCCGAGCTGTGTGGCGAATCCGGCGTCAGGTGGCCCGGTGACTCCAAGTGCCAGGCCGCCGGGGGCGAGGACGGAGAGGGTCTTCATGAGGTTGCCGCCGCCGACGGCATCGATGGCCAGATCGACGTCGGAGAGTACGTCGGCGAAATCGGTGGTGCGGTAGTCGATCACCATGTCGGCACCCAGGCTGGTGACCAGATCTGTCGATCCGCTTCCGGCGGTGGTCGCCACGTACGCACCCAGGTGTTTGGCCAGCTGGATGACGGTCGATCCCAGACCGCCGGCGCCGGCGTGGACGAGGACCTTCTGGCCCGGCCTGATGTGGGCCTTCTCGACGAGCATCTGCCATGCCGCCAACGCGACCAGCGGAACCGCAGCAGCCTCCGCGAAAGTGAGTGTCGCGGGCTTGTGCGCTGCGTCGTCCTGGTCGATGGCGATGTACTCGGCGAAGGTTCCGATCCGCAGGTCACGGGGGCGGGCGTAGATTTCGTCGCCGATTGCGAAGTCGGTTACCTCGTTGCCGATGTCGGTCACCACGCCGGAGACGTCGTGCCCGAGGATCAAGGGCATCTGGTATTTGAGGAGCTGCTTGAATTCACCGCTGCGGACCAACTGGTCGAGTGGGTTCACACTGGCGGCAACTACTTTGACGTAGATGTCGCGCGGACCGACCACGGGTGTGGGTACCTGGGCGGCGTGAATCGGGCCCTTGTAGTTGTCGATGACAAACGCTTTCACTGGCTTCCTTCTCGAGTGGGTTGGACGCCGGGGGCGCAATCGGGGCCGTCGAGGAACTCGAGGACCTTGGGAACGAACTCACGGTAGTGCTGGAAGACGCCGCCGTGGCCGGAGCCGGGATAGATCACGATTTCCGCGTTGGGCAGTCGGTTGGCCAAGTCGAATGAGTGTTCGCTGGCAACCATCACATCGTTGTTGCCGTTGGCAACCAGGACCGGTTGGGTGATGCCCGAGAGATCATCGGGCGCCGCCTTGCCGCCGGCGATGATGGCGCGCAACTGGGCCAGCCGTGCCTGTAGCGAGATCGCGGTGTCGAGGTCGGTGGTCCGTTCCGCCAAGCGGTCGAAATACGCTGCGGCCGCACGTTTGCCGTCTGCGGTCCGTGGGAAGAACAGGTAGTTGCGGGCGTCTTGGCGGGTGAGGGTGGCTTTGAGGTAAGCGCTCCCGACGATGATGGCCATCTTGTCGATACCGGCCCCTCCTCGTGGTCCCGTGCCGGTCAGCACGATCCTGCGCACGAGGTCGGAAGCGCGCAGCGCCACGACCTGGGCGACACCACCGCCGAGGGAGAAACCGAACAGGTCGACCTTGTTCAAGCCGAGGGCGCGGATGAAGGCGATTGCATCGGCAGCCATCTCATCAATGCTGCCCGGAACTTTCGATCCGGATCCGCCGACTCCGCGATTGTCAAAGGCGATGACCCGGTGCTTCTCGGCAACGCCGTCGATGACGCGGGGATCCCAGTCGTCCAAGGTTGCGGTGAAGTGGTGTAGGAACACCACTGGCACACCGCTGGTGGGGCCGAGCTCACGATAGACGAAACGGACACCTTTGACGTCGATGCTCTGGTTGGGAGTATCCGTCCACGCGGTCATGACTCGGCAGCTACGGAAGTCGATCGCAGGGCGGGGTACGACGATTCGATGGGTCCGCTCAGAGCCGTCTTGACCATGACGGTCAGCTCGTCGCCGAGGACCTCGTAGCCACCCGATGCGACAGTGTCGTACACCTGCGTCACCAGGTCCTCGGGCCGGAGTTTGGGGCCGTCGGCGTGCGCGGCCATGGCGGTGTCGACGTAACCCATGTGCACTCCCACGACGTGCACGCCGTGTGGAGCGAGTTCGAGGCGCAGCGAATTGGTGGCCGACCACAGGGCGGCCTTGGATGCGCTGTACACCCCGCCGAAGGCGTTCCAGCTGGCCACGGAGTGGATGTCGACGAGTGCCGCGCCGGGTGCTGCGATCAGCGACTGGGCAAACGCCTTCGCGATCAGGACCGGCCCGAAGAAGTTCGTCTCCATGGCCGCTCGCAGGTCGGATTCCGACAGCTCGAGGTAACTCGCGGTCGGCGGGACCACGCCGGCGTTGTTGATGAGCACCGTCACGTCGGACGCGAGCTCGGCGGCGGCGGTGATCGATTCGCCATCGGTGACGTCGAGTTGCAGGGGGACGATGCGCTCGTCCTCCCACGTGCGTGGAGATCGCGCCGCTGCGTAGACCTTTCGCGCACCGCGGGCGAGCGCCTGATGGACGAAGTGACCGCCGAGGCCGCCATTGGCGCCGGTGACCAGGACGACCGAATTGTCGAGACCAACCATGGTGTGACCTTTCTGAGGGAAGTGCTCGGCGCACAGCGTGCTGCCGGGAGGAAAGAGCTGGGGCGCTATGCCGCGAGAAACTCCAGTGCGGTGGGGACGAACTGCTCGTGCGCCTGGAAGATTCCGCCGTGACCGGCGTCGGAATAGATGCGCAGGGTGGCGTTGGGCAGGCGGCGTGCCAGATCGTAGGAGTTGCTGGTGGGCACCATCCGATCGTCTTCACCGTTGGCGACCAGCACGGGGTGGGTGATCGTACTCAGATCAGCCGGTTCGGTCAGGCCCCAGGTGTGGATCGCGCGAAGCTGGGCTTGGAAGGTTCTCAGCGAGACCTTCTTGTCGCGGTTGGTGGACCGTTCACCCAGGCGTGTGATAAACGCCCGCGCCTGCGCCTTGCCGTTCGCGGTCCGTGTGAAGAAGAGGTTCTGTTTGGGATCTTTGCGTGTCAGCACCCCTGCGATGGAGTCCGCGTAGGTCACCCGGGTCACCTTGTCGATGCCCTCGCCGCCGGCCGGGCCGGTGCCGGCGAGGATGAGTTTGCGGACCAGTGCGGGGCGTTCGATCGCGATGACCTGCGCGACGAAACCGCCCAGTGAGAAACCGAACAGATCAACCTTGTCGAGTCCCAGTGCCGAGATGAAGGCGATGACATCGTGAGCCATCTCGTCGACGGTCGCCGGTGTCGCGCCACTCGAACCACCGACGCCCGTGCTGTCGACCACGATGACGCGATGCTGGGCAGCGATGCCGTCGACGACGCGTGGATCCCAGTTGTCGAGGTTCGCAGCGAGGTGGTTCAAGAACACCACCGGCACGCCACCGGCGCGACCGTATGTGCGGTAGGCGAAGTCGGTGCCGTCGACCGAGATCGTTTGGTTCGCAACGGTCGTCCATGAGGTGTCTGGGGTCGCGCGCGGCGCAGTGATGTCGCCGGGGTTGCGAACTGTGTGGTCTGTCATGTGTCTCCCACTCAAGTAAACCGATCTGTCTACTTCACCGTAGATCACGATCAGCGGTTTGTAAACAGATCTGTGTATATTGAACGAGTAACCCGTTCGGCGAGACGTGATTGGTCGGTGACTTCGATGGCAAACGCAACACGCGCCCAAGGGCCGCGCCGTGGTGACGGGCGGGGGCCTCGGGAACGCATCCTCGCGGCCGCGACCGAGCTGTTCTACGTCGAGGGAATCAACGCCACGGGTGTCGATCTGATTGCCGAACATGCCGACGTGTCCAAAAGGACTCTCTACAAGTACTTTCCGAGTAAGTCGGCGCTGGTGGAGCAGTATCTTTCCAGTGTTCGTGGCGTGGCGGTCGACCCGAGGGACGTACCCGCTGCCGGACCGCGCGAACGGTTGATGCTGCTGTTCGCCATCCCGGAGCCGGGGGAGGGTCGGATGCGCGGATGCCCGTTCCACAACGCGTCGGTGGAGGCGGCCGGCATCATGCCCGACGTCACCGAGTTGGTGCACCTACAGAAGCGGGCCTTCGCCGCAGCGATCATTGATCTCTGTCGCGAGTATGGCGCTGCTGACCCGGAACTGCTCGGACACCAGATCGCGCTGCTCTACGAAGGCGCGGCGGCCCTGTCGACATCGCTCAACGACCCCCAACCGTGGGTCTATGCACGAACAACTGTCGAGACACTGCTCGATCAAACAATGCCCGAATGAACGTCGTTCGGGCACAACGGCTTGGTGTTCAACAAAGTCGTGAACAGCAACTCCTGGCAACCGCGAGCCGGAACAGTTCGGCCCGCAAAGGTCCTACCGATAGCCGGCGCAGTCAGAGAAGACCTCGGGCTCGTGCGTTGGTGATGAGTTGTGCGCGGTTGCGTGCTGTGAGCCTTTGCAGCACGTTTCGGACGTAGTCCTTCACCGTGTTGACCGACAAGTTCAACTCGGAGGCAATCTCGACGTTTGTATGCCCGGCCGCGATGAGCCTGAGCATGTCGTACTCACGAGGGGTGAGCAAGCTGGTACCGGAGGGGATCTCGGGCGACGACGTCAGGCGTCCGGTTGCTGCGGCATCGTGGACGGCCGCGCACAGGTCGTACCCGGAGATGTCTTTCACCAGTAGTCCGCACGCCCCCGCCGCAAGCGCGGCTGCTACACCGTCGTGTTCAGGGAATGCGGTGAAGATGATGATCTTCGACTCCGGTGAGGTCGCCGCGGCGCGCCGAACAACCTCGTGCGCCGGCATGTCTGGCAGCCTGAGATCGAGTAGCACTACGTCGGGCCGGTAGTTGCCACACATCGCGACGGCTTCGCGTCCGGACGGGGCCAGGCCGACCACCGATACTTCAGAACATGACTTGAGCTGCGAGGCGACACCGTCACGAACGACTGGATGATCGTCGACAACGATAACGCGGATGCTGGCAGAGTCAGTCACGGGGAAAGCCTCATCCTCCACGTGGCGCCATCCTCTGACGAGTCCGACGACAGATCGAACGTTCCGCCCAATCGTCTGACGGCTTCGTCGGTCTTACTGAGACCGAAGCCCTTTCGGATCGGACCAGCAAGACCGACGCCGGCGTCGGTGACTGCTACGGTCACGCGGCCAGCGGGGCAGTGGCGAACCCCACTCGAGGCGCGAGTCGAGCCCCTACCCGCGGAGCAATTGAATCGCGTTGCGCGCGCGGTGTTGTGGGTCATTCGTCGGTGAACAGGTCAAGTCGAAGACTTCACGGTCTTTCGAACGTTTGCCCGGCTCGGTCGGATCTTCCCGGCGCACGCGGTGTTCCTTTCGCAGATTCTCATGCACGGCAAACTGAACCCCGCCGAGAAGGAGCTCGTGGTACTGCATGTCGCTTGGCGAGTGGGATGTGTCTGCAAATGGGCGCACCACGCGCAGATGGCCGATGAGCCCGGCATCTCAGAGGAGCACATAGTCGCGTTGGCAACGCACAACCCCGTCGTGGCCGAACCTCGACTCCACGCCTTCATTACCGCCGCAGCGCAGCTCGTCGAAACCGGTCAACTCGATCAGAACACCTGGCGCGCCGTAGCCGACGTCGCAGGCGATGACACCGCCCTCGAGTTGTGCATGCTGGCGGTCATTACGTCATGGTCGCGATGACCATCAAACAGCGCGGGCATTCAGCTCGAACCAGCGTTCCACTGCCGTCACCGACCGCATCCTTGCAGCCGCCACCACCGCCTGATTCAGGCGGATCAGAGTCCATCCGTGTGTGAAGCCGGGGCAGTCCCCACGGCATCGGCGGCCTCACCCGATCCAACGACTACACGTTCACAACCTCACCGGGTCTTGCATCTAGCTCGTCGTCAACGAGGGTGTGCTCCCTGGAGGCGGCCTTGTTCGGCTCGTTCAGTGTGGTGGCTTCAGCCGGAGGATGTGGTTGACGGCGTCGACGCCGAGTGCGGTGAGTGTGGCGACGAGCTCTGTGCGTTCGAGTGTGACGTCGCCGCGCAGCCATAGCGCGACTCCTTCGGTGGTGCCGCCGACGAGCACTCGGGCGATGAGTTGAGCTCGTGGGTCGTCGGCCCGGTCGCCGGCGAGCAAGGTCAGTAGCTGAGTGACGAAGTGGGCCACCGCGTGATCTCGCGCTGCGCGGAGTCCGCGGTTGCCCGGGGCCTCGAGATATAGACGTGCGACGCGTGGATCGTCGAAGGCGGTCAGGATTTCTTCGACGGCGCCTTCGATCAGTCGGGCTCTGGGCGCGTCGCTGTCGAGTTCGGCTGATGCCGCGGCGATGCGATCGGCGACGTGTGCGAGCACGTCGGTCAGTGTCTCCTCCGTGAGGTCATCGAGATTGGAGAAGCTGAGGTAGAGATGGCGTTTGGAGACCGATGCGCGTTCGCAGATAGCTCCGACACTCAGCGATTCGATACCGCTCTCATAGACGAGGTCGAGGACGGCCTCGGTCAGTCGATTGCGGCGCGATAGGCGTCGCTCTGTAGCGCTTTGCCCGCCGTAGGGCCGCCCGGCTGGCTCGGTGGTCTGCGTCACGTGCCCATAGTGCCAGTGTCGGCGACCGACTGTCGTTCGCCGGTCGCACTGTTGACGACGCAGGATACACCGCCCTACGATAAGTGAAACCGAAACGGTACGGTTTCAGAATGGGGTTCGGATGCTGTGCTGCACGATTTTGCTGCTGTTGATGGTCGGCCTGCGCAAAGTTTTCCTCGTCGTCGGCTCGTCGGCGGGCCACCAGGTCTCTCAGGCGACGGCGATGCCGCCGGTCGCACGGCGGGTCGTCACGCCGGAGTTGCCAGTGCCTGAGGTGGCGGGGCGATGAGCGTCACGCCGGCGGCGCGGCTCGGTCGGCGGCTTCCGGCGCGGCTGTTGCCGACGTCGCGCCCGGTGGTGTCGCCGGTGACCAGAAGCAGGTTCGGCAGAGCTGCGGGGGTGTATGCCCTGCTGTGGGCCGGTGGCCTGCTGGTCACCGCCACCGGCAACACCGTGGCCGGCGTCACGGCGATGGGGTTGCTGCTTCCCGGCGGTGGTCATCTGGCATCGGGTCATGTCGGGCACGCGGCAATGGCGTTGGTCGCGTTCGGACTCGCACTTCTGGTGTGGTGGATGATCGGCGCGATCGTCGCCCCGATCATCGTGTGGCTAGCGTTCACGATCGAAGCGGCTCTGACGCATTCTCATGCACATCATCTGTCGATCACCTGGATCTCGATCACTGCCGGACTGGTTCCGGGTGGGGTGTTGGTCGCGTTCGGCGTACATGTCCTGCGTCACAGCCATCAGGTTGCGGTTGCGCAGTCTTTGAATACCGAACTCGCTGATGTCACGTTCTTCGAGACTGCGGTGCCGTCGTCTCCCGAGCCGCCAGTCGGTGAAGCGTCGACAGATGATCTCGCGCATCTTCGCTTTGCGCTCGACCTCGCTCTGCAACCGCTCGAGGACTTCGCGGGATTCGACCGCCGGGACCAGTTCCGGGAAGCCGCACTTCGCTACCAGCTCAGCGTCCTGGCCTATGCGCTGTCGATGTACCGATACTCCGCAACGCCGGCGTTCTCGGGCTATCTGGCCGAAGCGCAGGAGCGGGCAATCCTGAAAATGGGGAACAAGCGGGTCTGGGGATACTGGCCGCTGGAAAATGCCTGGGGGCGACTGTCCCTCGGTCGAGACCCGGTCGACAACAACGACAACGTGATGCTGACCGGATGGCAGGGCGCCGCGGTCGGGATGTACGAGAGCTTCGGCGACAACCGATTTTCCCGGCCGGGCGGGTTGACCTACACCTGGTCCGACGGACAAGAGTATCGGCACGACTTCCACAACCTCACAGAGTCCATCCACCGCAACATGCGCCGGTCGCCCTACACACTGTTTTCCTGCGAACCGACGTGGATCTATCCCGTCTGCAACACCTTTGGTGTCACCACCCTCATCGCTCATGACCGACTGCACGGCACGAGTTTTCATGCCGACCTCGACGAGGCGATCGCGCGCGCGTACGAAGACGAGTTCACGCGCCCGGACGGCAAACTCATCGGGGTTCGCAATGAGAGCCTGGGTTTGTCCTGGAACATCTGGGCCAGCGAAGGTGTCAGTCTCCCGACGACCTACTGGATGAACGCATTTCTGCCGGACCAGGCACAGCGGGCGTGGTGGCTCATGAAAAGAAACTCGTTGAAGTTCGAAGGAGAGCGCTTTGTGCTACCGCGGACCGCAGCCAATCGCTGCGACGTCGGCAACTACTCCTTCGGCAGTGACTCGTTCGCCCATACCTTTCTCTCGCTGACCGCTCGTGAGATGGGCGATGACGAGATCGCAGACGCCGCATTCGCCTACGTCGATACGAAAGAGCACATCGAACGCCAGGCAGGTGTCGCGCGGTATGACGGAATGTCCACGCAGGGCAACCTGTACTCGCTGCTCGCGCGGTTCTCGCGGGCGGCGGCCAATCGTGATCTGATCGGTGCGGGCCTGCCCGCCCATTGGCTCGCGGCCCCTCGTCTGGCCGAGGCCGCGTATCCCGATGTTCTCGTCGCCCGCGCTGTCACCGATGGCCGAGCACTGGAGCTGGTTCTCTATCCCGGTGATGGCGGCACTCGCGCAACACTGGTGATCGATCAGCTCCGGCCTCACCGCCGGTACGCGGTGCTGGGAGCCTTCAACCCGGCGGTCGAAGCAGACCACAATGGTTGCGCCCGAATTGATCTCGACATCGAAGGACGCACCGCCGTCCGAGTGGAGCCAACCTCATGAAACTACGTCCCGGTCTCGTTGTGTCCCGGCAGATCGCACGGTTGGATCCGGTCGTCGACGCCGACGAGATCGCTCGGCTGTCGTTGGTCACCTTGCACGGCAATCCGGCTTTGACCTACGCCCTGTTCACCGTCGCGTTCATGAAGCAGGTGGCGGTTCCGACCATGGCCCGAATCCTGTACCGCCGTGGAGGTGGGGACATCATGGCCTTCCCGGCGCAGCGCAATGACGACACCCTGCTGTTCTTCGGGCAACTGCTCGATCACGGACCGACCTCGCCAACAGGACGCGCGTGGATCGAACGTCTGAACCAGATCCACGCGCACTTCCCGATCCGCAATGACGACTCGCTCTACACGCTCTCGACGCTGGCTCTTGATCCCCATCAGATCACCTCCGACATCGCGCATTCCCCCTTCACGCCAACAGAATTGGAAGCGCAGTGGCACTTCTGGCGCTCGGTGGCCGAGTTGCAAGGACTCCACAGCCTGCCCGAGACGCGCGAAGCGCTCCACGGATGGGCACAGTCCTACGAGCAGCGTGAGTTTGCGCCGACCAGCGAAGGGCGCGCCGTGGCCCGCTCGCTGATCGACACGTTCGCAGAGCGTGTTCTGCCCAGACATCTGCGACAGTATGCGGACCAGATCATCTCGGCCGTCTGCCCACCGAATCTCCGCGACGTCCACGACCTACCCCAACCCCCTCCGCCCGTACAACTCGCGGCCGGACTAACAGTCGCTGCGTACGCTCGATCCGCTGCATTACGCCTGGTCGACCTCGAGCGATCCATGGTCGACACATTCGGCGTCCGACAGTACGGCGAGCGACAGCCGTCAGAAGTGGGTTATCAACGGTCACAGCGCAAGGACCACACCATCTGAGCGGGAAACGATCACCAGTGCTTGAGGGGCCACCGATCGCCGCTGGTCCCGTAGGACCGGGAACCGGTCATCGCGTCAGATCGAAGTGCTCCGGTCTAGGCCTACGTGGATTCGAGGGCCGGTACGGCGGTCTCGCGATATCGTGAATCGCTCCGTCACTCTGGCGGACTACATGAATGCCCTACACACCTTCACAGCCTCCGCATCCCGATCGCCTTGTCAATGCCGACGAACGTCGGCGTGATCAAGGACAGTCCCAACACCACCAGCCACTGCCCGCCGGTCAGCGACACGGTGTCGAGCAGTCGTTGCAGCATGCCCAGTTCCACTGCAGCCCACGTGAGTGTCCAGCCGGCGATGAGCCAGCCGAAGTAGGGGAACATCGGCTGAGACCACGGGACCTGGCGCTCGCGGCGCATGACCACGCCGAGGTTGACCCCGGTCAGCGCGACGACCGCGAAGGCCATCGTCATCGACACCGAACCCGTATCCGACGACGGCTCGTCGGGTCCCCACTGCAGAAGGGCCAGCGCGGTGACGGCGACGAGGAAACCGCTGATCACCCACCGGATGACCTGCGGGCCCTCGACGATGCGGGTTCCCGGCTTGCGGGGTGGACGCTGCATGACGCCGGGGTCGGGAACGTCAACGATCAGGCCGACCACCACAGTGACCACCACGAACAACTTGCAGAACAGCAGTTGCATCGGCAGCATGGCCACCCCGCCGTTGATGTTGAAGATCGTCGCGAAGACCATCAACTGCAGAACCGACGAAAGGATCGTCAACTGCAGGCGGATGTAGGTCGATATCCGGCGGTAGATGTCCCGGCCCAGTTCCACGGCTCGCACCAGCGTGGCGAAGTTGTCGTCGGTGAGCACGATCTTCGCGGCCTGCTTGGAGACCTCGGAACCGCTTCCCATCGCGACGCCGATGTCGGCCTGCTTCAGGGCCGCCGCGTCGTTGACCGCGTCACCGGTCATCGCGACCACGTCCCCGTCCTCCTGCATCAGCCGGGCCAGTCGGAGTTTGTCCTCGGGAGCGACGCGCCCGAAGACGTGCAGTTGGGGAAGTCGGGTCTTCACGTCGTCGTCGCTGAGTTTCTGCAACTCGGTGCCGGTGATCACGCCCGGCCCCAGCCCGAGTTGATCGGCGATCGCCCGCGCGGTGATCGTGTGGTCGCCGGTGATCATGCGGACGTCGATGCCCGCGCCGAGCGCCGCGTGTACCGCGTCGGTCGCCTCTGTCCGCAGGGGGTCGATGATGCCGACGAGCCCGACGAACACGAGATCGGTGACCGATCCCATCGGCTCGCGCGACGCGGCCGTCATCTCGGCGTCATCGAGGCCCCGGGCGGCGAAGGCCAATACCCGCAGACCCTTCTCGGACAGTTCACGATTGGCGTCGAGAATCTGCTGGCGCATGTCATCGATCGGCACGATCTCACCGCGCCGAAGTGCTGCACCGCAACGGTCGAGGACGACGTCGGGTCCGCCCTTCACGACGACGAGGTGAGGTTGATCGATCACCGCACCGTGGATCGTGGACGGGCGGTCGTGGAAGGTGGCCATGAACTTGTAGTCGGAATCGAACGGCACCTCGGTCACGCGGGAGATCGCGCGGCGGGTCGCCTCCGCGTCGACGCCCATCTTCGCGGCGAGCACCACGAGGGCCGCCTCGGTGGGATCGCCGATCACCGAACCGTCGTCGCCGACAGTCGCATCCGAGCAGAGCGAGAGTCCCAGGGCGAGTGGGGTGAAGTCGGGCGGATCGCCCGCGGCGCCGAGGATCGCACCGGACTTGGCATACCCGGAGCCCTCGACCCGGAACCACTGATCGCCTGCATACAGGGCGGTGACCGTCATGGCGTTCATGGTCAGGGTGCCGGTCTTGTCGGAGTTGATGACCGTGGTGCCGCCCAGAGTCTCGACGTCGGCCAAGGACTTGACCACCGCCTTCTGTTCCGCAAGATGCTGTGCTCCGGAGGACAGCATCGTCTGCACAAATGTCGGCAGGCCGGTGGGGATCGACGCGATGGCGGTGGAAATACACAGCAGGGCAAGGGTTTCGCCGCTCTGTCCGCGGAGCAGTCCGACGACACCGATGATCGCGACCGCACCCCAGGCGAGGAATCCGAATACCTTGGTCAGGCCGTCGAGCTCCAGTTGCAGCGGGGATTTCGACCGTTTGGTGGCGGTGACCATGTCCGCGATCCGACCCATCTGGGTCGCGGCGCCGGTGGACGTCACCACGAACACCGCGGATCCCCGGGTGACCTGGGTGTTCTGGAAGACCATGTTCGTGCGGTCGCCCAGCGCGATGTCGCCGCCCGAGACAACCGCCGGATCCTTCGCCACTGGGGCACTCTCGCCGGTGAGCGCGGCTTCCTGTATCTCGAGGGTCGCCGAGGTGATGAGTCGGCCGTCGGCGGGCACGAGGTCGCCCGACTCGATCAGGACGACGTCGCCGGGTACGAGGTCGACGGCCGGGACCTCCGCCACCTGTCCACCGCGACGTACTCGCGCCAGCGGCACTTGCAGACCGGCGAGAGCGTCGACGCTCGCCTGTGCCTTCATCTCCTGACGGGTGCCCATCACGATGTTGAACACCACGAGGAAGGCCACGACGAGGCCGGTGGCGATCTGACCGATGGCGAACGCGGCCACCGCGACGATGAGCAGCATGATGTTCATCGGGTTCGCGAGCTGGCTGCGCGCGACCGCCCAGATGGACGGCGGTGGTTCCGCTGTCACCTCGTTCGGTCCGTAGGTTTTCAGCCGGACGGCCGCGTCGACGGTGGCCAGGCCGACGTTCGGGTCCACATCTGCGTCGGCTGCGACGTCGGAGGCGCTGCGGAGATGGGCATCGCCCAGGGCGTGCGAATCACTGAGGGCTGGCATGCAGGGCGTCCTCTCGACACGCGATGGTCGACATCTGAAGCCCACCGCATCAAGCACTGTCGATGAGCGCCGAGCAGCACCCATCCGAGCACATCATGCCCCGATCGGTCGCCTGGTGCGCTCGGTATGGAATGGGTCGTGACAGAGAGGTGATGCCTGTACAGGGTGTCTTCTGGTCGTACTCGTCGGTCAGGTGTCCCAGGCGACCGCGCCGGGGAGCCCAGCGATGCGCACACGCCGTCGGTGCGAACGAAAAATCAAGCCAGGCAAAGTCGGTCGCGGCCTCAACTGGTCACCCGTGCGACGGGGGATGCCGAGCCGATTCGCTGATCGCGATCGCGACGCCTCACTCCGGTTCGGCTCCGGTGGCGGTCGCCGGGTCCATCCACATGATCTGCCACGAGTGACCGTCGAGATCGCTGTAGCTGCGGCCGTACATGAAGCCATGGTCCTCGGTGTCGCCCGGCGTGGCGCCTGCGGCGACGGCCCGGTCGACGAGCGCGTCGACGCCGTCTCGGCTGTCGGCGTCGAGGCAGACGATGCATTCCTTTGTGGTTGACGCGTCCGCGGTCGTGGCCGGGTGAAACGAATCGAAGTAGTCGCGCTGGAGCAGCATCGCGACGATGTTCTCGCCGAGCACGAGCGAGATGGCCTTGTCGTCGGAGAAGACCTCGTCGAATGTGTAGCCGAGGTCGGTGAAGAAAATGCGCGAGCGGGCCACGTCGGCCACAGGCAGGTTCACGTAGATCGTGTTGTGCATCGGATGTCTCCCTTATGCTGTGCGCCCGTTGTCGGGCGACGTCGAGTAGATAGACATCGCGAGACGCCGAAACTGATCGTCGTCGTTGCGGGGCAACTGATCGCTGCACGCGCGGCGGCCTCGGCCGGGCGTCCGGATTGCCAGGCGCGCCACCATTTCCCAGTTCGCGCATCGATTGAGGCCTTACCGTAACTACCCTTCCAGGGTGATCGAGGCGCGATGTTGCCGTCGCCCATGGTCCGCACGTGCGCGCTCGTGAACGCAGGAGGTACTCGAAGCAGAAAGCCCCCGCTGTGCGGGGGCTTTCGTGGTGCCCTCGGTGAGACTCGAACTCACACTGGACGGGTTTTGAATCCGTTGCCTCTGCCAATTGGGCTACGAGGGCATCCGCAGCGCCGACATTGCTGTGGCGGCTGCGACAGTCCACTTTAGATGATCGGCCGACCGCGGGACCAACCGGTACTCTGCACGCATCAGGTCGTGACAGATCATGCTGGTCACGGCTGGTACATGCGGAGGAGGGGATGGTGACGGTGGCAGACAGGGCTGCGGATCGGACCGGCGAACAGACGACAACCCATCGGGTGCTCGTCGCCGAGGACGACTCGCTGATCCGGATGGATCTGATCGAGATGCTCCGCGAGGAGGGCTACGACGTCGTCGGCGAGGCCCCCAACGGGCAGGTCGCCGTCGAGCTCACCGAGAGCCTCGCACCGGATCTGGTGATCATGGACGTCAAGATGCCGGTACGCGACGGTATCGATGCCGCGTCGGAGATCGCGCAGAAGAAGTTGGCGGCGGTGGTCATGCTGACGGCCTTCAGTCAGCGTGAGTTCATCGAGAAGGCGCGAGACGCCGGCGCGATGGCCTATCTGGTCAAGCCCTTCACCAAGGCCGACCTCGTGCCGGCGATCGAGGTGGCGGTCAGTCGCTACAACGAGGTCGCGGCCCTGGAGAAGGAAGTCGCGACGCTGGGCGAGCGGCTGGAGACGCGCAAGCTCGTCGAACGCGCGAAGGGTCTGCTGATGGAAAAGCAGGCGCTGACCGAACCCGAGGCGTTCAAGTGGATCCAGCGCGCCGCGATGGATCGGCGGACGACGATGAAAGCTGTCGCGCAGGTCGTTGTGGAGACTCTGGGCCCCACCGGCTGACGCGGGGTCGGCACGCCGTTAATTCTGTGAAAACACGGCGGACAAAGTCATGCGGCTTTGCTTCCAATCCATCGCGGGGGCCTGTGATTCGGACTATGTTTTCCGAAGGTCTCCTCAGCAGACCTCTCGGCTGCAGACGGATCGCCTGTACCGGGTGGGTGGGAAGTGAAGAGGTAAGAGAATGCATCGTCGTGTGACGACAGGTGCTCTCGCGTTGGCTATGGCGAGCGTGCTCGCCGTGTCCGCGTGTAGCAGCAAATCCAGCGACTCCGGATCCGAATCCGGGACCAGTGGCTCGGCTGCCGCGGGCTCCGGTCTACAGATCGCGCCCCTGGCCCAGATCGATACCCAGGGCAACGAGGTACAGGCCGCCGCGGAGTCGGCCGCTCTCAATCCGGCCGGTGACGGCAAGGCCGAGTGCCCGGAGACGACCATCGCCATGGCCGGCGCGTTGACCGGCGCCGACGCCGCACTGGGCATCAACATCCGCAACGGCGCGCAGCTCGCGGTGGACCAGCACAACAAGGCAAACCCGAACTGCCAGATCGCACTGAAGACCTTCGACACCGAGGGTGATCCGCAGAAGGCCACCCAGGTCGCTCCGCAGATCGTCAACGACGACGCCATCGTCGGCCTCATCGGTCCCGCGTTCTCCGGCGAGACCAAGGCCACCGGCGGCATCTTCAACCAGGCAGGTCTGGTGTCGGTGACCGCATCCGCCACCAACCCGACGTTGACCGACAACGGCTGGAAGACCTTCTTCCGCGGCCTGGCCAACGACGACGTGCAGGGTCCCGCGGTCGCCAAGTACCTCACCGGCACCATGGGCAAGAAGAAGGTCTGCGTCATCAAGGACGACACCGATTACGGTGTGGGACTTGCCAAGGCGATGACCGAGTCGCTGGGATCGGCCGCCGACGCGAGCTGCTCCGGTGACGTCAAGAAGGGTGACCGCGAGTTCTCGGCGATCATCTCCAAGGTGACCGCCGCCAACCCCGACGCGGTGTTCTACTCGGGTTACTACGCCGAGGCCGCGCCGCTGGCGCAGCAGTTGAAGACCGCCGGTTCCGAGGCGACCTTTGTCTCCGGTGACGGCACCAACGACCCGCAGTTCACCGCTCAGGCCGGTGACAGCTCGAAGGGTTCCATCCTGTCCTGCCCGTGCGGTCCGGCACCGTCGCAGTTCAAGACCGATTACGAGGCGGCCTTCAAGCAGGCTCCCGGCGTGTACTCGGTGGAGGCGTACGACCTCGCGACGATCCTCATGCAGGGCATCACCGAGGGCAAGCGCACCCGCCCCGAGTTGCTGTCCTACGTGGCCGGCTACAAGGGTCCGGGTCTGGCCCGTGAGTACGAGTGGAGCCCGACCGGCGAGCTGACGTCCTCGCTGATCTGGGTCTACGACGTCAAGTAAGACACAACCATCACGGTGCGTCCGGGCCACACCGGCCCGGACGCACCGTGGTCTGTGGGGGATTTCTGTGGCTGAAAGGCACGCATGATCGTGTACTCGATCGCCGAGACGGCGTCGGTGGCCTCGACCATCAACTTCGACCTCGGCGCACTCAAGAACGGCTTCTGGGGCCTGACGATCGAGGGGCTCACCTACGGTTCGATCTACGCGCTGGTGGCCGTGGGTTACACCCTCGTCTACGGCGTCCTGAGACTGATCAACTTCGCGCATTCCGAAGTCTTCATGCTCGGCATGTTCGGGCAGTACATCGGGCTGCTGCTGTTGGGCTTCACACCCTCGGGCAACACATACTCCGAGGGCACCTTCATGACGATCATCTACCTGCTGCTCGCGGGGCTGTGCGGCATGGCGGTATCCGGTAGCGCCGCCGTGGGTTTGGAGTTCGTCGCCTACCGGCCACTGCGTAAACGCAAAGCGAAACCGCTGGCCTTCCTGATCACCGCGATCGGTATGTCCTTCGTGCTGCAGGAGTTCGTGCACTACGTACTGCCGAAGCTGCCCATCGATCCGCCGCTCGGCGGTTCCAGTGCACAGCCGACGATCCGGCTCGTGCAGCCGGTCAAGGAGTTCAGCATCTTCGGCGCGCCGGTCTACAACCTGACGCTGATCATCATCATCTCCGCGCTGATCCTGGCGATGGGCACCGACTACATGATCAACCGCACCCGACTCGGCCGCGGTATCCAGTCGGTTGCGCAGGACCCCGACGCCGCGCTCCTGATGGGCGTCTCGCGTGAGCGCATCATCATGATCACGTTCCTGATCGGCGGCGTCCTGGCCGGCGCGGCCGCGTTGCTCTACACGCTTCGCGTGCCGACCAACATCGTCTACTACGGCGGCTTCATCCTGGGCATCAAGGCGTTCTGCGCCGCGGTCCTCGGCGGAATCGGCAACGTGCGGGGTGCGCTGCTCGGCGGACTTCTGCTCGGCGTCATGGAAAACTATGGGTCGGTGGTCCTCGGCAACCAGTGGAAGGACGTGGTCGCGTTCGTCCTGCTGATTCTGGTGCTGATGTTCCGTCCGACCGGAATTCTCGGCGAAAAACTCGGGAAGGCGAGGGTATGACGACACATCAGCCACCGGCAAACCCCTCTGCGGCGAACTCCTCTGCGATGAACTCCTCTGCGGCCAAGGACCCGAACGCTCCGAAGCCTCGCGGCATCGGCGACGCGATCCGCACCTGGTGGAACGGGCTGCCCCGCGTCATGCAGTGGCTCGTGGGTGTGCCGGCCATCATCGTCATCGGTCTTCTACCGGTGGTCAATCCACCCATCATCACCACCACCGCAACCGATTTCGGTGTGGTGATGGCGACCTTCGCGATGACTGCGCTGATCGCGATCGGCCTCAACGTGGTGGTCGGGCAGACCGGTCTGCTCGACCTCGGCTATGTCGGCTTCTACGCCGTCGGCGCCTACGTCGTCGCCTTGATGACCAGCCCGGCGAGCCCGTTGTGGAACAGCACCAATCACGGGATCTTCTCCGGCCCGTGGGCGTGGCTGGCGTGCGTGCCGTTGGCGATCGTCATCACCGGTATCACCGGCGTCATCCTCGGCACCCCGACCTTGCGTGTGCGCGGTGACTACCTGGCGATCGTCACACTGGGCTTCGGTGAGATCGTCCGGCTGCTCGCCGACAACCTGAGCGATGTCACCAACGGTGCGTCGGGCCTGCAGGCCGTGCTCTTCCCCGAGGTCGGACAGAACGACGCACACCCCGACGGCGTGTTCTCCAGCGCCAACAATGCCGGAGTCCTCAACTACGGAGTGTGGTGGTACTGGCTGGGCATCGTCCTGGTCATCCTGGTCCTCATCATCATCGGCAATCTGGAGCGCAGCCGGGTGGGCCGTTCCTGGGTCGCCATCCGCGAGGACGAGGACGCCGCCGAGATCATGGGTGTCCCGACGTTCAAGTACAAGTTGTGGGCGTTCGTGATCGGCGCCGGCATCGGCGGTCTGTCCGGTGCGGTCTACGCCGGGCAGGTCCAGTACGTCGATCCCAAGGCGTTCACCGTCATCAACTCGATGCTGTTCCTGTGCGCGGTGGTGCTCGGTGGTCAGGGCAACAAACTCGGCGTCATCGCCGGTGCCTTCCTGATCGTCTATCTGCCCGCCCGGGTGCAGGGCATCGAGGTCGGCGGACAATCGTTGAGCGAGTTCAAGTATCTGTTCTTCGGCATCGCGCTGGTGGTGCTGATGATCTTCCGTCCGCAGGGGCTGTTCCCGGCACGCGCCCGACTGGTCACGTTCGGCCGACGAATCTACGGGGCGGTCAAACGGGCGCCCGCGGCCACGACCCCGCACGGTGAGGAGGCGAGCGCATGAGCAGGCATCGCCAACCGGGTGACGAACCCGACGACATCGCCGATGGTGTGCCCGATCGCGACGAGCAGCTCGCCGAGGTCGCGGCCGACCCGGAGGCCACCACGATCGTGGATCCGGCGGCCATCGACCCCGATCTCGCCGACCCCGAGGTCGTCGCCGAAGTCGTTGCGCCTCAGCGTGAGATCGCGACTGCGACCGGTGATTCGCTGCTCGCGGTGGAGGGACTCACCGTCGAGTTCGGCGGCCTCGCCGCGCTCGACGACGTGACCTTCGACATCAAGAGGGGCGAGATCCTCGGCCTCATCGGGCCGAACGGCGCCGGCAAGACGACCTGTTTCAACGCGATCACCGGCGTGTACCGACCCACCCGGGGCACCGTCTCCTTCGACGGCGCGCCGCTGGGGAAGATCAAGCAGCACAAGATCACCCGGCTCGGTATCGCCCGCACATTCCAGAACGTCCGGCTGTGGGGCGAGATGACCGCGCTCGAGAACGTCTGTGTCGGCACCGACGCACGGCACAAGACGTCGGTGTTCGGCGGCATCCTCCGCACGCCGCGCCACTATCGGGAGGAACGCGACGCCGTCGATCGCGGGATGGCGCTGCTGGAGTTCGTGGGCATCGGGCCGCGGGCGGCGGAGAAGGCGTCCAACCTGCCCTATGGCGATCAGCGACGCCTGGAGATCGCGCGGGCCCTGGCCACCGAACCCAAGCTGCTCTGCCTCGACGAACCCGCGGCCGGCTTCAACCCGAGCGAGAAGACCGCGTTGATGGGACTCATCAAGAAGATCCGCGACGACGGGTACACGGTGTTGCTGATCGAACACGACATGCGACTGGTGATGGGGGTGACCGACCGCATCGTCGTGCTGGAGTTCGGCCGCAAGATCGCCGAGGGCAGCCCCAAGGAAGTCCGCGACAACCCGGCGGTCGTCGCCGCCTATCTGGGAGTTCCCGATGACGAAATCGCCTGAATCCGAGACATCGGCCACGGCCGGCACACCGGCGTCCTCGACGCCGGTGCTGGAACTGCGCGACGTGGTGATCCACTACGGCCGGATCCGTGCGTTGCACGGCATCTCGTTGCACGTCGGCGCGGGCGAACTGGTCACCCTGCTCGGTGCCAACGGCGCGGGCAAGTCGACCACCATGCGTGGCATCTCCGGCCTGAACCGGCTCACCGAGGGTGAGATCCTGTTCAACGGTGAGGTGATCTCCCACCTCGCACCACACGAACGGGTCAAGCGCGGCATCATCCAGGTTCCGGAGGGCCGCCGCATCTTCCCCGGTATGACGGTCCTGGAGAATCTCGACATGGGCTGCTATGGAAGGCGATTCGACTCCAAGGCCGCCTATCAGGAGTCGGTCGACCACATCTTCGACCTGTTTCCGCGACTGGGGGAGCGGCGCAAACAGTTCGGCGGCACCATGTCCGGTGGTGAGCAGCAGATGCTCGCCATCGGTCGCGCGCTCATGGCGCGTCCCAAACTGCTACTGCTCGACGAACCGTCGATGGGACTGGCGCCCATGGTGATCCAGCAGATCTTCCGGATCATCGCGCAGATCAACTCCGAGGGCACCACGATCCTACTCGTCGAGCAGAACGCCCAGCAGGCGCTGAGTAGATCCACGCGTGGGTACATCCTGGAGACCGGCGTCATCACCAAGGAGGGCAGTGGCAAGGACCTCCTGGTCGACGACGCGGTCCGCGAGGCATATCTGGGCGTCGCCTGATCGACGTCGCGGTCATGCGTCGATCCTGCCGGTGGCATGTCCGGATCGTCTAGGCTCGGCGTCATGCCGGGCATCGCAGTGAGCACGAGCCGAGATCTGGATCTGGTGAGTTCGATACTCGCGCAGGCCTTCGTCGACGATCCGGTCATCCGGTGGCTGCAGCCCGACACGCGCCACCACAAGCAGATCTTCCTCACCCTGGCGCGCTGGGTACACGGCGACGACGCCTCGATCGACCTGGCCGTCCGTGACGGTGTCCCGATCGGTGCCGCGGTGTGGGATGCGCCCGGCCACAAGATCTCCGCCAGGCAGCAGGTCGGTTCGATGGCGGGCTTTCTGCGGGGACTGCGCAGTCGCATGCGCTACGGCGCGCTCCTCGAGCAGGAGTTCGGCAAACTGCGTCCCAAGGAACCGCACTGGTACCTGGGGCAGGTGGGCGCCACCGTCCAGGGCGTCGGCGTGGGCACCGCACTGCTGCGGACCGGTATCGACCGGGTCGATGCGCCGGCATATCTGGAGAGCTCCAACGAGGCCAACATCCCGCTCTACGAGCGGTTCGGGTTCGAGGTCACCGGCGAGGTCACGTTGCCCTACGACGGCCCCACGGTGTGGCCGATGTACCGACGGGGCTGACACCCCCTCGACCTGTCCGATCGGGTCACTAGACTCGCTGAGGTGAGCCCCGCGAAGAGTTCGACAGCACCCGCGAAGCAGTCAACCGGCAAGGACGGGCAGCCGGTCCTGATGCTGCTCGACGGACATTCCCTGGCCTACCGGGCCTTCTTCGCGCTACCCGCGGAGAATTTCAAGACGGCGTCCGGTCAGACCACCAACGCCGTCTACGGCTTCACCTCGATGCTGATCAACCTGCTGCGCGACGAGGGCCCCACCCACATCGCCGCTGCCTTCGACGTGTCGCGTAAGACCTTCCGCTCCGAGATGTTCCCCGAGTACAAGGCCCAGCGATCCAAGTCGCCCGATGAGTTCAACGGGCAGGTCGACCTCACCAAGGAGGTGCTCGACGCGCTGGGCATCCCGGTGATGGCCATCGAGGGATTCGAGGCCGACGACATCATCGCCACCCTCGCGACGCAAGCCGAGGCCGAGGGCTACAAGGTCCTGATCGTGACCGGCGACCGCGACTCGCTCCAGCTCGTCGACGACTCGGTCACCGTGCTCTACCCGCGCAAGGGAGTCTCGGACCTGACGCGGTTCACGCCGGAAGAGGTGGAGAAGAAGTACGGACTCACCCCGGCGCAGTATCCCGACTACGCGGCATTGCGCGGCGACCCCAGCGACAACCTCCCCGGTATCCCCGGGGTGGGGGAGAAGACCGCGTCGAAATGGATCCGCGAGTACGGGTCACTCGCGTCGCTGGTCGACCACGTCGACGAGGTCAAGGGCAAGGTCGGGGATGCGCTGCGCGCGCACCTCGCGTCCGTGCAGACCAACCGCCAACTCACCGAGCTGATCCGCGACATGCAGCTGCCGGCCGGGCCCGACGAACTGGCCATGGTCGGGTGGGACCGCGACCGCATCCACCAACTCTTCGACGACCTCGAGTTCCGCGTACTCCGCGATCGGCTGTTCTCCACGCTGACTTCCGTTGAGCCGGAAGCGGAATCGGGTTTCGACCTCGACGGCACGATCCTCGGTGCGGGTGAGGTCCGGGCGTGGCTCGACGAGCACACGAAGACCGGCCGTACCGGGGTCGCGGTGACGTCGCCGCACCTGGTCGTCGGCGCCGACGCCACCGGCATCGCCCTGGCCGCGGCCGACGAGGCCTCCGCGTTCATCGACGTGACCACCCTGGACGCCGACGACGAACAGGCGCTGGCCGCGTGGCTGGCCGACCCCGAACTGCCCAAGGCATTGCACGAGGCGAAGTGGGCGATGCACGCGGTCCGCGCGCGGGGTTGGCTGCTCGCGGGTGTCACCAGCGACACGTCGCTGGCCGCCTACCTGGTGCGACCGGGTCAGCGGACGTTCAACCTCGACGATCTCGCCCTGCGTTATCTGCGCCGTGAACTCCGTGACGACGCCGCACCGGACGACGGCCAGATGTCGCTGCTCGACGAGGACGCCGGCGACGCCAAGGCGGCCGAGCACCAGATGCTCGAGGCGCGTGCCGTCGCCGAGCTCGCCGACACCCTGGACATCGAACTCGACCGTATCGACTCCAAACCACTGCTCACCGAGATGGAGTTGCCGCTGCTGTTCGTCCTCGCCGAACTCGAGGCGGCCGGCATCGCGGTGGACGTCGACCACTTCGGTGAGTTGGAAAGCACGTTCTCCCAACGCATCCGGACCGCCGCCGACGCCGCCTACGATGTGATCGGGGAACAGATCAACCTCGGCTCGCCGAAGCAGTTGCAGACCGTGCTGTTCGACAAGCTCGACATGCCGAAGACCAAGAAGACCAAGACCGGCTACACCACCGATGCCGACGCATTGCAGGGCCTGTACGAGAAGACCGAGCATCCGTTCCTGGCGCACCTGCTCGAACATCGCGATGCGACGCGGCTCAAGGTCACCGTCGACGGCCTGCTCAAGTCCGTCGCCGACGACGGGCGGGTGCACACCACGTTCAACCAGACCGTCGCGGCCACCGGCCGACTGTCCTCGACCGAACCCAACCTGCAGAACATCCCGGTCCGCACCGAGGCCGGCCGCGAGATCCGGCAGGGTTTCATCGTCGGGACGGGGAGCGGAGCGAGCGGGCCGGGAGTCTCCGGCGCGACCGACTACGACTGCCTGATGACCGCCGACTACAGCCAGATCGAGATGCGGATCATGGCCCATCTGTCGGAGGACGCCGGACTGATCGAGGCGTTCAACACCGGTGAGGATCTGCACAATTTCGTCGGGTCGCGGGCATTCGGCGTGCCGATCGACGAGGTCACCACCGAGATGCGGCACCGGGTGAAGGCGATGTCGTACGGGCTGGCGTACGGACTGAGCGCGTTCGGTCTCGCGGCGCAGCTGAAGATCAGCCGCGACGAGGCCAAGGAACAGATGGAGGCCTACTTCGCGCGGTTCGGTGGGGTGCGTGACTATCTGCACAACGTCGTCGACGAGGCGCGCCGCAACGAGTACACCGCGACGCTGTTCGGGCGCCGTCGCTATCTGCCCGACCTCAACAGCGACAACTGGCAGCGTCGACAGTCCGCCGAACGGATGGCGCTCAACGCCCCCATCCAGGGTTCGGCGGCGGACATCATCAAGGTCGCGATGATCAACGTCTACGGACGTCTTCGCGACGAGAAACTGCGGTCACGGATGTTGCTGCAGGTGCACGACGAATTGATCGTCGAGGTCGCCGCGGGGGAGCGCGATGCGGTGGAGGCGGTGGTCCGCGAGGAGATGGGCAACGCCATCACCCTGTCCGTGCCGTTGGAGGTCTCGGTGGGATTCGGTCGCTCCTGGGACGACGCGGCGCACTGAGTGGGGACGGCGCACTGATGACTCGGGTCGGAGTTCTCACCGGCGACGGCATCGGAGCCGAGATCGTGCCGGCCGCTGTCGCCGTCGCCGACGCAGCGGCGCAAGCCGAGGACCTGGCGTTCGAATGGGTGGATCTGCCGTTCGGGCGCAACGCCATCGAAACCCATGGGGATCCGGTGCCCGACGAGACGTTGCGGGCCCTCGATGATCTGGACCTCTGGGTGTTGGGGCCGCACGACTCGGCCGGCTATCCGCCGCAGCATTCGGGACGGACCCCGGGCGCGGTGATCCGCACCCGCTACGACCTCTTCGCGAATCTTCGGCCGGCGCGGGCGTTTCACGGGGTGCGCGCCACCGCGCCGTCCATCGATGTGTTGATCGTCCGGGAGAACAGCGAAGGGTTCTATGCCGACCGCAACATGTTCGCCGGCAGTGGCGAGTTCATGCCGACGCCGGATGTTGCGCTCGCGGTCGGCATGATCTCGCGGCCCGCGTGCGAACGTATCGCGCGGGTGGCGTTCGAGGCCGCGCGTGCGCGGGCGTCGCGGGTCACCATCGTGCACAAGGCGAATGTGCTGCGGATGACGACCGGACTCTTCCGGGATGTGTGCCGCGAGGTGGCGGCGGAGCATCCCGACGTCGTCGTCGACGAACAGCATGTCGACGCGATGGCCGCGCACCTGGTCCGCAGGCCTGGCGACTTCGACGTGATCGTCACGGAGAACCTGTTCGGCGACATCTTGTCCGACCTCGCCGGCGAACTCGCCGGATCGTTGGGCATCGCGGCGTCGGTCAACTGTTCGGACACCAAAGTGATGGCACAGGCCGCACACGGGGCGGCACCCGACATCGCCGGCCGCGGGCTGGCGAATCCGGTGGCGATGATCCTGTCGACGGCCATGGCGTTGCGCCGGCATGGGACGGCGTCGGCCGACGGCGCGCTGGTGGCGACCGCCGGCCGGATGGAGGCCGCGGTGGCCGACACCCTCGCCGAGTCGATCGCCACCGCCGACCTCGGCGGGACTGCGACGACCCAGGCCTTCACCGACGCCGTGGTCGCCCGCATCTGACACCCTTTCGCTGGTCGAGGTGTTCCTTCCGTTGGTCGAGTAGCCGAGGAGCTTGCGACGAGGCGTATCGAGACCCCGACCCGGTAAATCTCTCGTAACCAGCGTGTGGATCGGCTTGGTAGCCACTAAGTTCGACACTGTGCGTCGACGATGGCCGCGGTGGTCGTCGTGCGCCCGTTCCTGCGGATGCAGGGCGGATCGAACAGATGGGGTGTGTGATGCGTTTTCTGCGATCGTCCCGACCGGTAGGAGTGCTTGCGGCACTTCTCGCGGTCCTGGTTCTCGCCCTCGCAGGGTGTTCCAACAGCGAGTCCGAGTCGTCGGGCCCGGAGTCGTCGACGACCGCGGTCGAGGCGACTGAAGTTCCCGAGATCGCCGCACTCCTGCCCGAGAAGATCAAGAATTCGGGCCAGCTCATCGTCGGCGTCAACGTGCCGTACCAGCCGAACGAGTTCAAGGACTCCAGCGGCAAGATCATCGGCTTCGATGTCGACCTGATGAACGCCATCGGAGGCGTGCTGGGCGTGACGCCGGTCTACAAGGAGTCGGAGTTCGACAAGATCATCCCGGCCGTCCAGCAGGGCACCTACGACGTCGGCATGTCGTCGTTCACGGACAGCAAGGAGCGTGAGCAGCAGGTCGACTTCGTCACCTACTACAGCGCCGGAATCCAGTGGGCGCAGCGCAAGGGCGGGGGCATCGACCCCAACAACGCCTGCGGCAAGCGCGTCGCCGTGCAGTCGACGACGGTCGAGGACACCGACGAGATCCCGGCCAAGAGCAAGGCCTGCACCGACGCCGGTAAGCCGGCCATCGAGAAGACCAAGTTCGACTCCCAGGACGAAGCGGTCAATGCGCTGGTGCTCGGCAAGGTCGACGCGATGTCGGCGGACTCCCCGGTCACCGCGTACGCGATCAAGCGGTCCGACGGCGCGCTCGAGCCGGCCGGCGGCGTGTTCGAGTCGGCTCCCTACGGCTACCCGATCGCGAAGGGTTCCCCGCTGGGCAAGGCGCTGCAGCAGGCCGTGCAGCACCTCATCGACAACGGCCAGTACAAGCAGATCGCCGAGAACTGGGGCGTCCAGGCGGGCACCATTCCGAACTCGGTGATCAACGGCGCGGTCAGCTGACGACGTGACGGCTCCCTCGACCGGGCCCATCGGCCTCGACCCGGACGAACCCGCACCCATCAAAGCGGTACCGCTGCGTCACCCCGGCCAGTGGATCGCCGCTGCCGTGGTGCTCATCCTGGTGGCGCTGTTCATCTGGGGTGCGGCGACCAATGACGCCTACCGCTGGGACACCTACGCGAGCTACCTCTTCGACACCCGGATCCTGTCCGGTGTCTGGTACACGCTGGCGCTGACCGTGCTCGCGATGATCATCGCGATCGTGCTCGGCGTCGTCCTGGCGGTGATGCGGTTGTCGCCGAATCCGGTGCTGCGGTACACGGCGTGGGTCTACCTGTGGATCTTCCGCGGCACACCCGTGTACGTGCAGTTGGTGTTCTGGGGGCTGTTCCCGTCGATCTACAAGCGGATCGACCTCGGCATCCCGTTCACCGTCCAGTTCGCCCACTTCGACATCCAGACGCTCAACGCGGCGTTCCTGTTCGCAGTCATCGGTCTGGGCCTGAACGAGGCGGCGTACATGGCGGAGATCGTGCGGGCCGGTGTGTCGTCGGTCGGGGAAGGCCAGACCGAAGCGTCTGTCGCACTGGGTATGTCGTGGACGCAGACGATGCGTCGGACGGTGCTGCCGCAGGCGATGCGGGTGATCATCCCGCCGACGGGCAACGAGCTGATCAGCATGCTCAAGACCACCAGCCTCGTCGCGGCGGTGCCGTTCAGCCTCGAGTTGTACGGCCGCGCCAGGGACATCTCCGGCGTCAACTTCCAGCCGATCCCGCTGCTGATGGTGGCGTCGACCTGGTACCTGATCGTCACGAGCATCCTCATGGTCGGGCAGTTCTACCTCGAGCGCTACTACTCGAAGGGTGCCAGCAAGCAGATGACGGCCCGGCAGTTGAAAGCCATGGCCGCCGTGCAGAATGCACCGATCATTGATGGGGAGAGCGATGAGCGCCGCTGACAGGCCGATGGTGGTCGCGGAACGCGTCTGCAAGAACTTCGGCTCACTGGAGGTTCTCAAGGGGATCACCCTGGAGGTCGGGCGCGGGGAGGTGCTGTGCATGATCGGGCCCTCCGGGTCCGGCAAGTCGACGTTCCTGCGCTGCGTCAACCACCTCGAGGTCGTCAACGCCGGCCGGCTCTACGTCGACGGCGATCTGATCGGCTATCGGGAGCGGGGCGACAAGCTCTACGAGATGAGTCCGAAGGACGCGGCCAAGCAACGGCGTGACATCGGCATGGTGTTCCAGCATTTCAATCTGTTCCCACATCGGACGGCGCTGGAGAACGTGATCGAGGCGCCCACCCAGGTCAAGGGGGAGAGCAAGAAGGCGGCCACCGAGCGTGCGCGTTACCTGCTCGACCGGGTGGGGCTGGCGGAGAAGTCGGACACGTATCCGGCGCAGCTCTCGGGTGGACAACAGCAACGCGTCGCGATCGCCCGTGCACTCGCGATGGAGCCGAAGCTGATGTTGTTCGACGAGCCGACGTCGGCGCTCGATCCCGAGCTAGTCGGTGAGGTCCTCGGCGTCATGCGCGAACTCGCCGCCAGCGGCATGACCATGGTGGTGGTGACCCACGAGATGGGATTTGCCCGGGAGGTCGCCGACCAACTCGTCTTCATGGACGGTGGGGTCGTCGTGGAGAAGGGGAATCCGCGTGAGGTGCTGGCGAATCCGCAGCACGAGCGGACGAAGGGCTTCTTGTCGAAATTGTTGTGAGCGTTGCGCATCGGACGTCCGCGGCCGGTTCGTCGACTATTTGTGTGGTCTCGATACGACCCTCGCCTAGCGGCTCGGGTCTACTCGACCAGCGGTGGTGGCGGCTCGGATCTACTCGACCAGCGGTGGTGGCGGCTCGGCTACTCGACCAGCGGTGGTGCCGACGGCTTCCGGCAACAGAAGATGGCGGTGCCGGGGAAATACTGGCCACGGAAAGGGCTCCACTGGCCCCATTCCTTGGTGAAACCGTCGGGCCATTCGGGCTCGACGATATCCTCGAGAATCAGTCCGGCGGAGCGTATTTCACGGACCCGGTCGCCGATGGTGCGGTGGTGTTCGACGTAGGTGATCGACCCGGCATCATCGACCTCGGTGTAGGGCGTGCGGTCGAAGTACGGGATTCGGACGATCAGCCCCTCGGGTCCGGGGTCGTCGAGGAACATCCACCGCATCGGATGGTTGACCGCGAACACCCATCGGCCGCCGGGACGCAGGACGCGGGCGACCTCGGCCATCACCCCGGCGGAGTCGGCGACGAACGGGACCGCGCCGAACGCAGAGCAGACGACGTCGAAGGACTCGGCGGCAAAGGGCAGCGACTCGGCGGTCGCCTGCACCAGCGGAACCCGCGTGCCGTCCGCGGCCATCGCCGCCACGCCGATGCCGAGCATCCGACGCGACAGGTCGACGCCGACAGCATGGGCGCCCTGACCGGCCAGCCATCGCGCGCACGGCGCGGACCCGCACCCGACCTCCAGTATGTCGCGCCCCGCGACGTCACCGAGCAGGCCGACGTCGGCCTCGCGCAGACCCTCTGGGCACCACACGAAATCGCCGCCGGCCGCGTACGTGCCGAGGAACTCACCGTGCTCGTCGTGATAGGTCTGCGCGTCGTGGTCCCACCACCACCGGTTGGCCCGGTCGCTGGTCGCCGAATCGACGCTGGTCAGCAGCCGCGGCGGCCGCACGGAATCCTCCTGCACCGAACCCTCGTGTGCGGTGTCGTCCTCGATCATCCGCCTCAGTCTGTCACGAGTTCGTAGAAGCGGAAGAAGCTGAAGTCCTCGATCGGGAGCACGTCGACCCGACTGAAGCCGGCGTCGTGAGCGTACGAACGCAGGGTGGCCGGGCGCATCACCGTGCCGGTCGCCGCCGACGGGGGAGAGCTCATCGAGTCGGGCAGGCAGACGAACAACGAGAACCCGTACATGATCTTGTCCAGATCGTCTGCGGGCCCGGCAAATTCATCCGATACGGCTTCGTCCATGACCACCATCGATCCCCCGGGCGCGAGCGAGGCCCGTGCAGCCGAGAGGACGTCGACGGGCCTCGGCATGTCATGCAGGCATTCGAACGCGAACGCGACGTCGAAGGGTCCACGGGCGGATGCGTCCGCGCCGTCGGCGAGCAGGAACTCGACGCGATCGGCGACCCCCGCATCGGATGCGGTGCGACGTGCCATCTCGACCGATTCCGCGTCGATGTCGAGTCCGACGAACGTCGCCGCCGGATAGGCCTTCGCGAGCGCAACGGTGGAGTGGCCGCCGCCGAAGCCGATGTCGGCGATCCGTGCACCTGGCCGTGACAACCGGGTGTGCAGATGCTCGACCCCGGCGAGCGCGGGAGCCAATTGCCGGTCGAACCACGGCCGGTTCATGCCGGCCTGGGATTCGCGTGCGTCGACGCCGAGCCGCTCCCAGCTGACCCCGCCGCCGGTGCGATAGGCCTCGAGCAACTCGGGCAGATGGGTGAACGATGCCGCGAACATCTGCGGGAGCGTGCCGAGGAACGAGAGGCTCGACGTGTCGGTGAGGACTTCGGCCACCCCGGGCGAGATCGCGAACCGGGCGGGGTCGGTGGCCAGGTCGGCATCGAGGATGCCGAAGGCTGCCTGCATCTCCAACCACTCCCGGGCGTAGCGGGGATGCGTGCCGCTGCGGTCGGCGAGTTCGTCGGCGGTCAGCGGCCCGTGTTCGGCCAGGGCTGCGTACCAACCGAGCCGGTCACCGAGGTAGACGCTCATCGTCTCGGCGGTCGCGAGGGCCGACGAGAAGAGACGTTCCGCGAACTCGTCTGCGCTTGCGTTCGACGATGATGTGGTCATTCATCAATGATGCGCCGGTGCCGTAGTCGACGGCCAGCACTGATTTCGCAGGTCATTCGATTGTCAGCAGGCGCGTCCGCCCAGTATGTGCTCGGTCTTCGCGTCGCCGTCCCAATGTCGTAGCCCGACGAACGAACCGTCGATGGTGGCGCGGGTCCGGAGCAGCGCGAGTGCGCGAACGAGCTGATCCGGTTCCAGCCGGCGGGCGAGCGTCACGTGTGGTGTCCACCGACCGGGTGCGCTGTGCGGCATCATCGCGGGTCCGGCGTTGTGGTGGTCGGCGTCGCCGAGATGGCCGGCGACCAACCGGATCGTCTGGGCGTGGACCGACAGCAGTTCACTCGACGGCACGACGAGCCGCGCGAGCGTGAATCGGGATCCCTGGGTGAACAGGATCGGCGCCCCCAGGACGGCGGTGAACGGGAGGCGCAGACTCACCGGGACGAGGGCCGCATCGGCGGTCGCATCGATCCGTTCCGCGGCTGCCAGCGTGACGTGGGGGCGGTTGCTGCCGGCCCGGATGGTGCTCTGGTTCGGCAGGCCCGCGTCGTGCAGTGTGTGCCATTCGTCACGTATGTACTGGTCAGAGGCTTCGTCGAGGAGCAATTCGAGCGAGTGGACCATCCGCCGACCTCCTGGTGGCACGTATTTGCCCAGTACAGCGGGCCTGGAGTACGCTTGCTCACGCGCGTGTGCTCGATAACGCGCGGTTCAGCATGCCAATCCGGTGTACGACTGCTCGTCGGTCGAACCGTCCGGAGGCGGTCCATGCCGATCCACAGACTCGAAAAAACTGTACCTACTACACACCTGTCCGGAGCAACTCAACATATGTCGTCCCCCACGATCACCTCCCCGCAAGTAGCCGTCAATGACATCGGCTCGGCGGAGGACTTCCTCGCTGCCATCGATTCCACGATCAAGTACTTCAACGATGGCGACATCGTCGAGGGCACCATCGTCAAGGTCGATCGGGACGAGGTTCTGCTCGACATCGGTTACAAGACCGAAGGCGTCATCCCTTCCCGTGAACTCTCGATCAAGCACGACGTCGACCCCAATGAGGTCGTCAACGTCGGTGACGAGGTCGAGGCCCTGGTCCTCACCAAGGAGGACAAGGAAGGTCGCCTGATCCTGTCCAAGAAGCGCGCTCAGTACGAGCGGGCCTGGGGCACCATCGAGGAGCTCAAGGAGAAGGACGAGGCCGTCAAGGGCACCGTCATCGAGGTCGTCAAGGGCGGCCTGATCCTGGACATCGGTCTGCGTGGCTTCCTCCCGGCGTCGCTGGTCGAGATGCGTCGCGTCCGCGACCTCCAGCCGTACATCGGCAAGGAGATCGAGGCCAAGATCATCGAGCTCGACAAGAACCGCAACAACGTGGTCCTGTCGCGCCGTGCATGGCTCGAGCAGACCCAGTCCGAGGTCCGCAGCGAGTTCCTGCACCAGCTGCAGAAGGGCCAGGTCCGCAAGGGCGTCGTGTCCTCGATCGTCAACTTCGGCGCGTTCGTCGATCTCGGCGGCGTCGACGGCCTGGTGCACGTCTCCGAGCTGTCCTGGAAGCACATCGATCACCCGTCCGAGGTCGTCGCCGTGGGCGACGAGGTCACCGTCGAGGTTCTCGACGTCGATCTGGACCGCGAGCGCGTGTCGCTGTCGCTCAAGGCGACTCAGGAAGACCCGTGGCGTCAGTTCGCCCGCACCCACGCGATCGGTCAGATCGTGCCGGGCAAGGTCACCAAGCTGGTTCCGTTCGGTGCGTTCGTCCGCGTCGACGAGGGCATCGAAGGTCTGGTCCACATCTCCGAGCTGGCCGAGCGCCACGTCGAGGTGCCGGATCAGGTTGTCGCCGTCGGCGACGACGCGATGGTCAAGGTCATCGACATCGACCTCGAGCGTCGTCGTATCTCGCTGAGCCTCAAGCAGGCCAACGAGGACTACACCGAGGAGTTCGACCCGTCGAAGTACGGCATGGCCGACAGCTACGACGAGCAGGGCAACTACATCTTCCCGGAGGGCTTCGACGCCGAGACCAACGAATGGCTCGAAGGCTTCGAGAAGCAGCGTGAGGCATGGGAGGCCCGGTACGCCGAGGCCGAGCGTCGCCACAAGATGCACACCGCCCAGATCGAGAAGTTCGCGGCTGCCGCCGCCGAGGCCGAGAAGGCCCCGACGGACTACTCGTCGGCATCGGAGAACCGTGGCGGCGGATCGTCGTCGTCCTCCTCCACCGGCGCTGCGTCGACCGGCGGCTCGCTCGCCAGCGACGAGCAGCTCGCCGCACTGCGCGAGAAGCTGTCCGGCAACGCCTGATAGCGGTTCGTAGTTCCACTCAAAGCTCCCCGGCTCGTCTTCGAGCCGGGGAGCTTTGCTGTATCCGGCTGCCGGGAACCATTAGCAGTTGACAATAATTTTCATTAACAAGTTGACTGTCCGGCGTGCATCTACAACGGACAAAACTGACACGGGTCGTCGCGCTGCTGGTCGCGTCGTCCTTCGCGCTCACCGCCTGCGGTTCCGACTCGGAAGAATCGGCGGCCACCAGCAGTGCGCCAACGAGTTCGACGCCGGTCGAAGAGCAGAGCGCGACACCACGTCTCGCGCTCAGCTACGACGGCGGCATTCTCGTTCTGGACGCGGAATCGTTGCAGCAGGTGGCCGACATCCCGGCCGACGGCTTCATCCGCCTCAACAGCGCCGACAACGGCCGCAACGTCTTCGTCTCGGAGACGGGCGGATTCCGCGTTCTGGACATGGGCACCTGGACGCGTCAGCACGGCGATCACGGGCACTACTACACGGCGCAGCCGGCGATGACGGACATGCGTTTCGGCGGTGCGGAGCCCGGCCACGTGGTGCCGCA
This sequence comes from Gordonia insulae, assembly GCF_003855095.1. NCBI lineage: Bacteria > Bacillati > Actinomycetota > Actinomycetes > Mycobacteriales > Gordoniaceae > Gordonia > Gordonia insulae. The sequence goes on from NZ_CP033972.1 coordinate 411,496, forward strand.
TGACTCCCGCATCACGCTCTTCAGCGACGGCACGGGCGAGGTCGACATCGTCGAGCCCGCAGAGTTGCTGCGCGGCAACGCGAAATCCACGGAGTACACGGTGCCGGAACCGCATCACGGTGTCGCCGTGTCCCGCGGCGACGGCTCGCTGGTGGTGACGTCGGGCAACGAGGAGACCCGCACCGGCATCGTCATCCTGGACAAGGACCGCACCGAGATCGCCCGCAACGATCAGTGCCCCGGCATCCACGGTGAGGCCGCGGCCACCGGCGGAGTCCTCACATTCGGGTGCCAGGACGGCATCCTGATCGTGCGCGGCAACGAGATCCAGAAGGTGCAGAGCCCCGACGCCTACGGGCGTATCGGCAACCAGGCCGGCAGCGAGGAGTCGCCGATCGTGCTGGGCGACTACAAGACCGACAAGGACGCCGACCTCGAACGACCGAACCGGTTCACCCTCACCGACACCCGCACCGGGGAGCTGCGCATCGTGCCGTTCCCGGCGAGCTACAGCTTCCGATCCATCGAGCGCGGCCCGAACGGCTCGGCGGTGATCCTCGGCACCGACGGTGCGCTGCACGTCTACGACCCCGCCACCGCCACCGAGACCAAGAAGATCGACGTGATCGGTGCGTGGACCGAGCCCGACGAATGGCAGTCGCCGATGCCCAACCTGCATGTGCAGGACGGCATCGCCTACGTCACGGACCCGACCGCCAAGACGGTGACCGCGGTCGACCTCGCGTCGGGTGAGCAGAAGGCGAAAGCCGACCTGCCGCAGCCCACGGTCGAACTCACCGGCGTCACCGGCTGATCGGCAAAGGTTCTCGCTCCCGCGTTACGAATCCGCGCACTCGATCGAAGGCGCGGACACGAAACGAGGGAGCGGCAACCTGGCAATCGGACGTTTGCGAGACTGGTAGCCGTGATCAGACTGGGACTGTCCGGCGGCATCGGCGCGGGCAAATCGACGGTGGCGAAGACGTTCATCGAGCGCGGCGGCTACCACATCGATGCGGACAAGGTGGCCCGCGAGGTGGTCGAGCCGGGTACACCGGGTCTGGCCGCACTGGCAGAGGCGTTCGGCGACGAGATCCTCGCGGCCGACGGAAGCCTCGACCGCCCGGCGCTCGCGGCCAAGGCGTTCGTCGACGACGAGCAGCGCAAGAAGCTGAACTCGATCACGCATCCGCTGGTGGGTGCCCGGACACAGGAACTGCTCGAGGCCGCGCCGGCGGACGCGATCGTGGTCCAGGACATCCCCCTGCTCGTCGAGGGCAACATGGCACCGTTCTTTCACCTGGTGGTGATCGTGCACGCCGACGCCGACGTCCGAATCGACCGGCTGACCACCGCCCGGGGGATGCCCGAGGGCGACGCCCGTGCCCGGATCGCCGCCCAGGCTTCGGACGAGCAGCGCCGCGCCGTCGCCGACGTCTGGCTCGACAATCATGGGTCGCCGGCGGATCTGGCCGCGGCCGCCGCAGCGCTCTGGGACGAGCGCCTGGTCCCGTTCGAACAGAACATCCGTTCGCGGACCTTGGTGCGGGGACCGCTGACCCTGGTCGATCCGGACCCGGAGTGGGCCGCCCTGGGGAATCGGATCGTCAACCGTCTCTGGGCGATCGTCGGTGACAAGGCCTCCGCGATCGACCACGTCGGCTCGACGGCCGTCCCCGGCCTGGCTGCGAAGCCGACCATCGACGTGCAGATCACCGTGGCAGACCTCGACGTCGCCGACGGACTCGCCGACACTCTCGCCGACGGCGGATTCCCGAAGGTGGCCGGGATCGAGGGCGACGAGCCCAAGGCGGATCCGTCGACCGGATCGGTCGATCGCGGGCTGTGGGGCAAGCGCTTTCACGGCTCGGCCGATCCCGGGCGTCCGGTCAACGTCCACCTGCGCGCTGCCGGATCGCCCGGCGGTCGCTTCGCCATCGATTTCCGCGACTGGCTGCGCGCCGACGACGCGGCCAGGGACGAGTACGCACAGATCAAACGTGCGGCTCTCGACAGCGCCGACGGTGACCTCGCGCGGTATGTCACCGCCAAGGAGCCGTGGTTCGACGACGCGTATCGCCGCATCGCCGACTGGAAACGGTCGCGCGACTGAGCGCGCGGCGCCTCAGTCGAAGTGTGCGGCCAGTCGTCGATGCCGATGCCGGAACAGACGGCCGACGAACCACACGAGGCCCGGAGTCAGCGGACGCAGCGGTAGACGTGGCCGGAAGTGCAGCTCGTCGACGACCTCCGTGCCGTCCCTCGTGGGGGACAGTCGGCGTTCGTGATGCCAAACCGCCATCGATGCCATCGATGACTCCTCGCGGAAGCAGCGCCCGGGCGTCAGTTCGACGATGGTGAGGTCGTCGTAGTCGGCGGGTAGGAGACCGCCGTAGAGGATCATCACCTTGCCGAGCGGGACGCCCACCTCGATGTCGGCGAGCGACTTCCCGCGGTGACGTCGGGGGAGGACCATCCGCATGTACGGCATCAGCTCGTCGTTGATGCCCTCCATGCTCGCCACGCGGGTCCAGACATCGTCGATCGGTGCACGGATCACGGACCGCTGGGTATGGCTGCTCAGCTCCGCTCGCCCGGCGCTCATCGCCCGAGCGTGGCAGGGGAGTCCGGCCAGGTCAAGGCCATACCGACCGCCGAGCAGGTGCGACACCCGGCGACTCCCACGAACAGATGAAATCTGGGGACAGATGTGGCCAGAAGTCGGTACCGAGGTCCACTTGTCCTGCGATCCTTTGCTAGCGTGAAGCGCGACAAGTAGGTGCGACCTACATCACTGCTCTGAGTCGAGGGAGAACAGCCATGGGTGTCCGCACGAAGAGCCGCGTTGCGGCCGCGGGAATTGCATTCGCGAGTGTCGCGGCGGCCGGAGCGGTGATGGCCGCGCCGGCGAATGCGGCGGTCAGTGACATCACGATCGACAACTCCGCCCTGTTGGGGTCCGTCGGTGAGCAGCGATACGGAGCGGGATGCGGATATGGCGTCATCGCCACTGCCACTCCGGATTCAAATGTTGATTTCTACATCAACAACAACAAAGTCGGCACCTTCAAAGCAGATGGCGGCAAGGCCACCTATCCGTGGTTCCCTGTCGCCCCGGGCAAGTACACGATCGTGGCCAAGGAGGGGGCCCAGGACCCGGGTAAGTCGACCGGTGAGATCACCGTCGGCGTGGGTGTCTACACCGGAAGTTCGTGCATTGTCATAGGCTGACATCGTAGTCCCAGATCAGACGTGGTCACAGCGCGTGAACTCTGCGCGACGATGCGGCCATTTCCGGCTACAACGGTTGCCGAATCCTGATTTCTGTGAAATACCTGAACCTGCGGTCGCGATCGTCGGGATGCGACCGTTTCAACGAAATGCCAAGGGAGAACCAGCACATGGCTGTTAGCAAGACCCGCCGCACCCGTATTCTCGGTGCCGCCACCGCATTCATCGGCGTCGGAGCAGCAGGCCTCGTGATGGCCGCTCCGGCCAGTGCTGATGTGTCTAAAGTCGAGATCACCACTCCGTCCGGCTACGGCTCCACTATCGGCCAGTACGGCACGACTTGCGCGTACGATGTCGCGGCAACTGTCGACAATTACGCATCCTCGGGTGCCCCCCAGGTGACTTTCACAGTCTCGAAGGACGGCGGCGCATTTGCGCCACTCGGTGCTGCAGTTGATGCTACGTCGGAGGTTGTGACGACCGAGTGGACGCCGACTACTCCCGGCACCTACAAGATCCGAGCGACGCAAGAGGGCGTGAGCGCGACTACCGCAAACTTGTCGGTTGCCCAGGGCTTCTCGCCTAACAGTGGCTCGGTGGAGCTTCCGCTGACCGACGCCTGCATCGTTCTGGGCTAATTCTCTGATCTCACCTCAACGGGTGTTGCGGACCACCGGTCCGCAACACCCGTTGTGTTTTCTCGCATCAAAAACAATGCACCACAAGAGATTTCCGTTTCCAAACCCTGGGGTATCCTCATCCGTGTTTGTTACGTTCGTTGGGAGCGGACGTCTGTTCCGCTCGAAGACGAGGCAACGGAAAGGACATCATGACCATTTCCAGGAGTCGTATCTTCGGCACAACCGCTGCGTGCGCCGCGATCGCCGCCACCGGTTTCGTCATGGCGGCGCCCGCGAACGCCGCGGTCAGCGGCCTCACCCTGCAGGAGCAGTCGGGCTACGGCTCGGTCGAGGGTTTGCGTGGTGCGGGTTGCACGTACGTTGCGAAAGTCGATGTGGCCGGGGACAACTCGGTCGTGACATTCAAGGTCGACGGACCCGGCAATGCGGACTCCGAGTCCACCGTGACGCCGGCCGACGGGACGGCGACATACCCGTTCAAGCCCGCCGGCCGCGGAACCTACAAGATCACGGCGGTACAGGGCGGGATCAGCTCGAACACAGTCACGGCCGAGATCGGTGGCAACGGTATCCAGATCGACCCGGAGACCTGTCTCGTGCTGGCTCCCTGATTCTCGCCTGATTTCGCGAATCCGTTCTCCGAGAAACTCGTTACGAACATTCCGCGAAATGCACTATCGTGTTGCACTGCTTTGATACGTTCGCGACAGTCGGTGGTCGCCGATGCCTGTCGAGAAGGGTCGCATCTGATGAACGGAAAGCGTTGGGTCTGGACTGCCGGAGCAATCGTGAGTGTCGGTGTCGTCGGCCTGGTGATGGCCGGACCGGCGAGCGCGGCCACCACCAAGGTCGAGATCACCACGCCTTCGGGCTACGGCCTCGTGCAGAACCGCTACGGCACCAACTGTTCGTACGAGGTGGCGGGGACGGTCGACGATTATTCGGCCGACGCGGAGACTGTCACCATCACTGCGAAGCCCCCGACGGGAGCGGTCAAGACTTTGTACGGACCGCAGAAGCCGGCGGCGGGCACGGTGACTGGAACCTGGAAGCCGACCGTCCGTGGGAGTTGGACGATCACCGCCGCGCAGGGCACGTCAACGAAGTCGGTCACCGTGCAAGTCGGCACCGGTACCCAACTCCCGCCGTTCATCCTCGGCGGCGGTTGCCTCATCACAGCTCCATGACCGTGTGACCACATAGATTCGGGCGCCGCGAGCTACGTTCGCGGCGCCCGATGCCGTGTGTCCACAAGGCAAACTCGTCGAAGGTCACCAACTGACAACGGATGTGTTCAAATGGGCCCGAAACGGCCCATGCCGTTGTTAGCCTGAGTACACGCCCGTCGGGGGCGACGTTTACCGAGAAGCGTCGAGAAGTGGAGTAGTTCAATGATGAATCACCGTCGCTCTGTGCGAACCGGCTGTGCCGCAATCGCATTCCTGGCCGTCGCGGCCGTCGGCTCGGTGCTGGCGGCACCGGCGGGTGCGGAGGTCAGGGGAGTGGCGGTCGATACGCCCGCCGGCTACGGGTCCACCAGTGGCTCAACCAATTACGACGTCTACGGCACAGGTTGCGCTTATCAGCTCGACATCATCGTCGACGGCTTCGCTGCGTCGAAGTCGAACCTCGTGGTGACGTCGACCGCCAACGGGAAGAAAGTCACCCTGCTGAACAAGAAGCCGACCGCTTCGCTGGTGAAGGCGACCTGGCGTCCCACCACTCCGGGTGCACACGTCCTGTCGGCCACGCTGGACGGTGTCACCAAGACCCGGACCGTCAAAGTCGCGTCCGGTGTTCAACTCCCGTGGTTCATTCGTGGCGGCCCGTGCTTCGTGCTGCCGTACTGAGACTGCGGCGGTCCAACGAGCCTGCGGCGTCTGGCCCGCAGGATGAGCGTCAGTCGGTGAGGCGGTCCCTGAAGTAGACCGCTCCACCGGCGGCCTCGTCGAGCCAGCCTTGCACGTTGTGTCCGTGCTCGGCCGCGCCGACCAGTGCACGCGTCGCGATGGCGACGGCCTCCTCACATTCGGCTGTGCCGAGCAAACCGGCGGTGTGTGCCTCGAACAGCTCGTCGACGTCGATGAGGTGGAGGGGAAGGCCCGGCACGTCCACCAGGTCGAGGTACCAGTCCTCGGCGTGCCAGCGTCCGTGGTCGTCGGGGCCGGTGAAACGACCGACGTCCAGATAGAGGCGCTGCCCGTCACGGTGTCCGGGGGTGAAGTGGAAGATGTTTGCGCGCAACCCGAGTTGCGGGAGCAGCCACGACTCCAGGTGAGAGAACCGTGGGTGGTCCGCGGTTCGGGACATGTAGAGCCCGTGCCCGGAGACCTCGTACCGCTCGACCGGCCGTACGAACCCCTTGTTGTCGGTGTTGGTCATCGCCGGTACGTCGAAGACCTCGCGTTTGGGCGGATGGGGAGCGTCTGCCATAGCCGAAACCCTAATCGCTGCGTCGGACGTCGGTCGGGCCGTCGCGGCTCCATCCGATCGGCCGGTGGAACACAACTGTCGTAGCGCGCGTTTACCCTGGCACTATGGCTTTTGCAGCAGAACGCCCGGTCCTCGCGCACTCCGAGTTCCGCCCCGTCGGTGAGATCGAACGCACCGGTGGGAACTTCGAGGTGGTCAGCGAGTACGAACCGGCCGGTGACCAGCCCGCGGCCATCAACGACCTGGAACGACGCATCTCGGCGGGCGAGAAGGACATCGTCCTGCTCGGTGCCACCGGTACCGGTAAGTCGGCCACCACGGCCTGGCTGATCGAGCGGGTTCAGCGGCCGACCCTGGTGATGGCGCCGAACAAGACTCTCGCGGCCCAGCTCGCCAACGAGCTGCGCGAGATGTTGCCGAACAATGCCGTCGAGTACTTCGTCTCGTATTACGACTACTACCAACCCGAGGCATACATCGCGCAGACCGACACCTATATCGAGAAGGACTCGTCGATCAACGACGACGTCGAGCGGCTCCGTCACTCGGCGACCTCCAACCTGCTGTCCCGGCGGGACGTGGTGGTGGTGGCGTCGGTGTCGTGCATCTACGGTCTGGGTACGCCGCAGTCCTACCTCGACCGGTCGGTCGAGATCAGTGTCGGCGAGGAGATCGATCGCGACGCACTGCTGCGACTGCTCGTCGACGTCCAGTACACCCGCAACGACCTCTCGTTCACCCGCGGCGGTTTCCGGGTGCGCGGCGACACCGTCGAGATCATTCCGTCCTACGAGGAACTCGCGGTACGGATCGAGTTCTTCGGCGACGAGGTCGAATCGCTCTACTACCTGCATCCGTTGACGGGAGACGTTGTCCGACAGGTGGATTCGTTGCGAATCTTCCCGGCAACCCACTATGTCGCCGGACCGGAGCGGATGGCGAAGGCGATGACGAGTATCGAAGAAGAACTCGAGGCGCGCCTCGCCGACCTGGAATCCAAGGGCAAGCTCCTGGAGGCGCAGCGCCTGCGGATGCGTACGTCCTACGACCTCGAGATGATGCGGCAGGTCGGATTCTGCTCCGGCATCGAGAACTACTCGCGTCACATCGACGGACGTGCCGCCGGCAGTGCCCCGGCCACGCTGATCGACTACTTCCCGGACGACTTCCTGCTCGTCATCGACGAGTCCCACGTGACCGTGCCGCAGATCGGCGGCATGTACGAGGGCGACATGTCGCGCAAACGCAACCTCGTCGACTACGGATTCCGGCTCCCGTCCGCCGTCGACAACCGGCCGCTCACCTGGGACGAGTTCGTCGACCGGATCGGGCAGACGGTCTATCTCTCCGCGACACCGGGCCCCTACGAACTCGGCCAGGCCAACGGCGAGTTCGTGGAGCAGGTGATCCGCCCGACCGGACTGGTCGATCCGCAGGTGATCGTGAAGCCGACCAAGGGCCAGATCGATGATCTGGTGCACGAGATCCGTGAACGCACCGAACGCGACGAACGCGTGCTGGTCACCACGCTGACCAAGAAGATGTCCGAGGACCTCACCGACTATTTGCTTGAACTGGGTATCCGGGTGCGCTACCTGCACTCCGAGGTCGACACCCTGCGCCGGGTGGAACTGCTGCGCCAGTTGCGCTCGGGTGAATACGACGTGCTGGTGGGCATCAACCTCCTGCGTGAGGGGCTCGATCTCCCCGAGGTCTCCCTGGTGGCGATCCTCGACGCCGACAAGGAAGGTTTCCTGCGATCCACCACCTCGTTGATCCAGACCATCGGTCGCGCCGCTCGTAACGTGTCCGGCGAGGTCCACATGTACGCGGACAAGATCACCGACTCGATGCGCAATGCGATCGACGAGACCGAACGTCGCCGTGAGAAGCAGGTTGCCTACAACAAAGAGATGGGCCTCGACCCGAAACCGTTGCGCAAGAAGATCGCCGACATCCTCGACCAGGTATATCGGGAGGCAGAGGACGACTCGGTTGCCGTGGGCGGGTCCGGCCGCAACGCCAGCCGCGGTCGGCGGGCGCAGGGCGAGATGTCCAAGGCGAAGGGCGGCGGCAGCGCCGGGGTCATCGAGAAGCGGGACGCGTCGTCGATGCCACGGGCCGAGCTCGCCGACCTCGTGGCACAGCTGACCGACCAGATGATGAGTGCCGCACGGGATCTGCAGTTCGAGCTCGCCGGCCGCCTGCGCGACGAGATCGCCGACCTGAAGAAGGAACTGCGCGGGATGGACGCCGCCGGCATCAAGTGAGCCGACGGCGCCGCCGCGGTCGGGCGCGTTCCGTCAGTTGTAGCGCGGGTTGTTGAGCACCGGGATCTCGATGTTGATCGGCATCCGCAGTTCGGACATGTAGAACAAGACGAACTGGCGGAGGAACTCATCGAACAGCCAGTACGCCTCCCGGGGCATGCCGACGTTCAGAAGTCCCTCGCGCACAGCAACATACGGACCCCACGCCGTTTCCAGCAGCGGCGTCCAGACCGGTTCGCGCGGGATCTGCAGCCATCCCGCGATCTGATCGCCGAGCATGAACCGGGTGAGCGCACCCAGAACGGGCCGACTCAACAACGAGAGGTCGAGGTTCATCCCCAGGTCGAGCAGGATGTTGGCCAGCTTGATGCCCTCGGGGGTCGGTGCCAGGATCGGATCGAGAACCTGCTTGGCCTGCGCATCGGCCTGATGCCACGACGCCGGGATGTACTGGTCCTCCACTCCGAGCATGTGCGCGCTCACCTGCCACGAGTGCAGGAAGCCCTCGGACTCGTCGGGGGCGATCGGCACCTTCCACTTCTGCAGATTGCGCATCACCGTGGTCGGCAGGCTGTGCCAGGTGACCATGATGTCGGCCTGACTGATCGGCTTGTCCTCGGTCGCGGCATGCACCCAGTACGGGGACTGGGGAAGGAGGTGCCGGACGGAGGCGTGCGCGAGACGCGTCTTCACACAGGTGACGACCATCTCGCCGTCGGGCTGATAGGCGTTGAGCGAGCCGATGTCGTAGCCGAGTTTTGCGGTCTTGGTGATGCGGTCCTTCATGTCGGCGCCGCCCTTGGAGTAGTAGACCGCGCGCGCCTCCTTCGGGATGACGGTGCTCATCATGCCGCTCGCGAAGCCGTACAGGACACCGAGATAGGTGCCGCGTTTCTGATTGAAACGCACCGCGGTCGCCAGCTTGCCGCGATCGGTCCAGGACGGCAGCTGCCGGGCATGCTCCATGAAGTCGCGGAGTTCGGGTGGCAGGCCCGCGGGCAACGGCTGCCCGTTCTTGGTCCACGAGCGGAGCAGCCGATTGACCTCGGGTACCTGGCCACGGTCGAGCAGATTGGCGACCACGGTGTCCCCGTCGGGATCCCAGGCCTTGCGCGGATCCAGGCCGCTGCCGGTGCCGGGCACGGACCCGGCGGGCGACCAGGTCCACGGCGTGGCCGGTGCCACCGCCGCGACCGCCCCGGCCGCACCGACTGTGCCGCCGACCTTCAAGAAATTCCGTCTGTTCAGGCTGTCCATCTCAAGCTCCCCGTCCACGTCGACCACCGATATGATGCAATGAAACGCAACTTGTTTCCTCGTAACATCAATAGCACTGTGTGGCTGACATCACAAGATGCTGCGCACGCGGGCTGAGTCACGCACCCGGGGTAGTCTGGGTTCTCCCAGGAGGAGTGCATGGAATCTGCGCCGCCCGACAGCGCGAGCCCGAAGTCCCTTCTCGAGCGCGCATTGACCGACGTCCTCGAGCAGGCCGACGATGTCGACCCCACCCGCGTCCGTCTGCTCGACGCGGCATTCGATCTGTTCTGTCGTAGGGGAATCCAGCGGACCTCGATGGAACAGGTCGCCAAGCGGGCCGACCTGTCGCGGATCACCGTCTATCGCAAGTTCGAGACGAAGGACGCTCTGGTCGATCAGGTCATGCTGCGAGAGTTCCGTCGCTACTTCGCCCAGTTCCTCACCGACATCAGGCTGGCGCAGACCACCGCGGACCGGGTGGTCGTCGGATTCGTCAGTTCCCTGCGCGCGATCGGCGGCAATCCTCTGATCGGCGGTCTCATCGAATCGGAGTCCACCCTGGTCGTCGGCTCGTTGATCGGCGATGACGGCAAGATGGTCGCGACCGTGCGGGAGTTCGTCGCGGGGCAACTGCGCCGCGAACAGCGGGCCGGCTACATCGCGGCAGCGGTCGACGTCGACCTCGTCGCGGAGATGATGGTCCGGATCTCCGCGTCGTTCCTGACGATTCCGAGCCGCATCGTGGACCTCGGCGACGACGGCCAGTTGGAACGGATCGCGCGGCAGTTCCTGGTGCCGATGCTCGATGGCCCGGGCGCCCTCGGGTGACCAGGCCCGACTCTGCGTGCGGCGGAACATCGGAATTCGACCTGGATCCCACCCGATCGGCAAGTGTGCCGATCCCCACGAACTGCGGACAAATCGGCACGTCGCCAACTAACCTGCGGGAACAGGGGATCTAGAGTGTTCTTACAGTGTGGGGATGACACCTGTCCCGAGACCATCGGGACAGACTGACTCGTGGAGGTAGGGATGAGCGCTTATCAGACGGTCGTCGTCGGCACCGATGGCTCTGAGTCATCGTTGAAGGCGGTCGATCGCGCGGGGGCACTGGCCGGGGCCGACAAGGCAACATTGGTGATCGCATGCGCGTACTTTCCGAACGACCGCGGCGCCGGAGGCGCCGCAGACGTGCTGAAGGATGAGGCCTACCAGATCACCGGGTCGTCGCCGACCGAGGAGATTCTGCGGAAGGCCAAGGAACGCGCCACCAGTGCAGGTGCCGAGACCATCGATCAGCGATCGGTCAAGGGAGCACCGGTGGACGCGCTGCTGCAGTTGGTGACCGACGTCAAGGCCGATCTTCTGGTCGTCGGTAACCGCGGACTGAACTCGATCGCCGGGCGTCTGCTCGGTTCCGTGCCGGCCGACGTCGCCCGGAAATCCGCGTGTGACGTACTGATCGTGCACACCACGTAGGTCCGGCGCACAGCAACGGACGTCCGGCCCTCGACACCGCTACCAGGTGTCGGGGGCCGCGTTCGTCATGTCGGCGAGTTCGTCGGGGAGATCGTCGGCGTGGATCACCGTGAGCCGCTGCGTGGCACGGGTCAGGGCGACGTAGAGATCCGAGTAGCCCAGCGGGGAGTCGGCGATGATCGCCGACGGCTCCACCACCACGGTGTTGTCGAACTCCAGGCCCTTGCACGCACCCACGGTGAGAATCCTCGGTGGCGAATCGATGTCCTCCGTCGCGGCGACCACGTCGTCGTAGAGGTCGTCGGGAACGATGACCGCGCTCAGTCCGGACAGCTCGGGTCGGGTGGCCGCGCGGAGGGCGATCTGCCCGCGCTTGGCGGCATCGGTGCGAATGGCCACCGGCTCGATGCCGTTGCTTCGCAACGACGTCGGCGGGGACTGCGTCGGACTGATCTGAGCCAGCACCCGGGTCGCATAGGTCATGATCTCGGCCGGCGTGCGGTAGTTCACGGTCAGCTCGCGCAGATGCCATCGGTCGGCGACGTAGGGCGTGAGCACATCGCCCCACGATCTCGTACCCGCCAGGTCGCCGGTCTGCGCCGTGTCGCCGATGATCGTCATCCAGCGATTGGGTATGCGCCGCATCACCATCCGCCAGGCCATCGCGGACAGCTCCTGCGCCTCGTCGACGATCACATGGCCGAACGCCCAGTTGCGGTCGCCGTGTGCGCGTTCCGCGGTGGTCAGCCGCTGGGTCTCGGTCTGGCGGGCGGCGAGTTGTTCGGCGTCGATCAGGTCGTACGCCATCAGGATCTCCGGGTCCAGCTCGTCCTCGAGGTCCTGCGGAGCCGAACCGGTGAGGATGTCCAGGGCATCCTGAGCGTCGGCGAGCTGACGCCGCCACCGCTCACGCTCGGTACGCTCGGCATCGTCGGTGCCGTAGCCGATCAGTTCGGCGAGCTCGTCGAGCAGCGGGACGTCGGCCGGGGTCAGGTCACTACCATCGCGTTGCGGGGCAGGCGAATCACGCTGCAATCCGGCACGATCGGTGTCCGACCAGCCGGGCGAGGCCTTGCGGATCGCCGTTGGATCCGCGTAGAGCTCCCGCAACATCTCCTGCGGACCGAGCGTCGGCCAGTACATCAGCAGCGCGCGGCGGATCTCGCCGTCCTGGCTCATCTCGGTGCGGATGTCGGCGATGTCGGCGCCACTGAGCAACTGGGTGCCGTCGAGGAGGCTGGAGCCGATGGTGCGGGCGTGCGCCTGCGCGAGACCGTCGAGTGCCGCCCGGATGAAGACGGGTTGCGCGAGATTGTGGGCGCGGCGGGAACTGCGGGCCTTGGCCCGCGCCGCCTTGATCAGATCCGAATCGATCATGACCTGGTAGGTGTCGAAGTCCACCGGAACCGGCTTGGACGGCAACGACTGCCGCGCGCGCACCGCACGTTTGAGCAGATCGACCATGCGCAGATCGCCCTTGACCGCGGCGGCGTGCCGCGTCTCGGTCGCCGCGGCGTGCACACCGGGGTACATGTCGCCCACGGTGGACAGCAGCACGCCCGACTCACCCAGCGAGGGCAGCACCTGGCCGATGTAGGTGAGGAAGTCGTCGTTGGGTCCGATGATCAGGATGCCGCTGCGCGACAAGATGTCCCGATGGGTGTACAGCAGGTAGGCCGCGCGGTGCAGGGCCACCGCGGTCTTGCCGGTGCCCGGGCCGCCCTGGATGACGGTGACGCCCCGATGCGGTGACCGGATGATCAGATCCTGCTCGCGCTGAATCGTCTCCACGATGTCGGTCATCTCACCGGTGCGGGCCGCGTTCAGCGCGGCGACGAGCGCGTTCTCGTTGACGACGTCGCCGTGGCCCACGTCGTCCGGGGATGCGTCGCCCAGGGTGAGGTACTCGTCGTTGACCGCGCGGACCCGACGACTGCGGGTGCGGACGTGCCGTCGACGGTCCACCTCCTCGGGCGCTGCCGGGGTCGCGAGATAGAACGGCCGCGACAAGGGTGCGCGCCAGTCCAACAGCAGAGTTGTGTCCGTGGCATCGTCGTCGAGGACGCCGATGCGACCGATACGGCGGATCTCGCCGTCGTCGAGGTCGAGGCGCCCGAAGTACAGATTGTGTTCGGCCGCATCGAACTTGGCGAGGTCGTCGGTGTACATCCGCTCATACGACTCGCGTTCGGACCGCGCCTGTGGGGTGCCACCGGCCTCGCGCAGGGTCGTCGACAGGCGGCGTTGGGTGTTGGCGCGCATGCGATCGAGGCGTGCGTAGACCAGATCGAGGTGGTCCTGCTCTTCGGTGATCCGTGAATCGACCTGGGTCTCTGTCGAACTCACCGCGACGCCACGCTTTCCGTGTGGGCCGACAGGTGTGACGGTCTGACCAGGCCGGCCGAGCGCATGTCGCCGGTCACCCGGGCCCGGACCGTCGGGTCGGTCAGGCGGACGCAGGCGTCCTCGACCGGGCCACTGAGGGCGGGGTCGGCCAGATGGGCGTCGAGCCACGACAGGACCGTGCGTTGGGGCCCGAGAGGTAGCGGTGTGCCCGACGTCGGGTCGGCGAGGACGCCGTGCCGGGAGACATACAGCGAGAAGGTCTGCGGCACAACAGTGGGCGCGACGACCTGATGGTCGGCGGTGGAGAGCATCATTCGATCGTAATTCGGTTCGGTCTGGTCGAGGGCATCGGTCTCGTGGTCGGTGAGCCAGGCGCCGACGGTGCGCAGCGAGATGCCGGCGGCGCGATACGGCGCCGCCGGCACATAGCCACGAGCAGAGACATGGGCGGAATGTCCCACCGCGAGGTGAGACACCGTGACAGGCACGATCGGCGGGCCCGAATCCTCGGTCGTCGCGGCGAGTTTGGCGCGCAGCACGGTGGCGGATGCGTTGGATCCGACCGCGACGACCAGGCGGCGCCCGACTAGCGATCCCGGATGGATCGTCGCGCTGTCGTCGGCGACGTCGACCGTCGCCCACGGGTAGTCGTGGGCGGGGAGGACCGTCGTCGTGGCGGTGGGCGGCCCACCCGGGCCGCCGGATTCAGCGGTCGGGTCTATGAGCGGGCCTTCCGCCAGCGCCGCCGGCCCTCCTCGGCACCTTCGGTCGCCTTGTCCTTCGCGGCGTTCGCGCGGGCGGTGACCTCGTCGGCGGCGGCGTTCGCGCGCGCCACGATCTCGTCGGCCACCTCGGGTGCACGCTGCCGGATGCGGTCGGCGACGTCGGCCGACCGATCGCGCGCGGCTTCCGCGAGTTCGGGGGCGCGGTCCTTGATCTGGTCGGCGGCCTTGCCGGCACGCTTCTGCGCCACCTTGGTGGCCTTGTCCGACTTCTTCTGGGCCTTCTTGGCGGCCTTGGCCGCCTTCTCCGAACGCTTCTGTGCGAGGGCCGCGAACTCGGCGGAGTGCTTCTGGGCCGCGTCGGCGAACCCGACGGACTTCTTCTGCGCGGCCTCGGCCAGCTCCGGCGCCTTGTGGCGGATCAGTTCGGCCGCCTCGCTGGAGTATTCGCGGGCCGCCTCGGCGATCTCGGGTGCGCGGTGGCGGATGACCTCGGCCGCTTCGACGGACCGCTCGCGGGCCGCCTCGGCGATCTCGGGTGCGCGGTGCCGGACGACCTCGGCCGCATCCGCGGAGCGCTCGCCCAGGACGTGGGCGCCTTCGGCCGACCGCTCGCGGATGGTCTCCCATGTCGAGTCGGATGCCGCGACGCCTGCCGGCAGGGCGGCGGCGATCGCATGGCTGGCCGCGGAGGCCTTCTGCCGTCCACGCCAGGCGATCGAGGGCTTGCCCTCGGTGTCGACCGCCGCGATGAGCAGACCGCCGAGAAGGCTGACGTTCTTGAGGAACTGCGTGCGCTGACGGGCCTTGGCCTCGGGGTCGGTCTCTTCCCAGAAGGCATGTCCGGCCAGTGTGGTCGGAATCAGTGAGCCGGCGAGGCCGAGCGATGCGATCCGGGGGAACTTGCCCGTGGCCAACAGGATTCCGCCGCCGACCTGGACCGCTCCGTTGATGCGGACGAGGGTGATGGGTTCGGTGGGCACGCTGTCGGTGACGCTGTTGGGCAATGCCTCCACCGACTTGTCGACGAGGTCGCGGGACATCTCGGCCCTCGGCCCCGGGTTACGCAAGGCGTCGATGCCCGACGCGACGAAGACGGTGGCCAGCATGGGCCGGGCAATTCGGCGGATCAACATTGACAGCCTCCTCGTGACAGAGCTCGGATGTTCCACCGCCCATGTCTTGAGTGGTGAACCTCATCGAGGCTACCGGTGTCGGGCAGCGATCGCAGGCGCCCCGACGGCGACGTCGGCTGCCCGGCGGGTCACCAGCCCCGCTCGCGCCACTCCGGAAGGGCGGGGCGCTCGGCACCGAGTGTGGTGTCCTTGCCGTGTCCCGGATAGACGACGGTCGAATCCCCGAAGCGGTCGAAGACCTTGGTGGAGACGTCCTGGAGCAATGTCTCGAAGTCACCGGGTTCCCACGTCTTGCCGATGCCACCGGGGAACAGACAGTCACCCGTGAACAGATGCACGGTGTCGCCGTCGGTCAGCGCGAGGGCGATCGAGCCGGGCGTGTGGCCGACCAGGTGGATGGCCTCGAACGTGAGGTCGCCCACCGCGACGGTGTCGACGTCGTCGATCAGGCGGTCCGGGGTGACCGGTAGTTCGTCCGCGTCCAGACGGCCGGCGGCGGTCGGGACCCCGAGTCCCGAGACGACTGCCTCGAGTGCCTGCCAGTGGTCGAAGTGGCGATGTGTGGTGAAGATGAGCCGGGGTGTCCCGGGGAGCTCGCGGACCACCTCGAGGACACGGTCGGCGTCGTTCGCCGCGTCGATGACGAGCTGGTCGCCGGTCTGCCGGGAGGTGATGACGTAGACGTTGTTGTCCATCGGTCCGACCGACAGCTTCACGATCGTCGCGGAGTCGAGGGTCCGACGCTGCGGGACGGGTGACTCCGACAGGTCGCCGGTATAGGTGTCGCTGACAGAAACATCCTGTGGGCTCATGTTCGTCAGGCTATGTCACGACAGGGGGTCACAACGAGGGGTCACCACGAAGGGTCACCACGAGGGGTCGCCACCCGGGGACGCCGGTCGACGGGGATCGGTGCGGTCGGAGCGAGAGTATCGTGGAGCACTGGTCGAAGTGACCATCGAGCATGCTCGCGCGGCGGGACTCCTGAAGCCACGGGGAGGGCTGTCGGGCCGTCCGATCTTGTCGGTGGTCGCCGCTAGGGTATGCGCGGAGCGGTCCGGCCTCGGCTGGATTCGGCTCCGACCAGCTCACACACCAACATCCCGGCGTCAGCCGGATCAGCAACGAATGAGGACTGCAAGTGGTTGACCGTCTGATCGTCCGCGGCGCCCGGGAACACAACCTCCGCGGCATCGATGTGGATCTCCCGCGCGACAGTCTCATCGTGTTCACCGGTTTGTCCGGATCGGGTAAGTCGTCGCTCGCGTTCGACACGATCTTCGCCGAGGGGCAACGACGCTACGTCGAGTCCCTCTCGGCGTACGCCCGCCAGTTCCTCGGCCAGATGGACAAGCCGGACGTCGACTTCATCGAGGGGTTGTCGCCGGCCGTCTCCATCGACCAGAAGTCGACCAACCGCAACCCGCGGTCGACCGTGGGAACCATCACGGAGGTCTACGACTACCTCCGCCTCCTGTACGCACGGGCCGGGCGCGCGCACTGCCCGCAGTGCGGTGAGTTGATCGCCAAGCAGACCCCGCAGCAGATCGTCGACCAGGTCCTCGAGATGGAGTCGGGCATCAAGTTCCAGGTGCTCGCGCCGGTCGTGCGTACCCGTAAGGGCGAGTTCGTCGACCTGTTCGGCGAATTGCAGACACAGGGCTTCTCGCGTGCCCGCATCGACGGTGTGGTCCACCAACTGACCGATCCGCCGAAGCTGAAGAAGCAGGAGAAGCACGACATCGAGGTCGTCGTCGACCGGCTCGCGGTGAAGCCCAGCGCCAAGCAGCGACTCACCGACTCGATCGAGACCGCGCTACGCCTCGCCGACGGCATCGTGGTGCTCGACTTCGTGGACCTCGAGGAGACCGACCCGCATCGCGAACGCCGGTTCTCCGAGCGGATGGCGTGTCCGAACGGTCACCCGATCGCCATCGACGATCTCGAACCGCGGTCGTTCTCGTTCAACTCGCCCTACGGCGCCTGCCCCGAGTGCGACGGTCTCGGCGTGCGTAAGGAGGTCGACGAGGAGCTGGTGGTGCCCGATGCCGAGCTCTCGCTGTCCGAGGGGGCGATCGCACCCTGGTCCGGCGGGCACAACGCCGACTACTTCTTGCGGCTGATGAGCGGACTGGCCGACCAGATGGGGTTCGACGTCGACACCCCGTGGCGCAAACTGCCGGCAAAGGCGCGCAACGCGATCCTCAACGGCAGCGATCACCAGGTGCACGTCAAGTTCCGAAATCGGTACGGCCGCACCAGGTCCTACTACACCGAGTTCGAGGGTGTGCTCTCGTTCCTCGCCCGCCGGATGGATCAGACCGAGTCGGAGCAGATGAAGGAGCGCTACGAGGGCTACATGCGCGACGTGCCGTGCCCGGCATGTCAGGGTGCTCGGCTGCGTCCGGAGATTCTTTCCGTCACCCTCGATCACCCCACCTATGGACCGATGTCGATCGCACAGGTCTGTGCGCTGTCGGTGTCCGAGTGTGCCGACTACCTCAACGGTTTGCGCCTCGACAAGCGTCAGCAGGCCATCGCCGGTCGCGTCCTCAAGGAGGTGCAGGCGAGAATCACCTTCCTGCTCGACGTCGGCCTGGAGTACCTGTCGTTGTCGCGTGCCGCGGGTTCGTTGTCCGGTGGGGAGGCACAGCGGATCCGGTTGGCGACCCAGATCGGATCCGGTCTGGCCGGTGTGCTCTACGTGCTCGACGAGCCGTCCATCGGTCTGCATCAGCGCGACAACCGTCGTCTCATCGAAACCCT
Organism: Gordonia insulae; assembly: GCF_003855095.1. Classification (NCBI taxonomy): domain Bacteria; kingdom Bacillati; phylum Actinomycetota; class Actinomycetes; order Mycobacteriales; family Gordoniaceae; genus Gordonia; species Gordonia insulae. The sequence continues at coordinate 429,780 of NZ_CP033972.1, forward strand.
CACGCGGCTGCGGGATCTCGGTAACACGCTGATCGTCGTCGAGCACGACGAGGACACCATCCGGGCCGCGGATTGGATCGTCGACATCGGCCCGCGCGCCGGTGAACACGGCGGCGAGGTGGTGCACAGCGGTAGCTACAAGGATCTTTTGAAGAACCGTCGGTCGCTGACCGGTGCCTACCTGTCCGGTCGCGACGAGTTGCCGGTCCCCGCCATCCGACGGCCGATCTCGCGCAGGAAGCTGCTGACGGTCGTCGGTGCGCGGGAACACAACCTGCGCGGGATCGACGTGGCGTTCCCGCTCGGCGTGCTGACCGCGGTCACCGGCGTCTCGGGTTCGGGGAAGTCGACCCTCGTCAACGACATCCTCGCCACGGTGCTCGCCAACAAACTCAACGGCGCACGTCAGGTGCCGGGCCGGCACACCCGCGTCAAGGGCCTCGACCACCTCGACAAGTTGGTGCAGGTCGACCAGTCGCCGATCGGCCGGACGCCGCGGTCGAACCCGGCGACCTATACGGGTGTGTTCGACAAGATCCGCACCTTGTTCGCCGCGACCACGGAGGCGAAGGTGCGCGGCTATCAGCCGGGCCGGTTCTCGTTCAACGTCAAGGGCGGGCGCTGCGAGGCGTGCACCGGCGAGGGCACCATCAAGATCGAGATGAACTTCCTGCCCGACGTCTACGTGCCGTGCGAGGTGTGTCACGGGGCTCGCTACAACCGCGAGACGCTCGAGGTGCACTACAAGGGCAAGACCATCTCCGAGGTGCTCGACATGCCGATCGAGGAGGCCGCGGAGTTCTTCGAGCCGGTCACCTCGATCCACCGTTACCTCAAGACGTTGGTCGACGTGGGGCTCGGCTACGTGCGCCTCGGTCAGCCGGCACCCACGCTGTCCGGCGGCGAGGCGCAGCGCGTCAAGCTCGCCGCGGAACTGCAGAAGCGGTCCACGGGTCGCACGGTCTACATCCTGGACGAGCCGACGACCGGCCTGCACTTCGAGGACATCAAGAAGCTCCTCGGCGTGATCAGTGGTCTCGTGGACAAGGGCAACTCGGTGATCGTCATCGAACACAACCTCGACGTCATCAAGACCGCCGACTGGGTCATCGACATGGGACCCGAGGGCGGTACCGGTGGTGGCGAGGTGGTGGCCGAGGGGACACCCGAGGACATCGCCCTGGAACCGTTGAGCCACACCGGCAAGTTCCTCTCGGGCATCCTCGACCTCGATGAGGCGGTGGCGTCGGCGGGCTGAGTGCCCGCAGACCTGTCCGCCCGCAGACCTGTCGTCCTCAGACCTGTGCGAGTTCGGTACGCGCAGGCGCCGACGTCGGTTCGGCCTGCGTGCGAAGCGCCACGGCGACGCCGAAGGCCATGTACCACACGGCAACTCCGGCGACGCCCGGGAACAGCACGGTCATCTGGACGTCGCGGGTCACCAGTACCAGCGGCACCGCCAACCCGGCCGCGGTCCCGCCGACGACGGCCGGGATGGTTGCCGTCCACCAGAGCACCCGATGTCGGGTCGCGGTTACGGCGACTGCGATTGCGAGTACAGCGGTGCCGAAACCAAACAGCGGGCCGGAGAACGCCGCGATCAGTTCGTGCGTCCGCGTGATCGGTGCGGGCCCGCCGACCCGGAGTTGTTCGAGTTCGGTGACCGCCAGGATGTGCGGGATGTACTCGATCGCGGCGAGCGAGGCCCCGACCGCCGCCACCGTGACGAACGGCGCGAGCGCGTGGGGCCGGATCGAGCGTGCGAGCAGCGCCAGCGACGCCGCGATCAGCACCGTGCCGGTCATCGCGATCACGTGTGACAGCACCCAGGTCGGGCTCTCCATCATCGAGATCATGTGCGCTTCCAGGGAGTCCATCGATCCGTGCGGGTGCATGGGTCCACCGACACACACGAGTAGTCCACCCAGAACAAGGCCGTAACCGGCAGGATTGGCTTTTCGCACGAGAACTCCTAGATTGAATGAGTGCGACTCAATGAATATAGGTGAGGTCATCGGAATGGGGCAAGAGAAACGCGCATATCGGTCTCCGCGTCGGGAGGCGCAGGCCCGCGAGACGCGGGAGCGACTGATCGCCGCGGCACGGCGGCTGTTCGCCGACGGGGGATGGAACGGCACCACGCTGAAGGCGATCGCCCGCGAGGCGGAGGTCGCCGAGCCGACCGTCTACGCCGTGTTCGGCAACAAGGCGGGCCTGGCGATGGCGCTGACCGACACCGTCGACGACGAGGCGGACGTGGCCACCCTGGTGGCCGAACTCGACGCAGCGCCGGGGCCGGCGCACCAGCTCGAGGCGATGGCGCGGTTCGAGAAACGGATGTACGACGGCGCGGGCGACATCGTGCGGCTGTTACACGAGGGTGCCCGGACGAACCACGACCTCGACGTCGCGTACCGGGAAGGCCTGTCCCGCGGAGATGCGGGACGGCGGCGGGTGCTGTCGGGCTGGCCGACAGGCGCTCTCCGTGCGGGGCTCACGCTCGATCAGGCGCTGGACCTCTGCTCGCTCGCGCTGAGCTTCGAGGTCTGGGACCATCTCGCGCACCGAGGATGGTCGAGCGACCAGATCGCCGCGTGGGCCACCGCCATGCTTACCCGGGAGATCCTCCGGGATCAGGGCTGACGCGAGTTGCTCAGCGCCCCATGGACTTCCGGATCTCGTCCAGTTTCTTCTTCGCGGCCTCGTCGCGCTTGCGCATCATCTCGTCGACCTGTTGGCCCTCCGGGCCGCCCTCGGCGAGTTCCTTGGAGCCGATGGCGGTGGAGATCCGGTTCTCGATCTTGTCGCGGACGAAATCGAAGGTCGGCACGCCCGACGCGCTGTAGTTGGGGTCGGTCACCGGCGGGACGTAACCCGGGGTCGGCGACGCCGGGGGAGCCGGCGTGGTGGTCGGCACCGACGACACCGGGGCAGATTCGGGCACGACCTCGCCGTCGACGATGTCGGGGTTCGGCTCCTGGGGTGTCTGGCTGCTCACCCCTCCAGCGTACGTCGACCCGACGCGACGATCGGTCCCGTTGCGGCAACGGCCTGCGACTACGGCCTGCGACGCTCGCGCACCGGTCCGGTGAACTTCTCGCCAGGGCCCTCGCCCGGGGCGTCCGGGTGCGCGCTGGCCTCCCGGAACGCCAGCTGCAGGCCCTGCAACCCGTCGCGGATCGGCGCGGCGTGGATCCCGAGATACTCGGTCGAGGCCTGCACGAGCCCGGCCAGCGAGGTGATCAGTCGGCGTGCCTCGTCCAGATCGACCTTCTCCGGATCGGCGCCCTCGGCCAGACCGAGCTTCTCCGCCGCGGCGCTCATCAGCATCACGATCGCGCGCGTGACGACCTCGATCGCCGGAATATCGGCGAGATCGCGGACGTTGTCGAAGTCGGTCTGATCCGGACCGGGTTCTCCCGCGCCGCCATCTGTGCCGCCCGCTGCGGCATCCCCGCCGGGCATCGGTGCAGGTGACGAATAGGAGTTCTCGGTCATGGCTGCTAGACTTCCACGTACGACCGCCCCGGTTTGCGCCGGGGTCGCAAGTGGAGTTCCGCTCCCACCGTCACGACGCGTTTTCACCGCAGTTGGACGGTCCGGTTCACACCGATCGTCGCGAGGCCCTGAGCTGCGCGTTCGCATCGGTCCGACATGTGTCGGAGAACCGGTCGGTAACGGAGCCCTGTGGATGCATCAGCGTCCCGGGGCTCTTCTGCTGAGAGCGATCCCTTGTACCCAGTCATTCCTGGCGGTCACCAGAGAACACTGATCAAGGAGGCCCCATCAGCACTGAGACCCGCATCAACGAGCGCATCCGCGTCCCTGAGGTCCGACTCGTCGGACCGAACTCGGAGCAGGTGGGCATCGTGCGTGTTGAAGATGCGCTTCGCTTGGCCTATGAGGCCGATCTCGACCTGGTCGAGGTCGCGCCCGACGCGCGCCCGCCCGTGTGCAAGATCATGGACTACGGCAAGTTCAAGTACGAAGCGGCCCAGAAGCAGCGCGAGTCGCGACGCAACCAGCAGATGACCGTCATCAAGGAGCAGAAGCTCCGCCCGAAGATCGACGACCACGACTACGAGACCAAGAAGGGTCACGTCGTCCGGTTCCTCGAGGCAGGGTCCAAGGTGAAGGTCACCATCATGTTCCGCGGCCGCGAGCAGTCCCGACCCGAGTTGGGTTACCGACTGCTCCAGCGCCTGGGCAACGACGTCGCCGACTACGGCTTCATCGAGACCTCGGCCAAGCAGGACGGCCGCAACATGACCATGGTGCTGGCACCGCACAAGGGTGCAAAGACCCGGCAGAAGGCTCAGCAAACCCGCGAACGCGGGCCGAAGTCGGCTGCCACGCAGGACGAAGAGACCAGCCAGTAAACCCGTTCGGGGGCCACCACCTCCGGATCGGTCGCTGACCACCCAGCGCGCGAGAGATGACACCCGACACCCACGGGTGGGCTCCCGTTCGCTCGAATGAAGGAAGAACATGCCGAAGAGCAAGACCCACAAGGGCACCGCGAAGCGATTCAAGGTCACCGGCAGCGGCAAGATCGTGCGCCAGAAGGCCAACCGCCGCCACCTGTTGGAGCACAAGTCGTCGCGCCGCACCCGTCGTCTCGACGGCGTGGCCGTCGTGAGCGAGAACGACGCCCCGCGCATCAAGCGACTGCTCAACCGCTGACACCGACACCCTGACGACCAAAGAGGACTGAGACATGGCACGCGTGAAAAGGGCGGTCAACGCCCAGAAGAAGCGTCGGACAACCCTGGAGGCTTCCAAGGGCTACCGCGGACAGCGTTCGCGTCTGTACCGCAAGGCGAAGGAGCAGCAGCTCCACTCGCTGACCTACGCCTACCGGGACCGCCGCGCCCGCAAGGGTGAGTTCCGCAAACTGTGGATCTCGCGTATCAACGCCGCGGCCCGCGCCAACGACATCACCTACAACCGCTTCATCCAGGGCCTGAAGGCCGCTGGTGTCGAGGTGGACCGCAAGGTGCTCGCCGACATCGCCGTCACCGACCCCGAGGCCTTCACCGGCCTGGTCGAGGTGGCCCGCAAGGCGCTGCCGGCCGACGTCAACGCCCCGGCGGCCTGACGCATTCGTTGATCCAGGCGATCACGCGACCCGCGAGCGACGCGCCGACCGGATCCGTCCCATGACGGAGATCCTGTCCGAGCGCTCCTCGCGGGTCGTGTCATTTGCCAAACTCCATCGGGCGTCGGTGCGGCGCTCCGAGGGGCGATTCCTCGTAGAGGGGGCGAACTCGGTGACATCCGCGCTCGCCGTCGGGCGGGCGGAGGTCGTCCTGGTGCCCGAGGACGAATCGTCCCGGCACCAGCAGATCGTCGAGGCCGCCGAGTCGCAGGGCGTCCCGGTGTTCGCGCTGACCCCGCGTGCGGCCGCCAAGCTGGCCGAGACCGACACCCCGACAGGCGTGTTCGCGATCTGCCCGCTGATCGACGTCCCGCTGGCGGAGGTTCTCGCGGCGAGCCCGCAGCTGCTCGCGGTCGCCGTCGAGCCGCGCGAACCCGGGAACGTGGGCACCCTCATCCGATGCGCGGACGCGATGGGCGCGGACGGCCTCGTGCTGCTCGGTGACGCGGTGGACCCGCACAACGGCAAGTCCGTGCGTGCCTCGGCGGGCAGCGTCTTCCACCTGCCGATCGCCCGTGAGCGATCGATCTCCGCCGGTCTCGACGCGATCCGGCAGGCAGGCATCGCGACGCTGGCGACCGCCGCCGACGGCGAACTCTCCCTCGACGACGCCGACAAGATCCTCGCAGGTCGCTGCGCCTGGCTGTTCGGCAACGAGGCGCACGGCCTCGCCGACGACGTCCTGCACACGGCAGACCATCGGGTGTCCATCCCGATCCGTGGTCGCGCGGAGAGTCTGAATCTGGCCGCGGCGGCGGCAATCTGCCTGTACGCGAATGCGCGGGTACACGCGACCTCCGGCCGCTGAGCCGGCGGCGACGCTGATCATCCACGGCTCATCCACGGCCGACCCGCCGCACGTGCACCGGGCATCCCGAGCAGGGGTGACGAGCCGCCGGGGCGGGAAGTCCCCATACGGATCCGAGTAGAACTGCTCATCCCGCGGGCGCCGTCGCGCAGGATTCTCGATGCATGCGAACTCACCTCGACATGCGGGCACAGAACGCCGCCCGACGCAGCGCCCTCCCGACCCCGGCCGAACTCGATGCGATCAGCGGTGGCCGCGACCGGGTGGTCGACCTGATCCGCCTGTCCTCGCTGGTCGTCGTCATCGCGGGGCATTCGCTGATGCTCACCGTCGTGATCGATTCCGACGGCATCCGGCTCGGCAACCTCCTCGCCGACGTCCCGGTCATGCAGGCGGCCACGTGGCTCCTGCAGATCCTCCCGCTGTTCTTCCTCGCGGGCGCGGCGGCGGCGACCTACGGACTGCGATCCCGTCCAACGCCATCGACCGGTCACTGGCTGCTGGGTCGCGCCCGCCGGCTGCTTCGCCCGGTGTTCTGGTACCTGCTGTTCGTCACGATGCTGCTCGCCGCGCTGGGCATGCTCGGCATGCCGACCGTCGCCGATGCGATCGCGCGTCTCGGCGTCCAATTGCTGTGGTTCCTCGGTGCCTACCTGCTCGTGCTCGCCATCGTGCCGCTGCTGCAGCGCATCTCGACCACCGCGCACGTCGTCGTCGCCATCGGACTCGGCTGGGGTGCGACGGCGGCCGTCGATGTCGCCCGTCTGACCTTCGGATGGGAACAGGCCGGCTACCTGTCGTTCGTGACCGTGTGGTCGCTGCCCGCCGTGCTCGGTGTCGCCTATGCGAAGCGGCTGCTGACGACCGCGCAGGCGGCGTTGCTGGTGATCGTGTTCCTCGTCGTCGACGTGGCCCTCGTATTCTTCGGCCCGTACGAGGTGTCCTTGGTGACCGTCCCGGGACAGCGTCTGTCGAACATGAGTCCGCCGAGCCTGCTGCTCGCCGGGCATGCGATCGTGCTGTGCGCCTTGGCCATCGCGGCGGTTCGCCGGCTGCGGGCCGTCGTGGCCCGACCGCGGATCTGGTGGTGGGTGGCGGTGGGCAACCGAGGTGCGATGACGCTGTATCTCTGGCACCTCCCGGTACTGGCAGTGATCATCGCCGCGGGAGAGCTGCTCGGCCTCACCCGCGACGATCCGGGCTCGGCGATGTTTCCGCTGATCATCGGCCTGCAGACGGCGCTTCTCCTGGCGGCCATGGTCCCGGTGGTCGCGGTGCTGTCGGGCCTGGAGCACAGTCCGTTGCCGTGGTGGGACGATCCGGTCGCCCCGACCGCGGGTCGATCACGCGACGTCACCGTGCTGCTCGCTGTGCTGATCGTGGGGATTTCGACCCTGATGTTGGCGCGGACGGGTCTGGTGGACGCCGGTCCGGTCTGGCTCGTCGCCGCGGTCGGCGGGGCAGCGCTGGCCCGCGCCGTCAGCGCGCGGACGGGTCAACCTGCGCCGCGTCGTCACGATCCGGTCGTCTAGGGTTGTACGCGCACCTAGACGCCAGTTTTCATGACCGAGGAGATCGCTGCCCGTGGCCAGCCCCGCCGACGACGCCCAGCAGATGCGGTTCCCCGAACCGCAGGAACTCGATGCGGCGGCCGCGGCCGCCGTCGCGGCGTTCGAGGCGGCCGCCGACCTCGACGCACTCGCGCACGCCAAGACCGCCCACCTCGGTGACCGGTCGCCCATCGCGCTCGCGCGACGCGCACTCGGCGGAATCCCGAAGGATCAGCGCTCCGCGGCGGGCAAGCTGGTCAACGAGGTCCGCGGTCGGGTGAACGCGGCCTTCGATCTCCGGACCGCGACGCTGCAGGCCGAACGCGATGCGGCGGTGCTGTTCGCCGAGTCGGTCGACGTCACGCTGCCCAGCAGTCGTCGCCGTGTCGGCGCCCGCCACCCGATCACCGTCATCGCCGAACAGGTCGCCGACGTCTTCGTCGGCATGGGATGGGAGATCGCCGAAGGGCCCGAGGTCGAGACCGAGCACTACAACTTCGACGCGCTCAACTTCCTGCCCGACCATCCCGCACGCTCGATGCAGGACACCTTCTACATCGCTCCGGAAGGTTCGCGGCAGGTGTTGCGTACACACACCTCGCCGGTGCAGGTGCGCTCGATGCTCAACCGCGAACTGCCCATCTATGTCGCCTGTCCGGGCCGTACCTTCCGGACCGACGAACTCGACTCCACTCACACTCCGGTCTTCCACCAGATCGAGGGCCTGGCCGTCGACAAGGGGCTCACCCTCGCCAACCTGCGCGGCACGCTGGAGGTGTTCGCGCGGGCGTTGTTCGGGCCCGAGACCACCACCCGCATGCGGCCCAGCTACTTCCCGTTCACCGAGCCGTCGGCAGAGGTCGACGTGTGGTTCCCCGGCAAGAAGGGTGGTGCCGGATGGGTCGAGTGGGGTGGCTGCGGCATGGTCAATCCGAATGTGTTGCGCGCCAGCGGAATCGATCCCGATGTGTACACCGGCTTCGCCTTCGGGATGGGATTGGAACGAACCCTGCAGTTCCGCAACGACATCTCCGACATGCGTGACATGGTCGAGGGGGACATCCGGTTCACCGTCCCCTTCGGTCCGGCGGTGTGACCCGCCGCCGATCGAGCTCCCGTCGCTCCGCTCGCCCGATCCCGGCCCCCACCGGCAATTCCATACGAAAGCCCGATCGATGAAAGTAGTTGGTTGACGTGCGTGCCCCACAGTCCTGGTTCACCGAGGTGCTCCGTCAGGGAGACCCGCAGTGGTCGGCGACGGCCGCGGAGATCGACCACGGTTTCGTCCGTGTCGGGTTCGAGATCGAGGACGTCGAGCCGTTTCCGACGATCACCGGCCCCCTCGTGATCGGCCGGGTGGAGACCATCGAAGAGCTGACCGAGTTCAAGAAGCCGATCCGCTTCTGCACCGTCGAGGTGGGGGAGGCGGAGCCGCGGGGCATCGTCTGCGGGGCACGCAATTTTGCCGAGGGCGATCTCATCGTGGCGGCCCTGCCGGGCGTCGTAATGCCCGGACCGTTCGAGATCGCGTCGCGCAAGACCTACGGTCGCGTGTCCGACGGAATGATCTGTTCGGTGACCGAACTCGGCATCGGCAACGACCACAGCGGCATCCTGGTGCTCGCGCCGGGCACCGCCGCACCCGGCGCCGATGCCCGTGACGTGCTGGGCCTCGACGACACCGCCATCGACATCAACGTCACCCCCGACCGCGGGTACGCCTTCTCGGTTCGTGGTCTCGGCCGCGAACTCGCCGGCAGCTTCGGCGTTCCGTTCGTCGACCCCGGTCTCGGGGGTGCGGCCCAGTCGGATCCCGTGCATTCGGAGCCACCGGCCACCGGGACCGGCGACACCTGGCCGGTCGCGATAGACGAGGCGTCGTCGGCGACCCGGTACACCGCGCGCGTGATCACCGGTGTGGATGCCGATGCGATCTCACCGTGGTGGATGCAGAAGCGGCTCATGGTGGCGGGCATCCGGCCGATCTCCGCGATCGTCGACATCACCAACTACGTGATGATCGAACTGGGGCAGCCGCTGCACGCGTTCGACGCCGACAAGCTGTCCGGCACGATCACCGTCCGCCCGGCGCGACCCGGGGAGAAGCTGACCACCCTCGACGGCGTCGACCGTGTCCTGGATCCCGAAGACGTCGTGATCGCCGACGACAGCGGCCCGGTCGCGTTGGCCGGTGTGATGGGTGGTGCGTCCACCGAGGTCGGCGCAGACACCACCCGCGTGCTGCTCGAATCGGCGACCTTCGATCCGGTGCGGGTGTTCCGCACGGGCAAGCGCCACAAGCTCACCTCGGAGGCGAGCAAGCGGTTCGAGCGCACCGTCGATCCGGAGGTCACCGCGGTGGCCTCGGACCGTGCGGCCCGGCTACTCGTCGAGATCGCCGGCGGCGCCGTGGCCTCGCCGCTCGCCGAGGCGCGCGTCGCGACACCGGCCGCACCGGTCATCGCCATCGCTACCGACGAGCCCGACCGCACCGCGGGCATCGACTATCCGGCCGGGACCACCGAGACCCGGCTGCGCGAGGTCGGCTGCTCGGTCGACGGGCGGGGAGCGGCCGAGGCGACGGGGGAAGTGACCGTTGCCCTCGACGTCACGCCGCCGTCCTGGCGACCCGACCTGCGTCAGCGGGCCGATCTCGTGGAAGAGGTGTTGCGGCTCGAAGGACTCGAGGACATCCCGGCGGTGGTACCGCGTGCCCCCGCGGGCACCGGGCTCACCGCAGCCCAGCGACGCCGGCGCGGCATCGGCCGCACGCTGGCGCTCGACGGCTACGTCGAGGTGCTGCCGTATCCGTTCATGCCGGCCGGTGTCTTCGATGTCTGGGATCTGCCGGCCGACGACGCACGGCGACGCACGGTCACCGTGCTGAACCCGCTGGAGTCCGACCGTCCGGAGCTCAACACCACCCTGTTGCCGGGCTTGCTGGAGATGACGGCCCGCAACATCGCGCGCGGGCAGCGCGATCTGTCGCTCTACACGATCGGGCAGGTCGTCCTGGCCGGCGATCACGTGGCATCGGTGGGTGCCCTGGACGTGACCCGACGCCCGACCGCCGAGGACATCACCGCACTCGACGCGTCGTTGCCGCACCAACCGTTGCATGTGGCGGTGGTGCTCACCGGTCTGCGGGACCCCGCGGGCCCGTGGGGTCCGGGCCGGGTCGCCGATCACGTCGACGCCTTCGAGGCCGCCCGGTCGATCGGACGCGCATCCGGCGTCGACATCGAGCTGACCGCGGGTGAACAGCGTCCATGGCATCCGGGGCGCTGTGCCCGACTGAGCGTCGACGGCACCACCGTCGGATACGCGGGCGAACTGCATCCCGGGGTCCTCGAACGGGCCGGGTTGCCGAAGCGGTTGTGCGCCGTCGAGATCGACGTCGACGCCCTGCCGTTGGTCGACCGCCTGCCGGCGCCGCACGTGTCCCCCTTCCCGGCGGTGCTGCAGGACGTCGCTGTCGTCGTCCCCGACGCGGTGTCGGCGGCCGACGTCGAAGCGGCGCTGTGGGCGGGCGCCGGCGACCTGATCGAGGCCATCGACCTGTTCGACGTGTTCACCGGCGACCAGGTCGGCGCGGGCAGCAAATCACTGACCTTCGCGCTTCGTTTCCGCGCCGCCGACCGGACGCTGACCGAGGAGGAGGCCAACGAGGCCAAGCTCGCCGCGGTCGCCGTGGCGGGCGAACGGGTCGGAGCCCGGCTGCGCTGACCGCCCTCCACCCACCTCTGAATTGATTTGCATCGTCATGCATAATGATCGTATGACGACCAAGGTGGCGGTGGCCGGCGCGAGCGGCTATGCGGGCGGGGAGATCCTTCGACTTCTCTTGGGACATCCGCGACTGCGATCCGGGGAGCTGGAGATCGGCGCGCTGACCGCGGGTGGGAACGCCGGCGCGACCCTCACCTCGCAGCATCCGCACCTGCTGCCGCTGGCCGATCGCGTGCTCGAGGAGACCACGCCCGAGATCCTGGCCGGACATGACGTCGTGTTCCTGGGGTTGCCGCACGGGACGTCGGGGGAGATCGCCGACGCATTGCCGCCGGCGACGCTGATCATCGACTGCGGGGCCGATCACCGACTGCAGAACGCCCAGGACTGGACCGACTACTACGGCGGCGAGCACGCCGGGACATGGCCCTACGGCCTGCCGGAGCTACCGGGCAACCGGGTGGCCCTGCGCGACGCCAGTCGGATCGCCGTCCCGGGCTGCTACCCGACGGTCTCGATCCTCGCCCTGCGGCCGGCGCTGGCCGCCGGGTTGATCGAGCCGCAGGTCACCGTGGTCGCCGTCAGCGGCGCATCCGGGGCCGGCCGGTCACCCAAGGTCGATCTGTTGGCGTCCGAGGTGATCGGATCGGCCCGGGCCTACGCCGTCGGCGGAGTCCATCGGCACACCCCCGAGATCGCGCAGGCGCTGTCCGCGGCAGCCGAGATCCCGGTCTCGGTCTCCTTCACGCCGGTGCTCGCGCCCATGGCGCGTGGCATCCTGGCCACCTGCACGGCACGGACGGCCGCGTCGGCGGCCGAGGTCCGCGCCGCCTACGAGAAGGCTTACGGCGACGAGCCATTCGTGCATGTTCTGCCCGAGGGCATGCTCCCGACGACCGGTTCGGTGATCGGCGGGAACGCCGTGCAGCTCGCCGTCACCGTCGACGAGCGTGCCGGGACACTGGTCGTCGTCGGCGCGATCGACAACCTGACCAAGGGCACCGGCGGGGCTGCGGTGCAATCGATGAATCTCGCGCTCGGCTGGGACGAGACCGAGGGCCTGAGCACCGTGGGGGTGGCGCCGTGATGGCATCGCAACAGTCGACAGGGGCGAGCGGAGTGAACGGAGATGCAACCGACTCCGACGACCGGATCACTCCGGGCGCGCCGCTCGACGCGCCCCGGCTCGTCCGCGAGCAGGGCGTGACCGCACCACTGGGCTTCCGGGCGGCCGGGATCGCCGCCGGTATCAAGGCATCCGGCGCCGCGGACCTCGCGTTGGTCTTCAACGAGGGCCCCGACTACTCGGCCGCCGGTGTCTTCACCCGCAACCAGGTGAAGGCCGCGCCCGTGCTGTGGAGTCAGCAGGTCCTGACCACCGGTCGGCTGCGGGCCGTGATCCTCAATTCCGGTGGCGCCAACGCCTGTACCGGTCCGGGCGGTTTCCAGGACACCCATGCCACGGCAGAGGCCGTCGCGGAGGCGTTGAGCAACTGGGGCACCGAGACCGGCGCTGTCGAGGTGGCGGTGTGCTCGACCGGACTGATCGGTGATCGTCTGCCGATGGACAAGGTGCTCGCCGGCGTCACCGAGATCGTGCACGAGATGGGTGGCGGGCTCTCCGGTGGAACGGATGCGGCGCACGCCATCATGACGACCGACACCGTGCCCAAACAGGTTGCGCTGCACCATCCGCAGGGGTGGAACGTCGGTGGCATGGCCAAGGGTGCGGGCATGCTCGCTCCGTCGCTGGCCACCATGCTCTGCGTGCTCACCACCGACGCGAACGCGACGGCGGAGCAGCTCGATGCCGCGCTGCGCAAGGCGACCGCCCGCACTCTCGACCGGCTCGACGTCGACGGCTCGACGTCCACCAACGACACCGTTCTGCTGCTCAGTTCCGGCGCCAGCCAGATCCCGGTCGTCCAAGAAGATCTCGACGCCGCCGTGTACGCCGTCTGCGACGACCTCGCCGCCCAGATGATGGCCGACGCCGAAGGCGTGACCAAGCGCGTCGTGATCACCGTCGCCGGTGCCGTGTCGGAGGATGACGCGGTGGTGGTCGCGCGGACCGTCGCGCGCGACTCGCTCGTCAAGACCGCACTCTTCGGCTCGGACCCCAACTGGGGCCGCGTCCTCGCAGCCGTGGGGATCTCGCCGGTCACCATCGACCCCGATCGGATCACCGTGTCCTTCAACGGGAGCCCTGTGTGTGTGAACGGCTGCGGCGCGCCCGGAGCACGGGACGTCGATCTGTCCGGCGCCGACATCGCGGTCCGGATCGAACTCGGGCTCGGCGACGCGTCGGCCAGTATCCGTACCACGGATCTGTCGCACGCCTACGTCGAAGAGAACTCGGCGTACTCATCGTGATCTCGACAAGCTCGATCAGCGGGGGAGGCGACTCGAGCGCCCTCAGCGCGCTGGACAAGGCCATGGTGCTCGCCGAATCACTTCCGGCGTTGCAGTCGTTGCACGGCGCCACGGTGGTGATCAAGTACGGCGGCAACGCCATGATCGACGACGATCTCAAGCGGGCCTTCGCGCTGGACATGGTGTTCCTGCGCGCCTGCGGAATTCATCCGGTGGTGGTGCACGGCGGCGGCCCACAGATCTCGGCGATGCTGGCCAAGCTCGGACTCGAGGGCGAGTTCCGCGGCGGGTTCCGCGTCACCACACCAGAAGTGATGGACGTCGCCCGCATGGTCCTGTTCGGTCAGGTCGGCCGGGAGTTGGTCGGCCTGATCAACGCGCACGGACCGTATGCGGTCGGCATCACCGGTGAGGATGCCCATCTGTTCACCGCCAGCCGGCGCACCGTGCTCGTCGACGGTGTCGCCACCGACATCGGCCTGGTCGGCGACGTCACCTCGGTGAACACCTCGGCCGTCCTCGACCTGGTGGCGGCCGGGCGGATCCCGGTGGTCTCGACGATCGCCCCCGATCGGGATGGCGTGGTGCACAACATCAACGCCGACACCGCGGCCGGCGCACTCGCGGAGGCGCTGGGCGCATCACGCCTGGTGATGCTCACCGATGTCGAAGGCCTGTACACCGATTGGCCGGACCGTACGTCGCTGGTGTCCCGGATCGGAACCGGTGACGTCGCCCGACTTCTCGGGTCGCTGGACGCCGGCATGGTGCCGAAGATGGAGGCGTGCCTGCGCGCCGTGGACGGCGGGGTGCGACAGGCCCATGTGATCGACGGACGGGTACCGCATTCGGTGCTCGCCCAACTGCTGACCGAGAGTTCGACCGGTACGACCGTCGTCGCCGACTCAGACAACCCAGGGGGCCAATCATGACCGAGCCGTTGCAGCAGCGGTGGTCGGCCGCGTTGATGAACAACTACGGAACCCCGGCGATCGCATTGACCAACGGATCCGGCGCCGTCGTCCGCGACGCGGACGGCAAGGAGTACCTCGACCTTTTGGGTGGAATCGCGGTCAACGCGTTGGGTCACGCGCACCCGGCGATCGTCGACGCGGTGACGACCCAGCTGCAGACGTTGGGTCACATCTCCAACCTGTACATCAGCGCGCCCGTCGTCGAACTGGCCGAGCGCCTGCTGGGCAAGTTCGGCCACTCCGGTCGGGTCTTCTTCTGCAACTCGGGAACCGAGGCCAACGAGGCCGCGTTCAAGATCGCGCGCCGCACCGGCAGGCCGGAGATCGTGGCCGCCGACAAGGCATTCCACGGGCGCACCATGGGTGCGCTGGCGATGACCGGCCAGCCGGCCAAACGCGAACCCTTCGAACCTATGCCGCCAGGTGTCCGGTTCGTGCCCTACGGTGACGTCGAGGCGCTCGACGCCGCCGTGACCGAGAACACGGCAGCGGTGATCCTGGAGCCGATCCTCGGGGAGAGCGGTGTCGTCGAGCCACCCAACGGCTATCTGGCCACAGCGCGTCGGATCACCTCCGAGCGTGGTGCACTGCTGATCCTCGACGAGGTCCAGACCGGGATCGCCCGTACCGGCGTGTTCTTCGCGCATCAGACGGCCGGGATCGTGCCCGACGTGATGACCTTGGCCAAGGGACTCGGCGGCGGGATGCCCATCGGTGCGTGCATCGCCACCGGTGCGGCCGCCGACCTGTTCGAGCCCGGGCAACACGGCACCACCTTCGGCGGCAACCCCGCATGCGCCGCGGCGGCGCTCGCGGTCCTGAAGGTGATCGACGACGAGGGTCTCGTCGACCACGTTGCGTCCGTGGGCAAGTCGATAGCGGCGGGGATCGAGGACCTCGGTCATCCGCAGATCTCGCACGTGCGGGGTGCCGGTCTGCTGCTCGGCGTCGTGCTGAACGACGCGATCGCCGGCAAGGTGGAACTCGCCGCGCGCGATGCCGGATTCCTGATCAACGCGCCTGCCCCGGACGTCCTACGACTCGCACCGCCGCTGATCCTGACGGAGGAACAGGGCGCGGGATTCGTGGCAGCGTTGCCCGGCATCCTGGACGTCGCGACGGCCCGGGCCGAGCAGGAGAAGACAGCATGACACGACATTTCCTTCGCGACGACGACGTGACACCCGAGGAGCAGGCCGAGATCCTGGCGTTGGCCGCCGAGGTCAAGTCGGCGCCGTTTGCGCACCGGCCACTCGACGGTCCGCGCGGTGTCGGCGTCATCTTCGACAAGAACTCCACGCGTACGCGCTTCTCGTTCGAGATGGGCATCGCGCAACTGGGCGGCCACGCGGTTGTCGTGGACGGCACCACGACCCAGCTCGGCCGTGACGAGACCATCGAGGACACCGGTCGGGTGCTGTCGCGGTTCGTCGACGCCGTGGTGTGGCGGACCTTCGGTCAGGACCGACTCGACGCGATGGCGTCGTCGGCGACGATACCGATCGTCAACGCGTTGTCGGATTCCTTCCACCCGTGCCAGGTGCTCGCCGACCTGCAGACCATCATCGAGCGCAAAGGCCGGACCGCGGGTCTGTCGATGACCTACCTCGGTGACGGCGCCAACAACATGGCGCATTCGCTGGCGCTGGGTGGGGTCACCGCGGGCATGCACGTGACCATCAGTGCACCAAGCGGTTTCGAGCCGGCCGCCGAGGTCGTCGAGGCGACCGAGGCGCGCGCGGCGCTCACCGGTGGCTCGCTGCGGGTCGTCACCGACCCCGTGGCCGCAGTCACCGGAGCCGATGTCCTGGTGACCGACACGTGGACCTCGATGGGGCAGGAGGGTGACGGCAAGGACCGCCATGCTCCGTTCCTGCCGTATCAGATCAACGACGCCCTTCTCGCGCACGCGGATCCGGCGGCGATCGTCCTGCATTGCCTGCCCGCGCACCGCGGCGAGGAGATCACCGACTCGGTCCTCGACGGTCCGGCCAGCGTGGTCCTCGACGAGGCGGAGAACCGCCTGCACGCGCAGAAGGCCCTGCTGATCTGGCTGTTGGGGCAGCGATGACCGCCACCGGCAGATCGACGTCGGGCGGTGCCGGACACCCCGAACCCCGGCTGGTGGCCGGTGAGACCCGGCTGGCGGCGACGAAGGCGGGCCGGCATGCGCGGGTCGTCGAGATCCTGTCCACCCACCAGGTGCGTAGTCAGTCCGAGCTCCAGCATCTCCTCGCCGGCGAGGGCATCGAGGCCACCCAGGCCACGCTCTCGCGCGACCTCGACGAACTCGGTGCGGTGAAACTGCGGGCCGCCGACGGCGGTGCCGGGGTCTACGTGGTTCCCGAGGACGGGTCACCGGTCCGCGGTGTGTTCGGCGGGACCGACCGGCTCACGCGGCTGCTCTCAGAGCTGTTGGTCTCGACCGACAGCAGCGGAAACCTGGCGGTGCTGCGTACCCCACCGGGCGCAGCACATTACCTGGCCAGCGCGATCGATCGCGCCAGCCTGCCCGACGTCGTCGGCACCATCGCCGGTGACGACACCATCTTCGTCGTCGCTCGCGAACCCGTCGACGGAGCAGAACTCGCACGACGAATCGAGGGCCTCGTGTAACCCACGCGGCCCCACAGCCCAGCCCTTCGACGACAATCAATCACGGGCACTGCGCGGCACCAGACGCCGCGGGTGCGCAGCAACACACAGGAGACAGACATGGCGGAACGCGTCGTACTCGCGTACTCGGGCGGACTCGACACCTCGGTCGCGATCAGTTGGATCGGCCGGGAGACCGGCAAGGAGGTCGTCGCTGTCGCCCTCGACCTCGGGCAGGGCGGCGAGGACATGGACGTGATCCGTCAACGCGCCCTCGACTGCGGTGCGGTCGAGGCCGTCGTGGTGGACGCCCGCGACGAGTTCGCCGACGAGTACTGCCTGGGCGCGATCATCGCCAACGCCCTCTACATGGACCGCTACCCGCTGGTGTCGGCGATCTCGCGGCCGCTGATCGCCAAGCACCTGGTCACCGCCGCCCGCGATCACGGCGGCACCGTGGTCGCCCACGGCTGCACCGGCAAGGGAAACGACCAGGTGCGCTTCGAGGTCGGATTCGCCTCGCTCGCGCCCGATCTCGACGTCCTCGCGCCCGTGCGTGACTACGCGTGGACCCGGGAGAAGGCGATCAGCTTCGCCGAGCAGAACCAGATCCCGATCAATGTGACCAAGAAGTCGCCGTTCTCGATCGACCAGAACGTGTGGGGCCGTGCCGTGGAAACCGGATTCCTCGAGGATCTCTGGAATGCGCCGACCAAGGACGTCTACGACTACACCGACGATCCGACCGTGAACTGGAACTCGCCCGACGAGGTGATCATCAGCTTCGACAAGGGGCGCCCGATCGCCATCGACGGCCGCCCGGTCAGCGTCCTGGGCGCGATCCAGGAGCTGAATCGTCGTGCCGGCGCACAGGGTGTCGGTCGCCTCGATGTCGTCGAGGACCGGCTCGTGGGCATCAAGAGCCGCGAGGTCTACGAGGCGCCGGGCGCGATGGTGCTCATCCGGGCCCACGAAGAGCTCGAGCATGTCACGCTGGAACGCGAACTGGGCCGCTACAAGCGGCACACCGACCAGAAGTGGGCCGAGCTGGTGTACGACGGACTGTGGTTCTCACCGCTGAAGCGGTCGCTGGACGCCTTCGTCGCCTCGACCCAGGAGCATGTCAGCGGTGACATCCGACTCGTCCTGCACGGCGGTCACATCGCCGTCACCGGCCGACGCAGCGGCGAGTCGCTCTACGACTTCAACCTCGCCACCTACGACGAGGGCGACAGCTTCGATCAGTCTGCGGCCCGCGGGTTCGTCGAACTGCACGGTCTCTCGTCGAAGATCGCGGCGAAGCGTGATCTCGCCGGGGGAGACCTCGGTCTGTGAGCAGTACCAACGAGGGTTCGCTGTGGGGTGGCCGGTTCGCCGACGGCCCGGCCGCCGCGATGGCCGCGCTGAGCAAGTCGACTCATTTCGACTGGGTGCTGGCACCGTTCGACGTCCGTGCGTCGATGGCGCATGCCCGGGTGCTCAACAGCGCCGGACTGCTGACCGACGATGACCTCGAGGCGATGCTGGTCGGGCTCGAACAACTCGCCGCCGACGTCGCCGACGGTTCGTTCGGTCCCGCGGAATCGGACGAGGACGTGCACGGTGCGCTGGAGCGCGGTCTGATCGAACGTGTCGGACCCGAGCTCGGTGGTCGGCTCCGTGCCGGACGGTCGCGCAACGATCAGGTGGCGACCCTGTTCCGGATGTGGCTGCGGGACGCGATGCGTCGCGTCGCCCTCGGCGTACTCGACATCGTCGACGCCTTGATCGGCCAGGCCACGGCACATCCCGATGCCGTGATGCCCGGCAAGACCCACCTGCAGGCGGCGCAGCCGGTGTTGTTGGCGCATCACCTGCTCGCACACGCGCACCCGCTGATCCGGGACGTGGACCGCCTTGCCGACGCCGACCGCCGAACCGCCGTGTCGCCCTACGGGTCCGGTGCGCTGGCCGGTTCGTCGCTGGGCCTGGACCCGGCGGCCATCGCGGCCGATCTGGGCTTCGACAGGCCGTCGGAGAACTCCATCGACGCGACGGCGGCGCGCGACTTCGCCGCCGAGGGTGCCTTCGTCCTGGCGATGATCGGAGTCGACCTGTCCAGGCTCTCCGAAGAGGTGATCCTTTGGAGCACACCCGAATTCGGCTACGTGACGCTCGCCGATGCGTGGTCGACGGGTAGTTCGATCATGCCGCAGAAGAAGAATCCGGATGTCGCGGAGCTCGCGCGCGGCAAATCGGGCCGGCTCATCGGAAACCTGACGGGCTTGCTAGCGACGCTCAAGGCCCAGCCGCTGGCGTACAACCGCGACCTGCAGGAGGACAAGGAACCGGTCTTCGACTCGGTCGCACAGCTCGAACTCCTGCTGCCCGCGGTGGCCGGTCTCGTCGGCACTCTCGAGTTCCACGAGGACCGAATGGCCGAGCTGGCCCCCGCCGGCTTCACCCTCGCCACCGACATCGCGGAATGGCTGGTCCGACAAGGGGTTCCGTTCCGGGTGGCACACGAGGTCGCCGGGGCCAGTGTTCGGGCCGCGGAGGAGCGTGGGATCGGGCTCGCCGATCTCGACGACGACACGCTGGCGTCGATCAGTCCGGATCTGAATCCGGCGGTTCGCGACGTCCTGACCGTGCGTGGATCGATCGAGTCGCGCAACGCTCACGGCGGGACCGCGTCGGTGCAGGTCGAACGTCAACTCGGTGAGTTGCGGTCGCAGGTGGCACAACGGCGCGCCACATGGTCGGGCGTCGAGGCATGACCGACACCTGAGTACGCTGAGGGCGCCGCCTACGGGGAGGTCGGTACAGAGACGTGCATCACTCGACGAATGATGGGAGGGCATCGGCGTCATGGTGGGACTCCCCGCGCTGCCCGATCTCGGGGGCGCATTCGACCGTGTCCTCGCCACTGCACAGAACGGCCTCGAGGTCTTGCGGCTCGGCGGTCTCGAGACCGGGACCGAGCCCGCCCCGTTCAGCATCGTCGAGACGGAGAAGATGTTCCGTCTGCGCCGGTACTTCCCGGATACCCGCACCGACGGACCCCAGGTCGTCATGGTTCCCCCGATGATGGTGTCGGCCAACGTCTATGACGTCACCGAACAGAACGGCGCGGTGTCCATCCTGCACCGCAACGGGATCACCCCCTGGGTGATCGACTTCGGATCGCCCGACTCCGAAGAGGGCGGCATGGAACGTAACCTGGCCGACCACGTGATGGCGGTCAGTCGGGCGATCGACCTCATCATCGAGGCGACCGGACGCGACATCCACCTCGCGGGTTACTCGCAGGGTGGGATGTTCGCCTATCAGACCGCCGCCTACCGCCGATCCTCCGGGATCGCCAGCGTCATCACCTTCGGCAGTCCGGTCGACGTCCTCGCCGCACTGCCGCTGGGACTGCCGGCCGGCCTGGTGGTGCCCGGTGCCGAACTGCTCGCCGACAAGGTGTTCAACCGGCTGTGGGTGCCCGGCTGGATGGCTCGGGCCGGATTCCAGCTCGTCGACCCGGTGAAGACCGCGCGCAGCCGCATCGACTTCCTCCGTAAGCTCCACGACCGGGATGCGCTGCTCCCACGCGAAGACCAGCGCAGGTTCATCGAGGCCGAGGGCTGGGTCGCCTGGTCGGGTCCCGCGGTGGCGGAACTGCTGCGTCAGTTCGTGGTGCACAACCGGATGATGTCCGGTGGCTTCGTCATCAACGGTGATCTTGTGTCATTGACCGAGATCACCTGTCCGGTACTGGCTTTCG
This sequence comes from Gordonia insulae, assembly GCF_003855095.1. NCBI lineage: Bacteria > Bacillati > Actinomycetota > Actinomycetes > Mycobacteriales > Gordoniaceae > Gordonia > Gordonia insulae. The sequence continues at coordinate 450,715 of NZ_CP033972.1, forward strand.
TCGGCGACGCGGATGACATCGGACAGCCGCTGGCGGTCCGCGGCATCCTGCGGGCGGCACCGGGTGCCGACGTCTACGAGTCGCGGGTGCCGGTCGGGCACTTCGGATTGGTGGTGGGGAGCACCGCGGGCGCGCACACCTGGCCGACCACCTCGGACTGGGTGTCGTGGCAGGAGGGCACCGGTGAACGTCCGCCTCTCGTCGAGGAGATGCCGGAGACACAGGATCCGCATGGCACCGGCGTGAGCATGTCGTCGCGGATCACCCATGGGCTCGGTTCGGTCGCCGACGCCGGCGCGGGGGTCTCCCGCGAGTTGCTCGGCATCGCCACATCGCTGCAGCGGACCTCGCGCGCGGTCGCCCAGGAATCCGTGCGGACGGTGCCGCGGCTGTTGCGACTGGGGCAGATCCAGTCCGGCACGAGGATATCGCTGGGCAAGCTGATGTCGGAGAACAGCAAACGGGCCGCCGACAAGGAATTGTTCCTCTTCGAGAACCGCGTGCTGACCCATGCCCAGGTCAATGCGCGCATCGACAACGTCGTGGCCGGCCTCATCGAGTGTGGCGTCCGACCGGGCTCCCACGTCGGCGTCATGATGGACACCCGACCGAGTGCACTGGTCGTCGTCGCCGCCTTGTCCCGCCTCGGGGCCGTCGCGGTCCTGTTGTCGTCCGATGGCGACGGCGACATCCCGGAGATGCTGCGCCTCGGGGAGTGTCTGACCGTGGTCACCGACCCCAACCACCTCGACGTCGCGGCGAAGCACAGCGATCGGGTTCTGGTCCTGGGCGGGGGCAGCGGGGAGTCGCGGGACATCGACTCCGCCGACGGCGCATCGATCATCGACATGGAGCGGATCGATCCTGACGCCGTCACCATTCCGTCCTGGTACCGGCGTGATCCCGGACTCGCGGGCGATCTGGCCTTCATCCTGTTCACCCGATCCGGGGGCAACCTCGCACCCTGGCCGGTGACCAATCACCGTTTCGCGATGTCGGCGTTCGGTGCCGCGTCCGCGGCCGGGCTCACCGACCGCGACACCGTCTACTGCCTGCCGCCGTTGCACCACGCGTCCGGGCTGCTCACCACGCTCGGTGCGACGGTCGTGGGTCGGTCGCGGATCGCGCTCTCCGAGCGGATCGACCCGGAGACCTTCGCGATGGAGGTCCACCGTTACGGTGTCACCGTCGTGTCCTACACGTGGACGATGCTCCGCGAGATCGTCCGGACCCCGGATTTCCGGGTCAATCAGTACAACCCGATCCGGTTGTTCATGGGATCGGGGATGCCTGCCGGTCTGTGGTCGGAGGTGCTCGAGAGCTACCCCCGTGCCCGGGTCCTCGAGTTCTTCGCGACCGCCGACGGCTCGGCGATCCTCTCCAACGTCTCCGGCGACCGGGTCGGATCGATGGGGCAGGCGTTGCCGGAGACCAATCCGGTCGAGGTGGCCGCATTCGACGTGGTCCGCAACCGGCTGATCATCGACGGCTCCGGATATGTCCGTAAGGCCGGGGTCGGCGAGGTCGGTCTGTTGATGGCCAAGGCCCGCCACCGGGTGGACACCTCGTCGACCGTCCTGCGTGACGTCTTCATCGCGCGTGACCGCTGGGAGGTGTCCGGACATCTGTTCCGCCGCGACGCCGCAGACGACCTGTGGTTCTTCGGGTCGGTCGAGACCGTCATCCGCACCTCGACCGGTCCCGTCTATGTGCCGCCGATCGAGTTCGCCCTGTCGCAGGTCCGCGGTGTCGACCAGGTCGCCGTCTACGGCGTCGGCGAACCCGACCAGCAGGTCGCGGTCGCCGCGGTGACGACTCGGAGCATCGCCGGGAAGTCGGAGTCACTCACCGTGTCCGCGCTGCGCATCGGCCTGGGTGGGCTGCCCGCGGAGGAACGACCGCACCTGATCTGGGTCGTCGACGAGATCCCGGTCTCCGACTCGTATCGGCCGCAGGCGAGTCGACTGGCTCGACGCGGAGTGCCGAAGCCGGGAGCTCGGGTCTGGTATCGGGATCCCGCCGGACGATATCGGCGGTATACGAGAAATGTTGCGGCCGAAGCCAATTGGTCGGGTTTCGACGCCTCGGAGCAGGCGTCCTCGTAGAACGGTGGCAGCCGGGCAGGGAGTCGGCGCGGGGGATTAGAGTGACAGTGCCGACACCGGTGATGCGGAAGTACCGACAGGAAGTGGGAGCCAGACGTGACGTCACGCGCCGAAGCCATCGATCCGATCACCCGGGAGCGGCTCGTGTGCCCGCAGGATCATGGGCCCCTGCTCGACGCGGGCGATGAGCTCTACAACCCGCGCCTGCGCGTGGCCTACCGGATCGACGACGACGGCATCCCGGTCATGCTGGCCGACGAAGCGCGCAAGGTCGACGACATCGAGCACGCGACATTGACCGGCGGCGCGGCCGACGATTCCGACCAGAACCCGGCGCCGGTGGTCGTCGATGAAGGTCCCGCGGAGGATGACAAGATCGATGGGTGACCACCGAGACGTCTGACCGCAGCACTGCCGACATCCTCTCCGAGCTCGAATGGCGAGGTCTGGTCGCCCAGTCGACCGACCTCGACGAACTGCGTGCCGAGCTGACTCGCGGGCCGATCACTCTGTATGCGGGCTTCGACCCGACCGCGTCCAGCCTGCATGCCGGCCATCTCGTCCCACTGCTGACGCTGCGCCGATTCCAGGAGGCCGGACATCGGCCGATCGTGTTGGCCGGTGGCGCGACGGGTCTCATCGGAGACCCCCGCGACGTTGGCGAACGCACCATGAACACCACCGACACCGTCGCCGAGTGGGCCGGCCGCATCGACGCGCAGCTGCGACGGTTCGTGACCATCGACGATTCGTCGAACGGGGCGGTGGTGGTCAACAACATGGATTGGACGGCCGAGCTCTCGGCCATCGAATTCCTCCGCGACGTCGGAAAACACTTCTCGGTGAACGTGATGCTGGCGCGCGAGACCGTGCGCCGACGACTCGAGGGCGACGGCATCAGCTACACCGAGTTCAGCTACCTGCTGTTGCAGTCGAACGACTTCGTCCAACTCCATCGGCGTCACGGCTGCACACTCCAGATCGGTGGTTCCGACCAGTGGGGCAACATCGTCGGCGGTGTCGACCTCGCCCGACGCATCGACGGCGCGACGTTGCATGCGATGACGGTTCCGCTGGTCACGTCGTCGGACGGGAAGAAGTTCGGCAAGTCCACCGGTGGGGGCAGCCTCTGGCTCGATCCCGAGCTGACCAGCCCATACGCTTGGTACCAGTACTTCGTGAACACGGCCGATGCCGATGTCGTGCGCTATCTGAAGTGGTTCACGTTCCTGAACCGAGACGAGATCGCGGAACTCGAGCAGGCCACCGCGGAGACACCGCATCTGCGGAAGGCCCAGAAGCGCCTCGCCGCCGAGATGACCACCCTCATCCACGGTGCCGCGCACACCGCGGCGGCCGAACTGGCCAGCCAGGCACTCTTCGGACGGGCCGAACTCACCGACCTCGACGAGCAGACGCTCGCCGCCGCGCTGGGGGAGACGTCCGTCGCCGACTATGCCGGCACGCGTCCGACCATCGTCGAGCTCTTGGTCGACACCGCGCTGTCGGACAGCAACAAGGCTGCACGACGTGCCGTCGCCGAGGGTGGTGCGTACGTGAACAACACGAAGATCGTCGACGCGCAATGGCAGCCGGCGCCCCAGGATCTGCTGCACGGGCGATGGTTGGTCATCCGCCGCGGGAAGAAGAGTTTCGCCGGCGCGACGATATCGCTCTGACCAGGCGATTTGACGCGTTGTTCGCACCTGTGTAACTTAATCGACGCACCGCAGAGAGCAACTCCCCCGGGGCCGACAAGGACTCGGGGAAGTGAAAGTGCCAAGAGCCAATGGTTCTGGGCGGCTTAGCGAGGCCAGCCCGCGAAACGAAGTCAGAATCGCGAGTTGCGGACCGGAAAACGGTCTGGTAGGCTGGAAGAGTTGCGCCGGAGACGGACAACAAATCCAAACAGAACGTAAAGCTTGCAGGTGAGCGCCTCTTTACGGGGTAGTGCCGGTGGGTGTGTGTTCTTTGAGAACTCGATAGTGTATTGGTGGATTGTTTGATGCCATTTATTTTGAATGGCATTGGATTTTTGGCGCCACAATTTTGTGGCGTTGAGTTTTTTGCCAGTTTTTAAGGATTGTTTTAGTCAGGTTTTGCTTTCCTGATTGTGTTGAAACTCTGCCGGCTCTCGAGTCGGCGGCTTTCAGTAAGTTTTCATGGAGAGTTTGATCCTGGCTCAGGACGAACGCTGGCGGCGTGCTTAACACATGCAAGTCGAACGGAAAGGCCCAGCTTGCTGGGTACTCGAGTGGCGAACGGGTGAGTAACACGTGGGTGATCTGCCCCAAACTTTGGGATAAGCCTGGGAAACTGGGTCTAATACCGGATATGACCATGGGATGCATGTTCTGTGGTGGAAAGCTTTTGCGGTTTGGGATGGGCCCGCGGCCTATCAGCTTGTTGGTGGGGTAATGGCCTACCAAGGCGACGACGGGTAGCCGACCTGAGAGGGTGATCGGCCACACTGGGACTGAGACACGGCCCAGACTCCTACGGGAGGCAGCAGTGGGGAATATTGCACAATGGGCGCAAGCCTGATGCAGCGACGCCGCGTGAGGGATGACGGCCTTCGGGTTGTAAACCTCTTTCACCAGGGACGAAGCGTGAGTGACGGTACCTGGAGAAGAAGCACCGGCCAACTACGTGCCAGCAGCCGCGGTAATACGTAGGGTGCAAGCGTTGTCCGGAATTACTGGGCGTAAAGAGCTCGTAGGCGGTTTGTCGCGTCGTCTGTGAAATTCTGCAACTCAATTGCAGGCGTGCAGGCGATACGGGCAGACTTGAGTACTACAGGGGAGACTGGAATTCCTGGTGTAGCGGTGAAATGCGCAGATATCAGGAGGAACACCGGTGGCGAAGGCGGGTCTCTGGGTAGTAACTGACGCTGAGGAGCGAAAGCGTGGGTAGCGAACAGGATTAGATACCCTGGTAGTCCACGCCGTAAACGGTGGGTACTAGGTGTGGGTTCCTTTTCACGGGATCCGTGCCGTAGCTAACGCATTAAGTACCCCGCCTGGGGAGTACGGCCGCAAGGCTAAAACTCAAAGGAATTGACGGGGGCCCGCACAAGCGGCGGAGCATGTGGATTAATTCGATGCAACGCGAAGAACCTTACCTGGGTTTGACATACACCAGACGCATACAGAGATGTATGTTCCCTTGTGGTTGGTGTACAGGTGGTGCATGGCTGTCGTCAGCTCGTGTCGTGAGATGTTGGGTTAAGTCCCGCAACGAGCGCAACCCTTGTCCTGTATTGCCAGCGGGTTATGCCGGGGACTTGCAGGAGACTGCCGGGGTCAACTCGGAGGAAGGTGGGGATGACGTCAAGTCATCATGCCCCTTATGTCCAGGGCTTCACACATGCTACAATGGCCGGTACAGAGGGCTGCGATACCGTGAGGTGGAGCGAATCCCTTAAAGCCGGTCTCAGTTCGGATCGGGGTCTGCAACTCGACCCCGTGAAGTCGGAGTCGCTAGTAATCGCAGATCAGCAACGCTGCGGTGAATACGTTCCCGGGCCTTGTACACACCGCCCGTCACGTCATGAAAGTCGGTAACACCCGAAGCCGGTGGCCTAACCCTTGTGGAGGGAGCTGTCGAAGGTGGGATCGGCGATTGGGACGAAGTCGTAACAAGGTAGCCGTACCGGAAGGTGCGGCTGGATCACCTCCTTTCTAAGGAGCACACAACATCACTCGTTTCGTGGGCGTATGTTCCGCGGCGAGTGTGTGTTCGAGGGTGAAACATCAAACAAGCCCATGTCTGTCGCATCAGCGGCCGGCAGGGTCGTCGTCGGTCGTGAGGCCGATGTGCTGCCAGTACACTATCGGGGTTCTGAGGGAACACGCGTTTCTTCAGGGCCGTTCATAGCGCTGCTCTACTGATCCGTCTTGTGATGAGGCGGGGAGGGGTAAGTGGATGAATGGTGTGTGTTGTTTGAGAAGTGCATAGTGGATGCGAGCATCTTTATTTGTCATGAACACTGTGGTGTTTGTGGTTGATTTTGTTGTTTATCGTTTTGTGGTGATGTCTACATTTGGTCCTCACTGTGTGTGGGGTTGTTTGTAGGTGTTGTTGTAAGTGTTTAAGGGCGTTCGGTGGATGCCTTGGTACCAGGAGCCGATGAAGGACGTGGGAGGCCGCGATAGTCCTCGGGGAGTTGTCAACCGTGCTGTGATCCGAGGGTGTCCGAATGGGGAAACCCAGCACCCGTGATGGGGTGTTACCACCAGGTGAATGTATAGCCTGTGTGGGGGGAACGTGGGGAAGTGAAACATCTCAGTACCCATAGGAAGAGAAAACAATTGTGATTCCGTGAGTAGTGGCGAGCGAAAGCGGAGGAGGCTAAACCATGCGCATGTGAGACTCGGCAGGGGTTGTGTGTGTGGGGTTGTGGGGTTCATCTTCTCAGTGCTGCCGTGCTGGGCGTGAGTGATAAAATTGTGGGTTAGGTGAAGTGGCCTGGAATGGTCTGCCGTAGTCGGTGAGAGTCCGGTAGCTGAAAACCTGCAGTCTTGCGTGATGTTCTCCCAAGTAGCAGCGGGCTCGTGGAATCTGCTGTGAATCTGCCGGGACCACCCGGTAAGCCTGAATACTTCCTGGTGACCGATAGCGGACTAGTACCGTGAGGGAAAGGTGAAAAGTACCCCGGGAGGGGAGTGAAATAGTACCTGAAACCGGACGCTTACAATCCGTCAAAGCCTGTGCACCCTTTGGTGGGTGGTGGGTGATGGCGTGCCTTTTGAAGAATGAGCCTGCGAGTTAGTGCTCGGTGGCGAGGTTAACCCGTGTGGGGTAGCCGTAGCGAAAGCGAGTCTGAATAGGGCGTTGAGTCGCCGGGTCTAGACCCGAAGCGGAGTGATCTACCCATGGCCAGGGTGAAGCGACGGTAAGACGTCGTGGAGGCCCGAACCCACTTCAGTTGAAAATGGAGGGGATGAGCTGTGGGTAGGGGTGAAAGGCCAATCAAACTCCGTGATAGCTGGTTCTCCCCGAAATGCATTTAGGTGCAGCGTTGCATGTTTCTTACCGGAGGTAGAGCTACTGGATGGCCGATGGGCCCTACTAGGTTACTGACGTCAGCCAAACTCCGAATGCCGGTAAGTGAGAGTGTGGCAGTGAGACTGCGGGCGATAAGGTTCGTAGTCGAGAGGGAAACAGCCCAGATCGCCGGCTAAGGCCCCTAAGCGTGTACTAAGTGGAAAAGGATGTGGGGTCGCGAAGACAACCAGGAGGTTGGCTTAGAAGCAGCCACCCTTGAAAGAGTGCGTAATAGCTCACTGGTCAAGTGATCCTGCGCCGACAATGTAGCGGGGCTCAAGTACACCGCCGAAGCCGCGGCACTCCACCAATACATCCGCAATGCCTTACGGGGTGTTGTGTAGTGGGTGGGGTGGGTAGGGGAGCGTCCTGCATCCCTGGAAGCACCGGCGTGAGCTAGGTGTGGAGGGTGTGGGAGTGAGAATGCAGGCATGAGTAGCGAAAGCAGAGTGAGAAACTCTGCCGCCGAATGACCAAGGGTTCCTGGGCCAGGCTAATCCGCCCAGGGTGAGTCGGGACCTAAGGCGAGGCCGACAGGCGTAGTCGATGGACAACGGGTTGATATTCCCGTACCCGTGTACAGGCGTCCATGCTGAATCAGTTGTACTAACCATCCAAAACCGGATGGATCACCTTCGGGTGACCGGATGGGGCTGCATGGGACCTCGGCTGGTAGTAGGCAAGCGATGGGGTGACGCAGGAAGGTAGTGGGGCCAGTCAGTGGTTGTACTGGTGTAAGCCTGTAGGGAGTGGCATAGGCAAATCCGTGCCACAGATATCCTGAGAGGTGATGCGTAGCCGTTGCGGCGAATTCCATGATCCTATGCTGCCGAGAAAAGCCTCTAGCGAGTTGGTACACGGCCCGTACCCCAAACCAACACAGGTGGTCAGGTAGAGAATACTAAGGCGATCGAGAGAACTGTGGTTAAGGAACTCGGCAAAATGCCCCCGTAACTTCGGGAGAAGGGGGACCCAGACTGGTGAACACCTTTCGGTGGGAGCTGGTGTGGGTCGCAGAGACCAGAGAGAAGCGACTGTTTACTAAAAACACAGGTCCGTGCGAAGTCGTAAGACGATGTATACGGACTGACGCCTGCCCGGTGCTGGAAGGTTAAGAGGACCGGTTAGTGCCCTTCGGGGTGCGAAGCTGAGAATTTAAGCCCCAGTAAACGGCGGTGGTAACTATAACCATCCTAAGGTAGCGAAATTCCTTGTCGGGTAAGTTCCGACCTGCACGAATGGCGTAACGACTTCTCTGCTGTCTCAACCACAGACTCGGCGAAATTGCAGTACGAGTAAAGATGCTCGTTACGCGCGGCAGGACGAAAAGACCCCGGGACCTTCACTATAGCTTGGTATTGGTGTTCGGTTCGGTTTGTGTAGGATAGGTGGGAGACTGTGAAACTCGCACGCCAGTGTGGGTGGAGTCGTTGTTGAAATACCACTCTGATCGTATTGGACTTCTAACCTCGGACCCTGATCGGGTTCAGGGACAGTGCCTGGTGGGTAGTTTAACTGGGGCGGTTGCCTCCCAAAATGTAACGGAGGCGCCCAAAGGTTCCCTCAGCCTGGTTGGCAATCAGGTGTTGAGTGTAAGTGCACAAGGGAGCTTGACTGTGAGACGTACATGTCGAGCAGGGACGAAAGTCGGGACTAGTGATCCGGCACCGGCAAGTGGAAGCGGTGTCGCTCAACGGATAAAAGGTACCCCGGGGATAACAGGCTGATCTTCCCCAAGAGTCCATATCGACGGGATGGTTTGGCACCTCGATGTCGGCTCGTCGCATCCTGGGGCTGGAGTAGGTCCCAAGGGTTGGGCTGTTCGCCCATTAAAGCGGCACGCGAGCTGGGTTTAGAACGTCGTGAGACAGTTCGGTCTCTATCCGCCGCGCGCGTCAGAAACTTGAGGAAACCTGTCCCTAGTACGAGAGGACCGGGACGGACGAACCTCTGGTGTGCCAGTTGTCCTACCAAGGGCACTGCTGGTTAGCTACGTTCGGAAGGGATAACCGCTGAAAGCATCTAAGCGGGAAGCCTGTTCCAAGATGAGGTTTCTCACCCCCTTCGAGGGGGTAAGGCCCCCCACAGACCATGGGGTTGATAGGCCAGAACTGTAAGCTCAGTAATGGGTTCAGGTGACTGGTACTAATCGGCCGAGGACTTACCAACAACACTTATCACCGATAAGACTGTGACGCATCCACTATGCACCTCTGAAACAACACACAATCAGGCAAAACAAACCCGAAGTGTGTGTGGGTTTCATAAAGTTACGGCGGCCATAGCGGAGGGGAAACGCCCGGTCCCATTCCGAACCCGGAAGCTAAGCCCTCCAGCGCCAATGGTACTGCACCCTAATCAGTGTGGGAGAGTAGGACACCGCCGAACACAATTTGAGCTGTGGCCCCCGAGTATTACTCGGGGGCCACAGCCTTTTGTGCGTTCAGGGCTCGTGCGTTTGTCGCGAGTTCGTCGCGCGCGAGATCAGCCATCGCAGAATCTCCGCGGTGAGTGCGGCCGGTGCGTCGAAATGGATCAGGTGACCTGCGCCGGCGATCTCGCTCACGGTTGCGCCGGGGATGAGATCGTGGAGCCGATGGGCACGGTCGACGGGTATCCAGGTGTCCTCGCGTCCCCAGACGATGTGCGTCGGAATGCCCAACGTCGGATACGCCGGTTCGATCGCGTCGGTGAACATCTGGTCGGCTTCCGCGATCTGCCGGTAGAAGGCTGCTTGTCCCGCGTCGTCGAGCCACGGTGACATCAGCATGTCGAGATCGTCTGGGCGGAGTTGTCGGTAGGCGGCACCTCGGATGTACGCCTCGAGGACACCGCGATGGATGGCTGCCGGCAGTGCGGCGAACACATCGGGGTTGTCGTGGACCAGCGTGAAGAACGGTGAGCCCCAGGGTCGAAGGGCGACGACGTCCACGAGGCAGAGCGATCGGTAGTGCGCCCCGTGGAGAAGTGCCGTGCGTAGGGCCACGGCTCCGCCGATGTCATGGGCGACGACATGAGGCCTGTCCAGTTCCCATAGGTCGAGGAGATGGGCGAACAGACGTGCCTGCACGCCGAGATCGACCGGGTGTTCGGGTTCTTTCGACGACCCGCCGTACCCCGGCATGTCCCACAGATGGACGCTGAAGCCACGGGCGCAGGCGTCGGCCGTTTCTCGCCAGAGGGCGGACGACCACGGTGTCCCGTGCAGGAACACCACCGGTTCTCCGGAGCCGAATCGGTCCCAGACAACGGTTCGACCCTCCCACTGTGCGGAGCGCGTCAGCGTCGTGTTGTCGTTCACCTGCTCAGTGTCGCAACATCAGCGATCGATCAGCGAGTTCTCGTCCACCAGCGCCGGGGTGTCTCGTCGGAGTGTGCGGCCGGCAAAGAAGTCGGGTGCGATCGCCCGCATCACGAACATCAGAACGAGGCCCACGGCGAGCAGTCCGAAGCCCATGTAGAAGACCAGTCCGATGCCGAAGATCGAAGCGCCGCTGCCGTTGTCGGGATTCATGCTCTCCCGGACCGAGATCACGAAGACCGCGGTGAGCATGATGCCGCCGAGGAGCGGGAAGAGGAACTTGAACACAGCGTTGCGGACGCTGGTGAAGAGCTCGCGACGGAAGAACCAGACGCAGGCGAACGCGGTGATCCCGTAGTACCAGCAGATCATGATGCCCAGTGCGGCGATCGTGTCGAGCAGCGTGTGCTCGGAGAGCAGGCTGACGACGGTGTAGAAGACTCCCGTGATGACGCCGGCCACGACCGTGCTGTATGTCGGGACCAGGAAGCGGGGATGCACGGCGGCGAGCTTCTTGGGGAAGGCTCCGTAGGCGCCCATCGCGAGCATCGTCCGCGCCGCAGGCAGGAACGTGGTCTGCAGACTTGCCGCAGACGACGCGAGAATCGCCAGGAACAGCAGCGGTCCGGCCCAGCTGCCGAGTACCGGATAGGCGAGTGCGCCGAAGACGTTCTCGGAGATCTCCTCGTTGCCCAACCCGATGCCGGTGGTACCCACACCGGCGTACATCATCACCGCGACGGCGACCAGCAGATAGGTGAGGAGGATCGAGATCACGCAGAGCAGTCCGGCCCGGCCGGGGACCTTCTTGGGGTCCTTGGATTCCTCGCCGAGTGTGAGACAGGTGTCCCAACCCCAGAACGCGAAGATCGAACCGGTCACGCCGATGACGAAGGCGCCGAGCGCGAGGCCGGTGAACGGGTTGAACCAGTCGAAGCTGAAGCTGAGTCCGGCCGGCGCGTCACCGTTGACCGATTCCACGATCGCCGCGATCGCGAACGCGACGAGCACGATCATCTGGAACCCGACGAGGATGTACTGCACACGCTCGCTCGTCGTGATGCCGCGCCCGGAGATGTAGGTCGCCAGCGCGATGAAGAGGAGGGTCGTGATGATGTTGATCGCCTTGTTGTCGGCGAGGTCGGCGATGTCCGGGCTGTTGAACACGCGGGCGATGAACAGATAGAAGAATTCGACGGCGATCGCCGCGAGGTTGGACAGCACGATGATGGTGGCCAACACCATGCCCCAGCCGCACATCCATCCGACGTACGGGCCGAACGCCTTGGTGGACCACGTGAACGACGCCCCGCAGTCGGGTGCGCGGGAGTTGAGCTCGCGATAGGCGTACGCGGTCAGGAACATCGGGACGAATCCGGCGATGAAGATCGCGGGCATCTTGAGCCCGACCGCCGCGACGATCAGCCCGATGCTGGCGGTGAGTGTGTAACCCGGTGCCACACACGAGATGCCGAGCACGGCACCGGCGAACGTGCCCACCTTTCCGGTGGCGAGGCCCTTGTCGACCAGATCGGAGGACTGCGGTGGTGCCGCCGGGCCATCCGCGGGCCCGGTCATGGCTGGGCCTCTCTCGGGACGACGATCATCGGCACCGCCAGCACCCGGAGCATCTTGGCTGCCGTGGACCCGAGGAACAGCTTGCGTGGCGCGGCGAGTCGGCTCGACCCCACCATGATGAGATCGCCGTCGTGCCAGTCGACGGTGCCGACCGCGTCCTCCACGCTGCGTCCCTCGACGATGGCGGACGTGATCGAGGTGCCCTCGGGTAGTCGGGTGCGCGCGGAGTCGAGGGCGCGCTGCGCCAGATCGACGGCGTGCCCGATCGCGGTGGTCTCGTCGTCCGGCGTGCGTCGGGGTGGCATGTCGTCACGTGACACCAGTGACACCAGCCGTAGCGGCAGGTCGCCGCGGGCACTGAGTTCCACTGCGGTGTCGAGCAGGATCTCGGCGCCCGGCCGTCGCCCGATCGCGGCCGTGATCTCCCGGACCCGAGGCGCCCCGGTGTGGCTGAACCCCCGCGGGGCGAGGGCGACGGGGACCGGCGACGAATGCAGCAGGTCGTTGACCACCGAACCGAGCGAATGCCGGCCGATGAGCCCGCCACCGGATCCGCCGACCACCAGGATCGTCGACCCGAGGCGGTCGATCTCCTTGAGGATGCCGTCGGCCGAGTTCTCGTCCAGGGCCACGTGCGTGGCGACCGTGACGTCGTCGGGGACGAGGGCGGCCGCATCGGCGAGCCACTCGGTGGCCGCCTCGTCGAGGACCTCGGCGTAGCTGCCGGTACTCGCGAATGCCTCCGGCCGGTCCGGCGGGATCACCAGCGAGATGTCGAGGGACGCGTTGAGCGTGCGGGCGAGGCAGACGCCGAGCGCGACGGCGTCCTCGCCTCCCGGGGTGGCCAGATACGCGACGAGCAACTTCATCGTGCACTCCGATCGTGAGCTCGGGGACCATGCAGGTGACCTCACTCTGCGCCGGTCCCGGGACGGGCGCATCTGCCAACATGTCACGTGATCGGTGCCGGATGTGGACATGCTGGCGCGACGGTGAACGCATCGGATCCGCCTGCTCGATCTGCGGACGCGACCTGCGTACGCGATCTGCGGACGCCGAAGAGCCGGCGCGCCCGACCTGCTGCGCGCCGGCTTCCGCCCGAGGTCTGGTCAGCTCAGGTGATGCACGTCCTGCAGTCCGTAGACCGGAGTCGGCAGGCCCTCGAAGCGGGCCTTCAACTGCAGCGCGAGGTACAGCGAGTAATGCCGCGACTGATGCAGGTTGCCGCCGTGGAACCACAGCCCCGGCTGCTGGGTCGGTTTCCACATGTTGCGCTGTTCGCCCTCCCACGGGCCGGGATCCTTGGTGGTGTCGGAACCGAGGCCCCAGACCTTGCCGACGCGGTCGGCGACGTCCTGCCCCATCAAGTCCGCCGCCCAGCCGTTCATCGAGCCGTATCCGGTGGCGTAGACGACGACGTCGGCCTCGAGTTCGGTGCCGTCGGCGAGGACCACCGAGTTCTCGGTGAGGCGGTCGACGTCACCGTGGGCGAGTTTGATGGTGCCGTCGGCGACGAGTTCACAGGCGCCGACGTCGATGTAGTAGCCGGAGCCGCGGCGCAGGTACTTCATGAACAGGCCGGAGTCGTCGTCACCGAAGTCCAGGTCGAAACCGGCGGCCTCGAGCCTGTCGTAGAAGTCCTTGTCGCGCTCGCGGATCTGGTCGTAGAGCGGGATCTGGAACTCGTGCATGATCCGGTAGGGCAGCGAGGCGAAGGTGAGATCGGCCTTCTTGGTCGTCATCCCCGACTCGACGGCCTGCTCGCTGTACAGCGCGCCCAGCCCGATCTCCATGAGCGAGTCGGATCTCACGATGTGGGTCGACGACCGCTGCACCATCGTGGTATCGATGCCGTTCTCCACCAGCGCTTTACAGATGTCGTGTGCCGAGTTGTTGGCACCGATCACCACCACCTTCTTGCCGGCGTAGCCATCCGGGCCGGGATGTCGGCTCGAGTGATGCTGTTCGCCGGCGAACACGTCCTGTCCGGGGAAGGTCGGCACGTTCGCCTTGCCCGACATGCCGGTTGCCAGCACGAGCTGGGTGGGGTGCAACGTCATCCGCTCGCCGTCGCGGTCGATCTCGACGGTCCACTGCTCCGTGCGCTCGTCGTAGTCCGCCGACAGGCAGGTCGTCTTGCTCCAGTAGGGCACCTCCATGACCTTGGTGTAGAACTCCAGCCAGTCACCGATCTTGTCCTTCGGTGCGAACACCGGCCAGTTCGGCGGGAACGGCAGATAGGGCAGGTGGTCGTACCAGACGGGATCGTGCAGGCACAGCGACTTGTAGCGCTTGCGCCACTGGTCGCCGGGCCGGTCGTGGCGGTCGACGACGATCGACGGCACGCCGAGTTGACGCAGCCGTGCCCCGAGGGCGATCCCGCCCTGGCCGCCGCCGATGACCAGTACATACGGCTCGACCGTTCGCCCCAGAGCGGCTTCCTCGTCCTCGCGCTTCTCGGCCCAGGAACGTCGGTCGGGGTCGGATCCGTGCACCGCACCGAGAACCCGCGAGGCCCCGTTGGGCTCCTCGTGGCCCTTGAGTTCCTGCAATGTGGTGAGCAGCGTCCACCCGACGTCCTCGCCGGTCGACTCATCCGGCCGCAGGCGCAGGTGGCCGACGCCTCGTCCGGTGGCGGTCTCGAACTCGATGAACGCCGAGACGACCTCGCCGTCCGCGGTCGCCGGCTCGCTGGTGGCGAAGCCGTGCGGATCGGTGTCGTCGAGCCGGGCGTCGAGCATGTCGGCGATCTGCTCACGGCCCTCGACGGTCTTGAGGTTCCAGGTGAACGACACGAGGTCGCGCCAGAAACTGTCCGTGGCGAACAGCCCGGTCACCCGCGTGATGTCGCGGGCCGACAGCGCAGCCTCGAAATCGGCGAGCCAGGCCTCGGCCCGCAGCTGGGGGTCGGCCCGGCGGGCGTGCTCCGACGACGTGGGCTCCAGGGTCTGCGTCATGTTTTCCTCTCCTCTGCGGACTCGATCGTCCTGATGTGATCCACAGCACACCGCGTGGGACGGGTGGGAGGCAAGGGTTGCATCGGGTTGCGAGCCGTCGGGGTCGCGGTGCAACCCCCTGCAACCGGGCGGTCGGCTTTGCGATCCGGGTGTGATCGAGCGCACAATCGGGGTTGTGTCAGCGCCCGGAGATACCGAACTCGGTCCTGAGCCTGCCGTGTCGGCAGGCGATGACCCGCGCCACTATGCGCAACTCCTGTCGGCTGTCTACGACGCCGCGATGGCCGGCGAGAAGATGCCCGCCCGTCCACGATCGCTGATCAGCGAGTCCTGGGACCGGGTGCTGCACGCGGGAGTGGACCCGGAGGCCGACGTCGCCGATGCCGGGCTCGACGTGGGTGACATCGAGGCGCGCCGGCACGGTTCCGGGCTGCTGGCCGTGCTCGACGACCTCACCCGTGGTCTGGACTCGGTGATCGCCGACGGCGACAACATTCTCGTCGTCGCGGATGCCGGTGGCCGCGTGCTCTGGCGCAGCGGTGCACCCCGGGTCCTGCAGCGCGCCGACCGGCTGGGATTCGTCGAGGGCGCGGACTGGGCGGAGAACTCGGTCGGCACCAATGCCATCGGGACCGCACTGATGTCCGGCCGGGCCGTGCAGGTGTTCTCCGCCGAACACTTCGTCCGCAGTCATCATTCGTGGACCTGCGCGGGCGCCCCGATCCGCGACCCGCGGACGGGCACCTTGCTCGGCGCCGTCGATGTCAGCGGTCCGGCCGCGACCATCCACCCGACCACCGTCGCGCTCGTCGACGTCGTCGCCAAGCTCGCCGAGTCGCAGCTGCGCGATCACCACCGCCGGACGCTCGATCGCCTACGATCGGTCGCCGCGCCCATGTTGGCGCGACTGCGCGGACCGGCGCTGGCCGTCGACGACGACGGCTGGGTCGCCGCACTCGACGAGGTCACCCCGCTGACCCGTCTGTCGCTGCCACGACAGGTCTCGCCCGGACGGGTCTGGCTGCACAGCCTGGGCGAGTGTGACCTCGAGCCGCTGCCCGGTGGGTGGCTGGTGCGCGTCGCGACCGAGCAGAGGGAGTCGTCGGGGACGGCGATCGACCTCGACCTGAGCGACCCCCGACGACCCGTGGTGGCCGTCTCCGGGATCGCGGGGAGCTGGACGATGCGGCCGTCGCCGCGCCACGCCGAGATCCTCGCGCTGCTGGCCCGACACCCCGACGGACAGAGCGCCGCGGCGCTGTCCCGTCACCTGTTCGGGGTGGACGATCGGACCATCACCGTCCGGGCCGAGATCTCCCGGCTGCGCAAACACCTCGGCGGACTGATCGCCGCGAACCCCTATCGATTCGCCGACGGTGTCATCGTCGCGGTGCGGGAGGAGGGCCGGGTCGCCGACCCGACCCGTGACGCGTCGGCGTTGTAGAACCCGGTCGGCCGTCGGTCCCGTCTGTCGGGCGCCCGACCGCGGTCCGATCGCCTACATTCGCTGTGTGACCACCACGCACGTCGACGGATATCTCCGCCACATCATGGCTGTCTGCGCCGAGGACCGTTCCGGCTCCGTGGCCGACTACATCCCCGAATTGGCACGCGTCGACCCCGACGGCTACGGACTCTCGCTGTGCGTGCACGACGGGCACGTGTACAGCGAGGGGGACGGGGTGGTCGGCTTCACCATCCAGTCCATCTCGAAGGCGTTGACCTACGCCCTGCTGTTGACCCGGATCGGCCGTGACGAGGTGGATGCCAAGATCGGCGTCGAACCGTCCGGCGAGGCGTTCAACGAGATCAGCGTCGACGACAACCGGCGACCCAAGAATCCGATGATCAACGCCGGTGCGATCATGGCCACATCGCTGTTGCTGCCACCGGTGCGTGATGTCGATCAGGCGACCGTCGATCGGGTCTACGGGGAACTGGTGGAGTTCTACTCCGCGTGCGCCGGGCGCCGACTGACCCTCGACGAGGACGTCTACCGGTCGGAGGCGCAGACCGGTTCGCGTAACCGGGCCATCGCCTACATGTTGGACAGCTTCGGCGTCCTCGACACCGATCCGGAGGCCGCCCTCGACCTCTACTACCGGCAGTGTTCGCTGCTGGTCACCACCGTCGACCTCTCGGTCATCGGCGCCACGTTCGCCAACGGCGGTCTCAACCCGCGGACCGGCCGGCAGGTGCTGGCTCAGGAGGTCGCGCAGCGCGTGCTGTCGGTGATGACCACCTGCGGCATGTACGACGGCGCGGGGGACTGGGTGTCGTCGGTCGGCCTACCCGCCAAGAGCGGGGTCGGCGGCGGCATCCTCGCGATCCTGCCCGGCCAGCTCGGCATCGGCGTGTACTCGCCGCGGCTAGACCGGCACGGTAACAGCGTGCGCGGCATCGACACCTGCCGACACCTGTCGACCGATCTCGGCCTGCACATGTTCAACCTCACCCGCGAGAGCCGGGTGACGATCCGGTCCGTCTACGACATCACCGAGTTCGAGGTGAGCGAGGACTGGACCGAGCGTGAACGCGGCTACCTGCGCACCTGCCGCGAGCGGGTGCGCGTCTACGAATTGCAGGGGGATCTGACGTTCTCCGGTGCGGAGGCCGCCATGCGTCGGCTCTCCGACGACATCGACGACTACGACGTCGCCATCGTGGACATCTCGCGGATCGGGGTGGTCGACCCGGTCGCGCGGACGATGGTGCTGACCTTCAAACACACGCTCGACGAACGCGGACAGGCCGGATTGGTCGTCGACCCGGACCGCGTGATGCGCGACAGCGTGGAGCGACACCGGAACGACCAATTAGCGCCGGATCTCCTTGCACCGCAAGCGCTTCGAGGTTTCGACCCGACTCTTCCGCACGTGCACTCGACGATGGAGGCCGCGGTCACCGACGCGGAGGCGTTCCTGTTGAAGCGCCGACTCGGCGAGGGTGACGTCTTCGGCGGGTGACGTCCCGCGGCCGGACGGGTGGACGTTAAGCTGGCCACCGTGCGTCTGGTTATCGCGGAGTGTCAGGTGGATTATGTCGGCCGGTTGACCGCCCATCTGCCGATGGCGAAGCGTCTGTTGCTGATCAAGTCGGACGGGTCGGTCAGCGTGCACGCCGACGATCGCGCGTACAAGCCGCTGAACTGGATGAGTCCGCCGTGCTGGATGGTCGAGTCGGAGGTGCCCGACGGCGTCGAGGCCGACGCGTACTGGGTCGTCACCAACAAGACCGGCGAGGAACTCCGCATCACCATCGCGTCGATCGAGCACGATTCCGCGCACGAATTGGGCGTCGACCCCGGGCTCGTCAAGGACGGTGTCGAGGCGCACCTGCAGGAGTTGCTCGCCGAACACGTCGAGACGCTGGGCTCGGGACATACGCTCATCCGTCGCGAATACATGACCGCGATCGGCCCGGTCGACCTGCTGTGCCGCGACGCCGACGGGTCGACGGTCGCCGTGGAGATCAAACGTCGGGGCGAGATCGACGGCGTCGAGCAGCTGACGCGCTACCTCGAACTCCTCAATCGCGACCCGATCCTGGCGCCGGTCTCGGGGGTGTTCGCCGCCCAACAGATCAAGCCGCAGGCCCGCACTCTCGCCGAGGACCGCGGAATCCGCTGTCTGGTACTCGATTACGACGCGTTGCGCGGTGCCGAGAGCACCGAGTTCCGACTCTTCTGACCCCGACCGGGCCGGAGCTCAGCCGACGGGCGTCAGTGCGACGACCGCGATGGTTCGGCTGACCTTGTCCTGATAGCTCTGATAGTCGAAGACCTGATCGTTGAGCGTTGCCCACATCTGCTCGCGGTCGGTGCCGGTGAGCTCGGTTCCGTGCACCGGCGTCACCTCGTCGCCGATGGTCACCTCGGCCGCCGTCCCCGCGCGCAGATTGAGCCACCAGCCGGGCTCCCAGTCCGCGCCGCCATTGGATGCGACGACGATCCAGCGATCGCCGTCGGCGTGATAGATCAGCGGGGTGGTGCGGGGTTCGCCGGTGGTGCGCCCGGTGGTGGTGAGCATCAGGAGGTCGGCGCCACGGAACCGGCGCAGGCCCAGCCGCGCGACGACAGCGTTGGTCACGCGGTTCACCGTGACGTAGATGCGCCTCTTCATGCGCGACATGGTATCGACTGCAGGTCACCCGCGGGCCGGACCGCGCTGGCCCGGCCGGTGGTCATCGTCCGTTCGACTGACCCGATGACGCGGTGGAGGGCTGCGGCGACCCGTTGGCGCCGTTGGTCGCCGTGGATCGCTTGATCTGGGATTGCGACGACAGGGCGCGGTTGAGGAGCTCCACGTCATCGTTCTCGGTGAGGTCGGCGAGATCCTGGTGGCGTTCGGCCAGTTGCTCGGGGAGTCGGACAAGCTGGTCGCGGACCTGGTTGAGTTGCTCGACGACCTGCTTGCGAGCGAGATCGGCCTTGCCGGCGAGCTCGCGCGAGCGGGCGAGGCGTTCGGTGGCGATCTCCTGCGCGGCGTCCTTCGTCCGCTGCGCATCGTTGCGGGCGCGGTCCCGCTGCGTCGCGAGTTCGGCGTCGTGGCGTTCCCGCTCGGCCTGCCGGGCCCGGGTGCTCTGCAGTTCCAGCTCGGCGGCCTCGCCCTTGGCCTTCGTCACGATGCGTCGGGCCTCGTCCCGGGCCGCACTCATCGTCTCGCTGTGCTCGGCCTCCATCGCCGCCGTGCGCTCGGCGATGAGCTTCGCGGCCTCCTCGGCCTCCTCCTCGGCCGCGGCGGTGAGTGCGTCGGCCTTCTCCCGGGCCTGTCGTGCCCAGTCCTCGGCGTCGGTGATCGTCTTCTGCGCCTTGGTGTTCGCGTCGTCGCGGACCTTCTGGGCATCGGCCTGGGCGTCGTCGCGTACGGCGGCGGCCTCCTGCCGGGCGATCGACGTGGTCTCGGCCGCCTCGGCGGCGGCGTCCGCCCGGATCTCCGAGGCCTCGTCGGAGGCCAGCTGGAGCATGCGGCCGAGCCGCTCGCTCATGCCCTGGGCGGTCGTCGGCGGCACCGAGAGCTTGTCGACCTCACGCCGCAGCTCCTCGATCTCGTCGCGCGCCTCCTCGAGGTGCGCGGCGAGCTCATGGGCGTTGGCGGTCGCGGCATCCCGGTCCGCCGCGAGGACCCGCAGCTCGGCGTCCATGCGCTGCAGATGTTCGGCCACCTGGTCGCGGTCGAAGCCGCGCATGACGATCGCGAACGGGAGTTGCCGCGGTGCGGGAGCTGACATGCGGCACAGTCTATCTCAGTCGGAAAGGTCAGTGACCTGTGGATTCGGTCGCAGGCTCGACCAGTTCGAGGAGTACGCCACCCGCGTCCTTGGGGTGCACGAAGTTGATCCGGGAGTCGGCCGTGCCGCGCCGGGGCTCGGGGTAGAGGACGCGGATCCCGGCCGCGGTGAGGCGTTCGCTCACGGCCTCCACGTCGGTGACCCGGACGGCGAGCTGCTGCAGGCCGGGCCCGTTGCGGTCGAGGAACTTGGCGATCGTCGAGTCGTCGGTCAATGGGGCCAGCAGCTGGATCACGGCTCCGCCGGTGTCACCGGCGTTCCGGGGGCCGACCATGGCCTCGATCACGCCCTGGCCGGTGTTGGTCTCCTCGTGCAGCGTCACGAAGCCGAGGTGGTCGAGGTACCACTGCTTGGCGGCATCGAGGTCGGCGACGGCGATGCCCACGTGATCGATGGCGACGACGAGGTCGGAGATGACGTCGGTGGCCGTGACGGTGGCGGGGTCTGTTGCTGAGGTGGTCATGGTCTAACGGTAGCGTTGGGTGGACAAGCGCACAGAGCGGGCGCTCGGTCTGCCGGCTCACACCCACGTTGGAGGTCCTCATGTCCACGAACACCGACCAGTCGTCGACTGTCATCGTCGCGGGGGCCCGCACCCCGTTCGGGCGGTTGCTCGGATCGCTGAAGGACTTCAGTGGGGTGGATCTCGGGGCCATCGCGATCGAGGGTGCGCTGGAGCGCTCGGGCGTGCCCGCCTCGGCGGTCGAGTACGTGATCATGGGGCAGGTGCTGACCGCCGGCGCGGGACAGATGCCGGCCCGTCAGGCCGCGGTGAAGGCCGGGATCGGCTGGGACGTACCGACACTGACGATCAACAAGATGTGCCTGTCGGGGATCGACGCGATCGCGCTGGCCGACCAGCTGATCCGGGCGGGCGAGTTCGACGTCGTCGTCGCGGGTGGCCAGGAGTCGATGACCCAGGCGCCGCACATGCTGCCCGGCAGCCGGGGCGGCTTCAAGTACGGCAATACCGAGCTCGTCGACCACATGGCGTTCGACGGACTGTGGGATGCCTTCACCGACCAGCCGATGGGTGCGCTGACCGAGCAGGGCAACGACGTCACCACCGATGCTGCGGCAGACGTGACCCGCGGCTTCACGCGCACCGAGCAGGACGAGTTCGCCGCGCAGAGTCACCAGCGCGCGGCCATCGCGTGGAAGAACGGCCTGTTCGCCGACGAGGTGGTGCCGGTCAGCATCCCGCAGCGCAAGGGTGAGCCGGTGTCCTTCGCCGAGGACGAGGGCGTGCGCGCGGACACCACTGCGGACTCGCTGGCCGGCCTGCGCCCCGCCTTCCGCAAGGACGGCACCATCACCGCCGGCAACTCGTCGCAGATCTCCGACGGCGCGGCCGCGGTCGTCGTGATGAGCAAGGCCAAGGCCACCGAACTCGGGGTGACCTGGCTCGCGGAGATCGGGCCGCACGGCGTCGTCGCCGGACCGGACTCGTCGCTGCAGGCACAGCCCGCCAACGCGATCGAGAAGGCCTGCGCACGGGCCGGGATCACGCCCGCCGATCTCGACCTGGTGGAGATCAACGAGGCCTTCGCCGCGGTCGGTCTGGCGTCGACCAAGAAGCTCGGCATCGATCCGTCGATCATCAACGTCAACGGTGGCGCCATCGCCGTCGGACACCCCATCGGCACCTCGGGTGCGCGTATCACGCTGCATCTCGCGCTGGAGCTCCAGCGTCGCGGTGGCGGCGTCGGCGCCGCCGCACTCTGTGGCGCCGGCGGCCAGGGCGATGCCCTGATCGTGCGGGTCCCGAAGAGCTGACCGGTCACCTCTCCCGTCGGTTCGGCTCGCCCTGAGCAGCCCGGATCGGGAGATGTGTACTACAGATTGTCGTAGTCTGCTGTCCGATTCGGCACAATGGGAACCATGTCGCAATTCCTCGATCTCAGCACCCCGGCCAAGCGCTTCCGTCTCGTCGCAGTCCTGGAGGCGATCACGTGGCTGGCGCTGCTGATCGCCATGTTCTTCAAGTGGGTCCTCGGGCACACCGAGGCGGTGGCGGTTCCGGGCATGGTGCACGGCATCGTGTTCGTGCTGTTCGTCCTCGTCTCGCTGGTCACGGCGGTGCAGTTGCGCTGGCGGGTCGGCGTGACGGCCCTCGCGCTGGTGTCGAGCATCCCGCCCTTCGGCACCCTGGTGTTCGAGTGGTGGGCCCAGCGCAACGGTCACCTCGCCGAACTCTCCGACGGTCAGACGCCGCAGCGTCTGGCCGCCTGACCCGGAGCCGGACCGGTGATCGTCGCCTTCAGTCTGACGCCATCGGGCGGTGACGCGGTCGACCACGACGGTGGCATGAGTGCCGCCGTGGCGTCTGCCGTGCGGGTGGTCCGGGAATCCGGGCTCCCGCATCAGACGACGGCGATGTTCACCTATCTGGAAGGCGACTGGGACGAGGTGATGGCGGTCGTCAAGGCCGCGGCCGACGCGGTCGCCGAGCTGGCCCCCCGAGTGGGTCTGGTCCTCAAGGCCGACATCCGGCCCGGGCACACCGGAGAGCTGACCGGCAAGGTCGAGCGGATCGACGAGCACCTCGGGTGACACCCTTCGCACGGGAGGTCGGGTCGCGGAACGTCGCGGTCACGCCGACGAGCCGACGTGCCCGGGCATCGGTCACCGCGATCTTCGCCCTCAACGGCTTCCTGGCGGCCATGTGGGTCGCACACATCCCGGTCATCACCGAGCGCACCGGGGTCTCGCACGATCAGCTCGGCGGCCTGCTCCTCTTGCTCGGCGCGTCGGCGTTCGTCGCCATGCAGCTATGTGGGCCGATCATCGACCGATGGGGGTCGCGACCCACGACGATCGCCGCGGCAGTCCTGCTGTCGGTGGTGATCCTCGGGCCCGTGTGCGCGACCGGACCCGCGACCCTGGCGGCGGCGCTGGCCGCGTTCGGCTTCGCCAACGGCGCCCTCGACGTCTCGATGAACGCGCAGGCGGTCCAGGTCGAACGGAGTTACGGCCGGCCGATCATGTCGTCGTTCCACGGCTACTTCTCGGTGGGCGGTCTCGTCGGGTCCGGGGTCGTCGCCGCCACCCTGTGGCTCGACACCGGCGTACCGGCCACGGTCGCTGTCGCCGGTGTGGCCGGTCTGGTCGTCACGGCATGCGCCGCACGTGGCCTGCGCGGCCGTGAGTCGGCCGCGCCTGCGCCGGGATCGACCTCGCCGGCAGACGTCGAACCCGCGCGATCCGCATCAGTGCCCCGCCGACCCTGGTGGACCGGGGTCGACCTGCGCCGTGTGGTCCTGATGGCCGCCGTCGCGTTCGCGCTCATGCTCGCCGAGGGGACGGCGTACGACTGGAGTGCCCTGCACATCGTCGAGACGTTCGACACCAACGAGTCGATCGGTGCGATCGCCTTCGCCGCCTTCAGTGCGGCGATGACGGTCGCCCGGTTCGGGGTCGATCCGGTGGCGGCCGCGGTCGGTCCGGTGGCGGTCGTGCGCTTCGGGGCGCTGATCGGGATCGTCGGGATGACCGTCGCGGTGCTGGCGCCGTCGGCGGGCTGGGCGATCGTCGGGTGGACCGTCTTCGGCATCGGACTGGCGGGCCTGATCCCGCAGATCTTCACCGCCGCCGGGAACCTCACCACCGCTTCCAGCGGACGCACGATCTCGGTGGTGGTCGGGTGTGGCTATCTGGGCATGCTCGCCGGTCCCGCGGTGGTCGGGTTCATCAGCAATCGCAGCAGCCTGCCGGTGGGTCTCGCGGTCGCGATCGGGGCGCTGGTGTTCGCCGCGGCGGCGGCCGGGGTCGTGCGCTCCCCGGGGCAGCGGCAGCGGCGATCCGACGTCGCGCGGCATGACACACTAGAGGGGTGACACGACCAACGAATCGGCAGCAGGCGGCCGCGGCCGCCCGGCAACAGGCTGCCGCCGCGGTAGCAATGTCGGGTGCCGTGGATCTCTCGGCCCTCAAGGAACGCGCAGACGCGCAACGACAGCAGGCTCAACGGCCGGCCGCGGCCCCGCGCGCCGACCAGCCGCCGAACGGTGGCCCGGCCGGTGGCGGACCGGGTGCGTCGAGCACGCCCGGTGCATCGAGCGGACCGGCGGTCCTCGACGTCACCGACGAGACCTTCGAGGCGGAGGTGCTCGAACGCTCTCAGCGACAGCTCGTGCTCGTGGACCTGTGGGCCGAATGGTGCGGTCCGTGCAAGCAGCTCTCACCGGTGCTCGAGTCGCTCGCCACCCGCGCACAGGGCAGCTGGGTACTGGCCAAGATCGACGTCGACGCGAGCCCGCGGATCGCCCAGGCGTTCCGCGTGCAGTCGATCCCGATGGTCGTGGCGATCGCCCAGGGCCAGCCGGTTGCCGCCTTCAACGGTGTCCGATCCGAGGCGGAGATCACCCAATGGGTCGACGACATCCTCGCCCAGCTCGGTGACGTGTTGCCGGGCGGGGACGGCGCGGGAGCCGCAGCCGAACCCGAGGCCGACGACCCCCGGATGGTCGCCGCGGAGGAGAAGCTGAACGCCGGGGACTTCGACGGTGCGCTCGCGGACTACCGGGCGATCGTGGAGGTCGAGCCGGAGAACATCGAGGCGGCATCGGCCGCCCGCAATCTCGAGTTCGTGCTGCGCGCGCAGGCCCACGACCCGGCCATCGTCGAGACCGCGGCACCCACCGACGTCGACGCGCAACTCGCCGCCGCCGACGTGCTGTTGATGTCGCAGCGCCCGGAAGAGGCCTTCGACCGCATCATCGCCGTGGTCAAGGTGACCGCGGGAGACGATCGGACCCGCGCCCGGACCCGGCTGCTCGAGCTCTTCGAATTGTTCGATCCGGCGGAACCCTTCGTCATCACCGCACGACGTAGGCTCGCCACCGCGCTCTACTGAGCCGGATTCGGCCCACACTTCGAAGGATCCCACACCTGCAAGGGTGTGGGCTCCTTCGATGTGTGGGTGGGTCGGCCTAGTCCGCCACGGCCGGCGCGAGGAACACCGCCGAGTTGGCCGGGAGCATCACCTGTGCGGACGCCTCACGCCCGTGCCAGCTCGGGCCGTCGGCCTCGACACTGCCGAGGTTGCCCTTGCCGGCGCCGCTATACGCCGACGAGTCGGTGTTGAGCACCTCGGTCCAGGTGCCCGCTCGGGGCAGCCCCACGCGGTAGTTCGCGCGGTCGGCGCCGGAGAAGTTGAACAGGCACGCCATCACAGAGCCGTCGGACCCGTGTCGGAGGAAGCTGATGACGTTGTTCGCGGTGTCGTTGGCATCGATCCACGAGTACCCGTCCGGCGTCGCGTCCTGACTGTAGAGCGCCGGACTCCCGCGATACACCCGATTGAGATCGGTGACCAATGCCGAGATCCCGGAATGCAATTCGCCTTCCCAGCCCTCCAGCTGGAACCAGTCCAGGCTGCGGTTGTCGGCCCATTCACCGGTCTGTCCGAACTCCTGCCCCATGAAGATCAACTGCTTGCCCGGGTGCGACCACATGTAGGCGAGCAGGACCCGGACTCCGCACGCCTTGGTGAAGGAGTCGCCGGGCATCCGGCTCCACAGCGTCCCCTTGCCGTGCACCACCTCGTCGTGCGAGATGGGCAGCACGAAGTTCTCGCTCCACGCGTACATCAGCGAGAACGTGATCTCGTGGTGGTGGAAACTGCGGTGGATCTGGTCCCGGCCCAGGTACCCGAGGGAGTCGTGCATCCAGCCCATGTTCCATTTGAAGGTGAAACCCAGGCCGCCCAGATTGGTCATCTGGGTGACGCCCGGCCACGCGGTGGACTCCTCGGCGACGGTGACGACGCCCGGGAAGTGCTTGTGCACGGTCGCATTCGTCTCCTGGAGGAACTGCACCGCCTCCAGGTTCTCCCGACCGCCGTAGACGTTCGGCCGCCACTGTCCGGCCGGCCGTGAGTAGTCGAGGTAGAGCATCGAGGCGACCGCGTCGACGCGCAGACCGTCGATGTGGAACTGGTCGAACCAGTAGAGCGCGTTGGCGACCAGGAAGTTGCGGACCTCGCGGCGACCGAAGTTGAAGACATAAGTGCCCCAGTCGAGCTGCTCGCCCCGCATCGGATCACCGTCCTCGTAGAGCGGCGTGCCGTCGAACCGCGCAAGCGCCCAGTCATCCTTGGGGAAGTGCGCCGGGACCCAGTCCACGATGATGCCGATCCCCAGCGAGTGCAGATGGTCGACGAGGTGGCGGAAGTCGTCGGGGAGCCGAATCGGGCGGTCGGCGCGAAGTACGACGTGACCTGGTATCCCCACGAGCCGCCGAACGGGTGCTCGGCCACGGGCAGGAACTCGACGTGGGTGAAGCCCTTCTCCAGGAGGTAGTCGCCGAGTTCGACGGCGAGTTCACGGTAGGACAGGCCGGCCCGCCACGAGGCCAGGTGCACCTCGTAACAGCTCATCGGTTCGTCGACCGGGGTGCTCGCGGCGCGCTTGGCGATCCACTCGTCATCGGACCACTCGTACGACGACTCGGTCACCACCGACACCGTCGACGGTGCGACCTGTGTCCGGCGGGCCATCGGATCGGCCTTGTCGCGGATCACGCCGTCGGCGCCGTGCACACGGAACTTGTAGGGCGCGCCGTCGCCGATGTCGGGCAGGAACACCTCCCAGACGCCACTGCTGCCGAGCGAGCGCATCGGGGCCTGCCGGCCGGACCAGTTGTCGAAGTCGCCGACCACGACCACACCGTGCGCGTTGGGCGCCCACACCGAGAATGCCGTGCCGCGCACCTCGCCGTCGGGGGTGGAGTACGAGACGATCCGCGCACCCAGGATCTCCCACAGCGCCTCGTGCCGCCCCTCGGCGAACAGGTGGATGTCGACATCGCCGAGGCTGGGCAGGAACCGATAGCCGTCGGCGACGACGTACTCGTCGGTGCCGCCCGCGGAGTTCGGGTAGGTCACGCGATAGCGGTAGTCGATCAGGTCCCGGTACGGCACCGCGACCACCCACAGGTCGTCGCTCTGACGATGCATCGGGTGATCGACCCCGCCGATCACGGCGACGACGGAGTCCGCATCGGGACGAAGAGTACGCAGGATCGTCCAGCCACCGGGGGCGTCGTGCGCACCGAGGAACGCGTGTGGGTCCGGATGCGTGTTGCTGAACAGCCGGCGCAGATCGTGATCGGATGCGGAGGGTTCCGGTGCGGTCTCTCGGGGGCTCGGGGTGTTGCTGCTCTTGGTCACGGGAACCTCACTGCATCCGGTAGGCGAGTCGGCGGGCGGCGGTCGGGTCCAGAGGGGGCAATGCGAGGATGTGGGCCACCGCGCGCCACGGTTCGAGCTGGACGTAATTGCCCTGTCCCCAATGGAACTCTTGGCCGGACACCTCGTCGCGGACGGTGAACCGGTCCTGCCAGTCGTACCCGAGCGCGGGCATGTCCAACCACAGCGTGGACGTTTCGGTACCGAACGGGTTCAGATTGATCACCACGATGACACGGTCACCGGACACCGGATCGAATTTCGAATAGGCGATCAGCGCCGCGTTGTCGAGGTGATGGAACGTGATGTTGCGCAGTTGCTGCAGGGCCGGATGCCGTCGCCGGATCTCGTTGAGGGAGGTGATCCATGGTTCGAGAGATTCGCCGCGGCTCGCGGCCGCCTTGTAGTCGCGGGGTCGCAGCTCGTACTTCTCGGAGTGCAGGTACTCCTCGCTGCCCTCGGTGACCGCGATGTGCTCGTAGAGTTCATAGCCGCTGTAGACGCCCCAGGTCGGCGCCAGGGTGGCCGCCAGCGCCGCCCGCAGCGCGAACATCCCGGGACCGCCGTACTGCAGACTGGCGTGCAGGATGTCCGGGGTGTTGACGAAGAGGTTGGGCCGCGCCTCGTCGGCGTGGTCGGCGATCTCCCGGCCGAACTGCTCGAGTTCCCACTTCTCGGTCTTCCAGGTGAAGTAGGTGTACGACTGCGTGAACCCGGCACGGGCGAGCCCGTAGAGCCGGGCCGGCCGGGTGAAGGCCTCGGCCAGGAACAACACGTCCGGGTCGCGCTTCTTCACCTCGATGATCAGCCACTCCCAGAAGTTCGGCGGCTTGGTGTGCGGGTTGTCGACGCGAAACACCTTGACGCCCAGACTGACCCAGTGCAGCACGACCTTCAGGACGGCGCGGTAGATGCCGTTGCGGTCGTTGTCGAAGTTCAGCGGATAGATGTCCTGGTACTTCTTGGGCGGATTCTCCGCGAACGCGATGGTGCCGTCGGGCAGTGTGGTGAACCACTCCGGATGTGCGCGGGCCCACGGATGGTCGGGGGCGCACTGCAGCGCCAGATCGATGGCGACCTCGAGGTCGAGTTCGCGCGCCCGGGAGATGAAGTATGCGAAGTCCGCCTCGGTGCCGAGGGCGGGATGGATGGCGTCGTGACCGCCGTCGTCGGATCCGATCGCCCACGGGGACCCGACATCGTCGGGCGCGGCGACCAAGGTGTTGTTCGGACCCTTGCGATTGACCCGGCCGATCGGATGGATGGGCGGGAGATACACGACGTCGAATCCCATCCCGGCGATCCGCGGCAGGTCGTCGACGGCGGTGAGGAACGTGCCGTGCACCGGGTTGCCCTCGTGATCCCACCCGCCGGTCGAGCGGGGGAAGAACTCGTACCACGATCCGAACAGGGCGCGCCGACGGTCGGCCCAGATCCGATACGAGCGTGATTTGGTGACCATCTCGCGGATCGGGTACTCGGTGAGGAGATCGGCGATCTCCTGCGACACGGCCAGGTTGACCCGGTTCTCGATCCGTCGGCGAGCGCGCAGCTGACCGATCGCGTCGTCGAGGGTCTCGTGGGCGTCCACCGGGACCACGTCGCGTGCCCGCGTCAGCAGTTGCGCGCCGATCTCGAGGTCGTTGGCGAGGTCGGCGGAGCCCTGACCAGCCTCGACCTTCTTCAGCACGGCCGATCGCCAGGTCGCGTAGGGGTCACTCCACGCTTCGATCCGGAACACCCAGAACCCGACGGCGTCGGGCACGAACGCGGCGTTGAACACGTCGGCCTCGTCGGCCGGCTGCATCCTGATGTCGAGGGCGGTGCGATCCGGCCCGTCGACGTGCAGGGTGACACCGAGTGCGTCGTGGCCCTCTCGCCAGGCGGTCGTGCTGATCGGGATCAGCTCACCCACAACGGCTTTCGCCGGCTGCTGCCCGGCCGATACCAGGGGTTGGATATCGTCGATCCCCATCCGCCCGATCACCAGCGGCCTCCTCTTTCCTAGACCTGCGACCTCGATGGCGCACGCTCTCGGTGCGGCGACGCCGGCATCACTGCCGAACTCAACCGTAGGGGATCTCGGCCAGTCTGCCCAACGCAGAACGAACGAGATCTCCGTCGGTCGTCCGCCAGAACGGCGGGAGCGACGCGAGCAGATATCCACCGTATCCGGCTGTGGCCAGTCGGGAGTCCAGAACGGCGACGACGCCGCGATCGTCGGTGGACCGCAGCAGACGACCGGCGCCCTGCGCGAGCAGCAGCGCCGCGTGATTGGCGGCGACTGTCAGGAAACCGTTGCCCCCGCGCGCCTCGACGGCGCGTTGGCGAGCGGTGAGCAGTGGATCGTCGGGTCGCGGGAACGGGATGCGGTCGATCACCACGAGGCTGCACGACGGCCCCGGCACGTCTACGCCCTGCCACAGCGACAGCGTCCCGAACAGGCACGTCCGCGGGTCCTCGGCGAACTTCCGCACGAGCGACGACGTGGTGTCGTCGCCCTGGCAGAGCACCGGGTGTTCGCACCGGTCGCGGATCTTCTCGGCGGCCTCCCGCGCGGCGCGCATCGACGAGAACAGTCCGAGGGTCCGGCCGTCGGCCGCGTCGACCAGACCGGCCAGTTCGTCGAGGGTGACGTCGGCGATCGCGTCCCGACCGGGGCGGGGCAGGTGACGCGCGACGTAGAGGATCGCGGCCTTCGGATAGTCGAACGGTGAGCCGGCATCCAACCCCTGCCAGCGTGGCGGCGCCGTGTCGGCGGGCGCCGTCTTGCCGATCGCCATGACGTCGATGTCGCCGGTCGGGACCTCCCTGGACGGGTCGATCCCGTCGAGATCACGCGCTCCGCTCCCGCCGGCCGAATCCCGGCGGCCGGCCGCCGGCAGACCCCAGGTCGCGGCCAGTGCGTCGAAGTTGCCGCCGATCGTCAGGGTGGCCGAGGTGAGGATCACCGTGGAGTGGGCGAACAGCGAGGCGCGCAACAGGCCGCCGACCGACAGTGGCGCGATACGCAGCACCGCCCGGGTGTCCTGGCCCACCTTGTCGTGGGCGACCCACACCACGTCGCGTCGCTTGGCCGGGTCGGGGGAGTCGAACGCGCCGAGCAGTCGGACCACGGTGTCGTGGGTGTCCTCGAGCGTGGTCAGCGCGGCCGACCGCGCGGCCGCGGAGTCGTCGGACCCGCCGCCGGCGCCGGGCATCCGAACCGGTCCGATCTGATTGCGCGCCAACCACAGACGATCGCGGAGCCCGGCCAGGACCTCGGCCATCCCGGACGGCAGCCGCAACCACTCACGGCCGGGGGACTCGCTGAGCACGGCGTCGAGCTGCTCGCCGGCGCCGAGCAGGGAGTCGGTGGTCTCCTCGTCGAGGAGCTTGCCGCATCGGCGGGCGACGATGGTGATGCCGGCGCCGGAGATCTCGGCGGTGGAGACGGAGGTGATGCGGTCGACGAGTTCGTGCGCCTCGTCGATCACCACGACGTCGTGTTCGGGCAGGATGCTCGCGGGACTCATCGCGTCGATCGCGAGCAGCGCATGGTTGGTGACGATGACGTCGACCTGCCCGGCGGCCCGGCGGGAGCGTTCGGCGAAACAGTCGTCGGCGTAGCTGCAGTTGGCCGCGCCCAGACATTCGCGGGCCGAGACGCTCACCTGACGCCAGGACCGGTCCGACACACCCGGGGTCAGGTCGTCGCGGTCACCGGTCTCGGTGTCCGACGTCCATTCCCGCAGCCGGTTGACCTCCCGGCCGGTGCGCGACAACTCGAACGCGTCGAACAGCTCGGTCGCCGGTTCCTCGGCGGTGCCGTTGTGGATCTTGTTGAGGCACAGGTAGTTCGCGCGACCCTTCAGGATGGCGAAGGTGGGTTCGCGATTCAGTGGCCCGGCCAGCGCGGGGGCCAGGCGCGGGAGGTCGCGCTCGATCAGCTGGCGCTGGAGCGCGATCGTGGCGGTCGACACCACGACCGTCCGGCCGGAGTCGACGGCATGCCGAATCGCCGGCACGAGGTAGGCCAACGACTTTCCGGTGCCGGTGCCGGCCTGTACCGCCAGATGCTCGCCGGTGTCGATCGCGTGGGCGACGGCCGAGGCCATGCGCACCTGACCGTCTCGACGGCTGCCGCCGAGGGCGGTGACCGCGGTGTCGAGCAGGGCGGTCACCGATGGGGTCGTGCTCATCCGATGGTGATCATTCGATGTGGGTGGATCCGTCGTAGAGCAGGTCGCCGACGAGTTCGACGCCTGCTTCACGCAGTTCGGCGAGCGCCTTCGTGGCGGTGTCGGCGGCCACCGCGGCGGTGAAGTTCAGCAGCACCCGGGTGGTGAACCCCTCCTTCACCGCGTCGAGGGCGGTGGCCCGGACGCAGTGGTCGGTCGCGATACCGACGATGTCGACCGTCGAGATTCGTTGTTGCCGTAGCCAATCGGCCAGCGACGTACCGTCCTCGGCGGCTCCCTCGAAGCCGGAGTACGCGGCGCTGTAGTGCCCCTTGGAGAAGACCTCCGCCGCCACCGACGCATCGAACGACGGATGGAAGCAGATGCCGTCGGTGCCGACGCGGCAGTGTGGCGGCCACGAATCGACATAGTCGGGGTCGTCGGAGAAGTGGTCGCCCGGATCGATGTGGTGGTCGCGGGTCGCGACGACGGTGCGGTAGTCGTCGACGATCTTGTCGACGGCCGCGGCGACCGCGGCACCGCCGTTGACGCCGAGCGAGCCGCCTTCGCAGAAATCGTTCTGCACGTCGACGACGATCAGGGCCAGGTCCTTCGGGGCGTGGGCTGACATCTCTCCGCCTATCCGAGCACGTAACGGGTGGGAACCGCGGGGTCGCCGTGGGACAGACCCAGGCCCTCCCACGGCAGAGTGACCAGGGCGTCGGCGAGGTGTGCGCGACCCTCGGCCAGCGTCGGCAGGGAATCGACGGCGTCACCGCCACGGACCAGCGGGATCTGCAACGGACGCAACGTGAGTCCGTCGGCGGCCGGCACCTGATCGGTGGCGCGGTACACGACCTCTTCCACGATCGTCCCGGTGGGACGCGCAGATCGGGCCGCCGCCTTGGCCCCGCCCTTGGACTCCTTGTGGCTGGCCCGCTTCGCGACCGGGATGCCGTCGACCTCGACGAGCTTGTAGATCATCCCCGCGGTCGGTGCACCGCTCCCGGTGACCAGCGAGGTCCCGACGCCGTAGGTGTCCACCGGTTCCGCACGCAACGAGGCGATCGCGTACTCGTCCAGGTCACCGGACACGACGATCTTGGTTCCGGTCGCACCGAGATCGTCGAGTTGCTCGCGGACCTTGCGCGCGAGGACGCCGAGGTCACCCGAATCGATGCGCACGGCACCGAGTCCGGGCCCCGCCACCTCGATGGCGTTACGGACGCCCTGGGTGATGTCGTAGGTGTCCACGAGCAGCGTCGTCCCGACGCCCAACGCCTCGATCTGGGCCGCGAACGCGGCCTTCTCATCGGGCCCGTCCGGGCCGGTGAAACCGAGGGTGAAGGCGTGCGCTGCGGTGCCCGCGCTGGGCACGCCGTAGGTGCGTGCCGCCTCGAGATTGGATGTCGCGGCCACACCCGCGATGTAGGCGGCCCGGGCGCCGGCGACCGCCGCGCGTTCGTGTGTGCGCCGTGAGCCCATCTCGATGATCGGACGGGACCCGGCCGCACTGACCATCCGGGCGGCGGCCGACGCGATCGCGCTGTCGTGGTTGAGGATCGAGAGGATCAGCGTCTCGAGGAGGACACCTTCGGCGAACGATGCGCGGACCGTGAGGATGGGGGAGCCGGGGAAATAGAGTTCGCCTTCGCGATAGCCGTCGATGTCGCCGGAGAACCGATACTCGCGCAACCAGTCGACGGTGTCGTCGTCGAGGAACCGGCGCACCACCGCCAGTTCGTCGTCGCCGAACCGGAACCCGGTGAGCTCGTCGAGCACGCGCCCGGTACCGGCGACGACGCCGTAACGCCTCCCGTCGGGAAGCCGTCGCGCGAACACCTCGAACACACACGGACGGTGCGCAACAGGATGCCGCAGCGCAGCCGAGACCATGGTCAGTTCGTACTGATCGGTCAGCAGGGCGGTGTTGTCGATGCTCACAATCGCTTACCCTTGGTCGTATGGCGCCTGACGAAACTCGTGCGCACGAGGCTACCCGCCGCGGCGAGCGAAGCGACGGGGGATGGCTCGGCGAGCGAAGCGACGGGGGATCACCCGGTGGGACGGCGGTTGCCGAACCCGGTGTCGCCGATGGCGCGACCTCGCTGGACCGTCCGTGGGTGACGATCGTGTGGGACGACCCGGTCAACCTGATGCGTTATGTCACGTTCGTCTTCCAGAAGGTCTTCGGCTATTCGGAGTCACGGGCGAACCAACTGATGATGCAGGTGCACAACGAGGGCAAGGCGGTGGTCTCCGCCGGCGACCGCGACAAGATGGAGGTCGACGTCCGGAAGCTGCATGCGGCCGGTCTGTGGGCCACCATGCAGCGGGACAGCTGAGCGGGGAATCCGAGACACGTGCGTACCTGGAAGCGCAAGGGCCGAGGCGCGTCGACGCGCATCTGTTCCCACCTCGACGTGCACGAGGCCGAACTCCTGGCATCGATGGTGACGTCGATGCGGGAGTTGCTCGGCGAACGCGAATCGACGGCGCCGCGCGACGAACTCTCCGACGTCACCGGGATTCCCACGGGGCACACGGCTGCGCCGACCGACGCGACCCTGGGCCGATTG
The DNA here is from genome assembly GCF_003855095.1 of Gordonia insulae. NCBI lineage: Bacteria > Bacillati > Actinomycetota > Actinomycetes > Mycobacteriales > Gordoniaceae > Gordonia > Gordonia insulae. The sequence continues at coordinate 484,919 of NZ_CP033972.1, forward strand.
TTGCCCGACTTCCATCGACCGGATCAGGATCGCGAGCTGACCGCCGACGTGGTCAACGGCGACGTCAACGGCGCGCTCCGCAGCGTGCACGAGCCGTACATCATCGACGCCAAGATGGCTGCGGCGCAGGTCGTGCTGGACACGCTGCCGCAGGGTGGAGGCGACCTCGCGCTGACCGAGGAGCAGGCCGCCGAGTGGCTGACCGCGCTCAATGACGTACGTCTGGCGCTGGGTGCGATGCTCGGCATCTCGGAGGACACCCCGGATCAATTGCCGCCGGATCACCCGCACGCCGCGCACCTCGACGTCTATCACTGGCTGACCGTCATGCAGGAACTCCTCGTCGAGTCGTTGGTGTGAGGCACCCGGGATCGTGACCACGTCTTCGGGAATCGCTCCGGCAGGTGACCGCATCACCGATGTGGCGGGGATCCTCGTCGGCCATCATCACCGGATCGATGACGACGCCACGGTGGCGGCGCCGGACACGGACGGGATCGGCCGGGGCTGGGCGACCGGAACCACGGTGGTGCGCATCGATGCGCCGGGCGCGGTGTGCGCGGTCGACGTCCGTGGTGGTGGCCCGGGCACCCGGGAGACCGATCTGCTGGATCCGGCGAACACGGTCCAGACCGCGCACGCGGTGGTCTTGACCGGCGGCAGCGCGTACGGGCTGGCCGCGGCCGACGGTGTGATGTCGGGCCTGGAGGCCGCGGGTGTCGGTCTGCGGATGGACGAGCTCGGGCACGTGGTGCCGATCGTGCCGGCCGCTGTCATCTTCGATCTCCCGGTGGGTGCCTGGGAGAACCGGCCCGACGCCGCGTTCGGCCGCAGCGCCCTCGCGGCGAGCGGTTCCGGCGTCGAGGTCGGCAGTGTCGGCGCGGGCGCCGGAGCACGTGCCGGGGCCCTTAAGGGCGGTGTCGGGACGGCGTCGATGATGCTGTCGGACGGTCCGGCAGCGGGTGTCACCGTCGGTGCCCTGATGGTGGCCAACCCGGTGGGTGGCGTGATCGATCCGATGTCGGGATTGCCTTGGGCGGCAACCGATGCCGACTTGCTAGGGCTCGGCCTCCGGCCGCCCCGGGGTGACGAGATCGCCCGGTATGGCGAGCTGGTCGCCAAGCAGACGGTGCTCAACACCACGATCGGGGTGGTGGCCACCGACGCCGCGCTGGATTCGGCGTCCACACGCCGGGTGGCGATGGCCGGTCACGACGGTCTGGCGCGGGCGATCGTGCCGGCGCATTCGCCGCTCGACGGCGACACCGTCTTCGCGGTGGCGACCGGCGCGAGGCATCCGGAACAGCCACCGGTGCCGTCGGGCATGAATCCGGATGTCGCGATGCTCGCCGAGGTCTGTCGCGCGGCCGCGGTCGTGGTGCGGCGGGCGATCGTCGGGGCGGTCCTCGCGGCCGGACCCGTCGCCGGCATCCCGACCTATCGTGACGTCCTGCCATCGGCCTTCGGATAGGCGCGATCGTCGGCGTCGGCGCGCTCATCGAGCCGGCCGACAGATAGCGTGGCGGGGGACGTCCGGCCGACCGAACCGCCCGGCCGACGGAATAGCCCGGATGCCGGGCGCGTTGCTGACAGCTGATGTCGGAGGAGGATCTCAGGTGCTGACGATCGGTCAGGAATTGGTCGACGCGATGGTGGCGCATGCCCGCGCGGACCACCCCGACGAGGCGTGCGGGATCATCGCCGGGCCCGAGGGCTCGGATCGCCCGGAGCGCTTCGTCGCGATGACCAACGCCGAACGGTCGCCGACGTTCTACCGGTTCGACTCCGGTGAGCAGCTGAAGGTGTGGCGGGAGATGGACCGCCTCGACGAGGAGCCGGTGGTGATCTATCACTCACACACCGCGACCGAGGCATATCCCAGCCGCACCGACATCTCCTACGCGAGCGAACCGAACGCCCACTATGTCCTGGTGTCCACCCGCGACGCCGACACCGCGGAGATCCGCAGCTATCGCATCGTCGATGCCGTGGTCACCGAAGAGCCGATCGAGATCAGGAGCTGACCCCATGGCCATCACCGTGTCCATCCCCACCATCCTGCGCACCCACACCGGAGGTGAGAAGCGCGTGGAAGCCTCCGGTTCGACGCTGGCCGAGGTCATCGACAACCTCGAATCGGCGAATCCCGGTATCAAGGAGCGCCTCGTCGCCGACGGCAAACTGCACCGCTTCGTCAACGTCTACGTCAATGACGAGGACGTGCGGTTCTCCGGCGGTCTCGACACCGGTGTGGACGACGGCGACGATGTCACGATCCTGCCCGCGGTCGCCGGCGGATAGTCCGTGGCCCGCTACACCTCACTCATCGAGTCGGTGGGCCACACCCCACTGATCGGCCTTCGGCGGCTGTCGCCGCGCTGGGAGGACTCCGACCCCGACGATCCTGACGGCGGTCCGCACGTCCGCCTGTGGGCCAAGCTCGAGGACCGCAATCCGACCGGGTCGATCAAGGATCGTCCGGCCCTGCGGATGATCGAGCAGGCCGAGCGGGACGGGCTGCTGTCGCCCGGGTCGATCATCCTCGAACCCACCAGCGGCAACACCGGTATCTCGCTGGCCATGGCCGCGAGACTCAAGGGCTACCAGCTGATCTGTGTGATGCCGGAGAACACGTCGGAGGAACGCCGCTCGCTCCTGACGATGTTCGGTGCCCGGATCATCTCGTCGCCCGCCGCGGGTGGCTCGAACACCGCGGTCGCGATGGCCAAGGATCTCGCCGCCGAACATCCCGACTGGGTGATGCTCTACCAATACGGCAACGAGGCCAACATGCTCGCGCACTACGAGGGCACCGGCCCCGAACTGTTCGCGGACCTACCCGAGATCACCCATTTCGTCGCCGGACTCGGCACCACCGGGACACTGATGGGTGTCGGCCGATTCCTGCGTGAGAAGAATCCGGAGATCGAGATCGTCGCCGCCGAACCGCGGTATGGCGACGAGGTCTACGGGTTGCGCAACATCGACGAGGGCTTCGTGCCGGAACTCTACGACGACTCCGTGCTCACCCGGCGGTTCTCCGTCCAGGGTGTCGATGCGGTGGCCCGGGTTCGCGAACTCATCGACACCGAAGGGATCTTCGCCGGAATCTCCACCGGTGCGATCCTGCAGGCCGCCCGCGGCGTGGGCCGGGGTGCGCTGAAGAAGGGGCAACGCGCCGACATCGGCCTCGTCATCCCCGACGCCGGGTGGAAGTATCTGAGCACCGGAGCGTACGAAGGTAGCCTGGAGCAGGCAGAGCAGGCGCTCGAGGGCCAGCTCTGGGCGTGACGGTCGCGGGGCGGACCGCTCTCCACCGTCGGTCGAGTGGCCGGCGAGCGAGCGAGCCCGGTCCACCCGTTGGTCGCGTATCGAGACCACACCGACAAGGAATCTTCCATGACCACGAATCCCGCGCCCACGGGTTCGGGCCGAACCCGGCAGGGACCCCGGCCGCTGTGGCAGCGATCGGCGATCATCATGGCGGCGATCGCCGCGTTGCTGTTCGTCATCGAGGCGATCGACGTCGCCACCGACTATCGGTTGGACGACGCGGGCATCGAACCGCGCCAGGTCGACGGACTGGACGGCATCCTCTGGGCCCCGTTCCTGCACGCCGATTGGCAGCACCTGTTCGCCAACCTGATACCGGGTCTGGTGCTCGGTTTCCTGCTGCTGATGGCGAAGCGTTTCGTGATCGTCACCGCGATCGTCTGGGTGGTGTCGGGACTGGGTGTGTGGCTGTTCGCGCCGCCCTACACCGTCACCGTCGGCGCCTCCGGCATCATCTTCGGATGGCTGACCTTCTTGCTGATCCGCGGGCTGTTCAACCGCGACCTCTGGCAGATCCTCGGCGGATTGGTGCTGTTCCTGATCTACGGATCGGTTCTGTGGGGCGTGCTCCCCAGCGGTTCGGGGGTGTCGTGGCAAGGACACCTGTTCGGTGCGCTCGGCGGCGTGCTCGCCGCGTGGTACCTGGCCGACCGGGATCGTCGGCGTAAGGCGACGACCACCAACCCCCAGTTCCCGGGGGTGGCGTCATAACGACGCAGACAGCACCCATCGGCATCTTCGACTCCGGGGTGGGCGGCTTGACCGTTGCCCGCGCGATCATCGACCTGCTGCCCGACGAGGACGTCATCTACATCGGGGACACCGGAAACGGACCGTACGGTCCACTCGCCATCCCCGACATCCGTCGTCATGCCCTCGCCATCGGCGACGATCTGGCCGAGCGTGGCGTGAAAGCGATTGTGATCGCCTGCAATACCGCGTCGGCCGCGTGTCTGCGGGATGCGCGCGAGCGGTATGCGCCGATCCCCGTCGTCGAGGTGATCCTGCCCGCCGTGCGCCGATCGGTCGTGGCGACCAAGACCGGGCGTATCGGCGTCATCGGCACGCAGGCGACGATCGGCTCACGGGCGTACCAGGATTCGTTCGCGGCCGCCCGCGACGTCGAGATCACCGCCGTGCCGTGTCCGAGGTTCGTCGACTTCGTCGAACGCGGCATCACCAGCGGACGTCAGATCCTCGGACTCGCCCAGGGTTACCTCGAGCCGCTCCAGGAGGCCGACGTCGACACCGTGGTACTGGGGTGCACGCACTATCCGTTGCTGTCGGGCGTGATCCAGCTCGCGATGGGGGACCAGGTGACCCTGGTGTCCAGCGCCGAGGAAACCGCGAAGGACCTTTTCCGGGTGCTGACCGAGCAGGATCTGCTGCATCCGCACTCCGATCGCGCCGCGGTCCGGGAGTTCCGATCCACTGGCGATCCGGAGTTCTTCGCGCGGCTGTCCACCCGCTTCCTCGGTCCGGCGATCGGCCAGGTGCAGCATCTCTGACGACCACAACCATCGTTGGAGAGTTGTGACCCGTATGCGGACTCGTCCACAGTCGGGCATGGCACAGTAGGGCATATGCGTCTGACGGTCCTCGGGTGTTCCGGGAGTGTGGGTGGCCCCGGGTCCGCCTGCTCGGGGTACCTGTTGTCGGTCGAGGGTGAGCGGCCGGTGCTCGTCGACTGCGGACCGGGCGTCCTCTCGGAACTGCAGCGTGTCGTCGACCCGGTCGACGTCGATGTGGTGCTCAGTCACCTGCACGCCGACCACTGCCTCGATCTTCCCGCCATGCTGGTGTGGCGGCGCTACGCCCCACGCCCCGCATCCGGACGCGCCGCCCTCTATGGTCCGTCCGGAACGGCATTCCGGGTGGGCGCGGCATCGGCAGAGGTCCCCGGTGACGTCGACGACATCTCCGACACGTTCGATCCGGTCGAATGGCAGGACGGCGTCGAGGTCGCGGTGGGTGGTCTGACGGTCAAGCCCGTGAAGGTCAACCACCCGCCCGAGACCTACGGTCTGCGCATCACCGGTCCGCAGGGGCAGGTCATCGCCTACAGCGGGGACACCGCACTCTGCGACGAGGTCGTCGACGTCGCCGAGGGCGCGGACATCTTCCTGTGCGAGGCGACCTGGACCCACGCCCCCGACGATCGACCGCCCGATCTGCACCTGTCGGGCTACGAGGCCGGGCAGATCGCCACCAAGGCCGGAGTGCGGTCGCTGGCGCTCACGCACCTCGCGCCGTGGTTCGATGCCGAATCGATCCTCGCCGAGGCGCGTTCCACCTTTTCCGGTCCGGTCGATCTGGTACGTCCCGGCCAGGTCTTCGACCTCGTCCCCTGACAGCCATCGGCGGATCCGTCGCGCTGGTCGAGTGCCGCGCGAGCGGAGCAAGGCCCGCAACCACCGCGTTGCCACCGCTGGTCGAGTGCCGCGCGAGCGGAGCGAGCCGGTGTATCGAGACCACCGACCCCGCAGCCGGCGATGCCCCGCGATCCCGGCCCGTCGCTGCCGATCGTTAGAGTTGGCCACGTGACGACACGAGCTGACGGCAGGGCCGACGACGAACTGCGACCGATCTCCTTCACCCGCGGATTCACCTCGCATCCGGCGGGCTCCGTCCTGGTCGAATTCGGCGGGACCCGCGTGATGTGCACCGCGAGTGTGACCGAGGGCGTTCCGCCGTGGCGGCGTGGTTCCGGCCTCGGCTGGCTCACCGCGGAGTACGCGATGTTGCCGTCATCGACCCACGAACGCTCCCGGCGCGAGTCGACGCAGGGCAAGATCGGTGGCCGCACGCACGAGATCAGCCGCCTGGTCGGCCGTTCGCTGCGGGCCTGTATCGATCTCGGTGCGCTCGGCGAGAACACCGTCGCCATCGACTGTGATGTCCTGCAGGCCGACGGCGGCACCCGGACCGCGGCGATCACCGGCGCCTACGTGGCGCTCGCCGACGCGGTGACCTGGCTCAAGGCTGCCGGGCGGCTCAGCGATCCGCAGCCGTTGTCGTGCATGATCGCCGCGGTCAGCGTCGGTGTGGTGGACGGCCGGGTGCGACTCGACCTGCCCTACGAAGAGGATTCGCGTGCGGAGGTCGACATGAACGTCGTCGCCACCGACGCCGGCACCCTCGTCGAGGTGCAGGGCACCGGTGAGGGCGCGACCTTCCCGCGGGCCACACTCGACAAACTGCTCGACATCGCGATGGTCGGGACCGAGAAGCTGTTCGACGCGCAGCGCGAGGTGCTCGCGGCACCGTACCCGGGCGACCTGCCGACGCCCCGATGACCACGGTGCTGGTCGCCAGCCGAAACGCCAAGAAGCTGACCGAACTGCGACGCGTGCTGGATGCCGCGGGTGTCGGCGGCATCGACGTGATCGGTCTCGACGCCGTCCCGGAGTACCCCGAGGAGCCCGAGACGGGTGCGACGTTCGAGGACAATGCGCTGATCAAGGCGGAGGCCGGTGCGCGGGCAACCGGGTTCGCTTGTCTGGCAGATGATTCCGGGCTCGAGGTGGATGCGCTGAACGGCATGCCGGGCGTGCTCTCCGCCCGCTGGTCCGGGCGGCACGGCGACGACCGGGCCAACAACGACCTCCTGCTCGCCCAGATCGGTGACGTCCCGGACGAGAGGCGCGGCGCGGCTTTCGTCTCGGCATGCGCACTGGTGCTGCCTTCGGGGGAGCAGACAGTCGTGCGCGGTGAGTGGCGTGGCATCATCCTGCGGGGACCGCGCGGCGCGAACGGCTTCGGTTACGATCCGCTTTTCGTGCCGGATGATGATGCGGCGCAGGGACGTTCGTCGGCCGAGCTGTCGCCGACCGAGAAGGATGCACTGAGTCATCGAGGCAAGGCGCTCGCCGCACTGGTGCCGGCGCTACGGGAACTCGCCGACAACTGAACGCGGTCCGAGGTCCGGCGATCCCCCGTGGATCGCCAGCATCCGGGCCACCGAGTCCGGCCAGCGGTACCGGGCGGCGCGCCGTCGCGCGGCCGATTCCCGCTCGGGGCGGGGCAGTTCCAGGACCTGCTCGATCGCCTCGGCGAACGCCGTGGGTGAGTCGGCGGCCAGTGCTCCGCAACTCGCATCGACCATGCCGGCCACCGCAGATGATCGGGACGCGACCACCGGTGTGCCCGACGCCAGCGATTCGAGGGCGGACAGGCAGAACGTCTCGTGCGGCCCCGGCGCCAACGAGATCTCCGTCGACGCGAGCAGCGCGGCGACCTGAGCGCGATCGGCGACGTGGCCGAGGAACGTGACGGGCAGCCCACGTGCGGCCCGCTGCAAGGCGGGACGTCGGGGTCCGTCGCCGGCGACCACGAGGTGAACCCGCCGTCGGGCGGCATGCAGCCGGCCGACCGCCGCGATGCTGCGATCGGGTCGTTTTTCGGGGGACAGGCGTCCGCAGTGCACGATCAGCGTCGTCGTGTCGTCGGCGAATCGCGCCCCGACAGCAGGATCGGCATGCCGCGGATCGAAGACGTCGAGGTCCACCCCGAGTGGTGCGTGCGCCACGTTGGTCGCGCCGATCCGGTCGAACTCGGCCGCGGCGAATCCCGTGGTGCAGACCACGGCGTCGAAGGAATCCGCGGTGCGGCGGTTGGCCTCGTCGGCCATCATCCGGGCGACCGCGTCCGGCATGGCGATGGAGAGCAGCCGGTCGAGTCGTTCGTGCGACACCATCGTCGAGTGGATGTCGCGTCGCCGCGCCCAGGCGCCGAATCCGCGCAGGGTGAGCCGATCCGACACCTCGACGGCGTCTGGCCGGAGGTGGCGCAGGATGTCGGCGACCCGGCGGGGCGGCGCGACGTGGTAGCCGCCGGAGAAGGGGAGTCGGGGTGCGTGCACGGTGATCCGGTGCACGCCGTTGGGCATCGTCGCGGCACGGTCGTCGGCGCCGGGGACCACCAGGATCACCTCGTGGCCGGCCGCCACATATCCGGCGCCCCAGCGGTCGACGGCGGTCCGCAGACCACCCGACCGGGCGCCGTAGAAGTTGGCGAGTTGCACGATGCGCACCCGCACAGTGTGGTCGGTCGTCGATGAACCGATGCCGAACGCGACGTCACGGGGCGCGGATCAGCTCGTGAACTCTGGTGTCGGACGCAGCGACGGCAGGCCCGCAGCCGTGAGGCTAGAGGTTGTACTCCGCCTTCACTTCCTTGGTCCGGATGTGTTCGAACCAGAAGGAGAGGAACGGGATGGTGCCGGCGATGCACGTGAGGATGATCTTCCCGAGCGGCCACCGCACCTTGATGGCCAGATCGATGGTCAGGATCAGATACACGAAGTAGACCCAACCGTGCACGATCGGGACGAAGTCGAGCGCGTCGACGTCGAATCCGTACTTCAGGACCAGCTCGGCGACCAGCAGCAACAACCACAGACCCGTGATCCAGGCGAGAATCCGGTAGCGCAGCAATGCTCCGCGTACCTTCGCCACGGGTGTGCCGGTGGTGGGACTGGTCGTTTCGGTCACCTGCGTTGGTCCTCACTGCTGGATTCGGATGTTGATTCGGATGTGGGGCCGGCTCCGGATGCGGAGCCAGAGTCGGCCGCATACGACCGACCCAGGTCGGCGAGGTAGCGGTTGTAATCGGCGAGGGTCGAGTCCTCGTTGGCGGACGGGGTCGAGCGGAGCGACGACGCGCTCGGGGTCGTCGGCCGGTCGGGCAGGATGCCGGCGGGGATCTCGGTGGCGCCCTTGGCGTCGTGGGCGATCTTGCGCTGCTCGTCCGGATTGTTCTCCAGGACGACGAATCGGCGGTAGGCCCAGATGACCGCGAGTGCGAACGCGGGCCACTGCAACGCGTACCCGAGGTTCTGCGCGGTACCCGCCGACGACTCGTACACATCCCATTGCCAGTACGCCAGGGCGAGGCAGGCGACCGCCGCCACGACCACCAGCGCGATCAGCGCCGGACGCCGCCGGTGACCGGGGGTGCTCGAACCGGATTCCATATCCCCGACGGTACCTGGCCAGCGATGATCGCCCCACGGGCGGTACGCTGACGCAGGCGCCGGTGTGGCCGGCGACACGCGCGAGTGGCGGAATTGGCAGACGCGCTGGATTTAGGTTCCAGTGTCCACGGACGTGGGGGTTCAAGTCCCCCCTCGCGCACTCATTCCTCCAGTTGTCCGCCCATGAAATGCCGACGACACAGCGCTTGATAGATCACCGGCCCGAGTTCGGTGTCGCCGATCGCGACGAGCTCGCCCGCCCGGGCCACCTGTCCGCCGACGACGCGCGCATTGAGGAAACCCGGCCTCCCGCACCAGCACAGCACGATGGCCTGCATCCGGTGCACCCCGTCGGCGAGCTCGACGAGCCGGGCCGACCCCGGGAACAGGGCGGCGGTGAAGTCGGTGAGCAGTCCGAACGCGAAGACGTCGATGCCGACCTCGTCGACGATCCGGACCAGGTCCTCCACCTGCGCGGGTGCCAAGAACTGCGCCTCGTCGCACACGACGAAGTCCAGCCGCTCTCGTCGATGCCGGTGCATCACGACGTCATGGAGGTCATCCCCGTCGCCGACGACGACCGCAGGTGCGGCCAACCCGATGCGGCTCGTCACGGCGGGCTCCCCGGAGCGATCGTGTTTCGTCAGCAGCAGTCCGACACGCCCCTGACGGCTCTGGTTGAAATGCGTCTGGAGGGCGAACGTCGACTTCCCGGCCCCCATCGGCCCGTGGTAGAACGTCAGCTCGGCGGGCTCAGACATGTCCCGCAAATCGGTCGCACGGGCATCGTCTCATCGACCCGATGATGCCGCAGGCGACCGGTGCGCGCGCGTCGCGTGGGCCGTTTCCCCGCGGTTCATCGCGGCGTACGTTTCCTGTCCCCATGGATCAGTACCATCGGTGAGGCCGACGGATCGCCTCTTCGCCATCCCCCGCGAGGGGCATCCGGAGGACGCACCGGCTTCGTCGATCTTCCCCGCGCGACGTGCATCGTCGCGCAACGGGGGAATCCGGGGACGGTGCAGGCACTGAATCGCCCCGATCGCGAACAGCGGTCGGGGCGAACTCAGTTCACCGGCCAGGTTCCCGACGCACGGGGTGAACGTCAGGTGAATTGTCCGATTCGAACCGTGCGACTCGCCGGTAGCTCGCTACCGTCGAAGAGGTGGACCAGAACAACAAGGACGAGCTGCGTCAGATCAGCGAAGTCCAGGATCGCCTGATCGGCATGTACACACATCGCGATCCGGACGAGGTCGCGACCGCCGTCCAGTCCGCCTATCGGCACTTCGACGACACCCGGGTCCGAGATTTCGTTCCGCTGTTGGTGGAGCGCCGCGCGAACTCCGATCTCGGCGGCTCCGACGTCATGGTCGATCCGGCCGCCGTGCCCCCGCATCTGGGCGAGTAGCGATCGCGCTCAGACCGTACCGTTCCTGCAGGCGTCGGATGTGTGCGCGCGCCTCGTAGAGTTCGGCGCGACGCACGCCGGCGTCGGATGCCCGCGGATTGCCCGACTCGAGCTGCTCGACGATGGCGTCGGCGGCGCGCTCGAGCTCGACGATCAGGAGCCGTGCCTGTAACCGTGATGCGTCGCCTTCGGGGTCACCGTCCATAATCACCGCATCGTAAGGCAGACCGCTTACCCGCGCGCACGGAACCCGGTCGTCAGTCCGTTTCCGCGCGGCTCATCGCTCACCGGGGAACACGATGCCGATCTCGGCGCGGATGCGGTCCATCGCATCGAGCGTCGCGATGACATCGGCGCCCGGATGAATCCGGGACTCCGTGGCGCCGTCGGCGATCGTGCGTGCCGCGTCGGCGGCCGAGAAGTGCAGCCCGTCCTCGTGTTGCGCGGGCTCCTCCTCGTGGGTGAGGTGCTCGCCGTCGCGCTGGACCAGGGTGAACGGCCCCGGCTGGTAGAACGGCCCCGGCACCGACAGGTAGGCGTTCTCACCGGCGACGAACGCGGTCGTGGGTGTGTCCGCGAGGATCGTCGTGGTGATGAGCGACTGACCGCCGCCCGCATGGCCCATGGTGGCCGCGATCTGACCGTTGAGTTCGACCCCGTCGACTCCTGTCGTGGCCGGCCGGCCGAAGGCCGCGACCTGCCCGATCTCGCCGAGTACCCACTGTGCCAACGCCACCGGGTAGGTGCCCAGATCCAGCAGCGGTCCACCGGCGAGGGCCGGATCGTAGATCCGGTGATCGGTGGTGAAGTACTCGCCGTGGTCGGCGACGACGGTGCGCCTCGTGCCGAGCACGCCGTCGTCGAGGATCTGGCGGATCACGTCGAACTTGGGCAGGAACCTCGTCCACATCGCCTCGCCCGCGAACACCCCGGCGGTGCGGGCCGCGGCGAAGATCTCCTGCGCCTGTATCGCGTTGATGCCCATGGGCTTCTCGACGAGGACGTGCTTGCCCGCGGCGATCGCGGCGAGCGCGCATCCGTGGTGCTGGGGATGGGGTGTGCTGATGTAGACGATGTCGACATCGGGGTCGGCCAGCAGAGCGTCGTAACCCTCGTGCGATGACGGGATGTTCATGCGGCGTGCGAACTCGTCGGCGCGCCCGGCGCTGCGCGACCCGACGGCGGTGACCCGTTGCCTGGTGTGTTTGTGCAGGCCGCCGACGAACCGCTGGGCGATCCATCCCGGACCCATGATGCCCCAACGCAGTACGGGCGCCGAGGTGGGCTCGGGGGTGCGCGGCGACGGCAGATGACGCAGCATCGTGCTCACCGTGCGTATTTGGTGACGTAGTCGTTCATCGTCGCCAGCTGGTATCTGCTCACGTCGGGTGCGTTCTCGTTCTCGGCGAACACGCTGGACACCATCACGGTGTCGTCGCGATCGTAGAAGCCGATCTCGCCGAGGGTGCCGAAGAACTCGTCCCAGTCGACGTCGCCGTCGCCGATCTTGAGGTGCTGATGCACCCGGACCGCGTTGCCGGGCGGGTTGGTGATGTACCGAAGGCCATGTGACGCATGGTGATCCATCGTGTCGGCGACGTGGACGAGGCGCAGCATGTCGCCGGCGGTGCGCATGATCTCGGCCATGTTGCCGCCCATGTGAAACGAGTGGCAGGCAACGTAGACGAGACCGACGTTCTTCGAGTTGATCCCGCGGATCATCCGGATCGCGGACAGTCCGTCCTCGACGAAATCATCGGGGTGCGGGTCGATCCGCACATCGATGCCTTCCCGCTCGATGATCGGCACGAGCTCCTCCATGGAGCGGTAGAAGGCCCGCTCGGACTCCTCGGCCTTCTCCGGTCTGCCGGAGAACTCGGTGTTCATCACATTGACGCCGAGATCGATGGTGATCTGGATGGCCCGCTTCCAGTAGCGGACGGCGGCTTCACGGGCGTCCTCGTCCGGACCGGACCAGCGCAGCACCGGCAGCACCGACGCGATCCCGACTCCGGCAGCCGAACAGGCCTTGCGGAACTTGGCGACCAGGTCGTCGTCGGCCTTCGGGTGGTTGAAGAACGGGATCATGTCCACATGCGGTGTCAGCTGCAGGTGGTCATAGCCGAGATCGGCGACGACACCCGGCAATTCGAGCAGCGAGTGGCTGTGGTGGAACGGGGTGGGGTCGAGTGCGACCTTCATGTCGGTGTCTCCTCGGTGAGGTGTCGAGTGTCAGCTGAAACGGACGGCCGGCACGCCGCAGGAACCGAGGTAGCGCTGGGTGCGTTGGGCGATCGGCAGCGGGGCGTCGGGGGCACATGGGTACATGTCCTGTTCGACGATCGCGAAGATGTCGATGCCCAGGTCGGCGACCGCGTCGAGCAGGGGCGGCATCTCCGGGATGCCGCGTGGCGGCTCGGTCATCGCACCGAGGCGGACGGCCTCGCCGAACGGCAGGTCGTCGGCGGCCACCTTGGCGCGGACGGCCTCGTCGACCTGCTTGAGGTGCAGGTAGCCGATCCGCTCGGGGTGAGCACGGATGATGGCGAGATTGTCTCCGCCGCAATAGCTCACGTGTCCGGTGTCGAGGCACAGGTTGACGAACTCACCGTCGGTGTTCTCCAGGAACCGGTAGATGTTCTCCTCGGTGTCCACGTGACTGTCCGCGTGCGGGTGGTACTGCGCACGCACACCGTACTTCTCGAACATCGCGCGGCCGAGTTCGTTCATGCCGCGGGTCTTGGCCAGCCACTGCTCGTCGGTGAGGTGACGATCCTCCAGCACCTCACCGGTCGCGGGGTCACGCCACATCTCCGGGATCACCACGACGTGCTTGCCGCCGACCGCGGCGGTGAGCTTGGCGACGTCCTCGATCTGCGTCCACACGGCATCCCAGGAGTCGTCCTGATGCAGATGCTCGAACACGGTTCCGGCCGACAACTTCAGGCCGCGCTCGCCGAGCTCGTCGAGAAGTTGTTTCGGATCGGTCGGCAGGTAGCCGAACGGGCCGAGCTCGATCCACTCGTACCCGGACGCGGCGACCTCGTCGAGGAATCGGGTGTACGGGGTCTGCTGGGGATCCTCGGGGAACCAGACACCCCAGGAGTCAGGTGCAGAACCGACGATGATGTTGCTCACTTGCGTTGTCCCTTCGTGTGTTTCAGCTGGTGACGGCGGCGAGCGCCGGGTAGGTGATGGTCTCTGACCCGCCGGAGGCCAACGATCGGGCGGCGGCCTCGGCGACAGCCTGGGCCGCGAGGGCCTCGGGCAGGGTCGGGCCGATGGGCGTCCCGGCGCTGACCGCGGAGACGAAGTGGTCGAGGGCACTGCGATAGGTCGGGGCGACGCGCTCGAACCAGCCCGGATGCATGCCGTCGGTGACGAGTCGGCCCGCCTGGTACCGGGTGACCGATCCGACGCGTTGGCGGCCGGCCTCGATCATCCCGGTGGACCCGAGGACCTCGATGCGCTCGTCGTAGCCGTAGCCGATGCGGCGCACACTGTCGATCTGGACCAGCGTGCCGCTCGGCATCCGCAGGGTCACCACCGACGTGTCGACGTCGCCGAGATCGGCCATGCGCGGGTCGGCGAAGACCGATCCCGCCGCGTACACGGATTCGGGGTCCTCGCCGGTGATCCAGCGCGCGAGATCGAAGAAGTGCACTGTCTGGTCCCGCATCTGACCGCCGGACACCGCGACGTAGTCCAGCGGCGGCAGAGCCGGACCGCGCGTGGTCATCTGAACCAGTTCCACGCCACCGATCTCACCGGCGCGCACCGCCCGCTGGAGTTCGGCGTAGTCACGATCGAAGCGTCGGTTGAAGTCGACCATCATGGGTCGTCCGGACGAGCCGGCCGCGCCCGCGACCTCGCCCACGACGTCCACCGCCTGATCGAGATCGAGGTCGATCGGCTTCTCGCACAAGGTCGCGAGACCGGCCGCAGCGGCGCGGCGCAGATGCCGGGCATGGGTGTCGGTCGACGACGCGATCAACACCGCGTCCACGGTTGCGGGGGCGAACGCGTCGTCGAGATCAAGGGCACGGGTGCCGCAGCGAGACGCGAGGTCGGTCGACCGTGCGCCGTCGACGTCGTAGATGCCGACGAACTCGACACCGGGATGGGCGGCCAGATTCGCAGCGTGGACGGAGCCGATGAACCCGGCGCCGATCAGGGCCATGCGGACCATGTCAGCGCTCCTTCTGTCGGAAACCGACGATCTGTGGGACAGTGATGTGGGACACCATGGGACCGGTCCCAGTCACCATACGTGGTGTGGATCACCAGAGCAATAGGATGGGCGATTGTGAGTGTTGACGATGCGCGCCCCGAGGCCGCCGTGCCGGACATCGGGAACCGGCGGGCCGCGACGATCCGCGATGTCGCCGCCCATGCCGGGGTGTCGAAATCCGTGGTCTCACGGGTGCTGCGCGACGAGCCGAATGTCAGCGACGAACGTCGCGAGCGGGTGCGCGCCGCCATGGACGAACTCGGCTATCGCCCCAATTCCATTGCGCGAGGACTGTCGGAGGCCCGGAGCGGCACCGTCGGTGTGGTCATCAACGACCTCCGTAACCCCTGGTACGTCAGCCTGATCGAGGGGCTCGCGACGACGTTCGACGCGGTGGACATCGCGCCGATCCTGGTGGACAGCCGACTCGATCACCAGGTCGGACGCGACACCGTCGAGACGCTGCTCTCCCGGCAGGTGGACGGGCTGGTGGTGGTCGGCACCACCGACGCGCGCGTCGACGTCGAACGTGCCGCACAGTCGATCCCGGTGGTCCTCGCCGGCACGCTCGAGCCGGATCTGCCGACCGTGGACATCTCGGTCGACGACGACCTGATCGGCGCCAGGCTGGCGACCGAACACCTGCTGGCGCTGGGGCATCGGCGGCTGGCGCACATTCAGGGGCCGGGGCTGGTGGGCACCCTGCGTCGGCAGGGCTTCGAGAAGACCATCGCCGACTCCGGGGTGGCGGTCGAGTCGGTCACGGTCGAGTTCGGCGGTATGACCGAAGACGGCGGCCATGCCGCGGCCGCGCGTCTACTCGACTCGGCGACGCCCCCGACAGCCATCTTCGGCTTCAACGACATGACCTGTCTGGGTGCGATGTCGGCCGCCGACGACCGGGGCATCCCGGTACCCGGGGGACTGGCGCTGATCGGCTACGACAACACCCAACTCGCGAGCCTGCGCCACATCTCGATGACGTCGATCGACAACGGCAACTTCACCGTCGGCGCGCAGGCGGCCAAATTCCTGATCCAGCGCATGGACCGACTCACCGCGCCCCAGCGTGTCTATCGGCATACTCCGGGCCTGGTGGTCCGACGGACGACGGCGGCACCCCGCTGACGTGTCGTCGTCGGGGTGCCGCCGTCAGTGGCCTCAGTCGCTGCCCTCAGTCGCGGGAGTACCAGGCCAGCGCGACGAGCGCGGGCTGACCGAACAGTCGGATGAATCGCTTGCGGTCCGAGTCGAGGCCGAACGCGTCGATCTTGTTGCGGTACTGATGGATATTGCCCGGGAACACCGCGACGAAGAACGCGGCGGCCACCGCGCCCAACGTGCGACGCTGCTTGGGCAGTCCGATGAGGCCGAGGCCGAGGCCGACCTCGACGATGCCGGAGGCGATCACCGTGGCATCCGGCCCGAGAGGGACGAAGTCGGGCACCTGGGTCTGGAATTCCTTGCGTTGGAAGGTCATGTGCCCGATGCCGGCGGTGGTGAGGATCGCCCCGAGCGTCAGGCCGGCGACCCGATGCGGATCAGTCATCGGCGAGGGTGAGGGTGACGTCGATGTTGCCGCGCGTCGCATTCGAATACGGGCAGACCTCGTGGGCCTTGTCGACCAGGGTCTTCGCCGTCGCGTCGTCGACGTCGGGCAGCGACACCTCGAGTTCCACCGCGAGTCCGAATCCGCCGGCGTCAGTCGACCCGAGCGACACCCGCGCCCCGACGGCCGAACCGGTCACATCGGCACCCGCCTGACCGGCGACCAGCCGGAGGGCACTGTGGAAACAGGCGGCATACCCGGCCGCGAACAGTTGCTCGGGGTTGGTGCCCACACCGGAACCGCCGAGTTCGGTCGGCATGTCGAGGTCGAGATCCACCTTGCCATCGGAGGTACGCGCATGTCCGTTGCGACCGTCTCCGGTCGCCAAGGCCTCTGCGGTGTAGATCGTCTTCATGTGTCGGTTCCTTTCGATGGGGCGGCTGCGCCGAGGTGTCGGCGCAGTTCGTCGGTGAGATCGTGCAGCGTCGTGCGGAGTGCGATGAGTGCGTCGGCGTCGAACGGGACGTCGGTGCGAGCGTCCGCCGAATCCTCCTGGGCCGAATCCTCCTGGGCCGACTCCTCGTGGGCCGCATCGGCGATCGCCGCGACCAGGGAGTCGTAGACGCAGTCTGCGCGGGCACCGAGGGCGGCGCCCTCGGGGGTGAGGCTGACGGTGACCGAGCGTTCGTCGTCCGATGACCGGCGACGGCTCAGATAGCCCTGCGCCTCGAGGCGGCGTAGCAGCGGCGACACGGTCCCGGAATCGAGTTGAAGTCGTCGGCACAGCCGGCTGACCGAGATCTCGTCCTCCTCCCACAGCACGAGCATCGCGAGGTATTGCGGATAGGTGAGACCGAGTTCGGCCAGACCCGGGCGCTGCGCCGCGATGACCGCGCGGGAGGCGGTGTACAGCGCGAAGCAGAGCTGCTCGTCGAGTCGAACGGAGGTCACTCATCGACCATAGCCGATTTATGTTGTGCACAACATTGTTGTGGGGCATGCAACCGGTACGCCGAGGTGAACCGGGGAGATACGTCAACCGAGGTTGACGAAATGGCGTGTTGTCGGCAGTCTGGATGCATGAAGACCGGAATCCAGGGTGACGACGGCGAGACGCCGATCGAGGAGTTGGCCCGGATCGCGGCTCGTCGCCGCGACATCGCCCGCGAAGAGGAGGTCGCCGTGCGGCGTGCCCGCCATGCCGGCCTGTCCTGGGCCGAGATCGGTACGTTGCTCGGGGTGTCGAAGCAGGCCATGCACAAGAAGTATCGGAAGGTCGGGTGAGCGCCGGGCAGCCGCTGCACGACACAGCGGTCCTCGACGGGCTGGGGCACGATCTGCGGGCCGCCGGCTACACCACCGACGGGGTCGCGGCCTTGCTCGGGGAACCGGCGAACGACGCCCTCGGTCGAGGCGTCTGGTGGCCCGCTCTCGCTGCCACCCGGCGCGCACCCTCCCGGCTCGCCACGGTGGTTCGGCTGTTCCTGCTCGGCTCTGATGAGCCGGAAGTCGATGTGGAACAGGCATTCCCGTCAGTATCGGCCGATGCCCTGATCGCGAACGGTGTGCTCTCACGAGCCTCCGGATCGACGATGCGTGCCGCCCTGGACATCCGGCCGCATGCCGACGACGTGGGCGAGTACCTCGTCGTCTCGGATCAGGACGCGATGATGCGTGCGGCGCCGGTGGCTCACGACCATGTGCTGGGCATCGGCGGAGCCTCGGTGTCGTTGGCGCGTGCGGTGATCCGATCGCCCGTCCGGCGCGCGCTCGACATCGGGACCGGCTGCGGTATCCAGGCGCTGCACCTCGACGCGCACTGCGAGGAGATCGTCGCCACCGACACCAACGACCGCGCGCTGGCGCTGGCCGGGGCCACCGCCCATCTGAACGGGATGAGCTGGGATCTGCGCGCGGGCAGCCTCTTCGAGCCGGTGGCCGGCGAGCGGTTCGACCTCATCGTCTCCAACCCGCCGTTCGTCGTCGGCGCAGGTGGGCAAGACTACATCTATCGCGACTCGGGGATGGTGGGGGACACGCTGTGCGCCGACCTCATCCGTGCGATTCCGGACCATCTGAATCCGGGTGGCACGGCGCAGATCCTGGCGAACTGGATCGTGCCCGCGGAGGCGGATTGGCAGGACCGGGTGCGCGGATGGCTCGCCGGGACGGATCTCGATGCGTGGGTGGTCCAGCGCGAGCTGGCCGATCCCATCAGCTACATCTCGCTGTGGCTGTCCGACGCCGGAGAATCCGCCGACGACGCGGCGACGCGGGGCGCGCAGTGGCTGGACTGGTTCGCCGAAACCGGGATCGCGGGAATCGGCATGGGACTCATCACACTTCGTCGTCGGCACGACGACGACAGGCGCGAACCCGACCAAGTGATCGAGGAGATCACCGGCGCCGGGGAAGAGGTCAGCGGCGTCGAGGCCCAGGCATTCCTGGCCCGTCGTCACTACCTGCGGACGACATCGGACGCCCACCTGCTCGGCGTCCGGCTGGCCACCGCCCCGATCTTCCTGGAGGAGCAGTCGCTACCGGGAGACGACGGTTGGCAGCAGGTCTCGGCTGCGGTCCGACGTCCGGGCGGTCCGGCGGCCGTGCTCGGTGTCGACGAGGTGTCGCGGTCGTTGCTCGCGGGATGTCGTGGCCAGGTGGCGCTGGGCACGCTGATCGACCTGCTCGCCGGATTCCACGGCGTGGACGGCGATGCGCTCGCCGAAGCCGCGCTCCCGGTCGTACGGGAGGCCATCGGGCGAGGGATCCTGTTCGAGGCGAACTGATTCAGCCGAAGGTCGCGTCGAGTGCCGCGCGCAGGTCGGCCTCGAGATCCTCCACGTCCTCCAGCCCGACCGAGAACCGCAGATGGCCCCAGCGGCGGAACTCGTCCGGGTAGGCGGCGACCCGTGGGCCGTCGGTGCCGACGTGCACGATGAGCGACTCGTCGTGACCGAGAGACACCGCCGAGGTGATGACCCGCAGGTGCGATACGAAGCGATTCTGGTCGTCCGGGGTGCCGTCGAGTGCGAATGCCATCATCGCGCCGAAGCCGCGACCACCGAATTGCCGTGCCGCGAGGGCATGTTGCGGGTGCGATGCCAACCCCGGATAGGCGACAAACGCCACTCGGTCGTCGGTGTCGAGGAACTCGGCGAGATGCCGGGCGCTCGCCTGGTGCTGCGCAAGCCGCAGCGGCAGCGTGATGGAACCGCGCGAGATCAGCCACGCATTGAACGGTGAGATCACGCCGCCGACATCGACCATCGCCTCCGCCTTGATCGGTTCGATCAGCTCGGCACGTCCGATGACGGCTCCGCCCATGGCATCACCGTGACCGTTGATGTACTTGGTCAGCGAATGCGCGACCAGATCCGCGCCGTCGGCCAGCGGCCGATAGAGCGGCGGGGGAGTGAAGGTGGAATCGACGACCAGCAGCGCGCCCGAGCCGTGGGCGATGTCGGCCAGCGCAGCGACGTCGGCGATCTTGGTCGTCGGATTGGCGACCGCCTCGGTGATCACCAGCCGGGTCGTGGGTCGCAGGGCGGCCCGGACGGCGTCGAGGTCGGTCACGTCGACGAAGGTGGCCTCGATGCCGTACTTGCGTGGCAGCAACGACGACCAGAGTTTCCACGTCGCCTCATAGGTGGTGTCCGAGACGACCACATGATCGCCGGCCGCGACGTGTGTGAAGAAGATCGCGTGCAGGGCGGCGACCCCGGAAGCGAGGGCGACCGCGTCCTCGCCGTGGTCCAGCGCGGCCAGCTTCACCTGCAGGGCCAGCTGATTGGCGCCGGTGTTGCGGCTGTAGAACAGTCCAGCGCTCGCCCCGGTGGCATTTCCCGTCGCTGCGCTCGCCCCGGTCACATTTCCCGTCGCTGCGCTCGCCCCGGTGGCCGACCAGTCGACGGTCGACGGGTCGTCGGGCAGGTGATAGGAATTCGCCAACGTGATCGGCGTGCGGATCGGGCCGCCGACGCGACGGGAGTCCTCGTCGGTCCGGGTGTTGCCGGCGTGCACGCACAGCGTCTTGTCGCCGACGGTACGAGACGGGTCGGAATCGGTCACGGGGCGGCTCCTACGGGTGGGACGTCGGACGGCCGAGGTCGTGGGTCCTCCTCGGACGGAATCCCCGATGGCGACGAGGCGATGCGTGCGGCGAGGATCACCGGCAACCGGTGCAGTTTGTCGATGCGGCAGGCGTCCCGGAACTCCGCCCACGCCCAGCAGAGGCCGAAGACCGCGAGCGCGACACACGTGGTGGTCAGCGTGCTCCACGGACGATGGGCGATGTGGATCGGTACGAGCACCAGTGCCATCGCCTGCAACACATAGGAATCCAGGCTGCGGGTACCGGTCATCACCAGCGGGCGCAGCCAGTCCTTGTGCCACCACCGCAACAACATCCGGAAGATGCCGTAGATCGCCGGCACCGCCACCCAGGCGCCGATCGCGCGGGCCGGGCGGAAATCCAGTTTGTCGGCGACGGCGGGTTCGAATCGCATCAGGCGCCCGGTGTCGATGGCGAAGTGCAGGACCAGCGCCACGGCGAGCGCGACCGCGACGAAGGCCGGCAGCCACCGGTCGATGAGATCGGGCACATGCCAGTCTCGCCACTTCCAGCCGACCACGACGGCCGGGACGAACATGACCTGCCAGGCGGCCCAGTTCTGGATGCGCGGACCGGCCATGTACGCGGTGAGATAGAACCAGTCCGGTGACCACAACATCGAGATGATGTACAGGGCAAGCGAACCCGTGACGATGGCGATCCACCAACCGCGCACCAGCATGGGGAACAGGGCATAGGCCGACGCCATCAGGACCATGTAGAGCAGCAGGATGTTCCCGCCGCTGGGTAGGTAGCGCATGCCGAACGCGAGTTCCAACCCCTGACCCCAGTCCTCCACCGGGAGCAGGAGGGTCAACCAGCGATGACCGGCGAGTGCGGCGGCGACGGCGACGAGTGCGATGCTCAGCTGGCATACGTAGAGGGTCACAAGCCGTTTCGTCAGCCGCACGTAGGCGTAGCGCAGCGAGATCCGCTCGATCCACCGTCGATAGACCAGCCCCAGCACGAGTCCCGACAGGAGCACGAACGCCGACATCCCGTCGACGTACGGGAAGGCGTGGGTGGGCGCGGCGATATGCGTGCCTGCGGCGAAGTGCAGCGAGATCATGCTCCAGATCGCGAGGCCCCGCGTCGCGTCGATGGCAAGATCCCGGTTCATCGGATGTCACCCTACAGTCGTCGCGGTGGACCGCCCCCGACGACCGACGCCCGGCCCGCAGTGATGCGGAACCGGGCGTCGTCGGTGTGTGTTCGGACCGGAGATCAGGTGTAGAGGTCGGCGATCGCCTTCTTGTGCGCGTCGTGGATGACGTTGCGCTTGAGCTTCAATGTCGGTGTGAGCTCACCGGACTCGATGGTGAAGTCCGTGTCGAGGATGGCGAACTTCTTGATCGCCTCCGCCTTGGAGACCTTGGCGTTCGCGTCCTTGACCGCGGCGTCGATCTCGGCGAGCAGATCCTTGTTCTCGGCGAGGTCGGCCGGCGACGTGTCGGCGGGAAGGTGATGGCGCTCGAGCCAGCCGGGTACCGCTTCCAGGTCGAGCGTGATCAGCGCCGCGATGAACGGCTTGTTGTCGCCGACCACGAGGCACTGGCTGACCAGCGGATGCGCCCGGATGGTGTCCTCGAGCTGGGCGGGGGAGACGTTCTTGCCGCCGGCGGTGACGATGAGTTCCTTCTTGCGACCGGTGATGAAGAGGTACCCGTCGTCGAGCCGGCCGATGTCACCGGTGTGGAACCAGCCGTCGGCGATCGCCTCGTCGGTGGCCTTGGCGTTCTTCCAGTAGCCGTTGAACACGACCGGGCCCTGCAGCAGCACCTCGCCGTCGTCGGCGATACCGACGGTCACACCCGGGATGGGGCGGCCGACGGAACCGACACGCTGATGGTCTTCATTGTTCGCGGTCACCGCGGCCGTGGTCTCGGAGAGGCCGTAGCCCTCGTAGACGGGGATCCCGACGCCGCGGAAGAAGTGTCCGAGACGGGCACCGAGGGGTGCGCCACCGGAGATCGCGCCCTCGCACTGACCGCCGAGCGCGGCGCGCAGCTTGCCGTAGACCAGCCGATCGAACAGTGCGTGCTTGAGTTTGAGGCCGAGGCCTGCGCCGCCGCTCTCGAGCGCCTTGCTGTACTCGATCGCGGTGTCCGCGGCACGGTCGAAGATCGCGCCTTTGCCGCCGTCGTGGGCCTTCTGCTTGGCCGAGTTGTAGACCTTCTCGAAGACCCGCGGCACCGACAACACGTAGTTGGGGTTGAACTTGCCGAGGTCCTCGATGAGGTTGGGGATGTCGCTGGTGTGGCCGAGGATCACGCCGTTCTCGACGCACCCGACGGCGACGACACGGGCGAACACGTGTGCCAAAGGCAGGAACAGCAACGTCGACTTGCCCTCGACCATGCCTGCGCCGACCGCATCGCGGGTGGCCGCACACTCGGCGAGGAAGTTCGCGTGGGTGAGCACGACGCCCTTCGGCCGGCCGGTGGTGCCCGAGGTGTAGATCAGGGTCGCGGCATCCGAGGACAGGGCGTTGGCGTGCCGGTCGTCGAGCTCCTCGTCTCCCACCTTGGCGCCCCGCTTGGTGACGGTGGCCAGCGCGTGGTCGTCGATGATCAGCGTCTCGCGGAGGTCGCCGGCCTCCTCGATCACGCCGATGTGCTTGGTGTAGTGGGCATGCTGTTCCACGAACAGCATCGCGGTCCCGGAATCCTCGAGGATCCACTTGACCTGATCCGGCGCCGACGTCTCGTAGATCGCCACGGTGGTGGCCCCGGCACGCCAGATCGCGTAGTCGAGGATCGTCCACTCATATCGGGTCGACGACAGGATCGCGACCCGCTCACCCGGCTTGATGCCCGAGGCGATCAGGCCCTTGGCGACCGCATCCACCTCGTCGGTGAACTGCTTGGCGGTGACGTTGATCCATTGATTGCCGGACCGCTTGCGGAACAGCGGCATCGTCGGCCGCTCGGCCCGGTAGCGGAGAATGCTGTCTACGGTTGTCGCCTTGTCCTCAATGGACAGGTTCGACGGAGTGGAATACTGCTCCATGGCGGGCTCCCCTGCGCGCAACGAAATTCGGTCATAACGGGCATGGGCGGGCCCGCGTGGGCTCCGTCACATGCCGGTTAAGTGGCACTGACAGTACCAGTATCCGTGTCGGCCATCACAGAATGGTCGCTGCGTGGGTGCCGTCCCGGTGAACCCGTGATGATGTCGGCGGTGAGTCCCGTCGACGATTGTCCGCATCGCGCCCCGGCCGATTAGAGTTGGCCTGATGAACGGGATTGATCGCACATGAGTGCCGCGGGCGACGAGCAGGGCAGCGCCGACGAGGGTCAGATGGCCTCCTTCGACGACCTCGAGATCGATTCACGGGTCCGGCAGGCCATCGTCGACGTCGGATACGAGACCCCCTCGCCGATCCAGGCCGCGACGATCCCGCCGCTCATGGCCGGGCGTGACGTCGTGGGGCTGGCGCAGACCGGTACCGGCAAGACCGCCGCCTTCGCGATCCCGATCCTGTCCCGCATCGACTCCTCGGCCCGGCGCCCGCTGGCGCTGGTGCTGGCGCCGACGCGTGAGCTCGCGCTGCAGGTGGCCGAGGCGTTCGGTCGGTATTCCTCGCACATGCCCGAGGTGCGGGTGCTCCCGATCTACGGTGGCCAGAGCTACGGCGTCCAGCTCGCCGGCCTCAAGCGGGGTGCCCAGGTCATCGTCGGCACCCCGGGCCGCGTCATCGATCACCTCGACAAGGGCACCCTCGACATCTCGCAACTCGAGTACCTGGTGCTCGACGAGGCCGACGAGATGCTCACCATGGGTTTTGCCGAAGACGTCGAGCGGATTCTCGCCGAGACCCCGGACAGCAAGCAGGTCGCCCTGTTCTCGGCCACCATGCCCAGCGCGATCCGACGGCTCGCCCAGCGGTATCTGCATGATCCGCAGGAGATCACGGTCAAGTCCAAGACCGCGACCGCCCAGAACATCACCCAGCGCTACCTGCAGGTGTCCCACCAGCGCAAACTCGATGCGCTCACCCGCTTCCTCGAGGTGGAGACGTTCGACGCGATGATCGTGTTCGTCCGGACCAAGTCGGGGACCGAGGAACTCGCGGAGAAGCTGCGGTCGCGCGGCTTCTCGGCGGTCGCGATCAACGGCGACATGGTGCAGGCCCAGCGTGAGCGGACGATCAACCAGCTCAAGAACGGGCAGATCGACATCCTCGTGGCCACCGACGTCGCGGCCCGCGGCCTCGACGTCGACCGCATCTCGCACGTGGTCAACTACGACATCCCGCACGACACGGAGTCCTACGTCCACCGCATCGGACGCACCGGACGTGCCGGGCGGTCGGGTAACGCGCTGCTGTTCGTCTCACCGCGGGAACGGCATCTGCTGCGGGCCATCGAGCGTGCCACGCGATCGACGCTCACCGAGATCGGTCTGCCCAGCGTCGAGGACGTGAACGCGCAGCGTGTCGCGAAGTTCGCGGATTCGATCACCGGCAATCTCGGGTCCGATCACCTCGACATGTTCCGGCAGCTCGTGGAGAACTACGTCCGCGACAACGACGTCACGATGGCCGATGTGGCCGCAGCGCTGGCGCTCGAGACCCGTGACGGCGGATTCCTGATGGCTCCCGACCCGCCGGAGGGCGAGCGGTCGGAGCGGCGGGAGCGGGCGCCACGTCGATCCGGTGGATCCGGCGGGCAGTTCGCGACATATCGAATCGCGGTGGGACGCAAGCACAAGGTCTCGCCCGGTGCGATCGTGGGTGCGATCGCCAACGAGGGCGGTCTCACACGTGGGGACTTCGGCAACATCAGCATCCGCGACGATTTCTCCCTCGTCGAGCTGCCCGAGAACCTGGACAACGAGACGCTGGCGTCCCTGCGGCACACCAGGATCGGCAAGACCCCGATCGACATCCGGCGCGACATGGGCGCCCCGCGCACCCGCGGCGGAGCCAAGCGCGGCAGCGGACACGGCCGGGACGGACAGGGCAAACAGCGCACCGACAGCTGGGGCAAACGTGGCAATCCACGCGTCGCAGGCCGCGGCCGCGGCTGACCGATCCCTGGCAGTTCCCTGAGGGTTTCGGATTTCGTCGTTCGAAACTTGCCGGACTGAGATAATTCCGTAACCTTTTGTGGTGGGGGAACGACATGTTCCGCAGACCGCGGGCCGCGGTCCCCACTCTGGCCGACACGGTTGAGTCCGTGTGTCAGAGACGATTCGAGCAACGACGCACAACAGGAATGGTGAGTCACCAGTGTCAGTGGTGAATTCGATAACAGCACGCGACGCGAAGTCGCATCACGAGCACGATCACGCGGTGATCGTCGACGCGCGACCGCAGGTGGTCCGGCATCAGGGCAGTCTCCCCGGGGCAGTCGTCGTCGATCCGACCGACGTCCGCAAGCGCTTCACGCCCACCCCGTCCGGCACGTTCCCCGTGGTGCGTGACCCCGACACCGAGATCGCCGTGGTGTCGGTGCGGTCCCAGGCGCCCGCCATCGCCGAGGAGATCGCGGATCTGGGGTACACCAACGTCCACTATGTCGACGGTGGCTACGGCGCGTTGCGTACCGCATACCGGGCATAGCGGAGTCCCGCACGCCGGTTCCGATTGGTAGCGTCTTCACGTAATCCACGCCAATGAATCCAGCCGACGACGCCGGACCGGGCGTACGGAGGAGGGATCGACAAGGCATGGGCGACGGGAGCGACGCGCAACAGTCAGACCAGGTGGTCCGGCTGCTGGGCTTTCTTCGTGAACTGGTGCGGTCGCGCTCCGAGGTCGTCAACGACGTCGACCGGCATCCGGGTGTCGTGTGGGTCGGCAAGTCGACCCCGGTACCCATCCGGTCAGCGGCCGGCGCCGGTCAGGTCGTGGTTCAACTCGACGCCACCGCCGGTGGACACGAGGCGGTGTCCCGCCTCATCGACGATCTGCGCGACAGCCCCGAGACCTTGGAACTGGTCCTGGCCAACGCCCTCGTCACCGTCCGCGACGCCGACGGCGAGGGTGACACCCTCATCCGGGAGCACCTGGTCACCCACCAGGTGATCGCCGAGCGCGACGACGAGACCGGAGCCATCCGCATCACCCTCGGTGCCGGTACGGCGCCGATGATGCACGACACCCACCTGCTCGCCCCGCTCGACGGCATCGATCTCTCGGGAGCGGTCACCACACGGAGCCGGATCACCGAACTCGCCGGCCCGGTCGGCGGCGCGTTGGGCGAGCTCATCGACACCTGGTACGAACAGATCACCGTCGACACGGACATCGTCGCCCTCGAGGTCGACATGCGTCCCGCACTGGTGCTCCGGCAACGTGGCGTCACGGCTTCGCTCGCGTTCTACGACGCCATCCTGGCCGCGCTGCGTGAGTCGGCAGACGGTGACGTCCCGATCGGCCTCGCACAGCTCGTCGCGCCGATCGAGGCAGCCGAACGGCTCGCCGCGTTGGAGCGGTCGGGGGCGCTGCCCGCCGACGAACTGGTGCGCGACGCGCTCTACCCGTTGCCGGCCAACGTCGAACAGCGCGATGTGCTCGCGCAGCTGGGTGTGGACAGCGGCGTCGTCGTCGAGGGTCCGCCGGGTACGGGAAAGACGCACACCATCGCCAACCTGACGGCCGCCCTGTTGGCCAAGGGCCAGCGGGTATTGGTGACCAGCGAGAAGGCCCACGCGCTCACGGTCATCCGCGACATGCTGCCCGTCGAGGTGCGGGACCTCGCAGTGTCCATCGCCGACGTCGATCGCGACGATTTCGACGCGATGGTCTCCGGCGTGGCGGCGATCGCCGAACGCAAGGCCGGACATCAACCCCGGGTCGTCGCGGCGGAGATCACCGACCTGCTGGACAAACGCGATCAGGCGGTCCGCAAACGTGAACGGGCGCTGCGCGAACTCTGGACGGCGCGGGAGTCGGAGACCGAGATCCACGAATGGGTGGCCGGTGACTATCGCGGTACCGCCGCGGAGGTCGTCCGTCACTGCACCGCGGACGAGCGGCGGTTCGGCTGGTTGCCGGGGCCACTCGAGGGCATTGCGCCCCCACTCGACGTGGCCGAGTTCGAGAGGCTCCTAGAACTGCTGACCGGCACCGCGGGCACGGCGTCCCGGTTGGGGCAGCGGTTGCCCGATCTCGCCGACGTCCTCCCGGATCCGGCCGAGCTCGAACACATCTGCGCACGGATCGCGCAGCGGCCGAGTGAACCCATGGTGGGCAGCGGATCATTGCTGTCGATCCTGTCGGATGTCGACAGCCCGCGACTGGTCCGGATCAAGGATGTCTGCGATCGCCTGGCCGTTGCCTCGGGCGAGGTGGCGGGTTTTCCGCCCACCGTGGTCGACATGGCAGACCGACTGCTCGACGGGCAGGCCGCACATCTGTGGTCACGCGTGATCGGATTGTCGCCGCTGATCGCCGAGGCGGCCGAACGCGACCGCGCGATAGGTGGCCACCTGGTGAGTGTCGATGGTGCGCGCCCCGGCGACAGCACGATCTTCGCCGCCGCCGCGGACCACCTGGCCGGCGGCGGGCGGTGGCGGGGCCGGTTGCTGCGATCACCGGAACAACGTGCCGTCGACGAGTCCGGCGTGGTCGCCACCGTGGACGGGCGGACACCCGCAGACGAGGCGTCGCTGCGACTGGTCGCCCACCATCTCGCCGTGCACGACGCCGTCGGGCAGGTGCAGAAGGTGCTCGCCGATCTTCATGTCCCGGTGGACAACTCGGGATCTCGGTCGGCCCAGTTGAACACCCTCGTGCGGTTGGACAACCAGTTGGCGTGGATCTCGGACCTGTTGTCCGGGCGCGACCAACTCGTCCGGGAACTGGAGGCCATCAGTCCGGGCGGGCCCCGTCCGCGCAGCGTCGCCCAGGTGGCCGAGGTCGCGTTGGCAGCCGGGGCCATCGCCGCGACCAACGACGCCGTGCTCGCCGAACACGACCTCGCCGGTTGCGCCTACCGCTTGTCCGCGGAAGTCGAGCAGGGCCCCTCGCCGGAAGGGGATGCGCTGGTGTCCGCGCTGGCCAACGCCGACCCGGAGGCCATCCGGGCGGCACGTCGCGAATGGAACACCGCGCGCGACGATCTCGCCGCACAGACCGCACTCGACCTGCTCACCCTCCGGCTGCGCAGCAAGGCGCCGGAGTTCTTCGCGCTGCTACGCGACACCGTCGACGATCCGGCATGGCCGGGGCGGTTGCGCGACGTCGCCGCGGCGTGGTCGTGGCGACGCGCGTACACCTGGGCGGAAGAACGAAGCGACCCGACGCTGGAGAGTCGTCTCCAAGCCGAACTGGATGAGCACGAGGCGGACATCGAGCAGTTCACCGCGCGTCTGACCGCGGCCTACGCGTGGCGTGCCTGTCTGGACCGGATGACCGTCGCCGAGGTCCAGGCCTTGCAGTCCTATCGCGATCACATGATCAACCTGGGTAAGGGTTCGGGTAAGCACGCCAACCGTTTCCGTGCAGCGGCGCGCGCCGCGATGGAGCAGGCGCAGGGCGCGGTGCCGGCCTGGATCATGTCGATCAGCCAGGTCGCCGAGACCGTGGACCCACGACGCGACGCCTTCGACGTGGTCATCGTCGACGAGGCGAGTCAGGCCGACATCACCAGTTCGTTCCTGCTGTGGCTCGCGCCCCGCGTGATCGTCGTCGGCGACGACCGGCAGTGCGCACCCAGCGGCCTGTCCGGCACCACACTCGACGACGCCTTCGCCAAACTCGACTCGCACCTGCCGGATCTCCCGCACTACCTGCGCGACAGTCTGACTCCGCGTTCGAGTCTGTTCTCGTTGCTGCGCAGCCGATTCGGGCATCTCATCCGACTCCGGGAGCACTTCCGGTCGATGCCGGAGATCATCGAGTTCTCGTCGCGTCAGTTCTATTCCGGCGCACCCCTGCTCCCGGTTCGCCAGTTCGGTGCCGACCGGCTGCCACCACTTCACTCGGTGGCCGTGGACGGCACAGCGACCGGTCAGGGCGCGTCGCTGATCAACACGGCCGAGGCGGCGGCGATCGTCGAGACGCTCACCACCTGTCTGCGCGACCCCGCGTACGTCGGTCTCGATTTCGGGGTCATCGCCCTCCAGGGCACCAAGCAGGTCGACGAGATCACCCGTCGGCTGCGCGAGGCGGTGAGCGACGAGGACTGGCGGACGCGTCGTATCCGGGTCGGCACACCACCGGACTTCCAGGGCGACGAACGCCACGTGATCCTGCTGTCCATGGTGGTGTCCGACCCGTCCGCGATCGCGCCGCTCACCCGGGCCGAGTCGCAGCGGCGGATCAACGTCGCCGCCTCGCGGGCGATGGACCAGATGTGGTTGTTCCACTCGATCGACCTCGAGCAGCTCAAACCGAACGATCTGCGGTCCTCGATACTCGGATACGTCCGGGCTAACCAGGGACCGACGATCGCCCCGATGCCCACCGATGTGTCCGACGACCAACGCCGACAACCATTTTCGAGCCTGTTCGAGCAGCAGGTGTTCAACCGGCTGGCCGGTCGCGGATACCACGTGGTGCCGTCGGTCACCGTGAACAACCGGGTCATCGATCTCGTCGTCACCGGGTCGGATGCGCGGATGGCCGTGGAGTGCGACGGCGACTCGTTTCGCACCACCGGTGAGCAGGCGCGCTCCGACATGGAGCGAGAGCGTGAACTACGCAGGTGCGGTTGGGAATTCTGGCGGGTGCGGGAATCGGAGTTCGAACTCGACCCGGAGCGCGCACTCGTCGGACTCTGGGAGGCGCTCGATCGACGAGGCGTGAAGCCGGGATCGGTGACCCCCACGTCGCACGGCGAGTCGGTCACCGCGGCGCGCTGGGCGCCGATCGATCTCACTGCGGGGGAGTGACCGCCTCGACCAATGCCGGCAGACCGACCGCGGCCGAGGCCCGGATACTGTGGGTGACCTGGCTGCTCAGCGCCGACGGTTCCGGATTGAACTCGATCACCGGAACGCCGGCCGACATCGCACGCTCCGGTAGGGCGGCCGCCGGATAGACGATCCCACTGGTCCCGACGACGATCACGACATCACTTGCCGCGAAAGCCTTCTCGGCCTTCGACCAGGCGTCGGCGGGTAGCGCCTCGCCGAACCA
Source organism: Gordonia insulae (assembly GCF_003855095.1). Taxonomy (NCBI): domain Bacteria; kingdom Bacillati; phylum Actinomycetota; class Actinomycetes; order Mycobacteriales; family Gordoniaceae; genus Gordonia; species Gordonia insulae. The sequence continues at coordinate 515,618 of NZ_CP033972.1, forward strand.
GACGACTCCCGGCCGGACCGCGGACAGGCAGACCGGACAGGTGGGCGGTTCGACCCGGAGTTCGTGTACGGCGCGATCCGGCTCGGCGTCGGTCCCATCGTAGGGGCGACCGCAGTTGCTGCAGCGCGGGCTGTACAGGCTGCCGTGCAGATGGCTGATCACCTCACTGCCCGCCCGCTCGTGGAGATCGTCGACGTTCTGGGTGACCACCATGACGGTCCGGCCACGGCCGAGTTCCGCGAGTGCCAGATGTCCGGGGTTGGGGGAGGCGTCACGGACCAGTCGGGCGCGCCATTGGTACCAGCCCCACACGAGCGCCGGGTCGTCCGCCCACGCCTCCGGGGTGGCGAGTTCGGCGGGATCGAATCGTTCCCAGAGTCCCACCTCGGCATCGCGGAAGGTGGCGATGCCGCTCTCGGCGGACATGCCGGCACCGGTGAACACCGTCACCCAGTCGGCCCTGCGGACGGCCTCGACGGCGGCCGCGGGAAGCTCGACGGTCGGTGCGTCGGACGGCGAGGGGTCGCGGTCGGTCATCGGTGGTCGGGTTCGAGCGCCGCGCGCAGGATCCGGGCGGTCTCGTCCGGATCGGGATCGCGCCGGACGACCAGGCCCTTGGCAAAGCTGAGCTTGTCGCCGTCGTGGCGCGGTACCACGTGCAGATGGGTGTGGAACACGGTCTGGAATGCCGCGCGACCGTCGTTGACCACGAGATTCACGCCATCCGCGGACAGCGCGCTGACCTTCATCGCGGCCGCCAGACGCTGTCCCGCGGCGAACAACCGGCCGCCGATCTCCGGTTGGAGGTCGGCGAGCCCGGAGGAGTGCCGGCGGGGCACCAGAAGGGTGTGGCCGCGGGTGACCGGCCGGATGTCGAGGAACCCGATCACGTCGTCGTCGCGATAGATCGTCCGGGACGTCGCCGTCCCCTCGACGATGTCGCAGAACACGCATGAAGCCATGACGCCACAGCCTACTTTTCGGTTCGCGTGCGGCGTGATCGAGGGCTCGACGACCCCACCCCACCTGGAGTGGAACATGTCACATAACGATTGCATAACGGCCCGATCGGGGTCGCCGAGAGGCCGATCGAGCGCTCGGACACCGGCTGTCATCAGCAGGGATGGGCAGGGCTGCCACAACGCGTTAGGTGAACACCTGTGTTACCCGCGGGGTTACCCACGGGTATACCCGCAAGTCACAACAGAACATGAGGAAACCCTCATTTTCGTATGTCATCATTGGTGCACGTTCACGCCGACGGTTACTCATGGATGAGTGCCGGCAGCTGCGAGAAGTATTGCGCGGCAGGCGTGTTCCTCCAGTGCGCCAATGTTGCGCTGCGCTGGGGCAGTCCAGGCCACCGTACGACAAACGACGCGGGTGTTCGTGTGCCCGCGCTTTACGAAACGACGACCCGCCCCGAAACCCCGCGACACCGAGGCTCCCCCTCCGAGGTGTCGAGACAAGAGGAGAACCCGTGACCGTCGACCAATACCGTTCAGGAGAGCAGGGCGCGTCGCACGCGGACCGCCCGACCAGCACCTTGATCGACCGTCTCGCCGACGGCGAGCCGTACGCGATCAGTTTCGGCGGTCAGGGATCGCCGTGGCTGCCCACCCTGGCCGAGCTGGTCGTCGACGCGGACCTCGAGCATCGCATCGGCAAGATCGTCGCCGCCGCCGAACGCATCATCGATCCCGTCGCCCACCACCTCACGATCGCCGTGGTCGACGGGTTCCACCCGCTGACCTGGGTGCGCGCGCTCGACGCCGAGGAGTCGGTGCCCACCGACACCGAGCTCGCCGACTTCACCCTGTCCGGCCCGGGAGTCCTGCTCACCCAGCTCGCCGCCGTGGAGGCGCTCAAGAAGCAGGGTCTCGACACCGCTGTCATCGCACCGACCGCGGTCATCGGCCACTCCCAGGGCTCCATCGCCACGCACGCGATCGGCGCAGACGGACAGGCCGCGGAGTCGGGCCAGGGCCTGCTCCTCGCGATCGCTCACCTGATCGGCGCCGCCGGCACGCTCATCGCGCGTCGCCGCGGACTGGCCATCACCACCGACGGCACCCCCATGCTCGCCGTCAGCGGTGCCGTGCCCGCCCGCATCGAGGAGATCCTCGCCGAGTATCGCGCCGGCCTGAGTGAGGCCGAACTGGCCTCCGCGCCGGTCGTCGCGATCCGCAACGGCCGTCGCGCGGTCGCGCTGTCCGGCGCGCCGCGCCACCTCGCGGCCTTCGCCGCGCTGTGCGAGCGCATCGCCGACGCCGAGGCCGACGAGCGCAAGCGCAAGGTCGCCGGGGGAGCGCCCTTCGCACCCAAGTTCGATCACCTGAACGTGAGCGTCGCGTTCCATCACCCGACGATGGCCGAGGCCGTCGACCTCGTCGCGGAATGGGCCGACCAGTGCGGCATCGACCGCGACGCCGCGATCCGCCACGCCAATTCGATCCTGGTCGACCCGGTCGACTGGGTCGAGACGGTCGACGAGGTCGTCGGCGCCGGCGCCAAGTGGATTCTCGACTTCGGACCCGGCGATCTGGCCACCCGACTCACCTCCTCGCTGGTCCGCGGGCAGGGCGTCGGCCTGGTGTCGCCCGCCCTGCGCGTGGGACAGCGGAACCTGTTCAGCCCGGGCGGAATCCCCGAGGTCGCCCGTCCGTGGACGCAGTTCGCCCCGCAGCTCGTCGAGCTGCCCGACGGTCGCAAGGTCGTCGACACCTCCTTCACCCGTCTGACCGGTCGCTCGCCGATGCTGCTGGCCGGCATGACCCCGACGACGGTGGATCCCGCCATCGTCGCGGCCGCCGCGAACGCCGGGCACTGGGCCGAGCTCGCCGGTGGTGGGCAGGTCACCGAACAGATCTTCGCCGACAACGTCGCGAAGATGACCGGTCTCCTCGAGGAAGGTCGACAGGCACAGTTCAACGCACTGTTCCTCGATCCGTATCTGTGGAAGCTGCAGCTCGGTGGCAAGCGCATCGTGCAGAAGGCCCGCGCCCAGGGCGCGCCGATCGACGGTGTCGTGGTCTCCGCCGGCATCCCTGAACTCGAGGACGCGGTCGCACTCGTCGACGAGTTCGTCGAGGCCGGACTCCGGTACGTCGCGTTCAAGCCCGGCACCGTGGAGCAGATCCGCGCGGTGGTCCGCATCGCGGCCGAGGTGCCCCACCATCCGGTCATCGTGCAGATCGAGGGCGGTCGCGCGGGTGGTCACCACTCGTGGGAGGACCTCGACGATCTGCTGCTCGTCACCTACAGCGAACTCCGTGCGCGCAACAACGTGGTGATCTGTGTCGGTGGCGGCATCGGCACCCCGGAGCGCGCCAGCGAATACCTCACCGGCGCATGGTCGGCGGCCTACGGATACCCCTCGATGCCGCTCGACGGCATCCTGGTCGGCACCGCTGCGATGGCCACCAAGGAGGCCACCACCGCGCCCGAGGTCAAGCAGATGCTGGTGGACACCGTCGGCTGCGACGAGTGGATCGGTGCGGGACACGCGACCGCCGGTATGGCGTCGGGCCGCAGCCAGCTCGGTGCCGACATCCACGAGATCGACAACACCGCATCACGTTGCGGTCGCCTCCTGGACGAGGTCGCCGGTGACGCGGACGCGGTCGCGGACCGTCGGGACGAGATCATCGCCGCGATGGCCGACACGGCCAAGCCGTACTTCGGTGACGTCGCCGCCATGACCTACCGCGCATGGCTCGATCGCTACGCCACCCTCGCCGTCGGCGACGGTCGTTCCGATCAGCTCGCGTGGGCCGACATCACCTGGCAACAGCGCTTCACCGACATGCTGCAGCGCACCGAGGCGCGGATGAACCCGGTCGACTCCGGTGAGATCCCCACGATGTTCGCCGACGCCGGCAGCACCGACGACCCGCATGCCGCGATCGACGCGCTCGGCAGTGTGTACCCCGAGATCGAGACCGACGTCCTGCATCCCGCCGACGTCGCGTTCTTCCTCGAGCTCTGCCGTACCCCCGGCAAGCCGGTCAACTTCGTGCCCGTGATCGACAAGGACGTGCGCCGCTGGTGGCGGAGTGACTCCCTCTGGCAGGCCCACGATGCGCGCTACCCGGCCGACGCCGTCTGCATCATCCCCGGCCCGGTGGCCGTCTCCGGTATCACGCGCGTCGACGAGCCTGTCGGCGAATTGCTCGATCGCTTCGAGGCGCAGGTCGTCGCCGACCTGCGGGACGCGGGCACCGAATCGGTTGCCGTCCAGACACGTAAGCGCGCCGGTCTGGTCGACGGCGAGGGCACGATCGTGTCCGTGCTGGAGGCCGACGACGTGGAGTGGGTCGGCCGGATGGTTCCCAACCCCATCGCACTGCTCGGCGATCGTGGCCGCTGGACGCTGGTGGACCCGGATCGCGCCGAGCACGAGCCGACCGGTTCGGTTCTCGAACACGTGACCGAGGACCGCTACGACCTGGTGACTCCGATCTCCGGCTCGTCCGTGCGGATTCCGCTGCACGTCGACGCCACCCTGCTCGACGGGGGCAACCCGCGCGTCGGGATCGACGAGGCGTCGCAGGCGATGCGCGAGATCCTGACCGTCGCCGCCGGTGGTGAACTCGCCGCCGTCGAGGACGGCGTGTCCGTCACCACCGTGTCCTGGAACCCGGACAGTGTGGCCGATCACGCCGCGGTGACCGGCTACACCATGCCGGCAAACCTGCGCCCGACCACCCCGACCGAGCCCTTCGGCTTCGCGGTGCCCGACACCCTGGTCGGCGCGAGCTGGCCGAGCGTCTTCAGCGTCATCGGAGCCGCCCGTACCGAATCCGGCGCGCCGGTCGTCGAGGGCCTGCTCGATCTGGTCCACCTCGACCACGCCGTCGAACTGGTCGGTGAGATCCCCGCCACCGCAAGCGAATTGACCGTCACCGCGCGCTTCGGCGCCGTGTACGACACCGAGGTCGGACGGGTCGTGGAGGTCAACGTGGAGGTCGCCGGCGAGGCCGGTCCGATCGCCACGATGGCCGAGCGTTTCGCGATCCGCGGCCGCCTCGGTTCGGCCGAGCTCGCCGATCCGGCGCGCGCCGGTGGCGCGGCCGGCGACGAGCAGTCCGCCACCCGCAAGCTGCTGCGGACGGCCACCATCACCGCACCGAGCCGGATGACCGGCTTCGCCGCGGTCTCCGGCGACCGCAACCCGATCCACACCGATGCCTCGGCCGCGAAACTGGCCGGACTCGGTGATCCGATCGTGCACGGCATGTGGCTGTCCGCGGCCGCTCAGCAGGTCGTCACCGCCACCGACAGCAAGAACCCGATCCCCTCGGCCCGGCCGCTGCTCGGCTGGACCGCCCGCTACCTCGGCATGGTGCGGACGGGCGACAGCGTCACGGTCCGGGTCGACCGGGTCGGTCTCGACGCCGGCCGTGAGGTCGTCGAGGTCACCGCCAAGGTCGGCGACGACCTCGTGATGGCCGCGACCGGTCTGCTGGCCGCACCTCGCACCGTGTACGCCTTCCCCGGCCAGGGCATCCAGAGCAAGGGGATGGGACTCGACGCGCGATCGCGCTCGAAGGCCGCCCGCGAGATCTGGGACCGCGCCGACAAGCACACCCGTGAGGCCCTCGGCTTCTCGATCCTGGCGGTCGTGCGGGACAACCCGACGACACTGGTCGCCAACGGCACCACCTACAACCACCCCGACGGCGTGCTCTACCTGACGCAGTTCACCCAGGTCGCGATGGCGACCCTCGGTGTCGCGCAGATCGCGGAGCTCAAGGAGTCGGGTGGGTTCGTCGAGGGCGCCATCACCTGCGGTCACTCGGTCGGCGAGTACAACGCCCTCGCCGCGTGCGCCGGGGTGCTCCCGCTCGAGGCCGTCCTCGAGGTCGTGTTCCAGCGTGGCGAGGCCATGCATCATCTGGTCCCGCGAGATGAGTTGGGCCGCAGCGACTACCGGATGGCGGCGATCCGCCCGAGCCAGTTCGGACTGGCCGACGCCGACGTGCCCGGCTTCGTGGCCGAGGTCGGTCAGTCGGTCGGTGAGTTCCTGGAGGTCGTCAACCTCAACCTGCTGGGCTCGCAGTACGCGATCGCCGGCACTGTTCGTGGGCTCGAACACCTCGAGGACGAGATCGAGCGTCGCCGTACCGAGTTCGGTGGCAAACGCTCGTTCATCCTGGTCCCGGGTATCGACGTGCCGTTCCACTCGACGGTGCTGCGTGAGGGGGTGCCCGAGTTCCGTTCGAAGCTGGAAGGTTTGCTGCCCGAGCACATCGATCCGGCGATCCTGGTCGGGCATTACATCCCGAACCTCGTGCCGCGGCTGTTCACGCTGGACCGCTCGTTCATCGAGGAGATCGCCGCACTGGTGCCCTCCGATCCGCTGGACGCCGTTCTCGCGGACTGGGATTCGTGGGCGGCCAAGCCGGGCCAACTGGTCCGTGTCGTCCTGATCGAGCTGTTGGCCTGGCAGTTCGCCAGCCCGGTCCGCTGGATCGAGACCCAGGAACTGCTCTTCGCCGGACCCTCGCGCGACGGACTCGGCGTGCAGCGCTTCGTCGAGATCGGACTGAAGGGTGCGCCGACGCTCGCCGGCCTGGCCACCAACACCCTCAAGCTGGATGACTACGCATCGGCGACCACCGAGGTGGTCAACGTCGAGCGCGATTCCGACGTGATCCTGGCCAAGGACTCCGGTCCGGAGCCCGAGGACGAGATCGACGAGAGCGCGGCGGCCCCGGCCGCCGACGCACCGGCAGAGGCTGCGACTCCCGCGGCGGCTCCGGCCGCCGCACCGGCACCGGCAGCGGCATCGGGCCCGCGGCCCGACGACATCGCGTTCGGGCCGTCCGACGCGGTGAAGTCCGTGATCGCGCTGTGGACCAAGATGCGGACCGATCAGATCGGTTCCGCCGACACCATCGAGGCGCTGTGCGACGGTGTCTCGTCGCGCCGCAACCAGTTGCTGCTCGACATCGGCGGCGAGCTCGGTCTCGGCGCCATCGACGGTGCCGCCGAAGCCGACATGAACGCGCTCTCCTCGACCGTGCAGACGCTGGCCCGCGGCTACCGGCCGCTGGGACCGGTGCTCACCGACGCCGTCGGCGATCAGGTGCGCAAGGTGCTCGGCCCGGTGGGCAAGCGTCAGTCCTACATCACCGATCGCGTCACCAATGTGTGGCAGCTCGGCCCGGGCTGGGGACTGCACACCACGGTGGCGCTGGCCCTCGGCACCCGCGACGGTGCCAGTGTCCGCGGCGAGGATCTCGGCAACCTGCTCGACGGTGCGCTGGCGAATGCCGACGCTCTCGACGCGCTGATCGATCGCGCCGTCGGCGCGGTGGGTGCCGAACGCGGTGTCGCGGTGGCCAAGCCGGCCGCCGAGGGCGGTGGCGGCGCCACCGTCGACGCCGCGGCGCTGGGTGAGTTCACCGAACAGATCACCGGTCGCAACGGTGCGCTGGCCTCTGCCGCGTACACGGTGCTCGCCAAGCTCGGCCTGGCCGAGATCGACGAGGCCGGCGAGATCGTCGAGGACCCGAATGCGGCCATCGCCGAGAGGGTCAGCGCCGAACTCGGTTCGGACTGGGCACGCACCGTCGCACCGGCGTTCGACACCGCCAAGGTGGTACTGGTGGACGACCGCTGGGCCACCAGCCGTGAGGACCTCGTCCGCATCTGGCTGACCGACGAGCACGAGCTCGACGGTGACTTCGAGCACGTGGTCGGTCGCTTCGAGGGAGCCGGACACACCGTCGCAACCCACGCGACGTGGTGGCAGGGCAAGTCGTTGACGTCCGGAAATGCCGTGCACGCACGCACTTTCGCCGCGATCGCGGAGGCCGCCGAGGCGCCGGGTGTGGGGCAGTGGTCGAACGAGATCGCTGTCGTCACCGGTGCGGGCAAGGGTTCGATCGCCTCGGGCGTGATCGCCGGACTCCTGGCCGGCGGTGCGACCGTGATCGCCACGACGTCGCGTCTGGACTCGGGCAAACTCGCGTTCTACAAGAAGCTCTACCGCGAGAGCGCGCGGTTCGATGCGGCACTGTGGGTGGCCCCGGCCAACATGGCGTCCTACACCGACGTCGACGATCTGGTCGAGTGGATCGGTGCCGAGCAGACCGAGAACCTCGGTGGCACTACGTCGGTGATCAAGCCGGCGATGAAGCCGACCCTGCTCTTCCCGTTCGCCGCCCCGCGTGTCGCCGGTGACCTCACCGACGCCGGTGGTCGCGCCGAGCTGGAGATGAAGGTGCTGCTCTGGTCGGTCGAGCGGATGATCGCCGGCCTCGGTGAACTGCACGCCGATCACGACATCGCCGCCCGCGTCCACGTGGTGCTGCCCGGTTCGCCGAACCGCGGCATGTTCGGCGGTGACGGTGCCTACGGCGAGAGCAAGGCGTCGCTGGATGCGCTCGTCACCCGCTGGGCCGCGGAGGACTCCTGGAACCAGAGGACCACCATCGCCCATGCGCTCATCGGCTGGGTGCGCGGCACCGGGCTGATGGGTCACAACGACGGCATGGTCGACGCCGTCGAGGCCGCGGGGGTCCGTACCTGGAGCACCGACGAGATGGCCGCGAACCTGCTCGGCCTGTGCTCGCCGGAGAATCGGGAACACGCCCGGACCGAGGCGATCGTCGCCGACTTCACCGGCGGTCTCGATCCGTCGATCGATCTCAAGGCGCTCGCCGGAGCGGCCGCGGACGCGGCGACCGACGAGGATGCGGAGACCGAGGATGCGGTGACCACCGTGGCGGCGCTGCCCGCCCCGGCGCGCGCGCCGAAGGGAATGGCCCCGCAGTGGCCGTCCATCGACGCCCGTCCCGAGGATCTCGTCGTCATCGTCGGTGCCGGTGAGCTCGGGCCGTACGGCTCCTCGCGTACCCGCCTGGAGATGGAGGTCCACGAGAAGCTCTCGGCCGCAGGCGTTGTCGAACTCGCCTGGAACACCGGGCTGATCCACTGGGATACCGCGCCCAAGCCGGGCTGGTACGACACCGAGTCGGGCGATCCGGTGCCGGAGAGCGAGATCGCCGAGCGCTACCACGACGAGGTGGTGTCGCGCTGCGGCATCCGCCGCTACGCCGACGAGGGTGCGATGGTCGACAACACGTCGCCGTTGCTCACCTCGGTGTTCCTCGACGACGACCTCACCTTCACGGTGAGCTCCGAGGCCGAGGCCCGTGCGTTCGCGTCCGCCGCACCGGAGAAGACCCGGATCGTGGAGAACGCGGAGACCGGCGACTGGCAGGTCACCCGCCTGTCGGGTACCGAGATCCGGGTGCCCCGGCAGTTCTCGCTGTCGCGCACCGTCGGTGGTCAGATCCCGACCGGCTTCGACCCCACCCGCTGGGGCGTGACGCCGGACATGGCCGAGTCCATCGACCGGGTGGCGCTGTGGAACCTGGTGGCGACCGTCGATGCGTTCCTGTCGTCAGGCTTCACCCCGTCGGAACTGATGCGCTGGGTGCACCCCGGCCTGGTGGCCAACACCCAGGGCACCGGCATGGGTGGCATGACCTCGATGCGTGAGCTGTACATCAACACGCTGCTCGGCGAGTCCAAGGCGAACGACATCTTGCAGGAAGCACTGCCGAACATCGTTGCGGCCCATGTCGTCCAGTCCTACGTCGGTAGCTACGGCGCGATGATCCACCCGGTGGCCGCGTGTGCCACGGCGGCTGTCTCCGTCGAGGAGGGTGTGGACAAGATCCGCCTGGGCAAGGCGCTGTTCGCGGTGGCCGGCGGTTTCGACGATCTCGGTATCGAGGGCATCGTCGGATTCGGTGACATGTCCGCGACCGCGGAGTCGGCCAAGATGTCGGCCCGCGGGATCGAGGAACGGCGCTTCTCCCGGGCCAACGATCGCCGGCGCGGTGGGTTCGTCGAATCCGCCGGTGGCGGAACGATTCTGCTGGCCCGCGGTGACGTGGCCGCGCAGATGGGTCTGCCGGTGCTGGGTGTTGTCGCCTGGGCGCAGAGCTTCGGTGACGGTGTGCACACCTCGATCCCGGCCCCGGGTCTCGGAGCGCTGGGTGCCGCACGCGGAAACGACGCCTCGCCGCTGGCCTGCGCACTCAGCGCGCTGGGTGTGAGCGCCGACGACGTCGCGGTGGTCTCGAAGCACGACACCTCGACGCGGGCCAACGATCCCAACGAGTCCGAGCTGCACGAGCGGTTGGCGTCGGCGATCGGTCGCGGGGACGGTGCACCGCTGTTCGTGGTCTCGCAGAAGTCGCTCACCGGCCATGCCAAGGGTGGCGCCGCGGCCTTCCAGCTGATCGGCCTGTGCCAGTTGCTGCGCGACGGGGTGATCCCGCCGAACCGCAGCCTGGACTGTGTCGACGAGCAGATGCGGGAGTACCCGCACCTGGTGTGGCCGCGCGAGACACTGGACCTGGGCGAGCGATTCCCGCTCAAGGCGGGTCTGCTGACCAGCCTCGGCTTCGGTCACGTCTCCGGACTGATCGCCGTGGTCCATCCGGAAGCCTTTGTGGCGACCCTGGATTCGGAGCAGGCGGAGGTCTACCGCCAGCAGTCCGCGGAGCGTGCCCGCAAGGGCAACCACCGCCTGCTGGAGGCGATGTGCGGGGTCGAGCCGGCCTACCAGCGTCCGCCGAACCGTCGGTTCGACAGCGTGGCCGACGAGCACGACGCCGAGGCCGAGCTGCTGCTCGACCCGTCGGTGCGGCTCGCCGCCGGTGGCAACTACGGTCGCGTCGGCGGAGCGGAGTGAAGCCCGAGACGGATGCGGCGATGAGCGTCCTCGGAGTGGGTATCGACATCGTGTCGATCCCGGAGTTCGGTGATCAACTGAAGCAGCCGGGAACGACGTTCGCGGACCGGTTCACGGTCCGCGAACGTCGGGACGCGGCTGCGGGCACCGGCGACGAGGCACGACATCTGGCCGCACGATGGGCCGCCAAGGAGGCGGTGGTGAAAGCGTGGTCGGTGAGCCGGTTCTCGCGTTCGCCGCTGCTGCCGCTCATCCGCCACAGCGACATCGAGGTGGTGACCGACAACTGGGGTCGTCCGGCGATCCGCCTCGGCGGTGAGATCGGGGAGCTCCTCAAGGACACCCGGCTGCACATCTCGCTGACCCACGACGGCGACACCGCCGCCGCGGTCGCGATCCTCGAGGGGGTCTGAGCGACGCGCATGCTCGACGAGAATCCGCGCACGCACGACGGTGGACGCCCGTCGGGCGTGCGCGGAACTCGTCGGGGCACGGTCAGCCCTCCGCGGTCGTCTCCTCGAGGAGGAGATAGCCGGCGAGCATCCGTTTGAGTTCCGCGACGGTCTCGTCGTGATCGTGACCGTCCTGCACGGAGAAACTGAGCACCGAGTACACGGTGTGCACGAGCACCTGCGACATCATCTCGCGGCGGGTGCGTTGGGTGGCCGTGAGTGGCGCCAGGATGCGGGCGACCTGCTCGGCGAGCACCTTCTCGTTCTGCGAGGCGGTCGCGCGGGTGGCGGGGGTCGACTGCACGGCCAGCCACACGGCACGGCGGGACGGATCGTCGCGCCATAGTGCCGCGAGGTGATCGAGGAACTTCTCGAGCAGATGCGGCCACTCCAGCGACGGGATCTCGGACGAGAACGCGGCCAGTTCCTCACGGACATCCACGGTGTCCTGGCGGTCGAGTTCACAGACGATCACGTACTTGTTGGCGAAGTACTGATAGAGCGTGCCGATCGGCACCTCGGCGCGCGACGCGATCTCCTCACATGTCAGTGACTCGAACCCGACGTCGATGAGCAGATTGCGGGCCGCGGTCAACATCGCGGAGAACTTCTTCTTGCTGCGCTCCTGCGTGGGCCGCTTACGCGGGACCAGCGGTTCGGCGAGTGGTGTGGACATGTGTGGTCATCCCTGCGGGAGGGGTCACACCGAGAGGTCGCGCCGGAGCTTGGCGACGTGGCCGGTGGCTCGCACGTTGTACTGCGCCACCTCGATCGTCCCGTCCTCGCCGACGAGGAAAGTGGACCGGATCACTCCGGTCACGGTCTTGCCGTACATCTTTTTCTCGCCGAACGCACCCCACTCGGTCAGGACCTTCTTGTCCGGGTCGGACAGCAGCGGGAAGGTGAGGCCCTCGTTCTCGACGAACTTCGCCAGCTTGGCCGGCTTGTCGGGCGAGATACCGACGACCTCGATGCCCGCCGATTCGAGTTCGGCGAGATTGTCGCGGAAATCACATGCCTGCTTCGTGCATCCCGGCGTCGAGGCGGCGGGATAGAAGTAGACGATGACCTTGCGGCCCGCGTAATCGGACAGGGAAACGGGCTTGTCCTGCGAGTCGGGGAGCGTGAATGCGGGCGCTCGGTCTCCGACGGACAGCCTCGTGGTCGCTGGCATACCGTCACGCTAGTCGATCGGTCGGTGGACCGGCCTCGGCAGGCGTGCACCGAATGTCGGGATCGCGGGATTCGGATGGGGGACCGCTGCGACAGAACTGCCTGCACACGCCGGGGTTCACGCCGAGATGCCGTAGTCTCGAAAAGTCGAATGGACGACGGGCGTGGTGTCGGGCTTGCCGGTTGTCCGGCCGACCCGATGTCGCCGTCAACACTTTGGGAGGAATCACGTGGCCGGGGATACCGAACGTATCGAGCAGGACATCGCGCAGGCGCGTGAAGACCTGGCCAAGACCCTTGATGCGCTGGCCGATCGCGCCAACCCGCAGCGCCTGGCCCAGGATGCCAAGGGCAAGGCGATCGCTGCGCTGAACCAGCCGGCAGTGAAGTACACCCTCGCGGGCGTGGGGGTGTTGGCGGTGGTCCTGGTGGTCCGAAAGATCGTGCGGTGAGCGCGGTTCGCGACACGCACTCACCTCGAAGTCGACGCCGCGGAACCACGATCGGATCCGCCCTGATGGTCGGTCTCGCGGTCACGGCGCTCGCCGGCTGCTCCACGTCGCCGAGCTACCCGGACTCCGTCACCGAGGCCCAGAGCCTGGATTCGATGGCGCAGCCGACCATCTCGGTGACCGGCTGGCGCGACCAGCCGATGAACGACAAGGCCGTCGGTGTCATGCCGGGCGCGCCGATCGTCGTGACCGCGCACGACGGCAGTCTCTCGTCGGTCGAGGTCTCCGGACCCGACGGCACCGTGTCCGGCAAGACGTCGCCGGATGGTGCCACGTGGCAGTCGACCGGGCCGCTCGACTTCGGAGCCGACTACACCTTGACCGCTGCGGCGCGCGGAATCGACGGCGCCGGCGCACGCAAGATCGGCTTCACCACCGCGTCGGCCGACTCGCTCGCCGATGCGTCCACGGTGACCTCCGACGGCGAGACCGTCGGCGTCGGCCAGCCGGTCGCGATCAACTTCGACACGCCGGTCGCGGACAAACGCAACGCGCAGAACGCGATCAAGGTCACCACCGACCCGCCCGTCGAGGGCGCCTTCTACTGGCTCAACGACAGCATGGTGCGGTGGCGGCCCCAACATTTCTGGAAACCCGGCACCAAGGTGCATGTGGCGGTGAAGACCAAGGGCATCGACCTCGGTGACGGTGTGTTCGGCGACAACAACCTGGACTCCGACTTCACGGTCGGTCGCAGCTTCGTCGCGGTCGCCGACGACAAGACCAAGCAGATCACCATCTCCGTCAACGGCAAGGTCGTGAAGACGATGCCCACGTCGATGGGCAAGGACTCCACGCCCACGAACAACGGGACCTACATCGTGGCCGAACGCGAGCCCAGCGTGATCATGGACTCGTCGACCTACGGCGTGCCGGTGAATTCGTCGGAGGGTTACCGGGAGACGGTCTATGACGCGACCCGAATCTCGTTCAGCGGCATCTATGTCCACTCCGCCCCGTGGTCGCTCGGGGATCAGGGGGTCGACGACGTGAGCAACGGCTGTCTGAACGTGAGCCCGGAGAACGCGCAGTGGTTCCTCGACCATGCGTTGCGCGGCGACATCGTGATCGCGAAAAACACTGTCGGTCCGCCGCTTCCGGGTGACGACGGTCTCGGCGACTGGAACGTCCCGTGGGCGGTCTGGAAGAAGGGAAACTCCTGATCGAGCCGTCGCACAGGGCCTTTGCGCAGGCGATTTCACTTCTGTCGCCGTGACATGTAAGGTTCCTTTTCGCACCGGCAAGCGCCATTAGCTCAATTGGCAGAGCAGCTGACTCTTAATCAGCGGGTTCGGGGTTCGAGTCCCTGATGGCGCACCACCACAAAAGACGCCCCGCAACGATGCGGGGCGTCTTTTGTGTCGAGTTGAACGCACTCATGGTCGGCGTGGTCATCCGGCGGATCGACTCGGACAAACCGGTCGCGAGTTGTCTCGTACACTTGTGTTCGGATCGCGGGTCAGGGGGCGCGTCGGCGCAGACGCCGCGCGGTGTGGTCGTCGTGGTGGTTACTAGGTTGGAGGATCATGGGGATCAGTCGTACCCGCACGGGTCGTCGTTCGCCGCTCGCACTCATCGGTATGGCCGTCGCGCTCGTCGCGGTGGTCTCGTCCTGCTCGCAGGAGCCGACCTACTCGTCCGATGTGGGCAGCTCGAACCTCATCGACGACATGCTGAAGCCGGGCGTCGAGGTCTCCGAGTGGGGGGATCGTCCGCTGGCCGATCAGGCCGTCGGAATCCAGCCGGGAGCGCCCATCCGCGTCGCGGCCCGGGAAGGGTCCATCACCGACGTCCGGATCGCCAAGGCCGACGGCTCGCCGGTCAAGGGTGAGCTGTCCGAGGACGGCACCACCTGGATCAGCGCGGAGCCGCTGGGCTACAACCGCACGTACACCCTGCAGGCCGATGCGGTGGGCATCGGTGGCAAGAGCACCAAACGTGTCTCGTTCACCACGCGCGCACCGAACAACCTGACGCAGGCCTACCTCACGCCGTCGCCGAACGAGACCGTCGGTGTCGGTCAGCCGGTGGCGGTGAAGTTCGACGAGCCGATCACGGACAAGAAGGCCGCCCAGCAGGCCATCAAGATCACCACCGATCCGCCGACCGCCGGCGCCTTCTACTGGATCAGCGAGTCCGAGGTGCGCTGGCGCCCGCAGCACTGGTGGAAGCCGGGGACCAAGGTCAATGTCGCGGTCAACACCTACGGCATCGACCTGGGCGACGGCACCTTCGGTCAGGAGAACGTGCGGACCAACTTCCGGGTCGGTCGTTCGATGATCATCACCGCGGACGACAACACCAAGCAGGTGACGTTCAGTCGCGACGGCAAGGTCATCCGCACCATGCCGACGTCGATGGGCAAGCCCGGGGACGAGACCGACAACGGCATCTACCTCGTCTCCGACAAGCACGACCACATCATCATGGACTCGTCGACCTATGGCGTGCCGAGCAATTCGGCCAACGGGTATCGCACCCCGGTCGACTACGCGACCCGGATGTCCTACAGCGGGATCTTCTTCCATTCCGCGCCGTGGTCGGTCTGGGCCCAGGGCAACACCAACACCAGTCACGGCT
Organism: Gordonia insulae; assembly: GCF_003855095.1. NCBI lineage: Bacteria > Bacillati > Actinomycetota > Actinomycetes > Mycobacteriales > Gordoniaceae > Gordonia > Gordonia insulae. Next base: position 531,052 of record NZ_CP033972.1, read on the forward strand.
GCCTGAACCTCAGCCCTGACAACGCCCTCTGGGTCATGCAGAACACCCTGCGCGGCGATCCGGTGGTCGTGAAGAACACCACCGGCGGCACCCTGTCCGGTACCGACGGACTCGGTGACTGGAACGTGCCGTGGGCCGAGTGGTCCAAGGGCAACGCCTGACAATCACCCCGGACCGTCGTCAGGATGCGGCCGAATCGATAGTGCCACTGGACACTGTTACGATCGTCGCTGACAGTAATGCCGACGACAAGGGTGCACCGACATGGCCGAACGTTCCTCCTGGGAAAACGATGATCTGACTGCTCTGCGCGATCTCGCCCGCAGCTTCTGCGAGAAGGAGATCAAGCCGAACATCGAGAAGTTCATCGACCAGCATCACGTGGACCGCGACCTGTGGAACAAGGCGGGCGACCTGGGGCTGCTCTGCATGTCGATCCCGGAGGAGTACGGCGGCGGCGGTGGGAGTTTTGCCCACGAGGCCGTGCTGATCGAGGAACAGGCGCGCATCGCCGACTCGTCCTGGGGTGCCAGCCTGCACAACGGGATCGTCGCGCACTACCTCCTCGCGTACGGCTCGGAGGAACAGAAGAAGAGCTGGCTGCCGAAGATGGCCAGCGGAGAAGCGGTGGGCGCCATCGCGATGACCGAACCCGGGACGGGCTCGGACCTGCAGAACGTCAAGACCAAGGCCATCCAGCAGGGCGACGAGTACGTGATCGACGGGTCGAAGACCTTCATCACCAACGGCAGCCAGGCCGACCTGATCATCGTGGTCGCCAAGACCGACGTGAGTGAGGGTGCCAAGGGGATCTCCCTGATCCTGGTCGAGGCCGATCGGGAGGGCTTCCGCCGCGGACGCGTGCTCGACAAGGTCGGCCAGCGCGGCCAGGACACCTCCGAGCTCTTCTTCGACGGCGTGCGGGTGCCGACCTCGAATCTGCTGGGGGCGCAGGAGGGGCAGGGATTCGTCCAGTTGATGCAGCAACTCCCGCAGGAGCGGCTCATCATCGCCGTGGCGTCGGTCGCGGGCATGGAGTCCGCGGTCGCGCAGACCATCGAATACACCAAGGACCGCACCGCATTCGGCCGACCTATCTTCGGATTCCAGAACACCAAGTTCAAACTCGCCGAGGCGGCCACCGAGACCCGGATCGCACGAGTCTTCGTGGACGACTGCATCACCAAGCACCTCGACGGCAAGCTCGACATCCCGACCGTGGCGATGGCCAAGTGGTGGACCAGTGATCGGGCGATGGTGGTGGCCGACGAATGCCTGCAGCTGTTCGGCGGCTACGGATACATGAACGAGTACCCGATCGCGCGCATGTGGGCGGACAACCGGGTGCAGAAGATCTACGCCGGCACCAACGAGATCATGAAGGAGATCATCGCGCGCTCGCTCTGACGCTCGTCCCGGAACGGTGACCGCGCTCGTCGCGCGGATCGGCCGGATGGGCGCCGCCGACCGCACCGCGTTGCCGGCCGTCGAGGTGACGCGGTGCTCGGCGAGGCGGGCGTCGGGTTATCGTTTCGCGATCACGTCGTGTACCTCCGCACAGTGACGTCGGTGATAGATTCCTCCTGATCACGACCGAGGGGACCACGACGATGACCGCACGCTCCGCGGGCCTGCTGGCGGTGTGCGCCGCGCTCGTCGCCGGTCTTCTCTCCGTCGCGGGTCCTGCGGACGCCGCGCCGTCCTGGCTACCGAGTTCCGGGTGCGAGGCAGACCTGCCGCCCAAGCCCCGCCCGAAACCGTTCGACCCGCGTGACCTGATCCCGAAGGTGCCCGACCGGATCGGTATCCCGCTGCCGTACCCGCGGATTCGCCCAGTCCCCGAACCGGAGTCGGCCGAGAAGCCGCCGGTGCGGATCCCGTCACAACAACCGCCGAAGAATCCGTGCACGGACCCGTGCCCCGACATCACCGACCCACCGAAGCCGAAGCGTTCCACCGGACCCGCACTGAGCATCGAGTTCCCGAAGATCACCCTGGATCCGGCGCCCAAGGACATCCCGGTACCGGTGCCCAACCCGAACCCGGCGCCGCGCCCGCCGCGTCCGCCGGTGATCCATCCCGGCTTCGCGTCGGCGCCGGTGACCATGAAACCGGCGCCGCCGCGCATCCGCGGGGTCGACCTCGTCTCGACCCTGACGGGGAAGGGGTCGACGAGTCGTACCGACAAGAGGTGGCAGATCCACGGCACCGACCTGGGCATCATGTGGGAAGCGGCGCCGGGCAAGATCGCCGTCGCCTTCGGCGACACCTTCGGCAAGGGATTCAAGCCCCCGGGCGCCAACGGACGGGACTGGCGCAGCAACGTGCTCGGCTTCAGCTCGGATCGGAAACTGTCCGACGGCATGTCGATCGACACCATGGTGCAGGACAGCCGGTGTCACGCCGCTCAGATACTCAGTGCGCGTCACATCGACCGCTACGAGATGACCACCATCCCGACGTCGGGTTTCGCGATCGGTGACCGGCAGTTCATGAGCTATATGTCGGTGCGGACCTGGGGTCCGATCCCGGGCGTCTGGCTGACCAACTACGGCGGGTTGGCCTACTCCGACGACGGCGGTTCGACCTGGACCAAGGACCCGTATGCCCGCTGGGACAACATCTTCGGGACGAGCCAGTTCCAGGTCTCGTCGATGGTGCCCGAGGGCGACCACGTCTACATGTTCGGTACGCCCAACTCGCGCATCGGATCCGTGGGTGTGGCGCGGGTGCGTACCGAGGATGTGTTGAACAAGACCGCATACCAGTACTGGCGGGACGGGCGTTGGGTCCCGGCTCGGGACGGCAACGTCGCCTCCCCGATCTTCTTCGGCCCGGCGGGAGAGTTGTCCGCACGATACGACGACGCGTCTCAGCGGTGGCAACTGAGTTACCTCGACGCGGTGCGGGGTTCGATCGTGCTGCGGACCGCGCGCTCACCGCAGGGCGTGTGGTCGGAGCCGTCGGAGCTGGTGCACTCCAACCGATATGCCCAGTTGTACGGCGGATTCCTGCATCCGTGGTCCAGCGGTCGCGACCTGTACTTCACCATGTCGACCTGGACCCAGTACAACGTGTCGCTGATGCGCGCGGATATCGGCTGACGGGCGTCGGCGAGACCACGTCAGCCGAGCCGCCAGCACGCATGTCGCGTGTGCCGGCGTTCAGTCGACGCCGAAGGTGTTCGACGTCCCGGTGAACGACCGCACGGTCCCGGCGCCGTCGCGGTGGTCACCGTGATACCGGATCCGGAATCGGCCGGACGTGCCGTCGGGGATGGACCACTCGATCCGGATGACCGACGCCGCGGTGTCGCCCGCGGGCCGCCGCCAGCGCAGCGTGGTCTCCCAGTCATTGTCGGTCGCCACGGTCGTCCAGCCGATCCCGACCCGGCGTTGGACCTCGAGATAGGTCCCACCGGTGCGGAAGTCGTTGTTCGGGTGCGCGCCGACGAACTCGGCGACGGCGACCTGCCCGGGACGGTACCCGGCCGCCGGTGCCATCAGGACGTCACCATAGGACCGTCCCGGCACGGGGCGGTCCGGCGGGGGCGTCGGGAGCAGGTCCGGCTGGAAACCCGACTTGTCGAGCGGGGCGGGCCCGCGGCCGGGGTCGGTGCCCGACGCCATCGCGGCGGCGAGCGCATGGAACTCCTGCATGTAGGCGGACAGCGTCCAGCGGCCGTACTGCGTCTCCCCACCCTCGTACTGCTGGGTGTCGTATTCCTCAGGGGTCGTCACGTACTGCGTGTAGGCATTCGAATACCCCTGCACCAGAACGTTGTCCATGCTCACCTTCAGTCCGTCGGCGACCACCTGACGCAGCCTGAGACCGGCGACGATCGTGGCCTCCGCGGGGACCGCGACGAGGACGAGGTCGCCGATACGCAGGATCTGCAGCGGGACCACATGCGGTATCCACGGTGCCGGCGGGAGCAGGCCCAGCGGGAAGACGATGAGTTTCGGTGCCTGCATATCCCGGATCCAGGGCGACACCGGCGGACGCTTGTCCCCGCCGAATGCGGTGACCACCGGGTTGGTCATGCCCTCCTTCAAGAACGGGAGTTGCGACTTCCAGTTGTCCTCGGTGCTGGTCGCGGCGGCGGCCGCACCCATCATCGCCGGCGTCGTCGAGGCCGGCCTGCCCTCGGGCGTGTAGGTGCCGTCGATCCGCACCGACGACATGTCGACGTAGTGGACGATGGAATCCACCCCGCCGCGAGTCATCGGGCGCGCGTTGTCGAAGGCGGAACGACCGGCCAGATACTGGCGCTCACCGACGAGTTCACAGTTTCGTTTGTTGTCCCGGGTCGGGCCGCCCGGATGCATCTTCACCAGGTCGAGGTTGGGGGTCATGTCGCCGGAGTTGGTCTGTGGGAACGCCGCGACGAAGCCGGGTTGAGTGCTTTCCCAGCGGTAACTCGCGTAGCCCTTGTTGTCGCCGGCGATCAGCCGGTTGCGATCGGTCAGCGAGGTGCCGTGCGTGGGAAACCACGTGATGGCACCGATGTCCTTGTCTCCCTGTCGGAACCGCAGCACGGTAACCTCCGGGTCGATCGCCCCGGGGAAGTGTCTGCGGTCCGAGGCCGGGTTGCGGTCGAAGGCCACCTTCGAGCGGTTGCGGCTCGCGTCGTGGAGCTCCCCGCGACCGACGGCTATGGTCCCGGGCGCGAGGCTCGCGTGGGCGCGCACGATCGCGGTGTAGATGCCTTCCAGTTCGGCGTCGTAGGAGTTCTTCTTGAAGCCGTAGGCGGCGAGCGAGTAGGCGAAATCCCAGGCGGTGCCGCCGCACGATGCGTGCGTGTGCGTGGCGTTGAGATTGACATTGCGCTCGGTGTAGAGCGAGCCGAACCTCTTGCGCAGCCGCGGCATCAGGCCCATGTGGTGGGATTGGAACAGACACGCGATGTCGCTGGTCACGAAGACGACGCGTTCGCCCGTCGTCTTGTCGACCACGATGTAGGCGCGGGCCCAACATCGTTGGAGCAGGCCTGCGGCGACTTGGTCGGCGTCGGAGTACCCCATCATGCCCTGGCCGGCGATCGCGCCGGTCATGTCGGCGATGCCGCACCCGACGAGGTAGTCGGCGCTCCCCGCCGGAGCCGCGCCCGCCCCGTTCGGCGTCGCACTCGCGGCCGGTTGCCCGGCGACGAGTGCGACGCCGCCCCCGACGGCGGTTGCGGCGGCTCCGGCGAGAAGCTGTCTGCGTGTCACGTCCACGATCGGTTCCCCCTGTCGATCCGCGACGCTCACCGCGCGGAAAGTGTTGTCGGTCAGTGTGTTCGCGTCACGTGTGTGAGCATCAAGGTGACCGTGGCCTCGGCGATCCGGATGCAGACGCCGCGGTCGCGGGTGTTCAGATAAGCCAGCGTGATGCCGTCGGTCGCGGCGACCACGAGTGGCGCCAACTCGTGGGTCGGTCGGTCCCAGTCGACATCCGCCTGACGTGCGGCCAGGGCGAGACCGTCGGCGATCGCCTCGTAGTAGCGGCGGTACATGTCCGCGCCGAGCGTCGCGAGGCCCCGAGTCTGCCGCGCGTACTGGTTCAACGAGATCATCGCCTGCTCGCGATCCGGGTCCGCCACCACCCCGTCGATGTAGCCGGACAGACTCTCGCGCAGCATGATGCGGATGCCGTCGATGCCGGTGGTGGTGCCCGATGCCGTGATCGTGAGGGCCTCGGCGATCACCGAGAGTTCCGTGTCGGTCCCGCGTTGGACCAAGGCTGCGAGCAGGTCGTCGCGGGACGCGAAGACGTAGTGGAACGTCGACAGGGTGACACCGGCCTCGGCACTGATCGCCCGGGTGGTGGCGCCGTCCACCCCGTTGCGGGCGATCACACGGAAAGCGGCGTCGAGCAACAACTCTCGTCGCTTCTCGACGGGCATGCGGGCCATCTGTGTGTCCTCGGCTCGGTGGGTTGGGGAGCGCGGCTCAGCGGAGCGTCGCGAGTACCTCGCGCGCTGCTCGTTGACCCGAGCGGACGGCGCCGTCCATGTAACCGGTCCAGTAGTCGGCGGTCTCGGTGCCCGCCCAGTGGATCGGACCGACCGGATCGCGGAGCGCCGGACCATATCTGGTGAGCGTTCCCGGGCGGCTGACGGCCACCGGGCCACCCCGCGACCACTCCTCGAGATCCCACTTGAAGATCCCGTGGTCGACGAAGTCGCGCGCTTCCGGCCCGAAGTAGTCGACGAAGTTGGCGATGCATTCGCGCACGATCTGACTCTCGGGCGCACGGTCGAGGCGACGCATGGCGTCGGCCGAGATGAAGCCCATCAGGATGTGGCGATCCTCGGCGTAACTCTCGAAGGTCACGTCGATCGGACGGCCGTTCCCGATGACCTGCCCGGAGAATCCCTTGTCCCGCCAGAACGGTCGGCGGTAGATGGCGGCGAACTTGCTGACCGCACCCATGTGGTACCCCCGCGTCAGCGCGACGCGCGCCGCAGGCAGCCCCGGCCGGTAGCTGATCTGGCCGGCGATCGCGGGCGACATCGCGACGATGACCTTGCGGGCGCGAAAAGTCCCGGCGTCGCTGGTGACCGCGGCGGTCCCGCCCGTGTGGTCGATGGCCCGGACCGGCGCGCCGTACACCACCCGCGGCCCGAGCGCCGCCGCCATGCGCAGGGGGATGAGCGCGGCACCGCCCTCGAACAAGCTCTCCTGCGCTCCGCCGTCGGTGCTGAGGAGCCTGATGAGGGTGCCGGGGTTGCTCTCGTCACCCGATGCGGCGATGTAGTTGATGAAGTAGAGCGCGGACACCTCGTCCGGGCGCACCGACAGCGGCGCCGACATCGCGATACTCGTCAACATCCGTGCGGTCGGGTCCGAGGTCACCGCGTCGGTGTACTGCTTCCAGGTGACGGAGTCGAGATACCGAGCGTTCGGATGCTTCCACGCCTCGCCGACCGGGAAGGGGAGCAGCGCCTCGGCCTGAGCGCGAGCGAGCGCGGGGAGGGCCTGCAACGTCGAGAGCTCCGCGGGCAGTGGCAGCGCGGCCGGCATCCGGGTCGCCCGGTCGGTGTTCCAGAAGACACTGTCGCCCTGGTTGTAGGTCCGGATCGTGCGCACGTCGTACTCACGCGCGAGTGCCGCGATGTGGTTCTGTGTCGGTCCGATGAACTCGGCGCCCGCGTCGAGTGTGGCGCCGACTCTCGGTGAGGTGATGTTGTGCACGCGCCCCCCGGCGCGGTGACGTGCTTCGAGGACCACGACGGAGGCGCCGGCCGCAGCCAACTGTTTGGCCGCGGCGAGACCGGACAGTCCGCCTCCGACCACCACGGCGTCGACGATCTCCGACGGTGCAGCGCCCGCGCGGCCGGGGCCGCCGAGTGCGGCGGCGCCGACCGCCAGGCCCGCGACCCCCAGCGACCCGCCGAGGAAGCTACGGCGTGAAACCCCTTGACCCATGGACGCATCCGTTCTCTGACGGCTGCCGTTCCCCCGAAGTGACATGAGAGGAAAGGTAGCTCCGACATGTTTAGGTCATTTGACCTGAAGTAACGGCAGAGTAACAGGTCGTGTGGCGTGTGTCTCCATCCGTGCGGTTGTGGTGGTGAATCACCGAGGGCGTCGACAAAGATCAACCCCTGATCGGGCCACGTGTTCGACGAGACATCGAACGCGCGGCCGAGCAGGGGTGGGTCACCAACGGATCGGGGGTGCGGTCAGCGCACAAGCCCCAGACGGTTCACTTGTACTTCTTGATGATCTTCGCGGCTTCGTCGGCGTCGACGTTCTTGGCGATGAGCTTGGCGTTCTTCGCCTTTCGGATGGAGTACTTGCCATCCTTCTTGGCGGCGGCGACGTGCAGGCCGACCTTCTTGGCCGCCTTGTTCAGATCCTCGAGCATGCGCGGGATGGTACGGGATGGAGATGAACAACAGGCGTCGCGATGCTCCCGGGGCTCACCCGTCGGCGTCGGTGCTGTGCCTGCGGATCGCCTCCACCAGGTCGTCGACCGCGGCGGGTGTGGTCGCGAACGATGTGACGAGGCGTGCGACCCCGGGTATCGGATGGCCATGGTGGAACACGAATCCGTCGTCGCGCACGCCCTCGACGACCCGGTCGGGCAGTGCGCAGAACACCATGTTCGCGCCCCCGCCGCCGTGGACCCGGACGTTCGGCGTCGCCCGCAGGCCCGCATCGAGCCGGGCGGCCATGGCGTTCGCGTGCCGTGCGTTGCGCAACCACAGTCCATCTGTCAGGTAGGCATCGAGCTGAGCCGACTGAAACCGCATCTTCGAGGTGAGCTGGCCCGCGCGCTTGACCCGGAAGGACAACTCGGTGTGCAGGTCGGGGTCGAAGGAGATGACCGCATCGGTGGTCAGGCCGCCGTTCTTCGTCACGCCGAACGAGAGGATGTCGATCCCTGCGCGCCAGGTCATCTCGGCAGGCGTCAGATCAAGGGAGGCAAGAGCATTGGCGAAACGCGCACCGTCCATGTGCACGCGCAGACCGGCGTCGTGCGCGATCGAGGTGAGCGCGCTCAATTCGTCGAGTGTGTAGACCGAACCCGTCTCGGTCGCCTGCGTGATGCTCAGCACCTGAGGTTGGGTGCTGTGGACGTTCCCGACACCGACGCGAGCGGCGCGAATCAGTTCGTCGGCGTCGATCTTCCCGTCCGGGCCGTCCAGCGGTATCAGTTTGCCGCCGGCGGTGAAGAACTCCGGTGCACCGCACTCATCGGTGAAGACATGACTCTCGCGATGGCAGAGGACCGAGCCCCACGGGCGCACCAGCGCGGCCAGTGCCAGTCCGTTGGCCGCCGATCCCGTCGACACGCAGTGGACATCCACGTCATGCTCGAAGACGTCGGCGACGCGCGTCCGCGCAGCCGCACTGAACCCGTCGTCGCCGTAGGCCAGGTGCCCGCCGCGGGCTGCCCGGCCCACCGCGTCGATGATCTCGTCCGATGCGCCGACTCCGTTGTCGCTGGCAAACATTCGATCGACCGCGTCGCCGATCGACATGGCATCCGATTCAGGCATGCCGCCCAGTGTAGGCGCGGATCACGCCGTGAGGTCGCCGTCGATGTAGCGCTGCGGATTCGGGGCGATGGCGTCGACCGCCCGCTGCGCAGCAGTTGGTCCTCGTCGTGGTGCCGAGCCGGGAGACGCCCATCAGGCTGCGCTCGACGATGAGCCCGGAGCTTCTCCCGCGTCGCCTCCTGGTGGGCGACCTTCGCGAACCCGCAGCCGCGAGTGGTGGCGAGATCGTGCCCGTCGACATCCCGCTGGTTCCGCGGGGACGCTGCACGGTCCATTGGGGTGCCGGGCGGGACTCCCGGTTGTCGGTGCACGTCGTCGAACGCTGACGAGAGGTCGGGATCGGGCGAGAAAGCGAGAAGGTCGGAGGCTGGTGCCTCCGACCTTCTCGTCGTCGGGGTGGATGACGGGACTCGAACCCGCGACAGCCAGGATCACAACCTGGTGCTCTACCAACTGAACTACATCCACCATCGGCGTCCGTCACCCAGGCGTGTGCACCGGGTCCCAGAGCCAGGGTCATACTCTAGCCGGTCGGGTGGCCCGAACTCCAATCGGTTCGGGTTTCGCGTGTTCACGCAGGTCCGAGGTCCTTGACGATGGTCGCGAGGTCGTCGACGTCCGGGCCGGGCAGGGGTACGAACGCCGCCGCGCGGTAGTACTTCAGCTCGCGGATGGACTCACGGATGTCGGCCAGCGCGCGGTGGGCGAGGCCTTTCTCGGGCTGTCCGAAGTAGATCTTGGGATACCAGCGTCGGCACAGTTCCTTGATGGAGCTCACGTCGACCATCCGATAGTGCAGGTACGCGTCGAGTTCTGGCATGTCGCGCGCGAGGAAGCCCCGGTCGGTGGCGATCGAGTTGCCGGCGAGCGGCACCGCTCCTGCGGTGGTGACCTGCGTACGGATGTAGTCGAGTACCTGCTTCTCCGCCTCGGCGATGGTCACCGTGGATGCGCGGACTTCGTCGGTGAGACCCGATGCCGCGTGCATCTTGGTGACCACGTCGGGCATCGCCGCGAGGTCGTCGTCGGACGCGTGGATGACGATGTCCACACCGTCACCGAGGACATTGAGCTCGCTGTCGGTGACGAGCGCGGCGATCTCGATCAATTTGTCCGATTCGAGACGGAGGCCGGTCATCTCGCAATCGATCCACACAAGTTTGTCCTGCACCCGGTCAACCTTAGGGCATGTCCACGACATCCCACCGGCACATCCCTGGGTCGGCAGCGCCTCCCGACGTGCGGCGACGGCTATTGTTTGCGGTGGTACACGAGCCCGACACGACCGTGGACGAGAGGACAGCTCCTGTGACCGATCCCGCCGCCGCCGCGACCACCATCGCCGCCGGATACGACTTCGACACGACATCGCTCGAACTGGGGGCGGTGTCGGTCGACGGACAGGTCGATCCCGCCGCGAGAGTCCGGATCCCGTTGTCGATGATGAACCGGCACGGCCTCGTCGCCGGCGCGACGGGCACAGGTAAGACGAAGTCGTTGCAGCTCATCGCCGAACAGCTCTCGGCCAACGGCGTCCCGGTGATCATGGCCGACATCAAGGGCGATCTCTCCGGTCTGAGTCGGTCGGGCACGGCCAACGACAAGATCACCGACCGTGCGGCCCAGACCGGTGACGACTGGCAGCCGGCGTCCTATCCGGTCGAGTTCGTCTCTCTGGGCGCCGAGGGTATCGGTGTCCCGATCCGCGCGACGATCACCTCGTTCGGCCCGATTCTGTTGAGCAAGGTGTTGGGGCTCAACGCGACCCAGGAGTCGACGCTGGGTCTGATCTTCCATTGGGCCGACCAGCGGGGTCTGCCGTTGCTGGATCTCAAGGATCTGCGGTCGGTGATCGCGTACCTGACCAGTGATGAGGGCAAGCCCGAGTTGAAGGGGATCGGCGGTGTCTCCACGCAGACCGCCGGCGTCATCCTGCGCGCGCTGACCAATCTCGAGGCCGACGGTGGCGACACGTTCTTCGGCGAGCCCGAGGTGGAGCCCGCCGACCTGCTGCGCCTCGCGTCGGATGGACGCGGGATCATCACCCTGTTCGAACTCGGCGCACAGTCGACGCGGCCGGCCTTGTTCTCCACGTTCCTGATGTGGATACTGGCCGATCTCTTCGAGTTCCTGCCCGAGGTCGGCGACCTCGACAAGCCGAAGCTGGTCTTCATCTTCGACGAGGCGCACCTGCTGTTCGACGACGCGTCGAAGGCATTCAAAGAGCAGGTCGAACAGACCGTGAAGCTCATCCGGTCCAAGGGGGTCGGTGTCTTCTTCTGTTCGCAGCTGCCCACCGACATCCCGAACGAGGTGCTCTCGCAACTGGGGGCACGTATCCAACATGCATTGCGTGCGTTCACCCCCGACGACCAGAAGGCGTTGTCGAAGACCGTCAAGACCTACCCGGTCTCCGACGTCTACAAGCTCGACCAGGTGCTCACGTCGCTGGGCACCGGCGAGGCCGTCGTCACCGTGCTGTCCGAGCGGGGCGCCCCGACGCCGGTGGCCTGGACGGTGGTCCGCGCTCCGAGGTCGTCGATGGAAGCTGTTGGCGCGGAGGGGATCACCGCTGCCGCGAAGACCAGTCCGCTGTTCGCGAAGTACGGTCAGACGATCGACCGTGAATCGGCGTACGAGAAGCTCGCGGCGAACACCCTCGCCCCGGACGAGCCCGCGGACGCGCCCGCGCCGCCGCCACCCGTGCCCGCTCCGGCTCCGACCCCGACCCCGGCGCCTGCGCCGGAGCAGCCGGGAATGCTCACCGAGGTGCTGACCAGCAAGCCGATGCAGAGCTTCCTGCGGTCCGCTGCATCGGCCGCCGGACGCGAGTTCAGCCGGGCGATCTTCGGGACCGGGCGCCGTCGGCGCCGCTGACGGGTCCGCCCCGGCGGTTCGGACGACTCAGTCGCCGCCGAGCTTGCGGTAGAAGGTACCGACTATCGGTGCGACGACGGCTCGCGGACTGTACCCACCGGCCACCGACATCGCCTTCGACAGGGTGCCGGGAACAACCCGCATCTTGTTGTGCTCCAACGCATCCACGCTCATCTCGGCGACCTTGGCGCTGGAGTGCCAGAGGAAGTCGGGAACCATGCGGTCGACGATCGACGCGTCCTCGGGTGCCGGGGTGGTGGTACGAACCGGGCCCGGTGCCAGCAAGGTCACGTGTACACCCTGCGCCCCGACCTCACCGCGCAGGGATTCGCTGAAGGTGTTCACGAAGGCCTTGGTGGCCGCGTAGGTGGCGTTGTGCGGAATCGGCATGTTGCCGGCCGCGGATCCCACCATCAGGATGCCGCCCGAACCGCGGTGCACCATCTCGGGTAGCACCGCGAGTGTGAGGTCATGGACGGCGTTCACGTTCAGTCGGACCTGCGCACGTTCGTACTCCGGGTCGAGCTCGCTGACCGGTCCGAATGTCGCGATCCCGGCGTTGTTGCACAGGACCGAGATCTCGCGATCGGCGAGCTCGGCGCACAGCACCTCGACGGCGGCGGGTTCCGACAGGTCCACCGCCCGCACCTCGGCGTGGACGCCGTGGCGATCCCGGATGCGGGCGGCGAGATCCTCGAGGATGTCTCCGCGGCGCGCCACCAGGATCAGCGAATGCCCGCGGGCGGCGAGCTCCCAGGCCAGTGCCATACCGATCCCCGATGATGCACCGGTGACGACGGCGCGGGCCGACTCGGTCGGCGATGGAATACCCATGCCGGCAATCCTAGTCGGCCCGCCTCGGCGTCAGAGGATGCCCGCGGCCACCTCGGTGCCCTGTCGGATCGCGCGCTTGGCGTCGAGCTCGGCGGCGAGGTCGGCACCACCGATGACGTGGGTGGTGACGCCGGCGACGGTCAACGGATCGACGAGTTCGCGCACCGATTCCTGGCCCGCGCACACCACGACGTTGTCGACCTCGAGCAACCGGGTCTCGGTGACCGCGCCGGTCTCGTCATGGAAGCTCAGATGCAGTCCCCGGTCGTCGATCTTGTCGTAGGTGGCGCCGGAGATCTGTTCGACGCCCTTCATCTTGACTGTCGCGCGGTGCACCCAGCCGGTGGTCTTTCCGAGCGTCTTGCCCTGCCGGCCTGCCTTGCGCTGAACCAGGAAGACCTCGCGGATTGCCGGCAGGGGACGGGGTTTGGTGACGAAGCCGGGCTTGGACAGGTCTTCGCTGACACCCCATTCCTGCTCCCACTCCTTGAGGTTCAGCGTGGGCGATTCGTCGACGGTGAGGAACTCCGTGACGTCGAATCCGATGCCGCCCGCGCCGATCACGGCGACACGCTTGCCGATCTCACGGTGGCCGAGCACGGCGTCGGCGTAGGACATGACCATCGGATGGTCGATCCCGGGGATCGTGGGCATGCGCGGGGTGACGCCGGTCGCGACGATCACCTCGTCGAACTTCGCGTCGACGATGTCCTCGGCGGTGATCCGGGTGTTCAGGTGCACCGTGACACCGGTGACCTCGAGCTGGCGGGTGAAGTACCGAATGGTCTCGTTGAACTCCTCCTTGCCGGGAATCCTTGCGGCGATGGAGAACTGGCCGCCGATGTGTTCGCCCGCCTCGTAGAGGTGGACGCGGTGCCCGCGCTGCGCGGCCGACACCGCGGCCGAGAGACCGGCCGGTCCCGCACCCACCACGGCGACCCGCTTGGCGCGTCGGGTGGCGCCGAGTGTCAGCGTGGTCTCGCGGCCGGCGCGCGGGTTGAGCAGGCAGGAGACCTTCTTGCCGACGAATGCGTGGTCGAGGCAGGCCTGGTTGCAGCCGATGCAGGTGTTGATCTCGTCCGAGCGGCCGGAGGCGGCCTTGTCGGCGAAATCGGGGTCGGAGAGCAGCGGACGGGCCATCGAGATGGCATCGACCTTGCCGCGCTCCAGGATCTCCTCGGCGATCTCCGGAGTGTTGATGCGATTGCTGGCGATCAGCGGGATCGACACCTCGTCGCGCAGTCGTTCGGTGAACTTGACGAAGGCGGCGCGCGGCACCGACGTCACGATGGTCGGCACTCCGGCCTCGTGCCAGCCGATGTCGGTGTTGATCGCATCCACGCCGTATTCCTCGGCCTTGCGCGCCATCAGGGCGATCTCGTCCCAGGTCTGGCCCTTGCGGACGAAGTCGGCGATCGACTGACGCAGGATCACCGGGAAGTCGCGCGGCACCTGGCGGCGGATCTCCTTGATGATCTCGACCAGGAAGCGCTGCCGGTTCTCGGTGGACCCACCCCACTTGTCGGTGCGGTCGTTGGTGTGCGGGCAGAGGAACTGATTGATCAGATAGCCCTCGCCGCCCATGATCTCGATGGCGTCGTAGCCGGCCTTGCGGGCGAGTTTGGCGGAGCGGCCGAACGAGCGGATGACATGACGGATGATCTGCTCGGTCATCTTGAGGTGTTTGAACGGATGGATCGGTGACGGTTCGGAGCCCGCGGCGACCTTCAGGGGCGTGTAGCCGTAGCGGCCGGCATGGATGAGCTGCATCGCGATCTTGCCGTCCTCGCGGTGCACAGCACGTGTGATCCGTTGGTGGCGTTTGACATCGGCGAGATTGGTCATCTTGCCGGCGAAGGGGAGCAGCAGTCCGGACCGTGAGGTCCCGAATCCGCCGGTGATGATGAGACCGACGCCGCCGCGCGCCCGCTCGGCGTAGTAGGCGGCGAGCTTGTCGGTGTCCCAGAGGCGATCTTCGAGGCCGGTGTGCATCGACCCCATGATCAGCCGGTTCTTCAGGGTGGTGCCGCCGAGCTGCATCGGCTCGAAGAGTAGCGGGTAGTGAGGATTCGGTGCGGCCGTGTGGGCTGACATGGCGGACCTTTCGGATCGTGGTGGGTGGACCGGGAATGCGTCAGGTGGACTGGGGCGAGCGAGACGACGGGGTGTCCGACAGCTCTCGTTCGAGTGCGACGATGACCTCGTCGCACCATTCGATGAAGCCTGCTTCTTGGCGGATTCCGCCTCGGAGCACCAGATACTGGTGCAGCCTGCGGCCGGTCAACGTCTCCGGCTCCGGATAGCTCTCCTGAAAGCGCGTGAACAGGGTGAGTTGCGCGAGGTGTTCGTCGCGATGGGCCTTGAGTTCGCCGATGATCGCGGCCAGGTCCCCGAACTCGGCGGCTCGTAGCTTGACGCCGAGGTCGCTGCGCAGAGGCTGCATGGGCGTCGGGCTGATGGCCCACTCCGACAGGACCTTTCGCCCTTCGGTGGAGATCGTGTAGACCTTCTTGTCCGGCCGGCCGTCCTGACTCACCGATTCGAAACTGACGAGACCGTCGGTGTGCAACTTCTTCAGGGTGCGGTAGATCTGCTGATGCGTCGCAGACCAGAAATAGCCGATGGACCGATCGAACTGCCGACCGATCTCGTACCCCGTTCCCGGACGTTCGGCCAGCGACACGAGAATCGCATGCTCGAGTGCCATGTGGCGAAAATACCATTGCACTGACGCACTATGCAACTGAGTTCATATGCACCTGTGTGCGTATCAGCGAGTCGGGCCGCGGTGGTCACACCAGTGCGTCGTCTCGGCTGTGCAGTCGACCGTCGCGGAGTTCCAGTACGGTGTCGGCGACCTGCATGACTCGTGGGTCGTGGGTGATCAGCAGAGTGGAACGGCCACGGGCGAGCCGCCGGAGTGGTGCGAGGATCCGTTGCGCGGTCGCGTCGTCGAGCCCGGACGTGGGTTCGTCGAGGACCAGGACGGGGGTGTCGCGCAGGATGGCGCGGGCCATCGCGATGCGCTGACGTTGTCCGCCGGACAGGGTGAGGCCGTCCTCGCCGAGGATGCTGTCGTAACGGTCGGGTAGATCGTCGATGAATGCGTCGGCGTCGGCGGCGATCGCCGCGTTGATGATCTCCGCGCGCGTCGCGTTCGGGCACCCGTAGGCGATGTTGTCCGCGACGGAGGCCGCCTTGATCACCGGGTGCTGCGGCAACAAGGTCAGGTGGTCGCGGATCGATCGACCCGTGAGGGCGGTGAAGTCGTTGTCCCCGAAGGTGATCTGTCCGGAGTCGGGTCGGTCGAACCGGCACAGTAATGCGGCCAGGGTGGACTTGCCGGCGCCGCTCGCACCGACGAGCGCGGTGATCTCACCGGGGTGCAGATCGAGCGAGACGTCGTCGAGAACGGTGAGATCGCCCCGCCGCAGCGAGACGCCGCGCACCGACAGCGTGTGGTCGGGTCCGTCGTGGTCGATGGCGTCGTCGCGGTCGGCGTCGGTGGGTGCGATGTCGAGGAGTTCGACGATGCGTTCGGCACTGACCCCCGCCGAAGCGAGGGACAGGCGCACCTCGGCGAGTTCCTGCATCTTGGGATACAGCATGCCGAGGTATCCGGTGAGTGCGAGCAGCTCGCCGACGCTGAGCGCGCCGTGTCGCACCTGCCAGACCCCGGCGACCGCGATGGCCAAGGTGACCACGACCTGGCCGAAGCCCATGACGGCACCGAACCCCGCCTCGATCCTGGTCTGCGACATGCGTGCACCGAGCCAGGTCACTCCGTGTCGGTGCAGGCGCGCGTGTTCCCGATCCTGCTGGTTGTAGGCGACCGCCGTCTCGTGGCCGCTGAGTGCGGTCTGGACGGCGATCGCGATGTCGGCGTTGGCGATCCGCTCGTCACGGGTGACCAGTGTCTGTCGACGGCCGTAGTACGCGGAGATCGCCCACAGCAGTGGGACTGCGGCGATCGCGACGAGGGCGACCTGCCAACTCATGATGAAGGCGGCGACGACGAGTCCGATGGTGTTGGCCACGGCGACCACGAACTGCATGACGCCGGAGCCGACCAGGTACTCGACGGCCTCGAGGTCGCTGGAGTGCCGGGTGACGAGATCGCCCAAACCGAACCGGCGGTGGATCACCGGGTTCAGGCGTTGGACATGGGCGAACAGCGAGTCCCTGAGCCGGAGCACGACACGTTCGGAGATGGCGATCGAGGTCACCTGGCCGTAGTAGTCGGCCGCGGTCGAGATGGCGGTGATGAGCAGCCACAGCACGGCCAGCCTGGCGAACTGCAGGGTGCTGTCGGCCGTCAGGGCGCCGTCGATCACGTCGGAGAGCACGAAGATCGCCACGATCTCGCAGCCGGTGGCGACGAGCAGCAGTGTTGCGGCCATGGCGAATCGAGCGCCCTCACCCCGGAGGGCGGGGACGAAGCGGCGGAAGGCGTCGCGTGCGGTCATCGTGCAATCCGATCGATCACGTGCATCGTTCCGGGCCCGCACGGGTGTGCGTGCGGCCCCGGAACGTCACGGGTGGTGGTCAGGGACGGGCTGTGCTCAGAACCAGGCCCAATCCCACCGGTGCAGACGCCGGTTCCAGATACGGCGGCGACGACGCTGCCGCGGCGGCGCGGGGTGCTGCTGCTCGCGACGGGGGCCGTTGTTACCGGGCTGAGGTCCTGGCTGTCCTGGCATGGATGTTCTCCCTTGTGTTCGGGTCGGCGGCGATGCCGACCTGACGAAAGCTATTGCCGCTTCCTTCAGGTGGGCTGCCGCGCGGCTGGGAGAACGCTGTCAGCGGCCGCATCGGTGGTGCCACGACTCGGCGGCGCCACCTCGCGGAAACGCGAAAAGCGGCGCGCGATGCATCAGACTGACACCCATGGCGACACCGGAAACGCGATCGGGTGGATTCTTGTCCTGGCGGAAGGTCGACGGGGCCAAGGTCGACGGGGGAGGGGTCATCGCGCCGGACGAACGACTGAGCTGGCCGCGGACCGTCGGGATCGGACTGCAGCATGTGGTGGCGATGTTCGGCGCGACCTTTCTGGTCCCCGTCCTCACCGGCTTCCCGCCGGCGACCACGTTGCTGTTCTCCGGGATCGGCACACTGCTCTTCCTGCTGATCACGCGGAATCGGTTGCCCAGCTACCTGGGTTCGAGCTTCGCGATCATCGCACCGGTGCTGGCGGCCACGGCCTCCGACGGGCAGTCGGCGGCGCTGGGCGGCATCGTCGTGGTGGGCGCGCTGCTCATCGTGATCGGGGCCATCGCGCATTTCGCCGGGATCGGCTGGATCGAGGTCCTCATGCCGCCGGTGGTGACCGGAACCATCGTCGCGCTCATCGGGTTGAACCTCGCGCCGACCGCGAAGACGAACTTCGAGAAGGACCCCGTCATCGCGACCATCGTGCTGGTGCTGCTCGTGGCATCGGTGGTGGCATTCCGTGGCCTCCTGGGCCGTCTCGCGATCTTCCTCAGCGTGATCGCGGGGTACGTGATCTCACTGATCTTCGACAAGGTCGACACGAGCGGGATCGGTGACGCCGCATGGGTCGGTTTCCCCGAATTCCACACGCCGACATTCCATCTGTCGGTGATCCCGATGTTCCTCCCGGTCGTCCTGGTGTTGCTGGTGGAGAACATCGGCCACGTGAAATCGGTCGCGACCATGACCGGGAAGAACTACGACCGGCGGATCGGGCGGGCGTTGGCGGCCGACGGTCTGGCGACCGTGTTGGCCGGCAGCGGCGGCGGCTCGGCGACGACGACCTATGCGGAGAACATCGGCGTCATGGCCGCGACGAAGGTGTACTCGACTGCGGCGTACTGGATCGCGGGTGTGGTGGCGGTCCTGCTCGGGCTGTCACCGAAGGTCGGTGCGGTGATCGCCGCGGTTCCGCCCGGCGTGCTCGGCGGGGTCACCACCGCCCTCTACGGCTTGGTCGGCATCCTGGGTGTGCACATCTGGGTGACCAATCGGGTGGACTTCGGCAAGCCGGTCAACCAGTTCACCGCGGCGATCCCACTGGTGATCGGCATCGCCGACTTCACCTGGGTCATCGGCGATCTGAACTTCGGTGGGATAGCCCTCGGTGCGTTCGCCGCCCTGGCGATCTATCACGCCATGACCACGATCGGCCGCTGGCGGGGGACGGTGCAGCCCGAATCCCGCCCGGGACACGACGACACGCGGAACGTCCCGTGAGCTGACGGGGGCGTCCCGCGCGAGGTCGAACGTCAGTCGTCGTTGCCGGGCAGGCCGTAGATGAAACCGAACCCGATGATCACGCACGACACCAAGGCCACTGCCGGCATCACCCACATGAAGTCATCCATGCGCGGAATGCTACGAGGGTGCGGCCGCGAATATCGGGTTTCGGCAACGGCGCCCGACCTTCGGCGACACGGGTTCGACAGCGGTAGCGTCGCGGGGCATGAGCGACGACGAGGTCGAGGTCAGTGCCCTGGCGATCAACGTCACCATCCCGGAACATCTCCGCTGGACCGATCAGCGCCGTGACGTCGAGTTCCGGCTCACCACCCTGAACGTCCGCATGCTGCCCGACGGGCGGCTCGCGGCGAAGGCCTATGGCCGTCCCACGGGCGGTGGACGGGGTGCGTACACGTCGTTCCGGGTGCCCGACGAACCCGAGATCATCGAGCTGATCGAGCGGGCGGCCGGCCGGGCCGGGACACTGTGGTCGGGTCATCGAGGGCTCGGGTGACACGGCGTCGTTCACTCCGGCCGGAGGACGGCACGGGTCTCACGGTGCCCCCGGCAGGACTCGAACCTGCGACCTAGAGATTAGAAGGCTCTTGCTCTATCCACCTGAGCTACGGAGGCGTGCACCGCTCGGGGCGGCAGCGTGGGCGAGTATATCCCGTCCTACAGTGGTTCCATGACCAGCGCTTCGCCGACCGCCCCGGCCGAGCCCGGGCGGGACATCATGCGCGAGCAGCGCGGTGCCGTGGCGGGCCTGTCGTGGGCTCTCGGCTGGGTCGGTGCGATCGTCGCGATCGTGGTGACCGCGCTCTCCGCGGCGTCGGCGGTCACCCTGGCCGGCGTCCCCGACCCCGGGTGGATCACCACCTACGGACTCCCAACGGTCACCGCCGTCGGTGAGGTCAGCGCCGCGATCGCGCTGGGCTCCGCCGTCTTCGCGGCCTTCTTCGTCCCCCCGCAGAAAGACGGCGTCCTCGACGTCGGCGGATACCGGGCGATCCGGATCGCTGCGACCGCGTCGCTGACCTGGTGCATCTGCGCGATCCTGCTGATCCCGTTGTCGGTGTCCAACGTCAGCGGGCAGCCGCTGTCCGCGTCGCTGAAACCGTCGAACCTCGTGAACGCCTACTCCCAGGTCGCCGATGCGCGAACGTGGCTCTGGACGGCGATCTTCGCGATCGCCGCCGCGGCGGCCGCGCGGGTGATCATGCGCTGGGGCTGGACGATCGGCGTGGTGGGCCTGCTGGTCCTGAGTCTCATGCCGATGGCGCTCGCCGGACATTCGTCGACCGGCGGCAATCACGACGTGGCCACAAACAGCCTGATCCTGCACATCGTCGGGGCGACGCTCTGGATGGGTGGACTGTTCGCCGTCGTCACCTACGCGCTGGCCGACGGCCGGTGGCGCACGCTCGCCGTACGTCGGTTCTCCCGGATCGCGTTCTGGTGCATCATCGTCGTCGGCATCAGCGGCGTCATCAATGCGCTGGTGCGGGTCCCGATCGGGGACCTCTTCACCGAGACCTACGGGCGGTTGGTGGTCGCCAAGGTCGTCGCGTTGGTGATTCTCGGGTCGCTGGGCGCCTGGCACCGGCGGGTCACCATCGCCCGCCTCGACGGCGATTCCGCGGAACGGTCGACGTTCGTCCGGTTCGGCATCATCGAGTCCCTGGTGTTCGCGGCGACCTTCGGGCTCGCCGTCGGTCTGTCGCGAACGCCGCCCCCCGCCGGGGAGAGCGCGGACATCTCGGCAGTCGAGTCGCAGATCGGCTATCGCCTCGATGCGCCGCCGACATTCGGACGGATCCTCGCCGACTGGCGGTTCGACCTCATCTTCGGCACTCTCGCGATCGTCCTGGCTGTCGTCTACCTGCGCGGAGTCGTGCGGTTGCGGCGCCGTGGCGACGACTGGCCGGTCGGTCGCACCGTGGCCTGGATCCTGGGCTGCGTCCTGCTGTTGTTCGCGACGTCGTCGGGATTGGGTCGCTACTCGCCGGCGATGTTCAGCATCCACATGATCTCCCACATGCTGATGTCGATGATGATCCCCGTGCTGCTCGTGCTCGGCGGACCCGTCACGCTCGCCCTCCGCGCCCTGCCACCGGCCGGTCGGGACAATCCACCGGGCCCCCGGGAGTGGATCCAGACGGCGATCCACAGTGCGCCGTCGAGGTTCCTGACCCATCCGGCGATCGCGGCGGTGCTGTTCGTGGGGAGCTTCTACCTGCTCTACCTCGGTGGCCTGTTCGAGACGGTGGTGCCGTACCACGCGGCGCATCTGCTGATGAACATCCACTTCCTGCTCAGCGGCTACCTGTTCTACTGGCTGGTGATCGGCATCGACCCCGCGCCACGACAGGTCTCACCGGTGGCCAAACTCGGCATCGTGTGGGGTTCGCTGCCGTTCCATGCCTTCTTCGGCGTGGCGCTGATGATGACGAGTGCCGTCATCGCCGAGGGCTACTACCGGAGCCTGAATCTGCCCTGGAATCTCGATCTGTTCGCCGACCAGCGAGTGGGCGGCGGGATCGCGTGGGCGGCCGGCGAGGTCCCGCTGGTGGTGATCATGCTGGCCCTGTTGGTGCAGTGGCGGCGCCAGGACGAGAAGCAGGCGCGACGTTACGACCGGCGTGCGGTCCGCGACCACGACGCGGACCTCGAGAACTACAACGACATGCTCAAGGAACTCAACAGGCACAGGTGATCGTGTGCGGATCGCCGGAGTTGTCCACAGATCCGTCGCCGCACCGTTCGTACCGCCGATCCTCCCCGATGCTGACAGCAGCCACGACAATCCGTGGCCAGGGAGCACCGAGGAGCTGAGCATGTACGAGACCTACACCACAGTGATCGGCACAGTCGTGTCCGAACCGCGCCGCCGAGAGACCGCAGCGGGGGAGGAGGTGATCTCGTTCCGCGTGGCCTGCAACTCGCGGCGTATCGACAAGCGCAGTCAGGAATGGATCGACGGTCCGACCCTGTATCTCACCGTGAGCTGCTGGCGGCGCCTGCTCACCGGCGTCGGACTCGCGATCGCCAAGGGGCGCCCGGTCATCGCGCACGGGCAGATCAAGACGAACGAGTACGTCAGCGGGGACGGGGAGCGGCGCGCGGATCTCGAGATGACCGCGACCGCCGTC
This sequence comes from Gordonia insulae, assembly GCF_003855095.1. NCBI lineage: Bacteria > Bacillati > Actinomycetota > Actinomycetes > Mycobacteriales > Gordoniaceae > Gordonia > Gordonia insulae. The sequence continues at coordinate 553,126 of NZ_CP033972.1, forward strand.
GGCCTGGACCTGAGCCGTTGCGTGGTCAGCTATCAGGGGACCGCGGGCCCGGCGGCCCGGGCGCATGTGGCCGTCGTCGAGGGGTCGGCGGCACTCGAGGAATCCGCGGCCTGACCGGTCGAGGCGACAGATGACGGCAAACGTCACGATCTCCGATACGTTCGCCGTCATCTGCGCGCGGCCCCGGTCGACGTTCCACCCGTCGGCCGGTCGACGGGCGTCCCGACTACAGTGGATTCCGAAGAATCGGGTCGACCGGTGAACGACGGGTCCCGGTAATCAGAACGCCAAACGCAGTTGAGTAGGGGTACAAGTGGCTGAGTTCATCTACACGATGAAGAAGGTGCGGAAGGCACACGGCGACAAGGTCATCCTCGATGACGTCACCATGTCGTTCTATCCCGGCGCCAAGATCGGTGTCGTGGGGCCCAACGGCGCGGGCAAGTCGTCGATCCTGAAGATCATGGCCGGTATCGATCAGCCGTCCAACGGCGATGCCTTCCTCGATCCCGACGCGACGGTCGGCATCCTCCTGCAGGAGCCGCCGCTCAACGAGGAGAAGACGGTCAAGGAGAACGTCGAGGAGGGGATGGGCGAGATCAAGGTCAAGCTCGACCGCTTCAACGAGATCGCCGAGCTGCTCGCCACCGACTACTCCGACGAACTCATGGAGGAGATGGGCAAGCTCCAGGAGGACCTCGACAACAACGATGCCTGGGACCTCGACTCCCAGCTCGAACAGGCGATGGATGCCCTGCGCTGCCCGCCGGGCGACTCGCCGGTCACCCACCTCTCCGGTGGTGAGCGTCGACGTGTCGCTCTGTGCAAGCTGCTGCTGCAGAAGCCCGACCTGCTGCTGCTCGACGAGCCGACCAACCACCTCGACGCCGAGAGCGTCCTCTGGCTCGAGCAGTTCCTCGCGAGCTACCCGGGTGCCGTGCTCGCCGTGACCCACGACCGATACTTCCTCGATCATGTCGCCGGCTGGATCTGCGAGGTCGACCGCGGCAAGTTGATCCCCTACGAGGGCAACTACTCGACCTACCTGGAGAAGAAGGCCGAACGCCTCGAGGTCCAGGGCAAGAAGGATCAGAAGCTGCAGCGCCGGCTCAAGGAAGAGCTGGCCTGGGTCCGTTCGGGAGCCAAGGCGCGCCAGACCAAGAACAAGGCCCGACTCGCCCGCTACGAGGAGATGGCCACCGAGGCCGAGAAGACCCGCAAGCTCGACTTCGAGGAGATCCAGATCCCGACCCCGCCGCGACTGGGCGACATCGTGGTCGAGGTGAACAACCTGGACAAGGGCTTCGACGGCCGTGTGCTGATCAAGGATCTGTCCTTCACGCTCCCGCGCAACGGCATCGTCGGCGTGATCGGCCCCAACGGCGTCGGCAAGACGACGCTGTTCAAGACGATCGTCGGGCTCGAGGAGCCGGACTCCGGCACGGTCAAGGTCGGCGACACCGTCAAGCTGAGCTATGTCGATCAGAACCGCTCGAACATCGACCCCAAGAAGAACGTCTGGGAGGTCGTGTCCGACGGTCTGGACTTCATCGAGGTCGGCCAGAACGAGATGCCGTCACGCGCATACGTCAGCGCGTTCGGCTTCAAGGGGCCAGACCAGCAGAAGCGCGCCGAGGTGCTGTCCGGTGGTGAGCGCAACCGCCTGAACCTGGCGCTGACCCTCAAAGAGGGTGGCAACCTGATCCTGCTGGACGAGCCGACCAACGATCTCGACGTCGAGACCCTCGGTTCGCTGGAGAACGCACTGGAGACGTTCCCCGGGTGTGCGGTGGTCATCTCGCACGACCGGTGGTTCCTCGACCGCACCTGTACCCACATCCTGGCGTGGGAGGGCAACGTCGCCGAAGGGCAGTGGTTCTGGTTCGAGGGCAACTTCGAGGCCTACGAGGCCAACAAGGTCGAGCGTCTCGGCGCCGACGCCGCCCGCCCGCACCGGGTGACGCACCGCAAGCTCACCCGCGACTGACGCGGGTCGGACACGCGGGGCGAACCCCGACCACGCGCGCCTGCCGATCACTACCATCGCAGGGGAGGGGCACACTCAGGAGACTCCGGGTCCCTGTCCCTCCCGCGATGGGGTGAATACGGTTGTCGGACATGACATCGCTTCTGCCACAAGCGATTGCGCGATACTTCAGCTCGTCGTCGGCGGCTGTGCCCGACGTCGAGGAGCTACCTGATCCGGCGGAGATCGATGCCGACGACGTGGCACATGTGCGGCGCCACCTGGAGGTCGCCCACCGGCGGGACCCGGGCCGGCGGATCGTCGAGGTCGTGGCCACCGATTCGGGTGGGATCGAGGTCGTCGCGGTCAACGACGACATGCCCCTGCTCGTCGAGGCCGTCTTGGCAACCGTGGAGGCCCACGACCTGACGGTGAGCCGGATCGACCATCCGGTGGTGCCGGTCATCCGCTCCGGCGACGGCACCCTGGTGGACTTCGGTGACGACGCGGAGTCGACCGCCGTCGAATCGTGGATCTTCGTCGTGGCACTGTCCAGCCAACCCGACTTCGACGTCGAAGCGCTGCGCGCGGGTCTTGCCGAGGTCGTCGCCCGGGTCGCCGACGTCGACCGTGACGTCGCGGCGATGCGCAGCAGGCTGACCGATCTCGCGGCCGAGTGCGCCGCTCCGCTCACCACCGCGGCCGGACTGCTCGCCGGCGACCGCCAGGAGTACGGCCGCCTGCTCGACTGGTTCGCGGGCAACCACTTCCTGCCGCTCGGCTACACCCACGTCTCCGTCGACGGCTCCGTCACGGACGAGCGGCTGGGTGTGTGGCGGACGGAGACCGTGTCGTCGGCGTTCCCGGTCGTCGCCGAATCACCCCTGCTCCCACTCGTCTCGCGGGTCTACCTCGAGACCGGAATCCAACGATCCGATTTCCCCACCCTCCTGCAGATCCCGGCCTTCGACGCCGACGGTGGACACATCGGCGAGCATCGTTTCCTCGGTGCGTTCACCTCGTCGGGTCTGCATCAGACCGTGCTCGAGGTCCCCGTGCTGCGCGCCAAGGTGCAGGGCGTCCTCAGCCGGGCCAACGTCGACGCGGACTCCTTCGCCGGGCAGTCCATGCTCGAACTCCTGCAGAACTACCCGCTGGTGGAGATGTTCGCCGCGAGTGACGCCGAGCTGGGTCGGCGGGTCGCGCAGATGCTCGATGCGGTCGCCACCCGCTCTCTGCGGCTGTTCGTCCGCGCGAATCCCGACGGTCAGATGGCCGCCGCTCTGGTCTATCTGCCCCGCGACCGCTACAACACACAATCGCGACTGACGCTGCAGGCCGAACTCCTCGAGCAGCTGGGTGGCACGGCCATCGAGTACACCGCGCGGGTCAGCGAGATGCCGCTGGCCCTGCTGCAGGTGCTGGTGCGGGTGGACTCCGAGGCCGCTCGCTCGCTGGGATCGCTGGACACCGGCAGTGACCGGCACGAGGCAATGCAGGCACTGCTGGCCGACTCCATCCGCAGTTGGGACGAGCGGGTGCGCGAGCTCGGTCACGCGATGGCGGCCGACGGGCCGGCGACCCGGCCCGCAGGCGGTGTGGACGCCCTCCTGCGCATGCTGCCGTCGCTTCCCGAGGACTACAAGGAACAGCGCACACCGCGCGCGGCACTCGCCGACCTCGTCCATGTGACCCAGCTGGAATCCGGTGGGGTCACGGTGACACTGAGCAGGTTCGTCGACGATCCGGCCGAGGCGGACCGCCCCACCGTCGGCGGGATCGCCGATGACGTCGCGAACCGCGAACTCGCCGGCGAGCGATGGAATTTCACCCTCTATCTGTGCGGCGCCGCGGCGACGCTCACCGATGTGCTGCCGGTCTTGCACAGCCTGGGCCTCGACGTCCTGGACGAGCACCCGTATCACCTTGTCCGCGCCGACGGGATATCTTGCTGGGCTTACGAATTCGGAGTCACTCTGACCGAGGGGATGTCGGTCGATCATGAGCGGATCGGTGATCTCGAGAGCCGCTTCACCGATGCGTTCCGGCAGATCTGGCGGCGTAACGCCGAGGTGGACGCCTTCAACGAACTCGTCATCCGCTGTGGCCTCGACTGGCGATCGGCCGCGATGTTACGGGCCTACGGCAGGTACCTGCGCCAATGTGGATTCTCCTACACCACCAGCCATGTGGCGGCCGTCCTCGGGGAGTACCGGTCGGTGACCCAGGGTCTCGTCGACCTCTTCGCGGCGTCCTTCGACCCGGACCAGGCCGACGACGAGCAGCGCGAACGAGTCCTGACCCGACTGCGCCGCGAGGTCGGCAAGGTCATCAGCCTCGATGCCGATCGCATCCTGTCCGCGTTCGCCGCGGTGATCACGGCCACGTCGCGGACCAACTTCTATGTCACCGGCCACGACGGCGACCGTCGACCGGTGATCTCCGTCAAGCTCCGACCGCAGGAGATCCCGCAGGCGCCGCAACCCAGGCCGCTGCACGAGATCTTCGTCTACTCACCACGGATCGAGGGGGTGCACCTGCGTTTCGGCATGGTGGCGCGAGGCGGCCTGCGCTGGTCGGATCGGCGTGAGGACTTCCGCACCGAGATCCTCGGCCTGGTCAAGGCGCAGGCGGTCAAGAATGCGGTCATCGTGCCGGTCGGCGCGAAGGGCGGATTCATCGTCAAACGGCCACCGGCCGCGACCGGTGATCCCGCGGCCGACCGCGACGCGCAGCGTGCCGAGGGCGTCGAATGCTATCGCGCATTCATCGCCGGCCTGCTCGACGTCACCGACAACATCGACCGACAGAACGGCACGGTCATCCCGGCGCGATCGGTGGTGCGTCGTGACGGCGACGATCCGTATCTGGTCGTGGCCGCCGACAAGGGTACGGCGTCGTTCTCCGACATCGCCAACGACGTTGCCGCACAGTACGGATTCTGGCTCGGCGACGGATTCGCTTCCGGCGGATCGGCCGGCTACGACCACAAGTCGATGGGCATCACGGCCCGGGGGGCATGGGAGTCGGTGAAGCGCCACTTCCGGGAGATGGGTGTGGACACCCAATCGCAGGACTTCACCGTCGTCGGCGTCGGCGACATGAGCGGCGACGTCTTCGGCAACGGCATGCTGCTGTCCGAACACATCAGGCTGGTCGCTGCCTTCGACCATCGCCATGTCTTCGTCGACCCGACGCCCGATGCGGCCGAGTCGTATCGGGAGCGCGCCCGGTTGTTCGGCCTGCCCCGATCGTCGTGGGCGGACTACGACACGTCGCTGATCAGCCCGGGCGGCGGCGTGTGGGCCCGTGACCGGAAGTCGATCCCGATCAGCGATGAGATGCGTGGCGCGCTCGGGTTGCCCGATGACGTCACCGCGCTCTCGCCACCCGACCTCATCCGCGCGGTGCTGCTGGCACCGGTCGACCTCCTCTGGAACGGCGGCATCGGCACCTACGTCAAGGCGTCGACCGAGTCCGACGCCGAGGTCGGCGACAAGGCCAACGACGCGATCCGGGTGAACGGAAACGAGTTGCGGGCCAAGGTCATCGGTGAGGGCGGCAACCTGGGCGCGACCGAACGCGGTCGTATCGAGTTCGATTTGTCCGGTGGCCGGGTCAACACCGACGCGATGGACAACTCGGCCGGCGTCGACTGCTCCGACCACGAGGTCAACATCAAGATCCTGCTCGACGCCGCGGTGTCGTCAGGCGATGTGGCGGTACAGGACCGCAACCCACTGCTCGAGTCGATGACCGACGAGGTCGCCGATCTCGTTCTGGCCGACAATATCTCGCAGAACTCCGAGCTCGGATTCTGCCGCACCTACGCCCAGGACCGGGTCGACGTGCATGTCCGCCAACTGGCCGACCTCTCCCGATCGCACGGCGTGGACCTGCGACTCGAGGCGCTGCCCGCGCCGGCCGAACTCCGCAAGCGATTCCACGGCGAGCTGCACCGGGGTCTGACGTCGCCGGAACTCGCCACCTTGATGGCGCACGTGAAACTGGCGACCAAATCCGACCTCCTCTCGACCGATCTGCCTGACAACGAGGTCTTCGACGAGCGACTCGCCGGTTATTTCCCGGTCCCACTCCGCGCGCGGCTCGGCGCCGGTATCCGCGGGCACCGGCTGCGTCGGGAGATCGTCACCACCACACTGGTCAACGACGTGATCGACAAGGCCGGGACCACCCACCTCTTCCGTCTGGGCGAGGGGACCGGCGCGTCGACCGAGGAGGGAGTGCGCGCCTACGTGGTGGCCGGGGCGGTGTTCGGCATGGACGACCTGTTCGAGCGCGTCCTGCATGCGCCGGCGCCGGTCGCCGCGGTCGACGAGATGATGCTCTACGCTCGGCGACTGCTGTTCCGTGCGTCCCGATGGCTGCTCGCGTTCCGGCCGCAACCGCTGGCCATGGCTGCCGAGATCACCCGCTACGGCGAGCGGGTGGGGGAGCTGACGGCATTGCTGGACAGCTGGTTCGGCGCGAGTTCCGCGCGTGACGTCGACCAGCGGGTGCAGCACTATCAGGCGGCGGGGGTGCCGCAGGATCTCGCGCACGACGTCGCGGTGAGTCTGCACCGGTTCTGCCTGCTCGACATCATCGACGCGGCCGAGATCGCCGATCGTGATCCCGTCGAGGTCGGCGAACTCTACTTCGCGTTGATGGAGCACTTCGGCCTCGAAGATCTGCTGACCGCGGTCTCCGAGCTCGACTACGGCGACCGGTGGCATGCGCTGGCGCGCTTGGCACTCCGCGACGACATGCACGGTGCGCTGCGCGCGTTGACGCTCAAGATCCTGGAGATCGGCGAACCCGACGAGTCCGCGGCCGAGAAGATCGACGAGTGGGAGTTCTCCCATTCGTCGCGACTCTCCCGGGTGCGCACGATGCTCACCGACATCAACGAATCCGGGACTCTCGATCTGGCCACGCTGTCGGTGGCCGCCCGCCAGTTGCGCAGCGTGATCCGCTGACCGCCGACGTTCTCGAGGCCTGTTTCCGGAGCGCTCGGACGGTCTAGGGTGGGCTATGGCCCGGACCGCGTTGCGAATCTGCCCACTGTGCGAGGCGACCTGTGGACTGTCCCTCGGCGTCGACGACGAGAACGGCCGGGTCACCTCGGCCCGCGGCGACCGCGACGACGTGTTCAGCCACGGGTACATCTGCCCCAAGGGAGCGAGTCTGCCGGAGCTGGACAACGATCCGGACCGCCTCGATCGACCGCTCATCAGGCGGGACGGGGAGCTGGTCGAGGTCGAGTGGGATGTGGCGCTGGCGTTCGTCGCCGAGCGCCTCACCGACGTCACCACCCGGCACGGCGCCCCCGCCGTCGGTGTCTATCTCGGCAACCCGAACGCGCACACCGTCGCCGGGGCGCTCTACGCCCCGCTGCTGACGCGTGCGATCGGCACGCACAACGTGTTCAGTGCCAGCACGCTGGACCAGATGCCCAAACAGATCGCGCTGGGCTACCTCTTCGGCAACCCGTTCGCCTTCGCGGTGCCCGACCTGGACCGTACCGATCACCTGGTGATCATCGGTGCCAACCCGATCGTCTCCAACGGCAGCGTCACCACCGCGGCGGACTTCCCCGGCAAACTCACCGCGCTGCGCAAGCGCGGCGGGCGGCTCACGGTGATCGACCCCGCGCGGACCCGCACCGCCAAGGTCGCCGACACCCACCTGGCGCCACGACCGGGAACCGATGCGGCACTGCTGTTCGCGATCGTGCACACCCTGTTCGACGAAGATCTGGTCGCCGCTGACCTCGGGGGCATCGGCCGCCACGTCACCGGACTCGACACCCTTCGCGACGCGGCCGCGGGCTTCTCCCCGGAACGCGTCGCGTCGTACTGCGATGTGCCCGCCGGCGACATCCGCGATCTGGCACGGGCGATCGCGGGCTCGCCGTCGGCCGCCGTGTACGGCCGCATGGGCACCACCACAGTCGAATTCGGAACCGTCGGGAGCTGGCTCATCGACGCCATCAACGTCCTCACCGGAAACCTCGACAGGCCCGGCGGCGTGATGTTCCCGACTCCACCGACGGCGCCAGCGCCGCGCCCACCGCGTCCCGGGCGTGCCTTCCGGACCGGCCGATGGCGCAGCCGGGTGTCCGCCCACCCGGAGGTCGCGGGTGAGCTGCCGGCGGTGGCACTGGCCGAGGAACTCGACACGCCGGGCGAGGGCCGCCTGCGGGCCCTCGTCACGATCGGCGGCAACCCGGTCCTGTCCGCACCCAACGGCGAGCGTCTCGCCGCCGCCCTCGACGAGGTCGATTTCCTGCTCTGCATCGACCCCTATCTGAACGAGACGACCCGACATGCCGACGTCATCCTGCCGCCGCCACGGACGTCGCAGAGCCCGCACTTCGACTTCGTGCTCAACAATCTCGCGGTCCGCGCGACCGCCCGCTACTCACCTCCGGTGTTCCCGCTTCCCGACGATCGACCGGACGAGGCGGAGATCCTGTCGCGTCTCGTCCTGGGCCTCGGTGGATTCGGCACAGACGCCGATCCGTCTCTGGTGGACGACCAGGTGATCGCGGCGACGCTCGCCAAGGAGGTGTCCGATCCGCACTCACCGGTCGCCGGTCGCGTGGTCGACGACTTGGTCGCACAGCTCCCCGATGCCCCCGGCCACGAACGCAGACTGGACATGATGCTGCGGCTCGGCGCCTACGGCGATGCCTTCGGCGGACGTCCCGGCGGCCTCACCCTCGCGGACGTGCGGGCCGCGCCGCACGGGGTCGATCTCGGGCCGATGCAGCCGCGGCTGCCGGGCGTCCTGCGAACCGAATCCGGCAAGGTCGAACTCGCCGCAGACGATCTCATCGCCGACGTCGCGAGATTGCGGGCGGCGCTCGATCGCGCCGATGCCGGGCTCGTCCTGATCGGCCGACGCAACCTGCGATCGAACAACAGCTGGATGCACAACCTGCCGGCTCTGACCGGCGGGAGCAATCGGTGCACACTGCACGTGCACCCCGATGACGCGGCCCGCCTCGGTCTCGAGGACATCGCCATCATCCGGGGTGCCGGCGGAGAACTGAAGGTACCCGTGGAGATCACCGACGACATCCGGCCCGGAGTCGCGTCGCTGCCCCACGGGTGGGGCCACGACGTCACCGGCACGCGGCTCTCGGTCGCGGCCGTTGAGCCGGGCGTCAACGTCAATCAGCTCAACGACGGGACACTCATGGATCCACTCTCGGGGACTGTCGTGCTCAACGGGTTGCCCGTGGAGATCGCACCCGGCTGATCGGCCCCGGGCCGATCGGGACACCTGCGTAGGGTTGGAGCCGCGACGACGGGAACCGTCGGCCGGTGATGACGCCAAGGAGGGGGACGAGCGTGCTCTACGAGGACGAGGGAACGAAGACCGAGGCAGGCTATGTGGTCAAGGTGCCCGTCAGGTGGTCGGACATGGACGTCTTCGCCCACATCAACCACGCCCGTATGGTCACCCTCATCGAGGAGGCCCGGATCCCGTGGCTGTTCTACGACGACCGACCGACGGCATCGTTGCGCGAGGGATGTGTGGTCGCCGACCTCCATGTGAAGTACCGCGAGCAGGTGCGGCACGACCAGGGGCCGATCTCGGTGACCATGTACGTCGAGCAACTCCGGGCGGTCGACTTCACGGTCGGTTACGAGGTCCGGCCGTGCGACGGTGACCCGGCCGCCAGACCTGCGGTCACCGCGACCACCCAGTTGGTCGCCTTCGACGTCGAGAACCAGCGACTGCGTCGTCTCACCACGGAGGAGAAGGACTATCTCGCCTCGTTCCGCCGTTCCGGAACGGCCGACCGGTGACCGCACCCGAACGCCACATCACGCTGGCCGGCGCCGACGACCGTGCCGACACCGTCGCCTTCCTCGGCCGTGCGTTGCGGCTCGACGAGACCGCCGTCATCCGACTGTCCGCCCGTCCCGACGGTTTGATCGGACTGTGGGTCAACACCGGCTTCGAGGTGCTCGCCAGCAGGTCCGTGTTCGGATCGCTGCGACCCGACGACATCGTCTGTGATGCAACGGCATTGCGCAGCTCGCTGGCCGCCGCCGCGCCCGGCACGCCCATCGACCCGGGCTTCGGACTCGACAGCGCATGGCGGGGCGCGCTGCCCGCCACCCAGGGTTTCGTCCAACTCGACGACGTGCCCGCTCGCACCATCGTCGAGTTGTCGCGCGGCGGAGCGCATCTCGCTCGCACGGAGGGGAGTTCGCACGGCCCGGCCACCGGACTCCTCGATCAGGATGTCCTCGACGTGTCCGCATCCGACGGTGCGCAGCGCGCGGCGGTGTCGATGCGGTCGCTGTTCGCCCTGACCGCGATGGGGTTCGTCCGCGACGCGACCGGCCACGAGATCACCGAGACATCGTCGATCGATCTCGTCGCCGCAGACGAACCGGTGCGAATCCGCCTGTCCGGAGCATGGATTCGCATCGATGCCCGGTACGGCTCGGTGTTCCAACGCCGCGAACGCATCGCGATGATGACCGTCTAGCCGTGCGTTTCCGCGGGCTGACTCAGGCCAGCCAGGCCGCCGAGTTCGGTGCGAGCTGTCCGTCCATCAGGGGATAGCTCGTCAGCAGGATCTCGCCAGGAGGCAGCGGCACCGGCACGTCGCTGGTGTTGAGGGCGCAGATGAGGTGCCCCGCCGATCGGCGGAACGCCAGGCATCCCTCCGGCGCGCCGTACCATTCGACCGTGTCTCCGTCGAACTCCGGTCGGTCGTACCGCATCTCGATCGCCTGTCGGTAGAGCGACAGGGTCGAACCGACATCCTCGAGCTGGGCCTCGACGGTGAACCGCACCCAGGATTCGGGGATCGGCAGCCACGTGTCCGCGCTGGTGCTGAACCCGAAAGGAGGCTCGAATCCCTCCCAGGGCAACGGGACCCGGCAACCGTCGCGGCCCCGTTCGGTGTGGCCGGAGCGCTCCCACACCGGATCCTGCAGGACGTCGTCGGCCAGATCGGCGTTCGGCAGTCCGAGTTCGGCGCCGTTGTAGATGAAGATCGTGCCCGGCAACGCGAGTTCGACGAGCAGCATCGCCCGCGCCCGCAGGATGCCCAGGTCGACGTCGACATCCGGTGCGGCGGCGATGCGGCCGTAGCGGGTGACCTCCCGGTCGACGTCGTGGTTCGACAGCGTCCAGGTCGGTGTCCCTCCGACGGAGAGCACCGCATCGAGTGAGTTCTCGATCGCCGCCCGAATGGACTCAGGGTCGAACTCGGCCTTCGCGAGCCGGAAGTTGAACCCGAGGTGCAATTCGTCCGGGCGCAGGTACTCGGCGAATCGTTCGTTGTCCTCGACCCAGATCTCGCCGACGTTCGCGGCGCCGGGGTACTCGTCGAGCACCGTGCGGATCTTGCGGTGGATGTCGTGCACCGCATAGTTGTTGAACCGCGGATCGTCGTCGCGGTTCTCCAGCAGGCCGACCGACTCGAGGTCCATGTCGGGCAGGTCCTCGGGTTTCGCCATACCGTGTGCGACGTCGATGCGGAATCCGTCGACCCCGCGATCGAGCCAGAACCGCAGCGTGGTCGCCAGGTCGTCGAAGACCTCGGGGTTCTCCCAGTTCAGATCCGGCTGTTCGGCCGCGAAGATGTGGAGATACCACTGGCCGGGGGTGCCGTCGGGGTCGGGCACCCGGGTCCACGCCGGGCCGCCGAACACGCTGACCCAGTTGTTGGGAGGTTCGTCGCCGTCCTCGCCGCGACCGTCCCGGAAGATGTACCGGGCGCGCTCCGGACTTCCCGGCTCGGACGCGAGTGCCGCGACGAACCACGGATGCTGATCGCTGCTGTGGTTGGGCACCAGGTCCATGGTGACCCGGATGTCGCGGTCGTGGGCCTCGGTGACGAGTTCGTCGAACAGGGCCAGGTCGCCGAACAGAGGGTCGATGTCACGGGGGTCGGAGACGTCATAGCCGTGATCGGCCATGGGGGAGCGCATGATCGGGCTCAACCAGATGGCGTCCACGCCGAGTAGTTCGAGGTACCCGAGTTTGTCGATGACGCCCGCGAGATCCCCGACGCCGTCGCCGTTCAGGTCGGAGAACGACCGCGGATAGATCTGATAGAAGATCGCCGACTTCCACCACGAGTCGTCGTCCGGATCGAGTTGGGTGGCGGCGACCGCCGGGAGGGCGGAGGTGTCGTCGTACGCGCTGTCGTCGTACGCGCTGTCTACGGGCGCGCTGTCTTCGGACGCATTGTCTTCTGGCGCATTGTGGTCGGACGTATTGTCTTCGGGGGCATGGTCATCGGTGTCCGCGGGATCCTCGGCCGACACATCCCCGTGCTCGACATCCCCCTGCCCGACGTCCCCGGATTCGACGGTCCCGGATTCGACGGTCCCGGATTCGACATCGGCGGTCTCGGTATCCACGGTCTCCGGCGGATCATCGGTGGCGGAGGGGTCATCGGTGTCGGAGGGGTCATCGGCGGCGGGGTCGTCGACCGCGATGTCGGCGTTCACCCGGTCCGGCTCATCGGTGTCGTCGGCGTCGGGGTCATCGGCGTCTGTGTCGTCGGCGCCGGTGTTCGCGGGATCGGTGTTCTCGGGATCGGTATCTTCCGCATCGGCGACAACAGACTCGGTGCCGCCGGAGGTGTCCCCGTCGGCGGTGTCGGGGGTCTCCGAACCCGCCGGTGTCACCGCGTTCCCGTCCGCATCTGTGAGTGCTGCCTCGGGCGCACCATCCGGTTCCGGTTCGGCGGGGACAACATTCGATGTCTCATCGCTCACCGTCGTCATTGTGCCCTACCTGTGTTTTCGGTGAGAACTACAGGTAGGGGTCGGCGCGTCGCACCGCGCGTCGGTGTGTCAGATCGGCGAATTCACCATCGAGTTGGCCGCCATCTCCATGTAATCCACGAGTGCCCGCCGGTGCGCGTCGTCGAGGTTCTGTTCGTCGATCGACGCGATAGCGATGTGCATGCACCGCAACCAGGCATCCCGCTCGATGGGGCCGACGCGGAAGGGCTGATGCCGCATGCGCAGCCGCGGATGGCCGCGTTCGTCCGAATAGGTGCGCGGGCCACCCCAGTACTGCTCGAGGAACATCCGGAGGCGACGTTCGGCCGGGCCGAGGTCCTCCTCGGGGTAGAGCGGACGCAGGACCTCGTCCGCTGCGACCTCCTCGTAGAAGCGGGCGGTGAGCTTGTGAAACGTCTCGGCGCCCCCGACCTCGTCATAGAAGGTGCGTTGGGTGGGGGGATTGCTCGGTTGGATACCGCCGGGGACCTCAGTGCTCACGGACCCCATTGTCCTGAAGGTGGGCGCGGCGCTCAACATCGCAGGACGGCCGGCCGCGCGGTCACCGGTTGTTCACCGGGGCGACCAGCACTGACACGCAGAATTGCCGTGCAAACGATGGTGTTCCGTGTTCCACTTGACCACGTTGGACCTGAGGTGGGAGACGCGTATGACGGGTAGGAACGCAAAGGCGGCGTCGCTCGACGGTGCCCAGCAGCGCGTTCCCGCGCTTTTCACACTTCCCGGCGGCCGGGCGCAGGAGGCCCTGAGCGCCCCCGTGCCACGATCGGCCTCACTCTGGGGTCGTCGACGGGTCCTGCTGCTCAACGCCACCTATGAGCCACTGACCGCCATCTCGCTGCGCCGCGCGATCGTGCTGGTGCTGCGGGAGCGGGCCGACGTCGTCCACGCCGACGATGCCGGCCTCGCGGTCCATTCGGCCGACATCGCGGTGCCGGTTCCGTCGGTGATCCGCCTGCGCTCCTATGTGAAGGTGCCCTATCGTGCGGTCATCCCGATGACCCGCGCGGCTCTGATGCATCGGGACCGCTTCCGCTGCGGCTACTGCGCGGCCAAGGCGACGACCATCGACCACATCGTGCCGCGTAGCCGCGGCGGGGCCCACAGCTGGGAGAACTGTGTCGCCTGCTGCGCCAGCTGTAACCACCGCAAGGCCGATCACCTGCTCAGCGAGCTGGGATGGGCGCTGCGGGTCACGCCCGGCGCACCCAAGGGCCGGCATTGGCGACTTCTGGCGACCGTCAAGGAGATCGATCCGGCGTGGACGCAGTACATCGACGCGGGTGCCGCCTGAGGATTCCGGGGCGGCGGTCGGCCGATGTGACCGGTGATCCGGCCATCTACGACGCGCTGTAGGGGTCACTGCCCGCCGGCCGGGGTCGTGGGCTAAATTGATCACACGACCTGCAACGCAGTCTCTGCAGGCCCCGTGCAGCAACCACAGCAGCTACCCCGATCGAAAGGGTGCCATGGACAACCTGATCGTAGTCATCGGCGTGCCGGTCACGATCATCTGCGTTCTCTTCGTCATCGCATGTGTTGTGGCGATGGTGTTCTCGAACGGCGTGAAGTACCCGAAGGTGCCGAACTACACCCTCGATCAGCAGTGGGACCATGCGCCCCTGCTGTTCAGCGCCACCGAGATCGAACCGATGGCGCTGGCTCATCATGCGGAGGCAACAGACGTGGACGGAGGCTCGGCAAGTGGCAAGTGGTGAGGTAACCCAGGGACATCACGCCGAGGTCACCTCGGCTGCGGCGAGTGCGCTGCCGGTGGGCACGGTCATCACCAACAGCGGACGTGTGTCGGCGACCCGGTTCCCGGGTCAGGCCCCGACGACGCCACCGTTCAGCCGTGAAGAGCTGATCGGGTTGGACGACGCCCTCAAGTCCGCCAGCGAGAAGGCACTCGTGCGCTTCTCGGTGTTCATCGGTGAACTCGGTTCCGATGCGGTCGCCGACGCGCGTGCGGAACTGCTGCGTGCCCCCGAGCCGGCCAACGGAGCGCTGATCGCGGTCTCGCCGAACACCCGTGAGGTGGTCGTGGTCTCCGGTGTGAAGGTTGCCGACCGGGTCAACGATCGCGTCGCGCAGCTCGGTGTGACCGCTGCCGTGACCGGTTTCCGCCAGGGTGACCTGATCGACGGACTGATCGCCGCACTCCGGGTGATGTCGACGGCGGCTGCCGTCTCCTGATCGCCGACCGACGACGACAAACGCATCGGCCGCTCACCTTCGGGTGAGCGGCCGATGCGTTTGTGCAGTGGCGCCGGATCAGTGGGTGGCCAGCGCCCGGTCGTCGCGGGGCGAATCCTCGCCCGGCAGTCGGTCGGCCGGATCGTCGTCGACCATGTCCGACTCGTTGAACGGGGCACGTCCGCCGAGCACGTCGTCGACCCGCCCCTTGTCGACGGTGCTGGTCCACGAGCCCACCAGCAGCGTGGCCACCGCGTTGCCGGAGAAGTTGGTCACCGCACGCGCCTCCGACATGAACCGATCGATACCGACGATCAGACCCACGCCGTCGAGCAGCTCCGGCCGGTGCGCCTGCAGACCGCCCGCCAGCGTCGCCAGACCGGCGCCGCTCACGCCCGCCGCTCCCTTCGACGCGATGATCATGAATGCGAGCAGGCTCACCTGTTCGCCGATGGACAGCGGATCACCCATGGCGTCGGCGATGAAGATCGAGGCCATCGTCAGATAGATGGCGGTGCCGTCGAGGTTGAACGAGTAGCCGGTCGGGACCACCACACCGACGGTGGTCTTCTCCACGCCGAGGTGCTCCATCTTGGCGATGAGGCGCGGCAGCGCCGACTCGGACGACGACGTCGCGAAGATCAGCAGGTACTCGCGGGCGAGGTAACGCACCAGGCGGAAGATCGACACGCCGGCCACGGCGCGCAACATGACGCCGAGGACACCGAAGACGAAGACGACGCAGGTGATGTAGAACGCCAGCATCAGGATCAGGAGTTGCTGGACGGCCGCCCAGCCGGTCTGGCCAACGACGTTGGCGATGGCACCGAACGCGCCGATCGGCGCGACCCACAGGATCATCGACAGAACCTTGAAGACCAGCTTCTGGAAGTACGAGACCGCGGTCAGGATCGGCTCACCGGTGCGTCCCATCGCCTGGATCGCGAACCCGACCAGGAGCGCCACGAACAGGGCCTGCAGCACGTTGCCCTCGGTCAGCGCGGACAGCATCGACGTCGGGATGATTCCCTCGACGAACTCCAGCGTGCCGCCGGATTCGTGAGCCTTCTCCGCGAGTGCCGCGCCCTTGCCCGCGGCCGACTCGATGTTGAGTCCCTCACCGGGCTTGATCAGGTTGCCCACGACCAGGCCGATGCCCAGCGCGATCGTCGACATCACCAGGAAGTAGACGAACGCCAGCCCGCCGACCTTGCCGACGGTGGCTGCCTTCCGCACCGAGCCGATGCCGAGCACGATGGTGCAGAAGATGACCGGTGCGATCATCATCTTGATCAGGCTGACGAACATCGTGCCGAGCACGCCGAGGTCCTTGCCGACCTCGGGGGCGACGATGCCGACGATGACACCTGCCACCACCGCGATGATCACCGCGATGTAGAGCCAGTGGGTGCGGTCACGCTTCTTCGGGATCGCCGGCATGTCGGCCGTCGACCCCGGTGGCGTGGGCTCGTCGCCCGATCCCTCGCGGGCCGATCGTGGGCGCATGTTCATCGGACTTCCTCTCGTGTTCGTGGTCTCGTGTCGTGGTGGTGGTGACCCCGCGGATATGCGGGTCGGTGTATGGATTGTGGGGTGGATTCGTGACGCGGGTCACGATTGAGTTCGTTTCGTTCAGCGACCGTGGCAGGGCGATCCGTGGAGGAGGTGGCCGATGCGCCGGTTGGTCCCACGCACACTCGCAGGTCAGGCCGTCGCCTGGCTGCTCCTGCTGGTGGCGGTGATCATCGTCGCGGGCAGTGTTCTCGCGGCGATCGATGCCCGGGTGGACGGTGACCGTGCGGCCCGTGACGAGGTCACCGCCGTGGCGGTCAGCCTCGCTGACGCGCCGTCGACGGCGGATGCGCTGATGTCGACGACACCGGCGCTGACCCTGCAGCCGGTGACCGAACAGGTGCGCAAGGCCACCGACATCGCCTTCATCACGATCATGGGTCCCGACGGAACCCGCTACACCCACACCAATCCGGCGCTCATCGGACAGCAGTACCTCGGCTCGACCGCCGAGGCGCTGCGCGGTGAGGTGTTCACCGAGACCTACACCGGCACCCTGGGGCCGTCCATCCGGACCGTGGCGCCGGTGCGCGCGCCGGACGGACGGATCGTCGGGCTGGTGGCGGCGGGCATCACGCAGCAGTCGTTGACCGTGGGGTGGCGCGCGCAGTTGCCGCTGATCATCGCCATCGCATTCGCCGCCCTCGTGACGGCCGGTTTGGGACTGTGGTTGATCCGTCGGCGACTGCTCCGGCAGACGGGCGGTCTCGCCCCGGCCGAGCTACGCCTCATGTACGAACATCACGACGCGGTGCTGCACGCGGTCCGCGAAGGTCTGGTCGTCATGGAGAACGGCCAACCGGCGTTGGTCAACGACGAGGCGCGACGCCTCGTCGGGGCCGAGGCCGACGGCGTCGTGGCGCTGCCGCCGTTCCTCACCACCGGCGTCGATCCGCTCGTCGACATGCTCTATGCCGAAGGTGGCCGAACCCTGATGGTCAGCCGGTCGCCGGTGTCGGGCGAACGCACCTCGGCGGTGGTCACCATCCGCGATCACACCGAATTGTCCGAGGCGATGGGGGAATTGGACTCGATGACACGATTCGCCGAGGCGCTGCGATCGCAGGCACACGAGTCCGCGAACCGGCTGCACACCATCGTCGCGCTCATCGAGATGGGCCGCGGCGACGAGGCCGCGCTGATGGCCACCACGGAACTGCAACTGTCCCAGCGACTCATCGACCGCATGACCGACGACGTCGCCGAACCGGCGTTGGCGGCGTTGCTGCTCGGCAAGTCGGCGCAGGCCGCCGAGCGAGGGATCTCGTTGACGCTGACCGAGGAGTCGCAACTCGGCGACGACGCGACCCAGCTGCTGACGGCCGGTGAGATGATCACCGTCGTGGGCAATCTCATCGACAATGCGCTCGACGCGTGCGAGCAGGCGGACCCGTGGGTGGAGGTGACGGTGGTCGGGGACGCCCGGCGCCTCGAGGTGGTCGTGGCCGACAGCGGTCCGGGGATGGACCCGGCGGAGTTCGCGCGCGCGCAGACGCGCGGCTATTCGACGAAGGCGGGCGGCGATGCGGCCGGCCGCGGACTGGGTCTGGCGCTCGTGGCACAGGTCGTCGCACGGCACTCGGGGACGTTGCATGCCGAGAACACCTATGCGTCGGTGGTCCGGGTGGTGATGTCGGCCGACGACGGCGTCGACAGCGACGTGGCGGACGGCGGGGGAGGTGACGGCGGACGATGATCCGGGTACTGGTCGTCGAAGACGAGCCGCTCATCGCCGAGGCACATCGCGAATACCTCTCGCGCATCGCGGGATTCGAGGTCGTTGCGGCGGTGACGACGGCGCAGGAGGCGTTGCGTGTCGCGACCACCGCGTCCGGTGCCGACGAGCCGATCGACCTCGTCCTGCTCGACCTGGGTCTGCCCGACGCGCGCGGCGTCGACCTCGCATCGGCGTTGTCGGGCATCCGGCCGGGCCCCGACATCATCGCGATCACCGCCCAACGAGACCTGGCGACGGTGCGCTCGGCGATGTCGCACGGGGTTCTGCTGTACCTGTTGAAACCCTTCACCTACGCCGCGTTCGCCGAGAAGATCCGGCAATACCTCGGCTATCGCGACGCGCTGACGGCGGGCAGCGACGCGGTCAGCCAGCGCGACGTCGACCGCGCGCTCGCGGAACTACGGACCACCGATGCGCGCCGCACCGCGAAGAAGGGCGCCGCGCCCGAGACCGAGGACGCGGTGGGGCGTGCCGTGCGCGACAGTGCGACTGGGCTGACGGCATCCGAGGTCGCCGCCGTGCTCGGCAGCTCCCGGGTGACCGCGTGGCGCTACCTGGAGCGACTGGCCGACGATGGGACGGTCGAACGGATCACCGAGTACGGCAACACCGGCCGGCCCCAGGTCCGCTACCGCTGGCGCAGTCGCTGACCCGGGTCCGGCCGGTGTCGCCGAAGTAACCGGCGTCGACGGTCAGGACGCCGACGTCGCGTCGAACTCGCGTGCCCGCAGCGAGCGGGCGACGGTGTCACGGCCCTCGGAGATCAGGCGCTTGAGGGCGGGCGGATGATCTCCCGCCAGGAATTCGTCGGCGGCGGCCAGTCCTTCGGCGCTGATCGCCCAGTGCGGATACAGCCCGACCACCACGGTCTGGGCGACCTCGCTGGAACGTCGGGCCCATACGTCGGGTACCGCGGCGAAGTACCGGGCCACGTAGTCGGTCAGCAGATCCGACTGCCCCGGACGGGCGAAACCTTCGATCATGGTGCGGGTGTAGACATTCGAGAGCGTGTCGTCCTCGATGGCCTGCGCCCATGCGTCGGCCTTGGCCTCCGGCAGGGGTCGCGACGAACGCGCGGCCGCGGCCTGACGCTGCCCGGTGGCGGTGTTGTCGCGATCGGCCTCCGCGTCGATGACCGGTGAGGTCGTCGGGTCGGAGTCGATTGCACCCGCGGTGGCCAACGCCCGCACCAGCTTCCATCGCATGTCGGTGTCCACCACGAGACCGGACAGGCCGTGGTCGGCGGGGTCGTCGCCGTCGAAGAGCCCCTGGATGGTCGGGACCTGGTCGTCGTTGACCTTGCCGGCGAGCAAGGTGTTGATGAAGGCGAGCTGATGATCCGAGCCCGCTTCGGAGGACCGGGCGAGTTCCAGGAGCCGTGCGCTGAAACCCGGCCATCCGGTGGTGGATGCCCACTCCGGGTCGGCGTAGGCCTCGATCGCGCTGGTCGCCTGCATGAGAACCCGTTGCACCACCCCGATTTCGGTCTCGGTGGCAATGCCCTGCTGCACGAGTTCCACGAACTCACGGGCCGCCATCTCCGCCTGGCGGGTCATCTCCCAGGCGGCCGACCAGACGAGCGTGCGGGGCATGGAATCGGCGATGTCACCGATCCTGGTGGTGGCGGTGGCCAACGACTCCGGGTCCAGGCGCACGGATGCGTAGGTGAGGTCGTCGTCGTTGAGCAGGACGAGGGCGCCACGTCCGACACCGACGAGCTCGGCGACGTCGGTCCGCTCGCCCTCGACGTCGAGTTCGGCGCTGTGCACCCGCTCGAGAGTTCCGGAACCGTTGTCGTCGTAGACACCCACCCGCAGCCGATGCACGCGGGTCTCGCCGGCACCGGGCGCGGCGCCGTCCTGCACGATCGTGAAACGGGTGAACTTGCCGTCGGCGTCCACCTCGAAGTCGGGCCGCATCACGTTGATGCCGGTGGTCTTGAGCCACTGGGTGCCCCAGTCCGACAGGTCGCGGCCGGATGACTTCTCCAGCGCGGCAAGCAGATCGGAGAATCCGGCATTCGCGAACTTGTGCGCGGCGAAGTAGTCACGCAGGCCGGACAGGAAATCCTCGAGCCCGACGTAGGCGACCAACTGCTTGAGCACCGATGCGCCCTTGGCGTAGGTGATGCCGTCGAAGTTGACCTCGACCGCGGCGATGTCCGGGATGTCGGCGGCCACCGGGTGCGTGGACGGCAACTGGTCCTGCCGATACGCCCACGACTTCTCCACGTTGGCGAAGGTGGTCCAGGCGTTCTTGTACTCGGTGGCCTCGGACTGGCACAGCACCGAGGCGAAGGTGGCGAAGGACTCGTTGAGCCACAGATCGTCCCACCACTGCATGGTGACGAGGTCGCCGAACCACATGTGGGCCATCTCGTGCAGGACGGTCTCGGCCCGGCGTTCGTAGAGATACTTGGTGACGCGCGACCGGAAGACGTAGTCCTCCAGGAAGGTGACCGCGCCGGCGTTCTCCATCGCCCCGGCGTTGAACTCGGGCACGAAGAGCTGGTCGTACTTGCCGAACGCGTACGGGATACCGAAATTCTGGTGGTAGAAGCCGAAACCCTGCTTGGTCTCGGTGAACAGCCGCTCGGCATCCATGTGCTCGGCCAGTGACGCCCGGCAGTAGATGCCCAAGGGGATCGCACCGTGGTCGTCGGTGTAGGTGTCGGTCCACTCCGCGTACGGACCGGCGATGAGGGCGACGAGGTAGGTGCTCATCAGCGGCGTCTCGCGGAAACGGTGCACGGTGCCGCCGTTCGGTCCGGATTCCACCTTGAGCGTGTTCACGACGGCCGCGTTCGAGATCACCTTCCAGTCCTCGGGTGCGGTGACCGTGATGGTGTAGGTCGCCTTGAGGTCGGGCTGGTCGAAGCACGCGAACATGCGCTTGGCATCGGCGGTCTCGAATTGTGAATAGAGATAGACGGATTCGTCGGTCGGGTCGACGAACCGGTGCAGTCCCTCGCCGGTGTTGGAGTATGCACAGTCGGCGACGACGGTCAGGGTGTTCTGGGCGGCGAGTGACGCGAGCGGGATGCCGACCGATTCGTCGAAATCGGACACCTCGAGTTCGGTGCCGTTGAGTGTCGCCGAGATCAGCGTCGGCGCGACGAGATCGATGAATGTGTCCGCACCCTCGGTGGCGGTGAAGCTCACCGTCGTCACCGAACGAAACGTCTCGACGCGTCCCCCGTCGCCGGGCTCGCCCCTGCCCGGCGCTCCATTCCCGTCGGTGAGGTCGAGTTCGATCGCGTAATTGGTGACGTCGACGGTCGCGGCGCGTTCGCGTGCTTGGTCTCGGGTCAGGTTGGGAGCAGTCACAGTCGGGTCAGTCCGCCTCTCGAATCGTGGTCTGTGGCCAGCTTAACGGGAATGACGGTCGGGGAATCTGGTTGTAGTTTCCGAAGAGCTATACCCACGACACACGCGGAAGGTCAGGTCGATGGCGACAGACACGCAGGCAGCTCAGCAGAAGCAGGATCGGGTGGACTTCTGGTTCGATCCGTTGTGCCCGTGGTGCTGGATCACCTCACGGTGGATTCTCGAGGCGGAGCAGGTCCGTCCCATCGACGTGAATTTCCACGTGATGAGCCTCGCCGTGCTCAACGAGGGCAAGGACATCCCGGAGGAGTACCGAGAAGGCCTCAAGAAGGCGTGGCTGCCGGTCCGGGTGATCGCCGCGGCACACGCGCAGAAGGGCGACGAGATCCTTGCGCCGCTGTACACGGCGATGGGCACGCGCATCCACAACAAGGGCATCAAGGATTTCGACCAGGTGATCAGCGAATCACTCGCCGAACTGGATCTGGACGCATCGCTCGCCGACGCCGCCGGCTCGGAGGAGTTCGACGAGTGGATCCGGACCAGCCACCACGAGGGCATGGACAAGGTCGGCGATGACGTCGGCACCCCGACGATCCACGTCAACGGAGTGGCCTTCTTCGGACCGGTGCTGTCGCGGATCCCGCGTGGCGAGACCGCGGGGACAGTCTGGGACGGTGCTGTCGCGCTGTCCTCCTACCCGCACTTCTTCGAGCTCAAGCGCAGCCGCGACGAGGACCCGCAGTTCGACTGATCCGCGTCGGTCAGAGCCGGGGCGGCATCTCGAGACCGTTGGGCAGGACTCCCGGCGGCACCGCGGCGGGATGGGCGGGCGGCGGAATCGGTACGACGTTCCCGCTGCCGACGCCGCGCACGATCGTCTTCGGCCGGAACAACATCGCGCCTGCCCGGGTGCGGTCGCGGAGTGCGGCGGCGCGCCAGGTGAGCACCGGGTGGGAGGCGATGGCGTTGATCGCCCAGGCGAAGAAGCCGCGCTCGTGGGTGGCCCGGTCGGCGAACTGGTCGAAGTCGACCGCGGACAGCATGTACTTGCCGGCCGAGAGCACCCCGATCGCGCCGGGCGCGCCGGACGGTTGTGTGTAGTAGCCGTAGTTGTCCGCGCTGTACTCCTGGGCGCGCGACAACGCCGCCCCGACCACCGGGATGTTCATCCCCACGACGGTGGACAGCTGCCGCCAGTACGAGGTGTGACCGGCGGCGATGTGACCGACCTCGTGGCCGATGATGAACTCCAGCGCTTCGGGGTCGCGCGCACGACCGCCCACCTCGAAGAGGTCGGAGTACACGACGATGTAGCGCCGGAACCCGTGACCGGACGCGAACGCGTTGATCATGCCGTTGCCGAGTACCACGTAGGCGTCGGGCACGTACTCGAGTCCGTAGCGAGCGGCCGCATCGACCACCATCCGGTAGCCCTCGGGGAACTGGCCGGGAGTCATCTGGACGCCGTTGACCCGCGGGCGTGCGTACGTCAGACCTCGGGCGAACAGCAGCACCAGGGGAGCGGCGAGCAGCGCGAGGAAGTACTCGCTGAACTGCCCGGCCACCACCAGCCATACGATTGCGAGGTAGCCGACCAGCGTGATGGCGATGATCACCACGAGCATCGGGATCTCCCACGGATGCAGCCGGGGGCGCAGCGCGTACTGGGCCGGCGGCAGCCAGTAGGCGTCGGGACCGGGCGCGGGTGTCGTCGCTGGTCGATCGGCGTCGGTGCCGGGACGGGCGTCGGCGACGCCGGGAACATTGGGTATCGGCGATTGGGCGTCCACGTGACCAATCTATAGTGACGCCATGCGTGTCTACCTCGGTGCCGACCATGCCGGATTCGAATTGAAGAACACCATCGCCCAGCACCTGACGGCCGGAGGCCACGAGGTGATCGATTGCGGTGCGCACACCTACGACGCGCTGGACGACTATCCGGCGTTCTGTATCGCCGCCGCCGCCCGGACCGTCGCGGATCCGGGCAGCCTGGGGATCGTCCTGGGCGGCAGCGGAAACGGTGAGCAGATCGCGGCGAACAAGGTCCCCGGTGCACGGTGTGCGCTGGCCTGGAGCGTGGAGACCGCGCAACTCGCCCGTCAGCACAACAACGCCCAGCTGATCGGCATCGGCGGCCGTATGCACAGCGAGGAGGAAGCCCTCGCCATCGTCGACGCCTTCCTCTCGACCGCATGGTCGGAGGAGCCACGCCATCAGCGTCGGATCGACATCCTCGCGGAATACGAGGCCACCGGCGAGGCCCCGCCGGTACCCGACGCGAACTGATTCGGTCCCGGTCCGAAGCGCTTCTCGCTCGTGCCCGAAGGCCATACCCTCCACCGGTTGGCTCGTCGACAACAGCGTGTGTTCGGCGGGCAGCGGGTGCATGTCTCCAGTCCCCAGGGACGTTTCGCCGACGGTGCGGCCGTGGTGGACGGACTCGTCTTCGCGAAGGCGGAGGCCTGGGGCAAGCACCTCATCCAGCACTACCGGCCCCCGTCGACGACAGGTCGCGCGGGGCGGCGGATGATCCACGTCCACCTCGGGCTCTACGGTGGCTTCACCGAGGCCCCCGCACCGCTGTCGGCGCCGATCGGTCAGGTCCGCCTGCGGATCGAGGGTGACGAGTTCGGCGCCGACCTCCGTGGGCCGACGGCGTGTGAGCTCTTCACCCCGGCCGACCTCGACGACCTGATACACAGACTGGGCCCCGACCCGCTGCGCAAGGATGCCGACCCGGGACGCGCGGTGTCGGCGATCAGCCGGTCCCGACGACCGATCGGCGCACTGCTGATGGATCAGCGGGTCATCGCGGGCGTCGGGAACGTCTACCGGGCCGAGGTCTTGTTCCGGGCGGGGATCGATCCCTATCGCGATGCCCGGTCGATCGACGCCGAGACGTTCGACGCGATCTGGGCAGACCTGTGCGCGTTGATGCGGATCGGTGTGCGTCGCGGGCGCATCCATGTGATGCGGCCGGCCGATGACCACGGTGCCCCGTCGTACGCCGCGGACCGGCCGCGCACTTACGTCTACCGGCGTGCAGGAGAGCCGTGCCGGATCTGCGGGACCACGGTGAGGATCGCCGAACTCGACGGGCGGAACCTCTACTGGTGTCCCGTCTGCCAGACCTGACGGTGCGGCGTCGAAGGCCTACTGAAAGTGGTTCTGCGTCAGCGTGTTTCGGCGCGCTGCGCCATGACGAGCAGCTCGTCGCGCTGAGTGCGGCTGCCCACCTCGTAGATGCTGTCGTACAGCTTGCGCTGGGCGAACGGGTGGAAACGGGCACGCAGACGTGCGAACGACATGACGGGTACAACTCCTGAATAGATCACTGAGACAACTCCCATTGTCCGTGTTACATCCAGGTAAATCAATCTGACCTGGGGTGATGTGCCTTACGTCGAGCACCGCACTCACAGGGAACCCTCAGCGTCACCCACTGCGAATCACATGCGGCGAGCGCACCATGGTCATATGGGCGGGTATGTGGACGACAGATCGGGCGAGCCGGAGCAGGTCACGCTGCTCGCGGTGGGCGGGACGGGCGAGTCCTTCGTCGGTGACCGGCGGCGCGAGGTGAACGGTCTGCTGCGCGACGTCACGTCCGGCCTCGACGAGCGCTTCCGCTGTCGCTGGATCGGTTATCCGGCCAGCTACGGGCCCGCGCCCCAACTCGACGGGATGAGTTACCTGGAGAGTGTCGCGATCGGCGTCGACGCGCTGCGAGCCGCGCTCGCCGAGACCTCCGGCCCGGTTGCGCTGATCGGGTATTCCCAAGGCGCAGTGGTCATCCGGACGGCCGTGCACGACCTGTACGCGGCCGGCGACCCGTCGGTCGAACGGATTCTCGCGATGGGCTTCGTCGCGGATCCGCATCAGCCGCCGAGGGTCGTCGAGGGCTGCTCGGGCTGGGGGGTCGCGGGAGCGGGACCCGCCCTGCCGCCCGGGACTCCGGCGCATTGGGTCGGCGCACCCGACGACATGATCTGTAACGCGAGCGAGGATTCCTTCATCCGCGACATCGCGGACCTGACCGCGGGGCTTGCCTTCGGCAGGCTCAGGGACTGGTTGATGTTGGTGCGTAATCGGTTGCAGCGCAACGATCTTCAGAATGCACATCGGACGAGCCCAGGATTCTCGCAGATCCGTCGGGACATCACACGGCTGGCGTCGGCCGCGCGGGAGGTCGTCGGGTACCTACCCGATACGCTGGCGTTCCGCGGTCTCGTCGTGCGCAATCGGCGAGGTGGCCGACACACCTCCTACGCGCGTGAACCCTATCGCCGCGCGTCTGTCACCGACCCGGACACCACGGGTTGCCAGGACCTGGCCGCATGGCTGCAGGTCTGCGCCACGTTCTTGCCGGTCGTCTCGTACCCGGGGCCGGCGGACCGTTCACTCGCCGCCTGACCGGGTGTCACCTGCCCAGATGCTTCCACGGTGTTAAATCCCGTCGAACACTGTGCTTCTCGGGTCGTGGCGACGGGCCGCGGGGGAGAAACTGATCGATGGGTATCCGTGCCGGGCGCACTCGCGCGCTCGTGCGCCCATCGCATCGAGTGGAGACAGTCAGCGTGGATCATTACGACGTGGTCGTCATCGGGTCCGGCCCGGCAGGACAGAAGGCCGCGATCGCGGCCGCCAAACTGGGGAAGAAGGCGGCGATCGTCGAGCGCCGCGACATGGTCGGCGGGGTGTGCATCAACACCGGCACGATTCCGTCCAAGACGCTCCGGGAAGCGGTGCTCTATCTGTCGGGACTCAATCAGCGTGAACTCTACGGGCAATCGTATCGGCTGAAATCCGACATCACGGTCACCGATCTGGCCGCGCGGACGATGCACGTCGTCGGCAAGGAGATCGACGTCATCCAGAGTCAGCTGGCCCGGAACTCGGTGCGGATGCTCATCGGTAGTGCGCATTTCGTCGACTCCCACGAGATCGCCATCGAGGACGCCACCGGCGACCTGAAACGTGTCACCGCCGACCATGTCGTGATCGCGGTCGGCACCCGGCCCGCGCGGCCCACCAGCGTCGACTTCGATGGCATCACCGTCGTCGACTCCGACCAGATCCTCGACATGGACCGCGTGCCCGGGTCGATGGTCGTGGTCGGCGCGGGTGTCATCGGCATCGAGTACGCGTCGATGTTCGCCGCCCTCGGCACCAAGGTCACGGTGATCGAGCAGCGTCCCACCATGCTCGACTTCTGCGACCGCGAGATCGTCGAGGCGCTGCAGTACCAGCTGCGCGAACGCGGTGTCACGTTCCGGTTCGGCGAACATGTCAAGACCGTCGAGACGCATCCCTCGGGAACGCTGACCATCCTGGAGTCCGGGAAGAAGATCCCGGCCGACACCGTGCTGTACTCGGCCGGCCGGCAGGGCGTCTCCGACGAACTCCGGGTGGAGGCCGCCGGTTTGACCGCGGACGCGCGTGGGCGACTGAAGGTCGACGAACATTTCCGCACCGCGGTCGATCACATCTACGCCGTCGGCGACATCATCGGTTTCCCGGCGCTGGCGGCGACGTCGATGGAACAGGGGCGTCGCGCCGCGTATCACGCGTTCGACGAACCGGTGGGCGCGACCGACGAGGACCTGCAGCCGATCGGCATCTACGCGATCCCGGAGATCAGCTATGTCGGCAAGACCGAGGATCAACTGACCACGGCGAACATCCCGTTCGAGGTGGGTGTCGCGCGATATCGGGAACTCGCCCGCGGCGCGATCATGGGCGACTCGTACGGAATGCTCAAATTGCTGGTGCACGCGGAGGAGCGCACGCTGCTCGGCGTCCATGCCTTCGGCAGCAATGCGGCCGAGTTGGTGCACATCGGGCAGACGGTGATGGGTTTGTCGGGCACCGTCGACTACCTGGTGGACGCGGTGTTCAACTATCCGACCCTGGCCGAGGGCTACAAGGTGGCGGCGCTGGACGCGTCGAACAAGATGCGTGCGATCGCCAAGGTGCGGGCGGCCGGGCAGCGATTGGATCTCGAGGACGGCTCGGCGGCCGTCGGCTGAGCATCCGGTGGCCGAAGGGCCCGGATGACCAATAGACGTAGAAGTGCCCGGTCCGTGGGGACCGGGCACTTCTCGTTGTTCAGCGTCGGCGCTACGCGCTCAGTTGCCGGTGTACTTCGGTCCGATGGTGCCGCGGACCACGATCGGGGTGTCCCGCGGGATCGTGTTGAAGACCCACTTGCCGTTCTCGGTGCTGATGTTGATGCAGCCATGGCTGGCGTTGCTGCGACCCTGCTGGGCGACCGACCACGGCGCGGCGTGGATGAAGATGCCGTCCCAGGACATGCGGGTCGCGTACTCGACGTAGGTGCGGTAGCCCTCCGCGGAGTCGACCGGGACGCCGTACGTGGACGAGTCCATGTACATGTCGCGGTACTTCTCCTTGGTGTGGTAGACGCCGTTCGGTGTGGGGTGCGCGTTGGAGCCCATCGAGATCGGCATCTGCTTGACCTGGTTGCCGTTGTGCCACCAGGTGATCTGGTGTGTCGCATCGTCGGCCAGGGCGATCCAGCCCGTCGAGGTCTTCACGGTGGGGATCGCGGGGCCCTTGGGGGTCTCCGGCGTGGACGGTGTCGGCTCCGGCGTGGGAGTGGACTTCGGCGTCGACGGCGCGCCCGGAATCTGCGGCGCTCCCGGGATGTCCGGGATCGTCAGCGGCGGCAGTCCCGGAATGGGAGTGACGGTCGTGGGAGCCGCGCCGGCAGCGATCGGCAAGGCGAGCATCACGGCGAGCACACCGATCACGGCGGTGAGTGCACGTCGAGTCAGGCCGCGTCGAGCGCGGCGAGAAGGCTTCGTTGTCAACACGGAGAGACCTTTGCAGTTTGAGTTACTGAAGCGCATCCCCCGGAGCGCTCAACCATCGTTACACAAACGTTGTCATCGGGCCAAAGCCGGAACGTCGAACAGTGGACCAACTCCGGCCGACACGGGGACCAACGACTCGAACTGCGTGGTGATCGGGGCAAGCGACCCAGTCATGTGACAACCATCACAACCAATCGCGAAGCCCCGTGTCGGGCCGGTCACCGTTATCCGGCCGCGATCTACGGGCCGGATCGATGCGATCAGCAGTTGCTGGGCGCCGGCTTTCCGTCGAAGCGGTCGGTCAGATAACCGAACGCGGGCAGCATACCGATGACGGCCGCGGACAGATGATCCGGCGACGGCGTCAGGAGTCGCTGAACCCGTGCGCCGGCCCGGCAGTACCGATTGAGCGTGTAGTCGATGGACGACACGGGGATGAGGACGTCGGTCGGGCTGTGCCACTCGAAGATCGGGGTCCGCGGGATGCCGGGATAGAGCGACAGGCTGTTGGCCTCGACGACCTTGCGCGCGTCCTTGTTGTCGAAGATCGCGCGGCCGCCGATGGTGACCTGCTGGGCGTCGTGGCCCGCGCCCAGTCGAAGGATGTCGTTCGTGCACGCGTTGCGCATTCCGGCGTACATCTGCTTGCCGAGTGGCGACAGGTACTTCCGGATCGGGATCTGCTCCGGGTACTCGCGGGACACGCCGATGGCCGCGGCGAACGCGAGCCCGAAGGCCGGGTGCGGGTTGTTGTAACCGAGTCCCTCCGCCATCTTGATCAGGTTCATCGGTACGCCGCCATACGCGGCACCGACGATGTTCAGGTCCGGCGCGTACTTCGGTGCGAGCGCGGCGGCCCAGGCCGTCGCCATGCCGCCCCCGGAGTAGCCGGCGAGACCGACCCGGCTCTTGGCGACCCGTGCGGGCCCGAACCGTTGCACCGCACGGATCCCGTCCAGGGTGATCTGACCGCCGAGCTTGGCAGCTCCGTACGAACTGCGCGGTCCGAGATGATCCGGGATCGCCACGGTCCAGCCGCGCTGCAGTGCGACGTTGAGGCCGGGGGCCTCGCGGATCATCAGGTTCGGGTCCTGGGTCCACAACGCCTGCGACGGCGCACAGGCCAGGCCGGTGGCATTGATGATGTGCTGGAAGGAGAGCAGCGGGCCGTTCGCGCGATGGCGGTTGGGCACGAGCACCGTCGTCACCGCCGAGATGGGTTTGCCCAGGCTGTCAGAGGAACGGAACTTGATCTGGAATGTGTGGACGTCGAAGAAGGCCGGCGGATTCGGGCGGGCGCGCACGGCGATGACGTCGCCGGGCTCGAACCTGGCGATGTTGCCGGGGATCGAGTAGAAGCTGTCCGGTAGGGGCGACGGCATGGCGACATCATCGGCGGCGGCGGGGCCGGCACCGGCGACAACACCCCCGGCGACCATCGAGAGCGCGGCCGCGGTGGCGACGAATCCCCGGCGCAACGCCGACCTGTGTCGATTGGGTGGCGGTGTACGCCGGATGGTCGCGGTCATGATTCCCCCATGGACTTCGGTGTCGGGCTGACTTCGGGCGACGGCGTCCACCCCCACAGGTGTTGTAAATACCGTCGGTCCAATCATGCGGCACGAACCGAAAAAATCAACGGGTGGGCCCGATTTTGTTACCCGCAAGTAAGAACCGCGTGCGGCGATGAGGCACGCACGATGCGTGCGAGGTCAGGCGTGTTGCGGGTGCTCGGTCCGCAGATGGCGGGCCGGCTCGGAGCACGACTCGTCGCGGCACACGAGCATGACATCAACCCTGCCCGGGCCGGTTTCGGTCGAGGTGACGTCCTTGCGGACGTACAGATTCGCCCCACAGCTCGGGCACTTGCGCTGGCTCTTCGAATGGCTGGACGACATGACCCAAGACTACGCCCGATGTGGCGTGGATCACAGGAGGTGATGGCCCCTGTGGCGGTGGTCCCGGCGGCGTCGAGCCGGTCGATCGACGTTGTGGAGCGGGTGACGGGAATCGAACCCGCGTAGCTAGTTTGGAAGACTAGGGCTCTACCATTGAGCTACACCCGCGTGCCGCGTCACCCATGGGATCGCCACCGGCGTCGCGTGCGGACAAGACTGTACCCGGTGGGGTCGGCCAACCTGAAATCGGCCGATCGGACCGGCGATCGCGTGCGCCGAAGGTGCACCCGTTTGGGTGGGCGACGACCTGCCACGTACTATCTTCTGTTGGCCCTGCTCCACGTTTCCGCCGGTCTCCGGTGTGCGCTGCGACGGGGGTCGACCGGGATGTGGCGCAGCTTGGTAGCGCATCCGCTTTGGGAGCGGAGGGTCGCAGGTTCAAATCCTGTCATCCCGACTCGGGTGACGGTTCCATCGTCACCGGCACACGTGTCATCACCCGACGCAGAAATGCAGATGTAAGGAGCAGGCGTGAAGAGCACCGTCGAGCAGCTGAGCCCGACCCGAGTGAAGCTCAATGTCGAAGTCCCATTCGAGGAGCTGTCCGGAGAGTTCGACCGGGCCTACAAGTCGCTGGCCCAGCAGATCCGGATTCCGGGCTTCCGGCCGGGCAAGGCGCCCGCGAAGCTGATCGAGGCCCGCGTCGGCCGCGATTCGATCCTCGCGCAGGTGGTCAACGACGCGTTGCCGTCGAAGTACTCGCAGGCCGTTGACGAGACCGAGACCAAGGCCATCGGTCAGCCCGAGATCGATCTCGCCGAACTCGTCTACGGCGAGACCGTCACGTTCACCGCCGAGGTCGACGTCCGTCCGACCATCGAGCTGCCCGACTACTCGACCCTGGCGGTCGAGGTCGACGCCATCGAGGTCGACGATTCCGCGGTCGACGAGGAGATCGAGGGCCTGCGCGCCCGTTTCGGCACCCTGCAGGGCGTCGAGCGTGGCGCCGAGAACGGTGACTTCGTCTCGATCGATCTCGCCGCCACCGTCGACGGTGAGCCCGTCGACGAGGCCTCCACCGAGGGCCTGTCCCACGAGGTCGGCTCCGGTCAGCTGATCGACGGACTCGACGACGCGCTCGTCGGCCTGAAGGCCGGCGACACCAAGGTGTTCCCGACGAAGCTGGTCGCCGGCGACCACGTCGGTGAAGAGGCCCAGGTGACGGTGACCGTCAACTCCGTCAAGGAGCGCGAACTGCCCGAACTCGACGACGAGTTCGCCCAGATGGCCAGCGAGTTCGACACGGTCGCCGAGTTGCGCGAGAGCCTCGCCGACCAGGTCAAGCAGTCCAAGAAGGTCGAGCAGGCCAACGCCATCCGCGACAAGGTCCTCGAGAAGCTCCTGGAGACCGTCGAGATCCCGCTGCCGGAGAAGGTCGTCGACGACGAGATCGAGGGCCAGCAGCATCAGGTGATCCACGCCCTCGGACACGATGACGAGCAGCTCGCCAAGTTCCTCGAGGCGCAGGGCACCACTCGTGAGGAGTGGGACGCCGAGGCCCGCGAATCGGCCGAGAAGTCGGTCAAGACCCAACTGCTGCTCGATGCGATCGCCGATCAGCAGGAGACCGAGGTCGGACAGGACGAGCTGACCCAGCAGATCCTGTTCCAGGCCCAGCGGTACGGCATGCAGCCGCAGGAGTTCATCCAGCAACTGCAGAACGCCGGACAGGTCGGTGCGGTCTACGCCGACGTCCGCCGAGGCAAGGCGCTGGCCGGCATCGTGTCCGACGTCGCCGTCACCGACAGCAATGGCACCGCCGTCGAGACCGACGAGTTCTTCGGCAAGAACGATGCCGACGAGGACGCAACCGACGACGAGAACGCCGAGAGCTGAGCCTGCACACATCGTTGGTCGAACAGCCGGAGCCGGGTGCCACACCCGACGCCGGCTGTTCTGCTCTCAGCGAAGACCGGTGCCACGGGGACTGTCTGCCCCGCGGCATTGGTTAGTGTCGGTGAGGACCTCGAGACGATCCGGGCGACCGGCCCCGATCATCTCGAGACGAAACACCTGGACCCGGAAACCGGTTGACGCGGCAGCTGTCGCATGTCACCACGACACACAAAGGTAGGAACTGTGAGTGAGCCGACCATCTCCACACCAACGCTGAGTTCGGGAGCGTCCGGGCTGAACCTGACGGATTCCGTCTTCGAGCGACTGCTTCGGGAGCGCATCATCTTCCTCGGCACGCAGGTCGACGACGACATCGCGAACCGACTGTGCGCGCAGATCCTGCTGCTCGCCGCCGAGGATCCGACGCGCGACATCCACCTCTACATCAACTCGCCCGGTGGCTCGGTCACCGCTGGCATGGCCATCTTCGACACCATGCAGCTCGCCGAGTGCGACGTCGCCACCTACGCCATGGGCATGGCGGCGTCGATGGGCCAGTTCCTGCTCGCGGCGGGCACCCCCGGCAAGCGTCACGCGCTGCCGCACGCGCGCATCATGATGCACCAGCCGTCGGCGGGCATCGGCGGCACCGCGGCGGACATCGCCATCCAGGCCGAGCAGTTCGCGGCCACCAAGAAGGAGATGAACCGCCTCAACGCGGAGTTCAGTGGTCAGCCGCTGGAGAAGATCGAGGCCGACGCCGACCGCGACAAGTGGTTCACCGCGGATGAGGCCAAGGACTACGGACTGGTCGATCACGTGGTCACCCGCGCATCGGTGAGCCCGTCCTGATCCGTCCCGCCCATCCCGACCACCGAGGCCCCGGCCCGACAAGGCCATTGACCAAGCAACGGAGCACAAGATGACCAACTCCAGCTCGCTCGACTCCCAGTTCCTGGACTCGCTGCCGGCCGACGTCGCCGCCGGTATCCCGACGTCGGCGCTCGCCCTGCGGAGCATCGAGGCGCGCTACATCCTCCCGCAGTTCATCGAGCACACGCCGAACGGCCAGCGTCAGTACGACCCCTACGCGAAGCTGTTCGAAGAGCGCATCGTCTTCGTCGGCACGCCCATCGATCAGACGGTGGCCAACGACGTCATGGCGCAGCTGCTCGTGCTCGAGTCGCAGGACCCCGACCGCGACATCACGATGTACGTGAACTCGCCCGGTGGCAGCGTGCCGGACATGCTCGCGATCTACGACACGATGCAATACGTGCACTGCGACATCGTGACGGTCTGCCTCGGCGAGGCGGCATCTGCCGCGGCCATCCTGCTCGCCGGCGGCACCCCCGGTAAGCGCGCGGCGCTGCCGAACGCGACGATCCTCATCCATCAGCCGCGCACCGGTGGCGCCTACCAGGGCCAGGTCTCCGACCTCGAGATCCAGGCGGCCGAGATCGAGCGCATCCGCAACCGGCTCGACGAGATCCTGGCCGGACACACCGGCCAGGACCCGGCGAAGATCCGCAAGGACACCGACCGTGACAACATCCTGACCGCCGAGGCGGCCAAGGAGTACGGGATCATCGACGAGGTCTTCGAATATCGCAAGAAGTCGTTCCGCAAGACCTCGCACTGACGTGCAGGCACGCACATCGGTCCGACACGCCGGGTCGATGTGCGTGCCCAACGTCGCGGCGAGCGGTCATCCTTGACGTCTGCGCCGGAGTTCTCGCGGACGGCACGGTGACCATGACGGCGAGATGACAACCACAGAGACGTAAGACGACCGAAACTACGCGGACGACATTTGTCCTTATCGGTCGAAGTTCGGGCGGCACGCGGGTACCGTCGGGTTACTGGGCGAACCGAATGTCGAGCGGTGGCCCATGCCCGGGTGCTCACGGAGACTCCTCCGTCGATGACGACCGGAGCAACGAGGAAGGTACATACACGAGATGGCACGAATCGGAGACGGTGGCGATCTGCTCAAGTGCTCTTTCTGCGGAAAGAGTCAGAAGCAGGTCAAGAAGCTGATCGCCGGACCCGGCGTGTACATCTGCGATGAGTGCATCGACCTGTGCAACGAGATCATCGAGGAGGAACTCGCCGAGAACGGCGACGTGAAACTCGACGAGCTGCCCAAGCCGGTCGAGATCCGCGACTTCCTCGAGAACTACGTCATCGGCCAGGACACCGCCAAGCGGACCCTCGCCGTCGCGGTCTACAACCATTACAAGCGCATCCAGGCCGGGGAGAAGAAGGATTCGCGGACCGGCGAGACCGTCGAACTCGCGAAATCGAACATCCTCATGCTCGGCCCGACGGGCTGCGGCAAGACCTACCTGGCACAGACCCTCGCCAAGATGCTCAACGTGCCGTTCGCCATCGCCGACGCCACCGCGTTGACCGAGGCGGGCTATGTGGGCGAGGACGTCGAGAACATCCTGCTGAAGCTGATCCAGGCCGCCGACTACGACGTCAAGCGCGCCGAGACCGGCATCATCTACATCGACGAGGTCGACAAGATCGCCCGCAAGAGCGAGAATCCGTCGATCACGCGCGACGTCTCCGGCGAAGGTGTGCAGCAGGCACTGCTGAAAATCCTCGAGGGCACCCAGGCGTCGGTGCCGCCGCAGGGCGGGCGCAAGCACCCGCACCAGGAGTTCATCCAGATCGACACCACCAACGTGCTGTTCATCGTCGCGGGTGCGTTCGCCGGACTGGAGAAGATCGTGTCCGAGCGGATCGGCAAGCGCGGCATCGGTTTCGGCAACGAGGTCACGAGCAAGGACGAGGTCGACACCTCGGATCACTTCGCCGAGGTCATGCCGGAGGACCTGATCAAGTTCGGGTTGATCCCCGAGTTCATCGGTCGTCTGCCGGTCGTCGCATCGGTGACCAACCTGGACAAGGAATCGCTCGTGAGCATCCTGTCCGAGCCGAAGAACGCGCTGGTGAAGCAGTACACCAAGCTCTTCGAGATGGACAACGTCGAACTCGAGTTCTCCCACGACGCGCTCGAGGCGGTCGCCGACCAGGCGATCCACCGCGGGACCGGTGCGCGTGGTCTCCGCGCGATCATGGAGGAAGTCCTCCTGCCGGTGATGTACGACATTCCCAGCCGTGACGACGTCGAGAAGGTCGTCGTGACAGGGGAGACGGTGCGCGACAACGTGCTCCCGACGATCGTGCCACGCAAAGACAATCGCGACGAGCGGCGCGACAAGACCGCCTGACCGACACCGCCTGAACGGCACGACACGCAGAACTCCCAGAAGCCCCGCGCTTCTGGGAGTTTTTCGTGTGGGTCACGCCCGGACGGTCACCCCTCTATGGTGCTCGGTTCGAGCCGCACCACGACCGCCTTCGACACCGGGGTGTTGGAGCCCTTCGCGACCGAACCCAGGGGTACCAGCGGGTTGGTCTCGGGGTAGTAGGCGGCGGCGTTGCCGCGCGGCGTCGAGTACTCGACGATCTCGAACCCCTCGACCCGCCGTTCCTCGATGCCGCTCCCGGCGCCGGTGGCATTCGGCCCGCTCGCTTCGCTCCCGGCGCCGGTGACATTCGGCCCGCTCGCTTCGCTCCCGGCGCCGGTCCACTCCGACACGATGTCGACCCGCTGACCCGCCCGCAAACCGAACGCCTGGATGTCGGCGGCATTCAGCATGATCACCCGCCGGTTGCCCTTGATGCCGCGGTAGCGGTCGTCGTGGCCGTAGATCGTGGTGTTGTACTGATCGTGGCTGCGCAACGTCTGCAGGATCAGCCGTCCCTCCGGCACATCCACCCACTCGAGCGGATTGACCGCGAAGTTGGCCCGCTCGTTCGGGGTCGCGAACTCGCGGAGATCACGCGGCGGATGCGGCAACACGAATCCGTCGGACATGCGGACCCGGATGTTGAAATCCTCGAATCCGGGGATGACCCGCGAGATGCGGTCGCGGATCGCGTCGTTGTCGCCGCGCAGTTCCTGCCACGGCACCGCGTGGTCGGCTCCGAGAACAGCGGTGGCGAGGTCGCACACGATCGCGACCTCGCTGTGCAACTCCTTCGACGCCGGCGGCAGCGATCCTCGTGACAGATGGACCACCGACATCGAGTCCTCCACCGAGACCTGTTGCGCCACACCGCCGACGACGTCCTTGTCGGTGCGTCCGAGAGTCGGCAGGATGAGCGCGGCGCCGCCGGTCGCGAGATGTGATTCGTTCAGCTTGGTGCTGATCTGAACGGTCAGTGCGCAGCGCCTGAGCGCGGCGCGGGTGACGTCGGTGTCGGGGGCCGCGGCGACGAAGTTGCCGCCCATGGCCACGAACAGGCGGACGTCGCCGCGCGCCATGGCGCCGATCGCGGCGACGGTGTCATAGCCGTGCTCGCGGGGACTGACGATGCCGAACTCGGCGTCCTGCGCGGCGAGGAAGAACTCCGGCATCTTCTCGAAGATGCCCATCGTGCGGTCGCCCTGCACATTGGAGTGACCCCGCACCGGGCACAGGCCGGCACCGGGCTTGCCGATCATGCCGCGCAGCAGCAGGACATTGGTGCCCTCGCCGATGGTGGCCACGGCGTGATGATGCTGGGTCAGGCCCATCGCCCAGCACAGGACGATCCGTTCGGACGACGCGATCGCGTGGGCGAGGTCGGCGATCGCCTCGTGGGTCAGTCCGGTCGCCGCCACGATGTCGTCGAAGTCGACGTCCTCGAGCAGCCGCAGGTACTCATCGACGCCGGCGCAACTCCCGTCGAGGAACTCCTGGTCGAAGACGGTTCCCGGGGCTGCCCGCTCGGCGTCGAGCAACAGGCGGGCCACACCGCGGAACAGGGCCATGTCGCCGCCGAGTCGGATCTGCAGGAAATCGTCGGTCAGCTTCACGCCGTGCCCGACGACACCGCCCACCTTCTGCGGATCCTTGAACCGCATCAGGCCCGCCTCCGGCAGCGGGTTGATCGCGACGATGCGGGCGCCGTTGTGCTTGGCCTTCTCCAGCGTGGACAGCATCCGCGGATGGTTCGTGCCCGGGTTCTGGCCGGCGATGAGGATCAGGTCGGCCGACTCGAGGTCGGGGACGGTCACCGACCCCTTGCCGATGCCGATCGAGGCGCCGAGCGCCGCGCCCGATGACTCGTGGCACATGTTCGAGCAGTCCGGGAGGTTGTTGGTGCCGACACTGCGGGCGAACAGCTGGTAGACGAACGCGGCCTCGTTGCTGGTGCGTCCTGATGTGTAGAAGACCGCCTCGTCCGGCGACGACATCGCGGCGAACTCGTCGGCGATGACACGGTTGGCCTCGTCCCAGGTCACCGGGCGGTAGTGGGTGTCCCCGGGCGCGAGATACATCGGATGCGTGAGCCGGCCCTGCTGCGAGAGCCAGTACCCCGACTTCTCGCGCAGATCCGCGACGGAGTGCGTGGCGAAGAACTCGGGGGTGACTCGTCGCCGGGTGGCCTCCTCGGCGACGGCCTTCGCCCCGTTCTCACAGAACTCGGCATGCTTGCGGTGACCGGGAGTCTCCGGCCAGGCACAGCCGGGGCAGTCGAAACCGTCCCGCTGATTCAACTTGGTCAGGGTTCGCGCGGTGCGTAGGGCGCCCATCTGCTCGACGCCGCGCGCCAGGGCCACCGCCACCGCGGGAACACCCGCCGCATAGTGCTTCACGTGACCGATGTGGACGTCGTCGGGTTCCGTGATCGGGGTTTCGTCACGGGGCTGCGAGGGACTCATATCACCATCTTGCCCCCACACGCCGCGGGCTTCGCAGACACTGGTCGGTATGGCGCAACAGGATGCAGGACATGGGGTGGCGGGGATCGTCTTGGCAGGCGGACGGTCCCGGCGGATGGGCCGGGACAAGGCCGCACTGGACTGGGACGGCGAGCCGATGCTCGCGCGGGTGGTCCGGGTGGTCGGGGAGCGGTGCGGGCCGGTGTTCGTGGTCGCCACCGAGGAGTCGGCCGCCTATCGGTCGCTGTACGGCAGTGGTGGACCCGAGGCGCGCTGGGTCACCGGTGAGACACCCGGGACGGGTCCGCTCGGCGGGTTGGCGGTGGGCCTGTCGACGGCCGCGGAGGCGGGCGCGGAATGGGCCTTCGTCTGCGCGACCGACATGCCGCTGATCACCCCGGAACTGATCGACGAACTCCTGCGGGGGGTGACCCCGTCGACCCAGGCGGTGATCGCGACCGACGCGCAGCGGGACCACCCGATGGCCGGGGTGTACCGCACCGACGCCGCCGGCGTGATCGCCGATCTGACCGCCGGTGGTGAACGGCGCATGCTCGCCGCGCTCGACGCGTTGACCACCCACCGGGTGACCGTGAGCAACCCGGAGTGGCTCATCAACGTCAACGCGC
This sequence comes from Gordonia insulae, assembly GCF_003855095.1. Lineage (NCBI taxonomy): Bacteria > Bacillati > Actinomycetota > Actinomycetes > Mycobacteriales > Gordoniaceae > Gordonia > Gordonia insulae. The sequence goes on from NZ_CP033972.1 coordinate 591,704, forward strand.
CGGAGGACCTGCACCGTCTCCATGCGTGAAACGCGTAGGGCTCGCAGGCCAGGGCGGGCCGTTCCCTAAGATTGTGGGGTGACCACCACCGACCCCACCCGCGAATTGCCGAAGTCCTGGGACCCCGCCGAACACGAGGGCAGGCTCTACCAGGGCTGGGTGGATGCCGGCTACTTCACCGCCGACGCGGACAGTGACCGGCCCGCGTTCTCCATCGTCATCCCACCGCCGAACGTCAACGGCTCGTTGCACATGGGGCACGCCTACGAGCACGTCCTGATGGACGCGCTCGCCCGCCGCCGCCGCATGCAGGGCTACGAGGTGCTGTGGCTGCCGGGCATGGATCATGCCGCGATCGCGATGCAGACCATGGTGGAGCGCAAGCTGGCGGCCGAGGGTCTGACCCGTGATGATCTGGGGCGCGAGGCGTTCATCGAACGCGTCTGGGCCGAGAAGGCGGAGATCGGCGACAACATCGGCAACCAGATGCGCCGCCTCGGCGACGGTGTGGACTGGAGCCGCGAGCGGTTCACCATGGACGAGGGGCTGTCCCGCGCGGTGCAGACCGTGTTCAAGCAGATGTACGACGACGGACTCATCTACCGCGCGGAGCGACTCGTCAACTGGTCGCCGGTGCTCAAGACAGCGATCAGCGACATCGAGGTGAGCTACGCCGACGTCGAGGGCGAACTGGTGAGCTTCCGCTACGGCAGCCTCGACGACGCCGAACCGCACATCGTCGTCGCGACCACGCGCGTCGAGACGATGCTCGGCGACACCGCCATCGCGGTCCACCCCGAGGACGGGCGTTACGCCCACCTGATCGGCTCCGAACTCGACCATCCCTTCGTCGACCGGAAGATCCCGATCATCGCCGACGACTACGTCGACCCCGAGTTCGGCAGCGGCGCAGTCAAGATCACGCCCGCACACGACCCCAACGACTTCGCGATCGGGCAGCGCCACGACCTGCCGATGCCGACGATCATGGACGACGAGGCGCGGATCGCCGACACCGGCACGTCATTCGACGGCATGGACCGCTTCGAGGCGAGGGTCAAGGTGCGCGAGGCTCTCGCCGAGCAGGGCCGGATCGTCAAGGAGGTCCGCCCCTACCTGCACAGCGTCGGTCACTCCGAGCGGACGGGCGAACCGATCGAACCGCGACTCTCCATGCAGTGGTGGGTCAAGGTCGAGTCGTTGGCCAAGGCGGCGGGCGACGCGGTCCGCGGCGGAGACACCGTGATCCATCCCCAGTCGATGGAGCCGCGCTGGTTCGGCTGGGTCGACAACATGTATGACTGGTGCATCTCCCGTCAGCTGTGGTGGGGACATCGCATCCCGATCTGGTACGGACCGGACGGAGAGGTCGCCTGTGTCGGCCCCGACGACGAAGTGCCCGCGGGCTACGTCCAGGAGACCGACGTCCTGGACACCTGGTTCTCGTCCGGGCTCTGGCCATTCTCCACCCTCGGTTGGCCGGACAAGACGCCCGACCTCGAGAAGTTCTATCCCACTTCGGTTCTCGTGACCGGATACGACATCCTGTTCTTCTGGGTGGCCCGGATGATGATGTTCGGGACCTTCGTCGCCCCACAGCTGGGGGAGGGCGACACGATCCCGTTCCACAACCTGTTCCTGCACGGCCTCGTCCGGGACGAACACGGCCGCAAGATGTCGAAGTCGAAGGGCAACGGTATCGACCCGCTGGATTGGGTCGAGCGCTTCGGGGCCGACGCGTTGCGGTTCACGCTCGCGCGTGGGGCGAATCCGGGCAGCGACATCTCGGTCGGCGAGGATCACGCCCAGTCGTCGCGCAACTTCGCCACCAAACTGTTCAACGCGACCAAGTTCGCGCTGATGAATGGCGCGGTCGCGCCGGGAACGCAGCGAGCGGGCCAGGGGGACCCGGTGGGGGACCTGCCAGACCGCTCCGCGCTCACCGAGGCGGATCGCTGGATTCTGGATCGTCTCGCCACCGTGCGGGCCGAGGCCGACGCCGGTTTCGAGTCCTACGAGTTCTCCAAGGCATGCGAGTCGCTGTATCACTTCGCCTGGGACGAGGTGTGTGACTGGTATCTCGAGCTGGCCAAGGTGCAGTTCGCAGAGAACGACGAACAGCGTTCGCGGGCAACATCTCTGGTCCTGGGAACGGTGCTGGACCAACTGCTGCGCCTGCTGCATCCGGTGATGCCGTTCGTCACCGAGGTGCTGTGGACGGCGCTCACGAACGAGGAGTCGCTGGTCGTCGCCGCATGGCCGCAGCCCACGGACACCGGGACGGACACCCGTGCCGCCCAGCACATCGACGACCTGCAGCGGCTGATCACCGAGGTGCGGCGATTCCGTAGCGACCAGGGCCTCAAGCCGGGGCAGCGGGTCGCGGCCGAGGTCGAGGGCCTCGATGCGGCCGGTCTCACGGACTCCCGCCCGTACCTGGACTCGCTGGCCCGTCTGGAGGGGTCGGACGACACCTTCTCGGCGACCGCGACCATCGACGTCCGCCTGTCGGCGACAACGGTGACGGTGAAGATCGACACGTCCGGCACGGTCGACGTGGCGGCCGAACGCAAACGCCTCACCAAGGACCTCGCCGCCGCCGAGAAGGAGCTCGCCCAGACGACCGGCAAACTCGGCAACGACCAGTTCCTGTCGAAGGCGCCGGACCACGTCGTCGAGAAGATCCGCGAGCGGCAGAAGGTCGCCGCCGAAGAGGTCGAGAGGCTCGGCGCCACCCTGAGCGCATTGGGCGGCTCGTGAGCCGCGACGATCTGGGAATCGGTCCCGACAGCGACGACATCCCCGACGACCTGGACCGGGACCACCTCGGCCCCGATCCCCGGCGCCGGAACGAACTGGACGTCGATCCGCTCGGTGCCGCACCGCTGCCGACCGATCTGGGGTCGCTGCTCGCCGGTCGTGGTGGAGCTCCGGACGAGTTGTATGCCGACGACGTGGCGATGGACGACGAGGAGGACCGGCGCGCGGCGCCGGCCGATCCGGGCCCGCGCGACGACGCGGCCACCCTCGCCGAACTCGCCGACCTGGAGACCGAACTCGACACGCGGTGGCCCGAGACCCGGATCGAGCCGTCGCTGACCCGGATCTCCGCGCTGATGGATCTGCTCGGCTCGCCGCAGCACAGTTATCCCGCGATCCACATCGCCGGCACCAACGGGAAGACGTCGGTGGCGCGGATGATCGACGCGCTGCTGATCGCGATGCACCGGCGGACCGGCCGAATCACCAGTCCCCATCTGCAGCGGGTCACCGAGCGGATCTCGGTGGACGGCAAGCCGATCAGCGCCCGGACCTACATCGACACCTACCGTGACCTGGAGCCCTACATCACCATGGTCGACGACTCGTCGACCGCGGCGGGTGGGCCGCGGATGAGCAAGTTCGAGGTGCTCACCGCGATGTCCTACGCGGTGTTCGCCGAGGCGCCGGTCGATGTGGCGGTCGTCGAGACCGGGATGGGCGGGCGCTGGGATGCCACCAATGTCATCGACGCCACCGTAGCGGTGATCACCCCGATCGCGATGGATCATGCCGACTATCTCGGTGACACCCTCGCGGCGATCGCGTCGGAGAAGGCCGGGATCATCAAGAAGGCGGACCCCGACGATCTGGTCCCCACCGACCCGGTCACCATTCTCGCGGTGCAGGAACCGGAGGTCGCCGAAGTGTTGCTCCGGCAGGCCGTCGAGTCCGAAACCCTGGTGGCACGGGAGAACTCGGAGTTCGCGGTCCTCGAGTCGGCGACCGCTGTCGGTGGTCAGCTCCTGCGTCTGCAGGGCCTCGGGGGTGTCTACGACGAGATCTACCTGCCGTTGCACGGTGCGCACCAGGCATCCAACGCCGCGATCGCCCTCGCCGCCGTCGAGGCGTTCTTCGGTGCCGGTGCGGATCGGCAACTCGACGTCGAGGCGATACGTGCGGGCTTCGCCGCTGTCGAGAGCCCGGGCCGGCTGGAGCGGGTCCGGGGCGCGCCGACGGTCTTCGTCGATGCGGCGCACAACCCGCACGGGGCGGCCGCATTGGCCCAGGCGCTGGCCGAGGAGTTCGACTTCCGTCGGCTCGTCGGCGTGATCGGCATGCTGGGGGACAAGGACGCCGAGGGATTCCTGGAAGCCGTCGAGCCGGTGTTCGACACCATCGTGTTGACCAATAACGGATCTCCGCGCGCACTCGACACCGAAACTCTCGCCGAGATCGCCCGGCCGATTTACGGGGAGGACCGTGTGGTTGTCGAACCGTTCCTCCCGGATGCCGTGGAGGTGGCCATCGGGTTGGCCGAACAGTCCGACGGTGAGCCGGTTTCCGGTGCGGGCGTGGTGATCACCGGTTCCGTGGTCACCGCCGGTGCGGCCCGCACCCTGTTCGGCAAGGAGCCCTCATGAGTGAACCGGTCCGCTTCAGCCCGCCGACGACCGATCCGTGGAAAGGTCTGCGCGGCGTCATGGCCGGCACCCTGGTCCTGGAGGTCATCGTGCTCGGCCTAGCGTTCCCGATCGTGGCGAACATCGGCTCGGGGCTCACCTGGCTCTCCGGTGGCTATCTCGGGCTCGTGGTGCTGGCGCACATCGTCGCCGCCGGACTCCAGGGGCGCCCGTATGCGATGCGCCTCGACATCGGCTTGCAGATCCTGGTGATCATCGGCGGCATCTTCCATTGGTCGATTGCCGTCATCGGGGTGATCTTCCTGTGCGTCTGGATCTACATCGCCTACATCAAGCACGACGTCGAGGTCCGGATCGAGAAGGGCATGCTGCCCGGCCAGGAACCTCTGGGCGGTTGACCTCGTCCGTTCGGCAATCGCGACGCCGGGTTCGGCGCCTGCAACAGCCGTTGCCCGACTGTGACCTGTCACCCCTCGCTTTTGCCGCGCCGCGGCTGTGACAATGTCGCTGCCGGGGGCGAGCGCGTCGAGCGTCGTTCCCCGCATTCGGTGATCGAACCCCGTGACGTGAGGAACCGCTTGTCTGTCAACACCTGCCTTCGCCGACCCCTGGCCGCCGCCGTGATGGCGTTGTCCGTGATCGGATCGTCCTTCGCCGTCGGCGCCGCGCACGCCGCGCCGACGATCGATCCGGCGGACCTCCCGGTGGCCGATGTTCCGATGCCGGCGGGCGAGGGTGAGTACAGCTACATCGCCACGCACGAGGTGACCAAGCGTGCCGCGTCGATGAAGTTGGCCGATGGGATCGCATCGTTGCCGGTGCCTGCGCAGTACCGGCCGGCGAATCTCGCACTGGCGGCGCAGTTCGACATCGCGGTGCAGAGTGCGTTGCGTTCGCCCGGCGGCTGCGTGCAGGTCGTGGTCGATCCGCGCGCACGCTCGGGCAGTCTGTTCAATTACGGATTCTTTGCGGTCGCGGGTCAGTACTGCCCGTGAGGCCCGGCGCCGGGAACGGAGTGAGCGGGCCGGTGACACGCGGCGCCGGGAACGGAGTGAGCGGGCCGATGACACGCGGCGCCGGGAACGGAGTGAGCGGGCCGGTGACACGCGGCGCCGGGAACGGAGTGAGCGGGCCCGATCGCGCACCCCGCCCGTCACGTTAAGGTGTGCACGTGACTGAACGGACTCTCGTACTCATCAAGCCCGACGGCGTGGCCCGCGCGCTGGTCGGCGACATCATCAGCCGGATCGAGCGCAAGGGGCTGACCCTCGTTGCACTGGAGTTGAAGACTGCCGGTGACGAGGTCGCGCGCGGCCACTATGCCGAGCACGAGGGCAAGCCCTTTTATCCGTCGTTGCTGGAGTTCATCACGTCGGGGCCGTTGGTGGCCGCGGTCCTCGAGGGACCCCGCGCGGTTGCGGCGTTCCGGCAGATCGCGGGCGGTACCGACCCGGTGGAGAAGGCTGTTCCCGGAACCATCCGTGGTGACTTCGCGTTGAGCACGCAGACCAACCTGGTGCACGGTTCGGACTCGCCGGAGTCTGCCGAGCGTGAGATCGCCCTCTGGTTCCCTGACCTGGGCGTCTGAGTCCACTTCTCCCGACTTCCCCGCGGTGGCGGGCGGACCTCCGCCCGCCAAACACGCATAGTGTGCGGGGAACGACTCGTGGTGTGGGATACTTGCACAGTTGTCGGTGACACACTTTGCCGCCGACAACCGGATGACGCCTTCGGTATCGGTACCCCGATCACCCCGTCTTCCCCATCGTGGTTCGGTACGCCCTCGGCGGCCCGGGCAGCGGGCCCGGTGTCCGCGACGCGATGGTGTGGAAGACGTCGACCGGATGAGGTCATCGACAACGCAAGGCGCCGGCCCGCGACCAGCAATTCAACGGTTGTGGGGCAGGCGCGAAGACCACATAACACCGGTCCTATCGACCGGGACACAGAGTGAAGCCCTCGCGTGGCCGCGTCAGCCCGACGCGCCCGGGGGCTCGAGGAGAATTGAGTGACCGACAACGGGTCGCCGACTGACGCGAACGCAGCGTCGGAATCGGCGGAGGAATTCCCCAGCAGGCTTCGTGTGCATGCTCTGGCCAGGACATTGGGTCTGACCAGCCGGCAAGTACTCGCGCATCTGTCCGAATTGGGCGTGGAGACGCGAAGCCCGCAATCCAGCATCGACCGCGAGGTCGCGCAGGCTGTCGCGGATCGTGTCCGTGAACACGTGCCGGTCGACGAGGCCGCCGTCGAGGCGGTCGAGGACGCGGCGGACACCGCGGGGACCGACGAGTCGTCATCGACGGCAGCCGCCGAGCCGTCGGCGGACGCGGCCGACGAATCCCCGGCATCCGCACCGACGACTGCGGAGTCGCCCGACGAACTGGCGGCGCAGGCCACCGGCGACCAGCCGGCCGAAGAGCAGCCCGCCCAGCAGGCATCGACCCCGGAACCATCCGCACCGGAATCCGTCGGGGAGCGCGCCGCCGAGACCGAGGTGCCGACCCTGTTCTCGTCCGTGGAGGACGCGCGGCATCATCCGATCGTGCCGAGCGCCGAATCGGCGATCGACCAGCCGTTGTTCCTGTCCCCGCAGGCCGTGGAACCGGCCCCGCGTAAGTCGCGTCCGGCCCGAACCGAGACCGACGTCGAGGGCGGGTCCGACACCGAGGCCGGCGCAACCGACACCGACAGCTCCACCGACGACGATTCGTCCGGCGACGGGGATCGATCCTCCCGCCGTCGACGCCGAGGTCGCCGTGGGCGTGGGCGTGGCCGTGGTGACCAGGGCGAGGGCGGTGGCGAGGACGCGACCTCGACCTCCGACAACGACTCCACCGACGACGGTGACGACACCTCCGACGAGAGGTCGGGATCACGCCCGTCCGGCAAGAAGGGCAAGAAGTCCGGCGGCACCAAGGACAGCGGCACCAAGGACAGCGATACCAAGGACAGCGGCGGCAAGGACGGCGGCGGCAAGGACGGCGGTCCCAACGAGAAGGACGCCAAGCGGGGCGCCGACAAGAACCGGGACCAGTCGACAGACGCGGACTCCGAGGACGACTCGAGCGCCGAATCCGCCGACGACACCGACGACGAGTCGGGGTCCGACGACAACGACCAGGGCTCGTCGAAGCGCCGTCGTCGCCGTCGTCGTCGCAAGGGCGGAGCCGACGCCGAGGACGCATCGCCGGACGATCCGCCGAACACCGTCGTCCACGAGCGCGAGCCGCGCAGCAAGCGGGCCCGCGACGAGGTGCAGGGCATCTCGGGTTCCACGCGGCTAGAGGCCAAGCGGCAGCGCCGCCGGGACGGTCGCGATGCCGGCCGCCGTCGGCCCCCGATCCTGAGCGAGTCGGAGTTCCTCGCCCGTCGTGAGGCCGTCGACCGGGTGATGGTCGTCCGCGAGCGGAGCGCGAACAGTGCCATCGCCGGGGACGCGCCGTCGAACGGACATGACCACGCGGTGCCGGTGGAGGACTACACGCAGGTCGCGGTATTGGAAGACGGCGTGCTCGTGGAGCATTTCGTGACCACCGAGACATCGTCGTCGATGGTCGGCAACATCTACCTGGGGCGCGTGCAGAACGTGCTGCCCGGCATGGAGGCGGCGTTCGTCGACATCGGCCGCGGTCGCAACGGCGTGCTGTACGCCGGCGAGGTCAACTGGGACGCCGCAGGTCTCGACGGCGGGTCACGCAAGATCGAGCAGGCCCTCAAGCCCGGCGACAACGTGCTGGTCCAGGTCAGCAAGGACCCGGTCGGCCACAAGGGTGCGCGCCTCACCACCCAGATCTCGCTCGCCGGCCGCTATCTCGTCTACGTGCCCGGTGGTTCGTCCACCGGGATCAGCCGCAAGCTGCCCGACGTCGAACGCAAGCGACTCAAGAGCATCCTCGGCAAGCTCGTCCCCGACGATGCAGGTGTGATCATCCGCACCGCGTCCGAGGGGGTCAGTGCCGAGGAACTCGGTGCGGACATCGCCCGCCTCGAGGGACAGTGGAAAGAGATCGACGTCGCCGTCGGCAAGGCCAAGAAGGGCGGTTCCACTGCTCCGCAGGCGCTCTACGAGGAGCCCGATCTCCTGGTCCGGGTGGTGCGCGACCTGTTCAACGAGGACTTCAAGAAGCTCGTCGTCGAGGGTCAGAAGGCATGGGATCTCGTCGAGCGCTACATCGAGGCGGTCGCACCGGATCTGATGGATCGGGTGGAGCGGTTCGCCAAGGCCAACGCCGACGCGCCGGATTCCTTTGTGGTGCACCGGATCGACGAGCAGCTCGCGAAGGCGCTCGACCGCAAGGTCTGGCTGCCGTCGGGCGGCACGCTGATCATCGAACACACCGAGGCGATGACCGTCGTCGACGTCAACACCGGCAAGTTCACCGGGTCGGGTGGCAACCTCGAGGAGACGGTCACCCGCAACAACCTGGAGGCGGCCGAGGAGATCGTGCGGCAGATGCGCCTGCGCGACATCGGCGGCATGATCATCGTCGACTTCATCGACATGGTTCTCGAGTCCAACCGTGATCTGGTGCTCCGGCGGCTCACCGAGGCGCTGGCCCGTGACCGTACCCGTCACCAGGTATCCGAGGTCACCTCGCTCGGCCTGGTGCAGATGACCCGTAAGCGACTCGGAACCGGTCTGCTGGAGGCGTTCTCGACGTCCTGCACGCACTGCGGCGGTCGCGGGATCATCGTGCACGCCAACCCGGTGGAGGTCCGCCAGGACGATTCCGGTCCGTCCGACGGCGGTTCCAAGCGGTCGCGGCGCAATCGTCGCAAGGCCGAACCGGCGGCGGCGCCCGAGCCGCAGAAGCCCGCGCACAATCCGGCGGAGCACCCGATGTTCCGTGCGATGGCGGCGCACGCTCACGAGGACGACCACGAGCACGGTCACGAGCACCAGGACGGCCACGAGGACACGGCTGGGCACACCGCCGAGGATCGGTCGACCGACGGCGAACGTCCGGCTGCCGCAAAGACTCCCGCAGTCGCCGAGGCCGCGGATGTCGCGCCGTCCGAGCCCGCTGCGTCAACCGAGCCCGCTGCGTCAGCCGAACCGACCACGCCGACCGAGCCCGCGCAGGAGCGAACCGAACGCGAGTCCGCGCCGAGCGAACCCGCGGCCGCGTCGACCGAGCCCGCAGCCGAGCCGGCTCCGGCGCCGAAGCGTCGACGGCGTGTGGTCCGTCAGGCGGCGGCGCCGCCGAGCGTCTCCGAGCCGGTGGTGTTGACCGCCGATGGTGACAGTTCGTCGGCTGCGCAGCCGGTCACCACGTTCGGTCCGGTGTCCGGTGCGACGTCGCAGGAGGCCGCCGTCGCGGTCCGACGCCGACCTCGCCGTCGGACGGCCGGACGACCGGCGGGACCCCCGCCTGCCGAACAGTGACGGCGGCACGGGCCGGTGCAGGTCGGGCCGGGTCGAGGTGAGTTTGACCCGACCGGCGACGGTCCCGTAATCTTGATTGGTCGCCTTCCGCGGAGGGTTTGCGCTGTGCTCGGAATGCCCAGGGATCGTCCTGGCACCCCGATCAGCCACGCGAAACCCACCGGCAGGCCCTCTGGTGTGATCCGTAGTGACTCCCGGCGTAGATCGCGGGATGCCGTGCGGCCCGTACCAGGCACGCACCACCCACACACCCGGGTGCCGAATCGGCTCCGCGGGTCCGACAGACGAGTTAAAGAGGACAGCTTCGATGGCAACGTACGCGATCGTCAAGACCGGCGGTAAGCAGTACAAGGTCGCTGAGGGCGACATTGTGAAGGTCGAGAAGATCGACAGCGCGCCGGGTAGCAGCGTGAGCCTGCCCGTGGCCCTGGTCGTCGACGGTGCGACCCTCACCACCGATGCGGACAAGCTGGCGAAGATCTCGGTGACCGGCGAGGTCGTCGAGCACGTCAAGGGCCCGAAGATCCGCATCCACAAGTTCAAGAACAAGACCGGCTACCACAAGCGCCAGGGTCACCGTCAGAAGCTGACGGTCCTCAAGGTCACCGGTATCAAGTAACTCGATTCCCGCACGTACCTCAGGAGGACTGCAGAGATGGCACACAAGAAGGGCGCGTCCAGCTCGCGCAACGGTCGCGATTCCAACGCCCAGCGGCTCGGCGTCAAGCGTTTCGGTGGGCAGAAGGTGAGCGCGGGCGAGATTCTGGTCCGTCAGCGTGGCACCAAGTTCCACCCGGGCGTCAACGTCGGTCGCGGCGGCGACGACACCCTGTTCGCCCTGGAGACCGGCTCGGTCGAGTTCGGTACCAAGCGTGGCCGCAAGACGGTCAACATCGTCCCGGAGACCGCTGCGGTCTGACGGACGACGCGAGCGGAGTCCCAGGTCCATCGATCGGGGAGTTCGCTCAACCCACAGCTGTGAACAGGGCGGGCAGGGTCATGATGGACCCGGCCCGCCCTGTTTCTGTTCTCCCGTTGATTTCTGTTCCACCAGAGAGGATGTAGCCGATGTCTCGGTTCGTCGACCGCGTGACGATTCACGTCGCTGCGGGTAACGGCGGCCACGGGTGCTCGTCGGTACACCGTGAGAAGTTCAAGCCGCTCGGTGGCCCCGACGGCGGCAACGGCGGCAACGGCGGGTCGGTCCGGCTCGTCGTGGACCCGCAGGTGCACACCCTTCTCGACTTCCACTTCCGACCGCACGCCAAGGCGTCCAACGGCAAACCCGGCGCGGGCGACAACCGCGACGGCGCCACCGGCGACGACCTCGTCCTCCAGGTGCCCGACGGCACCGTCGTGCTGGACGGTGACGGCAAGATCCTCGCCGACCTGGTCGGCGACGGGACCACCTTCGAGGCAGCGCAGGGCGGGCGTGGGGGACTGGGCAATGCCTCGCTCGCGTCGAAGGCGCGCAAGGCGCCGGGATTCGCGCTGCTCGGCGAAGAGGGGCAGCATCGCGACCTCGTTCTGGAACTGAAGTCCGTCGCCGACGTCGGGCTGGTCGGCTTCCCGTCTGCCGGCAAGTCCTCGCTGGTGTCGGTGCTGTCCGCGGCCAAGCCGAAGATCGCCGACTACCCGTTCACCACGCTGGCACCCAACCTCGGCGTGGTGCAGACCGCCGGCGAGGTGTTCACCATCGCCGACGTCCCGGGCCTGATCCCTGGCGCGTCGACCGGCCGTGGGCTGGGCCTGGAGTTCCTGCGTCACCTCGAGCGCTGCGCGGTGCTCGCCCACGTCGTCGACTGCGCCACGCTGGAGCCCGGCCGTGATCCGATCTCCGACATCGATGCGCTCGAGGCGGAACTGGCGGCATACCAGCCCGCGCTCGACACCGACCACAGCCTCGGCGACCTCGCCGAGCGTCCCCGCGTGGTGATCCTCAACAAGGTCGACGTCCCCGACGCGGCCGACCTCGCCGATCTCGTCGAGCCCGAACTCGCGCAACGCGGATGGCCGGTGTTCCGGATCTCGGCGGTGACCCATCAGGGACTCAAGGAGCTCACCTTCGCGCTGGCCAAGATGGTCGTGGACTACCGGGAGAGTCACCCGAAGCCGCAACCGCGACGCCAGGTCATCAGGCCCAAGGCGGTCGACGAGGCGGGATTCTCCGTCACACCCGATCCCGCGGTCGAGGGTGGATTCATCGTCCGCGGCACCCGGCCCGAACGGTGGATCGCGCAGACGCAGTTCGACAACGACGAGGCTGTCGGCTATCTCGCGGACCGGCTCAACCGGCTCGGCGTCGAGGACGAACTCGTCCGGCTGGGTGCGGAGCCCGGTGCGCCGGTGACCATCGGCGACGTGTCGTTCGACTGGGAGCCGATGACCCCGATGGGCGATGACGTACCCGTCACCGGCCGCGGTACCGACATCCGACTCGACCGCAACGAGCGTATCGGCGCGGCGGAGCGCAAACAGGCCCGCCGGTTGCGCCGGGGTATGCCGGACTCCGACGAGGACGGCGAGCAGGGCGTCCGGTGAGCGACGTCCGGGAACGGATCGCGCGTGCGCGCAGCATCGTGGTCAAGATCGGGTCGTCGGCGCTCACGGATCTTCACGACGGTCTCGACCGTGGACGCCTCGATCGACTGGCGGACGCACTCGAGGCGCGTATGCGGGCCGGCTCCGACGTCATCGTGGTGTCCTCCGGCGCGATAGGTGCGGGCATCGCGCCCCTCGGATTGCGGAAGCGGCCCACCGATCTCGCCACGAAACAGGCGGCCGCCAGTGTCGGGCAACTCGCGCTGGCCCACGCCTGGGGCACCTCGTTCCATCGCTACCAGCGGACCGTCGGACAGGTGCTGCTCACCGCCGACGACATCTCCAACCGCGCGCACCACGCGAATGCCCAACGGACACTTGATCGTCTGCGCTCCTTGGGTGCGGTCGCAGTGGTGAACGAGAACGATACCGTGGCCACGACAGAGATCCGGTTCGGTGACAACGACCGGCTCGCTGCCCTCGTCGCACATCTCGCCGGTGCCGATGCACTGGTGCTGTTGTCCGACGTGGACGGCCTCTACGACGGCGATCCGCGCAAGGTGGGCGCCGACGGCCGGCGCGCGCGGCTGATCCCCGAGGTGCACGGGCCGGAGGATCTCGACGGCGTGATCGCCGGATCCGGCGGCGCGCTGGGCACCGGAGGCATGGCGTCCAAACTGGCGGCGGCCCGTCTGTCGGCGGATGCGGGCGTGCCGGTGTTGCTCGCGGCGGCCGAGCAGGCGGCGCAGGCTCTGGCCGATGCATCCGTCGGGACGGTGTTCGCCGCCCGCGACGAACGGCTGTCGGCCCGCCGGTTCTGGGTGCGGCATGCGGCCGACGCGCGCGGTCAACTCGTGCTCGACGATGGCGCCGTCACGGCGGTCGCGCACCGCCGCCGGTCGCTGCTCGCCGCGGGCATAGTCGGGGTCAACGGACGCTTCTACGACGGTGACGTGGTGGAACTCGTCGACTCGACGGGCCGACCGAGGGCGCGCGGGGTGGTGGCCTACGACTCCGACGACATCGCCATCATGGTCGGCCGGTCCACCACCGCGCTACCGCCGGAACTGCGTCGACCGGTGATCCACGCCGACGATCTCGTCGCGATCTGACCTCGCCGGACGACTTTGCCGATCGGACGGATGGCGGCGAACGCATCGGTTCACGACACGTTCGCCGTCATCTGTGCCGAGTTCGCCAGTGCGGGCAGCACGACCGATGCGAGGTGGTCGACCTTCAGGTCGGCGATGTCATCGGCACGGGTGGCGCCCCGGTTCACGATCACCAGCGCCTTGCCGGTGCGATGCGCGTGGCGCGCGAAGCGCAAGCCGCTCATCACCGTCAGCGACGACCCGACGACCAGCAGCGCGTCGGCCTCATCGACCATCGAGAATGCCTGTTGCACAGTTGTTTTGGGGACGCTCTCGCCGAAGTAGACGATATCGGGTTTGACGATGCCGCCGCATCCCGGGCAGTCGATCATGATGAAGTCGCCGGTGTCGTCGATGGTGGCGTCGGCGTCCGGCGCGACCTCGATGGCACCACGACCACGCACCCGTTCGGTGAACCCGGTGTTGAGGGCGTCGAGTTCGCGTGCGAGACGATGCCGGGAGATCTGCCAGTCGCAGACCAGGCACCGGACGCGTCCGTAGCACCCGTGCAGTTCCAGCACGCGCCGCGTGCCGGCCTTGGTGTGCAGCATGTCCACGTTCTGGGTGATCACGCCGACCAGCCGGCCCTGGTGCTGCATCGAGGTGAGCGCCTCGTGCGCGACGTTCGGCCGGGCGGCGTCCATGTGCTTCCAGCCGAGATGGTTGCGCGCCCAGTAGTGGCGGCGGAAGTCGGGTGACGACAGGAACATCTCCAGCGTCATGGGGGTGCGGACCGGCGCGCCCGGGCTGCGGTAATCCGGGATGCCGGATTCGGTCGAGATGCCGGCGCCGGTGAGCGCGACCACCCGCTTCCCGTCGAGGAGCTCACGTACCCGCTCGACCCGGCCGACCACGTCGTCGTCGAGCGGCGTCGGCTCGGCCGGGGTCCAGCCGATCTGCAGTCGCGTACGCACGCTGTCCAGGATAGCGGCGTCGCGGACATGGAACGGCCCGGCAGAACGCGGTGGTTCTGCCGGGCCGTATCCCATCCGACCTTTCGCAGGTCAGTCTGCGGTGACCGCCTCCGGCGTATGTCGCCCGGTCTGATCAGGCACGGTGACCAGCGGGTAGACGCCGTTCTCGTCGTGCACCTCGGTGCCGACGACGGGCGGGTTGAACACGCACAGCATCCGCATCTGGGTGTCCGCGGTCACTGTGTGGCGCTCGTGGCCGTTCAGCAGGTACATGGTGCCGGGGGCCAACGGGTAGGTCTCGCCGGTCTCCCGGTCGAGCAGCGTGCCCTCGCCCTCGACGAGCCAGACGGCCTCGACGTGATTGGCGTAGTGGAACTCGTTGACGGAACCGGCGTTGATGGTGGTCTCGTGGAACGAGAATCCGACCCGGTCGCCGCCGAGCACGATGCGCTTGGAGACCCAGTTGCCCTTCGGGTCGGCGACGTCGCGATCTGTTCCGGTGATCTCGGCTGTGGTGCGGACGATCATCCGATCACCTCCTTGACGGAATCGCTCAGGATCGCCAGACCGCGATCCAGATCTTCATGTGAAATGGTCAGCGGCGGAAGCAGTTTCACCACCTCGTCGGAGGGCCCCGACGTCTCGGCGAGAAGTCCGGCCTCGAAGGACTGCGCACAGACCTTGCCGGCGGCGGTGGACTCGTCGAACACCAGACCCTGGACCATGCCGCGACCACGGGTCGAGATGCCCTGGTAGGTCTCACAGAGTTCGCTGAACACCGTGTGGATGCGGTCGCCCTTGGCGTGCACGTCGCGGGTCAGCGCGTCATCGCTCCAGAAGTGATCGATGGTCGAGGTGCCCGTGACGAAGGCGGGGTTGTTGCCGCGGAACGTGCCGTTGTGCTCACCCGGGGTCCAGACGTCGAGCTCCGGCTTGAGCAGTGTCAAGGCCAGCGGCAGTCCGTAACCGCTGATCGACTTGGACAGCGTGACGATGTCCGGCTTGATACCGGCGTCCTCGAACGAGAAGAACTCGCCCGTGCGTCCGCAACCCATCTGCACATCGTCGACGATGAGCAGGATGTCGCGGCGCTCGCACAGATCGGACAGGGCGCGCAGCCACTCCGGGCGTGCGACGTTGACGCCGCCCTCACCCTGGACGGTCTCGACGATGACCGCGGCCGGACGGTTGAGCCCGCTGCCCGAGTCGTCGAGCACGCGCTCGAACCACGCGAAGTCCTCCACGACGCCACCGAAGTAGTTGTCGAACGGCATCGGGGTCGCGTGGACCAGCGGGATACCCGCACCGGCGCGCTTCATCGAGTTGCCGGTCACCGACAGCGAGCCCAGGGTCATGCCGTGGAATGCGTTGGTGAAGCTGATGATCGATGTGCGTCCGGTCACCTTGCGGGCCAGCTTCAGTGCCGCCTCGACGGCATTGGTGCCCGTGGGGCCGGGGAACTGGATCTTGTAGTCCAGGCCGCGCGGTTCGAGGATCTTCTGGGTGAAGGCCTCGATGAACTTGCCCTTGGCAACCGTGGCCATGTCCAGGCCATGGGTGATGCCGTCATCCGAGATGTAGTCCAGGAGAGCGGATTTCATCACCGGATTGTTGTGGCCGTAGTTCAGCGAACCGGCGCCGGCGAAGAAGTCGAGGTACTCGCGACCGGAGGTGTCGGTGAGCCACGAACCGCTGGCGCGGGTGAACACGGTGGGCCAGCTGCGGCAGTAGCTGCGGACCTCGGACTCGTGCTGGGTGAAGACGGAATCGTCGACTGACTGATCGAGAAGTTGCATCGTTACATCCCCCTTTTCTGTTGTGACGATCGAAGGATCGTTCCGACGACGGTGTTACTGTTCGGCCCACGATGACGTGGATGGCCTGGAAACGGATGGGAGTGCCGTCGGATGGTGAAAACTCTTGTGCGAACCAGGGTTCGACGAGCGAACTAGGGTTCGATGAGATCCGGCTCGAGGATGTAGAGATCCTCGGGCTCGTGAGAATCCGGGAATTGCCCCGCGCCGAACAGATCTCGGCGTTCGAAGCGCAGTCCTCGGCGCTGCGCGACGGATTCGAACAAACGCTGCGACGCAACGTTGTCAGGGCTGATGGTGGTGTGCATCGCGACCACACCGGATCGTTGGTTGCGGTCGAAGAGGCGGTGCAGCATCGTGCCGGCGATTCCGTGGCCGCGGACATCGTCGTCGACCGCGACCTGCCACACCATCAGCGTGGAGGGATCGGTCTGGCGACGGTAGCCGGTGACGAAACCGACCGGACGTCCGTCGACTTCGGCGACGATGGACGTGGTCGGGAAATCGTGACACCACAGGACATAGGAATAACTCGAGTTGACGTCGAGAACCTTTGAGTCCGAGGCGATTTCCCAGAGTCGCGCACCATCTTCGACGGTGGGCTGTCGATAGTCGACAGCGATTGCAGTGGTTGGGGCCGTTCTTGTTTGGGACGGGCTCATGACCATTCGAAGTTAACAATGCGTTTCTGTGATGTCATGCTCCCTCGGAAATCGGCCCCCCTGGGCACCGACTATCGCCTGCTCACGGGCGGTAAGTGATACGGGTCACATTGATGTCACCCAGGTCGGAATGGTAGCGGCGCGGCGGTGTTTGTCCGGCAGGTGCCGAGGGGCAGAATGGCCACCGATGACGAGGATAATCGCCGGGGAATTGCGTGGACGTCGATTACGGGTGCCGCCGGAAGGCACCCGCCCGACGTCGGACCGCGTTCGGGAGGCGATCTTCAACATGATCGAGGCGCGCGTGGACCTCGACGGTGCCCATGTACTCGACCTGTACGCGGGGTCGGGTGCCCTGGGCCTCGAGGCGCTGTCGCGGGGCGCGGCGACGGCCGTGTTCGTCGACTCCGGCCGCCGCGCGGTCTCGGTGATCACGGCCAATGTCCGGACATGTGGGGTGGCCGATCGCAGCTCGATCGTCGCGCGACCGGTCGCCACCCACCTGGCGTCGGCGCCCGGGCCGTTCGACCTCGCCTTCCTCGACCCGCCCTACGACATGGACAACTCGGCGATGACGGCCGATCTGTCCGCTCTCGGTGACGGTCGGCTGGCCGACGATGGACTCGTCGTCGTGGAGCGTGCCGTCCGGGCCCCGGAGACGGTGTGGCCGGACGACATGACCGTTCTGGTGCACAAGACCTACGGCGACACGAGAGTGGAGGTGGCGGCACGTGCGTGACGACCTCGGCGAACCGATGCGGATCGGCACCCTCGAGGTGGCGGCACCGATCGTGTGCGCTCCCATGGCCGGCGGCCCGACCACGCCGTCGCTCGTCGCGGCGGTCGGCGAGCACGGCGGCCTGGGCATGCTCGCGGCAGGCTATCTCGCTCCGGACGCGCTGGCGGACCTCGTGGCCGAGGTCGAGACACTCACCACCCGGCCCTACGGCGTGAACATCTTCCTCTCCGGTCAGGATGCGCTCGCGGACGGCGCCGACGCCGGGGCGCTCCGTGACGACGTCGACCGGTACCGCGCAGTCCTGGCCGTCGAGGCGCGACGTCTCGACGTGGAACTCGGTGCGCCGCGATACACCGATGAGCGGGTGGCCGAGAAGGTCGACGTCCTCGCCGCCCACCGGCCGGCGCTTGTCAGCTTCACGTTCGGCGACCCCGGTGCCGCACTCGTCGA
Source organism: Gordonia insulae (assembly GCF_003855095.1). Classification (NCBI taxonomy): domain Bacteria; kingdom Bacillati; phylum Actinomycetota; class Actinomycetes; order Mycobacteriales; family Gordoniaceae; genus Gordonia; species Gordonia insulae. The sequence goes on from NZ_CP033972.1 coordinate 609,767, forward strand.
GCGTGTCCACCGTGACGTCGGCGCGCCGGTCGCGGTCACCGTGACGTCGCTCCCCGAAGCGCGGGCCGCGGTGGCGTCCGGCGCGGACGCGCTCGTCGTCCAGGGCATCGAGGCCGGTGGACACCGCGGGATCTGGTTCGACGACCCGGGCGATGCCGCCGGCGGTCCGCGGGTGCCGACGGCCGAGCTGGTCCACTCCATCACCGGGGCCGTCGATGTCCCGGTGATCGCGGCCGGCGGGATCGGCGACGGTGCCGCGATCGCCGCGATGATGTCGCTCGGAGCGGTGGGCGCACAGCTCGGCACGGCCTTCCTGTGTTGCGACGAGGCGCGCACGTCCCAGCCGCATCGTCGAGCCCTGCTGGAGCGTTCGTTCCCGGACACGGTGATCACCCGGGCTTTCTCCGGGCGCCCGGCCCGCTCGCTTCGCAACGGGTTCGCGGTGCGGCACCGCGATGGCCCGGCGGCCTATCCGCAGGTGCATCACGTGACGAAGCCGCTGCGGGCGGCGGCCACCGCGGCCGGCGATGCCGACACGATCAACCTGTGGGCCGGAACCGGTTGGCGTTCGGTGACCACCGGCCCGGCGGCCGATCTGATGTCTCGCCTGACCGCGGAGTTGCTCGACCGACCCTGACCGGGCGTCGATGAGCTCGCGTAGATTTCGGCTATGACCTCAGCCGTCTTCCCCGGATCCTTCGACCCGTTCACCGTCGGTCACCGCTACATCGTGGAGCGCGCCGCCGCGCGCTTCGACTCGCTGGTCGTCACCGTGGTGGTCAACCCGAACAAGCACGGACTGTTCGCCGTCGACGAGCGCATCGCGCTCATCCGCGAGGAGTGTGCGGACCTGCCCAACGTCCGGGTCGACCGCTGGACCGGTCTGCTCGTCGACTATCTGCGCAACGAGAACATCGACACCATCGTCAAAGGTCTCCGGTCGGGGACCGACTTCGACTACGAGGTGCCGATGGCGCAGATGAACCGCGACCTCACCGACGTCGAGACCATGTTCCTGCTCACCGACCCGCGCTATGCCCACGTGTCGAGCTCGCTGGTCAAGGAGGTGGCGAAGCTCGGTGGTGACGTCGTGCCGTTCCTGTCGCCGCACATCCACGAGCGCCTGCAGGCGATTCTCGCCGGCGAACGACAGATCTGAGCTCATTCGTCACGACACACCCCTTCCGCCTCACTGATCACAGGCACACCATTCGGCACAATAGTCACAGATGTTTCAGTGGCAGACCGAAGGCAAGCGCCGGATTGGGGTAGCTGTGTACCGGGTTTTTGAAGCGCTCGACGAACTCGTCGCCATCGTCGAGGAAGCGCGAAGCGTCCCGATGACCGCGGGCTGCGTCGTTCCGCGCGGAGACGTCCTCGAACTCCTCGACGACATCAAGGATTCGATTCCGGGTGAACTCGATGATGCGCAGGACGTTCTCGACCAGCGCGATTCGCTCGTCGGCAACGCTCGCGACCATGCGGACAACGTCATCACGAAGGCCGATTCGGAGTCCGAGGCGGTCATCGCCCACGCCCGTGCGGAGGCGGACCGGATCCTCTCCGAGGCGAAGGCGCAGGCCGATCGCATGGTCGACGAGGCGAGTTCGCACGGTCGACAGCTCGTCGACGAGGCGACCGGTGAGGCACACCGCCTGTCGACAAGTGCGGCACGGGAGTTCGAGGCGGTGACCGGGCGCGCCCGCGCCGAGGCGCAGCGAACGATCGACTCCGCCAACAACACCTACGACAAGTCGGTCGCCGACGGTATCGCCGAGCAGCAGCGGCTGGTCTCGGAGGCCGAGGTGGTCGGTGCGGCGAAGTCGGAGGCCGAACGCATCATCGACGCGGCCCATGGCGAGGCCGACCGGCTGCGCGGCGATTGCGACGTCTACGTCGACGAGAAGCTGGCGCAGTTCGAGGAAATCCTCACCGGGACACTGCGTTCGGTGAATCGAGGACGCCACCAGCTGCGCACCGGGGCAGGCATGCACGACTATGTCGAGTACCCGCGCAGCGTCGACGAGCCGCCGGTTCCGCGCAGCGCGGCCAACGGGCGCGAACGGGCCGACGACCAGGGTTCGCCGCTCGCGGTGTGACCGAATCCGCCGACCGTCGGCGACCTCCGGATGGATGTCGTTCGAACAGTCCGCAGGTCGGGCGTATCGTGCAACTGTGGCTGATCATGCAACGAGTCGAGATGTGGCGACCAGCGAGTCCTCGGCAGCGCCCGACCATGACGGGGGTACCGCGCGCGTGACGCCGGATAAGGCGGGCGCCGTGCGCGATCCGTTCGTCCTCGACGTCCGGTCGCTGGGACGCCGCGCCGGCACGATGTCCGAGGTGCACCGCACGGTCGGCGCACCGGAGCGGATCGGTCTCGACATGCTCGCGATCCCACAGGAGTCCGAGGTCGACCTCGACCTGCGCCTGGAGTCGGTGACCGAGGGTGTGTTGGTGACCGGGACCGTGAGCGGCGAGACACAGGGTCAGTGTTCGCGCTGCCTCGAGCCGCTGGACGGGACCGTCACGGTGTTCCTCACCGAACTGTTCGCCTACCCGGACAGTGAGACCGAGCAGACGAGCGAGGCCGAGGACATCCACCGGTTGGTGGACGACCGCATCGATCTCGAGCAGTCGATCATCGACGCGGTTGCGCTCGAACTCCCGATGTCACCCCTGTGCGCGGACGACTGCCCGGGCCTCTGCCCGGAATGCGGTGTCCGGCTGGCCGTCGCCGAACCCGGACATGCGCACGACATCATCGATCCGAGGTGGGCGGCGCTGCGCGACAAGTTCGCCGCGCCCGAGGAAGCCGAACAGGGCGCGCCGCGGGACAAGGCCGGTGACTGAACCGACGTGGCAGAAGGACAAGGCGTGACCGACGGAGCCGTCCCGGATGCGGATGTGCCGACCAGTCCCGGGCAGGAGCGATTCGCGGACCTGCTCGCCGCGCTGCACGCGGAACTGTCGCCCGAACTGCTGACCCTTGCCCTGACGCATCGGTCCTACGCGTACGAGAACGGCAATCTGCCCACCAACGAACGCCTGGAGTTCCTGGGGGACTCGGTACTCGGCGTGATCATCACCGAACGGCTGTACCTGCGTTACCCCGACAAGTCCGAGGGGGAGCTCGCCAAGATCCGCGCGAGCGTCGTCAACATGCACGCGCTGGCCGAAGTCGCCCGCGAACTCGGCGACGGTGGGCTCGGGCGACACCTCTACCTCGGCCGCGGCGAGGAGCTGACCGGCGGCCGGGACAAGGACAGCATCCTTGCCGATGGTCTCGAATCGTTGTTCGGTGCGCTCTATCTGGAGCACGGGCTCGCCGAGTGCAAGACGATCATTCTCGGACTCTTCGACGAGATGATCGGGCGCGCAGGGCATCTCGGCGCAGGTCTCGACTGGAAGACATCCCTTCAGGAGCTGTCCGCGGAAGGCGGATACGGTCCGCCGCATTACCAGATCACCTCGACCGGCCCCGACCACAACAAGGAGTTCACCGCGGTGGCGGTCGTCGCCGGGGAGAGCCTCGGCGAGGGGAGTGGCCGGACCAAGAAAGAGGCCGAGCAGAAGGCGGCCGCGCTGGCGTGGCAGGCGCTGACCGACCGCGCGACGCCGACCGACCGGTAGCCCGACGTGCCGGAGTTGCCCGAGGTCGAGACCGTTCGGCGTGGTCTCGCCGACCATGTCGTCGGACGACGGATCGTCGCCGTCGAGGTCCTGCACCCCCGTGCGGTCCGACGTCACCTCGGTGGCGGTGTGGATCTCGCCGGACGGTTGGCCGGGAAAACGGTGCGCGGGGCGCATCGGCGTGGCAAGTACCTGTGGCTCGACCTCGCCGATGACGTCGAACCGCTCGACAGTCCCGATGCGTTCCCGGTGGTCGTCCACCTCGGGATGAGCGGACAGATGCTGATCACCGACGCCGGGGTGGCCGATCACATCCACCTGCGGGTCCGGGCGATGCTCGACGACGGCAGCGAACTGCGCTTCGTCGATCAGCGGACCTTCGGTGGGTGGCACGTCGACGAGTACGTCGAGCCGATCACCCGCGGCGCACCCCGGCTGCCGGAATCGATCGCGCACATCGCGCCGGATCCGTTCGATCCGGCTTTCGACGCGACCGCGGTGATCACGACCATCAGGTCCCGGCACACCGAGGTCAAACGCGCACTGCTCGACCAGACCGTCATCTCCGGTGTCGGCAACATCTACGCCGATGAAGCGCTGTGGCGCAGTCGGATTCACGGGGGCGGATCACCGATCGGCTCAGCCGGGCGAAGCTGGCCGAACTGATCGCCGCGGTCACCGAGGTGATGGGGGAGGCGCTGGTTGTCGGCGGGACGTCCTTCGACGCGTTGTACGTGAACGTGAACGGACAGTCGGGCTACTTCGAGCGGTCACTGAACGCCTACGGTCGCGAGGGCGAGCCGTGTCGGCGCTGCGGGGCGATCATGCGGCGCGAACAGTTCATGAATCGCAGCTCGTACTATTGCCCCCGTTGTCAACGTCGGGAGCCGGTGCGGAAGCAAACGGCACCCGTTCGCGTTGTCGAAACGGCACCCACCACCGGCGGCACCCGACGAGAAGGATCGAGACACCGACGATGACCATCGACCAGCAGACCGGCGAGACCCCCTCGAACGACACGGCCCGCCCGCACACCGACCTCTGGGTGGAACGCACCGGCACCCGCCGCTACACCGGCAAGAGTTCGCGGGGAGCAGAGGTGCTCGTCGGTTCCGAGGACGTCGACGGCGTGTTCACCCCCGGAGAGCTCCTCAAGATCGCACTGGCCGCCTGCACCGGCATGTCCTCGGATCGTCCGCTGTCGCGACGCCTCGGCGACGACTACGACGCGACCGTCCGCGTGAGCGGCGCGGCCGACCGGGAGAACGAGCGCTACCCGGTGCTCGAGGAGATCCTCGAGGTCGACCTCTCCGAGCTGGACCCGGCCGCCGCCGAGCGCCTGCTCGTGGTCGTCGAGCGGGCGATCGACGCGGTCTGCACCGTCGGGCGGACCATCAAGGCCGGTGCCACGGTGAACCTGGCGATCACGACCGACTGACCGCGATGGCCGACGCTGCGAACGTCCGTCTGACCGCGCACGTGCACGGTCACGTCCAGGGTGTCGGATTCCGATGGTGGACCCGATCGCGTGCCCTCGAACTCGGCCTGGTCGGGTACGCCGCCAATCTCGCCGACGGGCGGGTCCTGGTGGTCGCGGAGGGGACACGTGCGGCGGCCGAGGCGCTGCTGGCCGCGTTGCGCTCTGGCGACACCGCCGGTTCGGTCGACCTCGTCGTCGAGAAGTTCGACCCGGCGCGCGGAGATCTGCGGGGATTCGTCGAGAAATAGTCGCCGACCGAATGCCTCGGTCGGTGTGCTGTGCCGCGTGGGGACGCCGACGGCGCCGCGATGGTGAGTATTCTGTACCGTCGTGCACCTCAAGAGCCTCACCCTGAAGGGCTTCAAGTCGTTTGCGTCGTCCACGACGCTGCGCTTCGAGCCCGGCATCACCTGTGTGGTGGGGCCGAACGGGTCGGGCAAGTCGAACGTCGTCGACGCCCTGACCTGGGTCATGGGCGAGCAGGGCGCCAAGGCGCTGCGCGGCGGCAAGATGGAGGACGTCATCTTCGCCGGCACGTCCGGGCGGCCGCCGCTCGGTCGTGCCGAGGTGACCCTGACCATCGACAACGCCGACGGGGCGCTGCCCATCGAGTACTCCGAGGTCTCCATCACGCGGCGGATGTTCCGCGACGGCGCAGGCGAGTACGAGATCAACGGCAATTCGTGTCGGCTGATGGACGTCCAGGAACTGCTGAGCGACTCCGGCATCGGTCGTGAGATGCACGTCATCGTCGGGCAGGGCCGACTCGCCGCGATCCTCGAGTCGCGGCCCGAGGATCGTCGTTCGTTCATCGAGGAGGCCGCGGGCGTCCTCAAACACCGCAAACGCAAAGAGAAGGCGGTCCGCAAACTCGATGGGATGCAGGCCAATCTGGCCCGACTCACCGACCTGACCGGCGAGCTCCGACGTCAGCTCAAGCCGTTGGGACGGCAGGCCGAGGTGGCTCGCCGCGCGCAGACGGTGCAGGCCGATCTCCGCGATGCGCGACTGCGGCTGGCCGCCGATGATCTGGTGACCAGGCGCGCCGAGATGGCCGAGCACTCGGCCGTCGAGGACGAGGTCCGCTCCCAGCAGGATGAGGTGACCGCGGCTCTCGACACGGTGTCCGCGCAGCTCGCCGAGCACGAACAGCACCTCGCCGAGGTCGTGCCCGCGGCAACGGCCGCCGCACAGACCTGGTTTCGGCTGTCGGCCCTGTCCGAACGCATCGACGCGACCTGCCGCGTCGCGACCGAGCGTGGCCGATATCTGAACGAGCCGACGAGCAGGTCCAGCGGGCCCGATCCCGACGACCTCGAGCGGCAGGCCGAGGACGCCGCGTTGACCGAGGCCGAACTCGGCGGCGCGGTGACGGCGGCGTCGGAGTACCTCGACGCGGCGCAGGCCGAGTTGTCGCGCAATGAGCAGGTCGCGGCGGAGGCCGAGCGGGCACACCTGGCCGCCGTGCGGGCGATCGCCGATCGACGTGAAGGACTGGCCCGCTTGGAAGGGCAGGTCGACAACCTGCGCACCAAGTCGGAGTCGGTTGACGCCGAGACCGCCCGCCTCACCTCGGCCATCGCCGCGGCCAGCGAGCGGGCAGAGGCGGCGCAGACCCAGCAGGACGCCACGGCCGCGACACTCGGCGAGTTCGAGGCTGCCGAACAGGGACTCGACGAGCACCACGAGCGTTCGGTGAACGCCCTCAACCAGGCCAACGAGCGGGTCGCGTCACTCCAGACGGGCCAGCGCGAGGCCGAGCAGCGGATCGCATCGTTGACCGCCCGGATCGAGGCGCTAGCGGTCGGGCTGGAACGCAACGACGGCGGCGCGTGGCTCCTCGACAACGCGCCCGACGGACTGCTGGCGCCGATGTCGGAGATGCTCACCGTGGAGTCCGGCTTCGAGACGGCGATCGCCGGCGCTCTGGGACCCGCGGCGGATGCGATCGCCACGGTCGACGCCCTCGCGGCGGTCCGGGCGCTCGACGCCCTGAAATCGGGCGACGGTGGCCGCGCCGCGCTGATCCTCGGGGGGCTGCCCGACGCCGCGGTCCGCGACGACATCGTGTTGCCGGATGGTGCACGCTGGGCGGCATCGGTGGTGCAGTGCCCGGCGTCGGTGCGCGGCGCCGTCGACCTCGTGCTCGCCGACACCGTCCTGGTCGACACCCCGCGACAAGGACTCGACATCGCTCAGCGGCATCGGGTCCGGACGGTCACCCGCGAGGGCGACCGGATCGGTCCCGCATCGATCGAGGGCGGGTCGTCGCATCGCCCGTCGGCGCTCGAGGTGCAGTCCGCGATCGACTCGGCGACAAGCGAACTCGCCGCCGCTCGACGACGGGCGGAGGAGATCGAGGCCGCGCTCGACGGCGCACTCGCCGAACAGCGCGATCGCCGGGAATCCGCGGAGGAGGCGCTGGCCGCACTGCACGAGTCCGACGCCAACGTCGGCGGGACCTACGAGCAGATGGCGCGCCTCGGCCACGAGATCCGGGCCGCACGCGCCGAGGGCGAACGTCTCACCCGGCAGCGCGACCGGGCTGAGGAAGGTCGCGCCGACATGCTGGCGAAACTGCACGAACTCGAGGACCGTCTGCGCTACGCCAACGACGAGTCCGAGGTCCCGTCGGAACAGATCGGTGACGACGTCCCCCGGGAAGCGGCGGCCGAGGCGGTCGCCGCCGCGCGGGCCGCGGAGATGGAGGCGCGGCTGTCGCTGCGCACCGCGGAGGAACGTCTCGCGTCCGTCCGTGGACGCGCGGACTCGCTGCGCCGGGCCGCCCAGCGCGAGCGCGAAGCACGGGTCAGGGCCGAGCAGCAGGATCGGGCGCGACGTCGTGCGGCGGCTGTCGCGTCCGCCGTCGCCGACGCGGGAGCCGAGGTCTCCCGACGACTGTCGCTCGCCGTGCAGTCCGCCCAGGCGGGCCGTGACGAACTCGAACAGGTGCGTATCGAGCGCAGTGCGGCGCTCGATGAGCTGAAGAACCAATCAGCCGAACTGACCATCAGACTCAACTCACTGCGTGACACCGTTCACCGCGACGAGCTCGCGCGGACCCAGGCGGCGCTTCGCATCGAGCAACTCGAGGAACAGATCCTGGAGACCTTCGCGATCGCGCCGGACGACCTGGTCGCGGAGTACGGCCCGGACGTGCCGATGCCGCCGTCGGCACTCGAGATCCAGGAGTACGAGCAGGCCAAGGAACGCGGTGAGAACGTCGTCGCGCCGGCGGCGCTCCCGTACGACCGGGCGACGCAGGAGACCCGCGCGAAGAAGGCGCAGAAGGATCTCAACACCCTCGGCAAGGTCAACCCGCTCGCCCTCGAGGAGTTCGCCGCGCTCGAGGAGCGCTACAACTTCCTGTCAGCGCAACTCGAGGATGTCAAGGCTGCTCGCCGCGACCTGCTGTCCGTGGTGGACGAGGTGGATGCCCGCATCCTGCAGGTGTTCACCGAGGCCTACGCCGACGTCGAACGCGAGTTCGCGACCGTGTTCACGACGCTCTTCCCCGGCGGGGAGGGGCGTCTGGTGCTGACCGACCCCAGCGACATGCTCACCACGGGTATCGAGGTCGAGGCACGCCCACCGGGCAAGAAGGTCAAGCGCCTGTCGCTGCTGTCCGGCGGGGAGAAGTCCCTGACCGCGGTGGCCATGCTGGTCGCGATCTTCCGGGCGAGGCCGTCACCGTTCTACGTGATGGACGAGGTCGAGGCCGCCCTCGACGACACCAACCTGCGGCGACTCATCGCCCTGTTCGAGCAACTGAGGGAACGCTCGCAACTCATCGTGATCACACACCAGAAGCCGACCATGCAGGTCGCCGACGCCCTGTACGGCGTCAGCATGCGGGGCGACGGCATCACCACGGTGATCTCGCAGCGCTTGCGTGGTGTGGACATCCCGGTCACCGGGGACACCCGGGCGAGCGAGGCGACGGGACATGTGACCGCCGACCCGACCTGACCGACCATGCACTGAACAGGGTGCGACGAGCGATCGGACACGATCGGTCGCACCCGACAACCGATAGGGGTACTCGGAGTGAACACCGGACTCATCATCGGCATCGTCGTCGCCGTGATCGTGCTCATCGCACTGATCGTGCTCGGCGTGATGCTGTCCCGACGACGCCGGATCTCGTTGTCCGACGACTCGGGAGATCAGGGACCGATCGACGGGACGACCCGGCAGGTCGACAAATCGGGCGGTTACCGGGCGGGGTCGGGGTTCAGTTTCAGCCAGGGCGCGAGCGCCGGTGGCGTCGGGCTCGCGGAGCCGCCGGAACCGGTGGTGCGGCCGGGAGGCCCGGACCAGAAGGTCCCGGACACCGGGTTCGAGCGCACCGAGGTCGACGGCCAGCCGGGCGTCGGCGACGATGCGGCGGTACCGCGTGACTCGGCGCAGCGCGGTATCCGGAACGTCTCCTTGCCCGACGAGCCCGGCGGTGGCACCGGGACGCTGACCGACCCCGATGACGTCGTCGAGGCCCCGGCTCCCGATGACGTCGTCGAGGCGCCCGCGACGGAAACCGTCGTCGAGCCCGCGCCCCGACCGGAAACGGTCGCCGAACCCGAACCGGTCGTGGAACCCGAACCGGTCGTCGAACCCGAACCGGTCGTCGAGACCGAGCCGGTGGAGGTGGCCGCGCCCGCACGCGAGGAGATCGCGCCGACGGCGGGCCGGCTCGGACGGCTGCGCGGGCGACTGTCGCGCTCGCAGGGGGCCATCGGCAAGAGCATGCTCGGCCTGCTCGGCGCGGGCGACCTCGACGAGGAGAGCTGGGAGGAGATCGAGGACACGCTCTTGATGGCCGATCTGGGCACGGCGTCCACGATGGCCGTCGTCGAGCGACTGCGGAGTGAACTCGCGACCAGCAACGTGCGGACCGCGGACGATGCGCGCGCCCTGCTCCGTCGCGTGCTCGTCGCGCAACTGCGCCCCGATCTCGACCGGGCGGTGCACGCCCTACCGCATGCCGGCCGGCCCGCCGTGATCCTCGTCGTCGGCGTCAACGGGACCGGCAAGACCACGACGACCGGAAAGCTCGCGCGCGTACTGGTCGCCGACGGCCGCCGGGTTCTGCTCGGTGCCGCCGACACGTTCCGTGCCGCAGCCGCGGACCAGCTGCAGACCTGGGGTGAGCGGGTCGGTGCGGCTGTGGTGCGTGGCAAGGAACAGGCCGATCCCGCGTCGGTCGCGTTCGATGCGGTCGCCAAGGGCATCGACACGGGTGTCGATGTCGTGATGATCGACACCGCGGGCCGGCTGCACACCAAGACCGGTCTGATGGACGAGCTGGGCAAGGTCAAGCGTGTCGTGGAGAAGAAGGCGCCCGTGGACGAGGTCCTGTTGGTGCTCGACGCGACGGTCGGGCAGAACGGCCTCACCCAGGCGCGGGTGTTCGCCGAGGTCGTCGACATCACCGGTGTGGTGCTGACCAAACTCGACGGTACGGCCAAGGGCGGCATCGTCTTCCACGTCCAGGAGGAACTCGGCGTGCCGGTCAAACTGGTCGGACTCGGGGAGGGCGCGGACGACCTCGCCCCGTTCGAGCCGGAGGCCTTCGTCGACGCCCTGCTCTGACGTCCCGCTCTGACGTACGCGCCGCCGCGCGGAGACGAGCGGGACGGCGGTGTGAGCGACGCGCGTGGGCGGTCACTTCGCACTGCGCTGGGCGGAAACCTTGCCGCATCTCGTGGCCGCCATAACGTCGACGGTCATGAACATCCGGAAGTCGCCTGCCCCGTTCCACATCGGCGTGTCGATCTCCGACGGCGAGCTGGCTGCACTGTCGGGTCCGGAGATCGCCGGGCTCGCCCGGCGGCTCGACGGTGTCGTCGACTACTGGCTCATCGGTGCCGATCGGGGCGCACCTCACGCGGGGGAATCTCACGCGGGGGAATCTCACGCGGGGGAATCTCACGCAGGTGAATCCGGGCCGGCAACGGTCGACCCCACCGTCGTCGCCACGTTCGCGGCTCGACACACCACCGACCTCGGTTACGTGGTGGCGGCCGCGGCGCACCGCGATCACCCCTACAACCTGGCCCGACGGCTGCTCTCCCTCGATCACGCGACCGGTGGGCGCGCCGGGTGGTTCGCCGCCGACGCAGACACCGCCGTCGCCCTGGGGACCGACGCCGACGCCTGGACGTCGAGTCCGCTCGGTGCGGAGCACACGGCGGCCGCGATCGACGCGGTCCGCACCCTGTGGCGCGCATGGCCACTGGCCTCCGTCGTCGCGGATGTGAACACCGGTGTCTTCGTCGACACCGACCTCGTCCGGGCGGCCGACATCGCCGGACACTTCGCGATCGCGGGACCGCTGCCGCTGCCGGGCTCCATCCAGCACGACCTCCCGGTCTTCGGCCGCCGGCCCGGCGCCGGCGGCACCCGGCCCGACATTCTGGTGATCGATCAGCCGGGGTCGGTGGAGCGCGTCGAGACGGAACGGAGTCCGATCTCGCGGGTGGTGGAGCTGTCGGAGACGGCATTCCGCGCCGACCCGATCCCCGGCGGGTTCGACGGCGCGATCGTGACCACGTCGCTGTCGGACCTCGACGACCTGCTCCGGTCGATCCGCAGTCGACGGCCCGGACGTGACGCGTCTGCGGATGACCGGACCCTGCGTGCGCGGCTGGGGGTCGCAGCGGCCACACTCCCGGATCCGGGTCGCAACCGTCGCGTGTTCGCGTCCGTCCGCACCGCCGAGACCGTCTGAGGAGAGTCATGACCCGCCCCGACCGACGAGGTCTGATCATCAACGTGAACGTGCTCAACGTCGGCATCCACGCCGCGGCCTGGCAGCGCACGACCGAGTCGTCGACGGCATTCGTCGATCCGGACTACTACGTTCGTCAGGCGCAGATCGCCGAGCGCGGGACTCTCGATGCGGTGTTCCTCGCCGACGGCCCGGCGTTGCGGGAGAACCCGGCGATCAAACCCTCGCAGGCGCTGGACCCCGGCATCATCCTCGGATCCGTCGCGGCGGGTACCGAGCGCCTGGGCATCATCGGCACGTTCTCCACGACCTTCAACGAACCCGTGGAACTCGCGCATCGGCTCCTGAGTCTCGATCGGCTCTCCGGCGGGCGGTTCGCCTGGAACATCGTCACCACATACTCGGCATCGGCGGGAGCGAACTTCGGTCTCGCGGATCTGCCGGATCGCGAAACGCGGTATCGGCGGGCCGGCGAGTTCGTCGACCTCGTACGTGCGCTGTGGCGAAGCGCGTCGACAGCGGGAGTTCCCGGCCCTGCGGTGGCACACGAAGGTGAGTTCTTCTCCGCCCATGGGCGGCTCGGGCAGGAGCGCTCCGCCCAGGGTGAACCCCTGCTCGTGCAGGCGGGCGGCTCGCCGCAGGGCCGGGACCTGGCCGGTGCGGTCGCCGACGCGGTGTTCACGGCGGAGCTGGATCTCGGCGCCGCGATCGACCATCACCGGTACGTGTCCGGGGCCGCCGTCCGCAGCGGCCGTGCACCGGATGCCGTCAAGATCCTGCCCGGCCTGATCACGACCATCGGCAGCTCCCACGCCGAAGCGGAGCGCCGCGCCGCCGAGCAGGACGCCCTGCTGCCCGAGGGTTTTGCCGCACAACGCCTCTCGCAGGTCATCGGTGAGGACCTCGCGCGTTACGACCTGCACGAACCATTCCCGCGGCACCTGCTGGAGCCGGTCGCCGATCCGGCACGATTCGGCGCCTCGCTGGGCTTCCGTGAGTCCATCGTGCGGGTGATCCTTGCGCGCGACCTCACCGTGGGCGAGGCTGTCCGTGCGTTCAGCGGCTCCGGTCACCGCGTGGTCGTCGGTACCCCGGAGGACGTCGCCGACACGATCGAGCACTGGTATCTGGCGGGCGCCGCAGATGGTGTGAACCTGATGCCCGACGTCTTCCCGGACGGGCTGGAGATCTTTGTCGACGAAGTGGTGCCACTGCTGCGTGAGCGAGGGATCTTCCGGTACGACTACACCGAATCGACACTGCGCGAGAGATACACGCGTAACCCCTCGAACGCGCCGTCGGGGCGCAGGGGAGTCGCCTAGAGTACCCGGGAACGCGCAGGCGTTACATGGCGGAAATATAATCCGTCCACTGGTTCACATTCCCGAAACGTCAGAGCACCACAGATGAAACCGAGTGCCGACAGTCTCTTTGCAGGCGCCGAGCCGTCGGCGCACTCTAGGGAGGTTTCTACAGTGGTTTTGGCACTGCCAGACGATGCTTTCGCAGTACCAGATGCCGGCAACACAGCTTGGATGCTCGCCAGCGCGTCTATGGTCCTGCTGATGACGCCGGCACTCGCCTTCTTCTACGGGGGGTTGGCGCGGGGCAAATCGGTTCTGAACATGATGATGATGTCCTTCGGCTCGATCGCGACCGTCAGTGTCGTGTACGTGTTGTGGGGCTTCTCGATGGCCTTCGGGAACGGCATCACGGGTGACGACGACATCTGGGGCGTCTTCTCGAATCCGTTCGCGCTCTTCGGTTCCAATCAATTGATGGAGACCAAGGAGATCACCGAGAACGGCGAGGCGGTGGAGCAGGTCGTGACGGGTGGTCTCACCATCCCGTCCACGGTGTTCCTGGCCTTCCAGCTGACGTTCGCGGTCATCACCGTCGCGCTGATCTCGGGCGCGCTGGCCGAGCGCGTGAAGTTCTCGACCTGGTTGGTGTTCTCGGTCATCTGGGCCACCATCGTGTACTTCCCGCTCTCGCACATGGTCTGGGGCGGCGGCATCATGTCGGGCTCCGAGAACGGCTTCGCGGCTTGGATGTTCGGCACCACCGACGGAGCGGCCACTGTTCCTCCGATCGACTTCGCCGGCGGCACCGTGGTTCACATCAACGCAGGTATGGCTGCGCTGGTCCTCGCGCTCATCGTCGGCGCCCGTGCGGGCTTCGGCAAGACCGCGTACCGGCCGCACAACATCCCGTTCGTCATGCTCGGCGCCGCTCTGCTGTGGTTCGGCTGGTTCGGCTTCAACGCCGGTTCGGAACTCGCCGCCGACATGGTCGCCGGCAAGGTGTGGATCAACACGACGGCCGCCACCGCGGCAGCGATGATCGGCTGGCTCGCCGTGGAATGGGTGCGCGACAAGCACGCGACGAGCGTCGGTGCCGCATCGGGCATCGTGGCCGGCCTGGTCGCCATCACCCCGGCGTGTGGCGCGCTGACCCCGGTCGGTTCGTTGATCCTCGGCGTGATCGCGGGCATCCTGTCGGCCCTGGCCATCGGACTGAAGAACAAGTTCGGCTACGACGACTCGCTCGACGTCGTGGGTGTTCACCTGGTCTCGGGCCTCTGGGGCACCGTCGCGATCGGTCTGCTGGCCGAGGAGACCGGTCTGTTCTACGGCCACGACTACAAGCAGCTGGTGGTGCAGATCGTGATCGCCCTGTTCGCCCTGGTGTTCACCGGTGTACTCACCCTGGTCATCGCACTGATCCTCAAGCCGCTGGGCTGGAAGATCAGCCAGGAGGACGAGCACAACGGCATCGATGAGGCCGAACATGCAGAAACGGCCTACGAACTGGCATGAATCCCTACGCTTTCGCAACTACGCTGATTCCTGTGGAGAGGGATAACTGATGAAGCTGATCACCGCAATCGTGAAACCGTTCACGCTTGAGGACGTCAAGGCCGGACTGGAGCAGGCCGGAATCCTGGGCATGACCGTGAGCGAGGTCCAGGGTTACGGACGCCAGAAGGGTCACACCGAGGTCTATCGCGGCGCCGAGTACTCGGTGGACTTCGTACCGAAGGTCCGGGTCGAGGTCGTCGTCGATGATGCCGCCGTGGACAAGGTCGTCGACGTCATCGTCGAGGCCGCGCGCACCGGCAAGATCGGTGACGGAAAGGTGTGGGTGTCCCCGGTCGAATCGGTCGTGCGCGTCCGCACCGGTGAGCGCGGCGCCGACGCGCTGTAAACCGGGCCCGTGCCCTTTCTCAACCAATCACACGGCCCCGCGTCTGATGATTCAGGCGCGGGGCCGCGTCCTTCACGTCTGGACCCCGAAACGCCTGTGGCCGCAACCGATCTCGTCGCAACACGCCGACAGCTCCTGGAATCCGGGAAGAGTGGCAAGCTCGACGCCGCCGGACTCCGGCAGGTGCTCGTCGACCTCCACGAGTTCTGGCTGACCAGTAAGGGAGCCGAACTCGGCATCCGCCCGGACAGCGGGTTCGCGATCGTCGCGGTCGGCGGACTCGGCCGCGGCGAACTCCTGCCCTTCTCGGATCTCGATCTCATCCTGTTGCACGACGACATGCCGCCCGATCGGATCTCCGAGGTGGCCGACGGACTCTGGTACCCATTGTGGGACGCCAATATTCCGCTCGATCACAGTGTGCGGACCGTGCCGCAGGCCTTGCAGGTGGCCGGTGAGGACGTCAGTGCGGCACTGGGATTGCTCGAGGCGCGCCACATCGCCGGCGACGAGGACCTGTCCACGTTGCTGATCGGCGGTGTCCGCCAACAGTGGCGCACCGAGATCCGGGATCGGTTCCCGGAGGTGGTCGCCCATGCTCAGGACCGCTGGCGTCGCGCCGGGGACATCGCCCATCGCGCCGAGCCCGATCTGAAGAACGGTCGGGGCGGCCTGCGCGACGTGCAGCTGCTCGGGGCGTTGGCCATCGCCCAACTGACCGACGGCATGGCGAGTCTGCGGCCGGATTCCCCCGGGGCGGGGCCGCAGGTCGCCTATGGCCGGCTGCTCGACATCCGCACCGAACTGCACCGGATCGCCGGGCGGCCCCGCGAACAGGTCCGCGCGCAGGATGCCGATGAGATCGGCGCCGCACTGCGGATCGGTGACCGGTTCGACCTCGCGCGGGTGATCAGCGATTCGGCCCGTACGGTCAGCTATTCCATCGATGTGGGTCTGCGGACCGCGGGCAATGCCTTGCCGCGCCGTGGCCTGGCCAAGTTGCGCCGCTCGCCGATCCGCCGTCCCCTCGACGAGGGCGTCGTCGAGCACAACGGCGAGATCGTCCTGGCGCGCAACGCCATTCCGAGCAAGGACCCCGGCCTCATCCTGCGGGTCGCGTCCGCGTCGGCGCGCACCGGCCTGCCGATCAGTGCGTCCACGCTGAGCCGCCTCGCCGACTATGCACCCGAGCTGCGGGAGCCGTGGCCGGCCGAGGCGCTCAGCGACCTACTGGTGTTGCTCGGTTCCGGGCACCACATGGTCGATCCGATCGAGGCCCTCGATCGCACCGGCCTCTGGGGTCGGCTGCTGCCCGAGTGGGGAGCGGTCCGCGACCTCCCGCCGCGCGATGCGATCCACACGTGGACGGTGGATCGGCATCTGGTGGAGACCGCCGCCCACGCCGGATCGATGACCACACGGGTCTCGCGGCCCGACCTGCTGGTCCTCGGCGCCCTGATCCACGACCTGGGCAAGGGGCGCGGGGCCGACCACAGCATCGTCGGCGCCGAGCTGGCGATCCAGGTCGGCAACCGGTTCGGATTGTGGCCGCAGGACGTGTCGCTGCTGTCGGAGATGGTGCGACACCATCTGCTGCTGCCGACCGTCGCGACACGACGCGACCTCGACGACCCGGCGACGGCCGAACTCGTCGCGCAGACACTGGGCCACAACCGGGTGCTGCTCGAGCTGCTGGCCACCCTGGCCGAGGCGGATTCACTGGCCACCGGACCCGGAGTGTGGGGTGAGTGGAAGGCCTCGCTCATCAACGATCTGGTGCGCCGCGCCCTGCGGCTGATCGACGGTGGCGAACTCGCCCGGCCCGAACCGCTGTCGCCCGAGCAGATCGCGCTCGCGGAATCGGGTGCGTTCTCGGTCGCGATCACGCCCACCGACGGCCCGCACACCTTCCGGGTGACCATGGTCGCGCCGGACCGGCCGGGGCTGTTGTCGAAGATGGCCGGCGTCCTCGCTCTCAACGGGCTCAGGTCTCATTCGGCGACCGTGCAGTGCCACGCGGACAGCGCGGTGAACAGCTTCGTCGTCGTCCCGCTCTTCGGTAGCCCGCCGGAGGCCGGTCTGATGCGTCAGCAGCTCATGGCGGCGGTCGAGGGCAAGATCGACGTGCTGGCCCGGCTCGATGCTCGTGAGGCCGAATCGCCGATCCCGACCATCGGCTCCATCTCGACGGCGCCCGGCGCGGTGGCCGGGACCGGGGCGTCGGCGGGCAGTACCGACCCGGCCGTCGACGGTGCGGGCCATCCGAAGAACGCCGTACCGGCACTGTTCGCGGTCGCTCCGCCGCGGGTGATCTGGGTCGACCTGGAATCGCACGCCGCGGCCGACGATGCGGGCGAGGCCGGGGACGTCCTGATGGAATTGCGCACCGACGACCGGATCGGGCTGCTGAGCCGGGTCAGCGCGGTGATCGAACGTCATGGCGCGTTGGTCCGATGGGCCAAGGTCGCCACGCTGGGAGGCACTGTCGTGGACACCTTCTGCCTGCAGATGGCCGACGACACCCCGGCAGCACGCACCGCCCTCGCCGACGACGTCATCGCCGTCTGCCCGCCGCCGCAGCCACGGGCCGACCCCGACGGTGACGGTCCGCAGGCGTCGGGTGGGACGTCGCGCTCCGGGGTACCCATCAGCTGATCGAGGCCGGTCGACGGGCCGGGGGCCGGACTCCGGCCGCGAGCATGGAAGACTAGAGGAATGTTCGATTCGCTTTCCGATCGGTTGGCCGGTGCCCTCAAGGATCTGCGCGGCAAGGGCCGGTTGTCCGACGCCGACATCGACCGCACGTGTCGTGAGATCCGGCTCGCCCTCCTCGAGGCCGACGTCTCGCTCCCGGTGGTGCGCGGTTTCATCGCCAAGATCAAGGAGCGCGCCAAGGGAGCCGAGGTCTCCGGTGCGCTGAACCCCGCCCAACAGGTCGTCAAGATCGTCAACGACGAACTGGTCGGCATCCTGGGTGGCGAGACCCGACGCATCACCTACGCCAAGAACCCGCCGACGGTGATCATGCTGGCCGGCCTGCAGGGTGCCGGTAAGACGACGCTGGCCGGAAAGCTCGGCCACTGGCTGAAGAAGCAGGGGCACACCCCGCTGCTGGTCGCGTGTGACCTGCAGCGTCCGGGCGCCGTGTCCCAGCTGCAGATTGTCGGTGAGCGCGCCGAGGTGAAGGTCTTCGCACCGCATCCCGGCACCAGCATCGGTGGCGAGGGCGAACTCGGCGTCACCTCCGGAGACCCGGTCGCCGTCGCCCGCGCGGGTGTCGCCGAGGCCACCGCGCACCACCACGACGTCGTCGTCATCGACACCGCCGGTCGCCTGGGCATCGATCAGGAGCTGATGCGTCAGGCCTCCGACATCCGCGAGGCCACCGATCCGGACGAGGTCCTGTTCGTCGTCGACGCGATGATCGGCCAGGACGCGGTGTCCACCGCCGAGGCGTTCCAGGACGGAGTCGGATTCACCGGTGTCGTCCTCACCAAGCTCGACGGCGACGCCCGCGGCGGTGCCGCCCTGTCGGTCCGCGAGGTGACCGGACGTCCGATCATGTTCGCGTCGTCGGGGGAGAAGCTTGACGACTTCGACGTCTTCCACCCGGACCGCATGGCCAGCCGAATCCTCGGCATGGGCGACGTCCTCAGCCTCATCGAGCAGGCCGAGCAGCATTGGGACGCCGAGCAGGCCGAAGCGGCCGCCGCCAAGATCACCCAGGGCGAACTCACTCTCGAGGACTTTCTCGAGCAGATGCTGATGATCCGGAAGATGGGGCCGATCGGGAACATCCTCGGGATGCTGCCGGGCGCCGGCCAGATGAAGGACGCTCTGTCGCAGGTCGACGACAAGCAGCTCGATCGTGTGCAGGCCATCATCCGCGGCATGACGCCGGCCGAACGGGACAACCCCAAGATCATCAACGCGTCGCGTCGGCTGCGGATCGCCAACGGTTCCGGCGTGACGGTCAGCGAGGTCAACCAGCTCGTCGACCGCTTCTTCGACGCCCGCAAGATGATGTCGCAGATGTCGGGGCGGATGGGGATGGGCGGCGGACGCAAGTCCAACCGCAAGAAGGGCAAGGGGAAGAAGGGCAAGAACCGCGGGCCGACGCCACCCAAGGCAGCTCGCGCCGGACTTCCCGGCATGCCGGGGATG
Source organism: Gordonia insulae (assembly GCF_003855095.1). Lineage (NCBI taxonomy): Bacteria > Bacillati > Actinomycetota > Actinomycetes > Mycobacteriales > Gordoniaceae > Gordonia > Gordonia insulae. The sequence goes on from NZ_CP033972.1 coordinate 628,978, forward strand.
CCGGGCATGCCCGCGGGATTCCCGGACCTGTCGAACATGCCGGCCGGCCTGAACGAGATCCCCCCGGGCCTCGAGGGGATCGACGTCTCGCAGTTCCAGCCCAAGAAGAAGTGACCTCCGCGCGCCCGATGGACGACGACGTCCGGCACTACCGGGGACGCGACCCCTTCACCGACGACGCGCTCGAATTCTGGGTCGTCGGTGACACGATCACGCATGAGCCGGTGGCCTCGGCGCGGACGGTGGTCGACGGCGGCTGGATAATCCCCGGCCTCGTCGACGCGCACAACCACGTCGGGATCGCGCCCGGGCTCGGGGTGACCATCGACCGGGCGCGTGCGTATGCGCAGGCGGATGCGCGGGCCGGCACACTGCTGATCCGCGAGGTCGGCTCGCCGCTGGACACCCACCCGCTCGACGACGACCCCGCCTGCCCACGATTCATCCGGTCCGGTAAACACATCGCGCGCCCCAAGCGGTATCTGCGCGACTACGGGATCGATCTCGACGATCCGGATGAACTCTCCGCCGAGGTGACCCGCCAGGCGCGTGCCGGCGACGGCTGGGTGAAGATCGTCGGCGACTGGATCGACCGTGAGGTGGGCGACCTCGCGCCGTTGTGGACACGCGGTCAGCTCGACGCAGCGGTCGCTGCCGCCCACGCGGAGGGGGCCAGGATCACCGCGCACGTGTTCGGCGCGGATGCGCTGCCGGACCTGATCGCGGCAGGTGTCGACTGCATCGAGCACGGCACCGGCCTGACCACCGACCTCATGGACCGGATGGTCGAACGCTCGATTGCGTTGGTGCCCACGCTGATCCAGGTGGAGAACTTCCCGGGTATCGCGGACGGCGCCGACCGGTTCCCCGCGTACCAGGCCAACATGCGCAAACTGCACCAGAACGCCAACGCGGTGTTCGCGGCCGCGCGGGAGGCCGGGGTGCGAATCTTCGCGGGGACCGATGCCGGCGGTTTCGTCGAGCACGGGCGCATCGTCGACGAGATCGACGCCCTGGCCGCCGCGGGGTTCGGTGCGGCCGGCGCGCTGCACGCGGCCACCGTGGCACCGCGGGAGTGGCTCGGCGCCGACCTGCTCGGTGACGGCGACCGCGCGGACTTCATCGTGCTCGACGACGATCCGCGGGTGGATCTGACGACGCTGCGTCGACCGCGCGAGATCGTTTGCTCAGGGCTAACGATCGCCTGACCGGTACCCGGGCAAATGCCCAGGTCGCGGACCCTTGTGTGACCTATTCGTGTGACGTAATCCACGCGCCGACGACTGGTACCGCTAACTTACCGGCTGGTAATGTTTCACTCGCGTTGCAATGGGTTCGCGAACGTCGAGGCCTCGCCGCGCGTCCCGTCGGACAGGTCAGGGGAGGGCCGTCCCGGAGACGTGGTCGGCACATACAGGCGGCATCTCGACGGTCGAGTCACGCGACATGTGGTTACCTTCAGCGGGGTGGGTAACCACATGTCGAACCCGGTCCCGAACGTGATGTCCGCCCGCACACCGCAGCGTGCGGTATCGACGATTTCCGGTCCGGTGGCCTCGTCTGGCAGAATTGCATGCTGGTTCGTCGGATCCGGTCACGTACCGACCGACGGTCACACCGAAACAGATCGCAAAACCGGGTTCGTCACATCGGACGGGCCGCTGAATTGCGCAGTGACCACTGAGAGAAGAAGACATGGCTGTCAAGATCAAGCTCACGCGGCTCGGCAAGATCCGCAACCCGCAGTACCGCATCGTCGTCGCAGATTCTCGGACCCGCCGTGACGGCCGGGTGATCGAGACCATCGGCAAGTACCACCCAAAGGAAGAGCCGAGCCTGATCGAGGTCGACTCCGAGCGTGCGCAGTACTGGCTGGGTGTCGGCGCGCAGCCGACCGAGCCGGTCGCGGCCATCCTCAAGGTCACCGGTGACTGGCAGAAGTTCAAGGGCCTGCCGGGCGCCGAGGGTTCCCTGAAGCTCAAGGAGCCCAAGCCGTCCAAGCTGGACCTCTTCAACGCTGCGCTCGCCGCCGCCGACAGTGCGCCCGCCGCCGAGGCCACCACCCCGAAGAAGAAGGCTCCGAAGAAGGCCGACGCCGAGGCTCCGGCCGAAGCCACCGCCGACGAGGCCCCGGCCACCGAGGGTGACGCCAAGGCGGACGCGTGACCGCAGTCGTCGCCGACGCGGTCGAGCATCTCGTCCGCGGGATCGTGGCCAACCCGGACGACGTCCGGGTCGAGATGATCACCGGCCGACGCGGCCGACTGGTCGAGGTCCACGTCAATCCCGAGGATCTCGGCAAGGTGATCGGCCGCAACGGCCGCACCGCGACCGCCCTGCGCACCCTCGTCACCGGCATCGGTGGTCGCGGTATGCGCGTGGACATCGTCGACACCGACCGCTGAGCGGCACCGGCTCCGCGATGGATCTCGTGATAGGTCGTGTGGCCAAATCACACGGGGTCCGCGGCGAGGTCGTCGTCGACATCCGGACCGACGATCCGGACACCCGGTTCGCGCCGGGTACCGCACTGCGTGGGAGATTGCCGCGTGGGGGTGGAGAGAAGTCATTCATGGTGACAGCCGCCCGGCAGCATGCCGGGCGGCTGTTGCTGTCGCTGGACGAGGTATCGGACCGGTCCGCCGCAGACGCGCTGCGCGGCACGCTGTTTCTCATCGACAGCTCCGAGGTGGATTCGGGTCCCGATCCGGACGAGTTCTACGACCATGAGCTCGAAGGCCTGCCCGTCTCGACCGTGGACGGGACAGACGTGGGGGCGGTGTCGTCGGTGCTGCATCTCCCGGGCGGCGAGATCCTCGAGGTCCGCACCCCGGAGGGACGAGAGGTGCTGGTGCCCTTCGTCCGTGAGATCGTGCCGACCGTGACCGCCGACGGCATCGTGATCGATCCGCCCGACGGTCTCCTCGACCCCGCGTGACCATGCGCATCGACATCGTCTCGATATTTCCGGAGTATCTCACCCCGATGCGGGTTGCCTTGTTGGGTAAGGCAATCGACGCGGGAAAGATCACCGTTGACGTCCACGACCTGCGCGAGTGGACACACGACGTCCACCGCAGCGTGGACGACTCGCCCTACGGCGGCGGGCCCGGGATGGTGATGAAACCCGACGTCTGGGGGCCCTGCCTCGATGAGGTCTGTCCCGACGAGGCGCTGCTGGTGGTGCCGAGTCCCGCCGGTCGCCCGTTCACCCAGGCGACAGCTCAGCGCTGGAGTCGCGAGCGCCACCTGGTGTTCGCCTGCGGCCGTTATGAGGGCATCGATCAGCGGGTCTTCGACGATGCCGCGCGTCGGGTGCGGGTGGAAGAGGTCTCACTCGGCGATTTCGTGCTCATCGGCGGTGAGGTAGCCGCCATGGCCATGGTGGAGGCCACCGTCCGGTTGATCACCGGCGTACTCGGCAATCCGCGGTCACACCAAGAGGATTCGTTCTCCGACGGTCTGCTGGAAGGCCCGAGCTACACGCGCCCGGTGTCCTGGCGCGGGCTCGACGTCCCGCCGGTGCTGCTCAGCGGCGACCACGCCAAGGTCGACGCCTGGCGGCGTGAGCAATCGCTGGCGCGTACCCGCGAGCGTCGCCCCGACCTGTTGACCGAGGACCATGCCGCGGCCCGGCCCGGTGCGGACGGAACGTCGGAGAATTCCGCGGCCCGTTAGGATCGGCACACCGGCGGAGGGGGCTCATGGTGGATCGGTGGTCGGACATGCTCGACGAGCTGTCGCGCCAACGCTCGGAGCTGACCCGGGTCGGCGAGACGATGGCACGCCTCAGCGCCCGCGCCGTCAGCGCCGATCGCCTCGTCGCGGTGACCGTCGACGCCCGCGGGCGGTTGGTGGACCTCACGATCGATCCGCGCGCCCTTCGGCGCTATCGCGCCGAACAACTCTCCGCACAGATCACCGCGCTGACCACCGAGGCCGATCAGCAGATCCGGGACAAGCGGAACCAGATCCTTGCCGCAGCCGTCCAACCTTCACCGGACTATGCCGACGTCCGGGTGGACAGCGCGGCCGAGGCCGGTGAGCGGGGGAATCGATGACGAACGGGTCGGATGTGGATGGTGGGACCGATCGGGGGCCGGCCCATGGCTCCGCGGGAACGTTAAGGGCGGATCTGCGGTCACTGGGCGAACTCGTCGAACGGATGTCGTCGGCGGGTGACGAGGGGGCCCGGATCGTCGACGACGTCGCCGCCGTCCTCGGTGAGGTCGACGCGGCCATCGGCGTCGACGAGGCGGCCCGCGCCTTCCGTCGCGGATTCACCGAGGTGTCCGCCGGTATCGCCGCAGCGGCCGACGACGCGATGACGGCGCTCGAGCGTCACCGCGCGCTGATCGAGCGGGGGACGCGCGAGATCGACGGCGCCGACCACGATCTGGGTCTCCGACTCGGCCAGGCCGGTCGATGACCACCGCATCCGCCGACCTCGGTCCGACCGCCCTGCCGGTGCCGCCGGAGGTGCGCGCCCTCGCCGACGAGCTGGCGCCCGGCCGATGGCCGACCGCAGACGTCGCCGCAGTGCGGGAGTCCGCAGCGCGGTGCCGCGATCTGGCGGCCCGGGCGGCGGCACTGGCCGCGGACGTCGACGGTGCGCATCGTGATCACGCCACCGGCAGCGGCGACTTCCACGAGGGGATCTCCCGGGGACACCACGAACTGACCGGGTCGTCGTCGACCGGTCTCGGCCGGCTGACCGGACGACTCGAGGCCGCGGCGTCGGCGCTGGAGGACTACGCGGACGCCGCGGTGTCGGCGCACAACGAGATGGCGGTCATCGCGTCGGTGGCCGACCGCGAGAGGTTGCGGTCCGACTTGTTGTCGACGTTGGGCGACGACTCGGCCCGGGTTGTCGCAGCCGGCGCCGGCCGGATGGCGCTGACGGCGGCCGGAGACGACTACACCGACCAGGCGAATGACGCGGGTCAGCGGCACCACGACGGTGACCAGCCCCCGCCGGCCGCGACGAGCGGCATGATGCCGTTCTCAGCGCTCGGCGGGTTGGCCGCCGGGGCCGGTGCGCTCGCCGGCAGGCACGCCGGCGCCGGGATGATCGACGAGTCGTCGCTCGCCGAGATCGACTCCGACTGGCTGCAGCGCCGGGCGGCGCAGTTGCAGGCCGGCCTGCCGTCGTCGGTGGCCGGCTCGGTGCGGATGGCCATCGGCGTCGGAACCGCAACCGACGGGTCGCGGGCCGTCGTCGTCGGAACCAGCGATCCCTATCCGTACGAACGTGAGGGCACCGAGTTGGGTCCGGGGGAGACGCTGGTCGGTAATGGTCGGGCCGCTGAACTCGCGATCGTCGACCACATGATCCGCACGGGCGTCGACCCGCACGCGATCGCGGCGGCCACGCCGATGTCGTCGGAGACGATGGGTGCGCTGATGGGCACCGGTGCCGAACTCTTCGCGCCCGATGACGGCGCGGAACCCGGCGTGCACTGGTTGCCCGACGACGGCGGAGACCAGTCGTGAGCCATCGGATCACCCGGCTGCCCGGGAACGTCGCCGAGCTCGTCGATCGGGTACCCGACCCCGATATCGCCGCATGCACCTACTTCCTGGCCATCACGGTGACCTCCGCGGTCGACATCGGTGACCATCCGGAACTCTCGACCGCATTGTCCGAACTGCGCGAGCGGGGTGTCGTCGCACCCAGTCATCGTCTGCAGGTGGGCAGCCTGCTGGCTCAACAGGAACAGCGGGCATTCGCCGCGGCACGGCGTGGCGACCACGACGCGCACGAGCGGGCCTTCTTCCGGGCGCGGGCGCTGAACTGTGTCGTGCACGCCGTCGGTGCCGGCTCGTCGACTCCACGCCCACCTCGCGACACGCTGCGCGAGGCGGCCTACGAGGCCGCCATCGCCTGCCGGGGTCCGGCCGCGGTGGAGAGTGTGCTGATCCGCTACGCGGGCTGACCCGACTAACCTGGACGTGTGCACCATTGGCTCTCGCATCGGGCCGCGCACTGGATGAACCACGACATCATCGAGCGTGGCCGGCTGCCGCTCCTGGTGTTCTTCCTCGGCCTGATCATCGGCTTCGTGGTGATCCGGGTCAGCGTGCGCCTCATCCGCGCCGACGTCAGCTGGTGGTTCTCCAATGTCACCGCCGGCGACACCCACATCCACCACGTCGTGTTCGGCGTCGTGCTGACATTGCTGTCGGGGCTCGGACTGATCGCGATGGGACTCAGCGGCGACCAGCTGACGATGTCCATCCTGGCCGGACTGTTCGGGGTGGGGGCCGCCCTGATCCTCGATGAGTTCGCGTTGATCTTCTACCTACGCGACGTCTACTGGTCGCAGGAGGGGCGCACCTCGGTGGATGCGGTGTTCATCGCGCTGGCCGCCACCGGCATGATCCTGCTCGGTTTCCGGCCGCTCGACCTGTACTTCGACGCCCTGCACGATCTCCGGATCGGCCGGACCGTCGTCGTCGACGTGGTCGCGGCCGTCCTGAACCTCGGGCTCGCCGCTCTGGTGGTGCTCAAGGGCAAGATCTGGACAGGCGTCGTGGGCGTGTTCGTGTGGCCGCTGCTCATCGTCGGGGTGATCCGGCTCGCCCGGCCGACCTCGCCATGGGCACGGTGGCGGTATCTTTCCCGTCCCCGCAAGCTCGAACGGGCGATCCAGCGCGAACGCACTCTGCGGCGGCCCCTCATCCGGGCGAAGATCTTTGTGCAGGATCTCGTCGCCGGGCGTCCCGATGTGCTGCCGCACGTGCGCGCGGCCACCGAGGATCATCTGGATCGTGTCGTGCATCCGGCACCGCCGCCACCGGCGATTTCGCCGCACCGGGGTCTGTCTGGCACAATAGTTGGGTTGCCTGGTGACGACCGGCCCCCTGCGGGCGGCGGCCCGGACACACCCCATGACTCGGAGCACGAACCGGTCGAACCTCATACCTGACCTCCCGGCGATCGGGAGGTCGAGTGCGGGCCGCCAGGTTCCTCTGTTCACGCGAAACGCCAGATTGGACCCACCAGATGAACACCCTCGACTTCCTCGACAAGCAGTCGCTGCGCGACGACATCCCCGAATTTGCACCCGGTGACACCCTTGACGTTCACGTCAAGGTCATCGAGGGCTCGAAGGAACGTGTCCAGGTGTTCAAGGGCGTCGTGATCCGTCGCCAGGGCGGCGGCATCCGCGAGACCTTCACCGTCCGCAAGGTGTCCTTCGGCGTCGGCGTGGAGCGTACTTTCCCGGTGCACAGCCCGACCATCTCCAAGATCGACGTCGTGACCCGCGGTGACGTGCGTCGCGCGAAGCTGTACTACCTGCGCGACCTCCGCGGCAAGGCAGCCAAGATCAAGGAAAAGCGCTGACGCGTCTACCCTGACGACGTGGCCGACTCTCACTCCACGGGTAGCGATTCCGATTCCGACGCACAGTCGTCGCCCGCCGACGCAACGTCGCCGGCCGAGGACCACGGTTGGAAGTCGGATGACGAACATCCCGACGAGCGCCCCTGGCGCACCAAAGATGATGAACCCGAAAAGCGTGGCTCGCTGCTGCGTGAGGCGGTCATCATCATCGGCTGCGTCCTACTGTTGACCTGGCTGCTGCAGACCTTTGTCGGTCGTCAGTACGTGATCCCCTCCGAGTCGATGGAGCAGACCCTGCATGGCTGTGCGGGCTGCACCAACGATCGGATCGTGATCGACAAGCTCTCGTACCGATTCGGCGATCCCAGTCCCGGTGATGTGGTGGTCTTCAAGGCCCCCAGTGAATCCTGGGACGGCGCCTGGCTCTCGCCGCGGTCGGACAACGCGGTGGTGCACGGCATCCAGGACGCGCTGTCGTGGTTCGGCTTCGCGCCGCCCGACGAGAACGATCTGGTGAAGCGCGTGATCGCCACCGGTGGGCAGACCGTCGAGTGCAAGAACTCCGACAACGTTGGGGTGACGGTCAACGGCAAGCCGCTCGACGAGCCCTACGTCGACAAGTCATTGCAAGGAAACGATGTCGCGGCAGGCAATGAGCTCGCCGCGGCTCCCGACGGTCAGCCCAACGCCTGCTACGGTCCCGACTTCGGTCCGATCAAGGTGCCGGAGGGCAACGTGTGGGTGATGGGTGACAACCGCGCCAATTCGGCCGATTCCCGCTTTCACATGGAAGACGAGTTCCACGGAACCGTTCCGGTGAGCGATATTCGCGGCAAGGTCCGGTTCATCATCTATCCCTTCTCGCGGATCGGTGGTGTGTCCTCGGACAATCCCCAGTCATGACGCCGCGGATCGAGCCGGTGTGGGGAGTTGTGCGATGAGTCGATGGCCGCCGCGGTTCCCGATACGTCGCGCCGCCAGCCTGCGCACCTTCGAGTTCGCTCTGCACCGCAATGGACTCGGGCCGGTTGCCGGCGTCGACGAGGCCGGTCGGGGAGCGTGTGCAGGACCTCTGGTGGTTGCCGCGTGTGTACTCAAACCGACCCAACTGGCGTCGCTGGCCGAGCTCGATGACTCCAAGCGGCTCACCGAAGCGATGCGCGAGACGCTCTACAAAGCGGTGACCAAGTACGCGATGAGTTGGAGTGCCGTGGTCATCGATGCGGACGAGATCGACCGGATCGGCATCCACGTCGCGAACATCGAAGGCATGCGTCGTGCCGTCGCCGGCCTCGACATCACCCCCGGGTACGTCCTCTCGGACGGGTTCGCCGTCCCGGGGCTGACCGTTCCGTCCCTCCCGGTGATCGGTGGTGACGGTGCCGCCGCCTGCATCGCCGCGGCCAGCATCATCGCGAAGGTCACCCGAGATCGCATCATGGTGGCGATGGACGGTGACCTGCCGGGTTACGATTTCGCAGTTCACAAGGGGTACAGCACGGCCCGCCACATGGCCTGCATCGATCGGCACGGGCCGTCGGTGCAGCACCGGATGTCCTACCGGAACGTCGCGTCCCGCGTGACCTCCGACCCCAACCCGACCACGATAGGCTTGTCGAATGAGTGCTGAGGATCTCGAGAAGTACGAAACCGAGATGGAACTCTCCCTGTACCGCGAGTACAAGGACATCGTCGGTCAGTTCACGTACGTGGTGGAGACCGAACGGCGCTTCTACCTGGCCAACGCGGTGGAGATGGTCCCCCGCAACACCGACGGCGAGATCTACTTCGAACTGCGCATGTCCGACGCCTGGGTCTGGGACATGTACCGACCCGCCCGTTTCGTCAAACAGGTCCGCGTGATCACCTTCAAGGACGTGAACATCGAGGAGCTGGAGAAGCCGGAACTCCGCCTTCCCGACGAACCCTGATTCCTTCGCAGATGACGTCGAACGTATCGGTGGGCGATACGTTCGACGTCATTTGTCTTGTGGTGGCTGGTTACTCGGGGATTTTGTCGATGGTTGCGCGGGTGAGGTCCAGGGCATATCCGCATATTTCCTTCTCGGGCAGGCTTGGCAACAAGCCGTACCCTGAGCCTGTCACGACGCCAGCAGTTCCGGACTGCACATATGTGAGGCATCCACCAGACTTATCGCTGGCTACCCCGACTCGCCTGCCATTGATTACTTCGTCGGGAAGCCAATTTGAACCGATCCGGTTCTGGACCTTGTACCAATCTAGACTTTCCGAGTTGCCAACAATTTGGTAAATACTCAGAAATTCTGATTTTGGAGGAAAGTAATCCCAATCGCAACCACGGAGGGTCTGGCCGTCCACAGTTGCCGCGTCGCGGGCGGAATCGGGATCGATTCCCAAGGAAACTAGACGATCTGCGCCGACAGTGCAAGGCTCGTAGGACGTGCCGTCGTTTGCAGAGTTCCATCGTTTGGAGAAAGTGTTATGGAAGGGAAGCGGCGTCCCTTGAGCGTCGGTTTGTCGGACTTCCTGCGTATTGCTCGGGGACATACCCTCCGCCGACGGGGATCCCTGAATTGGATTAGAGCAGCCGCACGATAGGAAACCGGCAATGGCGATTGTTGCGCATGCAATCGGGCGCATTCCTGCCATCGCTTAGAACTCAAACTCTGTCATGCTCGTAGTTGCATCCTGACTGCGAAGAGTCTCAGCAGCTGTCGCGCAGTTCGCCGCGAGGCTTTTGAGATCACTTGACTGCTGGACGAGTTCAGAACTCCAGCCACCGTCGACAATGGCAGCTCTTAACGCCTGATATAGAGAGGTTCCCTCCGCGCAATCGCGACCAAAGTAGTTTACGCCGACAATTCTGGCAATAGCCATTCTGCAATCGTCAAGTTCGTCTGCAGCTGTATGCGCGGCCTGGGCGCGCCTTTTCCAAGTCTCTTCAATCGAGATGAGCTGGTGTGAGCCTTCCGGCAGAATCCGACCCACCTCACCCCGCAACTCAACGTCATCCCCGCCACTCATGGTGTCCTCCCCACAGAACCTTGGACGCTGCCCACGTCCGAGCGGTTCCACCTTACTGTCCACAGGCCTACGTGCAGTGCCTTCGGAGCCGCTGTTGCCACGTAGGATAGCCAACCGACGATAGCTGTGGCTTTGAGGCCATGACGGGATGACGCAGACGGCAGGGGGATCTGTGGCTGACGATGGTGCCCAGTACTCGTGGGAGGGTGCCGACGAGGGCGGTGGGCCCGCGTCGCGGGGTGTATCCGGTGGGGGCTCGACGAACTGGATGCTCGCGATCCAGCAGATGCTGGAACGGATCAAGTCGATGGAGCCGGAAACGGCGCTCGCCGACGCCGAGGCCTTGCAACAGGCGATCAAGGCGGCGGTCGACGCATCCGAACGCTTGGCGCGCGCCTTTGACGGCGATGGACTCGAGGGGGAGGCCGCCACCAGCAGCTCGACCCGGGCCTCCGATCTCGCCGCGCAGATCGCGTCCAACGCAAACGCTGTCTCCGGTGGCGCGGTTGCGCTGGGATCGGCGTCAGGCGTGATGTCGGCCGCACGTTTGAATGCTCCGTTTCTTCAGCAGATGCAGAAGGAAATGGAGGACAAGCCGGAGGATGCGGCCGACATCATGACCCGTGCGGCATCGTTGATGACCGCTTCCTACAACGCTCCGATGAGTGCGGCCGCCAGCCAGGCGCCGTCGCCGGGGATGAGTGCCGATTCGGCCACCTCGGCGGTTCTGTCTTCCGGCGGATCGGTATCAGGCGGCGGTGGAGGTGGGAACAGTGGCGGTGGCGGGTCGCGGGGTTCGGCCGGCGGCTCCACCGACCTCGGCGACTACGGCACGACAGGCGTCAAAGACCCGAATGCGACGCCGGCCGCATCGACGTCGGGAGACCAATCGCCGCCGTCGGGGACCACGGCCGGGTCCGACAAGCCGCTCTCGCTCGGCGACAACCCGTCGGGCGGGGGCACCGGAGGAGACGACCCCGACACCCTGACTCGTGGCGGCCTGGGCAGCCCGAACAGCGTCGACGGATCGACCAACCCCGCCGCCATGATGATGGGACCGGGTGGAGTGGGTGCCGGTGCCGGAGCGAAGGCCGTCGGCGGAGCCGCCAGCCCCGGTGGCATCGGCGGTACCAACGGTGCGAACGGTGCGAACGCGGCGTCGACGCTCTCACGCCGACTGTCAGGCGCGATCCCGACGGCGGCCACATCGAATCCGGTGTCGACGACCCCGGTGGGCACCGGCTCGGGACGGGTCGGCGGCACCGGACCTATGGGTGGGACACCCCACGGCGGACGTGCGCGCGGTTCGGACAAGGGCGAGCACAAGGCCGCGCACTACCTTCACACCAAGGAGAACGGCGCGGAGATCGTCGGCAGTCTGCCGCTGGTGGGACCGCCGGTGATCGGCGACTGGGCACCACCGCAGCCGCTGCCGGAGCCGGCCAAACCCTCCGACACTGAGGGTGCCGACCCGACCGTGGCCGACCGTCCGGACAAGGACCTCACGCTCTGACCGTGCCGTGATCTCACTGTGCAAGCTGTGCACAAACTGTGACTGCTCCACAGATCTGGGCTTCGACGATCTTCGCGCTCTTGATCGTCCTCCACTGGCGCGATGCTTATCGCATGAGCGACAACGCATCTCGACCACGATCGGCGGGCCCGGGCCCGCGGCCCGATCGCGCACACATCGGTCGCATCGGCGAGGACCTGGCCGCTGAGCACTTGCGGGCCCAGGGGTGGACGGTGCTGGAGCGCAACTGGCGCAACCGATACGGCGAACTCGACCTCATCGCGGTCGACGGGTCGGTGCTGGTCATCGTGGAGGTGAAGACTCGGGCATCGAAGGTCTTCGACGACCCGGCACACGCGGTCACCCCGCTCAAACTCGCCCGGATGCGGCGGTTGACCCAACTGTGGCTGGCCGGTCACCGCGAACAATGGTGGAGCGAGATCCGCTTCGACGTCGTTTCAGTGCAACTGGATTCGCGGCACCCGGCGGCGGTCGAGCGTGCGACGGTTCGCCACCACCGCGGGGTGTTCGAGTGAGCGGGAAGGGTCTGACAACCGGGCTCGGCTGCGCCCACTCGGTGGGACTCAACGCGTTCGTCGCGAACGACATCGAGATCCAGGCCAACGTCGGCCAGGGGCTCCCCGGCTTCGCTGTCACCGGCAAGGTCGACGCATCGCTGCGGGAGGCCCGCGATCGGGTCCGTGCGGCGATCGCCAACAGCGCGTTGAAGTTTCCCGACATGAAGGTGACGGTGTCGCTCGCGCCGGCGGATCTCCCCAAGAGCGGGTCCTCATTCGATCTGGGAATGGCGGTGGCAATTCTCGCGGCGACCGGGCAGGTCACCAAGACCAGGATGCGCCGCACGGTCTTCCTCGGCGAACTCGGCCTCGATGGTGGACTCCGGCCGGTCCGGGGCGTGTTGCCCGCGTTGAAGAAGGCCCGCGATAGCGGTTTCACACATGCGGTGGTGCCGATGCCGAATGTCGCCGAGGCGGCCCTGGTCGCCGACCTCGATGTCGGTGGAGCACACACCCTGGGGGAGGTGGTGCGCTGGTTGGCGGGAGACCATGTACTCGACACGGTGACCGACGCCGCGAACATCCCGCCGCCGCCCGACATCGACGACATGGCCGACGTGGCGGGCCAGTCCGAGGCGCGCCACGCACTCGAGATCGCGGCTGCCGGTGCGCATCACGTCTTGATGACCGGTCCGCCGGGGATCGGCAAGACGATGCTCGCCCGGCGTCTCCCCGGCATCCTTCCGCCGCTGGGCGCGGAAGAGTCCCTGGAGGTGACCGCGATCCATTCGATCGCGGGCACCTTGCGTGCGGGCCATCCACTGATCACCGAGGCGCCCTTCATCTCGCCCCACCACACGACGTCGGTGACCGCGTTGCTCGGTGGTGGTACCGGGCTCGCCCGACCCGGTGCCATCTCGCGCGCACATCGCGGGGTGCTGTTCCTCGACGAGTGTGCGGAGATGGGGCCGAAGGTGCTCGATTCGCTTCGACAACCGTTGGAAGAAGGCGAGGTCCGGGTATCCCGACGCGACGGGGTGGCGACCTACCCCGCCCGGTTCCAGCTGATAATGGCGGCGAATCCCTGCCCGTGCGCGCCGGCCCACGACATCGACTGCGTGTGCTCGGCACTGGCTCGCCGACGTTATCTGGGCAAATTGTCCGGGCCGTTGATGGACCGCGTCGACATCCGTGTCCGGATGGATCCACCGGGCAACTCGGCGCTGATGAACTCCGTCGAGGAATCCAGTACGGCGATGCGTTCGCGTGTGGCCCAGGCCCGTGGTGCGGCGCTCGAACGATGGCGCGACCACGGCTGGCTCACCAACGCCGAGGTTCCGGGATCTGCTCTGCGTCAACGCTTCCGGCTGCCACCGGCCGTGCTCCGTCCGATCGAGCTGTTCTTGCGGGACGGTCGGGTGACCGCGCGCGGTGCGGATCGGGCGATCCGACTGGCCTGGACCCTTGCCGATCTCAAGGGGTGCGGTCAGCCATCCGAAACCGAGATCGCGGAGGCCCTGCTGTATCGGGACAGAGGAGGACGCTGATGGGTGGCATCACCGACGAGGAGCGGAGTGCCTGGGCATACCTGGCACGGGTCGCCGAACCGCCCTGTTCCGCGGTCGAATCACTCTGCGCCGAGATCGGTCCGGTCGCCGCTGCGGCCGCGATCCGCGCACGCTCGGTACCCGCCGGTCACGAGTCGGTCCTCGCGGCGACGGCCGGCCGCGCGGAGATCGACACATCCGCAGAGGACCTGGAGGTCGCTGATCGGATCGGGGCGCGACTGATCACCCGCGACGACGCCGAGTGGCCGGGGTGGCCGCTGTTGGCACTGAGCACCGCCGACACGAGCGCACGTGGCGGTGAGCCGCTGGCACTGTGGGCACGTGGTCCGCGACGACTCGACGACATGGCGTCCACCGCGATCGCGCTCGTGGGTTCGCGGGCCGCGTCCGGATACGGGGAGCAGGTGACCTCGACGCTCGCCTCCGGTCTGGCGATGGAGGATTGGACGGTGACCTCCGGTGGTGCCTACGGCATCGACGGTGTCGCCCACCGCGCGGCGCTGGCATCGGGTGGGCCGACGATGGCGGTGATGGCCTGCGGGATCGACCGTGACTACCCGGCCGGCCATGCGAGGCTCCTCGCGGAGATCGCCGAGCACGGTCTCGTCATCTCGGAGTACCCGCCCGGTACCACGGCCGCGAAACATCGCTTCCTCACCCGCAATCGACTCGTGGCGGCGATGTCGGATGCAGTGATCGTCGTCGAGGCCGGTCGTCGATCGGGTGCCGCGAACACGGCAGCGTGGGCGCGCAAGCTGGGTCGTCCGCTGGGCGCGGTGCCGGGGCCGGTGACATCGGCGACCTCGGTCGGCTGCCATCAGATGATCGCCGACGATCTTGCGCAACTGGTCACCGACACCCGGTCGGTCATCGCGCTCGCCACACCCGACGGCGCCGCCGAATCCGGTCGCGGCCGACCACGTGCCACCGACGGACTGGCTCCGGAGGAACAGCGGGTGCACGACGCCATCCCCGGACGCGGTGCGGTCACCATCGAGGAGATCGCCTTCTCGGCCGGACTCGACATCGCGACGGTGCGTTCGGCGCTGGCGCGGATGGATGTCCGTGGTCTCATCGTCAACGACAGTGGCACATGGCGGTTGGCATGAACTCCGCCCATGCCCGGGCGCCGGCGGCGAGATCGGTTCGGTCGGCGGTCTCCGCCCGGAACGTGTCGCCCGGAGATGGTCGGCCGTTCGAGGAATGTGCCGACGGACGGCCGACGAGCCGGGGCCCGCCCCACGGTGAGCAGAACCGTACTGGGCACTGCGATGTCGTGTGCCGATCTGCCTGCGGCGCCCTGGCCCGAATCGCGGCGGTCAGACGACCCGTGGGAATACGCTCGGTGGATGAGGATCCTGCTGATCGGGGCCGGCGGCGTCGGTGACGCCATAGCGAAGATCGCCGCACGCAGAGACTTCTTCGACCACATGGTGGTCAGCGACTACGACGAGGCACGGGCCCGACGTACCGTCGGGGCGATCAGCGAGGCGCACGGACCGGACGTCGCCGCCCGGTTCAGTGCCGCGACGATCGACGCCGGCGACATCGACGCGGTGCGCGCGGCCGTTCAGGACCATGGGGCGACCCACGTGATGAATGCGGTGGAGCCGAGGTTCGTCCCGACCGTCTTCGCCGGTGCGTTCGCCGGTGGCGCCGACTACCTCGACATGGCGATGAGTCTGTCGCGGCCCCATCCGACCGACCCCTACCGGCAACCCGGTGTCACGCTCGGCGAGGAGCAGTTCGGCGCGGCCGCCGACTGGGAGAAGGCCGGTCGACTGGCGCTCGTCGGGATGGGGGTGGAACCCGGGCTCTCCGACGTCTTCGCCCGCTATGCGTGCGACAACCTGTTCGACGAGGTGGATGAACTCGGCACCCGGGACGGCGCAAACCTGGTGGTGCGCAATGCGAATGGTGACGAGATCTTCGCGCCGTCGTTCAGCATCTGGACCACCATCGAAGAGTGTCTGAATCCGCCGGTGATCTGGGAGAAGGACGTCGGGTTCTTCACGACGCCACCGTTCTCCGAACCGGAGGTGTTCGAGTTCCCGGACGGCATCGGGCCGGTGGAGTGTGTGAACGTCGAGCACGAAGAAGTGCTGCTGATGCCGCGCTGGTGCGACGCCCGCCGGGTCACCTTCAAATACGGGCTGGGGGAGGAGTTCATCGGCGTGCTGCGCGTTCTGCACACCCTCGGACTCGACTCCACCGAACCGGTCGCGGTGCGTTCACCGGACGGTCGGGTGAACGTCGCCCCCCGCGACGTGGTCGCCGCCGTACTGCCCGACCCGGCGTCGATCGGTCCGATCATGACCGGCAAGACCTGCGCCGGACTGGCCGTGACCGGAACCAAGGACGGTAGGCGTCGACGCGTGTACCTCTACCACGTCAGCGACAACGAATGGACGATGCGGAACTACGGCACGCAGTGTGTGGTGTGGCAGACCGCGCTCGGTCCCGTCATCGCCCTCGAGCTGCTCGCCAAGCAGGTCTGGGCGGGCAGCGGAGTCCTCGGGCCGGAGGCGTTTCCCGCCGAGCCGTTCCTCGAACTGATGCAGGCCGACGAGTCGCACGGCGGCTACGGGCAGCCGTGGGGACTCCGTGAAGACGATCCGACGAGCTGAGTCTCCGCAGGGTCGGATCAGCGACCGGTCAGCAGGTCGATGAAGATCCGCTTGTCGTCCTCGCTCGCCGGCCCGTGCCGGGGACGTGCGTGCAGGTAGCCGATGCCGGCGTAGAGCAGGGTCGTCGCGCGGGCGTGGGCTTCCGGCTCCTCGAAGCCGAGATCGCGCATCGCCTCATGGGCGATCCGGAAGACCTGGTCATCGATCGCGGCGACGGTGGTCGCGATCGACTCGTCGGTCTCGGCCCAGGTCCGGACCGCGGACTCGACGGTCCAGCGCCGCGGGTCCGACACCAGCTGAACCATCGCCTCGATACGATCCGCCGGTGGCAGCTCGTGCAGGTCGGCGAGCGTCTTCTGCGCCGCGTCCTCCACCCGTCGGCAGTGATCGGCCAAGGCTTTCATCAGCGCGGCGATGTCGGTGAAGTGCCAGTAGAAGCTGCCCTTGGTGACACCGAGACGGTCGCAGAGACGCGAGATCTTGATCGCGCCGACGCCCTCGCTGATGAGGACCTGCATCGCGGCGTCGAGCCAGTCGTCGACGGTGAGCCGGGACCCGCGCCGGGACAGCGACGACTCCGTCATGTGAACCTCGATTGATGTGCGGTGGTGACTAATCTTCAGCGAACTGAACCCCCACTTTAGATGACTCCTACAACAGGTGTGGTAATCGGTCGGTTCTTAGGTTTACCTAACGAGGGGCGTACTGTGGTTCCCGAGAGGAGGCTTCATGGCCAAACAAATGAACACGATGACGGTGCTCCGCCGTGAGCAGCTCAGCCCGCACTTCGTCCGCCTGTACCTCGGCGGCGACGAGTTCGACACGTTCATTCCCGCAGGTGAGCCCGACAGCTGGGACACCGACCTGTACATCAAGTTCGCCTTCGGCCCCGATGGTGCACCCTTCGCGGGCGGCGAGTTCGACCGCAAGCTGGTGCGCCTGATGCGTCCGGAGCAGCAGCCGGTCCTGCGCACCTACACGGTCCGGTCGGTGGACCTCGAACGCCGGGAGATCGCCGTCGACTTCGTCGTGCACGGTGACGAGGGCATCGCCGGGCCGTGGGCGGCCGCCGTCGAGCCCGGCACGACCGTGCGGTTCCTCGGCCCGGGCAGCGGCTATCGCCCGAATTCCGCGGCGCCGTGGCACCTGCTGGCCTGCGACGAGGCGGGGCTGCCCGCGGTCGCGGCCGCGCTGGAATCCCTGCCACACGACGCGGTCGCCAAGGTGTTCATCGAGGTGGCAGGCCCCGACGATGAACTGCCTCTGACGGCTCCGGTCGGTGCCGAGATCGTCTGGGTGCATCGTGGTGGTCCCGCGGGAGAGGTCGACGACGATGTCGCCGGCGACAACGCCCCGCTGATCGCGGCCGTGCGGGGTGCCGAGTGGCTCGACGGCGAGCCCCACGTCTTCATCCACGGTGAGGCGCAGGCCGTGATGCACAATCTGCGCGGCTACATCCGCAAGGAGCGCGGCGTCGGGGCGAAGAACGCCTCCATCTCCGGATACTGGCGGCGAGGTCGCACCGAGGAGGGTTTCCGGAAATGGAAGTCCGACCTCCGTGCCGAGGAGGAGGCGTCGGGGGTTTCCGCGTAGCCCCGTCGCCCGCGCGGGGGCACGATCCGACAACGGACCGCGTGGGCGGTTGCGCGCGGTGGCCCCACGCGGTTCTGTCGTCGACATGACCACAGAGGCGACCCCGCGGGAAAGTGGAATCCTCGACGACTTCGCCGGCTTCCTCCGCTTCGAGAAGGGCCACAGCGAACACACCGTGCGCGCATACGTCGGTGACGTGCGCGGACTCGTCGCCTATGCCGGAGCGCGCGGCGTCGCGATCGGCGATCTTGATCTCGCGCTGTTGCGCTCGTGGCTGGCCGATCACACCCGGCGCGGTGCGGCCCGGACCTCGATCGCGCGGCAGGTGTCGTCGGCGAAGACGTTCTGTGGGTGGGCAACCCGAGAGGGACTGTTCGAGGTGGATCCGTCGTCGCGTCTGCAGGCGCCCAAGGCGCACCGCACCCTGCCCGCGGTCCTCGCGCCGGAACAGGCGGCAGCCGCGGCGACCGCGGTCGCCGACGACACCGACGACGACCCGATCGGACTTCGCGACCGACTCATCGTGGAGTTGTTGTACGCCAGCGGGATACGCGTGGGTGAACTCTGCGGTCTCGACATGGACGACGTCGACACCGGGCGGCGGGTCCTGCGGGTGATCGGCAAGGGCAACAAGCAACGGACCGTGCCGTACGGGGACCCGGCGGGCCGGGTCATCGACCGATGGCTGCGTGTGGGGAGGCCGGCCCTTCTCGGTCCCGGATCGGGGAACGCGCTGTTGCTCGGCGCCAAAGGGGGGCGTCTCAACCAGCGGATGGCCCGCACGGTCGTGCACCGGGCGGTCGAGGCGGCCGGCGGACCGGACATGGGCCCGCACGGACTGCGCCACAGCGCCGCGACCCACCTCCTCGAGGGCGGTGCCGACCTGCGCGTCGTGCAGGAGATGCTCGGGCACTCGTCGCTGGCGACCACTCAGATCTACACCCACGTCAGCGTCGAACGCCTGCGAGCGGTGCATCGGCAGGCACACCCACGCGCGTGAGCGCGACGACCGTCCCGACCGGTTTCAATCGGACCCGTATCGCACCGACCAGGCCGAGCGGATTCAGATACTCCGCGGACCGGCCACGACCACGCCGCGCGCCCCAATGGAGGCAGGCTTCGGCCGGGCAGCCCGGATGCCCGGCCACCACCAGACCGATCACCTCTCCACGGCGTACCGACTGACCACGTGGGATCGTCGCGCGAACCGGTTCGTAGGTGGTGACCAGATCCCCGGAATGGCGGATCGACACCACCGGCCGACCCGCGACGTCGCCGGCGAACTGTACCGTGCCCGCACCGGCGGCGCGCACCGCGGTCCCGGCCGGCGCAGCGAGATCGACGCCGCGATGTCCGGGCTGCCAGCGGTGGACGGGCGGGTCGAAGCCGCGGACGACGGAGACCGGCGCCTGCAGCGGCAGCAGGAACCGTGGGGTGTCGGCACCCGCAACTGCCGGCAGCACCCACAACAACAGCGCGATGACCAGCAGTTCGGCCAGTGCGGCGAGGACGCGTCGGAGTGTGCGGACATGGGGTCGTGCGGCAGGGGATCCAGCTGGCGCCATGATGTTCAGACGTTGCAGCGAGGCGATCGGCTCCCGACGAGTCGCGTCCGGCGCGGATATGGTCGCCGCAGGGGCGGGGTGCGTTTTGGTTTTCTGCAGGTGAACGGCGTAAAGTTGCGGGCGCACCTCATCGGATTCGATGGGGTGACTTCGCGCGCCTGCGTTGCGACCGGCTCGTTCCCCTCGGGGACGGCGGTCATCCACCGCGGTGGGCGGTCCCGGAATGCCGGGTCCACCCGGTGCAGGCGCCAGGATCGGCACCACCCGGTGTCGATGTCAACTGCACACAAAGGAATTGACGACATGGCTGTCGTGACCATGAAGCAGCTGCTGGACAGCGGCGCACACTTCGGGCACCAGACCCGCCGTTGGAATCCGAAGATGAAGCGATTCATCTTCACCGACCGCAACGGCATCTACATCATCGACCTGCAGCAGACGCTGACCTACATCGACAAGGCGTACGAGTTCGTCAAGGAGACCGTCGCCCACGGTGGCACCATCCTGTTCGTCGGCACCAAGAAGCAGGCCCAGGAATCGATCGCCGGAGAAGCAACCCGCGTCGGCATGCCGTACGTGAACCAGCGCTGGCTCGGCGGCATGCTCACCAACTTCTCGACCGTCCACAAGCGTCTGCAGCGCCTGAAGGAACTCGAGACCATGGAGCAGACCGGTGGTTTCGAGGGTCGCACCAAGAAGGAAATCCTCATGCTCACGCGTGAGAAGAACAAGCTCGAGCGCACCCTCGGTGGTATCCGCGACATGGCCAAGGTGCCGTCGGCGATCTGGGTCGTGGACACCAACAAGGAGCACATCGCTGTCGGTGAGGCACGCAAGCTCAACATCCCGGTCATCGCGATCCTCGACACCAACTGCGATCCCGACCTCGTCGACTACCCGATCCCGGGCAACGACGACGCGATCCGCAGCGCTGCATTGCTGACCCGCGTGGTCGCCTCGGCCGTGGCCGAGGGCGTGCAGGCCCGTGCCGGGCAGTCTTCCGACGACTCCAAGCCGGAGGCAGGCGGCGGCGAGCCGCTGGCCGAGTGGGAGCAGGAACTGCTCACGCAGGCCACCGCTCCCGCCGGTGGCGAGGCCGGTACCACCCCGGCCCAGTAGGAATCCAGTCCTGATGTCTCCTCGGGCCGCGACCCGGCCCGAGGAGACATCGACAATCTCTCTAAGGAGGCTCGCCAACGATGGCGAACTACACCGCAGCCGATGTGAAGCGTCTCCGTGAGCTCACCGGCTCAGGAATGCTGGACTGCAAGAACGCCCTGGCCAACAACGACGGCGACTTCGACAAGGCCGTCGAGGAACTCCGCATCAAGGGCGCCAAGGACGTCGGCAAGCGCGCTGAGCGCTCGACCGCCGAGGGCCTGGTCGCCGCCAAGGACGGCGTGCTGATCGAGCTCAACTCCGAGACCGACTTTGTCGCGAAGAACGCCGAGTTCCAGGAACTCGCCGATCAGATCCTCGATGCCGCGGCCGCCGCCAAGACCAGTGACGTCGACGCCCTCAAGGCCGCCGCGCTGGGCAACGGCACCGTGGACGAGGCCGTCGCTGCGCTCTCGGCCAAGATCGGCGAGAAGCTCGAACTGCGTCGCGTCGCCTACTACGACGGACCCGTCGCCGTGTACCTGCACAAGCGTGCATCGGACCTGCCGCCGGCCGTCGGCGTGCTGGTGTCGTACACCGGTGAAGGTGACGCCGCTGCCGAGGCCGCGCGTGGCGCAGCCATGCAGGTCGCCGCGCTGCGCGCCAAGTACGCGACCCGCGACGAGGTGCCGGCCGACGTGGTGGAGAACGAACGCCGCATCGCCGAGCAGACCGCGAAGGAAGAGGGCAAGCCCGAGCAGGCGCTGCCGAAGATCGTCGAAGGCCGCGTCAACGGCTTCTACAAGGATGTCGTGCTGCTCGACCAGCCGTCGGTGCAGGACTCCAAGAAGACCGTCAAGGCTCTTCTCGACGACGCCGGTGTGACCGTCAAGGGCTTCACCCGCTTCGAGGTCGGCCAGTCCTGATCTGAGGACCGTCCGAGCCCGGACAGCATCGACGACCCCGTACCGCCATCACGGCGGTGCGGGGTCGTCGCGTTGTCGGCCCAGCGCGAGTGACAAAGCGGCGATGACCAGGCTGATCGCGGCCAGTGACCAGACGGTGGCCTGAAAGGCGCCCACGAAAGTGCGGGCGGCGACCGAGCGGCCGGCCGCGCGCAACTCGTCGTGCGCCTGCGCGGCCAGGGTGGCCGCCAGCCCCGACGGCGCCGACGTCGCCGACGTCGCGGTGTCGCAACCCTTTGCCGGCTGCTCCGGGTGCGGTGAGGTGAGCTGTGCGCGAGCGCAGTCGGCGAAGCGGTCGGCCACCGCCGTCCGGAACATCGGCTCCACGGAGGTGGTCTGCAGATCGGTGGCGAGATCGGCGCGTGCCGCGGGGACGGCCGATCCGGCCTGCGCCGAGACCTGACCGAAGAAGAACAGCGTCACCACCGCGAGACCGATGGATGCACCGATCTGCTGGACGGTGGGTACGCACCCGGACGCCGAACCGACGTTCTCCGGCATCGTGTCCGACAAGATCGCGGTCTGCAGGGGCGCGACGAAGAACCCGGTTCCGATGCCGCCCACGATCAGTGGTGCGATCACCGCGGGAATCGACAACGTCCCCGTCGCCGGATCGAGGGTGAAACCCAGCCACGCGAGCCCGGCGCCGAGCACGAGGACACCGCCGCACAGGGTGCGGGCCGCACCGGCCCGGGCGACGAGCCCGGGGACAGGACCGACCCGACCGCCGCGCCGACCGCGAACGGCAGCGCCAGCAGACCTGTCCGCAGCGCGGAGTAGCCGAGCCCGAACTGGGCCGTCACCGACACCGTGAAGAAGAAGCCGGCGAACACGCTGAAGAACAACAGGGACAGCGTCAGGCCGACGGCAAAGCGCCGGGAACGGAACAGATCGAGTCGCAGCAGCGGAGCGACACCACGCTCCATGAGCCGTCGCTCCACCACCACGAACACGACGAGCAGCACCACCGCGGCAGCCATCATCACCCAGAGCCGTACCGGCCACCCCTGTTCGCGGCCGACCGCCAGGGGATAGAGCAGCAGGAACAAACCCGACGTCGACAACGCGACACCGGCCAGATCGATTCGCAGCGCGGCATTCTCGCGGAGTTGCGGGAGGCGGTGCCATGCGAGCACACACGCGATGACACCCAGTGGGACGTTGACGAAGAAGATGGTCCGCCATCCCCAGCCGAGGACGTCGGCACTGACGAGCACCCCGCCGATGACCGGTCCCAGCATGGCGGCGAGCCCGGCCACGGCACCGTAGATCCCGAACACGAGGCCATGCCGCGTCTTGGGGAACAAGGCGGCGATCAATGCCAGCGTCTGCGCGGACATCAGCGCCGCGCTGACACCCTGCGCACCGCGAAAGACGATGAGCTCCCCCGGGTTCTGCGCCAGGCCACACAGGATCGACGTCACCGTGAAGGCGATCATCGCGACGATGAACACCCGCCGCCGGCCCAGTCGGCCGCCCAAGGTGGCAGCGGTCAGCAGGGTGCACGCGAACGCCAGGGTGTAGACGCTGAGGACGAAGATCTGCTGGGACGTCGATGCGCCGAGGTCGACCGTGAGGTCGGGCAAGGCGATGTTGACGATGGTGGTGTCGAGCATCTGCATGAAGAGCCCGAGCAGGCACCCGGTCAGGGCGAGCCACGCCGCGCGATCCGCCGACTCGATGCGGGCAGCAGGTGAGGATTGCGTGGCAGCGGGGTCGGCCATCACGTCAGCGCGGCGACAACCGGTTCGTAGTCGCCCTGATTGGCCACCGCGGTCATGATCTCGATGTACTTCTCGGTGTACCGGTGCACCGATGCGTGGCCGATCTCGGTGTCCGGGAAGAGGAACGTCATCGACGTCGTCTCCTGAAAGCGGTTGATCCACATGAAGACTTCCTCGCTGCTTCCGCGGTTGCCGTAGAGGCAGCCGTTGATGGCGTCGAACATCTCGACGCCGGGCAGCTTGCGTACATCGACATACGAGATCATCGGAACCGACCACCCGGGTTCCACCGAGATGCCGTCCTCTGGGCGGACCAGTTCGAGCACGCGGTGGAAGGAGACGTCGGTGAGTTCTTTTCCTGCCCCGTAACTCCGCCCGGCGATCGCGGCAGCGGTCGTGAAAGTGGTGTCGGTGCCCACCTCCACCGGGACCGGGATGAGGCTCGTGAACCACCCCACCGAACTCAGCTCGGGTCCGGGCCGGCGAGTGCTCTTCGGCGTCATGCCCAGATAGTCCGACTGGCCCGTGAATTCGGCGTAGGCCAGCGCCGCGGTCGCCATGAGTCCGGCCGTGACGTTCGCGCCATTGGCCAGGCATACCTCCTCAAAGCGTTGCGCGGCAGCCTCATCGAAGACGGTTGTGGTCAGATGTGCACTGCGCGTGTAGGTCTCGACGTCTTTGCCGAGCGGTAGCGGGAACTGCGGCAGGCGGCCACCGTTGGCACTGATGAGGTCGACCCACCGCTGCACCTGAGGCGATTCCCTGGTCAGGGTGCGCGAGATCTCCCGCTCACGTCGGCAGTAGTCGACGTAGCTGCCGACCGGGGCCAGTGGATTCTGTGTGCCGAACGCGTGATTCATGTAGAGCGTCATCAGGTCGACGCAGGTCATCGCCTGCGACATCCCGTCGGTGTTGAGGTGATCGACCGCGCAGTACAGGGTGAACCCGCCGTCCCATTCGATGGCCCCGAACGTGAAGCAGTCCCAGTTGCGCGGCCCCGGGGTCTCGGCCTGGACGTGCTCGCGCACCTGCGCGGCGCTGGTCATGGCGCCGTGGTCGACCGCGGCGACCTCGACCGTCTCCGGCTCGACGACATGCCGGACCACGCGCCCGTCCGGCTCGACAGAGAACCACGACCGGAAGGTGTCGTGGCGCCGCAGGAATTCGTTGAGTGCGGCGGTGAGCGCCGCCCGATCGAGCGGTGCCTGGATGTCGAACGAGATGAGGCACAGCCGGGAGAACCGGAAGCCGGCGGATTCGTTGCGCCAGGCCGCCCGGAGGTACTCCTCCTGCTGGTGGGATGCCGGCACCGGATGCACGTCGGCGCAGGCTGCTTCCGCCACCGCGGCCGGTGTGGCGACCCAGCTGGTCAAGCGTCCTGGACGCGGGTTCCACTCCTCGATGAGTCCGAAACTGACCATGTCGACACCTCAATTCGCTCGGACGCGGATGCAGCGAAGGTTCCCCCGGTCGGCTGCCGCGTGGTGATCAGAAAGAGGACAGCGCATCCGACGATACCGCCGGGCATCGTTGCCCGCTGAACATCAAACGGCGAAAGACTATGTCCGTCAAGCTCTTTAGTTGGACAAAAGTCCCACTTGTGCAACGCGCCGCAATGCTGGACAGCCGACGTGTTCTACGGCACACTTCCAACCCACGGCATCGGGGGACTGCCGGACCGGATCGCTGTACCGAGGGGGCCACGCAGTGGGGAAGTCGCCAACGACGTCGTCGACGACACGTGTGTCGAGACGTGCCGTCGCGGCCCGGTGGGTGGTGGGTGCCATCGCGGGAGCGTGCGTGGTGACGGTCGGGCAGTTCGTCCCGGCCACGGTGTCGGCCGCGCCCACGGGTGCCACGATCGTCGCCGAGCGCGTGCAGTCGCCGCGTGAGATCGACTTGTCCGTCAAGTCGCGCTCGATGCGAACGACCGTTCCGGTCAAGGTGATTCCGGCGCGCGGAGGTGCGGCGGCACCCACTCTCTATCTGCTCAACGGTGCGGCCGGCGGCGAGGGCGGGAGCAGTTGGTTCGACCGCACCGACATTCGCACGTTCTTCGCCGACGAGAACGTCAACGTCGTCGTCCCGATGGGTGGCGCGGCGAGTTACTTCACCGACTGGTACCGGCCGGATCCGAAACTCGGAGTGCAGAAATGGGCGACGTTCCTCACCGACGAGCTGCCTGCCGTCATCGACCGACGATTCGACGGGACGGGCCGCAACGCGATCGCCGGGATCTCGATGGCGGGGACATCGGTGTTCCAGTTGTCGCTGCACGCGCCACGGCTGTACCGCGCGCTGGGATCCTTCAGCGGTTGCGCACAGACCAGTGATCCGATGGGCCAGGCCGTCGTGCGGATGGTCGTGGAGGGTCGCGGGGGTGGCAACACCCTCAACATGTGGGGACCACCGTCGGATCCGGCGTGGCAGGCCAATGACCCGTATCTGCATGTCGATGAGTTCCGCGGGAAGTCGATCTACGTCTCCAACGGATCGGGATCACCGGGGCGCTACGACACCATCGACGGGCCCGGCATCGACGGGAGCGGCAGCAAACTGTTCGACCAGATCGCCGTCGGCGCGGTCATCGAGACCGCGACGGCCGAGTGCACGAGAAATCTGCAGCAGCGCATGCGCGAGCGCGGCGTCCCCGCGACATTCCACCTGTACGGCGGCGGAACCCACGCGTGGCCGTACTGGCAGGACGAACTGCACCGGGCATGGCCTCAGTTCCGGGCGGCGTTGCGCTCGTGACGGCCGCCGGACGGTATGAGGACGGCAGTGCCCACCGTGGCGAGGATCTTCGCGGGGAGAACCTTCGTGGGCAGCCGGAGCCCGGCGACGAATCGATGACGATCGCGCCGATGCCGGGGTCGGCAACCTGGCTGGAGTCCAACACCTGGGAGCGGCCCGACTGGACGATCGATGAGCTGATCGCGCTCAAGAGAGGTCGCTCGATCTCTGTGGTGCTGCCCGCTCTCGACGAAGAGCAGACGGTCGGATCGGTCATCGCGAGCATCATGCCGCTGCTCGGCACCCTGGTCGACGAGATCGTGGTCGTCGACTCGGGATCGTCCGATGCCACGATCGCCCGTGCCGAAGCGGCGGGTGCACGCGTCGAGACGCGCGAGTCCGCGCTGCCGGGCGTCGCGCCCCTGCCGGGCAAGGGTGAGGTGTTGTGGCGATCGCTGGCCACCACGGTCGGCGACCTCATCGTATTCGTCGACAGCGATCTGGTCGACCCGGACCCGATGTATGTCCCGCGACTGGTGGGTCCGTTGCTGACCGTCCCGGAGATCCAGCTGGTCAAGGGCTATTACCGTCGGCCGCTGGTCGGCGATGCCGGGGTCGACCCGGCGGGCGGCGGCCGGGTGACCGAACTCGTGGTGCGGCCGCTCGTCGCGGCGCTGCGACCCGAGCTCTCGGGACTGATCCAGCCTCTCGCCGGCGAGTACGCGGCCACCCGCGAACTACTGACGTCGGTCCCGTTCGCCGCCGGATACGGAGTCGAGATCGGTCTCGTCCTCGACACCCTGAGCGGGCACGGGATCGATGCGATCGGGCAGGTCAATCTCGGCTGCCGCATTCATCGGAATCGGCCGCTGCACGAACTCGGTCCGATGGCCCGGCAGATCGTCGCCACCCTCATGGGGCGGCTCGGCATCGGCGATTCCGGCAGCCCGCTCACCCAGTTCCTGATGGAGGACGACGGGCACAGTCTCCGTCGCGCCTACCCGGTCCTCGACGACCGGCCACCGATGCGCGCGATGCGCAGCGTCATGCTCGCCGACGTCGGCGCCCCCTGACCCACACCTCCGCGTGTGCCCCGGGTCTGGTCCCGCCCCGAGGATGCCCCGCTGCCGCTTCTGTGGCCCCCGTGATGCGTGTGCCGTTTGTGGTGTGCGCTCCGATCCGTCGGCGTCGCCTCGTCGATCCGTGCATGCGGGGACGTACGATGTTCACCGAACCGACGAGTGAGGATGTTGATGAGCGAAACCCCCGACATACAGCAGTCCGAGCGGCACGGCTATCAGCGCGTGCTCCTCAAACTCGGCGGTGAGATGTTCGGTGGGGGCGGCGTCGGCCTCGACCCCGATGTGGTGGCCACGGTCGCCGATCAGATCGCCGAGGTCGTCGGGTCCGGTGTGCAGGTGGCTGTCGTCATCGGTGGAGGCAACTTCTTCCGTGGCGCCGAACTGCAGCAACGCGGCCTCGATCGTGCCCGCTCCGACTACATGGGCATGCTGGGCACCGTCATGAACTGCCTGGCTCTGCAGGACTTCCTGGAGAAGCGTGAGGTCAGCACCCGGGTCCAGACGGCGATCACGATGGGCCAGGTCGCCGAACCGTATCTGCCGCTGCGCGCGCAGCGACACCTCGAGAAGGGTCGTGTGGTGATCTTCGGTGCCGGGATGGGGATGCCGTACTTCTCCACCGACACCACCGCGGCGCAGCGCGCCCTGGAGATCAAGGCCGAGGTGGTCCTGATGGCCAAGGGCGTCGACGGCGTGTACGACGCGGACCCCCGGCTCGAGCCGGACGCGAAGCTCTTCCGCGAGATCACCCACCGCGAGGTGCTCGACAAGGAACTCAAGGTCGCCGACGCGACCGCGTTCAGCCTGTGTATGGACAACAAGATGCCCATCCTGGTGTTCAATTTGCTGGAGGAAGGCAACATCGCCCGTGCGGTCGCGGGCGAGCGGATCGGCACACTGGTCGCCACCTGAGTGCCGCGACCATCACCGGACCGACCCACCCGAACCCGTACCGAGTAGAAGTAGGACGACGATGATCGACGATGCGCTCCTGGATGCCGAGGAGAAGATGGAGAAGGCGGTCAGTGTCGCCAAGGACGACATGGGGTCGGTTCGCACCGGGCGTGCCAATCCGGCGATGTTCAACCGGGTCAACATCGAGTACTACGGGGCGGTCACCCCGATCACGCAGGTCGCCGGCATCACCACCCCGGAAGCGCGGCTCGTCGTGATCAAGCCGTACGAGGCGTCGATCCTGCGTGACATCGAGACCGCGATCCGCAACTCCGACCTCGGCGTGAACCCCACCAACGACGGTTCGATCATCCGCGTCGCCATCCCACAGCTGACCGAAGACCGTCGCAAGGAACTCGTGAAGCAGGTCAAGGGCAAGGGCGAGGACGCCAAGGTGGCCATCCGCAACGTGCGCCGCAAGGCGGTCGACGAACTCAAGCGCATCCAGAAGGACGGCGAGGCGGGGGAGGACGACGTCTCCCGCGCCGAGAAGGAACTCGACAAGACCACGGCCGGGTACGTCGCCCAGGTCGACGATCTGGTGAAGCACAAAGAGAACGAATTGCTCGAAGTGTGAGCGCGGATCCGCCTCGCACGGCTATACCGGAATCGATGGCCACCGAATCGTCCGCGAACGAGCCGCTGCCCGGCGACGCCACCGGCGCCTCGGGCAGGTCCGGGGTGACCGGGGGCCAGACGCCTGACCCGGCTCCCCGCGCGTCGACTCCGAGCGGGCAGGCGCCGGCGGAGAAGAAGAAGTCGCGTGCCGGTCGCGACCTGCCGGCCGCGATCGGCGTCGGGGGCACGCTCGGGATCTCGATCATCCTGATCCTGCTGTTCGCGCCGAAGGTCTGGTACGGAGTCGTCGCAGTAGCATTCGCGATCGCGACCTGGGAGGTCTCCAAACGTCTGCGCGACGGCGGGTACCAGGTGGCGTTCTGGCCCCTGTTGGTCGGCGGGCAGGCGATCATCTGGGCCGGCTGGCCATGGGCGCAGACCGGTGTGCTCACCGCCTTCGCCGCGACCGTACTCGTGCTGATGGTGTGGATGTTGTTGGCGCAGGGCATCAGTCGCGCACCCGAGAACTACCTGCACAACCTCGCGGCGAGTGTCTTCGTGCTCGCGTGGCTGCCGCTGCTCGCGTCCTTCGGAGCCCACATGGTGGTGCAGGACAACGGCGCCGCGCGGGTCGCCACGCTGATGGTCGTCGTGGTGTGTTCCGACGTCGGCGGATATGCCGCCGGGGTGCTGTTCGGCAAACACCCGATGGCTCCGGCGATCAGCCCCAAGAAGTCGTGGGAGGGTCTGGTCGGCTCGCTCGTCGTCGGGACCACCGGCGCGGTGTGCTGCGGGATCTTCCTGCTCGACGCCCACTGGTGGGTGGGCGCCATCCTCGGACCCGTCCTGGTGGTCTGTGCGACGCTCGGTGACCTCGTCGAATCGCAGGTCAAGCGCGACCTGGGGATCAAGGACATGGGTACGCTGCTGCCCGGACACGGCGGCATCATGGATCGACTCGACTCGTTGCTGCCGTCCGCGTTCATCGTCTGGGCGGTGCTGACCGCCCTCCTCTGAGTCGGCCGATCACCCGATGGGTGCTCGGCCCGGGTTCATTTCTTCGCCTTGCGCAACGCCCGGCTCATCTGCACCATGCGTACCCCGCCCGCCAGTGCGACGATCAATGCACCGGCGATCGCCGCGATGAGAAGGCTCACACCCAGCGGCAGGTTGACCTCCCAGAAGAGCAGCTCGATCCGCTGCGACTCCATGTTCTGCAGGATGAACACCAGCAGCAGGATCGTGATGATGGCACCGATGACCAGACCGAAGAAAGTGGCCCGTGCCCTGGTGTGTTCGACTTTTTTGACCTGGGTACGCAGATTGTCGCGCTCGGCCAACAGCGCCTTGTGCTCGGAATCCATGCCTTCGACGCCGGCCGGATCGACCGGATCGACGCGTTCGAACTCCGGCTGGCCAGGATCAGGTGTCGTCATACACCCATCATGACATGCGACAATGTCATCATGTCGTCATTGCCGCTCGTGTTCGACGCGCCCAAACGAGGTCGCCCGCCGACCCATTTCGCCGACCTCGACGCAGCCGGACGGGTCGCCGCCCTCGCCGACCTGGGCCTGCCGAAGTTCCGCGCGAATCAGCTCGCCCGTCAGTATTACGGCCGGCTCAACGGCGATGTCGAGGAGATGTCCGATCTGCCGTCGTCGGCTCGCGACGCCGTCGGCGAGAAGCTCTTCCCGGCTTTGCTGTCGCCGGTGCGCCATATCTCGTGCGACGACGGCGACACCCGCAAGACGCTGTGGCGGTTGCACGACGGCACCCTGCTGGAAAGCGTCCTGATGCGCTACGCCGACCGCAACACGTTGTGCATCTCGAGCCAGGCCGGATGCGGGATGGCGTGCCCGTTCTGTGCGACCGGGCAGGGCGGGCTGGACCGCAACCTGTCGACCGCGGAGATCGTCGACCAGGTGCGTGCGGCGGCACGCGCGCTGCGCGACGGCGAGTTCGGTGATGCGGGACGACTCTCGAATGTCGTTTTCATGGGGATGGGCGAGCCGCTCGCCAACTACAAGCGCGTGGTCAGCGCGGTTCGGCAGATCACGTCGCCGGTCCCGGATGGGCTGGGGATCTCGGCTCGCTCCGTCACCGTCTCGACAGTGGGCCTCGCGCCGTCGATCCGTCGCCTCGCCGACGAGGGGCTGTCGGTGACGCTCGCGGTGTCCTTGCACACCCCCGACGACGAGTTGCGCGACACCCTGGTCCCGGTGAACAACCGCTGGTCGGTCGCCGAGGTGCTGGAGGCCGCGCGGTACTACGCCGACACCACCGGCAGGCGGGTGTCGATCGAGTACGCGTTGATCCGCGACGTCAATGATCAGCCATGGCGGGCCGACCTGCTGGGACAGAAGCTGCGCAAGGCCCTCGGTCCGTTGGTGCACGTGAACCTGATCCCGCTCAATCCGACACCCGGCTCGGAATGGGACGCGAGTCCGAAACCAGCGGAGCGCGAGTTCGTCCGACGGGTCCGCGAACAGGGTGTCTCGTGCACCGTGCGCGACACCAGGGGGCAGGAGATCGCCGCCGCGTGCGGTCAGCTCGCCGCAGAGGAACGTTGAGCCGAGCGGGCGGCGATGCCCGAGTCGGTCAGTTCTTCCAGCGGCCGCGCTTGGCCCACACCGGCTTGAGCAGGAAGTAGGCCAGGAACGCGGCGAAGACGACCAGCCAGATGTCCTCGACGTGGCCGCGATGGTTGCCGATGAACATCGCCAACAGGGCGAACACGCAGAACCAGCCGGCGATGATGAAGGACTTCGTCGCCTGACCGTGCCAGCCGAACCGTGCCGACGGCGCGTCGTCGGGCTCGCGAACCCAGCCGGTGTCGACGGGCTCAACCTCGGTGCTTGCCACGATGGCTCCTCACTGCACGGTCAGCGGTCTGACGACGCGGCCAGAAAAACGAGCGCGGTCAGAAGTCTGACGGTCGGTAGTAGTTCATCGAACAGCATAACCGTAGGGCCGCACCGACGACGCGTTGCCACCACGCACCTGTACCGGTTCGGTGACAGAATGCGGCCATGTCCGAGATCGCACATCGAACCCTGGCCGACTACCGCTCCGAGCGATATCCGCGCGACATGGTCGGCTACGGCGCGACGACACCGGACCCGCAATGGCCGGGCGGGGCCAAGATCGCGGTGCAATTCGTCCTCAACTACGAGGAGGGGTCGGAGAACAACGTCCTCGAGAACGACCGTGGCAGTGAGACGTTCCTCTCCGAGATGATCGGCGCGCAGTCGTTCCCGAACCGCCACATGAGCATGGAGTCGCTCTACGAGTACGGGTCGCGAGCGGGGGTGTGGCGCATCCTGCGGGCGTTCTCGCGCCGCGAACTGCCGCTGACCATCTTCGCCGTGGCGCAGGCGATGGCGCGCAACCCGGAGGCTGCGGCCGCGTTCGTGGAACGTGGCGATGAGATCGCGTGTCACGGATACCGTTGGCTCAGTTACCAATTGGTCGACTCGGCAGTCGAGCGCGAGCATATGCAGGCCGGCATCGAGCTGTTGACGGAGATCACCGGACAGCGCCCGCAGGGGTGGTACACCGGCCGGGATTCACCTCACACGCGCCAACTCGTCGTGGAACAGGGTGGGTTCGTCTACGACTCCGACAGCTACGCCGACGACCTCCCGTACTGGGTGAAGGTGCCGCGCGGCGACGACACCGTGGACCACCTCGTGGTGCCGTACACGCTCGACACCAACGACATGCGGTTCGCATCGCCCGGCGGGTTCCCCTCCGGCGAGCAGTTCTTCACGCACCTGCGCGATGCCTTCGACGTGCTCTACGCCGAAGGGGAGGCCGGCGCGCCCAAGATGCTGTCGGTCGGATTGCACTGTCGGCTCGTCGGGCGCCCGGCCCGCCTCGCGGCGCTCGAGCGTTTCCTCGACCATGTCCAGTCGCACGACGACGTCTGGATCACGCGACGGATCGACATCGCCGAACACTGGCGCACGGTGCATCCGGCCCGCTGATCCGGCCGGCGTTTGGGCTCGGTCGTCGGAGGCGGGACAATGGCCGGGTGACGACTCGCGTACTGATCCTCGGCTCCACGGGGTCGATCGGTGTCCAGGCCCTGGAGGTCATCGCCGAGCATCCCGAGCGCTTCCAGGTGGTCGGACTGGGAGCGGGGGGAGCCAACCTCGATCTGCTGCGCGACCAGGCCAAGGCCTTCCGGATCGGGCCGTCCGCCCTCGCCGTGGCCGATCCGGTCGCGGCCCGGACCCTGTCCGACGACATCGGTGGCCGCGTCCTCGGTGGTCCGGACGCGATGTGTGAGCTGATCGAGGCGGTCGAGGCCGACGTGATCCTCAACGCGGTCGTCGGATCGATCGGACTGCGACCCAGCCTCGCCGCGCTGCGGTCGGGGCCCGGCTTGCGCTGGCCAACAAGGAGTCGTTGGTCGCGGGCGGATCGTTGGTGCTCGACGCGGCCGCCCCCGGCCAGATCGTGCCGGTCGACTCCGAGCACTCGGCCATCGCGCAGTGCCTACGCGCCGGAACGGCCGACGAGGTGGACCGACTCGTGCTGACCGCGTCCGGTGGACCGTTTCGTGGGTGGACCCGGGCCGCGCTCGACGACGTGACGCCGGAGCAGGCGGGCCACCATCCGACGTGGTCCATGGGTCCGATGATCACCCTCAACTCGGCGACGCTGGTCAACAAGGCGCTCGAGGTCATCGAGGCCCACCTGCTCTTCGGCGTCGACTACGACCGCATCGACGTCACGGTGCACCCACAGTCGATCGTGCACTCGATGGTCACCTTCGTCGACGGCGCGACGGTCGCCAAGGCGTCACCACCGTCGATGAAGCTGCCGATCGCGCTCGCCCTCGGCTGGCCGGATCGGGTGCCCGGATCGTCGCGGCCGTGCGACTTCTCGACCGCATCGGCCTGGACGTTCGAGCCGGTCGACGACGAGGTGTTCCCGGCAATCGACCTGGCGCGGGAGGCCGGGCGCGGTGGGGGGTCGCTGACCGCGGTCTACAACGCCGCCAACGAGGCCGCCGCGCAGGGATTCTTCTCCGGTGCCATCCGCTTCCCGCGGATCGTCGAGATCATCGGTGAGGTGCTCGCCGAGGCCGATGAGTGGCGTGCCGCGCCAGGTACTGTGGAAGAGGTCTTGGCCGCTGATCAGTGGGCACGCGATCATGCTGCGCGTCTGGTCAAGGCATATGCGGATGGAGTGAATCAGTGAGTTTTGCGCTCGGCGTGGCGCTGTTCGCCGCGGCGCTGCTGCTGTCGGTGGCATGGCATGAATGCGGTCACATGTGGGCCGCCCAGGCGACCGGCATGAAGGTGCGCCGCTACTTCGTCGGCTTCGGACCGACCGTGTGGTCGACGCGGCGCGGTGAGACGGAGTATGGCGTCAAGGCGTTTCCGCTCGGCGGATTCTGCGACATCGCCGGCATGACGCCCTACGACGAGATCTCCGAAGAGGACCGCCCGCGGGCGATGTACCTGCAGAAGCCGTGGAAGCGTCTGGTCGTCCTGTTCGCCGGTCCGGCCCAGAACTTCATCCTCGGATTCGTCCTGGTGGTCATCGTCGGGGCGATCTTCGGTCTGCCCAACATCAGCCAGGATCCGGTCCCGGCGACCGTGTCGAAGGTCGATTGCGTGCCGGCGAGCACCACGTATTTCACCGACAAGAAGCCGGAGTCGACACCGTGCGCGGCGGCCGACGGGCCGGCCGAGGTCGCCGGGCTGCGGGCCGGCGACACGATCGTCGCCGTCAACGGGGCGCCGGTCTCCGACTATGCGCAGGTGTCCGAGAAGATCACCGATTCGACCGGCCCGGTTGCGCTCACCGTCGACCGCGACGGGGTACAGCGCGAGTTCACGATCACCCCGCAACCGTCCACCGTGACCGCGCCGACGCGTGATGGCGGCACCGAGACCCAGCAGACCCGCAAGGTCGGCATCGAGTTCAGCCCGCCGCCGTCGATCAACCACTACGACGGTCTCGCCGTGATCCCCGCATCGTTCGCGTTCACCGGTGATCTGTTCGTCGCCACCTGGGATGCCCTGTTGTCGCTGCCGTCCAAGGTGAGCGCGCTGTGGACCGCCGTCACCGGCGGTGAGCGTGCCGCGGACACACCGGTCAGCGTGTACGGCGCATCGGTGATGGGCGGCCAGGCGGTGGAGCGCGGTGCGTGGAGCACGTTCCTGTTGCTGCTGATCAGCATCAACTTCTTCCTCGGCCTGTTCAATCTCGTCCCGCTATTACCCTTGGATGGTGGGCACATGGCCATCGTCGGCTATGAGAAGGCCCGTAATACGGTCCGTGGCTGGTTCGGCCGGGCGGCCGGAGGTCCGGTCGACTACGTCAAGCTCATGCCGATCACGTACGCGGTGGTGGTGATCATGGGTGGATTCATGGTTCTCACGCTCACCGCCGACATCATCAATCCGATCAAGATCTTCTGACAACACAGCCCGCAGCCCGTGAACCACACAGCCATTCGTCATTCGAGGTGAACGAGATGAACGCCCTGACAACATCGCCGGATGCGGTCCCGATCGGACTCGGCATGCCGAGCGGACCGCCCCCGGTCCTGGCCCCGCGCCGCACGACCCGCCAGATCCAGGTCGGCAAGGTCGGCGTCGGCAGCGATCACCCGATCTCCGTGCAGTCGATGACCACGACCAAGACCCACGACATTAACGCCACGCTGCAGCAGATCGCCGAGCTGACCGCGTCGGGATGCGACATCGTGCGCGTCGCCTGCCCGCGACCCGAGGACGCCGAGGCGCTGCCCGTCATCGCCAGGAAGAGCAAGATCCCGGTGATCGCCGACATCCATTTCCAGCCGAAGTACATCTTCGCGGCGATAGACGCCGGCTGCGCGGCGGTGCGGGTCAACCCGGGCAACATCAAGGAGTTCGACGGCCGGGTCAAAGAGGTGGCGTACGCCGCGAAAGACGCGGGCATCCCGATCCGCATCGGCGTCAACGCCGGCTCGCTGGATCCCCGCCTGTTGAAGAAGTACGGCAAGGCAACCCCGGAGGCGCTCGTGGAGTCCGCCCTGTGGGAGGCGAGCCTGTTCGAGGAGCACGGTTTCGGCGACATCAAGATCTCGGTCAAGCACAACGACCCGGTCGTGATGGTCGAGGCGTACCGGCAGCTGGCCGCGCAGTGCGACTACCCCCTGCATCTGGGTGTCACCGAGGCCGGCCCGGCGTTCCAGGGCACCATCAAGTCCGCGGTGGCCTTCGGCGCGCTGTTGTCGGAGGGGATCGGCGACACGATCCGCGTGTCGTTGTCCGCGCCGCCGGCAGAGGAGATCAAGGTCGGCGACCAGATCCTGCAATCGCTGAACCTACGGCCACGCAAGCTGGAGATCGTGTCCTGCCCGTCGTGCGGTCGCGCCCAGGTCGACGTCTACAAACTCGCCGATGCGGTGAGCGCAGGACTCGAGGGCATGGAGGTCCCGCTGCGCGTCGCAGTCATGGGTTGCGTGGTCAACGGTCCCGGCGAGGCCCGCGAGGCCGACCTGGGTGTGGCATCGGGCAACGGCAAGGGGCAGATCTTCGTCAAGGGCGAGGTCATCAAAACCGTGCCGGAGGCGCAGATCGTGGAGACCTTGATCGAAGAAGCGCTGCGGATCGCGGGTGAGTCAGGAGACACTGATGGGGACAGGGAAGGTGGTCCCCCGGTCGTGACGGTCAGTTGACGTGACGGTCGGCTGACAGCGATGGGGACGGCCACTGCCGCCGGCCGCCCGGCCGGTGTTCGCAACCCTGCCGGATCATGCAGAGGAGCGGCGGGTGCTGAAGTTACTGGGTGACCGCCCACTCGGCGCACGTGATGCACCCGTGGTCGAACGCGTGCTCGCGACCGATCCGGTCGCGATGTGCATGGTGGCGGCCAGATTCGAGTCGCACGGCATCAATCCGCGCCTACTGGGTGGCGAACTGTGGACGGTCGACGACCCGACCTCGTCGCTGTGCTTCTCCGGGGCCAACCTCATCCCGCTCCTCGGGTCGACCGGTGACATGGACGGGTTCGCCGATCGGGCGGCCGCCGCGCCCCGGGTCTGCTCGTCGATCGTGGGTCGCGCCGAGATGGTTCTGCCGTTCTGGGATCGGATCGCGCCGTGTTGGGGCCCGGCCCGCGAGGTGCGTGACAACCAGCCGCTGATGGCGTTGACCGGTGCACCCGCGGTGACCCCGGATCCCCTGGTCCGACTGGTCACCCTCGACGACCTCGACGCCTATCTCCCCGCCGCCATCGACATGTTCATCGGCGAGGTCGGAGTCGACCCATGCGCCGGCGACGGCGGACGGTCCTACCGCCGACGCCTCGCGTCGCTGATCTCCGCACAGCGCGTCTTCGCCCGTTTCGATCGTGGCGAGGTCGTGTTCAAGGCCGAGATCGGTTCGCTGTCACGCAGAGTCGGCCAGATCCAGGGCGTCTGGGTGTCCCCGGACCGCCGCGGAGAGGGACTCGGCGCCGGCGGGACCGCCGCCATCGCCGCCGCCATCATCAGCTACGGCCGTACCCCGAGCCTCTACGTCAACAGCTTCAACCTGCCGGCCCGTGAGGTCTACCGGCAGGTCGGGTTCAGCGAGGTCGGCACGTTCACGACGGTTCTCGTCGACTGACCGGTCGACGACGCGACACATCGCGTCACGTCGCGCGTGGCGCAACGGATATCGCTGCCGGACGCCATATGATCGCAGCTGATGTGGCAGATGAGACGGCGTGCGATCAGCGTGACCTGTGTGTCGATGAGTGCTGTCGTGGCACTCGGGGTCGCCGGCTGCGCCGGCGCCGACGACGGTCCCCGACAGGCCGTCGAGCAATTCCTCGATGCCTACGGCGGTGGCGACGCGGCGGCTGCCGCCGCGCTCACCGACAACCCCACCCAGGCCCGCACCGACCTCGATGCCGCCTGGGAGGGTCTGTCCGCCGAGAAGGTGTCCGCGAGTACCGGAAAGGCGCGTATCACCGGCGACACCGCGGACATCGACGTGACCTACCGCTGGGGTCTACCGCGCGGCCGTGAGTGGAGTTACCCGGCCCGGGTCCGGCTCATCAGATCCGACGCCGGCTGGTCCGTCCGGTGGGCCACCACCGACATCCACCCCGATCTCGGTGCCAATCAACGACTCTCGCTCCGGATCGTCGAGGCGCCCCGAGCGACGGTCAACGAGGCCGACGGATCGCAGGTAATGGTCAACGGTTCGGTGGTCGGGATCAACTTCGACGCCGCGGCCGCCGCGGCGAGTGGGTCGGTCGCGGATTCGGTGACCCAGCTCGTCACCACGCTGAAGCGGTTCGATCCGACGTTGTCCGCACAGAAGATCG
Organism: Gordonia insulae; assembly: GCF_003855095.1. Lineage (NCBI taxonomy): Bacteria > Bacillati > Actinomycetota > Actinomycetes > Mycobacteriales > Gordoniaceae > Gordonia > Gordonia insulae. The sequence goes on from NZ_CP033972.1 coordinate 667,154, forward strand.
CCGAGGAGTCCACCGCGTCCGGCTCGCCGTATCCGATCATGCGGCTCTCGCATCGCGATTTCGATCAGCTCCGAGACCAGCTCGCCATCCCGGGTGTCACCCACAATGAGCAGGCCGAACTGGTGCCGAAGACGCCGGGTTTCGCGCCCGCGCTGCTGACCGAGGTCAAGAAGGTCGTCGACAGCGAGGTCGACGGTCGGGTGGGCTGGCGGGTGGTCACGGTCAACCCGAACGGTCTCGACGCCGACGTGCTCGCCGACCACGACCCGGAGCCCGCGCCTGCGGTGTCGTTGAGCCTGTCCCGGCAGGTGCAGGTCGCCGCGCAACGCGCGGTCGACGCGACCAACCGCTTCCAGATCGCGATGGTGGTGCTCCAGCCGTCGACCGGGCACATCCTCGCCGTCGCGCAGAACAAGGCGGCCGACCGGCAGGGCCCGATCGCGACCACCGGTCTCTATCCGCCCGGTTCGACGTTCAAGATGGTGACCGCGGCCGCGGCCATCAGCCGCAACCTCGCACACCCGCAGACGATGGTGCCGTGTCCCGGAGAGATCGAGATCGGGCCGCGGCGCATCCCGAACTACGATCGGTTCTCGCTCGGCACGGTGCCGATGCTCCAGGCGTTCGCGAGCTCGTGCAACACGACCTTCGCCAAGCTCGCCAGCGAGATGGGTCCGTCGGATCTCGCGCACACCGCCGCCGCGATGGGCATCGGCCAGCAGTACGACATCGCCGGGCTCGACGCGACATCCGGGTCGGTGCCGATCGCGGCGGAGCTCGTGGCACGCAGCGAGGACGGCTTCGGCCAGGGCAAGGTGCTGGTGAGTCCGCTCGGGCTGGCCCTGGTCGCCGCAACTGTCGCGCACAATGGCAAAGCGCCTGTGCCGCAGCTGATCCTGGGCAAGCCGACCACGGTCACCGGTCCGCAGCCGACGCTGGACCCGGCAGTGGTCGCCGAGTTGCGACCGATGATGCGCGCCGTCGTCCAGCAGGGCACCGGCACGGTGATCGCCGGGGAGGGCGACGTCCTGGGCAAGACCGGTGAGGCCGAGTTCGACGGTGGCTCGCACGCGTGGTTCGCGGGCTACCGCGGCGACCTGGCGTTCGCGACACTCGTGGTCCGCGGCGGCGACTCGAACAATGCGGTCGGGGTCACCCGTGACTTCTTCGCGGGACTGCCGCCCGGCTACTACTCCGGGGCACGGTCCTGAGATCGGTCGCCCCGGTCCGGCTTCTCCGTCGTCAGGTTCAGCGCCATCAGGTTCGGCGCCATCAGGTTCGGCGCCATCAGGTTCGGCGCGGCACGATGATCGGCTGTCCCGACTCCGGGTGATCCCAGATCTCCACCGGATGGTCGTAGGTCTCCGAGAGGAGATCAGCCGTCAGTACGTCTCGTGTCGGGCCGTGCGCCAGCAGTCTGCCGTCCTTCATCAGCGCCACCTGATCGGCGTATGCGGCGGCCAGTGACAGGTCGTGCACCACCAGTAAGACCGCTGCGCCGTCGTCGCGGGCGACGCGCAGGATGTCGAGGACCGACTCCTGGTGATGGATGTCGAGGGCCGCGGTCGGTTCGTCGAGCAGCATCACGGGGGCACGCTGGGCCAGCGCCCGTGCGATCGAGACCCGGGCCTGCTGCCCGCCGGACAGTTGGGCGAAGGCGCGGTGGGTGATGTCGGTCAGGTCGCAGGCGCGGATGGCCGTGTCGATGATCGCGGGGGAGTCGACCGCCTGCGGGGTGCGCAGCCACGGGAATCGGCCCATCTCCACCACTTCGGCCACCGTGAACGGGGTGTCGGTCCGATTGTGCTGTGTCACAAAGGAACGCAACCTGGCCAGATCGCGGGACGAGGCCTTGGCCACCAGTCGATCGTCGATCCGGACCGACCCGTGATCGGGTCGCCGCAGTCCGGCCAGCACCGAGAGCAGAGTGGATTTGCCGCAACCGTTGGGACCGACGAGGGCGAGCAGTGAACCGGGCTCGACCTGGAGTGAGACGTCGTGGACCACCTCACGGCCGCCGAGGGCGACGGTGATGTGCTCGGCGACGACACCGGATGTGGCCACCGCCATGCTCACCACCCGGCTCCGGCGTGACGGCTGCGCCGCAGCAGGATGAAGAACACCGGGCCGCCGATCAGGGACGTGAACATACCCAGTGGCAGATCCGCATCACCGAGCATGGTCCGGGCCGCGAGATCTGCACCGGTGATGACCAGGGCGCCGCCGACGACGCTGGCCGGCAGCAGGATCGCATGGCGCGGACCGACGATCAGGCGCAGCACATGCGGGACGATCAGCCCGACGAACATGATGATCCCGGCGAAGGCGACCGCCGCGGCGGTCAGTATCGACACCAGCACGATCACCTGCCGGCGCACCACCTCGACGTTCACCCCGAGCGACGCGGCCTGGATCTCGCCGAGCGCGAGCAGATCGATCTTGTGGACCAGGACGAGGGCGGCCGCGACGGCGGCGATGATCAGCGGGGCGGACACCCACACCTCGTCCCAGGTCGTCCCGGCGAGCGACCCCAACTGCCAGAACACGATCTGCTCGCGGGCCGCCGTCGATGCGACGAACGTCAGGTAGGCGATGATGCCGAGCGCGAAGGCGTTCACCGCGATACCGGTGAGCACCAGCATGATCGCCGACGTCGCGCCGTCGCGCAGCGACAACAGGTAGACCGACGCCGCGGTGAACAGGCCGAACACGAATGCGGCACCGGCCAACGCCCAGTCGTTCGCGGTCCCGCCACCGAGCACGATCATCAGGCATGCACCGACCGCGGCTCCCGACGAGACACCGATGATGCCGGGCTCCGCCAACGGATTGGCGAGCACGCCCTGCAGCAGGCAACCGCCGGCGCCGAGCGCGGCACCGACGAGCAGACCGAGCACGATCCGTGGGAACCGCACGTTCCAGAGGGCGCCCTCGCCGTTCGGATGCGACGGCAGCGGTCCGACGTCGAGGTGGAAGTGGTGGGCGAGGCTGCCGAGGACCTCGACCGGCGGCACACTCACCTGGCCCATGCCCGCCGAGACGACGACGAGTGCCGCGGTGCCGATGATCAGTCCCAGCAGTACGAGGATGCTGCGGGTGCGATGCCGGTTCCGGTGGTCGGGGACCGTCCGGGTGGTCGGATCGACCGCGGTGGGCGCGCTCACGTGTAGATCGCCCGGGCCAGGGAGGCGAGGACCTCACCGATGTCGGGTCCGAACGCGAGGATCTTGGTCTCGTCCATCTGCACCACCCGCCGATTCCGTCCCGCGTCGGTCTCCGCGATGCCCGGCAGGGCGAGGACACCGTCCGGACCGCCGACCGTGTCGGCGCCCTGCGTCATCACCAGGATCACATTGGGATCGGCCTTGATCATCGCCTCGGCGCTGATCGCGGTGAACGCGCCGGACAGGTCGGCCTGCTCGCCGGCGTCCTTGCCGCCGAGTTCCTTGATCAGATCGTCTGCGCCGGAGCCGGGTCCGGCGAGCAGGATCAGGTTGCGACCGCGGATGTAGACGAAGGCCATGGTCGGATCGCCCGACGGTGACGGGACCAGGGCGCGGGCCGCGCCGACCTGTGCGTCGGTGCGTGCGGCCAGCCGCTCACCCTGCGTGGGCACACCCAGTGTCGTCGCGACCGAACGGATCAGATCGTCGTTGGAGGCCAGGTTGCGGTCCCCGGGGAACACCACCACCGTCACGCCGGAATCCCGGATCTGGTCGACTGCGGCCGCCGGCACCGCGTTCTCGTCGACGAGCAACACGGTCGGCGCCAGCGCGAGGACGGCCTCCGCGTTGAGACTGTGGCCGCGGTTGGTCACCACAGGGAGGGCTGCGGCCGACGGGAATGCCGTCGACGTGTCGCGGCCGACGACGCGCGAACCGAGGCCCAGGGAGAAGACGATGGTGCCGAGCGTGCCGTTGATGTCGACCGCCACTATCCGACTCGCGTCGGTGACGGTCACCTTGCCGTGGCGCACGGAGTCGACCGTGACCGGAAGCGACGGCTCCGGATCGTCGGCGACCGGAACCACGTCTCTGCTCGGGAGTTCGGCCGTCTGCGGCCCGCTGCGCAGGTGTGCGGTCGGTGCGACCGATTGCCGGGTCTGCTCGATGGGTTCGACGAAGCAGGCTGTCGTGGACCCCGTCAGCATCAGCGCAGCGACGACCAGCAGAGTTCGGATCACCGCGTTCCCGCGCGTCACCTGTTCACCGCGCCTCACGTACCACCTCACGACACCTCCACACCCCGGGCACTGAGTCTCACCTTAGTTCGCAGCCGAACGGCCACCTGCCGGCCCGCCGGTGCCCGGGCGGCACATTTCCGCGGGCGCCGTCTGGATAAGCTGGTTGTATGACTGTTCGCGCTGCACTGCGGCCCGGCACGCTGACGCCGACCCGGCCGGTACCGGACTCGATCGAGCGACCGGAGTACGCCTGGAAACCGACGGCCAACGAGGGCAGCGAGCCGTGGGTGCAGACGCCGGAGACCATCGAGAAGATGCGCGTCGCCGCGAGGATTGCGGCCAACGCGCTCGCCGAGGCCGGTCGGGCGGTGGCGCCCGGGGTGACCACCGACGAACTCGACCGCATCGCCCACGACTACATGGTCGATCATGGTGCCTACCCGTCGACGCTGGGCTACAAGGGTTTTCCCAAGTCCTGCTGCACCTCGTTGAACGAGGTGATCTGTCACGGCATCCCGGATTCGACGGTGATCGAGGACGGCGACATCGTCAACATCGACGTGACCGCCTACATCGACGGGGTCCACGGTGACACCAATGCGACGTTTCTGGCCGGGGATGTCGCGACCGAGGTGGCCGATCTGGTGGAGCGGACTCGGATCGCGACCGAGCGGGCGATCAAGGCGGTCAAACCGGGGCGTGAGCTGAATGTCGTGGGGCGGGTGATCGAGGCCTACGCGAATCGCTTCGGCTACAACGTGGTGCGGGATTTCACCGGCCACGGCATCGGTGAGACTTTTCACAACGGCCTCGTCATCCTGCATTACGACCGGCCGGACGTGGACACCGTCATCGAACCGGGCATGGTCTTCACCATCGAACCGATGATCAATCTCGGTGGGCTCGCCTACGAGATCTGGGACGACGGTTGGACCGTGGCGACCGTCGACAAGAAATGGACGGCGCAGTTCGAACACACCCTGGTGGTGACCGACGACGGCGCGGAGATCCTGACCCTGCCGGACCTGTGACGTCGCCGGCGTGAAGGGCGCGCTGCTCGTCGGCGGCACCAGTTCCGACGCCGGGAAGAGTCTCATCGTCGCCGGTCTGTGCCGGCTGCTGACCCGGCAGGGTGTTCGGGTCGCGCCGTTCAAGGCGCAGAACATGTCGAACAACTCCGCGGTCACGCTCGACGGCGGTGAGATCGGCCGCGCGCAGGCGCTGCAGGCCTTCGCGTGCGGGCTCGCGCCGTCGACGCGGTTCAACCCGGTGCTCCTCAAACCCGGCAGCGACCGCCGCTCCCATGTGGTGGTGCGGGGGCGGCCCGCCGGTGACGTCGGCGCCCGTGACTATCACGCGTGGCGTTCTCGGCTGGCCGGGATCATCGCCGACGAACTCGCCGGACTCCGGTCCGAGTACGACGTGGTGGTCTGCGAGGGCGCCGGATCGGTCGCCGAGATCAACCTGCGTGCGACCGACATCGCGAACATGGGTCTGGCGCGCTCGGCGCGCCTTCCGGTCCTACTGGTCAGCGACATCGACCGGGGCGGTTCGCTGGCCCACCTCTTCGGCAGCACCGCGGTCCTCGACGCCGACGACCAACGCCTCATCGCCGGATACGTGATCAACAAGTTCCGGGGTGACCCCACGATCCTGACCCCGGGGCTCGATCAGTTGCGCGACCTGACCGGACGTCCGACGTTCGGGGTGATCCCGTTCCGATCGGATCTGTGGATCGACGCCGAGGACTCACTCGCCGCGCCCGTCGGCCGGCGCGTCGGCCCACCCGACGGGCCGTCGGGGTCGTCGCCCGTACGGCTGTCGGTGGCCGCGATCCGGCTTCCGCGGGTGTCCAACACCACCGACGTCGAGGCACTGGGCTGTGAGCCGGGCGTCGACGTCACCTGGGTCGACGATCCGGCGAGCGTGACGTCGGCCGATCTGGTCGTGCTGCCGGGCACCCGGGCCACCGTCGCCGATCTGTCCTGGTTGCGGGAGCGCGGCCTCGACGTCGCCCTGGTGGACCGCGCGCGCCGGGCTCGCCCCGTGATCGGGATCTGTGGTGGCTTCCAGATGCTCGCCCGACGTATCGACGATCCCGTCGAATCGGCGGCCGGTCCGGTCGACGGCCTCGGGATCCTGGACATGGAGATCGTCTTCGACCCGGGCAAGGTGCTCCGGCAGGTCACCGGAACCGGGGCGGGTCACCCGATCACCGGGTACGAGATCCACCACGGGCGGGTGCGGTCCACCCGCGAGCAGACGTGGATCGTCGACAGCGCGCACGGTCCGGAGGGCGTCGTGCACGGCGCGGTCCGCGGTACCCATTGGCATGGTCTGCTCGCCTCGGACGCCTTCCGACGCACATTCCTGCGTGAGGTCGCGCGGGAATGCGGCAAGCCGGACTTCGTGGTCGCGGCCGCGACCGTCGTGGACGACATCCGGAACAGGCAGGTCGACCTGATGGCCGATCTCGTCGGCGAGTACCTCGACATGGCGCGCATCGCGGCCGTGATCGAGGACGGGCCGGACCCGAAAGCACCGGTCATCACCCACCACGTCGGCTGATCAGGGGACCGCGGCCCGCAGCCGTCGTTCTCGCCTATCCTGGGCCGGTGGACACGCAACAGCGCTCGGTGACGGTCGGGGAACTCACCTTCGATGCCCGGATCGGGGGACCGGAGGACGGCAAGTGGGTGCTGCTCCTGCACGGGTTCCCGGTGAACAGTTCGTGCTATGACACGGTTGTACCGCGGCTGCACGAAAGTGGTCTGCGCACAATTGTTTTCGATCAACGCGGATACAGTCCGGGCGCGCGGCCCGACGGCGTGGACGCCTATGCGCTCGACCATCTCGTCGACGATGCGCTCGGCGTACTCGACCAGCTCGGAATCCAGTACGCGATGCTGGTGGGCCACGACTGGGGTGGGATCGTGGCCTGGCATCTCGCCGGGAAACATCCGGATCGGTTCACCAGTCTGGTGGCGGCCAGCACGGGCCATCCCTCGGCGATGCGGGACGCCCTCGAGAACAGCGATCAACGTGAACGCTCCTCCTACATCAAGGATTTCATCGCCGATGATGCGGAGGAGAAACTTCTGGCGCGGAAGGGCGTACTGCTGAGGCGTGCCGGCGTGACCGCCGCGGAACTCGAACCGCTCACGGCTCCCGGCGCCTTGACCGGACCCCTCAACTGGTATCGGGCGAACTTCACCGGCAACATCGCCGAGACGCTGGCCTGCCCTCCCGTCGAGATTCCGACCACCATGATCTGGGGCGACGCCGACGCGGCGCTCGGGCGAGAGCAGGCCCAGATGAGTGGGCGCTACGCGTACTCCGACTTCCGGTTCTGCGAGCTCCCGGGCATCGATCACTGGGTTCCGCAGCATGCCGATGCCGCGATGGCGAGCGAGATCGCGCTGCGGTCCGCGGTGTTCTGACCCCGCGGCGTCCGACCGGTCAGCCGAACCGCTCGGTGCGCACGCGTCCGGGTTGGTGCCCGGCGGCCACCATTGCCGCGGCGCAGTGCTCGACGAAACGGTTGGGTCCGCAGATGTACACTGCCGGTTCGTGTTCGGGGCCGATGGTGATCTCGGCCAGTTCGTCGGCGGACAGCCGCCCGACCGGCCGTGGGTCGTCGGCTGGGGCGCTGCGGGTGTGGGCGAGATGAACGGGGAGTCGCCGGTGTTCGATCAGCTGGCGCAGGTCATCGGCGAACAGCATCCGGTCCGGCGACCGCAACGAGTAGACGAGATCGAACGGCACCGTCGGCGCCACGACCTCGCGTGTGCGGATCATCGCCATCAGTGGGGCGAGCCCGGACCCGCCGGCGATCAACTGCACCGGCGCGGTGTCCCGACCGTCCCAGGTGAACCAGCCTCCGTGTGGCTGTGTCACCTCCAGTGGCTCGCCGACCTCGACGACGTCGACGAGATACGGCGAGACCTCGCCGTCCTCCGCGCGCTCCACCGTCACCTCCACCGTGCGGTTCTCCCGGACGTCGGACAACGAGTAGGTCCGCGCCGTGGAGTAGCCGTCCTCGGCGGTGAGGCGGATGTCGAGGTGCTGGCCGGGACGTCCCTGAAACGGTTCGGACAGTGCCAGACGCAGCGAACGCGCGCTGTCGGTGTGACGGACCTGCGAGATGACCGTGGTGATCTGCCAGTCGGTCATGAATACCGCTGCTCGCTCCACGGATCCCCATGCATGTGGTATCCGCGACTCTCCCAGAACCCGGGTGTGTCGGCCGGCATGAAACGCAGTCGCCGCACCCATTTGGCGCTCTTCCAGAAATAGAGGTGGGGGACGAGCAGCCGTGCCGGACCGCCGTGTTCGGCGGGCAGCGGCTCGCCGTCGTAGGTGTCCGCGATCCAGCCGCGCCCGGATGTCAGGTCGCTCACCGCGAGGTTGGTGGTGTACCCGCCGTGGCAATGCGCCATCACGTGGGAGTCGGCGGGCCACGGCAGGTTCGCCAGGATCGTGTCGAACGAGACCCCTCGCCAGCGGGTCTCGAACTTCGACCATCGGGTGACGCAATGGATGTCGGTGGTGATCTCCTCGTGCGGGAGATCCTGGAACTGCGCCCAGGTCCAGCTGTGCGCCCGATGATCCGACGACTGCATCGTCAACGACCAGGCGTCGAGCGGCACGGTGGGGGTCGGTTCGGCCGACAGCACCGGGAAATCGAAGGTGCGGTACTGCCCGGGCGGGAGACGCCCGGCGTCGCGGTCCCGACGACCCACGAAGCCGCGGTTCACGATCGCCATGATGAGATCTTACGCGCGGGGCCGTATTTCGCAGGTCGGGCCCGACGACGCGGAGACCACCGGCCGTCCTCACCGAGGTCGGGAGCGGTCTCAGATGTCGAGCCCGAGGAGTGCGTTCTCTAGTACCTCCGGCATCGCGGGGTGAATCCAGTACTGGCCACGGGCCATGTCGGACGCGTTGAGGCCGAAGGACATCGCCTGGATGACGGGCTGGATCACCGTCGGTGCCTGCGGACCGATGATGTGGCAGCCGAGGAGGCGGCCGGTGCCGCGCTCGGCGATGATCTTGCAGAACCCGGTCGAATCCTCCATCGCCCAGCCGTAGGCGACGTCGCCGTAGGCCTGCACCTTCACCGTGATGTCGAGACCCCGCTCGCGGGCATCGTCCTCGGTGAGTCCGACGGATGCGATCTGCGGGTGGGTGAACACCGCGGCGGGCACGAAGCGGTGATCGACGGTGACGAGATCGTCGGCGTCCCAGCCTTTGAGCAGGTTGGCCTGCACCACCCGCTCCTCGTGGTTGGCGACGTGCTTGAGCTGATACGGCGAGCTCACATCGCCCAGCGCCCACACACCGCGGGCGTCGGTGCGGCCGTGCTCATCGACGACGACGCGCCCCTGGTCGTCGAGCGGCACGCCGATCGAGTTCAGGTTCAGGCGATCCCCGTTGGGCTGTCGGCCCGTGGCGACGAGCAGCACGTCGCCGTCGATGTCTGTACCGTTCGCCAGGCTGACCCGGACTCCGCCGTCGGGAAGATCGCGGGCGCCGGTGACCTGCGCGTCGAGGTGGACATCCCACGTGTCGCGGGCGACCTCGGTGAACCGCCGGGAGATGTCGGAATCCTGTTTGCGCAGCAGTGCCGGTCCGCGGGCGATGATCGACACCCGACTCCCGAGCGCACCGAAGACGTGCGCGAACTCGGCTGCGATGTAGCCGCTTCCGACGATGACGAGATGTTCGGGCAGGCGCTCGAGGCGCATCACGTCGTTGTTGGTGTAGTACCGGACCGCGGACTGGTCGATGATCGGCGGTGCCGTCGCGCGGGAGCCGGCCGCGATGACCACCTCCGAGGCCAGGACCTCCGCGTCGGCGGTCACCAGTCGGTAGCGGCCCTCGTCATCGCGGCCGTCGAACTCGACATGCGCGGCGTGGACGGTGATGTTCGGGCATCGATCGACGCGATACTCCTTGCCGCCGACCGAGATCGGGTCGATACGGCCGAAGACCCGATCAACGATAGAGGGCCAGTCGACCGAGTCGACCCGGGTGTGTACGCCGTAGCGTTCGCCGTGGCGGGCGATCTCGGCGACCTCGGCCGCGTAGACGAACATCTTGGTGGGGATGCAGCCGACGTTGAGGCAGGTGCCGCCGTAGACGCCCTCCTCGAAGATTGCGATCGACTTGTCGTCGAACCGTTCGTCGGGAATGGAATTGCCACTGCCGGAGCCGATGATCGCGAGATCCACGATCTGCGTGGTCGTCATGCGCGCTCGGAGATCGGCGTGGTCGCGGCGTCGTCGGCGGTGGCCGTCGGCACGTCCAGTGTGGTTCGCAACCACGTGTCCACCTCGTGGTAGGCCTGCGTCCGGGCTCGTGGCACCGACAGGAACACGTCGTGTCGGGCGTCGGTCACCGGGACGACCGAGACCCGATCACCGAGGTAGCCGCTCCATCGGGCCATGTGCGCGACGTCGAGGACCACGTCGGAGTTGTCCACGCTGCTCGGATGGCGAGAGTTGAAGATCGTCTTGTCCGACCGCAGCACCAGCGACGGGACGCCCACGTCCACGCCGCCGTGCAGGTGTGCCTGGCCGCGGCGCACGGCGTGGAGGAATCCGAACGTCACCGGGAACCCGCCCATCGGTTTGAGGGACAACTCGTAGGCCCATTCGCCGCCGGTCGTCTCGTGGATGCTCCGCCCGTACCCCTCGGAGAGTTCTTGGGGGATGACCGTTCTCGGCCGCACGGCGGCGACGACGCGGATCACGGTCGAGACCGGCAGACTGCGCAGCACCGGGCTGCCCTGGAGGTCGAACCACGGGCTGTTCAACAGCAGTCCGCGCACGTGCGCGTGGCGCTGGGGTGACTCCTGTCGGAGGCGATCCAGCCACAACGGGGCGATCAGTCCGCCGGTGGAGTGCGCCGCGACGACGACCCGTGCCGACCCGCCGTGGCCGGCGGTCTCGTCGACGATCACGTCGAGGGCACGACCGAGTTCGTCGTCGTACTGACGCAGGTCGGTGGTGAAGTGCGCGGTGTGTTCTTTCGCGAGGGACCGTCCGCACTTGCGCAGGTCGAGCGCGTAGAACGCATATCCGCGGTCGTGGAAGAAGTCGGCGAGGGGTTCGTGGAAGAAATAGTCGGTGAATCCGTGCACGTACAGCACGGCACCGTTCTCCGCGGGTTCCTGCCCGGCCTTGCGGACCAGGCTCGCGGTGATGGGACCCTCGCCGTCGGGATCGTCTCCCAGCGGCAGGGTGAGGACCTCGTAGCGGTCGAGGAGTCGATCGGGTTGCCAGGTCGCAGCGGGCCCGCTGTCGTGACGGGGGGCCCCGGAGGATGCGGTCACGTTTCCACTGTAGAGAAGCGATGCCCGGGAGATACCGCCCGCGGTCGACCGGCGCCAACTGTCAGCCAGCCCACATTTGCCCGAGGCGATTCCGTGGTTCGACCGAGGATGGGGAACAATGGCCGTTGACAGGGACGACCACACAGCTCTACATCAACGTCGATCGTCCATCCTGTGCGAAGGAGAGCTCCGAGTGTCTCAATCGGTGATCAAGACGGACGTCGCGCTGGTCGGTGCGGGAATCATGAGCGCCACCCTCGGCGCGCTGCTACGCCGGCTGCAGCCGGACTGGTCCATCAGCTTGTTCGAACGTCTCGATGCGGCGGCCGCCGAGAGCAGCGACCCGTGGAACAACGCCGGGACCGGCCACTCGGCCCTCTGCGAGCTGAACTACACGCCGAAGACCGCCGACGGTGACGTGAACATCGACAAGGCGATCACCATCAACGAGCAGTTCCAGGTGTCGCGTCAGTTCTGGGCCAACTCGGTGGACAACGGCATCCTCGGTGACCCGAGCGAGTTCATCAACCCCATCCCACACGTCGCCTTCACCCATGGCCCCGCGGGTGTCGAGTACCTGCGCAAGCGCTACGACCGGCTCGCCGGCCAGGTGTTGTTCGAGGGGATGGAGTTCATCGACGACCCGACCGAGTTCACGCAGCGGTTGCCGCTGATGTCCGCGGGTCGCGACTTCGCCGATCCGGTCGCCCTGAACTGGTTCACCGAGGGCACCGACGTCGACTTCGGTGCGCTCACCCAGCAGCTCATCAACTACGTCGGCCGCACCGGTGCGGACATCTACTTCGGTCACGACGTGACGAACCTCTCCAAGCAGTCCGACGGCAGCTGGATCATCAAGGTCCGGAATCTGCGCACGAAGCAGAAGCTGACCGTGCACGCGAAGTTCGTCTTCGTCGGGGCGGGCGGCGGTGCACTGCACCTGCTGCAGAAGTCGGGCATCAAGGAGGCGAAGGGGTTCGGCGGATTCCCGGTGTCGGGCGAGTTCTTCCGTTGCACCAACCCGGAACTCGTCAGCGAGCATCAGGCCAAGGTCTACGGCCAGGCGGCCGTGGGCGCGCCCCCGATGTCGGTCCCGCACCTCGACACCCGTGTGATCAACCACAAGCCCGGCCTGTTGTTCGGGCCCTACGCCGGGTGGTCACCCAAGTTCCTCAAGAACGGCAAGGTCACTGACCTGCCGAGCACGGTCAAGCCGGGCAACCTGCTGCCGATGATGTCGATCGCGCCGCAGGAGTTCGGCCTGCTCAAGTACCTGATCAGTGAGCTCGCCGCCACCCGGGCCGACCGGGTCGACACGTTGAGCGAGTTCGTCCCGCGGGCCGAGGGTGGCGACTGGGAGATCATCACCGCCGGACAGCGTGTGCAGGTCATCCGCAAGACCGGCGTCGGGGGCAGCCTCGAGTTCGGCACCGCGGTGGTCACCGCCGGTGACGGCACCATCGCCGGCCTGCTCGGCGCGTCCCCGGGCGCGTCGACCGCGGTGCCCGCGATGCTGCAGGTCCTCGAGAAGTGCTTCCCCGACCAGTACGCGGGGTGGGCGCCGGCACTCACCGAGATGATCCCGTCATTCGGTCAGAAGCTCTCCGACAACCGGGATCTCTTCCGACAGGTCTGGGACTGGACCAACGCCAGCCTCGCCCTCAAGCGGGACGGCGTCGAGCGGGGCGTCGAGGTAAGCCTCGACCCGGCCCCGGCGGTCTGACATCCTCCTCGTCGATCCCCGGCGTCGCCTGCGGCTGGTGCCCGGGAACGCGACTGTGATAGTCACGACACCATGACTTCGGAAGGGCAGTTACACCACAGCCCGGCAGCCGAGCTGGACGCCGCGACCCTCTATCAGATCCTGCGGCTGCGGATCGACGTCTTCGTCGTCGAGCAGGCGTGTCCGTATCCGGAGCTCGACGGCCGCGATCTCGAGCCGTCGACCCGGCAGTTCTGGGTCGCCGACGACGACGGCGTCATCGCGACGCTGCGACTCCTCACGGATCCGTCGGCCGCCGACGGCGCCACGATGTACCGGATCGGACGTGTCTGCACCGAACGCGCGCACCGCGGTCAGGGACTGACCGCGCGGTTGATGACCGCGGCACTCGCCGAGATCGGCGATCATCCGTGCCGCATCGAGGCGCAGGCCTACCTCGTCGAGATGTACGCCAAGTTCGGTTTCGTCACCGAGGGTGAGGAGTACCTCGAGGACGGTATCCCGCATGTGTCGATGCGACGCGACCCGTCGCCCGTGGCCGGCGCATCGGCCGAATCCGATGGCGGCCACCGATGAGCGGACGCCACCGGACCACGGACGGGCAGGCGCCGATCCGCTATCCGTTCAGCGCGGTCGTCGGCCAGGAACGACTCAAGTTGGCACTCATCCTGTCGGCGATCTCGCCGGGGATCGGCGGTGTGCTGATCCGCGGGGAGAAGGGCACCGCCAAATCGACAATCGTGCGTGGGCTCGGTCCGCTGCTCGGTGACGGGCCCGCCACCCCGGATGGTGGGGGACCGGAGTCCGGCCGCGGGCGTGTTGTCGAGTTACCGATCGGGGCCACCGAGGACCGGGTCATCGGTTCGCTCGACCTCACCGCGGTGCTGAGCGAGGGCCGGGCGGAGTTCACGCCTGGCCTGCTTGCCCGCGCCGACGGCGGTGTGTTGTACATCGACGAGGTCAACCTGCTCGCCGATCATCTCGTCGACGTGTTGCTCGATGCCGCGGCCAGCGGCCGGATCACCATCGAACGGGACGGTGTCTCGCACACCCAGGCCGCAGACTTCGTCCTCGTCGGGACGATGAATCCCGAAGAGGGAGAGTTGCGTCCGCAACTTCTCGACCGCTTCGGTCTCGCCGTCGACGTCGCCGCCGGCCGCGACATCGAGGAGCGCGTCGAGATCGTGTCCCGCCGCATGGCCTTCGACGCCGACCCCGAGGGGTTCGTCGCGCGGCACGCCGACGACGAGACCGAGCTCGCACGCCGTATCGCCATCGCGCGTGACCTGATGCCGTCGGTGTCGATCCCGCCCGCCGAGCTGCGACGCATCGCCGGGATCTGCGCCCATCTCGACGTCGACGGATTGCGCGGCGACATCGTGGTGGCGCGCACCGCCGCGGCACACGCGGCGTGGCGCCAGGCCGCCGAGGTCACCGCCGACGATGTCCGGATCGCCGTCGAGCTCGCCCTCCCGCACCGCAGGCGACGTAATCCGTTCGACGAATCCGGCTTGAGCAGCGAGCAACTCGACGACGCGATGGATGCGGGCGGTCAGGCCGCCGACGACCACACGCCCGAGGACCCGGACCCGACGGACCCGGGGCCCGGGGACGGCGCGCCGTCGGACGCGGGCGAGGAGCACACGCCCGGAACGGGATCCACCTCGCCGGACGACTCCCCGCGCACCGATCCCGACGAGTCGTCCCAGCGGTCGGGCGACGACCGGGAACCGTCCCAGCCCCCGCCGGGCGTGCGATTCGGCACGCCACCGGCCTCCGGCGCCGGCACCCGGGTGCGTCGACTCCGGGTGGCCGGGATCGGTGACGGCGATGACGGCCGACGATCGCGCGCTCGGTCCCGTCGCGGACACACCACTCGCGCAATCGATTTCGCGAACGGTGAGCCGGTCCACCTGTTCGGCACGGTGTTGTCGGCCGCCGAGGGGCATCGGTCGGGAGGCGATCAGGACCGAGGGGGCGGGCCCCGGCCGGTCCGGGTGGCCCCCGGCGATCTGCGGACGGCAGAGCGTATCGGACGCGAGGGCAACCTGGTGGTGTTCGTCGTCGACCTCTCCGGCTCGATGACGGCTCGGCGCCGGCTCTCCGCGGTCAGTGAGATCTGCGTGGACCTGCTCCGGGACTCCTACACCCGACGTGATCGCGTGGCCGTGGTGGTGGCGCGCGGGTCGTCCGCGTCGATCGCGGTCCCACCCACCAAATCCGTCGACATCGCGGTCCGCAGGCTCGCCGAGGTCCGCACCGGAGGTCGCACACCGCTGGCCGAGGGGCTGCTCGCGGCAACGGAACTCATCGAGCGGGCGGTGCGACGCGAGCCCCAACGCCGGCCGCTGCTGGTCGTCCTCACCGATGGTCGGGCGACCGCGGGCCCCGACGCCGCGCCACGTGCCACCGCTGCGGCAGCCGCCGTCGGCAGGCGCGGGATCGACACCGTCGTGGTCGACTGCGAACAGGGCATGATCCGGCTCGGGATGGCCGCCGACCTCGCCGCCGTGATGGGTGCCCGGTGCCTGCCGATGGACCAGCTCACCGTCGGTGCGCTCGGCCATCCCGGCCGGGCCGCCTGACACCCGTTCCACACCAGACCGATCGGCAGGAGACGAGATGCCGCAGGGAGTTCCGGACACCATCCCCGACGACGGGATGACCACCCGGCAGCGGCGGAATCTGCCGGTCCTGGCCGTGCACACGGGCGACGGGAAGGGCAAGTCGACGGCGGCCTTCGGGATGGCCATGCGCGCCTGGAACGCCGGGATGCGCGTGGCGGTGTTCCAGTTCGTCAAGAGTGCGAAGTGGAAGGTCGGCGAGGAGTCGGCCCTGACCGCCCTCGGCGACGTGCACGAGCAGACCGGACAGGGCGGTCCGGTCGAATGGCACAAGATGGGTCAGGGCTGGTCATGGTTGCGGGCCAACGCCGATCACGCCGACGACCATGCCGCGGCGGCGCACGCGGGCTGGGCCGAGATCGCTCGGCGACTGGCCGCCGAGCAGCACGACTTCTATGTCCTCGACGAGTTCACCTACCCGTTGGGCTGGGGGTGGGTCGACACCCATGAGGTGGTCGAGACACTGCGCAACCGGCCGGGCCGCCAGCACGTCGTGATCACCGGTCGACGCGCACCCGCGGAACTCACCGATGCCGCCGATCTGGTCACCGAGATGCGCAAGGTCGCGCACCCGATGGACGCGGGACGCAAGGGCCAGAGGGGAATCGAGTGGTGATCGGCGGCGGCGCGACATCATGAGTGGGGTGCCTGCCGTCGTCATCGCCGCGCCCTCGTCGGGGAGCGGCAAGACGACCGTCTCCACCGGACTCATCGGTGCGCTCCGGGCGGCGGGCCACCGGGTGGCCCCGTTCAAGGTGGGGCCGGACTACATCGACCCCGGATATCACGCGGTCGCCGCCGGTGTCGTCGGCCGCAATCTCGACCCGAACCTGGTGGGCGAGGAGCGCGTCGGGCCCCTGTTCGCGGCGGGTTC
Organism: Gordonia insulae; assembly: GCF_003855095.1. Taxonomy (NCBI): domain Bacteria; kingdom Bacillati; phylum Actinomycetota; class Actinomycetes; order Mycobacteriales; family Gordoniaceae; genus Gordonia; species Gordonia insulae. The sequence continues at coordinate 683,894 of NZ_CP033972.1, forward strand.
CGCCGGCGCCGACATCGCCGTCGTCGAAGGCGTGATGGGTCTGTTCGACGGCCGGATCCTCGACGACGACGCCGGTGTCGCCGACCCGACGGGATTCGGGTCGACCGCGCACGTCGCACGAACGATCGGTGCCCCGGTGGTCCTCGTCGTCGACGCGGCCGGGCACAGTCAATCGCTGGCCGCCCTGCTGCACGGCTTCGTCGGCTACGACGCGACCGTCCGGATCGCCGGCGTCATCCTCAACCGCGTCGGCTCGGCACGACACGAGACCGTGCTGCGTCAGGCGTGCGCCCGGGTCGGGTTGCCGGTGTTCGGTGTCGTCCGACGCGACCCCGGGTTGCAGGTCCCGTCGCGCCACCTCGGCCTGATCCCAGCGGCCGAGCGCCGCGCGGACGCGGTCCGTGCGGTGGATGCGATGACCGTCACCATCGGTGCGGCACTGGATCTCCCGGCGATCGTGGCGGCGGCCCGCACCCGTCGTCCCGAACCGGTGACGACATGGTCGGCGGCCGATGCCGTCGGCGACGCCGCCCGCACGGGTGACGGCGGCCGCCCGCTCGTGGCGGTCGCGGGCGGTGCGGCGTTCACCTTCGGATACGCCGAGCACCGCGAACTGTTGATCGCCGCGGGCGCCGACGTGGCCGGATTCGATCCGCTCTACGACCCGTTGCCACCCGGCACCGACGCCGTGGTGATCGGCGGAGGATTCCCCGAGGAACATGCCGAGGCACTGTCGGCGAACGAACCACTGCGGGCGGGATTGGCCGCACACGCCACCGCGGGCCGGCCGATCCTCGCCGAGTGCGCCGGATTGCTCTACCTCGCAACCGAACTCGACGGTCATCCGATGGCCGGTGTGCTCGACGTCGTCGGGCGGTTCGGGCCGACACTCACGCTCGGCTACCGGGACGCGGTGGCGGTCGGGGACTCCGTCGCGTTCGTCGCCGGCGAACGGGTGACCGGGCACGAGTTCCACCGGTCCACGGTCGGCCCCGGCCCGGGCGCGCCGGCGTCTGCCTGGGCGTGGCGTGACCATGCCGGGGTCGCCGGTACACACGGCTTCGCGACCACCTCCGTTCACGCCTCGTACCTGCACGTCCACCCGGCGGGTCATCCCGGGGCGGTCGTCCGGTTCGTCGAGTCGGCCCGATCCGCCGCGACCCGCCGACACGAACGAAATACGTTGGGGGAGAGCGTCTGATGCCGATGAAGCGGTTGGCGCAGGCGCTGGACGAGCTGACCCGCCAGGGCATCGACGACCCGGCGATCCTCCGCGACCTGCTCGAGGCGGTGCTGGTCGTCGGGCAGGGACTCGAGCTCGACCGCGCGTTGCAGCGGATCGTGGAGGTGGCATCGCAGGTGGTGGATGCGCGCTACTGCGCGCTCGGTGTTCGTGGACCGGACGGTGGCCTGAGCGCGTTCGTCTACACCGGCATCAGTGCGACCCAGCGCGCGCGGATGGATCACCTGCCCGTCGGCCGCGGGGTGCTCGGTCTGCTGATCGAGCAACCGCAGGTGCTGCGGATCCCCGCGCTCGCGAAACATCCGTCATCAGTGGGGTTCCCACGCAATCATCCGCCGATGAACACCTTCCTCGGCGCGCCGATCATCGTCCGCGGGTCGGTGTTCGGCAGTATCTATCTGACCGAGAAGCAGTCGGCGCCGGAGTTCGGCGAGATCGACGAGACGCTGGTGGCGGTGCTCGCCGTCGCGGCCGGGATCGCGGTCGACAACGCCCGGCTGTTCGAGCGCGCCCGCACGCGACATCGATGGATGCAGGCGATCGCGCGCCGGGGCTCGGAACCGCTGGCCGGGATCGCGTTGGCGGACACCCTGTCCCGCCTGTGCGACGACGTCGCGACACTCACCGACGCGGTCGATGTCTTCATCCTCACCGGCAGGTCCGGGGATGTCGTGGTGCGCGGCCACACCGGGGCCGCGGTCGCGGCCGGGGATCTGACATTGCCGCTCACCGGGGTTCGTACCGTCCTGCCGGTCGCCGACATCCCGTCGGAGCTGGTGCGGCATGCGGCTCAATGGGTGACCGTCCAGCCGTTGCAGCGGGCCGCGGGCGCCTTTGGCTGGATCGTGATCACCCACCGCACGCGCCCGGAGTGGGCGGAGGAGGACGTCTCGGGACTCGCCGGCGTCGCAGAGGTCGCCTCGCTGTCGGTGGTCTACGCGGAACAGCAGCAGACCGCGCGCGATCTGGAGGTGCTCGAGGACCGGCACCGCATCGCCCGCGACCTGCACGACCACGTCATCCAGCGACTGTTCGCCATCGGCATGTCGGTGCAGACGATGCTCGCGGCCTCGGTGTCCGGTCGACGGCTGGATGAGACCGAGGCGGACCGGGCCACGACCGCACGGCTCGAGCAGGTCGTCGTCGACCTGGATCGCACCATCGCCCAGATCCGTACCTCGATCTTCGATCTGCAGACGGCACCCGGCCAGCACGACACCTCCACCTTGCGTCGGCGTGTACTCGACATCGTCGCCGAGTTGGCCACCCACGCGCCGATCGCGCCCGGGGTGGCGTTCGCCGGCCCGGTCGACACCGTCGTGCCCGAATCGTTGGGTCCGCACATCGATGCGGTTCTGCGCGAAGGGTTGTCGAACGCTCTGCGCCATGCCGACGCCGAACACATCGACGTGTCGGTGAGCGCGGACGACGACGTGCTGACCGTCGAGATCGCCGACGACGGAGTGGGTATCGGCACGGGGGTGGCCTATCGGGGATTGGACAACCTCACCCGCCGCGCGGAGGAGTGCGACGGAGTGTTCGGCATCGTGACCGCCCCACGGTCCCCGTCGAAATCCGGTGGTACGACGTTGACGTGGTCGGTGCCGCTGTCCGGTTAGGACGTGCCGACGGGTCAGTTCTCTGTGGCGCCCCGGGTGGCGGGATCCGCGGCAGGTGTCCCGGTCGACGGCTCGATGTGGCGACGTCGGACGACCAGCGTGATCGCCAGCACCGCCATCGTCAGCATCGCGATGCCCGAGATCGGCCGGAGCGCACCGCTCGTCAGCCCCGAAATCAGCGAGAAGTCCCACAATGCGTGCACGAGAACCGGAACGAGGAGTCCGCTGGTGCGGCGGCGGATGATGTAGAAGAAGTAGCCGGCGATGATCGTCGCGAAGACCTGGGCAAAAGCGCTCACGCCCTCGGAGAGGAGATTGGTCGCGTGTGCCACGCCGAAGATCACCGTCGACCACAGCGCGACCTTCGCCTCGCTGAAGCCGTTGGTGCGCATGCACGTCACACCGATACCGCGGAACATCGTCTCCTCGCCCAGGCCCACGAGCAGGCACGTGAGCAACAGCATCAGGGTGAACGCGAGTCCGTGGTCGGCGAGCCCGGCGTAGTCGGTGACGGCGAGGATGGACACGATCATGAGGATCGGCACCACGATGAGCCAGCGTTGCACCGGGCGGTCGTCGACCCACACCGGTCGCCACCAGCCGAGCCAGGCGACCACCGCATAGACGAGGACCACCGACACCGCGACCGGCACCGTCATGGTCCGCCACATCTCGTTGATCGTGGAGGGGGCGGCGTAGTCGGTGTCCAGGCCGCGTCCGAGGAACTTCCCGAGGCCTTGCAAGATGATCAGATAGACGATGACCAGACCGACGAACGCGGCGATCCCCAGGTGTCGAACGTGCCCCGGCGTGGCATCGGTGGACGGCGGAACAGTGGGCGTCGACATGCGTCGACGGTAGCGAAACAACGCGACGAGCGCGTGACTAGCCCGGCTTGCCGTCGCGCAGTCTGGTCGCCATCACCGCGACCTGGGTGCGGCGTTGCATGTCCATCTTCGCGAGGATGCGCGACACGTAGTTCTTGATCGTCTTCTCCGCCAGGAACATCTGCTGTGCTATCTGCCGGTTCGTCAGGCCGTCGCCGATGAGGTTGAAGACCTCACGTTCCTGATGGGTCAGGTCGGCGAGCGGGTCGGTCGCCGAGTCCTTGCCCGCGCGCAGCTTGGCGAGCAGCGCCGCGGTGCTCCGGTCGTCGAGCAGCGAACCGCCCTGCCCGACAGTACGAACCGCGGCGACGAGGTTGTGGCCCAGGATCTGCTTGAGGACGAAGCCGGAGGCGCCGGCGAGCACCGCCGCCAGCAGTGCGTCGTCGTCGGCGTAGCTGGTCAGCATCAGGCAGTGCACCGACGGTTCCTGGGCCCGGACGTCGCGACACAGTTCCACACCGTTGCCGTCGGGTAGTCGGACGTCGAGCACCGCGACATCCGGCTTGGTCGCGAGGATGCCCACCTTCGCCTCGCCCACGGACGCGGCCTCACCGACGATCTCCAGATCGTCGGCGGTGCCGAGGAGGTCGCGCAGTCCTCGACGGACGAGTTCGTGGTCGTCGACCAGATAGACGCGGACCGGTGCGTTCGGGACGGCCCCCTCCGGTGTGACATCGGCAGGCATGCCAGAACGGTACCGCAGGTCACCGAGCCCGGGGAGCCATGCGGTTCCGCGACCTGAGACCCATCACATCCGGGACTTTGGGCTCATTTGGACGCCCCGGACCCAGCGCAGAGTGGGTACCGCCCACATACGCGGAACCACGAGGGAGAGCGATGACCAGCCTGATCGGCCCACCGGCGGTATCGGACACCGGGATGACCGGCGCGGACCTGCTGCGGGAGTTGCTCCCGGTCTGCGAGACCGAGGTCGAGCGCCATATGAAGATGACCAGGGACTGGCACCCGCACGACTACGTGCCGTGGGATGACGGACGAAACTTCGCCGCGCTCGGCGGGGACGACTGGGACCCGACGCAGTCGCAGCTCTCGGAGACCGCCAAGGCGGCGATGATCACGAATCTGCTGACCGAGGACAACCTCCCGTCCTATCACCGCGTGATCGCGGACAACTTCAGCCTCGACGACGCCTGGGGATTCTGGGTGGGTCGCTGGACAGCGGAGGAGATGCGGCACTCGGTGGTGATGCGCGACTATCTCGTGGTCACCCGCGGGGTCGATCCGGTCGAACTCGAGAACATCCGCATGGAGCACATGACCCATGGCTTCGACCCCCTGCCGGCCGACGACGGCCAACGCGACCACAGCTACGACATGCTCTATGCCGTCAGCTACGTGAGCTTCCAGGAGTTGGCGACCCGGGTGTCGCACCGCAACACCGGAAAAGCCTGCGGCGACCCGATCGCCGATCGCATGCTGCAGCGCGTCGCGGCGGACGAGAACCTGCACATGCTCTTCTACCGCAATGTCGTGGCGGGTGCGTTGGACCTGGTGCCCGATCAGACGATGGCCGCGATCTATGCGATCGTCAGCAACTTCCAGATGCCCGGCGCGACGATGCCGAACTTCCGCCGCAACGCGGTTCTCATCGCCAAGGGCGGCATCTACGATCTGCCGCAACATCTCTCGGAGGTCGTGATGCCCGTGCTGCGGAAGTGGCGAATCTTCGAGCGGGACGATTTCGGCCCGCTCGGTGAGCACTATCGCGAGCTGCTCGGCGACTTCCTCGAGCAGATGGACGTCAAGGTGCGCAAGTTCGAGGAATCACGCGAGCGTGCCCTGGCGCGGCAGCGCGCCAGGGGACTCGCCGAGGCGGGCATCCGATGACCGTGCTCGACATCGGGGTGGTGGCGTCCGGGGGATGCGAGGGATGCGCGTGTGCGGGTTGCGACCGCGACGACGACGCCGAGCCGCCACGAATCGCCGGGTTCGACACCGCGATCTCCATGGCCGAGGCGGCCGGCTGCGGCAACGTGACCTGGTGGAACACCATCCGCGCGCACGCCGACGATCCGTCGGTCGGGGAGTACGCGGCATCCGTGCTGCTCGCCAGGCTGATCCGCTCGTCAGCTCATCGGCTCGGCATCCCGGCCGCCGATGTCTGGACCGCCATCCGCCGCTCGGGTCGGCTGCCACTCTGAGACAACGCCCGTGTGGACGGGTCGGTAGGCTCGTGGGTCATGTCCTCCGGCGTGTCCGACGGTGCACAGCGCGACCGTCCCGAATCCGAATCCTCCTCCGATGACGGGGTGCAACGCGGTCATTATCTGGTCGGACTCGACCTGTCCGGCCGCAAGGTCGTCGTCGTCGGCGGCGGTTCGGTGGCGCAGCGGCGACTGCCCAACCTGATCACCGCGGGAGCCGACGTCCACGTCGTCGCGATCGACCCCACGCCCGCTGTCGAGTCCACCCGCGACGTCACCGTCCATCGCCGCGCCTATCGGGACGGCGACCTCGACGGGGCCTGGTACGTGATGGCCTGCACCGATGATCCTGCGGTCAACGCGCAAGTAGTCGCCGACGCCGAGACCCGGCACACCTTCTGTGTCCGTGCCGACGACGCCCCCTTCGGCACCGCGGTCACGCCGGCGTCCGGCCGGCATCGGGATCTGCAGTTCGGCGTGCTGGCCGGTGGCGACCACCGCCAGTCGGCCGCGCTGCGCGCCGCGATCGGACGTGCCCTGGCCGACGGGTCGCTCGCCGACGGCGACGACGCGCATCACGCCCCCGGGGTGGCCCTGGTGGGAGGGGGGCCCGGGGATCCCGACCTGATCACCGTGCGCGGCCAGAAACTCTTGCAGCAGGCCGACGTGGTGGTCGCCGATCGACTCGCACCGCCGCAACTGCTCGCCGAACTCGGTCCGCAGGTGGAGATCGTCGACGCCGCAAAGGTCCCCTACGGACGCTCGATGAAGCAAGAGGCCATCAACGCGGTACTCGTCGAGCGCGCGAAGGCCGGGAAGTTCGTCGTGCGTCTCAAGGGCGGCGACCCCTATGTGTACGGCCGCGGTTTCGAGGAGGTGCAGGCCTGCGTCGAGGCGGGGGTCCCGGTGACCGTGGTGCCCGGCATCAGCAGTCCGATCGCAGCCCCCGCGGCCGCAGGCATCCCGGTCACCCATCGCGGCGTCACCCATGAAGTGGTGATCGCGTCCGGACACGTCGCGCCGGGTCATCCCGACTCGCTGATCGACTGGCCGTCGCTCGCCCGTCTGCGCGGGACCCTGGTGCTGATGATGGCGGTGGAACGGGTCGACGCGTTCGCCGATGCGCTGCTCGCCGGCGGCAAACCCGCCGACACGCCGGTGGCGATGATCGAGAACGGGTCGTTGCCGACCCAGCGGGTCCTGCGCACCGACCTCGCGCACGCCGCGACCACCGCGACCGAACACGACCTGCGACCGCCGGCGATCCTGGTGATCGGCGACGTCGCCGGATTCACCGAGCTCGCGGACTGACCGGGCGAACGTCCGGGTCATTCGACCCGGACGACGGTGCTGTGACCGGCAACGCCAACAAGCCAACGGGGATTGGCATATTCGACGTCGGGGGCGGTAGCGTCGAACTCTATGTCCGCACCCGAGACGTCGAGCCCCGAGCACACGGCCGTGCCCGAGTACCGTCGCGTCTTCGGCCCGGCGATCCTCGTTCTCAGCGGTATGCAGCTGCTGATGGTGCTCGACGGGACGGTCGCCGCGCTGGCACTGCCGCGTATCCGCGACGCGCTGCAGCTCTCCGAGTCGAGTGCGAACTGGATCATCAGCAGCTACGTCCTCGCGTTCGGCGGTCTGATGTTGCTGGGCGGTCGCCTCGGCGACACGTTCGGCCGCAAGCGGATGTTCATCATCGGTGTCGGCGCCTTCACCGTCACCTCCCTGCTGTGCGGCATCGCCTGGGACGAGACCAGCCTGATCGTCGGACGTGCCCTGCAGGGCGCATCGGCGGCCATTGCCGCGCCGACGGCGATGGCGCTGGTCGCCACGACGTTCGCACCGGGTAAGCCCCGAAGCCAGGCGTTCGCGATCTATGCGGCGATGACCGGCATCGGGTCGGTCGCCGGCCTGATCCTCGGCGGTGTGCTGACCGAGGTGTCGTGGCGGCTGGTCTTCCTCATCAACGTCCCGATCGGGGTCCTGGTCGCCATCGGCGCGATCGCGGTACTACGCGAGTCGCAGGGTGAGCGGTTGGCCCTCGACGTCCCGGGCGCGGTCCTGGCCACACTGGGCTGCACTCTGCTGGTGCTCGCCGTCAACGAGGGGCCCGGCGGGTGGGCACGCCCGATCGTGGTCGGCTCGTTCGTCCTCGGCGGCCTGGCCCTGATCGCGTTCATCTTCGTGGAGCGACGTGCGAGCAACCCGATCCTGCCGTTCGTGCTGTTCGGCAACCGCAATCGGGTCGCCGCGCTGGTCGCCATCTTCTTTGCCAGCATGATCATGATGTGCATGGCGGTGTTCATCTCCCTCTACCTGCAGGGGATTCTGAAGTACACCCCCATCCAGAGCGGCATGGCCGTCGTCCCGTTCGCATTCGGACTCGGTGTCGCCGCCGCGATCGCCTCCAAGCTGTCGTTGATGGTCCAGCCGCGGTGGCTGGTGCTGTTCGGTGGCGCGATCATCCTGGCGGGGTGCCTGTACGCATCCTCGATCGCCACCGGCGCACCGGACTACTTCCCGAGCATCGGGCTGCCCGTCATCGTCATCGGCTTCGGCGTCGGGTTCGCGGTCATCCCGCTGACCCTCTCGGTCGTCGCCGGGGTGGGGCCGTTGGAGATCGGCCCGCTGACCGCGCTGGCGCAGGTCGCCCAGAATCTCGGTGGCGCGATCGGGCTCGTCGCGGTCGGTGCGGCGGTCACGTCACGCGCGCTGTCGGAGGGTGGTACCACCGGCCCCGTCGAGGACATGAACCCGAGCGAACTGGCCGCACAGGCCAGCGGCTACGGACTGGCGTTCGCCTGCTGCGCCGGGATCGCCGTGCTGGCCGCCGTCGTCGTGCTGTTCATGCGGTTCACGCCCGAAGAGGTCGCCGAGGGCCAGGCCGCCCAGGAGGCGGCAAACGCGTCGCTCGACGTCGACGAATCCGGGCATCACTGACCGTCGCCGACCCCGTCGGCCGTTCCGAGCGATGAGATCGGTCCGGTCCCCGGGTCTGCATCGGTATGGATGCGCAGAATCTGGCCGGACTGTACGACCTGCCCACGCTCGAGTGGGCGCCGATCGCCGCTCGCCTCGACGACGGGGTTCCCCAGGCCCCGGGCACCGGGGGCCCGAACCGACACACCTGGTGGCTGGCGACCATCGACCACGACGGAAGCCCGCACGTGACCGGCATCGGCGCCCTGTGGCACGACGGAGCATTGTGGTTCGAGACCGGCCCGCGAACCCGCAAGGCGCGAAACGTCGCCCGCGACCCACGGTGCACCCTGTCCCTCGCGACGCACGAGTACGACCTGGTCGTGGAGGGCGTGGCGCACCTGGTGACCGAACCGGACGTCGTGGCGGAGATGGCGGCGCTGTGGTCCGCAGACGGCGGCTGGCCGTGCCGTGTCGACGACAGCGGGACGGCGCTGACCGCGGACTTCAGTGCCCCGTCGGCGGGTCCGCCGCCCTGGTACGTGTACCGGGTGACGCCGCAGCGGGCGACCGCGTTGCAGACCGTCGAGCCGGGCGGGGCCACCCGATTCACGTTCGACGGGACCGCGTCGGTCAGTCGGTGATCACGACGATCTGGTCGGCGCGCGCGATCTCCACCCGCTGACCGGCATCGGACAGCACCGCGGCCAGGGCGTTGACGTCACGGACGTTCCGCCGGGTCCGCACCAGCTCCCGCGCCATCAGTCCCTTGTAGTGCTTGTTGAAGTGGCTGACCACTTTTCGGCTGCCGTCGGCCGACTCGGTCATCACCGTCGCGGTGACCGCGTCGCGGACCGGTCCGAGTTGGTGATACACCCCCGACCGCAGGTCGACCACGAAATCGTCGACGGCGTCGAGGCTGTCGGACAGGTCGGGTCTCCACAGGGACGCCAACGTCGGCATGCCGGGGAGCTTCGACCCGCCGGACAGGCGATAGGCGGGGATGGGATCGGTGGCGCGGACCACCCCGAACAGGGCGGAGCCGATCGCCAGCCGCTCGGACGCCTTGACCTTGCCCGCACGGGTGAGCGACCGATGCTCGAGCGCGTCGTAGAGCACACCCGTGTAGCGGTCGATGGCCGGCCGGGTGGGGGAGAGCCAGAGGTCGGCGTTGCGGTCGATCTCGGCGAGCTGGGTCCGTCCGAGGTCCAGCGCCACGCGGCTCGCGTCGAGGTCGGAGGCCAGCTCGACGAGGGCCTCGGCGATCCTTTTGCGGATCGGGTTCAGCTCGGGAAACGCGAGGGTGTCCAGATCCAGTGGGGCACCTCGACCGCCGTCGGACTTGGTCTCGGAAGGAGGCAGGATGACGAGCACCGCAACACCATATCGGTGGCCGCCGATGCCTCCGGGAGCCGTCCCATGCCGCGGGCCTGCGGTCCGGGGCGCCCGACTAAGGTGAGTGCCGTGATCACACGGATGTCGACCCTGTTCCTGCGCACGCTCCGCGACGATCCGGCCGATGCCGAGGTGCCCAGCCACAAGCTGCTGGTCCGCGCCGGGTATGTGCGCCGAGCCGCGCCGGGCGTCTACAGCTGGTTGCCGCTGGGACTGCGGGTGTTGAAGGCGGTCGAGGACGTCGTCCGGGAGGAGATGTCGGCGATCGGCGCGCAGGAGATCCTGCTGCCGGCCCTCTTGCCGCGTGATCCGTACGAGACCACTGGCCGGTGGACCGAGTACGGCGACAGCCTGTTCCGGCTCAAGGACCGCAAGGGTGCCGACATGCTGCTCGGACCGACGCACGAGGAGCTCTTCGCCCAGCTGGTCCGCAGCGAGTACTCGTCGTACAAGGACCTGCCGGTCATCCTCTATCAGATCCAGACCAAGTACCGCGACGAGGAGCGTCCGCGGGCGGGCATCCTGCGCGGCCGCGAGTTCGTGATGAAGGACGCCTATTCCTTCGACCTCGACGACGACGGTCTCAAGGCCGCCTACCACGCGCACCGGGAGGCCTACCAGAAGATCTTCCGTCGCCTGGAGGTCACCTACGTCATCGTCGCGGCCACCTCCGGCGCGATGGGCGGGAGCGCCTCCGAGGAGTTCCTCGCCGAGAGCGAGGTGGGTGAGGACACCTTCGTGCGCTGCCTCGAGTCCGGGTACGCGGCCAACGTGGAGGCGGTCATCACGACTGCGCCGCAACCGATCCCGTTCGACGGGCTGCCGCAGGCGCAGATCCACGAGACGCCGGACACCCCGACCATCGAGACCCTGGTGCAGTGGGCGAACGCCACCTTCGACCACAACTACGGCGGGCACGACACGCTCAAGAACGTGATGGTCAAGATCCGTCGGCCCGGCGGGGACTGGGAGATCACCGGCATCGGCGTACCCGGCGATCGTGAGGTCGACATGAAACGCCTCGAGGCGGCGGTCGAGCCGGCCGAGGTGGAGATCCTGTCCGAGGCCGACTTCGCCGCGAACCCGTTCCTCGTGAAGGGCTACATCGGGCCCAAGGCGCTGGCCGCCAATGGGATCACCTATCTGGTCGATCCCCGCGTGGTGGACGGGACGTCGTGGATCACCGGCGCCGACGAACCGGGTAGGCATTACGTGGGTCTGGTCGCGGGACGCGACTTCACCGCGGACGGCACCATCGAGGCGGCCGAGGTCCGCGACGGTGATCCGTCACCGGACGGCAAGGGTCCGCTGGTGTCCGCGAAGGGCATCGAGATCGGCCACATCTTCCAGCTCGGTCAGAAGTACACCGACGCCTTCGAGGTCGACGTGCTCGGTGAGAGCGGCAAGCCGGTGCGGCTCACCATGGGGTCCTACGGTGTCGGGGTGTCGCGGCTGGTGGCGGTGATCGCCGAGCAGTGCCACGACGAGAAGGGACTGCGCTGGCCGCGGTCGGTCGCGCCGTACGCGGTACACCTGGTCATCGCGAACAAGGACGAGGCCGCGATCACCGGTGCGCATGAACTGGCCGAGGATCTCGACGCCGCGGGACTGTCGGTGCTGCTCGACGACCGCAAGGCGTCGCCGGGAGTGAAGTTCAAGGACGCCGAACTCCTCGGCATGCCGGTCGTCGTGGTGGTGGGGCGTGGTTATGCCAACGGCACCATCGAGATCCGCGACCGATTCACCGGCGAGACGACCGAGGTCGCGGTCGACGGTGCGGTGGACGCGGTGACCGCGGCGGCCCGCGGCTGACGTCCCGCGCAGTCAGGCCGGGGTGCCGGGAAACGCGACCGTCACCGGCGAATCACGCAGCGCGACACGCCAGTTCGCTGCGCGCACCGTCGACTCGGTGAGGCCGTCGAGTCCTTGTCGTCGCGCCGCCGTGTCCGAACCCTTCTCCAACAGGGCCCGGTAGGCGACGGTGCAGTCGACCTCCGCGGCGAGCAGCGCCCGCACCGCGGACACCGAATCGTCGACGGTCACCGGCAGTGTGTAACCCGCCGCCTGCTGCGGGACGGTGCCGCCCGCGGCGGTCAGTGCGGCCACCAGCGAGTCGCGCCGGACGCGATGTGCGGCAATGTATTCCGCGACGGTGACGCGGCGTGCCGCAGACACGTATGCGGTGGCGACGCCGTAGGTGAAGATCGCCGCGTTCTCCGCGTCGATCGCGGCGGCCAGGGCGTCGGTGGTCGCGGTCATCCGAGTTGAACCTCCACCATGCTGGTCACCGACGCACTGATCGAACCGGCGAGGCCGGCGGGATAGCCGGTCAGATTCGCGGTCGCATCACCGGCGGCACGTGCGGACGACGAGAGTTGCTCGCGCAGGGCGGGCACCGTCGTCGGTGCCGCGGGAGTCGGCGCGGTGATCGACGCATCGCCCGGAGCGGCCGATGCGGGCGCCGAGGTCGATGCTGCGGGAGTGGCGATCCGTCCCGCGGTCTCCTCGTCGAGTCGGGTGATCTCCTCCCGCAGCGCACGCGCGTGTTCTCCGCGTTGCGCGGCGACCACACCGAGGGCGCCGGCGTACTCGGGCGCCCGGGGCGCCAGCGATTGTGCCGCAGCCTGATCGGCGAGCGCGGCGTCGGCCAGCGGTACCAGCGCGGCGGCGGTCACCTGCTCGGGCGACGGGCCGGTGTCGCACGCGCCGATCGTCGTCACCGCGATCGTCCCGGCGGTCACCGTGAGGCCGGCCCGCAGGATCGCGCGTCGGGTGAGGGGAGGGGTCACGCGACACATGATGCCAGTTGCGTCGCGACGACCCGGACGTGCGGCGGGCGGTCGCCCCCGCCGTGTCCCCGGGCGGTCACGACGTCGCTCGGCATCCACTAGGATGGATGACTGCAGTCAGCCGGTCGCCGACCGCCCCGACGATGCACGTCAGTCCGTCGGGACAACTGAAGACGAGGAGTGTGCGCGTGTCCATCACCGCCGAGCAGGTCAGTCGACTCGTCGAACCCGTGATCGCCGGTCGGGGCTTCGATCTCGAGGACGTCCTCGTCACCGCCGCGGGGGAACGTGCGGATGTCACCATCGTGGTCGACCGGGACGGTGGCGGTGACCTCGACGTCCTCGCCGACCTCAGCCGCGAGATCTCCGATGTCCTCGACGGCGCGCCGCCGACAGCCGACGCCGCGTACACACTCGAGGTGACCTCGCCGGGCGTCGACCGACCTCTGACCCTCGAACGGCACTGGCGGCGCGCGCTCGGGCGCAAGGCGACCGTCGAACTACGGAGCGACGACGATTCGTCGCGACGCGTCACCGGGCGGGTCGGGCCGGTCGCCGACGGTCACGTCCGTCTCGCGGTCAACGAGAAGGGGCGGCTACGCACCGAGGACGTCGACCTCGCGGCCGTCGTCTCCGCGGTGGTCCAGGTCGACTTCTCGCGGCCGAGTTCGGCCGAGCTCGAGATGTGCGGCCTCGACGCCGACGAGATCCGTCGACGGCAATCCGACAGCTGAGCGCGATGTCACCTCACGACCGTCACCGATGACCACTTCACCGATGCTGATTCACAACCACGCGTGATCTGCGCACAATCGAAGCAGACAAATGAATAGGAGCCGACAAATGAATAGGAGCCCGGCCACATGAACATCGACATCAACGCACTGCGGATGATCGAGGCGGACAAAGGTATCTCGATCGACACGGTGATCACCGCGATCGAGACCGCACTGCTCACGGCCTACCGACATACCGAGGGCTTCGCCCCGCACGCCCGGATCGACGTCAACCGCAAGACCGGTGCGGTGCGCGTGATGGCGCAGGAGCTCGACGACAACGGCGACGTCGTCCACGAATGGGACGACACACCCGAGGGCTTCGGCCGCATCGCGGCGACCACGGCACGCCAGGTCATCCTGCAGCGGCTCCGGGATGCCGAGAACGAGAAGAACTTCGGCGACTTCGTGGCACATGAGGGCGAGATCGTCGGTGGCGTCGTGCAGCAGGATTCCCGCGCCAACGCGCGCGGCATGATCGTCGTGCAGATCGGCAGCGACGCCAACAGCGCCGAGGGGGTCATCCCGCCGGCCGAGCAGGTACCCGGCGAGACCTACACCCACGGCGATCGCATCAAGTGCTACGTCGTCGGGGTGTCGAGGGGCTCGCGCGGCCCGCAGATCACCCTGTCCCGGACGCACCCGAACCTCGTCCGCAAACTGTTCTCGCTGGAGGTCCCGGAGATCGAGGACGGGTCGGTCGAGATCGTGGCGGTCGCCCGCGAGGCGGGGCACCGGTCGAAGATCGGCGTGCACACCGGGGTCAGCGGACTCAATGCGAAGGGTGCGTGCATCGGTCCGATGGGGCAGCGGGTGCGCAACGTGATGAGCGAACTGGCCGGCGAGAAGATCGACATCATCGACTACGACACCGACCCCGCGGTGTTCGTCGGGAATGCCCTGTCCCCGGCGAAGGTTGTGTCGGTCGAGGTCGTCGATCTCGCGGCGAAGGCGGCGAGGGTCGTCGTGCCGGACTACCAGCTGTCGCTGGCGATCGGCAAGGAAGGCCAGAATGCCCGCCTGGCGGCGCGGCTGACGGGATGGCGGATCGATATCAGGTCCGACGCCGACCCCGGTCCCGCGACGTCGCAGGACCGCCGTTCCGACGCTCCGCACGCCGACTGAGCAGCCGGTTGTCCGAGAACAGTACCGGCGCGCTAGACTGATCGATGGTTCAGCGAACGCTGCCGACAACACCCGAGGATCGGGCCCCGCGAGACGGTTCGACCCGACGCGGACCGGTCCGGATGTGTGTCGGTTGTCGGCAACGTGCCGAGGCTTCGGATCTGGTCCGGATGGTCGCCCGTCAGGGTGACGGTCCGCCGGTGATCGTCGTCGACCTCGCGAAGACCATGCCGGGACGAGGTGCCTGGTTGCACCCGCGACGGGACTGTGTGTCCGCCGCGGTGCGACGCAGAGCGTTTCCCTCGGCACTTCGGGTGCCCGGTCTGACCGTGGACCCCGACGACCTCGCCGAAGCAATCGGTGGGATCACCGAAGGAGATGGCCGTCAAGGCCGGAACAGGTAGCAGAAGACATGAGCACACCGTGAAGTACCCACGATGAGCGCGTTTCTAACGTAAACCGAGGTCGTAGCGGGCAGCCCGCTCGACCTCCAAGTGAGGAGAGCAGTGGCAGGCAAGGCCCGCGTTCATGAACTGGCCAAAGAACTCGGCGTGACGAGCAAGCAAGTGCTCGAGCGCCTGAAGGAACAAGGCGAGTTCGTCAAATCAGCGTCGTCGACCGTCGAGGCCCCGGTGGCCCGTCGACTTCGCGAATCGTTCCCCCAGAACGGTGGGGGCAAAGACGCCGGAAAGTCGGCGGCCAAACCGGGCGGCGGCCCCCGACCCGGTGCCAACGGCGCCGGTGCGAAGCCCGGACCCGCCCGGCCAGGACCCCGACCGGGTTCTCCGACCCCCGGCCCCGCACCGGCGGCTGCGAGCGCTCCGGCGCCCGCCGCACCGACTCCGGCAGCACCGGCACCCACCCCGGCCCCGCCGGCACCCAAGGCTCCGGCCGCGCCGGCTCCGGCCGCACCGGCCGCCAAGGCAGATGCTCCGGCGACTCAGGACTCCGCCGCCGGAACCACGTCCCGTCCGGCCGCGGCCCCGCGACCGGGCCCCAAGCCGGGTCCGCGGGCCCCGCGCGTCGGCAACAATCCCTATTCATCTGCGCCCACCCCGGCCCCTCGGCCGCCGGCCGCACGTCCGGGCCCCGGTCAGGGTGGTCCCCGTCCCGGCGGTGGCCGTCCGGGCGGTGCTCCCGGTGGTCGTCCCGGTCAGGGTGGTCCCCGCCCGGCTCCCGGCCAGGGCGGACCTCGTCCCAGCCCCGGCAGCATGCCCCCACGCCCCAACCCCGGTGCCATGCCCAGCCGGGCAGCCCGTCCCGACGCCGGACGTCCGGGTCGAGGCGGTCCGGGCGGCGGTAACCGCGGCGGCGGCGGTGGCGGTGGCTACCGCGGCGGCGGTGGCGGTGCCCCCGGTGGCGCACCGGGCGGTGCTCCCGGTGGATTCCGCGGCCGTCCCGGTGGCGGCGGTGGACGTGGTCGCGGCGGTGCCGCGGGTGCGTTCGGTCGTCCCGGCGGCGCACCTCGCAAGGGTCGCAAGTCGAAGCGGCAGAAGCGCCAGGAATACGATTCGATGCAGGCGCCCGCCGTCGGCGGTGTGCGGTTGCCGCGCGGTAACGGCGAGACCATCCGTCTCGCCCGCGGCGCATCGCTGTCCGACTTCGCCGACAAGATCGACGCCAACCCGGCATCGCTGGTCCAGGCGCTGTTCAACCTCGGCGAGATGGTCACGGCGACCGAGTCGGTCAACGACGAGACGTTGGAGCTGCTCGGCTCCGAGATGAACTACAGCGTCCAGGTCGTCAGCCCCGAGGACGAGGACCGCGAGCTCCTGGAGAGCTTCGACCTCACCTACGGAGAGGACGAGGGCGACGACGAGGATCTCGAGCAGCGGCCTCCGGTGGTCACGGTCATGGGTCACGTCGACCACGGCAAGACGCGCCTGCTGGACACCATCCGTAAGGAGAACGTCCGCGAGGGTGAGGCCGGCGGCATCACGCAGCACATCGGTGCCTATCAGGTGAACACTCACCTGAACGGCGAGGATCGTCTGATCACCTTCATCGACACCCCGGGTCACGAGGCGTTCACCGCCATGCGTGCGCGTGGTGCGAAGGCGACCGACATCGCGATCCTGGTCGTCGCAGCCGACGACGGCGTCATGCCGCAGACGGTGGAGGCGGTCAACCACGCCCAGGCCGCCGACGTGCCGATCGTCGTGGCGGTCAACAAGATCGACAAGGAAGGCGCCGATCCGCAGAAGATCCGCGGACAGCTCACCGAATACGGGCTGATCCCGGAGGAGTACGGCGGCGACAGCATGTTCGTCGACATCTCGGCCAAGCAGGGCGACAACATCGACGCGCTGCTCGAGGCCGTGCTGCTCACAGCGGACGCATCGCTGGATCTGCGGGCCAATCCGGACATGGACGCCCAGGGTGTCGCGATCGAGGCACACCTCGACCGCGGCCGCGGACCGGTGGCGACCGTGCTGGTGCAGCGCGGAACGCTCAAGGTCGGCGACTCGATCGTCGCGGGCGACGCCTACGGGCGCGTCCGGCGCATGGTGGACGAGCACGGCGACGATGTCGCCGAGGCGCTGCCGTCGCGTCCGGTCCAGGTGATCGGCTTCACGTCGGTCCCGGGTGCCGGTGACAACCTGCTCGTGGTCGAGGAAGATCGCACCGCCCGGCAGATCGCCGACCGCCGCAATGCGCGTAAGCGCAATGCGATGGCCGCGCGTAGTCGCAAGCGGATCAGTCTGGAAGACCTGGATTCGGCTCTCAAGGAGACCAGCCAGCTCAACCTGATCCTCAAGGGCGACAACTCGGGAACGGTCGAGGCCCTCGAGGAGGCGCTGCTCGGTATCGACATGGGCGACGAGGTCTCGTTGCGCGTGATCGACCGCGGTGTCGGTGGTGTCACCGAGACCAACGTCAACCTCGCGGCGGCCTCGGATGCGATCATCATCGGCTTCAACGTCCGTGCGGAGGGCAAGGCCACCGAGCTGGCCAACCGCGAAGGCGTCGACATCCGGTACTACTCGGTGATCTACCAGGCGATCGACGAGATCCAGAGTGCGCTCAAGGGCATGCTCAAGCCGATCTACGAGGAGGTCGAGCTCGGCCGCGCCGAGATCCGCGCCATCTTCAAGTCGTCGAAGGTCGGCAACATCGCCGGCTGTCTGGTCCAGTCGGGCATCATGCGGCGTAACGCCAAGGCCCGTCTGCTCCGCGACAACGTCGTGATCGCCGAGAACCTCACCATCTCGTCGCTGCGCCGCGAGAAGGACGATGCCACCGAGGTTCGCGACGGGTACGAATGTGGTCTCACGCTCACCTACAGCGACATCAAGGTCGACGATGTGATCGAGAGTTACGAGTTGCAGGAGAAGCCGCGCGACTGAGTTCCGCGCCACGACTGCCGATCTCCCCTTCGGGGTCCGCGTGATTCGCGCGGACTCCGAAGGGGAGTGGTCTCCCAGTGGAAAGGACCGATGATGGTTGATTCGGCACGAGCTGCCCGCATGGCGAAGCGCATCTCCTCGATCGTCGCCTCGGCGATCGGGACCGAGATCAAGGACCCGCGCCTGGCCTACGTCACGATCACCGATGCCCGGGTCACCAACGACCTGCACGACGCGACGTTGTACTACACCGTGATGGGCGAGTCGATCGACGCCGAACCCGATTACGAGGCCGCGGCCGCCGGTTTGGCGAAGGCGACCGGCATCCTCCGGTCGAAGGTCGGGGCCGGCACGGGTGTGCGATTCACCCCGACACTGACATTCGTGCTCGACACGGTGCCCGATGCCGCACGTCACATGGAGGAACTGGTCGCGCGAGCGCGGGCCAACGACGAGTTGGTGGCCCGACAGGCGGAGCAGGCGCGCCCGGCGGGTGATGCGGATCCCTACCGGAGCACGGAGGACGACGACAGCGCCGGCGAGGGTGGTTCCCCGGCGTGACCGCCTCGACCAGCACGGCGGTGGCCACCGAACTCACCGATGTACCGGCGGTCACCATCCTGTGCCACGTCCGGCCGGACGCGGACACCATCGGCAGCGGCCTGGCCCTCGGGCTGGCCCTCGACCGCCTCGGCGTCGACGTCGAGGTCGCCTTCCCGGACACCGTTGCGCTGCCCGCAACGCTGGCGGGTTTACCCGGCGCGAAGCTCCTCGTCGTGGAGGGCGACGTGGTCGGCCATCCCGTCGTGGTATCGGTCGATGCCGCCAGCCTGAGCCGGTTGGATTCTCTTGCAACGATTTTCACTGCTGCTCAGCGTTCGGTGACGATCGATCACCACGCCTCGAACGACGGTTTCGGCGATCTCGACCTGATCGACCCGACCGCCGACTGCACCGCGGTGCTGGTGCTGTCGGTGCTCGACGCGATGGGCGTTGTCGTCGATGCCGAGATCGCCACCTGCCTGTACGCGGGACTGGTGACCGACACGGGTTCCTTCCGCTGGGCGCGACCGGAGTCGTTTCGCGTCGCCGCCCGTCTGATCGATGCAGGCGTCGACGCGCGTGCGTGGAGCCGGATGCTGCTCGACACTCATCCCTTCCGGTGGTTCTCCATGGTGTCGTCGGTGCTCGGCGGTGCTCAGCTGGTACCGGCTGCGTGTGGTGGGGACGGCCTCGTCTACGCGGTCATCCCGCACGACGTGCTCTCCGGGATGAGCTGGGAGGAGTCGGAAAGCGTGGTCGACATCGTCCGGACCGCCGATGAGGCCGAGGTGGCGGCGGTGTTCAAGGAGACCGGACCGGCCAGCTGGACGGTGTCGCTGCGGTCCAAGCGCAGCGTCGATCTGGTTCCGATCGCCGCGGCACATGGTGGCGGCGGGCATCGCCACGCCTCCGGCTACAGCGACATAGGAACCGCGGACGAGGTCGTGACCCGTTTGTTGGGGTCCCTCTGAGCGAAGCGGGCGGGCCGATTGATACGGGTCGTCGCATCGCGACCCTGACGGTTTCGGCGTTGGCGGTGCTCATCGCGCCGCCGTTGTATCTGTTGCTCGATCTGGCGGTGGTCGGCAGGCTGGGTGGGCATCAACTCGCCGCCCTGGGTGTCGCCACGCTCGTGTTGTCGGTGATCAGTACTCAGCTGACGTTCTTGTCGTATGGCACCACGGCCCGGTCGGCGCGCCGGTTCGGCGCGGGTGACCGTACGGGCGCGGTCGCCGAGGGGGTCCAGGCGAGCTGGATCGCCGTGGCGGTCGGGATGGTGCTGGTCGCCGTCATGTATCCGCTCGCCCCGATCGTGATGCGGGTTCTCGTCGGCACCGGCTCGGCCGAGGCCGGTCAGGTTGTCGACGATGCCGCCGGATGGCTGCGCATCGCGATGTTCGGTGTGCCCGTGATCCTGTTGTCGATGGCGGGCAACGGGTGGATGCGGGGGGTGCAGGACACCCGTCGGCCCGTCCTCTACGTGATCGCCGGGTTGTCGGTGGCCGCGGTGCTGGTGGTGGGGCTCACCCACGGCGTCGGGCCGTTCCCGCACCTGGGCCTGCCGGGCAGCGCCGTGGCGAACCTGATCGGCCAGGGGATCACCGGGGTGCTGTTCGCCGTGCGGGTCGTCCGTGAGGCGCGACGGTCCGGGGTGCAGAGTCTGGCGCCGGATCGGACGGTGATACGCGCCCAGCTGGTCATGGCGCGTGACCTGGTGCTGCGAAGTCTGTCGTTTCAGGTGTGCTTCCTGTCGGCGGCCGCGGTCGCGGCCCGGTTCGGGGTGTCGGCGGTGGCCGCCCATCAGGTCGTGCTGCAGTTGTGGGAGTTCATGTCGCTGTTCCTGGACTCCCTGGCGATCGCGGCTCAGGCGATGGTCGGGGCCGCACTCGGCGGGGGTGCGGTCGGTGTCGCCGTCGCTGTCGCGCGACGGGTCACCGTGGTGTCGGTGGTGGCCGCCGGACTGATGGCGGGCGTGTTCGCGCTCGGCGCCGAACTGATCCCTCGACTGTTCACATCGGATCAGGAGATCCTCGATGCCATCGCCGTCCCCTGGTGGTTCTTCGTGGCGATGCTGCCGATAGCCGGCATCGTGTTCGCTCTCGACGGTGTGCTGCTCGGCAGCGGAGATGCCGCGTTCCTGCGTACCGCGACACTGGTCGCCGCTCTGTGCGGATTCCTTCCGCTGATCTGGCTGTCGCTGGCCTTCGACTGGGGGCTGGCCGGCATCTGGACCGGACTCATGGTGTTCATGCTCTTGCGGCTGACGGCGGTCGCCTGGCGTATCAGGTCCGGGCGGTGGCGGCGGACCGGCGTCGACTCCTGAGGACCGCGCGGTGACCAGCGGTGGTTAGGGTATCCTTGCCCGATGTCGATCCGATCTGTCATCGCCGCGGTCTGCGGTGTGCTCGCCGTTCTCGCTTCCGTGGTCGTCGGGGCCGCGCCTGCCGACGCCGCACCCCCGACCACGCGCGTGCTGATCATCCCGGGTCAGTATGTGGGCGCCGTGCCGTTCGCGCCGATGGCGGACAACCTCACGTCCCGTGGATATCCGACCACCGTCCTGGATCTGCCCGGCTTCGACATGAAGACCGACGCAGGCAAGATCGCCGCCGCGGTCGACCGCATCCATCGCCTGCATCCGCACGATCGCGTCGCGCTCGTCGGCTTCAGCATCGGCGGGGTCAGCGCCCGGTACTACCTCAAGGAGATGGGCGGGCATCCCAAGGTCTCGACCTATGTCGCCGCCGGCGCGCCGCAGTACGGCTCGCCAGGCGCGTGCGGTCAGCAGGCGGGTCCCGAGGTCTGCCCGGGCACCCCGTTCATGACGTCGCTGAACAAGGGTGACGACACTCCCGGCTCGACCGAGTACTACGACGTCCGCAGCGCACGCGAATGGGTCGACGGCCACCTCGACGGCGGTCAGTGCCGGGTCACCCCGATCCCGGCGAACGAATCCTTGCCTGCGCTCGGTCTCGAGCACACCTTCGAACCGTTCGATCCGAAGATCTGGGATGTGACCGTCGCGGCGATCAACGGTCAGTGCCGGGGCCGGTTCGTCACCGAGCCCGATGGCATCCTGACCTACCAGAAGTCGGCGCAGCCCGGGGCGCCCGGCTACCGCTGAGCCGACCGGCGGTGCGCGGCCGCGCGGAGGTGAGCCACCGCACATCGATAGTCTGGTGGGCATGGCGACGTTGTGGGCAATCAGTGATCTCCATGTCGCGCATCGGGGGAACGAGCACATCGTCGACCAGATCCGGCCGCAGAGCAGTGACGACTGGCTGATCGTTGCCGGCGACGTCGCCGAGCGCACCGATGACATCATCGACACCCTGCGCCGACTCCGGACCCGTTTCCACACCGTCATCTGGGTGCCGGGCAATCACGAGCTCTACACCACCGCGAAGGATCCGCTCCAGATCTTCGGCGTCGCCCGCTACGACTACCTCGTGCAGGCCTGCCGGGACATCGGCGTGGTGACGCCGGAGGACATCTATCCGTTGTTCGACCCGGGCAACGGTGTACAACCGGTGCGGGTGGTCCCGATGTTCCTGCTCTACGACTACACATTCCGGCCCGAGGGCACCACCACGACGCTCACCGCACTCGCACTCGCGCGGGAACGCAACGTGGTGGCCACCGACGAGTTCCTGCTGTCGCCGGAGCCCTATCCGACCCGCGACGCCTGGGGCCGTGCCCGCGTCGAGGCCACTGCGAAGCGGCTCGACGCGATCGATCCGGCCGAACCGACGGTGCTGATCAACCATTGGCCATTACGGCGCGAGCCCACCGATGCGCTGATGTACCCGGAGTTCGCACTCTGGTGCGGCAGCGAACTGACCGCGGACTGGCACACCCGCTATCACGCGGCGTGCTGTGTATACGGGCACCTGCACATCCCGCGCACCACGTGGTACGACGGCGTGCGGTTCGAAGAGGTGTCGGTCGGTTATCCGCGTGAGTGGAAGCGCCGTGGTCTGCCGGAGCCGTTGTTGCGCGCGATCATTCCCGATCCGGGTCTCACCGAGGCCGATCTGCCCGGACACGGTGCACGGTTCGAGCTCCCGCCGGACTACGAGGAGCGGGCCAAGGAGTTCGCCCGCAAGCTACAGGAACGGCGCGAACGGCGGGCCGCCCGATCGGGTACCCGTACAGATGAGGAGCAGCGTTGATCGAACAGCTGGTGCCGACCGGTGTGGCGTCGGCCGAGGCCTTCGAGGATCCACCCGGCATCGAACCCCTGCCCGCAGAGCGCACCCTCATCGAGCGTGCGGTGGAGAAGCGGCGCCGGGAGTTCACCACGGCCCGGCATTGTGCACGACAGGCCATGTCCGAGTTGGGCATCGGGCCGACCCCGATCATGCGCGGTGAACGCGGGATGCCGCTGTGGCCGGATCGTGTCGTCGGCAGTCTCACCCACTGTGACGGCTACCGCGCCGCGGTCGTCGGTTATGCATTGCAGGTCCGGTCGCTCGGTATCGACGCCGAGCCGCATGATGCGCTGCCCGATGGGGTGCTCGAGCACACCAGCCTCGCCGAGGAACGTGATGTGCTCGCCACCCGTCCCGCCGGTCTGTACTGGGACCGGCTGCTGTTCTGCGCCAAGGAGGCCACCTACAAGGCGTGGTTTCCGATCACGCAGCGCTGGTTGGGTTTCGAGGACGCGCACATCACCTTCGAGCAGGAATCGGCGCAGGCCGGAACCTTCACCTCACGAATCCTCATCGACGGTGCGGCGGTCGACGGGGGACCGCCGCTGCGTGAGCTCACCGGCCGCTGGCTGGTGGACCGCGGGCTGATCACGACGTCGATCGCGTTGGTCTGACATGGCCGATCTGTCCATCGAGAACGCCGGACTCGTCATCGTCGACAAGGACGCGGGCATGACCAGTCACGACGTCGTGTCCCGGTGCCGAAAGCTGTTCGACACCAGGCGCGTCGGGCACGCCGGGACGCTCGATCCGATGGCCACCGGGGTCCTGGTCGTCGGGGTCGAACGCGCGACCAAACTGCTGGGGCTGCTGTCGCTGACGACCAAGTCGTACACCGCCACGATCCGTCTCGGCGCCGCGACCGACACCGACGACCGGGAAGGGCAGGAGATCTCCCGGGCCGACGCCACGCACCTGACCGACCCGGAGATCACCGCCGGGGTCGCCGCACTGACCGGCGACATCCAGCAGGTGCCGGCCAAGGTGAGTGCGATCAAGGTCGACGGACGACGTGCACACAGTCTGGCGCGCACCGGCGCCGAGTTCGACCTCGCCGCGCGACCGGTCACGGTGTCGCGGTTCGCGATCCGCGAGGTCCGTCATATCGACGGCGACGCCGCGGGCGGGTACGTCGACCTCGACGTCGAGGTCGACTGTTCGGCCGGCACCTACATCCGGTCACTGGCCCGCGATCTGGGCGCCGGGCTCGGTGTCGGCGGGCACCTGACGTCGTTGCGGCGCACCGAGGTCGGGCCGTTCACCCTCGATCACGCGCGATCGCTGGCCACCCTGGCCGATGGTCCGCAGCTCTCGCTGACGATCGACGAGGCGGTGAAGCTGTCGTTTCCGCACCGCAGCATCGACGACGACGAGGCGGAGTCGATCAGCCAGGGGCGCTGGCTGGATCCGGTGGGCCGCAAGGAGATCTATGTGGTGATCGACCCGGCGGGACAGGCGATCGCGCTGGTGCAGGAGAACGGGCGCCGCGCGAGTTCGGTGATGGTGGTCCGGCCCGCGACCCTGCGCTGACCGCAGACGGGACAGGTCAGGAGGTCGGCACCAGGAAGATGGCCTGCGCCGCGACGTCACCCAGATCGATGTTGCTGTTGCCGTCGACGGAGATCGAGATGGTGCCGGCGAACGGGCGCTTCTCGATGACCGTGACCTCACAGTCGAGGGCGACGCCGACCTCGTCGAAATACCGCAGCATCTCCGGGTCGGTGTCGGAAATCCTTGCCACCCGGCCGGTTTCCTCCACCTCGAGGTCGGCGAGCAGTTTCACGTCGGGGCTGGGCACCGAGCCGTCGATGGCCGGGATCGGATCGCCGTGCGGGTCCCGGTTCGGGTGGCCGAGTTTGGCGTCCAGACGCGACATCAGACGATCGGAGACGGCGTGCTCGAGAACCTCGGCCTCGTCGTGCACCTCGTCCCATCCGTAGCCGAGTTCGCGGACGAGGAAGGTCTCCAGCAGTCGGTGGCGACGCACCATCAGGATCGCAGCGGCGCGACCCTCATCGGTCAGAGTGACGGCGCCATAGCGTTCGTGGGACACGAGACCCTGATCGGCGAGTTTGCGAATCGCCTCCGACGCCGTGGATGCGGAGACACCGAGTCGTTCCGCCAGCATCTTCGTGGTGACCTTGACGTCGGCCCATTCCTGGATGGTCCAGATCACCTTCAGATAATCCTGGGTGACCGTGGACAGCTCGGTCACCGGCCGGTCGGCGACCGCACCGGACCTGCCGTTGCCGGAGTCACCCGGCTCGGGGTTGCCGGATCTGGCCGTGCGGGACTGGGGCATTCCTCGAGCTTAGGACGTGCCCGAGCGCAGAGCGAGATCGGTCACGGTGTGTTGCTCGTGTTGGGTGTCCGTTCAGCGATGTGCGGGTCGCCTGAAACACGCTGTTCAACACCCACGGCCGGAAGTGGTTTGCACGCGGGGCGGGCCGTAGGCTGGTGCGCGTGTTGCGTTGGCGAGGTCTCGAGGACATCCCCGCGGACTGGGGTAGGTGCGTGGTCACCATCGGCGTGTTCGACGGCGTGCATCGCGGTCACGCCCAGTTGGTCCATGCCGCAACGGTCGCCGCTGCCGAGCGGGGCGTGCCGGCGGTCTTGATGACCTTCGATCCGCACCCTGCCGAGGTCGTCAGGCCGGGAACGCATCCGCCGCAACTGACCACGCTGACCCGTCGCGCCGAGCTCGCCGAGCAGCTCGGTATCGATGTCTTCTGCGTCATGCCGTTCACCCCGGAGCTCGCGGCCCGGTCACCCAAGGACTTCGCCCACGACATCCTGGTCGAGACGCTGCATGCGGCCGACGTGGTCGTCGGTGACAACTTCACGTTCGGC
Organism: Gordonia insulae; assembly: GCF_003855095.1. Classification (NCBI taxonomy): domain Bacteria; kingdom Bacillati; phylum Actinomycetota; class Actinomycetes; order Mycobacteriales; family Gordoniaceae; genus Gordonia; species Gordonia insulae. The sequence continues at coordinate 709,766 of NZ_CP033972.1, forward strand.
AAGAAGGCGGCCGGCGACGTCGAGAAACTCGCCGAGCTCGGCCAGAAGTTCGGGTTCGAGGTCCAGGCCATCTCCCTGTTCGGCGAACACGCGGTGACCTTCTCGTCCACCTACATCCGTTCCTGCGTGGCGGCCGGCGACGTCGAGCTGGCGGCCGAGGCGCTCGGTCGTCCACACCGAGTGGAGGGCGTGGTGGTCCGCGGGGACGGCCGCGGCCGGGAGCTGGGGTTCCCGACGGCCAACGTCGCGCCCCCGATGTATGCCGCGATCCCGGCGGACGGCGTCTATGCCGCCTGGTTCACGGTGCTGGGCGCCGGTCCCGTCGTCGGACAGGTCGTCCCCGGTGAGCGCTATCAGGCCGCGGTGTCGGTCGGCACCAATCCCACCTTCTCCGGTCGCACCCGCACCGTCGAGGCGTTCGTGCTGGACACGAGCGCCGACCTCTACGGCCAGCACGTCGCGGTCGACTTCGTCGGCCGAATCCGTGGGATGGTCAACTATCCCGACGTCCAGGACCTGATCACCGCCATCGCCGGTGACGTCGAGGAGACCCGGTCGCTGCTGGCGAAGGCGGACGAGGGCTCGTCGGACTGATTTGGGTCGGTGCCGTCCGCGCTGGTAGATTGGTCCGCTGGCGTAGCTGCGGTCCGCGGCGGCGCGCCATCCGTCCGCCATCTGGGTAGATGCGGCCGGACTCCGACATGAACGCGGGACTGAGAAAACGGGAGTATCTCCATGGCATTGACTGCCGCCGAGAAGAAGACCATCCTCGCCGAGTACGGGCTGCACGAGACCGACACCGGTTCGCCGGAGGCGCAGGTCGCGATGCTCACCAAGCGCATCACCGACCTCACCGAGCACCTCAAGCAGCACAAGCACGACCACCACAGCCGTCGCGGCCTCCTGCTGCTCGTCGGCCGTCGCCGTCGTCTGCTGAAGTACGTCGCGAAGGTCGACATCAACCGCTACCGCTCGCTCATCGAGCGTCTGGGTCTGCGTCGCTGATCGACCGTCTCTGACCTGCCGGCCACCCCCGCACCGAGTTCGCTCACCGCGGGGGTGGCCGAGCCGTCTTGGGCGGTTGGCCCACAATGATAGGCTGATCACTGATCGTTGCCGTGAAAGTCCTGCTGGACGTGACGAACGAGCAGATCGGTCCTCGGTAGTGGCCGCCGGAACCCGGCACGAGTTGGTTCCGGCCGCTTCGATCGAAGGCCGTCTGCGCTAGGACGCGGCGCGGATCTCGCGATCGCGCGCCCCGCACGACCGGCACTTCTCTCATGGCTCCGCTCCGGGTCGGCTCCCTGCACGTGCAGGCGTCGCCGCACGCTCTGCTGCGTGCCGAGACGGGTCGTCCCGCATCACACAACCGCAGCCGCCGAACGCGGTGGCTGACACGAAGGGATTTCTCCATCCACATGACCGATGTGAACTCCGACGTCGACTACGACGACGCCATCACCGAAGCCACCGCCGTGATCGACAACGGCAGCTTCGGCACCCGCACCATCCGATTCGAGACCGGGCGCCTCGCGCTGCAGGCCGCCGGATCGGTCACCGCCTACCTCGACGACGAGAACATGCTCCTCTCGACGACGACCGCCTCGAAGGCACCCAAGGAGCACTTCGACTTCTTCCCGCTCACCGTGGACGTGGAGGAGCGGATGTACGCCGCCGGGCGCATCCCGGGATCGTTCTTCCGTCGTGAGGGTCGCCCGTCCACCGACGCGATCCTCACCTGCCGCCTGATCGACCGGCCGCTGCGTCCGACCTTCGTCGACGGCCTGCGGAACGAGATCCAGGTCGTCGTCACGGTGATGAGCCTGAACCCGAACGACCTCTACGACGTCGTTGCGATCAACGCCGCATCGGCGTCGACCCAGCTCGCCGGACTGCCGTTCGCCGGTCCCGTCGGCGGCGTGCGCGTCGCGCTGATCCCGACCGAGGAGAACAAGGCCGGCCAGTGGGTCGCCTTCCCGACCGTCGAGCAGCTCGAAGGCGCCGTCTTCAACATGGTCGTCGCGGGCCGCGTTGTCTCCGGTCAAGGAGACACCGCTGATGTCGCGATCATGATGGTCGAGGCCGAGGCCACCGACAACGTCCTCGAGATCATCGCCGGCGGCGCGCAGGCACCGACCGAGGTGATCGTCGCCGAGGGCCTCGAGGCCGCCAAGCCGTTCATCGCCCGACTCTGCGAGGCGCAGAAGTCGCTGGCGACCGCAGCGGCCAAGGAGACCGGCGACTTCCCGCTGTTCCCGCCCTACGAGAGCGACGTCTACGACGCCGTCGCGGGTGCCGCATCGGATCGTCTCGGCGAGATCCTCACGATCCCCGGCAAGCAGGAACGCGACGACAAGACCGATCAGCTCAAGGCCGACATCCTGGCCCAGCTCGGCGGTCAGTTCGAGGGTCGCGAGAAGGAGATCGGCGGTGCCTACCGCTCGCTGACCAAGAAGCTCGTGCGTCAGCGCATCCTGACCGATCACTTCCGCATCGACGGCCGCGGCATCACCGACATCCGGTCGCTCTCGGCCGAGGTCGCGGTCATCCCACGGGCGCACGGCAGCGCACTGTTCGAGCGCGGCGAGACCCAGATCCTGGGTGTCACCACTCTCGACATGGTCAAGATGGCCCAGCAGATCGATTCGCTCGGCCCGGAGACCTCCAAGCGCTACATGCATCATTACAACTTCCCGCCGTACTCGACCGGTGAGACCGGCCGGGTCGGTTCGCCGAAGCGTCGCGAGATCGGCCACGGCGCGCTCGCCGAGCGTGCCCTGATGCCGGTGCTGCCGAGCGTCGAGGAGTTCCCGTACGCCATCCGCCAGGTGTCGGAGGCGTTGGGCTCCAACGGTTCCACCTCGATGGGCTCGGTCTGTGCGTCGACCATGTCGCTGCTCAACGCCGGAGTGCCACTCAAGGCCCCGGTCGCCGGCATCGCCATGGGCCTGGTGTCCGACACCGTCGACGGTGAAACCCGCTACGTGGCGCTCACCGACATCCTCGGAGCCGAGGATGCGTTCGGCGACATGGACTTCAAGGTCGCCGGCACCAAGGACTTCGTCACCGCGCTGCAGTTGGACACCAAGCTCGACGGCATTCCGAGTCAGGTGCTCGCGGGTGCGTTGAACCAGGCCAAGGACGCCCGGCTGACGATCCTGGACGTGATGGCCGAGGCCATCGACGAGCCGGACGAGATGAGCCCGTACGCGCCGCGGATCACCACCATCAGGATCCCGATGGACAAGATCGGCGAACTGATCGGGCCCAAGGGCAAGACGATCAACGGCATCACCGAGGAGACCGGCGCCAACATCTCCATCGAGGACGACGGCACCGTGTTCATCGGGGCGTCCGACGGTGAGTCGGCGCAGGCCGCCATCGATCGGGTCAACGCGATCGCCAATCCGCAGCTGCCCAAGGTCGGCGAGCGGTTCCTCGGCACCGTGGTGAAGACCACCGCGTTCGGTGCGTTCGTGTCGCTCCTGCCGGGACGTGATGGCCTCGTGCACATCTCGAAGCTCGGTAAGGGCAAGCGGGTCAACAAGGTCGAGGACGTCGTGAACGTCGGCTCCAAGCTGCGCGTCGAGATCGCCGACATCGACGATCGCGGCAAGATCAGCCTGGTCCCGGTCGACGAGGACTCGGCATCGGAGAAGGCACCCGAGGCCGCCGAGGCCAACGCCTGACACTGCTCGACCGACCGCCCTCCTGCACCCGCCGACAGACGTCGGCGGCCTGTGGGAGGGCGGTTTTCGTTGGGATCGTCCCGCTGTCGATAGGCTGATCGAGGACACCCACGGACCGGAAGGGGAGAGGTGAGCGATCCCGAGCGCGTGATGCACGGCGACAAGCTCGTCGTCGCCCGCCGACGTGACCCCCGGCCCGGCGAGCATGCGACCGTCGACGACCTGATCGTGACCGCGCCGGTCGTCGGTACGGCGTCGATGACCATTCGCGACGCCGCCGCCCTGATGACCGAACACGGCCACGACTATGTGGTGATCCCGTTGGGGGACAGCCGATACGGCCTGTTGACCGATGCCGACATCCGGGCGCGGGTGGTCGCCGACGGTCGTGATCCGGCAATGGCCGTCGGTGACATCGTCACCACCGCGTGCCCGACCGTGCAGCGCGAGACCCCGGCGGTGGATGCGCTCACCGAGATGCTCGAACACGAGCGCACCGTCCTGCCGGTCCTCGACGGTGCCGGCGTGGTGGTCGGTGTGGTGGCGGCGGCCGACTTCGTGGCCGCGCCGTCCGGGCCGGGTATGGCGTTGCGCGGGCAGGTGTCCCGGGCCGCGACGATCGAGGACCTGCAGGCACGGACACGCCGGGTCCCCTACCTGGTGGCCGACCTGTTGCGGCGCGGGGAACCGGTCGACGAGATCACCTCGGTCGCATCGTTGATCCACGACGCCGTGGTGCGGCGGGCGCTCGAGATCGTCCTGGGGCGGCATCCGGAACTCGATCCCGATGCGGTCACCTGGCTCTCCCTGGGCAGCAACGCCCGCCGCGAACCGGTCCTCACCTCGGACGTGGACTCCGCGGTGTCCTTCGACGACAGCGTCACCGACGACCAGATCGCGGCCTATCGCTCGGCGTTCGCGGAGGTCGACGACATCCTGCGTGGGGCGGGCATGGCGATCGACACCAATGGGGCCATTGCGTCGATGCCGCTGTTCGCCCGTACCCACACGCAATGGCGTTCGGCAGCGCAGGCATGGATCGATGCGCCGTTGGACAACAAGGGCATGATCTTCACGTCGTTGCTGCTCGACGCGCGCCCGATCTGGGGTGACCCGGGCCTCTCGGCGGTCGGCGAGGTGTTCGCGGATCTGCGCATGCATCCGGGCACCAAGGCTCTCTTGCTGCAGGAATCGTTGGCGCACAAGGCACGGCTGCGTTCGATGCGTGACGTGCTCACCGGTCGCGGCGGAACCTTCGACATCAAACAGGATGCGCTGACCCCGCTGGTGAACATCGCACGCTGGGCCGCCCTCAGCGTGGAATCGTCGGCACTGGACACGCGATCGCGATTGCGGGCGGCCGCGGGGAGCCCGATGCTGCCCGACGATCACGCCGGCACGCTGATCGAGGTGTTCGACGTCCTGCAGCGGGTGCGGTTGGGCTATCAGGTCGCACAGTTCGATCGCGGCGAGCCCGTGAGCGACGAACTCACCATGAAACGTCTGTCCCCGCTGGACCGCAGCCTCGTCGCCCAGGCGGTGCGCGAGATCGCCGGTGTCCAGCGGCGGATGACGAACCTCAGCAACTATCTGCCGATCACCGAGCAGGGCTGACGGACTCCGGCTGTGTGTCTCATCGTCGTCGCGTGGAATGCGCACCCCGAGTACCGTCTCGTGGTCGCGGCGAACCGCGACGAGTTCCACCGCCGCAAGACACGGGCACTCTCGCGATGGTCCGACGTCCCGATCGTCGGCGGGCGTGACGGTCTCGCCGGCGGTACCTGGATGGGGGTGAACGCCGACGATCCGTCGCGGGTCGCGATGGTGACGAATGTGCGGGATGGGCGCCGGCCGGTGGCCGATGGTCGGCGGTCACGCGGTGCGTTGCCGGTGGAGTTCCTCGTCGGCACCGATACCCCGGACCGGTTCGCGCACCGTCTGGACGCCGACGACGGGGATTATGCGCCGGTGAATCTACTGGTCGCCGACGATCATCAGCTCTGGTGGGCGACCAACTGGCCGGAGCACGGTGTCCGGCAGGTGTCCGACGGTGTCCACGCGGTCTCGAACGGGGCCTTGGACAGCAACTGGCCCAAGGTCATCGAGAGCGTCGCCGGGATGGAGCGGCTGATCGCCGCCGACCCGGCAGGTGGGTCGGTGGAGCCCTACCTGGATCTGCTCGCCGACCGTCGACGAGCACCCGACGATCGCCTTCCCGACACGGGCGTGCCCCTCGATCGTGAGCGTGACCTGTCGCCGATCTTCATCGACATGCGTGGCTACGGAACGCGGGCATCGACGGTGCTGCGGGTCGGTCGCGACGGCCACGGCGACATCACCGAGCGCCGCTTCACCTACCGCGGTCGGCCGCTCGGCACGACGACGATCGGGTTCTGAGTCCTCAGAACCGCGATGCCGCGACCGGGATGTCCAGGGCGGCACCGACCTCCGGGGTGAACAGGGCGCCGTCATGCGTGCTCAGGCCGGCGGCCAGCGTGGCGTCGGCGCGGCATGCCTGCTCCCAGCCCTGGTCGGCGAGTCGCAGGACGTAAGGGAGGGTGGCCCCGGTCAGCGCCAGTGTCGAGGTGCGTGCAACCGTGCCGGGCATGTTCGCCACACAGTAGAAGACGGTGTCGTGCACGGTGAATGTCGGATCGTCGTGGGTGGTCGCGCGGGAATCCTCGAAGCAGCCACCCTGGTCGATCGCGATGTCCACGAGCACCGCACCGGGCTTCATCTGTGCGACAAGGCTGTTGGAAACCAAGACGGGGGCCTTGGCGCCGGGCACCAGGACGGCACCGATGACGAGGTCGGCCTCGCGGACCGCCTCGGCCAAGGCCAGCGTGGTGCTGTATCGGGTGTGCACACGTCCGGCGAACCGTGCGTCGACGGCTCGCAGCTTGGCGATGTCGACGTCGAACACGGTCACCTGCGCGCCCATGCCGACCGCGATGGTCGCCGCGTTGACACCGCTGACGCCGCCGCCGATCACGACGACGTTCGCGGGCTCGGTGCCTGGCACACCGCCCATCAGCACGCCGCGGCCGCCCTCGGACCGCATCAGGTGGTAGGCGCCGACCTGCGGCGCGAGTCGACCGGCGACCTCGCTCATCGGTGCGAGCAACGGCAGCGAGCCGTCGGCCGCGCGGACGGTCTCGTAGGCGATGGAGGTCGTCCGGGACTCCAGCAGAGCCTCGGTGCACGGCCGGCTGGCCGCGAGGTGGAGGTAGGTGAAGAGGGTCTGGCCGTCCCGCAACAACGGATACTCGGCGGCGATCGGCTCCTTGACCTTCAGCAGCAGATCGGCCTGTTCCCACACCTGCTCGGCGGTGGACAGGATCTGCGCGCCCGCCTCCTTGAAGTCGTTGTCGTGGATGGCGGAGCCCTCGCCCGCGCCGGCCTGGATGACGACTTCGTGACCGCGATGGTGCAGCTCGGCGACGCCGGCCGGGGTGATGGCGACGCGGTACTCGTTGTTCTTGATCTCGGTGGGGATTCCGACGCGCATGACGGCTCTCCTGACAGTGGTGGGCGGTGCGGGTGTTGATATTCAGCGTGAAGGAACATCGAAAATGCCACAATCTCTGTGGAGATAATTCTGCAGAGGCCAGGATTATCGATGATTAATCGACATGAGGGGATGACATGGCCGGTCAGCCGAAGGATGTTCGGGCGTCGGATCTCGCGCTCGACGACACCGATCGGACTCTGCTGCGGTTGCTGCAGACCGATGCGCGGATGCCCAACAGCGAACTCGCGGCGCGGGCCGGTATCGCGGCCTCCACCTGCCACGGTCGGGTGCGGCGGCTGACCGAACTCGGTGTCATCCGCGGCTTCTTCGCCGATGTCGACCCGGCCGCGGTCGGTCGACCGCTGCGTGCCATGGTCGCGGTCAGTCTGCAGGCGGAGGCGCGCGGGGAGATCCGACGTTTCGTCGGGGAGATCGCCCAGCACGATGCCGTGATCGACGTCTTCTTCCTCGCCGGGGCGGACGACTACATGCTGCACGTGGCCACCGCGGACACCGAGGCGCTTCGACAGTTCGTCGAGTCGCTCAACGCCAGGCGCGAGGTCGCCGGGACAACGACCTCCCTGGTGTTCGAACACCGTCGGGGCGACGCGCCGATCTACTGACCGAGCGCGCTGAATAGAATCGACCGCGGCGTGTGCCGCGAACGAAGGGACTTCTCGATGTCAGGTGATATCCGGGTCGGTGTACTCGGCAGTGCGGGCAAGGTCGGGCAGGCGATCGTCGCGGCGGTCGAGGCCGACGACGATCTGACCTACTCGGTCGGGGTCGACAAAGGCGACCCGCTCGAGTCGTTCACCGACTCCGAGACCACCGTCGTCGTCGATTTCACGCATCCGAGTGTGGTGATGGACAACCTGCGGTTCCTGATCCACAACGGGATCCATGCAGTGGTCGGGACGACCGGGTTCACCGACGAGCGCCTCGACACCGTACGTGGGTGGCTGGCCGAGAACCCGGGCGTCGGGGTTCTGATCGCGCCGAACTTCGCCATCGGGGCCGTGCTGTCGATGCGGTTCGCCGCTCAGGCCGCGCGATTCTACGACTCGGTCGAGGTCATCGAACTCCATCATCCGCACAAGGCCGACGCGCCGTCCGGCACGGCCTACCGGACCGCGGCGATGATCGCGCGGGCGCGTGCCGAGGCCGGTGTCGGGCCGAGTCCCGACGCGACCACCGAGGAACTCGACGGTGCCCGCGGCGCCGTGGTCGATGGTGTGCACGTGCATTCGGTCCGACTGGCCGGGCTGGTCGCCCATCAGGAGGTGCTGCTGGGCACCGAGGGCGAGACGTTGACGATCCGGCACGATTCGTTGGACCGCACGTCCTTCGCGCCCGGGGTGCTGTTGGGTGTCCGGGAGATCGGCGATCGCCCGGGACTCACGGTGGGTCTCGACGAGCTGATGGACCTCTGAGCGGGCCGGGCACGACGATGGCCGCCAATCCGCAGCGTCGCGACGCGCGTCCGATCATCTGGATGATCGGCTTCCTCGTTGTCGCGATGATCGTGTACTTCGTGATCCTCGGGCAGCGCGGCATCGACCTGATCTCGTCCGGGACCGTCGCCGGCATCGGTATCGGTGTCGGCGTGCTGATCCTGCCGTTGATCGGGGCGTGGCTGATCTTCGCCACGCTGCGCGCCGGTATCGAACACCAGCGGCTGGCCCGGATCATGGCCTCCGAGGGGCGCGAACTGGATGTCTCCGCGTTGCCGCGGCGTGCCTCGGGACGAATCGAGCGTGATGCGGCGGACGAACTGTTCGCACAGGTCAAGGTGGAATGGGAGGCGAACCCGTCCGACTGGCGCAACACGTACCGGATCGCGCGGGCCTACGACTACGCCGGTGACCGGGGTCGGGCGCGCGCGATGATGAAGCGGGCCGTCAACCAGTACTACGGGCGCGACTCGTGACCACGCTGCTGGTGGTGCACCACACGCCGTCACCGGCGTGCCAGGAGATGTTCGAGGCGGTGATCTCCGGAGCGACCGACCCGGAGATCGACGGTGTCGAGGTCGTCCGGCGGGCGGCACTGTCCGTCACCCCGTCGGACATGCTGGAGGCCGACGGTTATCTGCTCGGCACCCCGGCGAATCTCGGATACATCAGTGGCGCGCTCAAACACGCCTTCGACGGTTACCCCTCTATTAGGTGTCGCTGCAGGTCAACGCCCAGATCGGTGGCAGCATGAGTCGCCTGCTGATCGTCCACCACACGCCCTCGCCCCACTGTCAGGAGATGTTCGAGGCCGTCGTGTCTGGCGCGACCGACCCCGAGATCGAGGACGTCGAGGTCATCCGGCGCGCCGCGCTGTCGGTGTCGGCGAGCGACTTCCTCGACGCCGACGGGTACGTTCTCGGCACCCCGGCCAACCTCGGGTCGATTTCAGGTGCCCTCAAGCACGCCTTCGATGGCGCCTACTACCAGATCCTCGACTCGACCAAGGGCCGACCGTTCGGGGCCTACTTCCACGGCAACCAAGGGACGGAGGGCGCGCAGCGGGCGCTCGACTCGATCACCACCGGCCTCGGCTGGTCGAGGGCGGTAGCAGATGTAGTGGTCTCGGAGAAGCCGACCAAGGCCGACCTGGAGGCGTGCTGGGAGCTGGGCGCGACAATGGCGGCTCAGCTGATGGAGAGTTGAGGACGCTGGTTTCGAGCGTTCGCAAGCTCAAGGCTGGATGGGAGGCAAGTACCGCGCTGGGTCACTCCGATGCGATGCGAACTCCTCGTCCGTCAGGGTTGGGTACTCATCTTGGTACGACTCGTCATCGTAGACTTCGAACCAGCTGGAGCCCTCGTCGTCGGTTGTATGGCGCATCTCGAAACGCGGCGAGACCAGAACACATGAGGGGAGAAAGAATCGACGGATGAAAGGCTGCTGCTCGGCCTCGGTGCTGAGGAAGCTATTTCCGGAAATACCTTCGATAAATCGCGGAGGTCCGCCGAGGGGAGCAAACTGAGACTCGATCACCTTCTGGATGTGCAGGACGGCTGCTAATGCCAGTTCGCGGGCATCGCTTCCGTCTAGGTTTCGGTTGTAGTGGATTGCGCGACTTCTAAGCTGAAAAAGTTCGGCGAACTCTTGGGAGACGATATCTGAAATGACGCCCCAGTTTACGAGCGCGCTGCGGCAGTCCTTCCAATTTGTCAGGGCCCTGTTTTTCATGATGCCGTTTTCGTGGAGTTTCGGTGTTGTCGCTTGGTGGTCGCTGTATTCGTCGCGCAACTCGATCACAAGTTGATTCAAGACTCTTTCGCCGAGTGCGCAAGCGCCCACCAAGGCGGGAAAGTACGCTCCGGCTACGAATGACCGACGGATTTGATCGAGGAACGTATTGTGGAGTGCGACAATGCTGAATGGCGCGGCGTCGATAGATCGATAATTCTGCAACTTTTGTTCGCGGTGCCAATGTCCATACTCCTGCACTAGTTCAGCTTCGATTGCACGCTTATTCTCTCTCCATTGATTCTGTATGTCTGGCTCCCAATCTGGGCTCACCTCTTGCTCTAGAATCCGATTTCGCGTGTCGAAGCTGATGAAAACGGGAAGATATCGACGGCATCCATCGCTGGTGGACCGTACGGTGCCGCGCTCTCGCTGGATCATTCGTCTATCTCACCACGGAAGGTTCGGGCTCAGGTGTGAGTGAGGTTCGTGCGGGATTCGAGTCCGTCTGTCGGAGCGTCTCGATACAGTTCGGCCCGTGACTATGAACGCCGACCACGCCCTGGAAGTCTGTCGAGATCGGGTAGCCCACGCCGCTGAGACCCGCTCCGCGATCCGGTCGATATGGAATGAGTACATCGGCCAGGTTCCGCGACGGTTCGTGTTGAAGCCGGGCCGCGACGACGACCACCGGGTCGTCGCCGTCGAGACCTTTGAGCGGATGCCGGTTCGCCTGAGCACGCTGTTCGGCGAGTGGCTGTACGAGTTGCGTGCAGCGCTCGACGGTGCGGTCTACTTCATGGCTGTGCGTGACAGCGGCCAGAACCCACCTCCTGCTGAGCGAGGTTTGATGTTCCCAACCTTCGACGATGCCGCGAAGTTCGACGACAAGGGTCATCGTGGTCGATTAAAGGCTCTCTCGGACAACAGCTTTGCGCTTCTGCGGCAAGTTCAGCCATTCAACGCTCAGCCAGACCAACACGGCAACGTCCTGTGGTGGCTCGACGAGTTGGCGCGGATCGACAGGCATCGCTACGGACACGCGCTCGCCTCGCACGCCGACCACATCAGGGTCGGAGTGTCATCGCCTTTGGTGATGGTTGAGAGCTTTCTACCGCCGAACCCAACAGGGCCGCTCATTGTCGATGAGGCAGAGCCCGTCAGGATCATTGAAGTGAAGGCGCCGTCCGAGTGGGACGGCGTAGATATCCAGCAGCACCTGATGATCGACGACGGCTGGTCGAGCTTCGTTGATGTGCCGGAGTGGCGGTCGCGGGCCGCGCAGCTATTGCGAGGGTTGTCCCTCGACAAGCGCATGTACGCCTGCGAGATCTTCGTTCTTGACGACATCATCGAGCCCTTGGTGACAGGAACGGCCAGTTTGCCGCAGCCAGAGCGCGGCGAGGACGGCGGTTCTTAGCCCCGCGACCCAGCCGGGGCAATCGTGAAGGTGCCCGGCGCACTGACTGAGCGGATCGCTGCGAGGGCGACGGCGCGTCCGTCGTCGTGGTCGGGGATATGAAGGGCGGCGTCCACGTCGGCCTGGGTCGCCGATCCGCCCGTGTAGAGCCGGTTTGCCAACAGGGCTGATCGATGCCCTGCAGTTGACCACCAGGCGGGGCACCTGGGCAGGCCGTAGGTCTCCCGCTGCGGTCATCGCGGCGAGGTCTTCGGTGCCGTCGAGGGCGCGTCGGATCGCTGCCGAGGTGGGTGGGCGAGGAAGAACTGTTCTGCGTACGGCCCGGCGTAGCTGATCGCGGCGCGGTCTTGGGCATCGAACCGGGTGGAGTAGACACAGCGCCCCTTGCGGTGCGGGTGCTCGGGGTCGGGACCGACCTTGACCTCGCGGACCCGGTGCCCGAGGACGGTGGCGACGATGGCGTGGGCCGATTCGTGAACCGAGGTGGCGTAGTCCGCCCGCTGGGCGGGGGTCATAGTCGAGTTCTCTGGTGGCTGCGGTGCCGAGACGGTGCGCTGGGCGAATCTGTCGTCGCCGTCTTCGAGGTCGAACAGCCGCCCGTTGTAGGACAGCATCACGTGCCGGTCGGTGCAGAGACGGTGCAGGTCGGCGTAGTGGTCCATCGACCGACCGACCGGCGCGCGAGGGCTCCCAGACCACAAGCACGTCGCCGGGGCGCAGCACCTCACCCAGACGCGCGTACTGCGGGGGTCCCTGGTGGCGCTGCGGTCGTTGTCGGTGAGCACCTCGGCGACCGGCCAATCGTTGCGCTCGCACACGCCCTACGCTCGGCTACCTCGCCGGTGACCGACCGGCCACCAGCGAGGTCGCGGGAGACTCGGGTGTAGATGACGGCGCGGGTCGGGGTCCGCTGGGAATCGGGAAGTCTGCTGGTCAGCGAGGCGCTCGTAATAGAGGTGTTTACGGCAAATAGACACGCCTTCGAAGTCTGCTACTACCCGATCCTGGACTCGACGAGGGGCCGTCCGTTCGGGCTGTTCCTGCACGGAAACCAGGGCACCGAAGGGGCCGAGAAGGCGGTCGACGCCATCACCACCGGCCTCGGGTGGGTGAAGGCGGCCGACCATGTCGTGGTTCGCGGGACACCGGGCAAGGACGATCGGGAAGCGTGCTGGGAACTGGGTGCGACGCTCGCCGCGCAGTTGATGGAGTAGGCCGCAGGCGGCTCAGCGGATCGGGTCGCCGACCGGGATCGCCGCCGCGGGACTGACGCCGGCGTTCAGATTCCGGACGGTCTGCCGCGCGATGCCTGCATCGTAGAACCCCGCGACGAACTGGTTGTCCAGCGTCGAGCGCACCTCGTAGTACCGGGTCGAATGGCTGTCCTCGACGGTGATCACCCGGTAGGCGTGCGGGTGCAGCGCCTCGAGGGCGTCGGCGCGGTTGCCCCGGAGCGCCGCGGCGATGGCGGTCTCGGGCAGGTCGGCGACGCGGGCCAGCTGGACCAGATCGGCGATGGCCGTGGTCAGCGTCGCGAGATCCTCACCGGGGGCTGCGGGCGGATCGGTGATCTCGACGCCGCGACCGAGCGAGTCCGCGACCGCAGTGGCGGCGTTCTTCGTCTGCTCGGCGACGGCGAGGGTGTGATTGCTCGCGGTGGCGATCCGGGTGATCAGGGCGGTGGCGAGGGTGATGTCGTGCACGTGGTTCTCCTGTGTACGGTCGGTTCGGCATGGGCGCAGAGTCGACTGCACCCTTCCACGGTAACGACGCTCGGCCCCCCGTGCCGCCGAGGAACTGCACGTCACAGGCGGTCTGCGGGGTGCTCGGCGACACAGTCGCGCGTGCTCAACCGGTCTCGTCGAGCAAGAGGCGGCACCAGGCGTCGAACAGCCAGTCGGTGAACCGCGCGCTCGACCACCCTCGATCGGCGACCAACATCGCGTAGTACTCCGCGGAGTTCATCGTCCAGACGACGTCGGCGACCTCGTCGATCGTGAGGTCGCCGCGTAGCTGCCCGGTGCTCGCGAGATCGCTTGCCAGGCCACGCATGTTCTCGGCGCGCCGGTCGGTGATCTCACTCCACAGGTCCTTCAGATCGGCATCCGCCGTCGCGGCCTCCCGCAGCACCAGGAACAGCGGCCCGAGACGGGTCTGGATCGCGGTGACGGCCTCGGCATAGATCCGGAGTCTGTCGCGCGCGTCCGGCTCGTCGCGCATGCGGACGGCGTAGTCGCGCTGCGCGCCCGGAACGGGTCGGCCCGTTCCCGAGAGTGACAGCTCGATGAGTTCACGGAACAACGCGGGCTTGCGCCCGACCGTCGCATAGATCGTGTCGGCGACGACGTCGGCGTCCCGCGCGATCTCGGCGACCGTCGTCGCGGTGTATCCGTTGGCGAGGAACCGCGCGCGGGCAGCGTCGAGGATGCGCCCGCGGGTCTCCGCCGCCGCCGCCCGGCGGCGCGTGGAGTCATAACGCCGGGTCCGCTGACCGGGCGATTCGCCGCCGGTGTCGGCATTGACTGCATCGGACATCGGATCTACTCTAACGGCAGGAAAATTGATCCGATAGCATTTCGGATGAAATGAGGGTGAGTGTCATGGGATTCTTCGCATGGACCCAGAACGTCCCGATCACGGCCGAGATCTATGACGAGATCGCCGAGCGGATGGGCGACGCTCCGATGCCGGGCCTGCTCGTGCATCTCGCCTTCGAGAACGCCGACAAGACGGTCAGTTACCTCGACGTGTGGGACTCAGAGGAGAGTTGCAACGCGGGAGTCGAACGGGTGGTGCATCCGGCGGTGCACCCGGTGCTGGCGGCTCGCGGCATTCATCCGCCCGGTGAGCCGCCCCGTGCGCCGGTGACCGTGCTCGACATTCGGTTCGGCGATGGGTCCTCGAAACGGCCGGGGTCGTAGACTGTCCGCGTGAGCACGGCCACCCATACCGCGACGACCTCGGGCGCGGCGACGATCCCCACGCCGTACGAGGACCTCCTGCAGCTGGTTCTCGACACGGGCACACCCAAGGCCGACCGCACGGGAACCGGCACGCGCAGCCTGTTCGGTCACCAGTTGCGCTACGACCTCGCCGAGGGATTCCCGCTCGTCACCACCAAGAAGGTTCACCTCAAGTCGATCGTCTACGAACTCCTGTGGTTTCTGCGTGGCGACTCCAACGTGCGCTGGCTGCAGGAGCGCGGCGTGACCATCTGGGACGAGTGGGCCGACGACGACGGCGAGCTGGGCCCGGTCTACGGCGTGCAGTGGCGCAGCTGGCCGACACCGTCGGGCGAGCACATCGACCAGATCTCCGCGGCCCTGGAGCTGCTGAAGACCAACCCCGACTCCCGACGCAACATCGTGTCGGCCTGGAACGTCGGCGAGATCCCGCAGATGGCATTGCCCCCGTGCCACGCGTTCTTCCAGTTCTATGTCGCCGACGGCAAGCTCTCGTGTCAGCTCTACCAACGAAGTGCCGACCTCTTTCTCGGCGTCCCGTTCAACATCGCGTCGTATGCGTTGCTGACGCACATGATGGCCCAGCAGGCGGGGCTGGAAGTGGGGGAGTTCGTGTGGACCGGCGGCGACTGTCACATCTACGACAACCATGTCGAGCAAGTGCGTCGTCAGCTGTCGCGCGATCCCTTTTCCTATCCGAAACTCGATCTGCGGCAACGGGACTCGATCTTCGACTACGAGTTCGAGGACATCGCGGTCGTCGGCTACGAGTCGCACCCGGGCATCAAGGCGCCGGTGGCGATCTGATGGCGACGAGCGTCACGCTGTTGTGGGCGCAGGATCGCGTCGGCGCCATCGGTCGCGCCAACACGATCCCGTGGCGGGTCCCCGAGGACATGCGCCGATTCCGTGAGCTCACCGGTTCGGACCCGGTGGTCATGGGCCGCAGGACCTGGGAGTCGCTGCCCGATCGTGTCCGTCCGCTACCGGGCCGGCGGAACGTCGTCATCACCCGATCGACGTCGTTCACCGCGGCCGGTGCGGACGTCGTGCACACGATCGACGAGGCGCTCTCCGCGGTGGACGGACCGGTCACGGTGATCGGCGGGGGGCAGATCTACGAGGTGTCGATGACCCTCGCCACCCACCTGCGGATCACCGAGATCGACATGCTCGTCGACGGTGCCGACGCGTTCGCCCCGGAGATCGATCCCTACGCGTGGGACGTCGACGCGGCCGGCGACTGGCAGACCTCGACGACCGGGGTCCGATATCGCTACGTCGACTATCTCCGCCATGGTGACGCCCTGTCGGGACGGCGGGGGGCCTGATCGGGCACATGTCCCGCACCGACCTGTCCGTCGCACAGGCGCGACGCATCGCCCTGGCCGCACAGGGTTTCGCCGACCGGGTACCGTCTGGCGCGCCCACGATGGCACATCTGCGGCGGGTGATCGGACGTACCCGGCTGTTCCAGATGGACTCGGTGAACATCGCTGCCCGGGCCCACTATCTGCCGCTCTTCAGTCGGCTGGGGCCCTACGACCAGGCATTGCTCGACCGCGCGGCGTGGCGGCCGGGCCGGGGTGAGCGGCTGCTCGTCGAGTACTGGGCGCATGAAGCCGCGCTCATCCCGATGGGTGACTGGCCTCTGTTCGGTTGGCGCCGAGACGAATTCCGTGACGGACGCTACCGATACACCCGGGATGTCATGCGCCGCAGCCGGGTTCTCGCGGGAGATGTCCACGCGGTGATCGCCGAGGACGGCCCGAGCACACCCAGGCAGATCGAGGACCGTCTGGGCATCGAACGCCCGGCCGGCACACCCGGCGGGTGGTGGCATCGCGGCGAGGTCAAGCACGTGTGTGAGGCGATGTTCGCCGCCGGTGACCTGTCGGCCACCCGCAACGAGAACTTCATGCGCCACTACGACCTGACCGAACGGGTCGTCGACGCCGACAACGCCACCCGACAGGTGGACCGCGCCGACGCGCACCGCGAACTGACCGCGCGCGCCGCGAGCGCCCTCGGGGTGGCGACCGTGGCCGATCTCGCCGACTACTACCGGACCAAGACGGCCGACGTGCGCCCCGCGGTCGACGACCTCGTCGCGCGCGGGGACCTGACACCGGTCACCGTCGAGGGTTGGCGGGATCAGGCCTATCTCGACCCGACGGCGAAGATCCCGCGCAAGATCGACCGCTCGGCGATCCTGTCGCCGTTCGACCCGCTCGTCTTCTTCCGGCCTCGCGCCGAGCGACTCTTCGACTTCCACTACCGCATCGAGATCTACGTGCCCGAACACAAACGCGTGCACGGGTATTACGTCCTGCCGTACCTGCTGGGCGACGACATCGTCGCGCGGGTCGACCTCAAGGCCGACCGCAAGGCCGGCTCCTTGCTGGTACTCGCCGCCTACCTGGAGGATGGCCGACCGGAGCCCGAGGTCGCCGAACGGCTGGCCGCCGATCTGACGTCGATGGCGGGCTGGCTCGGCCTGCATCGGGTCGAGGTGGCCGAGGTCGGGAACCTGGCCGCTGCGCTCGGTGGCGCAGTCGGCCGGTCCTGAGCGCTCAGGCGGTGCGGACCACCATCTTTCCGGTGTTCTCGCCGCGCATCAGTCCGAGGAACGCGTCGACCGCGTTGTCGATCCCGTCGATCACGGTCTCGTCGTGGACGACCTTTCCTTCGGCGAACCACTGCCCGACCTCGCGGTTGAACTCCGCCGCCTGATCGAAGTGATGGCCGACGGTGAACCCGGTCAGGGTCAGGCCGCGGGTGATGATGTTGGCCATGTTCGACGGTCCCGGGGTCTTGGTGGTGCTGTTGTACTGGGCGATCGCCCCGCACAGGGCCGCACGCCCACCGTCTTTGAAGGAATCGAGGGCCGCCTCGAGGTGGTCGCCGCCCACGTTGTCGAAGTAGACGTCGATACCGTCGGGCGCGGCCTCGCGAAGTTGCTTGCGGACCGAGGGCTCGTCCTTGTAGTTGAACGCGGCGTCGTAGCCGTACCGATCGGTCAGCAATGCGACCTTCTCCGCCGAGCCGGCCGATCCGATCACCCGGTCGGCTCCCTTGAGTCGTGCGATCTGACCGGCGGCGGTACCGACGGCGCCCGCCGCGCCGGAGATGAACACCGTGTCCCCGGGCTGGAGTCGCGCGATGGTGAGCAGGCCGACGTAGGCGGTCAGGCCGGTCATGCCGAGGGTGCCCAGGTAGATCGACGACGAGGCGTCGCCGGGAGCATCGGGGAGGGCGCGGAATCCGGCTGCGTCCTCCTGGGCGACGTCACGCCATCCGTACTGGTGCGAGACGAGCGTGCCGACGGGCAGATCGTCGACGGTGGACTCCACGACCCGGCCGACCGCACCGCCGGTCATGGTCTCGCCCAGCACGAACGGCGGGATGTAGCTGCGGGTGTCGATCATCCGGCCGCGCATGTACGGATCGACCGAGATGAACTCGTTGGCGACCCGTACCTGTCCCGGGGCGAGGTCGTCGAGGTCGACGGTGATCGTGCGGAAGTCGTCGGATGTCGGCCAGCCGTGCGGCCGGTTGACGAGCTGGATCTGGGTGCTGGTGGTGGACATGAATGCCTTTCTCGGTGGTTCGGGATGTCAGACGAGGCTGATCGCAACCGCGACGACCGCGACGAGCGGAACGGTGAGCTGGACGAACGCCGGGCGTGCCTTGGTGCGGTCGGAGGCGAACAGGACGGCGCCCGCGGAGACCATCGAGCCGCACCCGGCGATGACCAGTGCCGCACCGACCGCCGGTTGGCCGATCAGCAACGCGATGGCGCCGGCGGCCGCGATCACCGCCAGGAAGAGGTTGTAGAACCCCTGGTTGAACGCCAACTGTCGGGTGTCCGCCGCCTGCGCCTCGGTGGTGCCGAAGACGGCACGGCCGCGTGGGGTCGTCCACCACACCGATTCGAGGACGAAGATGTAGACGTGGACGGCGGCTGCGACCAGGGCGAGAACTGCGGCCAGGACGGACAAGGCGATCTCCGATCATTTTGTACTGACCGTTCCACAATAGGGGTATAGTCGTCGGCAGACAACCAGCCGACCATCCGCCCGGGGGAGTGACCATGGGGAGAACGCAGGCCTACGACACCGCCGAAGTCGTCGCCGCGGCGCGAAACCTCTTCTGGAAGAAGGGCTTCGACGCGGTGTCGGTCAGTGACGTCGAGCGCGCGACGGGATTGTCGCGATCGAGCGTCTACCACGCGTTCGGCAGCATGCGTGGACTGTTCGACGCGGCGGTCGAGGACTATCTGGATCGGATCGTCCGCCCGCGCCTGCGCGGATTGCAGGGCGCCGACGTCGCCCCCGGAGCGCTCGCGGACTACCTGACGAGTCTGTCCCGGGCCATCTCACGGCTCGGGGATGCCGGCGAACCGACCGGCTGCATGCTCGTCGGCACGGCCGTGACGTCACTCGGCGATGATGTCGCGGTCCGTGACGTCATTGCCGCCTACCACGCGGAGCTGCTGTCCGCGGTGACGGCCGGCGTGCGGGCCCGCTACGCCGACGCCGATGAGGCCGCGATCACCGTCCGGGCAACGACGATCACCGGCTCCCTGGTGGGCGCCCACGTCCTCGCGCGGGTGAACAGGGACGAGGCGGTGCGATTGCTCGACGCGACCGTGGCGACCCTCGCAGTCGACGGGTGGTGAATCGGGCATCCGCTCTGCGCGTCACGCGTCCGGGATGACATGCTGTGTGGTCGATGGGTAACCGTCGATCCACGATTGCGCACGCGCCCGAGTGAGAGGCTGATGATGACGGTTACGTACCAGGGCAAGGACTATCAGCTGGTCATGTTCGACCTCGACGACACCCTCGCGCCGTCGAAGAGTCCGCTGCCCGACGAGATCGCCGGAGTCCTGAGTCGCATGCTCGGCACGACGCAGGGGTGCGTGATCTCCGGTGGACGGTTCGAGCAGTTCCAGAAGCAGGTGATCGATCGGCTCGGCACCTTCGACGGCGCGGCCAACCTGCACCTGATGCCGACCTGTGGCACCCAATACGTGCGGTGGTCGGGGACCGGATGGGACACCGTCTACGCGGAGTATCTGTCCGACGACGAGAAGCAGCGCACCCTCGACGTATTGGAGACCGGCGCCAGGGAACTCGGCATCTGGGAGTCCGAGACCTGGGGGCCGGTCCTCGAGGACCGCGGCAGCCAGATCACCTTCAGCGCGCTCGGTCAGTCCGCCCCGGTCGATGCGAAGGTCGTGTGGGATCCGGACGGCGCCAAGAAGGAGGCGCTGCGGGCCTACGGCGCCGAACGGCTACCCGACCTCGAGGTGCGCAGCGGCGGTTCCACCTCCGTCGACGTCACCAAGAAGGGCATCGACAAGGCCTACGGCACGCGCAAACTCATGGAGATCCTCCACCTGGGCATCGACGACATCCTGTTCTTCGGTGACCGCCTCGACGAGGGGGGCAACGATCGTCCGGTGAAGGACCTGGGGATCGAGTCGATCGCCGTGCACGGCTGGCAGGACACGTTCGCGAAGTTGTCGGCGATCGTCGACGGGTAGTCGGATCAGCGCGGGGTGTACGCAGTCCATCCCATGTTCGGGTCGTACAGGAGTGCCTTCTTCAGTCCGGTGATGTCGGCGTCGGTCAGTCGCAGGCCCTGGTGGACGTAATTGTCGAAGCTGCCGTAGGTCTGATCCGCAGCGGCGAACGAGGTGCGCAGCCAGGCGATGTTCACCCCGTTCAGTGGATCGTTCGCGTTGGCATGACGGAACGTGTTGCTCGCCAGATAATCCCGCTCGACGGTGGCGCGGTCGACGCCGAGGACGGTGAGCAGGACCGCAGCCGCCCAGCCGGTCCGGTCCTTGCCCGCGGTGCAGTGGAACAGCGTCGCCTCGCTCTTACCCGCAGTGTTCTTGATGTCCAGCAAGGTCTTTCGGAACGCCTGCCGCGCCGACGCGTCGGTCACGAAGGCCCGATACGAGCTCTGCATGTCGACCAGGCTGGTGGGCGGCTGGGCGCCCAGGACGTCGTAGGTCTCCAGCGTGGCCCCCGGCACCGGCCGATCGGACTGCAGGGTGCGTTCGATCTGCGTGCGTAGATCGATGATCGACGTGACGCCGTCGTCGCTGAGTTTCCGCTGGTCGGCCGGGGTGATCCGAGACAGGTTGTCGCTCCGGATGACCCGATCGTTGATCGCGTGACCGTCGGTCGTGCGGTAACTGGTGAAGGTGCGCGTGTTGTCGGTGCCGGCCAGGTCGAACGCGGCCGGTGCGGCCACAACGGAGCGGGACGGCGCCGCGGTCGCGGTACCGATCATCGTGGGTAGGACCGTGGGCGCGACGATCACGCCGAGGGCGGAGACCGCGCACACGAGGCGGCGGCCGGCGGTACCGAGTGAGCGTGACATGGAGAACCTTTCGTCAGTCGGCGGGCCCGGCGACGGGCCGGACCTGCTGGGAACCGGAGGCGACACGGAATGACCTGGCGTGATAGCGACTGGTCCGCGGGTCGGTCTTGTCGGCGAGGAAGTACCAGTCCATCTGCGCCGCAGCAGGTGTGACGGTCAGGACCGCATAGCCATGGGCATCGAAGTCGTTCCAGCGAACGTGGTGGTTGGCCGCCATGATCGCCGGCGGTACCGCCGCGCCGACGGTGTGCTCGGGTACCTCCAGGATGTCGTCGATGTTCGACGATGTCACCGACGGCACGACGAGTTCCGTGGCGACCGTCCCGGCCGCCGGATACCGCGCCGGATCGACGGGGATGTCGCAGGCCCACGACGAGTGGATGTCACCGGTGATGAAGACGACGTTGTCGACCCGGTTCTCGCGGATGGTGTCGAGGAGACGCCGCCGATCGGCGGTGTAGCCGTCCCACTGGTCGGCGTTGTAGGGGATGCCTTCGCGCGGGAGTCCGAGCATCTCGGTGAGTGCTGCGGCATTGCGCGCGTCGAGCGGTGGGATCAGCACCGGTGAGATCATCACCGGATTGCCCACGATCTGCCATCGTGTCCCCGACGAGGTGAGACCGCCTGTGAGCCAGCGCATCTGGGCCGAACCGGTGATGCTGCGGGCAGGGTCGTCGACCTTCTGCGACGTCGCCGACACCTGCTGGTCGCGATAGGTCCGCAGATCCAGCATCGACAGCTCCAGCAGACGACCGAACCGTAGTCGGCGATACAGATGACGACCGGTGCCGGTGGACTCGGGCCGCACCGGCATCCATTCGAAATATGCCCGCTCCGATGCGGCTTTTCGTGCCGCCCAGGGGCCTTCGCCCGCGTCGTGGTTCTCGGCGCCGGCCTTCCACGAGTCATTGGCCGACTCGTGGTCGTCCCAGGTGCAGATCCACGGCAGCGAGCGGTGGAGTTCCGCGAGGTCGGGGTCGGTCTTGTACTGGGCGTGCCGGATTCGATAATCGCGCAGCGTGACCGTCTCGTTCACCGGCTGATGACGTCGGACGGTCCCGGATTTGCCGGTGTAGCCGCCGGATTCGTACTCGTAGAAGTAGTCGCCGAGATGGACGATCGCGGTGAGATCGCGGTGTGCGCGCAGGTGTCGGTAGGCGCCGAAGTAGCCCGCCTCCCAGTTGGCGCAGGAGACCACTCCGAAGCGGACCCGGGAGACATCGGCACCGGTCGAGGGTGCCGTGCGGGTGACCCCGACCGCGGATACGGCTCCCGTGGCGGGACCGGACGTGACTCGGAACCGATAGACGTAGCGGCTGTCGGGAGCGAGTCCGGTGACGTCGACCTTGACGGTGTGGTCGGCGGCGGCGGACGTGGTCACCGACCCGGATGCCACCGGCGCGGCGAACGAGGCGTCCCGCGCGACCTCCCACGAGACGTCGGTGGCCGGACCGCGTCCGGAACCCGGTGTCGCCGCGGCCGTCGGGGTCACCCGGGTCCACAGGATCACACCGTCGGGGAGCGGGTCGCCGGAGGCCACGCCGTGCGCGAACGTCGTCGTCGAGCGTCCGGCGGGCGCCGCGGCGGCGGGTGACACGGTCATGGCGGCGGCGGCGGTGGTGACGCCCGCCGCGGCACCCGAGCGCAATACCGTGCGGCGGCTGATCCCGGACCTCGTGGGCGGCTGCGCGCTCGGCGCATCGCGATGGTCGTCGGCTGGGGGCTGTGCTGACACGCTGCTCATCATGCGACACCCGATGCCACGAGGACGAACAGGGTGCCGACCGGGCGACGGGGACGACATGGGCCTTCGTCCGGTCGCCACCAACTGTTCACCATCGCGATGCTCTGACGATGTCGGCAAGAAGGGAGCAGAATTCCGATATGGCGGTCGCGATGGACCACTTCACGATGTCCCGGCTCGACGAACTGCGATGGTGCGCCATGCACCGTCGAGTGCGAGCGACGGTCGCCGGCGAGACCGTCGTCGATTCGGCCGACGTGCGTCAGGTGTGGGAGCCGCACCGGGTGGTCGGCTTCTACGCAGTGCCTGTTGCGGACATCATCCCGGGGCTTGTCGAACCGACCGAGGTGTCGCCCGCCGATGTCGGCCCACGAGTCCTCGACCCCGACGACGCGTTCACCGTCCACACATGTCCGGGTGTCCAGTGGACCGTCCCGGTGGTGGGACGCCCACTGCCCGCGGCGGCATTCACGTCGCACGATCCGGACCTGGACGGCTTCGTCGTGCTGGACTGGTCCGCGTTCGACCTGTGGCGCGAGGAGGACCAGGTCGTCGGCGGGCATCCCCACGATCCGTTCAAGAGAATCGACTGCCTCGCCACCTCCCGGCACGTCGTCGTCACCGCCGGTGGAGTGGTGGTCGCGGACAGCAACCGGGCGACCCTGCTGCTGGAGACCTACCTCCCGCCCCGCTACTACCTGCCGCGCGACGACGTCGCGATGGACCTGCTGGTGCAGAGCGAGACGCGCACGACCTGCGCATACAAGGGCCACGCCGACTATTGGTCGGCGGCCGTCGGCGCCACGGCGATCACCGACGTCGCGTGGTCGTACGCCGATCCGCTCGCCGACGGCGAACCGGTCCGCGACCGGATCTGCTTCTACGACGAGCGGGTGAGGGTGACCGTCGACGGCGTCGACACCGCCGCAACCACGGGGTGAGAACGCGCGCGACCGGTCCCTGATGGACAATCGACTCCGGCCGTCCCGGTGATCGTGGGCGGTGCGTCGCGCATCGTGGGTGAGGAGACAACGTGTCCGAGTTGGTGCCGCTGAAGGTCCAGATGGTGGCCGCGACCCAGTTCACGCCGCCGCCCGACGTCGACTGGAGCACGGACGCCGACGGCGGTGAGGCCCTCGTGGAGTTCGCCGGCCGGGCCTGCTACCAGAGCTGGGACAAGCCGAATCCACGCACCGCCACCAACGCCGGATATCTGCGGCACATCCTCGAGGTCGGGCACCTGTCGCTGCTCGAACACGCGTCGGTCACCTTCTACATCACCGGCATCTCGCGATCATGCACCCACGAACTGATCCGGCATCGGCACTTCTCCTATTCACAGCTGTCCCAACGGTTCGTCCCGGAACACGACTCCAACGTGGTCGCGCCGCCGGCCATCCTCGGTGACGCCGAACTCGAGACACTGTTCATCGAGGCCACCGATGCCAGCCGCAAGGCCTACACCGAGCTGCTCGCCGCACTCGAGGCCAAGTTCTCCGATGTGCCCAACGCGATCCTGCGACGCAAGCAGGCGCGACAGGCGGCCCGATCGGTGCTGCCCAACGCGACCGAGACGAAGATCGTGGTCACCGGCAACTACCGCGCGTGGCGGCACTTCGTCGGGATGCGGGCCACCGAGCACGCCGACGTCGAGATCCGGCAGCTGGCGGTCGAATGCCTGCGCCACCTGATGCAGGTCGCCCCGACCGTGTTCGGCGACTTCGAGATCGGCACGCTCGCCGACGGGACCGAGGTCGCGACCTCGCCGTTCGTGCTCGAGGGCTGAGCGGCGCCGCGCCGGACGCCCGCACGCGTGGTGGCGCTGCGGAGAAGGTAGCCTTGAGCACCATGAACGCAGGCGCAGACCAGCTGCAGACACACCCGTTCGGGACCATCGGCGTGGCCATGGTGACCCCGTTCAAGGCGGACGGCTCACTGGATCTGGACAAGGCCGCCGAGTTGGCCGATCTCCTCGTGTCCAAGGGATGCGACGGACTGGTCGTGTCCGGCACCACGGGCGAGTCGCCCACCACCACCGTGCCCGAGAAGCTCGAGCTCCTGCGCGTCGTCCTCGACGCGGTGGGGGATCGCGCACGCATCACCCAGGGCGCCGGCAGCTACGACACCGCGGAGAGCATCCGGTTCTCGATCGAGGCCGAGAAGGTCGGTGCCCACGGTCTGCTCGTGGTGACCCCGTACTACTCGAAGCCTCCGCAGGCAGGCGTGTACGCGCACTTCCGGGCCATCGCCGACTCGACCGAACTGCCGGTGATGCTCTATGACATCCCGCCCCGGTCGGTGGTCCCGATCGCCAACGAGACGATGCTCGCGCTCGCGGAGCATCCACGGATCAAGGCCGTCAAGGACGCGAAGGGCGACCTGCACTCGGCGGCGGGCATCATCGCCTCCACCGATCTCGAGTACCTGTCCGGTGAGGACGCGCTGAACCTCCCGTGGCTGTCCGTCGGCGCGACCGGATACGTCAGCGTGATCGGTCACCTGGTCGCAGATCGCCTGCGCGACATGCAGATGGCGTTCGAGAAGGGCGACATCAAGACGGCCCGCGAGATCAACAACTCGATGCTCCCGCTGGTGAACGCGATGGGCAGGCTCGGCGGCGTCACGATGGTGAAGGAGTCGTTGCGCATCCTCGGGTTCGACGTCGGGCACCCGCGATTGCCGCAGGTTCCCGCGGACGGTCCGCAGGTCGAGGCGCTCATCGCCGACCTCCGCGCGGCGGGTGTGTTGCACTGATGACCGAGCCGACGCGCCGTCGCCGCAGCGCCAGCCGTAAGGCCGGCCCGCCGGCACCGCCCACCTCGCCGACCGACGACGCGATGCAGGCTCCCACGCAATCGAACCAGACCCCCGCGCAGTCGAACGAGACCCCGGCGCAGCCGACGAAGACCGCGGCGAAGAAGACTGCGGCGAAGAAGTCGGCGGCGAAAAAGACCGCGGCGCAGCTGGATTCGGGTGATGCGTCGGACCCTCGGCAGGGTGAGTCCGAGCCGAAGCATGCCGCGGAACGGTCCCGGCGCGCACCGCAGGCGCAGGGATCGCGGTCGGGCGGCGGACGGCACGAACGCCGGGATCGGCGCGGGGACAACCGGGATCGGACGTCCCAGGGTGCCTCGACGGTGCCGGCGGTCGATCGACTGGGGACCCCGCGTCGCGCACCCCGCAACGGGCTTCGGATCGTCGCGCTGGGCGGGATCGGTGAGATCGGCCGGAACATGACGGTCTTCGAATACGGTGGCCGCCTGCTCATCGTCGACTGCGGCGTCCTGTTCCCCGAGGACGCGCAGCCCGGAGTCGACCTGATCCTGCCGGACTTCACCTACATCGAAGACCGCATGGACGACATCGACGCGGTCATCCTCACGCATGGTCACGAGGACCACATCGGCGCCCTGCCGTTCCTTCTGCGGCTCCGCAGCGACATCCCGGTGATCGGCTCGAAGTTCACCCTGGCATTGGTGGACGCGAAGTGTCGCGAGCACCGCCTGCGACCCAACCTCATCCAGGTCGTCGAGGGGGAGCGGACAACACACGGCCCGTTCGAGTGCGAGTACTTCGCGGTCAACCACTCGATCCCGGACGCGATCGCCGTCGCGATCCGGACCGGAGCCGGCGTGGTGCTGCACACCGGCGACATCAAGCTCGACCAGCTTCCACTCGACGGCCGGCTCACCGACCTGGCCGGTTTCGGCCGGCTCGGCGACGAAGGCGTGGACCTGTTCCTGGTCGACTCCACCAACGCCGAGGTCCCCGGTTTCGTCACGCCGGAGCGCGAGATCGGCGGGGTACTCGATCAGGTGATCGGCCGTGCCCGGCAGCGGGTGATCGTCGCCTCGTTCGCCAGTCATGTGCACCGCATCCAGCAGATCGTCGACGTCGCGCACGCGCACAACCGGCGGGTGGCGTTCGTCGGCCGGTCGATGGTCCGCAACATGCAGATCGCCCAGGATCTCGGCTACCTGACGATCCCCGACGGGGTCGAGGTGAACCTCGACACGGCGGCCACGCTTCCGGACAACCGCCTGGTGCTGATCTCGACCGGTTCGCAGGGCGAGCCCTTGTCGGCGCTGTCCCGGATGGCCCGCGGCGAGCACCGTCAGATCAACATCCGGGCCGACGATCTCGTCGTGCTGGCGTCGTCATTGATCCCGGGCAACGAGAATTCGGTGTTCGCGGTGGTCAACGGGCTGGTCAAGCGCGGGGCCACGGTGATCACCCAGCAGAGCGCCAAGGTGCACGTCTCCGGCCATGCGTCGGCGGGCGAGTTGCTCTACCTCTACAACGCGGTCCGGCCGTCGAATGTCATGCCGGTACACGGCGAGTGGCGCCACCTGCGGGCGAATGCCGCGCTCGCCGTCGCGACCGGTGTACCCGAGGACCGTGTGGTGCTCGCCGAGGACGGTGTGGTGGTCGACCTCGTCGACGGCATCGCGTCCATCGCGGGTCGGGTGCCGGTTGGGCACGTCTACGTCGACGGACTGTCCGTGGGCGACGTCGGGGAGTCGACGCTGTCGGAACGGCTGGTGCTGGGGGAGGGCGGTTTCATCTCCATCACCGTGGCGATCGACGCCGCCACCGGGCGGGCGGTCAGCGTGCCCGAGGTGTCCGGTCGTGGATTCTCCGACGACCCGGATGCGTTGAAGGCCGCCGCGGATCTCGTCGACCAGGTGCTGGATTCGCTGGCGGCAGAGGGCATCACCGATGCCCATCGGATCGCGCAGACCATCCGCCGTACGGTGGGCCGCTGGGTTGCCGACACCTACCGTCGCAGGCCGATGATCGTCCCGACGGTGCTCGCCGTCGGTTCCTGACCTCGATTCGTCGGCGGTCCAGCCGTCGGCGCTACTGTGGTGCCCGTGACCCTCGCACAGGATGAACGCGCCGCCCTCGTCACCACTTTGCGATCGGTCGGGCCCGATGCGCCGACGATGTGCGAGGGCTGGACCACCCGAGACCTGACCGCGCATCTGGTCGTGCGCGAGCGGCGGCTCGACACCGGGCCGGGGATCATGATCAAGCGGTTCGCCGGCCACACCGAGCGGGTGCGGGCCGACGCCGCCGCCGAGAACTGGGACGACCTGCTCGGCAAACTCGCCGACGGTCCGCCCGTCTACTCGCCATTCAAACTCGTCGATCGCTGGGCCAATCTGGCCGAGATGTTCGTCCACCACGAAGACGTACTACGTGGCGGAGCCCGGAAGGATGCGGCCTGGACTCCGCGTCCGTTGTCGGCCGATCTGGAGAAAGCCCTCATCGGACCGGCATCGTCGATGGCCCGGATGACTCTGAAGGGATCGCCGGCGCGCATCACGCTGCGCACCCCCGACGGCCGTGATCTGGTGACCGCCGGGGACGGTGACCAGGTTGTCGTGACCGGCGCACCCGGCGAGCTCGTCCTGTTCGCGTTCGGCCGCAGCCCGGTCGACGTGGTGTACGAGGGCTCGGACGCGCTGATCGCGAGCGTCAAGGACGCCAAGCGCGGATTCTGACCTCATCGATTCCGGTTGGTTACGAATTCGACACACAAACGCGTTGCCAGTGTTGCCCATGTGACTGACGTGACTCTCGCCGACTAGTCTGTCGGCATGGCTTCGAAAGCAACCACGGGTGCGCGCAAGACGGCTGCGAAGAAGTCGCCGTCGCGCGCCACCGCAGGCACGACGAAGTCGGGCACTCGGGGGACGCGTGGTACCAGTACGCGCACGTCGCGGTCCACATCGGGCGGCGCACGGTCCACCTCGACCCGGCGGGCGAGCGGAACGTCGGGCACCGGGCGGGGCGCGACCCGACAAGCCGATGCCTCGGCCGACATCCATCGTCGATCGGTCGCGGCCACGGGGGCATCCGCCGTCGGCCGCGGCCTCGGAGCGGGATGGTCGCTGATGGCGCGCGGGGTCGGCAGCCTCGCCCGTTCCGGCGGCACCCGTGACCGCGATGATCGGGACTTCGACGACCTCGACGACGAGTTCGACGATGGTGCCGACGACGGATTCGAACTCGACAGTCCACTCGTCGACGAGCCGGACGCCCGTCCGCGGCGTTCCGGCGCCGGGGCTCGGTCCGCGTCACGCGGTGGTCGGGATCTCGCCGGGCACTCCCATCGGCGCGACGGATCCGCCCTGGCCATCCTGGCGCTCGCCCTGCTCGTCGGTGCGAGCGTGTGGTTCGGTGCGGCGGGTCCGGTCGGTGCGTTCATCGAGGCGTTGATCCGCGCGATCGTGGGTGCCGCGTCGGTCCTCGTGCCACTGGCACTCGTGGCGCTGGCCGTCGTTCTCATGCGCCGCCCACCGAATCCGCATCGGCGTGCCCGCTACCTCGGGGCAGGACTGCTGCTGGTCCTGCCGGTGCTGGGACTCATCCACCTGGTGGCGGGCGCGCCCGCCGACCTGCCGGGCCGGTCGTCCGCCGGTGGCTTCCTCGGGTTCGCCGTCGGGACACCCCTCACCGATGGTGTGACCGCGTGGATCTCGGTGCCGATCCTGTTGCTGTGCATCGCTTTCGGGGCCCTCATCCTCAGCGGCAAGACGGTCCGGGAGGTCGCTGACGGGGTCGCCGGCTATCTGGGGCTCGGCGTGGGCCACCCCGCCGACGGCGACGATGCGGCGCCGTGGGACGACCTCGACGATGACCTCGTCGACGAGGCCGACTCCGGCCGCCCCGGCATCGACGATCAGGTCACGGAGGTGTTCGGCAGCGCGGCCGGATACTCGCCCGACCCGTACGACAACTACCCGCCGGACGCCGAGCCCGTTCGCCGCAGCCGCCGCAGACGACGGCCTGCGGACCCTGATGTCGACGCGGCCGATTTCGCCGCCGCGACGACAGTGCCGCTCGACGACGAGGTCACCGAACAGATCGGGCGCCCCGACGAGCCGGAGGAGCCGGCCGCGCCGGCACCGAAGCCGGCATCGAAGCGTGCCACGCCTGCTCGTCCGCCGACACCCGCGGTCGACGAGTCCGACCGCGATGTCGCGGAAGGCGGCCTCGTCGAGCGGGTGGTCGAGGGAGAGTACGACCTGCCGCCGGCGACGCTGCTCATCGACGGTGACCCGCCGAAGCAGGGCGGTCGTTCCAACGACGACATGATCGACCGCATCAACGGTGTCCTCGAGCAGTTCAAGATCGATGCCGCCGTGACCGGCTACACCCGCGGTCCCACGGTGACCCGGTACGAGGTCGAACTCGGTCCCGGCGTCAAGGTGGAGAAGATCACCGCGCTGCAGCGCAACATCGCGTACGCGGTGGCCACCGACAACGTCCGGCTGCTGGCGCCCATCCCGGGCAAGTCGGCCGTCGGCATCGAGGTGCCCAACAGTGACCGGGAAATGGTCCGGCTCGCCGATGTGCTCAAGGCGCCGAAGACGCGCAAGGACACGCACCCACTCGTCATCGGCCTCGGCAAGGACATCGAGGGCGAGTTCGTCAGCGCCAATCTCGCGAAGATGCCGCACCTGCTGGTCGCCGGTTCGACCGGCTCCGGAAAGTCGAGCTTCGTCAACTCGATGCTGGTGTCCTTGCTGACCCGCGCGACCCCCGACGACGTGCGCATGATCCTCATCGACCCGAAGATGGTGGAACTGACTCCCTACGAGGGGATTCCGCATCTGATCACGCCGATCATCACCCAGCCGAAGAAGGCTGCGGCGGCGCTGGCGTGGCTGGTCGAGGAGATGGAACAGCGCTACCAGGACATGAAGGCGTCCCGGGTGCGCCACATCGACGACTTCAACACCAAGGTCCGGACGGGGGAGATCACCACGCCGCTGGGCAGTGAGCGTGTCTACAAGCCCTACCCGTACATCCTCGCCATCGTCGACGAGCTGGCCGACCTGATGATGACCGCGCCCCGCGACGTCGAGGACGCCATCGTGCGGATCACGCAGAAGGCGCGCGCGGCGGGCATCCACCTGGTGCTCGCGACCCAGCGCCCGTCGGTCGACGTGGTCACCGGTCTGATCAAGACCAACGTGCCGTCGCGGCTGGCCTTCGCCACGTCGTCGCTGACCGACTCGCGCGTCATCCTGGATCAACCGGGAGCGGAGAAACTGATCGGCATGGGTGACGGCCTGTTCCTGCCGATGGGAGCGAACAAGCCGATCCGCATGCAGGGCGCGTTCATCACCGACGAGGAGATCCAGGCGGTCGTCGACTACGCCCGGGACCAGAGCGAACCCGAGTACACCGAGGGCGTCACGACGGCCAAGGCCGGCGACAAGAAGGAGATCGACGGCGACATCGGCAACGACCTCGACGATCTGCTGCAGGCCATCGAGCTCGTGGTGTCCAGCCAGTTCGGATCGACGTCCATGCTGCAGCGGAAGCTGCGCGTGGGCTTCGCGAAGGCCGGTCGCCTGATGGACCTGATGGAGACGCGCGGTGTGGTGGGACCCAGCGAGGGTTCCAAGGCCCGCGAAGTCCTGGTGAAGCCGGAGGACCTGGCGGGCGTGATCGCCTCGATCACCGGTGGCGGCGGCGACGCGACCGACGACTAGCGTCGGCTCAGGTCAGATCATGTGCGGCCAGCCAGGTCTGTGCGCGGCGGGCCGACGCGCGGGACAGCCAGGCGTCCTGGATGACCTCGGTGAGCTCGTCGACCGACAGCTCGCCGACTCGCGACGACCGCAGCAGCACCGACAGGTGTCCGTCGAAGTGTGCGGTGGTGAAGAACGGTGACGCGGCGTCCTGGACCAACGCCAGCTTGTCCGCCTCCGACGACACCCAGATCACGACGACGTCGTCATAGCGTTCACCGGTCTCCGGGTCGCGCGCGTCCGGGCGCGGCGTGCGGAAGAACACGAAAGACTTGCCGCCGACCTGGTAGACGGGCAGATCCGTGGAGCTCCCCGCGTCCGTGACATGCGGCATCGCCTGTGCGATCGCGTGGATGTCGCCGACCCTGGCCCGACGCCGCGTGCGCGCCATGGTGTCGAACTCTACGCGCGTGTATTAGGCTGGTCGACGATCGAAGAGGGGAGTATCCCCGACCTCGCGGCGTTTCCGTCAATACGGTCGCTCCGGGCCACGATGCCGATCATCGTGCCGGGACCGGCCCGGATCCGTCGGTCTGGCCCGGCGTGATGCGCGGGCCCGGCGGGAGAGACCTCTGGCATCGCAAGCCTGTGCTGCGCGCTGGAGGAGATCGCTCAATGGATGTAACGACAACGGTCTGGATCGTCACAGGTGTGGTGGTCCTGGCCCTGTTCGTCTTCGACTTCTTTGCCCACGTACGAGTGCCACACGCACCGTCGCTGAAAGAATCCGGTACCTGGTCCGCGATCTACATCTCGATCGCGGTGCTGTTCGGATTCTTCGTGTGGTGGAAATGGGGTGGCACGTACGGCGGCGAGTACTTCGCCGGCTACGTCACCGAGAAGGCACTCTCGGTGGACAACCTGTTCGTGTTCGTGATCATCATGTCGAAGTTCGCGGTGCCCAAGGAGTATCAGCAGAAGGTCCTGCTGCTCGGCATCGTGATGGCGCTGGTGATGCGCACCGTCTTCATCCTCGTCGGCGCGGCCGCCATCAACGCCTACAGCTGGATCTTCTACCTGTTCGGCGCGTTCCTGATCTTCACCGCCGTCAAGCTCGTCAGCGAGAGCGACGATCCGGTGGAGCACGAGGAAGAGCGGGAGACCCGCCTCGAGCGGTTCGTGAAGCGTCACCTGCGTACCTCGGACGAGTACGACGGCGACAAGCTGTTCACCAAGGCCAACGGCAAGCGTCTCGCGACCCCGATGCTGATGGTTCTCATCGTCATCGGCTTCACCGACGTCTTGTTCGCCCTCGACTCGATCCCGGCCATCTACGGCCTGACCCAGGAGCCCTACCTGGTGTTCACGGCCAATGCGTTCGCGCTCATGGGACTTCGCCAGCTGTACTTCCTGCTCGGCGGACTGCTCGATCGCCTGGTCTACCTGTCCTACGGGCTGTCGTTCATCCTGGCGTTCATCGGTGTGAAGCTGATCCTGCACGCACTCCACGAGAACACCTTGCCGTTCATCAACGGCGGCGAGCACGTATCGGTGCCGGAGGTGACCACGCCGGTGTCGTTGGGCGTCATCATCCTCACCCTGGTCATCACGACAGTGGCGAGCCTGATCAGCGCCAAACGACGCGAGTCGTCGGAGACCTAGTCGCGGTCAGGCACACGTCGACGGGTCGTCGTCGCGGTCAGGCACACGTCGACGGGTCGTCGGGGCCTCCGGCACGAGCCGGGTCGGCCCTGGCGACCCGGCCCCGGCGACGTCGGTCAGGATTCGAACGGACCGAACACCGGGGTCCACTCGACCACCCGCACCCCGTCGACGGCCTCGTGTGCGATGAAGGGGTCGTTGGCGAGAAACGCCTCGGCGCCGTCGAGGCTCTCGGCACGCACCAGGATCAATGCACCCGACCCATCCGGGTACGGACCGGCCATCAGCACGTTGCCGGCGCGGTTCTCCTCACCGAGCCATTCCCGGTGCAGCGGACGGTGGGCGTCGCGCAGCGCCGCCTTCGGGGGTGCGTACGAATAGTGCACGGCGAAGATCGCCATCGTCGGCTCCTGTCGTGATCAGTTGAGGGTGGCCAGCATCCGGGTGTTACCGAGCGTATTGGGTTTCACGTAGCTGAGGTCGAGGAACTCGGCGACGCCGGTGTCGTAGGACCGGCACATCTCCTCGAACACCTCACGCGTGACGGGGGTGCCGTCGATCTCGGCGAAGCCGTGCCGGGCGAAGAACGATGTCTCGAAGGTGAGGACGAAGACCCGCGACAGTTGCAACTCCCGCGCCATGTCCATCAATCGGTCGACGAGCCGATGACCGATACCCCGACCGGCGTGGGCGGTGTCGACGGCAACGGTGCGGACCTCGCCGAGGTCGGCCCACAGGACGTGCAGTGCGCCGCAGCCCACCACGACGTCGTCGAGATCCGCGACCCAGAACTCCTGCACCGCCTCGTACAGCGTGACGAGATTCTTCTCCAGCAGGATGCGGCCCGCGTACTGATCGATCAACTCCTTGATCCGCGGCACATCGGATGTCCGCGCCCGGCGGATCGACACATCGACTGGGGGCATGGCAACTGACAGTAGTCGGGATCGCGCGCTGTCCGCACGGCGGTTTCGCACGGCACCCCGGGCACCGCGGGAGGGCGAATCCGGCCGCGGCGCCACGCGAGTGCGACCTGACGAACAGGTGTCGACGGTGCTGCCGATAGGCTTGGGGACGTGCGGGAGCAGTATCGTCGGGTCGGGACGCGGCCACAAGGGATCGGTGCATCATGACCGATCGCATGCGCCGCGCCGTCGAGGAGCGGGGAATCGGCGGGGCCGGGCGTGGACCCGACCACATCACCGATCCGGTGGATCCGGTGCCGGTGGTCAACATCGCCAACGCGCTCACCGTCTTTCGCATCATCCTGATCCCCGTGTTCGTGGCCGCCCTGTTCATCGGCGGCGGACACGACACCGCATGGCGGATCGCTGCCGCGGTGATCTTCGCTGCGGCCGCCATCACCGATCGGTACGACGGCAGGCTCGCGCGTCAGCGCGGTCTGGTCACCGACTTCGGCAAACTCGCCGACCCGATCGCCGACAAGGCGCTGATCGGTGCTGCGCTCGTCGGACTGTCGATCCTCGGCGACCTGTCGTGGTGGGTGACCGCGGTGATCCTCTTCCGGGAGCTGGGTGTGACCGCACTGCGCTTCTGGGTTCTGCGGCACGGCGTCATCCCGGCCAGTCGCGGCGGCAAACTCAAGACGCTGCTCCAGGCGATCGCCATCGGTCTGTACCTGCTTCCGCTCAGCGGGGCGTGGCACGTGGCAGCTGCGGTGATCATGGGCGTCGCGCTCGTCGTGACCGTGTTCACCGGCTTCGACTACGTGTGGCAGGCGGTCGCCATGCGCAACCGTTCGACGGCCGGCGGTGAGTCGGGTGGTTCCGCGGTCGGTGATCCGCGGACCGACGCCGGTCAGCGGTGAATCGGCCCTCGTTGTTCGCCCTCGGCGCAACCGCGGATTCACACGCGAGCCGAACGACGCCCACCGCGATATTCGACTACTGTCGTCGGCACGGACGTCAGGTGAACTGTCGGTGTGGATCGGCGGCCCCGGATCGTCGGGAACCCGGACCGGTGTCGCGGACGTTGTGTTGACGACATCATCAGTGACGGACAGTGAGCAGTGAGGAGGACCTCGATGGCAGTGCTACTGCGGGAGGCGCTGGGCGACAGTCTGCGCCGGGTGCGCACGGCGCAGGGGCGAACCCTGCGTGAGGTGTCCAATGGTGCCCGGGTCAGCCTCGGCTACCTGTCGGAGGTCGAGCGTGGACAGAAAGAGGCGTCCAGCGAGCTCCTCGCGGCGATCTGTGATGCGCTCGACGTGGAGATCGCCGAACTCCTGCTCGACATCGGCCATGCCATGCTCCCGGCCGGCGGTGAGCACCTGATCGGTGCCACCGAAGCGGCAGGCACCGGAGCGGAGGTCGGAGTGCTCGACGCCAAGGTCGTCATCCCCGGACCCGCCGGACACGCGGACACGGCAGCACTCGCGGCCGCCTGATCGCCTCGCCGTCCACCGGTCATCCGGTCGTCGCGTTGGTCGGCACGGAACCGCGGTGCCCCACCGGGCGACGGCCGCAGACGCTAGATTGGTTACACACTCACCGACCACCGGGAATGGAGTTGACGCAAGCATGGCGAACCCGTTCGTGAAGATGTGGCGATACCTGATGGCATTGGGTAACGCCAAGATCGACGAGAACGCAGATCCGAAGATCCAGATCCAGCAGGCGATCGAGGACGCGCAGCGTCAGCATCAGGCCCTGTCCCAGCAGGCTGCGTCGGTCATCGGCAACCAGCGGCAGCTGGAGATGAAGCTCAATCGCCAGCTCGAGGAGATCGAGAAGCTGCAGGCCAACACACGGCAGGCGCTGACGCTGGCCGATCAGGCCACCTCCGCAGGCGATGCGGCCAAGGCGCAGGAGTACACCAACGCGGCCGAGGCGTTCGCGGCACAGTTGGTCACCGCCGAGCAGAGCGTCGAGGACCTGAAGGTCCTGCACGACCAGTCGTTGCAGGCTGCGCAGCAAGCCAAGCAGGCCGTCGAGCGCAACGCGATGATGTTGCAGCAGAAGCTCGCCGAGCGGTCCAAGCTGCTCAGCCAGCTCGAGCAGGCCAAGATGCAGGAACAAGTCAGCGCCTCGCTCAACTCGATGAGCGAACTCGCGGTCCCGGGGAACACCCCCAATCTCGACCAGGTCCGCGACAAGATCGAGCGTCGGTACGCCAACGCACTCGGCGAGGCCGAACTGGCGAAGAACACCGTGCAGGGCCGGATGCAGGAGGTCGAGCAGGCCGGGGTGCAGATGGCCGGTCACGCCCGCCTCGAGCAGATCAGGGCGAGTATGCACGGCGGCGCGTTGCCGTCCGCGGGCACCGGGGCGGCACAACCGTCGGCGCAACCCGCGCAACCGGCGGCACAACCCGCGACCGAGCAGCCACCCCAGACCGGGAACTGAGCGGGCGTCACCAGCACCAGACCGAACGGCCTCCTACCGATGTGGGGGGCCGTTCGCTTGTCCACAGGGCGGCGTCGCCGTCCGCGAGACGACATCGGGCACCCGGCACGGCGAGGAGAACCATGGCACGCGTCGCGATCGTGGCGGGACCCGATGCGGGACATGCGTTTCCGGCGTTCGCGTTGGCCGATCGGCTGACCGGCGACGGGATCGAGACGGTGGTCTTCACGGGGACCCGGTGGTGTGCGCGGGCCGGGAACCGGGGCCTCGACGTCGCCGAACTCCCCGGTCTGGTCGCCCGGGACGCCGACGACGACACCGATGCCGGCGCCAAGCTCGGTCGCCGGGCGGCTCGGATCGCGGTGGAGCTGGCGCCGCTGCTGGCGCAGCGCGCTATCGATCTGGTGATCTCCGACGTGATCACCGTCGGCGGGGGATGGGCGGCCGAACTGACCGGGATCCCGTGGGTGGAGTTGTCCCCGCATCCGCTGTATCTGCCGTCGCGCGGGCTACCGCCGATCGGTGCCGGGCTGGCGCCCGGCACCGGTGTGTCCGGACGGCTGCGCGACACCGCCATGCGCGTGGCGACCGGGCGTTCCCTGCGGCAGGGCGAGCGGCAACGCGCGTTGGCCCGGGCGGACATCGGACTCGTCGGGCGCGGTGGTCCGGCGGCTCGCTTCGTCGCGACCCTGCCTGCGCTGGAGGTGCCCCGACCGGACTGGCCGGAGGACACCCACCTGATCGGACCGTTGCTGTGGGAGCCCACCGATGCACTGTTCGACCGTCCGGCCGGCACCGGTCCGCTGGTGCTCGTGGCTCCGTCGACGGCCGTGACCGGAGCCGCGGACATGGGTACCGTCGCCCTGGCCGCACTGTCCTCCGACAACCTCGGAATCCCGGTGCGAGTGGTGTTCTCGGCCCTGCACGTCCCGGCCGGAGTGGATCATGCCGATCATGTGGTGGCCGGCACGGCACGGCAGGACGAGATCCTCGCCGACACCGATCTGGTGGTGTGCGGTGGCGGACACGGCATGTTGGCCAAGGCGCTCTCGGCCGGTGTGCCGGTGGTCACGGTACCGGGTGGTGGCGACCAGTGGGAG
This sequence comes from Gordonia insulae, assembly GCF_003855095.1. Lineage (NCBI taxonomy): Bacteria > Bacillati > Actinomycetota > Actinomycetes > Mycobacteriales > Gordoniaceae > Gordonia > Gordonia insulae. Next base: position 747,293 of record NZ_CP033972.1, read on the forward strand.
CTCGCCAATCGCGTGCAGCGACAGGGCAGCGGACTCCTGGTCCGTCCGGTCGAGGTCGGGTCGCTCTCGTCCGCCGCGGGCCGCGTGCTCACCGAACCGGCCTTCGCCGCGGCGGCCGGGCGGGCATCGGCATCGGTGGACGGGGTGGTCGACCCGGTGCGGATCGTTCGGCGGCTGCTGCGGCTCCGACGCGACCGGGTCGCCGCTCGTCGGTAGGCTGGCCGCGTGCGTCTGACCGAATTCACCGAACTGATCACCGCCCAATTCGGGGAACTGTCGGCCGATTCGATCCTCGTCGACCACGTCCTGACCGAGTTCGGCGGCCGAACCGGTGCGCAGGCGATCGACGACGGCATCGATCCCCGCGACGTCTGGGTGGCCATCTGCCGGGACTTCGACGTCCCCCGCGACCGCTGGTAACCGAGCGGTCCACACGCCTGCGCGTGTCATGCTTGCCATCGAACACATGTTCGTTCATTGTGGTGTTCGAGGGAACCACGCTCCCGTCGAGAACGTCCAAGATACGGGAAGACGAGTAACCCGAGAGCTGAGCCGACGAACGTTGTCAGACCCCACGGCTAGCGTGCGAGTCACGTCAGCCAAACCACAGACCCACACATCACGGTCGGCTCACCGGCCGAGAGTTCGGAGGAGAACCCCATGGCAGCAGCACCGCAGGATCGGGAGAAGGCACTCGATCTGGCCCTCGCGCAGATCGACAAGAACTTCGGCAAGGGGTCGGTCATGCGGCTCGGCGAGGAGACCCGCCAGCCCATCGAGGTGATCCCGACCGGATCGATCGCCCTCGACATCGCGCTCGGCATCGGCGGTCTCCCGCGCGGCCGAGTCGTCGAGGTCTACGGCCCGGAGTCGTCGGGTAAGACCACTGTCGCCCTGCACGCGGTGGCCAACGCGCAGGCCGCCGGCGGGATCGCGGCCTTCATCGACGCCGAGCACGCCCTCGACCCCGACTACGCCGCCAAGCTCGGCGTGGACACCGACGCGTTGCTGGTCTCCCAGCCCGACACCGGTGAACAGGCGCTGGAGATCGCGGACATGCTGATCCGGTCCGGCGCCCTCGACATCCTGGTCATCGACTCCGTCGCCGCCCTGGTGCCGCGCGCCGAGATCGAGGGCGAGATGGGTGACAGCCACGTCGGTCTGCAGGCCCGTCTGATGAGCCAGGCGCTGCGCAAGATGACCGGTGCGATGAACAACTCCAAGACGACGGCCATCTTCATCAACCAGTTGCGCGAGAAGATCGGTGTGATGTTCGGCTCGCCGGAGACCACCACCGGCGGCAAGGCGCTCAAGTTCTATTCGTCGGTGCGACTGGACGTCCGGCGCATCGAGACCCTCAAGGACGGTACCGACGCCGTGGGTAACCGGACCCGGGTGAAGGTCGTCAAGAACAAGGTGGCGCCGCCGTTCAAGCAGGCCGAGTTCGACATCCTGTACGGGCAGGGGATCAGCAAGGAGGGCTCGCTGATCGACATGGGTGTCGCCGAGGGCTTCATCCGCAAGTCCGGGTCGTGGTTCACCTATGAGGGCGATCAGCTCGGCCAGGGCAAGGAGAACGCCCGCAAGTTCCTGCTGGAGAACCTGGACATCCGAGACGAGATCGAGAAGAAGATCAAGGAGAAGCTGGGTATCGGAGCGGTCGTCGACGCCGACGACGTCGCACCCGCCCCGGTGGAATTCTGATCGGCCCCATGAGTACGACGCCGGACCCCGAGGAACGGACCGGTCCCAGCGCCTGGGACGCGGCACTCCGACTCCTCGGGGTCCGTGCCCGTTCGCGGCACGAGATGGCCGAACGCCTCGCCCGTAAGGGATTCGACGCGGAGACGGTGGACGACGTGATGACGCGGCTGGACCGGCACCGCCTCGTCGACGACACGGATTTCGCGACCGAATGGGTGCGCTCGCGACACACGCACTCGGGGCGAGGTCGTGTCGCGCTGCGACAGGAACTACGCGCCAAGGGCGTCGACGCGGCCATCATCGAGGCGGCCCTCGCCGAGGTGGATCCCGACGACGAGCGTGCCGTGGCCGCCGATCTCGTCGCGAAGAAACTGACACCCACCCAGGTCGACCGGCTGCAGGCCGACCCCGCCATGCGTGAGACGCTCTTCCGGCGATTGGTCGGCATGTTGTTGCGACGCGGCTACCCTCAGTCGCTGGCGATCGACGTGGTCACCGAGTCGCTCGACGGCGTCACCGCCTGAGACCCGGTCGCCCGCAACGTCTCTGCTCGAGACCTGGCCGCCCGACCACTTGCCGCCTGATACCTGCCGCCCGACTACTTGCCGCCGAAGGTGGGCATGTTCTCCATGGCGGCCAGGTCCGCCTCCTCGGGGTCGGCGACCGCCGTCTTACGCCGGCCACGCCGCAGTCGGCCCTCGAGATAGGTGGCGAGAGATGACAATCCGAAGTTGATCAGGATCATCACGATCGCGACGACGACCAGTGCGGGCAGGTAGTTGCCGTAGTACGAGGCCGACTGGATGCCGGAGCGGACCACCTCGACATAACCGATGGCGAAACCGAGGGCACTGTCCTTCAACGCGATGACCATCTGGGACACCAACGCCGGCAGCATCGCCGTCACCGCCTGGGGGAGGAGGATCACCCGCATCATCTGGGACTTGCTCAGCCCCAGGGATTTCGACGCCTCGGTCTGCCCCTTGGGAAGCGAGTTGATGCCCGACCGCAGGATCTCCGCGATCACCGATCCGTTGTACAGGGTGAGGCCGGTGACCACCGCCGCGAATGCCAACTGCGACGACGGGAAGATGGCGTAGTCGGCGAACAGGTAGTAGGCGAAGATCATCAGGATCAGCACCGGGATGGCGCGGAACACCTCGACGAACAGCCCGGACAGCGCGCGCACCCAGGCATGGTCGGAGAGTCGGCCGATGCCGAGGACCGCGCCCAACAGCAGGGCCAGGACGATCGACAGCGCCGCCGCCTTCAACGTGCCCCACAGGCCGGGGAGGACGTAGGTCGTCCACGTCGTGGACTTGATGAAGGGATCCCACTTCTCGCCGGTCAACTGATCATTGCCGGCCAGCACCACGAGAACATAGGCGACGACCGCCACCACGATGGCGATGAACACCACGGCGATGATGCGGTTGCGCATCCGCCCCTTGGGTCCGGGGGCGTCGTACAGGACGGTGGCGTCGGAGCTCATCGCTTCACCGCCAGTCGCTTGGCGAGGTAGCCGAAGACGAAGCCCTCGGTGAGTGTGATGATCATGAACCCGATCGCGATGATGGCGAACACGGCGACGATCTGGTCGGAGAACGTCTCGATCTCCTCCTTCATCAGCAGCGATGCCTCGGCGACGCCGATCACGGAAGCGATGGTGGTGTTCTTGGTCAGGGCGATGAGCACGCTGCCCAGCGGACCGATGACCGACCGGATCGCCTGTGGCAGCACGATCAGTCCGAAGACCTGTGGGAACGTGAGGCCCAGCGAGCGGGCCGCCTCGGCCTGGCCGAGCGGAACGGTGTTGAAACCCGAGCGCAGCGTCTCACACACGAAGGTCGCCGTGTAGAGCACGAAGGCGAGGACCGCGAGCCAGAAGTTGTTGTTCTCGATGAAGTTCTCGTTGTCCGGGGCCAGCGCCAGCCCGAGATTCTGGTAGAGGCCGATCGAGCAGAACAGCACGATCAGGGTCAGCGGTGTGTTGCGGACGATGTTCACGTAGACCTCGGCGAAGCCGCGCATCACCGGCACCGGCGACACGCGCATACCCGCCAGCAGCGTGCCCCAGATCAGCGCGCCGATGGCCGAGTAGAAGGTCAGTTTCAGGGTCACCGAGAAGGCCGGCCACAACTGTGGCCCCATGTCCGCCCAGAGTTCGTTCATCGATGGTCTGCCCTTCCGTCAGCTCAGGCCCGGCGGGCACGGTGTGGACGGCGAATCGAGAAAGCCGAGGTCGCCCGGGTCGGGCGTGAACTTGTACTGCGAATCCGGGGCATCGGCCCGCGCGATCATCGAGTCGACCGTCGAGTTGCCGATCGCGTCGCGCAGAGCGCGGTCCCACGGCGACTCGCCGCCCGGCGGTGTCACCATCATCGCGTCGAGCGCCTCGTTGACCGCCGTCACCGCCTCGGGGTACTCCTTGGCCATACCGATGCCGTAGTACTCGGTCGAGAACGGCTGGCCCGCCTTCTTCAGGCTGTCCTTCACGCACGCGTCCTTCAGATAGGACATCCCGACCAGCTTGAACTCGCCGGGGAAGAAGTTGGCGTAACCCGCCAGGATCACCTCGTCGGTCGTCAACGCGTCGACCTTGCCTCGTCGCAGCGCCTCGACGCACGACGAGTACGAGTCGTATTCCTGCAACTGCACCGACGGCAGCTGGGACTTGACGTTCTGCGCCGGGGTCGACCCGGTGACCGAGCAGAGCTTCTTCCCGGCGCTCAGATCGCTGAGGGAGCTGATGGTGTCGTCGTCCTCGCGGACCAGCAGGCCCTGGTAGTTGATGAGGTAGGGGCCGGCGAAGGCGACCTCCTTCGCGCGCGCCGCGGTGATCGAATAGGTGGCGGCGATCATGTCCACCTCGCCGTTGTCGATCAGCGTCTCGCGCTGCGCCGACGGGGTCTCGCGCCACCGGATCTCCGGGTGGTCGACGCCCAGCTCGTCGGCGACGTGGTTGACCACATACGTCGACACCGACGGGTCGAATCCGGTGACGGACTTGTCCGGGTTGCGGATGCCGAGGCCGGGCTGGTCGAACTTGGTACCCAACACGACCGACCCGCTGCGGATCGAGTCGATCAGATTGCGTGGCTCGGTGTTCCCGCACGCCGCAAGGGTTCCGGCGACCAGCGCCAGGATCAGGGCGAGGAGTCCGATGCCCGAGGCGCGCTGCAGGGGCCGACGCGACGTCGGTGTTGCTGGCCGACCCATCTCAGTGGCCCAGGATCTTTCCGAGGAAATCCCGGGCGCGCTCGGATTTCGGACTCGAGAAGAAACTCTCCGGATCGGTGTCCTCGACGATCGCACCGTCGGCCATGAAGATGACCCGATCGGCGGCCTTGCGGGCGAACCCCATCTCGTGGGTGACCACCAGCATCGTCATGCCCTCCTTGGCGAGGGACACCATCACGTCGAGCACCTCGTTGACCATCTCGGGGTCGAGCGCCGACGTCGGCTCGTCGAAGAGCATGATCTTCGGTTCCATCGCGAGCGACCGGGCGATGGCCACGCGCTGCTGCTGGCCGCCGGACAGCTGGGCGGGATACTTGTCCTTCTGGCTGGCGATGCCGACCCGATCGAGGAGTTCGAGGGCGCGCTTGGTGGCGTCGGCCTTGCTCTTCTTGCGGACCTTGGTGGGTGCCAGTGTCACGTTGTCGAGAATCGTCTTGTGCGCGAACAGGTTGAACGACTGGAACACCATGCCGACGTCCGCACGCAGTCGGGCGAGGTCCTTGCCCTCCTCGGGCAGCAGACTGCCGGCGATGTGGATCTCGCCGCTGTCGATCGGTTCGAGTCGGTTGATGGTGCGGCACAGGGTGGACTTGCCGGACCCCGATGGTCCGAGGACCACCACCACCTGGCCGGCCGGTACCTCGAGGCTGATGTCGCGCAGGACGTGCAGCGAACCGAAGTGCTTCTGTACGTCTTTCATCACGATCATCGGCGGCGACGCGGTCGTCGTCCCGGGCGTTGCGGCATCGTCGGTCGGCGATTCGGTCATAGTGGCCCACACTAGTGCGATCGGGACTTCACGTCCTGTTCATCGGGTGCATGAGTGTCGCGAAGGCGATTTGCGCAGGCCCGTACCCTGGGAGGTGTGAGTATCGAGTTGTCCGAGCGGCGCGGCGCCCTCGATGTCGGGTCCGATGCCGTCGGGCTCGACGCGACTGCCGCCTCCTCCCGCAGCTACCAGGTCCGAACCTACGGCTGCCAGATGAACGTGCACGATTCCGAACGCATCGCGGGACTGCTGGAGGATGCCGGTTATGTCCGGGCCGCCGACGGCAGCGACGCCGACCTGGTCGTGTTCAACACGTGCGCCATCCGGGAGAACGCGGACAACAAGCTCTACGGCAACCTCTCGCATCTGGCCCCGGCGAAGTCCGCGCGACCCGGCATGCAGATCGCCGTCGGTGGATGCCTCGCGCAGAAGGACAAGGATTCGGTGCTGGCGAAGGCGCCTTGGGTCGACGTCGTCTTCGGCACGCACAACATCGGGTCGCTGCCCACACTGCTCGAGCGTGCCCGCCACAACGAGTCGGCTCAGGTGGAGATCCTGGAGACGCTCGATCGTTTTCCGTCCACGCTGCCCGCACGACGCGAGTCGGCGTACTCCGGTTGGGTCTCGGTGTCGGTCGGCTGCAACAACACCTGCACGTTCTGCATCGTCCCGTCGCTGCGCGGCAAGGAGGTCGACCGCAGGCCCGGCGATGTGCTCGCCGAGGTGCAGGCCCTCGTCGATCAGGGTGTGCTGGAGGTGACACTGCTCGGCCAGAACGTCAATGCCTACGGCATGTCGTTCGGCGACCCCGAGCAGCCACGCAACCGCGGTGCGTTCGCCGAGTTGCTGCGCGCCTGCGGCGGAATCGATGGCCTGGAGCGCGTCCGGTTCACCTCGCCGCACCCGGCCGAGTTCACCGACGACGTCATCGATGCGATGGCAGAGACGCCTAATGTCTGCCCGCAGTTGCACATGCCGCTGCAGTCGGGTTCCGACCGAGTCCTGAAGGCGATGCGGCGCAGCTACCGGCAGCGCAAGTTCCTCGGCATCCTGGACAAGGTCCGGGCCGCGATGCCGCATGCCGCGATCACGACCGACATCATCGTGGGCTTCCCCGGCGAGACCGAGGAGGACTTCCAGCAGACGCTCGACGTCGTGGCCGCCGCGCGTTTCTCCAGCGCGTTCACCTTCCAGTACTCACCGCGTCCCGGCACCCCGGCGGCGACGATGCCCGACCAGGTGCCGCCGGAGGTGGTCGGTGAACGCTACAAGCGACTGATCGCCCTGCAGGAGCAGATCTGCCTCACCGAGAACCAGGAACTCGTCGGTACCGACGTCGAACTGCTCGTGGTGGCCGACGAGGGGCGGAAGTCGGCACACACCCAGCGCCTGACCGGTCGCGCACGCGACGGCCGGTTGGTCCATTTCGCCGCCGGCGATCGTCGGGGTCATGACGTGATCCGCCCCGGTGACGTCGTGACGACACGGCTGACCGGCGCCGCGCCGCATCACCTCATCGCCGATGCCGGCGTCGGAACCCATCGTCGCACCCGCGCGGGCGACGCCCACGAGGCCAGCCGCATGCCGACCACCGCACCGATCGGTGTCGGACTGGGGATGCCCACGATCGGAGCGGCGCCCGCCGAACCGGTCACCGTCGGATGTGCAGGAGGGTGCGGCTGATGAGCGAATCCGAGAACAACCGCAGCGACAACACCAGCGGCGACGACCACCGCGCCGAGAACCAGTACGACGAGAACCAGCACGACGAGACGCGGTCGCAGGACGACGCCCGCAGCGCGCGAGCCGACGCCGGACGTTTCGCGGAGTACGAACGTGATCTGCGCAAGGCGGAACGCAAGGTGGCCGGCGAGATCGATCCCGGCATGCGCGCGGTCGTGGTCGCGGTCGCCGTGCTGGTCGCGATGCTGGCACTCGTGTTGCCACACACCGGCTCCGCGACCGGCATCGAGGTGCTGACCTTCGCCCCGGACGCCGCCGCCGAGCGTGTCACGATCGTGTCGAAGGTGTTCGTCTACTTCGTGGCGATCTTCGGGATCGGCGCCTCCGTGCTCGCGCTGCTGACACGGCGGTGGATCGTCGCGTGGATCGCATTGTGCGGCAACGCAATCGCGTGTGTCGCGGGAATGCTGGCCTGGTGGTCGCGGAATACGCCGGGTGTCGGCGGCGTGGATCCGCCGTCGGGCGTGGGCATCGGCCTGGTGATCGCATGGCTCGCGGTGCTGGTCCTGACCTTCCACTGGGCGCGGGTCGTCTGGGCGCGCAGTACGTATCACCTCGCGCTCGAGGAGGAACGGCGCAAAGAGGCGGCGACGCGCGACGAATTGGCGCGGTCACTCCAGCACAAGCCGAAGGACTGACCCGGCCCGCCCAGCCCTCAGCGCCGAGCCGGCGGTTCGGCTCGGGCCGCGCGGCGCAGCGCGCGGATGGCCGGCCGTTTGTCGGTGGACCTCGTGCACAGGTCGACCTGGCAGGTGCTCCCGTCCGTGAGGTCGAGGTAGGTCAGGCCCGTGTGCTGGTACCGCTTGGCGACCGAATCCGCGGTCACCATGATGTTCCCGCCCAGTGCGACACCGTTGATCGCCTCTTCCATCGTCGCCGCCCACACCCCGTACTCCACCGGTTCGCCACTCGGTCGTGGATCGACCACCCAGTACTTGGTCCACTCGCGGCTGATGCCCTGGGCGCCCACCACGGGATGACCGTCGAGATCGGCGAGCGTCAGTGAATCGTGCTCCGCGAGTGGTGAGTCGATCGGTACCGCGACCACACGTTTCTCGCGATGGACGGGGACCGTGTCGATGCCGGTCGCGTCGTCGTAGGGCGGGCGTGCCAGCGACGCGTCGAGGTCGCCGTCGAGCAGTCGTCCGATCTGCTCTCCCCAGCTCACCTGCACGAAAGTGACGTCGACGGTCGGGTTCTCGGCTCGGAACCGGATGAGGAAACCTTCGTCGGTGCCGCCCGGGTACCCGTTGATGAAGCCGATACGCAGGGTCTGCCGGTCGGCGTCGACGCCCAGGGCGAGGCGTGCCTGGGCGAGCGCTGCGCTCGCATGCACCATGAAGCCGGACCCGCGCCGGGTCAGCCGTACCGGTTTGCTGCCGCGCTCGACGAGGCGATAGCCCACGGCGGCCTCGAGTCGCTGGATCTGCTGGGTCATCGCGGGTGGTGTGATGAACAGCCGGGCAGCCGCACGCGAGAAGCTGCCTTCCTCGATCAGGACCTCGAGCGAGTTCACCAGCCCCAGGTTCAAGAACTCCGTCACGGCGTCTCCCGGTGTAGCGATCGGCGTTAAGCGATGGGTTAACACCGTGTCGTGGGTCTCAATGTACATCGGCTGTGACGGGTGTCAAAGTCGAAGAGGCATCAATGGAAAGGCAAGGGACGCAGCGCAGTACAGCGTACGGTCCCGGCCCGATGTCGCATGTCCGCATCATCCACGTCTGCATCATCCACGTCTGCATCTTCGTCGTCAGGAACACATGTGATCGAGAACAAGACACCCAAGCGGTCGATCGTCACCGGGGCGGCCTCCGGGATCGGCCGGGCCATCGCCGAGCAACTGATCGAGAGCGGTGGCCGCGTGCTGGCCTTCGACCTCGACAAGGAGAAGTTGACCGAATCCGCCCACCGGTACGGGGACGCCTACGTCGCCGTCGACGGCAGTGTCACGGACACACTGGCGGTCAGGTCGGCGGTTGCCACCGCCGAGTCCGAGCTGGGTGGCATCGACGCCCTGTTCAACGTGGCGGGCGGACTGCGCCCCGCCCCGATCATCGAGCTGGCGGAGGAGGATTGGGACTTCACCATCGACGTCGTCCTGCGAGGCGTCTTCCTCTGCACCAAGTATGCGGCGACGAGCATGGTGGAGGCCGCGCGGGGTGGGGCGATCGTCAACATCTCGTCGGTCAACGCGCACATGCCGCTGTACGGCGGAAGTGCTTATGCCGCAGGTAAGTCCGGTGTGGAGATGTTCGGACGCAACGCCGCCCTCGAGCTGGGGCGACACGGCATCCGGGTGAACACCGTGCTGCCGGGGCTCGTGGACACACCGATGGCGGCCATCATCCTGGAGAACGAGGGCATCATGGCCGAGTTCAACGCCAACGCGGTGCTCAAGCGTCCGGCCCAGCCATCCGAACTAGCAGCTCCCGCAGTGTTTCTCGCGAGCTCCGCGGCGAGCTACATCACCGGCACCGAACTCGTCGTCGATGGCGGCTACGAGATCGGTGGCTATCCCGACCTCAGCAAATACCTGTAGGAGTGAGAGGAAGACAATGAGTACAGCCCACACAACCCTGTCCGAGGCGTCGTCGGCGGTCCCGACGACCGTCTATGAGCACGAACTCGTCCACATGATGGACGACATCGACACGATCATCGAGTCGACCACGAATCCCGTCCACCGGGCGATCCTCGTCAACTATCGGCGCCACGGACTGCTCGAGGTGTCCGGACGCTACGACGAGCTGCTGGCCGCCGACATGACCGTGCGCCATCCTCATTACCGCATCTTCGAGGGCGGGAACGGGGTGATCCTCGACGGGCTCGACCAGGTCCGCGAGTTCTACCGGACCCTCGCGGAGATGGACATGCTCGTGATGTGGACGGGACGGCAGAAGATGGCCGTCGCCGACTGGGGCTTCGCCGGTGAGGCGGAGTTCAGCCAATTCGTCCCGGGAAGAATGCTGGGGGACAACGTCTTCGGCGCCCTCGCCGAGGACGGGGACGGGGCAGGTAGCGAGGAGACATCGGCCGGTTCCGGATACGACCCGGATGCCTACTATCTGGTGCGACGCACGCTGGCGTTCGTCTGGCCCTACGACGACGCGGTGAGGATGATCGGCGAACACGTCTACGAGGATGCCTCCTCGAAGGTGATCAGCAAGGTGTCCACCACCGATGTCATCACCGGAGCCAGGGCAGCCGAACTGCTTGCGCCGATCATCGACAAGTATCCGCTCGTCCGGCTCTGACCGGGAACGAGCAGCGATCTGCCCCGGTACCACCCACGGTGCCGGGGCAGATCGAGGTCAGCGGTCGGCGATGGCGCTCGCCGCGGCGTCGGCCCATTCTTTCCACTGGGCTGCCTGGTCGCGTAGCTTGGCGGCGTCCTTGGTCTTGCCTCGCTCGTCGGCCTTGCGTGCCTGGTCCTCGAGCTGTGCTGCGCGGTCCGCGAACTGGGCCGCACGGGCCTGCGCCTCCGGGTCGGTGCGCTGCCACTGGGCATCCTCGGCGTCGCGGATGCGCTTCTCCACGGCACGAGCACGGCCCTCGAGACTGCCCATCTGCTCGCGGGGCACCTTGCCGATCTCGTCCCACTTCTCCCGGAACGCCCGGAACTCGCGTCGCGCGCCCTCCAGGTCGGCGGCCGGATCGATCGCCTTCTCCGCGGCGTCGAGGAGTGCGAGTTTCGCGGTGGCGTTGGCGGCGAACTCGTTGTCGCGCTCGGAGGTCGCGGCGTTGCGCGCCGAGAAGAAGACGTCCTGGGCGGCCTTGAATCGTTGCCAGAGGGCGTCGTCGGCGTCCCGGGGAGCGCGGCCGGCCGCCTTCCATTCGGCGAGGAGGTCGCGGAATTTCGCCGATGTCGGCGCCCAGTCTGTGGAACCGGACAGTTCCTCGGCGCGGGTGATCAGCTCCTCCTTGCGGGCCTTCGCGCCCGCGCGCTCACGATCGAGCTCGGCGAAATGTGCTCCGCGCCTGCGGTTGAACGCATCCCGGGCCTTGGCATATCGCTTCCACAACGTGTCGTCGGTCTTGCGGTCGACGCCCTTGATGGTCTTCCACTCGTCGAGGATGGTGCGCAGCCGATCCCCGGCCACCTTCCACTGCGTGGACTCCGCACCGATCTCCTCGGCCTCGGTGGCGAGTTCCTCCTTGCGGGCGATCGCCGCGGTGCGGGCTTCCTCCCGTTCGGCCTTGATCGTGTCGGCCACCTCGTCGGCGCTCCCGACGATCAGGGTCAGACGCTCCTCGATCGCGGCGACGTCGCCGATCACCGCCGCGGTCGGGAGTGCGTCGAGAAGATGGCGGGCAGCTGCCTGGGATTTGCGGGGGTCGCCGGACCGGGCGGCGAGCCGCTCCTCGAGGATCTCCACCTCGGTGGCCAGGTCGTCGAACTTGCGGGCGAAGTGCTCGAGACCGTCGTCGATGGACCCCGCCTGCCAGGACCCGATCTCACGTTCACCGTCGGCGGTCTTGAGCCAGACGATGCCCTCCGCGTCGATCCGGCCGAACTTGTGGGGGTCACCGTGCGGAACCGGTGCCGGCACCGGCGGGATGTCCGCGGGACGCGGATGGGGCCCGGGTCGTGGGCCGGGTCGCGGTCCCGGCTTCGGTCCGGGATGTGGTTTCGGGGTCGCGGCTCCCGACGGCGGTGCCGCGGCGGATGTCGCCGACTCGGCAGGCGGGGCCTGCGTCGCATCGCTCTCGGAAGCTGTGGTCGGTTCGGTCGGATTCGTCATGTGCAGGTGCCCTCTCCCGCAGGTTGGTGCCGCGCGTCACGGCTGCCGTCGCATCGATGTCCCCGCGTCGGCGCACGATGCCGGCACGGAGGTCTCCTCATTCAAACAGGTCAGAGAGCTTCATGGGGGCGCTGCCGTGACATTGCGCCACGACTCGGTGGCATCGGGCGGGGTCCGGTCGGCTAGCGTCGTGGTCGTGCTGGCGTCCGTGGTCTTCGTGCCGAGTGCCCCGCTGCTGCTTCCGGCGCTCGCGGGCCCGCAGGCGATCGACACCGGACCCGTCCGTGCGGCCACGCTCGCGGCGGTCCACGATCTCGCCGATACGTCGACGACGTGGATCGCGATCGGCGTGGCCGACTCCGCCACCGCGTCGCGCCCGGGCCTTGGTCAGGACGTGCCGACGGCCGGGAGCTTTGCCCGGTACGGCGTCGACGTCGCGGCGTCTCTGCGTCGGGAGACGGCGTCCGGTGACTCGGGTCGCGACCTGCCGCTGTCGATGCTCATCGCCGGGTGGCTGCGCGCGGAGACGGAGGTCGGGACCGTCGAGCCGGTGGTCATGTCGCCGGACGCGACGCCGGCGGAGTGCGCTCGCATCGGCGTCGATCTCGGCGCACGTGTCGATGCCGCGGACGGGCGGGTCGGCGTCCTCGTGGTGGGCGACGGGGCGATCAGCCTGTCGGCGAAGGCGCCCGGCGGCGGGCTGCGTGCATCCGCGGTGGCGCTGCAGGCGCGGATCGACACGGCGATCTCCGACGCGGACACCGCGGCACTCGCGGCGCTCGATGCCGACGACTGTGCAGCCGAAGGGGTGTCCGGTCGAACTCCGTGGCAGGTGGCCGCGCAGCTGTGCCGTGATCGCCCGATGGTCGCCCACATGCATTATGCGCAGGCACCTTTCGGCGTCGGATACGTCGTCGCGACCTGGACTCCGCGATGACCGTCTCGTCGTCGGGGGACGGGGGAGGCGTTCCGGTCGCGATCGTCGGGCCCACGGCGAGCGGCAAGTCCGACCTGGCCCTCGACATCGCCGAACGGGTCGGCGGTGAGATCGTCAACCTGGACGCCATGCAGCAGTACCGCGGAATGGACATCGGCACCGCCAAACTCCCGGTCGCCGAACGACGCGGAATCCCGCACCACCAGATCGATGTGCTCGACGTCACCGAGACCGCCACCGTGGCGCGTCATCAGCAGGCCGCCTCCGCCGACGTCGAACGTCTGCTCGCCGCCGGCACGACGCCGGTCCTGGTCGGCGGGTCGATGATGTACATCCAGGGTCTGCTCGACGACTGGCAGTTCCCCGCGACCGACCCCGACGTGCGCGCCCGCTACGAGTCGATGCTCGCCGAACTCGGTGTGGCCGCCTTGCATCGCCGTCTCGGCGATGTCGACCCCGACGCCGCGGCATCCATCCTGGACACCGACGGGCGTCGGATCGTGCGTGCCCTGGAGGTCGTGGAGATCACCGGGCGGCCGTTCGCCGCGTCCGCGCCGACGATCGGGGAACCGCGATGGCAGACCCGGATCATCGCACTCGACCGTGAGACCAGCACCCTCGACGAGAGAATCCGGCTGCGCACGCGGCAGATGTTCGCGGCGGGATTCGACGAGGAGGTCCGCGCCCTGCGCGAGGTCGGCCTGCGCGCGGGGCGCACCGCATCCCGGGCGATCGGCTATGCGCAGGTCCTGGCTGCCCTCGACGGCGAGTACGACCTGGGCACCGCCGAGGAGCTCACCTTCATCGGGACACGGCGATATGTCCGGCGGCAACGGTCGTGGTTCCGCCGCGATCACCGCATCGTCTGGCTCGACGCGGCGCGGACCGATCTGTTGCCGGCCGCGATGCGGGTGGTCGGGGAGTGACGGGTCGGCGAGGCGACATCCGTACCCTGGAGGGGTGATCGCACAGTCCCCGGCAGAGCACCTGCGCTTCGTGAAAGGCCACGGCACCCAGAACGATTTCGTCATCCTCGCCGACCCCGCGGCGAACCTCGACCTCACCGAACCGTTCGTCGCCGCCCTGTGCGACCGTCGCCGAGGCGTCGGCGCGGACGGGCTCCTGCGGGTGGTGCGGTCGGCTGCGCTGGTCGAACGCGGCGTGCTGGACGGACTTCCGGACGGTGTCGCGCCCGACGACTGGTTCATGGACTACCGCAACGCGGATGGTTCGATCGCGGAGATGTGTGGGAACGGCGTACGGGTGTTCGCCCACTATCTGCGGGCGTCCGGGTTGGCGTCGGAGGACGCGTTCACGGTCGGCTCACGTGCCGGCGCCCGCCCGGTCATCGTGCACGGTCACGACACGGTGCGCGCCGACGTGACCGTCGAGATGGGCCGGGTGCGGATGGATGGCGAGTCGCTGGTCCGCATCGGCGACGACGCCTACCGCGGCATCAAGGTCGACGTCGGCAACCCGCACCTCGCGTGCGTGGTCCCGGATCTGACGTCCGAGGATCTCGCCGCCATCGATTTCGCGGCCGGCGTGGAGATCGACCATGACGCGTTCCCGCACGGTGCCAACGTCGAACTGGTGATGCCGCCGGGGCCGGTGGACGAGCTGGGACGCCTTCCGACCGCGATGCGTGTCTTCGAGCGCGGTGTCGGGGAGACCCGCAGCTGTGGGACGGGGCTGGTCGCCGCGGGGGCCGCCGTGCTCGCGGCGCGCGGCGAGTCGACGGGCACGCTGCGCATCACCGTGCCGGGCGGACGGGTCGACGTCGGCATCGGACCCGAGGGATCGTCGCTGCGAGGCCCATCGATGCTGGTCGCGGAGGGTGAACTGCGTCCGGGCTGGGACCGGCTCGACCACTGACGCGAAAATCGGATGCCTCCTGGTCACCGGGCGTGAGACCATGGAGCTGCCTATGACCGAATCAGCATCAACACCGTTTCCCCTGTCCACACCGGACGACGACGACCTGGTCGACCTCGCCGACATCGAATCCTCGCCCGGCGGCGGCCGTGACATCCTGCGCGGGCTGGCCCAACCCACGACGGGTGAACTCCAGCTCAACGAACGCGCGTCACTGCAACGTGTCGCGGGACTGTCCACCGAGCTCACCGACGTCACCGAGGTCGAATACCGCCAGCTGCGACTCGAACGTGTCGTGCTGGTCGGTGTGTGGACCGAGGGCAGCGCCGCGCAGGCCCGCGCGAGCATGGTCGAACTCGCCGCGCTGGCGGAGACGGCCGGGTCCGAGGTCCTCGACGCCCTGATCCAGCGACGTTCCCGACCGGATTCGTCCACCTACATCGGGTCCGGCAAGGCCGACGAACTCCGCGAGGCCGTGCTGACCTCCGGCGCCGACACGGTGATCTGCGACGGTGAGCTCACCCCGGCCCAGCTCACCGCGCTGGAGAAGATCGTCAAGGTCAAGGTGATCGACCGGACCGCTCTGATCCTGGACATCTTCGCGCAGCACGCGACGTCGCGCGAGGGCAAGGCCCAGGTGTCCCTCGCCCAGATGGAGTACATGCTCCCGCGCCTGCGCGGCTGGGGTGAGTCCATGTCGCGTCAGGCCGGTGGCCGCGCCGGCAGCAACGGCGGCGTCGGACTCCGTGGTCCCGGCGAGACGAAGATCGAGACGGATCGTCGGCGCATCCGTGAGCGGATGGCCAAGCTGCGTCGCGAGATCCGTGGGATGAAGAAGTCCCGCACCGTGATGCGGGCGGCCCGTGAACGCAACGCGATCCCGCGACTCACCGTTGCGGGCTACACCAATGCGGGCAAGTCGAGTCTGGTGAACGCGATGACCGGCTCGGGTGTCCTGGTCCAGGACGCGTTGTTCGCGACTCTCGACCCGACCACCCGCCGCGCCACCCTCGACGACGGGCGTGCGGTCGTCTTCACCGACACCGTCGGATTCGTCCGCCATCTGCCGACGCAGCTCGTCGAGGCGTTCCGGTCCACGCTCGAGGAGGTCGTCGACGCCGACCTGGTCCTGCACGTCGTGGACGGGTCGGATGCGTTTCCCGCGGAACAGATCTCGGCGGTCCGTCAGGTGATCAACGAGGTGGTCGCCGACGAGGGTGTGGCGCCGCCGCCGGAGTTGTTGGTGGTCAACAAGATCGACGCGATCGACGCAACCCGGATGGCCGAGCTGCGCGGTGCGCTCGGCGACGCGGCGTTCGTCTCGGCGCGCACCGGCGAGGGATTGCCGGAACTCTTCGATCGGATCCGCGAGTTCATCGGACGGTCCGACGTCGAGTTGACCATCGACGTGCCCTATACGCGCGGCGACCTGGTGTCCCGGATCCACGAGGAGGGTGAGGTGCTGTCGAGCGAGCACACCGCCGACGGCACCCGAATGCGCGTCCGCGTCCCCGCGGCATTCGCCGGGGCGCTGGAGGAGCTGACCGCACCGTAGCAGCGACACCGAGTGGACAGCAGAAATCCGCCGAGCAGTGCGCAGCCCGACCTGGGCCACGCATGCTCGGCGGATTCGTGTGCACGCTCGACGAGCGCAGTGCCCCCCGCGTGACGTGAGGTCCCCGCGACGCGAAGTCGCGGTGACGCGGCCTATTCGGCGTCGAGATCCTTGGCGACCAGCGCTGCGATCGCGTCGAGGGTGTTCTGATCCTCGGCGGTGACCACGACGTTGGTGCCCTTCTCGGCGCCGAGCGTCATGATCATCAGCGCCGACCCGGCATCCACCGGGTCGCCACTCTCGAGCGCCAGGGTCACCGTGCTCCCGGCGTCCGCGACGGCCTCGGCGATGATCGTGGCGGGTCGGGCGTGCAGACCGACGGCGGAACCGACGGCGACGGTGGTGCTGGGCATGGTCACTCCTTGACTTGTGTGCGTACGGATGGCGGTACCACCCGGGTCGGATGGTGGGGTGCCGGTCACCCGACACCCCACCCTATGTTCAGTTGTCAGCCATCCTGCTGCATCAGTGCTGCTGCATCAGTGTGGCCGGAATGCGGCTCAGGCGGGCACGGTTTCGAGTTCCGGCGCGACCGGCGCCTGATCGCGATCGGTCCGCCACTGCTTGGCCGCGATGACGAGGACCGCGCTGAGCACGGTGCCCGCGGCCAATGCGATCAGGAACAGGTACCAGTGGTTCATCGTGAAGAACACGAAGATGCCGCCGTGCGGGGCACGCTGGGTGACGCCGAAGGCCATGATCAGCGCACCGGAGAGCGCGCCGCCGGCCATCATCGACGGGATCACCCGGAAGGGGTCGGTCGCCGCGAACGGGATCGCGCCCTCGGAGATGAACGACGCACCGAGCAGCCATGCGGCCTTGCCGTTCTCACGCTCGGGCTCGGTGAACAACCTCGGTCGCAGCACGGTGGCCAGCGCCAGGGCCAGCGGCGGCACCATACCTGCACACATGACCGCGGCCATGATCTCCAGCTGCGCGGTCCCACCGATCGCGAGACCCGCGGTGGCGAACAGATAGGCCGCCTTGTTGACCGGGCCGCCCAGATCGAAGCACATCATCAGTCCGAGCACGATGCCCAGGGCGATGGCCGAACCGCCGGACATGCTGTTGAGTCCCTCGGTCATCTGCTCGGTCACCCATGCGAGCGGCTTGCCGAGCAGCATGTACAACAGCACGCCGATGATCAGGCTGCCGAGCAGTGGGATGATCACGACGGGCATCAGCCCGCGTGCCCACTGGGGCAAGGGGAGTCGGGAGATCCAGAGGCAGGCGACGCCGGCGATGAGACCGCCGATCAGACCACCGATGAAGCTGGCACCCACGGCCACGGACACCAGACCGGCGACGAAACCGGGCGCGATGCCGGGGCGGTCGGCGATGGCGAACGAGATGTAGCCGGCGAGGACCGGGACCAACATGCTCATGGCGAGTCCACCGACGGCGAACAGCACCGCACCGATGTACTGACCGAGGCCGCCGGCCGGGAGGTCCCAGAGGCTGTTGTTGAGCGCGATGAACTGGCCGTCGTTGAGCGCACCCGTGGTGTCGAGGGTTCCGTTCGCGATCTCGTAACCGCCCAGGAAGGGCAGGAACGCGAGGGCGATGAGCAGACCACCCGCGGCGACGAACGGGATCATGTAGCTGACACCGGTCATCAACGCCTGCTGGGTCTTCTTGCCGAGTCCCACACCGCCGTCTGCGGTGCTCTCCGGCAGCCCGTCGCCGTCACCCCCGGCGACCACCGCCGCGTTCGGGTTGTCCTTGGCCGCGACCGCCTCGGCGATCATCTTGTCGGGTTCGTTGATGGCGCGCTTCACGCCCGAGGCGATCACGGGCTTCCCGTGAAAGCGCTCCTTGCCCTTCACCCCGACGTCGGTGGCGAAGATGACCGCGTCCGCGTCGGCGATCACCTGCGGATCGAACGCCTTCGTCGCCGACGATCCCTGCGTCTCCACATGGAAGTCGACGTCGGCACGCTCGGCCGCGTAGGTGAGGGCGTCCGCCGCCATGTAGGTGTGCGCGATTCCCGTGGGGCACGCGGTGATCGCGACGATCGACGGGCGCTTCGCGGATGCGGTGTCGGCCGATGCGGCGGCCGCGGCACCTGCGGCACCGGTGGCTGTGGCGGCGGCACCGGCACCCGGGGACGCGGAGCCGGCGGGCGGGGCCGGCGGCGGGTTGATCGCCTCGTCGACGAGTTGCACCACACGCTCGTCACTGTCGGCCTCGCGCAGGGAGGCGACGAAGTCGGGGCGCACGAGGGAGCGGGCGAGCGAACTCAGCAGCTTCATGTGCTCGGTCGCGCCGCCGGACGGTGCGGCGATGAGGAACACGAGGTCCGCGGGGCCGTCGGGGGCGCCGAAATCGACCTTGTTCGACAACCGGGCCATCGCGAGGCCGGCGTCGGTGACGGATTCGGCGCGGGCATGGGGGATGGCGATTCCGCCCGGCAACCCGGTGGCCGACTTGGCCTCGCGATCGAGAGCGCCGCGGGTGAGGTCGGCGGCGTCGGTCGTCCGGCCGGCGGCGGCGAGCGCCTCGGCGAGATAACCGATCACGGCGGCGGGGTCGTCGCCCGCGTCCACGTCGAGACGCACTGTCTGCGTCGTGATGATCTGTTCTGACATCGGATTTCCTTCTACTTCAGGGTGTGCTGTCGTCGTTGGCAGGTCGTGCCGACCGGATGGCGATCGTGTTCGTGGTGGTGGGAGTCATCCGACCTGGGCGGCTCCCGAGAGGTCGGTGATCGATACGCCCGCGAGGTCGAGCAGGTCGGGCCGTGGCGGCTGGGTACCGGCGAGTGCGGTGGCGGCCGAACCATAGGCGACGGCGGTGCGGAGCCGGTCCGGCGCGGCGTCGCCGCGACTCTCGGCGATGAGGTAACCGGCGAGTGCGGAGTCGCCGGCACCGACGGTGCTGCGCGGAACGATCGGTGGCGGTGTGGCGAACCATGTGCCCGAGTCGGTGATGAGCATCGCGCCTGCGGCGCCCAGTGTGGCGAGGATGGCCGCGCCGGTCCGGTCGACCAGGGTGCGTGCGGCGTCGATCAGCGGCGCGTAGTCGCCGTGTGCCGTCGCGCCCACCAGCCGGGCCGGATCGACACCGGTCGCCTCGGCGAGCTCCTCGTCATTGGGCTTGAGCAGGTCGACCCGCCCCTGCACGGTTGCCGCGAGTGGCGCCCCGGACGTATCCACCGCCACGAGGCAGTTCGCTTCCGCGAGAGCATCGATGACGGTGCGGTACCAGTCGTCCGGGAGTCCGGGCGGGAGCGAACCGCACAGCGCGACCCATCGGGCGCCGCGGGCGTTCTCGACGACGAGCTCGGCGAGTCGGTCGGCCTGCGCGGCGACGAGGGCGAAGCCCGGTGCGTTGATCTTGGTCGTCGTCCCGTCGGGGTCGGCCACCGTGATGTTGGAGCGGACCTCGCCCTCGATGGGCAGCGTCAGGTAGGGGAGTGCCACGTCGTCGAGCGCGGTGAGCAGGGGATCGCCGGTGCGGGCGGGCAGGACTGCCCGGGTCGACAGACCGGCCTCGGCGACCACGCGGGCGACGTTGACGCCCTTGCCGCCGGGCTCGGCCCGGACCGAGGTGGCACGCTGCACACCGCCGTGGTGCAGCGGCGCGGACAGCTCGAGGGTTCGATCGAGGCTGGGGTTGGCGGTCACGGTCAGGATCGTGACGGCGGACTGCGTCATGGGGCTTCTCTCGGTCATGCGATCACCATCTCGATGCCGCGGGCGGACAGGGCGGCGGATGTGACCGCGTCGATGCCGGCGTCGGTGACCAGCACGTCGATGTCGGCCAGATCCGCGAAGGAGGAGAGGTCCTCGCGATCGACCTTGGACGAATCCGCCAGCACGACAACGCGGTTGGCGACCCTGACGATGGCCGCCTTGATGGCCGCCTCCTCGGGGTCGGGGTGGACAGGCCGTGTGCCTCACTGATCCCGTTGGTGCCCACGAAGGCCGTGGAGATGCGCATCCGCTCCAGCGCGGCCACCGTCTCGGCGCCGACGGTGGCCTGGGTCAGGCCGCGCACCCGCCCGCCGAGGACGTGCAGGTCCGACGACCCGTGGCCGGCCAGGACCGCGGCGATCGGGATGCTGTGGGTGATCAGGGTGAGCTTGCGGTCGCGCGGCAGCGCGCCGGCGGCCTGGAAGGTGGTGGTCCCGGCGTCGAAGAAGACCGACCCACCGTCGGGCGGCAGGAAGCGGGTCGCGGCCCGGCCGATCGCGACCTTCTGCTCGGTGCGCGTCATCTGGCGCACGTCGATGCCCTGTTCGCCGACGACCGGTGTGGCGCCCGGGCGGACCGCGCCGCCGTGCACCCGCTGCAGATGGCCGGCACGTTCGAGGACCGCGAGGTCGCGGCGCACGGTTTCGCTGGTGACCTCGAACAGCGTCGCCAACGCGGCGACCGAGGCGCGACCGTTGGCACGCACCTGGTCGGCGATCGCCTGCTGACGTTCTTCCGCGTACACGATGTCCTCGTCTGTTGGAATGTGTGGACTTTGATGTTGCTATATCTGTGTTTACGCCTGTTTGTGTTGACAAGTCAAGGATTTCTTGTAACTTGAATCACAGAAGTGGCCGAACACCTTCGCAATCCACATTTGGCCGCCCGGTCGACGTACAGATAGGACTTCGGTGGAGCAGACACACGTACTGAACGGAACGCCGGTCGTCGGGGAAAGGCCTACGGGCCGACGGTCTGGCCGGGTGAGCGTCCCGTCTACGACCCCGACACAGCACCGCCGCTGCCCGCGGACGAGCGTGAGGCCGAGACCAAGCGTTTCGCCGACGCCGCCTCCGCGGTCGCCGGCCGACTCCGTGACCGTGCCTCACACGCCTCGGGTGCGGCGGCCGAGGTGCTGTCGGCGACGGCCGGCCTCGCCGAGGATCGCGGCTGGGTGGGCGCCGCATCGGCACTGATCGCGAAGGGCACCGCGGCACCGGCCGCGGCCGTGGCCGCGACCGAACAGTTCGCCGCCATGTTCACCAAGCTGGGCGGGCTCATGGCCGAGCGCGTGACCGACCTGAACGACGTACGCGACCGGGTCGTCGCCGAGCTGTTGGGAGTGCCGGAACCGGGCGTGCCCGAACCCGACGTGCCGTCGGTCCTGCTGGCCGACGACCTCGCACCCGCCGACACCGCGGGACTGGATCCGACCCGGATCACCGCGCTCGTCACCCGACTCGGCGGCCCGACGAGTCATACCGCGATCATCGCCCGCCAGTTGGGGATTCCGTGCATCGTCGCGGTCACCGGCCTGGCATCGGTGCCGGCAGGCACCAGCGTCCTGGTCGACGGCACGGCGGGCACGATGGAGATCGAGCCCGACGCGGCGAGTGCCGAGTCCGACGTCGAGGAGAGTCGACGCAGTGCCGCCGCCATCGCCGACTGGTCCGGTCCGGGCCGGACCGCGGACGGACACGAGGTGGCCGTGCTGGCCAACGTGGCGGACGGGACGTCGGCGCGCACGGCGACCGGATACCCCGTCGAGGGAGTGGGGCTGTTCCGGACCGAACTGGCGTTCCTCGACCGCACGGACGCACCGACGGTGGAAGAGCAGACCACGCTCTACAGCGAGGTGATCGATGCGTTCCCCGGCCAGAAGGTGGTCATCCGCACGCTCGACGCCGGGTCGGACAAGCCGCTGAAGTTCGTCACCCAGCTCAACGAGGCCAATCCCGCACTCGGTGTGCGGGGCAACCGGATCGCCCTCGACCACCCCGAGATCCGGGCGACGCAGCTGGACGCGATCGCGGCCGCGGCGGCGAAGAGTACGGCCGAACCCTGGGTCATGGCGCCGATGATCGCATCGGCCGCGGAGGCCGCCGAGTTCGCCGGTGAGGTGCGCAGCCGCGGGCTGGTCGCGGGAGTGATGATCGAGGTACCGGCCGCGGCGATCCTCGCACCCGCGATCCTCGCCGAGGTCGATTTCGTCTCCATCGGCACCAACGACCTCACGCAGTACACGATGGCCGCCGATCGGATGTCGGCCGAACTCGCGACGCTGACCGATCCGTGGCAGCCCGCGGTCCTGGCGCTGATCGCGACGGTCGCGCGGGCCGGACGCGATCTCGACAAGCCGGTCGGCGTCTGCGGCGAGGCGGCGGCCGATCCGCTGCTCGCGTGCGTCCTGATCGGACTCGGCGTCACCTCGTTGTCGGCGGCTCCGGCAGCCGCGGCCGCGGTGGGCGCGCGCCTGGGTCTCGTCAGTACCGAGCAGTGCCGCGTCGCAGCGGAGGCCGCGCTCGCCACGGCCGATCCCGCCGCAGCGCGAGCCGCGGCCGCGGCGGCGCTCGCCGGCTGAGTCACCGGCGCACGGGCGAGCGAGCAACGGTTCGGCGGCCGGGAGTCCCGGCCGCCGACAGTGCTCGTCGCGGGGTGATCAGAGCGGGGTGATCAGATGCGACGCATCACCGTGACGACCTTGCCGAGCACGGCCGCGTCGTCCCCGGGTATGGGTTCGAACAGCTCGTTGTGCGGCATCAGCCAGACGTGACCGTCTTTGCGCTTGAACGTCTTCACCGTCGCCTCCCCGTCGATCATCGCCGCGACGATGTCGCCGTTGTCGGCGACGTTCTGCTGCCGGACGACAACCCAGTCGCCGTCGCAGATGGCGGCGTCGATCATCGATTCACCGACCACCCGAAGCAGGAACAGCGAGCCCTCGCCCACCAATTCGCGTGGCAGCGGGAACACATCCTCGACGGCCTCCTCGGCCAGGATCGGGCCGCCGGCCGCGATCCGACCGAGCACCGGGACGAAGGTCGGTGTCGGCAGCTGTGGGTCGTCGGCCTGAGCCGAGGTCCCGCCGGGTGGGTTGTGGTCGCCGTCCTGGATGTTCACCGCACGCGGACGGTTGTGATCGCGCTTCAACAGGCCCTTTCGCTCCAACGTGCGGAGCTGATGTGCGACCGATGAGGTGGACGTCAGGCCGACGGCATCGCCGATCTCCCGGATGCTCGGCGGGTAGCCGCGCTCACGCACCGATTGACGGATGAACTCGAGGACACCGCGCTGACGGGGGGTCAGGGTCGACTCCGCCACCTGTGGATCGACGACGACCGGGGCATCCGCGACCGGGTCCGACGTCGGGCCCGTCACACCATCGGGCTGGCTGTCATCGATCCCGCGGGGCGCTGGACGCCGCCCGCCGGCCTTGTCGCTCATCGGTGAGTCCTCTCTGTCGGTGTCTGCGCGTCGGCTGGTGGCTGTCGCGCTGTCTGGGGAGCCTCGCTCGCAAAGTGGCTGGTCGATGCGTTCCTGTAGCGCCGACAGTAACCGACCGTTCCGACTTGTTCAAACATTTGTTCGACGCGTGTCGAGACTTTGTCGGCGACACGTGCTACAAATCGAACATGCGTTCCATCGAACATGTGATCGACACCCGTCGATCGGGAACCGAGGAGGACACGATGAGCACGTCGACTCTCACCCGCACCCGTCCGGCGACCACCGGCGTCCCGATGCGTGACGCCGGCAGCCCGACACATCGGGCCCGCGGCCGCGCGGCCTCGCCCTTCGGCACCGGGCGGACCGGCCAGGTCGGCCGTCCGGTCACGGGTGTCAGCACCCGGCCACGGCGCGGCGCCCAGGTGGAGCGCACGCGACCCGCGGATCGCCGACCCGCGGGACGGGTCGCGGCGCCCGTCGTCGCGGGCACGCGCTGCGCAGCACCCGCGGTCGACCGACGCATCTATGTGCGCCGGCGCACCACGGCCCTCGCGGTCGTGCTCGGCGGGGCCCTGGCGGTGTTGGTGTGGGCGGTGGCGATCATCGGGTCGAACTACGCGGCCTCGGTCGCGCCCACCCCGGCGGGCACCGAGATCGTCCACGTCCGACAGGGTGACTCGCTGAGCTCCATCGCGGACCGGGTCGCGCCGGACGTGCCGCGCGCGGCGGTGATCCAGCAGATCGTCGAGCGCAACGACCTCCCGTCGTCGGGTCTCCGCGTGGGTCAGGCGCTGATCGCGCCCGCCTACCGCTGATCGTCGGACGGTATCCTCGTGACACAGGGTCCAGCCGGAAACCGGCACGGCGCAGCGAGCATCCGGTGCGCCGGCGTGTCCCGAGATGTGCGTGAGGACGACATGCGCTGCCCGTTTTGCAAGAACGAAGACACCAAGGTCATCGACTCGCGTGTCGCCGACGAAGGGCAGGCGATCCGACGACGCCGTTCGTGTGCGGAGTGCGGGCGCCGGTTCTCGACCGTGGAGAGCGCGGTCCTGTCGGTGGTCAAACGCAATGGGGTGACCGAACCGTTCAGCCGCGAGAAGGTGATGCGCGGTGTCCGCCGGGCCTGCCAGGGCCGGGCGGTCGCCGAGGACGCCCTGGCACAGTTGGCGCAACAGGTGGAGGACGCGGTCCGCGCGTCGGGTTCGGCCGAGATCCCCAGCAACGAGGTCGGTCTGGCGATCCTGCGGCCGCTCCGCGATCTCGACGAGGTCGCCTATCTCCGGTTCGCCTCGGTGTACCGCTCGTTCGAATCGTTGGAGGATTTCCAGCGGGAGATCGACGACCTACAGGGAAATCTGACGCACGAGAACACGGTCGACACCGCGGGTTCGGTCTCGGACTGAGCGGCCCGGGCGGCGTCAGCGGAAGTCGTCGAGGGCGCGGATGGCACGCTTCTCCGAGATCGGGTAGGCGGTACCGAGGCGCTGGGCGAAGAGCCCGACCCGCAGTTCCTCCACCAGCCAGTGGGCACGGTCGTTGAACGCGTCACGGCGACCTGCCGGCAATTGGTCGATGCGCCGATTCCAGTGCGCGATCACCCGATCGACGGCAGCGAGTCCGTCCCGATCGCGGGTCGTCGAACCGACCAGATCGGCCAAGCGGTTCTCGGCGGCCTGAAGGTAGCGGGGTATGTGCGTGAGGTGGATTCGCGGGGTCGCGGCGACGAACCCGTCGAACACCAGATTGTCCAGCTGCTCGGCGACGTCGTCCGCGGCAACCGAACCACTGACCTCGTCGATCTCCGACCGTAGGGGTGCGAGGTGCCGGAGCACGTCGGTCGCCATCCGGAAATACTCCGGGGCGGCGTCGATCACGGCCGGCCGCAGTGAGTCCCGCAGGCGGGCGAACTGATCGGGGGTGCGGATGGTGGTCAGGTCGCGGGTCGCCGCCAGGTCGCGAATGGCGCGCCGCGTGCAGTCCGCCACCAGCTCGTCGGGACGATGATACGGATTCTGGCTCAACGCAAGTCGGCCCTCGGGATCGAGAGTACCGGTGATCTTTCTGGACAGCGTGGGGATCGCCGACTCGAGCAGGACGACGACGGACTCCGCCAAACGGCGGTCGCGCTCGGCGGCATTCGCGAACTCGGCCGGCGCGACACCGGTCGCCCGGCCGGCATCGTCGCGTACCACCTCGAGTCCCGGGTGGCGGGTGATCGTCTGTCCGGCAACAGTGGTCGTGGTGGTGTCCTCGAGTTCGCCGATCCCGTCCGCGGTCCATGACGTGAAGCTCGCCCGGCGTCGCGGCGCGTCCTCGTCGTGATCGGCGAACCGCTTCTTCAGGTCGGCGAGCGACTTGCTGCCGGCGATCGTGGCTCCCGTGCGATCGATCACCGCGAAGTTCATCGTCAGGTGCCCGGGGATGCGGTCGGGTGCGAAATCAGCGGGGGACACCGTCATCGACGTGATCGTGGAGAGTTCCCGGGCGAGACCGGTCACCAGCGGCTCGGCGCGGGGCGTCAGGCGGGACAGCGCGAGATCGGCGAAGCGCTGGGCCGGAGCCATGGACTTGCGCAGTGCCTTCGGCAGGGACTTGACGAGTTCGGTGGCGAGTTCGGAGCGTAGTCCCGGAACGGTCCAGTCGAACCCGGCGGATCGCACATGATCGAGGAGCGGCAGCGGGATCACCACGGTCACCCCGTCATCGGGCGCGCCCGGCTCGAATCGATAGCGGAGTTCCAGCCGCGTCTCGCCCTGTTGCCAGGCACCGGGGAAATCCGTGTCGGCGACCGCGACGTCCGCGGCGACGTCCTCTCGGCGCAGGTCCAGCAGATCGGGCTGCTCTCGGCGCGTCTTCTTCCACCAGGTGTCGAAATGCCGTGCCGACACCACGTCGGCGCCTACCCGTGCGTCGTAGAAGTCGAACAGTTGCTGTTCGCTGATCACCACATCTCGGCGACGAGCACGGTGTTCGACGTCGGCGGCCTTCTCGAGCAGGTCGCGATTGCGATGGAAGAACGCGTGATCGGTGCGCCAATCGCCCTCGACGAGCGCATGCCGGATGAACATCTCCCGGGAGGTGAGCGGATCGATGGAGCCGAACGGCACACGACGCTGTGCGACGAGGGTCACCCCGTACAGCGTCACCCGCTCATAGGCCATCGCGGACCCGCGCTTGGCGGACCAGTGGGGTTCGCTGTACGACCGGCGAGCGAGGTCGCCCGCGAGTCGCTCCGCCCACAGTGGGTCGATCCCGGCGACCGTATGCGCGAAGAGCCGTGACGTCTCGACGATCTCGGCGGCCATGATGAAGGGGGGAGGCTTTCGGGACAGCGAGGAGCCCGGGAAGATGGCGACGCTGGTGTTGCGGGCGCCGGTGTAATCGCGGGTATCCCCCTGCCGCACGGCGATGTTGCCGAGCAGGCCGGCCAGGATCGCCCGGTGGATCGCGTCGCCGTCGCGGGTGGTCGGCGTTGCCGACCACTTGAGGTCCGACACGATGCGGGTCAGCTGACGATGGAGCTCCTGCCATTCCCGGATGCGCAGGAAATGGAGGAACTCACGCTCGCACTGACGGCGGAACTGGTTGCCGGACAGCTCTTGTCGTCGATCCGACAGATACGACCAGAGTTCCAGGTAGGTGAGGAACTCCGACCCCGGCACGACGAACCGCCGGTGCGCGGCGTCGGCGCCCTCGCGATGCTCGGCAGGCCGCTCCCGAACATCCGGGATCGACAGGGCGGCGGCGATCACCAGGACATGGTCGAGACAACCGCCCTCATGCGCGGCGATGAGCATCCGGGCCAGCCGCGGATCCACCGGAATCCGGGCCATGTCCCGGCCGACCGGGGTGAGGACCGGCTCATGATCGTCGCGGTGGGTTTCGCGGATCGCACCGAGCTCGGTGAGGACCGCCATGCCGTCCCTGATGGCGCGGGTGTCCGGCGGTTGGACGAACGGGAACGCCGACACGTCACCGAGACGCAGTGCCGCCATCTGCAGGATCACCGCGGCGAGATTGGTGCGCAGGATCTCGGGGTCGGTGAATGCGGGCCGGGCGTCGAAATCGTCCTCGGCGTAAAGGCGGATGCAGACGCCGGGGGCGACACGGCCGCATCGGCCGGCGCGCTGACGCGCAGAGGCCTGCGAGACCGGCTCGATCGGCAGCCGGTTGACCTTGGATCGCGTCGAGTACCGGGAGATCCGCGCGGTCCCCGTGTCGATGACATACCGGATACCGGGCACCGTCAGCGACGTCTCGGCCACATTGGTGGCCAGCACGATGCGCCGACCCGACGACGGGGAGAACACCCGCTGCTGATCCGCGATGGACAGGCGGGCGAAGAGCGGGACGATCTCGGCGCCGGCGGCAGCCCGATGACGGAGGGCGTCGGCGGTCTCCCGGATGTCACGCTCGGTCGGCAGGAACACCAGGATGTCGCCGCGGGCGTGCGACGCCCACAGTTCGCCGACGGCCTGATCGATCGCCTGCGCCTGATCGAGGTCACGATGATCGGAATCCGGCTCCCGGTCGTCGCCGAAAGGCCGGTAACGGACGTCGACGGGATACGCCCGCCCGGACACCTCCAGGATCGGTACATCGCCGGGGGCACCGGGCACATTCGGCCCGCTCGCTTCGCTCCCGGCGCCGGGTCGATTCGGCCCGCTCGCTTCGCTCCCGGCGCCGGGTCGATTCGGCCCGCTCGCTTCGCTCCCGGCGCCGGGTCGATTCGGCCCGCTCGCTTCGCTCCCGGCGCCGGGTCGATTCGGCCCGCTCGCTTCGCTCCCGGCGCCCGTTCGATTCGGCCCGCTCGCTTCGCTCCCGGCGCCGGGTCGATTCGGCCCGCTCGCTTCGCTCCCGGCGCCGGGTCGATTCGGCCCGCTCGCTTCGCTCCCGGCGCCGGGTCGATTCGGCCCGCTCGCTTCGCTCCCGGCGCCGGCAGTGGAGAAGTGGCGCGCGAACCGATCCGGCTCGATCGTCGCCGATGTGATGATCACCTTCAGATCGGGTCGTCGGGGCAGCAGACGTTTCAGGTAGCCGAGGATGAAGTCGATGTTGAGGCTGCGCTCGTGGGCCTCGTCGATGATGAGGGTGTCGTATCCGCGTAACAGTGGATCGGTGCCGATCTCGCGCAGCAGGATGCCGTCGGTCATCACCTTGACCAGCGTGTCGGCGCCCGAACGATCGGTGAACCGCACCGAGAAGCCGATCGCGTCGCCGATCTCGGTCCCGGTCTCGTCCGCGATGCGGCGGGCCACCGAACTCGCCGCGATCCGTCGGGGCTGCGTGTGCCCGATCGCGCCCCGCACCCCACGTCCGAGCTCCAGGCAGATCTTCGGCAACTGCGTCGTCTTCCCCGATCCGGTCTCACCGGCGACCACGACCACCTGGTGATCGGCGATGGCCGCGGCGATCTCCTCGCGCGCCGCGGACACCGGGAGGTCGGGCGGAAAGGTGAGCACCGGCAGCGCGGCGCGGCGACGGTCGATCCGCGCCTGCGCCTTCTCGACATCGGCGACCAGTGCGTCCCAGGCCGACTGCTTAGGCGACCTGCCGAGCTTCTCGAGCCGTCGGCGCAGACGGTGTGCGTCGACGATGGTCAGGTCGGCGAGCCGATCGGTCAGCGCTCGGCGGTCCTCGGTGGTCGGTGCGGGCATGATCTGTCCAGGATATTGGGTCGCCCGGGGTGGCCTCGCGCACGCCCGTTCTCAGTGATCTCGCCGACCTGAATCCCGCCGCTCGCGCCCGGGACGGCATGATTGGGGCATGGCAGGTTCACTGTGGCATGGTTTCGCCGACATGGGTTCGGTCTCCACCAAGGGTCAGTTCGTGGTGGCTCGCGGGCAGGGCACGCGGATCTGGGACACCGACGGTCGTGAGTATCTCGACGCGACGGCGGGGCTCTGGTTCACCAACATCGGACACGGACGCACCGAGGTGGCCCAGGCGGTCGCCGACCAGCTCGGTCGTCTGGCGCACTACTCGGGCTTCGGCGACATCACCGCCGACGTGACCGCGGAGCTCGCCGATCGCCTCGCCGCGATCGCCCCGGTGCCGGGAAGCAAGATCTTCTTCACCTCCGGCGGCAGCGACTCGGTGGACACCGCGGCCAAACTCGCCCGCCGCTATTGGCATGAGCAGGGCCAACCGGAGAAGAACATCATCGTGGGCCGGACCAAGGCCTATCACGGCATGCACGTCGCGGGCACCGCGCTCGCCGGGATCCCGCTCAACCGCGAGGGATACGGCGAGCTGATGGCCGACGCGGAGACGGTCGAGTGGGACAACGCGAAGAGCCTGCTCGGGCTGATCGAGCGCCTGGGCGCCGACCGGATCGCCGCCTTCTTCTGCGAACCGATCATCGGCGCCGGCGGGATCTATCTCCCCCCGGAGGGCTACCTCGCCGAGGTCCGGCAGATCTGCCGCGACCACGACGTGCTGTTCGTCGCGGACGAGGTCGTCACGGGCTTCGGCCGGATCGGCGGTGAATCCTGGTTCGCCTCCACCCGTTTCGACCTGGCGCCGGACATGATGACCACCGCCAAGGGCCTGACGTCGGGCTACGTGCCGATGGGCGCGGTGTTCATCGCGCCGCACATCGCGGAACCGTTCTATGCGGGCGGAGTCTGGTGGCGCCACGGCTACACCTACGGCGGGCACGCCGGTGCGGCGGCGGCCGCCATGGCCAACCTCGACATCATCGAGTCCGAAGGACTGCTCGCCGAGGCCGATCGGTTGGAGTCCGATCTGGCCGGGGCGCTCGCGCCCTTGGCCGAGCTGGATGCCGTCGCCGAGGTGCGGACCGGACTCGGCGCGGTGACCGCGGTACAACTCGCCGATCCGGCGCGGGCCGTGCCCATGGTGGGCGCGCTGCGCGAGCACGGCGTCAGCGGTCGGGCGGCAGGCCAAGGCGCGCTGCAGATCTCGCCGGCGTTCGTGATGACCACCGACGAGGTCGGCGAACTCGCCGATCGTATGCGGGCCGCGTTGTCCTGACCGACCGGACCGCGCCGACCGCGGTGTGACCACCACCGACAGACGACGACGCCCTGCCGAATCCCGGCAGGGCGTCGTCGTCGGTCAGTGCGTCTGGGTGTCAGACCGTTGCGAGCACCTCGGTGGTGGCGATCGCCTGCGCGACACCGGCCACGATCGAGGCGACCTTGAGCGCCTCGAAGATGACCTCACGATCGACGCCCGCCTCACGCAAGGTGTTCTCGTGCGCTCCCACGCAATGCTCACACCCGTTGATGGAGGACACCGCGAACGACCACAGTTCGAACACGGCCTTGTCCACGCCGGGGTTGCCGATGATGTTCATCCGCAGGCCGGGGCGCAGGTCGTCGTACTTGCCGCCGAGGAATCCGCGACCACGGTAGAAGACGTTGTTCATCCCCATGATCGACGCGGCACCCAGCGCTGAGTTGTAGGCCTCGGCCGACAGGATGTCGGCGGCCTCGTCGGCGATCTCGGCCAGCACCTTGGCATTTCGGGTGGCAGCCGCCGTGGACAACAGGGTGCCCCACAGTTGCTCCTCGTTCAGCGCGGTGGTCCGGCTGATCGAGCCGAGGTTCAGCTTCAGGTCCTTGGCGTACTCCGGGAGTGCGTCCTTGAGATTGTCGATGCTCATGCGGTCTCCTCTCAGACGCTCGCGGTGAGCAGTTCGCCGGCGTCGATGGTGGGATCGCCCTTCTTCCAGTTGCAGGCGCACAACTCGTCGGACTGCAGGGCGTCGAGGACGCGGAGGACCTCGTCGACATTGCGGCCGACGGACCCGGCGGTCACCGAGACGAACTGGATCTCGTTGTTCGGGTCGACGATGAAGGTGGCCCGGTCGGCAACCCCATCGGCATTGAGAACTCCTGCGGCGGTGGCGAGTTCACGCTTCAGGTCGCTGAGCATCGGGAAGGGGAGGGTCTTCAGGTCGTCGTGCTGGGCCCGCCACTGGAAGTGGACGAACTCGTTGTCCACCGAGGCGCCGAGTACCTGCGCGTCACGATCGGCGAACTCGTCGTTCAGCTTGCCGAAGGCGGCGATTTCCGTGGGGCACACGAAGGTGAAGTCCTTCGGCCAGAAGAAGACGATGCGCCACTTGCCGGGGTGGTCCTCGTTGGTGATCGTGGTGAAGTAGTCGTCGGGCTGCTGGGCGTCGACCTTGGAGAGGTCGCCCCCGATGACGGCGGTGAGGTTGTAGGCGGGGAACTGGTCGCCGATGGTCAGCAGAGCCATGCTCGTTTCGCTCCTAGATGCTCGAATCCTGGTGGTACGTCATGTGCGCGAATGTCTTCGTCGTCAGACATGCACCATCGTGCCGGAATCTGGGCGAAAGCGAAACGTGATGATAGGCACTATATTGATAGGTATGTCCAATAGAAGTCATCAGCCGTCGGTGACCGGCCTCCGGGCTTTTGTCGCGATCGCTCGACGTCGTCACTTCGGTTCTGCGGCAGACGATCTGGGGATCAGTCAGCCCACCCTGTCGCAAGCGCTGGCCGGTCTCGAATCGGGTCTCGGAGTGCAGTTGGTGGAGCGGACGACGCGGCGCGTCTTCCTGACGGCGGAGGGGGAGCGGCTGCTGCCCGGCGCGATCGCGGCCGTCGACGCGATCGACGATCTCGTCGCGCAGGCGATGGGCAACGGGGATCCACTGGCGGGCGTGCTGCGTCTGGGGCTGATTCCCACTGTGGCGCCGTACATCCTGCCGCGAGTGCTGCGTGGGGTGGGCGAGCGCCTGCCCTCGCTGCGGTTACAGGTGGTGGAGGATCAGACCGCCCGGTTGCTCCGCCAGCTGAGAGAGGGCTCACTCGACGTCGCGATCGTGGCATTGCCCACCAATGAGCGGGGGCTGGCCGAGGTGCCCATGTACACAGAGGATTTCGTGCTCGCGCTACCCGCCGACCATCCGCTCGCGGGGCGGCGTCGGGTCGATCCCGCCGCGCTCGCGGACCTGCCGCTGCTGCTGCTCGACGAGGGGCACTGTCTGCGGGATCAGGCCCTGGAGGTCTGTCGCCTCGCCGGTGTGCGCGCCGACGTCGGACAGACGCGCGCCGCATCGCTCGCCACCGCCGTCCAATGCGTGGAGGGTGGCCTGGGCGTGACGCTGATCCCGCAGACCGCGGTCGGGGTGGAGACCGGGAGCGGCCATCTCGCCACCGCCACGTTCACCCGGCCGCGGCCCGGGCGTCGGGTGGGCCTGGTGTTCCGTGAGTCGGCCGGGCGAGCCGACGCCTACCGCACCTTGGCCGGCGTCATCGCGGACCTGGTGGAGGCCGGCGACGACGTCCATCGGGTGCGGTGATCGTTCGACTTGACCAGAAGTGACCGGGCCGGACGACTATGGTGCGATCGGTCGGCTCAGTTGTTCCCATTCGTCCACGAGGCTGGAGTCGATGCCCCGCACCATCTCGCCGACGTGTTCGGTGATCTCGGTCACGGCCGGTGTGCTGACCGCGGTCGGAAGGCCCTGTCGCAGAACCCGATAACAGTCCGACAAGTAGCGAAGTACCACGCCCTCGCTCCGTGCGAGGCCGTACGCCGAGATCAGCTCGGTGAAGGTCATGGAGCGCTCGAGCATCTCACGCAGCACCGATTTGGGTGACGGCGGATAGGGCGACACCCAGGGGTGACCCTGGCGGTATACGCCGTAGGCATAGTCGATCTCCTCGGCGAGGGGACGTGGCCAGGTGATCTCCTCCAACCGGGTCATGCGCTCCTCGTACTCGACGCCGTCGGCCTTCATCTCGGCGATCGCCACATCACGCGCCGCCTTGCGCTGCGCGAACAGCAGCGGGCGGGGATCCTCGAGCGTCGATTCGAGCACGGAGACGACGTCGAGCGCGTACGTAGACGAGTCGGGGTCGAGGATCTCGAAAGCGGCCAGCGCGAACGACGACAGCGGGTTTGTCAGCGCGAAGTTCTCCGGCATGTCCACCGACAGCGCGACGTTCTTGCCGTCGATGTCGGGAGAATCGAGCTGCACCACGATGCCCGACTCACGCAGTCCCCGGAAGAGCTCGATGGTGTGCCGGATGTGGCGCAACTGGCGGTTGCGCGGTTCGTGACTGCCCTCCAACAGATGTCGCAGCGCCGCGAAGCAGTCCCCGGGCCGCGACAACACCTCCATGAGGATGGCGGTCGTCATCCGGAAGTGGGACCGCAGTGGCTCGTCGGGGGCATCGATGAGCTGGACGAACGTCTTCTCGCCCCAGGACACGAAGCCCTCGGGTGGCTTCTTGCGCACCAGTTTGCGGAGCTTCTTCGGATCGTCGCCGGCCTTGGCGACCGCACGCGCGTTGTCGACGTCATGGTCGGGGGCCTGCGCGACCACGTAGCCCACGGTGTCGAAGCCGGCACGTCCCGCCCGACCCGCGATCTGGTGGAACTCGCGTGCCCGGAGTCGGCGTACGCGGGTGCCGTCGTACTTGCTCAGACCGGCGAACAGGACGGTGCGGATGGGCACGTTGATGCCGACGCCCAGGGTGTCGGTACCCGCGACGACCTTCAGGAGACCTTGCTGCGCAAGACGTTCGACGAGCCGGCGGTAGCGCGGAAGCATGCCGGCGTGATGCACGCCGATCCCGGATCGCAAGAGTTTCGAGAGGGTCGCGCCGAAACCGGTGTGGAAGCGGAAGTCGCCGATCGCCTCGACGATCGCCGCCTTCTCCGCCTTGTCGGCGATCTTTGCGGACAGCAACGCCTGGGCCCGCTCGACGGCGGATGCCTGGGTGAAATGGACGACGTAGATCGGTGCGCGTCCGCGGGAGATCAGATCCTCGATGGTCTCGTGGATCGGTGTCATCGCGTAGGTGTGTTCGAGTGGCACGGGCCGCTCGGTGCCGGTGATCGCCGAGGTCGGGCGCCCGGTCCGCTGCCGTAGGTC
The DNA here is from genome assembly GCF_003855095.1 of Gordonia insulae. Taxonomy (NCBI): domain Bacteria; kingdom Bacillati; phylum Actinomycetota; class Actinomycetes; order Mycobacteriales; family Gordoniaceae; genus Gordonia; species Gordonia insulae. The sequence continues at coordinate 781,942 of NZ_CP033972.1, forward strand.
GTCGACGAAGAAGGACACGTCGCCGAGCGTCGCCGACATCAACAGGAACTGTGTGCGCGGCAACTCGATGAGCGGGACCTGCCAGGCCCAGCCGCGATCGGCCTCGCCGTAGTAGTGGAACTCGTCGGCGACGAGTGTGCCGATGTCGCTGCGTGCCCCGTCCCGCAGCGCGAGGTTGGCGACGATCTCGGCGGTGGCGCAGATGATCGGCGCATCCGCGTTCACCGACGCATCGCCGGTCAGCAACCCGACTGATTCGGCGCCGAACATCGCGCAGAGTTCGAAGAACTTCTCGCTGACCAGGGCCTTGATGGGCGCGGTGTAGTAGGCCCGCTCGCCGCGGCAGCGGGCGAAGTGGATCGCACCGGCTGCGACGAGGGATTTACCCGATCCCGTCGGGGTCGCCAGGATGACGTTGCTGCCGGCGACCAGTTCCAGCAGCGACTCCTCCTGGTGTGGGTAGAGGTCGATGCCGCGGTCGTTCCACCAGTCGGTGAAGTTCTCGAATGCGGTGTCCTCGTCGGCGACGGGGACCAGATGGTTCGCCGTCTCGGTCAGATCGGCGATGGCCGACCGCCTGCATCGCCGCCGTCGTTCCCGCTGCCGTCATCGCCACGGAGCTGTTCGGCCAGGAACCGCTCGAGCTCGGCGCCGAGTTCGTCACCGCTGGGCAGATCCTCTTCGGCGGCGAGCAGTGACGCCCGTTCGGCCTGCGCCTGGGTGAACGTGTCGTACTGGGTTTCCAGGGCCGCCACCACCGACTCGATCTCGGCGTTGCCCGACACCTCGTTGTCGATCTGGCCGCGGACCTTCTCGGCCGCATTGTCGAGCGCGGCGATGGGCAGTGCGAGACCGGTCAGATCGCCGACGGCGTCCAGCAGACGAGCCGAGGCCGCCGGATAGTCGGTCTGCGAAAGATAGTGCGGCACATGAACGGACAGGCCTGCCGCACGATAGTTGTGCTCGCTCATCCGCAGCTCGAGGAGCATCGAGGCACTCGCCGGGAGCTTCATCGCCGAACCCCACCGCGGCAGGTCGCCCAGGCGGTCGGGGTCGCTGCCGTGGGCGGTGATCGACGGTGGCCGGGTGTGCGGCACCGCCATCGGGATCGCGTTCAGGCCGATGACGTCGGTGACGCCGAACTGCTCGGCGAGCCGGCGGACGGCATCGACGAACTGCTCCCATCGCAGGTCCGGCTCCGACCCCGCGAGAAGCAGGAACGGACGCCCGGCGGTGTCCCGGATGGCGTGCATGGTGAGAGTCGGCATCTCGATCTCGGTGAACTTGTCGCCGCTGAAGCTGATCGTCGGCCGGCGGGACCGGTAGTCGATCAGCTCGTCGGCGGAGAACGTCGCCACCAACTCGGAGTCCAGTGCATCGCGGAGGTGCTGCGCAGCCAGTGCGACGGCGTGCCCGGCGTCGGCGAAGCCGTTCAGGGCGTGGAGGAGCACCGGGCCGCTGCCCTCGTCGTTCGAGACCTGGGGCGCGGGGAACTCCAGCGAGTACAGCGCGCTGTGCTCGGGGGACCGCTCGTCCATGGGTCTTCCCTCCTCAAGTGGGTGTCTGTCGATTCTCCCGCATCGGTGGCCATCGGGGCCAATTTCGCAGTTGAATGCGGGGTCTGCCCGGTGCAACAAGCCCGCGTTGTCGACGATTCCCGCAGCGGCGACGAACTTCGGGGTGACGTCGGGGGGCCGGGGTGTCGGTGCGCCGACGTCGCGCCCGGCGATGGCACAGTAGTGCCCTGTGACATGTTCTCAACGCAGCCGGGTACGAGACGTGGGCCGCATCGGCCGGATCGTGCTGGCCGCGGCGTGCCTCGTCATCGCGGGATGCACCGTGGACGGTCAGGCGAGCGCGGGCGCGGTCGACCTGTCGCCGCGTGCGGTGCCGTCGACCGACTTCCCCGGCGGTTCGGCATCGCGGGTGCCGCCGCCGGCGGTACCCGGGGCGCTCGCCGATCTGACCGGCCGTCCCCTGCACGGTTCGGTGATCCCGGCACAGTGCACGCCCGCCGCGGTCAGCGCAGACGGTGCCGCTGTGCTCGTCGGACCCGATCCGGCGGCGTCGACCGCGACCTTCACCGAAGCGATCGTGCACGCCGACGTCCCGCTCGACGAGGTGACCGCACTGGCACGTCGATGTCCCCGGACGGCGTCGGGAAGCTCGCCCACCGCGATGTCGGCGGTGATCACCGAGGTGCTCCCGGCACCGCGGCGATCCGGGGTGGCGACGGGGGCCGAGCGCCGACAGCTCACCACCGGGGGAACCGGATCCTCGGCCATCACGACCTCGACGACGACGCTGCTCGCGCAGCGTGACGGCGTGCGGGTGATCGTCGAATACCGTCACCAGGGTGCGGCGCCCATGTCGGCGCAGGCGGGTGCCCGACTCGATGCCCTGTTCAGCCGGGCGGTCGACGCGGCATTCGGCTGACCCCGGCGGGCCCATCGGGGCGGGCCGGCCGTGCCGGTGGAATGCGCCGGCACATCGCACCAGCGTGATCTGTGGACGCCGGCGAGAACGTGGACAACCCGACGTCCCGGTCCGCGACGTCGGGGAGCATGGTGCCGGTGGTCCTCAGGATTGGCGCATGCCTTCCTCGCACAGCGGCCGCCCGCTCGCACCAGCCTCCCTGCTCACCGCCGTACCCGGGCTGCTCGGCTTCATCCCGGACCGGTCGCTCATCCTGATCGCGTTCGGCGACGACACGCGAACCGTGCGCACCGCGATGCGCCATGACCTGGTCCTCGACGACGCAGGCGAACTGGTGCCCACGCTGAGGACGGTCCTGACCGAGCTCGCCGAGGTGTGCGCACGCAACGATGTGCGTGCGGTCGTCCTGGTGATCGCCGACAACCGGTACCCGTCGGGGGACGACCGGTATCGGCGGGTGTGCGCGCTCGCGGACCGCCGGTTCGTCGATCTGGGCGGGATCGCAGCGGGGTTCGTGGTGCCCGAGTTCGTCGACGGCGCCCGCTGGCAGACCGTGTGGGGTCCGCGGCCGTCGCGGATCGGGGCATCGTTCGACCATTCCTCGCTCACTCCGATCGCCGGTACGGCGCCGACCCGCGGCCGGCTCGGCGACCCGCACACCAGCCCGACCGCGGTCCATCGCGCGGTGCACAGCGGGCGGCGGGTGCTGGCGAGACGTGCCGACATGGAGGAGATGCTCAAGTCCCTCCCGCATTGCGCGGGACCGCACCGCGATCCGTCGGACCGGGCGGACCTCGCCGCAACCGGGGACGGTGCTCTGTTACGGGCCGTCGTGGGGCAAGTCGTCGCGATCGCCGCACCCGGCGGCCGCGCCGAGCCGCCGGTGCTCGACTGTGCGACGGTGACGATGCTCGGCGTCGCCCTCACACGTCTCCGTGTCCGGGATGCCCTCCTGGCATTCGCGGTCACCGATCACCGGCACGCGGCCGAGACACTGTGGCGGGACCTGGCACGGCGACTGACCGGCACGCCGAAGGCGAGTGCGGCCACGCTGCTCGCGCACCTGCACTACATCAACTCCGAAGGCGGCTACGCCGGGGTCGCGCTCGACTGCGCACTGACCGCGGACCCGGTGTGGTCCTTGGCGAGGCTGCTCGACAGCGCGCTGCGCGCAGGGCTGCCACCCGACTCGCTCAAGGGGATGATCGACGACTGCTACGACGTCGCGCAGGAACTCGGTGTCCCTCTGCCGGCGCCGACGATCGAACGCGAAGTGGGTTGAGGGTCAGACTTTTTCGACGAACAACGAGTGCGCCATCTCCTCCGAGAGTTCGAGGCCTTCGTGGCCGGCCGAGCTCACCACGGCCTTGTCCGGCGTGATGGTGACGGTCACCCGGGCGTTGGGCACCACGCCGGCTTCGCGCAGATCGCCGATCAGGGCCTGATCGGACTGCGCGTGCTCGGAGAGTCGGCGGACGATGACGGCCACCGGTGCGCCCTGCGGGAGATCGGACAGCCGGGTGGCGGTGTCCGCCGGCGCGGCGTGTTCGACGCCGAGCAGGTCGAGCCCGGGGATCGGGTTGCCGTACGGCGAGGTGGTGGGGTTGTCGAGGACGGTGAGCAGGCGGCGCTCGACGTTCTCGCTCATCACGTGCTCCCAGCGGCAGGCCTCCTCGTGGACCTCGTCCCACGGCATACCGATGACGTCGACCAGGAGGCGCTCAGCGAGGCGGTGCTTGCGCATGACCGCAATCGCCAGGTCGCGACCCTTCTCGGTCAGCTCGAGGTGTCGGTCACCGGCGACCTGGAGCAGTCCGTCGCGCTCCATGCGTGCCACTGTCTGCGACACCGTCGGGCCGCTCTGCTCCAGCCGTTCGGCGATACGTGCGCGGAGGGGGACGATTCCTTCTTCCTCGAGGTCGTAGATCGTCCGCAAGTACATCTCTGTGGTGTCAACCAGATCGTTCACTGTGCGCAGTCCCTTCGTCTGCACCAAGGTTACCCTGACCGGGGAGTACGGCGGCCGTCCCGCGTGTCGCGAGGGTCGCGCGAGGCCGGTGGCCGGGTCGGTTGCCGCGTGTCGGCGAAGTTCGTCGGCTCCCCGCGCCAGGCACTAGCCTGAGGTCGTGACGCGGACGACGAGCGACGAGGCGGCGGCAGTCATCTGGAGCGAGGACTTCTTGTCCTACAAATGGGCTCACACCCACCCGATGAATCCGGTGCGGCTGGCCCTGACCATGACGCTCGCGCAGAGCCTCGGCCTCCTCGACGGAGTGGACAGTCGCGCGCCCCTCGACATCGACGACTCGGCGCTGACCGTGGTGCATTCCACCGACTACATCGACGCGGTGCGCGCCGTCGGCTCGGGCACCGCATCCCTGTCCGGTCCGTTGCTCGAGCGACTCTTCGGGCTCGGCGACGCCGACAACCCGGTGTTCGACGGCATGCACGAGGCCGCCCGGCTGTTGGTCGGCGGCACCCTCGCGGCGGCGCAGGCGGTCGGCTCGGGGTCGGTCCGACGGGCCGTGAACATCAGTGGCGGCATGCATCACGCGATGCGGGCGAGAGCCGCCGGATTCTGCATCTACAACGACTGCGCGATCGCGATCCGATGGTTGCTCGACAACGGGTTCGACCGGGTCGCCTACATCGACATCGACGCCCACCACGGGGACGGGGTGCAGGTCGAGTTCGCCGCGGACCCGCGGGTGCTGACCGTGTCCCTGCACCAGCATCCGGCCACCCTGTGGCCGGGGACCGGTTGGCCGACGGAGGTGGGCGACGACGCCGCGCAGGGCAGCGCGGTCAATGTGGCACTCATGCCCGACGTCACGGATCGGTTGTGGCTGCGGGCATTCCACGCGGTGGTGCCGTCGGTCCTCGAACAGTTCCGGCCGCAGATCCTGATCAGCCAGTGCGGCGTGGACAGTCATCGCGCCGACCCGCTCACCGACCTCGCACTCACCGTCGACGGACAGCGCGCCGCGATGCAGGCGATGCGCGGATTCGCCGAGAAGTACTGCGACGGACGGTGGATCGCGGTCGGTGGCGGCGGATACGGCGTGGTCAACGTGGTGCCGCGCAGTTGGGCCCACCTGCTCGGCGTGGTCCTCGACCGCGACGTCGACGTCGACACCACGATCAACGAATCCTGGTGTGCCACCGCGGAGGAGATCGCCGAACAGGTGCACTCCGACTACGCGCAGGCGCCGGTCGGCGTGATGGGTGACGGGGGAGACGTTGCGTTCGTGCCCTGGGACGGCGACACCGGCCAGGAGCCGCCGGAGGGCATCAGTGAGTCCGCACAACGTCAGACCGATCGCGCCATCCTGGCCACCCGTCGTGCCGTCTATCCCCTGCACGGCCTCGACCCGGAGGACCCGCGTGACTGATCAGGACCAGACCGAGGCATCCACCGCTGCTGCGGCACAAGCGAACCCGCCGGAAGCGGCGAGCGGCGAGGCGGCCGACCAACCGCAACCCCGTGACCCGTGGGCGTACCCGCGGCACTGGATCGCCGACGTCCTCGCGTCCGACGGCGGCGTGGTGCACCTGCGGCCGATCGTGCCCGACGATGCCGACCGCGTGGTCCGGTTCCACGGTGGCCTGTCCGAACGGACCCGGTACATGCGGTATTTCGGCCCGACGCCGACGCTGCCGCCGCGCGAGGTGGCGCGGATGACCACCGTCGACTATCAGAAGCGGGTCGCGATCGTGGCCGTGCTCGGCGGAGACATCATCGCGATCGGGTTGTACGAGGGTCTCGAGTTCGACGGCAAGCCGGAATCGGCGGAGGTGGCGTTCGTGGTGGCGGACGACCACCAGGGGCGCGGGCTCGGACCGATCCTGCTCGAACATCTCGCAGGGGCGGCCGCGGAGAACGGGTTCACCCGTTTCGAGGCCGAGGTGCTGAGCGAGAACCCGAACATGGTGGCGGTGTTCCGCGACGCCGGGTACCAGTTGTCGCGCAGCTTCGACGGCAGCACCGTGCACGTGGAGTTCCTCATCGACCCGACCGAGGCGATGCTCTCGGTGCGCAACGCCCGGGAGCGCGCCTCCGAGGCGCGGAGTGTGGCCAACCTGCTCCGGCCGGCGTCGGTCGCGGTGATCGGTGCGTCCACCGATCCCAAGAAGGTCGGCAATGCGTTGCTGGCCAACATCATCGCCGGCGGCTTCACCGGCCCTGTGTTCCCGGTGAACGGGCCGGGCAACGGCGACGGCGAGGACGGGCAGGACGAGGCGCCCGGATCGCACGGCCCGGGGCCAACGCGCAGCACGCCTGCTCAGCGTCGTGGTCATCCGCGGCCGCCGTCGGTGCGGGGCATCCGCGCCTACCGCACGGTGCGTGACGTCCCCGATCCGGTGGATCTCGCGGTCGTCGCCGTGCCTGCGGGCGTCGTCGACGACGTCCTCGACGACTGTCTGGTGAAGGGGGTCCGCACGCTGGTCGTGGTGTCCTCCGGGTTCGGCGAGGCCGGTGAGGCAGGACTCGAGAGCGAACACCGGCTCGTCGAACAGGTGCGGGAACACGGCATGCGGCTGGTCGGACCGAACGCCCTCGGGGTGGCCAACAACGACCCGACGATCGCGCTCAACGCCACCCTGGCGCCGCGCATCCCGGCGGCCGGGCGTGTCGGGTTCTTCTGTCAGTCGGGTGCGCTCGGTATCGCGATCCTGGACACCGCGGCGCGTCGGCAGATCGGGTTGTCGACGTTCGTCTCCGCGGGCAACCGCGCCGATGTGTCGGGCAACGACCTCCTGCAGTACTGGGATTCGGACACGACGACCGACGTGGTCCTGCTCTATCTCGAGAGCTTCGGCAACCCGCGCAAGTTCTCCCGGATCGCCCGACGGGTGTCGCGCTCGAAGCCGATCGTCGCGGTCAAGTCGGGCAAGGGGGCGATGACCGCGGCCCGTGCCGCGCGGTCGTCGGCGGCCAGCCTCGACGATCAGATCGCGCAGATGGTGCTCGAGCAGGCCGGCGTGATCCAGGTCAACACCATCTCCGAGCTCTTCGACTGCGCGACGGTCTTCGCCTACCAGCCGCTCCCGCGCGGTCCCCGCACCAGGATCATCGGCAATTCGTCGGTGCTCGGGAGTCTGGCCGCGGATATCGCGCGCGGCGGTGGGCTCGAAGTCACCGACGCCATCGACCTCGGGGCCGGCGCGACGGAGGACGAGTTCGAGTCCGCGGTGTCCGACGCGATGTCGGACCCGGCGGTCGACGCCGTGATCGTGGTCTTCGTCCCGCCCGTCGCGGTGGACGCCGACTGGCACGCCCGCGCGCTGATGGCCGCCGCGAACACGCCGTCCGCCGACGGTCCCAAGCCGATCGTGACGACCTTCCTGGCCGTGGAGGGCATCCCGCCCGGACTGATGAAGCCCGGGGCGAACGGATTGCCCGACGTCGGTTCCATCCCGTCCTACGCCAGCCCCGAGCGGGCTGCGAACGCCCTCGCCAGGTCTTGGCAGTACGCCCGGTGGCGGCAACGGCCCGAGTCGGAGGTCCACCGGCCCGACGACACCGATCCCGAGGCGGCGCGGATGTTCGTGCGCGAGTCGATGGACGGACCGGACGACGGAGCGGACTCGACCGGCGAGCGAACGCTGGGTCATGTCGAGTCGGCGACGTTGCTGGCCTGGTACGGGATCTCTGTCGTCCCGTTCCGCGAGGTCAGCACCATGCACGAGGCGTCTGCCGCAGCCCGGGCGATGGGCTTCCCGGTGGCGGTGAAGGCGACGTCGCAGACCTGGCGAGGACGGCTCGACCGTGAGGGCGCCCGACTGGACCTACCCGACGCGACCGCCGTGATCACCGCGTTCGCCGAGCTCAGCGAACTCACCGGGGACAAGATGCTGCACGTGCAGAAGATGGCGCCGAAGGGGATCGGGACGATGATCCGGGTGCGCGACGACCGCTCGTTCGGTTCACTGATCTCGTTCGGGTTGTCCGGGCGGACCTTCGACCTGCTCGGAGACCACGGTTATCGGGCCATCCCGATCTCGCCGCTGGACGCCGCCGAGTTGATCGACGAACCGCGGTCGTCCCCGTTGCTCGGCGGTTACGCCGGCGAGCCGCCGGTGGACCGCGACGCGCTCGCCGACCTGCTGCTGCGCATCTCCACGCTGGTCGACGACATCCCGGAGGTGCGTGAGGTGCTCTGCGACCCCATCCTGGCGTCACCGGACGGCGCGGCCGTGCTCAATGCCCTGATACGCGTCGGCCCGGTGCCCACACGTGCGGACACCGGACCGAGACGGTTGGGTTAGGGCGCGACCCCGATGATCAGCTGGCGTATGCGCGTAGCCGCTCGGCGCGCTCACCCTGGCGCAGCTTGCCCATGACCTCGCGCTCGATCTGGCGGACACGTTCCCGCGACAGACCGAACATGCGGCCGATCTGGTCGAGTGTCCGCGGCTGCCCGTCGTCGAGGCCGTAGCGCATCCGGATGACCTGCTGCTCCCGCTCATCGAGAGTGGCGAGCACCGAACGGATGTCGGAGTGCAGCAGTCCGGCGATCACCGCGTTCTCGGCCGAGGTCGCCTCGGCGTCCTCGATGAAGTCGCCGAGCGGGGCCTCCTCGTCGCTGCCGACCGGCATGTCGAGGCTCACCGGGTCGCGGCTGTGGTCGAGCAGGTCGGCGATCTTCTCCGCCGGGATACCCGATTCGTTGGCCAGTTCGTCGTCGGTGGCCTCACGCCCGAGCTGCTGATGCAGTTCGCGCTTGATGCGCGCCAGTTTGTTGACCTGCTCCACCAGATGGACGGGGAGGCGGATCGTGCGGCTCTGATCGGCCATGCCGCGGGTGATCGCCTGCCGAATCCACCAGGTCGCATACGTGGAGAACTTGAAGCCCTTGGCGTAGTCGAACTTCTCCATCGCACGGATCAGGCCGAGGTTGCCCTCCTGGATGAGATCGAGCAGCGGCATACCGCGGCCCGTGTAGCGCTTGGCCAGCGACACGACGAGCCGGAGGTTCGCCTCGAGCAGATGCGAACGGGCGTACTCGCCCTCACGCACGATGACCGCGAGGTCACGCTTCCGCGTCGGCGAGAGGCGCTTCTTGGTCGCCAGGAGGTGCTTCGCGTAGAGGCCGGCCTCGATCTGCTTGGCGAGCTCGACCTCCTGCTCGGCGTTGAGCAGGGCGGTGCGGCCGATGCCGTTGAGATAGACACGGACGAGGTCGGCGGCCGGGGACTGGGCGTCGAGATCCTGCTCCGTCATCGGGGGGCGGATCCTGGCGGATGCGGGATCGTCGGCGTATCCAGTAGTCGTGGTCGGGCGTGAAACTGTCGAGCGTGACATTCGGCCTCCTGACTTGAGTGCATTCATGGGGTTCAACGCGAACAGGTGGGCGAAAGTTCCCGGAGCCGGTGGTGCCGCGATGGCCGAGGAACGGTCTGACCTGGTCATTTCGGCGTCGAGTACGCCGACGTAGATGAGAAGTTGCTGAGAGTGTGATTCAGCGGGAACCGGGTTCGCGGTCGGTGCGCGGGGGATCGGTGGGTGAGTCGACCGTGGAGTCGACGATCCGGTGTTCGACGCTCGGTCGAGCACTGCTCAGCGGTGGCGGTCCGACGACCGAATGATCGGCGCCGTACTTGTATTGCGGGACCTCGCCGCGCTTGCGCGGCGGACGATCGTTGGCGATCAGCACCGCGACCCAGGGGATCGGGATCGAGATGGCCACGATCGCGAGTGCGAGCAGGCCGGATCCGGTGGCGCTGTAGACGATTCCGGCGATGACGAGCGCCGGCACACGGAAGGCCATCAACGTTAGGTACTTGCGCACGCGGGCCCGGTGCTGATCGTCGAGGGACTGCTGGGCCCCGGTGATCAGGAATGCGTCGGGGTCGGTTCCGTGCCCCGTCGATCCATCTCTGCCCATACTCTCCACCATCCCACTTCGTCGTCCAGGATGCACCCGTGGGTCCCGTCGTCGCGCACCGCCGGCGAGCCCACGGAAACGAGTGCACCAGGTATTCGGTGCGGTCGGCGTTCCGGCTTGGTCAACGGGCACCGTGGTGACGCACAATGGAGGCATGGGAACCGAGACAATCGAGCGGCCGGACCTCGACGAACGGACTGACGTCGACGAACGGCCGGACGCCGACGCCACCGACCGGGGTGATGACGACCGCCCCAAGTTCTTCCACTACGTGAAGAAGGACAAGATCGCGGAGAGCGCCGTGATGGGCAGCCATGTCGTCGCGCTGTGCGGAGAGACCTTCCCGGTCACCCGTTCGGCCAAGCCGGGATCGCCGGTCTGCCCGAAGTGCAAGAAGATCTACGCGCGGATGCGCAAGGAATGACGCTCCCGGTCAACTCGTCGGTGGTTCGGCCGGTGGGCGGTCGGATGCCGACGGGGGCCGGCCGCTGCGCTTGATCGGGCCGGAGGCCAGTCGGTCGGGCAGCGTCTTCAGCTGCCCGGTGATGTCCGAGGTCTGCGACGACACCCAGTCGCGCACGTGTGCCGTCGGCTTGGCCGGCCACATCGATTGGACGGCGGCATTGAATTCCGCGCCGGCGACGATGGCGAAGCCCAGGAAGAACGTGAACAGCAGGAACGCGATCGGAGTGGCCAGCGCGCCGTAGGTGTAGCCGGCCCGGGTGATCGCGGTCAGGTAGATGCGCAGGATGTAGCTTGCCACCCAGAAGAACACGCCGGCCACGATCGCGCCGCCGACGAGGCGATGCCACGGCAGCGGATTGGGCAGCGCCAGGTGGTAGAGGGTGGTCAGCACGATCAGCATGAGGGCGGCGACGAACGGGAAGTAGCCGTAGTCGATCAAGTTGGTGACGATGGGGTCCCACGAGTCGGGCACGATCTCGTGCAGGTAGTTGGGTCCGAGCGCCACCAGCGGCAGCAGGAACACCGAGACGATCAGGAATCCGATGTAGAGGAACAGCGCGAAGAAGCGCTGCCACACCGGGTTCCGGACCTCGTGTTGGTCGTGCGCGCGGACGATCGAGGCGACGAAACACGACACGGCCGACGACCCGGCCCACAGCGAGATGATGAAGCCCACCGAGATCACGCCGACCCGGCCCCGGCCGAGCACGTTGTCGACGGTCGGTTTGATGAGGTCGCCGACCACATTGTCCGAGAAGGTCCGGTTGGAGAACGAGATGATGCGCTCGTAGATGACGTCGACGGTGTCCGGGCCGAACCATCCGGACACGTAGCCGACGCTGCCGAGCAACCCGAGGATCAGCGGAGGCAGCGACAGGGCCTGCCAGAACGCCGCCTGGGCGGCCCAGCCGACGATGCCGTCGTCCCAGGCCTTCACGATCGTGCGCCACACCAGGCGATGCAGATTGGGCAGCACCGGCGGCCCGGGCTCGTGGGCATCGACGATCGGGTTGTCGTGGCCCGGGTCGCGGGACTTGTCGTGGTCCTCGGTGCGGTCGGACTCGGATCGTGCGCCGCGGTCGGGTGCGGGCGAGGGTTGGCGGGTGCGCCGGGGGCCGGCCGGGACGTTCTGACGGGGCGGTCGGGCCGCGAGCGGTGCGGTCGGCTGCGTGGTGTCGATGATCGGGCGGGTCGGTGCGGTCATGTTCGCCGTCGCTTCGCTCGCCCCGGTGCCCGGCGGCAGCCCGTCATCGTCGTGCGGCGGACGCCGATGCCCGGTCCCCGGATGCGCGACACCGGCCGACGACGTGCGGTCCTCGGTGATCGGTACGGGGTTACGGTTTCGACTGCGTATGGGTCCAGCATCCCTGATCACCGGAAGAATCGGGTGACCGGTCCGTCCATGGTGCGTCGCCGTGAGGGATCGGACACGCCGGAGGCCCGGGCGCGACGCGCCACGACTGCGCGTCGCCCGAGCCGTCGCGGGCGCTCCCCGGTACGATGGCGCAGGTCCCCTCGGGTCGCTGGATCACATGCGCGAGGGGATGTTTCATGCCAGTTCCCAACCCGGAATGAGATGTCCGGTCCGGATCGGAATACAGGTGTCAGGAGCAGTGCCGGAGTGACCTCAGCAGCCGAAGACCCGACAGGCGACGAACGGGCCATCCCGGCCGGTCCGCCGCTGCGCGCGTGGCAGCGACGTGCACTGACCAAGTACCTGACCCGCCGCCCCGTCGACTTCCTCGCGGTGGCGACCCCCGGCGCCGGCAAGACCACCTTCGGGCTGCGGGTCGCGCGTGAACTCCTCGACGACCGGACCGTCGAGCAGATCGCCGTCGTCACCCCCACCGAACATCTCAAGCACCAGTGGGCCGAGGCGGCCGCCCGGGTCGGAATCGCACTGGACTCACGGTTCCGCAACGCCACCGGACAGACGAGCTCGGACTACCACGGCGTCGCGCTCACCTACGCCCAGGTCGCCGCCCATCCGACGCGGCACCGCGTACGGACGGAGAACCGCCGCACGCTGGTCATCCTCGACGAGATCCACCACGGTGGCGATGCCAAGTCGTGGGGAGAGTCCATCCGGGAGGCGTTCTCCGACGCGACCCGGCGTCTGGCCCTGACGGGAACGCCGTTCCGGTCCGACGACTCGCCGATCCCCTTCGTCACCTACGAACCCGAGGCGGCCGGGGTCCTGCGGTCGAAGGCCGACCACAGCTACGGGTACGCCGACGCGCTCAAGGACGGCGTGGTCCGACCGGTGGTCTTCCTGGCCTACAGCGGCCAGGCCAGCTGGCGCACCAGTGCCGGTGAGGAGTTCACCGCACGCCTGGGCGAGCCGCTGTCGGCCGAACACACCGCACGCGCGTGGCGGACCGCCCTGGACCCGCACGGCGACTGGATTCCCTCGGTGCTGGAGGCGGCGCACACGCGGCTGCGGCAGCTGCGGGCCTCGGGCGTCCCGGACGCCGGTGGGCTCGTCATCGCCACCGATCAGACGGTGGCGCGTGACTATGCCGAACTGCTCACCGCGATCAGCGGCAGGAAACCGACCCTGGTGCTCTCCGACGATCCGAAGTCGTCGTCGCGGATCGCGGAATTCGCGGCATCCGACGACGAGTGGATGGTCGCGGTCCGCATGGTGTCCGAAGGCGTCGACGTGCCGCGACTGGCGGTGGGCGTATACGCGACCAGCTCGTCGACCCCGCTGTTCTTCGCCCAGGCCATCGGCCGGTTCGTGCGCTCCCGGCGGCCGGGGGAGACCGCCAGCGTCTTCCTGCCGTCCGTACCGGTGCTGTTGGACCTCGCGAGTCAGATGGAGGCCGAGCGCGACCATGTGCTGGGCAAACCGCACCGCGAGAGCGACGGACTCGACGACGCGCTGCTCATCGACGCGAACAAGCAGAAGGACGAACCCGGCGAGGACGAGAAGGCGTTCCAGTCGCTGCATGCCGACGCCGAGCTGGATCAGGTGATCTTCGACGGCGCGTCATTCGGCACCGCGACCTTCGCCGGCACCGACGAGGAGTCCGACTATCTCGGGCTGCCCGGACTCCTCGACGCCGATCAGGTCCGTGAACTGCTCCGCAAACGGCAGGCCGAGCAAGTTACCCAGCGGACAGCGGCAACGGGTGCGGTCGCGACCGAGACGTCGACGGTGCGCCCGGCAGGCGAGAATCTGCATGCCCTCCGCAAGGAGCTCAACACGCTGGTCGCGATGCACCATCACCGCACCGGCAAGCCGCACGGCATGGTGCACAACGAGCTGCGGACGCGCCTCGGGGGCCCGCCGACAGCGATGGCCACCGCTGATCAGCTCCGCGAGCGGATCTCCGCACTCCGCGAGTGGCGCTGAGGCACACGACACAGCAACAGGCACCGGGCGCGCGACCCCGATACAAGACAACCCGGATATGAGACGACCCGGATATGAGACGACCCGGCCGGTGTACCCGGCCGGGTCGTCTACTCGTTCCGATCAGACCAATTCGCCTGCGGACTCCTCCACGACGGTGGCGGAGAGCTCGACGAGCTTCGCCTCGTGTTCGTTGAAGTGATGACGGCAGAAGAGAAGTTCTCCGCCCGCGGGCAGCACGGCCCGTACCTTCGCGGCCGCGCCGCAGCGGTCGCAGCGGTCGGCAGCGGTCAGCGGCATGTAGATCGGGGGTGTGGTGGCGGTGTCTGACATGATTCCTCCGTCCCGGTCCGGCGTTCCGTTCCTTGCCGGTCGCCTTTCCCTTCGTGAGCCGACACATCGGTCTGATGCGTCACCCTCACCCTTTCAGACGTTTGGGGGTTTCGTATTGTTCCATGGGCCTCCCGGGTGTGTCGTCACTCACCCGTAACACGGTGGGCAACAGGGGCAACACGACCTCAATCGGGCGTTACGTTCCGGCACCGGTGGGCGGGCCGATCGTCGACGACGCCGGGAGTGTGGCTGCGGCCGCGGATCAGCCCGCGGCGACGGCGTCGCCGTCGTCGGCCTTGACGGTCCGGGCCTCGGCAGCGTCGACTTCCTGCTGCTCGCGCAGGCGGGACACCGCGTCGGACGACTCGTGCTCGCGGTCGGCCAGGTACTGGCGCAGCGAGTAGACGAACGCGGCGACCCAGGCGGCGACGATGAGCGTGTAGACGACGGTCTGGGCGACCGGTGGGACGTCGATGAGGTCGCTGCGGAACAGGCTGCGGACGTTGGTCAGGACGATCAGACCGCCGACCGAGGCGCCGAGCAGACGCGGAGGGATGTGACGGACCAGCCACGCGGCGATCGGGGCCGCGATCACGCCACCGACCAGGATCGCGCCGACCCAGGCGAAGTTGATGCCCTGGGACCCCAGGCTGAACAGGAAGCCGAGGCTCGCCGCCACCGCGATGATGAACTCGCTGGTGTCAATCGATCCGATGACCTTGCGCGGCTCCAGGCGACCGCTGGCCAGGATCGCCGGCGTACCGACCGGCCCCCATCCGCCGCCGCCGGTGGCGTCGACGAACCCGGCGACAAAGCCGAGTGGACCGAGGAAGCGCTTGCGCAGTGGCTTGCCGAGGTTGTGCTTGGGGATGCCCTGGAAGGTGAACCGGACCAGGATGTACAGGCCGAGCAGCAGCAGGATGATGGCCATCACCGGTGCTGCGGCCTCGGTCGACAGATTGGACAGGATGGTCGCGCCGAGGAAGGCGCCGATCGCGCCCGGCAGAGCGATCCGGCGGACGACCTTCCAGTCGACGTTGCCGAACTTCCAGTGCGAGACGCCGGACACCAGCGTGGTACCGATCTCGGCGAGGTGGACGGTCGCCGAGGCGGCCGCCGGATTGGTGCCGATCGCGAGCAGCAGGGTGGTGGTGGTGACGCCGTAGGCCATGCCCAGGCTGCCGTCCACGAGTTGGGCGGCGAAGCCGACGAGGGCGATCAGGACGATGGTTCTCATGAGTGCAGGGTGACTTTCCGGTCAGGGTGGCGGTGGCGAGAAGCGCCGCGGGAGATCAGACGATCGGGCCGCGGCGCGGACGACACAGCATCGACGCCACCCGGAGGAGGTCGACGGTCGGTCGGGTCACCAGCATGCGGAGAATCGTAGGTGGAGAACGCCGGAAATCGGGCATTCGAACCGGAGTCGAAATCTGTGGGGGCACAACTCTTGACAAAACCCTGGACCTGCGGCATTGCTGACGGCATGACCGCACCCGACGACCAGCCCGCCGCCTCGGTGCTCGTCCACCTCTGCACCGACGACGAGTGGGCGCATGCACTGACCGTCGGACACCGTGAACCGGAATCGTTCGCGACGGTCGGCTTCATCCACCTGTCGGCTCCGGAACAGGTGCACCTGCCGGCCAACCGGCTCTACGCGGGGCGGGCGGACCTGCTGCTGCTCGTCATCGATCCGGGCCGGCTGTCGGCGCCGGTCGTCTGGGAGTCGGGCGTTCCGAGCGATCCCGACGGGATGCGCTTTCCGCATCTGTACGGACTGCTGCCCGTCGATGCGGTCGTCGCGACGCGGCCCTATCGGCCCGACCCGAGCGGTGTCTTCGGTCCACCGCAGCTCTGAGGACGACCGGGCAGACGCGAATCGGGGACCACCGCGATGCGGTGATCCCCGATTCGATGACTCGTCACGGTCGAAGCGACGTCATCAGTCCAGGTAGTCGCGCAGGACCTGCGACCGCGACGGGTGCCGGAGCTTCGACATCGTCTTCGACTCGATCTGACGGATGCGCTCACGGGTGACCCCGTAGACCTGGCCGATCTCGTCGAGAGTGCGTGGCTGGCCGTCGGTGAGACCGAAGCGCAGGCGGACGACGCCGGCCTCGCGCTCGGACAGCGTCTCCAGCACCGACTGCAGCTGATCCTGCAGGAGGGTGAAGCTCACCGCGTCGACGGCGACCACGGCCTCGGAATCCTCGATGAAGTCGCCGAGCTGGCTGTCGCCCTCGTCGCCGATGGTCTGGTCCAGCGAGATCGGCTCACGCGCGTACTGCTGGATCTCCAGCACCTTCTCCGGCGTGATGTCCATCTCCTTGGCGAGTTCCTCCGGCGTCGGCTCGCGGCCGAGGTCCTGGAGCAGCTCACGCTGGATACGACCGAGCTTGTTGATGACCTCGACCATGTGCACCGGGATACGGATGGTGCGGGCCTGGTCGGCCATCGCGCGGGTGATCGCCTGACGAATCCACCAGGTGGCATACGTCGAGAACTTGTAACCCTTGGTGTAGTCGAACTTCTCGACCGCGCGGATCAGACCGAGGTTGCCCTCCTGGATGAGGTCCAGGAACGCCATGCCACGGCCGGTGTAGCGCTTGGCCAGCGACACCACCAGACGGAGGTTCGCCTCGAGAAGATGATTCTTGGCGCGGTTGCCGTCACGCGAGATCCAGTTCAGATCGCGCTTGGACGCGGTGCTGATCTTGTCTCCGGAATCGACGATGCGTCGCAGCCGCTCGGTGGCGAAGAGTCCGGCCTCGATCCGCTTCGCCAGCTCGACCTCCTCCTCGGCGTTGAGGAGGGCGACCTTGCCGATCTGCTTGAGATACGCGCGGACCGAGTCGGCGGAGGCGGTGAGCTCGGCATCCTTGCGTGCCTGACGGAGGGCCTCCGACTCGTCTTCGTCCCAGACGAAGTCTCCGGCGGTCTTCTCCTTCTCGACGACGACTTCCTTCGCCTTCTCCGTCGTCGTCTTCACGACCGGGGTGGTGACGGCGGGGGTGGCGTCGGCCTCGTCGTCATCGGAATCGTCGTCGGCTTCCTCGTCCTCTTCGTCGACGGTCAGATCGTCGTCGATCTCGACGTCCTCGTCGAGCTCGGCGTCGGGGGCGTCGATGTCGTCGATCGAACCGGCGTCGTCGCTCTCCTCGGTGGCGTCGACGTCGTCCGCGTCGGACGGCTTGCCGGCCTTCTTCGCCGCACGCTTGCCCGGGGCGGCCTTCTTGGCTGCCTTCTTCGCTGGAGCTTTGCGGGCGGTCGCTTTCTTGGCGGCCTTCTTTGCCGGTCGCTTCGCCGGGGCGTCTTCCGTGGCGATCGTCGCGTCTGTCGACTCGTCGACGTCGGCCTGTCGGGTCTGGGTGGCTGCCACGTACAACCTTTCGGGACTGACTCTCGTGAATCTCTCACGGCGGCATACGCCGACGCGGATCAGGGCTTGATTTCTCGGTGCGTGATCACCGGTGATGACCATTGTAACGACATCGCATCGCGTGATGTGACAAAGCCCAGGTCAGTGGACTGTCGCCGGTGCACAAACCTGCGTGCAGCAGTGGACGCACATCGGTCGACATCACGTACGCAGGCCGGCGTCCACGGCCATCGCGGCGCCCACGATACCCGCCGTGTTCTGCAGGGTGGCGGCGACGACGGGCGTCGAGTTGGTCAGCAGCGGAATCCACTTGTCGGCCTTGCGGCTGATGCCGCCGCCGACGATGAAGAGCTTCGGCCAGAACAATGCCTCGTAGGTCTCCAGGACGCGCGACAGCTTGCCCGCCCACTTCTCGTAGCTCCAGCCCTTGTCCTCCTTGACCTTCGACGACGCCTGGTGCTCGGCCTCCTTGCCGTGGATGACCATGTGGCCGAGCTCGGTGTTGGGCACCAGCGTGCCGTTGATGAGGATCGCGGTGCCGATGCCGGTGCCCAGGGTCAGCAGCATGACGACGCCGTCCACGCCCGCGCCACCGCCGTAGCGGTCCTCGGCCATCCCGGCGGCGTCGGCGTCGTTGAGCACGGATACCGGACGACCGCCGAGATGGGAGCTGAAGAGTTCGTACACATCGGTGCCGATCCAGCTCTTGTCGATGTTCGCCGCGGTGCGCATGATCCCGTCGGTGACCACCCCGGGCAACGTGATGCCCACCGGCCCGCTCCAACCGAAGTGGTCGACCACCTCGGCGACCCCGCCGGCGACCGACTCGGGCGTTGCCGGCTGGGGGGTGAGCACCTTGAATCGGTCACCGACGAGCAGGCCCGTGTCGAGGTCGACGATCCCGCCCTTGATGCCGGATCCGCCGACGTCGACGCCGAAGCCGAGATTTGTCGCCCCCGTCGTCGCGGCGGTACTCGTGGTCTCGGCCTCGGTCATGTTCGCGTCCTCTCTGGTACACCCCTCGGGAACTGCTGTGGTCTAAGGCTATCCAGGTCACCGGTACCATGCTCGGGGTCGACGCAAAGTCGTCACCGTTTCGCGTCGTCGCCCCGACTCCCTGATCGCCGGCGGTGATCCCGTGCGCGCGCCGGAGTACCCGGTGTGTTGCCATAGGGGAGTGACCGATGAAGCCGGCCCGGACCAACTCGAACGCGTCGCGATCGACGTGGCCCAGATCGCTGCCGAGTTCGTGCGGCGGCGGCGACCGGAGCTGTTCGGTCCACGACCGGGACACGACCCGCATGCCGTCGACGGGGCGGTGCGCGCCGACGCGGCCGCCGCGGCCGCAGTCAGCACCAAGTCGACGCCGACGGATCCGGTGACCCTCGCCGATACCGAGACCGAGAACCTGATCCGCGCCGAGCTGCATGCGCGACGTCCCGGCGACGAGATCCTCGGCGAGGAGTCAGGTGGATCGGTGGACGTGCCGTCCGGCGTCCGCTGGGTCGTCGACCCCATCGACGGCACGGTCAACTTCATGTACGGCATCCCCGCGTACGCGGTCTCCGTGGCCGCCCAGATCGACGGCCGGTCGGTGGCCGGCGCGGTGGTGGATGTCGCACGCGGCGTCACCTACTCGGCGGCTGTCGGTGGTGGTGCCCGCGTGGATGCGGGTGAGGGCCCAATCGAGCTGTCCTGCAATCCGATCCGGCGACTCGACCTCGCGCTGGTGGCCACCGGTTTCTCCTACGACGCACGACGTCGGGTCACGCAGGGCGCGATCGTCGCGGACATGCTGCCGCAGGTGCGTGACCTGCGTCGCGTCGGCGCCGCCGCCCTCGATCTCTGCATGGTGGCGAGCGGGGCCGTCGACGCACACTTCGAGCACGGTCTGAGTCCGTGGGACTGGGCGGCGGGCGCGTTGATCGCGGCGGAGGCGGGTGCGGTCGTGCACACCCCGCCGCCGGAGTCACGGTCCTCCGACGGGGACGTGACCATCGCGGTCGCACCGGGTATCGCCGAGAGCTTCGTGACCCTGCTCGACGATCTCGGCGCGCGTGCACCGATGCCGTCGCACTGAGCGCCCGCGTCGGGGGATCAGCAGGTGGTCGAGTGCACGGCCTTCACCAGTACGGGATCTGCGCCGGTCTGCGGGTTCTTCGGATCCGCCGAACGTAGGGCCTCGAGAGCGGCCTGTGCATCCTGCGACTGTTCGCGACCCTCGTAGTACTCGCCGAGGGCGACGTCCACCGACGTGCCCTGTCGGCCGTCGTCGACGAGTTGTGCGCACGGCAGCGCCAGCCACACGGCCGCCGCGCTGGCCTTGCCTGCCGGGCCGTAGCGGATCTGGGCGTAGCAGGCCAGGTCCTGATTGGCGTAGAGGGTGTCGTCGGCATAGGGCGTGTCCGGCACGGGGTTGAAACCCTGCGCGGTCAGGTCGTCGGACACCGAACGTGCGGCGCCGCGCTGCGATGACGCGTTGAGGACGCGCACACCGAAGGTCGACAGAGCGGCCGGGGCCACCGCGAGCATCTCGTCGCGGTCGGCAGCGGTCAGCTTGGGCAGCGGCGCGGCGGAGGTGGGTGTCGCGGGAGCCGCGGCAGAGGCGTCGGCGGACGCCGGCGATGGCTGGTTGCACGCGGTGGGGATGGCCGCGGCTCCGGTGTCGCTCAGCGCGATCGCCCAGGTGATCAACCCGGCGACCAGCAAGATCACCCCCATGATGACCGCCGGGAGCAGGCGGCGTCGTCGGAACGGACGGCCTTTGTGATCGACCGAGGACCCCGCGGTAATCTGCGCCACCACCGTGTTCTGGCTCCTTCTCGTGCAGGTGTGCCGCCCACTGTAGAGGGTCGTCGGCGGCGCAGGGCGCAGGCAGGCCGTCGCCGGGCCACACGTGTGATGCCGGCCGCATGGTTTGGAACCCGACACGCACGGGAATGATCTCCGCGAGGAGATCGTTGACCCAGCGGCACGGGTGCACTAGGCTTCGGGCGCCCGCCCTCCTCAGCGCACGGAGGGCATGCCGATCCGATGTGATGAAAGTCACTACGATCTGCAGGGTCCTGGGTAACGAATTGCACCGGTCATGACGTTGTAGTGACGCCGCCGGCAAGACAATCCCGGCGGGGCTCGCGCACCCTACGTTTGTTCGGCCACAAGCCGACATGCGAGAGCGCCCCTCACACTCTCACACTAGGTAAGGCACACAATGGCTACTGATTACGATGCGCCACGACGCACAGAGACCGAGGACATCAGCGAGGACTCCCTCGAGGAGTTGAAAGCGCGCCGCAGCGAGGCCCAGTCGTCCGCGGTCGACGTCGACGAGACCGATACCGCGGAGTCGTTCGAACTCCCGGGTGCGGATCTGTCCGGTGAAGAGTTGTCGGTTCGGGTGATCCCCAAGCAGGCCGACGAATTCACCTGTACCAGCTGCTTTCTCGTGTACCACCGCAGTCGACTCGCCCGTGAGAACGGGAACTCGATGATCTGCGTGGACTGCGCGTGACGCAGCTGTGACACATCGGGCGGGGTAGTCGCCGGCGGTACGCCGACGGACCCCGATCGGGACCGCGTGAGACGAGGCGGGTCGGCAGTGCCGGACCCGCCTCGATGCTCATTCGCCCCAGACGCTCATTCGTCGATGCCCGCCTCGGTGGCCGCGTCGGGCAGATCGAGCGCGGCGAGCACGGCGGACGGATTTCGCGTGGACACCAGCCAGTAGGGCGTCGGGTCGTCCGGGTCGTCGAGCACCAGCAGCACCATCGTCTTCACCCATGCGCGGTGGACCAGGAACGCCGCCGGATCGAGCTGGCGGCCCAGGGCCGCGCTCTTCGCGGTCGCGGGCACGGTCGCCCCGCGCGCGATCACCGCTCGCGGCAGGCGTGCCTTCCCCGCCTGTAACTGGCGATCCGCGGTGACCCGAACCGTGACTCGCCCCAGCGACCACAGCATCCACGCGCACAGCAGGCCGACCACCACGTAGCCGACGACGCTCCATGCGGAGCCGTGCGCCGACAGCTGGATCTCGTAGCCGACCACGCCGGTCACCACGGCGGCGGCGAGCCACCACCACCACGTGACGTGCAGGCGCTCGTGATAACGATCCGAACCCGAGTTGTCTTCTGACAGCGGGCGGTCCGCATCCGAGGCGGATGCGCCACCGTCGTCGCCGGATGGGCTACCTGCCGGATTCTCGGGTGATGCTGGGGGAGTCACGCGACCAGCGTAGTCTGCCCTCGTGGCGCCGAATCCCTCCACCGTGGCAACTGACGGACCCGACCAGATCGGGCCCGTCGCGGTACGCCGAATCGATCCCGACATCCCGCTGCCGACCCGCGCCCACCCCGGCGACGCGGGCGTCGACCTGTGTTCCACGATCGACCTCGAACTCCCGCCCGGCCGTCGTCAGCTGGTCGGCACCGGGATCGCGATCGCCCTGCCGGTCGGCACGGTGGGGCTGATCCACCCGCGCTCCGGGCTGGCCGCCCGCGCCGGACTGTCCATCGTCAACACGCCCGGCACGATCGATGCCGGCTATCGCGGCGAGATCAAGGTCTGCCTGATCAACCTCGACGCCGACGAACCGATCACCATCGCCCGGGGCGACCGGATCGCACAGCTGCTGATCCAGCGTGTCGAACTGCCCGCATTCGTGGAGGTCGAGGAACTCGACGACACCAGTCGCGGCGCCGGTGGCTACGGCTCGAGCGGCGGCCACGCCATTCTGGCCGAGGCCGCCCCCGACATCGATCGGCCCGCCGGCGCGTGACGGCGTCGGTCCCGCCGCGAGCGCACAATCAGGAGTAAGTAGAGAACATGGCACGAGACGAGCAGAGCGAACCCCGGATCGGATCCGCGCAGGGTCCCTATGACATCGAGGCCCTGGTGACACCCGCGTCCGACCTCGAGAACTCGCATCTCGACCTCGGTTCGGTGCTCGTGCCCGTTGTCGAGGGTGGCCAGGTCACCGTGGAGATGTCGGCCGACCACCAGCCCGAATCCGTCTATCTGGTGACGCCGCACGGACGGATCAACGTGAGTGCGTTCGCCGCGCCCAAGTCGCCGGGCCTGTGGCGCGAGGTGGTGACGGAACTCGCCGGATCGTTGCGTGACGAGGGGGCTCAGGTCTCCATCGAGGACGGTCACTGGGGCCGGGAGATCGTCGCGCTGGTGCCCGGCGCTGCGCACCGCTTCATCGGGGTCGACGGGCCGCGGTGGATGGTGAGGTGCATCGCGAGCGGCCCCGACGACGTCGCCGACGAGTTGGGCCGGCTGGCCCGTGCGGTGCTCGCCGAGTCGGTGATCCGCCGGGGTGACGAACCTCACCCGCCGAGGGACGCACTACCCGTCGTGCTGCCGCCGGTCCTGGCCGAACAGGTGGCGGCCGCCCAGCAGCAGATGCTGGCCGAGCAGGACACCGTCGCCGGTGAGGCCGCACCGCCCGCGGGCGGCGAGGTCGATCAGCCCACGCCGGCGGGTGGCGCCCTCGACCAGGTCGCGTCCGCTCGCATCGTCGGCGAGGAAGCGGCGGAGCCCGAGTCGGGCGCCGACGATGAGAACGGGGACGAGGACGTGCCCCGGTCCTCCGGTTCCGCGATGCAGCGTTTCCGTCGGAACCGGCGCTGACCCCGACGACGTCCGCCTTTTCAGCTGATGCCGAGCCACGCTCGCGCACAACCGAATCCGAGCACCGACGGGTCGGCGCCCCAGTCGTCGAGGGTCACCTCGGTGAGTCCCGATCGGGGTGCTGCGGCGGCCCAGTCGCGGCCGACGTGATGCGGGTGTACCGGATCGTCGACGGCTGCGGTGACCGCCAGCGGGACCCGTAGGGTCGCGATCTCGTCCAACTCGGGCGAGCGGAGAGCTGCGGCCTCCGTCAATTGCCCCAGCAGGGCCGGATACAGGGCGCGCCATGAGCGGTCCAGCTCCGCGGCCAGCCATGCGGGGCTGGTCGTGGCCATCGCGGCGATCGTCTGTTCGAGACCGTCGGTTGACAGCGCGCGGGCGGTTGCCGTGGCGCTCCATGCGGCGGGTGCGGTGGCCGGGTCGCCGGTCCACGCGGGCAGGGCGGCCCACACCCCCGCACACGGATGGTGCAATGCCCACTCCAGAGCGATCGCCGCGCCGATCGACACGCCCCCGACGATGATCGGATCGGCCCGCGCCGAGAGTTCGTCGAGGCGGCGTCGATGCCCTGCCACCAGGTCCGATGCCGGTTCGAGAGCGACCAGGGTGAGTCCGAGGGCCTCGGCCGCGGGGCCGAAGGCACGCTGCACATAATCCGCATCGGAGCCGGTGCCGGGCATGGCGACGAGTGTCGTCGGGGCCCTCGGATCCGACCGCGGGATATCGGGCATGTCATGATCATGCCCGACGTTGGAAAGGTAGAGCGATGAGGATTACGCTGACGGTCACAGAGCCGACAGCAGCCCGCTATCCGCCTCATTGCGATGACCACCCAGGGAGTGTGTGATGGCAACCACCGGTTATCTCAAGCGGTTGACCCGCAGGTTGACCGAGGACCTCGGCGAGGTCGACGCGGAGCAGATCGCCGAGGAGTCCCGCGCGACCGGCGCGCAGCGTGCTGCCGAGTGTTGTCGTGGCGACGAGGTCACGATGCACGGCGAGCTGCGCGCGGTCCAGACGTGCTCGCGGACCGCCAAGGAGGGCGTCAAGGCCGAGTTCTTCGACGGCTCCGACACCGTGCTGCTCAAGTGGCTCGGCCGGAACCGGATTCCGGGCATCGAACCGGGCCGCAAGCTGACCGTACGGGGCCGGCTCGCCGAACACGACGGCGCCAAGGTGATCTACAACCCGTACTACGAGCTCTATGGCTCAGACGACGAATGACCCCGCCGGGGGCGACCCCGGCGACCCGGCACCGCAGATCACCGAGACGACCGACGAGAAGGCGCCGTCGATCCTCGAGCAGATGGGCGGCGTCTCCGGACTGATCTATTCGACCGTGCCGATCGTGGTGTTCGTACCCGTCAACGCCGTCTGGGGCCTCACGGCCGCCATGATCGCGGCCATCGCGGTCGCGGTCCTGATCTTCTGTGTCCGCCTGTGGCGGCGCGAACCCCTCAATCCCGCGATCTCCGGCCTGATCGGGGTCGCGATCTGCGTGTTCATCGCGCACCGCACCGGAGATGCGAAGGGCTACTTCCTGTTCGGCATCTGGACGACGCTGGCCTACGCGATCGTCTTCGTCCTGTCGATCGTGGTGCGCTGGCCGTTGATCGGCGTCGCCTGGAACCTCATCAGCGGTGAGGGGATGGCATGGCGCAAACATCGGAAGACGTTGATCGCCTACGACATCGCGACGGCCTTCTGGGCGTTGGTGTTCGCTGCCCGGTACATCACGCAGTCCGAACTCTACGATCACGGCAGCACCGGCTGGCTGGCGGTGGCACGACTCGCCATGGGCTGGCCGCTGACGGCCCTCGCCGTGCTCGCGACGGTGCTGTTGGTCCGTCGCGCCACCCGGCAGGAAGATCTGATCGAGTCGGGAGTCACCCCGGACGACCCCGACCGGGCCCGGCTACCCGCCGACTGAGCCCGGCCACACGGCCGAGCCCGTCCTACACCGGGGTCCGTGGCATCGGGGTCCGTGGCATCGGGGTCACTGGATCTGCATGGCCTGATGCAGCGCCGGCTCCGCCTCCGCGGGTGCGATGAAGATCAGTTCGTCGCCGCCTTCGATCGGATCGTCGCTCTGCGGCACGATGACCCGGCCACCCCGCAGGATGGTGACGAGTGCCGCGTCGCGGGGCAGATCGAGCTTCCGGACCGGTTTGCCGGCGAGCGGGGTGTTCGACGGCAGCGTGAGCTCGACCAGGTTGGCCTGGCCCTGACGAAACGTCATCAGTCGCACCAGGTCACCCACCGACACCGCCTCCTCGACGAGGGAGGCCAGGATGCGCGGCGTGGACACCGCCACATCGACTCCCCAGTCCTCACCGAACAGCCATTCGTTGCGCGGGTCGTTCACCCGCGCGACGACCCGGTTGACGGCGAACTCGGTCTTGGCGAGCAGGCTCACCACGAGATTGGCCTTGTCGTCGCCGGTCGCCGCGACCATCACGTCGAACGTCTGCAGCGCGGCCTGTTCGAGATTGCTGAGCTCACACGCGTCGGCCTGCACCCACGTCGCCTCGGGTACCGACTCCTGGTCGATGTGGGCGGTGTTGCGCTCGAACAGGGTGACGGCATGCGAATTCAGCAGCAACTCACGGGCGATCGAACGCCCGACGGCGCCGGCACCTGCGATGGCGACCTTCATGGAGTGTCCTCTCTCACGTACGTCAGTCGGCTGTGATGTGCGGCGCACGAGCGCTCGCCCGGGCGTCGGCAAGATTGTCGATCAGGACCGCCGCGAAGACGAGGTCATCTTGTTGGAGAACAGTTTTCACGTCCGGAAGGATGGGCCGGCCGACCCGGTTGAGGAAGGCGATGCGGGCGCCGGTGTTCTCCTGGAACTTGCCGACGGTGACGCCGATCCACGACTCGTCGACCTCGAGTTGGGCGATCGCCAGGGAACCCGACGGATCGCGCCACTCGGTGGTCGTCGACGCCTCGCCGAGGGCGGAGACGAACCGCTCGGTGGTCCACGGCACCGTCGCGACCGTCGGGATGCCCAGTCGTTCATAGACCTCGGCGCGCTTGGCGTCGTAGATACGCGCGACGACGCGGTCGATACCGAAGGTCTCCCGGGCGACGCGCGCCGCGATGATGTTGGAGTTGTCCCCGGAGGAGACAGCGGCGAATGCGTCGGCCCGCTCGATACCGGCCCGCGTCAGGACCTCCCGGTCGAAACCGGCGCCGATCACCGTGGTGCCACGGAAGTCCGGGCTCAGGCGCACGAACGCGGACGGATCGCGGTCGATGATGGAGACGTCGTGGCCACGCTTCTGCATCGCCATCGCCAGCGACGAGCCGACGCGTCCGCACCCCATGATGACTACCTGCACGTCCATCCTTCCCACAGCCGGCGTCTCCCGGTCGCGCCCGCACCCCTGTGCGGACGACTTGAACCTACCCGGTGACCCGGGCCCGCGTGGCCGTTGACCACCCATGCGGGCCTGTTATGGCCTTTGCCTACTACACGCTCTAGTGTTGCCTGGTGTCCAACGTGTCCAAGGTGTCCGTGGCGACCAAACGATTGCTGCTCGGCCGCCCGTTCCGCAGCGACAGACTGGGTCACACCCTGTTGCCCAAGCGCATCGCGCTCCCGGTGTTCGCCTCGGACGCGATGTCCTCGGTCGCCTACGCGCCGCAGGAGATCTTCCTCGTCCTGTCCGTCGCGGGCCTGAGCGCACTCGCCTTCACACCGTGGGTCGCGCTCGCCGTCGCGGTGGTGATGGTCGTCGTGGTGGCGAGTTACCGGCAGAATGTGCACGCCTATCCGTCGGGCGGCGGCGACTACGAGGTCGCCACCGTGAACCTCGGTCCGAATGCCGGTCTGACGGTGGGGAGCGCGCTGCTCGTCGACTACATCCTCACCGTAGCGGTCTCCATCTCGTCGGCGGCGGAGAACATCGGGTCGGCGATCCCGTTCGTCTCCCAGCACAAGGTGTGGTTCTGCGTGGCCGCGATCGTCCTGCTCGCGGCGGTGAACCTGCGCGGCATCAAGGAATCGGGTTCTGTGCTGGCGATCCCCACCTACGCCTTCATCATCGGCGTCCTGCTGATGTTGGTGTGGGGCTTCATCGAGATCTTCATCCTCGACGAGCCGATCCAGTCGGAGACGGCGAACTTCACCATCCGGGCCGAACAGGATCACCTCGTCGGCATCGCCTTCGTGTTCCTGATCGCGCGGGCGTTCTCCTCCGGCTGCGCGGCCCTCACCGGCGTCGAGGCGATCAGCAACGGCGTGCCGGCGTTCCGGAAACCCAAGTCGCGCAACGCAGCGTCCACCCTGTTCATGCTCGGCGCGTTCTCGATCGTGCTCCTGCTCGGCATAGTCCTGCTCGCTCAGCAGATCGGCGCGAAGTACGTGATGAACCCGGCACAGGACCTCATCGGTGCGCCCGAGGGCTACCAGCAGAAGGCGATGATCGCGCAGCTCGCGCACGCGGTCTTCGATTCGTTCACCCCGGGGTTCTACTTCGTCGCGACCGCGACCGCGCTGATCCTGATGCTCGCCGCGAACACCGCGTTCAACGGGTTCCCGGTCCTCGGTTCGGTGCTGGCGCAGGACCGCTACCTGCCCCGGCAGCTGCACACCCGTGGCGATCGCCTGGCGTTCTCCAACGGCATCGTGTTCCTGGCGCTGGTCGCGATCATCTTCGTCGTGGCCTTCGGTGCCGAGGTCACCAAGCTGATCCAGCTCTACATCGTCGGTGTGTTCGTGTCGTTCACCCTCAGCCAGACCGGCATGGTCCGCCACTGGACGCGGCACCTGCGCACCGAGACCGACCCCCGGGCGCGCCGCAAGATGATGCAGTCACGCGTGATCAACTCGATCGGCCTGGTGATGACGGCGACCGTCCTGATCGTCGTGCTGCTCACCAAGTTCACCGCGGGAGCGTGGATCGCGATCCTGGCGATGGTCTGCCTCTTCGTCCTGATGAAGCTGATCCATCATCATTACGCCACGGTGCAACGAGAACTCGAGCGCCAGGAAGAGGACGTGGTGCTACCCAGTCGCACGCACTCCATCGTCCTCGTGTCCACACTGCACCTCGCGACCAAGCGTGCGGTTCTCTACGCCCGCGCGACCAGACCCGACGTCCTCGAGGCGATCACGGTCAACGTCGACGACCGCGACACCCGCAAGCTCGTCTCGCAATGGGAGGCCAGCGACATCACCGTGCCGCTCAAGGTGATCGCGTCGCCGTACCGGGAGATCACGCGCCCGGTCATCGAATACGTCCGCCGGGTCCGGCGCGAATCACCCCGCGACGTCATCACGGTGTTCATCCCCGAATACGTGGTCGGGCACTGGTGGGAGCAGATCCTGCACAACCAGTCCGCCCTTCGGCTCAAGGGCCGACTGCTCTTCGAGCCGGGCGTCATGGTCACGTCGGTGCCCTGGCAGTTGACCTCGTCGGATCGCCTGAAGAATCGCGACCTCGCCTACACGGCGCCCGGGGACACGCGGCGCGCGCTCGGTGGCGACCCGGACCGCCGATGAGCGACCATCCCAGCGCGGGTGCCGAGCTGATCATCCGGACCGACCGCCCCGCCAACGGCGGGGAGGCCGTCGGACGGGTGGACGGCCGGGTCGTGTTCGTCCGCGGCGCCGTCCCGGGTGAGCTGGTCCGGGTCCGGATCACCGATGACCGGCAGAAGAGTTTCGCCCGCGCCGAGATGATCGAGATCGTCGAGGCGTCGCCGCACCGGATCGAATCGCGGTGTGACGCCGCCCGCCACGGTGCCGGTTGCTGCGATCTCGGGTTCATCGAGGTCGGTCACTCGCGCGATCTGAAGGGACAGATCCTCGTCGACGCGCTCGGCCGCATAGGTCGGTTCGGGCCCGCCGACCTCGACGCTGCCGGTGTCGGGAGCGGCGTGGTCGCGGACCTCGGCGACGACGGCACCCACTGGCGGGTGCGTACCCGCCTGGGCGTCGATGCCGACGGGCGGGCCGGGATGCATGCCTTCCACGGTTCCGCGATCGTGACCGGTCATCGCTGTGCCGCACCCGAATCCGGCATGCTCGACGATCTCGACGCACTGACCGTCGCTCCCGGTGCCGACCTCATCGTGGTCGCCGATCGGGACGGTCGCCGGCACATCACCGAGCTCGCTGCACCGAAGCAGCCCGCCCGGCGTCATCGCGGCGGTGCGCGGGGCCGGACCCAGTCCGCGCGCCGCCGACGGGACGCACCCCGCGGACGACGCGTCGTCGAGGGCGATGCGATCGCGACGCACCGCGTCGGCGATCGTGTCTGGCGTATCCCCGTCGCCGGGTTCTGGCAGGCCCACGGTGCCGCACCGACGGTATACGCGCGCACGGTCGTCGAACTGCTGGGCGCGGCCGGCCTGCCCGGACGTACCGGGGACACCGTCGCCTGGGACCTCTACGGCGGTGCGGGTGTCCTGGGCGCCGCCCTGCTCGACGGCGCCGCGGCCGCCGGTCTCGGCGAGTTCACCGCCGTCCATGTCGTGGAGACGGATGCCGACGCGGTCGCCGTCGCCACCGAGGCGTTCGCCGGTGACGATCGGCTGACGGTCCATCACGGTGAGGTCGCGGCACTCGTCGGCGGACTGCCCGCGCCGGACGTCGTCGTGCTCGACCCGCCGCGTACCGGTGCCGGCCCTGCGGTCATCGACGCCGTGGCCGACGCGGACCCGTCGGCGATCGTGCATGTGGGGTGTGATGTCGGCCGGTTCGCCCGCGATCTCGCGCTGTTCGCCGAACACGGTTACCGCCCGCGGGAGATCCGGGCCTTCGATGCATTCCCGCTCACCCATCACGTCGAGGCGATCGCCTGTCTGGTGCCGGCACGCGGCCTGTGACGGCCCGGCACGTCCGACGTCACACCTCGGCGGTGGGGTCCGCCCGTGACGAAATCCGTAGACTGTGATGACATGCGCGACGACGCCCACGGGCGTCGCGCGATCCGATACCCGACAGCCCGGGTGTCGCGGACAGTTGCAGTGATGGAGGACTGGATGGGCGTGCTCGACACGATCGGTTCACCGGCCGACCTGCGTGCGTTGTCGTCGGACGAGATGGACGAGCTCGCGGGGGAGATCCGGGAGTTCCTGATCGAGAAGGTGTCGGCGACCGGCGGCCATCTCGGTCCGAACCTCGGTGTGGTCGAACTGACTCTGGCCCTGCACCGCGTGTTCGAGTCACCCGGCGACCCGGTCATCTTCGACACCGGGCACCAGAGCTACGTGCACAAGATCGTGACCGGCCGCAAGGACGGCTTCGACGGTTTGCGGCAGAAGGGCGGGCTCACCGGCTACCAGGAGCGCGCCGAGAGCGATCACGACTGGGTCGAGTCCTCGCATGCGTCGGCCGCGCTGTCCTACGCCGACGGTCTCGCGAAGTCGTTCGAGTTGACCGGGCAGGACGACCGCACCGTGATCGCCGTGGTCGGCGACGGCGCTCTCACCGGCGGCATGTGCTGGGAGGCCCTGAACAACATCGCCGCGGGCGACCGCTCGGTGGTCATCGTCGTCAACGACAACGGACGGTCCTACGCGCCGACCATCGGCGGCTTCGCCCGACATCTCACGGGGCTGCGACTGCAGCCCGGGTACGAGCGATTCCTCGACGAGAGTCGCAAGGTCGTGCGGCAGGTACCGGTCGTCGGGCCGCCCGCCTACGCCGTCCTGCACGGCATGAAGAGTGGCCTGAAGGACCTCATCGCACCGCAGGCGATGTTCACCGACCTCGGGCTGAAGTACGTCGGTCCGGTCGACGGGCATGACATCGGTGCCCTCGAATCGGCATTTCGCCAGGCCAAGACGTTCGGCGGCCCGGTCATCGTGCACACCGTGACCCGGAAGGGGATGGGGTACGCGCCGGCGGAGAATCACGAGGCCGATCAGATGCACTCGACCGGCATCATCGACCCCCGGACGGGTCGCGCCACCAGTGTGTCGCCCCACGACTGGACGTCGGTGTTCTCGGCCGCCCTCGTCGATGCCGGTGCCCGGCGCCGCGACGTCGTCGCGATCACCGCGGCCATGCCCGGCCCGACCGGGCTCACCCCGTTCGGGGAGCGCTTCCCCGACCGCATGTTCGACGTCGGGATCGCCGAGCAGCACGCCATGACCTCGGCCGCGGGTCTCGCGCTCGGCGGACTGCACCCGGTGCTGGCCATCTATTCGACCTTCCTCAACCGGGCATTCGACCAGCTGCTGATGGACGTCGCGCTGCTGAAGCTGCCGGTGACGTTGGTGCTCGACCGCTCCGGGATCACCGGGCCCGACGGCCCGAGCCATCACGGCATGTGGGACCTCTCGCTGATGTCGCTGGTGCCGGGACTGCGTGTCGCGGCCCCGCGCGACGCGGTCCGGCTCCGTGAGGAGTTCGAGGAGGCCCTGGCGGTCGACGACGGGCCGACGGCGTTGCGCTTCTCGAAAGGCGCTGTACCCGAGGACATCAGAGCGCTCGAACGCCTCGACGACGGAGTGGATGTGCTCTACCGGGGCGGTCCGGGCGTCGGCGCCGCATCCGGGGATGTGCTCATCGTCGCGGTGGGTGCGTTCTGCGGCCTCGCCATCGACACCGCGGAACGCCTGGGACGTCAGGGCATCGACACCACCGTGGTCGATCCGCGGTGGGTGCTGCCCGTGCCGGCATCCATCGCCACAGTGGCGGCCCGCCATCGGCTGGTGGTCACCGTGGAGGACTCCGGCGTCCGCGGTGGCGTCGGTTCGGCGGTCAGTGATGCGCTGTCGGCCGCCGACGTCGCGGTGCCCGTGCAACACCGGGGCATCCCGCAGCAGTTCGTCGAGCACGCATCCCGTGGCGAGTTGCTCGCCCAGTTCGGTCTCACCGCACAGGATCTCGCGCGGACCATCACGGCGACGGTCGCGGGCATGCAGTCGGTGCCCGGCATGGACGACACGGCCGACCTGTCGAGCCCGGACCTTTCCGGCGCACCCGAATCGGAGAACTGAGGCGCGGCGCTTCGCTCGATCAGTCCGTCGAGTCGGACACGCTGTTGAGTGCATCCGCGATCGGGCCGGCGGTCAGGCCTCGCTGCCACTCCCGGGCTCCGTCGGCGGCCAGCCGCCGGTCCACGGACTCCACGGTCGCCGGGAGGTCGATGCCGTCCCAGCAGAGTTGGCGCACCGTGTCGGGGGCCAGCAGGTTCTCCACCGGCAACTGCAGGGTCTCGGCGATCTCCCGGACCACCGGCCGGACCTTCGCGGCACGCTCCGCGGCCTCGGGATTGCGCTGATCCCACCGGTTGACCGGGGGCAGCCCGACCGTGGGTGCCTTGCGTGCCGGCAGCTGATCGTCGGGCAGGTCCCGGGCCCGCTGGAGCGCGGCGAGCCAGATGCCGGCCTGCCGTCGCTGCCGGGGCCCGCCGAACACGGGGAGCCGGGTGAGCTCGGGCGGTGACGTCGGGTCCGCCGTGGCGGCCGTGACGATCGCCGAGTCCGGCAGGATGCGGCCGGGCGCCACGTCTCGCTTCTGTGCGAGTTCCTCACGGGCCGTCCATAATTCACGCACCGCGGCGAGGGTGCGGGCGCTCTTGACGGTGTGGATGTTCGACGTCTTGCGCCAGCGGTCGGCGCGCGGCGCCGGGGCCGGCCGGTCGAGGACCGCGCGGAACTCCTGGCGCGCCCACCCGTCCTTGCCTGCCTCGACGAGCGCCGCGTCCATCGCGTCGCGCAACTCGACCAGCACCTCGACGTCGAGGGC
This sequence comes from Gordonia insulae, assembly GCF_003855095.1. Classification (NCBI taxonomy): domain Bacteria; kingdom Bacillati; phylum Actinomycetota; class Actinomycetes; order Mycobacteriales; family Gordoniaceae; genus Gordonia; species Gordonia insulae. The sequence continues at coordinate 815,142 of NZ_CP033972.1, forward strand.
GGCGTAGTTGAGCCAGTCGTCGGGCAACGGTCTGCGTGACCAGTCCGCGGCCCCGTGGCCCTTGACGAGCCCCAGCCCGAGGAACTCGGCGACCATCGCCGCCAGGTTCACCTTCGCGAGGCCGAGCAGCCGGCCGGCGAGTTCGGTGTCGTACAGGTCCCGGCACACGAAGCCGAGTTCCCGTAGGCACGGAAGATCCTGATCGGCGGCGTGCAGGACCCATTCGGGGCCGTCGAGGGCCGCGATCACCGGTGCGAGCGCATCCGGCTCCTCGATCGGGTCGAGCAGGAAGCTTCCGGCACCATTGCGACGGATCTGCACCAGATAGGCACGTTGGGAGTAGCGGTAGCCGGAGGCGCGTTCGGTGTCGACCGCGATCGGGCCCTCGCCACCTGACAGGGCGGCGGCGGCATCGGCGAACTCGGACGCGGTGGTCAGGACCGGAGGGACGCCGTCGGCCGGGTGTAGTAGGGGCGTGGTGGCCGGTTCGTCGGCCTCGGGTGAGGGCCGGTCGTCCGGCGAGGACACCGGGGTCTGTTCGTCACCGGTGGTCATCGCGGTCCCGTCACCGACTCAGGCCGACCCGAGTTCGGTGACCCCGGCGGGTGGTAGTCCGGCGGCCGCGGACAAGACCTCGCAGAAGGCCTCCAGGTGGCCGCCGAGGTCGAGTTCGGTGGCGGTCCAGGATGCGCGCAGTTCCAGTTGGTGGGCGCGCGGTGGTCCGGCGATGTCGCCGTAACGGACCGAGGTGGTCGACGTGACCGTGCCGCCGAGCGCGGTGACCTCGATCGTCCGGTCCGACGATGTCGCGCCGGGCGAGCTCGCGGTCTCGCCGGCCGGGACGCCGAGCGCATCCGACAACCAGCTCCATGCCACCTCGGGCAGCAGCGGGTCCATCGCGAGCGCCGCCTCCACCTCGGCCTGCACGTAGCCGACCAGGCGCATCGTGCCGTTCCAGGCCTCCTGGCCCGCCGGGTCGTACAACAGGATCAGCCGCCCGAACGAGCTGCCGGTCGAATCCACCGGGACGTCGTCGGAATCGTCCCAGCCGGTGCGTACCTCGGCACCCACCGCGTAGCTGTACGGCGCCAGCCGCTGCGGCGGACGGATCGGACCGACCTCGATCTCCGGCCGGATCCGCGCGCCATGCAGTGATGCGACCGCGGCGCGGAAGTCAGCAGGCTCCGTCGGAGCTCCAGAAGAGGTCACGTTGGTGACGGTAGGACGGGCCACCCCACCGTGGTCGGAGGCGCGCCGACGCATGGCAGAGTAGGCACTGATGTCCGAGACAACGCGATCCCATGCCCGCCGCACGCACGACCTGGCGCTGGTCGCCGCCGCCACCGGCGGGACGCCGACCCGCCGGCCTGTGTGGTTCATGCGCCAGGCCGGTCGATCCCTCCCCGAGTACCGTGCGATCCGCGCCGATCACGGCATGCTCGAATCGTGCTTCGATCCGGAACTCGTCTGCGAGATCACCATGCAGCCGGTGCGCAGGCACGACGTGGACGCCGCGATCCTCTTCTCCGACATCGTGGTGCCGTTGAAGGCCGCGGGCATCGACCTCGACATCGTCGCGGGTACCGGCCCCGTCATCGCGCAGCCGGTGCGCAGCGCTGCCGATGTCGCGTCGTTGCCGCGCCTGGAACCGGAGTCGGTGGGCGCGATCGCGGGCGCCATCGAGTTGCTCCTCGGGGAACTCTCGGACTCCACCGCCCTGATCGGCTTCGCCGGCGCGCCGTTCACCCTGGCGTCGTACCTGATCGAGGGCGGACCCAGCAAGCACTACGAGCGCACCAAGGCGATGATGCACGGTGATCCGGACACCTGGCACCTGCTGATGGGGCGTCTCGCCGACATCACCATCGCCTTCCTGCGGGTCCAGCTGGATGCGGGTGTGGACGCCGTTCAGCTGTTCGATTCGTGGGCCGGGATGCTCTCGCTGGCCGACTACCGCACCTATGTGGCGCCGCACAGTGCCCGGGTCTTCGCGGAGGTCGCCGACCACGGTGTGCCACGCATCCACTTCGGCGTCGGTACCGGCGAACTGCTGGGTGCGATGGCCGACGCGGGCGCCGACGTCATCGGGGTCGACTGGCGGGTGCCCCTCGACGACGCGGTCCGCCGCGTCGGACCGGGCAAAGCGGTCCAGGGCAACCTCGATCCGACCCTGCTGTTCGCCGGACCCGAGGTCGTCGAACGTGAGGTCCGGCGTGTGGTCGCCGACGGCGAGCGGGCCATCCGTGCGGGCGCCGCCGGTCATATCGTCAACCTCGGTCACGGCGTGCTGCCCGGCACCGATCCCGACGTCCTCACCCGGGCGGTCGAGTTGATCCACTCCATCTGAGCGTGGCGCGGAGATGACTCAGCGGATCGCGATCGTCGGCGGGGGAGTGTCCGGACTCACCGCCGCACTCCGACTCCGCCAGGCTCTCGGACCCGATGCCCACATCGACCTGTTCGAGGCCGGCGAGCGACTCGGCGGCGTCCTGCACACGACGTCGGTGGGGGGCCAGACCGTCGACGTGGGAGCCGAGGCGTTCATCGTGCGTCGACCGGAGGCGGTGGACCTGGTCCGCGAACTCGGCTTGGCGGACCGGGTCGTATCGCCGACGACGCGGCGACCTGCAGTCTGGTCGCAGGGCCGGCTGCATCCACTGCCGACGCCGGCGCTGATGGGCATCCCGGCGACAGCGGAATCGGTTGCCGGACTGGTCGATCCCACCGATCTCGCACATATCGTGAGCGAGGCCGACAGGCCGTGGCCATGGGTTGCCGGCGCGAACCCGTCGGTGGGGGAGCTCGTCGCCGAGCGGTTCGGCGCGTCGGTGGTCGCCCGCAGTGTCGATCCGATGCTCGGCGGCGTCTACTCGAGCCTGGCGGGCGACATCGGTCTGCGCGAGTCGGTACCGGCCCTGGCGAGCCGACTGGATGCCGGCGCGCCGAGTCTGTCCGCCGCGGTCGCCGACATCACCGCCACGAGTACAGCCGGTGGGCCGGTGTTCGGCACCCTCGTCGGGGGGTACCGGGTGTTGCTCGACGCCTTGGCCACCGCCGCGGCCGTCGAGCCGCGGCAGTGCGCCTTCGTCCGGAGGCTGACCTCGTGCCCCGGTGGCTGGACGCTCGACGTCGGCGGCGATGAGTCCGCGGACTACGACGGTGTCGTCCTGGCGATCCCCGCCTGGCGTGCCGGGGACCTGTTGCGGGATGCCGTTCCGGACCTCGCCACACCGCTCCGCGCGGTGCAGCGCGCGTCATCGGTGGTCGTCTCGATAGCGCTGGAGCCGGGAACGCCGCTGCCGGAGAACTCGGGCGTTCTGGTTGCGACCGGAGATACTCTGCGCGCCAAGGCTTTCACCTTCAGTTCGCAGAAGTGGTCGCACCTCTCGGCTCCGGATCGCCCTGTTTCGGTACGCGCCTCGTTCGGTCGGTTCGGAGCCCCGGTACCCGACGACTGCATCGAGGAGGGCGTCGATACGCGGATTCGCGCCGAGGCGCTCGAGGACCTCGACGAGGTCTGTCGGGCGGCCGGGATCGTCCCACCGTCGACGCGGGTCAAGGACGTGGTGGTGCAACGGTGGACCAACGGTCTGCCGGTGTATGCGCCGGGACATCTCGAGGCGATGACGGATGTACTGCGCCGGCGTCCGTCTCGTCTCGTCCTGGCCGGCTCCTCGTACTCCGGAGTCGGGGTCCCGGCGTGTATCGGCCGCGCCGGCCGCGCTGCTGCCGACCTGCTGGCCGACCTCGCCTGACAATTCCGGCGAACCACGAGGCTCTGTCCACAACCACGGAACCCGTGCGATGTCACCCATCGCGTCGGTGGCACCATGAATGGCATGAGCCGCTTGGACTACGCAGAACTCAACTCGACGATCCGCTACCTGATGTTCTCGGTGTTCTCGGTGCGGCCGGGTGAACTCGGTACGGACCGGGACCAGGCCAAGGCCGACGCCACCGACTTCTTCAAGTCGCTGGAGGATGCCGGCGTCGTGGTCCGCGGTGTGTACGACGTCTCCGGCCTGCGCGCCGACGCCGACTTCATGATCTGGTGGCACGCCGAGGAGCTCGAGCAACTGCAGGCGGCCTATGCGCGGTTCCGTCGCGAGACGATTCTCGGGCGCGCGAGCACTGCCGTGTGGAGCAACGTCGCGCTGCATCGGCCTGCCGAGTTCAACAAGAGCCATATCCCGGCGTTCCTGGCCGGCGAAGAGCCCGGCAAGTACATCTGCGTCTACCCGTTCGTGCGCTCCTACGAGTGGTATCTGCTGCCCGACGAGGAGCGACGCAAGATGCTCGCCGACCACGGAATGGCGGCGCGCGCCTACAAGGATGTCCGGGCGAACACGGTCTCGTCGTTCGCGCTCGGCGACTACGAGTGGCTGCTGGCGTTCGAGGCGCCCGAACTGCACCGCATCGTCGACCTCATGCGCGACCTACGCGCCACCGAGGCGCGCCTGCATGTCCGCGAGGAGACGCCGTTCTTCACCGGGCCGCGGGTCGAGCCGACGGCCCTCATCGACGCCCTGCCCTGATCGCGATCGCGATCGCGTCACGCCCAACGGCGTCTCGTTCTGGCCGCAATTCCGGTGTCAGGCCGCGGTTCCCGCTCCAAGCCGGAATCTGAAACCGCGGCCAGAACAACCGGTCAGTCCTCGGCCGACTCCAGCCGCAGACTGATCGAGTTGATGCAATAGCGCAGGTCGGTGGGGGTGTCGTAGCCCTCGCCCTCGAAGACGTGCCCGAGATGGCTGCCGCAGTTCGCGCACAGCACCTCGACACGGCGCATCCCCAGTGACGTGTCGACACGTTCGATGATCGCGTCACCGGCGAGGGGGGAGAAGAACGACGGCCACCCACAGTGGGAGTCGAACTTCTGCGTGCTGCGGAACAGTTCTGCGTCGCAGGCGCGACAGCGGTAAACGCCGACCGTCTTGGTGTCGGTGTACTCGCCGGTGAACGGCGCCTCGGTGCCGGCCTGGCGGAGAACCCGGTACTCGGCCGGCGTGAGTCGCTCACGCCATTGCTCGTCGGTGACCTCGGCCGCGGAGGATTCGGCGGACGTGGATTCGGCCGACGTGGATTCGGCGGGCGTGGAATCGGCGTGGGTGCTCATTTCTCCACGGTAGCCACCGCACCGCGACCCTCGCCACCGTCGCCGGCGCCGTCGGTCAGGGCGGGATCGGCCACGCCCGCACCGGAGTCGTCGAGCGATGCCACCCCGTCGCGGCGCATGTCGAGGTAACGGAACAGCAGGGAGCAGAACACGGCGATCATCAGCAGCGACCATCCCCAGGTCACCTTGTTGAACTCGAGCTGACGGCCGAAGGCCTCCCACCGCACGGAGTAGAACGAGTCGAACGTCATGCACCCGTACACGCCGAGCCAGGCGGGCCAGTTCCGCACCGTCGAGCCGGCCAGGAAGACGGTCATCAGGAGCGGGAAGAGAAGCATCGAGTAATAGCCCTGGCCGAGCGCGCCGACGAGGAAGGTCGTCCCCATCAGCACGCCCGACGACGTGGTGAGCCACAACAGTTCGTCGCTGCGTCGGTAGTAGCGATACAGGAACCACAGTGAGAAGACCGCCATCACGACGAAGGCGATGCGCAGCAGGAGGATCAGCCAATCCGCCACACCGAAGTACGCGCCGTTGCCGCCGATCGAACTGTTGTAGTAGTCGCGGGCCTCGTTGAGGTAGGGCATCGTCCGCGTGATGAACGAGTTGGGGTCCACGCTCAACGGCCAGGCGATCGCGGTCAGCACCACCGGAATGCCGATCGCGGTGACCAGGATCCGCCATTGACGATTCAGCAGGGGGAGCAGCAGCAGCGGGGCGATGATCGGTTTGACCGCGAGCACCAGGCCGATCGGCACGCCCGCCCACAGATCATGCCGGTTCATCATCAGCACCATGAAGGCGAGCATGCCGAGGAGCACGAACGAGTTGAAGTTGGTGAAGACGAGGGTGTGCGCGACGGTCTCGGTGCTGAAGAAGACGAACAGGATCACCGGCACGACCCAGGACTTCGCGGAATAGCCGAAGAGACGGGCGAGCAGGTAGGCGCTCGCGACGAGTGCGATGACGCTGATCGCGATGAACAGCCACCGCGATCTCTCGGGGTCGATGATGGCCAACGGGGCCATCAGCAGCGTTCCCGACGGCGGGTACAGGTAGTGCGGATCGACGGTGTTGAGGTTCTCGCCGTAGACCGGCTGGCGGTTCAGGAACTGCAGCGCGGCCGCATAGACGGGCTTGAAGTCGTCGGTGCGGTCGCCGTTGACCCCCAGGATGACCGCCCGGTGGAACATCGTCATGAGAGTGATCGGCCACAGCACCATCGGGATGATCCGCTGCGGCGTCATCTGCGGGTGGAGGTACCTGTCGAGAATCGCCACTCGCGAACCGTACTACGTCCGGACGCCCACCTGAGCACAGCCTGGACCGTTTGTCGGAGGTCGACGTCCGTGGTCGTACGGTCTGTGCGGGTTGGGTCTGCCGGGGTTCAGGTGGGGCAGCCGCGTTCGGTCGGTTCACCCAGCGGCCGGTCGCCGAGGTACTGACCGACGAGATCGGCCGCACACGCGCTGCGCGACAGCACCGAGTAGCCCATGCCGTCCCACGACACCGTCGTGGGAGTGGTGCCCGCCTTGATGAACAGACCACCCAGTGCGTCGAGGCCACCGTTGCCGTTGATCGGGTCGTTGGCGCCGTTGAGCACCAGCGGATCGACCGGCAGCGCGTTCGGCGGATTCGTCGGCGTCGCGGATGCCCACCCGTTGCACCGCAACAGTGACAGTGCACTGTTCGCCCCGGTCAGCGGGTTCTGTTTGGTCCAGCTGTCGATCAGGCCGGGGATCTCGTTCTGTCCGACCGGACCGGAGACATCGTTGCACCGCCCGACGAGCTGCCCGTCGGTGGTGCGCAGGGCATCGGCGCGTTCGGCCTGCGCGCCCAGTGCGCCGGTGTCGCCCCGCGCAGCGGCCGCGATGGCCGAGGCCAGCTCCGTGACGGCCTCGGGGCGGTCCGGAGCCAGCGCCAACGAGGTCGTGATCGCCGCGAGTGCCTGGGTGTCCGAGATGCCGCCGAGGTCGCCGGTCCGTCCCCTCGCGAGAACGTCGGCGATCATGGCGTTCCCGTTCGCACCGAGCGGACAGGAACCCGCCGATGTGCACTGCTGGACGAACTCCCGCAACGCGGCCTGGACGCCGGTCGCCTGCGTCGCGGCCCGGTCCCTGGCGTTGGCGCCGAACGGCGTCGGTGTGTCCAGGATGATGCGTCCGGCCCGGCCGGAGTAGTCGCTCGCATAGGACAGCACGATGTCCGAGCCCTCACCGATCCCGACCAGAGCGAGATGTTCGACGCCCCAGCGGATCCGCAGGGCCTCGATGTCGGCCGCCGCGAAACCGGCGCCGAAGTCGAGCTGGTAGGGGGTCAGGGTCTCGGTGCACCCGTCGGCGGCCGACGACGCCGCCCGCGCCAACCGATTGATGCGTTCGTCCTGGGTCGAGCCGGCCGCGCCCGCGAGACCGTTGCTGCTCAACGCCGAGCGCTCCTGGCGCGTCATGCAATCGAGTTCGGTGCTCTCGGCGCCCCCGCGTCGATCGATGGCGACCACCGGATGCTTGTCGAGCAGGGTTCGCCCGGGACCGGACGAGAGCAGCATCAGCGTGCGCGACGACGGCAGGTCGGATCCCGAGGTGAGCACGAGCGGCGCGGCATCGCCGGGGGTGGCGGCCACCCGGGCACGCGTCATCGACACCGTCAACGTGTCGCCCGTCGGCCGGTCCGGGTTGACCGGGACATCGAGCTTCGCGCATTCGAGGGTCACACCGCCGGGCGCCGGGATGCCGAATCGGCCCGCGGTCTGGCGAGCGCAGGGGGTCCAGTCCAGGTCCCTTTTCGGGACGTCGACAGACGGCAACGCGGGCGGAGCGGACGACGACGTCGCCGCGTCGTCACCCCCACCGCCGCCGGTGACGACGTCGGGCCCTGGATCCGGACCGACCGTGCACCCGCTGAGACCGACCGCGACCGTGATCACCGCGGTCGCCCACAGCATCAGGGTGCGCCGTGGTCGGATGCCGCGGGCCTGCCCACCGGGTGCTCGTCGCATGTCCGCGAGCCTAGTCATTGCACGGCGGGTGCAGCCGGGCACACCTCGCGCACCTGCGGTCCGCCGCGTCGATGGAGCGGTTCACGCGCCCTCGCCGGTCGCCCGAGTCCATCGGGTGAAGACGAACCCGTCGTCGTCGGTGATGATCGTGGCCGGCCGCATCGCGTGCAGCGCAGCCTTTCCCGGGGCCCGGGCGATGCGTCCGGAGTCCCCGGCGACCAGAGTGGGGCTGGTCGTGACGCACAATTCGTCGACGACATCAGCGTCGATGAGAGCCCCCAGCAGCGATGGTCCACCCTCGCTGAGCATCCGCACCCACCCACGTTCGGCGCACACGTCGAGAAGCTGGTCGATGTCGACGGTGTCGTCTCCGCAGTCGATGAGGGTGGCGCCGATCGCGGTCAACGCCGCCCGTCGCTCCGGTGGCGCAGCTCGGCAGGTGACGACGACGGTGTCGGGGTGGGTGAGGGGCGTGTAGTCGCCGGGTATGGACAGCGACCGCGACACCAGCGCCAACGCGGGCGCGGGATGCTGCTCGCGTGCGGCGCGGTCCGCGGCGAACATGTCGTCGGGGGCTGGTTGCCGATAGCCCTCGGTGGCGGCGGTGTTCGCACCGACCAGCACCAAGTCGGCGAGTCCCCGCAGCACCCGGAAGATCGTCCTGTCCCCGGGGCCGCCGAGATCGCCCGACTTCCCGTTGTGGGTCACCGCGCCGTCGATCGAGCTCACCATGTTCGCGCGCAGGAACGGACGCGGCAGGCAGGGCGGCGAGGCCGGGCGATCCGGGTACGCATACAGACCGGCGAGCCGGCGAAGCGTCGCGGCCTCGTCATCACCCGATGTGAGCTGGGTCGCTTTCTGTACACCGAACATGAGTCCATCATGTCGGAGGTGGCTACGCTCGCTCTATGACGGCACGACTCTGCGACCGGAATCCGGTGGTCGCACCCGACGCACTCATCGGTGAAATGGTGCCACCGTCGACGTTCGACTCGGTCAGCTTCGACTCCTACATCCCCGACCCCGCCGAGCCATCCCAGGCACAGGCGGTCGCCAAGGCCCGGGACTTCGTCGCTCGCGCGAGCAAGGTGCGCGGCGGCGGCAAACGCGGACTCTTCTCCCGCAAGTCGACAGGTCAGGGGATCGGGCTCTACCTCGACGGCGGGTTCGGTGTCGGCAAGACGCACCTGCTCGCATCGATCTACCACTCCATGCCCGAGCCCAAGGCATTCGCGACATTCGTCGAGGTCACGCACGTCGTCGGCGCACTCGGCTTCGTCAACGCCGTCGAGCGGCTCTCCGACCACACGGTGCTCTGCATCGACGAGTTCGAACTCGACGACCCGGGCGACACCATGCTCGTGTCGCGGCTGCTCACCGAGCTCAGCGCGAAGGGCGTCTCGATCGTGGCGACGTCGAACACGCTGCCCGGTCAGCTCGGCGAGGGACGGTTCGCCGCACAGGACTTCCTCCGGGAGATCCGTAAGCTGGCGTCGGTCTTCGAGCCGATCCGCGTCGACGGGCCGGACTATCGGCACCGGGATCTGCCGCCCGCCCCGCAACCCCGGACCGACGCCGAACTCGCAGAGATCGCCGAGTCGACGCCCGGCGCCACGCTCGACGACTTCGACGCACTGTGCGATCACCTGAGCACGTTGCATCCGTCGAAGTACAAGGATCTCGTCGAGGGTGTGCCGCTGGTCTGCATCCGCGGTGTGCACCCGGCGAAGGACCAGTCGGTCGCGCTGCGCATCGTCGTCCTCGCCGACCGCCTGTACGACGCCAACATCCCGGTCACCGTATCGGGGAGCAAACTCGACGAGATCTTCACCGAGGAGATGCTCAACGGCGGCTACCGCAAGAAGTACCTGCGTGCGACCTCGCGCCTGCTGGCACTGTCGCGCTTCGCGGAGTCCGCGGTCTGACCGGTCCGGTCACGACGGAACGACGGTCGGCCCACCTTCGCCGTCGGTGATGCCGTGCACCGATATCGACTGCCACATCGAGTGGGTCGCCCCGGGCGGCACGACCACGACGTCGGGTCCGGCGTTGGCTGCCTCGACGCACACGAACTCGCGCCACGACGACCCGACATCGGCCATTCCGGCGGCCACGTCGGCGCCCGGGTTCCACACCACCGCTGTTCGGCCGTCACGCACCGACACCTGGATCTCGCGGTCCAGGCCGGGATCGATCAGGTGATAGGTGCCGGGTGCGTCCGGGTAGAGCCGGTCGCTGCGTGCAGGTTCTTCCGGCAGTGCCCAATCGCCGTGCTGGACATGAGGGTTGGAGTGGTCGAACTTGTCGAGGTAGGTCAGCGTGTCCAGGCCCCGCACACGGACACGCGTGACGTCGGCGACCCGGAAGTAGTTGTGTAGTGCTTCGGTGATGGTGGCCGGTGCGGTGCCCGGATTGTGCGTGTGCAACCCATGTTCGAGGGTGTCGCCGATACGCAGCGTCATCCGCAGGCGCAGGTCCAGATCATCGAGGCCCGACGGTTCGAGATCGAGTTCGACGCCGCGGCCGGTTCGGCGACCGTCGGTCAGCACCCATGTCGCGGTGCGCGCGTAGCCGTGGGACGGGACGTCGTCGGGTTGACCGTCACGGGCGAAGTACGGCCAGCACACCGGGGTTCCGCCTCGCAACGGCGTCGGGGGATCGGCCAGGTGCGGGGACAGCCACAGAACATCGGGGCCACCACCCGCCGGGACGAACGAGATGACCTGACCGCCGAACAGCGAGATCGCCGCGGTGGACTGCGGGGTCTCGACGATCAGCGCGTCGAGACCGGCCACCGTGCCTACGCGGACACCGGGGATCTCCTCTGGGGTTGTCATGAGTCGACCCTGCCAGATGTCAGGCGCCGGGTGAAGATGAAGTCGTGCTCGACCGAACCATTCAGGTCGAAGGTCTTCACGCCCGCGCGGGCGAAGCCCATCTTCGCGTAGAAGCGTTGGGCACGTTCGTTTTCCTGGTTCACCCCGAGCCAGATCAACACGCTGCCCCGCCTGCGCGAGCATTCGATCGCGGCGTGCATCAGGGCGTGCGACGGCGCGCCGCCGCTGCCCCGCGCGTGATGGTCCGGGACGACATACATCTTCGACAGCTCCGAGACCGGACGCTGCGTCACCACCTCGGCGACATCCGGGTGTTGCGGTGCCTCGTGATGGACGAGCGTGTAGCCGACGACCGGACCGCCCGGGGAATGCCGCGCGACCAGGACGTCGGTGTTCGGATTCTCGATGTGGCCGGCAAAGGACTCGGGCCGCAGGTTGGCGCGGATGAACCCGGCGATGTCCGCGGGTGTCGAGTGCGGTGGGCAGGCCAACGGGAAGGTCGCGGCGGCGACCTCGGCGACCGCGGCCGCCTGTGTCGGGTCGGTGATGGTCTCGATCAGGACGTCGGGCACATGGGCAATTTACGCCGGGCCGGTCGGCGGTGGGTCACCCACGGCGGTTGTCGGCCGGCCGGCACCGCGGGCGGCGGCCGAGGCGGCGGTGTCCCGCGCCACCGCGTCGCCGAGGAGTTGTCCACCACTGGTGAGCAGCGCACGACGCCACGGCAGGACGCCGTCGATCTCGATCTGGATCGACATGGACAGCACGGTTCGGATCAGCACGATGAGTCCGAGGATCAACGCATCCTCGATCGACGGCTTCGACGTGATCGTGCGGATGAGGTCGGCGGCGACCAACACCTCCAGCCCGAGCAGAATGGCCGCGCCGAGGGTGTTGCGCAGCACCGAGAACGCCACGCTGCCGCCCTCGGAGCGACGCAGTGAGCGGAACCCGAGTACCACCGCGACGACGAAACCGATGATCATCGCGAGCGCGCCGATCACCTCGAACGTCACGGCGACGCCGGTGAAGACGGCCTCGAAATCCATGGGCGTCAGCCTACGCACCGCGACTCGGCGGTGCCGGGTTCATTCGCCGGCGAGATCGGCGGACAGGTCCGCGACCGCGACACCTTCCGGGATCTGCACCTCGGCGATGCGCTCGGGGACGTCGTCGAACTCCAGTCGCAACGCCTTGCTCATCGTCGCGTGCATGTCGTACATCGCGGTGATGTAGGTCAGCTGGAGGATCTGGTCCGGTGGCAGATGTTCGGTGAGGACCTCGAACACGCCGTCCGGGACGCGACCGCCATCGAGCACGAGCGCGTCGGTGTAGGCCAACACGGCGCGCTCGAGCGGCGAGAAGAGGTCGCTCACCTGCCATGCCGGGATGGCCTCGATCTTCTGCTCGGGCATGCCCAGTGAGCGCATCTGCTTGCAGTGCTGGGAGAACACGAACTGGCTGCCGCGCGCGTAGCCGGCGCGCCCCTGACCCAGTTCACGCAGGAGCGGGTCGATCGCCGCATTGCGGTACAACGCGAATCCGCGAACCGCGTGCCGGAACACGTCGGGTGACTGCGCAAAGACCGTCCACCAGTCGCCGGGTGTGGCGTGGATGGTGCCGTGATCGACGGCCGGGTCCTTCTCCGGTCCGAAGAGGTGGTCGTAGAACCACAGGATCTTCTCGTCGGTGACGTCGGCGCGGTGGACCTCGGGCAGGCGTGGCATCGGTTTCCTTCGCTCGGGAGTTGCTGCGGGTGGTGGGTTTCGTGGATCAGGAGCCGGTGCGCACGCGGCGATCGGCGGCGGTCTTGGGTTCGTGGGCCACATCGGCGTCGGTGAACTCCCTTGTCCAGCAGGCGAACTCCAGGAGCACGCCGTCAGGATCCTGGAAATAGAACGATCGCACGAATGTACCGGGGTGAACATGTCGCGACACACCGGCCGGACTGTCGTCGTGGTTGAGGACCGGACTGACGGCGATGCCCTCGGCCTTGAGGCGCGATCGGTAGTCGTCGAACTGCTCCGGCGGCACGGCGAAGGCGACGTGGTTCATCGAGCCGACCGCGCTGGCCAACTCGCCCTCGTCGGGGCGCCCCTTGGGCGCGGCGATACCGGGCGCGGCGTCGGGGGAGTCCGCGAGCCAGAAGAATGCGACCGTATTGCCGCCGCCGCAGTCGAAGAAGAAGTGCTGGCCCAGGCCCGCCGGGAGGTCGAGGGTCTTGACCAGCGGCATGCCGAGCACGCCGGTGTAGAAGTCGATGGTGCGCCGCATGTCCGCGCACACCAGTGCCAGGTGATTGATGCCGCGGAGTTCGAACTTGGGGTTCGTGGCCGACATGAGAGCTCCTTCCCAACATGACTTGACTGTCATGTCATCTTCTTGGAGAGTCTTGAACGTGGCGAAGTCGTCTGTCAACACCCCGATCGCAGCGGTCGACTCGCTGTCGCCGCGGGGGAGGGCGACGCGCGACTCGCTCCTCGACGCCGCCACCCGGGTCTTCGAGCGGGTCGGATTCCTCGACGCGCGGGTCGAGCTGATCGCCCAGGAGGCCGACGTCTCCTACGGAACCTTCTACCGGTACTTCGAATCCAAGGAAGACGTCTTCCGCGAGTTGAGCACCCGGTTGTTCACCGACGTCCACCTCCGTGAGCCGTCAGCCCCGGACATGACGCCGGCGCAACGGCTGATCGCGTCCAATCGCGCCTATTACCAGGCGTATCGACGCAATGCGCGGATGATGGCCATCGTCGAGCAGGTCGCGACCTTCAACGCCGAGTTCCGTGATCTGCGACATCAACATCGGGCCCAGTGGATCGAACGGACCGCATCGGCGATCGCGCGATGGCAGCGCGAGGGCCGTGCCCGGGCCGGGCTCGATCCGACGATGGCGGCGCGGGCGATGGCGGCGATGGTCGACCACAGCCTGTACTTGTGGCTGGTCCAGGGGGAAGATGCCGACGAGACGAAACTGCTCGAGACCCTCGACCAGATGTGTCTGGGCGCATTGGGTCTCGACGGCTGAGCACGGTGCCGGGCGCGGCCTGCGCCGGAGACGAACGGGGAGATCGATGACGATCGACGAGCTCGCGGACCGCCTGTTCGCGGCGATCGAGTCCGGCGACACGGATGTCGTGCGCGGGCTGTACGCCGACGATGCCGTGGTCTGGCACAACGAGGACCGGGCGACGCAGACCGTCGACGAGAATCTCCGGGTGCTCCGATGGCTCTCCCGGACGGTCGCCTCCCTGCGATACCGCGACGTCCGGCGGATCGTCCACGCCGGGGGATTCGTCCAGCATCACGTGCTGACCGGCTCGCTCGCCGACGGGACCGAGGTGACGGTCCCCGCCGCACTGTTCGTCGCCGTCGTCGGCGACCGGATCGTCCGCATCGACGAGTACGTGGATTCTGCCGACCTGGGGCCGCTCTATGCCGTCGCATCCCGGCGGCGGGCGGAGACGACACCATGACCGACACGACCCGGATCCATCCGATCAGAAAGAGCGCGCAATGAGCGACCTGACGATATCCCCACCCGACACGGAGCTCGCCGGGCTCTGTGCACGCATGCGTGCCTTCATCGACGACGAGGTGATCCCGCGGGAACACGAGCTGATCGTCGACGACGATTCGGCGGGCAAGGTTCTCGACGAACTGCGTTCGCGCGCCAAGGAACTCGACCTGTGGGCACTCGGCCATCCGGCCGAGGTCGGCGGTGGCGGTGTGCCATTCCTCGACTTCGTCTACCTGAACGAGATCATCGGGCGGTCCGAGTTCGGGCAGCTCGCGGTCGGCTCGGTCACCATGCAGGACACCATCATGTTGCACAAACACGGCACGGACGAGCAGCAACGCCGGTGGATCCCCGGGATGGTGTCGGGTGACGTGCTGCCGTCGGTCGGTCTGACCGAGCCGGAGGTGGCGGGTTCGGACCCGACCCTGATCGCGACGCACGCCCATCTCGACGGCGACACCTGGGTCATCAACGGGCACAAGTGGTTCACCACCGGCGCCGACGTCGCGGCCTACTGCACGGTGTTCGCCCGGACCGAGGACGAGTCGGTGCCCCGGCATGCCCGGATCAGTTCGATCATCGTGCCGACCGACACACCCGGTTTCGAGATCGTCCGGTCGATCCCGACCATGGGGCACGATCCCAGCGACCACTTCGAGGTGCGGCTGACCGATGTCCGCGTCCCGGAGGAGAGTCTGCTCGGCGAGCGGGGCAAGGGCTTCGTGATCGCCCAGGATCGGCTGGGACCCGGACGCATCTTCCACTGCATGCGATGGCTCGGGCAGGCCCAGCGCGCCTACGAACTGATGTGTGCGCGAGCCAATTCCCGCCATGTCCACGGATCATTGCTGGCCGAGAAGGGCGAGATCCACCGGTACATCGCGGAGTCCGCGGCGGAGATCCAGGCGGCGCGCCTGATGACCCTCGACGCCGCCCGCGTGATGGACACCGGCGACGACGCCCGCGTGCAGATCGGTCTGATCAAGTTCTGGGGAGCGCGGATGCTGCACAACGTCGTCGACCGGGCGATCCAAGTGCACGGGGCACTCGGCCTGACCGCGGACACACCGCTGGAGCGGATGTACCGACACGCCCGCTACGCCCGCGTCTACGACGGTCCGGACGAGGTGCATCGGATGTCGACGGCGCGGCGCCTGCTCCGTGACCCCGACGCTGCGCCGTGGCGGTGACCACCACGATGTCTGCCGAGACGGATGGACTGGCCGCGGGAATCGGCACGGTGCTGACCGACGTCACCGGCGAGTCGGTGGAAGTCGGCGACGTTCGACGGCTCACCGGCGGTGCGAGCCGCGAGACCTGGTCCGCCCGGACACGATCCGGGACCGACGAGCGGACGGTGGTCCTGCGGCGTGATCCGCCGGGTCACGGCGAACCGGACCGAATGCGCGCCGAGGCCGCATGCCTGCGCGCAGCGGCCGACGCCGGGGTCCCCGTGCCGCGGCTCATCGCGGCCGGCGACGACGCCGTGGGTATCGGTGCGCCGTACCTGTTGACCGACCTGGTCCCCGGTGAGGCGATCGCTCGGAAGGTGCAGCGCGATCCCGAGTTCGCCGATGCCCGACTCCGACTCGCCCGGGAGATGGGCCGGGTGCTGGGCATGATCCATCACACCGAGACCGGGTCACTGGCCATGCTCGATCGCCGGGACCCACTTGATCTGATCGAATCCATATATCTGGGCTTCGACGAACCGAGACCTGCCGTCGAGGCCGGGCTGCGGTGGCTACGCGACCACCGTCCCGATCGTCGGCCGGATGCACTGGTGCACGGTGACTTCCGACTCGGCAACATCCTGGTGGACGCGACCGGCATCCGCGGTGTCCTGGACTGGGAACTCGCGCATCTGGGCGATCCGATCGAAGATCTCGGCTGGTTGTGTGTGCGGGCATGGCGGTTCGGCCGGGACGCACCCGTCGCCGGGATCGGCAGTCGGGAAGATCTCCTCGACGGCTACGCCGAGGCGACCGGTCTCCGGCCGACGATGGACGAACTGCATTGGTGGGAGGTCTTCGGGACGCTCCGCTGGTTGGTGTTCAGCAGGCTTCAGGCGCAGCGCCACCTCGGGGGAGAGGAGCACTCGCTCGAACTCGCGGCGGTCGGCAGACGGGTGTGCGAATCGGAATACGATCTGCTGCTCGTGCTCGGACTGCTCGACGACGTCGCCGCTGCACCGACATCGTCGTCACCGTCAGCGCTCCATGATCGGCCGCAGGTCACCGAGATCCTGGGACTGGTCTCCGAAACACTCGCCGGCGATGTGCTCGGCGCTCTGCCGCCGGAGAAGGCCCGCGAACGCTACCTCCTGCGGATCTGCCTGAATCTGCTCGGCATCGTCTCCCGGGAGATCGATGGGGGATCCGGCGACGAGGCCGTCGTGCAGGAGACGTTGCGTGCGGCGGGATACAGCGGCGAGCAGGATCTGGCCGCGCGACTGCGCGACGGATCAGCCGAGCCCGAGGACACAGGCGTTCGACACGCGATGTCCGCGGCGGTGATCGCGCGACTGCGCGTCGCCAACCCCCGTCACCTGATGTGACACGGGCGAGACCTCGTCGACCGGGGGTGGAGTCGAGCTCGGGTCACGACCCGACCGCCGAACACGGATGACCGGACGGTGCGCTCCTCATCAGCCCCTTTCGTCCCACCGGTGACTCGTTCGCCACGCAAACTATATTCCGCCGAAAACCGCACCAGCAGAGCGACATCGGTCTGTCCGGCACCGATGCGGCCGGCGAATCGGGTCGATCGGCGGGCCATCACTTCCCCTGACTGCGCAGATCGTGATTCACTCTCTTCACCCAGCCCGAATCGACCGATCGGCGTGTCTGACGACGCCTGCTCGGACGCGGCCATCGATGCCGGCGGGGTGGGGGCGATGACGGATGGTCCGGGGGGACAGGAACTCGATATGTGGTGGAAATCTTTCGCGATGGGGGTCGCGACAACGACAGCGGTGCTCGGCTGCGTGCTCGCTTCGGCGCCGGCGGCGGCGGAGCCGGGATCAGAATCGGCGCCGATGGTGTCGTCGCGTGCGCCGGATGGGGCGCGGATCGTCGGCGTGACGATGGTGACGCCGACGCGGGCCAAGGTGACGGTGGCGTCTCCCGCGATGGGCCGCCCGATCAGCGTCGGCGTCCTGCTGCCGCGAGAACGGGCGAAGCCGCGGCCCACGCTGTATCTGCTCGACGGTATCGACGGTGGCGTCTACACGAATTACACGGAGAGCGGCTGGACGTACCAGACCGACATCGTTGCGTTCATGGCGGACAAGGACGCCAACATCGTCCTGCCGATCGGCGGAACCGGCTCGTACTACACGGACTGGATCTCCCGGGATCCTGTTCTCGGCCTGAACAAGTGGGAGACGTTCCTGACCGAAGAGCTTCCGCCGCTCATCGATTCACGATTCCACGGCAACGGGGTCAATGCCATCGGTGGGCTGTCGATGGGTGCTCTCGGGGCCATGTCGCTGGCAGTGCGGAATCCGGATCTGTACACGGGCGTCGCCGCCTTCAGCGGCTGCCTCGACCAGGGAACCGCCGAGCTACGCCAGGCCACCGCGGCCACCGTGGCGACACGCGGTGGCAATCCCGACAACATGTGGGGGCCACTGAACAACTCCGATTGGGCCGCCCACGACCCGGCGACACACGTCTCGGTTCTGAAGGGCAAGCCGCTGTACGTCGCGGTGGGCAATGGTCTGCCCGACCCGGCGCTGGGCTTGGCGGGCATCGCGTCACCGGTTGGCGGCATCCTCGAGGGCGTGGTGCTGCAGTGCACGCACGGATTCAAGGCGCAGGCCGATCGTGCCGGCGTCGACGTCACCTACGACTTCCGCGCCGGCCTGCACTCGTGGGGGTATTGGAACCAGGATCTGCATCGCGCGTGGCCGACACTGGCCCGGGCGCTACATCTGAGCCACTGAGATCGGGACACGAGAAAGCCCGCTGTCGCCAGCGGGCTTTCTGGTGCGCGATACAGGGATTGAACCTGTGACCTCTTCCGTGTCAGGGAAGCGCTCTCCCGCTGAGCTAATCGCGCGAGACTATGAAGTTGGTGATCTTGGAGGCGGCGACGGGAATCGAACCCGTGTGCACGGCTTTGCAGGCCGTTGCCTCACCACTCGGCCACACCGCCAATTGCGAGAGGACTCGCTCGCCGAGCGGATGACGGGATTCGAACCCGCGACCCTCACCTTGGCAAGGTGATGCGCTACCAGCTGCGCTACATCCGCGTGGTCGGGAGCAGATCTTGTGGATCTTTGTTGCTCTCGACGCGAAGCAGAACACTATCGGACCACTCCGCGCCGTGCCAAATCGGCTGGTCAGCGGGTCGCGTCATCGCGCTGAAACACTTCGACACGGCATCGTCGGAAGGATTTGGGTTCCGCGGACCAATCCGTGTAATCTTCCTCCTCGTGCACCGGCGCCGATCGCGCCGCGCGCGGTCCCGTGGCTCAGTGGAAGAGCGTCCCGTTCACACCGGGAAGGTCGCTGGTTCGATCCCAGCCGGGACCACCACCATCATCGATTCCTTCGACGCGGTTCTCGCGTCTGCCTGCCGGTCTCACTCCCGAGCACGAGTCGGCGCAACGCGCGCCACCCCACGAAGCATCCACGGCGTTCGGCGCGCCATCGCCGCGACCGCACGGTCGGTCCGGCGCATGCCGGTGTGCGGCCCCGGTGTCGGAGTGGCCAGCAGGTCGGCCTCGGTCGAGCCGGGGGAGGCGCCGTGGCGGTCGACCGCCAGGAGTTGCCAGGTACCGGAGATCCCCCGCAACTCGACGGTGCCGCGGTCGGCGAATCCCGTACCCGAACCCACCACCAGATCGCGGACGGTGCGCGACACCAGAATCTCTCCCGCACCGGCCTTTCCGAGGATGCGTGCGGCGATGTGCACGGCGATCCCACCGATGTCATCGCCGATGAGTTCGCATTCACCGGTATGGATGCCGGCCCGGATCTCGACGCCGAGCGTCTCGGACTCCGACCGTAGCGCCTCGGCGCAGCGGATCGCCTGTGTCGGACCGGTGAAGGTGATGAGATGGCCGTCGCCGGTGCTCTTCACCACCGTGCCGCCGAATCGCTCGGTCGACTCGGTGGTGATCTGGGTGAAACGCTGCAGCACCGCCCGCCACCGCTCATCGCCGGCGGCCTCGGCGTGTCGGGTGGAGGCCACCATGTCGGTGAACAGCACGGTGCGCAGCGCGCGATGCGAGGGGGCCGGCGCCGCGTGGCTGCCGGTGAGGAACTCTTCGACCGCGGTGAGGATCCGGTCGGGTTCGGTGGCCCAGGGGGCGTGGTCGATTCCGTCCACCTCGAGCCAGCGCGCGTCCGGGATGTGGTCGGCGAGGTATCGGCCTCCTTGGACCGGAACGGTTTCGTCGCAGGCGTGGATCACCAGGGCGGGTGTGGTCAACGTCGCCAGCGCCGGCCGCACATCGATCAGGAAATTCGACTGCACTGTCGCGCGCGCCATGCCCGGGCTGGCGCACATGCGCTCGACCATCGCGAGCTGGCGCATCGACCGGATCGACGGAAACATGCGTTTGGTGGCCACGCCGGTGCCCCAGGACGACATCGCTGCGCGTGCGAACTCCTGCAGGCCGACGAGCTTGTCGACGGTGGGTGCGTAGTCCGCGCCGATCTCGCGGACGAGCTGCGCCCGCAACTCGACCGGATCAGCGTTGAGGACGTCCCAGTCGGCGCTCGCCAGAAAGGCGAACGAGCCGTAGATGACGATGGCCCGGACCCGATCCGGTCGTTGGGCCGCGAAATAGATGGCCTGGGAGCCGCCCTCGCTCATCCCGAAGAGTGCGGCGTCACCGAACCCTGCGGCGTCCATGACCGCCTCGATCTCGCTGACGCGATCGTCGAGGGTGCGGACCTGTGGCAGCGGGTCCGACAGGCCCACCCCGGCCTTGTCGAACAGGAGCACCCGGCAGAATGTCCCGAGCTGGTCGAAGAACGCCTTGAACTCCGGAGTGGTCCAGAACAACTCGATGTGGGTGACCATCGGGCCGACGAAGACGAGATCGATCGGCCCGGCGCCGAATACCTGATACGCAAGGCTGAGATCGCCGCATCGTGCATACGATGTCTCCGGCACGCACTCGACGATACGACCGGCGGGCCACAGAGAAGTCCGGTTTGGCCTTCTGCTCGGCGCAGCCGCTTCCGCGTCGACGTCGCGGTGTCACCGGCTCAGCCGCCGGTCACCGACGTCTCGGTCACTTCGATCTCCTCGAGTTCCGCGACCAGCGCGCCCGCTTCGGCGTCATGGCGGATGATCGCGCCCAGCCGTGCAGCCGCGTCGGCGTACGCGGAATCGCCGAGCACCTGCTGCGTGGCTGCGGCGATCTTGCGTGCGCTTGCTTTGCGGGACAAAGTCTTTCCGGCTCCTCGTACACTGACTCGGACCGCGTTGTCGGCCTGATCGCGGCCATGGGGGAGTGCGACGATCGGTACACCGGCGGCGAGGGTCCGGACCACCGTGCCGTGGCCGGCATGGGTGATGACGGCATCGGCGTGGGGCAGGATCCGGGAGTGCGGTGCCGCCTCGACGACGGTCACGGTGTCCGGGGCGGTCAGCGCGCCGGGATCGACGGCCGGTCCGGTCGTCACATATCCGCGTACGGGGAGTTCGGCGAGCGCATCGATCACGCGCTGCAGGCACCCCACCTGATCCTGGAACGTCGACGACAGGGCGACCAGGACCAGCGGCGCGTCACCCGGGGGAGGGGTCCACGGTGCATCCGACGTCCAGGCCGGGTCGTCGAGGACCGCACCGACATACCGCACCCGGGCGGGCATCCGGGCGGGGAAGTCGAACTCGGCGGACGTCAGCACGAGGTGCTTGCGGGCGAGGTTCGCCTGATCGAAGAACCCCTCCACCGGGGGTAGTCCGTACGTCGCGCGCACCGCGTTCAGCGCGGGGACACCCTTGTTCCACTGCCGCAGCGTCAGTGACCGGACGACGCGATCACGAAGTCGGGTGAGGGGGCCGTGGGCGGGCGTCAGTCCGAGACCGCTCGGTGGCATCCCCTCGACCGGGAGCAGATAGGTGTTGGGGAACGGCACGTCGAACGGGACGCCGCGGGCCTGTGCGGCAACCATCGCGCCGACGGCGAAGAAGGAGCACACCGCCAGATCGGGTTTCACCGTGTCGATCGCGTGGGCCGTGTCGTGTGCGTAGGCCGGTGCGGGACCGGCGAATTGGTACTCGAGGAGTCTGCCGAACAGCTCGAGTGGGTTGGTGCACTCCCAGTCGCGGTAGGGGTCGTCCTCCGGTCGGCGCGAGGCACGGTTGGGCGCGGTGGTCCACGGGATGAAGGTGGCGCCCGTTGCGTGGACGTCGGACGCCATCGAGTCCTCGGCGAGCACCGTGACGTGATGGCCCCGTTCGACCAGGCGACGTGCCGCGCCGAGCTCGGGCGGCACGGTGCCACCGCCGTCGACGAGTGCGAAGAGGTAGGTCCGAGCGTTCATGGTGCGATGCCTCTCAATACACCGACCACCAGGTCGGCCATGGTCTTCTCGGTCTCGGCGCGGCTGCGTCGGAGATCGCGTCGGAGCAGCTTCCAGGTGTAGACGTCGGTGGCGGCGTGCAGGGCGTCCAGGAGTTGTTCGCGCCATGCAGGGTCGGTGGGCAGCTCGGTGTCGAACATCGCCGCCAGCCAGGCCCGGTGGCCGGCCCGGGCGACATCCATCTGTGCGGACAACTCGGGGAGACGATCCGCCGATGTGGCCCAGCGGACGTTGGCGTCGCCCATGTCCTCGTAGTCGTCGACGAGGGCATGGACAGCTCCCTCGACGTCACCCGGGCGCGCCGCGTAGCGCGTGTCGTTGGCCTGCGCCGCGAAGAGCTCCGTCACGCCGAGAACCACACCGGCCTTGGATTCGAAGTGATTCAGGACGGTCTGGTGGGACACCCCCGACGCCTTGGCGATCGACGCCAGGGTCACGTCCTCGAACGCCTTCTCGAGGAAGAGTTCCTTGGCGGCGGCCAGGATTCGAGCGCGTGTGGCGACCTTGCCGTTGGCGCGGCCGGATTGGGTGTAGGTGCGTGTCGTTTTCATTTGACTGTCACTCAACCACTGATTTGAGTGGCAGTCAAGCGAAATTATCCGCGTGCCAACGGTCGTCTTCCGGGGCGGGTGCAGTGAGTTCTCGTCCATGCGAGGGTCTGTATGTGCGCACACCGCCATCGGGGCGGTCGGACAGGGAGTGGCACATGGGCCAGATCGTGGTGAGCGAGTTCGTTTCCGTCGACGGCGTGATGGAGGCGCCCGGCGGCGAGGAGGGCCACCCGCACACGGGCTGGACGATCGAGCACCACACGCCGGAGTTGCGCGCCATCAAGCGCGACGAGATCCTGGCGGCCGACGTGCATCTGCTCGGCCGCCGGACCTATGAGTCCTTCGCGGGGGCGTGGCCGCACTACGAGGATGACGACGGATTTGCCGTGAAGATGAACTCGATGCGCAAGTGTGTCGTCACCTCGACACTGACCGAACTCGAGTGGAACAACTCGGTCGTCCTCGACGGTCCCATCGACTCATCGGTGCGCCGATTGCGCGACGAGGTCGACGGTGACGTGCTCGTCGCCGGAAGTCGAACCCTGGTGCACACATTGCTGACCCTCGGCCTCGTCGACCAACTCCGCCTGATGGTGTTCCCGGTCGTGCTCGGCTCCGGCTTCCGCGTCTTCCCGGACACCGAACAGAAGATCGACGTGACGCTCATCGATCAACGCACCCTCGGCAACGGGGTCCAGTTCGTCACCTACCGGGTCTGAGCGACGCCGGACCCCCGCCGCGACTGCTCGAACCGCGCGATACGGGCCCGGATCGACGACGACAAACCAGACCTTCCCGGCGCCACGGCGATTCGCCTCGCCAGGTCCGATGTCGTGCGAGTACGTTCGGCTCGTGCGCGTCGCTTCCGTCGACACCCAGGGGTCGGGACGAGCCGCGCCCGTGATCGCCTGGTGGGTCATCGGGATCGCCGCGTCGGCCGCGGTCGGTGCGATCGTCTGGCATCTCACCGCGGTCTCGCCGGGCAATCCGTTCTACGGGCTGTTCAGCAACTACACCGACCTCCGCGTCTACCGGGCCGGCGCCCAGACGGTCCTCGACGGTCGCTCCCTCTACGGTGGTCCCGTCCTGTGGCGGCTCGACTTCACCTACCCGCCGTTCTCGGCACTCGTCTTCGTCCCGTTCGCGCTGCTGACCCAGACGACCGCCGCGGTCGTCTGGTGGGTCGCCACCTTCGCGGCCCTCATCGCGGTGATCGTGCTGAGCTTCCGCAGCCTCGGGTATCGGATCGACCGGCGGTTGTGGATGCTCGCGGTGCTGCTCGCGATCGGTTCCACGGTCCTCGAACCGGTGCGCACCACCATCTGGCTCGGTCAGATCAACATCTTCCTGATGGCGCTGATCCTGGTCGACCTCGTCCTGTTGGACATGGTGCGGCCGGGTTCGAGGCTCAAGGGCATCGGGGTCGGGTTGGCCGCCGGGGTGAAGCTGACGCCCGCCTTCTTCCTGCTCTATCTGGCGGTCAACCGGCAGTGGCGTGCGGTGGTCACCGGTATCGGTGCGTTCGCGACGACGGTCGTCGTCGGGCTGCTCGTCATCCCGGGCGATGCCTGGTCCTACTGGACCGACCGCGTCGGCGGTGCGGCGCGGGTCGGTCGTGTGGACTCGCCGGCCAATCAGTCGGTGAACGGTTTCATCTCGCAGATGCTGGCCTACTTCGACGTTCGGCGATTCGCGCACCCGTTGCGGGGGATACCGCTCTACGAGGCGCCGTGGTGGCTGTGGATGCCGGTGGCGCTGATCGCGGCGATCCTCGGATTGTGGGCGGCCCGCGTCGCCCACCGGCGCGGTCAGGAGCTCCTGGCAGTCACGATCGTGGGCATGACCGCGTCCACCGTCTCCCCGTTCTCGTGGGGACACCACTGGGTGTGGTTCGTCCCGTTGTTCGTCGTCGCCTTCGACTTCGCCTATCGCGGGGTCACCGAGATCGGCGCGGGGGCGTGGGCGCGCTGGCTCGCGCCCGCGACGGTCGTCGGTCTGTCCTTCACGTGGTGGCACCACTGGTACAACAGCGGGCCCCGGCTGGGCTCCGACCACGCGATCGCGCTGGGGCTGTTCATGATGCCGCGGTGGCCAGATCCCCAATGGTTCGACCGGTTGGCCGTGATCCTGTACGCCGGGTGCTATCCGCTGGCGTTGCTGCTGACGATCATCGTCACCCTCGTCGCCGATGCGCGCCTGCGTCGCGCCGAACAGCGACGGTCGGTCGGTCGCCCACCGGGCGACATCGTCTCCGTCGCGTAGGCTGGGCTTCCGAAACCGGTCGGAACGGTCATGAAACGGGGAAGATGTCGGCCTGGAAGCGGTTGCGGCTGTGGGGCCGCCAGCGGCGATACCTCATCCGTCGGAACCCGAGACTCCATCTCGCGTACCGCATCGGTGTCGGCGTGGTCGGCACGGTCGTGCTCGCCTGCGGCATCGTCACGATCCCCTATCCGGGCCCCGGCTGGCTGATCGTGTTCCTGGGGCTCGGCATCCTGGCGTCCGAGTTCACCTGGGCGCATCGGCTGCTGACCTTCGCCCGCGGCAAGTACGAGGCATACATGGACTGGCTGCAGCGCCAGCCCTGGTGGGTGCAGGCGGCGGCGTGGCTGGCGACGGCGGCGATCGTGGTGATCACCCTGTGGCTGCTGGGCGCGATCGCGTTGGTCGCGGGCTGGCTGAACATCGAGGCCGGCTGGCTCGAGAGCCCCATCCTGTCCTGAGCGCGGTCGTGCGCCGCGCCCGAACCGGTCGGCGGGTGCGGGGCGGCGAACCCGGCGCAGATACCATCAGACTGCAACCGACCGACTCGACACGCCTACCGTGTTCTGACTGCTGAGGAGCGTCCCCGTGCCCGACGATCTCCAGGTGACCGTCCCCGCCACCATCCGTGTGCCGGCCGGGACCACCGCGGGTACGGCGCTACGCGAACACGACCTGCCCAACAAGGGGCCCGACGCCGTCGTCGTGGTTCGTGACGCGGGTGGGCAATTGCGTGATCTCTCCTGGACCCCGGACCTCGACACCGACGTCGAGCCGGTGGCGGCGAACACCGAGGCCGGGCGCAGCGTGATCCGACATTCGTGCGCGCACGTGCTGGCGCAGGCCGTCCAGGAGCTGTTCCCGAATGCGAAACTCGGCATCGGCCCGCCGATCAAGGACGGCTTCTACTACGACTTCGACGTCGCCGAGCCGTTCACGCCGGAGGACATCACCGCGCTCGAGAAGAAGATGAAGCAGATCATCAAGTCGGGTCAGCGCTTCTCGCGGCGGGTGTACGCATCCAAGGATGCGGCGCGGATGGAACTCTCCGCCGAGCCCTACAAGCTCGAACTGATCGATGACAAGGGTGCCGCCGCCGACAGCGAGGTCATGGAGGTCGGCGGGGCCGAACTGACCGCCTACGACAATCTGAATCCCCGCACCGGCGAACTCATCTGGTGCGACCTGTGCCGCGGCCCGCATGTCCCGACCACCAAGTACATCGCGGCATTCAAGCTGACCCGCAGTTCGGCTGCCTACTGGCGTGGCGATCAGGACAACGCCGACCTGCAGCGCATCTACGGCACCGCGTGGGAATCGGCGGAGGCCCAGGACGCGTACCTCGAACTCCTGGCCGAGGCCGAACGCCGCGACCATCGCCGGCTCGGCGCCGAACTCGACCTGTTCAGCTTCCCCGACGAACTCGGGTCCGGCCTGCCGGTGTTCCACCCCAAGGGCGGGATCATCCGCAAAGAGCTCGAGGACTACTCGCGGCACCGCCACACCGAGGCCGGATACGAGTTCGTCAACACCCCGCACATCACCAAGTCGCACCTCTACGAGGTCTCCGGGCACCTCGAGTGGTACGCGGACGGCATGTTCCCGCCGATGCAGCTCGATGCGGAGTTCAACGAGGACGGCAGCATCCGCAAACCGGCGCAGGACTACTACCTGAAGCCGATGAACTGCCCGATGCACAACCTGATCTTCCGGTCGCGTGGACGCTCCTATCGGGAACTCCCGTTGCGGCTCTTCGAGTTCGGGTCGGTCTACCGGTACGAGAAGTCCGGTGTGGTGCACGGCCTCACCCGTGTCCGCGGGATGACCCAGGACGACGCGCACATCTACTGCACCCGCGAGCAGATGCGCGACGAACTGCGGTCGCTGCTGCGCTTCGTGCTCGACCTCCTCAAGGACTACGGCCTCGACGACTACTACCTCGAACTGTCCACCAAGGACCCCAAGAAGTTCGTCGGCGACGACGAGTCGTGGGAGATCGCGACCAACACCCTCGCCGAGGTCGCGGGTGAGTCCGGGCTCGATCTCGTGCCCGATCCGGGCGGCGCCGCGTTCTACGGACCGAAGATCTCGGTGCAGGTGAAGGACGCCCTCGGCCGCAACTGGCAGATGTCGACCATCCAGCTCGACTTCAACCAGCCGGAGCGGTTCGAACTCGAATACACCGGCTCGGACGGCAACAAGCACCGGCCGGTGATGATCCACCGCGCGCTGTTCGGCTCGATCGAACGGTTCTTCGGGGTCCTCACCGAGCACTATGCGGGCGCCTTCCCGGCCTGGTTGGCGCCGGTACAGGTCGTCGGCATCCCGGTCGCCGAGGCATTCGCGGACCATCTGCAGTCGGTGATCGGCGAGCTCAAGAAGCGGGGTATCCGCGCCGAGGTCGACCATTCCGATGACCGGATGCAGAAGAAGATCCGCAACCACACCACGGGCAAGGTGCCGTTCATGTTGCTGGCCGGCGAGCGCGATGTGAGCGCAGGTGCGGTCAGCTTCCGGTTCCGCGACGGATCGCAGGTCAACGGCGTGCCGGTGGCGACCGCCATCGACCTGATCGACGACTGGGTTGCGCAGCGCCGCAACGACTCCCCGTCTGCGGACGTGATCGACACGGGCGGGCCCGGATCGGACGCCGTCGATGGCTGAGCCCGGCGGCGCCCCGAGGATCGGGAGATCCGCGACTGCGGGACCGGTGTTCCCGATCGGCTTCAGCGACTGTGGAGTCCGCATCGGATGACCTACATCACCGCCGACCCGCCGCCCTCGTCGAAGTCGACCGGACATCCGTTCCTCGACATCCCACGGATGTCGGACGAGGACGGGCTGATCGTCGCACGGGGAGAGGCCGTCTACGCGGTGCTGAACCTGTATCCGTACAACCCCGGGCACACGATGATCGTGCCGTATCGGCAGGTGGCCGATCTGGAGGATCTGACCGCCGTCGAGTCCGCGGAGCTGATGTCGTTCACCCAGCGGATCATCCGGACCATCAAGTCGGTCTCGAATCCCAACGCGTTCAACGTCGGGCTGAATCTGGGGTATGCGGCGGGCGGTTCGCTGGCCGAGCACCTGCACCAGCACATCGTCCCGCGGTGGATCGGCGACGCGAACTTCATCACGGTTGTCGGCGAGACGAAGGTCATGCCACAGTTGCTGCGCGACACCCGTTCGTTGCTGGCCGCGGCGTGGCACGAACAGTCGTGATGCCGTTGTCGTCACGGGGGCGGCGCGGGAAAGGAGCGGTCAGATGCTGAGCATCCGGGGCCGGGCCTCGGTCTCCAAGGTGACCCTGCCGATCGGTCGTGCTCTCCTGCGTACCGGCCTGAGCCCGGACATCATGACCCTGATCGGCACCGCGGCGACCATCGCCGCGGCACTGACCCTGTTCCCGATGGGCTACCTGTTCGCCGGGACGCTGGTGATCTGGCTCTTCGTGATGTTCGACATGCTCGACGGTGCGATGGCCCGTGCCCGCGGCGGCGGCACCCGGTTCGGCGCTGTCCTCGACGCCACCTGTGATCGTGTCGCCGACGGTGCGATCTTCGCCGGGCTGGCCTGGTGGTGTGCGGTCACCGAACCGCACCGACTACTGCTGATCGCGACCCTGATCTGCCTGGTGACGTCGCAGGTGATCTCGTATGCGAAGGCGCGTGCCGAGGCCAGCGGACTCTACGGTGACGGCGGCTGGATCGAGCGGCCGGACCGCCTCATCATCGTGCTCGTGGGCACCGGGCTGACCGGGCTCGGGCTGGATTGGGCTGTGCACGTGGCGGTCTGGGTGCTTGCGGTGCTCTCGGTCATCACCGTCGGGCAGCGCATGTGGTCGATCTATTCGTCGCCGGGCGCACGGGAACTGATCCCGCTCGCGCCGCAGGCGCCCGACGAGGAACCCCCGACGACGGGCACGCAACCGCAGGCCGGGGCACACTGACACACATGGCGACGGGGGACAGGTCTCGATGAGTTCGGTCAGTGCCAAGCTCACCGACCTCGGGTACGCGGCCGGGTGGGCCGCGGTGCGTCATGCGCCCGAGTCATGGGCACGCAGCGCATTCGAGAAGGGCGGCGACCTCGCCGGCCGCCGTCGTGGCGGTCCCGTCCAGCTGCGCCGCAACCTCGCGCGGGTCATCGGGACCACGCCCGAACGCGTCCCCGACGACCTGGTCGCCGCGGCGATGCGGTCGTACGCCAGGTACTGGTACGAGGCCTTCCGGCTGCCCGCACAGGATCTCGCCACGACTGCCGCCACGGTGACCATCTCGGAACGGGACCGTACCGAGCTGACGGCCGTGGTGGAGCGCGGCAAGGGTGTGATCCTGACGCTGCCGCACACCGGCAACTGGGACATGGCCGGCGTCTGGCTCGTGCAGCACTACGGTGGGCTGTCCACCGTCGCCGAACGCCTCGAACCGGAGTCGCTGTTCAACCGCTTCGTCGAGTACCGGGAGTCGCTCGGTTTCGAGATCTTCCCGCTCAGCGGCGGTGAGGAGCCCCCGTACGGCCGGCTTGCCGCGCGGCTGCGGGCCGGCGGGATCGTGTGTCTGGTCGGGGAGCGCGACCTGGCCCGGCACGGCGTCCCGGTCACCTTCTTCGGGGAACGCACCCGCATGCCCGCGGGATCGGCGCGATTGGCCATCGAGACCGGCGCCGCACTGCTGCCGGCGCATCACTGGTTCACCGATGCGCCGAACTCGATGGTCTCCTGCGGTCCGGAGATCGACGTGTCCGGCGGCGTCGCGGCCACCACACAGGCCCTCGCGGACGCCTTCGCCCGGAACATCGCCGCGCACCCGCAGGACTGGCACATGCTGCAGCCGCTGTGGGAGTCCGACTGGTCGGCGGCCCGACGCGCCCGGCTCGGCGTGGACGCCCCCGACCCGGCGATCACCGAAGAGCCGGACCGATGAGGATCGGGATGGTCTGCCCGTACTCCTTCGATGTGCCGGGCGGCGTACAGGCCCATGTGGTGGAACTGGCCCAGGTCTTCATCGAACGTGGGCACGAGGTCAGCGTGCTCGCCCCGTCGGCGCCCGAGACCCGGTTGCCGGAGTACGTCGTGTCCGCCGGGCCGGCACTCGCCCTGCCCTACAACGGGTCGGTGTCACGGGTGAACTTCAGTCCGAAAGGTTATCTGCGCCTTCGTGATTGGGTTGACTCCAATGGCTTCGACGTGTTGCACGTACACGAGCCGAACGCGCCGAGCCTGTCCATGCTGTCGCTGATGGTGGCCTCCGGGCCGATCGTCACCACCTTCCACACGTCGACCACACGCTCGATGTGGCTGACGATCTTCCAGGGCATCCTGCGGCCGTACCATGAGCGGATCGCGGGCAAGATCGCCGTCTCGGAACTGGCGCGTCGGTGGCAGATGGAATCGCTCGGCTCGGACGCGGTGGAGATCCCCAACGGCATCGATGTGGCCGCATTCGCGGATGCCGAACCGCTGGACGGATACCCGTGGCCGGGTCACACGATCCTGTTCCTCGGGCGATACGACGAGCCGCGCAAGGGAATCGACATCCTGATGCGCGCGCTGCCCGCCGTCGTCGCGGAGTTCCCGGATGTCCGCGTCCTGGTCGTCGGAGGTGGCAACGAACGCGCGCTGCGCCGTCGGGCCGGCGAGCTGGCCGGTCACCTCGTCTTCCTCGGTCAGGTCGACGACGAGACGAAGGCCCGCGCACTGCGCTCGGCCGACGTCTACTGCGCGCCCAACCTCGGCGGCGAGAGCTTCGGCATCGTGCTGGTGGAGGCGATGGCTGCCGGTGCGGCCGTACTCGCCAGCGATCTGAACGCATTTCGCCGGGTGCTCGACGACGGGCGGGCGGGCCGCCTGGTGCCGACCGGGTCGTCCGATGATCTCGCCAAGGCGGTGATCGGTCTCCTCGGCGACGATGCCGCCCGCGCCGAACTGGTGGAGGCGGGACATCGCCGAGCCGACCGATACGACTGGTCCCGGGTCGCCGATCAGATCCTGCGCGTCTATGACACCGTGACCGTCGGCGCAGGTCCCGTCGTGGTCTCGGACTGAGAGGAGCGTCAATGCAGATCTCGGGCCTGGCCATCGCCATCATCGCGGTGGTCGTCCTGCTGGTGGTCCTGGCCGCCGGCTGGGCATACCAGACCGCGAATCGCCTCGACCGGCTCAACGTGCGGGTCGATCTCGCCCGACAGGCCCTCGACGCCGCCCTGGAACGACGGGCCGTGGTGGCCAGGGCGATCGCGGCGGGCATGATCGCCAGCTACGACGAGGAGGCGCGCGTCGCCGGGCAGGAACTGGCGGTCGCCGCCGATCACGCCGAGCATGCGCCACCGCACGCACGTGAACAGGCCGAGAACCGGGTGTCGGGGTTGCTCGCCCGGACCGACACCCACTCGCGTTCGCAGGGCCTGGTCGTCGAGCTCGCCGATGCCGAGACGCGGGTCATGATGGCGCGTCGCTTCTACAACGATGCCGTCCGCGACACCCGCAATCTCGGCGAACGTCGGCTGATCCGCTGGCTGCACCTGGGCGGCACCGCCGAGTTGCCCCAGTTCTTCGAGATCATCGAGCGCGTGACGCCGGGGAGCGGTTCCTAGATCGGACCGCCGATCGGGTCGCACGGTGACCGCGTCCTCGGGGTGTGCAACGACCGGCGACCCCGCGGCCGAGGAGGCCGGTGATGTCGATCCACACGCTCGCCTAGACTTGTGGGGTCCCCGCGCACACGCGGAGCCGGTACCACCTGCCGGACAGTACGACATCAGGAGCATCACGTGAGTCAA
Source organism: Gordonia insulae (assembly GCF_003855095.1). Taxonomy (NCBI): domain Bacteria; kingdom Bacillati; phylum Actinomycetota; class Actinomycetes; order Mycobacteriales; family Gordoniaceae; genus Gordonia; species Gordonia insulae. Next base: position 846,750 of record NZ_CP033972.1, read on the forward strand.
TTCCAGTCAGGGAGCACTCCCGGACCGGACGGCCCGAACACCCTCAACGGCACCGCCGGGAACGGACAGCACGATCCGGTGGCGACCCTGGGGCAGGGGACTGCCCGGGTGAAGCGCGGTATGGCCGAGATGCTCAAGGGCGGCGTCATCATGGACGTGGTCACCCCCGAGCAGGCGAAGATCGCCGAGGACGCAGGTGCCGTCGCCGTGATGGCGCTCGAGCGGGTGCCTGCCGACATCCGTGCCCAGGGCGGCGTCTCGCGGATGAGTGACCCGGACATGATCGACGGGATCATCGCCACGGTGTCGATCCCGGTCATGGCGAAGGCACGGATCGGTCATTTCGTCGAGGCGCAGATCCTGCAGAGCCTCGGCGTCGACTACGTCGACGAGTCCGAGGTGCTGACCCCGGCCGACTACGCCAATCACATCGACAAGTGGGCGTTCACCGTTCCGTTCGTGTGCGGTGCCACCAATCTCGGTGAAGCGCTTCGTCGCATCACCGAGGGCGCGGCGATGATCCGTTCGAAGGGCGAGGCCGGTACCGGCGACGTGTCGAACGCGACGACCCACATGCGCAAGATCCGCGACGAGATCCGACGGCTGACGTCGCTGCCGAAGGACGAGCTGTATGTGGCGGCCAAGGAGCTCCAGGCGCCCTACGATCTGGTCGTCGAGGTGGCCGAGGCCGGCAAGCTGCCGGTCACACTGTTCACCGCGGGTGGTATCGCGACCCCGGCGGATGCGGCGATGATGATGCAGCTCGGGGCCGAGGGTGTGTTCGTCGGATCGGGCATCTTCAAGTCCGGCAACCCCGCCCAGCGCGCCGCGGCCATCGTGCAGGCCACCACCTTCCACGATGATCCGGACGTGCTGGCGAAGGTCTCCCGAGGCCTGGGCGAGGCGATGGTCGGCATCAACGTCGACGACATCCCGGCACCCCATCGTCTCGCCGAGCGCGGCTGGTAGACGGATCTGCCGTAGGATCTGCTGATCATGGACGCGGCGACCATCGTGCGGGATGCATCCCGTTGCGGCACCGACACACTGGCGGGACTCCGGTTGGAATGGGCGGTCGTCTGCAACGTCGGCCGGGTCCGTGACGCGAACGAGGATGCCGCGTTGGTCGCGCCCGGCAAGTACCTGATCGCCGACGGCATGGGTGGCCACGACAGCGGTGAGATCGCCAGCGAGGCGGCGCTCCTGACCCTGGCCGACGTGCAGAGCGACCAGGATCAGACCCAGACGCAACTCGCGTTGATCGAGTTGCTGGAGGTCGCGCAGGGCAAGATCGGCGCGATCGCCGGCGAATCCGACCGTCGGGCCGGGACCACGGCGACGGGCGCGGTGCTGGTGAACCACGAGGGTGCCCCACACTGGCTGGTTCTCAACATCGGCGATTCCCGGACCTACCGACTGCAGGGCGGGGTACTCGAGCAGCTCACCGTCGATCACTCGCAGGTGCAGGAGTTCGTGGATGCCGGTTTCCTCACCCGCGAGGAGGCCCGGATCGACCCACGGCGCAACGTGATCACCCGTGCTCTGGGTGCGGGCATGGCTGCGCCGCAGGCGGACTTCTTCTCGCTCCCAGCGCTTGTCGGTGATGTCATCCTGGTGTGCTCGGACGGGCTGACGGGTGAACTGCCCGACGAGGAGATCGCCGACATCCTGCGCGATGCGGACAGCGCCGAAGCGGGCGCCGAGGCGCTGGTGGACGCCGCGCTGGCGCTCGGCGCCCACGACAACGTGACGTTGGTGGTGATAGTCGTGCACGAGGACGACGTCACCGACGGTGACGCACCCGTGGTGGCGGACGAATCCTGATCGGCGCACGCCCGAATCGAGCCGGCTGCGACCGGTCACGTGCGTGTTTCTCCCCATCGATTGGGTAGTTCTCCCCATCGCGGAACCTCTTGCCGATTCATAGCGTCTAACTCACGACAGCGGGGCAGACAGACCGGATGCCCCCGGACGAGTGAGGACAACCATGACAGTCATCGCAGATCACGTGCAGCAACATCACTCCTCGGTCCGCAACGGCGGGAACCGGCCGGCCCTCGCGAGTGCCGGTGCCGCCGGCGACGGGCGTGACGCGCGCCGCAGGGCAGAGGCCACCCGCCGTCGCCAGGAGGCGCTCGCCCGGCTCGCCCAGCGCCGGATGCCGTTGCCCGGCATGCCTTTGCCCGGCGACGTCGATGCGCCGGGTCATCGGACAGACGGTGCGCGCGGCCGCGCCCACATGACGCTGGTGACGTCGGCGGGCCGGAGCGAGTCGGCGGGGGTGCACTGCTCGTGCGGTCTCGAACAGGCAGACATGGAGCGGCCGTCGCTGACCACACGCGAGGTCGAGGTGCTCCGGACCTGGCTGATGGTCGATTCCAAACCTGCTGTGGCGGAAGAACTCTACATCTCGCTCGGTACCGTCAACACGCACCTGACGCGCATCCGGGCGAAGTACTCGGATGTCGGGCGGGCCGCACCGACGAAGGCCGCGCTCGTCGCCCGCGCCGTGCAGGACGGGCTGATCGCGCTCGACGAACTCTGAGCGACCGGCGTCGGCCGCCGAACAGGTCGCGCTCCGGCCGGTCCCCGGGTCGGGGGGTTCGGAGACCGACCGAAGCACTCAGGACATCGTCGGCGCGGTGCCCGGACGTTACATCGCCTCGGCACCGACCCCACGATCGCCGACCCCACGATCGCCGACGCCGCGGCGACGGGCACACCGATCGAAAAGCGGGCGTGCGCGATACTGTTCTCCCGTGGCAACCATCGAAGAGATCCTGCAGGTCGAGGCGATCGAGACCGACATCTACCGGGGGCCCGCCTTTCCGAGTTACCTCCAGCGCACCTTCGGGGGACAGGTCGCCGGGCAGGCGTTGGTCTCCGCGACGCGGACCGTGTCCACGGAGTTCGCGGTGCACTCGCTGCACGGGTATTTCCTGCGGCCGGGCAACCCCGGCCATCCGACCGTCTTCCTGGTCGACCGTATCCGCGACGGGCGGTCGTTCACCACGCGCCGGGTCACCGGGATTCAGAACGGCGAAGCCATCTTCACCATGTCGGCATCGTTCCACGTGATCGGCGACGTGGGTTTCGAGCACCAGGACCACATCCCGCCGGCGCCGGCCCCCGACGAGGTCAACGACGCACTCGAGGACCTGTCGGACGAGGCCATCTCGATCTTCCGGGAGTGGGACAACTTCGACATCCGGGTCGTGCCGCGCGCGCAGATGATCACGTCGGACTACTTCGCCGCGCAGCAGCGCGTGTGGTTCAAGTACCGTCACCCGCTGCCGGCCGACCAGGTGTTCCACGTGTGCACGCTCGCCTACATGAGTGACATGACGCTGCTCGGGTCGTCGAGGGTCCCGCACCCCGACGTGACGCCCCAGGCGGCGTCGCTGGACCACGCCATGTGGTTCATGCGCCCGTTCCGGGCGGATGAGTGGCTGCTCTACGACCAGACATCGCCGTCGGCGTCGGCCGGCCGGACGCTGACGCAGGGGCGCATCTTCGATCTCGAGGGGCGACTGGTGGCGGCGGTCACCCAGGAAGGCCTGAGCAGAACCGGACGCGCTACCGGGTACGAACATCTCGAGTCGGCGAAGTGAGTGCGCAGACGCGGCCACGGATCGGTGTTCTCGCGCTTCAGGGTGATGTCCGTGAACACCTCGCTGCCCTCGAGGTGACGGGCGCCGAGGCCGTGGCGGTCCGTCGGGAGACCGAGTTGGCGGAGGTCGACGGGATCGTGATCCCGGGCGGTGAGTCCACGACGATGAGTCACCTGCTGACAGTGTTCGACCTGTTCGATCCGCTGCGTGAGCGGTTGACCGCCGGACTGCCCGCCTACGGGTCGTGCGCTGGGATGATCATGCTGGCGACCACGATTCTCGACACACGCCCGGACGCGCGGCATCTCGATGCCCTGGACATCACCGTGCGCCGCAACGCATTCGGTCGCCAGGTGGAGAGCTTCGAGACCGATCTGGAGTTCGCCGGGGTCACCGATGCGCCCGGGGAGGCGCCCATGCGTGCGGTGTTCATCCGGGCTCCGTGGGTGGAGTCGATCGCGCCGGACGTGGAGGTGCTCGCGCGGGTGCCGGACGGGCCGGCCGAGGGCCGGATCGTCGCCGTCCGCCAGGGCTCGGTACTGGCCACCTCCTTCCACCCCGAGGTGACCGGGGATCGCCGGGTGCATCGCTACTTCGTCGACATGGTGCGCACGGTGGGGGCGTCGTCGGACGGGTAGCGCGCGTCGGCGGGCGGGCCCGGTTCCGCGGGAGTCCCGAACCGGTCCGGATCTGCACCGGTAAGATCTTGGCGTTGGGCGGATCGTCATCGGATGGTCACGTCAGTACCGACCCGGCCGCTCCGAGCGGGGCGCCCGGGGCCCACTGTCGAGAAGGATGCGGAGTCTCATGAGCGGCCATTCCAAATGGGCCACCACGAAGCACAAGAAGGCGGTCATCGACGCCAAGCGCGGCAAGATGTTCGCCAAGTTGATCAAGAACATCGAGGTGGCGGCGCGGACCGGCGGCGGTGATCCGGCAGGCAACCCCACGCTCTATGACGCGATCCAGAAGGCGAAGAAGTCGTCGGTGCCCAACGACAACATCGAGCGTGCGCGTAAGCGCGGCGGCGGTGAAGAGGCGGGCGGCGCGGACTGGCAGAACATCACCTATGAGGGCTATGGCCCCAACGGTGTCGCCATCCTGATCGAGTGCCTCACCGACAACCGCAATCGCGCGGCCGGTGAGGTGCGCACCGCGATGACCCGCAACGGCGGGAACATGGCCGATCCCGGGTCGGTGTCCTATCTGTTCACCCGCAAGGGTGTGGTGACGTTGGAGAAGGGCGGCCAGTCCGAGGACGACATCCTGATGGCCGTGCTCGATGCGGGTGCCGAGGAGGTCAACGATCTCGGGGAGAGCTTCGAGGTGGTGAGTGAGCCGACCGATCTCGTGGCCGTCCGGAGTGCCCTGCAGGAGGCCGGCATCGACTACGACTCCGCCGAGGCCGATTTTCGCGCATCCGTCGAGGTTCCGGTGGATGCCGAGGGGGCCCGCAAGGTGTTCAAACTGATCGATGCCCTCGAGGACTCCGACGACGTGCAGAACGTCTACAGCAACGTCGACATCAGCGACGACGTGCTCGCCGAACTCGACGCCTGAGCCCGAGCGGGCCGGGACTGCTGATCACTTCGCGGGATCACCCGTCCGGACGGCGGGCCGGTCGGGGTGGTCGTAGCGGACCTCGATGTCCGCGGCCGGTGCCTGCCGCGCATGGTCGAGTATCGCCTCGATCGTCCATGTGTCGTCGGGCGGAGTCCGGCGTCGCAGGGCCGCCTCGCTCATCACCAGCGCGATCGTCGCATCGAAGCGCAGTGCGCTCCCGAGCAGCATCGGTCCGGCCACGACAAGCACCTGATCGGGTGCTGCCTTCCGCGGGCGGTCGCGAAACGACCTGTCGCGGGCCGCATCCCACAGTCGGGGCAGCCATTCGCCCCGGGTGTGCAGCGCGTCGGCCACCTCGCGCCGGATGGCGTCGTGGTCGAACCAGATCGTCTGGTAGCTCTCGGTGTCGGTGTGTCCGTACTCCAGCCGCAGCGAAGCGGGGCGGACGAAGTCGGCCATCGCGACCGCCGCGGCCGACCGGCCGGCCGTGACGAGCCGCTCGACCACGGCCGCCGCGAGTGCCACCGGTGCCGCGGCGTCGGCGCCGTCGATGGCGACGACGCGTCGCCCCGGCCCTCCGGCCGCGAGGTCGGCACAGAGCTCGACGAGACCGTCCGGGGATATCGCGCGATAACTGGGCATGGCAGGTGCCATTGTCGCGTGTTGCTCGCCCGGCTCGTCGGCGACGACCGATAGAATCTCGAACAACTGTTCGGTCAGGTCGTCCCGGTGGAGGTGTACGTGCGTGTGATGGGGGTCGATCCCGGCCTGACGCGGTGTGGGATCGCGCTGGTGGAGTCGGGTCGCGGCCGGGCGGTGACGGCGCTCGACGTCGACGTGGTCCGTACGCCCAGCGACATGGATCTTGCCGATCGTCTGCTCGCGATCTACACCGCCGCATGCCACTGGCTCGACGTCCATCGTCCCGATGTGGTCGCCATCGAGCGCGTGTTCGCGCAGAACCAGGTCTCGACCGCGATGGGCACCGCACAGGCGGGCGGCGTCATCGCACTCGCCGCCGGACAGCGGGCCGTCCCGGTCCGCTTCCACACGCCGTCGGAGGTCAAGGCGGCCGTCACCGGCAGCGGACGCGCCGACAAGGCGCAGGTCACGACGATGGTCACCCGGATTCTGGGGATGCAGACCAAACCACGACCGGCCGACGCCGCAGACGCACTGGCACTGGCGATCTGTCACTGCTGGCGTGGCCCGACGACCGACAAGATGATCGAGGCGCAGCGCAAGGCGGAGGAACTGGCCCGCCACCATCGGGCGCGGGTGGCCCGCGCCGCCGTCGCGACGAAGGAATCCGCACGGACGCCGAAGGGGGGAGCGGCGTGATCGCATCCGTTCGTGGGCCTGTCGTCGACGTCGCGCTGGACCACGTGGTGATCGACTGTGCCGGCGTCGGGTATCGCGTCCTGGTGACCCCCGCGACCGTGGCGTCGGTGCGCCGGGGCGAGGAGGCGACGCTGCTCACCTCGATGATCGTGCGTGAGGATTCCATGACGCTCTACGGCTTCACCGAGCCCGACGCCCGCTCGCTGTTCGCGTTGCTGCAGACGGTGACGGGGGTGGGGCCGCGCCTGGCGATGGCGACCCTGGCGGTCCTGGAACCCGACGCGCTGCGGCGTGCCCTGGCCGATTCGGACGTGAAGGCGCTCACCACGGTGCCCGGAGTGGGCAAGCGGGTCGCCGAACGGCTCGTCGTGGAGTTGCGCGACAAGGTCGAGGTGCCGGTCGCGCACACGGCCGGTGGTGCGGCCGTGGCGATCGGCGGAACGGTGCGCGAGCAGGTGGCCGAGGCGCTGGTGGGGCTGGGCTTCACGGCCGGACCCGCGGACAAGGCCGTCGCCGCGGTCCTGGCCGACGCGCCCGAGGCCGACGCCTCGACCGTCCTGCGGCAGTCGCTGGCCCTGCTGGGGAAGACGGCATGACCCGCGACGAGATGCCCGATCCCGACGAACGTCCGGTGAGTCCGACCGAACAGCCCACGGACGGCGACTTCGACGCGGGCCTGCGGCCACGCTCGCTGGCCGACTTCATCGGCCAGCCCCGGGTGTGCGAGCAGCTCGAACTCGTCCTGCAGGGGGCGAAGGGGCGCGGTGGCACTCCCGACCACATCCTGATGTCGGGTCCGCCCGGACTGGGCAAGACGTCTCTGGCGATGATCATCGCCGCCGAGATGGGAGCCGCGATCCGCGTCACCTCGGGGCCGGCGCTGGAACGAGCGGGTGACCTCGCCGCGATGCTGTCCAACCTGGTCGACGGCGACGTGCTGTTCATCGACGAGATCCACCGCATCGCCCGGCCCGCCGAGGAGATGCTCTACCTCGCCATGGAGGACTTCCGTGTCGATGTCGTCGTGGGGAAGGGCCCGGGCGCGACGTCCATCCCACTCGACGTCGCGCCGTTCACCCTGGTCGGTGCCACCACGCGATCCGGTTCGCTGACCGGCCCGTTGCGTGACCGCTTCGGCTTCACCGCGCACATGGAGTTCTACGAGACCGACGAGCTGGTCCGGGTCCTGCGTCGATCCGCGGGCATCCTCGGCATCCGACTGCTGCCGGATGCGTCCACCGAGATCGCGCGTCGCTCGCGGGGGACGCCGCGGATCGCCAACCGGCTTTTGCGCCGCGTGCGCGACTACGCGGAGGTCCGCAGCGACGGCGTGGTCACCGTCGAGGTCGCGCGTGCCGCGCTCGCGGTGTACGACGTCGACGACCTGGGTTTCGACCGACTCGATCGCGCGGTGCTCAACGCGCTGGTCCGCGGGTTCGGTGGCGGTCCGGTAGGGGTGTCCACCCTGGCTGTCGCCGTGGGGGAGGAGCCGACCACCGTCGAGGAGGTCTGTGAGCCCTTCCTGGTGCGGGCCGGGATGATGGCGCGCACGCCGCGCGGCCGCGTCGCGACGGCCGCGGCCTGGCACCATCTCGGACTGACGCCGCCCGCCGGCGCGATGAACGCCAGTTTCGGGGTGCGATCCCGGGACGCGATCACGGAGAGCCTGTTCGACGATCTATAGCCCGGACCGATGAACGTCTCGAGGCGGCATGGCACACTGGGTGCAGCCCTCGGAGGAGTTGGGTGTGTCCGAGCGTGCCTTCGAGTGGCCGTCGGCTGACCGGCCGAACCGGACATACCACCCACACCCGCCACGACCAAACCGACAAGGATTGTTGCTGTAATCATGGAGTCCCTCTTCTTCCCCCTTCTGCTGGCCCTGCTGGCCGGGTTCATGTTCCTGAGCATCCGCAAGCAGAAGAAGCGCGTGACCGAGATGCAGAACATGCAGAACTCCGTGGCCACCGGTGCCCGGGTGCAGCTGACGTCCGGCATGTTCGCCACCGTCGTCGACGACTCGGCCGCGGATTTTCTCGACCTGGAGATCGCGACCGGTGTGGTGACCCGCTTCAACCGACTCGCCGTCGTGCGCGTCGTCCCGACCGAGGACGCCGCCGAGACCTACCCGGGCGCGCTCACCGCGCGGCCCGAGCAGATCGATGCCGACGAGATCGACACGACGCCGTCGTCGGACGACGTCAGCCCGCGGGCCGACGACACCTTCTCTTCCGATCGTCCGCGCGAGAACCCCACAGACGACAAGTGAGCACCCGCTGCGGGCGCATCGTGCGCCCGCAGCGCCATGGTTGGACTCTCAGCCGGGACTTACCGTGCAGTCAGTAGAGTGGTCGACCGACCGGCTCGTCCGCGCGTGCCGGCGCCGATCGGTGCCCCAGCGCGCTTTCCCTAGGAGACCAGAACAGCAGTGACCACACCTCGCCGGGCGTCGGCGAAGCGGTCGGGACCTCCACGTGAGATTCCGCCGTGGAGACCCCTGACCGCTTTTCTCGTGTTGTTGGCCGTCGTGTACGGATTGGTCTTCTTCACCGGTGGCGGATCGCCGACACCCAAGCTGGGCATCGATCTGCAGGGCGGCACCCGGGTGACGCTCACCGCTCGCACCCCGGACGGCCAGCCGCCGTCGCGCGACCAGCTGAACCAGGCGAAGCAGATCATCGAGCAGCGTGTGAACGGGCTCGGTGTGTCCGGTTCCGAGGTGGTGGTCAACGGGAACAACCTCGTGATCACCGTGCCCGGCGACGATGGCAAGCAGGCCCGTTCGCTGGGTCAGACCGCTCGGCTGTTCGTCCGCCCGGTCGAGAATGTCACCGCGGCGACGCCGCAGCCGAAGCCGGCGGACGAGCAGGACTCCGACGAGAACGGCGAGACATCGGCCGCGGCGATCGACGAGCAGCGCAAGCTCAGACAGGCGCCGCAGGGTGCGAACCTGGATGCGTTGACCGCGCAGATGGCGAAGATGGACTGCTCGCCGGGAGCGAACGATCCGTTGCTCGGCAACGACCTGCCCGATCAGTACCTGGTGGCGTGCTCGCAGGACGGCACCGAGGTCTATCTGCTCGGACCGGAGATCATCGACGGTCGCGACATCAAGAACGCCACCGCCGGCACTACGCAGCAGGCGGGTGCCTGGATCGTGCAGGTCGAGTTCAAGGGTGATGCGCAGAACTTCTGGCCCACCTACACAGGTCAGAACATCGGCAAGCAGACCGCGTTCACCCTCGACACCAAGGTCGTCTCGGCGCCGCAGATCCGCGGCGCGATCACGACACCCCAGACCGAGATCAGCGGCAACTTCACGCAGCAGGAGTCCAAGGACCTCGCCAACGTGTTGAAGTACGGCTCACTGCCGCTGTCCTTCGAGGCCTCCGACGCCGAAACCGTCTCCGCCACACTGGGTCTGTCGTCGCTCAAGGCCGGCCTGATCGCCGGTGCGGTCGGTCTGATCGCCGTGCTGCTCTATGCGCTGCTCTACTACCGGATGCTCGGCATCCTGACGGTGTTGTCGCTCGTGCTGGCCGGGCTGATGGTCTACGGGATCATCGTGCTGCTCGGACGATGGATCGGGTTCACCCTCGACCTCGCCGGCATCGCCGGCCTGATCATCGGTATCGGCATGACCGCCGACTCGTTCGTCGTCTACTTCGAGCGAATAAAGGACGAGATGCGGGAGGGCCGAAGTTTCCGATCCGCGGTGCCGCGCGGCTGGGCCAGCGCGCGGCGAACGATCTGGTCGGGCAACGCGGTCAGCTTCATCGCCGCCGCCGTCATCTACATCCTCGCCATCGGTGAGGTGCGCGGCTTCGCGTTCACCCTGGGCCTCACCACCATCCTCGACATCGTGGTCGTGTTCCTGGTGACCCATCCGCTCGTGGTCCTCGCGAGCCGGTCGGAGTTCCTGTCCCGGCCGAGCGTCAACGGCCTCGGCGCGGTCAGTGAGGTTGCCCGCCGGCGACGGCAGGCCACCCGGCCGGACCGGGCCACGGCGTCGGAAGGATCGGCGAAATGAGTTTTCAGACACCCAATCCCGGCCGTCCCGACACCGGGCGGTCCACCGGCGGCAGTGGCAATCCGCCGCGCCCCGACTCCGGGCGCCCCAACTCCGGACGCACCGGCGGCGGGCGGGCCGAGGACACCGGAACCATGGCACCCGACGTGCTGGTCGATGACGTCGACGAGGCCGACGGCGCCACCGGGGCACCGACCTCCGAGGCCAACTACGTCGCGGAGAAGGACAGGTCGTTCCTGTCCCGGCTCTACACCGGAACCGGCGCGTTCGACATCATCGCGAAGCGTCGCACCTGGTACCTGGTCACGGCGGCGATCCTGCTGATCTCGATCGGATCGATCGCGATCCGTGGGTTCACGCTCGGTATCGAGTTCGAGGGCGGCACCCAGGTCTCCATCCCGGTGTCGGCGGGCATCACCTCCGATTCGGTCGAGGAGGTCTTCTCGGCGACCCTCGGCGAGGAGCCGGAGTCGGTGCAGACCGCCGGGTCCGGGTCGAGCGAGACCGTGCAGGTCCGTACCGAGACGCTGACCATCGCCCAGACCGAGCAGGTGACCCGAGCCCTGGCCGACAAATTCGGTCCGGGGCTGACCGCCGCGGAGGTGAGTTCCTCCGACGTCAGTTCGACGTGGGGCGGGGAGATCACCGAGAAGATGCTGATCGCCCTGGCCGTGTTCCTGGTGATCGTCTTCGTCTACATCGCCATCCGGTTCGACCGGGAGATGTCGACAGCCGCACTGGCGTCGCTGTTCTTCGACATCATCGTCACCGCCGGCATCTACTCGCTGGTCGGCTGGGAGGTCACCCCGGCGACCGTCATCGGTCTGCTGACCATCCTCGGTTTCTCGATCTACGACACCGTCGTGGTGTTCGACAAGGTCGCGGAGAACACCCGGTCGGTCCTGCAGACGTCGCGGCGCACGTATGGCGAGCAGGCGAACCTCGCGGTCAACCAGACATTGATGCGTTCGATCAACACCACCATCATCTCGGTGCTGCCGATCATCGCGCTGATGGTCATCGCGGTCTGGCTGCTGGGCGTGGGCACCCTGAAGGATCTCGCGCTGATCCAACTCGTCGGCGTGGTCGTCGGTGCGTACTCGTCGATCTTCCTGGCGGCGCCGCTCCTGGTGACGCTCAAGGAACGTCGTGAGGACATCTCCCGGCACACCAAGCGCGTGCTGGATCGGCGGGCCCGGGTGGCCGCCGGTGACGACTATCGTGAGCCGCGTCCGGTCCGGGGGCGCTCGTCCACCGGGCGGACGTCGCGGCGCGCCGAAGCGGACGCACCGCAGGCTCCGACCGGAAAACGGCGTCGGTCGCGATAACCTACGCGTCGTGACTCTGCGGACCGGGGCGGCTGCCCGACGACGAACCGGCCTGTCCGCGACCCTGTTCTCGATGGTGGGTGTGATCGTGGTCGCCGCGGGCCTGTTGACCGCCTGCGGCGAGGACGGCCCGCCCACCATCGACTACGTGGTGGATGCGCGGATCGACAGCTACAACGCCAATACCGTCGATGGCAACGCGTCAGGCGTCCTGATGGCCACCACCCGGATTTTGCCCGGGTTCAGCTATCTCGGCGCGCAGGGGCAGGTCACGCCGGATCGCGACATCGGCACCGTGACCCCGGTGCCGGGAGACGGTCTGACCCTGCACTACGAGATCAATCCCGAGGCACGCTATTCCGATGGACAGGCCGTCGACTGCGACGACCTCGTCCTCGCGTGGGCGGCGATGAGCGGTCGGTTCCGCGGATTCCGGCCGGCGACGACGGCGGGCTATCGTGACATCGAGCGGATGGACTGCAATCCCGGAGACAAGACCGCGACCGCGACCTTCGCGCGCGGCCGCGACTACCGCGACTGGCTGTCCCTGTTCGGCGCGGGAACACTGCTGCCCGCGCATGTGATCGCGCGCGACGCGGGCATCCCGGACGTCCTCGACGCGATCCGCGCGACGGATGGGGCGGCCATCACCAAGGTCGCCCGATCCTGGAACAGCGGCTTCACCTTGACGCCCGGCCCCATCGACGCGGCTCGCTTCCCGTCGTCGGGACCGTATCGGGTGGATCGATACTCGAAGTCCGGTGGTCTCGTGCTGGTGGCGAACGACAAATGGTGGGGTGATGCGCCGGCCACTCCGCGGATCGTCGTGTGGGGTCGGGGGACCGATGCCGAACGACGCATCCCCGACGGCGCTTTCGACGTCGCCGACATCACCGCCGGGCTCACCGGGGACGAGGTGACTCCGTCGGGTACCTCGACACAGCCGCTGCCGCAACCGAATCGGGCCCTGGCGGTCGAGGAGCTGGTGCTCTCGCAGAGAGGTGTGTTCGCTGATCTGCGCGCCCGGCAGGCGTTCGCGTCGTGCGTGCCGCGGGATGCGTTGGCCCGACAGTTCGGTCAGGGCGCGCAGGTGTGGAATCTGCGGGTTCTCGCGCCGTCCGACAATCTGGCGGCACAGCTCAACGGCGCGTTCGGGCGGGCGTACTCGCGTCCCGACCTCCCGCGGGCGCGGACATTGAGCGCCGACCCCGACGGCGCCCGCGCCGGTCCGTTGCGGATCCGGATCGGCTACCTCGCACCGACCGTGCGACGGCAGCAGATGGTCGCCGCGATGGCCGAGTCGTGTCGGCGGGTGGGCATCGACGTCGTCGATGCGGGTTCACCGGAGATCGCTCCCGGGGCGTTGGGGCGCGACGTGGACGCGCTGTTGGTCGCCAACGGCGCCGCTTTCGCGGCGGCCGGCGCGGCCAACCCGTCGCGCGACGCCTACCAGCTCCGGGGCGGTGACCCGCTGAACCTGGGTGGGTTCCGTAGTCCCGAGGTCAGCGGCGCGATCGACGAACTCGTCGCGTCCGATCTCGCTGCCGATCGCCTGCCACTGGTGCGAGCCATCGAGAACGCCGCGTGGTCGAGTCTGCCGTCGATCCCGTTGTTCGCCGCGCCCCGCGTCCAGCGGTGGGGCGGTCGGGTCGATAACGTGGTGGCCGGGCTGGGTCGCAACGGAACCGGATGGAACATGGATCGGTGGACGGTACGTGACTGACGCAGACAACCTTCGGTCGGGACCCGCGGACGACGTGACCGCGCGTGCGCTCGACGAGGCACGGGAGGCCATCGCGGTCCATGCGCGGATGGTCGCGGACTTCCCGAAGCCCGGCATCGCCTTCAAGGACCTCACCCCGGTGCTCGCCGACCCGGTCGGTCTCTCCTCGGTGGTCACCGCGCTCACGCATGGTTGCCGCGGCATCGACCTCGTCGCCGGCATCGACGCGCGCGGGTTCCTCCTCGGGGGCGCGGTCGCCCGCGAACTCGAGGTCGGCGTGCTGGCGGTTCGTAAGGGCGGCAAGCTGCCCCCGCCTGTGCACAGCGTCGACTACACCCTCGAATACGGCACCGCGAGTCTGGAGATCCCGGCCAGCGGCATCGACATCACCGGTCAGCGGGTACTCCTGGTGGACGACGTGCTCGCGACCGGCGGCACCGCGGTCGCAGCGGCCGAACTGCTGCAGCGGGCCGGAGCCCATGTCGTCGGCGTCGCGGTGATCATGGAACTCGATGGCCTCGGTGGCCGCGCGACCATTGCCGACGGGCTGGGCGCCGACCTGCCGGTTCACGCCGTCACCGTCGGCTGAGAGAAGGCCGCGGGTCGTCGGCGACTCCGGACTAGACTCGCGTCAACGATTGTTGTCCGGGACGGATGGGAGAGGAGGTCACGATGCACGACGAGATCGACACGAGTGCCCGCGAGGAGAGCGCCGAGGCGCCGGTGACGGAATCGTCCGGCGCGCGACCGGACCGACCCCGTGCGCAACCCCGACCGGCCGACCCGGGAGCGGGCGATGCCGCCACGTCCGCCGACGAGCCGCTCACCGTCGGCGCGGGTGCTCAGCGCACACCGCAACGCGCCGGTTCGGACGCCCTGGGCGCCCCGTCGTCGTCGGCGTCGCGGCGCGTCCGTGCCCGCCTCGCACGCCGGATGACCGCCACCCGTAGCTCGGTGCGGCCCGTCCTCGAGCCGCTGGTCACGCTGCATCGTGAGATCTACCCGAAGGCCGACGTCGCGCTGCTGCAGCACGCCTACGACGTCGCCGACGAGCGCCATGACGGACAGACGCGCAAGTCGGGTGACCCGTACATCACCCATCCGCTGGCGGTGGCGACGATTCTCGCCGACCTCGGTATGGACACGACGACGCTCGTGGCCGCCCTGCTGCACGACACCGTCGAGGACACCGGGTATTCGCTCGAGCAACTCGAGAAGGATTTCGGGGTCGAGGTCGCCCATCTCGTCGACGGCGTGACCAAGCTGGACAAGGTCGCCCTCGGCAGCGCCGCGGAGGCGGAGACGATCCGCAAGATGATCATCGCGATGGCGCGCGATCCACGCGTGCTGGTGATCAAGGTCGCCGACCGGCTGCACAACATGCGGACCATGCGCTTCCTGCCCCCGGAGAAGCAGGCACGCAAGGCGCGCGAGACACTGGAAGTGATTGCGCCGCTTGCGCATCGGCTCGGTATGGCGACGGTCAAGTGGGAACTCGAGGACCTGTCGTTCGCGATTCTGCATCCCAAGCGGTACGAGGAGATCGTCCGGCTGGTGGCCGATCGTGCGCCGTCGCGGGACACCTACCTGGCGCGGGTCCGCGCCGACATCAACAACGCACTGGGAGCGGCGCGCATCTCGGCGGCCGTCGAGGGCAGGCCCAAGCACTACTGGTCGATCTATCAGAAGATGATCGTCAAGGGCCGCGATTTCGACGACATCCACGACCTCGTCGGGGTCCGGATTCTCTGCGACGAGGTCCGCGACTGTTACGCCGCGGTCGGCGTGGTGCATTCGCTGTGGCAGCCGATGGCAGGTCGGTTCAAGGATTACATCGCCCAGCCGCGCTTCGGCGTCTACCAGTCCCTGCACACGACGGTGATCGGGCCGGAGGGCAAGCCGCTCGAGGTGCAGATCCGCACCCAGGAGATGCACCGGACCGCCGAGTTCGGCATCGCCGCGCACTGGCGGTACAAGGAGCGACGGGGCAAGAACCCGCGCAAATCCTCCGACGCCGGCGAGATCGACGAGATGGCGTGGATGCGCCAGTTGCTCGACTGGCAGCGGGAGGCTGCCGATCCGGGCGAATTCCTGGAGTCGCTGCGCTACGACCTCGCGGTGCAGGAGATCTTCGTGTTCACCCCGAAGGGCGACGTGATCACCCTTCCGGCGGGTTCCACCCCGGTCGACTTCGCTTATGCCGTGCACACCGAGGTCGGACACCGTTGTATCGGCGCCCGCGTCAACGGTCGGTTGGTCGCACTCGAACGCACCCTGGAGAACGGCGAGGTCATCGAGGTCTTCACCTCGAAGGCGCCCAACGCCGGCCCGTCGAAGGACTGGCAGAATTTCGTCGTCTCGCCCCGGGCGAAGGCCAAGATCCGCCAGTGGTTCGCCAAGGAACGCCGCGAAGAGGCCCTCGAGACGGGCAAGGACGCCATCGCCAAAGAGGTCCGTCGAGGCGGATTGCCGTTGCAGCGCTTGATGAGTGCCGAATCGTTGGCGTCGATCGCCAAGGAACTCCGGTACGCCGACGTCACCGCGCTCTACACAGCGGTGGGGGAGCATCACGTCTCGGCGCGCCATGTCGTGAGCCGTCTGGTGGCCTCGCTCGGTGGCCTCGACGACGCGGTCGACGAGATCGCCGAGCGCTCGACCCCGTCGACGCTGCCGACCCGGACACGTCAGGGCGGTGATGCCGGCGTCGTGGTGGAGGGTCTCGACAACGTGATGGCCAAGCTGGCCAAGTGCTGTACGCCGGTACCCGGCGACGAGATCCTGGGTTTCGTGACCCGCGGTGGCGGCATCAGCGTGCACCGGACCGACTGCACCAACGCCGAGGCGTTGCGCGGGCAGTCCGAACGGATCATCGAGGTGACGTGGGCGCCGTCGCCCTCATCGGTCTTCCTGGTGGCCATCCAGGTGGAGGCGCTCGACCGTCATCGCCTGCTGTCCGACGTCACCAAGGTCCTCGCCGATGAACGTGTGAACATCCTGTCGGCGTCGGTGACCACCAGTCGCGATCGGGTGGCGATCAGCAAGTTCACCTTCGAGATGGGCGATCCCAAGCACCTCGGGCACGTACTGAACGTCGTGCGCAACGTCGAGGGTGTCTACGACGTCTACCGGGTGACCTCGGCGGCCTGAGCCGCCGAGGTCATCTCGGGTGTCAGTCCTGGCTGCCGGCGTCCACGGTCGCCGTGGCGATGTCGACGGGCTGCTTGGGGCGGCCGTCCTGCGCATTGCCGTTCGGGCCGGGGGTGAGACCGTTCTTCGCGATCTTGTCCAGCACGGTGAGGCCGCCCGGGTCGACCTTGCCGACGACGGTGTAGTTCGGCGCGAGCTGGCTGTCCTGGAGGACCAGGAAGAACTGGCTCGAACCCGTATTCGACTGTCCGGTTTGGGGATTGTTGCTGTTCGCGATCGCGACCGTGCCGCGTGGGTAGATCACCGGTCCCTGCTGGGTCATCGGGTCGGCAGGCTGACCGGCGGGCTTGAGGTCGGTGGGCAGTTCGTCGGGACTCGACCATCCCGGGCCACCCGCGCCGGTCCCGGTCGGATCGCCGCACTGCAGCACCTTCAGGCTCTCGCTCTCGGTGATCCGGTGACATGGGGAGTTGTTGTAGAAGTTGTTCTCCGCCAACGAGATCACCGCACCCGTGTTGCACGGCGCGCCGGTGCGCTGAAGGGTGATCGGGATCGCACCCTGGTTGGTGTCGAGCACCATGTCGGCGGTGCCGTCCTTGAGCTGCTGGGAGTCGGGCTTGGGCGATGTGCGCTGTTTGGCCTCACCGGCCTTCATCTCGTCGAGGTAGGCCTGCGCCTGGGCGCGTTGATCGGCCGGGACCTCGGCGGGGACCTCCTTGGGCAACTGATCGAATCGGCTCGGCGTGTCTTCGTAGGCGCACGACGTCCACCGGGCGGCCTCGCGGTCATCGAGGACCTTCTTCACGATCAACGTCGTCGCCGTCGCGACGATCGCGACAACCACCACGGTGGAGACCGAGGCGATGATCAGTTTGCGGCGTCGCTTTTCCTGGCGTTCGCGTTCGAGGCGCTCCTCCAGCTTTCGCTTGGCGGCTTCGCGACGTTCCTCGTTGGTGGACACGCGGTTGGACCCTCCTGGACTCGTGTGCCGTGGTTCCCCCGGGGGATGGGCATGCCGGACGTGCCGTCGAGGCCTCGACCGGCGCTGATGCTACATCGACAGGCCAGTGTGCCAGCCGAACCTGAGAGTTCGATGGCCGGGGCGCGTGTCGACGACCCCGTGACGAGTGGCGTCACCGGGCCGTTTGCGACAATGGACGGATGCTGATCACCGGATTCGCGGCGGGGATGTTCCAGACCAACTGCTATCTCCTCGCCTCCGAGGCGGGCTCCGAAGCGGTCATCATCGACCCGGGGCAGGACGCCGCCCCGCGCGTCCGGGAGTTGCTCGCGGAGCACGACCTCACGCCGGTCGCGGTGCTGCTCACCCACGGTCACCTCGACCACACGTGGAACGCCGCGGAGCTGTGCGACGAGCACTCGATCCCGGCCTACATCCACCCGGCCGACCGGCCGATGCTCGCCGACCCGGGAATGGGTCTCGGCCGGGCGCTGGAGTCGGTGATCGGGTCGCTCGAGTTCCGCGAACCGGAGAAGGTGATCGATTTCGCCGATGGCGAGGACGTCGATCTCGCGGGCATCCGCATCTCGGTCGACCTGGCACCCGGGCACACCCAGGGTTCGGTGCTCCTCGGCATCGAGGTGCCGATCGAGGTGGAACCGGCCGAACGTGCCCCGGGCACGCCCGAGGTGGTCCCGGTGTGCTTCTCCGGTGACGTACTGTTTGCCGGGTCGATCGGGCGTACCGACCTGCCCGGCGGAGACCATCAGCAACTGCTCGACTCCATCGGGGACAAATTGTTGCCGCTGCCCGACCACACCCAGGTCCTGCCCGGGCACGGGCCGCAGACGTCGATCGGGGCGGAGCGGGCGAGTAATCCGTTCCTCGCCGGCATGAGCACACCCGGCTCGTCGACATCGGACACTGTGAAGAAGGGACGATTCGGACTGTGAGCGCCGACTTCGCCGCGCCGAGAGGCATACCCGACTACTTCCCGCCGAACTCGGCGGACTTCCGCCGGGTCCGCGACACCCTGACCGACGCCGCCCGCCTGGCCGGTTACGGGCACATCGAACTCCCGATCTTCGAGGACACCGCGCTCTTCGCGCGCGGCGTCGGCGAATCGACCGATGTCGTCAGCAAGGAGATGTACACCTTCGCCGACCGGGGCGATCGGTCGGTGACCCTGCGACCGGAGGGCACGGCGGGCGTGATGCGTGCCGTCATCCAGCACGGTCTCGACCGCGGACAACTCCCGGTCAAGCTGTGCTATGCCGGACCGTTCTTCCGTTACGAGAAGCCGCAGACCGGCCGCTACCGCCAGTTGCAGCAGGTGGGGGTGGAGGCCATCGGGGTCGACGATCCTGCGCTCGACGCCGAGGTGATCGCGATCGCCGACGAGGGTTACCGTCGCCTCGGATTGTCCGGCTTCCGACTGGAGATCACCTCGCTGGGCGACAACGAGAGCCGTGGCCCTTATCGAGAAGCGTTGCAGGAGTTCCTGTTCGGTCTGGACCTCGACGAGCCGACCCGCAAGCGCGCGGAGATCAACCCGCTGCGCGTGCTCGACGACAAGCGTCCCGAGGTGAAGGCCGCGACGGCCGAGGCGCCCCTGCTCATCGACTTCCTCTCGGACGAGGCACGCACGCATTTCGATCTCGTCCTGACCAATCTCAAACGCCTCGGTGTGCCGTACGAGCTCAATCCGCGGCTGGTACGCGGCCTCGACTACTACACGAAGACCACGTTCGAGTTCGTGCACGACGGACTCGGTGCGCAGTCGGGCATCGGTGGCGGCGGCCGGTACGACGGGCTGATGAAGCAGATCGGCGGCAAGCAGGATCTGTCGGGCATCGGATTCGGGCTCGGTGTCGACCGCACCATGCTCGCGATGGAGGCCGAAGGTGTCGCCCACGCCGATGTCGCCCGCTGTCAGGTGTTCGGCGTGCCGCTGGGCGCCGACGCGAAGGCCGAATTGGTCGGCGTCGCAGGACGTTTGCGGGCGGCAGGCATCAGCGTCGACCTGGCATACGGCGACCGTGGCCTCAAGGGTGCGATGAAGGCGGCCGATCGGTCGGGTGCGCGCCTGGCGCTCGTGCTCGGCGACCGTGAACTCGAGGAGCGACGTATCGAGGTCAAGGATCTGAGCAATGGTGAGCAGCATGCCCTTTCGCTGGATGGGCTCATCGAGGAGGTCGCCCGCCTGCTCGGGTGATCGGCCGTGAGTTCCTGCCAGGCGTTCAGACCCGGGTCAGTTCGTCCGCCAGCACATCCAGTGACACCCCGCCGAGCGCGAGTGCCCGGGTGTGGAAGTCCTTGAGCGACCACTCGGGGTGCGCGGCCAGGGCCGCGGTGCGGGTCTGTTCCCAGACACGCTGTCCCAGAGCGTAGGACGGTGCCTGCCCGGGCCAGCCGAGATACCGGTTCAGCTCGAATCGCAGCACCGCGCGGTCCATCGCGACCGACTCGGTCAGGAACTGCCACGCCTTGTCCGCGTTCCAGGTACCGCCGCCGAGGGCGGCCGGGGCAGGTAGCCCGCAGTGCAGGCCGATGTCGACGACGACGCGGGCCGCGCGCAGTCGTTGGGAGTCGAGCATGCCCATCCGGTCGCCCGGGTCGTCGAGCCAGCCGAGCTCGCCCATCAGACGTTCGGCGTACAGCGCCCAACCCTCGCCGTGTCCCGAGGTGAACGACGCCAGCTTGCGCCACGAGTTGAGGTCGTCGCTGACGATGGCCGAACCGAGTTGCAGGTGGTGGCCGGGCACGCCCTCGTGGAAGACCGTGGTCGTCTCCTGCCACGTGTGGAAGACCGTCTGTTCCGGCGGCACCGACCACCACATCCGGCCGGGACGGGTGAGGTCGGCGCTCGGCTGTGTGTAGTAGATGATCCCGGTCGACGACGGGGCGAGACGACACTCGAGCCGGGTGAGGCGGGACGGGATGTCGAAATGGGTCCCGGTGAGACCGTCCACCGCGCGGTCCGAGAGTTCCTGCATCCATTCGACGAACGCGTGACGATCGTGGATCGCGTACTGCGGCAGGGTGTCGAGATGTGCGAGCGCATCGCGCACGTCCCCGCCGGGCACGAGGTCCGCGGCGATCGTGGACTGTTCGGAGATGATCGATGCGAGGCGATCCAGACCGTAGGCGTAGGCCTCGTCGGGGTCGACGTCGGCGCCCAGGTAGGCGGGTAGGAACCGCAGGTAGCGTTCCCGGCCGACGGCATCGTCGTCCGTCGCGGTCGGCAACACCTCGGTGCGCAGCACTGCCGCAAGCGCGGCGAACGCCAGCCGGACATCACCGAGTGCGACCTCGAGAGGCCGTGACAGCGCCGGGTCCGCGGCGATCGCCATGGTGTCGGCCGCGATCGCGCCGGCCGCGTCATCGGCTTGGGCGGCAACCAGTTCCACCTGTCGCCGCGCGAGTGCCGGGCCGTGGGCCACCCGGTGGCGCAGACCGTCGATCACCGTGTCGACACAGGCGGGCAGGGCCTGCAGCCGCGACACGAACACCTCGCGGGCGTCCCGCGTGGATGTCGACATCAGATCGAAGACGTCGCGCACCGCTTGCAGAGGAGACGCGATGACGTTGCAATCGCCCACGCGTTCACCGGTATCGGCCAGCGCGATCTCACGGTGCAGTGAGGCCGACATGGTGGCCACGGTGACCCGGTCGACGTCGTCGATGATGGGGGCCTCGGCCAGCGCGTGCACCGTCGCGCGGGCTGCCGCGGTTCTGGCCGCGCATGCGCCGGGCGAGAAGTCGGTCAGCAGGTGATCGTGGCCGCCGATGCCGATCTCGGTCGCGAACAGTGGGTCGAGGCTCGCCTGATCGGCGAGGTAGGTGTCGGCGAGGCGGTCGACGGCCGTCGGCGTGCGCGGCACCGCACCTCGGTGGTCGGTCACAGATCGTTGGTGGCGAACGTGTCGCAGCGACGGGGATCGCCGGCGTCGTAGCCGATCCCGAACCAGCGGGCCCGTTGCTGGGCGGAGCCGTGCGTCCAGCCCTCCGGGTTGGAGTTGGCACCCTGAATGGTGTCGTCGCCGATCGCCTTGGCGGTCTGGATGACACTCGCGATCTGGTCCTGTGTCAGCGGTTCGAGCATGGCGTCCGGGCCCTTGTCCGCGTGATAGGCCCACACGCCGGCGAGGCAGTCCGCCTGCAATTCGACTCGCACAGATCCCGATTTCGGTCCCTGCGAACCCATCCGGTTGCCCTTCTGCAGCGCGCCGGTCAGGTTCTGCACGTGGTGGCCGTATTCGTGTGCGACGACGTACTCCTGCGCGAGTGGGCCGTCGCTGCCGCCCATCTGCTCGAGCTGGGCGAAGAAGGACGGATCGAAGTACGCGGTCTGGTCGGCGGGACAATAGAAGGGTCCGGTCGCCGAGGTCGCCGGGCCGCATCCGGTGTTGACCGATCCGACAAAGATCTTGGTGTTCGGTGGCGTGTAACCCTGCATCAGATCCGACCAGACGTCGTCGAGGCTGTTGGTGGTGGCGACGATGCGGCAGATGTCGTCGGTGTTGGCCTTCTCGACGTTGCACGACTGGATGTGCGCGTCGAGTTCGGATGAGCCCTGGCTGCTCATCGAGCTCCCGGTGCCGGAACCGCCCGTGATGGCGCCCGGGTCGATCCCGAAGAACAAGGCGATCAGGGTGAACACGAGTCCGGCCCCGCCACCGAGGGCGATGCGGCCCATCCCGCCACCTCCGCCGCCGCCGGACACGTTGCTGGTGTCCAGGGGACCGCCACCTTGAAAAGTCATGTCGCTCCTCGTCCCGCGTCCATTGGTCCGGCTCAACACGGCCCCGCGGCCCGGTCGGTGATGTCCGGGTTCCGCCCACGGTCGAGCATATTCGCCCGCACGACGTCGACGTTCCGATCGACGACAATGTCGCGGGTGCGTGTCGCCCGTACCCCCGGCGGGAGGCGTGCGGGCACGGCCGGGTGCGGTCCGGTGCTGGTCACGAAAGTAGGATGAGCCGAGATTCGTCTCGTACCCCCTTGGAAGGACTCTGAGTGCTCCGCACGCATCTCGCCGGTTCGCTTCGCCGCACCGACGCCTCGCAGACCGTCACCGTCGCCGGTTGGGTCGCCCGTCGTCGCGATCACGGTGGCGTGGTCTTCATCGACCTGCGCGACAGCTCGGGTCTGGTCCAGGTGGTCTTCCGCGACGAGGCGGTGGCCGAAGCAGCCCACCGACTCCGCGCCGAGTTCTGCGTCGCCGTCACCGGCGTCGTCGAGGAACGTCCGGCCGGCAGCGAGAACCCGAACCTGTCCTCGGGCGAGATCGAGATCAACGCGGTCTCCCTCGAGGTGCTCAACGCCTCGGCGCCCCTGCCGTTCCAGCTCGACGAGACGCCGGGCGAGGAGGCTCGTCTGCACTATCGGTACCTCGACCTGCGCCGGGAGGGTCCGGCGCATGCGCTCCGCCTGCGCTCCAAGGTCAATGCCGCCGCCCGCGGGGTCCTCGACGACCACGATTTCGTCGAGATCGAGACGCCGACGCTGACCCGCTCGACACCCGAGGGTGCCCGCGACTTCCTGGTCCCGGCGCGATTGCAGCCGGGGACCTTCTACGCCCTGCCGCAGAGTCCGCAGCTGTTCAAGCAGCTGCTCATGGTCGCGGGGATGGAGCGGTACTACCAGATCGCGCGCTGCTACCGCGACGAGGATTTCCGCGCCGACCGGCAGCCGGAGTTCACCCAGCTGGACGTCGAGATGAGCTTCGTCGACCAGGACGACGTGATCGCGCTCGCGGAGCAGATCCTCGTCGCCCTGTGGCAGCTGATCGGTGTGGAGATCACGACCCCGATTCCGCGGATCACCTACGCCGAGGCGATGCGTCGCTTCGGCAGCGACAAGCCGGACCTGCGTTTCGGCATCGAACTCGTCGAATGCACCGAGTTCTTCGCCGACACTCCGTTCCGCGTGTTCCAGGCGCCCTACGTCGGCGCGGTGGTCATGCCCGGCGGCGCGTCCCAGCCGCGTCGTCAGCTCGACGCCTGGCAGGAATGGGCCAAGCAACGCGGTGCCAAGGGGCTGGCGTATGTGCTCGTCGGTGAAGACGGTGAACTCGGTGGCCCGGTCGCCAAGAACCTCTCCGACGCCGAGCGTGCGGGCCTGGTGGCCCACGTGGGTGCGAACCCCGGCGACTGTGTGTTCTTCGCCGCCGGACCGGTGAAGGCGCAACGGGCACTCCTGGGCGCCGCGCGTGGTGAGATCGCGGACCGTCTGGGATTGATCAAGGACGGGGACTGGGCGTTCACCTGGGTCGTCGATGCGCCGCTGTTCGAGCCGGCCGACGACGCGACCGCCAGTGGTGACGTCGCGGTCGGATCCGGGGCCTGGACCGCCGTGCACCACGCCTTCACCGCGCCCAAGCCCGAGTCGCTGGACACGCTGGAGACCGATCCCGGTTCCGCACTGGCCTACGCCTACGACATCGTCTGCAACGGCAACGAGATCGGTGGCGGATCGATCCGTATCCACAGCCGCGAGGTGCAGGAACGGGTCTTCGAGATCATGGGTATCGGCCATGACGAGGCGCAGGAGAAGTTCGGCTTCCTGCTCGACGCCTTCGCATTCGGCGCCCCGCCGCACGGCGGCATCGCCTTCGGCTGGGACCGGATCACCGCTCTGCTCGCGGGCCAGAACTCCATCCGTGAGGTGATCGCGTTCCCGAAGTCGGGTGGCGGCGTCGATCCGCTGACCGACGCTCCCGCGGCGATCACCGCGCAACAACGCAAGGAGTCCGGGATCGACGCCAAGCCGGCCCCGCGCAAGCAGGACGCCGTGGCCGAGGCGCCCTCGGAGTCCTGATCTCGGCCGGTGGCGTGGAGTGTGTCGGATTCCGCGACGTTCCATGCCACCGCGCCACGTATGAGCAAGCCCTCAAACCCGGCACCACGTCGGCATGTGTGATGTGATTTCTGACCATGACGATCAAGGTGGCCCTCGAGCATCGCACGAGCTACGCGTTCGATCGCGCAGTCAAGATCTTCCCCCACGTGGTGCGACTGCGGCCCGCGCCGCACTCGCGTACACCGATCGAGGCGTATTCGCTGAAAGTCGAACCGGCGGAACACTTTCTGAACTGGCAGCAGGACGCATTCAGCAACTACATGGCCCGTCTGGTCTTCCCGGAGCCGACGACGACCCTCTCGATCGCGGTGAGTCTGGTCGCCGACCTCACCGCGATCAATCCGTTCGACTTCTTCATCGAGGACTGGGCCGAGGACTACGGCTTCGACTACCCCGATGACCTCCGCAGCGATCTGGAGATCTTCCTCCGGCCCGTCGGCGTGACCGAGGGCGAGTTCGCGGGGGCGGAGGTGCATCCGTCGATCGCGGAGTTCGCGGCCGCGCACAAGCCCACCCGCACGATCCGCATCATCGACTTCCTGGTCGCGTTGAACCAGGCGGTACGCGATGCGGTCGGCTACACGGTCCGCCTCGAGCAAGGGGTGCAGACGCCCGAGCACACCCTCGCCAGCGCGATCGGCTCGTGCCGTGACTCGGCATGGCTGCTGGTCGCCGTGCTGCGTGAGCTCGGTCTGGCCGCCCGCTTCGTCTCCGGCTATCTGGTCCAGCTGACCTCCGACATCAAGTCGCTCGACGGCCCGTCCGGACCGGACGCCGACTTCACCGACCTGCACGCGTGGACCGAGGTGTATCTCCCGGGCGCGGGCTGGGTGGGCATGGACCCGACGTCGGGTCTGTTCGCCGGCGAGGGGCACATCCCGCTCGCGGCGACCCCGAACCCCGGTGGGGCGGCGCCCATCACCGGCGCCACCGGCCCGTGCCACGCGACCCTCGACTTCGCCAACACGGTGACCCGATTTCACGAGGACCCCCGGGTCACGCTGCCCTACACACCGACCCAGTGGGATCGGGTGCAGGAGTTGGGTGCGGCCCTCGACGACAAGATGGCCGAGAACGACGTCCGGCTCACGATGGGCGGCGAACCGACCTTCGTCTCCATCGACAACCAGACCGACCCGGAGTGGACGACCGCCGCCGACGGCCCGCACAAGCGGCAACTGGCCTCGGACCTGGCCGCCCGCCTCAAGGAGGCCTACGCACCGAGCGGGCTCGTCCAGCGCAGTCAGGGCAAGTGGTATCCCGGTGAACCGTTGCCGCGCTGGCAGATCGCGTTGATGTGGCGTGCCGACGGGCAACCGATCTGGCGGCGGCCCGAACTGCTCGCCGATCCGTGGTCGACCCGCGCGGAGGCCGAGGCGAGTATCGCCGTCGAGACCAGCGGGCCCGAGCCGGGCGCCACGGCGTCGTCGGGGACAGCGGAGAAGCTGCTGAGCGCCTTCGCGTCCCGCCTGCGTCTCCCGCAGTCGCAGGTGATGCCCGCCTACGAGGACCCGCTGGTGCGGCTGCGGGATCTCGCCGCGCTGCCGCCGGGCGACCCCGCCATGGATCCGACGGTCCAGACGGCTCTGGTCGCCAAACTCGCGGAGGCCGCGGTGGAGGCCGCCGACGCCGACGACGACCTCGAGCCGCCCACCGATTCGACTCCCGCGCGCCGCGCGCTGCTGGCGAAACTCGAGGAAGGGGTCACGGCACCGACGGCGTTCGTGCTGCCGCTGAGCCGCTCCGAGGACGAGACCGCCTGGCAGAGCGTCCAGTGGACGACCCGCCGTGGCCGCCTCGTATTGACCCCGGGCACGTCGCCCGCGGGTCTGCGTCTCCCGCTGAACTCGCTGTCCTGGGGACCGGCCCCGACCGTGTTCGAGGTCGACCCGTCGATACGTCCGGATCCGCTGCCCGACGATCCGGCCGAGGCGCTGGGCTGGACCGTCAAGGAGATGGACCCCACCGCATTCGTCCCCCGGACGGCGCTGGTCGCCGAGGTTCGGGGAGGCATCCCGTACGTGTTCCTGCCGCCGACCGCGGCGCTCGAGGAGTACCTCGCGATCATCGAGATGATCGAGGACGCGGCCGCCGAGATCGACACCCCGGTGGTGATCGAGGGCTACGGTCCGCCGTCGGACGGTCGGCTCACGACCCTGACGGTCACCCCCGATCCGGGTGTGATCGAGGTGAACATCCAGCCGACCAACAGTTTCGCCGAACAGTCCGAGTTGCTGGACTCGCTCTACGACCACGCGCGACGGGCCAGACTGGGCACCGAGACCTTCGACCTCGACGGCAGTCACGGCGGGACCGGCGGCGGCAACCACATCACCCTCGGCGGCCGGACCCCGGCCGACTCGCCGATGCTGCGACGTCCCGACCTGCTGGTGTCGATGTTGACCTACTGGCAGCGCCATCCCGCACTGTCGTACCTGTTCTCCGGACGATTCGTCGGCACCACATCGCAGGCACCGCGCGCCGACGAGGGCCGGGAGTCCTCGCTCTACGAACTGGAGATCGCGTTCGCCGAGATCGACCGGCTCGCGGTGAAGGCGGCCGGTGCAACCGGCGACGGCGCACCGCCGAACCCGTGGGTGACCGACCGGGCGTTGCGGCACCTGCTGACCGACATCACCGGCAACACCCATCGCGCAGAGTTCTGCATCGACAAGCTCTACAGCCCGGATTCGGCCCGTGGCCGCCTGGGGCTGCTGGAACTCCGTGCGTTCGAGATGCCCCCACACCATCGGATGGCGATGGTGCAGTCCCTGCTGGTGCGCTCGCTGGTGTCGTGGTTCTGGGAGCAGCCCTACCGCGGCCGGTTGATCCGGCACGGCGCCGACCTACACGGCAAGTACCTGTTGCCGCATTACCTCATCGCCGACATCGCCGCGGTCGCCGAGGAGCTACGCGAGGCGGGCTATCCGTTCGACACCGCGTGGCTCGACCCGTTCACCGAGTTCCGCTTCCCACGGTTGGGCACCGTGCAGATCCGTGACCACGAGGTGGAACTGCGTGGTGCGATCGAGCCGTGGAACACCCTGGGTGAGGAATCCACCGGCACCGGTACCGCCCGCTACGTCGATTCCTCGATCGAGCGCGTGCAGGTCCGCGTACTCGGCGGCGACGACGATCGGTTCCTGCTCACCTGCAACGGTTTCCCGATCCCGCTGCGGCCGACCGGTCGCACCGGCGAGCAGGTCGCCGGAATCCGGTTCCGGGCGTGGCAACCGCCGAGTGCCCTGCACCCGTCGATCAGCATCGACACCCCGCTGACCTTCGACCTCGTCGACACCGTGTCGGAGCGGTCGGTGGGTGGGGCGACCTATCACGTCGTCCATCCCGGCGGACGCTCCTATGACCGGCCGCCGGTCAACGCGGTGGAGGCGGAGTCCCGGCGCAACGGACGATTCGAGGCGACCGGGCACACCAGCGGTGCGGTCGACGTCGGGCTGCTGCGGGAACGGCAGGCCCGGATCGCCATCGACTCCGGGGTACCGGCGATCCTCGATCTGCGCCGGGCACGTACAGTTCTCCGGTGATTGTTTCGTCGGACAGGGGCGAGCGTAGCGACGGGGAGTTTGCCGGCGAGCGTAGCGACGGGGAGTTTGTCGGCGAGCGTAGCGACGGGGAATCTGCCGGCGCCGTCGACGGCGCCCTGCCCGCGGTCTTCGAGCGTTACCGTCCCGACGGATCCGCATTGTTCGACCTCGATGGTTGGGGTGCAGGTGCCCCGGCGCCGGTCGCTGCGGCGCGCCCGTTCGACGAGATGCTGGACGGTTCGGGACGGACACGGACCGCGTGGAACGATCTGGTCGCCGGATACGCCGCCCGCGGAGATGCGCGGCTGAGCACGGCGGCGGCCCGCCTGGCCACCGCGGTCACCGACGAGGGCGTCGTCTACAACCAGTACGAGAACGGACAGACCGTCGCCCGGGGCTGGCAGGTCGATCCGGTCCCGCTGATCATCGACGGCACCGAGTGGTCGGAGCTGGAGAAGGCCGTCACCCAGCGCTCGATGCTGCTCGACCTGCTGCTGCGCGACCTCTACCGCGATCAGAAGACGATCCGATCGGGCCTGATCCCGCCCGAGATGATCTACGGCCATCCCGGCTACATCCGTAAGGCCGCCCGCCTCGAGGTGCCCGGCCCGCACGCGTTGTTCCTGCACGCCCTCGACCTCGGTCGCGCGCCCGACGGTCGGTTCGAGGCCTACGCCGACCGAACCCAGGCGCCCTCGGGCATCGGCTTCGCCATCGTCGATCGGCGGTTGCTCTCGCGGACGTTCCCGCAGCTGTTCCAGGCCTGCGCCCCGCGGCCGATGACGACCTTCGCCGGTACGCTCCGGCTCGCCCTGTTCGACTACGCCCCACCCGGCGTCGACGACCCGACGGTGGCGGTGCTCAGTCCGGGCAGCATGTCCGAGACCGCCTTCGATCAGGCATATCTCGCGTCCGTCCTCGGGTTCCCACTCGTCGAGGGCGCCGACCTCACCGTGCGCGACGGCATCGTCTACATGCGATCGCTGGGCAAATACAAGCGCGTCGACGTCCTGCTCCGCCGACTGGACGCCGATTACGCGGACCCGCTGGATCTGCGTACCGATTCGCGGCTCGGGGTGGCCGGGCTCGTGGAGTCGATCTCGCGCGGCAACGTCACCGTGGTGAACACGTTGGGCAGCGGTCTGCTGGAGAACCCGGCACTGCACACGGTGCTGGAGAAGCTCGCACCGGTCCTGCTCGACGAGGAGCTCGCGCTGCCGTCGGTGCCCACCCTGTGGGCCGGCGACGATCTGCAGCGCGGCAAGATCCTCGCCGACCTCGACGATCTGGTGCTGTCGAACTTCCGGACCGGCGAGGAGGTGGTGGTGCCGATGATCGACGCGACCGCACGCGCCGGGCTTTCCGCCCGCATCGAAGCACAGACCTGGCAGTGGGTCGCCCGGACACTGCGGCCGTATTCGGTCGCGCCGTCGATGACGCCCGGCCGCTTCGGGTCGCCGCCGCCCGGTGTGGTGCGGGCGGCACCAGTCGGGATGCGGGCGTTCAGTGTCGCGCAGGGACCCACCTACGCGGTGATGCCGGGCGGTCTGGGTGCGGTCCTGGCCGACGGTGTCGGCGGGTCGGCACAGCGCACGGTTGCGGCCAAGGACATCTGGGTGACCAGCGCCGACGTCGGGGGACATGTCTCCCGCAAATCGAGCACGCGCGTGCCCGCCACCGACGAATCGATGGTGCGTCGTCCCGGTCGCGCCCCGCGCATCGAATACTCCGACATCGCCGCCGCGGCCAGCCCGCGTGTCCTGGCCGATCTCTTCTGGTTCGGGCGATACGGGGAGCGCGTGGAGTCGACGACCCGGTTGGCCAAGGTGGCCCGCGAGCGCTATCAGGAGGTCCAGTACCGCCCGTGGATGAGCGGCACCGCGGCGGTGCCGTTGGTGCTGCACGCGGCGGCGGTCGTGACCGGCATCTCCGGCTATCTCGCCACCGCCGACCTCACGCCCGATCATGACGAGCGACCGGCCGCTCCCGACCGCGTCGACGACGCGATCACCAAGATCACCGACCTGACGGTGGCGCGCGCGGTTCCCGGGACCATCGCGCATTCGGTCGACCGCCTGGTCACCACGGCGCGGGCGGTGCGCGACCAGATGTCCACCAGTACGTGGATGGTCCTGGCCCCGGTGGAACGTGCGATCGAGGAGCTCGCCACACACGCACGGGCGAGCCGTGCGGACGGCGACGAGACCGCCCTCGATCTGGGCACCGATCTCGGTCACGCACACGACGAGGTGCTGCACGGCGTCCTCGCACTGGCGGGCCTGCAGGCCGAGTCGATGGTGCACGACGCCGGGTGGCTGTACATGGACGTCGGCCGGCGCATCGAACGCGCGTTGACTCTCGCCGACCTGACCCGCGCGCTGTTCGTCGAGCACCGCGAGAACGAGGTCGAGCAGGCGCTCCTGGAGTCCTACCTCGTCGCCAACGAGTCGTCGGTGATCTACCGCAGGCGCAACCGGGGTCTCTACCAGTTCGACGCCGTCGGTCAGCTGCTGTTCTTCGACGAGTCCAATCCCCGGTCGCTGACCTATCAGCTCACCCGGATGCGGACCGACCTCGTGTCCTTGCCCGACGAGCTGAAGTCGGCGGGCGCCGAACGCGTCGTCGAGGAGATGATCGCCGAACTGAGGCGCTCGGATCCGGAGGACCTCGCGGCGGTCAACTCCGCGGGTCGTCGGGCCGAGCTCGACGACCTCATGTCGGCGCTCGCCGCCGGCGCTCGCGAACTGTCCGACATCCTGACCCGCACCCGGTTCGCGCCGCCGCGGCAGGCGCAGCCGATCTGGGGCGGGGGAGGCGACACACCGTGAGCAGTCCCGAGGCCACCACCGCCGTGGGTCCCGATCAGCGACGTCGCTATCGCGTCATCCATCGCACCTGCTACACCTACGACGACGTGGTGTCGTCGTCGTACGGGCGGTGCTACCTGACACCGCGCGAACTGCCTCAGCAGCGCGTGCTGGCCGGCGAGGTCCGCATCGAGCCCGCACCCGACGACTGGTCCACCGGAGTCGACGTATACGGCAACGGGGATTCGTATTTCCACGTCCGGACTCCGCACGACGAACTGGTGGTCACCGCGACGTCCGTCGTCGAGGTCGATCCGGTGGACGCGGGTTTGCTGCTCACCCCGGCCGCCCTCGGCCCCTGGGAACAGGCGCGTCCTCCGGTCCACGGCACCGCGGGGGCGGGCGCGGTCGAGTTCGTCCTCGACCTGGACCCGCCGGAGATCACGCCGGCCGTCGCGGCCTACGCGGCGCAGGTGTTCACCCCGGGGCGGCCACTGGTGGAGGCGGTGACCGACCTCACGTCCCGTATCTTCCGGGATTTCACCTACAAGTCGGGTTCCACCGCGATCAGCACCCGGGTCGACACCGTGCTGGAACGCCGGATGGGCGTCTGTCAGGACTTCGCGCGGGTTGCGATCGCATGCCTGCGGTCGGTGGGTCTCGCGGCCCGCTACGAGTCGGGCTATCTGGCGACCGATCCGCCGCCCGGGGCCGAGCGCATCTTCGGGGCCGACGCGAGTCACGCCTGGGCCGCGGTCTGGCTGCCGGGCGACCGCTGGCTGGCGTTCGACCCCACCAACGACAAACTGGTCGACGAACGCCACGTCACGGTCGCGTGGGGGCGCGACTACGACGACGTGCCACCCCTGCGCGGGGTGATCTACACCGAGTCGAAGAAGAGTCGGATCGATGTGTCCGTGGATGTCAGTCCGATCGATCCGGACGGTCCCGTGGAGATCGCCGCCGGGTCCGGCGACGAGGTGTGATCCGGCAAACCGGACCGCAGGTGTCACCCGACCGGATGACAGCTGCGGTCGACCGGCGTAGCGGCGTGACCATCGTTGTGCGCGACCAACTCTGACGTTCGCCCGGGGTTTGCTGACGGCAACTGCGTTGCAGATGGATGAAGAGTCGTGACTCTGTTCGAGACGATTGGGTAGGTTGGTTGGTGACATGACGGTAATCACTGAAAGTCGTATCTCCGGGGTGGTGCGCGCGGCCGAGACGGTGCTCTCGCATCGCGCCGGTGCACCCGTCACCCTCGCCGACCCGGAAGATCTCGGGGGAAGTGGCCGCACCATCGTGGTGCGGGCGCGGGTGATGGCGAATCCCTTGTCGATGGATCGGACGCTGGTGGTCAAGGCGCTGCCCGCCGACGAGGACCCCAGCGCCTTCCACCGCGAGCTGGCGTCGTACAAGTACGCGACCGCACTGCCCACCGAATCCCGGCCGGGACCACAGCTCATCGCATCCGATCCGGACGTCCGGCTCCTCGTCCTCACCGACCTGGGTCATGGGCGGCCGATGTCGTCGCTGCTCTCGGGCACCGACATCACGGAGGCCTCGCATGCGGTCAGTGCCTGGGGACAGGCACTCGGCCGTCTGCACGCCGCGACGGCAGGCGGTGAGAACGATTTCCGGGCCATTCTGCGTCGCGGTGCCTCCGGTGCCGAGGACGTCGACATCCTCGGTGAGACCGCGGCCCGCGCCGTCGCGGATGCACCCGCGCTCCTCGCGCGCCTGGGCGTCGATCTCCCCGACGAGATCGCGGACCGGCTGACCGCGGCGTGCACCCTCTTCACCGACGGCGAGCACCGTGCGTTCAGCCCATCGGACGTGGGCCCGGAGAACATCATGCTCAACGACGAGGGCGTGCAGTTCATGGACTACGAGTGGGGCGGATTCCGCGACGCCACCCTCGACATCGCCTACGCGCTGGTCACCTGTGGCGCGCAGTTGTCCCGATCCAACGTCGAGCATCGACCCGACCTCGAGGTCTCGATGATCGATGCGTGGCGCTCTGAGGTGACGTCCATCTGGCCGGCGCTCTCGCACGATCGCGAGTGCAACCACAAGATCCTGACCGGCCGCCTGCTCTGGAAGTGGCTGTCGACCGTGTGGATGCTGCCGGCCGACGACGGTGTCGCCACCGTCGAGGCGCCGCATGTCAGTCCGGCCGGGTACATCCACGACTGGGCTCTGCACACCAACGACCCCAGGGTCGTCGTGGCGCGATGGACGGATCTGGCGGCCGCGGCCCGGCGGTCGGGTGAGACGACGCTGGCCGCGTTCGCGGTCGCTCTCGGTGCGGCCCTGCAGCGCACCTGGCTGACCTGACACCGCCGGAATGGACGGGCTCTTCGACACACCGGCGGCCGCACCCGCCGGCGGCAGCGGGGGCGGCCTGACCTCGCCGCCGGGCGCGCACGCACCGCTGGCGGTGCGGATGCGCCCACAATCACTCGACGAGATCGTCGGGCAGCAACACCTCCTCGGTCCCGGATCACCGCTGCGCCGACTGATCAACGGCTCGGGCGCGGCGTCGGTACTGCTCTACGGGCCGCCCGGAACCGGCAAGACGACGATGGCCGCCCTGATCTCCCGTGCCACCGGCGGCCGTTTCGAGGCTCTGTCCGCACTGTCGGCCGGTGTGAAGGAGGTGCGCTCGGTCATCGACATCGCGCGGCGGCGGCTGATCGACGGCCAGCAGACCGTCTTGTTCATCGACGAGGTCCATCGGTTCTCCAAGACCCAGCAGGATGCGCTCCTCGACGCCGTGGAGAATCGCATCGTGTTGCTGGTCGCGGCAACCACCGAGAACCCGTCGTTCTCGGTCGTCTCCCCGCTGCTGTCCCGATCGCTGGTGTTGCAGTTGCGATCGCTGGCCGACGACGACATCCGGGAGGTGTTGCGGCGGGCGGTGTCCGATCCGCGCGGACTCGACGGCCGCGTCGAGGTCAGCGACGCCGCGCTCGATCATCTCGTCGCGGTCGCCGGTGGTGACGCCCGCCGGGCCCTGACCGCTCTGGAGGCGAGCGCGGATGCGGCGCTGCGCGACGACGAGGAGTCGGCCGAACCGGACGGGCACCGACCGCTGCTCGACATCGCCGAGGTCGAGGCGGCCATCGACCGCGCGGCCGTCCGCTACGACCGCGACGGCGATCAGCACTACGACGTGACCAGTGCATTCATCAAGTCGATCCGTGGCTCCGACGTCGACGCCGCCCTGCATTACCTGGCCCGGATGATCGCCGCCGGCGAGGACCCGCGCTTCATCTCACGTCGCCTGATGATCCACGCCAGCGAGGACATCGGGATGGCCGACCCGACCGCGCTGCAGACGGCGGTCGCCGCGGCGCAGGTGGTGGCGCTCGTGGGGATGCCCGAGGCCAAACTCGCGCTCACCCAGGCGACCATCCATCTGGCCACGGCCCCGAAGTCCGCCGGGGTCGTCTCGGCGATCGGTGCCGCACTCGCCGACGTCGAGGCGGGCAAGTCCGGCGCGGTCCCGGCGCACCTTCGGGACAGCCACTACGCCGGCGCGAAGGGGCTGGGCAGCGGCATCGGCTACCGCTACCCGCACGACGACCCCGACGGCGTGGTTGCCCAGCAGTACGCCCCCGACGACCTGGTCGGCGTCGACTACTACCAGCCGACAGATCACGGCAACGAGCGTGAGATCGGCGCCCGCCTGGGCCGGTTGCGCTCCATCGTCCGAGGCGTCTCCGCACGCGGTCGACGCCGGTAGCCCGACACCCGCGGGTCACCCGGGCGGAGGCGCCGCGCTCGACAACACGGCGTCTGACCGGCCGAGACCTGCCCGGGCGACGCGCGACGGTACGCTGGTGAGTCGACCAGCCCCGATCGGGCCCGTACGTCCGATCGCCGACCTCACCCCGAATCACTTGAGCAAGGACGAACTCAGTGCAGACGCATGACATCCGGCAGCGCTTCCTGGATCACTTCATCAAGGCAGGCCACACCGAGGTGCCCAGCGCCTCGCTGATCCTCGACGATCCGAACCTGCTGTTCGTCAATGCGGGCATGGTGCCGTTCAAGCCGTATTTCCTCGGTGAGCAGACGCCGCCGTTCGACCGCGCCACCAGCGTGCAGAAATGCGTGCGCACCCTCGACATCGACGAGGTCGGCATCACCACGCGCCACAACACCTTCTTCCAGATGGCCGGGAACTTCTCCTTCGGCGACTACTTCAAGCGTGAGGCCATCAACTTCGCGTGGACGCTGCTCACCAACAGCGTCTCCGACGGCGGTTACGGGATCGCGGCCGACAAGCTGTGGCCGACCGTCTACCTCGACGACGACGAGGCCGAGGCGATCTGGCGCGACGAGATCGGGGTGCCCGCCGAGCGCATCCAACGACGCGGACTCAAGGACAACTACTGGTCGATGGGTGTGCCCGGGCCCTGCGGGCCGTGCTCGGAGATCTTCTACGACCGCGGCCCGGCCTACGGGGTCGAGGGCGGACCCGAAGCCGACGAGGACCGCTACATCGAGATCTGGAATCTCGTGTTCATGCAGAACGTGCGCGGCCCGGGTGGCGGCAAGGACGGCTACGAGATCCTCGGTCCGCTGCCGAAGAAGAACATCGACACCGGCATGGGCATCGAACGTGTCGCGTGCATCCTGCAGGGCGTCGACAACGTCTACGAGACCGACCTGTGCAAGCCCATCATCGATCTCGCCGCGCGACTCACCGGTCGGGCCTACGGCGCCGGTTCGCACGACGACGACGTGAAGTTCCGGGTGATCGCCGACCACGCACGTACCGCCACCCTGCTCATCGGTGACGGTGTGCTGCCCGGCAACGACGGCCGAGGCTATGTGCTGCGGCGGTTGCTGCGGCGGGTGGTGCGCTCGGTACGCCTCCTCGGCGCGGACCAGCCGACGATGGGCGACTTCATCGACCTCGTCGTGGACACCATGTCGCCGTCGTACCCGAATCTCGCCGAGCAGCGCACCCACATCGTCGACGTCGCGGTCGGCGAGGAGGCCTCGTTCAGCAAGACGTTGGCGGCGGGCTCCAAACTGTTCGCCGACGCCGCCCAGGCCACCAAGGCCGCGCGGAACACCACCATCAGCGGCGGCGACGCCTTCACCCTGCACGACACCTACGGGTTCCCCATCGATCTGACGCTCGAGATGGCCGCCGAGGCCGGACTGTCGGTCGACCAGGAGGGCTTCACCACCCTGATGGCCGAGCAGAAGCAGCGCGCGAAGGCCGACGCCACCGCCCGCAAGACCGGTCACGCCGACCTCTCGGTCTATCGGGAGTTCCTCGACCGCGGACCCACCACGTTCACCGGGTTCGACGAACTCATCTCGGAGGCAAGGGTTCTCGGCCTCGTCTCCGACGGTGCCCGGGTGCGTACCGCAGCGCCCGGCCAGGAGCTGGTCGTGGTCCTGGACCGCTCGCCACTCTATGCCGAATCCGGTGGCCAGATGGCCGATGTCGGCACCATCACCACCGGAGACGGTGTGCGCCTGCGGGTCACGGATGTGCAGAAGGCCGGCAAATCGGTGTGGCTGCACAAGGTGGTCGTCGACGAGGGGGAGATCGCCGAGGGTGACGAGGTCATCGCCGCGGTCGACCAGTCCTGGCGTCATGGTGCGACCCAAGGGCATTCGGGCACCCACATGGTGCACGCCGCGCTGCGCGAGGTACTCGGACCGACCGCCACGCAGGCGGGTTCGCTGAACCGGCCGGGCTATCTGCGCTTCGATTTCCACTCCGGAAAAGCCTTGTCGGAGAGTCAGCGTCGGGAGATCGAGGAGATCAGCAACGCGGCCGTGGAGGCCAACTATCCGGTGAACACCTTCGAGACCGGGCTGACCGAGGCGAAGTCGATGGGCGCGGTCGCACTCTTCGGCGAGAATTACGGTGACGTGGTGCGGGTCGTGGAGATCGGCGGACCGTTCTCGATGGAACTCTGTGGCGGAACGCATGTCGCGTCCTCCGCGCAGATCGGTCCGGTGACGCTGATCGGCGAATCGTCGGTGGGGTCCGGTGTCCGGCGCGTGGAGGCCTACGTCGGGATGGACTCCTTCCGCTACCTGTCGAAGGAGCGCGCGCTGCTGGCCGGGCTGGCGTCGTCGCTCAAGGTGCCCTCCGAGGAGGTGCCCGGCCGCGTCGAGCAACTCGTCACCCGGCTGCGGGACGCGGAGAAGCAGATCGACCGGCTCCGTGCGGAATCCGCCGGCCAGGCCGCCGGTGGATTGATCGACGCCGCAACCACATCGGGCGCGACCCTGATCGTCGGCGGGCGACTCCCGGACGGGCTGGACGGCAACGGACTCCGCGGTCTCGCAACCGATCTGCGCGGCAAGGTGGGGGACCGGCCCGCGGTGATCGCGCTGTTCTCCTCGACCGATGACGGTGGAGGGGGACACAAGGTCCCGTTCGTCGTCGCCACCACCGACGCCGCCCGTGGTCTCGGGATCAAGGCCGGTGACATCGTCAAGGACGTGGGCGGCATGGTCGGCGGACGTGGCGGTGGAAAGCCCGATCTCGCCCAGGGTTCCGGAAGTGACCCGGCCGGTATCGATGCCGCCATGACACGCATCCGCGAACTCGTCCGAGACCGATGACCTGGACGCGCGGACGCCGACTCGGCGTCGACGTCGGCTCCGTGCGGGTCGGGGTCGCGGTCTGTGACCCCGACGGGATTCTCGCGACACCGGTCGAGACGGTCCGCCGGACGCCGGGGGCCGCGGGCGACATCGAGCGCATCGCCGCGCTCGTCGCCGAGTACGACGCGGTGGGCGTGGTGGTCGGTCTGCCCAAGACCTTGCGCAACGAGGCGGGCACCGCGGCCGGTCTGGCCCGGGAGTTCGGTGACCGCCTCGCGCAGCGAATTCGGCCGGTCGGTGTCGAATATCACGACGAGCGCCTGACCACGGTCACCGCGACCCAGGCACTGCGTGCGAGTGGGGTGAAAGCGAAATCCTCGCGCGCCGTGATTGATCAAGCGGCCGCGGTCGCTATTCTGCAGGGGTGGCTGGATACGCGACGATGACTTCTGCATGCGTACGCCCCGACAGCACACGGCAATTCGTGATCGCGAACCGCCGCTGCAGTGCGATCGAACTTCGCCGGAATCTGAGAGGAACCGCTCGGTGACCGACGAACGCCATCGACCTCGACGGCATGATCTGTCCGACCAGCCGACCGAACAGCTGGATCTGGAACGGTTGCGCTATTTCACGCAACCCGCGGACGGCAAGCCGAGTACACGTCATCGCCGCCGCCGGGTCGCGCCGCCGCCCGACGTCGACCAGCAGGAGTCGCGCGGCACCCGACCGCCCTCGACGCCGCCCGACACGGGGGCCCAGCAGGTCGCTCCGGAGGCGTGGGCGCCGGCGGGTGCTCCCGCCGAAGGTGGTCGTCCGGAACGTCGCCGTCCCGTCCGCCCGGCTCCTGAACGGACCGCCCCCGACCGGACCGCCCCCGAGCCGATCGTTCCCGAACGCGCCGCTCCGGAACGTATCCCGGCCGAGCCGCTCGATGAGGCCGATCGCCCGCTGACCATCTCGTCCGGTGAGTACAGCGATCCGCTGCGCAGTGCCGTCCCGCACCGCGTCCGGCCACGGGCCGCCGCGACGGCTCCGCCTGCCGGCGCCCAGGCGAGGACACATTTCCTGGATGAGGAACCGGTCACGGCACGGTCCATCCCGGACGATGATCTCGCCGACCCCGTTCGTCGCGACCGCCGCCGATCACGACGGCCCGCCGGTCGAGACGCGGAGACACCGCGGCGCACGTCGCGGCGAGGCGGCAGCACGGGAGGCTCGTCGAGACGCACCCGTCGTCGGGTGGTGCTCGCCGTCGTGCTGGCGTGCATGTTGGCGCTCGTCGTCAGCGTCGGCTTCGTCGGTCTGCGTGCCTTCGGGGTCTTCGAGAACCGAAAGGACTACACCGACGCGGCGGGGACGTCCGACGTCATCGTCGACATCCCGCAGAACTCTACGTTGATGGACTTCGGGCGCATCCTGGAGGACAACGATGTCGTCGGCAGCGTCAACGCATTCGTCGACGCCGCAGGCGGACAGGCGATGTCGGGTGGGTACTACAAGCTGCGCACCCAGATCCCGGCGGCCACCGCGGTCGAGATGATGACCGACGGCAACGAGCACCGGGTGGGTCGGATGGTGGTCCCCGAAGGACTGCAACTCGACGACAAGAAGGGCGTCGACGGCAAGACCACGCCGGGCATCTTCCAGATGATCGCCAACGCGACAGCTGTGACCGTGAACGGTGAACGGATCGGCGCCGACGTTCCCGACCTCGAGAAGGCCGCGGCCGATGCGACCCCGGAGGAGCTCGGTGTCCCGGTGTGGGCACGACCCACCGTGCAGGAACTCTCCGGTGACCATCGCCGGATCGAGGGTCTGATCGCCCCGGGAACGTGGGAGACCATCGACCCGCATCACTCGCCGACGCAGATCCTGCACGACCTGATCGCCGCGAGCGCGCTCAGGTTCGAGCAGTGGGGACTGCTCGACACCAAGGAATCGGGCCTCACTCCCTACCAGACGCTCGTCGCCGCGTCGGTGGTCGAACGCGAGGTGGCCAACGCCGACGACTTCGCGAAAGTGGCCAGGGTGATCCTCAACCGGTTGGAGAAGGACCAGCGGTTGGAGATGGACTCCACGGCGAACTACACCGCCGACGTCACGAACATCGATGTGTACGGCGACGCCTACCAGGCCGACAACAAGTGGAACACCTACCGGATCAAGGGCCTGCCGGTCACGCCGATCGGCGCGGTCGGTGAGCGCGCGCTGACCGCGGTCGAGCATCCGACGGCCGGTCGGTGGCTCTATTTCGTCACGATCGATCGTGAGGGCACCACGCTGTTCGCGAACACGTTCGAGGAGCACAAGCAGAATCGCGAGAAGGCGTGCGAGAACAAGCTGCTGAGCACCGGGTGCAGCTGACCGAGGCGATGGACGACACAGCCACGCAAGTGCGGCGGGCCGCCGTGCTCGGATCGCCGGTGGGACACTCCCGCTCACCCGACCTGCACGCCGCGGCGTACCGCGCGCTCGGGTTGACCGGTTGGACCTACGACCGTATCGAGTGCACCGGCGAACAATTGCCGGCACTGGTGTCCGGACTCGGTCCCGAGTTCGTCGGTCTGTCGGTGACGATGCCGGCCAAACTGGCGGCCCTCGCGTTCGCGGATGAGCGCACGACCAGGGCCGAATTGGTCGGTTCCGCCAACACGCTGGTCCGGACCGACCGCGGATGGCGGGCCGACTGCACGGATATCGACGGGATGGCCGGTGCGCTCGTCGAGGTCGGCGCGGACGCGGCCGAACATCCGTCGGCGGTGCTCGTCGGTGCGGGCGGAACCGCGCTGCCGAGCGTCGCCGCCCTCGCCGATGCGGGTGTCACCGATCTCACGGTGGTCGCCCGTGACCCCGGACGCGCTGCCTCGGTGCTCGAACTCGCCGAACGCCTCGGCATGATGTCGAGGGTGGTCGGATTCGAGAGCGGTCCCGACCTCGGTCGTCGCTGTCGCGACACCGGCGTCGTCGTATCGACGGTACCTGCGGACGCCGCGGCCGCGCTCGCCGAATCACTCTCGCGCGCAACGAAGTTCGTCGACGTGATTTACCATCCCTGGCCGACGCCGGTGGCTGCGGCGGTCGCCGACGCCGGTGGACGCGTCGTCGGGGGACTGGTCATGTTGCTGAACCAGGCGTTCAGTCAGGTCGAACAGTTCACCGGGCGGCCGGCTCCGCGGGACGCGATGACGCAGGCGTTGCGCGACACGCTCTGAGGACGCCTACCCCGGATCGGTGGGTGCGACTCACTCCGCCTCCACAGCCCGTCCGCGCATCCACAGGCGCGGCATCGCGTGGCGCCGGCGGCGCCCGGGGCGCGACATGCTCAGCAGATGTCCGAGTGTGTCGTACTGATCTGGCTCGCGGTGATCGCGGCGGTGGATTCCCGAACGGGACGCATCCCCACTCCGCTGGTGTGGCCGGGCGCGGTGGCGCCGCTCGTCGTCGGCGTCGCGGAGCCGTCGGTGGCGCTCGCCGCGGTGGTCACCGCGTGTCCGTACGCCATCGCCACGCTCGTGCGGCTCTGCGGCGGTGGCGACGTCAAGCTGGCCTTCGCGATCGGCGGTCTGCTCGCCGATCCGGGGCTCGGCCTGCTCGTCGTGGTGTTCGCTGCGGTCGTCGACGTCGTCGGCCGTGGGCGTCGGGAGGTGTCGTCGAGCGGCGGGCGTCCGCACGCTCGGGCTCTGGTGGGTGCGGCGGTCTGCGGTCTGGCCCTGACGTAGGTCGACACGGGTCGTCGGGCGCGGATGACCGCATGGAACAATTGAGCACTGTGTTGCGCTGGATAACTGCCGGAGAGTCCCATGGCCCGGCCCTGGTCGCCATCGTCGAGGGGATGGTGGCCGGAGTGGAGATCACCTCGTCCGACATCGCCGAACAACTCGCGCGTCGACGCCTCGGCTATGGGCGTGGGGCGCGGATGAAGTTCGAGGCGGACAAGATCACCCTTGTCGGCGGGCTTCGGCACGGCCGGACCATGGGTGGACCCGTCGCGGTCGAGATCGCCAACTCGGAATGGCCCAAGTGGGAGACCGTGATGGCCGCCGACCCGGTCGATCCGGCCGAACTCGAGGGCAGCGCGCGTAACGCGCCGCTGACCCGGCCACGTCCCGGCCATGCCGACTACTCCGGCATGCTCAAGTACGGCTTCGACGACGCGCGTCCGGTCCTCGAACGCGCCAGCGCCCGCGAGACCGCCGCGCGGGTGGCAGCCGGTACGGTCGCACGCAACTTCCTGCGCCAGGTGTTCGGTATCGAGGTGCTCTCGCACGTCATCTCGATCGGGGCCAGCGACCCCTATGACGGTCCGGCACCCCGGTATGCCGATCTGCCCGCGATCGACGAGAGCCCTGTGCGGGCGTTCGACGCCGCCGCCGGGCAGCGGATGATCGATGAGATCGAAGCGGCCAAGAAGGACGGCGACACGCTGGGCGGCGTCGTCGAGGTGGTCGCCACCGGAGTGCCCGTCGGACTCGGATCGCATGTCAGCGGGGACACCCGACTCGACGCACGGCTCGCCGGCGCGCTGATGGGCATCCAGGCCATCAAGGGCGTCGAGGTGGGTGACGGTTTCACCACCGCGCGTCGTCGCGGCAGCCAGGCCCACGACGAGATGGTGCCCGGCCCCGACGGTGTGCTGCGGTCCACCAACCGCGCCGGCGGACTCGAGGGCGGTATGACCAACGGCGAAGACGTCCGGGTGCGGGCCGCGATGAAGCCGATCTCGACGGTGCCGCGCGCACTGTCCACGGTCGACATGGCGACCGGGGAAGAGGCCGTCGCGATCCACCAGCGGTCCGACGTGTGCGCGGTGCCCGCGGCCGGTGTGGTCGCCGAGGCGATGGTCGCGTTGGTCCTCGCGCAGGCGGCCCTGGACAAGTTCGGCGGCGACTCGGTCACCGAGACCGCGGAGAACCTCGCCGGCTACCGCAAGCTCATCGCCGCCCGGCCTCCGCACTCATGACGTCGACGCGGCCGGAACGCCGCCCGGTGGTCGTGCTGATCGGCTTCATGGGCGCCGGCAAGTCGACGGTCGGCCGGGTGCTCGCCGATCGTCTCGGGGTCGACTTCGTCGACACCGACTCCGAGATCGTGCGCACCACGGGTCGCAGCATCCCGGAGATTTTCACCGCCGACGGTCCGGAACGTTTCCGGGAGATCGAGCGGGACGTGGTCCTCGACGTCCTGCGATCCCACGGCGGCGTCGTCGCACTCGGGGGTGGCGCTGTGATGACGCCGGCCGTCGCCGACGGTCTCGCCGGACACCGGGTGGTCTACCTGCAGATCACCGCCGAGGACGGCTTCGCGCGGGTCCGTGGCACGGACCGACC
Organism: Gordonia insulae; assembly: GCF_003855095.1. Lineage (NCBI taxonomy): Bacteria > Bacillati > Actinomycetota > Actinomycetes > Mycobacteriales > Gordoniaceae > Gordonia > Gordonia insulae. The sequence continues at coordinate 889,588 of NZ_CP033972.1, forward strand.
ACTGATCGCCGCCGAGGATCCACAGCAGCGCTACCGCGAACTCCTCGCCGAGCGTGACGAGACCTACACCCGCACGGGCACGTTCACCGTCGATGCCGCCGCCGGCGAACCCGGCGACGTCGCCGATGTCATCCTCGCCGAATTGGCCCGGGCACTCGTACCAGAAAGGGCATCGATCCCATGACCGAGCCGATAGCGATCACGGTCAACGCCGGCGCGCCGTACGACGTCATCATCGGCCGCGGACTCCTCGACGATGTGGCCGTCGCGGCGACCGGCGCCGATCGCATCGCGATCCTGTATCAGCCGACTCTCGCCCAGACCGCCGAGCAGATCCGGGAGTTCCTCGCCGACAAGGGCTTCGACGCGCATCGGGTGGAGATCCCGGATGCCGAGGCGGGCAAGGACCTCTCCGTCGCCGCGTTCTGCTGGGACGTGTTCGGCCGGATCGGACTCAAACGCAACGACAAGGTGATCAGTCTCGGCGGGGGAGCGGCCACCGATCTCGCGGGTTTCGTGGCGGCGACCTGGATGCGCGGTATCGGCGTCATCCACATCCCGACGACCCTGCTCGCGATGGTCGACGCCGCGGTGGGTGGTAAGACCGGCATCAACACCGATGCGGGCAAGAATCTGGTCGGCGCGTTCCACGAACCGGATGCCGTGCTGATCGACACCGCCACGCTGGAGACGGTGCCGCGCAACGAGGTGATCGCCGGCCTCGCCGAGGTGATCAAGACCGGTTTCATCGCCGATCCGGTCATCCTCGACCTCATCGAGGCCGATCCCGCGGCGGCCGTCGATCCGAGCGGATCGGTTCTGCCGGAATTGATCCGGCGGTCGGTGCAGGTCAAGGCTGACGTCGTGTCGGCAGACCTGAAGGAATCCTCCTTGCGGGAGATCCTCAACTACGGACACACTCTCGGACACGCGATCGAACGCCGCGAACGCTACCGCTGGCGCCATGGTGCCGCGGTGTCGGTGGGTCTGGTGTTCGCTGCCGAGTTGGCCCGGTTGGCCGGCCGGCTCGACGACGCGACCGCCGACCGCCACGCGTCGATACTCGAACTCGTCGGACTGCCGACCGGCTATGACTCCGACGCCCTGCCGGACCTGCTGGAGGGTATGGCCGGGGACAAGAAGAATCGCGCCGGTGTGCTGCGGTTCGTCGTGCTCGACGGCCTGGCGAAGCCGGGGCGGCTCGAGGGACCCGATCCCGGGCTGATCGCCGCGGCGTATTCGGCGGTGGCCGGCAACGCGACGGCGTCCGGCGGTGTACTGCTCTGACTCGGATGTGAAAAAACTCCCATCGCTGCCGGACATTCCGGGCGATGGGAGTTCTTTGGTGTGTCGGAAGGCCGCAGAGGCGGTCGCTCAGCTCGCGGCGTGCTCGGGGTCCCGATCGGGATGGACCGACCAGTCGTCGTCGTTCGACTCGCCCTTGCGCTGATCGCGACGCACCAGGAAACGTCCGATCGCGGCACCCACGAAGGCGGGCGCGAAGACCAGCAGCGCGGTGAACGATCCACCCGCGACGATTTCGACGAACAGATTCGCCTCGCCGATCCCGGCGAACACGAATCGGCCCAGGATCCAGCCGATGATGCCGGCCAGGACTCCGGCGAGCAGACCGGCCTGCAGCCAGCGAACCGTCAGGTCGTCATAGTCGTCGGGATCCGGGTTGGCACGGGCGTCGGCCATGCCGTCGATACCACCCCACACCAGGGCGACGAGAACGACCGCGGCGATCGCGATCGTCTTCCAGACGGTGGTGTGCAGGGGGGCGTTGACCACCGCCACACCGAGCAGGACACGGGCGATGACGTGAACGACGGTCATGGCCAGACCGCGCAGCAACCACGAAGACATAGCGGACAGGGTACGCAACGGGGAACGTGTTCCAAAACACTTCCCCGTCCGGGGTGGTCGCCGGGGTGGTGTGCCGGGTGGGCCGACGGACCGCACGGTAGCGTGAAAGGATGCCTGCCGAAGCCATGACCAGCGCTTACCGAGCGCGCCGTGATCGTCTGCGGGCGGCGCTCGCCGGATCTGCGAACCCGGCCGACGCCGTCGTCGTCAGCGATCTCGTCAACGTGCGGTACCTGACCGGGTTCACCGGGTCCAATGCGGCCGTCCTCATCTGGGTCGACGACCCGGCCGCGGACCGCATCTGCACCGACGGGCGCTACATCACCCAGGTGGCGCAGCAGGCGGGTGACCTCGAGGCGGTCATCGCCCGGGACTGCCTCACCGAACTGGCGCTGCGGGCGCGCGACTCGGGCGCCGCGACCGTCGCCTTCGAGGCCGATACGGTCACCGTCGCGCAGTACCGCGGGCTGCGGGCACGGATCGCCGACGACCACGACACGCCCCCACGGCTGACCGCACACACCGGACTGGTCCAGCAACTGCGGATCATCAAGGATCCTGGTGAGATCGACCTGCTGCGGCAGGCCTGCGGCGTCGGGGATCAGGCCCTGGCGACGATCATCGAGCGCGGCGTGATCCGGGCAGGTGCCACCGAGCGTCAGGTGGCGCGCGCCCTGGAATGGGAGATGTACGCGCTCGGCGCCGACGACATCGCCTTCGAGACCATCGTGGCCGCCGGCGCCAACTCCGCCGTGCCGCATCACCGGCCCACCGATGCGGTGCTCGCCGACGGCGACTTCGTGAAGATCGACTTCGGAGCCGTCGTCGGGGGATACCACTCCGACATGACCAGGACCTATGTGCTGTCGCACGCCGCCGACTGGCAACGCGAGATCTACGACCTGGTCGAGGCGGCGCAGGCGGCGGGACGTGCGGCGCTGCACCCGGGTGCCGACCTTCGCGCAGTCGACGCCGCGGCCCGTTCGGTGATCGCCGACGCCGGGCACGGCGAGCATTACGTCCACGGCCTCGGCCACGGCGTCGGGCTGGAGATCCACGAAGCGCCGGGAATCGGCGCGCTCGCGACGGGTACACTGCCTTGCGGCGCGGCGGTGACCGTGGAGCCCGGCGTCTACCTCCCCGGTCGAGGTGGCGTCAGGATCGAGGACACACTCGTCGTCACCAGTATGGAGACGGCCGGTGACACACCGGACCTGCTGACCGCCACCGACAAGGCATTCACCGTCATCTGACGGCAATTGACATCAAGTTAGGGAAGAGAACATGGCGACCACCGCCGATTTCAAGAACGGCCTCGTGCTGCGCATGGACGACCAGCTCTGGCAGATCCAGGAATTCCAGCACGTCAAGCCCGGCAAGGGCCCGGCGTTCGTGCGCACCAAGATCAAGAACGTGATGTCCGGCAAGACCGTCGACAAGACGTTCAACGCCGGCGTGAAGGTGGAGACCGCGACGGTCGACCGTCGCGACATGACCTACCTGTACAACGACGGCTCCGATTACGTGTTCATGGACACCCAGGACTACGAGCAGTTCGCGATCTCGCCGGCCACCGTCGGCGAGGGCGCGCGCTTCCTGCTGGAGAACATGACCGTGCAGGTCTCGCTCAACGAGGGCACCCCGCTGTTCATCGAGCTGCCGGTCACGATCGAGTTGCTGGTCCAGCAGACCGACCCGGGCCTGCAGGGCGACCGCTCCACCGGTGGTACCAAGCCCGCGACGATGGAGACCGGTGCCGAGATCCAGGTGCCGCTGTTCATCAACACCGGGGACAAGCTGAAGGTCGACTCCCGCGACGGCAGCTACCTCGGCCGCGTCAACGCTTGAGCACGCGAAGCCAGTCAGTGAAGAAATCCGGTACCCGACACAAGGCCCGCCGTCGCGCGGTCGACCTGCTGTTCGAGGCGGAGGCCAAGAAGGTCAGCCCCGCGCAGCTGGTCGCCGAGCGACGCGAGTACGTCCGCGACGACGAGAGCGTCGGCACCATCCACGACTACACCGCGACCGTCATCGACGGCCTGAGCGGCGATCTGACCCAGGTCGACGCCGTCGTCTCCTCGCATCTGCGCGGCTGGACACTGGAACGGCTGCCCGCGGTCGACCGTGCGATCCTGCGGCTGGCGACCTGGGAACTGTTCAACGCGGTCGACGTCGATCCCGTCGTGATCGTCGACGAGGCGGTGGAGCTGGCCAAGGAGCTCTCCACCGACGACTCGCCGGCGTTCGTCAACGGTGTGCTGGCACGGATCGCCGAACTGGCCCCGCAGGTGCGTGCCGCGGCGGCCGCGGGCGACGATCGCCCGGCCCCGGGCACCGAGTGACCTCACTCCCGGTTTGACGCACCACACACCTCGTCGACTCGGATTCGCGAGGTGGTGGCGTGTAGAGTTCTGCGAGACAGACATCCTTTAACGATCCGTCCGGCGAGGCGGAGAAGGAGGTCGGCTTGACCATGTCGACTGACGGTGTGCAGCCAACCGACGATGCCCGGCCCTCCGGGCGGGTTCTGCTCGACGCTTCCGACGTAGCCCGCACCATTGCCCGGGTCGCGCACGAGGTGATCGAGAAGACGGCCCTCGACTCTTCCGCCGCACCCCGCGTGGTGATCATCGGAATCCCTACGCGTGGAACATATCTCGCTTCCCGCCTGGCCGAGAAGATCAACGAGTTCGCCGGCACCGACGTGCCGGTCGGATACCTCGACATCACGCTCTACCGCGACGACCTGCGTGCCAAGCCGCACCGGGCGCTGGAACGCACGGTCGTTCCGCCGGGCGGCGTCGACAACGCGGTCGTCGTGCTCGTCGACGACGTCCTCTTCTCCGGCCGGACCGTCCGCGCCGCGCTCGACGCGCTGCGCGACCTGGGGCGTCCGGCCGCGGTGCAGTTGGCCGTCCTGGTCGACCGCGGCCACCGCGAACTGCCGCTGCGCGCCGACTACGTCGGCAAGAACATCCCCACATCCCGCGACGAGAACGTGTCGGTGCACCTCGAGGAGCACGACGGCATCGACCAGGTCGTGTTGAGTCCGGCCCCGCCTCGGCAGACGTCCGTCCCCGGAGGCCAGAGCTGATGCGTCACCTGCTCTCCACCCAGGATCTCTCCGCCGACGAGGCGACCGAACTCCTCGACGAGGCAGAACGTTTCGAACAGGCTCTGACCGGGCGCGAGGTCCGCAAGCTCCCGACGCTGCGGGGCCGCACGGTCATGACGGTCTTCTACGAGAACTCGACCCGCACCCGGGTGTCCTTCGAGGTGGCCGGCAAATGGATGAGCGCCGACGTCATCAACGTGAGTGCGTCGAGCAGTTCGGCAGGCAAGGGCGAGTCGCTGCGGGACACCGCCAAGACGCTCCATGCGGCGGGCGCCGACGCACTGATCGTCCGGCACCCGGCCTCCGGAGCCGCGCATCAGATCGCGGGCTGGACCGCGGGTCCCGACGACGACGGGCCGGCCATCATCAATGCCGGCGACGGCACCCACGAGCATCCGACCCAGGCGTTGCTCGACGCGCTCACCCTGCGCCAGCGACTCGGGTCGCTGAACGGGCGCCGCGTCGCGATCGTCGGTGACGTCCTGCACTCGCGGGTGGCCCGATCCAATGCCCACCTGCTGTCCACCCTGGGCGCCGAGGTGGTGCTCGTGGCGCCGCCGACGCTGCTGCCGGTCGGGGTGGCGGAATGGCCGGTGATCACGTCCAACGACCTCGACGCCGAACTGCCCGCGGTCGACGCGGTGATGATGCTGCGCGTGCAGGCCGAGCGGATGAACGGCGGATTCTTCCCGAGCGCGCGTGAGTACTCGGTGCGTTACGGCCTCAACGACCGACGGATGAACCTGCTGCCCGACGACGCCGTGGTCCTGCATCCCGGCCCGATGCTGCGCGGCATGGAGATCGGCTACTCGGTCGCCGATTCACCGCGCGCGACCGTGCTCGAGCAGGTCCGCAACGGCGTGCACGTGCGGATGGCGGTGCTGTTCCGCCTGCTCGTCGGCACCGACAGCGCGCCGAGCCCGGCGAACACCCCGGGAGCCCAGCGAGGGGAGATGCAGAAGTGAGCGCTCCGACATCCGGATCGGTCCTGATCACCGACGTCCGTCCCTACGGCGAGGGTGAGCCGATCGACGTAGTGGTCGTCGACGGCACCATCAACGAGATCGGCTCGGAGTTGTCCGCGCCGGCCGGGGCCGACCGCATCGACGGCGGCGGCGCGATCCTGCTGCCGGGTCTGGTCGACCTGCACACCCACCTGCGTGAGCCCGGCCGGGAAGACACCGAGACGATCCGCACCGGATCCGCGGCGGCCGCGCTCGGTGGCTACACCGCGGTGTTCGCCATGGCGAACACCGATCCGGTCGCCGACAACTCGACCGTCACCGACAACGTCTGGCGCACGGGCCGCGACATCGGACTCGTCGACGTGTACCCGGTCGGTGCCGTCACCGTCGGGCTCGCCGGCAAGCAACTCGCCGAGATGGGCATGATGGCGGCCGGCGTGGCGGGAGTGCGCATGTTCAGCGACGACGGCAAGTGCGTCGACGACCCGCTACTCATGCGCCGCGCACTCGAGTACGCGAAGAGCCTCGACGTGTTGATCGCCCAGCACGCGGAGGAGCCGCGGCTGACCGTCGGGGCCGTCGCCCACGAAGGACCGAATGCCGCACGGCTCGGTCTCGCCGGGTGGCCCCGTGCCGCCGAGGAGTCGATCGTCATCCGCGACGCACTGTTGGCGCGGGATGCCGGGACCCGGGTCCACATCTGTCACGCCTCCACCGAGGGCACCGTCGAACTGCTGCGCTGGGCGCGCGCGCAGGGGATCGCGATCAGCGCCGAGGTGACGCCGCACCATCTGTTGCTCGACGACTCGCGCCTTGCCACGTACGACCCGGTGAACAAGGTCAACCCACCGCTGCGCGAGGCCCGCGACAACATCGCGCTGCGGCAGGCGCTCGCCGACGGTGTGATCGACTGCGTCGCCACCGATCACGCGCCGCATGCCGCCCAGGAGAAGGCGTGTGAGTTCGGCCAGGCCCGACCGGGCATGCTCGGACTGCAGACCGCATTGCCGATCGTCGTCGAGACGATGGTCGCCACCGGCCTGCTGGACTGGCGCGGCGTCGCGAAGGTGATGAGCGAGCGGCCGGCACAGATCGTCGGGCTGACCGATCAGGGACGGCCGATCGAGGTCGGGGAGCCGGCCAATCTCACGCTGATCGATCCGGACACGTCGTGGGTTGTCGACCCCGACGGCCTGGCCAGCCTGTCACGCAACACCCCGTACGAGTCGATGACGATGCCCGCCACCGTGACCGCGACCGTGCTCCGCGGGGTGGTCACCGCTCGCGACGGTGAGGTCACCCGATGAGCGGGTTCGAGCTGACCGTCCTGCTGGTCGTGGTCCTGGTCTGGTTGGGACTGGTCGCCCTCGCTGTGCGCGGGTGGCGCAACCGCGGCCGTCGTCAGGCGGACGTGATCGGGACGCCCCCGGCGGTTCCCGCCGACCTCTCCGCACCGACGCGCGGTCCCGACACCGGCTTGTACGTCGGCAGCACCATGGCGCCGAGCTGGCAGAACCGGATCGCGGTGGGGGACTTCGGGGATCGCGCCGCCGCGGCGATATCCGCGTACCCGGACGGCATCCTGATCGAACGGCGGGGCGCATCCGAGATCTGGATCCCGCGGTCGTCGATCACCGCGGTGCGGACCGAGCGCGGTCTGGCCGGGAAGGTGATGACCGCGGACGGCGTGCTGGTGATCCGCTGGGTGTTGCCGAGCGGGACCGAGATCGACTCGGGCCTGCGCGCGGACGACAAGAGTGTTTATCCCGGGTGGGTTGCCGACTACGCGGCCACGGCAGCTGAACACGACGCCGGGAGCGCGGCGAGCGGGCAGGACGAGAAGGGGAAAGAGCAATGAGCACAGCGGTTCTGGTGCTGGAGAACGGGCAGGTCTTCCGCGGCCTGCCGTTCGGGGCCGTCGGCGAGACGCTCGGCGAGGCGGTGTTCTGCACGGCGATGACCGGCTATCAGGAGACCCTGACCGACCCGAGTTACCACCGGCAGATCGTCGTGGCCACGGCGCCGCAGATCGGCAACACCGGCTGGAACGACGAGGACGGCGAGAGCACCGGCAGCGCGGGTAGCGACTCGGCGACGGGGGACTCGGGCAAGATCTGGGTCGCCGGTTACGCCGTGCGCAATCCCACACGGCGCGTGTCGAACTGGCGGGCCACCACGTCACTGGAGGACGAACTCCGTCGTCAGGAGGTCGTGGGTATCGCCGGCATCGACACCCGGACGCTGGTCCGCGTGTTGCGCGACCACGGCTCGATGCGCGCCGGGATCTTCTCCGGCGCGGCGGTGTCGACGGACGACGATCTGGTCTCGCGGGTCCGTAATCAGCCGGAGATGAAGGGCGCCAACCTGGCCGGTGAGGTGACCACCGACACGGGTTACGTCGTGGAACCCGCCGCGGGCACCGGAAGTGGTGGCGGCGAAGCCCGATTCACGGTCGCGGCTCTCGACCTCGGCATCAAGACCAACACCCCGCGGATGTTCGCGCAGCGAGGTGTACAGGTACATGTGTTGCCGTCGACGGTCGGTCTCGACGCGATCACCGATCTGAAGCCGGATGGCGTGTTCCTGTCCAACGGGCCGGGTGATCCGGCGACCGCCGACGCCACCGTGGAGTTGACGCGGGGTGTCCTCGGCGCAGGGCTGCCGCTGTTCGGCATCTGCTTCGGCAACCAGATCCTCGGTCGGGCGCTCGGGCGGAGCACCTACAAGATGAAGTTCGGTCATCGCGGCATCAACATCCCGGTGATCGACCACGTGACCGGCACGGTGTCGATCACCGCGCAGAACCACGGGTTCGCACTCGAAGGTGAGGCCGGCGAGGAGTTCGACACCGACTTCGGCCGGGCCCGAGTGAGTCACGTCTGCGCCAACGACGGCACCGTCGAGGGCGTGGAATTACTTTCGGGACAGGCCTTTTCGGTCCAGTACCACCCGGAGGCGGCGGCCGGTCCACACGACGCCGCATACCTCTTCGACAAGTTCGTCACCCTCCTCGAGGGTGGCGCTGCGCAAGGAACGAGAGCCTGATGCCACGCCGCACAGACATCTCCCACGTCCTGGTCATCGGGTCGGGCCCGATCGTGATCGGCCAGGCGTGCGAGTTCGACTACTCCGGCACGCAGGCGTGCCGCGTCCTCAAGGCCGAGGGCCTGCGGGTCAGCCTGGTGAACTCCAATCCGGCGACGATCATGACCGACCCCGAGTTCGCCGACGCCACCTACATCGAGCCGATCACGGCGGAGTACGTGGAGAAGGTGATCGAGGCCGAGCGCGACGCCGGTCATCCCATCGACGCGGTACTGGCCACCCTCGGTGGCCAGACCGCGCTCAACACCGCGGTCGCGCTCCACGATCGTGGTTCGTTGGAGAAGTATGGGATCGAGCTGATCGGCGCCGACTTCGATGCCATCCAGCGCGGTGAGGATCGACAGAAGTTCAAGGACATCGTCGCGAAGGTCGGTGGTGAGAGCGCCCGATCTGCCGTGTGCCACACGATGGACGAGGTCTACGCCACGGTCGACGACCTCGGCTACCCGGTCGTGGTGCGGCCGTCGTTCACCATGGGCGGACTGGGCTCGGGGATGGCGTACGACCGCACCGACCTCGAGCGGATCGCCGGCGGTGGTTTGGCCGCATCGCCGACCGCCAACGTGCTGATCGAGGAATCGATCCTGGGCTGGAAGGAATACGAGCTCGAATTGATGCGCGACAACCGCGACAACGTCGTGGTGGTGTGCTCGATCGAGAATCTCGATCCGGTCGGTGTGCACACGGGTGACTCGGTCACCGTCGCGCCGGCGATGACCCTGACCGACCGTGAGTACCAGATCATGCGCGACCTCTCGATCGCGATCCTGCGTGAGGTCGGCGTCGACACCGGTGGCTGCAACATCCAGTTCGCCCAGGACCCCACCGACGGCCGTCTCGTCGTCATCGAGATGAATCCCCGCGTGTCCCGCTCGTCGGCCCTGGCGTCGAAGGCGACGGGCTTCCCGATCGCCAAGATCGCCGCGAAGCTCGCGATCGGATACAGCCTGGACGAGATCGTCAACGACATCACCAAGGAGACGCCGGCGTGCTTCGAGCCGACGCTCGACTACGTCGTCGTCAAGGCGCCGCGGTTCGCTTTCGAGAAGTTCCCCGGCGCCGACGACACGCTGACCACCACGATGAAGTCGGTGGGTGAGGCGATGTCGTTGGGCCGCAGCTTCGCCGAGGCCCTGGGCAAGGTCATGCGCTCGCTGGAGAACAAGGCGGGCGGATTCTGGACCGAGCCGAACCGACCCGATCCCGCGACCATCGATCTCGACGAGCTGCTGGAGTCGTTGACGACGCCGAAGGACGGTCGTCTGTACGGGCTGATGCTGGCCTTCGAGGCCGGGGCGTCGATCGAGCAACTCTACGAGGCGACCGCCATCGACCCGTGGTTCCTCGCCGAGATCGGCGGCATCGCCGCACTCGGCGCGGCGATCCGCGACGCGGACACGCTGGACGAGGCCCTGCTGCGCGAGGCGAAGAGCACCGGATTCTCCGACCGTCAGATCGCCGCGCTGCGTGCCGATCTCGTCGACGAGGCGGCGGCACGCGAACTCCGCCTGGGGTTCGGCGTGCATCCCGTCTACAAGACCGTCGACACCTGCGCGGCCGAGTTCGAGGCCAAGACGCCGTATCACTACTCGACCTATGAGCTCGATCCGGCGGCCACCAGTGAGGTTGCGCCACAGCCGGATCGACCGAAGGTGCTCATCCTGGGGTCGGGGCCCAACCGCATCGGCCAGGGTATCGAGTTCGACTATTCGTGTGTGCATGCGGCGCTGACGCTGTCGGAGGCCGGATACGAGACCGTGATGGTCAACTGCAACCCGGAGACGGTCTCGACGGACTACGACACCGCCGACCGCCTGTACTTCGAGCCGCTGACCTTCGAGGACGTGCTCGAGGTCTATCGCGCGGAGGCCGAGTCCGGCACCGTCGCCGGGGTGATCGTGCAGCTCGGCGGGCAGACCCCGCTCGGTCTCGCGCACCGCCTCGCCGCCGCCGGGGTGCCCATCGTCGGGACGAGTCCGGAGGCCATCGATCTCGCCGAGGACCGTGGAGAGTTCGGCAAGGTGCTCACCGCCGCGGGTCTGCCCGCTCCCGCGTTCGGCACCGCGACGAGCTTCGTGGAGGCCCGCGACACCGCGGCTCGCATCGGCTACCCCGTGCTGGTCCGTCCGTCCTACGTGCTCGGTGGCCGCGGCATGGAGATCGTCTACGACGAGAAGTCCTTGGAGGACTACATCTCTCGTGCCACCGAACTCACCCCGGACCATCCCGTACTGGTCGACCGGTTCCTCGAGGACGCCGTGGAGATCGACGTCGACGCGTTGTGCGACGGCGACGAGGTCTACATCGGCGGGGTCATGGAGCACATCGAGGAGGCCGGCATCCATTCCGGTGACTCGGCCTGTGCGTTGCCGCCGGTGACGCTCGGCCGGGCCGACCTCGCGATGGTCCGGGCGTCCACCGAGGCGCTGGCACGAGGCATCGGCGTGCGCGGTCTGCTGAACGTCCAATACGCGCTCAAGGACGACATCCTCTACGTGCTGGAGGCCAATCCGCGCGCCAGCCGCACCGTGCCCTTCGTGTCCAAGGCCACCGCCGTGTCGCTGGCCAAGGCATGTGCCCGCGTCATGCTCGGCGAGTCGATCGCCGAGCTGCGCACGCAGGGTCTGCTGGAGGCCACCGGGGACGGCGGCGAATCACCTGCGCACGCGCCGATCTCGGTGAAGGAGGCGGTGTTGCCCTTCAACCGGTTCCGCCGCCATGACGGAAGCGGTGTGGATTCGCTGTTGAGCCCGGAGATGAAGTCGACGGGCGAGGTGATGGGCATCGACGCCGACTTCGGTCGCGCCTTCGCGAAGTCGCAGACGGCCGCGTACGGGTCACTCCCCATGTCGGGCGCGATCTTCGTGTCGGTGGCCAACAAGGACAAGCGGGCGCTGATCTTCCCGGTCAAGCATCTCGCCGACCTCGGATTCGAGATCCTGGCGACCGAGGGCACTGCAGATGTGTTGCGGCGCAACGGCATCGAGTGCCGGACCGTGCGCAAGCACTTCGAGGCGGCCGAAGGCGAGCCCACGATCGTCGACCTCATCCGCGCGGGTGAGGTCTCGATGGTGATCAACACGCCGTACGGCAATTCCGGCCCGCGCGTGGACGGATACGAGATCCGTAGCGCCGCGGTGTCGGTGAACATCCCGTGCATCACCACGGTGCAGGGCGCGAGCGCGGCCGTGCAGGGCATCGAGGCGGCGATGAACGGCCAGATGGAGGTCCAGTCGCTGCAACGGCGTCACGCGGTGCTGGTGAACAGGCGATGACCGCGCCGCCCTCGTCCGGGTTCGCACCGCGATACCGCGAGGTGATCGGGGAGCGGGGCCGTCTGTGCGTCGGCATCGACCCACACGCCGAACTGCTCGAGGAGTGGGGCCTACCGGTCTCGATCGACGGGTTGTCGAGGTTCGCGGACATCTGTGTCGAGGCGTTGGGACCGGTCGCCGCGGTCATCAAACCGCAGGTCGCCTTCTTCGAGGTCTTCGGCTCCGGCGGATTCGCCGTTCTGGAGAAGGTGATCCGCGGCGCTCAGGCGGCCGGTGCGCTGGTCCTCGCCGACGCCAAACGTGGTGACATCGGCTCGACGATGCAGGCGTACGCCACCGCATGGCTCGGGGACGCCTCACCGCTGTGCTCGGACGCCGTCACCGTCTCGCCCTACCTCGGGTTCGGTTCCCTCGCTCCCGCCGTGGAGGCGGCACGTGCGACCGAGCGCGGGGTCTTCGTGCTCGCCCGCACCTCGAACCCCGAGGGCGCACGGATTCAGCTCGCCGACGCGGACGGACGAGCGGTCGGACAGACCGTCGTCGACGCCGCGGCCGTGGAGAACGCCGACGGATCGGCGACCGTAGGACTGGTCGTCGGCGCCACGCGCGCGCACGGCCTCGACCTCGGTGCGCTGCAGGGGCCGATACTGTCGCCCGGGCTCGGCGCGCAGGGGGCCACCCCGGCGGATCTCGCCGAGGTGTTCGCCGACGCCGACACGGCCTGGTTGCTGCCCGCGAGCAGTCGGGGAGTGTTGCGCAGCGGACCGGCGATCGGAGAGCTCCGATCTGCTTGTGAGCGCACGCGTGACGAGGTGGAGTCGGCGCTGCGCTGAACTATTGTTCGGGCGTGCCGGCGACAACGAGGCGCGGGTTGAGTCCTGGGCTTGATCGCAGGACCGTGTCAGGGCGGATTGCACCGCGGGTGTCGCCGAAGTTGATCGTGTCATTATGTCCAGCGTCCCAGCGCATACCCTGGATCGGCGTATGGCCGAGAAGGAAAATGTATGACCCCATGGCACTCACGGTCGGTTCGGTGTGCGGCACGCCCCAGCAGATACCCTGCGTGCCCGCGAGTTCGTTGATCTCGGTGTCCGACATCCCGTCGAATTGCTGGATCATTCGGTCGTATCGACGCGTCCAGCCTGCCTTGTCTGTCAACTCGCCGAGGGTGACGGAAATGCCCTCCGTGGAGCCCGCCTCCAGCGTGACCCGCTCGATCCGGGCGCTCGATCCGAGGGGTTCCCCCGCCGTGCGTGGGTCGAACTCGGAGGTGCAGTTGTCCTCATCATCGGCACTTGGCCATACGAGACAGCCACCGAGGGCGGACATCAGAAAGATCGCCGTCGTCACGGTGACTGCACATCGACGCACCCGTCGCGACATGTCAGTGGGCCGGTAGTGGAACGCCGACGGTGCCGGGCAGTCCGATGTCACCCGTCTCGACATGGTTGCTCCAGTCGATCGCACCGTCCTGGCCGATGACAACGGTCCCGCCGTCGCGGACCTCCGCCGCGATGAGGTCGGCGAGTTCGTCGGCGCTGGCATCCGGATTCGCTTGTGCGACATGGCGTCCGATCTCGTTGTTGTAGAGGTCCATGGCCTCCCGGTTCGCCGGGTTCCCGCCGAGTCCCTCGTGTGCAGTGGTGTACTGGGCCGTCCACTCCGCTCCGAACTGCTTGGTCAACAGGGCATTCCAGTAGGCGTGCCGAAAAGCGTCGCCGTGTCCGTCGTTGAGCGAGTTCGGCGGGAATCGGTCCTTCGCCACCTGATCGGCTTTCGACATGGCGTCGTACCAGCGATAGACGGCCTCGCCCTGGGCGATCGGACTCGCCCCCTGACGCGCCAGCAGCAGTCCGAGTGAGGCGACCTCCTCGGGAGTCATCAGTCGGGGATCGAAGTCGGGATGCACCGCCCGGATCGTCGCGAGCAGCGTGCCGTCGGGCCACAGGGTGGCCTGGCCGCTGGATTTGTGGGTCTGGTACCTGGTCAGGATCTCCTGGAGCCGGGGATCGCCGGGCATCGGCACGGCACCTTCTTTGACGCCCTGGGCCAGACTCTCGAAGGTCCCGCGGATCGTCTCCGCGCCGGCCTGGTCGATCGTCTGGATCTGCGCCAGGGCGTTGCGCAACGCCAGAGTGAAGCCCAGCTCCTCACCTTCTTTGTCGGCCAGCTTGAACGGGGTCTTCCATCCCCATTCGTCGGCCCACTCCGCATTCGATCTCAACGAGTACACCTCGCCGTTCGGCCGGTAGGCGAGTTGATACTCCGAGGCCTTGATCTCACCGACCTTCGCATTCAGGACGTCGATATGGCCCTGGATCTCGTCCAGCTTCGACGAGGCTCGTTCCGCGATGGTCTCCATCACGACCGTGGAGCGGACGAGATCGCTCGTGTGCAGCATGGAGAGATTCCGCGCTGCGTCACCACCCTGTGACTGCCAGAAGTCGGTGGAGGAGTCGTAGTCGCGTGCCGTCGCATCGGCGGTGCGCTTCACCGCCGAGCCCTTTGCGTCGATGTGATCGATGACGCTGCGTGCCCCGGAGAAGTTCCAGGCCCGGACGGCGTCCACCGTGTATCGCGTGCCGTCGCTCATCCGCCCGGCCCGACGAGCCGGTGCGCATTGGCGGTGTCGGTGCGTTCGTAGTCGCGCGCGCCCTGGTCGGCGAGGTCTGCGAAGTGGTCGAGGCGTCCGGTGTGATAGCGCAACACCGTGTCGATGGTGCGTGCCGAGTCCTTGAGGACGCGTGCGATCTCCGACTCCTGGGCACCCGCGTCTGCTGACACGCCGCCCGCCACCGGTGATTGCGCCCTGATCTCGTCGGCTCGCCCTCTGGTGGATCTGGCCAGCCCGTATACGCGTGGTGGATCGACGTACATTTCCCCCGCACCCCTCGTGTCGATTCGCAGACTCTGTTGTCTTGTCGTTCTCCGGATTCTTGGACGCACGGGACGACCGATCGGTTCCCGCATTGTCGGGATCTCCCTCGACCGGTCGTGAGCATAGACGGAGATCCCGACCCCGCCGCGCATCGACACCGGAGGACCCGCGACACGCGCGACACAGCGCCCGATCGCGGAGAAATTCCTGGTCACCACTCCTGTCACACGCGTATCAGTGCAGGCAGGAGGCGATTTGCCCGGGATATCCGGCGCGCGGCGACACGTGTGCGGCAGCGTTGTCGATGACCTGCGGTTTTCCTTCGAACGCCGTAGTCAGAGCGCCACGCCGACCGTTGTCGGGCCGATGGTCTACCTTGCAAGGGCGCGGGACGCTACAGCACCGGATTCCGCCGGGTTTCCCGGGGGTGGCACTCGCAAATGCCTGCTCACGTGGGTACGGTCGCTTTCGCCGCACCATTCGGCGGCGGTGGCCGGTTCGCCGATCGCGACCGCCCCCGGTCGCGCCGGCGACCAACCGCCATCAGGAGCCGCGAGGCGACTGATGACAGTCCAATCGAAGACACGAAAGACGGAGGAACCCCGTGGCCCTTCCCCAGTTGACAGACGAGCAGCGCGCTGCCGCGTTGGAGAAGGCAGCTGCCGCTCGGCGGGCCCGCGCCGAGCTCAAGGAGCGCCTGAAGCGCGGCGGTACGGACCTCAAGCAGGTCCTCAAGGACGCCGAGAACGACGAGATCCTGGGCAAGATGAAGGTCTCAGCCCTGCTCGAGGCACTGCCCAAGGTCGGCAAGGTCAAGGCGCAGGAGATCATGACCGAACTGGAGATCGCTCCGACCCGCCGCCTGCGTGGCCTCGGCGATCGCCAGCGCAAGGCCCTGCTCGAGAAGTTCAGCTCCTGATCGAGCAGGTGACGACGACACGCGTGACGATGACACAGGGCCGGCGGTGACTACGGAACCGCAGCCGGAATCCGAGCGCACGAGGGGCCGACCGGTGGTACTGGTCGGCCCCTCGGCCGTGGGTAAGTCGACCGTGGTCGCAAAGGTCCGTGAGCGTTTGCCGGAGATGCACTTCAGCGTCTCGGCGACGACGCGTGCACCGCGGCCGGGTGAGGTGGACGGCCGTGACTACCATTTCGTCAGCAGCAGTGATTTCGATCACATGATCGCGGCCGACGAATTGCTGGAGTGGGCGGAGATCCACGGTGGACTGCAGCGATCGGGCACGCCGCGCCAGCCCGTGCTCGACGCGATGGATCGCGGTGTTCCGGTGCTGATCGAGGTCGATCTGGTCGGCGCGCGAAACGTGATGCGCCGGTTGCCCGAGGCGATCAGCGTCTTCCTGGCACCGCCGAGCTGGGACGAACTCGTGTCGCGGCTCACCGGGCGGGGTACCGAGACGCCCGAGGCGGTCGCCCGGAGACTCGCGACCGCACGTGTCGAGATGGACGCCCAGGACGAGTTCGACCACGTGCTGGTCAATCGCGAAGTCGACCGGGCGGCCTCCGAGTTGGTATCCTTGCTGGTCGGGTCCGATGAGCCTTCTCCATGGTCGGCACCAACCCGACAATCGACCTCAGACGTTTGAGAAGAGCGGATGGCCTGCCGATCGACAGGCCGCCGCACCAGAGCACAGTGATGCAGGAGTTTGCGTGAGCACCCAGACGAATTTCGATGTGACCGAGATCGCCGACGCACCGGCCTATGAGACCCCGCTGGGTATCACCAACCCGCCGATCGACGAGCTGCTCGAGCGCGCGTCGTCGAAGTACGCGTTGGTGATCTACGCGGCCAAGCGTGCCCGGCAGATCAACGACTACTACAACCAGCTCGGTGACGGCATCCTCGAGTACGTCGGCCCGCTGGTCGAGCCGGGCCTGCAGGAGAAGCCGCTGTCGATCGCACTCCGCGAGATCCACTCCGACCTTCTCGAGCACACCGAAGGCGAATAAGACCTCGGGGCGCGCGGATGACGACATCGCGCACCAGCACGCCGGGGACACCGCGCCGCCGGGTCCTCGTCGGTGTGGGCGGCGGCATCGCCGCGTACAAGGTGTGTTCGGTGATCCGACATTTCACCGAGGCCGGACATGAGGTCCGGGTGGTGCCCACCCAGGCCGCGCTGAAGTTCATCGGAGCCGCGACCTTCGAGGCGCTGTCGGGAAATCCGGTCAGCACCGATGTGTTCGACGACGTCGACCAGGTCGCCCACGTCCGTCTCGGTCAGGGTGCCGACCTGGTGATCGTGGCGCCGGCCACCGCCGACCTGATGGCACGCGCCGCGTCGGGCAGGGCCGATGACCTCCTGACCGCCTCTCTGCTGACCGTTCGATGTCCGGTGCTGTTCGTGCCGGCGATGCACACCGAGATGTGGGAACACCCGGCCACGCAGAGCAACGTCGCGACGCTCCGGGCACACGGCTCCACCGTGATGACCCCGGCCTCGGGCCGGCTCACCGGCACCGACAGCGGGCCCGGCCGACTGCCCGATCCGCAGGAGATCGCGATGATCGGTGAGCTCCTTCTCGAACGCCCGGAGGCGCTGCCCTATGACCTCGCCGGTGTCCGGGTCGTCATCAGCGCGGGTGGCACCCGCGAACCCCTCGATCCCGTCCGCTATCTCGGCAACCGCAGTTCGGGCAAGCAAGGCTTCGCGCTCGCCCGCGCCGCCGCGCAACGGGGGGCCACGGTGACCGTGGTCGCCGGTTCGACCGCCGATCCCGGCGATCCCGCGGGAGTCGAGATCGTCCGTGTCGCCAACGCCCAACACCTGTCCGACGAGATGACCAAGCGCGCAGCCGAGGCCGACGTCGTCATCATGGCCGCGGCGGTCGCGGACTTCCGGCCTGTGGCGGTGGCCGAATCCAAGATCAAGAAGGGCGAGGCGGGGCCCGCCCCCATCGAGCTGACCACCAACCCCGACATCCTGCGGGGGCTCGTCGAGAGCAGGGCCGCCGGACGCATTCCGGGCCACACGGTGATCGTCGGTTTCGCCGCCGAGACCGGCGACGAGACGGGTGGGGTCCTCGACCACGGCCGCGCGAAGCTGCGTCGCAAGGGGTGCGATCTGCTGGTGGTCAACGCGGTGGGCGACGGCAAAGCGTTCGGCACCGAGGACAACACCGGGTGGCTGCTGTCCGCGAGTGGCACGGAGACGGCCCTGCCGCTCGGATCCAAAACGCTCATGTCGAGTCGAATCCTTGACGAAGTCCGCGTCTTGGTGCCAGATGAACACGGCACCGACTGAGCGGAACCGGTACCGGGCGCCCAGCGACGGGCGGCATCCTCGTAGTCGTTGCCGGTGTGTACTTTGGAACGCGTTCACCGGGGAGGATCCCGGCGTGCGAGACCCCTGAGCAGTGGCGACAATTGCTCAACAGACACAATGAATCAACGGCAGTCACGACTGCCAGCGCGCCCGCACGGGGCCCGGAGAGCCTGAGAGGACCAGATGACCACCTCTGCGTCACGCCTGTTCACCAGTGAATCCGTCACCGAGGGTCACCCCGACAAGATCTGTGACGCCATCAGCGACTCGATCCTCGACGCCATGCTCGCCCAGGATCCGAAGGCCCGCGTGGCAGTGGAGACCCTCGTCACCACCGGCCAGGTCCACGTCGCAGGCGAGGTCACCACGACCGCGTACGTCGACATCCCGGGCATCGTCCGCGACAAGATCCTCGAGATCGGTTACGACTCGTCGACCAAGGGCTTCGACGGTGCGTCGTGTGGCGTCAACGTCGCCATCGGCGCACAGTCGCCCGACATCGCCGGCGGCGTCTTCAACTCCCACGAGAGCCGCAGCGGGATCTCGGAAGACGAGATCGACAGCCAGGGTGCCGGCGACCAGGGCCTGATGTTCGGCTACGCCACCGACGAAACCCCGGAACTCATGCCGGTGCCGATCGCGCTGGCGCATCGCCTGTCACGCCGCCTCACCGAGGTCCGTAAGAGCGGGGTGCTTCCGTACCTGCGTCCGGACGGCAAGACCCAGGCCACCATCGAGTACGACGGTGACAAGCCCGTCCGCCTCGACACCGTCGTCGTGTCGACCCAGCACGCCGCCGACATCGACCTCGAGAACATGCTCACCCCTGACATCCGCACGAAGGTGCTGGACTCGGTGCTCGCCGACCTCGCGTTGCCTGGCTTCGACACCTCGGAGGTCCGGTTGCTCGTCAACCCGACCGGCAAGTTCGTCCTCGGCGGTCCGATGGGTGACGCCGGTCTGACCGGTCGGAAGATCATCGTCGACACCTACGGCGGCATGGCCCGTCACGGTGGCGGCGCGTTCTCCGGCAAGGACCCGTCGAAGGTCGACCGCAGCGCGGCGTACGCCATGCGCTGGGTGGCCAAGAACGCTGTCGCCGCCGGTCTGGCCGGCCGCATCGAGGTCCAGGTCGCGTATGCGATCGGCAAGGCCGCGCCGGTCGGTCTGTTCGTCGAGACCTTCGGCACCGAGAAAGTGGATCCCGCAGTCATCGAGAAGGTCATCTCCGAGGAGTTCGACCTCCGTCCGTTGGCGATCATCCGTGACCTCGATCTGCTGCGGCCGATCTATGGACCCACCGCCGCATACGGGCACTTCGGTCGCACCGACCTCGACCTGCCGTGGGAGCGTACCGACCGCGCCGAGAAGTTGCGGGCCGCCGCGGGCCTCTGAGCCGCACGTCCCCGCCGCAGACCGTGTCGTCCCGGAGTGGTGCGCGCCTGCGTGCACCACAGCGTCCGATCGGCAAGGTGCTGCCGATGTTGGGGCTCGCACATCTCGATCGGGCGTTCGACTACCAGATCGACGCCGACCAGGATGAGGCGGCGATCCCGGGAGTCCGTGTCCGGGTGCGCTTCTCGGGTCGCCTCGTCGACGGGTTCCTCCTCGACCGGGTGGACGAGAGCGATCATCCGGGGAAGTTGGGCTGGCTCGAACGGGTCGTCTCGCCGGAACCGGTCCTCGGTCCCGAACTGGCGGCGTTGTGCCGCGCGGTCGCCGATCGATATGCCGGCACCATGTCGGATGTCGTCCGACTCGCGATTCCGCCCCGACACGCCCGGACCGAGAAAGAGGAGATCGCCGAACGCGAGTCCCCACGCCCGAGCGCACCCGACACCGCGGCCTGGGAGTCGGCCTACCCGGCCGCGGAATCCTTTCTCGCGTCGATGATCTCGGGGCAACCGCGCGCCGTCTGGCAGGCCACCGCGGGGGAGGACTGGCCGGCCCGTCTCGCGGAACTGGCGGCCGCCGCGGCGGCGGCGGGCCGCGGCACGATCGTGGTGGTACCCGACCAGCGCGACCTCGACCGGCTCGAGGCCGCATGCACACCGCTGCTCGGCGACCGATGCGTCACGCTGGCCGCCGGGCTCGGTCCGACGGCCAGGTACCGACGTTGGCTGTCGGTCCGACGTGGTGCCGCCGATGTGGTGCTGGGGACGCGCAGCGCCATCTTCGCCCCGGTCCACGACCTCGGCTTGGTCGTCGTCTGGGACGACGGCGACGACAGCCTGAACGAACCGCGCGCGCCGTACCCCCACCCACGGGAGGTGGCGGTGCTGCGATCACACCAACAACGATGCGCCCTCGTCATCGGCGGGTTCGCGCGCAGCACCGAGGCGCAATCACTGGTCACCGCCGGCTGGGCACACGACCTGGTCGCGGATCGCGCCACCGTCCGGACCCGGACCGCCCGGGTGCTCGCGCTGAGCGCCGAGGATCGCCGGATCGCAGGAGATCCGCTGGCACGGTCCGCACGCATTCCGGGTGTTGCGTTCGAAGCGGCGCGAGCCGCCGTCGCCGCCGGGGCGCCGGTGCTGTTCAGCGTGCCGCGACGCGGCTACATCCCGTCGCTGGCCTGCGCACGGTGCCGGGCGCATGCGCGCTGTCGGACATGTCACGGGCCACTCCAACTCGACGACCACGGTGCTCTCTCGTGTCGGTGGTGTGGTCGACCCGAGCGCGGATTCCGGTGCGCGGAGTGTGGCGGCACCGAGGTCCGCGCCCTGACCACCGGCGCTCGGCGAACCGCCGAGGAGCTCGGCCGGGCCTTCCCTGGGGTGCCCATCACCACCTCCGGTGGCGCGTCGGTCGTCGACGAGATCGAGACGGGTGCCCGGATCGTCGTGGCCACCCCGGGGGCCGAACCGATCGCCGCCGACGGCTACGGCGCGGCGGTCGTCCTCGACACCTGGGCGCAACTGGACCGCGCTGATCTACGGGCGGGGGAGGAGGCCGTCCGGCGGTGGATGGCGGTCGGATCGTTGGTCCGTCCGCACGCCTCCGGTGGCGCCCTGGTCATCGTCGCGGACGCCGGACTGGGACCGGTGCAGGCGCTGATCCGTTGGGACCCAGTCGGTTTCGCCGAACAGGAGCTCGATCAGCGGGCCCAGCTGGGCTTTCCGCCTGCGGTGACGATGGCGTCGATCGACGGCGCGCCGGCCACGGTGTCGGCGTTCGTGGATGCGGTGGAACTCCCCGACGGCGGGGAGAGGCTCGGCCCGGTGCCGTTGCCGCCCGGGGTCCGGCCGCCGGCCGGGTCGGGCGACGACATCGGTGACGACGCCGAACGCGTCCTGCTCCGCGTCGACCGACGCGCAGGGCGGAGGCTGGCCGCGGCGCTGGTCGCCGCGCAGATCACGCGCAACACGCGCCACGAGACCGGGCCGATCCGTGTGCAGGTCGATCCCCCTACGATCGGATGAGCACACGGGCTCACCAGTGTCCGTCGACGAGAGGGTCGCATGAGGGTCGTATTCGCGGGAACACCCGAGGTGGCGGTGTCGTCGCTCCAATTGCTCCTCGACTCCGCCCGGCATGAGGTCGTCGGCGTCGTGTCGCGCCCCGACGCCGCGTCGGGGCGGGGGCGCTCGCTGGTGCGTTCGCCGGTCGCCGCGCTCGCCGACGAGCATCAGATCGACGTGATCACCCCGCGGCGCCTCACCGACCCGGGCGTCCTCGATCGTCTGCGATCGTGGCGCCCGGACTGCGGCGCCGTCGTCGCATACGGCGGGCTGGTCCCACCCGGGCTGCTGGATCTGCCGACGCACGGCTGGGTCAACCTGCACTTCTCGGTGCTGCCCGCCTGGCGCGGCGCGGCGCCCGTCCAGCATGCGATCGCCGGCGGCGACGAGATCACCGGGGCGACGACGTTCCGCCTCGAGGAAGGTCTCGACACCGGACCCGTCTACGGCGTGATCACCGAGACGATCACCGCAACCGACACCAGCGGTGACCTGCTCGGACGGCTGTCGGAGTCCGGTGCGCATCTCCTGCTGTCCACGCTCGACGGCATCGAATCGGGCGAGCTGACCCCGGTCGCCCAGTCCGGGGCCGGAGTCAGTCACGCACCCAAGGTCGACGTGGACGATGCCCGGATCCGATGGGAACTCCCCGCCCACATCGTCGACCGCCGGATTCGGGCCCACACCCCGGCGCCCGGGGCCTGGACCACACTCGACGACGCACGGATCAAGGTCGGTCCGGTCACCCCGGTCACCGACGCCGTCGACGAGGACGGCGTCAATCCGGCACCGGGGGAGCTGCGCGTGGCCAAACGGACAGTCGACGTCGGGACCGCGACCGGGCCGGTACGCCTGTCGTGGGTCCAGCCGCCCGGGAAGAAGGCGATGCCGGCCGCGGACTGGGCGCGTGGTGCACGACTGACCGATGGGATGGTGGTCCGGTGAAACGCTCTCCGGAGACCCGGGACAAAGCCGTCGACCCGGCCCGGGCGGCCGCCCGCGACACCCTGCGCGCCGTTCGTGAGCGCGACGCCTACGCGAATCTCGTCCTGCCGAAGATGTTGCGGGAGAGACGGATCACCGGTCGTGACGCGGCCCTTGCGACCGAACTCACCTACGGCACCGCTCGAGCGCAGGGTCTGCTCGACGCGGTCATCGTGGCGGCGGCCAACCGGCCCGTCGACGAGATCGACGGCGCCGTCCTCGACGTCCTGCGCCTGGGGGCCTACCAGTTGCTGCGCACCCGCATCGGCGCCCACGCCGCGGTGTCCACCTCCGTCGACCTCATCCGTTCGGAGATGGGGATGGGACCCGCCGGATTCGTGAATGCCGTGCTGCGCAAGATCTCCCAGCGCGACGAGGATCTGTGGGTCGACCAGTTGGCACCGTCGATAGCCGACGACCTGGTGGGGAACCTCGCGTTCCGCTATGCCCATCCGCGCTGGATCGCCGACGTCTTCGCCGATGCGCTCGGCGGCTCGGCGGGGCAGCTGCAGGCTGCTCTCGCCGCCGACGACGAGCGACCGCCCGTCCATCTGGTCGCGCGTCCCGGCATGATCACCGCCGAGGAACTCGCCCTCGCCAGCGGTGGTGACGTCGGCCGGTATTCGCCGTACTGCGTCTACCTGCCGGGGGGTGACCCGGGTGATCTCGACGCGGTCCGCGACGGCTGGGCCGGGGTGCAGGACGAGGGCAGCCAGCTCGTCGGGCGCGCCGTCACCGTCGCCGACGTCACCGACGATTCCGGACGCTGGCTGGACATGTGCGCGGGCCCGGGTGGGAAGGCGGCGCTGGTGGCCGCCATCGCCGACATCGACGGCGCCCGCCTCGACGCCGTCGAGGTGTCCGATCATCGGGCCGACCTGATCCGCAAGGTCGTGGCCGACCTGCCGGTGGATGTCCACGTGGCCGACGCCCGTGCGAGCGGTCTGGCACCGGGATACGACCGAATCCTGTTGGACGCGCCGTGCAGTGGTCTCGGATCGCTTCGGCGGCGACCCGAGGCCCGCTGGCGTCGCACACCGGCGGACGTCGCCGAGCTCGTCGTGCTGCAACGCGAACTGCTCACCGAAGCCCTGCGTCTGCTGCGCCCGGGCGGCGTGGTGGTCTATTCGACGTGCTCACCCCACCCGGCCGAGACCACCGAGGTGATCGCGGACGTTCTCGGGCAGCACCCGGAGGTCGAGCAGATCGACGCCCGGCAGCTGGTGCCGGCCGATCACCTCGGCGACGGTCCTCATGTGCAACTGTGGCCGCACATCCACGGCACCGACGCGATGTTCCTGGCGGCGCTTCGACGCTGATCCGAGGCGGGCGGACTCCGACCCGGGCGTGTCCCTACAATCTGTGGTCATGTGTGACACCGGCCGACCGATGATCGCCCCGTCCATCCTCTCCGCGGATTTCGCGAATCTGGGCGCCGAGGCCCGCGCGGTGGCCGGGCCCGGCGCCGATCGTGCCGACTGGCTGCACGTGGACGTGATGGATGCACACTTCGTCCCGAACCTGACGCTCGGCCTGCCGGTGGTGGAGAGCCTGCTCAAGGCGACGGACATCCCGCTGGACTGTCACCTGATGATCGAGGATCCGGGTCGCTGGGCGCCGCCCTACGCGGAGGCGGGCGCCCACAACGTCACCTTCCACGCGGAGGCGACCGACGACCCGATCGCGGTGGCGCGGGACATCCGCGCGGCCGGCGCCAAGGCCGGGTTGAGCATCAAACCGGGCACCCCGCTGGAGCCCTACATCGAGATCCTGCGCGATTTCGACACCCTGCTGATCATGAGTGTCGAGCCCGGCTTCGGCGGTCAGAAGTTCATCCCCGAGGTGCTGGCCAAGGCGCGCGCGATCCGCAGGGTGATCGACTCCGAGGACCTTCGCCTGCTGGTGGAGATCGACGGTGGCATCAACGCCGACACGATCGAACAGGCCGCCGAGGCGGGCATCGACTGCTTCGTCGCGGGATCTGCTGTCTACGGAGCCGACGATCCGGGTGCGGCGGTCGCCGCCCTGCGCGACCAGGCCGCGGCGGCTCGCGCCACCGCGGGCTGAACACGATGGCCGCGGGCGGCGGGACCGTCGACGTTGCCGGCGCCATGCGGCTGGCGATCGAGGAATCCCGGTCGGCGCAGGGGAGCAGCTCGCCGAACCCACCCGTCGGTGCGGTGATCGTGGCGCCCGACGGCTCGATCCTCGGTCGCGGGTTCACCCAGCCGCCGGGTGGCCCGCACGCCGAGGTCATGGCGTTGCGCGCCGCGGGCGAGGCCACCGCCGGTGCCATCGCGGTTGTCACGCTCGAGCCATGCGATCACACCGGGCGAACCGGACCCTGTACGAGGGCGCTGATCGAGGCGGGCGTCGCCGAGGTCCACTACGCTCTCGACGAC
The DNA here is from genome assembly GCF_003855095.1 of Gordonia insulae. NCBI lineage: Bacteria > Bacillati > Actinomycetota > Actinomycetes > Mycobacteriales > Gordoniaceae > Gordonia > Gordonia insulae. The sequence continues at coordinate 914,932 of NZ_CP033972.1, forward strand.
CCGAATCCCGCCGCCGCGGGCGGCGCGCAGACGTTGCGCGCGGCCGGGGTCACCGTCGTCGGGGGTGTCGGGGCGGCCGAGGCCGAGGCCGGTCCGCTGCGTCCCTGGCTCTTCCGGCAGCGTCACGGCCGGCCACTGGTGACCGCGAAGATCGCCTCCGGGGTGGACGGGCGCATCGCGGCGCCCGACGGCACGAGTCAGTGGATCACCGGGGAGGCGGCGCGGGCCCGTGCGCACCGGCAGCGGGCGGTCCTCGATGCGATCGTCGTGGGCACCGGGACCGTCGTCCGCGACGATCCGGCCCTCACCGCTCGGGAACTCAACGGCGAGTTACGGTCTCATCAACCGACCAGGGTCGTGATGGGTTTGCGCGACGTCCCGTCCGGCGCGCAGGTCACCGACGGCCGGGCGCCGTTGCGGCACGTGCGTTCCCATGACCCGGCCGCCGTCCTCGCGGAACTCGAGGACGCGTTGTGGGTGTTGGTCGAGGGAGGACCGTCGATCATCGGCGCATTCCTGGCCGCGGGGCTCGTCGACGAACTCGAGGTCTACCTGGCGCCCGTCGTCCTGGGCGCGGGTGCCGCCTCGGTGGACATCCCCGGGATCACCACGCTGGCCGACGCGCAACGATTCTCGATCACCGCGGTCGAAACCCTCGGCGACGACGTCATGCTGCGTTTGCGCCGATGACAACCCCTCGCCGTGGTGTGGCGTGGCCTTTCTCTCACCTCGTGCCGGGGAGGGCGATGTCACGTCGCGTCAGGTCGTGCTAATTTCGATGTCAGAGTTCTCGGGGCGGGGTGCAATTCCCCACCGGCGGTGATGGTGTCCGAACCGATGTCCGGACATCCAGCCCGCGAGCGCCTGCCGACCGGCAGGGTCAGCAGATCCGGTGTGAATCCGGAGCCGACGGTCATAGTCCGGATGAGAGAGAACGGGCACCGTCGACGGCCGCCCTCATCTCCCATCGCTGTCTGCTCCGAGCGAGGACATGAGGAGCGCCACGTGTTTACCGGGATCGTCGAGGAACTCGGCACCATCGTCCGTCGCGACGATCTGTCCGACGCCGCCCGCCTGACCGTCCGTGGACCCCTGGTCACCAGCGATGCCAAGTTCGGCGACTCCATCGCCGTCAACGGCGTGTGCCTGACGGTCGTGGAGCAGAGTCCCGACGAGTTCACCGTCGACGTGATGGCCGAGACCCTGAACCGCAGCTCGCTGGCCGCGCTCGGCGCCGGCAGCCCGGTCAACCTCGAACGCGCCATGGCCGCGGGCGGTCGCTTCGGCGGTCACATCGTGCAGGGCCACGTGGATGGTGTCGGTGAGATCGTCTCGGTGACGCCGTCCGAGCACTGGACCATCGTGCGTATCGCGGTCCCCGACGAACTGAGCCGCTACATCGTGGAAAAGGGATCGATCACCGTCGACGGGGTCTCCTTGACCGTCGCGGCACTCGGTGACGCCACCTCCGGCGGCACGTGGTTCGAGATCTCCCTCATCCCGACGACGCTGCAGGAGACGAATCTGGGATCCATCACCGCGGGCAACCCGGTGAATCTCGAGGTCGACGTGATCGCCAAGTACGTCGAGCGCCTTCATCCCGCCCTGCGGGAGCGTGCCCACCCACAGGTGGCCACCACGGGCGACGATGGCAGACACGACACGTCAGAAGTGGAGTGATGAAATGACGAGCGGTATGACGGTAGGCGGTGGCGCAGTGACTGGTGGCGAAGTGACCGATTCGGCCGAACACGTGGCACATCAGGGTGTTCGGTTCGACTCGGTCGAACGGGCGATCGCCGACATCGCGGCCGGCAAGGCCGTCGTGGTCGTCGACGACGAGGACCGAGAGAACGAGGGCGATCTGATCTTCGCCGCCGAGATGGCGACTCCCGAACTCGTCGCGTTCATGGTCCGCTACACGTCCGGCTACCTGTGTGTCCCGCTTGCCGGTGAGGACTGCGATCGTCTCGGCCTGCCCCCGATGTACTCGATGAACCAGGACAAGCACGGGACCGCTTACACGGTGACCGTCGATGCCCGCGAGGGCATCGGCACCGGTATCAGCGCAGCGGACCGGGCCACCACGATGCGGTTGCTGGCGGCGCCGGAGAGCAGCGCGGTCGACTTCACCAGGCCCGGGCACGTCGTGCCGTTGCGCGCCAAGGAGGGCGGGGTGCTCCGACGTCCCGGTCACACCGAGGCCGCCGTCGACCTGTCCCGACTGGCCGGACTCGCGCCGGCCGGCGTCATCTGCGAGATCGTCAGCCAGAAGGACGAGGGCTCGATGGCGCAGACCGACGAGTTGCGCGTGTTCGCCGACGATCACGACCTCGCGCTCATCTCGATCGCCGATCTCATCGCCTGGCGACGCCGGCACGAGAAGCACGTCGTCCGGGTTGCCGAGGCCCGGATCCCCACCCGACACGGTGACTTCCGGGCCGTCGGGTACTCGAGCATCTACGACGACGTCGAACACGTCGCGCTGGTCCGGGGCGACATCACCGGACCCGACGGTCTCGGCCACGACGTCTTGGTCCGGGTGCACTCGGAATGTCTCACCGGTGACGTGTTCGGGTCGCTGCGATGCGATTGCGGCCCGCAGCTCGACGCCGCGATGGAGATGGTTGCGGCCGAAGGGCGCGGGATCGTGCTCTACATGCGTGGACACGAGGGACGCGGCATCGGTCTGCTGCACAAACTGCAGGCATATCAGCTGCAGGATTCGGGCTCCGACACCGTGGACGCCAACCTGCAGCTCGGGTTGCCTGCCGACTCGCGCGACTACGGACTCGGGGCGCAGATCCTCGTCGATCTCGGGGTGAGTTCGATGCGGCTGCTCACCAACAACCCCGCCAAGCGCGTGGGGCTCGACGGTTACGGACTGCAGGTCGTCGACCGGGTGGCGATGCCGGTGCGGGCCAACGCCGAGAACCTCCGATACCTGCGCACCAAGCGGGACCGGATGGGCCACGACCTCGTCGGCCTCGACGAGTGGGTGGAGACCGACGGCGAGGCAGGTCCGGCGTGAGCGGTCACGGCGAACCGACCCTCGACCTCGCGGACGCGAGCGCCCTGAGCCTGGCGATCGTGTCGTCGCAGTGGCACGACACCATCTGTAGCGCGCTGCTCGACGGCGCGGTCCGCGCGGCGCGCGCCAACGGCGTCGACGATCCCACGATCGTGCATGTGGCCGGTGCCATCGAGCTCCCGGTGATCGTGCAGGCGCTGGCCCGCAACCACGACGCCGTGGTGGCGCTCGGTGTGGTCATCAAGGGTGAGACGCCGCACTTCGAATACGTCTGCGACGCGGTGACCGCCGGCCTGACCCGTGTCTCGCTCGACGAGTCGACTCCGGTGGGCAACGGTGTGCTCACCACCCTCACCGAGGAGCAGGCGCTGGCCCGGGCCGGACTGCCGGACTCCAAGGAGGACAAGGGCGCCCAGGCCACCACGGCCGCGCTGGCGTCGGCGCTGACCCTGCGGGCGCTGTCCCGGGGCGAACTCCGGTGAACACCGACACCGCCGTGCAGTGGGACCTCGTCTACCGCCCTCGCCGGATGCCGCGCATCGCGGTGGCGGCGGCGGCGGTGGTACTCGCGATCCACATCACGTTCGCGGCGCTGCTGACGATCTCGGACACCGGCGTGCATGTCGGCGGCGCCGATCAGTTCGGGCTGGCCCTGATCGGTCTGGTCGAGGCCGCCGCGATCCTGTTGTTCACCCAACCGCGTCTACGCGTCGGACCGGCCGGGGTGGGGGTTCGCAACCTGGTCGGCGAGCGGGTGTTCGAGTGGGACCGGGTGTACGGCCTGACCTACCCCGACAAGGGCCTCGCCGCGCGGCTGCTGCTGCCCGCCGACGAGCACGTCCCTGTCCTCGCGGTGCAGGCCTGGGACTCCGACAGGGCGGTGGCCGCGATGACCGGGTTCCGTGAGCTCGAGGAACGCTACCGGCCGTCGCGCTAGCACGGGCCGCCCGATCGCCCTCCGGAGTCGTGTCGCACCACTCGACTAGCCTGGGACACGTGGCCGACCCGACAACCTACCGTCCCGCCGCGGGGACGATCCCCACCGATCCGGGGGTCTACAAGTTCCGCGACGTGCACGGCCGGGTCATCTACGTGGGCAAGGCCAAGAACCTCCGATCGCGGCTCACGTCGTACTTCGCCGACGTCGTGTCCCTGCATCCCCGGACCCGGCAGATGGTCACCACCGCCGCGTCGGTCGAGTGGACGGTCGTCGGCACCGAGGTGGAGGCCCTTCAGCTCGAATACAACTGGATCAAGGAGTTCGATCCGCGGTTCAACGTCCGCTACCGCGACGACAAGAGCTATCCCGTGCTGGCGGTCACCCTCAACGAGGAGTACCCACGCCTGTTCGTCTACCGCGGTCCGCGACGTCGGGGGGTCCGCTACTTCGGTCCCTACTCGCATGCGTGGGCGATCCGCGAGACGGTCGATCTGCTCACCCGGGTGTTCCCCGCCCGGACGTGCTCCACCGGCGTGTTCAAACGGCACCGGCAGATCGACCGGCCGTGCCTGCTCGGCTACATCGACAAGTGTTCGGCGCCCTGCGTCGGCCGGGTGTCCGCCGACGAGCACCGCGAGATCGTCGAGGACTTCTGCGACTTCCTCGCCGGTCGGACCGACCAGATGATCCGCAAGCTCGAACGTGAGATGACTTCGGCCGCAGAGGAACTCGATTTCGAGCGCGCGGCGCGGCTGCGTGATGACGTCGGCGCGATGCGCCGCGCGATGGAGAAGCAGGCGGTGGTGCTCGGTGACGGCACGGACGCCGACGTGGTCGCCATGGTCGGCGATGAACTCGAGGTGTCGGTCCAGGTCTTCCACGTTCGCGGCGGACGTGTCCGCGGCCAGCGCGGATGGGTGGTCGAGCGGTCCGACGACGACTCGATGGGGGAGCAGGTGTCGCAGTTCGTCACCCAGTTCTACGGCGCCCAGGTCGATCTCGACGCATCGGTGCAGATCGACGACGGCCGCGCGCGGGGCGAGTCGATCCCGCGCGAGGTGCTGGTCCCCGAACTCCCGGACGATCAGGCGGAACTGCAGGAGTGGCTGTCCGAGCTCCGGGGCAGCCGGGTGGCGCTGCGTGTACCGCAGCGCGGCGACAAGAAAGCGCTCTTCGACACGGTGGCCCGGAACGCATCAGAGGCGTTGACACAACACAAGTTACGGCGGGCAGGTGACCTCACGACACGCTCGGCGGCGCTGACTGAACTGCAGGAGACACTCGGCCTCGACCAGGCACCGTTGCGGATCGAGTGCATCGACATCTCGCACGTCCAGGGCACCGACGTGGTGGCATCGCTGGTGGTCTTCGAAGACGGATTGGCGCGCAAATCGGACTATCGCCACTACTCGATCCGCCAGGCGGCCGGCGAGGGACGGTCCGACGACGTCGCGTCGATCGCCGAGGTCACCCGTCGCCGGTTCCTGCGTCATCGTCAGGACCAGGAGGCACCGGAGCGGCCCGCGGTGGATCCGGAGTCCGGCCGGCCCCGGAAGTTCGCTTATCCGCCAAACCTTTTCGTGGTCGACGGCGGAGCGCCCCAGGTGCACGCCGCGTCATCGGTTCTCGACGAACTCGGCGTGACCGACGTGGCGGTCATCGGTCTGGCCAAACGGCTGGAGGAGGTCTGGGTCCCGGGCGATGATGAACCGGTGATCCTGCCCCGGACCAGTGAGGCGCTGTTCCTGCTCCAACGGGTGCGCGACGAGGCGCATCGGTTCGCGATCACCTTCCACCGGAGCAAGCGCAGCAAGCGGATGACCGAGTCGGTGCTGGACGGGGTACCCGGTCTCGGCCGGACCAGACGCACCGCGCTGGTCACCCATTTCGGATCGGTGGCGCGCCTGCGGGAGGCGACGCTGGAGGACATCTCCGGTGTGCCCGGGATCGGGATGGCGACGGCCCGGGCGGTCGCGGCGGCCCTGTCCGGCGACACCGCGGCCGACGGCACCGCGCCAGACGGTGATGTTCCCGAGAGCGCCGATCCGGTGTACACATCCGACCGAGTGGAGGAGACGACCGGTGACCGAGCACCCTGACACCGTGAGCACCGACGACACCGACGCCGTGGGCGGCCTGATCGTGCTGTTCGTCGCGGGTATGTCCGGTGCCGGCAGATCGACGGCGGCCAACGTCCTCGAGGACGACGGTTGGTACGTGGCCGACAACGTGCCACCCACCCTGATCTCCACGATGATCGAGATGGTCCGTGAGTCCGACCCGGCCATCTCCCGGCTGGCGATGGTGATCCGCGCGTCCGACGAGGCGATCGGCAGTCAGCTCGACGACGTCCGAAAGACGTTGGAGGCGTCGGGTGCCCGCACGATGATCCTGTTCCTCGATGCGAGCGAACAGGTCCTCGTCCGTCGCTTCGAACAGGTCCGGCGCCGCCATCCCCTGCAGGGCAGGGAGACCCTGGTCGACGGCATAGCGCGGGAACGGGTCATCCTCGCACCCATCAAGAACGCGGCCGATCTGGTGGTCGAGACCTCCGCGCTGACCGCGGCCAAGCTGCGGGAGGTGGTCGAGGGGGTGTACCCCGACGAGGCCGACAACCGGCTCAGCGTGGCGGTGCAGTCCTTCGGGTTCAAGTACGGACTGCCGATCGATTCCGATCTCGTCGCCGACGCACGCTTCCTGCCGAACCCGCACTGGGTACCCGAACTGCGGGAACAGACGGGTCGTGACGGGCCGGTCCGCGATTACGTGCTCGGCCAGGACGGTGCGGGGCGTTTCGTCGACCTCTACCTCGAACTCGTCGGTCTGGTGACCCCGGGTTATCTCCGGGAAGGCAAGCGGTACATGACGATCAGCATCGGCTGCACCGGTGGGAAGCATCGCAGTGTGGCGATCTCCGAGGCGATCGGCGCCAGACTGCGCGCGCTGACCGACGGCGGAGGTGCCGCCAGGTACGACGTCCGGGTGATGCATCGCGATCTGGGCCGCGAATGAACGCCCCGGACGAGTCGGCCGCCCGCATGCGGATCGTCGCCCTCGGCGGCGGTCACGGGCTGTACGCGACCCTGACCGCGATGCGCTATCTCAGTTCCGACGTCACGGCGGTGGTGACCGTCGCCGACGACGGCGGGTCGTCGGGCCGGTTGCGCGCCGAGCTCGGGGTGATCCCGCCCGGTGACCTGCGGATGGCCTTGTCGGCCTTGATGTCCGCGCCCGCCGCCCTGGCGGCGCGGTCGTCGGAGCCGGGCCGCCTCAATCGGGACGGGCATCAGTTGTGGGCGAACACCTTTCAGCATCGGTTCGGGGGACGCGGCGCGTTGGCCGGACATCCGATCGGCAACCTGCTGCTGGCGGGGCTGACCGAGATGACCGGCAATCCGGTGGCGGCCCTCGACGAACTGATCGACGTGTTCGACATCGACGGCCGGGTCCTGCCGATGTCGACCGGTCCGCTCGAGATCGAGGCCGACGTCTCCGGCCTGGAGAGCGATCCGCGGATCAGTCGCTGCATCCGCGGGCAGGTGGCGGTGGCCACGACACCGGGGAAGGTTCGTCGGGTGCGGCTGCTGCCGACCGAACCACCGGCCTGCGACGAGGCACTCGAGGCGATCCGCACCGCGGACCTGGTCGTCCTCGGGCCCGGATCATGGTTCTCCAGTGTCATTCCGCACGTGCTCGTACCCGAACAGTTGAATGCGTTGGGGGAGACGGCGGCCCGCAAGATGCTGTTCGTGAACCTCGCCCCCGAGCCCGGCGAGACCACCGGATTCTCGGTGGAACGACACCTGCACGTGTTGCACGCACACGCCGATGTCCTCCGGGTGGATGACATCGTCGTCGACGCGGCATCGGTCCCGGCCGGACGTGAGAGGGATCACCTGGTCCGTGCGGCCGCATTGTTCGGCGCCCAGCTGCATGTCGGTGACCTCGCTGTTCCCGGCCGGCACGTCCATGACCCGGAGAAAGTCGCCACCCTGGTGAACCAACTGTGCGAAGGTGAATTGAGTCGATACGCTGTCCGGGCGCAAGAATCGCAGTGAGTCGTGCACGCCGATGACGGCATGATGATGGCGCCATGGTGGTGACACGGAGTCGGGAGGGCGCGGTCGAGGACCGCAGCATCCCGGCCCCGCGGACGCGCGACCTCCGCGCGGCGGGGATGCCTCGCTGATGCGGATGCAGATGGAGGTCCCCTCCTGGCGCACCACGGCGCGACCCGTGACAGGAGGATCGTGACAGGAGGGCAGGGACCGGTGGCGATGACCGCAGCGGTGAAGGACGAACTCTCTCGTCTGACGGTGACTCAGGTGAGTTGCCGCAAGGCGGAGGTGTCGGCGTTGCTCCGCTTCGCCGGCGGGCTGCACATCGTGGCGGGCCGGGTGGTGGTCGAGGCCGAGGTGGATCTCGGCAATGTCGCCCGCCGACTGCGCAGGGAGATCTTCGATCTGTACGGATACGGCTCCGACGTCCACGTGCTGCGCAGCGGGGGAATCCGCAAGGGCGCCCGCTACATCGTGCGGATCACCAAGGACGGTGAGGGGCTGGCGCGACAGACCGGGCTCCTCGACCTACGCGGACGCCCGGTGCGCGGGCTGCCCGCCCAGGTCGTCGGCGGCAGCGTTGCCGATGCGGAAGCCGCCTGGCGCGGCGCGTTTCTCGCCCACGGGTCCCTCACCGAACCCGGCCGGTCCTCGGCGCTGGAGGTCAGCTGTCCGGGTCCGGAGGCCGCGCTGGCGCTCGTCGGTGCCGCCCGACGACTCGGGGTGTCGGCCAAGGCGCGCGAGGTCCGCGGCGCCGACCGCGTGGTGATCCGCGACGGTGAGGCCATCGGTGCGTTGCTGACCCGGATGGGTGCCCACGACACACGCCTGGTCTGGGAGGAGCGCCGCATGCGTCGCGAGGTGCGGGCCACCGCCAATCGGCTGGCCAACTTCGACGACGCCAACCTCCGCCGGTCCGCCCGGGCCGCGGTCGCGGCGGCCGCCAGGGTCGAGCGGGCGCTCGACATCCTCGGCGACGAGGTGCCCGATCACCTGGTGGCGGCCGGCCAGTTGCGGATCACGCATCGGCAGGCGTCGCTGGAGGAACTCGGTCAGCTCGCCGACCCGCCGATGACCAAGGACGCGGTGGCCGGGCGGATCCGCAGGCTGCTCTCGATGGCGGACAAGAAGGCCCGCACCGAGGGGATCCCGGACACCGAATCGGCCGTCACGTCCGACCTGCTCGACGAAGCCTGACGTCGACCTTCTACCACGCCGGGGCGAATTGCACCCATTGGATGCCCATCTCATGCGGTCCTATTAGGCTGAAGTGGGCCGTGGGTCAGTTCACCATCGTGAACAACGACCGCGTTCCCGGTCCGCAGGCCTTGATGATGAATACCGCTAAGGAGCACAACAGTGACTGTTCGGGTAGGCGTTAACGGATTCGGCCGGATCGGCCGCAACTTCTTCCGCGCCATAGAAGCACAGAAGGCTTTGGGTACCACCGACATCGAGATCGTCGCGGTCAACGACCTGACCGACAACGCGACCCTCGCCCACCTGCTCAAGTTCGACTCCATCCTCGGCCGGCTTCCCCAGGACGTCAGCGTCGACGGTGACTACATCGTCGTCGGCGACCAGCGCATCAAGGCGCTCGAGGTCAAGGAAGGCCCGGCCGCGCTGCCGTGGGGCGATCTGGGCGTCGACGTCGTCGTCGAGTCCACCGGCATCTTCACCGCCCGCGCCAAGGCGCAGGGCCACCTGGACGCGGGTGCCAAGAAGGTCATCATCTCCGCGCCGGCCTCCGACGAGGACATCACCATCGTCATGGGCGTCAACGACGACAAGTACGACGGCAGCCAGAACATCATCTCCAACGCCTCGTGCACCACCAACTGCCTCGGCCCGTTCGCCAAGGTGCTCAACGACGAGTTCGGCATCGTCTCCGGCCTGATGACCACCGTGCACGCCTACACCCAGGACCAGAACCTGCAGGACGGCCCGCACAAGGACCTCCGTCGTGCGCGTGCCGCCGCGATCAACGTCGTTCCCACCTCCACCGGCGCGGCCAAGGCGATCTCGCTGGTCATCCCGGAACTGAAGGGCAAGCTGGACGGGTACGCGCTGCGGGTGCCGATCCCCACCGGTTCGGTCACCGACCTCACCGCGATCCTGGAGAAGGAGGCGACCGCCGAGCAGATCAACGCCGCGATGAAGGCCGCCGCCGAGGGCCCGCTCAAGGGCATCCTCAAGTACTACGACGCTCCGATCGTCTCGAGCGACATCGTCACCGATCCGCACTCGTCGCTGTTCGACGCGGGCCTCACCAAGGTCATCGGCAATCAGGTCAAGGCGGTCTCGTGGTACGACAACGAGTGGGGCTACTCCAACCGCCTCGTCGACCTGGCCGGCCTCGTCGGCAAGTCGCTCTAATCGGACCCTCGAACTCCTAGGAGTAACACCGCCATGGGTGTACCCACACTGAAAGACCTTCTGGATGAAGGCGTTTCGGGTAGGGGAGTGCTGGTCCGGTCGGATTTCAACGTTCCGCTCGACGGGACCACGATCACCGACCCGGGCCGAATCCTTGCCTCGCTGCCGACGCTGTCGGCCCTGATCGACGCCGGTGCGAAGGTCATCATCACCGCCCATCTCGGCCGTCCGAAGGGCGAACCGGATCCGAAGTACTCCCTCGCGCCGGTCGCCGCGCGGCTGGGCGAGGAGCTCGGCCGCAACGTCCAACTGGCCGGTGATGTCGTCGGGACCGATGCGCTCGCCCGCGCCGAGGGATTGACCGACGGTGACGTCCTGCTGCTGGAGAACGTGCGGTTCGACCCGCGCGAGACCTCCAAGGACGAGGCCGAACGGGACTCGCTGGCCAAGGCGCTGGTCGAACTCGTCGGCGACGACGGCGCGTTCGTCTCGGACGGCTTCGGTGTGGTGCACCGCAAGCAGGCGTCGGTCTACGACGTCGCCAAGCTGTTGCCGCATTACGCAGGCAATCTCGTGGCCGCCGAGGTGGAGGTGCTCTCGAAGCTCACCCACGACGTCGCCCGTCCCTACGCCGTCGTGCTCGGCGGGTCCAAGGTGTCCGACAAGCTCGGGGTGATCGAGGCACTCGCACCCAAGGTGGACACCCTGGTCATCGGTGGCGGCATGGCATTCACATTCCTTGCCGCACAAGGGCATCCGGTCGGCACGTCGCTGCTGCAGGAAGATCAGATCGGCGTCTGCAAGGATCTGCTCGAACGCTTCGGCGACGTGATCCGACTCCCGGTCGACGTGGTCGTCGCGGACAAGTTCGCCGCCGATGCGGAGGCGAAGACGGTGCCGGTCGAGGAGATCCCGGACGGCTGGATGGGTCTCGACATCGGTCCGGAATCGGTGAAACGGTTCGCGGCCGTGCTGTCCGGCGCCCAGACCATCTTCTGGAACGGACCCTCGGGCGTCTTCGAGTTCGAGAAGTTCGCCGCGGGTACCCGCGGCGTGGCCGAGGCGATCGCGGCGACCACAAAGGGCGGTGCGTTCACCGTGGTCGGTGGCGGCGACTCGGCCGCGGCGGTGCGCACCCTGGGATTGCCGGATTCGGACTTCTCCCACATCTCGACCGGCGGCGGCGCGTCGCTGGAGTACCTGGAGGGCAAGGAGTTGCCCGGACTGAAAGTGCTGGAGAGCTGATGGGTCGGAAACCGCTGATCGCGGGCAACTGGAAGATGAACCTCAACCACCTCGAGGCCATCGCTCTGGTGCAGAAGATCGCATTTGCCCTGCCCGCCAAGTACTTCGACAAGGTCGATGTCACGGTGATCCCGCCGTTCACCGACATCCGTAGCGTGCAGACGGTGGTCGACGGCGACAAACTCCTGGTGACTTACGGCGCGCAGGACCTGTCCGAGCACGATTCGGGCGCCTACACCGGTGAGATCAGTGGAGCCTTCCTGGCGAAGCTCGGCTGCACCTATGTGGTCGTCGGACACTCCGAGCGCCGCACGATGCACGCGGAGACCGACGAGGTGGTCCTCGCCAAGACCAAGGCCGCGCTGCGGCATGGTCTGACCCCGATCGTCTGCATCGGTGAGGGACTCGAGGTCCGTGAGTCCGGCGAGCAGGTCGCCTACAACGTCGCCCAGCTCAAGGGGTCGCTGGCGGGTCTGTCCGCGGAGGAGATCGGCAAGGTCGTCATCGCGTACGAACCCGTCTGGGCGATCGGCACCGGCCGGGTGGCCAGCGCCGAGGACGCACAGGAGGTGTGCTCGGCGGTCCGCGGCGCACTCGGCGAGATCGCCGACAAGGCGACCGCCGATTCCGTCCGGGTCCTCTACGGCGGGTCGGTGAACGCCAAGAACGTCGGCGACATCGTGGGTCAGACCGATGTGGACGGTGCGCTGGTCGGCGGAGCCTCGCTCAAGTCGGACGAGTTCGCCAACCTGTCGGCCATCGCCGCAGGTGGACCCCTTCCGTGACGATCGGGGCGTAACGCGTAGACTGTGGCAGGTTGTGCCCGGCGGCGGTGATCAGTACTGGTCATCGTGTGTGGCGCGACCTGCCACGGTGCGTTCGTGGCCCACTTCTTGCACCGACGAACAGGACTGACTACACGTGAAGCTCGCACTCGACATCGGATTGGTCATCACCAGTGTGTTGATGGTGGTGCTGGTTCTGCTGCACCGGGGCAAGGGCGGTGGCCTGTCATCGCTGTTCGGCGGCGGCGTGCAGTCCAGCCTGTCGGGGTCCAGCGTGGTCGAGCGAAACCTGGATCGGCTGACCGTCTTCGTCGGCATCATCTGGTTCATCTTCATCATCGGGATCGGCATCGACATCAAGCTCTCGTGAGCGCCTGACCCCACCCTCTTCATCGTCGTCGGCCCGGTGATCTGCCCAGCAGATCACCGGGCCGACGTCATCCCGTCGACGGGTTCCGGGCCGTCGCCGAGATCTCCGGGTCCTCCGAGATGCCACCGCCACCGGAACCCGGGATACTGGCAACCATGAGTGAACCGATCCCCTCTGCAGGTGCCCAGGCATGGCGGCCGTCGATCTCGATCGTCGATCACATCTCGGTCGACGACGAGGGGCGCGCGTTGACCGAGCCCTTGCGTGAGGACATCAGATTGCTGGGCGGCATCCTGGGCGACATGGTGCGTGAGCACTCGGGTTCCGAGGTGTTCGATCTCGTGGAGAGCGCCCGGATCGCCGCGTTCAAGGTGCGGCGCGCGGAGATCGACCGCGACGAACTCGCCGACATGTTCACCGATCTCGACATCTCCGTGGCCCTCCCGGTGATCCGGGCGTTCAGCAACTTCGCGCTGCTGGCGAACCTCGCCGAGGACATCCACCGCGAACGCCGTCGGATGATCCATGTGCGTGCCGGCGACCCGCCACAGAACAGCAGCCTGGATGCGACGTATGCGAAGCTCGCGGCGGCCGACATCGGCGACGAGGAGGTCGGGCGTGCGCTCGCCGACGCCACGGTCGTGCCGGTGATCACCGCCCATCCCACCGAGACACGGCGGCGGTCGGTGTTCGAGGCGCAGAACCGGATCACCGAGTTGATGCGATTCCGGTCGCGCACCGAGCTCACCCCGGCGGAGGACGCCACAGTCGCCGAGGGCATCCGCCGGCAGATCCTCACGCTCTGGCAGACGGCGTTGATCCGGCTCGAGCGCCTCACCATCCAGGACGAGATCCGGTCCGGGCTGCGGTACTACGACGCGTCCTTCTTCGAGGTCGTGCCCAAGATCAACACCGGCGTGCGCGCGGCCCTGCGCGCCGCCTACCCGACGGCCGACCTGGCCGACGATCCCATGCTGCGGATGGGCTCGTGGATCGGCGGCGACCGCGACGGCAATCCGTACGTGACCGACGAGATCGTCACCATGGCCACCACGTTGGCGGCGCGGACCGCGATCGGGCATCACCTCGACGAACTCAAGCAGCTGGCCCAGGAACTGAGCATGTCGACGCGGCTGATGGCGCCGGGGGACGAACTCTACGAACTCGCCGGTGTCCCGCGCGACGACCCGGCCGCCGACGAGCCGTTCCGGCTCGCCTTGCGGCACATCCGTTCTCGTCTGGTCGCCACGGCCACCGAACTGTTCGGCGAAGACGTGATGAAGGCCTCGGATCTGTTCCTCTTCGACGGCGCTCCGGCCTATGCCGCCGCCGCCGAGCTCCTCGCCGACCTCGACGTCATCGACGCCGGTCTGCGCGCGACCGGCGACGACATCATCGCCGACGATCGGCTGTTGTCGCTGCGCGAGGCGGTGCGCACGTTCGGCTTCCACTTGTCCGGCCTGGACATGCGGCAGAACTCCGACATGCACGAGTCGGTCATCGCCGAGTTGCTGGCCTGGGCCGGTGTGCATCCCGACTATCTCTCGCTCGATGAGGCCGATCGGGTGGAGATCCTGACCAGCGAGCTGAATGCCCGCAGGCCGTTGACCCGACCCGACGCCGCGTTGAGCGAGCTCGCCGTCAAGGAACTGAACATCGTCCGGGCGGCGGCCGCCGCCGTCGGGAGATTCGGCCCCCAGGCCGTCCCGAACTACATCATCAGCATGTGCACCTCTGTCAGTGACATGCTCGAGCCGATGATCCTGCTCAAAGAAGCGGGACTGATCGACATCGACGCCGAATCCGGCAAACTGACGTCCAGCGTGCGGATCGTCCCGCTGTTCGAGACCATCGAAGATCTCCAGCAGGGTGCCGAGACGCTCCTGGCAGCGCTCGACATCCCGCTCTATCGGGATCTCGTCGACGGGCAGTTCGGGATGCAGGAGGTCATGCTCGGGTACTCCGACTCGAACAAGGACGGCGGTTACATGGCCGCCAACTGGGCCCTGTACCGCGGTGAACTCGACCTGGTGGAGGCCGCGAAGAAGGCGGGCATCCGGTTGCGACTCTTCCACGGTCGCGGTGGCACGGTCGGCCGCGGTGGCGGTCCCAGCTACGACGCCATCCTGGCCCAGCCGCCCGGCGCGGTGCAGGGTTCCCTGCGGATCACCGAGCAGGGCGAGATCATCGCGGCCAAGTACGCCGAACCGGTCATCGCGGAACGCAACCTGGAGACGCTGCTCGCCGCGACCATCGAGTCGTCGCTGCTCGATGTCGAGGGACTCGGTGACGAGTCCGAGGACGCCTACCGCAACATGGACGAGATCGCCGCGCTCGCCCGGTCGGCGTACAGCGAACTGGTGCACGACACCCCCGGATTCGTCGAGTACTTCACCACGTCGACCCCACTGTCGGAGATCGGCGCACTCAACATCGGCAGTCGGCCCGCGTCACGCAAGCAGACCGAGAAGATCTCCGATCTGCGCGCCATCCCGTGGGTGCTGTCGTGGACGCAGTCCCGCGTCATGCTCCCGGGCTGGTACGGCACCGGTTCCGCGTTCGAACAGTGGGTGGGCGATGACGAGGAGCGGCTCGCCACGCTGCGGCGCTACTACGAGAAGTGGCCCTTCTTCCGCACCGTCATGTCCAACATGGCCCAGGTCCTGGCCAAGTCCGACATGGGGCTGGCTCATCGGTACGCCCAGCTGGTGCCGAACGAGACGTTGCGGGACAAGGTGTTCGGCATGATCGTCGACGAGCATGAGCGCACCATCGCCGTCTACGCGAAGATCACCGGCACCGACGACCTGCTCACCGACAATGCGGCGCTCAAGCGGTCCGTCTACAACCGGTTCCCGTATCTCGAGCCGCTGAATCTCTTGCAGGTCGAGTTGCTGCGCCGGTTCCGCGCGGGGGAGGACTCACCGGCCGTGCGTCGCGGCATCCAGCTGACCATGAACGGTCTCGCCACGGCGCTGCGCAACTCGGGCTAGCGGCCCGCGGGCGAATCAGCCCGGGAGCCGATGGGCGACGTTGCCCGCGATGCCGGGCGAGACGTCGTCGCGGAGCCGGATCGCGTGATCGTAGTACCGCTCGTCGAGGGGGAGGTACCGGATCGGTGCCTCCTGCGCGACACCCCGGAGTCGCCCGGCCAGGTCGTGTTCGACCTCGGGGATGCTCGCCTCGTCGATGTCGCGTGCCCGGGTGATGAGATGTGGCCGGAGCGCCTGCATGCCGGTGTACCACAGGGTTCCGTGCAGCGTCGTCCAGAGCACGTCCTCGACGTCACCGCTGATCCCACGGGGCCCGAGGCTCCCGGCCCGATCGCCTGCGGTGACGATCGTCAGTGCGCGCCGGCCGACCAATCCGCCGTCGCCGTACTTGCGGGCCCTCCCGGTGGCCGGGTCGATCACGTCATAGGCGAAGCCACGCTCGAAGACCCGGTCGATCCAGCCCTTCATGATTGCGGGCATGCCGTACCACCAGAGCGGGAATTGCAGGACCACCAGGTCGGATGCGCAGAGCTTGCGTTGTTCGGCCTCGACGTCGTGGCCGCCTTCGTCACGAAGGACCGGATCCCAGTCCATTGCATAGAGATCTGACCGCGCGACGTCCCAGCCGTTGTCCTGCAACACCTGTGTGCCGACGGTGTAGAGGTGTTTGGTCAGGGATCGTTCGTCCAGATGTGCCACGACCCATAGCGCTCGCATGTCCCGTGCAACGCGTGGGTGTCGTCGAGGCATTCCCCGACCGCATTGTGGACCGCAGGCGCTGCGGACTCCAGCGCTGCGGACTACAGGCGGGCCGCCGCCGGTTGATCGAGGAACCAGACGGTCTCGTCGGTGCCGTGCGCACCGGCGCAGGGCCAGTCGGCGGCGTGGGCGCCGGAGTGTGCGGCGGCGACCGCCTCGGCCTTGTCCGCGCCGGCGACGAGAAACCAGACGGCCTTGCTGCGGTTCACGACCGGCAGCGTCAAGGTGATCCGCCGCGGCGGCGGCTTCGGCGAATCCTCCACGGCGACAACAGTCTTCATCGACTCGGCGGTCGCCGTGGTGTGCGGGAACAGGGAATTGATGTGTCCCTCCCCGCCCATGCCGAGCAGGTGCAGATCGAAATGCGGGACCTGCCCGGCGCCGACGCGACTCAACACGCCGGCGTAGTCGGCGGCCGCGGCGTCGATGTCGTCACCGAATGCGCCATCCGACGGCGCCATCGGATGGACCCGCGCCGGATCGACCGGCACGTGGTCGAGCAGGGCGTCACGCGCCTGCCCGTAATTGCGTTCCGGGTCGTCGTCCGGGACGAATCGGTCGTCACCCCAGAACAACTCGACCTTGGCCCAGTCGATGCCACCGCTGTCGGCGGCGAGCGACCGCAGGATCGCGATCCCGTTGCTCCCACCGGTCAGTACGACCGAGGCGACACCGTGATCGGCCTGCGCGCGGGTCACCAGATCGACGAACCGACGCGCGGCCGTCGTCACCAGGTCGGCCTTGTCGTCGAAGACGAGCGTCTCGGGGATCATCAGGCCACCGCCCCCTCGATCTCGACCTCTGTCACACCGCTCAGCGCCTGTTCGTACACCTCGTCGATGTCCAGGCGCCGCAGCTCCTCGGCGAGCAGCAGCGGGAGTTCGCGACGCGACATCGCGACCCGCCCGTCGGGTTTGCCGGGCATGCAGAGCACCGCGTTGTTGTTCTGGTCGACCGCCAGGACGGTGGGCCCGTCGTCGCGCTGCAATCGCACCTCGAAGCTGCCGACGCGTCGCTTGGTGGGGACGTTCAGGGCGGACCGGAGCCATCCGGCGAGCAGGTCCACACCAGGTGATCGTGCCGGGCCGGTGACCTCGACGGAGAGGATCGGCGTGTGCGGCGGCCGGTCGACCGCCGACGCCAACAGCGCGCGCCAGTGGGTGATCTGGGTCCATGCCAGATCCGAGTCGCCCGGCGCGTAGGTCGCCAGCCGCCGTGCCAGCACCGTCTCCGGATTCGACGACTTGCTGGCGTCGAGGATGCGCCGACGACCCAGCGTGCCCATCGGGTCGGTCGCCGGATCCTCGGGCGCGGCGCCCGGCCACCAGGTGACGACCGGGGTGTCGGGAAGCAGGAACGGGGTGACCACCGACCGCGGATGATCGGCGAGCGCGCCCTGCAGGGTCAGCACCACCACCTCTGACGCGCCCGCGTCGCCGCCGACGCGGATCTCGGCATCGAGGCGGGAGTCGGCGTCGCGGTCGCCGATGCACACCACGATGACCCGGCTCGGGTGTTCACTGCTGGCACCGATCGCCGCCTCGATCGCCCCCTCCGTCGGTTCGCCGTGGTCGGCGCACACCACGAGGGTGAGCACGCGCCCGAGGCTGACCGCGCCCCCGGACTCACGGACCTCGACGATCTTCTTGGCGACCGTGTTGGTGGAGGTGTCGGGCAACTCGACGATCATCGTGCGCCATCCTCTCGGAGGTCTTCAAGGGCGAGGTCTTCATGGGCAAGGTCTTCGGTGGTGAGGTCTTCGGTGGTGAGGTCTTCGGTGGTGAGATCTTCGGGGGTGGGCGTCACCGGGCGTGAGGTCATGGCCGCCGCCACGTGCGACCGACCCGGTCCATCATCGCGTCGGCCGACGCCGGCCCCCAGGTACCCGACTCGTAGGTGTCCGGACGTCCGCTCTCGGCCCACGCCTCGATCACCGGATCCAGGATCTTCCACGACAATTCGACTTCCTCGTTGACCGGGAAGAGTGATGGTTCGCCGAGCAGCACGTCCAGTATCAACCGTTCGTAGGCCTCCGGGGAGGCCTCGGTGAACGCGGTGCCGTAACTGAAGTCCATGTTGACGTCGCGCACCTCCATGCTCGACGCCGGCACCTTGGAACCGAAGCGCAGGGTGATGCCCTCGTCGGGCTGTACCCGGATGACCAGGGCGTTCTGGCTGAGTTCCTCGGTCATCGTCTTGTCGAACGGCAGGTGCGGGGCCCTCTTGAAGACCAGCGCGATCTCGGTCACCCTGCGGCCCAACCGTTTACCTGTCCGCAGATAGAAGGGGACACCCGCCCAGCGGCGTGAGTCGACCTCGAGGGCGATGGCCGCGAAGGTCTCCGTGGTGGAGTCCTGGGAGAATCCCTCCTCCTCCAGCAGCCCCGGCACCTTCTGGCTGCCCTGCCAGCCCGGCCCGTACTGGCCGCGCGCAGTGTTCTCGTCGAGCGGCAGGATGTTGCTGGTCGCGGCGAGAACCTTGATCTTCTCGTCCTGTAACTGCTTGGGCTCGAAGGAGATCGGCTCCTCCATCGCCACCAGCGCCATCAATTGCAGGAGATGGTTCTGGATGACGTCTCGGGCCGCACCGATCCCGTCGTAATAGCCGGCCCGGCCACCGAGTCCGATGTCCTCGGCCATGGTGATCTGCACGTGGTCGACATAGTGGGAGCTCCACAGCGGATCGAACAACTGATTCGCGAAGCGCAGCGCGAGGATGTTCTGGACCGTCTCCTTGCCGAGGTAGTGGTCGATGCGGAACACCGACGACTCGGGGAAGACGCTGTTGACGATCGAGTTCAGTTCCTTCGCCGATTCGAGGTCGTGCCCGAACGGCTTCTCGATCACCACGCGCCGCCAGTTGTCACCCTCCTCGGTCGCGAGACCGCTGCGATGCAACTGCTCGCACACGGTCGGGAAGGCCTTGGGCGGGATCGAAAGGTAGAAGGCGTGATTGCCGTCGGTGCCGCGCTCCTTGTCGAGTCGGTGCAGGGTGTCCTTGAGCCGGTCGAACGCGTCGTCGTCATCGAACGAACCCGACACGAACCGGAAGCCCTCGGCGAGTCGTTCCCACACCTCTTCGCGGAAGCCGGTGCGCGCGTGGTCGCGGACCGCGTCGTGCACCACCTTGGCGAAGTCCTCGTCGTCCCAATCACGGCGGGCGAACCCGACGAGTGCGAACGACGGCGGCAGCAGCCCGCGGTTGGCGAGGTCGTAGACGGCGGGCATCAACTTCTTGCGTGCCAGGTCGCCGGTGACGCCGAAGATGATGAGACTGCACGGACCGGCGATCCGCGGCAGCCGCTTGTCGCGGCGATCGCGAAGGGGATTGCGCCAGACCGAATCCCTGCCGGACAACCCGGTCAGCCCTTCGTGGCCGCGGCGAGTTGTTCGGCGGTCGCCTCGAGCAGTTCGTTCCAGGCATCCTCGAACTTCTGCACGCCCTCGTCCTCGAGGACGACGAACACGTCGGCGAAATCGATGCCGACGGCGGCGATCTTGTCGAACACCTCCTGAGATTCGGCGCCCAGTCCGACGATGGAACCCGTGTTGACCCAACCGTGGTCGGCGAATGCGTCCATCGTCTTGCCCGGCATGGTGTTGACCGTGTTGGGGGCGACGAGCTCGCTCACATAGAGGGTGTCGGGGTAGTCGGGGTTCTTCACCCCGGTCGAGGCCCACAGCGCGCGCTGCGGGCGGGCACCCTGCGCGAGAAGGTCGGGGAAGCGCGACTCGACCTCGAAGACCTCCTGGTACGCCTGGTATGCCAGTCGCGCGTTGGCCAGCGCCGCCTTGCCCTTGAGTCCGGTGGCCTCGGGTGTGCCGATGGCGGCGAGACGTTTGTCGATCTCGGTGTCGACGCGGGAGACGAAGAACGAGGCCACCGAGTGGATGGTGGACAGGTCATGACCCGCCTGCGCGGCGGCGTCGAGGCCGTCGAGGTAGGCGTCCATGACCTCCTTGTAGCGCTCCACCGAGAAGATCAAGGTCACGTTGACGCTGATGCCCTCGGCGAGGGTGCGCGTGATCGCGGGCAGGCCGGCCTTGGTGGCGGGGATCTTGATCAGCAGGTTGGGCCGGTCGACGATCTTCCAGAGTTCGATGGCCTGTGCGACGGTGCCGTCGGTGTCGTGCGCGAGTCGCGGATCGACCTCGATCGACACGCGGCCGTCGACGCCGTGGGACTCCTCGTAGACCGGGGCGAGCACGTCGCAGGCATTGCGGACGTCGTCCGTGGTCACGGTGCGAATGGTCGCATCGACGTCGGCGCCGCGGGCCGCGAGTTCGTTGACCTGTCCGTCGTAGCTGGTGCCCTTGGACAGGGCTGCCTGGAAGATGGACGGGTTGGTGGTCACCCCGACGACCGATTTGGTGGCGGTCAGCCCGGCGAGGTCGCCGGAGCTGATCAGGTCTCGGGACAGGTCGTCGAGCCACACGGATACACCGGCGGCGGACAGTTCGGCGAGCTTCTCGTTCTGGGTCACGATTCTCTCCTCTGGCTTGTGGCCTGTTGTTTGCTGACGGTGCTCCGTGTGGGCCGCGCGACGTCGGGGCAGCGCTATGTGGTGACGGCGCGCTGCGCGGCGGCGATGACCGCTTCGGTGGTGATGCCGAATTGTTCGTAGAGCACCTTGTAGTCGGCGGAGGCGCCGAAGTGATCGAGCGACACGATCTCGCCGCCGGCACCGACGATGCGGTACCACGGCATGGCGATACCGGCTTCCACCGAGACTCGCGGCACCGACGGCGGCAGGACGGAATCCCGGTAGCCCTGCGGCTGCTCGTCGAACCATTCGACACACGGCATCGACACCACGCGAGCCGCGATTCCCTTGTCGGCCAGAGCTTTCTGGGCCTCGACCGCGAGCTGGACCTCAGAGCCGGTGCCGATGAGCACCACGGCCGGGTCGTTGTCGGAATCGCTGAGGACGTAGCCGCCATGGGCCACGCCGTCGGCGGTGGTGCCCTCGAGGATCGGCACGTTCTGTCGGGTGAGCGCGAGGCCCACCGGGTGGTTGCGCCGGCTGAGCAGGTGTTGCCAGGCGTACGCCGTCTCGTTGGCGTCGGCGGGGCGCACCACGTCGAGATGAGGGATCGCGCGTAGTGCGGCCAGATGCTCGACCGGCTGATGGGTCGGGCCGTCCTCGCCGAGGCCGATCGAGTCGTGCGTCCAGACGTAGATCGGATCGATCTCCATCAGCGACGCCAGCCGCACCGCGGGGCGCATGTAATCGGCGAATTGCAGGAACGTGCCGCCGTACGCCCGGGTCGGGCCGTGCAGTGCGATGCCCGACAGGATCGACCCCATCGCGTGCTCGCGGATGCCGAAGTGCAAAGTCCGGCCGTAGGGGTTCGCCGACCATTTCTTGGTGCTGATCGAGGTCGGGCCGAACGAGGCCGCCCCGTCCATCGTGGTGTTGTTGCTACCCGCGAGATCGGCTGAGCCGCCCCACAATTCAGGCAAGATCGCACCCAGCGCGGAGAGCACCTTGCCGGATGCGGAACGAGTCGCCACATCCTTGTCGCCGGGCGTCCAGGACGGCAGTGCGTCGGTCCAGCCCTCCGGCAGCTCGTGGGCGTGCAGGCGGTCGAAGAGCGCCTTGTTGTCCGGATTCGCCGACGCCCAGGAGTCGAACGCGGTGGTCCACTCGGCCTTCGCGGCCTCGCCGCGGGCGATGAGCTCGCGGGTGTGACCGATGACCTCCTCGGAGACCTCGAAGGTCTTGTCGGGATCGAACCCCAGGATCTTCTTGGTCTCGGCGATCTCGTCGTCGCCCAGGGCCGCACCGTGCGCGGCGCCGGTGTTCATCTTGGTCGGTGCCGGGTAGCCGATGATGGTGCGCAGACAGATGATCGACGGCTTGTCGGTGACCGCCTTCGCCGCCTCGATCGCCGCCTCGATGGCCACCACGTCCTCGCCGCCCTCGACGGTCTGCACGTGCCACCCATAGGCCTCGTAGCGCTTGGCCACGTCCTCGGACAGTGCGATGTCGGTGTCGTCCTCGATGGAGATCTGGTTCTGGTCGTAGAAGACGATGAGATTGCCGAGCTGCTGGGTGCCCGCCAGCGACGATGCCTCGGACGTGACGCCCTCTTCGATGTCGCCGTCCGAGGCGATCGCGTAGATGAAGTGGTCGAACGGGCTCGTGCCGGGCGCGGCATCGGGATCGAACAGACCCCGTTCGTACCGCGAGGCCATGCTCATCCCGACGGCGGAGGCGAGGCCCTGACCCAACGGTCCGGTGGTGATCTCCACACCCTTGGTGTGCCGGAACTCGGGGTGGCCGGGAGTGAGTGACTCCCAGGTCCGCAACGCCTCGATGTCGCCGAGTTCGAGGCCGAATCCGCCGAGGTAGAGCTGGATGTACAGCGTGAGGCTGGAGTGGCCACACGACAGGACGAAGCGGTCCCGGCCGACCCAGGTGGTGTCGGCGGGGTCGTGGCGCATGACGCGCTGGAACAGGGTGTAGGCGAGAGGTGCGAGGCTCATCGCCGTGCCGGGGTGGCCGCTGCCGCACTTCTGCACGGCGTCGGCGGCCAGCAGCCGGGCGGTGTCGACCGCGCGGGTGTCCACCTCGGACCAGTCGTCGGGGTGGGTCGGCTGGGTCAACGCGCGAATGTCATCTGAGAGCGCCACGATCGTGCTGTCTCCTGTGCCTTGTCGGTTGCGATGGTGTCGGTTGCCGAAACTGGGCGGCTGATCTGATCGGGGGAGATCCGGTGTCTTCGGCAGCTACGGCCTCCAGAGTAATCTGCCGCACTCGGGCACGGCGCGGCGAGTGACGTGAACGAGGTCAGGAGTCGATTCTTCGATCCCGGAACCCACCGTCTACCATGCTCTGTAGTAGCTCCTTGTGCAGTGTTGCACCGCCGCCGTGGTCCGACGCGCGCCCGGGGCAGACGAGGAGAGGCCGTGAGGATTGGGGATCGTGTGAGCGGAGATACGTCCGCCGCTTCCCGCGCTACCCACGGCTCATCGACCTCGACCGAATCGTCGTCCGATGCGCCCGGGGACTCGTTCCTCGCCCGCAGTCGCGCGACCGTGCTCGCCTACGTCGCACTGACCAAACCGCGCGTCATCGAACTGCTGTTGGTCGCCACCATCCCGGTGATGCTGCAGGCCGACCGCGGACACGTCGACATCGCGCTGATCGCGGCGACGCTGCTCGGCGGCTGGCTCGGCGCGGGTAGCGCCAACACGCTGAACATGGTGGCCGACGCCGACATCGACCAGAAGATGAAGCGCACGGCGCGACGTCCGTTGGCCCGGCATGCGGTCTCGACGCGCAGCGCCCTCGTCTTCGGGATCGTGCTGTGGATCGGTTCGTTCGGAGTTCTCTGGTGGGCGGCCAATCTTCTCAGCGCACTGCTGGTGACCGCGACCATCGCGTTCTACGTCGGCGTGTACACGATGATCCTGAAGCGCCGCACCTGGCAGAACGTGGTGTGGGGCGGGGCGGCCGGGTGCATGCCGACCCTCGTGGGGTGGGCCGCGGTGACCGGGACCATCGGCTGGCAGCCGATCGTGTTGTTCCTGGTGATCTTCTTCTGGACGCCACCGCACACCTGGGCGCTGGCGATGCGCTACAAGGAGGACTACCGCGCGGCCGGTGTCCCGATGCTGCCGGTGATCGCGACCGAGGAGCGGGTCACCCGGCAGATGCTCTTCTACACCTGGGCGACCGTCATCAGCTCGCTGGTCCTCGTCCTGGCCACCAGCTGGATCTACGGTGCCGTCGCGGTGCTGGCGGGCGCCTGGTTCGCGAGCCGGGTGCACAAGCTGTACAAGGAGACGCGTGCGGGTGCCGAGGTCGCGCCCCTGAAGATCTTCCTGCAGTCCAACGAGTACCTCGCGATCCTCTTCTGCGGTCTGGCCATCGACGCCGTCGTGAACCTGCCGCTGATCACCAGCTACTTCTGAGGCCGATCGCGGACGTCGGATGATCACCAACGTCCGCGACCTGCCTGCTCTCGATGACCCCGGTCAGCCCGGGATGAGCACCGTTGTGCCGGTGGTGGAGCGTGATTCGAGGTCGCTGTGTGCCTCGGCGGCGTCGGCGAGACGGTAGTGCTGGCCCACGCGTACATCGATGTCACCCTCCGCGACCGCACCGAGGAACTCCCCGGCACGCCAGCGCAGTTCGTCGGTGTCGGCGATGAAGTGCGCGAGGGTCGGCCGGGTCACCGACAACGAGCCGGCCGCGTTGAGGCGCTGCAGGTCGAACGGGGGGACCGGCCCGGATGCCGCGCCGAACAGGGCGATGGTGCCGCGAACCGCGGTCGACGCGAGCGACTGTTCGAAGGTGTCGGCGCCGACGCCGTCGTAGGCCACCGCAACCCCGCGCCCGTCGGTCAGTGAACGGACCTCCTCGGCCAGCGCGTCGCCGTAGCGCAGTACGTGATCGGCACCCGCCGCCGTCGACAGCGCGGCCTTCTCGTCGCCGGAGACGGTGGTGATGACGCGCAGCCCGCGACGCTTGGCGAGCTGGGTCAGGATCAGCCCGACTCCTCCCGCTCCCGCGTGGATCAGCACGGTGTCACCGCTCTTCGGGTGCGCGCTGCCGTCGAGGAGGTAGTGCGCGGTCAGGCCCCGCAGCATCGCCGAACCGGCGACGTCGTCGGGCACTCCGTCGGGGACGGGTACCGCCCGTGAGGCGGGCACGGCGACGAGTTCGGCATAGCTCGCCGGGCCGTCGACCCAGCAGACCTTGTCGCCCACGGCGACGCCGTCCACCTCCGCACCCACCGAGACGACCTGTCCGGACGCCTCCGAACCCGGGATGTAGGGCGGGACCGAGGGGTACAGACCCCGCCGCAGATATGTGTCGATGAAGTTGACCCCGATGGCCGCGGTCCGCACGAGGACCTCGCCCGGTGCCGGGATCGGGTCGTCGACGGTGCCGTATTCCAGAACTTCCGGACCGCCGTGGCGGGTCACCTGAATTGCGCGCATGGCACTGTTCTACCGCACCGCCCGTCGGGTACCGCTGCGGGAGCGTGCGGGTGGTGGACCGGTATGCTCACCGTCATGAGCGAGCAGTCCGAATCGGAGATCACCGACGTGTCGCCAGTGCCCACCGCGGACACCGACATCAAAGGCGTGGTCGGCTCCATCAAGGGTTTCATCGGCCGGGAGGGTGGATCGGCCAAGGCCGTGCTGCAGCCGATCGGAGCGGCCGGTGTCCGCATCACGCTCGTCGGTGCAGACGGTGGCATCCTCGGTGACCGCGTGGTCGCCGATCTGTCGACCGCGCAGGCCGTCGTCGCGGAGATCGACGGCCTCGAGACGGCCGAGTGGGACCGTGATCTGACGTCGGCGGCGAACGTGTCACCGTCGCACTACCGCAAGATGGCCGGGTGGGTCGCCCGCCAGAAGCGCTTCCCGAAAGCGCGCAATCGCGCGATTCTCTAGCGCGCCTCGCCGGCGGGTGACCACCGCTGACCTGCGGTCGGCTCGACCGCGTCCGCAGGGATGTCGTCGGCAGCGGACGTCCGCATGGTGAACTGCAGGATCAGCCACGTCGCGGTGATCAGTAGCAGGGCACTGACGGCCATGTGTGCGATCACCAGGACGATCGGCAGTCCGGTGTTGTACTGCACCACTCCGATGACGCCCTGGAGGGTGAGCAGGCCGACGAACGTGTAGGCGGTCCGACGCTCGGGCAGCTGCAGGACGCGGGCGAACACCGTGATGGCCACGGCGAGTCCGATGAGCACGAACACCGCATCGGCATGGAGTTGGGTGGCGTGGTCGGGTGCGAGTCCGTTGCGCGGTGCCTCGGTGTCGCCGGCGTGCGGGCCGGAACCCGTCACGACCGTGCCGAGATAGATCACCGCCCAGGTCACCAGGTACTGCAACCAGGCCAGTTGCCGGCCCAGCCGGATCCGCGGCCCCGCCGCCTGCGGCGGCGCCGAGTTCGGCCGGAGGCGATAGACGAGGACCGTCGCACCGGACACCAGCACCATCGACAACACGAAATGCAGCGCCACGACCCACGGGTTCAGTTTCGTCAGGACGGTGATGCCGCCGATGACGCCCTGGAACGGGATACCCAATGCCAGCAGCGTGACGAGCCACTTGTCGCGCCGGACGGACCGTGCATACCGCAGCACCGCGATGAAGGCGCCGATCGCGATGATCGTGAGGACCCAGGTCAACATGCGGTTGCCGAACTCGATCACACCGTGCACGCCGAGTGCGCCGTGCGGGACGAACGAGTCGTCGGTGCATCGGGGCCACGTGGGGCAGCCGAGTCCCGAGCCGGTGAGACGTACGGCGCCGCCGGTGGCGACGATCCCCACGTTCGCGGCGAGCAGCGCGACCGTCCACCAATAGACGAACCGGGCGGTCGGCCGACCGAAGCCGGGCACCCGGTCGAATCGGCCGGCGTGACCCGTTTCCGCCGCGTCCGGCTCGGGGACCTGCGCCGTCGCCGGGGTCTGGGAAGCTGTCATTGGAACCGGAACCACCTCACCGCGAGCACCGCGGCAACCGCCGCCCATGCCAGCAACACACCTACTCCGAAGAAATCCACCGAACCGTGGGTCGCCTGATCGAGCGCCTCGGTCAACGCCCCGGACGGCACACATCGGGCGATCCAATGGGCCGCGGCGGGCACCCGATCACCCATCACCACGAGACTGCCGATACCGACCATCGCGAACCACAGCAGATTGGCGAGGGCGAGCACGACCTCGGCCTTGAGTGTCCCGCCGAGCAGCAGCCCGAGCGCGGAGAACGTGGCCGTCCCGACCGCGATGATCACCACGCCGAGCAGCAGACCCAGCGGCCCGGGTCGCCACCCGAACGCGAGACCGATCGCACCGATGATCAGCGCCTGCAGGGCGACCACCAGTACCACGGCGATCGACTTGCCGGCGATGATGCCCCAGCGTGGGATCGGCGTGGCGCCGAGGCGTTTCAGCGCGCCGTACCGGCGGTCGAAACCCACGGCGATGGCCTGCCCGGTGAACGCCGTCGACATCACCGCGACGGTCATGATCGCCGGCACGAACGTCGTCGCCCGTTCCGCGGCCGAGGTGCCGAGACCGGTGTCCACCGGCAGGAGACACAAGCCGATCAGCAGTGTGATCGGGATGAACATGGTCAGCAGCAACTGCTCGCCGTTGCGCAGCAACAGGGTCAGCTCCATGCGCGACTGCGCCGCGAGGATCGCCGGCAGCGACGCGGCACGTGGCCGGGGGCGAAGGTACCCGGGGCGAATCGGTTGGCGGAGTTCGTCGCCAGGGGAGGGGTCATGAGCGCAGCGCCCGTCCGGTCAGATCGAGGAAGACGTCGGACAGGCTGCGTGTCTCCACACGTAGATCGGTGGCGAGGACGTTGATCTTGGCGCACCACGCGGTCACGGTCGCCAGGACCTGGGGCGTGACCGGACCGTGCACCAGGTAGCAGCCGGGCGCGGTCTCGGTGCAGCGATAGTCCTCGGGCAGGGCGAGCAGGAGGTTCGACACGTCGAGGCCGCGGGGCGCCGAGAAGCGCAGTTCGTTCTCTGCGCCGCGGCTGGTCAGGTCGGCGGGCGTCCCGGCCGCGACGACCCGTCCGTGGTCGATGATCACGACCTGGTCGGCGAGCTCCTCCGCCTCGTCCATGAGATGGGTGGTCAACAGGACCGACACACCATCGCTACGGAGGCGATCGATCAACTCCCACACCATGATTCGTGCGTGGGCGTCAAGTCCTGCGGTCGGTTCGTCGAGGAACACCAGCTCCGGACGCCCCACGATGGCGCAGGCCAGCGACAGGCGCTGCTGTTGCCCGCCGGACAGCCGCCGGAACGGGGTCCGAGCGCAGTCACCGAGTCCGAGCGCGTCGAGCAGCCAGGAGGGGTCGACGGGGTCTGCGCTGTATGCGGCGCACAGCCGCAACATCTCCTCGGCACGCGCGCCCGGGTAGGCGCCGCCACCCTGCAACATCACACCGATCCGCCGCCGCAACGCGTCGTTGTCCGCCACCGGGTCGAGGCCCAGGACACGGATGTCGCCGGCGTCGGGGGTCAGGAAGCCCTCGCACATCTCCACCGTGGTCGTCTTGCCTGCGCCGTTCGGGCCGAGGAGGGCGAGGATCGTGCCGGTCTCGAGTCGGAGGTCGAGGCCGTCCACCGCGGTGCGGTCGCCGTAGCGTTTGACCACGCCGGTCAGGCGCACCGCAGGTGCGGGCGTCGGGGCCTCCGCGCTCACCGTGCGGCCAGCGGTCGACCGATGATCAGGTCGTTGATCATCATCTCGGTACCGCTCCCGCATCGTCGTGCCACGCACACCCGCCAGACTATTCGTTCGCCGCCGTCGTCCAAAAACTGCGGCCGGGTGCCGACCGTCCGGGCGTCAGTCGACGTCGACCTTCTCGGGGGCGGTCGCGCGTGCCCGGCGTGCACGCCACCAGCGATGCACCGGCAGGTCCTCGAAGAACAGTGCGGTCATCACGGCGACCATGATCACGCCGGCCAGGAGTCCTTGGGCGAGTACGACTCCGCTGGTGTTCGAACTCGTCGGCATCACCACGATGGCGATGATCGCCGAGACCGCGATCGTCGTGAGGCGGAACCACGGGCGGGTCGCCCAGGCGGCGAGCGGGATGACCGCCCACAGCAGATACCACGCCTGGACGAACGGGAAGAAGACGACAACTGTGGCCATTGACACACCCAGGGCGCCCAGCGGGTGCAGGCGGCCACCGAGCGACGCGAGCATCCACCGCACGATGAACACCGCGGCGACCAGCTGACCGAGCGGACGACCGACCTCGAGGATCGCCTGGGTCTGGTCGCCGAGTCCGAGTCCGACACCTATTCGTCCGGTGGTCACCGACAGCAGGGTCGGCATCGACATCCACGACCGCACCACATCGCCGGTGGACAGCGTGCTGGTCCATCCGAAGCCGAGTCCGGTGCCCACGCAGATACCGACCATGACGACGACGAGGACGGTCGCATAGAAGGCGGCCGATGCGGCCAGGGCGGCGACCGATCGTCGGGACCGTTCCCACCATTGGCCGATCGGCGCGTGGCGCAGGGCGGGCAGGATCGCACCCCAGCGCTGGGCCAGCGCGATGCCGACGAACCCGAGCGCCAACATCGAGGTCACCTTGACCATCGCCGACGCGGAGATCACCGCCGCTCCCGCGATGAGGGTCCAGCCGGCCGCCGACGGCCAGTACGACCCGGCTCTGCGTAATCGATCGCTGCCGTAGATCGCGCGGAACGACAGCTCGAGGCCGACGAGCATCAGCCCGAGCATCAGCGCCTCGTTGTGGATGCCGCCGACGAGATGCAGGATCAGCAGCGGATTCATCGCCCCCAGCCAGAGCGCGGCCACCGACGACACGCCACATCGTCGGGCCAGCCGGGGCAGCGCCCACACGATCAGCGCGATGCCGACCAGGGCCACCAGGCGATGCAGGAAGATCGCCGCGGTGATGTTGTCGCCGGTGACAGCGGTGATGCCCTTGCCGATCCAGAGGAACAGCGGCCCGTACGGCGCGGGTGTGTCGCGCCACAGATTGGGTACCGAACGCGTGAGCACATGATCGACGCCGAGTCCACGCACCGGACTGATCACGTAGGGGTCCATGCCGCGGAACGCGATCGCACTCTGAGCGAGATAGGAGTAGATGTCCTTGGACAGCAGCGGCGGGGCCACGATGATCGGTGCGATCCACAGCATCAGCGTGCGGTCGGCCTGGGTGCGGGTCATCCGCCGTTCGGGGCTCCGGCCGCGGCGCACCTCGACGCTGAACCGCCCGACGGCGAAGCGGCCGAGCAACAGCCACGCCACGACGAGCATGATGGTCCCGCCGATCGACATCGTGAGGGCGGTACTCCACATCCGGGACGGCAGGGACAGCACCCGCATCCCCGCGACCGGGTTCTGCAGCACGGGTATCGCGCCGGTGCCGAGCGAGCCGATGAGCAGCAACACCGAGCCCGTCGCGCCGAACAGCTTGATCCGGAGGAGGCGACGGTTCTCCGCCTCGTTCAGCGGGCCGACCTCGCGCTCGTCGTCGTGGAGGCGTGCGACGGTCTTGCCGTAATCGCCACGCCGGTCGATGGTGTCGCCGGCGTACGGGCCCGGGGCGTGTCGGGATCTGCTCAGGCCGAGATAGGCCGCCGCACGCCGCAGGAGCGTGGTGCTCTGGCGCAGCGAGCGGCCCCGACCCCGCGTCACTGTGGTTTCTGGCACGCCGACGACTCTAGACGGTGGCCCGCGCGCGGACCCGGCGTGCCACGACCCGCCCGTGGCGGCCCGGTAAGGGCAGCCTTGCTGGCACCTGGGAAGCAATTACGTCACACTTGTGTTGTGAAAACCATGAGGAGCGATACCGTGCTGCCCGACAGCACGTCCACCGCCCCCGCCGATGGTGGTGTCAACGCCGGCATCCATCACGACGGGCAGACGCGTGCGTCCGTGGTTTCCCTGCTGGTCGAGGACGGTCCACTGACCGCGACCGAGATCGCCGACCGGCTGGGCATCAGTGCCGCGGGTGTGCGCAGGCACCTCGACGTACTGGCCGAGGCGGGTGATGTCGAGGCGTCATCGTCGGGATTCGGCAGACGCGGACGTGGCCGGCCGGCCAAGTGGTTCCAACTCACCGCCACCGGTCGCGGCAAGTTGCGCCACGCTTACGACGACCTCGCCGGCGCGGCGATGCGCAGGTTGCGCACCGTCGGCGGCGAAGCAGCTGTTGAGGCGTTCGCCCGCGATCGCGTCGAGGAGATCGTCGCGGATGTCGTTCCCGCCGAGGAGTCGGGATCGATCGCGACGACGGTCAACGAGATCGCCGACGCGCTCACCAGCGCCGGGTTCGCGGCCAACACCCGCGAGGTCGGCACGGGCATGCAGATCTGCCAGCACCACTGCCCGGTGGCACATGTCGCCGCCGAGTTCCCGGAACTCTGCGAAGCGGAGACCGCGATCTTCACCGAATTGCTCGGGACCCATGTGCAGCGACTGGCGACCATCGCCAACGGGGACTGCGCCTGCACCACCCATGTTCCGCTGCACCCACCCCCGGACGGCGCCCGTGCCCCATCCGGGAGCACCACGACGATGACAGTGAGCGATGCACAGCCCGCATCCGCCCATCCGAAGAAGACGAGTCGAAAGGCCTCGCGATGACAGTCACCGAACCAACCGCGACCGACACCGCCGCCCCAGTGGGATCCACGCCGACCAAGCCGTCCCCGCTCACCCAAGAGGAGACAATCGCTTCGCTGGGCACGTACGGCTACGGCTGGGCCGACTCCGACGTGGCCGGGGCGAGCGCCCAGCGCGGTTTGTCCGACGCGGTCGTCGCCGACATCTCGGCCAAGAAGAGCGAGCCCGAGTGGATGCTCGAGCAGCGTCTCAAGGCCCTGCGCATCTTCGACCGCAAGCCGATGCCCCACTGGGGCTCCGATCTCAGCGGCATCGACTTCGACAACATCAAGTACTTCGTGCGGTCCAGTGAGAAGCAGGCCGCCACCTGGGATGACCTGCCCGAGGACATCAAGAACACCTACGACAAGCTCGGCATCCCCGAGGCGGAGAAGCAGCGCCTCGTGTCCGGGGTCGCGGCACAGTACGAGTCGGAGGTCGTCTACCACTCCATCCGTGAGGACCTGGAGAAGCAGGGCGTGATCTTCCTCGACACCGACACCGCGCTCAAGGAGCATCCGGAGATCTTCCAGGAGTACTTCGGTTCGGTGATCCCGGCCGGCGACAACAAGTTCTCCGCCCTCAACACGGCCGTCTGGTCCGGTGGCTCGTTCATCTACGTCCCGCCGGGTGTCCACGTCGACATCCCGCTGCAGGCCTACTTCCGGATCAACACCGAGAACATGGGCCAGTTCGAGCGGACCCTGATCATCGTCGACGAGGGTGCCTACGTGCATTACGTCGAGGGTTGTACCGCGCCGATCTACAAGACCGACTCGCTGCACTCCGCGGTAGTCGAGATCATCGTCAAGAAGGGCGGTCGCTGCCGGTACACGACCATCCAGAACTGGTCGAACAACGTCTACAACCTGGTGACCAAGCGCGCCAAGGCCGAGGCCGGCGCCACCATGGAGTGGGTCGACGGCAACATCGGTTCCAAGGTGACGATGAAGTACCCGGCCGTGTGGATGACTGGCGAGCACGCCAAGGGTGAGGTGCTCTCCGTCGCGTTCGCCGGCCCGGGCCAGCACCAGGACACCGGCTCCAAGATGGTCCACCTGGCGCCTAATACCTCGAGCAACATCATCTCGAAGTCGGTGGCCCGCGGCGGTGGACGCGCCTCCTATCGCGGTCTGATCAAGATCAACAACGGTGCGCACGGCAGTCGCTCGACGGTGAAGTGCGATGCCCTGCTGGTCGACACGATCTCGCGCAGCGACACCTATCCGTACGTCGACATCCGAGAGGACGACGTGACGATGGGCCACGAGGCCACCGTGTCGAAGGTCAGTGATGACCAGCTCTTCTATCTGATGAGCCGGGGTCTGACCGAGGACGAGGCGATGGCCATGGTGGTGCGCGGATTCGTCGAGCCGATCGCCAAGGAACTCCCGATGGAGTACGCGCTCGAACTCAACCGCCTCATCGAACTGCAGATGGAAGGAGCCGTCGGCTGATGGCAGATCCCACATTGCCCGTCGCGTCGACGCCGGTCGCACCCGCGGACCGCGGCGAAGCCGGCCCGGTCAACAAGGGTGAGATGTTCACCTCGTTCGACGTCGATGCGTTCGAGGTGCCCAGTCCGCGCGAAGAGGTGTGGCGGTTCACTCCGTTCCGCCGGTTACGCGGACTACACGACGGCTCGGCACAGCGCACCGCTGATCCGACGATCGTCGTCTCCGGGTCCACTGACGGCGTGACGGTCGAGACCGTCGGCCGCGACGACGCACGGCTGGGCGACGGCGGCGTGCCCTTCGATCGCGTTGCCGCACAGGCATACTCGTCGTTCTCTGACGCGACTGTGGTAACCGTGGCGCGTGAGGTGGAGCTCGCCGAGCCGGTCGTGATCGATCTGACCGGTCCGGGCGCGGGCGAGGTGGCCTTCGGGCACATCCAGATCCGTCTCGAACAGTTCGCCCGAGCCGTCGTCGTGCTCGACCAGAAGGGTGGGGGCACCTACGCGGAGAACGTCGAGTTCGTGGTGGGGGACAGTGCGGCACTGACCGTCGTCAACGTCCACGACTGGGACGACGACGCCGTGCACGTCGCCGCCCACCACATCCGCGTCGGCCGCGATGCCGTCGTGCGTCACTTCGCGATCAGCCTCGGTGGCAACCTCGTTCGACTCTGTCCGGTGGTGCATTACGACGCCCCCGGTGGCGACGTCGAACTCTGGGGTCTCTACTTCGCCGACGCCGGTCAGCATCTCGAGCAGCGCCTGCTCGTCGACCACAGTCAGCCCAATTGTCGCTCGAATGTGGTGTACAAGGGCGCGCTGCAAGGAGATCTGAGCGGTGACCGTTCGCGCGAGGCGCACACGGTCTGGATCGGCGACGTGCTGATCCGGCCGGCGGCCGAGGGCACTGACACCTTCGAGCTCAACCGCAACCTCGTGCTGACCGACAACGCCCGTGCCGACTCGGTGCCCAACCTGGAGATCGAGACCGGAGAGATCGTCGGCGCCGGACATGCCAGCGCCACCGGACGCTTCGACGACGAGCAGCTGTTCTACCTGCAGGCGCGTGGCATCCCGGAGGACCTGGCGCGACGTCTGGTGATCCGCGGGTTCTTCCGCGAGATCATCGCGAAGATCTCCGTCCCCGATCTGCGCGAGCGGCTCGAGGCGGCCATCGAGTCCGAGCTCGAACTCGCCGGCGCCTGAGCTGACCGACGCCTGACCGACCGGCACCGCACGACGAGAAACCCTGACCGTTGATCGAAAACACGACCGAGGCGCCAGCCAGGACGTATCGATCACAGCCTGAGAAAGACACTCCACATGACCACACTGGAAATCCGTGACCTGCACGTCGACGTCGCCCAGAGCGACGCCGACGCCGAACCCATCCACATCCTCAAGGGTGTCGACCTGGCCGTGTCGTCGGGCGAGACCCACGCGATCATGGGGCCGAACGGCTCCGGCAAGTCGACGTTGTCGTACGCGATCGCCGGCCACCCCAAGTACCAGGTGACTCAGGGGTCGATAACGCTCGACGGCGAGAACGTCCTGGAGATGAGCGTCGACGAGCGTGCCCGGGCGGGCCTGTTCCTGGCCATGCAGTACCCGGTCGAGGTCCCCGGCGTGTCGATGTCGAACTTCCTCCGGACCGCGGCCACCGCCGTGCGCGGTGAGGCGCCCAAGCTGCGCCACTGGGTGAAGGAGACCAAGGAGGCGATGACCGCGCTGGACATCGATCCGTCCTTCGGCGAGCGCAGCGTGAACGAGGGCTTCTCCGGTGGCGAGAAGAAGCGCCACGAGATCCTGCAGCTCGACCTGCTCAAGCCGCGGATCGCGATCCTCGACGAGACCGACTCCGGTCTCGACGTCGACGCGCTGCGGGTGGTCAGCGAGGGCGTCAACCGCTACAAGGATCGCGAGCACGGTGGGGTCCTGCTGATCACCCACTACACCCGCATCCTGCGCTACATCCAGCCCGACCACGTCCACGTGTTCGTCAACGGACGCATCGTCGAATCGGCCGGCCCCGAACTCGCCGACGAACTGGAAGCGAACGGCTACGTCCGGTTCACCTCGGCGGCGGCCGCAGGCTGATCCACCACCCGGTGAAGGAGGCACAGCCATGACCCTCTCACCCGAGACCGTCGCGCCGGCACTGGACGTCGAACGGTTGCGTGCGGATTTCCCGATCTTGTCGCGCACCGTCCGCGACGACAAACCGCTGGTCTATCTGGATTCGGGGGCGACCTCGCAGCGACCGGTCCAGGTACTCGACGCCGAGCGGCAGTTCCTCACCACGCACAACGCGGCGGTTCATCGCGGGGCTCACCAGCTCGCGGAGGAGGCCACCGACGCCTACGAGGCGGCGCGCGCGGCAATTGCCGTGTTCGTGGGTGCGAGCCCCGAGACGATCGCATTCACCAAGAACGCGACCGAGGCGCTGAACGTCGTCACCTACACGCTCGGCGACGACCGCTCCGGCGCGGTGCTGGGCGGGAAACCGCTGGGTCCCGGTGACACGGTGGTCATCACCGAGCTCGAGCACCACGCGAATCTCGTTCCGTGGCAAGAGCTCTGCCGGCGTACCGGTGCCACCCTGAAGTGGTACGGGGTGACCGAGGACGGTCGGATCGACCTGGATTCACTGGTTCTCGACGAGACGGTCAAGGTCGTATCGTTCACCCACCAGTCCAACGTCACGGGCGCTGTCGCCGACGTCGCCGAGATGGTGCGTCGAGCACGCGAGGTGGGCGCGCTGGTGGTCCTGGACGCATGTCAGTCGGTGCCGCACGCGCCCGTCGACTTCACCGCGCTCGACGTCGACTTCGCGGCCTTCTCCGGGCACAAGATGTTCGGGCCGTCGGGCGTCGGTGTGCTGTACGGCAAGGCCGGACTGCTCGAGGCGCTGCCCCCGTTCATCACCGGTGGATCGATGATCGAGACCGTGTCGATGGAGGTGTCCACCTACGCGCCGCCGCCCCAGCGGTTCGAGGCAGGCGTTCCGATGACCTCGCAGGTCGTCGGACTCGGTGCCGCGGTCGACTATCTCACCGCGATCGGGATGGATTCCATTGCGGCACACGAGCACCAGCTCACCTCGTACGCACTGGATCGACTTTCCGCGATCGACGGACTGCGGATCATCGGTCCGGCCACCGCCGAAAACCGCGGCGGAGCGGTGTCCTTCCTGGTGGACGGCATCCATGCCCACGACCTCGGTCAGATCCTCGATGACGAGGGTGTCGCGATCCGCGTCGGACACCACTGTGCGTGGCCGCTGCACAAGCGTTTCGGCGTCGCCGCCACGGCGCGCGCATCATTCGCCGCCTACAACACGGTGTCCGAGGTCGATGCGCTCACCGATGCGATCGTGCGGGCACAGAACTTCTTCGGGGTGATCTGATCGTGCGGATGGAGCAGATGTACCAGGAGGTGATCCTGGACCACTACAAGCATCCGCACGGGCGGGGACTGCGCGAGCCGTTCGGGGCCGAGGTGCATCACGTGAACCCGACGTGCGGTGACGAGATCACGCTGCGGGTCGCGCTGTCGGCGGATGGGTCGACGGTGGAGGACATCTCCTACGACGGCCAGGGTTGCTCGATCTCGCAGGCATCGACGTCGGTGCTGCACGATCAGATCGTCGGACAACCGGTCGCCGAGGCATTGGCCACGCTGGATTCGTTCAATACGATGATGACGTCGCGTGGAGCGAACGCCGGAGACGAGGATGTCATCGGCGACGGTGTGGCCTTCTCGGGTGTCAGCAAGTACCCGGCACGGGTCAAGTGCGCACTGCTGGGATGGATGGCGTTCAAGGACGCGTTGTCCCGGACAGTCGAACGAGATGAATCTTCAGAAGTGGAGTCAGCATGAGTGACGAAACAGCCACACCCGAGGCCCCGACCACCTCGCTGCCACAGCTCGAGGACGTGGAAGAGGCGATGCGCGATGTCGTCGACCCCGAACTCGGTATCAACGTCGTCGATCTCGGCCTCGTCTACGGCATCGACATCACCGACGACGCGGTCGCCAAGATCGACATGACCCTGACGTCGGCGGCCTGTCCGTTGACCGACGTGATCGAGGATCAGTCGCGGGCCGCGCTGGTGAGCAGCGGACTGTGTACCGATATGGAGATCAACTGGGTCTGGCTCCCGCCGTGGGGCCCCGACAAGATCACCGACGACGGCCGCGAGCAGTTGCGGGCGCTGGGCTTCACCGTCTGATCAGCGTCTGATCACTGGCGATGACCGCCACGTCCGACGAGCAACCGTCCGACCAGGGTCGGTTCCGACGCGTTCGCCGCTGGCAGCCGCCGCGGTACGAGTCGCGGGTCGAGAAGATGATCCGGGAGGCCACCGAGCGTGGCGAGTTCGACAATCTGCCGGGGATGGGCAAGCCCATCGACCTCAGCGACGCCGACGATCCCGACTGGTGGGTCAAACGCAAGATCCGTGACGAGAACCTCGATTCGTCGGCGCTGCTGCCCATGCCGCTGCAATTGCGCAGGGAGGCACAGGACTTCCCGGATTCGTTGGTCTCGATCGCCGACGAGGACGCGGTCCGCGAGATCCTCACCGACTTCAATCGCCGTGTGCGAGAAGCTCATCTGGTCTCGCGATCAGGTCTGCCGACCCTGGTCACGGCGCACACCGTGGACGTCGACGACCTGATCGACAGGTGGCGGGAGCTGCGCCGGTCGCGCGGGTGAACACTCGCGCGACACGAGATCGCCGTCGTGGTTGCGGTTCCGGTCGCGGTCGCGGTCGCGCAGAGCGGTAAACCCGTTGCGGGCATCAGTAGGGTTTGCCCTGTGATGATGACTCTCGAGGTGCGCGGCGACCGTGATACCCCGGCCACCGATCTTGGATACCTGCTGCACAAGCACCCGGACCGCATGCAGACCTTCGACACCTCGCAGGGCACCGCGCGCGTCTTCTATCCAGGGGCCGGTGTGCACGAGTGCCGTGTCGCCCTGCACGTGGACGGCGAGGGCGTCCGTTCGCGCGACGAGACGGAACGCCACGTCAGCACCATCCCGTATGCCGCGTCGTCCCGATTCGTCGTCGCGATCGGCAAGGTTTTCGGTGACGCCCTCGCCGGTCGGTGCGCCCGTCCCGAGTTGGTCGAGCACTCCTGGCCGATCGCCATCACCGTGCCGTCGGTGCCCATCGGGGGACAGGTGGGACCCGACGAGCTCTTCACGCCGTTGGGCTGGCGCGTCGAGGTCTCCCGGCAGCCGCTGCGGCCCGCGGGGTGGGGCGACTCGCCGTACGCGGGAGTCTCGCTACAGGGCCGGCATACGGTCCGTGACGCTCTGCGCCACCTCTGCGTGCTGCTGCCCGTGATCGCCGACGACAAGCACTATTTCGTCGACGAACTCGAGATCGACAAGCTCGAGCGTCTCGGCGACGGCTGGCTGTCCACCCACCCGCACCGGGACCGCATCATCAGCGGCTACGTCAAGCGAGTGCGCCCGCTGGTCGACCTCGCCGTCGACCGGCTCACCGGCTCTGACCCGACCGACGCCGATCCGACCGACGCCGATCCGACCGGTCCGGGGACGGCCGATCAGCGGGGCGCCGAGACACCGGGAACCGCGAGGCAGGCCGGGTCGGCGGTCGCCGCCCGTCGGGAGAGCCTGGCCCGCAGACGACTCGATGCGGTCGTGGAGTCGGTGCGTGCGGCACACGGACGATCGGTCCTCGACCTCGGATGCGGCGAGGGGCGCCTCCTCGCCGCGCTCGCAGCCGACGGCACCCACACGCGCCTGGCGGGCGTCGACGTGTCCGTGGCGGCCCTGAACCGTGCCGCCGAACGGTTCGGCCGTCGACGCGATGTCGCACTGTGGCAGTCGTCGTTGATGTACGCCGACTTCCGCTGCCGCGGGTTCGACGTCGCCGTCCTGATGGAGGTCATCGAGCACATCGATCAGACGCGGCTGCCCGTTGCCGTCGCATCGGTCTTCGACGGCATGGCGCCGGGGACCGTCGTCGTGACGACACCGAACCGCGAGCACAACTCCCGCTACGGCCTCGGCGACGACGAGTTCCGGCACCCGGATCACCGATTCGAGTTCACCCGTGCGGAATTCGCCCGCTGGTGCGATGACGTCGCCGCCGAGTACCGCTACACCGTGGCGCTCGGCGAGATCGGAGATCCCGACGCCGAGGTCGGCGCGCCGACCCAGAGTGCTGTGTTCACCCGGATCGACGAGGAGAGCCGATGACCACACCGACTGCCTCGCACCCGATCACCGACGATCCGATGCCGATAGAACTGCCCGACCTGTGTCTGGTCGTCCTCGTCGGGGTGTCCGGATCCGGGAAATCCACCTTCGCCCGCAACCACTTCCGTGACACGGAGGTGCTGTCGTCGGACACGTTCCGGGGTCTCGTCGCCGATGACCCGACCGATCAGGGCGCCACCGCGGACGCCTTCGGCGCGCTGTTCGACGTCGCCGGACGGCGGCTGCGCCGTGGGCTGCTGACCGTCGTCGATGCCACCTCGGTCCGAGCCGAGGACCGGCGCAAGCTACTCGACTTGGCGAAGGACCACGACGTGTTCGCCGTCGCCGTGGTCCTCGACGTCGAACTCGACGTGCTCAAGCGGCGGTCGGCGGCGCGCACGGATGTCGACGAGGGAGTCGTCGTCCGTCAGCACCGCCTGCTGCGGCAGCAGGGAAAGAACCTGCGCAAGGAGGGTTTCCGCTTTGTCCACCGGCTGGTCGGTGCGGCGGCGATCGATGATGTGAGTGTCGTCCGGACACGGCTGTTCAACGACCTCACCGACCAGCACGGCCCGTTCGACATCATCGGCGACGTGCACGGTTGTCGTGCCGAACTCGAGACGTTGCTGCGCGACCTGGGATGGACGATCACGTCGTCGCCGGACGGCGCGGTCGATGTGCTCGACCACCCGGAGGGCAGGCGAGCGGTCTTCGTCGGGGACCTGGTCGATCGTGGACCGGACACGCCCGGGGTGCTGCGGCTGGTCATGTCGATGGTGGCGTCGGGTCAGGCGATCTGCGTCCGCGGCAATCACGAGGAGAAGCTGCTCCGTGCCCTACGGCAACGCGACGGTGGTCGTCGCGCCGACAAGCCGGTGCAGCTCACCCACGGCCTGGCCGAATCGGTGCAGCAACTCGATGCGTGCCCAGCCGAATTCCGCACTGCCGTCATCGAATTCCTCGACGGACTCGTCTCCCACTACGTCCTCGATGACGGGCGCCTGGTGATCTCGCATGCCGGGCTGGCCCAGCGCTATCACGGCCGCACGTCCGGTCGTGTCCGCAACCTGGCCATGTACGGCGAGACCACCGGCGAACAGGATCGGTGGGGTTACCCGATCCGCGTCGACTGGGCGCGTGACTATCGGGGCGATGCCCGGGTGGTCTACGGACACACGCCCGTGCCGACGGCGGCCTGGATCAACAACACGATGTGCCTCGACACCGGCTGCGTGTTCGGCGGGCGCCTCACCGCGCTGCGGTACCCGGAGGGTGAGCTCGTCGATGTCCCCGCGGGCCGGACGTACTGGCCGTCGGAGCGTCCGATGGGATATGGGGACTCGGCCGCCGACGCCCGCGTCCGGGCCGGGCTGACACTCGACGACGTCGTCGGAAAGCGCACCGTCACCACGCGTTTCGGACCTCCGGTGACGGTTCGGGAGGAGAACGCGGCCGCCGCCCTCGAGGTGATGTCGCGGTACGCGGTGGATCCCCGGTGGTTGCGCTATCTCCCGCCGACGATGAGTCCGGCCGGCAGTGCCGATCCCGACCTGCTGGAGGACCCGCAGTCCGCGTTCGCCTCCTACGCAGAACTCGGCGTGACCGAGGTGATCTGCGAGGAGAAGCACATGGGTTCACGGGCGGTCGTGGTGGTGACCCGCGACGACGACGCCGCCCGCCTCGGATTCGGCGTGTACGACGGTGGGCCCGGCGCGATCTACACACGAACGGGCCGCCCGTTCTTCGAGCCGGGGACGACGGGTGCCCTGCTCGCGCGGATCCGGGCCGCGGCGCAGGGTGTCTTCGACGACCTGGGCTGTGATCGACTGATTCTGGACGCCGAGCTCCTGCCGTGGAACATCAAGGGCGAGGGACTGATCCGCGATCACTTCGCGTCGGTACCGGCCGCCGCCGAGCCGGAGCTGGCGTTGTTGACGTCCGAATTGCGCGACGCAGCCGAGCGCGGGCTCGACGTCGCGGAGCAGATCGCGGTGACGACCCGCCGCAGCACCGACGTGTCGGCGTTCGCCGACGCCCTGCTCCGCTACATCCGACCGGGTGCCGGTGTCGACGACATCCGCATCGCGCCCTTCGAGCTGCTCGCGGCCGGAGCGGACGGCGGCCACGAGACATTCGAGAATCGTCCGCACACCTGGCATCTCGAGATCGCCGACCGTCTGGCGGGTGCCGATCCGGAGCTGTTCACCACCACGCGACGACGTGTCGTCGACACCGGGTCGGAGCGCTCGCGTGCCGACGGCGCCGCCTGGTGGGCGGAGATGACGGCGGATGGGGGAGAGGGCATGGTCGTCAAACCGATCGGCAACCTCGTACGCGACGCACGCAACCGGGTGGTGGTCCCCGGGCTGAAGGTGCGGGGGCCGAGTACCTGCGGCTCATCTACGGGCCGTCGTATCTCGGCGACGTGCACCGGCTGCGTTCGCGAGACCTGCGGCACAAGCGCTCGATGGCCATGCGTGAGTATCAGCTCGCGCGGGAGGCGCTTGCGCGCCACCGTGAGGGAGCGCCGTTGTGGCGAATCCACGAATGCGTGTTCGCGATCCTCGCGTGCGAGTCCGAGCCGGTCGATTCACGGCTCTGAGTAGTAGTTCTCACCCACACCGGACGGATCGGCGTGGACATCAGTCCTGGACGTCACAGCGGAGATGGTTACCGTGGAGGTGTACCAACGAACGCGACAGTCGGAAGAGGTGCGCGATGACCGTGAACGACCCGATCCCGTCCGCCGACGACGCAGACCTCATCGAACAGTCGATCGAGGTCGGCGACGATGCCGAGGACTACCCGGCGACCGACCGTGACGTCATCACCGACGAGTCCCAGGCGTTCGCGCCGGTGACCCTGGACCAGCGCCGCTGATCGGTTCTGACGGATGCCCCGGAGCGTGTCATCGCCCGGTCAGGACGGCGCGGGCGAGTGTGCGTCGGGTCCGGTGGTCCGCCCGCGCGAACAGGGTGAGCATCGCCGCGACGGACCCGGGCAGATCGGTACGTCCCGACAGGTACGCGCGCTGGCGCGCGACCGGTAGGCGGGCAAAGGTGGCGAAGAACCCCCGGGTCTGGTCCGCGTCGAGGGCCAGCAGCGCGTGCAGGCCCGCCGTACGGAGTCGATGCACGGCACGGGCTCCCGCCGGCCACAGGTCGTCGGCCGGCGCCCGGCCGTCGGCAATCGCATCGGCGACGACGCGCGCCGCGGCGAGTGACATGCCGATGCTGTAGCCGGTGGCCGGGTGCAGCAGTCCGCCTCGTGCACCGAACGACAGCGGCTTGTGCCGCCATGGGGAGTCGATGCCCTCGAGCGAGAACGAGACGGATTCGGTGTCGAGCGCATCCTCTGCGAGCCCGCCCAGTCGCGCCTCGAGCCGGCCGCGCAGCTCGGTGATGGTCAGGGGCGGGTCCCCGGCCAGGCAGGTCTCCTCCAGGAGCACCCGCTCGTCATCGAGCGGGATCGCGTAGAGGAACGACGGCATGCCCGAGTCGTCGAGCGTGCGGCCGTCGGTCTCCTCGATGGGTGTCCAGTCCATCAACACCGCCTCGGCCGCACCGAGGACAGGACGTGCCCGCTCGCGGGTGACCACCACGCCGAAGGCGGTCTGACGCGGTCCCTGACCGGACGTGCCCCGGGCGTCGACAACAGTGGACGCCCGGACGATGCCGGAGTCGGTGATCAGGTGGTCGGCAGCCACCCGGGTCGCCCGCTCGGCGACGATGCGCGCCCCGTCGACGGTCAGGGCGCGTTGCAGGCCCGCGTTGTCGATCACGCTGTAGCCCGGGCGATCCGGGCCGCGTCCGGGGTGCGGATCTCGACCGAATCGACCTGGGCCGACACCGCGTCGGCCGGTAGCCACGGCGGCAACTCGTCGGTCCAACAGGCATAGGTCGGGCGCCAGGGCGCGTTCGGGTGGGGATCGACGAGCGTGACGGTCAGCCCCCGAAGGAGCAGGTGGTGGGCCAGTGCGCGACCCGCAGGTCCCGCACCGACCACGGCCACGTCGGTGACCCCGGTGGTCACATCGAGCCGGTGGAGAGGGTTCCGCCGTCGACGGCCAGGGTCTGTCCCGTGATCCATCCGGCCTCCGCGGAGGCGAGGAACGCGGCGGCCCGCGCGATGTCGTCCGGCTCGCCGAGACGGCCCAGCGGATAGGACTTGACGGCGCGAGCTTCGTTGTCGCCGGCGATCAGGTCCTTGGCGAACTGGGTTTTGACGATGGCCGGGGCGATCGCGTTCACCCGGATGTTCGCCGGCCCGAGTTCCCAGGCCAGTTCGGATGTCAGTCGGATCATCGCAGCCTTCGACGCGCCGTAGGCCGCGATCACGCCGGTGGATCGGATGCCGGCGACCGACGAGATGTTGACGACAGCGCCTCCGCTCTCGCGCATACCGGCGTGGAAGGCCTGCTGGATGAAGCCGAGTGCGGCCACGACATTGGTGTCGAGGAGCTTGCGGAATCCACCCAGGTCGGCGTCCATCAGCGGACCGAACAACGGGTTGATTCCGGTGTTGTTGATGAGGATGTCGATTCCGCCGCCCTGGGCGACCGTCGCGGCGACCGCCTCGGCGCGGTGAGTTTCGTCACCGGTGTTGCCCGGGCAGGCGGTCACCACGGCGCCGGTCACAT
This sequence comes from Gordonia insulae, assembly GCF_003855095.1. NCBI lineage: Bacteria > Bacillati > Actinomycetota > Actinomycetes > Mycobacteriales > Gordoniaceae > Gordonia > Gordonia insulae. Next base: position 958,968 of record NZ_CP033972.1, read on the forward strand.
CGGTGCGGATCTGGTCGGCCGCCTCCGCGAGTGGCTCGGGTTTGCGGCCGGTGATCACCACGGCGGCACCGCGTCGGGCCAGTTCGGTGGCGATCGCCAGGCCGATGCCGCGGCTCGCGCCGGTCACCAGTGCGGACTTGCCGGTCAGGTCTGAGGACAGCTGTGTGGGTGTGGGTTCGGTCACGCCCCACACGGTAGTGGCAGTGCCATCGGTCGGTGGCGTCCTCGGGTGGAAAAACCGGTGGCCGGACGTGGGTAGACTGGTCCGTCGTGATCACCGCGACCGACCTGGAAGTTCGAGCGGGCGCTCGGACCCTGCTGTCGGCGCCCGGTTCAGCCCTGCGTATTCAGCCTGGCGACCGCATCGGCCTGGTTGGCCGTAACGGCGCCGGGAAGACGACCACGCTGCGGATCCTCGCGGGCGAAACGGAGCCCTACGCCGGCACGGTCGTGCGGAGCGGGGAGCTCGGTTACCTGCCTCAGGACCCGAAAGAGGGCGATCTCGACGTCCTGGCGAAGGACCGCGTCCTGTCCGCCCGCGGGCTCGACTCGATTCTCCGTGACATGGAGAAGCAGCAGGCCTTGATGGCCGAGGCCGCCGACGATCGGGTGCGAGACAAGGCGGTCGCCAAGTACGGCAGGCTCGAGGAGCGCTTCTCGTCACTGGGCGGCTACATCGCCGAGTCCGAGGCGGCCCGCATCTGCCACAGCCTCGGTCTGCCGGACCGCGTGCTGGGTCAGGCGCTGCGGACGCTCTCGGGTGGCCAGCGTCGGCGAATCGAGTTGGCGCGCATCCTGTTCGCCGCATCCGACGGTTCCGGTAAGTCCGACACCACTCTGCTGCTCGACGAGCCGACCAACCACCTCGACGCCGACTCCATCACTTGGCTCCGCGGATTCCTGCAGAACCACGAGGGTGGTCTGGTGGTCATCAGCCACGACGTCGAGCTCCTGGCCGACGTCGTGAACCGTGTCTGGTTCCTGGACGCCGTGCGCGGTGAGGCCGACATCTACAACATGGGCTGGAAGCGCTACCTCGACGCGCGCGCAACGGACGAGCAGCGTCGTAAGCGCGAACGCGCCAACGCCGAGAAGAAGGCCGGCGCATTGCGTGCGCAGGCCGCGAAACTCGGCGCGAAGGCCACCAAGGCGACCGCCGCGCAGAACATGCTCAAGCGGGCGGATCGGATGCTCGACGCGCTCGACGAAGAGCGCGTGGCCGACCGCACTGCCCGTATCCGGTTCCCCGAGCCGGCAACGTGCGGCAAGACACCGCTGATGGCCAGTGGTCTCACCAAGAACTACGGATCCCTCGAGATCTTCACCGGTGTCGACCTCGCCATCGACAAAGGCAGTCGTGTTGTGGTGCTCGGGCTCAACGGCGCCGGCAAGACCACGCTGCTCAAGTTGCTTGCCGGTGTCGAGGCAGCGGACACCGGAACGATCGATCCCGGGTACGGCCTGAAGATCGGCTACTTTGCGCAGGAGCACGACACCCTCGATGACATGGCGACCGTGTGGGAGAACATCCGACATGCCGCGCCTGATGCGGGGGAACAGGACCTGCGAGGGCTGTTGGGCGCCTTCATGTTCAGCGGTGCCCAGCTCGATCAGCCGGCGGGGACCCTGTCCGGCGGTGAAAAGACGCGTTTGACCCTGGCCGGCCTTGTGTCGTCGGCGGCCAATGTCCTGCTGCTCGATGAGCCGACCAACAACCTCGACCCCATCTCGCGTGAGCAGGTGCTCGACGCATTACGCAGCTACACCGGCGCGGTGGTGCTGGTGACGCATGACCCGGGTGCCGCCGGAGCCCTGGACCCGCAGCGGGTGATTCTCCTGCCGGACGGCACCGAGGACCACTGGTCCGAGGAGTATCAGGAGCTCATCGAGCTCGCCTAGTGCGCCGACGACTCATCGTGGGTGGGTGATCACGTCCTGTCCGGTGGTCGGGTTGTGCCAGGTGATGGTGCGGTCGGTGTGCATGGTGGGTAGCCAGATTCCGAGGTGTTTGCGGTGGTGATCGGGTGTGCAGATGGGTGCCAGGTTGGCGTCGATGGTCCAGCCGCCGGCGTGGGGGTCGGCGTGGTGGAACTTGACGAGATGATCGAGCTCGCAGTCGTGGGAGGGGCTGCTGCACCACGGGTATCGACAGGTCAGATCCGTGTACAGGATGTGTCGGCGTAGTCGTGGCGATGGGGTGTAGGTCAGTGCTCCCGGTGGTGGATGCTCGTATCCGCCGTGTCCGGTGGGATCGACCGGTGGCGCCGGTGGTGCGGGGTCGTGGTCGCCGACGATGATCAGCCCGGAAGGGCGGCGGCGCTGCGCGTGGGTGGGTGCGGGGATGAGTGTCGACTTGTGCGCCAGGTTTGTGGCGAGGGCAGGGTCGATCGCCCCGTATCCGCGGAGTCGGGGGACCTCGGTGGTGGTGGTGGTGGGGTCGAGGAGCAGGGTCCAGGCGGGTGGGGATGGTGGCGCCGAATCCTTCCTCACTGCAGTGTCTTCGGCGACGCCAGGGTCGTCGGCGGGCGCATCGTTCTCGCCGGACGCAGCATCCTCGCCGGACCCAGCATCTGCCCTGGGCGCAGCATGGTCGCTGGGCGCAGCATCTGCGCTCAGTGCGGCATCGTCGGCGGGACCATCGGTGTCGCCAACGTCGCCGGCGCCCGCCTCCGACGGAGTCTCCTCGGCACCATACCCATTCGCGTCCGGCGACTCTGTCGGCTCGACGAGACCCTCGGGAGCGGGCGGACGGTTCGGACCGCTCGGGCCGCTCGGGCCTGTCGTGTCCGTCGGGCCGTTCGGGTAGCTCGGACCGCTGGGATCGTTCGGACCGTTCGGGCCGTTGGGGTCGTTGGGGTTGGGTGTGTCGGGGGTGGGGTTGTGGGGGCAGTCGCTGCGGCCGCAGCCGCAGGTCAGTGTTTTGCCGGGTACGCCGGTGATCTCGGCCAACGCCATCACCCGTTGTTGCCCGATGCGGCGCGGGTCGCGGCGACACAGTCGTGCGGCGATCAACGCGGCGATGCGGTGGGCGAGGTAGACGCCGTCTTCGGCGGGCACACACCCATCGATATTCATGTGTCCCGACGAGTCGGCGGTGACGGTCAGGTTTTGCCACGCCTGCCCGAACTCCTCACGCGTTTGTGCGGCGCCCTCGGGATCGAGACTGATCACCGCCTCGGCCAACTGATCACGCAACACTGGATCGGTCGTCGGACGCGACCCCAACTCCAACGCCAGATCCTCAAACGTCCACTCCGACGACGCATCATCGGCGGCGGGGTCGTGCCCGTCTGAATCAGCGGCATCAGCCGGATCGACCGGATCGGCTGGATCGACCGGATCGGCTGGATCGACCGGATCGACAGGATCGACAGGATCGGTGGGATCGGTGGAATCAGCAGGATCGGCGGGATCGGTGGGTTGGTCGCCGGTGCTCGGCTCGGTGGGATCGGTGTTGGGGGTGTCGCCTGTGCTCGGGTCGGTGATGATGCCTTCGGGTGCGGCTTGGGCGGCGTAGACCATGGTTGCCATTCGGGGGGTGCTGAACTCGCCGGCCAGATATCGCATCCGGATCTTGGGGAGTCGTTGCAGCGCTTCACCCAGGTTGAACCAGGAGCCGGCTTTGGTGCGTGATAAGCCCAACGCCAGCGAGACCTCCCCGACGGCGGCTTTGTCGGCGGTGTTGCGGGCCCGCATCTGCCCGGTGGCGTTCAGCGATACCAGCATGTCGTCATAGACCGACTGTCCCAACCGGTACGCCGCGAGCAGGGCACGGGCTTCGTGTTGGCGGCTGACTGAAGTACCCCAGGTTTAGTTCCGTCATCTGTAGGAGGATGGAGCCATGCCACGTCAGTATCCGCCGGAGTTCCGGCAGAAGTCTGTGCGCATGTTGGAGACGGCGTTGGAGGCCGACGCCGAGCTCTCGGAATTCGAGGCAATCCGTCAAGTTGCGGCCAAGCAGCAGGTGGCCGAGGAAACGCTGCGCCGGTGGCGCCGTAAAGCCCAGATCGACGCCGGGCAGCGGGCCGGCACCAGCAGCGAGGAGCACGCCGAGATCCGGCGGCTGAAGAAGGAAGTCGCCGAACTGCGGCGGACCAACGAGTTACTCAAGTCGGCGAGCGCGTTTTTCGCCTCGGAGCTCGACCGGACCACGACGAGATGATCGCGTTCATCGACAAGTTTCGCGATCAGTTCGGGGTCGAGTTCATCTGCCGCACCCTGCGCGCGGCAGGCGTGGTGTTCCTCACCTCGCGAGGATATCGGGCAGCGAAATCCCGCGCCGCGTCGGCACGTTCGATTCGCGATACCGAACTCGTGGCGGTGGTCAAGCAGGTCCACAGCGACAACTATGCGGTGTACGGGGTCAAGAAGGTGCACGCCGAACTGCGCCGCAAGGGTCATGTGGTCGGCCGTGAGCAGACCCGCCGACTGATGCGGTGCGCCGGGGTGCGCGGGGTGCAGCGTTCGAAGAAAGTGTTCACCACCCGCGCGGACCCAGCCGCTGCGGTTCCGGAGGATCGGGTCAAGCGCACTTTTGTTGCCACACAACCGAATCAGCTGTGGGTCGTGGACATCACCTATGTGCGGACCTGGCAGGGATTCGCCTATGTCGCGTTCGTCACCGACGTCTGTACCCGCAAGATCATGGGCTGGCACGTCGCCTCGTCGATGCGGACTGAGGACCTTCCCCTTCCGGCGTTCGATCACGCTGTGTGGCAGGCGAATACCAATCTATCCGGGTTGACCCATCATTCCGACCACGGGTCGCAATACCTATCGCTGGCCTATACCGACCGACTGATCGAGTTGGGAATCACACCGTCAGTAGGGACCGTCGGGGACTCCTACGACAACGCGCTGGCCGAAAGCGTGAACTCGGCCTACAAGACCGAGCTGATCCGCCAGCGTGGTCCCTGGCGCACCGTGGAGCAGGTCGAGTTGGCCACTCTCGAATACGTGTGGTGGTACAACAACCAACGCCTGCACGAAGCCCTCGGCTACGTTCCCCCAGCCGAGTACGAGGCCACCTTGACCGGGGCCTCACACCCCAGCGAGCCAGCCGACCCGGCCCTCGCAACCACATAGGAACTAAACCTGGGGTACTTCAGACCCGTAGATGCTCACCCGCGGCCACCGCAGCATCAGCTGCCGACGCGCAGGTGATCGCCGCATCCGCGGCGACAGGATCCGAACAAGAGAACACCAGCACAGGCCTTCACACTCGCGACCGACAGGGACACCCTCATCAACTGCCCGTCATCACACAGCGCACGCCCACACCACAACCAACTCACCAAACAGCATATTCAGCGGGTCCGACAGACATCGAAACCCAAACCCCCGGCCCCGGGGGTCGGTCCGCGGTGTCGACGCATTCCGCGTGAACCGAAGACAGTCTCTCACCGGCCACCGACAGAAACGGGGACCCCGGTGAGTGTGGTCTCGATACGCCCACTCGGCTAGCGCCTCGCGACCTACTCGACCAGCGGGGGAGGCGCCTCGCGACCTACTCGACCAGCGGGGGGCGGCGCCTCGCGCGCTGCTCGACCACCGGTGGGCGGGCGCCTCGCGAGCCCTTCGAGTCACTCGCGCCGACGGCGCCCGGGCCTCAGGCGATCTCCGCGGTCACCCGCAGTGCCGCGACGATGTAATCGGTTGTGGCACTGTCGGCGACGGTAAGCCGGAAACCGTGCTCGCCGCATTCCTTACCCAGCACTCCCACACAGCGCAGGAGCCGACCCAGCGCGATGCCGTCGGCTCCCGGCAGGAATACGAAATTGGCGTGGCTCGGTAGGACCGGACAGCCGATCGCGGCGAGCATCGTCGTCAGCCGTGCACGCTCCGCACGCATCGCCCGCACACGATGGCGCAACTCGTCCTGCGCGGCAAGTGAGATCGGTACCGCGCATTCCGCGGCTGTACCGACCGCGAACGGCATCTCGTGGCGTCGCGGCCCGGCGAGGGTGTCGGCTCGACCGATCGCATACCCGACGCGCAGACTCGCGAGTCCGTACGCCTTGGAGAATGTCCGCAACAGAACAAGATCCGGGAAGTCGGCGAGTAGACCGGCGCCGTCCGGCGCGTCGTCGCAGAACTCGACGTAGGCCTGATCCAGAATCACGCGCAGGCCTGGCCGCAGCGATCGCAGGAATCTGCGCAATTCCGCCTCGACCACGACGGCTCCGGTCGGGTTGTGCGGTGAACACACGATGACCGCGGCGGTGGACGGCCCGATCTCGGCGGCGAGGGCCGTGAGGTCAGGCCGGCCGTCGTCGGTCAGCGGTGTCGTGTCCAGGCCGGCGCCGACCATTCCGGCAAGTAGCTGGAAGCCGTCGAATGTCGGTGCGGGGGTGGCGATTCGCGGGTCCTGGATTCCCGCGGCGCGCGCTCGTGACGCGGCATCGGCCAAGATGGCGAGAGCGACCGCGGTCGCGCCCGCTCCGACGGTGACGTGATCCCGCGGCAGCCGGTGGTGATCCGCGATCGCCGCACGCAGGCGATCGGGGAGGAACTCCGGGTAGCGGTTGGTCCGACCTGTTTGCGCCCGAAGAGCATCGACCACTGCGGTCAGCGGTGGGTAGGCGGACTCGTTCAGGTCACATCGCGCGATGATCGGGGTACGTGTCTCGACAGCGGGTGCGCGCTGCAGAGTCGTCACGACCGTCCGTTCCACCGGATCGCACCCGCGGCGGCGAAATCGCCCGCATGCGCGAACGCCGACATCATGACCACCGCACCGGAGTGCACCCGGCCCTCGTCGATCGCGGCATCGAGAGTCATCGGTATCCCGACGGCGAAGAGGTTGCCACACTCGTCGAACGTGTCGGGATGCCGCTCCTCGGGCAGCTCGAGGGCATCGCGCCAGTTGCGCAGGAAGATCCGATTCGGCTGGTTGGTGATGAACAGGTCCAGATCGGCCGGTCGCACACCGATCTGGTGCGCTACGTCGAGCGCCACCTCGGGCACCATTCTGTTGCCACGGGCCAGGACTTTCGCGATCTTCGCCTCGGTGAAGCCGACATGGATCTGTCCCGGCCCTGCCTCCCAGTACTTGCGCTCGGGTTGCGCCACGGCGGTCATGTCGGCGGAGTACTCGCCGAACGACCGGGACACGGTCCCGAGGACGGGGTTGCCGTCGTCGCCGAGTGTCAGTGTCGCCACCGCCGCACCGTCGCCGGGAATGGCCGCCTGCGCCTTCCCGCGCACCTGCTCCTGGGTGAAGATCTGGCCGGCGCTGTTCTGCGCGAGGCCCAACAGCGCCTTGCGGCCGCCGCCCGCCTGTAGCAGCGCACCCGCGATCTCGATCATGTGGACGAACGCGGCACAGCCGCCGTTGTGAACGTCGAGCACGGTGGTCGGACGCAGGCCGAGGCGATGCGCGACCTCTCCGACGCACCCGCGCACCGGAACCTCCGGAAGTTGGCTGTGGGTGAGCACCACATCGACATCGTCCAGGTAATCATCGCCGTGACGCTCGACGAGAGTCCTTGCAGCCGTGTCGATCATGTCCGCCGACGTCTCGCCGTCGGCGGCGTGGTGCCGGAACGCCGGGGACCGGAACATCACATTCTGCGACAGCTCGTCACTCTCCGCGAACTGCGTGAAGTGCTCGGCCGGAACACGCTTGGCGGGGCGATAGGTCGCGATATCGGCAATGGCGACGGACCGGGTCATGAGCGCATCCATTCAGGGGTGAGGGGCAAGCCGTTGCGGTGGCGATACTCCGCGATCGCGGTCAGGTTGTCGAGCTCGATCTGATGACCGGCGGAGAACATGTCCCAGAGATCTCCGACCCATTCGGTTCGGTCGGCGGGAGCGGACTCGGGGTAGGGATTGCGGTCGTAGAACGGGTGCCTGCAGTTGGTCCACATCACCACCGAGCCCGGTTTGCCGAGCACGAGTCGGGCATCGACCACCCGCATGAGGTAGATCATCCACAGGTGGTCTCCCTGATCTCACGCGCAGTGGTAATCGACCGTCATCGCATCCGGATTGGCGACGGTCCGCGCGTAGATCTTGGTGTCCTCGTTGAGCATGTCGTGACCGACCCACAGGCCGGGCTCGTCCGCAGCGATGAATCCCCTTGTGCTGTAGGTCCATTCCTCCAACGACCGGGTGTCGGAGAGCCACTCGTACAATTCTCGCGGTGGCGCATCGACGTATCCCTGCACGGTGCAGTAGTCACCGAAGATCTGGTGATGCGGATAGACCGATCGCACCATGTCGACAACCAGGTGGGTGTTCGCGGCACGCGGATGTGTCTCCACGCGGATGACGCCGTCGAGGTGGGCGGCGGCCTCGCCGAGATCGGACAGCGCGGGCGGTCCTGCACTCATGGGGTTCCTCTCGTCAGAAATGGGGCGAACGGCGGCACCTCGTCGGGATCGACGTCGACCACCAGGCAATTGGGTCCGGGCCGGTTGAGCAGTTCGGCGCAGGCGGCACGGAGCGAATCGGGGTCGTCGGCATGGCGCACCTCGAGGTCACCGAACATGGCGTTGACCCCGGCCGCGATGTCGGTCGGTCTGAACCGGTTGCTGCCGGGGTACTCGGGGAAATAGAGACTCTCGCGCGTGACGCACATGCCGTGCGCATTGTTGTTCAGCACGATCAGGGTCACCGGCGCGTCGTACTCGATCGCGGTGTGCAACTCCATGCCGTGCATGAAGAACGAGCCGTCACCGGCGATCACGACGGAGCGGGGAGCACCATGACGCGCGGTGCCCCGCGTGCTCGCGCGCGCCGTGCCGATGGCTGCCCCGATCCCGGCGGCGATGGCGTGTCCCATACCGCCCATACCGAGCGCGACGACGAATCTCCCAGCCCCGAACGGCAAATGGTGGATCGTGGTCGCCCCGGCGTTCCCGGCGTCGGCGAACACACTGGAATCGAGCGGCAGGTGGGCACCGATCAGCTCGACGGCCGTGCGCATGGGGAGAGCGGCGTCGGTACTGGGGGTGGTGAGGTACTCGATCGGCACCGGCGCCGGATCCCTGCAGCGTTCACCGTGGTGGTCGCGAACGGCTGCGATCAGGGCACGGACCATGGCTGTGAGATCTGGGGTCGGGATGTGCTCGCCGATGCCCGGAGCGCGGGGCGCATGGGCCCCGAGGTGGATTACGGTGGCGTCGCCGAGCGCATCGTCGAATCCGCCGCGATCGGTCAGCGACATCCGGCAGCCCAGGACGAGGCAGACCTCCGCGTCGCGTACCGCCCGCAGCGCCGACGGATGACCCATGACCCCGGTGACACCCGCGCAGCCCACCCCTCCGACGTCACGTCCGCCCGGCGAGACGACCGACGTCGCGCCCAGGAGTTCGGTCAATTCGCTGACGGCCCAGGCCAACCGGAGTCGGGACGCTTCTTCACCGGCCCAGATACACAGCGCGCCGTCAGAGGCCGCGACCCGGACCAGCAGACGGGCGAGATCATCGATGACCGCCGCGGGCGGATCGTCCGGCCGCTGGGCGCCGCACCGCCCGGACACCGCGCCCGACGGAGTTTCGGCGGGCGCGGCCTGGACGTCCTTGGGTATGACCAGAGCGGCCGGACACCCGGCGTGCAGGGACTCGTACGCCATGTCGAATGCGGCGTCGAGGGCCGCGGGTTCCTCGACCACCGCACATGTGCCGACCACACCCGACAGGACCCTCGACAGATCGATGGTGTCCGGCGGGGACAGCATGTCCTGGAATCCGCCACGCCCGACACTGGCTCGTCCTGCGCTGCCGATCACCGCGAGTACCGGCACCCGGCTGTCGTAGGCCTCGCCCAGGGCGGGTACGACGTTGAGTGCGGCACCCCCAGACGTGGTCAGCACTGCCGACGGCGCCCCGGTGATCCGCGACAGCCCGTCGGCCATCGCGCCGGCGCCGAACTCGTGCTTCGCGGTGACCGGCGTGACGTCGGGGTGGCGAACAGCGGCTGCCCACAGGTCCTCGGCGTTGGCGCCGTGGACCCCGAACACGGTCGAGATCTGAAGGGCGAGAAGTCGTTCGACGATCCGGTCGGCGACGAGGTGTCGCGTCCGCGCTGACTCCGCGTTCATATGGCCCCTGCGCTCCCACCCGACCGACGATCACGCGAACGCGAGTGGCCTCCGGCCCCGCATCGCGAAGTTAGCTTAGCGTAAGCTAATACTCGCGGATACCCGGAGGCGGTGTGCCGATCGGCGGGGGTGCGGCGCCTGACCGGTCAGCCGACGGCTTCGGGCCAATACCTCTTGCGGAGCTCGCCTTTCACCAGTTTTCCGGTCGGGGTGCGGGGCAGGTCGTCGACGAAATCGATCGACCGGGGCACCTTGTAGCCGGCGATCGAGTCCTTCGTGAACGCGATCAACTCGTCCGCCAGCTCCTGCGACGCCGCGAATGCGGGGTCGAGTTGGACGCAGCCCTTGACGACCTCACCGAGATCGTCGTCGGGGATGCCGATCACGGCGACGTCGTAGACGGCCGGGTGGTTGATGAGGACGTTCTCCGCCTCCTGCGGATAGATGTTCACCCCACCGGAGATGATCATGAACGCCTTGCGATCGGTCAGATAGAGGTAGCCCTCTGCATCGACGTAGCCAACATCGCCTGTGGTCGACCAGTTCTCGTGCTTCGGATGCTGCGCCTTGCGCGTCTTCTGGGGATCGTTGTGGTACTCGAACGCGACCTCCTCGCGTTCGAAATAAACCAGACCGACCTCGCCGATCGGCATCTCGGCACCGTCCTCGTCGCAGATGTGTACGACGCCGAGCAGCGGTTTACCCACCGATCCGGGATGCTCGAGAGCTTCGGCCGGGCCGATGAACGTCGCGCCGGCAGCCTCGGTGGAGGCGTAGTACTCGTGGATCACCGGGCCCCACCAGTCGATCATCGCCCGTTTGACCTCCACCGGGCAGGGCGCGGCGGCGTGGACGGCGACCTTCATGCTGCTGACGTCGTACTTCCCGCGGACCTCCACCGGCAGCTTCAGCATCCGGATGAACATCGTCGGGACCCACTGGCTGTGCGTGGTCCGATGGGCGTCGATCGTCGCCAGGGCCGTCTCGGGATCGAACCGGTCGAGGAAGACGACGGTCCCGCCCACCGAGTTCGTGACGCCGCAATAGCGTAGTGGCGCGGCGTGATACAGCGGTGCCGGGGACAGGTAGACGGTGTCGGCGTCGAACCCGTACATCGGGGCGAAGATCGCCGTGTAGGCGTCCGGGATCTGGTCTACCTGACCGTCGGGCAACGGGGTCTTGATGCCCTTGGGGCGGCCCGTGGTGCCTGACGAGTAGAGCATGTCGGTGCCCCGGGGCTGATCGGTGCGTGGCGCGTCCGACGCGGCCGCGAGTACGTCCTCGTACGCATCGAACCCCGGGATCTCGCCACCCCAGGCGATGCGGCGTCCGGCCCGGTCCAGGTCCGGGATGGTCGCGCTGTCGGCGACCGTCTCGGCCACGCTCGCGCCGGCGAACAGCACCTGCGCATTGCAGTCGGTGAGGATGTAGGCGGTCTCCGCTGCGGTCAGGTGATGGTTGATCGCCGTGACGTACAGACCGCTGCGCAGCGCGGCCCAGTAGACCTCGAACATGTGCAGGTCGTTGGGCGACACCATCGCGATGGCGTCGCCGGGCCGGAGTCCCAGCTCATCGAGGTAGTTGGCGAGGCGCGTCGAGTTCTCGTCGAGTTGCCGATAGGTCAGCTGTTCGCCCGTGGCCGCACGGATGACGGCGGGCTTGTCCGGGGTGGACGCGGCAAAGACTCCAGGGAACAAGTGGTACTCCTCTGACGAAGGGATGGTGACGCTGCCCTGATCGCACACCGAGCGTTCGATCGGGGGTGTTGCGCATCACAGTACCGGAGTCGTGCGGCATTGCGTTCAGTGCGTCACCACGAACCGATCCATCGTGCGCTCGGCCATCGCCGCGATGGTGAGGGACGGGTTCACGAGCCCGACCGCACCCGGTGCGAACGCCCCGTCGACGACGTAGAGGTTGTCGTAACCGTGGACGGCTCCGTTCTGGTCGGCGGCCTGGTTGATCACGACTCCGCCGAGTCCGTGATAGGTACTGCCCGAACCGAATCCCGCGGCGCGTGAGTACACGGGGAAGCCGCCGACGCGGCCGTGACGCGCCTCGGCACGTTGATGGAAGTGCTCGGCGAAGGCCGCTCCGCGTCTGTCGAGGACGTTGCCCTCGGGATGGGGGTAGTTGAGCACCGCCGCGCGGCCGGCGTGGTCGTAGTCGACGGTCCCGCGTTCATCGGTGTGCACCTGGATCAGGTTCGTCGTCAGGGTCTTGCCGAGCGGCGACGGCAGGGGAGTCGAGTGATAGACCATCGACACGGGGCCGCCCGCCATGCCGTCCTCGTACACTCGGCCGAATCCGGGGCCGCCCTGTATGGCGCCGTAATCATCGGTCAGTCCGGCACGTGCCGTCAGGAAGTCGCCGTTTGCACCGAACCCGTCCCCGATTCGGGTGGAGAGTCGGGGGAGGGTGCCTCTGGCGCGGGCCTCGACGAGCAGGCGGGTCGTGTGGAACGAGCCGGCACCCAGGAAGAGATGGTCGGCCTCGGCGGTGACGATGCGCACCGTGCGGTGCTGATCGTCGATCACCCGCGCCTTGACGATGAAACCCGCCCGGCGCGAACGGGGTCGGATCTCGAAGACCTCGTGCATCGGTTTGATGGTGACGTTGCCGGTGCGCTCTGCGGCCGGAAGGTAATTGTGGTCGGTGGAGTTCTTCGCGCCACTGTTGACGCCGAAACCGAGCTCGCCGATCGTGATCGACGGGGTCGCCTTCCCGCTCAACTCGTCGCGCACGATGTCCCAGTCGATCGCATAGTCGAATGCGACCGGCTCCTTGCCGTACCGACGAACCGTCGCGGCCCACGACCGGGCGCCGACGTAGCGCGGATGCGCCATGATGTCGGCAGGCAACGGGGAGGCGTTCAGCATCGCCAGGGCGCGCGGATAGTAGGTCGCGGCAAGGGAATCGTAGTCGGCGACCTCGGGGAAGACGTGCCGGAAATCCTGCTTGCGCGGGATGGCCGTGAACGCGCCGAACGCCAGCGATCCACCGCCGACCCCGACCCCGTAGACCGACGAGATCCCGTTACCTTTCACCGTGTCCAGGAGGCCGGGATAGCGCTGGACGGGAATGCCCAGCGTCGAGGTCAGTCCGACAGTGTCGCTGAACCACGCAGCGCGGCCGTCCGGCGCGGTCGTCGATGCGAATGTGTTGCCGTCCTTGCGGATCGTCCAGCGGCGGCCACGTTCGAAGACCGTGGTCCGGAAGCCGGCCTCGCCCAGGCGCAGTGCGGCGACCGACCCGCCGAAGCCGGTCCCGATGACGATGGCACTCTTGCCGGAATCATTCGGGGCAGCAACGGCATTCGCGCCCGCGGCAGCCAGGGCGCCGAGTGCGCCGAGGCCGGCAGCCGAGCGGAGGGCGGTCCGACGCGAGATCCGCGTCGTGTGGCGGAGATCAGAATTCACCCGGTGACCTTAGCGTGACCTAAGTAAGGTTAGGAATACCTTAAGGCTGCGTTAAGGTGTGGGATGAATCACGCCTGTCCGCCAGGCTCAGCGGCCGGCCAGGAACCTGTCCATCGTGCGTTCGGCGAGGGCGGTGATCGTCAACGACGGGTTCACGAGCCCGACGGCGCCGGGGATGAACGAGCCGTCGACCACATACAGGTTGTCGTACCCGCGCACCGCGCCGTCCATCGTCGCGGCCGATCCCATCACCACGCCGCCGAGGCCGTGGAAGGTGCTGGCCGACCCGAAACCCATCGCGCGCGACGAGAGCGGAATCCCGTTGGCGGGGTAGCCGAACCGCGTCTCGGTCCGCTCATGGAAGCGATTGATGAACGCGTTGCTCCGCCGATCGAGGTCGCTGGTCCCCTCGGCGTACGGATAGTTGAGGACGGCTCGCCGGGTGGACTGGTCGTAGTCGATGGTGCCGCGCTCATCGGTGTGCGCCTGCACGAGGTTGGTCGTCAGCACCTTGCCCAGGGGTGAGGGCAACGGCGTCGCCTGGTAGACCATCGAGACCGGACCGCCGGGCAGGGTGTCGTCGTAGAACCGGGCATACCCGGGACCGCCCTGGATGGCGCCGAAGTCCTCGCGCGGGTTCGACCGCGTGGTGAGGAAGTCGCCGTTGACGCCGAAGCCGTCGCCGATGCGGGGGGACAGCCGGGGCAGTGCACCCTGTGCCCGCGCACGCACGAGCAGCGCGGTGGTGTGGAACGAGCCCGCGGCCATGAACAGATGGTCGGCCTCGGCGGTCACCGTCCGGACCGTCCGTCCGCGTTCGTCGAGCACGCGTGCCGACACCACGAATCCCTTACGCCGCGAGCGCGGTCGGATGTCGAAGACCTCATGCATCGGTTTGATCGTCACGTTGCCGGTGCGTTCGGCCGCCGGCAGCACGGTGTGATCGAGGGACTTCTTGGCGCCGCTGTTCACGCCGTAGCTCAGGTCGCCGACGGAGACACCCGGTGGCTTGGTGCCGCGCAGTTCGGCGCGGACCAGATCCCAGTCGATGGCGAAGTCGAAGAGATGCGGCGTCGCGCCGTACCGGGCGACGACCTTCAGCCAGGACCGTGCGCCGACGTACTGCGGGTGGGCCAGGATGTCGTCGGGCAGCGGAGAGACGCCGAGCATCTTCTTGGCCCGCGGGTAGTACACGCGGGCCAGCTCGGGATAGTCGGCGGCCCGGGGGAAGATGAGTTCGAAGTCCACCCGGCGGGGCATGGGGGTGAACGATCCGAAGACGAGCGAGCCGCCACCCACGCCGGCGCCGTAGACGGCTTCGACGCCGTTGCCCATGACGTGATCGAGCACGCCGGGATACGGTTCGGTCGGAACGGCGAGCGCGGAGCTGACCCCGGCGGTGCTACCGAACCAGGCGGTGCGCTTGTCGGGGGAGGCGAACGTCGCGAAGGTGTTTCCGTCGGGGCGGATGTTCCATCGCCGGCCGCGTTCGAACACGGTGGTGGCGATGCCGGCCTGCCCGAGCCGGAGAGCGGCGACCGAGCCGCCGAAACCGGTGCCGATCACGATCGCCGTCTCGCCCGGCGCCGCCGACACGCGGCCGGTGCCGGCGGCCAGCGCACCCAGCGCACCGAGTCCGGCGGCCCCACGCACCACCGCGCGGCGTGATATCGGTGCGCTGGGTGCCGTTTCGCGATTCATTCATCGAACTCTAGCCACTTAGGTGAACCTCACCAAGCACTGATTTCGGGCGGATGCGAATCGGCGGTGGCGGCTCAGCGTTCGATGCGGACGGACTCCTCGACGAGGTCGAGGACCGCGTGGAGGTCATCGGTGGGCTGGCCGGTCGCCAGACGTGTGATCAAGCCGTCGAGAACGAGATCGAGGTAGCGGACGAGCACGTCGGTCGGCACGTCGTCGCGCAGGCGACCGGCTTGCCGGCCGCGCTCGAGGCGCCGCAGGGTGGCCTGTTCGACATCGGCCGAATGCGCCAGCCATGCGGAGCGGAACGAGGGATCGGTGCGCAACTTGCGGGCGATCTCCAGCCGGGTCCCCAGCCAATCGAAATCCTGTGGGCGCGCCAGCATGTCGCGCATCACCTGGACCAGACCCTGCTCGGCGGCGACGTCGGCCATGCGTTCGGCGTCCTCGTGCGCCAGCGCGAGGAACAACGCTTCCTTGTCGCGGAAATGGTGGAAGATCGCACCGCGAGAGAGGCCGGTCGATTCCTCTATGCGCTTGACGGTGGCACCGTCGTAGCCGTACTCGGCGAAGCAGTGCCGCGCGCCGTCGAGGATCTCTCGACGACGCGCGGCGAGCCGGTCATCACTGACCTTGGGCACTTCTGTGCTCCCTGCTCAGCTCTTGATCATGTTGCGCAGCACGAACTGCAGGATGCCTCCGTTGCGGTAGTAATCGGCCTCACCGGGGGTGTCGATGCGGACGACCGCGTCGAATTCGATCTTCTCGCCGCTGTCCTTGGTGGCGGTGACGTGGACCGTCTTCGGCGTCTTGCCCTCGTTCAATTCGGTGATACCGGCGATGTCGAACACCTCGGTGCCGTCGATTCCCAGCGACTTGTAGCTCTCGCCCTCGGGGAACTGCAGCGGGACCACGCCCATGCCGATGAGGTTGGACCGGTGGATGCGCTCGAACGATTCGACGATGACCGCGCGCACGCCGAGCAGCATCGTGCCCTTGGCCGCCCAGTCGCGCGACGAGCCGGAGCCGTACTCCTTGCCGCCGAGCACCACCAGCGGAACACCCGCCTCCTGGTAGTTCTTGGAGGCATCGAAGATGAACGACTGCGGTCCACCCTCCTGGGTGAAGTCGCGTGTGTAGCCACCGCTGACGTCGTCGAGGAGCTGGTTCTTCAGGCGGATGTTCGCGAAGGTGCCGCGGATCATGACCTCGTGGTTGCCACGACGTGAACCGAGCGAGTTGTAGTCCTTGCGCGCGACGCCGTGCTCGTCGAGGTACTGCGCGGCAGGCGTTCCCGGCTTGATCGCTCCGGCCGGCGAGATGTGGTCGGTGGTGACCGAGTCGCCCAGCGCTGCCAGCACGCGTGCACCCTTGATGTCGGTGACCGGCTCCGGCTCCTTCGTCATGCCGTCGAAGTACGGGGCCTTTCGCACGTAGGTCGAATTCTCGTCCCACTCGAAGGTGTCACCCTCGGGGGTCGGGAGGTTCCGCCAACGCTCGTCGCCCTTGAAGACGTCGGCGTAGGACTTGGTGAACATCTCCTGGCTGATCGCCTGGCTGATCGTGTCGTCGATCTCCTTGGAGGACGGCCACACATCCTTGAGGAACACGTCGTTGCCGTCGGTGTCCTGGCCCAGCGGATCGGTCTCGAAGTCGAAGTCCATTGTGCCGGCGATCGCATAGGCGATGACCAGCGGCGGCGACGCCAGGTAGTTCATCTTGACGTCGGGCGAGATCCGACCCTCGAAGTTGCGGTTGCCCGAGAGGACCGCGGTGACCGTCAGGTCGTTGTCGTTGATCGCCTTGGAGATCTCCTCCGGCAGCGGACCGGTGTTGCCGATGCACGTGGTGCACCCGTAGCCGCCCAGGTAGAAACCGAGCTTCTCCAGGTAGGGCCAGAGGCCTGCCTTCTCGTAGTAGTCGGTGACGACCTGGGAACCGGGTGCCATGTTGGTCTTGACCCACGGCTTCGACGTGAGGCCCTTCTCGACGGCCTTCTTGGCCAACAGGGCGGCACCGATCATCACGGTCGGATTCGAGGTGTTGGTGCACGAGGTGATGCCGGCGACAGCAACCGCGCCGTGGTCGAGAACGAACTCGCCCTGGACCTCTGCCTTGACCCGGACCGGCTTGGTCGGACGTCCCTCGGAGCCGTTTGCGGCCGACTGAACGTTCACGGCACCGTCGTCGGCGAAGGACAGGCTCGCCGGATCGCTGGCCGGGAAGCTCTCCTCGATGGCCTCGTCGAGCTGCGTGTGATTCGCCGGGTGATTCTCCTCGACGTACTGGTGGATGTCCTTGCGGAACGCGGTCTTGGCTTCCGACAACAGGATTCGGTCCTGCGGACGCTTGGGTCCGGCAATCGACGGAACGACGTCGCCCAGGTCCAACTCGAGGTACTCGGAGAAGACGGGCTCCTTCTCCGGGTTGTGCCACATGCCCTGTTCCTTGGCGTAGGCCTCGACCAGGGCCAGCTGATCCTCGGATCGACCGGTCAGGCGCAGGTAGTCGACCGTCACCTCGTCGATCGGGAACATGGCTGCGGTGGAACCGAATTCGGGGCTCATGTTGCCCAGCGTCGCTCGGTTCGCCAGCGGCACCTCGGCGACACCCTCGCCGTAGAACTCGACGAACTTGCCGACGACGCCGTGGTTGCGCAGCATCTCGGTGACCGTGAGGACGACGTCGGTCGCCGTGACGCCGGCGCTGATCTGGCCGGTCAGCTTGAAGCCGACGACGCGGGGGATGAGCATCGAGATCGGCTGGCCGAGCATCGCGGCCTCGGCCTCGATGCCGCCCACGCCCCAGCCCAGGACGCCAAGACCGTTCTCCATCGTGGTGTGCGAGTCGGTACCGACGCACGTATCGGGGTAGGCCTGGCCGTTGCGGACCATGATCGAACGGGCGAGGTGCTCGATGTTGACCTGGTGGACGATGCCGGTGCCCGGGGGGACGACCTTGAAGTCGTCGAACGCGCCCTGGCCCCACCGCAGGAACTGGTAGCGCTCACCGTTGCGCTGGTACTCGAGGTCGACGTTGCGCTCGAAGGCGTCCGCGCGACCGAAGACGTCGATGATGACCGAGTGGTCGATGACCATCTCCGCCGGCGCGAGCGGGTTGACCTTGGTCGGATCGCCACCGAGTGCGGTGACGGCCTCACGCATCGTGGAGAGGTCGACGATGCAGGGGACACCCGTGAAGTCCTGCATCAGCACGCGCGCCGGCGTGAACTGGATCTCGATACTCGGGTCCGCTGCGGGATCCCACTGCGCGATCGCGTTGATGTGGTCCGCGGTGATGTTGGCGCCGTCCTCGGTGCGGAGCAGGTTCTCTGCGAGCACCTTGAGCGAGTAGGGAAGTTTCTCGGTTCCCTCGACAGCGCTCAGTCGGAAGATCTCGTACGAGTTGTCGCCCACCTCGAGGGTCCCGCGGGCGCCAAAGGAATCGTTACTCACGTCTAATCCACTCTCCTCAAGTACCGGCGGGCTGCGCCGGCCTGCTTCTCCGTGGTCCGCTCGTCCATCCGGACGGACCGCTGTGATCCATCGATGAGCACCGCCTGCTCGTCGACTCTGACCGTGGCGCCGACGGGCTGCGTCGGCGTCGTGTGTGCAACGGGTCTCGCTGCGGTCGCTGCCACCCGCTCGCGAACCGCACGTGCGGGGTTCGATCCGCCACGGGTGACGACGTCCTCAATGTTAACAGTACGGCCGTACTGTTAACAATCCGACCCCGTCCGCGACACACGGAGGTCACGCGTTCGATCCGGACCGGGTTGTCCAGACGTGTCCATTCTGTCGTACGGTGCTGCAGGAGGTTTGGCGAGCCGCGGCTGTGCGTGCGAATTTAATGCTTGCGAAACCTGGTCGGTGATGCCGCGACACGGCCCGGCGACCGTTGCCGGGTGACGGTAGGGATCGATGTGAGGATGGCCAGATGAGTCCGGGTGCGACGACGCAGAATGTGCTGGCCCTTCCGGCGATGGGGGTGCCGTCGCCGTCGATCATCCCCGAGGACGTCGACATGTCCGCGATCCTCGCCGACATCCAAGAGGACGGCGTTGCCGCGCCCGCCGACCAGGTCGACGGGCTGCGCCAGGTCGTCGCGCACGCGAAGTCCGAGGGCTACGACGTCAGTTTCGTGGTCCTGCCCACCGCGCAGCCGAAGTTCACCTACTACCGCGACATCGCCACCGAACTGCAGTCCGAGGTCGGTGGGACGGTCATCGTCCTCGGCCCGAACTCGGTGGGGAGCTCGTCGCCATACTTCAGCCGGGTGCAGCAGGAAGAGGCGACCGACAACCTCACGCTGACCAACCCTCCGCTCGCCGCCCGCCAGATGTGGGATCAGATGAGCGGGCCGTCGTTGAACTGGACGGCCATCAGCCTCGTCCTGATCGTCGTGGTCGTCGTCGGCGCCGTGATCGCGCGGCTCCGTTCGACACGTCGGGCGCGGATCGCCGATCGCGACACCGCCGAGTCGGCGCCGGAAGGCGCCGCGGGTCCCGGAACCACGGACCTCGCTCGCGACCTGCCGTAGTCGGCCGGGCCGGGACCGCCGATCGTCGCATCTTTCGTGCCCTTACACCGCGTTCCGCGTTGATCGCCCATGGGCATGCCCGAGTGCGTCTTTCGTTGCGAATTCGAGACCTCTCGAATCGCTGGGTCTTTTGACCAGTTCACAGCATTTTCGCAGGTAATCACCCCAATGTAATTCGTGACGTTTGTTTTCCGATGTGTCCGATGTGACGTACGGTTCTGTTGTCACGTGTGGTGCCCAAGTTATGGGCGGCACCGCATGTGATGCATGGTGCAGGTCGAGTACGCGGTCGGGATCGGACAGGCACCAACGTCGCAAACGGTGCGGATGTGGCGGGGTTTGCCGCGAACGACAAGGGAGAACTGGTGAGGCGAGCTAATACCGGTGTGGCGCGTGGGGGCCGAATGTCGACGCCACCACTGGCCCGCCTCTGCGCGCTGATGGTGATCGTCGTCCTCGGCGCGATCGGTGCCGGCCAGGCGAATGCGGCGCCGCGCGGTCAATCCGGGGTGTCGGGACTGATCAACCAGATCGCCAAGGCCAATCAGAACATCGCCGACCTCGACAACGCGGTCGCGGTCCGGCAGGAGAACGTCAACCGCGCGCTCGTCGACTACCAGAACTCGGTGGCGGCCCAGAACCTCGCGACCGTTGCGGCCGGCTCGGCGAAGCGCTCGCTCGACGAAGCCGCGCGTCGGGTCGCCCGGGCGCAGGAATCCTTCGACAAGTTCGCGCGCGACGTCTACCGGCAGGGCAGCGCACAGGGCTCGATGTCGAATTACGTGTCCTCCGACAACCCGCAGTCCGTGCTCGACCGGATCACCGTGCTCGACCGGGTCGGCAAGCAGCAACGCGACACCATCGAGCGACTACAGGTCGCCCGCAACCAACAGGCCAACCGCGTGGCCGCCGTGCAGGCCACCAAGCGCCAGGCCGCCTTCGCGACCAAGAGCGCCGCCACCCGCAAGGACGACGCGCTCGCCGCCGTCGCGCAGGCGCGCACAGCCGCAGCGTCCGAGCAGCAGCGTCGCACCGATCTCATGCGCCAACGCGACAAGGTGCAGGCGTCCCTCGACAAGATCCGCGGGGTCGCGCCCCGGCGTGAGGTCGCCGACCCGACCGTCAACGACCTCCTGAAGAACCTTTTCCCCGAGTCACCCGGCACCCCCTCGACCCCGGGGACGCCGGCGGCCCCCGGGACCGGCGGCGACAACCAGGCGCTCGCCGTTGCCGCCGAGGCCGCGGCGAAGCTCGCCCTCGACGTCGGGCAGAAGGTCCTCGCAGGCGTCGTCGGGCGCCAGCAGCTGCCGCATTCGCAGCTCCTCGACGAACTCGGTATCGGCGGGTCCGACATGACCGGCAGCGGCGCCGACTCACTCAGTTCGACGCTGAGCACCGGCAGTCTCGGATCGCTGTTCGGCAGTTCGTCGGGCGGCGGCGGTGGCATGGTCCGGCCGGGCCTGCGTGGTCCGCAGGCGGTGGAGATCACCGTCAACCGGGCGCTGTCCCAGCTCAACGTCCCCTATGCGTGGGGCGGCGGCGACGGCAACGGTCCGACCCGGGGTATCCGCGACGGTGGCGTGGCGGACAGCTACGGCGACTACAACAAGACCGGTTTCGACTGCTCCGGGTTGATGATCTACGCCTTCGCGGGGGTCGGCATCGATCTGCCGCACTACACCGGCTACCAGTACACCTCTGGTCCGCAGTTCCCGTTGTCGCAGATGCGTCGTGGCGACATGATCTTCTACGGACCCAACGCCAGTCAGCACGTGGCGCTCTACCTCGGTGACAACAAGATGGTCGAGGCGCCGCAGTCGGGTGACGTCGTGAAGGTCTCGCCGTTGCGTACCGCGGGTGCCATGCCCAACGTCGTGCGTCTGCTCTGAGTCCGCGTCGCGCGGATGGTGTCGTCGGCCGTAGGGTCGACGCGGGCGACCCTTCTTGGCCGCATTTCAGACAACGCGACTACGCTGGCAGCGACACGACAGGCCGCCCCACATTGCTGCGCCCCGTAGACGAACAGGAGCACCGGTTGACCTCATCGCATCCCCCTGCCGACCCCGCGGGCGGAGCCGGCCGCGACGGATCGGTCACTCTGTCCGACAGCGACGTCAAGCTGCTCGAACGCGCGATCTACGAGGTGAAACGGGTCATCGTCGGGCAGGACGAGCTCGTCGAGCGCATCCTCGTCGGACTCCTGGCCCGCGGACACATTCTCCTCGAAGGTGTGCCGGGCGTGGCGAAGACGCTTGCCGTCGAGACGTTCGCGACCGTTGTCGGCGGATCGTTCTCGCGCGTCCAGTTCACGCCCGACCTCGTCCCGACCGACCTCATCGGCACCCGGATCTACCGGCAGGGCCGTGAGGAGTTCGACACCGAACTCGGTCCGGTGGTCGCGAACTTCCTGCTCGCCGACGAGATCAACCGTGCGCCGGCCAAGGTGCAGTCGGCGTTGCTGGAGGTGATGGCCGAGCGGCACGTGTCGATCGGCGGGACCACCTACGCGATGCCCGATCCGTTCCTGGTCATGGCCACGCAGAACCCGATCGAGAACGAGGGCGTCTATCCGCTGCCCGAGGCGCAGCGCGACCGGTTCCTGTTCAAGGTCCTCGTCGACTACCCGACGGTCGAGGAAGAGCGCGAGATCGTCTATCGGATGGGCAACGTGCCCCCGT
Organism: Gordonia insulae; assembly: GCF_003855095.1. Taxonomy (NCBI): domain Bacteria; kingdom Bacillati; phylum Actinomycetota; class Actinomycetes; order Mycobacteriales; family Gordoniaceae; genus Gordonia; species Gordonia insulae. The sequence continues at coordinate 981,353 of NZ_CP033972.1, forward strand.
CGGCATCGCAGGTCCTCGACCCGGAGACGATGATCCGGCTCCAGCGGACCGCGGCGAACGTGTTCGTCCATCACGCGCTGGTCGACTACGTCGTCCGCGTCATCAACGCCACGCGCCGGCCGGCCGAACTCGGACTGACCGACGTCGCCGCCTGGCTGTCCTATGGTGCGTCGCCGCGCGCGACCCTCGGCATCGTGGCGGCCGCACGGGCGCTCGCGCTGGTGCGCGGACGGGATTACGTGATCCCGCAGGACGTGGTCGAGATCGTGCCCGACGTGCTGCGGCATCGACTGGTGCTCAGCTACGACGCGCTGGCCGACGAGGTCGATGCCGACCAGGTCATCACCCGCGTGCTGCAGACCGTGGGTCTGCCACAGGTGGGCGCCCAACCGGTTGCCCCGTCGGGGGGCTATCCGGCACAGCCGGCCGGTCCGTCCGCCGGTAACCAGCAACCGCCGAATCAGCAGGCGCCGCAACAGTATCCGGGTCAGCCCAACGGTGCCGCGGTGAACCAGGCCTCGCCACGGTATGCCGGCCAATAGTGACCTGCCGTCGCTCGGCGCCGGCCTGTTGTCCGAACCGCAGTTGACCGCTGCGCTCAAGACACTGGAGCTGACCGTGCGTCGCAAGCTCGACGGCGTGCTGCAGGGGGAACACCTCGGCCTGATCCCGGGTCCGGGGTCCGAACCCGGTGAGGCGCGGGCCTATCAGCCCGGCGACGACATCCGCCGGATGGAATGGTCGGTGACCGCGCGCACCACCCAACCGCACGTACGGCAGATGATCGCCGACCGCGAACTCGAGACATGGTTGGTGGTGGACGTGTCGGCGAGCCTGGATTTCGGCACGGTCAACTGCACCAAACGTGATCTGGCGGTGGCTGCCGCGGCCGCCCTCGTGCATCTGACGTCGGGCGGTGGCAACCGCCACGGTGCCATCGTGGTGACCGGCGATCAGCTGGTGCGGGTGCCTGCGCGCAGCGGCCGGGCGCACGCCCAGAACCTGCTGAAGGCGATCGCGACGACCACCCGCGCGTCCACCGGGGTCCGCGGCGATCTGCACGCGGGGATCGAGGCCCTGCGTCGACCGCAGCGGCGCCGCGGACTCGCGGTGATCATCAGCGACTTCCTCGGTCCGATCGACTGGGAGCGCTCGCTGCGTGCCATCGGTGCCCACCACGAATTGCTCGCGGTCGAGGTACTCGACCCCCGCGACCTGGAACTCCCGGACATCGGTGAGGTCACGCTCGCCGACGCGGAGTCCGGCGAGGTCCGCGACATCACCGTCACGCCGGCGGTGCGCCGCGACTTCGCCGCGGCGGCCAGAGCCCATCAACAGAAAGTGCACCGGACGGTCCGCAGTTGTGGTGGCCCGGTGCTGAGCCTGTCCACCGATCGCGACTGGATCACCGACACGGTCAAGTTCGTCGCTCAACGCCGTCGCGGTCTGGCCGCCGGGGTCGGGTGACGCGGACGTGTCGTTCCTGGCGAGCCCCTGGTGGCTCCTGCTGCTCCTGGTCGTGGCCGGACTGGCCGCGGCCTATGTCTACGTCCAGCGGTTACGCCGCAAGCGGGCACTGAAGTTCGCGAATCTGGATCTGCTGAACCAGGTTGCGCCGCAACAACGCAACCGCTGGCGGCACGTACCGATCGCGCTGTTGCTGGTCTCGTTGTTCCTGCTCGTCGTCGCGGTCGCCGCACCACAGGCCGATCGTCGTGTGCCGCGTAACAAGGCGACGGTGATCCTGGTGATGGACGTGTCCCGTTCGATGAACGCGACCGATGTGTCGCCGTCGCGGATCAAGGCGGCCCAGGCCGCGGCGCGGACGTTCGCCGACGAACTCACCGACGGCATCAATCTCGGCCTGATCTCCTACGCCGGCACGGCGTCGACGTTGGTGTCGCCGACACCGGACCACAACGCGACCAAGGAGGCCGTCGACAAGTTGCGGCTCGACGACAAGACCGCGACCGGTGAGGGCATCTTCGCCGCGATCCAGCAGATCAAGACCCTCAACGCGGTCCTCGGCGGCGACGCCGCGGCGCCCCCGGCCCGCATCGTGCTGCTCTCCGACGGCAAGGAGACGGTGCCCGACGACCCGGACGACCCGCGCGGGGCGTTCACGGCCGCGCGCAAGGCCAAAGAGGAGAAGATCCCCATCTCGACGATCTCGTTCGGCACCATGAGCGGCACGGTCGACCTGGAAGGCGATCAGGTCCCGGTTCCGGTCGACGACGAGTCGCTGCGCAAGATCGCGAATCTCAGTGGCGGGCAGTTCTTCACCGCGGCCAGCCTCGACGAGCTGAACAAGGTCTACGAGACCCTGCAGCAACAGATCGGATACGAGAAACGCCGGGGCGACAATTCTCGGCCTTGGTTGATCGCCGGTACCTTGTTGGCGCTGCTGTCGGCATTCGCCGCGCTGGCCATCAACCGGCGTCTGCCCTGACAGTTCCCCGGATCCGACGAAGCGATAGGTTGGCCTCCATGGCAGACAGCAACGAAGCTCAGCAGGTGTCCCGTTCGGTCCTGGTGACCGGCGGCAACCGCGGGATCGGCCTCGCCGTAGCGCGCCGGCTCGCCGCCGACGGCCACAAGGTGGCCGTGACCCACCGTGGTTCGGGTGCTCCCGACGGGCTCTTCGGGGTGCAGTGCGACGTCACCGACAACGCCTCGGTGGAGCGGGCCTTCGATGAGGTCGCCGAACACCAGGGCCCGGTGGAGGTCCTGGTCGCCAACGCGGGCATCACCGACAACATGCTGCTCATGCGGCTCTCGGAGGAGTCCTTCGAGAAGGTCGTCGACGCCAATCTGACCGGCGCGTTCCGGTGCGCCAAGCGAGCCACCAAAGGTATGCAGCGCGCCAAGTGGGGACGCATGATCTTCCTCGGGTCCGTCGTCGCCACGTCGGGTATCCCGGGTCAGGCCAACTACGCCGCGTCCAAGGCGGGATTGATCGGACTGGCCCGCTCGATCGCCCGCGAGCTGGGATCGCGCAACATCACCGCGAATGTCGTCGCGCCCGGATTCATCGAGACGGACATGACCGCCGCCATGGAGGACCGCTACGTCGAGATGGCCAAGCAGGCCATTCCGCTCGGCCGTGTCGGGGCTCCGGAGGACGTCGCGGCGGCGATCAGTTTCCTCGCCTCGGACCAGGGCAACTACATCACCGGCGCCGTCATCCCCGTCGACGGCGGCATGGGCATGGGCAACTGACCTTCCACCTCGACCATCACACACCAGGAGTGAACCCGTGACCGGAATTCTCGACGGCAAGACAGTCCTCATCACCGGCATCATCACCGACGCCTCGATCGCCTTCCACGCGGCGGCGATGGCGCAGGAGCAGGGCGCCAAGGTGATCATCACCGGTATCCCCGAGCGGCTTCGGTTGATCGATCGGATCGCCAAGCGGCTGCCACAGGAGGTGCCGCCCGCGATCGGTCTCGACATCACCAACGAGGACGACCTCGCCGGTCTCGCCGACAAGGTGAAGGAATTGGCGCCGGAGGGGATCGACGGCGTAATGCACTCGATCGCCTTCGCGCCGCGCACGCTGATGGGTCCCGAGGCCAAGCCGTTCCTCGAGGGACCGGGTCCCGACGCGGCCAAAGCGTTCGAGATCTCGGCGTGGAGCTATGCGTCGCTGGCCCGCGCGGTGCTGCCCGCGATGAACGAGGGCGGTTCGATCGTCGGTATGGACTTCGACCCCCGCACCGCACTGCCGTACTACAACTGGATGGGCGTCGCGAAGGCCGCGCTGGAGTCCGTCAACCGCTACGTCGCGCGGGAAGTGGGCACCGCCAAGAGGATCCGGTCGAACCTCGTCGCCGCGGGTCCGATCAAGACCTTGGCCGCCAAGGCCATCGCCGGTACCGCGACCGACGACGCCAAGCAGCTCACCATGCTCAACACCTACTGGGACGGCGCCTCGCCGATCGGCTGGGACGTCGACGACCCGACCGTGGTCGCGAAGTCGGTGTGCGCGTTGCTGTCCGACTGGCTGCCCGGCACCACCGGGTCGATCGTCTACGTCGACGGTGGCGCGAGCCACAACACCTGGTTCCCGGAGAACTTCACCGGCTAGTGGACGAATCCACGCAGTCATCCCCGTCCGCGGTGCTCGCACCGACGCGGTTCGACGCCGTCCTGTTCCTGAGCTTCGGCGGACCGGACGGGCCGGACGACGTGATGCCGTTCCTGGAGAACGTCACCCGGGGCCGAGGGGTGCCGCGCGAGCGCCTTGCCGCGGTCGCCGAGCACTACCTGCACTTCGACGGGGTGTCGCCGATCAACCGGCTCAACCTCGCCATGATCGACGCACTCCGGTCGGCGCTGGCGGACCGCGGTAGGGATCTCCCGGTCTATTTCGGCAACCGCAACTGGCATCCGATGGTCGAGCAGACGCTCGCACAGATGTATCGGGACGGTCATCGTCGGGTGCTGGTGTTCCCGACCTCGGCCTGGGCCGGCTACTCGGGATGTCGTCAGTATCACGAGGACATCGCCCGCGCGATCGATGCCCTCCGGGAGTCCGAACCGGCGAGTGTGCGTGATCCGATGCTGCTGCGGAAGCTGCCGCAGTACTGGGACGAACCCGCGTTCGTCGCGGCAGGCGCCGACGCCGTGCGGCGGGCGCGCGACGACCTGCCCGGCGGCGAGGGGGAACCGCGTCTGGTGTTCACCGCGCATTCGGTGCCGACCTCGGCCGATCGGGCTGCGGGTCCGGCCGCCGACGGCGGCGGTCTCTACTCGGCGGAGGTGTATGCCGCGTCGGTGTCGGTGGCAGCCGAGGTCGGCTACGGCGATTTCGATCAGGTGTGGCAGTCGCGCTCCGGCCCGCCGCAGATCCCGTGGCTGGAGCCGGATATCTGTGATCACCTGGAAAATATTGCTGCACAAGGCGTTCAACAGGTGATCGTTTATCCCGTCGGATTCGTGTCGGACCATCTCGAGGTCATCTGGGACCTCGACAACGAGGCGTCGGAGGTGGCCCGACGACTCGGGATGGACTATGTCCGTGCCGACACCGTGGGTACCGACGCACGGTTCATCGAGATGATCGCGGACCTGATCGAGCGATACGCCGATGGCGGCGGCGATGTGCGCGCCCTCGGCTGCGGGGACAACGGCCGGACCTGCCGGCCGGACTGCTGTGTGCCGGTCCGCGGCGCCCGGCCATCCCCGGGTAATGCGCGCACGTCCTGAATCATGAGCGATTTCTCTGTGGTGCCAACAGATTTCGACGCACCCTGACCAGCATTGTGGCGCGATCGGCGACGAGCTGCCATCCTGGCGGAAGGTCGCGGCACCGACGACCGTGGCCGGTCCGAACACATCACAGGAGATGAGTGCATTGGCGCTGGCAGACAAGTTCGACAAGGCCTACGAAGACAAGCCCATCGACGACCTGGCGAATGCCCCGGTGGCCGCGCTGCAGGGCGTGAGTGACTCCGACGCCGAACTCCTCGCGCAGGCGTTCGGCATCAAGACCGTCAAGGATCTCGGGACCAACAAGTACTTCCTGTGGGCGCAGGCGGTGGCGAAACTCGCCGAGTGACGCTGCCGGCGTGTGGCGGCCGGCAGCCTCAGCGCTCGGGTGCGGCGTATTCGCGGATCACCTGATTGACCGCCGTCGCCCGTGCGGCACGCGCGAGTGCGGCCAGTTGCCGTAACCGTGCGTCCCCGGTCGCCACATGCCGCGCCGTCATCCCGAACGTCGGCGTCTGCGCACCCGCCAACGTCACGATCGCCTCGACCTGGGCGGCCGAGTCGATGACGCGTGTGGCGCGGACGTCGTCGTGGGGCGGCAGGGTCACCTGATGGCGGACCGTCAGGGCGGCCAGCGCGCTCCGCAGGTCGGTGCCCGACAGTCGGATCCCTCCGCTGCCGAGCTCGCCGATGAGTGTGGCCGTTTCCCGGATCGTCTCGCGCAGATCGTATTCCACCTGGCCGAGCGGATCGGGTCGGCCGACCGGCACCGATGTGGAGTACCGGTGCACCGTCCACCGGCAGGTGTCCCCGACGAGTGTCGGGATCAGGGCGAGGGGGAGGTCGTTGCCTTGTTCTCCATGGATCAGGAGGGTCTCGCCCGCCTCGAGCGCCGCCCGCGTGGCGGCATCGGGCGGCAGTCCCTGCGGGTCACCCGCGGTCGGCAGACGCACCTCGATCCGTCCGGCGCGACGCATCAGTGACAACAGACCCAGGCGGGCGTCGGCGCCCGAGCCACCCAGGACGTCCCCGGGATCGACGACGTCGTGGCGGGCGGCGAACTCGGTCAGGGTGTCGGTGACGTCGTCGGGTGCGCAGCGACCGCCCAGCCAGGCCGCCGCCCACGCGCCGAGCGCGCAGCCCGGCCACGCCGGTGGGCCGGAAGCGATGAGGTCGGTGCTGGTCATAGGTTTTCCACGATAGGCGAGTGCTCGGATTCGGGGTAACCCGGCGTGGCTCTGCACGGTTGGCCGCTCCGGGTCCTACGGTGTCTCACCGTGACCGATGACCGTTATGGACGAGATGTGCTGGCGAATCCGCGCCGGGCGAAGCCCCGCGCGCCCGAGGTGGCCGCGGAACGCGACCTCGTCGTCGAGGACGCGGCCACCGGATTCTGCGGCGCGGTCGTCGGTCTGGAGAAGAGCTACTCCGGCGACCTCGTGCGGCTGGAGGACCGACGCGGCGCGACCCGGGTGTTCCTGATGCTGCCCGCCGCGTTTCTCATCGACGGCCGGGCGGTGACGCTCGTCCGGCCACGGACCCGCGGACCGCAGGCCGCGACCACGACGGCGTCCGGTTCGCGGGCTGCACCGCGGTCGCGCGCCCGGACCGCGCGCGCGAGCCGGATCTTCGTGGAGGGGGTGCACGACGCGACTCTCGTCGAACGCGTCTGGGGTGCCGACCTCCGTGCCGAGGGCGTGGTGGTGGAGAGCCTGGACGGACTCGACAATCTTGCGGCACGCCTCGAGGAGTTCGGTCCGGCGGCCCATCGTCGGGCCGGCGTCCTGGTGGATCATCTCGTCGCCGGCTCCAAGGAGATGCGGCTGACCGGCGAGGTCGGCGAGCACGTCCTGGTGTGCGGTCATCCCTACATCGACGTGTGGGAGGCGGTCAAGCCTGCCTCGGTCCGGATCGCCGCCTGGCCGCGGATTCCGCGCGGCACGGACTGGAAGACGGGTATCTGCCGCGAATTGCGTTGGGGCACACCGCAAGATGGGTGGCGGCGCGTGCTCGCCGGAGTGCATGACTTCCGCGATCTCGAGGTGGACCTCTTGCGTTCGGTGGAGGAACTCATCGACTTCGTGACCGCCGCCGCCGACGACACCTGAGCCGGATCTCGGAGAAACCGGCAGTTCCGGCGGTTCTGGCACACTGGAATCATGACGGCACTGCTCTGGCTGGCAGCCGCGATCGTCCTGGTGATCGCGGAGATGTTCGGCGGGGATCTCGTGCTGCTCATGCTGGGCGGCGGCGCATTGGCCGCGGCCGGGGTCGACTACCTGCTGGAGCCGCCGATCTGGGTGGACGCCGTGGTGTTCGCGATCGTGTCGGTATTGCTGTTGGTTGTGGTCCGGCCGGTCGCCCGGCGGCACATGCTCAATCGCCCGCAACTGCTGACCAACACCGAGGCTCTGGAGGGCCGTCATGCGGTGGTCACCGCACAGGTGGACGAGCACGACGGGCGGGTGAAGATCGGCGGAGACATCTGGTCGGCACGAACGCTGAATGCCGGTGAGGTGATCGAGCCGGGCACCGAGGTGACCGTGGTGCAGATCGATGGCGCCACCGCCATCGTATGGAAGGGATGAGGACCATGGAATACGTCGGCCTGATCGTGTTGGCACTGCTGGTGCTGCTGGTGGTGGTCGTACTGGTCAAATCGGTGGCGCTCATCCCGCAGGCGGAGGCCGCCGTCATCGAGCGGCTCGGTCGGTACACGCGCACGGTGTCGGGTCAGTTGACGCTGTTGCTGCCGTTCATCGATCGCATCCGTGCGCGGGTCGACATCCGTGAGCGGGTCGTGTCGTTTCCGCCGCAGCCGGTGATCACCGAAGACAACCTGACGCTGTCCATCGACACCGTCGTCTATTTCCAGGTCACCAATCCGAGGTCGGCGGTGTACGAGATCGACGACTACATCGTCGGTGTGGAACAGCTGACCATCACCACGCTGCGGAACGTCGTCGGCGGGATGACGCTGGAGGAGACCCTCACCTCACGCGATTCCATCAACGGACAGCTTCGCGGTGTCCTGGACGAGGCGACCGGACGATGGGGCCTGCGCGTCGCGCGCGTCGAGCTGAAGAGCATCATGCCGCCGCCGTCCATCCAGGAATCCATGGAGAAGCAGATGAAGGCCGACCGTGAGAAGCGGGCGACCATCCTCTCCGCCGAAGGTCAGCGCGAGTCCGCGATCAAGACGGCCGAAGGCAACAAACAAAGTCAGATCCTCGCAGCCGAGGGTGCCAAGCAGGCGGCGATCCTGAGCGCAGAGGGGGAGCGGCAGTCCCGGATCATGCGGGCGCAGGGCGATCGCGCCGCCGCGTATCTCAAGGCGCAGGGCGAGGCGAAGGCCATCGAGAAGACCTTCGCGGCGATCAAGGCCAGCAGGCCAACCCCGGAGGTGCTGGCCTATCAGTATCTGCAGCAGCTTCCGGAGATGGCCAAGGGCGACGGCGACAAGGTCTGGGTGGTGCCGTCCGACTTCGGCTCGGCGCTACAGGGTTTCGCGAAGTCCTTCGGCGTGCAGGGTGACGACGGGGTGTTCCGCTACGAGCCGAGCGATGACGAGCCGACCGCGATCGACGAGTCCGACACCGAGGACTGGTTCTCCCTGGCCTCCGATCCCAAGGTGGCACAGGCCGTGGCCGAGGCCGAGGCGGTGGCCCGCACACCCGTTGCACCCGAGGTGACGTCGCGGTCCGCGCGGGAGATCTCCTACGAGAGGCCTGCGGCACGCGTCACCGCGCCGGCCCCGGACGACGAGACCGGGGAAGAATCCTGGACGACTCCGGAAACCGCTGTGCCCAACCGACACTCGGCTGACTAGTGGGTGATCAGGAATCCCACGCCGGCCATCGCCGTCGCCCACAGGACTGAGGCGAACGTGCCCATGATGAACTGCTCACCCGCATGCGGGGCGCGCAGTTCCGGATAGCGGGCCAGGCTCTTGACCGCCAGGATGACGGCAAGTCCCTCCGGCCAGCCCGCCAGCAGGGTGGCCGCGACAGCCGCGCGTTCCAGGTAGCCGATCACCCGTCCGCCGCGCAGCGGGCCGGCCTCGGCCTCGGTGCCGGATTCGGATTCGGCGTCCGGGACGTGTTCGCCGTCGCCGGTTGCCGAATCCCTTGCCCGCTCCCGGGTGTCGGCGCCGCCGGCCCACAAGACGAGTCGCACCACATACCCGCCGCCGCCGACGGCGGCGATCATCGCCGCACAGGCGACGACCACCACACCGACGCCCCGGGCCGGTGCGGCGTCCGCGGCGAGTGCCGCGGCCGTCGCCGCGAATCCGACCATCACCGCGGTGGTCACCGCATCGACCACCAGGGTGGATCGCAGGCGACGTCGGACGATCACCGGGACGAGTGAGGACAGGGCGGTCGCTACGAGCAGGACGATCGCTGTCGCGGTCATGCGGCACCGTCGCTGTCCCGAGCCGTGTCGGCTCTCTCGAGGAGGTCGGCCACGAGGAGATACGCGTCGTCGTCGATGTCCCATCGAGCGCTACGCAGTCGTTGCGACATGGCCTGCGGTGAGATGCCGAGCTCCGTCGCACCCTCGGCCTGGGTGACGCCGGTCCGCATGACCTCGACGGCGCGCGTGCCGTGATCGCTCCGTGCGGCGACGATGTCGGCCAGCATCCGCGCCGCGGTCTGGGCGTGGCGAGACCATCGGGGGTCGCCGCCGCGGATCGTCAGCGGGATGCGCTGGGTCTTGGCCGATTCGACGGCGTCCCGCGCGAGCTCGAACGCGGGCCCGCGTCCGGCGCGAGTGGACGAGGGGAGTGGGATGTCGACGGCACCGACGCCGATGCCGACACTCCAGTGGCCGTCGGCGGCCATGTCGACGGCGAGATGGGCGGCCACGGTCGCCGAGTCGGCGACCGCCTGGACCTCGTCCCCCGCAGTTCGTTCGAACTTCCGGTGGAGGTCGGCGTCGGCGAGGGTGTCGAGGAGATCAACGACGCGGTCGACATCAGTGCGACTGCCACGTTGATCGATGGTGAGGACGAACATCGGATCACCTCCGCGATCAAGCCTATATGCTTGATACTTTCATATCAAGTGTTTTGACTTGATGCACGCCGGCGGTAGGAAAAAGGCAAGTCTGAAGCCTTGATTTGTGACAATCAAGGGCTTGGGCCTCATTCAGGTGCCGGTGCTGACAGCGACTCGGGTACCGGCGCCGAGCGGACCGGCAGTCGCGCGTCGAGCACCAGTCCGATGATGCCGAGGGCGAAGAAGGATGCACTCAGCAGCAGAAGCAGTGGGTTTCGCTGCCCGGTCAGGGCATCGCCGAGGAACACCACGGCGGCGGTGCCCGGGGCCATGCCGAGCACGCTCGCGACGAAGTAGGGGAGCGTCCGCACCGACGACAGCCCGGAGCAATAGTTGGCCACGGAGAACGGGCAGGCGGCGATGAGTCGCAGCGATCCGACGGCCAGCCAGCCGCGTCGGCTCAGCCGGTACTCGACCGCCTGGACCACGGGCTTCTTGAGGTACGGCCGAACCCGGTCGCGGCCGAGGACCCGGACGAGCCCGAAGGCGAGCAACGCGGCGACGGCGGAGGCGATCATGGCGCCGGTGAATCCGACGACCGGACCGAAGAAGATCCCGGACATCACGGTGAAGGTCGACCGGGGGAAGGGCGCGATCGTGACCACCGCGTAGGCGACGAAGAACACCCAGACGAAGGCCGGCCCGAGACTCTCACCCCAGGACCGCACGCTGCCCACCGAGGGCATCGGGATCAGATATGAGCCGATGAGCACCGCGGCCACGACCGCGGTCAGCATCCCGGCCCGACGGAGCACCCGACGGTCGATCCGGCGCCGGACGGGTCCCGTGCTCCCGGATCCCGTGTTCCCGGATCCCGACGCACTGTCGGCAGCGGTGACGGACTCGAGAGGCACCGCGCCACTCTACTCGGCGTCACGCCGTGGCATATCTCACGATCGGCCCTCGATGTGGGGGCCGAGCGAGCGTTCGGCTAAAGTCGGGTACGCGCTCGACCCGAGCATCACGGAGGTGTCACGCCCCATGTCGCAGACCACTGCGTCGAAATCCGATCGGTCCGGCCGGTCGCTCGACGAGGCCTATCAGGCCTGGTCGGATGCCGCGACCGCCGTTTTGGCGAAGTCCCGGCGGTCCACCGTCGAGGAGTTGCCGGCCTCGGCCGAAGAATTGTTGTCGACCGCCACCCTCGACGGTCTGACCATCCGCCCGCTCTACACCCGCAAGGACGAGACAGCCGAATCGGGACTGCCCGGCGGCTTTCCGTTCGTCCGCGGTGCCGACCCGGACCGCGACGTCGCGCTCGGGTGGCGGGTGACCGAACGATTCGGCGACGACGCGACCCCGGTCGCGGACGTCAACGGGTCCATCCTCGACGCGCTGTCCCACGGAGCGAGTGGCCTGTGGCTCTCGGTCGGTGCCGGCATCGCGCCCGACGACCTCGCCGCGGTCCTCGAGGGCGTCTACCTCGACCTCATCCCGGTGACCCTCGACGCCGGCGCCGACGGGTTGACCGCGGCCCGGGCGCTGCTGGATGCACGCGTGCGCGCCACCGACGCACCGGAGGCAGCCGCACCCACGGTCGCGACGATCACCTCGTTGGGACTGTCCCCGCTGACCGCGACATTCTCCGGCCGCCCGACGGTGGACATCGACGCGGCGACCGCGCTCGCCACCGACGTCCCCGCAGGCGTCCGGGCGTTTCGTGTGGACGGCACCGACTTCGCCACCGCGGGCGCCGACAACGGACTCGAACTCGCACTGCTCGCCGCCGCCGCGGTCACCCACCTGCGTGACCTCACCGCAGCCGGACTCTCGGCCGCCGATGCGGTACGCCAGATCACCTTTGCCGTCTCCGCCGACGACGACCAGTTCGCGACCATCGCCAAGTTCCGTGCGCTCCGCAAGATCTGGGCGCGCGTGACCGAGGTCGTGGGCGCGCCGGAGGTCGGTGCCGCGGTGACCCACGGCATCACCGATCTGTCGATGCAGAGTCAGCGCGATCCCTGGGTGAACATGCTGCGCACCACCATCGCCGCCTTCGGTGCCGGCGTGGGTGGCGCCGACCAGGTCACCGTGCTCGGCTACGACGCGGCCATCCCGCCCGACCGGCGCACGTCGAGTGCTGCGTTCTCACGCCGTATCGCGCGCAATACCCAGCTGTTGTTGCTGGAGGAGTCGAACATCGGCCGCGTTCTGGATCCGGCCGGCGGTTCCTGGTTCGTCGAGTCGCTCACCGACGAGCTCGCGTCGGCGGCGTGGACGGTGTTCGGCGAGATCGAGACGGTGGGCGGATACCGTGCCGCGCTGGACTCCGGCTGGATCACCGATCGGGTCGGCGCCGCGCTCGCCCGTCGCGACGAGTCGGTCGCGCACCGCCGCACCTCGGTCACCGGCGTCAACGAGTTCCCCAACCTCGACGAGAAGCCGCTCGGCGCCGACGTCGCCGACACCGTCGACGTCCCGCTGGGCGCGCCCCGGCTGGCCCGCGTCGGTCGAGGCTACGAGGAACTACGTGACCGGTCCGACGCCGTCCTGGCGGACACCGGCCGTCGCCCGGCCGTGCTCCTGCTGCCCCTCGGTTCCGTCGCCGAACACAACGGCCGCACCACCTTTGTCGCGAACCTGCTTGCCGCGGGCGGCATCTCGGCCGTCAACCCGGGTCCGCTCACCGCCGACGGCATCGCCGCGGCGGTCGCCGACGCGGGTTCGCCCATCGCGGTGATCTGCGGCACCAAGCAGCGTTACGCCGAGGACGGCATCGCCGCACTCGCCGCCGCACGTTCCGCGGGGCTCACCGCGGTACTGCTCGCCGGACCGGACAAGGAATGGCCCGACGCAGACGACCGACCGGACGGCTCTTTGCGGGTCGGCATCGACGCGGTCGCGACGCTGCGAGATCTGCTCGATCAGCTGACCCACGAAACCGCCGGAGCGACATCATGACCCAGACGGAACCCAGCCGGCGTCAGGCCGCCGACACCGGACAGACGTTCGGCGCGATTCCTAGCTTCGCCGAGGTCGACCTGTCCACCACCGCGGTCGACGAGACCCCGGCCGCCGATGCGGCGATCGACCGGCTCGCCCGGGCGCAGGGGCAGAGTGTCGACGAGATCACCTGGACCACACCGGAACAGATCGACGTGCGGCCGATCTACACCCGCGCCGACCGGGATGCGGTGACCGCCGTCGACGACAATCCGTACCCGATCGACTCGATTCCCGGCGAGGCGCCGTTCGTCCGCGGGCCCTACCCGACGATGTACGTCAACCAGCCGTGGACGATCCGTCAGTACGCCGGGTTCTCGACCGCGGCGGAATCGAACGCCTTCTACCGCCGCAACCTCGCGGCCGGTCAGAAGGGACTGTCGGTCGCGTTCGACCTCGCCACTCACCGCGGCTACGACTCCGATCATCCGCGGGTCGCCGGCGACGTCGGGATGGCCGGTGTCGCGATCGATTCGATCCTCGACATGCGGCAGCTCTTCGACGGCATCGACCTCGGTTCGGTCTCGGTGTCGATGACGATGAACGGTGCGGTCCTGCCGATCCTGGCGCTCTACGTGGTGGCCGCCGAGGAGCAGGGGGTGCCGCCGGAGAAGCTGGCGGGGACCATCCAGAACGACATCCTCAAAGAGTTCATGGTCCGCAACACCTACATCTATCCGCCGAAGCCGTCGATGCGGATCATCTCGAACATCTTCGAGTACACCAGCCAGAAGATGCCCAAGTTCAACTCGATCTCCATCTCGGGCTATCACATCCAGGAAGCCGGGGCCACCGCCGATCTCGAGTTGGCCTACACGCTGGCCGACGGCGTGGAGTACATCCGGGCGGGCCTCGAGGCCGGCCTCGACATCGACAAGTTCGCACCGCGCCTCTCGTTCTTCTGGGGCATCGGGATGAACTTCTTCATGGAGGTCGCCAAGCTGCGCGCGGCGCGCCTGCTGTGGAGTGAACTGGTCGCCGACTTCGCGCCGAAGAACGCGAAATCGTTGTCACTGCGCACACATTCGCAGACATCGGGCTGGTCGCTGACCGCCCAGGACGTGTTCAACAACGTGGCCCGCACCTGCATCGAGGCGATGGCGGCCACCCAGGGCCACACCCAGTCGCTGCACACGAACGCGCTCGACGAGGCGATCGCCCTGCCGACCGACTTCTCCGCGCGCATCGCCCGTAACACGCAGCTGTTGTTGCAGCAGGAGTCCGGCACCACGCGCCCGATCGACCCGTGGGCGGGTTCCAATTACGTCGAATGGCTCACCCACCAGCTGGCGGACAAGGCCCGTGCGCACATCCGCGAGGTCGAGGAGACCGGCGGCATGACCCAGGCCATCAACGAGGGACTGCCGAAGCTGCGCATCGAGGAGGCGGCCGCGCGCACGCAGGCCCGCATCGACTCGGGTCAGCAACCACTCGTCGGCGTGAACAAGTACCGGGTCGACGACGACGAGGAGATCGAGGTCCTCAAGGTCGAGAACTCGAAGGTGCGCGCCGAGCAACTGGAGAAGCTCGCACGCCTGCGGGCCGATCGTGACGAGTCCGCGGTGCAGTCGGCGCTCGCCGACCTCACCCGGGCCGCGGCGTCCGGCGAGGGTGGCATGGAGAACAACCTGATGGCGTTGGCGATCGAGGCCGCCCGCCACCAGGCGACGGTCGGCGAGATCTCGGATGCGATGGAAAAGGTCTATGGTCGCCACCAAGCGGAGATCAAGACCATCAGCGGGGTGTATCGGCATGAGGCGGGCGAGGTGAGCAACGTCGACGCGGCGACCGAGATCGTCCGGCAGTTCGGTGAGGCCGAGGGCCGTCGACCCCGAGTGCTGGTCGCCAAGATGGGGCAGGACGGCCACGACCGTGGTCAGAAGGTCATCGCGACGGCGTTCGCGGATCTCGGCTTCGACGTCGACGTGGGCCCGTTGTTCGCCACACCGGAAGAGGTCGCGGCGCAGGCCGCGGACAACGACGTGCACGTCGTCGGCGTCTCGTCCCTCGCGGCGGGCCACCTCACCCTGGTGCCCGCGCTCCGGCAGGCGCTCGCCGACGCCGGCCGGCCGGACATCATGATCGTGGTCGGTGGGGTCATCCCGCCGGGGGACTTCGCCGAGCTCTACGACGCCGGTGCGGCCGCGATCTTCCCGCCGGGCAGCGTGATCGCCGACTCCGCGGTCGAATTGGTCACCAAACTCGCGGGCAATCTCGGCCTCGAACTGGCCGGGGTCGCCGCCGAGTGATGGACGAGGGCTCCGGGGCGGGCGCCGCGGTGCGGCGCCGCGTCGATGTCGATGCGCTGGAAGCGGCGATCCTCGCGGACAGCCGCGCCGACCTCGCCCGCGCGATCACGCTGGTGGAGTCGACCCGACCGGATCATCGGGCGGCGGCCCAGGAGTTGTTGCTGCGCTTGACCCCGCACTCGGGCAAGTCGTTTCGCGTCGGCATCACCGGTGTGCCAGGGGTGGGGAAGTCGACCACCATCGAGGCGCTCGGCATGTACCTGATCGAGCAGGGGCACAAGGTCGCGGTCCTCGCGGTGGATCCCTCGTCGACGCGGACCGGCGGGTCGATCCTCGGGGACAAGACCCGGATGGGCCGCCTGTCGATGTCGAAGAACGCCTACATCCGGCCGTCGCCGACATCGGGAACCCTCGGCGGTGTCGCGAAGGCGACCCGCGAGACGATCGTGATGGTCGAGGCGGCCGGTTTCGACGTCGTCCTGGTCGAGACGGTCGGCGTCGGCCAGTCCGAGGTGACGGTCGCCAACATGGTGGACACCTTCACCTTCCTGACCCTCGCACGTACCGGGGATTCGTTGCAGGGCATCAAGAAAGGTGTCCTCGAGCTCGCCGACGTCGTCGTGGTGAACAAGGCCGACGGCAAGCACCTGACCGAGGCGAAGGGTGCGGCGCGCGAGTTGAAGAATGCGCTCAAGTTGATCTACCCGCACGACGCCCTCTGGGTGCCGCCGGTGCTGACGATGAGCGCGATCGAGAACACCGGTGTGGACGAGTACTGGGATGCCGTCCTGCGCCACAAGAAGACGCTGACCGACGCGGGACAGTTCGCCGCCCGCCGGAACCAGCAGCAGATCGACTGGACGTGGGCGATGGTCCACGACATCGTCCTGTCCCGACTGGCGAACAGCCCGGCGGTCAAGGACATTCGCGGCGACATCGAGGCACAGGTCCGCTCGGCAGACCTGACGCCCGCCCTGGCCGCCCAGCAGATCGTGGCAGCCTTCGACGAGCGCTGAGACAGCACGCGGGGCGCCGCCGACGGTGATCGGCACGACGTGTGCAAAAGGTCACCAGTCTTGGCCGTCCCGAGACCGACCTGTTACTTTGCTTAGGATCACCTAATTCGCGGGTGATTCTCGCCGGGGGTCGATCGCGCACGATCGCGTGGTGGTGAGTGGGGATCTGTCTTGGGTAGAGAGGTTGGACGCTTGCTTCGCCGTCTGACGATCATCATGCTGGCCGCGGTCATCACCGTCGGATTCGCCGAGACCCGCGGCTCGCTCGCCGCGCCGGCCGAGGCGGTACCCGCGACACCGCCCTCGTCGTCGCAACCGATTGCCACCGGGGCGAACAGCAAGGAGTGCGTGGGTTCGGACTTCGCCACGCTGGGCAAGATCTACGACTCGATCTTCGATTCGTTCCTCCCGTACCTTCCGCCTCAGGTGAAGAAGGACAAGGACAAGATCAAGGCGCAGACCCACCGGGACATGGACCGGCTGCGCATCTCGAACATGCTGGTCTCGAATCATCCGTCGCAACTCGGCGCACAGCGCGGTGACGCGATCATGAAGTACCGCGACCCGATCTCGTTGTATGTCGTCTCGCAGCTGCTGAATGTGCGGCACGGCAAGCAGTTCCAGGCGATCACAGTAGAGAATCTCACCCTGGCCCAGGCGGTCGAGACGGTGTGGCTGCTGATATACACGACGGTCATCATCCCGTTGACGGTCGTGTTGAGCGCCGTGCCGAACATCGCGCCGATCTGGGGTCCGATCAACGTGCGGTTCCTCATCACGCTTCCGTTCTACGTGGGGATGTACGGCGCACGCTACCTGTACCAGTTCATCTCCTCCGCCCTCGTGAACTCCTGTCTCGTGTCGATGACCAAGGAGGAGCGCGACCGCGCCGGCAAGCCGATCAAGGATCTACGCTTCTCCGGTTCGGTCCCGAAACTCATCGAGGACATCGCCGGGCAGGTCGATCTCGCCGACCAGAAGGGCTGCGAACCCATCGGCAATCAGCCGATGTCGCGCATCGTCGACCGCACCACCCGGTACCTCACGGACACCAACAAGGATCCCGCGACGAGGGCGGCGATCGCGGGCATCGCCAGGGACGTCGAGAACCGCATGCGCAACACCTGGGTGCCGGTGAACCTGATCCCTGCCGATCCGGCCGACTACAACCAGATCGAGGGCCTGATCTCCCTGCTGGGTGGCTACGTCTCACCGGACATCCCGATCACGATCGGCGACAACAGTTTCGGTATCGCGACCGGTGGTGCGCCGCTCGACATCGTCATCGGCCTCGTCCACAACATCACCACCGGCGAGAACATGGGCAAGCAGGTCCGGCTGTGGGACCTCCCGGTCACCAAATCGATGACCGCGGCCTACTACACGATGTACTTCAGCATCTACGTCGCGCAGGTCGTCTATGCGAACGCGTTGCCCATCGCACTACCGGGCGTCGCGAATCTGGTTCCGCGACCATTCGGACTCTTCTACGCGCCGTTGAACTTCGGTTTCAACGCGTATCACAACGTCCTGCGGTCGATGTGCTTCGCCGAGGACAAGAAAGTGGAGGCGGCGGTCGCATGACGTCATCACGTGCGATAGCGATCATCAGCGTGCTGGTCCTCGGCATCGGTCTGGTCTCGATCTCGACGGCCCAGGCCACCCCGCAGCAGCGGGCGGGCACGGTGCTGCGCACCACCGACATCACCGATCGACCCGACGCAACGGTGGCCGGAGCGGGGACGGTCATCGCGATGACCTACCTGTCGGAAGGCCCCGACGGCGCGCTCGTGCCCGTGCGCGGCACCGTGATGATCCCGAAGAAGGCGGCACCAGAAGGTGGTTGGCGCGTCCTCGGGTATGCCCACGGCACCGCGGGGCTGGGTGATCAGTGCACGGTCACCGACCGCATGGGCCATCAGGGTCGTTACGACGACTGGCTGGGACCGTGGCTCGAGGACGGTTACGTGATCACCGCGACCGAGTACGCCGGCATCGGCGGGCCGGGGGAGCACGCCTACCTCGACGGCGCGGTGTCGGGCCGGAACGTGCTCGACTCGGTCCGCGCGGCGCGCACAGTCGTGGCGCAGCGCGGTGGACAGACGTCGACCGGGTTCGTCACCAGCGGTGCCTCGCAGGGTGGTCACGCGTCGCTGTGGGCCTCGCACCTGGCACCGTCGTACACACCGGAGTTGACGAATGTCGGGGGCGTGGTCAATTCGCCGCCGGTTGGTCTGGCGGACTACTTCCAGCTGTTGCGGCCCGGCGTACCGCCCGTCGCCGTACCCGATTACGTCACGTACTTCTCCTACGTGCTGGCCGGACTCAAGGTCGCCCGACCGGGCCTCGACGTCGATTCCTACCTGACCCCGCTGGGACGCAAGGTCGTCGAGGATGCGAAGACGCTGTGCTATCCGAACCAGGGCCGCGCCACCCGCGGTATGACGGTGGGGCAGCTCATCGCCAGGCCGTTCGACCAGGGGCCGCTGATCCCGGCGCTCCGTGCGGTCACCGGCGTCCCGACGTCGGGCTACCAGGCGCCACTGCTCATCCAGCAGGGCACCCTGGACCCGGTCGCCTTCGCGCCGCTGACCGCGGAATTCGTCGACCGAACCCGTTCCGGCGGCGCGCGCATCGACTTCCGCACCGCGCAGGCCGGGCACGGTCTGGGGTCGTGGTCGGAGACGGTGGCGCTGAAATGGTCCGACGAGCAGCGATGGCCGGTCCGGCGCTGACCCCGACGTTCCCGCCGACCAGACCAGCGTGACCAGACCGTCGACGTCGCGTACACCCATGATTCCGAAGTGATTGGTAACTGCCTTGAACACTCTGCGTTTCGCCATCCGAACCCTGCTGATCGCGCTGACCGTGGTGCTCGTCGGCGTGGTCGCCGCGTGCTCGGCTCCGGCCGAGGACGACAACTCGAGCAGCGGGGGCGAGTACACCCCGGTGACGATCGAGCACGAGTTCGGCAGCACGACGATCGAGAAGCGGCCGGAGCGTGTGGTCACGTTGCTCGCCAACTGGACCGACACTCTTGCCGCCCTTGACATCCCCATCACCGCGGAGTTCGTCGAGAAGGGCTATGCCGGCCCGAACAACCACTTCGCCTGGACACCGGAGCACGACTCCGAGGTGAAGGTGGTCAATTCGCTGGCGGCGCTCGATATCTCGGAGATCGCCGCGTTCCAGCCGGATCTCATCCTCGCCGGGTACACCGGGGATCAGAAGAACTACGACCGGCTCCGTGCGCTCGCGCCGACCATCCCGGTGATGAAGAAGGGTGCGACGGTGGACACCTGGGAGGACATCGCCACCACCGCCGGCAGGATCTTCACCAAGGAGTCGCAGGCGCAGGAGCTGGTCGACGAGACCAACGGCAAGATCGAGAAGTTCACGTCCGATCACCCGAACGCCGTCGGCAAGACCTTCACGTTCGCGCAGTTCCAGCCGACCGGCAACATCGGCGCGATCAACTCCACCGACGATCCGGCCGCGGGACTTCTCACGCAACTAGGGTTCACCCTGAACCCGAAGCTCGCGGCCGAGCACACGGGTTCGGCGACACGCTCGCCGATCTCGTCCGAGCGGATCGACCTGCTCGACTCCGATCTGCTCGTCGCGTGGACGCTCGGTGACGACTCCGTCTATCAGAAGGTCCCCGGGTGGGACAATCTGACCGCGGTGAAGAACGACACGGTCGTGTACCTCACCAACGACAACGCCCCGGCCTTCGGTGTGCCCAGTGCACCGTCGGTGGCGTATGTGATCGGGCTTCTCGACCCCGTTGCCGCGCGAATGTAGCTGCCCCTCGTGAGAAATCCACCCTCGCGCGCGAGGGTGGATTTCTTTTGAGACGGCCGATGATCGTTCACATGTCGAGCGTGGCGCCTCCGTCGACCCGGAGGTCGTGCATGGTGACGTGGCGCGCGGCATCGGAGACCAGATAGACGACGGCGGCGGCGATGTCGGCGGGGTCCGCGATGCGCCCGAGCGGGATGCCCAGCCGGAACCGATTCGGGGTGCCGGCGAGCACCCGCGCCTCGTCTGCGTCCGACGACCACATGCCCCGCAGCATCGGGGTGTCGGTCGATCCGGGTGACACGATGTTCACCCGGACGCCGGCCGGCGCGACGGCCAGCGCGACGCTGCGTGCGTACGAAGTCGCGGCGGCCTTCGATGCCGCGTAGGGCGCCAGGTCGGCGCGTGGGGTGGCGCCGGCGTTGCTCGAGACGACGACCGCGCAGCCTCGTCCCCGGGACGTCATCGCTGCGACCGCGACATCCACGACGTTGCGGACACCCCCGGCGTTCACCGCCATGCACAGGTTCCAGTCGTCGGTCATCACCCCGGCCGCCTGCACCACGATGTCGACCGGACCGCAGGCGTCTTCGGTTGTCCGCCAGGCATTCTGGACCGCCGATCGATCGGCGACGTCGACGACGGCAACACCCACGCCCGCCCGGTCCCAGCCATGGACCTCCGCACCCGCCACACGCAGCGCGTCCACGACGGCGCGGCCGATCCCACCGGCAGCGCCGGTGACGATCGCACGGCGGCCGGCGATCCCCGCGATGGGGGCCTCGGTCACCGGGTCGATCCGGTGGCGACGACGTCGGGGTGGTCCGAGGCGGTCGCCGCGGTCATGGCGAGTGACTTCACGACGTGATCACTGGTCACCACCAGGCCGGCCCGCTTGCCGATGTACTCGGCCGCCATCTGATGCTCGTCGCGGGTGAAGTCGCCCATGCCATCCACGACGAAGAACGGTGCGACGTCGCTCATGAACGCCTCTGCGGCACTGATCATGCAGCCCATGTGGGCGTACACACCGACGACGATCAGCTGGTCGCGCCCGTGATGGGCGAGCAGCTGGCGCAGGTCGGTGCGCTGAAAGCCCGAATAGCGCCACTTGGTCACCGTGATGTCGCCGGCATCCGGGGCGAGCTCGGGGATGACCTCCTCGTCGCGACCGGCCTCGAGTCCGGTGCCCCAGAAGTCGGCGAGAATGCCACGGCGGGAGGGATGCTGATCGCCGGGCTGTGCGGTGTAGACCACCGGAACGCCGGCGCGCCGGCACGCCTCGCGGATCCGGATCATGTTCGGCAGCGCGGTCGCCATGGGCTCCCGATCGACTTGATAGGCGTCGATGAAGTATCGCTGCATGTCGTGGATCAGGAGCGCAGCGCGAGGCGCCTCGAGTGTCCAGTCAACGCGAGCGGGGAAGGGTCCACGGGGAATCTCGTACGGGTTGATTGAAGGAATGGCCACATCGTTAGGGTAGCCTCACCTGTCATGAAGGTTGCACCGTGGTCCCCCGAACTCGCCGAACAGTACCGTGCGCTGGGTCTATGGAGCGGTGAGACGTTCGACGACGTGCTCCGAGCGTGGGCGGGTGACGCCGACATCGCGTCACACACCGCCGTCGTCGACGTCGACCGCCGTCTCAGCTACGCCGAGCTGCACGAACGCGTCGATCTGCTCGCCGCGGGTCTGGCCGCACTGGGCATCCGCCCCGATGATCGCGTCCTGCTGCAGATCCCGAACCGCGTCGCGTTCGTCGAGACGGTCTTCGCGCTGTTCCGGGCCCGCGCCGTCCCGGTGTTCGGTCTACCGGCCCACCGGGAGGCGGAACTCGTCGGTATCGCACGTTCGGCCGGCGCCGTCGCGATCGTCGCACCGCGCGCGCACGAGGGATTCGATCACCGGGCGCTCGTCGAAGCCGTGGCCGGGCAGGTGGATTCGGTCCGTCACCTCATCGATGTCGACGACCTCGACTCCCTGTTCGCCGAGCCGATCGAGCACGGCCGCGCCGATCCGTCCGAGTTGGCGTTCCTGCAACTCTCCGGTGGCAGCACCGGCATCCCCAAACTGATCCCCCGTACTCACGACGACTACCTCTACAGCGTGCGACGCAGCAACGAGGTCTGTGGCGTCACCGGCGACACCGTCTTCATGGCGACCCTGCCTGTCGCGCACAACTTCCCGATGAGCTCACCGGGCATCCTCGGTGCTCTGTACGCGGGCGGCACGGTGGCGTTGACGGCGTCGCCGACCCCGTCGGTCGCATGGGAAATGGTGCAGCGCGAGGGCGTGACGATGACCGGCCTCGTGCCGCCCCTGGCACGCCTGTGGACGGAGACGGCGGAACGGGGCACCGAGTTCGACATCTCGTCCCTCGAGACCATCCAGGTGGGCGGCGCCCGCTGTCCGGATGAGCTGGCCCGACGGATCGGTCCCGCGCTCGGAGTCACCCTGCAGCAGGTGTTCGGGATGGCCGAGGGCCTGGTCTGCTACACCCGCCTCGACGACCCGATCGAGGAGATCTGCACGACCCAGGGGCGTCCGATGTCGGACGCCGATCAGGTGCGCATCGTCGACGAGGCCGGCGAACCGGTGTCCTCCGGGCCCGGATTCCTGGAGACGCAGGGCCCGTACACGATTCGGGGATACTGGGCCGGCGCGGGTGCGGATTCGTTCGCACCCGACGGCTGGTATCGCACCGGTGACGTCGTCGAGCTGAACGAGCACGGCAACCTGGTCGTGCGCGGTCGCGGCGGCGATCGGGTCAACCGTGGCGGCGAGAAGGTGTCCGCCGAACAGCTCGAGGAACAACTGCTCGAGCACCCCGGCGTCCGCGATGCGGTGGTGGTGGCGGTCGCCGACCAGTACCTCGGCGAACGGACATGCGCGTACGTGATCCCGGCCGACCCGCAGGAACCGCCGAACCTGGCCGGCATCCGCCGATTCGTGCGGGAGGCCGGCCTGGCGGAATGGAAATTGCCGGACACGGTGAAAGTGGTCGACGGGTTTCCCGAGACCGGGGTCGGCAAGGTCAGCCGAAAGAAGCTGCGGGCCCTGCTCGCCGGGTAGCGCCCCGGGGGCTCGACAGACCCCGGATCGCCGTCAGTTCACCGCGTCCGCGTGCACGGGCTCCTTGCGTACCCCGACCAACGACCGCAGGGTGACCAGGGCGATCAGTGAGAGCACGACCATCACGACGCCGTAGTAGACGATGGCGTCCGACGCCACCCAGATCGTGCCGAAGGCACCCGCGACGAGGGCGCCCACCGTGATGCCCCCGACCTCCTGCGCCATCCAGATGCCGTTCACCCGACCGAGCAGCGGACCCGGGGTGTGGTGCTGGATGATGGAGTACCGCAAGACCTCCTGGATCGCCTCGATGAATCCGATCACGGCGAGCAGCCCCAGGGCCAACCACACCACCGGGGCCAGACCGAAGAAGATCTGGACCACGAACGCGGCGGTGAGGGCGGACACCAGGAGCAGGCCGGGCCGCCGGACGGACGCGAGCCAACCACTCGTCAACGCCGCGATCATGGCGCCGGTCGCCACCGCGGCGTACAGGAATCCCGTCGCGCGGGCATCACCGTCGAATCGCTCGGCGACCAGCGCGGGCAGCAGCGCGACGACTCCGGCGCCGAGCATGGCGAGCACCCCGACGATCATCACGCCCGCGACGACCCGCTGCTCGAGGATGAAACGGACCAGCGACGTCGTCGCGGGTGTCGCCTCGGTGCCGGCCGGTGCGGAGGGTAGCTTCTCACCCACGACCGGGGCGCTGGGCGGCAGCGACGGCAGGCCGAGCAGGATCAGCACCGTCGTCGTCGCCAGGCATGCGGCGACCACATATGCCCACTCGACGCCGGCGCCGGCGATGATGAATCCGGCGATGCCGGGCGAGACGGCGGAGCCGACACGAACGGTCAACGCGCTCAACGCTCCGACGGCCACCAGCTTGTCGCGGGGGATGAGGGTGGGCACCGCCGCCATGAGCGCCGACGTCGACAACGCACCGATCAATCCGTCGATCCCGGCCAGGGCGTACAGCGCCGCGACCGACGGGGTGCCCGGGAGGATGCCGAACGCATTCACCGCGAGACCCGCGAACGACAGCGCCGCGCCGCCGCGGCCGACCAGGATGAGTCGTTTGCGGTCGAACCGGTCGGCCAGCGAACCCCCGACGAGCATCCCGACGAAGGTGGTGATCCCGGTGACGGCGGTGGCGGCACCGACCTGTGCGGACGACCCGGTCAGGTCGTACATCTGGACCGGAACCGAGACCAGCAGGAGGCCGATTCCGATCAGGGAGATCAGGCGGGCGACGAAGATCCGGCGGAACGGTGCGCTCTCCCGCAGTGGGGAGATGTCGATGAGCAGGGACCGTGCGCCGCTCATGCGTCGACCCCGGTGGTGTCGACGGGTGCGCCGTGCGTCAGTTCGCGCAGCGCCGCCGACCACCGTCCGGCGAGGGCGACGACCGCCGCCGGGTCGATGACCCCTGGCTGGTAACTCCAACTGGCCTGCATACGGGTTCCTTCCGGTCCGTCGAGCGTGGTCACGTCGATGATGAGTCCATATCCGCCGGGCATGTCGTCGTCGGGGCCGATCTCGGCGGACTCGGGCGCCGCGCCCCAATCGTCGAACCCGAACGAACGGTACCGACCCAGATAGTTGAATTCGATTGCCGCTCCGGGGAGATCGTGTCCGTTCAGGTGGCGGAGTATGCCGTAGCCGATGCCGCCGTCGGGTAGTTGCGCCCGCTGGGCCGCCAGGTCACGCACCTGCTCGGTGACCGATCCGGAACCGCCGACCCGCACCGGATGCACCGCGGTGAACCACCCGACCGTCCCGTTCAGATCGGCACCTGCGACCAGATGCTCCTCGCGGCCATGTCCTTCGAGGTCGACCAGGGTGGGCGCGCCCGCCGCCGCGCCGAACGCGCCGAGCAGGACGTCGTCGACACCGACGCCGAGTGCCGTCGGCACGGGGCCGAGCAGACGATCGGTGACCTCCGGATCGATGTCGACCCGGTGACGCCGGACCGTGCGCTGCCGGTCGATGCTCGGATCGAGCGCCCTGCCGAACATCGCGTTCGCGGATACGCCCCCGACGAGTTCACGCCACATCGGCAGTTCGGCAGAGCGTTCGAGGTCCACCAGTTCCCGCGCCCACGCCGCGAACGCGGTGGGCGCGGGTGGCAGGGACAGCTGTGTGGCTCCCTCCCGGAGCTGCGCATAGATGGCGAGCAGCTCCGGAACCAGGGTGCGCCACGACACCCCGTCGACGACCAGGTGATGGACGAGGAGCAGCAGGCGACCCGGCTCGTCGCCGAAATCGAGCCACACCGCGGAGGCCATCACGCCCGCCTCCGGATCCAGACGATCCCGTGCGCGCCGCGCCGCGGCCTCCACGTCCCGGTCGGTCTCGCGCAACAGCAGGACCCCGGCCACCGCGTCGGGCACCTCGAAGCGCCACGGCGTCTCGTCGGCGACCAGGCGGGCCCGCAACAAGTGATGCCGGGCGACGAGCTCGGCGAAAGCCTTGTGCAGCAACGACTGATCGAGATCTGCCGGGACCCGCAGCACCGCGGACTGATGGAAGCCACGGATCAGGTCGACCGGTCTCCGTCCGACGGATGCCGCACGGTCCCCGGCGGTGACGAGGTCCTCGAGCCAGCGAACGATCGGTGTCGCCGGGACGACGCCGGAGGTGACGTCGGCCAGGGACGGCGCCACATCCGTCGGCTCACCCAGCGAAGCGGCGAGTTCGCCCGCGGTCCGGCCGGACATCACGTCGCGCGGGGACACGGTGAAGCCCTCCGCGCGCAGCCGCGCGACCAGTTGCATCGCGACGATGCTGTCACCGCCGAGCTCACCGAAGTCCTCGTCCAGGCCCACCCGGTGGCGGGCGAGCCCGAGCACATCGGCGATGGCATGGCAGATCTGTTGCTGCACCGGCGACTCGGGCGCGCGGACCTCCACATCGAGATGCGGCTCGGGCAGCGCGAGTCGGTCGATCTTGCCATTGGGCAGAGTCGGGAACCCCTCGACGACGACGATCGCCGACGGCACCATGTAGTCCGGCAGGACGTCGCGGACCGCTGCGCGCAGCGCGGTCGGTCGCGGCACCGTATCCGGTTCGGCGACAACATAACCGACCAGACGTCCGGACCGGGCAAGGGCGAGTGCGGCATGGACGCCGGGCGCCGCGGCCAACGCCGCCTCGACCTCGCCGAGTTCCACGCGGAAACCGCGGATCTTGACCTGGTCGTCGCCACGACCTCGGTACTCGAGATTGCCGTCACGATGCCACCGCACCGTGTCGCCGGTGCGATACATCCGCGCGCCGTTCGCCGCGAACGGGTCGGCGACGAAACGCTCCGCAGTGAGATCCCCGCGGCCGAGATAGCCGCGGGCCAGTCCGGCGCCGGCGAGGTACAGCTCGCCGTCCACGCCGTCGGGCACCGGGCTCAGACCGGCGTCCAGGACATAGGCCCGCGCGCCGTCCACCGGCCGTCCGACGATGGGATGGGCGGCGTCGGACGCGCGGGCGACGAGCGCGTCGACGGTCGCCTCGGTCGGGCCGTACAGGTTGTAGGCATCGGTGCCCCCGAGGCCCGTGGTGCCCAGTTCCCGAAGCTGTTGCCACTGGGCGTCGGGTACGGCCTCGCCGCCGAATCCGACCGCCACCATCGCACGCTCTGCGCCGCCGAGCCGGCGGAGGTGAGATGGCGTGAGCTCCAGGAAGTCCCACGACTCGTCGATCAGCTGGGTGGAGAGGGCCTGGGCGTCGTGTCGGGTGTCGGCATCGACGATGCTGATCTCGTGGCCGTCGAGCAGCCACAACTGCGGCTGCCACGATGCGTCGAAGGCCAGCGACCAGGCGTGTCCGACGCGCAGCCGTTCCCGGCCGGCACGTGCCCTGGCCGGCTCGTGGAGCATCCGTCGATGACTGGCGAACAAGTTGGTCAGGCCTCGATGCGGGACCACGACCCCCTTGGGGGTACCGGTCGAACCGGAGGTGAAGATCAGATACGCGGGATGGTCGGGCCGGAGTGGACGAACACGCCGGAACCCCTGTGGTGCAGCTTCGTTGATCGCGGCGGCATCGGCGGCAGCGGGATCGGAGGCAGCGGCGTCGAGGTCGACGAACAGATCGTCGTCGAGACGATCGATCACCCGTCGTGGTCGTGCGATGGTGAGCATCGCCTGCATCCGCTCGGCCGGTGTGTCCGGTTCCATCGGCAGATAGGCGGCGCCCGCGTACAGGACCGCGAAGATCGTCTCGAGGGCCACCACGCCACGCGGGAGCCGGACGACGACGACATCCTCGGGACCGATGCCGTCGGCGACGAGCCTGCCGGCGATGTCACGGACCCGACGGTCGAGTTCACCGAACGTGCGGGTGCCATCGGGGCCGCGGAGAGCGGGCGCGGATCGATCGCGGGCGACGACGTCATCGAACAGCACCGGGAAGGTGGTCGGTTCGGCCGGTGCGCGGAACTGCTCACGCCGCTCGTCGGGCACCCGGACGTCGAGTCGGCGCAACGGTGTATCCGGCTGGGCGGCCATGAATTCCAGGATCGTGACCAGCCGCGCCGACATCGCCTCGACGGTGCCCCGGTCGAACAGGTCGGTGCTGAACTCGATCACCCCGCCGACTCGCGGCTCGCCGGACGAGCTGTCCTCGGTGAAGTCGAAGGACAGATCGAACTTCGCCGTTCTCGGCGCCGGGGGAGCTGTGCCGCCCGTGCCCGCTCCGACGGCGACCGACGCGACGGAGGAAGCGACATCCGGCAGTCGGCCGTCGACGTAGACGACCATCGTCTGGAACAGCGGGTTCATCGCCGGCGACCGCGAGGCGGACACGGCGTCGACCACCTGCTCGAACGGGACGTCGCGGTTGTCGAAGGCGGCGAGGTCGGCAGCGCGGACCCGGGCCAGCAGATCGACGGCGGTCGGGTTCCCGGACACATCGGTACGCAGGACCAGTGTGTTCAGGAAGTAGCCGATCAGGCGATCGAGCCGTGCGTCATTGCGGACCGTCACCGGGGTACCGAGCGGGATGTCCCCGCCGCCACCGAGCCGGGACAGCAGCACGGCGACGGCCGACTGCATCACCATGAACATCGAGGTGCCCGTCCGGTCGGCGAGCGCCCGCAGGGATCGCGCCACGGCGGGATCCAACACGACGAACACGCCGTCGCCGCGCCCCGACGGCCGCGGCGGACGCGGACGGTCATAGGGCAGTGTCAGCTCGTCGGGCGCACCCGCGAGTGCGTCGCGCCAGAACGACAACTGTCGGTCGCGACGCTCGCCGGACACGGCCGCACGCTGCCACGCGGCGAAATCCGAGTACTGCAGCGGCAGTTCGTCCCACTGCGGCGCATCGCCGACGACCCGCGCGGCGTAAGCGGTGTCGAGGTCGGCGCGCATCGGTGCGGCCGACCACTCGTCGGTGGCGATGTGGTGGATGGTGACCACCGCGACGTCCTCGGTCGCAGTCACCCGGATGGGGATCTCGCGAGCGAGGTCGAAGGCGTGGGCGCTGCCGGTGAACAACTCCTCCGGGCCCGCCGCATCGACGACCACGACCTCCGGTCGCGCGACGGCCTCCGGCCCCTGTTCGGGGTAGCGGGTCCGCAACACCTCATGGCGCAGAACAACATCGGTGATCGCAGCGCGGAGCGCCGCCCGGTCGATGCGATCCCGGCCGGCAGCTCCGCCCGGCCGCCAGAGCATCGGCACGTTGTACACCGACGACGGGCCGGACATGGCATGGAGGGTGAGCATCTGCTCCTGGCCGAACGAGAGCACCGGTGTGCCACCGCTACGCCGACGCAGTTCGACCACCTCGCCGATGCCGGCGACGAAGTCGGCCGACGTCACGTATCCGGCGAGTGCGGACACCCGCGGATGATCGAACAGCACCCGCAAACCGAGGTCGTAGCCCAGAGTCGCGCGCACCAGATTGATCACCTTGATGGCGAGCAACGAATGACCACCGAGAGCGAAGAAGTCGGCGTGCACATCGGTCACCGGATGTCCGAGCACGGCGCCGAAGATCTCGGCGAGGTCGGACTCGAGGTCGGTTCGCGGTGGGGTGCCGCCGACCGCGGTCGCCGGCGCCGGCAATGCGCGCCGGTCCAGCTTGCCCGCGTGGTTGAGCGGGAACGTATCGAGTACGACGATCGGCGCCGGGATCATGTAGCCGGGCAGCGTCGACGCGAGCCGACTCGAGACGGTGTCCACGATGCCGGCGTCGTCGTCACCGAGCACGGACCGGTCGGGGACGACCCAACCGACCACACGGTGACCGTCGACGGCCACCGCGGCGCCCGAGATACCGGGCAGAGCACGGAGGGCGGCCTCGATCTCACCGATCTCCACCCGATTGCCGCGGATCTTCACCTGGGTGTCGGCTCGCCCGACATACTCGAGCAACCCGTTCCGGCGGCGGACCAGATCGCCGGTCCGATAGGTCCGGGCACCCGGCCACTCACCTGTCGGGTCGGCGACAAAGCTCGCCGCGGTGCGACCGGGGCGCGCGAGATAGCCTCGCGCGACGGCCGTTCCGCGGACATACAGTTCGCCCACCGTGCCGTCGGGAACACGTCGCAGCGACCCGTCCAGAACCACGAGGTCGGTCCCGCTGATCGGCTGTCCGATCGGCACGGTGCGCGTGCGGGTGTCCGGCTGTGCGGTGAAATCGGTGACGACGACAGTGGTCTCGGTCGGCCCGTACGCGTTGATGAGCTGCAACCGGGGCGCCGCCGTGAGCACACGGCCGGCCAGCTCCGCGGTCAGCGCCTCACCACCGGCGATGATGTGGCGCAGGCTCGGCACCGAATCGAGATACGGAACGAACAGCTCGAGCAGGGACGGGACGAACACGGCAGTGGTGACACCGTGATCGGCGATGATCTGCGCCTGACGCGCGGGGTCGCGCTGCGCGCCGGGCTCCGCGACGACCGCGGTGGCACCGGTCACGAACGGCAGCAACAACTCCCACACCGCGCCGTCGAATCCGACGGGGGTCTTGACGAGTACGGCGTCACCCGGGCCCAGCGCTCCGCCGGGCATCGACGCCAGCCGCCACGCCAGGACGTTCACGACGTTGCGGTGACTGACCACCACGCCCTTGGGATGGCCCGTGGAGCCGGACGTGTAGACGACATAGGCAGGATGGTGCGGACGAGGCGTGGTGTGCTGCGCGTCGCCGGACGACCCGACCTCGACGTCGATGGGGACAGACGGCGACTCATCGGAGACCGACTCGTCGGACACCGTGAACGACGGCAACCCCGGCGACACGACCACCGCCGCCGCGGTCGGCGACGTGTCGACGATGACCGCAGTCGGTGCGCCGTCGGCCAGCAGGTACGCGATCCGGTCGACGGGCAGATCGGTGTCGACCGGAAGATAGGCTGCTCCCGCGCGCAGCACCGCGTGCAGGGCGACGAGTTGGGCGACGCTGCGGTCGGCGATCACCGCGACCACGCTCTCCGGTCCGACACCGTGGTGGCGCAGCCTGATGGCCAGGCGTTCCACGGCGCGATCGAGTGCGCGATAGGTGAGTGTGCGGCCCGCGGTGCCGCGGATCGCGATCTCGTCGGCGTGGCGGATCGCCGCGTCACGCAACAGATCGACCACGGTGACACCCGGGTCGGCCGACTCGGCCGGTCCACTCTCACGAGCGCGTATCGCCGCGAGCGCGGTGTCGTCGAGCAGAGCGATCCCGTCCACCCGCACACGCGGATCGGCGACGACGGCGTCGAGGACGAGACACAGATGATCGAGCAGCATCCGCGCGGTCTGCCCGTCGAACATGTCGGTGGCGTACTCGAGGCCGATGGTCAATTCACCGGTGGCAGTGATGTCGACGAAGGTGAAAGCGAGATCGAACTTCGCCTGAACCGCCGACAACGGCTCGAAGGTCGCAGGTGCGCCGAGGAATTCACCTGGCACCGCCTCGAGCGGCAGGTAGCCGACCGTCACCTGGAAAAGGGGATTCCGGCCGATCATGCGTGGCGGTGCCACACGCTCCACGATCTGCTGGAATCCGATGTCCTGGTTGTCGAAAGCGGCCAGATCGAGTACCCGGACCCGCTCCAGGAGTTCGTCGAACCGCGGGCGGCCGCCCAGATCGTTGCGCAGCACCTGGGTGCCGACAAAGAAGCCGACCAGATTGTCGAGAGCCGGATCGACACGACCGGACACCGGTGTGCCGAGCGGGATGTCGTCGCCTGCTCCCTCCCGGTGCAGCAGCGTCGCAACCGCGGCCTGTGCCAGCATGAACATGCTGGCACCGCCCGAGCGGGCGATCTCGGCCAGCCGCGATCGAGTCGCCGCACCCACGGTGACGGTCTCGGTCGCGGCAGGTCCGGGCGGACCCGGGCGACGTGGCCGATCGCGCGGCAGGACGAGCTCCTCCGGGAGATCGGCCAGCGTCTCCGCCCAGAAATCCAGCTGATCCGCGCCCGACTCGGCGATGCGTCGCCGCTGCCAGAGCGCGTAATCCGCGTACTGCACGGGCAATGGTGAGAAGTCCGGTGACATCCCCGCCACGCGTGCGGCATACGCCACGGTGAGATCGGTCAGCAGCGGCCGGTCCGACCACTCGTCGGTGGCGATGTGATGGAGCGCGATCGACAGCACCCCGCTCGCTTCGCTCCCGGCGCCCGGTTGATCGGGCCCGCTCGCTTCGCTCCCGGCGCCCAGTTGATGGGGCCCGCTCGCTTCACTCCCGGCGCCCAGTTGATCGAGACGCACACGTATCGGTGGCGCACCCCGCAGGTCGAACGGGCGGGTCATGAAGTCGCGTGCACGGGCGGTGACCTCCGCGATCACCGCGTCCCCGTCGACGTCGGCGGCGAAGGCGAGGTCATCGATTTCGACGACGTCGGGGACCTCACCGGGCTCGAGGATGCGTTGGGAGGGTTCACCGGAGTCGTCCACGTCGACGACGGTCCGCAGACTCTCGTGCCGCAGCAACACATCCCGGACGGCGGCACGCAGGGCGACCACATCGACGGCGGCCCCCAGCCGGATGACGTGGCCGTAGTGATACGACACGTCGGAAGGGTCGAGAGCGTGCAGCACCCAGAGGCGTTCCTGCGCGGGGGACAGCGGGACGCGGTCGGGGCGGGGACCGACCTCGATGTCGGACGCGGTACCGGTCATCCGGGCCCGCAGGGCCAATTCCGCCGGTGTCCGCGCCTCGAACAGGTCCCGGATGGCGACCTCGGCGCCGAGTTCACCACGGAGCACGGCGGCGAGCCGCATCGCCGCCATCGAATGCCCGCCGAGTTCGAAGAAGTCGTCGTCCACGCCGACCGCACAGTCACCGTCCTCGTCGGCGAGACCGAGGACCTCCGCGAAGATCTCGCAGAGGCGGCGTTCGAGATCGGTTCGTGGCGCACGGCGGACACCAGATCGTTGGGGCTGCGGCAACGCGCGGACATCCAGTTTGCCGTTGACCGTCATCGGGAATTCGTCGACTGCCGCGAACAAGGTCGGCACCATGTAGTCCGGCAGCACGGTCGCCAGCCGGCGACGCAGGTCGGCGAAGTCGATGCCGGCCGCCGGGTCCCTCGGGATGACATAGGCGACAAGCCGTTTGACGTCGGGCGCACCGGGGTCGACGGTCGCGACGACCGCCGACGCGGCGACCTCCGGGAACGCCGTGAGTGCGGCGTCGATCTCGCCGAGTTCCACTCGATGGCCGCGCACCTTGACCTGATCGTCGGTGCGACCGAGGAAATCGAGGTTCCCGTCGGGTCGCACCTTCATGAGGTCGCCGGTGCGGTAGAGGCGTCCGCCCGACGAGAACGGGTCGGCGATGAACCGCTCCGCGGTGAGGTCGGGGCGCCCGAGGTAACCGCGCGCCAAACCCGCTCCGCTGACGTACAACTCACCGGCGACGCCCGTCGGCACCGGACGCAGCCACGGATCGAGCAGATGCGCGGTGGTGTTCCAGATCGGAGTACCCACCGACGAGGTCGGCGACTCGTCGGTGCCGATGCCGAGCGTGTTGATGGTGTACTCGGTGGGGCCGTACAGGTTGTACCCGAGGGTGTGCGGGTCGTCGCGCAGACGTGTCCACACCGGCTCGGACACCGCCTCGCCGCCCAGCAACACCAGCGGGGGCACATGGTCGCTGTCGAGCAGACCGTCGGCGAACAGTTGGGCGGCATAGGTGGGGGTGACGTTGACGACGTCGATCCGGTGCTCGACGCAGTACTCGACCAGGGCCGCGGAGTCGCGGCGTAGTTCCTCGTCGCACACGTGCACCTCGTGGCCCTCGACCAGCCAGAGCAGTTCCTCCCACGACATGTCGAAGGCGAACGACACCGTGTGCGCGATCCGCAGCCGACCCTCGATGCCGGCGTCGGCGGCGAGCGCGATCGCCGGCTCGAACACCTTCTCGCGATGGTTGAGTTGCATGTTGGTCAGCCCGCGGAACGGCGTGAGGACACCCTTGGGTCTCCCGGTCGACCCCGAGGTGTAGATCACGTACGCGGGAGAGTCCGGATCGACCTTCGGCGCAACCCAATCCGGAGATACGGGCTCGGGTAGGTGGTCGATGTGCAATGCGGGCAGCCCGACCGCGTCGACGCGGTGCGCCACGTCGCCGTGGGTGAGCACCACCGCCGGACCGGCATCGGCGATGATCGCCTGCAGCCGGTCATCGGGGTGATCGAGTTCCAGAGGCAGGTATGCGCCGCCGGCGCGGAGGATCGCGAACAATGCCACGACGGTGTCGATGCTGCGCGGGATTGCCAGCGCCACGATCGTCTCCGGTCCGACCCCGTGGTCGTGCAGCACGTGGGCGACGCGGTCGACCTCTGTCTCGAGTTCGGCATAGGTCAGTCTGCGGTCACCGAACACCAACGCATCGGCGTCCGGAATCCGGGCGGCGCGGGCGGTGAGCAGATCGGACACCGTGGTCTCCGGCAGCGCATGCGACCCGCCGGTGAGAGGGAGGTCGCCGGGCAGGGTGGTGTCGAGTGCGGCAACCGGATCGGACAGTCGAGCGCCGATGTCGCACAGCAGGTTGCGCAGCCGCGCGACGAGATCCTGTGCCGCGCGATCGTCGATGAGGTCATCGCGATACTCGAGACGGAACCGGATGTCACGGCCGGGCGTCACCACCAGGGCGAGTGGATAGTGCGTGTGGTCCAGGCTGCCCTCGCCGACCACGTCGTGCAGCTGCGACTGGGCGTGTTCTTCGTCCTCGGTCCGGAAGTTCTGCAGCACGTATAGGACGTCGAACAACACCGGATGGCCCGTCTCCTGCTGCAGCTGTGCCAATCCGATGTGGTCGTAGGACATCAACGCCACCCGGTCGCCCTGTACGCGCCGCAACAGGTTCCCGACGGTCTCGGCCGGGTCGAGGACGGTCCGTACCGGCACGGTGTTGAGGAACAGTCCGATGACGGTGTCGATGCCGGGGACCTCGGTCGGCCGACCGGCGACCGTCGAACCGAACGCGATGTCGGTGCGGCCCAGCACCCGCGACAGGGTGAGGGTCAGTGCCGTGGAGACGATCGTGTTCAAGGTGACGCCTGCGGCTCGGGCATCTGCGCGCAACCGGTCCGACAGCTCCGGGCCGAGGTCGACCTCGATCCGTCGGGGCGATCGCGGCGCCTGTCCGACGGCGCGGGGCGCGACCAGCGCCGGCTCGTCGTATCCGGCGAGATGCTCCCGCCACGCGGCGACCGCGGCGGTGTCGTCCGAGCGGGCGATCCACGACAGGTAGTCGCGCAATGACGCCTCGCGTGGCGGTACCGGGGTGCCGTTGAGATGGGCGAGGAGTCGGGAGACGAACAGGCCGCCGGACCAGCCGTCCCACAACAGGAATCGTCGATTGACTACGAGTCGGTCCCGCCCGCCCGGCAGCTGCACCAGCGTCATCCGCCAGAGCGGGGCGTGGTCGAGGGCGAGCGGGGTGGCGCGGTCGCCGGCGAGGAGCCGGTCGAGGTCCGCGTCGACCGTGTCCGGCCGGTCGGTGAGGTCCACCACGGTCAGTTCGGGTTCGGCGTCGGCCATGACGATCTGCAGCGGACGGCCATCGTGCTCGACGAACGCCGCACGCAGCTCGGGATTCCCGCGCAGCAGCGCCCGGGCCGCGGCCCGGACGGCCTCCGGGTCGAGGCGGTGGCCGAAGTCGAGCCAGAACTGTGCGGTGTAGATGTCGTTGTCGGCGTCGACGCGGGCCTGATAGTAGAGACCCTCCTGCAGCGGTGCGAGCGGCCACACATCGTCGATGGCACCGTGCCGTTCGGTGAGTCGCCCGATGGTGGCGTCGTCGAGCGGTACCAGCCGGGTGTCGGACCGTTCGGCGAGTGCGGTCGCGACGGCGGCGCTCACCCGGTCGGCGTCCGCGATCCGGGACGGGTCGGCGGATACCTCGACGGCCCAGCCGTCGACCGTGGCGATCACCGCGGCGGTGAGCGCGTGACCGGTCGGCAGACCGTGATCACCGAGGAGGATCGCCGGCTCGACGATGGTCCCCGCCGCCGCGGCGCCCCTCAGGGCGTTGCCGACCTGCGGGGACAAGAAGCGGAGCACGTCGAGCGGCGGACCCGCGGGCACGACGGCCACGGGATCGGTGACGTCGATGCGCGCCGGACTCAGCCCCTGTAGTGGTCCGGCGGTGCGGTCGGCGCCGGCCGGGCGCAGGTCGACGACGAGGTCGACGAGCACCGAGGGCGGCATCCGATCGCCCAAGACGTCGGCGAGTGCATCGATGACGACGGGTGCCATCGCGGTCGCCGACGCGAGGTCGGGGCGAGTGCCGGCCGGTGCGTCGAGCTCCAGCCGCTGCACGATCGGCCCACCGGCCGTGCAGGATTCGGGCGTGGGCGATTCGGGTGCGGGTAGATCTGCACCGGGTGCGAGGGCGTCGAGCCACCTCGGCAACGACGACGGGTCGGTGGCGGCAGCGGTGAGATCGCCGACGACGCGCTGCAACGAGCACGGCACCGCGTCGATCTCGATGTGCCGTGCCGCGGCGAGATCGTCCAGCGCGGTCTGCAGATCGACCCTGAGCAAGTGCGCCGACACGGGATCGACGAGGACCGGATCGACGGAGAGGACGACTTCCCCCGTGGCAGGCACATAGGTGACACCGGGAGCCGGCTCGTGCGGCACATGATCCGACTCGGCGACGACGACGGCGGGGACGCAGGCAGGTTCGGTGGACAGGGTCCACAGGATCGGGACGGGACGCTGCAGGGTCGTGCGCAACACCCCGTGGCGTGCCGCGAGCGCATCGGCGACGGTCTGGATGTCGGCCGTCGGTGTCTGCGCAACGGCTCGGGCGTGGATCAGGCGGCGCGGCAGCGTCTCCGGATCACGTCCGAAGTCTCGGAGCCGGTGCAGCGACGGGGTGGGTGCGACCGGACCGTCGGCATCGTCGTGCTCGATCTCGACGGCGTCGGCGGACAGCGCGGCGAGCCGTGCGTCGGGCTGTCCGGACAAGGCGCGGAGGAAATCGGCGAAGGCGTCGGCGATCTCAGCCGCCTCGGTTGCGGCCGCTTCCACCGCCCGCACGACCACCTCGGCCGGCCGGTCCCTGCGCCGCAGCTGGATCTGGATCTCGACGTCCGACACCGGGCCCGAGGCCAGCGAATGTGCCGTCAGGACGTGGCCGCCGACCGACTGTCGGGTGGTGTTGGACATGACGTTCACACCGAGTCCGAACATCCGGTACGGCCCGTCGGAGCGGTCGGCGGTGGTGGCCAGCGCTCGGCCGAGATCCTCACCGCGGAAACGGCTGTGGGCGATGAGCGCGAAGAGGGCGCGATCGACGCGCAGGGCGATGTCG
Organism: Gordonia insulae; assembly: GCF_003855095.1. Classification (NCBI taxonomy): domain Bacteria; kingdom Bacillati; phylum Actinomycetota; class Actinomycetes; order Mycobacteriales; family Gordoniaceae; genus Gordonia; species Gordonia insulae. The sequence goes on from NZ_CP033972.1 coordinate 1,018,469, forward strand.
GCGAGATCGTCGCGGCGACCGGCCGTGATCCGGAGGGGGAGCACGCTGGTGACCATCGACGGCGCGGTGCGCATCGCCCGATCGAGCCGGCCCGTGACGGGCAGCGCGAACACGAGGTCCTCGCGGCCCGTGCGGACCTGGGTGAACGCCGCGACCGCCGCGATCATCAGCACGGCCGGGCGTACGCCGATCCGTGACGCCAGCGCGCGCAGAGGTGCGAGCTCGTCGGGGGAGACGGCGAAGCGGGCGTGGATCTGGCCCTTGCCCGGCGGCAGATCGGATTCGAGGAGTCGGGCCGGCTCGGGACGGTCGGCCATCCGATCGACCCAGTACCGCTTGTCCTCGAGGAAGCGCTCACCGGACCGGTAGTCCTCCTCGGCGGCCAGCACCGTGCGGAGGTCCCATGCGCGGGACACCTGCTTGCCGTCGTACTGCTCCTGCACGGCCTGCAGCAGGTGGATCAGACCGATGCCGTCGCACACCAGATGGTGCACCTTGAGGAACACGAAGATCGTGTCGTCGGTGACCCGCAAGATCGCGAACTGCGACAGCGGGCCCGCGTCGATGTCCATCGGCTCGGCCATCCGCGAACTCATCCAGGAGTGCGGATCGCCGTCGCGGAGGTCGAGCACCGGCAGGTGCCACCGGTCCGAGGGCAGCAGTCGCTGACGGAGTTCGCCTGCGTCGTCGACGAACACCGCGCGTAGTGCCTCGGCGGACTCGAGCGTCGTCACCAGCGCAGCATGGAGTCGGCCGACGTCGAGTTCGGCCGAGACCTCCGCGTACAGGCCGGTGTTGTACAGCGTCGGGTCCGGTGCGACCTGCATCGCGAGGTAGATGTCCTGCTGCCCGGCCAGCGCCGGAACAGTCTGGGTCGAGGTCGAGGCCGTGGTCACGCGTGCGCTCCGGAATCGATCGGTGCCGACAGGGATTCGAGCGCGGTGCGCCACGCCTCGGCGAGGTCGTGAACGGTGTCGGTGCTCAGTTGGTCGGGCAGATGGGTGAAGGTGGCGGACAGGACGGGTCCGGTTGTCTCGTCGCGGCACACGATGTCGATCTCGAGCGGGTAGCCGCAACCCAGGTCGGGATCGGGCACGGCATTCAGCGCGGTGGACTCGGCCGCCGGTTGCCAGGCGATGCCGCCGCCGACCGGGAACCGGCCGAGATAGTTCATCAGCACCGACGCCCGCGACATACCGGCGAGTGCGCCCCACAGCTGTGGATTGAGGTACCGGAGCATCCCGAATCCGGCACCTGCCGAGGGCATCTCGTCCCACAGTCGTTCGGCGTCGAGCACGGCCGTCGTCAGGTCCACGGCCGGGGGCAGACGCAGCGGGGCGACGGTGGTGAACCAGCCGACCGTGTGCGACAGGTCGAGATCGCCGAGCCCCGCGCGGTCGGTGTCGCGCCCGTGTCGTTCGGTGTCGACGATCAGATCGCCCGTGCCGAGCACCGCACCGGCGGCCACCCGGAACGCGCCGAGGAACAGCGCGGTGATGCCGACTCCGAGCCGGCCGGGAACATCGGTCAGGATTCGGGTGGTGACGTCGGGCTCGGGCGTCACCACGTGATGCCGCTGATCGCCCACGCGGCCACCGGCCGGTGGTGTGCCGGGGATCAGCTCGCCGCCGGGGGCGAGGACGGTCGCCCAGTGCTGCGCCTCGGCCAGCACCGCCGGGTCGGCCGCGCGTGCGGCGACGGTGCCGGCGAAGGCCGGGAGCGTCGTGCCCTCCGGCAACGCGACCGGCGTGATGCCGGCGACGGCCGCCTCGTGGAAGGCGGCGAGGTCGTCGAGGATGATGCGCCGCGACACCCCGTCGACGGCCAGGTGATGGATGACCAGGATGAGTCGACCCGTCTCGCCGGCCGTCGGCTCGAGAAATGTCGCGGCCAGCATGATGCCTGCAGACGGGGCCAGACGTGCCGCGGCACGGTCGGATTCGACGTGAACAGCCATCGCCGTGTCGTCGTACCCGGACAGCGCAACCACGTCGAGGACGTCGGCCGCCCGCACCGAGCCGACCGGATGGGCCTCGATGCTCCACACCACCCCGGCGACCACCGACAGACCGGTGCGCAACGCGTCGTGACCATCGAGCAACGCCTGCAACGCCGCCGCCAGGGAGGCGCGATCGGTGCCCACCGGCGTGTCGACGACCAGCGACTGGTTGAAGCGGTCGATCGTGCCGCCGAGTTCACGGAGCCGGTGAACGATCGGCAGCAGCGGGACCGCCCGGGAGGTGGACGTCCCGGCCGCGCCGCCGGGCGTGACCACCCGATCCTGATCGGCCCATCGGGCGACGGTGGCCAGTCCGGCGATCGTGCGATGGGTGAACACATCTCGCGGGGTCAGTTGCAGTCCGCGGCGGCGGGCCCGGTTGACCATGGTGGTCGACACGATGCTGTCGCCGCCGAGCGAGAAGAAGTCGTCGTCGACGCCGAGCGCCGGGATGCCGTCGGTGTCGCGGTCGATGCCCAGGCTGTCGGCGAAGACCTCGGCGAGGGCGAGCTCCATGCCCGCGGCCGGTCGGCGACTGCCCCCACCGCTGAGCTCCGGGTCGGGCAACGCGGCGACGTCCGTCTTGCCGTTGACGGTCAGCGGAATCCGGTCGAGGACCACGATTGCCGCGGGCACCAGGTGATCGGGAAGCCGTTCGATGAGAGCGACCCGGATGGCGGCGGAATCGATGCCGTCGCCGACGACGTATGCGAGGAGCCGGTCGGCACCGTCGGGACCGGGTCGGGCGATCACCGCGACATCGCGGACGTTCTCGAGCGCGGCCAGCGCCGCGCGTACCTCGCCGAGTTCGATACGGAATCCGCGGATCTTGACCTGTGCGTCCGAGCGGCCGACGTAGAGCAGTCGGCCGTCGGCGGTGTGCCGCAGGACGTCTCCCGTGCGGTAGAGCACGGCTCCGGGATGGTACGGATCCGCCACGAACCGGGTCGCGGTCAGACCCGCCCGTCGCAGATAGCCCGTCGCCAGCTGAGGGCCGGCCAGATAGAGCTCGCCGTGCGCGCCGGTCGGGACCGGGCGCAGGTACTGATCGAGGAGGTGCCCGCGGAATCCGGGTAGCAGGGTCCCGACGTCGCTGCCCTGGGCGCGTGACGCGATATCGGCATCGATCGCGAGATGGCTGGCGTGCACGGTGATCTCGGTGATCCCGTACATGTTCACGGCCCGCACCCGGGGATGCCGGGTCAGGAACCCATCCAGTCGCCCGAGGTCGAGGGCCTCACCACCGAAGATCACGTAGCGCAACGACGAGAGGTCGAAAGCCGCGAGCGCGGTCCCGGGGGTCGAGGTACCCGCACCGTCGACCGCATCGAGTGCGAAGAAGGCCGATGGTGTCTGGTTGAGCACGGTGACGTTCTCGGCGGCGATGAGGGCGCCGAGTTCCTCCGGCGAGCGCGTCGTCGCGCGATCGGGGATCACGACGCTCGCGCCGGTCGAGAGTGGACCCCACAACTCCCACACCGAGAAGTCGAATGCGTAGGAATGGAACATCGTCCACACGTCGTCGGAACCGAACTCGAACAGGCCGGCGGTCGCATCGAGCAGCGCGACCACGTTGCGGTGGGAGACGGTGACGCCCTTGGGACGACCGGTGGAGCCGGACGTGAAGATGACGTAGGCCGGGTGGTCGGGCCCGACCGTCGGCCACACGACAGAATGCGGTGACGTCGCATCGCCCGATCCCGATGCGAGATAACGATCGTCGACGATGAGCCGGGGACGGGCGTCGTCGAGGATCCCGCTGACCCGGTCGGCCGGATAGTCGGGGTCGATCGGGACGTAGGCGGCCCCGGCACGCAAGGTCGCCAGCACGGCGACGACCAGGTCGGTCGACCGGGACACGAGCAGGGCCACGAAGTCGCCGGGCACGACACCGTCGGCGATCAGTCGAGTAGCGAGTCGTGCACTGCGGTGGTCGATCTCGCGATACGTCAGTCGTTCCGCGCCCGCGATCACCGCGGTCCGGTCGCCGGCGATGGCGACGGTGGCGGCGACGATGTCGACCAGACTGCGCGGCGGTCCGTCGGGCACGGGCACGGCAGAATCGGACAGGGCAGGATCGGACAGGGTTGCGGCCGGCCCTCCGGCGAGCCGGAGATCGGCGAGTCGGGTGGTCGGTGCGTCGGCGATCAGGCCGAGCAGGGTCACGACCCGGTCGGACAGTGCCGTCGCCGTGTGCCGATCGAAGAGCTCGGTCGCGTATTCCAGCCGGAACCGGATTCCGAGATCGTCGGCGAGTTCGGCGAACTCGAAGGTGAGATCGAACTTCGCGGTGCTGGTGCGGGGGAACTCCGGAGTCGCACGCAGATCGTCGAAAACCGGCGCCACGATCGGGTCGCGGTACTGCACCATCGTCTGGAACAGGGGGTGGCGGGCCAGTGACCGATCCGGTGCGAGGGCGGCCACGACCGCGTCGAACGGGACGTCCTGATTCGCATACGCGTCCAGATCGCCGCGCCGGACGCGGGCGACGACCTCGCTGAGATCGGGATTGCCGGACAGGTCGGTCCGCAACGTCAGGGTGTTGACGAACATGCCGATCAACTCGTCGGTGGCCGCCGCTGCACGGCCGGCGATCGGCGCGCCCAGCACCACGTCGTTGCCCGCGCCCGAGGCCGAGAGCGCCACCGCCACAGCAGAGTGCACGAGCATGAACATCGAGGCGTTCTCGTGGCGCGCCCGGTCGCGGAGAGCGGCGAGCCGGGCGGGGCCGACCGTCGCGACGATCTCGTCTCCGCGGTTGTCTCGTTCGAGCTCCCGAGGCCGGTCGTAGGGAAGGTCGAGTTCGTCGGGGGCGTCGGCAAGTGTGCGGCGCCAGAAGGCGATCTGCCGGTGGACTCGTGACGCCGGGTCCGCGGGATCCCCGAGCCGGCCGAGCTGCCATATCGTGTGATCGGCGAACTGGATTGTCGGCGTGGGGACCTCGACGCCGTTGTACCCGTCGGCGAGTTCGGCGAACAGTCGTCCCGCCGACCATTCGTCGGCAGCGATGTGGTGCACCGTGACGAGGAGGACCGCATCGGATGTCGGATTATCGCTTTCGCCCGTGCCGTCCGCATGGATCCGCAGCAGATCGGCCCGGATGGGGAGGTCGGCGGTGAGGTCGAAGGGTCGCGCGATCAGCGTGGCCATCGCCGTGGAGAGCCCGTCGTCCGTCGCGTCATGGTCGGGAATGTCGATACTCTCGGCGCGCTCGGGCGGGTCGATGACCTGCGCCCCGCCGACGATCCGGGTGCGCAAGGCCTCGTGCCGTCGCACGACTCCCCGCAGGGAGACGCGCAGCCGATCGGCGTCGGCGGCACCGGCGCCGGTGCCCTGCAGTCGTACCGCGAACGGCACGGTGTACGCCGAGTCGTCGATACCGCTCTGGAACTCCAGCCGCCGCTGTGCGGGGGACAGGGGGATCGGGTCCGGTCGGATGGCGAGGGCCACCGGCTCGTCCGAGGGCGCCGGGGTCGACGTCGCCGACTGCTCGTCTCGCCGGGCGTCGTCGATCAGCCCCACGATGTCGGCGAGAACGGGATGGTCGAAGACCTGTGCCACGGTCAGCGCCACACCGGAGCTCACCCGCAGCCGGGTGAGCACGCGGGTCGCGGAGAGCGAATGACCACCGAGGTCGAAGAAGTCGTCGTCGAGGCCTGCGTCGGCCACGCCGAGTACATCGGCGACCGCGGCGACCACATCTCGCTCGAGCTCGGTGCTCGGCGGACGGCGGTGGCCGGCGCGCGGCCGATCGGGAGCGGGCAGCCCGCGCCGGTCCAGCTTGCCACCCGGGGTCATCGGGATGGCCTCCAGCCGCGTCCATGTCGCCGGCATCATGTAGGTCGGCAGGAGGCGCCCGATGGCGGCGGTGACATCGCGCGTGGCCGCCGAACCGGCCACGTAGGCGTCGAGGCGGGCATCGCCGTCGCTGCCGGTACCGGCGACGACCGCGGCCCCCGTGACGCCGTCGACGGACAGCAGGGCCGACTCCACCTCACCGAGTTCGACCCGGTTGCCGCGGATCTTGACCTGGGCGTCGGAACGGCCCAGCAGGATCAGACGGCCGTCGGCGCGACGCCGGGCACGATCTCCGGTCCGGTACATGCGGCCACCGTCCCCGGCGATGTCCGCGACGAAACTCGTTGCGGTCCACTCGGGATGGCCGTGATACCCCCGGCCCACCTGGACACCTGCGACATAGAGTTCGCCCGGGACCCCGGGTGGAACGGGCTGCAGATGGCGATCGAGAACCCGCAGCGCCACCCCGGGCACCGGATGCCCGGCGTGCACCTCCACCTCTACGCCGACCGGCCCCATCGCGACGTCGCCGGCGACCTCGGAGGAACCGTAGGAGTTGATCAGCTCGTCCGTATCGACGCGGAGTCGCTCGGCGACCGGTAGGGGTAGCGGCTCACCGGACACGATCCAGCGGGCGGTGTGCAGTGGTCGGGTGGCCCCCTCCACCACCGCGCGCGCCAGGGCGGGCACCGCGGTGATCTGATCGACGCCGGAGTCGAGGGCGAGCTGCGCGAGCGCGACCGCGTCGCGGGACGTGGCGTCATCGGCCAGGACGACGGTGGCGCCTGCGGCCAACGCACCGAAGATCTCGGTGGTGCCGTCGATGAACGCGATGGAACTCTTGGCGAGCACGATGGTCCCTTTCCATCGGGCCGCCGCCCAGCCGATCCGGTTCGCCAGCGCCCCCGCGGTACCGACGACGCCCTTGGGTGTGCCGGTGGATCCGGAGGTGTAGACGAGGTAGCCCGCGGATGCCGGATCGACGTCGACCGGCGGCAATGTCGCCGGGTCCGAGACGGTCTCGTCGATCAGCGCGTCCAGGACGGTGTCGTCGACGATCAGGTCGGGCATGGCGTCGGCCAGCATGAACCGCACGCGGTCGTCCGGGTATCCCGGGTCGACGGGGAGATAGGCGGCGCCTGTGCGCGCGACGGCCAGCAACACAACGACCATGTCGACGGTGCGGCGCAGGCGGATCGCCACGATCGACTCGGGGCCCACACCGCGGCGGGCCAGTGCGGCGGCGAAACGCCCGGCGGCGGTGTCGAGCTCGCGGTAGCCCAGACGACGCTCGCCGGCGACGACGGCCGCCCGACGCCCATGCGCAGCCGCGGTGGCCGCGATACGCGTGGCGACCGACTGGTAGGGCTGGACCGGTTGGGCCACCGACTGGGTGATCCCGTGATCGGTTCGTCCGATGCGCCCGACGACCTCCCCGGGGCGGTCCACGATCGATTCGAGGTGACGGACGAGCCTGTCGAGCACGGTGGCGTCCACACCGCGGCGCTCGAGCAGGAGACGTATCTCCGGCTCGTCCTCCACGAGCAGGGTTGCCGGATAGGTGTTCTCGTCCTCGATGCGGGGCCGGACGGAACCGCGCGGGAAGCTCTCGAACACCACCACCGAGTTGAACAGCTCACCGATGCCCTTCGCGGACTGGATGTCGCCGAGAGCCGTGTGATGGTGATCGAGCAACGCGAGCTGTTCCCGCTGGACGCGGGCGAGGAGTGTGGTCACCGACTCGGTGGGGCGCAGCCGGATCCGGACCGGGATCGTGTTGATCAGCATGCCGACCATCTCGTCCACACCGGTCACCGCGGGATTGCGACCGGAGACGACGGCACCGAAGACGACGTCGTCGACGTCGTCGAGTTCGGCGAGCGTCAACGCCCAGCCCACCTGGATCAGGGTGTTCACCGTGGCACCCGCGTCCCGGGCGACGGCGCGTAGCCTGGCCGATCGCGCCACATCGAAGTGATGGTCGGTGACCTGCGAGGTCCCCGTGGACTCCGGCACGTCGACGAGGGTCGGGGCGGAGAGCCCGGCGAGGGCGGCGGTCCACGCCGCGGTGTCGCCCGTGCGCGTCGACAGCCAACCGAAGAAGTCGCTCAGCGGTCGTACCGGTGGCAGGTGGTCGCCGCGATAGGCGCGCACGATCTCGTCCAGCACGCGGTGGATGGACCATCCGTCGACGGCCACGTGGTGCGCGATCATCACCAGTGTGGTGATCGGTCCGGTGGAGTCGGAGGCCGATGCGAGGACGAAACGCAGCGGGGGAGGAGCGGTCAACGCGACTCCTGCGGCGCGCTCGCGTCGGTGCAGGGCGGTGAGGTCGGTCGTGGCGTCGAGCCGGACGACCGACAACGGGACGTCGACGGTTGCGTGCACGCGGGCGACGGGCTGTCCCGTGCGGCGCCGGGTGTACGACGTGCGCAGGGCCGCATGGCGATCCATCACGATGCCGATCGCCTGCCGCAGGCGATCGGCGTCGACGTCGCCGACGAGCGGAAGCAGATCGAGATCGGCGAGGATCAGGTATGGATCGGTCTCGCCGGCGCCGCGCGGTCTCGTCGAGTGATAGACGATGGCCTCCTGCAGCGGGGTGAGCGGCAGGACGTCCTCGATGGCCTCTCCGGGTGCGGCGGTCACAGCAGGTTTCCGTCCATCAATTCGTCGAGTTCGGCGGAATCGATTCCGGCGGTGGTCAGTTGGTCGATCGTTCCGGGTCCGGGAGCGCCGCTTGCGGGCACCTCGACCGAAATCGGCCGTGCCACCGCGGCCAGCCTCGCGACGGTCGGCCCGTCGAACACCTCGAGTGGGGTGATCTGCAGGCCGGCCTGCGCCGCGGCCGCGACGAGTCGCACCGCGGTGATGCTGTCCCCGCCGAGGAGGAAGAAGCTGTCGTCGGCGCCGACGCGGGCCACGCCGAGCACGGCGGCGAATACCTCGGCGAGCGTGCGTTCGGTGTCCGTTTCCGGTGGGCGGGTGTGACCGGCGATGCCGGCGAAATCGGGTGCGGGCAGTGCGCGTCGGTCGATCTTGCCGTTCGGCGTCAGCGGGAAGGCGTGCACCGTCACGATGGCAGCGGGCAGCATGTAGTCGGGCAGCCGTGCGGCGAGATCGGTCCGTACCGCGGCCGGGTCGATGTGGTTGCCGGGTGCGGCGGTGACATAGCCGACGAGACGTCCGCCGACCGTGGTGGCGACCGCCTTCTCGACCGAATGATGCTCGGCCAAAACGGATTCCACCTCACCGAGTTCGATGCGGAAGCCCCGCACCTTGACCTGGTGGTCGGTACGGCCGAGGCACTCGAGCGAGCCGTCCACCCGTGTCCGCACCAGGTCGCCGGTGCGGTACATCCGGCTGCCGCTGGGGCCGTAGGGGTCGGCGACGAACCGCTGAGCGGTCATCGCACCCAATCGGTGGTAGCCGCGGGCGAGACCCGCGCCGCTGAGATAGAGCTCGCCGACGCGACCGGCCCGCACCGGGTGCAGCGTCGCGTCGAGCACACGGATACCGGTGTTGTCGATGGGGCCACCGATGCAGACGGCATGACCGGCGCGCACCGGAGCGGTCGTGGACCAGATCGTCGTCTCGGTCGGGCCGTACATGTTGCGCACCGAGCGGGCCGTCGCGACGAGACCGGACGCGACCTCGGGCGGCAACTGTTCGCCCCCGACGAGGACGTCGACACCGGCCAGCGTGCGGCCGTGCCCGCCGTCGAGGAACGCCGACCACAGCGAGGGGGTGGCCTGCATGTGGGTGACCCCGTGTCGCACGATGAGGTCGGCGAGCCGGCCAGGGTCGTGCACCTCGTCGGGGGTGGCCACGACGACCGACGCTCCGGCGGCCAGCGGGACGAGGGTCTCGAGGATGGCGATGTCGAAGGAGATGGTCGTCACCGCGAGCATCGACGTGCCCGGGCGATGGCCGATGTCGCGGATCATCGCGTCGGTGAAGTTCACCAGCGCACCGTGTCCGACGACGACGCCCTTGGGTGTGCCGGTGGATCCCGAGGTGTAGATGACGTAGGCGGCGGCGTCGGCACGCGCGTCCGCGCGGGCGCGCGACGGGCTCTGCCGCACGTGGCGGTGTCGACCGACGTTCGGGCCGTGCACGCCGGGTTCGATCACGGCGACCGGTTGCGCGTCGTCGAGGGTCGCCGCCAGCCGGTCCGCGGGAAACCCCGGATCCAGTGGCAGGAAGGCGGCTCCGCTGCGCAGCACCGCCACGAGGGCGACGACGAGGTCGAGTCCTCGGGGCAGGCGGATGGCCACGATGTCCTCGCCGCCGCACGGGCCGATGCGGGACGCGAGATCGTCGGCCCGCCGGTTCAGTTCGCCGAAGGTGAGGCGCTCGGCGCCGCAGACGGCGGCGGTGAGGTGGTCGGGCTGTCCGGCGATGCGTGTGGCGACAGGGGTGGGATCGGTGCGCACCGTGGCGCGGGCGTCGCCGGTCCGGATCGCGGTCACCCGGGCCTGCTCACCCGACGCGTCGAGCGGGATGCCGCCGCAGCGCGGCCGGAGGTCGTCGAGAAACGTCGTCACAAAGGTGCGCAGGGTGTCCGCGACATCGCTGATCTCCTCGGCGCCATACAGATCGGCGTCGGCGTCGAGCAGCAATTCCAGGTCACCGCTCGGGAGGTCCAGTGCCGTCACCGAGAGGTCGACGACGGGTCCGCGCGCCAGCGAGGCGACGGTTGCGCCGATCTCGCGGCCGTCCGGGTCGCGGCCGAAGGAGATCCCGGCACCGAACGGCTTGATGTTGATGGTCGGCCCGACGGCGCCGTCCACGCCGCGGCGACGGAGATCGCGCACGATGTCCTCGCCGCGATACCGCGCATGGGGTGCGATCGCCCGCATCTTCTCCCCGACGCGGTCGGCGAGTTCGTCCACCGTCTGCCCGGGTCGCACCTCGATGCGCAGCGGAACGACATTGACCGTCGTACACGGCACATTCGCCGCCGGAGAACCCAGACGGTTCATCATCGGGAAGCCCACCACGACGTCGGTCGTCTCGGCCCGGCGGCTGCAGAAGGCGGCGATCGCGGCGGTGAGCCGGGCGGGCGAGCGGGTGAGTGCGCCGGCGCCGGCGACCGTCACCCGAACGGTTCGTACCCGGGTCGCGACGCGATGTCCGCGCGGGCGATCGGACAGCGTGAGCGGTCCGTCGACGCCGGACAGTTCGGCGGTCCAGAACTCCTGGTCGCCGGGGCGAGCGGCATCGACATCGACGGGGAGTTCGGTCACCGGTCGCAGTCGGCGATCGTCTTCCGGATCGGCGTACAGCCTCCCGATGCGTCGGCCCAACAATCCCAGGCCGTAGGCGTCGAGGACGATGTGGTGCGCGATCAACAACAGGGCGATGCGGTTTCCGGCGGTCAGCACCGTCGCCGATGCGCACGGACCGACGGCCGGTTCGACAACGGTCCGCACCGCCTCGCCCGCGTGGCAGTCGATCGCCGCGGGGTCGTCCCCGAGGTCGATGGCCGACACGGGTATCGGACCGCCGAGGTCGACGGAGACGTCACCGTCGCGCCGCTCGGTGAAACGCGAACGCAGGCCGTCGGCTTCGTCGATCGCGGCCTGTACCGCGGCGAGGAGCCGAGCGTGGTCGGGGGCCACGCCGAAGTCGATGAGCTGGCCGACGGTGAAGACCGATGAGGATGGCAGGAGCGACTGGGCGAACCACAGTCCACGCTGCGCCGCGGACGCTCGCATCAGCCTCGTGAACCCGGGACGTGGTGGGTGCGCCCGTTACAGGGTTCACGATGGACGTTCAGCACAGTAGCTTAGCCTACCCAATCTTTTGCTGCCCTCCCAATCCGACTCCTAGACGGTGACTTAGTCGATCTGGACATGAGGGGGATGGTAAGGAAGGTTAGGCTAAGCGATGTAACGTGCTGGCGCCGGGGCGGGAGCGGGTCGGAATGCTGCCGACGATTCGGGTCGCACTGCCGCGCGGCGCCCTTCGAGAAGCTCCGCAGTAGAGGCCATCCCGGGATGGCGGAAATGAGGAAACACCATATGGCGACGACCAGTTCGACTCTGACCAGGGAACGGATCATCGGCGACATCGCCGAGATCCTGCAGGTACCCGTCGAGGAGATCGGCGACGACACGAACGTTCTCGATGTCGGTCTCGACTCCGTCCGACTGATGTCGCTGATCGAGCGATGGCGCGCGGCCGGGGCGGTCAAGGCGGATCTCGTCGCGCTGGCATCGGATCCCGTGGTCGGTGCGTGGGTGCGCGAGCTGACCGAGGACGCGGCCGCAGCGGGTCACACCCAGGGGGCGGACCGATGACATCGACCACCATCGAGGACGTCGACGTCGTGGTCGTGGGCGGTGGGCCGGGTGGCTCGACCGTCGCGACCCTGCTGGCCAAGAGCGGGCATCGGGTGGTCCAGCTGGAGAAGGAGACCTTCCCTCGGTACCAGATCGGTGAATCGTTGCTGCCGTCCACGATTCACGGGGTGTGCCGTCTCCTCGGCGTGGATCAGAAGATCAAGGACGCGGGCTTCATGCACAAGCGGGGCGGAAGCTTCCGTTGGGGTAAGAATCCGGTGCCGTGGAACTTCCTGTTCGCCATCTCGCCGGAGTTCGCGGGCGAAGGCTCCTACGCATACCAGGTCGAGCGCATGAAATTCGACAACATCCTGCTCGAACACTCCGCCGAATCCGGTGTCGACGTGCGGCAGAACTGCCGGGTCAACGGCACCGAACAGGACGAGAACGGACGCGTCGTGGGCGTCCGCTACGTCGACGGTGACCGCGTGGACCGTCATCTGCGGGCGAAATACGTCGTCGACGCCTCGGGCAACACGACCCGGTTGTCGAAATACGCCGGCGGAGAGCGGATCTACTCGGACTTCTTCCAGAACGTCGCCATCTTCGGCTACTTCGAGAACGGCAAGCGGCTGCCCGCGCCGGACTCGGGCAACATCCTCTGCGCGGCGTTCGACGAAGGGTGGATGTGGTACATCCCACTGTCGGACACGCTCACCAGCGTCGGCGCCGTCATCTCGAAAGAGAAGGCGGACAAGCTGAACGCCCAGGAAGAGACGCTGCGCCACTACATCGACCGCTGCGGACTCGTGAAGGACATGCTGGCCGATGCCACCCGGGTGACCGAGGGCACGTATGGCGAGATCCGTCTGCGCAAGGACTACTCGTACGCCAACACCAGGTTCTGGGGCAACGGCACGGTCCTCGTCGGCGATGCCGCCTGCTTCATCGACCCGGTCTTCTCGACGGGCGTGCATCTCGCCACCTATTCCGGTGTGCTGGCCGCGCGGTCGATCAACAGTGTGCTGTCCGGCTCGATGACCGAAGAACGGGCCTTCGGAGAGTTCGAGGGGCGCTATCGCCGCGAGTACGCGGTGTTCTACGAGTTCCTCTCCGCGTTCTACGACATGGAGCAGTCCGAGGACTCGTACTTCTGGAAGGCACGCAAGGTCACCAACTTCGACCGCACCGACCTGGCGTCGTTCGTCTCGCTGGTGGCCGGCGGCTACTCGGGTGAAGACGTACTGACCGACCCGGACCAGATCATCGAGAAGTTCAGCGCCTCGACCCGGGCGCTCACCGAGGCGACCGAGAAGACCGGCGGCATGGACACCGATTCCGGCCAGCGGATGGGCCACATGTTCAGTGCGCCGGTCGTGCGCGACGTGATGGAGGAGATGAACGCCTTCCAGGCGCGCGGGGCGTCGGGCGACGGAACGATCGAGCCGCCGCTGCTCGACGGCGGTCTCGTCCCGTCGGCGGACGGACTCGCCTGGGCCGAACCGGCCACGGTCTCGGTGTGATCCGTCCGAATCGACGCGTGGCCGCGAGACCCGCTCTTGCGCCGTGATGCTCACCCAATTGGCGATCATCCTCGGCGCCGCGGTGGTGCTGGGGATGATCGCCCGCCGGGTGGGCCTGCCCGCGATGGTCGGCGAACTCCTCGCCGGTGTCGTGCTGGGCCCGTCGCTGTTGGGCTGGGTCTGGCCCGACGGGGCGGCGAACCTCTTTCCCGACAACGGTGACCCGTCGGCACTGGTGACCGGCATCGGGCAACTCGGCGTCCTGCTCTTGGTGGGACTCGCGGCCGCGGAACTCGACTCCGGTGTGCTGCGGGCCCGCCGCCGGGTCATCGCTTCGGTCAGCGTGTGGTCGTTCGCCATCCCGCTTGCCTGCGGGATCGGTGTGGGCTTTCTTGTGCCGGAACGATTTCACGGCGCGGAGTCGACCGCGCTGGAGTTCGCGCTCCTGCTCGGCACCGCCATGTCGGTCAGTGCGATCCCCGTGATCGCGAAGATCCTCACCGACCTCGACCTGCTCCGCAAGGAGATCGGTCAGGTGATCCTGAGCGCCGGCACGCTCAGCGACGTCGGCGCCTGGATGTTGCTGGCCATGGTGTCGGCGATGGCCACCGTCGGCCTGCGCGGATGGCAACTCCCGCTGACCGGGATCTCCCTGGTGGCGGTGGTGACGGCAACCTGGTTGTTGCGCCCGTGGGTTCGGAAAGGGCTGGACCGCCTGGAGGGTTCGGCGCACGGCGGGTACGTCAACGCGATCGTCGTCGTCCTCATCGTCGGGGCCGCCGCGGTGACCGACGCACTCCATCTCGAGGCCGCACTGGGCGCGTTCCTGGCGGGCCTGATGGTCGGCCGCCGTGGCAGCGGGGTGCTCGCACCCCTGCAAACCGTCACCACGGCGGTCCTCGCACCCGTCTTCCTCGCCACGGCCGGGCTGCATCTGGATCTCACGCTGCTGGGTGAGTCGGCCACCGCGCTGCTGGCCGCGGTCGTCCTCGTCGTCGCGGTGAGCACCAAGCTCGCCGGCGGATACGTCGGGGCCCGGCTGGCCGGCGTCGGCCACTGGGAGGCGATGGCGCTGGGCTCGGGACTCAATGCCCGCGGGATCGTCGAGATCATCCTCGCGGCGATCGGTCTGCAACTCGGCGTGTTCACCGACCCCGTCTACGCGATCATCGTGCTGCTCGCCCTGACGACGTCGATCATGGCCGGGCCGATGCTGGTGTTCACCACGCGCCGATTCGAGTCGGCATCAGTGCCCGCGCAGCGTGCCGAGGCATCGACGAACGGGCCGCGGCACGCGGATTCGATGGGGAACATGGCGGTGCCGCCGCCCGCCCGCCGCTCGTGATCGTGCGTGTGCCACGGCGGTGAGGGCGATGCAGCAAGCGCATCGTGCTTAGGATAGTCTTACCTACAGTCTGGCGAACGAGCGCGTCCTGCCGGATGACGCGGTCACACACGACGCTGCGGCCCACCAGGGCGACGCACCGTCTCACAACGACCCAGAGGAGCAAACGCTTGTGCAGTGACTATTCCCCCGTGGTCGATCTGGTCGGCATCGGGTTCGGACCCTCGAATCTGGCGCTGGCGATCGCGATCGAGGAGCACAATCTCACCGCCGGTCCGCACGAGACGGTCGCCGCGCGGTTCTTCGAGAAGAAGGACGCATTCGGGTGGCACTCGGGCATGCTGTTGCCCGGCACGACGATGCAGGTGTCCTTTCTGAAGGACCTGGCCACGCAGCGCAACGCGCGCAGCGCCTACACCTTTCTCAGCTACCTCGCCGAGCGAGGGCGGTTGACCCACTTCATCAATCGGCAGGACTTCTTCCCGTTGCGTGCGGAGTTCCACGACTATCTGTGCTGGGCCGCCGATCGGGTCGACCTCCCGGTGGAGTACTCCACCGAGGTGACCGGTGTGCGATGGGCGGATGGCCACTTCGAGGTCACCTCGAGGTCGCAGGGCGTGGTCCGGGCGCGCAATGTTGTCCTGGGCGGCGGTCTCCGATCGAAACTGCCCGCAGGTATCTCCGCCGGCCCCCGTGTCTTCCACAACCATCAGATGCTGTCCCGGTTCGCGGACGTGCCGAGTCACCACCACCGTCGTTACGCGGTGATCGGCGCGGGACAGAGCGCGGCCGAGGTGGCCGCCTACCTGCACGATGAGACCGACGCGGAGATCCATGCCGTCTTCGCCAAGTACGGGTACACACCGGCCGACGACAGTCCGTATGCGAACCGCGTCTTCGACCCCGAGGCCGTCGACGAGTACTTCTCGGCCGACCCGGCATGGCGCGAGCGCCTGCTGCACTATCACCGCAGCACCAACTACTCGGCCGTGGATCCGGTCCTGATCGAGGATCTGTACCGACGTGAGTACACCGAGAGGGTCGACGGTGCTCGTCGACTCTTCGTCCACGGCGCCAGCGAGATCGTCGAACTGGACGAGACCGACGACGCCACGCGCATCCGGATCATCAACCGGCTCACCGGTTCCGAGACCGTACTGGAGTGCGACGCGGTGATCTTCGCCACCGGGTTCGAGCCGACGCCGTTGTCCGACATGGTCGGTGATCTCGCCGCCCACTGCCAGGAGGATCGACATGGTCGTCCGGTGCTGGATCGCCAGTACCGCGTGCAGACCGACGATGTGGTCGGCGGGCAGATCTTCGTCCAGGGCAACTCCGAACACACCCATGGCCTGACGTCGACGTTGCTGTCGAACGTCGCGATCCGCTCCGGTGAGATCGTGCACGCCATCGTCGACGGCCGTGCACTGGTGTCCGCGGGCACGGTGCCGGACATGGTCGACGTGTCGGGGGAGCCCGCGAACAGTCGGGACGGGTTCCGGTGACCCGCGCCGATTCCGCCCCGCTCGATCTCACGCCGGACCCCGCCGAGATCCGGTTGACCATGTACGACCTCGAGCCCCGCACGGTCGAGGTGGTCGAGACCACCGATCTCAGTGCGGAGATGCGTCGCGTGCGGTTCGCGATCACCGCGCCCGAGGAGTTCCATTTCGTAGAAATGGCCACCGACGACCACATCAAGCTGTTCTTCCCGGACGCGGAGACCGGCGAGATCGTCATGCCCGGAATCGGTCCGGAGGGCATGCGCCTCCCGGCGGAGGGCCGCCATCCGATCTATCGGGACTACACCGTGCGTGCCTACGATCGCGCCGCGGGGCTGCTGGACGTCGACTTCGTCCTGCACACCCACGGGGTGGCCGGTTCCTGGGCGATGAGCGCGCGTCCCGGCGAGCGCCTGGGCATGCTCGGGCCGCGCGGCTCCACCATCTTCCCGACGGGTTATGACTGGTATCTGCTCGGCGCCGACGACACCGCGTTGCCCGCGTTGACGCGCTGGTTGGAGGAGCTGCCCGCCGACAAGCCGGTCATCGCCTTCGTCGAAGTGTCCGGTCCGGCTGCCGAGATCGAGCTCCCGGCTCGCGCCGGCGCCGAAGTGCATGTGCTGCATCGTGGTTCGGCTGCACCGGGTAACAGCACCCTGCTGTATGAGGCGATTCGCGATCACCCTCTGCCGGGTGGGGACTTCTTCAGCTGGGTGGCCGGGGAGGCC
Source organism: Gordonia insulae (assembly GCF_003855095.1). Taxonomy (NCBI): domain Bacteria; kingdom Bacillati; phylum Actinomycetota; class Actinomycetes; order Mycobacteriales; family Gordoniaceae; genus Gordonia; species Gordonia insulae. The sequence continues at coordinate 1,035,651 of NZ_CP033972.1, forward strand.
AATTCGCTCAAGCCGGTCCGCCGCCATCTGCGGCGCGAACTCGGGCTGCCGAAGCAACGCGTCAAGGTCGACGGCTATTGGCGGGCGGGAACGGTCAACCTGGACCACCACGAGGCCGACGGCGAGGACTGAGTCGCCGTCCGGCCAGAACGCGACCGAGGCCCGGCTATCCGATCAGCGGCGCGAGGGTCTGGCCCAGCAGTGACACCCGTCCCGGGACATGTCCGTTGGCCGGCGCGTTGACGGTGACGCCGTCGATCCCGGTCGCCAGCAACTCGCCGAAGCGTGCGGCCACCTCGTCCGAGTCGCCGACGATGGTCGACTCCCGGCGCACCTCGGCGGCCGGATTCCGCGCCAGGTAGGCCTCGAACTCCGCGACCGCCTCATCATGGGTCGGTGCGATACATGCCGACGTCTGCAGACTGACCGTGATCTCGGAGCGGTTGCGGCCGAGCCGCTCACAGTGGCCGGCCAGCGCGTCGAGTTTGCGGCCGATGTCCCCGACTGCGCAGATCAGGTTCGATTCGTCCGCGTACTGGGCGACCATCCGCAGCGTCTTGCGTTCGCCGCCACCCCCGATCATCACCGGGATCTTCGAGAGCGGCGCAGGCACATTCATCGCCTCGTCGACCTGGTACCACTTCCCGTCGAGGCTCGGCGTGGACCTGTTCAGCATTCCGAGCACGATCTGCAGCGATTCCTCCAGTTTCTCGAATCGGTCCGTGAAGGTGCCGAACTCGTAGCCGAGGGAGTCGTGTTCGAGCTCGAACCAGCCTGCGCCGATACCCAACTGACCGCGGCCGCCGGACACCACGTCGAGGGCGGTGACAGTCTTGGCGAGCAGCGTCGGGTGCCGATAGGTGTTGCCGGTGACGAGCGCTGACAGTCGCACCTCGGTCGTGTGCTGTGCGAGCGCGGACAGCAGCGTGTAGCACTCGAACATCGCCTCGTCCGGGGAGCCGAGGATGGGCAGTTGGTAGAAGTGGTCCATCACCAGGACCGTGTCGAATCCGGACCGTTCCGCCTCGACGGCCTGCGCGACGACCGTCGGGAAGAGTTGGTCGGCGGCGACGTCGGGGTAGGTGAAATTGGGGATCTGGTAGCCGAGTCTGGTCACATCTCGACGCTACTCCCGTGGTGGTGCGGATGCCCCCGATCAGCGGGTCGCTGTGGGTGCATTGTCGGAATTGCCGGATGGTGCAAACGATCTGGCGAACTCCGCGATCGTGCCCAGCAGTTCGTCGAAGACCGCGTCGACGTCTGTCGCCATGGCGATCCGCGCGTTGGGTTCGCCGGTCATCGACCGCTCGTCGGCCACCGTCATGCCCCGGGTGAGCGTGCCGGTCAGCTCCACACCGACCCGGGCGGGGATGGTGGTCACGATGTCGGGCGCCAGCGCGACGAGCGCGGCGAAGGGGTCGTGCAGATGGGCGATGTATCCCTCGTCATGTGCGTGGTGGAACTCGAGGTAGAAGCGCAGCGCATCGGTGACGTGCCGTATCAGCACGTTGTCGGCCACCGAGCGCAGGCCGAGCTCGTCGCCGGCATCGGGGCATTCGACCGGATTGCTGCCCGCCGCCGCGGCCAGCCGGACGAGGTGGTCGGGCGTCAGAGCCACCGACTCGGTGAGGTCGAGCGGACAGATGATCGGCGGTTGCACGCCGGCGGCGTCGAAGACCTCGGCGGCCGCCTCTGGATCCACCGCGACATTCCACTCCGACGTGGGGGTGGTGTTGCCGTGCACATGGAATGCACCGCCCATGGTCACCAGCCGGGCCAGTCGGTGGGGCAGGCCGGGATCCCGGCGCACCGCCGCGGCCAGCGACGTCAGTGGACCCGTCACCAGCCCGATCAGTTCGCCGGGGTACGTCGCGGCGGCCTCGATCCAGGCGTCCGCGGAGTCGAGGGGGCTCGGCGACAGCATGCTCGGGGACAGCTCGGCGTAGCCGACGCCGAGCGGACCGTGGGTGTCCTCGGTGGTCATCAGTTCGGCGACCAGCGGTGTGGCCGAACCGATGTGAACCGGGATGTCCGTGCGGCCACACAGCTCGAGCCAGGCCAGATTGTTGGCGGCGACGACGTCGACCGGGACGTTGCCGGCCGTGGAAGCGATGCCGATGAGGTCCACGTCGCGGCGCGCGAGCAGATACAGGAGGGCGAGAGAGTCGTCGATCCCGGTGTCGCAGTCGAAGAAGAGGCGGGTCACCCGGCCATTGTCCCCGGTAACGGTCCTGACGTGCGATCGGGGACATTACGATCTCCGTACCCGGGTATCCCCGTATCCGGTATCGACGTATGCCCGGCAGAATCGAGAGTCGATGATCACGATCGGTCGTCACATGCGGGTCGTCCTCGCCGTCGTCGCGGTGGCGGTGGCCGCGGGCTGCGCGTCGGATGAGCAATCCGCCGGTTCGGCTTCGAGCCCGGGGTCGGACACCGCAGCGGATTCCGCGGCGTCCGGCGCACCGCCCGAGCCGGTGGTGACCCCGGTGGTGGGCTCGGTGATGTTCGACCCGACGCCTTTCGCGGGTTCCGATGGCGACACGCACCTCGTCTACGAGGTCACGCTGACCAATTTCACGCCCACGGACGCCACGGTCAGCTCGGTCCGCGTCCTCGACGCGGCCGGCGACGCCTCGTTGGAATCCCTGGACGCGTCGGCGGTCGCGGCACGACTCAAGCCCGTCGGTCGCCCGGTGAGCGTCACGCCCGGGGCACCGGAGGGTTATTCGAACATCCTCGGCGGCGGTCAGGTGGGCACATTGTTTCTCCACGTGACGCTGCCCGGGGGCGCGACACCGCCGGCTGAGCTCATCCACGAGGTCGCCGTCCGCGTGACCGGCCCGTCCGGCGAGCAGACGATCACCGAGAGGATCGCGCCGACCGAGGTCGACGACCGCACGGTGCCGGTGCTGGGCGCGCCGCTGCGGGGCGAGCGTTACATCGCGGCCGACGCCTGTTGCGATGCCGTCCGGCACACCCGAGCGATGCTGCCGGTCAACGGCGCACCGGAGCTGGCACAGCGATATGCCGTCGACTGGGAGCAGGCCGATGCGCAGGGTCGCATCTACGTCGGCGATCGTCGGGACCCGTCGAGCTACCAGATCTTCGGCGACGATGCCCTCGCGGTGGCCGACGGCACGGTGGTGGCCAGCCGCAACGACCTCCCCGAACAGACGCCGGGCACCTATCCCGAGGGCATCGACATCGCCGACGCCGACGGCAACAACCTGGTGCTCGACATCGGCGACGGCTTCTACGTCAACTACGCCCACATGCAACCCGGCTCGGTGCGCTTCGCCCCCGGGGACCGGATCCGTCAGGGCGACGTGATCGGCAAGGTCGGCAACACCGGGAACTCGGTGGCCCCACACCTGCACGTGCACGTGATGAACGGCCCGTCGTTCCTCGCCTCGCAAGGTGTGCCCAGCGTCACCCACCGATTCACCATCACCGGACGCGTCGCGAGCACCGCCGCATTCGACGCCGCCGAGGGGGAGGGCGTGCCGCTGGTCATGGCCCCGGGCGCGCCGACCGGCGAGCGCACGGACGAGATGATCCTCGATCAGAACGTCGTGACGTTCGCCGCAGGCTGAGCGGGCCGTCGGCAGCCCAATCGTCATCGCGGGCGCGCTCGGCTGGACATGCGCGTCCTCATCCGTACGGTCGGAGTCATGACGGCACACGACATCGCATTCGAATGGACGGAGACAAACCGCGAGTGGCTCATCGAGAATCCGATCAGGATCGTGGCCTACATCGCCGTGGCGCTCATCGTGCGGTTCCTGTTGCATCGTGCGATCGACCGCGCCACCAGACGTCCCCAGCCGGCGACCGGGAGCAGCTCGGAGTCGCGGAAACCGGCCCTGCTGCGGCACCTGCGTGAACGTACGCCGTCGTCGGGCCGTAGCGCCGCGGTGATGGAACGTCGAGCCCAGCGCGCCAAGACCATCGGTTCGGTGCTCAAGTCGACGGTCTCGATCATCCTGCTGGCCTGGGTGATCCTGTCGGTCCTCAGTGTGCTCGGCGTCAACATCGCACCGTTCATCGCCTCGGCCGGCATCGTGGGTCTGGCGATCGGTTTCGGCGCGCAGAACCTGGTCCGCGACTTCGTGTCCGGTGTGTTCATGCTCCTCGAGGACCAGTACGGCGTCGGCGACGTCGTCGACCTCGGCGAGGCCGCAGGCGAGGTCGAGTCCGTCGGCCTACGGGTCACCACGCTGCGCGACATCGACGGCACCCTCTGGTACGTGCGCAACGGCGAGATCGTGCGGGTCGGCAACATGAGTCAGGAGTACGCCGTCGCCCGTGTCGAGGTCCTCGTCGCACCCACCGCCGACATCGACCGGGCCGAGGAGGTCGCGCTGACCGCGGCCAACGCGGCGTTGGCCGAGGAGCCGGTGGTCGGCGACGTCCTCGGGCAGGCCGAGATGCTCGGCGTCCAGGAGGTGTCGCCGTATCAGATCACGCTGCGTCTGACCGTGAAGACCAAGCCGAACACCCAGTGGGCGACGCAGCGGCTGCTACGCCGCGCGATCCTGCAGTCCTACGAGGAGCACGGCATCGAACTGCCGCATCCGTTGGGGCGTTTCGTCGGCGCCGCGCCGGGATCCGCGGAGTAGGGCCCCGCGGCCCGGCGCGTCCGGTCAGCGCGACACGATGGTTGCCGACGCCGTCCCGGGTGCCCCGTAGACCTGCGCGAGCCCGACCCTGGGATTGCCCGGCACCTGTCGGTCGCCGGCCTCCCCGCGGAGTTGGCGCACGAGTTCGTGCATCTGACGTAGGCCGGACGCCCCGATGGGCTCGCCGTTGGCGATCAGACCGCCATCGGTGTTGATCGGGATCGACCCGGTGATCTCGGTCGCGCCGTCGGCGAGCAGCTGTTCCTGCTCGCCGTCCTTGCACAGTCCGGTCTCGGCCATGTGGATGATCTCGGCGCCCGCGTCGGTGTCCTGCAGTTGTGCGATGTCGATGTCCTCGGGCCCGATGCCGGCGCGCTCGTAGGCCGCCTTCGCGGCGTAGACGGTCGGCGACACGTCCTCCTCGATCGGCGCCGACGTCGCGTGCACCTCGTAGGCGCCGTACCGTCGGGTGCGGATCTCACTGGCGCGCAAGAAGACCGGCTTGTCGGTGAACTTGTGCGCCAGGTCGCCGCGACACATGATCACCGCAGCCGCGCCCTCGTCGGGCGAGCAGAACATGTACTGGGTCAACGGGTAGTTGACCATCGGCGAGCCGAGGATGGTCTCTTCCGGAATCGGGCTGCGGCGGAAGGCGTTCGGATTGCGCTCCCCGTTGCGGAAGTTCTTCGCCGCGACCTTCGCGAGGGTGGCGGGGGAGATGTTGTGGTCGTGGATGTAGCGATTGGCCTTCATCCCGAAGAACTTGGTGGTCAGGAACTGGCCGTTCTCTGCATACCACTGGGGCAGTGCGAGCTTCGCCGGATTGTCGGTGAACGCGCCCCGCGGATGCTTGTCCATCCCGACGGCGATCCCGATGTCGTAGGTGCCGAGACGGATGGTGTCCGCGGTCTGTTGGATGGCGCTGGCCGAGGTGGCGCAGGCGTTGAAGACGTTGGTGAAGGTGATCCCGGTGAGCCCGACGAGGCGGGTGACCGCGTCCGGGTTGGAGATCTCGTAGCTGCCGCCGAAGCCGAATTGAATGTCCTGCCATGTCAATCCGGCATCGGTCAACGCCAGTTGGATGGCGTCGGCACCCATCTCCATCGCGGTCTTGTCGAACCGTCCGAAGGGATGCAGGCCTACGCCGATGATGGCGACGTCGTTCGTCATGGGGGTCCTCTCGGGTCAGGCCGGTGCGAAGGCGAAGGTGTAGATCTCGTCGCCGTCGTCGTCGGTGGCGAACGGGATCATGGTCAGCTCGACCTTCTGGCCGAACGCCAGTCGGGCGGGGTCGTTCTCGGTGAGACGGCCCTCGACACGCACCACGTCATCGAGCTGGACGAGTCCGACACCGAACGGCACGAAATCGTCGCCGACGGGACCCGCGTAGGGCGCTCCCGGCGGGAACCCCTGCACCGTCCATGCGACGAGGGTTCCGGTGCGCGGCAGGCGGGTGTCGGCCATGCCGCCGGTGCCGCACTTGGGGCAGTGGCTCTGCGCCGGGAAGGTGACGAACTCGCAGCTGCCGCACGTGCTGCCGATGAGCTGCGCCTCCTTGTCGGGCCACGTCGAGATCTCGGGCGCCAGCGCCTTGGGCATGTCGATTCCTCCGCGATCGGTCGATCAATGATTCTGCGCAAGCGTATATTACAATTCCGAAGATGGAAATGTCATTCTCGCGGTGCAACGACGAGCCACCGCCGACAGCCCTGGCGGGCACGGACAGAAGGACATGAACAGATGACGGCACGGACAAAAAAGACCCCGGCCGCCGGCCGGGGTCTTCCATGTGGTGTCCGAGGGGGGACTTGAACCCCCACGCCCGTTAATAGGGCACTAGCACCTCAAGCTAGCGCGTCTGCCATTCCGCCACTCGGACCTGTCTTCAGTGCGGCACCACAGTAACCGAGGTTGCCCGCCTATCCCAAATCCCGTAGGAGTGGGGGGTGACTTCCCAGCCCGATACCGGTCGCGCCGTCGACGAAGTGGTCGATCTCGTCGGTCGGCTGATCCGTTTCGACACCACCAACACCGGCGAGCCGGAGACCACCAGGGGCGAGGAAGAGTGCGCCAAATGGGTGGCGCAGCTTCTCGAGGAGGTCGGGTACACCACCCAGTACGTGGAGTCAGGCCGGCCGGGGCGGGGCAACGTGTTCGCCCGCCTCGCCGGTCCCCCGGATTCCGACCGTGGCGCCCTGCTGGTGCATTCGCACCTCGACGTCGTGCCGGCCGAACCGTCGGACTGGAGCGTTCACCCGTTCTCCGGGTCGGTGAAGGACGGCTACATCTGGGGCCGTGGCGCCGTCGACATGAAGGACATGGTCGGGATGGCGCTGGCGTTGGCGCGCCAGTTCAAACGCGACGGCACCGTCCCGCCGCGCGAGTTGGTCTTCGCCTTCCTGGCCGACGAGGAGGCCGGCGGGACGTGGGGGTCGCACTGGCTGGTGGACAACCGCCCCGATCTGTTCGAGGGCATCACCGAGGCAGTCGGTGAGGTCGGCGGATTCTCGCTGACCGTCGACCGCCCGGACGGCGAGCAGCGGCGTCTCTATCTGGTCGAGACGGCCGAGAAGGGACTGTCCTGGATGCGGCTGACGGCGGACGCCAGCGCGGGTCACGGGTCGTTCCTGCACGAGGACAACGCGGTCACCGAGGTCGCCGAGGCCGTCGCGCGGATCGGACGACACACCTTCCCGCTCGTGATGACCGAGTCGGTGAGCGAGTTCCTCGCGGCGGTGTCCGGCGAGACCGGCCTCGATCTGCGGCCGGACGCACCCGATCTGGACACGACCTTGTTCAAGCTCGGCAACCTCGCCCGGATCATCGGTGCGACACTGCGCGACACGGCGAACCCGACGATGCTGAAGGCGGGCTACAAGGCCAACGTGATCCCGCAGAAGGCCGAGGCGGTGATCGACTGCCGGGTGTTGCCCGGCCGGCAGGCCGAATTCGAGAAGGAGATCGACGAACTCCTCGGCCCCAACGTGCGGCGCGAGTGGATCACCCATCTCGATTCGTACGAGACCACGTTCGACGGGCATCTCGTCGATGCGATGAACGATGCGATCCTCGCCCACGATCCGCAGGGCAAGACGGTGCCGTACATGCTCTCGGGCGGCACGGACGCGAAGGCGTTCGCGAAGCTCGGGGTCCGATGCTTCGGTTTCGCCCCCCTGCAACTGCCGCCGGACCTCGACTTCGCGGCGCTGTTCCACGGCGTCGACGAGCGCGTGCCCGTCGATGCCGTGTTGTTCGGAACAAAGGTGTTCGAGCACTTTCTGTTGCACAGTTGAACCACCCCGACCGGGGCGCCGACGAGGTGTCGGTGTCCGGTCGACGAATCCCGCGGCGACGCGAGAAAGGTGATCTGATGTCCTTCAATCCCTATGACCCGCTGCCGGATCTGCCCGGCTTCACGCTGACCTCGGACAGCATGTCCGACGGTGGATCGCTGCGGAACCAACAGGTGAGCGGTCTGATGGGGGCCGGCGGCGAAGACCTGTCACCGCAGCTGAGCTGGTCCGGATTCCCTTCGGCCACCAAGAGTTTCGCGGTGACCGTCTACGATCCGGATGCGCCGACCGCGTCCGGCTTCTGGCACTGGGCGGTCGCCGACGTCCCGGCGTCGGTGACGTCGCTGCCCGAAGGTGCCGGCGCCGAATCCGGCAGCGGCCTGCCCGACGGTGCCGTCACGCTCGCCAACGACGCGGCGATGAAGCGCTACGTCGGGGCGGCCCCGCCGCCGGGGCACGGCCCGCACCGCTATTTCGTCGTGGTGCACGCCGTGGATGTCGAATCGCTGGGTCTGCCGGACGGTGCCACGCCCGCCTACCTGGGGTTCAACCTCTTCTCGCACGCGATCGCGCGCGCGACGATCGTCGGCACCTACGAACAGGCCTCCGAGGACGTCTGAGCGGCGGGGCGCGGACGGGTCCGCGTCACGCCCGCACGATGGCGCGCCGGGCAACCGGTGCGCCATCGGCGTCCGAGGGGCCGGACGCCGATCGGTACCATCACGGCTCAGATGTTGTCGGGGGACTCGAGGGGGACTGTGGTGGGGGAGATCTCGCGGCGTGCACTGCTGGTCGGCGGTCTCGCGCTCGGTGGACTGGCGGCGACCGAGGCAGCGGGTACGGCAGCCGCTCGCCCACCGTCGGTGCCGTTGCCGCCGCTGCCGGGTAACCTGCCGCCACAACCCCAACCACCGTTCAACAGTCCACTGAACTTCGCGTCGCCGCAGCTGCCACGATTCGTCGACGACCTCGTGGTGATGCCGAGCGCGGCGGCCGGTGGTCTGCTCGTGGCCCGGGAGTCGGTCCACAGGTATCACCGGGATCTGCCCGTCACACGCGCGTGGGGATACGGCCCGCACATCAACGGCCCCGTCCTGGAAGCGCAGTCGGAGGTCGAGGCGCGGATCGGCTTCCGCAACGAACTCGGCCGCCATGTGCTGGCCGCCGACGTGGACACCACGATGATGGGTGTCGGCGAGGCCGACCGGGTGCGTCCGCGCATGGTGGTCCACCTGCACGGCGCCCCGACCCGGCCCGATCACGACGGCCACCCGATGATCAGTTGGCGCCCCGGCGCGACCGCGCAGCACCGGTACGACAACCGGCAGGAGGCCGCCACCCTCTGGTATCACGATCACGCGATGGGGATCACCCGCCTCAACGTGCAGGCCGGGCTGGCGGGCTTCTACCTCGTGCGCGATCGGTTCGACACCGGCCGCGCCGACAACCCGCTCGGACTCCCGGCGGGTGACCACGAACTGCCGCTGATGATCGCCGACCGTACGTTCAACGCCGACGGCACGTTGCAGGCGCGGCAGGTCGTCTTCCTCCCGCAGGGCGGCAACCAGGGCGGACTCTGGGGTGACGTCGCGGTGGTCAACGGGGTCGCGTGGCCCACGCACGACGTCGCCCGCGGCCTGTACCGGCTGCGCCTCTGCAACGGCGCGAACTCACGGACGTTTCGGCTGGCCTTCGGCAACGGCATGCGTTTCTGGGTGATCGGCAGCGACCAGGGTCTGCTCGAACATCCGGAACCGATCACCGCCCTCACCCTGGTTCCCGGCGAACGTGCCGACGTGCTCGTCGATTTCGGTTCGCTCGGCGACGGAGAGGCGGTGGAACTGTGCAACGTCGCGTCGAACAGCATCGGCAACACCCTGTTCATGGTCCCGCCGCTGACCTCGGTCATGCGATTCGTGGCACGGGGGCGGCCGATGCGCACCGGCGCGGTCCCGACGCGCCTGCGGGGTCGCCCGGGCCTCCCGCCGGCGTTGCCGAAACCCGCTCCGCCGCAGCGTCGCCGCACGATGACGCTGATGTGGACGGCGAACGCCGCGCACTCGTTGCCGTTGCCGATCCGGGCGATGCTGCTCATCAACAATCTCGGGTTCATGTCCGACGACGTCGAGGTCGTCCGGGCGGGCACGGTCGAACGATGGGACATCGTCAACACCCTGCCGTTCGAACATCCGATCCACATCCACCTCGCCAGGTTCCGGGTGATCGGGCGCCGGGCACTGAACTCCGCCGCGTACATGGCGGCCGACCCGCCGCCGGTCGACGTCGACCGCCGGTGGGCGCCTCCGGCGGATCGTTTCGTCTTCGGGCCGACACAGCCGCCGGAGCCGGCCGAACGCGGGTACAAGGACACCGTGCACTGCCCGGAGGATTCGGTGACCAGCCTGTTGGTCGAATGGCCGTCCGCGTCGGACCTGGGATTCGATCCGGATGCCGTGATCCGGGTGCCGGCGGGTGCCGAGTCGGTCCGGATGGAGTCGGCGGGCGGTGCGCATGCCGGTGCCGGCCCGCGCCACCAGGTCCACCGCGGCCACCACCACACAGGGATCAAAGGCTATGTGTGGCACTGCCACAACCTCGACCACGAGGATCACGACATGATGCAGCGGATCCGGGTGAAAGCCTGACCGGTCAGCCCGAGACGGCGTCGCTGCCGACCGCGTCGGCCACCCCGGCGAAACCGGCGGCACGCACCCGCGCGGCGAGGCCGTCGTGGATCTCCTTGGCCCACAAGGGGCCACCGTAGATGAAGCCGGTGTAACCCTGCAGGAGGCTCGCGCCCGCACAGATGCGTTCCCAGGCCTGGTCCGCGGTCTCGATGCCACCCGCGCTGACCAGGGTCACGCGTCCACCCACCCGCGCGTGGAGGCGCCGCAGGACCTCGAGGGACCGATCGGCCAGCGGCGCGCCGGACAACCCGCCCGCGCCCATCGCCGCCACCTCGTCGGCGGGCGTGCGCAACCCGCCGCGGTCGATCGTCGTGTTGGTCGCGACGATGCCGGCCAACCCGAGTTCCACGGCGAGATCGGCGACCGCGTCGATGTCCTCGTCGGCGAGATCGGGGGCGATCTTGACCAGCACGGGGACGCTCACCTCGGCCTGCACCGCGGAGAGGATGGGCCGCAGCGAATCGACGGCCTGCAGGTCACGCAGGCCGGGTGTGTTGGGTGAACTGACGTTGACGACGACGAAGTCGGCCAGCGGACCCAGCCTGCGGGCGCTGAAACGATAGTCCTCGACCGCGTCCTCGATCGGCACGACCTTCGTCTTGCCGATGTTCGCACCGATGGGCACGCTCACCGGCCCGGGGCGAAGCGCCGCGAGGTGCGCGGCGGCGACGGTCGCACCGGGATTGTTGAACCCCATCCGGTTGATCAGTGCGCGGTCCGCAGGCAGCCGGAACAGTCGCGGCGCGGGATTGCCCGGTTGCGGGCGACCGGTGATCGTGCCGATCTCGGCGTAGCCGAAACCCAGTTGCCCCCAAGCGTTCACGGCGGACGCGGTCTTGTCGAATCCGGCCGCGAGGCCCAGTGGGGCGGGGAAGTCGACGCCGAAGACACGTTGGCGCAGCACCGGATCGTGGGTGGCGAACACCTTGGCGGCGAGGAAGCGCAGCACTGGATTCCGGCCGGTGAATCCGATGGCCCCGGCCGCGATCGAGTGGATGCGTTCCGGGGACAACAGGAACATCGCCCGCAGCAGGACCGGGTAGAGGAGATGGTTGACCCGGCTCAGCACGCGGCCGCCCCCGCATCGGGGGCGTGCGGGACCTGGCCGCGCATGCGTGGCGGTTTCCGTCGGCGCAACAGGACTTTCCGGGTGCCGTCGGAGTAGAGCCGGACGCGTTTGAGCTCCCACCCGCCGAACTCCGCCTCGATCGACAGCCGCATCGACGCGGTGATCCGCGTGACGTCGGGCGGCAGGGTGAGCAGCACACATTCGTGGTCGTCGGTGGTGACCTCCCATCCGCGTGGATGGCGCGAGCCGAATCGTGCGCTAGGCGACATGATCACCTGCCGGACGGACGGGTCGTGATGGCACCACGGGTCCGGTAGTCCGGGGGAGCCACCTGCAGTCCGCCTCGCTGGGAGAGGACGTAGACGGTGCCGGACTCGTCGTCGACGGCGATGTCGTCCGGTTGCGCGACCGCCGGGAACCGATGCTTCTCCACGGGTTCGCCCCCGGACAGGTCATAGGCCACCACCTCGTTGTTCGCGGTTGTCGACACCCACACGAGGTTGCGGGTGTCGTCGTAGTCTACGGCGTACGGCCCGCCGGTCACCGGATAGCGGAATCGCATGACCAGCGGTGATCCGAAGAATCCGATCAGTTCACCGTCCCGGGTGTTCGCGACGAGGACCCGGCCGTACCGGTCGACGGTCGAGTTGGTCGCACCGTTGCCGGCGCGCAACGCGGGTCCGAGTTCGCCGTCGGACAGGGTGACCGGGGTCACCGACGACTGGGCCCGGTCGAGGACCACGACCTGCTCTGTGGCGAGGTCGGCGCCCGGCGGCGACACGGTGATGTCGTCCACGCGGACGAATCCGTCGATCACCCGGCCCGGGCGCAGGTCCTTGTCGAACACCAGTAGCCGGCCGTCGGATGTGCCGACGACGATCTCACCGGATGCGGTGCGCGCCAGCGCGGTCGGATTCCCCGCGGACATGGGCGTCGTACTCACGGCTCCGTCGGAGGCGATGCGCACGAGGATGTTCGGACCGACGCCGAGGAACGTGCCGTCGCCGCTCCCGATGATCTTCGTCAGTTCGGGGGTGGCCGAGACCTGGGCCGGACCGGTCATGTCGCCGGGGCCGTGGCGCAAGACGGTGGTGCCCGCAGGATCGAGAACCCCGACGACCCCGTCGTCGATTGCCAGCCCCCGGCTCTTCGCCGGTGTCGGGACCACCACACCCACCGGATCGGCGGCCGGTCCGGGCGGCGACGGCCACGCTGTCGCGGGTGTGACGGTGGGCACATCGGGCGTCGACGGCGTGTCGGACGATCCACATCCCGCGACCACCGCCAGCACAGCGGCGACGCAGAGCGCCGCGGCGAGGACCCGCGGTCGACGCCCCCCATCGAACCGGCTGGTCGGGCGCTGCGGTGTCGGCACGTGCATGTCACCATCTTGCGGCACGCCGTGCCGCCGGGACGACCGGGGTGGACGGTGCCGCCGGACCCCGGTTCGGGCGCACGGAGTCCGCGACGCGTAACCGGCAATGCGGTGACACTCCCGGTTTGCACGTAGCATCTGCGGCCGTGAGCGACACGATGACTTGGGCCCAGGCGATCGTGCTCGGCGCCCTGCAGGGGCTGACCGAGTTTCTGCCGATCTCGTCCTCGGGACATCTGCGGATCGCCTCCGAGGTCATGTTCGGCGAGGATGCCGGTGCCTCCTTCACGGCGGTCACCCAGCTCGGTACCGAGGCGGCGGTGCTCGTCTACTTCGCACGCGACATCGTGCGGATCGTCGCGGCCTGGTTCCGCGGCCTGTTCCACAGCGACGAGCGCGGCCTCGACTATCGAATCGGCTGGTATGTGATCTTCGCGACCATCCCGATCGGCGTCCTGGGGTACCTGTTCAAGGACGAGATCAGGACCACCGGGCGCAACCTGTGGCTGGTGGCCACCGTGCTGATCCTGTTCGCGGGCGTGATCTGGCTGGCCGAACGGTACGGCCGCAAGGAACGCTCCATGGAGCAACTGACCCTGCGTGACGGCGTCGTGATGGGGCTCGCGCAATGCCTCGCGCTCATCCCGGGTGTCTCCCGTTCCGGCGCCACCGCCAGCGCCGGCCTGTTCCTCGGGCTCGAACGGGAGGCCGCGTTCCGGTTCTCGTTCCTGCTCGCCATCCCCGCGGTGACCGCGTCGGGCCTGTTCAGCCTGCCGGACGCGTTCAACCCGAGTGGGGAGGGCATGGAGGCGACCGGATCCCAGTTGCTGGTCGCCACGCTCGTCGCGTTCGTGATCGGATTCGCGTCGATCGCCTGGCTGCTGCGATTCGTCAGCGCCCACTCGATGAACTGGTTCGGCGCCTACCGCGTGATCCTCGGACTCACCGTCATCGGCCTGCTCTCCGCGGGCGTGATCAGCGCGACGTGATCGGTGCGGCAGGATCACCACACCGTGAGCCGTAAGGTTGAGACATGACCGTGATACTTGTGCGACACGGGCGTTCGGTGGCCAACACCTCGGGGGTCCTCGCCGGACGCACGCCCGGGGTGTCGCTCGACGACAAGGGACGTGAGCAGGCCGCCGCGCTGCCGGATCGGCTCGGCGTGTGCCTGGGTGAGATCACGGCCGTGGCCCGTTCGCCGCTGGATCGTTGTGCGCAGACCATGGCGCCGTTGATGGCCGCCTTCGACGCCGACCCCGACCGCGACGTCCCGGAGATCGTCGTGGACGCACTCGCCGAGGTCGACTACGGCTCATGGACCAACCGGCCGATCAAGGAGTTGCTGAGCGAGCCGTTGTGGAAGACGGTGCAGCAACACCCGTCCGCGGCGATCTTCCCGGATGGCGAAGGCCTTGCCGACGTGCAGAGCCGGGCGGTGGCCGCGATCCGCGAGCTCGACCGCGTCCACGGTGGTCCGGACGGCAGCGGGGTCTGGCTGGCGTGTTCGCACGGCGACGTGATCAAGTCGGTGATCGCCGATGCGATGGGCATGCACCTCGATTCCTTCCAGCGCATCGTCGTCGAGCCCGCCTCGATCAGCGTGATCCGCTACAGCCCGACCCGGCCGTATGTGCACACCGTCAACAGCACCGCGGTGCTGTCGGTGCCGCCGCGGCATCGCGAGAAGCCCGCCGAGGGCAACGGGTCGTCGGATCCGGGTCCCGACGCCGGCGAGGACGCCGTCATCGGCGGCGCCACGGGCGTCGACGGCCACGATCACGGCCGCAAGGCTGCGGCCACCCCACTGGCACGCGGATAATGAACGGCACAGTCAAGGAGGTGTGATGTCTCGCGCGATACACGTGTTCCGGACCCCGGATCGGTTCGTCGCCGGCACGGTGGGCCAGCCGGGAGACCGGACGTTCTACCTCCAGGCCGTCCACGAGACCCGGATCGTGAGTGTCCTGCTGGAGAAGCAGCAGGTCGCGATCCTGGCCGACCGGATCGGTGCGCTGCTCGAGGAGATCCACCGGCGGTTCGGGACACCGATCCCGCCGGAGAGCGACCGGGTCGGTGACCTGAGCCCGTTGGTCATGCCCGTCGATGCGGAGTTCCGGGTGGGCACCATGGGCCTCGGGTGGGATGCCGAATCCGAGGCCGTCGTGGTGGAGTTGCTCGCGATCACCGAGGGCGAGTTCGACGAGAGCGTCGTCCTCGACGACACCGACGAGGGCCCGGACGCGGTCCGCGTGTTCCTCACCACCGAGGCCGCGCGCGAGTTCGCGGCACGGTCGTCGCGGGTCATCTCGGCCGGTCGTCCGCCGTGCCCGCTCTGCCATGAACCACTCGATCCCGACGGCCATCTGTGCGTGCGCACCAACGGCTACAAACGTGATGCCGAGCTGAGCAAGTCGCTCGACTTCGTGGATCCGGAGGTGTTCCGCCACCTGACGATTCAGGACGAGAGCGGATACATCGACCCGGACACCGTCGAGGGGGATCCGAACGATCCCGACGACGACGCCGACCCCGGTCCGACTCCGCAGGGCTGATGTGAGCGTCGGCGAACCGTCCGTGCCCGGACCCGACGAGGCGGTCGGTCCCATCGGCCCGCATGACGACGACGTCCGCCGGGGTGAGACCGAGACCCTGCGCGACGGCGAACTGATCATCGTCGGCCGCATCCCCGCCGCGAGCAACACGACTCTGGTCTGCGATGCGGTCCTCGACGGCACCGAGGTGCGGTGCGTCTACAAACCGGTGCGAGGCGAGGTGCCGCTGTGGGACTTCCCTGACGGCACCCTCGCCGGGCGCGAGGTCGGCTCGTACCTGGTCTCCGAGGCGCTCGGGTGGTCGGTCATCCCGACGACCATCCATCGGGACGGACCACTCGGGCCGGGCATGGTGCAGCGATGGGTGGTGACCGCGGACAACGACGAGCCGTCGTCAGCTGTCGGTGTCACGGCCGAGTTGCCCGCACCGCGAATCGAACTCGTCGATCTCTGCCCGACCGACACCGTGCCGACGGGGTATCGGGCGATCCTGCGGGCCCTCGATCCGCTCGGCGAGCCGGTGGTGCTGGTCCATGCCGACGACCCCCGGCTGCAGCGGATGGCGGTCCTCGACGTCGTGTTGAACAACGCGGATCGCAAGGGCGGCCACGTGCTGGAAGGACTCGACGGCGGCGTGTACGGCGTCGATCACGGCATCTGCCTGCACACCCACGACAAACTGCGCACGGTGCTGTGGGGCTGGGCGGGAGAACCGATCCCGGGGCACCTGCTCGCCGACCTCGCCGACCTCGTGGAGCACCTGACGTCGGCGGATCACCCGTTGACCACCGCGTTGTCCGAGCACATCACCGATGCGGAGATCATCGCGCTCGCCGAACGCGCCGCCGATCTCGTCACCGCGGAGTCGATGCCGCATCCGCCCGGGCACCGTCCGATCCCGTGGCCACCGTTCTGACCGACGGCTCCGACGCACGGCGCCGGATGCGGCGGCACCCGATCCCGATAAGGGACGCCCGCGGTCGGGCCATACAGTGGACGCATGCAGTCTTGGCCTGATCCCGCCCTCCCGGCCGTTCCGGGCACCGGGCCGGCACTCCGCCTCCACGACACCTCCGACGCGCAGGTCCGGCCGGTGAGTCCCGGCACCACCGCGACGATGTACGTCTGCGGGATCACCCCCTACGACGCGACCCACCTCGGGCACGCGGCCACCTACGTCACCTTCGACCTCGTCAACCGGGTCCTGCGCGACCTCGGGCACGACGTCCACTACGTGCAGAACGTCACCGACGTCGACGACCCGCTCTTCGAACGCGCCGAGCGCGACGGTGTGGACTGGCAGGATCTCGGCGCCCGTGAGACGCAACTGTTCCGCGACGACATGACCGCGTTGCGGGTGCTCCCGCCGCGCGACTACATCGGCGCGATCGAATCGGTGGGCGAGGTGATCGAGGTCGTCGGCAAGTTGCTCGCCTCCGGCGCGGCCTACATCGTCGACGACGCCGAGTTCCCGGATGTCTACTTCCGCGCCGACGCGACCGAGCAGTTCGGCTACGAGTCCGGGTACGACCGCCCGACGATGGACCGCTTCTTCGCCGAGCGCGGCGGCGACCCCGACCGCCCCGGAAAACGCGATCCCCTCGATGCGCTGCTCTGGCGTGCCGCACGGCCCGGAGAGCCGTCCTGGGAGTCGCCGCAGGGCCCCGGTCGGCCGGGTTGGCACATCGAGTGTTCGGCCATCGCGCTCAATCGGCTCGGTATCGAGTTCGACATCCAGGGCGGCGGCAACGACCTGATCTTCCCGCACCACGAATACTCGGCGGCGCACGGCGAGGCGCTCACCGGCTCCCGTCGTTTCGCCCGCCACTACGTGCACACCGGGATGGTCGGGCTCGACGGCGAGAAGATGTCCAAGAGTCGCGGCAACCTCGTGTTCGTCTCGGTGTTGCGCCGCGACGGTGTCGACCCGGCCGCGATCCGGCTCGCGCTGCTCTCCGCGCATTACCGCGCCGACCGCATGTGGACCGACGCGGTCCTCGACGACGCACGGGCGCGCCTGCGGCGATGGCGCTCGGCCACTGCAGCGGCCGCGGGTCCCGACGCCGCGGCGGTGATCGCGCGGGTGCGCGAACACCTCGCCGACGACCTCGACACCCCGAGGGCGATCGCCGCGATCGACGGCTGGTGTGCCGACGTCGAGGAGGGGATCGGGCAGTCCACCACCGCTCCCGGCGAGATCGCCCGCGCGGTCGACGCACTGCTCGGGGTGGCGCTGCACGATCGGTGACACCGTCGGCCGGTCCGTCGGCCGCCTCGGTACAGTTCTCCCGTGGCACGCGCGCAGCAAATCGATCCCGACACCACCGACGGGGTATGGACGGTGGTCACCCGCACGTCGACCTATCTACTCGACTTCGACGAGATGACTCTGCTCCGAGCACCGGGCGTGGGTGGAACCGACAGTGAGGAGTGGGCGGTCAGCCGCCTCCGGCGCGACTCGGAGGACATTCCGCTCCTCGGGGTCAAATCCTGCCGGATCGGCGAGTCCGCGCAGTTCTGGGTGCGCGCCGCCGACGATCCCGACGTCCGCACGTGGCGGATCACCACTCCAGTGGTGTCGATCGAACGGATCGGCTGACCCGCAGACGGTACGACCGCAGGATCAGCTCCCGAACGAACCCGGGCCGCGACCGGCCCCGCCGGGTCCGCGACGCTTGAGGTAGCGCTCGAACTCGGCGGCCAGTGCGTCGCCGTCGATCTTGGCCATCACCTCGTCCGTGTCGAGCTCGGCGTCCCCGCGCTCCTCGAGCCCGCGCACGTAGTCGGCGATCTCCTCGTCGTCCTCGGTCATCTCGGTCACCGCGCGCTCCCACTCCTCGGCCTGCTCGGGCAGGGTGCCCAGCGGCACCTCGATGTCGAGCACCTCCTCCACCCGATTGAGCAGGGCGACGGTCGCCTTGGGGTTCGGCGGCGTGGACACGTAGTGGGGGACCGCGGCCCAGAAGGAGACCGCCGGGAGGCCGGCCTGGACGAACAGGTCCTGCAGCACGCCGGTGATCCCGGTGGGCCCCTCGTAGCGGCTCTCGGCAAGGTTGAAGCGGGCCGCGGACTCGCTGCTGTAGGCGGTGCCGGTGACCGGGACCGGCCGGGTGTGGGGGGTGTCGGCGAGCAGGGCGCCCAGCATCACGGTGGTCTCGACGTCCAGCGACCTGGCGAGGTCGACGATCTCCGCGCAGAAGGAGCGCCAGCGCATGTTCGGCTCGATCCCGCGGACGAGTACGATGTCACGGTCCGCACCATGGGGGGTGCAGTACGAGATGGACGTGGTGGGCCAGTCGATTCGTCGGGTGACCCCGTCGACCTGCTTGACCGTGGGCCGGTTGACCTGGAAGTCGTAGTAGTCATCGGAGTCGATGTCCACCAGGGGAACGGTGTCCCAGGTGAGGGCGAGATGCTCGATCGCACTGCTGGCCGCGTCCCCGGCGTCGTTCCACCCCTCGAAGGCGGCCAACAGGATGGGCCTGCGCAGCTGGGGAAGGTTCGACCTCTGCTCAGCGTTCACTGAACCAGCCTACGACCGAACCCCGAGAGAGGGCGAACTACGCTGACAACCATGCCGACCCGCACCACCGACCCGTCCGCGTACGACACGACATTCCTCACCGCGATGTCGCGTCGTGTGCTGATCGGCGATGGGGCCATGGGCACCATGCTGCAGGCGGCCGACCTGACCCTCGACGACTTCAACGATCTCGAGGGCTGCAACGAGATCCTCAACGACACCCGCCCCGATGTCCTCGCCGACATCCATCGCGCGTACTTCGAGGCCGGTGCGGACGCGGTCGAGACCAACACCTTCGGCTGCAACCTCTCCAACCTCGGCGACTACGACATCGCCGATCGTATCCAGGAGCTCTCCTACAAGGGCACCGCGATCGCGCGGGGCGTGGCCGACGAGATGGGTCCGTCCGCGGACGGTACGGCGCGGTTCGTGCTCGGTTCGATCGGACCCGGCACCAAACTGCCCAGTCTCGGGCACACCACCTTCGCGGTGATCCGGGACGCCTACTTCGAATGCGTCGCGGGCATGCTCGAGGGCGGTGCGGACGCGATCCTGATCGAGACGTCTCAGGATCTGCTGCAGGTCAAGGCGGCGATCGTGGCCGCACGACGGGCGATGAGTCACCTGGGCCGGCACATCCCGATCATCAGCCACGTGACGGTGGAGACCACCGGCACGATGCTGCTGGGTTCGGAGATCGGGGCGGCGTTGACCGCCATCGAGCCGCTCGGCGTCGACATGATCGGTCTGAACTGCGCGACCGGCCCCGCCGAGATGAGCGAGCACCTGCGCTACCTGTCGCGCCACGCCCGCATCCCGGTGTCGGTGATGCCCAATGCCGGTCTACCGGTTCTGGGGCCGAAGGGGGCCGAGTACCCTCTGCAACCCGATGAGTTGGCCACGGCGCTCGGCGATTTCGTGTCCGATTTCGGGCTCTCCTTCGTCGGCGGGTGCTGCGGCACGACGCCCGAGCACATCCGGCAGGTCGCCGAGCGGGTCGCCGAGATCTCCCCGGCCGCTCGCGAACCGGAGCACGTGGCGGAGACGTCGTCGCTCTACACCGCGGTCCCGTTCGATCAGGACGCCAGCTTCCTGGTGATCGGGGAGCGCACGAACACCAACGGTTCCAAGGCGTTTCGCGAGGCGATGATCGCCGAGGACTACCAGAAGTGCCTGGACACCGCGAAGGACCAGACGCGCGACGGTGCCCACATGCTCGACCTCAACGTGGACTACGTGGGCCGCGACGGCGCGGTCGACATGACCGCGCTGGCAAGCCGATTCGCGACGTCGTCGACCCTGCCCATCATGCTGGACTCCACCGAGCCGGAGGTCATCCGGGCCGGACTGGAGGCACTGGGCGGACGGTGCGCGGTCAACTCGGTGAACTACGAGGACGGCGACGGACCCACGTCACGGTTCACCCGGATCATGGAACTCGTGGTGGAGCACGGCGCCGCCGTGGTCGCCCTCACGATCGACGAAGAGGGACAGGCACGCACCGCGGACTGGAAGATCCGGATCGCGGAGCGGCTGATCACCGACATCACCGAGAACTGGGGGTTGGCCGAGGAGGACATCATCATCGATGCCCTCACGTTCCCGATCTCGACGGGCCAGGAGGAGGTGCGCCGCGACGGCATCGAGACCATCGAGGCCATCCGCCGGCTGCACGAGGCGCACCCCGACATCCACTTCACGCTCGGCATCTCGAACATCTCGTTCGGTCTCAACCCGGCCGCCCGACAGGTCCTGAACTCGGTGTTCCTGCACGAGTGCGTCCAGGTGGGTCTGGACACCGCGATCGTGCACGCGTCCAAGATCCTGCCGATGGCCCGGATTCCGGACGAGCAGCGCGAGGTCGCCCTCGACCTGGTCTACGACCGCAGACGGGATGGCTATGACCCGTTGCAGAGGCTGATGGAGCTGTTCGAGGGGGTGTCGGCGGCGTCGGCGCGGGAGTCGCGGGCCGCCGAGCTCGCCAAGCTGCCGCTGTTCGAGCGACTCGAACGCCGCATCGTCGACGGTGAACGCAACGGACTCGAGGCCGACCTCGATGCGGCGATGACCGAGAAGCCGCCGCTGGAGATCATCAACGAGACCCTGTTGTCGGGGATGAAGACGGTCGGCGAACTGTTCGGGTCGGGCCAGATGCAGCTGCCGTTCGTGCTGCAGTCCGCCGAGGTGATGAAAACCGCTGTCGCGCATCTGGAACCGCACATGGAGGCGACCGGAGAGGACGGCAAGGGTCGGATCGTGCTGGCCACCGTCAAGGGCGACGTGCACGACATCGGCAAGAACCTGGTCGACATCATCCTGTCCAACAACGGCTACGAGGTGGTCAATCTCGGCATCAAGCAGCCGATCAACACCATCCTCGAGGCGGCCGAGGACAAGAAGGCCGACGTCATCGGCATGTCCGGCCTGCTGGTGAAATCGACCGTGGTGATGAAGGAGAACCTCGAGGAGATCAACTCCCGAGGGGTGGCCACCAGCTATCCGGTGCTCCTCGGTGGTGCCGCGTTGACCCGCACCTATGTCGAGAACGATCTGTCCGAGACCTACGACGGTGACGTCCATTACGCGCGTGACGCGTTCGAGGGTCTGCGGTTGATGGACGAGATCATGGCCACCAAGCGTGGCGAGGGACCGGACCCGAACAGCCCGGAAGCGTTGGCCGCCAAGGAGAAAGCCGCCGAGCGCAAGGCGCGGCACGAACGCTCGAAGCGTATCGCGGAGAAGCGCAAGGCGGCCGAGGCCCCGGTCGAGGTGCCTGCCCGTTCGGATGTGGCGGTCGACAACGCCATCCCGACCCCGCCGTTCTGGGGTACCCGGATCGTCAAGGGCGTCCCGATCGCGGATTATCTTCAGCTACTCGACGAGCGTGCGCTGTTCCTCGGGCAGTGGGGGCTGCGTGGCGCCCGTCGCGGCGAAGGGCCGTCGTACGAGGAACTGGTCGACACCGAGGGCCGCCCTCGACTGCGGTACTGGATCGATCGGCTCGCGACGGAGAACATCCTGCAGCACGCGGCGGTCGTCTACGGGTACTTCCCGGCGGTGAGTGACGGGGACACCGTGCATGTGCTCGCCGAGCCGCGCCCGGATGCCGAGGTCCGCCACAGTTTCACCTTCCCGCGTCAGCAGCGGCCCCGGTTCCTCTGCGTCGCCGACTTCATCCGGTCGCGCGAGGAGTGCGTCACGGCCGGGCAGGTCGACGTCCTGCCCTTCCAGCTCGTGACGATGGGCCAACCGATCGCCGACTTCGCGAACCGGCTCTTCGCCGAGGACGCCTACCGCGACTACCTCGAGGTGCACGGCATCGGCGTGCAGCTGACCGAGGCGCTCGCCGAGTACTGGCATCAGCGAGTCCGCAGTGAGTTGACCGTCCAGGGGACGTCGTTCGCAGGTGAGGATCCCGACGACCCCCAGGGCTTCTTCGACCTCGAGTACCGCGGTGCGCGCTTCTCGTTCGGTTACGGCGCCTGCCCGGACCTCGACGACCGCGCGAAGATGATGGAGTTGCTGGAACCCGAACGCATCGGCGTGGTGCTGTCCGAGGAGCTGCAGCTGCATCCCGAGCAGTCGACCGACGCGTTCGTCCTCCATCATCCGGAGGCGAAGTACTTCAACACCTGATCGGTGCGACTGGCGAGAAATCAGTTGTAGTCATACAATCGTTGTATGACTACAACTGATGCTGCGGGCGACCCGTCGGCAGTGGTGGTCCCGACCTCCACCGAACTGTGGTTCGCGATGAACAGCCTGGTCCGCGATCACGCCATGGAATCGCGGTCCCGGATCGACTCCCGCATCGACATGCCGTTCAGCCGATTCCGTGCGCTACGCCGGATCGCGGTCCGCGACCTGACCCAGAGCGATCTGGCCAGGCGTCTCGGTATCGATGCGCCGGCGACGAGTGTGATCGTCAACGACCTCGTCGACCGTGGACTGGTCACCCGGGAACACCACCCGACCGATCGCCGCTTCAAGGTGGTGACCATCACCGACGCCGGTCGGCAGATCGTCGACTCGGTGATCGCGGATCCGACCGCCGCACCCGACATGTTCACCGCGCTCGACGACGAGCAACGACGCCATCTCGGAACCCTGTTGACCACACTGCGCGAGGCGGCCGAATCATGAACGCTCCGAACATCACCGGGCCGGGTACGGACATCTCCGAACTGAGCACGCGCCGCCGGATGGCGATCCTAGCGACGTGTTGTCTGAGTCTGTTCATCGTCGGCATCGACACGTCGGGGGTCAATGTGGCCCTGCCGTCGATCAGTGCCGATCTCGGCGCGTCCGAATCGCAGCTGCAGTGGGTCGTCGACGCCTACACGCTGGTCCTCGCCAGCCTGCTGATGCTCGGCGGGTCCCTGGGTGACCGATGGGGGCGCAAGCGTGTCTTCCAGGTCGGGCTCACCGTTTTCGGGCTCGGCTCCATCCTGTGTTCGTTGTCGGTGTCTCCGGAGATGCTCATCGGCGCCCGGATGTTGCAGGCCGTCGGCGGCGCGATGATGAATCCGGTCGCCATGTCGATCATCACCAACACCTTCACCGAGCCCCGCGAAAGGGCGCGAGCCATCGGTATGTGGGGGACGGCCATCGGTGTGAGCATGGCGCTCGGCCCACTGGTCGGGGGTGCCCTGGTCGACGGGATCGGCTGGGAGGCCATCTTCTGGCTGAACGTGCCGGTCTGTCTCGCCGCATGCGTCCTCACCGCGCTGCTCATCCCGGAATCGAAAGCGCCGCACGCCCGTCGCGCCGACCCCGCCGGGCAGTTCCTGATCCTGGTCTTCCTCGCGACCCTGACCTACGGGATCATCGAGGGCCGCGGTCTCGGATGGGGATCGGCGTGGGTCGTCGGCGCCTTCGGCACCGCCGCAGTCGCGTTGGCCGTGTTCCTCGTCGTCGAATCGCGTCGGCGTGAGCCGTTGCTCGATCTGCGCTTCTTCCGCAGCATCCCGTTCAGCAGCTCGGTCGTCGGCGCCGTCCTGGCGTTCAGCGCGATGGGCGGATTCCTTTTCCTCAACACGCTCTACCTGCAGAGTTCTCGTGGGCTGAGTCCGCTGCAGGCCGGGTTGATGACGCTGCCGATGGCCGCGGCCAACGCCGTCTTCTCGCCTTTGTCCGGTCGCCTCGTCGGCGATCGCGGCGCCCGGCTGCCCATGGTGGGAGCGGGCGCGATGGTCCTCATCAGCGGGTTGATGCTGACCCAGACCGGTGTGGACACCAGCATGTGGTTCCTGGCGGTCGCCTACCTGTTCCTGGGTATCGGCATGGGACTGGTCAACGCACCGATCACGAACGCCGCGGTCTCGGGCATGCCGCGGGCGCAGGCGGGTGTCGCATCGGCGATCGCCTCGACCAGTCGTCAGGTCGGCATCTCGCTGGGCGTCGCGGTCTTCGGTGCGGTGGCGTTCGCCGGCATCGACGGTCCCGTCGCCGACGGTCTGCCCGAGGCGTCGCACCCCGCGTGGGCGCTGATGGCGTTGTGCGGCGTCGGGCTGATCATCGTGGGGTTCGTCTCGACGGGCCGATGGGCGGCCGCGACCGCCGAGCAGACCCGGGAACGGATTCTCGCCTCCTCCGGGGCGACCTCCCAGCGGGCTGACACCGGGTCCCCAGCATCGGCGCCGACAGTGGAGGCATGAGCCTTGCCGACCCTGCGCGCACCCGATCCGATGTCACCCGATCCGATGTCACCGAATCCGATCTGACGGACGCCGGCGACGGGTCGCGACCACCGGCCGCGAGCCCGTCGTCGCCGCCCCGATGGCTGCGCTGGACGGTGATCGCGGTGATCGTGGCCGTCGGGCTCGGGGTGCGATGGTGGTTCCTCGACGTCGAGACCCTCGACTACCGCGCATTCCTCAGCCGGTGGTACGGCACCCTCGACAGCCAGGGCTTCGGCGCGTTCCGCGAGAAGTTCGCCGACTACAACTACCCGTATCTGTACCTGCTGTGGTTGCTCACGGTGCTGCACATCCCGGCGCTGGTGGGTGTCAAGGCGATCTCGATCGCCTTCGACCTCGTGCTCGCCGTGGTCGCGTATCGGATCGTCGCCCTGCGCACCGCTCGATACTGGCTGCGTGCCATGGCCTTCGGTATCGTCTTCCTTCTGCCGTCGGTGATCGCGAACAGTTCCTATTGGGGTCAGGCCGATGCGATCTACTCCGCGTGCGCCATCGGTGGGGTCTACTTCCTGATGCGTGCGCAGCGAGAGTCGTTGCGCCGGAACTCGATCTGGGCATGTGCATTGTTCGGCCTGGCACTCTCGTTCAAACTGCAGGCGATCTTCGTCCTGCCGGTGCTGGTCTGGTTGCTGATCCGTAGGCGGCTGCCGTGGTCCTCACTACTCGCGATCCCGGCCGTCTACCTGCTCCTCGACATCCCGGCCGTGCTCGCCGGCGCCTCGTGGTCGACCGCGTTGTCGGTGTATCTGGATCAGACCGGTTCCTATCAGCAGCTCACCCTCGGCGCGGCGAATCTGTATCAGCTGATCGCGATCGAGGGGGACGCCACGTGGCTCGCACATCTCGGCATCGGTGCGGCCGCCGCGATCATCGTCGCCTTCCTCGCCTGGTCGCTGTGGCAGAAGCCGGCCGTGAGCCCGACGTCGATCCTGGTGGTCGCGACGGCGTCGGCCGTCATCGTGCCGTTCCTGCTGCCGGCCATGCACGATCGCTACTTCTACACCGCGGAGATCCTCAGCGTGGTGACGGCCTTCTATCTGCCGCTGCGGTTCGTGGTGATCCCCATCCTGATCCAGGCGTCCGCGATCGGTGTCTATCACGCGTCGTTGACCGGCGATCAGGGGCAGGCCATGGTTGGTGGACCCGCTCAGGGCGGTGCCGGACACGGCGGTGCCGGACACGGCGGTGCCGGACACGGCGGTGCCGGACCGGCCGGGCCGGGACCAGGTGCTCCAGCGCCGGGCGGGATGCATGGCAGTGGTGGCGGTTACACGTCGGGCCGCGGCGACCCGGCGCTGTCCGTCTACGCCTCGATGATGGGGCTGGCGGCGCTGGGCATGGTGTACGCGACGCTCGACACGTTCCGCCGCGCACGGTCACTCGTCTTGCGGTCGCCCGCCTGAGTCCGCCACCAGTCGACGGCGCGCTCGACGACCGGTCGTGGTGTCCGGACCCACCGGACGTGATCGACCGAACCGCCCGGTGGACACCGATCGGCGGTGTAGGTCCAGACGGTCAGGGAATCGGGCTGGACGGTGCGTTCGAACTCGCGGGCCGCGGCCGGGGTCACCAGTCGGTCGGCGTCGAGTCGGATGGCGAGGGTGGGCACCTGCACCTTCGCATCCCCGTCGAAGGGTGTTTGCCGACGTCGGACCATCCGTGCCCACTGGCGCATCAGGGTGCGTGGCGCGGGTGCGCCGAAACCCGGTGTGGGCCAATGGCCGACGATGCCGGTGACGATCGGGACCGCAGCAGCGATCGCCCATTCGACGACACCACCGTGGGGGTAGTCGCGGAAGAATGGCACGGACGCGGCGACCGTGACCACACCATCGGGCGCCCCGTCGTCGGACGCATTCGCCACCATCGCCGCCAAGTGGGCGCCGAGACTGTGCCCGAGCAGCACGACGTACCGGTCGGGCATGGCGGCACGGGCGGCGCGGACCGCGGCCGTGAGGTCGGCCGCCTCGTCGGCATAGGACCAGTCCTCGGCCCGCGACGGCGGCGAATCCCCGGGTTCGATGCCGCGCCGCGCCACGACCGTCGCGGGCCAGCCGTGTTCGGCGAACGCCGCGACGAGCGGACGATAGAAGCGAGCCGGCACGGCCATCGCGGGCGAGATCAGCACGATCGGTGCAGTGTCGGTGGTCATGACTGCAGCGTCCGTCGGTTGGCTGCCCGAATCCACTACCTGTCAGGTAATCGTATTCGTTCCCGTCCGCGCCTAGAGTGACGTCATGACCGTCGACGTGGGAACCATGCTGCGACAGTGGCGATCACATCGGTCGATCAGCCAACTCGACCTGGCTTATGACGTCGGGGTGTCCCCGCGGCATCTGAGCTTCGTCGAGACCGGGAAGTCGACGCCGAGTCCTACGCTCATCGAGGCACTGTCCACTCGGCTCGACATCCCGCTGCGTGAACGCAACGCGCTGCTGTTGGCCGCAGGCCACGCCCCGCGGTACTCGGAGGAGTCGCTGGATGCCGGTGCGATGGAACGAATCCGCGCATCGGTGCAGCGAATCCTGGACGCGCACAACCCCTATCCGGGGCTGGCGCTCGACCGTGCCTGGAACGTCGTGTTGGCCAACGACTCCGCCGCAGGTCTCGCCGCAATGCTCCCGGAGGACCTGCGGGGGCCACCGTTCAACCTGTTCCGCGCATCATTGCACCCGGAGGGATTCGCCCGGATGACGGTCAACCTCGACGTCTGGGCCGGCTACCTGGTGGACATGTTGCGCCGAC
Organism: Gordonia insulae; assembly: GCF_003855095.1. Taxonomy (NCBI): domain Bacteria; kingdom Bacillati; phylum Actinomycetota; class Actinomycetes; order Mycobacteriales; family Gordoniaceae; genus Gordonia; species Gordonia insulae. The sequence continues at coordinate 1,063,219 of NZ_CP033972.1, forward strand.
TCGTCCGGGTGACGGGCGATCCGCGGTTGGTCGAGCTCGAGCGTGAGGTGCGGAGCTATGCCACGGTGGTCGATCTCGACCGCCGGACGGCCCGGGTGTCGCGGTCGACGAGTGAGCCGACACTGCTGGTTCCGTTCGAGCTGCAGCTCGGCGATCAGGTGTTGGCGTTCTTCACCACGCTCACCACCTTCGGTACACCACGCGACATCACCCTCGAGGAGATGACCATCGAGCTGTTCTACCCCGCCGACGAGACGACCGAACGCGCGGTTGCGATGATGCAGGGGTGACCGAACCAGCACCGCAGTCCCCGGCCGCCGTCCTCTGGGACATGGACGGCACCTTGCTCGACTCCGAACCGCTCTGGGACATCGCCATGGCCGACCTCGCCCTGCGGCACGGCATCGTGATGAGCCCGGCGCTGCGGGAGTCGACGCTGGGCAACTCGTTGCCCGATGCGATGACGAAGGTCTACGTCGCCGCCGACGTCGCGCCCGAGGCACAGGACCGCGACGGTGACTTCCGCTGGCTTCTCGACCACGTGGCCGACCTCTTCGGTGCCGGTCTCCCGTGGCGGCCGGGCGCCCGGGATGCGCTGGACCTGATCGCGGCCGCGGGCGTGCCGATGGTGCTGGTCACCAACACGGTGCGGGAGCTGACCGACATCGCCCTGGGCACATTGGGCCCCGATCGGTTCAGTGCCACCGTCTGTGGCGATGAGGTCGCCCACGGCAAACCGGCGCCGGATCTGTACTTGCGCGCCGCCGAACTCGTCGGCGTCCGGACGGGTGCGTGCCTGGCGGTGGAGGATTCGCCCACCGGCACCGTCGCCGCCACGACGGCCGGCTGCCCGACGCTGGTCATCCCGTCCGCGGCACCGGTCCCGCCGGGGAGCCTGCGAACTTTCCGCGAATCGCTGGTGGGTCTGTCTCTCGACGACATCACCGACGCCTGGACCGGGCAGCACCCCGGTCATCGTTCCGACCTCCGTGACATGCCAAGATAGGGGATCGTGAAGACATTCGAGGAGCTGTTCGCCGAACTGAGCGACAAGGCGCAGAGCCGTCCCGCCGGCAGCGGGACGGTCGCCGCCCTCGATTCCGGAGTGCACACGCTGGGCAAGAAGATCATCGAAGAGGCGGGCGAGGTCTGGCTCGCGGCCGAGCACGAGTCCGATGAGTCGCTCGGTGAGGAGATCTCCCAGCTGCTCTACTGGCTGCAGGTGATGATGATCAAACGTGGGCTCTCGCTGTCCGACGTATACCGCCATCTGTAGGGGCCGGCGACCCATCGTGCCCCCGGTCCCATGCGTCAGCAGACCCTCATCTCCCGTACGTCAGTAAGGACACACCGATCATGTTGCGCGTAGCCGTGCCCAACAAGGGAGCGCTCTCCGAGTCGGCGGCAGCCGTCCTGGCCGAAGCCGGGTATCGCAAGCGTTCCGATTCCAAGGACCTCACCGTCCTCGACAACGCGAACGACGTCGAGTTCTTCTTCCTCCGGCCGAAGGACATCGCGATCTACGTCGGTGCCGGGACGCTCGACCTCGGCATCACCGGCCGTGACCTGGCCCGGGACTCCGGGGCAGAGGTCGACGAGCAGCTGTCGATGGGTTTCGGATCATCGACGTTTCGCTACGCCGCGCCGGCGGACTCCGCCTGGAGCGTCGCCGATCTGGCCGGTAAGCGGATCGCCACGTCGTATCCGAACCTCGTCCGGGCTGATCTCGCCGCGCGGGGTCTCGAGGCCGAGATCATCCGTCTCGACGGCGCGGTCGAGATCTCCATCCAACTCGGCGTCGCCGATGCGATCGCCGACGTCGTGGGTTCGGGCCGCACCCTCCGCCAACACGGGCTGACCGCATTCGGGGAGTCGCTGTGCGACTCGGAGGGAGTGCTGATCTCGCAGGCCGGGGTGGAGCAGAACAAGGCCGCACGCCAGTTCGTTGCGCGCGTGCAGGGTGTGGTCTTCGGTCAGCAGTACGTGATGATCGACTACGACTGCCCCCGGACCCTGCTGGCCGAGGCGACGAAGCTGACCCCCGGACTCGAGTCGCCGACGGTGGCACCCATGGCGGATCCGGACTGGGCGGCCGTCCGGGCGATGGTGCCGCGCAAGATCCACCAGAACCTGATGGACGAGCTCTCCGAGCTCGGCGCCAAGGCCATCCTGGCCACCGACATCCGGTCCTGCCGCTTCTGATCCCGGGGTGATCGCCGCAGGCGCGGCGGCCGCTCAGCGCGCCGTGAGCAGCACGGTCTGTGCCGACCTGCCGATGAAGCCGTTCGCGTCGTAGAGGTCGCCGAACGTGGCGCCGAAGCCCTCCGGCCCCTGCACCATGTCGGCGTCGATGCCGACCCAGGGGCCCTGGGGGATTCGGGACAGGTGCACGGTGGTGTCGGTGTTCATCCACGACCACTCGTCGGTACGCAGGCGTGTGCCGAGACCGTTGGCGATGTCGATGACGGTGAAGATCGACTCGAGGTCGGAGATCTCCTCGCCGCCGACGAGCGGGATCGCCGGGCGCACCCACACCGCGGGTGTGTCACCGGTCCGTCCACCGACGGTGGCCGATTCGATGCTGCCGATGAAACCGATGGTGCCCCAGTCGACTCCGAGGTCCTCGCTCTCGGTCACGCCGATGACGGGTGTGAGCTCATCGGGGCCGGGTGTCAGTGGCTCGGGCGCTTCCACGATCCCCGCGGTGTCCACGGTCCGCAGTCGCCAACCGGCGGAACGGGCGGCGAGCCGGAACTCGCCGTCGGGCTGCTGGACCTCGAGATCGGTGCTGACGAGACTGATCTGGCGTCCCGGGCGGATCACCTCCGCACGAATCCGGTTCACGCCGAGCCCGATCGGGCCGAGGATCTCGGTCGTCACACGAGTGAATTGTTGTGCGGGGTGGGGGTCACACCGCAGCAACGATCGCATCATGAGCCCGGACGGCGGTCCACCGTGCTGCATCGTCGACGCCCAGACGCTCTGTGTCGCCTCGGTGGGCTGGAAGTACTCGTATCCCGGCTCGAGGTGCGCATCGGGTGGGTCGATCGGTACGTAGTAGCAACTCTCCACCCGGCCACTCTATGTGAACCATCATAGTGGTCGCGCAGAGGGGCCGCGGCGTGCCGTTCAGCCGCGGAATCCGGGTGGGGGCCCGGGGTACGCCGGGATCTCACCACCGAACTCCGGACAGCGTGATTTGTGTTCGCACATGCCACACAGACGGGACCGCCGCGGCCGGAAGTCGCCGCTGGCGACGGCCGAGCGGATCGCCGCCCAGATGGCCTTCAGCGTTCGGCCGAAGCGCTCGAGTTCGTCGCGGTCGGGGGTGTAGGTGAGCTGCTGCCCATCGGACAGGTACATCAGCTGCAGCCGCGCCGGGACCTCGCCCCGGATACGCAGGATGGCCAGCGCGTAGAACTTCATCTGGAACAGCGCCTTGGCCTCGTAGGCCTCGCCGGGGAGCGGCCGGTCTTGTAGTCGACCACCCGGATCTCGCCGGTCGGCGCGACGTCGATCCGGTCGATGAAGCCGCGCATCAGGACGTCGTCGACGTCGATCTCGACGTGTTCCTCACACGAGTCCGCGTCGAACGCGGTCGGGTTCTCCATCGTGTAGTACGTCGCGATGAGCTTCTGCGCCTCGGCGACGAAACGCGCGGTCTGACTGTCGTCGACGACGTCCGTCAGGTGCGGATCGGCCTCGCACATCGCCGCCCACGCACCCTCGACCAGCAGGTCCGCGGACTCCTGGGTCCGCAACTCGGCGGGCATGTCGAACAGGTTCTCCAGCGCTGCGTGCACCACCGTGCCCCGGGTCTGTGCCTGGGTGGGTGTCTCGGGGAAACGATCGATCGCGCGGTAGCGGTACAGCAGCGGACATTGCTTGAAGTCGGCCGCGCGGGACGGTGACAGGGCCAGCGGTCGCCCGACCAACCCCCGCGCCGGCTGCCCGTCCGCGGGCGGCGGTGCGGCACCGATCGTGCCCGGAACGGCCCCAGCGTCAATCGTCGTACTCACATTTGGCAGGGTAGGGCGCAACAGTGACAGGTTCGGGGATCAACACCCTGACCTCCGGAAGGATCCCAACCTGATGCCGACCACCGGCCCCTTCGCCCCCGACGACCGTGTGCAGCTGAGCGACTCCAAGGGGCGCAAGTTCACCGTGCTCCTCGAGGCGGGCAAGCTCTTCCACACCCATCGGGGTGCGATCGCCCACGACGACCTGATCGGCGCTCCCGAGGGCAGCATCGTGTCCGCCACGAGCGGCACCCAGTACCTCGCGCTGCGTCCTCTGCTCGTGGACTACGTGCTGTCCATGCCGCGCGGAGCGCAGGTCATCTATCCGAAGGACGCCGCACAGATCGTCACCGAGGGTGACATCTTCCCGGGGGCCAAGGTGCTCGAGGCCGGTGCCGGCTCCGGGGCGCTGACCTGCTCGCTGCTCCGTGCGGTGGTCCCCGGCGGCAGCGTCACGTCCTACGAGATCCGCGACGACCACGCCGAACACGCGGTCCGCAACGTCGAGACCTTCTTCTCGGGACGGCCCGAGAACTGGGATCTGATCATCGACGATCTCGCGAATCTCGACGTCGATGCCCTGGGGCCGGACGACCTCTACGACCGGATCATCCTGGACATGCTCGCCCCGTGGGAACCGCTCGACGTGGTCCGCCGGGCGATAAAACCGGGTGGTGTGCTGGTTGTTTATGTGGCAACGGTCACTCAATTGTCGCGAATCATGGAGGCGCTGCGGGAGCAGGAGTGCTGGACCGAGCCGCGCGCCTGGGAGTCGCTCGTCCGGGACTGGAGCGCCGTCGGACTCGCGGTCCGCCCCGAGCACAAAATGCAAGGCCATACGGCATTTCTGATCTCCGCGCGGCGCCTCGCCGACGGTGTCACGACGTTGCGGCCGCAGCGCCGCCCGACGCGCGGATGACGATGTTGTAGTCGCTCTGCGTCAAACGCCTTTACCGGGCGAAACGTCGCGAATACGTTGCGAATACGTAGATTTAACAGTCCGTCGACACCGTGTCTTGCGCGGTGCGCGGCGTTTTCCGGTCCACACCGGTAGCGTGGGGTCACGGCGCAAACACTCCATGGAGAGAAGTGTTTGCCGGGGAGAGGAGTCAGCAATGACCGAATCTGACCGCCAGGGCGCCAATGGTGCCGACCGCCTCGGGTCCTCGGGTGCACAGGACGACGAGCGAGACGACTCCGCCCGGGTAGCCGACGAGGGTTTCGTCCCCGCGTACGCGTCACCGTTGGCGCGGCCCGATTCGTCGCGGCCGTTCACACGACCCGCGGACGCCAAGGACCTGCAGGAGCGCGTCGACAATCTGACCGCGCGCAACGCGAAGCTGCTCGACACCCTCAAGGAGGCCCGCCAGCAACTGGTCGCCCTCCGCGAAGAGGTCGACCGGCTCGGTCAGCCGCCGAGCGGCTACGGCGTGCTCCTCGACATCTACCCCGACAGCACGGTGGACGTGTTCACCTCGGGTCGGAAGATGCGACTCACCTGCTCGCCGAACATCGACCTGGAGGCACTCAGCAAGGGTCAGACCCTTCGGCTCAACGAGGCGCTGACCATCGTCGAGGCATGCGAGTTCGACTCCGTCGGCGAGATCAGCACACTGCGGGAGATCCTCGGCGACGGTGATCGGGCGCTCGTCGTCGGACATGCCGACGAGGAGCGCGTCGTCTGGCTCGCCGAGCCACTGAAGGGCGACGTCGACGGCGAGGACGGCAAGCGTCGCAAGCTGCGTCCCGGCGATTCCCTGTTGATCGACACCAAGGCCGGATTCGCGTTCGAGCGGGTGCCCAAGGCCGAGGTCGAGGATCTCGTCCTCGAAGAGGTACCCGACGTCGGGTACGAGGACATCGGTGGCCTGGGTCGGCAGATCGAGCAGATCCGCGATGCGGTGGAACTGCCGTTCCTGCACAAGGATCTCTTCCGCGACTACGCGCTGCGGCCCCCCAAGGGCGTGCTGCTCTACGGTCCGCCCGGATGTGGCAAGACCCTGATCGCCAAGGCGGTCGCCAACTCCCTGGCCAAGAAGATCGCCCAGGTCCGCGGCGACGACGCCAAGGAGGCGAAGTCGTACTTCCTGAACATCAAGGGTCCGGAACTGCTGAACAAGTTCGTCGGTGAGACCGAGCGGCACATCCGCCTGATCTTCCAGCGCGCGCGGGAGAAGGCGTCCGAGGGCACCCCGGTGATCGTCTTCTTCGACGAGATGGACTCGATCTTCCGGACCCGTGGTTCCGGCGTCTCCTCCGACGTGGAGACGACGGTCGTGCCGCAGTTGCTCAGTGAGATCGACGGCGTCGAGGGCCTGGAGAACGTCATCGTGATCGGCGCCTCCAACCGTGAGGACATGATCGATCCGGCGATCCTGCGTCCCGGCCGTCTCGACGTCAAGATCAAGATCGAGCGTCCCGATGCCGAGTCGGCGATGGACATCTTCTCCAAGTACCTCGTGGAGGGACTGCCGGTCCACGTCGACGACCTCAACGAGTTCGGCGGCGACCGGACGGCATGCATCAACGCCATGATCGAACGGGTCGTGGAGCGGATGTATGCGGAGAGCGACGACAACAGGTTCCTGGAGGTCACCTACGCCAACGGCGACAAGGAGATCATGTACTTCAAGGACTTCAACTCGGGCGCGATGATCCAGAACGTCGTCGACCGGTCCAAGAAGTACGCCATCAAGTCGCAGCTCGAGACGGGTCAGCCGGGTCTGCGGGTGCAGCACCTGTTCGACTCGATCCTGGACGAGTTCGCCGAGAACGAGGATCTGCCCAACACGACCAATCCGGACGACTGGGCACGGATCTCGGGCAAGAAGGGCGAGCGGATCGTGTACATCCGCACGCTGGTCACCGGCAAGAGCGCGGGCGCCAGCCGCGCGATCGACACCGAGACCAACACGGGTCAGTACCTGTAGGCAACCGACACCAGACAGACGGAGGGCCGGCACTTCGTGTGCCGGCCCTCCGTCTGCGTCTGCGTGCGGTCAGGTGTTGGCGCCGGGAACCAGCACGTCGGTGCGACCAGGGCCGGCGTCCTCGGCGGTGCCCACGGGGTAGCGGACCAACCCGAGTTCGGCGTCGTCGGACAGCTGCGGGTGCCGCGGCAACACCCGGGCGGTGTATCCGTGACGGCCGGACCGGGCGGGTGAGATCGTCGCGACGAACAGCGTCCGCCCCGACGGGTCGGTACCCGATGTCGGGTCCATCTCGGCGATGACCGGGTCGACGATCTCACCGGCATCGGTGACCCGCCCGACGAGTGCCTGCACGCGCACCCGCTCCGGGCTCAACTCACCCAGTGCCACATGGGCGGTGAGCGTCAGACTCACCCGTTGTGGGCTGTCGTGGTCGAGCGAGGCCCCGGAACCGGATTCGTCGATACCGGCGATCTGCACCGACGACCAGCTGCGGTCGAGGACCTTCCGGTAGTCGGCGAGGTCGCGGGCCGGCGCGAACCCGTCGGCGCAGATCGACGCGAACTGGGTGGACGCCGGACCGTACAACGCGGTCGTGTAGTCGCGGACCATCCGTGACGCCTGCACCTCGGGGCCGAGTCGGGTCAGCGTGTGCCGCACCATGTCGACCCACCGCTCGGGCACGCCGTCGGCGGAGCGGTTGTAGAACAGCGGGATCACCGACTCCTCGAGCAAGGAATACAGGGCCTCGGCCTCGAGGTCATCGCGTCGGTGTTCGTCGGCCACACCCTCCGCCGACGGTATGGCCCATCCGTTCTCGCCATCGGCCATCTCGTCCCACCAGCCGTCCATGATCGACAGGTTCAGACCGCCGTTCATCGCCGACTTCATGCCTGATGTCCCGCAGGCCTCCATCGGGCGCACCGGATTGTTCAGCCAGACATCGCACCCCGCGTAGATGTCGCGCGCCATGGAGATGTCGTAGTCGGGGAGGAACACGATGCGATCACGGAGGTCGGGATCGTCGGTGAACCGCACCACCTGCTGGATGAGTGCCTTGCCGCCGTCGTCCGCGGGATGCGCCTTGCCGCCGATGACCAACTGCACCGGTCGGTCCGGGTCGGTGAGGATGCGGCGCATGCGGTCGGGATCGCGCAGCATCAGGGTGAGGCGCTTGTAGGTCGCGGCGCGGCGGGCGAATCCGATCGTCAACGCGTTCGGATCGAAGATGTCGGCGGTCCACCCGAGTTCTGCATCGGTGAAGCCACGTTCCCGGCCGCTCGCATGGGTGCGTCGTCGGACCTCGTCCACCAGCTCGGCGCGCAGCGTGGAACGGATCCGCCAGATCTCCGCGGACGGGAGGCCGGCCACGGCCGCCGCCCCGCCGTCGTCGTCACCACCGGCGAGTTCCTGCCACCGCCGGGCGATCCAGGTCGGCCCGTGCACGCCGTTGGTCACCGCGCCGATCGGCACCTCGTCGGCGTCGAAACCCGGCCAGAGGTCCGCGAACATCGCCCGGCTGACCTCGCCGTGCAACTGCGACACCCCGTTGCTGCGCTGGCCGAGCCGAAACCCCATGTGCGCCATGTTGAACACGCCGGGATCGGCCTCGTCGCCGAGATCGACGACCATGGTGGTCTCCAGGCCCGGCAGCAGCCGGGAACAGCCGCGCTCGTCGGCGTCGAGGTAATACCGCACCATGTCGCGGGGGAACCTGTCGATGCCCGCCGGCACCGGGGTGTGCGTGGTGAAGATGTTCGAGGCCCGCACCACCGCCTCGGCGGTGTCGAAGTCGAGCGCATCGGCGCCGCTGATGAGTTCTCGGATCCGCTCCACACCGAGGAACCCGGCGTGGCCCTCGTTCATGTGGAACACGGTCGGTTCGGCATGTCCACTGAGCCGGACGTACTCGCGGACCGCGCGTACACCGCCGATGCCGAGCAGGATCTCCTGCTTGATTCGGTGATCCTGGTCGCCGCCGTAGAGCCGATCGGTGACACTGCGCAGTTCCTCGTCGTTGGGCGGCACATCCGAGTCGAGCAGCAACAGCGGGATGCGACCCACGGTCGCGACCCAGACCTGGGCGCGCAGGGTGCGGCCGCCGGGCATCGAGATCGTCACGACGACGGGTTCGTCGCCGTCGGTGAGCATCGTGAGGGGAAGTGACGTCGGGTCGTTGACCGGGTAGCGCTCGATCTGCCAGCCGTCGTGGGACAGGCTCTGGTGGAAGTAGCCCGACCGGTAGAAAAGGCCGACCCCGATCAGCGGCAGGCCGAGATCGGACGCGGCCTTGAGGTGGTCCCCGGCCAGGATGCCCAGGCCACCCGAGTAGATGGGCAGCACCTCGGAGATGCCGAACTCCATCGAGAAGTAGGCAATACCCTGCGGCGCAACGCTTTCCGGACCGAGGTCGGCGATGTAATCGTCGCCGAACCAGCGTGGGTCGTCGATGTAGCGGGAGAGGTCGTCGGCCGCGGCGGTGAGGCGGTCGCGGAAACCGGGGTCGGCCGCGAGCTCCGCGAACCGCTCCGGATCGACCTCGGCGAGCAGGCGCAGCGGGTCCGCGGTGTCGCGCCAGAGGTCCGGGTCGATCGACTCGAACAGTTCCTGGGTGGGCGCGTGCCACACCCAGCGCAGATTGTGGGCAAGTGCGGTGAGGTCGGCGAGCTCGGTCGGCAGGGGCACCCGAACCGTGAACCGGCGGAAGGCTTTCACCGGGTAGACGGTACCCAGCAGGGACCGGGACTGCGACTCAACCGAAATGAACATCTACCCTCGTCGTATGCAGCGAATCATCGGTACCGAGGTCGAGTACGGCATCTCCGCCCCCGGCGACCCGACCGCGAATCCGATCATGACGTCCACCCAGGCCGTGCTGGCCTATGCCGCCGCCGCCGGAGTTCCCCGCGCCAAGCGCACACGCTGGGATTATGAGGTGGAATCCCCGTTGCGCGACGCCCGCGGCTTCGACCTCGGCCGGGGCTCGGGACCCGCGCCGATCATCGACGCCGACGAGATCGGCGCGGCCAACATGATCCTCACCAACGGTGCCCGTCTCTACGTCGACCACGCGCACCCCGAGTACTCGGCGCCCGAGGTGACCGATCCGATGGACGCGGTCATCTGGGACAAGGCCGGTGAGCGGGTCATGGAGGCGGCCGCACGGCATGTCGCCAGCGTCCCGGGTGCACCGCGCCTGCAGCTCTACAAGAACAACATCGACGGCAAGGGCGCGTCCTACGGCACCCACGAGAACTATCTGATGAACCGCGAGACCCCGTTCACCGCGGTCATCGCCGGGCTCACCACGTTCTTCGCGTCGCGCCAGGTCATCACCGGCTCCGGCCGGGTCGGCATCGGCCAGTCCGGCGATGAGGCCGGATACCAGTTGTCCCAGCGGTCCGACTACATCGAGGTCGAGGTCGGTCTGGAGACCACGCTCAAGCGCGGCATCATCAACACCCGCGACGAGCCGCACGCCGACCCGGAGCGGTATCGCCGGTTGCACGTCATCATCGGCGATGCCAACCTCGCCGAGACCGCCACGTATCTGAAGGTCGGCACCACCGCACTCGTGCTCGATCTCATCGAGGCGGGCGTCGACTTCTCCGACATCGAGTTGGCGCGGCCGGTGCAGGCGGTGCACACCATCAGCCACGATCCCGGACTCACCACGACCGTCGCGTTGACCGACGGCCGCGAACTGACGGCGCTCGCGCTGCAGCGGGAGTACCTCGAACGGTGCATGAAGTTCCACGACGCCGAGCACTCCGACGACACACGTGCTGCGCACGTGCTCGAGACCTGGGCCGAGGTACTGGACAAGCTGGAACGCGATCCGCTGGAATGCGCGGACATCCTGGACTGGCCGGCCAAGCTGCGCATCCTGGAGGGTTTCCGGCAGCGCGAGGGGCTCGGATGGTCGGCGCCGCGGCTGCAACTGATCGACCTGCAGTACTCGGATGTCCGTCTGGACAAGGGCCTCTACAACCGCCTGGTGGCGCGCGGCTCGATGAAGCGGCTCGTCGACGAGAACGATGTCATGCGGGCCATCAGCCAGCCGCCGGAGAACACCCGTGCGTACTTCCGCGGTGAATGCCTGCGGCGGTTCGGCGCGGACGTCGCTGCTGCCAGTTGGGATTCGGTCATCTTCGATCTGGGCGGCGACTCATTGGTCCGGATCCCGACACTCGAACCGCTGCGCGGCAGCCGGGCGCACGTCGGGAAGCTGTTGGATTCGGTCGACTCGGCCGCCGAACTCGTGGACCAACTGACCACGCCCTGACGAACCCGCTCGTCCATCGGTGTTTCGCTTCCGCCCGCGGGGGCGTGCGCACCGGTAGGGTAGGGAGTCACACGATTTCGAGATCCGCCTCGTTGTGAGACGGGTCGACGCCCGACAGGGCGGATCGGTGCCGGAAGCGCAATGAGCGGGCCCGGGTGAGTCGAAGGAGGCAGCAGATGGCGCAGGAACAGACCAAGCGCGGTGGTGGCGACGACGATGGCGACATCGGTTCGGACGGCAGTGCCGGCCAGGAACGCCGTGAAAAGCTCGCCGAGGACACCGACGACCTGCTCGACGAGATCGACGACGTGCTCGAGGAGAACGCCGAGGACTTCGTCCGCGCCTACGTGCAGAAGGGCGGCCAGTGAGCGATCGGTTCGGTTCACTGCACCCCAACCAATCAGCGCGATCCGCATCTCCCATCTCGTCGCTTCTGGGCGCGGAGATCTCATCCTTCAGCGACTACCTCCGGCTCCATGCCCCGGAACAGTTGCCGCAGCACCGGGCTGACCGGATGACGATGAGCGCGTCGCCGACCGAGGAGATCCCACACGGCACCACGATCGTCGCCGTGTCGTATCCGGGCGGGGTGATCCTCGCGGGCGACCGGCGCGCGACGATGGGCAACCTCATCGCCACCCGCGACGTGAAGAAGGTCTACATCACCGACGAGTACTCGGCGGCGGGTATCGCCGGTACCGCGGGGATCGCGATCGAGATGGTGCGGCTGTTCGCGGTCGAACTCGAGCATTACGAGAAGATCGAGGGCGTCCCGCTGACCCTCGACGGCAAGGTCAGTCGCCTCGCGTCGATGGTCCGCGGGAACCTGGGCGCGGCGATGCAGGGCCTGGCGGCGGTCCCGCTGCTCGTCGGCTACGACATCGATCACGACGATCCCTCCGAACGCGGACGGATCTTCTCCTTCGACATCGCTGGCGACCGGCACGAGGAGTTCGGTGGCTATCAGGCCATCGGCTCGGGGTCGGTGTTCGCCAAGTCGTCGCTGAAGAAGCTGTACCGCCACGACCTGACCGAGGACGACGCTCTCGCCATCGCCGTCGAGTCGCTCTACGACGCCGCAGACGACGACTCGGCGACCGGCGGACCCGACATCGTGCGCAAGATCTTCCCGATGGCGGCGGTCGTCGGTGCGCAGGGGGCCCGTGAGGTGGAACCCGACGCGATCGAAGCGGCGGCGCGCGCCGTCGTCGAACGTCGGTCCGCCGAGCACGAGGGGGGTGCGCGATGACGTTCCCGTATTACGCCAGTGCCGAGCAGATCATGCGCGACCGCTCGGAGTTGGCGCGCAAGGGGATCGCCCGCGGCCGCAGCGTGATCGCGCTGACCTACGCCGATGGTGTCCTGTTCGTCGCGGAGAACCCGTCGAACACACTGCGCAAGACGAGCGAGATCTACGATCGCATCGGTTTCGCCGCGGTCGGCAAGTACAACGAATTCGAGAGTCTGCGCAAGGCGGGTATCCAGCTCGCCGACATGCGCGGGTACAGCTACGACCGCGCGGACGTGTCGGCGCTCTCCTTGGCCAACACATATGCCAACGCGCTCGGTTCGGTCTTCACCGAGCAGGCGAAGCCGTATGAGGTGGAACTCTGCGTCGCCGAGGTCGCCAGGTACGGCAAGCCGAAGCCCTCGCAGCTGTACCGGATCTCGTACGACGGGTCGATCGCCGACGAGACGCGGTTCCTGGTGATGGGTGGCGCCAACGACGCCATCACCGCGGCCCTACGGGAGAGCTACGAGGCGGATCTGGATCTGTCCGCGGCACTCGCCCTCGCGGTGAAGGCGCTCTCCACACCGGCCGAGAGCGCGTCGAGTTCATCGACGTCGTCGTCCACGGCCACCACGGTTCCGGCGCCCCGCGAGCTCACCGCCTCCGATCTCGAGGTCGCGATCCTCGACCGGAATCGCCCACGACGCGCGTTCAAACGGCTCACCAACTCCGCGCTGACCGACGTGCTGCCGGCCGTATCGCCGGCGTCCGGGTCCACTGCCGACGACGCGTCGGCGGCCACCGATTCGCCGTCGACCGACACCGAATCCTGATCGGTACCGATCGGGCGACGCGAACACCCGTCGCGTCGCCCGGTCTGTACGTTGGTCCGCGGGTAGGGTTGTGGGTGTGCAGCGTCGAATCATGGGTATCGAGACGGAATTCGGTGTCACATGTACCTTTCACGGCCATCGTCGACTGAGTCCTGACGAGGTCGCCCGGTACCTGTTCCGCCGGGTCGTCTCCTGGGGTCGTTCGTCCAACGTGTTCCTGCAGAACGGTGCCCGGCTCTACCTCGACGTCGGGTCGCATCCGGAGTACGCGACAGCAGAGTGTGACAGCCTCATCCAGCTGATCAATCATGATCGGGCGGGGGAGCTGGTCCTCGAGGATCTCCTCATCGACGCCGAGCAGCGGCTCGCGGACGAGGGGATCGGCGGAGACATCTACCTGTTCAAGAACAACACCGATTCGGCAGGCAACTCCTATGGCTGCCACGAGAACTACCTGGTGGTTCGCGCGGGCGAGTTCTCCCGGATCTCCGACGTCCTGCTGCCGTTCCTGGTGACCCGGCAGCTGATCTGCGGCGCAGGCAAGGTTCTGCAGACACCCAAGGCGGCCACCTTCTGCCTCTCGCAGCGTGCCGAACACATCTGGGAGGGCGTGTCGTCGGCGACCACCAGGTCGCGCCCGATCATCAACACCCGCGATGAGCCGCACGCCGACGCGGAGAAGTACCGCAGGCTCCACGTCATCGTGGGCGATTCCAACATGTCCGAGATGACCACGATGCTCAAGGTCGGGTCGGCCGCGCTCGTGCTCGAGATGATCGAGGCCGGCGTCGCGTTCCGCGACTTCGCGCTCGACAACCCGATCCGCGCCATCCGCGAGGTCAGTCACGACCCGACCGGCCGTCGCCCCGTCCGGCTCGCCGGTGGGCGCCAGGCCAGCGCCCTCGACATCCAGCGCGAGTATCACGCACGGGCGGTCGAGCACATGACCAATCGGCGGCCGGATCCTGAGATGGACAAGGTCGTCGACCTGTGGGGCCGGATGCTCGACGCGGTCGAGAGCACCGACTTCTCCACCGTCGACACCGAGGTCGACTGGGTGATCAAGCGCAAGCTGTTCCAGCGCTACCAGGACCGCTACTCGATGGACCTGTCGGACCCCAAGATCGCCCAGCTCGATCTGGCGTTCCATGACATCAAACGCGGGCGTGGTGTCTTCGACGTGCTCACCCGCAAGGGGCTCGTCACCCGGGCCACCACCGACGAGGCGATCGCCACCGCGGTCAACGAACCGCCACAGACCACGCGGGCCAAGCTGCGGGGCGACTTCATCTCCGCAGCACAGAAAGCCGGCCGCGACTTCACCGTCGACTGGGTCCATCTGAAACTCAACGATCAGGCGCAGCGGACCGTGCTCTGCAAGGACCCGTTCCGCAGCGTCGACGAGCGCGTCGATCGTCTGATCGCATCCATGTGATCGTAAGCTGTGCGGGTGGCAACCCCGAAAGTTGAGCGCCTACTCAACCTCGTGATCTGCCTGCTGTCGACGCGCCAGTTCGTGACCGCGGAGTACATCCGTCGCAACGTCAAGGGCTACAACGACGACGGGCAGTCGGCCGAGGCCTTCAACCGCATGTTCGAGCGCGACAAGACCGAGCTCCGCGATCTCGGCATCCCCCTGGTCACCGGCCGGGACCGGATGTCCGGGGGTGGCGACGGCTACCGGATCAACCGGGACAGTTACGAACTTCCCGACATCACCCTCGAACGTCCGGAGGCGGCCGTCGTCGCGATGGCCGCCGCCCTCTGGGACGCACCGGAGATCTCCGCGATCTCCCAGACCGCGGTACTCAAGCTCCGGGCCGCCGGCATCGATGTGCGCGCCGACGACGAGATCGACTTCTCCGCGGCACTGTCGGCCCGATCGATGGGGTCGGAATCCGCGCTGGCGACCGTGCTCTCGGCGATCGGTACGTCCCAGGCGGTGACCTTCACCTACCGTCCGGGGGCCGCGTCGACCGCGGCCACCCGCACGTTCGAGCCGTGGGGTGTGGTCACTCATCGCGGTCGCTGGTACGTCGTCGGTCACGACCGCGACCGCGACGCCACCCGGACGTTCCGGCTGTCGCGCATCTCCGACGTCGTGGCGATCGGCACCGCGGGCGATGTCACCGTTCCGGCGGACACCGACCTGCAGCAGATCGTGACGGCCGCGGTCGACTCCGCGACGGGAACCGACGGCCGGACCGCGCAGATCTGGGTGGCGGCCGACCGCGCTGCCGGCCTGCGTCGGCTCGCGGCGGGCTCCGCCGCACACGAGCTCGACGGCGTCGCCGGCGACGTCCTCGAGGTGGAGATCGGCTCATTGCCGACGCTGGCCCGGATGGTCCTCGGCGCAGGGGCCGACGCGGTCGCGTTGTCACCCCCGGAGCTGCGCGACACGGTGGTCGCCGGTCTGGACCGACTGGTGCAGGTGCAAGCCTGATGGCGCCGCGTCCTGATCGACTGAGCCGGTTGCTCGCGATGGTGCCGTACTTCGCCGCACGCCGTGGGATCGCCGTCGAACAGGCAGCCCGCGATCTCGGTATCACGCCGAAACAGCTGACCAGGGACCTCGAGCTGCTGTTCGTCTGCGGCCTGCCCGGGCACTTCCCGGACGACCTCATCGACCTGCAGTTCGAGCAGGGGTTCGTCGAGGTGGGCTTCACCGCGGGCATGGACCGGCCGTTGCGGCTCACGACCACCGAGGCGAGCACCATGCTCGTCGCGCTGCGCGCACTGCTGGACATGCCCGGTGCGGTCGACCGTGCCGCCGCCCGCCGGGCGATCGCCAAGATCGAGCAGGCGGTCGGCTCGTCGGAGACCGCTGTCGCGACCGGCGACGACGGTGACGACACCGACAACCCGACGTATGCGACCATCCGCGACGCGGTGAGAACCGGTCGCGCCCTTGGCATCCGCTACTATTCGGCCACCCGGGACAGCGTCACCGAGCGCACCGTCGATCCCATTCGCCTGCAGACGATGGACAACAACACCTATCTCGAGGCGTGGTGCCGCAAGAGCGACGGTGTCCGGCTGTTCCGGTTCGATCGCGTCGAGTCCGCCGACGTGCTCGACGAACCGTCCGCACCGCCCGCCGACGCGACGGCGAACCCCCAGTCGGCGATCCTGTCCGACAACCCTGATCTGCCGTCGGCCGAGATCGAGATCGACCCGTCGGTGCTCTGGATCCTCGACTACTTCATGATCGAACCGCTCGAGCCGGCCGACAACCGTCCCGATCCGGCGGCCCCGGTCCGTGCCCGGCTGGTCTACGGGTCGCCGGAATGGCTCACACGCTTCGTGCTCGGCTTCGGTGGCCGGGTGCGGCTGGTCTCCGACGCCGGCATCGCGTCGCGCGTCGGCGAGGTCGCGGCAGCGGCGCGGGCCCGGTATCGGTAGCGTCGGAAGCAGGACAGATGACCGAGTGTGACGTGACGTCGGCGCGCTCGGGTAGCATGGGAAACATCGCGAATCGGAGGTAGAAACATGGGCGCCATTCAGCCTTGGCACATCATCCTAGTGCTGCTGGCTTTCCTCATCTTGTTCGGATCGAAGAAGCTGCCCGACGCGGCTCGCGGCCTCGGCCGCTCGATGCGCATCTTCAAGAGTGAGGTCAAGGAGATGCAGAACGACGGCAAGCCGGATACCGACACCGCCACGCCTGCTCCCACCCCGCGCGAACTTCCGTCCGGCGAGGTGCCGCCGACCACCACGGCTCCGACCGACGATGTGAAGAAGTCCGCGTAGACACACGTCGAGGCGTTAAAGAGGCCGGGGCTCGGTGAGTAGTGCGTATTCCGTTTGACCCGAGACAGCGCAAACGAAAGATCAATCCCGACGGCACGATGTCGTTGGTCGAGCATCTTTACGAGTTGCGCACGCGTGTCGTCATCTCGATGCTCGCGGTCCTGCTGACCACGATCATCGGCTTCGTCTGGTATTCGCACGGCTTCCTCGGCTTGGAGTCGCTCGGCGAGCTGCTGCGCGGCCCGTACTGTTCGCTACCACCGTCGTCCCGTGCGTCGCTCACTGCCGACGACGCCTGCCGTCTGTTGGCCACCGGCCCCTTCGACCAGTTCATGTTGCGACTCAAGGTCGCACTAACGGCCGGTGTCGTGTTGGCGTGCCCGGTGTGGTTCTACCAGCTCTGGCAGTTCATCACGCCCGGTTTGCTCGACAAGGAACGGCGTTATGCGTACGGGTTCGTGTCGGCGGCCGCACTCCTGTTCGTCACCGGCGCCGTCATGGCCTACCTGGTCGTCGCCAAGGCTTTCCATTTCCTGCTGACCGTCGGCAGCGACGTCCAGGTGACCGCTCTCGCGGGTGACCAGTACTTCAACTTCATGCTGCACCTGCTGATCATCTTCGGCGTCAGCTTCGAGATGCCCCTGCTCATCATCGCGCTGAACCTGATCGGCGTGCTCAGCTACGCGAAATTGAAGAAGTGGCGGCGGGGGCTGCTGTTCGCGATGTTCGTGTTCGCGGCGATCGTGACGCCCGGTTCCGACCCGTTCACCATGCTCGCGCTCGCCGGTGCGCTGTGTGTATTGCTCGAGTTCGCGATCCAGGTCACCCGCCTCCACGACAAGCGGCGCGCCCGCAACGAACCGGACTGGGCTGCGCTGTCGGACGACGAGGCGAGCCCGTTGACGACGTCGTCGCGCGAACCCGCCACGGCACCGATCCCCGCACCTGCACCCGTGACGGTCCGCTCATCGGTGCGCGACCGCGACACCTTCGACGACATCCTGTGACCCGGCTCGACGATTTCACCGACCGGCTGACCTTCCGCCTCGATGACTTCCAGCGACGTGCGTGCGTCGCGCTCGAGGGTGGGCACGGCGTCCTGGTGTGTGCGCCGACCGGGGCCGGCAAGACGATCGTCGGTGAGTTCGCGGTCCACCTGGCGCTCGCCGGCGGCACGAAGTGCTTCTACACCACCCCGATCAAGGCGCTGAGCAATCAGAAGTACGCCGACCTCGTCGCCGTTCACGGGGCCGAGTCGGTGGGTCTGCTCACCGGTGACATCTCGATCAACGCGGATGCACCCGTCGTCGTCATGACGACCGAGGTCGTGCGCAACATGATCTACGCCCGATCTCGCGCGTTGCAGGGACTGTCACATGTCGTGATGGACGAGGTTCACTTCCTCGCCGACCGGTTCCGTGGGGCGGTGTGGGAGGAGGTCATCCTGCATCTCGAGCCGTCGGTGCGGGTGGTCAGCCTGTCCGCGACGGTCAGCAACGCCGAGGAGTTCGGCGACTGGATTCAGACGGTGCGCGGCGACACCGCAGTCATCGTCGACGAACACCGCCCGGTCCCGCTGACCCAGCACATGCTCGTGGGTGGTCGGATGTTCGACCTCTTTGACCCGACCACCGTGGTGCCGGCGCCGGGAGCGGAGCGAGCGGGCCGATCGGCAACGGCGCCGGGAGCGGAGCGAGCGGGCCGATCGGCAACGGCGCCGGGAGCGGAGCGAGCGGGCCGATCGCAGGTCAATCCCGAACTCAAACGCTATATCCGGCACCGCATGCTGACGATCGATGATCGTGACGACCGGTCGTCCGGCCGCGGTCGCCGGGGTCCGGCGACCCGGGGTGGACGACGCGGCGGCGGGATACGACCACCGTCGCGGCCCGACCTGGTCGCGCGACTCGACCGCGAGGGTCTGTTGCCGGCGATCGGGTTCATCTTCTCTCGCGCCGGCTGCGACGGCGCGCTCGCACAGTGTCTGCGATCCGGCCTGAACCTGTTGACCCCCGAGGAGTCGATGGAGGTCGACGCGGTGGTCGATCGCCATGTCGCGGAGCTTTCGCCGACCGATGAGGACATCCTCGGGGTCGGGGAGTGGCGGGCCGGTCTGCGGCGGGGTTTCGCGGCGCATCATGCCGGCCTGTTGCCGACGTTCCGGCACGCGGTGGAAGCCCTGTTCACCCGCGGTCTGGTGAAGATGGTCTTCGCGACGGAAACCCTCGCACTGGGCATCAACATGCCGGCGCGGACCGTCGTGCTCGAGCGACTCGTGAAGTACAACGGCGAAGCCCATGTCGACCTCACCCCCGGCGAGTACACACAGCTGACCGGCCGGGCCGGGCGACGGGGCATCGACGTCGAAGGGCACGCGGTGGTGGTGTGGACGCCGGAGACGGTGCCCGAACAGGTCGCCGGACTGGCCGGTGCCCGTACGTTCCCGCTGCGCAGTTCCTTCCAGCCCGAATACAACATGGCGGTCAACCTGATCGGGCGATTGGGTCTCGACGGGTCACGCGAATTGCTCAATCGGTCGTTCGCACAGTTCCAGGCCGATCGGTCGGTGGTCGGGCAGGCGCATCGGGTCGAGGAGTCGCGCCGCCGCCTCCGCAAGCTCGACGTCGAGCTGACCGGTGCGGCCGCCAATCGGGGCCTGGAACCGGGTGTCGTGATCGACGATGTGGATGAGCCGGGCATCGAGGATCCGGGTGACGGTGATCCGCACAGTGGATTCCTCGGCTATGTGCAGCTGCGCGAGGACATCCGGCGCCGGGAGCGCGACCTCAAGTTCGAGCGGCGGGCCGCCAACGCGCAGTCGACGGTCGCCGATCTGGCGGCGTTGAAGCGCGGACACGTGATCGGCCTGCAGGGCGGGCGGCACCGTGGTCTCGCGGTGGTGCTCGAGGCCGCGACGCAGTCGCTGGATCCGAAGCCCCTGGTGCTGAGCGAGGACGCCTGGTGCGGTCGCGTCGGTACCCGTGATTTCGTCAACCCGCCGGAGGTGCTGGGCAACATGCGGTTGCCCAAGCACGTCGACCGACGGACCGGTCGGGGGCGCCGCGACCTCGCCTCGGCCCTGCGATCGACGGGTATCGAGGCGCCGCGTGGACGGTCGAAGAAACGCGCACCTGCCGCCGACGACCGCGAACTCGCCAGGCTGCGTTCGGCATTGCGGGCCCACCCGGCCCATCGGCTGGGCAACGACGACGAGTTGTTCCGGCTGGCCGAGCGACGTAACCGGGTGCTGCGTGAGATCGTCTCGGCGGAACGCGTCATCGCCGAGAAGACGTCGACGCTGGGCGTGCAGTTCGAGCGGATCGTCGGGGTCCTCGCGGAATTGGGTTACCTCGATGTCGGCACCGATCGGTCGGGCGCCGGGCGCGCGTCGGTGACCAAGGCGGGTCATCTGCTCAGCCGAATCTACAGCGAGAGCGACCTGCTGGTCACCGAGTGCATCCGCGCGGGTGTCTGGGATGAACTCGCGCCCAACGAGCTGGCCGCCGTGGTGGCGGCGATGGTCTTCGAGGCACGCCGGGAGAGCTATTCCGGTGCCGACGCGATGCCGGGCAGCGTCGCGCTCCGCGGTGCCCTCGCCCGCACCATCGAGATCTGGCGTGAGGTCACCGCCACCGAGTCCCGCCACCATGTCGACTCGACCCGTGAACCCGACACCGGCTTCTCGGTTGCGGTGTCGCTCTGGGCATCCGGGCGTTCGTTGACCGAATCGCTGGCCGCCGCCGGTGAGCGCGGTCAGTTGTTGTCGCCGGGTGATTTCGTCCGCTGGAATCGGCAGGTGATCGATCTCCTGGAGCAGGTCCGACTGGGTGCGGGTGCCGACACCCGACTGGCCGGCTCGGCGCGGTCCGCGGTGTCCGGCATCCGTCGTGGTGTGGTGGCCGCCGAACTGGGCTGACGAGCCCGCATCGACGGTTCCACACGCCTGTCAGATGACTGAGGGTGATAGGGGAGTGAGGTAACCTTCTCCACGCGGTCGGGAGCACGGGTGGGTCGATTCGGCGCATCCGCAGTGACAACACCAGGGGTGGCGCAACACAGCTCGCCGACCACCATGTCCAGGCGTATCGGTGCCCAGTCACCGGGCAGAGCGGGAGAGACCCATGAGTGAGCCGAACGATCCCACCCGTCCGACCGGAACACCGCAGGCGGGTGGCCCGGATCCGGCCGGGTCCGCCGACACCGGCAAGACCGAGGTGGTCGGTCTGCCCGACACCCCGCCCGGAGACAGCACCACGGTCATCCCCACCGGCCAGGGCACCCGGCCCGCCGAGTCGTCATCGTCGGCTCCGGCCGGTCAGCCCCAGGAGGCCGCACCGTCGGGGTATCCGCAGAATCATGGTCAGCCGACCGCCCAGTACGGCCAGCCGCCGACGACCCCGTATCCGCCACAGGGCTATGGCCAGCCGGGGGGCCAGGGATACGCACCGCCGCAGGGGTATGGCCAGCCGCAGGGTTACGGCCAGCCGCAGTCCGGTGGGTATAGCGGCCAGCCACCCGCCGCGGGCGGTTATCCGCCGCAGGGCTACGGAGCGCCGGGCCAGGGTTACGGCAACCCGGGTCAGGCAGGTGCCTACGGTGCTCCCGAGCAGGGGTACGGGAATCCCCCGACCGGCGGCTTCGCCCCACCCGGACAGCAGGGTGCACCCGGTCAGTGCGGTGCCGGTCCGCAGCAACCCGGTTACGGTCAACCGGGCGGCTATCCGCAGCCCGGCCCGACACAGCAGTTCGGTGGTCAGCCACCGTACGGACAGTTCGGTGGAGACCAGTTCTCCTCGATGGCCACCCCGTCGGGCAACAAGCGCACACGCAATCTCCTGCTGATCGGCGGTGGCGTCGCGGTCCTGATCGCCGCGATCCTGCTGATCACCGCATTCATCGCACCGGGCTGGGCGCCCAAGACGATCTCGCAGGACGCCGTACAGGACGGGGTCAAGAAGGTCCTGACCGACGACTACCAGGCCACCGACGTGAGCCAGGTCAGCTGCCCGTCCGGCCAGCGGGTCGAGCAGGGCGCATCCTTCACCTGCACCGCCACCGTGGGCGGTCAGCAGCAGTCGGTGAAGGTGACCTTCCTCGACGACGACGGCAAGTACGAGGTGTCCCGCCCGACCAGCTGATCGCGCGGCCGCCGGACTACGGTCCGAGCGTGTCGTCGGAGATGGTGTAGTTCCGTCGCAGGTGTCGCGTCGCAACACCCCACGCGGAATCGGCGGTGCGACGCTGGTGGTCGTCGAAGGCCGCCCGATCGACGAAACGCTCGTCGACCAGTAGCCGATCCGGATGAGTGGGACTCGGCCGAACCGAGAATTCCAGGCATCCCGATTCGGCGAGCGTGCGGACCCGATGCTCGTCGAGCAAGGCTGCGAGTCGTCGGAGCTCCTCGGAATCGATGGCGATCCACCCCGTCAGGCGGATCGCCTGCGCCCGGCCCGGCGTCGTCATCCGGCGGAGACCGGCCAGCCGAGCGCCTTCGACAGCCGCGACACCGATGCACCGATGCCGAGCTCGTCGACCAGGTCGGCGAGACCGCCGGGATCGGCGGGCGCATCGGGCAGCCGATCGTCGTCGGTGCTGTCGATCGTGTCGGCATCGGTCTTGACCAGCACCACGGTGCGGGCCGCGGTGAGGTAGTCGGTCGATGCGAGCAGGGACTTGCGGCTGCGTGTGGGCACCGATGACGAGCTGTCCGCGGCCGCGGCCTCGAGTGCATCGAGACTGCCGTACTCGGTGATCAGTGTCGCCGCGGTCTTCTCGCCGATCCCCGGCACGCCCGGCAGGCCGTCCGACGGGTCCCCCCGCAGCATCGACATCTCCGCGTACGCCATCCCGGCACGGTCGACCGGGACCGAGTACTTCTCGGCGACCTCGACCGGTCCCATCATCTCGGCCTTGGCGAGGCCTCGTCCCACGTACAGGACCCGCACCTCCACCGGGTCGTCGGCGACGACCTGGAGGAGATCGCGATCGCCGCTGACGACGATCACCGGGTCCGTCGACTCGTCGTAGGCGAGCGTGCCGATGACATCGTCGGCCTCGCAGCCGATCGCCCCCGACGTGGCGATTCCGGCGCAGCGCAAGACGTCGAGAATCATGTCGACCTGAGGCGTCAACGTATCGGGGACCTCTTCGATGTCGGTGACCGGCGTTCCGTCGGCGGTCACCTCGACGGTGTGTGCGACCTCTTCGACGACCCGGTGCGCCTTGTACGACGGGATCAGCTCGGTGCGGAACGCCGGCCGCCAGTCCAGGTCCAGACACACCACGAGCCTGCTGGGCCGCTCACGGGTGACCAACGTCGCGATGGTGTCGAGGAAGCCACGCACCGCGTTGACCGGACGCCCGTCCGGTGAGGTCATCTTCTCGGGCAATGCGAAGAAGGATCTGAACCAGAGACTCGCCCCGTCGAGGAGCATCAGCGAACCGGATGTGTGATCGGGAGCCATGGGACCAACTCTGTCATTCTTCGCTCCGAATCGACACAGCGGTAGGCTGCGCTCATGGCCTACCGGTTCTCCTCCGATGTCTATCGCAATCGCCTCGACCGGGCCCGGAAGCTCACTGCCGATGCGGGTCTCGACGCCCTCGTGGTGTCGACCGGTCCGGATCTGCGGTACCTCACCGGATCCCGCGCGGACACCTTCGAACGGCTGACAGCGCTGGTGGTTCCGGCGGATGCGGCCCCGCGTCTCGTGGTCGCGCGTCTGGAACTCGCCTCGGTCCGCGACTCGGCGGTCGCCGATCTCGGCGTCGACGTGGCCGACTGGGTGGACGGCGAGGATCCCTACGCGCTGGCGCTGGACGGTCTGCCCGCGCAGGCCAGGCTGGCCGTCTGCGACACGATGCCCGCGTTGCATGTGGTGCCGATCGCCGCACACGGTGGCGGCACCCCCGTGCTGGCCACCGAGGTACTACGCGAACTGCGGATGATCAAGGACGCCAGCGAGATAGCCGTCCTACGCCAGGCCGGGGCCGCGATCGACCGAGTGCACGCACGCATGGGTGAGTGGTTGCGTCCGGGGCGCACCGAGCGCGCGGTCGCCGACGACATCCGCGCCGCGATCCTCGCGGAGGGACACACCGAGGCGGCGTTCATCATCGTCGGTTCCGGGCCACATGGCGCCGACCCCCATCACGAGTTCTCCGACCGCGTCATCGAGTGCGACGACATCGTGGTCATCGACATCGGCGGTCCCGTCGACCCGGGTTACAACTCCGACTCCACCCGCACCTATTGCTTCGGCCGGCCACCTGCCGATGTGGCCGAGGCGTATGACGTGCTGCAGACGGCACAGCGCTCGGCGCTTGAGGTCATCCGGCCCGGCATCACCGCGGAACAGGTCGACGCCGCCGCCCGAGATCTTCTGCGCGAGCACGGGCTCGCCGATCGGTTCATCCACCGGACCGGTCACGGGATCGGGTTGTCGGTGCACGAGGAGCCCTACATCGTGAGTGGCAACGACATCACCTTGCGTCCGGGGATGGCGTTCAGTGTGGAACCGGGCGTCTATTTCGACGGTCGGTGGGGCGCCCGGATTGAGGACATCGTGGTGGTCACCGACGAGGGCTGCGAAACACTCAACAACCGTCCCCACGAACTGACGGTGCTCTGAGACCACGCCGATCGAACCGGCGCCGGTCGGGTCAACCGAGCAGGGTCGCCGATCCCATCACGCGCGACACGCTGATCTCGATCACCACGCGACGTGGATTCGGCTTCGGCTCGCGATATCGGGCCGCGTACCGGCGTTCGGCCTCCTGCACCCGCTCCGGATCACGCGAGACCACGGCGGGGCCCTCCAACGTCACCCAGCGGGGGCCGTCGACATTGGTCACCGACGCGTAGCCACCCCGCTCGACGTTGCGCACCTTCTGGTTCCCGTCGGAGGTGATCACCCGCGCCACGCCGTGCTCGCCGTCCCAGGTGAACCCGACGGCGACGGCGTGCGGGGTGCCGTCGGCACGCAGGGTGGTCAAGGTGGCGAGGTGGCGCTGTGCGAGGAACTCGACAGCGCCGGGGCCGAGATCGGCAGCAGTGCGGGTCATGTGTTCACGCTAGCGGCGCCGCCCTGACGCCGACGATCCGGGCGATGGGATACTGGCCACCATGTCCCAGCGACCACCGACGACCGGAACCATCCTGCTGTTCGGCGGCCGCAGTGAGATCGGCGTCGCCGTGGCCCGGCGACTCGGCACCGGTCGCACGGTGGTGTTGGCCGCCCGACGTCCCGACGACCTCGTGGAGCAGACGGCGACGTTGGTGGCCGCCGGGGCCACCGACGTCCACACCGTCGCCTTCGACGCCGACGACACCGATGCGCACCCGGCCCTCGTCAAGGGTCTGATCGAGCGTCACGGCCCGATCGAGGCGGCGATCGTGGCGTTCGGGATCCTCGGTGATCAGCAGCGCGCGGAAACCGACGTCACGCACGCCCTGCAGATCGCCCACACCGACTATGTGGCCCAGATCAGCGTGCTGACCCCGCTCGCCCAAGCGCTGCGTGCTCAGGGGTCGGGCACGATCATCGTCTTCTCGTCCGTGGCCGGGATCCGGGTGCGCCGGGCCAACTACGTGTACGCATCCACCAAGGCCGGACTCGACGGCTTCGCGAGCGGCCTGTCGGATGCCCTGCACGGCAGCGGTGTTCGGCTCCTGCTGGCGCGTCCAGGGTTCGTCGTCGGGGCGATGACCCGGGAACTCATGGCCTCCGGGGTACGCCCGGCGCCGTTCTCGGTGAACGCCGATCAGGTCGCCGAAGCGGTGGCCCGCGCCTATCGTCGCGGCCGCGGCGAGGTGTGGATTCCCGGCATCCTCCGGCCCGTGTTCGTGGGCATGCGGCTTCTGCCGCGCGCGATCTGGCGGCGGTTGCCACGATGAGCGCCCGGTTCGTGGTGATCGGCGTCGGCGCAGACGGCTGGGACGGCCTCGGCCGACGCGCTCGCGATGAGCTGACCGGCGCCGACGTCGTCTACGGATCGGCGCGACAACTCGCCCTGCTGCCGGAACTCACCGCGGAGCGCCGACCGTGGGCCTCGCCGATGAGTGCCCACCTGGCGCGAGTCCTCGACGACGACCGATCGGGGATCGTGCACATCCTGGCCAGCGGCGATCCGATGTTTCATGGCGTGGGCACCTCCATCGTGCGTGCCGTCGGCGCGGATCGTGTGCACGTGATCCCGACGGTCTCGAGCGCCACCCTCGCGTGTGCGCGGCTCGGTTGGGATCTCGCCGACGTCGCGATCGTCACAACGGTGACCCGCGACGTCGATTCGGTCGGTGACGCGATCACCGACGGCCGCGATCTACTGGTCCTCAGCCGCGATCAGGACACGCCGGAACAACTCGCGGAGTTGTTGATCGCCAACGGGTTCGGCTGGTCGGCGATGACCGTCCTGGAGCAACTCGGCGGTCCGGACGAGCGCATCATCCGCGGTGTCGCGCGGACTTGGGCGGAGCCGGCCGGCGATCCGCTCAACGTCGTCGCGATCAGTTGCGTCGGGCCGCGCCGAAGCCGAACTCCGGGCCGCGACGATCACGAGTACGACCACGACGGCCAGATCACCAAACAGCCCGTCCGCGCGTTGACGGTGTCCGCGCTGGCGCCGAGCCGTCGACAACTCTTGTGGGACATCGGGTCCGGGTCCGGCAGCGTCGCGATCGAATGGCTTCGCGCCGAGGCGACGGGTCGGGCGATCGCGTTCGAGCAGGACGCGACCCGCAGCGCACAGCTCCTCGTCAACGCCACCCGCCACGGTGTGCACGAGCGGCTCACCGTGCGCGGTACGGCGCCGGAGGCGTTCGCGGACACACCCGATCCGGACTCGATCTTCATCGGTGGTGGCCTCGGTGAGCAGCTGCTCACCGAGGCCTGGGCGGCACTGCCGAGCGGCGGGCGATTGGTGACCAACGCGGTCACGCTGGAGAATCAGACGCTGCTCGCGCAATGGTATGGGCGACAGGGTGGTTCCCTTCGGCGCCTGTCGGTCGAGACGGCCGCGCCGCTGGGGACGATGACCACCTGGCGACCGTCACTGCCGATCGTCCAGTGGGCGGTGGACAAGCCATGACCGTCTACGTCATCGGCGCCGGCCCCGGCGCGCCCGACCTCATCACCGTCCGTGGCGCGGAGATCCTCGGCCGCTGCCAGACCTGCCTCTACGCCGGTTCGCTGGTGCCGACGGAACTGTTGGAGCGATGTCCGCCGGGTGTGACCCTCATCGACACCGCGCGGATGCGGTTGCCGGAGATCATCGCCCACATCGTCGCGGCCGATGCCGCGGGCCATGACGTGGCACGCCTGCACTCGGGCGACCCCTCCCTGTACTCGGCGATGACCGAGCAGCGCCGGGAACTCCTGGCGCGGGGGATCGAGGTGGAGGTGGTCCCCGGCGTGCCTGCCTTCGCCGCCGCCGCGGCGGCGCTCGACGGAGAGCTGACCGTGCCGGGGGTGGGCCAGAGCCTGCTGATCACGCGGGTCTCGACGCTGTCCACCGACATGCCGCCCGGCGAAGATCTCGATCGGCTGGCCGCCACCGGTGTCACGCTCGCACTGCATCTCGCAGCCCACCGGACCGAACAGATCGTGGACGCGTTGGCGCCGCATTACGGTCGCGACTGTCCCACGGCCACAGTCGCGTTCGCCAGCCGTCCCGATCAGCAGATCGTCCGCTGCGCGCTGACCGAGCTGCCCACCGCGCTGAGCGAGGCGGGTATCCGTCGTACCGCGGTGATCTTCGTCGGACGGGTTCTCGACCCGAACGCCTCGACCACTGTCAGCGACAGCTATCTCTACTCCGAGGCCCGGATGACGAAGCTCCGCACCGATGGGTGACCGACCCATCCTGCTGTTGGGCGGGACGGGGGAGGCGCGGGCGCTGGCCGCCGAGCTGACCACGGCGCGGTTGCCGGTCGTCAGCTCGCTCGCCGGGCGTGTCCGCGACCCGCGGCTGCCGATGGGCGAGGTCCGGATCGGTGGCTTCGGGGGCATCGACGGTCTCGTCGACTGGCTGCGCGCCCACGACGTGATGGCGGTCGTGGACGCCACACATCCGTTCGCGGCGACCATCAGCGAGCACGCAGCCGCCGCCGCGGCCACCGTCGACCTGCCACTGCTCCGGTTGCGGCGCCCGTCGTGGACGCCGGGTCCGGCCGACACGTGGGAATCGGTACCGGACATGACTGCGGCGGCACAGGCTGTCGCCGCACACGCGGCCGCGCGCGGCGACCTCCGCGTGCTCCTCACGACGGGCCGACAGGACGTCGGCGTGTTCGCCCCCATCGAGGCGGCCTGGTTCCTGATCCGGGTGGTCGACCCGCCGACCGCCGAGCTCCCACCTCGGCACCGCATCCTGCGGTCACGGGGCCCCTACGACGTCGAGGGGGAGCGAACACTGTTGCAGCAGAACGGGATCGGCCTGCTCGTCACCAAGAACAGCGGAGGAGAACTCACCCGGGCGAAGCTGGTCGCGGCCGCCGAGCTCGGCGTCGGGGTGATCATGGTGCAGCGACCGCCCGAACCCGGTCATGGTGACTCGGTCGAATCGGTCTCGGCAGCCATCGAGTGGATTCGTCATGGCGTCACCCCGTCGGAATCGTGACCGTTGCGCTGCGACCCGTTCGAGCCATGACCCCGACGACGGAGCCCGTCAGCCGGAGTGATGGCGGGGTGTGTAGACCAGGTCACCGGCGCGGCGCCGCACGGCCGTCGTCGCCGACGAACCGACGATGAGCAGCGTGCGCATGTCCACGATCTCCGGGTCCAGCGCGCCCACCGTGGTGGTCGTCAGTCGCTCCTCGGGTCCGCCCACATCCCGCCCGAGCACCAGCACCCGGTCCGCGGACGCCGACTCTAGCAGGATGTCCTTGAGCGCGCCGACCTGCCAACCACGGGCCGCCGACCCCGGGTTGTAGATGGCGACGACCAGATCGGCGGCGACCGCATGACGGATCCGATCGGCGATGACGTCCCACGGCTTGAGCCGATCCGACAGCGAGATCACCGCGAAGTCGTGACCCAGCGGCGCGCCCACGGCCGCGGCGACCGCACTCGCCGCGGTGACGCCCGGCGCCACCCGGATCGGCACATCGTGCCAGCGGGGCTCGGCGGCGACCTCGGCCACCGCTGCCGCCATGGCGAAAACTCCCGGATCGCCCGACGAGACCACCGCGACGCGCGCACCGCGGGTGGCGAGATCGAGAGCGAACTCCGCCCGCTCGGCCTCCACCCGGTTGTCGCTGGCGTGCACTCGTTGACCCGGTCGCGGAGTGACGCGCGCGAGGTAGGTCTTGTAACCGACCAGGTCGGTGGCGCGCGCCAACTCGGCCTGCACAGCCGGTGTGGTCAGGTCATCCGCACCGGGCCCCAACCCGACGATCACCACCTCACCGCTCACGCTCCCCACCACCTGCCGATGGGGGTTGTTCCGCGGTCCGGGCACCACCACCATCGAGAAGTACGGCACGTCTTGGGGATTCACCTCGGTCAACGGCAGAACGCGCTGCACCGATGTGGAGGCCCGTTCCACATACCATGCCTCGTCGGCACGTCCGGCGGCCTGCAGTGCGTCCCGCACGCGGACGAAGGTGCGCCCCAGCTTCAGCACGGCGATGGCATCGGCGGCCCGGAACCGAGCCGTCAACTCGGTCGCCGGCAGCGTGCCGGGCACCACGGTCAGCGTCTCGTCACCTTCCACGAGGGGGATGCCGACCGCGGCCGAGGTCGCACTCACCGACGTCACGCCCGGGATGATCTCGGCGTCGAACTCGTCGACGAGCCGCTTGTGCATGTGCATGTAGGAGCTGAAGAACAGCGGATCACCCTCGGCCAGCAACGCCACGTCGCGGCCGGCGCGCAGATGGGCGGCGAGACGTTCGGCGCTGTCGGCGTAGAAATCCTGCAGGGCGCCGGCATAGCCGCCCGGGTGGTCGGTGCCCTCGGTGGTCACCGGGTACATCAGTCGTTCCTCGACCTGGCCGTCACGCAGATACGGCGCCGCCACCGAGCGAGCGATGCTGTTGCCATGTCGCGCACAGTGATACGCGATCACGTCGGCGGCCCCGATGACCCGCGCCGCCTTCACCGTGACCAGCTCGCTGTCGCCGGGCCCCAGACCGACACCCCAGAGCTTGCCGGTCGAACTCGTGTCAGTCACAGATCTCACTCCTCGGGTGACGCGAGCGCGTTGATCGCCGCGGCGGTGATCGCGGAGCCGCCGCGGCGTCCGGTCACCGTGATGAACTCGAGGTCGGCGCGGGCGGCCAACGCAGCACACGATTCCGCCGCACCGACGAAGCCGACCGGGGCGCCGACGATCGCCGCGGGCCGTGGGGCGCCCGCGTCGATCATGTCCAGCAGCGCGAACAGTGCGGTCGGCGCGTTGCCGATCGCGACCACCGATCCGGCGAGGTTCGGTCGCCAGAACTCGAGGGCGGCCGCGGTTCTGGTGGTGCCCATCCGGACCGCGAGATCCGGCAGCGTGGGTTCGGACAGGTGGCACCGCACATCGTTGTCGGCCGGCAGTCGTTTGCGGGTGACCCCCGCCGCGACCATCGATGCATCGCACAGGATCGGCGCACCCGCACGGAGTGCGGCGCGTGCGGCATCGACGACACCTGCGGTCGCGACCACATCGTCGGTGAGGTCGGTCTGCCCGCATGCGTGGATCATCCGCACCACCACGCCGGCGACGTCGGGACCGAACGACGACAGGTCGGACTCGGCTCGGATGGTGGCGAAGGACTGGCGATAGATGGCGGCGCCGTCACGCAGGTAGTCGGTCATGGTGGCGCAAGCCTATCGACGGTGGGTGCGATACCCGCCGTCGGGATCGGCCTCGACACCGGTGTGCGGACCGGCCGGGGAACCGCAGCGCCGCCCGCAACCCACCCAGTGCTCACGCTCGTCCACGGGTTGTCCGTCGCGTACGCGCGCCAGCAGGTCATCCCGGACCGGGGCCAGCGCGTTGGAGCAGCCGGGTGCACCGACACAGCAGCTCACCAATGCCCACGGCGAGGTCGCGTCGAAGATCAGTCCCATCGGAGCGAGCACCCGGACGACGGTCTCGGCGACGCCCTCGTCCAGGTCGCAGAGCAGGATCTCCCGATCGGGCGTGACGATGATCGGGGCGTCGACGGCGGCCAGGAATTCGGCAAGGCGCGCGGGGATACGGCCCAGTTCCACCACGGCGCCGAGCAGGACCCGTCCGTCGTCCTGATCGAACCAGCCGACGATCGGGTCGGCGGGCGCCGGATCGGGCCCGCCGATGGGTGGGGCCAGGCGTGCCCTCGCCCGGGCGCAGAGTTCATTTCTCTGCGCGTCATCGAGATCGGCGACCCGCCAACTCCCGGGCGCGATGTCGATGAGGTCATGGACGACGTCGATCAGCGCGTCCACGACGTCGCCCGCTCCACGCGCCGAACCGACCGCGCTGCCGCCGACGAGCACGTCGGCCGCCATGTCGTCCGTTCCCGCCGAGACCCGGACCACCGCGCACACGTCGGGGTCGTGGCGCACGATGTCGCCGCGGCCGTCGTCGAGTCCGAACAGGAACCGACCGGACATACCGGCGGCGGCGACATCACCGCGCAACCGCTCGTCGAGCAACTCGGCCAACGGCGCGACGTCGGCGAGCCCGCCGATGCGGCCGGTCAACGGACTGACCTCGATGTTGCGGACCTTGTCATGCGTCGTACTCGGCGCGAGCCCGGCCTCGATGACGGCGTCCGCGACCGCGTCGACGTCGGTGATGCCGCGCAACTGCAGATTGCCGCGGGCGGTGAGGTCGAGATGGCCGTCGCCATGGGCTGCCGCGGCCTGGGCCAACAACTGCAATTGTTCGGCCCGGAGCCGACCGCCGGGCAGTCGCACGCGGGCGACTGCGCCGTCGGCGGCGGCGTGGGTGCTGAAGACACCGGGGCAGCGATCAGCGCCAACACGTGGGGCGGGCTCGGTCACGGTCTCCAGGGTAGGTGGCACCGCGGAAGCGAGCCGCCCGCCACCGGAACCAGGCCTCGCCACCGGGCCGATGATCGTCTCCCACTAGGCTGAACGCACCGAGAGCGGCAGAAGCCGGTGCAAGTCCGGCACGGTCGCGCCACTGTGACGGTGCACCCGATCATCGACCGGGATCACCGAAGTCAGACCTGCCTCTCGGGACAACCGACAGCACCATCGTCCACCGGCACCACCGACCACACGCACCGGGCGCGGATTCCCGGCGAGGAGACCCATGATCCTGTTGCTCTCGACCTCGGACACCGATCTCATCACCGCGGCCGCCGGCGGCGCCGACTTCGTGGGTGCCAACCCATCCCGCATCCTGGTCGACGACATCGGATCAATGTCTGCCGACGCCGACCTGATCGTCGTGCGCATCCTCGGTGGCATCCGGGCGTGGGAGGAGGGCCTGGCCGCCGTCGCGGCGACGGGCAAGCCGGTCGTCGTCTGCTCCGGCGAGCAGCAACCCGACCCCGATCTGATGGCGCGGTCGACCGTCCCCGCAGGCGTCGTCGCCGAGGCGCACAACTACCTCGCGGCCGGTGGCGTCGAGAACATCGTCAATCTGTACAACTTCCTGTCCGACACCGTGCTGCTCACCGGCCGGGGATTCGACCCGCCGCAGCAGACCCCCGCCTGGGGAATCCTGGAGCGCACGCAGCGCGCATCGGTAGAGGGCGCCCCGACCGTTGCCGTCCTCTACTACCGGGCCCAGCATCTCGCCGGCAACACGCGATACATCGACGCGCTGTGCTCCGCACTCGAGGACCGCGGCGCCCGCGCCCTGCCGATCTTCTGCGCCTCATTGCGGACCGCGCCCGACGATCTGATCGAGCTCCTCGGCACCGCGGACGCGCTCGTGGTGACCGTCCTCGCGGCCGGTGGCGCGACGCCGGCAACGGCATCGGCCGGCGGCGACGATGACGCGTGGAACATCGAACAACTCGCCGCACTCGACATCCCGATCCTGCAGGGCCTGTGCCTCACCGGTTCCCGCGCCGACTGGGCCGCGACCGACGACGGGTTGTCCCCCCTCGACGTCGCGACCCAGGTCGCCGTGCCGGAATTCGACGGCCGGATCATCACCGTGCCGTTCTCCTTCAAGGAGTTCGACGACAACGGGTTGCCCTGGTATCAGCCGGACACCGAGCGCTGCGCCCGCGTGGCCGGCATCGCGGTGGCCCACGCGCGACTGCGCACCATCGCGCCGGCGGAACGCCGTGTCGCCCTGATGTTGTCGGCTTATCCGACCAAACATGCGCGTATCGGCAACGCCGTCGGCCTGGACACGCCCCGCAGTCTGCTGCACCTGTTGACCGCGTTGCGAGCGGCCGGTTACGACATCGGCCCCGTCGCCGGACCCGACGCGATACCCGGGCTGGCCGAGGACGATTCCGATGCCCTGATCCACGCGATCGTGGAGAAGGGCGGCCAGGACGCCGACTGGCTCACCGAGGAATCGCTGAGCGCCAACCCGATCCGGGTCTCGGCCGACGACTACCGCCGTTGGTTCGCGACCCTGCCGGATGGACTTCGGGAATCCGTCGAGCACCACTGGGGACCCGCACCCGGTGAGCTCTTCGTGGACCGTTCGGCCAACCCCGACGGCGACATCGTCGTCGCGGCGATGCGGTTCGGCAACATCGTGCTGATGGTCCAGCCGCCCCGCGGCTTCGGCGAGAACCCGGTGGCGATCTATCACGACCCCGACCTGCCGCCATCGCATCACTATCTCGCGTCTTACCGCTGGCTCACCGGCCGCGATACCGGCACCGGCACCGACATCGCCGGCTTCGGAGCCGACGCGATCGTGCACGTCGGCAAACACGGCAACCTCGAGTGGCTGCCCGGCAAGACGCTGGGCATGTCGGCCGAATGCGGCACCGACGCCGCCCTCGGCGATGTCCCGTTGATCTACCCGTTCCTGGTGAACGATCCCGGCGAGGGCACGCAGGCCAAACGTCGGGCCCATGCCGTCCTCGTCGACCACCTGATCCCGCCGATGGCCCGCGCGGAGTCCTACGGCGACATCGCCCGTCTCGAACAGCTGCTCGACGAGCACGCGAACATCTCCGCCCTGGATCCGGCCAAGCTGCCCGCGATCCGCCAGCAGATCTGGACACTGCTGACGGCCGCGAAGATGGACCACGACCTCGGTCTGTCCGAACGTCCCGACGAGGACGTCTTCGACGACATGCTGCTGCACGTGGACGGCTGGCTGTGCGAGATCAAGGACGTGCAGATCCGCGACGGCCTCCACGTGCTCGGCTCGCCACCCGAGGCCGACGCGGAGGTCGACCTCGTCCTGGCGATGCTGCGGGCCCGCCAGCTGTGGGGTGGGAGCCAGGCGCTGCCCGGTCTCCGCGAAGCCCTGGGGCTGAACGAGGACGGCACCGCGGCGCGCGGCACCGTCGACGACGTCGAGGCCACCGCACGCGGTCTGGTGGCCGCCTGCGCCAAGGGGGAATGGACCGGGCAGGCCGTCGCGGACGCAGCAGACGGACACCCGGCAGCGGTCGCCGACGTCCTGGCCTTCGCCGCGACCGAGGTCGTGCCGCGCCTGCGCCGGACGACGCGTGAGATCGACCAGATCCTGCGGGCCCTCGACGGCAGGTTCATCGAGGCGGGTCCGAGCGGGTCACCACTGCGCGGCCTGATCAACGTGCTGCCGACCGGGCGCAATTTCTACTCCGTCGACCCGAAGGCGGTGCCGTCGCGGCTGGCGTGGGAAACCGGTCGCGCCCTTGCCGATTCGTTGGTGGAACGCTATCTCGGCGAGCACGGCGGGTACCCGGCGTCGGTCGGCCTGTCCGTGTGGGGGACGAGCGCGATGCGGACCTCCGGCGACGACATCGCCGAGGTGCTCGCCCTGCTCGGGGTGATGCCGGTCTGGGACGAGGCCTCTCGTCGCGTGGTCGATCTCGAACTCATCGACATCGCCGAGCTCGGCCGCCCGCGGATCGACGTCACCGTCCGCATCTCCGGGTTCTTCCGGGACGCATTCCCGCATGTGGTCACCATGCTCGACGATGCGGTGGCCCTGGCCGCCGCGGCCGACGAGTCCGACGAACAGAACTTCGTCGCCGCCCACGTGCGGGCGGCGATCGCCGACCACGGTGACCGCCGGCGGGCCGCGACCCGGATCTTCGGCTCCAAGCCGGGCACCTACGGTGCCGGCCTGCTGCAACTGATCGACTCCCGCGAGTGGCGGAGCGACGCCGACCTCGCCCGGGTCTACACCGAGTGGGGCGGTTACGCCTACGGCCGGGACCTGGCCGGCGTCCCCGCGGTCGACGACATGCAGGCCGCCTATCGGCGGATCGCGGTCGCCGCCAAGAACACCGACACCCGCGAACACGACATCGCCGATTCCGACGACTACTTCCAGTACCACGGCGGCATGGTCGCGACCGTGCGTGCGCTGACCGGATCCTCACCCGATGCCTACATCGGTGACAGCACGCGGCCGGATTCGGTGCGCACCCGCACCCTGTCGGAGGAGACGAGCCGGGTCTTCCGCGCGCGCGTCGTGAATCCCCGCTGGATCTCCGCGATGCAGCGTCACGGATACAAGGGTGCGTTCGAGATGGCGGCCACCGTCGACTATCTGTTCGGCTATGACGCGACCACCGACGTGGTCGCCGACTGGATGTACGAGAAGCTGACCGAGGCTTACGTCCTCGACGAGGACAACCAGCGGTTCATGCAGCAATCCAATCCGTGGGCGTTGCACGGCATCGCCGAACGCCTCCTCGAGGCCGTCGAGCGTGACCTGTGGGAGGAGCCGCCCGCCGACATGCTCGACCAGCTGCGCCAGGTCTACCTGCAGACCGAGGGCGACATCGAGGGCCGGGCGGACTGACATCGACGCCCCGATCCAGAAATCGGGTGAGATCGGGAGAAAAACGCGACATCCGATCGTTGAACGGGGTGATGGACCGGAAATGTCCGGTCAGAAAGGCAGAGTCCCCATGCGGATGTTCTATGTACTCGCCTATTTCGCACTCGAGATCGGTGCCTTCGTGGCGATGGCGCACTTCCTCGGAATCGGCTGGGCGGTGCTGATCACGCTCGGCGCGGTCGTCGCCGGCTTCGTCCTGCTCCAGCAGCAGGGCCGCAAGGTCTTCGCCGAACTACGGCGTGCCTCGCGCAACGAGGTCGATCCACGCGGTCCGCTCACCGACACGGCGCTCCTCGCACTGTCGAGCCTGCTCCTGGTGATCCCCGGCATCGTGTCCACGCTGGTCGGCGTCGTGCTGCTCATCCCGCCGGTGCGCCGGATGATGCGCCCGGTGGTCGCCGCCGCCGGAGCGCGTCGATTCGCCGCGTCGATGGATCGCGCCGGCCTGTACGCCAGCGGTATGTACGTGCGTGGCGGCACCGTCATCGACGGTACGGTCGTCGACGACGACGGCACCGTGGTGTCCTCACCCTCGCCGACCACGATCGTCGGACGCGAACTGCCGCGCGGCCACTGACCGGGGGCGTTGAGACCGGCGCCGATCCGCAGGGCACACTGGACACTCGTGACAACGGAACTGCTCCTCGGCGGCGTCGTCTATTCGCCGGCCGCACCGGACGCAACAGCGATGGCCGTCACCGACGGGACCGTCGTCTGGGTCGGCAGCGACGACGTCGGGCGCGCACTGCACCCCGACGCGCAGATCACTGATCTGCACGGCCGATTCGTCGCTCCCGGATTCGTCGACTCGCACGTACACCTCACCTCCACCGGCCTGGGTCTGGCCGGTCTCACCCTCAATGACGCCACCGATCGGTCCGACTGCCTGCGCCGGGTGGCCGAGTTCGCGGCGGTCACCGACGAGGGCGAGCTGATCTGGGGCCTGGGCTGGGACGACTCGGCATGGCAGGGTGTCGATCCCGACGAGGGCCGGTACCCGACCACCTCCGAGATCGATGCGGTCGTCGGTACGTTGCCGGTCTATCTCGCCCGGATCGACGAACACTCCGCGGTCGCATCGACCGCGCTCCGACGGCTCGTACCCGACCTCGCCGATGCGGTCGGACATCATCCCGAGGAGCCGCTCGTCGCCGAGGCCCATCACCTGGTTCGCGGCGCGGCACGCCAGCTCGTCACCGCTGCCCAGCGCACGCGTGCCCAGCGACGGGCCCTCGACCTCGCCGCCGCCCACGGTGTCGTCGCCGTTCACGAGAACGGTGGTCCCGACATCAGCGGCCTCGACGACTTCCTGTCGCTCGCCGACCTCGAGCATCCGGTCGAGGTCCGCCGGTACTGGGGTCAAGCCGTCGAGACCGCCGAGCATGCGCGGGAACTGCTCGCCATCAGCCGGGCGGACGCGCTGGCGGGCGACCTGTTCATCGACGGCGCCATCGGCTCGCACACGGCGTGGCTGACCAGTCCCTACACCGACGAACCCGGTCACACCGGGATCAGCTATCTCGACTACGAGACGATCCGTGACCACATCCGCGCCTGCACCGAGATCGGCGTGCAGGCGGGCTTCCACGTCATCGGCGACGCCGCGACCGAGTCGGTCGTCGCCGCGTTCGACGAACTGGCCACACAGCTGGGCACACCCGCCCTCGCACGGTGCGTCCATCGTCTGGAGCACGCCGAGATGGTCTCGGTCGCGCAGGCCGCGGTGCTCGCGCGGTGCGGGGTCGTCGCCAGCATGCAACCACTCTTCGACGCGGAGTGGGGCGGGCCGGGCGACCTCTACGAGCAGCGCCTCGGCCCGGAGCGCGCGGCCGGCCTGAACAACTTCGCCGCGCACGCACGGGAGGGCCTGGCCCTGTCGTTCTCCTCGGACGCCCCGGTCACCCCGATCGACCCGTGGTCGTCGATCCGTGCGGCCGTGCATCATCACCAGCCGCGCAACGCCATCTCCGCTCGTGGCGCCTTCGCTGCCGCGACGCGCGGCGGGTGGCGGGCGGCGGGGATCAACGACGGCCTCACCGGGACGCTGGTTCCGGGCGCGCCGGCGAGTTATGCGGTGTTCGACATCGACGATCTGGTGGTCGCGGGTTCGCACGCGAGCGTGCAGCGCTGGTCCACCGACCCCAGATCGCGGGTCCCGGCGTTGCCGGACCTCGCGCCGGAGGCACGGCTGCCACGCTGCGTGCGCACGGTGCACCGCGACCGGGTCGTGTTCGACGCCGGGATCCTCGACGGCGGTCCCGCGTGACGTGGACCCCGCCCGGTCGGGATCTCCTGCTCCGCACGGCGGCGGCCGCGTCCGCGGGTGTGGCGATGTGGGCATCGTTCCCACCGCGGAACCTGTGGTTCCTGGCAGTCCTGGGCCTCGGCGTGATGGCTGCGATTCTGGGCATCGGTCGACCACGTGCACGAACCGGTGCGTGGCTCGGGTTCGTGTTCGGCCTGGCGTTCTTCGTCCCCCTGCTGCCGTGGATCGGCGTCTATGTCGGACCGCTGCCGTGGCTGGCGCTCGCGGCGGTGCTGTCGGTCTACCTCGCGTTGTTCGGGGTGATGGCGACGGTGACCATGCGACTGCCGGTGCCGCCGGTGTGGTTCACCCTGGCCTGGGTGTTCGTCGAGGGCATCCGATCTGCGTTTCCGTTCGGTGGATTTCCTTGGGGGAGAGCAGCCTTCGGTCAGGTGGACGGACCACTGCTCCCGGTGGCGTCGGTGGTCGGTGCGCCCGGCCTGTCGGCCGCGGTGGCATTGCTCGGCGCGGCCATCGCATGGCTCTGCCAGATCATCGTCCGCGCGGTGCGCGATGGTGAGTACCACGGGCGTGCGATGGTCCGTTCCGCCGCGCTCGCGGTGGTCCTGGCGCTCCTCGGGCCGATCGCCGCGATCGCCCTGACCCCGGCCACCGTCGACCGCAACGTCGCCGCGTCGTCGATCCGGGTCGCCGCGGTGCAGGGCAATGTGCCCCGGCTCGGACTCGACTTCAACGCGCAACGTCGGGCCGTGCTGGACAACCATGTCCGCGAGACCGAGCACCTGGCCGATCAGATCCGCGCCGGCACCGCCGAACAACCCGACTTCGTGGCATGGCCGGAGAACGCGTCGGACATCTCGCCGCTGACCAACGCCGACGCCGCCGAGGAGATCACTGCCGCGTCGATCTCGGTCGGCGCGCCGATCCTGGTGGGCACGCTGGTGATGAACCCCGACGGACGACCCACCAACACCGTGCTCGTCTGGGATCAGGAGCGCGGCCCGGTCGACCGGTATGACAAGCACATCGTCCAGCCGTTCGGCGAGTACCTGCCGTGGCGTGGTTTCTTCCGCATGTTCTCGTCCTACGCGGACATGGCCGGCAACTTCCGGCCCGGGACGGGACCGTCGGCTCTCACTGTGCCCGGACGGTCCGGGGACGTGCGGGTCGGTGTCTCCACCTGCTGGGAGGTCGCCTTCGACCGATCCGCCCGCCAGGCCGTCGACGACGGCGCCCAGATCCTCTACGTCCCCACCAACAACGCGACGTTCGGCCGCACCGAGATGACCTACCAGCAGCTGGCCATGTCCCAGGTGCGTGCCGTCGAGCACGGGCGTGCCGTGGTCGTCGCCGCCACCAGCGGTGTGAGCGCGATCATCGATCCCGACGGGATGATCATCGCGCAGAGCGGCATCTTCACGCCGGATGTGTTGTCGAGCCGTCTGCCCCTGCATGACCAGAAGACCGTCGCCACCCGGTTGGGCGCCTGGCCCGAGATCGTGGCGATGATCATCGCGGCGCTGGGCTTTTTGTTCGCGCTGGGACGGCATACTAGGTTCTCATTCAGGCCACGCACTCCGCGTGGCCCGGATTCGGACAAAGCGTCCGCAGACCTGGCACAGCCGAATGGCCAGGTGGCGTCGAGGGAGCCGGCGGGGCCCAAGGATCAAGCAAAGGAGCTCGGTGGCATTGGGTAGTCCGACATCTGGGAACGATCAGCCGGAGAACATCCGTCCTGCCGACGACGCACAGTCCGTCGTCGGCGCGCAGGGCGGTCACGCGCTGGTCGTCATCCCGACATTCAACGAGCGGGAGAACCTGCCCACCATCGTCACGCGTCTGCAGGCTGCCCTGCCGGACATCCACGTGCTGATCGTCGACGACTCCAGCCCGGACGGCACCGGCGAGATCGCCGATCAGATCGCCGCCGACGACGCCGACAGCCGTGTCCACGTCCTACATCGGACCGAGAAGGACGGTCTGGGCAAGGCCTACCTGGCCGGCTTCGCCTGGGGTCTCGATCGCGAGTACGCGGTCATCATCGAGATGGATGCCGACGGCAGCCATGCTCCCGAGCAACTCCACCGACTGCTCGACGCCATCAATGGCGGTGCCGATCTCGTGATCGGCTCCCGGTACGTCCCCGGCGGGCGCCTGGTCAACTGGCCGAAGCGACGTGAGGTGCTGTCCCGCGGCGCCAACACCTACGCACGCCTGGCCCTCGGGGCCCGGGTCCACGACATCACCGCCGGCTTCCGGGCCTATCGTCGGCAGGTGCTCGAGAAAATCGCCCTCGAGTCGGTCGAGTCGGCCGGGTACTGCTTCCAGATCGATCTGGCCTGGCGGACCGTGCGCGCCGGGTTCGACGTCCGCGAGGTCCCGATCACCTTCACCGAGCGTGAGGTCGGGGAGTCGAAGATGAGCGGTGGTGTGATGACCGAGGCTTTCCTGATGGTCGCGCGTTGGGGGCTCGAGAGCCGGGTCGAACGATTCGGGGCGCGCAGACGGTGACCTCGCGGTCGGCGCCTGTGCGCCGGCTGCCCCCGACAACGCGAAACGGCCGGACGAGACGAGGTCTCATCCGGCCGTTGTCGACGTCGATCAGTTCGTGACGCCCTTGCGGCGCTGCTTGAGCAGGTCGAGGCGCTCGTTGAGCAACACCTCGAGTTCCTCCTCGGAGCGGCGTTCGAGCAGCATGTCCCAGTGGGTACGCGGCGGCTTCGTCTTCTTCTCCTCGGGCTCGGCGCCCTCGAGCAGAGTGCCCTCCATACCGTTCTTGCACGGCCACTTCGACGGCACCTCGGCGTCGTCGGCGAAGGGCACGTCGAAGATCTCACCGTTGTCGGTGCGGTACTGGACGATGCGTCGTGGTGCGAGGTCGTGATCGCGATCGGTTTCGTAGCTCACCGCACCGAGGCGGCTACCCCGAAGTACTCGATCTGCCATGGACAATTCCTCTCAACATTTCACGGGCATGAAAAACAGGGCCAACGGCCCGTTCGTCATCGCTCAACATATCTATTCTACGCGTTCCGACCGTTCGGCCGAGCACGCCACGTGGCGCGCCACCCGGAGGGCGCAGGTACGGTCATACCGTGGACGACCCCCGCCGACGCCCGTATTCCTGCGCGTGGTGTGGCCGCAGCATGATCGACTCCGAATCCGGACGACGCCGCAAGTACTGCAAACAGTCCTGTCGGCAGCGCGCCTACGAACAGAGAGCGCTCACCCAGGGCACATCTATTCCCGCGGATGCGGTGATCTTGACGGCCGCCGAGGCCGAGGACTTCGGTGACCGTCTCTTCGCGCTCCGATGTGCGGCCGAGGATCTGGTGACCGCGGTGTCCGAACGCGCCGACACCGCGACGCTCACCGGTCTCGGCGACGACCTCCTGAATCTCGCCCGGGAAGCCGAGCGCCTGCGGTGATCGTCCGCATCTTCGGCCTGTCCGCGGTCGTCACCGTCGCCGCACTCGTCGCCGCATTCCTCTATCAGGGGTGGACGGGCCTCGCCCTGTGCGCGATCCTCGGTGTCCTCGAGGTCTCGTTGTCCTTCGACAACGCGGTGATCAACGCCACCGTCCTCGAACGGATGAGCCTGTTCTGGCAACGGATGTTCCTGACCATCGGCGTCATCATCGCCGTGTTCGGCATGCGGCTGGTGTTTCCGCTGGCGATCGTCTGGATCACCGGCGGGCTCAACCCGGTCGAGGCGTTCGACCTGGCGATGAACCCGCCCGCGGGCGGCGCGGAGACCTTCCCGGACGGCAGTCCCAGCTACGAGACCATCCTGACCGACGCACATCCGCAGATCGCGGCGTTCGGTGGCATGTTCCTGTTGCTGCTGTTCCTCAACTTCGTGCTCGCCAACCGTGACCTCACCTGGCTGTCGTGGATAGAGCGGCCACTGGGCCGGCTCGGCCGGCTCGATCAGCTGTCGGTGGCCCTCGCGGCGATCCTGCTGGTCGTCGTCGCCGAATACCTGGTACCCGACGACGGTCGGTCGACCGTGCTCATCTCGGGCCTGCTGGGCCTGATCACCTACATCCTGGTCGACGGCCTCAGCTCGCTGTTCCAGCAGGAGCAACCGGGTGGAGGCGAAGCGGTGGCCGAGCCCACGCCGGCGGCCGGCCCGACGCGGGGTCCGACGCCGGTCACCGTCGCGGCCGGCAAGGCGGGCTTCTTCATGTTCCTCTACCTCGAGGTGCTCGACGCGTCGTTCTCGTTCGACGGGGTGATCGGCGCCTTCGCCATCACGCCCGACCCGATCCTCATCGCGCTGGGCCTCGGCTTCATCGGGGCGATGTTCGTCCGATCGATCACCATCTACCTGGTCCGGCAGGGCACGCTGGGGGAGTACCGCTATCTCGAGCACGGCGCGCACTGGGCGATCGGTGCACTCGCCGTGATCCTGTTGCTGAGCATCCATTTCCACATCAACGAGGTCGTCACCGGTCTGGTCGGGGTCGCGTTCATCGGGGCGTCGCTGGTGAGCAGCGTCCGCGCCAATCGCCGGGATCAGCGCCGCAAGCAGGAACGAGCGGCGGTGGGGGCGACACGCTGATCGCCTCGGTGGGCGACTGCCTGCCGATAGACTTGCGCCCGTGACCGGCACCGACCCGCACGATGGGCCCCACCAGGAGGACGACGGCACCGGCCGGGAGCCGCGACGACCCGTGCGTCGCGCGGCCGAGGCGCTGGCCCGCTCGGACGCCAGCGCAGGAGCGGTGAAGGCCGCGCGTGCGGCGCGCGACCTCATTCCCGGCACCACCCCGTCGGTGGCCGGCCCGCGGACCTCGGACCGGGTCGCGCGGCTGATCGCCGAGTCACGCCCCGAGCAGCCCAGTGTGCTGCGCGAGCTGGGCCTCGGCGCCGTGGCGGCATGGCAGGCCCTCATCACCCGTTGGGGTCCCCGGGACGACAAGCCGGTACCCGCGACCATCCTGTTCACCGACCTGGTGGGCTTCTCCACGTGGGCGCTCGGTGCCGGCGACGACCAGGTGCTGCGTCTGCTCGCCGAGGTGAACACGGCGACGGAGACGGTGGTCTCGGCCCGGGGCGGGAGCATCGTGAAGCAGCTCGGCGACGGGGCGATGGCGGTGTTCCTCGACGGCACCGAGGCCATCGAGGC
Organism: Gordonia insulae; assembly: GCF_003855095.1. Taxonomy (NCBI): domain Bacteria; kingdom Bacillati; phylum Actinomycetota; class Actinomycetes; order Mycobacteriales; family Gordoniaceae; genus Gordonia; species Gordonia insulae. The sequence goes on from NZ_CP033972.1 coordinate 1,106,579, forward strand.
GGCGTACGAGGCGATCTGCGCCGTCAGCGCACTCACCATCGACGGTTACCGGCCGCAGTTGCGGGCCGGCCTGCACACCGGCGCGCCGCGCGCGGTCGGCGACGACTTCCTCGGCGTGGACGTGAACATCGCGGCTCGGGTCGCCGCGGCTGCGGGTCCCGGCGAGTTGTTCGTCAGCGAGGCCACGCTCACCGCCGCTGATGCCGCCAGATACCACAGCCGGCGCCGGCGATTCAAGGCGAAGGGCGTCCCGCGCGACCTCGCCGTGTTCGCCGTCGTACCCCGCTACGACGATTGAAAGTTATTGTCCAGAAGGACAATCGGGATCGGTCAATCAGGCGCCATGTCGCGTTCAGATATCCGACGGCACCGGTTGGCCTCACCCGGTGACACTGGCGTGCAGCCGGGGCAGAATGAGTGGCATAACTGTCGGTCGACCGGGCCTGGGCCGGGAGTCGGCCGGGGCCGGCCGGTAGGAGTGTCCGGGAACGAGCGCAGGGCGTGGTGGCAATGGACAACAAGCAACAGCAGATGATCGATTTCGAGAGGCGTTGGTATCCACTCGGTGGGGGATCGTCGAGCGCGATCACCGAACGGTTCGGCCTCGACGACCGGGATTTCTTCCGCGAGGTCGACCGTATCGTCGAGAGCGATCCGCCCGAGACGCTGACCTCCGCGGAACTACGCCGCATGCGCAGCGTCATCCGCCGCCGCCTCTGGATGGCCCGCTGACCGGCGCCATCGGTCCGGAACACGAAAGTCCTCGACTGTGCGGTACGCGCACGCTAATCTGACTACAGCAGTTATCAGATTGCTCGGTTCCTCGATGCGCGGAGGTCGGAAGAAATGACACTCACCCAACCGTCACCGGTCGTCCCCGATGACGCGGTGATCTCCCATGCCGACGACGAGATCGAACTCGTACCGCCGGATTCGCTGACCGCCGAACTCACCGGCCGGTTCACGTTCCTGCCGGTCAACGGCGCCGCCTTCGTCATGCAGGTGATGCACCCGGTGATCGGAGACGTCGTCGGCAAGTACTCGGTCTATCGCACCGATCCGCTCGGACGGGCGATCCGGTCGATCGATTCGGTGTTGCGCTGGGTGTACGGCGGGCAAGAGGCCATCGAAGAGGGCAAACGGCTGCGTCGCATGCACCGGCCATTGCAGATGCGCAACGCCGAGGGTCGCCACATCAGCGCCCTCGACCCGGAGGCGTACCAGTGGGTGATCGCGACCGCGTTCCCCACCTCGTGCAGCGCCGCCCCGCTGATCCTCGGGCGTGACTTCACCGAGGCCGAGCGCGAGGAGGTCTTCCGCGACAACCGTCGGATCGCAAAGATCGTCCAGGTGCCGATGCGGGGGTATCCGGAGTCGATCGACGAGTTCGGGCCGTACTTCGACGACATGGTGGAGAACACGCTCATCGCGCACCCGGTGGCGATCGACCTCATCGAGCAGATGCAGGCCGCACCGAGGCTCGACGGCGCGGTGCCACCGGCGGTCGTGCGGCTCGCCAACACGGTCGCTCGGGTGGCGTCGGTGCCGGTCCAGAAGCTCAACTACCTCACCACGGTCGGCGTGATGGACCCGCGGGTCCGGGAGATCCTCGGATTGTCCTGGACCACCGACGAGCAGCGGGAACTCGAACGGATCCATGCAGCCATCCGGCTGTCCTATCGTGTTCTCCCGGAACGGCTGACCTACTTTCCGTTGGCCTACCACGCCCGCCGGCACCACGCCGCCATCCAGGCGATGAAGCGCCGCGAGGGCGCCGGAGCGGCGTACAAGGTGGACCGCTCACACGGACAGGTCACCACGAGCTGACCCGACATCCCGGTGGCTAAACTGGGTTCGTGCCGTTCTCCGACGACGATCTCGACGCCTTCTATCGGGAGATCGAGGCGCGCACCGAGGCGGCATCCGGTCGACACCGGCGCGAGAACGGCATCCCGCCACGGCGCCCCCGGGAGTGAGTTCGGCCCCGCCCGGGTCGTCGGCGCCACACGCCGATCCGCCACCGAAGGGCGCGATGTCCGACGACGATCTCGCCGCCTACTACCGGGAGATCGAGGCCCGTACCGCGGCCCGACCGGTTCGGCGTCGCACGCGTGATCGCCCGTCGCGGAGAACCGCGCTCGCCTGCCCGACGCCCGACAAGGAGGCGTTCGACGCGGAGGTCCTGGCCCGCGACGGCATCACCCGCATCCGGCAGCGCTCCGGCCCGGGCGTCCCGCTCCGATGCTACGAATGTGTCTGCGGTGCATGGCACATCACGAGTAAGCCGGTCTGGTGATGGGACTCTCCCCACGTGGCGTCGTCGTCGATCTCGCCACCGCAGCGGGCGAGGACACCGAGGTCGCCTACGCCCGGTTCCTCGGTCGGCCGCCGACTACGACCGTGTCCGTGGGCAATGGCTCGCTGCGCTGGCATGCCGAATCCGGCGGCGCACATCGGGTGCAGTTCGGAGTTGCCGATCTGCCCGGTGCCACTCAGTTGCTCCGCCGCCGGGGTCTGTCACCCGAGGAGCCGGTCGCGGTGACAGACGATCCGCGCGCAACCGTGATGGCGCACGCCGACATCCCGGCCATCGATCACCTCGTCTTCACCGCTCCCAACCGTGACCACGCGCTGGCCCTGTTCGGCTCGACCCTGGATCTCGACTTCCGACTCGATCGTGCGATCGGTGACGGCGCACGGCAGTTGTTCTTCCGTGCCCAGGATCTCGTGGTGGAGGTGGTGACCGGGGCGGAGTCCGTGACGGGTGGACTGCCGCGGTGCGCGTTGTGGGGAGTCGCATGGCTCAGTGTCGACGCCGACGTGACCCATCGCCGACTGACCGACAGCGGGGTGGCGACGAGCGGGATCCGGACGGGCCGGAAACCGGGTACCCGGGTCTTCACCGTCCACGACCGCGCCCTCGCCACCCGCACCGTGGTGATCGAGACGACCCCGCGTCAGGCGGAGTAGGCGCGGATCCAGTCGGTCAACATGTACGACGGATTCGGTGTCGTGAGATCCGGTGCGCCAGGCCAGTTCCCGCCGATGGCGAGTGAGAACAGGACGTACGTCGGCTTGTTGAAGACCCATTGCTGGCCGGACCGCAACTGACCGGCCCGGTAGGTGCCGACCGTTCGGCCGTCCAGGGAGATCGTGATGGCGTTGCGCGACTTGGTGACCGAATAGACGTGGTAGTCGGTGGACAGATCCGCGATCGCGCCACCATTGCCGAGCTGCCAGTGGCCACCGGATGTCGTCGGCCCGTGCAGGTGATTGGTGTACGAGGTCGTCACCGACGGCGTCTCGATGACGTCGACCTCACCGCTGCGTGGCCAGCCGACCGAGTAGATGTCGGTGCCCATCAGCCAGAACGCCGGCAGCAGCCCTTTACCTGCGGGCAGCTTGATCCGGGCGGACACGGTCCCGTAGGTGAACGAGAACTTGCCGAGCGTGTTCATCCGCGCCGACGTGACGAACCCGTTGTCCAGCCGCCCGACGATCGCCAGTCGGCCGTTGCCGTCGAGGCGGGAATTGACCCGTGAGTTGGTATACGTCTGCCATTCATTGTTGCCCCAACCGCCGCCACCGGTTTCCCAGTTCCACCGGCTCGCCGCGGGGGAGGTACCGCCCGTGCCGGTGAACTCGTCCGACCACACCAGGGTGGCCGCCGATGTCTGCGGCGGGTCGACAACGGTCGCGCCGACCGCCACCGCGACGAGGATGGGTAGTGAGGCAACACGTCTGCGCCACCGTCGTCGGCTGGTCACTGTCGATCCGGATTGTCTCGTCACTGCTCGACTCCTGTCTGTGGTGGCCCGAGGATCAGCTTCACGGAGGAATCCGGACATATCGGGAAAACAGCGCCGTCGACGCCAAGCAGAGACCAATGCGAGATCTGATGGAAGACTGGGATCATGACCACACCGTCCGCGAACAGCGGCCCACGACCGGCGATCGTCGTGGTGGGCGCCGAGAACACCGAGACCCTCATGGCCGAGTTCGAGCGGTATGGGCGCGACTACGACATCACGTGCGCCGCTTCCGCGATCGAGGCGATCACGCTGCTCAGCCGGTTGCGCAGCGACGGCCATCCGGTGGCGCTCATCCTGGCCGAGTCCGAACTCCCCGACATGAACCTGTTGGAAGCCCTCTCGACGTTTCGGAGCATCGTCCCGACCGCCCGACGCGTGGTGGGCATCGGATGGAACCGCTTCGCGTTGCACACCGAGACCCTGCGCCCGGCCTTGCAGAAGGGCAAGTTCGACACCTTCCTGCTGATCCCACGCGGGGCCCGGGACGAGGAATTCCATTATGCGATCACCGAACTCCTGTCCGACTGGGGTGCGACCGTGGCCGCGCCCGAGGTCGAGGTACTCCGGATCATCAGTTCCGGGCTGACCCCGCTGACGATGGAGATCCGCGACCTTCTCGACCGCATCGGGATGCCGTACCGGACCTACCCGCCGGACAGTTCTCAGGGCCGCACCGCGATGGCCCTGCTACCGGCCGACGTGGTCGCCGCCCACCCCGACGGCGAGATCCCGCTGCCGCTGGTGCAGTCCCTGCGGGGCACCGGCGACGAGGTCATCGCGCCGGCCGCGGTCCGCGACGTGTCGGCGATGATCTACGGGCGGCCATCGGACATCGAGGTGGACACCGTCGTCGACCTCGCCGTCGTCGGGGCCGGGCCGGCCGGCCTGGCCGCCGCGGTGTACGCGGCCTCCGAGGGACTGAGCACGGTCGTCGTCGAGTCCGAGGCGGTGGGCGGTCAGGCGGGCACCAGTTCGATGATCCGCAACTACCTCGGCTTCCCGCGCGGCATCTCCGGCATGCGGTTGGCCCAACGGGCGCGGACCCAGGCGCTCCGATTCGGCGCCCGGTTCTACTCCGGCTGGCCGGTCCAGGGGATGACGATCGAGGACTCCGTCGCGCCGTACCGGGTGATCACCGAGGGTGGCGACGTCTGCGCGCGGTCGGTGCTGGTCAGCACCGGCGTCGCCTATCGTCGGCTGGGGGTGGGTGACCTCGAGGCACTTGTCGGCATGGGCGTGCACTACGGCGCGGCGATGAGCGCGGCGCGCGAGATGGACGGACAGGACGTCTTCGTGGTCGGTGGCGGCAACTCCGCCGGTCAGGCGGCGATCCACCTCGCCCGCTATGCCCGGTCGGTCACCATCGTGGTCCGACGGCCGGATCTCAGCGCGACGATGTCGCAGTACCTGATCGGCGAGATCGCCTTCAATCCGCGGATCACGGTGTGCGGTTCCTGCGAGGTCGTCGACGGCGGGGGAGCCGGTCGCCTCGAATGGATCACGTTGCGCGACAGCTTCTCCGGCACCGAGGATCGTCGGCCGGCGGGCGGCCTCTTCCTGCTTCTGGGTGCCTCACCGCAATGCGACTGGCTTCCGGTCGAGGTGGCACGTGACGCCAACGGCTTCATCCTGACCGGTCGCGACGTCCCGCGGGACCGATGGTCGGACGACGTACCACCGGCCAACCTGGCGACCAGCGAACCGGGACTGTTCGCCGCGGGAGACATCCGGGCAGGATCGATGAAGCGGGTCGCGGCCGCCAGCGGGGAGGGTGCGAGTGTGGTCCCGTTGGTGCACACCTGGCTCGAATCGCTGCGTCAGGTGCAGACGCCCTGACGGGCGCGCATCGGTCACCTCAGCCGGTCACGCACCCCCACGGTCACGCACGCCGGTCTCGGACCCCGCCGTAGATCCCGCGCCGGACGATCCACGGTTGCAACACCGACTCGATCGACCACGCGGGGAAGCGGAACCGGCTGCCGTTGGGAGCGAACACCTCCAGGCCGTCATCCTGGACACCGAGTACCGACCCCCACCGACGGTGTCGGGGTCGGTACTCGCGCAGGCGTTTGCCGCGGAACATCGCCTCGACGTTGCGGGCGAGCAACCGGTCGGCGCGATTGCGCGCGGAGTTACGTAGTGGATCCGTCGCCGCGACGTCGCCGACCGCGAAGACGTTGTCGTGGCCGTGCACACGCAGGTCCGCCGTGACGCGGACGAATCCGCGATCATCGAGGATCTCCGGCGGCAGCCAGTCGGTGTTCGGCCGGACCGCGCCGATCGCCCACACCACGGCGTCGGCATGGACCGGGGCCTGGCCGGTGGACCATTCGACCGGATCGTCGGTGATCCGGTCCGCGGTGAAACCGGCGGGCAGTGCGGCACGGTGTCCTGGGTGGACGTCGACCCCGAGCGACACGAGCCGTTCACGGACCTGCTGCCAGACCCGTGGATGATGTTGTGGGAGTGCGCGGTCCCCGGGGAAGAACAGGCTCACCTCGGTCGTCGGCCAGGTCCCGGCGATGTTCGCTGCGCTGCTCACCGCGGCGGCGCCACCTCCGATCACCGCGACGGATCCCGCAGCCGCGAGCCGTTCGTGGGTCGCGGCGACCTCGGCGTTGACCTGGTCCGCCGACTGCAGCGTCGGTCGGCGCCAGAAGCCGTTGCGCACTCCGGTCGAGATGACAAGGGCATCATAGGATTCGGTGATCTCGGTGTCGTCCGCCAGGCGGATACGTACGGTTCGCGCCGGCGCGTCGAGCGCGGTGAGGGTGCCCTGCACCGTACGAACCCGATCGAGTCCCCGGAAGCGGTCGAACGGGATCCAGTAGTCACGGGCCCACTGGTCCGGTCGGGCGATGCGGCTGCCGACCTCCTGCCCGCTGACGAGTCCGGGCTTCACCGACACCCCCACCACATTGTGATGACGCGCCAGGTGGATCGCGGTGAGGATGCCGGTGTCGCCCAGACCCGCGACCAGCACCCGCCGACGCGGACGGGCCTCACCCACGGGCCGGGGTCCTCGACCGGGGAGGCCGCGGGACGAAACGTGGCACGCGGTCGATGACATCCTGATAGCCCGGCCGACGGTTGAGGCTGCGCTTCTCCATCATCGGGATGCTCGCCCCCTCGAACAGTGCGAGCATCACCACGGCACCGGCGAACAGCCACCACCAATCGCCTGGCGCAGTTGCGACACCGAACAGCGCGAGGGAGAACCAGAATCCGAACTCGCCGAAGTAGTTCGGATGACGTGACCACCCCCACACGCCCTGGTCCATCACCTGACCCGGGCGGCGGGTCGATGCGAACCGGCGGAGTTGCCGATCGGCGACGGTCTCGAGTCCGATCGCGCCGAATCCGACCGCACACGCCACGATCACGAGCCAGGCGGGGCCATCGGCCTGCCTGGTCACCGCGACGTAGACCGGCACCATGCCCACGAACACCTGCAGGGTCGGCACGACGTGGATCGCGAACAGATCCACGGCGAGGCCCCACTTCCCGGCATCGTCGCGCAGGTTCGCGTAGCGCCAGTCCTCGTGGTGCAGGCCGGGGAACGTGATGACCCAGTTGGCCGTCAACCGGACCGCCCACACCGTCACGACGGCGGTGAGCAGCCACGTCCGCCAGTCGGAGATGCCGAGATCGCCCTGCCACCACCAGAAGACGAGCAGCAGCGGCGGGATCACACTCCAGTACGCGTCGTAGAAGCTCGAGTTCCGGTAGCGGCGGCTGAAGCCGAAGATGACCAGGGTGGCGAGGAGGTCGGCGATCAGGGTGTCCAGCCAGAGTGCGCCGGTGTCCGGCCCCCAGCCCAGCCAGGCGGCCGCGACGAGGACGGCCACGATGTACGCGATCGCGATGCGGATGAGCCCGGCGGCCTTGCCGGCCGGTCGGTTGTCGTGCATCCCGGTGATCAGCTCAGCGTCGCCAGGCGGTCGATCTCGGCGACGCTACCCGGGGACACCAACATCGTGGTCACACCGGCCGCCTCCCAGACCTTGATCTGCTCGCGCACATGCTCGACGTCGCCGACGATGGCCGAGTCCTGGACCACCTCGTCGGGGATGATGCGGGCGGCCTCCTCCTTGCGATCGGCACGGAACAGCGCCGTCACCTCGTCGACCACATCCGCGTAGCCCATCCGTCGGTAGACCTCCGCGTGGAAGTTGGTGTCCTCGCTGCCCATGCCGCCCATGTAGAGGGCCAGGAACGGTTTGATCGCCTCGTAGCTCGCGGCGCGATCGTCGGTGATCACGATCTGAGCGGTCGCGCAGATCTCGAAGTCCTCGCGGCTGCGGCGGGCGCCGGCCCGGGCGAACCCCTCGTCGAGCCAGTCGTTGTAGGTGTCGGCGAGACGAGGCGTGTAGAACAGCGGCAGCCAGCCGTCGGCGATCTCGGCGGCCAGCGCGATGTTCTTGGGACCCTCGGCCCCCAGCATCACCGGGATGTCGGCGCGCAGCGGATGGGTGATGGGCTTCAACGGCTTACCCAGACCGGTGGTGTCCGCACCCGACAGCGGCAGCGGATAGTGCGGTCCCGCACTGGTCACCGGCGCCTCGCGAGCCCAGACCTGCCGCATGATGTCGACGTACTCGCGGGTGCGGGCCAATGGCTTGGCGAACCGCTGGCCGTACCAGCCCTCGACGACCTGCGGCCCCGACACCCCGAGGCCGACGATGTGGCGGCCACCGGACAGGTGGTCGAGGGTCAGTGCCGCCATGGCGCACGCCGTGGGGGTGCGGGCAGAGAGTTGGAGCACCGACGTCCCGAGCCGGACGCGCTCGGTGGCCGACCCCCACCAGGCGAGCGGGGTGTAGGCGTCCGATCCCCACGCCTCCGCGGTGAAGATGCTGTCGAAACCCGCGGACTCCGCGGCGGTCACCAGTTCGGCGTGGTTGGTGGCCGGCTGCGCACCCCAATACCCCAGTTGTAGGCCGAGTTTCATGTTGCTCCCGTGTTCATCGGTGGCCGGTGACGCCGGCCGTGCCCCCAAGCCTAGTGTCCTGGGTCACTCCGGTTGCCGAGTACCTCGGCCACATCCCGGGCCAGGGCCAGGCACGAGGTCAGACCGGGCGATTCGATACCGAACAGGTTCACCAACCCGGGCACGCCGTGATCGGCGGGTCCCTGAACCAGGAAGTCGGCCGCGGGTGTGCCGGGTCCGGTCAGTTTGGGCCGGATGCCCGCATACGCGGGCTGCAGCGAACCGTCGGGGAGTTCGGGCCAGTACTGCCGGATCTCCGCGTAGAACCGATCGGCGCGGCGGGGATCGACCCCGTAGTCGACCGAATCGCACCATTCGACGTCGGGCCCGAACCGGGCGCCACCGGCCATGTCCAGGGTCAGGTGCACCCCGAGCCCGCCGTCGACGGGCACCGGGTAGATCAACCGACGAAACGGCGTACGACCGGTCGCGGGGGCGAAGTAGTTCCCCTTCGCCAATCGACGAAGGGGAATCCGATCGCCGGGAAAGCCGTCGAGTGAGCGGGCGACGTCCCATGCGCCGAGTCCGGCACAGTTGACCACCATCCGGCACGTCACCGAGCCGACGCCGTCGACATCGATCGACTTCGGCGAGCCGGGCCGGACGACGCCCGCGACCATTCTGCTGCGCAGCGCGACGACGGCACCGGCCGATTCCGCGTCGCGGCGCAGCGATCTCATCAGTGCGTGACTGTCGACGATCCCGGTCGACGGGGAGAGCAATCCGGCGACGCCGGAGAGGTGGGGTTCCAGGTCGACCATCTCGGATCGGTCGACACGTACCAGATCGTCGACCCCGTTGGCCTGCGCGCGCGAGAGGATTCGGTCGAGGTCGGGCATCTGCGCCGGGGTCGTGGCCACGATCAGCTTGCCCAGTCGTCGGTGCGGGACGTCGTGTTCGGCACAGTAGCGGTAGAGGAGCTCGCGTCCGGCGACGCAGGCCGTGGCCTTGCGGCTACCGATGGGGTAGTAAATGCCGGCGTGGATGACTTCGGAGTTGCGTGAACTCGTCTGTGTACCAACGGCATCCTCGTTCTCGAGGACGAGGACGTCGAGTCCGTCGACCGCCAGGTGCCGGGCGACGGCGAGTCCCACCACACCCGCACCGATGACCACGACATCAACAGCGTCCGCCACGACATCAGCGTAGTGCCACCGGGCAGACGGAACAGCGGCCGGACGCGATTCGGGGGTAAGGTCTGCGATTGCCGCGTCGACGGGCACGCGCGCGAGTCGCCAGAGGGATGGAGGGACGTCAGATGAACCGTTTCCAGCAATCGGCCGCGATCGTCAACCGGGTGGTCACGCCACTGCTGAACCTGCCAGGTGTGCGATCACTCGCGAGCAGCTCGATGACGGTGCTGCACTACACCGGCCGCAAATCGGGCAAACGGTTCGAGCTGCCGGTGAGCTACCGACGCGACGGCGACACCGTCGTCGTCGGTGTCGCGATGCCCGACAAGAAGTCGTGGTGGCGCAACTTCAGCGGCGACGGGGCGCCGATCTCATTGACCCTCGACGGCGCGAGCAGGTCGGGCCACGCCGTCAGTCACCGCGACGACAAGGGTCGCGTGCACGTCCGCATCGCCCTCGACTCGGCATCCTGAGCTCCCGACTGCTCGCCGAGATCCTCAGCCGACGGCGAATCCCCGGTCGAGGTCGGCATGCCGTGCCGTCAGTTGCGCCTGCGGCCCCAGCCGTTCGCGCAGCCAGCGATGGACCTCGTCGTCGTTCAGCAGCGTGAAATGGTGTGCGCCACCGATGTGTAGACCGTCGTCCCCATGAAATCCTATGTGGCGTATGCGATCTCGTCCCCGGCCACTCGATCCGCGCACGAGGCCGTCGCCGATCAGCCGGCCGACGGGGTGATCGGGATCGTGCGTGATCGACGCCGTGACGAACAGGTGCCGCGCGGTGTGCATCAGCGGCGGATTATCAACGGCCGGCTGACGGATGGCGTCGCGATCGACGACGTTGCGGCCGTCGGCGGTGATCGTGCCGTGGAGCAGGTCCCGCACCCCATCGCTGCGACGGCCGAGGAAGTCGCCGAACGGCCTCGTCATCGCGGTGGCCCGCAGTGCAGCAGTCGCCACGTGGACGCCCTTCGCCATGGGTGCGCCCAGGTGCGGCGTTCCGAGGCATACCGTGTGCCGCACCAGCGAAGGCCAGTAGGCGCCGCTCTCGACGCCGGTATGGCATGCGCTCCGCAGGACCAGGCCGCCCATCGAATGTCCGATGAGTGAGACGGAGGTCACCGGAACCGGCCAGAGCAGCACGATGTCGGCCAGCAACTGTGCCAGGTCGCGGCCGTTGTCGCTGATGTGGCGTCCGGAGTTGTATCGGATCAGCACCTCGGTGCTGCCGATGTCAGCTCGCAGCCGCGCACCATAGGTGGCCTGCCCGCCGAAGTCCCAGGCGTACTCGGTCTCCATGAGCCCGTGCAGGAACACCGTGATGTGCCCGGTCGCGTCCGGGTAGGCCCGGGCGAGGTCGTCGGCGGTGGTCGCGACGCGCACGCCGCCCGAGCGGAGCGACATCTCGGTTGCCAGCGGTGAGCGCTCGTCGGCGAGCTGGTCGCCGATGAGCCCGTTGAGGAAACCTATCGCCGCGGCCCCGCGGCGGGTCTGCGACGGCACCTCGCCGGCGGTGTCGGCGGCGAGCTCGGCGAGACCACCGGCGATCTCGACCGATTCGGCGGTCGTCGTGTAGACGGCCATGCTGATCGCGTCGTGGATGGTGCGCGCCGACCGGGACCATCCGCCCAGTGCCCGATCGAGCCCGGCGAACACGCCACGCGAGATCGACGCGTGGATGCCCGCGACACCGGAGACGGCCCGGCTCAACTCGACGCGTCCGAGAGACGCCAGAGCGCGGATCTCGCGGCTGCGATCAGACGACAGGTCCATGCGTGTGAGTGTACATGTGTTCACTCAACCGCATGGACCTGGTCGAAGGGTGCCCCGGCAGTCAGGGGAGGGACGCGGTCAGACCTTGGCCTGCATCGAGGTCCTCGCCGGATTGCCCTGCTCGTCGACCTTGGGATCCGGTTCGTCCTTCTTCTCGGTCACACCCGCCTTGATGCGGGCGCCGATATCCGGATCGACCCTGGTCCAGTACTCGAACGCGCGCGCCAGGATCGGTTCGGAGACGCCGTTGAGGAGGTGGCCGACGACATTGTCGACAAATCGTTCCCGTGCGCCGTCGTCGAACACCTCGCGGATCATGGTGCCCGCCTGGCCCCAGTCGTCGTCCTCGGGATGATCCACATAGGCGCTGCGGACGATGTCGCCGTCCGCGGTCCATTGGGGTTCCGCCTGGCCGGGGTACACCGCGGCCGGTCCGCCCTTCGAGTTCGGGGCATAGACCGGGTCGGTCACCGGATTGATGCGCATGGCACCGTCTTTGGAGTAGCTGTGCACCTCGTTGTGTGGTGCGTTCACCGGGATCTGCTTGTAGTTGCCGCCCAGGCGGGCACGATGCGCGTCCGCATAGGCGAACACTCGTCCGAGCAGCATGCGGTCCGGGCTGAACCCGATACCCGGCACCACGTTGTTCGGCTCGAAGGCCAGTTGTTCGATCTGGGCGTGGTTGTCGGTCGGATTCGTGTGCAGGGTCATCGTGCCGACCTCGTGCAACGGGTAGTCGCCGTGTGGCCACACCTTGGTCAGGTCGAACGGGTTGAACCGGTAGCCGACCGCATCGTCATAGGGCATCAACTGGACTTTCAGGGTCCAGCTCGGCCGGTCGCCGCCGGCCAGCGACTCGAACAGATCGCGGGTGTGGAAGTCGGTGTCGGCCGCGGCCATCTGGTCGGCCTCGTGCTGAGTGAAGAACTCCACGCCCTGATCGGAGATGAAGTGGTACTTGACCCAGTGCTTGACGCCCTGCGCGTTCACCCACAGGTATGTGTGTGAGCTGTATCCGTTCATGTGCCGCCACGTCTTCGGGATGCCGCGGTCACCCATCAGCCAGGTCACCTGATGCGCGGACTCCGGTGACAGCGTCCAGAAATCCCACTGCATGTCGTGGTCGCGGAGGTTGTTGTCGGCGCGTCGCTTCTGGGATCGGATGAAGTGCTGGAACTTCATCGGGTCCTTGACGAAGAAGACCGGCGTGTTGTTGCCGACCATGTCGTAATTGCCTTCGGACGTATAGAACTTCAGCGCGAAACCACGCGGGTCGCGCCACGTGTCCGGGCTCCCGCGCTCACCCGCGACCGTCGAGAACCGGGCGGCCATCTCGGTTTTCACGCCGGGCTGGAACAAGGCGGCGCAGGTGTACTCGGAGACGTCCTCGGTCGTCTCGAACGTGCCGAACGCGCCACTGCCCTTGGCGTGTGGCTGTCGCTCGGGGATCCGCTCACGGTTGAACTGCGCCATCTGTTCGATCAGATAGTGATCGTGCAGCACGATGGGGCCACCGGCGCCGACGGTCAGTGAGTGCTCGTCACTTCCGGCGGGAGCTCCCGAATCGCGCGTGGTGTACAGGGGAGTGTCTTCGGACATGTCGCCTCCGAGAAGGTCGATCCGTAAAGGGCTGCGGTACCCGGGCTGTTTCAGGTTCCTCGCTGGAGTCTACGCCGATGCCCCCGGAGCCGGGCCGCATACCGCTGGGCGCGATGAGCGTCAGATCACGAAACATGTAGTGCGGCAGACCGCTACACGGTCACGTCGGCCGATCTCACCGCACCCGGCCTGCCCAGAGCGAACAGCTACCGCGGCGACGCGGCGCGCAGTTTCTCCAGAAGTGGTCCGGCGGCCTTCGCGAGGAACTCGTCCTGGTGATCGCCGCCGATCTGGACGAGCGCGATGTCGGTGAAGCCAGCCTCCCAGTACGGCCGTACCGCATCGACAACGGTATCCAGATCGGGTCCGCACGGTATCGACCCCGCCACGTCGTCGGGAGTCACGAACTGCGTCGCCGCGGCGAACCCTGCAGTGGTGGGCAGGTCGGCGTTGACCTCCCAGCCTCCGGCGAACCACCGGAACTGATCGTGGGCGCGCGCGACGGCCGCATCGCGGTCGGTGTCCCAGCAGATGGGAATCTGTCCGATGGCCCGACTGTCCGCGCCGATGGTGCCGGTGGCCTCGTTGCGGTTCCACCGGTCGATCAGGCCGGCGTCGGGTGCGACGGCGATCAGGTGGTCGGCCAGTCCGCCGAACTCGTCGATGCCCCGCTCGCCGGAGACTGCGATCCCGATGGGCACCCGGTCGGCGGGCAGATCCCAGATCCGCGCCGAGTCGACCTGGAAATACTCTCCGCGGAAGTCCACGAGCCCACCGTCGTGCAGTCGGCGGATGATCTCGACCGCCTCGGCCAGCATCGCCTGACGGTCGGCCACCGCCGGCCATCCGGTGCCGACGACGTGCTCGTTGAGGTTCTCACCGCTGCCGAGTCCGAGGGTGAACCGCCCGTCGGCGAGAATCTGCAGTGTCGCGGCCTTCTGCGCCACGATCGCCGGGTGATAGCGGATGGTCGGGCACGTCACGTAGGTCATCAGTTCGATGCGTTCGGTGGCATGAGCGACCGCACCCAGCACGCTCCAGGCGTACGACGCGTGCCCCTGCGACGACAACCAGGGGAAGTAGTGATCGCTCGACACCTCGAAATCGAATCCCGCCTTCTCCGCGTCGACGGCGAACCGGACGAGATCCTTGGGTCCGGCCTGTTCGGTCATCAAGGTGTAGCCGAAACGTGTTGCCATGATGTCTGGCTCCTTCGCGGGTGAGAGGTTCCCGAAAATCTGGAAGGGTGGGTCGAGCACGTGATCGGCGCCGAACCAGGAGGCCACGGATGGATGGTTCAGACTCTGCTTCACCGACCGACACCACGTCACCTGTCGACACGGTGCTGCTCGATGTCGACGGTACGCTCATCGACTCGACCTACCTGCACGCCTTGGCGTGGATACGGGCGTTCGCGGCCCACGACCTGAGGCCGGCGTGGTGGCGGGTCCACCGCACCGTCGGCATGGGTGGTGACCTGCTGGTAGGTGAGTTGTGCGGGCCGGACGTCGAAGATCGACTCGGTGACGCACTGCGGGCGGAGTGGGCCGATCGATATCGCGAGGTGCTGCCCGAGGTGCGACCGCTGCCCGGTGCCCGGCGGTTCGTGGAGGACCTGAACGGTGCCGGCCTCACGGTGGCACTCGCATCATCCGGCGCTGCCGAGTTCACCGATGCCGCACTCGACATCCTGAGGATGAATCGCGACGACTTCGCCGCGGTGACGTCGTCGGAAGACGTCGACGTCTCCAAGCCGGAGCCGGATATCCTCGCCACCGCCCTCGATCGCGCCGGCGGCACGCGGGCCGTGCTGGTCGGCGACACCGTGTGGGACATCGAGTCGGCGCGGCGACTCGATGCCGAATGTGTGGCGGTGCGCAGTGGCGGATTCGCCGAGGCCGAATTATCCGGCGCCGGAGCCGTTCTCGTGGTCGAAACGGTCGGTGACCTCGCGGATCGTGGCTGGCGTCCGTGACCGTGGCGCCGGCGGTACGGGGCGCGTCTCTTCCCGTTGTCTACTTCTCGTTGTCCCAGACGATCCGCGCCAACGCGTCCCGGTCGGCGACGTCGAGTTTGATCGACGCCCGGTAGATATGACCCTCGACGGTCCGGACCGAGACGGTCAGACGTTCCGCGATCTCCCGATTCGACAAGCCCTGCGCCACCAGGGCGATGATCTCGCGTTCCCTCCCGGTCACCGGGAGGGGTTTGGCCGACGCCCTCAGCGCGGGTGTGGTGGCCTTGTCGCAGAGCACCGAGAGGCGCAGTGCGCGCGCACTCGACTCCGCACCGCCACGACCTCCGGCGCGCTCGCGGACGGCCGCCGCCTGCGCCGCGGAGTCCGCGGCCGAGAGCAGGAATCCCGCGGTCTCGAAATCCTCGCTGACGGCGTCGAGTGCCCGGGCATCCGCCTCGGCCACCGCCGCCGCGTGACGCGCGTACAGTTCGGCGACCGATCCGTCGAGCAGGGGCACCAGTGCGGAGATCCGATCCGCCACCGTGCGATCACCGAACCGCGCCGCGTGATGCAAGGCCTCCGCCTCGAGGGCGTACTGCCCGGCCGAGTGCGAGATGTCGGCGGCCTGGGTGCAGAGCGTGATCGCAGAGGTCGGACTTCCGCCTGCCGCGGCGATCCATGCCCGGGCGATCACGCGTTGCGGCTCGTGGATCGCGGTCTGCGGACCCGAGTGCTCGTCGGCATCGTCGAGGACCCGCTGCGCCCCGTCGAGGTCTCCCAGAGCGGCGTACGCGCGGGCGAGCAGCAGGCGGGCCGGTAGGCGCCATGGCAGGGAGTTCTCGGCGTTCAGTGCCGCCAGGGCCTGTTCGAAGGCGCTGATCGCCTCGAGGAACGAGCCACGATAGGTGGCCACGACGCCGGAGGTGATCCTCGCGATCGCCCAGCCCAGGAACTGGCCCGACGATGAGAAGGCGTTGTACTCGACGGCCCGTTGCTCTGCGCAGTCGAGGTCGCCGACCATGGTCAACGCGAGCACGTCGCAGTACCGGACCATCACCTTGATCATCCCGTCGGTGGGCTTGCGCTCGGCGCGACATCGAGCGGCGATCGGCTCGAACGCGTTGCCCTGGCCGGCGACCGGCATGGCCAGCCCCGCCGCGAACGCGGCGAAATCCGATGCCTGCGGTGGCACCTCGGCGGCGTCCAGAACCTTCTGTGCCGCGGCGATGCCTTCGTCGATGCGGTTCTCGTGCACGGCCATCATCGCCGCGGCACCGTCGACGATGAGCCGCAGGACGGGATGCTGCACGCGTTCGCACAACAACTCGAGGATGGCGGTGGCCCGTTCCGCCTCGCCGAGCGACCAGAAGAGCAGGCTCATGCGCGGGATACCCCACACCGCGAGCTCCAGCTCGTCGAGCTCGTCCGGGTCGAAGGTCGCCAGCGCCTCGTCGGCCTCCACCGGGCGGCCCTGCCACAGCAGAGCCCGCGAGAGCAGTTCCGCGGCGGCCAGACCACCGCCGCGATCGTTGGCCGCCTTGGCCAGACGTTCGCCCAGTGGGAGATTCGCCAGCGCGACCGCGTCCTTGGCGGCCGAGATCAGCAGCTTGGGTTCCAGATCCTGATCGCCGTCAACGCACAACTGCGCCAGCCGGATCCGGGCGGCGGCCGTGTCGACGGGGAGGTCACGCAACACCGACACCAGGCGGGCCCGCAACGTTCGGCCGGCCGCGATGCCGATGCGCCGCCGGATCACGTCGCCGTACACCGGATGGCTGAAGCGGACGTTGATGGTGGTGCCGTCCCGGGCGATCCGGACGAGGTCGGAGTATTCGGCCGCGTCGACCGCCTCGGCGTCCGACAGTGCGACCAAGGTGTCGAGGTCGAGCGGTTCGCACAGTGCGAGCAGACGAAGCACATCCATCACGTCGCCGCCGGCCCGCTCGATCCGGCTGTCGACGAGGTCGACGAGGCCCGACGGCACGGCGGTCGGACCGCGGAGCTGCCACACCCCGTTGACCTCGGAGAGCGTCCCGGCGGCGACTGCCCCCTCGACGAGGTTGCGCAGGAACAGCGGATTGCCGCCGGACGAGTCCCAGATGACGTCGGCGCTCAGTCCCTCCAGGTACCCCCGAGGACCAGCTCCACCAGTTTGGTGCATTCCGGCTTGTCGAAGGCCTCGAGCTCGACGCGGGTCAGGTACTGGTCCTTCCACAACGACGTCACGGCATCGGGCACCACCTCGCCGGTGCGCACGGTGGCCACGATCCGTGCGGACCGATCCATCGCGAGTTGGTGTAGCAATGTGGCCGACAGCTGATCGAGATGATGGGCGTCGTCGACGCCGATGATCGTGCCGGGCTGCGCCAGAAGTGATTCACGCGCCGAGACCAATGCGGTGATCGGGTCGCGGGAGGACGTCGACTCGACCCACGGCGCGAAGGCGCCCAGCGGGATTCCGCGTGAGGATTCCGTGCATGCCGCCCAGCGCACGGGCACACCGAGTTCCTCGGTGACCACGCGCGCCAACGTCGTTTTCCCCACCCCGGCGGAACCCACGAGGACGACACCGCTTCCGGCGGAACCCGTGAGTGCGGCCCGGATCGCCTGCTGTTCGGTCGGCCTGCCGAGCAACTGCCAACGGGCACCCATGGGGCGCAGTATAGGTCCGCCCGACCGACGGTGGGTAGTCAAGCGGCACCGCACCGGTCGGCGACGGTCAGTCGGGGAGGTCGGCCGCGCTACGGGGTTCCCGGATCGGCGCGTTGTTAACGCTGTGCCGGAACTGGCTCGAGGCGTCGTAGACCTTGCGTTTGAGCCGGTTGATGGAGCCGAGCGGCCGGTGCTCACGGATGCAGCGCCACGAGTTGAACGAGAGGATGTCGTCACCGTAGGCACGTCGCTCGGGAGTGTACGGGTCCTGCTTCGGGAACCGGATGACGGCGACCGTGCGGTGCGGGGAGGCCTCCTCGGACCAGTCGACGGTGGCGTCCTCGATCGGCATCGTCCGCAGGTCGGTGCACAGTTGCACGCGCAGTTCGTATTCCGCGTCGTGTTCGCCGAAGAAGTCGACGACCATGTCCTGCAGGGCGTTCACGCCGGGGTAGTGCGCCGCGGACTGTCCGGCCAGCGCTCGCACCTCGGGAGAACGGGGGGCGTACAGCATCCTCGCGACGTAGTCGCCGTACCGGAGCGGCGCCGACGAGTAGAAGGTGTCACCGAGGATGTGGGTGTTCGGGCGGACGAACACGGCGAGCGTCGGACGCAGCGGAATGAGCTTGTTGA
The DNA here is from genome assembly GCF_003855095.1 of Gordonia insulae. Classification (NCBI taxonomy): domain Bacteria; kingdom Bacillati; phylum Actinomycetota; class Actinomycetes; order Mycobacteriales; family Gordoniaceae; genus Gordonia; species Gordonia insulae. The sequence goes on from NZ_CP033972.1 coordinate 1,125,127, forward strand.
CGAGAGCGAGTCCCTCGCTGAGGACGTTGATCATCGTGTCCGACAGATTCGCGAGCAGGATCGCGAGCGGGATCCCTTTCTTCAGGTACGCCTCGGCGTCGGGGAACAGGAACTCGCGATGGGTGACCATGATGAAGTCCTGGGTGACCTCGTGATCGTCCGGGAGCGTCTTGTTCTCCGGATCGACGCCGATGACCTTGATCCCGAGTCCCCGGACGCCGCGGATCTGGTCGCTCCGGATCACGCCGGAGGTCGTGGAGAGTCGGGTGATCACCGGGTACGTCCCGGGTGTGGCGAAGAATCCCTGCGCCAGCTCTGGAGGGAGGTCGGGGAGGACTTCCAGTTCGCCCCGCAGGATGCCGTGGCTCTTCGCGTGGGCATCCCGCAGCCCGCGTTTGTGTTTGCGATAGGCCTTTTCGTTGTTCGCTCGGAGCTTGTTCGCCATCTCGTCGAACAGCTTTTCCTCGTTGTCGGTGGGCTTCTCGATGTCGGGGTGGTAGGCGACGTATCGCGGATCGGTCATGCGTGGTGGGTCCTCTCGACTCATGGCGCGGGCCAGGGGGCGAATGGGTTGGCGACGTCGGCCAGCGTCGGGGCCAGTGTCGGGAAGTGGCGGAGCAGAACCGATCTCATCGAGTTCTGCCGGACCCACGACATCCCGACCTCGGTGTAGATCTCCGGCCGGAAGTCGACCGTGAGGAATCGATCGCTGGATATTCGCCGCGACGCCATCAGGATGAACACCCGGAACGCGGTGTCGCTGAACCCGAATCCCTGCGGCCGCGTCTCCGCGTAGAGGCCCACCATCAGGTCGACCTGTTCGACGTCGCCGTCGTACACACGCGCGAGTTCGCACGCCCACTTCGGGTTGTCGGTGAGGTCGTCGAAGGTCTTGGCGGGCCGCAACCGCAGCTGTCGACGGAACTCGTTGTACCGCGGCACCCCGCGCTCGCGATTTCGCAGGATGTCGACCGTGGCGAGGTCCATGAGACTGCCGTCGGGGCGGGGGAGCTCCCGCAGCGCGTTCGGGAAGTTGTGCAGGTCCAACGCACCGGGGTGTGCACGACCGAACGAGTGGAACAAGTCGGCCGCGGATTCGACGCCCAGCGTCGGACGGACGTCGTCGGCCAGCAGGTCCGACAGTCCGATCGTCCGCTTCGGCCGATCACTGCCGGCCTCGCGGATCGTGAGTTCGTCCGGCAACAGCGGATGCATACGGTAGACCGCGACGAAGTCCTCCGTGAGGGAGTACGGCACACCGTGGAAGTCGGTGCGGCCGCCGGGGATTCCGGACAGCACCTCGCTGTCGAAGACGCGTCCATGGTGCAGGCCGAATTTCTCTCCGAGCAGACCGAACCAGTTGCCGCGCATGGCCGCCACCGTGGTGGGGTGGGCGATGATCGCCGGCGTCCAGTCGACCGTGTGGATCTTCGCCATGAGGGCGGTGTTCGCCAGTCGGGCGGTGTCGTAGAGCTGCTGATCGGTCATCTCCGGATAGGCCGAGTGCAGGCGACGGCAGATCGCGTTGTGTTCCTTCAGGAACAACGATTGCAGGAGAGCGAGACCGACCCAGGTGTTGGCGATCGGACCGTTCGGGTCGAGCGATTCCTCGGCCGCCACCGGGGGCAACCCGTCCCTGCCCAACACGATTCGCCCGCCGTCCCACTCACGGATCGCATCGGCGTACGTCGGTTCGGACCCGTAGATCTGCGAGCCGTCCCACCAATGGGTGTCCCGGTTCGGGTAGACGGTCGGGTTCGCGTGTGTCCCCGGCCGCGACAGCGTGCGGTTGACGCGCATCGGACAGTGGGCCTGCGGCCACGGATCGTCCCCGGCCAGCTCGGGTTCCCACGGTGCCTCGGCCGTCGCGTCGAAGTGACTCATCCAGTCATGCACCTCGAACTGGATCCAGGCGGCCGCGAGCAGATTGAGGCTCGTGGCCGGCCGGAAATCATCCCGCGCCAGCAACTGTCGGCTGACCAGCCGCGGCGACGGCCCACCGACGACGGCATCCGGGGCCTCCGGTCGCGCGCACGGTCCCGGCGCGACGTTGCGGCCGAAGAGACTGCCTGCCGAACCCATCCGCGGATCGTCGAGGTCGGTGTAGGTGCCGTCGATGGTCCGCACCCTCGTATCCGCGGGTGCCGGTGGCGGAGCGGGGCCGTCGGGATGTGGTCCGGCGTCGAACAGGTTGTGCGCACGCAGTCTGCTGCGCAGCCCGATCAACACCACCAGCCCGAGCGACCGGGGCAACTCGTGCCAACCGACCACATCGTCGACCCTCTCCGCAACCATTCCGGCGATCGAACGGACGACCCCGATCATCGACTACCTCCGTGGCATACCGCAGCAACGACCCTCATATCGCGGTCAAGTATGTCCGTTGGGCCCACCACATACACGGGTAGCGGACTACTCCAACGATGCCGAGCCCCGGTGACCGTCGGGAAATCCCTGCTCCCGGGCCGTCACCGTCGTTCGATCGGATGATCCGGACACCGCGCGCGCCGATTGAGGTAGCGGCTACTCGCGGAATGGGCCGCCGGAACAGTGACGATGACTCAGGCACCTTGCGCCGATCCGCCGGTGTGCCCTCTGTACCGACGACGAAGGGCAATCGTGGTGATCCCACCCATCGCACTCAAGGTCAATCTCGACAGCGATGTCGATCGAGCGACATCCATCCTCGTGCCGGACGGCAGACCCGGCCTATCCCGGAACATCTGGTTCGCGGAGGCACGCGCCGGGATCGCCGGCAGTGCGGTGCCGTTGCTGTCGAGCCGCATCATCATGCGTATGCGCAGCGGGGACCGCGACGATGTGACCGTGAAACTCCGACCGTGCGTACCGGCGGAGTTGCCGACCCGATGGGGAGAGGCGTTCTGCAACGAGGACGCGAGCTACCGCATGGAATCGGAATGGTGCGGCGACCACCGCGTCCGCTCCGCGTCGGTGATCAGTCACCGCGCTCCGGGTTCGCTGACTCCGTTGATGGACGACCGGACCGATCCGGTGGCGCTGCTCGACGCCACCCAACGCCAGTTCGTGGTCGCCTGTACGTCGTGCGGGGTCCCCATCGACCACCTGGTCACCCTGGGACCGATCGCATCCAGGACGTGGACCGACGTCAGCGTCGACGGCGCGCCGGTCGCCGTCGAACGCTGGACGGTCGGCGAACTCGACCTGCTCGAGGTCAGCATGCACCTCCGCCCACTGCGGGACGAGCCCGCCGATGCGTTCGAACTCCGTGCGGCACAGCACTTACTCCTGCTGGAGCGGTCTCTGGGTGACCGCGGTCTACCGATCGTGACGATCAGCAAGACGGAGCGGGTGCTGACGACCTTCCGGGGGCGCGCCCACGACAGCACCGTGGATGACAGCGTCCGGGATGACGGGGTCCAGAATGACGGGGTCCGGAATGACACTGGGCAACCCCGATTCGACATGGGACGATCAACTACGTGACCGGCACGCCCGACGACGCACAACGGCTCCGAGACCTCGCCCGACTGCGGCGCGTCCGCGACCGGATCGATCGCGAATACGCCCAGCCGCTCGATGTCGAGGCGCTGGCGCGCGGAGCCCACATGTCCGCCGGACACCTGAGTCGCGAGTTCCGGCGGGTCTACGGCGAGTCGCCGTATTCCTACCTGATGACGCGCCGCATCGAGCGGGCGATGGCGTTGCTGCGCCGCGGTGACCTGAGTGTGACCGAGGTCTGCTTCGCCGTTGGCTGCTCGTCGCTCGGGACGTTCAGCACCAGGTTCACCGAATTGGTGGGCATGCCGCCCAGCGCCTATCGGCGTGAGGAGGCCGACGCCACAGACGGCATTCCGGCATGTCTGGCCAAACAGGTCACGAGACCGATCAGGAATCGAGAAGCGACGCGGTCCGGGTCGCATCTACCGTGAAACCCATGAACATCAGCATCCACTACACCTTCCTCCCACACACCGACCCCGAGGCCGCCCTCGCGTTCTATCGCGACACCCTGGGCTTCGAGGTCCGCAAAGACGTCGGATACGAGGGGATGCGGTGGCTCACCGTGGGCCCTCCCGGACAGCCGGGGACCTCGATCGTGCTGCACCCGCCGGCCGCCGACCCCGGCATCACCGAGGACGAGCGCCGCACCATCCTCGAACTGATCGCGAAGGGCAGCTACGGGGCGGTCACCCTGGCCACCGACGATCTCGACGGCCTCTTCGAACGGCTCGAGGCGAGCGGTGCCGAAGTCATCCAGGAGCCAACCGATCAGCCGTACGGGGTGCGCGACTGCGCTTTCCGGGATCCGTCCGGCAACCTGCTCCGTATCGACGAGGTTCGCTGAGCGCGGCGAGCCATGTGCAGATACCGCACCGGGCACGTCCTGCCCGACGATGCCGCATACCCGTCGTCCGGTCCGATCACCTGCCCGGATGTGGTGAGATCGGATCGGGCGGCGTCGCCAGTCGAACCCCTCAGTAGCGTGACAGAACGGAGAACCGATGAGCACGGCCACGAAGGCGAAATCCAGGTCGCGTGAGGGACACGTCGCCGACACCCATGATCTGATCCGGGTACACGGTGCGCGCGAGAACAATCTCAAGGACGTCAGTCTCGAGATCCCCAAGCGACGTCTGACCGTGTTCACCGGTGTGTCCGGCTCCGGGAAGAGTTCACTCGTCTTCGCGACGATCGCCGCGGAATCGCAGCGGATGATCAACGAGACCTACAGCGCATTCGTGCAGGGGTTCATGCCCAATCTGGGCCGCCCCGACGTCGATGTCCTGGAGGGGCTGACCACCGCCATCATCGTCGATCAGGAACGCATGGGCGCCAATCCGCGCTCGACGGTCGGTACCGCCACCGACGCCAACGCCATGCTGCGGATCCTGTTCAGCCGGCTCGGCAAGCCCTATATCGGTTCGCCCCAGGCATTTTCGTTCAATGTCGCGTCGATCAGCGGTGCCGGCGCGGTGACCGTCGAGAAGGCCGGTCGTACGGTGAAGGAGCGCCGCAGCTTCTCGATCACCGGCGGCATGTGTCCGCGCTGCGAAGGACGCGGCTCGGTGTCCGACTTCGATCTCACCGCACTCTATGACGACTCCAAGTCTCTCAACGAGGGCGCGCTGACGATCCCGGGCTACAGCATGGAGGGCTGGTACGGGCGCATCTACCGCGGTTGCGGATGGTTCGATCCCGACAAGCCGATCAAGAAGTTCACCAAGCGTGAACTCAACGATCTGCTCTACAAAGAGGCCACCAAGATCAAGGTGGAGGGCATCAACCTCACCTACCTCGGTCTCATCCCGCAGATCCAGAAGTCCTTCCTCGCCAAGGACCGTGAGGCCATGCAGCCGCACATCCGGGCATTCGTCGACCGGGCGATCACGTTCACGACCTGCCCGGAGTGCGACGGTACGCGGCTCGCGGAAACCGCCCGATCGCCGAAGATCAAGGGCAAGAACATCGCCGACGTCTGCACGATGCAGATCAGTGATCTCGCGGACTGGGTACGGAGCCTCGACGAGCCGTCGGTGGGGCCGCTGCTGACCACGCTGGGGGAGACGCTCGACTCCTTCGTCGAGATCGGGCTCGGGTATCTGTCACTGGACCGGCCCGCTGGGACGCTCTCCGGCGGAGAGGCCCAGCGCACCAAGCTGATCCGCCACCTCGGCTCGTCGCTGACCGACGTCACCTACGTGTTCGACGAACCGACCATCGGCCTGCACCCGCACGACATCGCCCGGATGAACGATCTGTTGCTGCAATTGCGCGACAAGGGCAATACGGTTCTGGTCGTCGAGCACAAGCCCGAGGCCATCGCCATCGCCGACCATGTCGTCGACCTGGGCCCGCGAGCCGGCAGTGAGGGCGGCGAGATCGTGTTCGAGGGAAGTGTCGAGGAGTTGCGGGCCGCCGACACGCTCACCGGACGACACCTCGACGATCGTGCCTCCTTGAAGGAATCGGTGCGGACATCGAAGGGCGCCTTGGAGATCCGCGGTGCGTCCACCCACAACCTGCAGGACGTCGACGTCGACATCCCCCTCGGCGTGCTCGTCGTCGTCACCGGTGTCGCGGGGTCCGGCAAGAGCTCACTGATCGATGGCTCGGTGGCCGGGCTCGACGACGTGGTGTCGATCGACCAGGGCGCGATCAAGGGTTCCCGGCGAAGTAATCCGGCCACCTACACCGGCCTGCTCGACCCGATCCGCAAGGCATTCGCCAAGGCGAACGGGGTCAAGCCCGCGCTGTTCAGCGCCAACTCCGAGGGTGCCTGCCCCAATTGCAAAGGGGCCGGGGTGATCTACTCCGATCTCGCGATGATGTCGGGTGTGGCCACCCCGTGCGAGGTCTGCGAGGGCAAGCGGTTCTCCGCAGAGGTGCTCGACTACACCTTCGGCGGCAAGGACATCAGCGAGGTCCTCACCATGTCGGTCGCACAGGCGGAGGAGTTCTTCGCCGACGGTGACGGCAGGATTCCCGCTGCGCACAAGATCCTGGTCCGCCTGCGCGACGTCGGACTGGGTTACCTGACCATCGGCCAGCCGTTGACCACCCTGTCCGGCGGCGAACGACAACGCCTCAAGCTCGCCTCGCAGATGGGCGACAAAGGCGATGTGTACGTCCTGGACGAGCCGACCACCGGGCTGCACCTCGCGGACGTGGAACAACTCCTCGAACTCCTCGACCGGCTGGTCGACTCCGGGAAATCCGTCATCGTCATCGAGCATCACCAGGCCGTGATGGCTCATGCCGACTGGATCATCGACATCGGGCCGGGCGCCGGGCACGACGGCGGCCGGGTGGTCTTCGAGGGGTCGCCGGCGGATCTGATCGCGGATCGCTCGACGCTCACCGCTCAGCACCTCGCGGAATACGTCGGCGGCTGACCGGTCCGATCGGCGATTCTGATGACGCGCGTTCCCGGCGGTCGTAGACTCGGCTTGGAACATGAGTCACAATTCGTTCCATTGGTGCCCACTCGGCACCCGTGAAGCGACGACCGGTGGGGAGCGTGCAGCGATGCAGACCGCGAAGAAGACCTTTCAATCCGCACTGGGCACGTTGTCCAAGGCCTACCCGAGCAAGCCGCGGCCGCTGGCCGAACCGCCGGCGGGGTCCGGGCTGAAACCGGTGATGGGTGACGCGGGCATGCCGATCCTGGGCAACGCGCTGGAGTCTCTGGTCGATCCGCTGAGCAGCGCAATGGATCGCTACGAGAGATTCGGCGCGGTCTCGTGGTCGGGTTCGCTGAACATGAACATCGTGACGTTGATCGGCCCCGACGCCATCGAATGCGCCTGGATGAACCGGCAGAAGGCCTTCTCCAGCGAGGAAGGCTGGGAACCGATGATCGGCCCGTTCTTCCGCCGCGGCATCATGCTGATGGACTTCGACGAGCACATGCATCATCGACGCATCCTGCAGCAGGCGTTCACCCGGCCACGGCTGAACGGCTACCTGTCGATGATGACTCCGCACATCGAGAAGACCCTGTCGAACTGGGAGGTCGGCCCGGGCTTCCGCATGTATTCGCGCACCAAGGACCTGACGCTGTCATTGGCCACCGAGGTGTTCGTGGGTGCGTCACTCAACGAGAGCGACGCACACGACCTCGAGAGCGCTTTCGAGGCGGCGGTCCGCGGCGGGCAGGCGCTCGTCCGGGCCGACGTGCGCAACTGGACGTGGGCGCGGGGGCTACGCGGACGCGAGTACCTGCAGGACTACTTCCGGTCGGAGATCGCGGCCCGCCGGGCAGGCGATGGTGACGACCTGTTCAGCGTGCTGTGCCACAGCGAGGACGAGGACGGCAACACCTTCAGCGACGAAGACGTGGTCAACCACATGATCTTCGTGATGATGGCCGCCCACGACACCAGCACCATCGCGTTGTCGATGCTCACCTACTTCCTCGGGCGCTACCCCGAATGGCAGCAACGTCTGCGTGACGAGTCCCTGGCGCTCGACAAGCCCACGCTCGACTACGACGATCTCGACAAACTGCCGAGTCTCGATCTCGCATTCAAGGAGACCCTGCGGATCAACGCGCCGGTGGGCATGCTCTTCCGGAAGACCATCGCGGACACCGACATCCTCGGCCACTACGTGCCGAAGGACACCCTCGTCGGAATCCACCCGTGGGCCTCGATGCTCCGTGAGGAATGGTGGCCCAACCCGACCCACTGGGATCCGGAGCGCTTCTCACCGGAACGCAAGGAGGACAAGGTGCACCGCTTCGCCTGGGCACCGTTCGGTGGTGGCGCGCACAAGTGCATCGGCCTGTACTTCGGCGGGATGGAGGTCAAATCGATCATGCACCAGATGTTGCAGCGGTTCGAGTGGTCGGTGCCGTCGGACTATCGCCTCGATCTCACCTACGGCACCGGCCCGACACCCGCCGACGGCCTACCGATCGACTTCCGCCGCCGGGCCACCACCAGCTGACCGCTCCTCCCGATGCGCGCCGGGATCGAGCATGCTCACGGTGTCGACGAGGTCCGCGATCAGATCCTCGGCATCCTCGCGATTGGCCCGCCACACCGCGACCGTCGTGATGCGTGCTCGCACACCGTCGATCGGCAGGATCCGCACCGGCTCACCGTGGAACAGCCGATTCGCCATGCCGTTGCCGAGCCCGACGAGGGTGAACGCCTGCCCGGTCGCAACCAGATGGGCGAGACCCACGAAGTTGTCACCGGTCAGCGTGATCCGCTTGCGGATGCCGTTGCGGTTGAGGAGATCGTCGAGATTGCGGTAGATCTCCGGCGCGGCGTCATGGGTGATCGAGGCGAACGGGATCTCGACGAGATCGGCCAAACTGATCGACGTCCGCTCGTCGGCGATCGCCGCGGCACCGACCGCGACCCCTACGGGCTGGCGCTCGAGGAAAAGACTCCGCAGCCCGGCGCCTCCCACCGGACCGTGGACCAACGCGAGGTCGACGTTCCCGGCTCGCAGATCTCCCAGCAGCGGTTCGGTGCTAGCCGGCAGCAGTCGGGGGACAATGTCGGGGTGGTGCGCCGCCAGATCGGCCAGGAAGGTGTCGCGTACGGTGGCCGACACCTCCGGGGCGATACCGACGACGGCTTGTCGTGGGATCCGCGCGTCGGCCCGCCGCACCACGTCGCCGAGCGCATCCGCCCGATCCAGAACCTCGATGGCGCGCGGCAGCAGGGCATCTCCCGCCGGGGTGAGATCGACGCGGTGGTGGGCCCGGACGAACAGCGACGCGCCGAATTCGCGTTCGAGGTCCTTGATGCGCCTGCTCAGCGGCGACGCCGCCATGTGCAGACGAGTTGCGGCACGGGTGAAGCTTCGCTCTTCGGCGACCGCGACGAAGGAGCGCAGATGGATCAGGTCCACGCCGCCCACCCTATCGACCGCCACTACCTGCTCGACGCCGCAGGCGCCAGGACCGATCCGGTCATCTCCACGTGCGCACATCGATCCTGGTGGGTTCCCGGTTGCGGTCCCTAGCCTGAGGGACACCGACGACCCGGGCGGACGCCCGGGTCCACAGACTTCAAGGTGGTGGACGATGACCCGCGAAGCGATCAGGATCGCGAACTTCTCCGGATATCTCGGTGATCGCCGGACCGCGATCGACGAGGCGATCGCCGGTGACCGCGTCGATGTGCTGATGGGTGACTACCTCGCCGAGATCACCCTCGCCGCGCTGTCGGCGGCGTATCAGCGCAACCCCGACCGCGGCTTCGTCGACTACTTCGTCGACCAGCTGCGCCCGCACCTCGCCACCGTCGCCGATCGGGGCATCAAGGTGGTGACCAACGCGGGCGGCTTCCATCCCGCCGGTCTCGCCGCGGCGCTGCGCGCGGAGATCGCCGCTGCCGGCGTCGAGCTGCGCGTCGCGCATGTCGAGGGCGACAACATCTTGGGTGAGCTGCCCCGGTTGCAGGATCTCGGCCATCGGTTCGACAACCTGGACGGCGGCGCACCTCTGACCGACTGGGTCGCGACGCCGTTCGCCGCCAATGCCTACCTGGGCGGCTGGGGTGTGGCCGCGGCGCTGCGCGACGGCGCCGACATCGTGGTCTGCGGACGTGTCACCGACGCATCGTTGACCGTCGGCCCGGCCGCGTGGTGGCACGATTGGGCCGAGGACGACTGGACAGCGCTCGCGGGTGGGGTGCTCGCCGGTCACATCATCGAGTGCGGCGCGCACGCGGTGGGCGGCAATTTCTCCGGATTCCTCGACATCCCGCATCGGACGACCCCCGGCTTCCCGATCGCCGAGATCGCCGCCGACGGCACCTGCGTGATCACCAAACACCGGCGCGACGGGGGTGCCGTGACCGCCGACACCGTGACCGCCCAGATCATGTACGAGATCCAGGGGCCCGTCTACCTGAACCCCGACGTCACCGTCCATCTCGACCACGTGCGGGTCGCCGAGATCGGCGAGGACCGCGTGGAGGTCGCGGGTGCCACCGGTTCGCCGCCGCCGCCGACGACGAAGGTCGCGATCTTCGGCCCGGTCGGGGCATCGGTGGTCAACACGGTGTTCGTCACGTCGCCGCATGTCGAGGAGAAGATCGGGCTGATCCGCGACCAACTCCATCTCGGTCTGCCCGAAGGCGTCTCGCTGGATCTCACCCCATCGGCACCGCGGCCGAGGACCCCGAGTCGCAGTGGGCCGCGACCGTCGCACTGCGGGTGATGGCCACGGCGGACTCGGCGGAGGTGTTGGCACAGGCCGAGATGGGTGCCCGCCTGGGCAGTCTGTACCTGCAGGGCATCCCGGGATACTTCCACGACGGCGCCGCCGGACTGCAGTCCACCCCGCGGCCACGCATCGATTACTGGCCCGGGCTCCTCCCCATGACGGCGCTCGACCACCGTGTCGTGCTCGACGACGGACGCGTTGTACGTGTGTCACCGCCGTCGAGCACCGGCACCGTCGCCCAACCTGTGCACCCCGAACCCGCGGGGGCACCGCTGCCGGACCGGGTCACACAGTTGCCGCTCGGCACCGTCGCCCATGCGCGCAGTGGTGACAAAGGGGGCAACAGCAACGTCGGTATCTGGACGAGGGATCCGCGGGTGTGGTTGTGGCTCCGGCGATTCCTGACGACAGATGAGATCCGCCGCCTGATCCCGGAGGCGAAGGACCTCGATGTCGTCCGGCACGAATTCCCGGACCTGCAGGCCGTGCACTTCGTCCTCCGCGGATTGCTCGGCACGGGCGGGTCGTCGAACACGCGCGTGGATCAGGTCGGCAAGGCGGTCGGGGAGTACCTGCGCTCGCGTCAGGTCCTGATCCCGGACGATCTCCTGTCCGCCATCGACGTTCCGACCTCCGAGGAGTACACCCTGTGACGACCCTGACCGACCGACTACGAGCGACCATCGGCGCCGCCGCCACCGACGACGCCTTCGACGTCGCGGCCGAGCTCGACGACGTCCTTGCCGGCATCGGGATGTCCGCGGACGATGCCGGTGGCACCGTGACGTTCCGGGGCGCGGACCCCGTGGTTCCGAGCACCCTGCGTCTCGGGGGCGCCGCGGGCATCTCGCTCGCGGCCAAATCGGTGGCGATGGCGAAACTCTGGCAGCTCCGTTCCGGAGTGGGTCAGGACATCGAGGTCGATCTGCGCAGTGCCCCACATCGCCTGTGCCCCTTCTACGATCGTCGTTGGGAACTCGTCAACGGTTATCCCGCGGGCACGCCGTCCAATGCGTCGAACGCCCTCGGTTTCCGGTTCTACCGGACCGGGGACGACCGCTGGATGATGCCGCTCAACCCCTACCCGAAGATCAAGGTCAATGCCCAGCGTCTTCTCGGCGTACCCGACGACGGCGACGCGGTCGCCGCCGCCATCGCCACCTGGAAGGGTCGGGAACTCGAACTCGCGGGTGCCGAGGCCGGTGTCGTCCTGCCGATGCTACGGACCGTGTCGGAGATCCTCGAGGAATCCCACTACCGGGATGTGCTCGCCGGCATGCCCCTGATCGAGATCACCCGCATCGCCGACAGCGAGCCGGAACCCTTCGCGCCGGCCGGCGAACAGCCGCTCGACGGGATTCGAGCACTCGGAATGGGGCACGTCATCGCCGGTGCGGGCGTCGGGCGGGCGCTCGCGCTACACGGCGCCGATGTCCTGAACGTGTGGCGTCCCGATGAACTCGAACACGATGCCACCTATGTCAGCGCCAACGTCGGGGTGCGCTCGACGACGCTCGACCCGTATCGCGGCGAGGGCGCCGACCACATCCGTCGGCTCCTCGCCGGTGCCGACGTCTTCTATGCCAATCGTCGACCGGGCTACCTCGCCGACATTGGCCTGTCGCCGGAGGACGCGGCGCGTGCGCGACCCGGCATCATCCATGCGACCGCCTCGCTCAACGGTGAGTCCGGCCCGTGGTCGTCCTGGGTCGGGTTCGACCAGACCGCAGGCAGTCTGGCCGGCATGATGCTCCTCGAGGGCGGCGGAGACGTGCCCGCGCTGCCCCCGATCCTGGTGGTGAACGACTACATCGTGTCGTGGCTCATGACCGCGGGAATCGCCGAGGCGCTGGCGCGCCGGGCACGCGACGGCGGCAGCTACCGGGTGCATGTCTCCCTGACCCGGGCCGCACTCTGGATCGTCGGGATGGGGGTCTTCGACAAGGACTATGCCGCCGGCACGGCCGGGCGGCGCGTGGGTGACGACGACCGCCACGTCTATCTCGACCCGGAGACCTTCACCGCGGACACCCCGCTGGGCAGGTATCAGGGTGTCACCGACCAGGTGCACATGAGCCAGACGCCCGGCCGGTATCGGACCATCCTCGTCCCGAGGGGATCGTCACGGCCGGAATGGCTCCATCCGTCCCATCCCGATTCCTGACGAAAGAGGTTCCGACGTGGATTTCGCCCTGCCCGAGGCGCTGACCGACTATCTCTCCGAACTCGACACGTTCATCGACGAGGAGATCCGACCGCTACAGGAGGCCGACGACAACATCCGGTTCTTCGATCACCGTCGGGAGGACGCACGCACCGATTGGGACCGCGGCGGGTTGCCCAGCGCGGACTGGGAGGATCTGCTGCGCGAGGCTCGCCGGCGCGCCGATGCCGCCGGGCATTTTCGCTATCCGTTCCCGGCGGAGTTCGGCGGCCGCGACGGCTCCAATCTCTCCATGGCGGTTATCCGCGAGCATCTGGCGGCCAAGGGGCTCGGGCTTCATTGCGATCTGCAGAACGAGCACAGCATCGTCGGCAACAACATCGGCCTCCTGCTGATGCTGGAGTACGGGTCACCGGAACAACGGGACGAGTGGGTCGAAGCGCTCGCGGCGGGAGAACGGTTCTTCGCCTTCGGGATCACCGAACCCGAGCACGGATCGGATGCCACCCACATGGAGACCACGGCAGTGCGCGACGGCGACACGTGGGTGATCACCGGCGAGAAGACCTGGAACACTGGTATCCACGCGGCGCACCGGGACATCATCTTCGCCCGCACCAGCGGCGGGGCCGGCGATGCACAGGGCATCACGGCCTTCCTGGTCGATCCGCAGAGCGAGGGCTTCACGGTGGAGGAATACCTGTGGACCTTCAACATGCCGACCGACCACGCGCACATCTCGCTGCGTGACGTGCGCGTCGCGCACTCCGCGATCATGGGGGAGGAGGGACGCGGCCTGCAGATCGTCCAGCATTTCTTCAACGAGAACAGGATCCGCCAGGCAGCGTCGAGTCTGGGTGCCGCCCAGTACTGCATCGACCGCTCCGTCGCGTACGCCAACGAGCGGTCACCGTTCGGCAAGAAGCTCTCGACCAATCAGGCGATCCAGTTCCCGCTCGTCGAGTTGCACACGCGCGCAGCGATGTTGCGCGCCCTGGTCCGCGAAACCGCCTGGAAGATGGACACCTACGGACCTTTTGCGGCCTCCCAGGAGGTCTCGATGTGCAACTATCAGGCGAACCGGCTGTGCTGTGACGCCGCCGATCAGGCGATGCAGGTGTTCGGTGGTCGCGGTTACTCACGTCACGAGCCGTTCGAACACATCTACCGCCACCACCGTCGCTACCGCATCACCGAGGGGGCCGACGAGATCCAGATGCGTCGGGTCGCCGGCTACCTCTTCGGCTTCATGGCCGCAGGTGCACCCAAAGGCGTGCGCGGTCAGGCGGTCTGACGGGGACCGGGCGTACGGTCGGCCTGCTGTTCCATCGCCCACGCCAAGGCGTGATCGGCCACTTCCTCCCAACCGGGCTCGGCGCAGGTCCAGTGCGATCGGCCCGGGTATTCGTGATACTCGGTGACCGCGGACGATTTCCGATAGTGCCGCGCATTCGACTTGTTCACCGACGGCGGCATGATGTGGTCGGCGCCGCCGGCGATGAACAGCAGGGGAGCGCGGTCGTTGCGCGAGTAGTCCACCCAGGTCTCCAGGTGACGGGGCGTGAGATTCGCGAACAGTCCGTAACGCCACACCCACGCACCCGGCGCCGGGATGGCATAGCGCTCGTACGCGGCGCGGGAGTCCTCCTCGTTCAGTGTGTTGGTGAACGCGTAGCGGAACTCGTCGTGGGTGAACCCGGCGGCCTTGTGCCTGTTGGCGGGGTTCTTCAGGATCGGGAACAGCGACCTGAGCTGCGAAGGCGGGTTCACCCGGACACCCTCGGTGGGAGCGGAATCGACGACGACGGCCGCCGCCCCCAGCCCTCGGTCGACCAGGAGCTGCGTCATCGTTCCGCCGAAGGAGTGCCCGATGAGGATCGGCGGCGTCGGGAGATCGGTGATGATCGAGGCGAGGTGGTCGACCGTGTCGGGCACGGTGAGCTCGGCGATGATCCGCGGGTTCTCGCGCAGCGCCTCGACCTCGATCTCGAAGCCCGGATACGCCGGGGTCAGCACGCGGAACCCCTTGTTCTCGTAGTGGGTGACCCAGTGGTCCCAGCTCCGGGGTGTCATCCAGAGGCCATGGATCAGGACGATGGTGTCGGGCGTGGAGGTTGCCATAGTTTCTCCGAAGATGCTCACCGAGTAGGGGATTGGACGATTCGTCGGCCAACGTCGTCAGGATATGGGCGCGAAGCCGCGATGACCTGGCTGGCTGTGCACAGTTTTGTGCTGAGCGAGCACAGAGCGGTGGACGCCACCGAATCGGCGGGCGGATCCCTCACTGCGCGAGCACAATGACACACACTGCTTTGCAGCAGCACGGTGACCATCGGCATCGGACCGCTCGATGGCCCGTTCTCCGACGAAAGGGATCCCTCATGCCTTCCAGCGTCAACTTCGGCCGGCCACGTCGGGCACTCGTCGCGATCACCGCGGCGATCGCAGTCGTCGTCCTCGGCATGCTGGGACTGGCGGCGCCGCCGGCTCATGCCGCGGATCCCGGCAAGCCGACGATCGTCCTGGTGCACGGCGCGTTCGCCGACTCGTCCGGGTGGCGCGACGTCGCCGCCACCCTCAGAGGCGAGGGCTACCCGGTGCAGACCTTCGACAATCCGCTGCGCGGGCCGGCCCACGATTCGGCGCTCCTCGAGAAGAAGCTCGCCACCATCTCCGGGCCGATCGTCCTCGTCGGACACTCCTACGGCGGCGCAGTGATCACCAACACCCATGATCCCGATGTCGTGGCCAACGTCTACATCGCAGCCTTCGCACCGGAACGCGGCGAGTTCGTCCAAGGGCTGCTGAACCCGATCACGTATCCCGGCAGCCGACTGCTCCCGCCGGCGCTGCAGCTCAAGGTCGTCGATGATCCGTCCGGTCCGGGTGGCAAGAACCTCGACGGCTACATCGCCCGCCCCTACTTCCACGAGATCTTCGCCCAGGACGTGAGCACGGCGACGGCGGCAGACATGTATGCCCACCAGAAGTCCGCCGCACTGGTGGCGAACCTCGAGCCGTCGGGCGATCCGTCGTGGCGGAAGGTGCCGAGCTGGTACCTGGTGTCGCGCCAGGACCGGGTCATCCCCCCGGCCCTCCAACGCTTCATGGCATCGCGGGCGGCCCCGGGGCGGACCAGCGAGATCAACGCGGCACACGCCTCACTGGTGTCGCAGCCCGACGCCGTCGCGGCGGTCGTCGTCAAGGCCGCCGGCGCCTGACCGAGCGACCCGACCCGGAGATCAACGATGGCCGTCGTCTTCGACACCGGCGACTTCGCGCCGACCGAGCGCCACGCCGCCGCGGTCGCCGCCCTCCGGGTCCGGTCGTTTCCGACGAGCGTCGAGTTCCTTGCGGCGGAGAACATCTCAGCGGTACTCGAGCTGTGGGACTACGGCAAGGTGACCGCGTTCCGCGCGCAGATGTCCGGAAATCGACAGATCCGTACGGCCCGCCACATCCGTCGCGGCGCGGTCGACACTCTCGCGATCGCCGTGCAGGAAAGGGGAATCGGACTCCTCGAGCAGCACGGGTTCCGCCAGCTCTGCCGGCCCGGTGAGCTCATGATCGTCGATCTGGACGCTCCGTACGTGTGTGGGTGGGAGGGTGCGGGCGCCGCGCGCAGCGTCCGGGTCCCGACCACCGACGCCGGTGTGCACCACGACGAGTTCCCAGATCTCGTGCGCCGGCTGGGCGCGAGTCCGTTCTGCTCATTGGTGGCCGGACACATCTGGCACCTGTGCGGACCCGGGAGTGCTTCGGATGCGTCCGGGCACCTGATCGGGTCGGCCACCACATCCCTGTTCCACGGGCTGTTCGCCGATCTCCGTGACCCAGGCGAGGAGCCGACGCCCGACTCGCTGATGGCGCGGGTGACCGATTTCGTCAGCATCCATCTGACCGATCCGGAACTGTCGGCGAGCATGATCGCCGATAATCTGGGAGTGTCCACCGTGGCGTTGCGCCGGTTGTCGGAGTCCACCCAGTTCGACCTCGAACGGTGGATTCTGTCCGAACGCCTCGGCCTGGCACGCAACGTCCTCGCCGACCAGGCAGGGACATGGCATCCCGAACAGTCGCGACGATGGGGCTTCGGAAACGCTTCGTTCTTCACAGAGGAGTTCAGCGCGGCTTATGGAGTATCCCCGGGCGAATGGCAACAGATCACGACGGCCGAGGCCGCCCCTGATCATGTCGGCGACGACCCGACCTGAGCCGGTGGCCTGACATGGTGGTCGTCTTCAGTACCGCAGGCCTGACCGCTGACGATCGGGTGGCCGCGACATGCGCCGCCATGCAGGAGCAATCCGTACCGTCGACGGTCCGGTTGGAGGACACCGCGCACATCGAATCGCGGATGGACGTGTGGACCTACGGCGACACCAGCATCTTCCGCGCGGAGATGACGGGCTTCCGCTTGATCCGCACGCAGAAACAGATCAGCAGCGGCCCCGGCGAGATGCTGGCGATCGCCGTCCACGAACGCTGTGTGGGTAAGCAGGAACAGTTCGGCGTGCAGCGCCTCGCACGACCCGACGAATTGATGTTGATGGACCTCAACTCCACCTACGACTACGCCCTCAACGGCGTCGGCGCATCACGATGCCTGCACGTGCCGGTCGATGCGATCGGCCTACCGCACGAGGTGGTGCGTGCTGCCGCAGACCGCCTGCCGGCCAGCCCGCTGTACCGGATGCTGGTCAATCACATCTCGGAACTGACGGTTCATGCCGAGGAGCTGACGACCAGCAGCGCCGCACGAACGCTGGGCGAGAGCAGTATCGAACTGACCCGAACCTTGCTGGCGTCGGCCTACGACCTCGATTACGCGCGTGGTGCGATGGCGGAATTGTTGCTGCCGAGGGTCCGCGCGTATGTCAAACAGCATCTCGCCGATCCGGACCTGAGCCCCTCCTCGATCGCGGCGGCGCACGGCATCTCCCCGCGGCATCTGTTCAAGCTGTGTGCGGCAGCGGAATTCAGCCTGGAGCAATGGATCATCGCCGAGCGACTCACCCGGGCCCGCGACGAACTGGCCCGGCCGGACATGCGCTCGACGCCGGTCGCGGCGATCGCCCGTCGCTGGGGGTTCGTCAACGACTCTCATTTCAGCCGGCGATTCCGGATGATGTACGGCGCGTCGCCGCGCGCCTGGCGGCAGATGAACTCGCCACCGACCGCGGTGCGGCCGGAACAGGTACCCCCACGCGATTGAGGCGTCCGACGAACCCGAGGCCCTGATGGCACTCCTGCTCGACACCACGACGATCGATTCTCGTTCCGTCGTCGATGAACTCCACCATGCGTTGCGCTCGGCCGGCGCAGCGCCCACCGCAACGGTGACCCCGCTGGTCCCGCATCATCGTTTCCGCGCCCAGGTCAGCGGCTGGACGATCGGCGAGGGTGCGACGCTCATGCACGTCGAGTCCGATCCGGTCTCTGTCGCGACGACCCGGTCCCGGCTCCGGACAGAGGTGTTCGAGCGTGTGGCGATCGCCGCCGTGTCACCGGGCTCCTGGAGCCATCGCCAGCACGGCGTACTCGTCGAGTCGACCGATCGTGCGAGCACGTTGCTCATCGTGGACCAGGCCTGCCCGTACGACTTCCGCCGATCCGACCGCGGATCGGCCGTCGTTCTCACCATCGATGCGGCACACCTGAATCTGCCGCCGTCGGCCCTGGCCGCAGCGGTGCGCACCCTGCGTCCATCCCATGGTCTCTATCAGCTCTACCTCTCGTTCCTGGACGAACTCCTGGGCATCGCGGTGGCCAACCCGGCGCTGCTGCCCGAACTCAACTCCACGGCGATCTTGCTGACGCACGCGCTGATCATCGACGTCGCGGACCGTCCCGCCGCCGATCAGGGTCCGGACGCCCCGGGGGATCTCGTCGCCCGGATCCGGCGACACATCGACGAGAACGTCGACGATCCCGATATCTCCGCGGATACCATCGCGCAGGCACACAGCATCTCCGTGCGGACGCTGTACAAGGCGTGGGCCGTCACCGGGATCGGGCTCCAGGATCACATCATGGGTCGTCGTCTGGACCGTGCCCGTGAGACCTTGATCCGCGAACCGGATCTGACCGTCTCCGCCGTGGCACGGCGGCACGGGTTCGTGGATTCCACGCATTTCACGCACCGATTCCGCGATCGGTTCTCCGTCACCCCGCGCGACTGGCGCCTGATGAATCCGTAGTCGCGGCCCGGTGGGTCAGACTCCTGCGGCGCGGCCGAGGTGCCCGGGGACGAACGGCCGGACCGGTACGTGGTCTCGTGTCCTGCGCCGCAGCCGCACGTGGCGCTCGCCGTTCGTCACGAGAAGGGGGACGTCGTCGGGGAGGGCTCGCGCGATGTGTCGCACCTGTCCGGTCGGTCTGGTTCCGCTCATCCCGACGACGACCTCCGCCGCGTCGAACCGCGCGACGGCACCCGCGAGAACGCGCACCGGATCGCCCTCCAGCGCAACACCGGTGACCCGGGCACGGCACGTGCCGCGCACCGATTCCATTCCCCGTCGCAGCAATTCGTCGATGACCGCTCGATCGGACAACAGGTAGGCCTCGGATTTGAGGGCGTCGTGCAGAAACGTCGCCGGCGCCGGCGGTCGGATCGGGTCGATCGCGCACACCAGCGCGATCCGCAGACCGGGACCAGCGGTCGCGCACACGGTGTCCAACGCGCGCTGCGATGCAGGGGACCCGGTGAACCCCACGACGAGCACGCCGTCGGTGGGTAACGAGACGGCCGTCGACGCGGAAAGCGGTCGGTACGAACCGAAGATGTCACTCATGGTCATGGCGCTCACCTCATGTTGTAGTGGACCTCTTGACCTCTGCTGATGACGTTAGGGAACGGCCGCCCCGGGGTCTGCATGCCGCGAGTGGAGCGCTTCTCCACCCACGGGTGGACGCGAAGATCCGTCCCGAAGCCGATGACTTCGCACGCCCGCGGCCTATCCTTTCCCTGTGTCGGTGAGTCGGTTGATCGCAGGGATGCGCCGCCGGATCGAGTTGGCGGGTGATGGATACCCGCCGCTCTATCCGGCGGTGACGCTCGGTGCGTCGGCGATCATCACCGTCGGGGCGGTGATCCAGCGACTCCCACTCGCGCCTCCCTGGTGGGCGCTTCTCGGTGCGGCGGTTGCCTTTCTGTCACTCGTGGTCGATCTCTGGGTGCCGAGCAAGGTGGCCTGCGGGGTGATCGCGGCGGCGGCCGTGGCGCTCATGTTGATGGATCCGGTCCCGGTCGATGTCGCGCCGCTGCTGCTGGCCCTCACCACCGCCATCGCGGCCGCGATGGAGTCCCTGCGATGGGGTCTGTTCGTCGCGGCGCTGTCGGTGGGCGTCATCGTCCTCGGTGGGCAGACCGAGCACCTGCAGTCGGTCCCGGCCTACATCCTCGCGATCCTGTGCGGATGGCTGGTCGGATACATGATCTTGTACCAGAAGCTGTTGTCCGAGAACGAGGTGCGCGCACAACGCGTCCGCGCAGATCACGCGGCGAGCGACGAACGTCAACGCATCGCTCGCGAAATCCACGATGTGATAGCGCATTCACTCTCGATCACCATGCTCAATGTCACCGGGGCGCGACGAGCGTTACAGGAGGGTGCCGAGGACGAGGCACTCGAGGCACTCGAGGACGCCGAGCGCCTGGGACGGCAGGCGATGACCGAGATCCGATACATCGTCAAGGTCTTGGGCTCCGAGCCGGAATCGGCCGCGCCGACACCGGGGGCCGACGACATCGACCGACTCGTCGACGACTATCGCAAGGCCGGCGTGGGGGTGTCGCTGGATGTGCACGGCGACCTGACCCGCATTCCTGCGCCGGTCGGATCCGCGCTCTATCGGATCACACAGGAGTCGTTGGCGAACGTGGTCAAGCACTCCCGGACGCCGCGCGCCGCGGTCAGCTTGTCCACACGCCCGGACATCGTTCTCTGCGTGCAGAATCCGTACATAGCCGACCAGGGGGTTCGCCGGGCCACCGACGGATCGGGGATCGACGGGATGAAACAACGTGCACGACTGCTCGGCGGCGCCGTCGATGTGAGCGGCACCCGGGAGGCGTGGATCGTTCGTGCGGTGTTTCCCGGTGCGGTCCTCGACGGCAGGACGGCCCGATGATGTCCACGCGGTCGTTGCCGACGGATCGAACGATCAGGGTGTTGCTCGTCGACGACCAGGAACTCGTGCGCACCGGTCTGCGCCGGATCCTCCGGATCAAGGACGGATTCGACATCGTCGGCGAGTGTGGCGACGGAGGAGAGGTGATCGACGCGATCTCCCAGACCTCACCCGACATCATTTTGATGGACCTGCGCATGCGGCATGTCGACGGCATCGCCGCGACAGCAGCGGTGGCCCGGCTTCCGCAGCCGCCGCCGGTTCTCGTCCTCACCACCTTCGACGATGACCAGTTGCTCTCGGGCGCACTCCGGGCCGGCGCGGCCGGGTTCATTCTCAAGGATTCACCGGCCGAGGCGTTGATCTGGGCGACGCGTGCCGTGGTCGACGACGGGGCCTACCTCGATCCGGCAGTGACGGGGCGTGTCCTGCAAGGGTTTCGGCGTGCGGCACCGGAGTCGAGGACACAGTCCGACGGTGTGCTGACCGAACGGGAGGCCGACGTCCTTCGCCTGATGGCGCGCGGCCACACGAACTCCGAGATCGGTGCGCGACTACATATCTCGGAGGTAACGGTGAAAAGCCATGTCAATCACATCTTCACCAAGCTCGATCTCCGTGACCGCGCGGCGGCCATCGTCTACGCGTTCGATCATGCATTGGTGACACCGTCACAGCCCGAGGAGCGCCGCCGACCCTGAGCGCCACCGACCCTGAGCGGCACCGGTCGGACCATTGGCAACCGGTTCCGGGTTCGCTAACGTAAAGCATGGCGCGCGAGTTGGTGACGGGGATGACCTTCACGACCTCGGACGAGGTCGTGGTCGACACCGCGCTCCTGGCCGGTTTCGCCGACGTTCTGGGATCACGATCGGACACGTTCGCCGTCCCGGTGATCTTCCGCGTGACCGTCATCCTCGCCCACGAGGCAATGGATTCCGGGACCGTCCCCAGCGACGGCATCGTCCACACAGCCGAATCGCTCCGCGTCCGCCGGCAACCGCGGGTCGGCGATCGGCTGACCGGCCTGCTGACGGTGGAGGAGATCCACCATCGGGGCGGCGCGACGCAACTCCTGGTGCGCAGTGACATCATGGCCGACGGTGAGGTCGCGCCGATCGCGGTCACGACATCGACGCTCGCGTTCCGAACCGAGGGGACCGGGTAGCGATGGGCGAGGAACCGGTGGATACCGAGCTGATCTGGGATGCGATCGAAGAGATCTCTCTCGATCGGGTTCGCCGGTATGCGGATGTCTCCGGCGATCACAACGCCATTCATGTCGATCCCGCCGCCGCCCGAGCTGCCGGCCTGTCCGCGCCGATCGCGCACGGGCTGTTGATCGTCGGCATCGTGCTGAGACACGCCGATGACTGGCTCACGAGGAACGGGGGCACGATCAGCGGGTGCGATACACGCTTCGTGCGGCCGGTCTACCTGGCCGAGGACCCGGTGTCCCTGCATGTGACCGGTCACCGTGCCGGGCCGGGCCACATCGACGCAGCCGTGTGGAGGTTCGATCCGGACGGCGTGACCCATCGCGCGATCATCCGACCCATCCGGATCTCCTACACCGCGGATGCGGACACCTGAGGGGCCCCGTCAGCGGGCGAGCCGATCGGCGGCTGATCGCAGATCGGCGCGCAGACCACGCGGAGCGAGTGCTCGGAGCACCGCCACAGTGGGCACGAGGACAAGGGGCAGGGTCAGAAAAGCCTTGGCGCGCACCTCGGTTCGATCCGCGGGCTGCGGGTCGAACCGCAACGTCAGGTGTGCGTCCACGAAATGCCAGCTGCCGATCTCCTCCCAGCGCGTGTACGGGTCGTCGGCGACGACCTCCATTCGTGGTGACACGCCGGGCACGAGCGTCACGTCGGTCCAGGCGGTGCCGGTGGCCCCGGGCCGCTCACCCACGCGCGCTAGGCCCTCCACCCTGCGCAGACTGGACTGCCACTCGGACCGCTTCTCCGGATCGACGAGATACTCGAATGTCGTCGCCGGTGCCGCGTCGAAGGTCACCGAGACGTCGGCGATGAGCATGCGTCGGGACAGCCGTGGCACGTCAACTCCTCGTCATCGTGCGGGTCCCTGGTGTCGACGTGGGCAAAGCGGTCGTGACACCTCCCGCCACTTTCACCATAACGCGCGACCCCGGGCTTGCGGCAAGACCCGGTGCATGCTGCAGACTCGTCTGCTGCGGCACCGGAGGTGGTGCCCCGGAGGAGGTTCGTGGATGTGTGACGTCATCGTCGTCGGGGCCGGTCCCACGGGGTTGATGCTCGCCGGTGAGCTCCGGCTACAGGGCATCGACGTCGTGGTGCTCGAGCAGGACGAGGAACCGCCCCTGTTCGTCCGGGCGCTCGGCATCCACGTGCGCACGATCGAGATCATGGAGCAACGCGGGTTGCTCGACAGGTTCCTCGCGTGCGGGCGCAAGTATCCGCTCAACGGCTTCTTCGCCGGCATCTCCGCGCCGGCGCCGGCCGGCTTGGACACCGCGCACGCGTATGTGCTGGGCATTCCTCAGCCCGAGATCGACCGGATCCTGGCGGATCGCGCCGTCGAGGTCGGCGCCGACATCCGGCGAGGGAAGCGCGTCATCGGAATACAACCGGGTGGCGATCACGTGACCGCCGAATTGTCCGATGGCACAACGCTTCACGCGCGCTACCTGATCGGCTGTGACGGCGGGCGGAGCACCGTGCGCAAGTTGGTCGACATCGCCTTCCCCGGCGAGCCGTCCCAGGCGGACACGTTGATCGGTGAAGTCGACGTGACCATGCCAGACGACGAACTGACCGCCAGGGTCGCCGAGATCCGGGAAACGCAGAAACGCTTCGGAATCGGACCCTCACCGTCGGGAACCGGCGCATACCGCTTCGTGGTGCCTGCCGCCGATGTCGTCGACGGCCGTGCCGAACCGCCGACTCTCGACGACGTCAGGCGACAACTCCAGGCCGTGGCGGGAACCGACTTCGGCGTGCACTCGCCACGGTGGCTCTCACGCTTCGGGGATGCCACGCGGTTGGCCGAGCAGTATCGCCGTGGCCGGGTGTTCCTGGCCGGCGACGCCGCGCACGTCCACCCGCCGATGGGCGGGCAAGGCCTCAATCTGGGTGTCCAGGACGCATTCAACCTGGGCTGGAAACTCGCCGCGACCATCAACGGCTGGGCTCCCGACGACCTGCTCGACAGTTACGAATCGGAACGGCGTCCGGTCGCCGCCGACGTGCTGGACAACACTCGCGCCCAGGCGTTGCTGATCTCCACCGACACCGGAGCACAAGCGGTGCGGCGCTTGATCTCCGAGCTGATGAACTTCGACGACGTGAGTCGATTCCTCATCGAGAAGATCACCGCGATCTCCGTCCGCTACGACGTCGGCGACGACGGTCATCAACTCGTCGGCCGCCGACTCCGGGATGTGCAGTTGACCGCAGGCAGACTCTACGACCTGATGCACGCCGGTCGCGGCCTGCTGCTCGATCCCACCGGTCGACTCACCATCGATCGCTGGGCGGACCGCCTCGACCACATCATCGACACCAGTGACGAACTCGACGTGCCCGCCGCCCTGCTCCGGCCAGACGGCCATGTCGTGTGGGTGGGGGACGCTCAGACCGACTTGGAGACCACAGTGATCCGCTGGTTCGGTCGCCCGGCCATGTGAGTGCACGCACCGGGGTGTGACCGGCGACCGGGACCCGGTGTCACCTCGACAACTCGGCCGCCGCTTCGGCCTTGATCCGGTCGAACTGTTCTCCCATCGCCTCGGCGAGCGCGGTGGCGCCGGAGAGTGGCCGCACCATCACCATGAAGTCGTCGATCTTGCCTTCCTCGTCGACGTGGAGAAAGTCGCATCCGGTGATCTTCGCGCCACGCACCACCGTCTCGAAGACGAGCGCGTGGTCGCTGCCCTCGCTGTCACCGATCTCGCGCACATAGCGGAAGTCCTCGAACACCCGCAGCACGCCACGAAGGATCGCCGACGTGATGGCCTTGCCCTCATAGGGCTTGAACGCGACCGGACTGGTGAACACGACATCGTCGGCCAACAGGTC
Organism: Gordonia insulae; assembly: GCF_003855095.1. NCBI lineage: Bacteria > Bacillati > Actinomycetota > Actinomycetes > Mycobacteriales > Gordoniaceae > Gordonia > Gordonia insulae. The sequence continues at coordinate 1,150,154 of NZ_CP033972.1, forward strand.
GGCGATGGCCTGCTCGTCGCCGGTTTCGACGGCGCGGCGGAATGCGTGCATGACTGTGCACCTCTCTGCTCATCCTGTGTTCGGTCGGACGGTCAGTCTACGGTGGAGTGGCCAACCGGGGGTCGGACGTGTGAGGACAGCGTGAATTCACGTTCGTCTGGCACACTTGTGGGGCCGACGTGATGCATTGCTCATGGTTGTGACTCCCGTAGCGCGCCCGCTAGATGGACCGACCCTCCGTGGCCGAGGCGCCTGGCTCGAGCAGAAAGCAACGAGGCCGTCGTGACCGATGCACACAGTTCGACCCTGCCCCGCGACCGATATGTCAGCTCCTATTCCGAACTGGCCGCCGAGGTCCGCGAATCGGGCCTGCTCGATCGGCGGCACGGCTTCTACGTGACCCGCATCGCACTCACCGTCGCCGCATTCCTCGCCATCTGGGCCGGCGTCGTCGTGCTCGGTGATTCCTGGTGGCAGATCGCACTGGCCGCCGGGCTCGCCCTGGTCAGCACGCAGTTCGGATTCCTCGGACACGATGGTGCGCATCGGCAGATGTTCGCCTCCGCGTCAGCCAACGAGTGGACGGCGCGCATCCTCGCCGGCGGTTTCGCCGGATTGTCCCTGCACTGGTGGCGCGCCAAGCACAATCGCCACCACAAGGCGCCGAATCAGATCGGTGTGGACCCCGACATCGAGGGCGCACCGCTGGCGTTCGTCCCGGCCGACGCGAATGGACGCACCGGGTTCTACGGGTGGTTCACGCGTCATCAGGGCTGGCTGTTCTTCCCGCTGGTCACGCTGGAGGGCATCGCCCTGCACATCTCGAGCATCCAGGGGCTCGTGTCCCGCGCACCCGTCACACAGCGAGCCACCGAGCTCTCGCTGATCGTGGCGCGGCTGTTGCTCGGTTTCATCGTGCCGATCCTGGTCATGTCGCCGGGGATCGCCGCGGTCTTCATCGTGGTTCACCTGGCGCTGTTCGGACTTCTGCTCGGCGGGTCGTTTGCGCCCAACCACAAGGGAATGCCCTTGGTGCCGAAGGACATGCGCGTGGACTTCCTACGCCGGCAGGTGTTGATGTCGCGCAATATCCGCGGTGGCCGGTTCACCGATTTCATGATGGGTGGTCTGAATTATCAGATCGAGCATCACCTGTTCCCGAGCATGCCTCGGCCCAACCTGGCCAAGGTGCGGCCGATGGTCCGCGCGCACTGCGCCCGACACGAGGTGACCTACACCGAGACCTCGCTCATCCAGTCGTACGGCATCGTCGTCCGCTACCTGAACCAGGCCGGCCTCGGTGAGCGGGACCCGTTCACCTGCCCGCTGGTCCAGATGTACCGCTAGACCCACATCACAGGGCGCCACCTGCCGGCGAGCGGACCGGGCGGCGTCCACCTCACGCTGCTGATACAGGATCGGTGGGACGATCTTCCGTGTCCTCGCGGTGGCGATGGGCGTGTTCGCGCCGTTGTTCGTGGATCTGATGCAGGCATGCCGCCAGTGTTCGATCTCGGACTGACCGTGCTCAACATCACGCCCACGTTTCTGGGGCGGCGGCCGGTTGCCGGTGTCCTTGTCAATGGGGTCGTCCTACGCGACGACATGCGCGCCCGCGGCGACTACATCCGCGCCTGACGAGCCATGACGAAGCTGTAAACGCCATAGGTCGCGATACCGATCGCCGCCAGTATGAGTAACGCCTGACCGGCCGGCAGCCCGGCCAGTGTCTTCACCGCGCCGTCGACCCCGGTCGCCTTCGACGGATCCGCCTGTACCGCCGCGACGATCACCAGGAGACCGGCGCCGGCGAGTACCGTACCCTTCGCGGCATATCCGACGACACCGGTGACGGTCACCGCTCGTCCACCGCCGGTACGGAGGTCATCGAGGAAGTTGCGGGTCACCCCTTTGTAGATGTGGTACACGCCCACCGCGATGATGATCAGCCCCACGATCACCAGCACGAACTTTCCTCCGGCACTCTGCATGAGGCGGGCACTGAGCCCGGCGTTCTGACGGCCGCTGGATTCGCCGGCGCCGATGGCGAATCGAGCTGCCGAGTAGGCGAATGCCACGTAGATCACGCACAGCGACAACGCCTTCCCGCGATCGAACCAACCGCCGAGGCCGTCGTCGCGATCTGCGGGATCGTTTGCCTTGCCCCCGAGTACTGCTTCGGCCAGCCGCCACAGCGCGAGGGCGGCGAACGCCACCACCGCGACCCACAACAGAAGGCGCCCTCCGGATGATTCGGCGAAGATCGCCAGGGCACCGGACTGATCGGCGTTCCCCGCGTCGCCGAAGGCCAGCCGTCCGACGATGTAGGCGATCACGAGGTGCATCACCCCACTGACGACGTGACCGGCGCGCGCCGCGCGCTCGAACCACGCGCTGTCGGTGGCCCGGTCGACGGCGCCTGCCACGTTGTTCTGTGTCATCACATTCACTCCTCGACACCCGATGTGTGCTTGTAGTCCACCATTCGGAGACGCGAAGACCGCCCGGAATGGGACATTCAGCCGATAGAGTCACAGGAGTCACAACCCGTCCCAGTGACCGTCTGGAGATGCGATGCACTGGTTTGTCGACAGCCCGCTCCTCACACTGTTCTTCTGCGTCGGTGTCGGCGCGCTGATCGGCCGGATTCCATTCGGGCCGGTCTCGTTCGGGCCGGCCGGCGCGTTGTTCGTCGCACTCGCGTTGTCGGCCATCGATTCGGACGTCGCATTGCCGGCGATCGTGACGAACCTGTCGCTGTGTGTCTTCTGCTACACCGTGGGTATCGCGGCAGGTCCGTCGTTCGTGAACGCGTTGCGCACCGGATGGAAACCCGTGCTCGTCTCGGTGGTCGCGATCATCGCGATGGCGGCGACGGCGCTCGGCGTGGGCAAGGCGCTCGGCTTCGACATCGGTACGATCGCCGGTTCGTTCAGCGGTGCGGGCACGGCGACCGCCGCGCTCGGAGCCGTCCAGCAGCAACTCGCCGACGGTGGCGACATCCCGCCCGAACCGGCGATCGGCTATGCGGTCGCGTACCCGATCACCGTACTGCTGACCATCATCGCCTGCGCGTATCTGATCGGCGCCGGCCGCCGCAAGCCCACTGCGGAGGACCGCGAGAAGGTGTCGCCCATCGTGATCCGGACACTCGAGGTCGTCGGAAACCCCGACCTCACGGTGCACGGCCTGTGCGAGCGATACGAAGCCGTGGTGTCGCGCCTGACACGTGACGGCAGGACCGTGGTGGCGCACGACGACGAGAGTCTTGCGACCGGTGACCTGCTCACCGTGACCGCGCGTGAGGATGTACACGACCGCCTGGTCAACGATCTGGGGAGGCCGGCCGCCGAGGAGGTGTGGCTCGACCGCTCGACCATCGACTTCCGGCGGATCACGCTGTCCAACAAGTCGTATGTCGGACGCGAACTCCACGACCTCCGGATGGAGGAGCGATTCGACGCCGTCGTCAGCCGGGTGCGCCGCGGCGATATCGACCTCATCGCCACACCCGACCTCGTCCTGCAGAGCGGGGATCGGTTGCGGGTGACCGCACCCCGCGATCGCCTCAGCGAGATCACCACGGAACTCGGCGATTCCGAGCGCACCGCGGGCGACATCAATCCGATCGGCCTCGGGCTGGGACTGACCATCGGCCTCGTCCTGGCCTTCGTCGAGGTGCCGCTGCCAGGCGGCGGAACACTGGTACTGGGAACCGCGACGGCTCCGCTGATCATCGGCGTCGTCCTCGGCGCACTCGGACGCACCGGCCCGATCGTGTGGACGCTGCCGGGCAACGTCACCAACACGCTCAACCAGTTCACACTCATGGTCTTCCTGGTGGCAGTCGGGACCGGTGCCGGATCCGGTCTGGTCACCGCCCTGGCCGACGACGGACTCCAACTGGTCGTGCTGGGCTTCGCGATCTCCGCCGCGCACGCGCTGATCTGTGTGATCGCCCTGCGTTCGCTCCTGCAATTCGGGACGGCACGCGCACTCGGCGGACTGACGGGTTCTCAGCTCAACCCGGCACCGTATGCGTATGCCATGGGCAAGGTTCCCGATCAGCGGGTCGCACTGGGGTACGCCGTCCTCTTCCCGGTGAGCATGATCATCAAGGTGTTCCTCGCCCAACTGATGGTCGTGTACTTCTGACGGACCACGCCGTGGCGGAGAGGTCGATCAACCAGTGTCGGGTGAGTCCGTCCCCGCGTGCCGGGGGATCGTGCGACTGCTGCGAAGATCCTGACTCAGGACGCTAGCTGACCTTCTCGGTGGCCGCCGCGAGTCGCGGCTCGATCTGCTCGAGGGCGTACTCGAGGGAGACGGGCGTGCCGGCCGCCATCGCCTGCACGATCGGGTCCGTCTCCGGTAGTTCGATCGCTCGCCCGTCCCGGGTGACCGACAGCGAGTTGATCAGTGGGTCGTTCTGCAACGTGGAGAACGGCAAGCCGATGGTGGTGAAGACGGCCACCTGCGAGTTGAGGCTGGACACCTTCTCTACGGGTACAGCGGCGAAAAAGCCCTGCGCCTGAAGGGATGCCACGGGTGGGTACTGTACGAATCCCAGCTCGGCGAAGGTATCGAAACGTGCGTCGCCGGGTAGATACGCGCCGTAGGCCTCACCGTACTTCGCGCCCCACACGAACGTCTTGCCCGCGAAGTCGGGATGCCGGGATCTGATGGTGTCCTGCACGTCGGTGGTCTGCTTGATGAGGGCGTCGCCCTCGCCGCTCTTGCCGAGGGCATTGGCGATCAGCTGTGTCTGGACCTTCCAGTTGACGGCGTAATCCGGGGTCCCGGCCGGTGCGGTCACCACCGGGGCGATCTGTTTGAGACTGTCGGTCACCTTGGAGTCCGCCTTGCCTCGGACATTCAGGATGAGGTCGGGCGAGAACTCCTTGATCTGTTGATAATTGAACTCACCGCCACTGGATGCGGAGATCAGCGTCGGCGAGTCGGTGCCGAACATGTCTGCCGCCCAGGGGCCGACGCCCTTGGATTCGGCTCCGAAGCTCATCCAGTCGTAGATCGCGACCGGTTTCACACCCAGCGTCAGCGAGATCTCACCGTCTGACCAGCCCAGCGCCACCACTCGCGGCGCGTCCGGGAGACCGAGGTCGGCCTCCGCGGACGGGTCCGAATAGACCGCATTCTCGGTGGTGTCGGACTGGATGCAGCCGGCCGTGACAAGCGCCAGGACGAGCAGCACCGCGAACCCGATCAGTCGTGGAAACCTGTGCGCGAACATCATCGGTGTCTCCTCTTACTCGGTGGACTTCGATTGTGCGGAGCGGAGCGTTGCCGTGTCACCGGGCGTCGTGTCGAACGACACCGCCCCGGCACCCAAAGGAATGACCAGGGGGGTATGGGTTTCCGGATCGGAGATGATCCTCGAACGCACACCGAAGGTCTTCTCGACCATCTCCGTCGTGATGATGTCCGACGGCGCCCCCTGCGCGATGATCTCGCCACCGCGCATCGCGATGATGTGGCTGGCGTACCGTGCCGCCTGGTTGAGGTCGTGCAGGACGGCGACGAGGGTGGTGCCGCTCTGGTTCATCGCGGTGCACAGTTCCAAGACTTCGATCTGGTGGGCGAGGTCGAGGTAGGTGGTGGGCTCGTCGAGCAGGAGGATCGGTGTCTCCTGCGCGAGCGCCATCGCGATCCAGACCCGCTGGCGCTGACCGCCGGACAGCGCATGCACCGCACGTTGGGAGAGGTCGGTGAGCCGGGTGGCGTGCAGCGCGCGGTCGACCGCTGATTGGTCGGCGTCGGTCCACTGCTTGAACATGGTCTGATATGGGAAGCGACCCCGCGATACGAGATCGATGATGGAGATGCCTTCGGGTGCAAGGGACTGTTGGGGCAGTAAGCCGACCTCGCGCGCGAACTCCTTGCCCCGGAAGGTCTGCACATCCTTGCCGTCGAGGATGATGTCACCGCTGCGGGGTGCGAGCAGCCGTGACAGGGCTCGCAGCAGCGTCGACTTGCCGCACGCGTTGGGACCGACGATGACCGTGAAGGATCCGTCGGGGATCACCACGTCGAGATCCGACAGGATGGTGTTGTCGTCGTACCCGACCTGCAGCCCGGACCCTACGAGACGGCCACGGGGGCCCGGATCATGCGCCATTACCTGGCCTTTCGTGACTGGACGAGCAGGAGACCCAGTAGATAGACACCGCCGACCGACGTCGTGACGACGCCCACCGGCAATTGGGTCTCCGGTGCGAGAATGGTTCGGGCGATCGCATCACAGCTGACCAGGAGCGCGGCTCCCACCGCGGCGGAGGTCACCAGGGGGATACCCGGACTCGGCGAGATCCGCGCGGCGAGTTGCGGGGCGACCAGCGCGATGAACGAGATCGGTCCGGCGACCGCGGTGATGACGGCGGCGAACCCGACCCCGAGGATCAGCAGGATCAGCTGGGTCCGGCCTGTGTCGACGCCCTTGCTCTGCGCCGAGTCCGTGCCCAGTTCGAACATCCGCATGCGTGGTGCCATGGCGATGAGGAACGGCACCAGCACCACCAGGGTGACGAATACCGGTACGGTGTCGGACATTCGGATGTCGTGGAGGTTGCCCATTCCCCACGCCGCGGCCGATGCCGCGTTCTGCAGGTTGGCATTCGAGATCAGGTAGCCGTTGAACGCGAGCAGCATCGCGTTGATACCGACGCCGACCACGACGAAGCGATAACTGTCTGTCCCGCCGCGCATGCCGAGAAAGTAGACGGCGGCCGCGGTCACCAACGAGCCGAGCAACGCACCGATGGTTGCCGCCCCGGAACCGTCGTGCATGACCAGCATCACGATCAGCGCGCCGGTGTTGGCTCCCGTGGTGAGGCCGATGATGTCGGGACTGCCCAACGGATTTCGTGTGATGGTCTGGAAGACGGCACCGGACAGCGCCAGTGACGCGCCGCCGATCAACGCGATGACCACCGCGGGCAAGGCCGCGGCGACAAGATTAGCGGGCTCGCCGGAGACCTGTCCGGCGAGGACCCGAAGCGTCTCGCCGAAGCCGATCCGCGGCGTGTCGGTGGTACTGACGCCCAACGACCAGGTCCCGACCGCCAACGCGATCACCACCAGGATCACCGAGATGATCACAGCGGCAAGATCGACCTTGATGCTCAGGAACCGCCCTCGGATGAACCGGATGCGGCGCGGCCATCGTGCGGCGGCCACCGGCTCCGTGCGCAGCGACGTCATGTCTCCGCCCCCTTGCGCCGCACGAGTGCGATGAGTACCGGGGCACCGATGAATGCCGTCACCATGCCGACCGGGAGCTCGCTCGGGGTGATCACCCGCGCCAGGAGGTCGGAGCCCACCAGGACGATCGGCCCGACGATCACGCTCATCGGCAACAGCCATCGATTGTCGGGCCCGAACAGGAGGCGCACGGTCTGCGGGACCATCAGGCCGACAAAGGTGATGGGGCCGATGGCCGCGGTGGCCGCGCCACAGAGGACCGTCACGATCACGAAACCTGCGGCCCGCACCCGACCCACCGGAATGCCCAGGGAGCGAGCCCGGTCATCGCCGAGCGCGAGTCCGTTGAGGTAAGGGATCAACAACATCGAAACCAGACAACCGAGGCAGATCGGGAGCCAGACGATCGTAACCTCTTCCCAGCCGCGTCCGTCGAGGGTGCCGACCTGCCACGAACGGATCGTGTCGAAGGACTTGGGATCGATCATCGTCAGACCGAAACCCACACCGCTGAAGATGGATCCGGCGGCGACGCCGGTGAGCACGAGTTTCTCCGGACTGGCGCCGCTGACGCCGCGCGACCCGACGAAGTAGACGATCGTGGCCGCCAGGAACGCGCCTGCCATGGCGAACCACAGATAGCCACTGGTGGTGGTGATCCCGAAGACCACCGCACCGACGACCATGGCGAAATACGCGCCCGAGTTGACCCCGAGAATCCCGGGATCTGCCAACGGGTTCCGGGTGAGGCTCTGCATGATGGCGCCCGCAGCACCGAGTGCCGCACCGACGAGAACCGCGAGCAGCGTCCGCGGCACCCGGTTGTTGCGGATGACCTCCAGCGTTGTCGCGTCGCCCTGGCCGAGCAAGGCATGCCACACCTCGGAGATCGAGAAGGAACCGGATCCGACGAAGAAGCCGAGCAGGATCAGGGCGGCGAGCACCCCCACCAACGTCACGAGCATCACCAGATGCGAGGCTCGGCGCGACGGGATCGGCGGTGGGTCCGGGCGGGTCGCGGTCTCGGCGGTGTCCACGCTCATGTTCGACCGGTCTGCGCAGTGGGCCCGCGCCACCGTCGGGGAACTCGTGCGCGCACAGAGATCACACCGCCGGCCTTCCGCCAGTGTCCGCCGGCATGTGGGTCGGCAGACCGTGCCGCAAGTATAAGTTAGGAACGCCTATCCTCGGCTTCGAAACGCCCCGACCAGACGGCACGGGTACCCGCGTGGAACAACGGATTCTGCGGTCACGAGACGTGTTGGGTGCCCTGGAGTTCACCGCCTGCGGCGCGCCAGTCGATGAGACCCTTGGTCATGTTCCGCGCCTCGAAACCGAGTTCGATCAGCATGTTCGCTGCTCCGGCCGACCGCAGTCCACCGGTGCAGAAGGTGATCAGGAGCTGATCGTCGGGTAGTTCCGCGCACCGTGTCGGCAGATCCTCGAGCGGGATGTGGATCGCGTCGGGGATGTGGTTCCGATTCCACTCGAAGGATCGGCGCACGTCGACGATCACCGCACCTTCGCGGACCAAGGCGATTGCCTCCTCGGCCGACACCGCGGGCGCGTGTCGCAGGAAATGCCGAATACCCATCCAGCCGAACCTCTTTCGCGTGTCGACGCATCCGTTCTGGAAGATGCGTACAGCTGAACACGACCGTAAGCTTCAGTAAGTCTGAAGCTTACGGTCGGCTGTGTCAAGGCGGCACCGTCGCGGCGCCGGGGTCAGTGATGGCCGCTCGGGGCGCGCACGTCCGGTGGAACCGTCGACCTGTCGCAGCAGATGGCCGCCGATTCCAGCGGCACCCGGTCGTCGTGGTGATCCCGGTTGCGGATGCCGACTGCCGAGATGATGCCCCCGACGATGAACAGTGATGCGGTGATGAGGGCGGCGCGATGGAAGCTCGCGACGTCGAGGACGCCACCCACGATGATGCCGGTGCAGGCAACGGCGACCAGTCCGGCTATCCGGGAGATCGCATTGTTGATCGCGGAGCCGATACCGCTCTGCTCGCGTGTGACCGCCGCGAGAATCGCGGAGGTCAGCGGGGTGACCGTGATCGACAGGCCGAGGCCGAACAGCACCAGACCAGGCAGCATCTGCCACCAGAAGTCGAAGTCCGAGTCGGTGGTGAGCATCAGCAGATACCCGAGACCGGCGATGATCGGGCCGCCCGCCATGAACAGCCGCGGACCGTGGCGCGCGGACAGGACGCCGACCGGACGCGCGATGAAGAACGACAAAACCGGTATGGGAAGTGTCGCGAGTCCGGCGACCAGAGCGGAGAACCCGACGACCTCCTGCAGGAACAACACCGTGATGAGGGAGCCCATCGACACTCCCGCATAGACAAAGGTCGTCGCCAGGTTGCCGACACCGAAATTGCGCACCGCGAACATCCGCAGCGGGATCATCGGATGGTCGGTGTGCGTCTCTCGCCAGAACAGGCCGGCAAGGCAGATCACACCTCCGATCAGTGCCGATGCGACGACGGGATTCGACAGGCCGAGACGTTGCTGTTCGATCAACGCGTAGACCGTCCCGGCGAGTCCGGCGGCCGCCAGGATCGCGCCGGGAAGATCGATGCGCGTCGGTTCAGACGTTCGCGGCGGCTCCTCGAGGCGCATCGAGAGCACCACGGTGACGGCGACCGGGATGACGTTGACGGCGAAGATCCAACGCCAGTTCAAGGCGTCCACGAGGACGCCACCGAGCAGGGGACCGACCACGAACGCCGTACCCGTCCACGCTGTCCACGTGCCGATGGCCTTCGGCTGGTCGTCGGGGGAGAAGGCCGAATTGATCAACGCGAGCGAACTGGGTACGAGCAGTGCCGCACCGACGCCCTGGACGCCGCGACCGGCGATCAGCACCAGAGCCGTGGGCGCTGCGGCACAGACCACCGACGACAGGCCGAATATCAGGAGACCGGCGCGGAGAACCGGCAGACGGCCGAACGCGTCGGAGATCGATCCCGCGACGAGGATCAACGCGCCGAGGGCCAAGAGGTAGGCGTCCACCACCCATTGTTGGGTGGCGAGTCCGCCGCCGAGATCCGCGGAGATCGCCGGCAAGGCGAGGTTGACCACCGATCCGTCGAGGAATGCCACGAACGACGCGAGAATGGCCACCGCCACAACGGGTCCCGTCGCGGGATGCGCTGCCGGCACCGGGGAGCTGAGCGCCATCGTTTCCGCCTGTCACGTGCGTTGGTTGCTCGCGGGGGAGTCAGGTCAGTATGGCAGGGGTGACCGACCGCGGGGGTGCCGAATGCGCGTGGCGGATCAGTCGATCAACCCCAATAGGCGAACTCGCAGGTGGGTCGCGGTTCGGTCTTGTACGCCACGAGCTTGCCGTCCATCGTGATGGTGCAGGACAGTTCGGCGGCGCCGCCGTCTGCCGAGATCGTCGTCTCGAGTTCGTCGTACACGGGAAACTGCTTCTGCCACGGCAGACTCACGTCGCTCTCGGTCTGCTCGGCCGCCCCGTTCACGGAATAGCGGACGGTGGCCTGACCGCTGCCGGTCACCTGCATCGTCGCGGTACCGACGGCCGGGCCGGTTGGTGTGGTCGGCGCGGGCGTCGTCTGCGTCATCGTCACCTCCGGTGACGCGTCGGCCCCGACCGGGTCGCCCTCGATGCCGCAACCGGCCGTCACAGCCGCCACCATCGCGATCGACGCGATCACGCCCAGCCCACGAATACTCATGGCCGTAGCGTAGGTCCGCGGCCCGGGATCGCCCACCGCCCCGGCGGTGAATCATTCGGCCGAGCGACAGCGCCCCGCGAGCCGACGTCCGCAACGAAGTTGCTACGTGTCAGGCCAATTCGATGATCGCCCGGGTGGCCGCGGTGCGCACCCGCGCCACGGGGTCGTCGGCGAGACGGTGGAGCTCCGGCATGGCGTCGACGAGCTCATGCTTTCCCGCGATCTTCGCGACCCACTCCCGAACGCGCCAGTGCACGTCGTCGGCCGCGTCGAGCACGCTCTGCTGGGCGACGTCGTCCCAGACCCAGAAGAGGCCGCGGCCCGCCCAGACGCGCAACCAGTAGGTCAGGTCTTCGGGCAGGCCCCGCTCGACGAGATTCATCCCCGGCGGCCCGCCGAGCGCGATGATCAGACCCGGATCGGTGTCGTCGCCGTCGAGCATGCGACTGCAGGCCAGGACGAAGTCGAGGCGCCCGCGGCGTCGGCATTCCTGTTCGATGCTCTGCCGCGGGGTCAGCTTCCAGTGTCGGCCGGCCACAAGCCGAGTATCGCACTGCGCATGATGCGATTCAGTGCGTCTGCTCGGCCTCGGGGTCGGGGGTGACGTGGCGTCCGGCCAGTTCGTGGAGTTCGCGGAACACCCGTTTCGACGACTCCGCCCACGGCATCAGGATCGGAAAGACATGGAACATCCCGCGTTCCTCCATCGCGTGTACCCGCACGCCCGCAGCGGAGAGACCTTCCGCGAACTCACGGATGCCGTCGCGGAACATCTCGTCGGCGCCCCAGCACACGAACGTCGGCGGGAACCATGCAGGATCGGGGGTCGCGTAGACCGCTGACACGCGTTCGTCGTTCGGCTGCACACCACGGAGGTACGGGGTCACCGGAACATTCCAGGGCAGGATGTCGAACTGCGCGTTGTCCGTGATCGACGGATGGTTGAGGTCGAGATCGACCTCCGGTGAGAACAGCGCGAGCGCCGCCGGCATCGGCATGCCCTCGGCATGCAGGTGCGAGATCAGCGAGGTGGCCAGGCCACCTCCGCCGGAGTCGCCGGCGACGACGAGGTGATCGGCCGACACGCCGCGGTCGATGAGGCCCTGATAGACGTCGGCGGCGTCGAGCACGCCGGCCGGAAACGGGAACTCCGGGGCCATCCGATAGTCGGCGATGAAGAGTTCGTAGCCGGTGATCTTCACGAGCGACGCCGCGAACGCCGAATACATGATGGGTGATGTACCGATGTAGCCGCCGCCGTGCAGGTACAGGATCGTCGCGCCGATGGTCTGCTTGTCGTCGTCATCGTCGACGAACGCATCGGTGCTGGCCTTCGCCCGGCACCATATCCCCGGCACGCCGCCGATCGTGTCATCGGTGATCTCGACACTGTCGATCACCTCGACGAACGGAGGCATCACGGTGAGGCAGATGTCGTCGAGAATCTTCTCCATCGATCGGAACTCCTCGATGGGGAGGCCCATGGAGAAGCCCATGAACGAGCGCACGGCTTGACGAGTGACCGATTGACCGACGTTGTCGAGCAGGCCGCCGGGACCTTCCCACGGTCGCCGAAACGGCACCCGTGCCAATCCGTTCAGCATGCACTGCGCCAGCCCCACGACCGTCAGGGCAGTCACCGGGCCCGACGCCGTCTGCACCTCGGGGCGATCAGCCATCACCATGTTCGCAATCCTAATGGTCGGATCCCGATCGTCGGATGGCTCACCCGTCGAACCTCACTGCCGGGGTGCCGCTCGACTCGTCGATTCAGGCGACGAAGTCATCCCAATTGGTGGACAGGTAGTCGAGAAAGCGCGGACCCACCGACTCGCCGACCAAGTGCTCGCTGGACACCGGCTGGGGAAGCGCCCGATAGTGCGGGTCCGCGATGACCTGCCGCGGGAAATCGTGGTGCAGGATGCCCGCGGTCCCGATGAGGACGAAGTCGGCGCCCCACTCGAGACACTGACGTGCTCCCTGCGCGTCCACGATCTTGCCTGCGACACCCAATCGAGTGGAGCCGCGCGGCAAAGTGGTGAAGTGGTCGATGAGTCGCCGTCCCCGGTGTTGATCCTCGTACGGTTCCTTGAACGCGTCCCAGAGCGACATGTCGAGGTAATCGAGAGACCCATCGGCAAGGACATCGGCAGCGAGGGCAACTGCCTCGTCGAGCACGATCCCGTAGCGCTCGGGAGACAGCCGCAGGCCGAGTTGGAAATCGGTGGATGTGGCCGCCCTGATGCCGCTGATGATCTCGTGGACGATGCGGAAGCGGTTGTCGGCGGACCCGCCGTAACGATCCGACCGATGGTTGTGCCGGGCGTCGAGGAACTGCGCCACCAGATAGCCGTGCGCACCATGGATCTCGACGCCGTCGAACCCGGCGGTCTGCGCGCGGACGGCCGCGTCGACGAAATCCTGCACCACCACCTCGACCTGCTCGGTCGTCAGCGCGGTGGCCCCTTTGGCCGGGTCGTCCCAGGGCGCGACGACCGGTCGGCCGGACAACTGCGTGTCCGCGCGCCGCCCGCCGTGCTGCAACTGGACCGATGACACGGCCCCGGCTGCGCGGAGACCGTCGGCGAGGCGCGTGAGACCGGGCAGTTGGCTGTCGTCGCAGATGCCCAGCTGTCCCGGGAACGCCTGCCCGGCGGGACTCACATGAGCCGCGCAGGTCATGACCAGCGCGAAGCCGCCTGCGGCACGGTGGAGCAGCCACCGATACTCGTCGTCGTGCAGCGTCCCGTCGGGGTTGCTCTGGAGATTGGTGAGCGGCGCGAGGGCCATCCGGTTGGACCACGCCGGACCGCGGTTCATGGCCAGGGGTGCGGAGAGATCGGTCACCAGCGCCTCACGTCGTGGTTCTGTCGGTCTGACTGGTGCGTTTCTATCATCGGCCGACCCGGCGCGTCCTGCCGGGATCGCTCGTGATCGCTGACGTCGATTCTTCAGGACCGGCCCGACACTCGATCAGCGACGGTTGCGATCACGTTCGTGCGGGCCGCTCGGGACCGCAGTTCCAGACGATCGGCGAGCCGGTATGCGGCGTAGAGTCCGGCGACGCCCAGATAGCGCAGGGGTTCAGGTTCCCATTTCGGCGACCGATGGCCCACCCACGGCAGGCGCGTGAGCTCGGTGTCGCGACCGGCGAACAGATCGACCAGCGTCCGGGCCGCGACGTTGGTGGTGGTGAGTCCCGAGCCCACGTACCCGGCGGCCGACGCGATCCCCGTCCGCTCGTCGAACGTGATCGACGTGCACCAATCGCGATGGACACCCAGTACACCGCACCACGTGTGGTCGATCGATGCCGTGCGCGTGCTCGGGAACCGTTCCTGCAGTGCGCGAATCAGCGCGCCCGCGGTCTTCGGCTGGGTCCGCCCGTCGTCGTCGGTCCGCGATCCGTACCGGTATGGGACGCCCCGCCCGCCCAGGGCGATCCGGCCGTCCGCGGTCCGCTGCGCGTAGGTGTACGCGTGCGCCGATTCTCCGAGGAGTTCGGCTCCTTCCCAGCCGATCTCGTCCCATTGGTGGTGATCGAGCGGCTCGGTGACCACCATCGACGAGTTCATCGGCAGGAGCGCGCGGTGCCGACCGGGTAATGCGGGGGTGAACCCCTCGACGCAGATCGCGATGTGATCCGCTCGGACGACGCCGCGATCGGTGGTCAGCCGGCCGGGTTCGACATGCGTGACCGTCGTTCCCTCGACGATCCTGATCCCGGACCGCTCCGCCGCTGCGGCCACCCCGTCGGTCAGTCGTGCCGGCTGCACGCGAATGCAGTGCGGTGAGTAGCTCGCCGAGAGCGCATCGGCCACCCGCACACGTCGGAGCAGTTCGGCTTGGCTCAGCAGGACGGTCCCCGTTGATCCCCAACGCGTCGCGGCCGCGACGTCATGAAGGAGCCGATCATGCTGCGCGGGACACCGTGCCACCGTGAGGACACCAGAATATCTTGCATCGCAGTCGATTTGCTCATCGGAGATACGCGACGCCACCTCACGCACCGCGGATTCCATGGTCACCGTGAGAGCCCGGTTCGCGGCCCCACCGTCCTGGCCCCGCGCCTCGGCGATGCCCGCGTACGTTGCACGGTTGCCGGGTACCTCCGCCGACAGCCAACCACCGTTTCGACCCGACGCACCATATCCGCAGAACCGTGATTCCACGACGAGAATGCGGGCATCGGGAAACTCCCGACGCAGGTAGTAGGCCGTCCACAACCCGGTGAGTCCGCCACCGACGATCGCGAAGTCGACATCGGTGTCGCCGTCGAGAGACGGGCGTGTTCCGCCGGCGTGTATCGCCGCCGACCAGAACGAGACATCCCCGTTTCGCATGGCGCCAAGCTATCCCACCGACCGATCCACGTCGTCGCGGTCGATGAGACCCGGTCGCGGCAGCTCCAGGTGTCGGGGGTCGGCAAGCGAGTCAGAACGCCTCGCGATGCTCCTCCTGTTCCACGAGGGCCTCGAGGTCCGTCAGCCGGCGCATCGATGACACCGCTCGCGCCGTGCGGTGATTGGAACCGAGCATGTCCTGGTGGCGGTGGGTGAACCACCAGTAGCCCGCGGTGAACGGACACGCGTCGTCGCCGACACGCTTCTTCGGGTCGTACTCGCAGTCCCGGCAGAGGTCGGACATCGTGGAGATGTACGCGCCGCCGGAGGTGTAGGGCTTGGTTGCCATCAGTCCGCCGTCCGCATGCTGGCTCATCCCGATGACATTCACCGGCATCACCCAGTCGAAGCCGTCGACGAAGCTCGCCCGAAACCACTCGGTCAGTGCGGCCGGGTCGTAACCCCGCTGCAGCGCGTGAGAGCCCAGCACCATCAGGCGCGGGATGTGATGCACCCACCCGCGGTCGCGGACGCCCGCGAGTGTCTCCGACAGGCAGCGCGCTGTCACCGCCTCGGCATCCAGATCTCGGAACCAGTCGGGGAGCGGAGCGTGGGCGCCGAGTTCGTTCTGTGCGGTGTAGTCTGCGCCGAAATGCCAATAGAGGTGCCAGACGAACTCGCGCCAGCCGAGTATCTGGCGGATGAATCCCTCCGCCGCCGCGATGCCGACGCGATTCGCCCTCACAGCTTCCTCCGCCGCATGCACCACTTCCAGCGGATGCAGCAGCGAGAGATTGAGGGGCACCGACAGCAGCGAGTGCGACATCGTCCAGTCGTCGCTCATGATCGCGTCTTCCCATCGACCGAATGTCGCGAGCCGATGATCGATGAACGTCCGCAATGCGGATCGGGCCTCGTCATGGGTCACCGCGAACAGACGAGGCCCGTCCTCGCCCACGAACATCGCGTCCATCGCGTCGAGATCCGCGCGTACCTGCGCATCGATCTCGTCCTCGGTCGGCCACCACGGGTGCTCGATCCCCAGCGTCGACCGCTTCGGGGGCGGGTCCCTGTTCTCGTGGTCGAAGTTCCACTTCCCACCCGACGGCTCCCGACCGTCCATCAGCACCGAGAAACGGCGGCGCTGTTCGCGATAGAACGCCTCCAGCCGAAAGGAATCGGCGTCCCCGGCCCACGTGGCGAAGTCACTGCGCGACAGTGCGAAGGACGGATTCGGCAGCACCTCGGCGACCAGCCCTTCGTCGGCGAGACGATGCACGAACCGCGATGCCGCCCGCGACGATGGTTCGTGGACCACGACCGGCCGGCCGAGCGTGGTCAGTGCGTCCCGATAGCCGTCGGCCTGCCAGTACTGCACCCGGTCACCGAGTTCGTCCGCCAGATGCCGCATGCCCGAGAGAAGTAGATGTGCCTTCTGACGATGACCACCCTTGCGTGCGAACGCCGACCTGGACTCGATGAGCACGACCTCACGGTCGGCGTGGTCAGCCGAGGCGTGGACATGCCGACCCAGTTGATCGCCGAAGATCCACAGCGGCTCGGGAGATGCCGTCGGGTTCACCTTCATCACCCCTTCCCGGCCGACGCTATCCCCACCGGGAACGGGTGATCCCCGCGAGAACCGCGCTCGCGACACCCCTGCAACATGCCGTCACGAACAGGTCACGATGTCGGCCGACTCGGCCACGTCGCCACCGAGCGGGCGAGACGCCACTGACCAGCGCCGACACCGCACCTTGTACACAGGGCGGGATGCGGCCACGGTCGCGGCGAGCCGGACGTGGCAGACTACCTCGGGTCCTGTTGTCCCTGTGAAACCCCGTGAGGCGGCGATGGAGAGTGCTGAGACGCCGACGCTGGCGCAGGCGTTGGACGCCAATCGAGCGATACAGAAGTCGGCGGCCGTCCGGCTGTTCGCAGCGACCAACTCCGCGCTGTATGTGACGTTGATGGAGCACCACCTCGACTTCGGTGCCAGACTCTCCGAGACAGAGCTGGCCGTGCGAGTGGAACGCGACCTCGCCGAGCTCGACATCCCCGACGTACCGAGCGGTCTCGAGCTCATCAAGCTGTGGGCCAAACAGGGCTGGTTGCATCGCGTCACCGACACGACGCAGCCTGCCGCGCCGAATCTCTGCTACCTGACATCCGAGGCGCGCTCGGTCGTGGACTACGTCCGGCGCCTGCGGCGCGAGGACAGCATCGCCACCGGAGGGTCGATCAACGGGATCGCGGCCGGACTCCGTCGGGTCGCCGGGCAGGTGACCGACGACCCGCATCAGATCCGTGAGGAGATCGAGCACCAGATCGCCGAACTCGACACCGCCCTCACCGACCTCGAGGCGGGCCGCCGGCCGGAACCGGATCTGCGCGGCGCCGAGGACGAGGCCCGGGCCATCGCCTATCAGATGGAGCAGGTCATCTCCGACATCGGCCAGTACGGGAGCATGCTGGACCGGATCACCACGGCTCTGCTCGACGACCCCCATGACTCCGACCTCGCCTACCGCGATCGGCAGCGGCAGATGTTCGACGACTACGAGGCGCTGCTGGAATCCTCGCAGAGCGCGTCCTACCACGCATTCACGCGGATGATCCAGGATCCACTTCGGCGTGAACGTCTGATCGCCGACATCGAGACGCTCAGCCTCCGACTCCCCGGTATCGACAGCGGACTCCGCGCAGTGATGGACAACTTCTTCGGCCTCGTCACCCAACAGATGAGCGAGGTCGGGCGGACCCGACAGCGGTGCGCGCGGCGCATCCGGAGATTCGTCGCAGCCGGAACGCTCGAGCAGAGTCGTGGGGTCGCACGCCAACTCAACGATGCGCTGGCGACCGCCAACGACCTGCTCAAGACCTCACTCGTCGACCGGCGACTCGGCTATGAACTGCCGTTGGCCACACCAGCGATCACATCGGTCGGCCGGATCGCCTTCGAGATCAACGATCCCGCTCCGCCCGCGGCGGCGCTGCCCGCAGGCGGCGGTGCGGATCTGGCGTCCTTCGCCTCCCTCGCCGGCCAGGTCGACACCGTCCAACTCACCGAAGCGGTGAACTCTGCCGTCGACTCCGGACCGATCACGTTGTCGGACATGATCACCCGACTCGACGAACCGTACCTCGCACACGTGATCGTGCTGTGGTCCTGGGCGCTGAAACAGCCCGGCGCCGAAGGTATCCGGCCCGCTCACTCCGTTCCCGGCGCCGAGCAGATCCGGCCCGCTCACTCCGTTCCCGGCGCCGACGATGCCGCGATCTTCGTCCGCTTTCGATCCCTCGCCGGGGAGGACCGCGCCATCGAGGTGCCCGCGCTGACATTCACCGAGCCCATCCCCACTGCGGAGGTCGACACCCTGTGACCAACAACCTCGATGTCCCGGAACATCTCGACACCGGGACAACCCCCGACGAGTTCGCCGGATTCGACGACCTACCGGCCGTGCAGAAAGCCGGCACCGACGACGGCCCGCGGGTTCCGCGTTTCGACGGCGACGTCAGCGCGCTGCCCGACCGCGCGTGCTGGGCGCTACAGAATCTGCTGACCCGGCGCTACATCAGCGGCGAGCGCACACCTCAGTTGTGGGCGTGGGTCGCCGAGTATCAGGAGGTGCTGCGCAGCCGCCTGTCCGAACTCGATCTGCGACTGCGCATCGTCGACGAGTTGGAGGTCGCCTTCGTCGAACAGGCCGGTTATGACTCACGTTGGGGCAGAAGAATTCTCAAGCGTGAGACGATCCAGACCTACGATGCGATCCTCGCCCTGCACCTCGCCAAGTACCTCCGCGCTGCCCGCGACGAGCACGTTCTGATCACTCGGGAGGAGATCCACGAATTGTTCGCCGGTGTCACCAACACCATCGACCGCGACCTCGCACAGTTCGACAAGCGGATCGAGCGGGCGATCGACAAACTCGAGGAACTGGAGTTCCTGCGCAAGCATCGCGACGATGCCGACACCTTCACCGTCAGCCCGGTCATCTCGGCGGTGATGACGGCATCGGTGATCACCGACCTGCAGCGTCAGTTCGACCAGTTCATCGGGTCCGGCGAGACCGGCGACGACGAGACGGTCGCGAGCACGACCGCGTCCGACGACGACGATCCGGATGACAGTGACGACGACGAAGGAGACGAGTGGTGAGTGGACAGGTCGACCAGTACCACCTGTCGCGGTTGCAGCTGATCAACTGGGGAGTGTTCGACGGATATCACTCGATTCCGTTCAGCACCAGCGGATCACTGATCACCGGATCATCCGGCAGCGGCAAATCCTCATTGCTGGACGCCATTTCGCTGGCGTTCCTACCGGACCACCGCCGCAACTTCAACGCATCCGGCGACGCCACGGCCGCCGGGTCGTCGAGCGGAAAGCGCACCGTCGGGAAATATGTACGCGGAGCGTGGGGGGAGCGCCGCGACGGCACCAACGCCCACCGCGAGATCATGTACCTGCGCGGCACCGGACCCGCCTGGGCAGCCATCGCCGTGACCTACACATCGAGTTCGGGCACCGCCATCACCGGTCTGGTACTCAAATGGCTGGCCGCCGGCAAGATGACCGACGCGCACAGCTCCTACTTCATCAGCGACGGCGACGTCGACATCGTCGACGTGTGCAACGACTGGGCCAGGAACAACTACAACTCGGCCAGGTTCCGCGAACAGGGCTGGCGTGGGGGACCGGGCGAGGGCAAGTACCTGGCCACGCTGTACTCCCTGATCGGCATCCGAAGCTCGGAGGCGGCCCAGCAGTTACTCGGAAAAGCGAAGTCGCTCAAGAGTGTCGGTGGTCTGGCCCAGTTCGTCCGGGAGTTCATGCTCGACGAACCGACCAGCGTCGTCGGAATCAAGGACGCCCTGGAACAGATCGACCCGCTCGTCGAGGCCCGCGAACTGCTCGACGTCGCCCGCCGCAAACGGACGATCCTCGGCAACATCGAAACGCTGCAGGAGCGCTACGCGACGGAGGCCGCGACCTTCACCGTTCTCGACACCATCGACACCGCAACGGTGCGCTCGTACCTCAACAACCTGCGGCGGCACAACGCCGGACCGGAGATCGCGGACCTCGACGACCAGATCGCTCGGCTGGACGCCGATCTCGGTGCCCTCACCGCCCAACACGACCAGTTGCGACAGGATCACAGTCATCTGCTGTCACGGATCGCCACCTCCACCGGCGATCTGGCCCCGTTACAAGAGCAACTCGCCACCGCACAGAAGGTGGGCACCGAGGCGTCGACTCGACGGGCCACCTATGAGGACAAGATCTCATCGCTGGGCTTCTCGCTGCCCGACGACGCCGAGGAATTCTGGACACTGCGCGAGACCCTGATGGAGGATGCCACCCGGATCGACGGGCAGCTCGATGCGGGCAAGGCGCATTTCGCGGAGTGCCTGGCGGGCGAGGTCGCCGCACGCGCGCAACGTGATGCCGCGCAGGACGAGTTGAATCGGGTCGAGCAGGCCGGATCGGCCTTGCCACGCACCGAGCACGAAATGCGACGCGCACTCGCGAACGCCCTGCAGGTCGACGAATCGGAACTTCGTTACGTCGCCGAACTCGTCGAACTCGATGCCGGTCAGGAACGTTGGCGTCTGGCCGTGGAGAAGGTGCTGCGCAATGCGGGGCTGCGACTCCTCGTTCCCGACAAGCATTTCCGGGCGGCTCTGCGATTCGTCAACAGCCACGACATGCGCGGCCGCATTCAGTTGCATCACGCCGAGAATCGATCCGCGCCCATCGCCGAACCGGGAACGTTGGGAGCCACGCTGCGCGCTGTCGACCCCGCCCATCCGTGTTCGGGCGAGGCGTTGTCGATCCTGACCAAGCTGGGCAACTACGTCTGCGTCGACTCGCCGGCCGATTTCGTTGCTCATACCAAGGCGGTCACCGATCAAGGCCTGCGCAAGGATTCGGCGAAACTGGCGGTCAAGGACGATCGCCAGCCCCTGCGGCCGTCGCAGTACATCTTCGTCGGGAACGTCGAATCCAAGATCGCCGCGCTGCAGGACGAGCTCGATGCCGAGCAGCGCGCATTCGACGCCGCGAGGGAGGCCAGCTCCGAACTCGATCGGGACCGGACCGCGAAGCAACATCGCCGCGACGCCTATCGCCGTGTGTGCGAACAGTTCACCCAGTGGAGCGAGATCGACGTCGACGCCGCCGACGACCGGGTGGATCAGCTCACCGATCAGTACGAGCTGCTGATGGAAGAGCACCCCGACGTCGAGGCCCTGCAACGTAAGGCCGAGGAGATCTGGGAGCAGGTCCGGGCCGCGATCTCGCAGGCGGCCCTGGTCCGCGACAAGATCGCCACCCATGATCAGCGACGCACCCAGCTTCTCGACCTCATCGACCGGTTGAAGGTGGAACCCGTTGCAACGCAGGCGGAGAACACCCTGGACGGATTCCGTGAAGACACGGCCGCCACCCTGGACGTCCTCACTCCTGAACCCTTCCGGCAAGAGTTGATGAAGGCGGTGATCAAGGACCGCGATCGGATGCGTTCGGACGCACGCCGTTCCCGCGACGAACTCGCCCGCATCCTCGACAGCTACGACGAGGAGTTCCCGGACGCGATACCCAATGACAGCGACGACTTCGACGAGCGACTGCACGACTACGTCGCACTCAGTCGGCGGATCGACGAGCGCGAGCTGCCCGCCGCCTATGAACGGATGCGGCGCCTGATCACCGAGCAGGCGCCGGGCGCGATCCTGAACCTGCACATGGCCGCCGACGCCGAGGAACGTCGGATCGTCGAACAGATCGAGCGGGTCAACACCGGTCTGGGCGCCGTGGCGTTCAACCGGGGCACCCGCCTCCGGCTGCGTCCCGGACGCAAGAACCTCAGCGCCGTCGCCGATCTCACGGAGAAGGCCCGGCTGATCTCCCAACGCACCATGGCCGTCAGCTTCGGCGACGAAGAGGCGATTCTCGAGCAGTACGCCGACATCCTGCTCCTGCGTGAGCGTCTGGCGGGTGCGACGCCCGAGGATCGGCAGTGGACTCGCGACGCGCTCGATGTGCGCAACCGCTTCGATTTCTACTGCGAGGAACACGACGCCGTCACCGGCGAGACCATCCGCACCTACAGCAATGCAGGTGACAACTCCGGTGGCGAGCAGGAGAAGCTGATGGCCTTCTGCCTGGCCGGTGCACTCAGCTTCAACCTCGCCAGCCCACACGGTGACGACAACCGGCCGATCTTCGCCCAGCTCATGCTCGACGAGGCCTTCTCGAAGTCGGATCCGCAGTTCGCCCAGCAAGCGTTGTCGGCGTTCCGGAAGTTCGGATTCCAGCTGGTGATCGTCGCCACGGTGCAGAACACCAGCACCATCCAGCCCTACATCGACAACGTGATCATGGTGTCGAAGACGGAGGGCGCCGACGCCCGCCCGCTCGCCACTGCGATGTCGACGTCGATCCAGCAGTTCTCCGATCTGCGTCGCTCCAGCGCCGGACAGCTACCGGTGTGACGGCCTGCCGGGCCTACAGTCGACCGACCACGTAGCGCGCGGCGTCGAGGGTCATGCCGTTCACGGTGTACAGCACGTGCAGGGCGTTCGGCTGGCCGACCGGCGCTCCGTTGCAGATCGTGTCGCCGGGGATGCAGTAGCGCTTCGTGCGGGCCGCGAGCCCCGGTTCGATCCTGATCGGGGGTGCGCCGACGTCACGGAGGAACCGATCCGACGGCGGTCCGAACATCACGATGGCCGCGACCTGAGACGCTGCTGCCGCGGGGAGCGGCGGCGGGATCTGCTTGGTGTAGCGCGCGTACTGCGGGGGCAGGGCGATCCCGGCATTCGCCGCGTACCCGGCGACCACCGCTCCTTGCGAGTAACCGCCGAGCACGATATCGGTGCGCTTGCAGGTCGCGGCGAGATACTTGACGCGAGCCTGCGCGTCATCGACACCGTTCACGACGGTCTGCGCAAACGCGAGACGATTCGAGAAGTCGCCGCTAGCGGGATAGTTCACCGCATGGGCGGCGACGGATCTACCGGGGAGCTGAGAACGCAGCGCTTCGACGAACGCCAATCCGGTGAGGCCCATCGGTGGCGCAGGCTCGACCGTTCCACGCGCGAAGATCACCTCCACGTCCGGGCATCCCTGGGCTGCCGCCTTCGGTGCCTGGACCGTCGTCAGGGTTGCGGCGACGACCATCGCGACGCCGAGGAGAATCAGGAGCGTGCGTGTGATCATGTCCTGAATCTACGGGACCGGCCGCCCGATGTTCAGAGCGTCGGGATCTTGACCACGCGCTTCTCCAACTCCTCCGGACCGAGCTGATCGACCCACCACGAGATGTTCTTCGCGCGTTTGTTCCGTTCAGAGAGTTCGGCCCAGCGACGGTAGGCCGGCTCGGCGATGAACATCGGACTGGCCGCGTCATCGGTGACCTCCAGCACGCGCACCTGACGCTTGTGTCGCTTCGCCACCCGGGAATCCACACGGAACGGATCGACGATGAGCTTCATCAGGTTGACTACCTGGTACGCCCAGCTCATGGAGTTGTTCGGCAGATACTCCTCGCCGAGGACATCGGGCCTGGCGGTCAGGACCTCGGGCATACGTGCGCGTTCGATCTCCAGTCCATGCTGCGACGCCTCGGACACCATCCAGGTCAGCGACAACGTCGATGGCTCGCCGCGCTCGAGACCGCCGCCGATGTCCGAGTGCACGCCCTCGAACCAGACCTGACGCACGTCGGTCGGGCCCTCGCCATCTGTGGTCCACACGCAGGGATCGAACGTGAGTCGTCTCTCGTCGATGGCCAGCGCCTGCCGCGCGACGTCCACCGAGTCGCTCAACTCGACGTTGAGGAACCCGTAGTTCTGCCGCGTCACACCGGGCACACCCAAGGCACCGACGGTGTCGAACACGCCGATGAACTTGATCCGTGGCCGTGTGTCCGCGCGCGCGGATCCGTAGGTGTGTCTGCGGAACTCGGACAAGGCGTCGCGGGCCGCCGACCCGGGGTTCGATGCGTTGGTCCTGCGGTAGTCGCGATATGTCGTCAGTGCCGCGTCCAGGAGGTTCACCCGACCCCGCGAGCAGGCCAACGCGTCGGCCGTGAGCAGCCCGACGGTGCCCACCATATCGGTCAGGGAGCGGGCGGTATACGCACCACGACTGAAGCCGAAGACGAAGATCTCGTCGCCCGGTTCGTAGTTCAATGCGAGAAACCGGTAGGCATCGATCAGGGTCAGATCCAGTCCGCGACCGAACGCGCCGCCGATCACGCGGTCGAACCAGGTGGCGCCGGTTCCCACACCGTTGCAATAGTGCACCAGCTGCATCGTGCCGTCGCCTGCCCGGGTCCTGATCGCCCGCGCGATCTTCTCGATGTTCGAGATGTGCGGGTCCTGCGCGGTCTTCCATGTTCCGTCACAACAGATGATCAGGCGCTTCATGGGAATCTCCTCCGACTCGTCGGTGTGTTCTGACCTTCGCAACACCGGGCAGATCAGGCACGCGTACTGCGTTACGCAGTCGTTCCGGGGTTTACTACCCAGGTGCCCCTCGACCACTCGACTTCGCTGCTGCGCGTGGCAATCGCTGCTGCGGCCACCTGCGCATTCGCACTACTCCCGCCCGCAACGGTGCCCGATGCAAACGCCGCGACAGGCACCGCGGGCCTCGACCCCGTTCTCGCCACCGCGTACACGCAGGCATCGAGAACGGCACGGAGCGAAGGTGTCTCGTTGTGGATCACGTCCGGCAAGCGGTCGTCAGGCGAGCAGGAGCAACTGTGGCGTGATGCGATCCGGACACACGGCTCGCCGGCCGCGGCGCGGCGCTGGGTGCTGCCGCCCGGTCAATCCACCCATGTGAGCGGCCACGCCATCGACGTCGGCCCGCATACCGGAGCCATGTGGCTCCGCAGGACAGGTTTCCGCTGGGGACTGTGCCGCACCTTCGCCAACGAGTGGTGGCATTTCGAGGTCGCCACCATCCCTGGGCAGCCGTGCCCGCCGATGTGGCCCGATGCCGCGGCGCGTGTCGATCGCTCGATCAGTCCGCTACGCCGCTGACCCGGCCTGTCACCAGCCGCGCCCGATCTGCGTCCCCGACCTCGGGTGCCAGCCGGTTGCACCGGTGGGGTCGTGTTCACCGTTGCCGAGGTACTTGTACCAGTAGAGGTCTCCGTTCGGTTCCACCGCGTACAGGGCCACGCCGAAACCACCATGGTCGTCAGGCCCGCCGACGATCCGCGTGAATCGCGTCCACCCTCGTCCGATGATGTTGCGGGAGTTGGGATGCCAGCCCGTTCCGCCACTGGGATCGTGGGTACCGTCCCCGTGGTACGAGTACCATCGCAGGTCGCCGTTCCGTTCGACGCCGAACAGCGCACCCGAGGCCGCGGTCAGGATCGCGAAGTTCTGCCAACCGTTCCCGATGGTGTTCCCGGAGTTGGCCGCCCAGCCGGTGTTGCCCGACCGGTCCTCTTTGCCGTCGCCGACGTAGCGATACCAGCGGAGGTCACCGTTCCGCTCGACGCCATAGAGGGTGCTGGCGGGGTCGTTCGCGATCCGCCCGGCCCGCGGTGTGCACACGAGATCCACGAATCCGTGCCATCCGTTGCCGATCACGTTGCGTGAGTTCGCATCCCATCCGCGCGAACCCGCCGGATCCTGGACGCCATCGCCGGCATCGTACTGATACCAGCGGAGATCGCCGTTCTGTTCGACCGCGAACAGGATGCCGTCGCCGCCACCACGTAGGTACTTGAACCCGGCCCAGCCGTTGCCGATCACGTTCCGCGAGTTGGGCGCCCAGTCGGCGCTGCTCTGGCCGTTGAGTCCGGAACCGTTATAGCGATACCAGTGCAGGTCGCCGTTGGCGGCGACACCGAACAGCTCGCCCACGCGGGGCAGCCCGCTGTCGACGGGTACGGTTCCGGCACCTCCGCAGGTCAAATGTGTGAACGTCATGATGCACTCCTCGGTCAGAGATCTGTTGACGTTCTCAGCGTGCGCCGCCCTGGCCGCGCACAGGAGCGTAGCCGTCTACCTGTCTCGCTCGCTCGACCGTCGCCTCCGATGAGTAGCCTGCGCAGTTGAGCAGAACGGGGCGGTTGGCCTGAGCCAACCGCCCCGATGACGTAGGTCGCCGATCAGCCCCGCGCGGACTCCAGCGCCTCGTTGAAGGTCTTGCTGGGCCGCATGACGGCCGCGGTCAGTTCCGGATCCGGGAAGTAGTACCCGCCGATGTCCACCGCGTCACCCTGCGCGTCGTTCAACTCCTGCACGATGGCAGCTTCGTTCTCGGCCAGGGTCTCGGCCAGCGCCGCGAAGCGCTTCTTCAGCTCGTCGTCGTCGGACTGTGCCGCCAACTCCTGCGCCCAGTACATCGCCAGATAGAACTGGCTGCCCCGGTTGTCGAGCTCGCCGGTGCTGCGCGACGGCCCCTTGTCGTTCTCCAACAGCTTGCCGGTGGCCGCGTCGAGGGTCTTGGCCAGGATCACCGACCGCTGGTCACCGGTCTTCTTGCCGAGTTCCTCGAGACTGACGGCCAGGGCGAGGAACTCACCGAGCGAATCCCATCGCAGGTGATTCTCCTCGATGAGCTGCTTGACGTGCTTCGGCGCCGACCCACCCGCGCCGGTCTCGTACAGACCACCACCGGCCATCAGCGGCACGATGGACAGCATCTTGGCACTGGTGCCGAGTTCGAGGATGGGGAAGAGGTCGGTGAGGTAATCACGGAGGATGTTGCCGGTCGCCGAGATGGTGTCCATGCCGCGGATGAGCCGTTCCATCGTGTACCGGATCGCCCGGACCTGCGACATGATCTGGATGTCGAGGCCGTCGGTGTCGTGATCCTTCAGGTACTTGTGCACCTTGGCGATCAACTCGTTCTCGTGCGGGCGGTAGGGGTCGAGCCAGAACACCACGGGCATCCCCGAATCGCGGGAACGCGTGACCGCCAGCTTGACCCAGTCCTGGATCGGCGCATCCTTCACGATGCACAAGCGCCAGATGTCGCCCTCCTCGACGTCCTGGCTGAGCAGCACCTCACCCGTCGCCAGGTCGACGATGTTGGCGACCCCGCCCTCGGGAACCTCGAAGGTCTTGTCGTGCGAGCCGTACTCCTCGGCCTTCTGCGCCATGAGTCCGACGTTGGGCACGGTTCCCATCGTGGTCGGATCGAACGCCCCGTTGGTCTTACAGAAGTTGATCATCTCCTGATAGATGCGGGAGAACGTCGACTCGGGATTGACTGCCTTGGTGTCCTTGAGCCGACCGTCCGCGCCGTACATCTTGCCGCCCGCGCGGATCATCGCGGGCATCGACGCGTCGACGATGACGTCGCTGGGGGAGTGGAAGTTCGAGATACCGCGTGCGGAGTCCACCATGGCCAGCTCGGGCCGGTGCTCGTGGCACTTGTGGAGGTCGTCGACGATCTCCTCGCGCTGCGCGCTCGGCAGCGACTCGATCTTGCTGTAGAGGTCGGACAGTCCGTTGTTGACATTCACGCCGAGTTCGTCGAACAACTCGCCATGCTTGGCGAAGGCATCCTTGTAGAAGACCTTCACGGCGTGACCGAAGACGATCGGATGCGATACCCGCATCATGGTCGCCTTGACGTGCAGGGAGAACATGACGCCGGTCTTGTACGCGTCTTCGATCTGCTCTTCGTAGAACTCGACGAGCGCCTTCTTGCTCATGAACATGCTGTCGATGACGTCGCCGTCGGTCAGCGAGACCTTCGGCTTGAGGACGCGTGTCTCGCCGCTCGCACCGACCAGTTCCATCTTGACCTCGCGGTCGCCGTCGACCGTCATCGACTTCTCACCGTGATAGAAGTCGCCCTCTGTCATGTGGGCGACGTGCGTGCGCGAAGCCATCGACCACGTGCCCATGCTGTGCGGGTGTTTGCGCGCGTAGGCCTTGACGGCCTTGGGGGCGCGACGATCGGAGTTGCCCTCACGCAGAACCGGATTCACCGCACTGCCGAGGCACTTGGTGTACCGATCCCGGATCTCCTTCTCCTCGTCGGTCTTGGGGCTCCCGGGGAAGTCCGGGATCGCGTAGCCCTTGCCCTGGAGCTCCTTGATGGCCGCCAGCAATTGCGGCACGGAGGCGCTGATGTTCGGCAGCTTGATGATGTTGGTGTCGGGATCCTGCGTCAGCCGGCCCAGCTCCGCGAGGTTGTCCGGCACACGCTGCTCCTCGGTCAGGTGGTCGGAGAACTCGGCGAGGATGCGCGCGGCGACGGAGATGTCACTGGTCTCGACGTTGATGTCGGCAGCATCCGCAAAAGCACGTATGACCGGTAGGAAGGCCTGCGTGGCGAGCATGGGCGCCTCGTCGGTCAGGGTGTAGATGATGGTCGGCTGCTTCGCGTTCATGACCCGCCTTTGTCTTCGATTGGTCTCGTAACATGTTCGGTTCGAGATTCTCGCCGACTACCAGTATTACGTCGGGCCTCTGTTCATGCCGGACGATGGGTCCTACTCGCCGGTAACACTGGCCGGTAACCAGGCGTCCCGCGAGCTGTCGGCGCCGGGTCAGGACCGCCGTTCGTGGCCGATCCGCGCCGCCTGTCGTGTGAGGTGATCACGCTCGGCCACGTTCGTCGCCTCGACGGCGGCGTCGGCGTACAACCGGGCCGCCTCCCCACGGTCGCCCGCCTTCTCGTGCAGGTAGGCCGCGGCGGCCGTACGTCGTGGAACACCGGCGGGGACGCCCGACAACGCCGCGAGACCTGCGGCCGCACCATCGGCCTCGCCCACCGCGACGGCCCGGTTGAGTTGCACCACGGGACTGTCGGTGATCCGGAGCAGCTCGTCGTACCAGCCGACGATCTGCAGCCAGTCGGTTTCCGCAGCCTGAGGGGCGTCGGCATGCAAGGCGGCGATCGCGGCCTGCGCCTGGAACTCACCGAGCCGATCACGAGCCAGCGCGGCCTGCAGGATCTTCACGCCCTCGACGATGAGGGAAGTGTCCCAGCGCGAACGATCCTGCGCGGCCAGCGGGATCAACGTGCCGTCGGATCCGATCCGGGCGGGCCGGCGGGCATGGTGCAGCAGCATGAGAGCCAGCAGACCCGAGGTCTCCTCGTCATCCGTCCGCGACGCCAGCTGCCGGGTCAGCCGGATCGCCTCGGCGGCCAGGTCGATGTCGCCGGTGTAGCCCTCGTTGAACACGAGATACAGGACGCGTCGAACGGTCGCCGGGTCGCCGGGCTCGTCGAACCGCACGCCGCCGACCGTGCGCTTTGCCCGGCTGATGCGCTGGGCCATCGTGGCCTCCGGGACCAGATAGGCGTCGGCGATCTGCCGGGTCGTCAGGCCGCCGACCGCCCGCAGCGTGAGGGCAACCGCCGACGTCGCGGTCAACGAGGGATGGGCGCAGAGGAAGAAGAGCTGGAGTGTGTCGTCGGAGTACTCGGTGACCCCGGGTGGCGGCTCGGCGTCGAGGCGCCGCTCCCTGTCCCGCCGCGCGACCTCGGAGCGGTGAGCGTCCAGGAACTTGCGCCACGCCACCGTCACCAACCACGCCTTGGCGTCGGCGGGCGGGCGGTCGGGCCAGATCACCGTGGCCTGTAGGAGTGCATCCTGGACGGCGTCCTCGGCAGTCGCGAAGTCGATCCCGCGATGCACGAGAACGCCGATGACCGCAGGAGTCAGCTCCCTGAGCAGCAGCTCGTCCATTACCTGGTCCGGTCGGCCGGTCCGGTCACTCGGTGACCGTCGGCGGCGGTGCGGTCAGGAACGGCCGCACCTCCAACCATTCGTGAATCGGCTCTCCGCCTGCACCGGGAGCCGCCGACAGTTCTGCGGCGAGCTCGAGTGCCCGTTCATAGGAGTCGACGTCGATCGCCATCCACCCGGCGATCAGGTCCTTGGTCTCTGCGAAGGGTCCGTCGGTGACCGGCGGTCTGCCCTCACCGTCGTATCGGACGAACGTGCCCTGCGCAGCGAGCGCCTGACTGTCGACGAACTCTCCCGAGGCGACGAGCTTGGCCGCGAAATCGGACATGAACTGAAAGTGGTCCTGGACCTCCTGCGGGGTCCATTGATCCATCGGGGTGTCGGTCACCGGGTCCGGACCTCCTCGGTAGTGCTTCAGGAGCAGGTATCTCATGATTGCTTCGCCTCCGTTTCGTGCGGCCGGTGTGGCCACATCTACCCCTGGGACGCGGCCGTCGGGGCGATCTCGACATCGTCGCGGTAAATCGCGGGATATCGCGACAGGATGCCGCCTGAGGATCGGGATTCAGACGAGTCGACGCGGACCTGGCACGCAGGACCAAATGCCCACTCGACTCGTGACCTTGGGCCTCTCTTTGCGGCCAGGGGAGCACTTCGGCTCGGCAGCGGGTGGGTCAAATTGACAATCACAAATACTGAATGCATTGTGATGCATATCGGGCTGTGGGGGCCGGCCTGCCGGGGGGGTTCTGCAGGCATGCCGGAACCGGCACGACCGACCTCGTCAGTGGCGGCGCACCCGTGGCGCGCACGCGCGGGGCGAACGTGCGGACGGCTCGCCGCTGAAGCAGCAGAGCAAGGAGAGTCGACCATGGCACGAGTGCAGCACGTCGAGATCATCGATGATCTCGACGGCGAACCCATCGACGTGGCGGACGTGCACACCGTCGAAGTGGAGATCACTCTGCCCGGGCGCCGCCCGGCGCGCTACCGACTCGATCTCCGGGCCGACAGTCTCGCCGAGTTCGAGAAGGACATCGGCAGATACCTGACGCGCACCGAGTCCGTATCGGACGTACACCAGAACGTTCGATCGGATCAGCGAACCCGCTCGGGTCGCAGCACGCGCTCGGTTCGGAAATGGGCTCTCGCCAACGGCTATTCGGTGGCCACCCACGGTCGATTGCCGAACTCGATCGTGCGCGCGTTCGAGGCTGCGCACTGACGCGGTGCTCCCGAAAGGGTCAGTCCGTCAAGGAGACCCGGGCCATCTGTATCAGTTTCCGGTCGTCGTCGGGCTGTTCGAACACCACGTGTGAGCTACGACCTCGCGTGCCCAGGGTGGCGATGGTGTTGCCGAACAGCGGATGTCCGACGGGACGCCAGGACAAGGGCAACGCGGGCGAGCCGACACGTCGCGCCCACGCTCGCGTCAGTCGACCGGCGCGACGCGACCACGCATGCTTCAGCGCCGGTTTCACGTACGCGGGAACGTGATTGTGCACGGGGGAGCACACCAGCTGATGAACTGCGGTGTCGCCGTCTCCGGCATGGTCGACGCGTGCGACGTAACTGTGGTGGACGTCGCCGGACAGCACGCTGATGGTTGCGGGCGCCGATACCCCTCCGCGCGAGGCGACGCCGATGATCAGCTCACTCAGCCGTCGAAACGACTCCATGAACGCCGGCCAGTGCTCGAAATCGAAAGTCTGACGCACCTTTTCGGCCAACCGTCCGCGTACTCCGCTGCGGTTTCCGGCGACTTCGTTGACGGTCTGCAGATCGGCGAGGGCCGGCGGAAGCAGCCACGGCAGCGAGGAGCCCACCAGCAGGTGGTCGACCTCGTCGAGATCTTCGGTGAGCTGCGCTTCGAGCCAATCGAATTCCCGGTCGCTCAACATCTTCCGGACGTCACCCGCGAGAATCCGACCGTTCCGGGAATCCGCCATCACCAGTCGTGACCGCCCGAGGTCCCAGCGGTAGCTGAATCGCAGCCCCTTCTCGCCATCCTGGTCTGCATCCGCCCGGTCGGCCAGGTCGACAAGCAGCGGCCAGCAGTCACCGACATTCGCGCGGACCCGCCGATAGTCCGGATCGTCGTCGAGCTCGGCCGGGCTGAGATTGCCCAGATGCTGGTAGACCCAGTAGGCACCGAGGCCCGCGCGGATTCGATCCCGCCACCACGGAATGCCGTCCATCTCCGCACGCCATGCCGCCGAGGTGTTCCAATCGTCGCGGATGTCGTGATCGTCGAAGATCATCGCGATCGACACGGTGGACATGAGCCAGCGGATTTCCGGATCCCCCCACGTGTGCCGGTAGAGGCCCTCGTACTCGGTGAAGCTCACGACCTCGTCCGGCGGACGTTTGGTGCGCGCCGAGCCCCGCCGACGGCCGGCCAGGTGACTCCGCGCCTCAGGGGTCAGTTCGTCGGCGTAGACCTGATCACCGAGGAGGACCACGGCGTCGGGATACTCGTCGACCGGGAGTTCGGTCAGGCGCTGGGCGTAGCAATCGAGCGCATCCACGCCGAGTTTGTCGTCGAGTGCCGGGTCACCGGTCTTCGGGTAGCGACATGACCCGAATACCAGCCGCAGCGTGTCGTCGCGCCCGGGCCCTCGAGTGCGGATGACGCTCGGCGGGAGCTGGGATTCGGATTCGGGCCACGCTCGCGATCCGTTGACGTGCACCTCGTATTCGTTGGTCGAATCCGGGGCGAGGCCGTCGACCACCACCAGCGCGTAATGGCATCCGCGGACCTCGAATGTGGAGGCGTGGCAACCCAAGACCTCGACGTCGGCACTCTTGTCGGTTTGCATCCAGACCGTTGCGGTGGTCTCACCGACATGGCGCAGGATCGGACCCAAAACGAGAGACATCAGATCAGCCTAGTGTTGCGAGGCGACAAGGCCTCGGACTCGGGCGCGTGCGGGGGCCGATCAGCGGAACGGATCCACCGGGCGGACACCCAGTCGACGGAGTGGGGTGCCGAGCCGCCAATAGAGCAGTCCACCGAGCCCACGCGGAAAGAAGCTGGACGTCGTCGTGATCCGGGTGACGGGCGGTGGCCCGGACGTCTGCGCGTCGAGGCGGTGGTCGACGAAGGCGCTGCCCGGCCGGCCGCTGTCGGCGCGGAGTCGCAGGTGCGTGGACGGCACCGAGTCGACGACGGTCCACTCGGGGCCGAGCCGGTGGGAGAGGCGGTCCCAGGCGTCATCGGGCGACTCGTGCACCTCTGAGCTCGTCACCGTCACAAAGACAGCCTCGCCGGACCACGGCGGATCGGTCGGCAGGGGTTGTGCCGCGGAGACATCCGCCGCGGCATTCGTCCACGGCACTGTGCTGTCGCCACGCTGGACGCGATCCATGGTCGCGGCCAGCGCTTCCGGATAGGACAGCAGACCGCCCGGCGGCGGTGAGATCACGTCGTCGATGGCGTGATCTCGGCAGACCGCGTCGCATTCCAGCGATTCGATCAACGGGCGCGCGACCTTGCCGCGGATCGGCGTCACGAACCGTACCCAGCGGCTCGCGATCGTCGGGGTGAGGAATGGCACGACGACCATCTGCCGACGCGGTAGTCCGGCGACCTCCGCGTAGCCCTGCATCATGTCGCCGTACTCCAACACGTCCGGGCCGCCGATATCCCAGGTCCGCGACTCCGGCACATCGGCTGTCGCCGCCTCCACCAGGTAGTAGAGCGCATCGGCGACGGCGATCGGCTGAATCTTGTTGTGCACCCACCGCGGCGTCGTCATCGCAGGCAAACGCTCGGTGAGATGGCGGATCAACTCGAACGATGCCGAGCCCGATCCGATGAGTGTGCCGGCCTGCAGGGCGACCGTCTCGATCTGTGAGTCGATCAAGATCTGACCGACCTCGGCTCGAGATGCCAGATGTTCGGACAGATCGGTCCCCTCGGGATGCAGGCCACCCAGGTAGACGATCCGGGACACCCCTGCCGACGTCGCCGCCGCCGCGACGTTCCGGGCCGAGCGACGTTCCTCCTCCGCGAAGTCGGCGTCGGTACTCATCGAATGCACGAGGTGATACACCACATCGATGCCGACGAAGGCGTCGTCGAGCGAATCGCGGTCGGACAGATCTCCGCGCACGACGTCGGCTCGATCGTCGGCCACCCAGGGAGCGTCGGCGAGCTTCGACGGGTTCCGTGCGAGCGCACGAACGTGGTGCCCGCGCGCGAGCAACCGCGGCGCGAGTCGACCCCCGACATAGCCGGTCGCACCGGTGACGAGGCAATGCAGTGAGTCGTTCACACCCCAAGCCTACGGATCGGCCGTCGGCGTATTCTCGTGTCGACGTCGGAGAGACAGGAGCGCAGTCGTGGACGCGATCTCGTATGTGATTGCCGGGTCCGAGGCCACCGGGGGAGCCGGAATCCAAGCGGACCTTCGGACATTTGCGCAGCTCGGCGTCTACGGCGTCGGCACCATCACCTGCATCGTCTCGTTCGACCCGAAGGCCGACTGGGGACACCGGTTCGTCCCGGTGGACGCGCAGGTGATCGCCGACCAGATCGAGGCAGCGACCACTGCGCACGCCCCCGAGGTCGTCAAGATCGGCATGCTGGGCACTCCGGAGACGATCAGCACCGTCGCCGAGCGGCTCCGCAGCCGGCCGTGGCGCCATGTCGTGGTGGATCCGGTGCTCATCTGCAAGGGTCAGGAACCCGGCGCCGCCCTGGACACCGACAACGCGTTGCGCGACGAAATCCTGCCGCTGGCCACGGTCGTCACACCGAACCTCTTCGAGGCGGCGACACTCGCCGGAGTGGACACCCTCGAGACCGAGGACGACCTCGCCGACGCCGCCCGCCGGATCGCCGCTCTGGGGCCGCAGGTGGTCGTCGTCAAGGGCGGTGTCGGACTCGCCGGTGACGATGCGGTCGACGTCGTCTTCGACGGTCGCGAGACGTCGGTGCTGCGTACGCCGAAGATCGGGGACGAGCGGGTCTCCGGCGCAGGATGCGTCTTCGCCGCGGCGGTGACGGCCGAACTCACGAAGGGTGCGGACGTGGTCGATGCGGTGCGCACGGCCAAGCAGTTCACGCATGACGGCATCGTCGGGCGCATCGGATCGAATGCACCGTTCGACGCCGTCTGGCCGCGGCCGGGCCGGTGAACAGCATCAACGTGCACGTGGCACCTCGTGATGCCATTTTGAGCCAAACCTGAGCCAAGACACTTGCGGTGGCACCATAGTGGTGCCATGATGGCATCATGAACTTGAGCACCTACGTGAACAACCTCGGACGCGAGTTCGCCACCCTCGCGGAGGCGGGCGGCGAGGAATCCCGGGAGTTGGTCGAACGCCTCAGCGGCTCACTCGAATCCGCGATCCGGATGACCCTGCTCGACGCACTGTCCGCGGCTACGGACGAGATCACTCTCGACCTCGCACCGGGATCCGTGGAGTTGCGATTGCGCGGGCGCGATCCGAACTTCGTGGTGACCGCGCCCGCACCCGAGCCGGCGCCCGACGCCTCGGCGGTCACGGAGGCGACGACCGCCGACCCCCTCGCACCGATCGCCGACGACGGCCCGAGCTCCCGGATCAACGTGCGTCTGCCGGAGCAGCTCAAAGCCGCTGTGGAGGACGCCGCGGCCAAGGAGGGCCGGTCGGTCAACGCATGGTTGGTACGTGCCGCCTCGTCGGCGCTGCAGAAGACCGACAGCGATCAGCGCCCCCGGCAGTCGGGCAGCGGACCTCTGACGCAGCAGAGCTTCAACGGCTGGGTTCGCTAGCCGGCAATCCCTTTCACCTACATCCCGCAACCTGCGGGAACGCTCCACCAACCCATCTCGAGGAGACACCCATGCCAGAATTCGACACACCCCAACCGATTTCCGTCGCAGTGGAGCTCGGCGTCGGCAACGTCACGATCACCGCTACCGAACGCGCCGACACGCTGGTCGACATCGTGCCGAGCGATGATACGAACGACTCGGATGTGCAAGCCGCACAGCGAATCCGTGTCGACCACACGAATGGCGTGCTCACCGTCGGGGGCCGAGGTCACGCGTCTTCGACTTCTCACGCAAGACCCGGTCGGTCGACGTGACGATCACCGTGCCCAGCGGCTCGTCCGTGACGGCCGCCGTCCAGTTGGGGAACTTCACCACCACGGGCCGGCTGGGGGATTGCCGGTTCTCGACATCCGCCGGGAACGTCGGCGTCGATCGGACCGGCCCGCTGCGGGTGGACACGTCCTTCGGCGACATCGCCGCGGAGGAGGTCGGCGGGAACGCCGAATTCCACACCGGCTCAGGCAACATCCGCATCGGCGAGGTCGACGGCTCCGCAGTCGTCAAGAACTCCAACGGCGACACCATGATCGACACGGTCACCGGCGACATCCGGGTGCGGTCGGCGAACGGCGCCATCGCGATCGACCGCACCTCAGCGAACGTGGAGGCGAAAACCTCCAACGGGAGCATCCGTCTCGGCGAGATCGTCCGGGGATCGGTCGAACTGGCGACCGGGATGGGAGATCTCGAGATCGGCATCGCCACGGGCACCGCAGCCCTACTCGAGGTGAGCACCAAGTTCGGGCAGGTGCGCAACCTGATGGATCCGACGCCCCGGCCCGAGGCATCCGACGAGACCGTCGAGGTGCATGCGCACACGTCGTTCGGCGGCATCACGATCCGCCGTTCCTGATCCGCATCGGCAACCAGAGGAAGTTCGGCACCCAGAGAGTTCGACACCCCGGAAAGATTCACTCCCAGAAAGGAAGACAGCATGACCTCCACCTCAACTCCGCCCGCAATCGCGGTGACGGGACTACGAAAGTCGTTCGGCGATAACGTCGTGCTCGACGGCATCGATCTGACCGTGCCGCAGGGGACGGTCTACTCGCTGCTCGGCGCGAACGGCGCGGGTAAGACCACCACCGTCAAGATCCTGTCCACCCTGAGCACCGCCGACTCCGGGGACATCCGGGTCGCGGGTCACGACCTCTCGACCGAACCCGACGCGGTCCGGGCCGCAATAGGTGTGACCGGCCAGTTCTCGGCGGTGGACAACCTCCTGACCGGCACAGAGAACATGCACCTGATGGCGGACCTCCACCACCTGTCCGGGAAAGCCGGTCGGCGACGGACCGTCGAACTGCTCGAACAGTTCGACCTCGTCGACGTCGCCGGGAAGCCGGTCTCGACGTACTCCGGTGGCCTGCGCCGACGGCTCGATCTCGCGATGACGTTGGTCGGCAACCCCCGGATCATCTTCCTCGACGAGCCGACCACCGGACTCGACCCGCGGAGCAGGCGCGGCGTGTGGCAGATCGTCCGTGACCTGGTGGCCGACGGCGTCACGATCTTCCTGACCACCCAGTATCTCGACGAGGCCGACGATCTGGCCGACCGGATCGCGGTCCTGGACAAGGGCCGTCTGGTCGCCGAGGGCACAGCAGACGAGCTCAAGCGGCGGGTTCCCGGTGGCCACGTCAGTCTGCGATTCACCGATCCGCTGCGGTTCGATGCGGCCGCGCGCGTCCTCGACCCGGCGTCTCGTGACAACAGCGCGCTCGTCCTGCGTGTGGCCAATGACGGCAGCCTCCGGTCGCTGCGGACCTTGATCGAGCGGCTCGACCACGACGACATCGAGGTCGACGAATTGTCCGTGCACACACCCGATCTCGACGATGTCTTCTTCGCCCTCACCGGCAACCCCAGCACAGAGAAGGTGAACTCCTGATGACCATTCACAGTGCGTCCCCGGCCACGCACGGCACGGCAGATCTCCGATTCCACCCGTTCCGCGATTCGGCGACGATGCTGCGCCGCAATCTCAGGCACATGGTGCGGTACCCGTCGATGACCGTGACCCTGATCGGCATGCCCGTGGTGTTCCTCCTGTTGTTCGTCTATGTCTTCGGCGGAACGATGGGAGCAGGACTCGGCGAGGCCTCGGGTGGCCGCGCGGACTACGTCGACTACGTGGTGCCCGCGATCATCCTGATGACCGTGACGGCCACGGTGCAGGGCACGTCGATCTCGATCGCGATGGATCTGACCGAGGGCATCATCGCCCGGTTCCGCACGATGCACATCGCCCGCGTCTCGGTGCTCACCGGCCACGTGCTCGGCAGCGTGATCCAGGCGATGCTCGCCCTTGCGATCGTGATCGGCGTGTCATTGCTGGTCGGTTTCCGTCCCGATGCCGGACCGGTCGACTGGCTGGCCACCGCCGGTTTCCTCGTGGTGGTGACCTTTGCGCTCGTCTGGCTGGCGGTTGCGCTCGGTCAGACCGCATCGACCGTCGAGGCGGCGAGCAATGTGGGGATGCCGTTGATCCTGCTCCCGTTCCTGAGCAGCGGCTTCGTTCCCACCGACTCGATGCCGGCCGGACTGCGCTGGTTCGCCGAGTACCAGCCGTTCACACCCATCATCGAAACGCTGCGCGGTCTGTTGATGGACGAGCCGATCGGCAGCAGTGGCTGGATCGCGCTCTGCTGGTGCGCCGCCATCGCACTCGGCGGTTACCTCTGGTCGAGGCGTTTGTTCAACCGCGAGTACGCCCGCTGAGAGATCCGGCTGACTATGGAGACGATGTGAGGCGCTGACAGAGCGACGACCTCCGAGGATGCGAGTGCCGCGATGGCGGTCTCGCCCCTCGGAGGTCATCGGTATGTCAGGGCAACCACATCGGCCCCCGCTCGGAACGATCCGCTACCGCTGCGCGGAGACGTTCTGTGCGTGAGGTGACGCCTGCCTGATCAGCGGTTGTGAAGTATTTCACGGCCTGGCAATGTCGCACCCCTCGTCACCACCCGACCGGCATGCTGATCGAAGCTGCACGCGAGGGTGATTCGTGGAAGGCGGAGCGCCTACCGCGGTGTTCCGGCCGCGCCATCGCAGGGTGCTGTCCTGCGATGTCGCAGCGACCGTACTCGCGCGTAGGGAATCGATCCGCGACAATCATGCGGTCCGCAACCGGCGCTGCGCGTCGGCCGGAGCACCGACCCGCTCGACGGGACCGTCGAGTCGGGCACCGCTGATCTCCGTGCGGCCGACAAGAAGTAGAGACGACGACTGGAGTCGATGATGTTCACCCGTATTGCCATCGTGAACCGCGGCGAGGCCGCCATGCGCCTCATCCATGCCGTCCGCGGCCTCTCCGCGGAGACCGGACAGCAGATCGAGGTCGTCGCCCTGTACACCGACGCCGATCGGAACGCGACATTCGTCCGCGAGGCCGACCTCACCTACGACCTCGGGCCGGCGGCATCGCGGCCGTACCTCAACCTCGGGCTCCTCGAACGGGCCCTGGTCGAGACCGGCGCGGACGCTGCATGGGTCGGCTGGGGATTCGTCGCCGAGGATCCGCTCTTCGCCGAGTTGTGCGAGCGAATCGGTATCACCTTCGTCGGACCGTCGCCGGACGCGATGCGCAAACTCGGTGACAAGATCGGCGCCAAGCTCATCGCCGAAGAGGTCGGCGTGCCCGTGGCGCCGTGGAGCCGTGGGGCAGTGGACACCCTCGACGGCGCGAAGACCGCGGCAGCCGACATCGGCTATCCGCTGATGCTGAAGGCGACCGCCGGCGGTGGTGGACGTGGCATTCGGGTGGTCACCAATGACGGAGACCTCAGTGATGCCTACGAGCGCACCCGCGATGAGGCCGAACGCGCCTTCGGCAGCGGCGTCGTCTTCCTCGAGCGCCTGGTCACCGGGGCCCGCCACGTCGAGGTCCAGGTCATCGCCGACGGACAGGGCACCGCGTGGGCGTTGGGGGTCCGGGACTGCTCGGTGCAGCGACGCAATCAGAAGGTCATCGAGGAGTCGGCCTCGCCGGTTCTCTCCG
This sequence comes from Gordonia insulae, assembly GCF_003855095.1. Lineage (NCBI taxonomy): Bacteria > Bacillati > Actinomycetota > Actinomycetes > Mycobacteriales > Gordoniaceae > Gordonia > Gordonia insulae. The sequence goes on from NZ_CP033972.1 coordinate 1,189,943, forward strand.
CCGCCCAGGTCGCCGACCTCAAGGCATCGGCCGAGCGTCTCGCCGTCGCCGTCGGCTATCGCGGCGCAGCCACCGTCGAATTCCTGTATCACCCCGGCGAGCAGCTGTTCGCGTTCCTGGAGGTCAACACACGCCTTCAGGTGGAGCACCCCATCACCGAGTTGACGACCGGTTTCGACCTCGTGCGGGCACAACTGCTGGTGGCGTCGGGCGGTCGGCTCGAAGGGGAACCGCCGGTCGAGCGCGGGCATGCCATCGAGGCCCGGCTCAACGCCGAGGACCCGGACCGCGACTTCGCACCCGCCCCGGGCCGTATCGCCCGGCTCGATCTCCCGGCCGGGCCGGGCATCCGGGTCGACACCGGAGTCAGCGAGGGCGACACGATCCCCGCCGACTTCGACTCCATGATCGCCAAGATCATCGCGTACGGCCGCGACCGCGACGAGGCGCTCGGGCGCCTGCGGCGCGCGATGGGGCAGACACGCGTGATCATCGAGGGCGGTGCGACCAACAAGAGCTTCGTGCTCGAGCTCCTCAACGAGCCCGAGGTGATCGATGGCAGCGCGGACACCGGCTGGATCGACCGCGTGCGCTCCGAGGGTCGCTTGGTAGCCCATCGGCACTCCGCAGTCGCCCTGGCCGCGGCGGCCATCGACGCCTATGAAGAGGAGGAGTCCGTCGAGCGTCGGCGACTGCTGTCCACCGCTGCCGGCGGACGGCCGCAGGTGCAGCACGACAGCGGGCGACCGCTCGACCTCAAGCTCCGTGGTGTCGCCTACCGCGTGCGGGTGGCACGCATCGGCGCGCATCGTTTCCGCGTCGGCATCGAGGCCGGGGAGCAGACCCGCACCGCCGACGTCGACATCGAACGCTTCGACGAGCACGCCGCGCAGATTGTGCTCAACGGTGTGCGCTACCGGCTGGTCACCGACACCCACGGTCCGGTCCACCTCATCGACGTCGACGGGGTCACGCATCGGGTCAGCCGCGACGAGGGCGGCGTGGTCCGGTCACCCGCACCCGCTCTGGTCGTCGCCACGCCACTGGAGGTGGGTGCCGAGGTGGAGGCCGGGGCGCCCGTACTCGTACTCGAGAGCATGAAGATGGAGACAGTGCTCCGTGCGCCCGTCCGGGCTCGGCTGAAGGAATGCCTGGTCTCGGTCGGAACCCAGGTGGAGACCGGCGTGCCGCTGTTGCGACTCGAGCCGCTCACCGACGACGAGGAGGCCGAGGCCGCCGACGACACCGGCGACGCCGTCGACATCGAGCTGCCCGCGGAGCCGGCACAGGTATCGCCGCAGGATCGCGCCACGCGTGGGCTCGAAGACCTGCGCAGCCTGCTCCTCGGCTACGACGTGGATCCGCACAATCGCACCCGTCTGCTCGACGACTACCTCGCCGCCCGGCGCGCTGCCGTCGAGGCCGGTGGACGGCGGCCCCTCGCCGACGAACTCGAACTCATCACCGTCTTCGCCGACCTCGCCCGGTTGAGCCAGAACCGGCCGTCGGGGGAGGACGTCGGCGTCGAGCATGTCCACAGCGCACGAGAGAACTTCCACACCTACCTGCAGAGCCTCGACGTCGAGCGCGACGGACTGCCCGAGGCATTCCACGCCCAGCTCGGCTGGGCACTGCGGCACTACGGGATCACCGACCTCGAGCGCACCCCCGATCTGGAGGCCGCGGTCTTCCGGATCTTCCTCGTCCTGCAACGTCCTTCCGACTCGGTCACGGTGATCACCACCCTGCTGCGCGAATGGCTGCGTGAGCCGACCCCGCGCGACGAACTGCGCGATCCCATCGGGACGGCTCTTGACCGTCTCGTGGCGGCGACACAGGTCCGTTTCCCCGTCACCGCCGACGTGGCGCGTGGCGTCATCTACTCGTGGTACGGCCAGCCGCTGCAGCGACGCAACCGCGCCCGCGTGTACAACAACGTGCGCGCACACCTGCGACATCTCGACGCGAACCCGAGCGCCCCCGACCGCGCCGAGCGCATCTCCGAATTGGTCCGCAGCACCGAGCCGTTGGTACGTCTGCTCGCGCAGCGGGTGGTCCGCGGCAAGGCCGACAACACGGTGATGCTGGAAGTGCTGACCCGCCGGTATTACGGCAACAAGGGCCTGACCGATGTCCGCATCCAGCAGGCCGGCGGCGCCGGCTTCGTTATCGCCGAGCGCGACGGCGCCAATCTGGTCTCGGCCGCCGTGGGCTTCGACGACCTGGGTCCGACGCTGGGTGGCCTCGCCGAACTCGCCCGGGACACCGCATCTGTCGACGCGGACATCTACCTGGCGTGGGAACAGCAGCCCGAGGACTTCGATGCGATGGCCGGGACCCTCCACGAGGTGCTCGCAGCAGGCTCGCTGCCCAACCAGGTCCACCGAGTGACCATCACGGTCGCCGGGCGTGGTGGCGCACTCATGCACCACCACTTCACATTCCGTCCGTCTGCGACCGGAATGTCGGAGGAACGACTGATCCGAGGCCTGCACCCGTACATCGCGCAGCGCATGCAGATGGAGCGACTGCGCAAGTTCGATCTCACCCGGCTGTCGTCGTCGGACGACGAAGAGGTCTACCTCTTCCGCTGCATCGCGAAGGAGAACCCGGCAGACGAGCGCCTCATCGCCTTCGCACAGGTGCGTGACCTGACCGCGTTGCGTGAGCACGGCCGGCTGCTGACGCTGCCGACCGCCGAGACGACCCTCGCCGCGTGCGTCGACTCGCTCCGGCGGGCCCAGCGGAGCTCGGACCGGGCCGCGGACACCAATCGGATCGTCATGTACATCTGGCCGCCCATGGAGGTCACCGCCGAGGAACTGGACACGATCGCCGGGTACATCCGAGGCATCACGATGGGTGTCGGTCTCGAAGAGGTCCTGCTCATCGCGCGCCGGCGCGACCAGGACACCGGCGAATTGTCGAAGGTCGCCGTGCGATTCTCCGTCACGGCCACGGGCAGCTTCGACGTCACCGTCGGTGAGCCGTCCGACGAGCCGATCGAACCGATCGACGGCTATCGCCAGAAGGTGCTGCGGGCCGCCAAGCGCAACACCGTCTATCCGTACGAGTTGGCCGGTCTGCTCGGCGAGTTCGCCGAGTACGACCTGAACGCCGAACAGGTCCTGGAGCCGGTCGACCGCCCGAAGGGTGAGAACACCGCTGCGATGGTGGTCGGCGTGGTCACCACGCCGACCGACAAGTACCCCCAGGGTGTCACCCGCGTGGTGCTGCTCGGCGACCCGACGAAATCGCTCGGTGCGCTGTCGGAGCCGGAGTGCAGCCGGGTGATCGGCGCGCTCGACCTGGCCGAGCGACTGCAGGTGCCGCTGGAGTGGTACGCGTTGTCGTCGGGCGCCCGGATCTCGATGGATTCGGGAACCGAGAACATGGACTGGGTGGCGCGCGCACTCAAGCGGGTCGTCGAGTTCACCCAGGCGGGCGGCGAGATCAACATCGTCGTCGCCGGTATCAACGTCGGTGCGCAGCCGTACTGGAACGCCGAGGCGACCATGCTCATGCACACCAAGGGCATTCTGGTGATGACACCGGATTCGGCGATGGTGTTGACCGGCAAGCAGTCGCTCGACTTCTCCGGCGGTGTGTCCGCCGAGGACAACTTCGGTATCGGCGGATACGACCGGGTGATGGGCCCCAACGGGCAGGCGCAGTACTGGGTCCCGAATCTGGGTGCCGCCAGGGATCTGCTCATGTCGCACTACGAGCACACCTACGTCGTGCCCGGCGAGCAGACGCCGCGACGTGCGCTGACCGCCGACCCGACCGATCGGGACGTCTCCGATTACCCACATGTGTTGGCGGGCAGCGACTTCACCAAGGTCGGGCACATCTTCTCTGCGGAGACGAATCCGGATCGTAAGAAGCCCTTCGACATCCGGACCGTGATGCGTGCACTCGCGGATCAGGATCACGCGGTACTCGAGCGGTGGGCCGGCATGGCCGACGCCGAGACAGCCGTCGTGTGCGACGTCCACCTGGGCGGGATTCCGGTCTGCCTGCTCGGCATCGAGTCGCGTGAAGTGCAGCGGCGCGGTCACAAGCCCACCGACGGTCCGGACACCTACACCGCGGGCACCTTGTTCCCGCAGTCGTCGAAGAAGGCCGCGCGGGCGATCAACGTGGCCAGCGGCAACCGACCGCTGGTGGTACTGGCCAACCTGTCCGGTTTCGACGGTTCGCCCGAGTCACTGCGAAAGCTGCAGTTGGAGTACGGCGCCGAGATCGGCCGCGCGATCGTGAACTTCCAGGGCCCCATCGTGTTCTGCGTGATCTCGCGCTATCACGGCGGCGCCTTCGTGGTGTTCTCCAAGGCACTGAACCCGAACATGACCGTCCTGGCGATCGAGGGCTCGTACGCCTCGGTGCTCGGCGGGGCGCCGGCGGCCGCGGTGGTGTTCGCCGGTGAGGTCGGCAAGCGCACGGCGGCCGATCCGCGTGTCCGGGAGTTGGAGGCGCGCGTCGCGGAGGCGTCGGGTACCGATCGGTCCACTCTGAGTGCCGAACTCGCCGATACCCGGCAGTCGGTGCGGGCGGAGAAGATCAGTGAGATCGCCGCCGAGTTCGACGGTGTCCACAGCATCCAGCGGGCCGTCGAGGTCGGCTCGGTGGATGCGGTGATCAGCGCCGCCGAGCTGCGGCCGAAGATCATCGGGGCGATCGAGGCGAGCACCGCGTGGTCGGGTCAGGGTGCGCAGGTGGGAGTCTCGTAGAGCCGTTCGGGTAGGGCGACGTGAAGGTCCTGATCCTGGGAGCCTCCGGTGCTGTCGGCAGCGTCGTGGGGCGCGCCCTTCATCGGATGGGTCATGAGTGCACCGCGACGAGTCGGTCACCGCGTCCACACACAGTGACGCTACGACTCGACGAACCGGCCGGCCTCGGCGCGCTGACGTCGGCGGCGGCGGATCATGATGTCGTCGTCAACGCATCCGGCGTCGAGGACGTCGCGATCCGTGCGGCGTGCGCCGACGTTCCCTTTGTCGACATCTCGGCAACCGGCGCCTATCTCGATGCGCTGACCGAGTTCGACACGGAGGCGACCACCGTGTGCGGCGCCGGCCTGGCACCTGGCCTGACCACGGTGCTGGTCCGGTCGTTGGACAATCGCCCGGGTGATGATGTCGATGTGGCGATCATGCTCGGCTCCGGCGAAGACCACGGCGCCGCAGCCGTCGCATGGACGGCCGGACTGGTCGGTCGCGAGATCTACTCTCCGAGTGATGGCGAACGGGTGCTCAACTACCGGGAGCGGCGCGGTTTCGACTTCGCCGACGGACGACGCACGTGCCTGCGTGCCGACTTTCCCGACCATGTGCTCGCCGGCAGGCCGCATGGGTTCCGGGTGCGGAGCTACCTGACGCTCGATGATCGTCTCTCGACCGCGGGTCTGGCACTGGTCGGCCGGCTGCCCGTTCTTCGACCGGTGCTGACGCGAGCACCGCACCGGGGCGGTGACCGGTGGCGCATCCTGGTGCGCAACCGTCGAACGGGCCGGCAGGCCGCCGCGCACGGAAACGGACAGTCGTCGACGACGGGAGAATTGGTCGCACAAGCGGTCGTTGCGGTCGCGCAGTCCCCATCGTCGGGCCCGGTCACCATGGCCGACCTGACCACCGCCGAACACCTGTGCACCACTCCCGGCGTCTCGGCGATCTCCGTCGATTGACCGTGGGCGTCGACGACGTCGTCGGGCGATAGCCCGACCGCACCACCAGATTCGACGACCCACCACGGGAATCCGCAGACCGTCCTACCGTGTACCCGGGGGCACCTTTCGCGATCGATTCGAGGCCCCCGGAAGCGCCGAGGACGACGAGGGAGACCCAAGATGACCGTGACCACCGAGTCGACCAGTGATCTCGTGGCCGAGCCGATGCGTTCGCGCCGGAATCACTGGAACAACCAGGTCCGCCGGCACTCGTTCATGACTCCGACCCGTACGGCGATCAGGTACCGCGGCGAGTCCACCAGCTGGCGGCAGCTGGATGAGCGATCGCGCGCATTCGCCGCCGCGCTCCATCGCCGAGGTGTCGGGTTCGGCGACCGGGTCCTGATGGCCCTGCTCAACCGCACGGAGTATGTCGAAGCCGTCCTGGGCGCCAACCTGATCGGCGCGATCCCGGTGCCGGTCAACATCCGGATGAGCCCCGCCGAGGTCGCGTTCCTCGTCGCCGACAGCGGCGCACGGGTGATCGTCACCGAGCGGCTGCTCGCCCCGCTGGCCGATGCGGTCAGCGCGTCGACTGGTGCGATCGACACGACGATCGTGGTCGACGGCAGCGACAACGCGGCGCATCTGGACTACGAGTCGCTCCTCGCCGAGGATCCGTCGGATCTCGCCGAGATCGACATCCCCGAGGACACCGTCGCCCTCATCATGTACACGTCGGGCACCACCGGAAAACCCAAGGGCGCCATGCTGACTCACACCAATCTGCAGGCGCAGGCGGTTACCACCATCAGCGTGTCGCAGGGGAGTTCCGACGATGACATCGCGTCGGTGGTGCCGCCGATCTTCCACATCGCCGGTCTCGCCGCATTTGCGCCGGTGTTCTATCGGGGAATCGCCGCGGTGATCCATCCACTCGGCGCCTTCGACCCCGACGACATGCTGGACACGCTCGAACGGGAGGGCACCACATCGGTCTTCATGGTTCCTGCCCAATGGCAGGCGGTCTGCGCCGCGCAGCAGCAGCGACCTCGCGATCTCAAGCTCCGAACCATCAGTTGGGGAGCAGCGCCGGCCTCGGACTCGGTTCTCACCGCGATGAACGACAGCTTCCCTGCAGCGCTCAACATGACCGCGTTCGGGCAGACCGAGATGTCGCCCGTCACAACGGTTCTCGAAGGCAAGGATGCGCTGCGCAAGATCGGGTCCATCGGGAAGGTGGTGCCGGCGGTGACCGCCCGCATCGTCGACCCGCTCATGAACGACGTCAAGCCCGGTGAAGTCGGCGAGATCGTCTACCGCGGACCCAACATGATGAAGGGGTACTGGCAGAACCCGCAGGCCACCGCAGATGCGTTCCGTGGCGGCTGGTTTCACTCCGGTGACCTGGTGCGTCAGGACGAGGATGGTTTCCTCTATGTCGTCGATCGCGCCAAGGACATGATCATCTCGGGCGGCGAGAACATCTATTGCGCCGAGGTCGAGAACGCGCTGTACGGACACCCGAGCATCGCCGAGGCCGCGATCATCGGTCGTGCTGATGACCGATGGGGCGAGGTGCCGGTCGCGGTCGTGGTCCTCGCCGCCGACGTCGCCGACCTGACCCTCGGTGAGCTCGAGCCCTACCTCAACGAGAATCTCGCTCGCTTCAAGCACCCGAAGGACCTCGTCATCGTGGACGAGCTGCCCCGAAATGCCGGCGGCAAGGTGGTGAAACCGAGGCTCCGCGAGGCCTACGGCAGCAAGGACGCCGGGCTGGCCGACTGATCCGGGACACCGCTCCACACGTCCACGTACGGTCGTCCGTCGCCCGTCCCGGCGATCAGCGCACGATGTACCTGTCGGCCGGATCGGTTCGGGCCTGCCAGTCCGATTGTTCGAGTTCAGGCACGACGTCCTCGCGCTCGGGATATCCGACGCACAGGTACGCGACGAGTTCCCACGTGTCGGGGACCGAGAGCGCAGTGCAGACCTCCGCCGGATCGATGATCGAGATCCAGCCGACGCCGACGTCGCGCGCGCGGGCGGCGAGCCAGAAACTCGTGATCGCGGTGACCACCGAGTACGTGAGCGTCTCGGGCATCGTCCGCCGCCCGAGGCCGTGGCCCTGGCCGCTGTCGAGGTCACAGAAGACGGCGAGGTGGACCGGCGCCTCGCCCAGGCCGGCCAGCTTGAGCGTCGAATAGTGCTGGGCGCGTTGACCGCCGTAGCCGGCCAGTGCCTCGGCGTTGCAGCGGATGAAGCTCTCCTCGACAGCGCGGCGCGGAGCCGGGGAGCGGACATCGACCCAACGCCACGGCTGACTGTTGCCGACCGACGGTGAGAGCTCGGCAGCGGCGATCAACTCGCCGAGCAGATCCTCGTCGAGCGGTGTGTCGGTGAACCGGCGGACATCGCGACGCCACCGCAACAACCGGTCGAACTGACGGACGAAGTCGTGGTCGAAATGCCCCTCTGACCGATCCCCGGACGCGACTGGTGCGTTCGTCATTCGTCGCCGACCTCGGCCGGGGCCAGGACCGGCACCCGGAAGACCTGCGGTCTCACTCGCTGTAGTCGTAGAAACCTCTGCCGGTCTTCTTACCGAGGTATCCGGCCTCGACCATGCGCTGCAGCAGGGGTGGCGGGGCGAGGTGCGGTTCGCGGAACTCGTGGTACAGCGATTCCGAGACGTCGAGCACGACGTCGAGACCGACCGTGTCGGACAAGGTCAACGGGCCCATCGGGTGCGCGCACCCGTTCACCATGCCGGCATCGATGTCCTCCTTGGACGCGTAGCCGCTCTCATACATGCGGATGGCGCTGACGAGGTAGGGGATGAGGAGTGCGTTGACCACGAATCCGCCGCGATCACCCGCTTGAATGGTGCGCTTGCCGAGGTGGTCTCGCGCATAGGCGGTGACCGTCTCGATGGCATGCGGCGAGCTGGCCAGGCTCGAGATGATCTCGACGAGCGGCATCACCGGCACCGGGTTGAAGAAGTGCACCCCGACCACCCGGGACGGGTCGGCGACGTCCTTGGCGATCCGGATGATGGGGATCGACGACGTGTTGGTCGCCAGAATCGCCTCCGGCGACGTTACCTTGTCGAGGTCGGCGAAGAACCCGACCTTGAGGTCCTCGATCTCCGGCAACGCCTCGATGACGAGCTCGCGGTCGCCGAAGTCGGACAGAGAGGTGGTCAGCCGTAGATTCGCCAGGGACCGTTCGGCCTCGTCCTCGGTGATCTTGGCCTTCTTCACCGCCCTCGACAGCGACTTCTCGATGCGCCCACGGGCGGCATCAGCGGCCGACTGATCGCGCTCGAGAACGAGCACCTCATCACCGGCCCGGATGGCGATCTCGGCGATTCCCGCGCCCATGGTTCCGCCGCCGACAACTCCGAGCTGTGTCATGAATCCCTCCAGGTGGGTCAGTGATCGGTCGGGAACAGCCTAGTCACCGTGGCTGTGCCGCGCCGATTCGGGATCGTCGCGGTGTCGTGGCAGCGCTCTCTGCGAGTTCGGCGGCAGCCTTGTTCCGCAGCGCGTAATGCAGGCTCGGATCGTTGCGCAGCGTCCAGCCCGGGCCGAGGAAGGCGCGCCCTGCGACCGGGTCCGAGATCAGCGTGTGGTCGAGCCACTCGAGCATGATCGGTGCGAGGGGATTGTGTGCGGGATCGTCGACCGGGGTGAAGTGCCCGGTACCGTTCGCGCACAGAAGGTACGCCGGCACACGCTGATTCAGTTCGTACTGAGTCCATCGCACCCACAGGAAGTGCGGGACCACGACGTCGTTGTACCCGGTGAGGTAGAGGGTAGGGACCCCCGCGAACGCCCCGATGGCGAGCGGACCCGGTTCGACGGCCATCGCGCTCCTGATGGTGATGCGCGGATCGATCAGCTGCCAGATCCCGCGGGGAAGACCGGTCGCCTGCTGGGTCGCCTGGCCACCGGCGGAGTGTCCGGCCACCGCGATGTGGGCCAGGTCGACACGGCCGTGCAGCGCCGACCGTCGGTCCGCGTTCGCCCGTGACACCGCAGCAGCGGCCATCAGCGGCAGATACGCCAACGAGTTCACATAGTCATACGGCACCGCCACGACGTACCCGTGGCTCGCGAACATCTTGGCGGTCTTGTCGTAGTTGCCGGGTTCGGACGTGATACCGCCGGTCCAGATCACCACGGGCAGCCTGGTGTTCGTCGGCGAGTCAATGGGGTAGTAAAGCGCGACGCCGACCGGGGAGCCGAGACCGTTCGGAAACGTCTGCGAGCACGTCAGATCCGAGTGGTTGTTGCCCAATGCATGGATCACCCCGTTGGTGATCGCGCCGTAGAGCGACGTGCACGCCCCGACATCGATGGTCTGCGCTGTGCGATAGGGCCCGGTCAGCGAACTGGTGGACGACCGGTCTGTCTCACCTGGTGCGGGTGCCGCCACCGCAGGCGCCACGCCGACCATCCCGAGACCGAGAAGCACCGTGAGCAGCACTCCCATGACGCTCGACGAACCGCGAATCATCGGATGTCCCCCTGTACGACACCGGCGACCGCTGCCGCGAAGGCCCGCATCCCGCGGGCGGTCGGATGCAGGGGGATGCTGCCGTCATTGCCCTGCGGAACCAGCCCCTCGAGCCATCGCTGATCGGGTGTCGCGCAGGCGGTGTGGCGCAACGCGTTCGGCACCTCGCTGAGCGCGACGAACCGAGCGGAGTGCGCAGCCGCGACCTCCTTCAGGATCGTGTTCATGTGATCGAGCAACCCTTGGATGTAGACGGCGTCGCCTCCGGACAGCGGTTGAACGGACGGGCATCCACCGGGCGGGAGGTATCGGCCGTACCCGACCACCACGACGGTCGCGCGGGGAGCGCGGAGTGTGATGGTGCGCAGGGCCGCGGAGAGTCGCGGTCTGGTCTCCTCGAGCCGGTCGTGTGGCTCACGCCCCTGGCGTGCCGCACAGCCGGGCACGATGCAGTCGAGGACCAGCTGAACGAGATGCGCGTCGTTGGCCCCGATCGGCCCGAGGGTCACCACCGTGCTTGCCGGCGTCACGGCGTCGAGTTGCGGCCGCGCATCACCCTGCGCGGTGAACAGATTGGCGGTGACCGCACTCGAGCAGGTCGCGTCGACGAAGTCGGTGATCCGCAGTATCCGCGCCGCCACGGTGGGGAAGTTCCGCTCGCTGCGCCGGCAAGCGCTCGGGCCCGGCTTCTGGGGAATGATCAGCGGTCCTGCCGCAGCAGAATCCCCCAGCGCCACATAGTGTCCGGGACCAGAAGTGGTCGGCTCCGCGGCAGCCGGGTGCGCATACGCGACTCCGGCGGCCGCGACGGTGCCGATGATCAGTCCGGTCAGTGCTCTGCGAAACATGGTCGACTCCTCGAGTCTGTCAGTTCGGTGTCGAATGGTCGGGTCGAATGGTCGGGTCGAATGGTCGGGTCGGGTCAGACGGGTCTCGCGAGGGCAGGCGCAGCCCGGTGCCGGCGCGTCACCGCCCAGCCGAAGGCGGGCGCGAACACATACATGAACACCGAGTAGACGGCACTGGGAATGGCTACCTCGGTGCTGTCGAGCACGCTGAGCGCGATGGTCAGCGCCACGGTGGTGTTGTGGATGCCGACCTCCATCGAACTCGCGATGGCCTGCCGCTGATCGAGCCGCAGGAGACGGGCGCCCGCATACCCGAGCGTCAGGCTGGTCAGGCAGAAGATCGCGGTGACCAACCCGACCTGCCGGAGATACTCCGCCACATTGTCACGCTCACCGATGAGTGCACCGACGGCGACAACGAACAGGACCACGATGGAGAAGACCCGAACGGGGCGGTCCGCTCGCGCGGCGAGCGTCGGAACATGATGCCGCGCAAGCATCCCGACCGCGACGGGCACCAACACCACTGCGATCACCTGCATGACCTTGGTGAACTGCAATCCGAGCCGGCCGGCAGCGTCGAAGTACGCGATGGCCAGGTTGGTGATCAGCGGGATCGTCACCGCAGCCAGGACCGAGTTGATCGCGGTCAGGGTGACGTTGAGTGCCACGTCTCCGCGAAAGAGGTGGCTGAAGAGGTTCGCGGTGGTGCCACCCGGCGAGGCCGCGAGCAACATGACCCCGACCGCGAGCAGGGGTTCGACGTCGAAGGCCACGACCAGGCCGAAGGCGATTGCGGGCAGCACGACGATCTGCAGGACCAGTGCCACGATCACGGCCTTCGGCGTTCGGGCCACCCGCGCGAAGTCGCCCGGGGTCAATGACAGCCCCAGTCCGAACATGATGATCGCCAAGGCGATCGGTAGTCCGATGCTGATCAGTGCGGAATCGTTCATGGGTCCCCTCGATGCCTTCGGCCGCCGTGAGTCGGCCGTCATAGTGAACATCGCCCTGGAGACCGTTCACAGGCGATACGCCAAGATTGTCTGATTGTGCGAATCGTGGTGCGATGACGTTGTGACACCTCACAGTGGTTCGGGCTCGGTGTCCCTGACCGCGGCGGCGCGGGAACTGCAGGCATCGCTGGGTGACGTGACGAGCGCGGTGATCACCGCGCTCGTCGCCCAGCTGCCCACCTACGCCCACCTGCCGCGCGAACAACTCTCCGGCGACGTCGTGCGGATCACCCGGCGCGGCCTCGAGGCATTCGCGGAGTACCTGCGCGCCGACGGACAGGGCGGATTCCCCGACGACTACGGGACGGCGGTGGTGGCATCCGCGGCCCAGCGTGCCGAGGAGGGCATTCCGATGCCGGACATCGTGCGGGCCTACTTCGTCGGCGTTCACGTCGCCCTGACCCATCTGGAAACGACGCTGGGATCCGACCTGCGCGACCTCCTCCCGACGATCACCCGCCACACGTTCGACTATCTCCAGGCGGTCACCGCCGCAGTGGCCGAGGGGTATTCACGTGAACGCGAACTCACGCTGGGCGACACCCTCGTGGCTCGACTGCAACTCGGTGGCGCCCTCGTGGAGGGCCGCGGAACTGAGGCGATAGTCGAGTCCGCGAGGCTCGCCGGCATCGAGCTACCCACCGCCTACGCGGTCGTGGCGATGTCCGTGACCGACCAAGGTGTCGTTCACGCAGGCGCGGAGCGCTCGTCGCGTGACTCTCGGCCGCGCGACGAGGTCGTACGCGCACGGCTGGTCCGACAGGTCAGGAACCATCTCGTGTCCGAACTGGGCCGTGAGGTCCTCTGGCTGCCGGGCTACCGGGACGCTCTCGTCCTGATCCCGCTGGACCGAGCCGACGATGCCGGACAGGATGCGGTGGACATCGATTCCGTACTCGGGCGCAGTGATGTCCCGATCCTCGCCGGGATCGCGCACGGATCTCCCGAGGAGGTCGCGGCGGCCGCCCGAATCGCACTGGAGGTGCGGGACTTCGTCGAACGACTGGGGCGCAGACCGGGATGTTATGAGTTGACCGACGTCGCGCTCGAGTACCAGATGTCGCGTCCCGGTCCGGCCCAGGAAGCCTTGGCGGCGCTGGTCGCGTCGCTGGACGACGAACCGCTGCTGCGCGCCACGTTGGCCGTGTTCGTCGACGAGAACAGGCACCGGTTGCGTGCCGCACGACGCCTGGGCGTGCACGCCAACACCGTCGACAATCGCCTGCGCAAGATCGCCGAGCTGACCGGACTCGACCCGCACCGTCCACGTGACATGACCCGACTCGAGGCCGCGATGGCCGCAGCCCGACTCCGTGCGTGACCCTGACCGCCCGTCAGCGCGTCGACAGCCAGCGGTCGATGTCGGCCAAGGCCATCGCAGCGATCGCCGTCGGTCGAGATGTGAAGCCGTGCGGCGATTTCGGGTAGACCCGTAGGTCGACGTCGACACCCGCGACGGCGAGGCGCCCCGCCATGGCGACATTGTCCTCGAGCAGGACGTCGAGCTCACCGACGACCAGCAGGGTCGGCGGCAGATCGTGCAGGTCGGCGTAGATGGGGGAGACATCGGGGACGGTGCGGTCGGGAACGTGCCCGACGTACGCCTGCAGGAAGTACTCGTCGGCGATCAGGCGACCGGCCGGCGTGTGCCCGCTGAGGTCGTAGGTGCCGAATTGCAGTGCCGCGCCACCAAATCTGTCGATCACGCCACGGTCCCGCAACCGCAGCAACGTCGTGACGGCGAGCGTGGACCCGGCCGAGAATCCGCCGATGGTCAATCGCGATGACCCGAAACGGGATTCGGCGCACTCGACGAGCCAGAGTGCAGCGGCTTCACAATCATCGGGCGCGGCCGGCCACGGGCGTTCGGGCGCCAGTCGATAGTCAACGCTCACGACGACGATCCCGAGTGACTCTGCGAGCCGACGATTGCGGGTGTCTCGTTGGATCGCTGCGCCCATGTAGAAGCCACCACCGTGGATGTCGAGGTGGACACCCTGCGCGGTCCCGTTGGCGGGGGCGATGATTCGCACCGGGACGGGCCGTCCGTCGCCGTGGACGATCTCCTCGGTCGCATGATCGTCCCCGGCGGGCACGACTCGTTGTGCCCGGACCCGCCGCAACTCTGCGTCGTTCTCCGGTCCGCGACCGGCAGGCGCGGCACCGTAGACAGCATGCGAGTCGGCGAGAGCATCGGCCGTCACGGGGACCATCACATCGTCGAGCCCGAGCCTCATACCGTCACCTTTCGCTGCGCCATCCGCGACACCGATCTCAGGGTAGACGGAGGTCAACCGAACACGGGCCTTGCAACATACAACCACTTGGTTGTATGTTGGTCTCGTGGCCGATGATGCGGAAGACAGGGCGGATGCCCTGTTCCATGCACTGTCCGACCGGACCCGACGCGACATCATGCGTCGTATCCTCGCCGGAGAGCATTCGGTCTCGGCACTCGCGGCCAAGTACGAGATGAGTTTCGCCGCAGTGCAAAAGCACGTCGCCGTACTCGAACGGGCGGGGTTGCTGACGAAGCGACGCAACGGTCGTGAGCAGCTCGCCACCGGTGACGTGACCGCGGTCCGTGCGGTGTCGACGATGCTGACCGAGCTCGAACAGGTCTGGCGCGGTCGCATCGCCCGCATCGACGAACTGCTCTCAACCGAATCGCCAAAGGAGAACTGATCATGCCCGTCACCAATGTCGTCCAGGACATCGACTCACGCACACTGACGATCACCGCCGAGTTCGCGGCTCCGGCGTCTCGAGTCTGGCAGGTTTACGCCGACCCCCGCCAACTCGAGCAGATCTGGGGTCCGCCCACGTATCCCGCCACCGTTGTCGAGCACGACTTCGCTCCCGGCGGGCGCGTCACCTACTACATGACCGGACCCGACGGAGAGAAGTTCGCCGGCTACTGGGAGATCAAGGACATCGACGAACCGCGCACCTTCCGGTTCGACGACGGCTTCGCCGATGAGAACTTCGCCCCGATCGACTCCATGCCGGTGTCGTCCAACGTCTACACGTTCGACGAGACCGACGGCCGCACCGTGGTGACCTATGCCAGCACCTTCGCGACCGCGGAAGGCCTGCAGAAGGTGCTGGACATGGGCGTGATCGAAGGAGCTTCCGGGGCGATCAACCAGATCGACGGTCTGCTGGCGGGCTGACTACGCCAACGCCTCGGCGAGCCGACGCCACTGCTCACGTGGGATCGCCCGCTGATCGGCCTGGAGCACCTGCACGCAGACATGGTCGGCACCCGCCGCGCGGTGGTCGTCGATGCGCGCGAGCACCGCGGACTCGTCGCCCCACGCGATGATCGCGTCGAAGAGCCGGTCACTCACCGAGTCCAGGTCGTCCTCGGAGAAGCCGAGTCGACGAAGATTGTTGGCGTAGTTGGGCATCGAGAGATAGCCACGCAGCCATTTCGTGCCGATCGCCCGGGCCTCCTCGCGGTCTCCGGTGAGGATGACGGTCTGTTCCGGTGCGAGCAGCGGCCCATCGCCGAGCGCGGACCGAGCGATCGCGGTGTGCTCAGGTGTCACCAGATACGGATGTGCGCCGCGGCTGCGTTCAGCGGCCAGGGCGAGCATCTTCGGGCCGAGCGCGGCCAGGACCCGGGCATCGGTCGGGACCGGCTGTGCAGCGCCATCAAGGCCGTCGAGAAAGGCCTTCGTGGTCGCCAGCGGCTTGCGGTAGCGGCCCGGTTCGTTTGCGTCGATCAGCGGCGCGTGGCTGATGCCCAGTCCGAGCAGGAACCGCGGTCCGTATTCCTCGGTGAGGCGGGCATGCGCGGCGGCGACGTCGTCCGGCTCGTGCATCCACATGTTGAGAATCCCGGTCGCGATGACCGCTTGACGCGTTGCGCCGAGCAGATTCTCCACGGCATCGAGGACCGGTCCGCCGACGTCGGGAATCCACAACGCGGTGAAACCGAGTTGATCGAGTTCCGACGCGGCCTCCGCGGCCTCGCCGGGATCTCCATAGCGCAGCGGCGAACTCCAGATTCCTACCCCGTTGAGTTTCATGATCCCGACGGTACCGGCCGTGTCGACTGTCCGGGTACAGCACATCGCCGTCAGCTCCGGCGTGGTGATCCCGAACGCACTGATCGTGCAGGACAAACGGGGGACCCATGGTGATTCAGGGTCCTAGTCCTCTGTCGGACCGAGGATCGACGGGGCACCGTGGTGGGTGGCGGTCGTGGACCGTCCAGCGGCTCGGAGGAGGGATCGTCGTGAAGGTTCTCGTGGCGGTGGCCAGCAAGCATGGAGCAACTCGCGAGATCGGCGAACAGCTCGGAGCGGAGCTCTCCACCGGTCTCCGGACACGGGGTGTCGACGCCGCCGTGAGCGTCCTCGACGCCCGGGACGTGCGTGACATCTCGGACTACGACGCGGTGGTTCTGGGTAGCGCGATCTATCTGGGACGGTGGCTCAAGGACGCGACGAAGCTCGTGGATCGGGAGCTGCCCCACCTACGGGATCGCCCCGTGTGGTTGTTCTCCAGCGGCCCGGTCACCCCGGGCGACAATGCCGACAATCTGTCGTGGATCACCACTCCGTGGGCGGTCGAGCATCACATGTTCGGCGGCAAGGTCGATCGATCGGTGCTGTCTTTCCCGGAGCGCCTGGCGGTTTCGGCAGCCCACGCGTCGGACGCCGACTACCGCGACACCGACGAGATCATCGAATGGGCCCAACGCATCTGTGCCCACCTCGCCGCGAGCTGACCGGACCGGCACCGCGCGGACCGACGCGCGCCGCGACATGTCCCGGGATCGACGGTGCCCGGAGCGCTCGCCTGTCAGAATTCTCCGGAGATTCTGCGAGCCGGTGTCGGATCCGGGCAACGGCGTTCGTAGCAGGGGTGAGG
Source organism: Gordonia insulae (assembly GCF_003855095.1). Taxonomy (NCBI): domain Bacteria; kingdom Bacillati; phylum Actinomycetota; class Actinomycetes; order Mycobacteriales; family Gordoniaceae; genus Gordonia; species Gordonia insulae. Next base: position 1,206,877 of record NZ_CP033972.1, read on the forward strand.
GCCGCTCACCGGAGCGCCCCGAAGCACAGGAGATGATGAGCGATGCAGTATCTGGTTTCCGTGATCACCGACTCGATCGACCGTGCCGACCCGGACGAACAGGCGGCCATCGATGTCTTCAACGAGCAACTCCAGAAGGACGGCCATTGGGTCTTCGCCGGGGGCCTCGGCGCACCGAGCACCGCGACGGTGATCGACAACCGCGGGGGACAGGGACTGATGACCGACGGGCCGTTCACGGAATCGAAGGAGTTCTTCATCGGCTTCTGGATCATCGAGGCTCCCGACCTCGACGTCGCGGTGAAGCTGGCGACCGAGGGTTCGAAGGCGTGCAATCGCAAGGTCGAGGTGCGGCCGTTCCTGTGAACGGCACCGATACCCGGGAAGTGATCGCCCGTGCCCACCACGAGGAGTGGGCACGGGTGGTCGCCGCCCTCACCCGGCGTTTCGGCGACCTCGACATCGCCGAAGAAGGGGCGGCCGAAGCGTTCGCCACGGCTGTCGAACGGTGGCCGACCGACGGCATTCCACCCAACCCCGGCGCATGGCTGACCACCACCGCCAACCGCAAGGCCATCGACCGGATCCGCCGCGAGAACAAGCGCGACGACAAGCACAAGGAGGCGGGGGTGTTGTCCGACATCGAGCCACCTGCGCCGCTCGGCGCGATCGACGACGATCGGCTTCGGCTGATCTTCATCTGCTGTCACCCGGCATTGGCGATGGAGACGCGCGTGGCACTGACGCTGCGCATGGTCGGCGGCCTCTCGGTGTCCGAGATCGCCCGGGCCTTTCTCGTGCAGGAGAGCGCCATGAGCCGGCGGATCACTCGCGCGAAGGCCAAGATCAAGGCCGCGCGCATTCCGTATCGGGTGCCATCCGAGGAGGATCTGCCGTTGCGCGTCACCGGCGTGCTGGCCGTTCTCTATCTCGTGTTCAACGAGGGCTACCTCGCGAGCGGCCCCGACACCGATCCCGTCCGCGACGACCTGACCGCCGAGGCGATCCGACTTGCCCGCCTGGTGCGCGCCCTTCTGCCGGTCGACGGTGAGGTCGCCGGCCTGCTGGCCCTGATGCTGTTGATCGAGGCCCGTCGCACCGCACGGGTATCGGCCGTCGGCGAACTGATCGCCCTGGACGAGCAGAATCGTGGAGCGTGGGACGCGGAGATGATCGCCGAAGGCCATGCGCTGGTGCGAGAGCGTCTTGCCACCGGTATGGCTCCCGGTAGATTCCAGATCCTCGCAGCGATCAATGCCCTGCACACCTCGGCACGCGACGTCCGCGACACCGACTGGTCCCAGATCGTCGCACTCTACGACCAACTCGTCCGTGTCGAGCCTTCGCCCGTCGTCGCGCTCAACCGGGCGATCGCAGTCTCGGAACTCGACGGTCCGGAGGTGGCCCTGGCGGCTGTCGACAGACTGCAGGACCAGTTGGTGGAGTACCACCCGTATCACGCGACACGCGCCGAACTACTCCGTCGACTCGGATACGGTCCCGCGGCACGCGCCGCCTACGACGCGGCCATCGAGCGAGCGGGCAACCCTGGCGAGATCGCGTACCTGACTCGGCGACGCGATCAACTCGGCTGACTATCCGCCGCCTGTGGGGTGGAAGTCATACGCGGATTCGGCGTGCTGGCCATCGTCGATTCCGTCGATCTCGTGTTCGCGGTCCGCGCGGAGCCCGATCGTGTACTTGAGTGCCAGGCCGATGACACCGGTGACCACGAGTGCGTATGCCAGAACGGCGACCACGGCCACGATCTGCCGCCACAGTTGATCGACGCCGCCGCCGTAGAACAGTCCGTCGACCCCGGCAGGCGCCGAAGCGGAGGCGACCAACCCGATCATCAGCATGCCGACCACACCGCTGACGAAATGCACGCCGACGACGTCGAGCGAGTCGTCGTAACGCCAGCGGAACTTCAGTTCGATCGCGTAGGAGCTGACCGCTCCCGCCACCGCGCCGACCGCCAGCGCCCCCAGGGGAGTCACCGCGGAGCACGACGGTGTGATCGCGACGAGGCCGGCGATCACACCGGAGGCCGCACCGAATGATGTCGGACGTCCGTGACGGACCTGCTCGACGACGAGCCACGCGACCATCGATGCGGCGCCGGCGCCGAGCGTGTTGACCGCGATGAGTGCGGCCGACCCGCTGGCCTCGAGTGCCGAACCCGCGTTGAATCCAAACCACCCGAACCACAGCAGACCCGCGCCGAGCATGACGAACGGCAGATTGTGCGGCCGCATCGGATCCTTGGGCCACCCCCGACGGCGGCCCAGCAGCAGTGCGAGCACCAGCGCCGAGGCGCCCGAGTTGATCTCCACCGCGGTGCCACCGGCGAAGTCGATCGCCTTGAGATGCGAGACGATCCAGCCACCATGAGCTTCGGTGAGGCCGGGGGCGCTGAACACCCAATGGGCGATCGGGATGTAGACGAGCAGCGACCACACCGCGGCAAAGACCACCCACGAGACGAACCGCATGCGGTCGGCGACGGCGCCCGCGATCAGGGCGACCGTCACCATGGCGAATCCGGCCTGGAATGCGACGAAGAGTATCGCCGGAATCGTGCCGACCAGCGGTATGCCGGTGGGGTTTGCCGGGTCGTGACCATACGTATGGTGCAGCCCGGGAAACGAGCCGAGGCTGCCGATCAGACCGGCACGGTCGTCCCCGAACGCCAACGAGTAGCCGACCACCAGCCAGATGATCCACACGATCGGGATCGCCGACAGACACATCATCATCATGTTGAGAACGCTCTTGGAGCGAACCATGCCGCCATAGAACAGCCCGAGCGCGGGAGTCATGAGCAGGACGAGTGCGAACGCCACGAGCATCCATGCCGTGTTGGCGCTGTCCGGAACACCGTACTTCGGGAACATGGCTGCCTTCCGTCGCGTGCGAGCGTCGGAAGTCTATCGGCTCGATGATGTTGCGCGACACAGGGTTCAATTGCAAAGAAGGGGCATTTCGGACGAATCGGTCAGCCGCTGTGCCGCGCGTGGGCGACGTCCGCGCCCCGATCGAGGAGTATCGGTGGAGGGTGCACCGGAGTAAACTCCGTGAGGGAAGCCCGTCCTCGCCTGTCACCAGAGTGTGACGGTCCGTCGAGGAGTCCGCCATGTCCACCGCCGTTCCCGGGTCCGCCACCTCGTTCGCCGATGTCTCCGATTACGTCTCCGGCCCCTACGCGCCGGTCGCCGACGAGATCACCGCCGTCGACCTTCCTGTCGAGGGAGAGCTGCCGGCCGAGTTGAACGGACGCTACGTGCGTAACGGACCGAACCCCGCCGACGTCGGATCACTCGATCTGCGCGCACACCATTGGTTCGTCGGGGACGGCATGGTGCATGGAGTCCGACTGCGCGACGGCCGTGCGGAGTGGTACCGCAATCGTTTCGTCGGGTCGGCGAAGATGTCCGCCGCGCGTGGTCTACCGGATATTCCCGGCCCCAATTGGAGCGGAAACCAGGTCGGACCCAACACGAGTGTCGCCGGGTTCGCGGGCACGACGTGGGCGGTGGTGGAGGCCGGTGGCTGCCCCGTCGAACTCGACTACGAGTTGGAAACGTTGGGCCGCAACGACTTCTACGGAACCCTGCCCGGAGCGTTCACCGCGCACCCGAAGCGAGACCCGAGCACAGGCGAGTTGCACGCGATGGTCTACGCGTGGGCGCAGTGGATGGATCACGTCCAGTACATCGTCGTCGGTGTCGACGGCAGAGTGCGGCACGCACTCGACATCCCGCTGTCCGGGATGACGATGCTCCACGACATGTCGCTGACCCCCAACTGGGCGATCATCTACGATCAACCCTGCACCGCGGACATCGACGTCGCCATGACCGGACAGTTTCCCTTCCGGTGGAATCCCGACTACGGCAACCGAATCGGTCTGCTGCCGCGTACCGGGGAGGGCGGCACCGGGGCCAGTGCCGCCGACATCATCTGGATCGATGTTCCGCTCGGCTACGTCTTCCACCCATTGAACGCGTTCGAACGCGACGACGGCACCGTGGTGATCGACGTCTGCAACTACCAGAAGATGTTCGCAGCAGACGTTTTCGGACCGTTCCGAGACGGGCTCAGCCGGTTGGAGCGGTGGGACATCGATCCCGGGCGACGGTCCTGCTCCGTCACCGTCGTCGATGAGACACCGAACGAGTTTCCGGTGCACCGCGGATCGGTCGGCCTTCAGGAACATCGGTACGGCTACTGCTCAGCACCGTCACTCGACCGTTCACAGGGCTGGCCTACGCTCAAGCACGACCTGCTGACGGGCGAACGCCGCATCTTCGATCACGGACCGGGCCGGGCCGCCGGGGAGCCCGCCTTCGTGGGGCGGACCGGCGGCGACGGCGCCGAGGACGATGGCTGGCTCGTCACCTTCGTCCACGACATGGTCGACGGCACGGCCGAGTTCGTCGTCATGGACGCACAAGAGTTCGACCGCCGTGGCTACGTCGCGCGAGTCTCACTGCCACAACGCGTTCCGTTCGGATTCCACGGAAACTGGATCAGCGACGAGTCGGTTCCACCGCCGAACTGACGCGCACAGTTCTCCGCCTACCGACCGCTATTCAGGATCCGCGAAGCGTGCGTCTCGACGCTCCATTCCGGCGAACACCGCTTCGAGTTGATTGGCCGACCCCATCAGGCCGACCTGCAACTCACTCTCCAGCATGAGGGCCGTCGCGCTGTCCGCCCCGCTCCACGTCTCGTCGTAGAGTCGCTTGGCCGCTCGGATCGCATGCGGTGACTTGCCGGCGATCTCGTGCGCCAGATCGAGGGCTGCCGCGAGTGGGTCGTCGAGGACGCGGGTGGCCAGGCCCAACGAGTGCGCTTCGGTGCCTGAGATGATGCGCCCGGTGAAGGTGAGTTCCTTGGCCACGTCGGCGGCGACCAGGCGGGGGAGCGTCTGACTGATGCCCATGTCGGGCACCAGCCCCCACTTGACCTCCATGATCGACAGCCGAGCGTCGGGCGTCACGTATCGGATGTCTGCACCCAGAGCGATCTGCAGTCCACCACCGAAGCAGTTACCGGTGATCGCCGCGATGACCGGCGCCGGCACCCGCGCCCAGTCCGTCGCGACACGCTGCGCGTGGTTCGCGAGATGGCCGTCCTCGCGGGTCAACAGAGCTGGTGCACCACCGGAGTCACCGAGCGCCGAGATGTCCAGTCCGGAGCAGAAGCTCTTGCCCGCTCCGTGGAGCACGACGGCGCGGACGCGACGATCGGCGGCCAGTGATTCGGTGGTCGCCAGGATCGCGTCGAACATCGCGGGGTCCAGCGCATTGTGTTTCTCGCCGCGATCCAGTGTCACCGTCGCAACGCCGTCATCACTGACGTCGAGTCGAATTCTGTGTTCGCCCATCGATGTATCTCTCCTTCTGTTGATGCTTCTCGACCTGGCGTCCAGCGAGCATCGCCACGCCCACCCATCCTAGGGAGCTGCCGAGCGAATCCGTCCGGAAACGCATCAGCACCGACCGACGGTCGGCACGGCAACGGTTGATCACAGCCCGGTTGTCTGTGACGATCGCGAGATGAGCACGCCGGAGAACACGCGCGCATCGGCCAACAGCTCGCGATCACGATGGGTACTCCGCCAGATCGCCCGTCTCTGGCTGGGGGTGACCTTGATGTTCGCCGGTGTCAGCCACCTCAGCTTCGCCCGCGAAGAGTTTCGTGCGCAGGTGCCGTCCTGGGTTCCACTCGACGAGGATGTCGTGGTGATCGCCTCCGGAGTGGTCGAGATCGGGTTGGGTGCTGCACTCCTGCTCGCACCGCTGCGGCTGCGACCCGTCGTCGGTGTGGTGGTCGCGGGCTTCTTCGTCGCCGTGTTCCCCGGCAACGTCGGCCAGTGGGTGGAAGGAGTCGATGCGTTCGGACTCGATACCGCCACCGCACGATTCGTCAGACTGTTCTTCCAGCCCGTCCTGATCGCGCTCGCGCTGTGGTCCACAGGAGGGTGGCGCTGGCTGCGCGACCGTGTGCACGGGCGACAGCATGACCCGGAGGCCCCGTCGTTTCGACTACGACACAACGGAAGGCCCTGAAGGTGAACACATCACGGGTCTGGACCCAGCACGAACTCGACCAGATCGGGGCGACGTCCGAACTGCAGATCTCAGCCCCGAAGGCCGGCGGATCCTGGCGGCGCCCAGTGCCGATCTGGGTGGTCTGTGTGGACGGTTGCGTCTACGTCCGCACGTGGTACCGGCGAGACAACGGGTGGTTCGGAGACGCCGTGCGGTCACAGCACGCCCGAGTCAGCGTTCCCGGACTGTCGACGGATGTGGCGGTGACCGACCTCGGTGACTCGGATTCGCGTCTGCGTATCGCCGTCGATGACGCCTACCGCGCGAAGTACGCCGAGCATGGCAGCGGATCGGTGGGCGGCATGGTCACCGATGATGCGGCGGCGTCCACCCTGCAACTGACGCCCTGGGCTGGGTCGTGAGTGCCTCGGCCTAGTGGGCCTCGCCATGTTCGCACATGTGTGCGAACATGGTCAGCGTGAATTCGCGCAGACCGATCGGGTTGACTCCCGACGACCTCGAATCCCTGTCCGCGGGACTCGCTGCCGGCAAGCGGGTCACGGTTTACCTACGTGATCCGATGCCGTCGCTGAACCTTGACGCCGGAGCGTCGGCACGTGTCGTGTCCATCGACGGGTCGACGATCACGGTGAGCCCGAAAGGGGTCGATGATCAACTACCCTTCGAGCCCGACGAACTGCTGAAGTCACGGGCCGCAGCTGTCCCGGCCACCCCGGCACGAAGACGACCGGCCAAGGCGGCACCCACACCGGGAGGGCCGCCCAGGTCATCGAGAGACGTTGCAACAGAATCAACGCCGCCCGTACCAGTCCCGCGCACCGAACCTGCGGAGCCGAAGAACGTGAGGTCCAACCCGGCCCCCGCGAAAGCGGCGCGACGGTCGAAGACTCCGAGTGCGGCGGTCAGCGTGACCGTCACGGCAGTGGGGGAGAGCACATGGACGGTCTCTGTATCGCATGGCACCAAGAGGCAGGGTAAACCGACCGAGGTGACACCTGATCGGGTGGCGCGAGCGATGCGCGAACTCGGCGACGACGCCGCGATCACCGCAGTGGACACGGCGATCGAGTCCGCGCGCGCGGCAGCCCAGAAGAGAATCGACGAATTGAGCCACGAGCTCGAAACCGCGCGCGCCGCGCTGGCGCATCTCGAGGGGCAGGTCACTGACGACTGACGGGGTGTCAGCAATCCGGGTCAGACCGCGAGATCCTGCCCGAGGTGCATCGCCCGCAGCATCGTCAACATCTCCGAGCGGGTGTCGGCGCCGATCCGACGTCGGATGCGGGCCGCGTGATGTTCGACGGTCTTCGCCGAGATGAACAGACGTGCGCCGATGTCACGGTAGGTGATCCCCGACAGCAACAGCCGCGCGACCTCTCGTTCGCGTTCACTGAGTACTGCCACAGCGGCCGTCACCTCCGCCGGCGCGGTCGAGGTGGAGGTGACGTGGACGCGGAGCGATCGCGCCAGCTGGAGCATCGCACCACTTGTCCTGGTATCCCTCGCGCACAGGGCCGCCTGCCCGGCCAGACGTGCGGCGTCCCAGGTGTGTCCGTGTGCGTCGAGTTCCCTTGTCGCGCAAGCCACCCGCTCAGGATTGACGTCCCCGGCGAGAACCTCGATCCACACCCGGCCGGCGCGGGCGAGGACCGCCGCATACGGATTGGACCTCCCGGACTCGGCCAAGGCGTGCGCCGCCGGAACAACTTCCGCGGGCGCGGTTGCATTGATGGCGGCGTGAACGCCGTGCCAGTGCGCGATCACCGACCATTGCGACGAGGTCCCCAGTTTGCCGATCAAGCGTGAGATGTCACCGACCACGGTCGAGATCCGCGCCGACCAGCCCACCTGCGCTGCCGCCACGCGGATCTCGCCGACGAACATCAGTCCGAACACGTCCACACTGTATTCCCCCAGCACATCTATCGCCTCCGGCAGAACCGCGAGGATCTCGGCCTCGTCACCGCGTCGGCGGGCGATCGCCACCCGAAGTGCGCTCAGCGCCAGAGCATCACGGGACGGGACGCCCGCAGGCCCGGTCATCTCGGTGAGCGCGTCTATCTCGGCGGCCGCGCCTTCCACGTCACCTTCGAACAGTGACACCCACGTCAACAGCACCCTGCGCCGCTGCCTATGCGACGCCGGGAGAGCATCGACCGGGGTGCGAGAGAGAACTGTTCGCGCCGCCTTCAGATTCCCGGTGTGCAGGGCGAGAAGTGCAGCGGTAGCCGCCGCGGTATCGGCGCAGACGCGCGTGGCGACGCATTCGCGGTCGATGCCGGCGGCGCGGATCAGTGTGTGCAGCGCGTCGAAGGACGATCCGAACATCGACGATGCCAACCCCTGCGCGATCATCACCTCCACTGCCACCGAGGTCTCCGGCCCGATCGCTGCCCGCCCCGGGTCCGCGAACTCCGCCAGTCCATCGAGACCCCCACCGGCGGCCGCGATCACCGCCCAACGCGCACGGACAGCGATACCGATTGCATCGGTGCATGTGTGGGCAGCTGCCCATGCAGCGAGGCACGCGGCGCGCGGGGTGTCGCCGCGTAGTTGTGCCGTCACCGCCGCAAGATCGGTGGCGCGCAAACGTTGTTCGTCATCGACAAGCGGCCATAGCGCGTCGAGGAGTCCGCCGACGCCGGTGAGTGTGCCCGCCCGGATGAGCTCGGCCACCTCGTCCAGGCGTGCATCGACGGACCGTTCCACCCCGTCGGCACACAGTGTCTCTGACAGGCGAGTCGACACGGTGCCGCTGCGACGAAACAATTCGTCGAGTGAACGCTCGATCTGGGCAATGCGCCGGTACCCCAGAGTGGCGGCGCACTGGCGGTGTACCTCGGCGGTGAGTACGTCACCGCCGTCCAGGAATCCGGAGCATCGCACCATGTCGAGGACCTCGGCGACGCATTCGAAGTCGAGCCCCAATACCTCGGAAAGGTCAGTGGTACCCACGTCGACGCCGAGTGTGATCAGCGCCATCACCATGAGCTCGGTCTCGGTGCACGTACCCAGCCGCTCGCGTATCTCGCGTGCCACGGCCACATCCAGGAGCGCGCCGTCTGGACAGGTCGTCAGCGACCCGACGGCTGCGTCGACGAGGCAGGGCATGCCGGCGCTGAGCTCGTGCACACGCGGTGCGAGTCCGGGATCGGCGTACCGGGCCACCGCATCTCCGACGTCGGCGCAGGACAGCGTGCCGAGTCGAATCGCGGCGACATCCCGGGTGAGTGCTGCGACCGTCGATCGCAGCATGGTGCGACGCCGGCGTGGCCGGGTCGCGGCGATCACGATGTGAGTCCCGCGGTCCACCAGGTCGGTGAGGGCAGCGAGGTCGGCGTCGTCGAGGCGGTCGATGTCGTCGATCAGTAGGACGTCGGAGCCCGAAGCCGCGTCAGGGAACCCGCTTGCAACGGTGAGGTCGTTATCGCGCAGAAGGTTTCGAACATGATGCAGCAGATGGGTCTTGCCGTAACCGGACAACCCGACGATAAGGCGTGCCGTGGGTCGCCGGGGTTCGCAGATCAGCGACGACACGATCGACCGGCCGAGCACCTCGCGTGAGGAGGTGCCTGCGGCCGCGGACGGATCAGCCTGCAGCATCGGTTCCACCGTCTGGTCCCGTGTCCGGGTCAGTGCCTGCGGCCCTGCCGCTGTCGCTGCCCGGAGCAATCGCTTCGCCGCCGTCGATACCCACCTCCGGTGTATCGATCACGGGTGGGATGACCTCCGGCGCGCTGATATCGGGTGTACTGATCTCCGGCGTGCTGATCTCGGGTGTACTGATCTCCGGCGTGCTGATCTCGGGATCCGACGCCTCCGGGGTGGTCTGCTGTGTCGTCTCCTCGAGTTCGGTGACGACCGGTGCGTCGTTCTGGACCTGGGGCTCACCCGCGGGAACCGGCGCGGGAGCCTCTGTCGCCCTGACCGAAGACGGCACATCGACAGGTGTCGGAGTCGTCGGTTGTTCGTCACTCGACATCGCAAGCGCCGTCCCACCGACCGTCACCACCAGGGCGACGGCTGCCCCGACGATGATGCCGACGCGGCGCCGCGACTTCGGTGGCGTGGCGTTCTTGTCACTTTCCGTCGGCGACGCATCGTCGGCGAAGCGCAGCACCGGATGAGGGCCGCTCGGGGAGCCATTCGGCTCGATCTCGAGGTCTCGGGTCCGGAGTCCGGCATCACCGAGCGATCGGGCGGATGACGAATCCTCCGGCGGTCTGGTAACCCGGGTGGAGCCGACCGGCCTCGCGCGGGCTCCCGTGGACGACGTGCGCGCGGGCGCCGGCTCGTCGGAGGCCGTGAACGGGGACGCCACTCGGGCACGTGGGCTCGCCTCTCCGACAGTGGTGAACTCACCGGCGAGGATCGCGGCACCTCGCGCGGCCGTGCTCGCCGGGTCAGCGTCGACGAGTATCGGCAGGTGGAACTCACCTGACAGGTGCTGGGTCGTCAATCCGACCGATGCTCCGCCGCCGATCGCGACGAGTGCGGCGAGTTCGGAGGTGGACCGTCCCGCACGTGCCAGGATGTCTCGGATCGTCGAAGACGGACGTCCGAGAAGGGGCGCCACAAGGTCTTCGAGTTCGGTGCGGGTGACCCTGACATCGCCGCGGTAGATCGGCAGGTCGACGTCGACAACGGCGACTGTCGACCGCGCGAGCTCCTCTTTGGCGGCGGTGCAACGTCGGCGGAGAATCGTCAGCGCCGACGCGAGGTTCGGATCGGCCGCGACCACGGTTGCCGGATCTTCGAGTGCTTCGCCGAGGACGTACCGCATCAACGCGTGATCGAGATCGTTGCCACCGGGTTCCTCGATGCGGACAGGATCACCGACCCTCGTGTGGTCGATGACGTCGACCACGGCCACTGTTGTGCCCGATGCTCCGAAATCGGTGATCGCGAGCAACCCGGCCGCCGGGTAGTCGGCGAGTTCGCGGAGTCGTGCCAACGCGCAGATCATGTCTGTTGCCATGCGCAGGTCCGTGGGAAGTCCGACATCCCGCAGCGCCGAACCAAGGACAGCCACCTGGTGCGATGTCCACGTGGCCGGGTGGCCGACCACCATCGGCGGTGCGGACGGAAACCGGTCCGATGTCGCCGCGGCGATGCTCTTGATCGCGGCGGCAGTCAGCTCTTCGGCCAGACGGCCCACGCCGTCCGGTCCCGCGATCGGCACCGGATCACCCACCCGATCAACGAATCCCGTCATGGTCACCCCACCAGGGGAGACTCGGGAGTTCTCCTCTGCCGTGCCGCACTCCGTCGATCGAGTGGAGTGGCACGCGCCGACGGTGACCATCGCCGAGCGCTGGACGCAGGGTTCGCCCGCTGGGAAGGTTGCCGCGTGCAGGAAGCGGCTGCCGAGCGTGATTCCGAGTGCAGTCGCCATCGGAGCCCCCTTGGGGTGTGAGTCATCGGATAAGAGTGGTCGTCGTCCGTGCGTTTCACCTATGGGCACCATCGAAATACTGACGGAGCCGGGGGGCGCGAGTAGTGCGCTACTCAAATCAGACAGGCCGGGTTGGGGGATCCGTCACGACCTACTCGGGTTCCACGCGGACGGCGCGTGGAACTTCCCCTAATATCGCGCGACATCTCGCCGAATCACCCCCGGTGGCCCCTAGGCGCGTACGGGTCGAACCCCGTACGGATCAGGACATCCGGCGGATAGGATCTGAAACCAGCAGCCGACGAACGCGACTTGCCGGCCACCGGGTCGAGGAGGAGGTACGGATGCCCCGACCTACCCTCCTCGAGTTCGTGACCGCGCTCGCGCACGATCCCGCATTCGCAGCCGCCTACTGGGCCGATCCCGCAGAGACGCTGCGGGATGCGAACCTCCACGATGTATCGGCCGCCGACATCTCCGCGCTGATGCCGATGGCAGGCGGGGCGGATGCAGGTGGACTCTCCACGGTCGGGGACAACGTGTGGCGTGGCAGCGAGGCGCTGCTCGCATTCGATGTCGTGAGTGACGACGCAGTTCCGATCGCTACGGGTCAGTTCTCCGATCCGGCCGGACTCGACTTTGCGCACTCCGCACCCGAACCACTCGATACATGCGAATTCGACTGTGTACAAACACTATCCGATCTTTACTCCGCGATCGAAGTTGATGCGGCAGTGCACGTGGATACGGATCTGACGGCACAGATCGACGCGGTGGACGATGTGCGGCAACACCCTTGCGCGGGCTGGTCGACAGCGGACCCTGGCGACCAGGCCGGCGATCTGTACTGATCCGTCGGAGCCGACTCGACAGAGCTGTCATCGATCGACGGCCGCCGTCCACCGATCGCATCCCCCAATGCGGTCACCCACCCCCGAACGGACACCCCATACGCGCACAGCAACGACGGGGCCGCTCCCCGTTTGGCCAGAGCGCTGATCGCCCTAGCGTTACCGGCATGTCTTCGCACCAGGAGACCGGCCCCGAGGGAGATGCGAGATGCCACAACACGACACGACCGCCGACGATCACAACGCACTCGTCCAGTTCATCCTCGGACTCTTCGGCGATCAGGCCAGAGCGGAGGCATTCAACGAGAACTCGATGAGATGCCTGGCCGACGCGGGGCTGAAAGACGTCACTCCGCAGGATGTGCGGCACGCGGTAGCCGAGGTGGCACAAACGATTCCAGCCCCCGCAGGAAATGCCGCCGGAAGCGCCGGTGGCGGAATTGGCCACTGGGAACCGCAGATTCCGAGTCACGGCAGCGCCGTCGGCATCATTCAGAACATCACGAACAACTACCACCAGCAGTTCAACACCATCATCGGCGACAACAACCATCTCGACGCTCGTCAGACCAACGCCACCGGCGAAGGGTCGGTCGCGGTCGGAGGAGACAACCACGGTGACATCGCGACGACCGAAGGGACCGCAGGTGACAACAACAAGACGCACAACACCGAGGACAAGGAAACCACCAACGTCGACAGGTCAGTGCACGGTGACAACAGCGGTAACAGTTCCGCCGGCGAGGTCGTGGACAATTCCGACAACGACAGCCACGACACGCTGGAAGTGACGACAACCGGCAACGGAGGGCAGTCCGGCACGACCACCGGATCCACACCGGCCGGCGCGGCGGTGACGACACCCCCGGCCACACCGTCCGGACCCGGCCCATTTCATCCGACGCCGATCGGAATCGATCCGATGCCTGCGACTCTCGCGGTCGCAGCGGGCGGGGACCTCGATGCGTTCCAGCAACTGGAGGCGTTCAGCCCCGTGCCCCAGACGTTGGTGAGCGACGCCGCACCAATCGCCGACGCTGCGCGTCCGGTGACGATGACCAGCGAGGATCTGATATCGGAGCACGGCGACGCACCCGGGCCGGGTGGCGGAGCGGAGGGCACCGCCGACGCCACACCCGAGTTCGATCCGGCCGCGCCGATCACACTCGGCGACGCCCTCGCTGATCCGACGATCGATCACGCCGGGATCGGCGGCGGGCCTTTTGTCGACAGTTCCGCACCCGACTCGGTGGCCGACATCTCCTACGTCGGCGACACCGCAGATGACGGAACCACCTACGACGCAGGTGGCACCGGATATGTCCCAGATTCCGGCGTCACCGCGGCAGCGCCGCTGACAGATGCCACCGTCGGTGGCGATTTCACCGACGGTCCCTGACTCCCCGGGGGTGGCCCCGCCACCCCCCACCGTCCCCGAACACGAGAGGGGGTGAACCCCGTTTCTGCGCCACGCTGCGACGCCTAGCGTCGAAGACACCCGAGAAGCACTCTCGAATCCCACTGCGGAGAACTCAGCACCCCCGGGATCTGGAACTCCCGAAAAAACAACGCTCGCAAAACAACCCGATCAGACAAGGACAAGACGATGACGAACCAATGGACCGCAGGCGCCCAGACCACCAATGTCGACAGCTCGACCACCTCCTCGGGTACGGGATCGGTGGCGATCGGCGGGGATTCGACCGGCGACATCGCAACCACCGGGGGAGTCGCCGGAGACGGAAACGTCGTCGGCAACACCTTCGACAACGACACCACCAACGTCGACCAGTCCGTGCACGGCAACAACAGCGGCAACACCCAGAACACTCACATCGAGGACAACAGCACGAACGACAGTCACAACACTCTCAACGTCGGCGAGGCCGGCGACGGCGGTGCCGGCGGAGCCGCTGGTGGACAGGGTTTCTGGGCCGGTGGGGGAGACGGCGGCGACGGCGGAGGTATCTCGCTCGACAACATCAACATGGGCTATGAGCGTGGAGGGATCATCAGTGACAACAGCAACAGCTACACCGAAACCCATGATCGCCACGACATCCATGATTCGTTCAACGATGAGCGCAGCTACGACTCGCACGACGACAACTCCACCAACGACTCGTACAACCGCGATTCACACGATGTATCGAACAGCACCAGCGAATCCGGTCTGCAACTGCCGGATCCGGGCGACCTGATCGGCGGTGTCGCCGGCGGGATCGGTGCCGCGTACGGAGGTGCCGCCAATGCCGTCGGCGGCGCGGTCGGCGACGTCGCAGGCGCGATCGGTGACGCCTTCGACGACATCTTCTGACCACCCGCGACCATCATCTCCTCGCGGCTATTCCTGTCCGGTGCTCCCGGGATCGAGTAGCCGCGAGGACGATGCGACCGCTCGGCAATTCATATTCCACACCCGCAGGTACGAGAGATCACCATGGACGCCAACACCACCAAGGTCTGTCAGATCATCGATCGCCTTTGCCAACTCGCACGCGATGCCGGACGCGAGGACCTGAGTCGCCGGATGTCCGCGACCCGCCTGCGCGTCGTGGATCCCAGCGCACGGGTGGTGGTGGTCGGCCAACTCAAGCAGGGTAAGAGCCAGCTCATCAATGCACTGCTGAATGTACCGGTGTGTCGGATGGGCGACGGGGAGACGACATCGACGATCACCACGATCGGGTACGCCGAGGAACCGCACGCCCGCCTGATCGTCAGCGACTCGGCACAGGACGTGATCGATTCGGACGCACGGCCCGGCCCCGTGCAGACCGAAGGGGAGCGTGCGATTCCCATCCCGATGGACGACATCTCCCGTGATCTCGCGCGTGCCCCGGAGGCGGGCGGCGCACAGGTTCTACGGCTCGAGGTCCACGTGCCCAGCCCGTTGCTGCAACGTGGCATCGTCCTGGTGGACACGCCGGGATCGGGCGGTGTCGGATCACCACATGCCGCAGCGACTCTGGGCCTGCTTGCTGCGTCTGACGCCATCATCGTGGCCTCCGACGTCAGTCAGGAGTACACGGCACCGGAGATGTCATTCATCCGGCAGGTCACCGAACTATGCGATAACGCACTGTGCGTCGCCACCAAGACCGACCTCTACCCGATGTGGCGCGACGTCGTCGCCGCAGACGTGGCGCATCTGCGGCGACAGTCCAATGACGTCGATCCATTGCCCGTCTCGTCGCTCCTGCGCTCGCACGCCATCCGGCTCGACGACCGCGATCTCAACGAGGAGTCCGGGTTCCCGGGCATTCTCGAGTTTCTGGAGACGCGGGTGCTGGCGCAGGCGAGTACCACCATGCGACGGCTGGTGATGAACGAGATCCGCTCGGTCACCGATCATCTGTCGCTGGCGGTTCGGCCGGAGCTGGAGACACTCAAGGACCCGGGCGCGCGCGAGGCCATTGTCGCCGAACTGGAACGCGCTCGCACTGAAGCGAGAGAACTGTCATCGCGCACTGCGCTCTGGCAGCAAGTACTCGGCGACGGCATCGCCGATCTGTCCGCCGAATCCGACCATGACCTCCGGAATCGAACACGTAGATTGCTCAAGGACTACGAATCCAGGATCGATGCGGGTGACCCGGCCAAATTCTGGACACAACTGGGCGAGGATCTCAAGAACGACATCGCCGAAGCCGTCGGTGACAACTTCATCTGGACCCACGACCAATCACTGGCCGTGGCCGAGAGGGTTGCCGACTCCTTCTCCGATACCGGGGATGTCGCCATACCTCGCCTGGACCTGGCGGCGATCGGTCACGAGATCTCGCCTCAGACCGGGCTCACCGACCTCGAGCAACAGCCGACCGGTGTGGTGCACAAGGTGGTCACCGGGATGCGCGGTTCGTACGGCGGCATGATGATGTTCGGAATGATGTCGACGATGGTCGGCATGACGATGCTCAACCCGTTCTCGGTGGCGGCAGGTGTTCTGTTGGGGCGCAAGTCCTACAAAGAGGACGCCGAGATGCGCCTGACCAGGCGCCGGTCCGAGGCCAAGATGGCAGTTCGCACATTTGTCGACGATGTCCTTTTCGAGGTCGGCAGGGAATCACGCTATCGCCTGCGCACGATCCAGCGGGTACTGCGGGATCATTTCCGGGAGATCGCCGAGCAGACAACGCGGTCACTGACCGAATCGATCAAGGCCGCCGAAGACGGTGCGCGCACGCAGGTCGCCGACCGCGACGCCAGAAGTCGGAGGTTGGAAGCAAGTCTCGGCTTCTTGGATGAGGTATCGGCGTGGGCCGCAGGAGGTTGTCGTGAACACGTCGGATGAGGTACGCCGCCTGCTGGAGGAGGCCATCGCCGTATACCGGTCGGACGGACCGCGTGCCGCCGGGCCGGCGGCTGATCTCGAGCAGTGCGCGCAACGTCTGTCCGAGCCGCTGCGAATCGCGTTGGCGGGCCAGCTGAAAGCAGGCAAGTCGACGCTGTTGAACGCTTTGATCGGCGAAGAACTCGCGCCTACCGATGCCACCGAGTGCACCAAGATCGTCACGTGGTTTCATCACGGATCGTCACCGTCCGTGCGGGCGCATCACGTCAACGGCCTGAGCGCCGCGGTCCCGATCGAACGGCACGACGGGTGTCTCAACTTCGACATCGACGCGCTCGAGCCCTCTGCCATCGATCGACTCGAAGTGTGCTGGCCGACAACCGAATTGTCGAGACGTACCATCATCGACACCCCGGGCACCGCATCGCTGAACGCGGATGTCTCCGCTCGGACGATGCGTTTGCTCGCGCCCGCGGACGGCGTATCAGGCGCCGACGCGGTGGTATATCTGATGCGGACTTCCACCGCGTCGGATGTTTCGACGTTGGCCGAGCTGAATCGACAGGTCAGTGGGCGGGGTGGCCCCCTCGGTGTGGTGGGCGTGTTGTCGCGGGCCGATGAGATCGGCTCCGGCCGGTTCGATGCGATGCTGTCGGCCAAGGAGATCGCCGCGCAGTATGCGACCGACCTTGCGTCCTCGGGGCTCTGTCAGGCGGTCGTACCGGTCGCAGGCCTGCTCGCGCTGACCGCGCGAACCTTGCGACAACGAGAGTTCGCGGCACTATCAGCTCTGGCTTCGGCATCGCCAGAAGATCTGCAATTGGCGATGCTGTCTGCGGACCGATTCGTCCGCGAGGAGAGTCCGCTGTCGCTCGATCGCGAGACCCGGACGGCGCTGGTTCGACGCTTCGGATTGTTCGGCATCCGCATCGCCGTCGTCCTCATCCAAGGTGGCGTGCGCGATGCGACGTCCCTTGCCGATCAGCTTCTGGAGCGGAGTGGGCTCACCGAGTTGCAGTCCATCGTCGATGTACAGTTCGGCCAGCGTGCCGAACAGTTGAAGGCCCACACCGCACTGACGGATTTGTCGCGAGTCCTCGGGGCATATCCGACTCCGCACGTCCGGCATCTCCGGAGCGCCGCGCAACGGCTGATGGGGGATGTGCACGGGTTCGAAGAAGTGCGACTGTTGGGTTTGTTGCGTTCGCGCAGGACGACTCTCACAGAGAGTGAGGCGGTCGAAGCGACCCGGCTCATCGGGGGATATGGAACAGCCGCCGACGATCGTCTGGGTCTGGACCCCTTCGAGACCATGACGTCGGGCCCGTCGCGCGCTCTGGGCACAGTCCAACGATGGCGGTCGCGGGCCGATCATCCACTCAACGACGCATTCACAACACGGGTCTGCCGGGCAGCCGCCCGCAGCGCTGAGAGCATCGTGGCAGAGATGGTTACCGCGACACGCCGGGAGCAATCGACATCACCCGCCCGCAGGTTCACGCCAACGCAGTGAGCGCATGGACTACGAGCGCTAGATGCGCAGCGCGCGCAGGGTCACCTCGGCCAACTGTCGCTCTCCGAGAGCGTTGGGGTGCACGGGAACAGTCTGGACATCGGTGATCAGCGGCTCGATCCACCGCACGCCCTGCGGTTTACAGCTGTCGTGGCCGACCGATGCGGTCGCGGCGTCGACGTAGGTGATTCCGGTCAATCGAGCCGCTCGGCGGATGGCATCGTTGAGGGTCGTCTGGATGCCGTGGGTGTACGGGATGTCGCCGGGTGCGATCGGGAATCCCGGGCATGACTGCGCCCTGTCCGGCAAGATCCACGGGTAGGCGACCACGGCGGCGCGGGCCAACGGCGCCCGGGAGCGGACTGCGGTGAAGGCGCGCAGCAGCTTCGGGAATGTCTGCCGACGGATCTCGGCGGCAATGGAGTCTCCGTACATGGCGCGACACGGTGATCCCTGCCCATTTGTGGTAGCCGCTGCGGCAACGCATTTGGCGACAGTGGCGCCGAACACGTCGCCGTCATTGCCGCCGATCATGAAGGTGACCAGACCAGTTCGCAGGTTCAGCGCATCGAGTTGCGGGTGTAGTCCGGGGTATTGCGTCTGGAAGAAATCGGTGGTCTTCGCCCCTCCACAACTCACGTCGGTCAGACGCGCGCCGGTACGGTCGGCGATGAGATGGGCGTAATTGATGCTCGACTGCGCGCAGAGCGGGAGCGTGCCCGGCGCGGTGGGCAGGACACCGGAGCCGGCCGAATAGCTGTCTCCGAGATTGACGTCTCGTGTGCGCGCCCGATCATCGGGCGAAGTCGGACCGCCGGATGCGCGCATGGACGCCTTTGACCACATCGACGACCTGAGAGATGTCGAAATCTGTTGCAGCACTGAGGTAGGCGAGCGCCTGGGCCGGCTGCATCCCGTACCGGGCGCCCAACACCGAGATGGCTGCGCGCACACAGTTCTGGACAGCGACATCGAGATCGACGTCGAGGCCGGTCGGAACGAGATAGTCCTGCGTTTCCGCGATCGGCGCGACCAGCGCACCGAATCGCTCGTTCACCTCGACTGCCGGAATGACGTCGAAGCGGATGGTCGCGCGCAGCGAGGCCTCGAGCGCGGTCAACGCGACCTCGCCATTGCCTTGTGCGAAATGCGGATCGCCCACATAGGCGAGTGCGCCGGGGACCTGCACCGGCACATACAGAGTCGAGCCTTCGGTCATCACGGTGAGGTCGATGTTGCCGCCATGCGGACCGGGTGGCACGGAATGAGCGCGGTCGGGACCGGCCACCGCGACACCCATGATGCCCAGAAACGGCGCGAGCGGAAAGCGCGCGGTGGCTTCGGGATTCCCGACATCCAAGGGCATCACGCCGAATGCCGAGCCGTCAGGGATGGCGTCGACAGACACGAACGCGCTGTAGTTCGCTTCGCCTGCCGGGAATTCTCCGGGCAGAGCGCCCTTGTGATGCCGATTGGACACCACGCCGTAGGGCACCCGCCGCAGCGTCTCGATCACCGTCATCGCCACCAGGTCACCCGGTTGTGCGCCGGCGATCTCGATGGGTCCCGTTGTCACGTGCGGACCGTCGATGCCGAATCTGTGCGGTCGATCTGAGGCACACAGCTCGATCGCCTCGTCCAACACCATCTCCGGGGCCACGCCGTGGCCACCGAAGAATGCTCGCGGGTCGCGCCCTTGGTCGGCCAGGATGCCTTCGTGGCTGAGCGTGTCGATGGTGACCGAGGTTCCCGGCTCCACCGTCATCGCAGGAGTGTCCGCAGCGCACGGTAGGTCACCCCAGAAGACGTCGTCCGGCCGGCACGGAAGGTATTCGTCTCCGGTGATCGGACCCGAACCGGTGGCCAGAATCTGTGTTGCGTCACTGATCTCGACGGTCATCGGTGTCTCCGTTCAACAAGTCGTGCCACATCGTCGAGATGGGCTGTCATCGCGGCCGTGGCCGCATCGTGGTCATGGTTTCGGACAGCACGCAGGATCTCCTGATGCCCGATGAACGAGGTGCGGCGTCCGTCGCGGGTGGCGTGGGATCGGGCCCGTACGGTCTGTACCCACCCGCTGCTGAGCTGACACAACGACACCAAGAGGGGATTGCGGGCCGCCCGGGCGATCTGCATGTGAAACGCGACGTCCTGTGCCAGTGACTCCGCCGGGTTGAGACCCGCGTGGGTCGACGCCAGGATCTCCTCGAGCTGCAGCAGATCCGACGATGTGGCACGGTCCGCAGCCAGCCCCGCAACCTGCGGCTCGACGAGCATGCGCAGTTCTGCCACATGAGATTCCTCGGCGTCGTCGCCCATGGTCTCGAGAAGCTGTGTGGCCTTGGCCGATCGGGGTAGTACCACCGTGCCGCGCCCCGGGGTGCGTGTGACCAGACGTCGTTGTTCCAGGTCACGCAACGCTTCGCGGATCGTCGTCCGCGACACCTCGAGATTCTCCGCCAGGACACGTTCGGGTGGCAGCTTGTCGCCGGGTACGAGGTCGTTGAGCACCATGCCCTCCAGATACGCCGACGCCGTCGCACTGAGCGTGTGTCCTCGTTGCAGCATGCCATCAACTCCCGGCTTGGTCTCTTGGTATGACCAACTTTAACCCCGGCTTTACGACTCGTGCAGCGCAAGGAAACACGGCGCAACGATTGTGGAATGCGTAAGCGAGCCGGGAGGAAGTGTATTCATGGACCTGCTGCTGCAGTCGGCACGGATTGCCGATGACGCACCATTGGTCGACATCGGCGTCGACGACGGGCTCATCGTCGAGATCTCCGATCGCGCCTCGCCGCGGGCGGCAACGACGATCGATTGCGCTGGTCGGGTCGTCATTCCCGGCCTGATCGAGGCTCATCTGCATCTGGACAAAGCGCTGCTCGACAAGGAGCAGCCGAACCGGGACGGCACGCTTGCCGGCGCGATCGAGGTGACCGGCGCACTCAAGCGACAGTTCACGGCGGAGTCGGTGCGGCAGCGCGCTCGGCAGGTGATCGAGCAGTCGATCATCAACGGCACCACGCTCATCCGTGCACATCCCGACGTCGATCCCATCGTCGGCCTGCTGGGTGTCGATGTCCTCGTCGACCTGCGGGAGGAATACCGCGGGCAGGTTGACCTGCAGATCGTTGCCTTTCCGCAAGAGGGGATCCTCAAAGCCCCCGGCACACAGGAACTCCTGGCCGAGGCGTTGCGGCGCGGCGCCGACGTGATCGGCGGATGCACCTACAACGAGGCGAATCTCGCGGATTGCCACCGACATGTCGATGTGGTGTTCGGACTCGCCGAGGAGTTCGGCGTGCCGATCGACATGCACGCCGATTTCGCCGATGATGCGTCCGACCCACGCTTCGCCCTCGCCGAGCAGATCGCCGAGGTGACCGTGCGGCGTGGCATGTCGGGCCGGGTCACCCTGGGGCACATGACGTCTCTCGCTGGTCGCGACGCAGACGATCGCAAGTCCGCACTCGCCGATCTCGCTGCCGCGGGTGTGGCAGTGGTTCCCTTGCCGGCTACCGACATGCATCTCGGGGGACGAGACGATACCCACAACGTCCGTCGCGGAGTGGTGCCGGTGGCGGACATGTGGGCCGCGGGCGTGCGATGCGCATACTCGTCGAACAACATCCGCAATGCCTTCACGCCGTATGGCAACGCCGACATGCTCGACGTCGGCTTGCTGTTGGCGCAGGTCAGCCATGTGTCGGGGGCTCCAGGACTTGCTCGGGTCCTGGACATGGCCACGTACTCGGCGGCCGCGGTGGTCGGCGTGGACGATCGCTATGGCCTGGCACCCGGTTGCCGCGCCGACCTCGTGGTCCTGTCGACCGATTGTGTCGCAGATGTGCTTCTCGATCGTCCGGATCGCTGTTTTGTCATCAAGGGTGGGCGGGTGGTCGCCCACACCACCCGTACATCCCAACTCACGGAGGTTATCCATGCGTGACCGCATTCCGCACGAATTCGTGGCGTCGTTCTTGGCTGGTCTGACCGCCTTCATCGGTGGCACCGCCCTGCATCTTCCGCCCTGGGCCATCTTCATCGGCTGGGCCGGTACCTTCCTGCTCGGCGGACCCTCGTTGACCAATGCGCGGCGGCTGTGGATGACGATGCCGCTGGGCTCGACCTTCGCGCTGGTCATCGTGCTGATCGACCAGCAGATCGGCACCATCGCGGGCACTGGGCAATTCGCGCAGAACCTGGTTCTCGCCGCGATCATCTTCGTGGTCAACTCTGCGCTGATGTTCACCGGGCGACTCAAGGCCTTCGCGCTGATCCCCGGCATGTTCCTCGGCTTTGCCTCGTACTTCGCGACCTTCTTCGGCGGCTTCGGTTTCGATCCGCAGAATCCCTGGGCCGCATGGGTGTCGGTGGTCGCGATGAACTTCCTCGGTCCGGTGTTCGCCTATCTCTCGATGCGCCTGGCATTTCCGCGGCCGACCCAGGGCGTCGAGGCGTCGCGAACCACCGATATCGCGGTCGCGGAGGATTCGGCAGCCGGGGAGCGGGATTCGGGTCCGCGTGCTGAGGATCGAGTACTGGCCGAACCCACCTCGACACGAGGGCACGACCGTTGATCGTCGCCGATCTGGACGATGCGCGGGCTGAAGTCCGCGAGGCGTTCGATCGCTACGATGCGGCTCTGGTCTCCAACGACATCGGTGTCCTCGACGAACTGTTCGCCGACGATCCACGCACCATCCGTTTCGGAGCCGGCGAGGAGTTGTTCGGCTACGACGAGATCCGGGAGTTCCGAAGCCGGCGGTCAGGACAGGGCCTTGCCCGGACACTCGAGCGTGTCGAGATCACCCCGCTGAGTCCCGAGGTGGTGCTGGCCAACGCCGTCTTCCGGCGTGACGAGCGCGTCGTCCGACAAAGCCAGGTCTGGATGCGCCTGGAACCGGGTTGGCGGGTGGTCTCCGCTCACGTGTCGACGCGGTGAGCGCCCGCCGGATGCGCGCCGACCACTTACGAATCATGGACAAGGAAACGGACGACGACATGCAGGATCTGACACGACGGGGATTTCTCGGTGCGGCGGGGGTATCGGTGGCCGGCGCGCTGGGCTTGGCCACCACCGGTTCGACCACCGCGGCACCACGTCCTGGCAACGTCTCACCGGCAATCGATCCGACGGTGTGGCGTGAACACGGCACGCCGCTGGTGGCGCCCACCGGACACGGGCTGTTGGCAGGAAAGACCGTGGCCGTCAAAGATCTCTATTCGATCCGAGGCCATCGGGTCGGCGCGGGTAACACTGTATGGCTGAGTCAATCTCAGCCGTCCGCGGTGACAGCACCATCGGTCGCGGCGCTGCTCGCGGCGGGCGCATCGATCGCAGGCATCAGTCGCACAGACGAATTCGCCTACAGCCTCGCCGGGACGAATGGACACTACGGAACTCCGCCGAACCCGCAGGCACCCGACCGGATACCGGGCGGGTCGTCGTCGGGTTCGGCGAGCGCGGTGTCCCTGCATGAGGCGACGATCGGGCTGGGTACCGACACCGGCGGATCCATCCGGATCCCGTCGTCCTACCAGGGGCTCTACGGCATCCGCACGACCCATGGCGCCATCTCCACCGATGGTCTGCTGCCACTGGCCCCCTCGTTCGACACCGTCGGCTGGATGACCCGCACGCGCGCCGATCTCGTCGCGACGACGGCAGCGCTGGCGCCGGGCCTACCCGCGAGCCTCGACGTGTCACTGGTCTACTCCGACGACATCATCAACGTCGCCGGACCCGACGTGGCACCCGCAGTGCGCGCCGGAATCAAGCGGCTACGAACACGCATCCCGGTGCGCTCTATTGCCTTCGATATCAGCGTCTTACCGCAGTGGGTCAAGGCGTTCCAGACTCGCCAGGGATGGGAGGCGTGGCAGGCGCACGGACGGTGGATCTCACGGCATTGGGATTCGCTCAATCCCGATGTCCGATCCCGGTTCGAGACCGCGTCGAAGGTCACCACTTCCGATCTCGCCGCGGCCGACCGCGTCCTCGCGACTGCGCGGGATCGCATCAACCGAGCACTGGGCGATGCGGTCTTGCTGCTGCCGTCGGCGTCGTCGACCGCACCCACCCGTGCAAGCGCAGCCATCGGCGGTGGAGTCATCGAAGACACCCGCGCACGAACCTTCCAATTGACCTGCCTGGCCGGGATCGTCGGCCGACCCGCGGTGAGCAACCCGCTCCCGAGCGCAGGTCCGCCGGTGGGACTGTGCGCAGTCGGGCCACGCGGATCCGACCTCGCGCTGGCAGCTCTGCCGGTGGTCTGAGCCAGCGTGAGGATGCACCGGCGTGAACGCGGGTAATCTTGACCTCCCGCGAAACTCGAGGAGCATCCGATGAGCACAGTGGTCCTGTACGGCTCGGTGTCGGTCGACGGTTTCATCGCCGACGAGAACGACCAGCCCGGACCGCTGTTCGAGTGGTTGTCCAGCGGCGACGTTCCCCTCGACGACAGCGGCATGGTGAACGTGTCGCAGACGTCCTACGACTACATCCGGCCGTACTGGGATCAGATCGGGGTCACCATCGTCGGCCGCCACGTCTTTGACATCACCGATGGCTGGAACGGGGTGCCGCCGAGCGGTGTCGACCACGTGGTCGTCGTGACGCATCGGCCGGAACCTGACGACTGGAAAATGAAGGCGCCGTTTCATTTCGCCGACGGCGTCGACACGGCCGTGGCGACAGCGCAGGAGCTCGCGGGTGACCGTGTCGTCGAGGTCGCCGCAGGCGACGTCGGCGGCCAGGTGTTTGCCGCCGGCCTCGTCGACGAGGTGCGCATGGACGTGGTGCCCGTCGTTCTCGGGGCCGGCAAGCGGTTCTTCGGATCGGTCAGCGCACCGCATCTGCTCGAGAATCCCGAGGCGGTGGTCCAGGGTGACCGGGTGCTACACCTGCGCTATCGGGTGCGCCGCTGACGCGGTCTAGTCGACATCGTTGGCGGACGTTCGGCAGTCCGGTTCACGGAATGATCAATGGGGCCGAACCGTCGCCGAGACGGAGGACAGTGAAGTGGCGATGATCGAGGGTCGCAACCGTCCTGGTCCGATAGGCGTCGGCCAAGACGATGTTCGACGCGTCGGCCACACCGACGGGCACGTCGGAATACTGTCGAACGATCTCCGCAGCGGTCGCCAACCGCTCACGCGACATGGTGGCGAGTTCCCAAGCGCCCGAAGTCAGTTCATCGAGCACGAGGCGCTCGATGTGCGAGCCATGGCGAGTCAGCACGAGATAGTCGAGTTCGGCCACGATGTACGGTGATACGACCAAGGGCTCATCTGCTGCGTCGATCAACACCGCGACAGCTTCATGCTGCGGTTCAGCAGCGTCGAAATACGCCAGCAGTGCGCTGGTGTCGACGATCACTCGCCGAAGCCGTCAAGTAGCACGTCAACACGATCAGCGATGGGTTCGTTGCCCGAGAACAATGCGCCCCGAGGTCGGGGCGTATTGCCGCTCAGAGCTTTACGCAAAGCCTGCCGGACAATCTCGGCCTCCGGAAGCGATCGCCGGCGCGCTTCGAGTTCGATGGCCCGCTTCAAGTCATCCGGGAGGTAAAGCGTAGTTTTGGCCATGCCATATATGGTACCACCGGTGGCGTCAGCAGACGCTGCGCGCAAATCCATCTGCGAGGACATCCCCATCCGTCCGGGTCGACGCGCAGCCTCTGTTGACGGAACTCGTCCCAACGAGCCTCACGTTCCGCAGAACGTCTGGAAAGTGTTGGTGAATGATTCGGGTGCGGGGGCTGCGAAGGTGTCCCACTCGCCCCGATGCTCGAAGGGGTGGGTCACCGCCGCCAAGAGTTGCTCGAACGCGGATATGTCGCCGTGTGTGGCCGAGCGCAACGCCTCGTCGAGATGGTGGTTGCGAGGAATGTAGAGCGGGTTGATGCGGTCCATCGCGGCCGCGGTCTCATCAGGGTCGCGACCGAGGCCATCGAGCGCGACGCGCCACCGGTGCAGCCAGGGGTCGATGTGCTCACTCGGGATCAGCGTCGCCAACGGTGCGTGGTCACCGCGGAGTTCGTTGGCGAGCGCACGGAACGTGCCGGTCCAATCGGCACGCTGATCGCTCATCAAGGTCAGGAGGTCGTCGATCAGGTCGCTCTCACCAACGGTGCCGATCAGTCCGATCTTCGCACGCATGCCCTCGATCAGGTATCGGTTGTAGCGATCGTCGAAAGAGGCGAGAACTGCGGTCGCGGCGTCGATCGCCTTGTCCGGCTCTGCCGCCATGAGGGTCAGCAGCGTCTCGGCGAAGCGGGCGAGATTCCATTTCAGGACGGCAGGCTGATTGCCGAAGGCGTAGCGGCCGCCGTGATCGATCGAACTGAACACCGCCGAGGGGTCGAAGGCGTCGATGAAGGCGCACGGGCCGTAGTCGATGGTCTCGCCGGAGATCGTGGTGTTGTCGGTGTTCATGACGCCGTGGACGAAGCCGACCAGCATCCACTGCGCGACCAGCGCCGCCTGTCGATCGATCACCGCCTCCAGGAACGCCAGGTACCGATTCCCATCCTCGGGGAGGTCGACGAGCTCGGGATAGTGACGGGCGATCGCATAGTCGGTGAGCGGCCCCAGCAGCTCGGGCCGGCGGGCCGCGAACTCGAAGGTCCCGACGCGCAGATGGCTGGCTGCGACCCGGGTGAGCACCGCGCCTGGTTCGATCCCCGTGCGGTGGACACCGCGTCCGGTGGCGACGACTGCCAGGGAACGCGTCGTCGGAACTCCCAGCGCGTGCATGGCCTCGCTCACCAGGTACTCCCGCAGCATCGGAGCGACCACCGCGAAGCCATCCCCGCCCCGGGAGAACGGCGTCGGTCCGGAACCCTTGAGCTGCAAGTCAACTCGATGTCCGCCAGTGTCAATCAGTTCACCCAGCAGCAGGGCCCGCCCGTCGCCGAGCAGCGGCGCGTAACCACCGAACTGATGTCCGGCGTACGCGGTGGCGACCGGTGTCGCGTCGGCTGGCGCCGCGGCACCAGACAGGATCGCCATGCCGTCGGCGGACCGCAGGGCCGCCACATCGAGACCCAACGCGGCCGCGAGTTCCTCATTGACGACGAGGAGCGTCGGCTCCGGCGCGTCGGCGCCGCGCCAGGGCACGCTCAGTGGCGGCAACCGGTCGGCAAAAGTGCGCTCGAGGCCGGTGATAGCCGAGCTTGTGCGGGTGGGGGAGTCGGACGGTGCTGGCACAAGTTCGAGGGTAACCCTGCGCAGGCGAGGTCTACCCGTCTCGGATCCCATCCGCGGGAACAGTGGCGAATGTTGTGGCCCCGGCTTGCGGAATGATCAGTGGCGCCGAACAGTGACCGAGACGGAGGACGGTGTAGTGGCGATGATCGAGAGTGGCGACCGTCTTGGTCGGATATGTGTCGGCCAAGACGTTGCTCAACGCGTCGGCGACTGCGACATGACGGTGAGTTACCAAGTGTGCGAGGTTAGTTCATCGACCGCAATGCGCTCGAGGTGAGGGCCACGGCGAGTCACCACGAGGTAGTCGAGGTCCGCCACGATATAGGGTGGTACGACCAGCGATTCGGAGGACTGGCCCACAGACAGGAGACATGACGTGGCCGACATGCAGTTGCCGACCGAATGGCCGTCGAAGGCTCGAGTCATCGCACAGGCCACCGAGCTCGGCATCGGTGCGGCGCGCGCACACGACCTCGACGGTTTCGGAGAAGCAGTCAAGTCGCTCGAACTCCACCCTGAAGCGCGAGACGTACACGCTCACATGATCCGGGAACTCGTCGAGACCCAGTATCAGGACGGTGTGAGCGGTGATGACCTTTCCGAGGTACTGACCCGCACGGCCAGGGATGCCGGTGCCTGGAATGCGCCCGTCGATCCGTCGGCCGTGGTGGTGGTACTCACTGGCAGTCTCGCTGTGGTCCAACGTTCTGACGATGACGGCCCGGCAACGGACATCCCGCCGGCACGGCTCAACGGCGCCGCGGTCCTTGTGATCGCCGATCTGGCGGCGGTTGCCGCACTCGATCATCGTCCGTATCTGATGCGCGCCGTCGAAGAGATCCGCCGCGCCCAGACGGTGGAGATGCCCTGACTGGTTCCCGGGTATCGAACGTCGTTCCTGTCCTTGTCCTAGAGCCTGGTCACTCGTACCGTTGCGGCGATCAGCGGCTTGCCTTTCTGGGTGAATGCCGGGACGCAGATATCTTGTCGAAACGGATGGCGAACGTTTAGAAGGCCGCCGAGCTGCGGTCTTGGCAACGAGGTCCTGTCAACGAATCTGCAGGATGCGCCACGTCAACTACTCCGCGACTCAACGGCTCGATCCGAGAGTCTCGGCGGCTGATCCTCGGAATCCCGTTGTCTAACAGGCACAAGACTCGTGGATGAGGTCAGCGGATCGCGGCCGCCGTTGACACCGCGGATGACACGGCGCTCGACGTCGAGCGCACGCGACGTCGACTCGACGATCGAGGTCGGAGATCTCCACCGGCGCCACCCAGTGATGAATTGCGGTCAGCCACGGCCACTATCGGACATACTTGGCACCATGGAACCCAGCGCGCGCAAGGTCGTCGGTCGCGAGGACGAGCTTGCGCACGTACGCCACTGCGCACGGCAGGTCGTCGACGCGCGACCGTGCGTCGTGCTCATCGAGGGCGACGCAGGCGTCGGCAAATCGAGCCTCGTGCGGGCGGCCGGAGCCGATCTCTTAGGATTCACCGTGCTGCGCGCCGACGCAGACGAACTCGCCACCGAGACGTCAATGTGGCTGCTGTCCCAGCTCGGGGCGTTCACCGCCGACAAACCCTTTCCCGCGGGACATGAGCTACTGCAGCTTCTGAGTGAACGCCAGTCCGAGGGCCCGGTGGCCGTGATCATCGAAGACCTGCACTGGTCAGACACGGCTTCGGAGGTGGCACTGTTGACGGCGTTTCGTCGGCTCAGCCCGGGCGACCGCGTGCTCGCACTGATCACCACACGCCCGGCTGGGATCCCTGCGGACTCTGCGTGGCGCCGTCTCGGCGCCGACCCGGATCGTGGCCGACACCTGATCATCGGCGATCTGACCGAGCGAGATGTCGCGGCCATCGCCGAGTCCGACGGTATCGTTCTGGGACCCACGGCCGCAGCCCGATTGCATCGCCACACCGGTGGCCGTGCCCTGCATGTCCGCACGCTGCTCACCGAACTCAGTTCCGCCGAACTCAACAGTGTCGCACCGCTGCCCGCCCCGCGATCGCTCGCGCAGACCGTCACCAATCGCGTACGCGCCCTGCCGAACCAAGCACAGGCATTCGTGGAGGCACTGGCGGTGGCCGGAGGGTCGGCCGGCCTCATCGACCTCGGCACGGCGACCGCGTCAACCGACCCATCGGCGGTGTTGGCCGAGGCGTTGGAAAGTGGTCTGCTCGAACACCTGCCCCGCGACCCGATCCACCGAGTGCGGTTCGTCCATCCCTTGTATCGGGTTGCGGTCTACGACGACATCTCCCCGGCTCGGCGTCGCGAACTACACCTCGCGTTCGCTGGAGCGGCCAGCAGTCCCGCGATCGGCCTGCACCACCGGATCGCCGCGGCGGACCGGGTCGACCCCGAGTTGGCCGCCGAGCTCGACGTCGCCGCCGACGCCACCGGCGACTCGGCGCAGTCCGCCGCCTATAGCGCCGCGGCAGCAAGAATCGGGGAAAGGGAGCAGGCCGCACGGCGTATCCTCGCGGCCGGGCAGCACAACATGAATGGTCGCCACCTCGCCGCGATGCGGGCTCTGGAGGCCCGGCTGCGCTCGTGTCCGGTCTCGGTGCAACGTGACATCGAGTTGTCCTGGCTGGCCTGGCAGTCGGGTCGGATCGATGAGGCCGAGACACTCTTGCGCGATGCTGTCGACCTGGACGAGCTGCCCCAGCAACTCGCCCGGGCACATCTGGCCCTCAGCGTTCTGTCGAACGTGCAGGCGAAGGGGACCGAGGGCATCCGGCACGCCCGGGCTGCACTCGACCTCGCCGCCCCGGGCTCCCCGGAGGCAGAGTTCGCCGCGTTCGTGGAGGTGGGTGCGGTCGGTCCAAGCCGACGGTGGGATCGCCGGACTCCAGCTGCTCCTGGCCCGCTACCCAGATCCGTGGGACGTCGAGCACACCGACATGAACCGCATCTGGGGGAGGGGAATGCAGAATCACTACGCCGGCCGCGTGACCGAATCGCTGCGGTGGTTGCGACTGTCCGAGGGTGCACTCCAGCGTGATGAGCTGTCGCCACTACTCGGCGACCGCAGGGCGCAGACCAACGTGATCGTCGCCCGATGTGAATACGTGCTCGGACATTGGGACAAAGCGCTCGTCAGCGCCCACTCCGCACTCGATCTCGCCGCCGACGAATCCCAACTGTGGATCACCGCACAGGCTCACGCGATCAGCGCGATGGTGCACGCGGGCCGCGGAAACTTCGACGTCGCCGACAGGCACATCAAACGCGGCAACCAGATCGCGGCGGTGGTGCCAACCGTGGACGCCGTCGGGATGACCACGTGCGCACGTGCTGCTCTCGCCGAGGTGAAGGGAGATTCCGAAGCCGTCATCGCGGAACTCGCAGTGCTGACTCGGGGCGGCGGCGACCACCTTCCGGGGTCGCATTCGTTGTTCTTCTGGCCCACGCTGGTCGCAGCGCGACTCGACCGCGGCGACCGGGCCGGCGCAGAGTCCGAGCTTGCGGCGTTGATCGATTCTGCGCGTCGACGGTGCCTGGACTTTCGGATGCAGATCCATTGGCTCAACGCCCGGATCGCCGGGCTCGATGGTGACTCCACCCGAGCCGACGTCGAGTACGCGGCGGCCGTTGAGTCGGAGACGACTGACCAACTGGTGCTCGATCGTGCCGCGATGCGACGCGACTACGGGATGTTTCTGCGGGCCAACCGGCGCCGCCGCGCAGCGACAGAACAATTCGCGATCGCGCGGCGAGTGCTCTCCGACGCCGGAGCTTTCCCGTACCTGCGCGCGGTGGATTCCACGATCACCGGCGGCGCCGGAATTCCCGAGTCAGCTGATCCTGACAGTGCGTTGTCGATCTTGACCGATCGCGAGCGCGACGTCGTCGTTCTCGCCGCGGACGGTCAGACCAACAAGGAGATCGCGGCCGGTCTCTACGTCAGCGTCAAGGCCGTCGAATATCACCTCGGTAATGCCTACGCGAAGCTGGGAGTCCACTCACGCCGTGACCTCAAAGGTGTTGTCCACCGGAAGTGACGCCGATCTGGCTGAGCAACCTCCGCCGATCCGGCTTGCCCTGCGCGGTCACCGGCATGGTCAGCACTCGCTGCAGGTGCACATCCGCCAATCGCGGACCGCCGACTGCAACCAGATGGGATCGGAGATCCTGCTCGTTGATACCGGAACCGGGTGCGAGAACGACCCACACGGCGAAGTCAGCGGTCTCAGAGTCGAGCGGCGCAGCCACCGCATACCGTACGGCCGGGTGCCCCGACATCGCGTTCTCGATGTCGAGGGGCCACAGCGGAACACCGTCGATCACGCGTCGATCGGCTTCTCGGCCACGTACGCGGAGATATCCCTCCTCGTCGATCTCGCCGAAATCGCTACTGCGAAACCATCCGTCCGAGTGGAACCGGTCTCTTTCCGCACGAGCACCCCAGTACGCGGTCGCCGCACCTGGTGAACGAACTTCGATGCGCCCCAGCCGACCGTGATCCATCGCGCGACCGGCATCATCGACGATCCGCACCTCGACGCCGGGGAGTGCTCGCCCCGCACTACCGAGCAGATCGGGACGATCGAGGCTGTAATCTGCGCCGGCCAGCGCACACGCTGGACCGAATTCGCTGGCGCCGTACACGTGGGCCAACACCCCGGGGCGGAGGGCGGTGAGCAGCCGGTGGCGTAGTTCAGGTGGCGCGTCAGCACCGACATGAGTGACTGCTTGCAACGACGATAAGTCGTGATCGGGTCGGGTGGGACAGTCGACGAGTTCGACGAGAAGCGGCTCCACCAGCGCGATGTGAGTGATGCGATCTCGCTCGATCGACTCCAGAACTTCGTGCGGGTCGAATCGGTCGTGCAGGAATACCACGCCGCCGGCCAACAACGTCTGGTCTACCGCCGTCTGCGCGATATATGCCAGGGGTGTGCAGACGAGTTGTCGTCGGGTGGGACTGCTCGGGCCGCCGATCAGGTGCCGATAGGCCGCGAAATCGCGGATGCTCGACTTGGACGTGCCGGTAGTGCCGCCGGTCGCCACCAGGATGCACGGGTCGTCGGCACGCACCGAAACCTCGGCCGCCGGGTCCTCCGCGGCACACAGGTCGGGCATCGGATCGGTGGCGTCCCAGATCCGGTCAGCCGCGACCGCCGTGATGTCGGCCGCTGCACCGGCCTCGAACACGACGACAGTCGCCGGGTCGAGGCCGGACAGGAAGGCATTGAGCCGATCGGGGGAGTCCGCGCCGGGGCACACCACTGTGACCGCACCGGTGAGCGAAGCGGCGAATCGCACGGCCAGCGCGGTCACGGTGTTCGGTGCGATCAGGGCGACGAGCTCACCGCGCTTGACTCCGCGGGCGGCCAGCGTGTGGCGGAAACTGCGGATCTCCCTGGCGAATTCGTCGGCGGTACACCTGCGCGTGGCATCGGCACACACCATCAGGTCGCCGGCCTCGTCGAGGCGATCGAGGATCAGCTGAGCATGGGTTCTGAACTCGGTAGACGGCATGGTGTTTCTCCTAGTCCTCGAGCGCAGCCGTGCGCGAGGGGATGCTGGTCCGGTCGCCGACGGTGTCGTCATCATGACCGGTCGTGGTGCGCTGTCTCAACAGAATCGCGACCACGATGGCGGCGAGGACGGAAGCACCGGCACCGGCCAGGATCGCGTGGTGTAACCCGGTGACGAACGCGGTGTCGGCCGTGTCGGCGATCCGTCCGCCGAGGTGAGAGGCGAGGGCAAACGAGTCACGCGCCATGGCGTCCACAGCCGCCGGCACCTGTGCGGGAAGCTCCAGACTCGACCGATAGGTGGAAGTGAGGACACTACCGATCACCGCGATGCCGAAGGCTCCACCTACCTCGCGAGAAAGGTCATTCAGGGCTGACGCGACGCCCTGCTGGGCGGGTGGGAGGGCACCGGTGATAGCACTCGTCGCCGGGGTCATCGCCCATCCCATACCCGCACCCAGAGGCAATAGGCCTCCGAGAAGGAGCCAGTAACTGCTGTGCGCATCGAGCTGGGCGAGAACAACCATCCCAGCCGCGATGAGCAGGAGTCCGGTCACGCACACGGCCCTGGTGCCGATGCGCTCGACCACGACGGGCGCCAAGCGAGCGAAGGGCATCAGGGTGGCGGCCATCGGCAGCATGCTCAGCCCCGCGACAAGTGCGGAGTCACCGCGGACCAGCTGCAGATACTGCAGCACCACGAAGATGAACCCGAAGAACGCGAAAAACTGGACGAATATCGAGAGACTCCCAGCCGCGAGCGCGCGCTTGGTGAACACCCTGGGGTCGAGCAGCGGTGACCGATGCCGCAGTTCCCACACTACGAATCCGGCTAGAATGGCCAGCCCGCAGGCGATTCCGGCCAAGGTTCGGCCAGCTGCCCAGCCGACCTCCGGCGCCTCGATGATCGAGTACACGAGGACGACGAGCCCGGCGACAGACAGGAGAGCCCCACCGACATCCAGACGGGCCACCTTCTTTCCCACCGATTCGGGTACAAATCGGAGGACGGCGACCAACGCGATGACGGCCAGTACGACGTTCAACGCGAAGGCCGATCGCCACGACCAGAACTCGAGCAGTACACCGGTACAGAGCACGCCGAGTATGGCGCTCGCACCCGCGACGCCAGCCCAGATGCTGACAGCCTTCGTCCGCTGGGCGGGCGGGAAGGTCGCTGTGATCGTCGACAGGGTCGCCGGCATCACGAAAGCGGCGCCGAGACCAAGCACGCATCGCAGCGCGATCAGCTCGGTCGGAGATCCCGCGGTCATGGCGACCGCCGAACCCAGTCCGAAGATCACCAGCCCCGCGATCAGGGCCCGCCGCCGCCCGAATCGATCGCCCAACGCTCCCGCGGGCAGGAGCAGTGACGCGAACACCAAGGAGTATGCGTCGATGACCCACTCGAGTTGAGTTTGGGTGGCGTGGGTACTGCGGGCGATGTCGGGTAGCGCCACGTTCAGCGACGACATCGCCGCCACCACTGTCGCAAGCGCCAAACAGACGACAAGGGTGATGAGTCCGTGGCGGGCTGTCGGCTCGCTGGCCGGTGCATGTTGGCGGGTGGTCATCGGGTCTCCTGAGGTCGAGGATCAGCAATGATTCTGATCCTGAACGCAGACACCCTCAGAAACCCTTGGGATGGACCCTAAACGCTCCGGAACCGCTGGTCAGCGGAGGTCCGCCCACCGATTCCGTAGCTGACGGTTGACATCCGCCCCCAGACCACGGCTGCCGATCAGTAAGCCCCCGCTGAGCGACTGTCCGACGACGGTGACCGTGCCGGCGTCGAGTTCGTCGAGCACGTCGCGGAGGAATACGCACGTTCTAGGCGGCTCTCGCCAGATACAGGACGTGCCTCAGGCAGCGTCCAGCGTGGCGATCGATTCGCCGACTCGACGAAGACTCTTGTGCTGCAGCGCGGTTCCTATTCTCGCCAGCAGCTCGACACAGGGCCAGAGCGCTTCTTGTACATCGACACCTCGGACTGTGGTGACGTCGAAACAGGTCACCTCGGTGAGCGTAGACGTCCGCCATCCGTCGCCGCGCAGCCACTGCAGATCACGACTACGTGTCAGCGGAGCCAGCATCAATCTGCGAGGCACGCCCTCCGCGAGAGCACTGGACGCACTACCGTGCCCCGCCGTCTTCGTCCACCACAGCACGCCGTCGACGTCGACCTCAGGCATTGTCTGCCCGCCCGGAAGGCTCTCGCGAGCGCGCACAGGGGATTTACTGAAGACGAACAGTCCGGACGCGCCTATCCCCGTGAGGCTTCGCGCGTCGCCTGTCGGGACTTCGATCGATGCGAGCGCATCGTTGACCGCCTCCGGGACCCACACCGGAGTCAGGTTGTGCAGCACCTCAACCGCCGTCGCCGAGTGCATCACGTTGCCGCAGAGCATGCGGTAGAGAGAGGTATTGTCGAGTTTCTGTGCGGCCACCGCGTCAAAATCGGCATCACCTGGACCGTGGCCGGCGGCGGCGAGTGCATCCAACTCGGTGTCGTATTCGGCGTCGCGCGCACTGACCATGTCCACGTATGCGACCCACTCGACCGACAGATCGCGATATGCCTGGGTCAGCTCGCGATGTATTCGGGGCAGGCCCCCGGACAACCACGGACGTGCGCGATCAACCTCGCGCCGGCCTTGTGTGCGACCTCGTCGGCCCGATCTCGATGACTGCTTTTGCCTCGACATGTCGCCAACGATAGGGGAATCGGGCATCGGGACCGTCGTAGAAATCCACAGGTCAGTCGGCTATCCACAGCGGCAGTGTTCGCAAGCGAATCCATGCCACCGTCTGGTAGTGAATGAGAAATTTCGCCACTGAGCCGATCGACGCCGCCAGGCCGTGGCGACGTGCAAGTCAGGCCGGCTCCAGCGCCCGCTTGGCCTTCTCCAATGCGGCCAGCGTCCGCAACACGGACTCGCGTTTCGCGGTCAGATCCGACACCTTGGCCTTGCCGCTGAGACCGGAGTCGAGTTTCGCGACAGCGAGGCGTTCCTCGAGCTCGGTGAGCTGCGACAGCAATCCTTCGGCTCGGCTCGCGAGTTCGGCATGGTCGGGCCGGGAAACGTCTGGGCGTCGAGCGGTGTCCGGCTTGGCGGATCGTACTGTTCCAGCCGCGCCCCGCGCATCCACCCTTGTGGCGGTAGTAGCGGGTCGGGCTCCGGCGGCACTCCGCCCCGCCGGAGACGTGCGACGCGGCGGAGTGTGGGTACGGGTACTGGTCAGCTCCGCACTCGCCTCACGAGCCGCGACCCGATGCTCGCGCTCCTCCTCATCGTCGGACTCCAAGGACCCGCCCAACGGCCGCAGACCATAGAAACGCACGAACTCGCGGGCCTCGGCGATGGTCTGCTCCGCGGCGCGGCAGCGCCCGCACCGCGGTTCATTACGGAGGTCGACAACCTCCTCGTCGGACGAGCACCACACACATCTCCGCAGCGTGGTGTCGGTCACGGAAGCACGGGCAGCGAGGTTAGGCACGGGTGAACAGCCTACGACACAAAGCTTTTCACACCGAAAGCGGGGGTTGATCGCACACCAGCGATCTGATGGCAGACCCGCGGCGGGATCGGATATACCAAGAAGGGTATATCCGCGCGCGAGGGATGCCGCGGAGTCAATTCGACGTTGTCGGCGCGCCGGGATGATGCAATGTCATCTTGCCGCAATGCGGTCCGTGTTGCCTGAGATCGTGCAGATCACGCGAGCGGGTCTACATTCGTCACTGTGACGTAAATACGGACCGAGGTTATCCGGCCGTTTGTATGCCAGAGTGCCCCCGGAGCGGCGGTGAACATCGCGGATGCGTAAGTCGGAAAGAAGATTCGGCAGATTGGTCGATGCGGTCCCGCGTGGGCACAACCGATCGGCGCGTTCGCTGGGGCGCGGAGGTGGGTTGTCAAACGCCGACAGAATCGCGCTCGGATTCGCCAACTCGATGACATTTCGCCAGTCTGGGCGATCATCGACAGCGGCGACCATCGACAATCAACACTCGTCCCGTATGCGCGCCGATAAGATACATTATGTCAAGTAAAGCTCTGGGTATCGCGCTGCCCCGCCACACTATTCAGCAGCGTGCCGTTGTCTGATGACAAGGTAGACGAGACTTTGACACCCAAGTTGAGACTCGATGACACAGATCTGAGACTCCGAACTCAATGAGCCGGCGTGTGCACTATCCGCGAGCGGCTACTGCCAGTTTGGCCGACTCAACCAAGTGCTGCGCTGCGGGGATCATCCGCTTTAGCTCCGCGGAGATTAGGTCCTGATGCGTGTACGTAGCCTTGTTCTTCAGGTTCAACAGCGTGTTCAGGTGTCGCTCGGATCCGCTGTCCGCACGCTTCAGGAGGGCTGCAGCCTCGGCGTGGTTGCCGGTATTGGAGTGCACACCAAGGCGAACACAGCAGATAACGTCTGAGGCTGCGATGCCAGCGTCGACGTACAAGTTCCCAGCGGCGTTGGGCATCTCCTCCCCGAGATTGTCAGCGGCATCCAAGAACTCGTTCGCCTTCGACATCCGCCCTGCGATGACCGCGGAGTCACAGTCGCGCTGCAACGCCATCGAACCTCCCCGACGCGGGGCGCAGCTGCGCGTTGAACCAGGACCGCGTACCCGCAACGGTGAGGCCTTGCTTCGCCACGTCACGAAGCAGAGGTTCACCCGCGGCCGCCGCGGCGCGGAATTCGTCCGCAGCGTACTCGACTATGCGGCCGTCGTTGCCGGTCCACGCTGTGATGAGCCGGGCAACCTCTGTCACCCGATGCCCCCACACGTCGTCACCCTCGCGGCCCCAGTCCCCGGCGCGCACCAGGATCAGGTCAATGTCGCTGTCTCGCCGCATATGCCCCGTCGCCGCCGACCCGAAAACCGCAGCGTACCGCAGCGTCTTACCCCACTCTCGGAGGTGCTCTTCGAGACGGTTCAGAAACGCGGAGTTCAGACGTGCCAACGCCATGATCGGCTCAGCGGCGAGGTGTTCAGTGTTGAGTCGATAGGTATTCGTCCTACCCACCTGGTCGTGCAACACCACGCCCTGAGTGGCGAGTCGGTTGAGGACCTTGCGGATGCCCTCAGCCGACGCCGTGGTGAGAATGCGATGGACCTGGCTGATCGTGAACGTAGCGTCTGCGGACGCCAACACCGCGAGTACGTCTCCGTCCAGGGTCGGCGTTACCGTGGCAAATGGCTTGTTCAATTGCACGCCCGACACCTCCTGAGATTGCAACTAAAGTTAGAGTAACACAACTATAGTTGACTTTGGCCGCATGGAGCCTTATGGAGTTGCCCAAGAGTCACGCGGCAGATTCCTGTGAACCGGAGTCGTACGGCACAGCGAAGCGGCATATCTGACCGGTCAGCACCCGCTCGTTCATTCGCCACGCCGCACCACTTCCGACGCCTAGCCTTGCTCCCGCGCGAAGCTACCAGTTAGCCAGACTCCCGAAGTTGCGCTGCCGCTTAGGTATCACATCATCGCGCGAGCCCCAGGAACGCCATCAGCGAGCGTTCAACTTCCACCAGCTGTTCGGACGTCAGCCGGCCAACACGCGTCAGCACGTTCGACCGTCTGACCGCGGTCAGCTTGTCAACCATCACGTCACTGTCCCGCTCGAGACCCGAGGTCGCGTCCCCGTCGCCTCGGATGCGTATCCGCATCAACGGCGCATCGACAAGCTGGCTCGTCATCGGCGCAACCACCACCGACAGAGTTGAATCGAAAAGGTCATCCTGGACGATGACCGCAGGCCGCGGCTTGGACGCATACGCACCACCCGCCACTGTCCAGATCTCACCGCGAATCACGTCTCGTCATCCCATGGCACCGCAACGGCCTCGACGAAATCCTGCTCGTCCCCATCGCCATCGGCCTGCGCGACGAGAAGCGACTGCATGTGGGCTTGCGCGGCAAACTCGGGCGTGCGCACGTCAGGGACCCAAACCTGCAACGGGCGCAAACCGCGCTCACGCATCCGGCGTCGGTACTCACCCACCCTGTCCCTCACAGCCATGAGCCCATGTTACATGTAACGCTACGGAAGGCCAGACTATGCGTTGGCTGCGAATGTGCAGCAAATCGAATATGCAGGGTTACTCGTAAACCGTACATACTGCACTCGTTGGGAACCCAAACCTGCAGCGGTCGTCGCAAATAGCCACCTCGCGCGACCCTTCGTCGCGGGTGAAATGCCCTGCCGCAGTCGGCATATAGGAAACGACACCATTGACGAGCAACTACCCCAGTCCTAGTCTCAACGAATGTCCAGGAGCTGGAAGCCCAATCGACGAGCGGTGCTGGCAGCGACAGGAACCGCGGTCGCCACAGCGGTGCTCGGTTCGACGACTCGCAGTCAGGCCGCACCGCTGGACCCGACGTGCACCACTCGCTACAAGGGCTATCGCGCCCAAGACTTCGCGCGTCCGTATGCCTCCTTCATGGCCGAGCACACCACGGTCGCGCCGCCGGCAGTCCTTGCCGCCTACGCCGGCGACCCGGTGCATCCGAAATCGATCCCCACCTTCGATGACGTGACATCCGACCTCGCCACATCCGGCTACTCGGCGGTCGAAACCGGATACGGACAACTCCCGAACGGAGTCGTTTTCGCCGCGGTCAGAACCGACATGCCGCGGGTCACCGCGGCGATGTGGGATTGGTGGTTCGGGTGGCACTCGACCGAGGCGGCTCGCTACAAGCTCTGGCATCCCGACGCCCACCTTCACGCATCGCTGCGTGTCGATCTGACCGGTGCCCCGATTCCCAACCGGCAGAAGTACATCGGAAACACGACTTACGTCGACGAGTACGTGGGCCCGAAGCTGCAACAGCTGGCCATCGAGTTCCGCGACCCCGTCGCGCACGGGTTCGACGTGCCGGCCGATCAGACGGTCATCTTCGGACGTGTGGGAAGCAGCATCGCACCGGTCGATCTCGGATGGCTTGCGCATCAGGTCCGGCCGGCCCCCGGCGGATGCGAGATGCGCAGTCGCTTCTATCTCAATCTGCGGGGACTGCACGTCCCGAACGTCACCGAAGCTGCGTGCGCGATCGCCCGCGGCCCATCCGTTGACCCGGGTGACCTCAACCTGGGCGTCGATCTCGCGCGCGATCTCATGCTGCACTGCGGGCAGGAGATGAATCACCTCGCAAGGTTTCTGCCGGAGCTCCACGAAGAATTCAGTTCCTGACAGACGTTGTCACTGAACTCAGGGCAGCATGGGCCCGGACAGCTGCAGGGAGTGGACAATCTATGACTGAGCGATTCGCCGAGAAGCGCGCCGCGCGAAAGTATTCACGCGACAACGATGTTTCGTACCGCGTCGCCCTGGCTGTCGTGCGCACGGAATCTGGTCGTCTCAGCAAGGGTGTGCCATTTGCTCGACGCCTCTTGATCGAAGC
This sequence comes from Gordonia insulae, assembly GCF_003855095.1. Lineage (NCBI taxonomy): Bacteria > Bacillati > Actinomycetota > Actinomycetes > Mycobacteriales > Gordoniaceae > Gordonia > Gordonia insulae. The sequence continues at coordinate 1,247,142 of NZ_CP033972.1, forward strand.
AGTCGAGGGGTGCGGAATCCTGCATTGGGCGAGAGTCGATGCCTGGGACGGCGACCGTTGCCTCACCATTACGGATCTCGGAGGTGAAACGTACCGGCTCACTGTCGACAGTCTGGCGCCCGTCTTGCTAGCGCACCTCAGGGCCGGCGCGATCAACCAGCCACTCGACGTCGACAGCTATCTCGCGGACGAGATCGTGCAAACCACCTTGTTCGGCTGCGTCATCTATCGGAGCGAAGTTCGCAAGCGGCCGGAGATCGCGGTGTGATCCCCCAAGGCCGGCCCACATAGCGCGAGACCGAGAAAATGCCGTCTACTTCAGACCCGATGGCACGACCTTGCCGTTGACCGTCACGGTGACCGCTCCGGTCACGGTGTTCTCCGTGACCTTGCCGTGCTCAAACGTCACCTGCTGCACATCACCCTGGCGGGTCACATCGCTGGTCGGAACTCCCAGAGGTCCGGGTGAGCCGTTCTTCCCGGTGAGCGACGGAGTCCCGTCCGGGGCTCGCTCGGTGTTCCACGCGTCCCGAATCTTGCCCGAGGTGACGATGTACGCAGGCGTACCCGGGTCGTCGTTCTTCGCGATGATCACGCCACGCTGGAACTGTTGGAACACGACGCCACTCTCGCGGGTTCCGGCGTTGCGGTCGCCGGTCAGCGGCTTGCCGAGGGCTCCCTTCTGAGCGGTGGTCGCCGACCCGTACTTGACGGCGATCGGGCCGCTCAGGGTCACCTCGACGCCACGTTCCCCCATGATCGTCGTTTCGGTGGGCTTGGCCGCGGTCGTTGTCTCCGGGAGCGTGTCGGTGGTCGTCACTTCGCTGGGCTCCACTGTCGACTCCGACACGGAAGTCGCGACCGGCGCGGACTGCGGCGCAGCTTCGTCCTTCGTATCGTCGCCGCCGCAACCAGCGGCGATCAGCGTGACCACGGACAGTCCGGCGACCAACATGGCACGACGGTAAGCGAGTTGCCTCAATGCATTCCCCTCAGGTCCTGAGTACACAGCCGGTTCAGCACGTGCGAAATCCGGACATCCGGTTCGACCCTATCGGTACCCCGGCGCCGCGTCGCACCGGCGCAGGCCACCAACTCCCAAAAGCGAGTCTCACCACCGAATCCAGCGTCACCCGACAACAGGCGACCCTGCTGATGCAGTCGATTCGGGCACTCCTGCGTAGTCGGGTAACTCGATGCCGTTGATGGCTCGGCCGACGAGTTCCATGAACCAGTCGCCGCCGAAGTCCGGGGCGGGTTCACTGTCTGGTCCGGGAACGTCGCGGGTACGAGCGTTCAAGCGGCCGATCTCCTGGTTGGCCTCGACGAACGAACGCATCCGCGCCTCGAAGCGAGCGAAGCCTTCAGCATGGTGCCATCCGGCCGCGGCCAGTTCGCCGGCCAACACATAGGCCCCGACCAACGCCAGCCCGGTCCCCTGCCCGGACATCGGCGACGAACTGAACGCCGCATCCCCGAGCAGCACCACCCGTCCATTCGACCACCGATCCATCACCACCTGGGCGACCTGGTCGAGGTAGAAGTCCGGTGTGTCGTCCAGGTGCGCGAGGATGTCCGTGGCCAACCAACCGAGGCCGGCCATCCGCTCACGGAGCAGCACCTTCTGGGCCGCTATGTCCCGGTAGTCGACGTCGAAGTCAGCCGAGCCGAAGTAGAACATGGCCATCGCCCGGGTGGCGTCGTGGGTGGGTCTCAAAAGCGCGGAGCGCCCCGAGGTCTGATCCTGGTACTCGAGCAGCCAGCGATCCAGCCCGAACTCGTTGGGCACACTGTAGAAGGCCAGCACATGCCCGAGATGGTGGAGAAATCGCTCGTGAGGCCCGAAAACCATTGCGCGCAGGGCAGAGTGCAGCCCGTCGGCCCCCACCACCAGCTCGAAGCGCCGCCGGTCGCCACCCCCGAAGACCACGTCGACCCCGTTCGCGTCCTGCGTGAGCTCAGCGATTCGGTCGCCGAAGATGTACTCGACGCCGTCGCGAGTGTCGTCGTAGAGCACCCGCGACAGGTCACCACGCAGGATCTCGATGTCCGCGATGAACCCATCGCCACCGTCGTCGTCGACCCGGAACGTCTCCAGCACTTGCCCGTCCGCGTCCACGGTTCGCGCGCCCGCGGTGTCGGTGCATGCCTCGCGCACGGCCGCATCCAACCCCATGCGCTCGATGACGACTTTCGCCACCCCGCGCGCGTCGACCGCCTGCCCACCCGGACGCAGTTCCGGCGCCCGCTCCACGACGGTCACCTCGGCCCCCCAACGTCGGAGCCAATGGGCGAGCGCCGGCCCAGCGACGCTCGCGCCCGCCACCAACACCCTGATGGGACGCGTGTTGTGCTCACCGGTCGGGATCGGGCCCTGCTCCGTGGCGTCTTCTCCGCTCATCACAGCCTCCATCTGTTCGCTGGGAGTTGCCAGCGCAGGCCACCGCTCTCGGTGTATCCGGTCGTACCGACCGTGGATTCGTCCGGAACTCATCGGTACTACCGGAATCGCGGCCGGCTCTCGCCCACAGATTGGCGGTCAGGAAGGTGCGCCGGGGCAGATCGCTCCGCGGTACCTCTTGGTCATTCGCTGTCAGTCGCGGGACCGTCCTTGGTGGCTCCGCCTTCACCGGACCAGTCGCCGGACGTCTCGCCTTCGGCCGGATCTGACTGCACGTCAGAGTCCGCGCCCTCCGGTCCGGTGCCGGCGTCTTCGGTATGTGGATCGGGCTTCTTGTCAGTCATATAGGTGCCTTACCCCGACCCGTCCGCGTTCAATCCTCGCAGTGAGATGCTGCACCGGTGGGTACACAACACGAACTTGTTGCGGCGATAGACGCGTCGGCAGCCTCGTCAGGCCTGTCTCTGGATCCCGCCCAGCAACGGCTGCGCGATCGATTGGCTCACCTCGGTGCCGGCCTCGCCGGAACGTCGCTGCGGCGGCGGTCAACGCCGCGCGGGCTGTACATCCACGGTCCGGCCGGGCGCGGTAAGTCGTGGCTCGCGGACGCCTTCTATGCGGCAGTACCGACCACGAAGACCCGCGTCCACTTCCACAGATTCTTCGACGAACTGCACCGCAACATTCACCTCCACCGCAACGAGCGAGAAGCAGTGGATCAGGCGATCAACGAGGTGACGGGGGCCAGCTGCTTGCTGCTTTTCGATGAGCTCCACGTACATGACTCCGGTGACGCACGGCTGCTCACACGGCTGCTGATGCACGCGTTTCGACGCCGGATGACCGTGCTCGCAACATCCAATTACGCGCCCGATGACCTGTTACCCAATCCGATCTGGCACCACACGTTCGAGCCCGGCATCGACCTGATCAAGACCAACATGGACATCTTCCACGTGCACGGCGTGACCGACTACCGCACAACGTGTGCTGATCACTCCGTCGGTTTCGCGGCCGGTCGCTGGACGACGAGAACCACCACCACGATCCCGCAACACGGTCAGGCTGCCGTCGCGACAGTTCGCGGACGCGACTTCCCCATGCTCGCAATCCGCCCCGGCGAACTGTGGGCGTCGTTCGCTCAGCTCTGCGACTCCCCGACGTCTACGATCGAGTATCTGGAATGGTCGCGCACCTTCGCGAAATGGACAATCACCGATATTCCGCTGCTTCGCGATGTCAATCTCGAAGCCCAGCAACGCTTTATCACCCTTATAGATGTCCTCGTCGATGCGGGCATCAGGGTCACCTTCGTCTCCACGCACGATCTGACCACCTTCCTTACCGGTGCCGCACACCGCCCCGACGCGTTTCGTATGACGAGCCGGTTGCATCTACTGCGTTCGAGTGACCCAACGGCGCCATGGCCGAAATCGGACGATACCTGTACTCCCCCAACATGTTCACCGATCGGCGGCCAGCACCGCCGCTAGACCTTCCCGCAGGTCCCTGACAAAGAATTCGGGGACCTCCAGCGAAGGGAAGTGTCCCCCGCTCTCCGGCGACCTCCATCGGACGATCCGTCGATACCGCTCCTGCGCCCACGGACGCGGACACTTCTCGATATCGCGCGGATACATGGTGATCGCCGACGGAACATCAACTCTGAGTGCGGGATCGAGCGAGTTGTGACTCTCGTGGTAGATCCGGGCCGCCGATGCGCCGGTCCGCGTCAGCCAATACAGAGTGACGTCGTCGAGAATGCGATCTCGGGAAATCGTCTCGAACGGGCTGTCCTCGGTATCGCTCCACTCAGCGAACTTGTCGAGGATCCAGGCAAGAAGCCCGACAGGTGAATCAACAAGCGAGTAGCCGATGGTCTGCGGTCGGGTCGCCTGCTGCTTCGCGTACGCCGCGCGGTGCCGCCAGAAATCCCGGGTCTCCTCGGTCCATTCACGCTCGGCCGGCGTCAACCCGTCCGTTGTCAACCCGGGCGGTGCCTCGGCGAACAGCGTGTGAATACCGATCACGCTGGCCGGAAACCTGCCACCGAGGACCGTGGTGATGTTGCCGCCCCAGTCGCCACCGTGGGCGACGAACCGGCGGTAGCCCAGCCTTCCCATCAGTTCCACCCAGGCGGCGGCGATCCTCTCTGTCCCCCACCCGGTGGTTGCCGGCTTGTCGCTGTAACCAAAGCCGGGCAGTGACGGGACCACGACGTGGAATGCCGGCGCAGCTGGGTCTTGAGGATCTGCCAGTTCGTCGACGACGTCGATGAACTCTGCGATGCTTCCCGGCCAGCCGTGCGTCAGGATCAGCGGCGCCGCATCAGCGCGCGCAGATCGGCGGTGCAGGAAGTGGATTCCCAGATCATCAATGGTTGTGCGGTACTGACCCAGTCGGTTGAGCCGGTCTTCGAACGAGCGCCAGTCGTACTCCGTGCGCCAGTAGTTCACGACATCAACCAGGTCGGCGAGCGGGACGCCCTGGCCCCATCGACGCGACCCCGACGCAGCGCACTCGACGGTCTCGGCTTCCGGCAGTCGGGCCGCAGCCAACCGTGTGCGCAGATCATCGAGGTCGGCGTCAGTTGCGCGGGCGTCAAACTCGTGGACGCCGCTCGGACAGGTCATGAGATCTGAACCTCCACATCGATGCGGAACCGACGGAATCCGGAACCGCCTAAGACGGTTCTAACAGTTCGTCCATGTGCGCGCAACCAGCTAAGGTGGTTCCATGAGCGCCGAGTTCCCTGACTTTCGGCTCGGTACCGTGTTGGCGACCAGCTTCACGGCGACACTCACCGAGCGTCGTGGCAGTCCTGTGGAGCGCATTCCCACGCCGCAGCGACTCGTCGACTGGCTCGCGGTGAGCGATCTGACCGTGGAGTCATGCACCCCGGCCCAACTCGATCTCGCGCGAGAACTCAGAGAGTCGATTCACGCTGCCGCGACAGCGACCGCCAACCACGACGCTCCTCCCGTATCTGCTGTCCGGGTGCTCAATGACCGCAGCATCGCTGGCCGAGCCGCGGCCATCCTGACGTCCGACGGCGATCGTCAGTGGCAACTCGGCTCGGCGAGCGTTGAAGATGCGTTGAGCGTGATCGCCGCAGACGCGATCAGCATCGTCTCGGGCGAACGAGACGGGAAGCTGGCACTGTGCGCATCGCCGACCTGCCGAGCAGCGTTCTTCGATACCAGTCAGAGTCGCACCCGAAAATGGTGCGACATGAACACGTGCGGGAATCGCCAGAAGAAGGCGCGTTTCACGGCCAAGCAGCGCTCAGCCGGGTGATCGCGCGGTCGATACTCCGACCGAGTTGACGATCACGTCCGCTGCGTGCCGAGACCGTAGAGTCCGAGGTACCGGCTTTCGCCGAGAACCCGACAGTCAGGAGTCACGCAGTGAGACATCGGCTGTTGCGTGCGGCGAACGCCTTCTGGTTCCTACCCATGGCACTCGGGATCGGTGCACTTGTCCTGGCTCAGGCCCTGATCACCCTTGACCGGGCCATCGACGATACTCACCTGGGAATCTGGGGCACGGTGCTCTATCAGGTGGGGGCAAGTGGTAGCCGGGACATTCTCGGGGCCATCGGTGGTTCGATGCTGGCGGTGGCGGCGACATCGTTCTCGATCACGGTGTCGGTGTTGGCAACAGCGAGTTCTACTTACGGCCCCCGACTCGTGCGCAACTTCATGAACGACCGTGGTAACCAATTCGTCCTCGGCATCTTCGGCGCGACGTTTCTGTACTCGCTGATGGTTCTGCGGTCGATCCAGGACCAGACCGTGACCGAGGGACAGTTCGTACCCGATATCGCGGTCAACGTGGCAGTGCTACTCGCCGTGGTCGATGTCGCGGTGCTGGTGTACTTCATCAATCACATCGCCGGATCCATCCAGGTGTCGACCCTGTCCGCACGGGTGCGTTCCGAACTCGTCGACGTCGTCGACAGCCTCTATCCCGAGGCGCAACCAGATGACGCCCGACCCATCGCCGCACCCGAACGCGAGTCGGCGCGTGTCCTCAGCGAGAGTTCGGGGTTCGTGCTCGATATCGACGAAGATGCCCTCGTCGAAGCGGCCTCGCGAGCCGACTGTCTGATCTCGGTGACCGTGCGTCCCGGGTACCACATCGTCGCCGGAGAACCCCTTGTGCTGGTCAGACCGCCGGAGAGTGCTGCCGACGTCGCGGATACCGTGCGCACGGCGGTCGCCTTAGGTGACACCCGAACACCGCTGCATGACGTCCAATTCGCTGTGCAGCAACTCATCGAGATGGCGGTGCGGGCGCTGTCGCCGGGCACCAACGATCCCTACACGGCCCACAACGCGTTCAGTGAGCTTGCGACGGGGATGGTCCTGATGGCACAGCGACCGACACCGCGGCTGGGCCGAGTGGACGCCGACGACACGGTCAGAGTGATCATCACACGGGTTCCGGTGTCCGAGTTGATCGACGACATCTTCGAAGCCGTACGGGTCTATGCGCTCGCTGCACCGGTGGCGATGAGCGCGGCGATCGTGCTGGCTCGGCGCATCGGCGTGGCCGCCGTGGAACCCGAGGTCCGAGAGGCCGTCCTGCGCCACCTGGCGCTCATCGAGGCCGCCGAGCGTCGGTCGGACGGCGACGAGATCACCATCGGTACCTGCTGCGGCGAAATCGCCGAAGCGCGGAAGGCCATCGTCGGCGGCGGGTGACGCAGCGGCATCCGATCTGGGCTAGCCGGGTGCCGATGTCAGCACGCCGACGAGGTCGAACGTCGGGTCGTCCGGACCGATGTCATAGGTGCACTGCTCACCCCGTGGATCGGGCACAAAGGCCCAGAACAGCGCGGCGGCGGTTCCCGCCTTCCGTTGCCCGTCGACTTTGCGACGAAAGTCCGCAGCTCGCTGCTCGAGACTGGTGCACGATCCGGCATTCTGACCGATCTCGTTGACCACCAATGGCTTTCCGACAGCGCGCGCCTGTCGTATCCGCTCTGCCAAGCCATTCCACTGATCTCCGGGCAAGGGCACACCATCGGAGCCGTAGTCGTGGTAATCGAGCACGTCGAGACCGCGGGATGCGCCGACGAACTGGTACTCGGGGCCGGCGGTGCCACACTGCCCGCCACCCGCAAGGCCTGACCACACGAGTCCGTCGCCGCCGAGACGGTGTGCCCGCCCTCCCGCGCTGTCGAAGAACGATCGCAGCACCATCGCAGAATCGGGCGGACACAGCCGCGTCTGCCACGCGCACGATTCGTCCGTGCAGATGCTGGGTTCGGGTTCGCCGACCAACTCCCAGCCCGCCAGGGCCGGACTGTTCTTCCACCGGCGGATCGCGGTTCGCATCCATTGTTCGAAAGTCATTCCGCCTGCAGCGATCTCCGTGCGCCAGCCGCTGACATACCAATCCCGCTGTTTGAGCTGACCGCTCTCGCACGCGCCATCGCCGGCCGCGAGGACCGGCAGGACCAGCTGGTCGTGCCGTGCCGCCGCAGCGAACACCTTGTCCATGGGCCCGAAAGCCAACGATCCGGTGTTCTTGTCGATAGCGAGTTGGGCGAACAAGTCGAAGCGCGTCAACGACTTCGGCGGCAAAGAACCGAAATAGTCGTCCAGGTCGACCATCGCGCCACACCCCGTGTTGACCGCCCAGTCCGTGGCCAGTTGGTAGGCGTCGAATCCGGAAGGCCACCAGTCGGCACCGTCGAGTTCGAGGGCCACGCCGGCCGCTCCCACGCGGGCCACCGGTGCCCCGCTCACGTCGGGTAGCGGTGACCAACACACCACCACCACCATGAGCAACCCGATACCCCAGGCCCTGCGACAAGATCGCGACGTCATGGCGTGTCACTGACCTCGAGGTCGTGGTGCGTCGAAGCTCCGCGCCCGGTGCGAATACTCTCCTCGAGCGGGGCCGCTGCGGAGACGATGGACTGAAGAGCCGCGATGTGACCGGCGAACGCGCTGCGGCCGACTTCGGTCAGCCGGGCGCGCACCGTCCTCCGGCGACCGTTGGATCGCCGCTCGGTCACCAGATATCCCGCATCCTCCAGCGTCGAGATCTGTTTGGACAGTGCGGAATCGGACAATGCGAGACGGTCCTTCAAGAAGGCGAACTCGGCCCAGTCGGCAGCGGCGAGCGTGGCGACCAGCGTCAATCTGGTGCTCGGGTGGATCAGTTCGTCAAACCCCTCGACTGTCACACGCCGACCCATCGGCACAGCGTCCGGAAGATCTCGGGGCCACCGAGTCCGACGACACAGGCCACGATGACCGCCGCCCAGATCGCCGGATGGTCGGCACCGTCGGCGTCGATGGCAAACGCCAGGCCGATGGTGACTGCCACCATGCCCAGCAACATCCCGATGACCACGAATGGTATCCGCCGACCCGCCACTTCTCGGCTCACCCGCACCCCGGGCGTCCGACGGCGACCGTCCAGCAACCGGGCAGCCACATAGGAATGACCGGCGCCGAAGGCCAGGGTCGCCAGCGATGTCAACCACACGAATCCGAGTTCACCGATCGCACCCAGAACCAGCCAGCCGGCCGCCATCCCCCACCAATAGGCGCGGGGCAGACCCAGCTCGTCGGCGACTCTGCGCCGGGCGTCCTCGGCAGCCCGCAATGCCTCGTGCGCCTGATCGGGACCGATGCCTGTCATCTAGCCACCTCACTTTCCCATCTGGAAAGTAATATTCCACTTTCCCGACAGGAAAGTCAATGGCAGGGTCCCGATGGCCTCAGCCGCGCACCGCAACCGGCGGAACCAATCGTGGAACCACGCGCACATACACGACCATCCCGATGACTTCGACCAGCGTCTGGGTGACCACGACCGCCGCGGCCAATTCCAGCCCGGGCGGTAGCGCCAGCGCCAGGGGCAACACCACCAGCGAGTTGCGGGTGGCGCCCGAGAAGATCACTGCACACCGAGCGCCGGCATCGAGTCCGAACGCTCGTCCGATGAGCAGACCGACCCCTGCCATCACCACCAGGAACACCACGAAGAACGGGACCACCCGACCGACCGAACCGAGGCTGTCGTCGATCTTCGGCATCTGCGATGCGACGACGATGGCCAACACGGTCATCATCAGAGGCACCATCGTGGTGGCTGCTGCGGCCGAGAACGCCTGCCCTGCGGTGTGGTTCGCCGACCACCACTGGACGGTCCAGGCGAGCGCGAGAGGGATGACGATGAGGAACAGGAAGGCTTCGAGGAACGGACCGAACTCGACGACGCCCGTCAGGTCCGAACCGAGGAAGGCCCACAGCAGCAAGGGCAGCGCAGACATCTGCAGGAGCAACAGGACCGGGGTGGCCGCCAACAGCCGTCGACTGTCGCCTCCGGCCAGCCCACTGAACACGATCACGTAGTCCACGCACGGACACAGCAACACGAGCAGCACGCCGATCCGCACCGCCTGGTCGGCGGGCAGGAACGCGAACATCGCGGCCACCACCATCGGTACGACCACGAAATTGATCACAACGACGGCCGCCATGAACCGCCGATCGCGTAGCGCCGAGAGCAACGTGTGCACCGGGACCTGCAGGAACGTCACGAACAACAGCGCCCCGAGAACGGGATTGATCGCGTGCTCCAACATCGGCGCGATGCCGGGCACCGCGAATCCGGCGATGACACCTGCCGCGATCGCGACCACGTACAGCGCCACCTGATGGCGATCCATTCGTTCCACCACGTTCAGACCGTCACCTCGACCCTCGACGGCCGCCCGGTCGGGTCAGCCACTCTGTCGGACCAGACTACGGACACGCGGAATCGTCCGAACCGCCCCTCGAATCGACTCACGACGCCGGTGTCGTGGATGCCGCGGTATATCGCACCTCCAACTCTCCGAGGTACGCGGCTGCGGCGACGAGCGGCACCGCAGCCTGCGCGTTGGCGGGGTCCTCGGCAGCATCGGCGCGCAACGCTGCCACGACATCGACCGCGATCGGTTCCAGGTCTGCGACGCCGTCGCCCATGAGTTCGGCGGACACGAGCGCGGTGTGCCGCTCGAGGACGGCACAGACCCGGGGCGATCGGGACGATGCCGGGATCGGTAACAGATCCGCAATCGAATCCGCAACGACACGAATCCGGTTGGCCTGACTTATCTTACGGACTACTGGCGTTCGGGCGTCAGTGGAACCACCGCTCTCCGAAAGATACTGACGCGCTGCGTCGTTGGAAGTGCGGTACGCGATGACGCTGTCGTCGGCCCTTCGGGCGACCTCCGCGGCCGACTCCGCGTCCACTCCCCTGGTCATCTGCTCCGTTGCCGCACCCAGGTAGCGAACATAGGCGGCGGTGGCGCTGTCGATCGCCGCCCGAGCCGTGCTCGCCAGCCCACGAGGCCACAAGATCACCGACGCGACGACGGCGACCGCGCAGCCGAGGGCGATGTCCTCGACGCGGACCAGACCGATCTTCCAGCCGCTCGGGTGCAGCACGTTGAACAGGGTCACCACCATGACGGTGAAGGACGCCTGGCCGGCCGCGAACGACGCGACCTGCGGGACGTATGCGGCACCGAATGCCGCAACGGGCAAGACGATCCACAGGGCAACCTCGTTGGTGCCGAGGGCCGAGACCACCAGCGCACCGATCGCGAACCCGACGATCGTTCCAAGCACAGCCTTCAGCACTGTCGAGCCGGTGGCCAGCGCGCTGGTCCGCAGCACCGACATCGCGCCCAACACCACCCAGAATCCGTGCTGCACCGGCACCACCTGGATCATCGCCACCGCCCCCGCCAACCCGACGCCGGTACGGAGCGCGTTACGTGCGATTACCGACGTCAGGAACACCCTCGGCGACAAAGACTTCCGCGTTGCCTCGGGTTCAGAGAGGACGCGGTCGGCGGCACCGGTCGGCGTCAGTTGCCTGCCGAAGATCTTCATCAGCGCCGGGCGCGCGTCGGCGGCAGACGACCACGCGATGGTGCGCCCGATGAGGGCGACGGTCGAGCAGGTCGTGTGCACGTGCAGCATCCGTATGCTCTCGGCCTCCGCGTCAGCCTCGCTGGGATCGGCCACCAGAGTGTCCACATTGATGTGTGTGCGCTCGCCGAGCAGTGCGCGCAACGTGTCCGCCGCATGCTCCAGCGCAGCTCGGTCGGCGGACCTTTCGGTGGGACGCGTGGTATCCAGCACGACGGCAGAGGAGCGCAAGACATCCGTCACCGGCCCGCGGAGTTCGGTGGGGAGCCGGACGCCGAAGTGTCGGACCTGAGCGACCAGCCATTCGAGGTCGTCGACGACCCGGATCAGCGCGCGACTGCCGGCGGTCATCCCCGACGGACGGAAGTCACTGCCCAGATAGACCTCCCGGAGCCGGTTCATCGCGATGGTGACCGTGGTCGGGTCGGGTGCATCCCGGTCGCCGTCCCGATGTCCGATGAGATCCGCGAGGGTCGCGCAGACAGCTCGGGCCCGCCGCCGCAACTCACCGTAGTGGCGCGGCGGCAGGAGGTACAGCGCCGCAGGGACGCTCACCGCCAGAGCGATGGTCCAGCCCAGCAAGCGATCCGGCACGGGTCCCGGTGGAGATGCGACGGGAAGGACGAACAACAGGAGTGCAGCACGCTGTGCCGCGGCGAAACTCGAACTCAGGATGGTCACGTAGGACACCACGACCCCGACCACCAACATCGACCCCGTCGCCAGCCACCCCGGATGCGCGAGCACAGATCCCGCGGCGACGAACGCGTACCCGACCACCCCGAGCACCGCGAAACTCGTTGCGCGCCGGGCGCGATTGCCCGGAAAGTCCACCATCACCAGGAGTGCGAACGAACCGAAGATCGCGTACAGCGGCGTCGCCGTCCCCCCGAACAACAGCCCCACCGCAGCGGCGATCGGCACCACGACGGCGGGCCGCACAGCGCGCCGGAATGCGTCGAGCCCCGGATCGCGCGCGGCGACCTCCGCACGCAGCCTGGACAGCGGCGAACGGTCGTCCACTGCCGCGGCGGGCGCGCTGTCCATGCGGGAATCGTCCTACGCAGAGTCCTCCCCGGTCAACGACCGGATGTCGGCGATGTCGTACTCGGCAACCGATGCCGCCTGCACCGCTGCCCCCTGGTCGTCGCTGGGACCGCTGCCACGGAATGCCTCGACCGCTGCCTGTGATTCCCAGCGCTCGTAGACATTGATCCGACGGATGTCGAGCAGATCCGCGCTGATCGCGAAGTCGAGGCAACCGGCGGCCTGACGTGCCTGCTCGACAACTGCCACGCAACCTGACAGGTACGACTCACGCTGATCGGGGTCGACGAAGATGTGTCCCGCGACGATGACCATGACTGGCTCCGTGTCTGTTCGTGTTGTGCCCACGCCGGGCTGACTGTTCGGGTAGACCTCGCGGCCACCTCGAACTCATCGACTCCAGCACGCGTGCGTTGCGCGTTGGCCGGCATGCCGGTAGACCGGACGATCATGACACCCGAGTGGACACATCATGTCATCGCCGGTGCGACAGGCGCAGTCGCCGTGAACGTGGTCCCGCACCTGGCTCACGCTGTGGCGGGAAAACCGTTCCCCACCCCCTTCGCCGATCCGCCGGGTGTGGGCGACTCGCCGCCGGGACTCAACGTCGTCTGGGCATCGATGAATGCAACAGCAGCGGCCGCTCTGCTCCGCGTGGAACGCAACCGACTGGACCGCCCTGTGTTCTGGGGTGCGTTCGGCCTGGGCGCATCCGCGGCAGCCCTCGGGCTGAGATCCTATTTCGGTCGCGTGCGCGGAACATCCACGTAGGCGCCCAGGGATTTCCGTTCCATGCCCGGCATCGGAATCGGTTCCCTATCCTGACCCCCATGACCGAGAAGTTGCGGACAGTGGTCTGGGGTACGGGCAACGTCGGACAGGCGGCCATCCGATCGGTTCTCGCCCATCCTGAGCTGAGCCTGCACGGGGTGGTCGTCCACTCCCCGGACAAGCTGGGCAAGGACGCCGGTCGACTGGCGGGCTTGGACGCGGATGTCGGCGTCACCGCGACCCATCGCTTCGACGACCTGGGCGCGGACGCGGATGCCGTGGTCTACGCGGCGTCCGGCGACATCCGTCCCGACGACGCGCTCGCCGACATCGTCCGGGCCATCGAAGCGGGCACCGTGGTCGTCACGCCGGCCCTCTATGCGCTCTACGATCCGAGGTCGGCACCACCGGAGGTGCGGAACCCGGTCCTCGACGCCATCACGCGCGGCAACGGATCACTGTTCGTCTCCGGCATCGATCCCGGCTGGGGCAATGACATCCTCCCCGTCCTGGCCAGCGGTCTCGGCTCACGGATCGACGGCATCCGCTGCCAGGAGATCTTCGACTACACCACCTATGACCAGCCCGACTCCGTCCGCTACCTCGTCGGAATGGGACAACCGATGGACTACGACCCGCCCATGCTGGCAGCGGGCATCCCGTCGATGGTCTGGGGTGGCCAGATCCGGTTGATCGCGCGCGGACTCGGCGTCGAGATCGACGAGGTCCGCGAATCGGTGGAGCGCAGGGCCCTCGACGTCGACGTCAGTACGCCGGCGATGGGCGTCTTCGAGGCGGGGACACAGGGAGCGGTCAGATTCGAGGTGCAAGGGATCATCGGAGACTCGACACCGATCGTGATCGAGCACGTCACCCGAATCCACCGAGACTGCGCGCCCGATTGGCCGTCGCCCCCGGACGGCGGTGACGGCGCCCACCGTGTCGTGATCGAGGGAAGCCCACGGATCGAGATCACCGTCGAGGCGACCGACGACGCCGGCAACCGGGCTGCCGGCGGCAACGCGACCGCGGTCGGTCGCCTGGTCAATGCCATCCCCTGGCTCGTCGCCGCCGAGCCCGGCCTCTACGACGCGCTCGAGGTGCCACTGAGTCCGGCGCTCGGCAGGTTGGGCGCCTAGGGCCGGACTCGTCGACTGCCGGTCAGGTCAGGTCGGCCAGATTCTGGATCGAGGTTCGCACGTCGGATTCGATCACCCGTGCCACCAGTCGGCCGACGGGACCGTTGAGCAGACCACCCGAGAGGTCGGCGCTGAGGTTGAAGTGCGAGCCGGGCTCGGCGGGCGTGACCTTCATCGTGAGATCGATCCGTACACCTCCGCGCCCGTGGCCCGAGAGCGCGACGACATCCGGTTCGTCGTATTCGGTTACCGTCCAATGGATCACGTTGCGGAAGCCCTTGACCTTGATCAGCGACGACACCTGCGTGCCCTCCGAGATCTCGTCGGGGACCCCGCCTTTCCAGCCGCCGAAGATCGTCATCCACTCCGAGAACCTGCTCAGATCGGATGCGAGCACCCACGCCGACTCGGGTGACATGTCCGAGTGGACGCCCACCTCGACTCCGGCCATCCGAACCTCCCTCCCTCGTCTGACGCCAACACGTCTCCATGCCGACCGTACGGTGGAATGGCGAAGCGCGCAGATCGGCCGCGGCCCGCGACGAATGACTACTCGGTGTACTGGGCGATCTGGATGAGGTTTCCACACGTGTCGTCGAGGACGGCGGTGATCACCGGACCCATCGCGATCGGTTCCTGCGTGAACCGGACACCGAGGTCACTCAGCCGGGTGAACTCGGACGCGATGTCGTCGACAGCGAACGATGTGTAGGGAATCCCGTCGGCGACCAGCGCCTCCTTGAACGGCGTGACCGCCGGATGGCCACTGGGTTCGAGGACCAACTCGACGCCGTCCGGGTTCTCGGGCGACACCACGGTCAACCATCGCGCCTCCCCCATCGGGATGTCGTGCTTCGCCACGAAACCCAGGACGTCCGTGTAGAACCGCAACGCGGTCTCCTGATCGTCCACGAGCACGCTGGCCAGGTTGATCCTCATGTCGTTGCGCCTTCCTCGTTCTGGTCACCGGACCCGCCGGTGTCCTTCTCGGGTGTGTTCCAGTCGGGTGTGCGGAGCCACCGCTCGACGATCGGCTCGAGTGGCTCGGTGTTGATGTAGTGGAACTTGTACCGCCCGTCACGTCTGGTCTCGACCAGACCGGCCTGCGCGAGCACCTCGAGATGTTGCGAGATCGCCTGGCGCGACGAGCCGAGCCCGTGCCTGGCGATGAGCCGGCCGCAGATCTCGAAGAGGGTCTGACCGTCACGATCGGTCAACTCGTCGAGGATCGCTCGACGCGTGGGATCGGCCAACGCTTTGAAGACGTCTCCCATGGCCGCGACGTTACGCAAGTAGGCACTTGCATGTCAAGGTCGTCGATCACGCGTTGAGGACGTGTCGGGCGCTGCGCACTGTGCTGCACAAGGACTTCCAGTATTCTCCGACCGGGTCGGTCGAGGAGGCGCAACGGTGATGCTGTCGATTGTGATCGGCCTGATGGTGATGATCGCGTGGGCCCTGATGTCGCGGCGCCTGACCGACATGCGCATCACCGGTCCCGCAATGATGGTCGCCGCCGGACTGGCCATCGGTTTCACCACGAGCGACGAGATCGGCCACACTCTCAACACGGTCGTCGCAGAGCGTGTCGTCGAACTGATCCTGGCGCTGTTGCTGTTCGTCGATGCGATGGAGGTCAAGGGCGGATACTTCGGCGGGGAGCGGCGAGCGGCCCTGCGCCTGCTGCTCGTGGCACTCCCGCTGTCGTTGCTGGTCGCCGTACTGGTGGGCTGGCTGCTGATACCCGGTTTGTCGATCGCCGTGCTGCTCGTCATCGCCTGCGTCATCGTGCCGACCGATTTCACGCCCTCCCCGGCGATCCTGCGCGATCTTCGTCTGCCCGAACGCATCCGTCATCTACTCAACGTCGAGAGCGGGTACAACGACGGCATCCTGGCACCCGTCTTCATCTTTGCCCTCGCACTGTCGGAGGGCGACGGCCACGCGGATCCCCTCGAAGCACTCGGTGAGGCACTTCCGGCCGCGGGATGGGCCGTGGTGATCGGCGCTCCGATCGGTATCGTCGCCGCCTGGTTGACCAACAAGAGCGTCGCCCGAGACCTCATGACGCCGCAGGCCGTCCGGATGAGTCTGGTCCTGGTCCCGCTGCTGAGTTATGCGTGCGCCATCGGACTCGCCGGCAACGGGTTTGTCGCGGCATTCGTCTGCGGCCTCGCCTATCGCGGGACTCGATCTCCTGCCCCGTCCGAGGCGGAACTCAGCCTGGCCGAAGACCTCAGCACGCTGACCAGTTTCGCGATGTGGTTCGTGTTCGGTCTCGTCACGGTGCTGCTCACCTCTGCCGGCCTCGAGTGGCGAGTGGTTCTCTTCGCCCTTGCCGGCCTGACCCTCATCCGCATGATCCCTGTGTGGGTCTCGTTGCTGCGCACGGATTTCGACCGGCGCGACCGATTGGTGATCGGCGCGCTCGGCCCGCGCGGCACCGCGTCGATTGTCTTCGGCCTGCTCGCCTACAACTCACTCGACGGTGAACCGGCCGACGTCACGCTCTACGCCATGGCAGCGACGGTGATCGGCAGTGTGATCATCCACGGGATCGGGTCCGCGTGGCTCGCCGAGCGGATGGCAGGCGGCGAGCACCCCTCGGCCACGCGCGGCCGACCGTAGGATCAGGAAATGACCTCCGCCGATCCGTCGCCCACCGGCGACAGCGGGTCTGCGTCACCGACGATCGGTGTCGAGGAGGAGTTCATCCTGGTCGACCGCACCACCGGGCATCCCGTGGACCGCAATCGAGAGGTGGCCGCGGCGGCCGCACGTCGCGGTGTCGATCTGGACCTCGAACTCACGTCGTGTCAGGTGGAGATCGCCACCTCGATCTGTTCGAGCAGCCGGGACGTCGCGTCCGAACTGCGCCATCTCCGCTCCGTCGTCGCCGACGCCGCCGACGAGGTCGGGGTCGGGGTGATCGCCGCCGGGGTGCCGCCTACCGTGCCCGACCACTTCCCCATCACCGACACGGATCGATATCGGCGGATCGGCCGGCAGTTCGGCATGCTCGCCCACGAGCAGGGGATCTGCGGATGTCATATCCACATCGGGGTCCCCGATCGGGACATCGCCGTGGAGGTCGGCAACCGACTCCGCGCACGGCTGCCGGCACTGCTTGCACTGTCCGCCAATTCGGCGATCTACCGCGACGCAGACACCGGTCATGCGAGTTGGCGGTCGATCTTGTGGTCACGGTGGCCGGCGGCGGGACCTCCGCCACATCTGCGCTCCCGCGAGCATTTCGAAGACCTCGTGGCGATGTTCGTGTCGAGCGGCGCCATTCTCGACGACCACATGGTCTATTGGGACATCCGGCCGTCAGATCATCTGCCCACCATCGAGATCCGGGTGGGAGACGTGCAGTCACGCGTCAGCGAGACGGTCGTCCTCGCCACCCTGGTCCGCGCACTGGTGATGCATTCGGTGGATCAGATCGCCGAGGGCGGGAACCCGCCTCCACCCGTTGACGCCGACATCCTCGCCGCCGCATTGTGGAAGGCGGCGCACGACGGTCTCGACGGGGACGGGATCGACGTCGGCACGTGCCGGGCCGTCGGTGCGCGCGACATGATCGCTGCACTCGTCGCCGATGTCGGATCGCAACTCGACGTCCTCGGCGACCGTGCCATGGTCGATCACGCTCTGAAAGGTCTGGTCGACAACGGAAATGGGGCCACTCGCCAGCGCAGATCGTTCGGCGACGGTGCGACATCTCGCGACATCGTCGCGGAAGCGGCCCGCGAATTCACCCGCTGAGACCCGAGGGCCGGAGCTATCTCAGTGTGGCCCCGTACACGTGCGTCACGTCGAGCGTCATCAGTACCCGACGGTCGGCGACCATCACGGCGCGGTACTCGTCCCAGTCCGGGTGCTCGCCGGCGCCGAGCCGGTAGTACTCGACGAGCGCGTCGACCTCGGGTCCGTCGGGGTCGGTAGTCGGCCCGGTCAACGTGACCGTTCCTTCGGCGGTCGCCCAGCTGTAGCCGTCGGGACTGGTGAACTCGATCGCCGCTCGCGGGTCGCGGCGGAGGTTCGCGGTCTTGGCGCGACCTTCCGTCATCGACACATGGATCTGATCGGCAGCACGGTCGTAGACCGCGGTGATCGGAGACATCTGCGGAAGGCCGTCCGACTTGATGGTCGCCAGGATGCCGAGCGTGCTGTCGGCGATCAGTGAGCGCGGATCGTAGGGAGCGTCGGTCATGGTGATGCCAACCGGATCCGTGACGGCGGCATTCCACCGGACGAGACGGAGGCCCGCCGACCAGCGCTTCCGTGTTCCCACGCGTCCGACATCACGTCGCCGAGAGGTCACCGCGACCGACGTCACGACGCTGTGGCGGCGCTTCGCCCGCCTCGACGCGCATTCCGATTCGGAGACAGGGAGTACGCAAACGCCGTCGACGGATCTATCGTGGCCGACATGACAACCGGAACCGACTCCACCCCAGCCCCCGGCACCGATGTCGACATCAAACCCCGCAGCCGCGACGTCACCGACGGCCTGGAGAAGACCGCCGCGCGTGGCATGCTCCGGGCGGTCGGGATGGGCGACGACGACTGGGCCAAGCCACAGATCGGCGTCGGGTCGTCGTGGAACGAGATCACACCCTGCAACCTGTCACTGGACCGGTTGGCCAAGGCCGTGAAGGAGGGCGTGTTCGCCGCGGGTGGATATCCCCTCGAGTTCGGCACCATCTCCGTCTCCGACGGGATCTCGATGGGCCACGAGGGCATGCACTTCTCGCTGGTCTCCCGTGAGGTGATCGCCGACAGCGTCGAGACCGTCATGAGCGCCGAACGCCTCGATGGTTCGGTGTTGCTCGCCGGGTGCGACAAGTCGCTGCCGGGCATGTTGATGGCTGCCGCGCGGCTCGACCTCGCCAACGTCTTCCTCTACGCCGGGTCGACACTGCCCGGGTACGCCACGCTGTCGGACGGCTCCGAACACCAGGTGACGATCATCGATGCGTTCGAGGCCGTGGGTGCCTGTTCGCGCGGACTGATGAGTCAGGCCGACGTCGACACCATCGAACGTGCCATCTGCCCCGGCGAGGGCGCCTGCGGCGGCATGTACACCGCCAACACCATGGCGAGCGCCGCCGAGGCCATGGGGATGTCACTACCGGGCAGCGCGGCCCCGCCGGCCCCGGACCGACGTCGCGACCGGTACGCGCGGGAGAGCGGTGAGGCCGTCGTGGGGATGCTGCGGCGCGGCATCACGGCCCGCGACATCATGACCAAGGAGGCGTTCGAGAATGCGATCGCCGTCGTGATGGCATTCGGTGGGTCGACCAACGCGGTCCTGCATCTGCTCGCGATCGCCCACGAAGCCGAGATCGAACTGTCGCTCGACGACTTCTCCCGCATCGGGTCCCGGGTCCCGCACCTCGCCGACGTCAAACCGTTCGGCAAGCACGTCATGACCGACGTCGATCGCATCGGCGGCGTTCCGGTCGTCATGAAGGCACTGCTCGACGCCGGACTCCTGCACGGCGACTGCCTCACCGTCACGGGGCAGACGGTCGCCGAAAATCTCGCGCACATCGCGCCCCCGATCCGGACGGACTCGTCCTCCGGGCGACCTCGTCACCGATCCATCCGACCGGTGGGATCACCATCCTCAAGGGCTCGCTCGCACCGGAAGGCGCGGTGGTGAAGTCGGCCGGCTTCGATTCCGACGTCTTCGAGGGTGTGGCAAGGGTTTTCGACCGCGAGCGATCGGCGATGGATGCGCTGGAGGACGGCACCATCACTGCCGGCGACGTGGTGGTGATCCGCTATGAGGGCCCCAAGGGCGGACCCGGCATGCGCGAGATGCTGGCGATCACCGGTGCCATCAAAGGCGCGGGACTCGGCAAGGATGTGCTGCTCATGACCGATGGGCGCTTCTCGGGTGGCACCACCGGACTGTGTGTCGGCCATGTGGCCCCGGAGGCCGTCGACGGCGGCCCGATCGCGCTGGTGGAGAACGGCGACCGCATCCGCCTCGACGTCGGCACCGGGACACTCGACCTCTTGGTCGACGACGACGAATTACAGAAGCGCGCATCAGGTTTCACACCGTTGCCCCCGCGGTACACGCGTGGCGTGCTGGCCAAGTACTCGAAGCTGGTCACCTCCGCGTCGCGGGGAGCGGTGTGCGGATGACGCCGAGGAGCGAGGTTCCGATTCCGGGCGACACCGGTGGCTAGGGACAACGTCGTCGCCATCGTGCAGGCCGGCGGACGTGGATCGCGGATGGAGGTGCTCACCGAGCGTCGAGCGAAACCCGCCCTGCCGTTCGGTGGCAACTACCAGTTGATCGATTTCTCGCTCTCGAATCTGCACCACAGTGGCATCGACGAGGTCTGGTTGTGCGTGCAGTACGAGGCCGACTCCCTACTGCAGGAGGTCGCGGGCGGTCGGCCGTGGGATCTCGACCGGACCCGCGGTGGCCTGCGCATGGTGCTGCCCGAGGAGTCCGACAACGCCTCCACGGAGGACGGATTCGCCACCGGCAATGCCGACCTGTTGTATCGGATACGCGATCGCATCGCAGACAGGGCACCCGAGGCGGTGATCGTGATGAGCGCCGATCACGTCTACGACTTCGACCTGTCCGACGCGCTCGCCACGCACCGAGCGTCCGACGCCGAATGCACGATCGTCACGACGACGTGTGCCCTCGAGGAAGCGGCGGCGCATGCGACGGTCCGGTCGCGCCGCGACGGCACGGTCACCGGATTCGAGTACAAACCGGAACACCCGACGACCAGGGTCATCGCCGCCGAGATCTTCGTGTACGACCCACGCGTCCTGGTCGCGGCCCTCGAAGAGCTGTACGGGCATACGGTCGACGGCTCCGACGACGAGAACGACACCGGGCTGGGCGATTTCGGTGACCATCTGGTGCCGTGGTTCGTGGCGCGCGGGCGCACGGTCACCCATGCGCTCCCCGGCTATTGGATCGACGCCGGGCGCCCGGAGACCTATCTGAAGGCGCATCGGGATCTGGTCGAGGGCACCATCGACCTCTTCCGACCGAGCTGGCCGATCCTCACCAGGCAGCCCCAACGCAATGCGGCGCGCATCGACGCCGGGGCGGTCGTCGCGGACTCCTTGATCTCCAGCGGCGCACGGGTGTCCGGCACAGTCCGGCGCAGTGTGCTCGGACCCGGGGTCATCGTCGAGCGTGGTGCGGACATCACTGACTCGATCATCTTCTCCGACACCGTGGTCCGCCGGGGCGCACGCGTCTCGTGGTCCATCGTGGACGAACGGGTCCGGATCGGTGAGGACGCGCGGGTGGGCGGCCGACCGCGGACCCGGCCGGTGCCCACCGACCGGATCACCCTGGTCGGCATGGACACCTTGATCACTCGTGGAGCCCGGGTCCCGCTCGGCACCCGGATCGGTGCCGGATCACGGTGGTCGTGACTCGTCCGGGCACACCTCAATCGAGGCAGAACTCGTTGCCCTCCGGGTCACGCATCACGATGTGACCGGACTCCAACGGCGGCGCGGGCTCACGCCGCTCGACGCGTGTCGCGCCGAGTGCCACGAGACGTTCGCAGGCTGTCTCCAGAGCCGCCATCCGTTCGTCCCCGTCGGCGCCGGGCGCCGCCCGCACGTCGAGGTGGACGCGATTCTTGGCCGTCTTGCCCTCGGGCACGCGCTGGAAGAAGATCCGCGGGCCGTCGTCGTCCGGGTCGATCAACGCCGACGCATCGTTTCGTCGTTCCGGGGGTATGCCGAACGCCTCCAGCGCCGCGTCCCAGCTCTCGAAGCCCGGGGGCGGGTCCTGGATCCGGTAACCGAGCACCTCCGCCCAGAAGCCGGCCAGCGTCGCCGGATCCGCGCAGTCGAACGTCACCTGAATCTCACGTGCCATCGTTCTCTCCTTTGATCGAGCGGATGAACCCAGCGTGACAGGCGTTGAGGACAGCCATGGTCCGTTATCGTCGCCGATACCGCCTTGGGTAGCGTTACACGGATGAACCTCCGCCGTGGCGCCCTCGTGTCCCTCTCGACGCTCGCGCTGACAGTGAGCCTCTCCGCGTGCAGCTCGAGCTCGGATTCGCCGTCGGACTCCACCGGCACCGGCACAGCTGCGGCCTCCGCGGCCGCCACGAGTTGCCCGACCGCGGCCCCGCAGGGATCGCCGTCACCGCAGTGGGAGTTGAGCGGCACCACCGGCAAGATCGCGGTCACCGGGTCCACGGACTCGACGGCGCCGGCGATCGACGTCACCGCCCCGTTCTCGGTCAGCCAGACACAGGTCCACACGCTCCAGGCCGGTGACGGTCCGGTCGTGCCCGAGACGGCCACGGTGTCGGTCTGCTACGAGGGCGTCAACGGTCGCGACGGCAAGGTCTTCGACAGCAGCTATGAACGCGGAACCCCGGCGGAGTTCCCCCTCGACGGCGTCGTGACCGGTTTCAAGAAGGCCATCGCCGGACAGACCGTCGGGTCCACCGTCGCCGTGGCCATGGCGCCCGAGGACGGCTATCCCGACGGCATGCCCGACGCCGGGATCGAGAAGGGCGACAGCCTCGTGTTCGCGCTCAAGATCCTGTCGGCACAGGACTGAGACGCACACGGGTCACCTTTCCGCGCATCTCACCCACCGTCGGGGGCACCCTCCGCTTCCGCGACGGCGCGTCGGGCCTGCCTGACACGGTCGAGTGCATCGTCGAGACCCTGTGCAGCCGTGCGCTGTTCGTCGTCGGCGACATCGACCTGACGACGCGCGAAGCGGAGTTCGGCGTCACAGGTGGCGAGTTCCGCGCGTAGTCGGTCGGCCTGCTCGACGAGCTCGTCCACGCGTTGCACAGCGGCGGCGCGTTCGCGATCACGTTCCGCGAGCTTGCTCCGGGCTTCCTGTTCGGCAGCCGCCACGGTGGCGAGTACCGCGGCGGCCGCGGCCACCCGGGTGGCGCGGCTCCGGTCGTCGTCGGTCGGGGCCGTGCCCTCCCCTGTCGCGACGTCGGTCGGATCTGGTCCGGTTTCTGCCGCGTCGGGGACGACGAATACCCCCGCCGGGCCGAAGCCGCTGTATTCGGCGGAGGTGACCAGGCGCCCGCGGCGCAGCGCGTCGGCCACCTCGGCATCGGCCACCGCTGCGCGAAGGGATTGACCGACCTCCCGGATCGCGTTGGCGGAGAGCGTGGTCCCGCGCGTCCTCGCCACATCCACCACTGCTGTCGTCGAGTCGGTGACGATCTGTTGCCGCAGCGTGGAGAGTTCCCGCAGTCGATCGGCCGATGATCTGCGCTGTGCCGCGAGCATCTGGTCCGCGAGATCCAGGACCGCGGCAACCCCGTCGGGGTCCTGCCGCGCCCACTGATTGATCGCCCACGCCACCTGCGTGGGTCGTCGCAGCACCGCGATCTCGCGGGCGAGCTCCGGGTCGCCGTTCGCCTTCGCCTCGGCGACGAGGTCCTTCCGCCGGCCGATGAAATCGCC
This sequence comes from Gordonia insulae, assembly GCF_003855095.1. Taxonomy (NCBI): domain Bacteria; kingdom Bacillati; phylum Actinomycetota; class Actinomycetes; order Mycobacteriales; family Gordoniaceae; genus Gordonia; species Gordonia insulae. Next base: position 1,270,907 of record NZ_CP033972.1, read on the forward strand.
GGGATCGAGACCGTAGAGGTCGTCGGTGATCTCGTCGATGTCCATCTAGCGGATGCTCCCCGTCGTTGGTATCCGCACCCGTCGCCGTTCGCCGAACCTGCCGAATCCGATGCGCTGCAGGATCGGCGACGACGTCTGTTCCGCATGGACCAGGGCGAGCGTCGCACCGCGGCGACGACCGTCGAGCACGCGGTCGAGAATCAGACCGCGATAGACACCGCGACCGCGGTACTCGGGCAGCACGGCTGCGCCCCAGAGCCGGGCCACTTCGCCGGCCAATGAATACCCGCCGGCGCCGACCGGGATGCCGGCCACGGATGCGACGAAGAGACCCGGTTCGCCGTCGTCGTCATGTGCCGACTCCGGATCCTGCAGGACCGGTGAGCGGAATCCCCACGCATCGGTCGAGACGCGATCGAATGCGGCGAGACCGTGCGCGTCGGTGACCCGGGTCGAGCCGACATCCGGTGGCATCGCGATCTGGCCGGCCATGTCCGGTCCGATCTCACATGCCAGGACGTCGATGACGGCGACGGTCCGCGCTCCCGACGCGTCCAGGAACTCGTTACCCAGCTCGGCCAGCGGCCCGGGTCCGATCGTCACCAGGACGTCGTGAGCGCCGTGGTCTGCTGCGATCCTGATCGCATTCGCAACGACCTGTTCCGGTTTCATCGGCGCGCCACGATAGTTGAGCAACGTGGCCTCGCCATCCTGCTGATAGAACTCGTGGTCGTCGACAACGAAGTACTCCGACCCGGGCGGATGCCACGACGACCGCCATGCCGCCGACTCCCCTCGCACCGCGTCCGGAGTCCAGTTGACGCGATTCGACGCGCGTTCACGACTCATGTTGCGCTGCACGATCATCCGATCCGAGACCGTCGTATCCGGTCCGGACCCGTCAGCCCACTCCGGCGATGAGTCCGCATGCCGAGTCCGGCGAACGAGTCGGTCGCCGAGTTGAGCACCATGGCCATTGTCGATCTCCTTGTCGTCGACGTCAGGGTACGACGAACCGACAGCGCCGGGCGACGGCCTCGGGCGACCGACTCCGGCGTCGCGCAGGCGGCTCTCTACCCTCGAGCCGTGCAGATCTCGACCTGGGTGGCCCTCCTGACGGCGTGTCTGCTCATCAGTTTCACGCCGGGCGCAGGGGCGATCAACACGATGAGCAACGCGCTCAATGTGGGGTTCCGTCGCGCGATCTGGGGCGTGCTCGGCCAGCAGGCGGCGCTGCTCATCCAGCTCCTGGTCGTGGCCGCGGGCCTCGGTGTGGTGATCGCCGGATCGCCCACGGCCTTCGCGGTCATCCGATACCTGGGCGCGGCCTATCTGGTCTATCTGGGTGTCCGACAGTTCCTGCGGCGCCCGGATATGTCCGACCAGGCCGCCGAGACCCTGGCCACGGAGTCGGGATGGTCGATGTTCGTCCGAGGCCTGTGGGTGAATCTGCTCAACCCCAAGGCGATCGTGTTCCTGCTGGCGTTCATCCCCGGGTTCGTACGTACCGACCAATCCCTGACCGGTCAGTACGCGATCATCGCGGTGACGATCGTCGTCGTCGATATCACCGTCATGTGGTTCTTCTTCGCAGTGGTCGCGCGCGGGTTCCGCCGGCTCACCGGCAGCGAGCGCGGCCAGCGCAATCTGAATCGACTGTTCGGCACGCTCTTCGTCGCGGTCGGGATCATGCTGGCCGTGCTCTGAGCGCGGCCCCGTCGTCCCCTCGCGCGGGCACCACCGGTTGACACCATGTGCCCGGGGCGGGTACGCAGACCGCATGGCAGTCGCGCCGACCTATCGGGAAACCCGTTACGACGAGGTGACCGTGTTGGCGTCGGCGAACGGCGGGGCGTTTCCGTACGGGAACTCGGTGGTGGTACGCGGGTCCGAGGCCACCCTCGTGATCGATCCGTCGCTGGAGGTCGACCACGATCCCGTGGACGCCGACGCCGTGATGGTCAGTCACGCACACGAGGACCACATCGCCGGTCTCCGACATTTCACCGGCGCGAAGTACGCGCATCACGCCGACGTCGCCGCCGTCCGGTCGCTCGCGGTACTGCTCGACGGCTACGGACTCACCCCAACAGAGCGGGCAGCGGTCACCGACGAGATCGGGGACCAATTCGGCTTGCCCGACGGTTTCCCGGAGTCCGAGGGGGTCGGTGACGGGCATGTGTTCGACCTCGGTGACGTGACCGCCACCGTCATCCACCTGCCCGGCCACACCGCCGGTCACTGCGGGGTCCTCGTCGAACCCACCGGGTTCCTGTACATCGCCGACGTCGACCTCACATCGTTCGGCCCGATGTACGGCGACGTCGGCAGCAGCGTCGAGGCCTATCTCGCATCCATCGAACGGGTACGCGCGATCGATGCGCGGTGGTACGGGACCTTCCACCAGAAGGGTGTGATCGACGGCCACGCGGAGGTCTCCCGCCGACTGGACGCCTTCGCTGCGGTGATCCACCGACGCGAGGATCGACTGCTGGCATTCCTCGATCGTCCGCGGACGCTGCCCGAGATCGCCGACCATCGCCTCGTCTACCGTCCGCACGTGGATCTGCCCTTCGTCGACGCCGTCGAACGACGAACCGCCGAACTGCATCTCGAGCGTCTCATCGCGCACGGTCAGGTCGCCGTCACCGCCGAGCAGGCCTTCGTCTCCACCTGAAACGCCGCCCCCTGCCGACGACTGCTGCAGAGGAGTCGGGACGCTCGGCGGCTTCGCACCGGTCTGCACAAAACAGGCCGATCGTCGGTGGGTCCGTGAAAGTATCGACGTCATGAGCGAGCACACATATCGAGTCATCGAAGTCGTCGGCTCCTCCCCCGACGGAACCGACGCGGCCATCGCGAACGCGATCGCGCGCGTCTCCCAGACGACGCGCAACGTCGAATGGTTCGAGGTCACCGAGACCCGCGGCCACGTGGTCGACGGCGCGATCGGCCACATCCAGGTGACCCTCAAGGTGGGGTTCCGCATCGACCCCGCCGATGCCGTCGACGGCTGACCGTCACCCGATACCGGATGCGACGATTCGTCTCAATCTGAGAGTTTTCCTGACTCAGTCCAGAAAAGCATGCATACTGTCCGTGTGCCCACTTCTCCCGAGTACGCCGAGCAGCTGCGGTCCGTCGCTCTGCGCGTGACCCGTCCGCGGGTGGCGGTACTCGAGGCGGTACACGCCCACCCGCACGCCGACACAGAGACGGTCATGGCTGCGGTGCGCGCAGCTCTCCCGGATGTGTCCCGGCAGGCGGTCTACGACGTACTCAACGCGCTCAGTGGCGCGGGTCTGGTCCGTCGCATCCAGCCGTCCGGCCACGTGGCGCGATACGAGTCACGGGTCGGCGACAACCATCACCACGTCGTCTGCCGGTCCTGCGGGGTCATCGCGGACGTGGACTGCGCCGTCGGGGAGGCTCCCTGCCTCACCCCGTCGGACCACCAAGGTTTCGTCCTGGACGAGGCCGAGGTCATCTATTGGGGTCTGTGCGCCGAGTGCGCGACCTCTCCCACTTCGGGATCACACCTGTGATCACAGCCCGAATCACCAACTCCCGAAAGGATTGTCGTGACTGAGGAAAATCCCGCAGCCGCTTCAGAGCACCCGCCGATCGCCGAGGCGCAGACGGACGCGGCGGACAAAGGGTGCCCGGTCCGGATCAAGCCGCCCGTCGAGGGCGGCGGCAACCGTGACTGGTGGCCCAACCAGCTCAATCTCAAACTGCTGGCACACAATCCGGCGGTCGGCAATCCCCTCGACGCGGACTTCGACTACGACGCCGCGCTCGGTGGGCTCGACGTCGACGCCCTGAAGGCCGACCTCACCGAGGTCATGACGACCTCGCAGGCATGGTGGCCGGCCGACTTCGGTCACTACGGCCCGTTGTTCATCCGGATGTCCTGGCACGCCGCCGGCACCTACCGGGTGGAGGACGGCCGAGGTGGTGCGGGATCCGGTATGCAGCGTTTCGCGCCGCTGAACAGCTGGCCCGACAATGCCAGCCTGGACAAGGCCCGCCGCCTGCTGTGGCCGGTGAAGAAGAAGTACGGCAAGGCACTGTCGTGGGCCGATCTCCTGGTCCTCGCCGGCAACGTCGCGCTCGAGTCGATGGGCTTCAAGACCGCCGGGTTCGCATTCGGCCGCCAGGACGAGTGGGAGCCCGAAGAGGTCTACTGGGGCCCCGAGGCCGAGTGGCTGGGCGACGAGCGCTACAGCGGAACCCGTGATCTGACCAATCCGCTCGCGGCGGTTCAGATGGGCTTGATCTACGTCAATCCCGAAGGCCCCAACGGCAACCCGGATCCGCAGGCATCGGCGATCGACATCCGCGAGACGTTCGGCCGCATGGCGATGAACGACGTCGAGACGGCCGCGCTCATCGTCGGTGGACACACCTTCGGCAAGACGCACGGAAACGGCGACGCCGAACTGGTCGGTCCCGAACCCGAGGCCGCCCCGATCGAGCAGCAGGGACTGGGCTGGGTCAACCCGCAGGGCACCGGTGTCGGCGCCGACGCGATCACCAGCGGCCTCGAGGTCATCTGGACCCACACACCGATCAAGTGGGACAACAGCTTCCTGGAGATCCTGTACGGCAACGAGTGGGAGCTGACCAAGAGCCCCGCCGGCGCCAACCAGTGGCAGCCCAAGGACGGCGGCTGGGCCAACTCCGTGCCCGAGGCGTTCGGGACGGGCAAGACCCATCCGTCGATGCTCACCTCGGACCTCGCCCTTCGGGTCGACCCGGTGTACGGCGCGATCACGCGTCGTTGGCTCGATCATCCCGAGGAACTCGCCGAGGAGTTCGCGAAGGCGTGGTTCAAGCTGCTGCACCGCGACATGGGTCCGGCGGTCCGCTATCGCGGTCCGCTGGTGCCGACCGAGACCTACCTCTGGCAGGACAACGTGCCCGCCCAGGAAGGCGCGGTCATCTCCGACGCGGACGCCGATTCGCTCAAGGCGCAGATCCTCTCGTCGGGACTGACGGTCGCGCAGCTCGTCTCCACGGCGTGGGCGGCGGCGTCGTCCTTCCGTGGCAGCGACAAGCGCGGCGGCGCCAACGGCGGACGGATTCGCCTCCAGCCGCAGGCCGGATGGGAGGCGAACGAGCCCGACGAACTCGCCCAGGTGACCGGCAAGCTGGAGGAGATCCAGGCGGCGTTCAACGCTGAGTCGGGTGCCAAGGTGTCCTTCGCCGACCTCGTCGTGCTCGGTGGTGTCGCGGCCGTCGAGAAGGCGGCCAAGGATGCCGGCCTCGACGTCTCTGTGCCGTTCACCCCCGGCCGCACGGATGCCACCCAGGAGCAGACCGACGTCGAGTCGTTCGCCTACCTGGAGCCGAAGGCCGACGGCTTCCGCAACTACGAGGGCAAGGCGAGCGACCTGCCGGCGGAGTACCGACTGCTCGACAAGGCCAATCTGCTGACGCTGTCGGCGCCGGAGATGACGGTCCTGGTCGGCGGTCTGCGGGTATTGGGTGCGAACTACCAGGATTCGGCGCTCGGTGTGCTCACCGACAAGGCCGGGCAGTTGACGAACGACTTCTTCGTCAACCTCCTGGACATGAGCACCCAGTGGGGTCCGTCGTCCGACGACGACGGCACCTACGTCGGCAAGGATCGCGCGAGCGGTGCCCAGAAGTGGACGGCGAGCCGCGCCGATCTGGTGTTCGGTTCCAACTCGCAGCTCCGCGCGCTGGCCGAGGTCTACGCCGAGGACGACGCCAAGGAGAAGTTCGTCGCGGACTTCGTGTCCGCATGGGACAAGGTGATGAACCTGGACCGGTTCGACATCTGATCCGTCCCTGACCAGTTGTCCTGACCGGTGACGCCGGGTCGTGCCTCAGTGGCCGGCCCGGCGTCGCTGTTTCCGGCCTGTGCCACCATGAATCGTGGCCACCCGATGGGATGAGACAGGCGCGCCGCGAGGTGACGCGTACGACGAGCGGTGGACGGCGATGGCCGCGGCCGGCCAGAACGTGCACGGTGAGGCCGACCTCGTGGAGACGTTGCTGGCCGGGCTCGACGGCGACTCGGTCCTCGACGCCGGCTGCGGTACGGGGCGCGTCGCCATCGAACTCGACCGCCGCGGCCACCGTGTCGTCGGCGTGGACGCCGACCCCGCCATGCTCGCCGCCGCACGGCGCAACGCTCCACATCTGAGCTGGGTCCGGGCCGATCTCGCCGATCTCGCCGACCTCGCGCCCCACCTCTCCGAGGTGTTCGACCTCGCGGTGTTGGCGGGGAACGTGATGATCTTCGTCCATCCGGGCACCGAGCTCGCGGTTCTCGCGCAGGTCACCCGCCGGGTGCGACCGAATGGTCTGGTGGTGGCCGGTTTTCAGCTCACCACCGACCGGATCTCGCTCGACGACTACGACGCACATGCCGTTCACCTCGGGCTCGAGCCGGTCGCTCGCTGGTCCACCTGGGACGGCCGGCCCTACGAGGGCGGCACGTATGCGGTGTCGGTGCATCGACGGGTGCGGTGAGGTCGGACTTCTGCGCCCGATCCGGTCACCCGGCATACGCTGGAGGTAGTCGTTATGCTGGCGCTTTCCACCGGAGGTCGCGGCAGACGCCGAGTCACCCAGGATGACAGGAGCGACGATGACCGCAGATCTGGGCGCGAACTCGCTGACGCCGGCCACACCCGCCGGCGGCGGCCACATCCGTCTGACGTCGCACAGCGGCGGGCTCGACGCCCTGCCGATCCGATGGGGTGCCCCCACTGCCGCCGAACGCGGACCCGTGGTCGGCACGACGTCGCGGCGAGCGCACCGAAACGTCATCGGCACCCACAGCGGCTCCTACAGCGTGTACCGCGCGCTGGCCGTCGCCGCCGGCGCCCTCTCCCGTGAGCACCGCGCAGATCTCACCAACACCACACCCACCGATGTCGTGGGCCCCTACCCCCAGTGGTCGCAGCCCGGCGCGATCGTCAGTCTCGATCCGTGGGGTGCGATGACGGCAGAGGCGTTCGCCACCGAACTCGCAGCGGGTCACGACATCCGTCCCACGATCGCGATCACCAAGGCGCACGTGGTCCTACCGGAGATCGCCGACGCGATCGCCAAGGGGCGATTGACCCCCGATGGCACACATCTGCTGGCATCCGGCGCGGCGCTGGTGACAAAGGCCGCGATCGAACCGGTGTGGCATCTGCCGAGTGTTGCCGCACGATTCGGGTGCACCGAGGCGGAGCTACGGCGGGTCCTGTTCGAGGAGACCGGCGGCATGTATCCGGAACTGGTGACGCGCTCCGATCTCGAGGTGTTCCTGCCGCCCATCGGCGGTCAGACCGTCTACATCTTCGGTGATCCGGCTGATCTCGCGGACCCCACTGTCGAACTGACCGCCCGCGTGCACGACGAGTGCAACGGTTCCGATGTGTTCGGGTCCGACATCTGCACGTGCCGGCCATATCTCACACACGCGATCGAGGAATGCATCCTCGGTGCCCAGCGCGACGGCGTCGGACTGGTCTCCTATTCACGCAAGGAAGGTCGTGCACTGGGTGAGGTGACCAAGTTCCTGGTGTACAACGCGCGGAAGCGTCAGGTCGGTGGCGATACCGCCGATCAGTACTTCGCTCGGACCGAATGTGTTGCGGGCGTGCAGGATATGCGCTTCCAGGAGCTGATGCCCGATGTCCTGCACTGGCTCGGAGTGCGCAAGATCCATCGACTGGTGTCGATGAGCAACATGAAGTACGACGCGATCACCGGGTCCGGTATCGAGGTGGGTGAACGCGTCAACATCCCCGATTATCTGATCCCCGAGGATGCCCAGGTCGAGATCGACGCCAAGATGGCCGCCGGATACTTCACACCGGGCCCGGTGCCCGACGCCGTCGAGCTCGGCAAGGTCAAGGGTCGAGGACTCGACGGATGACCGTCCACCTCGACCCTTCGGTCGGTGACACCTCCACCGACACCCCCGTCGGAGCAGCCGCGGAGTTACGCACGACCGACGCGATCCGCAGCCGTGCGCACGGTCTGCTGGACCGTGCGCGTGCCGGGGATTCCGCATGGTTCTCCATCGACGACGATGCCCTGCTCCTCGCGGCGGACGACGTGGTCGCCGTGACGCGGCGACGCTACCCGGATCTGGACATCCCTTTCCACAGCAGGTGGCGACACTTCGAGGCCGGTGGTCTCGATCGTATCTCCGGCGCGGCCGACCAATTGCCCACCGAGGTCGACGAGCGGGCGCGCGCACTGATCGATCTCGCGGTGGTCAGTGTGCTGCTCGACGCGGGCGCCGGACCCGACTGGGCCTTCCGGGAACCCGGCACCGAACTCTCGTTGGCACGGTCGGAAGGACTCGGTGTCGCAAGCTGGCACGCCTTCCTCGACGGTCGGTTCTCCGCCGGCCGAACGCCGATGGTGGATGCCACCGGGCTTCGTGATCTCACGGTCGAGTCGTTGGCCACCGCCTTCCAGGTCACCGGCAGCAACCCGCTGGTGGGGTTGTCCGGTCGCGTCGAACTGTTGCACCGGCTCGCCGACGCGCTCATCGCACGACCCGACGTCTTCGGCCCGGACGGGCGACCAGGCCGTCTCTACGACGCGCTCGTCGACGACGGCGATCGGAGCATCCCGGCAACCGACATCCTGTCCGCACTGCTGACCACACTGTCGCGGATCTGGCTGTCCGACAACAGCATCGGCGACCAACCTGTCGGCGACTGCTGGCGACACCAGGCCGTGCACGGCGCGGGCCGGACCGAGGGCTGGATGCCGTTTCACAAATTGTCCCAGTGGCTGACCTACTCCCTGCTGGAACCGTTCGCCTGGGCTGGTGTCGAGGTGAGCGGACTCGACGATCTCACCGCACTGCCCGAATACCGCAACGGTGGCCTGCTCATCGACACGGGCGCGATTCGGCTGCATGACCCGGCCCTGGTCGAGCGCACCTGGTCGGTCGGAGACGAGCTGATCGTGGAATGGCGCGCTCTGACAATCGCACTGATCGACGAACTCGCCCCGCTGGTCCGGGAGCGACTCGATGTCGAACAGTCGGCCCTGCCCCTCGCCTGCGTGCTCGAGGGTGGCACCTGGTCGGCAGGACGTGCGCTGGCACAACGGCTTCGGGGTGGGCTTCCACCGCTGGCGATCGCCAGCGACGGCACGGTGTTCTGACCGGCCGACAACACGAGACGGAGACAAGATGGACGACGTTGTTCTCATCGACCACCCGCTGGTGCAGCACAAACTGACCCTGTTGCGCCGCAAGGACACCTCCACCAACGACTTCCGGCGTCTGCTCAACGAGATCTCCACGTTGATGGCCTACGAGGTGCTGCATGACATACCCATGCACCCGATCACCATCGAGACGCCGCTGGAGACCATGACGGCGAACGTGATCGACGGAAAGAAGGTGGTGTTCGCGTCGATCCTGCGCGCGGGCACCGGGATCGTCGACGGCATGCTGACCGTGGTTCCCGGGGCCCGTGTGGGTCATATCGGCCTCTACCGGGACCCCAAGACCCTGATCGCAGTCGAGTACTACTTCAAGATGCCCGGTGATCTCGCGGAGCGGGATGTGGTGGTCGTCGATCCGATGCTCGCCACCGGTCATTCCGCGGTCGCCGCGGTGGAGCGGATCAAGGAGTACTCGCCACGGTCGATCAAGTTCGTGTGCCTGCTGACCTGCCCGCAGGGCATCGAGGCCTTGCATTCCGCACATCCCGACGTGCCGATCTTCACGGCCGCGGTCGACCGGGAGCTCGACGAGAACGGCTATATCGTGCCGGGTATCGGCGATGCGGGAGACAGGATCTTCGGAACCACCTGACGCCTCGTACACGGGGACGCCGTCCGGCTTGCGATACTACGGACATGAGGGCCATCGTGGTGACCGGGCCGCCCGGGTCCGGCAAGAGCTCGGTCACAACTGCGCTCCACGACCGCCTCGGGTCGGCCGGAGTTCCCAACGCGATGATCGAGGTCGACGAACTCGAACGCAGTTACCCGCCGCTACCGCCTCCGGTCGTCTTCGACAATCTGCGCGTGGTCGCCGCCGCATACCGCGACGCCGGATACCCGTTGGTGTTCATCACCGCCACCGTGGACGGCGAGAGCTACCTGCGGCGGCTCCGGTCAGCGCTCCCCGGTGTCGATCTGTTCGTCGTCCGACTCGACGCCGAGGTGGACACCCTGCGCCTACGGATCACCGAACGCGAACCGGCCTCCTGGCATGGCTTGGTCGAGTTGCTCGATTCCGCATCGACTCTCGCAGCGACCATGCGGGAGCTCGACGGCGTGGATCTGACGTTGCTGACCCAGAGTCGAGATCCTGCCTCGGTCGCCGACGAACTGCTCCGGCACCTCGGCCTTGACGGACTGCCCGCTCCGGGGCCGGCACCCGATGCCCCTACGGGGTGAGCGGGGCGGTTCATGACGGCAGGTGCCACGCCACCGCCGCACCGATCGCCCCGATTGCATTCAGCGACCAGTGCAGAGCGACCGGGGCGAGCAGGCTGGTGGTGCGATACCGCAGCCAGCCGAGAATCAGCCCGGCAAATGAAGTGGCCACGACGGCCCCCAGGATTCCGGCGATCTGCGCCAGTGTGCCGGAGCCGAGGATTCCGCTGAGCCCTTCGTTCCCCGAGGTCAGTCCCAGCGAGGAGCTGACATGCCATAGCCCGAAGGCCAGCGCACCCAGTCCCAATGTCGCCCGCACACCGAACAGCCGGCCCAGTGCCCCTTGCAGGACACCGCGGAAGAGCAGTTCCTCGGGCAACACCGTCTGTAGCGGAATCACGACGAGTGCCGCGAGCGTGGCCTCGGCTGCGCTGTCGTAGCGATCGGAGAGAAAGAACTGCCGCGTGGCCGGGATCGCCACGGCCACCGAGACAACCGCGAACACGATCACCACCGCGGCAACGGCATACCGGACTCCGGCCCGCAATTCGGCGCGGCTCAGGCCCATCTCGCGCCACTGCAGCCCCATCACGCGTGTCGCGGCCACCAGGGCCACGGCCGCCACCGGGACGGCGAGCATCCCGGTCCACCGTCCGGTGAAATGTGCCACGAGGTTCGTTAGCACCAGGACGATTATGATCCCGAGCAGCATGCCCACGGATCTGGCGCGCGGCACCGTCACGTCCGAGCTGGTCGTGCCGGCCATCGCGCATCCTCCGTCGGGTTCGCTCTTCTGCCTGAAGGTACCCGGTCCGGAACGGCGCGGACGCGATCTGACCTCAGTCCCCGATGTCGAAGTCCCCGAAGAGGTAATGCGACATCGACGGACCGACCTGGCGCGCCAGCTCCGCCGGGGATGCCGACACGATCTCCGGGACGCCCATCACGTACCTTGCCATGACGAGTCCCATCATTTGCGTCACGACGAGCGAGATGCGCCGCTCACGGTGGTCTGCTCGGGCTATCTCCCCCAAGGTCCCGCGTGCCATACCCAGGAAGAAGGCACGGACTCCCGCGGCGACCTCGTCGTGCGTCACGGCGACCCGAAGCATGGCGACGGCTCGTGCCCGCTGTTCGGGATGGTCCTCCCAGAACACGATCACCCGTCGGACGAGTTCGGCGGCAGGATCCGCCGTCGCTGCCGCATCGAAGCCGTCGAACACCCCTGCGGCAACGGGATCCGGCCTCAGCGCCGCGACCAGCAGGGCCTCCTTGTTTCCGAAGTAGTGATGGATCAATGCGGGATCGACCCCGGCCCGACGGCCGATGGCCCGCATGGTGGTTCGATCGAAACCGTTGTCGGAAAACAATTCTCGTGCAGCAGCAAGGATGGCGTCGCGATTCCCGCCACCATCGTCGGACAGTCTCGGACGACCTCTGCCCCGCCCGGTCACGGTTTCGGGCTGCGAGCGAGCACCAACATCCGTTCCTCGATGGTGGCGCGGACGGGACTGATCTCTGCCGTGATCCCCGCAGCGTCGAGGACCGACACGATCGCGTTCGGGTCGGTATCGGGTACCCGAATCGAGCGGCCCGCCAGGATCACCGGGATCTCCGCTCTGTTCAGAACGTCGAAAGCGGCCGCCCAGTCAGCGGTGTGGACGGCAACAGCCCGCGTGTCACCGATGATGTCGTCCTCGCTACCGGAACCCACCAATTTCCCACTTGCCATGAGCAACAAGCGATCACATTGTTGGGCCTCTTCCATGTAGTGCGTCGTCACCAGGACACCGACATTGTTGTCGGCCTGCCGCCGTATCGTGTCCCAGAGTTCAGCCCTGGACAGTGCGTCGACGCCCGACGTCGGCTCGTCCAGGACGAGCACGCTGGGCTGGTGCGCCAACGCCACAAAGAACGCGGCCTGCCGCTGAGCGCCCAGTGCCAGATCCCCGACCAGCGTGTCGCGTACGTCGCGCAGGTCTGCGGGCACGTCGGGCACGCCCACCTGGTAGGCGCCCGCACTGAACGACAGGTTCTCCTCGACCGTGAGATCGCGGTACAGGCCGAGATTCTGCGGGACGTACCCCAGGCGCGCCCTGCGCGTTCGATCCGGCGGTCCCCCCAACAACTCGACCGCCCCCTCGGTTGCCGGGAGGAGGCCCAGCAAGATGCGAATCAGCGTGGTCTTCCCCGCCCCGTTCGCGCCGAGAAGTCCCACCACCTCTCCGGGCGCAACAGTCATGGACACCGAATCGACCGCGGTGAAATCACCGAACCTACGGGTGACCGACTGTGCCCTGATGACCTCGCCGGTCATGATGCCCGCACCTCGTTCCGGCGGATGAGCGACAGTGAGATGACGATGTCCTCCAGGTCCGGCTCCACCGGGGTGCCGCCTTCTGGCAGCCCGGGCCAGTACTCGTGTCGCTCTCGCCCACGTCGCCACGACCAGTCTGGTCGAACCGGTACCTCGGATCGGGTGATGGCACCGGTGAATTCGGCGCGTACATCGTCGTATGAACCCTGCGTGAGGATTCGACCGGCATCGAGAACCACGAGTTCGCCTGCGCGTTCGGCCTCATCGAGATAGGTCGTCGACATGAGAACGGCCGCGCCCTCGGCAGCGGACTCGGAGATCATCCGCCACAGATCGATGCGGCTGACCGGATCGACACCGGTACTCGGTTCATCCAGGATCAACAGCTGTGGGTGGTGCAGCATCGCCATCGCTGCGCCCAGCTTGCGTCGCATACCTCCGGAGAGGGCCGAGGCCACTCGGTCGGCGGCTATGCGTAACCCGGCCCGGTCGATGAGTTCTTCTCGTCTCCGCGTGAGTTCGCCACCGCCGAGTCCGTAGATGCCTCCGACGAAGTCGAGGTTCTGTCGGACGGTCAGTGCCGCCCAGCTACCCGGCCCGGCCGAGAGGAATCCGACCTCATCCTTGACCGGCGCATGCACTACCCCGGAATCCGGTGTCACGGCGCCGACGAAGGTTCTCAGCAGTGTGGACTTGCCTGCTCCGTCACCACCGACCAATGCCACCACGCGACCCGCCGGAACATGCACACTGACATCGTCGAGCGCCGTTCGGTTTCCGAAGCGGACACTGACGCCGTCCGCGCCGGCGATCATGCCGCGCCCGCGTCGGCGGGGTCAACGGACGTCGAGCCGGACGCCGTCTTCACCTTCGACACGTCGGGCGCCAGGTCGCGGCGGAACCGCAGGGTTGCCCCGGTGAAGACCACAACCGCCATGGCGGTCAGCACCACGAGTGGGATCCACAACGACTCGATGGGCGCATCGCGGAGCATGACTCCCTGCGAGATCATCGTGAAGTAGGTCAGCGGCAGCAGATAACCTATCCACCGTACGCCCGCCGCCATCGCGTCGAGCGGGAATATCATGCCGGACAACAGGATCTGCGGCATCAGGAGCAGGAATGCAGTCTGGATCGCCTGTCCCGTCGTCTGCGAGATCGTCGATATCAGCACTCCCAGCCCGAGGACGACGAACAGGAAGATCGCCGCGCCGAGCGCGAAGACGAGAACACTGCCGTTGAATGGGACGTCGAAGAGAACCATGCCCAAGACGGTCACGACGATCATGTCCACCGCGGCCAGCAGGAAATACGGCACGATCTTGCCCAGGATCACCTGGCTCGGCGCGATCGGCATCACCGCGAGTTGCTCGAGCGTGCCGGCCTCCCGCTCCCGAACCAGCCCGATACTGGTGACGATCGTGCCGATGAAGGTCAGGATCAACCCGATGATCGCCGGCACCATGACCCACGACGTCTTGAGGTCGGGGTTGAACAGCACATCGACCTTGATCTGATCGCCCAGCTTGTTCAGGATGCCCACCGTCGACTGAGCGGCGAACAGGTTCGATCCGTCGACCAACGCGGTGGCCGGTTGCCGCGGGTCGGACGCCGACACGATGGCAACGTCGACCTTGTTCTCTCGCAACAGTTCCTCTGCCTGCGAAGTCGAAGCGTCGACGTTTGTCTCGGTGACCTCGAAATACGACGGCAGCGATCTGGAGACCTGTTCCGCGGACGGGCCGACGACAGCGGTCTGGACGGACGACACATAGAAGTTGGCCGCATAGCCGAAGATCACCAGCAAGAGGAGTGGCAGGACTATCAACATGGCCAGGGTGCGGGGGTCCCGCCGGAGTTCGCGAAATTCCTTGAGAATCATGGCGCGCATAGCCGATGCTAGGCACCACGCAGCCCGTTGGTCAACAGGCGATGAATTAAATGTCCGGGCGCCCTTCCCCGCCGTCTCAGTTGTGGGGCACGTCCGCGGTCAGTCCGCCGTCCATCACGAACTCGGTCCCCGTCGCGTAGGACGACTCGTCGCTGGCCAAGAAGACGATGAACGTGGAGACCTCACTGGATTCGGCGGGGCGGCCGAGTGGGGTCTTCACGATGTCCTCCGGCAAACCCTCGGTCATCGGAGTGCGGATCATGCCCGGATGGATGGAGTTGACCCGGATGTTGTGCGGCGCCAGTTCCAGCGCAGCGGATTTCGCGAGACCGCGGACACCCCACTTCGACGCGACATAGCCGTGCGCCCACGGGCTTCCACGCAGGCCCTCGACCGACGACACGTTGATCATCGAGCCGCCACCTGCGGCGATCATCGGATCCACGGCAGCCTGCATCCCGAGAAAGGTGCCGGTCAAGTTCACATCGATGATCTGCTTCCATTTGTCCAGGCGGAATTTCTGCAGCGTGCTGCCGTTGACGATGCCGGCGTTGTTCACCAGGACGTTGAGCTTGCCGAAATCGTCCACGGCCGTCGCCACGGCAGCCGCCCAGTCGTCGGGTGACGTCACGTCCAGGTGTACGTAGCGCGCGGCGTCGCCGAGTTCGTCCGCGAGCGCCTTGCCCTCGTCGTCGAGGATGTCGCCGAGGACCACCTTGGCGCCCTCCGCGACGAGCATGCGGGCGTGTGATGCGCCCATCCCCCGTGAACCACCGCTGATCAGTGCAACTTTGTCGTCTACGCGTCCCATGGCGAGCCAGGTTACCTGGTCAACGGGCAAATGAGAACAAGTTCTATCGACTTCGCCGCCGACGTGATCTACTGATATGGACAGTAGTCCGGACAATTGTTCACCTGACCAGGGCAAGGAGTGTTCGATGGCCATCCGTGTGGCTCACGTAGGGACCGGGAACGTCGGCCGGCTGGCCCTGCGGCAGCTGATCGACGACGCACGTTTCGAGCTGGTCGGGCTCTGCGTGTCGACCCCGGACAAGGTGGGCCGCGACGCGGCCGATCTGGCCGGGCTCGACCGCGGACCCACCGGCGTCGTCGCCACCGCCGATCTGGCCTCGATCATCGCAGCGGCACCGGACTGCGTGGTGTATTGCGCGATGGGTGACACCCGACCGGTCGAGGCACTCGACGACTGCATCCGGTTCCTGTCTGCCGGGATCGACGTCGTCGGGTCGGCACCGGTGTCGCTGCAGTATCCGTGGGGGGTGATGCCGCCGAAGGTGATCGCAAAGGTGGAAGCGGCGGCAGCCGAACACGAGGCGAGCATCTTCGTCACCGGTGTCGATCCCGGGTTCGCCAACGACCTCGTACCGCTGGTGTTCGCGGGTACCTGCCAGCGCGTGGAGCAGGTCCGGTGCATGGAGATCGCCGACTACGCGACCTACGACGGCGCGGCGGTGATGTTCGACGTGATGGGCTTCGGCAAGCCGATGGACGAGACCCCCATGCTCTTCCTGCCCGGCGTGCTCGGATTGGCGTGGGGCACCACGATTCGACAACTCGCGGCCGGCCTCGGGGTGACGGTCGACGAGATCGTCGAACGCTATGCGGAGGAGCCCGCGCCCGACTCCTTCGACATCGCGGCCGGACACATCGCCGCGGGAACGCGTGCAGCCGTGCGATTCGAGATCATCGGCATGGTCGCCGGCGCGCCCACGATCGTGATCGAGCACGTCACGCGTCTGCGCGACGATCTCGGCGCCGACTGGGCCACGCCGGCACAACCGGGCGGATGCTATCGCGTGGAGATCGTCGGCGAGCCGTCATATCGGGTCGACATCTGCCCCACCAGTGAGCACGGCGACCACAATCACGCCGCGATCGTGGCGGCCGCCGGCCGTATCGTCAATGCGATCCCCGTCGTGATCGACGGCCCGCCCGGCATTCGCACGGCACTCGATCTCCCGTTCGTGGTCGGTGCGGGAACGGGTTCCGGCGCACAGTGATCCGGCGACGGCGCCCGTTCCGTGACTCTCCCACGCTCGCGACTCTGGGCCGGGTCCGGCGTCAGCGCGAGAGAATCAACTCCGCAGCGGATCGGTAGCGCGCGTACACCTCCGGCCCGATCGCCGTCCCGGTGCGTTGCGCCGCAGGTACTTTCCATGCGGGTAGCTCACCGGTGAGGGCCCACGCCGCCTGGCGGGCCGCACCGAGCGCGACGTATTCGCCCGGCGCGGGCACCGTGACCGGGGAACCGAACAGTCCGGGGGCGATCGCGAGCACGGCCTCCGACCGGCTGCCACCACCGATCATCAGCACACGATCGATGGCGACACCCTGGTCCCGGATCAGCTCCATGCAATAGACGAGCGAGCACAGCAGCCCCTCGACGGCGGCCCGCGCCATGTTGGCCCGGGTGGCGTTGCCTCCGGTGATCCCGACGATGGATCCGGTGGCGTCCGGCAGATTCGGCGACCGCTCACCGGACAGGTATGGCACCATGACCAGCCCTGACGATCCCACATCGGCCGACAACGCGAGTCGCCCGAATTCGTCGAGATCCACGCCGAGCATGCCGGCCGCCGTCGCGAGCACCGGTGCGCCGTTGAGCGTGCACACCAACGGGAGCTGGCGGCCCGTGGCGTCCGCGAATCCGGCCACCAGTCCGGCGCCGTCGCGGGCCGGGGTCTCGGTGACCGCACTGATGACTCCCGAGGTACCCAAGGAGACCACACAGTCCCCCGCTCCGGCTGCGAGACCGAGTGCGGCAGCCGCATTGTCACCGGCGCCTACGCCCAGGACATGGCCGGTGCCGGTGCGGCCGGCCACTTCCGCGGGTTCCAACACCCGCGGGAGCAGTGGACGGCGGCCCCCGAAGGCCAACTGCAGCAGATCCTCTCGATAGGCGCCGTCGGCGGCCGAGAAGTATCCGGTGCCCGACGCGTCGCTACGGTCGGTGACCAAGGTGTCGAGGCCGTCGGCGCCACGGAGCCGCCAGGTCAACCAGTCGTGTGGCAGGCAGACGGCGGCGGTCGCGTCGGCGACATCCGATTCGTGATCGGCGACCCAGCGCAGTTTGGTCGCGGTGATGGAGGCCACCGGCACCACACCGACCTGCGACGCCCATTCCTGCGCGCCACCCAATTCGTCGACGAGAGCCGCGGCGCTCGGCGCCGAGCGGGTGTCGTTCCACAACAAGGCATCACGGATCACCGAGCCGTCGCCGTCCAGGCAGATCAGACCGTGCTGCTGTCCCGCCACCGACAGTGCGGCGACATCGTCGAGTCCGCCCGCCTCGCCGATCGCCCGGTTCAGCGCGTCCCACCACTGTTCCGGATCGATCTCGGTGCCCGCAGGATGCGGCGACGAGCCGGCGCGGACGACCCGCCCGGTGTCCGCGTCGCAGACGACGACCTTGCACGATTGCGTCGACGAGTCGACACCGGCGACGAGCGTTGCGCGCGTATCTGTCATCCGAGCAGCTCCTCGAGGGTCGCGCGGGCGCCGTCACGACGCAGCGACTCCAGCGCCGCCAGATACGGCTTGGTGAATCCGGCGTCCTCGGCGAGATCCCCGAACAGGGTGGTGTCGGAGACGAAGGCCAATGACTCGGCACGGGATTCGCGGGCCAGCGGGATCAGCCGATCCGCGAGCGGGTCGACGACGGAGATCTCGTCCCCGTCCTCGTCGACGCCCTCCGCGTAGCGTGTCCAGCTCGCCACCACTGCGGCCGCGAGGGTGACGTCACCTCCGTCGGTCAGACGCTCCCGAATGACCGGTACCAGCCATTTGGGGATGCGGTCCGACGAGTCCTGACAGAGGCGGGCGATCGTGTCGGCGATCGCGGGATTGGAGAACCGCTGGATCAACGTCTCGGTGTAGTCGTCGAGGTCGACTCCCCGGACCGGTCGCAGGGTCGGGCGTCCCTCGTCGTTCATGTAGCGGCGCAACAGTGTCGCGATGAGCGGGTCCGCGGTGGCGTCGTGGACATAGCGATATCCCATGAGGTACCCGAAGTAGCAGAGGGCCTGATGACTTGCGTTGAGCAGCCGCAGTTTCATCAACTCGTAGGGCGTGACGTCGTCGACGATCTGGACGCCGACGTCCTCCAGTCGAGGGCGGCCCATCGTGAAACGATCCTCGAGGACCCATTGGGTGAACGGCTCGGCGACCACCGGCCAGCGATCGTCGATCCCGGTTCGCGTCAGGACCTCCGCCCGCAGATCGGCCGGGGTCGCCGGAGTGATCCGGTCGACCATCGAGTTGGGGAACCGGGTGTGTTCGGCCATCCAGTCCGCCAGTTCGGGATCCTTGAGTCGCGCGAACGCGAGGAACGTCGATTCCGCCATCTCGCCGTTGCCCTGGATGTTGTCGCAGGACATCACGGTGAACGACGGGATACCGCGCGCCCGGCGCCGGCGGAGCGCCTCCACGACCAGACCGAACACGGTGACCGGCACCGCACCATCGGCGAGATCGGCAACGATCTGCGGATTCTCCGTATCGAACTCTCCGGTCGCCGGTGAGAAGTTGTAGCCACCCTCGGTCACCGTCAGCGAGACGATTCGGGTGTCCGGCGCGGCCAGTTTCTCGATCACGCGCTCGGGATCATCTGGCGCGAACAGGTAGTCGGTGATGGAACCGATCACTCCGGTCTCGACCCCTCCCTCGGGGTCCTTGAGGGTGAGCGTGAACAGGCCGTCCTGCGGGACCAGGGCGTCGCGCATGGCCGCATCGGGCGGTCGCACACCGACGCCGCAGATGCCCCACTCGAACGCGCCGTCGTCGCCGGTGGCGAGGAGCCGATCGAGATACATCGCCTGGTGCGCTCGATGGAATCCGCCGACACCGAAATGCACGATGCCGGTGACTATCCGGGTTCGGTCGTAGTCGGGCGTCGCGGCTCCGTCGATCTCCGGCAGCGTCGATTGCGTCAGTTCAACGGTCTCGGTCACGGGTCAGTCCTTACGTGTTGTCGGTTGTCGGTGTCGGACGGTCCGTGCCGGATGTCGGGTGGCGGGGCATGCCGGGGTAGACGACCGCCTTGATACTGCCCGGGATGCGGTCGGCGTCGAGGGCCGCCCGCGTGTCGTCGAGGCCGAAGCGGCCGGTCACCATCGAGTCGAGATCCACTCGACCGGAGGTGATCAGGGACAACGCGGTGGGCCAGGTGTTCGCGTACCGATACACCCCGGTGAGCACGATCTCACGATTCTGGATGAGCGACACCGGAAGTGCCATCGTGTCCGTGCCCATGCCGACCAGCACCGCTCGCCCCGCGGGACGGAGCGCAGACATAGCGCCGATCACCGCGGGTTCCACACCACTCGCGTCGATGAACGCACCGACCGGATCGACCGTGGCACCGGGCGAGACGACGTCGGTGGCACCGAACCTGCGCGCGACCTCGCGTCGATCGGGATCGGGTTCACTGACGACGATCGTGGTGGCTCCCGCGGCACGCGCAACCTGCGCACACATCAGCCCGATCGGCCCCGCGCCGGCGATGAGTACCGAATCACCCATGCCGACATCGGCTTTGCGGATGGCTGCGATCGCCACCGACAACGGTTCACAGAGTGCGGCCGCCTCGTCGCTCACCCGGTCCGGCACGGAGTGCGCGAATGCGGCGCCGATGGTCACGAACTCGCAGAGCGCGCCGTCGACCGGCGGCGTCGCGTAGAAGCGCATGTGCGGGCACAGGTTGTACAGTCCGCGCCGGGATTCGTCGCTGGCCGGATCCGGTGTCTGCGGCTCGATCGACACCCGCTCGCCGACGCGCGACCGCGAGACACCGCCGCCGACCGCGACGATCGTCCCGGAGGCCTCATGCCCGAGGACCAGGGGCGTCTCGACGACATGCGTACCGATCCGTCCGTGTCGCAGGTAATGGGTGTCCGACCCACAGACGCCGACCGCACTGACGCGGATGAGCACTTCGCCGGGCCCGGGTGTCGGCACCGGGCGATCCTCCACGGTCAGACCGCCGTCCGGGTGAAGGACACTCGACCGCATCGTGCGGATCGACAGGTCACTCTCGTCATCGATTGTTGCGTGCATCACATTCCTGATGTTAGCGTATTGAGCATAACTCCGGCTAGTGAGCATATGCTCACCGTGAACGCGAAGCGAGACCAATGACGACTCCCGCGAGGACCACACCTGACTCGGGACATGACCTGCGCCTTCTCGTGCGGGCGGCCACCATGTACCACCTCGAGGGGCTGACCCAGGCCGAGATCGCGACACGTCTTGGGGTGTCCCGCCCGACCGCCGGGCGGCTGGTGGCCCGGGCTCGCGCCCAGGGGCTCGTCCAGGTGACCGTGAGCGCGCCGGGGCACCTGAGCGCGTCGATCCACACCGACGTCGAGCGTTGTGTCGAGGAGACGTTCGGGCTCGACGAGGCCCTGGTGATCGACGAGATCGCCGACGGCACCGCGTCGGGCAACGCCGCACTCGGTCGCGCGGGCGCATCGGTACTCGCCCGACGTATCCAGGCGACCGACGTCCTCGGCTTCACCTGGGGACCCGAACAGGTCGCCGTGGCCGACGCGATGACGGCGAACTCGTCGTGCCGACA
The DNA here is from genome assembly GCF_003855095.1 of Gordonia insulae. NCBI lineage: Bacteria > Bacillati > Actinomycetota > Actinomycetes > Mycobacteriales > Gordoniaceae > Gordonia > Gordonia insulae. The sequence goes on from NZ_CP033972.1 coordinate 1,292,093, forward strand.
GGTGGTGCAGATGGACGGTTCGATGACCTCCGTCGAGTACCACACCGGCGTCGACCACGCCCTGTCGCGCCTGTCCGATCGCCTCCACGCCCAACCCATGCGACTTGTCGCGCCGCTGTACGCGGATCCGGACACGGTCACCGCGTTGGAACGGGATTCGATTCTGTCGCAGTCATTGTCAGCGGCGCGATCGGCGAATGTGATGCTGTTCGGCGTCGGCTCGGTGTCCACGTCGACCACTCTTTTCGAGGGTGCGTTCATCGACGCCATCGTGCTCGACGAACTCGACGAACTGGCGGCGGTCGGCGAGATCGGCGGTCGGTTCTACGACGCGCACGGCGTGGCGGTGGCATCGACACTCGTCGACCGGACCGTCTCCGTCCCACTCGACTCGGTTCGCGCCTGCCCCACCTCCATCCTCGTCTCCGGTGGAGAACACCGCCGGGACTCCATTCTCGGCGCGCTGCGCGGCGGTTACGCGACGATCCTCGTCACCGATCTCCCCACCGCGGAATGGCTTGTCGCCCAACAGAAAGGTGATCACTGATGGCCGAAAGACCAGGTTTCGCGCGGCGGATCAGGCGTGCATCGCGCCGTTCCCGCATGGCGGCGGCGTCCGGTGCCGCGGCCCTCGCGCTCGTCATGACCGGATGTTCCGGCGCGGGGTCACTCACCGACGGCGGTGGTGACGCCGTGACGGTCGCGATGGTGTCCAACTCGCAGATGCAGGACGCGGTCAAGCTGTCCAGCCAGTTCGAACAACAGAACCCGGGCATCAAATTGAAGTTCGTCACCCTGTCGGAGAACGAGGCGCGCGCCAAGATCACCTCTTCGGTGGCGACCGGCGGCGGCGAGTTCGACGTGGTGATGATCAGCAACTACGAGACCCCCATGTGGGCCGAGAACGGCTGGCTGGTCAACCTGACGCCCTACATGGACGCCGACCCCTCCTATGCCGCAGACGATTTCATCCCCACTCTGAAGACGGCCCTCTCGTACAAGGGATCGATGTACTCGGCACCGTTCTACGGTGAGTCGTCATTCCTCATGTACAACAAGAAGATGTTCGCCGACGCAGGGGTCACTCTGCCGGCAAAGCCGACCTGGCCCGAGGTCGCCGAGGCCGCGGCGAAGCTTCATCGCGGTGACGTTTCCGGGATCTGCCTACGCGGCAAGCCCGGCTGGGGCGAGTTGCTCGCACCACTGGACACCGTCATCAACGCATTCGGCGGCCGCTGGTTCGACGAGGACTGGAACGCCCAGCTGACCAGCCCCGAGGTGAAGAAGGCCGTGCAGTTCTACGTCGACACCGTACGCAAGGACGGTGAGCCCGGTGCGGCCTCGTCGGGCTTCCAGGAATGCGGCAATCTGTTGTCGCAGGGCCAGACCGCGATGTGGTACGACGCGACATCGGCGGTGTCGGTCCTCGAGAGCCCCGACACCTCGACGATCGCAGGTGACGTCGGCTACCTGCCCGCACCGAGCATGGCCAAGTCCGACAACGGATGGCTCTACACATGGTCGCTCGGCATCCCGACCAGCAGCGCCAAGCGTGAGCAGGCGTGGAAGTTCATCAACTGGATGACCAACCGCGACTACATCAAACACGTCGCCGACACCCTCGGCGCGAGCCACATCCCGCCCGGCAGCCGGATGTCGACGTACGAGCTGCCGGCCTACAAGGAGATCTCTGCGCCGTTCGCCGACGCCACGTTGTCGGCCATGACCACGGCCGACCAGCTCAAGCCCACCCTGAAGCCCGTGCCGTACACCGGCATCCAGTTCCTGGCGATCCCTGAGTTCCAGGATCTCGGAACCCGGGTGAGCCAGCAGATCTCGGCGGCCATCGCAGGCCAGATCAGCGTCGACACGGCGCTCGAACAGAGTCAGAAGTATGCCGAGACCGTCGGCAAGACCTACCAGAAGGAGAGGTGAGACGTGGCCACCGCACTCGCCCAACCAGGGGCCGATCCACAACCGCGGTCCGATGAACCGCTGAAGTCGCACCGGGATCACATCTCGCGCGCCGAGGGATGGCGCCGACGGGGCCCACTGCTGCCCGCCCTGATCTTCATGATCGTGGTGACCCAGATCCCGTTCGTGTTCACCCTCTTCTACTCGACGCAGTCGTGGAACCTGGTCCGTCCCGGCTCCCGTAGCTTCGTCGGGCTCGACAACTACTTCGCGGTCTTCACCGACGGCCAGTTCTGGCGGGTCACTCTCAACACCATCGTGCTGATCGTGGGTACCGTGCTCGCGTCGGTCATCCTGGGTCTGATCTTCGCCCTGCTGCTCGACCGGAAGTTCCTCGGCCGCGGGATCGTTCGGACGCTGCTGATCACCCCGTTCCTGGTGACCCCGGTCGCGGCCGCGTTGCTCTGGAAGACCAGTCTGCTGTCACCGACGAACGGTCTGGTCAACTGGGCGCTGAGCCCGTTCGGAGTCCACACCGACTGGCTCAGCCAGTACCCGCTGATGAGTGTCATCGCCGAATTGGTCTGGCAGTGGACGCCGTTCATGATGCTGCTGATCCTGGCCGGCCTGCAGTCGATGCCGCACGACATCAGCGAGGCCGCCCGCGTCGACGGTGCCACCAGTTTCCGGCTCTTCCGGGAACTGACCCTGCCGCACCTGCGGAGGTTCATCGAACTCGGTGCGGTGCTGGGCGCGATCTATCTGGTCAACACCTTCGACGCGGTGTACATGATGACCTCCGGTGGTCCCGGGGTGTCGAGTGCGAACCTGCCGTTCTACATCTATCAGCGCGCATTCCTCGGCTTCGACATCGGACAGGCCGCCGCCATGGGCGTGGTCACGGTGATCGGCACGATCGTCGTCGCGTCGCTCGCACTACGCCTGATCTTCAAGAGCTTCACCGGAAACGAGGAGGCAGCCTGATGAGTACCTCAACCGAGACCCGCGCATCGTCGACAACCGTCGACGGGGTGGAGATCACCCGCCGCAGCAATCCACGCGGGGTCCTGCTGACCGTGTTCACCTGGATTCTGGCGCTGGGGTTCTTCTTCCCGGTGTTGTGGATGGTGCTCACCGCGTTCAAGAAGGAAAGCGACGCCGCCACCAACCCACCGACGTTCATCTTCACCCCCACCCTCGAGCAGTTCAAAGAAGTGTTCGACGCCGGTATCGGCACCCCACTGATGAACTCACTGTTCGCCACCATCGTCTCCACCATCCTGGTACTGGCCCTGGGAGTCCCAGCCGCATTCGCCCTCTCACTGCGCCCGGTCCGCAAAACCCAAGACGCACTGTTCTTCTTCATCAGCACCAAAATGCTGCCCATCGTGGCCGCCATCATCCCGCTCTACGTCATCGTCGGACGCATCGGCATGCTCGACAACATCTGGACCCTGGTCATCCTCTACACCGCGATGAACCTACCCATCGCCGTCTGGATGATGCGCTCGTTCTTCCTCGAAGTCCCCAGCGAACTCCTCGAAGCCGCCAGCATCGACGGAGCCAGCCTCTGGACCTCCGTACGCGAAGTGATCCTGCCACTGATCTCCCCCGGCATCGCCGCCACCGCACTGATCTGCGTCATCTTCTCCTGGAACGAGTTCTTCTTCGCCGTCAACATGACCGCCGTCAACGCCCAAACCATGCCCGTATTCCTCACCGGCTTCATGTCCGGACAAGGCCTCTACTGGGCCCAACTCTCCGCAGCCTCCGTCCTGGCCGCCCTACCCGTGGTCATCTGCGGCTGGATCGCCCAGAACAAACTCGTCCGCGGACTCTCGTTCGGCGCCATCAAATAGCGGCGCACGCCACGTGACCCGGCACCCGTCCCAGCGCGGCGCCATCAAATAGCGGCGCACGCCACGTGACCCGAAACCCGTCCCAGCGCGGCGCCATCACATAACCGTCACCACACCAGTTCTCACCACCTCAGGAGACACCCACCATGGCTTCCATCACCTACGACAACGCCTGCTGCGTCTACCCCGGCGCCGACACCCTCGCCGTCGACCGCCTCAACCTCGACATCACCGACGGCGAATTCGTGGTCCTCGTCGGCCCCTCCGGCTCCGGCAAATCCACCGCCCTACGCATGCTCGCCGGCCTCGAAGAAATCGACTCCGGACAAATCCGCATCGGCGGCGACAACATGGTCGGCGTCGCCCCCAAAGACCGCGACATCGCCATGGTCTTCCAGAACTACGCCCTCTACCCCAACAAAACCGTCGGCGAAAACATGGGCTTCGCCCTCAAAATGCGCGGCATCGGCACCGAAGAACGCAAACAGAAAGTCGCCGAAGCCGCCCGCCTGCTCGACCTCACCGACTACCTCGACCGCAAACCCGCCAAACTCTCCGGCGGCCAACGCCAACGCGTCGCCATGGGCCGCGCCATCGTCCGCGAACCCCAAGTCTTCTGCATGGACGAACCACTGTCCAACCTCGACGCCAAACTCCGCGTCCAAACCCGCACCCAAATCGCCGCCCTACAACGCCGCCTGGGCACCACCACCGTCTACGTCACCCACGACCAAGTCGAAGCCATGACCATGGGCGACCGCGTCGCCGTCCTCAAAAACGGAGCCCTCCAACAATTCGCCACCCCCGCCGACCTCTACGACCGCCCCGTCAACGCCTTCGTCGCCGGCTTCATCGGCTCACCCGCCATGAACCTGTTCACCGCACCCGTCACCGACGGCACCATCACCATCGCCGGCTCCACCGTCGACCTCGACAACGAAGCACAAGGCCTCCTCCACAAATCCGGCCTCACCCACGTCATCGTCGGCATCCGACCCGAACACCTCGCCATCGGCCGCGACAACGGCATCAACGCCGACGTCGCACTCCTCGAAGAACTCGGCAGCGAAAGCTACGTCTACGCCGAAGTCAAAGATCCCACCATCACCACCCTCGACGGCGACCCAGTCACCCTCGTCGCACGCTCCCCCCACCGCGCACCCGCCAAACTCGGCGACGCAATCCGCCTACACCAAGCCGACCGCGCAGTACACCTGTTCGACCCGACCTCGGGCAACCGACTCGTGTAGCCGCGTCGCCGCAGGTGTCGGCGCTGATAGTGTTACGGCTCCGGCGACCGTAGGAGCTCATTCGGTGACATCTGACAGCACGACCTCCGAGGACGCAGGACACCCCGAGACAGCCTCTGGGCACGCACAACCGGAGGAGTCCGCCCCGCCGACCACCCGACCCGACGACGATGGCCGAAACGGCAGGACGGGCTGGTGGAGACGTCACCGACGCCGGTACGCCTTCGCGGGCATGATCGTCGCGCTGGTGTTCCTGTGGTTCTCCCTGACGCCGTCGCTGCTCCCCCGGGATGCACTCTTCCAGGGTCTGGTGAGCGGTGCCTCGGCGGCCGTCGGTTATGGCCTCGGCGTGTTCCTCACGTGGCTGGCGCGGTTCATGATCTCCCGGGACGAGTCCTGGCGGAGCGCGACGCGCACGTCGTGGATCGTCCTCGCGGTGATCGCCGTCATCGGGACCGCCCTGATGCTGATCTGGTTCTCGCAGTGGCAGAACGACATCCGTGACCTCATGGGTGTCGACCACCTGGGCTGGACGGCGTACCCGCTCATCGCGGTGATCCTGGTGATCATCTTCGTCCTGCTGGTGACGCTCGGCCAGGCGTTCGGCTCGCTCGTCCGATGGTCCGTTCGGCAGCTCAACCGTGTTGCCCCGCCGCGCATCTCAGCAGTCATCGGCGTAGGCCTGGTCATCGCGCTCACCGTCTTCGTGCTCAACGGCGTCGTCGCCAAGTACTCGATGCAGTGGCTCAACTCCAGTTTCGCCGCCGCCAACGAGGAGACGAAAGCCGACAACTCCCCGCCGACCTCCGCCCTTCGTTCCGGTGGACCCGGGTCACTCGTCACGTGGGATTCACTCGGTCGGGAAGGTCGTGTGTTCGTCTCCCGCGGTCCGGACACCGGCGCCCTCACCCAGTTCAACGGTGCTCCCGCCATGGAGCCGATCCGCGTCTACGCCGGTCTGGAGTCGGGCGATTCCATCCGCGAGAATGCCGAGCTGGCCGCCGATGAGCTGGTCCGCACCGGGGGTCTGCAGCGCAAGCTGGTCGCGGTCGGGTCCACCACCGGCAGCGGATGGGTCAACAAGGCCACCGTCGACTCGCTCGAGTACATGTACAACGGCGACACCGCGATCGTCAGCATGCAGTACTCGTACCTGCCCAGTTGGCTCTCGTTCCTCGTCGACAAGGAGCGCGCCCGGCAGGCGGGGCGCGCCCTCTTCGAGGCGGTGTCCGAACGGGTCTCGGCGATCCCGGAGGCCGAACGCCCGAAACTGGTGGTGTTCGGGGAGAGTCTCGGATCCTTCGCCGGGGAAGCCGCGTTCGGCAGCATTCCGGCGCTGGCTGCGCGCACCGACGGCGCCCTGTTCAGCGGGCCGACGTTCAACAACACGCTGTGGAACGACACGACACGAGAGCGCGATGCCGGTTCGCCGCAGGTGCTTCCGGTCTACGACAACGGCGCGCAGGTCCGATTCATCGCCGACGAGACGGACCTGACCCGACCGGATGCGCCGTGGAAGTCGTCGCGAGTCGTCTATCTGCAGCATGCGAGCGATCCCATCACCTGGTGGAATCCCCAGCTGATCCTCAATGAACCCGACTGGTTGTCCGAACCCCGTGGGCGCGACGTCCTCTCGGCGACCCGCTGGATCCCGTTCGTGACGTTCTTACAGGTGTCCGCCGACATGGCGGTCGCGGTGAATGTCCCCGACGGCCACGGACACGACTACATGTCCGCGATCCCCTATGCGTGGGCCGCGATGCTGCAGCCCCCGGGCTGGACCGAGACGAAGACCGCCGCGTTGCTCCCGCGGCTGAATCGGGACTGACCGACGAGGGGGTGCGGCCGGGCAGTCGCCGTCAGATGTGGCCGGTGGCGTCGAACACCCAACTGGTGTCGGCACTCGCGAGATCCGACATCCAGGTCGGTGGTGCGTTCTGGATGAGAGTCGCCGAGTCCCAGTAGTCCTTCCACAGGATGATCTGGCCGTCGCGGATGCGGTGCACCGTGACGAAGGGCAGGACGGCAACCTCACCGGTCGGCCACTCCCAGGTCTCCGAATGCTCATAGATCACGTCGTCGCCGGTACTCACCAGGAGACCGTCGTGGTTGGCGTAGGCGGTCAGGGGTTCGAAACCGACCTTGATGCGTTTGACGATGTCGACCGGTCCGCGTGCGGCCAGCGTCGGACCGAACGGAACGTCGACGTAGATGCAGTCGTCGGCGAGGAACGGTGTCACCGCATCCCAATCTCGTCGGGCGAGCGCCGCCCACAGACCGCGGACGATGTCGGCCGGATCAGCGGACATCGGCGAATGCCTGCTGCGGCGCGGGGCTCGGGGCGGCCGGGACGGCCGGCGCACGACGACCGTGCCGGAGGAACCGCCCGGTCCGGGTGACCCCGACGAGGTCGGTGGGTACGCCGTCCTCCACCACCTTGCGCCCGCTGACGTACACGGCGACCACGGTGTCGTCGTTGCGGTTCACCATCCGTGACAGCCCACCGTAGGCCGGTATGGGCGCCTCGGCGTACGCGTCGAGGGTGTCGTCGAGGTGGCGCGGATCCACGATCATGAGGTCGGCGCGATCACCCGGGCGCAGGTGACCCGCGTCGATCCCGTACCAGTCGGCGAGTTCACCCGTCATGCGATGGACCGCGGCCGAGACCTCCATGAACGGTCGCCCGGCGCACTGAGCCGAGTACACATGGCGCAGCAGGCGCAGTCCGAAGTTGTAGAACGCCATGTTCCGCAGATGCGCACCGGCATCGGAGAAGCCGAACTGGATACCGGGCTCCCGGGCCATCTGCTGGAGCATCTCGGGTCGATGGTTGGAGATCGTCGTCCGCCATCGGAGATCGGTGCCATGTTCGAGCACGAGGTCGAGGAAGGCGTCCACCGGGTGCAGCCCGCCGCGGTCGTCGCCGACCTCGCCGAAGCTCTTCCCGATCACCGACGTATCCGGACAGGCCACGATCTGCGCGTCGAAGAAGTCCCGATGCCACACCCGCATACCGAACTTGGTGTCGTAGTCCTTGCGGAACCGTCGTCGGTAGTCCTCGTCGCGGAGCAGGTCGTTACGTTCAACCTCCTCCTTGAGATGCAGTGCGGCCGCACCGGATCCGAACTCTTCGAAGATGACGAGATCGATCCCGTCGGCATAGACCTCGAACGGGACCGGGAGATGCTGCCAGCGGAAGTCGCCCCGGAACCTGTTGGCGAGCGCGGCGAGCGGACCCATCAGCTTGATCGCGAAGGGGTTGGCCTTGATGTCGGCCGCGGACAACAGACTCGTCTTGAGGGTGTTCCGACCGATACCCATCGAGGTGAACACCTGCGAACCCACGTTCAACGGATTGGTGATGTCGGGGCCCGCCTGCAGGATGCGCCCGGTCCTGCGCAGAATCGCCTTCAGCCGGCGTAGTTCCCGGGGTTTCGCGTAGGTGGACGGCAACGTTCGCGATCGGCAGGTGTCGCCGTCGAGCTTGTCGAAGAGCAACTGTTGCGAGGACATCCCCACGAATCCGGCGTCGAGTGCCATCGACAGCCAGCGTTCCATCTGCTCTTGCTCGGACGCGGTGGGTCGCACCGATTTCCGGGTCGCACGGTCGAGTCCCATGGCAGCGGTGCGCATGTCGGAGTGACCGATGAACGCGGCGACATTCGGCCCGAGGGGACGGTCCTCGAGCGCATCGATGTAGTCGGCCGGCGTCGACCAGGTCTTGTGCCGGTCGACGATGTCGATCACGTTCTGACGTGGGATCGCCTCGACCCGGCCGAACAGATCACCGGCGTCCGTGCCGTCGACGTGGATCGTCGACAACGAGCAGGAGCCGACCAGGATCGTCGTCACCCCGTGCCGCAGCGACTCCGACAGCCCCGGCTGGGCGAGGACCTCGACGTCGTAGTGGGTGTGGATGTCGATCATGCCCGGCATCACCCAGAGGCCCGCGGCGTCGACGACGTCGCGACAGCCCGCCTCCTCGAGCGGATCGGCGGACACCACGGCCACCGATCCGTCGCGAATACCGATGTTTCGCACCGCCGGGGGCGTGCCCGTCCCGTCGAACCACAGTCCGTCGCGAATGATTGTGTCGTAGGTCACCGAACCATTAGAGACGTGTCGGCGGATCAGTGTCAACGAATAGGTAGACATATTTTCATATCTGTACACTCGACCAACTTCGGCACTCGCCGATCGCCCCGCGGATCAGAGCAAGAACGGTCGGGCGAGCGACGCCGACAGCGGCGGATACTGGACGCATGACCGAGCCAGGGCGAGACCGGATACGCGAACTTCTCGACGCCGTACTCGCCGACGACAATCACACACTCGGCGACATGGCTGCCGGTGCACACGCCTCCGCATTCCACTTCAGCCGGCAGTTCTCCCGGCATGTCGGTGAGTCCCCGGTCGCACTCCGACGACGGGTCATGCTCGAACGCGCCGCCTGGCAGCTCCAGCGCGGGGAGTCGGTGACCGACAGCGCTTTCGCTGCCGGCTACGACTCGGTCGAGGGGTTCGCCCGTGCCTTCAGCCGCGCGTTCGGGCACCCGCCGAGCCGGATCGGCTCGCAGGCCGACCGCGGCCACTGGCTGCCGTCGCCCAACGGCGTCCACTTCCACTCGCCGTCGGTGCTCTACGTCGACAACGGCGCGGCCACCGAGGAGTCCGCCGGTGATGTCCTGTCACTGATGGTTCGTCACGATCTCGACGATGTCAGCGCACTTCTGGAGGCGGCCAAGGACATCGACGACAGCGCCTATCGCGCGAGGCGACTGCGCGGCCACCGGCCGCTCGCGTGGAGCGGTCCGGAGGAGTCCCTCGCCGAGGTCTTCACCCACCTCGTGCTGGACAAGCAACCGTGGCTCGCAAGCATCGCCGGCGACGACGACCCGACCCTCGACACCCCCGACGACGTCCAGACCCTGACCGAGGTCCACGCCGCGATCGCACCGCGCTGGCTCGCCCTCACCCGAGACATCGACCGCCGTGACGCGTGGTCGGACAGCATCGTCGACGCCATCTGCGATCCGCCGGAATCCTTTCTGCTGTCACAGATCTGGGCTCATGTCCTGACATTCTCGACGCACCGGCGGCAGATCGCCCGGTGGATGCTGTCCGACGCCGGTGTCGACGTCGCCGCCATCGACCCGGACCCCATCATGTGGCACCGACAACGATCCGGAGGAACCCTGTGACCACCGCCCGCGTCCGCTATTACACGGCAACGACTCTCGACGGCTACCTGGCCGATCAGCACGACTCGCTGGACTGGTTGCTCACCCAGCCGATCGACGAGGACGGCGCGATGAACTACGGCTCGTTCATCGAGGAGATCGGCGCGATGGTCATGGGCTACACGACCTACGCATGGCTGCTGGAGCACGAGGTCGGCGACGGCAAGCCGTGGCCATACGACATCCCGTGCTTCGTGTTCACCCACCGGGACCTCGCGCCGGTAGCGGATTCGGTGCGCATCGTCGAGGGCCTCCCGGCCGATCACCGATCGGCGATCGTCGACGCCGCGGCGGGCAAGGACACCTGGGTCGTCGGTGGCGGCGATCTCGCCGCACAGTTCGCCGACGCCGGACTGCTGGACGAGGTCGTCGTGTCCATCGCACCGGTCACGCTGGGCGCCGGACGGCCGCTGTTCCCCCGGCGATTCGACCTCGAACTGCTCGAGGTCGATCGCAACCGCGCCTTCGTGTGCGCGCGCTATGCGGTGGTGGGCCCCAGGCCGGTCGCATCGCCGTGACCCCCGGAACCGCTCGACCGTCAACGAACGGCCGCGGTCGGTCAGGCATCGCCGATGCGCGATCGCCGATCGATGTCGAGTTCGCGCGCCCACCGCGGCATGATGAAGATGCCCTCGGCCTCCGCGCAGATACCGTCGGCCGTCGAGATCTGTCCCTTCGCAAACGTCTTGACGCCCTCGGTGCGGTCGATCCACGCCTCGGTCCGCATCGACCCGAGTTTGGTGCCCTGCCGATAGCGGATCGACAGGGTGCCGGTCATACCCGGCGCGCCCGCGTGCACGGCGGCGTGGCCGAGGACCTGATCGAGGATCAGTGCGATGACGCCACCGTGCACCAATCCGGGCGGCCCTTCGTACTGCGGACCCAGCGAGAACTCGGCCCACACCCGGTCGTCGCCCGCCTCGAACTCGACCGGGGGTGCGACGGGATTACGGATTCCCTCGACCGCGTTTCCCCAGTTACGTTGCCGACCATCGGAATTGAATCGGATACCGAAAGAGGAGTCGATGCGCCGGCGTTCGAGGATCGCCGTCGCGGCGTCGATGAGTCGTTGCGCCTCGATGACGTCGTCCTCATCGACATCGGTGACCACGGTCGCGGCGACCAGTGCGCGCACGCTGTCACCGACTCCCCTGGCCACCTCCATCTGTCGAGTCAACTCCTCCGCAGGAATCTCCTCGGTGAAGTAACCGCTCACTGAACACCTCGCATCGTCGTACCGACCCGGACATCACGGTATCCCAGCCCCGATTCCGCCCGTCGACCTGCAGATCCCGAAGTGAACGAGAACACGTTCTCGTTTTGCTATCGTGTGGTCATGTCACGCATCGGCGGGTTCGCGGACGACGACATCGTGGGTTGGCTCGGTCTCTCACCGACCCTCGGTGGCGCCCTGGGCGACTACGCAAACGCTGTCTACAACCAGGGACGACTGGACGTTCGCACCCGGGAACTCGCGCGCATGGTGATCGCGGGGCACAACGAATGCGCCGTCTGCCGCGGGACCCGCGCCGCGTCGAGTGGGCTCGACGAGGAGTTCTACCTGCACGTCGACGAGTGGGCGACCTGGCCGGACTACTCCGACACCGAACGGGTCGCCGCGGAGTTCGCGCACCGATTCGCGACGGATCACATCGGCCTGCGTGAAGACGAGGAGTTCTGGCAACGCTGTCACGTGAGCCTGACCGACGAACTCGTCGTCGACCTCGCCCTGTCCTGTGCCCTGTGGCTCGGTCAGGGCCGGGCGCTGCGGGTTCTCGACGTCGGTCAGGCGTGCCGCCTGACCATCTGACCGGATATCCGGCCCGGTAGCCTCATCGGCATGAGCGATCAACAGTGGAAAGCGTTCGAGGTCTCGATCTCTGATTTCGTCGCCGAGGTGACCCTCACCGGCCCGGGCAAGGGCAACGCAATGGGCCCCGACTTCTGGCGCGAGCTCCCCGAGATCTGCGCGCAGCTCGATCGGGACGACGATGTGCGGGCCATCCTGCTGACCGGCTCGGGTGCCCACTTCTCCTACGGTCTCGATCTGCCGGCCATGGCCGGAGACCTCGGATCGGTACTCGCCGAAGGCGCGAAAGCACGGGCGCGCACGGAGTTCCACGACATGGTGCGTCGGATGCAGGGCGCCATCTCGGCAGTCGCGGACTGCCGCAAGCCTGTCGTCGCCGCGGTCTCCGGGTGGTGCATCGGTGGTGGTGTCGACCTCATCAGTGCCGCCGATATCCGCTATGCCAGTGCCGACGCGAAGTTCAGCGTGCGCGAGGTCAAGGTCGCGATGGTCGCCGATGTGGGCAGCTTCGCACGGCTGCCACTGATCATCGGCGACGGCCACCTCCGAGAACTCGCCCTGACCGGCAAGGACATCGATGCCGACCGCGCCCTGCGGATCGGACTGGTCAACGATGTCCTACCGAACCATGAGGGTCTGCTGGCCACCGCGCGCGCGACGGCCGCCGAGATCGCCGCGAATCCTCCGCTGGTCGTGCAGGGCGTGAAGTCCGTGCTCGATCACACCCGCCGGCCCGCCGTCGAGGACAGCCTGCGCTATGTGGCGGCGTGGAACTCGGCGTTCCTGCCCAGCGACGACCTCACCGAGGCGATCAGCGCCGTGTTCGAGAAGCGGCCGCCGGAGTTCCGCGGCGCCTGATCGTCCGCGACCCGATCAGACGAGGGCGATCGGTTCGAGCACGAAGACGGGAATCGTCCGCTCGGTGCGCGCGACGTACAGATCGAAGTTCGGCCACACCTCGACCATCCGCTTCCACGCGGTCGCGCGGTCGTCGCCGTCGAGTTCGCGGCAGGTCATCGTGGTGGTCCTACCGCGATGCCCGACCTCGACGGTCTCGGTGGCGCGCAGGTTGTAGACCCATTGCGGCATCTCGGGTCCGCCGAAGTACGAGCCGGCGATCAACCATGCGCCACTCTCGGTGGGGACCGCGAGCAGTCGGGTCGATCGCACCGCTCCGCTCTTGCGGCCGACGACGCGCAGATCGATGTTGGGCAGGCCCGCCACATCGAGCAGGCCGTAGCGCTGACAGGTCAGCGTGTGCAGCGCGTTGTCGCACACGACGATCTGCGGCAACAAACGCGGCATCCAGCTGATCGAACCGATCTTGATCGCCAGCGGTGTGAGGGCGCCCATGCCCCCAGTGTGACAGCAGGCGGACCGCAGCACATGTCGGCCCCGGTCGATGCCTGGGGTGAGTTGAACCAGGTGCCTCTCCCGCAGCGACGGCGCCAGCGATCACGGACCGGCGATCGGCGAACCGCGGGGAGCTGGTGGGCAGGTGCGGTAGCTTGGCTCCCGAACCGTCGGCGCATCGACGGCGGGAGCCCACGAGAGGTCGGACATGGCGCAGCGCATCCTGCTCGACGGAGGTCAGACCGGCACCCGGCTCCGCGTGGTCGGCCCCACGACATCGAGCGACCACGACGGCGCGCCGATCCACACCGACCGACCGGTTGTTGCGCAGATCGCCACCGCCGCAAGCGAACTGATCGCCGGCTTGGACGGCAGCGTCGACGGTCCGATCGATGAACTGGCCGCGGGAGTCTCCGGGCTCACTCCGGAGGCGACACGCCCGGAGGAGCTGTTGGCCGCCGTGTCGGGCCTCGGCATCCGATCGGTCGCCCTCGCGCATGACTCGGTGTCAGCGTATCTCGCGGCCAACCGGTTCGATCTCGGGGCCGTCACCGCCGTCGGCACCGGGGTCGTCACGCTCGGGGTCGGACCGGCCGGGACCGCGCGCGTCGACGGTTGGGGCCACCTCGTCGGTGACGCGGGCAGTGGCTACTGGATCGGGCGCGAAGGCCTCGACGCCGCGCTGCGCGCCTTCGACGGGCGGGGCCCGGCCACCGTCCTGGAGCGCTCCGCCACCGACGAGTTCGGTGACCTGCCGGAGCTGTACATGGTGTTGCAGGGCGACCCCGACCGGGTCGCCCGCACCGCGCGCTTCGCTCGCACAGTCGACGAGGCGGCGCGCTCGGGCGACGTCGTCGCGATCGACATCAACCACCGGGCCGCCGCCGAACTCGCGGGTTCGGTGCGGGCGGCGTTGGCCCGCAGCGGCTTCGGAGCCGACGTCCCCGCCCGGGTGAGCTGGATGGGCAAGGTACTGGGGCGCAACGAGCGAATCCGCGAGCGCTTCGTCGATCTCATGCGCAGCGCCGGACCCGACGTCACCGTCGCGGAACCACATGGAGAGCCCCTCGACGGGGTGGCCCTGCTCCTCGATCTGCCCGCCGACCACCCACTCGCCGGGGAGGTGCACCGCGCCTGATGCGGTACACCCCCCCACAGCGATCAGGACTCGACCGAGCCCAGCGAGTCGGTCAGCGTGCCCGCCAACAGCTTTGCGAACTCCGCGGGATCGCCGAGCTCACCGCCTTCGGCGATCACGGCCATCCCGTAGACGAGCTTCGCGGTGCCCACCAGCGCGGAATGATCGTCGCCCGCAACGAATGCCGCGTTGAGTCCGGTGACCAACGGGTGATCGGCGTTGAGTTCCAGGGCACGCTTGGACTTCGGCAGTTCCTGCCCGGAGGCACGGTAGAGCTTCTCGAGCTGCGGGGACATCGAGAACGTGTCGCCCACCAGGCACGCAGCCGACTCGGTGAGACGCGATGAGAGGCGGGCCTCGCTGACATCGTCGGACAGCGTCTCGCCCAACCAGCCGAGCAACCCCGCGAACGATTCGGCCTGCTTCTCCTTGTCCGCCTTGGCTTCCGCGTCGGCATCACCGTCGGCGTCATCCGCGAGAGCGTCGAGGTCGACCGCCCCCTTCGCGATGGACGTGAACGACTTCCCGTCGAACTCGAGCCCGCTCGTCACCCACATCTCGTCGACCGGATCGGTGAGCAGCAGGACCTCGATGCCCTTGGCCCGGAACGCCTCGATATGCGGAGAGTTCTCGATCTGCTGACGGGTCTCGCCGGTCATGTAGTAGATCGAGTCCTGACCACTCCTCATCCGCCCGACGTAGTCGGCGAGCGTGGTGAGGTCGTCTGCCGAGTCCGTCGACGCGAACGACGACGCCTTGAGGATGGCATCGCGATTGTCGAAGTCGTTGACCAGGCCTTCCTTCCACACCCGGCCGAAATGCTCCCAGAAGGTGCGGTAGTCCTCGGGCCGGTTGCTGCGCAGGTCGCCGACGGTCGAGATGATGCGCTTGGTCAGGCGACGGCGGATCGCGCGGATCTGTCGGTCCTGCTGCAGGATCTCGCGCGAGACGTTCAGCGACAGGTCGGCGGCGTCGACGACTCCCTTGACGAAGCGCAGGTACTCCGGCATCAGCTCTTCGCAGTCGTCCATGATGAAGACGCGCTTGACGTAGAGCTGCACACCGGAGGTCCGCTCCCGCATGAACAGGTCGAACGGTGCCTGCGACGGGATGAACAGCAGCGCCTGATACTCGAAGGTCCCCTCCGCCTTGACGGTGATCACCTCGAGCGGCTCGTCCCAGCCGTGGCTGACGTGGCGATAGAACTCGGTGTACTCCTCTTCGGAGACCTCGTCGGCGGACTTCGCCCACAACGCCTTCTGCGAGTTGATGGTCTCGCTGACGATCTCCGTCTTCGGCTCGGCATCGCTGCCGGACTCCTCGGCCCCGGATTCGGTGGCGGGGGCCGCCACCGGCTTCTCGACGTCCATCCGGATCGGCCAGGCGATGAAGTCCGAGTAGCGCTTCACCAGCTGCCGCAGCTTCGTCGCATCGGTGTAGTCGTACAGATGGTCGTCGGTGTCGGCCGGTTTGAGCGCCAACGTGACGGACGTGCCCTGCGGAGCGCCCGTCACCTCGTCGATCGTGTAGGTGCCGTCGCCGGTCGATTCCCAGCGGGTCGCCACGTCGTCACCGGCGAACCGCGTGACCAGGGTGACCCGGTCGGCGACCATGAAGGTCGAGTAGAAACCGATACCGAACTGTCCGATCAGTTCCTCCGACGCCGCGGCATCCTTGGCCTCGGCCAGCTTGCGCCGCAACTCGGCGGTGCCCGACCGGGCCAGCGTGCCGATCAGTCCGATGACATCCTCGCGCGACATGCCGATGCCGTTGTCGCGCACCGTCAGGGTCCGCTGGTCCGAATCCACCTCGAGCTGGATGTGCAGGTCGGACGTGTCGACGTCCAGGCTCTTGTCCTGCAGCGACTCGAGTCGCAGTTTGTCGAGCGCATCCGACGAGTTCGAGATCAACTCCCGCAGGAAGCTGTCCTTGTTCGAATACACCGAATGCACCATGAGATCCAGCAACTGACGGGTCTCCGCCTGGAACTCACGAACCTCTGTTTGACCACTCATGATCCACCTCCGCCTCAGAGCGTCTGCCGGAGCCGGATAATACCGATCCGAACATTGGCTACGCTGAGGTGGGTCGTCCCGTCGCCGGCGCGCACTCAGCGGGCCGACGCCGCCTGGCCGCCCGTCCGACGTTCGCCACAGGAAGTCAGGTGCATGCCTCCTCCTCGTCTGCTCTTCGTGCACGCCCACCCCGATGACGAATCGCTGTGGACCGGTGGCGCCATCGCCCGGCACGTCGCGCGCGGCGGGGACGCCGACCTGATCATGTGCACGTGGGCGGAGGGCACCTGGCGCCACGCCGAACTGATCGATGCCGCCCGCGAGCTGGGACTCCCCCGCCCACCGATCATGCTCGGCTATGCCGACGACCGGGTTCCGGAATCCGCGCCGGAGTCGCAGCGATTCTGCACCGGGTCGTTCGACGAGCAGGTCCGGACGCTGACGCAGCACATCCGTCGCCTGCGCCCCGACGCGATCGTCACCTACGACGCGATCGGGATCTACGGACATCCCGATCACATCCATGCGCACCGCCTCGCATCGTGCGCAGCCGACGCCGCGGCGAGCCCCCGCCTGTATCGGTCCGAGGGCGACGCGTGGCAGACGCGGTCGATCTACTTCGCGACCATTGCCGAATGGATGGTCGACGATGTGCGGGGCGATCTCTTCGCCAGCACCCCGCGCGACTACCTGCCGGGCACCCCGGAATCGGCGATCGATCTGACGCTCGACGTGATGCCGTGGCGCGACCGGAAGGCGGCGGGCATCAGAGCGCACAAGACGGAGCTGACGCGGAGCCGGACCATGCAG
The DNA here is from genome assembly GCF_003855095.1 of Gordonia insulae. Taxonomy (NCBI): domain Bacteria; kingdom Bacillati; phylum Actinomycetota; class Actinomycetes; order Mycobacteriales; family Gordoniaceae; genus Gordonia; species Gordonia insulae. The sequence goes on from NZ_CP033972.1 coordinate 1,309,482, forward strand.
GCGTTGATGGCGATGCCGCCGGAACGGCGCAGCCGCCTGCTCGGCACCGAGAACTTCATTCGTCGTGACCTGGTGCCGGACGGTGTCGACCTGGGCTGACCGTTTGCCGGGCGGTCGGTGACGGCGCGTACGGCGTGAGCGCGGTCGGCCCTCACGTGCCGTCGGAGTCGATGACGCGGATGGGGGCGCGCAGTCCACTGGCGCGCTGCACGCGTCGCGTCACCGCGGCGGCCAGCACCTCCGGCGACCCGATGATGCGCACGCGCCGCTGAGCGCGGGTGACGGCGGTGTAGAGGAGTTCACGGGTGAGCAGCTCAGAACCCTCGGGCGGCAACACCACGGTGACACCCTCGAATTGGCTGCCCTGACTCCGGTGAATGGTCATCGCGTACAGCGCGATGACGTCGGCGAGCCGGGTCGGGTGCAGGCGTCGGATCCGAGAGCCTCGGCGGAAGACGACCTCGAGCCCATCGTCGCCGATCCCGCCCCCGGCCCCGTCACCGTCCCCGGCATCGCCTGCAGCACGGATGACGACGCCGCTGTCCCCGTTGAACGTCTCGGTCTGTCGGTCGTTGGCGGTCACCAGGAGCGGCTGCCCCGGATAGCGGGTGGACGGGTCGACGACGAGGTGCTGATCCGGCTGCTCGGCGAGCCATTCGACAACGCGCCGCGACCACCCCTCCACCCCCCAGGCGCCCTCCCGGTGGGCGCACAGGACCCGGTGCTGATCGAGCGCATCGAGGGCGGCGGAGGCGTCCGAAGCGGTTGCGGCCGCCCGCAGGGCCGCGCCCCAGGCCGCGACGTCTGCGCGCACACCGTCGAGGTCGTCGGCCCGCACCAGGGTGACCTCGGTGAGCGCCGGATCGGACACCAGCTCGACGACTGCCTGCGCGTCGCCACGGTTGATCGCCTCGGCCACCGTGGCGATACCGCCACCGAAGCGATGCCCGCGGCGCAAGGTGACCACCCCACGCTCGATCCGCTCGCGGTCGTCGATCACCGACATGACCGACTCATCGAGCACGCCCGCCGGCAACGCGGCGGGAACGGCCGGGTCGTCGCGGTCGACGAGATCGGCCAGTACGGCACCGGCCTCGACGGACGCCAACTGATGCGGGTCCCCCACCAGGATCACCCGCGTGTCGGGACGGACCGCGTCGAGCAACTTGCTCATCGCTGTCATCGACAACATCGACGTCTCGTCCACCACGACCACGTCGTAGGGCAGTCTGTTGCCCCGGCCGTACCTGGGCGTGGCACCGGGACGCCACCCCAACAGCGAATGGACCGTGACGGCCCGCACCGAGCTCGGTGCAGCGTCGTCAGCGGAGACGGCCGCCTGCAATTGCGCCGCGGCGCGACCGGTCGGAGCGCACAACCCGATACGTGCGGACCCGCCGGCGAGGCGGTCGAGGACGGCCAGGATGCGTGCGACCGTATAGGTCTTGCCGGTTCCCGGGCCACCTGCGACGACGACCGTCCAGCTGATCGCGGCCATCTGTGCGGCCACGCGTTGCAGGTCGACCTCGCCGGGCGGACGTCTGCCGAACACATCATCGACCGCGGCGCCGACGGCAGCCACATCGACATCCGGGCGCGTCGAGACCCGTTCCGCCAGCACCGATCGGATCAGCTCCTCCTGGCGGAAGTACTTGCGCAGGTAGAGCAACGGCCCGTCATCGGACGCGGCGAGCACGAGTGGACGCAGCGGACCGGCCCGTCCGCCGCGGACCAGGACGCTTGCGGTCAGCGCGCGTTCGAGTTCCTCCGGGTGCGGAATGGCGGCGGCGATCGCGGGGTCATCGCCGGCCAACTCGGACACTCGGGCGACGGCCAGGCAGGTGGAGCCGAACCGGATGGCGCGCACCGCCAGCGCTGCGCCGATCTGGGCCGCCTCCTCGACCGGCTCTCCGCCGAGTCCGACCAGCCTGCGGGTCACGTGCAGGTCGGCGGCGTCGAGGAGGCCGCGGGAGTTGAGCACGCCCAGCGCCCCGTCCTCGCCGGATACCGCCCGGGCGTCGAACGCGGGACGCGGCGGTGCATCCGCGCCCACGTCGGGGCGTTCGTGCGAGCGCGGTGCGGTCATGATGTGCCCTCCGCCAGGAGATCCGAGACATCTTCGACCAGCGCGGGCGGCACGTGCCATTCGAACACGCCGCAGCCGGCCGGGGTGTCGGGTCCGATCATTCCGCGGACGAAGTGGTACTGCACCGGTCCGAGATGATCGGCTGTCCGGTAGTCCCGCACCCGCCATCGCAGATAGCGATGCAGTGCAACGGAATACAACAGAGCCTGGAGCGGATAGTTGGCGGCGATCATCTCGGTGGCCATGGCATCACGGTCGAAGTCCTCGGCAGTGAGGTCGCCCGGCCGCAACCGGTTCGTCTTGTAGTCGACGACCACGAAACGGCCGTCCGGCGTACGCAGCACCGAGTCGATGCTGCCCGTCAGGTAACCGCGGAGTCGTTGCGGCGGCAGCTCACGTAGCCGATCGCTGTAGCCGGCGAGCGGGTCGTCGGCGGGCAGGTGCCTGTCCATCAGGTCGGCGACCGCGCTCATCGACACCGCAGATCGCGAGGACCCATCCGCACGCGGGTCGGTCAGCGGGAACTCGAAGTCGAGCTCGGCCAGCCGGTCTCGCGGTCGGATCTGCCACAGGTCGCCGAAGCCGAGCGGCGTGGTGAGGACACCGACGAGTGCCGCTGCCAGCAGATCGACATCGACGTCGACCATCCTGCGCTCGATCGACGTGCGGCACAGGTCACGGACATGCCCGGCCATGTCCGGGGCGTCGGTGTCTACGTATTCGAGGGTCTCGTGGACGAGCGTGCCGAAGGCCGCGCCGAACGGCATCCCGTTCATCAGCGACGGCGTTCCCGACGCGGGTGCAGTCTCCGCCGGGATGCGCTCGACATCCGGCACCGGCTCGTCGGCGATCAGATCGTCGTCGGCCTCACTACCGGACCCGAGGAGTGGCAGGTGCCCGTGTCCTGCGCCCGCAACGATCGCGGAATACGATGTGCGGCGCCAACTCTGATCGATCGATCGGTCGAACAGGGCGACGCCGAGACCCTCCGCGGGGCGTCGTGGCGGCAGCGGCTCGATCCGGCTGTCGCCGTCACGTCCTGCCACCTCCACCCGGATCGCGCCGTCGGCGGTGGCATAACCGGTCAGCACCCGGCCACACGTGTCCTCGTCGGGGACGTCGAAGGATTCCGGGACCGCCGACGAACCGTCCTTGCGGCCGAACAACATCCGATGCAGCGCCGAGATCCTGGTGAAGTAGGCGGGCGCCCACCAGAGCACCACCTGGGACTGGGCACGGGTGAGCGCGACGTAGAGCAGTCGGAGTTCCTCACCGGCCGATTCGGTCTCGTGCCGTGCCCACCGCGACCGGTAACCCGGCGCCTCCTTGCCACCGACGTCGAGGACCCGTTCGCCGGCGTCGTCGTGGAAGGTGAACGTCGCCCGGTTCGAGTTGCGTGCCCCGTCCCATGCGAACGGCACGTACACGATGGGGAACTGCAGTCCCTTGCTGCGGTGCACGGTCATGATCTGCACCGCCTGGGTGTCACGGTCCAGCCGACGCGTCTGGTCTTCGTGGCGCTGCCAGCGTGTGGTGTCGGCGATGCGGTCGGCGAGCCATTCGCCGAGTGCACTCAGTCCGCAGTCGCTGTCCATGACCTCGGCGTTGCACAGCGATGCCACCTGGACCAGGTCCGTCAGCGCGCGCTCGCCGTCCCGCAGTGCCAGCACCCGTTCGGCCACCGACATCCGGCTCATCAGTCGTTGGGACATCGCCGCGAAACCACCCTCGTCGAACACCCTGCCCAGGCCTTGCAGCATGGTCGCGAGTTCTGCCGTGTCCGCGCCGTCGTCGGCGGCCAGACGCTCGGCCGACCAGCCGATCAGGGGGCTGAGCGCCGCGAGCCGCACCATGTCTGAGCGTGCGGGTTGTTCGATCGCGCGGATCACCGACAGCCAGTGCCGGGCCGCCGCCGTGTGGAAAACGCTGGTGCCCGACCCGATGACGGCCGTCACTCCGTGTTCCTGGAGTTGCTGTTGGAGCGGGGCGACGGTCTTGTTGAGGGTGACCAGTACGGCGACGTCGCCCGGTTCGACTGGCCGGGTCACCCCGTCGACCTCGATGGTGGTGTTCGAGGCGAGCAGCCCCGCGATGTCGGCAGCGACGTCCGCGATCACCCGGTCACGCACGTCGCCGACGGAGGCGAAACCGCTGGCGCCCGTGACCGGGAACGCCGCCCGCGGAAACGCCCGCAGACGCACGGGGGGCACGCCGCGAATCCGGCTGCCCGCGCGGGCCGCCGTGACGTCGTGCACCAGGATCTGCGGGTGGCCGAGTTCGGCACCGCCGTAGAGCCTCCCGAGCGCATCCACCAGCGCACCGTCGGACCGGCGGTTCACGTCGAGGGCGCGTAGGGCGTCGGCCGAGGTCACCGCCTGCAGGTAGGCCAGGACCTCGGCGCCGCGGAAGCCGTAGATCGATTGCTTCGGATCACCCACCAGCACCAGCGTGCGGTGCTGGTGGAAGCAGCGCCGCACGATCTCCCACTGTTGTGGGTCGGTGTCCTGGAACTCGTCGACCAGCACCGCCTCGAACGACGCACGGATGCGTGCGCACGCCGCTTCGCCGACCACCGGATCGGTGACGATGCGAAACAGGATCATCTGCAGGTCATCGTAGGTTCGCAGGCGGGACAACCGCTTTCGGTCCTCGATGATCTCACGGATGCGCGCGGCGAACCGGGCGCGCCGGATCGCGACGGTCGCGGTCGCTCCGGTGGAGCCGCCGAGGTCGGCCGACGAGGGTGCGAGCGCGGCGGCGGGCTGGCGTACGGCGTCGCGGGCGATCGCGGTGGCGTCGGCCGGCGCGATGTCCGGCGCGTCGGAGCCCGCGTATCCCCGGATGTACAGGTCGAGTGCCGCCTCATCGACGAGATCGTCGACGTCCTCGACGATCTCGTGGACGAGTTCACGCTCGCCCAGGAAGCCCAGCGCGTCGAGCATGCGGTTACAGAAGGTGTGCGTGGTCGCGATGGTGGACGCGTCGAAATCCGAGAGGGCACGCGCGAGTCGTTCGCGGCGGAGCGCGACATCGGCCGGCACCCCGTCGGCCAAGTATCGGACCAGCGGGTCCGGGTGTGCGCCGCACGCTGCCGGATCGGACAGTGCGGCCACGAGTTCGGCGACGCGATCACGCATGCGCTCGCGGAGTTCGGCGGTGGCCGCCCGGCTGAAGGTGACCAGCAAGAGCTTGTCGATGGGCACGCCCTCGGCGATGAACCGTGCGCCCAGGCCGACGATCGCGAAGGTCTTGCCGGTACCCGCACTCGCCTCGAGGACGGTGGTCCCCGCGGGCAGCGGTGCCGTCACATCGAACGGCGTGGGAGTGGCTGTCATGTGCGCGTCTCGAATTCGATCAGGGGTTCCCAGACCAGCCGGGCGAGTCCGGTGAACACCGCGTCACCCGGTTCGCCCGGCAGATCGATTCCGCACCATCGGCCGTCTGCGGGAATGCTCTCGGCCAGCAGCGCGTCGAAATCCGTTGTCGCGGTGACATCGCCGGCGTATGCCAGACGCACGTGACGATCACGCCCCGCACCGAAGTCGCCGCCGAAGGCCTTACGGGCCGCCGGCAGCGCCCGATCCGCACGTCCGGTTCGCTGGTGATGATCGGCGAACTCGGCGGCCGGGTCCAGCGGCAGCGGAAGCACACGCTGCAACCCGACGTCGCGGATCGCGATCAGGGCCGCGAGCACCGCGGCGGGATCGTCGGGGACGGCGAACAGCGATCGGGCCACCCCGCTCCGGCGACCCCGGCCGACGACGAGTGCCGCACGTACATCCGGGAGTCCGCGGTCCCCGGCCTGTCGGGCCGCGGCGATGGCCAGCAGCCGAACCCATGCGACGAGGCGTTGCTTCGCCCGCAGTTTGGAGTACGTCGCGGTGACCATCGTGCCGGCGAAGATGTCCCCCACCGTTCCGGACAACCGCCTGCCGTCGGGCAGCGGGACCACCACATCGGAAGTCACCGGGCGACCGGAGCGTGCCGGGGCCACCGCGGCGAACACGGCCTCGACGTCGACCGAGATGGTCTGGAGTTCGCGGGTGCCGAAGGCGAACGGCGGCAACGTACCCCGGCGCAGCTCCGCCGCCTGGCAGGACGCCAGATCAGCGCCGCCGAGCATGCGGGACAGGAACCGGTCGCCGATCCCCCAACGATCGAGGGGTGCGAGCGCGACGTCGAGCTGGTCGGGGTGCGGGCGTTCCTCGTCGGGCACCCGGGTGCCGAGTCGCTGACGTACGAAACCCTCGATCGGATTGGTAAGGAAGGTGATCAGGGAGTCGAGGTCGACGTCGTCACCCACCGCCGGAACACGCACCTCGGCGATGAACGGGGCCCGGGCCGGATCGGTGCCCAGGGCGCGGGCACCGGCCAACAGCGCGGTGTCGAAACTGAACGGACCGGCCACGCCGGGCACCGCCCCCGCACGGAAGTTCAGCTCGTCGAACCCGTGCAGGGTGTGCACGATCGTGCACGACCGCTCGTCTCCCCCGGTCAGTGCACGCACCGCGTCGCCGAGCTCACTGACCACGACCGCAGGCGGAATACGCCGGCCGGACACCGGATCCGCGCCGCTGTAGAACACCAGCAGGTGCTCCTGCGCGGCGCAGATCGCGTCCAGGAACAGTTGACGATCTTCGTCGCGAGGATTCCGTTCACCGATCAGCGGAGCGCGGCCGAGGATGTCGTCACCGTCGACGCGCAGGGTGCGCGGGAACGCGTCGGCGTCGACGCCCAACAGGACGATCACCCGATGCGGGACCGAGCGCATCGGCACCATCGAGCAGACGGTGAGTTCGCCGGTGCGGAAGTTCGCCCGGGTGGGCACGGCCGCGACCAGACCGGCGACGAGGTCCCGGATGTCGCCGAGCCGCAGCAGCGGCGCCGCGACCTCCCGATCGTCGGTGTGCGCATCGTCGAACACCGCGCTGATCGACCGGATCGCCTGGGCCCGTTGCCATTCCTCGTCACGATCGGGACGCGCGAGCGCGTCGATCGCACCCACCACGATGTCGACCCACAGGTCCGGCGGATGGGCGCCGGCCACCGCTTCCAGTGTCGCCGACAGCCGTGCGATGAACTCGGCGAATCGACCGGCCAGATCGATCTCGGTGCTCTCGACGCCCGCCAGCGGCAGCGCGGTGTCGAGCCACTCGCCATCGGACTCCTCGGCGACCGCGCCGAGCATGATCCGATCGAGCCCGGCGGCAAAGGTGCCCTGCCCGAAGCCCGACAACCCGAACCGGGATCGCTGGGAATCGTCGATCGCCCAGCGGATGTTGCTGCCCACCAGCCATTCCCGAATGATCTCCAGATCGTCGTCGGTCATGTCGAAACGCTGCCGGACAGGTGGGCGTCCGAGCAGATCGAGGACGGCGCCGGCGGTGACGCGTCCGGCGCCCATCTCCACCACCGCAGCCACCACGTCGAGGATCGGGTTGGTGTGTCGCAGACCGCGATCGGCGAGTCGCACCCTGAGCTCGAAAGCGGGATGACCCAGTCCCGGCTGACCGAACGCCCCCCGGATGAGCGGAGCGAAGGTCTCGACATCAGGGCACATGACGAGCACGTCGCGAGGTTGCAGGGTCGGGTCGGCGGCGAACAGATGCAGCAGTCGGTCCCGGAGGACCTCCACCTGCCGTTCCGGACCGTGGCAGGAGTGGATCTCGACCGAGTCGTCGGGCGGGAGGATCCCGTCGGCGAGGTGATCGTCGCGGATGCCCGACTGCACAGCGGTCAACAGGGTCTCGTGCACCGGACCCGGCTCGGGAACGTGATGCGTCACCCGGTCCGCCATCGGCGCGACCCGACGCTGGAGTTCCTGGACGTCACGCGAGAGGCCGGCGAGGACCGGATGCCGCAGGACCGGTGGTCGGTGGTCGGCGCGACGCGGGCCTGCATCGGCACTCACGGACGTGGTCAGCGCGTCCCACAGGGCCGGACTCGGATGTGGGACGAACACGTGGACATCGCGATGGACGGCGAGCGCCCCGAGCACCTGGCGCAACGACTCGGTGACGCGGGTCGGCCCGAACACCGAGAGCCGTTCCGGCAGGTCCGTCGCGCCGGGCTCGGCGCGCAGCACCGCGCACGACTCCGCCAGCGACTCGGCCGGATGCGGCGCGCCGATCTCACGACGCACCGCCCGCCAGAAGTCGGGCTGCCATGCCAGGTCGGCGGGGACGGGTTCGCCCACTCCGTCGGAGTCGCCGCCGCGCGCCCAGTCGCCGAGCATCGCGGGTCGCTGTCGGCCGTAGCCGTCGAAGAGCTGCGCGATCTGTCGGGCCGTCGCATATCGCCTGCCCCGACGGTGTTCGTCGGGATCGGGGCGGCCATCGGCCCCGACGTGCCGGGCGAGGATCGCCAGTCGCGGATCGTCGATCATCTCGTCGAGAACGCGCAGGACGGGCCACGTCATCGCGGCGGGCCGCCAGGGTTCGCCGGCGCGTGAGCGGCCTCGCCGATGCCCCGGTCCACCGGGTCCGTCGGCGGACAGCGCATCGCCGAGGGCGGTGTCGGTCAGTTCCGCGGGCGAGAGGAAGTCGAGGTTCGCCGCCACACCGTCGGCGCGTCCGGCCGCACCGAGCCGGGTGGCGAGGCGCTGCTGCAGCCAGCGTTCGACACCGGCGGCGGGCACCGACACGATCTCGGCGCTCATCGGATCGGGCAGCGGCGTGATCAGCACGTCGGCGAGCGCATCGGCGAGCGCATCGGTGCGCTCGGCGCGGTGCAGGTGGAACATGATGTCGCCCTCGTGATGCGGTCGCGGTCGGGGTCAGGGCCTGACGGGAAGCCCGGCGTCGGCGACGAGGTGGGCAGCCAATACCGCCCGCACCGCGTCGGGGACCGGTGTCGGACGGCCGGTGTCGGTGTTCACCGAGACCATGGTGGTCTCCGCGACCGCGCACGTGGTCCCCGCCGGATCGATCAGCGTGAGCGACAACGTGAACGAGGTGTTGCCGATCCGGCTCACGCACGACCGGACGATCACCGGTTCATACGAATACTCCAGGACGGCGGTGAACACGATGTCCTGTCGCGCCACCAGCACCGAGAACCCGGCAGGCCGGTCCGCCAGCCAGGACGCGAACGAGCGGACCCGGCACTCCTCGAAGATCCGTGCGAATTGCACGTTGTTGATGTGGTGGTTGATGTCCATGTCGCCGAAGCGCAGCTGGATCGGGACATCGAGATATTGGTCGGCCACGATCGCAAACACTAACCGGTGGCCCCGACATCACCACCAACGACAACACACGTGCTCTGCTGCACCCGCGCGGGCGGCGGCGGACCGTACACTCACCGTGGGCACTGCACACGAGGGGGAGATCGTGATCCTGGAGACCGTCCGGTTACGGCTACGACCGGTCACGATGTCCGATGTCGACGCCCTCGTGGATCTCGACAGCGACCCCGCGGTGATGCGCTACGTCAGCGGTGGCGCGGCCACCTCCCGCGAGGAGATCGAGAACTGGGTCCTCCCCCGCGCACAGGCCGAACACCGTGCTCATCGCACCGGCATGTGGACCGCCGTCGACCGCACCACCTCGACCTTTCGTGGATGGTTCCTGCTGCGCGCGCCGCGGCACAGCAACCAGCCCGAACTCGAACTGAGTTACCGACTGCGTCGCGATGCCTGGAACCAGGGCCTGGCCACCGAGGCCGCGCGCGCCCTGATGACGATGTCTTTCCAGGAGATATCCACCGACCGCATCTTCGCCAGCACCATGGCCGCCAACATGGCGTCGCGACGCGTGATGGAGAAGATCGGGATGCGGCTCTCCGCGATCCGCATGTCGGACGACGAACTGATCTTCGGTGCCGGCGGTGGTGAGGTCGAATACGAACTGCTGCGCAGCCACTGGGAGACCACCACCATGCGCTGGTCGACGCCCTCGGCGCCCTCGTGGCGACCCGTCGCACCGGCCGGCTGGTCGTATCGACACGGACCGCTCTCGGACCTCACCGCCTGACGAGACAGCGCACCGTAGGACGGCACACGCATTCGGCCGGGGTCCTCACCGCGACCGAACTCCGATGATTGACTACCGTTAGGAGTCGTGCGGCAGCCCCACGCCGTCCACCCAGCGACAGGAGACGTTCTCTGATGAGCAGCCCAACTCCGACCTCAGCGCGCCCGCACGTCGTCATCGTCGGTTCCGGATTCGGTGGACTCTTCGCGGCCCAGCGCCTGGCGAAGGCCGATGTCGATGTCACCCTCATCGCCAAGACCACCCACCACCTGTTCCAGCCCATGCTGTATCAGGTGGCCACCGGGATCATCGCCGAGGGCGAGATCGCTCCGGCGACCCGTGTGGTCCTGCGCAAACAGAAGAACTCCAAGGTCCTTCTCGGCGATGTCTTCGAGATCAACCTCGAGGCAAAGACAGTCACCTCGCGGCTGCTCGAACGCGTCACCGTCACCCCGTACGACAGTTTGATCATCGCCGCAGGCGCGGACCAGTCGTATTTCGGCAACGACCATTTCGCCGAGTACGCGCCGGGCATGAAGACCATCGACCACGCACTGGAACTACGGGGGCGCATCCTCGGCGCCTTCGAGCAGGCCGAGCTGTCCGACGACCCGGAGGAGCGTGCCAAACTACTCACCTTCGTGGTCGTCGGTGCGGGCCCGACCGGTGTCGAACTCGCCGGGCAGATCGCGGAGATGTCCGACAAGACACTCAAGGGCACCTTCCGCAACATCGATCCGACCGAGGCGCGGGTGATCCTGCTGGACGCGGCGCCGGCGGTACTGCCGCCGTTCGGCGAGAAGCTCGGCAAGAAGGCCGCGTTACGGCTCGAGAAGCTGGGCGTCGAGGTCCAGCTCAACGCGATGGTCGTCGACCTCGACTATGACGGCCTGACCGTCAAGGAGAAGGACGGCACGACCCGCCGTATCGAATCGCAGTGCAAGGTGTGGTCGGCAGGCGTTCAGGCGAGCCCGCTGGGCAAGCAACTCGCGGAGCAGTCGGGTGTCGAACTCGACCGCGCCGGCCGGGTCAAGGTGAATCCTGACCTGTCCATCCCGGGGAACCCGTATGTGTTCGTCGTGGGCGACATGATGGCCGTCGACGGCGTGCCCGGCGTGGCGCAGGGCGCGATCCAGGGCGGTCGGTACGCGGCGGATGCGATCAAGGCCGGGCTGCACGGCCAGACGCAGGAGCAGCGCAAACCGTTCAGCTACTACGACAAGGGCTCGATGGCCACGGTGTCGCGGTTCAGCGCGGTCATGCAGGTCCCCATCCCCGGAACCAAGAAGAAGTTCGAGACCGAGGGCTACTTCGCGTGGCTGGGCTGGCTTGCCCTGCACCTCATCTACATCGTCGGGTTCCGCAACCGGCTCAACACACTGGTCAACTGGTTCTTCGCCTTCAGCACCCGCGGCCGTACCCAGTTGGCGGTCACCGAGCAGCAGGTCTATGCGCGTACCGCACTCGGTGCGTTGTCCGAGCTGGAGAAGAAGTCGGTGCCGGAGGTCGAGGCGGAATCCGCCGGCGCCGAACCCGACCCGACGCCCGAGGGCACCAAGGCCGAGGCGAGCTGACCCCGGTCAGCGGATCATCGTCGGCGCGAGGTCGAGTTCGTCGCACAGCGCGCCGGCGATGCCCGTCGACGCGGCGAGCGCCGTGGTGAGGGTGGCGCCGGCGATGCCCGCGGGTCGGGCGAGTTCCAGTCGCGTCGCGTAGGCGTCGGCCGACACCGCGGCCGGGCGGGCGTCCGGATAGCGGAACACGCTGCCGACGGCGCGATGTCCGGCGCCGGCCACCCCGCCCAGCGCCAGACGGTGCCGCAGCACCGGCGAATCACCGATGTCCACACGTAGTGATCCCTGCCAGCGCGCCCGCGCGGCGTGTTCCGGTGACTCCTCGGCCCGCCCCAGCTGCGCATGTTCGGCGATGATCACCATCGCCTCACTGTGGGCGATCACCCGCGTCGCGGTGTGGTGTTCGGCACCGGCGGCCACCACGGTCGGCTGCGGATCGAGATGAAGACGCGCGCCGTCGCCCACCTCGACGGTCCAGTCGGCGCGAGAGTCGATCCGTTCGATCGACGGCAGCGCGATGGTCGCGGCCACCGTCCGCAGCCGCAGGACGGCGTCGTCCTCGAGGATCACGCGGATGGCGATGGTGTCGCCGCCCAGGGGTGTCGCCGCGGTGCTGACCAGGTGCACCGAATCCGGCCCCGTGGTCCGCGCCGCGAGGCCGCCGGTGGCGGTGACCCGCGGCGAACGGCCGGGCCGGGCAACGATCTCGAGGTCGGTGTGCACGCGTCAGCCGGCCACCGTGATCGCGACCAGCTGCTCGCGCACCCAGCCGAGCACGTCGGTGGCCGCGGGATCCTCGGTGAGCGAGATCATCGCTGTCGGCCGCCCCTCTCGGACGCGCGCGGCGTCGGTGCGCATCACCTCGAGGTCGGCGTTGACCCGTTCGGCCAGGTCCGTCTTGTTGATCACCAGGAGATCGGAGTAGGTGACGCCGGGACCGCCCTTGCGCGGGACCTTGTCGCCGCCGGCCACATCGATGACGAAGATCTGAACGTCGATCAGCCCGGTGGAGAACGTGGCGGTGAGGTTGTCGCCGCCGGATTCCACCAGGATCAGATCGAGCGGCGGATTGGCCGCCACCAGGTCGTCGATCGCGTCGAGGTTGGCGGTGATGTCGTCGCGGATCGCCGTGTGTGGACAACCGCCGGTCTGCACCGCGGTGATGCGCTCGTCCGGGAGGACGGCATTGCGTCGGAGGAAGTCGGCGTCCTCGGTGGTGTAGATGTCGTTGGTCAGCACCGCCACCGACAATTCGTCGCGCAGCTGACGGCACAACGCCGCGACGAGGGCGGTCTTGCCGGAGCCGACGGGTCCGCCGACCCCGACGCGTAGCGCCTCCCCCGGCTCGCGGTGTCGCCGCGGGCGGGCGTGGTCGTGGGTGTGCGGCTCTCCGTCGATGAGATGGGGTGGCATGACGTCCTCTCGGCTATCGGGTGTGATTGAAGTTCGAATTCGTTTGTGGGACAACCGAATTTCCCGGTCAGGACATGAACAGGGGCATGTCTCGTCGCTCATGTCGTTCGGCGAACACGTCGAGCGTCGGGTCGGACAGATCGGCGAGCTCGACAGCCGCCGCGGCCGCGACGCGTTCACACTCGACACCGAGGTCGGCGATCATCACCGCGACATCCGCGGGATCGAGCGCGAGGAGGCGTTGGCCGGCGGTCGCCGAACCGCTCATCGTCGTGTACACGAGGACGAGGGCGGTGTGGAACCCCGAGAGTTGCGAGACCCGGCCCACCGCACCGGAGATGACCGGCAGATGGGTTCGCGGTGCGTGGCCGCTCCAGTCCTCATCCGGCCACAACCGACGGGCCAACCGCAGCATGCCCCGGCCCTGCGCCTGCGAGGCGCGGCGTGCCGCCGCCGACGGTGTGCGCGCATCGGTCTCCTCCTGGGCCGCAGGCACTTCCACGGTCCCGTCGGCCACCGCCGCGGCGATCGACGCTGCGACCAGGCCGGTCGTCACCACCCGCCGGTGCAGGAATCGCGCCAGGCTGTCGACATCGACCACTGCGCGGTCGGCGATGGCCTGTTCGACGCCCCCCGAATGCACGTGGCCACCGACGGGGAGCCGGGAATCGGCGAGCGTCAGCATCATCGCGAGCTGCGACCGGGTCCCGGGAGTCACATCGAACACGTCAGCGACCTCAGAAGAGGAAGTAGCGTTGTGCCATCGGCAGTTCGGAGACCGGTGCACTGTCCCAGACCTCGCCGTCGATGCGCACGGTGAAGGTGTCCGGTTCCACCGAGATCTCCGGCGTCGCCGAGTTGTTGGGCATGTCCGCCTTGCCGACGCGCCGGGTGTTGCGCACCGCGACCAGCCGACGATCCAGATCCAGGGACTCCTCGATCCCGGCGTCGAGCCCACCCTGGGCGACAAAGGTGACCGACGTGGCGGCCGCGGTCTTCGGTGACGCGCCGAACATCGGGCGGGGGAACACCGGCTGCGGTGTCGGGATGCTCGCGTTCGCGTCGCCCATCGCGGCCCAGGCGATCGCACCACCCTTGATGACCAGGTCGGGACGCACCCCGAAGAAGGCGGGATCCCACAGGACGAGGTCGGCGAGCTTGCCTGTCTCGATGGAGCCGATCTCCGCGTCGAATCCGTGGGCGATCGCCGGGCAGATGGTGTACTTCGCGATATAGCGTCTTGCCCGATTGTTGTCGGCGGCACCATCTCCGGGCAACGAACCGCGCTTGCTCTTGAGTACATGGGCGGTCTGCCAGGTCCGCAGCACGACCTCACCGATGCGGCCCATCGCCTGCGCGTCCGAACCGATCATCGAGATCGCGCCGAGGTCGTGCAGCAGGTCCTCGGCGGCGATCGTCGACGGCCGGATCCGACTCTCCGCGAACGCCAGATCCTCCGGGACGGTCGGGTTGAGGTGGTGACACACCATCAGCATGTCGAGGTGTTCGTCGAGGGTGTTGACGGTGTGCGGCCGCGTCGGGTTGGTGGAGCTGGGCAACACGTTCGGGTGCGTCGCGACGGTGATGATGTCCGGTGCGTGACCGCCGCCGGCACCCTCGGTGTGATAGGCGTGGATACTGCGCCCGGCGATGGCGCCGACGGTCTGCTCGACGAACCCGGCCTCGTTCAGGGTGTCCGAGTGCAGCGCGACCTGTACGCCGGTCTCGTCGGCGACGCGCAGGCACGCATCGATGGCCGCGGGGGTGCTGCCCCAGTCCTCGTGCAGTTTGAAACCCGATGCCCCGGAGCGAATCTGCTCGTGCATCGCCTCGGCCGAGACGGTGTTGCCCTTGCCCAGCAACGCGATGTTCATCGGCCAGTGATCGGTGGCCGCCAGGATCGATTTCAGGTGCCAGGCGCCGGGGGTCACCGTGGTCGCCTTGCTGCCCTCCGCAGGTCCGGTGCCGCCACCGATGAGGGTGGTGATGCCGTTGCCGAGCGCTTCGTCCATGATCTGCGGACAGATGAAGTGCACATGACAGTCGATGCCGCCGGCGGTCAGGATCTTGCCGTTGCCGGCGATGATCTCGGTCGACGGACCGATCACCAGATCGGGATGGACTCCGTCCATCGTGTCGGGGTTGCCCGCCTTGCCCATCGCGGTGATCCGCCCGTCGCGGATGCCGATGTCGGCCTTGATGATCCCCCAGTGGTCGAGGATCACCACTCCGGTGATGACCGTGTCGGGCGTACCGTCCGCCCGTGTCGCCCGGCTCTGTCCCATGGACTCGCGGATCACCTTGCCGCCGCCGAAGACCGCCTCGTCGCCGGCCAGACCCGGTCCCCCACAACGATCCTCGGTGACCTCGATCAGCAGATCGGTGTCCGCGAGCCGAATCCGATCACCGACCGTCGGGCCGAACAGTTGGGCATAACGGTCGCGTCCCAGTGTCGCCATCAGTCGAGCCTTCCCGGAGCGTCGAGCGAGATGCCGTGCACCTCGCGGGTACCGCCGAGCGGTACGAGGGACACCGCCATCTCGATGCCCGGCTCGAATCGGACGGCGGTGCCTGCGGGGATGTCGAGCCGACGCCCCCGCGCAGCCGAACGATCGAAGTCCAACGCGGCGTTGGCCTGTGGGAAATGCACATGACTGCCGACCTGGACCGGGCGGTCGCCGGTGTTGACGACCGGGAGTGTCACGGCATCCGCGCCCTCGTTCAGTTCGATGGTGCCCTCGACGGGCAGGATCTCGCCGGGTATCACCGACGACTCGGTTCGCGACATCTGGGCCTCCGCCGGCTAGTCGATCGGGTTGTGCACGGTGACCAGCTTGGTCCCGTCCGGGAAGGTGGCCTCCACCTGGACGTCATGCAGCATCTCGGGCACGCCGGCCATCACGTCGTCGCGCCCGAGCACCTCGCGTCCGGTGGTCATCAGTTCGGCGACCGACCGTCCGTCGCGGGCACCCTCGAGCACATGATCGGTGATGAGCGCGACCGCTTCGGGGTGGTTGAGCTTCAACCCCCGGCCCTGCCGGCGGCGGGCCAGTTCGGCGGCGTAGGAAATGAGCAACCGTTCCTGCTCATGCGGCGACAGACGCACCAGTACCTCTCCTAGCGACACGGATCCTCACCGGCGACGGACCCATCGGGGTGGCGCGCACACAGGCGGGCGGCGCGGCGTAGAAGACATCCTGCCACGCGATGCGGGACCCGTCTCGGCGAGCCGAGCCGGACCTCGTGGGAGCCTCAGGTCGGCAGTCCGCCCCCGCCGGCACGCAACTCGGCGAGCCGCTCGGTCGTGCACAACGGCGCGATGGCCGCGACCTCGGCGGCAGTGAACGCACCCGCCGCGGCACCGCGGTCCAGGACCGACGCCAGCGACAACGCGGTGGCGGGTTCATCGACGATCGCACCCGACCGACGATCGAAGTAGGACTGCAGCCGCTGTGCCGCGACCGGCATCGCCGATCGGAAGAATCCGATGACCGCCACCCATCGGGTCACCAGGTGCCCGGGGTGCATGTCCCACCCCTGATAGAACGCACGCTCCAGCGACCGCACGACCAGTGCGTGATGGCGGCGTAACGCCGCGTGGATCTGCTCGGTCGACCCGGCGGGGACGACCTGCGTCGAACCGTCACTGATCCATACCCCGGTCTGCGCCGCGGCGGCCTGCATCACCGCCTTCGCATGGTCGGCGACGGGGTGGGCCAACGACTGCTGGGCCGAGACGACACCGCACGCCGCGCTGTAGTCGTAGGTCCCGTAGTGCAGGCCGGTCAGCCGTCGTCCGCCGCGGTGGATCGCCTCGGCGACGGTCGC
This sequence comes from Gordonia insulae, assembly GCF_003855095.1. NCBI lineage: Bacteria > Bacillati > Actinomycetota > Actinomycetes > Mycobacteriales > Gordoniaceae > Gordonia > Gordonia insulae. Next base: position 1,326,356 of record NZ_CP033972.1, read on the forward strand.
CCGACCGCCGGGCCCGAGGACCGCCTGCGGTATCTCGACCTGGAGTTCGTACCGGAGCCCGCCGTCGGGAAGACCGTGCGCCTGCTCGAAGGCGGCGCACAGGACATTCACCGCGTCGACCTGCCGGACGTCGCGCAACTTGGGCACGGTGAAGACGAAGCCGTCGGGAATCCCACCCGCGCCGTCGAGGACCAGCTCCAGGGTGCGCAGGCCGCGGCCACGCTCACGCTCACCGAGACCTTTCGCACGGACGCCCGCACTGCGCGGCGCGTGCGGGCGCAGGCGGGTCCATGCCGCGAGGGTCTCGCCGGCCCGCCGCGCGTCGGCGTCCTCGACGGCGTCGTCGCGCCAGCCGTAGCCGTCCTCGAGGTCTATCCGTAGGTCTTCCACGGGGTTGTCGCGCAGCCGCTGCCGCGCGAGGTCGACCACGGTGGTGTCGCCTCCGGCCAGCTCCACGAGCAGGTCCGATGCGGAGTCAGCGATTGCGGTCGCGTGTTCACCCCAGGAAGCAGGCGTGCCGGGATCGACGTCGGAGGCGGCGACGTACACGGTGTGCGCGGGTTGCGCGATCCCCCGGTCGCCGGGGTAGTACGCCGCGAGGTCCTCGTCGACCGGCCGCAGCAGGTCCTCCAGACGTGCCCGGACGTCGACGGGCAGACCTCTCGCCGTCATGCGCCGGATGGGATGGTCGGCACCTCGACGCCCTCGGGTAGCTCGACGTTCTGCAGACGAACCTGCGACGTCGCGATCACACGCCCCTGATCGTCGGTCATGGTGACCCGCCAGAGCTGCTGACGACGGCCACGATGGATGGGCGCCGACTCGACCGAGAGCGTGCCGGAACTGATCGACTTGAGGAAGTCGGTGTTGTTGTTGACGCCGACGGCGGTGCCACCGATGCCGGTCACCTGCAGCCAGGTGAACGCGCTGACACTGGCCACGCTCTCGGCCACCGCGCAATAGACACCGCCGTGCACGATGCCGAACGGCTGGTGATGTTTCTCAGATAGTTCCAGCGTTGCGACGACCCGGTCACCGCCGACCTCGCTCAACTGAAGCCCCAGTGAGCTGTCCAGCCCGCGGCCGAAGGTGTCCTTGATCAACTGTTCACTCTCAACGGTCATACCCATGAGATTGTCACGCGACCCCTCCGACGGCGACCGAAGGTCCGCGACGACGGCCGCGGTGCCCGCGACCGGTGACCCGGATCGACCGACGAGCCCGGGGTCGAATCCGGCCCGAGGGAACCGATAGGCCCCACGCTGCGTTACAGCGTGGGGCCTATCGCGGCGTGGACCGGGGGTCTCTGCAGCCCTCAGGACTCTCGCTCGGTCCGCGTGATTTAAATGTAGGGTAGCCTTACCAACGTTGTCAAGGGGCGACACGAAAAAGGGCCGTGAGCAGTACGGGAACACGATCGGCAATCGATGTGTGGCAGGCAGGAGAAGCAGAAGTAAAATGCGAAGAATGAACGGACTGGGCGACCTCGAGCGCGCTGTCATGGACACACTGTGGGCGAGCCCCACTCCGCAAACGGTGCGACAGGTCCACGAGGCACTGTCGCGCGACCGGTCGTTGGCCTACACCACCGTCATGACGGTGCTACAGCGTCTGGCCAAGAAGAATCTGGTGACCCAGATCCGCGACGACCGCGCACACAAGTACGTGCCGACGCATCCGCGCGAAGATCTCGTCGCAAGTCTCATGGTCGATGCATTGAGTGAGGCGGACGCGCCGGGTTCGCGGCACGCCGCGCTGGTCTCGTTCGTCGGACGGGTCGGCGCAGACGAGGCCGAGGCACTGCGCAACGCACTCGATGAACTCGAAGCCGCACGCGGATCGAGCGATACACGATAGATTCGCCCCAGCACGCACCTGCAGCGACACAACAGCCCACGCAAGGACAGCTTCGATGACCGCGCTCTTCTTCGGCATCCTGACCCTGGTGCTCATCGGCCCTGCCGCGGAAGCAATGTCCCGCGCATCCTGGCCGGTCAAGGCACCTCGGGCAGCGATGACGCTGTGGCAGGCGATCGCCCTGGCCGGCGTCCTGTCCGCATTCAGTTGCGGTCTGGCCATCGCGGCGAACCTGCTGGCGCCGGGACCCGACGGATCCCCGACCACCAATCCGTTCGACGAGATCGATCGACTCGGCCTGCCCCTGTGGCTGACCCTCGTCGGGGTCTTCGCGCTGACACTGATGGTGGGCGGGCGCCTGATGTACACCGTGATCCGCGTCGGCGTCCGCACCCGCGCTCGCCGCTACGCGCACCGGCAGCTCATCGACATCCTGGATCTGTGCGACCGACGCGACGTCGACCACCCGCTGTTCGCCAGCGACGTCCGCATGATCGACGTCGAGCAACCACTCGCCTACTGTCTGCCCGGTCTGAGGCAACGCGTCGTGGTCAGTGAGGGGGTCGTGGCCCGACTCAGCCGTGAGGAGCTGACCGCGGTCCTGGTCCACGAACGCGCACACCTGCGGGCGCGTCACGACCTCGTGCTCGAGGCCTTCATCGCCTTCCATGAGGCCTTCCCGCGCTTCGTGCGCAGCAGCTCCGCGCTCGGCGCGGTCGAATTGCTGGTCGAGGCGCTCGCCGACGACCAGGCGGTCCGCGCGACGGCACCCACCACGCTCGGACGTGCACTCGTCGCGTGCGCCGACGCGGTGGCGCCCCGAGGCGCCATGGCGGTCGGCGGCCCGACGACCCTGGCACGTATCCACCGGCTCCGTGACCAGCGCCCGACCCGACTGATCGCGGTCGGCGCGTACGCCGGGGCCGCGACGATTCTGGTGGTTCCCACCCTGGCGGTCGCCATCCCGTGGCTGACCGAGCTCAGCCGACTGATCTCGGCGGCGTGAGTCACCGCACCCTCCCGGTCGTGGTGCGGTCCCCTAGGCAATAGTCTTGATTCCATGACCACATCTGCCTCCACAGATCGGCCCGACTCGACCAAGGCACAGATCGGCGTGACCGGTCTCGCCGTCATGGGCTCGAACATCGCCCGCAACTTCGCGCATCACGGCTACACGGTGGCCCTGCACAACCGCAGCATCGCCAAGACCGATGCCCTGATCGCCGATCACGGCTCCGAGGGCTCGTTCATCCGGACCGAGACCATGGAGGAGTTCGTCGCGGCGCTCGAGCGTCCGCGCCGGGTCCTGATCATGGTGAAGGCCGGTGACCCGACCGACGCCGTCATCGAGGAGCTCGCCGGCCTGATGGAGCAGGGCGACATCATCATCGACGGTGGCAACTCGCTCTACACCGACACCATCCGCCGCGAGGCCGCGATGTCCGAACGAGGACTCAACTTCGTCGGTGCCGGCATCTCCGGCGGCGAGGAGGGCGCCCTCAACGGACCGTCGATCATGCCGGGCGGCCCGGTCGAGTCCTACGAGTCGCTCGGCCCCATGCTCGAGTCGATCTCCGCGCATGTCGACGGCGAGCCGTGCTGCACCCACATCGGCCCCGATGGCAGCGGCCACTTCGTGAAGATGGTGCACAACGGTATCGAGTACGCCGACATGCAGCTCATCGGCGAGGCCTACGACCTCATGCGCAAGGCGCTCGACATGCCGGTCGCCGAGATCGCCGACATCTTCCGTGAGTGGAACTCCGGCGACCTCGACAGCTACCTGGTCGAGATCACCGCGGAAGTCCTCTCCCAGGTCGATGCCGAGACCGGCAAACCCCTCGTCGACGTGATCGTCGACGCCGCAGGCCAGAAGGGCACCGGCCGGTGGACCGTGAAGTCCGCCCTGGATCTCGGCATCCCGACCACCGGCATCGCCGAGGCGGTGTTCGCGCGCGCACTGTCCAGTGCAACCGATCAGCGCAAGCAGGCGCAGGGCCTGGAGTCGGGCGCACTGGCCGCGGCGCCGACCGACGCCGCCACATTCGTCGACGACATCAACAAGGCGCTGTACGCGTCGAAGGTCGTCGCCTATGCGCAGGGTTTCGACCAGATCGCCGCGGGCAGCGCCGAGTACGACTGGAACGTCAAGCCCGGCGACCTCGCCACCATCTGGCGCGGTGGCTGCATCATCCGTGCCAAGTTCCTCAACCGCATCCGTGATGCATACGCGGAGAACCCGGATCTGCCGAGCCTGTTGCTCGCGCCGTACTTCCGCAGTGCCGTCGAGGAGGCGGTGGACAGCTGGCGCCGCGTGGTGTCCACGGCCACCCTGATGGGGATCCCGGTGCCCGCCTTCGCGTCCTCGCTGGCGTACTACGACGCGCTGCGGTCCGAGCGGCTACCCGCGGCACTGACCCAGGGGCTCCGCGACTTCTTCGGCGCCCACACCTACCAGCGCATCGACAAGCCCGGCACCTTCCACACCCTGTGGAGCGGCGACCGGTCCGAAGTGACCGAATAAGCTCGGGCCGAGAGGAGTTCGCGACCCACCGTGCGATTTGTCGAGGGCCACGCGCCCACCCATGACCTGACCTACGACGATCTGTTCATCGTCCCGAATCGATCGGACGTCGCGTCGAGGTTCGACGTCGACATGTCGACGGTCGACGGCAGCGGCACCACGATCCCGATCGTGGTGGCCAACATGACCGCGGTCGCGGGCAAGCGGATGGCCGAGACGGTGGCGCGCCGCGGCGGCATCGTGGTGTTGCCGCAGGATCTCCCGATCCCTGTCGTCGCCGAGTCGATCGGCTACGTCAAGTCGCGTCACCTCGTCGCGGACACCCCGGTGACGCTCACCGCCGACGACTCGGTCTCCGACGCGCTCGCGCTGATCCCCAAGCGCGCGCACGGGGCGGCCGTCGTGGTCGAGGACGGGCGCCCGATCGGCGTGGTGACCGAGAAGCGCTGCCGGGACGTGGACCGGTTCGCACGGGTCCGTGACGTGCTCGATCCCGACATCGTGATGTTGTCGGTGGAGACCGCACCGCGTGACGTGTTCGACGCGCTCGGCGACCTGCACCTCGGCCTGGCCGTCCTGGTCGACGGCGACGGACAACTCGCCGGCGTGCTGTCGCGGGTCGGATCGCTCCGCCACGGCATCTACCGGCCCAATGTGGACGACGACGGGCGGCTGCGGATCGCTGCGGCGGTCGGCATCAACGGTGACGTCGTGGGCAAGGCGAAGGCGCTCGCGGCCGCCGGCGCGGACCTTCTCGTCATCGACACCGCGCACGGCCATCAGGAGAAGATGCTCAGCGCTCTCGAGGCGGTCGCGACGTCGGAGCCGGGCGTCCCGATCGCCGCGGGCAATGTGGTGTCGGCGCAGGGCACCGCGGACCTGATCTCCGCGGGAGCCTCCATCATCAAGGTCGGCGTCGGCCCCGGCGCGATGTGCACGACCCGCATGATGACCGGCGTCGGTCGTCCCCAGTTCTCGGCGGTCGCCGAATGCGCAGCGGTCGCACGCGAACACGGCGCCCACGTGTGGGCCGACGGCGGCGTGCGTCATCCGCGCGACGTCGCGCTCGCATTGGCCGCGGGTGCATCGAATGTGATGATCGGGTCGTGGTTCGCCGGCACCTACGAGTCGCCCGGCGACCTCCAGCAGGACGCCGACGGTCTGTACAAGGTGAGCTTCGGGATGGCCTCCAAGCGTGCGGTCGCGGCACGGTCGGCCAACGACGGTGCGTACGACCGCGCGCGGAAGTCGTTGTTCGAGGAAGGGATCTCGAGCTCGCGGATCCGTCTGGACCCCGAGCGACCCAGCGTCGAGGACCTGATCGATCACATCTGCGCGGGAGTGCGCAGCACGGCCACCTACACGGGCGCACGGACGCTTGCCGAACTGCACGAGAAGGTCGTGCTGGGGATCCAGTCCGCAGCCGGTTTCGCCGAAGGCCGCCCGCTCCCGGGCGGGTGGTGACGGGTGGAGACGGTTCTTCTCGTCGCGGGTCTGGTCGGCTTCGTCGCTCTGACCCTGGGCACTGCCCTGTTCGTCGCCGCCGAATTCTCGCTGACCGCGCTCGAGCGGTCGACGATCTCCGACGATGTCGCGACCAACGATGATCGCCGGTCCCGCCTGGTACAGCGGGCGCACTCGACGTTGTCGTTCCAGCTGTCGGGTGCTCAGCTCGGCATCACGATCACCACGCTGATCACCGGTTACATCGCCGAACCGGTTCTCGCGCAGTTCATCGATCCGGCACTCACCGGGTTGGGGCTCAGTGAGTCGATGGCGTCGGGGACCTCGCTGGCCCTCGCGCTGATCATCGCCACGTCGCTGTCGATGGTGCTGGGTGAGCTGATCCCGAAGAATCTGGCGATCGCCAAGCCGCTGGCGGTGGCGCGGGCCACCGCCGGACCGATGACGATCTTCTCGGCGGCGTTCCGGTGGGCGATCAACGGGCTCAACGGGTCGGCCAACTGGATCGTGCGTCGCCTCGGCATCGAGCCCGCGGAAGAACTGCGCTCGGCGCGTTCCCCGCAGGAACTCGTGTCGCTCGTGCGAAATTCCGCCCGACAGGGCTCGATCGACGAGGACACCGCGGCGCTCGTCGACCGCTCGCTCAAGTTCGGTGAGCTCACCGCCGAGGATCTGATGACCCCGCGGGTCACCGTCGACTGTCTCGATCGCGATGACAACATCCGCGACCTGGTCATGGCGTCCTCGCGGACCGGACACTCCCGCTTCCCCGTCGTCATCGACGGCGACCTCGACGATCTCGTGGGCGTCGTGCACATCAAGCAGGCGTTCACCGTGCCGCCCGAACGCGCTGCCGGAACCACCGTCGCCTCCATCGCCCGGCTGGTCCCCCGGGTTCCCGCGAGCCTCGACGGCGATTCACTGATGGAGCAGATCCGCGCGGACGGGATGGAACTCTGCGTGGTCATCGACGAGTACGGCGGTACCGCCGGGATCGTCACCACGGAGGACCTGATCGAAGAGATCCTCGGGGATGTCACCGACGAGCACGACCAGGAGCGCGCCGACATCGCCGAGGACGGTGACGGATTCCTGTGCTCGGGTCTGTTGCGCATCGACGAGGTCGACGAGGCCACCGGCTACCGCGCCCCCGAGGGTTCCTACGACACCCTCGGCGGTCTCGTGATGTTCTGCCTCGGACGGATTCCCGAGGTCGGCGATGTGGTCGATCTGCCCAATCGGTCGGCGTCGGGCGATGACGACGAGGACGGCGAAGACCAGCCGCCGGCCGGTTCCGAGCCGACCTGGCGCGCCACGGTCACCCAGATGGACGGCCGCCGGATCGACATCGTCTCCCTGCGGCCGCTGACGGGCTCCGAGGATGACGAGGCCTCCGCCGCGAGGGGGACCGACGCATGAACGATGTCTGGGCTGTCGTCCTCACCGTCGCGCTGCTGCTCGGCAACGCGTTCTTCGTGGGTGCTGAATTCTCGCTGATCTCGGCGCGCCGGGACCGCCTCGAGGCTCTCGAGGAGAGTGGGAAGAAGCGGGCCCGCACGGTGATCCGGGCCGGTGAGAAGCTGTCCCTGATGCTGGCGGGAGCCCAGTTGGGGATCACCATCTGTTCGATCCTGCTGGGCCGCGTCGGCGAACCCGCTGTCGCGCACCTCATCGAGAAGCCCTTGGATCTGGCCCATGTCCCGCATGCGCTGTTGCATCCGATCTCGTTCGCCATCGCCCTGTCGCTGGTCGTCGTGCTGCACATCCTGATCGGCGAGATGGTGCCCAAGAACATCGCGCTGGCGGGTCCGGAGTCATCGGCGATGCTGCTGGTACCCGCCCACCTCGCCTTCATCCGGTTGGTGCGACCACTCATCGCGTTCTACAACTGGCTGGCGAACATCTCGCTGCGCCTGCTGCGGGTGGAACCGAAGGACGAACTGACCTCGACGGTCTCACCCGGCGAGCTGGCGCAGATGCTCAGTGAGTCCAAGCAGGAGGGGCTCATCGACGCCGAGGAGCACGAGCGGTTGACCCGGGCGCTGGAGTCGGTGAGCCGGACGGTCACCGAGGTGATGATCCCGCTCGATCAGATGCGCAACGTGTCCGTGGAGGTCGACGCCGAGACCGGCGGCACCGGACCGACGCTGGGCGCGGTCGAGCGCGCGGTCAGCGACACCGGGTTCTCCCGCTTCCCGGTCCGCGGTCCCGACGGGACGTTCACCGGCTACCTGCACCTCAAGGACGTCCTCGACGAGATCCTCGACGAGCGAGTCGGCCCGGACACCATCATCGGCATCGACAAGATCCGGCCGCTGCCGGTGATCGCCTCGACGACACCGCTGGACGAGGCCACCGCGGCGTTGCGGCGGACGAGTGCCCACATCGGTGCGGTCGTCGACGACAGCGGCCGGACCGTCGGCATCGTCGCGATGGCCGACCTCGTCGAGGAGTTCGTCGGCACGGTCCGCGACGAGACGCATCGGGTCTGATCGATGACGGCCTCGATGACCGCGCGGCACGTGGGCGACGTGCTGGCCCCTGCCGAGTGGCGCGCCCACCGCGACCGGCATCGCGCTCGCGTCGACGACCTGATCGGCCCCTATCTGCGCGCCCGTCGCCGGGGCGTCAGGCATCCCGTCATCGACTTCCTGTTCACGTACTACTCGTCGCGGCCCGCGCACGTGCAGCGGTGGCATCCGGGCCACGGCATCGTGCTCGCCGGTGCGGACGAGTATCTGGGTCTGCGCGGATACCACCGGGTCGACGGTGGCGTCACGGTCGACCCGGAGTTCCACCGCGGGCGCCTCGGAGCACTCGGCGCCACGGCGGCGCTGCTCCGTGCCACCGCGTCCCGGCCGGCGCGGCTCGGCTGTTTCGGCCTGCACGAGTGGGCGATGGTGTACCGGACCGACGAGCCACGCCACGACGCCCCGCTTCGGCTGGGCCGCGCGGGCACCGATGCGGTCGTCGACGAGATGCCGTTGCGGTGCACGCATTTCGACGCGTTCCGGTTCTTCACGCCCGCCGCGCGGCCGCTCAACGAGGCCGAACTCGACCGCGATCGGCAGGCGGCCGACGAACAGCCGGGCTGCCTGCACGCGACGATGGATCTGTACCGGGCGTGCTTCACCGTCGCCCCGCTGATCGACTCGGATCTGACCTTCTCGTGCTTCGCGTTGGCCCTGCGGGCGCGAGAACTCGACATGCGTGCGAGTCCCTACGACCTCACCCACCTCGGCTACGACCCGATACCGATCGAGACGGCGGCGGGACGCGCACAGTATGTCCGCGAGCAGGCCGCCATCACCGAGGCCGGGGCCGCGCTGCGAGAGGCGGTCGCGCAGCGGTGCACGACGCTCGTCGCACACGCCCCCACCCGCGTCAACTGACCGTCGTGATGGTCGTGGACCTGCCCGGATGCCCGATGTCGGCGCAGATTACCGGCGAGTAGCATGTTCGGTGTCGATTCACCGCTGGAGAAAGGCTGTCATGTCTGACCGGATCACCGTCAACGGGCTGCAGGTCGCTTCCGTCCTGTACGACTTCATCAACAACGAGGCGTTGCCCGGTACCGGCGTAGACCCCGACGCCTTCTGGACCGGTGCGGCATCCGTCATCGGCGATCTGGCGCCCCGCAACCGCGAACTGCTCGCGGTCCGCGACGACCTCCAGGCGCAGATCGACCAGTGGCACCGCGATCACCCCACGTCGGACGGCGCCGTGGACTTCGACGCCTACAAGGCATTCCTCACCGAGATCGGCTACCTCGTCGAGCCGCCCGCGGACTTCCAGATCGGCACCGAGAACGTCGACCGCGAGATCTCCGAGACCGCCGGCCCGCAGCTGGTCGTCCCGGTTCTCAACGCGCGCTTCGCGCTCAACGCCTCCAATGCCCGCTGGGGTTCGCTGTACGACGCGCTCTACGGGACCGACGCGATCCCGGAAACCGATGGCGCCGAGAAGGGGTCGTCCTACAACAAGGTGCGCGGCGACAAGGTCATCGCGTACGCCAAGGACTTCCTGGACAAGGCCGTGCCGCTCGAGCAGTGCAGCTTCACCGACGTCACCGCGTTCGCCGTGGTCGACCAGGCAGTCCAGGTCACCCTTGCAGACGGGACGACCTCGACGCTCGCCGATCCGTCGGCGTTCGCCGGCTACCGGGGTGAGCCCGCCGCCCCGACATCGATCCTGTTGCGCAACAACGGCCTCTACCTCGACATCGAGATCGATCCGTCGTCGCCCATCGGCTCGACCGATCCGGCCGGGGTGAAGGACGTCGTCGTCGAATCGGCGATCACCACCATCATGGACTTCGAGGATTCGGTCGCCGCGGTCGACGCGGACGACAAGGTGCTCGGCTACCGGAACTGGCTGGGGCTCAACAAGGGTGACCTCAGTGAAGAGGTCGCCAAGGGCGGACGGACGTTCACCCGCGTCCTCAACGGCAACCGTTCGTACAGCGCGCCGGATGGGACCGAGTTCGACCTGCACGGCCGTTCGCTGCTGTTCGTCCGCAACGTCGGGCACCTCATGACCAACAGCGCGATTCTCGACGCCGACGGCAACGAGGTCCCCGAGGGCATCCTCGACGGACTCTTCACCTCGCTGATCGGCATCCACGGGATGTCTGCAGAGGGACAGCAGAACTCGCGCACGGGGTCGATCTACATCGTGAAGCCCAAGATGCACGGCCCCGACGAGGTCGCCTTCACCGTCGAACTCTTCGATCGTGTGGAGAAGGTGCTCGGCCTTCCGGAGAACACCCTCAAGGTCGGCATCATGGACGAGGAGCGACGCACGACCGTCAACCTCAAGGCCTGCATCAAGGCCGCAGAGAACCGGGTCGTGTTCATCAACACCGGCTTCCTCGATCGCACCGGCGACGAGATCCACACCTCCATGCTGGCCGGCGCGATGATCCGCAAGGGTGAGATGAAGCAGCAGAAGTGGATTGCCGCCTACGAGGACTTCAACGTCGACACCGGTCTGCACGCCGGGCTGCAGCACAAGGCGCAGATCGGCAAGGGCATGTGGGCGATGCCGGATCTGATGCACGACATGCTCGAGCAGAAGATCGGTCACCCGAAGGCCGGGGCCACCACCGCGTGGGTGCCGTCGCCGACCGCGGCGACGCTGCACGCACTGCACTATCACCTCGTCGACGTCTTCGAGCGGCAGGACGAGATCGCCAAGCGCGATCCGGCGTCGGTCGACGACATCCTCACGATCCCCCTCGCGCCGAAGACCGACTGGTCGGCCGAGGAGAAGAAGGAAGAACTCGACAACAACTGTCAGTCCATCCTGGGCTATGTGGTCCGCTGGGTCGATCAGGGCGTCGGGTGCTCGAAGGTGCCCGACATCCACGACATCGCGTTGATGGAGGACCGGGCGACACTGCGGATCTCCAGCCAGCTGCTCGCCAACTGGCTGCACCACGGCATCGTCACCGAAGACGACGTCGTCGCGGCCCTCGAGCGGATGGCGCCGGTGGTCGACCGCCAGAACGCGGGCGACGCGTCCTACCGTCCGCTCGCCCCCGACTTCGACTCGAACATCGCCTTCCAGGCGGCAAAGGAGCTTATCCTCGAAGGTGCGAAGCAGCCGAGCGGCTACACCGAGCCGATCCTGCATCGCAAGCGGCGCGAGTTCAAGGCCGCCAACGCCTGATCCAGCCGCCCTGCCGACACCCGCATGGCAGCTGCCATGGTGTCGGTGGCGGTGACTCCGCTATCGTCGTCCGTTGTCACCCCGGTCACACGACCGGGGTCGACTCGGACCCGAGCAGCGGAAGGCGGGGGGTTGGCACACCATCGGAGTACTGACGGCCGCACGGGCATCCGTGGGCGTGGGGTCAGTCGAGGGCTGGTCGGTTCCCTGTTGACGTTGGTGCTGGTCGCCGCCCTGGTCCTGCTCTGGGCGCAGCTCGGCGACCGCATCGACCGCCAGGGCGACCAGGCCGCGGGCACCTGTGTGGAGGGGAAGACGACCGTTCCCGTCGTCGCCGATCCCGATATCGCCCCGGCGCTGGCCACGATCGCGCAGGAGTACGCGAAGACCGATCCGGTGGTCCGCGACCACTGCGTGACGGTGGAGGTGCGTCCCGGCGACGCGAAGGTCACCCTCGACGGTCTGTCCGGCACCTGGGACGCCGCATCGCTGGGCGCGTACCCGGCCGCGTGGGTCCCGCAATCCTCGATCTGGGCCGCCGACCTGATGACGGCCACACCAGCTGCTGTGGACGGAAAGCCCGCGTCGCTGGTGAGTTCGCCGGTCGTGCTGGCCACGGCACCACGATTGGCCGAGGCGTTCGAGGGGAATCTGGAATGGCAACAGTTGCCGACCCTGCAGCGACGTGACGCCGCCCTCGGCGACGTCGGGCTCGGCAGTTGGGGATCGATCCGTCTCGCGATGCCGACCGGAGCGCAGTCCGATGCGACCGCGCTCAGCGCCCAGGCGGTGGCGGCGCAGGTCACCCGCACCACGGGAACCCTGACCGAGCAGGATGCTAGTTCGTCACGGGTGGCCTCGAGCATCGATGCGATGACCGACGGTGCGCCGCAGTCACCCGACGGCACCCCGGTCGGCGCGGCCCGATCGATCGCCGACGCCGACGACGACGCGTCGGCACCCATTCACGCGGTGGCGATCACCGAGCAGGCCCTCTATCAGTTGACGAAGTCCGACACGTCGGCACGTCTCGCCGAGGTGGTACCCGGCGGCCCGACCCCGGTCGCCGACTACCCGATCATCCGATTGGCCGGTTCCGGGGTGTCGGCCGAGCAGACCGATGCGGTGTCGGAGTTCTTCGAATTCGTGAACAAGCCGGAACAGATGAGCACTCTGACCGCGCTCGGGTTCCGCGGCGACGCACCGATGCCGGCACCGAATGCGACCGTCACCTTCCCCGTCACCGCGAACCCGATGCCGACACCGGAGACGGCCGCGACCGTCACGATCAACCGACTGGTGTACGGGCCCGACAGCGGTCCTCGTCCAGCGGAGGCCGGTTCGTCGACGACCCCGGGTTCGACCAGCCCGGCCGCCGGCGGCTGACGGCGTCCACGAGACCGGCGCCCGGGGCTCTCCCCCGGGTCGCCGACGTCACGCCGATCAGTGGGCGAATGCCTCGATCGGTGGGCAACTGCACACGAGATTCCGGTCACCGAACGCGTTGTCGATCCGTCGGACGGCCGGCCACACCTTGGCCCGGGCACCAGCCGACGGCAGGCCGAGCGGGTAGACCGCGACCTCACGCGAATACGGGTGGTCCCACTCGCCGACGAGGGCCTCCGCGGTGTGCGGTGCGCCGCGCAGCGGGTTGTCCTCGGCCGGCCACACTCCCGAACCGACCTGGTCGATCTCGCCCCGGATCGCGATCATCGCGTCGCAGAACGCGTCGAGTTCGTCGAGGTTCTCGCTCTCGGTCGGCTCGACCATCAGCGTCCCGGCCACCGGGAAACTCATCGTCGGTGCGTGGAAACCGTAGTCCGCCAGCCGTTTCGCGACATCGTCGACGGTGACGCCGGTCGCCTTGGTCAGCGGCCGCAGGTCCAGGATGCACTCGTGTGCGACGAATCCCTCGCCGTCGGTCCGCGCTGCTTCGCTGCCGCGGCCGGTGTAGAGCACCGGATAGTGATCGCGCAGGCGACGGGCGATGTAATTGGCCGATGCGATCGCGGTCAGCGTCGCTCGGCGCAGACCGTCCGCCCCCATCATCGCGATGTAGGCGTAGGTGATCGGCAGGATCGACGCCGAACCATACGGAGCGGCCGAGATCGTGCCCTCCGACGAGAGTTCGTCGGCGAGCGGGTGACCCGGCAGGAAGGACGCGAGATGGGCACGAACGGCAACCGGCCCGACCCCGGGCCCGCCACCGCCGTGCGGGATGCAGAACGTCTTGTGCAGATTGAGGTGGCTGACGTCACCGCCGAAGCGACCGGGCCGCGCGACCCCGACGAGGGCGTTGAGATTCGCACCGTCGACGTAGACCTGACCGCCTGCCTCGTGGACGGCCGCGCAGATCTCCTCGATGTCGTGTTCGAACACGCCATGAGTGGACGGATAGGTGATCATGATGGCCGCCAGCACATCCCGATGCTTGTCGATCTTGAGACGAAGGTCGTCGACGTCGACGTCACCGTTCTCCCGGCACCCGACGACCACCACCCGCATCCCGGCCATCACCGCAGATGCGGCATTGGTGCCGTGAGCGCTCGACGGGATGAGGCAGATGTCGCGGCTCTCGTCACCCCGGCTGCGGTGATATCGACGGATCGCGAGCAGTCCCGCGTACTCGCCCTGCGAGCCGGCGTTCGGTTGCAGGCTGACCCGGTCGTAGCCGGTGACGGCGACCAGCCACTCCTCCAGCGTCGAGATGAGTTCCCGGATGCCGGTGGTGTCGGAGACGGGCGCGAACGGGTGCAGGCGCGCGAACCCGGGCCAGGTGACCGGCTCCATCTCCGCGGTCGCGTTCAGCTTCATCGTGCACGAACCGAGCGGGATCATGCTGCGATCGAGTGCGATGTCCTTGTCGGACAGCGCACGCAGGTACCGCAGCATGGCGGTCTCCGTGCGATATCGGTTGAAGGCCGGGTGGGTGAGGAAGTCGCTCTGCCGGGTCTCGATCGGCTGCGCGAACGAATGACGGCGCACCCCTTCGGCACTGAACGCACGCAGCACCGCGGCCAGGTCGGCGTCCGTGGTGGTCTCGTCGCAGGCGATGCCGACGGCATCGGCGTCGATCCGCCGAAGGTTGATGTTGCCGTCGCGTTTGGCGTTCGCGACGATCGCGTCGGCCTGACCGGGCGCACGCACCACGATGGTGTCGAAGAACGACGAATGCGCGATCGAGAAGCCGGCGACCGTCAGGCTGTCGGCCAGGAACGCCGCCGCGTCGTGCACTCGCCGCGCGATCGCACGCAGACCGTCGGCGCCGTGATACGAGGCGTACATCGCGGCCATGACGGCGAGCAGCACCTGGGCGGTGCAGATGTTGCTGGTGGCCTTCTCCCGCCGGATGTGCTGTTCACGGGTCTGCAGCGAGAGGCGGTAGGCGAGGTTGCCGTCGGCGTCCTTGGAGACGCCGACCAGCCGGCCCGGCAGTTGCCGAGCATGCGCGGAGTGCACCGCCAGATAGCCGGCGTGCGGACCCCCGAATCCCATCGGCACGCCGAACCGCTGCGTGGTGCCGAAGCACACATCCGCGCCCTGCTCGCCCGGCGGCGTGATCAGGGTCAGGGCGAGTAGGTCGGCGCCCACCGATACCAGGGCGCCGCGATCGTGCGCCGCCGAGATGATCGGCGCGACGTCGAGAATCCGGCCGGACGCACCCGGAACCTGCAGCACGACCCCGAAGAAGTCGCCGTCGGGCAACCCGCACTCGGGCAGCGACGGGTGCAACGACGCCGTGACCAGCTCGATACCGAGCGGCTCGGCCCGCGTGTCGAGGAGGGCGCGCGTCTGCGGGAACAGGTCGGCGTCGACGACGAGACGCGGCGAACGGGATTTGCCGGCGCGACGCATCAAGGTCATCGCCTCGGCCGCCGCGGTCGCCTCGTCGAGCATCGACGCGTTGGCGACCTCCATCGCGGTGAGGTCGGCGACCATGGTCTGGAAGTTCAGCAGCGCCTCGAGGCGTCCCTGGCTGATCTCCGGCTGATACGGGGTATACGCGGTGTACCAGGCGGGGTTCTCGAGCACGTTCCGCAGGATGACCGGCGGGGTGAAGGTGTCGTGGTAGCCGAGTCCGATCATCGATCGCGCGACCACGTTGCGGGATGCGAGTTCGGCGAGGCGGTCGTGCACCTCGTGTTCACCCATGGCGGGCGGCAGCGCTTGCAGACCGTTGTCGCCGGGCTCGTCGGCGATCACCGACGGCACGACGGCCGCCGCGAGTTCGTCGAGCGAGGAGACACCGATCTCGGCGAGGATGCGGTCGGTCTCGGCGGGGTCGGGACCGACATGGCGGTCGATGAAGGTCACCGGATCGGACGCGGAAGTGGCGGGCATGACAGGTCAACCTCTCGGCGGTCTGCGGCCCTCCCCCTCTGTCATGTCCGGAATCCGCGTTGGGGATACCTGACGCCTGAGAGATTCGGCCGAACCCGTGACGGGGGTGGCCTTTCACCGTGGGCGGACCCGGGTCACCCCGGGCCTCTTTCCAGAGACGCCGTCAACTCCACGGTCCTGGGTGCCTGAGAGTTTGACGAGGAGGTGTTGCTCCTTCGGCGGCCACCCCAACCCGATCGGTGGCTCTCTCCCGTGACGTAGCGACGCCCACCCAGTATACGGGTGGGCGGCTGCTGTGCAGTTCAGCCCCGCGCCGGGGCTGGAGGAGGCGTCAGCCGGTGCGGCGGGTACGGCTCTTGCGACGCGCGGCGAGTTCGTCCTCGGGAGCGGTCTCCGTCACGCCGCCGTCGGCCCGTTCGCCGGGGAAGTCGGCGATGGTGCCGGTCAGCTCACGCATCGCGCCGCTGACCGCGATGCCGAACACGCCCTGGCCACCCTGCAGCAGATCCACGACCTCCTCGGCCGATGTGCACTCGTAGACCGTGGTGCCGTCGGAGAAGAGCGTGATCCGCGCGAGGTCCTCGACGCCACGTTTGCGCAGGTGGTCGACGGCGACGCGGATGTTCTGCAACGAGATCCCGGTGTCGAGGAGCCGCTTGACGATCTTGAGGACGAGGATGTCCTTGAACGAGTAGAGCCGCTGGCTACCCGATCCGGCCGCGCCGCGGATGGACGGTACGACCAGCGATGTGCGGGCCCAGTAATCGAGTTGGCGGTAAGTGATACCGGCGATCTGGCAGGCACTGGGCACCCGGTAGCCGATGAGCTCGTCGGGAACCGTGTCGTTCGGGAACAGACCGGGCGCGATGTCGTCGAGGCTGCCCTGGGTGGCGGTCGTCGTGGGGGCGCTGTCGGCGGCACCGTCGGGTGCCGGATCCGTCGGTGACGTCACTTCGTCGTCGAACGGCTGATCGCCCACTGCAGACTCCCTCGCAACGCCTGGATCGACTCGAAAGGCACCGAACCCCGGGCAATGGCCTCGAGGACTGCTTCAACAGTACGCGCCTGACGGACGATCATCCTCCGTGCCCGCCGAAATCGGGCAACGTGTTGAACGGTAGGTCTCCAGGAGAGGGCGATCAACGCGACGCGCGGGACAACCTCAACCTCAAGTTGAGATCGAGCAAACAGTGACCTGGCAGTGGCCGTTCCGTGACCAACCGGGGCGGTGTCAGGCGCCGCCGCTGGCCTTGAAGTCGTCCGGCGAGACGTTGTCGAGGAACTCCTTGAACTTCTCCACCTCGTCCTCTTTGGCACCTGTCGCCGGGGCCTCCGAGTCGTCCTCTTCTTCCGGGATCAAGAGTCCCGCCTCGGTGAGGACGTCCTCGTCCGCGATGATCGGCACCCCGACGCGCATCGCGACCGCGATCGAATCCGAGGGGCGGGCCGACACCCGGACGTCGTCGGCGAAGACCATCTCCGCGTAGAAGGTGCCCTCCTGCATGTCGACGATCCGGACCTCCTGCAGGGTTCGTCCGAATTCGGCGATCAGGTTGACGATCAGATCGTGCGTGAGTGGACGAGGGGGTTCGATCCCCTTCTGCTGCAAGGCGATCGATGCCGCTTCGCTCTGCCCGATCCAGATCGGCAGGTACCGCTCGCCCTCGACCTCGCGGAGCAGCAGCACCGGCTGACTCTGTGGCGGCTCGACCCGAATGCCCACGACTCGCATCTCGCCCATCAGCACCCGCCTCCCTCTGATCGCGCGGACGCCATCCGGTCCGCTGCTTCGCTCCCGGCACGGCGTTTCGACTCGCTCGCTGCACGTCCCGTGCCGACAGTCCTTCGTTGTCAACGACGCTACACCGCAGACCGGCGCCGCGACGGGCGTGCGAGCGCGTTCAGTCCAGCACGCCGCGCACCGCGGCCTTGACCAGTTGGGTGTGCAGGGTCACCGACAATGCGGCGATCTCCCGGACGAGTTCCTCGGCCCTGTCTCGCGCCCCGGTCCCCTTGCCCTTGGCGATGGGGTTCGCGATCTGAGCGACGAGTCCGGCCTCGCGATCCGCGGACACCTTGAAGGCGCGCAGATGCCGAGTCTCGAGTCCGTAGTTCGCCAGTGCGGCGGCCGCTTCGACCAACTTCACCGCGTCCTCGTCGAAGAAGCCGGCCGGGCCCGCGATCAGCAGCCCGTTGCGCTGCAACTCGGTGACGAACGCCGAGTCGACACCCGTGCGCTCCATCAGCGCCTCGCGCGAGACACGGCCACCGCGGGTGCCGAAATCGGTCGCCGGGGCGACCGCAGTACGCGCCGAGGACAGCAGCCGGGTCCCCCCGGCACCGGCCCCGCCGTCACCGCGATCGATGGCCTCGAGTTGTTCTTTGATCACCTTGAGTGGCAGATAGCGGTCGCGCTGCGCGGTGAGCACGAAGCGCAGGCGCTCGCAGTCCGCGGAGCTGAACCGCCGATAGCCCGACGGCGCCCTCTCGGGGGTGATCAGACCCTCGGATTCCAGAAATCGGATCTTCGAGATCGTGACATCCGGAAAATCTTCGCGCAGGAGCGCGAGGACCGTGCCGATCGACATCGATCCCTCGCCGCGCTGACCTGCCGACGACGCCGTCACGGGGTCAGGCGCCCGCTTGGCCGTCGCGTGGGCCGCTCAGGAAGACCAGGCGGAACTTGCCGATCTGAACCTCGTCGCCGTTGCTCAGCTGTGCGGTGTCGACCGGCTCCCGGTTGACGTAGGTGCCGTTCAGGCTGCCGACATCGACCACCTGGAACTCGTTGTCGCCAAGGCGGAATTCGGCGTGTCGACGACTGACGGTCACGTCGTCGAGGAAGATGTCGCTGTCGGGATGCCGACCGGCCGACGTGGTCGCCTGGTCAAGCAGGAACCGCGACCCCGCGTTGGGGCCGCGCTTGACGACAAGCAGCGCCGTGCCGGGCGAGAGCCTTTCCACCCCGGTGTCGGCGGGCTCACTCGAGGTGGTCGTCCCGGCGTCGAGTTCAGAGATGAACTCCTCCCGGAAAACCGAGGTGGTCTCCACCGGTGCCTCAAGATCCTTGTCGTTTTCGCTCACCACTTCTCCTTCGTCTGTCTCGGTGCCCGGGGCTCTGAGCCCCGGCGCCTGCGGCCCCTCGGCCACGTGATGTGTGGGGACCTGGGTGCCCGCGATGCCGGTGCAGCATCACTGCGATCGGATATCCGGCTCGCCGAAGTCTTCGGATTCCGAACCGGTTCTGCTGTGAGTAAACCGTACCGTGTCGTGGGCGCCTCGCGGGTGGTCGAGTCGATTGGGACTCCGCCGATCATAGTCGCAGCGCCCGGTTCGCCCGACCGCTTACGGACGTCTGGTCGCCCGCCTGTCACCGCCCTGTCCATCCGGGCGGCGGCGAAGGCACTCAGCCGTCGATCACACCTCGATAACCGTCCGCGTCGAGCGTCCCCGCCAACGCGTCGTCGAGTGCCGACTCGTCGGCCACGTCGATGACGACCAGCCAGCCCGACCCGTACGGGTCGGAGTTCACGAGCTCCGGTGTGGAGTCGAGCGCGCCGTTGACCTCCGACACCGTACCGTCGAGCGGACCGAAGATGTCGGAGACACTCTTGGTCGACTCCACCTCGGCGAACGACTCGCCCTTCTCGACGGCGTCGTCGGGTGACGGCAGCTGAACGAACACCACGTCGCCGAGCGCGTCCTGCGCGAAGTCGGTGATGCCCACGCGCACGGTGGTCGGCCCGGTCCTCTCCACCCACTCGTGTTCGGCCGTATAGCGCAGGGCTGCGGGCACATTGGTATCGGTCACTGTCGCACCTTTCTCGCCTGAAGCGGAGAATCGAACGAATGGGGAAACATCGAACTGCTCCCGATCGACGACATTAGGTCATCGATACGGGCGGTGTCGGGTGGGTCGCCGGATCCGGTGCGACCGACGCCGTTGCTGCTCACGCGGCTGCCGAGGTACGGGGCATGTGCCGCAGCACCAGCACCGTCTGATACGCGTACAGCACGAATGACCAGAGATAGAGCGCGACGCCCCAGATCATGAACGCCCAGCCGATCGGGTAGCTGATCGTCCCGACGATCGAATCCAATTGTCCGGCAAGCAGCCACGGGAATGCACTCATCAGCGCGAAGGTCGCGGCCTTGCCGATGTAGAGGACCGGCAGCGCCACCAACCCACGGGACCGCAGCAACGGCGCGGTGGCGAACAGCGCGAGGTCACGGCCGATGATGATCGCGATCAGCCACCACGGCACGAACTCGCGGATCCCGAACGCGATCGGGATGATGACGATGTAGAGGCGATCGGCCGCCGGGTCGAGCAGGGCCCCGATCCGCGACGACTGATTCAGCCACCTCGCCAGCTTGCCGTCGGCCCAGTCGGAGAACCCGGAGAACAGCAGGATCGCGAAGGCCCAGCCGTCGGCCTTCTCCACCAGCAGCAGCCATACGAATACCGGGATCAGTGCGAGGCGCAGCACGCTCAACGCGTTCGGCACCGTGATGTAGCGATCCCGGGTGAGCGCGTCACCGGCGGACTCGCCGACGGCGGGTGTGTCGACCCGGTCCGGCGGATCGCCGGCTCCGGGCCTCCCGACCGGGGTCACCGGAAGATGCCGATGATGCCCTGCAGGGTCTTCGCGCCACCCGACGCGAACAGGTTGTCGTGCACCATGTAGGTCCACGTCGTCGTCGAGCGGTGCAGATCGGCTGTGCCGAGGTCGACACCGTCGTTGGTGATGGTCGCCTCCCGAAAGGTCTTGCGCGCGTTGTCGAACGCCTCGGCCGGCAGTGCGTCGAACTCCTTCAGGATCATCTTGTGGAACTCGTCGAGCGGGCTCTCCTTGCCCAGCGAACGCAGGTGGATGCTGGCGCGCTGGTCCGAGACGAATGCGAGATGGTCGGCCCACGCGCGGTCGAGGTGGAACAACATGATCTCGCGCGCCGCCTGCGCCAGCACCTTCTCGGTCACCGGTTCGGTTGCCGGCACGGGCGTGTCAGCGGTGTCGGTCACGGAATCGGGGTCGGTCACGGAATCGGTGTCGGTGTCGGTCTCGCTCGTGGTGTCCGCATCCCCGTCTGCGGTGTCGGCGGTCGTGGTCGCCGCCCCGGTCAACTCGGCGTGACGCTCGGGTTCCTTCTCGGCGAGCTCCTCCAGCGCGATGTCGGTGGTGAGGATCTCCATCCGGCGCTTCACCACGATGTCACGCTGCTGATTCACCAGCTTGTTGTAGCGCCACGTGTTGGCATGCAGCTCGAGCATCACGCCCTCGGCGATCCGCTGGGCCTGCTCGATCAGATCGACGCCCTTGGCGCCCATCGACCCGTCGTCGGCCTGAGACACCGGATCACGCTTGAACGCGAGATTCTTGGTGACGACCGGATCCTCGAGGCTGGAGAAGAAGACGGATCGTCCCGGGTCACCCTGGCGGCCGGCCCGTCCCCGCAGCTGGTTGTCCAGGCGCTCGGTGTCGTGGCGGCCGGTCCCGATCACACAGAGTCCGCCGAGTCCGACGACCTCCTCGCGGGCCTCCTCGTCGTCGCCGGATCCGCCGAGCCTGATGTCGGTGCCGCGGCCGGCCATCTGCGTGGACACGGTCACCGCGTCGCGAGCGCCCGCCTCGGCGATGATCTTGGCCTCTTCGGCGTCGTTCTTCGCGTTCAGCACCACCGACGCGACGTCGGCCTTGTCGAGGAAGTAGGCCAGTTCCTCGGATTCCGCGACATCGTGCGTACCGATCAGGATCGGCTGCCCGGTCTCGTGGATCTCCTTGACGTAGGCGACGACGGCCTCCACCTTGTTCGCCTTGCTGTCGTAGACCCGGTCCGGCTCGTCGACGCGCACGTTCTCGGTGTTCGGCGGGATCTGCGAGACGGCGAGCTCGTAGAACTGGCGGAACTGTTCGCCTGCGGCAAGCGCCGTGCCCGTCATGCCGCACACCTTGGGGTAGCGACCGATCAACGCCTGCACCGTCATCGTGTCGATGACCTCACCCGAATCCGTCTGGCTGAGGCCCTCTTTGATCTCCACCGCGGCCTGGACACCGTCCGGCCACCGTTGCAGCTGCGCGACTCGGCCACGCGAGGCGTTGATCAGGTGGACCCCGCCGTCACGCACGATGTAGTGGATGTCGCGCTCGAGGAGATACTGCGCGTGCATGGCGACGTTGACGTGCACGAGCGTGGTACCGACATGCTCTTCGTCGTACAGATTGATCCCGCCGAGTTCCTCTTCGACGAACGCCGCGCCGTCGTCGGTCAGGGTGACGTTGCGTCCTTCGGGATCGATCTCGTAGTGCTTGTTCTTCATCCGCGCGACGACATCGTGGATCGCCTGGTCGGGCACCACGGCCTCGGTCGATCCGGCGAGCACCAGTGGCACGAGCGCCTCGTCGACCAGCACCGAGTCCGCCTCGTCGATGATCGCGACGTCGGGCTTGGGTGCGACCAGGTCGTCGGCGGACTGGGCGAGCTGATCGCGCAGGACGTCGAACCCGATCTCGTTGACCGAGCCGTAGGTGATGTCCGCGGCATAGGCTGCCTTGCGTTCGTCTCGATCGGAGTTCTCCGAGACCGACTTCGCGGCGATGCCGAAGGCCGCGAACAGCGGTGCCATCCATTCGGCGTCACGCGTCGCCAGATAGTCGTTGACGGAGATCACGTGCACGCGATGCCCTTGTAGGACGTAGCCGATCGCGGCGATGGCACCGGACAGGGTCTTGCCCTCACCGGTGGCCATCTCGACGATGTCGCCCTCGAGGAGGCGCAGGGCGCCTTGCAGCTGGACGTCGAACGGTCGCAGGTCGAGCGTGCGGTCGGCGGCCTCGCGGACCAACGCCAGGAACCGGGCACGATCGTCGGAGCCGCGCGCGGTGATGTCGAGCTTCTCCGCCTCGGCGGCGAACGCGTCGTCGTCGATCTCGGCCGCCCACGAGGTGTGCGCATCCGCGTCCTTGATCAACGCGATGGACTTCGACTGGTTTCGTGACGACTGGGAACCCAGAAGTCGCCACATGCTGTTCGTCAGCTTTCCCACCGAAACACTTCTCCTGACTCGTGCCTGTCGGGCATGTGTACTGGTCGCGGCATCATTCTCGCAGCATCCGGCTTCGGCCCCGACCGGGCCCGAAGCCGGGGCCGCTGCCCCGAGGTCGCCGTCCACGGTACGCGTCACCACCTCCGCACCTATGATCGATCCACTGCGATCGGGTCGCGGCCGTCGCCGCCGGGAGGGGCACCACGATGAATCGGACTGTCGCACGCCTGATCCGGGCTGTCGTGGCCGGCTTCCTGATCGCGATCGGGGTCGGACTCGGCGCGTTCAACGCGTGGTGGGTGGCCCTGGCGATCGGTGTCCCGTTGATCTTCACCGGTATGGCATTGATACCGCGACCGTCGCGGATCTCCGAACTCGACGAGTTCCGTCGCGGATCGACTTCCGGCGCGGTGCCGATCGAGGTCGAGGCGATCACCCGGAGCAGCCTCGCCGCCGGCGAGCTACAGCCCACCATGCTCACGGCGACGTTGCGTCCGGCCGACGACACCGCCTACCGCGCACGCTGGATCACCTCGATGAGCAGAGGCCATTTCACCAGTTTGGTGGATCGGCCGTTCAGCACCGTGCCACCCGAGATGCTCCCGCCCCGCGCCGATCGGGACACGCCCGAGTTCGGCGATCAACCCGGCCGCTGGGCCCTCGTCTACCCCGCCACCACCCTGATCGCGGCGGTCGCCTTGCTGTTCGGTGTCTCCGGGTCGGTCTGGCACATCGACGCCTCGTTCCCATCGGTCGCGAACAACCTGGGCATCGGCGACGAGTCGGACCCGGCCGCCGCCACCGCGGATCTCACCGCGCGCATCGGCGACGTCCTCGACGAGATCGCAGGACTCGGGCCGACCGCTTCGGACAACATCCTGTCCATCACCCTCGACGAGGACGACACCTCCCGCGCCGAGGTCTACGACCCGGCCACCGGGCAGGCGATCTCCCTGTGGAAGTACGGCGGCCGCGGGTGGGAGGAACCGCGGCGCGCCGAGACCACCAAGCGTCGGCTCGACACCTTCCGCGCCGCCGAGATCGCGGGCACCGACGTCTCCACGATGGGACAGACGATGCAGGCCCGTCTCGGCACGGCAGGTCAGGGCCTGGTCCTCACCGACATGGCCGTGACCCGACCGGTTCGCGGGCAGCCGGTGCTGCTGGTCGGCGGATTCGGGGAGAACGGGATCTCCGACGTCGAGATACAGGGTCGCCCCGACGGTACGGTCGCCGAGTTCTTCGATCCGGGCGACTTCGACACGTCCTTCCGGCTCGCTCGATCCGCCCTCGATGCCGCGAACCTGTCCGCCGCCCGGTCGAATCTGCGCCGGTTCGAGATCCGCGGCACCAAGGACAACACGCCGACGATGTTCGCCGGGCAGATCCAGAACAGCGGTGGCGTCCTGATGGAGTTCACCGAGCCGGGCCGATCGGGCACGCTCACCGTCGTCCCCGGCGCCTTCCCTGCCCTGTCCGAGTACGCCGGCGGTTCCGACGGCTCCTTCTCGTTCGACGCCGTCTCCCCCGACGTCTTCGAGTCGGTGCGGACCCAGGCGATGGCACGGGGCAGCATCGAGCCGTTCGACCGCAACGCCATCGACATCCAGATGACGTCGATCTTCCAGCGTGACGGCCGACCCGTCATCCAGGTCGAGCTCGCCCGCGAATCAGCCTCCGCCGGAACCTATTCCGCCGACGGAAAGTTCCTCAAGCAGGGAAACTTCTGACCCGGACCGGCACGCGGCGACGACGCGGTCAGTCCGCGCAGGTCACCCCTCCTGCCGCTGCGGTGCCGGCGCGGGGCGGGCCTCGATCGCCCGCCTCGTCGCCGCCTTCAGCTCCGCGATCGCCGGTTGCGGCGGGTGCAGGCTCCCACGATCGGTGAGTGTCGTGACGATCTCGTGCACGCGGGTGTAGTAGCTGGCCTGCTCGGCGGGTGTGGAGCTGCTCTGCGCATGGTTGAACAGCTTGAGCGCCTTGTCCAGGTCGTCGCGGTCGGCCGCCTCCAGGTAGGTGGTACCGAGCTTGCGGCCGTTGGTCTCGCAGGCGATCCACGCACGTCGCACCCTGTTGACCGCTTGCTGGTACTCGTCGGCGCGCTGCCGACTGCCCGGGTAGGCGTCGGTCCGGAGTGCTGTCGCGTCGTCGAGCGCCTCGTGGAAATCCTGCACGGGTGTCAGGGTCACATCGGTGACCGCGGGGAACCGCAACATCATGTCCGGCTGCAGTTCGTAGTTCCCGTAGTCACGCAGGATCGTGTCGTGCCGACGGGTCGCCTCCTCCCACAACCGCTCGGCCGCCTCGTCGCTGCCCGCGTCGGCAACCCGGGGTGTGCTCGACCGCGATTCCGCGGCGGCCGGCCGGTCGACGTCGACGGAACCGCCCGAGTCGGGTGTGTTCGCCGCGGCCGCGGCCGCGCGTCGGGTGCGTTGTGGCGCACGTGCACGAAGACGTCCGATCACCTCGGCCGCAGCGGGATCGCTCTCGACGACCCCGATCCGCCATCGCTCGGGTTCCGTGGCCGCATCGTCCCGATCGGATTCCGTAGGGCCGAATTCGATTGTCAGCGTGCGTAGTCCCTTGATGGTCAGCTCACGGGTCGCCGCGGTGCGCGCACCGGTGGTCTCCGAGAGCGCCCCCAACGACACCGACCGGAGATCGGCCAGCGGACGGCTGACGATGCCGTGCTGTTCGTCCCCCAGGTAGACGCTGTCGGCGTCCGCGGCGATGATCACCGCGCCGCGACGACCGAGGCGCCCGAATGCCGCGAGCGCCAGCGAACAGGCCAGGGCGCCGGCGACGATCACCGCGGTCGCGGTGCCACCCACGTCGGCGGCGTTCAGGATCACCAGCGCGAGCAGGCCGATCACCATGCACACCCATGCGAACCGGGCAGCCGAGACGTGTCGTCGACCGAGGTATTCGGTCCGGCAGGTCACCGCCACCGTCGATACGTCAGCTTGCGTCATCGTTCACCGCCCGTTCCATCGGTTGGGCACGTCCACCGATTGGACTACGTTGGGTTCATGTCCTTCACCGGCGGAGAAGCGACCACGAACCGGATCGATCATCCCATCCCGGCGCACCGGGTGGGACGCCGAATCGGCACTGCGTCGAGGCGGGACCGGACTCGACTGACGGTGACCGTCGTCGGCCTGCTCGCCCTCATCGCCGCCATCCTCGGCGCGACCCCCGCGACGGCGGTGCCGGCGCCGCGACCGCCGGCACCCATCCGGCCTCTGCCGGTGCCACCGCCCGGTGATCCGCTCACCCCGTTGACCGGTAAGACCTATGCGTCGGTGGCCGTCGTCGGCGGCGCCATCCCGGGTGGCGGCCCGATGACGATCAGTTTCGCGTCGGACCACCGTGTCGGCCTCGGCGCCGGGTGCAACCGCCACCTGGGGACGGTCACCGTCGCCGGAGACCAGCTGAGGGTGCGCGCCCCGATCTCGACGATGATGGCCTGCCCCCCACCGCGTTCCGGCGCGGACAGCTGGCTGACGACGTTCACCTCGGTGCCGTTGACGTGGCGCGCGGTCGGTCCGGTGCTGACGTTGTCGAGTCCTCGACAGACCGTGGTCCTCGTCGAACGTCCGGCACGACCCCGCTGACACACGGGCCGCGACGGCCGCACCTCTCCGAACTCCGAAGGAGCCCCATGCCCTCGACCCCTCCCGCCGTGGTGACCGTCACCGGCGCCGCCGGCCACATCGGCTATGCGGCGCTGTTCCGGATCGCCGCGGGTGCCATGCTCGGACACGATCAGCCGGTCCGGCTGCGTCTGCTCGAGTTGCCGGGCGCGGTGTCGGCGGCCGTCGGTACCGCGATGGAACTCGACGACGGCGCCTTCGAGCAGCTCACCTCGGTGGATATCTTCGACGACGCCCGCGCCGCCTTCGACGGCACCGACTACGCCTTGCTCGTCGGCGCGAAGCCGCGGAGCAAGGGCATGGAACGCGCCGACCTGCTGCAGGCGAACGCGGCCATCTTCGCCGAGCAGGGTGCGGTGCTCAACGACGTTGCCGGTGAAGATCTCCGGGTCATCGTCGTCGGTAACCCGGCGAACACCAATGCCGCGATCGCCGCCGCCCACGCCCCCGACATACCGGCCGAGCGGTTCACCGCGCTCACCCGCCTCGACCACAACCGCGCGATCGCACAGCTCTCCCACCGCGCCGGGTGCCCGGCCCGGGAGATCACCCGCGTCTCGGTGTGGGGCAACCATTCCGCGTCGCAGTATCCGGACATCTTCCATGCCCGCGTGGCCGGCCGTAGTGGCGCCGAGTTCGCCGAGGACCGCGCCTGGCTTGTCGACGACTTCATCCCGACGGTGGCCCGGCGTGGTACCGCGATCATCGAGACCCGCGGCGCGTCCTCCGCGGCGTCGGCTGCCAGCGCCACCATCGACCACGTCCACGACTGGGTGCTGGGCACCCCGGACGGCGACTGGACCTCGGCGGCGTTGCCGTCGCCCGGCGTCTACGGGGTTCCCGAGGGTCTGGTGTGCTCGTTCCCGGTCCGATCGGTCGGCGAGCGATGGGAGATCGTCGAGGGGCTCGACATCAACGAGTTCTCGCGGACCCGGATCGACGCATCGGTGGCCGAGCTCGCCGACGAGATCGCTGCGGTCGGCGACCTGCTCCCCGCCTGAACGGGTCGATCGGCCCGTCGTCTCGCCCGACGGGCTCACCCATCGTGGGTCACTGTGCATCACAACGCCGTCGACCACCGTAAGCTTCGTCCATGGCGAAGAAGTCGAAGAACGGCGACAGTCCGAAGAAGGTCGCGAACAAGGTCTACGAGGCCGAACTGTTCCGCCTCCAGACCGAGCTGGTGAAGCTGCAGGAGTGGGTTCGCGCGACGGGCGCCCGCGTCGTGGTGATCTTCGAAGGCCGGGACGCCGCAGGCAAGGGCGGCACCATCAAACGCATCACCGAGTACCTGAGCCCACGCGTCTCCCGCGTCGCCGCGCTGCCCGCCCCGACCGATCGCGAACGGGGCCAGTGGTACTACCAGCGCTACGTCGCCCAGCTGCCCGCGCCCGGCGAGATCGTGCTGTTCGACCGCTCCTGGTACAACCGTGCGGGCGTCGAGAAGGTGATGGGGTTCTGCACCCCCGAGGAGCACACCCGATTCCTGCGTCAGACACCCATCTTCGAGCAGATGCTGATCGACGACGGAATCCTGTTGCGCAAGTACTGGTTCTCGGTGTCCGACGAGGAACAGCTCAAACGGTTCCGCTCCCGGATGGACGATCCGGTCCGGCAGTGGAAACTGAGCCCGATGGACCTCGAGGCCGTCTACCGATGGGAGGACTACTCCCGAGCCAAGGACGAGATGATGGTGCACACCGACACCGCACTCAGCCCGTGGTTCGTCGTCGAGTCCGACATCAAGAAGCACGCGCGGCTGAACATGATCTCGCATCTGCTGTCGACCATCGACTACGAGGATGTGCCGCGGAACAAGGTCGACCTGCCGAAGAAGCCCATCGACTCGGGCAACTACCGGCGGCCACCGAGGTCGCTCGCCAAGTACGTGCCCGACCATGTGGCCGCCCTCATGGGCGGCGATCACTGACGCGTCGGGCCGGTCTCCCCCGGAGATGGGTAACATCCGCGGAATGCATGTGCCCGGGATCGCGAACCTGCGCGGTGGCATCGTCGACCGGATCCGGGAGCGACGTCACCCCGAGGAGATCATCTATCTGATCGCGCCCTCCGGTCATCCGAACTACGGCGACGAACTGATCGCGCGCGCATGGCTGCATCATCTGGCCCGGGCGCGGCCGCGGGCGATGGTGGTCCTCGACTGCCACAGTCCGGGTCAGGCAGGTCTGCTGCTGCGCGGCATCCACCCCGGCGCGGTCTTCGTCGACACGCTGTGGCAGCTGACCCAGTACGCCGCCGACACCGAACGCACCGACGGACCCGACGCGCGGACGCCATGGACCTGGGTGGCCGAGGCGGCGACCCGCTTCGGCCCCGCACCCCGCCTCGCCGAAGGCGTCGACGTCTTCCGGCGCGCCTCCTCGGTTCACCTGCTCGGCGGTGGATACCTCAATCGGGTATGGCCACAGCATGTCTCGCTCGTGGCCGCGGCCGCGGAACTCGCCCGCACCACCGGCGTCCCCGCGTATGCCACCGGGCAGGGCCTGATCCCCCTGTTCGACGGGCCCGCGCGCGCGGTCCTCACCGAGTCCGCCGAGGCGTTCACCATCTTCGACGTGCGCGATGCCGCGTCGGCGGAGGCGTTGTCCGGCACGGCCGCACGACGTCACACCGGTGACGACGCGTGGTTGGCCGTGGACGATCCGGCGAGCACCCGACGCGATCCGGGCGGACCGGCGCGGCACGGGGTGACATTGTGTCTGCAGGCCGATCTGACCGAGGATTTCGCCGCGTTCGGGATGACCGGCCTCGACGCGCTCACCCGCTTCGTCGGCGCCACGCTCGACGCGTGGCAGGTCGGCGGCGACGCCGTCACGGTTCTCGAGGGAATCCCGGGCGGCGATCTGGAGATCCCGAGCCGCCTCGGCAATCGCCTGGCCGGCGCCGCGACGATCCCGTTCCTCGATGTCTGGCGGTCCGGACTCCCGGTCGGGCGCGGCGACACATGGATCAGCACACGCTTCCATCCCCATCTCGTCGCGGCCGCCGCGGGCGAATCCGGCGTCGCGGTCATCGGCCGGCCGGACTACTACGCGACCAAACACGAGTCGCTGGCCGCGGCCGGGTCACGATGGACGATCGTCGACGATCCCGACATCATCCCCGACCGGCCCGATGCGGGCGGATTCTCCGAGGAACACCGCGCTCGCGCGGTCGCATCGAAAAGGGCGCTGGCCCACCGTCTCTATCCGCGCCGTCGGTGGTGACCTGCCCGCCGTGAGTCGACGGCCAGCAATCGATACGATGGCCCGACCATGTGGATCGGATTCGCGGAACTCGACTACCTCCTCGGTGACGTGCACTCGCTCAAGCAGAAGCGATCGATCGTGCGACCGATGGTCGCGGAGATCCGACGACGGTTCGCTGTCTCGGTTGCCGAGGTCGACCATCTCGACGCCCATCGTCGGACGGTGATCGGCGTGTCACTCGTCGCAGCCGATCGGTCCCACGTGATCGAGGTGCTCGATGCCGTCGAACGGTTCGCCGCGGGACGACCTGAGATCGAACTCCTCTCGGTACGGCGGCGGGCGATCGTGTCCACCGACGTCTAGCGACGGACCGTTCCCGGTGCCTCAGGAGGCCCGGAGCAAACCTCAAGCGCCCCCGATCCAACTCAGCGCTCCAGATACTCGTGTGGCAGCCGGTCACTGCCGGGAACCAGGTATTCGTCGGCGGCCAGCATGCGGGTCCACTCACCGGTGAATCCGCGATACCTGCTGTCGACCATTTGCCAATCGGTCACCTCCAGGCCGTCGACGACGAGGCCCAGCACCGCCCCCGCGAGGGCGACGTCTGCACGACCGGCCGATTCCCACTTTCCGGCGGTCAGCTCGCCGGGATAGACGGTCAGGCAGCCGGATTCGTCAGTGTCGACCCGGCCGCCCAGACGTCGCAGATTGTCGGCGACGACCGCCCCCGACGCCGCGTCATCGACGACGATGCGGCTCGGCCCGTCGGCGAGTGCGGCGACCGCGATCAGTATCTGCGCGATCGCGTCGTCGCATACACCCAGGTCAACGGCACCCACAGCACCGCTCGTCGATCGTCCGGTGACGGTCAGCCCGGCCGCCGACGACACCACGTACCCACCCATGTCGGCGAACGCACCAGCCACCGTCTCAGCGGCCGACGACCTGTCAGGCCAGTTGCGAATGAGTACCGTGCCGCCGGTGATGAGGCCCGCCGCGGCGAACGCGGCCGCCACCGCCACATCGGGCGCGTCCGTCGCGGGAGCGGTCGGAACGCTCACCCGGGCACGCACCGGTGCCGCTGCCGTCGGCGCACGCCACCCTCGTCCGCCGCTCACGGACGCACCTCCATCGGGTAGTGATAGCTCTCTTTCACGGTGTCCAGATGCACCCAACTGTCGATCCGCAGCACCGACCGCAGCGCCCGGAGTCGATCCAGCACACTGACCACCTCCGCCAACGAATCCGCGTCGATCGTGGCCAGCAGGTCATACCGGCCGAGCGTCTCGGCCAGGAAGCGCACCTCGGGCATTCCGGCGAGCAAGTCACCGCCGGCCGCGACGGGGCCGCGCAGCGAGAGTCCCACCCCCACGTCCACTCGCCCATCGCGCCGCCCGGTCCGCGTGATGGCACCGATGCGAACCACACCGTTGTCGATCATCCGCAGGACGCGGGTCCGGGCGGTGCCGGTGGACACCCCCACCCGCTCGGCCAAGGCGGTGAACGGCAGACGACCATCGAATTGCAAGTGCGACAGTATCTTCGCGTCGACCCGATCAATCCCCACATCGGCGGCCTGAGTGGGCCGCAACACGTCGACGGTCAGGTTGGTGTAATAGAGCGTCTCGGTCTCACGCACCCCATCGACCGACCGCACCCGGTCGAGCACCGCGGCGAGTTCGGCATCGCTGCGCGCGCGGACCTCCGCGATCAGCGGAAAGCTCCCCGATGCCAGCGACACGAACGGCACCTCGGGCATCGCGGCCAGGGCGTCGGCCACGCGACGCACCGGCTGGTCGACGGTCAGCGAGATGTGCGCCAGCGAGCGAATCCCCAGTGTCAGCGGATGCACGATACCGACGACCCGCACGATGTCCTCGTCGAGCATCTGGCTCAGCCGCCGCGCCGCGGCAGCTCTGGAGATGCCGACCCGGTCGGCCAGATCGTTGGCCGTGATCCGCCCGTCGGCGCGCAACTCGTCCAGGATCTGCAGGTCCACACCCGAGACCGACGCCGGCCTTTGTTCATCACGAGAAATTAACAATTCCGCTCTTTTCGACGCTGACGGACACATTCTCAGTCAGATAAGCACTTCACTCGGGACCTGCTGCAAATTCACCATCTAGGTGATCGAATCTGCAACTTTAGTGTCCAGTACTGACAATTCTAGTTTGTTTCACCCGCTGAGCACACCTAATGTTCCGTGATGAAACGACCGGCGACCACGCCGGCAAGTACACGACGAGGTCTGAGGAACGCCATGCGAAGAGTTCTGGTCAGCATCGCCGCCACCGTGTTGGCAGCAACCACGATCGCCGGCTGCGGGAGCAGCAGCGGGGGCACCGAGGCATCGGGTGACGCACCCGCGGGCCTGCTGCGTGAGGGCCAGCTCTCGGTGTGCACCGACCCCGAGTATCCGCCGATGGAATACTTCGCCGATGGCGACACCTCCAACCCGGTCGGCTTCGACCCCGACGGCGCCCGCGCCCTGGCCGACCTCTGGGGCCTCGACATCACGTGGCAGAACACCGCATTCGACGGCCTCATGCCTGCGCTGCAGGCCAAGCGCTGCGACATTCTCTGGGCCGCCCTCTATCTCAGCCCGGAACGTCTCGAGGTTGCCGACGGCAGCCCGTTCATGAACACCGGCCCGGGCCTGATCGTGCCGTCGGGCACCACCGACATCACCACCTCCGACGACCTGTCCGGCAAGACGGTCGCGGTACAAGGTGGCGGCTCGAATGAGTTGACACTCAAGGACCTGTCGAGCAAGTTCGAATCCGAGGGCAAGCCGGGCATCACCATTCAGCCGTACCCCAAGACCGCAGAAACCGTCGCCGCCGTCACCAACGGCAAGGCCGACGCGCTCATCGAGACCGACGTCGCGGTGGTGGACATGGTCAACAAGTCGGGCGGCAGCCTCAAGTCCGTCCCCGGCGTCTTCCCCGCGGAGACCAAGTTCGGCGTGTTCACGCTCAAGGACTCACCGCTGAGTCCCGCCGTCGCCGAGGGACTGCAGACGCTCAACGACAACGGCACACTGGGCAAGCTCGCCGAGAAGTACGGTCTCGATCCCAACAGCATCGTCACCGAGTAGGCCATGACCTTCGAGTGGAACGTCTTCATCGACGCGCTGACCTCCGGCACGTTTCTCCGCGGAGCGTTGCTGTCGCTGGCGCTGGCGGTCGTCTCGATGATCGCCGCCACGGTCATCGGGTTCGTGGTCGCGTTGCTGCGAATCGCGAAGAACTCGGGCGCACGCTCGGTCGGTTGGACCTACGTCTGGTTCTTCCGCGCCATCCCCACGCTGCTGGTGCTGCTGCTCATCTGGAACGCCGGCCCCCAGCTCTTCCCCGCGCTACGGGAGAACTGGTTCACCCCGTTCCTGGCCGCATTCGTGGGCTTCGCCGTCGTGGAGGCGGCGTACATGGCCGAGATCCTGCGGTCGGCGCTGCTATCGGTCGACGACGGCCAGCACATCGCGGCCCGCGCCCTCGGCCTGCCACCGCACAAGGTGTTGTTCAAAGTGGTGCTGCCGCAGGCCATCAAGGTCGCGATTCCGCCCAGCGGAAACGAGTTCATCGCGATGCTGAAGTACACGTCGCTGGCCTCGGTCATCTCGCTGCGCGAACTGCTGACAACCGCACAATCCGAGGTGTCGGTCACCTTCCGCTACGCCGAATACTATTCGGCTGCACTGATCTACTACCTCGTGATCGTCAGTGTCGCGATGTTGGGCCAGTACTTCCTCGAACGGCGCTACCAGTGGATCTCGAAGGGGCAGCACACCTCGGTGACCACACCGACATCCCAGGAGGTCCCCGCATGAGTGAGCCGGTACTGCAGGCGATCAACCTGCATCGCACATACGGCAATACCGAGGTCCTCAAGGGTGTCGACCTCACCGTCGGCAAGGGCGAGGTCAAGGCGCTGCTGGGGCCGTCGGGGTCCGGCAAGTCCACCATCCTGCGCCTGTTGGCCCTGCTCGAGCCGGCCGACGACGGCGAGATCCTGCTCAACGGCAAGCAATTGGGTGTGTCGGTGATGTCCGACGGGACCACCCGGCCGCTGCGGGAATCGCATCTGGCCCGCCAACGTCGCGACATCGGGATGGTGTTCCAACGGTTCAATCTCTTCGCGCACCTCGACGTGGCGCACAACGTCACGCTGGCGTTGACCGAGGTCGCCGGTATGTCCAAGGCCGATGCCCGGCAGCAGGCCGAGGCCATGCTCGAACGCGTCGGGATGGCGCACCGGCTCAAGCACTACCCCAGCGAGTTGTCCGGCGGACAGCAGCAGCGGGTCGCCATCGCGCGGGCGCTGGTGATGAACCCGTCGGTGATGTTGTTCGACGAGCCCACCTCCGCGCTCGACCCGGAACTGGTCGGCGAGGTACTCGACGTGATGGAACAACTCGCCGACGAGGGTATGACCATGGTGGTCGTCACCCACGAAACCCGTTTCGCCCGTCGCGTCGCCAACGAGGTCTCCCTGTTCGACAGCGGGCGGATCGTCGAATCCGGTCCGCCGGAAACGTTCTTCGACGACCCCAGCCATGCGCGTACCCGACAATTCCTGTCCCACCTGCACTGACATATCACCGACCGATGTGGAGCATCCCAGAGATGAGCGACCAACGACCGCTCGCCGTCTACACCGACACCGACGACCTCAATCCCGCTGCCGGGGTTGACCTGTTGTCCGGCAATGGCTTCCGGGTCGAGGTGTGCCAGACCCGTGATCCCGACCGGATCGCCGAGGCGGCCGCCGGTGCGAGCGCGCTGTTGGTGGGTTATGCACCCATCGACCGCGAGCTGCTCGACCGACTGCCTGATCTGCGGATCATCGCATTGCTCTCGCGCGGCTACGACAACGTCGACGTGGCCGCGGCCACCGAACGCGGGATCTGGGTATGCACCGTCGCAGATCTGGCGTCCGAAGAGGTCGGCACACATGCCTGGACCCTGAGTCTGGCTCTGTTGCGCCAACTCCCGTACTTCGCCGGGTGTGGCACGGTGCACGGGTGGATCGATCGGCCGCCAACGCTGCCGCGCCGACTGTCGGAGGTGACCGTCGGCGTGCTCGGCCTGGGGAGCACCGGCCGCGCGTATGCCGAACTCGCCGCTCCCGCCGCCGCGCGGGTGCTGGCACACGACGTCAGCCGCGGGCCGGACCGACCGGACGTCCCCGGGGTGCAGATCGTCGATTTCTGGACGGTCATCGAGGAAGCCGATGTGCTCTCCCTGCATCTCCCGCTCACCGAGAAGACGCGCGGCATCATCGACGCCGAAGCGATCGCCCGAATGCGTGACGATGCGTACCTCGTCAACGTCGCCCGCGGTGCGCTGCTCGACCCCGCCGCACTGCTCGACGCGCTCGATCACCACCGGCTGGCCGGCGCCGCACTCGATGTGTTCGACACCGAACCCCCGGCCGCCGATGACCCGCTGCTGGCGCATCCCCGGGTGCTCACCACCCCGCACGTCGCGTACCTGTCCACCACCACCGAAAGCGGCTACATCACCGCGCAGGCGAACAACGTCCTCGCCTGGCACGACGAGGGCCGGCCGACCGATCCCATCAACCACATCGCAGGAATGCCATGCTGACCCCCACCGCCGAACTGGCCGTCTTCCAGTCGCTGTGGGCGATGGAGGATCTGCCGACTGCCCGCACACCCTGGACGCTGCCCGAACAGGCCGCGCGTATCTCGGAAGCTGGGTTCGCCGGCCTGGCCGTCGACCTCGGGGCCCGACAGGCACCCACCGCCGCGGACCTGGCACCGCTGCTCGCGGAGCACGACCTCGCCGCGATGGTGTTCGCCTTCGTCGGCGACCGGGCCGGCCTGGACTCCGCCATCGAGTACGCCCACGGGATCGGGGCGATTCGCATGGTGGTGTGCGCCCAGATCTACGGATTCGATCCGGTTCCCCTGTGCGAGACGCTGACCGACTGGTACGAGACGTGCCGGCAGGCCGGCATCACGATGCAGGTGGAGACCCACCGCAACACCGTGACCAACGACCTGCGATTCACCAATCTGCTGCTCGGACACCTCGACCCACGGATCGAAGTGGCCGGCGACCTGTCTCATTTCGTCTGCGCCAACGAACTGCCCGACGACCCCACACCCGAACACGAGGCACTCATCACCGCGGTGTTGGAGCGATGCGGATCGTTGCAGGGCCGCATCGCCACCCGCGGCCAGGTCCAGGTCCCGCTGGGCACACCGGCCGGCGCCGGGTGGGAGCGGCGGTTCCGCGGCTGGTGGGAGACCGGTTTCCGGTCGATCCAGCGGCGCCATCCGGGCGAGCAGATCGTGTTCTGCACCGAACTCGGCACCCGGCCATACGCCATCACCGACGTCGACGGCAACGAGCTTTCCGACCGTTGGCACGAAGCCCTCATCCTCAAAGAGTGGGCGGCCCAGGCGTTCCGCGCCGCCACCGAAGAACTCCAGGAGCAACGATGACCATCAGCGACAGCGTCACGGCGGTGTCCCCCACCGATCACGTCAGCGCCGCAGGCAACCGGATCGTGTCCGGACCGCTGCAGAGCGACAGCAGCCAGCGAGCGCTGATTCCGGCGCGCGCCTATGTGGGACAAGAAGAGTTCGACCTGGAACAGGAGCGGATCTTCTCCTCGGGTTGGGTGTGGGCCGGGTTCGCCCATTGGGTCGACGAGCCGGGCAAGGTGCATCCGGTGACGGTCGGGGGCAAACCCCTGCTGATCATCCGGGGCGAGGACGAGCAGGTCCGCGTCTTTCACAACTCGTGCCGTCACCGTGGCATGGCCATGCTCGATGAGCCCGCCAAAGTCCGTCGGCGCATCCAGTGCGCGTATCACTGCTGGTCGTACAACCTCGACGGAAGCCTTCACGCCACACCGTATTTCAAGCGAGAGCGCACCCGCGCGCTACCTGAAGGCGCCGACGACCTCGGCCTGCTCGCCGTCTCGTCGCGTGTGTGGGCGGGCATGGTGTTCGTGAACCTGGCCACCGACTTCGCCGACACCGACGCTGCGGCCGCGGATTTCGCCGAGATGTTGGCGCCCATCACCGCACGTTGGGATCACGTCGATTTCGACCGCATCCATCTCGCCGACGAACGCGAGTTCGACATCGCGGTGAATTGGAAGCTGGTGGTGGAGAACTTCCTCGACTTCTATCACCTACCGTTCATCCACCCCCAGGTCGGTCCGGTCAGCGCCTCACTCGACGTCGATGACGTGTGGCTCGCCGATCACATCATCGGCGGGATGTATCCGCGGGGCGCGGCCGGCAAGACCGCGAAATCCGACGAGTCGCTGCCCTTCCTCGGTGACGTGCCCGTCGAGCGCACCGAGAGCCAGGACATCTTCTGCGTCTTCCCCAACGCGCTGCTGTTCCTCGAGGCCGACTGGTTCCAGGTCATCGGGTTCGACGCCGCCGCCCCGGACCGTACGGTGGAACACATGGCGATCTTCGTCGACTGCGATGCCGCCGCCGAGAAGTACGGCCCGGCCCGCAAGAGTCTGACCAACATCCTGTTCGAGGTGAACGAGCAGGATCTGCCGATCCTGCATCGACTGCAGGTGGGGCGCCACTCACCCGCGTCGGATCGAACCAATCTGGTGACCCATTGGGATCAGATCACCGCGCACTTCCAGGATCTCGTCGCCCGCAAGGCCGGCTACCAATGAGCGGCAGCGACGCCGGCGAGGCCGAGCTCCGACGCCAGCTCGCCGCCGTGTATCGGCTGGTGGCGCACTACAAGATGACCGATCTCATCTTCACCCACATCTCGGTGCGCATCCCGGGCCCCGAGGATCATTTCCTGATCAATCCGTATGGGCTGTTGTTCGAGGAGATCACCGCGTCGAACCTGGTGCGGATCGACCTCGACGGCAACGTCGTCGGCGACAGTTCGGCCGTGGTGAACCCTGCCGGTTTCGTCATCCACAGCGCCATCCATCGCGAACGGGCAGACGCCCACTGCATTCTGCACACCCACACGCTCGCCGGGTGCGCGGTCGCGGCGTCGGCGACGGGACTGCTGCCGCTCAACCAGATCTCGATGGAGTTCCACAACCGGGTCGGCTATCACGACTACGAGGGGGTGGCACTCAACGTCGACGAACAGAAGCGGATCGTCGACGACATCGGATCGCACCCGGCGCTGATCCTGCGCAACCACGGACTGTTGACCGTGGGCGAGACGCCCGGGCGGGCGTTCCTGCGGATGTTTTACCTCAACAAGGCCTGCGAGATCCAGGTGGCGGCCACCCGCGCCGGCGACCTGGTCTTGCCCGACCCCGCCGTCGCCGAGCACGCCGCGCGCCAACTCAACGGCGAAGACGCCGGCGACGACTACACCGACGATGTGGGCCTGGATCTGGCCTGGGACGCCATGGTGCGCCTCGTCGAGCGCATCGCCCCGGACTACAAGGACTGAGAGCCGATGACCGCAAACATGATTCGCGGACCGCTGGATGCCAGCGCAACCCCGCGCTATACCGAACCGTCCACCTTTGCCCGGCTGCCCCGGCTCGACGAGGTGCCCGGTGCGGCGGTGAAGATCATCGGCATCCCGTTCGACAGTGGTGTCAGCTACCGGCCCGGCGCCCGGTTCGGCCCCGGCCACATCCGCGCGTCGTCAAAGCTGCTGCGCCCCTATAACCCTGCGCTGGATGTGGCGCCGTTCGGCATCCAGCAGGTGGCCGACGCCGGCGACATCGCCGTCAATCCGTTCGACATCGTCGAAGCGCTCGCGACTGTCGAGCATGCGGCAACCGACCTGACCGCCGACGGCGCCCGCCTGCTCACCCTGGGCGGCGACCACACCCTGGCACTGCCGCTGCTGCGAGCGGTCCACAAGGAGCGCGGCAAGATCGCGGTGCTGCACTTCGACGCGCACCTCGACACCTGGGACACCTACTTCGGCGCGCCGTTCACCCACGGCACCCCGTTTCGTCGCGCCAGCGAAGAGGGACTGATCGACATGGAGCGATCCATGCACGTCGGCATCCGCGGCCCCCTCTACGGCAAGGCCGACCTCGAGGCCGACGGCGTGCTCGGCTTTCAGATCGTGCGCTCGGACGACTACCAGTTCGACGGTGTCCGCAGCATCATCGAACGCGTACACCGGCGGATGGCCGGTGGACCCGTGTACATCTCCGTCGACATCGACGTTCTCGACCCGGCACACGCACCGGGCACCGGCACCCCGGAAGCCGGCGGCATGACCTCGCGCGAGTTGCTCAACACCCTGCGCGGCCTGGTCGGCCTCGACATCGTGGGCGCCGACATCGTGGAGGTGGCCCCCGCCTACGACCACGCCGAGATCACCGGCATCGCCGCCGCCCACGTGGGCTACGAACTGTTGTCGGTGCTCGCCGCCAACGAGGCACACCGGTCGGGTCACTGAGCCCGCCCCCGAGCAGACCCGTTTCCCTGCGCCCTGAGGAAGCCCGGAGCGCTGGGCGTGTCCGGGGTGATCAGCCCAGGATGCCGGCGGCCCGGGCCGCCCGCCGGTATGCTGCGGCCAGCGTGTCCACGGTCTCGTGGGCGTTGAGCCCGCTCGGATTGGGTACCACCCAGACCGCGGCGCCGTCCCACCGCTCGTCCTGCGGTCCGGCGACCGCCCGCGGCTGATCGAAGGCCGATCGGTACGCCGTGATACCGGCGATCGCGACGACCCTGGGCGACACGCGGCGCACCGTCGCGCGCAGCCGCCGACCACCCGCCCGCAGCTCGTCGGCAGACAGTTCGGCGGCGGTTGCGCTCGCCCGCGCCACCACGTTGGTGATCCCGACGCCACGACGACACAGGAGATCGCGATCGTCGTCGCACATTCCGGCCGACGCGTCGATCAGCCGGTCGACGATGCCCGCCCGGTACAGGGCGGGGTAGAAACGGTTGCCCCGGCGGGCGAAATGCGCGCCGACCGCGGCCGTCCACAGTCCGGGATTGATGCCGACGAACAGCAGCCGACAGTCCGTGCCGATCAGGTCCGGCACCTCGGTGCCGCCAAAGGCCTGCAACTGCTCGCGGGTGAAGCCCATCAGGACCCGTAAATTCCACTCACGCGTCCGGTGCCGGATGCGCGCCGGAGACACAGAACTGGTTCCCGTCCGGATCGGCCAGGGTGACCCAGGCAAAGCCCGGCATCTCGCGATCGGCGACCTTCGTCGCACCGGCGGCCAGCAGGCGTGCCACCTCGGCAGCCAGGTCCTCGGTCGTCAGGTCGAGATGCATCCGATTCTTTCCGGGGGTCGGGTCGTCGACCTTCTGGAAGGCCAACGCCGGGCCCGTCCCACGCGGCGCTACCACCACGAAGTAGCCCTCGTTCTCGGCGACGATGTGCCCCCCGATCTGCTCGGACCACCAGGTGGCCAGCGGTATCGGATCGGTTGTGTCGACGGTGATCATGGCGACGGCGATGGACATGGGGCCAGCGTAGTCGGACGGGACGCCGATCCGGCGCGACCGTGGAGGATCGGGTTTAGACTCGCGCTGATGGCCCGACTCGCGTATTCGGTTCTGGGCGGTCTCGGGGCGCAGATCGATTCCGAGACCGTCGAACTCGGCACGCGCAAACAACGCGCCGTGCTGGCCCAGCTCCTCCTCTCCGACGGCGACCCGGTCAGTGTCGACCGATTGATCGACGGCATCTGGGGGTCGTCGGCGCCCGACCGCGCCGAGGTCTCGGTGCAGGCCTACATCTCGGGTCTGCGCAAGGCGCTGGAGCCCGACCGGAAGCCGCGCAGCCCGTCGACGGTGCTCATCACGCGGGGCTCGGGTTACGCGCTCGTCGCCGATGACGATCAGGTCGACGTCCGGCTTCTCGTCCGTCGCATCACCGACGCCCACGAGCGCCACCGAGCCGGTGACCCCGCCGGGGCGGCAGAAGTCCTGCAGGCGGCCCTGACCCGATATCGACCGCTGTTGCCCGAGTTCGAAGGGCTGTCCTTCCGCGACGCCGCGGCGCAGCACCTGGCACGCACGATCACCGAGGCGCAGGAGCTGTCCTTCGAGGTCCGCCTGGCCCTCGGCGAGCACCGGGCCCTGGTCGCCGAGTTGGAACAGGCGGTGCAGCGATCCCCGCTCGACGAGAACCTGTGGGTCCTGCTGGCCACCGCCCGATACCGGCTCGGCCGGCAGTCCGACGCGCTGGGTGCGATCGCCGAGGCACGACGTGTGCTCGCCGAGGAGATCGGCGTCGACCCGGGACCACGACTACGTGCCCTCGAACGCGACATCCTCGACCACGCACCGACTCTGGACGCTCCGACACCGCCGGCCCGCGTCGTCGTCGCGGCACCGACCGAACCGGCGCTCTCCGCCGACGCCGATCCCGGCCGCCCCGCGCCCCCTGCCACCGACGCACTGATCGGGCGCACCGACGAACTGGCGGTGCTGCACAAGGCCGTACTCGCGTCGCTGCAGGGCCCTGGTGGTGTCGTCGTCGTCGAGGGCGAACCGGGTGCGGGCAAGACCGCCCTGCTCGACGAGGCGGCGACCCGGGCGGCGGGCGCGGCCGACCTGGAGGTGTTGTGGGGCCGCTGCGTCGAGGACGCCGCGGCGCCGTCCATGTGGCCGTGGGTCCAGGTCCTCGGTGCCGTACTGCCC
This sequence comes from Gordonia insulae, assembly GCF_003855095.1. Taxonomy (NCBI): domain Bacteria; kingdom Bacillati; phylum Actinomycetota; class Actinomycetes; order Mycobacteriales; family Gordoniaceae; genus Gordonia; species Gordonia insulae. The sequence goes on from NZ_CP033972.1 coordinate 1,367,727, forward strand.
GAGATCGACTCCGCCGACCGGACACGACTACTCGACAGCGACCTGGGGCGCATGGTCACCCAGGGGTCGACGGTGATCCCTCCCCCACGTGAGATGCCCGACGCCACAGCACGTTTCCGCTTCTACGATCAGGCGGCCGATCTCCTCGAGGGCGTCGCCGAGACACACCTGCTGATCATCGTCCTCGACGACCTGCAGTGGGCCGACAACGCAACACTGGAACTGTTCGCGCACATGGCCGCCCGACGCCCACCCGGCGTCACCTTCTTCGCATCCCTGCGGTCGTCGTCGCACCGGCCCGCGGTGGCCAACATCCTCGCGGCACTCGCCCGGCTGCCCGGTCACCGCCGGATCGAGGTCGGTCCGCTCACCGACGACGACATCTCCGAGATGGTGCGCCGTGAAACCCACGAGTGGCCGGCCGCCGGCACCACCGAGTCGATCGCCCGGCGGACCGGAGGCAATGCCTTCTTCGTCCGCGAGTTGGCGCGCATCCTCGCCGACCGCGGCTCCATCGGCGACAACGCCGTACCGGCCGGCGTCCGCGACGTGGTCCGGGAACGCCTGCGGCCATTGGGACCCGACACCATCGCCCTGCTGGAGATGGCCTCACTGATCGGCAATCGGGTCGATCTGGGGCTGGTTGCCGCCGCCACCGACCAGTCCGTCGATGCCGCACTCGACGCGCTCGACGCCGCCGACGCCGCAGGCCTCGTCGACGTCGGCGACGACCCGTTCTCGTTCACCTTCAATCACGACCTGATCCGCGAGGCCGTCGTCGACCAGGTCGGCGCCACCCGCGCGCGACGCATGCATCTCGCCATCGCGAGGCAACTGGACACCCGACGGATGCCCAACGCCACCGCGCAGCGGGCGCGTCACCTCTGGGCGGCCGGACCGCTCGCCGATCGCCTGGATACCGCTCGCGCACTTCTCGCCGCCGGCGAATTGTCCATGCGCACCTACAATTTCGATGTCGCCGAGCAGCAGTTGTCCGATGCCGCCCGGCTGGCGCGGGCCGGCGGGGACGTCGATCTCGAACTCGCCGCGATCACCACCCGGCTGTTCAGCGATGTGGCACGCAGTGGCTATTTCGCCGCCGATCGCGAGTTGCTCTCGCGGGCGCGCGAACTCGGCGAGTCGACGTCGGACGTCGCGTTGCTCGCCAACCTCGACTACGCACGCGGTGCGGCGCACTCCCAGGTCGCCGATACCCGCGCGGCGCATCGCGTCGCCGAGGAGTTGCGGGGCCGCGCGGAGTCGTCCGATGACCCGGTGGTCGTGCACCTGGGCATGCAGTTGTCGGCCATCGACCGGTTCGATCGCGGCCACATCGGCGACGCACACCGCCTGCTCGAGTCCTACGCACCACTCGACTCCGATGTCGCGGGCCTGCACACCGACCAGATCGTCCTCGCCCGCGGATTCCGGGCATGGTCCGCCACTCTGCATGTGAGCCCGGCTGCCGGCCGGCGGGTGTTCGACCGGATCGACGTGGGACCCGACGACCCGGTGTCCCACCTGGGTGTCGGCATCTTCGCGGTCACGGCGGGCGCGATGTCCGGGGACATCGACTGGGTGCAGGAGGTGGGTGAACGGCTCCTGTCCTCGTCCGATCACCGGGCCCTGGAGTATCTGCGTCGCGGAGGTGAACGGATCTATTGGTGGGCACGCGCGCTGGGCGACGCCCCCGACGAAGCTCTCGGCCACCTCGACCGGCTGGATCACGGCGACCATCCGCAACGCACCGGCATCGGGTTGTGGCTGGCTCTGCACGCGGAGGCGCTCACCGCGGCCGGCCGCCTCGAGCGCGTGCCGGCGCTGCTCGAGCAGGCCCAGGCGTTCGCCGAACGCACGGGACAGCGTTATCCCGACGCGCATCGGCTGTTGGTGTGCGCCGAGTTCCAGCACTGCGCCGCCCACCCGGCGAACGTCGTACAGGACACGCTTCGCGAGGCGCGTCGCGTCGCGCTGACACAGGAGGCGGCGACGCTGGTGGCGCGGATCGAGTCCTTCGCGTCGGATCACGGGTACGCACCCGACGCGGGCTGAGCATCGCTGCATCGTCCGAGCAGGTACTTCGCGCTTGAGGTCGTGATCCAAGCCGGTTCCAAGTCGCCGTCAAGACCCACCGACGAGAGTTCTTCACATCCGGTTCGCCGGAACCCCGATCCGCGCCGGAGACACCGGCCCACCAGTGAGGAACTCGCGATGACGACCCGATCCGCCGCCCCGCCGACCCAGACCGATCACGACGATCTCGCGGTCCGCACCCGAACCTCGGTGCTGGCCGCCCTGTCCGACCGCATCGCCGGCGACGTCTACGGACCGGGCGAACCCGGATACGACGAGGCGCGCAGCGGTTTCAACCTCCTCACCGATCACCGCCCCGCCGTGATCGCCGTGCCGGTGAATCGCTTCGACGTCGTCGAGGCCGTGCGTTTCGCCGCCGACGAAGGTCTCCGGGTGGCCATCCAGGCGACCGGGCACGGCCCCGGCGCGGCCGCCAACGGTGCCCTGTTGATCAACACTTCGGCGATGACCGACGTGACGATCGATCCGATCGGACGAACCGCGACCGTCGGCGCGGGAGCGAAGTGGGCGCCCGTGCTCGAGCAGGCACAGCAGCACGGGCTGGCCCCCTTGCTCGGTTCGACCACCGACGTCGGCGTCGTCGGCTACACCCTCGGCGGTGGATTCGGCTGGCTCGGACGCAAATACGGTCTCGCGTCGGATGCTGTGCGTTCGTTCGACGTCGTCACCCCGGACGGCAATCCCCTCCGCGTCAGCGCCACCAGCCACCCCGACGTCTTCTGGGCCCTGCGTGGCGGCGGCGCCGGGAGCATCGGCGTCGTAACCGATGTGGTGATCGACCTGTTTCCGGTGACCACGGTGTACGCCGGGAATCTCTTCTACCCGGCGGAGGACGCGCCCGAGGTCATGCGCCGATTCGCCGCATGGGCGCCGGCGCAGTCCGAAGACCTGACGTCCGCCGTCACCCTGATGAACTTCCCACCGCTCGACGTCGTCCCGGAGGCCTTCCGCGGCAAGAGCTTCACGATCGTGCGCGGCTGCTGGGCGGGCGATCGCGCGTCCGGCAAGGCCGTCGTCGACGAATGGCGGGACTGGAAGACCCCCGAAGTCGACCTGTGGGCGGAACTGCCGTTCGCCGCAGCGGACGCCATCAGCATGGACCCGACGGATCCGATGCCGGCGATGGTCACCACCGAGTGGATGAACGAGCTGCCCGACGAGGCCATCGATATCCTCACGTCACGAGTCCGGCCGGCGCCCGGCACGATGCCCCTGGTGCTGTTCGCCGAGATCCGCCACGCGGGCGGCGCGGTCGCCCGGGGGGCTGCGACATCACCCAACGACATCGGCCGGGACGGGACCTTCCTGCTCGAACTGGCGTCGATCGTCCCGGATCCGCACGTGGGGCTCGCAGTGGAGTCGGCGCTGCGGCTGACACGAGATGCGTTGGCGCCCTTTGTGACCGGAGCCGCGTATCTGAACTTCCTGGAGGGTGACGAAAAGGCGGCACGTTCGGCGAGTGCCTTCAGCCAGCCCAACCGGCGTCGGCTGGCGGCGATCAAGGCCGCGCTCGACCCCGACAATCGGTTCTGCCACGGCGTCGCACTGGGCTGAGTCATGGGCCCGGGATGTGCCGGCGGTCGCGGTGTGGCTTGATGGAGTCATGACACCCGACATCCCGCTGATCATCGTCGATGCGGCCAACGTCGTCGGTTCGGTCCCGGACGGCTGGTGGCGTGATCGGCGCGGTGCGACCGAGCGATTGCGCGATCAGCGGTCGGGCCTCCACGCGGAGGGGATCGACGGTGTCGGCGGGCCGGTCGAGGTCGTCATGATCGTCGAGGGCCGGGCGCGCGGGGTGTCGTCGTCTCCGACGGTGAGCACGATCGCTGCGACAGGATCCGGGGACGACCGGATCGTCGAGGTCGTCGCCGCGCACCCGGGACGCCGCCGCATCGTGGTCACCGCAGATCGGGAACTCCGCCGCCGGGTCCGGGAGTCAGGGGCCGAGGTCGCCGGGCCGTCGACCGTGCGGAGGCACTAGGACTTCGCCGACGTCCCGTCTGTGGACGTCGTCCCGCGCGGTTTCGCCATGTGCTTGCGCAACCGACCGAGACCCGTCACGCGGACCCTGCCCGTGACGCGAACCCTGCCGGTCACCCGGATCTTTCCCATCGTCTCGCCCGTTCCACTCGCCGATCATCGCCTGGTACTCAGCCGAGAGTACGCGCGGATCACCGCAGAACCGGCCGCCATGAGCCCGACGACGTCCGGGCCGGGCGGCCTCCGTTCCGGGTAGCATCTGGGCGGGGGCCCGCCGCACGAGAGGATCACCCATGGCGAACACCGTGGCCGACGCGATCATCACGACCCTGAAGAACTCAGGGGTGCAACGGGTCTACGGGATCCCCGGTGATTCGCTCAACGGGTTCACCGATGCCCTCCGTCGCGACGGCACCATCAGCTGGCAGCACGTGCGCCACGAGGAGGGCGCCGCGTTCGCCGCCGCCGCCGAGGGCGCGCTGACCGATGAGCTGGCCGTGTGCGCCGGGAGCTGCGGTCCGGGCAACCTGCACCTCATCAACGGGTTGTTCGACGCGCACCGCAGTCGCGTACCGGTACTCGCCATCGCCGCGCACATCCCGGCTCCCGAGATCGGCAGCACGTATTTCCAGGAGACCCATCCCGAACGACTGTTCGTCGAGTGCAGCGCGTTCTGCGAGATGGTCAGCACCCCCGAACAACTGCCGCGTCTCCTCGACATCGCGATCCGAACCGCGGTGGAACGCAGTGATGTCGCCGTGCTGGTCATCCCGGGCGAGATCTTGCTGGCGAAGGCGACCGGCAGGCGAACCGGAGCTCCGATCCGCCGCATCGACCGGGTCGTGCGACCCACCGACGCCGACTTGTCCGCGGCGGCAGCTCTTCTCAACCGATCCGAGAACGTCACCATCCTCGCGGGTGCCGGGGTCGCCGGTGCGCACGACGCGGTCGTCGACATCGCCGGCGCACTACAGGCGCCCGTGGTGCATGCCCTGCGCGGCAAGGAATTCGTCGAGTACGACAATCCGTACGACGTCGGCATGACCGGCCTGCTGGGCTTCTCGTCGGGATACCGGGCGATCGAGAGGTGCGACACCCTGCTGATGCTGGGTACCGATTTCCCGTACCAGCAGTTCTATCCGTCACAGGCGACCATCATCCAGCTCGACATCCGTGGCGAGCAGATCGGCAGGCGGACCCCCGTCGACCTCGGTCTGGTGGGCAGCGTCGCCGACACGATCCCCGCGTTGCTGCCGCTCATCGACCGTAACCGCAGCGCCGAGCATCTGGAGTCCGCACGCCGCCACTATGTCAAGGCACGCCAGGGGCTGGACGAACTCGCCGACAACGATCGCAACCGCACGCCCATCCACCCGCAGTACCTGGCCCGCCTGGTCAGCGACCTGGCGACCGACGACGCCGTGTTCATCCCCGACGTGGGCTCGCCGGTGGTGTGGGCGTCGCGATACCTGCGGATGAACGGTCGGCGTCGCCTCATCGGGTCCTTCTCGCACGGCTCGATGGCCAACGCCGTGTCGCAGGCCGTCGGTGCGCAGTCGGCCTTTCCGGCGCGCCAGGTGATCGCGCTGGCCGGGGACGGCGGCCTGGCGATGCTGCTCGGTGAACTGCTCACCATCACGCAGAACAAGTTGCCCGTCAAGATCGTCGTCTTCAACAACTCGTCGCTCAATTTCGTCGAGGTGGAGATGAAGGCGGCCGGATTCGTCAACTACGGGACGCAGCTGGACAATCCGAATTTCGCCGACCTCGCTGCCTCCGTGGGCATCCTCGGGCGACGGGTGGAGCAGCCCGACGACCTGCCCGCAGCGCTGCGCGCGGTGCTCGACCACGACGGTCCCGCACTGCTCGACGTCGTCACCGCTCGGCAGGAACTGTCCATCCCGCCGACCGTGACCGCCGCGCAGGCCAAGGGCTTCACGCTCTACGCGCTGCGTACGGTGATGTCCGGGCGCGGCGACGAACTGGTCGATCTCGCCGAGACGAACCTGTTCCGCCGGCTGTTCGACTAGGTGGCCGGCCACACAGCGTTCCGGAATGACACGATGGTGCGATGAGCACAACCACCGGGTTCGACGTCGACGCGTACTTCCAGCGCATCGGGTACTCGGGTGCGGTGGCGCCGACGCTCGACACCCTCACCGCACTCGTCGCCGCGCATGTACGCCACATCCCGTTCGAGAACCTGGACCCCCTGACGGGCACGCCGGTCGACCGACTCGATCCGGAGAGCTTGCAGGACAAGCTTGTTCGCCGCCGAAGAGGCGGATTCTGCTATGAACAGAACGGCCTGTTCCGATACGCCCTCCGCGCACTCGGCTATGGCGTCGAGCCACTCGCCGGTCGTGTCGTCTGGATGAGGCCACCGGGCCCGTTGCCCGCCGAGACCCATCAACTGCTGTCCGTCGCGGTCCCCGACGAGCCCGGCAGACTGCTCGTCGATGTGGGCTTCGGCGGCCAGACACCCACCGCCCCGCTGCATTTCACCATCGGCGAGGAACAGCCGACAGACCTCGAGCCGTTCCGTATCGTCGCGACCGACGACGAACGGTTGCTGCGGATGGAGTCCCGGATCGGCGGCGAATGGCGTCCGCTCTATCTGTTCAGCCCGAACCCGCGACCGGAGATCGACAGTGTGGTCGGCAGCTGGTTCGCATCCACACACACCGGATCGCATTTCCGCAGTCGCCTGACGGCATGCGCGATCGTCGGCGACGCCCGGTGGAACCTGGGCGGCCGCACTCTCACCATCCATTCCGCGCAGGGCGCGACCGACAAACGCAGACTCGCCGACGCCGACGAGGTGCTGGATCTGCTCGCCGGCGGGTTCGGCATCGACCTCACCGGAATCGAGGGGCTCGGCGACCGTGTCGGCGAAGTCCTCGACAACTGAACGCCGAGAGACTCACTCGGCCCGGGAGAACTCCGACGCCCGCGCCACCTGCTCGGGCGTGATCGCGACGCCGGTGTAACGCTCGAACTGCCGCGCCGCCTGCAGCGCGATCACCTCGGCGCCGCTGATCACCCGTTTGCCCGCGTCGCGACCGGCACGGACCAGAGGTGTGTCGGCGGGAAACGCCACCACGTCGAAGACGACATCGGCCGCGGCGATCTGCTCCCGATCGAAGGCGAGCACCTCCTCGTCGGCGCCGCGCATCCCCAGCGGGGTCACGTTGACCAGAACAGACGTCCCCGGTGCCGGATCATCGGCCGAATACCGAAAGCCGTACTTGTCCGCCAGTGCCCCACCGGACGTGCCATTGCGGGCGACCACGGTGACATCATCGAATCCCGAACCGCGGAAGGCCGCGACCACCGCCTTGGCCATCCCGCCCGAACCGCGGACGGCGACCGACGCCGCCGGGTCGAGGGAGTGCTCGGCGATGAGGTTCGCCACCGCCTCGTAATCGGTGTTGGATGCGGTCAGCCGACCGTCGTCGTTCACGATCGTGTTCACCGATTCGATCGCCGCCGCGGACTCCTCCAACCGGTCGACGAGCGGGATCACCGCTTCCTTGAAGGGCATCGAGACCGAGCACCCCCGGATGCCGAGGGCGCGGACACCGCGGACGGCTCCCTCGATGTCGTCCGTGGTGAAGGCCTTGTAGATGAAGTTCAGCCCGAGTTCGTCGTACAGGTGATTGTGGAATCGCGTGCCGATGTTCGACGGCCGACCGGCCAGTGAGATACACAGCGTCATGTCCTTGTTGAGGATGGGCATGACGCAAACACTACGACCGGACCGGATCGTGCGGGGCCACTCGCCGCGTCCGGCGCAGTAGTGTCGCGGGCATGACCGCGATGCGCAGCCGGCATGTCTCCCTCGTCATCCCCGCGAGCGCCCAGGAGGTCTATGCGTTCGCCGCCGACCCGGACAATCTGGCGGCCTGGGCCGCAGGCCTGGCCGCGGGGGTCCGCCGCGACGGCGACCTGCTGATCGCCGATTCTCCGATGGGCGAGGTGACCGTCCATTTCGCACCGCCGAATCCGTTCGGGATCCTCGATCATGACGTGACCCTGCCGGACGGCTCGGTCGTCTCGAATCCCCTTCGCGTGATCGACCATCCGGAGGGGGCCGAGGTCGTGTTCACGGTGCGGCAGCGAGACATGACCGACGATCAGTTCGATGCGGACTGCGACGCGGTCGCGCGTGATCTCACCGCACTGCGCGACGCCGTCACCGGACCCCACTGACGCACTCCGCCCGGATCGGCCAGGGACCCGAGACCGGATCGTGACCGTCGAGATCCGGCAGTTCGTGATGCTCATGCACCACACTGACCTCAATAGTCACATGAGTCACATGTGTAACTTCGGGAGGTCTCGTGCGACGACGGCTCGCGCAATGCGTACGCATCACCCTTGTCGGAGCCCTGGCGACATCCGCGTCCGTTCTGGCCCTGTCCCACGGTGCCGGACCGGCCGACGCGGCCCCCTGCGGTAACGGCGGATTCGGGTCCAGCTCGCTCGACACCGGATCTCTGGGATCGAGTGGGTCGTCCGGCTCCAGTGGCTCCAGTGGATCGTCCGGTAGTTCGGACATTCCCAACATCGGCCCCCAGGGCCCGCTCGTACCGTTCGTCGGGGCCAATACCCGCACGATCGGCTGGGTCACCGGTCCACTGAGCAGCAATCGCACCTTCAGCAGGTTCGGCATCTCCGGCACCGATCTCGGCGTCAGCTGGGACAACGGCAGCGGCCAGACACTGATGGCCTTCGGCGACACTTTCGGCAACTGCAACGTCGCCGGGCAGCAATGGCGCCACAACGTCCTCCTGCGGACCACCGACGATCAATTGTCCGACGGAATCCGGGTACCCGACGGCGTGGCCGGTGATCCGAGGTCGGGCACCGTGATCGCGCCGGGTCAGCCAAACTTCGCCCAGCAACTCATCCCATCACTCGGCGTCGCGAACATCGAGGTCACCACGATCCCGACGGCCGCGATCTCGCTACCCCACGGTTCCGGGCACCGCCAGTACATCAACTACATGTCGGTCCGGTCCTGGGGTACGGCGGGAAACTGGGTCACCAACTTCTCGGCGATCGCCTACTCGGATGACAACGGCCAGACCTGGCAGACGGATCGGTCCACCATCCGCATCAACGCACCGATCTCGCTGGCGTTGCCCGCCGATCTGCCGTCGGTCGAGTACAACAACGGCAAGTTCCAGCAGGGCGCCTACGTTCGCGGCCGGGCCGACTCGCCCGAGGAGAAGGACTACATCTATCAGTTCGGCACCCCGAATGGGCGATTCGGCGCGGCCTTCCTGGCGAGGTTCAAGCCCGAGGACATCCTGTCGCTGGATCGCTATCAGTACTGGGCCGGCAACACCCGTCGCTGGGTCGACGACATCACCGAGATCCCCGACGACGGGTCCGCGATCGTCGTGCCGGCTCCCGTCACCGAACTGTCGGTGGCCTGGAGTCCCTACCTGAACAAGTATGTGATGCTCGACGGCGACAACGAGATCAGCCTCCGGACAGCGGATCACCCCGAAGGACCCTGGAGCGCCCGTACCACCCTGGTGCCGCCGGGGCTCGTCGTGCTCTACGGTCCGATGATGCTCCCGCAGTCGCCCGCGCTACAGGGCGATTCGAAGGATCTGTATTTCAACGCCTCGCGGTGGAGCGACTACAACGTCATGCTGCTGAAGACAGATCTCAGCCGGATGCGGCGATAGACCGCAGCCGCAGGCCGGCCGTCGATCACCGACCGAATCCTGCGTCGCGCAACGCCTGTGCCATCGACCCGCTCGGTTGATCGCGCTGCGTCCGCCCCGAGTCCCGTCGCCCGTTCTGCGATCGGGCATTCCGGTCGCCGCCCTTCGGCCCCCGGGCAGGCGTGCGAGTCTCGCCGCGGTCCTTACCCGGACCCCGCTTGGCGCTTCGGGTCTCGTCGTCGAGCCGCAGGGTCAGTCCGATCCGCTGGCGTTCGACGTCCACATCGACGACCTTGACGCGGACCACCTGTCCGGACCGCACCACCTCGTGCGGGTCGGAGACGAAGCGATCCGACATCGCCGACACGTGGACGAGTCCGTCCTGATGCACACCGACGTCCACGAAGGCGCCGAACGCCGCGACGTTGGTGACCACGCCCTCGAGCACCATGCCGGGCTCGAGGTCGGCGACCTTCTCGACGCCCGCGGCGAAGGTCGCCGTCGCGAACGCCGGTCGGGGATCGCGGCCCGGCTTCTCGAGCTCGGCGAAGATGTCGGTGACGGTCGGCAGACCGAAACGGTCGTCGGCGAAGTCCGCCGGGCGCAGGCCACGCAGGGTGCGCGAGTCGCCGATCAGTTCGGTGATCGCCAGCCCGGAGCGATCCAGGATACGGCGGACCACCGGGTACGCCTCGGGGTGCACACCGGAGGAGTCCAGCGGGTCCTCCCCGTCGCGGATGCGCAGGAACCCGGCACACTGTTCGAAGGCCTTGGGCCCCAGGCGCGCGACGTCGAGCAACCCCTTACGGCTACGGAACGGTCCGGCCTGGTCACGATGCGCGACGATCGCCGAGGCCAGCGCCGGGGTCACGCCGGACACCCGGGACAGCAGCGGCACGGATGCGGTGTTCAGGTCCACCCCGACCGCATTCACCGCGTCCTCCACGACGGCGTCCAGACTCCGTGCGAGGGTGCCCGGGGTCACGTCGTGCTGGTACTGGCCGACACCGATCGACTTCGGGTCGATCTTCACCAACTCGGCGAGCGGATCCTGCAGGCGCCGGGCGATGGAGACCGCGCCGCGGAGCGACACATCGAGCTGGGGCAGCTCCTTGGACGCATACTCCGACGCCGAGTACACCGACGCGCCCGCCTCGCTGACGATCGCCTTGGCCGGCACGCGGGCACCCGCGGCACGGATGTCGTTGACGAGTTCGGTTGCCAGCGCATCCGTTTCGCGAGACGCGGTGCCGTTGCCGATCGCGACGAGCTCGACGTCGTGGCGCGCGACGAGCGCGGCGAGGGTCGCCTTGGCCTGATCCCACTGCTTCTGGGGCTGGTGGGGGTAGATCGCGCAGGTGTCGAGCACCTTGCCGGTGCCGTCGACGACGGCGACCTTGACACCGGTCCGGAAGCCGGGGTCGAGGCCGAGAGTGGCACGGGTGCCGGCCGGCGCGGCGAGCAGCAGATCCTTGAGGTTGGTGGCGAACACCGCGACCGCATCGGCCTCGGCACGCTGGCGCAGGCGAACCCGCGCCTCGATGGACGCCGAGACCATCAACTTGGTGCGCCACGCCCAGCGGGCGGTACCCACCAGCCACGGCGTGGCCGGGCCGGGATGAGATCCGTCGATGCCGAGTGTGGCGGCGACCATCGCCTCATAGGCGTCGTCCTCGCCGCCGTCGAGGGTCAGCGTCAGCGCCTCCTCCTTCTCACCGCGCAGCACCGCCAGCACGCGATGCGACGGCATCGACTCCACCGGCTCGGAGAACTCGAAGTAGTCCCGGAACTTCTGCGCCGCCGGGGTGGCGGCCGCGGCCTCGGATCGGGGCGCGGTCCGCATCGAGGCACCCGCCCAGAACCTCTCCCGGATCGCGCCGACGAGTTCGGCATCCTCGGCGGCCCGCTCCACCAGGATCTGACGCGCGCCGTCGAGGGCCGCCGCGGCGTCGGCGACGTTCTCGCCGACGAATCCGGCCGCGACGTCATCGGGTACCACGGACGGATCGTCGAGCAGCCGATCGGCGAGGGGCTCGAGCCCGGCCTCACGCGCGATCTGCGCCTTCGTCCGCCGCTTGGGCTTGTACGGCAGGTAGATGTCCTCGATCCTGGCCTTCGTCTCGGCGGCCAGCAGTGCCGCCCGCAGATCGTCGGTGAGCTTGCCCTGTTCCTCGATCGAGGCCAGAACCGCGTCGCGCCGATCGTCGAGTTCGCGCAGATATCGGAGACGCTCGTCGAGCGTGCGGAGCTGGGCGTCGTCGAGACTCCCGGTCACCTCTTTGCGATAGCGGGCGATGAACGGCACCGTCGAGCCCTCGTCGAGCAGCCTGACCGCCGCGGCGACCTGCCCCTCCCCGACCGACAGTTCCTCGGCGATGCGTGTGTTCACGGACTTCACAGCTGAGCTCGAATTCACTCGCAGGACCCTACCGAAGTCCTCGGACGCCGGCCGACATCTGCCTCACCCGGAGGGTCCGACCCATTGTCGTCACCATCGGATTCGGACATTCGGCCGTGGCCATCACGACTCTGCGGAGATAATCGGTCCTGCCGGTGATGCCTCCGAGTAAAGGATTCGATCCATGACTGACGTCGACGTGCTGGTGGCCGGTGCAGGACCCATCGGCCTGACGGCCGCGATCGAGCTCCGCCGCCGCGGAGTGGCGGTCCGGATCGTCGATCCATTGCTCGAGCCGCCGCAATACGCGAAGGCCGTCGGCGTCCAGCCCCGAACGCTCGAGGTGTTCGAGGGGATGGGGGTGCTGCGCGAGATCCTCGACGCCGGGATCGAGATGCGCGGCCAGATCGTCTTCGTGAACGGCGCCGAGAGCGGCCGCATCGATCTCGAACTGCCCACCGACATCCCGTTCCGGTTCCATTCGATCCCGCAGTACGAGACCGAACGCGTTCTCCGCGAACGGCTCGCCGACTTCGGGACCACGATCGAACGTGGTGTGCGGGTGACCGGTTTCGAGCAGGACGCCGACCAGGTCACCATCACCCTCGAGAGCTCAGACGGTACGGAGGACGTGCATGCCGGATATCTGATCGGCTGCGACGGCGCGCACAGCATCGTGCGAAAGACCTTGGGCCTCACCTTCGAGGGCGGTGCATTCGACGAGCAGTACATGCTCGGCGACGTCGCGGTGGACTGGTCACAGCCCCGTGGATACGGCGTGCGGTCGATGCATCAGACCGACGGCACGACCGACGACCTGCTCGTCTGTATCCCCCTGCCCGGCCACGGTCGCTATCGCATGTCGATGCTCGTGCCCGACGAACTCGCCGCCCCGCCGCCCACCGCGGGCGACGGCATCGCGCACGGCTTCGAAGGACCACGCGCGCCGGAGTTGTCACACATCCAGGCGGTGGTCGACCGGCTGTCCCCCGAGCCCGCGACCGTCTCGGACATGCGCTGGTCGTCGGTGTTCCGGATCAGTCATCGGATCGTCGACTCGTATGGGCGCGGACGGGTTTTCGTCGCCGGGGATGCCGCGCACATCCACCCGCCGACCGGGGCCCAGGGCATGAACACGGGCATCCAGGATGCGCACAACCTGGCCTGGAAGGTCGCGTTGGCGGTCGAGGGTGTCGCGGCGGACACGCTGCTGGCCAGCTACGACGCCGAACGCCGACCCGTCGGCGAGGAGGTGGTCGGGCGAACGGTCCAGAGTGCGCGGGAGGGAATCGGGGCCGACTCATCGGATCCGAGCCACATCATGCGCCGTGAGGCGCAGTTGCTCATCAGCTACGCGGGGAGCCCGATCGTCGACACCACCGTCGACGGTCCCGGACCGGTGCCGGGTGAGCGCGCCCCCGACGCCTACGGTCTCTCGCGGGATGTGATCAACTTCCCGATCCGTCTCTTCTCACTGCTCGATCGGCGTCGGCACACCGCCCTGCTCTACGCCGACGAATCTGCCGGTCCCGCGGACGTTGTCACGGCCGAGGCCCTCGCCGAGCGCATCTCCGCCGCCGCACACGGGCAACTCGACGTCTACCTCGTCGCGTCCCCCGAGGCACAGGTCGGCAGCACCGTGCTGCCGCTCGTCCGCGATGCCGACGGGCTCTTCGCCGCGGCCTATCACCCACGGGGCGGCACGGTCTATGTCGTGCGGCCCGACGGATACCTCGGCTATCGGGGCCCGTCCGATGATCCCGACGCCGCCACGAAGCACCTGGGAGCGACGTTCGCCTGAACCCGCTCGGCGTGCAGAGTCCGCTCAGCTCAGTGCGAACGCTCCGCCGGTGGGCTGCGGGGGTGTCGTCGACCGGCCGCCGCCGATATCTCGGCCGATCCACACGGTCGGGGTCAGCTGCCGGTACTCGTGGATGCTGATCGGCACACCACCGAAGTCCCTGGAGAAGTCTGCGGTGAACACCGGCTTCCCGTCGATGCGCGAGCCGCCCGAGGTCAGCGGACCACCGGCGTCGGCGCCCCAGACGTAGTTCTTGTGCACCCATGGTGCTCCACCCGGAGCGGTGGTGAAGGTGAGGGAATCACCGAGCTTGTTCTGCAGCGTGGTGAACGTGCGGGCCTGGTCGTACGGCAGCAACCGACCTCGGACCTGGAACGCCGGGAGCAATGCGATCGCCTTCTTGCCCACCGGCGCACTGCCCACCGGAGCCGCCTCGAACAGTTCGAGGATCTGCTCGCTCGAGCATCGGTGCTGCAGCGAGTCGACGGTGAGTCTGCGGTCTCCCGGATCGACCACACAGGAACGGTCCGGCCCGGTTGCGGTGGAACCTGGCATGTTCGACGGGGCAGCGGATGCGGGGGCAGACGTGACGGCGGCGCTGATCAGACCGATCAGCAGACCCGCCACCACAACTCCCCGAAGTCGGGTGATGATCACCGCTGCAGTCAACCGGGCGCGACGCGCCAAGGCAAACGGAGTGGTCAGGAGGGGCTTCCAGCCCAGCGCCGGCCCGAGCCGGTTGGGCAAGCAGGTAGTTCTTCCCTGCCGTCGGCGGCGGGAAAGCGCCACATGCGAACGCATCCGCTTGCGACACTGGGAACGTCAACGAGCCGACGACCACAGGACTGCAGATGACCGAAGGACAGGCGCCGACGGCAGGACCCGCGGACGCACCGGCAGACGAGCTCGACCAACGCAAGATCTGGTCGATCTTCGGCGGCCTCATGCTGGCGATGCTGTTGGCGGCGCTCGACCAGACGATCGTCTCCACCGCACTGCCGACCATCGTCAACGATCTCGGGGGCGCGGAGCATCTGACCTGGGTCGTCACCGCCTACATGCTGGCGACGACTGCAACCACACCGTTGTGGGGCAAACTCGGCGACCTCTACGGCAGGCGATACCTTTTCATCGGCTGCGTGGTGCTGTTCCTGATCGGATCGGCCCTGTGCGGCACGGCGATGTCGATGACCCAGTTGATCGCATACCGCGCGCTGCAGGGCGTCGGCGCGGGCGGTCTGATGGTGCTCGCGCAGGCCATCATCGGCGATGTCGTGCCACCGCGCGAACGCGGGCGGTATCAGGGCATGTTCGGCGCGGTCTTCGGCCTGGCCAGCGTCGCCGGGCCGTTGCTCGGCGGATTCTTCGTCGACAATCTCAGCTGGCGCTGGGTGTTCTACATCAACCTCCCGATCGGCATCGTCGCCCTGATCGCGGTGATCCTGGTCCTGCCGTCGACCTCGGCCCATGTCAAGGCGACGATCGACTATCTCGGCATCTTCCTGCTCGCGCTGATCGCCACCTGCATCGTGCTCGCCACGAGTTTCGGCTCGCTGTGGGGCTGGGGTTCACCAAAGATCCTGGGTCTCGTCGCCATCGCGATCATCGCGATCGCCGCATTCGTCGTCGTCGAGAAACGTGCTCCCGAACCAGTTCTCCCGGTCCGGTTGCTCACCAACCGGGTGTTCGCCATCGCGTCGTCGATCGGGTTCGTCGTCGGCTTCGCGATGTTCGGCGCGATCACCTTCCTGCCGCTGTTCCTGCAATCGGTGCAGGGCGCATCGGCGACCTCGTCCGGGCTGCGGATGATCCCGATGATGGCAGGCCTGCTGATCACGTCGATCGCCAGTGGTCAGCTCATCAGCCGCAACGGGCGCTACAAGATCTACCCGATCGTCGGTTGCGCCGTCTTCACTGTCGCCCTGTACCTGTTGTCCACCATGGACCGGACCACGTCGGACGTCCTGACCAGCGTCTACCTGTTCGTGCTCGGTGTCGGACTCGGCATGGTCATGCAGGTGCTGGTGCTCGCCGTGCAGAACGCCGTCGAGTATCGCGATCTCGGTACAGGCACCAGTGGCGCCACCTTCTTCCGCACCATCGGAGCGTCGGTGGGCGTCGCCGTGTTCGGCGCCGTGTTCAACAGCCAACTCGATGCGCACCTGACCGGCGACGTACCGCGCGCCGCGGTGGGCCCCTGCTCGGCCGAGGTGCTGGAGGCGTCGACGTTGAGCCTGCCGTCCTGCCCGCCGGCCGTGCAGGCGTGGTTCCTCGACGGCTTCACCGACGCCTTCCAGGTCGTGTTCCTGGTCGCCGTGCCGATCGGATTCCTCGCCTTCGCGCTGTCGTGGTTGCTGCCCGAGGTCGAACTGCGCACGGTCACCCGCACACCCGACCCGGGCGAGTCGTTCGGGATGCCCTCCGCCCGAACATCTCTGGAGGAACTCCGGTTGCAGGTGTGGCGGACGCTCGGCCGCGAGGATCGCCTGCGGATCTGGGAGATCGTCGTCGCGACGGCGGGCAGTCCGCTGTCGCGCGGCGAGGCGTGGATGGTCAGCCGGGTCGCGGAGGAGACGACGCGCGACCTGGCGACGATGTCGTCGGTGTCCGGGACCCCGCAACCGGTCGTCGAGCAGACCGCGGCGGCACTCGCCGAACGTGGGATGGTCACGATCGACGGCGACGAAGTCTCCATCACCCCGCCCGGCGCCGCTGAGGCCGATCGCCTCCTCGCGGCACAGCGCGAACGTCTCCGCGCCTTCGTCGCCGACTATCCCGGCAGCGACGAGGCCGACGTCGACGAGATGCTCGACGAGATCGCGCGGCGCCTGCATGACGAGGTGCCCGCCCAGGGGCTGGTCAGCCCTGGTGGCCGCTGAGGCAACACCCACGGAGAGGCCCCAATTGCAGTGCCGGCCCGGCAGACCGAGGAAGGCCGCCTAACGGGCGGCGGGTGCCAGATGCCGGGTGATCGCCGCCTGGATCTCGGCCGCGTCGGGTCCCAGCCATGCCGACAGGTGGGTGCCGACCTCGATGACGAGCAGACGCGCGTCGGGCAACGATCCCGACGCGTGCAAGGTCTGGTCGTACGGGACGTCGGCGTCGGTCTTGGCGTGCACCAGCAGCACGGGCGCGACCACTTCACCCAACGGCGATCGCAGTGTGGCGAACTGGTCGAAGTCGTTCTCGAAACCTGGCTTTCGTGATCCGCTGACCGTGTCGAACAATGCGGTGGCAAAGGTCCGCTGTTGCTCGTCGTCCATGATGCCGGCAGCCAACTCCTTTGCCTGGGCTCGGGTCAGGTCGCCTTCACCCGAGAGCAGGGTGGATATCGCGGCACCGGGCGCCTTATCGGCGAGCGTGGTCGCGAACCACCGCCCGACCCGGTTGAACAACATCTTCTCCTCCCCCAGCGCAACCCGTCCCCGTAACGATCCGGCGGGGTCGAACTCGGTACTCACCGCGGCAATCGCGACGACCGCGTTCACCCGCCGCGGATGAGCGGCGGCCAACGCGTAGGCCGTCGGGCCGCCACCCGACCAGCACATGACCGCGAACTCCTCGATCCCGAGGGCCGTCATGAGTTCCGCGCACTGGGTGGCCTGGCTCTGGGGAGACCGATTCGCTTCGGAGATCGGGGTGTTGAGGTAGCCGGGGCGTGAAACGGCGACAACGCGATGGGTGTCGGTGAGGAAGCCTGTCATGAGTGCGCCCTGATCGAAGCCACCGGGTGAACCGTGGATGAAGAGCACGGGCGGCCCACTGCCATGGTCGACGAACTCGATCGGTCCGAGTGATGTCTCCGCGCGCTGTGGGGTCGAATCGGGGGAACCGCTGCTCGGCCGTGCCATGGCGTGAGTCCTTCTGGTCCGGGGGTGTTCCGCAGGATCGTATCGCCGCATGTCAGCGGTCACCGCCGGTTCCGCGACAGATTCGTCGAACATCTCCGACCGGTGGTCGACAGGCGTAGCTTCAGGATGTCAACACCATCGAGAACGTTCCGGGTCGCCTGCGTACACCCATGCGCGTGGCCGGTTGCGCCGCGGCAGTGATCGCGGTGATCGGTGCACCGATCACCGCGGCCGCAGAGCGAGCGCCGATTCGGGCACCGGCGGCCGTGGCGTCGCTACCGAGTGTGCCTGCGGTGGGCGCGATTCCGCGGGCGTTCATCCGCAATCAGTTCCAGAATTGCGACGCGATCTGCCCGTACATCGCGCAGGGCCTGGTCGAGGTTCCCGTCGCGCTCTGGCACGCCCCCGGCGTGTACGCCGACCGGAGCGCGCGGGGCTGGTCCGTCCCGATGTCGGCGGGCGCCGCCGCGTTCTCGGTGACCCGACCGGCGAACGCAGCCATGACTGGGATCATCTCCAACGATCTGAGCCTGGTGTTGCCCCGGGCTCAGAATGCACTTGTCGTCGCTGTGGTCGAAGGACTCGAGATCGCGTCGGTGCTGCGAGCGGGACCGAGAAGCTCAGACGATGGTGATCACCGGGACCGGATCACCGAGGCGGTCGCCACCGGCCGCACCCGGGTCCTCGACGCTCTGAATCGGCCGCTGACACCGGATCCCGCGTCGACCGCGGTCGTGCGCACGCCCGCCCAACAGCGTGCGCTGGACACCATCGACGCCGGGTCGGCAATCCTGTTCCAGGCCCCCGAGATGCTGTTGCTGGGTGCCACGGATGCCGCCGATTCAGCGGCCCGGAACCTCACCGCGACCGGCGACCCGGCCGGCGCCCGCGCGGCGGGCGAAGCGCGCTTCCGGGCAACCGCCGACCGTGCCGCCGAGTTGGTTCGCGGGGCACTGTCGTGAGCCGGACGGACCCGGTGAAGCCGGTCACCGACGCCGACGAGGTGTCCGCGACCTACGGCTACTCATCCGAACTCAAGCGAACGATGGGATCGTTTCAGGTCTTCGCTGTCTCGTTCGCGTTCATCTCCGTCGCCGTCGGCATCTTCGGGACCTACGACGACCTGCTCGTGAACTCCGGCCCGGTCGGCATCTGGACGTGGCCGGTCGCGCTCGCCGGCCAGTTGCTCGTCGCACTGGTCATCGCGCAGTTCGCCGCGCGCATCCCGCTCAGCGGCTCGTCGTACCAGTGGGCATCACGGCTCGCGAATCCCCGGATCGGTTGGGGTTTCGGCTGGCTCACGTTCTGCTATCTGATCACCGGGCTACTGGCGATCGACAGTGCGATGGCCAGCCAATGCCTCATGCCACTGTTCGGCATGAGTCCCGACGAAGGCACCGCGCGGGTCATCACCGTCGTGATCCTGGTGGTCCAGGCCATCCTCGCGATCGCCTCGACCCGACTCGTCGCCGTGCTCAACTCGCTCGCCGTCGGCGTCGAATTGGCCATCGTCGTGATTCTGGTCGTCGCATTGCTGGTCGCCGCGGCAGTGACCGGTCGCGGCTCGGTGGACAATCTCGTCTCCCGCGGCGTCGCAGAGGGATCGACGAACTACTTCGCGTTCGGCGGCGGGTTGATGGCGGTGATGATCGTCGGCCTGGCCACCCTCGTCGGCTTCGACTCGGCGGCGAACATGGCCGAGGAGGCCCGGGACCCCCACCGGAGCGTGCCGCGGGCGATCGTGGGTTCGGTTGCCGCCGCCGGGATCCTGGGGATGCTGTTTCTGATCGCGCTGACCGTCGCCATCGACGACATCGCGAAGGTGACCGAGGCCGGATCTCCCGTCGCGGTCATCATGCGCGATCAACTCGGTGCGCCCACCGAACGAATTCTGCTGGTGGCCATCGCCATCGCGTTCTTCGGTGGCGGAATGGTCACCATGACGTCGTGTGCACGGACGGTCTTCGCGATGTCTCGCGATGGACGTTTCCCCGGGCATCGGGTGATGCGGCGGGTGAGCCGACGCACGCAGACCCCGATCGCGGCCACCATCCTGCCGCTGGTGATCGGCGTCGTCACGATGATCGCCCTGCCGGGTGACGCACTGATCGAGTTGATCACGTCGGGCACGCTGTTCCCCGCGATCACCTACGGTCTGATCGTCGTCCTGTATCTGGCCGTCCGGAAACGCCTGGACCGCAAGAAGGGTGCGTTCGACCTCGGCCGCTTCGAGCTGCCGGTCGCGGTGTCGGCACTGATCTGGTCGGTGTGCGCGGTGACCGTACTGCTCGCTCCCGCGGGGACGGGCGTACCGCTGGTGATCGTCGCCGGGTTGATCGCCGTGGGCGGGCTCTACTTCGTCTTCATGGTGCTGTTCCGCCGTGATGTGCTCGATGTCGAGCCGGGAGTGGCGGATCCGATGGCGGGGCCGAATCGCTGATCGGGGACGCGCGACAGCGCTCGGTCGGACCGCCGACGCGCCGGCGCCGGCATCTCATCGAGAGTTCGCGTGCTCCGACAGATCGAGGTGCAAGGCCTGGTGCGCGTCCAGGAGGTGCCGCAGGCCGGTGTCGAGTGGCCAGGGATAGGTGAGTTCGTGCCCGAACCGGTCGTCGACCGCTGCCGCCGCACCGTCGGGCAGCGATGCCGGATCGACGCGCTCGGCGATCGACTCGAACAGCTCGACCGGCGTGGCGACGTAGTACAGCGGCCGGTGCGCACCCGGCGCGCTCATCCCGGCGGCGTACACCAGACCATGCGATGTGATCACCAGCCGGTCCGCCGCGATCGCCACCTCGCCGGCGATCTCGGTTCTGCCCCATTCCATCGCGGCGGCGCGGGACTCCTGCACCCGCCGCCACGTGTCGTCGGTCAGCAGCAGTTCGACATCCGTGCGGTCCATCGTCGACGCGGAGCTGTACTCCGGCCCGAAATGCCGCTGCAGGAGCTCATCGACGAAATCGACAAGCGGTTCACTCGTCGTCCAGTCCTCGCCCATCGCGCACGCCTCCGTCTCGAGTCGCTCGCCGATCATTGCGCGTGATCCCGACACTACGCCACCACCCGGCGAACCACGGGGAATTGCGCAACCGCGGACAGCCCCGGATTCGTCACCGTCCCCGCACGTCCTGTCTCATATTTCCAAGTCGGTCTCGAATCATAATCGACGCTCATATCGAGACAGATCATCTGCGATATGACCGACTGTTCTCGATATTCGACATGGGCCTCTCGCATGGGTCTCACTTTCAACGGTCGCGTCGCACGAGTTTCGGAACACTTTTGAGATAGGGTTCCGGACATGAAGCCGGATACCGCCGGCGGGTCCGTAGGGATGCTGCTGGGCTACGCACGCGCAGGCACCGACACCCACCCGCTGGAGTCGCAGATCGATGCCCTCACCGAGATCGGGATCGAGCCCACGCGGATCTACAGCGATGGGATCGTCGCGGTCTCGACCGGGCAGCGACGCCCGGGCTGGACCGCCCTGCTCGACTATGCGCGTCCCGGGGACACCGCCGTCGTCATCGGGGTCGATCGACTCGGCCGCACCACCAGGGAGGTCTTGGCGAGCGCACGCGACCTCGCCGATCGACAGATCGGACTCCGGTCACTCCGCGAGGGTCTCGATACCGATGACCTCGCCGGAGCGATGATCGTCGGGGTCCTCGCCTCGCTGGCGGAACTCGACGGCGAGCCCGCACGGCTGCGCCCCGGAGCCGCATCCGGCTCCTCCGTCGGCCGGCCGCGGGCCCTCGACGACGACCAGGTCGCCGTCGCCGAACGCCTGCGTGCCGACGGCCAGCCCGTGCCGACGATCGCGGCCACCCTCGGCGTCAGCCGCGCCACCCTCTACCGCACTCTCGCCGAAAGGCGTTCGATCCGTTGACAACCTTCGACCCAGGCGCGCCAGAGCTGGACATCACGACCGCCCACGGCATCGTGACCCGGCTGCCCACGTCGTTTCCGATCATCGACCCGGAACTCGACGGGCACCTCGATCCGGATCTGTTCCAGAAGGGGTTCGACGACGCCAACTCCCGGCTCGACACCTTTCCCCGTTCGTGGGCACGACATCATGCGTCGACGACGATGGCGGCCGCGCCGGCCGCAGACGACGACGAGCCGAGCTACACACGCGGGTACCGGGCGGCGCTGTACGGCTACCTCCGTCACTCGGCCGACTGAGCCGGTAAAAGGGACCTGCCCGACGGCCGGCAAACCGCCTGAGGAACGATAGAGGCCACTCTGACGCAGGCCGATAGGACACGAGCAGGTGAGCGAGACACACGGTGGTGACGCGATCCCGGTCTTTTTTCTCTCCGACAGCACCGGGATCAGCGCCGAGACCATGGGTAACGCACTGTTGCTGCACTTTCCCGATCATCGGTTCGACCGGACGCTGATCCCGTTCATCACCACCCCCGACGATGCGCGCGAGGTGGTGCGCACCATCGACGCGACCGTGGACCGCGGCCTGACTCCCCTCGTCTTCGCGACAGCCGCGCTCGACGACGTCCGTATCGAACTGGCCAAGACCCGCGCACCCCTCATCGATTTCTTCGACATGCACATGCAGCAGGTCGAGGAGATCCTCGGGGCGCGTGGCGCCCGCACACCCGCTCGTCTGCACGGCGTCGGCGACGTCAAGCGGTACAACGCACGCATGCAGGCCGTCGAGTACGCGATCGAACATGACGACGGTCAGAGTCTTCGCTCGCTGGACAAGGCCGACGTCATCCTGGTGGCTCCGTCCCGCTGCGGCAAGACTCCGACGACCATGTATCTCGCGTTGCAGCACGGTCTGCGCGTCGCGAACTATCCACTGATCGACGACGATTTCACGAGCACGGACCTGCCCCGCCCGATCCGACACCTGGCCGACCGCTGCTTCGGGCTCATGACCAGCGCCGCCCGCCTCAGCGCGGTCCGAACAGAGCGACGCCCGGACTCCACCTACGCGTCCCTGCGCCAGTGCACCTACGAACTCAAGCGCGCAGAGGCGCTGTACCGCGCCCACGACCTACCCATCATCGACTCGTCGGCGAAATCCGTCGAAGAGATGTCCACGATCATCTTGCAAGTGCTCGCCCGCAGACCCCACCCCGAGAGTTGAGGAGCCATTTCCATGAACAGCAACATCCGGTGGTTCGCCGACCTCGGCCTCGCCGATCTCGACCAGGTCGGCGGCAAGAACGCGTCGCTCGGTGAGATGGTCCGCAACCTGACCGACCTCGGCGTCCGGGTCCCCAACGGTTTCGCGACGACCGCCGACGCCTACCGCCGATTCATGAACCAATCCGGATCGGCCGGCACCAGCCTCGCCGCCCGGATCAGTGCGCGGCTCGCCGACCTCGACACCGACGACGTCCAGGCGCTGGCCGAGGCAGGCCGAGAGATTCGTGCGGCCGTCATGGATCAGCCCTTCCCGTCGGATCTCGAAGCCGACATCCGGACGGCGTTCGCGGAACTGTCGGGCGGCTCGGACGAGGCGTCGTTCGCGGTGCGGTCCAGTGCGACCGCCGAGGACCTGCCGGATGCGTCGTTCGCCGGCCAGCAGGAGACATTCCTCAACGTGCGGGGCATCGAAGCAATCCTGCAGGCGATGCGGGAGGTCTTCGCGTCGTTGTACAACGATCGCGCCATCGCCTACCGGGTCCACCACGAGTTCGACCACGATGTGGTCGCCCTGTCGGCGGGTGTGCAGCAGATGGTGCGCTCCGACATCGGCACGTCGGGGGTCATGTTCACCATCGACACCGAGTCCGGTTTCCCCGACGCCGTGTTCGTGACGTCGTCGTACGGGCTCGGTGAGGCCGTCGTGCAGGGTGCGGTGAACCCCGACGAGTTCTACGTCTACAAGCCTGCGCTGCGAGCGGGCCGTCCCGCTGTGCTCAAGCGCGGCATCGGGTCGAAGGCAACCAAGATGATCTACACCACCGACCGCTCGGTGGGCCGCACGACCGAGTTCGTCGACGTCGAGCCGGCCGAACGACGACTGCTGAGCCTCACCGACGCCGAGGTCGAGGCGCTGGCCCGCCAGGCGCTGTTGATCGAAGAGCACTATGGCCGACCGATGGACATCGAGTGGGGTAAGGACGGTGTCGACGGCGAGCTGTACATCCTGCAGGCCCGCCCGGAGACCGTGCAGTCCCGGGCCGCGGTGACCGGCCAGCAACGGTTCCGGCTGAACGAGACCGGCCCGGTGCTCGTCGAGGGCCGCGCGATCGGCGCACGTATCGGCGCAGGCGCCGTCCGGGTGCTGGAGTCGGTCGAGCAGATGCACGAGTTCCAGGTCGGCGAGGTGCTCGTGGCGGACATGACCGACCCCGACTGGGAGCCGATCATGAAGCGCGCCAGCGCGATCGTCACCAATCGTGGTGGCCGTACCTGTCACGCGGCGATCATCGCCCGCGAGCTGGGCATCCCCGCGGTCGTCGGTTCCGGCGGGGCCACCCGGTCACTCGAGGCCGGCCGCGAGGTGACCGTCTCGTGCGCCGAGGGTGACACCGGTTACGTGTACGACGGATTGCTCGACTTCGACGTCACCGAATCGTCGATCGAGGCGATGCCCGAGATCGCCACCAAGATCATGATGAACGTCGGCACCCCAGAGCAGGCGTTCGCGTTCTCCCGCCTGCCGAACAACGGTGTCGGACTGGCGCGCCTGGAATTCGTGATCAACCGCCAGATCGGGATCCATCCCAAGGCCCTGCTCGATTTCGAGACCCTCGACGGGCCGCTGAAGCAGCAGATCGGTGACGCGATCGCGGCCTACCCGAGTGCCCGCGAGTTCTTCGTCGACCGGGTGGCCGAGGGGGTCGCGACGATTGCCGCGGCGTTCGCGCCGCACCCGGTGATCGTGCGCATGTCGGATTTCAAGTCCAACGAGTACGCGAAGTTGGTCGGCGGGGAGCTGTACGAGCCCGAGGAAGAGAACCCGATGATCGGGTACCGCGGCGCGTCGCGCTACCTGTCGAAGGACTTCGCCGACTGCTTCGCCATGGAATGCGCGGCCCTGAAATACGTCCGCGACGAGATGGGCCTGACCAACGTCAAGATCATGATCCCGTTCGTCCGCACACTCGCCGAGGCCGAGGGCGTGATCGCGCTGCTCGACTCACACGGCCTGCGTCGCGGTGAGAACGGACTCGAGGTCATCATGATGTGCGAGGTGCCGTCCAACGCGGTCATCGCCGACGCCTTCCTCGATCACTTCGACGGCTTCTCCATCGGCTCCAACGACATGACGCAGCTGACGCTCGGACTCGACCGTGACTCCGCACTCGTCGCGGACTCCTTCGACGAACGCGACCCGGCCGTCAAACACATGCTCGCTGCGGCCATTTCGGCGTGCAAGGCCCGCGGCAAGTACGTGGGCATCTGCGGGCAGGGGCCCAGCGATCACGCCGACCTCGCCGAATGGCTGCTCGAGCAGGGCATCGAATCCATGTCGCTGAATCCGGACACCGTCGTCGACACCTGGACGCGACTGGCCCGCCTGGGCTGACAACGACAACTCCCGACGCAGTTCGTCGCGCGAACTGCGTCGGGAGTTCATGAATTGCTTCGGCCGGTGTCAGCTCATTCGAGCACGAAGACCGGGATCAGCCGGTCGGTCTTGGTCTGGTACTCCGCATAGGGCGGGTACGCCGCAACGGCCAGGTCCCACCAGTGCTCGCGCTCGGCGCCCTCGACCTCACGTGCGGTGAGCTCATACACTGTCGCACCGTCCTGCGCCGTGACCTGCGGGTGTGCCTTCACGTTGTGATACCACGACGGATGGCTCGGGTCACCGCCCTTGGAGGCGACCATCGCGTACTTGCCGTTCTCCTCGACCCGCATCAACGGGACGTAGCGCTTCTTGCCCGACTTCGCCCCGGTGGTGGTGAACAGCACCACCGGTCGGTCCATGATCAGGACGCCGTCAGTGGTCCCCTGCTCGAGAATCTTCTCGGTCTGGTCACGCACCCACCCCTCGGGGCTGAGTTCTGGTTGTTCGCTCATGCCCATTGGCAACGCCTCCAAGGCGCTCGGCATTCCACGGCTGCTCGGTCAGCAGTTCGATCGGGACGAGGTCGGCGATGGTCGTCCGGTCCGATGCCGACCCCGAGAACCTCACCTGGCGCCTGCGCCCCGGCGGCTGCCCGGATGAAGACGCCCCCGACGGTGTCTCAACTCGCGCCAACGTGGTCGTCCGTGTCGAGCACCGGCCATCGACTCGCCGCCCAACGACGACGAAACCCCCTCCGAGGTGATTCGGAGAGGGTTTCTCGTGGTCGGGCTGACAGGATTCGAACCTGCGACCCCTTGACCCCCAGTCAAGTGCGCTACCAAGCTGCGCCACAGCCCGTTTGCCTCCGAGGAGACAGCCCCGCAAGCGGAGCGTTGATGAGCCTAGCCGACGGGCGCCGGTTCGATCCAATCGCCTGGTCAGCGAGCCGGATCGGCCGGGCCGGAGTCAGGCCGCCGGAGTCCGCTTCTTGTACCAGATCCAGGCACCGGTGACGATGACAGCACCGACCAACGATCCGATGATGCCGCTGGCGCGGAAGTTGAGACCGTCACCGGCGAGCAGGCTGATCAGCAGTCCACCGATGAACGAACCGACAACACCGGCGACGATTGCGAGACCCCAGTCGATGGTCCACATGTTCTTTCCGCCGATGATCAACTGGGCGAGAGCGCCGATGACCATTCCGAAGACGATGAGTCCGATGATGAGCACGAGTGGAAGTATCGCATGCCGCACAGGCGCTGCCGCACGTGACACCGGGTGCGCCATCGACGGGCCCGGCCGACGTCTCAGCGCTTGCGGCGCTGCTCCCGCTTGTCCCGCACACGCACGTTGACCCGCACCGGCGAACCATCGAAATTGAACGTCTCCCGGAGCCTGCGTTCGAGGAACCGTCGGTAACCGGCCTCGAGGAACCCGGTGGTGAACAGCACGAAGGTAGGGGGTCGCGTGGCGGCCTGGGTGGCGAACATGACCCGGGGCTGCCGACCACCACGCAGCGGCGGCGGTGTGGCGGCGATGACCTCCTTGAGCCAGTTGTTGAGCCGTCCGGTCGCGACCCGCTTGTCCCAGGATGCCAACGCACCCTCGAGTGCGGGCACGAGTTTCTGGACCGAACGGCCGGTGCTCGCCGAGATGTTCACGCGACGCGCCCAGGGCACCCGGGCCAGGTCGCGGTCGATCTCCTTGTCGAGCTGATAGCGGCGATCCTCGTCGACCAGGTCCCACTTGTTGAACGCGATCACCAATGCGCGGCCGCTCTCGATGATCATCGACAGCACCCGCAGATCCTGTTCGGTGACCGGTTCGGAGGCGTCGATCAGGAGGATCGCGACCTCGGCGGCGTCGAGCGCGGCCCGGGTACGCAGCGAGGCGTAGTACTCATGCCCGCTCGCCGTCCGCACCTTGCGCCGCAACCCTGCGGTGTCGACGAATTGCCATGTCGTGCCATCGATGTCGATGAGCTCGTCCACCGGGTCGACCGTCGTGCCGGCCACGTTGTCGACGACCGAGCGTTCCGATCCGGCGAGCTTGTTCAGCAACGAACTCTTGCCGACGTTGGGTTTACCGACCAGCGCGACCCGTCGCGGGCCACCGAAAGCTGGTGCCTCGCGGGGCGTCTCGGGCAAGACGTCGAGGATGATGTCGAGCAGGTCGCCCGCCCCCCGACCGTGCGCTGCCGACACCGGATGCGGCTCACCGAGACCCAACGACCACAACGTGGCGGTGTCGGCCTCGGCCCGCTCGCTGTCGACCTTGTTGGCCGCCAGGATGACCGGCGTCTTCGAGCGGCGCAGCACCCGTGCCACCGCCTCGTCGGTCGAGGTGGCGCCGACCGTGCCGTCGACCACCAGGACGATGGCGTCGGCGGTGCGCATGGCCAGTTCGGCCTGCGCTGCCACGGCCTGCTGCAGACCCTTCGCGTCGGGTTCCCAGCCGCCGGTGTCGACAACGGTGAACCGCTGACCCGACCAGCTCGCGGCATAGGACACGCGGTCACGCGTGACCCCGGGGATGTCCTCGACGACGGCCTCACGGCGGCCGAGGATCCGGTTCACCAGTGTGGACTTGCCGACGTTGGGCCGTCCGACGATGGCCACCACCGGCACCGGGGTCGCGTCGATCGGTTCTCCGTCGACGTCGAAATCGGTCAGCTGCCAATCGGTTTCGTCGGACCAGACGCCGTCGCCGGGCAACGCGAGCTCGTCGCCGGGCGCACCGAGGGGATTGTGCTCACTCACGACTGCACTCCGATCCGATCGCGTACCAGGCGGCCGAGTGTGTCGACCACCTGCTCGAGGGTCAGGTCACTGGTTTCCACGATCACCGCGTCGTCGGCCGGCCGCAGCGGCGAGATCGCGCGCGTCGAGTCGAGGTGGTCGCGGCGATTGACGCTCGCGAGCACGTCGGCGTAGTCGCCGGCACGTCCCGCGGACAGGTTCTGCTTGTGCCGTCGGGTGGCCCGCGCTTCCGGGGTCGCGGTGAGGAACACCTTGAGGTCGGCGTCCGGGAAGACCACGGTCCCGATGTCCCTGCCCTCCACCACGACGAACGCACCCTGCGCCGCGCGACGTTGGACGGCGACGAGTCTGGTGCGCACCGCGGGCACGGCCGACACCGCGGACACGGCATCGGTCACCCGGTCGGTGCGGATGGCGACGGAGACGTCGGCACCGTCGAGAAAGGTGGTCGATCCACCCGACTCGACGTCGAGGCGG
Source organism: Gordonia insulae (assembly GCF_003855095.1). NCBI lineage: Bacteria > Bacillati > Actinomycetota > Actinomycetes > Mycobacteriales > Gordoniaceae > Gordonia > Gordonia insulae. Next base: position 1,396,269 of record NZ_CP033972.1, read on the forward strand.
ATGTCGGCATGCGCGACCCGCTCGCCGATGGCATCGGTATCGTCGAGCGGCACCGCGGCATCGAGCACGGCCAGGGTGGCCGCCCGGTACATCGCGCCGGTGTCGAGGAACCGTGCCCCGACACGATCGGCGAGGATCTTCGACACCGTCGACTTCCCGGTGCCTGCGGGTCCGTCGATCGCGATGACGCGCGTGCCCGCGGCGTCGCCGCTGCTCACAGCCCCACCGCCTTGTACAACTCCCCGATCTCGTTGTTGTTCAGCACTCGCAGGCTTCCGGGGCGCTGCTCACCGAGGGCGACGACGCCGATGTGCGTACGCACCAGGGCGGTCACCGGGAATCCGACCTCTTCCATCATGCGACGGACGATCCGGTTCCGACCTTCGTGCAGGGTGATCTTGACCAGCGACTGACCCTCGTGGACCTCGACGACTCCGAACGAGTCGACCGCGACCGGGCCGTCCTCGAGCTCGATGCCGCCCCGCAGGGTGCGCCCGAGCGAGCGCGGGACCTCACCCTTCAGGGTGGCCAGGTAGGTCTTGGGCACCTCGAACGACGGATGCATCAGCCGGTGGGCGAGCTCACCGTCGTTGGTCAGCAGCAACAGGCCCTCGGTGTCGGCGTCGAGCCGACCGACGTGGAACAGGCGCTGTCCGGACATCACGCGTTCGGCGACGATGTCGCCGATGCACGGACGACCCTGATCGTCGGACATGGTCGACTGCCAGCCCTTGGGCTTGTTCAGCGCGAGGTACTGCTTGTTCTCGTCGATGACGACCCGTGCGCCGTCGACCCGGATGATCGCGGTGTCGGGATTGATGCGCAGACCCTGCTCGGTGACGATCTCACCGTCGACCTCGACACGTCCCGCGGCGATGAGCTCCTCGGCTCCGCGCCGCGACGCGACGCCGGCCGCGGCGAGCACCTTCTGCAGCCGCACCCCGTCGGCGACGTACGTGGCGCCGGATTCGTCGGCGTTCGGGCCGGGTGTCTGGTGGCGGGCCGGTTTCGCATTGTTCAGACGCACCTTGCCCGAGGTCACGTCGGGTTTCGACGACCCCTTGCGATGCGTCTTCTTCGTCGACCGGGCGGCCGGATTGCCCTGCCCGTGGCCCTGGGACCTGCCCGTGGACTTGGGAGTCTTCTTGCCGGTTGCCTGCGCGCGCGTCGACCTCTTGCGCGGGCCCGGTGTGCCGTCTCGGCTAGCGGATGCCATATCTCAATCCTGATTGTCGGTGTCCGGAAGGGGTGCCGCACTGTCGTCGGGGTCCGGTCCGGATGATTCGTTCCCTGTCGAGTCTGACCGGTGAGCATCGAGTTTGGCGAATCGCGGGTCCGACGAGATCTCCTCGTCGAGGTCATCGATCACGTCGACGTCGGGCAACAACGGCGCCAGGTCCGGCATTTCGGACAGCGATGCGAGCCCCAGCCGCTCGAGGAACAGTTCGGTCGTGCCATACGTGGTGGCCGTCGTGGCAGCGTCGGTCCCCACCTCGTTGATCAGGCCACGCGCCACCAGAGTCCGGATGACGCCGTCCACGTTCACACCGCGGATCGCACTCACCCTGGCGCGCGACACAGGCTGCCGATAGGCGATCACCGCGAGGGTCTCCAGGGCGGCGCGGGTCAGTTTGGACCGCGCACCGTCGAGCAGCAGCCGCTCGACGTAGGGCGCGTACTCGGCGCGGGTGTAATAGCGCCAGCCGTCCCCGGCGAACCGCAGGTCCATCCCGCTGTTCGCCTGGGTGAGTTCCTCGGACATCCGGGTGAGCATCGTGTGGACGCGCCGCCGATCCTGATCGACCGCGGTGGCGAGCTCATCGGCACTCACCGGCGAATCGACCACCAGCAGGACCGCTTCCAGCGCCGACCGCAGTTTCGCGTCGTCGAGTGCGCCCTCGCCGTCGTGATCGAGGGAGGTCTGACCGGCGGCGATGTCGCCGGCCCCGAATCCGTTCTCCTCGCTCATCCGTAATCCTCCGCCCTGTCGATGTTCACGTCCTCCACGGCGCGGTCGCCCGTCCAGCTGACCTGCAGGTCCCCCAGCGGTTCCGGCTGTTCGAACGTGATCGCCCGCTCGCGGAACAGCTCCAGCAGACCGAGGAAGCTGCCCACCACCTCCAAACCGTTCGCACAATCTTCCGTGAGCGTCCGGAACGAGACCCATTCGTCGGGGTGGGCGGCCAGCAGGCCGGCCATCCGCCGCGCCTGGGCGGGCACCGACACCTTTGAGACGTGCAGGTGGTCGAGCCCCACGGTCGGTGTCGGGCGCGGCGTCAGAGCCGTCGCGGCCACCTGGGCGAACCCGCGGGCGTCGACGCCCAATGTCACCTCGGGCAGCAGCTCGGAGAAATGTTCCTCCAGAGATACCGCACGCGGATAGCGTTGCAGGGCGGCAGCTTCGAGCTCCCCGAACAAGGCCGCGACCTGCTTGTAGGCCCGGTACTGCAGCAGCCGGGCGAACAGCAGGTCGCGCGCCTCGAGCAGCGCGAGATCCTCGGGGTCGTCGACCTGACCGGACGGCAGGAGCCGAGCCGCCTTGAGGTCCAGCAGAGTTGCCGCGACGACGAGGAACTCGGTGGTCTGTTCCAGACCCATCTCGGGGCCCATCTCGCGCGTGTACGCGATGAAGTCGTCGGTGACCTCGTGCAATGCCACCTCGGTGACATCGAGGCGATGCTGACTGATCAGGTTCAGCAGCAGGTCGAACGGACCCTCGAAGTTGCGCAGCCGGACCTGGAATCCCGCCGGCTTGTCGGCCGGGGCCGGATCGTCGGCCGCCGGATGGTCGGCGACGACCTTCGCCGCGTCTTCGACGTCGGTGTCCCCGTCGATCATGTGGGACGCGAGTTGCGGGCGATGACCTCGCGCGCCAATGCGCGGTAGGCCTTGGCGCCCGCCGACTTCGGCGCCCACGACGTGATCGGTTCGCCCGCCACACTCGTCTCCGGGAATCGGACGGTGCGGCTGATCACCGTGTCGTACACGGTGTCGCCGAACACCTCGACGACCCGCGACATGACCTCGCGCGAGTGCAGTGTCCGCGCGTCGAACATCGTCACGAGGATTCCGCCCAGACTCAGGCGCGGGTTGAGCCGGTCCCGCACCTTCTCGACGGTGTCGGTGAGCAGCGCGAGACCGCGCAGGCTGAAGTACTCGCACTCCATCGGGATGACGACCGTGTCGGCGCATGCGAGCGCGTTGACGGTCAACAATCCGAGCGACGGCTGACAGTCGATCAGCACGAAGTCGTAGCGGTCGAGCACCGGATGCAGGGCGCGCGCCAGCGATTGCTCGCGGCCCACCTCGGTGACGAGTTGGATCTCCGCGGCGGACAGGTCGATGTTGCTGGGCAACAGGTCGAGGCCGTCCACGCGGGTCCGCATCAACACGTCGTCGGTGTCGGCCTGTGGCGGCACCAGCAGGTTGTAGACGGTCTGATCGAGGTCGTGGTGCGGCACGCCCAGCCCCGCCGACAACGCACCCTGTGGGTCCAGGTCGACGAGAAGCACGCGGCGTCCGTACTCGGCGAGCGCGGCACCCAGGTTGATGGTCGAGGTGGTCTTGCCCACCCCGCCTTTCTGGTTGCACACCGCGACGACCGTGGCCGGGCCATGTCGATCCAACGGCGTGGGTTCGGGAACCGGACGATACGGCCGGCCCGTCGGACCGAGCTCACCCTCGTGATCGGTGTCCTCGTCGCTCTCGCGGCCGGGCGAGACCGAGATCCGGTACTGATCGTCAGGTGAGGTGGCAGACCGCGGTGCCCCCGGGGTGCTCACGTGTCCGCCACTCCCTTCCCTCATCCGACTGCTCTGCTCCGGACCGCTGGTCGCGACCGTGAAATGCTGGTCCCAGCCTAGTGCTTCGCCTCGCCGATCCGGCGGAGCATCGCCGACATCGAACAGGGCGACTTGATCGTCGCTCACCGCGCCCTCGGGTGGGCCGTCGCGTAGACCTCGCGCATCGTGTTGACCGTCACCAGTGTGTAGACCTGCGTGGTGGTCACCGAGGCGTGGCCCAGGAGCTCCTGGACCACGCGCACATCGGCTCCGCCGTCGAGGAGATGGGTGGCGAAACTGTGTCGCAGGGTGTGCGGCGACACAGTTTTGTCGAGTCCGGCTCGGCCGGCCGCATCGGCCAGCACCTGCCAGGCGCTCTGCCGCGAGAGTCGGCCACCGCGGGCATTCAGGAACAGGGCCGGATTCGCCTTGCTCGCCAACGCCGGTCGACCGCGGACCAGATACGCCTCGAGGGCGTCGATCGCCGGACCACCGACCGGGACGACCCGTTCCTTGCCGCCCTTGCCGCGAAGTCGGACCGCGCGGGTCGTCCTGTCGATGTCGTCGACATCGAGCGCGGTGGCCTCCGAGATGCGGGCACCGCAACTGTAGAGCAGTTCGAGCAGGGCCCGATCGCGAAGCGCCCGAGGATGATCCGCCGCACCGGCGGACTCGAGAATGGCGAGAACCTCGTCGACGGGCAGCGACTTCGGCAGGCGCCGAGCCGGCCGAGGCGGCCGCACCGCATGCGCCACGTCGGCGTCGACGACCCCCTCGGCGGCGGCGAATTTGTGAAAACCCCTGACCGCCACCAGGGTTCGTGCGATCGAGCTGTCCGCGAGCGGCGCCAGCCCGGCCTCGGTGTCGCCTCGTCGCAACTCGACGAGGAATTCACGGACGTCCTGCTCGGTGACCGCGGCGAGCCCCTCGATGCCTCTGGCGACCAAGTACTGCTCGTACCTGTCGAGATCACGACGATACGAGCGCACCGTGTTGGCGGCGGCGCCGCGTTCGACGGTGAGGTGATCGAGGTACCGGGTGACCTCGTCGGCGCCACTGCCCGCCGAGGGGGAACGGACTCCCGAGTGCCCGGACGGGGACTTCGCCGTCCCCTCGGCAGCGAGCGTGGGGGCGCCGACAAGGGTCGCCCGGCCGCCGTGCACGGCGGGTCGGCTCACCGCCGCGCCCGCCGTTCGCGCAGGGCCGTCGGCTCGTCCGTCCAGGGTGCGTTCGTCTCCCGCAGCCCGACACCGCGGGCGTCGGCCGCGGCGGTCGCCAGGATGCCGGCGACACTCGTCGCGTTGACGATGTCCCCGCCGAGGACGCGCCCGACGGCGTCGTCGAGTGTCAGCCACTCGACCGACATGTCGGCCTCCTCGTCGTGCCGTTCGGCCGCCTCGAGCTGACGGAGGTCTTCGGCGAGGTAGAGGCGCAGGGCCTCGTCGGTGAAGCCCGGCGACAGATCCAGGTCGACCAGGACATGCCACCGGTCGGCCGCCAGATCGACTTCCTCGCCGAGTTCGCGCTTCGCCGCGTCCAGCGGCGTCTCGTCGGGACCACCGTCGAGCAGTCCGGCCGGGAGCTCGAGCAGCCGGCGGCCGATCGGGTGACGGTACTGCCGGACCATCGCGATCCGGCCCTCGGCGTCGCGGGCGACCACGGCCACCGCGCCGAAGTGCTCCACGACCTCGCGCTCGGCGACCCGGCCGCCGGGCATCTCGACCTCGTCGACGCGCAGCGTCAGGATCGCGCCGTCGTAGACGGTCCGCGTGCCCGCGACATCGAATCCGTGTTCGCCGGACGCCGCACCACGCGATGCGTCGCCCGAACCGGGTTTGCTCAAGCGCCGACCTCGGCGTCGGTCTCGTCGTCTTCGGCCACGGCCCGCTCGTAGTCCCCCAGGTCGACCGGAAGGCGTTCGGCCGCCTTGTATTTCAGTGCCGCGTCGATGAACGCCCGGAACAGTGGATGCGGGCGTGTGGGACGGCTCTTCAACTCCGGATGTGCCTGCGTCGCAACCAGGAACGGATGCACCGACGGCGGGTACTCGACGAACTCGACGAGGTGCCCGTCGGGTGAGGTGCCCGAGAAGACCAGTCCGGACGCGGCGATCTTGTCGCGGTAGGTGTTGTTCACCTCGAAACGATGTCGATGCCGCTCGGAGACCTGGGTGGTGCCGTATGCCTCGGCGACCACACTGCCGGCCTCGAGTGTGGCCGGGTAGGCGCCGAGCCGCATGGTCCCGCCGAGATCGGCTTCGCCCGCGACGGCATCGGTCTGGTCGGCCATGGTGGAGATCACCGGGTAGGGCGTCTCCGGGTCGAACTCGGTGGAACTCGCGTCGTCGAGTCCGGCAGCGCGGGCCGCCTCGATGACCACACACTGCAGGCCCAGACACAGACCCAGCAGCGGTACACCGCGTTTGCGGGCGTAGTTGATCGCCCCGACCTTTCCTTCGATCCCGCGGATGCCGAAACCGCCGGGGATGAGGATCGCGTGGACATCGCCGAGTGCGGCCTGCGCTCCGTCCGGGGTCGCGCACTCGTCGGACGGCACCCACTTGATCTCGGTGCGTGCCTTCCAGGCGAACCCGCCGGCGCGGATGGCCTCGGTGACGGACAGGTAGGCATCGGGCAGGTCGACGTACTTGCCGACGAGCGCGACGGTGACCGTCTCCCGCGGGTCGTGCACACGCTTGAGCAGCTCGCCCCACTCGGTCCAGTCCACGTCCCGGAACGGCAGTCCGAGTTTGCGCACGACGTAGGCGTCGAGCTGCTCGTGGTGCAGGACCTTGGGGATGTCGTAGATCGACGGGGCGTCGGGCGTGGAGATGACGCCCTCGATGTCGACGTCGCACATGAGCGCGATCTTCTTCTTCAGCCCCTCGGGGACCTCGCGGTCGCAGCGCAGGATCAACGCATCGGGCTGGATACCGACGTTGCGCAGGGCCGCCACCGAATGCTGTGTCGGCTTGGTCTTGAGCTCTCCCGACGGGGCGAGGTAGGGCACCAGGGACACGTGCAGGAAGAACACATTGTCCCGGCCGACGTCGTGCCGGATCTGTCTCGCGGCCTCGATGAACGGCTGCGATTCGATGTCGCCGACCGTCCCACCGATCTCGGTGATGACCACGTCCGGGGCCTCACCGTCGGAGCCGGGCTCACGCATGGCGAGCACCCGGGCCTTGAGCTCGTCGGTGATGTGTGGGATGACCTGGACGGTCTCGCCCAGATACTCGCCGCGCCGCTCCTTGGCGATCACCGTCGAATAGACCTGTCCGGTGGTCACATTGGCCGACTGCGAGAGGTTGCGGTCGAGGAAGCGTTCGTAATGCCCGACGTCGAGGTCGGTCTCCGCACCGTCCTCGGTGACGAACACCTCGCCGTGCTGGAACGGGTTCATAGTGCCCGGATCCACGTTCAGGTACGGGTCGAGTTTCTGCATCGTGACCCGGAGGCCACGCGAGGTGAGAAGTTGCCCCAGGCTGGACGCCGTCAATCCCTTTCCGAGGGACGACGCGACACCGCCCGTCACAAAGATGTGTTTGGTGTCCGTGTGCACACGAAGTGGTCGCAAATGCGTCTCCCGTCGGCCGATTCCAGGCCAGAAAACCTGATTACCTACGGGACTCCAGGGTAACACCTCGACGGGGAAACGACTGCCGCCACACCGACAGGCACCTGCTGCGCGTCGACAGCATGGCCCGGGACGTCACCGACACCGCGGGCCCGCGATCATCCCGCCGACGCGGCCGGCCCGGGTTCGGCGCCGACGGTGATCGCCCGCGCACCCGGCCCGGTGCCGTAACCGCCGGTCCGCCCGTCGGCTTCCTGCGCCAGGGCGAGCACCGTGGTGATCCGGCCGGTCTGCTGATCGACGTTGTCCACCGTCGACACCGCGTTGCCCAACGCCGGGTCCGAGCGCACCACCGCGAGCGGCGACCCGCCGGTGGCCGAGCCCGTGCGTCCCACGAGCACGCCACCCTGTCCGCGGGCGGCCATCGCGGCCGCCATCCGCCCTGTCAAGGCACCCTGGGCACCGGAATCCTCGCCGAGTGCGTCACCGGTGACCACCACGACCAGATCGGCGGGCGAGATCGCGCTGTCGGCGTAGCCGATGAAGCCGCCTTCGCGCAGGGCCTGCAGGCCGAGTCGGATGTCACCTCCGGACGCGGCGGCCTGGCCGTCGCGATGGAGTACGAGCGCGCCCAGCAGGTCACCGATCCGACCACCGGAGTCGGTGAGCTCGGAGCGCAGGGTCGCGCCGGGCGGGATGGTCTGGTCGACGATCGTGCGAAGCTGTTCCGCGTTCTGGTCCGCGACCAGCGCGTCGGTCATCGCGATCTGACCGGAGAACCGGCCGCCGGCAGTCGAGATCGACTCCTTCACCGCATCCACATCGGCGTCGGCCGCGTTGGGCGCGGTGACCACCAGCACCGACTGCCCCTTGAGGGCGCCGTCGATCAGCCGTGGCGCGACCGCGGCGTCGAAGCTGTTGGCGGCGTTGACCTGTTCGTTGAGCTGGTCCCGCTGTTTCTCGAGGTCACCGATGCGGTCCCGGGAGGTGCCGGTGACCGAGTTGACCCGGTCACCGACGAAGCCGGAGCCGAGGAACAGCCCGAGCGCCAGCGCCAAGAAGACCGCGACGAGTGAGATCGCGTGCTGCCGAAGAGAGATCATTGACTACCGGTTCCAGACGCCTCGGGCCCACTCGACGGCCTGGTGGTACTGCGCGACCGCCCAGTCGGTGACCTCCGGCCCCATGTTGGAGAGCAGGACCGCCGCGATGACCGCTATCAGTGCCGCCAGGATGACGCAGGCGATGGCGGCACCGGAGACCCGGCTGCGGTACAGGGTGGCGACCGCCTTGGCGTCGACCAGCTTCGGTCCGACCTTGAGGCGGGTGAGGAACGTCGACGGGTTGCTCTCCCGACGCGAACGGTCGAAGAAGTCGTCCAGGGTGCCGCCGTAGCCGACGGTGACGATGAGGTCGGCGCCGTGATAGTCGGCGAGCAGCAGCGCGAGATCGGCCGCCGCTCCCGCCGCCGGGAACGTGGTCGCGCCGATGCCCAGGTCCTGAATCCTCGAGAGTCCCGCGGCGTGCCCGTCGGTGTCGGCCGGAAGCACCAGCTGCGCACCGGATTTGAGAGTTGCGGTCTTCATCTCCTCGGGGTCACCGACGATGACGGCAGGCTTGTAACCCGCCTTCATCAGGGTGTCCGCACCGGCGCCGACGCCCACGAGCACCGGGGAGTACTCCTTGATGAACGGCTTGAGGGCACGCAGGTCCGCGCCACGGTCGGCCCCGTCGGCGACGATGACCACGTGCCGGCCGGCGAGATCGGCGTCGACGTCGGGCACGCCGACGCCGTCGATCAGCAGCGGCGACTCGCTGCGGATGAACTCGATCGTGTTGCCGGAGAAGGCCTCCAGATGATCGACCAGGCCGGTCTTGGCCTCGATCATCATGTCCGCGATGTCGCTCTCCTCGAGCTCGGTGCCGAGCGCGAGGCGACGCTCACCGACGAAGAGGCGATCATTGTCGATCCGGAGCTTGGCGCCGTCCTTCACCCGCTTGAAGACCTCGTCGCCGACGTTGTCGAGCAACACGATGCCGGAAGCGACGAGCACCTCCGGACCGAGGTTGGGATAGCGGCCGGAGATCGACGGCGACGCGTTGACCACCGCGACGACGTTGGCCTGCACCAACGCATCCGCGGTCATCCGATCGAGATCGATCTCGTCGAGGATGGCGATGTCGCCGGGACCGACCCGGTCGAGCAACCGTCGGGTGTTCTTGTCGATCCTGGCGATTCCGGTGACGCCAGGAAGTGCATCGGTGGTGCGGGCGAGCAGTGCAGGCATCTTCATGACGCCCATGATTGACGCGGGGTCGCGGCAATCGATGGAGGCGCGCCGTAACAACTGCAACTTTTGTCACACGAGTAACAGCTGTCGCGCTGCCGGGGTCAGTCGGTGGCCTCGACCTTCTCCGACTCGGCGGTCGCCAGTAGCTCCTCGGCGTGGGCGCGACCCGTGTCGGAGTCCCCGAGCCCGGCGAGCATGCGTGCGAGTTCTGCGACGCGCTCGTCGCGATCCAGGGTGCGCACGGTGCTGGTGTGCGGCCGATTCTTTCGGCCGCCCCCCGAGTTCTTGCCGATCACCAGATGGTTGTCCGCGAAGGCGGCGACCTGCGGCAGGTGTGTCACCACGATCACCTGGTGGGCGCGGGCCAGTCCGGCCAGTCGCCGCCCGATCTCGACCGCGGCGCGGCCCCCGACGCCGGCATCGACCTCATCGAACACCATGATCGAACCGCTGGTCGGGGCCGCCAGCACGACCTCCATCGCCAGCATCACCCGCGACAGTTCACCGCCGGACGCGGATCGCGCGATGGGCAACGGGGTCGCGCCCTTGTGCGCGAGCAGCGCGAACTCGACCCGGTCGGCGCCGCCCGAGCCGGCATGGGCGCGCGTTCCGTCGACGTCGATCGCGAGTCGGTCGTCGTCGCCGGCCGCATCGACGCCGACCTCGACGGCCAGCGCGGCATCACCCATGGCGAGCCCGGAGAGTTCCGCCGACACCTTTGTCGCCATCGACTTCGCGGCGGTCTTTCGTCGGCGGCGCAGAGCCGTGGCGGCCTCCTGGACCTTCCCCTGCGCGGCGAGTGCGGCGTTCTCGAGTTCGGTGATCGACCGGTTCGGGTCGTCGATCTCGGCCAGCCGGTCCTCGGCCGCGTTCCGCCACGCGATGACACCGTCGATGTCCGGGGCGTACTTGCGTACCAGCGACTTCAGCTCCGACTGCCGGGTCAACAACTTGTCGAGTTCCTCGGCGTCGGCGGGCAGCCCGGCGAGGAACGAGGTCAGCTCCTCCCCCACATCGGTGACGACGGTCAGCGCCTCGGCGACTCGCGGGAGCAGATCCCGCAATGTCTCGTCGGCGGACGTCTCCAGGATGGTGCGGACCCGCCCCAGGCCCTCGACGACCGAATCGGAATCGCCGACGACGATCTCCTGTGACTGCGCTCCGGCGGCCCGGACGGTCTCCAGGTCGGACAGCCGATGAATCGTCGCGGCCAGTTCGTTGTCCTCGCCGGGCTTCGGGTCGACGGCCGCGATCTCGTCGATGCCGAAACGGAGCCGATCCGCCTCCTGGGCGAGTTCGCGATAGTTGGTGCGGCGTGCGTCGAGATCGTCGAGGATCGTCACCCACTCGTCGCGTGCCGTTCGGTAGGTCCGCAACGCCGTGGCCACGGTGGATCCGGCGAAGGTGTCGAGAGCGGCTCGCTGATGCTCGGGTTTCAGCAGTCGTAGTTGATCGTTCTGGCCGTGGATCGTCAGCAGGTGGTTGGTCAGCCGCCCCATCACGCCGACCGGGACCGACCGGCCGCCGAGGTGTGCGCGTGAGCGGCCGTCGCTACCGACCGAACGGACCGCGATGACCGTGCCGTCCTCGTCGATGTCTGCGCCGGATGCCTCGAGGATCTCGACGACGACCGGGTCGTCGTCCGCGTCGGCGGTCGCCCCGGGCTCGGTGAGACGGAATCGGCCCTCGACAGTCGCCTTGCTGTCGCCGGTGCGCACGCGCGATGCGTCCGCGCGGGCGCCGGAGAGCAGGTGAAGGCTCGTCACGATCATCGTCTTGCCCGCACCGGTCTCACCCGTCAGGACGGTGAAACCGGGATGGAATTGCGCGGAGGCCTGCTCGATGACACCCAGGCCTTCGATGGACAGTTCTTCCAGCACGTCAGATCGGCCTCCCCCGCCAGCCTGTCACCGGTAGATCGAATTTTGTCACGAGACGGTCGGTGAAGGGATCCGAGTCGATGCGGACCCAGAGCACCGAACGTTCACTGCGCACCACCTCGACGCGTGCGCCGGCAGGCACGTCGAGCCGGCGCCGCCCGTCGCAGAGGGCGAACGCCGACCGACCGCCCTTGTCGATCTCGACCGCGACGAGCGAACGTGGGCTCGTCACCAGCGGACGGGCGAACAGGGCGTGCGCGTTGCTGGGCACCACCAGGATGGCCTCGAGATCCGGCCACATCACCGGCCCACCGGCCGAGAACGCGTAGGCGGTGGATCCCGTCGGCGTCGACACCAGCACACCGTCGGCGCCGAACGCGGACACCGGGCGGCCGTCGACCTCGGTCACGAGTTCGAGAACACCATGGCTCGTGCGGTTCAGGATCGCGATCTCGTTGAGAGCCCAGCTGCGTGCCGGCGGCTCGTCCGGTCGCGCCGGGTCGATCACCGTGACGTCGAGGGTCATCCGCGGTTCCACCCGGTAGTCACGGGAGATCAGCTGACGCATCACCTCGTCGACGCGGTTGGCCTCGGCCTCCGCCAGAAATCCGATGCGCCCCAGGTTGATGCCCAGCACCGGCACCTCGGCCGGATAGGCGAGTTCGGCGGCGCGCAGGAACGTGCCGTCCCCACCGAGGACGATCACGACCTCGCAGCCCTCTGCCGACGCCGGTACCGCCGACGTGACCTCCACGGCCGCTCCGATGCTCCGGAGATGGTCCGGATCGACCGGATGACTCTCCGGCGGGGCCGGATCCACGGCGACGTCGGTGTGGGCCTCGACGGCCGCATCGCGAGATCGCGTGTCATGATCGACGATCCGCAGGCGCACGCCGGCCGCGGCGCAGTGACGCGCAATCGACTCCATCGTCTGTGTGACGACTTCTCGCCCGGTGTGCGCGACCACCAAGAACTCTCGGTGCCCCGCCCCATCGGCGACCGGGTCGTTGGCCACAGTGGTCCCTTCGTCTGTCAGCGAGGTCCGTTCTCGACGGCTCTGCCGATCATCTCGATCAGTGCCGAATCGTCGGACGTCCCGGGGGCGGGAGCCGTGTTGTCGGCGTCCCCGCGCGTTACGTCGGTTCGGACTCCGACCCTATCCGGCCGGGACGGGTTCGCGTCGGCCCGGTCGCCCCCGGTGGAATTCGGCACACCGCGACCCGACCCACTCGGTTCGGTTGCTGTGACCGCGCGGACCTTGCGCAGCCACAGAAAGAACTCGACATTGCCCGATGGACCGGGCAGCGGGCTCGCCACGACGGCACGGGTGTGCAGGCCGAGATCGCGTGCCACGCGGGCCACCGCGAGGACCGCGTCCGCACGTTGTTGCGGGTCCCGGACGACTCCGCCGGAGCCCACGCGGTCCTTGCCCACCTCGAACTGGGGTTTGACCATCGGGAGGAGATCGCCACCGACGCGGGTGCATGCCGCCAGCGCGGGCAGGACCAGCGCGAGTGAGATGAACGACAGGTCGCCCACCACGAGGTCGACCTCGCCGCCGATGTCGGTGGGGTTCAGATGACGGACGTTCGTGCGATCGCGCACGGTGACCCGGGCGTCGTTCTGGAGGCGCCACACCAGTTGGCCGTAGCCGACGTCGACGGCCACCACCTCGGCCGCATCCCGCCGCAGCAGGACGTCGGTGAAACCGCCGGTCGATGCGCCGGCGTCGAGGCATCGCCGCCCCGCGACGGACAGGCCGGACGGCCCGAACTCCGCGAGCGCACCCAACAGCTTGTGCGCACCTCGGGAGGCCCAGTCATCTCCGACCGACTCGACCACCACGATCGGGGTGTCGCGGCCGACATTGGTCGCCGGCTTCACGGCGACGACGCCATTGATCTTGACGAGCCCGTCCGCGATGAGGGTCCGGGCCTGTTCGCGCGAGCGGGCCAGACCACGACGAACGAGCTCGGCGTCGAGGCGAGCGCGGGGCGCCACGGCTCAGCAGTCTCTCATCGTGTGTCGACGTCTTCGAGCGCCGTGGTCAGAACGTCATGGGCCTGTTCGAGCAGTTCGGTCTGACGCCCGAGCGCACTGAGATCGAACGTGCCGTCGACAGCTTGGCGAACCTCGTCCACCTGCACGAGCAGCGCCGACACCGCAGCGGTCACGGCGTCCGGGTCGGTGTCCGGAGCCTGTGCGACCTCACCTGCGTCGGGCGCCGGCGCACCGGCCGACCGCGGCATCAGGTGGGGCCCGGGCCGCGGCGGACCGGGCACCGGTCCGCCGTTCTGCTGCGAGGAGCTTTCGGAGTCACCGGATTCGATGTGGCCGGAGTCGATCATGATGGCACCAACGCTAGCGCACGGTACCGATACCGACCGAGTTCAGCACACCGCGTGCCGCGTCGTCGGCGCTGCTCACCGTCAGTTCGGACGGATCGAGGCCACCGTCGTCGATCGCGTGCCACACGACCTCGGCCAACGCCGGCACCAGGCTCTCCGGTCGGCCGGTGCCGTCAGACCTCACGGTCGCCGTGTCGCCGCTGACGTCGATCGACCATCCATCCTGCTCACCCACGCGGACCGAATCCGCATCGGCGAACAACCCGGTGAGATCGGCGACCACGTAGGTCGGCCGCTGCTCGGGCGGCGCGATCAGCAGGTCCGCCACCGTGCTGACACCGGTCAGGACCAGCACGCTGTCCACGCCGACCGAATGCGCACCCTCGATGTCGGTGTCGAGGCGATCGCCGACGACCAGGGGCCGCGAGGCGCGGCTGCGGGCGATGGCGTCGGCCATCAACGGCGCAGCCGGCTTTCCCGCCACCAGCGGTTGTTTACCCGTGGCGTGGGCGACGGCCGCGACCATCGATCCGTTGCCGACCAGCTTGCCGCGCTCGGACGGCAACGTGGCGTCGGTGTTGCAGGCGATCCACAGTGCACCCGCACCGATCGCCAATGCCGCCTCGGACAGCTGAGCCCACCCGGTGTCGGGCGAATGGCCCTGGATCACCGCTGCGGGACGATCATCGGCGCTGCGGGTGACCCCGATGCCGACCTCGCGGACTTCCTGCGCGAGTCCTTCGGTGCCGATGACGAGCGCACGTGATCCCGGCTCGAGATGCTCGGACAGCAATCGGGCCGCCGACTGTGCGCTGGTGACCACCTGATCTGCCGTTGCCGCGAAACCGAGCTCGACGAGATGATCGACAACCTCCGCAGGACGTCGGCTGGCGTTGTTCGTGACGAAGAACCGTGCGGTTGTCACCGCCTCGAGGGTCTCGCGGGCGCCGGGAATCGCGCGATGGCCGGCAAAGACGGTGCCGTCGAGGTCGAGGAGCAGCGCGTCGTACCGAGCGGCGAGCGCACCGGACGATGCATCTGTGGGAACCGAGGGTGCTGCCGCGGCAACGGGTGTCGTGTCCACCGCGGCAATAGGTGTCGTGTCCACCGCGGGGGCCGGTGTCGTGTCCACCGCGGGGGCCGGTGTCGTGTCCACCGCAGGAACGCTGGGTTCCACCACCGGAGACGGCGCCGACGAGGCGGTCACCGCTTCCGAGGGCGACACCACGTCCGCGGTCTCGACGGCCGGTGCCGACGCCGCGATGAGAGACTCCGGCGCCGCCGAGGCCGTGTCGATCCCCGACTCGGGCGTGACCACATCGCCCCCGCCCGCGTCCGCGTCGACCTGGGGTCCGTCGGCCAATTCCACCAGTCGCAGTTCGGCATCGGTGACATCGTCGACGTCGGCCGAGGCTGCATTCATGAACCAGGTGATCGCTTCGTCCACGCGGTCGGCGGCCGCCAGCGCCGAGGCATACGCATAGTAGAGACGAGCTGCGGGCGTTCCCGACTGTCCCGGCTTCAGGTTCTCCGATTGCAGCGTGACGATCGCCTTTTCCGGTTCACCCAGATCGATTCGGGCGCCGGACTCGACGATGCGCATCTCGGTGGCCTCGTCGCCGACAAGGGCTCGACCTTCCTCGCTGCGCGCGATCTCGACCGCTCGCGCGGGGCGACCCAGACCGCGCTCGGCATCCGCGATGAGCGGAAGAAGCGCGGTGCTGCCGGTGATCCGGCGCGCGGCACGCAGTTCCGAGAGAGCTTCCTGCCACTCGCCCGCGTTGTAGGCGGCGATGCCCATCGTCTCGCGGACCAGACCCACCCGTCCGGCACGCCGGCGGGCGGCTCGGGCGTGCTCGAGCGCCAGCGTCGGATCCTCTTCGAGAAGACGGGTCACCATCACGAGATGGCGCGCGACATTCTCCGCATTGGTCTTGTCCAAGGTGAGTAGATCCCGCCGGACCTCGGTGTCGAGATCGGAGGCGGCGACGTCGGCGGGCAGAGCCGGCTCGTCCGGCCGGCCCGCCGAACCTGTCCCACGCGTGGGACGCTCGGGCCGACCCGAGCGTCCGTCACGTCGCTGCGCACCGTCGCGTCGCGCTCCGCCGGTCCGGTTGGGGCCGCCGTCGCGTCGGGGGGTGCGGTCACGATCTGTCATAGCAGCCAATCTATGCCTCGAAGCCGGATGAACGTAATCGAACTGGATCCCCGACAAGGGCGCTGCACGGCGAGCCGGCTGCGTCATCCGAGCGGAGAAATGCCAACGGCCCTGTATTCGATCGGAATCGAATACAGGGCCGTTGATCAAATTGTGTTCGGCGGTGTCCTACTCTCCCACACTGATTAGGGTGCAGTACCATTGGCGCTGGAGGGCTTAGCTTCCGGGTTCGGAATGGGACCGGGCGTTTCCCCTCCGCTATGGCCGCCGTAACTTTATGAAACCCACACACACTTCGGGTTTGTTTTGCCTGATTGTGTGTTGTTTCAGAGGTGCATAGTGGATGCGTCACAGTCTTATCGGTGATAAGTGTTGTTGGTAAGTCCTCGGCCGATTAGTACCAGTCACCTGAACCCATTACTGAGCTTACAGTTCTGGCCTATCAACCCCATGGTCTGTGGGGGGCCTTACCCCTCGAAGGGGGTGAGAAACCTCATCTTGGAACAGGCTTCCCGCTTAGATGCTTTCAGCGGTTATCCCTTCCGAACGTAGCTAACCAGCAGTGCCCTTGGTAGGACAACTGGCACACCAGAGGTTCGTCCGTCCCGGTCCTCTCGTACTAGGGACAGGTTTCCTCAAGTTTCTGACGCGCGCGGCGGATAGAGACCGAACTGTCTCACGACGTTCTAAACCCAGCTCGCGTGCCGCTTTAATGGGCGAACAGCCCAACCCTTGGGACCTACTCCAGCCCCAGGATGCGACGAGCCGACATCGAGGTGCCAAACCATCCCGTCGATATGGACTCTTGGGGAAGATCAGCCTGTTATCCCCGGGGTACCTTTTATCCGTTGAGCGACACCGCTTCCACTTGCCGGTGCCGGATCACTAGTCCCGACTTTCGTCCCTGCTCGACATGTACGTCTCACAGTCAAGCTCCCTTGTGCACTTACACTCAACACCTGATTGCCAACCAGGCTGAGGGAACCTTTGGGCGCCTCCGTTACATTTTGGGAGGCAACCGCCCCAGTTAAACTACCCACCAGGCACTGTCCCTGAACCCGATCAGGGTCCGAGGTTAGAAGTCCAATACGATCAGAGTGGTATTTCAACAACGACTCCACCCACACTGGCGTGCGAGTTTCACAGTCTCCCACCTATCCTACACAAACCGAACCGAACACCAATACCAAGCTATAGTGAAGGTCCCGGGGTCTTTTCGTCCTGCCGCGCGTAACGAGCATCTTTACTCGTACTGCAATTTCGCCGAGTCTGTGGTTGAGACAGCAGAGAAGTCGTTACGCCATTCGTGCAGGTCGGAACTTACCCGACAAGGAATTTCGCTACCTTAGGATGGTTATAGTTACCACCGCCGTTTACTGGGGCTTAAATTCTCAGCTTCGCACCCCGAAGGGCACTAACCGGTCCTCTTAACCTTCCAGCACCGGGCAGGCGTCAGTCCGTATACATCGTCTTACGACTTCGCACGGACCTGTGTTTTTAGTAAACAGTCGCTTCTCTCTGGTCTCTGCGACCCACACCAGCTCCCACCGAAAGGTGTTCACCAGTCTGGGTCCCCCTTCTCCCGAAGTTACGGGGGCATTTTGCCGAGTTCCTTAACCACAGTTCTCTCGATCGCCTTAGTATTCTCTACCTGACCACCTGTGTTGGTTTGGGGTACGGGCCGTGTACCAACTCGCTAGAGGCTTTTCTCGGCAGCATAGGATCATGGAATTCGCCGCAACGGCTACGCATCACCTCTCAGGATATCTGTGGCACGGATTTGCCTATGCCACTCCCTACAGGCTTACACCAGTACAACCACTGACTGGCCCCACTACCTTCCTGCGTCACCCCATCGCTTGCCTACTACCAGCCGAGGTCCCATGCAGCCCCATCCGGTCACCCGAAGGTGATCCATCCGGTTTTGGATGGTTAGTACAACTGATTCAGCATGGACGCCTGTACACGGGTACGGGAATATCAACCCGTTGTCCATCGACTACGCCTGTCGGCCTCGCCTTAGGTCCCGACTCACCCTGGGCGGATTAGCCTGGCCCAGGAACCCTTGGTCATTCGGCGGCAGAGTTTCTCACTCTGCTTTCGCTACTCATGCCTGCATTCTCACTCCCACACCCTCCACACCTAGCTCACGCCGGTGCTTCCAGGGATGCAGGACGCTCCCCTACCCACCCCACCCACTACACAACACCCCGTAAGGCATTGCGGATGTATTGGTGGAGTGCCGCGGCTTCGGCGGTGTACTTGAGCCCCGCTACATTGTCGGCGCAGGATCACTTGACCAGTGAGCTATTACGCACTCTTTCAAGGGTGGCTGCTTCTAAGCCAACCTCCTGGTTGTCTTCGCGACCCCACATCCTTTTCCACTTAGTACACGCTTAGGGGCCTTAGCCGGCGATCTGGGCTGTTTCCCTCTCGACTACGAACCTTATCGCCCGCAGTCTCACTGCCACACTCTCACTTACCGGCATTCGGAGTTTGGCTGACGTCAGTAACCTAGTAGGGCCCATCGGCCATCCAGTAGCTCTACCTCCGGTAAGAAACATGCAACGCTGCACCTAAATGCATTTCGGGGAGAACCAGCTATCACGGAGTTTGATTGGCCTTTCACCCCTACCCACAGCTCATCCCCTCCATTTTCAACTGAAGTGGGTTCGGGCCTCCACGACGTCTTACCGTCGCTTCACCCTGGCCATGGGTAGATCACTCCGCTTCGGGTCTAGACCCGGCGACTCAACGCCCTATTCAGACTCGCTTTCGCTACGGCTACCCCACACGGGTTAACCTCGCCACCGAGCACTAACTCGCAGGCTCATTCTTCAAAAGGCACGCCATCACCCACCACCCACCAAAGGGTGCACAGGCTTTGACGGATTGTAAGCGTCCGGTTTCAGGTACTATTTCACTCCCCTCCCGGGGTACTTTTCACCTTTCCCTCACGGTACTAGTCCGCTATCGGTCACCAGGAAGTATTCAGGCTTACCGGGTGGTCCCGGCAGATTCACAGCAGATTCCACGAGCCCGCTGCTACTTGGGAGAACATCACGCAAGACTGCAGGTTTTCAGCTACCGGACTCTCACCGACTACGGCAGACCATTCCAGGCCACTTCACCTAACCCACAATTTTATCACTCACGCCCAGCACGGCAGCACTGAGAAGATGAACCCCACAACCCCACACACACAACCCCTGCCGAGTCTCACATGCGCATGGTTTAGCCTCCTCCGCTTTCGCTCGCCACTACTCACGGAATCACAATTGTTTTCTCTTCCTATGGGTACTGAGATGTTTCACTTCCCCACGTTCCCCCACACAGGCTATACATTCACCTGGTGGTAACACCCCATCACGGGTGCTGGGTTTCCCCATTCGGACACCCTCGGATCACAGCACGGTTGACAACTCCCCGAGGACTATCGCGGCCTCCCACGTCCTTCATCGGCTCCTGGTACCAAGGCATCCACCGAACGCCCTTAAACACTTACAACAACACCTACAAACAACCCCCACACACAGTGAGGACCAAATGTAGACATCACCACAAAACGATAAACAACAAAATCAACCACAAACACCACAGTGTTCATGACAAATAAAGATGCTCGCATCCACTATGCACTTCTCAAACAACACACACCCGCCTGCGGCCGTACCTCGAGCTCCCATCACAGGAACCGTCTACGATTCGACCCGCCACGCGGGCACCGAGACAACACGATGTGTTCTCTCAGAACCCCGATAGTGTGCTGATGACGCGCCGGCCTCACGGCCGACGACCGACTCGAGTCATCCGAGATTCGGAAGACGTCGCGCCTGTCTGATGTTTCACCCTCGAACACACACTCGCCGCGGAACATACGCCCACGAAACGAGTGATGTTGTGTGCTCCTTAGAAAGGAGGTGATCCAGCCGCACCTTCCGGTACGGCTACCTTGTTACGACTTCGTCCCAATCGCCGATCCCACCTTCGACAGCTCCCTCCACAAGGGTTAGGCCACCGGCTTCGGGTGTTACCGACTTTCATGACGTGACGGGCGGTGTGTACAAGGCCCGGGAACGTATTCACCGCAGCGTTGCTGATCTGCGATTACTAGCGACTCCGACTTCACGGGGTCGAGTTGCAGACCCCGATCCGAACTGAGACCGGCTTTAAGGGATTCGCTCCACCTCACGGTATCGCAGCCCTCTGTACCGGCCATTGTAGCATGTGTGAAGCCCTGGACATAAGGGGCATGATGACTTGACGTCATCCCCACCTTCCTCCGAGTTGACCCCGGCAGTCTCCTGCAAGTCCCCGGCATAACCCGCTGGCAATACAGGACAAGGGTTGCGCTCGTTGCGGGACTTAACCCAACATCTCACGACACGAGCTGACGACAGCCATGCACCACCTGTACACCAACCACAAGGGAACATACATCTCTGTATGCGTCTGGTGTATGTCAAACCCAGGTAAGGTTCTTCGCGTTGCATCGAATTAATCCACATGCTCCGCCGCTTGTGCGGGCCCCCGTCAATTCCTTTGAGTTTTAGCCTTGCGGCCGTACTCCCCAGGCGGGGTACTTAATGCGTTAGCTACGGCACGGATCCCGTGAAAAGGAACCCACACCTAGTACCCACCGTTTACGGCGTGGACTACCAGGGTATCTAATCCTGTTCGCTACCCACGCTTTCGCTCCTCAGCGTCAGTTACTACCCAGAGACCCGCCTTCGCCACCGGTGTTCCTCCTGATATCTGCGCATTTCACCGCTACACCAGGAATTCCAGTCTCCCCTGTAGTACTCAAGTCTGCCCGTATCGCCTGCACGCCTGCAATTGAGTTGCAGAATTTCACAGACGACGCGACAAACCGCCTACGAGCTCTTTACGCCCAGTAATTCCGGACAACGCTTGCACCCTACGTATTACCGCGGCTGCTGGCACGTAGTTGGCCGGTGCTTCTTCTCCAGGTACCGTCACTCACGCTTCGTCCCTGGTGAAAGAGGTTTACAACCCGAAGGCCGTCATCCCTCACGCGGCGTCGCTGCATCAGGCTTGCGCCCATTGTGCAATATTCCCCACTGCTGCCTCCCGTAGGAGTCTGGGCCGTGTCTCAGTCCCAGTGTGGCCGATCACCCTCTCAGGTCGGCTACCCGTCGTCGCCTTGGTAGGCCATTACCCCACCAACAAGCTGATAGGCCGCGGGCCCATCCCAAACCGCAAAAGCTTTCCACCACAGAACATGCATCCCATGGTCATATCCGGTATTAGACCCAGTTTCCCAGGCTTATCCCAAAGTTTGGGGCAGATCACCCACGTGTTACTCACCCGTTCGCCACTCGAGTACCCAGCAAGCTGGGCCTTTCCGTTCGACTTGCATGTGTTAAGCACGCCGCCAGCGTTCGTCCTGAGCCAGGATCAAACTCTCCATGAAAATCATTCGAAATACGCCGGCAGAGCCGGCATCTTTCAACACAATCTCAGTCAGAGAGATATATAGACCTGACCATTTCAAAAACTAGCAACACCCACTCACCGAGTGGGTGTCACAAAATAATTCATCTTGATGTCCAAATCCTTGGACACACGATGCCAATCATGGCATCAGACAATTCATCAACACACTATCGAGTTCTCAAAGAACACACACCCACCGGCACTACCCCGTAAAGAGGCGCTCACCTGAAGGCTGACGTTCTGGTTTGGAATGTTGTCCGTCTCCGGCGCAACTCTTCCAGCCTACCAGACCCTCTCGGCGTCCCGCAACTCTCGGTCGAAGTTCAATCGGGAGTGTCTGGCAGTCCGAGATTTCGATTCAGGCGCACGAAGCTAACCTGGTCGATTTCTCGGGGCGGTCAGTGCAGAAACCGGTTTCCCTTCCCCGTTTCCCCTCTCGGGGCTGTCCGGGGCGGCGCCGTGGTCGCTCTGACTTGAAGAAAGTTACGCAGTTCCGCAGCCAGGGTCAAATCGCCTGTTCAGCGAATGTCAGCTGCTGGGAAAGTGCAGGTCAGAGCGGTGCGGTGACCGGCGCATCGGCGATAATCGGCAGTTTGGGACGTCCGTACCCAAGTGTGATCTGCGCCATGCGCACCATCCGTTCGGACAGTAGATGCGTCTCGATGGTCAGTTACCTGCATCAACGCACCTCCATAGCGTCGGAGGTGTGAAGACCGTGGACCGTCTCGTCCGTCAACGCCCGCGCCCGGTGGTCCGTCGTGCGACATCCCTACCTGCCGGTTTCGCGACATGCGGCGAGTTCGGCTGGCGTCACCAGGCCCACGGCGTGGAGATCGTGCACCGACTAGACGCCGCCACCATCTCCGACTCCACGATGATCGCCGGCCTGCTCCCTCTGGTCGATCTCGGAGTGATCGCAGGTCAGGACGCGTTCGAGGCTGCCGCCGTCGGTGTCATCCGCACGTCCGCGACCACCGAGGCACGAGGATGGGCCGCGTTCTACGACAACTCCCTACAGGAGCTGCGTTCCGGCGACTCCCCCTTCAGCCCCATCCACCGGCGGGCGCGGTCGCTGATCCTCGGGGACAGCGTCCTGGAGGTGGGGTCGTGTTTCGGGTTCTTCGCACTGCAATGTGCCGAGGACGGTCGCCAGGTCCAGGCCTGCGACATCTCGGCGGGCGCCGTCGACCTGCTCATCGGCAACTCACGTCGTCGCGGTGCTCCGGTGCACGCAGTCGTCGGGGATGCCACCGACCTGCCGTTCGCGGACGACTCCGTCGACACCGTCACCCTGATCCACCTGCTCGAACACCTCGACGAGTGGGCCGCGACGACCGCGCTCACGGAGGCGCTGCGGGTGGCGCGGCTGCGGGTGGTCGTCGCAGTTCCGTATGAGGAGAACCCCAGCGAGCATTTCGGTCACCTGGTCCGGCTCTCCGAGGCGGACCTGCGGGGTTGGGCCGGCACGGTCGGACATGCCGGTGCCGACTATCTGGAGGATCACGGCGGATGGCTGATCCTGACGCCGCCTGGATAGTCAGCCGCTCCGACGGGCACTGAAGTTTTCCTGCCCCAAGAGTTTTGGGCATCGACCCGGAACGCGGCGGGTCATATGAGACCCCGTTTGCTCGCGATGTAGACGGCATCGGTGCGTTTGGAGACGCCGAGCTTGCGGATGATGTTGCGGATGTGGAACTTCACCGTCGACTCGGAGATGAAGAGCGTCTGCCCTATCCCCTTGTTCGACATCCCGTCGGCGAGCAGCCGCAGCACCTCGCGTTCGCGATCGGTGAGGGCCTCGGGACCATCCCCCTCGCCGGACACCGTCCGCAGCACGATCGCCGCGCTCCGCGGATCGAAGGCACTGCCGCCACCGGACACCGCCTGGATCGCGCGCACCAGTTCTGTCGTGTCCACGTCCTTCACCACATAGCCCCGCGCCCCGGCCTTGACCGCCCGGACCACCAGGTCGTCGTCGAGGAACGTGGTCAGCACGAGCGCCGCCACCCCGGGGTGGCGGCCCGCGATCTCACGGATGAGTCGCAGACCTTCGTATTCGGTGCCCGCGGTGAGCTTGAGGTCGACGACCACCACGTCGGGTCGGCACCTGGTCACCTCGGCCAGGGCGGCATCGTAGGAGTCGGCCTCACCGACCACCGAGATGGACGACTCGCGATCGAGCAGCGAGCGGATGCCCTCCCGCAACAGGGCGTGATCGTCGACCAACATCGTGCGTACCGCGGTCGTCTCCGGCGCAGTCATATCGCGTTCTCCCGTCTCCGGCGCGAGGCCGGCCGATCGTCGTCGCCCACCGGCACCTCCACCGCGATGCGCACCCCGCCCATCCGCGAGCGACGAATGCGCAGCGCACCGCCGAGTTCCTCGGCCCGGGTGGCCATATTGGCGAGGCCGCGGTGCCGGCCGGCGAGGTCGCCGAGCCGCGCCGCCCGCATCACCCGGCGCATGTGGCCCGGGTCCCCACCGCCGTCGTCGTCGACGACGAGGCCGACCTCGGCCTCACCGTATGTGAGGGTGATGCGGGCCGACGATGCCTCGGCGTGGACCGCGGTGTTGAAAAGTGCCTCGCCGGCGATCCGCAGGATCGCGTGCTGCACGTCGTCGGGGAGGTCCCGGACCCGCCCGGCCACCCGCACCTCGGTCGCGAGGTCTGCGGGCATGTGCATGGAACACAGGCCGTCGAGTACCTCGCCGAGACTCAGTTCACTCACCGACGGCGCCTGATTGAGCGCATAGATCACCGATCTCAGCTGCTCGACGGCGTCGCGGGTGAGTCGACCGGCGACCTCGAGCCGTTCGGCGGTCTCCGGTCCGGATTCCATCCGGCACACCTCGATCTGCATGCCCGCGGACAGCACGGACTGGGTGACCGAGTCGTGGAGTTCCCTGGCTATGCGCTCGCGCTCCTCGACGACCAGACGCTGCCGCATCGCGGCCGACAGTTCCCGTTGTGTCCGTTCGAGTTCCACATTCCGTGCGGCGAGGTCAGCCGCCTGCTCGGATGCCTTCGCGTATGCGTCCTCGGCGCGCGCGAGCTGGTGACGGCTCTCCTCCAACAGTGCCGCGTTGAGCAACGCGACCGCGGCCTGGCGGGCCAGGATCCGCATCACCACGAGGTCAGCCGAATCGACCAGCTTGTGGTCCGGGGTCCAGGCCGACAGCCCGCCCACCACCCGGCCGTCGAGGTGCACCGGGACGTGCAGGTGGTGGTCGTCGACCACCGGTCGGGTCAATTGGCCCATCTGGTTGCGCAGGATGTCGTTGAGTCGATTGAGCACCTCGTCCGGCAGATGGCTGGGCGTCCGGGCCATCTGCACGCCCTCGAAGGCGAGGATCGTCCCGTCGCGCGTCATCATCAGGTGTCGCGGCCCCGTCCGGTCCAGTTCACCGTCACACAGCGCGAACACCACCCATTCGGCGTCGAGATGTTCGTGGACCGCGCGCACCACCGACAACACCAGCGTCTCGGGCCCCTCCGCGGTCTGCACCAGGGCCCGAGAGATCCGGTCCAGCGCACCGACGACGCGGGTCAGACGCTGCTCGACGCCGCGATATTGCGCATAGTGCGAGCCCTTGACCGAGTGCAGACCGAGCAGCGAATCGAGCTGGTCGGCACCGGCGACATCGTCGCCGGCCTCCGTCCTGCGCAACTCGTCGGCGCGACCCATGACCTAGAGTGCCTCGCGATAGATCCGCGCGACGTCGGCGGCGACCGGCTGTCGGGGATTGGTGGTCATACACGCGTCGGCCATCGCGTTCGCGGTGAGTATCTCGAAGTGCTCTTCTCGGACCCCCAGCGGCGCAAGCGATCCCGGCAGTCCGACCCGCTCGGCGAGAGCTGCCACACTCGCCGCGAACCGGTCGGCGGTTGCGTAGGGCGATCCGGCCTCCGGGACGCCCACCGCGGCGGCCAGATCGACATAGGGCTGCGGGTCGAGCTCGGCGTTGAACCGGATCACGTGTGGGAGCAGGACGGCATTGATCGCACCGTGCGGCGCGTCGCAGAGCCCCCCGACGGGGTGACTCATCGCGTGCGTGGCACCGAGGATGGCGTTGGTGAACGCCATCCCGGCCTCGAGCGCCGCGTATGCCATGTCCAGGCCGGCGTCCGGGTTCGTCGGATCGTCCACGAGGCGCTCGATGCAGAGCCACGCGGTGGCGATGGCGGACAGCGCCACGGTGTCGGTCAGGCGGCTGTGCGCGACCGACGCGAAGGCCTCGATGCAATGCGTGATGGCATCCATCCCGGATTGCGCCACCACCTCCGGCGGCATCGTGGCCAGCAACCGCGGATCGATCACCGACACGTCTGGCACCAGACCACGTCCGATGATGGTGACCTTGGTCCGCCGGTCCACGTCGTTGATGATGCAGAACTGGGACACGTCGGAGCCGCTGCCGGCCGTGGTCGGCGCGGCCACCAGCGGCGGCAGCGGTCGACGAGCGCGATCGATGCCCTCGTACTCCAGGATGTGGCCGCCGTTGGCGGCCAGTATCGCCACCCCTTTCGCGGCGTCGATCACGGACCCGCCGCCGAGGGCCACGATGCCCTCACAGCGAGCCGCCTCGTAGTGCTCGAGCGCCGCCGAGATCTCCGGCGCACGCGGGTTCGGCGATACACCCGTGAACGAATAGACCTGCAGTCCAGAAGATCTCAGACGATCGGCGAGCTCGGGGTACCACGGCGTGCCCATGACCTTGAGATCCGACACGATCATCAGACGCCGGACACCGAGACCCGATGCGGCGCGCGGCACCTCGGCCAGGGATCCGCGACCGATGATGATCTCCGGGGTGTGGAACTTGGCGATACGCACCCCGCCGCGGGTCACCGCGTCGCTCACCTCGGTACGCAACGTCACCTCACCTGTCCCATCCCCCTTGTCGCGATCCTACGCGGATGCGTGCACCTCACGCGCCGTATGCGTCCACCGAGACCTGCTCCAGCGCGGAGAGGTCGTGGACCACATGAACCCGGTCGCACAGGGCCGCGTAACCGGGCAGATCGCACGATCCGAGTCCCCACGAGTACGTCGGCTCGGGGGTGATCCAGATCGTCTCGCGGGCCCGACGCGTGATCTCCTCGAATGCCGCCAGATTGGGATCACGCCCGTTGTTGCGACCATCCCCCAGCACGATCACCGTGGTCCGCCGGTTGATCGCGCCGCCGAACTCCTCCAGGAACGTGGCCAGCGCCGAGCCGTAGTCGGAGTCCGCGTCGGTGTCGAGAACCCCACCCGCGGGCAGCCCGGAAACCACCAGCGACAGCGCCTCCTCGGGCGGGTGCTCGGCGAAGAGATCGGTGATCTCCACCAGATCGGAGACGAAGGCGAAGGACCGCACGTGCGCGACCATGCTCTGCAGTCCGTGCACCAGCTGCAGGGTGAATCGGGAGGCCGTCCGCACCGAGAGCGAGACATCGGTCAACAGCAGGAGACTCGGCCGATCGGTCACCTTGGCGACCGTGATGGGTCGGAACGGCACACCGTCGTAGCGCAGATTCGCGCGCATCGTCCGCGCCGCGTCGACGGTCCCGCGCGCGGCCAGCTTCCGTCGCGCACGTGGGGCGCCGTGCAGGCTGCGGATCAGCCGGCGGATCGAGTCCTCGAGACTGGCCCGCTCGTTCTCGTGGATGACGTCGCGCACCGACGCCTTGATCTCGCGGCTCTCGAGTTCGTGGTCGGTGGCCATCAGCTGCTCGAGATGATCGCGCAACCTCTCCGGCAGGCCGTCCAGCAGTCCGGCCAGCGCATCGCGCAGGGCGGCGAGTTCCTCGGGATCGGGTTGCCCGCCGGTGCCCTCGTCGTCGGCGTCGAGCCAGTCGAGCAGCGCCATCTCCTGTGCCACCGACAGTTCCGCGTCGAGCTGAGACGAGTTCCCGGTCACCAGCTCGCCCGGCCGCCCCGGGTTGTGCAGCCTGGACACGGTCAGCTGGACCCGGGCGGCCGCCTCGGAGTTCGGCACCTCGTCGGCGGACAGCACGATCTCGTCGGTCAGCGACGCCATGTCGAGTTTGTTGGCCTCCTGGTGGAGGTTGTACTGGTCGGCGAGATCCTCCGGATCGAAGTACTGCCGGATGTTCGACGGCGGACCATGACTGTGACCCTGCTGCGGAGTCTGGCCCACCTCGTCGGACAGGGTGTACTCCTCGAGTTCACCGGAGTCGCTGAGGTCGTCGTGGGTGTGTGAATGTCCGTGTGCACCGGATGAATCCACAACGGCCCGTAGTCCGAAGAACTTGTCGAAGACCTCGTTGAACGTCGCCTCGTCCCGTCGGTCCTTGACCAGACAGACCTCGAGCGCGGACCGCAGCAGCTCACGGTCGCCGAGGATCTCGGCGGTCCCCGCGGCCTGCATCGCGTCCATCGCCTCGGACACCCCGATGCGGATTCCGTGCAGTCGCAGCAACCGGACGAACCGGTGCACAGCCCCTTCCATCGCGGTGACCTAGAACGGGCGCTTGCGCGCGGTGCCGCGGGCCTTGAACGAGCGACTCCCCTGGCCGGGACTCACCCCACCGCGGGTACCCGCGTCGTTGTGACTGCCGGGCGACCCGTAGTAGTCGTCGGCGTGCCGGCCCGGTGCATCCTTGGCGGCGCGCTTGGCCTGACCGGAGTTGTCCCCGTGGTCGTGGTCGTGGTCGCCATGATCGTGATCGTGGTGATCACGTGAGTGGCCGTGCGAATGACCGTGGCCGTGGCCGTGGAGGTGAGCGGGCACCTCGGCATTCGGGTCGACCAGCCGCGGTATCGCATCGATGGCACGGGTCAGGTCGCGGTCGTACTTGACGACCACATTGGCCGTGTCGGAGAGGATCTCGGCGTTGAGCTCGTCGGCGCCGAGGACGGCGAGCGTGCGCGCCCAGTCGATCGCCTCGGAGATGCTGGGGGCCTTGCGAAGATCCAGGTCGCGGAGTCCGCGGACGATCTCGACGAGCTTGGCCGCGAGCGTCTCGGACAGTCCCGTGTTCTTCGACTTGATGATCTCGAGTTCGCGCTCGGCCTCCGGGTAGTCCAGGGACAGGTGCAGGCACCGCCGCTTCAGGGCTGCGGAGAGATCACGAGTGTTGTTGGAGGTCAACACGATCATCGGCTGGTGGGTCGCCACGAAGGTGCCGATCTCCGGCACCGAGACCTGGTACTCGGCGAGCAGCTCCAACAGCACCGCCTCCAATGCCTCGTCGGCACGGTCCACCTCGTCGACGAGCAACACCACCGGATGATCCGAACGCACCGCCTCGAGCAACGGTCGTGGCGCCAGGAAACGCTCGGAGAAGAAGACGCTCTCCTCCGCCCCGATCCGCTCCACCGCCTCGGCGATGGTGGACGTGTCGGCGACGACCTGACCGATCTTCTCGCGCAGCACCTGCGTGTAGAGCAGTTGCTTGCCGTAGTCCCACTCGTACAGGGCGGTCGTCTCGTCCTGGCCTTCGTAGCACTGCAACCGGAGCAGTTCACGCCCGGTCACCTCGGCGAGCGTCTTGGCCAACTGGGTCTTGCCCACGCCGGCCGGGCCCTCCAGCAGGATCGGCTTGCCCAGCCGGCTCTGCAGGAACACCGTGGTGGCGAGTCGCTGATCGGCAAGGTAGCCGGCGTCGGCGAAGCGCTCGACAACGTCCGCCACGTCGGTGAACTCGATCGCGTCGTCGGCAACGGTCGGATCGAGAGTTGAGGTGTCATCGGCGAGGTGGACGGACATCGGTGTCTCCGGTTCTCTGCGTTGCTGATTCATCAGCGTGTCTTCATCAGCTTGTCGAATGCATCGGTGATCGCGGCTTCCTTCGGGTAGGAGACGGATGGCGGACCCGGGTCGGGGGCATTGGGTCCGCCATCCGCCACCGTCGTAGAGGTTGGGGGACCTCTACGAGATCAGGTCGTCGAGATCACCGTTGAAACAGTGATCGACGACGGGCCGGACGGTCTCGAAGGTGCATTCCTTCGGGTTGCCCGGCGTGCATGCGTCACCGAGAACGTGATTGGTGATCGCATCGATGGATTCGGGGGCTCCGGAGATCTCCTTGCGGTTCTCGTAGAACTTCGTCGGACCGGTGCCGAGACGGTTCTTGATGTGCGAATCCTGTGTGACATCGGTGAACTTCTCGGGGATGCCGACGTCGCGCAGCAATCGGATCGCGGCGTTGAGCGCCTGGTCGGCCGCCTGCACCTTGGTCATGCCGTGCGTGTCGACGCCCATCGCCTCGGCGAGATCGGCGAAACGGTCGTACAGGACCGGCATGTTGAACGCCCACACCCGTGGCAACGCGATCGCGTTGTTGAGGCCGTGGTGGGTGTCGTAGAACGCCGAGACCGCGTGGCTGATCGAGTGGATGATGCCCAGGCCGCCCGAGTTGAATGCCTGCGCCGCAATGTATTGCGCGTACATCATGCCCTCGCGGCCGGCGAGTTCGGTCGGATTCCAGGTCGCCTCACGCAGATGACGCGCGGTCAGCCGGACGGCGTGCAGCGCATTGCCCATCGACGGCGGGAAGTTCAGTCGCGACACGTAGGGTTCACTCGCGTGTGCCAGCACGTCGAAGCCGCACTGTGCGGTGAACGCGACCGGGCAATCGTAGTAGAGAACCGGATCGTCGATCGCCAGTGTCGTCACCGAGGCGTCGTCGAACGCCACGTACTTGTGCGGCTTGTCCGGATCGGTCGTGGTGTCGGTGATCACGTAGGCCCAGGAGGTCTCCGAACCCGTACCGGCCGTGGTGGATACGGCGATGTGCGGGGGATTCTTCGGGTTCTCGCTCTTGTTGAAACCCTCGAACTCGTTGATGTTGCGACCGTCGTGGGCCACCGAGATCCGGGCGCCCTTGCAGGCGTCGTGGGCGGACCCACCTCCGATGGAGATGAAGGAGTCGCACTGCTCGGTGTTGTACAGCGAGACGGCGTCCATCACGTTGTAGTCCTTGGGATTCGACTCGACCTGGTCGAACAGGACGACCTCGAGACCGTGGTA
This sequence comes from Gordonia insulae, assembly GCF_003855095.1. NCBI lineage: Bacteria > Bacillati > Actinomycetota > Actinomycetes > Mycobacteriales > Gordoniaceae > Gordonia > Gordonia insulae. The sequence goes on from NZ_CP033972.1 coordinate 1,426,740, forward strand.
CTTGCACGACTCGACGATCTTGTGCACGGTGTCGCTGCCGCGCAGGCCGGTGGTCATCACCAGGGTCCGCTTGAAACCGAGCTTGAGGGCCTCGGGGCCGATCATCTCGTGTGCACCGGGACCCATCATGGCCCGCGGGAACGGGTGAAACTCCTTGATGGGAAACGGTTTCAGTAGTTCGTCAACCTGCATGATGACCTGACCTCCTGCGCGATGCGCATCTTTCAACGTCGGTAGTGGAGCACCGGCGACGTTACGCGCGTCACACATCACCAAACAGGTCTCGAACGTCAAACCGTCCGTTACGTCCGCAGCACTACCCGGTCGGTAGCGAGCGACCTGTCCGATCGGACAGGTCGGCCATCGTCCCGACGTCGAATCCCCATGGCAGTTCCAGCCGATGGCGGGCCAACGTGTCCGCGTCCGCGAGGATGTCGAGGATCGCGCCGTCGGCGACCACCCGTCCCTCGTCGATGATCACGGCCCGGTCGCACAGTTGCGCCGCATAGGGCAGGTCGTGGGTCACCACGAGCATGGTCGTGTGGAGAGTCAGCAGGGTCTCGGCCAGTTCGCGGCGCGCCACGGGGTCGAGGTTGGCCGACGGCTCGTCGAGCACCAGGATGTCGGGTCGGCAGGCCAGGACGGTGGCCAACGCGCCCCGCCGGCGTTGCCCGCCGGAGAGGTGATGCGGACTGCGTTGGGCGTGTTCGGTCATCCCTACCGCGGCCAACGCTTCCCCGACGCGTTCGGCGAGTTCGGGGCTGCCGACCCCGAAGTTGGCCGGTCCGAACGCGACATCCTCCGCGAGGGTCGGCATGAAGAGCTGATCGTCGGGGTCCTGGAAGACCAGTCCCACCTGCCGCCGCACCTGACGCAGCGAGTCCTTGGCGACGGGCGTGCCGTGGATCCGGACCTGTCCCCCGGTCGGCAGCAACACGCCGTTGAGGTGCAACATCAGCGTGGTCTTGCCGGCGCCGTTGGGCCCGAGCAATGCCACCCGCTCACCCGGGCGGATCGAGAGGTCGACACCGTCGAGCGCGAGATGCCCGTCCGGATAGGTGAATCGCAGATCGCGTGCCTCGACGGCCCACTCCCCCGATGTGTCGTGATCGCATCGCGTCTGATCTGTCATCTTGTCCCCCAGGCGATCACGGCGACCATGACGGCCACCAGAGCGGGCAGTGCGACGGTCACCCATTGACCGGCGGTGGCGCGCGGGGCCGTCGCCACACCGGGCATCTCCGGTACCGACCCGGTGAAGCCTCGCGACATCATCGCCAGGTGCACGCGTTCCCCACGTTCGTAGGAGCGGAGGAAGAGGGCGCCGACACCCTTGGCGATCGCACTCGCCTGGTGCAGCATCCGAGGTGAGTCACCGCGAGCCAGCCGTGCGATGTGCATCCGCTTGATCTCGGCGGAGAGCAGATCGGTGTACCGCAGCATCATCACGATGACCGGGCTGAGTGTCCCGGGCATGCCCAGGCGAGTCAACGCCAGCGGGAGCTCGCGGGCCGGGGTGGTCGCGGCGAAGGTGAGCGACGCGGCGACGCCCAATGTGCCCTTGATGACGATGCCCCACGCCGCGTACAGGCCGGCGACCGACAACGAGAGTCCCGCGACGTCGATCCGCTGTCCGCCTTCGGCGAAGGGCAGCAGCACGGCGAGGACCACGAACGGGGCCTCGATGAGCATCCGCGGGAGTATCCATCGGACTCCGATGCCACCGCATCGCCACACCACGAACAGGATCGCGGCGTAGACCGCGTAGGGCCAGAACATCTCCCGGGGGGTGGCGACGACCGCGAAGACGAAGACGACCAGGCAGACCAGCTTCACCTCGGTCGGAGCCCGGTGCACCACCGAGTCGCCCGCACGATAGAGCGGATGGGCATGGCCGACACCCATGGTGCTCAGCGTCCGCCGTCGGCGCTCGACGTCGAGCGGGCGGAGCGACGCGAGGCGATCAGCCAGAACAGGCCCACCGCGACAGCGAGGGTGACGAGCACACCGATGACGCCGGCGATGCCGTTGGTGTAGCCGATCCCACGGACGGAGTAGTCGGCCAGCGGCGACGACGCCATCGCATGGTCGGTCGCGTGCTGGGCGATGCAGTTGCCGCTCAACTCCTCGGCGCCGTTGACCTCGACCGTCTCGCACCCGCGCAGCGTCGCCGAGTCCAGCCCGTCGGGCGACGAGCTGGCCGCATACGAGACGATGCCGGCGATCAGAAGCGCGGCCACGGCGAAGGCCGCCAAGAAGGTACGCCGACTGACGCGCCGCGGATGGCTGGTGGTGGTCATGCCGGGACTCCGATCGGATCGTGGCTGGTGCGGGCCTGGGTGCGCAGCAGGTACACCAGGTCGGGGCGCGCCCGCGCGACGGCCATCACCGTCACCGCCGTGATGAGCCCTTCGCCGATCCCGATCAGGGCATGTGTGCCCCACATGTAGGCGGCGACGGTGCCGAGCGATTCGGCAGCCGCACCCCCGAGTGCATACTCGACCACGAATCCCGTTGCTGCAGCTACTGTTCCGCACAGCGCAGCGAGGAATGCCACGACTCCGAGTCGGCCCACCGACGCCGATCGCCGCCCGATCAGGCGGTAGGCCGCAACCGCGACCAGGTAGCCGACGAAGGTCGAGATCAGCGCCATGTTGGTGATGTTCGCCCCGAGGGCGGTCACGCCGCCGTCGGCGAACAGCAACGCCTGGACGACCAGCACGATCGCGATGCACAGCGCGCCGGTGTACGGGCCGACCAGAATGGCGGCCAGGGCGCCCCCGAGCAGGTGGCCGCTGACGCCGGGCAGGATCGGGAAGTTGATCATCTGGACTGCGAAGATGAACGCCGCGACCAGGCCGGCCATCGGGACCGTCTTCTCGTCGAGATCGGTACGGGCGCGCCAGACGCAGAACGCCAGGCCGGCGAGGGCGATCACCCCGAACAGCGCGGAGACCGGCGCGTTGATGATGCCGTCGCTCATGTGCATCGCGACGGTCGTGGTGGTGGGTGTCAACGTGGACATGAGGCGACGTTAAGACCACCGCGGTCATCTGTCCACCTATTCAGATGTTTACGTGAACAGACTGTCCGAAGGGGCAGGTGGGACACCACCCTTAGGTGTGCCCGGCGCCCATCCAGTGCAGCAGACGGTGGACGGTGTCATCGTCGAGTCGATAACTCACCGACCGCCCGACCCGGGTGGAACTGACCCACCCCTGGTGCCGGAGCACACGGAGCGCTTGGGAGACAGCCGTTTCGGTCCGACCGACAGCGGCGGCTAGGTCCCCGACGATGATGCCGGGATGTCGGTGCAGGACCACGAGGATCGCCAGGCGATGCGGGTCCGACAGGAGATCGAAACGCGTGGCCCACTCGGCGATGTCCACGTCCGCATGCGCGGACCCGTCGGTCCCGCTACCGCCTCGCGACTCGTGGTGAACGTGCTCGGTGGCCATCGTCAGCCACCCACCCGCTCGATCTCGCCACCGAGGCTGCGCAGATTCTCCACGAAATGCGGGTAACCGCGATCGATGTGCTCGACGTCGTGCACCTCGGTCACCCCGTCGGCGACGAGTCCGGCGAGCACCAATCCCGCGCCGGCGCGGATGTCGGAGCACCACACGGGCGCACTGGACAGGCGCTCGATCCCGCGGAGCACGGCGTGATGTCCGTCGGTGCGCGCATCGGCACCGAGCCGGACCATCTCCTCGACGAACCGGAACCGCGCCTCGAAGACGTTCTCGGTGATCACCGACATCCCCTCGGCGATGGCGGCCATGCCGATCGCCATCGGCTGCAGGTCGGTGGGGAATCCGGGGAACGGCAACGTCGACACGTTGACGGCGATCGGTCGACGGTCCTGGCGTACCCGGAAGCCGTCGGCGAACCGGTCGACCTGCGCACCCGCGTCACCGAGCTTGTTGAGCACCAGCTGCAGGTGTTCGGGGAGCACACCGCGCACGGTGACGTCGCCGCGCGTCATCACCGCGGCGATCCCCCACGTCGCGCCGACGATGCGGTCGCCGACGACGCGGTGCGTGGTGGGATGCAGCCGGTCCACTCCGCGCACGGTCAACGTCGAGGTGCCGGCACCGTCGATCTGCGCACCCATCTGCTGGAGCATGACGCACAGATCGACGATCTCGGGTTCACGGGCTGCGTTGTCGATCGTGGTCTCGCCGTCGGCGAGCACGGCGGCCATCAAGATGTTCTCGGTCGCACCGACCGACGGGAACTCCAACGCCACGGGCGCCCCGATCAGCGAATCCGCCTCGGCGACCACGCATCCGTGCTCGATCGAACTGTGCGCGCCCAGCGCACGCAGGCCGGCCTGGTGCATGTCCAGCGGACGGGACCCGATGGCGTCGCCGCCCGGCAGCGCGACGACGGCACGGTGGCAGCGCGCCATCAGCGGCCCGAGCACGCACACCGACGCGCGGAACTGCTTCACCGCATCGAAATCGGCGTGGTACTTGGGCTCGGCCGGCGCCTCGATCCGCACGGTCTCACCGTCGATCGTCACGACGGCGCCGAGGCCGCGCAGCACGTCGGCCATCAGCGGGACGTCGGCGATCTCCGGTGCGTTGGTCAACGTGGTCGTGCCCTCGGCGAGCAGCGATGCCGCCATCAGCTTCAGCACGCTGTTCTTGGCACCACCCACGGAGACCTCACCGGTCAGGCGGGCTCCACCGGAGACCAGAAAGCGATCACTCACGCTGCCACCTTAGCTGTCGGCCCCGCGATCATCGGCGTTGCTCGGCCGCACTGCCACCCGCACCTCGGCTCGTCCGGCTCGCGGGCGGCCGACGGCGCTCGCCACCCGGCACCCACTTCACGTCGCCGTCGCCGTGCGGGGGCCGGTTGGCCACCCGGGACAGGATGAACAGCAGATCCGACAACCGGTTCAGGTAGCGCGCGGGCAGCACACTGGTGCGCTCGGGATCGGCCTCCACCGCAGCCCACGCCGAGCGCTCGGCCCTGCGGGTGACCGTGCGGGCGTGGTGCAGCAGTGCGCTGAGCGGACTGCCGCCGGGGAGGATGAACGAGTCCAGGTTCGGTAACCCCTCGCCGAAACCGTCGCACCACGTCTCCAGCGCGTCGATGTAGTCCTGTTCGACCCGCAGCGGGGGGTATTCGGGATCCGCGACCACCGGGGTGGCGAGGTCGGCGCCCGCGTCAAACAGATCGTTCTGCACGATCTGCAGGACCTCGGCGATGTCGTCCGGGACGTCGCCGCCGAGCGCCAGGGCCGTCCCGATCACCGCGTTCGCCTCGTCGCAGTCGGCGTAGGCCGCCACCCGCACATCGGTCTTGGCGACCCGGGAGAAGTCGCTGAGTCCTGTCGTGCCGTCGTCGCCCGTGCGCGTGTAGATGCGCGTGAGATGTACCGCCATGTCCTGAATCTACTTCCCGGTCAGGCCGCGACGATCGTCGACCTGCTGTCGTCAGGCGCTGCGCCGACGCTGCGATCGATGGGATTGTCGGGATTCGAGCCACGATTGGAACGCGGTGTCGGCGCCCGGCGCCATCGCGAGTTCGTAGGCGCGGCCGGCGTCGTCGGCGCCCGGCTCGAGTTCCATGATGATCATGCCCTCGAGGATGTCCGCCTCGGTGCCCTCGGGGCGACGGCGACGACTGATCTCGATCGACTGCCGGGTCAGGGTGCGTGTGGGTCCCGGGCGCAGCGAACTCAGCCGGAAGTAGCGCAGTGTCTCGTCGCCGTAGTGCACAGTCCCATGGCGCCAGCCCTCGTCGGCGGCGGCGGGGAGCTCGCGCAACAGCACCGGGGTACCCGCCTTGCGCAACTGCGCCAGCCGATAGGCCAGGAGGGCACAGACGAGCACGGCGACGACCAGCATGATGCCGAGCAGCAACGAGATCGACGACAACACCAGGCGCACACCTCCCGCCGGCGGCCGCGCGTGGGCTGAATGCGATGCGTTGGTTCACACACCGTGGCGAGTCGAGCGACTCGGTGCGCGGCCGTACCTGACACCAGCATGCCAGACACAGCACGGCGGCCGGCCATCGCAGTGTTGCGATGACCGGCCGCCGTCTGATCTGACCGCCTGTGGCCGCATGTCGCGACCCGCGGGTTGGGCTACTTGGCCGCGTGCTCCGCCGCCGCCAGGCGCGAATGCGCACGGTTGTACTCTTCGCTACCCGGCTCTGCTGCCTCCAGGGCTGCGCGCTCGGCCGCCGCGTCGATACCGTCGGCCCACTGGGCCGACTCGGCGAGCACCGTCACCGATTCGCCGGTGACCGACAGGAAACCGCCCTGCACGGCCGCCGACAGGCGCTTTCCGCCCTCTTCGACGATGACGACGAAGCCACCGGCGACGAGCTGGCCGAGCAACGGCTCGTGATTGGCCAGCACGCCGAGTTCACCAGAGGTGGTCTGCGCGATGACGAAGGTGGCCTCACCCGAGTACAACTTCTCGTCGGCGGCGACGACCTCGACGTGAAAGGACTTCTCAGCCATGACGATCCGCTACTTTCCGCTGATCTTGGCGGCCGCAGCCTCCACGTCGTCGAGTCCACCGCAGCTGTTGAAGGCCTGCTCCGGCAGGTGATCGAACTCACCCTTGGCGACCCGGTCGAATGCCTCGATCGTGTCCGCGAGCGGCACGACCGAACCCTTCTGGCCGGTGAACTTCTCGGCGACCAGGAAGTTCTGGCCGAGGAACTTCTGGATGCGACGTGCGCGCTGCACCGTCACCTTGTCCTCTTCGGAGAGCTCGTCCATACCGAGGATGGCGATGATGTCCTGGAGTTCCTTGTACTTCTGCAGGATCCGCTTGACCTCGTTGGCGACGCGGAAGTGCTCGTCGCCGACGATCGAGGCCTCCAGGATGCGCGAGGTCGACGTCAGCGGATCCACGGCCGGGTAGATGCCCAGCTGCGAGATCGGACGCGAGAGCTCGGTGGTCGCATCGAGGTGCGCGAAGGTGGTCGCCGGTGCAGGGTCGGTGTAGTCGTCGGCAGGGACGTAGATCGCCTGCAGCGAGGTGATCGAGCGACCCTTGGTCGAGGTGATGCGCTCCTGGAGCTCACCCATCTCGTCGGCCAGCGTCGGCTGGTAGCCCACGGCGGACGGCATACGACCGAGCAGGGTCGACACCTCCGAACCGGCCTGGGTGAACCGGAAGATGTTGTCGATGAACAGCAGCACGTCCTGGTGCTTCACATCGCGGAAGTACTCCGCCATGGTCAGCGCCGACAGCGCCACGCGCATACGCGTGCCCGGCGGCTCGTCCATCTGACCGAACACCAACGCGGTGTCCTGCAGAACGCCCATCTCCTCCATCTCGAGGTGGAGGTCGGTGCCCTCACGGGTGCGCTCACCGACGCCGGCGAACACCGACGTGCCGGAGAACTCACGGGCGATACGGGTGATCATCTCCTGGATGAGCACGGTCTTGCCCACACCGGCGCCACCGAAGAGGCCGATCTTGCCGCCCTTCACATACGGGGTCAGCAGGTCGATGACCTTGATGCCCGTCTCCAGGATCTCGGTCTTGCCCTCGAGCTCGTCGAACGGCGGCGGCTTGCGGTGGATGCTCCACTCTTCACCGTCGCGACCGAGGCCGGGGGTGTCGAGGCAGTCGCCGAGGGCGTTGAACACGTGGCCCTTCACGACGTCGCCGACGGGCACGACGATCGAACGGCCGGTGTCGGAGACGGTCGCACCGCGGACCAGGCCGTCGGTGGGCTGCATCGAGATGGTGCGCACCAGGTTGTCGCCGAGGTGCTGCGCGACCTCGAGCGTCAGGGTCTTGGCCACCGCGTCGAGAGTGATCTCGGCGTGCAGCGCGTTGAAGAGTTCTGGGATCGAACCCCGCGGGAATTCGACGTCGACGACGGGGCCGATGATGCGGACGACACGGCCGTCGGCCGAACCCGTCGAGGCATCCGAGGGTGTGGTTACTGCTGCGGTCATTGTGGTTGGGTCACTTCCTCTTGGGTCGATAGGTCACTTGGCCAGGGCGCTCGAACCGCCGACGATCTCGCTGATCTCCTGGGTGATCTGCGCCTGCCGGAGCTGATTGGCCTCGCGGGACAGCGAGGTCGCCAGCTCTTCGGCGTTGTCGGTGGCCGCCTTCATGGCGGTCCGTCGGGCCGCCGACTCCGACGCCGCGGAATCGAGCAACGCCGCGTAGACGCGGGTCGCGAGATACTGCGGCAGGAGCGCCTCCAGCAGGGCCTCCGGCCCCGGCTCGAAGGAGTAGTTGCGCGAGGACGAATGGATCTCGGCCTCTTCGGGATCGTCGTCCTCGGTCACCACGAGCGGGGCGATCCGACGGACCTCCGGCAGCTGGGTGAGCATGGAGACGAACTTGGTGTAGACGAGGTGGAGTTCGTCGACGCCCTCCAGGGTGCCTTCCCCGTCCGGCCGCTCCACCTGCTCGCCCGATCCGGCGAGGAAAAGATCGACCAGGAAGTTCGACGCGTTGCTGGCGTCGGAGTAATCCGGCGACTGGGAGAACCCGGTCCACGAATCGGCGACGGAGGTGTCGCGGAACGAGAAGTACCCGACACCCTTCTGCCCCATCACGAACAGCACCGGCTCCTTGCCCTCGTCGCGCAGCAGCGCGATGAGTTCACGGGTCGCCCGCAACACGTTCGAGTTGTAACCACCGCACATACCGCGGTCGCTGGTGACCACCAGGACCCCGGCACGCTTGGGCTGCTCCCGCTCGACGAGCAGCGGGTGATCGAGCGAGCCGGAGTTGCTCGCCAGTTCGGAGAGCACCTCGGTCATCTCGTGCGCGTACGGTTTGGCGGCGACGACGCGGGCCTGGGCCTTGGTGATCCGCGAGGTCGCGATCAGTTCCTGGGCCTTGGTGATCTTCTTCGTCGAGTTCACCGACCGGATGCGTGAGCGCAGCTCACGAATGCTGGCCATGCGTCCTCACCCCTTCCTTCGGACGATATGCGGACGACGCGATCACGACTTGCGGACCGTGATCTGCTCGTGCGTGACGTCCTCGGAGTCCATGGCCTTGGTCTCGGCCTCGTTCACCACACGCTTACCGTCGTGCGTCAGGTAGCTGTTCTTGAACTTGTTGGTCTCGTCGACCAGTGCCTCGGCCTGGTCGTCGGTCAGCACCTTGCCGCCGGCGATCGAGTCGTAGACGCCCTTGGCCTCGTGGTGCAGATGGCTGAGCAGCTGGGTCTCGAAGTTGCGCACGTCGTCGACCGGAACCGAGTCGTAGTGGCCCTCACCGCAGAGGTAGATGGACACGATCTCGTCCTCGACCGAGTACGGCGAGTACTGATCCTGCTTGAGCATCTCCACCCAGCGGGCGCCGCGCTCGAGCTGCGCCTTGGACGCGTCGTCGAGGTCGGAGGCGAAGGCGGAGAACGCCTCGAGCTCACGGAACTGGGCGAGCTCCAGACGCAGCGAGCCGGACACCTTCTTCAGGCCCTTGGTCTGGGCAGCACCACCGACGCGCGACACCGAGGTACCGACGTTGATGGCCGGGCGGACACCCTTGTTGAAGAGGTCCGACTCCAGGAACACCTGACCGTCGGTGATCGAGATGACGTTGGTCGGGATGAACGCCGAGACGTCGTTGGCCTTGGTCTCGATGATCGGCAGACCGGTCATCGATCCGCCACCCATCTCGTCGGACAGCTTCGCGCAACGCTCCAGCAGACGGGAGTGCAGGTAGAAGACGTCGCCGGGGTAGGCCTCGCGGCCCGGCGGGCGACGCAGCAGCAGCGAGATCGCGCGGTAGGCCTCGGCCTGCTTGGTGAGGTCGTCGAACACGATGAGGACGTGCTTGCCCTCGTACATCCAGTGCTGGCCGATCGCCGAGCCGGTGTACGGGGCCAGCCACTTGAAGCCGGCGGAGTCGGAGGCGGGCGCCGCGACGATGGTGGTGTACTCCATCGCGCCGGCCTCTTCGAGAGCGGTCTTGACGCCGGCGATGGTCGAGCCCTTCTGCCCGATCGCGACGTAGATGCAGCGAACCTGCTTGCTCTCGTCGCCGGACTCCCAGTTGGCCTTCTGGTTCAGGATGGCGTCGATGCAGACCGCGGTCTTGCCGGTCTTGCGGTCGCCGATCACCAGCTGACGCTGGCCGCGGCCGATGGCGGTCATGGCATCGATGGCCTTGATGCCGGTGGCGAGCGACTCCTCGACCGGCTGACGCTCGAGCACCGAGGCGGCCTGCAGTTCGAGAACGCGCTCGGCCTCGGACTCGATGTCACCGAGGCCGTCGATCGGCTTGCCCAGCGGGTCGACGACGCGACCGAGGAACTTGTCACCGACCGGCACCGAGAGGACCTCGCCGGTCCGGCTGACCTGCTGGCCTTCTTCGAGCGACTCGTAGTCACCGAGGATGACGCAACCGATCTCGTCTTCGTCGAGGTTCAGGGCCACGCCGAGCACGCCGCCGTCGAACTGCAGCAGTTCGTTGGCCATCGCGCCGGGCAGACCGCTGACGTGCGCGATACCGTCCGATGTGTCGGTGACGATGCCCACCTCGTCACGGGAGGCATCGGCTTCGAACGACGAGACATACTGCTCGATCGCTCCCTTAATCTCGTCTGGTGAGATCGTCAACTCCGCCATGGGTACTCGTCTTTCTTGCTCAGTCCGGCTGGTGGTTTGGGTTGTTCGCTGGATGTGATGGTCGTGTCGGTCAGCGCGGCAGGCTCTCGGCCGCCTTCGCCAATCGGGTCGCGACGTCGGCCTCGATCACCTCGTCGCCGACCGCGATGCGCAGGCCGCCGAGGAGGTCGGGATCGATCTCGGTCTGAACCGAGATCGTGCGGCCGTAGATGGTCCCGAGCACCGACGCGAGCCGCGCCTGCTGTGCATCGGTCAGATCGGCGGCCGACACCACGTGCGCCACCGATTCGCCGCGACGCGCTGCCGCCAGTTCGGCCAGGTGGTCGACGGCGACGTCGGCCGGCTGTCCGTGGAGCAGCACGAGCGTGTGCGACAGCAGGTACCACGTGTGGGCACCCACCTTGTCCCCCACCAGCGACTGCAGCAGGTCCACCCGCTTGGCGGCGTCATGGGTGTGGTCGGACAACAGCGAGGCCAACCGCGGGTTCTGCTCGAGCAGGCGGGCGACCCCGAAGAGTTCGTTCTCGACCTGCTCGATCGTGCCGTCGCGCTCGGCGGCGGCCAACACCACGAGGGCGTCCTGCCGACGCAGCGCCGCGGTGAAGTCGGCGGTGGTCGACCAGCGCTGTTCGACGGCCGCCACCAGGATGTCGACCACGATCGGTGAGACCTTGCCGCCGAACAGGTTGCGGGCGAGCTCGGTCTGTCCCGCGGTGTTGTCCTCGTCCTCGGTGAGCCGCTTGCGCAGCACCGGATTCGCATCGAGGAGTCGGATCACGTCGGTGAGTTCCACGGCCGCGGCGGTGAGCGCCTCGCCGTCGAGTGAACCCGCCTTGGCGTCGAACTCCTTGGCGACGGCGCGCGCAGCGTCGCGACTGCTCGCCCGCATGGAGTGCAGGCCGATCAGTTCCGAGCTGTGGGCGACCAGATCCCCGGGACCTCCGGCCGACATCGATTCGAGTTCGTCGATGACACGGTCGATGCTGTCGGACTGCGCCTGCGGATCGGCCAGATGCGACCGGACCAACTGCCCGGCACCGTCGACCGCGGTGAGACCGAGATCGGTACGGAGTTCACGGACGAGGCTGGAGCGGCTCAGGGCGACCTGGGCCTTGCCGTGCTCGGTGATCCGCTTGACCTCGGAGTCGGCCTGCGCCTTGATGTCCTCGGAGATGGCCTTGGCGTCGACGAGCGCACCCTTGTGCAGTTCCTCGGCCTCGGCCTTGGCCTCGGCGAGAGCCCGTTCGTGAGCGGCCTTCGCGTCGACGACGCGAGCCTTGGCGGCCTCGCTCTCCGCCACGTTGTGCGCGATGGTCTCCTTCTGGGCGTTGACCGCCTTGGAGAGCACCGGCCTCAGGTACTTCCAGAACAGGAAGATGATGACCGCGAACCCGATGAGGTTGCCGATGACGATGCTCAACTCAGTTCACCTTCTCCGTCGACTTTGCCGACACGTCGACACCCAGGACCCGACCTGCCAATGTCGCCGACAAGGCGTCGACGTCGGCGCGGGCGGTCGATGCAGCTTGATCGCCCTCGGCCTTCAGTTGCTTGGTCGTCTCGGCGAGCACGGCGTCCGCCTCGTCGGTGGCGCGCTTCTTCGCCGCGGCCAACTGCTCGTTGCCCTCGGCACGTGCCTGGTCCCGAATACCGGTCGCGTCGCCTCGAGCTTCTTTGAGCGCGGCCCGGTATTCGGTGTCGGCATCCTCGTAGCTCGCCGCAGCGGCACGGTTGTCCTCAGTTGTCTTCGCGACCATGGCATCACGGTCGTCGAGCACCTTGAGGATCGGTGGCACGACCATCGTCCGGATCACGAGGAAGACGATGACGAAGATGATCAGGCACACGAAGAATGTGCCGTTGGGGATGAGGAAGTTCTCTGCGGCGAGATTCATGTTGCGGATTTACCTTGATCCTCAGGATCCCGGTCGGAGACCGAGATCAGGACTGGCCGGAGATCGGGGTGGCGAAGACGAACAGCGCCATGAACGCCAGGTTGATGAAGTATGCGGCCTCGACCAGACCCACGGTGATGAAGAACGGGGTGAACAGGCGGCCCTGGGCCTCCGGCTGACGTGCGATACCCGCGATCAACTGAGCGCCGGCCAGACCGTCACCGATACCGGCACCGATCGCGCCACCACCCATGATGATGCCGCCACCGATCAACGCACCCAGACCAATCAGATTGGGATCCATTTAGAACTTTCCTTTCGGGTGAAAACTGGCAATCCGATTGCCAGGTCTTTGGCCCGGCCGGCGGTGCCGACCAGGGTCGAGCTGGTTAGTGGTGGTCCTCGTCGAGCTCCATCGCCTGGCTGAAGTACAGGATCGTCAGCAGCGCGAAGATGAAGGCCTGGATCAGACCGACGAAGAGGTCGAAGGACTTCCACAGGGCATTCGGCGCCCACATCACGTAGATCGGCATCAGCGCGATCAGCGCCACCATGATGCCGCCCGCGAACATGTTGCCGAAAAGACGGAGGGAGAGCGAGACGGGCTTGGCGATCTCCTCGATGATGTTCACCGGCGCGATGGCGACCGAGTGACCCTTGACGAGTTTGATCGGGTGGCCGATGATGCCGCGCCGCTTGACGCCGGCCGCGTGGTACCAGACGAAGACGAAGAGCGCGAGGGCGTAGACGAAGTTCGCGTCGCTGGCCGGCGGCTTGAGCCACTCGTGCGTGCCACCCTCGGCGGTGCCGTACTGCGCCGGGATGATCGACAACCAGTTGGCGATGAGGATGTAGGTGAAGAGGGTGACCGCGAGCGGCAGGACGAAGCCGGCGATCTTCATTCCGATCGCGCTCTCGATCTGGCTGCGCATCTGAACGGTGATGACCTCGAAGTAGAGCTGAACGGAGTTCGGCTTGTTCGACGTCATCTTGAATCGCACGAAGAACGCGAGGGCGATGACGATGACCGCTGCCACCGCACTGCCGATGACCGTGTCGATGTTGACGGTCATGCCGAGCCACTCGACCTCGGTGTGGTGGCCGACCTCGATCGCCGACTCCGACTCGGCCAGATAAGACGTTGCGGTCATGGCTGCTTACGAAGTCCTTTCATCACCGGAATCACCGTGTTGAGTACCAGGATCACCTGGCCGACAGCGAGTCCGAACATCGCGCCCAGCCCGTCGGGCCGGACCAGGATGGCCGCCACCAATGCGAGAACCGTGATGGCCCCGAGGCGGTATGCAGAATTGAGAGCGAGCAGTTTCTTGCGTGGGTCGGGCGCCGCGGCGACGTTCTCGACAGCACGCATGACCAGCTTCGTGTTGATGAACACCAACACCACACCGGCCAGGAAGAAGACGGCGAACCAGAAGTGGCCCAACAGGATCGATGCCACCCCAACCGCGACCGTGACGACGCCGGCGATGATGCCCGGACGGACGAGCCCGGTCGGGGCCGACGGGTAATAGGAGGTTGAGTCAGGGGCAGATGTTGTCATTCGCCTCTCCTCAATCCATCACCTGTCGTCACGGGCACAGGCCATCGCGCGTGCGATCGGCGACTGTCGTCACCGGACGTAAGCTCGCGGTTTTCTGTGACACTACCAACACCCGCACTCGCGCCAACCGGGGGGTCTACGCGCTGCGGAGCAGGCAGAGCGTCGATGTGGTCCGAGACCTGCCGCCGGTTTTGCCGGACCGGCCGGACTCGAGCCGACGTCGACCTACTACGACCGATAGTACATGGGTTTTTACCATTGCCTTACCCGGGGTCCCACTACTCCCCGATCGGTCGGGCACGACGCTGACCGATCAGGTCCGCCCCGCCACCGGATCGGTGGTGTCCGGATGATCCGCGTGACCGCGAGTGCGGAACTGGGCGTATCGCCGCTGCAACCGTGGGGCCATCGTGACCAACAGCGCCACGATCAGGCCGGCACCGAACATCGGTGCGACGACCGACACCGGGAACAGCGTACTGGCCGCCGCCGAGAACGCCAGTACTCCCACCCAGAGATAGATGATGAGCGCGACCCGGCGCTGCGAATGCCCGAGCTCGAGCAACCGGTGATGGAGATGCATCTTGTCGGGCGTGTAGAAACCCACGCCGGCACGGGTGCGCCGGACGACCGCCATCAACATGTCGAGCATGGGCACGAACACGACCGCGGCCACCAGGATCAGCGGCGAGAGCAGGGTGAACACGTCCGCCGGCCCGTATGCGTTGATCGCGATGCGACCGGATGCACTCGTCGACGCCGCCGCCAGCATGAGGCCGATCAGCATGGCACCGGAATCCCCCATGAAGATTCGCGCGGGCGAGAAGTTGTGCGGGAGGAAGCCGAGGCAGGCGCCGGCGAGCACCGTCGAGATCAGCGCCGGCGGGTAATAGCTGACGTCGCCACCCTGGTCGTGCAGCAGCCCGAGCGAGAACATGCAGATGGCCGACGCCGCGATCAGTCCCAGGCCGGCGGCCAGGCCGTCGAGTCCGTCGACGAAGTTGACCGCGTTGATCGTGGCGACGGTGATCGCGACGGTCAGCAATCCGGCCTGCAGCGGATCGAGGACCACCGTCCCGATGTCGGCGAACGGGACATAGAGCAGGTACCAACTGACGCCCATGATCACCAGGACGCCTGCCGCGGTCAGCTGACCGGCGAACTTGGTGAGTGCGTCGAGTCCCCAACGGTCGTCGATCACACCGACCAGCACGATGACGGTGCCCGAGACGATGACCGCGCTCATGTCGCTGGTGTAGGCGAAGCCCCTGGTCAGTGCGGGCAGGTTCGCCGCAAGGGCGATGGCGGCGACCATGCCGGCGAACATGCCCAGGCCGCCGAGGCGCGGGGTCGGGATCACGTGGACGTCGCGCACCCGCGGCACCGCGACGGCGCCGACCCGGATGGCGAAGACCCGCACGAGCGACGTCAGCAGGTAGGTCACGGCAGCCGCGGTCAGCCCCACCAGCGCGAGCTCCCGCAGCGGTACACCGGCTCCGCCGCTGTCGGCCGCCGACAGGGCGGTCAGCAGCGTTCCGGGATCGCCGGCGGGTGGGTCGAACACCCGCACCAGGCTACCCGCCCACCCGTGCCTCGATTTCGCGGCGGATCGCCGCGTGTTGTGGCCCACCGACCGGTTCGGCCAGCGCTCGATCGATCCAGTCGGCCACCGTCGGCATGTCGTCGACGCCGAGCCCGGCGAGGACCGACGACGGCGTGCCGACGCGGATGGCCGAGCCCTCGGCCGGGGGCCGATGGTCGAACGGGAGGACTGCCCGGTCGACGACGACACCGGCCGCGGCCAGCCTGAGCTGCGCCTCGATCCCGGTGAGGCCGACGGACGACACGTCCACCACGGCGAGATGGATGTCGGTACCGCCGCTCACGATCCGCAGACCGCGCGCGGTCAGCTCGTCACCCAGGCGGCGGGCCGTCGCAACGGTGGCTGCGGCATACTCGGCGAACTCCCGCGTTCCCGACTCCCGCATACACACCGCCGTGGCGGCGATCGTGTTCATCGCCGGGCCACCCTGCACGAACGGTTGGACGGCCTTCTGCAGGACCGCGCGATGCATCTCGCGGGCGAGGATCATGCCGCCGCGCGGACCCTGCAACACCTTGTGCGTCGACAGGGTGACGACGTCGGCGTACGGCACGGGCGACGGCACCACCGCGCCGGCGACCAGTCCCGCCAGATGTGCCGCGTCCACCCAGAGGATCGCCTCCGCATCGTCGGCGATCGCCCGTAGGGCGGCGAAGTCGATCACACGCGAGTACGCGGCGCCACCGGCGACGATGATGCTCGGCCGGTGCAGGAGGGCCAGGTCGCGGAGTTCGTCGTAGTCGATCCGCTCGTCGGCTTCGCGCACCCCGTAGTGCAGCGGTGCGAACCACCGACCGGAGAAGTTGGCCCGCGAACCATGGGTCTGGTGGCCGCCGTGCTCGAGTCGTAGGGCCAGCACGGGGTCACCGATCTGGGCGAACGCGGCGTAGACGGCGAGATTGGCGGCGCTGCCGGACAGCGGCTGCACGTTCACGTAGTCGGCGCCGAACCGTTCCGCGGCTCGATCGATCGCGAGCTGTTCGACCTCGTCGACCACCTCGCATCCCCCGTGGAACCGGGCGCCCGGATATCCCTCGGCGTATTTGGCTCCGAGGTCGGAGACCAACGCAGCACGAACGGCCGGACTCGCGGGCGTCTCGGAGGCGATCAGCTGCAGGGTCGACGCGCGGCGCCGACTCTCACGCTCGATGAGTCCGGCGATCTCTGGGTCGGTCGATGGGCCGGACATGGATCAGCGCGCGGTCAGGAGTTCGACGTCGAGGTCCAGCACCTCGGCGATGGCCGCGGTGGAGACGGCGCCCTCCCGCAGGATCCGCGGGGTGGACCCGGTCAGGTCGACGATGGTGGACGCCTGCGCGGCGGCAGCCGGTCCACCGTCGAGATAGACCGAGACCGATTCGCCCAGCTGCTCGCGGGCCTCGTCGACGGTCGTCGCGGGTGATCGTCCGGACACGTTCGCGCTCGACACCGCCATCGGCCCGACCTCACGTAGCAACTCGATCGCCACCGGGTGCAGCGGCATACGCAGCATCACCGTGCCGTCGGTGTCCCCGAGATCCCATGCCAGCGAGGGCGCCTGCTCGACGACCAGGCTGAGTCCACCCGGCCAGAACGCCTCGACGAGGTCGCGGCCTGCGGTGGACACCGACAGCACCAGTCCGTCGATGGTGTGCCAGGACCCCACGAGAACGGGGACCGGCATGTCGCGACCTCGCCCCTTGGCGGCCAGCAGTGCGGCGACCGCCTCGCTGTCGAAGGCCTCACAGCCGATCCCGTAGAGCGTGTCCGTCGGGAGGACGACCAGCCGACCGGCCTTGGCCGCACCGACGGCCGCGCGGATGCCCGCCGCCCGGGTGTCCGGTTCACCGCAGTCGAATACCGTGCTCACCCGGCCATCTTCCCACGACGGACGTCACGCGGATCGCAGCGGCCCGGCGGGTCCACGCCGTGCGGTGACGAACCGCGGCCGGCCGGCGAGGTCCCGATGCGCGCGGACGTCCACGAACGCGCCGGTCACCGACATCGCCGCCACCACCGCGTCCGACGTCGAGTCGTCGTGCTCGAGGCCCACCACACCGCCGGGACGCAGCATCCCGGCGATGACGGTCAGCATCGGGGTGATCACCGACATCCCGTCGGCCCCCGCGAAGACGGCCTCGGCGGGGTCGTGGGCCACCTCCGGCGCGACTGCAGCGCCGTCGGGCACGTACGGCGGGTTCGCGACGACCACGTCGATCGAACCGGTCGGGATCGACGCGCGCATGCGGTCCGCGTCGGTGACGTCGGCCGCCACCACCGACACCCTGGCGCGCACACTTCCGGCAGCGCGATCGACGTTGCCGCGCAACCACTCCAGCGCCACGGGTGACCGCTCGACGGCCCGCACGCGTGCGGTCGGGAGCATCGTCGCGATGGCGATTGCGAGGGCGCCACTGCCGCTGCAGAGATCGACGACCGACGCCGGGCCGTCGATTCGCCCCGCTGCGCCACAGGCCCATTCGGCGAGAAACTCCGTCTCCGGCCGCGGCGTGAACACGCCCGGCCCGACGGCGAGCTCGGCGGGTCCGAACGCTGCGGTTCCGATGATGTGCTGCAAGGGAATCCGCTGCGCACGACGGGTCACGGCCGCGCGGTACGCGGTGCGCGCGGCGTCGTCGAGCGCGTCCATCATCAGGAGCCGGCCCCGGTCGACGCCCGACAGCGCGACCAGCAGCCATTCGGCATCGCTGCGCGCAGAGTCGATCCCGGCGGCAGCCAATTGCTCAGTGGCCCGGGACAGTTCGACGTCGACCGTGCTCACTGCGCTTCGAGCCGGGCCTGCCGGTCGGCATTCACCAGCGCGTCGAGCAGCGCGTCCATGTCGCCGGCCAACACCGTGTCGAGGTTGTTGGCCTTGTAACCGATGCGGTGATCGGTGATGCGGTTCTCCGGAAAGTTGTAGGTCCGGATGCGCTCCGAACGGTCGACCGTGCGGATCTGCGCGGCACGCCCCTCGGCGGCCGCGGCGTCGGCCTCCTCCTCGGCCGCCGACTGCAGCCGCGCGGCGAGGACCTGCATGACTCGAGCCTTGTTCTGCAGCTGGGAGCGTTCGTTCTGACAGGTCACCACGATCCCGGTGGGCAGGTGCGTGATACGCACCGCCGAGTCGGTGGTGTTGACGCCCTGTCCGCCCTTCCCGGACGACCGATAGACGTCGATCCGTAGGTCCGACTCGTCGATCTGGACCTGCTCGATCTCCTCGGGTTCGGGGTATATCAGCACTCCGGCAGCGGAGGTGTGGATACGGCCCTGCGATTCGGTGACCGGCACGCGCTGGACCCGGTGCACCCCGCCCTCGAACTTGAGCCGCGACCAGACCCCGTCGCGCAGTTGCTCTCTCGACTTGATCGAGATGGTCGCTTCTTTGTAGCCGCCCAGGTCGGATTCGGTGACGCCGAGCGTCTGCGCCTTGAATCCTCGGCGCTCGCAGTACTTCAGGTACATCCGGGCGAGGTCGGCGGCGAACAGGGCCGATTCCTCGCCGCCCGCACCGGACTTGATCTCCAGGACCACGTCGTCGCCGTCGTGGGGGTCACGGGGCGCGAGTAGGTCGGTCAGCGTCGCGTCGAGTTCGGCCACGGTCGCCTCGAGCGCCGGGATCTCCTCGGCGAACGCCGGGTCGTCGGCCGCGAGTTCACGGGCCGCGGCGAGATCGTCACGGGCGGCCTCGAGACGACGATGCGTCGACATGACCGGCGCGAGTTCGGCGAAGCGCTTGCCGACGCGGCGCGCCGCCGTCGGATCGTCGTGCAGCGACGGATCGGAGAGTTGCGCCTCGAGACCGGCATGCTCGGCGAGGATGTCGTCGATCGCCGACGGACTCCGGCCCGACGATTCCTGTGTGGTCACGTGGTGCTCACCTCTCAGTGGTGTCGCTACCGGGATGTCGCTCACCGGGCTCTCATTCGCCGGCTTCCCGCCGCACACCGATCCGTACGGAGAAACGAAAAACGACGCCCGACCGGGCGCAGACTGTGCGCGCCGGAGGGGCGTCGTCGATCGGGCTACTGTGCGTCGGCCTTCTTGGCGCGCTTGCCGTAGCGCTTCTCGAACCGGGCCACGCGGCCGCCGGTGTCGAGGATCTTCTGCTTGCCGGTGTAGAACGGGTGGCACTGCGAGCAGACCTCGACGTTGATACGTCCGTTGTCCGCGGTGCTGCGGGTCTCGAAGGTGTTGCCGCAGCCGCAGACGACCGTGGTCGTCGCGTACTCGGGGTGGATTCCCTGCTTCATCTGGTTGTCCCTTTCTGTGGTCGCCGGGTCACCGTCGGGGATCGACGGTGTGAACCGGAACCGGACTCGACCGCTCAGTATGCCACGCGGGATGCGCCGCCCGGAAATCCGGGAAAGCACTGCTCGCTCGCGTCTTCGCGATCCACCCTGCCCAACACGGCACCATGGGGTTTCATTCCCAGGTTAGGTATGCCTTACGATACTAAGGCTTGGCTAAGTTGCCTGGCCACGTTGTAGCCGGTTTCCCGCCGGCGTCACTTCATCGTCGCAGTGGCGCCGGCGTCCGGCCGAGCTGCCTGCACGCGGGCGGCCCCGAGCCTTCGCCCGCTCCCGCGGGCGGACCGAGACCCGAGGACCGAATGCGGCCTGATCACCATTCCCGAGCACTGCTCTGGGACCCGAGCGACGAGAAGAGCAGTTGCGGCGTGGGCTTCATCACGCGCAAGGACGGGGTGCAGAAGCACTCGGTGATCGAGAAGGCACGCGAAGCGCTGTGCTCGGTCCCTCACCGTGGCGGCCGCTCGGCGCTGGGTGTCGGCGACGGCGGCGGCGTGTCGATGGATCTGTCGTTGCGGTTCTTCCGCAAGATCACCGGTCGGCCCGAGCTGCGCCTGGGTCGCTTCTGCGTCGGCAACTTCTTCCTTCCCGACGAGCCCGCCGCGGCCGAACGCGCGTGCCGACTCATCGAACGCACGATGACCGGACGCGGCTTCGGCATCCTCGCGGTCCGCGACGTCCCCGTGGACACCGGCGTCCTGCGGCCCGCCGCGGTCGCCTTCCAGTTGCCGATCCGGCAGTGGGTGTTCTCCGCGCCGCACCCCTGCCCCGATCCCGCGGAACTCGACCAGGTCGTCCAGCAGGCGCTGCTGCACATCGAGGCCATCGCCTTCACCAAGCCCCAGTTGGCGGGCCTATACCCGCTGTCGTTGTCCGCGCGCACGCAGGTGCTCAAGGGGCGGCTCTCCTCCCCCGAGGTCATCGATTACTTCACCGATCTCCTGGACCCGGATCACGCGGTGCACACGCTGTACTTCCACACCCGGTTCTCCACCAACACCGATCCACACCCGACGATGGCGCAGCCGTTCCGGTTCCTCGCGCACAACGGCGAGCTCAACACCGACAAGAAGAACCGCATCGCCCAGGTGACCGCCGCCACCGCGCAGCACCGCAGCATCGTCCGACCGCCCGGGCAGTCCGACAGCTCCCGACTCGACCAGACCGTCGCCGCCCGCGTGATCGAGGACCGCGTCGACCTGGTCACCGCCATCGTCTCGATGATGCCGCCCGCGTGGGAGAACGACACGTCGCTGTCCGAGCCGGTGCGGGCGATGTTCGAGTACTTCTCCCTGTACGAGGAGAAGAACGACGGTCCGGCCGCGGTGGTGTTCGGCGACGGCACCGTGATCGGCGCACGACTCGACCGGCTCGGCCTCCGGCCGCTGCGCAGCCTGGAGACCAACGACTACCTCTGCGTGTTCTCCGAAGCCGGGCAGATCTCGGTTCCGCCGGAGTCGGTGATCGCGCGCGGTCGGGTCTCGGCCGGCGGGATGATCTACTACGACCATCGCGAGCACCGGACGTACACGACGGTCGAGGCATACGAAAAGCTCGCGGCGGCAACGGATTACCGGGCACTGCTGAGTGCCGCGAAGATCGACCTGGCCGAACTGCCGGAGCGCGTGGCACCGTCGCCCGCGACGAGCGACACCGGCGGCGAACTGAGCGACCACCAGCGCTACCGGGCCTACTACCTCGACCAGGAGAGCTTCCGGTATTTCGTCGACCCGATGCTCGCCGACGGCGCCGAGCGCGTCTCCGCGATGGGTTTCGGCAACGCGATCAACGCGCTGACCGACATCGAGCCGAATGTCGCCCGCTTCTTCTCCCAACGGTTCGCACAGGTGACCAACCCGCCACTGGACAGCATCCGGGAGGCGGACGGCATGAGCCTGCGGGTCGCGCTCGGCGCGCGGCCCGGGACCGCTCCGGACGCCGGCGCCGGGACCCGCCAGATCGTGTTGCGCACCCCGATTCTGCGGGCTGCCGAGCTCGACCGTCTGTACACGCAGACGGAGAGTCCCATCCGTCGGTTCGACGCCTGCTATCCGATCGACCCGACCGACGCGGGCGGGGATGAGGATCGCTCGTCTCTCGTGGCCGCCATCGACCGACTGGGTGACGAGATCGTCGACTTCGCCGAGACACTCGGTGGGATCGCCGTCGTCAGCGATCGCGCGATCGCGGCCGACCGTGCAGCGGTACCGATCATCTTCGCGGTGTCGGCGATCAATCAGCGACTCATCGTCGCGGGGTTGCGGCTGCGCGTGTCGCTGGTGGCCGACACCGGCCAGGTCGAGTCGTCCCACCATCTCGCCGCCACTCTCGGATTCGGCGCCGCAGCGGTCCATCCACACTCGATCGATCGTCGGGCGGCCGCATCGGGCGTCGACGCGGGCTCACGCGACGCTGCGTTCGCGCGGTGGGTGAAGGCCGCGGAGAAGTCATTGATGAAGACGATGGGCCGCGTCGGGTTGTGCACGGTGGAGAGCTACATCGGCGGCGAGTTCTTCGAGCCCAACTTCCTCGACACCGCCGAGAAGGACCTGCGTCGGTGGTTCCCGAATCAGTACGCACCGGTCGGCGGCGTCGGGCTCGGCCCGATCGCCACCGCGACGGCCCGGGCACATCGCGCCGCGGTGTCCGCGCCGGCCGGCTCGGACAAGGACCTGCCACTCCTCGGACTGTTCAAGGAGCGCGCCGAGGGGGCGGGCCACTCGTTCGGCGCCGTCGCCGTGCGCAAGTACGCGGATCTCACGACCGAGAAGATCGCGTTCGCCACCGCCGATCGCGAATCTCCCACCGCGGGTGAGGCCGATCGCTCCGGCCGTCTGCGTCTGCTCACGCTCGGCAGGCTCGACGATGCGTTCGGACTCGATGCGCGGGCCTACACCGGCAGCAGCTACGACCGGCTGACCGACCAGGACATCGACACCTTCGCGATCACCGACGCCTACCGATCGTTCGCCGAGGACATCGCGGCACAGCGCGCCGTCCGGCCGAGCGCCCTGCGCGACATCCTGGGCCTGCCCCTCGACGTCACCGGCGCGAACACCGTGTCGGACTTCACCGGCCGACTCGGGCGAGCTCTCGACGAGATGGGCCACGCGGTCGCGGTCCGCGGTCTCGTCGTGTCCCCACTGGACGGGGCGGACGGCCGGAGCGGTTGTCATCTCGACCTGTCCGGCGACGCGATCGGGGTGGGCGGCGAGAACCGTGTCCAGGCCCTGGCCGAGGCACTCGCCGAACTGCTGGGCAGCGCGGTCGAGATCCTCGACTGCGGCGAGGGCGGACTCATCGTCGTCGGCGACGAACAGGTGGTACATCGGCTCGGCCGCCTGCGCACGCCGCCGTCGTCGATCGCGCTGAGCGAGGTCACACCCGCGCACGAGATCACCCCGACGTTCGCGTCCGGGGCGATGAGTCACGGTGCCCTCGTCGCACCGGCCCACGAGGCGGTGGCGCACGGCACCAACATGGTCGGCGGTCTGTCCAACAGCGGCGAGGGCGGCGAGCACATGTCGCGCTACGGCACCATCCGCGCCTCGGCGATCAAACAGTTCGCCTCCGGACGATTCGGCATCTGGGCGGGCTACCTCGCCGACCCGATGCTCCGGGAACTGGAGATCAAGATCGGTCAGGGCGCGAAACCCGGTGAAGGCGGGCAACTCCCGGCCCCCAAGGTCACCGTGGAGATCGCCGCCGCGCGCGGTGGCACGCCCGGCGTCGAGTTGGTCTCGCCGCCGCCGCACCACGACACCTATTCCATCGAGGACCTCGCACAGCTCATCCACGACTGCAAGGCCGCCCGGGTCCGGGTGATCGTGAAGCTGGTCTCCTCCGAGGGCATCGGCACCATCGCCGTCGGTGTCGCCAAGGCGGGAGCCGATGTCATCAACGTCGCCGGCAACACCGGAGGCACCGGCGCGGCGTCGGTGACGAGCCTGCGCTACGCGGGCCGGGCGGCCGAGATCGGATTGGCCGAGGTCCATCAGGCCCTGTGCGCCAACGGCTTACGACAGAAGGTGGTGCTACGTACGTCGGGTGCACATCAGACCGGTCGCGACGTGGTGACGTCGGCACTGCTCGGTGCCGACAGCTTCGAGTTCGGCACCTCGGCGCTGATGATGATCGGCTGCGTGATGGCCAAGAACTGCAACATCAAATGCCCCGCCGGGCTGACCACCAACCCGGAGGTCTTCGACGGCGACCCCCGCTCGATGGCCCAGTACCTGCTGAACATCGCCCACGACGTCCGCGAGATCCTCGCCGTCCTCGGCCTACCGAGTCTGGCGGCAGCGCGGGGGCGCACGGATCTGCTCACCCTAGTGGATCACCCCGCCGCGGTGACGGCGCTGCGACCGGATGCGCTCCTGGCCCGGATCGATCCGGTGGCGATCACCGATCCGGTCTACCTGGAACACGATTTCGCGATCGACGACATGCTGGTCGACCAGGTGCGCGCCGCGCTGATCGATGACGGCGCCGACCACGTCGAGGTGACGACACCCGTTCTCGGCAACCGCAACAAGAGTGTCGGCGCCCAACTCGCCGTCGACGTCGAGCGGACGCTCAATCACGAGTTCACCGCGGCCGAGGTCACCGGACTGCCGAGCGTGTACACCGACGACCGCGGACGCCGTTTCCTGGCGCCGGATTCGATTCGGGTCGCGACCGCCGGGTCCGCCGGGCTTTCCTACGCCGCGTTCTGCAACGACGGGATGCGGCTCACGCACACCGGAACCTGCAACGACGGTGTGGGCAAGTCGATGTCGGGCGGCAGTGTCATCGTCCGCTCCCCCGGCGGCGGCTCACCGTCGATCGGCGGCAACGTGTTGATCGGCAACTTCGCGCTCTTCGGCGCCACCGGCGGACGCCTGTTCGTGGAGGGCGAGGCCGGCGATCGGTTCGCGGTCCGCAACTCCGGAGCCACCGCGGTCGTCGAGGGCGTGGGCGAGTTCGCCTGCGAATACATGACCAACGGGGCCGTGCTCAATCTCGGCGGGTACGGCAAGGGCCTCGGCAACGGGATGAGCGGCGGGTTCCTCTACCAGTACGATCCGGCCTGCGAACTCGAGACCCGGGTCAGCACCGACTCCGTGGTGGTCGGCTCCATCACCGGCGTCGACGACCCGCTCGCCCCGATCCATCACCAGGCCGTCCGCCGGATGCTCGAGATGCACGTCACGGCAACCGGTTCGGCGGTCGGCACCCGACTGCTGCAGAACTGGGAGACCGAGCGTCACTACATCTGCTACGCGATGCCGCGGGCGTTGGTGGCCTACCAGGACAGCGACGCCCTGGTCGCGTCGATGTCGTCTCGCGATCTGCTCGACGAGCTGTCGACCTCGTTGGCCGGTCACCAGGTGCACGCTCTGAAGGTCAGCATCCGCAACGGCATCCCGGTCGCCGGCGGGGTGGTCCCCGAGTACGGGCAGACCGACACCGCCGAGATGTATCGACTGCTCAACGCCTTCACCGTGTTCGAGATCGCCCGGCAGGTCGCCACCGCCCGGCTCTCGCGTGCCGGGGGCGCACGCGGCGGTGCCGCGGCGGCGTGGACGGATCAGGCGGTGGCCGGCGGCGCCCGCAATCTGGTCCTGACCGAGGACTTCGAACTGGTCTCGCGGGTGGCTCGCTACGCGCGGGACATCCTGGCGCACTACGACGCCCGGCAACTCGCCGCGCTCATCGCAGCCAAGCGCGTCGACGACTACAAGCGTGCCCTCGCACTGCGCAACGTCTGGTCGATGGACGCCCCGGCGACCTACGGATGGATTCTGTTGCAGGACTGGAAGAATCGCGAGAAGCTCGGCGGCCTCCCCGGCTTCGACGAACTCTTCGCCGCACGCGCCGTTCCCGACGTCGCGGACGGCCTGCGATCGACACCGAGCATCGACACAGCAAAGGTCGGATGACATGCAGCTCCCCTACATCCCCTCCGACGTCCCGTTCACCGGTGACCAGAAGGCCTGGCTGGCCGGCTTCCTCGCCGGTCTGAACACCCGCATCGCCATGCCGCCCCCGTCCGGCACACCCACTGCCGGTGCCGCCGCATCGGTCGACGACGGGGCCGAGGGTCGAATCCCCCTGCAGATCGTCTTCGGCAGCCAGACCGGCACCGCCGAATTGCTCTCCGAGCAGGCCGAGACACTGGCCCGCACACACGGATTCGATCCCGTGCGATGCGATCTGGACGCCCTCGACATCACCGCCCTGTCGGCGGTGCGCCGGTTGCTGGTGATCACCTCCACCTACGGCGAGGGTGACATGCCGGACAACGGCGAGTTGTTCTGGCGGGCCCTCGCCGCACCGGACACCCCGCGGCTCGACGGCCTGTACTACGGCGTCCTGGCCCTCGGCGACTCGATCTATGACGGGTTCTGTCAGGCCGGCAAGAACATCGACACCCGGCTCGCCGAACTCGGTGCGACCCGCGTGGTCGACCGGGTCGATTGCGACGTCGACTACGAGGATCCGGCCGACGCCTGGATCGCCCGAGCGATTCCGGCACTCGCGGCGGTCGACGCGGGACCGCCGCCGAACCAGGTGGCGGCCGACGAGGCGACCGACGCCGAGGTGGATGCGCCCGAGCCGCCGGCGTTGCCGGCCACCCCCGCGAAGCCGTCGTCGGGCGCGCGCCGCGTCAGGTCGACGTGGACGCGCAAGAACCCCTACCCCGCGACCGTCGTCGCCAACACCCTGTTGTCGGATCCCCGGTCCGATAAGGAGGTCCGGCATCTCGAGATCTCCCTGGGCGACAGCGGCATCGAGTACCAGCCCGGCGACGGGATCAGCATCTCGCCGGTGAACGACGCCGACCTCGTCGGACGGATCATCGAACGTCTCGGTGTCTCACCGGACACGTTGATCACCGACCGCAAAGCCGAACGCACCCTGCGGGACACGCTCACCCACCACGTGGAGATCTCGACACCGTCGAAGTACCTCGTGGACTACATCGCACAACGCAGCCAGGATGCCGAGCTCGTGCACCTGACCTCGACGGGCGACCGCGAGGCGCTCGATGCGTGGTTGTGGGGCAAGGACGTTCTCGACCTGTTGGATGTGGACCCGGCGCTCACCGTCACGCCGGAGGAACTGCTCGCCGAACTGCGCCCACTGCAGCACCGCGTGTACTCGATCTCGTCGAGCCCCGTCGCACATGCCGGAACCGTGCACATCACCATGGCGACCGTGCGCTACCGGTCGGGCGACCGACAACGGGGCGGTGTGTGCTCGACGTTCCTCGCCGACCGCAGGCCGGAGGGAACGCAGGTCGACATGTTCATCTCGGCCAACAAGTCGTTCCGGCTGCCCGCCGACGACACCAAGATCATCATGGTCGGCCCGGGTACCGGCATCGCACCGTTCCGGTCGTTCCTGCACGAGCGCGCGGCACGCGGTGCGCGCGGTGGGAACTGGCTGTTCTTCGGCGACCGGCATCGTGACCACGACCACATCTACGCCGACG
Source organism: Gordonia insulae (assembly GCF_003855095.1). Lineage (NCBI taxonomy): Bacteria > Bacillati > Actinomycetota > Actinomycetes > Mycobacteriales > Gordoniaceae > Gordonia > Gordonia insulae. The sequence goes on from NZ_CP033972.1 coordinate 1,454,147, forward strand.
AGATCGACGGCTTCGTCACCGACGGGTTGCTCGACCGCCTCGACCTCGCGTTCTCTCGCGACCAGGAGCACAAGATCTACGTGCAGGACCGCATGCGGGAACAGGGTGCCGATCTGTTCGCCTGGTTGTCCCAGGGCGCCCACGTGTACGTGTGCGGTGACGCCACCCGCATGGCCCACGACGTCGACGTCGCGTTGCACGACATCATCGCCGAACACGGTGGCATGTCGGCCGAGTCGGCCCAGGACTACGTCGACGATCTCAAGCGCGCCAAGCGATATCTGCGCGATGTGTACTGACCCACCCCCACGACCCTGACGAGCACGACCCACGAGCACGCACGGGAAAGGAACGGCAACGATGCCCGAATCACCCCGACCATCCGACTCCGAACGCACCGGAGACCTCGCCCGTCCCGGATGTGGTGATCGGTGCAGTTGTCCGCGCTCTCGGGCGACGGCCAGCGACCTGGACACCCTGCTGGCCACGCCCGGCTTCACGGGGTCATTGCTGGGTTCCGACGTCTCCGCGGTCGCGGATCGACTACCGCTGCTCGACCAGGTCGTCGGCGTGACGGTGGCCGGCCCGGTCTTGATGAACGACGTCGGGACGCATGAGACACCGGTGGGCATCGGCGGCCCCATACGCTGTCGGCCATCACGGATCTCCCTGCGGCTCAATCCGTCCCGACTCGGCTCAGCGCTGGTCACCGATCCCGCGGCTCATGTGCCGCCCACATTGCGGCTGTTCGACACGGACGGCAACACCGCCCACGCGACGTATCTGACGGAGTCGTCGGATCGTCTGGCGTTCGAATCCCTGTCGATCGACGCGGGCGGCTTCGCCGATGGGCCGGCCGCGCTCGATCGCCCCGGTGACGCCGACCTCGGCGGCGACGGACGGCACCCGACCCCGAAGGTCGAAGATGCGCCTCCCGCGACCGATCAGATCGCCCAGTTCGACTCCGTCCTCGACGACGGTGGCGTCCGGCGGCTGTCGTCACTGCCCGGGCGCATCGACGACGGGTACGCGCGCGTGGAATCACGCCGCGTCATCGCCGCTCTCGAGCATGCCGCGCTGCTCGGCATGCCCATGACGCTGACCACCGCGGCTGCGGGGTGTCTGCAGATGCGTCACGATCGCCTCGACGGTGCCCGCGAGCATCGCGGCTCGATGGTGGTGGCGTCCGGTTCGTGCCGGGCGATGATCAACTTCACGCTCGTCGCCGAATGCTGGATCACCTGGTCCGACGGGGTGTGGGGCCGCACCGGGTCGATCGAACTCTATGACCGTCACGGCCGCTGCAGCCTGATCGCCACCCAGACGGGGTCGGTCTCCCCCGAGACCTTCGAGGCGTGGAATCAGTTGGTGACCGACGTCGCGGGATAGTCGCCCACCCCCCAACGCACCGGGCGGGACCCGGAATTTCGTCGAGCGTGCGCCCACCCGAAGGCGAGACGCACGCTCGACGTGACGTTGCGCACGATCGCGGGATCGCGTGCCCGCTCGGCGCACCCGGGTTCGCCCGGGTCACCTGCTAGTCGTCCCGCATCGCTCCCGGCGCGGTCTTCTGGACCTGCATCAGGAACTCGATGTTGGTCTTCGTCTTCTTCAGCTGGCTGATCAGCAGATCGATGGCCTGCTGGGAATCCAGCCCGGACAGCACACGCCGCAGCTTGTGCACGATCTGGAATTCCTCTGGCGACAGCAGCAATTCGTCCTTGCGGGTACTGGAGAGATTCACGTCGACCGCGGGGAACACGCGGCGCTCCGAGATCTTCCGATCCAGCTTGAGCTCGGCGTTGCCGGTGCCCTTGAACTCCTCGAAGATGACCGTGTCACCGGTGGAGCCGGTCTCGACCAGCGCGGAGGCGATGATCGTGAGCGAGCCGCCGTGCTCGATGTTGCGGGCTGCACCCAGGAAACGCTTCGGTGGGTAGAGCGCCGTGGAATCGACACCACCGGACAGGATTCGGCCCGAGGCCGGCGACGCGTTGTTGTACGCACGCCCGAGTCGGGTGATCGAGTCGAGCAGCACCACGACGTCCTTGCCGTTCTCCACCAGTCGCTTCGCGCGCTCGATCGCCAACTCGGACACCGAGGTGTGATCTGACGGCGGACGATCGAAGGTCGACGCAATGACCTCGCCCTTCACCGAACGCTGCATGTCGGTGACCTCCTCGGGGCGCTCGTCGACGAGCACGACCATGAGGTGGCATTCCGGGTTGTTGGTGGCGATCGCGTTGGCGATATCCTGCAGGATCGTGGTCTTACCGGCCTTCGGCGGCGAGACGATCAGGGCACGCTGACCCTTGCCGATCGGCATGATCAGGTCGATCACGCGGGTGTCCAACCGCTCCGGCGTGGTCTCGAGACGCAGACGCTGATTCGGATACAGCGGGGTCAGCTTGCTGAACTCGGGACGCCGCTTGGCGGTCTCGATGTCGGTTCCGTTGACGGTGTCGAGCCGCACGAGCGGGTTGAACTTCTGCCGCTGGTTGGGCTGCTCGCCCTCACGCGGGACCTTCACCGCACCGGTGATCGCGTCACCGCGGCGGAGGCCGTTCTTGCGGACCATGTTCATCGAGACGTAGACGTCGTTCGGCCCGGCGAGGTACCCGGAGGTGCGGACGAACGCGTAGTTGTCGAGGACGTCGAGGATCCCGGCGACCGGCTGCACCACGTCGTCGTCGGAGACCTGCGGCTCGTTCTGGCCGGTCGACTCGCGGTCGCGCCCACGACGCCGTTCGCGGAAGCGACGTCCACGGCGGCCGCGGCCGCTGCCGTCGTCATCGTCGTCGTCGCGGTTGTCCCGGTTGTTGCGGTTGTTCTGGCCGCCACCCTGGTTGTTCTGGTTGTCGCGGCGGTTCTGGTTGTCGCGGTTCTGGCCACCCTGGTTGTCGCGGCCCTGGTTGTCACGATTCTGGTTGTCGCGATTCTGGTTGTCGCGACCCTGACCACCGTCACGGCCCTGGTTGTCACGACCCTGGTTGTCACGACCCTGACCGCCGTCACGGCCCTGGTTGTCACGGCCCTGACCGCCATCGCGGTTCTGGTTGCGATTGCGGTTGCGGCCACGCTGCTCACCGCCGTCGGTGGACTCGGCGGGAGCGTCCTTCGCGGGCGAATCCTTGGTGGTGGTCTGCGACTCGGCGGTGCCGGTCGCCGACGAACTGCCGGTGTCCGCGCTGGCGGCCTCGGCGGGGCTCTCCGTGGTGGGAGCCGTGGTGGTGGAGGCCTCGGTGGTGGAGGCCGCTGTGGTGGGGGCCTCGGTCGATTCGGCCCGCGTGGCGCGGCGGCGCCGGGCCGGCGGTGCCGCGTCGGCGGTCTCGGTCGAGCCGTCGCCGTCGGTGATCGACATCTGGCCGTTGGTATCGGTCTTCTTCGCGGCGCCGGACGTGCTTTCCTGCCGCTCCTTGATGGCGGCGATCAGGTCGCCCTTGCGCATTCCCGACGTTCCCTTGATGCCCAGCTCACCTGCGAGCGCGCGCAGTTCGGTGAGCACCATCCCGGCGAGCCCGGTACGGGCACGGGTTGACCGCCCACCGGCGGGTGCCTCTGTGGTGGCCGGTGCGGAGATGAGGTCCGTATCCGTCAACGGATATCCTTTCGTTCCCCCGCAGACTGGAGCTGCGCTGGGGGTCATTGCCACCCCGCCTCACTTCAGGCGGGACTTCGTCCTCGTCGGAGGGTGTCCGCTCGGGGTTCTCCTCTGGGGACGGTCAGAAGAAATGTGGTCCGCTGCGGTGTGTCCGCTGGTGCTGCTCGACTGCCCCTGACAGCAGATCGTGCCACCGGCGGCGCCGGACAGCTGATCGAAGATCGGGAGAGAAGCACGGCAAGACATGCCTGCGCGGCTAGACCAGTATATGGTAACCCGTTCGCATGATAGGGGCAACACACCGATTGCGCCAAACCCGGAACCAGCCTCCCCGAGAACTCCCCGACCGACGACCTGGTCAGGAGCGACCGTGCGTGACCTCCACGCCACCCGCGATCGCCACTGTAGACGCCACGAACCCGAGGCCGGTGGCGATGTCGCGGGCATCGGCAGGAACCGGCCCGACACCGAGTACGAGAACGGTCGGCCCCGCGCCGGAGACCGTCGCTGCGAGACCGCGTTTGCGCAGCGCAGCGACCAGTTCCGCAGTCGGTGCCATGGCCTGCGCACGATAGTTCTGATGCAGACGGTCCTCGGTGGCCGCGACGAGCGCGCCCGGATCGGCGGTGAGGGCGACCACGGCGAGCGCGGCCCGACTGACGTTGAAGACCGCATCCCGACGGGGGACGGCATCGGGCAGCAGCCCCCGGGTGAACGACGTCGACGACTCCGTGTCGGGGACGAAGACGGTCGCGGTGATGTCGGGGTGCACCACGAGTCGGCGGGCCAGGTACCGGTCACCGTCCGGAAGGCCGGCCGGGTCGGGACCACCGTCTGCGCCGGATTCGGTCCAGGTGACGACGGCCGAGCCGAGGATACTGGCCGCCGCGTTGTCGGGGTGCCCCTCGAACTCCGAGGACAGCTGGACCAGCGTCTCGTCGTCGAATGCGTCCCCGACGCCTGCCTCAACGATGAGACCCGACGCCGCGGCGAGCCCGGAGACCGCGGCCGCCGCCGACGAGCCGAGTCCGCGGGAGTGCGGAATCGCGTTGACGCAGCGTAACTTCAGCCCCGGGGCCACGAACCCGGCGGCATCCAGGCCGCGGGTGATCGCACGTGCCACCAGGTGATCGGCGGTGCGCGGGACGTCGTCGGCACCCTCCCCGGTCACCTCGACCTCGATGCCGCCCGACGTGATCTCGACGATCAGCTCGTCGTAGATGCCCAGCGCGATCCCCAGGCAGTCGAATCCGGGCCCCAGGTTCGCGCTCGAGGCCGGGACCCGGACACGGGCCGAGATGCCCACGGGCAGAGCAACTTTTGCGAAGGTCACGGCTGCGTCTGTCAGGGCTGCGTCGGTCAGGGCTGGGTCGGTCAGGGCTGGGTCGTCCGGCATGTCGATGGCTGTGTCCGTCCGTTCAGCGGACGCCGAGTGCATCTGCCACCGCCACCGGGTCCACCGGGATGGCCTCGACCTCCGGCATCCCGGACAGCGCGGTGTCCGGATCCTTGAGGCCGTTGCCGGTCACCGTGCACACGACCGTGGAACCGGCCGCGATCCAGTTGTCCGCACGGGCGGCGAGCAGTCCGGCGACGCTGGCCGCCGAGGCCGGTTCGACGAAGACGCCCTCCCGGCCGGCGATCAGCCGGTAGGCCTCGAGCAGTTTCTCGTCGGTCGCCGCGCGGAACTGTCCGCCGGATTCCTCTTTCGCGGCGACCGCCTGGTTCCAGCTGGCCGGCGAGCCGATGCGGATGGCGGTGGCGATGGTCTCCGGATTCTTCACCGGCGCACCGTCGACCAGCGGTGCAGCGCCCGCGGCCTGGACACCCAGCATGCGTGGCAACGTCGCACTGATGCCGTCGCGGTGGTACTCGGTATAGCCCTTCCAGTACGCGGTGATGTTGCCCGCGTTGCCCACCGGCAGTGCGTGGACGTCCGGGGCCCGACCGAGCACGTCGACGATCTCGAACGCCGCGGTCTTCTGCCCCTCGATGCGCGACGGGTTCACCGAGTTCACCAGTTCGATCTCGGTGAACTCGGCAGTCGCCTTGCGCGCCAGTTCCAGGCAGTCGTCGAAGTTGCCCTGCACCTGGATGATCTTGGCGCCGTGCATGACCGCCTGGGCGAGCTTGCCCATGGCAATCTTGCCCTCGGGGATCAGTACGGCGCAGGTGATGCCGGCACGGGTGGCGTACGCGGCCGCCGAAGCCGACGTGTTTCCCGTCGAGGCGCACAGCACCGCAGTCTTGCCGTTGTTGACCGCGGTGCTGACCGCCATGGTCATGCCGCGGTCCTTGAAGGACCCGGTCGGGTTGAGCCCCTCGACCTTGAGGTAGACCTCGCAGCCGGTGATCTCGGACAGATGCGGCGCCGCGATCAGCGGCGTACCACCCTCGAGGAGCGTGACGACCTGCCAATCGTCGCCGACGGGCAGGCGGTCACGATAGGCCTCGATCAGTCCGGGCCAGCGCTGATGCACCGGGGTCACGTCAGTCATCGGTTCCTTCCAATCTCAGGACGCTCGACACCTTGATCACGGCATCCATGTCTTCCAGTGCCGCAACGGTTTCCGACTGCGCACGATCAGGGGCACGGTGCGTCACCACGATCAGTCGGGCATCCTCGCCCGCACCCTCCTGTCGCACCGCGGCGATGGAGACCGACCGCTTGGAGAACTCGCCGGCCACCTGCGACAGCACGCCGGGCTTGTCGGCGACCTTCATCGACACGTAGTACCGCGTCGGCACGTCGTCGACGGGGGCGATCGGCAGCGACGCATACGTCGACTCCAGCGGCCCCCGACCGCCGTGCACCTTGTTGCGCGCCGCCATCACCATGTCCCCCAATACCGCCGAGGCGGTGGGTGAACCACCCGCGCCCTGACCGTAGAACATCAGCCGCCCGGCGTTCTCGGCCTCGACGACCACGGCGTTGAATGCACCGTTGACCGTGGCCAACGGGTGACTCAGCGGGATCAGCGCCGGATAGACCCGGGCCGAGATCCGCTGCCTGCCATCGGCATCGTGGACGCGCTCGCAGATGGACAACAGTTTGACGGTGCAGTCGAACTTCTTCGCCGCCGCGAGGTCGCTCGCGGTGACCGACGAGATGCCCTCGCGATGCACATCGGCAGCGGTGACGCGGGTGTGGAAGGCGATCGAGGCGAGAATGGCCGCCTTGGCCGCGGCGTCATAACCCTCGACATCGGCGGTCGGATCGGCCTCCGCGTAGCCCAGACGTCCGGCCTCGGCGAGGCTGTCGGCGTAGTCGGCTCCGGTCTCGTCCATCGCCGAGAGGATGTAGTTGGTGGTGCCGTTGACGATTCCGGCGACCCGCTCGACGGTGTCGCCGGCGAGTGACTGCATCAGCGGCCGGACCACCGGGATCGCGCCGGCGACGGCGGCCTCGAAGTAGAGGTCGACCTTGGCATCGGCGGCCGCCGTGGCCAGCTCCCCGGTGTACTCGGCCAGCAACGCCTTGTTCGCGGTGACGACCGACTTGCCGCTCTCGAGTGCGGCCCTGATCAGCCCGCGCGCCGGGTCGATGCCACCCATCAGTTCGACGACGATGTCGACGTCGTCGCGGGCCACCAGCGCGGCCGGGTCGTCGGTGAGCAGATCCTGGGCGACCTTGCGTGGCTTGCCGAGGTCGCGGACCGCGATACCGCGGATCTCCACCGGTGCACCGACGCGCGCCCGCAGGTCGGCGGCGTTCTCGTCGATGATGCGGACGACTTCGGAGCCGACGTTGCCCATGCCGAGCACGGCCACGCCGATCGAGCGGTCAGGGGTCTGGTTCATTCGGTCACCTCCAGGGTGAGGAAGTCGTCGATCGTCTCCCGGCGCAACAGCAATCGCGCGGACGAATCCCGCACCGCCACCACGGCGGGACGCATGGCCATGTTGTACCGGCTCGACATCGAGTAGCAGTAGGCCCCCGTCGCGGCCACCGCGACCAGGTCGCCCGGCCCGAGATCGGCCGGGAGCCAACAGTCCTTGATCACGATGTCACCGCTCTCGCAGTGCTTTCCGACGACCCGACTCACCACGGCCGGGGCGTCGGAGATACGGGAGACCAGTCGGATGTCGTACTCGGCCTGATAGAGGACGGTGCGGATGTTGTCGCTCATACCACCGTCGACGGACACATATCGCCGCGTCAGGTTCTTGCCGATCGTCACGTCCTTGACCGTCCCGACGCGGTAGAGGGTGACCGTGCCCGGCCCGGCGATCGCACGCCCGGGTTCCACCGCGAGGGTCGGCATGGGCAATCCCACCGCCGCCGACTCGCGGCCGACGATCTCCGCAAGCCGCTCCGCGACATCGCCGATGGGCAGCGGGTCGTCCTCGGGCAGGTACGAGATACCCAGTCCACCACCGAGATCGACGATGGACATCTGAGCGGTCTTGTCCACCCCGAACTCCGCGACGACCTCTTTGAGCAGTCCGACGACGCGGTGCGCCGCCAGCTCGAAGCCGTCCATGTCGAAGATCTGGGAGCCGATGTGGCTGTGCAGCCCGACCAGACGCAGATTGTCGGTGGCGAACACCCGCCGCACCGCGTCCATCGCGACTCCGCCGGCGAGGGCGAACCCGAACTTCTGGTCTTCGTGGGCGGTGGCGATGAACTCGTGGGTGTGCGCCTCGACCCCGACGGTCACCCGGACGAGAACATCGGCGACGAGGCCGCGTTCCCCAGCGAGCGCGTCGAGTCGCTCGATCTCGATCATCGAGTCAAGCACGATGTGCCCGACGCCGGCATCGAGCGCCATGGCGAGCTCGTCGACGCTCTTGTTGTTGCCGTGCAGCGCAATTCGTTCCGACGGGAATCCCGCATGCAGCGCGATGGCCAGCTCGCCACCGGTGCACACGTCCAGCGACAGCCCCTCCTGGTCCACCCAGCGGGCGATCTCGGTGCTCAGGAACGCCTTGGATGCGTAATGCACCCGCCCGTACGGGCCGAACGCCGCCAGCATGTCCGCGCACCGCGACCGGAAGTCGGCTTCGTCCACCACGAACAGCGGGGTCCCGTAGGTCTGCGCGAGTTCGTCGACGCCCACCCCGTCGATCGTGAGTTCGCCGGACTCGTCACGAGAGGCGTTGCGGGGCCAGACGTTTGCCGGTATCTGTGCCAGCTGCACCGGGTCGTTGGGACGCTCGGCGAGATGCGGGGCGGCCAGCAGTTCGGCATGCCGCGGGCCGGCGGGGTGCGCGTTCACATCCGCTCCGGAGCGCTCACGCCGACGAGCTCGAGCCCGTTGGCCAGTACCTGCCGGGTCGCCGCGCACAACGCGAGCCGCGCGGCATGGATGTCGGCCGCCGGTTCGTCGCCCTGCGGCAGCACCCGACATCGGGCGTAGAACCGGTGGTAGGCACCGGCGAGGTTCTCCAGGTAGCGACAGACCCGGTGCGGCTCACGGAGTTCGGCCGCGGTGGCGACCACCTCGTCGAAGTCACCGATGGTCCGGATGAGTTCCCCCTCGGCCGGATCGTCGAGCAGGTCGAGGTGGTCCCGGGACAACTCGAGACCGAGGTCGGCGGCATTGCGCGACAGCGCGGACAGCCGCGCGTGCGCGTACTGCACGTAGTAGACCGGATTGTCGTTGGACTGCTTGCGCAACAGGTCGAGGTCGATGTCGATGTTCACGTCGACCGACGACCGGATCAGGGCGTAGCGGGCGGCGTCGACACCGACGGCGTCGACGAGGTCGTCGAGGGTGATGACCGTACCCGCGCGCTTGCTCATCCGGACCGGCACGCCGTCGCGCACCAGGTTCACCATCTGTCCGATGAGCACCTCGACGGTGGCCGGGTCGTCGCCGAGCGAGGCCGCGGCAGCCTTGAGCCGGGTGATGTAGCCGTGATGGTCGGCGCCGAGCATGTAGATGCACAGGTCGAAACCACGGTTGCGCTTGTCCCGGTAGTAGGCGATGTCACCGGCGATGTAGGCCGCGTTGCCGTCGCTCTTGATGACGACCCGGTCCTTGTCGTCGCCGAAGTTCGTCGAGCGCAGCCACCACGCGCCGTCGTTCTCGTAGAGGTTGCCGTTGGCCTTCAGCTCGGCGATGCACTCCTCGACGAGACCCGACGTGAACATCTTGTTCTCGTGGGTGAAGACGTCGAAGTCGGTACCGAACTCGTGCAGGCTCTCCTTGATGTGGTCGAACATCAGGTCGACGCCGACCGCTCGGAAGGTCTCCAGCCGCTCGGCGTCGGGCTGGTCGAGCACGTCGGGCACCTTCGCCACGACCTGGGCGGCTATCTCACCGATGTAGTCCCCGGCGTAGCCGTCCTCGGGGGTCGGTTCCCCCTTGGCCGCGGCCTCCAGCGAGTACGCGAAACGATCGATCTGGGTGCCGTGGTCGTTGAAGTAGTACTCGCGGGTCACGGCACCTCCCCGCGCCGCGAGCACACGGCCGAGGGCGTCGCCGACCGCCGCCCATCGGGTACCGCCGAGGTGGATGGGACCGGTCGGGTTCGCCGAGACGAACTCCAGGTTGATCGACCGGCCACCGAGATCGTCACCGCGGCCGTACTCGCGCGCGGAGTCCAGCACCGTCGACACGACCGAGTTCTGGGCGGCCGCCGCCAGCCACACGTTGACGAATCCGGGGCCGGCGACCTCGGCCTTGGCGATGCCCTCCGCGCCGGCGAAGGCGTCGGCGAGCCAGCCCGCCAGTTCCCGCGGGGCGACCCCGAGTTTCTTGCCCAGTTGCAGCGCGATGTTGGTCGCGTAGTCGCCGTGATCGGCGTGCCGCGGGCGCTCCACCACAACGGTCTCGGGCACCAGGGAATCATCGAGGCCACGGTCGCGGACAACGGTCAGCGTCACGGCGGCCAGCAGCGCGGCGAGGTCGGCGGGAGTCACGGGACACCATCCTATTGGCCCACGGCCGACCACGGACAATCGCCTCCGCCGCGCGCCCACCGATTGCGCCCGGAAAGCACTCCGCGGGCGACCAGTAAACTGTCGGACGCTGTGCCGATCCGAGGCCGGCGGGGTGTGGAGAAAGAGAGTGATGGCACGCAAACCGGGGGCGAATGTACCCAAGACCAGCAAGCGTCCGAGCAAGTCCGGGTCGGTGCCGACCGCCGCTCGTCGTCAGATCGACTGGATGGTCGTCGGCGCCGTGGTCGTGGTGATCGCCCTGATCGGCGGCCTGGCGTGGTATCTGGTCCCCAAGTTCGTCGACGAACAGGAGGCGGAGGCCCTCAAGCCGCAGACCGTCGCCGGATACGTGCCCTCGGCGCAGGATCCGGATCCGTCGACCCGTATCCCCGGGGTCACCAAGATCTATTACCCGGCGGCGCAGCATGTGCGGGCCGACCAGCGGGTCGCCTACGACCAGTCCCCACCGTTCGGCGGACCGCACGACGAGGTGTGGGCGACCTGTACCGGCATCGTCTACCCCAACCCGCTGCGCTCGGAGAACGCCGTGCACGCGCTCGAGCACGGCGCGGTCTGGATCACCTACAACCCGGACACCATCAGCGACGACGACCTCGACTCGCTGAAGAAGAAGGTGTCCGGCGAACAGTTCCTGTTCATCTCGCCCTACCCGGGCCTGGACCATCCGATCTCCCTGCAGAGCTGGGGGCATCAGCTCAAGCTGGACTCCGCCGGAGATCCGCGGGTCGACCAGTTCATCACCGCACTGCGCCGCAACACCGTCCCCGGTGTCTACCCGGAGAAGCCCGCGGAGGCCGCCTACCCGGAGACCCAGGCCGCCTGCGCGGCGATCCCCGGCTCCTTCGATCCGAGCAACCCCCCGCCCGCCGACGAGGGCGAGCCCGGGCCGAATGCGGTGAAGATGGACGGGACGGGCGGTATCCAGGCGACCGACGAGACCACCGGCGCCGGCGCGCCGATGCCGGCAGGCTGAGGCGGCGACGATGAGTGATCCCGCAGATGACGTGAACGCGAACCCAACGGGCGTCGTCGGCGAGACCGCCGATCCCGACCACTCACGCCGCACGCTGCTGACCGCGCTCGGCGGTATCGCGCTCCTGCTGGTCGGCATGGGCCTCGGACTGCTGATCGCGGCGATGCTGCACAGTGACGACGCGTCGGTGGCCGAGGCGCCACCGGCCGCCGATTCGGCGGCAGTCGGCTTCGCGCAGGACATGATCCGCCATCACGAGCAGGGCGTCGAGATGGCCACCATCGAGTTGGAGAACGGCACCGACCCACAGGTACGGAGCATGGCCTTCGACATCCTCACGGCCCAGAGCAATGAGATCGGACAGATGCAGTCCTGGCTGACCCGCTGGGGTTACCCGCTGATCAACCCGAACTCCCCGATGGCCTGGATGGGCCACGACGCCTCGGGACACGGCGGCGCGGGACACGGCGGCGGCGACGACCACAGTGGCCACGCCGACCACGACATGGGTGCCATGCCCTCGGGTTCGATGCCCTCGGGTTCGATGCCCTCGGGCGCCATGCCGGCGGACACCGCGGCCGAGGCCCCGCCCATGCCCGGAATGGCCACCACCGCCGAGATGAACCGTCTGCGGTCGTTGCGCGGTACCGAGGCCGACGTGTACTTCCTGCAGTTGATGCTCCGCCATCACGAGGGTGGCGTGCCGATGATGGAGTATGCGGCCGACCCCGCGAACGTCTCGGAGGACTACGTCCGCAACCTCGCGACCGCGATGAAAGCGACGCAGGACAAGGAGATCACCGTCATCGAGCAGATGCTGGCCGAGCGGAATGCGGCGCCGCTGCCGATGAACTGATCGTCAGCGCCGCCGCACCCGGTCCCATCGCGGCAGCGACAGCGCCGCGGAGGCGAAGAAGCAGATCGCGCCGACGAACGTGCCGGCCACCGCCATCGCCGTGTTCTCCGTCGTGCCCGCGGAGTCCACATACGCGCCGACCGCCGAGACGCCGAACGCGATGCAGCCGAGCAGGTTGATCTGCGTAGCCCACCACTCGCGGTGGCGCGGTGCCCAGAACCGCACGGCCTGGGTGAACACCACGACGGCGAGGATCCCGCTCACCAGGAACGCCACCGATCCCGCCGCGTCCGGAGTCCACACCCGGCGCCGTTCGGCGACAACGGTGTCGGCGTGCAGCGCGGCGGCGGTGCTCACATTGAACAGTAGGGTGCCGGCGAATTGCGTGGCAGCCGAGAGCCACTCAGCGCGAAACTCGCGCTTCCCGTCAGCAGTGGCAGTGGTCGCGGCGCCCGCGAGCGCGAACTGCACCAGCGCCGCACCGGTGAAGAACCACGCACCGACGAAGAAGCTCACGTTGGCCACCGAGGATCCGGCCCAGTCGACGAATCCCGGCGCCGAGCCCAGGGCGAACAGCGCCGAACCGATCATGAAGCCCCAACACTGCTTCTCCACGGTCGCCGACAGGAACCGCACCGGCCGGCCCGAGGCCGCGACGTCTGCATTCACGCCTCCATGATCACCGATACCGCTCGCCCGAGCCGATCGCACCACCACCGGGGTGTCGCTGCGTCGTGACACCGACGTCGTCTGGGCGGCGGCGAACGACCCGGGTCGACGGTGAAACGAATCGATCATTTCGTTTCTTTGATGCGTATGATGTCGCCATGCGCGTAGACGAACTCCTGACCGACGTCCCGACCACCACCGCGGATGCCCTCGCCGTCTTCGACGGTTCCATGGCGGTGGAACCGTCGTCGATGATCGGCACCTGGCGGGGCGCCGAACTCCCCACCGGTCACCCGATGGACGGCCTGCTGGCCGCAAGCGGTTGGTGGGGAAAGCAATTCGTCGATGCGGAAACGGTCCACCCGCTGCTGTTCCGGACCCGGGATGGCGCGGCACTGTGGGCGATGAATCCGATCCTGGCGTTCAGTGGGACGTCACTGGGCCAGTTCCCGGCGGTCAAGAAGCTCTCGTTCGTCCGGCCGATCGCGGCGTCGCGACTGGCGCTGCAGACGCGCGTCCCGAGGGCACGGCTGCGAACCACCCGATTCCGGGATGTCGACACGGCGACGATGCAGTACGACCAGTTGCCGATCAACGATGTGTTCCGGCGGATCTCGGACGACGCGGTGATAGGCGCGATGGACATGCGCGGATCGGAGCAGCCGTACTTCTTCGTTCTCCGACGAGATGATTCGTTGACGCTGCGCTGACGGAATGCGTGTCTTGGCAGGGATGTCACACCAGCCGGAGGCCGGCAAATGAGTGTCACGGTGCGCCTGCATGAATCTCTTTCAATCACAGTCGGCGCACACCGCCCGGAGGGCGGCAGGGATGTCACGGTGCCCCCGGCAGGATTCGAACCTGCGGCCTTCTGCTCCGGAGGCAGACGCTCTATCCCCTGAGCTACGGGGGCTCAACGGGCGAGAGTCAGACTAGCGCACGCCCGCGGCGGGGTCCCAATCGGGCTGGTCATGACACGCCGACCGGCCCGTGCAGGTGTACGCGCGATCCTGCCTCGCCACGTAGCACCTCGAGTTGTGCCGGAATGCGGGCGCGCAGTTCGTCGACGTGACTGACCACGCCGACCACCCGGCCGCCGGCCCGCAGGTCGTCGAGAACCCGCATCACCAGGTCCAGCGCGTCGGGGTCGAGTGTGCCGAAACCCTCGTCGATGAAGATGGTGTCGAGGATGCGGCCACCGGCTTCGGCCGACACGACGTCGGCGAGTCCCAGCGCCAGTGCGAGCGAGGCGAAGAACGTCTCGCCACCGGACAATGTGGTGGTCGCACGCACCGCTCCCGTGTATTCGTCACGGACCTCGATGCCGAGGCCACCACGACGGCCGCGGATGCCGGCGGCATCGGAATGGACGAACTCGTAACGCCCGGCGGACATCTGGTGCAGCCGGGCCGACGCAGCGACGAGCACCTCTTCGAGTCGCGCGGCCAACACGTACGAGCGCAGCGCCATCCGCCGCGAGTTCTGGCCACGGCCGGCCACCAGTTCGGCCAGACCCTGCAACTCCTCGTGACGGGCGCGCGCGGGTGCCAGACCATCGGCGGCAGCCCAGAACTGGGCCACGTAGTCCTCCAGGCCACCGACACGGGCGGCCACCACAGCATGACGTCCGGCCACATCGTCCCGGGTCGCGCGGGCATCGGTCAGGCCGGCGGCCAGTGCCGGCAGATCGACCGCCTCCGCGGCACAGGCCGCGGCAACCGCGGGGTCGGCCAGGGTCTCGTCGGCTCCGGCACGAGCGGCGGCCGCCCGCTGGATCAACGCCTCCCAGTCGGCGATCTGTGCCCGGCTCGCTGCGGCCATGCGCACGGCGTCGACGTCGGCACGACCGGCGGAGTCCACGAAATCCGCAGCGACACTGCGTTCTTCCAGCTGCCCGCGAATGTCGGCACGTCGCGACCGTGACTGCGCCTCCTCCTCGCGGGCTGTGCGAAGCGTCGTGGCGCGACGACACAGGTCGCCGAGTTCGGCGCGCCGCTCGGCGACGCCGATCCGGCCGCCTGTCGCCTCGGCGATCTCGGCGTCGAGGGTGGCGACATCCTCGCGCAGGCCTTCCACCCGTTCGCGCCGGGCCGCCAGCAACGAGCGATTCTCCGTGAGCCGCCCGCGCAACTTCTCGGTCTCCGCATCGATCGCGGTGATCGTGTCGGACAACTCGGGAACGCGTTCCGCGGAACGCTGCGCCGCTTCGAGTTTCGCCGCGAGCTGCGTGCGCTCGGCGTCGAACTGGTCGTCGGTCATCGTCCCGATGGTCACGTCGAGGTGCGCGCGCCGCTCCACGAGTGTTGCGCGCGCGTTCTCCTCCCGGGTGCGATCCGCCGCGGCACGGTGCTCGGCCCGTGCGGCCGCCTCCTCGTCGTCCTTGCCGACCGCCTCTGCCCCACCTGCGGCGGGCTCCGGGTGAGCCCGCGACCCACAGACACCGCACGGCATGCCGTCCTCGAGCTGCCCGGCGAGTTCGGCGGCCATCCCGGCCAACCGGCGCTCCCGCACATCCAGGTGGTGTTCACGCGCGGACGCGTGTGATTCGCGGGCCGACAACAGGCGGGTGTCGGTCTCCGCCAGTGCCGTGGTGACCGTGACACGGTCGGCCAGCGCCACGCCGATGGCGGCGACACGGTCTCGCTCGGCCTGCAGTCGCAGCACCTGCGCACGCGCCTCGACCGCGGCATCGAGCGCACGTACCGCATCCTCCCGGCGACCGGGAGCGGCATCGAGACCCACGCGCAGTTCGTCGATCGCCTTCTCGGCGACGCCGATCTCGGCCTCCATCCGTTCGACGGCTGCGACGAGTTCCGGACGCTGCTCCGCGCGTCGGGCCAGAGGCTCCCACCGCCCGGATTCGGCCGTCCACCGCTCGATCGCCGTCGAGAGCTCATCGGGGTCCGCATCGCACAGCGCTGCCCCCTCGGGCAGTTCGCCCAACGCCGTTCGCGCAGCCGACGCACCGCGAGCCGCCGCGGAACACGCCGCGGTTGCCCGGTCGAGTTCGTCGGCGACGACGATCACGGGTGCCGCTCGCCGTGCCGCCGCGAGTGAGTCCGCTGCCCGCGCCACGTTCTCCGCACCGGCCGCGAGCCGGTCCAGACGGCTGCGCGCCTCATCACCCCGGCGCCGCAGTTCGACGAGACGTCCGCCCTCCTCGTGCGCCGCCTGCGCCCGGTCGAGTGCGGCCTGCGCCGACGTCACGTCGTCGTGCAATCGCACTGCCTCGGCACGAGCGGACTCCAGGCAGCCCTGCGCCCAGTCCATGTCGGGGTCGGCAGGGGCAGCGACTCCACCCAGCGCCACGATCTGGCCGGCGATGCGGTCCAGGACGGATGTGCGCTCGCCCAACGCACTCGCGCTCTCCCGGGCGCGGTCGCGAAGCCAGTCCTCGAGGTCGCCGAAGCGCTCGGTGTCGAAGAGTCGTTCCAGGAGTTCTTCGCGCTCATCCGAATTGGCGCGCAGGAACCGAGCGAACTCCCCCTGCGGCAACAACACCACCTGGAAGAACTGATCTGCACTCATCCCGAGCAGCCGGGTCACGGCCTCACCGATATCCACCAGCCTGGTGAGGTCCGGGCCGGAACCGTCGAGATAGACCAGCGTGGCACGGGCATTGACCTTGGTGGTCCCGGCACCCCGCTTCTTCGGTCGGTGATGATCCGGCGACCGGGTGATGCGCAGGCGTCTGCCGGCGATCGTCGCCTCGAGCATCACCTCCGGAACCGATTCCGGCGCAGCATGATCCGAGTGCAACCGGCGGGCGTCGTGCCGAGCCCCCGGCACCCGGCCGAAGAGCGCGAACGCGACCGCGTCGAGAACACTGGTCTTGCCCGCCCCGGTCGGGCCGTGCAGGAGGAACAGCCCGTCACCGGACAGGTCGTCGAAGTCGATCGCGGTCTCGTCGGCGAAGGGACCGAAGGCCGTCATCGACAGCCGATGCAGTCTCATGCCGAATCCGCGAGCGAGCCGACGTCGAACAACATCCATTCCCCACTGCCATCGGCTTCCGGCTCGCCGACGACCGCGCGCAACGCCGCCTCCACGAGGCGACGCTCCCCCGCCGTCGGGTCATCGCGGACGTCGGCGACGAACGACGCGATGATGTCGGCGTCGTTCCGCCCGGCCACCCGGGAACGATAGTCCAGCCGGTCACCGACGTGGGGTCGATCCCACTGGACGTGCACCGCGTACGGGAACCGCTCGCGTAGCCGACGCATCGCATCGATCGGCCGCGTCACGTCGGTCAAGGTCGCCTCGATGTAATCCTCCTCCGCGTGCGCGAAGGAGTCGTCTGCCAGCAGATCGTCGAGAGTGCCGGTGAGAGAAGATAATCCACGGACGGTCGGCAGCTCCACCGCACGGACCTCGGTCACGCCGTCGGCACCGAGATCGACGATCGACACCGACTTGCGGTGCGTGCGTTCGCCGAACGAGTACGGCAGCAGTGAGCCGCTGTACCGAACCGTCTCGGTGAGCCGTTGCGGCGAGTGCAGATGCCCCAATGCCACATAGTCCACACCCGCGAAGGTCGCGGCCGAGACGGTTTCGACGCCACCGACGCTGATCGAGCGTTCGGAGCCGGCGGCGACGCCGCCGACGACGAACGCGTGTGCGGCCACCAGGGAGCGGACCGCGTGGCCCCGGGCGACCCGATCGCCGAGATCGGCTCGCACACGATCCATCGCGGCGCCGAGCACCGCGGCGTGGCCGCGGGCCGCATCGACACCGAGTTCGGTTCTGACCGAGTCGGGTTCGAGGTAGGGGATGCCGTAGATCAGGACCTCGCCGAACTCGTCGGACAGCGACACCGGGCGGTCGAGGTCGGCGACGGTGGTCCGCAGGTGCAGACCACCGGCCGCCGCGAACGACGATCCGGCACCGAGCCTGGTCGGCGAATCGTGGTTGCCGGAGGTGATGACGATCCGGGCGCCCGCCGCCGCGATCGCCGCGAGCCCGTCGTCATAGACACGCACCGCATCGGCTGGTGGCACCGATCGGTCGTAGACGTCACCGGCCACCACGACCACATCGACCGCCTCGTCGGCGACGATCCCGGCGAGGTGCGCCAGTGCCCGCCGCTGGTCGTCGAGCAACTCGACCCCGTGGAACGTCCGTCCCAGATGCCAGTCGGAGGTGTGCAAGACGCGCATGGGTGCCACTGTATGACCGCGCACCGACAACGCCCGGGAGGTGCGGCACGCGTGGCGGACGTCTGTCACTCAGGCCGCGCCGGCGCCCTCGACCTCCCCTTCGGCACGTGCTGCTGCGGCTGCTGCCGGTGCCCCCGGCGCACCTTGATGTTTCGGCTTGACGAAGAACAGTGCAGCCGCGACGCCGATCAGCAACACCGCGGCCGGCAGGTAGAGCGACTCGCCCATCGCAGTGGCGAATCCCTCACGGACGAAGGACGGCAGCTGGCCGACCGCACTGTGGTGCTCGGTGTCGACGCCGGGCAGTTCGGCCGCGAGCCTGGTCTGCATGAGCGCACCGACCGCCGCCGCGCCCAGCACCGAGCCGATCATCCGGGTGGTGTTGTAGACACCGGCCCCGGCACCGGCCTGATGCCAGGGCAGGTTGCGGGTCGCGGTGGCCGCCAGCGGCGCCCAGATGCCCGCCGACGCGATGCCCATCAGGCTCATCGGGATGATCAGCTGCCAGACCGGGGTGTCCGGGCGGGCGATCATGCCCAGCCAGCCCACCGCGATCGAGTTGAGCAGCAGGGCCGAGGCGATGATCGTCCGCGGGTGGACGCGGTCCAGGATGCGGCCCACGATCGGCGCGAGAATGCCGGTGAGCACAGCCATCGGGACCATCATCACCGCGGATCGGGTGGGCGACATGCCGCCGACGAGCTGGAGGAAGAACATCGTCGGGATCATCAGTCCGGAGATCGCGAAACCCATCGAGGCGATACCGATGTTGGCCAGCGAGAAGTTGCGGTCGCGGAACAGCGACAGCGGGACCAGCGGCTCACCCTTGATGCGCGACTGCCAGTAGACGAACAGCGCCATGGTCAGCAGACCGCCGATGATCAGCGTCCAGATCCACCATGCCCACTCGTACTTCTCGCCGTCCTGGATGCCGAAGACGAGGGCGAACAGACCGATCGCCGACAGCGCCACGCCGATCCAGTCGAACTGGTGATCGTGGGTCTCGACGTCGGGCACCAGGATCGCGGCCAGGATGAGGCCGACGATGCCCACCGGGATGTTGACGAAAAAGATCCACTCCCAGCCGAAGCTGTCGGTGAGGATGCCGCCCAGCAGCGGACCGACCAGGGTCGCGACGCCGGCCACGGTGCCCCAGACACCCATTGCGGCACCGCGCTTCTCGGGCGGGAAGATCCGGGTGATCAGCGCCATGGTCTGTGGGGTGATCAGCGCTGCGCCGACGCCCTGCAGGGCGCGCGCGGCGATGAGCTCGCCGATCGATCCGGACAGTCCGCACCACACGCTGGCGATCGTGAACACGAGCAGACCGAGCTGGTACACCCGCTTGGGGCCGAACTTGTCGCCGAGGCGGCCGGTGATCAACAACGGGACCGCGTAGGTGAGCAGGTAGGCGCTGGAGACCCAGACGATGCCGTTGACGTCGGTGTCGAGCGCGGTCTGGATCTGCGGCTGGGCGACCGCCACGATCGTCATGTCGACGAGGATCATGAAGAAGCCGACGCACAGCGCCAGGAGCGCGGCCCAGGGCCGCGTGGTGATCTGCGCGGCCGGAGTCGGGGTTGTGGTCATTCGTCATTCGCTTTCTGGTGAAGGGCACCCGCGATGACCGAACTGCCCTGGTACTTCGAACCCGGGTCGTCGAGCCATTCGATGGTGGAGTTCTGGAGTCGGCCGACCAGGTCCTCGACCCAGTCGATCTGTGTGCGCAATGTCGCGATGCGACAGCCGATGTCGAGGTAGAACATCTCTGGCGTCCCCCGCTCGCGAACGCCCGCGATGCCGTCGGTCAACTCGACCAGGTCGGCACGCATCGCATCGATGCGTGCCGTCAGGAGTTCGATCACCCGCTCCCGGGGCAGCCCGTGCGCCTCGGAGAGTGCGAGGTAGAGCTCGGGGTACTCGACGGGATGTCGGGCGATGATCTGCTCGAGGCTCTCGTCCAGGGTCCGGCGACCGACCTCGGTGATCGAGTACACCGTGCGCTCGGGGCGGTTCCCCTCACGCTGGATGTCGTGCACCTCGATCAGATCCTGCGCCGCGAGACGGTCGACCGTGTGATACATCGTGCCCGGCCGGAACTTCGCGAGACGGTCCTCGCGCCGTTCGATCGTGGTCTGGAACATCTCGTACGGGTGCATGGGCCGCTCCGCGAGCAGGCCGAGCACCAACACCGCCAGCGGCGGCAGAGGTCCACACGCTTTCGTTCCCACGACACTCCTGATTGATCCAATGCAAATATTCCATGCGGAATATACCGCTCCGGCCATCGCATGCCAAGCGTCGGTGTCGATCACTACTGTGGGCACCATGGGCAACGACGAGAGCAGCGGCGGAGCCGGCACCGCCGGCACCGGGAACGTCGAGGAACAGGGCGTCTACGTGACGTCGGGACAGGAGTTCGTGCGCGACACGAAGTACATCGAGACCCGCATCACCCGGGACGGACGCGACGGCTACCCCGTCGAGCCGGGCCGCTACCGGCTCGTCGCCGCCCGCGCCTGCCCCTGGGCGAACCGGACGCTCATCGTGCGTCGACTCCTGGGCCTCGAGGACGTCATCTCGCTGGGCCTGTGCGGTCCCACCCACGACGCCGATTCCTGGACCTTCGACCTCGATCCCGGCGGCCTCGACCCGGTGCTGGGGATCCCACGACTCAAGGACGCCTACGAGAAGCGGTTCCCCGGCTACCCCAAGGGGATCACGGTCCCGGCGGTCGTGGACATCCCGAGCGGCGAGGTGGTCACCAACGACTTCCCGCAGATCACCATCGACTTCGAACTCGAGTGGACCGACCATCACCGGCCGGGTGCGCCGGATCTCTACCCCGAGCGCCTGCGCGACGAGATCGACGAGGTGAACCGCGGCGTCTACACCGAGGTCAACAACGGTGTCTACCGGTGCGGGTTCGCCGGCGACCAGGACGCCTACGACAAGGCCTTCGATCGCCTCTTCACCAAGCTCGACGAGTTGACCGAACGCCTCTCGACGCGCCGATACCTGGTGGGCGACACCATCACCGAGGCCGACGTCCGGCTGTTCACCACGCTGGCGCGGTTCGATCCCGTCTATCACGGACATTTCAAGTGCAATCGGGAGAAGCTGGCCGAGATGCCCGTGCTGTGGGCGTACGCGCGCGATCTGTTCCAGACACCCGGGTTCGGTGACACGACCGACTTCGCCCAGATCAAGCGTCACTACTATGTGGTCCATCGGGACATCAACCCGACCGGGATCGTGCCGGCCGGACCCGATCTCACCAACTGGCTGACACCGCACCACCGCGAGGAGCTCGGTGGCCGGCCGTTCGGCGACGGCACCCCGCCTCCCCCGCCGAAGCCAGCAGAAACCGTCCCCGCAGAAGATTGGGTGCCCATCCATGGTTGACATCGGTAAACACGTCACCGGTAAACACGTCACCGGCCAGCACGTCACGGGCACGAACAGCCCGGGCCCGAAACCACCGGGGAAGGCCGTCGAGGTCACCGGTGGGCTGCTGGACCGTGCCCAACGACTCCAGGCCCCGGCGGTCGCGAAGTACGTCCGCAGCATCCGCACGGCGCACCCCGAGGAGTCTCCCGCCCAGATCATCTCGCGATTGGAGAAGATCTACCTCACCGCGGTGACCGGTTCGGGCGGTGCCGTGGGTGCGACAGCCGCGATCCCCGGCGTCGGCACGATGACCGCGCTCGGCGCGATGACCGGCGAGACCGCCTTCTTCCTCGAGGCCTCGGCCCTGTTGGCGCTGTCGATCGCCGAGGTACACGGCATCCCGGTGCACGACTCGGAGCGTCGCAAGACCCTGGTCCTGGCGGTCGCCCTCGGCGAGGAGGGCGTCGTCGCGCTGGGCCGGCTCGTCGGCACCCAGGGTGGCGCGCTCCGCCGACTCGGTGGTGCCGCGATCCCGGGCGGCGGGCTGGGCAAGCTCAACAAGACGCTGATCAACAAGCTGACCAAGAAATATGCGATCAAGCGCGCCCCACTGGTGTTCGGCAAGCTCCTGCCGGCCGGCATCGGCGCGATGATCGGCGGAATCGGCAACCGGGCCCTGGGCAAACGCGTCATCGCCAATTCCCGGGAGGCGTTCGGCCCGCCGCCGTCCACGTGGATCATCGACGGCCAGATCCTCGGCGACGCGGGTCTCCCATCGGCCGGCGACCGGCCCGAACTGGATCGGTGACTCCCACGCTACAAACCGAACCGCGATCGACCCGGCCGGAACCGGGGTCCCCGGCACCCGACTCCCCCGCGCCGCGACCCTGGATCCGCCGACTTGCCGCCGAGTGTTGGCGGCATCGCGCCCTCGTCCTGATCACTCTCGGGGTGACCGCGGTCGCCGTCGCCGTGGACCTGATCGCCCCACTGCTCGCCAAGGCGGCCATCGATCACGCGACCGGCGCCGTCCGTGACGGCCTCACCATGCCGGTCATCATCGGCGCGTTGCTGACTCTCGCCGTCATCCGATACGCCTGTCAGTTCGGCCGCCGGCTCACCGCGGGCCGGTTGTCGATCGTCGTGCAGAACGCGCTCCGGCTCCGGTTGCTCGACACACTCCTGCATCTGGACGGCAACGCGCAGAACCAGATCCGCACCGGTCAGATCGTCTCCCGGTCGATCTCCGACCTGCAGATCGTGCAGGGACTGCTCGCGATGGTGCCGTTGTCGGCGGGCGCGGCGGTGCAGGTGATCTTGGCGGTTGGCATCATGGCGTACCTGTCACCGCTGCTCACCTGCGTCGCGTTGATGATCTTCCCCCTCGTCGGCTTCGTCGTCTTCCGAACGCGCCGAAAGCTTTTCGCCGCGACCTGGTCGGCCCAGCAGGCCGCGGCCGACGTCGCGCAGCACGTCGAGGAGACCGTGACGGGCGTCCGTGTGGTGAAGGGATTCGGCCAGGAGGACCGGGCGGTCGACGAGCTCGTCGGCCTCGGTGCGCGGCTCTACTCGCTGCGCCTGCGCGCCGGGAAGATCAACGCGCGCTTCACTCCCACGATGGCGGCCATCCCCCAGCTCGGTATGGTCGCGGTGATCGCCGTCGGCGGCTACCTCACCATGCACGGCCACATCACCGCGGGCACGTTCCTCGCGTTCGCCACCTACGTGGCGTCGATGACCGCGCTGGCCCGGCTGCTGACCAATCTCGTCGTCAGCGCGCAGTTGGCCCGGGCCGCGGTCGACCGCGTCTACGACGTGATCGAGCACCCGCACGACCCGGCCGGGTCGAACACCGCGACCCTGCCGGACGGCCCGCTCGGACTGCGGCTGCGCGGAGTCGGCTTCTCCTTCGACGACCGGCCGGTGCTGACCGATGTCGACCTCACCATCGAACCCGGGGAATGCGTTGCGGTGGTGGGTCGTCCGGGTTCGGGCAAGTCGACGCTCGCCGACCTCGCCGGCCGCTACTACCGACCGCACACCGGTGTGGTCGAGTTGCTCTCCGCCGACGGCACCCATCCGGTCGAGGAACTCGCCCCGGACGCCCTGCACGGAGCGGTCTCGGTCGTCTTCGACGAACCCTTCCTCTACTCCGACACCATCACCGCCAACATCGCGTTGGGTCCCGAGGAGACCGTGCCCGGCGACGATGCGCCGAGCGCGCGGCTCCTGTCGGCCGCACAGCGCGCCGACGCATACGAGTTCGTCGAGGGCCTGCCCGACGGCTTCGAGACGGTGGTCGGTGAGCGTGGTCTCACCCTGTCGGGCGGACAACGGCAACGAGTGGCGTTGGCCCGTGCGCTGTACGCGGACTCCCGGATCCTCGTCCTCGACGACGCCACGTCCGCCGTCGATGCGACCACCGAGTCGCAGATCCTGCACGGGCTCCGCGCCGAACGTCGCACCATGCTCCTGCTCGCCCATCGCCGCTCCACCCTGACGTTGGCCGACCGCGTAGCGGTGCTCGACGACGGACACATAGTCGACGTGGGTACGGTCGCCGAACTCGACGAGAGGTGCGCCCTGTTCCGGTCGCTGATGTCGGCCGCGGACCCGGAAGAGGCCGGTCGACGGAGCGTCGGTCAGGCACCGCCCGCGCTCGCGCTCGATCAGCTGTGGCCCGACGACGCACCCCGCGACCCCGTCACCGATACGACGATCCGTCGGCCTGCCACCCCCGCCACGGGTCCCGGTGGGGGCGGCGCGCGAGGCGGCAGTGGGATCGGCGGCGCGTTGGGGTCGATGCCGGCGACTCCCGAGGTGCTCGCCGCGGTGGCCGCCCTGCCACCGGCCGACGAACAGCCGCGCGTCGACGTCGTGGCGGCACGGGCCGAGGAGCGATCGTTCTCCCTGCGCGGCCTGCTGCGACCGGTGCAGTGGCTGATCGCCGCGGCCATCCTCGCGATCGCGGTCGACACCCTCGTCGGACTGGCCTTCCCCTCACTGGCCCGAGCCGTCATCGACGCGGCCACGCACACCGACGAACGCACCCTCTGGTGGGCGACGGCGATCGGCGTGGTGCTGGTCGGTGTGGGCTGGATCGGGTCGTCCACGGAGATCGTCTACGCCACCCGGGCGGGCGAGCGCGTCCTGTTCGGCCTCCGCGTGCGCAGCTACGCCCACCTGCAGCGACTCGGGCTCGACTACTACGAGCGCGAGCTCTCCGGCCGCATCATGACGCGGATGACCACCGATGTCGACGCCCTCTCGACGTTTCTGCAGACGGGTCTGTCGACCGCCGTCGTGGCCGCGTTCACCCTGGTCGGCGTGTCGGTCGCGCTGGTCATCACCGACCCGCTGCTCGGGGCGCTGATGCTCCCGGTGTTCCCCGTCCTGATCGTCGCCACGGTGATCTTCCGACGCATCTCGTCGGTCGCCTACACCCGGTCCCGCGAGCTCGTCAGCATCGTGAACGCGGACTTCCAGGAGAATATCGCGGGCATCAAGACCACCCAGACCTATCGCCACACCCCGGCCGCGTCCTCCCGCTTCACCCGCCGCACGCTCGACTGGGTGCATGCCCGGATGGTGTCGCAGAAGGCGATCGCCACCTACTTCCCGTTCATCACCCTGATGTCGGACCTCGCCGCGGCCGTGGCGATCGCCGTCGGCGCCCACCAGATCACCACCGGTTCACTCTCCGCCGGCACCCTGGTGGCGTTCATCCTCTACCTGTCGATGCTGTTCGGCCCCGTCCAGCAGCTCTCCCAAGTGTTCGACGGATACCAGCAGGCGGTCGTCGGGCTCCGCCGCATCTCCGATCTCCTGGGCACCCCGAGCTCCCTGAGCAGTCGCGACGACGTCGTCACCACCCCCGACGGCGGCTTCGACGGTCGCGCCGTCCTCGACGGCGTCAGCTTCCGTTACAGCGGCGCGGACCGCGACGCGCTGTCGGACATCGACCTGACCATCCCGCCCGGGTCGTCGCTCGCGCTCGTCGGGAGGACCGGCGCCGGGAAGTCCACGATCGTCAAACTGCTCGCCCGCTACTACGACCCGACGTCGGGTGCGGTGCGGATGGACGGAACCGACATCCGCGATTTCGCCCTCGCCGACTACCGTGGCCGTCTCGGTGTCGTGCCACAGGAGCCGCACCTGTTCACCGGCACGGTCGCCGAGAACATCGCCTACGGACGGCCCGACGCCGATCGCGAGGCGATCGCCGCGGCCGCCCACGCCGTCGGCGCCGACGGCATGATCGCTGGGCTACCCGGCCGGATGAATCACCCGATCGGCGAACGCGGCCAGGGGTTGTCGTCGGGTCAGCGGCAGCTGATCGCGCTGGCGCGCGCCGAACTCGTCGAGCCCGACCTCCTGCTGCTCGACGAGGCGACCGCGACCCTGGACCAGGCGACCGAGGCGCTCGTCCTCGCCGCCGGCGAGGCGCTCACGCACCGCCGCACATCGGTCATCGTCGCGCATCGGTTGGCGACCGCCGCGCGCGCCGACATCATCGCCGTCGTCGATCAGGGGCGGATCGTCGAGATGGGAACACACGCGCAATTGCTGTCGTTGGGACAGAGGTACCGCGCGTTCTGGGATGCAGGTGTCGCGCCCGACGTCGACGGTATCGCCACCGCAGGTGACATGCGCCTCAGATGAGTCCGGATGGTGAGGTCAGCCGCACGCCCTGAGCAGCGCGCGCGTAGCATCGGCAGGTGGTTCACCGATAGTCTTCACAAGGGACTTTCCCGGTGACAAGCGACCCGACACCAGAGGGAATTGAGGCGAGATAGCGCTGTGAGCAGTTCGATATCGGATTTCGGACAAAATACGTGGCTGGTCGAGGAGATGTACCAGCAATACAAGAAGGACCCCAATTCGGTCGACCCGAGTTGGCACGAATTCCTGGCCACCTATGACCCCGGTTCGAACGGCTCATCCTCCGACACCGCAGTCGCCGCCAATGGCAGCGCCGGATCGGGCACCGCCTCCTCCCGCACCGCACCCGCAGCAGCCAAGCCCGCGAGCACCACCGCAGCCCCCGCCTCCCCCGCCCCGACGAAGACCGAGAAGACCGAGAAGACCGAGCCGGCCAAGCAGCCCTCGAAGCAGGTCACCCTCGACCAGCAGCCGACCGCGGCCCCCGCCCGCAAGTCCGGCCCGACGAAGGAGTCCACCGCCACCAAGGCCGCGTCCGGGCAGAGCACCGCGAGCCGCGACGGGTCGGCCCGTTCGCAGAACCGCGCGAAGCCGACCGTGCCGTCGTCCGCCGGCAGCACCTCCGCCGAGGACGAGAACAAGGTCCTGCGTGGCCCGGCGGCCGCCATCGCCAAGAACATGTCGGCGTCCCTGCAGGTTCCGACGGCCACCAGCGTGCGGGCGATCCCCGCGAAGCTGATGATCGACAACCGCATCGTCGTGAACAACCATCTCGCCCGCACCCGCGGCGGCAAGATCAGCTTCACCCACATCCTCGGCTACGCGATCGTCCAGGGGATCAAGGCATTCCCGAACATGAACCGGCACTTCGCCGAGGTCGACGGGAAGCCCAACGTGGTCACCCCGGCCCACACCAATCTGGGCCTGGCCATCGACCTGGTCGGCAAGGACGGCAACCGCACGCTGGTGGTCGCGGCCATCAAGGGCTGCGAGACCATGGGCTTCGCCGAGTTCTACACGGCCTACCAGGACATCGTCCGCCGCGCCCGCGACGGCAAGCTGACCGGCGACGACTTCGCCGGCGTGACCATCTCGCTCACCAACCCCGGCACCATCGGCACGGTCCACTCGGTGCCGCGCCTGATGAAGGGCCAGGGCGCGATCATCGGCGCCGGCGCGATGGAGTACCCGGCCGAGTTCCAGGGATGCAGCGACGAGCAGATCGCCGAGCTCGGCGTCGGCAAGCTGATGACGCTGACGTCGACCTACGACCACCGCATCATCCAGGGTGCGGAGTCCGGCGACTTCCTGCGCACCATCCACGAACTGCTCCTCGACGACGCGTTCTACGACGAGGTCTTCACCGCGTTCCACATCCCCTACGAGCCGGTCCGCTGGCGCCGCGACATTCCCGCAGGCCTGGTCGACAAGAGCACCCGCGTACTGGAACTCATTGCGGCATACCGCAATCGCGGACACCTGATGGCCGACATCGATCCGTTGATGATGGACAGCGATGCCCGGGCCAGCCATCCCGATCTCAACGTCCTCACCTACGGTCTGACGCTCTGGGATCTCGACCGCGCGTTCAACGTCGGCGGCTTCCACGGCCAGGACAAGATGAAGCTGCGCGACGTCCTGTCGATCCTGCGCGACGCGTACTGCCGGCACGTCGGCGTGGAGTACACCCACATCCTCGAACCCGAGCAGCAGCGCTGGATTCAGGAACGGGTGGAGATCAAGCACGTCAAACCGCCGGTCGCCGAGCAGAAGTACATCCTGTCCAAACTCAACGCCGCCGAGGCCTTCGAGACCTTCCTGCAGACCAAGTACGTCGGCCAGAAGCGCTTCTCGCTCGAGGGTGCCGAGTCGGTCATCCCGATGATGGACGCGGTGATCGACCAGAGCGCCGAGCACAGCCTCAACGAGGTCGTCATCGGCATGCCGCACCGCGGTCGCCTCAACGTCCTCGCGAACATCGTCGGCAAGCCGTACTCGAAGATCTTCACCGAGTTCGAGGGCAACCTGAACCCGTCTCAGGCGCACGGTTCCGGTGACGTGAAGTACCACCTGGGCGCCGAGGGCAAGTACTACCAGATGTTCGGCGACAACGAGATCAACGTCTCGCTGACCGCCAACCCGAGCCACCTCGAAGCGGTCGACCCGGTTCTCGAGGGACTCGTCCGCGCCAAGCAGGATCTGCTCGACGACGACGAGCAGTTCTCGGTGCTGCCGTTGATGCTGCACGGTGACGCCGCGTTCGCCGGCCAGGGCGTGGTCGCCGAGACGCTGAACATGGCGATGCTGCCGGGCTACCGCACCGGCGGCACGATCCACATCGTGGTCAACAACCAGGTCGGATTCACCACGGCGCCAGAGCATTCCCGCTCGACCGAGTACTGCACGGATGTCGCGAAGATGATCGGCGCACCGATCTTCCACGTGAACGGCGACGATCCGGAGGCCTCCGTGTGGGTCGCCAAGATGGCGGTCGACTACCGCGCGGCATTCCACAAGGACGTCGTGATCGACCTGGTGTGCTTCCGCCGTCGCGGACACAACGAGGGCGACGACCCGTCGATGACCCAGCCGGCCATGTACGACGTGATCGACACCAAGCGCGGCGTCCGCAAGAGTTACACCGAAGCCCTGATCGGCCGTGGTGACATCTCGACCAAGGAGGCCGAGGACGCCCTGCGCGACTACCAGGGCCAACTCGAGCGGGTGTTCAACGAGGTCAAGGAACTCGAGAAGTACACCGCGGAACCGAGTCCGTCGGTCGAGTCGGATCAGACGCTGCCGACCAAGCTCGTCACCGCGGTCGACAAAGAGGTCCTCGGCAGTATCGGCGACGCGTTCCTGCATGTCCCCGACGGTTTCGAGCCGCACCCCCGCGTGAAGCCCGTCCTGGAGCGGCGCCACGAGATGTCGCGGCACGGCGGCATCGACTGGGCGTTCGCCGAGCTGCTGGCGTTCGGCTCCCTCGTCCTCGAGGGCCGGACCGTGCGTCTGTCCGGCCAGGACTCCCGCCGCGGTACCTTCACGCAGCGGCACTCGGTGCTCATCGACCGCGACAGCGGTGCGGAGTACACGCCGCTCAACCACCTCAAGCCCGTCGAGGGCGAGGACGCCGGCGGCCGCTTCATGGTCTACGACTCCCCGCTGTCGGAGTTCGCGGTGGTCGGCTTCGAGTACGGCTATTCGGTCGGCAGCCCCGACGCGCTGGTGATGTGGGAAGGGCAGTTCGGCGACTTCGTCAACGGCGCTCAGTCCATCATCGACGAGTTCATCTCGTCCGGTGAGGCCAAGTGGGGTCAGCTCTCCGACGTGGTGCTGCTGCTCCCGCACGGCCACGAGGGTCAGGGTCCCGACCACACGTCGGGTCGCATCGAGCGATTCCTGCAGCTGTGCGCCGAGGGCTCGATGACCGTCGCACTGCCGTCCACCCCGGCCAGCTACTTCCACCTGCTCCGCCGGCACGTCCTCGACGGCATCAGCCGCCCGCTGATCGTGTTCACCCCGAAGTCGATGCTGCGCAACAAGCTTGCCGTCAGCCCGATCGAGGAGTTCACCGACGACAAGTTCCGTTCGGTGATCGATGATCCGAAGTTCGTGTCCGGCAACGGGGATCGCGACAAGGTCAAGCGCGTGCTGCTGGTGAGCGGAAAGCTCTACTACGAGCTGGCCGCCCGCCGGGACAAGGAGAAGCGCGACGACGTCGCGGTCGTGCGGATCGAACAGCTCTACCCGGTGCCGCACCGCCGCCTGCGCAACACCCTCGAGCAGTACGGCAACGCCGACGACTTCGTGTGGGTCCAGGAGGAGCCGGCCAACCAGGGCCCGTGGCCGTTCCTCGGACTCTGGCTGCCGGAGATGCTGCCGGACCTGCTCAAGGGTCTGCGCCGCGCCTCGCGTCGCCCGATGTCGGCGCCGTCGTCGGGATCGAGCAAGGTGCACGCCGTGGAGCAGCAGGAGATCCTCGACGAGGCGTTCGGCTGATCTGAGCCTCGATCACAGGTTGCCGGTCGGCTCGCACAGCGAGCCGACCGGCACCTTTGTCTTCAGACCTGCGGGACCGTCTTCAGACCTGCGGGACCGTGTTCAGACCTGCGGGACTGTGTTCAGACCTGCGGGACCGTGTTCAGACCTGCGGGACGACGGCGGCGAGTGCCGGCAGCGCCGCGGTGATGAGGGCCAGCAGTTGATCGCGGGTGATGACCGGGTCGGTCAGCCAGCTGATGGTGGTCTCCTCGACGAACGAGATCCAGCCCTGAACGGTCATCTCGACCACCGGGGTCACCGAGATCCCCAGCGCCGGCGCGTGATCGAACACCCGGGAGGCCATCACCGAGCGGGTCTGGTCGAACACCTCGCGCATCGCCGGGTCGGCGCTCGACGACCCGCGCATGAACGCCATGTAGGCCTTGCGGTTGTCGCTCACGTAGTCCACGAACGCGGACATGGATGCCGACAGCATCGTGATCGGGTCCCCGAGTCGCGGATCCGGCTCGGTGCACTCGAGCATCTCGTCGGCCTGAGCGCGTGCGATCGCGACGTGGAAGTCCTGCTTGGACTCGAAGTAGTGGAACAACAGGGCGCGCGACACCCCGGCAGCCTCCGCGATGGCGTCGATCGACACCTGTTCGAGCGGCCGGTCGCGCACCATGTCGAGGCCGAGTTCGACGAGTTGATCTCGCCGGGCCTCCGGACTCATCCGGGTGCGCTTGGCCGCCGGCGCCGAACCTGAGGTCACCGCCACAGTCTATGTGTCCTCTCATCCGCTGTCCTTGCTGGTCGACTCCACCGTAGGCTGTTATTGATCATTATTCAATAAGCTATTGACGAGTATTCAATAGGACTCTATGGTGAGATCATGACAATGATCGATGTACAGATCGCCATCATCGGCGCAGGCTTCTCCGGGCTGGGCGCAGCCGTCAAGCTCAAGCAGAACGGATTCGACGATTTCGTCATCCTCGACCGCGGCTCCGACTTCGGCGGCACCTGGCGCGACAACACCTATCCGGGTGCGGCCTGCGACGTCCCGTCGCACCTCTACTCGTACTCGTTCGAGCACAACCCGACGTGGTCGCGGTCGTACTCGCATCAGCCCGAGATCCACCGGTACATCAACGGGGTCGCGGACAAGCACGGCGTCCGCGCCAACACCCGTTTCGGCACCGAGGTCGAGAACGCGGCATGGCACGAGGACGAGCGGCGGTGGATCCTCGACATCCTGCGCGACGGCACCCGCGAGCAGGTCCGCGCGGAGATCATGATCGGCGCGGTCGGCCCCCTCTGTGAGCCCAACCTCCCCGACATCGACGGCTTCGACTCCTACCAGGGCACCATCGTGCACTCGGCACGATGGGACGACGACGTCGACTTCACCGGCAAACGGGTGGCCGTGATCGGGACCGGGGCGTCGGCGATCCAGCTGGTACCCGAACTCGCCGAGGTCGTCGGCCGGCTCGACGTCTACCAGCGAACCGCGCCGTGGATCGTCCCACGCACCGAGCGGCCCTATTCGGCAACCGAGCAGTGGGCGTTCGCCAACGTCCCCGGCTACCAGTCCGCGGTGCGCGGCGCGATCTACGCGATGAACGAGGTCACGGCATTCGGCCTCACCTACTCCCCCCGGTCGCTCAAGCCGGTCGAGTTGGTGTGCCGCGCCAACATCGCCCGTTCCATCAAGGATCCCGAGGTCCGACGGAAGGCGACGCCGACCTTCCAGGTCGGCTGCAAGCGGATCC
The DNA here is from genome assembly GCF_003855095.1 of Gordonia insulae. NCBI lineage: Bacteria > Bacillati > Actinomycetota > Actinomycetes > Mycobacteriales > Gordoniaceae > Gordonia > Gordonia insulae. The sequence goes on from NZ_CP033972.1 coordinate 1,486,117, forward strand.
TGCGGTCCAACGACTGGTATCCGGCCATCGCCCGGCCCAACGTCGACCTCGTCACCGACGGCATCGCCTCGATCTCCGAGACCGGCATCGTCACCCGCGACGGCACCGAACGTGAGGTCGACGTGATCGTGGTCGCCACGGGCTTCCACGTCACCGACTCCCCGGTGTTCGACAAGATCATCGGCGCCGAGGGCCGCAGCATGGCGAACGTCTGGGACGAGATCGGCATGCAGGGATACAAGGGCTCGTTCGTCCACGGGTTCCCCAACATGATGCTGATGATCGGGCCGTCCACCGGTCTCGGCCACACCTCGATGGTGTACATGATCGAGTCGCAGCTGAACTATCTGGTGGACTACCTCAAGACGGTTCGCGCGCAGGGCATCACCCGCACCGACGTCACCGCGCAGGCACAACGGCGCTACAACGCCGACGTCCAGCACGAACTGCGTAACAGCGTGTGGGTCAACGGCGGCTGCGCATCCTGGTACAAGGACCACCACGGCAACATCACCACCCTGTGGCCGGGCTTCACCTTCAACTTCCGCCGCATCACCAAGAAGTTCGACATCGCCGCCTACGATGTGGAGCGTCGCGGGGGCCGTGCCGTCCCCGCCGCATCGCCGACCGACACCGAACCCGCGACGGCCACCGCCTGATCGCCGATCCCATCTCAGGAGGACACATGAAAGACTTTCGTGACAAGGTCGTCGTCATCACCGGTGCCGGCTCGGGCATGGGCCGCGACCTCGCGGTCAAACTCGGCACGATGGGCGCCAAACTCGCCATCTCGGACATGAACCCCGACGGACTCGCGACGACCGAGAAGCTCGTCGGCGAGACCGGCGCCGCGGTACACGCGCAGATCCTCAATGTCGCCGAACGCGAGGCGGTGCTCGACTACGCGGAAGCCGTTGTGGCGCACTACGGCACGGTCAACGTCGTGTTCAACAACGCCGGCATCGCCCACCACGGCGAGATCGAACGCACGGAGTTCAAGGACATCGAACGCGTGATGGACGTCGACTACTGGGGCGTCGTCAACGGCACCAAGGCGTTCCTGCCGCATCTCATCGCCTCCGGCGACGGACACATCGTCAACACCTCCTCGCTGTTCGGCCTGCTGGCCGAACCCGGTCAGGCCGCGTACAACTCGGCGAAGTTCGCGGTCCGCGGATTCACCGAGGCGCTCAACCAGGAGATGATCATCGCCAAGCACCCGGTGAAGGTCAGCTGTGTGCACCCCGGCGGCATCAAGACCGCGATCGCCCGCAATGCGACCACCTCCGGCGATCACGATCAGAAGAAGACCGCCGACTTCTTCGACAAGTACCTGGCGCGCATGACCTCGGCGGACGCCGCCGACGTCATCATCGACGGGGTACGCAAGAACAAGGCGCGCATCCTGGTCGGGAACGACGCGAAGGTGCTCGACATCTGGGTCCGCCTGGTCGCGTCGAAATACCAGGGCATCTCCGCACGCGTCACCGGATGGGCGATGTCCAAGGCCGAGTGAACCCATCCCGATCGGGCCGGCCGGCCGTCACAGCCCGTGTTCGGCCAGCCACCCGTCGGCGAGCTCACGGGTGTCGGCGCCGGTCGCCGCGCGACCGGCCAGGGTCGCCAGGTCGGCCGTCGTCAGCTCCCCGGCCACCTTGTTGACCGTCTGCATCTCGTCGCGGGAGAGGGCCGCCGTCCGATAGACCGGCACGAGTTGCTGGGCCCGCGGGCCCGCGACGACGATTCCGGTGGTCGCCGACCCCGACTGCTCCGCCGGCCCCGATTGTGCTCCTGACCCCGATGCTGCCGGCGCCGCCGCGGAGTCCGCGGCCGGGGCCGGCGCCTGCAGGGCCCGGATCTCGTCCGCCGCCCCCTCCGCGTCGTCGCCCGCCACATCGAGCGGGGTGAGGATCCCGACGGCCCGTCCGCCGGCGATCCGCTCGATCGCGGCGGCCGTCGTCGGCACCGACTCCACGGGACCGAACCGGCAGCCGGTGGCGGTGAACGCCTCGATCGTGGCGGCGTCGGGCGCTCCGACCACCACCACCGGCAGTCCGGATGACATCTGGGCGCAGTCGGCGAGCTCGGTCACCTTCCGCTGTTCGGCCACCGACGCCGCGACGATCACCTGCGGGGTGGCCACCACCATCGTCGGATCGCCGATCGAAACACCCTGCGGCAGTGATCGATTCAGATCCGTGTAGGTCTCGTCGGCGGTGGCGGGCGCCAGCTGCGGCGCCAGTTGCGACAACAACCGCCCACTGAACGCCGGGAACAGGTCCACCGAGGTCGCATCCATGTCGTCGAGCAGGGTCCGGTAGTCCCCGGCCCGGGTGTCCGACGACACCGCACTGCCGGCGTGGCGCAGCGCCCCGGCATAGATCTGGGCCATCACCTGCATCGCCGGCATGTCCGACGCCCCCATCACGAGGGGACGGTCACCCGGTTCGGTCGTCGAACATCCCGCCACCGCCACGGCGAGGCCGACGGTCACGAGGATCGCTGTCGCGGCGCGCTTGATCACGCGCCCCAGGTTACTGGCCGCCACGGCGCGCGCCCGAGCGCGTCAGCCGGCCGCCGCGATGAAGCCCTCGATGGAGTCCGCCATCAGCTGGACCGCGATCGCCGCGAGCAGCAGACCGGCGATCTTGGCGAGCAGGGTGATCCCACCGACGCCCAGGACGCGGATGAGCACTGTCGAATACCGCAGGACGATCATCACCACGAGGTGGACACTGATGATCGCGGCGGCGATGGCGACGTAGCCGGCTACGTCGCCGGACACGCTGCTGACCTCCACGATGACCGCGGCGATGGCACCCGGGCCGGCGAGCAGCGGGGTGCCCAGCGGCACCAGAGCCACGTTCACGTCGTCGCTGGCCTGCGGCTTGCCCGCATTGCCCAGCCCGGTCAGCAACTGCAGCGCGACCAGCAGCAACAGCAGGCCGCCGGCACCCTGCAGCGCCGGGATGCCGATGTGCAGGTAGTTCAGGATCGCCTTGCCGCCGATGGCGAACACGCTGATCACCAGCAGACTCACCAGCGGCGCCTGCCACGCCGCGCGCCTGCGGTACTCGGGCGACCGGTGTCCCACAAGGCTCAGGAACAGTGGGATCTGACCCGGCGGGTCCATGATCACGATGAGGGTGATCAGGGTCGTCGTGTAGACCGTCACGTCGAAGGGCACGCGGTGATACTACGAGTAGCATCCGAAAGGTGCCCTCGATGCCACACATTCGACCCGGCGGTCTCGTCCCCCCGCGGCGCGACAAGAGGCCGATGCCGCACATCCGCGTCCCGGTCGCCCGCGCGGTGGTCGACTGTGCCGTGTACATCGACGGACATCGTCAACCCGGCCGGATCTCCTACACCGCCGCCCTCGAACAGGTGCGGTCGAGCGGCGAGGGGTTCGTCTGGGTAGGGCTGCACTCCCCGACGACGACCAGATGCAGGACGTGGGCGAGGTGTTCGGGCTGCACGAACTCGTCGTCGAAGATGCGGTCAACGCGCATCAGCGGCCCAAACTCGAGGTCTATGACGACACCCAGTTCCTGGTCCTGCGCACGGTCAAGTACGTGGAACACGAGTCCATGGAGAAGGCCAGCGAGGTCGTCGAGACCGGCGAGATCATGATCTTCGTCGGGGCGGACTTCGTGATCACCGTCCGGCACGGCGACCACACCCACCTGTCCGGACTACGCAGGCGACTCGAGGCCCGCCCGGAACGTCTCGTACTCGGGCCGACGGCCGTGCAACACGCGATCGCCGACCTGGTGGTGGACAGCTACCTCGCGGTCACCGAGAAGATGGAGAACGACATCCTCGCCATCGAGGAGTCCGTGTTCGGCCCGCGCAGGTCGTTGAACATCGATCCCGTCTATCTGCTCAAGCGCGAGGTGCTCGAACTCCGTCGCGCGGTGACCCCGCTGACCGGACCGCTCGCCCGCCTGACGGGACAGAACCCGTTGGTGCCCAAGGAGATCCGGCGACACTTTCGCGACGTCGCCGATCACCTCACCACGGTGATCGACCGGATCGTGGAGTACGACGAGGTGCTGTCGTCGCTGATCGGCACCGCGGCCGCGAAGGTCGGCATCCAGCAGAACACCGACATGCGCAAGATCTCGTCGTGGGTCGCGATCGCCGCCGTCCCCACCATGGTCGCCGGGATCTACGGCATGAACTTCGACAACATGCCGGAGCTCCATCAACGTTGGGGGTACCCCACCGTGCTCGTGCTGCTGGTCGTGGCGTGCTCGGTCCTGTGGGCGGTCTTCCGCCGCCACAACTGGTTGTAAAGGGCGGTGGTCAGAGTTGCGCGCCGGACCGATCCGGTGACCGCACGTCGATCGCGGCCTCGCGCCACGCGTCCCGCAGGGCGTCGACTCCCTTGAGTCGCACCCAGGCGGCCTCGTTCGCCGTGATCGGCACGGCGCGGAGGAACCGGACCGGATCCATCGGTTCGTCGAGCGGGAGTTCGTCGAGGTCGTCACGCTCCAGGATCATCGCGGTACACGTGGAGCCGTCCCAGATCGGTTCGGAGAGGTCGATCAGTGCGTCCTCGGCGAGGATGAGCCCCTCGACCGCGGGCGCCGCGGCCAGTGTCGCCAGGCGACGATGCAGCCCGGGCAGTGCCCGGCCACCGTGCATCCGGACGACGAGCTCGGCCCGGGGGCCACGCACCGGATCGGCGTGGATGTCGGTCGGCTCGGACATCGGGTGCCGCGCACAGCCGACGGTCGCGTAGACGACGTCGTCGCCGGTGACGAAACGCAGCACGTCGATCGGCTCCACCCCGAGAAAGGTCACCGAGGCGCGCTGGGGTCGGGCACCCAGTCGCTCGGCGAGGTACTGACTGATCCGATCGGTGACGGCATCGCTCACGCCGTCCACCGTAGTAGGACGTGTCGTGGGCGCGATCACCTAACCTGAATGCGTGGTGCGTGTCCTGGCGGTGGCCGACGAGGTGGTCGATTCGCTGACCTTCGGGGTCGGCATCGACGGCCGACCGGACCTCATCCTCGGCGCGGGAGATCTGCCCTTCGACTATCTCGAGGTGCTCTCCACCCTCTGCGACGCGCCCTGCGTGTTCGTGCCGGGCAATCACGACCGCGACCTCTCGGGCTATCGCAACGGCCGCGCCGGCTGGCTGCGGGCCGGCCTGCCCAGCGACGACCCCGGCCCCCGCGGCGCGATCAACGCGGACGGTCGGACGGTGGAAGTCGCCGGACTGCGGATCAGTGGCCTCGGCGGGTGTCGTCGCTACAACAGCGGACCCAATCAGTACACCGACACCCAGCAGCGGCTCCGGTCGTGGCGGCTGCACTGTGGCCGGCCGACGCCCGACATCCTGCTCACCCACAGCCCGGCGCGCGGCGTCGGGGATGGTGATGACCGCCCGCATCGCGGGTTCGAGTGTTATCACGGTCTGGTCCGGTCGCTGCGGCCCACATTGATGGTGCACGGCCACGTCCATCCGTTCGGCACGCATCCCAGCGACAAGATGATCGGCGACGACACCATCTCGATGAACGTCGTGGGGTATTGCCAGTTCGACATCGACCCGGGGACCCGGGAGTTCCAGATCGTCCGGCGGCGTCATGGCGCGTGACACCGGTTTCCCCACCGCGGACGCGGAGAACGACTTCAGCCGGATGCGCCGGCACGCCGAGATGTCGCGCCTGCTGGCCTGGTTCACCCGGCAGCCGGCCGACGTCAACACGATCCTGCCGTTCGACGAGGTCGTCGCAGCGTTGGGCCGGCTGGGCGAGACAGCCCTCGGCCTGCAGCAGGTCGAAGTGGCCTCGATCGTCGGGAGTGTGGACCGCACAAAGGATTTCGACCGTTACTTCCGGCCGACGTCGTCACGGATCCGGGAACGGTGGCAACGCCTCGCCGAGGCCCAGCGGCGCGGTGAGTCGATGCCGCCGGTGCAGTTGTACCGGATCGGTTCGATGCATTTCGTCATCGACGGCCACCATCGGGTGTCCATCGCGATCGCCCGGCACTTCCACACGATCGACGCCTACGTCACCGAGATCCACACGCGGATCTCACCCGACGGCATCAACGTCGCGGGCGACCTGCTCCTCAAGGACCATCGCCGACTGTTCCTCTCCCGCGTCCCCTTGAGCGGTTCGCAGGCCGATGCGATCCGGCTCGTCGACCCCTTCGACTACGCCGAGCTCGCGGAGAACGTGGAGGCCTGGGGATTTCGGCTCTCCCAGGAGATCGGCGAGTTCGTCAGCCGGGTGGACGTCGCGCGGCGCTGGTTCGGCGAGGAGTTCCTCCCGGTGGTCCGGATGGCGCGTCGGGCGGGCATCCGGCAGGATCTGACCAGGGACGCGGAGCTCTACATGTGGCTCGCCTGCGAACGTTATCGTCTGGTGCGCAAGCACGTCTGGGACGACGAGATCCTCCGCGAGCTCCGCGATCAGGGGCAGCGACGCCGACGATGAGAAGGGGCACCACCACATGACCGTCACGCCAAGCGATGTCGATCGACTGCGACGCTGCGTCGACCTCGCCCGGGAAGCGCTCGACGACGGGGACGAACCGTTCGGGTCGACGCTCGTGGCGGCCGACGGAACCGAGCTGTTCGCCGACCGCAACCGGGTATCCGGCGGCGACGCCACCCAACATCCGGAGTTCGCGATCGCCCGCTGGGCCGCAACCAATCTCACTCCGGCGCAACGCGCGTCGAGCACCGTCTACACCTCCGGCGAACACTGCGCGATGTGCTCGGCGGCGCACGCCTGGGTCGGCCTGGGTCGCATCGTCTATGCGGCATCCACCGAGCAACTCGGCGCATGGCTGCTCGAGTGGGACGCACCGGCGGCACCGGTCGCGCCGCTGTCGATCCGGCAGGTCGCGCCGGGCGTCCCGGTCGACGGCCCGGTGGACGAGTTCGCCGACGCCCTGAAAGCGCTCCACCGTGCCCGCGTCACGCGAGACGCAGGTTGACCCCCGACGCCAGGTCGAACACGGCCACCTTGGCCGGGTCGTAGAACAACTCGGCGGTGCTGCCGCGGGCGATGGCCGACTCCGGTGCCACCCGCGCGATCATCTGTCCGCCACCGATTTCCGCGCCCGAATCCGCGGAGAGCTCGGCCAGCGCATCGCTGGTCGGGTGCGGCGCGTCGACGCTGAAGTAGACGTAGTTGTCCGAGCCCATCGACTCGATGACGTCGACGGTCGCGGTGAAGCTCGCTCCGTTGGCGCGGGCGGCGGAATCGACGAGTGCCGCATCCTCGAGATGCTCGGGCCGTAGTCCCACCAGGACATCGCCGTTGCTCTGGGCCTTCTGGGCGTTGGCCACGACCTGCTGATGGTCGGGCACGCTGACACGGCCGAGCGGGGTGTCGATCCCGTCGCCACCGAGCCGGCCGGGCAGGAAGTTCATCGACGGTGAGCCGATGAACCCGGCGACGAACAGATTCGCCGGGTTGTTGTAGAGCTCCTGCGGCGAGCCGATCTGCTGGACGTGACCACCGCGCAACACCACGACGCGGTCGCCGAGGGTCATCGCCTCGGTCTGGTCGTGCGTGACGTAGACGGTGGTGGTGCCCAACCGGTTCTGCAGACGGGCGATCTCGGTGCGCATCTGCACGCGCAGCTTGGCGTCGAGGTTCGACAGCGGCTCGTCCATCAGGAACGCCTTGGGCGAGCGCACGATCGCGCGACCCATCGCGACGCGCTGCCGCTGACCACCGGACAGGTTCGCCGGCTTGCGGTCCATGTACGGCCCGAGGTCGAGGATCTTTGCCGCCTCGTCGACCTTCGCGGTGATCTCCGCCTTCGACAGCTTCGCCAGCGTCAGCGGGAAGGCGATGTTGTCCCGCACCGACATGTGCGGATACAGCGCATAACTCTGGAACACCATGGCGATGTCGCGGTCCTTGGGAGCACGATCGTTGACCCGCTCCCCACCGATCCGCAATTCGCCGGACGAGATGTCCTCCAGACCCGCGATCATGTTGAGCGTGGTCGACTTCCCGCAGCCCGACGGACCGACCAGGATGATGAACTCGCCGTCGGCGATCTCGATGTCGACCCCGTGGACCGCGGTCGACCCGTCCGGGTACTGCTTGGTGACGTTGTCCAGAACGATGTCGGCCATGGTTATCCCTTCACCGCGCCGGAGGTCAGCCCGGCCACGATTCGACGTTGGAAGAAGAGCACGAAGATGATGATCGGAATGGTGATGACCACTGCGGCCGCGGCGATCGAGCCGGTGGGTTCCTCGAACTGGCTGTCACCGGTGAAGTTCGCGATCGCCACCGGTGCGGTGATGGCGCGCTCGGTGGAGGTCAGCGACAGGGCGAGCAGCAGGTCGTTCCACGCGAAGATGAACACCAGGATGGCGGCGGTCACCACGCCGGGGGCCGCCAGTGGGGCGATCACCTTGCGGAAGGCCTGCCACGGCGTCGCGCCGTCCATCTTGGCCGCCTTCTCCAGCTCCCAGGGGATCTCGCGGAAGAACGCCGAGAGTGTGTAGATCGCCAGCGGCAGCGCGAAGGTGATGTACGGCAGGATCAGGCCCGGCCACGTGTCGAACAGACCGAGGTTGCGCTCGATGTTGAACAGCGGTGTGACGAGCGAGATCTGCGGGAACATCGCGATCAGCAGCGCCGCGCCGATCAACACCTTCTTGCCCGGGAAATCGAGCCGGGCCACGGCATAGGCGGCCATGGTGCCGAGTATCACCGCGATGAGGGTGGTGATCAGACCGATGCCGATCGAGTTGCGCAGCGCGCTGGTGAAGGCGCTCGTCTCGAAGATGCCGGTGTAGTTGTCCCAGGTCCATTCCTTGGGGATGAAGCTGCCGTCCTTGACGCTGCCCGGTGGCTTGAACGACAGGCTCAGGATCCACAACAGCGGGATGATCGCATAGAGGATCACCAGGATGTTGGCGATCGACCACCAGGCCTTGTTTCCCATACCGGATCTCACGCGGCCCTACCTCCCCTCGTTGTCGGAACCGGGCGCGGCCGCGCCGAAGCCCTTGATGAAGATGAACGCGATGATCGCGACGCAGATGAAGATCAGGATGCTGATCGCCGAGCCGACACCGAGGTTGAACGCCTTGAACAGATTGTCGTAGCCCAGCATCGATACCGAATAGGTGTTGTTGGAGCCTCTGGTCAACACGTAGATGTTGTCGAACACGCGGAAGGCGTCGAGCGTGCGGAACAGCAGGGCGACCAGGATGGCCGGCTTCATCAGCGGGATGATGATGCGCCACAGCCGTGTCCACGCCCCGGCACCGTCGACCTGGGCGGCCTTGAGCAGATCGTCGGGGACCAGGGCCAGACCGGCGAGCAGCAACAGCGCCATGAACGGCGTGGTCTTCCACACCTCGGCGAGCACGATGATCGCCAGCGACGGCCACTGCTCGGTCAGCGGTGCGCTTCCGTCGGGCAGCAGGTTGGCGAGGTAGCCGGTCTCCGGCGTCCACGCGTAGTACCAGGAGAACGCCGCCGCCACCGTCACGATGCCGTACGGGATCAGGACGACCGTACGGATGGTGCCCCTACCGAAGATGGTGCGGTGCATGACAAGTGCGATCGCCATGCCCAACACCAGTTCGATGACCACCGACACCACGGTGATCCCCAGGGTCACCGAGAACGCCGTCCACCAGTAACTGTCGGAGAGCACGGTGGCGTAGTTCTCGAGCCAGACGAAGCTGCGTTCACCCGGTGCCGACAGGCTCGACTTGTTCAGCGACAACCAGAACGCGTAGATGATCGGGTAGCCGGTGACCAGTGCCATCATGATCGCGGCGGGTGCCACGAGCCAGAACGCGAGTCGCCGCTCCGCGGCCTTGCCCTCGCTGAGCTTCTTGCCGCCCTTGGCCGCAGCCGGCGACGCCGCATCGGGCCGGACCGCGGTGCTCACGCCTCCGCCGCCCGCCGGCACGGCGGACGTCGCGGGACCCCCCGCGGCGGACGCTGCGCCCGCGGGTGGCGTCCAAGCGTCGGAGTACACCGGCTGCGCCCCGGTGTCACCCGTCGACGGCGGTCGCACCGACGGTTCGCGGGGCGGTGTGTCATCCGGGAGGCTGTGCCGGCCCGGGCGGGACCGGTTCTCGCCGTTGTCTCCGGTTGTCATGGGATCAGACCCTCCCCGTCGATCGCCTTGCGGACCTGCTCGGCGAGTTCGTCGACCAGCGTCTCGGGATCCCATTGGCCGACCGGACTCAGTTTGGCGGTCAGCAGGGTCGAGATCGCCTGGTACACCGGCGAAGCCGGTCGCAGAGCAGCATTCTGGGATTCCAGCTGGGTGCGGATGTCGTCACCCATCGGATACGCGGCCTTGAAATCCGGGTCGTCGTAGATGGCCGAGATCGTCGGCGGTGTACCGCCCTCGACCGAGTAGACCTTCTGCGCCGCCTCGTTCGTGAGGCACTCGGCGGCCTGGAAGGCCAGGTCCTTCTGCTGCGAGGTGCTGGCCACCGCGATGTTCACGCCACCCAGCGTGGTCTTCGTCGGCAGCTCCTTGCTGACACCGGGATACAGCGCGAAGTCGAACTTGGTGCGGACCGTCTTGTTCACCGGCGCCAGCTGCGCATCGGTCGGCGGATTCTCGGCATCCTCGGCGAGCAAGCCCGCGTACTGCTGCATCTCCGGGAACCACGGGACATCGCCTGCCGCGGCATTGGATCGCATCGACGAGAACACGAACGGCCAGTTGACCTCGAAGGCCGCGCTGCCGGTCTCCATGCCGAGGCGCGCCGACGACTCGTCGGAGTTGGTGAGCGACGGGTCGTGACCCGGCGCCGTCGCGACCGCCTTCAGCACCTCCAGTGCCTTCACGGTGGCCGCCCGGTGCTCCGGGGTGTCGTTGAGCGTCACCAGGTTCGGGTCATCGGCGCCGACCACCGACCCGCCGGCGCTGGCGAGCACCGAGTTGAACCACACCATCAGGCCCTCATACTGCTTGCCCTGCACCATGATGTAGCTCGGTCCACCCTTGGCGCGGATCGCCTGGGTGTCGGCGAGCATCTCGTCCCAGGTGGTCGGTGCGGTCGACTTGTTCAGGTACTTGCGCAGCAGATCCGGCCTATACCAGAGCAATTGGGTGTTGGTCCAGGTGGGGATCGCGTAGAGCCGCTTGTCGGCGTCTTCGTCGGTCTTCCACATCGCCGTCTCACGCGGGCCGCCCAGATTGGTCTCGGCGACCTTGGCCGCCAACGCTTCCGGTACCGGCTGAATCCATCCGGCATCGGCGAACTCGGCCGTCCACACCACGTCCATGCCCATCAGGTCCAGGCCGGGATCGTTGCCCGCCAGGCGGCGCGCCAACTGCAACCGCTGGTCGTCGGCCGACTTGGGCAGCGGCGTGGTGACGATCTCGTACGCCCCATCGGAGTCGGCCGAACACTGCTTGCCGACCTTGTCGATGAACGTCGCGCCGTCAGCCGGTGGATAGATGTTGAGAACCCTGGGCGTGTAGCCCGATCCGCACGCGGTGACGATCGGCAGCGCGGCGACCAGTGCGGCCGCTGCCACCACCAGTTTTCGTCCTACCCCGCTTCGCGATCCACGGTCGGGGGATCGGCCCGTCGGAGTTCCACCGAATTCGGAAGTGCCAGCTCGGAACCGCACGCAGCCTCCTTGATGTCGTTCGCGGTGCAGGACAACGAGGCTGCACCGGTCAGCGCCTGCTGCGTAACGTTATATGTCGCGGTTCGTGACATGCAACACATTCGGCATGGGCGTGCCAGAACGAGGGGGAATCGTGACGTCCGTTGTTCTGTACGTCACTTTCGCCGTGGTGAATCCGGAGCCAGGATCAGTTCGACAACCGGCTGAGCATGTCGCGGGCCCGCTCGGCGCTGCGGGGATCGCACAGCACGTCATAACGCCCCGCGACGAGTTGCATCGTCGACGCGAAGTCACGCTGCCCCCGGGTCGCCGCGTAGGGGATCGTCGCCGAGATCAACCCGAAGATGATGCCGCCGACCAGACCGACCACGACCGGCGTGAACCCGGCCCCGCTCACCACGAGGGAGACCAGCAGACCGAAGAACACGCCGAGCCACGCGCCGGACACGATGCCGCCACCGATGACCTTGCCCCAGCTGAGTCGGCCGATCACGCGCTCCACCTGCATGAGGTCGACGCCCACGATCGTCACGTCCTCGACGGTGAAGTTCTCGTCCGACAGGTAGTCGACGGCGCGCTGGGCCTCGGCGTAGGTTCCGTAGGAGCCGATCGGCCAGCCCTTGGGCGGGGTCGGCAGGCCCGGGGTCGCCCGGCCGGGCCGCATCGGGTTGGTCATGTCGCGTCCTCCCAGTGAGTTGTCGGCGCCGCGTGTCGCCGCTGCGGAACGTCGGGTGCCACCACGGCGCACGATAGTCGACGTCGGAGCACGTCGTCGGCTGTGCAACACCGGCGGATGTGCCCCGGCGGCATATGCGCAGGGCATGCAGCCGATGCCACTACCCTTACTGCCATGGCGTCCGTGAGCAAGGTGTTCGTGGCCAGACTGGTCGGTTTGGCCGTGCTCGGACCCGATGGCGAGTCGATCGGCCGGGTCCGGGATGTGGTGATCGCGGTCCGGATGACCGGACAGCAGCCACGGGTCCTCGGGTTGGCGGTCGAGCTGACCACCCGTCGTCGGATCTTCGTCCCGATGCTGCGGGTGACCACGATCGAGCCGCAGGCGGTCACCCTCAACACCGGTACGGTCAGTCTGCGTCGCCTCCATCTGCGCCCCGGTGAGGCGCTCGCCATCGGTCAGATCCTGGACTCGCGCGTCCGGGTCGACGATCCCGATCTCGAACACCTCGCCGGCGTCGACGTCAGCGTCGTCGACCTCGGTATCGAACGCACGCGCACCCGCGACTGGGTGGTCGCCCGTGTGGCCGTCCGCCCCGGGCGCAAGGGATTCCGACGGCGCGGCGAGACGCACGTGGTGGACTGGCATCGCGTACACGGTCTGACACAGACCGAGTTGAACCTGCCCGGCCAGGGTGTGGCGCAGGCGCTGATGCAGTTCGAGGGGATGCGCGCAGCCGACGTCGCCAACGCGCTGCGTGAACTGCCGGTCAAGCGGCGTGACGAGATCGCCGAGGCACTCGACGACGAACGGCTCGCCGATGTGCTGCAGGAACTCCCGCCGGACGATCAGATGGACATGCTCGAGCATCTCGGGCTCGAACGCGCCGTCGACGTCCTCGAGGAAATGGACCCCGATGATGCCGCGGACCTCCTCGGCGAACTCCCCGACGCCGAGGCCGAGTCGTTGCTCGAACGGATGGACCCGGAGGAATCCGAACCGGTCCGACGACTGCTGACCCACTCCCCGGACACCGCGGGCGGGTTGATGACGTCGGAGCCCATCATCGTGACCGCATCCACGACGGTCGCGGAAACACTTGCGCGCGTGCGTGATCCCGACATCACGCCGGCGGCCGCGAGCCTGGTCTTCGTGGTCCGGCCGCCGACGGCCACCCCCACCGGCAAGTACCTCGGCTGCGTGCACCTGCAGGCACTGCTGCGCGAACCCCCGGCCAACATCGTCGGTGGCATCCTCGACAGCGATCTGTCCCACCTGCGTCCGGAGGACTCCCTGGAGGCGGTCACCCGCTATTTCGCGACCTACAACATGGTGTGCGGCCCGGTGGTCGACGACGAACGCCACCTCCTCGGCGCGGTCAGCGTCGACGACCTGCTCGACGAATTGCTGCCCCGGGACTGGCGCGAGACCGAACCCGAGGACGCCGACGTCATCGGTGGCGGCGGGATCAACCCGGCGTCCGGGATCAACACGGCAGGAGCGGGTGCGTGAGCACCGAACAGTCCGGTCGCCGTCTGGACACGCCGCGTCCCCGGCGCGGGCTGTCGTTCAACCTCGACTCCGACGTCGTAGGGGTCTACGCCGAGCGGATCGCCCGCTTCCTCGGCACCGGCCGCTACCTCGCCATCCAGACCGTCCTCGTGATCGTGTGGGTGGCGCTCAACCTGATCGCGGTGTCCTGGCGGTGGGACCCGTATCCGTTCATCCTGCTCAATCTCGCGTTCTCCACCCAGGCGGCGTATGCGGCACCGTTGATCCTGTTGGCGCAGAACCGGCAGGAGAACCGCGACAAGGTCGCGCTCGACGAGGACCGGATGCGCGCCGCGCAGACCAAGGCCGACACCGAATTCCTCGCCCGCGAACTCGCCGCGGTCCGACTCGCCGTCGGCGACACGGTCACCCGCGACTACCTGCGCAAGGAGTTCGACGACCTGCTCACCGAACTCACCGAACGGCTGACCGATCGGCCCGTGGACCTGTCCACCCCCGGCGGGGACGACGACGAGCGCCATCGACACCGTGGCGGCGACTCCCCCGGACGCTGAGGCCCCCGCCGCCGACATCCCGCGGTGGGCGCCCGCGTCACGCGGTCAGCGCCGGGACACGTGAGCGATGTAACACCGTGACGTCGCGTTCCCGATCAGATGCATGTGATCGAGGATTGTCGGGTTCGGGTACTGGGGCACTCGACCCATATGTATGGTGGGTCACACGTCGTCCACCCCGGTGAGCCAGAATCCGGGGAGCCGGTCAGGCCAGGTACGACGGGTATCCGCGATACCACGGGGGCGGACATGCGTGCGCGTCGGAACAACGGAGTTGGTGTGGACGGACGGTCGATGCCGGTCGAGCGACAACAGCCGCTGTGTCATGGGCCGACTCGGGTGAGGGTGCCACGATGACGCCCCGGCCTTTCCGTCGTGCGCAGGGCCCGAGCCGGGCACGTCTGCCGCGTCGCGCACTCTCCGTGACCGCAGGCGGAGTCCTCGTCGGCGCCCTGGTGCTCGGTGCTGCGGCGTCGAGTGCGTCCGGAGGCGCGATCGCCGTGTCACCGACGGCGAAGGACGACGGTCCACCTCCCGCTGCGGCGGCCATCGTGCCCGGTGCGCCCGTGACACTGCTCGGTTTCGCGCCGCCACCCAAGCGGGTCGAGCCCGCTGTGGTCGCACCGCAGTTCCGCATCGCCGGCGATCTACCGAGCGGCCCGCTCGGAATTCCCGGTGTCGTGCTGCAGGCCTACAAGTTGGGCGCCAACCGGGTCGCCGCCGAGAGCCCGCAGTGCAAGCTGCCGTGGTTCCTGCTCGCCGGCATCGGCCGGATCGAGTCGAATCACGCCTCCAACGGCTCGGTGGACCAGTACGGCACCACCATCAACCCGATCGCCGGCCCGGTCCTCGACGGTTCGCTGGCCGGCAATGCGGTGATCCGTGACACCGACGGCGGTCGCATCGACGGCGACCCCGGACACGACCGCGCGATGGGGCCGATGCAGTTCATCCCGAGCACGTGGGCGAGCTGGGGCTCGGACGCCAACGGTGACGGCAAGTCCGATCCGAACAACGTCTTCGACGCGACGTACTCGGCCGGGCGGTACCTGTGCGCGGGTGTCACCGACATCATGAACGACAAGAACAAGGTCGCCGCCGTGCTGCGGTACAACCATTCGATGGAGTACGTCGCGAACGTCCTGAGCTGGGCGGGCGCGTATGCCACGGGCGTGATGCCGACGAACCCGATCCCCGAGCCCAAACGCAAGGCGAGCAAATCGTCGACGTCGAAGCCGTCGAAGCCGTCCAAGCCGTCGACGTCGAAGCCGGGCGAGAGTTCGTCGGACCCGTCGTCGAGCACCGCGACGACGCCTCCCCCGCAGACCTGCCTCGGCGCGCTCTGCCTGCCGCCGAACCTGGTCCCGCCGGGTCTGCTGCCGCCCCAACCCCCGACCAGGCAGGCCCCCACCAAGGCGGTCCCGCCGAAGCAGGCGCCGACCGGACGGCAGGCGCCCGCACCGGGCACCACCACACCGGTCCCGGCGCGCTGACCACCCGGCGCGGTCGTCCGGCCCTGCGCGCTCTCCCGGCGATCGGTCCCTTCTGCGGCGACGGCTAAGCTGGGAACCGATGACTACCGGAGTTGTACCCACCGAATCGTCGGTTCGCGCTGCCCTGAGCAAGGTCAACGACCCCGAGATCGGCAAACCCATCACCGAGCTCGGCATGGTGAAGACGATCGACGTCAACAGCGACGCCAGCGTGGACGTCGTCGTCCTGCTCACCACGTCGGGTTGTCCGATGCGCAACGAGATCTCCGGCCGGGTGGAAGGTGCTGTCGCCGATGTCCCGGGCGTCGGCGCCGTCCGTGTCGCCCTGGACGTGATGGACGACGAGCAACGGACGGAACTGCGCAAGAAGTTGCGTGGCGACAAGGCCGAACCGGTGATCCCGTTCGCCCAGCCCGGATCGCTGACCCGGGTGTATGCCGTCGCGTCCGGCAAGGGCGGCGTCGGCAAGTCGAGTGTGACGGTGAACCTGGCGACCGCGCTCGCCGAACGCGGGCTGACCGTAGGCGTACTCGACGCCGACATCTACGGCCACTCGGTGCCGCGGATGCTCGGCAGCGATGCCAAACCCACACAGGTGGAGCGGATGATCATGCCGCCCATGAACCACGGCGTGCGGTTCATCTCGATCGGACAGTTCACCGACGGCAACACCCCGGTGACCTGGCGGGGGCCGATGCTGCATCGCGCGCTGCAGCAGTTCCTCGCCGACGTCTACTGGGGTGACCTCGACGTACTGCTGCTCGACCTGCCGCCCGGCACCGGCGACGTCGCGATCTCCATCGCCCAGCTGATCCCGGGAGCGGAGATCCTGGTGGTCACCACCCCGCAGCAGGCAGCGGCCGAGGTCGCCGAGCGCGCGGGCGCGATCGCCCTGCAGACGCGGCAGAAGATCCTGGGTGTGGTGGAGAACATGTCGTGGATGGAGCTGCCCGATGGCACCCGGATGGAGCCGTTCGGCTCCGGCGGCGGTCAGAAGGTCGCCGACCGCCTCACGCAGGCCGTCGGGGCGCCCGTCGAGTTGCTCGGTCAGGTGCCGTTGGAGACCACGCTGCGCGAGGGCGGGGATGCGGGGGTACCCGTGGTGCTGTCCGCGCCGGAGTCGGCGTCCGGGTCGGCTCTGCGGGCCATCGCCGACAAGCTCGCGGTTCGCCGTCGTGGCCTGGCCGGGATGAGTTTGGGCATCGACACCACGCGCCACGACTGAGGCGGGTCACCGACCGCTCAGGTGGCGTCCCAGTCGGTGACGTTCGGCCGTTTCGCCGGGCGGGCGGTCTCCGCCGCAGCGGGTGTCGTCGGCCCGCCCGCGGGTGATGAGGTCTCCGGTGGCGTCGGCATGGGCGCCGAGACCGGTTTGATGGCGGGGGTCTCGGTGACCGAGCGGTCGACCGTGGTCGGCCCCAACCCCATGGTGAAGACGGAATCATCGCCGTCGAGAAGATGCTTGGTCACCATCGCGCGCGGCGTCATGCCCCGCAGCTCGTTGAGTTCCGACAGTGGTTTGCGCAGCTCGTCGAACTCCGGGCCGAGTTCTTCCTTGAGCTGATTGGTGGCGCCGGTCGCGTAGTCGCGCACCTGGCGCAGCGACTTCATCGTCCAGGACACCGCGTCCGGCAGTCGATCCGGCCCGAGGATGATCAGTCCGGCAGCCAGCAGGACGAGGATCTCACCCCAACCGATACTGCTGAACATCTGTCATCCCCATTGCTCGAGGCCAGGAGTCTCAGTCACTGGCCGGAGTGATCGTGCCCTTGAACGTACGCCCGTCCCGCCAGTAGCTGAAGTCGACCCTCTCGTCGATCTTCGCGGTCCGGACCGCCACCGTCAATTCGTCGGCACTCTCGATGGACCGGCCGTCGAACGAGGTGATGACGTCGTCCTCGCGGACGCCCGATTTGTCGGCGGGGCCGCCGGCGACGACGTTGCGGACCTGGGCGCCGAGCACGCGGTCGTTGCGTACCGAACTCGCGTTGACCCCGATCTGCGGGTGATTGACCTTGCCCTGTCGGATCAACGTCTGCGCGATGGGCACGACCTGGTTGATCGGGATGGCGAAGCCGAGGCCGATCGAGCCACCACCGGGCACCAGTCCCGCGGTGTTGATCCCGACCACCTCGGCGTCGTCGTTGACCAGCGGGCCACCCGAGTTGCCGGGGTTGATCGCGGCGTCGGTCTGGATCGCGTCGATGACCGCATCGGTGTCAGACTCCGCGTCGGGCCGGAGCGGCACCGGACGATTCAGGGCGCTGACGATGCCGCTGGTGACGGTGCGATCGAGGCCCAGCGGGGAGCCGAAGGCGATGACCTCTTCACCGATCTGCAGGTTGTCGGAGTTGCCGAGCTTGGAGACGGTGAGGTTGTCGACGTTGTCGACCTTCACCACCGCGAGATCGGTCTTGGTGTCGCGCCCGACGATCCGGGCCGGGACGCGGGTGCGGTCGGCGAACACGGCCTCAAGTTTGGCGTTGCGGTCGTTGGCGGCCATTGCGATCACGTGATTGTTGGTGACGATGTAACCGTTCTTGTCGATGACGAAGCCGGAGCCGGTGCCGACCGCGCTCGAGGTCCGGACATCCAGCGCCACAACCGATTTCTCCACCGCGCGCGCCACGGTCGCAACGGGCGAGCGGGGGTCGGCGTCGCGGTCGTCGTCGCCGGTCGCCAACTGCACCGAATCCGAGTTGAGGGGTGAGACGACCTCGGCGGTCCAGCGGCCGAGCAGCCCGCCGACGAGTCCGACGAGGATCGCGAGCACGCCCAGCGTCGCGAGCGCATGCCAGCTCACCCGCCGACCGAACAGGACATCCTGGATGCCGAGTTTCGGTCCCGGGTCGGTGGGTTCGGGTGTCGCGGGCCGCGTCAGAGCGGGGCCGGAGAGGCCGACCATGCTCTCCGGATCGCGCCACGGGTCGGCGGGTACGGGGTCGACGAGTGGCTCCCCGTAGGTCGCCAGCGGATCGCGCTGCAGGGTCTCGGACTCGCCCGCCGGCCGACGGAAGGCCTCGGCGAGTACCGGATCGGGAGCAGCGATCTGCGGTTCCGGTCGATCGGTGTTCGACGACTGGTCGAACGAACCGCTGACGCCGTCAGGGCGACCGAACACGGCGGCGGTCTGCGGTGAGACCACCTTGTGCTGTCTGGCCTTCTCGTCGGACATCGCATCGATCGAGGTGCCCGAGTCCTGGCGCGACTGCTCGGATGCGAACTCGGCTCCCCGGTCGGTCGCGTCGCGCGGCGCGATGTCGTCGGCGGACTCGGTGCTCCGGTCGAGTTCGCTCTCCCCTGTGGTGTCCACCGGTCAGCGGCCTCGCCAGCGATTCATCCGGGCGCGGGTACTGCTCTGATCGGCGATGTTCGGCTGTCCGTTGCGGGGGGCACCGGTCACCGGGAATCCGGGCGCAGCCATCGGGCTGGGCGGGCGGCCACGATCCCACGGCGCGATCTGTCCGTGCGGATCGGTGTCGGCCTCGTCGGCCGCGGCGCTGACATCGATCTCCCGAGTCGGGATCTGGCTGAGTTGCCCGAGCAGTCCGGCGGGGATGGAGACGTCGCCGGCCGAACGGAGTCGGGCTCGCGCGGAGATCTGGGCGTCGACTGCGGACATGCATTCGGTGCAATGTGCGAGGTGCTCGGTGGCACGCATGTGTGCGGTCATCCCCAGCTCCCCGTCGACGAACGCGGCGACGGCCTCGGAGGCGAGGTGCTCGGTCGGCGCGAACCGTCGGCCACCCGGGGTACCGGGCGCGCGGTAGGTGCGGTTGGGCGCGAAGGACGTCGTCACGGGAGACCAGGTGGCCGGATTCCAGGCCGATCGGCGACGCCGGCGGAGATTCGACGTGGGTAGCGGGTTACCTCCCGGCTGCCCCGAGGTGGGTCGACCTCGGTTCATCTCCATCTTGACGCTCACCTCTTCCGCCACGCGGGCCACTCTGCCGTCCGACTGCCGTCGTGTTCCGATCGATTCCACGCTACTGCGCTCTCGGCGGATGTGCTGTCGCACCACCTTCGAGCGCGGCAACCCAGCCTATCCGAAGGTGACAACGAAGCCCGGCCGACGGTGGTTCCCGAATCGGCGAATCGACGCGGGACGGGCGTGTGATCGGCGGAGGCGCCTAGTGCGCGCTCCCGATGGCGACGGACCGACTGCCCGTGTGACCTCGGGCGATGAGATGGTCGCGGATGGTCTGCCGGCCGCGATGAATACGGCTGCGGACGGTACCGAGCTTGACGCCGAGCGTCGTGGAGATCTCTTCGTACGACAGACCCTCGATGTCACAGAGGACGACCGCGGCGCGGAACTCCGGCGGCAGGGCGTCGAGCGCCTCCTGCAGGTCCGGGTCGAGATTGGCGTCGTGGAAGATCTGCTGCGGGTCCGGGGTGTCGGCGGGCACCCGGTCGTACTCCTCGGGCAGTGCCTCCATGCGGATCTTGCTGCGCCGACGCACCATGTCCAGGAACAAGTTCGTGGTGATGCGGTGCAGCCAGCCCTCGAAGGTGCCCGGCTTGTAGTTGGAGAGGGAGCGGAAGACCCTGATGAAGGTCTCCTGGGTCAGATCCTCGGCATCGTGCTGATTGCCGGACAAGCGGTAGGCCAGGCGATACACGCGATCGGCATGCTCGCGCACCAAGTCGTCCCACGACGGCATCAAGGTGTCGTCGCCGGTGGCATCGAATCCCGCCGTCCCGGTCGGGACGACGTCTGCAGACCCCAGGGGATCAGTCATGTTTGGTGGCCCAGTTCCCTTCCCCGGACATCGCGTCGGATGACGGATGTTCACGATGGTAAACCACCTTCGCCGACGGTCTATTCCCCCGGCGTCGGGTGGTCGTGCAGCGACGAAGTCGTCGCACTGGCGCATCAGGTGCGTTGCTAGAACCCTCTCCCATCGGGGTGTGGTCGCCGTATGAGAGTGCTGAGGTTTCGCTGAGGAAGTCGCGGGCATTCGCGGTCGGTCGCCAAACGGCCCCTGACCACCGACTTCGGCGGCCGGTGGCGCGCCGCCGACGGATTCGAGACGGCGCGACCTAATCTCAGGGGGTGACCGATTCATCAGACGGTTCCGGGTCGTCGTCCGCGGCGTCCGCGAATGCGCTCATCGACTATGCGGAATCGGCGATCGTCGAGGACGACGCGCTGGTGGCGGCCCGCGGCCGCGCCGAAGAACTCGGTGCCGCGGCGGTCGCTCCCGCCGTCGGTGCGCTGCTCGCCCTGCTGGCCCGTTCGTGTGACGCGCATGCGGTCGTCGAGATCGGCACCGGCGCCGGGGTGAGCGGGCTCTGGCTGCTGAACGGGATGGCGGCCGACGGCGTGCTCACCACGATCGACCCCGAGCCCGAACACCATCGGGCCGCGCGGCAGTCGTTCGCGAGCGCCGAGATCGCGCCGGGGCGGACGCGGTTGATCAACGGGACCCCGAGGGAGGTCCTGCCCCGTCTCGCCGACGCCTCCTACGACCTCGTCTTTGTCGACGGCCCGCTCATCGACCATCCGCGCCACGTCACCGAGGCCGTCCGGATGTTGCGCCCCGGCGGGGTCGTCGTGGTGCACAACGCGACCGCGGACGGCGCGGTGGCCGACCCGACCCGTACCGACCCGCCGGCCGCGGCGGCCCGCGAGGCCGCACTGCTGATCGCCGACGACGAGCGACTGTTGCCCGTCGTGATCCCGCTGGGCGCGGGCGTGCTGGCCGCCGCGAAGGCCCGCTGAGCGGCTCCCGCGCGACGACCCCGTCCGGTCAGACGTCGGTGGAGAACCGAATCCCGTTGTCGGGCAACTGAACCCCCGGCCACACCCGAGCTCCACGAAGGAGTTCGCAACGGGCGCCGATGTCGGCGCCGTCGCCGATCACGGTGTCCCGGATCAGTGCCCGGGGACCGACGCGCGCACCGAACCCGACGATGCTGCGCTCGACGACCGCGCCGGCCTCGATGACGGCACCGTCGAAGATGACCGCACCGTCGAGCCGCGCCCGCGGACCGATCTCGGCCCCGCGTCCGACCACGGTGCCGCCGATCAACACCGCCCCCGGGGCCACTCCGGCCCCCTCGTGCACCAGCGACTCGCCATGCCGGTCCCCGAGTGCCGGCGACGGGGCGATGCCCCGCACCAGGTCGGCCGATCCGTGGACGAAGTCGTCCGGCGTGCCCATGTCCCGCCAGTAGGCGTGGTCGACGTGTCCGTGGACGTGGCGCCCCTCGGAGAGGAACTTCGGGAACACCTCACGCTCCACCGACACCGGTCGTCCGGCGGGGATCTCCTCGATCACCGAACGCCGGAACACATAGGTACCCGCGTTGATCTGGTCGGTCGGCGGGTCCTGCGTCTTCTCCAGGAACGCGGTGACCCGGCCGGTCTCGTCGGTGGGGACGCAGCCGAAGGCGCGCGGATCGCTGACCCGCACGAGGTGCATGGTGACGTCGGCGCCGCTCTCCTCGTGGGTGTTGAGGACCTCGCGAACGTCGGTGCCGCCCAGAACGTCTCCGTTGAACACCAGGATCGTGTCGGCGGTGAGTTCGTCGAGCACGTTGCGGATACCGCCGCCGGTGCCGAGCGGCTCGGTCTCGGTCACGTATCGCAGGCGTAGCCCGAGTTTCGATCCGTCACCGTAGTACTCGGAGAACACATGGGCCTGGAACGAGGTCCCCAGGATCACGTCGGTGATGCCGGCCTCGCGGATGCGCGAGAGCAGATGCGTCAGGAACGGGACGCCCGCGGTCGGCAGCATCGGTTTCGGCGCCGACAGCGTCAGCGGTCGCAGCCGGGTGCCCTTGCCGCCGACGAGGACGACGGCCTGCACCGACGGCGAAGCGCCGGACTGGTCGTCACGCGGCTCGTCGACTCGGTCCTCACTGGTCACGGGTGTCACCTTTCGTGTCGTCACCATTACTCGTCACCGCTGTTCGTCACCATGACGCCGGGCCGCGATCACCGCGACCCGGGAACGCACTGCCAGACCGGCCCGCAGCGCGAGCCGCAATGGGGCGCGCAGCAGACCAGGATGCCGATCCGCCTGGAATCGATAGGCACTGCGATGATGCGCGGGCAGCATCTTCTCCGGGTTGCGCCCGGCCGCGTGGCCCTTGGTGTGGACGATCTCCGCAGACGGCACATAGACATTGAGCCACCCCGCCCGGCCGAGCCGGTCACCGAGGTCGACGTCCTCCATGTACATGAAGTATCGGGAGTCGAAACCGTCGATCGAGTCGAACGCCGACCGCCGGACCAGCAGACAGGAGCCCGACAGCCAGCCGACGGGCCGCTCACTCGGCGCCGCGTCGTCGGCGCGGTAGGCGGCCGTCCAGGGGTTCGATTTCCAGATCGACCCGAAGAGCGCGTGTCCCGCGCCGGAGATCAGATCGGGCACCCGGCGGGCGGACGGATAGATCGATCCGTCCGGTTCCCGGATCAGCGGACCCAGCGAGCCCGCGCGCGGCCACCGACGGGCCGCGGCGAGCAATTCGTCCAGCGACCCGGGGCCCCACTCGACGTCGGGGTTGACCACGGCGATGAACTCCACGTCGGGATCCACCTCGGCGACGGCCCGGTTGATGCCGCCGCCGTAGCCGATGTTGCCGCCCGTCCGGACTAGGGTCACGTTGTCGAACTCCTGCTCCGCGGCCTCGGGTGCGCCGTCGGTGGAGCCGTTGTCGGCGATCACGACCCGGGGGGCCGGCATGTCGGTCGCCTTCTCCAGGCTCCGCAGGAACGTCGACAGATACTCCCCCGACGAATAGGTCACCGTCACGACGGCAAGCTGAGCAGTCACCGGGTCAGGGTAACCAACCCGGCGGACCGATCCGCGCGCGTTCGGGTCCACGGTCAACCCGCGGCCGGACCGGCGTCGGTGACCGCGGCGTGCAGCGCCGACCGCCAGTCCCGTAACGGCGTGAGTCCCGCGGCCGCCCATGCGTCCCCGGAGAGCACCGAATAGGCAGGTCGGGGCGCCGGACGCGGGAACTCGGCGGTCGAACACGGCAACACCCGGTCGGGACTCGCGCCGACCTCGGAGAAGACGGCCCGGGCGACCTCGTACCACGTGACGCTGCCGGCATTTGTGGCGTGCAACACGGCCCCGCCGGTCGTGTCGGAACGTCCGGCGGAGACGAGTTCCCACAGCGCATCCGCGAGGTCGGCCGCATATGTGGGCGATCCGGTCTGGTCGTTCACGACGGTCACCTCGTCGCGCTGCGCCTCAAGGCGCCGCATGGTGCCGACGAAATCCGTGCTCTCCGGCCGGCCGGTGTAGACCCACGCCGTGCGCACCACCGTCGCCGTCGGGTCGGTGGCCATCACCACCCGCTCGCCGGCGAGCTTGGAGGCGCCGTACACCGTCTCGGGCACTCCGGTCGCATCGTCGGCCCGGTACGGCTCCGCGCGGCGGGGGCCGGTGTCGGTGGCGGCCGCACCGGCGAAGACGTAGTCGGTGGACACGTGCACCAACCAGGCCCCGACGCGCGCCGTCGCACGGGCGAGCAGTTCCGGGCCGTCCCGGTTGACCGCATACGCACCGTCGGGATCCGCCTCCGCCCCATCCACATTCGTGTAGGCGGCGCAATTGAGGACCACGTCGCCGGGCGCCAGATCGGTGAGCGCATCCGTCACCGACGAGGCATCTGTGAGGTCCAGCTCGGCCGAGGTCAGCGGCCGGACGGCCGCGGGCGCTGGCGCGCTGGACTGCAACGCCGTCCCGAGTTGCCCGCCTGCACCGACGATGTACGTGGTCGAAGCCATGGGACACATGGTGCCGTACTGCGATCGCGAGCACCCGATCATCGGTCGGTGATGTGGGTCTCCACCGTGTCCACCGGCGTTGCGCTCTCGAATTTCTTGTTCACTTCAGTAGCCTGGCGTCAGCACAGCAACATCTGACACGTCTACACCACGAACATCGGCACGCACTCGTGTAACACCGTCTCCGACGGGCGTTGTGATCGCCGACGTTCGCCGACGATGAGAGGGATTGACCGGCCCGTGGAGTCTCGACCCGATGGTGCACGCGGACGTCCTGACGGACGCGCACGTCCCGACGAGCCCACCGCACGCTCTCGCGACCGTGCCGACGGCCGTCCCCGACGCGCACAACCGCCCACCGGTGAGCCGCCGCGCCGACGTCGACGTCCCGATGCCGGCGAGCCGCGCGCCGATCGTCGCGCACCCGGTGATCGTCGCGCACCCGGTGATCGTCGCGAGCCCGGGGAGGGCTCCCCCCGCAGCTCGGAACAACCCCGCAGGCGCCGGCCCGCCGGGCCGGCCAACGATCAGGGCCGCCGGGTCTCGGGCGAGATCCACACCCGGGGCGCGGGAGACCCGTCGGGCCGCCCGCGACGCCGCCCTCGTCCCGAGGACGAGCCTCGGCGGCCACGGCCCACGGGCGATGCCCGTCGGCCGACCGGCGCACCCGGCGCCGACGATGCCCGTCCCCGGCGACCACGTCCGCCGCGACCGCCCGAGGGGTCGGCGCCGGCAGCCGGTGAGCCGCGACGACGACGGCGTCCCGCCGAGCAGACCCCGCGTGCGGGTGAACCGCCGCGTAAGGCCCCGCCCAGGCGCCGGCGTCCCGCCTCGGCGGCCGGCGCCCCGACCGAGAAGCCGGCCACGGCCGCCTCGACCGCACCCACGGCGTCGACGGCCCCGGTCCGACCATCCTTCTCGTGGCGATCGAGGTCCACCCGTAAAGGGGTGGGTCGCGGGCTGATCGCGCTGCTGTCCGTGTCGGTGCTGCTGTGCACCGGCTACGCCTGGAACAGCGTGAGCAACCTCAACTCCAACATCACCCAGCTGGCCGGTCTCGGACTCGGCGGCGCCGACGACGGCGCCGTCGACATCCTGCTGGTGGGCACCGATTCACGCACCGACGCCAAGGGAAACCCGTTGTCGGAGAAGGAACTCAAGCTGTTGCGCTCCGGCGAGGAGGTGGCGACCAACACCGACACGATCCTGCTTATCCGAATCCCGAACGACGGATCGTCGGCGACCGCGATCTCCATCCCCCGCGACTCCTACGTCGACGTCCCCGGAATCGGCATGTCCAAGATCAACGCGGCCTACGGCACCACCAAAGAGGGAGTCCGCGCCCGCGCCGTCGAGTCCGGCACCAACGAGGCGACCGCGGAGAAGGAGGGCACCCAGGCGGGTCGTCGGGCCCTGGTCGACACGGTCGCCAACCTGACCGGAGTCAAGGTGGACCACTACGCCGAGGTGGGGCTGCTGGGCTTCGTCCTGCTGACCAATGCGGTCGGCGGCGTCGACGTCTGCCTCAACGAGGCGGTGAACGAACCCTTGTCGGGCGCACGTTTCCGTGCCGGACGCCAGACGCTGAACGGCCCCAAGGCATTGAGCTTCGTCCGTCAGCGCCACGGATTGCCTCGCGGCGACCTCGATCGGATCACCCGCCAGCAGGTGTTCATGGCGTCGCTGACCCAGAAGATGCTGTCCGCGAATCTGCTCGCCGACCCGGGCAAGCTGTCCGAACTGCAGCAGGCCGTGTCGCGTTCGGTGGTGATCGACGACAACTGGGACATCGTGAAGTTCGCCGAGCAGCTCAAGGACCTCAGCGGCGGCCGGGTCAAGTTCGCCACCGTCCCGGTGGTCACCGAGCAGGGCTGGAGTGAGGACGGTCAGCAGAGCGTGGTGCAGGTCGATCCCAAGCAGGTCCATGCGTTCACCGACAATCTGTTGAACAGCAAGAAGAAGCCCGATGCGGTGGAGCGCGGTGACTACACAGTGGACGTGGTCAACGCGGGCACCATCGACGGGCTGGCCTCGAATGTGGCGAACATCCTGACCAACAAGGGGTTCCAGGCGGGCAAGTCGGCGAGCGGCGCCGCCGACGACCGGGATTCGGTGGTCTACGCGCACTCCGACGACGCCGGCGCGCAGCAGCTCGCGAGAGACCTGGGGGGCGCCGAGGTCCGCGTGGACTCGTCGTTGCCGGACAAGCGCCTCAAGGCGGTGCTCACCAACACCTATGAGGGGCCGGGCTCCATCAGCGACACCGGCAGCCAGGCCGACAACACCCCCGCCAGCGAACGCGTGGGCAACAACCGTCCGCCGATCACCGCCGGCTCCGACGGCCCGACGTGCGTGAACTGATGAGCACCCCGACCCTCACCTCCGCCGTCTTCGACTCCGTCGTCGACTGGTCGCAGCCGATGCTGACCTACTACGACCACGACTCCGGAGAACGTACCGAGCTCTCCGCGGCGACACTGGGCAACTGGGCCGCCAAGTCCGCCAACTTCTTCGTCGACGAGCTGGGCCTCGGCGCGGGCGATGAGGTCCTCGTCGACCTGCCCGAGCACTGGCAGACGGCCGCGATCCTGCTGGGCGCATGGTGGGCCGGTGCCCACGTCCGGTTGCCGGGCGGGGACGACCTCGAGACCGGTTCGCTGGGCGCGGCGGTGACGAGCGCCGACCGGATCGACCGCTACGACGACGTCGACGAGTTGCTCGTCGCCTCACTCGATCCGTTCGCGATGGGCGTGCGCGACCTCCCGGTCGGCGTGACCGATTTCGCGAGCGCGGTGCGAGTGCACGGAGACCAGTACAACCCGCCTCGGACAGCGTCCGGCCCGGCGCTCGACGGCGCGGGCACCGAGACGGTCATCACCACCGCACGGGCGGCCGCTCAGGCGGACGGCATCACGACGGGTGCACGCGTTCTCACCACCCGGCCGTGGCAGACGGCCTCTGCGGTGGTGGAGAACCTGGTGGCGCCGCTGCTCGCGGGCGCCTCCCTGATCGCGGTCGCGCACGCGGACGAGCAGCGCCTGACCGGGTTGTCCGACACCGAACGGGCGACGATCACCCTGCGCTGACACCCGATCCGCTGCATCTCCCCCAGGTATCGGTTTGCCAACAGCCATGGTCTACAGGCGAGCGCATGTTTACCGTGTGACCCATGCGCATCAAAGGGAGAGTTGTTCACTTGTTGGGCGCGAGTGTCCTGAGTGTCGCAATCGGCGTGGTGGGACCAGCCGCCACCGCGCCTGTCCAGGCGTCACCGGTCACGGCGTTCAACGGACTCATGTCCACGGTCGGCGGATGTCAGACGCCGATCCCCGAGTTGATGAAATGGTGCACCGATCAGGAACGGCTGACGCCCGAGGTGCCGATGATGTTGCAGCTCAATCCGTTCGGCACCAGGATCGTGGTCCTCGGCGCCGCTCTGAACCGCGACGGCTCGATGAAGCCGGTTCTGATCACCCGTCTGCAGGCGGCGTTGTCGCTGGCGCGAGCATTTCCCCCGGCGGGCATCATCACGACGGGCGGCCTCCCGCGGGGCGGCCGCACCGAGGCGCAGGCGATGAAATGGTGGCTGGTCGCCCACGGCATCCCCGCCGGCCGGATCGCCACCGAGAATCACTCTCGGTCCACCGTCGAGAACGCCCGCTACACCGCCCGGATACTCGCGGCGGGCCGGGCCACCGGCGCTGTCGTGGTCAGCAGCCCGACGCACGTCAAGCGCGCGATGCTGAACTTCCGGCAGTCGGTCAACGGATCGATTCCGATCGCGGGTGTCATCTCCGGATTCACCAACGGCGCACCAGCGGGCTCCGGATCAGGCAGCGGTTCCGCCGGATCGAGCTGACGGCACCGCGATCCACCGCCGCCCCTCCCCAAACGCGCTCGGGTACGGCATCCTCGAACGCATGAAGATCCCCAAGACGGTCGCACGTATCAACAAGGTGGTCACCAATCCGATCCAGCGCCAATGGGCGCCACGCATCGCCCCGTTCGCGATGGTCGAGCACGTGGGACGCAAGTCGGGCAAACAGTATTCGATCCCCGTCCTCGCGTGGGTCGACGGCGACCGGCTCTCGATCGTGCTGACCTACGGCCGGAATACGGACTGGGTCCGCAACGTCACCGCCGCCGGCGGGTTCGGCTTGATCCGGAAGTCCGAGCATCACAAGGTCGTCCGACCGAGGATCATCCCGTCCGACTCACCCGACGTGGCGCGCGGGGCACGCGTACCGGCGCGCTTCTTCGACTCCGTCCTGACCGGGACCATCGTCGCCGACGATGGCGACCCGACGACGTCCGACTGAGCGGGGATCTCGTGCCCGACGACGCACTCGACGATTTCACCGCCCGCGATGTCACCGTGGGGGCCAGCACCCGCCGCGTGTACAGCGCCGGGTCCGGGCCGGCGGTGATCGTCATCGCCGAGATGCCCGGCATCAGCCCGAAGGTGGCGGATTTCGCCCGCAAGGTCGCGGGACGGGGCCTGACCGCGGTCATGCCCTCACTGTTCGGTGTGGACGGGCGGGACCCGCGTCCGGACAGCCTCGGCCGGGTCGGCTCGGCACGAAACATGGTCGGCACCATCGTCCGCGCGTGCATCAGCCGCGAGTTCACGGTGCTCGCCACCGGCAAGGCGTCACCGGTCGCCGACTGGCTACGCGGGCTCGCCGCGCAGGAGCACGAGCGCTGCGGTGGTCCCGGGGTCGGCGCGGTCGGTATGTGCTTCACCGGAGGTTTCGCGCTCGCGATGGCCACCGACGACCGACTGCTCGCGCCGGTGCTGTCCCAGCCGTCGCTGCCGTTCGGCATCATCGAGTCGCGCAACCATTCCATCGACATCAGCGATGCCGAGCTGGCCCGGGTGCGCGCACGCTGCGGTGCGGGACTGCAGGTGATGGGTCTGCGTTTCGAGGGTGATCGCCTGTCCCCACGCACCCGGTTCGACTTCCTCCGCGAGCAGCTCGGCGACGCATTCCTGGCGGTCGAGCTGCCCGACTCGACGGCGAACCCGGACGCCATGCTCCCGCAACCTCATTCGGTGCTCACCGAGGACCTCATCGACGAGCCGGGTCAGCCGACCTACGACGCCCGGGAGAAGGTACTCGACTTCTTCGTGGAGAAGCTGGTGGCGAACACCTGACGCGGCCATGGTCGCGAAGTCTCCGGCGGCGTCCTGCGACAATTCCGGGGTGCCACAACCCGGATACGACGCCATGGCCGATCTGTACATCGAGACGTTCCCGTCGCCGTACGCGACGCCACTGGAGCGTCACCTGGTCGCCGCGTTCGCCGACCTCGTCGCGCAGGACCCTGTGCCCGGTGTGGTGGTGGACATCGGGTGCGGTCCGGGACAGATCACGGCCGACCTTGCCGCGCGGGGACTCTCGGTGATCGGCGTGGATCCCAGCCGCGAGATGCTGCGCATCGCCCGCCGTGATGCTCCCACGGTGCGGTTCGTCCAGGACGACGCACACCTCGGATCGACCGAACTCGCCGACGTCGACATCGCGGCGATCCTCGCGAGGTTCAGCCTCATCCACGTCCCACCGTCGGTCGTGCCGGACGTCCTGGCCGGTTGGGCCGGCCGGTTGGCGCCCGGCGCGCTCGTGGCCGTGGCCGGACAGACCATCGACTCCGACGAGATCACGGAGTTCGACCACGCGGTCGCCCCCGCCTGGCGCTGGTACCCGGACCGCCTGTCCGATGCGCTCTCGACGGCCGGGTTCGACGAACTCTGGCGGACGGTCAGCCGGCCCGACACACACCACCGGTTTCCCGCAGTGCATCTGGTCGCCCGACGGCGGTGAGTCGCGTCCGCGAGCCACCGAACCTGTCGGTGGTCGAACGTATGTTTGATTCATGACCTCGAGTGTGGTGGTGGCCGGGCAGGTGGCCGAGGATGAGCAGCATTCGGCGACCGAGTTGGTCGAGGTGCTCCATCACTGCAATGCGGTGCGCGCGTCGGCGGATCACCGGATGTTGCAGGCGGTCAGTCTGATCCATGAGGAACGCGAGCAGGACTATCTGATCCGCCTGGCGGCGGGGGTCGGTACCGGGGAGAACACGTCGCTGGCCGAGCTGGAGAAACTCGCCGTACGGGTGGCCGGTGGCGAGGACCCACGCGCCCAGTACGGTCCGACCGGCCTCGAGCACGCCATCGCCGAGGTCGGCGCCGCATTGACTGTCTCCCCGGCACGAGCCCGTCAACTGATCGAGGCGGGCAGCGTGCTGCGTCATCAGTTGCCTTTCACCGGCGCCACCCTGTCGTCGGGTCGGATCGATCTCGAACGATTCCTGATGGTGGTGCGACGCACCGAACTGTGCGACGCCGAGAAACTCGCACTGATCGACATGCTGATCGCCGACGCCATCGAGACCCGTGAACCGATGTCGATGACCCGGTTTCGCACCATGATCGACAAGGTCATCGCCGACAACGACCCGGATGCGGTGCGTCGGCGTCGCGAACTCGTCGACGCCGACCGCGGCATCTCGATCCGCCCGGACCGCCACACCCCCGGCCAAGCTCGTTTGTCGGGTTCGCTGCCCGCCGCCCAGGCGGCAGCGCTGGACGCGCGACTCGACGCCATGACCGCGGCCGTGCATCCGGGCGACCCGCGCACCGAGAAGCAGCGACGCGCCGACGCACTGGCCCACGGCCGTCCCGCGCTGACCTGCCGATGCGGCGACTGCACGGCCGCCCCCACCGACGTCGCCGAGCCCGGATGCCAGTCCGACACCGAGTTCGCCGACGATTCCGCGCCGCCCACCGAGTCCACGACGCCGCCCGACGTCACCGCCCCGCGGCCGACGTTTCACATCGTGGTCAACCTGAGCACTCTGCTCGGCCACGACGACGATCCGGCAGTTCTCGACGGACACGGTCTCATCGACGCCGACACCGCCCGCACCCTGGTCACCGAAGCCCGCCGCACCTATGTACGGCCCGACCTGTCCACGCCGCAGGCCATCGAACGCTACGCACCCGGCAAGAAGGTCGCCGACCTGGTGCGTGCCGGTGAACTGTGCTGCACGTTCCCCGGCTGCAACAACAGGGCGTGGCGCGCCGATCTCGACCACAGTGTTCCGCACGGTGACGGTGGACGAACCCACCAGGACAACCTGAAGCCGTTGTGCCGCTTCCAACGTCGGTTGGCCCAAAGACCGTGTAGGCATATCCGCAGTCAGAGCTATCTTCTGTCGCATGAGCGCCGACTTCCGCCCGCTGATTATGGGCACGCACACGCCGGGCGGGCACCCCGGCCCAGACATCTATGGGCGGGCGCGGTCAGACGGGATGGTCGGCCTGCGGCTGGCGCAGGGTCGCACTGGTATGGACATCTGGCTCGAGCCCAACCAAGCCGACGAGCTAGCCAGCTATCTGCTCGACGCCATCTACACCGCGCAACTCGCTGCGCAAGAACGTACGCGTCCGTGATCAGATCAGCAGAAAGCCCCCCGGTTCCGCAGCCAGGGGGCTTTCCATCCACAAAGTAGACCTGTTGGTCTGAGCGCGATGCTAGGCCTCGACGCGGTCGGGTGGCAGCCGTTTGAGAGATTCGTCACCGCATCTCGTGATGCAGCTCACAAAAGTGTAATTCACTTCTGCCTCATTGGCCACACTTGACATCCGTCAAATTGTCCCTGCCTGCCCTTTTACCATTTTCTTAGCTTGAGCTGCGGAAACACATCGCTGTCGTTCGTCTCGACCTGGGTTTATTCTGTGGTCGGCAGCGTAGCTGTCATCCACAAAGTAGAGAGAAGGTAATCATGCCCGACAATCCCCTGGGCGCGCTCGGCAAGGCCATCAAGGACGCAGCGATGGCGGCGAACCGCAAGATGTGGGACGAGATCTTCGTCTTCGTTGACCCGGACCAGTCGCCTTTGACCGCCAACATCCGCAAGCAGGGCGACGAGGCCAAGGACATCCTCCGCGGCATCGTCATCACCCTCGGCGAGTTGGAGAAGCGTCTTCCGCCGTCGAAGGATCAGGCCGCTTAGGAACACGCGGCGCGGCAAGCGGGACGCCCCCTGGGACTCCGCACCCCGGGGGGCGTTCTTTGCCCGACTGACGGTAAGGCAGGTCAATGTCAAAAGAAAGTCGCGCGCGACGGGTCGCGCGTGAGGAGAAGAAGGCTCGCGCAAAGCGGGCCCGGCGAGTGGAACGCGACAAGCGATCCTCTCAAGTCCGGATGACGGTGGTGAACGCCAGCCAGGACGCTGAAAACGCGACATCGCTGGCGCAGGAGATGCAGCTGTGCAACTCGGCTCTCCTATACGCCGATGAAGTCACGTTGGTAAGCCCACGGGCAGCGCTTCTCAAGAACGCCGAGGACATCAACAATCTGAACGGCATCGAATTACTTCGTGTCTTCAAAAACGTTGCGCCCAAGTTCTTTCCGGATATGGACGAAGAACTCCGAACGCTATTCGAAACAATCGACGGGCTGCCCCCGCGAGCGCAGCTGCCACGGGAGCTGCGCGACGAATACGACCGCAATGTGCGCTTCCTGAACAAGGGGCTGGCCCCGATTAAGGAGACGATGCAGGGCAACGTCGAGCAGATGTTCGGCGAGACTGGCTACGGCCAGCTGCAGGAGGCTGTCGATCTCGGCATCTTGACGATCGACAGCATGGCCGGAGCGGTAGTCGATGACATCAGCGAAGACGGCGCAATGGTGCTCGGGTTCACTCAGAAGATCGACGAAGTGCTCAGTGACGGTGGCCGGTACCCCCTATTCGACGCTGCGGCAGGCAACATCGTCCGCCTCGGCGTAGACGCAGGATTCTTCAGTCCAGCTCCCATGGCCCGCCAACTGGGTGCCGACGCGGCCATGGCGGATGGCCTGTTTGATCGGCTGCCAAACTTCCAGTACGCCACGCCTCTCGAAATCATAGACATCCGAACGGAACTCAGTGGTTCACTGGCGGCGTTCCGGCAGGGAGTGCGCAGCCTGACGGACGGGCTGGAGATTGCACCCGAAGACCCAAACTTCGGCAATCAAGTTGTCGATGCTTGGAATCAGAAGGTGTCACCGGCTATCGCAGAGATCGAAGCGACAATTGCCGAGAACCGAAGCATGTCTGACTTGTTGAGGAGAACGGTCAAGAATCCGCTCGGGGCGACATCTATGGGGGGCTTCGTGACGTTGCCCGCGACCCTCGCAGTTGCCGCGGGGCCGATCGGGGCGCTGGCCGCCGCAGCAGGCACTGTGTTCGGGTACGGGATGGCGACTACACAGGCTCTGATCGACGAACATAAAGAGATCAGCAGCCAGAAAAAGGCGCAGTTCTACTTCCTCTATGGCACGAAGGAAAGGCTTCGACCCCAGGGCGGCTAAAACCCCAGACTCAGGCAGCATGAGAGCGCCAATGCCGACCGGGGCGGCTCCTACCGGGGCAGGGGGTCCGTCCCCTGGGGGTGTTCGTGCAGTTCAGGGGCATAACGGAAGCCGGTGGGCAGTGCCACCCGACCTAGCCGGTGGTCACGCTGCGGCTCGCGCTCGCCCAGCCCTCGTCCAGCCTTGGCCTGCCATGCCGTCTTGCGCTTGTGGCACGCACGGCATACGCACTGCAGCTCCTCGACTGTCAAGGTGTGCGTCCGCTCGACGCCACGGACGGCCACGCCCACAACGTGGTCCAGCTCCTGGTAGAAGCCGGTGCAGCCCTCGTAGCCTAGCTGGCACAGGCCCTGGTCGCGCAGGATGACGGCCCGGCGTACCCGCCTGGGGATGTGGCTACCAGTGCCTGCGCCCGTACCTTGCCACGGCATCTTGTGCTCCTTGATGTGATTGGCACCAACGTGCTGGTCGCTGGTCGCATTGGCCAACACGCTGGTGCCGTAGCCCAGTCGCTCGACAGTGACATGCGTTGCGCTGCACTGGCTCTGGGACACTAGTGGTAGGTCGGGGGCAGGTTGTGAGCTCCACAAGGGCAACCTGCCCCCGACCAGGTGTTGGGCGCTCAAGCTGAAGGGGCCAACTCCCACAGCCGCGCTGCCGCAACACGTTTGAGCGGTGCGTGGCGGTCAGTCGTCCCAAGGCCGAGCCACCACGAACCACGTACTTAAGCCTCCAGCGCCACAGTGACGACGCGGTTGGGCTTGGCGACCACGGCACCGAACCTGAAGGTGACCATCAGCGCCACCGACTGCTGGTTCCACAGGTACTCCTTGCTGGTGGCTACCAGTACCTGGCCGTAGGCGCTGATCACGCCCTGCTTGTCCAGCACGACCAGGCGGTCGGCGGGCACGTCGCGGTCCACGACCACGGGCACGTTCAGCAGCTGGCGCTGCGGCTGTGCCTGAGCGGCGTTGCCCAGTAGCGGAGCCTGGCTCTCGCCGCCCAGCTTGAGCTTGGACACCTGCGCCCACGCGAGCGGGTTGGCGAGGATCTGGCTGGCCTTGCCGCCATCGGCTTCGATGGTGGCGATGGCGTCCACCAGTGCGTCCAGGTTGCCTGCCGTGATGATGTCACCATCAATCTCGGTGAGCGGCTGGTGCAGCAGACCCGCGGGCGGGTTGATTGCCGGGGCCACCGGCGCGGCCTGTGCCAGGAATGCCCGGTTCGCTTTGCGCACCAGCGCTTCTCGTGCAGCATCGGAGATCAGCGCCGCAGCGTCGTCCTGCCCGTACTGCTCCACGGAGATGGGCACGATCAGGCCCACCTTGGACGTGTGGATCACGGCCTGTGCGTCGTCGGGCTCGAGCTCGGGGATGACGTTGCCCTCGGGCACGAACGGGATGTCGTCGGGGTCGAAGCTGACGTAGGGCACCAGCACCGCTGGCGCATCGCCCTCGACGTTTCCGGCCTTGGTGGTGGCCTGGATGATCAGGGCCTCGGGGATGATGTCCTTGGGCGCAACGCCCTTGACGTCCATTGCCAGTGCCTTGACGGCATCTGGGGTACTGAATACATTGCTGGGCATGATGCCCACCTTCCTGCGGCGTTACCGCGAGACGTGTTGCTATGCAACGGTTCTGATTCGTCTCACGGCAACCCCAGGAAACCGCGCCGCACTGGTGGCGGGAGCGGTGCGGGCACCAGGCCAACGCACCGTCCCGACCAGTGTATACCCGCAGGGGGTATAGCCGTTCTAGCGCGACACGCCGAAGGCGGCGTCCCAAGCGGCCTTACCGCTGGGCTGCTGCGGCATGTAGCCGGTGCCGTTCCCGACGTTCGGGTTGGGGCGCGGCCTGCGTGGCATCTGCAGCACCAGGCGCTCGGCCTCCATGGCCTCGGCTAGGACGTCGATGTCCAGTACGCCTACGCCTTCGGCGGCACCCTCGGCGGTAATGCCGCGGGCCACCATGGTCTCGGCGGGCACACCCACGCGCTCGGCGGCGATGGCGAACAGCACCTCGTTGGCCGCGCTCAGGTGGTCCCGCAGTTCGGTCATCTCGGCTTCTGCATCGCGCAGCTGCTGCCGGTACTTGACGGATTCGGCACCCGCCTTACCTGCTCCTGCCGCCTTCGCGACGTCGGCCCAGTAGTCGCGCTCGGCCACGACGTCGTCGTAGGTGGGCTGGCCGTCCTCGGTGGCGGGTGGCGCCTCGGCGGCGGGATCGATTGCCCCGTCGAACATCTCGTCGTCCTCGGTGGTGGTGGTGTCGTTCGGCATTGTCATTACAGATCCTCCAGATCGGTTGCGGTTACTAGTTGCTCGCTGGCGCGGTCGACCCACGCCTGCATCTCCAGCTCGCCGTCCAGGGCTCCCAGCACGCCGGGCTTGAGGGTCTCGATGTACTGAAGCAGTTGCACCACAACGCTTATTAGGCCCAGGGTGTCCGCCAGGTCACGCTCTGCCACATAGTTGAACGCACGGTCGAAGAGGAGCACGGCGGGCTGGTTGTGGAACTCCCGCACCAGCTTGAGCACGGCCTTAGCCAGGGCACGCTCCTGGTCGTTCAGGTCAACCCTGCAATCGGGGGGCGTCAGGGCGCTACCGACGAAGAAGGCCATCTCGGTGCACTCATCGAGCAACTCCTCTAGCCCGGTGTCGGTACGCTGCCCGGCCGCGATCACCAGTGCCACACCGCAGCCCAGCACCACGGCCGGGTGCGCGTTGCGGTCGATCAGCACGGGGTAGCCCGCGGACGATGCTGCCCGCAGCATGTCGTGGCAGACGTTGCGGTACTGCGTCATGGTGGGTGGCTTGGCGGTCATGCGGTGATCTCCTTCGGTGGTGTGTTGCGGCCGTGTCGGCCACGGACGGCGATGTTCTCCGCGGTGGTGGGTGACGGCACCCGCAGCGGCTTCTTAGGCGGCGTCGGGGGCAGACGGCCCGCGACAACACCGGCAGGGCGTTGCGCTGGCGTCAGCGCGTCGACCCAGGCGGTGCACAGCTGCAGCGCCGGACATCCGGCGCACAGTTCCAACGCCTCCGGTGCGCGGGGATCGGCCGGGGCTTCGGCGTCGAAGATCTCCGGCCATCCCCGGCAGGCGGCACCGGGCAGGCGCGGCAAACCAGCAAGCGCGGAGGTGAGTCCGACTATTGGGTGCTCGGCGGGTTCGCGCCACGACTGCCGGGTGCGGATCGGTTCGGTCATCGGGTGGCCTCCCCCTCGGCGTGGTGGTGTAGCCGGTTACCGGTAACTGGTAGTCGAGCCACACGTCCCCCTGCCCTCTTCGAGGGCAGTGGGGTACGTGATTGGCGGCGTTGTGAATGCCATGACAGCGCCCGTGAATGCGTTGACCTGCAATCTTGGCCGGAACCGTGAATGCCATGAGTGGCTGCATGAATGCGATCAGCCGTGAATGGTCTGACCTGCGGTTTCGTCGGTTCCGTGATTGGTTCGTGGATGCTCACAACGTCACCGCCGCGTTTGCCGGGAACCAGGCTGTGGGCGTCTTCACGTGCCCGCCTGTTGCACCCTTCACTGCGGTCAGCAGGCCCAGCGTCGCGAGCCGATCCAGCTTGCGCCGGGCCTTCTCGATCTGCGCCTGCGTGGGCGTGGCGTCGGCGTTCCGGCAGAACAGCGCCGCGGCCGCGTCCCTGGCGGTGAGGCCGTTCTCCTGCGCCGCCGTAGCCAGCTCAACCAGGTCGGCGTGGTGATGCACGACGACGGTGCCCGCGCCGTGGTCGTGCAGCAGCGTCAGCGGCCCGACCTCTTCGACGGGCTGGCGGACGTGACGGCATTCCACGATGGGGTCGCCGGGTTCACCGGCGAGCAGGATGATCGATCCGGTGCCGTTGGTGATCCAGGCGCTGCCGTAGATGTCGGCGGCCTCCTTGGGCGGGCCGCCGTTGGCACCGCGCTTTGTGACGTGGTGCAGCTCGCACAGTTGACGGCCATCGGCGACCAGCAGTGAGCGCGCCCGGCTGTATCCGGCACCGACGGCGTCTTCGGATAGCCCGACGGCGGCGTCTTTCACCGAGTCCAGGAACACCACTTCGGCGTCGGCGTCTCGGGCCAGCTGTAGCAGGAGTTCGGGACGCTTCGCCAGATCCGCCGGCGGTGGAGCCGCCCAGATCATCAGCTGGTCATCGAGCACATCCCGGTCAGCCGTGTCGAACTGCCGGGAAAGTGCTCGCGCTGCCTGGTGGGGCCGGTCCATCAGCAGGGCGAGAACTCGCCCCTGCACCGGGGCCACGGGCAGTCCCAGCAGCGTGCCGTCACCGCAGCCTGTCAGCCGCAGCTGGGCGCGGATCAGTAGCCCCAGCAGGGTGGTCTTGCCCAGGCCCATGCCTCCGGCGATCATCAGCGATTCGCCCTCGGCCCACAGGATCTCATCGCCGCTACCCCACAGCGCTCGCGGCACCTCGGCGCGGTCGAAGATGAACGCACCGCCGCGTTGGAAGGCGAACGGCTTGTACTCCTCGGCAGCACGGTTGGCGTTGTCGGCGTCCTGGCCCACATCGATGCCCCAGTCAGCGGGGTTGAAGCTGAACGCCTCGCCGGATACCCGCTCTTCGGCACCGCGGCGCACCTCCTCGGGGTCGGCACCGAGTGCCTGCGCCACCGCCCAGGAGAACATGCCCCAGCACTCGTTGTGCGCGGCCTGTTCGGTGCGCGAACCATCCTGCAGGACGGCTTCTTTGAACACCGACCACACGCGCTCGGCGGCGTCCTTCGCCGGATACAACCCCGCGGCGGCCTCGCGCATCGCCCACGCGAGCGCGCTCATGGTGCTGTCGTGACGCGAGTTGCCCGCGGCGATGTCGGCGCGCAGCTTGTCCACTACGGCGGTCAGCAACTCAGGCCGCTGCGCTGCGGTGTGCTCGGCCACGAACTGGTTGACCACGGCGTCGGTGGCGGCGTCCGCGGACGGTGTTCCATCTGGTAGCAGATCACCGAGTTCATCGGGTAGCGCCGGTACCAGACCAGTTGTTAGCCAACGATATTCACCGTTTCTGGGGTGTGGTGTTGGCGCAGCGATGATCACGCCGTTGGTGCCGCGGATCTCGCCCCACGCGCCGCCCAGTTTGCCGGTGCTGTTACCGATGGTTCGGCCGGGCGGCGCGGCGAAGATGTAATGCCCCCGGCGTTCCTGATCGGGGCGGGTGGACTGGTAGGGCGCGGCCTGCAGGTGCGGGCGCATGACGTCGGGCACGTTGCTTGGTGTGTCGACGTCGAACACCACGGCACCGGATCGGCCGACATGTAATGCGATGCCGTAGTCGGTGCCCGCGAACCAGGCGGCAAGCACCTTCGGATCGCGACTGGACTGCGAGTGCCATCCCTTGCCCACGACGCTGCCGGGGTTCTTGATGTCCCTGGGATCGGTGGGCAGCACGTACCACCCCGCCTTGGCGTAGGCCATTGCCGCGGTGAGCATGTCGGTGTCGTCATGCAGGTCGGGGATTGCCAATCCTGTTGAGCTAGAATGAGACCCAGATGCCTGCTCGGTATCTTGGAAGGTGCCCCCGGTGGCCTGGTCGCTGCCGGGGCTTCTTCGTTCCGGGGGAATCATGCGGCACCACCGCCGTCCTGCCGCGCCGGACGTAGCAATTCTGCCAGGCGATCTCGTTGATCTTGAGTGAGCTTTGGTGCCTGGTCGACCACCTTCTGAATGTGCTCGGCGAGCACCAGCTCGCGCAGTGTGCGCTGCGCCTCCAGGTGTTGCGGACTACCCGGCGCGTGCCGACCTAGGACGCAGGCGCGTCCGCGGGCACTGGCGACGTGGGGTTGCGGTTTTCCGGCCACTTGAAACCTCCGTGGGCAGGGGGAGATGAACAAGTGGCGGCGCTGGTGTGGCGGCGCATTGTCATCTACCTACCCGTGGGTTCGTGGACCGGACCATCTGTCGGTTACGAACGCTACACGCAAACGGCGGCAGGTCAGGGAACACCAACTAGTGCGATAAGCCAACGCCCCCAACAGTGTTGGCATGGCAACACTTACCGCGGGCGTTGGCTTCTGTGGCGGCGATGTCTTACTTCCACACCACCTGCACCCGCTCGGCGGCGTCGACCCGCTCTCCGTTGCTTGCGCGGGCACCCTTGCCCACCGGGCCGACCGTGACGTCCATCAGCGTGGCCAGCACGGCGCGCAGCCGGTCGGGGCTCAGCGCGGCCACGGCGTCCACCACCTCGTCGGTGCCCAGCGGCAGATCCATGAACAGGCGCACCTTGTCGGCGTCCTGGTGCTTGGCCTCGATGGCGGCCAGCTTCTCGGTGATGTGGGCGGTGGCCACCTTCACCTGCTGGGCGGTCATCAGGCCCTCGGCGTAATCGACGGCCAGGCCGTCCAGGCGTGCGCGCAGCGTGTTGGCCTCGGTGCGCAGTTCCTCGGCTTCGGTGGCGTCCTGGGCCTCGGCCTTGAGCAGGTCCACGGCGTCGGGTCGAGCCAGTCGGGCGGCCACCAGCGCGAGCAGGTACTGCTCCACGTCGTGGGCGCGAATTGATGTGCCGTAGCACGCTTTACAGCGGTAGACCGATGTCCGGCCGCGGTCAACCTGCATTCCGGCCAGCTTGCCGTTCTCGCACTTGCCGCAGTGCACGACACCGGTCAGCAGGTGGCGCTTCACGGCCGTGTGCCCGCCTGGACGGCGCTCGGGTGCGCGCAGGATGGCCTGCACTTCCCACCACACCTGCTCGTCCACCAGTGGCTGCCAGGTGCCCTTGACCGGGTTGCCGTCCTTGTCGCGCACCAGCTCGTCGTTGTGGTCGCGCAGCCCGGCGTTGCGCGGCTTGCGCAGAAACAGGCTGGCCGTGCTCGCCGTCCATGGCTTGCCGTTGAGCCCGTGGGCACCTTCGGCGTTGAACGTCCTGGCCACGTCGGAGATCGAGCCACCGGCCAGCACCGCGGCGTATGCCTGGCGCACCAGATGCGCGGTCTTCGGGTCGGGCACCGGCCCCTGCGGGCTGTCGAGGTAGCCGAACGCCCGTCGCCACTGCGGCTTGCCAGACTGCGCCTTGTGCTTGGCCGCGATCCGGTGGCGCTCGGCCTTGTGCTCGACCTCGTGGGCGGCGACGGTGCCCTTGATGCGGGCGATCATGCGTCCCTGCGGTGTGGACACGTCCACATCCCCGCTCGCGGTGGCCAGCGCCAGATGCTTCTCGTCGGCCAGGCACATGAACGCCTCCAGCTCCACTGGACGGCGGTGCAGCCGGTCGAGGTCCCAGGCCACCACGGCGCTGATCTTGCCCTCGCGGATGTCGGCCAGCATGGCCTCATAGGCGGGGCGGCGCTTGCCCTTGCTGGCGCTGATGTCGTTGTCGGTGTACACCAGCGGCTCGCCCCACCCGCGGGCGGCACACAGGGCCAGGCACTCCTCTCGCTGGCGGGTGACACCGGCCTTCTTGCCGCTCGGATCGTGGGATATACGCAGGTAGATGGCCGGTTTATCGGCGGTTGTGGTCGTCATGACCAGAACAGTACCTCGGCCAGCCGGTGACACCACCGGATCAAGAACTTCGGCATCGGCTGGCGCGACTACCAGGACCCGCTCGGCACCGTGTTTTTCCAATCGCCCACCGGGCACACCTATCTCGGCAACGCCTTCACCGGTCGCGACCTGTTCCGATCACTGACCCGCACCGGGTCACCACCGGAACACCCGGCCCGACAACGCATCGACACCATGCGCACCCGACGCGCAGAGACGATCACACGCGCCGACGAACGAGCCGCCGATCGATGGAACAAGGAGAACCCACCACCATTCTGACCGCGGCGAGGATCCGGCAGACCCGGGTCCGACTACTCCCCGCCGAGCAGCTTCTCCCGCAGCGCGGCGTCCTTCTCCAGCACCATCGATTCCAGTCCCCGCTGGAAATCCTCCATGCGCGAACGCAATCCGGAATCGGCGGAGGCGAGGATACGCACAGCCAACAAGCCGGCGTTACGGGCACCGCCGATCGACACCGTCGCCACCGGAACCCCGGCAGGCATCTGCACGATGGACAGCAACGAATCGAGGCCGTCGAGGGTGCGCAGCTGCACCGGCACGCCGATCACCGGCAGCGGCGTCGCGGACGCGACCATTCCGGGTAGATGTGCCGCGCCACCGGCACCGGCGATGATGACCGAGATCCCCCGGGCCGCAGCGCCGGACGCGTAGTCGAGCATGCGCTGCGGCGTCCGATGCGCCGACACCACGCCGACCTCGAATGGAACCTCGAACTCGGCGAGCGCCTCGGCCGCGGCTTCCATTGTCGGCCAGTCGGAGTCGCTGCCCATGATCAGTCCGACACGCGGTCGGGTCGGCTCAGGGGTCTGCTCGACGGACTCCGTCGAGTCCGATTCGCTGTCGGTCATCAGTGCACATCCCATCCATCGGTCCATTCGGCCGTCGACATCCAGTGCGCGGCGCGTTCCGCACGTTCCCGGACGTCGGCAACCGAATCATTCTGGGTACCAACAATGTTGACGTGACCGATCTTACGATCGGGACGTTCGCCCTTACCGTACAGATGCACCTTCGCATCGGGCATCCGGGCCATCAGATGATGCAGACGCTCATCCATCGACATCACCGGCGCCTCGTCGGCGCCGAGGACGTTCGCCATCACGGTGATCGCGGCACGAGGTGAGGTGTCGCCGAGGGGATAGTCCAGGACGGCACGCAGATGCTGCTCGAACTGCGAGGTGACCGCGCCGTCCATGGTCCAGTGCCCACTGTTGTGCGGCCGCATCGCCAACTCGTTGACCAACAGATCACCGTCGTCGGTCTCGAACAGCTCCATGGCCATCACCCCGACCACACCGAGTTCGTCGGCCAATCGCAGCGCCATCTGCTGGGCCTGCTCGGCGACGCCGTCGGACAGGCCCGGCGCGGGCGCCAGCACCACCGCGCACTGCCCCTTGCGCTGCACCGTCTCCACCACCGGCCATGCACCGCCCTGTCCGAACGGTGAGCGCGCGATCATCGCCGACAGTTCACGCCGCATGGCGACCTTCTGCTCGACGATGAGTCCCGCCCCGGCGGCATACTGCTCGTCGAAGACCGTCAGCG
This sequence comes from Gordonia insulae, assembly GCF_003855095.1. NCBI lineage: Bacteria > Bacillati > Actinomycetota > Actinomycetes > Mycobacteriales > Gordoniaceae > Gordonia > Gordonia insulae. The sequence goes on from NZ_CP033972.1 coordinate 1,529,123, forward strand.
CCTCGTCGCGATCGTCGAGCAGCCACACCCCGCGCCCGTCGTATCCCCCGCGGATGGCCTTCAGCACGATCGCCCACCCGTGCACCTCGCCGAACGAGACGAACTGCGCGCGGGCGGTGTCCCGATCGCCGGTCAGGTCGGCGAAGGCCGGCACCGGCAGGCCGAGTTCCGCGAGGCGTACGCGCATCGCGAGCTTGTCCTGGGCGAAATGCAGCGCGGCCGACGGCGGACGCACCGCGACACCCTCGGCTTCCAGCGCCTGGAGGTGCGCCAGCGGCACACCCTCGTGATCGAACGTCACGGCGACGGCACCCTTGGCCGCCTCGCGCAGGTCGGCGAGATCGTTATGGGAACCGAGCACGACGTCTGCGCTGACCTGCGCGGCGGGGTCGGCGTCGGTGGCCGCCAGCACCCGCAGACACTGCCCGAGCGCGATCGCGGCCTGGTGGGTCATCCGGGCGAGCTGACCACCGCCGATCATGGTCACGGTAGGCATTCTGGAACTCACGCGACACATCGTTCCACGACACGGACATCATTCGCATGACCGCCCGCTGAAGTTACCGCTCGGTTTTGTTTCGTACACTCACATCTTGTGCCCTTCATCGACGAGCTCGTCGCTCGACTGCCCGAGCCGGTTCGTCGGCTCGCGATGCGTCATCACGAGCTGATCAAGTTCGCTCTCGTCGGGGGCACCACGTTCGTCTTCGACCTGGTGATCTTCTATCTGCTGACCTTCACGGTCCTCGAGGAGAAGCCCGTCGTCGCGAGGATCATCTCGGGAACGCTGGCCACCATCCTCAGCTACGTCCTCAACCGGGAATGGGCGTTCAAGAACCGCGGCGGCCGCGAGCGACATCACGAGGCACTGCTGTTCTTCGTGATCAGCGGGGTCGGCGTCATCCTGGCGGCCGCACCGCTGTGGCTCGCCAACAATGTGTTCGACCTGCGCAGCAACGTGACCGTGACCGAGCTGGTGATCCTCGACTTCGTGCTCGGCTTCATCATCGGCAACCTGCTCCAGATGGCATTCCGGTTCTGGGCGCTGCGAAAGTTCGCGTTCCCCGAGGAGACATTGCGTGGCGGCGACGCCGGCTCGACCGACCTGCACGCCGATGTCGACGAACTCAACGATGAGGAACTCGGTCACGCGTGATCGTCGGGTGTCGGCCGGCCGGCGGCCCGCCACCCTCCCCGGACCCGGTCGACTCGGGGTCCTGCGCCGACGGCACGACGATCGCGAACACCGGCGGACGACGTGAGGTGAGTTCGAGGCGGCCACCGTCGGCCTCCACCAGCGCCCGCGCCAGCGACAGGCCCACACCGTTGCCGCGCCCGGCGGAGAACCCGCGGCGGAAGATCAACGACACGAGTTCGTCGTCGATGCCCGGCCCCTCGTCGGCCACCGTGATGCGCAGCATGTCGGCGGACGGCAGATCGTCGACATGGATGCGGCACGTCCCGGCGCCGTGCTGGAGCGCGTTGTCGACCAGCACGCTCACGGCTTCGCGGAGCCGGCCCGGCCGGGCACTGACGGCGGTGGTGTCGCCGCCGAAGGTCGCCGAGATCGACCGACCGACCGCGCTGAAGGCGGCGCGGAAGTCGCCGATCAGGGTGCGGACCATCTCCTCGACGTCGATGTCGTGCGGCGACGCCGGATCATTGCGGGAGGCGGCCACCATCTCGTCGAGCTCCCGGGACAACCGCTCCACCTGCTCGAGGGCGGCCTCGGCCTCCCCGACCACGGCCGGATCGGGATGCATCGACAGCTCGTCGAGTCGGAGCTGGATGGCGGTGAGGCGGCTGCGCAGCTGATGCGAGACGTCGCCGACGATCTCACCCTCCCGCTCCAGACGGAGCGCGATCTCCGAGTTCGCGTCGCCGAGCGCGCGCGACACCCGGTCGAGTTCGCTGATCCCATACGACTTCCACTCCGACCGGAAGTCGCCCTTGGCCATCGCCGCCGCGCGGGCCGCCAGGTCGATGAGTGGGTCGGCCACCCGACCCGCGGTCACCGCCGCCACGATGGTGCCGGCCGCGATGGAGCTCGCCACCACCAGTGCGACGATGCCTATCGCGGCGAGCTGGTCATCGCGGACCTGCGAGAGCGGGATCTCCAGCAGCAGCGAACCCGCATTGCCGAGCCCGATCGCGTCCTCCATCGTCGCGCCCTCGATCGGGTCGCCGACGACGGTGACAGCGTCCACCCCACTGCCCACCGGATACCGGACCGTCAACCTGCCACCCTCGGGCAACAGCAGCTCGAAGGCCGCGACGTCGAGCGTCCCCTCGGCGACGCTGCCGGCCGACCCCTCCTGACTGATCAGCTGATCGGAGATCAGCTTGAGCCGGCTGTCGAGGTTCTGGTGGGCGTTGTCGGAGACCCACCACCAGGCGATGACGCTCAGGGGTATGCCCAACAACAGACCGACCGCCATGATCATGGCGATCATCGTGTTCAGGATCCGGCGACGCATGGACCGCTCAGGGATCGAAGCGGAAGCCGACGCCCCGCACCGTGACGATGTGACGTGCCCGGTCCGGCTGATCGTCGCCGATCTTCCGGCGCAGCCACGAGATGTGCATGTCCAGGGTCTTCGACGATCGCAGGTCGGCCGAGCCCCACACCTCGGTGAGGATCTCGTCGCGGCTCACCACCTCGCCGGCCCGTTCCATCAGGAAACGCAACAGGTCGAACTCCCGGTTGGCCAGCACGAGGTCGGCGCCGTCGACCAGCACCCGTCGCCCGCGGGTGTCGAGTTGGATGTCGCCGCCGTCGAGCACCTCGTCGGCACTCTGCCTGCGGCGCAGCAGGGCCCGCACCCGGGCGAGCAGCTCGGCCAGGCGGAACGGCTTGCCGACGTAGTCGTCGGCGCCCGCGTCGAGTCCGACGACGAAGTCCACCTCGTCGGTGCGCGCGGTCAGCATCAGCACCGCGAGCTGCGGACGGGCGGAACGGATCCGACGACAGACCTCGAGCCCGTCGATCTCGGGGAGACCCAGATCCAGGATGAGCAACTCGAATCGGCTGTCGAGCGCCTGGGTGATCGCTTCGGCGCCATCGGTGACGACCTCGCACCCGTACCCCTCGCGGGTCAGGGCCCGCGCCAACGGTTCGGCGATCGCCGCGTCATCCTCGGCGAGCAGCACATCGGTCACGCGCCGACCCCCTCGTCGCGTCGGGGATCGAGCCGGTCGTCATCGGTCATCCGGTCGTCCCCGGCGCGCCCGTCGTCGTCATGGGAATCCAGGACCTCGTGGTAGAGCAACGCGTGCACCCGCTCGACCTGAGGGATGTCGTCGAACGACAGCGGCTCGTCCGATGCGGACTCGATGATGAGCGTGCCGGTCCGCAGCAGCCGGTCGATCGGGCCGTGCCGGAACTCGACGGTGTTGATCCGTCGGACCGGGATGTCGATCCCCGACCTCGTCACGATGCCGTTGCGGAAGATCACCCGGCGATCGGTGAGGACGAAATGCGTCGTCTTCCACGACACCAGGGGCCGGACGAAATACCAGGCGAACGCGATCAGCCACACGACCCCGATGATGATGAGCAGCACCAGCCTGGTGGTCGACCCGAGTTGTGCCCCGCTGACCATGCCGGCCAGCACTCCCGCGACCGCGGTCACGATCAGGAACAGCAGAAACGGTCCGAGCAGGCATTTCCAATGCGGATGCCGATGCAGGACGATCTCCTCGCCGGGGGCGAGGTTCTCCCGTGGATAGGACATGGCAGCCAGCTTAATCCGCTGTCGACCGCCTGTTGCAGGCATCACACCGTCCAGCGCGCCTTGACTTAGGAGAACCTAACAAGCCTGGGTACACTGGCCAACCGACAGCGAACCGGGAAGACCGCGAGATCCGGGGCGACACGCCGGGTGTCGGCCACGGGACGACGTTCAGGGTCCCTGCCCGCACGCACGCCCGAGGAGAATCCATGTGTCACCGCGCCCTGCGTATCCGCGTGACCGATCGACGGGTGGCGCGATGAGCACCGCCACCGACGACAGCACCGCGCACCGGCCCGCCACGGTCGGTGTGGAGCAGGGCGGCCGCGCCCGGGGCCTGAGCGTCGACATCGTCTCGATCATGACGTCGAGCCTGGTCACCAGTGCCCTCGGATTCGTGTTCTGGACCATCGCCGCGCGCGGGTACTCCACGGCCGAGGTGGGCCGGGCGTCGGCGCTCATCTCATCGTCGACACTGTTGGCGACCCTGGCCAATCTGAGCCTCGGCGGGCTCTACGAGCGCTTCCTGCCCATCGCGGGGGCGAGCACACGGCGCATGGTCGCGCTCGGGCAGTGCGCGATCGTCGCGGCCGCAGCCGTCTTCGGTACCGTCTTCGTCTTCCTGGGCCCCAGTGAGCAACTCTTCGACCACACCGTCGAGCGGCTGTTGTTCCCGGTCGCGGTGATGATCCTGGCGATCTTCGCCATTCAGGATTCCCTGCTGATCGGACTCGGCCACCCCCGGTTCGTCGCGATCAAGAACGTCACCCAGTCCACCGCCAAACTCGTCCTCGTCGCCGCGTTCATCCCGCTGGCGACGGGCACCGCCATCATCGGCTCATGGGTGCTGCCGGCGACCGTGATCGCCACCTGGATGGGCGTATCCGCCATCCGAAAGGCCGCGCGACGCGCGACCGGCCCCGGATCGATGCCCCCGGCTTCGGAGATCGGTCAGTTCTTCGCGGGGTCCTTCGTGATCACCGCCGTCGGTGTCGCGGTTCCGCTGATCCTGCCGTTGATCATCGTCGCCCGGCTCGGCACCGAGATGAACGCCTACTTCTCGCTGTGCTGGCTGGTCGTCACCACCGTCGCGATCCTGATCAACGCCACGGGCGCCCCGTTCGTCTCGGCCGCCGCCGAACCCGACACCGACCGGCGTGCCGCGACGATCCGGTTCATCGTGCTGTGCTCCAGCGCAGGCGCCGTGGGCTGCATCGGGCTGATCGTCGCCGCCCCGCTCGTCCTCGGCATCCTCGGCGCACGGTACGCCGCACAGGGCACCGGCCTGATCCAGCTGATGGCACTCGCCCTGCCCGCGGTCGCCCTCATCACGATCTACACCAACCTGTCCAGGGTCGAGCGTCGCCTTCGACTGGCGGTGGCGACGCAGATCCTCTTCGGCCTCGTCGTCATCGCGAGCGCGGCGCCCGCAGCCGACCGATGGGACCTCACCGGGGTCGCCTACGTCTATCTCGCGGCGAATCTCGTCGTCGCGCTCGTCCTTATCGTCCCCACCATCCGTGCGGTGCGGCGAGCCTTGTCCACGCCGCCGGCACCACGCGACGCACCCGGCGAACCCGCCCACCTCGGGCCCGATCCCGGTCCGGCGACGGCGACCGCCGCGCCCTTGCTCGATCCCCCACCCCTGATCGAGCCCCTGCCGCCGCTCGAGCCCCTGCCGGTCGAGCCCCTGCGGCCCGTCGATCCCGACGCCACCGTTGCCGACCGCTTCCACGAGATGGCCGACCGACGCGGCGGGATGACCGCGCTGCGCGCCGGCGACGCCACCCTCTCGTACGCGGAACTGTCCGACCGGGCACGTTCTGTCGGCGCCACGATCGACGAGATCGCCGGGATCACCGGTCCGGTCATCCTGCAGGCAGGCCTGCAGACCTCCACGGTCGCGGCCGCTCTCGGCGTGTTCACGACGCACCGGCCGTTGGTGGCCCTCGACCCGCAACTACCCGCCCACCGGGTCGACGGCATCATCGACGCGCTGTGCGGGCACGGGCGCGCGCCGGCGATGACAATCGCCGACGACGAGCACCGTGACGTCGCATCCGCCGCGGCAAGCGCGCACGGCTTCACGTGTCACGCGCTCGACGAGCTCATCGCCGCGCGACCGAGCCCCACCGGGATCCCATCGCCCGGCGCCACCGCCGTGATCGAGCATCGCGGACACCGGGATTCGGTGACGAGCATCCAGTTCACGTCGGGTTCGACCGGCGCGCCCAAGGGTGTGTTGCATCCGAACGGCATGTGGCTGTGCGACGCCCAGCTCATGCGCGACGGCTTCGGTCTCGGCGAGGGACGTCGCGTCGCACTGTGTCTGCCGATCAGTTTCGGCGCCGGACTCAACGTGCTGATCGGATCGCTGCTGTGTGGCGCCGAGGTGATCGCCGCCGACCCCCGGGTGCTGGGCCCGGCCACGCTGCTCGACACGATCGCCGACTCCGACGCACGCACCGCGTTCCTGACACCGTCGTTGCTGCGGGCGCTGATCGGCGAGGACGACCGGCGCGGGACGTCGGCGCTCGCCGGCCTCGAACGCATCATCACCACCGGTGAACCGCTCGCCGCCGAGCTCGCCCGACGGGCCCGGTCGGTCGCACCGCAGGCCGTCATCACCAACTGGATCGGATCGTCGGAGACCTCGGCACTCGCCTACCACGACCTGCGCCCGACAGACCCCATACCGTCGGACACCGTCCCGGCGGGACACCCCGCGCCACACAAGTCGATCCGCATCGACGACGACGGCCGGATGACGGTGTCGTCGCCCTATCTCGCCCTCGGCTATCTCGACCCCGAGCACGACCACGGCCGATTCGGTCGTGACGATGGCGGGATCATCACCTTCCGCTCGGGCGATCGCGCCCGGTTCGACAACGGCGTGCTGCACCTGCTCGGCCGCCTCGACGACGCCGTCAAGATCCGCGGTTACCTCGTCGAGCCCGCAGAGGTCGAACGTGCGCTGCTGCGCGACGGCGACCTCGAGGAAGTGGTGGTGACGGCACGGAGCGTGCACACCGGCGCCGAACTCATCGCGCATGTCGTGCCGTCCGGCCAGACCCGCACCCCGTCGGCCGCTGCGTTGCGGCAACGGCTGCGAGGTCGACTGCCCGACTGGATGGTGCCTGCGCACATCGTCGTGCTCTCGCAGCTACCGCGGACTACGCGCGGCAAGGTCGACCGAACGGCCCTCCCCGTCCCGCAGCGCGGTCCCATCGACCCGCCGCAGTCGCCGTTGGAACATCGGATCGCCGAGGTCTGGGCGACCGTCCTCGGCCTGGACGCGGTCGGCAGGACCGAGAACATCAACGAGCTCGGCGGCGACTCGCTCTCGGTGCAACGCATCCTCGCCGAGTTGTCCGCCCGTGACGGCCTTGTCATCCACCGATCAGATGCGGCGGCCGCCCCGACCGTCGCCGAGATGGCCGCACTCGCCGACCACGACGACATCGTGAACTCATCGATGCCGTTGTCCCCCACCACTGTTCGACTGCGCTCCGCGGCCGGACGGCCGTTGTTCTGTTTCGCCGGGGCCGGTGCGTCGGCACTCGCGTTCGTGGCGCTGTCCAACCGGGTGGCCGGCGACGTCGGCGAGCACCTCGGGATCGGGCCCGTCTATGCCTTCCAGGCCAACGGGCTGGGCAACCGTGGTATCCCCGACTGGACCGTCGGCGCGGCCGCCCGTCGTCACCTGCGCGACCTCCGACGCATCCAGCCGTCCGGCCCGTACCTGGTGGCCGGCCACTCGCTGGGCGGATTCGTCGCCCTCGAGGTGGCTCGCCGTCTCCGGTCCGCGGGCGAGGAGGTCGAACTGGTGGTCGTGATCGACACCTTCCTGCCGCCGCGACTCGCCGCGCTGCGCACGTTGCCCGACCCCGATCCCGCCGAACCCGCCCTCCGCCCGTCACCCGAGGGTTACGTCTCCCCGTGGCCGGAGATCTCGCGACGCGAACTGTGGCTGCGCCGCCTGCGACTACCGCTCGCCGGACTCGTCCACGGCACACCGACCGAGGTGGAGAAGGCGCTCGAGGAGGTCGGCGTGCGGGTGAGCCGGACGCACCGGCCGAAGCCGTACGACGGCGCGGTCCTGTTGATCCACAGCAGCGAGAACCACGACGACCCGGGCGTGTGGCGTGCACATGTCGTGCACGGCGAGCTCGACGTCGTGCGGCTCGACTGCGATCACGGTTCGATCGTTCGCGACCCGCACATCTCCGACGTCGTCGACGCCGTCGTCACACGCATCGACCGCGCACGGAAGGGCACCGACTCAGCCCGTTCCCGGTGACGAGTCCGGATTTCTCCCGTCCGCGGCCACGTACACTGCGAACCACAGCACGTCCGGCCGTCGCCCTGATCGTCCGGACAGGAGTCCGAGGCAGGTCCATACCGCCAGGTCAAGGAGAAGCCATGAGTTACCGCGACCCGCGTGACCCGTACGACCCGCGCACCGCCCGGTACGAGCCCGGCTACGAACCGGAGCCACAGGCGTACAGCAGATCCGAGGCCTACCCACCGCCCGGCGGCGCCGCGCACCCGCCCAAGCCGCGCCTCGGCCCGGACATCAATCCGACGATGTTCGTCGGCGGAGTGGTGATGACCGGTGTGGTCACCGGACTCGCCGCATGGCTGGTCGCGTGGGTGATCCGCGCGCTCGTGGAGCGCGTGAACGAGGCCGGCAAGTTCGGCGTGTGGAATCCCGTCGCCCGCGACGAGTTCTGGTTCGCCGTCGTCGGTTTCCTCTGCGCGTTGGCCGCCGGTGCGCTCTGGTACGTGTTGCAGCTGATCACGCCGTCGCCCGATCAGTTCTTCCGCTGGATCGTCGGTCTGCTCATCGCGGCCGCGGTGATCATCCCGCTGGTGTTGTCGGCGGAACTGTCGGTGGGCATCGCCACCGCGGTACTGCATCTGGTGATCGGCATACCCATCCTCGCCCTGGTGCCCGCGATGGGACACAAGAGCATCCGGGGCAACTGAGCGGTCAGTCCCCGATCGCCCGCAGGTGGGTGACGTCGCCGGCCGCGGCGACCACCTCACGTCCGTCCGCGTCGATCACGATCCGGCCGGCGGAGTCGACCCCGGTCACCAGCCCGACAACCTCCTGATCGCCCGGCAGGGTCAGTCGCACCCGTCGCCCCACCGTGTCACTGCGCTCGCGATAGATCTCCGCGAGACGCGCCACGTCGTCGGGCCACAGTGCCAGGAGATCGGACAGTGCGCGCAGGAACGCTGCGGCCAGATCGCTCGCCGACACCGGTTTCCCCGTGACGATCTGCAGCGACGTCGCGGTCGGGACCGGCAACTGGTCCTCAGTCATCGCGGTGTTGATGCCGATCCCGATCACCGCGATGCCACCCGACGGCGACCGCGTGTACTCCGACAGGATGCCCGCGACCTTGCGGTCCTCGATCAGCACGTCGTTGGGCCATTTCAGCCCGGGCCTGACCCCCACCACGTCGTCGACGGCCTGTACCGCCGCGAGGCCGGCGATCAGCGACAACCATCCGAGGTGTTCGGTGTGATCACCGACCTTCACCGCCGCCGACATGGCGAGCTGGCTGCCGCGGGGGGCGGACCACACGCGTGCGTGGCGTCCGCGGCCGGCGGTCTGATCGGTGGTGATCCGGACGGTCCCGCCCACGTCCTCGCCGGCGGAGCGCTCGACGAGGTCGGCGTTGGTCGACCCGGTCGCGTCGACCACCTCGATCGTGTGCCAGCGGGTACCGGCGAGGAGTTCGGTGAGCATCGAGGCATCCGGCGTCGCGTCATCCACGGTCATACCCGAGACGCTACTTGCCGAACACGCACGTCACACAGCATCCCGGCGGACGAGTCGGCACCGAGGCGCGCTGGACGTCGAGGCCTCCCGACCGATCACTCGGGAACATGAGGGCAATCTCACGTTGATCCGGTTGACGTGGCTCACACCCGGGTAGTTAGCATCGTCGTCATGACGACAGCTTCGCGCGAGGACGGCGCCGCTCCCGACATCCACACCACGGCAGGCAAGCTTGCCGATCTGCGGAACCGTCTGGAGGAGACAAAGCACCCCGTCGGCGAGGCTGCGGTCGACAAGATCCACGAGAAGGGCAAGCTCACCGCCCGTGAGCGCATCACCCACCTCCTCGACGACGGCTCGTTCGTCGAACTCGACGCGCTGGCGCGTCACCGCAGCACCAACTTCGGCCTCGCCGAGCGTCGTCCGCTCGGCGACGGTGTGGTGACCGGCTACGGCACCATCGACGGCCGCGAGGTCTGCATCTTCAGCCAGGACGTCACCGTCTTCGGCGGCAGCCTGGGCGAGGTCTACGGCGAGAAGATCGTCAAGGTCATGGACCTGGCGATCAAGACCGGCCGCCCGCTGATCGGCATCAACGAAGGTGCGGGCGCCCGCATCCAGGAGGGCGTCGTCTCCCTCGGCCTGTACGGGGAGATCTTCCACCGCAACGTCCGCGCGTCCGGCGTCATCCCGCAGATCTCGCTGATCATGGGCGCCGCGGCCGGCGGACACGTCTACTCGCCCGCGCTCACCGACTTCGTGGTGATGGTCGACAAGACCAGCCAGATGTTCATCACCGGCCCCGACGTCATCAAGACGGTCACCGGTGAGGACGTCACCATGGAGGACCTCGGTGGCGCACACACCCACATGTCGAAGTCCGGCACCGCCCACTACGTCGGACAGGACGAAGAGGACGCGCTCGAGTACGTCAAGGATCTGCTCGGCTACCTGCCCAGCAACAACCGGGCCGAGGCACCGCGACTGCCGGTGGCCCAGCCGGCGGCCGGGTCGATCGAGGACACCCTCACCGACGAGGACCTCGAGCTCGACACCCTGATCCCGGACTCGCCCAACCAGCCGTATGACATGCACGAGGTGATCCGCCGCATCCTCGACGACGACGAGTTCCTCGAGGTCCAGGCCGATTACGCGACCAACGTGGTCATCGGCTTCGGCCGCGTCGACGGCCGCAGCGTCGGCATCGTCGCCAACCAGCCCACGCAGTTCGCCGGATGTCTGGACATCAAGGGATCGGAGAAGGCCGCGCGGTTCGTCCGGACCTGCGACGCCTTCAACATCCCGATCGTCACGCTGGTCGACGTCCCCGGCTTCCTGCCGGGTACCGACCAGGAATACAACGGCATCATCCGCCGCGGCGCCAAGCTGCTTTACGCCTACGGCGAGGCCACCGTCGGCAAGATCACCATCATCACCCGCAAGGCCTACGGCGGCGCGTACGACGTGATGGGCTCCAAGCACATGGGCGCCGACGTCAACCTGGCGTGGCCGACGGCCCAGATCGCCGTGATGGGCGCTTCCGGCGCGGTCGGCTTCGTCTACCGCGGTCAGCTCAAGGACGCGGCCGCCAACGGCGACGACGTCGACGCCCTCCGTCTGCAGCTGCAGCAGGAGTACGAGGACACCCTGGTCAACCCGTACGTCGCCGCCGAGCGCGGGTATGTCGACGCGGTCATCCCGCCGAGCCACACCCGTGGCCAGATCGCCACCGCGCTGCGCCTGCTCGAGCGCAAGATGGTCACCCTTCCGCCCAAGAAGCATGGGAACATCCCCCTATGAGCGAGAACGCCACCGACGCCGCCCCCGCCGCGCCGTTCCTGCGCATCGTGCGCGGCAATCCCAGCGACGACGATGTCGCCGTGCTGGTGTCCCTGGTGGCCGCCGCATCCGGATCGTCGGACGGCGGGCACACGGAGACCGGACCGCGCGATGACTGGGGACGGGCCGAGGACCGGCTGCGTCCGGTGTGGGGTGCACCCACCAGCTTCACCAATCTGAGGTGGTGACCACCACCTCGGTGGTTCTCGGCTCCGCATCGCCTGCCCGCCTGCGGGTCCTGCGCGACGCCGGACTCGACCCTCGGGTGATCGTCTCCGACGTCGACGAGGACGCGCTGCTGGCGACCCTCGGGGATGCTCCGCCGGCGGAGGTCGTCGTGCGCCTCGCCGGCGCCAAGGCCGACGCCGTGGTCGCGGCCGTGCTGAGCGGCGACCGGGACAGCTCGGACGTGGTTGTGCTGACCTGCGATTCGATGCTCCTGCTCGACGGCAGGCTCAGCGGCAAGCCACACACCGTCCCGGCCGCCCGCGACCAGTGGCGTCGCATGCGGGGCCGGTCGGGGCAGCTGCTGACCGGCCACCAGGTCACCCGGATCAACGCCTCCCGGGTCGTCGGCACCGCGCAGGCGTCCGCATCGACGACGATCCATTTCGCCGACATCGACGACCCGACGATCGACGCCTACGCCGCCACCGGTGAGCCACTCGCCGTGGCGGGCGCCTTCACCCTCGACGGACTCGGCGGCTGGTTCGTCGACGCCATCGACGGCGACCCCTCGTCGGTGATCGGGATCGGTCTGCCCACCGTCCGCCGCCTGCTCGACGAGGTCGGCATCGACGTCACGACGCTGTGGCGTTTAGGCTCGTCCGCGTGACTTCCTACGTCGAGCGCACCACCCACGACGACGATCTCTTCATCCGCATGGACCGCGCGTTCGGGGTCCCGGTGCTCAGCCAGGCGATCTGGCGGCTCACCGAACCGCTCTCCGCCGCGGAGCTCGAGCGGATCGGACGTCGTCTCCTCGAGAGCCCGATCAGTCGCCGCCTGCACCGCAGTCGACTCCCGTTCGTCCGCGACCACTGGACCGCCGCGGGCGATGCCGCCGGTCGCACCCACCTCGACCCACCGCTCGCCGACGACGAGATCCTCGACTGGATCGAGCGTGCGGCCGACGTCCGCTTCGACCTCGCGAACGGTCCGGTGTGGGAACTGCGCGCGGCGCCGCTGGCCTCCGGTGGCGGCATGGTGACCCTCTGCTCGTCCCACGCCGTCGGCGACGGTTGGCTGGGTGGGCGCGCCATCATGCAGGCGACCGCCCCCGACGACACGCTCGCCGACGCCTACGCGCCGGCGACGCCCTCACTGTCCGACAACGTCCGTGACGCACTCGGTCAGTTACGCAGCATCGGTGCCGGCCTGGCCGGTCTGGTCCGCGACGGACGGGCCACGCGGCACGAGGTGCCCGCCGCCGAGTTCGTCGCCCCGGTGACGTCGCTGTCGACCCCGCGCCCGCCCGAACCGTCATCGGACGAGATGGCCCGCGAGAACCCCATCAGGACCCCGCTGACCATCGTCGCCATCCCGGGCGACGACTGGCGCGCGACGTTCGCGAATGCCGGGGGGACGAGCAACGCGTTGTTCGTCGCGATCGTCATCGGCCTGATCGTCGAGAGCGGACGAGCCACCTGGGAGGACCGCGTCCGGGTATCCGTGCCGATGTCGCTGCGTCCGGTGGAGGACACCCGCGCCAACTCGACCACCGGCCTCACCCTCGACGTCCCGGCCGCGTTGAGCCGCGATCGCGACCTCGCCGCGATCCGCACGCTGGCGAAGGACGCCTACCGGGCCGCGGGCGAGAAATCCAGCCGTCTCCTGCGCCTACAGCCGCTGATGCAGGCCCTGCCGGACGCCGCCGTCAACGCGCTCAGCCGCAACGCCGCAACGCCTCTCGCCTTGGCATCCAACGGCGGTGTCGTCGATCCCGGGTTCGCAGGCCTCGGCGAGCCGAGTCGGGTCGAGACGTTCGCATCCCGTGCGACCACCCAAGGGGTGAGCCGCGAACGCCTCATCCGGCTCCGCGGGGGGCTCGCGGCATGGTTTCATGACACCGGGCACACCACCACCCTCGCGGTCTCCGGGCTCGACCCGGTGGCCTTCCCGACGTCCCACGAACTTGCAACAAGCGTTGAAAAAGAATGTGCGCGTTGGGGTTTGACCGCGCAGAAGTGGTGACATTTCTCACCTGAACGACTGGACCGTGGGGTTCGCGGCACCCTATGGTTAGTTTCACTTGCAAATGGAACAGATTTAGGCTTACCTAACTTTGTTGTGCGGCACCTCGCTCGCGCGCACCTGAACCGAGGAGTAGACAGTCGATGACGATTGTTCGGACACGACCGGTCCGAGAGTTCGCCACCGGCGCGTCCGGCCGCCGCTTCGCCCGCGTCACCGCGGTCGCCGCCATCGTCGTCGCGACGGTGGCCACGTTGTTGGGCACCGCGAGCATCGCGTCGGCCGCCCCGACGTCACCGACCATCGAACGCGTCGTCCGCGAGGGCCCGACCCGCTACGGCGTGTACGTGTACTCGGTCGCGATGCACAAGACCGTGAAGGTGCAGGTACTGGTGCCGCGGGTGCAGAGCGGACCCCGGCCGTCGCTGTACATGCTCAGCGGCCTGGGTGAAGAGGACCCGCAGAAGAGCATCTGGCTGCTGAAATCGGACGCCGAGCAGTTCTTCGCCGACAAGAACGTCACCGTCGCACTGCCACTGGCCGGCAACGGCAGTTTCTACGCCGACTGGCAGCGCGACGACCCGAAACTGGGCCGGTACAAGTGGGAGACGTTCCTCACCAAGGAGCTGCCCCCGCTGATCGACGCCCGGTTCGACGGCAACGGACGCCGCGGCATCGCCGGCTTGTCGATGGGCGCCGGCTCGAGCCTGATGCTGGCCGCCCGCAACCCCGGCTTCTATCGTGCCGTCGCCGCCTACAGCGGCTGTTACACCACCACCGGACCGGCCGGACAGGCCTATGTGCGGGGCATCGTCTCGGCGTTCGGCGGCGACCCCGACAACATGTGGGGCCCGCCCGACGACCCCGCCTGGAGTGCGCACGACGTGCTGCGCCATTCCGCCGGCCTGCGGGGTAGCGCCGTGTACGTCTCGACCGGGACGGGACGAGCTGGTCGGTACGACGCACCCGGCTACCCGGGCAACTCCGACCCGACCGACCGTCAGGTCGTCGGGGGTGCGATCGAACTGGGTTCGCTGTGGTGCACCCAGAACCTCCAGGCCCAGCTCGCCGCACAACGAATCCGGGCGTCGTTCCACTACGTCGACCCCGGAACCCACTCCTGGCCCTACTGGGTCGATCAGCTACACCGCAGCTGGCCGTTCATCAGAGCAGGTCTGAGCCGCTGACACCGATGATCCCGCGGGGGCGATGACATTGACGAAGGAGTTTTGATGGAATACACCGAGCTCGCCGACTACCCACTCCCCGGCGGCACCCTGACCGCATGGGTCCCCGAGGCGACACCGGACGCGTGGTCCGATGACGACCGGCGTCTGTCGTACATGCACGTCGAGCACGCCAACCGCGCGGCGGCCGAGGGCGACGCCTGGTACAGCCAGTGGATCGGTACCGCCTTCATGATCCATCGCCCCCTCGACGGCGACGCCCTGGCGCAGACGATGATGCGCTGGTACGCGCGCCACGAGGCGTTCCGGACGTCGGTCACCGACGGCGGATCGGGCGAACCGCGACGGATCACCCTGTCGGCCGACGCGGTATCGGTCTCGCGCCGGCCGATGGGCACCGACCTCGGCAGCACCGAGGTGTTCGAGCGGATCAACGAGTACTTCAACACCACGGTCAGCCCGTTGACGTGGCCGCACTGCGTCGCCGTCACCGTCGAGCTCCGCGACCGCGACGACGCCTTCCTGCTCGTCTTCGCCGCCGACCACACCGTGATGGACGCCTACACCCAGGTCTTCGCGATCAAGGAACTCACCGCGATCTACGAATCGGTCGTCTCCGGCGAACCCGACGGTCTCGCCGACTTCGGCAGTTACGTCGACTTCTCCGACGCGGAGCGCGCGCTCGGGGACCAGATCCGCGACTCCGACGACGCCGTCGCCGGGTGGAGTCGGTTCTTCGCGGCCGCCGATCCGGAGTCGACACAACCGACGCCCATGCCGCGATTCCCCATCACCCTGCCCGTGGACACCGCCGAGAAGCCCACGATCGTGGCCGAGCGCACGCCCGAACGCGGATTCCAGGCCACCCTCTCCTCGTGGCTGCTCGACGCGTCGGAGACCGCCGCGTTCAACGCCCTCTGCAAGGACGCCGGCGCCAACATGCAGGCCGGGATCTACACCGCGCTGTCGATGGCCGCGGCACGGCTGAGCGGGTCGGGTGACCTCCGCTTCATCAACCCGATCCACACCCGCAGCGAACTGCAGTGGGGCGAGGCCGCCGGCTGGTTCGTCGGCATCATCCCGGTGCACCTGCGGACGCAGGGTGCGACCACCTTCCGCGAGGCCATCGGCCCGATCGCGGCCAGCGCGGCCGAGTACAAGCGCGTCGGCGCCGCACCGTTCGCCCCGATCGCCGACCTCATCGGCGGCGACACCACCCCACCCGGACTCGTCGTCTCCTACATCGACCTACGTCACGCCGAGGGAGCCGACGAGTGGGAGCCGCGCAACGCCCGGGTGTTGCGCAGTTCGACCCGCAACGCCGACGAGGTCTACTTCTGGATCAACCGGGTCCCGGCCGGCACCAACATCTCGTCGCGGTTCCCCACCGGCCCGCAGGCCGACACCGTCCACCGCTTCATCTCCACGTTCCACCAGATCCTGAAGACGGTGATCGCCGATGGTGATCTCGCCTACGACGCACCGGTTCTCGACTCCACGAACGCGCCCTAGGACCAGATGAGCCGGACCCCGCTCCTACACTTCCCACTCGTCGGCGGCACGACGGTGCAGTGGCGCCTGGCCGACCCGGAGGGTGCGCTCGCCGCCGCCGAGCGCACCCCGGACGGGGTCACCTTCCTGCAGTCCGACCACCTCGTCGCCGCCGCGGCCAAACAGGGCCGCGGCGAGACCCACACCGGGACAGCATCGGCGGTCACGGTGTTCGACGGCCCACTCGACCGCCCGGCCATGGCCGCGGCGCTGACGGCGTTCACCCGCCGGCACGAGGAACTGCGCGCGGTCTACGGTCTCGACGACACCGGACCCGTCCGCCGGGTGGCACCGGCCGAGGTCACCGAGTACGTCACCGTCGAGCACGGTGCGCATCTCGCCGACGACGACGACGTCATCGGCCACATCGTCGATCGCATCGAGACCGAGGCGATCTTCGACCGGATGCCCGGCGTCATCTACGGTGCGGTCGACGCCGGCGACCGGTTCACCTTCTACATCGGGACGGATCACGCGCACACCGACGGCTTCTCGCAGTTCCTCGGGCTCCACGAGATCGCCCGGCTCTATCGCGGATTCCGCGACGGGGACGTCCCGCGGCCCGCGGACGCGGGCACGTTCGGCGATTACATCGCCGCCGAGAAGGCGATCGTCGCGACCGCCGACCCGCTCGATCCGCGAATCGCGCAGTGGCGGGAGATCCTGTCCGCCAACGACGGTCGCGTGCCACGGTTCCCATTCGACATCGGCCTCGCCGACGGCGAGCCCGCGCTCGCCCGGCCGATCCAGCGGACCCTGCTCTCCGGCAACCAACTCGACGCGTGTGACGCGCACGGCGGCGCCCGCCAGTCCTTCGTCGGCGTGATCTATGCCGCCCTCGCGGCCGCGCAGCACGAATTGCTCGGCAGCGAAAGATATTTCACTGCGACGGTGCTGGCCACCCGCCCCGACGGGCACGCGAGCACCCAGGGCTGGTTGTGCAACTTCGCCCCCGTCGAGTTCCCGGTCGCCGCGGGCACGCCCTTCAGCTCGGTCGTCAGCGCGGCAGGCGATGCCGTCGCGCGGGCGCGCGACCTCGCGACCCTGCCGGTCCACGTGGCCTTGGCGGTGCTGGCCGCCGACGGCAGCTACATTCCCGACGAGGGTTCGCCACAGATGGTGTCCTACATCGACTTCCGCAAGATCCCCGGCAGCGACGACCCGGTTCTGCAGCGGGTCACCTGCTTCCCGGCGATCGGCCTGACCCGCAACGCCAACATGTGGTTCACGCGTTACACCGACAAACTCACCATGCTGGCCCACATCCCGGACAATCCCACCGCGCGTTCCACCTTCGACGCCTACGCCGACGCCGTCCAACGCTGGTTGACGGCATACGCCGAGGGTGCGGATCCGTCGATCGGCGCCAATCCGCGGATCGGGGCGTCATCGTGAAACTGTGCGGAGTCGACACCGTCGACATCGAGCCCGGCGACGTCCACCGATGGGAGCTGTCGGCATCCGCGCCGTCCGAGCCCGTCGCCGTGCCGCCGTCGGAGAACGAGAAGTTCCATCTCGATGCCGTGCGCCGCCACCGCGCCGCCGGCTGGCTGGCGCTCGCGCTCGAGTTCGACGAAGCGGTCGCCGTCGACGACCTGACCGACGCCCTGCGGGCGCTCATCGACCGACATGAGGTGCTGCGCTGTCATTTCGTGGCCGACGGCGAGGAGTACCACCGCCACTGCGTACCCGCCGGGACGGTCACCGTCACCCCGGTCCCCGCCGCACCGCCGACCGGGGGCGCAGCCGGTCGGCTCGCCGAGGGTCTGCTCGCCGAGATCGCCACGGCCTGCTCGCCGTTCACTCCCCTGCACCATTTCTTCGTCGCCGTTCGCCGACCCACGTCGACCACCCTCATCGTCGCCTTCGACCACTGCTACGTCGACGCGTACTCACTGGCGGTGATCGCCGCCGACCTCGCCGACGACCTGGCCGGCACCCCGGTGGCACAGCCGGCGAGCTACCTCGACATCCGAACGATCGAGGAGTCCGCCCCGGTGGTGGCCGCCGACGATCCGCGCCTGGGTGCGTGGGGCGAGTTCCTCGCCGCCAACGACTGGGCGGTTCCGGAGTTCCCCCTCGACCTCGGTCTGGCCCGCGGCGAGACCGCCGACGTGCACACCGACATCCGGACACTGATGTGTACCGCTTCCGCGCGCCGCTTCGAGCGGGCCGTACACGCGGTGAACGCCCGCACCTACCCGGCATTGCTCACCGCCGTCGCCGACGCCGTTCACGACGCCGGTGGTCCCGCCGAACTGGCCACCATCCTCCCGGTACACACCCGGTGGGGTGCCGACGACCGGCGGACGGTCGGCTGGTTGGTGGGAAACGCCCCGATCCGGTTGAGCGCCCGCGCCGCGGTCGGCACGGCACTGCGCACCAATTCGACCCGTCTCGGCGAGGCACTGCCCCTCGCGCGGATCGGCCTGACGCCGGTCTACCGGACCTACGCCGACCTGATCCGCGCCAATCGCAACGACGTGTTCATGGTCTCCTACGTCGACTACCGCAAACTCGGTCTCCCCGAACATATCTCGACCCGACAGATCTCCAGCTCACGCGAGACCGACGGGGCACAGTTCTGGTTCTGGCGTGACCTCGACGGCATCCATGTCCGGACCCGCTACCCGGACACCCCGGTGGCACACCGGACGATGCGCCGGGTCCTCGCGGCACTCGACGCACGGGTACACCACATCCATGCCGCCGAGCCGCGACATCGCGCGGGCTGAGGCACCCGCGACCGCACCGATCCGCCCCGGCACACCGCACACCACACCGACCTCATCTGTGGGTAGGCTCATGTGCGAGACACCGCGCGTCGGCGGATCCGTCACGACAGCCTGGTTGCGGACCGACGACACTCATGAAGGGACCGCAGTTGAGCGTTGAGACAGATCCGAATCCGGCGTTCGCCACCTATGCGCACCCGGAGCGTCTCGTCACGACCCAGTGGCTGTCGGCGCACCTCGGCGCCAAAGGACTCAAGATCATCGAGTCCGACGAAGACGTCCTGCTCTTCGACATCGGCCACATCCCGACGGCGCAGAAGGTCGACTGGCACCTGCACCTGAATGACCCGGTCACCCGCGACTACATCAACGGCGAGCAGTTCGCCGAACTGATGCGCAGCAAGGGCATCGAGCGCGACGACACCATCGTGATCTACGGCGACAAGAGCAATTGGTGGGCCGCCTACGCCCTCTGGGTCTTCACCCTCTTCGGCCACGAGGACGTCCGACTCCTCGACGGCGGCCGCGACGCCTGGATGTCCGAGGACCGCGACACATCCTTCGACGTCCCCGAGTATCCCCGCTCCGACTACCCCGTCGTGGAGCGCGACGACAGCCGTATCCGCGCATTCGCCCCCGAGGTGCTCGCCTCGCTCGGCACCGCGCCACTCGTCGACGTCCGGTCACCGCAGGAGTACACCGGCGAGCGCACCCACATGCCCGACTATCCGGAGGAGGGTGCACTGCGCGGCGGGCACATCCCCACCGCCGTGTCGATCCCGTGGGCCAAGGCGGCCGCTCCCGACAGCCGGTTCCGGTCCAAGACCGAACTCGACGAGATCTACGCCGATCTCGATCCGACGACGCCGACCATCGCCTACTGCCGCATCGGCGAGCGATCGAGCCACACCTGGTTCGTCCTGACCCATCTGCTGGGCTTTGAGAACGTACGCAATTACGACGGGTCCTGGACCGAGTGGGGCAACGCCGTGCGTGTGCCGATCGCCATCGGCCCGGAGCCGGGCTCGGCCCCCGCCTGAGATATGAGTCTGCCCGCACCACTGGCCGAGATCGTCGAGGACTTCGGCGCACTCGGCGACTCGGACAAGGTGACACTCCTCCTGGAGTTCTCCCGCGAACTGCCCGACCTCCCGGGACACCTGCGCGAGGACGCCATGGAACCGGTACCGGAATGCCAGTCGCCGGTCTTCCTGTCGGTCGACGCAACCGACCCGGCGTCGGTGCGGCTGTATTTCAGCGCACCGCCCGAGGCACCGACCACCCGTGGCTTCGCGTCGATCCTGCATCAGGGGCTCGACGGCGCGTCGGCCGACGACATCCTTGCCGTGCCGGCCGATTTCTACCACGATCTGGGCCTCGGTTCGGCGGTGAGTCCGCTGCGCCTGCGCGGCATGGCAGGGATGCTCGGCCGGATCAAGTCCCAGGTCCGTGCCGCACGGTCGGGTGACCGAGCCGGCGGGCCGTCCCTCGGGACATGAAGTTCATCCAGATCCGTGAGGAGCCCATCGATCCCGGCGGACTCGTCGAGTGGATGCCCTACGTGCCCGGCGGTCTCGGCACCTGGATTCACGATTCCCGCCTGACCTCCCACAACCACGAACAACACCTGCGGTCGGCGTTCGAGTATCGCCTCCGCACCCGCCGCGAGGGCGGTCGCGAATCCTGGCTCGGGGTCTCCATCGAATTCGACGAGCCGTTGTCGATCCCGGCGGTGCGTGCGACGCTGATGCGCTGGATTGACCGCCACGAGGTGCTCCGCAGCCACGTGGTCATCAAGGGTGACGGCCTGCAACGGCTCAGCACCGCGCCCGGCACGGTCAAACTCAAGATGGGCCGGATCGGTTGGTACACCGAATCGGGACCATTGGTCGAGCAGATCGCCGGTGCGTTCGACCGGGCCACGGCACCCCTGCACTGGCCGGCGTACATGTTCGCCACCGTCGGCCGGGAGGATTCGTTCACGCTGCTGTTCGCCGCCGACCACTCGCTGGTCGACGGCTACTCGCTGATCATGGCGCAGCACGAACTGGTCACCCTGTACCGGGCGGCCCGCGACCACACCGAACCCGAACTCCCGGAGGTCGGCAGCTACGTCGACTTCAGTGCCGAGGAGCGACGCCAGGCCGACCAGACCGGCGCCGACCATCCGGCGGCCGCGATATGGTCCACATTCCTGCGTGCCGGCCGGGGAGGAATGCCGGGATTCCACCTGCGGCGGAGTGACCCGGAACCTTCGGCAGCCCGACTGCCCGGACCGGTCGTCGAGCCGGGCGACGACTCGCCGGTCCCGCAGGACGCCATCACCGGTGTCGTTCTCGACGACGACGCCGCCAACCGATTCACCGCGGTCTGCTCGGCGGCCGGCGGGACGATGACCGCAGGCGTGCTGGCCGCCTTCGCGCTCGTCTACCACCGGCACACCGGCGACCCCGAGTTCCGCTGCGTCCTGCCCCGCCACACCCGCGACGACAAGCGCTGGCTGACCGCTCTGGGATGGTTCGTCGCCGTCGCCCCCTTCTGCATCGACGTCTCCGACTCGCCGACCTTCGATCAGGCGGTGGTGCGGGCCACGGCGGAACTGAAACGATGCAGGCAGGGCGCATCACTGCCCTTCCTGCGGGTGGCCGAACTCATCGGTCAACGCGGGGAGCCCCGCTTCGTCATCTCGTTCATCGACACCCGCTACGCACCGGGCGCGGCCGCCGCGGACGCGGGCCGGGCGAAGGTGCTGCGCAGCCACAGCTACGCGCCGCACGAGGTCTACATCTGGATCAACCGGACCCCATCGGGCATCCGGGTCTCCGCGCGTTTCCCACCCGAGCCCGTCGCGGTCGCGGCCGGTCCCGAGGCGGGAGTGAACAATCCCACTCCGCCCGATCACCCGGACGTTCCGGTCGCCGAGATCGGCGACGGCGAGACCACCGATATCGGTCCGGTCCACGCCTACCTGCGTGATTTCGCGCAGCTCCTCCGAGAGATCGGCGATACCAGCACGTTTGGCACCCAGGGGTGACCGACACGGTACTCATCGGTAACCTGACCGCAGCCGACCGATCAATTGCTCGGTGGGCTATGGTGTTGCCCGGAACACGCGACGCTTAGACTCCAAGTGTCGTGCGTCACCCGTCCGGCCCGCACCCGGCCGCCACGGGTGGACACCAAGACGAGTGATGTCCGACTTACCAGCCAGTGCCGCTCACGAGCGGCGCGACGCCCAGGAGAACAAGTGCCAAGTCCCTCTGCGAACAGTATTTCCAAGGTCCTCATCGCCAACCGCGGCGAGATCGCCGTGCGCGTCATCCGGGCCGCCCGAGATGCCGGTATCCCCAGCGTCGCCGTCTATGCCGAGCCGGACGCCGAGGCGCTGTTCGTCAAACTCGCCGACGAGGCATTCGCCCTCGGCGGACAGACCTCCGCAGAGTCGTACCTGGTGTTCGACAAGATCCTCGACGCCGCCGCCAAGTCGGGCGCCAACGCCGTTCATCCCGGATACGGCTTCCTCTCCGAGAACGGCGACTTCGCGCAGGCCGTCATCGACGCGGGCCTGATCTGGATCGGACCGTCCCCGCAGTCGATCCGCGACCTCGGTGACAAGGTCACCGCGCGCCACATCGCACTCAAGGCCAACGCGCCGATGGCTCCCGGCACCAAGGACCCCGTCAAGAACGCCGACGAGGTCGTCGCATTCGCCGAGGAACACGGCGTGCCCGTTGCGATCAAGGCGGCGTTCGGCGGCGGCGGCCGCGGCATGAAGGTCGCCTACACCATCGAGGAGATCCCGCACCTGTTCGAGTCGGCCACCCGCGAGGCGGTCGCCGCGTTCGGTCGCGGTGAGTGCTTCGTCGAGCGCTACCTCGACAAGGCCCGCCACGTCGAGGCCCAGGTGATCGCCGACCAGCACGGCAACGTCATCGTCGCGGGGACCCGCGACTGCTCGCTGCAGCGTCGCTTCCAGAAGCTCGTCGAGGAGGCCCCCGCGCCGTTCCTCAGCGACGAACAGCGCACCAAGATCCACGAATCCGCCAAGGCGATCTGCCGCGAGGCCGGCTACTACGGCGCGGGCACCGTCGAGTTCCTCGTCGGCAGCGACGGCCTGGTCTCCTTCCTCGAGGTCAACACCCGCCTGCAGGTGGAACACCCGGTCACCGAGGAGACCGCAGGCATCGACCTCGTGCGTCAGCAGTTCCGCATCGCCAACGGCGACAAGCTGGAGATCTCCGAGGATCCGACGCCGCGCGGCCACTCGTTCGAGTTCCGCATCAACGGTGAGGACGCCGGCCGCAACTTCCTGCCCGCGCCGGGCCCCATCACCGTGTACAAGGAGCCGACCGGCCCCGGTGTGCGTGTCGACTCGGGCGTCGTCGAGGGCGACGTCATCGGTGGACAGTTCGACTCGATGCTCGCCAAGCTGATCGTCACCGGCGAGAACCGCGAACAGGCACTCGAGCGGTCGGCGCGTGCGCTGGCCGAGTTCCAGGTCGAGGGTCTTGCCACGGTGCTCCCGTTCCACCGGCACATCGTCGAGAACCCGGCGTTCCACGGGCACACCGACGAGAACGGCGACGAGAAGTTCGACATCTACACCAAGTGGATCGAGACCGACTGGGACAACCCGATCGAGCCCTACACGGGTGGCGAGCCGATCGAGGACGACGAGTCGCTGCCGCGTCAGAACGTGGTCGTCGAGGTCGGTGGCCGCCGGGTCGAGGTCTCGCTGCCGGGTGATCTGACCCTCGGTGGCGGCGGTGGCGCCGGCAACGGTGTCGTCCGCAAGAAGCCGAAGGCGCGCGCGCGCAAGAAGGGCGGCAATGCCGCGGTCTCCGGCGACGCCGTGCAGGCCCCCATGCAGGGCACCGTGGTGAAGGTCGCCGTCGAGGAAGGCCAGGAGGTCTCCGCCGGAGAGCTGGTCGTCGTGCTCGAGGCGATGAAGATGGAGAACCCGGTCACCGCCCACAAGGACGGTGTGGTCACCGGTCTCGCCGTCGAGGCGGGCGCCGCGGTCACCCAGGGCACCCTGCTGCTCGAACTGAAGTAGCGAAGCAGACCGCAGGACCCGTGGAAGCCGTCGAGATCAATGCCGGCGCGTGGTACCTGCGCGCGCTGCGCGCCGACGACCGCATCTCCGACGTCCCCGCGCTCGACGACCTCGGACTCGACGACCCGGCCGGCTACGTCGCTTCGGCGACGGCCGGGTGGTCTGCGGAGACGGCATTCACGTGGGCGGTCTGTGAACCGACGACCGGTGAACTCGTCGCGCTGATCGGCTTCCGCGACGACGGCACGCCGGTCCCGCTGCAGGGCCGCGCACGATCGGGACACCAGTCGGCGCTCGCCGCCGCGACCGGTCCCGTCGCCCGGTTCGGAGCGGCCGCGATCGGCCTGGAGATCACCGACGCACTGACCGACGCGATCCCCATGCCCTAGCCCGGATCCCGCTCGCGGCGGATCCGTCGGTTCGGGCCGACCGGCAGGGGTTGGCCGGTCCTGCCGTTCAGTTCGGGCGATCCCGGTCCCGCCCGGACGCCAGATCGCCGCAGTCGACGCCCAGCACGTCGGCGGCGTGCGCCGCCAGATACCGTCCGGCACCGACGTCACCGTGCAGCGTCTCGGTCATCGCGTCGAGATGATCGGCGCCCACGTACACCGGGTGGCCCGGCAGGCCACCGAACATCGCGCGCGCCAAGACGTCGCGCCGCCGCGCGGCCACGCCGACGACACGCTCCACCACCGCCGCACCGACATCCGGTGTGTCAACAACATGTAAAACCATCCCGGCCACCCACGACCGTCCGCGAGCCACCCCGACCGCGCGGCGCACCGTCGCGCCGAGCCCATCGGCCCAGTCCGGCACCCACAGCACCGATGCCCCCGCGGGCGGCTCGACAACCCGGGCACCCATCGCCACGACCACTTCGCGACACCCCCCGTCCGCGAGTGCACGAACCGCATTCTCCAGCCATTCCCCTTGCCGCGCAACTATTTTCGGCTCTCCATACCGGGTCCCAGCGCCGGCTGCCAGCACCACACCGAGCACGCCGCCACCATCGTCGCCTGCCGTCGGCACCACCCGGTCACCGGAATCCGCCACCACCGATCACGTCACCTCCTGCTGTCCGATCCGCCCCTTTTACGCGACCGAAATATACGATCCACCACCAAGCGGAAAACCGTTGGCCGGTCCACTATTTACCTGCCACCGTGGGCGCCGCGCGCCCCGGACCCCAAGGCTGCAAGCAGAAGGTGAGAGGGACATGGCAACGGATTCCACCGCCCCGGCAGAAGCGCCGAAGAAGAAGAGGCGCGTCCACCCGGTCGATCAGGTGCCGCCCGCGGGCAAGCTCGTCGCGTTGGGCACCCAGCACGTCGTCGCGTTCTACGCGGGCGCGGTACTGGTGCCGCTGCTGATCGCCCGAGCCATCGACCTCGATTCCGAGGCACTGACGATGCTGATCACCGCCGACCTGTTCACCTGCGGCATCGCCTCGTTGCTGCAGGCGGTCGGCATCTGGAAGATCGGTGTCCGTCTCCCGCTCCTGCAGGGCATCACCTTCGCGACCCTGGCGCCGGTGATCCAGATCGCCAACAACAACGGGGGCGGCCGGGTCGGCTTGCAGACGGTCTACGGCGCGGTGATCGCAGCTGGCGTCTTCACCTTTCTGATCGCGCCGTTCTTCGCCAAACTCATCCGCTTCCTCCCGCCGGTGGTGACCGGGACGTTGATCACCATCATCGGCATCTGCCTGATCCCGGTGGGTGCGGGCGACGCCGTCAGCGATCCGGCCACCCATATGACCGACTCGGCCAACTGGCGCTGGGTCCTCTACGTCCTCGGCACGATTCTGTTGATCGTGTTGATGCAGCGCTTCTTCCGTGGATTCATGGCGACCATCGCGGTGCTGATGGGTCTGGTCATCGGCACCTTCGTCGCATGGCTGTTCGGCGACGCCTCGTTCTCCTCGGTCGGCGAGGCCAGTTGGCTCGGATTCACGCCCCCGTTCGCCTTCGGGTGGCCGCGCTGGGACATCGTCGCCATCGTCTCGCTGATCGTGGTGCTGATGGTGGTCGCGGTCGAGTCGACCGGTTCGGTCTTCGCGACCGGTGAGATCGTGGGCAAGCGGATCAAGAAGGACGACGTCGCGGCGACCGTGCGCGCCGACGGTCTCGCCACCGTCATCGGCGGATCGTTCAACTCGTTCCCGTACACCGCGTTCTCCGAGAATGTCGGTCTCGTCCGCCTGACCGGGGTCAAGAGCCGCTGGGTGGTGGCGTGCGCGGGTGTCATCATGATCATCCTCGGATTGCTGCCGAAGCTGGCGAAGGTCGTCGAGTCGATCCCGGCGCCCGTCCTCGGCGGCGCCGCGCTGATCATGTTCGCGACTGTCGCCATCGTCGGCATCCAGACACTGACGTCGGTCGACTTCACCGATCACCGCAACCTGATCATCTCGGCGACGTCGCTCGCGGTGGCGCTCTACGTGCAGTTCTCGCAGTCGTCGTCGCCGACCACCGTCATCGAGAAGTCGGGACAGCAGGTCGACGTACCCGCGCTGCCCGGCGTGGACCAGGCGATGCCCAACCTGATCCTGCAGATCCCGTTCTCCACCGGCATCACGATGGGCGCCATCACCGCGATCCTGTTGAACCTGCTGTTCTTCCACGTCGGCGCGAAGGGGCCGGCGGTCGCCGGCGGCGGCGCGATCACGCTCGACGAGGTCAACACGATGACCAAGGAGCAGTTCCGCGAGACCTTCGGCGGAGTCGCACAGAATGTCGACTGGGTGCTGGACCGGGCATGGGATCAGAAGCCGTTCGAGGACGTGCACGATCTGCGCAGCGCATTCCAGGACGCGATGCTGACCGGCAGCGACGCCGAGCAACTCGAACTGATCAAGGCCTTCCCCGATCTGGGCGCCGAGGACGAGGCGGGCGAACTCGTCGCGATCGACCACAAGGGACTCACCCACCTCGAGGAGACCGAGCACGAGAACGTCGTCAACCTCGCCTCCGCCTACCGCGACCACTTCGGATTCCCGCTGGTGATCTGTGCCCGCGAGACCGAACGGTACGACCGGGTGCTGCGCAACGGCTGGGCACGGATGGACAACGCGGAGCGCAGCGAGAAGTCGTTCGCGCTGATCGAGATCGCCAAGATCGCCAATTACCGATTCGACGACCTGGTCGCCGACGCCAATCCGATCACCTCGGCCCGTTTCAGCCGGCAACCGGAACTCTCCTAGGCTGGGCTGCATGCGGCGTGTCGATTGGCGGGGTGTGCCAAGTTTCAACGAGCTCTCCGAACGCCAGGCAATTCATCAGCTCTACGAGTGCTGCAGTTCGTCGATCTGGGCGCTGCGGGTGGCGCGGGCGCGTCCGTTCTCCGACGACGAGGCGTTGCTGGAGTACGCCGACCTGATCCTCGCCGAGCTCACCGACACCGACCTCGACGAGGCGCTGGCCGGTCATCCGCGTATCGGGGACCGGCCGGACAACCCGTCGTCGGCGCGTGAGCAATCGGGGGTCGCGGACGCGCAGGCCGAGGTACTGGCCGAACTGAAGGAGCTCAACGCCGCCTACGAGGAGAAGTTCGGCCACGTCTATCTGGTGTTCGCCAACGGGCGACCGGCCGACGAGCTGCTCGACATCCTCAAGCAGCGCATGAACAACGATCCGACCACCGAGCGCAGGGTGATGCGGATGGAGCTGGCGAAGATCAACCGCAGCCGGCTCGTCCGGATGCTGACCCCGGCGAGCATCTACCTCGAGGAGGAGGCCCCGACGTGACAGGACTGTCCACCCATGTCCTCGACGCGGCGAACGGTACCCCGGCGACCGGCGTCGCGGTCAGCCTGCGCGACGAGTCCGGCGCAGAGCTGGCCGCCGGCGTGACCGACGCCG
Organism: Gordonia insulae; assembly: GCF_003855095.1. NCBI lineage: Bacteria > Bacillati > Actinomycetota > Actinomycetes > Mycobacteriales > Gordoniaceae > Gordonia > Gordonia insulae. The sequence goes on from NZ_CP033972.1 coordinate 1,557,066, forward strand.
ACGGCCGGATCGGTCAGGTCGGCGCCGACGCCCTACCCGCCGGCATCTACCACCTGGTGTTCGACACCGGAGAGTGGTTCGCCGCCAACAAGATCGAGGGCTTCTACCCACAGATCGACATCTGCTTCACCATCGACGACCCGGCCCGGCATTTCCACGTCCCGGTACTCCTGAGCCCGTACTCGTACTCCACCTATCGCGGCAGCTGAGCGCCGGCCCGCGCCCGCCGACCGCGCCCGCCGACCGCGCCGTTCGACCGCGGCCCCGGCACACACCGGCCGCCAATGCGTCACACTCCCGCGACCAGGGGGTACAGTCAGGATGAAGTCGACGTTTAGCCGAGTCCCCGCAGTCGCGCGGACCGAGTCGGCGGTGGAGCGACTCGCTCGAGCCGCAATCCACCTCACATTTCTCCGAACGGATGCCCCATGTCCAACGATTCGACCCTGTTCTCGCACACCACCGACACCACGCACGCCGCGGTCCAGACCTCGTCGGCAACCGCCGACCTGGAGTTCTCCGACGCGCCAGACGAGTCATCCAGCGTCAGGCGAGACTGATCAGCGGCATCGCCGTGGCGCCCGCGCTCGGTCCGACCCGCCTTCAACTCGCACCCGACCTGACACTCGCCGTGGCGGGCGCCTGGCTGCCCTACACATCCCAGATCTCTCAGGAGCTGCCTGCCCTGCAGATCGCCGCGCGCAGCCGACTGGGCACCATCTCACGCATCGACGTGAACTGGCGCAACTTCGCGCGCTATCCCGGATTCGACTCCGAGAACTCGCCCGACATGCTGCCGCTCATGTCCATCACCGCCGATCGCGCCACCGTCACGCTGCTGGTGATCCCGCCCCGGACCGCATCCGCGCTGGCCGCGACGCTGCTCCGGCAGGCCGGCCAGGGCACCAGCCCACAGGGCTCCGAGTACAGTCACCTGTTCCGCGACGCGCAACGGATACTGCGACGGGCGGCGGCACAGTGCGGCATCGAGTCCGACGCCTCGACCGCCGGCTGAGGATCGTGCCGCCCCTCGGGGCGAAACGAGCATGCCGGGTGTTGGCCCGGCCGATCGTCCTCGCTACTCTGGGCGACGCAGTTGGTTCGCCGCTCGCGGGAGACATGGAGCCCCTACCTTCCCGGCCGGCGTCGACATCGGTGCCGTCGTCTGGTTGACGATCGTCGCCGATGAAGAGGGAATCCGGTGAGAATCCGGAGCTGTCCCGCAGCGGTATGTCGGAACGACCACCGTCACATGCACTGGACCGAAGGTCCGGGAAGCGACGGTCAGTAGGACGCCCCGCCTGGTATGTGCCGGGTCGGTGCCCGCCGACGAGCCCGAAGACCTGCCAGGTGTACCGGACGCGCCGCGTCCGGTGGCTCACCGCCTCGTGGAATGGGCGCAGGTCGAACTGGCGAATCACGACGTCCGCGCTCAGCGGACGTCGATGGGGCTTGCTCGACTCACCCTGCAGGGCGGTGGACCGTCCACGTCGTTCGCAGGAGTTCACTCATCATGTCGACAGCAGTACCGACACCGCCGACAACACCGCAATCCGCCCGCCACTTCACGGCGACCACTCTGGGCACCGCCCGCATCGGCCCGCACCGCGAACTCAAACGCGCTGTCGAGGGCTATTGGGCGGGACGCGTCTCGGCCGCCGAGCTCGATGTCGTCGCCGCCGATCTGCGGCGCCGCTCGTGGGAGGAATTGTCCACGGCGGGAATCGATTCGATTCCGGTCAACACGTTCTCGCTCTACGACCAGATGCTCGACACCGCCGTCATGCTCGACGCCCTGCCGCCGCGAGTGGCCGGTATCGACGATCCGCTCGACCGCTACTTCGCGGCGGCGCGCGGCACCGCCGAGGTGACCCCACTCGAGATGACGAAGTGGTTCGACACCAACTATCACTACCTGGTTCCCGAGATCGGCCCGGACACCGCATTCGCGCTGCGGCCGGACAAGGTCCTGTCCGAGATCGCCCAGGCACACGGCGCCGGGATCACGGCGCGGCCGGTGGTCGTCGGCCCCATCACATTCCTCGCACTGGCGAAGGCGGTCTCCGACGGACCCGCACCGATCACGCGGATCGACGATCTCCTCCCGCTGTACATCGAGTTGCTCGACCGGCTGGTCGATGCCGGTGTCGAGTGGGTCCAGTTCGACGAGCCCGCCCTGGTCACCGACATCGTCGACGGTCTCCCGGATCTCGCCGCCGCCGTATACGGCCGACTGGGCGAGGTCACCCGGCGTCCGGCGATCCTGGTCGCCACCTACTTCGGGGACGCCGGTGACGCACTCGGTGCATTGGCCCGCACCGGGATCGAGGGCATCGCCGTCGATCTGGTGGAAGGCACCGTCGAGTCGGTCGCTGCGGTACCCGAGCTCTCCTCGAAGCTCCTGGTCGCGGGCGTCGTCGACGGCCGCAATGTGTGGCGCACCGACCTCGACCGCGCGCTGGCGACCCTCGGTACCCTGCTCGGCTCCGCCGGCTCCCTGGCGGTGTCGACGTCGTGTTCGACGCTGCACGTGCCGTACTCACTGGCCGGGGAGGACGCTCTGGATGCCAACCTGCGCGGCTGGCTGGCCTTCGCCGCGGAGAAGTTCGGCGAGGTCGCCACGCTGTCCCGGGCCCTGCGCAACGGTCGCGACAGCGAACTGGAGGCGTTCGAGGTGTGCCGGTCGGCACTGGAGACCCGGCAGAGCGACCCTCGTCTGCGGGATATGGCGGTCCGCGACCGACTCGCCGCGATCACCGACTCCGACGTCACCAGGGGTGTCGCGGTCGAGCGGATCGCCGAGCAGAACGCGCGCCTCGGCCTGCCCGCGCTGCCCACCACGACCATAGGCTCGTACCCGCAGACCACCGCCATCCGCAAGGCGCGGGCGGCGTTGCGCTCGCGGGCCATCGACCGCGCCGAGTATCATCGCCGCATGCGCGCGGAGATCTCCGAAGTGGTTGCGCTGCAGGAGAAGATCGGACTCGACGTGCTCGTGCACGGCGAACCCGAGCGCAATGACATGGTCCAGTACTTCGCCGAGCAGCTCGACGGGTTCTTCGCCACCGCCAACGGCTGGGTGCAGTCCTACGGCACCCGATGCGTGCGTCCGCCGATCCTCTTCGGCGACGTCACCCGCCCGAACCCGATGACGGTCGACTGGATCACCTACGCGCAGTCGCTGACCGACAAGCCGGTCAAGGGGATGCTGACCGGACCGGTCACGATCCTGGCGTGGTCGTTCGTCCGCAACGACCAGCCGCTCTCGACGTCGGCCTCTCAGATCGCGCTCGCGATCCGCGACGAGACCGTCGATCTCGAGCGCGCCGGGGTCGGCATCATCCAGGTCGACGAGCCGGCGCTGCGTGAACTGCTGCCACTGCGCAGCGTCGACAAGCCGGCGTACCTCGAGTGGGCGGTCCGGGCCTTCCGACTCGCCACCGCGGGGGTCGACGACTCCACGCAGGTCCACACCCATCTGTGCTACTCGGAGTTCGGTGAGGTGATCGGGGCGATCGCCGCCCTCGATGCCGACGTGACGTCGATCGAGGCGGCCCGCTCGCACATGGAGGTGCTCGACGACCTCAACGCGGTCGGCTTCGCCAACGGTGTCGGTCCGGGCGTGTACGACATCCACTCCCCCCGCGTACCGGATGCCGAGGAGATCGAGAAGTCGCTCGCGGCGGCCCTCGATGCCGTTGATGCCCAACGTCTCTGGGTCAATCCCGACTGCGGCCTGAAGACGCGCGGCACCGACGAGGTGGTCGCATCGCTGACGAACATGGTCACCGCGGCGCGAAAGGTTCGTGAATCGATCTCTGCCACCAGGTGATCCGGCGTCGCCGAGAGTGATCTCGGTACGCCTCCTCGCCACGCTCCCCGGCTACCCGATCAGCGCCAGCGCACCGCTGGTCGGGTGGCCGGCGGGCCACCGTGCGAGCACGCACATCGAGACCACCTCGCCCACACCACTTCTCAGTCTCGCACCACCTGGGAGGGTGACACGCCGTAGCGCTGCCGGAATGCGGCGGCGAACCGGCCGGTGTGGGTGAACCCCCACGTCATGGCCGAATCGGTCACGCTGATCGCCCGCCCGCTCGTCAACTCGTCATGGACCGCCGCGAGCCGGATCTCGGTGAGGCACTCACGAGGCGTCTTGCCGACGTACTCCCGGAAACCCTCCTGCAGACGACGCACGCTCACCCCCGCCACCTGCGCCATGTCCGCCGCCGTCCACGGACGTGCCGGATCGGCCCGCAATGCGTCGAGTACGCGGGTGACGATCCGGGGTCGCGGCACGAGGTGATCGGTCGGGTCGTCGGGCAGCGCGGCGAGCAGGAACGCGTCGGTGAGCGACGCCGCCAACTGCTCGGCGACCAGCGGATTGGCCAGGAGCGGATCGTCGGCGGGTTGCCCCGCGATCGACCGCACCAGCCGCAGCCAGCTCGCACCCGCCGGTGACCGCAGGTCGAGCTGATCCGGGATCGGTGCATCCGGCAGCCCGGTCACCCGGCCGACCTCGTGCTGCAGGAAGTCGCGGTCGATCTTCACACCGACGATGGTGCAGGTGCTCGACCACCGGATGATGTCGGCCGGCGTATCCGGCGGATTCACCGTGGCCAGTCCGCTGGTCGACACCACCGAATGACCCCCGACGCACGTCTCCAGCACACCGCCGAGCGGGACGTTGATGCCGTAGGCACCGGGGTGATCGGAGTGGACGGCGACCTCTGCGCCCCAGCCGATCCGCGCGATCCGCAACGGGCCCACCACCGTGACCGCGACGTCGACGTCGGCCGCGGTACTGGCCGAGTCCCGCGGATTCAGATCGTGCGGGAAGTAGGCGTCCGACACGGCCGCCGAGGCCGCATCCCAGTCCGGGTCACCCGGGATCCGCAGCCGTTCGAGCTGGCTCATCAGTGTCTCCTCACGACCGCCGATCGCTCCCCACGGGTTCGCCGCGTTATCCGGCTCGCCGTCGCGTTCGGCGGATCGTCAGGCGGCTGCGGTCGCTTTATGTTCTACATCACATTCTGCCCCAGGAGAAAGGAGGACGACATGGAACGCAAGGCCCTGCAGAACGTGTTCGGCCAATTCGCCAGCGGTGTCACGGTGATCACCTGCACAAACGCCGAGGGACAACCCCATGGCGCGACGGTGACCGCGTTCACCGCCGTGTCCCTCGAACCGCGGCTGTGTCAGGTGACGATGACCCGGAAGTCCAAGGCGTGCGGGTTCCTGGACCACTCGCCGTTCGCGGTCAACATCCTCGCCGCCGATCAGCTCGACATCGCAATGCATTTCGCCGGGCGGCCCGCCACGCCTGGACCGGTCTGGGCCGACGGCCCGACCGCACCGATCCTGTGCGGCTCGGCGGCGACGCTCAGCTGCACCCCGTGGCGAAGCTACGACGGCGGCGACCACATCATCTTCATCGGCGAGATCGTCGATGCGCAGGCCAGTGGAAAGCCGCCACTTCTCTACTATCGCAGCACTTTTCATGACCTCGGTGATCCGAGCGTGGATTCGCTCTGGACCTTGTCGGCCGACGATCCGCATTCGGGTTGGTTCGACTCGACGACCACATTCACCCCGTTCCACCTCACGAACTCCGGGCAACCGGCGTGACTGCGACGCCCGCGTCGTTCGCACGATTCATCACGATCATCGATCAATCCATCAGAGAGAGGTATCAATCATGACGACCATCGAACGCCCGGAGACCGATGCGCCGCAGGAGAATCCGGCCGCCGACAGTCCCGCCAACAAGACCCGCAACTTCGCGTCGCGCCCGATGACCGGGGACGAGTACATCGAATCACTGCGTGACGGTCGCGAGATCTGGCTGCACGGGGACCGGGTCGAGGATGTCACCACCCACCCGGCGTTCCGCAACCCGATCCGGATGACCGCCCGCCTCTACGACTCGATGCACGACCCCGCCACCAGGGACAAGGTCACCGCGCCGACCGACACGGGCAACGGCGGGGTCACCATGCCGTTCTTCAAGGCGCCCACCAGTTCGGCCGATCTGCTCAAGGAACGCGACGCGATCGCGGAGTGGGCCCGGATGACCTACGGCTGGATGGGCCGCTCCCCCGACTACAAGGCGAGCTTCCTCGGCACCCTGCACGCCAACAAGGACCTCTACGCACCGTTCGAGGCCAACGCCGAACGCTGGTACCGCGAATCCCAGGAGAAGGTCCTCTACTGGAACCACGCGATCATCAATCCGCCGGTGGACCGCCAATTGCCGCCCGACGAGGTCGGCGACGTCTTCATGAAGGTGGAGAAGGAGACCGACGCGGGCCTGATCGTCTCGGGCGCCAAGGTCGTGGCGACCGGCTCGGCGATCACCAACTACAACTTCATCGCCCACTACGGCCTGCCCATCAAGAAGAAGCAGTTCGCGCTGATCTGTACGGTGCCGATGGACTCCCCGGGCATCAAGCTGATCTGCCGGACGTCCTACACCGAGCAGGCCGCGGTGATGGGCAGCCCGTTCGACTACCCGTTGTCGAGCCGCATGGACGAGAACGACACCATCTTCGTCTTCGACAAGGTGCTCGTACCGTGGGAGAACGTCTTCATGTATGGGGACGTGGACCGGATCAACGCCTTCTTCCCGCAATCGGGCTTCCTGCCGCGCTTCACGTTCCAGGGCTGCACACGACTGGCCGTCAAACTCGACTTCATCGCCGGCCTGCTGATGAAGGCCCTGGACTGCACCGGGTCCGGCGGATTCCGCGGCGTGCAGACCCGGGTGGGCGAGGTGATCGGCTGGCGAAACCTGTTCTGGACGCTGAGTGACGCGATGGCCCACAACCCCGAACCGTGGATCGGCGACACCGTGATCCCACGATTGGAGTACGGCCTGACCTACCGGATGTTCATGATGCAGGGCTACCCGCGGATCAAGGAGATCATCGAGCAGGACGTCGCGTCCGGGCTGATCTACCTGCCGTCGAGTGCCGCCGATTTCAAGAGTCCTGACGTCCGGCCGTACCTGGACAAGTACGTCCGCGGCTCCGATGGCATCACCGCCGTCGATCGGGTGAAGGTGATGAAGGCGCTGTGGGATTCGATCGGCACCGAGTTCGGCGGACGCCATGAGCTCTACGAGCGCAATTACTCCGGCAACCATGAGAATGTGAAGGCGGAGTTGCTGTTCGCCGCGCAGAACCGTGGTGGCGTCGAGTCGATGAAGGGGCTCGCCGAGCAGTGCCTGGCCGAGTACGACCTCGATGGTTGGACCGTGCCGGACCTCATCGGCAACGACGACGTCAGCTACTTCGGCGCGGGGAACTGAGGGGCCGGTCTATCGTTCCCCTGTGTCCGTCCTGACCGATCTCGACGATGCGCTCGCCGCCCACACCGGCGAGCGCATCGTCGTCGGCGTCACCGGACCACCCGGCTCGGGGAAGACCACGCTGGCGCGGACCCTCACCGAGCATTACCGCGCGCTGCACGGCGTCGGCTTCGTCGGTCACCTGCCGATGGACGGCTTCCACCTCTCGGACACCGTTCTGACGCAACTGAATCGGGCCGGCCGCAAGGGGGCCCCGGACACCTTCGACGTCGATGGCTACGTCGCGCTGCTGACACGAGCGATCAGTGCCGAGGGTGACGTCTATGCCCCCGACTTCGACCACACCACCGGCGAGCCCATCGCCGCGGCCCTGGTGTTACCCGCGACGGCGGCACTGATCATCACCGAGGGCAACTACCTGGCGCTCGACGACGGGCGATGGTCACCGGTCGCCGGCCTTCTCACCCGCCTGTACTACGTGGACGCTCCGGCCGACGTCCGTCGCGACCGGCTGGTGCCCCGCCACGTCGCCGCCGGCAAGTCGCCGAACGAGGCGCGCGCGTGGGTGGAGACCGTGGACGAGCCGAACGCCACGCTCGTCGCCACCACCCGTGATCGCGCGGACCTCGTCGTCGACGGCTCGGCTACCCGATCTCGATGAGCAGGTCGCCGGGGGCGACCTGGGTGACGGCGCCGACGGCGACACGGGCGACCTTGCCGCCCAGCGGCGCGGTGATGGTGGCCTCCATCTTCATCGCCTCGATCGTGCCGATGGCGGCACCGGCGGCGATCTCGTCGCCGACGTCGACCGTCAGGGAGACCACTCCGGCGAACGGGGCGCCGATGTGATGCGGGTTGGAGCGGTCCGCCCGTTCGGCGGCCTCGACCTCGGAGTCCACCGAGCCGTCGCGCACCGACACCGGACGCAGCTGCCCGTTCAGCACACACATCACGGTGCGCATGCCCCGCTCGTCGGGCTCACTGATCGCTTCGAGGCCGATCAGCAGTTGGACGCCGGGTTCGAGTTCGACACGGTGCTCCTCGCCATAGCGCAGGCCGTAGAAGAACTGATTCGCCGAGAGCCGCGACGTGTCACCGAATTCCTCGTAGTGTTTCTCGAACTCCTTCGTCGGAGCGGGAAACAGCAAGCGGTTCAAGGTCTCCTGCCGCTTGCGCCCGGGGATGTCCAGGGCGTCGGAATCATCGTCGGTCAGCGTCTCCGGCGGCGGCGCCTCACCGCGACCCTTCAACGCGATGCTGCGCAACGGTTCGGGCCACCCGCCTGCGGGGTCACCGAGTTCACCGCGCAGGAATCCGATCACCGAATCCGGGATGTCATGGGCGGAGGGGTCGGCGGCGAACTCGCTCGCGGTGACGCCACGGCCCACCAAAGCCAACGCGAGGTCACCGACGACCTTCGACGACGGGGTCACCTTGATCAGCCGGCCCAGCATGCGGTCGGCCGCGGCGTAGGCCTCCTCGACCGCCTCGAACCGGTTGCCGAGTCCGAGTGCGATGGCCTGCTGCCGCAGATTCGACAGCTGACCGCCCGGGATCTCATGGGTGTAGACCCGCCCGGTCGGTGCGGGCAGCCCGGACTCGAACGGCGCGTACACCTTGCGCAGCGCCTCCCAGTACGGTTCCAGATCGCACACGGCCTGCAGATCCAGCCCGGTGTCGCGGTCGGTGTGCGCCGCGGCCGCGACGATCGCCGACAACGCCGGCTGGCTGGTGGTCCCGGCCAATGCCGCGCTGGCACCGTCGACCGCCGACGCCCCGGCCTGCCACGCCGCGAGATAGGTGGCCAACTGCCCGCCGGGGGTGTCATGGGTGTGCACGTGCACCGGCAGATCGAACTCCTTGCGCAACGCCGAGACCAGGGTCGTCGCGGCCGGGGCGCGCAGCAGACCCGCCATGTCCTTGATCGCCAGCACGTGCGCGCCGGCGTCGACGATCTGCTCGGCCAGCCGCAGGTAATAGTCCAGCGTGTAGAGGTCCTCGTCCGGGTTCGCCAGATCACCGGTGTAGCTCATCGCCACCTCGGCGACCGCGGTACCGGTCTCGCGGACCGCGTCGATGGCCGGGCGCATCTGATCGATGTTGTTGAGCGCATCGAAGATGCGGAAGATGTCGATGCCGACCTCGGTCGCCTCGGCGACGAACGCCGTGGTCACCTTCGTCGGGTACGGGGTGTAGCCGACCGTGTTCGCCCCACGCAGCAACATCTGCAGGCAGATGTTGGGAATCGCCTCGCGCAACTGCGCCAGCCGATCCCACGGGTCCTCCTTGAGGAACCGCAACGCCACGTCGTAGGTCGCGCCGCCCCAGCACTCCACCGACAGCAACTGCGGGGTCAACGCCGCCACATACGGTGCCACCATCATCAGGCCCGACGTGCGGACCCGGGTCGCCAGCAGCGACTGATGGGCATCACGGAAGGTCGTGTCGGTGACCCCGAGCCGCTTGGAGTCACGCAGGTCGGCCGCGAAGCCCTCGGGCCCGAGCGCCAACAGACGCTGCCGTGACCCGTCCGGCGGAGATGCCAGCGTCGCCCGATCCAGGGTGGGCAGCTTGTCGCGCGGGTACACCTTCGTCGGGCGTTCCCCGTGCGGCTTGTTCACCGTGACATCGGCGAGATAGTTCAAGATCTTGGTGCCGCGATCGGCCGAGGATCGCGACGTCAGCAGCTGCGGACGGTCCTCGATGAACGATGTCGTCACCCGCCCCTCACGGAAATCGACATCGTCGAGCACGGCCTGCAGGAACGGAATGTTGGTGGCCACGCCACGAATCCGGAACTCGGCCACCGCACGTCGGGCACGCCGCACCGCGGTCGGGAAGTCGCGGCCCCGACACGTCAACTTCACCAGCATCGAGTCGAAATGACCGGACACCTCGGCACCGAGGACCGCGCCACCGTCCAGACGCACGCCGGCACCGCCCGGGCTGCGATACGCGGTGATCCGCCCGACATCGGGCCGGAATCCGTTGGCCGGATCCTCGGTGGTGATCCGGCACTGCAATGCCGCGCCACGGATCTGCAGCCGATCCTGCGACAGACCCAGATCGGCCAGCGACTCGCCCGACGCGATCCGCAACTGCGACCCCACCAGATCCACATCGGTGATCTCCTCGGTCACCGTGTGCTCGACCTGGATCCGCGGGTTCATCTCGATGAACACATGCCGCCCCTGTTCATCGAGCAGGAACTCGACGGTGCCGGCACACGTGTAACCGATGTGTTTGGCGAACGCCACCGCGTCCGCGCAGATCTTCTCCCGCAACTCCGGCGACAGATTCGGCGCAGGCGCCAACTCGATCACCTTCTGATGACGCCGCTGCACCGAACAATCGCGCTCGAACAGATGGATCACGTTGCCGTGGGTGTCGGCCAGAATCTGCACCTCGATATGGCGCGGATTGACCACCGCCTGCTCCAGGAACACCGTCGGATCGCCGAACGCCGCATCCGCCTCCCGCGAGGCCGCCGCGATCGCATCGGCGAGATCATCCGGATCGGCCACCCGCCGCATACCACGACCACCACCACCGGCCACCGCCTTGACGAACACCGGGAACTGCATGTCCGCCGCGGCCGCCAACAGTTCCTCGACATCGGCCGAGGGCTCCGAGGACGCCAGCACCGGCAGGCCCGCCGCCTTCGCCGCCGCCACCGCGGTCGCCTTGTTGCCGGTCAACTCCAACACATCCGCCGACGGACCCACGAACGTGATACCCGCCTGCGCGCACGCCGCCGCCAGACCCTGATTCTCCGACAGGAAGCCGTAACCCGGATAGATGGCATCGGCACCACACCGCACCGCCGCACCCACGACCTCGTCGACCGACAGGTACGCACGCACCGGATGATTCGGCACACCGATCTGATACGACTCGTCCGCCTTCAGGCGATGCACCGAATTCCGGTCCTCGTACGGGAAGATCGCGACCGTCCTGGCCCCGAGTTCATAAGCAGCGCGGAATGCGCGGATCGCGATCTCACCACGGTTGGCAACCAGAACTTTGTCGAACACTTGGCTCTCTCTCGTCACGCGCCGCAGGCGCACCGCTACAGAACAGGATCCAGCACACGCTGGGGTGGACCAGAGTACTGGCTCAGGGGGCGGATCAACGCGTTGGCTGCGACCTGTTCCATGATATGCGCCGTCCACCCGGTGATACGGCTCATCACGAAGATCGGTGTGAACGAGGCGATGTCGAATCCCATCATGTGATAGGCGGGGCCCGTGGGGAAATCGAGGTTCGGCTTGATGCCCGTGCGTTCCTCCATCGCGGCCTCGAGCTCGGAATAGATCTCACACCACCGACTTTCACCGGTGAGCTCGGTGACCTCGATCATCGCCTGCTTCATCGTCGGGACCCGTGAGTCACCGCTGCGATAGACCCGGTGACCGAAGCCCATGACCTTCTCCTTCGCATCGAGTTTGGCGTTGAGCCAATCGCGTGCGCGCTCAGGACGATCGATCTCGATCATGTCGTACATGACCGCCTCGTTGGCACCGCCGTGCAGCGACCCCTTGAGCGCGCCGATCGCGGCGGTGACCGCGCTGTAGATGTCGGACCGGGTCGACGTGACGACCCGGGCCGCGAACGTCGATGCATTGAAACTGTGTTCGGCATACAGGACCATCGACTTCTCGAATGCCCGGACGATCACGGGATCCGGGACCTCGCCGAAGCACATGTACAGGAAGTTCTCCGCGTAACCCAGCCCGAGATGGGGCGCGATCGGGTCGAGATCGCGGCGTCGACGCATATCGGCGGCCACGAGGGTCGGGAGCACCGCGAACATCCGCAGCGACTTCTCGTAATTGGCCTGCGGCGTGCTGAGGTCCTCCTCGGGATCCTCCGTACCCAGATAGCTGATGGCGGTACGCACCACGTCCATCGGGTGGCAGGTCTCCGGGATGCGTTGCAGGACCGCCTGAGTCGACCGATCGATCCGTCGGTTGGCGCGCTCCCGCTCGCTGAACGAATCGAGCTCGCCGGCCGTCGGCAGTTCACCGTGCCAGAGCAGATGGGCGACCTGCTCGAAGCTGCACCGCTGCGCAAGGTCCTGGACCGGATACCCGCGATAGGTGAGCGAGTTCGTCTCCGCCACCACCTTCGAGATGGCCGTCGTGTCCACGACGACACCGGCGAGCCCCTTGTGGATTGTCGGCGGATCGATCGTCTCGGTCGCGGTCATCGTCGTACTCCTTCGAGGGTGGTGGTGAAGGTGAACAGATCGGAATCGAAGTCGTTGTAATCGGCGTAGTGGAGCAGTTCGTAGAGCCTGCTACGGTGCTGCATCCCGTCGAGAAGTCCGGATTGCGTTCCGGTTGAATCGATTTCGCGAAGTCCCCGCTCCACCGCGCCCATCGCGATGCGGAGCGTGGTGACCGGATAGATCACCGCGTTGTACCCGACGTCGCGCAACTGGTCGGCGGTGAGGAGCTCGGACTTGCCGAACTCGGTCATGTTCGCCAGCAGCGGCACATCGACGGCCTTGCGGAACCTCTCGAACTCCCCGAGGTCACGCAGCGCCTCGGTGAAGATGAGGTCGGCCCCGGCATCGGCGTAGGCCTTGGCGCGATCGATCGCGGCATCGAGTCCCTCGATCGCGCGGGCGTCGGTGCGCGCGCAGATGACGAACTCCGGGTCCCGCCGCGCCGAGACCGCGGCCGCGAGGCGGGTGAGCATGTCATCGACGGGCACCACGTCCTTGCCGTCGAGATGACCGCACCTCTTCGGGTTGACCTGGTCCTCGAGGTGGCATCCGGCCAGGCCGGCGTCCTCGAGGGTCGCGACGGTCCGAGCCGCACTCATCGGCTCACCGAAACCGGTGTCGGCGTCGATGAGCGCCGGCAGATCTGTCGCCCGCGCCATCGCCCCACCCCGGGCCGCGACCTCGGTCAGGGTTGTCAACCCGATGTCGGGTAGACCCAAGTCGGCCGAGAGCACCGCACCGGACACGTAGACACCCTCGAAACCGACCTCTGCAATCAGTTTCGACACGAGTGGTGAGAATGCTCCCGGCCAACGCTGGAGGGTTCCCGACGACAATCCGGCGCGCAGCGCACGCCGCTTCTCGGTGTCGGGAACGGCTGAGGAGAACAGCGACATCAGAACAACCCCTTCGGTGTCTGCGGCGCCTTGTCGAGCACGACCGGCCGGACCCGCGTGTTCAGGGCCGCCAGGCCACCGGCCGGGATCGACGCCAATTGTGCTGCTGCGGAGAGGAACCGGTCCTGCTCGGCGGGCTCGACGACGCCTTCGGCCATCGCGCGGAACTTCGCGACGTACTGCTCGCGCCCGAAGGGACGGGCACCCAGCGGATGAGCGTCGGCGACGGCGAGTTCGTCGGTGATGACCTCACCGTCCAGCAGGGTGATGACCGCCTTGGCGCCGAAGGCCTTCTCGTTCGGGTCGGCGGAGTGATATCGACGGGTCCACTCGGGGTCCTCGACTGTGGAGATCTTGCGCCACAGGTCGATGGTGTCCGGTCGGTTGGCGCGTTCGGGCGCATAGGACGCCTCGTGATCCCAGGTCCCGTCCTGGAGGGCGACCGCGAAGATGTACATCACCGAGTGGTCGAGGGTCTCCCGACTGGCGGACGGATCGAACTTCTGGGGATCACCCGAGCCGGTGCCGATGACGACATGGGTGTGATGACTGGTGTGCAGCACGATGGACTCGATCGCGTCGAAGTCGGCGATCTTCTCGCGCATACGGCGGGCGAGGTCGATCGGCGCCTGACTCTGGTACTCGGCGGAGTGCTCCTTGGTGTAACTGTCGAGAATGGCGCGCTTCGGCTCGCCCTGACCCGGCAGGGCGATCGTGTACTCGGCGTCGGGGCCACCGAGCAGCCAGGCGATCACGCCGTCCTCCCCCTCCCAGATCGGGGCGGGAGCGCCCTCGCCGCGCATCGCGCGGTCCACGGCCTCGACGGCGATCTTGCCCGCGTGGGCCGGGGCGTAGGCCTTCCAACTCGAGATCAGCCCCTTGCGGGACTGGCGGGTTGCGGTGGTGAGATGCAGGGCCTGCCCGACCGCCTGGTAGATGGTCTCCTCGTCGAGTCCCAGCATCGTGCCGAGGCCCGCGGCCACCGACGGCCCGAGATGGGCGACGTGGTCGATCTTGTGTTCGTGCAGACACATTCCCCGCACGAGGTCGATCTGGACCTCGTAGGCGGTGGCCAGCCCGCGGATCAGATCCGCACCGCCGGCACCGACGTGTTGCCCGACGGCCACCAGCGCCGGGATGTTGTCACCCGGATGGGAGTACTCGGCCGCCAGGAACGTGTCGTGGAAGTCCAACTCGCGTACGGCGACGCCGTTCGCCCACGCCGCCCACTCCGGCGAGTACGTGCCGTCGATCCCGAAGACCGTCGCGCCGGGAGCGACCGGATGCGCCTGCGCCTGCCGCCGCGCCGACGTCACCGGACGCCGGATCACCGACGCCGCACTCACCGCGGCGTTGTCGATGACGCGGTTGATCACCATCTCTTCTGTGTCGGCCGGCACCTCGACCGGATCGACGGCGATCTCGGCGATCTTCTGCGCCAGATGCTCGCGCTGTGGGAAGTCCTCGGAACTGCGGCGGGTGCGGACCAGGTGATTGATCATGTTCGCACTGTATGCAGAGCGATGACCGCAGGAAAAGACCTGGCAAAGGCGTATTTTTGCGGACACCACGCCGCAGAACTGCGAATGTTGTGAACACGAGGCGCGGTACCCTCGCTCCATGGCCAAGATGTTCGTCGGCGCACGGCTGCGGCGCCTGCGCGACGAGCGGGGACTGTCGCAGGCCGCACTGGCCAGGCGGATCGACCTGTCCACCAGCTACGTCAACCAACTGGAGAACGACCAGCGACCGATCACCGTGCCGGTCCTGCTGGCGCTGAGCCGCGAGTTCGATCTGGACGCCGACTACTTCGCCGCCGACGGCGACGCCCGGCTGGTCGCCGATCTCGCCGATGTACTCGCCGCCCAACCCGACACGCCGGATGTGAGCCGCGCGGAGATCGCCGAACTGGTTGCCCGGATGCCCGCGATCGGCAGCACCCTGGTCAATCTGCACCGTCGACTGACCGCTGCCGACAGCGAACTCGAGAGCTACCGCGCGCAGGCCACCGGAGACCCCGGCCGACCCGCGTCGACCCCGATGCCGTTCGAGGAGGTCCGCGACTTCTTCTACGACCGGCGCAATCACATCGACGCGCTCGACACGGCGGCCGAGCAGATCTTCGCCGACAACGGACTGTCGATCGGCGGCCTCGATCTGCAACTCGGGGAACTCCTTGCGCGCGATCACGGCATCCGGGTCGCGATCACCCACGACACCGATCCGCATACACGTGCGGTCACGCCCAAGCGACGTTTCGACGCTGCGGAGGCCGTGGTCCACCTGGCCGGACGGCTGAGCGCCGGACAGCGGGCCTTCCAACTGGCGACCCAGCTGGCGTTGCTCACCCAGGCGGACGTGATCGACGACCTCGTGGCCGACGCCGACGACCTGAGCCCCGAATCGATTCCCGTCGCCCGCATCGGCCTGGCGAACTACTTCGCCGGCGCGCTCCTGCTCCCCTACGAGATCTTCCGGCGCGCCGCCGAATCGGCACGGTACGACATCGAACTGCTGAGCATCGGATTCGAGGTCGGGTTCGAGACCGTGTGCCACCGGCTGTCGACGTTGCAGCGCCCCGGCAGCCGGGGCATCCCCTTCATCTTCGTGCGGGTCGATCGGGCGGGGAACATCTCCAAACGCCAGTCGGCAACCGCGTTCCACTTCTCCCGGGTCGGTGGCAGTTGCCCGCTGTGGGTGGTGCACGACGCCTTCGCGACCCCCGGCCGCATCGCCACCCAGGTGTCGTCGATGCCCGATGGCCGCTCCTACTTCTGGCTGGCACGGACCACCGTCGAGCCATCGGCGTACCTCGCGCCGGACAAGAGCTTCGCCATCGGGCTCGGCTGCGACGTCGCACACGCCGAGCGTCTCGTGTACTCGACCGGCGTGAACCTCGCCGACCCGCGCACGGTGGTGCCGATCGGCGCCGGATGCAAGGTCTGCGATCGTCCGGCCTGCCCGCAGCGCGCGTTCCCCCAGCTCGGACGGCCGATCCACGTCGACCCGGGCGTCAGCGATTCGGTGCCCTACCGACCGATGCCCTGACATCCGTCCCGAGCGTCGCCGAACCGCCGGCACACCCGCACTGACACCGTGTGACATATCCGATTTCTCCGCAGCCACGCGACTCGATAGCGTAGCGATCGGAGGTGGAAGTTTCGTGAGTGCGATACGGCGTCCGGTCGACGGCGGGACCGGACAGCCTCCCGCGGTCCCCGATCGCCATCCCCGTCTCGCCGTCACCGTCCTGTGTGCGGCCGGCATCGTGGTGGCGCTGATGCAGACGATCATCGTGCCGCTCATCCCGCAGCTGCCGAGCCTCCTGGACGCGTCCCCCGGGGACACCTCGTGGGCGCTCACGATCACGCTGCTCGTCGGTGCCGTCATCACCCCGATCGGCGGGCGCCTCGGTGACATGTACGGCAAACGGCTGATGCTGCTGGCGAGCATGAGCTGCGTCGCGATCGGGTCGGCCGTCTGTGCGCTGTCGACCGCGCTGCCGCCCTTCCTGATCGGTCGCGGTCTGCAGGGCCTCGGTTTCGGCACCATCGCGCTCGGCATCAGCGTGATGCGCGACATCGTCCCGCCCCGCCATCTCGGCTCGGCGGTCGGCACGATGAGCGCGTCGCTGGGTGTGGGCGGCGCCCTGGGTCTGCCCTTCGCCGCCGCCATCGCCCAGCACCTGAGCTGGCATGCGCTGTTCTGGATCTGTGGTGCCGCAGCGGTGGCCGGCGCGCTCGGCATCGCGCTGACCGTGCCGGAGACCCCGGCCAAGGCGGGTGGCCGGTTCGACCTGCTGGGCGCCGCCGGCCTGGCCGCGATGCTGGTCTGCCTGCTGCTGCCGCTGTCCAAGGGCGCGACGTGGGGGTGGGCGGACCCGCTGACCCTCGGCTTCTTCGCCGGTTTCGTGGTGATCGCGATCGCGTGGCGTTTTCTGGAACGACGCTCGTCGAATCCGCTGATCGACCTCTCGGTGGCCGCCCAGCGTCCCGTGTTGCTGACCAACATCGCGTCGGTGGCGACGGGGTTCGCCTTCTACTCGATGCAGCTGATCCCGATTCAGCTGCTGATGGCGCCGTCGTCCAGCCCGAACGGCCTCGGTCTCGACATGCTCGGGGCGAGCCTGGTGCTCGCACCCAGCGGCGTCCTCATGTTCGTCTTCTCCCACGTCAGTGCGCGGCTGACCGTCACGTTCGGGCCCCGCGTATCCCTCGCGATCGGTGGTGCGGTCATCGGTGTCGGGTACGTGGTGTTCATCGTCGGGCTGGCCGGATCGTGGGCGTTGACCTGGTGGCTGATGCTCGTCGTCGCGTGTCTGATCGGCGCCGGGCTGGGCATCGCCTACTCCGCGATGCCGGCCCTGATCATGCGGGCCGTCCGGGTCGAGCAGACCGGGGAGGCCAACGGCGTCAACGCCCTCATGCGGGTGGTCGGGACGTCGACGTCGGCTGCCGTGGTCGGCATGATCCTGACGTGGTCCCTGGTGTCCGCGCCGGGACCGGCGGACACGTCGGTGATGGTGCCCGGCGAGGCCGGGTACCTGTGGGCCTCCGGGATCTCGCTCGGCGCAGCAGTGCTCGCGACCGTGCTGGCGCTGGCCATCCCGCCCAGCCGACCGTTGTTCGTCGAGGATGTCTGACCGTCGGGACGCATCGAAACCCGTCTGTAACGCGATCGTCGTAGCGTGACGCGGGTGTCCCCCAGTCACGACTCGGCCCGCTCGGCTGGCCGCCCCATGACCCTCATCGAGAACGCCTACGTCATCACCGTCGACGACGGCAGGCGTGAACTGCCCCGGGCATCCGTCCTGATCGACGGGACCCGGATCGTCGCGATCGGCGAGACACCAGCCGGACTGCCCGACGACGTGGTGCGCGTCGACGGCACCGGCCGCGTCCTCACCCCCGGGCTCGTCAACACCCATCACCACCTGTACCAGTGGATCACCCGTGGACTGGCCGCCGATCACACGCTCTTCCAGTGGCTGATGACCCTGTACCCGATCTGGGCCGGGATCGACGAGGCCGCCGTCCGGACCGCGGCGCTCGGCGGGCTCACCCAACTCGCCCTGTCGGGCTGCACCACGACCACCGACCACCACTACGTGTTCCCTGCCGAGGGCGGCGACCTCCTCGGTGCCGAGATCGACGCGGCGCAGACGATCGGTCTGCGCTTCCATCCGACCCGCGGCTCGATGGACCTGTCGGAGAAGGACGGCGGGCTCCCCCCGGATTCGGTGGTGCAGAACCTCGACGACATCCTGGCGGCCAGTTCCGACGCCGTCGCCCGGTGGCATGACCCGTCCGCCGACTCCATGCTCCGGATCGCCCTCGCACCCTGCTCGCCGTTCTCGGTGACGACCGACCTGCTCCGCGAATCCGCGCTGCTGGCGCGCGAACTCGGCGTCCGGATGCATACCCACCTGGCCGAGTCTCTCGACGAGAACACCTACTGCGACGAGCGATTCGGGTGCACTCCGCTGCAGTACATGGAATCGGTCGGCTGGGTCGGCGACGACGTCTGGTTCGCCCACGGCATCGAGTTCGACGACGACGAGATCGCCCGGCTGGCCGCCACCGCCACCGGCGTCGCGCACTGCCCCACCTCCAACGCACGTCTCGGCAACCGGATCTGCCGCACCCGCGACCTCGTCGACGCCGGCGTCCCGGTCGGCCTCGGTGTCGACGGCGCCGCCTCCAACGAGTCCTGCCGCCTGCTCGAGGAGGCGCACCAGGCCGTCCTGATGGCACGCGCGCGGGGCGGACCGACGGCGCTCACCACCCGCACCGCCATCGAGCTCGCGACGATCGGCGGGGCGCGAGTCCTCGGCCGCGACGCCGACACGGGCTCCATCGAGGTCGGCAAGCTCGCCGACCTCGTCCTGTGGGATCTGTCGTCGGTGGCGCACAGCGGCATCACCGATCCCGTCGCCGCCCTCGTCCTCGGTGCCATCCCGCCGGTCACGGGTAGCTGGGTCAACGGCCGGCCGATCATCGCCGACGGCGAGATGCTCACGGTCGACCCCGATCTCGTCGCCGCCGAGGTCGCCCGGGAGCACCGCAGACTGATCGACAAGGCGCGTTGATGGATCTGCACACCATCGAGCGGTACCGATATGCCCGCACCCGCGACGATCTGCGGCTCGCCCCCGGCGAATCCGTGGTCGCGGGGGGCACGTGGTTCTTCTCCGAACCCCAGGTGGACACCAGCGGCATCGTCGATCTGACATCGATGAACTGGCCGGCACTGGAGGACCTGCCCGACGGCGGATTGCGCATCGGCGCGACCTGCCCCATCGCCGACATCGTCGCGCTCGAATCGCGTCCCGGGTGGCGGGCGCAGCCGTTGTTCACCGAGTGCGCCAACGCACTGCTCGCGTCCTTCAAGATCTGGAACGTCGCCACCGTGGGCGGCAACATCTGCCGGTCCTTCGCCGCCGCCTCGATGGTCTCGCTCGCGGCCGGCCTCGACGGCATCGCGGAGATCTGGTGCCCCGACGGTACGGATCGTCGAATCCCGGTGGCGGAGATGATCACCGGAAACGGGACCAATCGCCTCGCCGACGGCGAGGTGCTGCGCGCCGTGGAAATCCCCGGCTCGTCGATGCGCGCCGATACCGCGTTCCGCAAGATCGCACTGGCCGAGCTCGGCAGGTCGGGCGCGGTCCTCACCGGCCGCCGTGACGCCGACGGATCGGTCGTCGTCGGGATCACCGCCGCCACGACACGACCGTGCCTGCTGAGGTTCCCCGGCACCCCCACCGCCGACGATCTCCGCGACCGGGTGAACTCCGTCGACGACTACTACAGCGATCCGCTGGGATCGGCTGATTGGCGCCGGGGCGTGTCCGCCGTACTGGCCGAGCAGATCCGTGTACAGCTCGCCGACCCGGCGCCGTCTGCACAAGGGGCGTCCCGATGAGGTTCTCCGTCAACGGATCCTGCCACGACGTCACGCCGCGCCCCGGCCAGTGCCTGCGTACCCTCCTGCGGGAGTCCGCGCATTTCGAGGTCAAGAAGGGCTGCGACGCCGGCGACTGCGGCGCCTGTTCGGTGCTGGTCGACGGAAAGCCCGTGCACTCCTGTATCTTTCCCGCCCAGCGGATCGACGGCCGGTCGGTGACGACGGTCGCCGGCCTGGGCACACCCGACGACCTGCATCCGATGCAGCAGTCCTTCGTCGACAACTTCGGCTTCCAGTGCGGTTTCTGCACGGCGGGCATGATCGTCACCGCCTCCACTCTCGATGACGACGATCTCGACGACCTGCCGCGCAGGATGAAGGGAAACCTGTGCCGCTGCACCGGTTATCGCGCCATCCGTCAATCCATCGAGGCCGGCGTCTCCGCCGTCCCGGCTCCCCCCGACAGCGACGCTACCGCCGCGGAACCCACCGTCGGCACGTCGGTCTCACCACCCGCCGCCCGGCGGGTGGTGACCGGCACCGAGCCCTACACCTTCGACGTCGCGGTCCCGGGCATGACCTGTCTGCGCGTCCTCTCGTCGCCGCATCCGCACGCGCGGATCCTCTCGATCGACACGGCCGCCGCCTCGGAGGTCGACGGCGTCGAACTCATCCTCACCCACGAGAACGTCCCGGGCCGAAGGTTTTCCACCGCACGCCACGAGCACCGCGAGGACGATCCCGACGACACGCTCATCCTGGATCCGGTGGTGCGGTTCGTCGGTCAGCGGGTGGCCGCGGTGGTCGCGACCACCGCGGCGGCGGCCGAACGCGCATGCCGCCTCATCGACGTCACCTACGAGATCCTGCCCGCGGTCTTCGACCCCGAGGCGGCGCGGAGCCCTGGTGCCCCGCTGATCCACCCCGACCGCGGTCCGCTGGACCGGGTCAATCACCCCGACCGCAACGTGATCGCGGACTTCCATCAGGGGTTCGGCGGCGACGTCGATGCGGCCCTCGGTGATTCCGCGGTCACCGTCTCCGGCACATGGTCCACCGCGCGCGTCTCGCACGCGCAGATGGAGACCCACGGCAGCATCGGCTGGCTCGACGACGACGGCCGGCTCGTGATCCGCACCAGCACGCAGGTACCGTTCCTGGTCCGCGATGAACTGGCCCACATCCTCGACCTGGACGCCGACCGTATCCGGGTGTTCGCCGCACGTGTCGGCGGCGGCTTCGGCGGCAAACAGGAACTCCTCACCGAGGACCTCGTCGCGCTCGCCGTCCTGCGCACCGGAAAACCCTGTGGCTACGAGATGTCCCGGTCAGACGAGATGTGCCGCACCACGTTCCGCCATCCGTTCCGGGTGTCGGTCGATCTCGGCGCCGATGCCGACGGCCGGCTGACCGCCCTGAAGGTCGATGTCCTGTCGGACACCGGCGCCTATGGCAACCACGCGATCGGTGTCATGTTCCACGCCTGCGCCGAATCCGTGTCGGTCTACAACTGTCCGGTGAAGTGGATCGATGCGGAGGTGGTCTACACCAACAACCCGCCGTCGGGCGCTTTCCGGGGATACGGTCTGGGACAGGTGATCTTCGCGGTCGAGTCCGCGATCGACGAACTCGCCGTCGCCCTCGACATCGATCCGTTCGAACTTCGCCGGCGCAACGCGGTGGCCGACGGCGATCCGCTCCTCATCGCCCACGCCGAACCGGAACCCGATCTCGTCTACGGCAGTTACGGTCTCGACCAATGCCTCGACCTCACACAGGCGGCGCTGTCACGTGGCAACGACGTCGCGGCACCGGAAGGTCCGCACTGGCGCGTCGGTGAGGGCATGGCGCTGGCCGCGATCGCCACCATGGCACCTCGCGGGCACATCTCGCGCGTGCAGGTCGGGGTGGACGCCGAGGGCACCTACCATGTCGGGGTCGGCACGGCGGAATTCGGCAACGGCACCACCACCGTGCACACCCAGATCGTCGCCGACACCGTGCACACCACCGCCGACCGCGTCCGTCTCACGCACGGCGACACCGATGCGGCCGACTACGACACCGGCGCGTTCGCGTCTGCCGGTACGACGGTGGCGGGCAAGGCCATTCACGGCGCCTGCCGCGCGCTGCGGGAGAAGTTGGTCGCGGCCGCCGCGCGCGTCGCCGACGCCGACCCCGCCCGCATCGAACTCGGCCCCGACGGCGCATGCGTCGGCGACCGGACCGTGTCGTTCGCCGAACTCCTCGACGCGGCGGATCCCGCATCCAGGGTCGCCGACCGCGTCGTCGCGACCGGTGAGGAGAACGGCGATCTCCGGTCGATCGCGTTCAACGTCCAGGCGTTTCGCGTTGCGGTCGACTCGGAGACCGGCACGGTGATCATCCTGCAGTCGGTGCAGGCCGCCGACGCCGGCACCGTGATGAACCCTCAGCAGTGCCTCGGGCAGGTCGAAGGCGGCGTGGCGCAGGCGATCGGATCATCGCTCTACGAGGAGGTCATGCTCGACGGCGCCGGGGTGGTCACCACACCCGTCTTCCGCACCTACCGCGTGCCGCAGATGGCCGACATCCCCACCACCGAGGTCTATTTCGCCGACACCGCCGACGAGCTCGGTCCGTTCGGCGCGAAGTCGATGAGCGAATCACCGTACAATCCGGTCGCGCCGGCGCTGGCCAATGCCATCCGCCGGGCGATCGGGGTGCGGCCCCACGAGCTACCGATGTCGCGCGATCGTGTCTGGCGCCTCCTGCACGGATGACGGCGCCGACGCGTCAGGCGCGCAGCAGCCCCTTCGCCACGTGGGTCACCTGGATCTCGTTGCTGCCCGCGTAGATCATCAGCGACTTCGCATCGCGCGCAAGCTGTTCCACCCGATACTCGGCCATGTACCCGTTGCCACCGAAGAGCTGTACGGCCTCCATCGCCACCTCGGTCGCCGCGCGTGACGAGTAGAGCTTCATCGCCGACGCCTCCGGCAGCGACAGCGGCTTGCCCGCCGTGGACCGCTCGATCGCGTTGAACAGCATGTTCTGCACGTTGATCCGCGCGACCTCCATCTCGGCCAGTTTGAGCTGGATGAGCTGGAACTGCCCGATCTCCTGGCCCCAGAGCTTCCGGTTCTTGGCGTAGTCGAGCGAGAGCCGCAGGCATTCGTTGATGATGCCCAGGGACAGCGCGGCGATCCCGACGCGTTCGGCGGTGAACCCAGCCTTGGCCCCCTCACCGCCGCGGGTGTCCGCACCGGTGTCCTCCGTCTCGCCGAGCAGGCGGTCCTTGCCCAGACGCACGTTGTCGAAGAACAGCTCCCCGGTCGGCGAACTCATCATGCCCATCTTCTTGAAGGCCTTGCCCTGCGTCAGCCCCGGCATACCCTTGTCGAGGACGAAGGACAGGACCTTGCGGTCCCGGATGGGGGTGTCGGTGCCGTCGTCGAGCTTGGCGAACACCACGATGGTGTCGGCGTGGGGACCGTTGGTGATGAACGTCTTCTGACCCTTGAGGATGTAGTCGTCCCCGTCGCGTTTCACGCTGGTCTTCATGCCGCCCAACGCGTCCGAGCCCGAATCGGGTTCGGTGATCGCCCACGCACCGACCTTCTCCATCGTCACCAGCTCGGGCAGCCAGCGCTTCTTCTGCGCCAGGGTTCCCTTGCCGCGGATGGTGGACGCGGTCAGTCCCATGCTGACGCCCATCGACCCGACGAGCCCCAGACAGACACCCGCGAGTTCGATGTTGAGGATCATGAACGTCGAGCTGGACATGCTCCCGCCACCGCCGCCGGACGACTTCTCACCGTTGGCCTCGGCCTCGAGTTCTTTCTCCAGGGCTTCTTTGGCCATCGCGTCGACGCCGAAGGTGGCCAGCAGTTTCCGGGTGATGTCGTACGGCGGCAACTGTCCGGTCTCGAGTTCGTCGATGTGCGGCTTGATCTCCTTGTCGATGAACGCACGCAACGCATCTCGCACCATCAGGTCTTCGTCGGACCACTCGAACATCGCCATACTCCCCGGAGCCGGTGTTCATCAGAACACGTTTCAGTTTCTTGATGTTCACTGTGTCAGGAGTCACTGCGTATGTCTAGGTACGCAATCGCGTTTTCGTTCCTTTGACGGCGGGGACGGCAGCGCCGGGCGTCATCCGATACGCGGTCGCCGGCCGCACCTCGACGGCGAAGAACTCGTCCGCACGCGCGGCGAGCAGCGCCTGCGCCACCGGCATCGACACCACGCACACCGCGCTCGACGCATGCTCCGTACCCCAGCGGTGGATACGTGCGACGAAGTCCGCGATCGTCTCGCCGCCGTGCGGGCACGCGGTGGGATCGGTGAACCACACCGCGAGTTCGTCGGGCGCGAGATCCTCAGGGGTCCGACCCGACCACGCACCGACATCCAGCGTCCGCAACCGCGGATCCACGGTGAACGCGCGACCGAGCAGGTCGCACGATTCGCGCGCCGCGGCCTCGGGGCCGCACGGCACCGCGCCCCGGGTCGGCACGTCCACCAGGGTCGCGGCCAGGGCCGACACCGTCCGTCGCCCAGCGTCATCCAGAGACAGGTCACCGCCGAACCGCACCGATCTGTTGGGGCCGGTGCGGCCGGCGGTGACGATGTGCACGACGGTTCAGCTGTTGCCGGCGACGATACGTTCGTCGTCGGCCGCGGGCGCCGAGGCCGGCGGGCGCGACAGCCGGCCGAGGATGAGGGCGAACACCACGGTCAAGACGGTCCAGAGGATGACCTGACCGGCGATCGCATACACCCGGAAGTCGCCGATCACGTCGCCCGGGAATCCCGGGAAGACGATCTGACCCGCGCCATCGGTGACCGGGCCGGGCACCTCGTGGAACTCCGGCAACAGCGCGACGGTGATGGTCACCGCCACGAGATAGCCGACGGTCGCGGCCACGCCGGACAGCAGGCCCCCGATGCGCGGACGCAACCAGAGCGCCAGCACCACGGCGGCCACCGCGAACGCCACCGACAGCAGGGTGATCGTCAGGAATGCGCCACTGCGCGCACCGATGGTGTCGTCGTCGCCGACCGCGGGCGGGTTCGCCGGGTAGGCGAAGAACGGCACGCCGAACAACGCGACGAATCCGATCGCGCCCAGCGCGGCCGCGACGGTCCGCGGATCGGTCGCCGGGTAGCGGCGGCCGACGTAGGCCCACAGGATCGTGAACGCGACCGCGAAGAACGCGCCCATGCAGACGGCGAAGACGACGGTGCCGATACCGGCGCCGACGTTCTCCTGGATGGACCGGGTGAACAACTCCCCGCCCTCACCGTGGACGTGTCCGCCGTGGGCCGCGGCCTCGAGCGCCTCCTCGGCCTCCGAGCGTCCGCCCTCGTAGTCGATCGCCTTGGCCACCTGCGGCTCGATGAAGAGCCGAGCGAAAATGAACGCGACGATTCCGGCGATCAGGCCCGAGAGCAGGCCTGCGCCGATGAACTTCTTCTCCATGTGTGGTTGTCTCCTGCGTCCTGGTTCGATCAGTGGCAGGGGAAGCCGAGGAAGTGACGGGCATCGTGCACGAACTCGTGCACATGGGTGTCGGAGCCGAAGACCGACACGGCACCCTGGTCATACCCGAGGAAGTAGTAGGCGAGGGCGGCGAGCAGCACGGTCAGGCTGAGCCACACGGCTGCGCCGGCGACCGAGAGATCCGGTACGGCCAGCGACCGCGCCTTGGCGGTCGTGTGTGTGGAGGCGGTCATTCGGTAGGTCCTTTCCCTGGGATTTCGCGTCCCGTTCACTGATCCAGACAAACTCCACCGGCGCAGTATTCTGGCTCTCCCGACACGTCGCGGACGACGCGATGGGATCACAGCGGCGCGACCGCTCCGGATTCTCACCGGATTCCCCGCGCACAGGTGTGTGATGACTGTATACCCGGGTTTGTCGGACACGTGAGGGATGATGACGGAGTGCCCCGGAAGGCGTCCGTACTCGACCGCTTCACCGCCCCGACTCGGCGGTGGTTCACCGGCGCCTTCGACGCGCCGACAGCCGCCCAGCTCGGCGCGTGGTCGTCGATCGCCGACGGCGAGAACACACTCGTCATCGCCCCGACCGGGTCCGGAAAGACCTTGTCGGCGTTCCTCTGGGCACTCGACCGTCTGGCGGCCGATCCGGCCCGCGAGCACGGCACGCGCGTCGTCTACATCTCCCCACTCAAGGCGCTCGCGGTCGACGTCGAACGCAACCTGCGCGCGCCGCTCACCGGCATCACCCGCGCCGCCCAGGAGCTCGACCTGGCCGAACCGAACATCACCGTCGGGGTGCGGTCGGGCGACACCTCCGCCGCGCAACGCCGCTCGCTGGTCAAGTCGCCCCCCGACATCCTGATCACCACCCCGGAGTCCCTCTATCTGATGCTGACGTCGGCGGCCCGGGAGACTCTCACCGACGTCGATGTGGTGATCGTCGACGAGGTGCATGCCGTCGCCGCCACCAAACGGGGCACCCACCTCGCGCTGACGCTCGAACGCCTCGACGAACTCCTCGAGAAGCCCGCCCAACGGATCGGTCTGTCGGCGACCGTCCGTCCACCGGAACTGGTGGCCGGTTTCCTCAGCGGCGCCGCACCGTGCCGGGTGGTGAAGCCACCGACCACCAAGACCTTCGACCTGCGCGTCGACGTGCCGGTCGAGGACATGGCCAACATCCCACCGCCCGAGGGCTCGGCCGACGAGCTCGACGATGCGTTCTCGCCCACCGCCGGATCGCTATGGCCCTATGTGGAGTCGTCGATCGTCGACCAGATCGAGAAGAACCGCGCGACCATCGTGTTCGCCAACTCGCGTCGGCTCGCGGAGCGGCTGACGGCCCGGCTGAACGAGATCCACGCCGAGCGTGCCGAGGGTTCACACCCACCGCCGCCGGCCAACCCGCGCGTCGCCGGGGGCGCACCCGCGTTCGTGATGGCCAGCGGTGCGAGTTCCGGCGCCGAGCCGACCCTGGCCCGGGCACACCACGGTTCGGTGAGCAAGGAACAACGCGCGCTCATCGAGGACGACCTCAAGGCGGGGCGGCTGGCGTGCGTGGTGGCGACCAGCTCACTCGAACTCGGCATCGACATGGGTGCCGTCGACCTCGTGATCCAGGTGGAGGCTCCGCCGTCGGTGGCCAATGGGCTCCAGCGGATCGGCCGGGCAGGCCATCAGGTGGGCGAGATCTCGCAGGGCGTGCTCTACCCCAAGCACCGCACCGACCTCATCCACTGCACCGTCACGGTCGAACGGATGCTCGACGGCGCGATCGAGGAACTCCGGGTTCCGCAGAACCCGCTCGACATCCTGGCCCAGCAGACGATCGCCGCCGCGGCGATCGACGACCTCGACGTCGAGCACTGGTATGAGGTGGTACGCCGGGCCGCGCCGTACCGCGAGCTGGCGAGGCAGGTCTTCGACGCCACCCTGGACCTGATCTCGGGGCGTTTTCCGTCCGACGAGTTCGCCGAACTGCGACCGCGGGTCACCTGGGATCGCGACGCCGGGACCATCGTCGGCCGACGTGGCGCGCAGCGACTCGCGGTCACGTCCGGCGGGTCGATCCCCGACCGCGGGCTGTTCGGTGTGTTCATGGTCGGGTCGCCGGGAGCGGAGCGAGCGGGACCGATGAGCGGTGAGAAGTCCACGCGCGTCGGTGAGCTCGACGAGGAGATGGTCTACGAGTCACGGATCGGCGACGTCTTCGCCCTCGGCGCGACGAGCTGGCGGATCGAGGACATCACGCACGACCGGGTGCTGGTCTCGCCGGCTTTCGGCCAGCCCGGACGGCTGCCGTTCTGGATCGGCGACACCGTCGGCCGGCCCGCCGAACTCGGTGCCGCGATCGGCAGGTTCACCGGCGCGGTCGCCGATCCCGACACGCTCGCCGAACACGCCGACCGCCTCGGTCTCACCGACTTCGCGCGCGCCAACCTCGCCGCCTTGATCGGCGAACAGCGCGAAGCGACCGGACATCTGCCCACCGACCGCACGCTCGTCGTCGAGCGATTCCGCGACGAGCTCGGCGACTGGCGACTGATTCTGCACTCCCCCTACGGTTTACGCGTCCACGCGCCCTGGGCGAGTGCGATCTCCGCGCGACTGCAGAACACCCTCGGCATCGAGGGCGCGACCACTGCCTCCGACGACGGCATCATCGTCCGGCTACCCGACACCGACGACGACCCACCCGGCGCCGCGGTGTTCGTCATCGAGCCCGATGCCATCGAGCAACTCGTCACCGACGCTCTCGCCGATTCGTCGATGTTCGCCTCCCGCTTCCGCGAGTGCGCCGCGCGTGCGCTGCTGCTCCCCCGGCGTGACCCCGGCCGCCGCGCACCGCTCTGGCAGCAGCGCCAGCGCAGCGCCCAACTGCTCTCCGTCGCATCCAAATTCCCCGACTTCCCGATCGTGCTGGAGGCCGTCCGGGAGTGCCTCCAGGACGTCTACGACCTTCCGGCGCTGATCGACCTGCTGACCCGCATCGGGCAGCGCCGTGTGCGGGTCGTCGAAACCGAGACGGCGAGTCCCTCCCCGTTCGCCGCGTCGATGCTGTTCGGCTACGTCGGAGCGTTCATGTACGCCGACGACGCCCCGCTCGCCGAGCGGCGTGCGGCCGCACTGTCCCTGGACACCAGCCTGCTGGCCCAGCTGCTCGGGCGGGTGGACCTGCGCGAGTTGCTCGATCCGGCGGTCATCGCCGAGGTCGTCGCACGTCTGCAGCGACTGTCGGCGGACCGGCAGGCCCGCGACGCCGAGGACATCGTCGACCTGCTGCGCTGGCTGGGCCCGCTGAGCTCCGAGGACGTCGCCGCGCGCCATCAGGGCGACGATCCACCGCTCGGTGACCTCGCCGACCTGCATCGCAGTGGTCAGATCATCTCGATCAACCATCAGGGACGGGCCCTGTGGGCCGCCGTCGACGACACCGCGCGTCTGCGTGACGCACTCGGAGTCCCTGCGCCACTCGGTATTCCGGCCGCCTACCTCGAGCCCGTCGCCGACCCGGTCGGCGATCTCGTGGGCCGCTACGCCCGCACGCACGGGCCGTTCGTCGTCGCGGATGCCGCGCAGGAACTGGGCATGGCGGTCGGCGTGGTCCGGGACACGTTGGTGCGGCTGGCCGCCGACCGGCGCGTCGTCGAGGGCGACTTCCTCCCCGACGCCGCACCCGCGGGGAGTCCACGGGTCACGCAGTGGTGTCATGCCGACGTGCTCGGTCAGATCCGTCGCGGTTCGCTCGCGGCGAGCCGGGCGGAGGTCGCGCCCGTCGGCACCGACGTGCTCACCCGGTTCGTGACGTCCTGGCAGCATGTCGACGACGGCCAGACCCTGAGCGGCGTGGACGGCGTGGCGGCGGTGATCGATCAGCTGGCCGGCCACCCGCTCCCCGCGTCGGCGTGGGAATCGCTCGTCCTGCCCGCCCGGATCGACGACTACACACCGTCGATGCTCGACGAACTGCTGAGTACCGGCGAGGTGATCTGGTCCGGCCACGGGCGCATCGGCGGTTCGGACGGGTGGATCGCGCTGCATCCGGTCGATGTCGCTCCCCTCACCTTGGCGCCCCCCGATGACATCGACACCGCCGCGCTGCACGCGCGCATCACCGAGGTCCTCGCTCCCGGTGGTGCACTCCGATTCGCACAGCTCGCCGACGCCGTCGCCGGTGACGACCCGGGCCGGCCGCCGGCCGCCGATGTCGAGGCAGGCCTGTGGGATCTGGTGTGGGCGGGGCGGATCAGCAACGACTCGTTCGCACCGGTGCGCGCGATGCTCACCCCCCGACGAAGCCCGTCGGCGTCGCGATCGGCGCCTGCGCACCGGTCGCGCGGCCGCGCGCCTCGTCTGCGCGCGCAGCGACTGTCCACCCGATATCTGGCCGAGCACGCATCCGGTCGGGCGGTGGCGCCGACCGCGAGCGGCCGGTGGTTCGCGCTCGAACACGTCGAGGCCGAACCGACGGTGACCACGCAGGCGTTGTGCGAGCAGTTGCTCGCCCGCTACGGCGTGATCACCCGCGGCAGCGTGATGGCCGAGGACGTCGTCGGCGGCTTCGCGCGGATCTACAAGGCACTCACCGTGTTCGAGGACAACGGACATGTGCGTCGTGGGTATTACGTGGAGGGCCTCGGGGGCGCCCAGTTCGCATCGCCGGCAACCGTCGACGATCTGCGACGGCACGCGCTGAGCGACCGGCGATCCGGCAACGCCGCCGTGGTCCTGGCCGCCACCGATCCCGCCAATCCGTATGGCGCGGCACTCGACTGGCCCTCGGCATCCGAAGACGGCGGGCACCGACCTGGCCGCAAGCCGGGGGCGCTGGTCGTCCTGGTCGACGGCACGTTGGTGGTGTTCGTGGAGCGGGGCGGCAAAACCGTGCTGACGTTCACGCAGTCTCCCGCAGCTCTGGAGGCGGCGGCGGGGGCGCTGGCCTCGCTCGTCCGAGCCGGACGAGTCTCCCGGCTGATGATCGATCAGGTGGACTCACAGCCGGTGCTCGCAACGGAATTCGCGCGGATTCTGGTCGCCGCGGGTTTCGCCACCACGCCACGCGGTGTGCGCATGCGTTACGGACAACATGCCTGAGGGGGACACCGTCTACGCCGCGGCCACGAGGCTTCGTGCCGCGCTGGACGGTGAGCGTCTCGTGTACACACAGTTCCGGGTCCCGTCGCTGGCGACCGCTGATCTGTCCGGCCGCACGGTGACGTCGGTGCGTTCGGTGGGCAAGCATCTGTTGATCGACGTCTCGGGACCGGACGACCATCCCGAGAACGGTGCGGTGAGCATTCATTCGCACCTGAAGATGGAAGGTGCCTGGCATGTGCACCCACTCGGGCGGCGGTGGCGGCGTCCGGGTTTCCAGGCCCGCGTGGTGCTACGTACCGATCGTCGCGAGGCGGTCGGATTCGACCTCGGGGTGCTGGAGGTGCTCACCGATCCCGACTCGGCGCTCTCCTACCTCGGTCCGGACCTGCTGGCGGTCGACTGGGACCGCGCCGAGGCGATCCACCGGATCGAGTCGGTTCCCGACGAGAAGATCGGGATCGCGCTGCTGGATCAACGTCTGGTCGCCGGTATCGGCAACGTCTACCGCAGCGAGATCTGCTTTCTGCGTGGAGTTCTGCCCACCCGGGCGGTACGCGACGTCGAGGTCGGTGCCGCGGTGGACCTGAGCAGACGACTGCTGTGGTCCAACCGCGAGCGAACCGCGCGCACGACCACCGGGCAGACCGCCGCCAACGCCCGGATGTGGGTGTACGGACGGCGTGGTCAATGGTGCCGAAAGTGCGGGACGCCGATCGAGCGAGGTGACCTCGGCCCGATCGGCGAAGATCGCGTGATCTACTTCTGTCCGCACTGTCAGACCTGAAGTGACTGTCAGACGTGAAGTGACTGCGATGGCATGTCCTGCCGAGCGATACCCGCCCCCGAATCAGACCGGGTACCGTTCGGGCTCCGGACCGAACTGGAAACGCCGACCGGCGATCTCGGCGACCGAGATCTCGACGTAGTTGTACTTGATCGTGGGAATCCACGGCCGGAGCGACAACTCGTCGGCGGCGGCGATGTCATGGGTCGAGACCAGCACTCGTGCAGTACCTTTCGCGACGACGCTCCATCCGCCGACGGCGTCGTGGTCGTCGGCCTCGAAGGCGACGTTCTCGTTCACCGCGATCTGGGCGAGTTTGGTTCCCTCGCCCGTGCGGAAGACGATCCGTCCGTCACCGGCATGGTAGTTGACCGGGTAGATGTCCGGTTGCCCGTTGACGCTCAGCGCGATTCGGCCCAGCGTGACGGTCGCGAGGAGTTCCGCGGCCTCGTCGTCGGTCAGTACCTGCACCACATTGTCGACCATGATCTGTCCTTCTGCCATAACCCATTGTTCCGGCGGCGGGCATACCACCACCAGAGCAGAAGGTCCCGATCTGTGCGATCGGGACCTCCCGGTGCGAGGGATCAGATCAGCCGCGCCTCACTCCGGTACGGGCACCGGCTCCAGGATCTCCGGCCGCGACTCGGGCGCGGCGGCACGAAGGGCATCGGCCGAATCGTCGTCCGGTTGCTGCTGGGACGCGATCTCGGCCTCGACGCGGGCTACGTAGGTGGCAACCTCGAAGGCGGTCTGCTCGGGTGTCCATCCCAGAACCGGCGCGAGGATGTCGGCGACCTCCTGCGCGCAATCCACCCCGCGGTGCGGGTATTCGATGGCGATCCGCGTCCGGCGGGCCAACACGTCCTCGAGATGGAGTGCGGCCTCGTCGATCGCGGCGTACAAGATCTCGACCCGCAGATACTGGGGTGCCGCGGCGACCGGCTGCAGCAGCGACGGATCATCGGCAGCGTAGTAGAGCACGTCGTCGATCAGCGACCCGTACCGGTTGAGCAGACGCCGAATCCGGTACGGGTGCAGTCCGTATCGCTGTCCGAGGTGTTCGCACTGGTTGATCAGCGCGAAGTAGCCGTCCGCGCCGAGGAGCGGTACGCGTTCGGTGATCGACGGTGCGACCCGGGTGGGGATGAAGTCGGTGCATGCGTCGACGGCGTCCGCCGCCATCACCCGGTAGGTGGTGTACTTACCGCCTGCGATCGACACCAGCCCGGGCGCGACCACCGCGACCGCGTGCTCGCGGGACAGTTTCGACGTCTCGTCGTCCTCGCCCGCGAGGAGCGGACGCAGGCCGGCGTAGACCCCTTCGATGTCACCGTGGGTGATCTTGGTGACCAGCACCTCGTTGACGCGCTCGATGATGTAGTCGATGTCGGCACGGGTGGCCGCCGGATGTGCGAGGTCGAGATTCCAGTCGGTGTCGGTGGTCCCGATGATCCAGTGGGTCTCCCAGGGGATCACGAACAACACCGAGTTGTCGGTGCGCAGGATGATCGCGGTCTCGCTGACTATGCGGTCGCGGGGCACCACGATGTGCACGCCCTTGGATGCACGGACCTTGAAGTGGCCACGCTGTTTTGACAGCGCCTGGACTTCGTCGGTCCAGACCCCGGCGGCGTTGATCACACAGTGCGCACGTACCTCGGCGAGGTCTCCGGTCTCCGAATCACGAACGCGCACACCGAGTACCCGGTCGGCCTCACGGAGGAAGCCCACCACCTGGGTGGACGTCCGGATCACCGCGCCGTAGTTCGCCGCGGTCCGGGCGACCGTCAGGCTGTGCCGGGCGTCGTCGACCACGGTGTCGTAGTAGCGGATCCCGCCGATCAGCGAGTTCCGCTTCAGGGCCGGTGCCACGCGCAGCGCGCCCGAACGCGTCACATGGTGTTGGCCGGGAACCGATTTCGCACCACCCATGCGGTCGTACAGGAAGATCCCGGCGGCGACGTAGGGCCGCTCCCAGACTCGTCGGGTCAGCGGATAGAGGAACGGCAGCGGCTTCACCAGATGCGGGGCGAGCAGGCGGAGGGAGAGCTCACGTTCCCGCAGTGCCTCGCGCACCAATCCGAACTCGAGCTGCTCGAGGTAGCGGAGGCCACCGTGGAACATCTTCGACGATCTGCTCGACGTCCCGGATGCGATGTCGCGGGCCTCGACCAACGCCACCCGCAGTCCTCGGGTGGCCGCGTCGAGCGCGGCGCCCACACCGACGACGCCACCTCCGATGACCACGACGTCGAATTGTTCACTGCTCAACCGGCGCCATGCCTCGGCACGGTAGAGCGGACCCATATCCGCTGGTCGGTCCGGGTTGAACTCGGTACTCATGTTTTCCGAGCCTAGGTCATGTCCCGTGATTCCGCCCGGAGGCCTGCGGCAGGAGGACGAGACGACATGACGTCGATCGATCTCACGGGCAGCCGCCGCGTGCGACACTGTGCGGCGTGGGAAGCGCAAGCACATACGTCGCGGCCATCGACCAGGGCACCACCTCGACGCGGGCGATGATCTTCGATCATCAGGGGCGGGTGGTCAGCAGCGAACAGATCGAGCACGAGCAGATCTTTCCGCGTGCCGGATGGGTCGAGCACGATGCCTCGGAGATCTGGCGCAACACGCGACGGGTCGCCGCCGCGGCGCTGGCGTCGGTCGACCTCAAGCACGGCGACATCGCCGCGTGCGGGCTCACCAACCAACGTGAGACGACTCTCATCTGGGACCGCGAGACCGGCGAGCCGATCCACAACGCGATCGTGTGGCAGGACACCCGCACCAACGACCTCTGCCGCGAACTGGCCGGTGACGTCGGGGTGGACCGGTACCGCGACCGCACCGGCCTGCCGCTCTCGACATACTTCGCGGGCCCGAAGATCCGCTGGCTGCTCGACTCCGTCGACGGCGCCCGCGAGCGCGCCGAGGCCGGCGAACTGTGCTTCGGCACAATGGATTCGTGGACTGCCTGGAACATGACCGGCGGTCCGGACGGCGGACTGCACATCACCGACGTCACCAACGCGTCGAGGACCATGCTGATGGACCTGCGCACCCTGGCCTGGGACGAGGAGATCTGCGCCGAGATGGGCATCCCGACCGCCCTGCTGCCCGAGATCCGCAGTTCCTCCGAGGTCTACGGGCCGCTCCGCGAGCACGGTTCGCTGCCCGGGGTGCCGTTGGCCGGCATCCTCGGCGACCAGCAGGCGGCAACGTTCGGGCAGGCGTGCCTCGATCCCGGTGAGGCGAAGAACACCTACGGCACCGGCAATTTCCTGCTGCTCAACACCGGTACCGAACCCGTGTTCAGCGATCACGGGCTACTGACCACCGTCTGTTACCGGATCGGAGATCAGCGGGCCCGCTACGCGCTCGAGGGTTCGATCGCGGTCACCGGATCGCTGGTGCAGTGGCTGCGCGACAACCTCGGACTGTTCACCCACGCGAGCGAGATCGAGACGCTCGCCGCGTCCGTCGAGGACAACGGCGACACCTATTTCGTCCCCGCGTTCTCCGGACTGTTCGCACCTCGCTGGCGACCCGACGCGCGTGGCGTCATCGTCGGGCTGACCAGGTTCGTCAACAAAGGCCATCTCGCCCGGGCGGCGTTGGAGGCCAGCGCTTTTCAGACGCGCGAGGTAATCGAGGCGATGCAGGCGGACTCCGGCGTGGAATTGTCCACCCTCAAGGTGGACGGCGGCATGGTCGTCAACGACCTGCTCATGCAGTTCCAGGCCGACATCCTCGACGTCCCGGTCGTCCGGCCGGTGGTCAACGAGACGACCGCGCTGGGCGCCGCCTACGCCGCAGGGCTCGCCGTCGGCTACTGGGAGTCCGAGGACGAGATCCGTGCCAACTGGGCCGAGGACAGGCGGTGGGAACCGCAGATGGGCGACGACGAACGCGATCGCCTCTACACCGGCTGGAATCGCGCCGTGGAGCACAGCCTCGACCTCGGTTGAGGGTGAGATCCGGACGCCCGACGACCGACCCGACGCCGACTCCGGACTCCGCTAGTCGAGGTCGTCGTGCCGGACCAGCTGCCGGGCGGCCTCGATCACCGATCCGGACAGCGACGGGTAGACCGAGAAGGTCTGTGCGAGATCGGACACCGTCAGTTTGTTCTGCACCGCGAGTGCGATCGGCAGGATGAGCTCGGACGCCGTCGGGGCGACCACCACGCCACCGATCACCACACCGGTCGCCGGTCGGCAGAAGATCTTCACGAATCCGCGTCGCAGACCGCTCATCTTGGCACGCGGGTTGGTCGCCAACGGCAACATGACGGTTCGGGCCGGGTACTCGCCGGAGTCGATGGCCCGCTGGGACACCCCGACGGTGGCGATCTCGGGTCGCGTGAAGATCGCCGACGCAACGGTCTTCAGCTTGATCGGACTGACCCCCTCCCCGAGGGAGTGGTACATCGCGATACGACCCTGCATCGCCGCGACCGACGCCAGCGGGAGCAGACCGGTGCAGTCGCCGGCGGCGTAGACCCCCGCGACCGAGGTCCGTGACACACGGTCGACGGTGATGAAACCGCCGCGATCGACCTCCACGCCGGCGCGTTCGAGGCCCAGGTCGTTCGTGTTGGGGACCGAGCCGACGGTCATCAGGACGTGCGAACCGGTGACGGTGCGGCCGTCGGCCAGATGTGCGGTCACCGAATCCCCGTGCCGCTCAACCCGGTCGGCGCGCGCGTGCTTGATCAGCTCCACACCGCGCTCGGCCAGTGCGTCCTCGAGGACCAGGGCAGCGTCCTCGTCCTCGCCGGGCAGCACGCGATCACGGCTGGACACCAGCGTGACCCGAACACCGAGTTCGGTGTAGGCGTGCACGAACTCGGCACCGGTGACACCGGAACCGATCACGACGAGGTGCTCGGGCAGCTGCTCGAGGTCGTAGAGCTGCCGCCACGTCAGGATCCGGTCACCGTCGGGTCGGGCATCGGGCAGGACACGCGGCGAGGCACCCGTGGCGATCAGCACGACATCGCCCTCGTACCGCTCGGTGGACCCGTCGTCGAGGGTGGCGATGACCCCGTGCGTCGACACCCCGAGCTGGCGCTCGTCGAGCTGGGCCCGGCCCGACACGAGCTTGACGCCCTCGCTGATCAATCGGGACCGGATGTCGGCGGACTGGGCGAACGCGAGGTCGCGGACACGCTGGTGGATCTGGGGCAGGGTGACCAGGGCGTCGTCGGTACGGATGTTGATGCCCAGATCGACGGCCTTGCGCACCTCGGTCCGGATGCCGGTGGAGGCGATGAAGGTCTTCGACGGCACGCAGTCCCACAACACGCACGCGCCACCGACGCCGTCGGAGTCGATCACCGTGATGTCGGCGCCGTAGGCGGCCGCGGCCAACGCGGCCTCATAACCCGCAGGTCCACCACCGATGATCACGATCTTGGTCACAGTTGAAAGTCCTCTCGCCATCCTCGGCTGCGCACGTGGTCGTCCTCCAACCTAGTCCCCCGGCGGCTGCGCGGCGCGCGGGTGGGGAGCCTCGGCTTTCGCGCTGCGCGTCGAGCATCTAGGCTTTCGCCCGTGCCGATATACGCCGCCTACGGTTCGAACATGCATCCCGAGCAGATGGCCGAGCGTGCACCCCACTCCCCGATGTCGGGAACCGGCTGGCTGCGCGGATGGCGTCTGACCTTCGGGGCGGCGACATCGGCTGGGAGGGCTCACTCGCCACCGTCACCGAGGACCCCGACAACCCGGACGCCAAGGTCTTCATCGTGCTCTACGACGTCACCGCCGAGGACGAGGAGAACCTCGACCGGTGGGAGGGTTCCGAACTCGGCATCCACGTGAAGCTGCGCGCACGGGTGGAGACCGCCGACGGCCCGGTACTCGCGTGGCTCTACGTGCTCGATGCCTACGAAGGTGGCCTGCCGTCGGCCCGCTATCTCGGGGTCATGGCCGAGGCCGCGGAGATCGCCGGTGCACCTGCCGAATACGTCCAGCAGTTGCGCCTGCGGGAATCCCGCAACGTCGGTCCCGGGCCGGGGCCCATCGAGCCCTGAGCGGCTGCCGTCCTCAGGCCCCGGCGAGCGCGATCCCGGCCAGGGTCCGCACCCCGACCTCCAGCGCGCGCTCGTCGATGTCGAAGTTCGGTTGATGCAGGTCGACGCGGGGACTGATCCCGTCCCACACCCCGAGTCGGCCCATCGCGCCGGGCACGTGCTCCAGATACCACGAGAAATCCTCGCCGCCCGGTGACTGCGGTGTGTCGGCCACGGCGTTCGGACCCACCGCCGCGACGGCGTCGCGCATCACCTCGACGGCCGGCTCGTCGTTCACCACCGGCGGAACCCCGCGGAAGTACGACAGGTCGTAGCGCACGCCGAGTGGCGCGAGCAGTTCGCCGATCACCGATCGGATGAGTGGCTCGAGCTCGCCCCAGGTGTCGTGGTCACCGGTGCGGACGGTGCCACGGAGACGCCCTTCCTGCGGAATCGCATTCGGCGCGTTACCTGCGTGGGCGGCACCCCAGACCATCACCGTGCCCGATCTCGGGTCCAGCCGGCGGGACAGGATGCCGGGCAGACCGGTGATCACGGTGCCCATCGCGTAGACCAGGTCGCCGGTCAGATGCGGACGTGAGGTGTGTCCGCCTGCGGAGTGCAGCTGCAGATCGATGTGGTCGGCCGCCGAGGTCAGCGCGCCGGCACGCAGCCCGACCGAACCGACGGGCAGCTTGGGGTCGCAATGCAGCGCGAAGATCCGGCTGACACCGGTCATCACACCGGCCGCGACCGCGTCCAGCGCGCCCCCGGGCATGACCTCCTCGGCCGGCTGGAAGATCAGCCGCACACCGACGGGCAGCTCGTCGAGCGACGCCAGCAGGTGCGCCACGCCGATGAGGATCGCGGTGTGTGCGTCATGGCCGCACGCGTGCGAGACACCTTCGACGGTGGAGCTGAACGGCAACCCGGTGTGCTCGGTGATCGGCAGCGCGTCCATGTCCGCACGCAGCGCGATGCGCGGTTGGTCGCCGGACCCGATGTCACACACCACGCCGGTGCCGAGCGGCAGCCGCCGCGGCGTCAGACCGGCAGCGGTGAGTTCGGCCATCACCAGCTCCGTGGTGTTGACCTCCTGCCGGGACAGTTCCGGCAGCGCGTGGATCCGGCGGCGCCACCCGACGACGTCGGATCCGTGCGCCGCCCACCATGCCCCGATCACATCGCGGGGCACCACCGTGTGGATTCCGCGCTCACCGACGGCCATCGCGCTCGTCCCTCACAACACGGTCGGCGGGGTCGTGGTCTGCAGGTCGTCGATCAGCGGCTGGCGCAGCCCCCGCTTGATGAGACCGAGGTTCGGTCCGCACAGCGGAGCGCGCTCGGCGGCGATCTCCCGCGCCCGGTCGAGCAGCCCGTCCACCTCGACCGCCTCCTCCATGATCCCGGCGGCCACGGCATCTGCGGCACCGTAGCGTCGCGAGGTCAGCATCGCCTCGGTGGCCGCGGCGTCGGTGAGCCGGGTCCGGATGAGTGAACTCATGCCGCGGGTGAACGGCATCCCGAGTGCGGCCTCCGGCAGTGACCAGAACCCGCGCTCGGTCCGCATCACCCGGACGTCCGCGCACACGGCCAACATCGCGCCCGCGCCGAAGGCGTGACCGTTGACGGCGGCGACGGTCGGCACCGGGAGGGTGAGGAGCTTGACGTACAGCTCGTGCACACGGTCGAGGTAGCGCGGCAGACCGCTCGCGTTGGCCGCGACGTAGTCGACGTCGAGGCCGTTGGTGAAGAACTTGCCGGTGGCGGTGATCACCAACGGCTTCGACGGCTCGCTCGCCACCCGGTCGAGCAGCCCGGCGACCGCGTCGATCCACTCGAGACGGAACCGGTTGTCCGGGTTGGCCTCGTCGAGTTCGACACCCTCGGTACCGAGATAGAGCTCGGTGACATCGCCTACAGAACTGAGAAACGGCATGTAGGAACCATATCGCCGGGCATTAGGGTTGGCCCATGGACCCCACCGCCGACGCCGATGCCGCCGCCGTCGCGGCCGCGGCGACCATCGCCGCCGAGACCGACTGCTCCGCCCACGACGTCGCCGTGGTCCTGGGCTCCGGCTGGGCGCCGGCGGCCGCCGCCTTCGGCGCCCCGATCGCGAGCGTGCCGATGTCGTCGCTACCCGGCTTCACCCCGCCCGCGGCCGCCGGTCACGGAGGTGTCGTGCACTCGGTGCACATCGGCGACCGGCGCGTGCTGATCCTGCTGGGGCGTATCCACGCCTATGAGGGCCACGACCTCGCGCGGGTGGTGCATCCGGTCCGGACCGCGGCCGCGGCCGGCGCGCACACGATCGTGCTGACCAACGCGGCAGGTGGACTCCGCGACGACATGTCGGTGGGCCAACCCGTGCTCATCAGCGATCACCTGAACCTGACCGCACGCTCTCCGCTCGTCGGCGCACGGTTCGTCGACCTGGTGGACGCCTATTCGCCCAGGCTCCGGGAGATCGCACGACGCTCGGACGCCTCGCTCGCCGAGGGCGTCTACGCCGGGTTGCCCGGGCCGCACTACGAGACGCCCGCCGAGATCCGCATGCTGCGCACGCTCGGCGCCGACCTGGTCGGGATGTCCACGGTGCACGAGACCATTGCCGCCCGGGCGGCCGGCATGAACGTCCTCGGGATGTCGCTGGTGACCAACCTCGCCGCCGGGATGACCGGGGAACCGTTGAGCCACAACGAGGTCCTCGAGGTCGGCAACGCGTCGGCGACGCGGATGGGTGAGCTGCTCGCCTCGATCGTCGCCGAGCTCTGAGCATGTCGACCATCGATCCGGATGACTGGATCGCCGCCGACCCCGATCCCGGCACCCGCGCCGAACTGTCCCGGCTCGGCCCCGACGCACTCGCCGAACGTTTCACCGACACACTGCATTTCGGTACGGCCGGGCTGCGCGGTCCGGTCCGCGCCGGACCCAACGGGATGAACGTGGCCGTGGTGACCCGCACGACCTGGGCACTGGGCCGGTTTCTCCTGGGTCACGGGCACGAAGGCGCGACGGTCGTCGTCGGACGTGACGCCCGGCACGGTTCCGCCGCATTCGCCACGGCGGCAGCGCAAGTGCTCACCGCACAGGGATTCGACGTGGTCACCCTGGCCGGGCCGGGACCGACCCCACTGGTGGCCTTCGCGTGCCGTGACCTCGGCGCGGCGTGCGCGATCACGGTGACCGCGTCCCACAACCCACCGGACGACAACGGGTACAAGGTCTACCTCGCCGGCGGAGCGCAGCTCATCCCACCTGCGGATCAGGAGATCGAAGACCTGATCGCCACCGCTCCGGCCGCGAACACCATTGCCCGCCAACATGTCTCGCCGGACTCCCGGGCACAGATGAACACCGCCCGCTACCTCGACCGGCTGAGTGCGCGATTCGGAAGCGTTCATCGATCCCCGGTGCGCATCGCGCTCACCGCGATGCACGGGGTGGGCGGGGCACTCGCGCTCCGCGCGCTTCGCCGCGCCGGGTTCGCCGACATCCATGTCGTCGCCGAGCAATTCGCCCCCGATCCCGACTTCCCCACCGTACGGTTCCCCAATCCCGAGGAACCCGGAGCGGCCGATCGCGTACTCGCGCTCGCCCGACGCATCG
Source organism: Gordonia insulae (assembly GCF_003855095.1). Lineage (NCBI taxonomy): Bacteria > Bacillati > Actinomycetota > Actinomycetes > Mycobacteriales > Gordoniaceae > Gordonia > Gordonia insulae. Next base: position 1,598,412 of record NZ_CP033972.1, read on the forward strand.
ACGCGGACCTCGCGATCGCCCTCGACCCCGACGCCGACCGCTGCGCGATCGGCGCGCGCGTGCACGGTGGATGGCGCATGCTGACCGGCGACGAGACCGGGGCGCTGCTCGGGTCCCAACTGTTGTCCACCACCGAGCTGGCCGCGCCGATCGTCGCGAACACCATCGTGTCCGGCTCCCTCCTCCCGGCCGTCGCACGGGCCGCGGGAGTCCGGCACGTCCGGACGTTGACGGGCTTCAAATGGCTCGTTCGCGCCGGGGAACCCCTGCTGTACGCCTACGAGGAGGCGATCGGGCATTGCGTGGACCCGGTCGGCGTCCGCGACAAGGACGGCATCGGTGCGGCCGTCGTGGCGGCGAAACTGACCCACGAACTGATCGGAACACGCTCCGATCTGTCGGGGGCGCTCGACGACCTCGCCCGCCGACACGGCGTGCACGTCACCACGCAACGCTCGATCCGGTTGACCGATCCGGCGGAGATCACCGAACTGATGACGCGGCTGCGCACCGCACCGCCCCGTTCGCTCGCCGGCGTGCCGGTGCGGAGCGAGGACTTCGCCGCGCGCACCGACGCGCTACGCACCGATGCGGTCGAACTGACCGGGACGGCAACCGACGGGACGTCGCTGCGGGTGATGGCACGGCCGTCGGGTACCGAACCGAAACTGAAGTACTACCTCGAGGTCGTCGCGGCTCCGCACCGAGACCACCGCGGAGACGATCTGGCCGGCGTCGGTGCCGAACTGCACGACCTGGCCGCCCGCATCGCGGCGGAGTTGCCCCCAGGCGCGTGATCGCCCGTGGACGGGCTGGCTACCGTGATCGTCGTGCACTCGATCTCTGACCCGATCCTGGACGCGGCGAACATCGACGTGGTCCGCAACGGCCGACCCCTCCTGCACGACGTGTCGTTGCGGGTCGAGCCCGGCGAACACTGGGCTCTGCTGGGCCCCAACGGCGCGGGCAAATCCACCCTGATGACGATCCTGGGCGCGCGCGGCCACCCGACCACCGGCACCGTCGACGTCCTGGGCAAACGACTCGGCCGCGTCGACATGCGCGAATTGCGCACGCACATCGGACATGTCGACCCGCGGTGGCGCATCGATCTCCCGCTCACCGCACACGAGGTGGTGCTCACCGGCCTCACCAACACACCCGAGCTCGACCGCCGGCACGTCTACACGGAGGCCGAGCACCGTCACGCCGACGACCTCCTGGCCCTGCTCGGCATGACCTCCCGACGCGATTCGGTGTGGCCGGTGATGAGTCAGGGTGAACGCGGTCGCACCCTGATCGCGCGCGCCCTGATGCCGCGGCCCGACCTGCTGCTGCTCGACGAGCCCGCCACCGGCCTCGACCTGGCCGCCCGCGAGAAGCTCCTGAGCGGCATCGACCAGTTGCGCTCCGAGGTGCCCGGCCTGGCGAGCGTGCTGGTGACCCACCATCTGGAGGATCTGCCGACCAGTACGAGTCACGCGATGCTGCTGCGCGACGGCGAGGTGATCGCCGCCGGGATCGTCGACGAGGCGCTCACCTCCTCGACCATCAGCTCGTGCTTCGACCACGACGTGGTGGTCCGCCGGGCCGACGGCCGATGGGCGGCGGTCGCCGCCTGATCCGCGACCCCGTCAGCGGGGTCCGAACTGGCGATCACCGGCGTCGCCGAGTCCCGGCACGATGTAGGCGACGTCATCGAGCCCCTCGTCCACGGCCGCCACCACCAGACGCACCGGATGAGCGGAGTTCTCCAGCGCCGCGACCCCCTCGGGAGCCGCGACGACGCACACCGCGGTGATGTCGTCGGCGTTGCGGGCAACGAGGAGCTCGATGGTGTGCAGCATCGAACCGCCGGTGGCCAGCATCGGGTCGAGGACGAACACGGGCAGCCCGGACAGGTCGTCGGGCAGGGACTCCAGGTATGGCACCGGTTTCGCGGTCGCCTCGTCCCGCGCGATCCCGACGAATCCGACGTGGGCCTCGGGCACCATCGCGTGGGCCTGCTCCACCATGCCCAGCCCGGCGCGCAGAACCGGCACCAGCAGCGGCGGTGTGGCCAACCGGGTGCCCTCGCAACCGACCAACGGGGTCTCTATCGGAAACGACTCCGACGGCGCCTGCGAGAGCGCCTCGTAGATGAGCATCTGCGTCAGATCCGACAGTGCGGCGCGGAATCGCGCGTTGTCGGTGGCCTTGTCCCTCATCGTGGTCAGGCGTGCGGCCGCGAGCGGGTGATCGACGATCTGTACCTGCATGGCATCAGACTAGGTGGAACCGGACCCGACGGCCGCGCGTCAGAAATACATGACCGAGGTAACCGCCAACCCCCACGCACTGGACGCGTACGCGCGCGGCCAGCAATCCGCCGCCGGACAGATTCGCGCGCAGGTCGCCCACCAGCGCGGCGACATCGGTGCACTCACCACGACATTCGGCGTCATCGGTGCCGACTTCCTGTCGGCCACCGCCTACGTCCTCGACGGTCGGGCCCGCACGCTGGACACGGTCGCACAACGCCATGCCGACCAGGACGCCGGCACGCGATCCGCCGCCCGCGCCTATGTCGACGCCGACGACGTCAACGCCGCGCGGATGCCGTCGGCGGGCCCCGATCGGGAGCTGCGACTCTGATGCTCACCATCGACATCCTCATCGCGCCCCTGCGCATCATGATCACCGCGCTCGGCACCGGCGTCCTCCCGCCCGGCAACCCCGCCGACCGTCTGCGTTCGGCGCAACCGCACCTCGAACAGATCCGGCAGGGGTCGACGACGGCGACGCGCGAGGTGGCACGGGACTGGCGGGGCACCGGCGCCGACGGTGCGATCGCGGCCGCCGACCGCACCCACCGCACGATGGCCGGTGTCACCGACGACAGTGCGGCGATCGCCGCGCTCATCGAGGATGCCGGTGCGAAGGTGAAGGTCGCCGCCGATCAACTCGGCGGGCTGATCGACTCCTTCCAGCGCGCGGCCTCCGCGCTCGGGCCGACGCTGTTCACACCGCAGGGCGTCGCGATGATCCTGCCGGTCGCCCTCGAGCACATCGCGCGGGGCATGCAGATCGTCGGCCGGACCCAGGCCGAGTTGCAGTCCGACACCGACCGGATGATGGCCCTCGCCCGCACCACCACACCGGCGGAGGTCGGTGGTCTGTCCACCGGTCCGGCCAAGGGCGGCATCCCCATCACCCTCCCCGACGGGTCGATCGCCTACGCCCCCGACCAGCGCGCCGCCACGGCGGTCCGCGCCGCACTCAGTCAGCAGGGTGTCCCGTATGTGTGGGGCGGCACCACACCGGACGGCTTCGACTGCAGCGGATTCACGCAATGGTCTTATCGCCAGGCCGGCGTGGAGCTGCCGCGTCTCGCACAGGATCAGGACACCGCGGGATATCCGGTGAGTCAGGGCGATCTGCGCCCCGGCGACCTCGCCGTGTGGGACGGGCATGTCGCCATGTACGTCGGGAACGACCAACTCGTCGAGGCCGGCAGTCCGGTCGGTGTATCGCCGTTGCGCACCACGAATGCCGGTCAGGGCTTCCAGGGATTCTTCCGGCCCCGATGATCACCGCGGGGTTCACCACAGGCCCACGACGGGCGTTCACTCCCTCGACGCAGGGGCGCTACCCGAGTTCACAGGTCGCATCGCTACGCTGTGTCCTCATGGCCGGAGACATCGTCCCCATCGAGCTCGGACTCACCGACGGAAACATCTTCACCCTCTGGGCACCCCGGTGGCGTGAGGATGACGACGAGTGGGAGGCATTTCTCGGCCTCGACGAGGACCTCTACGGCTTCCCGGGGGTCGCCGAGCTCACCGCGTTCATCCGCAACGACGACGACAACGATCTCGTCGACCATCCGGCATGGCCCACCGTGGTCGGGCTGCAGGCCGACGAACTGGTCCCCGACGACAAGCACACCTACGACCTGGTCGGGGTACCCGAGCTCGCCGCCGAGGACCCCACGCCGGAGGTCATCGCCGAGCTCGAGGATGCGCTGGAGATCGTCCGCATCCTCGGTGAGGTCTGCGAACTGACCGTCATCACCAAGTTCTTCAACGGGAACCCGATCCTCGGTGCCGTGACCACCGGTACGCGCAACTTCGTCGGCCGCGACGGCGTGGACCTCTGGGTCCGGATCGGCCGCTTGATCGCCAAGCACTGGGACGACGTGATCGACGCGGTCGACGATGTGATCACCACGCCGAAGGTCGATGCCGCCGCAGTCGTGACCGCCGAGGCCGAACTCGAGGCCGCGGAGTCCGCCGAGGACGAAGACGAGCCCGTCGACGACGAGTTGGAGATCGTCGAAGGACACGCCGACGAGAACGGTGAATCCGACGAGTCCGACGACGACCTCGACGACGACACCGATGACGACGAGGACGACGACGAGATCGACGACGACGACTTCTGGGCCGGCGTCGGCATCGATCCGATCAAGATCGTGACCGGCGACGGTGAATACCTCTCGCTGCGCTGCTATCTCGGCGACGACCCGGTGTTCCTCGGCACCGACGGAAAGATCTTCGTGTTCACGTCGGCGCGGTCGCTGAGTCGATTCCTGGCCGATTCCGACGACCACGATCTCGCCGACGTGTCGACCTTCGACGAGGTGCGCACCGCGGCGACCGACGGCTCACTCGAGTTCGACGTCATCGACGACAACGTCTACGTGCTGCCCGGCCTCGCCGACGACATCACCGACGGACCCCGACGGATCGATCGGAACCAGCTCGACCTCGCCGTCGAATTGCTCACCGATGCCGCCGACTACGCCGAGGACGAGGCCGTCAACGAGGCGCTCGGCTCCACGACTCCGCTCGGCTGGTTCGTCGACTACGCGATCAACCCGGATCCCAAGCGGCTCGCGCCGAGCCCGCCGTTCGACAACGAGTCGGATGCCTGGCGCGCGCTGGTGCACGACTTCGAGGGCCGGCTGGTCAAGAAGTCGTGACGGCCCCGGCCGAGCGCACCACCCGCCCCCGCTGATCCAACCCGCTGATCGAGTAGGTTCCGAGCGCAGCGCACCACCCGCCCCCGCTGATCGAGTAGGTTCCGAGCGCAGCCCCCCCGCTGATCGAGTAGGTTCCGAGCGCAGCGAGGCACCGTATCGAGATCACCGCAGCCGAAACGTGCGGAAGGCGCGTCACGAAGAGGCCGCCGATCCCTCGGTCAGCCCAGCAACACCGCATATCCCGGCTTGATGACGTCGTCGATCAACGCGAGTCGCTCGTCGAAATGGATGAACGCCGACTTCATCGCGTTCACCGTGAACCGCTCGAAATCCGCCCAGCCGTAACCGAACTGCTGGGCAAGCCGATAGAACTCCTTGCTCATCGTGGTGTCGCTCATGAGCCGGTTGTCGGTGTTGACCGTCACGCGGAACCGCAGCCGCGCAAGGACATTGAACGGATGCTCGGCGATCGAGTTGACCGCCCCGGTCTGCACGTTGGAGCTCGGGCACAGCTCCAGCGGGATGCGCTTGTCCCGCACGATGTTCGCGATCTGCCCGAGCTCCGCCCCCTCGAACGACTCGGCGGCGAGGTCGGCACCCTCGGGCAGCGTGATGTCGTCGATCACCCGGACACCGTGACCGAGGCGATCCGTACCGCAGAAGGCGATCGCCTCATGGATCGACGGCAGACCGAAGGCCTCACCCGCGTGAATGGTGAAGTGGGCGTTGTTGGCCCGCATGAACTCGAACGCATCGAGATGTCGCGTCGGCGGGTGACCGGCCTCGGCACCGGCGATGTCGAAACCCACCACCCCGGCATCGCGGTAGCGCACGGCCAGCTCGGCGATCTCGCGCGACCGCGCGGCATGGCGCATCGCGGTGACCAGACAGCGCACCATGATCGGCCGCCCCGCCGCCGCGGCCTGCGCCTCGCCCTCGGCGAAGCCCGCGAGTACCGCCTCGACGACCTCGTCCAGGGGCATCCCGCGCTCGAGGTGTTGTTCGGGCGCGTAGCGCACCTCGGCGTAGACGACGCCGTCGGCGGCGAGGTCCTCGACACATTCGCGCGCCACCCGCGCCAGCGCCGACGGCGTCTGCATCACGGCGACCGTGTGCGCAAAGGTCTCGAGATACCGCTCCAGCGAGCCGCTGTCGGCGGCATCGCGGAACCACGTGCCCAGCGACTCCGCGTCGGCGGCGGGCAGGTCCGCGTACTCCACTTCGCGGGCGAGCTCGAGGACCGTCGCCGGGCGTAACCCGCCGTCGAGGTGATCGTGCAGCAGCACCTTCGGGGCGAGGGAGATGTTCGGCAGGTCGAGCGGGCGACCGGTCGGGGGTGTCGAATCCACGGGCGTCATGACCCGACGGTAACGCGATCGATCACCAGAGGCGTGCGCTGCGGCGGATCGTCGCCCACCGACACGGCATCGTCGAGCGCGGCCCGCGCCGCATCGAAGCGATCCGGGGTCTGTGTGTGCAGCGTGAACAACGGCTCCCCCGCCCGCACCCGGTCACCGGGCTTGGCGTGCAACGTGATCCCGGCCTCGGCCTGCACGGCCTGGCCGGGGACGGCGCGACCGGCGCCGAGGCGCCACGCGGCGACGCCGACCGCCATCGCATCCATCTCGGTGATGACGCCGCCCTGCGTCGCCGCGATGGTCTCGGTGTGCCGTGCCCGGGGCAGTGGGGCGTCGGGATCTCCGCCCTGCGCGGCGATCATCGCGCGCCAGGTGTCCATGGCGGCACCGCCGGCCAGGTGCTCCGCCGGATCGGCATCCGGCATGCCCGCGGCGTCGAGCATCTCACGGGCGAGGGCCAGCGTCAGCTCGACGACATCGTCGGGGCCACCGCCGGCGAGCACTTCCAAGGATTCGGCCACCTCGAGAGCGTTGCCCGCGGTCAGGCCGAGCGGGGTGCTCATGTCGGTGAGCAGGGCGCGCGTCCGCACGCCCGCGGACTCGCCGAGCCACACCATCGTCTCGGCGAGCTCCCGGCTCTGCGCCTCCTCCTTCAAGAAGGCGCCGCTACCGAACTTGACGTCGAGGACCAGCGCACCGGTCCCCTCGGCGATCTTCTTGCTCATGATGGAGCTGGCCAGTAGCGGAATCGACTCGACCGTGCCGGTGACGTCGCGCAGGGCGTAGAGCCGCCGATCGGCCGGCGCGAGATCGCCGCCGGCGGCGCACACCACCGCGCCCACCCGTTCGAGCTGCGCGGCCATGTCGGCGGAACCGACCTCGGCCCGCCATCCCGGGATGGACTCGAGTTTGTCCAGGGTGCCGCCGGTGTGGCCGAGACCTCGACCGGACAACTGCGGCACCGCCACCCCGAACGAGGCGACGAGCGGGGCCAGCGGGAGGGTGATCTTGTCGCCAACACCGCCGGTCGAGTGCTTGTCGACGGTGACCATCGGCCGGCCGTCCCGCCGCAGGCCCGAGAAGTCCATCCGGCGCCCGCTGTCGATCATGGCCTGCGTCCAGGTGGCGATCTCCCGACGACTCATGCCGCGGAGCAGGATCGCCATCAGCAGCGCCGACATCTGCTCTTCGGCGACCACGTCGCCGCTCCCGCTCCCGCTGCGCGCGTAGCGGTCGACGATCCACCGGATCTGCGCGTCACTCAGCTCCCCACCGTCACGCTTGGTCCAGATGACCGAGATGGTGTCGATGACCTCGCGGACGCGCGCCGGGTCGCCTGCGGCATCGGCACGATCGGCGGCGCTCATCGTCCGGCCGCCAGGTCGTCCGGACCGAATGCGTCGGGCAGCAGGTGACCCAGGGTCGTCGGACCACCGCGGTGATCCACGGCCAACCCGGCCCCGCCGTGTTCCAACAGGACCTGACGACACCGCCCGCACGGCATCAGCACCTCGCCACGGGCATCGCACACCGACACGGCGACGAGGCGTCGGGAACCGGTTCCGACGAGGTGGGCGACCAGCGCGACCTCGGCGCAGATGCCGAGGCCGTATGAGACATTTTCCACATTGCAACCCAGCACGATCCGACCGTCGTCGGTGATACCCGCCGCCCCCACCCCGAATCCCGAGTACGGGGCGTAGGCCCGGGCGATCATCGATTTTGCGTTGTCCCGCAACACATTCCAGTCAATGTCGGCCGTCAACCGAACCCCTCACAATCTCCTGGCGACGCTCAAGATGTGACATCCCTTACCATCACAAACCTTGGTAAGGCAAACCTAAGTCGAGATCAGTTGCCGCTCAAATCGGTTCGGGCAATTTACGCCCCGGCTCAGCATAGGTTTAAAGTCTCTTCCATGGGTCCACGGCCGAGCCTGATAATGCCGACTCGGCACATCCATCGACGCTGTTGGAGGCCAATTTCCCGATGAGCACCCCGACCGAGGTAGCACCGGAGCCGGTGCGCAAACGCTCCCTGTATCGCGGCGACCCAGGCATGTGGTCGTGGGTGCTGCACCGGATCACCGGTGTCACCATCTTCTTCTTCTTGTTCGTCCACGTGCTGGACACCGCGGTGATCCGGATCGATCCGAACAAGTACTCCGAGGTCATCGAGACCTACAAGACGCCGCTCATCGGCCTGATGGAGATCGCGCTCGTCGCCTGCGTGCTCTACCACGCGTTCAACGGCGTCCGCATCATCCTGATCGACTTCTGGTCGAAGGGACCCAAGTACCAGCGTCAGATGCTGTGGGTGATCGTGGGCATCTTCGTCATCGTGTTCGGCGCAGCGGCCATCCGCCTGCTGCAGATCCTGATCACCCACTCGTTCTAGGAGGCACCTGATGACTGCATCGCAAGCAACTCCGGGTGCCGCCAAGACCCTGGGCACCCAGTACGACCGGCCCGCGAGCCTGGACAACCCGCGTTCGCCCCGCATGCGCAAGGGCGGCAACTTCGAGAAGTACGCATGGCTGTTCATGCGTTTCTCCGGCCTGGCGCTGATCATCCTCACCATCGGCCACATGTTCATCATGCTGGCCTGGGATGACGGCGTGCACCGCATCGACGCGTCGTTCGTGGCGGCACGCTGGCGCGAACCCTTCTGGCAGGTCTGGGATCTCACCATGCTGTGGCTGGCCCAACTGCACGGCGGCAACGGTGTGCGGACGGTGATCGCGGACTACTCGCGCAAGGACTCCACCCGCTTCTGGCTGAACGTGCTGCTCGGCATCTCGATGATCCTGGTGCTCGTGCTCGGCTCGTACGCCCTGCTGACCTTCGACGTGAACAGCGTCGGCTAGAGGAGATTGACGGACACATGCAGGAACATCGCTATGACGTGGTCATCGTGGGCGCCGGCGGCGCCGGGATGCGTGCCGCCATCGAATCGGCGCCGCGCGCCCGCACCGCGGTTCTGACGAAGCTCTACCCCACCCGCAGCCACACCGGCGCGGCGCAGGGCGGCATGTGCGCCGCCCTCGCCAACGTCGAGGAGGACAACTGGGAGTGGCACACCTTCGACACCGTCAAGGGCGGTGACTACCTCGCCGACCAGGACGCGGTGGAGATCATGGCCAAGGAGGCCATCGACGCCGTCCTCGACCTGGAGAAGATGGGGCTGCCGTTCAACCGGACGCCCGAGGGCAAGATCGACCAGCGCCGGTTCGGCGGCCACACGCGCGACCACGGCAAGTCGCCGGTTCGGCGCGCCTGCTACGCCGCAGACCGCACCGGCCACATGATCCTGCAGACCCTGTATCAGAACTGCGTCAAGCACGACGTCGAGTTCTTCAACGAGTTCTACGCCCTCGACATCTGTCTCGGTGAGAACGCCGAGGGCGAGACCGTCGCCACCGGCGTCGTCGCCTACGAGCTGTCGACCGGCGAGATCCACGTGTTCCACGCGAAATCGATCGTCTTCGCGACCGGCGGTTCGGGACGCATGTACAAGACCACCTCCAATGCGCACACCCTCACCGGTGATGGCATGGGGATCATCTTCCGCAAGGGACTTCCCTTGGAGGACATGGAGTTCCATCAGTTCCATCCGACCGGTCTGGCCGGCCTGGGCATCCTCATCTCCGAAGCCGTGCGCGGCGAGGGTGGCATCCTGCGCAACGCCGACGGCGAACGTTTCATGGAGCGCTACGCGCCCACCATCAAGGACCTCGCACCCCGCGACATCGTGGCGCGATCGATGGTGCTCGAGGTCCTCGAGGGACGCGGGGCGGGACCGAACAAGGATTACGTCTACATCGACGTCACCCACCTCGGTGAGGACGTGCTGAACGAGAAGCTGCCCGACATCACCGAGTTCGCCCGTACGTATCTCGGCGTCGACCCGGTCACCGAGTACGTCCCGGTGTATCCGACCTGTCACTACGTGATGGGTGGCATCCCGACGAATATCGAGGGCCAGGTCCTCAAGGACAACGACACCGTGGTGCACGGCCTCTACGCCGCCGGTGAGTGCGCCTGCGTGTCGGTGCACGGAGCCAACCGCCTCGGCACCAACTCGCTGCTCGACATCAACGTCTTCGGGCGCCGCGCCGGCATCGCCGCAGCCGAGTACGCCAACTCCGCCGACTTCGTCGAGTTGCCGGAGAATCCGACCGACCTGGTCGACAACTGGCTCGAGCTGATGCTGTCGGATCACGGACACGAACGCGTCGCCGACATCCGCACCGAACTCCAGGTGACGATGGACAACAACGCGTCGGTGTTCCGCACCGAGGAGACCCTCAAGCAGGCTCTCACCGACGTCCACGCACTCAAGGAGCGCTACGCACACGTCCGTGTCCATGACAAGGGCAAACGTTTCAACAGCGACCTGCTCGAGGCCATCGAGCTGGGCTTCCTGCTGGAGATGGCCGAGGTGACCGTGGTGGGCGCACTGAACCGCAAGGAGTCCCGTGGCGGTCACGCCCGCGAGGACTACCCCGACCGCGATGACGTCAACTACATGCGCCACACGATGGCCTACAAGAAGGGCACCGACCTTCTCTCGGACATCGAATTGGACTACAAGCCCGTGGTGCAGACCCGCTACGAGCCGATGGAGCGTAAGTACTGATGACAGCGATCATGGAGAACCCCGCGCCCGCGTCAGACGAGCCGCCACTGCCTCCGGTGCCGGACGAGGCCACCATGGTGACCTTGAAGATCTTCCGGTTCAATCCGGAGAACCCCGACGCCCAGGGCTTCGAGAGCTTCCGCGTCCCGGCCCTGCCGACCGACCGTCTGCTCAACCTGCTCCTGTACGTGAAGGGCTACCTCGACGGCACCCTCACCTTCCGGCGCAGCTGCGCCCACGGGGTCTGCGGCTCCGACGCCATGCGCATCAACGGTGTCAACCGCCTGGCCTGCAAGCTCCTCATGAAGGACATGCTCCCGGCGAGAAAGGGCGATGGGGACAAGGGCAAGGAGATCACCATCACCATCGAGCCCATCAAGGGGCTGCCGGTGGAGAAGGATCTCGTGGTCGACATGGAGCCGTTCTTCGACGCGTACCGCGCGATCAAGCCGTTCCTGATCACCAGCGGCAACGAGCCGACCCGTGAACGCATCCAGAGTCAGCACGACCGCGCGCGTTTCGACGACACCACCAAGTGCATCCTGTGTGCCTGCTGCACCACCAGCTGTCCGGTGTTCTGGAACGAGGGCAGCTACTTCGGTCCCGCAGCCATCGTCAACGCGCACCGGTTCATCTTCGACAGCCGCGACGAAGCCGCGATCGAACGCCTCGACATCCTCAACGATGTCGACGGCGTCTGGCGCTGCCGCACCACCTTCAACTGCACCGACGCCTGCCCTCGTGGCATCCAGGTGACCCAGGCGATCCAAGAGGTCAAGCGCGCCCTGATGTTCTCGCGCTGACCGGCATCGATCGCCGACCGGCGGGTCGCGCCGCACCCGCCGCCGCAGACTTCTCTCTGCAGCCCCGACTCCGCCCCTCCCACAGCCCGGGAGGGGCGGAGTCGTCTCTCGGGTGGAACCGACACGCATCGGCCTGCGTCCAATGATCATGACCCGCACCCGTTTCGTCATCGTCGGCCTGGTCCTCACCGTGATCCTCGGAGGGCTCCTCGCATCGGGCCACGGGGCGTCACCCGCCGACGCGAGCCCGCGCTATCCCGGCAACGGGGACCGCATCACCGTCGTCCTCACCTCGGACCGTCAGTACAACAGCGCGGTTTCCTGGTACGACTCGCACAACCGGATGCGTCGGCAGAGCGACGTCCCACTCACCCGGTTCGACCGACGCACCCGCCTGTGGACGGGCTCGATGGTCTACACCAGCCGGGTCAGGCACCAGAAGATCGACACCCTCTTCCAGTCGAATGGCCGTTTTGCCCGTTGTGCCGTGTGGGTGAACAAGACGAAGGTTCGCGACACCACCGTCCGGTCGGCGCGATATGCGACCACGTACTGCCGCTGAGCAACTGAATCCGTAGCAAATCCGACAGTTTCCGAGAGAATCTCTACTTAGCGCGCGCATCTGCTACGGAAATCGTAGTCTTATCCCCACTATGGCCAGCTGAGTGGGAGACACGATGTCAGAGACCGCACACGCCGAGATCCACGCCGGCGAGAAAGGGTTGCGCGCCGGGTCGATCGGACTTCTCGGCAACGTGATCATCGGCTTGTCGGCGGTCGCGCCCGCCTACAGCCTCGCCGCGACGCTCGGCTACGTCGTCGCCGCAGTGCACACCAAATCGCCGGCGATGTTCGTCATCGCGTTCATCCCCATGCTGCTGGTCGCCTTCGCGTATCGCGAGCTCTCGCGAGACACGCCGGACTGTGGCACCACCTTCACCTGGGGTACCAAGGCGTTCGGCCCCTGGATCGGGTGGATCGGCGGCTGGGGGCTCGCGGTGTCGGCGATCATCGTGCTCGCCAACGTCGCCGAGATCGCCGCCGTCTACCTGCTGATGTTCCTCGGGCTGGACTCGTGGGCGGAGAACCTGTGGATCAAGGTCCTGCTGGGCTGCTTCTTCATCGCCCTGATGACCTGGATCAGCATCCGGGGCATCGTCATCAGCGAGCGGATCCAGGCGGTGCTGATGTTCATCCAGTTCGCCGTCCTCATCCTGGCGAGCGTGATCGCGCTGGTGAAAGTCGGGTTCGGCACGGCGGGCGACCAGGCGGTGACCCCGGAGATCGGCTGGCTCTGGCCGGGCGGACTCAGCCAGTCGGAGATCGCGGCGGCCGTCATCCTGTGCATCTTCATCTACTGGGGTTGGGATGCCTGCCTGGCGATCGGCGAGGAGACCAAGGATCCAGAGAAGACCCCGGGCCGCGCCGCGGTCATCACCTGCCTGATCCTGGTCGCCACCTATGTGCTGGTCGCCTATGCGGTGCAGGCGTTCTCCGGTTTCGGCGACACCGGCATCGGTCTGAACAACCCGGAGAACACCGGCGACGTCCTGACGGTGCTCGGCGAGCCGGTCGCCGGGGGATTCATGGCCGCCGCGTTGCTGCTCACCGTGAGCGTGTCCGCGTTGTCGTCGACGCAGTCGACGATCCTGCCCACCGCTCGTGGCAGCCTCTCGATGGCGGTCTACAAGGCGCTGCCGGACAGGTTCGCCAGCATCCACCCGCGATACATGACGCCGGCGTTCGGTACCGCCGTCATGGGCGGTTCGGCGCTCACGTTCTACCTGGTCCTCTCCCTGCTCAGCCAGGACACTCTCGGCGACTCCATCGCGTCACTGGGACTCGCGGTAGCGTTCTACTACGGCATCACCGCGTTCGCCTGCACCTGGTACTTCCGTCGCACCCTCTTCCAGTCCGCGCGCAATTTCTTCATGCGCGGCCTGTTCCCCCTCCTGGGCGGCCTCGCGATGACGTGGGCCTTCGTCAAGAGCGCCATCGACATGATCGCTCCCGACTACGGTTCCACGTCGGTCGGCGGCATCGGCGGTGTGTTCATCCTGGGGGTGGGGATGCTGGTGCTCGGCATTCCGCTCATGCTCGCTTGTTTCGCGCACAACAGCAGCTTCTTCAAGGGCGAGACCCTCAACGCCGACACCGAAGTGAAGGTGCCCGATGTCTTCTGAGCCCGCCTCCCCTGCTCCCCGTCGCTCCGCTCGCCCCCACACCCCCCATAGCTCCGCTCGCCCCCGCCCCCGCCTCGCGGTCGGCTACCTTGCCACGCCGTCGGGGGCCGACGGAGTGACCCTCGCCGTGGCCCTCGCCCGCGCCACCGGCGCGGCCATCGACCTCATCTGCGTGGTACATCCCGTCGAGTACGACGGTCACCCCGGACTCGACGAATATCGGGAACGCCTGGAGAACCAGGCCGCCCAGTGGCTCCTCGACGGTGCGGCCGCGATCCCCGACGACATCGAGACCCGCACCATCGTGACCGTCGACGACTCGTTCGCCGACGGCCTGGTCACCATGGCGCAACAGTCGGGTGCGGCGATGATCGTCGTCGGCGGGACCGGTGACGGCCTCGTGCGCCGCCACTCCCTCGGGACCGTGAGCACCGCACTCGTGCACTCCTCTCCCCTGCCCGTCGCGCTGGCGCCGCGCGGATACGCCGAACGGACCGAGGCGCGGTTCGATTCGGTGACCGTCGCGGTGTCCAGCAAGCCCGGCCGCAGCGACCCGCTCCCGTTCGCGGTCGCGCTCGCCGAACAGGGCGGCCTCGACCTCCGTCTGCTCTCACTGGTGTCGATCGACGCCCCGTTCGACGACGAGACCCCGCGCGCCGCGCGTGAGCGGCAGATCGGGGTCGCCGAGAAACTGCTGGCGGACACCCGGGCCACCGTGCCCGACGAGCTGGACGTCGACGTCCTCGTGGCCGACGGTGCCACCCTCGATGAAGCGCTGGACAACCTTCCCTGGGACGACGGGGACATCGTCGCCGTCGGTTCGGGCCATCTCGGCGCCGCCAACCGGGTGTTCCTGGGCAGTACCGCGGCGCGCATCCTCCGGTGGACCACCGCGCCGGTGGTCGTGGTGCCCCGGCCCTGATGATGGCGACCCCGACGATCCTCGAACTGCGCCATGCCGAATGCGAGTCGCCGGGCGCCTACGGTGCCGGTCTGGTCGATGTCGCGAGCATCCACACGGTGCGGGCGTGGCGTGATCCGATCCCCGACGACCCCGCACCGTACGCGGCCATCATCGTGATGGGCGGACCGATGGGGACCGACGACGGTCCGTCGATTCCGTGGATCGACGACGAGATCGCCTTGCTGCGCCGTGCGATCGCCGCGGGCACACCCATCTGGGGCGCATGTCTTGGCTCCCAGTTGCTGGCCAGTGCACTCGGCGCGGAGATCACCACCGGACCGGCGCCGGAGATGGGCATCGTCGACATCACGCTCACCGACGACGGCCTGCACGACCCGGTGTGGTCCGGGCACGGGGACACCACTTTCCCTGCGCTGCAATGGCATTTCGACACCTTCGCGGTGCCCGAGGGTGCCACGCTGTTGGCATCGTCGGCGGCCTACCCGAATCAGTTGTTCCGCCATGGGAGTTGCTACGGCATCCAATTCCACCTCGAGGTGGACGCGGTCGTGCTGGAGGACTGGCTCGCCGTCGACGACTACCGCACGGAGTTGATCGACCTGCTCGGCACCGACGGTGTGGCACACACGGTCGAGGAGATGTCGAGGATCGAGGGCGTGACGGTGCCACTGGCGATGAGCGCGATACGGCGCTGGTTCGACCTGTTCGTCGCCTGACGCGGCCCCGACCCCCGGGGTCGAGGTGCCGCTCTGCTCCCGAGGAACGTCGATTCCCAGGGCACGTCGGGTCAGCTGTCGAAACCGAGGCCGACCTTGTCCATCAGGGTCAGCCACGCGCCCCGTCGCCCGGCGCGTCGCTCGCTGCGGGCGAGTTCGCGCCGGGTCATGGTGATCCCGGCCCACCGCAACGGTTCCGGCGGGAAGGGAATCGGCTTGTCGCGCACCATCGTCAGCCGGGTCCGCGCCGTGTCGAGCCCGTCCACGAGATCCAGTGCGGTGCGCGCACCGAAATGCGAAGCACCCACCCCGAGTCCGGTGAACCCGACAACACTGACGACGCGACCATCGAAGGCCCGGTCCCAGAAGGCGCAGAACCGCGAACACGTGTCGATGACCCCACCCCAGGCGTGGGTGGCGCGGATACCCTCGAGTTGCGGGAAGTACTGCAACAGATGCTCGCCCAGGATGCCGAACTCGCTCGGTTCGAACTCATGACGTGCCCGTGCGTCGGACCCGTAGTGATAGAGCGCGTCCCACCCGCCGAACAGGATTCGGTCGTCTGCGGTCAGTCGGAAATAGTGGAACCGGGGTCCGCAGTCGGCGAGTCCTTCGCGACCCGACCAGCCGATCGCAGCGCGTTGCGCGGCGGTCAGCGGCTCGGTCATCAACGCGTAGTCCCACACAGGAACCGTGTAGAGCCGCAGGCGCCGGAGCAGCGAGGGGCTCGCGGATGTCGCGAGTATCACTGCTGCCGTGTCGATCTCACCGTACGCGGTACTCACCGACATGCGGGTGCCCCTGGATCGCAACCGGTCGACCCCGCTGTGTTCGAAGATCTGCACGCCCAGGCGCTCCGCGGCCTCGGCCAGACCCCAGGCGAGCTTGGCCGGATCCAGCATGATGACGTCGGGATCGTGCAGCGCCGCAACGACCATGGGCGATGCCACGGACTCGCGCGCCTGCGGCCCCGGCAGCAGCGGGAGGTCCGCGCCGAGCAGCGCCGCCGTCGAGGAGTGCTCCTGCAGTCCCGCGACCTGCCAGTCGAAGTTCGCGATGTCGAGTTCGCCGGTGCGTTCGGCGTCGGCGTCGATGCCCAGCCGGCCGAGCGCGGCCTCGATGTCGTCGAGGGTCTGCCGGCCCATCCGCAGCAACTCGGGCATCTCGTCGCCGAACCGCTCCACGCCGTTGGCGAGGCCATGGGTGATGCTCGCCGAACAGAATCCGCCGTTGCGACCGGAGGCGTGCTCGGCGATCCGATCCCGTTCCACCAGGACGACCCGGCGGTCGGGATTCTCCTCGGCGGCCTGCACCGCTGCCCACAATCCGGTGAAGCCGCCACCGACGACCACCAGGTCCGCGGTCACCGCACCGGACAGCCGAGCGCGGGGTTCCGGTCGCCCGGGCCGGTCGAGCCAGTAGGACACCGGTCGCGCCTGTGCCACCATCGCCCGCCCACGTTCGGTCCCGGCGGTCGCCCAGCTCATCGCTCTCCGGTGAAAACGGTTCGGTGCCAAGGCTTTTCGGCGACTCCGGTGATGTCACTCATGACATGCTTGGTGGCCAGGTACTCATCGAACGAATAGGTCGACATGTCCTTGCCGAATCCCGATGCTCCGAATCCGCCGTGCGGCATCTCACTGATGATCGGGATGTGGTCATTGATCCAGACACATCCGGCGTGGATCTCGCGCCCGGCCCGCTGTGCGCGGTAGACGTCCCGCGTCCACGCCGACGCGGCCAGACCGTAGACCGTGTCGTTGGCGCGGCGGATCGCATCGTCGTCGTCGGAGAACGAACTGACCGTCAGCACGGGGCCGAAGACCTCGTCCCGATAGATCTCGGCGTCCTCGGCCACATCGGCCACCAGGGTCGGCGGGTAGAACGCGCCCGGTCCGTCGGGCACCGTTCCGCCGGTGACCAACCGGGCGCCGTCCGAGACGGCCCGGTCGACCATGCCCGCCACCTTGTCCCGGTGCGCGCACGAGCTGAGCGAACCCATGTCGGTGACCGGATCCGTGGGATCACCGACCACCATCGAGCCCATCAATTCGGCCACACCGTCGACGAAGTCGTCGTAGAGATCGCGGGCCACGATCGCTCGCGTTGCGGCGGTACAGTCCTGCCCGGCATTGATCAGCGCCCCCGCGACCGCACCGTGGACCGCCGCGGTGAGGTCGGCATCGTCGAACACCACGAACGGCGCCTTGCCGCCGAGTTCGAGCTGTACGCGGGTTCCGTTGCGGGCCGCCTGTCCCATCACCAGCCGACCCACCGCGGTGGAACCGGTGAAGGTGACCATGTCCACGCCCGCGTGCCCGGCCAGTGCCGATCCGACGTCGGCGCCCGTGCCGACCAGGACGTTGAGCACACCGTCCGGCAGGCCGGCCTCGGTGGCCAGGCGTGCGAGGGTGAGTGTGGTCAACGGGGTCAACTCGGCGGGCTTCAGCACCACCGCACAACCCGCCGCCAACGCCGGGATGACCTTCCAGATCGCCATCTGGAACGGGTAGTTCCACGGCGAGATCGACCCGACGACGCCCACCGGTTCGCGACGGATCGACGAGGTGTGGTCGCCGGAGTACTCGGCGCTCGCCTTGCCCTCGAGGTTGCGGGCGAGACCCGCGAAGAAGTCGACGTTGTCGATGCTGCCGGGGATGTCGAACTCCGTGGCGAGGCGGATCGTGCGCCCGGTATGGGCCACCTCCTCGGCCGCGAGCATCCCACTGTTGTCCCGCAGGACCGTCGCGAGGTTCCGCAGAACTTCCGATCGCTCGGCGGGAGTTGCTGCACCCCAATCGTTCTGCGCCGACCGCGCCGATGCCACGGCGGCATCGACGTCGGCGGCACCGGCGAGCGCGACCGTCGCGACGGGCTCACCGGTGGCCGGGTTGAGCACGGTGTGGGCGGGCCCGTCGCCGCGCACGGCGGCCCCGGAGATCCAGCCGGTCGGCAGCGCGTAGGGGGAAGACATACCGGCGGATTCTATCAGTGTTGATGACGGAATCACTATCTCAAGTCGATGATTTCTACGGAAAACGTCGTTGTAGGTTGCCAACTACTGCTGAATCCGCCACCATCAACGTGTGGTCGACTCCTCCTCAGCACTCGACGCCACGGCGAAGAAGATCATCGAAGAGCTCCAGGCCGATGGTCGGAGTTCCTATGCCTCGATCGGGAAGGCGGTCGGACTGTCCGAGGCCGCGGTCCGCAATCGTGTACAGAAGCTCAGCGACAGCGGACTGCTGCAGATCGTGGCCGTCACCGACCCGCTCAAACTCGGGTTCTCCCGCCAGGCGCTGATCGGCATCCGCTGCACCGGCGACACCGAGGCGCTCGCCGATCAGCTCTCCGTGTGTCCGGAGATCGACTACGTCGTCCTCACCGCCGGCTCCTTCGACATCCTGATCGAGGTCGTCTGCGAGGACGACGATCACCTGCTGCGCATCCTCAACCAGAAGGTGCGCAATCACCGCGAGGTCACCGCCACGGAGACGCTCGTGTATCTGAAACTTGTCAAGCAACAGTACAATTGGGGTACCCGATGAGCATTGCCAACGAGCTCGCGACCGATCTCTCGCTCGGCGAACGCAGCGCCGCCCACCTCTGGGGGCACTTCGCACGACACGGCGACGGCATCACGCCACCGGTCATCACCCGCGGCGAGGGCATGCGGATCTACGACGACCAGGGTCGCAGTTACCTCGACGGGCTCGCGGGCCTGTTCGTGGTGCAGGCCGGACACGGTCGCGTCGAACTGGCCGAGGCGGCGGCCAAGCAGGCCAAGGAACTCGCGTTCTTCCCCATCTGGTCGTATGCGACGCCGCCCGCCATCGAACTCGCCGAACGCCTGGCCGCCTATGCACCCGGGGATCTCAGCCGGGTCTTCTTCACCACCGGCGGTGGTGAAGCGGTGGAGAGCGCCTGGAAGCTGGCCAAGCAGTTCTTCAAGCTGACCGGGAAACCGATGAAGCACAAGGTGATCTCGCGCGCGGTGGCCTATCACGGCACCCCGCAGGGCGCGCTGGCCATCACCGGCGTGCCGGCGCTGAAGCAGATGTTCGAGCCGCTCACGCCGGGCGGCTTCCGCGCACCGAACACCAACATCTACCGCGCACCGAGCGAGGACCTCGCCGCGGATCCGAAGAAGTTCGGGCGGTGGGCCGCCGATCGCATCGCCGAGGCCATCGAGTTCGAGGGCCCCGATACCGTCGCCGCGGTCTTCCTCGAGCCGGTACAGAACGCCGGGGGCTGTTTCCCGCCGCCCCCAGGGTATTTCGAACGCGTCCGGGAGATCTGCGACGAGTACGACGTCCTCCTCGTCTCCGACGAGGTCATCTGCGCGTTCGGCCGCATCGGGTCGATGTTCGCGTGCGACGACTTCGGCTATGTGCCCGACATCATCACCTGTGCGAAGGGCATGACGTCGGGGTACTCCCCGATCGGCGCGATGATCGCCAGCGACCGCCTCTTCGAGCCGTTCCGCGACGGCACCACGTCCTTCCCGCACGGATATACGTTCGGCGGACATCCGGTGTCGGCAGCGGTCGCCCTGGCGAACCTGGATCTCTTCGAACGCGAGGGCCTCAATCAGCACGTCAAGCAGAACGCGCCGGCGTTCCGCGCGACGCTGGAACGACTGCACGACCTGCCCATCGTCGGTGACGTCCGCGGGGAGGGCTACTTCTACGGCATCGAGTTGGTGAAGGACAAGGCGACCAAGGAGACGTTCACCGACGCCGAGTCCGAACGAATCCTGCGCGGATTCCTCTCGAGTGCACTGTTCGAGGCGGGCTTGTACTGTCGCGCCGACGACCGTGGCGACCCGGTGGTGCAGCTCGCGCCGCCGCTGATCGCCGGTCAGGCGGAGTTCGACGAGATCGAGCAGATCCTGCGGTCGGTGCTGACGGAGGCCTATACCCTGCTCTGATGCCGGTCCCCACGTCCCGTCTCCGGGAGTTGCCGAAAGTCGAGCTGCACGTCCACATCGAGGGCACGCTGGAGCCCGAACTCGTGCTCGAGCTGGCTCGCGACGCGGGCATCGCGCTGCCGTACCGGGATGCCGATACGCTCCGGGGGCGTTACGTGTTCGCCGACCTGCAGTCATTCCTCGACATCTACTACGAGAACCTCGGCGTCCTACGTCGGCGTCACGACTTCGCCCGCCTCGCATACCAATACGCGAGCAGGGCGCATGCCGGCGGCGTGGTGCACGCCGAGGTCTTCTTCGATCCGCAGGCGCACCGATCGCGCGGGGTGGCCGTCGCCGACGTCGTGGCCGGGCTCGTCGAGGGTTTCGACCGGGCGTTCGGGGAGTTCGGGTTCACCACCGAGCTGATCGCGTGCTTCCTGCGGGACCGACCGGTGGCCGAAGCCCTCGAGACCCTGGACGAACTGACGGCGTGCCGGGCAGCGATCGTCGGCGTCGGCCTGGATTCCGCCGAGGTCGGGCACCCGGCGTCGTTGTTCACCGAGGTGTTCGCCCGCGCGGCCGACCTCGGCCTACGGCGCGTCGCCCACGCCGGTGAGGAGGGCGGCCCGGATTCCGTCCGCGCTGCCATCGATCATCTCGGCGTGGAGCGGGTGGATCACGGCATCCGCAGCGTCGACGATCCCGATCTCGTCGCGGAACTGGTCGCCCGACAGATGCCGTTGACCGTGTGCCCGCTGTCCAACGTCCGGCTGCAGGCGGTGGCCGACCTCGCCGTGCATCCGCTGCCCGACCTGATCGCCGCCGGTGTGCTCGTGACGATCAATTCCGACGACCCCGCGTACTTCGGTGGGTACGCCGACGACAACTTCGCCGTGGTCGCCGACGCCTTCGCCCTCGACGACCCGGCGCTCGCCGCATTGGCCGACAATTCCGTGACCGCCAGCTTCCTGCCGGATGCCCGCAAGGCCGAGCTGCGCTCCCGGATCGCCGCCTGGCTAGCGGGCGGTCGCGATCCGGTGCGCTGAACGCGACCGGCCCCCGGGGTCGCTGGTAACCTCCGACCGGTGAAGGTGGGGATCATCCGTCGTTCGTCGGGCAGACGGAGATTCGCGCACCTCGTGGTGGCGGCGTCCATCGTGCTCCTTCCGCCGCTCGCGACGGCGGTGCCCGCGGCCGCCGTCCCACTCACCCCGATACCCACCCCGGTCACCGACCACTGCCCGCACCGGGTCGGCACGCCGCCGCCGGTCGACGAGTCCGAGGTCGTCGCCCCCGGCGCAACCACCCCGGCTCCCCTCCCGGTTCCGGACTCGGCGGTCGGCGGGGACCAGCTTGCCGCGTGCGGGGTGCTCGCCGACCCGGCCCTCGGCCCGGTTCCGCCGAACCTCACGTCGGCGGGCTGGCTGATCGCCGACCTGGACTCCGGACAGGTCATCGCCGCCAAGGATGCGCACGGACGCTACCGTCCCGCATCCACGATCAAGGTGCTCCTCGCCCTCGTCGTGCTCGACGAACTCGATCTGGACACCGTGGTCGCGCCGACGCCCGAGGACTGGGCCGCCGAAGGCGATTCCTGCGGCATGGGTCCGGGCGGCCACTACACCAATCGCGACCTGCTGACCGGCCTTCTGGTGGTGTCGGGCAACGACTGCGCGAACGCGCTGGCCCGCCAACTCGGTGGCGTCGAGGAGACCTTGACGAAGATGAACGCGAAGGCGCGGTCGCTGAACGCATTGGACACCCGCGCGGCGTCACCGTCCGGACTCGACGCCGCGGGAATGTCGTCGTCTCCCTACGATCTGGCGATCATCTTCCGGGAGGCCATGGGCAACAGCACTTTTCGCGAGCTGATCGCCATGCCCACATACCGGTTCCCGGGCTACCCCAAACGGCCGGACGTACCCGACGACAAGGACCACCCGGCCTACCTCATGCAGACGTCCAACCATCTGATGCTCGAGGGATATCCGGGCATGCTCGGCGGAAAGACCGGCTACACCGACGACGCCCGCAAGACGTTCGTCGGTGCGACCGAACGGGACGGACGTCGCATCCTCGTCGTGCAGATGTTCGGCCTGACGGTGGCGGACGACTCCTACTGGGATCAGGCGAAAGCCATGTTCGAGTACGGTTTTCGCGCACCACCCACCGCAACGGTGGGACAATTGGTGAGCGCCACGGCGACCACCGAGACCACGGCCCCGAACGCAGCGACGACGACCACCGCGGCGCCGACCGGGACACCCACCGTGACGGCCACCGGAACCGATCAGCCGACCCGCTGGTCGATCCGGATCCTCGTGGGCCTCGTCGCCGCATTGGTCGCCATCGGCCTGCTGCTGCTCGGACTCAGGCTGATCGCCCGACGCTGAGGGTCACGGGCCGGCGCGGGTCAGCGCCGGAACAGCCACGCCACGAACGCGCCGGCCGCGGCGCCGACACCCGCGACGGCCACGAGCGTCGCCGGTTTGGACACCGGGTTCACCTCGTAGTTCGGCGACACGACCACCGGCGGCAGCGGCGCGTCCTCCTCGGAAACCTGGAACTCGGAGTTGATCGGATCGGTCGCACACCACGCGGCGGCGTACAGCACGATCCGCGACGCCAGGTAGGCGAACACCAGCAAGCCGAGGAGTGGGCCGAAGGCCACGCCCGCGGGGCTGCCGAGCACGGACTGGAGATAGATGCCGCCGACCGTCTTGACGATCTCGAACGCGATCGCGGTCAGCAACCCGGCCTTGAGGGTGTTGCGGAAGGGCAAGCGCACCAACGGCAGCCGGGACATGATGAAGGTGAACAACATCCACGTCGCGAAGACCGACACGATGATCGACACCGTGCGGACGACCGCGGGCGCCCAGGCGGCGTCGTCGAGGCCGACCCAGGACAGCACCTCGGTCGTCAGACCCGAGTTGCCCAGGGTGGTGATCGCCATGGTCACGGCGAAGGCGACGCCGAGGATGGCGAAGGTGACGAGGTCCCACACCTTGGACATCACCGCGCTGCGGGTGACGCGACCACCCCACATCTCGGTCATGCCCGCGCGGACGCCGGAGATCCATCCGATGCCGGTGAAAGCAGCACCGAGGAGGCCGACGATGCCGACCGCGGTGCGGGAATCCACCGCGGAGGTGATGAGTTTCTCCACCGTGACGTCCAGCCCCTCGGGGACGTTCTCGACGATCGCATCCTGGAGATCCTGGAGCAGTTCGGGCTGGTTCGCGAGCACGAAACCGGCGATGGCGAACACCACCATCACGATCGGGACCAGCGCGAGGATCCCGTTGAAGCTGATACTCGCGGCATACAGGTTGCCGCGCCGGTCGTTGTAGCGCTGGAACGTCTGGATCAGGTGCTCGAGCCACACCCAGCGTTCGCGGGCGTCACCGAACGAGGTCTTTGCGCGCTCAACGGTCGTCTTGGCCGAATCCACCACCGAACTCACCTGTACCGCCTCCTCTTCGGATCACGGGGCCAGTCGGTCACCGGCTGATCACCCTCGGGGTGCCAGAATCCCCACCTTGTCATAGACGGCGGCCAAGGTGGCCGACGCGACCGAGCGTGCGCGCGCCGCGCCCTGCGCGAGGATCCCGTCGAGATACGCGGGGTCGTCCATGTACTCGGCGACCCGGCCGCGCAACGGCGTCACGAATTCGGTCAGCACCTCGGCGGTGTCGACCTTCAAGTCCCCGTAGCCCTTTCCCTGGTACTTGTCGACCAGGACGTCGACGGGTGTACCGCCCAGCGCCGATTGGATGGTGAGCAGATTGCTCACGCCCGGCTTGTTCTCGGGGTCGAAGCGGACCTCGGTGTCGGTGTCGGTGACAGCGGACCGGATCTTCTTCGCCGACTTCTTCGGCTCGTCGAGCAGATTGACCAGGCCGCGGTCGGACTCGGCCGACTTACTCATCTTCGCCGTCGGATTCTGCAGGTCGTAGATCTTGGCGAATTCCTTGACGATGTAGGCCTCGGGCACCGTGAGGACCTTGCCGAAACGCGAGTTGAAGCGCTGCGCCAGGTCGCGGGTCAGCTCGAGGTGTTGACGCTGATCCTCGCCGACCGGCACCCGGTCGACCTGGAACGCCAGGATGTCGGCGGCCATCAGGATCGGGTAGGTGAACAACCCGACGCCGGCGGCGTCGACGCCCTGCTTGGCCGACTTGTCCTTGAACTGGGTCATGCGGCTGGCCTCGCCGAAGCCGGTGATGCAGGACAACACCCACGTGAGTTGGGTGATCTCGGGGATGTGCGACTGCACATAGATGGTCGACCGCGCCGGATCCACACCCACCGCGAGCAGCTGCGCGACGCTGAGCCGGGTGCGGTCGCTCAATGTCGCCGGGTCGAACGGCACCGTCAGCGCATGCAGGTCCGGGATGAAGTAGAAGGCCTCGAAGTCGTCCTGCAGGGCGACCCATTGCCGAACGGCTCCCAGATAGTTCCCGAGATGGAAGGAGTCGCTGGTCGGCTGGATGCCCGACAGTACGCGGGGGCGACGGGCGCCGGCCACGGAGACGTCACTGCTCATGTGCCCAGTCTTCCAGACGTACGGGAGGCGATCGTCGCGAGCGTCGACCGATGATGCTCAGTCGTAGACGACGGTCATCGGCGCGTGATCCGACCACCGCAGATCGTAGGCGTCGGCCCGGTCGACGGTCGCTTTGACGGCGCGCTTCGCCAGCGACTTGTTCGCGAGCTGATAGTCGATGCGCCAGCCCGAGTCGTTGTCGAACGCCTTGCCGCGCCACGACCACCATGTGTACGGCCCCTCCTCGCCGGGAGCGAGGTCGCGCATGACGTCGGACCAGCCGGCGTCGAGCAGCCCGCCGACCCAGGTCCGCTCGTGCGGCAGGAATCCGGGACTCTTGAGATTGCCCTTCCAGTTCTTGATGTCGGCCTCGGCATGGGCGATGTTCCAGTCGCCGCCGACCACCACGTGCCGCCGCCTGCGGCGCAGTCGATCGAGGTAACCGCCGAACTCGTCGAGGAAGCGCGCCTTCTCGTCGAACTTCGCGACATCCTTCGGCACGGTCGTCGCGGCCGCGCCCTTGGGGAGATACAGACTGGCCACGGTCATCGGTCCGAGCGCACTGTCGAGGTCCGCCTCGATGTAGCGCGCGGTGGCGTCGAACTCGTCGCTGCCGAAGCCGGCCCGAACCCCGGTGAGGGGCACGCGACTGAGGACCCCGACGCCCGCGTGGCCCTTGACCACCGACGAGCTCATCGCGAACTGCCAGCCGTCGTCGAGGACCGGCGCGAGCGCGTCGCGCGCCTGGTCCTCATCGGCCCTGACCTCTTGCAGCAGGACGACATCGGAGTCCGCCGTCGCCAGCCAGGCGAGCAGACCGCGGTTGGCCTCCGAGCGGTGTCTGACCGCTGCCCGGATGCCGTTGACGTTCACGGTGCTGATGGTGATGGACACGGACAAGAGGGTACTGGCCGTTGTGGTGCGCCCGTACCAGAGGTAAGGCAACCCTTGTTTCTCATCCTGCTTTATGTAACCCTTACCTAACTGAACCTGAACGAGGTGAGAACAATGTTCGTTTGCATCTGCCGCGCAGTGACCGAGGACGAGGTCCATGACCACTGCTCGTCCGGCGCCATGTCGGTGGATGCCATCGGCGACAGGTGCGGCGCAGGCGAAGGCTGCGGCACCTGCCTCGAACGGATTCAGGAGATCGTCAACGAAAGGACCGCCACCGCGACCACCGCTGCATGACCGCATGACAGACGTCGTCTGACGTCATTTCCACAACCTCGGGTCTGAACCAGGCCGCGAGGCCTTTTGGCGTGCTACGTTCCTTGTACCACGGCGAACGGAGGCTCGGTCATGCGCGGCGACGACGAGGTGATCGCTCTACTCAACGAACAGCTCACCAGCGAGCTGACGGCGATCAACCAATACTTTCTGCATTCCAAGATGCAAGCCAACTGGGGTCTGACCGAGATCGCGAGCAAGACGCGCGCGGAGTCGATCGAGGAGATGCACCACGCCGAGGCCCTCACCAACCGCATCCTGTTCCTCGAGGCGCTCCCGAACTATCAGAAGATTCTTCCTCTGCGGATCGGCCAGACCCTCCGGGAACAGTTCGAGTCCGACATGGCCGTCGAGATCGAGGTCGTCGAACGCCTGCGTCCG
Organism: Gordonia insulae; assembly: GCF_003855095.1. Lineage (NCBI taxonomy): Bacteria > Bacillati > Actinomycetota > Actinomycetes > Mycobacteriales > Gordoniaceae > Gordonia > Gordonia insulae. The sequence continues at coordinate 1,625,070 of NZ_CP033972.1, forward strand.
GGCATCGCGATGTGCCGCGGCAAGGGCGACATCACCAGCGCGAAGCTGCTCGAGGACATCCTGAAGGACGAAGAGGATCACATCGACTACCTCGAGACGCAGTTGGAGTTGCTCGATCGTCTGGGCGAGCAGCTCTACCTCTCCAAGACGGTGGCGACCCCGCCCACCGTGGCCTGACCGCTCAGACCACACGCTTTTTCTGCAGCCCGCCGACGGCGGTCATGACCCGACGGTCGTGACCGCCGTCGGTTGTTGTGCGTGGGCTTGCGCAGCCCCGTCCGCGGAGATCCGGCTCCTGCGTGCGGTCGCGAGTGCGATCATCAGCACCAGAACACCGGCGACGGCGAGCGCCGCTCCGATCATCGACGGCGCCCGGTACCCGTGGCCCGCCGCGATCACCACGCCCCCGATCCACGCGCCCACCGCGTTCGCGATGTTCAGCGCCGAATGATTGAGGGCGGCGGCCAGGGTCTGCGCGTCGTCGGCGACATCCATCAGCCGGGTCTGCAACGCGGGGATCGTCGACGCGCCGGACAGGCCGATCGCGAAGCTCAAGGTCATTGCCGCCCAGGCGTTCTGCAAGGTCAGCGCGAACAGGGCGAGGGACACGCCGGTCGCGATCAGCCCGATGAGGATGCCGAACGGCACGCTGCGGTCGGCGAGGATCCCGCCGACGATGTTGCCGGCCACCATGCCGAGACCGAACAGCATCATCGCGACCGGGACGAGGGACACCGACACCCCGGTCACGGTGGTCAGCGCGGAGTTGAGATACGTGTAGAACGCGAACATGCCGCCGAATCCGACGACGCCGATCAGCAGGGTGAACCACACTTGCGGTCGCACGAGAGCACCGAGTTCGGTGATCGGATTGGTCACCCGCATGTCGGTCAGCGGCGGCATGAAGCGGATCAGCGCGACGATGGTCAGCAGGCCGATCACCACGACGAGGGCGAATGCGACCCGCCAACCGAGGGATTCACCGAGCCATGTCGCCATCGGCACACCGAGGACGTTGGCGACCGACAGCCCCAGCATCACCTTGCCGACCGCCTTCGCCCGGTCCCGCGGCCCGGCGAGGTGAGCGGCGACCAGTGCCGCCACCCCGAAATAGGCGCCGTGTGGGAGACCCGCGATGACCCGCGCCAGCATCAGCAGCCCGTACGTCGGCGCGAGGACCGTGAGGAGATTGCCGACGGTGAACGCGATCATCAGCCCGATGAGCAGCGTTCGCCGCGACACCCGTGCGGTGAGGGCCGCGATGAGCGGTGCGCCGATCACCACGCCCAGCGCGTACGCGGAGATGACGTGACCGGCGGTGGGTTCACTCACACCGAGCGTCTCGGCGATGTTGGGCAGCAACCCCATCGCGACGAACTCGGTGGTGCCGATGCCGAATCCGCCCAGGGCGAGGGCGAGGATGGCCCACCGTCGGACCGATGGGGACAGGGGTGGGGCGAGGTCGTCGGTGGTTACTGGGGCTGAAGACACTCAGTCTCCAACCGCCCTGACCGCCGGACCGATACCACCACGCCGGGTGAGTTCGTTCACACGATCGTCGACGACACGCCCGTCAGTCGTCGTCCGAGCCGCTGTCACCGCTCGAGGACGTACCGCTCTTCGACTTCCCGCCGCTGCCGCCACCGGTGACCCCGGGACCGCTGCCGGAGTCGGTTCCCTTGTCGTCACTGCCGCCGTCGCCCTCCGACGAGCCGCCCTCCGACGAACCGCCCTCGTCGGCCGACGTTCCTTGTCCGCTGCTCTGCGTATCGGTGGCGGCGGCCTCGCCGGACGGACCGTCGTCGCCCGGATCGGGGGCGGAGGTGTCCTGCGACGATGCGGGCTGCGAGTCCTGCACCGGCGGTTCGTGAGCGGGAGGGTCGTATGCGGGCGACTCCTCGGCGGGGGGCTCGGCCGACGCAGGCGGCTCGTAGGCGGGCGGGGTGCCGTCGCCCGTGCCCGACGACGACGGTTGCTCCGCCGACACCACCGGATCGACCGCGGGCGTCGTCGTTGTGGGCGCCGGAGCCGACTCGGCGGGCGCCGAGTCGGCCCCCGACGTTCCCACCGCGGGTGGGTTCTCGACCGCTGCGAGCGTGCGTGCGTAGGTGGCCTGTTCGTCGGCCATGCCGGCCGACACCGAATCATCGGCGAGCAGCATCGTCGACGCGCCGGTCGTGACGACAGGCCCGACCACCTGCCCGGCCCAGTACTTCACGAAGTTCGCCGGGTACAGCAGGATGCTCTTCGCGCTGGCGGCGAGCGCGGCCACGCCACCCTTGATCTCGTCCGGGGCGCGGTTCACGATGCCGTCCAGGATGGCCTGGAAGACGTACAGGTCCGGGAGATATGCGCCGTAGCCCAGATTGGGCAGCGATGGGAGCCGATCCTGTACGAGGCGCACCAGGGGCTGGAGGTTGGCGAGCGCCATCCCGTCCGGCAGCCGGATGGTCAGGTGGTCGGCGAGGAGGTCGGGGATGCGGTCACCGTCGAGGCCGATCGCATCGGCGCCCTCCCGGATCGCGACCATGATCGCGGAGTCATAGGCGACGACGCAGGCTCCCTCGGCGCTGCACTCGACGTCGTGATCGGTCCACCAGGCGAGTTTCGGGTCGCGGAACATGTGCAGTGGGTACTGATTGTGCTTGTTGAAGTAGCCGACGAGCCCGTCGATGGCACCGATCGGGTCATGCAACGGATCGGGGAGGTCGCAGATCGGATCGCCGTCGACACAGACCGAGGTGACCGGCACGTCGCCGAATCCGCCTTCTCTGGCTCCGGACATCGTGAGTCCCGGGATGATCCCGATCAATGCGAGTTCGATCCCCTCTCCGGCGACCGTGCCGTCCATGCGGGGATCGGCATAGAGTTCGCCGGACACACCCTCGTACTTGACGAGGACGTCGTCTGCGAAGTCCTCGGGGGTTCCGTTCACATCGACGAGGCGGTACTCGCCGGCGTCATCGGCCTCCCGGTTGGCGTCGACCTTCGGCGAGTTGCCGATGTCGGAGAGAACGTCACCGGCGACCCGAGCACCTTGGGAGTACCCCGCGACGACGACGGGGTTGCCGTCACACCGCGACTGATAGTCGGCGATCTCGTTGGCAGTGGATTTCTTCCCCGCCGCGACACTCTCGTCATACCCCGTGGCGCCGAGCGGCCACAGGGTCATCGGGTAGTCGGCGTAGATGATCTCGTAGGCGCCGTCCCCGGAGTACGGTCCCCCGACGTTCTCGTTCCGCGCGCCTTTACCCGTGTACCGCTGGGCGACCCCGACCATCGCCTTGCCTTCGGGATCCCACGTTCCGCCGACGATGACCACGGCGCCCGCGCCACAGCTCTCTGCGCGCGCATCCCCGATCGCACCCGGCAGACAGAACGCGGCTATCACCGCGAAGCCGGAGGACACCGCGATGAGCACGATGGAGAACCGATGAGACAACCGGAACCGACTGGTCATGCGCGTGCGACTTTCGTCAACCTGGGCGCTCGTCGGGCCGGACGTCGCGTTCCCCAGGGCTGAGCGCAGATTAGATCCGCTATCGCAAAACAGAAATGTTCCTGAGTGATGCTAACGATCTCGAACTGGGGTTTTACCATGCCGGGATGCAAAGTTCATCCTTTTGGATGACAGCCGTCCTCAGATCAAATCACGCCGATCAGGAGGGTTCTCGCACCTGTTTTGCCGTGCTATATCCTTGACGCCAGGTCATGAGCATCAGCGCAAAGCCCCGGCTTGCTGATCGGCAACCCTCCAACCGCGGTGGGGTGCTCCGGGTGATGACCGGGTTGAGGAACGCATACGCGTTTCCCGGCAAGCGCGGGTCCGAAGGTCGGACCCCACCAGGGTCGTTGCACCCTGCCGACCGTAGAAAGCGATCACACAATCATGTCTGACGTCCCCGACGGCACCCTCGACAACCCCGTCGACAACTGGAGTTTCGAGACCAAGCAGATTCACGTGGGTCAGGCCGCCGATGCCGCGACCAACGCACGTGCGCTGCCGATTTACCAGACCACGTCGTACACGTTCAACGACACCCAGCACGCGGCAGATCTCTTCGGCCTCGCCGAGCCGGGCAACATCTACACCCGGATCATGAACCCGACGCAGGATGCCGTCGAGCAGCGCATCGCCGCGCTCGAAGGCGGCGTCGCCGCACTGCTCGTCGCGTCGGGCCAGGCGGCCGAGACCTACTCGATCCTCAACATCGTCGAGAACGGTGGCCACGTCGTGTCCAGCCCGCGGCTGTACGGCGGGACCTACAACCTCTTCCACTACACGCTGCCCAAACTGGGCATCGAGGTGTCGTTCGTCGACGATCCGGAAGATCTCGACTCGTGGCAGGCGGCGATCCGGGACAACACGCGCGCACTGTTCGGCGAGACGATCTCCAACCCGAACAACGAGATCCTCGACCTCGAGGGCATCGCCGAGGTCGCCCACCGCAATCAGTTGCCGCTCATCGTCGACAACACGGTGGCGACGCCCTACCTGCTCAATCCGCTCGCCCACGGCGCCGACATCGTCGTGCACTCGGCCACCAAGTACATCGGTGGCCACGGCACCGCGATCGGCGGCGTCATCGTGGACGGGGGCACGTTCGACTGGCGCGCACAGCGCGACGGCAAGGACCTGTTCCCCGGTTTCACCACCCCGGATGCCAGCTACCACGGCGCGGTGTTCGCCGACCTCGGCGCACCGGCCTTCGCACTCAAGGCCCGCGTGCAGTGGCTGCGCGACACCGGTGCCGCGATCTCGCCGTTCAACGCGTTCCTGCTGGCGCAGGGTCTCGAGACGCTGAGCCTGCGAATCGAACGGCACGTCGCCAATGCACAGCGCGTCGCCGAGTTCCTCGATCAGCACGCCCAGGTCGAATCGGTCGCGTACGCGGGACTCCCGTCGTCGCAGTGGTACGACCGTGCCCAGAAACTACTACCGAAGGGGCAGGGTGCCATCATCGGATTCGAGATCGTCGGCGGCGTCGATGCCGGCAAGCGGTTCGTCGATGCCCTCTCCCTACACAGCCACGTCGCCAATATCGGTGATGTGCGGTCGCTGGTGATCCACCCCGCGTCGACGACGCACAGCCAGCTGAACCCGGAGGAGCAACTCGGCGCCGGCGTCACCCCCGGCCTGGTTCGCCTGGCCGTCGGGATCGAGGGTGTGGATGACATCATCGCCGACCTCGAGCAGGGGTTCGCCGCGGCGAAGTGATTTCGAGACAACGTGATCGAGGTGCATTGCAGAGTGAGTGAATTGTGTCGGTGAGTATCGAACCGGAAACCCAGCCCGCGCAACGGCCCGACTGGGAGAACATGCCGGACGGCGCGATGTCTCGCGTCGGCATCGGCTCGGTCTCGCTCGACAACGGCGGACGGATCGACGACGTCACCCTGGCGTTCCAGCGCTGGGGGACGTTGTCGCCCACCCGCGACAACGTGATCCTCACCCTGCATGCCCTCACCGGCGACTCCCATGTCACCGGCCCGGCCGCCGACGAGCACTCGTCGGCGGGTTGGTGGGACGGCCTGATCGGGCCGGGCTGTGCGATCGACACCGACGAGTGGTGCGTCATCTCGGCGAACGTGCTCGGCGGATGCAAGGGCTCGACCGGTCCGTCCTCGCCGGATCCCGAAGGGCGGCCGTGGGGTTCGCGCTTTCCGCAGATCACCGTGCTCGACCAGGTGCGGGCCGAGCGCGCACTGATCGATCGTCTCGGCATCACCGGCGTCGGCGCCGTCGTCGGCGGGTCGATGGGTGGCGCGCGGGCATTGGAGTGGGCCATCGAGTATCCCGAACTGGTGCGCAGCGCGCTCGTGCTCGCCGTCGGCGCGCGCGCGACCGCCGATCAGATCGGTACGCAGACAACGCAGATCGCCGCGATCCAGGCAGACCCGGATTGGCAGGGCGGCGACTATCACGACTCCGGGCGCACCCCGACCGCCGGGCTGGGCGTCGCACGTCGTATCGCCCACCTCACCTATCGGGGCGAGGCCGAACTCGATCAGCGATTCGGCAATCAGGCGCAGGGTGACGAAGAGCCGTTGACCGGCGGTCGATACGCGGTGGACAGCTACCTGCAGCACCAGGCGACCAAACTGGTCAAGCGGTTCGACCCGGGTAGCTATGTGGTGCTCAGCGAGGTCCTCAACCACCACGACGTCGGGCGCGGTCGCGGTGGGGTCCGCGCCGCCCTCGCGGGTTGCACGGTACCCGTGATCGTCGGGGGCATCGTGTCGGACCGCTTGTACCCCTTGCGGTTACAGGTCGAACTCGCCGAACAGTTGGGCAACTGTGTCGGCGGCCTGCAGGTGGTGCACTCCGACAACGGTCACGACGGATTCCTCACCGAGTTCGACGCGATCAGCGACCTGCTCAAGCGGACCGTCGAGATCGCCCGCTGAGCCGGCTTCTCGCTCCCTCGATCGGTATCCGCGCATTCGATCGAGTGAGCGGATACCGATCCGGGGAGCGAAAGCCGCCTAGCCGGTCGGTGTCGGCAGCGACGGTGTCTGCTGCTGCGGCGTCTGATCACGCGGCACAGCGTCGTCGGGCTGTGCCGCTCCCGGCTCCGGTGGCGTTGGCGTCGGCTGGGTGGACTGCGGCGCGAAACCCGGCGGCAACAGGTCGGGCGGGATCGTCGGCGTGGGCCGATCTCCCGGCCACGGCAGCGACGGCAACGGGAACGGCGACAATGTGCGCGTCGTCGTCGACGGCGGTCCCGGCTCCGAGGTGGGCGGCAGTTCCGTCGTGGCCCAACCCGGCGCATCATTCCATCGCGGTTCGGTCCGCGGCGTCGTACCAACGGTCGGTTCGGGCGGCAGTTGTGGCGTCGGCGGCGCCGCCGCCGGCGAAGTGGTCGTCGGTCGCGGCGCGGTCGAGGACGACGACATGGCCTCCGACGTCGTCGACGAGGTCGTCGTGGTCGGTGACGACGGCGACGGGGCCGGGCCGTTGTGTCCGGCCAGCGACGAACTGACCGCGTATATCGTCATCATCGCGGCGGCCAGGATCGCACCGACGACGGCGATCGGGGTCGCCGACAACCACTCCCGGTTCCGTCGGCCACCGATGAAGGCCAGCCGAGAGGTCGTGGCGGCCGTGGTTCGCGCCCGGGCCAGGATGGCGGCGCCGATCGAGGCGGCGAGTTCGGGCCCGCCGGGCACGATGACCTCGACGTCGTCCTCGACACCGACCATTCTGCGGACCGCGGGCAGATTCGCGATACCGCCGACGAGGACGACCGCCTCGGGCCGGACGCCGCGCTCGGCGCTGGCGGACAGGTACTCCCCCAACACCTTCCGCGCCTCACCGATCATCGGTGCCACCGCCGCATCGATCGTCTCAGCGGTCAGGGCCATGTGCCCGCCGCCGTCGGCGAGCAGGATCGAGCCGGCGCCCGCGGTGGAGCCCGGGGACGAGACCTCCTCCTTCGCGGTCCGGCAGGCGCTGAGCAATGCCCGCCGCCGCACGCGGGCTCCCATCGGCTCCTGGGCATCGTCGTCGGAGACCAACTGGCCGACGATCGCGCGATCGAGCTGACGGCCGCTGAGCACGCGAGAACGCTCGCGGGCGGAGATCTGCTCGGTCCCGGGTTCGACCGTGTACAGGGACATCCCGGTGTCGCCGCAGTCCACCACGACCACCGAGCCGAACCGACCGATCTGACCGGTCGCGGACAGGTACGCGACGACGGCCTCGTCGTCGTTCACGAGGTGGATCTGCCGCCGGGGTCCGGCGCCCCGGGATTGGAGCTCCCGGCGCTGTTTGGCCGTACGCGCGGCAACCCCGATCGGCCCGACCCGCAGCCCGGCCTCACGCGCCGCCCCCAGCATGAGGTCGATGCCCGCATTCACCCGTCCGGCCACGTCGAGCCCGTCGCTCCGATCGACGTCGATGACCCGGGTGTCGACCACGCTTCGACCCGCGTCGTCACGGGTGAGCAGGACATAATGGATCATTCCATCGCCTGCGGACACCCCCATCGACGTGGAATCGTCGGGAATGGTCGAGTCCTCGGCAGTGATCGTCGAAGTGATGCGTACTCCCCCGGGTGTCGGCGCCCCCTCGGGCCTCAGGTCACGTGTTGGTCTCTATTGTAATCAATCTGTGCCCAAGGGATCGATCGACGTCGCCAGCCAGAGGATGAGCGAGCCGACCGACGCCATCACCGCGACGTCGAAGAACCGATTTCTGACCTGGAGCAATCCGGCCCGCGACGTCGGGATCAGGGCCCTGAGAACGGCGCCCAGAAGTAGTGCGGAACCGAAGACGAACGCGCCTCGACGCCAGCGATCGAACAACACCAGCACCGCGGCGACCACCAGGCCGAGCAGCACGAGGAAGTACGGGATCTGCACCAGGTATCGCCGGAATTGTCGCGCATGCCGGATCCGCTCGACGCGATTCCCGGTACCCGCCTCCGGGCTCACCCGGCCGTTCCCGCCCCGGCGGCTCGCCCAGCCAACTGTGCCTCGGCCCGTTCGACGACGTTGACCAGCAGGAATGCGCGGGTCAGGGGTCCGACGCCACCCGGATTCGGGGATACGTGCCCGGCGACCTCCCACACGTCCGGCGCGACGTCGCCGACGAGGCCGCCCGCCTCGTCCCGGCTCACCCCGACGTCGATGACGGCCGCCCCGGGTTTGACCATGTCGGCGGTGACCAGGTGTCCGACCCCGGCGGCAGCGATCACGATGTCGGCCCGGGAGATCTCGGCGGCCAGGTCACGGGTACCGGTGTGACAGAGGGTGACGGTGGCGTTCTCGCTGCGGCGGGTCAACAACAACCCGATGGGTCGGCCGATGGTCACCCCACGGCCGACGACGGTCACGCGGGCACCGGCGATCGGGATGTCATAACGACGCAGCAGGTGGATGACGCCGCGGGGTGTACACGGCAGCGTCGATTCCTCACCCAGCACGAGACGGCCCAGATTGATCGGATGCAGCCCGTCGGCGTCTTTCTCCGGGTCGATGCGTTCCAGCGCGGCGTTCTCGTCGAGATGACGGGGCAAGGGCAACTGGACGATGTAGCCGGTACAGGCCGGATCGGCGTTGAGCTCGTCGATGGCCGCGTTGAGCTGCTCGGTGGTCGCGTCCGCCGGCAGGTCCTTGCGGATCGACGCCACGCCGATCCGCGCGCAGTCGGCGTGCTTGCCCTTGACGTAGGACCGCGATCCGGGGTCGTCGCCCACCAGTACGGTGCCGAGGCCGGGCGTGATGCCGTCGGCTCGCAGCTTCTCCACTCGGACGCTCAGGTCGGTGAAGATCTCGTCGCGCGTGGCCTTGCCGTCCAGTCGTATCGCAGTCACGGAAGACCATTGTTCCATTCGCGCGGTGCGTACCGTGGCACGACGTGGACCCTGCGACCGAACGTGTACTCCCGATCTCCGGCACGGACGTCGAGAGCGCACGCGCCCGGATCGGCGACTCACTACGCCGAACACCGATCCTGCGTACGGAACTCGACACCGTCAACGGGCCGGTCGACGTCGTGTTCAAGCTGGAGTACACCCAGGTCGGCGGCTGCTTCAAACCGCGCGGCAGCCTGAACGCGGTCCGGCACGCACACGACGCCGGCCGCCTCGACGACGCCGGGATCCTGGTCGCCTCGGGCGGCAACGCCGCGATCGGGGCGGCATGGGCAGCGCGCATCGCCGGCACGACATGCACCGTGGTGGTGCCGGAGACGGCACCGCAGGTCAAGGTCGACAGTCTGCTGGCGCTGGGCGCGCGGGTGCACCAGGTCGGCGATCGCTACCAGGTGGCCGCCGACGCCGCCGCGGAGATGGCCGACTCCTCCGGCGCACTTGCGCTGCACGCGTATGACCAACCCGACATCGTCGCGGGTGCCGGCACCATCGCGCTCGAGCTCGCCGAGGACGTCGACGGCCCGCTGACGACCGTCGTGTGCGTCGGCGGAGGTGGCCTGCTCGGCGGTCTGGCAGCCGCGATGCGCCCGGGCGATCGTGTGGTCGGTGTCGAACCGGTCGGCTCGTCCTGCCTGCATCAGTCGATCGCCGCGGGCCGGCCGGTGGCGGTGGACCTGGACAGCGTGGCGGCCGATTCGCTGGGCGCCACCCGGATCGGCGACCTGTGCTGGTCGACGATCGCCGACCGGGCGGTCGACAGTGTCGTGGTCTCCGACGACGATCTGATCGCCGCGCGCCGGCATCTGTGGACGCAGCACCGGATCGTCGTGGAGCACGGCACTGCCGCCGCCGTCGCCGCGGTCGCCACCGGAGCTGTTTCACCCGAACCGGATTCGACGTTGTGCGTGGTGTTGTGCGGGGCGAACACTCGACTCGATCTGTGACGGCGGGGCGGGTCGACAGTCGAATGACGCGTCGGCCGCCGTCATTCGCGTGATCGATCCGCAGCAGGCGGCCCGATATCGTCGGGGCATGTCCGCACCCGCGCCGTCGGGCCACCGCCGGCCCACCCCCACCCGGGCGATCCTGCTCGGCGCCCTCGTCGGCGGACTGGTCGTCGCGTCGGTCACCTTCATGATCACGTGGTTGCTGTTGTATCCGGGCGATCCGTTCGGCGGCAGCCCGTCCACCGCGGAGAGTGCGCAACTCACCACCGAGAACGACGACATCGTGCGCGACTTCACGACCATGGTTGCCGCCTCGGTCGCGGGCCTGGGTCTGGTCGTCGGTGCGTCTGCCGGCGCGGTGATCGGGTGGATCGCCCACACGGCGCTGCTGCGGCAGTCGCGATGATGCGTCCTACACTGTCCTGACCATGTTCCGCATCATGTTCTATCAGCCATGCATCCCGCCGAACACCGGCAACGCGATCCGACTGGCCGCCAACACCGGCTGTGAGTTGCACCTCATCGAGCCGCTGGGATTCGACATGTCCGACGCCCAGGTCAAGCGTGCCGGTCTCGACTATCACGAGATGGCCACGGTGACAGTGCATCCGGACCTTGAGACGGCCTGGACCGCGATGCAACCGGATCGGGTGTTCGCGTTCACGGCGCATGCGTCGCGATTTCACTCCGACGTCGACTACCGGCCGGGTGACGTGCTGCTGTTCGGCCCCGAGCCGACCGGACTGCCCGACGACGTTCTCGCCGAACCGGAGATCACCGATCGTCTACGCATCCCGATGCTGGCCGGACGCCGCTCACACAACCTCGCCAACGCGGCCAGCATCGTCGTCTACGAGGCGTGGCGGCAGAACGGATTCACCGGCGCGGTGTGATCGTGTCGGTGTGATCGACCGAGACGACGGTTGATTCACCCGTCGACGCGGAACCGTTTCGTCCGGGCGGTGGCACCGCCGACGAGAGCGATCTTGCTCTTGGGGACACCGAGGTGGTTGGCGAGGAGTTCGGCCACCGCCTTGTTGGCCCGGCCCTCGAGAGCCGGCTCCCGGACGAAGATCGTCACCGAGCCGTCCGGTCCGGTCTCCACCAACGGCCCTTTCCGGCTGCTCGGCTTCACCGTCACCACGATCTGCCTCGGCATGGCGCCCCTTCTCTTCCTAGTGCCAATCCCTGGAACGGGTCCCGACCCGAAGATCCAAGCGCTGCAAGCGCTCTGCCACCACGGTCACCGCCCCCTCGGCGTTCTGCACCGTGCCACGGATCAACAATGCTGACGCCGAGTGTGCCAGACTCCGGTAACGAGTCCACAACCCGACCGAACACACGACGTTCACCATGCCGGTTTCGTCCTCCAGGTTGATGAACGTCACACCCGAGGCGGTCGCCGGACGCTGGCGATGCGTCACCGCACCGGCCACCGAGACCCGCGAACCGTCGGGGACCGCCAGCAGACCGTCCGCCGGGACCACCCCGATGGCCTCGAGCCGCGGACGGAGGAACTGGGTGGGATAGGACGTCGGGGTGATCCCGGTGGCCCAGGCATCCGTTGCGGCGAGCTCGATGTCCGACAGGCCCGGCAGGACGGGTGTGTCGGCCGACGACTCGAGGGACAGCTGATCCGATCGCACCGTCGCGGCGGCGCCTGCTTCCCACAACGCCTGTCGTCGACTCACCCCGAATCCGGTGAACGCCCCTGCCCCGGCGAGACCTTCGAGGTGACGGACCGTCAGCTCGGCGCGGCGGGACACATCGGTGACGTCCCGGTAGTCACCGTCGCGGTCTCGGCAGTCGACGATCCGGTCCGCGATGTCGTCGCCGACGCTCCGGACACCACCGAGTCCCAGCCGGACCTCCAGTCCGTCGTTCTCCAGGGTCGCATGTGTCAGTGACCGGTTGATGTCCGGACGATGGACCACGACGCCGTGCCGCCGCGCGTCGGCGACCAGGGACTGCGGCGAGTAGAAACCCATCGGCTGCGCCCGCAGCAACGCCGCACAGAACGCCGCCGGGTGGTGCAGCTTGAACCATGACGAATAGAACACCAGCGACGCAAAGCTCTGCGAATGACTTTCCGGGAAACCGAAATTGGCGAATGCGGCCATCTTCTCGAAGATCCGGTCGGCCATGTCGCCGGTGATCCCGTGCAGATCCGCCATGCCGGCGTAGAACCGGAGGCGTAGCTGCTCCATCCGCTCGGGTGACCGCTTGGAGCCCATCGCCCGGCGCAGCTGGTCCGCCTCGGCGGCATCGAATCCGGCGACGTCGACCGCGAGTTGCATCAGCTGTTCCTGGAACAGCGGCACCCCCAGGGTGCGATCGAGCGCCTTGCGCATCGACGGGTGTTCGACCGTCGGCTGCTCGGTTCCGTTGCGACGCCGGATGTATGGATGCACCGACCCGCCCTGGATCGGTCCCGGCCGGATGAGGGCCACCTCCACGACCAGATCGTAGAAGTTCCGCGGTTTCAGTCGCGGCAGGGTGGCCATCTGTGCCCGGGACTCCACCTGGAAGACACCGACCGAGTCGGCGCGGCAGAGCATGTCGTAGACCGCGGGTTCGGTCAGGTCCAGCCTGGCCAGGTCGACCTCGATGCCCTTGTGCTCGGCAACGAGATCGATCGCATAGTGCAGCGCCGACAGCATCCCCAGTCCGAGGAGGTCGAACTTGACGAGACCTATTGCGGCGCAGTCATCCTTGTCCCATTGCAGGACGCTGCGGTTCTCCATCCGCGCCCACTCCGTCGGACACACATCGGCGATCGGCCGATCGCAGATCACCATGCCACCGGAATGGATGCCCAGATGTCGTGGCATACCCATGATCTCGCCGGCCAGATCGGCGACGTCGCCGGGCGCCTCGTCGGGAGCCTTGCTCCAGGCATCCTGCTGACCCGTGGCGTAGCCCAGTGCCCGCGCCATGTCGCGGACCGCGGACTTGCCGCGGTAGGTGATGACATTGGCGACCTGCGCGCTGTAATCACGGCCGTATCGGCGATAGACGTATTGGATGGCCTCTTCGCGACGGTCCGATTCGATGTCCACGTCGATGTCGGGCGGCCCGTCGCGCTCGGGGGACAGGAATCGCTCGAACAGGAGTTTGTTGGCCACCGGATCCACATTCGTGATTCCCAGGGCATAGCAGACAGCGGAATTCGCGGCACTGCCGCGGCCCTGACACAGGATGTCGCTGCGCTTGCAGAAGTTCACGATGTCGGCGACCACCAGGAAGTAGCCGGGAAAGGTGAGTGAGGAGATGATGGCGAGCTCGTGTTCGATCTGCCGGTACGCCTGTGGATGCGCACCCGGGGGCCCGTACCGGCGCGACGCCCCGGCCATGGTCTGCTCCCGTAGCCAGCTGATCTCGGTATGGCCGTCCGGGACGTCGAACGGCGGCAGCTGTGGCGCGATCAGTCCCAACTCGAATGCACAGTCGGCCGCCAATCCGACGGAATTGTCGATCGCCTCGGGGTGGCCGGGTAGGAGCCGTGCCATCTCGTCGCCACTGCGCAGATGGGCACCGCCGACCCCCGGGAGCCAGCCCTCGATGGTCTCGATGTCCGTCCGCGCCCGAACCGCCGCGACCGCCGTCGCGAGCCTGCGCCGACGTGGACCGGCGAAATGCGCTCCGGTGGTCGCGACCGTCGTCAGCCCCAGATCGCGGGCAAGACCGGCGAGGATCGCGTTGCGTTCGTCGTCCTCCGGCAACGCCTGGGCGGTCAGTTCCACCACGACGTCGGCGCGACCGTATCGGTCGACCAATCCGGCCAGGGCGTGCCCGGCCGCCTCCGGACCACCACGGTCGAGAGCTCGCCGGACCGCGCCCTTACGACAACCCGTGAGAATCAGCCAGTGCCCGCCCGCGCGGTCGGGCAGGGCATCGCGGTCGTAGCGCAGCAGCCCCTTCTCCCCTGCCACCATGTGCGCATCGGCGATCGTGCGGGACAGTCGCCGATAGCCCTCACCGTCGCGTGCGAGCACCAGCAGGTGTTCTCCGGGAGGATCCGGAATCCCGGTCCGGGTGACGTCGGGCTCCAGGGAGAGCTCCGCCCCGAACACCGTCGGCATCGCGAATTCCCGAGCGGCCTCGGCAAACCGGACGAGACCGTAGAAGCCGTCGTGGTCGGTGAGTGCCAGGGCCTGCAGGTCCAGACGCTGGGCCTCCTCCACCATCTCCTCGGGCATCGACGCGCCGTCGAGGAAGCTGTAGGCACTGTGTGCGTGGAGCTCGGCGAAGGGCACCGACGACCGGCCACGTTCGACACCGTCCGCGCGGTAGGTGCCACGCTTGCGGGACCAGGCGGGACTGTCGTTGCCGTCGCCCCCGGAGTTGTCCCCGGGTCCGAATGCCTCGCCCGGCCGACCGTCGCCCCGCGCCCGACCGGAGAGCACCCGCTCCATCTCCGACCACGTCGGTGGCCCTTGATCCCATCCCACTTCCCGAGTCTATCGAACATGTGTTCGACAGACCAGAAGGGGCGTCATCCGACGCTGCGCGGAATCCGCCGATCACCGATCGTCATGCCGACCAGCACCATCCCGATCACGATGATCACCACTCCCACGAGATGCAGACCACGGTCGGTCGCCTGTGCCCGAAGGCGATACCGATCAGGCTGGAGGAGAAGATCGCGCCGAAATACGCGAATGTGCGATAGAGCCCGGACGCCACGCCGATGGATTCGGCGGGACTCTGCGTGTACAGCGTCGCCTGATTGGCGAAGCCGCTGAGGCCGTTGGCGAGCCCGAACAGCACCGACATCGCGATCAGCACCACGACCGGGCTCCCACTGCCGATGCAGAGCGCCATCGCCCCCGAGCCGGCGAAGCACAATCCGGTCAGCAGCAACGGCCAACGCACCCATCCCCGTGTCGAGTTCACCCGGGCCACGACGATGCTCACCGCCGACAGCGGGATCAGGATGAGGCCGACCTGCGATGCGCTGTATCCGGCCGCTCCTTCCATCCATTGACTGATCCCGTACATCGCCATGTACGAGCCGAGCGCCGCAAGCGCCTGCCGGAGATACGTGCGCACCAGGGGGCCGTTGCCCGCCATCATGCGAACGTCGATGAGCGGCTCACCGGTCCGCCTCTCCCACCACACAAGGGTCACCAGCAGCGCGACGACGATCGGGAGCAGCCACCACGCCGGTGAGGTCAGCCCACTCAGGAAGACGAGCGCGGTCACGACGGTGCCGGCGAAGAGCACGATCCCGACGGGATCCACCGCACGCAGTACCGCTCGCCCGCCGCGGTCGGTCACCGGCGAATCCTTCGGCACACTGCGCAACACCCACACCAGGGTGAACACGGCAACCGGGATGTTGACGAAGAACACCGCACGCCAACCGAACACCCCGGCCAGCACGCCGCCGACAGGCAGTCCGATGACCGCGATGACCTGGGCGGCGATGGAGAATCCGCCGAGCACCCGACTCGGCACGCCGATGCCCGCCGCGTCGGCCCGCTTGCGGATCAGCGACATCGCCGTCGGATACGCGGCCGAGGTGCCGACACCGATCAGCGCCCGGGACAACACGAGGAGCCCGAACACCGGTGCCAGCGCGCCGATCACGCCGGCCAGGAGCAGAATGCACAGTCCGCCGACGAAGACGCGCCGGTCGCCGAACACCCGCGCCAGCTTGCCCATCGTCGGCTGCATCACCGCACTGCACAGATAGAGCACGGAGATCAGCACGGCCGTCGAAGACGGTCCGCGGTGGAAGTCGACTCCGATGCCGACCAGGGCCGTCGCGATCATCGAGCTGTTGATCGGGTTGAGGGTGGACCCCATCATCAGCGGTCCCGTGAACCGCCATCCGAACGGGTTCGGTCCCCTCTCACCGGCGACGACGCCGACCTCGGCCGGCGCATGGGCGGTCACCGCCGGGTGGCGTCGAGGAGTTCGAGAAGCTCTGCGGTCGAACCGGTCTCGGCGATCTGGGGAAAGACGGCGGACGTACTGTGCTGATGTCGAGCACCATCGGAATCGGTCATCGCGTCGACTGGCAACGTCACGTGGAATCCGGCCTCGTGGGCGTCGCGGGCCGTGGACTCCACCCCCGCCCCGGTCGCGATACCCACCACCACGACCTGGCTGACGCCACGCTCGTGGAGATCGTCGGCGAGGCCGGTGCCGGCGAACGCACTCCGCGCGTACTTGGTGACGACGAGATCATCTGCCGTGGGCCGGAATTCGTCGATCAGCTCGGACCAGCCGGCGGACATGTCGAGTGGGCCGCCGCCACCGAGGTCGGTTCGACCCGGCGGCCGTCCCTCGACGGTCACGAAAGCGATCGGCAGATCGTGCCCGCGGAACCGATCGACCAGCTCGACGGACCGATCGATCACCTCCCGCGCCGGATGTGGGGCCAGCTCACGGCCGACGATGCCGCGCTGCAGGTCGATGACGATCAAGGCCGTCCGGGGATCGAGTGTCGTCATGCTCACGCTGAGTTCTCCTGTCTGTCACGACTCGGCAAGTCGTCTGAGTAGGTCGGTCGCCGAGGCGAGATGCGCGATCTCGCCGTCGGTCAGGACCGCGGCCATCTGTCCGGCGAGCCAATCCTCACGAGCCAGCCGCCCGGCACGGAATTCGTCACGCGCCTGCTGGGACAGGTCGAGGATCGTCTTACGTCCGTCGCGGGGATCGCGCGTTCCCGACACCAGGCCGGCCTCGAGGAGCGCACCGACGATCGCGGCCATCGACTGCGGGCGCATACCTTCTGCCCGCGCCAGTTCGTTGGCGGTGGCGGGCCCTTCGCGCTCGAGACGGCCCAGCACGTTCGTCTGCGATCGGGTGAGATCGGAGGTGTGGGACTGCTGCCGCAGGCGTCGGATCAGTTGGCCGAGGGCAACCCGGAAGTCGGTCGCGATCGCTGGGAGGTCCACATCGTCGGACATGCCCCGACTCTACCAAATAAGACAGCTAACTGAACAGTTGCCTGGCTATATTGCGGAGATGTCACACCCCGAATGCCGGCGGATAGGTGATCACGCCCGCCGGGATCGGACGCGAACGATCCAGCGCCAGGTACATCAGCGCCCCATCGGGTACGACGAAGGACGCCGAGATGCCGGCCTCCGATGTCGGCCGGAACCCGAACCGCGGGTAGTACTCCGGGTGCCCGAGCACCACCACCAGGTTCTCCGCGGCACGCCCCCGGGCGAGGCCGAGCGCGCAGGTGATCGCGGCGATACCCACCCCGCGCCGCTGCCATCCGGGGTCGACAGAGCAGGGCGCCAACGCGAGTGCCGGCGCGTCGCCCACGCGACATCGGGTGAGCAGAGCATGTCCGACGATCTCGCCGCCGGCGGCGGTGGCGACCACCGAGAGGTCCGGAATCCAGACGTCAGGTTCGCCACGGAGTGCATCGACGAGATCCGCTTCGTCCGATCGGCCGAAGGCTGCCGTCACCACGTCACGGATCGCGGCGATGTCATCGGCCCGCTCTGTCCGACACTCGACCGGCAAGATGTTGCCATTCATCAATGTAAATGTCACCCTGGGTAGAAACCGGCTTCTTACCGTCCAGTAAGAACTGTCAGCTGATCACATCACGCCAGAGGATCGGACACCACAGTCATGACGACCTACTTCATCACCGGCGGTAGCGGATTCATCGGCCACCGGGTCATCGAGCGTCTTCTCACCGTCGAACCCGACGCCCAGATCTTCGCCCTCGTGCGCGGGCGGACGCTACCGGGCTTCAGCGAATCACTGTCCGCGATGAACGCCACCGGCAAGGTGACACCGCTCGTCGGAGATCTCACCGCGCCCGGTCTGGGCGTGGACGCCTCCGCACTCCCCGACATCGACCACGTCATCCATCTCGCCGCCATCTACGACATGACCGCTGATGCCGATTCGCAACAGGCGGCCAACGTGGAGGGCACCGCGCGCGTCGCCGACTTCGCACTGACTGTCGGCGCGATGATGCATCACGTCTCCTCGATCGCGGTCGCCGGGGACCATCGCGGCACATTCACCGAGGACGACTTCGACAAGGGGCAGGGGTTTCCGTCGCCCTACCACCGCACCAAGTTCGAGGCCGAGAAGGTCGTCCGGGAGCGAGAGGGACTGCGGTGGCGGGTATACCGCCCGTCGATCGTGGTCGGCGACTCGCACACCGGCGAGATGGACAAGGTCGACGGCCCGTATTACTTCTTCGGTCACCTGAAGTTACTCGGCCACCTGCCCTCCGCGCTTCCACTGCCCATGCCCGACCTCGGCGCGACCAACATCGTCCCGGTCGACTACGTCGCCTCTGCGATCGTGGCGCTGTGCGCCGACGATCCGGGCCGCAGCGGCGTCGTCCACCATCTGGCCGACCCACGGCGCCGGAGCATCACCGGTATGTACAACGCCATCGCACCGGGATTCCATGGGCCACATGGCCGTAACGTCATCCCCAATGCCGTCGTGGAGCCGCTGCTGAAACTCGCGGGCACCGGACCGTTGCGCGTGGGTCGCGATCTCGTCGCCGCCCAGCAGGGTATTCCGCCGGCATTGCTGGACACCGTCGCCCTGACCGTCGATTTCCGATCGGATCTCACCGTCGCGGCACTGCGCGATCACGGCATCACGTTGCCGGACCTCGATGACTACGGCCCACGCCTGTGGGCGTACTGGGCCGAGCACCTCGATCCGGCCCGGCATCGTCGCCGGGACCCACGCGGACCGCTGGTGGGCAAGAACGTCCTGATCACCGGTGGCTCCAGCGGGATCGGCAAGGCCACCGCCCGTATGTGTGTCGCGCGTGGTGCGAACGTCATCATCGTCGCCCGCAACGCCGACGGCCTCGACGCCGCGGTCGCCGAACTGAACGCGACCGCGAGCAAGGACGGCGTACCGCCGGGTCGGGCGCACGCCTACCAGTGCGACATCACCGACCAGGAGTCGGTCAATCGACTGATCAAAACCGTTCTCGCCGAACACGACCACGTCGACGTCCTGGTCAACAACGCCGGGCGCTCGATCCGTCGGGCGACCATCAACTCGACCGATCGGCTGCACGACTACCAGCGACTGATGGCCGTGAACTACTTCGGTGCGGTCGCCCTCATCCTGGGGCTGCTCCCCCACATGGTGGAGCGCCAGTCGGGTCACATCGTCAACGTGACGTCGATGGCGGTGCAGTCGCGTGTGGCACGGTTCGGTGCCTACTCCGCGTCCAAGGCCGCACTCGAGGCGTTCAGCGACGTCACCCGCTCCGAGACCCTCTCCGACCACGTCACCTTCACCAATGTGCGCCTGCCACTGGTCCGCACCCGGATGATCGCGCCCACCGAGGCCTACGAGAACCAGGCCGGGGTGTGGGGTGTGGACAAGGCGGCGTCGCGGGTATTGCACGGCATCCTGGACCGTCCCCGGCAGGTCGGCTCCCCGGTCGGCGCGCTGGCCGAACTCGGGCATCGGATCACACCCCGACTGACCACCCGGATCCTTCACCAGGAGTATCTGGTGTTCGGTGAGTCGGCGGCGGCGCTCGGCAAGTCCGGGGACCCCGGACCCTCGACCGGCGCCGGTCCGGACGCATGACCGACACCCCGTTCCTCACGGTCGATGTCGCACGTCTCGACACCAACATCGGCGCGACCGCCGCGCGGGCCCGTGCGACCGATCTCCAGCTGCGCCCTCACGCCAAGACCCACAAGTGCGCCCAGATCGCGCAGCTCCAGCTCGACGCCGGCGCCGTCGGCCTGACGGTCGCCACGATCGGCGAGGCGGAGGCCTTCGCCGACGCAGCTCTGACCGGTCGTCGCGACCTGTTCATCGCCTATCCGCTGTGGGTCACCGAACACAAGGGCGCTCGCCTGCGAGCGCTGGCCGACCGCATCCGGCTGCGCGTGGCGATCGATTCCGTCGACGGCGCCCGCCGGCTGGCCGCAGAGACCGCCGACGTTGACCTCGAGGTCGTCGTCGAGGTCGATTCCGGACAGCACCGCACCGGTGTGGACCCGGATCAGGCGGGCGTGATCGCCCGCACCGCAGTCGAATCCGGGTTGCGGGTGGTGGGGCTGTTCACCTTCCCGGGACATGGTTACGGTCCCGGCGACGCACGCCGCAGGGCGGCCGACAACGAGGTGGCGGCGATCTCCCGTGCCGCCGATCGGCTGCGGGACAACGGTATCGACCCGGTCGTTCGCAGCGGCGGTTCCACCCCGACGATCGAGTTCGCGGGGACCGAGGCCCTCACCGAGATCCGGCCGGGAGTGTATCCGTTCAACGATGCCCAGCAGGTCGAACTCGGCTCCTGCGATCTCGATGCGGTCGCGTTGTGTGCGGTCGGCACCGTGGTGCACCGGACCGGTCGACGCATCGTGGCCGACACGGGCAGCAAGATCCTGGGCGCCGATCGTCCGCCGTGGACGTCGGGCTTCGGGCGCCTGCTCGACGCACCGGATGCGAGGATCACCTCGCTGTCGGAGCATCATGCGGTGATCGACTACCCGCGGGATGACGACGCGATTCCCGAACTCGGCGCACGTGTGCGAGTGGTGCCCAATCACGTGTGCACGGCGGTCAACCTGGTCGACCATCTGTACGCGGAGGCCGCGGACGGGACGTCGGTGCGATGGCCGGTGATCGCGCGCGGCGCGAACTCCTGACCTCGACGACCGGAGGCTCATTCGTAGACTCCCTCTACCACCCAGGTCCGTGCGCGATACCGCAGCAACAACGCCCGTGAATCGTCCAGCAGGACCTGCGCGCACGCGATGACACCGTCGGCGGTGTCATCGATGCCGGTGGGCCACGGGCCGGCCCACCACCGCAGTTCCCATGACCCTCGTTCGGTGCCGTTGCGCTCCATCCGCACCGTGGTCGGCTCGGTGGTGAAGCCACCGCGCGCGGTGACCTCCACCGGTTGCCCCGTCAGGTCCAGGAGCTGGATCGGGGTGTCGAGCAGAACCGCCGGCGTCGGCTGCGGGAGCCTGCCCGGCCACGGCGCATCCGGGTCCCGTGCCGGGATCCGTTCGTCGCCGAGGGCCACCATCGTGATCCGATCTCCCGGGCGACGGCCACCACTGGGGATCGGCAGTTGTACGGCATCCCCACCGAGCAGTCCCTGAACCCGCACCAACGATCTGCGGGCACGCTCACCCACCTCGGGATCGTCGGGTAAACCGTTGCCGCTCAATGAGTATTGCAATGTCCCGGCGGCGGCGACCTCGATCGGCTCGAGCCGGAGCATGCTGATCGGCGAATCCGGCCGGTCCTCGGCACCAGCCCGGCCTCCGGTCAGCCACCCCTCGAGTTGCCATCGAATCCGGTCTGCGGTCGCCTCCGGGGTCAGCGGCTGAGCACATCGCCAGGTGCGGGCATGCCGCTGGCCGCGCTCGGTGACCGCCTCCACGGTGAGTCGGGTGCAGGCCGCCGATGCGGCAGCCAGTCGTCGGGCCAGCTCGTCGGCCAACCGTCGCCCGAGAAAGGCCGCGGAGTCGACGCGATCGATCGGCGGGTCGCAGAGATGCTCGATCACCAGATCGGCCGTGGCCAACTGTCCGGACGGGGGGCGGCCGGGAACGGCGTTGGCCAGTCGGTGCGCGACGACCGCGTCGGCGGAGAAGCGGGTGGCCACATCACGCACCGACATGTCCGCGAACGCCCCGATCGTCGAGATCCCCAGTCGGCGGAGGAGATCCACCAACTCCATCCGGGTCGGGTCGCTCAGGCTCGGTTCGATGGCGAGGTCGGCGATCGGCCGTCCGGCCAGATA
This sequence comes from Gordonia insulae, assembly GCF_003855095.1. Lineage (NCBI taxonomy): Bacteria > Bacillati > Actinomycetota > Actinomycetes > Mycobacteriales > Gordoniaceae > Gordonia > Gordonia insulae. The sequence goes on from NZ_CP033972.1 coordinate 1,647,131, forward strand.
GGCGGCATCCTCGCCGGGTGTCACATGGCTGCCCTGCCGGGCGGCCAACACCGCGGTGAACAGTTCGTCGGCCACACCCACCTGCACCTCCACCCCGGAGGCGGCCACCGCGTCGATCAGCTTCTCCGCCAACACCTCCTCCCCGCCGAAGTAGCGGGTCGCATTGCCCGACGGCACCACCAGCAGACCCGGCCGCAACACCTCCACGACCGGCACCAGATCGGCCACCACCGTCACCACCGGCTCGAAGACCCGGCCGTCGCGATGATCGTCGGTGGTCATCACGGTCATCTCCGGGCAGGCGGACTGCGCCTGCCGTTTCCGCATTCCCCGACGTACCCCGGCACCGCGGGCCGGCGCCGAGCACGCGATCACACGATTGGCGTGCACCACGGCGATCGGATGCTGAGGTGGGAGGTCGCCGGCGATCGCCGCCGCGGTCGCCGGCCAATCCGGGCACCACAGCGCGAGCACTCGTCCGGCTGCGGAGGCGACGGGTTCGGTGATCGGCGCGGCCATCAGTTCGCCACCGCCAGATCGGGCCGCCGCCGTGACGGCACCAGCCCCACCCGGCTGCCGGAGCCGTGATCACCTGCCACCACATCGATCTCGGCGGTCTCCCGACGATGTCCGCGGTCGGCGACGGACACCCGCAGCGACATCCCGCCGATCCTGCCGAAGCCCACCCGGGCCGCGGTGAGGTCGGCGGAGGCGGCGTCGCCGGGCAGATGGCGGTAGGTCACCACCTCGGCATCCATCCGCAACTGCGCCCCCGGCCAGGTCCCACCGGTCGTCATGAGGGTGGACAACTGCTTGCGCACCCGGCCCATCACCACCCGGGTGCGGGAGGGCGGCACCGAGATGCCCCGCAGTCCCAGCACCACGAGATCCATACCGTCGAGCAGTACCCCGGCCACCTCGACCGGATCGACCCCCGGATCGGGCACCGTGGCGATCCGGGTCAGATCGCCACCCAGTTCGACGACCGCACCGAGATTGAGCTGCGGCATGCCCACGATCCCCACCTGACCGCCCGCACCGCTCACCGACGCGATCATCGACAGCAGGATCGACCGGGCGCCGGAGACCGTGACCACGCTTCCCCGCGCCAACCCGCGACCGGGCAGCAACGAGGCCAGCGCGTCCGGGACCGGCAGCACGTCGACCGACCGATCGGCCACCTCGACGGCGTGCCGATCCGGTCGGCCGGACATCGCGGCGATCTGACGACGCAGACGTGCCAGATCATTGCCCGCAACGGTGCTCCCGGGGCTGTTCCCGATGGTGCCCTCACCGCCGGCAACGGCATCGACTGATGTACCCATGCATCCTCCTGACCAGCGACTTTCCGCAATCAGCGCGCCGGGAAGGAGCAAGCTGTTCGAACATGTTTTCGATTGATCCGATAGTAGGACGGGCCACCGACAACCGTCAACGCAGGAGGTGGACGCGCCGATGAGGACAGCCGACGCGCCGATCAGAACAGCGTGAGCGCCTGCTGCAACTCGGGCTTCGCGACGGGTTCGACGGCACTCTCCGCGCCGCGGAGACCCTGTGCGCCGGCCAGTCCGTGACGCTCCACCAGCGGTCGCATCCGATCACGCAGCCATGCCGAGTACTCGGGCGTCACGTAGGCACCGCGGCCGTAGAGTCCGCGATACCGGCGCACCAACGCGGGGTGCTGCTCGGCGAGCCAATCCATGAACCAGGACTTGGTTGCGCCACGCAGATGCATCGGGAACGCGGTCACCCCGGCCGCACCCGCATCGGCCAGCGACGCCAGCAGACCCTCGAGATGGGCGGAGGAATCGGTCAGATAGGGAATCACCGGCGCGACCATCACGTGGGGTGCGAACCCCGCATCGGACACCGCACGGATCAGGTCCAGCCGGGCCTTCGGCGACGGCGTACCCGGCTCCACCGCCTTCTGCAGCTCGGCGTCGTGGAACGCCAGCGAGATCGCGATGCTCACCGGGACCTTCTGCGCCGCCTGCCGCAACAACGGCAGATCCCGCCGCAACAACGTGCCCTTGGTGAGGATGGAGAAGGGTGTCGCGGACTCCGCCAACGCACCGATCACCCCCGGCATCAGCCGGTAGCGACCCTCGGCCCGCTGATACGGGTCGGTGTTGGTCCCCAGGGCCACGGTGTCGCGGTTCCACGACCGCCGTCGCAGTTCCTTGCGCAGCACCGCCGCGACATTGAGCTTGACCACCACCTGGCTGTCGAAGTCACGGCCCGCGTCCAGATCCAGATACTCATGCGTCGGCCTCGCGAAACAGTACCGGCACGCATGGGTGCATCCACGAAAGGTGTTGACGGTGAAGCGAAACGGGAGATTCGCGCCATCCGGTACCGCGTTGAGCGCACTCTTGGCGAGAACCTCGTGAAAGGTGACACCTTCGAAGTCGGGGGTCTGCACCGAGCGCACCAGCCCCGCCTTTCCCAGGCCGGGCAGAGCGCCGTCGTCGACCTCGACCCCCTGGTCGGACCACCGCATGCACAGAGTCGAACATATGTGCGATGCGCGTGTCAAGCGTGCCGCACCCCACGACGTCGCACCCGACTATCATGCAGCCTATGTCGACCACCCGCGATGGCTACCGCACACCAGGGCCGCAATACCTGGTCGCCGGGCGCTACCGACTGCGCTCGCGCATCGGCGGTGGCGGCATGGGCACAGTGTGGCTGGCCCGCGATCAGCTGTTCGACCGCGACGTCGCCGTCAAGCAGGTGATCTCCACCGAGGGACTGAGCGACGAGACCGCCGACAACGTCCGCAAGCGCGCGATGCGCGAAGGCCGGATCGCCGCGAAACTCGCCCATCGCAATGCGATCGCGATGCACGACGTCGCACTCGACAGCGGTGAGCCCTGGCTCGTGATGGAGTACCTCCCGTCCCGCAGTGTCGCCCAGATCCTGCACGCCACAGGAACTCTCGGCGTACAGCAGGCAGCCCAGATCGGCGCCCAGGTGGCCGATGCGATGGCCGAGGCCCACACCGCCGGCATCGTCCACCGCGACATCAAGCCCGGCAACATCCTGATCACCACCACCGGGCGCAACGCCGGGCTCGTCAAGATCACCGACTTCGGCATCTCCCGGGCGAAGGACGACGTCAGCCTCACCAAGGCCGGCGTGATCACCGGCACCCCGGCCTATTTCGCCCCCGAGGTCGCCCGGGGTGCCGAGCCGGGCGAGGCGTCGGATGTCTATTCACTGGGCGCCACCGTGTACACGATCGTCGAGGGCCAACCCCCGTTCGGCGTCGACGACGACTCACTGGTGTTGCTGCACAAGGTCGCTCGCGCGCAGATCAACCCGATGACCAAGTCCGGCGCACTGGCGCCGGTGTTGTTGAGACTGCTCGAACCCAGTCCGGCGAAACGACCGTCGATGGCGCAGGCCCGCGATCTGCTCGCCCGGGTCGCGGCCGGGGATCGCGGGTCGACACATCAGGTGTTGACCAGCCCCCTCACCACATCCGATGGCGGCGTGCCCCTCTGGGTCCAGCGGACTCCGCGCCCGACGCGGACCACGTCGACGGGCACCCACCTCCCGGTCGGCGGCCCCGGACCGTCGAACCCGGCGCGCCCCGCCCCGCCGCCGCGGGCATCACGCCCGCAGGCACCGGCAGGAGCCGCCGAATCGTCCGAATCGTCCCCGGCGACGCTCGTGTCCGGCCCGCGCGCCACGAGCGGATCCACCACATCGCCGACGACTCTGGCGCTCTCGATCCTCGCCGCCGTCGCGGTGCTCGCCGCCGTCGTGATCCTGGTGATCGCCCTCGTGAGCTGATCGCCACCGTGAGCTGATCACCGGAGTCGGTGTCAGCCGATGTGCCGGGTCGCCGCCCAACGGGTCAGTGCATTCCGGTTGGACTGCTGGGTCTTGCGCAACACGTTCGACGCGTGCGTCTCGACCGTCTTGATGGAGATGAACAGTTCCTCGGCGATCTCCCGATAGGTGTAACCGCGCGCCAGCAGGCGCAACACCTCGAGTTCTCGTTTGGTCAGCGAATCGAGCTCGGGATCCAGTGGCGGCTCGGGCGCCGAGGACCGACCGGTGAACGAGTCGAGGACGAAACCGGCGAGCCGCGGACTGAACACCGCATCGCCGTCGGCCACCCGACGGACGGCGTCGGCGAGTTCGGCACCGTCGATCGTCTTGGTCACGTAGCCGCGGGCGCCGGCACGGATCGTCGCGATCACATCCTCGGCGGCGTCGGACACGCTGAGCGCCAAGAAGACCGGGGCGTCGTCGCCGGCCATCGTGTCGGTCACCCCGCGCAGCACGGCGACCCCGCCGCCGGACGGCATGTGCACGTCGAGGAGGACGACGTCGGGCCGCAGGCGCACGATGCCCTCCACCGCCTCGGCCACGGTGCCCGCCTCACCGGCCACGAGGAGACCCGGCTCGGACGCCAACTCGGCGCGGACGCCGGACCGGAACACCGCGTGGTCGTCGACGAGAAAGATCCGGCAGGGCGCCGCGTCTGTCATCGATGTCCTTCCCCTGTACGTGAATGTTCGCCCGGCGCAACGGACTCGACGTCACGCTCGCCTCTGGCGAGCTCGCCGCGCGGCATGGTGAGCCGTACGTTGGTCCCACGTCCGGGCGTGGAGTCGACCACGGCGTCCCCGCCCGCACGCTGCATCCTGGCCCGGATGGATCGGGCGATCCCCTGCCGGTCGTCGTCGACGAGATCGAGTTCGAACCCGACGCCGCGATCACGGACGAACACCTCGACCCCGTCCTCGGTCACCTCACCGTAGACGTCGACCTTGCGCTCCCCGGAATGCTTGGCGGCGTTGATCAGTGCTTCACGCGTCGCGCCCACCAGGGCGGCCCACCGGCGTCGTTCGGCTGCGGGTTCGTCGTCCGGGCGCAGGTCACCGACGGTGATCACGTCGACCTCGATGCGATAGTCGTCCTCGACCTCGGCACCGACGCCCTGCAGGCTCGCCGACAACGATCCCGCCCGCTGCGCGGGGTCACCGAACAACCAGCCGCGTAGCTCACGTTCCTGACTCCGGGCCAGCCGCGCGACCTCCTCCGGCTGACCGGCCTGCTTCTGGATCAACGCGAGCGTCTGCAGCACCGAGTCGTGCAGGTGGGAGGCGATCTCCTCGCGCTCGGCGTTGCGGATGCGGGCCGCGCGTTCCTCGTTCAACGCGCGCCACATCCGCATCCACAGCGGGATGGTCAGCAGCACGACACCGATCAGGGTGGCGACGACGGCCAGCAGGGTGGTCGACAGTCCACCGAAGTTCTGGTTACCGGCGAGCACGATGACCACCAGGCCACCGATCACCAACAGGGCACCGCCGATCAACCGGGTCCAGGTCAGTACCGGTGTCCGTGGTGAGACGCGGGAGGTGTCGAACTCCCGCCACACCAGACTCGCCCCGACGATGACGAACACGAACGGGACGAGGTAGGCGGCCGGCGTCCCGGATGCGGCGAAGCCGACGACCGACATCGCGACCAGACCCACGATCGCGAGTCCGTAGGCCTGGCGGCGCTCACCCGGTGCGGGCGGCGCGGTGTCATGGCCGGGCGGACAGAAGAACCACAGCAGTCCGTAGGCGAGCACCCCGGCTCCGGCGAGCGCGGCGAGCACCATGAACACGACTCGGACCCGGAAGGCGTCGACACCCAGGTGATCGGCGACACCACCGGCGACACCGGCGATGACCCGGCCGCCGTCGCGCCGCACCAGCCGCGGCGTCTCGGAGGACGGGGCCGGTGATGCGGGCACAGGCACACCACTACTCACACCTCGATAGTGGCACGACGACCCCTCGATGCACATCAGGGACGTTCTCAGGGTCATCCCCCGATGTGCGAGCCGCTTCGGGTCGCCAGGATGGGGACCATGGACACGAAGCAGTTCGAAGGGATGTGGGCGACCCGGCCGATCCGGCCGAACCGGCAGCGGACGGTCGCGGGTGTGTGTGCAGGCATCGGAGCCCGCTATCGGGTGGATCCGACCTTGGTGAAGATCGCCTTCGTGGTGTCGACCCTGTTCGGCGGCAGCGGCCTCGTCCTCTACATCGCGGCATGGGTGGCCACGCCGAGCGAGGACCGGTCCAACGACGAACTCGGGTCGATCCGGCACGGCGACGCCACGCTCGGGCATCGCTCGATGCGTCACCGCAAGCACCGCAATCCCCAGTTCATCCTGCTGATCGTGTTGGCGATCATCGTGGTGACGTCATTCGGGCCGAACAGCACCTGGAGTTCCGGCGGGCTGCTCGGCGCCGCGCTGATGCTGGTGGGATGGTGGCTGCTCTATCAACGCACCCCCGAGCCGCCGGCGGGTACCAGTGTCGACACGCATCGGCAGGCCCCCGCGGGCACCGGCCCGACCGGTGACGCCCTGCAACCGTGGATTCCCCGGTCGATGATGAATCCCACTGTCGCCTCGACGATGTCGTCGTCGGTGCCCGGGACGTCGGCCTGGCCGGGAACCGCACATCCGCCGACGCCACAGCCGATGTCGCCCGACAATCCCGTCCCGTCGGCCATCCCGTCGGAGTCGACGGCCACGGCGGGGATGCCGACGGAGTCGATGCACCGCACACCGCCGTCCTGGGATCCGCTCGGTGCTGCGCAGTTCGCCTGGGATCTGCCCGAACCCGCACCCGACCACACTCCGGTCGACCCGACCGAGCGTCGATCCCCGTTGACCCTCATCGTGATCGGCCTCGCGGTCATCGTCGGTGCGACCGGCGCCGCATTGCACCAGATCGGTGTCGACTGGTTCACCCCGGCCCGCGTCCTGTCGATGTCGCTCGCAGTGGTGGGGATCGGTCTGATCTATGCGGGCCTGCGGCGCAGGCGCGCCGGTGGACACAGCTCGGGCCTGGTCCCCGTCGCACTCGCGCTGGGCGTCGCCGTCGTCGCGACCACCACGATCGGCAGTCTGGACGGATTCCCGTCCGGCGGCATCGGCGAGCGGAACTGGAAACCGCTCAGCGAGAACGACATCAAGAGCGACTACACCCTGACCGTGGGCAAGATGGTGCTGGATCTGCGCGACGTCGACCTCACCGCCGACCGCACGGTCCGCCTCGAGAACGGAATCGGCGAGATTCAGGTACTGGTCGACCAGAACATGAACGTTCGGGCCGAATGCGATTCCGGCATAGGCGATTACGTCTGCCCGGCCGGCTTGGACGGTGGCCGTGACGGCACCGACGGCCCGGTCCTCACCGTCGACGCACGAACCAACATCGGACATGTGGAGGTGGCTCGATGAGCACGGACACGACCGGCCACGACGCCCGTCACCGCTCCCCCGGACTCGTCGTCCTCGGCATCGTCGCCCTGTTGGTCGCGGGCTGGGGAGCCGTCGGCGAACCCGACCTCATGTCCGCCGCCCATCTCGGCTGGATCGCGGTCGCGGGCGGCCTGGTGGTCGGCCTGATCCTGATCCTCACCGGCGCGCGGTCGTCGCGGCGGTAGCTCCCGACGTGACGGCATCCGACGGGGAGCCGATCACTCCCACTCGATGGTGCCCGGCGGTTTGCTCGTGACGTCGAGGACCACACGGTTGACGTCGGGCACCTCGTTGGTGATGCGGGTCGAGATCACCTCGAGCACCTCGTAGGGCACGCGCGTCCAATCCGCGGTCATCGCATCCTCGCTCGAGACCGGTCGCAGCACGATGGGATGGCCGTAGGTGCGTCCGTCACCCTGCACGCCCACACTGCGCACGTCGGCGAGCAGCACCACCGGGCACTGCCAGATCTGACCGTCGAGCCCGGCCGCGGTCAGTTCCTCACGAGCGATCAGGTCGGCCTTGCGCAGCATCGCGAGTCGGTCCGCGGTGACCTCGCCGACGATCCGGATGGCCAGACCCGGGCCCGGGAACGGCTGACGCCCGACGATCTCCTCCGGCAGGCCGAGCTCACGGCCCACCGCACGGACCTCGTCCTTGAACAGCAGACGCAGCGGCTCGACGAGGTCGAACTCGAGATCGTCGGGCAGACCGCCGACATTGTGGTGGCTCTTGATGTTCGCGGTACCGCTGCCGCCGCCGGATTCGACGACGTCGGGATACAGGGTGCCCTGCACCAGGAACTCGACCTTCTCGCCGTCGGAGGCGTGGTCGCCGAGGACGTCGGTCACCGCGCCCTCGAACGAGCGGATGAACTCGCGGCCGATGATCTTGCGCTTGGTCTCCGGGTCACTGACCCCCGACAACTCGCGCAGGAAGGTGTCCGCGGCATCCACCGTCACCAGACGCGCACCCGTGGCACCGACGAAGTCGTGCTGCACCTGCTCACGCTCCCCGGCGCGCAACAGTCCGTGGTCGACGAACACGCACGTCAGGCGGTCACCGATGGCGCGCTGGACCAGCGCCGCGGCCACCGCAGAGTCCACACCACCGGACAGTCCACAGATCGCGAGGCCGTCACCGATCTGATCGGCGACGGCGTCGATCAGCTGGTCGGCGATGTTGGCCGGTGTCCACGTGGCCTCGAGACCGGCGACCTCGTAGAGGAACCGCGTCAGGATCTGCTGGCCGTGCGGCGTGTGCAGGACCTCGGGGTGGTACTGCACGCCAGCCATCCGCCGGTCGACGCATTCGAACGCCGCGACCACCGCGCCCGGCGTCGAGCCGGTCACGGTGAACCCCTCCGGCGCGGTCTGCACCGCATCGTTGTGGCTCATCCAGACCGGCTGCGTCTCGGTCAGACCCTGATGCAGCACGCCGTCGCCGTTGACCGTCAACGTGGTCCGGCCGAACTCACGGCCCCCGGTGTTCGCCACCACGCCGCCGAGTTCCTTGGCCATCGCCTGGAATCCGTAGCAGATACCGAAGACCGGTACGCCGAGGTCGAGCAGCCGCGGATCGAGCCCCGGGGCGTCCTCGGCGTACACCGACGCCGGACCACCGGACAAGATCACGGCCACCGGCCGCTTGGCCTCGATCTCGGCGATCGAGGCGTCGTGGGCGATCACCTCGGAGAAGATGCGGGCCTCACGGACCCGCCGGGCGATCAGTTGCGCATACTGCGCGCCGAAGTCGATGACGAGTACCGGTCGCGGACCGTCGAAGTCGAGCGGACTGTTCGAGGCGGGAGCACTCGGCGTGGCGCCGGACTCAGCAGAAGAATCTGTCACCTCGACGAGTCTAATGGCCCGCGTCCCGGGTGCGGTCCGCGCGGCGCCGGTCGGGCCCAGGGTCCCGAGCCCGACAGCCGACCTCGGTCTTCGCTCCGTTCCTCCTGCGTGGAATACTGGCCAATCGCGATGGACACCACGACAGCACACAGAAATCCCTGGTCACTGAGCGTCGCCGACCTCACGCAGGCGGCGGTGTTCGCTGCGCTGATCGCGGCGCTCGGCCTTCCCGGGACGATCAACATCGGCTCGGCGGGGGTGCCGATCACCTTCCAGTCGCTCGGCGTCATGCTCGCCGGCGCGGTCCTCGGCCCCAAGAAGGGCACCCTCGCGGTGGGCATCTTCATGGTGCTGGCGATCGCCGGGCTGCCGATCCTGTCGGGTGGGCGCACCGGGGTGACCGCGTTGTCGTCGCCGACCGCCGGGTTCTTCATCGGATTCCTGCCGGCCGTGATCGTCATCGGCCTGCTCACGGCGATGATGATGCCGCGCTACCGCGTCCTCTGGGGAATCGTGATCAACCTGCTCGGCGGCATGGTGGTCCTCTATGCGTGTGGCTCGATCGGGCTGATGATCCGCTCGGACATGACCCTGTGGGCGGCCGTCGCGACCAACGGCACGTTCGTGATCGGCGACGCCGTCAAGGCCGTCGTCACCGCGCTCGTCGCCGCACAGGTCCACCGCGGCTGGCCCGGTCTGATCACCCCGCTGCGATTGCGCCGATCCACGGCGACGGCTTGACCGACCGGACGCCGGGATGATCGAGTTCCGCGACGTCGGCCATGCCTACGACGGCCGGATCGTCCTGCGCGACATCACCATGACGCTGGCCGAGAACCGGATCGGCATCGTCGGCGCCAACGGCAGCGGGAAATCCACCCTGGCGCGGCTGATCAACGCACTCGTCACACCCGACTCGGGAACGGTCATCGTCAACGGCGTCGACGCGGCCCGACACAAACGACAGGTCCGCAGGCAGGTCGGTTTCATCTTCTCCGACCCCGACCGGCAGATCATCATGCCGACGGTCATCGAGGACATCGAACTCTCCCTCACCCGGACCCCGCTCACGAAGACCGAACGCGCGGCGCGGGCGCGGACGGTCCTGTCGCGGTTCGGGTTGGCCGACCACGCCGACCATCCCGCACAGCGCCTGTCGGGCGGGCAGAAGCAGTTGCTGGCATTGGCGTCGATCTTCGTCACCGAACCGGCCATCGTGGTGGCCGACGAACCGACGACCCTCCTCGATCTGCGCAACAGTCGTATGTTGCGCCGCGTGCTGGCGACCCTGGACGAGCAACTCGTCGTGGTGACCCATGACCTCGATCTCGTCGACGATTTCGACCGCGTCATCGTCATGGACGAGGGCCGCGTGGTCGCCGACGACATCCCGACCGTGGCGCTGGCCCAGTACCGCCGGATGATGGCATGAGCGCACTCGGCGTGTACCGCCCCGGCAACACCGTGCTGCACCGGTTGCCGCCCGGTGTGAAACTCATCGGCCTGGGCGTCGTGATCCTGGTGATCTCGCTCGCGGTGCGCTCGCTCACGGCACTCGGAATCGCGGTCGTCGGCGTCGCGGCCGTCTACGCGCTCGCCGGCATCGGACCCGTCACCGCGTGGCGGCAACTGCGGCCGATGCGGTGGGTCCTGTTGCTGATCTTCGTTTTCCAGGTGGTGTTCACCGACTGGCACCGGGCCCTGATCGTCTGCGGGGTGCTCGCGCTGTCGGTGGCGCTGGCCGCCGTCGTCACGCTCACCACGCGGACCACCGACATGCTCGACACCATCACCCGGGCGCTCGGGCCGCTGCGGCGCTTCGGCTTCCCGACCGACCTCATCGCGATCGCACTCGCGTTGGCGATCCGCACGATCCCACTCATGGTGGAGATCGTCCGTCAGGTCGACGAAGCACGACAGGCACGCGGATTACGGCCCGGCCCACGCATTCTCGTGGCTCCGGTGGTCCTCGCCGCGCTCCGCACCGCCGACGGTTTCGCCGACACCCTGACCGCGCGCGGACTCGACTGAGCCCGCTCAGGCGTGCAGCGAGAGTCCCACCTTCTGGAACTCCTTGAGGTCGCTGTAGCCGGCCTTGGCCATCGCCCGGCGCAGCGCGCCGATCAGATTCAGTTCGCCGAACGCATCCTGCGACGGTCCCGACAGGATGCATTCCAGACTCGGACGATCCTCCTCGGTCGCGATCTGCAGTAGCGCGCCCCGCGGAGTGTCCGGGTGTGCGGCCGCCGACGGCCAGTACCAGCCCCGGCCGGGGGCCTCGGCCGCGGCGGCGAGCGGGGTACCCAGGACCGCCGCATCGGCACCGCAGGCGATCGCCTTCGCGAGGTCGCCGGACGTGTGGATGTCACCGTCGGCGATGACGTGCACGTACCGGCCGCCGGTCTCGTCGAGATACTCGCGCCGCGCCGCCGCGGCGTCGGCGATCGCGGTGGCCATCGGCACGCCGATCCCGAGCACCTCACCGGTCGTCGTCGCGCCGGCCGCCGAGCCGTAGCCGACGATCACGCCCGCGGCGCCGGTGCGCATGAGGTGCAGCGCGGTCCGGTGATCGTGCACGCCGCCGGCGATGACCGGGATGTCGAGATCGGCGATGAAGGTCTTGAGGTTCAACGGTTCCCGCGCCGTACCGTCGGCGTCGACCTGGGCGACATGCTCGGCGGAGATGATGGTGCCGTGCACCACCAGCAGCTCGACCCCCGCCTCCAGCAGCGCGGGTGTCAGCTCCGGCGCATGCTGCGGGCTCACGCGAACGGCGGTCGTGACCCCCGCCTCGCGCACCGTGGTGACTGCCTCGCGCAGCAACCCGGTGTCGAGCGGAGCCGAATGGAGTTGCTGCAGATGGCGAATCGCGGCGGTCGGGTCCGGATCCTCGGTCGCGACGCGGATCAGTTCGGCGATCTTCGCGTCGACGTCACGGTGACGCGCCCAGAGACCCTCACCGTTGATGACACCGAGCGCACCGAGCTTGCCGAGAGAGATGGCCATCTGCGGCGACACGAGTGCGTCGGTGGGATGGCTGAGGATCGGGGACTCGAACCGATAGGCATCGATCTGCCACGCCGTGGACACGTCCTTGGACGACCGGGTCCGACGGGACGGGACGATACTGATGTCATCGAGTTCGAACGTCCGGCGGGCTGTACGACCCATACCGATGTCGACGAGGTCACGCACCGTTGCGCCTTTCTGCTACGTGAACTGATCGCAGGTCGATGAGACCAGGACGATCCGGGATCGAACGTGCTTCAGCGGGAATAGTAGTTCGGCGCCTCTGCGGTGAGCGTGATGTCGTGCGGATGGGATTCCTTGAGGCCGGCCGCGGTGATCTGGACGAACCGTGCCTGATGCAGTTCGGTGATGGACGACGCGCCCGTGTAGCCCATCGCCGCCCGCAACCCGCCGACGAGCTGATGGATCACCTGCGAGAGGGGACCCCGGAACGGGACACGTCCCTCGATGCCTTCGGGGACCAGCTTCTCCTCCTTGAGGACGTCGTCCTGGAAGTAGCGATCCTTGGAGTAGGACTTGCCTTGGCCGCGACCCTGCATCGCACCCAGTGAACCCATACCGCGGTAGCTCTTGAACTGCTTGCCGTTCACCAGGATCAGATCACCGGGCGCCTCCGCGGTACCGGCCAGCAACGAACCCAGCATGGCGGTCGACGCGCCGGCGGCCAGCGCCTTGGCGATGTCACCGGAGTACTGCAGGCCACCGTCGGCGATCACCGGCACGTCGTGCTGCTTGCACACCGCGACCGCCTCGAGGATCGCGGTGATCTGCGGTGCGCCGACCCCCGCGACGACCCGCGTGGTGCAGATCGAACCCGGTCCGACGCCCACCTTGACCGCATCCGCGCCGGCCTCGACCAGAGCGAGAGCCGCCTCCCGGGTGGCGACGTTGCCGCCGACGATCTGCGCCCGGTCCCCGACCTCGGCCTTGAGCTTGGCGACCATGTCGAGCACCAGCCGGTTGTGGGCGTGCGCGGTGTCCACGATGATCACGTCGGCACCCGCGTCGGCGAGTGCCATCGCGCGATCCCACTGCGGGTCACCGGTTCCGACCGCGGCACCGACCAGCAGTCGACCGTCGGCGTCCTTGGTCGCCAGCGGGTGCTGTTCGGTCTTGACGAAATCCTTTACCGTGATGAGTCCGGTGAGCTTGCCGTTTCCGTCGACGATCGGCAGCTTCTCGATCTTGTTGCGTCGCAGCAGACCGAGCGCGGCCTCCGCGGACACACCCTCCTGCGCGGTGATCAACGGCGCCTTGGTCATCACCTCGACGACCGGACGGGACTGATCGACCTCGAAGCGCATGTCCCGGTTGGTGATGATGCCGACGAGCTCGCCCACCTCGTCCACCACCGGCAGGCCGGAGATCCGGTACCGGGCGCACATGGCGTCGACCTCGGCGAGGGTGTGCGTCGGCGTGCACGTCACCGGGTCGGTGACCATGCCGGCCTCGGACCGCTTGACGGTCTCGACCTGACCGGCCTGGTCCTCGATGGACAGGTTGCGGTGCAACACCCCCATACCGCCGGCGCGGGCCATGGCGATGGCCATCCGCGCCTCGGTGACGGTGTCCATCGCCGAACTGACAAGCGGCACCTTGAGGGTGATGTTCTTGGTCACCCGCGACGATGTGTCGGCGTCGCTGGGTATGACGTCGGAGGCCGACGGCAGCAACAGGACGTCGTCGAAGGTGAGGCCGAGCATCGCGACCTTGCCGGGGTCATCTCCACCGGTGCGAACGTGCGTCATCTCTCCATGGTATCGGCACCGGGCCAGTGTTCAGGGTCACCCCGCATGACTTGCCGACCCGTACCCTGCGCCGCCGCGATCTGTGGAGTCCTCGACCCACCCCGGACGGTTCATCGGTTACCGTGGAAGTGTGCGTGACCACCTGCCACCCGGCCTGCCGCCAGATCCGTTCGCCGACGATCCCAGTGATCCGGCGTCGGCTCTCGACTCGGTGGAACCGGGCATCCCGCTCGATGAGAACGAGCGGATGGCCGTCGAGGAGGATCTCGCCGATCTCGCCGTCTACGAGGCATTACTGCACCACCGCGGCATCCGCGGTCTCGTCGTCGTCTGCGACGACTGCCACGAGGACCACTATCACGACTGGGACATGTTGCGGGCCAATCTTCTGCAGCTGTTGATCGACGGCACGGTCCGTCCGCATGAGCCCGCCGTCGATCCGCGCCCCGATGCCTATGTCACCTGGGATTACTGCCGCGGCTACGCGGATGCGCGCAGCCACATCGACGACGAGCGATAGTCGCCGCACACCAGCCACCAAACGACTGACGTCACAGACGACGCGGGACGTATCGATGTCGATACGTCCCGCGTCGTCTGTCGAGGTGGTTCCCGGAGGGGACGGTTCAGCCGAGCGGCGGCAACGTGGTCGTCAGCGTCGGGAACGTCTCTATGGTCTCCGGGGGATCGATGGTGGGCACCGACGTCGCCGTGGCCGTCGTCGGCGGCGGCAGTTCGGTTGTCGGCGGCACCTGGGTGACCGGCGGCGGCGTGTCGATGGTGCTCGGCTCTCCGGTCCGTGCATCCGTCGGCGGGTCGGACGTCACCGGCGGCGGCGGATTCGGCACGGTGACCGATGACCTGTCGTCGACGCCCGATCGGCGCAGATCGCGCGGCGGGGCCGCCGGATCGGTGATCGACGGATCGACGGATGTCCCGCCACCACCGACGCTTCCGGGTATCGACCGCGCGGCCGACGACGCGGCCGACGACGCCTTCGACACGGCCGGGTCCGCACGGAGACGTTCGATCCACGCGTTCATGCGGTCCCGGGTGTCCGCATCGCGGACCGGACCGAGGTTCTTCTGGGCCTTCGCGATCAGCTCGGCGGCTTGAGCCGTGTCGCCCGCGGCCACCGCGGCCTCTGCCTTCTCGAGATTCGACTGCACATCCATCGACGCCTGGGTCTGACTCGCGGCCTCGGAGAAGACGACGCGCTTGACGCCCCAGAGCGGGTCACCGGGCGAGGAGCCCTCGGCGAGCACGGTCAGGCCGGCGCCGGCGATCACGACGATCGCCGCGGCGCCCGAAGCGACCCGCAGATGACGGATGATGCCGCGGCCGCGACGTGCGCGTTCGGTGGCGGCGATGGCGGTCTCGACGTCGTCGACGGTCGGCAGGTCCGGGACCGGCTCGGTCACCACGTCGTGGCGCCAGCCGGACAACAGCTCCGCCAGGTGGTATTCGGTGTCGTCCTGCGTCGGTACCGGCTGATCCTGCGACAACGCATCGAGGAACCGGTCGTCGGCATGCACCGATGTCATGTCGATCGGCTCGGTCATGTCCCAACCGGGCTCGGCGAGATCACGCTCGTCGTTCATCGACCTCACCTGCCTTCCTCAGTTGGTCTTTCAATTTGGCCAGTGCCCTGTGCTGTGCCACCCGGACCGCGCCTGCGGTGCTGCCGATCGCGTCGGCCGTCTCCTCTGCGGAGAGCCCGACCACCAGACGCAGCACCAGTACCTCACGCTGTTTCTCCGGCAGGATCGTGAGCAGGGCGCGCATCCGACGGCTGGCGTCGGCGTCGAGCGCCATCTGCTCCGGGCCCCCGGTGAAGGTGGTCGTCTCCGGCAGGGTGTCCACCGGGTCGGCCTTGACCCTCCCCGCCACCCTCATCGCGTCGGCGACCTTGTGGGCAGCGATGCCATATACAAAGGCCATGAACGGCCTGCCCTGGTCTTGGTACCGGGGCAGCGCTGTCATCACCGCCATCAACGCCTCCTGCGCGATATCGTCGGCGGAGAACAGGTGGCGTTCTCCGACTCCAATTCGCCCTCGGCAGTAGCGCAGAATGGGGTCCTGCACACTTTCGAGAACTGATGTGAGCGCGCCGCGATCGCCGTGCCCCGCGGCACGGACGGCCTCGTCCAGCTCAACACCCGTCAGTTTCATCGTCAGTTGAGATCCCCGTGTTACATGTGAGTTGTGGTGTTGCGAGTGCGCTTTGTCCCCACGTCACCTTAGCGATGGCCGGTGACGGTCGGATCACCCACTCACGTCACCTATGGTTCGAACGGGACGCCCCGGCGGATGAGTCCGGCCCGAGTTCGCGAGAGGTCACCCGCCACCTGCGCATCTGCCGGATCGATCCCCTGACGCAGTGCCAGCGAGGCCCACTCCAGAGGAAGCAGCGCCGCGTCCCGCGCCCGGCGGGTCACCTCGGTCGCGAGCCCGTTCGCCCGCGCCGGATCGCCGGCGGTCGCCGCTGCGGCGGCGGCGATGAGCATCGTCTTCACCCGGTGACGCTCCGGGGTGCCGTCGACCGCCGCGAGCTCCGACGCCTCCCGGGCGTGCTCGGTCGCCCTCGCGGGATCGCCCGCGTACATGGCCAACTCCGCCGACACCCAGGCGATGCGCAGGCGCGGCCGCCGGCCACCGAGCCAGCCCTCGTCAGCCCGGCCCTCGTCAGCCCGGCCCTCGTCGGGGGCCACCACGGCGCGGGCCCGGTCGAGCAGCCGACCGGCAGCGGCGAGGTGTAGCCGACCGAGGTGATCCGCGGCCAGCCCGACCACCGCATCCAGGACCGCCGCCCGATGCCACTCCGCCGCGCCCGGGAGTTCGGCATCCCCCTGCCCGGAGAGCACCGCGGACAGTGCGGCCCCGTCGATGCCCGCTGCGGCGCGATGCCGGCCCGCCTGCCGCAGCAACGACGCCCGCGTCGAACCCGCCAACGAGACCAGCACGCCGTCATCGGCACCCCGCGCTCGGCGGCCGACGTCGGTGAGAATCGTCAGGGCACGCGCAGTGTGACCCATACCTCCCAGTTCGACGGCCTGGGCCCAGCACACATAACCATCCGCACGTTTGCCCATATCAGACCCTATTTTTGCCGTGATTTCAGAGACGTTTGCCGAGAAGGAACCGGTTCCAGTTTGCATGAATTTAACCTGCCGTCACAAACATTAATTCTCCCCATAAGTCACCTACGCATAATCTTCGGATTTCATGCGTGTTACACGCTCGTCGTTGTGTCACGTCACCGTCATCGAACGGCACCGTCGGCGAAAAGTGACTTCCGCCAGAGGAATTGCCAGGTCAACGGGGATTGTCAGGACATGCGAAGGGGGTGAGATCAGGCCCTTTTCCGCATATGGTATGCCGGTCCGGTTGCACAACATCCCGTTAACATTTCTCGAATTTTCATCATCGCGGAGCACCCATTTGGCGGGATTGACTCTATTTCTTCGTCTTGCCTACTGTGGGTTTCGCGCCACTGATTCATTCACGTGCCACTCGCAGACAAGGAGTCGCTGTCATGCCTCAGCCCAACCTTCTCCCCGGCCCCAATGCAGACATCTGGGACTGGCAAATGCAGGGCCTATGTCGCGGAGTGGACTCTTCGATGTTCTTCCACCCCGACGGCGAGCGCGGTCGTGCACGTGCGCAGCGGGAGCGGCGCGCCAAGGAGATGTGCCACCAGTGCCCGGTGATCGCGCAGTGCCGCGAACACGCCCTCGCCGTCGCCGAGCCGTACGGCATCTGGGGCGGACTCTCCGAGTCCGAGCGCAGCATGCTGATGAAGCGCGGCGTCGGCCGCCGCATCGCCAGCTAGACCGACCCGCACGGCGGAGAACCGTCACCGGTCAGTCCGCCGGGGTCAACGCCCTGACCATTCCACTCGACGCCAACGGGGGCATCGATCCGACTGGATCGATGCCCCCGTTGGTGTCGGTCAGGTCAGCTGCCGCAGCGGTCAGTGTGCGTGGCCGTGATGACCCTGCCCACCGGCCGCCTCTTCCGGCTGATCGACGATCGCGGTCTCGGTGGTCAACACCATCCGAGCCACCGATGCGGCGTTCACCACTGCCGAACGCGTCACCTTCACCGGATCGATGATCCCCTCGGCGAGCAGGTCGCCGTAGGTGAGTGTGGCGGCGTTGTAGCCCTTGCCCGTCTCGGCGACCTTGGCCACCACGACGGCGCCGTCGACGCCGGCGTTGGATGCGATCCAGTAGAGCGGCGCGCGGACGGCGTCACGGACCAGCCGCACACCGAGCGCCTCGTCCTCGGGCAACTCGTCGGCCAGCTTGTCGAGCACCTTCGCGGCCTGCACGATGGCCGTGCCGCCGCCGGGGATGATGCCCTCCTCGACCGCGGCCTTCGCCGCCGCCACCGCGTCCTCGACGCGGTGCTTGCGCTCCTTGAGCGCGGTCTCGGTGGCAGCACCGACGCGGATCACCGCGACGCCACCGGCCAACTTTGCCAGCCGCTCGGCCAGCTTCTCGCGGTCCCAGTCGGAATCGCTGTTCTCGATCTCGCGACGCAGCTGCTCGGCGCGCGTGGCGATCTCCTCGGCGGTCCCGGCACCTTCGACGATGGTCGTGGTGTCCTTGGAGACGACCACGCGACGGACCGAACCCAGCAGGTCGAGCTCGGCGTCGGCGAGGTTCACGCCGATGTCGGAGGAGATCACGGTGCCACCGGTCACCACGGCCAGGTCCTCGAGGAACGCCTTGCGACGATCTCCGAAGAACGGCGCCTTCACGGCGACGGCCTTGATGGTCTTGCGGATGGAGTTCACCACGAGCGTCGACAGCGGTTCGCCCTCGACGTCCTCGGCGATGACGAGCAGCGACTTACCCGCCGAGACAACCTTTTCCAGCAGCGGCAGGAACTCCGGCAGGGAGCTGACCTTGTCGCGGTAGATCAGCACGAGCGCGTCGGTGAGGACCGCTTCCTGGCTGTCGGCGTCGGTGACGAAGTACGGGGACAGGTAGCCCTTGTCGAACTGCACGCCCTCAGTGATGTCGAGTTCGGTCAGCAGGCCGGAGCCTTCCTCGACGGTGACGACACCGTCGACGCCGACGCGGGTCATCGCCTTGCCGACCATGACGCCGACTTCCTCGTCCCGCGACGACACGGTCGCGACCTGGCCGATGGCCTTCTCGCCGTCGACCGGGGTGGCCACGCGGAGCAGCTCCTCGCTGATCGCATCGGCCGCCTTGCCGATCCCGGCACCGAGCGCGATGGGGTTGGCGCCGGCCGTCACGTTACGAAGGCCGCCGGTCACCATCGCCTGGGCCAGGACGGTCGCGGTGGTGGTGCCGTCGCCTGCGACGTCGTTGGTCTTGGTCGCCACGGACTTGACCAACTGGGCGCCGAGGTTCTCGAAGGCGTCCTCGAGGTCGATGTCGCGCGCGATGGTGACGCCGTCATTGGTGACATTCGGGCCGCCGAACGCCTTGGCCAGCACGACGTGCCGGCCACGCGGGCCGAGGGTCACCTTGACCGTGTCGGCAAGTTGGTTGATGCCGCGCTCGAGCGCGCGGCGCGCTACATCGTCGAATTCGATCTGTTTGGGCATGGGTCCCTTTCGGGTGAGAAGGAAGCAGAGTCGGGGTGGTCAGCACCGCAGGGAACGGCACCGCCCCGGCGCCCGACGAGGGCACCGGGGCGGTCGACACACGAAGTATCTCGCGGGTCTTACTTGCCGATGACGGCCAGCACGTCACGTGCCGACAGGATCAGGTACTCCTCACCGGCGTACTTGATCTCGGTGCCGCCGTACTTGCTGTAGATGACGGTGTCGCCTTCTTTGACGTCGACCGGGACACGGTTGCCCTGCTCGGTCACCCGTCCCTCGCCGACCGCGATGACGGTGCCTTCCTGCGGCTTCTCCTTGGCGGTATCCGGGATGACCAGACCAGACGCGGTGGTCGTCTCTGCCTCCACGGCCTGCACCAGGATCTTGTCCTCAAGCGGCTTGATGTTCACGCTCGCCACGATGTGGGTCCTCAACTTTCGTACAGAGTTGTTGAACGATCTCTCGAATTGCACGTTCATGGCTCTGAGTTCACGCCCCGCCGTCGCGGGTGTACGAGGCTTCACCCAGTGCCACTAGCACTCTATACATGAGAGTGCCAGCACTCAAGGGCACAGGCTGCAAAAGTCGATCCGCCCTCGGCGAACGGCGCAGGCAAACCACCGCGACGACACCCGTGTCGACCGACTCCGGATGCCCGGCGCAGTGCGCCACCGTCGGCACCGTGCCCTCCGACGTCCCGGGTCAGAGCTGGCTGACCTGCACCGACATCCCGGGGTCGGTCGCCACGGTCAGTGGTGACGGCTCTGCTCCCCCGCCGATGACGTGGGCACCCAGCGTCGCGATCATCACGCCGTTGTCGGTGCAGAGTCGCGGTTTCGGGACTCGCAACGTGACCCCCGCGGCGGCGCAGCGCTCCTGTGCCATCGAACGGATTCGCGAGTTCGCGGTCGCCCCGCCTCCGAGCACCAGGGTGTCGACATCCAGATCCGTGCAGGCGCGGATGGCCTTCATCGTGAGGACGTCGGCCACCGCCTCCTGGAACGACGCCGCGACATCGGGGATCGGGACCCCGACGCCCTCCCGATCGCACTTCTCGACGTACCGCGCGACCGCCGTCTTCAGTCCGCTGAACGAGAAGTCGTATCGTGCGTCGCGTGGACCGGTCATCCCGCGCGGGAAGGCGATCGCCGTCGGATCCCCCTCGGCTGCGGCACGATCGAGCGCCGGCCCGCCCGGGAACCCGAGATCCAGAAGTCGGGCCACCTTGTCGAACGCCTCCCCCGCCGCATCGTCGACCGTGGTGCCGAGTTCGACGATCGGTCGCGCGAGATCGGTGACGTGCAGCAGGTGGGTGTGCCCGCCGGACACCAGCAGCGCCACGCACTCGGGCATCGGCCCGTGCTCGAGGGTGTCCACCGCGACGTGCCCGCCGAGATGGTTCATCGCGTACAACGGCACGTCCCAGGCCAGGGCGTAGGCCTTCGCCGCGGAGACGCCCACCAGCAACGCGCCGGCCAGCCCCGGCCCGATCGTCACCGCGATCGCATCCGGACGATCGATGCCGGCCGCCTCGCGGGCGCGCTGCATCGTCGGCACGATCGCCTCCAGGTGGGCCCGCGACGCGATCTCGGGCACCACCCCACCGAAGCGGGCGTGTTCGTCCACGCTCGACGCCACCTCGTCGGCGAGCAGTTCCGCGGTGCCGCGGCCTCCGTCACCGGCTCCGTCACGATCCCACCGGACGATCCCGACACCCGTCTCGTCGCAGGAACTCTCGATCCCCATCACGATCATCGGGCGCCCCCGGACTCCCGGGCCGACGCCGGTCGGACCATGGTGTACGCGTCGGCGCCCGAAGGCTGGTAGTAGTTCCGACGAATCCCGGATCGCGCGAAGCCGTGACGCTCGTACAGTGCGATCGCGGTGTCGTTGTCGGTGCGTACCTCGAGGAACACCGGTGCGCCACAGTCGTCGGCCACCGCGAGCAGGGCCGACAGCAGCGCACGGCCGTATCCGCAGCCGCGATGCGAGGGCGCGACGGCGATCGTGTGGATCTCGCACTCGTGGTTTCCGGCCGAACCCAGTGTCGAGATGCCGGCATAGCCGACGAGTTCTGTTCCTGGCCGCTCCCGCGCGGCGAAGTAGCGGTTGTAGGGGGCGTTCAGCTCCGCACGGAACGCGGTTGCGGGCCAAGGAGAATCGTCGGCGAACATCTCCTTCTCCAGCGCCGCGCAGCGCGGGATGTCGGAGTAGTCGAGTTCGTCGATCAGCAGTTCCGAGGTCGTCATCGGGCCACCTCCCGGTGCGGTCGATCCGCGCCACGCGGCTTCTTCTTGGGTTCCACCGCATCCGGCCGCCGCAGATACAGCGGGACAAGGGGTGCGGGCTCCGGCGGCGAACGGAGGTCGTCGACGGCGGCGAGCACGAGGCCGGTCACCGAGGGCACGGTCGAGACGCCGATGGGCCGCCCGAAGAGTTCGGCGTGGGCCGGCGAACCGACCACCAGATCGATGGGTGCGTCCGCGAGGTCGGCGACCACCCGGGCCGGCGCGGTGACGTCGGGACCGGTCACCCGGGCACCACCTTCGGCATAGCGCGCCCAATAGATTTCGCGACGTCGCGCGTCGGCGACGACGAGCAACGAACTGATCGCTCGATCAGATGAGAACTCCTGTGCGGCAATCGCATCCAATGAGCACACCCCGTACGCGGATAGTCCGAGTGCGTCCGCGAAGGCGGCCGCGGTCGCCATCCCGACGCGCAGCCCGGTGAACGGACCGGGACCGCACCCGACGACGACGGCATCGAGATCGGACCGGCTCACCTCGGACTCGTCAAGGACCTCGCCGATGAGTGAGGTGAGCACCTCGGCATGCCGTCGGCCGTCGGCGACCACCCGCTCGGCGAGCACCGCGGGGTGCCGGTCCCCGTCAGCGAGGTTCGCGACACCGGTCACCACGGCATCGCTCGATGTGTCGATGGCCAGGATCTGCATCAGCGGTCCACCCATTCCCAGTGCGCGGTACGGACTTCCGACTCGGGCTCCCGACCCAGCCGCACCCGCAGATACCGCTCGGCGAGATGTTCGGCGACGCCTTCGCCCCATTCCACGACGACGACCGAGCTCGTCAGGTCGGTGTCGAGATCGAGCGCGTCGAGTTCGTCGAGTCCACCGAGCCGGTACGCGTCCACGTGGATCATGCCCGGCGATCCCGGGCGCCCGGGACGATGTTCACGCGCGATGATGAACGTCGGCGAGGAGACACGGCCGACGACTCCCAGTCCGGCAGCGAGACCCCGTGCCATCGCGGTCTTCCCGGCTCCCAGCGGGCCGTCGAGGATCACCAGATCACCGGCGCGCAGGGTGGCGGCGAGCTCGCTGCCGAGCGCTTCGGTGTCGGCCACCTCGGGCAGGGTGCGCGAGCCGTGTTCCCCGTCCGTGATCCCCTCGGTCATCGGACCAACCTCTTCCACCAGCGCCGGCGTGGCTGGGGTGCCGCCGCGCGGGCACGGTCGACCAGGTCGGCGATCGCCTCGGTGACCTGGTCCGGGCTCTCCATCGGCACCATGTGCCCGGCGCCCTCGACCACCACGAGCCGGGTGTCCTCGCCGAGCTCGGCATACATCCGAACCGATTTCGGCAGCGGCGTGAGACGGTCCTCGTTGCCGCACACCACCACCGACGGCACCTGCGCCAGGACCGGCAGGGCGGTGGACTCGTCGTGGTCCTCGAGGGCGTGCAGGAAGTTGACGATCGTCTCGATCGGGGTGTTCTGGATCATCTTCTCCACCGCCCGGCCGGCGGTGGGGCTGTAGAAGTCGCCGCCGAAACTCGCGGCGATCAGCACCGGCTCGACGGCCAGCCGGGTGACGCCACGTCCGGCCCGGACCAGGGCAGGCGCGTGGCGCACCGACAGCCGGAACGCGTCGAGGAGCGGATTGGTCAGCCCCTCGCCGAGTCCCTCCTCGGTCAGCTCCCGACATGCGGTGGCCACCAGCGCGACTCCGGTCACCCGCCCATTCGGCCCGAAGAGCGCCGGGTCGCGCCGCGCCAGACCCATCACGGCCATTCCGCCCATGGAGTGGCCGACCAGCACGATCGGGCCGGTCGGCGCGACCGCCCGGATCACCGCTGCGATGTCATCAGCCAGTTGGCCGATGGTGCAGGTCTCGGCAGGCGCCGGATCACTGCGGCCGTGCCCCCGATGATCGAAGAAGACCATCCGGATCGAGCGGTCGGCCCAGCGCTCCGCGAGCGCATACCGCTGGAGATGCCAGCTGGCCATGCGCAGGCTGAACCCGTGCACGAACACGACGGTCAGCTCCGGTTCGACGTGGTCGGGGTCCGCGCCGGCCGGGCCGGTGGTCACCGTCCGTACCGCGAGCTCGAGTCCGTCGTCGGCGCTCACCGTCGTGTCGAGATCGTCGTACATCGTGGTGAAATCGACGTCGGCGAACGGATCGACGAGCCCCCGGGCGCGGCGTCGCGCGACGTTGCGGGCCACCCCACCGGCGGCGACCGCCCCCAGCGCCGCGACACCGGTGACGCCGGCCAGCCAACCCATCCGCTGCGTGTCATCCACGGGCGCCGCCCACATACTCGCGGACCGCACGCGCGCCGATACCCGAGACGATCTCGTAGTCGATCGTGCCGATCGTGTCCGCCCAGTCGCGCGCCGTGACGCCGCCGTCGCGGCCGTTGCCGAACAGCTCGGCGCGGTCCCCCTCGGCGACCCCGCCGCCGTCGGGCCCGAGGTCGATGACCAACTGGTCCATACAGATTCGTCCCACACCCGGGAACGAGCGCCCGTTGATCCCGACGGCGATCCGGCCCGACAGCAGCCGCGGAACTCCGTCGGCATAGCCTGCGGTGAGCACCGCGATGGTGGTGTCCTCCCGGGACACCCAGGTGTGACCGTAGGAAACGCCCTGCCCGGCAGGGAGTTTCTTCACCAGGGCAACCTCGGCGGTCAGAGTCATCGCGGGGACGAGCCCGAAATCCCCCCGCTCGGGCACCGGGGTCCGGCCGTACAACGCGATCCCGGGTCGCACCAGGTCACGCGACAGGTCCGGACGGGTCAGCGCCGCAGGCGAATTCGAGATGTGCATGATCTCGGGCCGGGCGCCGAGCCGGCGCAGGTCGGCGGCGGCATCGTCCAGGCGTTGCGCCTGTTCAGAATTCAGTGGATGGTCGGGCTCGTCGCCGCGCGCCAGGTGACACATGATCGCCCGGACGACGACCGCACCGTCGGCCCGGGCGTTGGCCAGCGATTCGGCGAAATCGGCCCATTCGTCGGCGGCGACCCCGCTGCGGTTGAGTCCGGTGTCGACCTTGACGGTGACCGTCGCCGGCGCGGACCGCCGTGTCGCCGCGGCGACGACGGCGTCGAGTTGCCGTCCGGACGACACCGCGATGTCGATGTCCGCCGCGATGGCCGCATCGAAATCGGCGCCCGGGGCGTGCAGCCAGGACGTGATGTGTGCGTCGACTCCGCCGGCCCGCAACGCGAGGGCCTCCGCGATGTGCGCGACCCCGAGTTCCCTGGCCCCCGCGGCCAGCATCGTCTCCGCCACCGGCAACGCGCCGTGGCCGTAGGCATCGGCCTTGACCACCGCCAACACGTCGGCGTGCGCAGCGGTGCGCACGACGTCGACATTGTGGGCGATGGCATCGAGATCGATGGTCGCGGTCAGGGCGGATGGGGTCATCGGCTCCATTGTCCCAGACCGCTGCGGGTGGTTTTCACCTGTGCGATCCCACGGTGGGCCCCATCACCCTGCCGAGAGGGTGTCGCGGAGATCGCGAATGGCCGGGCGGACCGCACCCAGCAGGTTCGACGCCCCGATCGGCGCTCCGCGACTGGCCAGGTCGGCTGCGTGCGCATGCACTCGCGCCGCCGCGGCACCCGCGAGCTGTGGCGGCAGGCCCGCGGCGAGGAGTGCACCGGCGATGCCGGAGAGGACATCGCCGGCACCGGCCGTCGCCGCCCACGAACCACCCGCATCGTTACCGAGCACGGCCCCGGTCGGATCGGCGACCAGGGTGATCCGACCCTTCAGGAGAACGGTCACCCGCCAGCGCGTCGCCAGGTCCGCGACCGCCTGCAGACGATCGGCACCGACCTCGGCTCCTGCGAGTCGTGCGAACTCACCCGCATGCGGGGTGAGCAGGGTCGGCGCGGTCCGGCCGACGACGAGTTCGGGGTGCTCGGCGACAACGGTCAACCCGTCCGCGTCGACGAGCACCGGCAGGTCGGTTCCCAGGAGTGCGCGGAGGACCGTGAGAGCGTCGTCGTCGGTGCCGGCACCCGGTCCGACGACCCAGGCCTGCACCCGGCCGACGTCATCGAGGGTCCGGGCGGCGACGACCTCCGGGTAGTGCGAGACCACCTCGTCGGCGGCGGTGCCGACGTAGCGGGTCATCCCCGACGTCGCGGTGACCGCAGCCCCGGTCGCCAGGATCGCGGCACCGGGATAGCGCGCCGAGCCCGCGATCACCCCGACGACACCCTGACTGTATTTGTCGTCGGACGGGCTGGGCACGGGCCAGCACCGAGCGACCTCGGCATCGGTCAGCGACGACAACCGCGGCGCCGCATCGGCATTCGACGTGACTGCGTCGGCGGAGATGCCGATGTCGACGACCTCCACCCGTCCGCACGCGGGTGCCGCGAGCAGGTGGGCGTTTCGCGGGACGCCGAAGGTGACGGTGATCGATGCGCGTACCGCGGGATCGTGCACCACCCCGGTATCCGCATCGACACCGGATGGGAGGTCGACCGAAACGATGAGGGGGCCCCCGGACTCGGCCGGGGTCAGGCGCGCGAACACGGCTGCGGCGCCCTGTCGCAGCGGTCCACGGCCGCCTATCCCGACGACACCGTCGATCACCAGGTCGAGTCCCTCGGGCAACGCATCGTCGATGCGGCCGCCGGCATTTCGGTACGCGGCCAGGCCGCCCTGATGGGCCTTCTCGGGTGCGAGGAGCACCGCGGTGCACGCGACACCTCGTCGCGCCAGAACGGCACCCGCATGGAGGGCGTCGCCGCCGTTGTCGCCGGCACCCACGACGATCCCGAC
Organism: Gordonia insulae; assembly: GCF_003855095.1. Lineage (NCBI taxonomy): Bacteria > Bacillati > Actinomycetota > Actinomycetes > Mycobacteriales > Gordoniaceae > Gordonia > Gordonia insulae. Next base: position 1,673,669 of record NZ_CP033972.1, read on the forward strand.
GCGCCGCCCGTAACAGCCACCGGTGCGACGGAGCTCGCGGAGGATCACGGCCGCGACCCCGGCCGAGGCGCGCCGCATCAGCGTGCCGCCGGTCAGCAGGTCACCGGTCGCCGCTTCGGCCTGCCGGACGGCCTCTGCATCGAGATAGCGGATCGGCATCGACCGGCGGCTATTCGACGGTGACCGACTTGGCCAGGTTGCGCGGTTTGTCGACGTCGTAGCCGCGGGCCTGGGCGACCGTCGCGGCGAAGACCTGCAGCGGGACCGTCGACACCAGCGGCTGCAACAGGGTCGGCGTCTTGGGGATCGGGATGAAGTGATCGGCGACCTTGGCGGCCGAGACGTCGTCGGGTTCAGCGATCACGATGGTGCGGGCCCCACGGGCCTGGATCTCCCGGATGTTGCTGACCATCTTCGAATGCAGCAACGCGCGTCCTTCCGCGGACGGCATCACGATGATCACCGGCAGACCGTCCTCGATCAGCGCGATCGGTCCGTGTTTGAGCTCACCGGCGGCGAAGCCCTCGGCGTGCATGTAGGCGAGTTCCTTGAGTTTCAGTGCGCCCTCGAGGGCGACCGGGTAGCCGACGTGCCGGCCGATGAACAGGACCGTGTTGTGATGAGCCAGCGAACGGGCCAGGTCGCGCACCGGTGTCATGGTGCCGAGCACCTCGGTCACGACGTCCGACATGGCCTCCATCGCGGCGAACTCGCGGGCCACCTCGTCGGCGTACTTGGTGCCGCGGGCCTGGGCGAGCGCGAGACCCACCAGGTAGGCCGCGACGATCTGCGCGAGGAAGCACTTCGTCGACGCGACACCGATCTCCGGTCCGGCATGGGTGTAGAGCACGGCATCGGATTCCCGCGGGATCTGCGCACCGTTTGTGTTGCAGATGGCCAGGACGCGGGCCTTCTGGTCCTTGGCGTGGCGGACCGCCTCCAGCGTGTCCGCGGTCTCGCCGGACTGGGAGATCGCGACGACGAGCGTGGACCGGTCCAGCACCGGGTCGCGATATCGGAACTCACTGGCCAGCTCGACCTCCACCGGCAGCCGCGTCCAGTGCTCGATCGCGTACTTGGCCAGCAGCCCGGCATGGTAGGCGGTGCCGCAGGCCACCACGAAGACCTTGTCCACATCGCGCAGATCGTCGTCGGTGAGGCGCTGTTCGTCGAGAACGATGCGTCCGCCCTCGAGGTGTCCGAGGAGGGTGTCCGCCAACGCGGCCGGCTGCTCGGCGATCTCCTTCAGCATGAAGAAGTCGAAGCCGCCCTTCTCCGCGGCCGCCAGGTCCCAGTCGATGTGAAAAGGCTTGCCGGCGCGCGGATCCCCGTCGAAGTCGGAGATGCGGTAGTCGTCGGCGGTGATCACCACCACCTCGTCCTGACCGAGTTCGACGGCGTCGCGGGTGTGCTCGATGAAAGCGGTGACGTCGGAGCTGACGAACATCTCGCCGTCACCGACCCCCACCACCAGCGGGGTGGACCGTCGGGCGGCGACGATCGTGTCCGGATGATCGGAGTGGGTGAAGACCAGGGTGAAGGCGCCCTCCAGACGGCGCAATGCGGCGTAGGCGCTGGACACGAAGTCCCCGGCGGTCGGGCCCGTCGCGTAGAAGCTCTCGACCAGATGCACCGCGGTCTCGGTATCCGTGTCGGAGAGGAACTCGATCCCGGCGTTCTCGAGTTCGGCCCGCAGCGGCGCGTAGTTCTCGATGATGCCGTTGTGGACCACGGCGAGTTTGCCGTCGGTGCTCACATGCGGGTGGGCGTTGCGGTCGGTGGGCTTGCCGTGGGTGGCCCAGCGGGTGTGACCCATGCCGGTCGTGCCGCTGAGGTTCTCCGGCCCGATCGTGGCGATCTGCTTGTCCAGGTTCTCGAGTCGACCGGCCTTCTTCTCGACCGCGGTGCGGCCCGCACCGTCGAGAATTGCCACCCCGGCCGAGTCATATCCGCGGTATTCCATCCGCCGAAGTGCCTCGACCACGATGTCCAGCGCATCGCGCCGACCGACGTATCCGACGATTCCACACATAGACAGTCAGGGTACCTGTGATCTCACCGCTTCCGGCCCCGCCGCTTGCGCGGCTTGACACCCAGCAGGTGGGACACCGGGTCGACCGCCTGCGCGGGCGGGTCGACGACGTCGACGACGCCGAGTTTGCCGAGGGTTGACTCGGGATCGGAGAACGCCTGGTATACGGGGTCGCCGGCCACGGTGTGCAGCAGGAATCCGGTGCAGACCGCTCGGATGAGCCCGTGCACCGCCCGGTCCGACCCGTTCATCCCGATGAACGCCTTCACGGTGCGCCGCTCGAGGAGATCTCGGGCATGCGCGCGGGGCACGGTGCGCAACACCACATCGCCGCCGTAGGCCTGGGCCAGCGGCAGCGCGTTGCTCTCGACGGTGTGGAGTTCGCCGGCACCGGCCACGACGAGGCCGGGCGCGGTGACCAGACCCGCGGCAGGCAGCAGCACCGACGTCGTCGGCGCGGGGAAGAGTGCCGCCACGCCGGACACCGGCACCGCGGGCTGGCCGGCGATCAATTGGTCGCTGGCGGCCAGGACGGCCGCCGCTGCGCCGAAACCGTGGCCGACGACGCCCACCCGGTCGGCGTCCACCGTCACCGCGCCCAGGCCGAGAGGCACATGCGAGACGATCGCCAACGCGGACCGCAGCTCCGCGGCAAGTCCGACATCCGACGCCAGGACACCGCTGTTGCCGTCGGGCGCGACGGCCACGATGCCCCAGGATGCGAAGTGGTAGAGCAGGTCCCGATATCGCTTGCTGTCCGCCAGCCAGGTGTGCCCGACCGCGATCGCCGGCAGACCCCGGCCACTCTCGGGCGCAAAGACCTGCCCCCGCATCCCGACGATGCCGAGGTCGCCGCGCAGGACCCGATGCGGGCCACGACGCGCCAATTCCGTCATCAGCCGGTCGGGCGACCTCGACGGCTTCCCGCCACGGGACGTGCGCGCTGACCTGGACTGCACTGGTTTCGTTCCCGGCACACCGACAGCCTATTCGTCCGTCGCCGATCGATGGGGACTGGCCTCGGCCACGTCGGCGGGCAGCATGATCCGCGGCGGGGCGTCCGCGACGTCGGCCTCCTGCCGCAGCTTCTCGCGCAGGCGCACGTCGGGATCCGTGCTGTGCCGATGCTCCGCCAGTTCGGCGGCCAACCGGCGCTGGACATCCGAATAGGTGTGCGACGCAGCGATGACCTGTGCGGTCGCCCGCCGCGCGATCGCTTCGATCTGATCTGCGAGGTTCATCGGGCCCAGGCTCTCATTCGTCGCCGGCCAGCGCCAGGTCGCCGCCGGAGGAGTCCGAGGGATCGGACTCGCCGGGAACGGCCGACGCCGGCGCGTCCGGCCGGGCGTGCCCGCCGGTCGCCGACTGCGGCGAGGTCTCGTGGGGTGCGAGCCCCGCGTCCTCGGCGGGCGCCGAACGGGCCTCCTGGGGTGGGGGTGGGGGCTCTGGGGGTGCCAGGGGTGCAGCGGGTGCCGGGGGTGGCGCGACGTCCGGGGTGGACCCCGACGACGGTGTCAGCCGCAGTGGGACGTCGGGACGCTCGGTCTCCGGGTTCTCCGCGCTCCCCGGCGGCTGATGGTGGTGCGGGGCCTCATCGGTCCCGGAGCCGGTGGCGGTCTGCGCGGTCGACTCGACCACCTGGTCGTCGGGGTAGGGCTCGACGTCCATCGTCTCGGTGACCCGGTTGAGGTGCGTCAGGATCTCGTCGATGCCGGTGACCGTCGCGTCGGCGGAGGTGAAGTAGAGCCGGGCACGCGACGCGATGTCGTCGATCACCACGCCGAGTGGCAAAGCCCCGGTGACGATCGCCTCCGGTACGGCCGCCACCGGAATCCCCGCCACGAGCGGGGCGGACAGCCGCGCGACCGTCAGGTACCAGGTACGGAGGAGTTGATCGATCCCGGCGGACGCCGCGCTCGTGGCCTCGGCCAGGGTGCGCAACACGTACAGATCCGATTCCGCCCGACGCTGATGCTCGACGACTGCCGTGACCGCATGGACCCCCGTGTCTCCCGTCCACCCGCGAGCGAGTCGTACCTGCTGTTCGGGGAGCCGATGCAGATGGTCGGCCACGGCGCGGTGCGCGGCGGTGAGTCGGTGACTGTCGGCGGCGAGACCGGCCACGCCGAATGCCCCGACCCTGCGAAACGGGTGACGGACCTGAGCCGCCTCGGTCACCTCGGCGCCGAGCGTGGCACCCAGCGACAGCACCTCGATCAGATCCTCGACCCCGGCGACTGCCTGATCCCGAAGCGCGGCAAGAGAATCCGTCGCTGTGCTCATGACTCGCCCGCCGCCCGACGGCGACCGGCGGCGCGGCCCACGTCGTCCGCCGCCTCGTGATCGGCGGCGATGAGGGTCGAGAGCCCGCGACCGAGCGTGTCGGACAGCCGGCCGGCGGCACGCGATTGCTCGGTGAGGCGATCCGCGATCACCCGACCCATCTCGCGGTATCGGTCACCCAGCTCGCGATAGTCCTCCCCGACCGCCCAGCCACCGAGATCGTGGCGGCGGATGTCGTCTGCGGCGGCACCGACGACCTCTGCCGCACGGTGATAGAACCCGACGACCCGAGCGACCTCGTCGGTGTCCACGGTCATACCGGCGTCGCCCATCGCTCCCCCTTCTCCGCGCCCTACGAACCGGATCGATGGCGACCGGACCGATTGTCGCGCACGACTGGCGTTGAAGTTTAGACGCGCGAAGTGCGGGCGCGGTTCCACCGGGTCCGCTCGCGACCGGTTCGGGTCGCCACCCGCCCGGCCCTCACACCACCGAGTGCTCGACGAGACTGCGCGCGCAGTCGAGCACCGTCTGGCGTGCGGGACGAGGCCGCCACCCGAGGACCTCCCGCGCCCTGTCCGCGCTGTGCCGATTCGTGCGTCCCAGGATCGGGACGATACGGCGCAGTTCCGGGCTGCGCCGGGCCGCCAGACGGACGAGCCGGTCGGGAATGCCTCCGGTGCCGACCTTCGCCGCCTGATCACCGAGATCCGCGCGCAGCATCCTGGCGATGTCGCGCATCCAGAGGAACTCTCCCGTACCGAGGAAGCGTCGACCCGCGGCCGCCGGATGGTCGAGGGCGCGCAGGTGCAGGTCGACCAGGTCCCGGACGTCGACGACCTCGACGCCGATGTTGGGCGACCGGGGTGCGCGTCCCTCGAGCATGCGGGCGATGATCCCGGCCGAGCCCAGGGCGGACGGCGTGAGGAGCGGGCCGAGAACGGCACCCGGCAGAATCGTGGCGAGCTCAGGCGCGTCCGGGGCGTCCACGAACTCCCACGCCGAACGCTCCGCAATCGTCTTCGCGAATCGGACCGGGATCACATCGTCCTCGAATTCCACTGCGCTCCACTGACTCTCATCGGAAACGATGTTGTCGTCGAACGACGCCGGATTCGCTGCGTTCGCCGCCGACGTCACCACCACCCGCCGTACCCCGGCCACGGTCGCGGCCTCGAGGACGCGGGTCGTGCCGTCGACCACGGCGCCGACACGGGTCGGATCGCTCGACAGCTCCGCCCCGCTGGGCGACGCGATGTGCAGGACGAGGTCGACACCGGCCATGGCCGATGCCCAGCCGTCGTCCGTGCAGAGGTCGGCGGTGGCGAACTCGAGCAGGTCGGTCGAACCACCCAGTCGCCCGGCGGCGTCGACCACGTCGGCACGCTTGCCCGGATCGCGCAACGTCGTCCGCACCCGGCGACCCCGACGTACCAACTCGGCCACGGTCCACCCGCCGAGGAACCCGCTGCCACCCGTGACCAGGACGAGTTCGGACATGGTGCAACCCTGCCCTCCGTCAGGAACTCAGACCGTGATCTCGACGTCGTGCGCACGCACCGCGTCGAGCAGCGCGGTCGGGCGCTCGGCGGGTGGAACGTCGTGGACGAGCTCGAAAGAGCAGCCGATCGCCCGCGAGCCACCGTCGGCCTCGTCGCTGTCGCCGATCATGAGCGCGTCACGGGGCGCCACGCCGAGCGGATCGAGCGCGGCGTGGAAGATCCGCGGATCCGGTTTGATCGCACCGACTTCGAACGACAGCGCGTACGCGTCGACGATGTCGGTGATGCCGTGCAGGGCGAGCACCTCCCGCAGGTCGAACGCGATGTTGCTGACCACGCCCACCGGGATTCCGGCCACACGCAGGCCGCGCAGCACGGCCTCGGTGTCGGGGAAGATCTGCCACGAATGCGGGTCGAGCACCCTGCCGTAGAGCTGCTCGGCGTGACCCGGCGTCGCCAGTCCGGACGCACGCAGCATCGCGAGATAGGCGCGACGGTGCTGGGCAGGGTCGAGATCCCGCTGCTCCCAGGCAATCCGGTCATCGCCGTCGATCACCGAGGGCAGTCCGACCGGCTGGGTCATCCGCCGGATCAGTTGCGCCTGCGCATCGAGGTGCAACTCGTTGCCGTGTTCGTCATGCAGCCCGGCGAACCAGTCGTCGCGCGCCTCGAACCGGAAGAGTGTCCCGGAAAAGTCGAAGAGTACTGCTTTCGGAGTGCTCACGATCCCGCGGCCTCGACAACCCCGGCGATGCGCCGCGCGACCGACCGTGCGGTGTCGGCGCTACCCGCCTCGACCATGACGCGGACGAGTTGCTCGGTACCGGACGGACGGAGCAGCACGCGGCCGTTGTCGCCGAGTTCGGCCTCGGCGTCGGTGACCGACTGTTTGACCGCCTGGGACTGTGCGACGGCGTGCTTGTCGCCCACCCGCACGTTGATCAACTCCTGGGGCAGTACCGTCATGATGCCGGCCAGGTCCGCGAGTCGCTGTGCGCCTGCGGCCATGTGTTCCATCAGCAGGAGCCCGGTCAGGATGCCGTCGCCGGTGGTACCCGAGCCCGGGACGACGATGTGCCCGGACTGCTCGCCGCCGAGCGAGTAGCCGCCGCGACGAAGTTCCTCGAGCACATAGCGGTCGCCGACAGCGGTGGTGCGCAACGTGATCCCGGCCTCGCGCATCGCGATGTGCAGGCCAAGGTTGCTCATCACCGTCGTCACCAGCACGCTGTCGCGCAGTCGGTTGCGCCCGTTGAGAGCGGTCGCGAGGATGGCCATGATGGCGTCGCCGTCGACGATCTCACCCGTCGAGTCGACCGCCAGACACCGGTCGGCGTCACCATCGTGGGCGAGGCCGAGGTCGGCGCCGTGTTCGAGCACCGCGGCCTGCAGTTTGCCCATGTGGGTCGATCCGCAGCCGTCGTTGATGTTGAGACCGTCGGGCGTGGCGTGGATCGCGATCACGGTCGCGCCCGCGTCCTCGTATGCCTGGGGCGCGAGTTCGGAGGCTGCGCCATGAGCGCAGTCCACCACGACGGTCAGGCCGTCGAGCCGATGATCGATCGACGCGGCGAGATGCTTGCGGTAGCGCTCACCCGCATCAGGTGCGTCGAGGACGCGACCGACGGCGGCGCCGATCGGTCGGTCGAAGTCGGCGTCCATGGCCGCCTCGATGCGGTCCTCGACCGCGTCGTCGAGCTTGTGCCCACCGGCGGAGAAGAACTTGATGCCGTTGTCCGGCATGGGATTGTGCGACGCCGAGATCATCACACCGAGATCGGCGGAATAGTCCGCGGTCAGGTATGCGACCGCGGGCGTCGGGACGACGCCGACGCGGATCACGTCGACACCCGTCGCCGCGAGGCCTGCACAGACGGCGGCCTCCAGCATCTCACCGGAAGCCCGGGGATCACGACCGACCACCGCGCGGGGGCGCGAGTCGCGGTCTCGTGAATCCTCGGCGAAAACGACCGCGGCGGCCGAGGCCAGGCGCAACGCGAGCTCGGGAGTGAGCTCGTCGTTGGCCAGGCCCCGGACGCCGTCGGTTCCGAAAAGGCGTGCCAAGATCAGCGCTTGGAGTACTGCGACGCCTTGCGGGCCTTCTTCAGGCCGTACTTCTTGCGCTCCACCGCACGCGGGTCACGGGTGAGGAAGCCGGCCTTCTTCAGGGCCGGACGATCATCGGGGGTGACCTCGATCAGCGCGCGAGCGATGCCGAGACGCAGCGCGCCGGCCTGGCCCGAGGGGCCGCCACCGACGAGCTTGGCGAAGATGTCGAACGACTCGGTGCGCTCGACGGTGACCAGCGGCGCCTTGATGAGCTGCTGGTGCACCTTGTTCGGGAAGTACTCCTCGAGGGTGCGACCGTTCAGTTGGAACTGACCGGTACCGGGCACGAGGCGCACCCGCACCACGGCCTCCTTGCGGCGGCCGACGGTCTGGATCGGGCGGTCGATGACGACCGGCTCGCGCGAATCGGCCGGGGCCGCCTCGACGTCGGTGTCGTAGTCATCGGCGGCCTGCTCGACGGCCTCGACGGCCTGCTCGACCGCGGACTCGGCGGCAGCGGTGTCGTCACCGGCAGCGGCCTGGACCTCGGCGGCGTTGTCCACGGCGGCCTCGACCGCCTCGTCGCTGATGTTCTCGTTGCTCACTGGGCCACCTGCTTGATCTCGAAGGGCACGGGCCGCTGGGCCTCGTGGGGATGGTTCGGGCCTGCGTAGACCTTCAGCTTGGACGCCATCGCGCGACCGAGCTTGGTGTGGGGCAGCATGCCCTTGATGGCCTTCTCGACCACGCGCTCGGGGTGGCTCTCCAGGAGTTCCGCAGTGGTCTGGACCTTGAGCCCACCCGGATGCCCGGAGTGGCGGTAGTTCAGCTTGCGCTCGGCCTTGTTGCTGGTCAGCGCGACCTTCTCGGCGTTGATGATGACGACGAAGTCACCACCATCGGCATGGGGCGCATAGGTCGGCTTGTGCTTGCCGCGGAGCAGGTTCGCGCTCTGCACGGCCAGCCGTCCGAGCACCACGTCGGTGGCGTCGATGACATGCCACGCACGCGTGATGTCACCGGCCTTCGGGGTGTAAGTGGGCACAGTTGTCCTCAACTCTTCAGATGTGGGTGCTGGTCGGATGCGATGGCAGAGGTTGCTCCCGGCGACCAGTGGGGACCCGGGCCTCGACGATCCCTGACAGTCGCCTGCCGAGAGATGCCACGCACCAGCGGTCCAGGTTACGCGAGCGCGCTGGTCAGGGTCAAAACGACCTCATTCCGGCGCGATCCGGACCGACGACACCGCTCGTTCGCACTGCACATCCACCGCCTCGCCCGCACCGCCGGCCTGACAGCCGACCGAAACCTGCAGTCCGTCGTCGACGAGGACGTACCAACGGATCGCGGTACCCGAGGCCGGCGCCTCCCGGTAGCTGATCACGTCGCGACCCATGAACCGGGTGGTCGGCGAGAACTCGGTGACGACGTCGTCGCCGCGCTGCCGTATCCGATTGCCCAGGCTGGTCGCCACCGACGCCAGCGTCGAGTCGGACCGGACCTCGCTCTGGACCACCAGGATCCTTCGCCCGTCGTCGTGGTCGGCGAACACGGTGCGGTCGGCCCGGTCGCCCCCGCGATCGGACGCACCCAGTTCGGTCTGCCGCCAATCCGCGGGTACCACCACGCTCGTGCGCCCCAGCGTCACCCGCCGCTCCGGGGCCGCGTCGTCGCCGCCGCGTTGCAGGAACCCGACTCCCCCGGCGATCACCGCCACCGCGACGGCGATCGCGCCCGCGGCCCAGATCCACCGGCCGGTCGGGCGCCGTGGCGCCGTGGGGGCCGGGCCGACCACGGGCGCCACCGGTGGGTCGCCCGACTCGGTACGTCCGGTGCGCCCTCCGTAGCGCCTGATCAGCTCGCGGTCGACCGCCAGCACCCGGCCGGCGACGGCATGCGTCGACACGACCTCGACGGCCCGGGTCACCTCCGCGGTGTCGGCGCCGTCGACGAACACCGCCTCCACCGAGTCGTCGACGATGGACTCGGTCACTGCGGCGACGTCGGACGCGTCGGGTTCGATGACCTCGGTCGCCTCGATCTGCCACCCGGCCGCGGTCCGGCGCAGACGCGCCACGTCCCACCGCGCCCGGTGCGGCCGGGCGGGGTCGGATGCCAGGGTCGGCCGGTGCGTCGTCTCGACCACGGCGCAGCGTTGCATCGCGCCGTCGGAGTGACTGCGCGCGATGAGCACCGCACGCGGGACGAGGGTCACCGTCGTCGGCAGGTCCGCGGTGGCGCGGTGCAGCACCGACGAGCGCAGCCGGCCCCAGGTACTCGGATAGCCGATCACCACCGGCAGCGGGCCGTCCGGGCCGTGATCCGGCAGGCCGAGGTCGTGCCAGACGGCCTGCCAGGCCTGATGGCCGTAGCGACGCACACCACCGACCGTGACGGTCGGGACGTCGACGGCATCGAGCAGGGCGGTGACATCGGTCGTGCGCGCACCGGTCAGGTGTAGCTGCCCGTAGGCGAGGTCGACCACCGTCGGTCGTCGCGCGGCGGGTACCACGACGGTCACACCTCGGGTTCGACGTAGCCGACCTGGATCATCTCCTGCGGCCGCGTCCGGGAGATGAGCTCACCGCGCCCCGGCACGAGCTGCTGCATACGGACCCGACCCGTGATGTAGCCCTCGTCGCGGTCGCCGCTCATCAGCAGGATGTCGCAGGACAGGTCCTTGAGGCGTCCGATCAGCGGGTCGAACATCGCCCGTCCGAGGCCACCCGAGCGGCGCGCCACGATGATGTGGAACCCGATATCGCGGGCGTGGGCGGCCAGATCGACCAACGGCAGCAGCGGGTTGCCCGACGCCGCCGCCACCATGTCGTAGTCGTCGATGACCAGGTACACGTCCGCGCCCGTGTAGTACGACCGGTCCCGTAGCTGCTGGGGCGTCACGTCCTCCGGCGGGAGCCGCGCACTGAGGATCTCGGCCAGTTGCACCATCATCGGCGCCGCCTTGTTGGCCGAACTGGCGTAGCCGCCGAGGTGGTCGCCCTCGATGATGCCGAGCATCGTCCGCCGATAGTCGATGAAGACGATCTTCACCTCTTCGGACGTCGAGTTGCGGACCAGTCCGCGCACGATGTTGCGCAACAGCGTCGTCTTGCCGTGCTCGACGTCGGCGAACAGCATGAAATGCGGTTGGCTGGTGAAGTCGAGTACCACGGGCGCGAGTTCGAGCTCGCCGACACCGACGGCAACCTGATTGGGCCGCAGGGTGATCCCCGCGTTCGCCACCAGTTCGTCGACCTCCTGCTGGGCGATCTCGACCCCGAGTTTGCGCACCGCCATGGCCTCGCGCCCGCGGTACGCACCGGCGAGCTGGTCCACGGCGTGCTGGACACCGGCCGGCAGCGACTCGGGTGAGGGCACGCCGTCGAGGCGCGGCAGCGCGATCAGCATGTGCAGTTCCTCGGGCGTCAGTCCGCGTCCCGGCCGACTGTGCGGCACCAACGCCGCGGCGCGGCGGCCCATGTCGGAATCCATCGCATCACCGAGCTTCAGCTCGATCCGGCTGCCGATCAGGTCCTTCACCCCCGGCCGGACCTCGGCCCACCTCGACGCCGAGACGATCACGTGCACGCCGTAGGAAAGACCCTGCTGCACAATCGTGTTGATCTGTTCTTCCAGGAAGTCGAGTTCATTGCGCAGGACACCGACGCCGTCGAGCACCAGGAACACGTCACCGTGCCGGTCCCCGGCCAGCGGATCGGACGGGTCGAGCCCACCGCCGGCGAACCAGTTCTGCCGTCGCGCGCGGTAGTCGCGCATCGATTCGATACCCAGTCGGGCGAACAACAGTTCCCGACCGCGCACGATCGCGCCGACCTCGGCGACGGTGCGGCGCACCGCGTCCATGTCGCCCCGCGACGCGACCGACCCCACGTGCGGCAGTCCCGCGACGGACGCGAGGCTACCGCCACCGAAATCGAGGCAGTAGAACTGCACCTGCTCGGGCGTGTGGGTGGCCGCGGCGGACATGATGATCGTCCGCAGCGCCGTCGATTTGCCCGACTGTGGTCCACCGACCACCGCGACGTTGCCCGCCGCCCCACTCAGGTCCAGGCGGTGGTGGTCGCGGCGCTGATCGTACGGTCGATCCACGATGCCGATGGCGATCCGCAGATCGCCCGCCGCGCCGGGGGTCGTCCAGTCCCGGCGCCCGACGAGCTGATCCACGGTCGACGACTCGTCGAGCGGCGGCAGCCACACCTCGTGGGCGGGCGGACCATGGCCGGCCATGCGACCCACGAGGGTGTCCAGCAGGGTGGGCACCGCCGCCGCGGCCGGGTCGTCGTAGGCGGGCAGGTCCGGGGTGGTCGGTGGCTCCTCGTCGAGCAGCGCCTGCGCCTGGTCGAGCACCGACGAACTCGCGGCACCGTCCTCCAGCGGGACCGGGAGTGCGGTGAACACCTTCATCCGTCCGCGCGGACCGTTGTAGACGGGGCCGTCGTCGATCGCGCCGTCGGCGGCGACCGGCGAGTAGTACGGCCCGGACACGTAGGAGGTGTTGAATCGCACCGGTTCGGCCGAGTCGCATTTGAGGTATGCCGAACCGGGCACGCTCGGTAGGTGGTAGGCGTCCGGCACGCCCAGCACCGAGCGGGATTCGTTGGCCGAGAACGTCTTCAGACCGATCCGATACGACAGGTGACTGTCCAGCCCGCGGAGTTTGCCCTCTTCGAGACGTTGCGAGGCCAGCAACAGATGGATGTGCAACGACCGGCCGAGACGACCGATCGCGACGAACAGCTCGGCGAAATCGGGCTTCTGCGAGAGCAGTTCGGAGAACTCGTCGACGACGATGAACAACGCGGGCAGGGGTTCGAGCCGCACGCCGGACGCCCTGGCACGTTCGTAGTCGGTGACATTGGCGAAGTTGCCGGCCGACCGGAGCAGCTCCTGGCGGCGGTTCATCTCGCCGGACAAGGCGTCCTTCATGCGGTCCACCAGCGGGAGTTCGTTCTCGAGGTTGGTGATGATCGCCGCCACGTGCGGGGCGGACTCCAGCCCGAGGAAGGTCGCACCGCCCTTGAAGTCGACCAGTACGAGATTCAGCTCGGTCGGTGAATGGGTGGCCAGCATCGCGAGCACCAGGGTGCGCAGGAACTCGGACTTGCCCGAGCCGGTCGCGCCGATGCACAGACCGTGCGGGCCCATGCCACCGTGCGCACTCTCCTTGATGTCGAGGTCGACCGGCGTGCCGCCGGGTGTGTATCCGATCGGCACCCGCAGGCGATCGCGGCCGGTCCGACCGCGCCAGTACACCGCGGGATCGAACCGTGCCGCATCGGTGATACCCAGGAGCGCAGGCAGTCCCGGGTCGCTCGAGGTGGCCTCGGACTCGAGGTTCGCCAGGGCCGCCGCGGTGGCGAGCCGGTAGCGCGCCATACGTCGGGCCAGCGTCTCCACCTCCGGAATCGTCAGCGAGTCCATGTCGGCGAATTCCTCGACGCCGAAGGCGCTGCGCGCGGCCACCTTCCGGTTCCGCACCACGAGCTGCAGACCCCGGCGCGCGGCGAGTCCGTCCGGTGGTGCGGTCAGGTCGAGGACCGTCACCCCTTCCATCCCCGCGTCGTTGATCAGCCGCTCGTCGCCGGCGACGTAGCCGTCGTCGAGGATGACCACCAGATGCGACCTACCCGGCGTCGGCGGAGCGGAACGGCTGAACCGGCCGCGCTCCAGCAGGTCGGTGGCCATCGAGTTCTCGAAGTCGGCGAGTGTCGGATAGATCATCCGCATCGCGCCCAAACCGTCCCGCAGTGTCGGATGGCCAACGTGCGGAAGCCATTTCGCCCAATCCCAGGCCTCGCCGGCCGGGTCACCGGTGATGATGACGATGTGCAGGTGGTCGGGACCGTGGAACGCGCACAGCTCCACCACCATCGACCGCACGAGATCGCGGGTCTCCTGCCGCGCACCCTCGATGTTCACCGCCGGGAAACCGCGTAGCGAGATCGACGTCGGGAGCCGGTGCACCACGGAGTGGGTGCGCACGAAGCGGCGCAACGCCACCATCGACACCGGCTCGATGTCCTCGAGTGGGCCCGTCTCCGGCGGCATGAGCCGGGTCGCCAGCCGCTGCGACCCCACTCCGACACGGACATGGGCGAAATCGCTGTCGGTCGGACGGCGCTCCCACATCCGGCGGGTGCCCACGATCTCGAGCAACGCGGCCGGATCGGGATGGCTCCACGACAACGCCGCCCGCTGGGCATCGACGGTCTCGAGAACCTGCGCACGCGTCTGGCCGAGATAGCGGAAGTAGTCCTTGCGTTCCTCGTTCAGTTCGGCGGCGCGCTTGCCACCGCCGCGACCTCCTGCGGCGAACATGCCGAACATCGACATCAGCATCATCAGCGGGAACATCATGAACAACGGATTGGCCAGGATGTTTCGGCCACCGGTCGCGAACATCATCGCGATCATCCCGACCACCGCGACGACCATCACCACCGGCAGCAACTTCATCAGCATGTTGCCCGGGACCACCCGCGGCACATCCGGCGGCGGTGCGATGTTCAGCTCGCCGCCGGGAGTGCGCGGAGGCGTGATCCGGGGTCGACGGACAAACCCCTCCGTTGTGGCGACCACTCGATGTTCCCCCCGACCGCCCCGGCGGATCCGAATTGATCCGGCCGGGCCGCACTAGTACACAATTGACGCGGTTCGCTATGTTAACCGCGAACCGGGCGGGGAGGATCCACCAGATGTCGACTCTGGATGCGCAAGCGATGACGGCTCGATCGCCGGGCCAGGGACACGGCGCCGGTGCGCGCGGCGACGCGGGCATCGAGCCCGAACTCGTGCGGGTCTCGATCCTGGGCGGGAACACACAGCTCGATGTGGGTCTACCTGCGGCGTTGCCCATTGCGGCACTCATCCCCGATGTCGTCGCGCAGATCGAGTCCCGTAATCCCGCACGCCGCGACCCCGACGATCCGGACGGCGCCGACGGTCGCCCGTACGACCGTCAGAACCGCTGGACCCTCGGTCTCGTGGGACAGGAGCAGATCGCCCCGAACAGGTCGCTGGCGGAATCCGGCATCCGTGACGGTGACCTGCTCGTTCTCCGTTCCACGCGCACCGGTGAATCGCCGGCGCTGTTCGACGACGTCGTCGACGCTGTCGCTCGTTTGAATGAATCTCACTTCGCCAGTTGGTCACCGACCGCCGCGCGATATGCGGGACACACCGTCGCCATCCTCGCCGCGATCGCCGCGGCGGTCTCGCTGGGCGCCTTCCGGTCCACCAGCGGAGCCGTGTGGATCGCCGGCCTCGGCGCGCTCGCCGCAGTCGCGCTGCTCACCGCCGGGACCATCGTCGCCCGGTACTACCGCGACGAGACCAGTGCCGCGGTGCTCGCCGCGGCCGCCATGCCGCTCGTCTTCGTCACCGGCATGCTCCTGACACCCGGCCGGTTCGGGTCCGCCCACCTCACCCTCGGATGCGCACTGACACTGGTCGCCGCGGTCGTCTCCTATCGGTTGACCGCGGTGGGACCCGCGTTGCACAGCGCGGTCACCACGGCCACGCTGCTCGCCGGTTTCGGTTGTGCCGCCGAACTCCTGCTCGACGCGACGGTGCCCGACGTCGCCGCGGTCCTGGCCGCCGTCGGACTGCTCGTGGTGGCGCTCGCCCCGCGGGCCACCATCATGCTGGCCAAGCTGCCCCTGCCACCGGTACCCACGGCGGGCGCGGCGATCGACACCGAGGACATCGAACCGAAGCCCGCCATCGAGGGAATCGGCGCGATCGGTGCGATGGCACTTCCGAAAGCCGATGCCCTCGAGCGCCGTTCGTTCGTCGCGAACGCCTATCTGACCGGCATCGTCGCCGGTACGACGCTGGTGAGCGCGGTCTGCGCCGTCCTCGCCGCCGCCCCGCTGACCGGCTTCGCCCCCAAGACCGCGGCGTTCGCCGCCATCATCGCCGTGGTCCTCTGTCTGCGCGGGCGGTCACACAGCGACCTCGCCCAGGCCGCCTTCCTGATCGCCGGCGGTTCACTGGCGCTCATCGCGCTGGCCACCGGTTTCGCTTTCGGGGCCGACAACTGGCCCGTCATCGCGTTCGCGGTGGGGATGGCGATGGTCGCCGGAGCCCTGGTCCTCGGTGTCGTCGCGCCCAGGCAGGAGTTCTCGCCGGTGATGCGGCGCAGCGCCGAGATCATCGAATACATCCTCGTCGCGATCATCGTGCCGCTGCTGCTGTGGATTCTCGACCTGTACCGGATCGTCCGGGAGATCTGACGTGGGCAGGCACGGTGTACACCCGGCCCACCCGCCCCGCCTCCGACGTCCGTTCGGGATCGTCGGTGCGCTGGCGTCGACCGTCCTCCTGGTCGCGGCCATCGGGAGTGCGCCGGCGAGCGCACTGACCCCACCGACGGTCGATCCCTCGGCACTGGTGCGATCGGCGCCGGTGGCACCGCCGGAGCCGACCGAGCAGCGCACCCTCTGCGCCAAACCGCTGGCCACAGGTCGGCATGACAACGCGAAACCCACAGCCGCACAGGCAATGATGAACCTTCCGGACGCTTGGCGATTCAGCCGCGGCGCGGGACAGAAGGTGGCCGTGATCGACACCGGCGTGACCCCGCATCCGCGGCTGGGTCGAGTGCAGGCCGGGGGCGACTACGTGTCGTCGGGCAACGGCCTGACCGACTGCGATGCCCACGGCACACTGGTCGCCGGCATCATCGCCGCCGAACCCAGCCGCCACGACGCCTTCGCCGGCGTCGCACCGGACGCCGCCCTGATCTCGATCCGGCAGTCGAGCGGCGCGTACTCCGCGAAAGACCAGCGCAACCGCGACAACACCGATCCGACCGTCGGCTCCGGATTCGGGTCGGTCCGCACCCTGGCGAACGCGGTCGTGCACGCGGTGGACCTCGGCGCCACCGTCATCAACATCTCCGAGGTGGCGTGCGCGAGCGCCGGCACCCGACTCAACGACAGGTCACTCGGCGCCGCCGTCAAGTACGCCTACGATCGCGATGTCGTCGTGGTGGTCGCCGCAGGCAACCTGTCACAGAATTCCGGTTGCCGGCAACAGAATCCGACACCGGCGCCGAGTGACACCGGCGGATGGGGATCGGTGAGCACGGTCGCGAGCCCCGCGTGGTTCTCACCGTATGTGCTCGCCGTGGGGTCGGTCGACGCCGGTACCGGCGCACCGAGCGGCTTCAGTCTGAACGGCCCCTGGGTCAGCGTGGCCGCACCGGGCACCGACATCGTCAGCCTCGACAGCACCCGCGGGTCGGCGAAACTGGTGGATGCCCAGCAGGGCCAGGACGGCCCGATACCGATCGTCGGAACGAGCTTCGCCACGCCGTACGTGGCCGGTACCGTCGCCCTCGTTCGCGCCCGGTTCCCACGCCTGGGAGCGAAGCAGATCATGGAGCGGATCACCCGGACCGCCCACGCCCCGGGTACCGGGCACGACACGCAGATCGGTTACGGCGTCATCGATCCGGTCTCCGCGCTGACGAGTGAGATCCCCGGCGAAGGTCCGGATCCCACCGACTCGAAGGCCATCGCCGCGCCGGCCGCCGAGCCGATCCCCGACCACACCGCACGCAACGTCGCGCTCATCGGGGCAGGCGTCTGCGTCGCGGTGATCGCGGCAGTCCTCGGGATCGCGCTCCCCCATCGCCGCGTCCGGCGTCTCGGGCCCGACGAGTACTGATCCCGCCGCGCAAGGGCTATCCGGACTACTTCGCGGTACGTGCCGGGCGCAACTCGCGCGGCAACGCGAACGTCAACGTCTCGTTGGCGGTGTTGACCGTGTCGACGGTGTCGTAGCCGTACTCGGACAGGAAGTCCAACACGCCCCGGACCAGGACCTCGGGCACCGACGCCCCGGACGTCACACCGACGGTGGTCACCCCGTCGAGCCAGGCCGGATCGATCTCACGCGCGTAATCGACCAGATGCGACGCCGACGCCCCGTTCTGCAGGGCCACCTCGACCAGCCGCACCGAATTCGACGAGTTCTTCGAACCGACCACGATGACGAGCTCGCACTGCGGCGCCATCGCCTTCACCGCCACCTGGCGATTCTGGGTGGCGTAACAGATGTCGTCGCTCGGCGGGTCTTCCAGCAACGGGAATTTGGTGCGCAGTCGCTTGACCGTCTCCATCGTCTCGTCGACCGACAGCGTGGTCTGCGACAGCCAGATGACCTTCGACTCGTCCCGCACCACCACATCGTCGACGTGGTCGGGACCGTCGACGAGCTGGATGTGCTCCGGAGCCTCACCCGCGGTGCCCTCGACCTCTTCGTGACCCTCGTGGCCGATGAGCAGGATGTCGTAATCATCCCGGGCGAAACGCTTCGCCTCCTGGTGCACCTTGGTCACCAGGGGACAGGTCGCGTCGATGGTCTTGAGACTGCGCTCCGCCGCGGTCCGGTGCACCTCCGGCGACACGCCATGCGCCGAGAAGACGACGATCGCCCCCTCGGGCACCTCGTCGGTCTCACCGACGAACACCGCGCCGCGATCCGAGAGCGTCTCGACGACGTGCCGATTGTGCACGATCTCCTTGCGCACGTAGACCGGAGCACCGTGCTTGTCGAGAGCCCGCTCCACGGTCTCCACGGCACGGTCCACCCCGGCGCAGTACCCACGCGGTTCGGCCAGCAGGACTCGCTTGCGATCAACCATGGTGTCCAGGGTACGGGTCGATCGTGGTCCCCCGCCCCACTCCCGGCTCGCTCCCGGCTCGCTCCCGGCGTCGGGGTGACTCAATACCACATGGAATGGCAGAGTAGGACCATGGTTCATGCTCCCTACCCGGCCCGGATCGCCGCGGGCCTCGTCGTCACCGCGATCGAGGAAACCCGAAAACTGCCCGCGCTGGTGGTCACGCTGCCGATGACCGCGGTCAGCCAGACCCTGCAGGCCGGCATGCGGCTGCAGCAGAACTTCGCCGAACTCGCCATCAAGGGTGACCTCGCCCTCGAGACGTTGTTCGAGAAGCCCGCCGAGCAACCGGAATGGGCGCGCTTCGACGATGACGACGACGCCATCGACGCCGAGGCGGACCGCACCCCCATCGAGAGCCGCGGAGAATCGCCCGCTGTGACCGATGACACCACTGCCGGCGCCGATGCACCCGCCCCCGCGAAGGCGCCTGCGAAGAAGACCGCTGCGAAGAAGGCGCCGGCACAGCGGACCCCGCCCAAGAAGACGAACAACACCGGGCCGACACCCACCACCGACGAGAAACCCGCCGAGCCGTCGTCCGGACGCTTCGCGCTGTACAGCGCACCGCCCGAGGATCTCGTCACCCGCGACACCGCCGACGGGTCCGCGTCCACGGGCGTGGCCGCCTACGACGGACCGGTGCCCGAGATCGTCGAATACATCGAATACGACAACCTCACCCTGGCCCAGCTCCGCGCGAAGCTGCGCACCGTCGGACTCGACGAACTGGAGCAGCTCGTCGCCTATGAGAAGTCGACCAAGGCCAGGGCGCCGTTCATCACGATGATCGACAATCGCATCACCTCGCAGAACAGCAAGCGGCAACCGACGACGTGACGCCAGATCAGGCCGCATCCCAGCCGGCCGGGTCGGGGGCGCAGTCGGCGAATTCGGCCGAGAACCCGTGGCCCGTCCGCACCGTCAACACCAAGATCGCCGACTGGATTCACCGTCTGGGCCAGATCTGGGTCGAGGGACAGGTCACCCAGATCAATCGTCGGCCGGGTACGCGGGTGGCGTTCCTCACCCTGCGCGACCCGGCCGCGGACATCTCGATCTCGGTGACCTGCAGCCCGGATCTGTTGTACCGCACCGAAGTACCACTCAGCGAGGGCAGCCACATCGTGGTACTCGGCCGGCCCACGTACTTCACCGGCCGGGGCACGGTGTCCCTGCGGGTCACCGACATCCGGGCGGTGGGAGTCGGCGAGCTACTGCTGCGAATCGAGCGCCTGCGCCAGCTGCTCACCGCCGAGGGCCTCTTCCATCCGCGCCTGAAACGGCCACTTCCGTTCCTGCCCAAAGCGATCGGACTGATCAGCGGGCGGTCGAGCGCCGCCCAGCGCGATGTGGTGGCGGTGGCGACCGGCCGATGGGCCGCGGTGCGATTCGAGGTGCGGGACGCACCGGTGCAGGGACCGACCGCGGTCCCCCGCATCCTGACCCATCTCGCGGCCCTCGACCGCGATCCCGACGTCGAGGTGATCATCATCGCCCGTGGCGGCGGCAGCGTGGAAGACCTTCTCCCGTTCTCCGACGAGGCACTCCTCCGGGCGGTCGCCGCATGTACGACGCCGGTCATCAGCGCGATCGGACACGAACCCGACACCCCGCTGCTCGACCTGGTCGCCGACATCCGCGCGGCCACCCCGACCGACGCCGCCAAACGGGTCGTCCCCGACGTGGCGGCCGAGTTGGCCGGCATCGACGAACTGCGTCGGCGCAGCGCCCACGCCCTGCGGAACTGGGTACGCCGGGAATCGCATGTCGTCGACGGGCTACGGGCGCGCCCGGTCCTGGCCCGGCCCTTCACCATGATCGACGCGCACGCGGACCGCGTGGACCGCGCGCGGCGCGACATCCGGCGCGACATCCGGCGCCGTCTCGACGTCGAGGACCGGCGGCGCGAGCACCTGTCGGCCCGACTCGCCACACTGGGACCGGCGCAGACACTGGCCCGCGGCTACGCGGTGGTGCAGCGCACCGACGGCGACCACCCGCACGTGGTGGGCGCCGTCGCCGAGATGCCGGTCGGCGCCCGGCTCCGGATCCGCGTGGCCGACGGCGCCGCGACGGCGCACGTAACCGAAGGAGATGACGCGTGAACGGGGATGCGGCCCATGACGATCCGGCCGACCAGGACGGGGACGAATGGATTCCGGTCGAGGACCTCGGCTACGAGGAGGCCCGCGACGAACTCGTCGATGTGGTGGCCACCCTCGAACACGGCGGTCTGGACCTCGACGCCTCTCTCGCACTCTGGGAGCGCGGTGAGGCCCTGGCGAAGCGCTGCGAGGAACACCTCGCCGGAGCGCGCGATCGGATCGAGGCCGCGATCGCCGAGAGCGACCCCGACGACGAATGACCGACGCCGGGTCGAACCGGCAGCTAGGCGCGTCCCGGCAGAGGTTGCTGGGCCAGGACCGCGTTGGCGATCTCGGTCATGTCGTCGTCGGGCCCGCGGGACAGGACCGCGATCCGGACGTCACCGAGATCGGTGATCCAGAACTTCTTCTCGTCCGGGGTCGAATAGGTTACCCATTCACGTCCACCCACCTGCCGGGTACCGGACCCGAGCGCCTCGCCTCCACCGAGGTGGACGACGAGGTCCTCCTCCTTGGCGTCGGTCTGACTGAGCTGGACGTACGCGCCGACGTCGGAGATCCACCCGACGTTGCTGACCCGGGTCCCGCCGACCGCCTGCGTCGATCCCGAATTGGGCTTCCACCCCTCCGGTGTCGGCGGCCGACGGATCGGGAACGGCAGATCGCGCGCGTCCGCCTGCAAGGCGTTGGTCACGTCGAATGCGGGCGTCCGGTCGTCGGCGGCCTGACCGCTGAGGCCGACCGAGCAGTTGCCCGACGCGATCGCGACGATCGCGCAGACGATCAGCAGCGGTATCAGCGACCAGATCATGTCCTTGCTGCTGTGCAGGATGCGGGGTTTGGCGGCCATACGTCGAGTATCCCAAGCCCGGCGGCGACCGCCGCGCCCCACCCTCGCCCGCGCCGGTGGCCGACCCGCGGCGTCCGACCCTGTTCAACGCGCCGCCGACCATGTTGAGTGGGTGGATGCGACCACTGCGACGCTCACTGCCGGCCGTGTTGCTGACCCTCCTACTCGTCGCCGGGCTGTCCGGGTGCGGCAGCGGATCCTCGTCCGAGGGCTTCGAGGGCATCCGCGAATCCGGTGTCCTGCGAGTGGGGACCGAGGGCACCTACGCCCCGTTCAGCTACCACGACCAGAGCACCGGGCAACTCTCCGGCTATGACGTCGACGTCGCGAACGCGGTCGCCGAGAAACTCGGTGTGCGAGCCGAATTCGTCGAGACACCATGGGATTCCATCTTCGCGGCGCTCGGCGCCGATCGTTTCGACGTGGTCGCCAACCAGGTGACCATCACCCCTGAGCGTCAGGCGCGTTACGACCTGTCGGCGCCGTACTCGGTGGGCGAAGGGGTGATCGTGACGCGCGCCGACGACACTTCCATCCGTTCGCTCGACGACCTCTCCGGAAAGGTCACCGCGCAGTCGGCGACCAGCAACTGGGCGCAGGTCGCCCGCGACGCCGGTGCCCGGGTCGAGGCCGTCGAGGGCTTCACCCAGGCCATCACACTGCTCAATCAGGGTCGGGTGCAGGCGACCGTCAACGACAGCATCGCCGTGTACGCCTATCTGGCCGAGACCGGCGACACCAGCGTGCGGATCGCCGCGAAGACCGGCGACACCAGCGAGCAGGCGTTTGCGGCCCGTAAGGACAGCCGGATCGTCGGCGAGCTGAACCGGGCACTCGACGAGCTGAAGGCCGACGGCACGCTCACCCGGATCTCGCAGCGGTACCTCAAGGCCGACGCGAGCGGCTCACCGCAGGCGCAGCCCTCTGACCAGCAGAAATCTGAGCCCCGCAGCACCTGGCAACTCATCGCCGACAATCTCTGGCCGATGGCCAGGGCGACCCTCACGATGACCATCCCGCTCGCCGCGATCAGTTTCGTGATCGGGTTGGTGATCGCGCTGATCGTGGCACTCGCCCGGCTCTCGACCAATCGCCTGGTCTCGTGGCTCGCCCGCGCCTACATCTCGGTGATCCGCGGGACCCCCCTGCTCGTGCAGCTGTTCATCATCTTCTACGCGCTGCCCGAGCTCGGGGTGAGCGTGCCACCGTTCCCGGCCGCGGTGGTGGCGTTCTCACTCAACGTCGGCGGCTACGCGGCGGAGATCATCCGCAGCGCGATCCTGTCGGTACCGAAGGGCCAGACCGAGGCCGCGCAGACCATCGGCATGGACTACGTCACGACGCTGCGCCGGATCGTGCTGCCGCAGGCCGCGCGCAACGCCGTGCCCGGCCTGTCCAACACGTTGATCTCCCTGGTCAAGGACACCTCTCTGGCATCGACCATCCTGGTCACCGAGTTGTTGCGGGTCGCGCAGATCGCGGCGGCCCCGACCTTCGAGTTCTTCGCGCTCTACACCACCGCCGCGGTCTATTACTGGATCGTCTGCTTCGTCCTGTCCGGTCTGCAAGGCCGGCTCGAGCATCGCCTGGGAAGGTTCGTCACGTCATGACAGACAACCCCGTCACCCCACCGGCAGCCACCGGCCATGGCCCCCTGATCGACGTCGACGGACTCCGGAAGTCCTTCGGCGACAACGAGGTACTCAAAGGCATCGACTTCGCGGTCCCGGCCGGGAGCGTGACCGTCATCATCGGCCCGTCCGGGTCGGGCAAGACGACGATCCTACGGTCGTTGAACGCACTCGACCTGCCCGACGCGGGCATCATCCGGGTGGCCGACGAGACCATCGACTTCGCGGGGTCCTACGGCAAGGCCGACATCGCCCGATATCGCCGGCAGAGCGCGATGGTGTTCCAGGGTCACAATCTGTTCCCTCACAAGACGGTGCTGGAGAACGTGATCGAGGGCCCGGTGATCGTGCAGAAACGGCCGCGGGCCGAGGCCGTCGCCGACGCGGAGAGACTGCTCACCGAGGTCGGTCTGATCGAGAAGCGCGACGAGTACCCCGATCAGCTGTCCGGCGGCCAGCAGCAACGCGTCGGCATCGTGCGGGCGCTGGCCCTGCAACCAAAGGTCATGTTGTTCGACGAACCCACGTCGGCACTCGATCCCGAACTCGTCGGCGACGTACTGACCGTGCTCAAGGACCTGGCCGCGCAGGGCTGGACGATGGTGGTGGTGACCCACGAGATCCGGTTCGCCCGTCAGGTCGCCGACCAGGTCATCTTCGCCGACCACGGGGTGGTACTCGAACGCGGGACCGCCCGACAGGTGATCGACGACCCGACGCACGAGCGGACCCGGCAGTTCCTGCGCCGCCTCCTCGAACCACTGTGACCGGGCCGATCGCACCCGGGCGTGACATGCACGGACCGCCGACCCACCTGACCAAACCCCGCGCGTGACATGCAAGGATGAGTACCACCTGACGCATTGACATCGCCGCCACGCCGAGGAGTTCGACATGTCACCTTCCCCACAGGCCCCCGATCGCAACCTGGCTATGGAGTTGGTGCGAGTCACCGAGGCCGCGGCCCTGGCCGCCGGCCGGTGGGTCGGACGCGGCGAGAAGAAGAAGGGCGACGGCGCAGCCGTCGACGCGATGCGCGAGCTCCTCTCGACGGTGTCGATGCGCGGTGTCGTGGTGATCGGTGAGGGTGAGAAGGACGAAGCCCCCATGCTGTTCAACGGCGAGGAGGTCGGCAACGGCGCAGGCCCCGAATGCGACGTCGCGGTGGATCCCATCGACGGCACCACGCTGATGGCCGAGGGCCGCCCGAACTCCATCGCGGTGATAGCGGTCAGCGAGCGCGGCACCATGTACGACCCGTCCGCCGTCTTCTACATGGACAAGATCGCCGTCGGCCCAGAGGCCAAGGGCGCGATCAACATCGACGAATCCGTCGAGTGGAACATCAACTCGGTGGCCAAGGCGAAGGGTATCGACATCGCCGACCTGACCGTAGTCGTGCTCGACCGTCCGCGCCACGCCGACCTGATCGGTGAGATCCGTCAGGCCGGCGCCAAGATCCGCCTCATCTCCGACGGCGACGTCGCCGGTGCCATCGCGGCGGCCGGCGACTACAGCACGGTCGACATGCTGATGGGGGTCGGCGGCACGCCCGAGGGCATCATCACCGCCGTCGCCATGAAGTGCATGGGCGGTGAGATCCAGGGCAAGTTGTGGCCGCGCAACGACGAAGAACGTCAGAAGGCGATCGACGCGGGCCACGATCTCGACCGCATCCTGACCAACGACATCCTGGTGCGCGGCGAGAACTCCTTCTTCTGCGCCACGGGCGTCACCAACGGCGACATGCTGCGTGGCGTCACCTACCGTCCGACCGGCGCCACCACCCGTTCGCTGGTGATGCGCTCCAAGTCGGGCACGATCCGCCGGATCGAAGCCGTTCACCAGACGTCCAAGTTGCGTGAGTACGCGCGCCTCGATCTCTGACCCGTTCGCACGATCGGCGTCACACGACTCTGCAGCCCGACATCTCCACCGAGCTTGCACGCTCATCGATTCACACGAGGATGGTTGCCGCTTATGGCCGAACAGCAGTACCGCATCGAGCACGACACCATGGGAGAGGTCAAGGTCCCGGTCGATGCCCTCTGGCGTGCGCAGACACAGCGCGCGGTGGAGAACTTCCCGATCAGCCACCGCCCGCTGGAGCGGACGCAGATCCGCGCGATGGGCCTGCTGAAGGCCGCCTGCGCGCAGGTCAACAAGGACCTCGGTCTGCTCGATGCCGAGCGGGCCGACGCGATCGTCGCCGCGGCCAAGGAGATCGCCGACGGCAAGCATGACGATCAGTTCCCGATCGACGTCTTCCAGACCGGGTCGGGCACCAGCTCCAACATGAACGCCAACGAGGTCATCGCCTCGATCGCCAAGGCGGCAGGCGTCGATGTGCACCCGAACGACCACGTCAACATGTCGCAGTCGTCGAACGACACCTTCCCCACCGCGACCCATGTGGCTGCCACCGAAGCCGCGGTCACCGATCTCATCCCGGCCCTGGATCATCTGCGGCTGGCCCTGCTGGACAAGTCCACCGAGTGGCGTGAGGTCGTCAAGAGCGGCCGCACCCACCTGATGGATGCGGTGCCGGTGACCCTCGGCCAGGAGTTCGGCGGCTATGCACGCCAGATCGAGGCGGGCATCGAACGCGTCACCGCCACACTGCCGCGCGTCGGCGAACTGCCGATCGGTGGCACCGCGGTCGGCACCGGCCTCAACGCTCCCGACGGTTTCGGCACCAAGGTGGTCGCCGAGCTCCGCACCCTGACCGACGTCGACGCGCTGTCGTTGGCGGCGGACAACTTCGAGGCACAGGCCGCCCGGGACGGACTCGTCGAGCTGTCCGGCCAGTTGAAGACCATCGCGGTGTCGCTCACCAAGATCGCCAACGACATCCGCTGGATGGGCTCGGGACCGTTGACCGGCCTGGGTGAGATCCACCTCCCGGATCTGCAGCCCGGTTCGTCGATCATGCCCGGCAAGGTCAATCCCGTTCTGCCCGAGGCGGTCACGCAGGTCGCCGCACAGGTGATCGGCAACGATGCCGCGGTCACCTGGGGCGGCGGCAACGGCGCATTCGAGCTGAACGTGTACATCCCGATGATGGCGCGCAACGTCCTCGAATCACTCAAGTTGCTGGCCAACGTGTCCCGGCTGTTCGCCGATCGTTGCATCGTCGGGCTCAAGGCGGACGAGGAGCGACTGCGCACGCTCGCCGAGAGCTCGCCGTCCATCGTGACGCCGCTCAACAGCGCGATCGGTTACGAGGAAGCCGCCGCCGTCGCCAAGCAGGCCCTCAAGGAGGGCAAGACCATCCGCCAGACGGTCATCGACCGCGGCCTGATCGGCGACAAGCTGTCCGAGGCCGAACTGGACAAGCGCCTCGACGTCCTGAAGATGGCCAATCTCGATCGCGAGCGCTGAGGCTCCACGCACGGCATGACCGTGGCGGCGAGCGCACACGCGCTCGCCACCACGGTCATCTGCTTTTCAGCCGCGACCACCAGCGCCAGTCGTGAACGGCCACACCGCGATAGCGTGGATCACCGCGGAGTCCGGCGTCGACGAGGCGCACCTCGCGATCCATCGCGACCGGTCCGTCGTCGGCAAACGTGTGGTTTCGGTCCGCAGGTGATGTGGGTGGCACCGTGTCGATCCCGACCCAATACTCCCGGTCCGCCGCCGTGAGCCGGCGCCGCCCCGGCCCGGCGTACGCCAGGATTCCGTCGAGCCCCTCCGCACGGTCTCGGTACGCCATCAGCGCAACTCGTGACGCACCCGCTGCGATCAGCGTGAGGTAGTCACCATCGTCGATGTCGCGGTGCGCCGCCCAGGCCGGCATGTCGACATCGACCGGAACACCGGTGGCATCGGCGACCTGGTCGACCATGTCCCGATGACCGCGGATGAGCCTCTCCTGGGCAGACGCCCAGTCGTCGCGCACCCACGGCTCCACATCGAGGTGGATCCGGTCGAAGACGTCGGCGCCCACGGCATCGACAGCCCAGCGGACCGCATCCGCGGGGCGCTCGGCCCACGCCGGATCCCCGCCGAGGCACGCGACCTCGACGCCCGCCGCACGTAGCCGTGTCGCGACCGCCGCGATGGCGGGATCGGCACCACCGAGAGGTACCGACAACCACACATCGGTGACCCGATGCTCCGCGACATGTCCGACGAGCGCCCGGATGTCCGCGGCGCCACGCACCGACCACACCCACATCGCGCGCGACATGCCGCGAAGTGTAGGCAGCGGCGCGTAGTTTCGTCACCATGACGCAGCTTGCCGCCTTCCCCACCGATTGGCAGACCGCACTGGTCCTCGTCGCGCATCCCGACGACCCGGAGTACGGGATGGCCCCCGCCGTCGCCCGCTGGACCTCGGAGGGCAGGCATCTCGTCTATGCCCTCGCCTCCAGCGGCGAGGCGGGCATCGAGGGCATGGCCCCGGCCGACGCGGGCCCGGCCCGGGAAGCCGAGCAGCGGGCCTCGGCGGGGGTGGTCGGCGTCGACGACGTCGAGTTCTGGGGCTTCCCGGACAGCGCGATCCGCAACACCCCACAGCTGCGTGACCGCATTCGCGAGACCATCACAAGAGTGGCGCCCGATGTGGTGCTCTCGCTGTACGGCGGTCCGGAGTGGGCGCCGGGACAACCGAACCAGTCCGACCACATGGAGTTCGCCGCCGCCGTGCTCGAGACCTACGATTCGATGGACCCGATCGCGAGGCCCCGCCGCCTGTTCGAGAACGGACCGCAGGCCACCCATGCGGTCGACGTCACCGAACAGATCGACCTGGCCGTGAGTTCGTTGGCGGCGCACGAGCAGTACCTGTCCGTGCTCGACCCCGACACCCCCGTCGTCGAGCAGGCCCGCCGTCAGATAGACATGGTCACCGCACCTCGGGAGGACTTCGGTGGTGTCCGCGCGGCCTGCTTCGAACTGAAGCGGGGACCGGCATGATGCCGGTCCCCGCTCACGTTCGACACGTCCGGGTTGCGATCAGCTGCCCGCCGCGGTCCCCAGCAGCGACGGGACGATCCCGACGAGCCGGCTGAGCAACTCGGTCAGCGAATCGCCACCGGGGATGCTCGGCGATCCCGGGGCCGGTGACGTGGTGCCGGACTGCGGGGTGGCCGATCCGGGCGGTGTCGTGGGAGTCGCGGAGCTCGACGGCCCGGCCTGATTGACACCGATGGCGATCTTCGGATGCTTGGCGGGATCGAGCCACGTCAGTACCTTGCGCATCAGTTCGCGGTCGATCGCCACGCACCCCATCGTCGGCTGGTTGTTGGTGACGTGCAGGAACATGGCCGACGCCTTGCCCGGGGTGCGCTGCGGGTTGTGCGCGATGTTGACCGCATAGTCGTAGACGGGCCCGGAATCGTAGAGGTTCTCGCTGTCGCCGCCCGGACTCTTCGGCTGCCGGACCATCGTGTTGTAGGTCGGCGACTTCATGTTCGAGTCCCACCAGTCCTCACGGTCGACCTTCTTGTACGGCATCTTGGTGCCGGGGTTCGCCTGTCGGCCGAACGCCTGGTCGAGGGAGAACGTGCCTTGCGGTGTCCGGTAGACGTTGTCCTTCGGCTCGCCCATGCCCAACGACCCGAGAAATGCCTTTGTCGGGCCGATGACCGGCTTCCACGACTGGTCCGCTCCCCGTTCGAACGCGGTGAGGGTGGCTGTGGTGTCGGACGCCTTGGGCGCCGTCACGACGATCATCTGGCTCGTGTCCGGCTCTGAACTGCCGCTGCCGCCGAGTCCCAGATTCCCCGCGAGCGAGTTCAACACGTCGTCGAGCATGGGGATCCCGGTCGACGGGATCATCGGGGATGCAGGTGTCGAGGTCGGTGGCGCCGAGGGGGTCGTCGGGGCCGGGGTACCGGGCGCGGCGAGCGCGGTCCCGGCACCACCGGTCACCGCAGCGACCACCGCGATCACGAGTAGTCCCAATAACCTCATTCGCCTCATCAGTAACTTCTGCACCACAACAGTGTGCCAGTGCGCAAGAGGCAACGAATCTCGTGATGGTCACGGTGCGGTACAGATCCGATCACCGCGGATGGCCGGCGGAGGCGCCGATTCGGAGCCCGACACTGCACCATCCGGCCAGGGTCAGTAGTCTTCGTCGCAGGTCGCGGGCATACGTCCGCTCCTGATCACGAAAGGATGAACACGATGAACTTCTTCGAACTCTGGGCAGCCCTCGCCGAGCTTATCGCCGCAGGCATCCCGCTGGGATCCTCCTAGCCCCAACGCGTGCCACGCTGCCGCATCGGTCCTTCACCGGTGCGGCAGCGTCGTCATTTCGGACGCGCATCGCGACGCGTCATCGGGCCCGCGCGCAGCGGTGAGTGTCGCCATCGCCCGGTATCGAAGCTGGCGAATCCGGAATTCACAATCAGTCGCCATACTGGTTATCGCCTCGTCGAAGAATGATTTCCGGAATACGTCGGTGCGAATTCGGAAAATCGATCGAATTCCCTTCACATGACGCACCGATGATCGTTAGCCTGTCGGCGGTGGTCATTTGTTCACGACGCGACCGCCACCCGATTGCACGGACGAACGAAAGGATCAACACATGGGTTCCGCAGAATCCCTCGATCTCCTGACCTCGCTCCTCACGCTCCTCAACACTCTGAGCAGCTCAGCGCCGGCGGCCTGACTATCTCCGAGAATGCAAGGTGATCAACCGATTCCGTGGTGACCTTGCCTGAGCGCCACATCGGCCCACCGCTCTCCCGATCGGCCGATGTGGCGCTTTCGTATCAGCGAACAACTCCTCTCGCCTGCGCCGGCGCCCCGGGTGATACCACTCCGAATCGTAAGATCTACGAATAGTCGACAGTTCTCCCGAATTGTTCTGATCAATCCCGAGCCACCCGAATCAATTCTTGCGGGGCAATTCCGCGAGCAGTGGAACCGACCTCCAGGTCGGATCGATACGGACCGGCGTGAGCGCGCGCACCACTCCCGGGCGGGGATACTCGTCGAGCGGTGTCGGGCGCACCGCGGGGCCGTACGCGAGACCCACCTCGGCAGCGGCCGTCACGGGTGCCGCGGTGAGGATCGGCCGGCTGCCGACGGGCCGGGTCAGGGAGCGCGACACGACATCGGGAACCTGCTTCTCGGCGCACGCGCGGAATGTGCCGTCCCAGCCGGGTCGTTGCGATCTGCCGACCTGTACGACGATGGCGTTGGTGTGCTCGTGGACGGCCACCACGGTCGAGCAGCCGCCCATCGTCGAATAGCCCGTCGTGTCGTCGAGCACGACGAATTCGACGGTCAACGCACTGGGGTAGAGATATCCGACCATGGTCCCCGGGCCGAGGTCACGTGCCGGCGGCATCGCCGGGGCCGTGTACGGCACAGAGCTCTCCGTCGGTTCCGACGCAGCATGTCGACCGGTGTGTGTCTGCAGCGACGCGATGACCACGACGGCGACGATGAGCGCGATGATCGACATGACCGCACCGACGCTCTTCATCGCGTAGGCCTCGTCGCTGGGTTCGTTCGCGTCCGGGTCGCGGAACTTCCACGCCTCGGTCGCCCGCCAGACGCCGCGCGGACTCACCACCTGCCAGATCAACAGCGGCACCGCGACCAGCACGATGAGCACGACGAATCCCCACATGACTCCCCCTTCGACCAGAAGGCTAGAGCAACGCGGGTCCGGTTCGGAGGAACGTCATCTGTCGAAACGACGAGGCGCGTCGGAAACAGTCCACCCCGCCTGCCACGATCGGTGTATCGCGGCAGGCGGGGTGGACCTGTCTTACTGGGTGTGCGAGCCCTCAGTACGCCCCGGGTGCGAACTCCTCCAACATCTCGGTCACCAGGGCGGCGATCGGCGAGCGCTCGCTGCGGGTGAGCGTCACGTGCGCGAACAGCGGATGCCCCTTGAGCTTCTCGATGACCGCGGCGACACCGTCGTGGCGACCGACACGCAGGTTGTCACGCTGCGCGACATCGTGGGTGAGCACCACCCGCGAGCCGGAGCCGAGCCGCGACAGCACCGTCAGCAGCACATTGCGTTCCAGCGACTGCGCCTCGTCGACGATCACGAAGGAATCGTGCAGGGAGCGACCGCGAATGTGCGTGAGCGGCAGGACTTCCAGCATCCCACGGCTGAGCACCTCGTCGATCACCTCGGGTGACGCCAGACCTTCGAGGGTGTCGAAGACCGCCTGGGCCCAGGGGCCCATCTTGTCGGCCTCACTGCCGGGAAGGTAGCCGAGTTGTTGTCCGCCAACCGCATACAGCGGCCGGAACACGACAACCTTACGCTGCGTACGCCTTTCGAGCACCGCCTCCAGTCCGGCGCACAGCGCCAGCGCCGATTTGCCGGTACCCGCCTTGCCACCGAGGGACACGATGCCGACACTGTCATCGAGCAGCAGATCGAGGGCGACCCGCTGCTCCGCCGAACGCCCGTGCAGTCCGAAGGCCTCGCGGTCACCGCGGACCAGCTGCACCCGCTTGTCCGGGTTCACCCGGCCCAGCGCACTGGAACCGTGACCGAGGAGACGAATCCCGGTGTGGCACGGTAGCTCTCGTGCATCGTCGACGTCCACGACACCTTCGGCGTACAGGGTGTCGACGACCGTGGTGTCCACGTCGAGCTCGGTCATCCCCGACCACCCGGACACCACCACGTCCTGCGCGTGGTACTCGTCGGCGGCAAGTCCGACGGCACCCGCCTTGACGCGTAGCGGCGTGTCCTTGGACACCAGCGTGACGTCCTTGCCTTCCGCGCGAAGATTCAACGCGCAGGCCAGGATTCGTGAATCGTTGGTCTCGGTCCGGAAGCCGGCCGGCAGGACCGCGGGGTCGGTGTGATTCAGTTCGACCTGAAGCGTGCCGCCCTCGTCACCGATCGGCAGCGCGATGTCGAGGCGGCCGTGCTCGAGGCGGAGATCGTCGAGCATCCGCAACGCCTCGCGTGCGAACCAGCCGAGCTCGTGATGGTGACGTTTGCCCTCGAGTTCACCGATGACGACCAGTGGCAGAACCACATGGTGCTCGGCGAACCGCATGACCGCCCAGGGGTCGGACAGCAGCACGGAGGTGTCGAGGACGTAGGTGCGTGTGGTCACGTAGGGCTCCTACGTTTGTGCGGCACCCGCACAAACCAGTTCAAGTCGACCGGCGGGTTCTTGCTCGTTTCGGCTGGTCAGCCGATACGGGCGAGGACCGGGGCCGGCCCCCTCGTGCTGCTGGTGCAAACCACGAATCGAACCTCCCGGACGAACCGCTTCCCCGCGGCCCGTCATTCGTCAACGTACGCCGACACACCCCCGTCGGCTCGCCGTGCGGGGGTGTGTCGGCGTGAATTGTGCGTTAACGCAGGTTGCCGGTGAACTACGAACGACCGGCGAGCGCGAGAACACGCTGACGGGCGGCCTCCGCCTCGTCACCCAGTTCATGCACGCTGTCCAGCTTGAGCGCCTCGACCAGAGTCGCCGCGATCGCGGAGCGGGTCGAGTCGTCCTCGTAGCCGGCGATCAGGGCACGCTCGGCGTCGAAGTCCGCGACGTCGAACCCGATGGGCTCGACGGTGGCCAGTCGTCGGTCCAGGGCGAGGACCGTGCCCTCCTGATCGGCCACGAGCGCGGCGTTCAGGAAGGCGGCGAACGTCGTGGCCTGAACGGCGTCGTCGTGCGAGATCTTGGCAAGGATCTGCTTGAAGACGTCGTCGGTCACGCTGGCACTGAGTCGTTCGATGAACGCCACGCACTGGTTCTCGTGGATCGCCATCAGCGCGAGCACGTCCAGCGGGCCGAGATCGCTGACGTCCTCGGTGTGCTGCCGGTAACCGGCGGTCACGTGGATGCGACGGCGTTCCTCGGCGTCGACCGGATCGATCGCGCGGGTGACCACCAGGTAGTCACGCAGGACGATCCCATGCCGGTTGTCCTCTGCGGTCCACACACCGACCAGCTGACGCCAGTCGGAGAACGCCGGGAAGTGGATGGCGAGTACGCGGTGGTACGACGGCAGGTTGTCCTTGGTGAGCAGCAGCGCCAGCACCCCGGCCCGTGTCTCGTCGGACAGCGTGCGCTGCGATTCGTCCCAGTCGTCGCCACCGAGGAAGGCGAAGTTACGACCCGCGTCCCACGGCACCCAGTCGTGCGGGCTCCACGGGGAGGCCGCCGCCTGGTGATCCTCGGCGATCTCGGGTAGCGCCTTCTCCAGCGCGATGATCAACTCGTCCTCGGTCAATGCGTTCATCGTCAGACAGGATAGGCAATCACGCGACCGTCTGGCCAATTACCGCCCAAGACGGGTCCTAGACCCGGCTCATCAACCCCCACTCTTCCAGTCCGTCATAGAGCGGGAAGTCGAGTGCGAGACGTGACACACGGCCGCGCAGCGCCGAGACGTCGGCATCCTGACCCGCGGCGAGCGCGGTTCCGATGATGTCGGCGACCTCGGTGAACTGCTCGTCGCCGAAACCACGGGTGGCCAGCGCCGGGGTGCCGATCCGCAGCCCCGAGGTGACCATCGGCGGGCGGGGGTCGAAGGGCACCGCGTTGCGGTTGACCGTGATGCCGATCTGATGCAGCAGGTCCTCGGCCTGCTGGCCGTCGAGTCGGCTGTTGCGCAGGTCCACGAGCACCAGGTGCACATCGGTGCCGCCGGTCAACACGGAGACACCGGCCTTGTCGACGTCGGAGCCGGTCAGCCGCTCGGCCAGCAGCTTCGCACCCGACAGTGTGCGCTGCTGACGCTCGGCGAACTCCTCCGTCCCGGCGATCTTCAGGGCCACGGCCTTGCCGGCGATCGCGTGCATCAGCGGCCCACCCTGCTGACCGGGGAACACCGCGGAGTTGAGCTTCTTCGCCCACTCCTGCTTCGCGAGGATCAGACCCGACCGCGGGCCGCCGAGGGTCTTGTGGATCGTCGAGGACACGACGTCGGAGTGCGGGACCGGGGAGGGATGCAGGCCGGCTGCGACGAGTCCGGCGAAATGCGCCATGTCGGTCCACAGGTAGGCGCCGACCTCGTCGGCGATCGAGCGGAACGCCTCGAAGTCGAGGGTCCGCGGGTAGGCCGACCAACCGGCGCAGATCACCTTCGGCCGGACGTCCTGCGCGATCTTGCGCACTTCGTCCATGTCGATCCGGAAGTCCTCTTTGCTGACCCCGTAGAAGTGGTTCTCGTAGAGCTTGCCCGAGAAGTTCAGCCGCATACCGTGGGTGAGGTGCCCGCCGTGTGCGAGGTCGAGGCCGAGCAGCTTCTCCCCCGGGTCCATCAGCGCCATCAGCACCGCCGCGTTGGCCTGGGCGCCGGAGTGCGGCTGCACGTTCGCGAAATCCGCGCCGAAGAGCTCCTTGGCCCGGTTCCGCGCGATGTCCTCGACGACGTCGACGTACTCACACCCGCCGTAGTACCGCCGGCCGGGATAACCCTCGGCGTATTTGTTGGTCAGGACACTGCCCTGTGCCTGCAGCACGGCGCGCGGGACGAAATTCTCCGACGCGATCATCTCGAGCGTGTCGCGCTGCCGACTCAACTCACCGTTCATCGCCGCGGCAACATCCGGGTCGAGTTCGGCCAGGGACATCGAATTCAGGCTCATGCCTGACAAGTCTATGGTCCGGGATTCACGGCGCCGAGTTCGGCTCTCAGCTGCGCCGGTGTGAGTGGTTCGTCGAGCAGTCGACCGAAGCGCGCGAGGCGACCCGCCGGCGGCGAGTCGTCGAGCCAGTCGCCCAGCAGGCGATACCCCTCGACGTAGGTGGAGATGTAGGCGCGCCACAGCGGCGAGGTGAGGAACCGCAGCATCTGCCGGGCACGTTCGGGGGGCGCGAGCAGCCATCGTTGCAGGAATTCGGCCACGACGTCGGCGTCCGCCGACCGGTCGTGCAGGAGGAGCGCCGCGTCCTGCCGGACGCCGAGGAGGCCACTCGACGCAACCGACATCCGTTGCGCGCGGGCGCCGTCGAAGCGCAGGCCGAGGTCGGCGTAGATCTCCTGGGCCCAGAGCCCCCAGTCGGGTCCCATCGCGGCGACCAGCGCGTGGTCGGCGAGCCCCTCGGCCATCAGGCATTGCGGTGTGTTCACCAGGAAGATCGTCTGTTCGTCCTGCCCGCCACCGACCAGGAACTGTTCCTTGCGGCAGTGCTCGGTGTGGTGGCCGGGATAGGCCTCGTGGGCGATGAGGTGCGGCAGCGTCGACATGTACTGGGTGAGATCCACATTGATCGCGACCCGGGACCGGAACCCACCGAGGTAGTAGTTGAACCCCGACCACGGCTTGTCGGTGACGACCTCGAACTCGACGAGCTCGTTGTCCGGGAGCGGATACGTCGCGCGCACCCTCTCCCGCAAGGCTCCGCTGAACGCGCGGACGCAGTCGTCGACACGATCCGCGGGGATCTCGTCGGCCCGTTTGTATGCGGCGTAGGCATCGGCGAGTGTCTGCCCTGCCGCCCCGGGCACCCCGAGTTCGACGGCCATCGCCGCGTGCGCGTCCCGGTAGGCCTGCTCGTCGCCCATCGTGATGTCGACGTCGAAGTACGCCCGGACCTCGTCGACGAAACCGATCTCCTCCCCGGCGAACTTGCGCGCCGAGCACTCCAGCGCAGACAGGTGCGCACCGATGAACTCGGCCCGCTCCGCGGGGAGATCGGCCGGGAGTTCGGCGCGCAGGCCACGGGCCCGGTCGGCGAGTACCGCGGGTTCGGGAGCCGGGCCGTTGGCCACCTCCGCCCGCAATGCCGGGTCTCCGGTGTAGGCATCGACGAAGCCTTCCTCGAGGCGGTCGAACGCGAGGCCGAGGCGCAGGTACTCGGTGACCGGGGACGGCGGAACGGCAGAGCGGGCGGCAGGTGACGAGACCATGAA
This sequence comes from Gordonia insulae, assembly GCF_003855095.1. NCBI lineage: Bacteria > Bacillati > Actinomycetota > Actinomycetes > Mycobacteriales > Gordoniaceae > Gordonia > Gordonia insulae. The sequence goes on from NZ_CP033972.1 coordinate 1,709,645, forward strand.
CGGAGGCTACCGATCGCGCTTGAACAGTGCGCCCTAAGCTGTAGGACCATGGCACGCGACACGACCGGGCGCGACCCCAGTCTGTACCTGGAGCTCGACCGTCGACAGTGGCGTGACCTGCGCGAATCGATGCCGCTGGTGCTCACCGACACCGAGCTCCAGCAACTCGTCGGTCTCGGCGAGCAGGTCGACCTCGACGAGGTCGCCGACGTCTACCTGCCGCTCTCCCGTCTCATCCATCTGCAGATCGCGGCCCGCCAGCGCCTGTTCGCGGCGACCTCGACGTTCCTCGGTGAGCGTCAGACCAGCAGGCAGGTGCCGTTCGTCATCGGGATCGCCGGCAGCGTCGCGGTCGGCAAGTCGACCACCGCGCGCGTCCTCGCCGCCCTGTTGGCCCGGTGGGAGTCACACCCGAAGGTCGACCTCGTCACCACGGACGGCTTCCTGCTCCCGACCGCCGAACTCGAGCGTCGAGGCATCATGCATCGCAAGGGGTTTCCCGAGTCGTACGACCGGCGCGCACTGCTCCGGTTCGTCACCGAGGTGAAATCAGGCGCGCGGGAGGTGACCGCACCGGTCTACTCGCACATCGCCTACGACATCGTGCCGGATGTCAAACACTATGTGCGCCAACCCGACATCCTCATCCTGGAAGGACTCAACGTCCTGCAGACCGGGCCGACGCTGATGGTGTCCGACCTGTTCGATTTCTCCATTTACGTCGATGCCAAGACCGCCGACATCGAGCAGTGGTATGTCTCCAGATTCCTGAAGATGCGGACCACGTCGTTCGCCAAGCCCGAATCGCACTTCCATTACTACTCGTCGCTGACCGACGACCAGGCGACCGTCGCCGCGCGCGACCTCTGGACGTCCATCAATCTCCCCAACCTGAAGGAGAACATCCTGCCCACCCGGCCGCGCGCGACGCTGGTGCTGCGCAAGGATTCCGACCATTCCATCAATCGGGTTCGGCTGCGTAAACTCTGACCGGTTCGGCTGTCATCACCGCAGCTGACGTTCGTCCAGGCCGGCCGGGTAGCGACTTGTCACCGCGATGCGGTTCCAGGCATTGATCATCACGATGGACGCCAACACCTGACCGAGCTCGACCTCGTCGAATGACATTCGCGCGCGGGCGAACACGTCATCGGGAACGCCGTCCTCACCCAGCCTGGTCACGTGTTCGGTCAGATCCAGGGCGGCACGCTCGCGGTCGGAGAACAGGTGCGTCGCCTCCGACCACACCGAGACCATGCCCAGCGTGAGGGGTTCCATGCCCGCGGCAAGCGCGTCGGACAGGTGCATGTGCAGGCAGTACGCGCAGCCGTTCAGCTGCGACGCGCGGATCTTGATGAGCTCGCCGATCTCCGGGTCCACTCCCTCCGACGACGCGCGTTGCAGCGCGACAAGCGCCTTGTAGACGCCAGGATTGGTGCGCGGCAACCACATCCGTCGCGTATCCGGCAGCGACTCGGGGGTCACGCTCATGCCGCATACTCCTGTGCGAGCCACTGATCGAGGGTGGTCGGCGCGACCACAGAGGGCGTGTCGGGTACCAGCGCACCGTTGCGGATCGGCTCGCCTCCGATCCGGACGCCGAGGACCCATCGGGGCGAACCGTTGCGCTGCGCTATCGCCTTGCCGATGTCGGTGAGGTCGAGCACTTCGGGGCCCGCCACCTCGACGTCTCCCTCCGGCCGATGTATCACCGTATCCGTCAGCGCCGCAGCAGCATCCGCGGCCGAGAGCGGTTGACACCGCATGTGTGGCACCGCGGCGAACGGTCCGAGTCGCATGGTGCCCAGCATCTGCCGGGCGAGCTCGTACCACTGCGCGGACCGGACGATCGTCAGACGATCGGCACCCAGGGCGTCGAGGTAGGCCTTCTCCTGCGCGGCCTTGCCCTGGTAGTACCCGAACTTCGCGTTCACCGCCGGGTCCGCCGCATTGATGATGGAGAGACAGACAACCCGACCGACTCCGGCCGTGATCGCCGCCGCGGCCACATTCGCGGCGACCGTACCGAAGAAGCCGATCGCCTTCTTCGCGCTCGTCGTCGTCACGTTCATGCAGTCGACCACGACGTCGGCCCCGGCGAAGGCCTCGGCCAATCCGGTTCCCGCATACGCATCGACCCCGGTCGACCGTTGCGCGGCCACGACCTCGATGTCGCGGTCACGCAGCCGACCGGCCACGGCCTTTCCGATCTCGCCGCTGGCGCCCAGTACGACCACCTTCATGGCTCTCCCCTTGTCTTCTCGAGTGGTGCTGTCGAGTTCCAGATTAGAAGGTGATTGCACCAAGAAAGTGGTTCAATTCCAGAGTGGATAAGAGAGTCAATTCCGATCCGTGGGACCAGGTCGCCCAGCGCCTCGGGACCGATCTGTATCTCGATCTGCAACCGGATCCGACGGCCACACCGCGAGGTCGTGGGGCTCGCCGACGTCGAACACTCGCCGAGGCGCTGCGCGCCGCGATCGACGACGGTCGTCTCCCGGCGGGCACCGCACTCCCGCCGTATCGCTCGCTGGCCGCCGACGTCGGCCTGGCGCGCGGCACCGTGGCCACGGTCTATCAGGAGTTGATCGCCGAGGGCTGGCTCGTCGCGCGGCAGGGGTCGGGCACGCGGGTGGCCGACACGGCCCACCGGCAGGCCCGGGTCGGCCCGTCCGCGACGGCTCGGCCGGCCGCCCCACGACACGATTTCGCCCTCGGCCAACCGAATCCGTCGCTGTTCCCCCGCGCTGACTGGATCGCGTCCACCAGGCGGGCCATCACCGAGGCCCCCGACGAGGCATTCGGCCCCGGACATCCACAGGGCAGTGCGCGGCTACGCCGATCGCTGGCCGCGTACCTGGCCCGGGCGCGCGGGGTGCGGGCGGATCCCGACCACATCGTCCTGACGACCTCGGTGATGCATGCATTGGAGTTGTTGTCCCGCACGGTTTTCGGCGACTCGATCGCGGTCGAGAGTCACGGCCTGCCGTTCCACCGGCAGGTGATCGAGCGTGGCGGCACGTCGACCACGCCGATCCCCGTCGACGGCGGGGGCGCGGTGATCGACGCACTACCCGGACAGGCGTCGGGGGTACTGCTCACGCCGAGTCATCAGTTCCCGACGGGCGTCCCGTTGTCACCGACGCGGCGGACGGCGGTGATCGACTGGGCGCGTACCGGGAGCCGCCTGATCGTGGAGGACGACTACGACGGCGAGCTCAGGTACGACCGCGAACCGATCGGCGCGTTGCAGGCACTCGGTCCCGACGTGGTGATCTACACCGGCTCGGTGAGCAAGAGCCTGTCACCGGCGGTGCGCATCGCGTGGCTGGCCCTGCCCGCCCAGCACGTCGACACGGTCGTGTGGGCCAAGGGCATCCGCGAGCCGGACGCCAGCATCGTGGACCAGCTCGTCCTCGCCGATCTCATCGATTCGGGCGCCTACGACCGGCACATCCGCCGCAGTCGACAGCACTATCGCCGACGCCGGGACCTGCTGACCGCGCGTCTCGCCGACACCGGCGTCGGGCTACCCGGCATCGCCGCGGGACTCCATGCCGTCATCCCGGTGTCCGCGGACGCCGAGCCGGAGGTGTTCGCCGAGGCGGCCCGGCGCGGCTTCGCCCTGGCCCCGCTGTCACTGTTCCGGCATCCCGACGCGCCGGCCGGCGCCGACGTCATCGGCGGCATCGCCGTGGGGTTCGGGACCCCGACGGCATCCACCTTCGCCGCCGACGTCGATGCGCTCGTCGCCCTCATCGTCGACCACCCCTACCGCCGCTGATGATCTCCCGCGCCTGCTGCTATTTGCCGAATCGGCGGCTGCGGGCGGCGTAATCGCGGAGTGCGCGCAGGAAATCCACCCGACGGAATTCCGGCCAGTACGCGTCGGTGAACCAGATCTCCGAGTATGCGCTCTGCCACAGGAGGAAGCCGGACAGTCGCTGCTCGCCCGAGGTACGGATCACGAGATCCGGGTCCGGCTGGCCCCGGGTGTACAGGTTCTGGTCGATCGCGTCGACGGTCACCGCGTCGACCATCTGTTCCGGACCGTCGCCCGCGTCGAGGCGCTCCTGCAGGAGTGACCGCACGGCGTCGACGATCTCCTGCCGACCGCCGTATCCGACCGCGACGTTGACGTTCATGCCGACCCGCTCGCGAGTGCGATCCGACGCCGTCTGCAGTCGCTCGGCGACCGCATCCGGCAACTGCGCCAGGCTCCCGACGATCCGCACCCGCCAGTTGCCGGTCGGACCGGAGATCTCGTCCACGATGTCGGGCACGATCTCCATCAGCGCGTCGAGTTCGTCGGAGGCGCGCTGCAGATTCTCCGTGGAGAGCAGGTAGATGGTGACCGTCGAGATGTCCAGTTCCGCGCACCAGGCGAGCATGTCCGCGATCCGTTGCGCGCCGACCCGGTGACCGTGACTGACGTCCTCGAAACCGGCGTCACGCGCCCAGCGGCGATTCCCGTCGCAGATGATCGCGACATGGCGTGGCAGCCGCGTGACATCCATCAGCTGGATGAGGCGCCGCTCGTACACGCTCAGCATGGGACGCCGGAGTCGATCGGGTAGAAGTTTCATCGCTGCCTGATCTTATCGACTGGAAAAGTTACGGTACCGTAGGTTGCGTGAACACCCTGACGGACGGCCCCCTCGAGGCCATCAAACCCCGATTACGCGGTGTCATCCATCAATACTCCGCGTGGGTCGCCGCATGCGCCGGACTCGCCGTGGTGATCGGCGGGGCGATCCTGCGCGGTCCCGGCGCGGCCATCGCCTGCGCGCTGTACGCGGTGACGGTGTTCGGCGTGTTCGCCGTCAGCGCCAGTTATCACCGCATCCCGTGGAAGACTGCCCGCACGCAGATCCGGATGAAGCGGGCCGACCACTCGATGATCTTCCTGTTCATCGCAGGCACCTACACACCCTTCTGCGCGCTCGCACTCCCCGCCGGCGTCCGGTGGTGGGTGCTGGGGATCGTCTGGATCGGCGCGGTGGCCGGTGTGACCCTCAAGGTGATCTGGCCCAGCGCGCCCCGCTGGTTGGGCGTCTCGCTCTACATCCTGCTCGGCTGGGTGATCATCGCCGTCGCCCCCGCACTCGTCAGCCATGTCGGATGGGCGGTCATCGTGCTGCTCGCCCTGGGCGGCGTCTTCTACACCGTCGGCGGCATCCTCTATGCCGTCCGGTGGCCGAATCCCTGGCCGAACACCTTCGGGCACCACGAGGTCTTCCACGCCTGTACCGCGGTCGCCGCGCTGCTGCATTACGTCGCGGTCTGGCTGGTCCTGACCGCCTGAGTCGCCTGCCCGGTCTTCATCACGCGATCATCCGCCGGCCATTCCGCAGTGGCGGCGCGGACAGGTGAGGTTGTTCGTCTGGGCGCATGGCACGCAGCCCTGGCCCGGATGTCTCGATCGGCCCCGACAAGACCCTACGCATCGGCGTGACCCGCCGACGATTCCTCACCTGGACCGGGGTCGCCGCCGGCCTCGCGTGCGTCCCCGGACTCCTTGGCGACGCACCGACCTCGACCGGGTCGACCCGTGTCGGCGATCGGCTCTTCACCCTCGGTGTCGCCTCCGGCGACCCGGTGCCCGACGGGGTGGTCCTGTGGACGCGCCTGGCCGCCAACCCGCTCGCGCGCGGCGGCGGGATGGGATCGGCGCCCGTCCCGGTCGGCTGGGAGATCGCGACCGACGAGAACATGCGCAACGTCGCGCGGCGCGGGTGGACGCTGGCGTCCGCCGAGAACGGCCACAGCGTGCATGTGGACGTCCGCGGTCTCGCCCCGGCCCGGGACTACTTCTATCGGTTTCGCGCCCGCGCCGACATCTCGGAGGTCGGCCGGACACGTACCGCGCCCGCGGCCGGGGCCTCGCTCGCGACGTTGACCTTCGCCTTCGCCTCGTGCCAGTCGTGGGCCGACGGCCATCACGTCGCCTACGACGACATGGCCGCGCACGCGCCCGACGTCGTGTTCCACCTCGGTGACTACATCTACGAGAAGCCGATCCCGGGCGACGGTGGGCGACGCCGCACCACTGCGATGCCCGAGTCCGCACGCGGTGAGGCGATGGATCTGGCCGACTATCGCGACCGGTACGCGCTCTACAAACTCGATCCCCACCTCCGTCGCGCCCACCGGACGAGCCCGTTCGTCACGATCTTCGACGATCACGAGGTCGACAACAACTGGGCGGCCACGATTCCCGAGGACGGACAGCCGGTCCCCGACTTCCTGCTGCGACGGGCACAGGCGCTGCGGGCGTGGTGGGAGAATACCCCGGTTCGGGTCGACCACCGCCCGCGCGGTGCCGACGTCCGCGCCTACCGACGCTTCGAGTACGGGGATCTCGTCGAGTTCAACGTTCTCGACACGCGCACGTTCCGCAGCGATCAGGTCAACGGCGACAACGATTCCGCGCAGGACGCCGCCACCGCGGATCCGCGTCGCACGATCCTCGGGGCCGCGCAGGAGCACTGGCTCCTCGATGGATTCACGCACCACCGGCACCGATGGAACGTGCTGGCACAGCAGACCACGATGGCCGACCTCGCCCGCAGCGTCGACGGGTCGCGGGCGGTGAGTATGGACGGATGGAGCGGGTACGAGGCGGCGCGGGCACGTGTCCTCGACGGCGCACGGGCTCGGGACGTACCGAATCTCGTGTCGATGGTCGGCGACATCCACCGCAACGTGGTCGCCGACCTGCGCACCACGTATCAGCGCGAATCACCCACCGTCGGTGTGGAACTCGCCGGCACATCCATCTCGTCGGGTGGCGACGGCGAGGACAGCGACGCCGCCGACCGGGCACTCAAGGCGGCCTCGCCGCATGTCCGCTTCGGAAACGCCCAGCGCGGGTATGTGCTCAACCGACTCCACCGGGACCGATGGGAGGCCGAGTTCCGGGTGGCCGATTCGATCGCGACACCGTCGGCGAAGCTGCACCGTCGGGCTCTGGTGACGATCCCGGACGCCCGGCCCGACGTCGACGTGATCTGATCGGCCCGGTCGATACTGCTCGCAGCAGCGCCGCTCTGCGCAGGGCAGCACCACGGTGCGCGGACGCCTCGGTCGAACCAGAGTCGGACCCATGAGCGACGATCAACGCACCCTCCCCCTCCGCCGACGGACCGCGGAAAGTCTGCTGAGTCAACGTATCCTGATGCTCGACTCGGCTCTCGACGACGAGATCGGCAGCCAGATCTGCGCGCAGATGATGATGCTCGCCGCCGAGGATCCGGTGGCCGACATCGGTCTGTGGATCAACTCACCGGGCGGCTCCGTACCGGCCATGCTGGCGATCATGGACACGATGCGTCTCGTCCCCAACGACGTCTGCACCGTCGACCTCGGAATGGCCTACAGCGCCGGACAATTCCTGCTCTGCAACGGTACCCGCGGCAAGCGGTACGCCCTGCGACATGCCAAGGTCCTGCTGCATCAGGGGTCTGCGGGAATCGGCGGCTACGCGCCCGACATCGAACTGCAGGCCGATGATCTGCGTCATGTGCGCGACACGGTACTCACCATCATCGCCGAGCAGACCGGTCAACCCGTCGAGAAGATCTTCGCGGATTCGCTGCGCGACCACGTCTTCACCGCGGAGGAATCCGTCGATTACGGGTTCGTCGACCACATCGTCGACGACCTCGGCCAGATCCGACCGCTGACGCCGGCGTCGACCGGATTCGGGGTGACGCGGTGAGCACGTACACGATTCCCAACGTGATCAGCCGGACACCGCAGGGCGAGCGGGTGATGGACGTCTACAGTCGATTGCTGGACGAGCGGATCATCTATCTCGGCACCGAACTCGATGACGGTGTCGCCAACGCGCTCATCGCGCAGATCCTGCATCTGGACTCCGACAACCCCGATGCACCGATCGATCTCTACATCAATTCGACCGGCGGATCGGTGATGGCGACCTTCGCGCTCTACGACACCATGCAGTACTGCCATGCCCCGATCGCCACCACGTGTGTGGGGCAGGCGCTCTCGTCGACCGCGCTGCTGTTGGCGGCCGGCACCCCGGGCCGCCGGTCGGTGCTGCCGCACGCGCGGGTGCTGTTGCACCAGCCCTCCGGGCAGGGCCGCGGCACGATCCCGGATCTCATCCTGGCGGCCGAGGAGATCCTGCGCATCCGGGAGGAGATCGAGAAGGCGATGAGCCGCCACACCGGCCAGGACCTCGACGCACTGCGCCGCGACACCGACCGCGATCGGGTTCTCCGGGCCGACGAGATCGTCGCCTACGGACTCGCCGATCAGATCATCGACACCCGCGGGCAGGAGAACGGGGAGCGTCGCGGGCCGCGGTCGCGGTAGTCAGGCGGCCAGAGCGATCGGCCCCCGAGATCTGTTCATCGGCGCCACGCTCGGCACCGCGACAGATGGCACCGCGACGTGCGCGGACCGCAGCACCGGGACGGCGGTCATCCGGGACAGCTCGAAACTCACCTCGCGGGTGAGATCGAGCAGGGTCAGCCCGAGTGCACCCGCGACCGCGGCAAGCAGTTCCGACGACGCGTCCTTGCGGCCGCGCTCGATCTCGGACAGGTACTGGCTCGACACCCCGGCCCGCTCGGCCGTCTCCACCAGGCGTTCACCACGGTCGTGACGGTGCCGGCGGATGACCCGGCCGGTCACCTCACGCCACAACGGTTCGGCTGCATGCAGACGCGCGTCCATGGGCCGATGGTAGGTCGCCGAAAACCGTCTCGGCCGCCCGTTCTGCTGTCGGCAGAACCTCCGCGGACATCCGCCGCATACCGCGCGGACCTGCCGCAGGTCACCCTCTTACACTGAGCCGGTGATCGCCGCCGACCAGACCGTCCGCCACGTGCGTGGCAGCGTGGTCGGCACCGCGTCCGGAGCTGCGGCGATCGTCGCGCACGACGCCGCACACGGCGGACTTCCCGACGCCGCCGCGATCATGCTGATGGTGGCCGTCTGCGCGGCCACCGGGTGGGTGGTCGCCACCCGCTCGAGTGTGTTCTGCGGATGGGCCGGGCTCCTCGGCGCGCTGGCCGCCGCACAGATCGCGAGTCACCTCGTACTCACCGCCGTCGCCGACGGCCACCACGCAGCGCCGACCACACGGATGGTGGCGATGCATGCGGTCGCCGCGGCCGCGACGGCAATGCTGTGCCGGGCACTCGAACGCTCGGTCCGCGTCCTCCTCACCGCGCTCATCAGGATCGTCCGGGCATTGCTGACGGTGCCCGCGGATCGCCGGTGCTCGTGGACGGTTCGGACCTCGGAGGTCGTCGACCGCCGCTCCACACCGGCAGCACTCGCCACCATCGGGACGCGCGGGCCGCCCGCGCCGCTGACCGCCGGTTCTGCTCTCACCGGTTCCGTTCTCACCGCCTGACCCGACGCGCATGACGCCCGCGGGCCGGGCATCCCATGTCTGGCCCGCCCCTCGGCTGAGGCCCGCGCGTTCGAAAGGCATACCCACGTGTCCGTGACCCAGGATCCACCTGTCCCCTCCACCCCGTCGTCGTCACCGGGCGTCGACCACCCACCGCCTCGGGCTGCCGGCGGCGGTCGCCTGCTCGTGCGCCGACTGCACTTCTATGCCGGCATACTCGTCGCACCCTTCCTGCTGATCGCCGCTGTCAGCGGAGCCCTCTACGCTGTCGCGCCGACGCTCGAGAACATCGTTTACAGCAGCTATCTCCACACCGATTCCCGCGGAACCGTCAAGCCACTGGCCGAACAGGTCTCGGCGGCCGCACAGTCCCGGCCGGACCTCACGGTGTCGGCGGTACGGCCGTCGGTGAATGACGGTGACACCACCCGCGTCCTGTTCGACGATCCGGGGCTCGGCGAATCCGAACGCCTCGCCGTGTTCGTCGATCCGGTCACCGCACGACCGGTCGGCGAGCTGGTCTCCTATGGCAGCAGCGGGGCACTGCCGCTACGCACCTGGATCAGCAGCCTGCATCGCAATCTGCATCTCGGCGAACCGGGGCGTCTGTACAGCGAACTGGCCGCATCCTGGCTCTGGGTGATCGCGCTCGGAGGTCTGATCCTGTGGGTCTCGCGGTACCGGCGGGGTAACGGCCGGACGCGGTTGCTCACGATCGACCGGTCCTCGCGTGGGCGCAATCGAACCCTGAATTGGCATGGTGCGATGGGGATCTGGATTGTCGTCGGCCTGGTTTTCCTCTCGGCGACCGGTTTGACCTGGTCGCGGTACGCGGGTGAGAACGTGTCCGAGGTGCGGTCGGCGCTGCAGTGGACGACACCGACTCTGGACACGACGTTGCCCGGCGCGGCGGTCGCGGCGCCCGGCAGTGTCGGTCACGAAGGACACGACGGGCACACGTCGTCGCCGACCGTGGTTGATCCGGCGGGGACGGACGCGTCCATCACCCGACTCGACGACGTGCTGGCGGCGGCTCGGGCCGCCGGCATCGACGGGAAGGTCGAGGTCGCCATCCCCGAGTCGTCGGACGCCGCGTTCACGGTGACCCAGACCCGGGAGGCGTGGCAGTTCTCTCCCAACTCGGTCGCCGTCGACGGCGCCACCGACGCCAACGTCGACGAATCCTGGTTTGCCGACTGGCCATTGGCGGCAAAGCTGACGACCTGGGGCATCGCACTGCACATGGGTGTGCTGTTCGGCCTCGTCAGCCAGATCGCACTCTTCGTGCTCGCTGTCGTGCTGGTGGCGATCATCATCCGCGGCTACCAGATGTGGTGGCAGCGGCGACCCCGGCGCGGTGGCGCACCGGTCGGCAGCCCACCACGGCGCGGCGGGCTGCGGCAACTACCGATCCCGGCGATCGTCGGTGTGCTCGTCGTCGCGGTCGCGGTCGGCTGGTTCATCCCACTGCTCGGCCTCAGCCTCGCCGCATTCGTCCTCGTCGACGTTCTCATCGGAGCGGGGAAAGCGTTGCAGCGCAGACAGACCTGAGATGCGGCCAGGTCGGGCGGCGGAGTGAGAGCCGCCGCCCGGCCGGTGTGGCTGGCGGTCGGGTAGCGCGCGACGCGCCTCCCCAGCTGGTCGAGTAGCTTGCGAGGCGCCGGCCCCCGCTGGTCGAGTAGGTCGCGAGGCGCCGCCCTCCGCTGGTCGAGTAGGTCGCGAGGCGCTAGCCGAGCGGGCGTATCGAGACCACACTCACCGGGGTCCACGTTTCTGTAGGTGGCCGGTGAGACGATGTCTTCGGTTCACGCGGAATGCGTCGACACCGCGGACCGACCCCCGGGGCGGGGGTTTGGGTTTCGATGTCTGTCGGACCCGCTGAATATGCTGTTGGTGAGTTTGGTTGTGGTGCGGGCGTGCGCTGTGTGATGACGGGCAGTTGATGAGGGTGTCCCTGTCGGTCGCGAGTGTGAAGGCCTGTGCTGGTGTTCTCTTGTTCGGATCCTGTCGCCGCGGATGCGGCGATCACCTGCGCGTCGGCAGCTGATGCTGCGGTGGCCGCGGGTGAGCATCTACGGGTCAGCCGCCAACACGAAGCCCGTGCCCTGCTCGCGGCGTACCGGTTGGGGCAGTCGGTCTATGACGACATGCTGATATCGCTGAACGCCACCGGGCAGATGCGGGCCCGCAACACCGCCGACAAAGCCGCCGTCGGGGAGGTCTCGTTGGCGTTGGGCTTATCGCGCACCAAAGCCGGCTCCTGGTTCAACCTGGGTGAAGCGCTGCAACGACTCCCCAAGATCCGGATGCGATATCTGGCCGGCGAGTTCAGCACCCCCCGAATGGCAACCATGGTCTACGCCGCCCAAGCCGCACCCGAAGGTGTCATCACCGACCCGAGCACAGACCCGCCTGAGTCGGATGTCGCGCCCGATTCCACGACGCCCGATCCCCACGACCCAGTCAGCGGAGACGATCCGATCGATCCCGACGAAGCCCCTGATCCGGCGAACCCGGCCGATCCCGACGTCGCTGACCCGGTCACCGAGGACGCCTCTCCCGATGACGCGTCCTCGGCGTGGACGTTTGAGGATTTGGCGTTGGAGTTGGGGTCGCGTCCGACGACCGATCCGGTATTGCGCGATCAGTTGGCCGAGGCGGTGATCAGTCTCGATCCCGAGGGCGCCGCACAAACGCGTGAGGAGTTCGGGCAGGCGTGGCAAAACCTGACCGTCACCGCCGACTCCTCCGGGCACATGAACGTCGATGGGTGTGTGCCCGCCGAAGACGGCGTCCACCTCGCCCACCGCATCGCCGCGTTGATCGCCGCACGAGTGTGTCGCCGCGACCCGCGCCGCATCGGGCAACAACGGGTGATGGCGTTGGCCGAGATCACCGGCGTGCCCGGCAAAACACTGACCTGCGGCTGCGGCCGCAGCGACTGCCCCCACAACCCCACCCCCGACACACCAAACCCCAACGGCCCCAACGGCCCGAGCGGCCCGAACGGTCCGAGCGACCCGAGCGGTCCCAGCGGTCCGAGCGACCCGAGCGGCCCGACGGGCCCGAGTGGCCCGACGGACACGACAGGCCCGAGTGGCCCGAGCGGTCCGAACCGTCCGCCCGCTCCCGAGGGTCTCGTCGAGCCGACAGAGTCGCCGGACGCGAATGGGTCTGGCGCCGAGGAGACTCCGTCGGAAGTGGACGCCGGCGACGTTGGCGACACCGATGGTCCCGCCGACGATGCCGCACTGAGCGCAGATGCCGCGCCCAGCGACCATGCTGCGCCCAGGGCAGATGCTGGGTCCGGCGAGGATACTGCGTCCGGCGAGGACGGTGCGCTCGCCGACGACTCCCGTGTCACCGAAGACGCTGCAGTGAGCGACGATTCGGCACCACCATCCCCACCCGCCTGGACACTGCTCCTCGACCCCACCACCACCACCACCACCGAGGTTCCCCGACTCCGCGGATACGGGGCGATCGACCCTGCCCTCGCCACAAAACTGGCGCACAAGTCGACACTCATCCCCGCACCCACCGACGCGCCGTGCCGGCGCCCTTCCGGGCTGATCATCGTCGGCGACCACGACCACGACCCACCGGCGCCACCGGTCTGAAGTACCCCAGGTTTAGTTCCGTCATCTGTAGGAGGATGGAGCCATGCCACGTCAGTATCCGCCGGAGTTCCGGCAGAAGTCTGTGCGCATGTTGGAGACGGCGTTGGAGGCCGACGCCGAGCTCTCGGAATTCGAGGCAATCCGTCAAGTTGCGGCCAAGCAGCAGGTGGCCGAGGAAACGCTGCGCCGGTGGCGCCGTAAAGCCCAGATCGACGCCGGGCAGCGGGCCGGCACCAGCAGCGAGGAGCACGCCGAGATCCGGCGGCTGAAGAAGGAAGTCGCCGAACTGCGGCGGACCAACGAGTTACTCAAGTCGGCGAGCGCGTTTTTCGCCTCGGAGCTCGACCGGACCACGACGAGATGATCGCGTTCATCGACAAGTTTCGCGATCAGTTCGGGGTCGAGTTCATCTGCCGCACCCTGCGCGCGGCAGGCGTGGTGTTCCTCACCTCGCGAGGATATCGGGCAGCGAAATCCCGCGCCGCGTCGGCACGTTCGATTCGCGATACCGAACTCGTGGCGGTGGTCAAGCAGGTCCACAGCGACAACTATGCGGTGTACGGGGTCAAGAAGGTGCACGCCGAACTGCGCCGCAAGGGTCATGTGGTCGGCCGTGAGCAGACCCGCCGACTGATGCGGTGCGCCGGGGTGCGCGGGGTGCAGCGTTCGAAGAAAGTGTTCACCACCCGCGCGGACCCAGCCGCTGCGGTTCCGGAGGATCGGGTCAAGCGCACTTTTGTTGCCACACAACCGAATCAGCTGTGGGTCGTGGACATCACCTATGTGCGGACCTGGCAGGGATTCGCCTATGTCGCGTTCGTCACCGACGTCTGTACCCGCAAGATCATGGGCTGGCACGTCGCCTCGTCGATGCGGACTGAGGACCTTCCCCTTCCGGCGTTCGATCATGCTGTGTGGCAGGCGAATACCGATCTATCCGGGTTGACCCATCATTCCGACCACGGGTCGCAATACCTATCGCTGGCCTATACCGACCGACTGATCGAGTTGGGAATCACACCGTCAGTAGGGACCGTCGGGGACTCCTACGACAACGCGCTGGCCGAAAGCGTGAACTCGGCCTACAAGACCGAGCTGATCCGCCAGCGTGGTCCCTGGCGCACCGTGGAGCAGGTCGAGTTGGCCACTCTCGAATACGTGTGGTGGTACAACAACCAACGCCTGCACGAAGCCCTCGGCTACGTTCCCCCAGCCGAGTACGAGGCCACCTTGACCGGGGCCTCACACCCCAGCGAGCCAGCCGTCCCGGCCCTCGCAACCACATAGGAACTAAACCTGGGGTACTTCAGTCGATCCCACCGGACACGGCGGATACGAGCATCCACCACCGGGAGCACTGACCTACACCCCATCGCCACGACTACGCCGACACATCCTGTACACGGATCTGACCTGTCGATACCCGTGGTGCAGCAGACCCTCCCACGACTGCGAGCTCGATCATCTCGTCAAATTCCACCACGCCGACCCCCACGCCGGCGGCTGGACCATCGACGCCAACCTGGTACCGATCTGCGCACCCGATCACCACCGCAAACACCTCGGAATCTGGCTACCCACCATGCACACCGACCGCACCATCACCTGGCACAACCCCACCACCGGACAGGACGTGATCACCCACCCACGATGAGCACGCGCAAGATAGGCAGAGCGCCTGCCGAATACAGCTCGGGAGTCAGCTCCGGGCCAGCGCCGCCAGTACGCCGACGCTGGCCTCCCAGCCCATGCACTTGTCGGTCACCGACTGCCCGTAGGTGAGCGGCCGCGCGTCAGGCGACTGTGCACCGGGCTCGAGGAAGCTCTCCAGCATGACACCACTGATCGTGACCTGGTCGCCGTTTTCGCGGGCAGCCCGGACGGCTGCCGCGATCTCTTCGGCAACCTCGGCCTGGCGGACATGATCCTTACCGGAGTTGGCGTGCGAGCAGTCGATCATGACCTGTTGCGGGAGTGATGCTTTCGCGAGTGCAGCGACGGCCGTGGAGATCGACTCCGCATCGAAGTTCGGCCCTGCCGTACCACCGCGCAGGATCACGTGGCAGTCCTCGTTGCCCGCGGTCTCCACCACCGCGCCGTGACCGAAGTCGTCGACGCCGAAGAAGACATGTTGCGCCGCTGCCGCCTTCACACCGTCGATGGCGACCTGGATGTTTCCGTCGGTACCGTTCTTGAAGCCGATCGGCATCGACAGCCCCGACGCGAGTTGACGATGCACCTGCGACTCTGTGGTGCGCGCTCCGATCGCGCCCCACGCGACGGTGTCGGCGATGTACTGCGGGCTGGTCGGTTCCAGGAACTCGCACCCGACCGGCAGGCCCAGGTCGATGATGTCGAGCAGCAGTGAACGCGCGGTACGCAATCCGCGCTCGACGTCGAAGGTGCCGTCCATCCCGGGATCGTTGATCAGGCCCTTCCACCCGACGGTGGTCCGCGGCTTTTCGAAGTACACCCGCATGACGATCTTCAGTCGATCTGCGTACTCCTTCGCCAGCGGCGCAAGCCGTCGTGCGTAGTCGATCGCGGCAATCGGATCGTGGACCGAACACGGACCGACGACGACGAGGAGCCGGTCGTCGGCGCCGGCCAGGATGGCGGCGATCTCGTCGCGGTCGTTCTGAACTGTGATCGCGCGGCGCGCCGTCAGCGGCAGTTCGCTGCGGATGGTGTCCGGCGAGGGAATGGATCGGAAGGACTTGATCCGGCGGTCCGAAGTCGATTCGGCGGTCAAGTCGGGGATGGTGGTCACGTCATGCCTTTCGGGGTCAGGCCCGGTCGTTCTGGGTGGGCACCCCTGGTTGTCGCGGAGCTGATGCTCGTGATGTCCGGAGGCCCTGAAATGACGAAAGCAGCGACCACAGGTCGCTGCTCGGGCTCCGGGTGTTTACGCGCGCGAAGATCAGTACGTCATCGCGGCCCCACCCGGAGCCTCGATAAAGCGCCAATAGGCGCGCGCGGTGATCATCACGGCGACCAGGCTAGCACGACCCCCGGCGCCGACAAACCACCCTCACGGGTGGCCACGATCGATGAGCTGGCTGAGCACGATGATCGACTCCGAATGGTCGACCGGGCCGGCGCTGCGAATACGCTCGAGCGCCTGTTCGAGATGCCGGACGTCGCGAGCCCGCACCCGCAGGATCGCGTCCGCCGTACCGGTGATGGTGGCCGCGCTGACCACTTCGGGGATCGGCTCCCAGGCCTCCTTCAGCGCCTCGGGCAGGATGTTGCCGCGACAGGACACCTGCACATAGGCCTCCGTCGTCCACTGCATCGCGTACGGGTCGATGACGGCGGTGAACCCCTTGATGACGCCTTCGTCGAGCAGCCGGTCCACTCGACGCTTGACGGCCGGGGCCGACAGGCCCACCTCGTCACCCACCTGTGCGTACGTGGCGCGAGCGTCTCGCGTCAGGCAGGCGAGTACCTTTTCGTCCAAGTCATCGAGTCCGCGCAACATATCCCTACGGTAGACCACCGGAACATGACTTCATTGCATATATGCGCAATGAACGGCGATTGATTGCGTCAGGGCAGGAAGATAGCGTCGATCCATGACGATGACGAGCCCGGCCTTTGCGCCCGCGACCGCCCGGATGCCGCGCCTGCGCACCTATGCGATGACCCCGCCGATCCACTACACGGTGACCTACGCCATCAACCCGTGGATGGATCCGTCGACGCCGGTGGACACCGACCGCGCGATCGCCCAATGGCTCGCCCTCCGGGAGGTGTACGAATCCCTCGGGCACTCGGTCCACGTCGTCGACCCGCAACCCGGGCTCCCGGACATGGTCTATGCCGCCAACGGGGGCCTGAGCGCGGGCAACCGCACGATCGCCGCCCGGTTCGCGTTCCCCGAACGCGGCCCCGAAGGCGACCACTACGCCGACTGGTTCGAGGCCGGCGGACTCGGCCCGGTGCATCGGACCGACGGAATCCAGGAGGGCGAAGGCGACTTCCTCGTGATCGGCGACCGCATCCTGGCCGGCACCGGTTTCCGGACCCACCGCGACACCCACGCCGAGGTGGCGGCGATCACCGGAATGCCGGTGACGACGCTCGAACTGATCGACCCGCGCTTCTACCACCTCGACACCGCACTCGGCATCCTCGACGACGAGCACATCGCGTACTACCCACCCGCCTTCTCCTCCGCATCGCGCTCAGTGCTCGCCGACCTCTTCCCCGATGCGATCATCGCGACCGACGCCGACGCCGCGGTCCTCGGACTCAACCTGGTCTCCGACGGGCTGCACGTCGTGATGACCGACGCCGCCCCGGACCTCACCGCAGCACTGCGCGCCGCCGGGTACGAGCCGATCGGCGTCGATCTGTCCGAGCTGCTCAAAGGTGGCGGCGGCATCAAGTGCTGCACCCTAGAATTGAGGAGCACCGACAAGGAGGTCGCCGTGCACACTCTCGCCGAACCACATGTGGCACACAACTATTCACCGCTTCCGGTCACGGCGGCGTCGGCCGAGGGGGCCTGGATCACCGACGTCGACGGCCGTCGCTTCCTCGACTGCCTCGGCGCCTACTCCGCGGTGAACTTCGGCCACCGCAACCCGCGGATCGTCGCGGCCGCCATCGAGCAACTCGACCGCGTCACGCTGACCAGCCGCGCCTTCCGGTCCGATCGCCTCGAGCCCTTCTGTGCGGCGCTGGCGGCGTTGTGCGGCAAGGACATGGTGCTGCCGATGAACACCGGCGCCGAAGCGGTCGAATCGGCGATCAAGGTGGCCCGCAAGTGGGGCTACGACGTCAAGGGCGTACCGGACGGTCTCGCCAAGGTCATCGTCGCCGGCGGCAACTTCCACGGTCGCACCATCAGCATCATCAGCTTCAGCGACGATCCCGACGCCCGCAGCGGATTCGGTCCGTTCACACCGGGTTTCGTGAGCGTTCCCTACGGCGACGCGGAGGCTATGGCCGCCGCGATGGACGAACACACCGTCGCGGTACTCGTCGAACCGATCCAGGGCGAGTCCGGGATCATCGTGCCGCCGGACGATTACCTGCCCCGGGTGCGAACGATGTGCACCGAACGCAACGTGCTGATGATCGCCGACGAGATCCAGTCGGGACTCGGACGGACGGGCATGACCTTCGCCGTCCAGCACTGGGGTGTCGAACCGGATGTGTACACGCTGGGCAAGGCGCTGGGGGGCGGGATCCTGCCGGTATCGGCGGTGGTCGCGAATCACGACGTCCTCGGCGTACTCCACCCCGGCGAGCACGGCTCCACGTTCGGCGGCAACCCACTGGCGGCCGCGGTCGGGCACACCGTGGTGGAGATGCTGGCCGAGGGCACCTGGCAGGCGCGGGCCGCCGAACTCGGCAACCGGATGCACTCCGGGCTGCGCGAGCTCATCGGCCACGGGGTGATCGCCGTCCGCGGTCTGGGTCTGTGGGCGGGCATCGACGTCGACCCGGCACTGGGCAGCGGCAAGGAGGTCTGCCTGCGACTGGCCGACCGCGGCGTCCTGGCCAAGGACACCCACGGCTCGACTCTGCGCCTTGCGCCGCCCCTTGTCATCACCGAGGAGGAGATCGATTGGGCGGTCGCGCAGTTGGCGGACGCACTACGCTCGGAGCGGTGACCACCGCCGAACCAGTCGCAACCACCCGCCCGAACCGCCGCGTCCTGCTGATCCGCCACGGTCAGACGGAATGGTCGTTGTCGGACCGACACACCGGTCGTACGGACATCGATCTGACGGCCCGCGGCGAACAGGATGCCCGGGCACTCGTCGGCATCGCCGACCGTCTCGGTGTCGTCGATCCGTTCGTGTTCGCCTCGCCGCGTCGTCGTGCGCAACGCACGGCCGAGCTCGCCGGCGTCACCGTCGACGCGACCGACGACCGGTTCGCCGAGTGGGACTACGGCGACTACGAGGGGCTCACGCGCGCGCAGATCCACGCGGACGGCGATCCGGATTGGGCGATCTGGACGTCCGGTGGGCCGAACGGCGAATCGGTGGACGACATGACGCGTCGTGTCGATTCGGCGGTGGACGCAGTGGAGGAACGACTCGCGGTCTCCGATGTGATCGTCGTGTCGCACGGGCACTTCTCCCGCTCGTTCGTCTGCCGATTCCTCGGTTGGCCGATCCATCAGGGCGCGAACATCGACCTACGTCCGGCCGGTGCCGCGCTCCTGATGCAACTCGGCCAGGATCGACGCCTGTGCGCACTGGTCGGACCCGAAGGGGCCGCGGCAACGCATATGGCGATCTGATCGCCCTCGGGATCACCGATCACGGTTGAGCCACCACGTGCTCGTCGACAGCACGGTCGCGAACGCACACCAGGCGGGGTACGCCGCGAGCGCCGCTCCGCTACGAGCATCGACCTGTGCGGTGCGCCGCGCCAGGTCAGCGCTGCTCACAGCCAACGCGCCCGCGACGACGGATGCGGCACCAAGCCGATGAGCCCCGAAGTAGACCCAGGTCCACCCGGCGTTGAGCGCCAGATTGGCGCCCAGCGCGCCCAGATACGCGCGCCGGCCCGAGTCGTCGCCGGCGTCGTCAAGCCTGTCGATGGTGGCCGCCGACGTCACCGCGACGTCGGCGTACAGGGTGGTCCACGCCACCGGGAACACCCAGTTCGGTGGGGTGAAGGCGGGTTTGCGCAACGTCGGATACCACGTCTGCACCGCGGATTTGGTGACGACGCTGCCGAGCGCCGCGGCGGCGGCCGAGGCCACGGATGTACCGATCAATGTCGAGATACGCACATTCTCCGTTCTACTCCTCGACGTCGGTCTCCGACGGGCTGCACTGATCGATCCGGCGGCGCAGATGCCGACGCTCCGCGGGATTCTCCGCCAGCTCGAGTGCCCGGCCGAAGGCCGCGACGGCACCGCCGAGATCCCCTGACCGCGCCAACAGCTCGCCGCGTGCGGCGTGCCACAGGTGATAGTCGACGAGCCCGTCGATCGCGTCGAGCAGATGCAGGCCACGTTCGGGGCCGTCGACCATCGCGACCGCGATCGCATGGTTGAGCGCGACGACGGGCCCGGGATCGATACGCTCCAACATCCGATACAGATCCACGATGACCGGCCAGTCCGTCTCGGCCGACGTCGCGGCACGCATGTGAACCGCCGCGATGAGCGCTTGGATGCGGTAGACCCCCACGCCCGGCAGTGTGACGGCGCGGCCGAGGACTTCTCGCGCACTGTCGATCATCGTTGCGTCCCAGAGACTTCGGTCCTGGTCCTCCAGCACGACGAGATCGCCTGCGACATCGGTGCGGGTCACGAAACGCGCTCGGTGGAAGAGTTCGAGGGCCAGCAGACCGCGCACCTCACCGTCGTCGGGGACGAGATCGACCAGCTGCCACGACAATCGGATCGCCTCGTCGGCGAGATCGACACGGACAAGCGACGACGGCGACCGCCGGGCGAGATAGCCCTCGTTGAAGATCAGGTACAGCACACCGAGCACGGCACCCACCCGGCCGTCGAGATCGTCCGGGATGGTGAGTGGGATCCGAGCATCACGGATCTTGCGTTTGGCCCGGACGATCCGTTGGGCCAGAGTCGATTCCGAGACCAGAAAGGCGGCGGCGATCTCCGCGGTGCTCAGGCCGCCGACCAGGCGGAGGGTGAGCGCGATCTGGGTCTCACGATCAAGGGCGGGATGACAGCACAGCAGGATCAGGCGTAACCGTTCGTCGCCGATCTCACGGTCGTCCACCACGAGTGGTGTGCCCGGCCGCGGATCGGACTCGGGTATCAGCTCGGACGCCGACGCGGCGAGCCGGCGTCGGGAGGCCGCCCGCCGCCGCAGCTGGTCGATCATCCGGTTGCGCGACACCGCGTACAACCACGCGGCCGGATTGTCGGGAACCCCGTGCGTCGACCAGGTCTCGACCGCCTGGAGCAGTGCATCCTGCACACAGTCGTCCGCGAGATCGACGTCGTCGAACCGTGCGGCGAGGAGAGCGAGCACCCGCCCGCTCTCCTCACGCGCCACCTGTGTGATCGCGGCGCCGACGGTGTCGGTCACCGCGCGGTCACGACTGGGCCGGCGTCGGCGTCCCGTCATCGGCGGCGAACAGCGCCACCGGGCGGACCTCGACGACACCGAACGGCAGGGGAATCCGGCCCGCCCAGTCCAGTGCCGCATCGAGGTCGGGGGCATCGATCCGGTAGTAACCGGCCAACTGTTCCTTCGCCTCGACGTAGGGTCCGTCGGTGACCGTCGGCGAATGCCCCAGGGTCAGCCGCACCGTCGTGGCCGACCCGCTGGGAGTGAGGCTGGCGCCTTCTATCAACACCCCGGCCGCGGCGAGCGCCTTACCGTAGCCCGCCCACGCGGCCGCCGCCTCATCGAATCCCTCGTCACCCGGCTGCGGCCCCGGCACACTCTCGTCCACGGTGATGGTCAGCAGATACTGCATGTCAGATCCTCTCTCGGCTGCCTCGACGGCAGAGGATGGGGCCCGATTGCCGCCATCTGCCCCTATGACGCAGCGATCCTGCGGGATCGACAGCACTCACGAAGGAAATTCTGGCAGAAACTTCTCGCTTCACCCGGGAAAGTCAGGAACGCAGACCTTCGCGTTCCCGGATGTAGCGCACCAGGACCGCGGCGCTCGCGCGCTGCCCGGCGATCGTGGGGTGGTAGCTGCCGAGGATCCAGTGCCGGAACTGCAGTCCGTCGGGCGCGTGCTGCGGAGCCGCAACCCGCGGTCCCCACTCCCACGCATCCGCGGCACACAGGTCGTGTCGGTCGTTCCAGCCCGATCCCGGGCGGGCGAGGTCGACGAATGTCTCCCCCGCACGTCGCGCATTGTCGCGGGAGATCTCGTTGACCTTCCCGATGAAGCTGTTGAGCAGGCGCACCTCTCGGTCCGACAGGAACCAGCCACACCGCGTCCGATACTCCTGCCCGACTCGCGGGACCACCTGGGGCGCACCGAGGGTGTAGATGTGGGCACGCGGCGCCCGGGCCTTGACCTCCCGATAGATCCGGCGCTCGTGCAGGCGTTGGCCCACGTCGAGCACTCGCAGGGACTTCTCGACAGTCCGCGGATCGCACTCCCCCAGTTGGACACATCCGACGACCTTGATGAACTCCGGATTCCCGATCACCTGCATCACGACGACGTCGGAGTCGGCGGGCAGGTGGTCGATCTGACGGCCTTCGTCGAATTGCACCGTCTGATCGATGTGACGAGGCTCCGAGTTCGCACACGTGGCGTTGGTGAAGCGGGCACCGAGTTCGCGAGCGACCACCTCGACGGCCGCGTGTCTGCTGCGGAAACAGTAGTTGTCGGGCCCGGTGGTGCCGGCGCGATACGAGGACATGTCGGCCGGGATCGTCTGATGACTGTCCGCGCCCTGGCCCGAGAGGTACGAGTTGCCCATCGCGAACATGCGCAGCCCTGGCGAGGCATGACCCTGCGGCGCAACCGAAACCGTCACCACGGCGACGAGCGGGACCGCGAGGAGCACGCCGACGAGATGCACAAGAAGGGCGCGACGGGTTCCGGTACGCCCGGATTTTGACGCCATCCGGTCACGATACTGAGCGCCCGAACCCCGGGGCAATGGTCCGTCCGGACGACACCCCGGTCGACGTCATTGCAGCAACAACCCCATCTCGACGACGTCCCACAGCTCGCCGTTGCGGCGTCGGTAGTGGCCCCGCCGCACACCCTCACGCACGAATCCATGTGCGGTGTAGAGCCCGATCGCCGCCTCATTGTGCGGCCACACCTCGAGAATCACCTTGTGCGCACCGCGATCTCGGCTCCACGCCAGCACCGATCGAAGGAGGAGGCCGCCCGCGCCCTGCCGACGGGAGTCGGCCGCCACGTTCATCCCGAAAGCGATCACCCCGGGCAACACCGTGAACATCCCCGCGCTGCCCACCACGGTGTCGGCATCGTCGACGGCGACAACGGCGTGCGCACTGTCGTCGGCCAGCACGTCATGAAAGTTCCGGATCAGACCTTCGACATCGACCGGGGCCTCCATCCCGATCCAGCGCCCTTCGGCGGCCACCCGGGCGCGGAGTTCCGACACCGGCACGGCGTCGTCGGCGACGGCGTCCCGGACGCGGAAACGTTCGGCCGCGGACACCGGTCACTCCAGCTGCTGCGCCAGTGCATCGCCGTCGGTGACCGGCAGCCCACACACCGTTCCCCGGCACACGTACGCGGCGTCGGCCCCGTCCACCGGCCCCCGGCCGTCCAGAAGCGGTAGCGAATCCCGTTTGCCCGCAACGATGATCGTGCCGCCGGGCGCAAGGCGGCGCGCCTGTGCCGCGAGCGCACCCGAGCTGTCCACCCCCTGCGCGACCGCGATCTGCAACGGTCCCGACCACCGCGCCCACGCGACCGCCAGCCAGTGGCCGGCCGAGCGCGGCACCTTCGCCAGTAACACCACCGCACGGGCAAGGGTCTGGTCCAGCAGCTCGGCGTATCGGGTCGCCGGACCGAACGGCGCCAGCGCCGACGCGATCAGCAACGCCTCGGCGAGCAACGACGCCCCGGCCGGGGTGGCACCGTCGACCGGATCACGCGGCCGCGTGATCAACCCGTCCCCCGCGGCATCGAACCAGGTACCGGGCTCGGCCGGATCGGCGAACCGTTCGATCGTGTTGTCCAGCAACGTGAATGCTTCATCTCGCCACGACAGTTCACCGGTGGCCTGATGCAGGGCGAGCAGTGCGGTGACCAGGGCCGCGTGATCGTCGAGCGCAGCCATCGGCCGGCCGACCACGCCACCCAGGGACGAGCGGTGGAGACGCCCGTCGACGATGTGGTTGTCCATCAGCACTCGGGCGCACCACGCGCCCAACTCGACCCAGTCGGGACGGCCCAGCGCAGCACCGGCCTCCACCAACGCCGTGACCACGAGCGCATTCCACCCGGTCACCACCTTGTCGTCGCGAGCGGGTTGCGGTCGCGCGCCCCGCGCGGACAGCAGACGGTCGCGAACCGAGGCGAATCGGACCGGGTCGTCGGGGTCGCGGAGCAGCCGTAACGTCGACGTGCCGTGTTCGAATGTCCCCGCCGTCGTCACTCCGAAAATCTCTGCGGCCCAACGGCCATCATCGTCACCGAGCACCCGCGTCAGCTCGTGCGGCGACCAGACATAGGTCAGGCCCTCGACCCCACTGGTATCGGCGTCGAGTGAGGACGCGAAGCCCCCGGCCACCTGCAGGTCGCGGCGCAGAAAGCCGATCGTCTCCTCGGTGATGCGGAGCGCGAGTGGATCAGAGGTCCGGCGCGCGAGGTGTGCATAGACGCGCAACAGCTGCGCGTTGTCGTAGAGCATCTTCTCGAAATGCGGTACCACCCACTCGTTGTCGACCGCATAGCGTGCGAAACCACCGGCGAGCTGGTCGTAGATACCGCCCCGAGCCATCGCCGAGCACGTGCGTTGCACCGCATCGAGCGCCGTGCGGTCGCCGGTACGCTCCGACGCTCGGATCAACCCCTCCAACAGTGTCGACGGCGGGAACTTCGGCGCACCTCCGAAGCCGCCGGACACGGTGTCCTCGTCGTCGAGGGTCGTCGTGACCGCATGCGCGAGCAGCCGGTCGTCGATCGCCGCATCCGCGAGGGGCAGCGCCGCGGTGTTGGCCTGTAGATGTTCACGGACCTTGGCGCCCATGGCGTCGATCTCGGCACGCCGTTGCGTCCACGCCTCGGTGACGGCAGCCATGATCTGGACGAACGACGGCATGCCGCCCCGGGCCGTCGACGGGAAGTAGGTGCCGCAGTAGAAGGGATCCCCAGACGGTGCGAGGAAGGCGGTCATCGGCCAGCCGCCCTGTCCGGTCATCGCGACCGTGGCGTTCATGTAGACGGCATCGATGTCGGGCCGCTCTTCGCGGTCGACCTTGATGCAGACGAAATCACGGTTCATCACCGCGGCGGTCGCCTCGTCCTCGAAGGACTCGTGCGCCATGACATGGCACCAATGACACGCGGCGTAGCCGATGGACAGCAGGATCGGGACGTCACGACGGCGAGCCTCGGCCATCGCATCCGGACCCCATTCCTGCCAGTGGACCGGATTGCCGGCGTGCTGGCGCAGGTATGGGCTCGTCGATGCGTCGAGGGCGTTGCGGTGCGACGCCGATTCCGGTCCCATCACATCCGGGTCAGGTCTCGGCGGACTTTCGTTCATCGGCCTGCACCTCGTCCGGCGTCCGCGCTGTGCCCGACGTCGCCGGTGCCGCCCCGTCGCGCGGAGGCCCGGAATCGGGAGACACGGAGTCGGTTCCGTCGTCGAACGCCTGATCCGGCTCGGGATGCTCGCTGTCGAAGGTCTTCGGCAGCTTCTTCAGCTGCGAGTTCATCGACCTGATCAGCAGAGCTGTCGCGACCAGGAGCACGATGATGATGAGCAGCCCCAGTGGCGAGGCCTTGCCGAACTCCGGGCCTTCGGGTTCCTGCGCAGCCAGGACCTCCAGTCCGGCCGCGACGGTCATCGGGTTCATGGTTCCTCGATTCCGGCGAACAGATCGGATTCGGGTATCGACGTCTTCACCCGAGTCTTCGCCAACTCGAACTCCTCGGTCGGCCACAGACGCTGCTGCCATTCGAGGGGTACGGCGAAGAACACGCCGTTCGGGTCGATCTGTGTCGCGTGTGCGCGGAGTGCGTCGTCACGCTGGGGAAAGTATTTGCCGCAGTCGACCTGGGTGGTCACCCGTCCCATCAGGTCGCCACGACTCGGGTCGCGCTCCCACCGTTCGAGCCATTCCTTGAACGGGCTCTCCTGGCCGTGGCGCTCGAACTCGTCGGAGAACAAGACCATGCGGTCCTTGATGAAACCGTGCGTGTAGTAGAGCTTCGAGACGGTCCACGGTTCGCCGGCGTCCGGATAGGCGTCGGGGTCACCGGCACGCTCGTACGCGGCGACCGAGACCTCATGGTCCCGGATGTGGTCCGGATGCGGATAGCCGCCGTGCTCGTCGTAGGTGATCATGACGTGCGGCCGGAACTCCCGGACCACACGGACAAGGGCCTCGACCGCCTCATCGAGGTCGATGGCCGCGAACGACCCCTCCGGCACCGGCGGCAACGGGTCGCCCTCGGGCAGGCCCGAGTCGACGAATCCGAGCCACATCTGGTCGACACCGAGCGCCGCCGCCGCGTTGGCCATCTCTTCCTTGCGGATGTCACTCATCCGCTCCTTGACCCCCGGCCGGTCCATCGCCGGATTGAGGATGTCGCCACGCTCACCACCGGTGAGGGTGACCACGAGCACGTCATTGCCCTCGGCGGCATACTTCGCGGTGGTCGCGGCCCCCTTGCTGGACTCGTCGTCCGGGTGAGCATGCACGGCCATCAGACGGAGACCGGCGTGGGGTCCACCTGTGTGAGATTCGGTCACGCTTCCTCACCTTCGGATCGATACTCCTCCCATGGTAGGTATTGACGCGTGAACAGTTCAGACGGGGGCACCGGCGCAGCATCCGGCGCCGGCGAGGACCGGCCACGCAGCGGGCCCCGCGCCACCTACCCCACCGCGCAGACGGCATCGAGTCGGCGCGGCTGGTTCATCGTCCTGTCCGTGCTGGTCGTCGTGGTCGGCGTCGGCCTCGCATTCCTCGGGTTCACCAAGTTCGCCACGCCCGACGTCTCGGGGGAGGCGACCGGCTACCAGATCCTCAACCCGTCCACGGTGTCGGTGCAGTTCACGGTCACCCGCAGCGATCCCGGCCGGCCCGCGGCCTGCGTGGTGCGCGGACGCTCGCTCGACGGCGACGAGACCGGGCGCCGCGAGGTCCTGATCCCGGCCGGCTCGCAGGGCCAGATGGGTGTTCGCACGGAGGTGACCACCTCCAAGCCGCCGGTGATCGGTGAGGTCTTCGGCTGCACGACCGACGTGCCCGCCTATCTGACCTCCTCCGCCCCGTGACGACTCCCGTCCGTCAGCGCGCGGTCTTCGCGACCATCTCGACGCCGTACTACGCCTATCTGTTGGCGATGTTCGTCGGCGTCATGCTCATCAGCAACATCACCGGCACCAAGGGTGTCATCCTGTTCGACGATTGGCTGCACCTCTCCGCGGGACCGATTCAGCTGAACGGCCTGGTCACCGACGGCGCGTTCTACCTGTTCCCGCTGGCCTATGTCCTCGGTGACGTCATCAGCGAGGTCTATGGCTTCCGGGCCATGCGCCGCGCCATCTTCGCCGGGTTCGTGGTGCTGTTGATCGCGTCGATCTGCTTCTGGCTCACCATCGAGCTGCCCGCGGCCGACTTCTACGAGGGCCAGGAGGCCTTCCGGACCGTGGCCGGTGTCGTGCCGCAGTTTCTGCTCGCCGGACTCGCCGGCTACCTCGCCGGCGAGTTCCTGAACTCGTTCGTGCTCGTGAAGATGAAGGAGCGCGCCGGCGAACGCCGACTCTGGGCCCGGCTGATCAGTTCGACGGTGGTCGGCGAGTTCGCCGACACGCTGGTCTTCTGCGCGATCGCGGCAAGTGCCCTGGGCATCTCCACGTGGGGTGATTTCATCAATTACACCGTCGTCGGATTCGTGTGGAAGACGTTGGTGGAGATCGTCATCATGCCGGTGACCTACCTCGTCGTCGGGTGGCTCAAACGGGTCGAACCGAGCTATCAGGAGGCGCTCGACCACGCTCGGACAAACGGCACCGATGTGCTTTAGCTCTCAGTCACTGGTACCCTGTATCGATACACGGCTCCGCGAGGGGTCGTGTTGCTGCATTTAGAGCAGTCCATATGCCCAGGTGAAGAAATCGTCTGTGCGCGGACAACACGAAGGAGTACCGATGACCGACACACAGGTGACGTGGTTGACCCAGGAGTCGCATGACCGCCTGAAGGGCGAGTTGGATTCCCTGATCGCCAATCGACCGGTCATTGCTGCGGAGATCAACGAGCGACGCGAAGAGGGCGACCTCAAGGAGAACGGCGGCTACCACGCCGCCCGCGAAGAGCAGGGCCAGCAGGAGGCGCGGATTCGCCAGCTCCAGGAACTGCTGAACAACGCCAAGGTCGGCGAGGCGCCCACCCAGTCGGGTGTCGCTCTCCCCGGTTCGGTCGTCAAGGTCTACTACGACGGCGACGAGTCCGACACCGAGACCTTCCTGATCGCCACCCGCGAGGAGAGCGCCAAGGGCGGGTCCATCGAGACCTACTCCCCGAGCTCACCGCTGGGCGCGGCACTGATCGACGCCAAGGTCGGCGAGACACGCGAATACAACGTTCCCAGCGGCGCCGTGGTCAAGGTGACCCTGGTCAGCGCCGAGCCGTACCACGGCTGATCTGCGACAGTAAGACACTGCGGTAGCGGCCGATCTCGGGATGCCCGAGCTCGGCCGTTACGTCGTCTTCGGGTCGTCACCCACTCAGCTCCCCGACACCACCGACACCGACTCCACCGGTTCCAGTTCCGGCCAGCCGGCCTTCACGAAACTCTGTTTTGCCGCGGGAATCGCCTGCTCGCTGATCGACACACGGTCCTGCACATGAATCGCGGCGCAGAGTCGGCCGAAGAACGTGATGGTCGTCCAGAGTTCGGACTCGCCGTCGTCGGGTTGGAAAGGCGTACTCCACGGGAGGACGACCGACGCACCATCGACTGCGACCGGCAACCGCCAGGCGTCGTGCAGGTGATGGCGCACGTTGCGGGCGCGCGACAGGATGTGGAACACGAAGCTGTCGTCGATGTCCTCGTCTTCGGCCTGCTCGCCGCCGAAATCCTCGATCTCCGAGGGATCTTCGTCGCCGTCACTGTCGATCAGGTCATGCCGCGCGCGCCACCAGAAGATCCCGTCGATGTCGAGATCCACACTTTCGGGAACCGGCTCACCATTCTCGTCGAGGGGCCGAAACACATAGGTGCCCAACGGAATCTCGAACAGCGCGATGCCGCAGTCCACATCCGGGAGCAGCGCTTCCGGACTCTCCGCGGTGAACGGCTCTGCCGCGATCGCCGCCATCGCGGATCGGTCCACCCAGATGACCCCGCTGCCACCGACGAGTTCACCCTCCACCGTCGCCAGCGCCGCGTTGGCATCGTAGGCATCCAGTGTGTCCATGGCCTCGACACCGAGTTCGTCGAGGCGATCCCGCTCCGCATCGTCCACAGACGGGTCCAGGTTCTCCAGATCCTCGAAGAGCGCATCCACATCCGGCTCCAGTTCGGAGGTCAGCATCCGGTAGTCGCGTGCCAGCTCCGCCAGTCCGAACGCCAGCCCCGCCCGGATCTTCGCCGCGTTCTGCGGGCTCCAGGCAGGTTCTTGCTCGCGATTCCGACGTCCCATGTCGTGTGAGGCTACCCAGGTGCGTTCCGCGGAACGTCGTCATGCGACAGATACACCTACGGCGGACGCACATACCCGGAACGGTAGGCGCGATCGGCGAGTCCGACGGAGATCCATCCACACCCCCGCAAACCATCCACAGCCAACCCACAGCAATGCCTCAGACCGTCTCCAACCTGCGGCATCATCCTTGGATCATGAGAAAGAACACACGCACCCCCACCGTCCCCCTGATCGTTCTCGACGGCGATCCCGCCGTCCTCGACCACGCCCGCGCACTGTTCCGTCACGACATCCCGCTCGGTGTCGTCAGCAGTGAGTACTCCGGCGTCGTGCCGTTCATGCTCGGCAACAACGGCCACACCGTCGCGCTGGTCGCCGACGTCGACGACCCGGGCCAGCTCGCCGAGGCGATCGTGCTCGTCGAGCAACGACTCGGGCGCGTCAGCTCCGTCATCCGCTACCCCGCCGACCTCCCCGCCGGCACCGATCTCCGCGCCACCGCATCCGCCGCCTGACGTGCAGCAAGGCTCTGTGATCGCCGCGTAAGCCGCTGTAAGCCCGACGACAGCACCGCCGGGCAGTCTTCCCGGCATGACCACAATCACCTCGGCCGGCCTGGCGATAGAAGCGCATGGGCTGGTCAAACACTTCGGATCGACCCGCGCCGTCAACGGCGTGGATCTGGCCGTCCCGACAGGTTCGGTGTACGGCGTGCTCGGCCCCAACGGCGCCGGGAAGACCACCACCGTCAGCATGCTCGCCACGCTGCTGCGCCCCGATGCCGGCGCCGCGACCGTGTTCGGCTACGACGTCGTCTCCGATGCCGTCGCGGTCCGCTCACTCGTCGGGGTCACCGGACAGTACGCCTCGGTCGATGAGGACCTCACCGCGACGCAGAACCTCGTCCTGTTCGCGCGACTACTCGGATTCTCCCGCCCGTCGGCACGATCCCGCGCCGACGAGTTGCTCGAGGAGTTCTCCCTCACCGAGGCGGCCAACCGCCCGCTGAAGAACTTCTCCGGCGGAATGCGCCGTCGCCTCGACCTCGCCGCGAGTCTCATCGACACTCCCCCGCTGCTCTTCCTCGACGAGCCGACCACCGGCCTCGACCCCCGCACGCGCGCCCAGATGTGGAACACCATCCGCAATCTGGTCGAGCAGGGTTCGACGGTCCTGCTCACCACGCAGTATCTCGACGAGGCCGATCAGCTCGCCGACCGCATCGCGGTCATCGACCACGGCCGGGTGATCGCCGACGGCACCGCCGACGAACTGAAGCAGTCGGTCGGCTCGAGCACATTACAACTCGTCCCGGTCGACCATGCCGATGCACCGCAGGTGTGCCGGATCGTCGAGTCGGTGCTGGGCGAGACGGCGGTCCTCAGTCCCGAGGCCGCGCGGATATCGGTCGGATTGCAGCGACCCGACCTCGTCCCCGATGTGCTGATCAGCCTGCGCGAGAATCAGATCGCCATCGACGAGATCAACGTCCAGAAGCCCAGTCTCGACGAGGTGTTCCTCACCATCACCGGCAAGCCCGCAGAAGAGGAGGCGGCCTGATGACCACAACCATCGATCGCGGCACATCATCCGCGATCACCACCACAAGCGCTCGGCCCGAGGCGAAGACATCGGTCAGCCTCGCCGAGACGATCAAACAGTCCTTCTCCATGGCGTACCGGGGCGTCCTGAAGATCCGGCACAATCCGGAACAACTCTTCGACGTCACCATCCAGCCGATCATCTTCACCCTGATGTTCACCTACATCTTCGGTGGTGCGATCAGCGGTAACGTCCACGACTACCTCCCGGTCATCATCCCGGGCATCCTCGTGCAGACGGTGGTGATGACCTCGATCGTCACGGGCACCCAGCTTCGCGAAGACATGGACAAGGGCGTCTTCGACAGATTCCGATCGCTGCCGATCGCCCGGATCAGTCCGCTCGCAGGTGCCCTGCTCGCCGACGTGATCCGCTACCTCATCGCCACCGTGCTGACCATCGTCATGGGCGTGATCATGGGATGGCGGCCCGATTTCTGGGGTGCCGTCGCATCGGCACTGCTGGTCATGGTCTGCAGCTTCGCCGTCTCGTGGATCTTCGCCCTGATGGGCTGCCTGATGAGCAAGGCCTCTGCCGTGCAGGGCATCTCGATGCTGATCATGTTCCCACTCACGTTCATGTCGAACGCCTTCGTGCCGGTCGACACCATGCCAGGTTGGTTGCAGGGCTTCGTCAAGATGAACCCGGTGAGCCACCTGGTGACCGCGGTCCGTGAACTCACCGCGAACGGGCACGCCGGCGTGCACGTCCTGTGGGCGCTGCTCGGCGCGGCGGTGATCATCGTCGTCTTCGCGCCGCTGGCCGTCCGTGCCTATATGCGCAACACCTGATCCGCCCGGCGGGACGGTTCAGCCACGTCGCGGCGCCAGGAGCTTGCGGACCTCGTCCGTCGCCTGGCGTCGCGACAGCTGTGCCACCGCTTCGACGATCGACTCCCACTGTGCCGCAGGTAGTCCGGAGATCATCGGCATCTCGGTGTAGACGAAGTCCAGTCCCGGATGATCACGACGCGCCCCGAGTCGCCGGGACAACGCCAGCAGGCGCGGGCCATCCGGGTCGCCGTGATCCTGTTGGCACAGGGTGTATCCCGCGGCCATCGCCATGGTTCCCGCCTGCGGCTGATCGTGCCAGCCGATCGCACCGAACGTCGCGTTGACCCCGTCGGCCAGGAGCGCGAGGAAGTCGCCGGTACGGTCCGGTCGCCCGGCCCGCACCAGCCCGACCACTGCAGCACTGATGAGCATCACCATCCCCGGGTCCTGGGCGCCGAGTGGGTGGTCGGCCTTCACGAGTCGCGCAGCGCGCCAATAGATGTCCGCCGACCGCGCGATCCGCCCACGCGCGTATTCGAGCTCGGCGTAGCCGAGCATCATGCCCCCGATCACCTCGGGATTGCCTTGAGGGTCCGGATCGTCGGGCCCCCACCCGTCCGCGACGAGGGCGAGTTCGTCGCCTGCTTCGTCCAGCCGTCCGAGCGCGACGAGCGTCGCGACCAGGTAGCACCGGGCCTGCAACTCGTCGTCGCGGGCACCGAGTTCCACGAGATTGCCGATCCCCGTGCGGTAGAACCCGACTGCGGTTTCCCATTGCGCCTGCTGGCCGTAGAGGCTGCCGATCGTGACATGGGTCATCGCCGACATCCACGCGTTGCGGTGCCGGAACGCGATATCGCGCAGCGCCAATCCGTCCGACAGGGCCTGCGCGAGATCGCCGAAGTTCTCGCGCGCGTTCATGCGGATCGACAGCGCAGCGGTCCGGACCTCTTCGTCGTCGGCCCGCGTGGCGCGGGAGACGAGGCGCATCGCACCGAGCGGACCTCTGCTCAGAACGCAGGCCGACAGCAACTCGGTCGGCCTGTCGAAGATGTGGTCGGGGCGATGCAACAGCCTGATGTAGTAGCGCCCGATGGCGACCCCGCGCAGCTCCCGCCGCAACAGCAGGTGCGCCATCGACGCGAGGACGGTGAACTGCCAACGGCGTCGCATGGCGTCGTCGAGATCCACCGGCGGCTTCGACAGCGCGTAGAGCAGGCGCGCACCCCATGACATCACCTCCCCGTGCAGGCCACGGGCCATCCAGAAACCGCTCAGGGTCGGGAACACCGACACGATGGTCTCGACGGCGTCGGCGGAGTGCTCCTCCTCGGCGCGGCCGACACAGCGACGCAGAACCCACACGAGGTTGTCGGCGTCTGCCGCGATCCAGGTGAACAGCCGGTCGTCGACCGCCGTTTCGTATGCGGCCTCGGCCTCGGCGGCGAACCCACGGGCCCAACGCGACATCGCGCGGTCGACGTCGTCGGACTCGTCCGACTCGTCCGATCCCGCCGGTTCGGCCGACCCTCGCAGTTTGTCCTCACCGAACTCACGGACCATCTCCAGCATCCGATATCGGATCCGGTCGTCGTTCTCGGAGACGGTGAGCAACGACTGATTGACCAACGCCTCGAGGGTGTCGACGAGGCGGTAACCCCGCTGGCCGACAACCACCGCCGCGGCGTCGGCGGTGAAACCTGCCGGGAACCGGCACAGTCGCCGCATCGCCGACCGGGCATCGGTGTCGAGGAGATCCCAACTCCATTCGATCACCGCGTAGAGCGTGCGATGACGGTCCGGCGCAGTGCGATCGGCGCCACGGAGCAACGAGAAACGCTCGGCGAGCCGGGAGGAGATCTCCGCGACCGTCATCGTACGGATCCGGGCGGCGGCGAGTTCGATCGCCAACGGCAATCCGTCGAGGTGCCGGCACAGTTCGGCCACCTCATCTCGAGGCAGCCGTGCGGCCGGGCGGATCGCGCGTGCCCGCCGCTCGAACAACTCGACGGCCGCCCCACGCTCCCCGACGTCGAGCACCGGCAGCAGGTGAATCCGTTCCGCGGGGAGCATGAGTGGCGAGCGACTGGTGGTCAGGATCGACAATTGTGGTTCGGCGGCAAGGAGATCCGCGACGACCCGGGCGCAGCGTTCGATGACCTGCTCACAGTTGTCGAGGATGAGTACTGCCCGCTGACCCCGCACCGCGTCGACCAACCGGTCGCCGAGATCCCCGACCGCCAGTCGTGGACGACCGCCGCCACCGATGTCCGTCTCACCAACTCCGAGCGCCGCGGCGATCGCCGGGACGACATCGTCGCCGTCACGGATCGGTGCGAGCGACACATAGAACACCGGTCGGCCGGATTCCGCCATCACGTCGCCGATGCGATGCGCCACCCGCGTCTTGCCGACACCGCCGGGACCCTGGATCGTGACGAGTCGATGACCCTCGAAAAGGGTGACCACAGCTGCGATGTCGTCCTCTCGACCGACGAGGTCGGAGGCGTCGACCATGAGTCCGACGGTGCGCGCCCGGGCGGGACGCCCAACGCGCGCGGTGTCGGGAGACGCAGTCTCCGCAGCCGCAGGATCACGGTCGTCGGCCACCAGTTGCGCATTGAGAGCCACCGCCTGCGCTCCGGGGTCCACGCCGAGCTGCTCGGACAGTGCACGACGCAGTCGTGCGAACACCGACAGGGCGTCCGCGGTGCGCCCTTCACCCGACAGTGCCCGCATGAGGGCGACGTGCGCCGATTCATCCAATGGGTCTGCATGACAACGCCGGTCGGCGATCTCGCGGGCAGCGGCGAAGTCGCCGGACGCCAAAGCGGCCGCCAGACGTCGCTCGTCGAGCGCATCCCGGAGGCGGTCCGTCCGCGCGCGCAGGTCGGCGTCGAGGCCCGCTCCGGCGTCGTCGCCCAGATCGTCGCCGGGGGCACCACGCCACCAGCCGTCCGCCTGATGGAGAGCGTCCGGCCCGCCCCGTTCGATGAGTTCCGCGACGATGTCGAGGTCGGTCCGGCACCCGATCAGCCGATACCCGCCGGCGACACCCTCGAGACGACCGGCCCCGAGCAGGGGCCTCAGCCGCGAGATCTGGGTATGTAGGGCGGAGGCGGGCGAGCGCGGCGGCAGATCGCCCCACACATCGTCGATCAGCCGCTCCGCGGACCGCGTCCGCCCGTCCGCGAGAGCCAGCGACACCAGCAGGCGGCGCGCGCGAACACCCGGCACGGGCACCAGGAGCTCCGGCGTGCTGCAGTGGTCGCCGACCGCGACGGGACCCAGCAGGCCGATCACGGTCGCGCTGTCGGACGCGGACACCCAGTCAGGTTAGCGCCACACCGGTCCGGCGATCCGCGTCGGACGTGTAGAAATGTAGCCATGGCGCGCAGCTACTCCCTCGAGGCGATCGACGTCGACTTCTTCGAATCGGCACCGGTCACCTATCGAATCGACGTGAATCTGCCGGTGACACCCCAACGGGCATGGGCCGAGTTCACCCGGCAGAACACGCTGAACTGGTGTCGGGCAATCAAATCCA
Source organism: Gordonia insulae (assembly GCF_003855095.1). Classification (NCBI taxonomy): domain Bacteria; kingdom Bacillati; phylum Actinomycetota; class Actinomycetes; order Mycobacteriales; family Gordoniaceae; genus Gordonia; species Gordonia insulae. The sequence goes on from NZ_CP033972.1 coordinate 1,744,869, forward strand.
TCGAGTTCACATCGCCCCCACCGTACGGGGTGGGCACCACCCGCAAGGCATCGCTCGGGCTCGCCGGGCTGTCCGAGCACTTCTTCGTCTGGGACGAGGACGCCACCACCGGCAACTACCGCAACGCCTTCCACGCGGTCACGGCCACCACCCCCGGCCTCAAGCGATTCGGTGAACTCACCGAGATCCGACCCGCCGATGTGGGCTGCCGATTGATCTGGCTGTTCGCGCTCGAACTCGCGACGTCGGCCAAGGCGGTCACCGCCTTCTCCGGCCCCACCGCCGCAACCGTGTTCAAAACGGTCGAAACCGACACGGTGCGGCATTTCGCGAAGTTCACGCCCCAGAGCTGATTTCACCCCCAGAGCTGATCACTCCAGAGCTGATCACCGAGACCGGTTCTCTCACTCCCGGAGGAAACCCGCCTCGGACAGCGCGCGACGGACCTCGCGCTGGTGCTCGGGACCGCGGGTCTCCACGCTGACGGTCACCTGCACCTCGTCGAGGTAGAGATCGTCGGCGACCCGCGAGTGGACGACGTCGACGACGCTGGCACCCCGGTCGCGCAGCAACTCCAGCAGCGCGATCAATCCGCCGGGCCGATCAGAGACCGTGGCGGTGACGGTCAGGAACCGCCCCGCAGCGGTCAGACCGTGCGTGGTGACATGGCTGAGCAGCAGCGGATCGATGTTGCCGCCCGACACGACCACACACACCTTGCCGGCGAGTTCGAGACGACCCGCGGTCACCGCGGCGACCGCGGCCGCTCCCGCCGGTTCGACGACGAGCTTGGCCCGCTCGAGCATCAGCAGCAGGGCGGTGCTCAGTGACTCCTCGCTGACCGTCACGACCGAGTCGACCAGTTCGCTGATGTGCGCGAACGGGACGTCGCCCGGCCGGGCGACCGCGATGCCGTCGGCCATCGTGTTCATCGAGATGGCGGCCACCGGATGTCCGTCGGCGAGCGATCGCGGCCAGGCGGCGGCCTGGGCGGCCTGCACGCCGATGATGGTGACGTCGGGGCGCTTGCGCTTGACGGCCGCGGCGATGCCCGCGAGCAGACCGCCGCCGCCGAGAGGGACGACGATCGCATCGACATCGGGCATCTGGTCGAGGATCTCCACGCCGACCGTCGCCTGGCCCGCGACGATGTCGGGGTGGTCGAACGGATGGATCAGCACCGCCCCGGTCTCCTCGGAGAACCGTCGTGCGGCGATCAATGCCTCGTCCACGGTCGAGCCCTCGAGGACGACCTCCGCGCCGTAGGCCTTGGTCGCGGCGATCTTCGGCAGCGCCGCCCCGGTCGGCATGTATACCCGCGAGGTGATGCCGAGTTGCTCGGCCGACCACGCGACGCCCTGTGCATGGTTGCCCGCACTCGCGGCGACGACCCCGCGGGCCCGCTCCTGCCCAGACAGCCGTGAGATCCGCAGGTACGCACCACGGGGCTTGAATGAGCCTGTGCGCTGGAGGTTTTCGCATTTCAACCACACATCGCAGCCGATCTTCTCGGCGAGCACCCGCGAGGCGATCATCGGGGTACGGCGCATCACGGTGGACAGCGCGGCGGCCGCGTTGTCGATCTCACCTTGAGTCAGCAACACGGCGTCCGCCGATCCGTCAGCACCGATCCGTCAGCTCAGCGCGTTCTCGAGATCACCGAGCAGATCGGCGATGTCCTCGATCCCGACCGACAGCCGGACGAGATCCGCCGGAACCTCCAGCAGCGAACCTGCCGTCGATGCGTGGGTCATCGCCGCCGGATGTTCGATGAGGGATTCGATGCCGCCCAGGGACTCCGCGAGGGTGAACACCTCGGTGCGGGCGCAGAACTCCTGGGCCGCGACCTGTCCGCCCTTGACGCGGACCGACACCATGCCGCCGAAACGTCGCATCTGCTTGCCCGCGACCTCATGACCCGGATGGGTCGGCAGGCCCGGGTACAGCACCGAGTCGACCTTGGGATGCGTGGACAAGAAGTCGACCACCTGCTCGGCGTTGTCGCAGTGGCGATCCATTCGGACCGCGAGGGTCTTGATACCGCGCATGGTGAGGTAGGCGTCGAACGGGCCGGGCACCGCGCCCGCCCCGTTCTGCAGGAACGCCACCGCATCGTCGAGCTCTTCGCTGTTGGTGACCAGCGCGCCGCCCACGACATCGGAGTGGCCGCCGAGGTACTTGGTCGTCGAGTGCAGCACCACGTCGGCGCCCAGGGTTATCGGCTGCTGCAGGTAGGGCGACGCGAAGGTGTTGTCCACCACCAGCTTGGCGCCTGCCTCGTGCGCCACGGCGGCGAGCGCCTCGATGTCGCCGACGTTGAGCAGCGGATTCGTCGGGGTCTCGATCCAGACCAACTTGGTCGCGGGCGTGATGGCTGCCCGGATCGCGTCGACATCGGAGACCGGCGCCGCGGAGTAGGTGATGCCCCACTGCGAGAACACCTTGTCGATCAGTCGGAAGGTGCCGCCGTACGCGTCGTTGGGGATCACCAGGTGGTCGCCGGGGCGCAGGGTGGCCCGCAGCAATGCATCGGTCGCGGCCATGCCCGAGGCGAAACCTCGCCCGTAGGTGCCTTTTTCGATCGCGGCGAGGTTGGCCTCGAGTGCGCGGCGGGTCGGGTTCCCGGTGCGCGCGTACTCGAACCCGTCGCGCATCCCCCCGACACCATCCTGCGCGAAGGTGGAACTCGCGTAGATCGGTACGTTCACCGCACCGGTCTGCGCATCGGGCTCGTAGCCGGCGTGGATCGCCTGGGTGGAAAAACCTTGCCAGCGGCTCGAATCCGCGGCGCTGCGGTGCTCACTCATGGTCGCTCTCCTATCCGACGATGGGGTGGGTGCTGACGAAGGCCAGCAGATCGTGCCGGGTGATCACGCCGATCGGCTTGCCGTCCTCCACCACCATCAGCGCATCCGATTCGGACAGTGCCTTGGTCGCGGCCGTGACCGGTTCACCGGAACCGATGAGCGGGAACGGATCACCCATGTGCGCCGACACCGGGTCGGCCAGGTTGGCGCGGCCCTCGAACACGGCACTGAGCAGGTCACGCTCGGTGACCGCACCGGCGACCTCGCCCGCCATCACCGGCGGTTCGGCGCCGACCACGGGCATCTGCGAGACCCCGTACTCACGCAGGATCTCGATGGCGTCACGCAGCGTCTCCTGCGGGTGGGTGTGGACCAGATCGGGCAGTGCGCCGGTCTTTCCGCGCAACACGTCCCCGACCAACGACTCGCGCGCCTTCCCGTCGAGCGGGCTGCGCAGGAATCCGTAGCTGCTCATCCACTCGTCGTTGAAGATCTTGCCCAGGTAGCCGCGGCCACCGTCGGGCAGGAGCACGACGACGAGCGAATCAGGCCCCTCACGCTCGGCCACCTGGAGTGCCGCGACGACCGCCATGCCACACGAACCACCGACCAGCAGGCCCTCCTCGCGGGCGAGGCGTCGCGTCATGTCGAACGAATCGGCGTCGGAGACGGCGATGATCTCGTCCGGGATCGACGGATCGTAGGCGGACGGCCAGAAGTCCTCACCGACACCCTCGACGAGGTACGGCCGACCGGTGCCGCCGGAGTAGACGGAGCCCTCCGGGTCGACGCCGACGACCTTCACCTTTCCGTCCGACACCTCCTTGAGGTAGCGGCCGGTACCCGTGATGGTGCCACCGGTACCGACGCCCGCGACGAAATGCGTGATCTTGCCGTCGGTGTCCGCCCAGATCTCCGGACCGGTGGTCTCGTAGTGGCTCTGCGGTCCGGCGGGATTCGAGTACTGGTCGGGCTTCCAGGCGCCGTCGATCTCGCGAACCAACCGATCGGAGACGCTGTAGTAGCTGTCGGGATGGTCGGGGGCGACCGCGGTCGGACACACCACGACCTCGGCACCGTAGGCACGCAGGACGTTGCGCTTGTCCTCACCGACCTTGTCGGGGCACACGAATACGCACTTGTAGCCGCGCTGCTGCGCGACCAGCGCCAGACCGACGCCGGTGTTGCCCGACGTCGGCTCGACGATGGTGCCACCCGCCTTCAGCGCACCGGACTGCTCGGCGGCGTCGACCATCCGCACGGCGATCCGGTCCTTGCTGCTGCCGCCCGGATTGAGGTATTCGATCTTGGCTGCGACCAGGCCAGAACCGGGATTGGTCACCGAGTTGAGCTTGACCAGCGGGGTGTTGCCCACCAGGTCCACGACATGATCTGCGATGCGCATGTGTCCATCGTCCCAGAGGCGCGGAATCGGCGAGAACCCGGACTAAGCTGGCAGCCGTGCCCGAGTTCAGGTCGCCAGGTTTCGGATAGTCGGCCCACCATGGACAACAATCGCCTCCTCCGTGACGTCGGTGCGACCGTGGCGGCCACCGCCGCCAGCGCGGGCGCCTCATGGGCTGCCTACAACTATCTGAACGGTCAGGCGGCCGAGGCGCGCACGGTGATCCCGCACCGCACCGACGACGCCCCCAACGGCGACGGCATCTATCTGCCGGACGGCACGGGCCCGCATCGATACACCCGGGACAGCACAGTCGACCTGCACCTGGTGGTCTTCGGCGACTCGACGGCCGCGGGTCTGGGCGCGGACACGGCCGATCAGACACCGGGGGTCCAGGTGGTCCGGCGCGTGTCCGCCGAGACCGGCAAGGTCATCCGCTACGGCAACAAAGCGATCGTCGGCGCGACATCCAAGGGTCTGGTCGCCCAGATCGAGGCGATGCTCGTCACCCGTGAACGCCCCGACGTCGCGGTGATCCTGATCGGCGCCAACGATGTCACCGCCAGCAACGGGATCCGGTCGTCGGCACGACGCCTCGGTGAGGCGGTCGCCCTGCTCGTGGAGAACGGCGCGAAGGTCGTCGTCGGTACATGTCCGGACTTCGGGGTGATCACCGCGATCCCGCAGCCGCTGCGCAGTGTGCTGCGCCGGTGGGGGTTGCAGCTCGCCTCGGCTCAGCGGGGTGCCGTGCGCGCGGCCGGCGGTCGGCCGGTCCCGATGGCCGATCTGCTGGCCAAGGAATTCCTGGCGAAACCCGAGCACATGTTCTCGCCGGACCAGTACCACCCGTCGGCGGCCGGCTACGCGCTGGCTGCGGACATCCTGATCCCCGAGGTGCTCGAGGCGATCGGCGAATGGGGTCCGGCGCCGCTCCCGGAGCCGCCGGAGGTATCCGAATCGGTGGAACAGAATCGACTGGTCAGTCGGCTTCGCCGCCTGGTGGGACGGCCCACTGACCAAGCAACTGCTAGGGAGTAATCTGACGCTCATGCCTGAAGCAGTCATCGTCGCCCATGCCCGCTCCCCGATCGGCCGTGCCGGCAAGGGGTCCCTCAAAGACATCCGCCCGGACGAGCTCTCCCGCCAGATGGCGGCCGCCGCGCTCGCCAAGGTGCCCGAGCTCGACGTCGCCGACATCGAGGACTTCCACTGGGGCATCGGTCAGCCCGGCGGTCAGGGCGGCTACAACATCGCTCGTGTGATCGCCGTTGAACTCGGCCTCGACCACGTCCCCGGCGTGACCGTCAACCGCTACTGCTCGTCGTCGTTGCAGACCACACGGATGGCGCTGCACGCCATCCGCTCCGGCGAAGGTGATGTGTTCATCTCCGGTGGTGTCGAGAGCGTGTCGAGCTTCGGCATCTCGGGGGCTGCCGACGGCGCACCGAACTCGAAGAACCCGGTGTTCGACGAGGCGCAGGCCCGCACCGAACAGACCACCCAGGGTGGTGCGCCCGCGTGGACCGACCCCCGGGGGCAAGGCCTTATCCCGGATGTCTACATCCCGATGGGTCAGACCGCCGAGAACGTCGCCAGCTTCACCGGCATCTCCCGCGAGGACCAGGATCACTGGGGCGTCCGCAGCCAGAACCGCGCGGAGGAGGCCATCAAGTCGGGCTTCTTCGCCCGCGAGATCGATCCGGTCACCCTCCCCGACGGCAGCATCGTCGACACCGATGACGGCCCGCGCGCGGGCACGACCTACGAGAAGATCTCGCAGCTCAAGCCGGTTTTCCGGCCGGACGGTACCATCACCGCCGGCAACGCCTGCCCGCTCAACGACGGTGCGGCCGCGCTCGTCATCATGAGTGACACGAAGGCCAAGCAGCTCGGCCTCACCCCGCTCGCCCGCGTCGTCGCGACCGCCGCGACCGGCCTATCGCCGGAGATCATGGGCCTCGGCCCGATCGAGGCGATCCGCAAGGTGCTCAAGGTGTCCGGCATGTCGTTGTCGGACATCGATCTCGTCGAGATCAACGAGGCCTTCGCCGTGCAGGTACTGGGCTCGGCGAACGAACTCGGCATCGACCACGACAAGCTCAACGTCTCCGGCGGCGCCATCGCGCTGGGTCACCCGTTCGGGATGACCGGCGCGCGCATCACCACCACCCTGCTGAACAACCTGCAGACCCACGACAAGACCTTCGGCATCGAGTCGATGTGTGTGGGTGGCGGTCAGGGCATGGCGATGGTGCTCGAACGCCTCAGCTGAGACCACTGGAATCGAGAAGGGCCGGCCGGAGTTCGCTCCGGCCGGCCCTTCTCGTCGTGTGCGGTGCAGACCCGCCCGTCAGACCGGATCCGGCTCCCGGAGATCGACGTCCGACGCATCCGCTCGTGTCTCGGCGGCGACCGGTGCGGGGATCTCCTGCCTCTCGTCGGCGTCCGGGCGTCGCAGGAACAGGACGATGACGATCAGCGCGAAGCTGAGGAAACCGGCGACCGTGAAGACGCGCTGGACACCGTGGCTGATGGCCTCGGTCTCGGCGACACCGGCGTCCTGGTCGGCGGTCGAGACCACGGTCATCACCGTGATGAACAGGGCCGTGCCCGCGGCGCCCGCGACCTGCTGGAAGGTGCCCAGCACTGCGGAGCCGTGCGAGTACAGGCGGGGTTCGACGGACCCGAGCCCCAGCGTCATCAACGGCGTGAACGTCGCGGCCAGACCGAGGCACAGCATGGCGTTCGCCCCGAGCAGCCACCACACCGACGTCGACGGGCTGACGAACACCAGCATCCACACCGCGGCGCTGACGATGATCGCGCCCGGGACGGCCAGGATCCGCGGGCCGCGCAGGTCATAGATCCTGCCGACGATGGGACCGGCCAGACCCATGATGAGACCGCCGGGAAGAGTGAGCAGTCCGGTCGTGAGCGGGTCCAGCTGGAGCACCGTCTGGGCGAAGTACGGCACCACGATGAAGGTGCCGAGCATGGTCCCCATCGCGACCACCATCGCACCCATCGCGAGGGAGAACTGCCCCGACCGGAAGACCCGGAGATCGAGCAACGCACGGTCGTGTCGTTGCAGCGCCAGTTGTCGGCCGATGAACGCAGCCAGGGCGAGCACGCCGACGGTGAACGGAATCCACACGGGCACACCCGAACCGTCCTCGGCGGACTCGCCGATCCCGGCGAGCCCGTAGACCAGTCCCCCGAATCCGAGAATCGCCAACGGCACCGACACATAGTCGATCGGGGATTTGATCCGCTCCCCGACCGGCCGGATCAACACACCCCCGACGATCAGTGCGGCAAGGGCGATCGGGGCGACGAAGCCGAAGATCCATCGCCAGCCGAAGTGATCGAGGATAAACCCGGACACCGTCGGGCCGAGCGCGGGTGCCACCGCGATGACGACCGAGATGTTGCCCATCATCACGCCGCGGCGGTGTTCGGGAACCACCGTCATGATGGTGGTCATCAGCAGCGGCAGCATGATCGCGGTACCGATCGCCTGGATCACCCGCGCACCGAGCAGCACCTCGAATCCGGGTGCGGCGAAAGCGATCACCGTGCCGGCGGTGAACGCCGACATGGCGAACACGAACAGCGTGCGGGTGCCCGCCCGCTGGATGAGGAAACCGGTCAGTGGGATGACGACCGCCATCGTGAGCATGAATGCGGTGGTCAGCCACTGACCCACACTCGGCGGGACGCCGAGATCGCGCTGGAGCACCGGGATGGCGATGCTCATGACGGTCTCGTTGAGGATGACGACGAACGAGGCGACCAGCAAGACACCGATGACGACCAGGTTCTCGCGCGACAATCGGTCGTCGGCGGGTGCGGGATCGGACGGCACAGCGGGATCGGACACAGCGGGATCGGACACAGGTTGGTTGGCAGCGGTCACGGAGGGGTCCTTCCGGGAAAGTGCATCGGGCGCTCTGGCACTGGCGTCGGTTCGATGCCGTTGGTTGATCTGACTCGAATGGGCGACCGATCTCATCGGTTGCCGTGCCGCTGCTCACCACATGGGGACGAACGCTACCAATCCGGTCGGACACCGCGCGAGTGATTTTCTCCGTGGCCGACAGAGACCGATGGCCCCGCGCCCAGGTGGGTGCGGGGCCATCGGCCGGTGAAAACGTCTAGTCGGAGTTGAAGTAGCTCAGCAGACGCAGGATCTCGACGTACAGCCAGACCAGGGTGACGGTGAGGCCGAGAGCCACACCCCACGCGGCGCGCTCGGGCGCTCCGGCCCGGATGAGCCGGTCCGCGGCGTCGAAGTCGAGCAGGAAGCTGAACGCGGCCAGGGCGATGCAGACGAGCGAGAAGATGATCGCCAGCGGACCACCGTTGCGGAGTCCGAAGCCTTCGCCACCATTGAACAGACCGATGACGAGGTTGCCGAGCATCAGCACGATCACGCCGATCATGCCCGCGAAGAGCATCCGGGTGAAGCGAGGCGTGACGCGGATGGCGCCGACCTTGTACACGAGCAGCATGCCGAAGAACACGCCGAAGGTACCCAGGACGGCCTGCCCGATCAGTGCGCCTGCCGACGTGTCCCCGGCGACCACCATGTTCGCGAAGACGAACGAGATGGAGCCGACGAACAGACCCTCGAAGAGGGCGTAGGCGAGCACGATCGCGGGATTGTCCTGCTTGCGACCGAACGTGGCGACCAGCACCAGGCCCAGTCCACCGAGGGCGCCGACCAACATCAGCGGCATCGCCAGGCTCGTCTGAGCAGCCTCGGTCGCCCGACTGCTGATCGCGAAGTAGGTGATGATCGCCGAGATGGTCAGCACGCCGAGCGTCATGGCGGTCTTGGTGACCACGTCGTCGATCGTCAGCTGACGGCTGACCGGTGGGGCCTGGGTGTACGGATCGGTCTGCTGCCCCTGCTGACCCCACATGGCACCCTGACCGGCGGCGGCCGCTCCGGCGCCGAAACCGGCGTAGCCGGTCTGGTTATCGCGGACGACACCGCGCATAACCGGATTGCTGCTCTCTCGCACCTAGTGCTCCTTTTGCTTGTTGTATCTGCGTTGTCAACGAGAACGGTGGCTGTCGAGTTCCGACTTTACCTTCTCTTGACTTTGGTGTCGTGTGACAGCAGGAGTCACGGCCGCGTCGTGCGCTGTTCGCGCAGCCACGCCCGCACATCGCCGGCGTCGTGGCGCGCACCGAGGAGGTCGCGCGTCGCGCGGCCCAGGCACACCGAACGCATCAGAGATTCGGCGAGAGCGAGGTCATCACCCCAGGGCAGACCCGGTTTGGCCAACATCAGCGAGGCGACGCCGTGTGCCGCCGCCCAGAACTCGAGCAGCACCTCGGTGACGTCCGAATCCGGGAAGAAGCCCTCTGCGGCGAGTTCGGCCACCGTCGCCGACATCCGGTTGAACGCCGACGTCGCGAGCACCTCGTCCACCTTGGACGGGCCGTCGGGGCCCGACTGCCGGAACGCGATGCGATAGAGCACCGGCGTGGTCACGGCGAACCGGACGTAACCCAATCCCTGCTGGAGTGCCCGCTCGAGTGGATCGTCGATCCCGGCCGACACCTCGGCCATCACGCCGTCGAGCTGCTCGAAGTATCGCGCGCACACCGCGTCGAGCATCGCGTCCTTGTCGGCGAAGTGGAGGTAGATCGACGGCGGGGTCACACCGACCCGCGCGGCGACCGCGCGTACCGACACCGCGGCATCGTCACCGTGCTCGAGCAGCAAGGCGTTGGCCGCCTCGATGATCTCCTCGGCCAGCAGCTCACCGGAACCGCGGGGCGACCTGGTCCGTCTCGTCGTGCTCGACACGGCTCTCCTCGTCGACTGAGGTTCCGGCCGGGGCCGGAACGGATGGTCGGGTGCTGATCGACTCCGACAGTCCGATGCGATCGTGGAGTCGTCGGAGGGGTCCCGGCGCCCACCAGTTCGCACGCCCGGCGAGGCGCATGAACGCCGGGACCAGCAGCATGCGGATCAGGGTGGCGTCCATCAGGACGGCCAGGGTCAGTCCCACCCCGAACATTCTCATGAACGACACCTCCGACGCCGCGATCCCCGCGAACACGATGCTCATCAGCAGCGCCGCGGCGGTGACCACCCTGCCGGTTCGTGCGATGCCCACCGCCACGGCGTGATCGCTCCCTTCCCTGCTGCCGTCGGAGTCGAGCCATTCCTCGCGGATTCGGCCGAGCAGGAACACCTCGTAGTCCATCGACAACCCGAACGCGATGCAGAACATCAAGACCGGGATGGTGGCCACCAGGTATCCGGTCGCGGTGGTGCCGAGCCCGCCGAGATGCCCGTCCTGGAAGAACCAGACCATCGCACCGAAGGTCGCGGACAGCGAGAGCACGTTGAGGACAAGGGCCTTGAGCGGCAACACCACGCTGCCGGTGAACAGGAACAGGAGGACGAAGGTCGCGAGCGCGATCATCGTCAGAACCCACGGCAGGTGGTCGTAGATGGCGTTCACCGTGTCCTGGTTGGTCGCCGCCAGCCCGGTGAACAGGACACCGACACCGGCCGGGACCGCGACGGCGCGCATCCGGTCGAGTTGGGCGAGCCCCTCGTCACGCATCGGCTCGAGATCGGTGGACACCGAGATGAGTGAGGTGGTGCCGCGGGTGTTCGCCGGGTCCCCGGGGCCCACCTGTCGACCGTCGACGAATGTGCCCGCCGACGACGACGCCGAATCCACCTGCTCGACCTCGGACAGCGCGGCGGTGTATCCGGCCAGCGTCGGGCCATCGGGAAGCCCGGACGCGACGACCGTGACCGACGCGGACATGTTCTGCGCGAAGTCGTCCCGGATCTCCTGCTGGATCGCATGCGATGACGCCGTCGGCGGCAACACCCGGTCGTCCGGGAACCCGAAGCGGATCCCGAGGAAGGGCGCACCGAGGACGAGGAGCAGGGTCGTCACCACCAGGGCCACCGGCAGCGCGTGCCGGAGGACGAACTGCACCAACCGATACCAGCGGGTCTCCTCGACGGCACGCGGCGCCGGCGTTGGTCGGCGGAAGATCCTGCGCAGGGGACGACGGACATCGAGCGCGTCCACGCGCGGTCCCAGGACCATCAGGATCGCCGGTGTGAGGACGAGCGCGGCGAGCGATGCCACGATGACCACCCCGACGCCGGCGTAGGCGAACGAGCGCAGGAAGTACATCGGGAAGATGGCGAGCGCCGCGAGGGACAACGCGACGGTGACCGCCGAGAACGCCACCGTCCGACCGGCGGTCGCCATGGTCGTCGCGATCGCGGCGGGACGGGGGGCGCCGCCCGTGACCTCCTCGCGGTAGCGCGTCACGATCAGCAACGTGTAGTCGATCGCAAGGGCCAATCCCAGTGCCGTGGTGAGGTTCAGCGCGAAGATCGAGACGTCGGTGAATTCCGCGATGAGGCGCAGCAGTGCGAAGGTGCCCACGATGGCGACGATGCCGATGACGACCGGTAGAGCAGCCGCCACCAGACCACCGAACACGACGATGAGCACCACGAAGCTGATCGGGATCGCGATCCCCTCGGCGACCGCCAGGTCCTTCGTCGTCTGCGCGTTCACCTGGCTGAACACCAGGCCCTGACCTCCGACGCGGACGGAGATCCCCTGTCGCTCACCGGTGAAGCGCTCGTCGATCTGCTGCGCGTACGCCGGTGCGTCATCCTCGCCCCCGGCCAGCGTCAGCACGATCAGCGCCGATGAGGAGTCCTCGCTGACCAGCGCCGGCGCCAGGTCCGGGTTCTGCCAGACCGACAGGATGGGTCGCTGGACGTGGTCGACGGTCTCGAGTTCACCGACGATGCCGGTGCCGACCTCCCGCGCCGTCGGGTCGGTGGCCATGTTCATCCCGGCGGGTCCGTCGAGCTTCACCACCACCTGCAGTCCACCTCGGTCGAAGGTCTCCTCGAGGACGCGGTCGGCCCGTGAGGACTCCGATCCGGGGTCGCTGTAGCCACCGGCGAGCAGGTGCTGCGCGGCAGTGGCGCCGTAGAGCCCGGCCAGGATCAGCACGAGAAACGCGACACCCAGCACCGCCCGGGGCATCTTCAGGATGAATCTGGTCAGTCTCGCCGGCATGCGCACTCCCCACAGTCGCTTATCGGCGTTAAGTTACCAGCATTAACCAACAGCGGTCAATTGATCGTTCCCGGCGTCGGGCAGGCCCAGACCACGACGGACCGTGCGCAACTCACGACGGACGACGGCACGCTCCGACCCCAGCAGACCCGTCGCCCGCAGCACCTCCCTCAGCCGCACCGCCGGGCGGGCGACGTCGACGAGGTGATGGAGCGGCGTGCGCCGCAGACCCAGCGCACCCGCCGCGGACTCCTCCATCCAGCGGGTGCTGATCGACGAGAACGACGTGGAGAGAACGGGTTTGATGACCACGCCCATCATCGTGACCACGGGCCCCGGCAGCGGGATCGCATCCCGCAGGTCGTAGCCGTCTCGCAACAGGGCGTGCGTCAGGCGTTTCGACACGGCGTCCGGCTCGAGTTCGAACTCGGCGGCGATCGTGAACAGTTCACGTGCAGCGGCGAAGTCGGCGGGCAGACGCTCGTCGTCGACACCGATCACCCAACCGATCCAGCGCCACAGGTGCGTGATCGCCGCCCGCTCGGCACTGCTGTACCGGATGCCGAGATCGCGGGCGATGGTCAGCGGCAACACCAGGAAACCGCCGCTGATCGTCAGCGCCGAGTACGTCTGGTTGATCGGCACGCCCCAGGCGTCGACGTCCCAGACGTCGCCGGAGCCGGCACGGTCCCGGAGGAGGTGATCGCGGATCAGTGCGTGGAGCAATCGGATACGTATCGTGGCGACCCAGCCGGGCGCACCCGGCCGCATCGAGCCCGGAGTGGTCGCCTCCGCGACCCACCGCGCCGTGTTCTGCACACGTTCGAGGGTGCCCTCCCCGAGCCGCCCGGTGGCGGCGAGCGGACGGACGAATCCCTGGGCCTTGTATCCGTAGATCAGAGATTGATAGAGCGTCGACGACTGCAGTGTGCCGAATCGCCACCACGCCCGGGCGCCGGCCTCGGCGAGCGACGGGTCGAACCATGCCGGTGGCGTGCTCGCCGATCGGATCAGCGCACCGAGCGCCGGCGGCATCGCCGGGTCGTCGGGGTCGTCGGGGTCGTCGGGGTCGTTGCCGACCATCGCCAACAGTTGCGTCCAGCCGATCCGCCGCTCGTGCATCTCGGCGATCACCGCGTCGGCGACTTCGTCGGAGCGCGCGAGTCCGTCCTCCAGGCGTGCGACGACCTCGGGGTGACGCTCGGCGACGGCATCCCAATTACGCGCACCGGTGATCGACGCGGCATCCATGCCTCCATGGTGGGCGCGGCATGTGCGCTGGTCAAGCACCACTCTGCCGCCCGGCACGCGATGTCGTGTGGGACGTTCGGTGCAGACGTCCGCCCCAATCCCGATCCCGCGGAGTCGGCACGCCGTCGAGGTGAAACGTGTTCTAATTCACCTCCGTCAACACCCGTACGAGTCCGATGGATGTCCTGATGCCGAACAACGATTCCCTGAACGCCAACGAGGTCGCGCGGCCCACGTCGTCGCGACGCGACCCCGACTGGCTCCGCGGCCGACTCGCCGATTGGCTGCCGACCGTTGTCGGCGCCCCGGCCACCATCACCCGCCTCGAGATCCCGTCGGCCAACGGGATGTCGAGCGAGACCATCGTGGTCGACGCCGAATGGGAGGGCGTCGCGCATCCACTCGTCGTCCGGGTGGCGCCGATGCCGGAGAGCGACCCGGTGTTCCCCAGCTACGATCTCGATCGTCAGTTCGCGATCATCGGCCACGTCGCGTCGAGCACCTACGTCGCGCTACCGTCCCTCTACTGGTCCGAGCCCGACCCTGCGCGTCTGGGTGCGCCGTTCTTCGTCATGGGACGTGTCGACGGGCTGGTTCCACCGGACGTGATGCCCTACACCTTCGGATCCTGGGTCACCGAGGCCGGTGCCGAGCAACGGGCCACGCTGGCAGAGAAGACGATCGAGACCCTCGCGATGATCCATTCCGCGCCGCCCCCGATGGAATCCCTCGACCTGCCGGCCCCCGGCGAGACACCCTTGCGGGCGCACGTCCGACGACTGCGCGAGTTCTACACGTGGGCCAGTGCGGGGCGAGCCGGCTCCGGCCTGATCGAGCGCGGATTCGCCTGGGTGGACGCGCATTTCCCCGTCGAGTCGGATGCGGTACTGACCTGGGGCGACGCCCGCATCGGGAATGTGATCTACCAGGACTTCACACCCGCGGCGGTGCTCGATTGGGAGATGGCGGCCTACGGTCCGCGCGAGCTGGACGTCGCATGGCTCATCTTCCTGCACCGGTTCTTCCAGGACCTCGCCGAGATGGCCGGCCTGCCCGGATTGCCCGATTTCCTACGGCGCGACGACGTCGCCGAGGCCTACCGGCGCACGTCGGGCCACGAACCTCGCGACCTCGATTTCTACACCACCTACGCAGCCCTCATCCACGCGGTGGTGATGTTCCGTATCCAGTCACGCGCAATCCATTTCGGTCAGGCGGAGGAACCCGCCGACACCGACGACATGATCCTGCATCGGGCCACACTCGAGGCGATGCTCGCCGGGACGTACTGGGAGAAGGTGCGATAGATGCTGTCACCGATGGACGACCACCCCATTCACCAGGTCGCCGAGGTCATCCGCCACGTACAGACCTCCGACCGCAACTTCTACGACCGCTACTACTTCAACTGCCATGGTCCGGAAGAAGATTCACCGTGGCTGATCTTCGGCCTCGGTGTGTACCCGAACCTGGGTGTCACCGACTGTTTCGCCGTCGTGCGCCGTGGCGATGATCACATCGTCGTACGCGCGTCCCGCGCACTCGGCGCCGACCGCACCGACATGCGGGTGGGGCCGTTCACCCTCGAGGTCCTCGACGGTCTGCACCGACTCCGCGTCGCCCTCGAGCCCGGGCACGGCGACCTGTCCTTCGATCTCACGTTCACCGCGACGAGCCCCGCCGCCTTGGAGCCGAGACACTTTCAGCGCCAGATCGAGCGGGTGACCTTCGATACCCAGCGGTTCGTCCAGACCGGGGACTGGTCGGGCGAACTGACGGTCGACGGTCGTCGATTCGGGGTCGAGCCCGGTCCGTGGCGCGGCAACCGCGACCGGTCGTGGGGTGTGCGCCCGGTCGGTGAGGCGGAGCCGCCGGGCCGCAGAGCCGACGCGAAGATCTCCGGCACGTTCTTCTGGATCTACTCGGTCATGCGCTTCGCCGACTTCTCGGTGGTCGTGGTGGTGCAGGAGACCGAGACCGGCGAACGGGTGATGGACGATGCCCGGCTCATCTGGGACGACCCCGCACACGAGCCGGAGTGGCTCGGGCACGTCACCCACGAGATCACCTTCATCCCCGGTACCCGTGAAACCGCCGAGGCCACTCTGCGTTTCACACGTCCATCGGGCAAGGTCGTCACGGTCACCTGCAGTCCGCAGCTGGCGAACCACCTTGCCTTCGGCACCGGATACGGGCTCGAACCCGACTGGCGGCACGGCATGTGGCAGGGCGAACTCAAGGTCGAGGATCTGCATCTCAAGGTCTCCGAGCTCGACCCGACGATGAAGATGTTCTGTGTCACCGACCATTTCAGCCGTTTTGTCCTGTTCGACGGAGAGAACGAGTCCTTCGGCGACGGATTGTTCGAATTCGCGGCGATCGGACCACACGAGCAGTACGGTTTCGCCGAGTACACTGACCCCGCCTGACCGCCCAGCAGGCGCGTCATCGGCGCAGTCGTCATCGCCAGGAGATCCATGTCGAACACACCGTTTGCCGGTCTGTCCCGTCGCGAGTTCCTCACCCGGGTGGGTGCTGCCGGTGGTGGGGCGCTCCTGACGTCGTGGGCCGCGCCGATCATCGACAACGCCTATGCCTCCGCTGATCCGGCCGGTACCGGGTCGCTCGAGGACATCGAGCACATCGTCCTGTTCATGCAGGAGAACCGCTCGTTCGACCACTACTTCGGAACCTATTCCGGCGTCCGCGGATTCGGAGAGCAATCGGCAGCATGGAAGCAGCGTGGCTGGGCGCCAGGAGTCGGCCCCACCCGCCGCGGCCACACCCTGCCGTTCCGGCTCGACACCGCCCACGATGCCAATCTCGACGGCGAGTGCATCAACGACCCCGACCATTCGTGGGAGGGCATGCATCAGGCGTGGAACCGGGGGCGCAACGACGGTTGGCTCCCGATGTCGATCCGGTCGGTGGGGCCCGCCAACGCCCCCGCGCTGATGGGTTACTACGAACGCGAGGACATCCCCGTCCACCGGTCGCTGGCCGAGGCGTTCACGCTCTGCGACAACTACCACTGCTCCGTTCTCGGCCCCACCGACCCCAACCGTCTGTACTGGATGAGCGCCAACCTCGACCCGGGCGGCACCCATGGCGGGCCACTGCTCGAAACCCCCACGCTGATACCCAAATTCGTGTACACCTGGCGCACCATGCCGGAGAATCTCCGCGACGCCGGGGTGAGCTGGAAGATCTACAACAACCGCGACCTCGGGCCGGTGTCCAGTGTGGTCCTCGACGGCATGATGGGCTGTTTCAAGCAGGCCCAGAACCCGAACTCCGAGCTGGCCCGGCGTGGGATCGCACCGACCTACCCGACCGATTTCGCCGCAGATGTGGCCGCCGACCGGCTGCCGAAGGTGTCCTGGGTGATCCCGTCGGCACTGAACTGCGAGCATCCCGCGCTGCCCGCCGCGCTCGGTGCCGTGGGTATCGTCGAACTCCTCGACATCCTCACGTCCAATCGCAAGGTGTGGGAGAAGACCGCATTGATCATCTCCTACGACGAGAACGGCGGATTCTTCGACCACGTGACGCCGCCGACCCCGCCGCCGGGTACCCCAGGCGAGTTCGTCAGCGTGCCCGACATCACCAAGGTCTCGGCATCCAAAGGCATCCGCGGTCCGATCGGGCTCGGCTACCGGGTGCCCTGCTTCGTGATCTCCCCGTACAGCAGAGGCGGGCTGGTGGCCTCCGAGACGTTCGACCACACATCACAGCTCCGCCTCATCGAGGAGCGCTTCGGCGTCGACGTGCCCAACCTCACGCCGTGGCGTCGCGGGGTCGTCGGGGACATGACCTCCACGTTCGACTTCGCGCGCCGACCGAATCCGGCGCGGCCACGTTTCGGCGATCCCCTCCCGGGCGCCCAGAACGCCCTGATCCAGTGCGGACCGAATGTCGCCGCGGGCACTCTCGGCAGGGGTCGGCCGTACCCGGTGCCGCCCAACCGGATGCCGCGCCAGCAGCCCGGGAGCCGACGGGCGCCCAGCGGGGTCGTCGCCGCGGCAGAACCCGGCGGCGGGGCATCCTGAGTCCAGATCTCCGGCGGTCGCCGGTGACAGGAGCGTCACCCGCCGACGCTGTCCGCGACCGCTCCCACCCATCCGCCGACCAACTCGCGCGCGGCCGCGGCATCGGGCGCGATCACCGTGAGCTCGGATTCGCCGGTCGCCGGATCACGCCGGAATCGGGCGACGGTAGCGTGATCGCGCTCCCCGCCCTCTCGACAGTCGGAACGCGCCACCTCGCCGAAGACCTCGGTCAGTAGAACCGGGGCGTCGCGGAGGCGCTTGAATGCCTTGCGTACCGCACGATCACCATGTCGGAGCACGGCGAACCACTCCCCTGACACGCCGGCCAGGTCGACGTCGCCTCCGTCGGCGGTGGTGGAGGGATGGATCGCCGTCAACGACCCCATCGTGTCGGACGCGGCATCGCCCGCGAGGAGGACCCGCAGGTCCGCGTCGACGTCGAAGGACGCGTCGCCGCGGAACTCCCGCAGTGCGGTGACGAGACCGGCCCGCAGGATCGCCCGATCAACCGACCGCGCCACCCCGACCGCCTCACACGCGGACGCCCGTCCCATGGGCTCGACTGCGGGCCGGGCGGCCAGCAGTTCACCGGACCGTGCCACCAGCTCGTCGATGTCTTGGTCGATCCCTCCCCCGCGCGCACGTGAGTCGAGAACCGTTGCTGCGGCGGTGAAAGCATCGGCAGAGCCCCCTCCGGCCGCGAGATCGCCACCGCCCGCGACCGCCACGGCAATGCGATGGAGCGAGCGCCGGTCGAGCGCCGCCCGATGGGCGGCGAGTACCACTGCGCAGCCACGTGCGCTCTCGACCACCTCGACGGCCAGTGGGCGGCCGTCGGTGATCCGCACGCGGCCGGCGACCCGGGCCGCGACGTCCCCGATCCCGGCAGCGTCGATCCTGGCAGCGTCGATCCCGGCAGCGTCGATCCCGGCACTGTCCACACTCGCAACCGCGTCACGCACGACGCAGGACGGTGCATCGGCATCCGGCGGCAACACCTCCGCGACCCAGATGAGCCTGTTCTTCGGAGTGACCCGCAGACGAAGCGCGTCGTGCCGCCGAACCGCCGCATCGACCGTGGCGACATCGACGTCCTCCACCTGGATGACCTCGGTGATGATGTGATCGTCGATATGGTTGTCGGACAGACGTATCCGATGCAGCGCGGGTGTCGGCGGAACCGCGACGGGCTCCGTCATCGCAGTCGTGACGTCGCCGCGACCGGGTTCCTCGACGTCGTGCGTCGCGACCGCTGCCAGCGCCGCGACCGTCCGCAACTCCAACATCTGCCGCGAGGTGATCGCGATTTTCGACCGAACTGCACCGGCCACCACCCGCAATGACGCGATGCTGTCGCCGCCGAGTTCGAAGAAGTCGTCGTCGATGCCGACCGTGTGGAACTCCTCGTCGTCGAGTCCCAGTTCGCGGGCGAAGATCTCCCGCAGGACCGCTTGGGTTTCCGTGGTGGGTTCCCGATGAGCGGCACCGTGTTCCGCACGTGGCGCCGGCAGCGCCCGCCGGTCGATCTTCCCGTTCGGATTGCGCGGGAATCGATCCAGGATCACCACGGCCGCAGGGATCATGGCGTCAGGCAGACGACCGATCAGCGCCGCCCGCAGCCCGGCGCCATCGGACACGTCCGCGTCCGAGAGCCCAGACCGCAAGGTCACATACGCGACCAGCATCGTCGCGCCCGTCGTCTCCGCGGTCACCGGCACGACCACCGCCCCCTCGACGTCGTCGAGTGATTCGAGCGCCGACGAGATCTCGGCGGGCTCGATGCGGACACCACGAAGGGTGATCTGGTCATCGGCGCGACCCGCGACGTGCAGCACGCCGCCGCGGTCCCATCGGGCGAGGTCCCCGGTGCGGTAGAGCCGCGCACCCGGCTGCGCGGCAAACGGATTCGGCACGAAACGGACCGCGGTGTCCGGTGTGCGACCGTGGTAGCCGTCGGCCAGGTGAAGGCCGCCGACATACAGTTCACCGACCACCCCGGGCGCGGCCGGGTGCAGCCACCGGTCGAGAACGTAGAGCGAACAGCCACGCAGCGGCCTGCCGACCGGGATCGCCGCTGCAGCGCCGACATCCGACGTCTCGACGCCCTCGTACCCGGCGACGTCCCCGCACACCTCGGTGCTCCCGTACAGGTTGACCACGCCCGCGTCGGGTGCGGCGACAGCGATCCGGCGCACGGTCTCGGCGGTCAGCGTCTCCCCCGAACACACCCATCTGCGGGCGGACCCCAGTGTGTCGGTCGAACTCTCGGCGAGCACACGCGCCACGGTCGGTACGGTCACCAGGTCGGTGACGCGATGCTCGACGATCTGCGCACCGAGCAGTGCCGGGTCGCGTGCCGTCTCGTCATCCGCGATGACGACCGTGCCACCGGCGCAGAGCACCCCGAACAGTTCGGTCGACGCGTCCACGAAGCCGACGGCGGACTTGGCGACGCCCACCGAGGACGCCCCGATGCCGAAGTCGGACGCCGCCAGACTGATCCGATGTGCGAGTGCCGCATGCGACAGTGTCACCCCCTTCGGGTTGCCGGTGGATCCAGACGTGTAGAGCACCATCGCGGTCGCGGCGGGGTGCGGCGGTGAGGTCCGTGCGTTGTCGGCGGCCGCGTTGTCGGTCAGCATCGACCGATCCAGACAGATCGTCTGTCGACCCGACAGCGTCTGTGCCTGTGCGGCTTCCGTGGTGGGGTCGGTGAGGACCACGGTGGCGTCGCAATCGTCGAGGACGAATCCGATGCGAGCGGCGGGATGGGCGGGATCGACCGGCACACATGCCGCGCCGACCCGCATGACTCCGGCGATCGCCGCGGGTAGCAGTTCGCTGCGTGACAACAGGACGGCGACGCGGTCCCCGGCCCGGACACCGGTGGCGGCGAGCACACCGGCGACGGCGGCGATCGATGCGCCGAGGTCGGCGTAGGCGTGAATTGCGCCACGGAAGACGATCGCCGTCCCGTCGGGATCCCGGGCGACGGCCGCGCGGAGCAGCGTGTCGACGGTCGTCGGACCTTCGAGGAGCGACTCCGGTCCGTGCGCCCACCGGTTCAGGACCCGATCGCGTTCGGGGCCGTCGAGCGCATCGACATCCGACAACCTCGTGTCCGGCGACGACCCCAGGAGGTCCAGCATCGTGGTCAGCCGGCGGGCGATCCGCTCGATCGTCGCGGCATCGAAGAGTGCTGTCGCATAGTCGATCCGTACGTCGATCGCACCGGTGTCGGCGTGCTCGGTGGCGTCGACCGTCAGGTCGAACTTCGCGGTCCCCGGGTCGATCGGCGTCACATCCGTCGGCAGACCGGCGAAGTCGGGTATCCCCCAGGCCGCGCGATACTGCACCAGCACCCCGAACAGCGGATGACGGCTCATGGATCGCACCGGGGCGACCGCGTCGACGACCGCCTCGAACGGGACATCCGCCCCGTCCATCGCATCGAGATCCCCGTCGCGGACGCGCTCGATCACCTCGGCGACCGTCGGGTTGCCACCGAGGTCGGTGCGCAGCACGACGAGGTTCACGAAGAACCCGACCAGTCCGTGCAACGCCGCATCATTGCGTCCGGCCACCGGCGTACCGACGACGATGTCGTCGCCGGCCCCCTCGCCGGCGAGGGTCAATGCGACCGCGGCATGCATCAACATGAACATCGAGACCCGCTGTGCCCGAGCGACATCACCCAACCGTCGGGCGAGGTCCTCGTCGAGCCGGAAGGACTCGCGGCCACCCAGGTAGGTCGTCATCGGCGGACGCGGACGGTCGTACGGGAGGCTGAGTTCCTCCGGCGCGCCGGCGAGTCGACGTCTCCAACGGTCGATTCCCTTGACCGATCGCGGATGATCCCTCAGGGAGCGTTGCCAGTGCGCGTATGCCCGATAGGACACCGGAAGCGGTGCGAACACGGGCGCATGCCGTGCGACACGGGCCTGGTAGGCACGCGACAGATCGGCAACGAGGAGTGGTGAGGACCATTCGTCGCCCGCGATGTGGTGGATCAGCACGAGCAGTGCGCAGGGGCCACCAGTGTGGTGGGGATCATCCTCGCGGACCAGGACGACCTTGATCGGGATGTCCGCGCCGAGATCGAATCCGTGTGCGGCGCAGTCTCGCAGCGCCGCGTCGGTACCACCCGGTTCGGCACACACCTCGGCGCACGCCGACGGTACCCGGGACATCGGCAGCACCCGCTGCCAGGCCCGGCCGGCGGCGTCGTCGGCGATCACGGTCCGCAACGTCTCGTGACGTTCGATCACGTCGCGCACGGCGGCATCGAGCGCTGCCGGGTCGGGCGTTTCGGGCAGGCGCAACACGATCGGGATGTTGTACGCAGCGGTGGCGCCCTCGAGCCGGAACAGGAACCACAGTCGTTCCTGCGCCGCCGACAGTGCCGCCTCGGCCGGATGGCCGGCGTCCGCACCGAGTGCCGGAAAGCGGTCATCATCGCTTCCTGCCCGATGTTCGTCGATGAGGCGGGCGACGTCGGCGATCGTGGGATGGTCGAAGACGTCGCGCATCTCGAGCGATGCCCCGAACACATCCCCGATCCGGTTGAGCAACCGGGTGACGAGCAGCGAATGTCCGCCGAGCGCGAAGAAGTCGTCGGTCAGTGATGATCCACCGCGACCGAGGATCTCGGCGAACGCCTCCGCCACCGACCGCTCGGTGACGCTCGTCGGCGGCGGCCCGCCGGACTCCGTGCCGGGCCACACCGGAGTTGGCAGGGCACGCTTGTCGACCTTGCCGTGTGCCGAACGCGGGATCGTCGGTATCGCCATCACGACCGATGGCACCATGTGTGCCGGAAGCGTTCTCGCGACGTGTGCGCGGACCTGATCGACATCCGGCACCCCCGGACGCGGGTCGGACGCCGACGGGGTCACGTAGGCGACAAGCATGACCTGGTCGTCCGGGCCTTCCCGGGACGCCACCACAACCGCTTCTCCGACGTCCGGCGCATCCGCGACCGCCCGTTCCACCTCGGCCGGTTCCACCCGGACACCGCGGATCTTCACCTGGTCATCGGTTCGGCCGAGCAGCCGCACACGGCCGGTTCGGTCGCGGACGGCGCGATCGCCGGTGCGGTAGATCCGCTCGCCACTTCCTTGCGGGTCGGCGACGAAACACCGGGCCGTCCAATCGGGACGCTCGAGATAGCCACGCGCGAGCTGGATGCCGCTCACATAGAGGTCGCCGACGACGTCTGCGCCGACCGGCCGGAGCCAGCCGTCGAGGATCGTCACGCCGGTCCCGGGTACCGGGGTGCCGATGGTGACGTCGCCGCGCATGGCGTCCTCGGTGGTCACGTCTGCATACGTCGCGTCGCCGGTGACCTCGGTCGAGCCGTAGGAGTTGACCAGTCGGGAATCGGGGGCCGCCTCGATCAGGTTCCGCGCGAGCGATGCCGGCAACGCTTCACCGCTGGACACCCAGAGGTCGAGATGCGGTACGGCGCGAGCATCGCGGCCCGCCCGGTGCCGGTGGACGATCTCACGGATCAGCGACGGCACCGCGGTGAGGTGGGGTGTGCGATGCCGGCGCAGCAAGTCGGCGAGGGCCCGCGGGTCGCGCCCGGACGGCGCGTCGGCGAGCACGATCCGATCCCCACGCACGAGCGCACCGAGGATCTCGGTGATCCCGTCGATGAATCCGACCGGACTCTTCCACAGGGAGGTGCGGATTCGTGCCGCGCTCGCGCGGTCACCGTCATCGCCGAGCCAGTCGCGGGCCGCCCACCGAAGGCGGTTCACCATCGCCTCGTGGGTGACCATCACGCCCTTCGGCACGCCCGTCGAGCCCGATGTGTAGGCGATGCAGGCGAGATGGGCCGGCAGTACCGTCGGTCGCTCGGCGGCCTCGAGCGGCGCGCCGGAATATGCCCCGAGCCGGGCGATCGCGTCGGGCGCGTCGAGGGTGAGGATGCCCGCATCGTCACGTCCTCGACCGAACTCTGTGTTGCTGAGCAGGACCCGCGGCCGTGCGTCGGCGAGGATGTGATCGATCCGGGCGCGGGGGTAGGTCGGATCGATCGGCAGCACCGCCGCGCCGGACAGGATCGCTGCCGCCATGGCGACCACCGCGGACTCGTCGCGAGGTAACACCACCGCGACCCGATCGTCCGATCCGATGCCGTCGGCGATCAGCATGCGCGCGAGTCGATGCACGCGGGTTCGCAACTCGCCGCGGCTCACCGTCACGTCGGCGGCGAGGACCCCCACATCGTCGGGACGACCGCCGAGGGCATGGTGCAACCAGTCGCACAGGGTCGGTGGCGCCGCCACCGCGGGCCGGCGACCCTGCACGGATCCGGCCTCGGTACCGACGGGGAGTCGTCCGATCGGTTGCTGCCACGCATCCGGGTCCGCGGCGGCCCGCAGATGGGCGGCGAGGTCTGTGCCGACGCTGCGGAGATCGTGCTCATCGAACACGGAATCGTCGGCGTCGAGTTGCAGCTCGATCCCACCGTCGCCCGTGCGGCGAACCGTGATGGTGAGTTCCTCGACCGGCCCCCTGGCCAACGAATGGACGGTGACGTCGACGTCGCCGAACCGGAGTCGATCGTCGATCGCCTTGACGTTGAGCCAGATCCGGGGCCGGCCCGGTCCACCGGAACGGGTGATGTCCTCGCCGCGCATCCGGGCGTGCGGCCGGATGCGCCGTACGGCGGCACCGGCCCCGGCGGCCACCTCCGTCACCGTCGCCCAGGGCGTCACCGGGACGCGCAGCGGGACCACGTTGACCACCATGGTCGGTACCGACACGGCCGGCGTGCCCAGGCGATTCATCATCGGATAGCCGAGCACCACATCGTCGCTGCCCGATCGCCCGCCGACGAACGTCGCGACCAGACCGGTCACGGCGTCTGCCCACGATCCGCCGCCGTCGGCACCGAGGCCCGCCAGATGATCGGCCGTCGACGCGTCGACCAGCTCGGTGTGTGACCGTACCGACCGTGTGCGATGCGGTCGCGCGGGTCCGGTCGCCAGGCTCGACACGTTGCCGAGTCCGGCGATCTCCGCGGACCAGAATTCCTTGTCCCGCTGATGATCCGGCGATAGTCGATAGCGCGACTCGTACTCGGTCACATCGCCGACGGGGCCGAACCACGCCGGTCGGCCGGGGGAATCGGTCACCGCGGCGGCGTACAGCTCACCGACGCGTCGGCCGAGGAGGCCGAGACCGTAGAAATCGGCGACGATGTGGTGCGCACGCACGTAGACCACGGCATCGGCCGGCTCGTCTCGGTGCGCTGCGAGGCACAGCACAGCCGCTTCGAGGCACGGAGCGGTCATCGGGTCGAGAGCGGTTCCCGTGCGTCGACGCATCCACTCCCATGCCGCGCCGCGCGGATCGTCGGCTGATGAGAGGTCGACCACCGCGACGTCGGTGACATCGTGCGCCCCGGTGAATTGCACGACTGCGTCGTCGAGCGTCCCGAACGCACAGGACAGTGCGGGCGCCTCCTCGACGGTGGCGCGGATCGCCGCGACGAGGTCGGGGATGGAAACGGCCTCATGGCATTCCCAGGCCTGGGCGACGACGAAGGTCGCCGACGGACCGATCAGTTGCTGCCCGTACCAGACGCCGGCCTGCGCGCCGGTGACCGGTGAGGATGTGGTCAGCTGCGCGGTCATCACGCTCCTCTCACCCGCGGGATGACCAGCGGTGTATGGGATTCGGGGTCGTCGATGATCCGGCACCGGAGGCCGAAGACCTCCTCGATCAGCGCGGCGTCGACGATGTCGGCCGGCCTGCCCTGCGCGACGATGCCGCCGGCCTTCATGGCGACGACGTGGTCGGCATACCGGAACGCGTGATTGAGGTCGTGCAGGACGGCCACCATGGTGCGACCACGATCTCGGTTGAGTTCACTGCACAGATCGAGCAGCTCGATCTGGTGTGCGATGTCCAGGAAGGTGGTCGGCTCGTCCAGCAGGACGAGGGGGGTCTCCTGCGCCAGGACCATCGCCACCCACACCCGTTGTCGCTGGCCACCCGAGAGTTCGTCGACCAGCCGGGCGCTGAGATCGGTGATCGCGGTGGCCGCCATCGCCTCCTGCACGGCCGCCTCGTCCTCCGGTGTCCATTGGCGAAACATCGACTGGCGGGGAAAGCGGCCGCGGGCAACCAGTTCGGCCACCCGGATGCCCTCGGGTGCGACCGACGTCTGCGGAAGCAGGCCGAGACGTCGGGCCACCTCCTTCGCCGGATACGAGCTGATCGACTTCCCGTCGAGGATGACCGACCCGGATCGCGGCTTGAGCAGTCGCGAAAGTGCCCGCAGCAGAGTCGACTTCCCGCACGCGTTGGGGCCGACGATCACGGTGAACTCGCCGTCGGGGATGTCGATCGACAGCGACTCGCTGATGACCCGATCGTCGTAGCCGATGGTGATGTCCTCGGCGCGCAGCCGATTGTCGTGGCGCACCGTCGATTGTGGTGTCGTACTCATTGTCGTCGCGCCTCCTGCGCCAAGAGCCAGACCAGATACACGCCGCCGATGGACGCGGTCACCACACCTACCGGCAACTGCGTGGGTGCGAATGCATGTTGGGCGATGTAGTCACTGCCCACCAGGAGGACTGCGCCCATCGCGGCCGCCGGCGCCAACGCCACTCCCGCGCTACGTGTCAGTCGTCGGGCGAGTTGCGGTGCGGCCAACGCGACAAAGGCGATCGGGCCCGCGACGGCGGTCGCGACCGCCGTCAGCGCGACGCCCAGCACGATCACGAACAGCCTCGTCGGCTCCACCCGCAGACCGAATGCCCTAGCCGTGTCATCGCCCATCTCCAGTACCGGACCCAGGTAGGCGGCGACCATGACGAACGGCACGAGGACGACGGTGACGATCAGCGCGGGAGTCGCATCCGCCCAGGTGATCCCGTTGAGCGAGCCGGCACCCCAGGTCGCCGCCGACAACGCGTCGTCGAGGTCGGCCTTGAGGATGAGCCAGGTGTTCAGCGATGCGAGCATCGCGCTGACCCCGATACCGACGACGATCAGCCGGAATCCCTGGACACCTCGGGTGAACGCGATGACGTAGACGGCGAGAGCCGTGCACACACCGCCCAGCAGCGCGCCGGCCGCCGTACCGTAACGGTGATCACCGCCGATCAGCAGCATGACGACCAGCGCACCGGTGTACGCACCCGTGTTGAATCCGATGATGTCGGGACTACCCAGCGGATTCCGCGTCAGCGACTGGAAGACGGCACCGCTGACCCCCAGCGCGGCACCGAGTACCAGCGCACTCGCCACGCGGGGCATCCGCCATTCGGTGATCACCAGGTTCTCCAACCGGTTCCCGCCGCCGAACAGCGTGTCCAGCACCCGCAATGGCGGCACGTGGAAGTCGCCGGTGCCCAGCGACAGCACGGTGATCAGTGACGCGACGCAGATGAGGAGCAGGACCACCACTGACGAGCGGACACCGATACGGAGCGACGGGGCGCCGCCCGGGCCACGCACGACCAGCACGGAGCGTCCGAAGTCGATCGCGGTCTCATTCACAGCCCACTCGCATTCGCCCTGCGCACCAACACGATCAACACGGGCGCGCCGATGAAGGCGGTGACGACGCCGACCTGCATCTCCCCCGGACGGATCACGACCCGTCCGACGACGTCGGCCAGCAGGACCAGTGTGGCCCCGCCGAGCACGCTGTACGCGACGATCCACCGCTGATCCGGTCCGACGATCCAGCGGGCGATGTGCGGGATCATCAACCCGACGAAGGAGATCGGACCGGCTGCGGCCGTCGCCGCACCGCACAGCAACGTCACCGCGACGGTGCCGAGCACCCGGGTCCGCCCGACGTCGGCGCCGAGTGACCGTGCGGCGTCGTCGCCGAGCGCGAGCGCATTCAGCGAACGTGCCACGAGGACGGCGAGGATCAGACCGACGGCGATGAACGGGAGCACCGCCCCGGTGATCGACAGATCACGTCCGGCAATGGAACCCGCACGCCAGTAGCGCATCTCGTCGAACGCCTCGGGGTCGAGCAGCGTGAGCCCCAGGGTGATCCCGGTGAGCAGGGCGCTGACCGCCACCCCTGCGAGGGTCAGCCGGATCGGCGATGGCGCCCCGCGGCCCATCGAGCCCAGCAGGTAGACCATGACGGCGATCAGTGCGGCGCCGGCGAAGGCGAACCACATGTACGACCAGATGCCGGTCAAGCCGAGCAGGCCGACGGCGATCGCCACGAAGAACGCTGACCCGGCGTTGACGCCGAGCAGTCCGGGGTCGGCGAGCGGATTGCGGGTCATGCCCTGGATGAGCGCGCCACCCACGCCGAGCGCCACACCGACGACGAGCCCGAGAACCGTTCGCGGGAGGCGCAGTTCCCGGATGATGATCTGGTCTGCGGAGTGGTCGTAGGCGAAGAGCGCATGCCACACCGTCTCCAGCGGGATGGTCTTGGCCCCGATGGCGACGCTGAGCGCGCACACCACCAGGAGCACCCCGAGCCCGACGATGGCCCCGACCGCGCGGCGGGTGTTCGATGCGGTGACGGAGAACTCCTCGGCGGTGGCCTCTCGGGCGACGACGGCCGTCATTCGTCCTCGTCGCCGGGATCATGGTGGTCGAGGTTGACGGTCCCGTTGCGCCAGTAACCGTCGACCTTGATCCGGGACTTGGGGACCCCGAGTTCGCGTCGCAGGTGCCGGCGGATCGGCTTGAGGGTGTTGGCCTCTCCCGCGATCCACGCGAAGAACTCCCCGTCCGGGAAGTCGAAGTCGCGGATGGCCCGCTCGAGTAGTCGGCTGTTGCCGGCCTGGCCATCACCCCGATGCAGGTAGTGCACCAGCGCCCCCTCGCGCGGTGCGAGCGCGACCTCCTCGGTCGGGCCGGCCACCTCGATGAATGCGGCGATCCGCTTGCCATCGGGAAGTTCCTCGAACCACCGCCCGATGGCGGGCAGCGCCGTTTCGTCGGCGGCGAGCAGATACCAGTCGTAGCCGGTCGGGTAGATGTGCGAGCCGCGTGGACCGAGCATCCCCAGGCGGTCGCCGGGCGATGCCGTGGCCGCCCATGAGCCACCGACGCCGTGGGTGTGCAGGACGAAGTCGACGACGACCTCCGCACGGTGCTCGTCGAACGCGCGGACGGTGTAGTCCCGGTAGATCGGGCGGGGACCGTCGATCGCCGGCCGGATTCCGTCCGGGCCGATTCCGGGCATGACGATCTCGTCGGTACCGGGTTGCGGGAAGAAGAGCTTCACGTGTTCGTCCGGAGCCATCGGCACGAAGTGGAAGCCCTCGGGATCGGTGCAGGAGAACGTCACCCGTTGCATCTGCGGGGTCAGCGTCTCCGACCGCATCACCTCGATGTACCTCGGGGTGAGGCCGTACATGACCAGGTTGATGTCGGTGTCGTGAGGATCGAGCCGGGCTGTGCTCATCTCATCTCCCTCTCGTGGTTGACCTTCTGGTGGATGGATTTCTCGTCTGCGGGACTCTCGTCTGGGACTCGGACGTCGTCCCCGGACCGGTGTTCGTGCCAGAACCGCACGTATCGGTCACTGCGCGAGAGCAGTTCGTCGTGGGTTCCGACGTCGCCGACGGTACCGCCGTCGAGGAACACGATCTGATCGGCCGCCCGCACGGTCTGCAACCGATGCGCGATGATCAGCCGCGTGCGCCCGTCACCGAGGTGTCGCAGAGCGTCTCGGACCGCTGCCTCGTTCTCCGGGTCGAGCGCCGACGTCGCCTCGTCGAGCAACACCACCGGCGCATCCTTGAGCAGTGCGCGTGCGATCGAGACGCGTTGTCGTTCCCCACCGGACAGCGCGGTCCCGCGATCGCCGACCGGGGTCTCCCAGCCGAACGGGAGGCGGTCGACGATCTCGTCGAGCCGGGCGAGACGGGCGATCCTCACGAGGTCGGCGTCGTCGGCGTCCGGGCGGCCCATGAGCACGTTGTCGCGGATGGTGCCGTCGAACAGGTACACGTCCTGGAAGACCACCGAGATCTGGGCCATCAGGTCCGCTGTACGCAGGTCACGGACATCGACGCCCCCGACCAGAACCTGCCCGGCGTCGACGTCGAAGAATCGCGCGGCCAACCGCACCAGAGTGGTCTTGCCGGAGCCGGACGGGCCGACCACCGCGCACACCCCACCGGGCGGGATGCGCACCGACGCATCGTCTATCACGGCCGTATCCGCGTGGTACCGGAAGGTCACGTTCCGGAACTCGACGCTCGAATCGGTGATCGCCACCGGGTTCACCGGCTCCGCGAGCGGCTCGGTGTGCAGGATGTCGCCGATCTCCTGCAGCGTCTGTTCGGATGCCCAGATCACGCTGCCGGTCCGTCCGAGCGCGGCCACGGCGTCGACGATCAGCGCGGCGAGCACGACGAGCCCGACCGCGACGGCGACGGTGATCTCGCCGAGACCCAGCCGCCACCAGGCGATTCCGAGTACTCCGCCGAGCAGTATTGCCGTTCCGACGGAGAACGCGGTGACGCCGATGATCGCACCGCGGAAGTAGGTGGAAGCCGCACTGCGCATCTGTTCCAGGGCCGCCCGCAACTCGGTGTTGGCGTCGCCGAGCCGACCGTGCGCGCGCAACACCGGCTGCTGCTGGGCGAATTCCAGTACCTGTGCGCCGATCTCCTGGGTCGCGGCGACAGTGCCGCGGTTGCCCGCCCGGAGCAGACGGGCCGCGAGCCGGTAGACGATGGCGAGCAGGACGAGCCCGACGGCGGCCACGGCGGCCGTCGGGAGGTCGACGACGGCGATCACCATCCAGAGTGCGGCCGCGGTGGCGATGGCGCGCACATTGATCGCGGCGATGGCGTTCAACAGCACCGCCAACGAGGTCGTCGCCTCGGTCAGCAACCGGTTCAACGCATCCTGCTGCGCGGGCGTGAACCAGCCGAGCGGCAAGGTCATGACGTGGTCGCCGACACGATGGTGCAGGGTGGCCACCACATCGGTGGTGACCGCGCGCTGTGTCCTCAGCGCCCGACGTTCCAGGGCGAGGGCGAGCGCCGCCGCCACCACGAACATCCCGGCCCACCACCAGGCCCGCGGAAAACGATCGGCGAACAGGTCGACGAGCAGCGGGACCAGCAGCGCGAAGCAGGCGGCTTCGAGAATCGCCGCGACCGCGATCCCCGTGAGCGCGCCGCGCAGGCGCCGGGTCGCATCCGCTCCGACGACGGGCAGGAGGGCACCGATCAGGCCGCCGGACCTCCTCCCATCTGTCGGCATCCCGCCTCCTGCCATCCCGCCTCTTGCCATCGCACCGTTTCTCATCGCACCGTTTCTCATCGCAGCGCCACCCGATCCGCACGCCACATCCGGGCGTACCGTCCACCGGCACGCACGAGGTCGTCGTGCGTACCGATCTCGGCGATCCGGCCGTCGTCGAGAACGACGATCTGATCGGCGCCGGCGATGGTACTGAGCCGATGCGCGATGGTCAGCACGGTTCGGCCGGCCATCAGCCGTGAGAGTGCCGCGCCGACAGCCGCTTCCGACTCAGGGTCGGCCGCCGACGTGGCCTCGTCGAGGACGACGACGGGGGTGTCGGCGAGGATGGCCCGGGCGATGCACACGCGTTGCGCCTCGCCGCCGGACAGTTGGGCGTCGACACCGACCGTCGAGTCGTAACCGCGCGGCAGCCGGGTGATCCGGTCGTCGATGTGCGCGGACCGAGCCGCCGCCCGCACATCGGCGATGTCGGCGTCGGGTCGCGCCAGGCGGATGTTGTCCGCGATCGACATGCGCAGGAGCGCCACGTCCTGGAAGACGAAGGCGACGACACGATAGAGATCCTGTGGCGCGATGTCGCGAACGTCGGTGCCGTTGAGCGTGATCGTCCCTCCATCGACGTCCCAGAACCGCGGGATCAGCCGGGCGAGGGTGGACTTCCCCGATCCGGATGCGCCGACCACCGCGGTTGTCGTCCCCGGCGCCAACGTGACGTCGATGTCGGTGAGAACAGGGGCGCCGGTCGTGTATCCGAATGCGACGCGGTCGAATCGGAGGGCCACCGGCCCCGGCTCGGGTGGCCGCGGCGTCTCGGGCGTGGGCAGCGGCGGTTCGGCGAGGAGTTCGTCGACGCCGCCCAGCACCATGGAACTCCGGCGCCACGTCATCAAAGCGGTGGGTACCGCCCAGACCCCGCGCGAGACGATCCACGCCAGCAGCAGAAACGCCACCAGGTCGACCGGCGCGAGCAGGCCCGCCGACACGAGCGCCGTGCCGACGAGCACGACCAGCCCGATCACCGACATCCAGGACGCCAGTACGGCAGTCATGCGCCCCCGCCGCAACTGATCGTTCTCGCGGCGGATGTAGCTGTCGGCGTAGTCATCCGCGGCGACGCGGAACCGGTTGTTCTCCCGGTCGGCCAGACCGTAGACCTTGGCGACCGCGATCCCCTGGCTGAGTTCGGTGGTGCGGGCCGCCAGCGTCGTCCTGGCCTCCTCGTACCGGCGGTCCGCGGCGGACGTCGCGCCCATCCGCCGCCATTCCAGCGCCGACGCGATGGCGACCGGGACTGCGATCACGAGCGCAAGCACCCACGACACCGTGAAGAGGTACACGAATGCGGCGGCGGTGACGGTGACGTAGCGCGTGAGGTTGGGCAGGGCCTCGCCCACCAATCCGGTCACCGTACCGACATCGGTGTTGACCGATGTGCGCAGACGGGTCACCGCGTTGCCACCGGTGAACCAGCCCAACGGGATTCGCGAGACATGGTCGACGACCTCGCACCGCAGCCCGAGCTCGATGCGCCTGCTCGCGGCAAAGCTCAGGGCGTAGGAGATGGCGTGCACGACCGGTACGCCGAGCAGCAGGACCACGGCCACGACGACCGGCGTCCACGAGATCTCTCCCGTGTCCACCGGTCGACGTACCGAGTCGACGATCGCCACATACGCGCCGACGACCATCAGTGCGCACACCGCCTGCAGCGCCATCGCGGTGCCCACCCGGAGGCGGGCCGGGCGGATGGTGCGTAGCAGTGACGCGGGTCCGATCTCAGTCAACGGTGCGTCAGTTCCCGTTGCTCGCCGCGGGGAGCTTGTCGAGTGCGGCCGACAGAGATCCGAGGCTCTTGATCGCACCGGCATAGGTCTCGGACGACGCGTAGGCGACCGGCACGACGTTGCCCGCACGGACCGCCGGCAGGTTCTTCCACGCCTCCGAGTCGAAGACGGCCTGCATGCGCGGATACTTCAGCGAGCCATCCGGATTGACCTGGTACACGATCACATCGGCATCCGCGAGATCGGACAGTCGCTCGATGGACACTATCTCCGACGTCTTCTTGGGGGTGCCGCCGGGGAAGGAGATCCCGATGTCGTTGGCGATGTTGGTGGTGAACGAGTCGTCGTACTCTCGCTGGTACGAATCGGCCTGCGTCGAGTTGAACACCGACAGGGCCGCGAACTTCTTGCCCGCGACGGTGCCCTGGTACTTCTTCTTCAGGTCCGCGGCCAACTTCTCGTACTCGGCCTTCTGCCGGTCGAACTCGTCGGTCTTGCCTGCGGCGTCCGCCGCCTTCTCCCCGACCTCGCGCCATTCGGTGGGGGTCGACGGCCCCAGGCTCAAGGTGGGTGCGATCGCCTGGAGCTGCTCGTCACTGATGCCGGACTTGTAGGCCTTCTGCGGGAAGCCCGAGATGATCAGGTCGGGCTTCAGGGCCGCGATCTGCTCGTACGAGAGTTGGGTACCGCCACCGGCATTCGTCTTGGCCGTACCGGTGGACAGCGTCGCGACGTCCTGGTATCGGGTGATCGCGTCCTCGTCGACGATCGTGCTGGTGTCGTAGCCGCTCGTCGCACCGATGACCGGGGCGTCGGCGATGAACAGCGATGGGATGACGCGTGACAGCGCGACGATCCGCTGCGGCTGCGCCGGGATCTCGAAGCTCCCGTTGGCGGCCGCGAAGGTTCGGGTCGTCGCCGAACTGTCCGCACTGTCCGATGCACCGGATGAGCAGCCGGTGGCGACCAGCGCCGCCACGGCGACGCCGCTCGCCATCACCAGTCGAAGGTTTCGTCGCATTGTCCTCGGTTCTCCGTCTCTTTCTCGACGCCCGGGTCGGGCGAACATCTACGTCTGTGACCGCGAATCCGGATGTCGGCTGCTGCGCCACAGGGTCTCCACCCGGGAGACCCAGCGGCTCACCGAGTCTGCGTCGAGGAGCCGCGCGTGCGGTATCGCGTGCTCACCGACGACGCGGATGTCGTCGAGGTGCGGACCCCAGGCCTCGGCGATCGAGGGCATCTCGGCGGGCCGCCCGGTCGTCGAGCCGATCAGCACCGATGGCACGTCCACCGATCCGGCGGTGCCGTGTGACAGCATCTGCTCGCAACGGGCGTACGCATCGAACATCGCACGAAGATCGTCGGCGTCCACCGAACCGTCGCCGACACCGGAGACGTTGCCGCCGAGCATCAGTCGTACGAGTTCCGCATGATCGGCGTTCTCGTCGGCACCGGTGGCCTGCCGCAGCCCCTGTTCGGTCAGCGCGATGGCCTCTGCGGTGGTCAGCGGACCGGGTGCGCGCCGTGGCACCGGGTACGCGTCGACCACGGTGAGCGAACCGACCACATGGCCGCGGCCGATCAACTCGCCGGCGAGCGCGAACGCCAGGTGGCCGCCGTAGGACCAGCCGAGCAGATCGACGCCGTCGGGACCGGCGAGCGTGCCGGCTTTCTCGAGGCTGTCGGCATAACGGGCGACCAGCTCACCGATGTCGGCATACGGGGGTTCCGAGTCGACCTGCGCGGGATCGCGCAGTGCCGTGAGCCCCCAGCCGTCGGGAAGGTGCGGCAACAGTGCCGCGTAGGGGATGACGAGTCCGAAGCCCTCCGGGAGGCAGACCACCGTGCGGCCGGATCCGGCCTCGGCGAACTCCAGGATGAGCGGACTGGTCGCACCGACAGCGTCGGAGACCTCGGTCGGACCGACGTCGATCCGCTGGGCGATCTGCCGGATGGTCAACCCGGACAGCAGGTCCCGTACGCTGACCCGATCGCCACCGGGCAGCTCGGCGAGTCGTGACACGAGCCGCATGATCACCAGCGAATTGCCGCCGGCGTCGCGGACCGATGTGGTGACCGACACCGATTCCACGCCGAGCAGTTCCGTGACCACCGCGCACACCTCCCGCTCGCCGTCGGTCGCCGGCGGCTCGTGATGCTCGTCGGCAACGGTGATCTCGGGAAGCGCGCGGGTGTCGAC
Source organism: Gordonia insulae (assembly GCF_003855095.1). Lineage (NCBI taxonomy): Bacteria > Bacillati > Actinomycetota > Actinomycetes > Mycobacteriales > Gordoniaceae > Gordonia > Gordonia insulae. Next base: position 1,779,688 of record NZ_CP033972.1, read on the forward strand.
CTTGCCGTTCACGGTGAGCGGAATGGCATCGACGCCTGCGATTGCCACGGGAATCATGTAGTCCGGCAGGCGATCACGCAGGTACTCGCGCAGTTCGCATTCGTCGACACGTCGCAGATCGTCGGTGGACACGACGAAGGCGTGCAGTTGCGGCTGCCCGGTCCCGCCGGTCCGCGCGACCACCGCGGCGCGCGCCACGCTCGGATGTGTGGCCAGGGCGTCGGCGATCTCACCGGGTTCGATCCGATAGCCACGGATCTTCACCTGGTCGTCACCGCGACCCAGGTAGTCCAGCGCCCCGCTCGTCCGCCACCGCACGAGATCACCGGTCCGGTACATGCGTTCCCCCGGTGTACCCCACGGGCAGGCGACGAACCGGTCCGCAGTCTTCTCGGACTGCCCCAGGTAGCCGCGCGCCATCCCGGCGCCGGCCAGGTAGAGCTCCCCCACGACGCCGGGCGGGACCGGTCGCAGCCCGCGGTCCAGGACGTAGGCCCGGGTGTTGGCGATGGGCCGGCCCAGCGTGGGATACGGCGTGTCGGCCAGGTCGGCACCGAGCGCATTGATGGTGTATTCCGTAGGGCCGTAGAGGTTGTAGGACTCGACGCCCGGTGCGTCACGCAGCTTCTGCCACAACGCCTCGGGCACGGCCTCACCGCCCAGGGAGACGAACACGACTCCCACGCCATCGGCGGCGGTCGACTTCCCGGCGGGTCGTTCCCGGTCCAGGAGTCCGTTCTCGACGAGTACGTCGATGTAGGACGGTGTCGCATCGAAACCGTCGACCGACGTCGCGTCGTAGTGACTCAGCAGTGCCGGCGGCTCCTTGCGCATCTCCTCGTCGATGATGTGCACGTGGTGTCCGGTGAGCAGCCAGAACAGCTGCTCCCACGACGCGTCGAAGGAGAACGAGGTGGTGTGCGCGATGGCGAGCCGTCGCCCCTCTTGATGGGCGACGACGCGATCGAAGATCTTCTCCTGGTGATTGACGTACATGTTGGTCAGGCCGCGGTAGCCCACCGCGACCCCCTTCGGACGCCCCGTCGAGCCTGACGTGAAGATGACGTACGCGAGGTTGTCGGGATGCACGCGGCCGCGTTCGCCCGGCCCGAGGGTTCCGCCGTCCCGGGTCGCCAGTTCACCGCGGACCGCGTCATCGTCGAGCAGCACCGACCCGACCTCGACGCCGTCGATCAGCCGAGTCAGTGTGGAGGTGGTGACCACCACGGTGGGCGCGGCGACCCCGATCATGTACTCGATGCGGTCCACCGGATGGTCGGGGTCGATGGGGACATACGCCCCGCCTGCGGCGAATACCGCGAACATCGACACGACCATGCGTTCGTCGCGCGGCAGCAGCAGGGCCACGCGGCTCTCGACGCCGACTCCGCGGGACCGGAGCAGACGCGCCAATCTGTTGACCTGCGAATGCAGTTCGGCAAACGACATCCGGACGTCTCCGGCGATGACGGCCGTCGCATCCGGGGTGCGCGCCGCTTGCTCGTCGAAGAGGTCCGCGACGGTCCGGGTCGATTCGTCACGCGCCGTGTCGTTCCAGTCGGTGACGACGCGGCGCGTCTCGTCCGGGGTGATGACGTCGAGACCGCCGACGGTCGTCATCCGGTCGGTGGCCATCGCGTCCAGCACGGCGACGAAACGGTCGGTGAGCGTGACGATCTCGGCGTCGTCGAACAGGTCGCCCCGATACGCGCAGCGCAGGTGGATGGTGTCACCGGGATGGGCGGCGAACGACACCGGATAGTGCGTCGAGTCGTCGAGCACGGTGTCCGTCACCCGGATGTCCGCGCCGTCGGGTCCGTAACGGCGATCGGTGTCGGTCGCAGGGTGGTTCTGGGTGATGAACAGCGTGTCGAACAGTTGATGCAGCCCGGTGTCGCGGGTGATGTCGACGAGGCTCAGGTACGGGGCGTCGACCACATCGATCTGTGCCCGGTGCTGCCGCGTGAGCAGCGTGTCGACGTCCTCCCACGGGTCCACCACAACCCGGACCGGGACGGTGTTGAACAGCAGGCCGACGATGTTCTCGGAACCGGGCAGTTCCGGGGGACGTCCGGACACGGTCGTTCCGAAGGCCACGTCCGACGAGCCGGTCAGGCGTGCCAGGGTGACCCCCCAGGCCGACTGCAGGACGGTGCTGACGGTGGTGCCGGTGGACCGGGCGAGCGATCGCACGCGATCGGTGAGATCTCGCGACAGGTCGCGGTGGTGGTCACGTGCTGCGCTCGGATCGGCATCGCGACCCACCGCATCGGGCCGGAGCAACGACGGCTCGGCGAATCCGGACAGGTACCGCCCCCAGGCCGAGCGGGCGCCCTCGACGTCCTGCGTGGCGAGCCATGCGCAATAGTCACGGTACGGCGTGGGTGCGGGGAGAGTCGCGCCTGACGGGTCGTCATAGAGGGCGAGCAGCTCACCGAGTACCAACTGGTAGGACCAGCCGTCGATCAGGATGTGTTCGAAGGTGATCGCCAGAAGCCAGCTGTCCCGGTCGAGCTCGATCACCAGGAAGCGGATGAGTGGCGGCTGCGCTGCGGAGAACGGCCGGGCGCGTTCGTCGCGCAGGAGGTCGACGGCCGCCGGCTCGTCCGCCGCCACCTGTACCCGCATCGGTACGGGCGTTGCGCGGGGCACCACCTGCAGACTGCGGTCGCCGGTGGTGACGAATCCGGCGCGCAGGTTGGGATGTCGGCTCAGCAGTTCGGACACCGCGGCCCGCAAACGCTCGATGTCGGGCGTGCCGCGAAGGGTCAGCCGTGCCTGCGACGCGTAGAGGTCGGGCACGCCTTGCTCGGCGGCCATCCGCAGGTGGAACAACAGCCCTTCCTGCAGGGGGGACACCGGCAGGACGTCCTCGAGAGGCCCGAAGAGTTCGGTACACGTGCGGGCCTGCGCCGGCGGCAGCGTGACGAGGGGCGTGATCTCGTTGGACTGCAATGCATTACGCGCACCTAGGTCGACGAGGGCACGCAGATCGTCAGCGGGCCCGACGCCGAGTTCCGCGACCGTCTGCGTCATGGCCGGCAGGTCGATGCTCCCGGCGGCGCCACCTCCGACACCGATCGCGGTCAGGCGGATCATCCGACGACCATCCGTCTCGTCGCCGACATGGGCGGTCACCACGAGGCCGTATCGACCCAGTTCCGCGGGCGCGTCAGCGATCTCGACCTCGGAGTCGAACACCTGCAGCAGGATGTCGGCGTCCGGGGCGTCGTCGAACATGTCGCGGGTGTGCACGTTCTCGTGCCGCAGCAGCTGATAGACCTTCGCCTGTTCCGCGGGGACGCGGACGCCGGCAACCGAGTGGTACGCCGCACCCGGCTCGTCGAGCAGTACGTCGGTCGCCAACGCCACCGGGTGTCGGTGCACCACACGGCCGGGCGTGCACGCGATGTCGGCGTCGCGGGCAGAGGTCTCCAGGTCGACCACCACGGTGTCGGCGTCGCTCGATGCCACACGGGCGCCGAGCATCACGGCCAGTGCAGTGAGCACCGTGTCCGCGGTGTCGCGGCCGGTCACCGGGGCCGCGGCCGCGGCCGCGCGCCGGACGACGTCGGTGGCGTGCACCGGCTCGGCCTGCCCGACCGCCTGATCCTCCGTGAGTCGGAAGACGTCTGCGTCGACGTTGTCCTCGACGAAGTCGACCCAGAATTCGTTGTCCAGCAGCTCGTCGTCGGCGGCGATGTCCGACCACCGACGTCGGACCACGCCGGGATCGGGTAGCACCGGCATCTCCGGCCGGGACACATCCGCGGTGAGGTCGTGCGCCAGCGTCATGAGCATGCGGGCGGTGGTGTCGACCATCACGGGGTCGCCGTAGCGCATGCACAGGCGCCCCGCGGTGACATGACCCGTGTCGTCGATGTGACAGCCCACACCGACCCGCGACGGCCACGGGTGCGTGACACCGTCGGAGGTGTACCGCACCGCGGAGAATCCGCCGGCGACGGCCATCGCTCGTTCGGCCTGCACCGGACACAGCGGGTCGGGCGTGACCCCGTTCCCGGTTGCGTCCGATCCGCCGAAGATGATCGGCGCGCACGCGAGATAGGCGCGCCGCAGCGCCCACACCGGGACCGGGTCGCCGATGGGCAGGTCGATCTCACCCACGTTCGGCGACAGGTCGGCGCCGGCTTCCCGGTCCGCCTCGGCGACGGTGTCGACGGGATCGGGGGTGGCGGTCACCGCCGCAGCGGACAGCCGGGTGAGTTCGTCGACGGGCAGCGACTCGTCGGTGGCGATGGCCACCGCGACCGCGGCAACGGTCTCCATGATCCCGTCGATGGTCTCGACGTCGAACAGTTCGCGGGCGTAGTCGACACCGACGACCCAGGTCCCCTCAGATGTCTCCTCGACACCGAAGACGAGCTCGAACTTGGCCGCGTCGGAATCCGGCGACAGCCCGATCCGGTCGTACATCTCGGCCCGCTCGACGTGGCGCAGGGTGTCGCCGCCGAGGTCGAACTCGCGCGGCATCGCGCCGTCGCGGTAGGCGACCATCACCTGGAAGAGTGGCGATCTCGCCCCCGCACCCGCCGCCTCGGGGCGCTGGTCGCGCATGGCATCGACGACGAGCTGGAACGGGGCCGTCCGATGCGCGACCGCGGACAGATTATCGTCGCGGACACGGGCGAGCGCGCCGATCACGTCGGTGTCGCCGGACAGGTCGACCGTGAAGACGACCGTGTTGACGAAGAACCCGACGACGCCGGCCAGCCGTTCGTCATCTCGCAGGGTCACCGGACTGCCGAACCTGACCTTCTCGCCGGCGCCGTACGCCCGCAACGCGATCGCGATGACGACCTCGGCCAGCATCAACGGGCTGGCCGCGTGTCGGTTCCCGAGATCGCGTAGCGCGCTCCCCACGTCGGCGGACAGGCGCACACGTCGACTCGCGACGGTGTACCCGCGACCGGGCTCTGGCGGAACGGCGTGCGGCAATGACGTCGTCGGCGGCCCGCCGGCCAGGCGGTCGCGCCAGAACTCGAGGTCCTTGGCCAGCGCCGATCGGGGATCGTCGGGGTTGCCGAGGCGATCTCGCTGTCGCAGCGCGAATTGACCGTACGTCACGGGCAGCGGGGTCCACCGGGGCGAACGGCCCGAGCTGCGCGCCCGGTACGCCTCCACGAGCCCCGACACCACGTGTGGGAACGAACCCTCGTCTGTCGCGATGTGATGCCCGGAGAGCACCAGTGTGGTTCGGTTGCGACCGCGCACCAGCAGGAGCCGGAGCGGGATGTCGGCGGACAGGTCCATCGGACGTGCCAGGAACTCACGCACGGCCGCGGCGGCGCCGGCGTCGTCGTCGACGTCGCGGGCGGTGACGATCTCGTGGCCGGGCAGGTGCGCGGTGTCGAGAACCTGCTGCCCCAGTTCCGCGCCGTCCCAACGGAAGACGGTGCGCAGTGCCGGGTGGTGGTCGACGAGGTCGAGCAGCGCCGCGGTGAGGGCATCGATGTCAAGCGGGCCGTCGGTGTCGAAGAGCCCGCCCACGCGGTAGGCCGACCTGTCCCCCGACATCTGCTCGGTCAGCCATAGTGATTGCTGGCCATAGGATGCCGGGGACACCTCGCCGACATCGATCAGGGCGAGGTCGTCCGCGGAGTCGGCGGCACCGACCGCATCCACGGATTCGTTGTCGGTGGACAGTCGCAGGGCCGCGGCGAGCCCGGCCGGTTCCGGGTTGTCGAAGATCTGCTGGATGTCGGTGCGGATGCCGTGGGTGGCCAGTCGCGCGACCAGTCGGTTCGCCGACAACGAATGCCCGCCGAGCGCGAAGAAGCTGTCCGTGGGAAGCACCGTCTCGATGCCCAGGATCTCCGCAAAAGCGGTGCACAGCAGCAACTCCAATGCCCCGACGTCGCCGGGCATCGCCGCCGGCGGGTGCGGCGGTGGGGTCGGCAGCGCATTCCGATCGACCTTGCCGTTGGCGTTGCGCGGCAGCCGATCGAGAATCATCACGGTGGCGGGCACCTGGTGACGAGGGAGGGTGTCGATGACACGTGTCCGGATCTCCGACGGTGTCGGCGCATCCATCGGATCCGCAACCGTGACGTAGGCGACCAGAACGGGCTCACCCGCCACCAGTTCGCGGGCGACGACCACGGCCTCGGTGATCGTCGGCACAGCGGTCAGCGCACTCTCCACTTCGCCGGGGTCGATCCGCAAGCCGCGCAACGATATCTGATGATCTGCGCGGCCGAGGAATACCAGCCGACCGCCGGACCAGGCGACCAGGTCGCCGGTTCGGTAGAGCCGCCCGCCTGCACGCTCCGACCAGGGGTCGGCGACGAACCGACTCGACGTCGCCGCGGTGTCGCCGAGATATCCGAGCGCGAGCTGTGCGCCCGCCACATAGAGTTCGCCGGGCACCCCGGCGGGCACCGGTCGAAGCCACGAATCCAGGACGTGCACCGCGGTGTTGGCGACAGGTCGCCCGATACTGAGCTCGGCATCCGGATCGGCGAGGTCGGCATAGGTCACGTCTCCGGTGACCTCGGTCGACCCGTATGAGTTCACGATCGCCGCCGGGGCCAGGGAGCGCACGCGGTTCAGCGTCGGCTCTGGTAGTTCCTCGCCACTCAGGATCCACCGGCGCAACGACGCGGGTCCGGGGTCGTTCGAGCGGGCCGACTCCCGTTCGCCGAGAAGCTCCTCGGCCACCGAGGGGACCACGGTGAGGGCGGTGGCCGATGCCTCGTCGGCGACTGCTCGCAGCCTGGCCGGGTCCGCGACCTCCTGCTCGTCTGCGATGATGACGCGCGCACCGGCGTGCACACCCGCGAGGAGCTCGGTGACGCCGTCGATGAAACCGATGGAGGACTTGGCGATCCGGACGTCCGGTCCGTCATCCGACCAGTCGCGGCGTGCCCAGGTCAGTCTGTTCGCCAGAGCCGAGTGGGAAATGGCAACGGGTTTCGGTCGTCCGGTGGAGCCCGAGGTGAAGATCGTGACCGCGGTGTGCATCACATGCAATGGTGCGCGCCGCTGGTCGTCGGTCACCGGCCGGGACGAGTACTTCCCCACCTCGGCGGGCAGATCGTCGAGGAGCACGGCGTCCCGGTCGTCGCGCAGCAGTCCGCGTTCCACGACGGGGCGATGGGTGAGGACCACTCGTGCCGCGGCCGACTCCAGCAGGAGCCGGATTCGTGCGTCCGGCGCCGAGGCGTCGATCGGTACACACACGCCGCCGGCTTCGAGTACCGCGAGGACCGCGACGGCGAGATCGTCGGTGCGCGGCGGGATCACGGCGACCGGGACGTCGGGCCCCACGCCGCGGTCGATGAGCAGTCGGGCAAGCCGGGCCACCCGGGTACGCAATTCGGTGGCCGGTACCTCACCGGCTCGGGTCACGAGCGTCGGACGGCTCTCCCCGTCGAGGACGAGGTCGATCACGGAACCGGACGGGACATCCTGGTACTCACCACGTGTCGGCGCGTCCTCGACGGCCTGCTCGTCCGACTCGGCCAGGGCGATGCCCGCGATCGGTCGATCCCAGTGGTCGTCCCGGATCGCTGCGGTGACGAAGTGGGCGAGATGGGCACCGAGGCGCCGCAGTTCGTCACCGTCGAACCGCTGGGCATCCGCATCGAGCACGAGCTCGAGCGCACCCGATTCGGTCAGTCGACGTCCGGTGACGGTGAGCTCGGCGACCGGGCCGCGCGCCAGCGAGTGGATCGTCGCCGGTACGTCGCCGAACCGGAGTTCGTCACCGAACGGCTTGATGTTGATCCATACGCCGGGTCGGCGACCGTCGCCGTACCGGGCGATCTGCTCGCCGCGCAGCTTGGTGTGCGGCCGGACTTCGCGGATCGCGTCGCGCGCCCGGGTCATCGCCGCGTGCGGGGTGGTCTCCGGCCCCACGGCCAGATGTACCGGAACCACGTTGACCGCCGTCATTGGCACCGTCAATGCCGCGGAGCCGAAACGGTTCATCACCGGGAAGCCCACGGCGATAGGCGTTTCCGATGACGCCGCGGTCTCGGCGGCGATCCAGCCGCCGATCAGCGCGGTGAGCGCGTCGCTCCACGTCGCGGAGTCGACCGCGGCACGCCGGGCGAGACCATCGCCCACCGACGCGGGCAGGTCTACGACGTGCGACCGTACCTCCGCGGCGATCGGCGCATCGGCATGGCGACGCGCCAGTGCGGCGATGTCGTGTGGTGCAGCGGCGAGCGCGCGCCAGAACTCATCGTCGGCCCGATATCGTGGCGACGTCCGATACCTCTGCTCCTCGTCGACGACGTCCCCGAGCGCACCGAATGAGCTCGGCGGCTCCGGCTCTCCGGCCGAGCGCGCCGAGTACACCTCGGCGGCACGGCGGCCGATGAGGGTGAGCCCGAACGCATCCGCGACGATGTGATGGGCACGGAGACAGACGATCCGATGGTCGGGCGCCACCTCGAGAATCGCAGCGGTACAGCATGGTCCGGTGGCCAGGTCGATCGCGAGGTCAGATTGGTCACGCATCCACGCGAATGCGGCATCCCGGTCGTCGACCGATACGAGTGCGATCCGGTCGATCCGACCGAGGTCGTGCGTCCACAGCTCCTGCACCACCGAACCGGCCTCGGCAGCGAACACCGCCGACAGGCCTTCCGCTTCGGCCAGCGCGCTCGCCAGAGACCGCCGCAGCAGGTCGCCGTCGACCGTGCCGCGCAGTTCCCACGCCTGCGCGACCACGAAGGTGGCGGATCGACCGGGCAGTTGCTGGCCGAACCACATCGCGGCCTGCGCCTCGGTGGCCGGTACCCGACGGACGGCGGAGAGAGTGGATGACGACATCGCAGTCCTCAGCGCGACGACAGCTGATCGACGGCGCCGGGGACGGGCTGGGCGGGATCGTTGCCGAGCGCGACGATCTGGTTGTCGCCGTTGACATGGACCACCTTCGGCTGATGAGCGATCAGCTCGGTCTCGTCGAGTTGCAGAAACGACATGATGATCACCAGGTCGTCGGGGTCCACCAGGTGGGCCGCGGCTCCATTGATGCAGATGACGCCGGTGTCCGCGGGTCCGGTGATGACGTAGGTCTCCAGACGTGCACCGTTGGTGATGTCGACGACCTGAACCTTCTCCCCCTCCACCAGGTCCGCGGCGCGCATCAGCGTCTCGTCGATGGTGATCGATCCGACGTAGTGCAGATCGGCCTGGGTGACGGTGGCTCGGTGGATCTTTCCGTTCACAACGGTACGCAGCATTTGTCAGCTCTCCCTCGGTTGGGCGGGTCGGCAAGGCGGCTGGGTTCCCTCCCATGGACCCGCCTTGGCAGCAATTAAGCCTATCGTAGAACAACCTGAGTTGGTAGATTGTGGCGCATGGGTGATGACGAACTGCGCCACGATCCGGTGTTCCTGCTGTCCCGGCCGGACGAGCACGTGATCGCAGCCGGCGCGCATCGCCGCTTCGACCACCTCGGCGACGCCCGGACACACCTGCGCAGTGGCGACGGCTCGGCAATTGTGGGCGCACTCCCCTTCGACCTGCGACGTCCGTGCGCACTCACCGCACCCGTGGAGTTCCATCGACGGACTGGCCGATGGCGCGGTCGGCAACCGACCGGAGCCGTCGCGGCCCGCGTGACCGAGGCACACCCCGAACCCGCGCAACATGTCCGGCGCGTGGCACATGCGGTCGCCACCCTCGCCGACCCCTCGAACGGGATGGACAAGGTGGTGCTGGCCCGCAGGCTGTCCCTGGAATCGTCGGACCCGTTGTCGCCGTGGGAGTTCGCCGCCCGTCTCAGCGCACGCGACCACGCCGGCAACGCATTCGCTGCCGACCTCTCCCCGGCCGGGCCAGACTTCGACGGCCACCATCTGATCGGATCGAGCCCCGAGGTACTCGTCCGCAAGGACGGCGACGTCGTCACGTGTCATCCGCTCGCCGGTTCCACGCCACGCAACGCCGATCCCGCGGTGGACACGGCCAACGGACATCGACTGCGGAGATCGGCCAAGGACCGTCGCGAGCACGGCTATGTGGTGGACGCCCTGGCGTCGGCGTTGGCCCCGCTCTGTCGCGAACTCGATGTGCCCGCCGAGCCGACGCTCACGACCACCCCGACGATGTGGCACCTGGGTACGCCGATCCGCGGTCTCATCACGGACCCCGATATCACCGCGCTGGACCTGGCGGCAGCGGTCCACCCCACACCGGCGATCTGCGGCACCCCGACTCCCCGAGCACGCGACCACATCCTCGCCGTGGAGGGCGACCGCGGCTTCTACGCCGGTGCCGTCGGGTGGTGCGACAGCACCGGCGACGGCGAATGGATGGTCAGCATCCGCTGTGCCGACCTGGGTCCCGACGGGCGGCAGCTCGTCACCTGGGCCGGCGGCGGTATCGTCGCGGATTCCGTACCCGCGGACGAATTGGCCGAGACATCGGCCAAGTTCCGCACGGTGTTGTCGGCGCTCGACGTCGCCGGGTGAGTTCTTCTGCAACCGAGGCCGAACGACGATAGGCTATCCTGGGCCACGGACCCGGCGTCTGCGGCCTCGTCGGATCCCGCCGTGAATCGCGCTCTCGAGCAGCCCTCGGTACGCGACCGCGGACGGCCCTCCGATCGACAGTCAGGGATGCCACCGATGTCTCCGTCCTCCGAGGTACTCACCTCAGCCGAGGCCACGGTCCCCGACGACGAGGAGCTCGCCGAGCGCCTGCGCGGTGAAACCCTCTCCGAGCGACCGTGGATCGAACTGCTGCCCTGGTTGGCCGAGTACCGACAGGGACCCGGACTCCTCGCCGATGACGAGATCGTCGTCAACGCTTGGATACCCAGCAGCCCCGCGGAAACCCTGACCGACGCAAACCAGGAACGCTTCTGCCACCGCATCGCCGAGCGCTATGTGGCGGACCGGCCGTCTCGGACGCTCATCGACGATTTCCCCCAGGTGCGGGCGGGAGCCGAGCCCCTGCCCCTGCCCCGCGCAGCCCGAGAAGCACTGACCACCAACGGTGTCGACACCATCGCCGAGCTCATGACCCGGTCCGTCGGCGACATCGGGCGACTACCGGGCATCGGGCCGATCACACTGGTCAATCTCGTTGCACGGCTCGTCGCGAGATCGGCGGTCATCCACGCCGACCCGTCCGACTCCGCAGTCCCGGCGGACGCCGAGTTGCGGGCGTTTCTGACGTCGCTGTCCGAGCGCGACCGACTCGTTCTGTACGACCGAATCCTGGCGTCACGGCCCAGAACCCAGTCGGAACTCGCCGGGATGCTGGGTACCTCACGGGAGCGCGTCACCCAGATCGACCGCGGTCTGCGGCAGCGCCTGGCCCGGTCGCTGGCCGCGACACCAGGTCTGCGGGCACTGGAGGCGGAGATGATCCGACGTGCCGATCCGGTGATCGAGATCGATTCGCTCATGGACGACTTCCCGACCCTCGGTACGTCTGTGGGCGAACCCGGCATCCCACTGTGGCATCTGCTGACCGCCGCAGCACCGAACCTGATCGCCGTCGACGACTGGATCATCCGGGGCACCCTCAAAGCGGTCGCCGCCGCGACCCGGGCCACCGTGGACTCGCTCGCCAATCCGGAGGATCTGGCGCCGATCCAGGCCGTCGCGGACAGGCTCGGCCTGTCCCTCGAGTCGACCCGGAGATGGTTGCGACGCAGCGGATACGCCTTTCTCGGTGACCATGCGATCCCGTCGACCGCATCCACCGGCGACCTGGTCGCCGCGTACTTGTCCACCGCGGACGCATCGCAGACCTTCGACGAGATCGTCGCCGGCCTCACCGCTTTCCCACGCGCGCCGTCGTCGATACGCAACGCCCTGGTGTCCGACGACCGGATCGTGAAGACGGACCGGAACAGCTACGGACTGCAGCGCTGGGGCATGCAGCAGTATGTTCCGGTGCACGTCCAGATCGACCGTATCCTCGCTGCTGCTCGCGGTCCGGTCGCCCTCGCCACGGTGATCGACGAGATCACCGGCGCCTACGAGGTCACCGAGGCCAGCGTTCGTGCGTACGCCAGCGCAGGAGATTTCGTCACCCGCGACGACATGGTGATGCGTCGTACCCGCCCCTACTCGCCGCGCAAATCCCCCACCCGCACGCGTGGCCTGTACCGCGACGGCGACACCATCCACTGGTCGACCACGGCGACCGCCGCCCACGTCAAGGGCTCCGCATTCAACCTGCCGTCCGCCCTGGCCGGCATCGTCGGGATCGCGCCGGGCACACCCGTACAACTGGCCACCCGACACGGCCCCCAGTCGTTCATGTGGGTCTCCGTCCAGGCCAGATCCGGAACGATCAAGCGATTCATCACCGAACTCGGCCTCGCCGAAGGAGATCCGATCGTCCTCGACTTCATGCCGGGCAGGTTCGATGTGCGTGCCGCCGACGTCGACGCCACCGGCTCGCCGACGTCGCAGATCCTCGCCCGACTCGGACGCCCCCGCCGAGGACGCGTGTCAAAGGCCGCGATATCGGAGATCCTGCAGGAATCACTCTGGCTTCCCGATGCCGATGCCGGCTCCATCGTCGCGACCCTGCGGCAGCGCAAGGAGTTCGACCTCGCCGATCTCGTCGAATCCGTATTGCGCTGACCGACGTTCCCACCGCGTCAGCACACCGAGAGCAGCGGCCCCTCGTGCTGCCAACCGTCTCGGTCGATCACCGGCACCACCTCGACGCCATCCGCTGTCGGCGCCGACGCGCTGTCGACACGTGCACACGCTCCGCGGGCGGCACAGGCGATGATCAGCAACATCGTCGGCCGGGTGTTCAGCGGACCGCCCAGTTGCACACAGACGCCGGGCCACAGACCGAGTCGCCGACCGATGCGGTCGGCTTCGCGGAGCAGGTGATCGGTCGTCTCGACCCTGCCCGAGGCCAGGTCGGCCACCAGGCCACCTCCACGTGTGCGGGCCACCCCCGCGCCGACGTCGACGAGTGCGAACTCCTCCGCGACACGGAACACGGGGATCGCCGTCTCGCCGGTGACGAACTCGTCGATCGCGTCCTCCAGGACGTCGTTGTGGGTCTCGTGCGCGAGAAGGAAGTCGAGGTCGAGGTCGCGCGCCTGATCGATCGACGCGTCGTCGCACAGATCGACCGGAACGACGACCGCGTCTATCGCCACGAGTGCATGCCAGGTGAGCACGAAGATCCAACCCGACTGCACCCCGAGCCCGATCCGGCACCCCGAGGCGACCCCACAAGCCTGCAGATCCGCCGACAGGTACTCGACGGATTCCGCGAATCTCTCGAAGTCGACGGGTTCTCCGTCGACCGTCACGGCAGGGCTGAATCCATAGCAATCCTGCGCATCGCTCAACAAGGAGCACGGTTCTACCAGCTGCGTCACTACCATCCCCGTCGCGTTCACAACACCGAAGCGGTGTCCGTTTCGTCGATTTCGCCCGGTTCCCCTGACCGTGGCGGGTGTCGCTCGGTTTTGTAAGGCTATCTTTACCTAACCTCACTATCCCGACGCAACCCGACAGGAGTTGTGCACATGACGCCAACCTCACGCGTCGATGGTGACGTTCCGTGGATCGCACGTCTGCCGGACACGGCGGGAATCCCCCCGACGACGGTGACCAATCGCCTCCACCCGTCATCGCACGCACTCCACTGGCAGGTCTGCGGTCATACCGACTTCGACGTCGACGCCGGCACGGTCACGCTGCCGAGCGATCACGCCATCTGGATCCCCGCCGGAACCCGCCACACGATGACGATCAGCGCCGACTCGGTTGTCGTACCGACCTTTTTCGACTCGTCGATCACCTCGTCGCTACGCAGCGCGGATGTCATCGCCGTCGACTTCCACTTCCGCGCACTGGTACTCGCGCTCGTCGGCGCCGCATACGCTCCCCACCTCGCACCGGAAACCGAACTGCGCCGGCAACTCCTGTCGGTGATCGAGCAAGCCGCTCCCACCGGCGCGCTGAGTCTCACGATGCCGAACGATGGCCCCGCACGTGTGGTCGCCGAGGCACTGCGCACCAACCCCGCCGACGGCCGCACCATCGACGAATGGGCGCGGCACACCCATTCGTCGGCCCGGACCATCGAGCGGGCATTCCGCCTGCAGACGGGTGGCACCTTCCAGCAGTGGCGCACGCACTGCCGGATGGAGACCGCCAAGGCTCTCCTGAGCAGAGCGCAATCCGTTGCGGCAGTATCACATCGCGTCGGATACCACAGTCAGAGCTCGTTCGCACGCGCCTTCCGGGCTCACTTCGGACGGCCACCGGGCGAGTTCATCATCGACTGATCTGGGCGGCAGTGGCGACGCCGTGCCACCTGCTGCGATGATCGCGGTCACATTAGACTTTCATAAGTCTTCCATATACGGTACTCATGCTTGCAAGGCGGGACGCCTGGAACCGGTGGTGACACACCCGATCCGGGCACGGTCGGGGACTCGTGTCGCTCGACGCCGCGAAAACGAGGAGGAGTGGATGAGTAATAGGCACACAGCCTTTCGCATGGCCGGCGTGAGCGCCGTGGCCGCGGGGGCGGCGGCGGGCGCAGTGGTGGCCGGCATCGGTTCGGCGGGTGCGGACGCATTCGTCAAACTGCCCGGCGGTACCGCCCACGGGGTAGGGGTCACGCTGTCCCGGAGCGGCGAGAGCGCTCAGGTGTCACCGTCGATGGCGGGCAACCCCGCGTCGCGGACGGCGTGGGTGAGCGGCACCGTCACCCTCAAGGCACCGAAGCTCAAGCCCGCCAAGGCCGGGCCGAGTTCCGGGCCGGCGGGCGAGTCGGAACTGCCCGGCAGCAACGGCACCATGACCAATGGTGCGGCGGCGACTCTCTCCACCGGTTACATCGTGGGCTGTCAGGTCGACATCAAGGGACTCTCCGGCGACCTGTCGGCCACCCTCTCGGCCTCACCGTCGGCAACGGCCAGCCTGTCGGTTCCCCTGGCCGCAGGCCAGGTCGCGTTCGTGCAGGTGTCCCGGAAGAACATCGAGAAGCCGGGGACTTACACCATCGGATATGACCGTGCACAGCTGACAGTCCAGAACTGCGGCGGCTACGCACAGGCGCGCGCCTTCAGCACCGTCGAGACGACGGGCAAGTTGCATCAGAAGGTGAACCTGTACGGCAAGCCCTTCTCCATCGGATGACAGAGGTCGACATGAAAAAGATTCTCCCCACGCGATTCTCGCGCAATGCCTGCCGTGCCGGTGCCCTGACGGTTGGTGTGCTCGCCTCGGTCCCGCTGCTCGGACAAGGCGTCGCGCACGCCGACACCGACGTCCGGCTGCCCAACCAGACCGTCACCAAGACGCTGGCCGACGGCACCAAGGTGACCATCGCGCGGACCAACGAGCGCGCCCGCATCAACCCGTCGCTGGGTGGCACACCGCTGCACCGCAACGCATGGGTCTCCGGTCGCTATGACGTCAAGTCGTCGGACAAGAAGGCCAGGCTCGGCGTCGGCTCCGGATACATCGTCGGTTGCCAGCTCACGCTGGGCGGCAAGAGCACGACGACGGCGACCGGCAAGCCGGACACCAGCGCCGGGGCCCCGGAGGTCGCCATCACCGGCACCGCGCAGACCGGAGCCGCGGTGACGCTCGGACCGGGCCAGGCCGCCAACTACGTCATCAACGACATCGAGTACCAGGACGAGTTCGGCTCCCGGGCACACGAATCGGCGGTCAAGTTCCGTGGTGAAGGTGCCGTCGCCTACACCAACGAGACGATGATGATCAACGGGTGCGCGGGCTACGCCCAGGCGCGCTCCTATGCGAAGGTCGTGGTCCAGACCGAGCGCACCACGCAGGTCGTCTGGCTGTACGGGAAGCCGTTCAGCCTCGGCTGAGCACCACCTCGAACCTTTCTCACAGGCCCGGGGCTCCACGCGAATGCGTGGAGCCCCGGTGTTCGTCTGCCCACTTCTCGCATGACATCCTGGTGGGGTGTGATTCCTGCTCAGTGCACGATTCCGGGCGGGGCACGCCGGCCCCTATAGCCCAATTGGCAGAGGCAGCGGACTTAAAATCCGCCCAGTGTCGGTTCGAGTCCGACTGGGGGCACACTTCAGCGCTGGTAGGGCTGTTCCTGCGTCTCGTCCGTCAGATCTCGCCCGGTCCGCTCACGATGAAATAACCGCGCGGAGTCCCGGCGTTGCACCACAGGTCAGAATCGTCGAACAACGAGGTGTGATTGTGAAAATCGGGATCATCGGTGCCGGATATATCGGCGGGACGCTGACGCGTCGACTCACCACACTGGGTCATGAGGTGCGCGTGGCCAACTCCCGAGCTCCCGAGACGCTCACCGAACTGGCTGCGGAGAGCGGTGCCACCGCGGTGTGGGCCGCGGACGCCGCGCAGGACGCCGACCTGGTCATCGTCAGCATCCCGCAGAAGAACACCCCTGATCTCGCCCCGGGAATCCTCGACGGACGCAAGGTCGGCGCACCGGTGATCGAGACCAACAACTACTACCCGCAGCAGCGGGACGGGAAAATCGATGGCATCGAGAACGGCACGCCGGAGAGTGTCTGGGTGTCCGACCAGCTCGGTGCGCCGGTCTACAAGGTGTTCAACGGTATCTACTGGAAACACCTGCTGAACAAGGGCGTTCCGGCCGGAACCGAAGGCCGCATCGCGCTGCCGATCGCCGGCGACGACGCCGACGGCAAGAAGATCGTGTCCGAGCTCGTCGATGAGCTCGGCTTCGACCCGGTCGACGGCGGAACACTCGCGGACTCGTGGCGCCATCAGCCGGGAACGCCCGTCTACGGGAAGGACTTCGGCGTCGACGACACGATCAAGGCGCTTGCGGACGCAACGCCCGAACGTACCGAGGAGTGGCGCGCCTGACGGCCTCGCCGGGGCTCGTCACCGTCTTCTCGGACGTCCGGTGGCCCGTCGTGCACCTTTGCCGGGCACCTTCCCGGCGGCCTCACGCGCCGCCCGCTTGGCCGCGGCCTTCTCCTTCGCCGAACGCTTCGCCGTCGGCTCGGAACGACCGCGGGACGAGGTCGACTTGCGTCCACGCACGATGCCGATGAACTCGTCGACGAGATCCGTTGTGGGCGATCGCCATAGTAGGCCCACGGTTCCGACCGGGGCGTCGATCACCGGCCGGTAGGTGAGGTCTTTGCGGTGGTGCAACCGCGCCAGGGATTGCGGCACGAGCACCAGCGCAATCCCCGTGGCGACAAGTTCTATTGCGTCACCGGTTGTTTCGGGTCGATGATCGACGGCGCGGCCAGGACGTTGCGCGACGGTCACCGGCTCGTCGAGCGGCCACAGGAACTGCTCGTCGTCGAGGTCCGCGAGCGTGATCTCCTCGGCCGCGGTCAAGACGTGGTCCTTCGGTACCACCGCCACCGTCGTCTCGTCGTACAGTTCGATCGTGTGGTGCGCGCCGACGTCACCATGGCGGAGCGCGTCGGGCAAGCGGGTGATCGCCATCTCCACCCGGCCGTCGCGGACTGCCTCCGCGCAGCTCTGCACATCGAGGGCGACCAACTGCAGCGCGACTTCGCGTCGGCGTTCGGCCCAGATGCGAGCCCACTTGTTCGGGGTCACACCCGGGACGTACGCCAGACGAAAGGCGGGGACGTCGTCGGGTGTGGTCACCCCCGAAGGCTACCGCCGGATACGCTCGGGGTATGAGCTCGCAGTCGATGAAGCCGGCGACGGCCGCCAAGAAGCTGGACGTGTATCTGCCGGCCACGCCTATCGAGTTCCGGGACGGGTCCATCACCCGCGCGGAGCTCACCGCGCTCCAGACCGATCCGCCGGAATGGCTTCGCACTCTCCGCGCCGACGGCCCGCATCCGAAGAACCTGGTGGCCGCCAGACTGGGGATCTCCAACTCCGGCCTCATCCGAGGCGGGATCACCGAGGCGCTGACGACTGCGCAGATCGATCAACTGCTGCGTGAGATGCCCGAGTGGCTGGCCGCGGAACGCGCCACCCGGGCGGAGGGCCGCCGGGAGGAGCGCCGGGTCAAGTCCCTTCGCGCGGACGAGCGCCGGGCCGAGGAGTCCACTGAGGATCAGTGAGTCATTCGGCCGAGGCATTGACCTGCGTTTGCGGGCCACGCACGGCCGCGCACAGACCTCCGTCGACCAACAGATCGGTGCCGTTGAGGAAGCTCGCCGAATCCGACAACACGAACTCCACGACCGCGGCGACCTCGTCGGCTCGTCCGAGTCGACCGAGTGGTGTCTGCTCGGCCCATGCGGCCATCCGCGGATTGTCGGCGGCCTCCTGCCTGCCCTGCGGGGTGTCGATGAGACCGGGCGAGATCGAGCAGATGCGACCTCCCGCCGGACCGAGCCGCACGGCCTCCTGCTGAACGAACCGGGTGACCCCGAGCTTCGCCAGCGAGTAGGCGACGCCGGGATGCTCGACCATCGGTCCGAAACTCTCGCGGACCCGTTCGAGAAAGTCTTCGTGCAGTGGATCGTCGAGCACGGCGGCGGTGGCGGCGTCGACCTCGATGCCGCCGATGACCGGCGCCATCGACGCGAAGCAGACCCAGGCCGTACCGGCGACCGCGAGTGGCCGAAGCGCGTCGGCCAGCAGCGCCGTCCCGATCAGGTCGACGGTGAAGATCCGTTGCCACTCGGCCATGGTGGGTGAGATCCCCGCGACATGGGCGATCGCCCGCAGCGCGCCGAGCTCACGGAGTCGCGCGGCCAACCGATCGAGCCCCTCGACGTCGGTGACGTCGAGAACGAACGGCTCGACCACGGCGCCTCCGTCGGCGGACAGGTCTTCGGCGGCTGCGGTAACCGCCGCACCGTCGAAGTCCACCAGCACCAGAGCGTCGACCGACGTGGTGAGCCGCCGCGCGCACTCGAGGCCCATGCCACGCCCCGCACCGGTGACGACGCCGACGGTGGTCATGATCGATCCGCCCAGCACTGTCGCAGCGATGGTTCCGCCGCCCTGGTCACGAGCTCCATCCGAAAGCCGGTGTCACTACGCATGAATACGAAGAACGGGGAACCGTCGGGGGCGCTGCGGGTGGCCTCGGTGACATATCCGAGTCTCTCCAGCTCGGCGGCGTCGGCGCCGACGTCGTCGGACCAGTAGCCGACGTGGTGAAGCCCTGAGCCGCCCACCGTTTCCCAGAAGGTCCCCGGCACACTGCGGATGACCTCGAGTCGCGGCGTCGTGGTCGAGTAGGCGCAGGTGATCTCCACCGTCGCCGGCCCGTCCGCGAGGGTCACCTCGATGGGGGCGCCGATCTCGGGGCCCCATTCGTAGTGCAGGAGCGCCGAGAGCTGCGCCCGCGTCGCGTCCAGATCGTCGGTGACGATCCCGACATGGAACAGGTCGTCGGCCTTCATCACCGATGCACCGATTCAAGAACTCTGTTCTGGTTCACAAGAATGATGTTCTCATACGTGCGTCCCGAATTCGGCGCGACCTCAACATCCGCTGTAATCCACCACGGCATCACGTCATCACACATGATTCGACTTCCCTTATGTCGGATCAGTTTCGGCAAACTTCTTATACGCTCGGGTCATCGCCGCCGGCATTCGTCGACATCACCGATCGACCCGGTGTCGGTCTCGATTCCGCGAAGGAGATGCCGTGGCCCGCACCAGAGTCGGTCGACATCGGAGGGACGACTCGAGGCGTTCGCATCGTCGAGCGATACCGTGGGCACTCACCGCGACCTCGGCGGCGGTCTGCACGGTGTGCATCGGGTTGGTCGCTCCGGCAGCGACGGCATCTGCCGATCCACACATGCCGTCGTTCATCGACACGATGATCGGCGACGGCACCATTTACGACGGGACCCGCGCCGACAACCTCCGGGACATGTTCCCCGACATCCCGACCACCACCGTCATGGTGGTCACGCCCGGAACCGATGACCTGCTGCTGTTCCCCCGAAACGACCTGATCGTCGGTTGCCGACCGACGTACGTCGTCAACTACCCTCAGTCGATCTGGCCGATCATCTCGGGCCGATCGGGACGACTGTCCATCTTCTCCCCTGGCTATGACGACTCCAAAGACGTTGCCGTCGAGCTGAATCTGCGCATCATGGCGGCGTTCGCCGGCCTGGGCCAGGATCGACCGCCGGCCTTCTACACCGGGTTCTCGCAAGGAGCGGATGCGCTCGGGGACGCCCTGGCCCGCGGGGTCGCCGACGGCGTCCTCGACCCCGGCACCACGCGCGCGATCCTGGTGTCGGACCCTCGCGGCCCGTGGGGATTCAAGTCGTGGATTCCCGACATGCCTTTCCTGTCACAGTTCTTCGGCGCGATCGGCGCCGATCCGAACGGCGCCAGAGACCCGGCCGCCACCGGCGACATCGACGTCACGTCGGTGGTCATCGTCGGCGATCCGGTCGCCGACTTCCAGTGGGTCTGGAATCGCCCGTTCGCATCCCTGGCCGTCAACGGTGCCGGATTTCTCGCGATCCACACCGGCCTCGGCAGCCAGACCTACGCCGACCTCGACGAACTCGGCGATCCGACGACCTACCGGAGCGGCAACACGACCTACGAGATCTATGACGCGCATCATCCGCTGACCCTGCTGCAACAGATGGTGCACGACGGCCTCAGGATCCCCTACACCGCCGACGATCTCGACACCTGGGATCAGGCCGCCGAGGAGTTCTACCCGATCCGGCGACCGACCCCGGAGAACGCCGCGATACCGGTGGCCCCCGCACCGTCGATCCGTCACTCGCAGGGCGAACCCCGCTCACCCGGCTACCACGTCACGATCCCGTCCTCCGTCGCGACAGGCGAGAAGACATCGACCACACCGTCCCCGGAGTCCCCGGCGTCCCCCGCCTCAGCAGCGACCACGAGCCACACCGAAACACCCCCGCCCGAGTCGACGACCGCGACGCCGACCGCAGATGATTCGACCACCGGCGATGATTCGACCACCGGATACTCGACCGGCCGTGTGCCGAACACGGATACGGCTGACGCCGAGACCCCCGACCGCGAGTCCCCTGACCCCGATACTTCCAGCCCCGATACTTCCGGCCACGAGGTGGGGAACGACGCGGAGCGCGCCGACACCACCGAGCCTGGCGACCGCGGCGACAACGGCGACAACGGCGACAACGAATCATCCGCCGACAGCGGGTCGTCGTCGAACGACGATTCCGGGTCCGGCCCCAGCGCCGACAACTGACCGTTCCTGCAGACCGGCACAGCCGTGTTCGGCCACCGTGCACAGAATTAGTCTTTATGGACTATCGATCCGTGATAGCAAAGCGGGCTACGGTGTCCATGCCTGACTCCGACGACGACACTTCCCGGGCGTCGATCGGCACAGGACAAGGAGGACGCGGTGGCCACGTACAGCGGCAGGCATCGGGCGGATGGTCGACGTCCGGTTGTCGAGAGCCGAAGGCGTGCAACGCTGTTGGCCGCAGCATCAGCGAGTGCATGTGCCCTGTGCATGGGGTCCGTTGCCCCGTCCGCGCTGGCATCCACCGGGTCCGCTGCCGCGGTCGGCGGTCTCATCGCCGATGGGACCGTGTCGGACGCGACGTATCCCGACAACCCGCGCGACATGTTCGGCACCCTGCATCCGGACACGATCGTGGTGGTCACGCCCGGTACCGACGACCTGACCCTGCTCCCCCGCAACCACGCCTTCATGGGCAAGCGGCAGACGCTGATCATCAACTACCCGCAGTCCTTCTGGCCGATCATCGCGGGACAATCCGGCTCCCAACCGTTCCTCTCGCCGACGTACGATGACTCCAAGGCCACGGCGATCAGCCAGAACATCCGGGTGATGCGGGCATTCTCGGATCTGTCGGGCGACCGCCCCTTCGTCATCTACACCGGGTACTCCCAAGGCGCGGACGCCCTCGGCGATGCCGCCGAGAAGGCGGCCGACGAAGGACTGCTCGACCCCGCGAGCACCAAGATCGTGCTGGCGTCCGATCCACGCAGCCCCTGGGGCATCAAGTCGTGGCTGACCGGCATGCCGTTGCTGCCCCAGGCGGCGGGTGTCATCGGCATCGACTCGAATGGTGCGCGCGACCCCGCCGCGACCGGCGAGGTCGATGTGGTGTCGGTGATCGTCGTCGGAGATCCGGTCGCCAATTTCCAGTGGATCTGGTACCGCCCGATCTCTTCGCTGATCGTCAACGGCGCGGGCTTCCTCACCATTCACTCCGGCAACGGCAGTCAGTCCTACGCCAACCTCTACGACCTGGGTGATCCGACGATCCTCGTGAGTGCCGAGGGCAACTCGACCTACGTGGTCTACGACGCCCACCATCCGTTGACGCTTCTGCTGCAACTCATCCACGACGAGCTCGGGATCGGGTACACCTCAGACGATGTCCGGCAATGGGACCGGGCGGCCGAGGCGTTCTACCCGATCCAGGCGCCCGCCGTCGCGTCCGCGGCGGTACCGGTGCACGCGGCCCCGTCCACCCCGGCACCCGCGCCGTACAGCGTGACGATGCCGTCGGCGACGGCGACCGGACATGACACCGGCGCCCGGGCCTCGACACCGCAGGTGACGGAGACCTCGGATCCCGAGACCCACAGCTCGGCACCGACACCCACAGCACCGGATTCGACCGCACCACCTGTCGGCGACGGGTGGTCGCCGGCCGAAGCGGCGCCATCCGATGACGGCGCGTCCGACGGATCGGCGGCCCCTGACACAACGGCGCCTGATTCGTCCCCGTCTGATTCGTCATCCCCCGAATCGACATCGACGAGCGAATCCACCGACGACGACTCCACGGGCGAGACCGCGGACGCCGACGGTGGCTCGGACGGGCCCAGCGGCGATTCCGCCGATTCAGACGCTGATGCAGCAACATCCGGCAGCGAGTCGTCGAGCGACGCCGACAGCTGACCCGCGATCTGCCCGCCCCAAGGTGCCGTCGGCGCCTCTGTGCAGTCGTGATCTACTCGACTCATGACCACGAACCTGGCCATGGCCGATGCGAATGCAGCCGCCCTCACGCTCGGCATCGCCGTCTACGCCGCGGCCATCCTCATCGGCATCGGTGTCGGCATCAACGCCCTCACTCACCACCGCAGGAATCGGGCGATCGGGGCGTTCGCGGTGGTCGGCGTCCTGACCGTCGCGGGGGTGGTCATCGCGGTCGCCAGCAGTATCAGCTAGCTCTGCGCCTCGAAGGACGCCCTCAGCGCGGCGGTCTGCAGGCGGAAGAACTCCCGGGACACCGGCGCTGTCGGGTTCACCAGGTCGAATCCGTGGAAAGCTCCCGGGATCGTCTCGATCTCGCAGGAGATACCCGCGTCCCGAAGTCGCTGCGCGTACGCCAGATCCTCGTCGTGGAACAGGTCCAGCGTGCCGACACCGATCCAGGCCGGCGCGAGTCCGGACAGGTCGTCGCATCGCGCCGGTACCACGTCGGCGGGGTCGGCGGCGCCGAGGTAGCCGGCCCATCCGTAGCGGTTGGACGTGCTGCTCCACATCCGCAGGCTGTCCTCCATGCTCGATGCACCGTCGGCGCCCGTGCGGTCGTCGAGCATCGGATAGACGAGCAACTGGAGTACCGGCGTCGGTTCGCCGTTGTCCCGAATCCGCAGGGCGAGTTGCGCGGCGAGCCCGCCGCCGGCGCTGGCTCCGCCGATCGCGATGCGCGAGTGGTCCACCCCGTCCAGTTCGCGCACCAGCGCCACGGCAGCATGGCAATCGTCGAGTGCCGCCGGGAACGGGTGGTCGGGAGCGAGTCGGTAGTCGACTGACACCACAACTGCACCCGCATTACGGCTGAACCGCCGACAGAGCGCGTCGTCCTGCTGGGCCTTGCCGATCAGGTAGCCACCGCCGTGCATCCACACCAGGGCGGGTGCGTCACCGGCGACGTTGTCGGGCCGGAAGATCCGGACGGCACCACCCGTCGACAGCGATCGCACCTCGACATCGGCGGCGCGCTGTACCCGTGCCATACCGTTCTGGACCAGCCGGATGACCGGGAGGGTCCGCGGGCCGACGACTGAGCGCGGTAGGAACCGCGCAGTGCGGGCCAGATCCGGGTGGAACCCGTGTTCGTCGACGGTCATCGATGACGCCTCCCTGCTGCCGACCGATCCTCGGTACGTTGCGCCAACCCTATAACCGGCAGAATCACATCCGATGACCACCGCCGCTACCGCCCCCAGACGTTTCGCGCTGCCCGCCGTCCTGATGGTGCTGTTCACCACGGGCTGGGGTGCCAATCATTTCGCTTCGATGATCCCCGTGCTCAAGGCCGACGAAGGACTGTCCGCGACCGTCCTCGACGGCGCATTCGGCATCTACGCACTCGGGCTGCTGCCCGGACTGTTCGGCGGCGGCACGCTGTCCGATCGGGTCGGGCGCCGACCGGTCGTCCTGACCGGCGCGGTCCTGGCCGGTCTCGGCAACCTGATGATGATCGTCTGGCACGACCAGGCCGGGGTGCTCATCGGCCGACTCGTGGTGGGACTCGGCGCCGGGCTGACGATCAGCGCCGGCACCGCGTGGGCGGCCGACCTCCGGGGCCGGTCGGGGGCGACGCTCGCCGGTGCCCTGCTGACAACGGGTTTCGCGCTCGGCCCGGTCATCACGGGGGTGCTTGCCGAGTTCGCCCCGCACCGCCTGGAGGTGCCGTTCGCGGTGAGCGGTGTGGTGTCGCTGCTCGTCGCCGCGGCCGCACTGGCGTTGACGCCGGCCGTCGATCCCGACCACACCGCGGGCACGTCCGACATCACCGACATCGGCGAGCGGTCGGTGGGGCTGGCACTGTCGTGGTCGGTGCCGATGGCGCTATGGGTGTTCTCCTCGGTGACCGTGGCCGTGGTGGTGATGGCGGCCCGGATCAGTGATCGCTTCGACGGTGCATGGGTGCCTGGCGTGGCGGCCGCGCTGAGTCTCGGCTCCGGCGTGCTGATCCAGTTCGTGGTGCGCCGCGCCCACACGGGGCAGATGACCGGTGTCGTCGGCGCCGCGCTGGCGGCCGTGGGCTTCGTCCTGGCCGCGGTCGCCGGCGCCCACCCGACGATGCTGCTGTTCGTGGTGACGTCCGTCGTGCTGGGCCTCGCCTATGGGCTGTGTCTGCGGGACGGTCTGATGGACGTCGAGGCGATGACCCCGCGCCACCACCGCGGCGCGGTCACCGGGATCTTCTATGTCGCCTGCTATCTCGGTTTCGGGCTGCCGGTGCTGATCACCACGATCACGCCGTCGGTCGGCATCGTCGCGCCGATGGTCGTACTCGCGGTCGCCGCCGGCGTCGCGTCGGCGGGACGCGCGCTGCGTATTCGCCGTCGCGGCTGAGAAGGCTACGCCGCGAGGAAGGCGCGGCCGGTGAATGCTGCGTGTGCGGTGCGGGTCGCGACGATCACCCAGGCGGTGAGGAGTACGACGTAGAGCACCTCGGAGGCATCCTGGATCGGGCCGGCGCCGAGGGCGAGACCCAACGCGCTCAGGCCGGTCACGCAGGTGCCCACCGGGAAGGTGAAGCTCCACCAGGTGAGGGCGAACGGCATACCCGCGCGGATCGACCGCACCGTGACCGCGGTCGCGAGTGCGAACATCGCCACACCGAAGCCGGCCATCGCCAAGCCGAAGATCATGCCGAAGATCTTGCACCCCAAAGCGATCGGCGCCTGATCGCCACTGAAAACCAGGTCTGCGTGCGCGCCCAGGAGGTTGGCTGCGGTGATCGACTGACCGATGATGCCGAGGGTGATCCAGATCGTCGGTGCGGACGTCGAGACCGGCACCCCGCCGTGCAGCAGTCGGGCATAGATCATGGCCAGCGTCATCATCCCGAACACGAGACTCATCCCGAACAGTGCGTAGCAGCCGGCCAGTAACGCGAGGCGTGCCTGACCTTCGGGCACGAACTCGATGAGGGCGGCACCGGTTGCGGCGGAGACCATCGGCGGCACGACCGGCATCAGCCAGGCCGGGAGCGCACGGACCTCGTGGCGTCGCTCCGCGGTCATCATCGAGAACGGCACCCACACGCACGTGACCAGGCCCGCAGCGGTTCCCAGGGCCCAGAGCGCGCCGCCGATCCACACCGCCGGGGTCTGCCCGATCAGCGGTGCGCCCAGGTGCAGGGTGCCGGCCCCGACGGTGAGCAGCGCCATCGGGATGGCGCCGTAGAACTGCGACATCACCGGGTGGGAGGCGTAGTCGCGGGCGTTCTGCGGGTGGCGGACCCAATGCGCGATGAAGCCTGCGGAGATGGTCGTCAGCATCAGGGCCGCGATCACCCACACGACGGTCGCGAACCCGACGAGCGCCGCCGAATGCAGTGGCAACGCCACCGCAGCATTCGCGACGATGCCCGTCCCCATCACCGCGCCGAACCAGTTCGGCGTCAGGTGCTCGACGACCTGCCCGCGTGAGTCGAGTGCTCCCAGAAAGCGCCGGCGCGCGGATCCGGCTCCTCGGGGAGACTCCGTCGGGCGAGCGGGGCGGTCGAGTGTTGCGGTCATGATTCAAGGGTCGGCGAGACCGAGGATCAGCGGAAGACGCCCCGACCTTGTGCAGCCACAAGAAATTGTTGTGGCATCAGCTCCGGGTTGTCAGTCGACCGCCATCTCGCCCAGCTGCGACCAGGCGTCCTGTTCGAGCGAGAAATTGATGATGTCCGGCGTCCGCTGGAGGTACTTCGGCAGCTCCGTCGTCGCCGTGGTGAAGTGCGCGCTGGTCACGTGCGCCTCGGCGGCATCGTCGTCGAAGGCCTCGACGAGGACGTAGACGTTCGGGTCCTCGAGGCTGCGCGACCACTCGAACCACTTGTTCCCCGGCTCGGCCCGGGTGGCCTCGGTGAAATCCTTCACGAGATCCGGCCACTCCTCGGCGAACTCGGGCTTGACCGGCCATTTTGCGACGATGAAGATCATGGCACCAGCCTAGTGATCGCCGGCCCGGACCCGACGGATTCCCCGTCTCAATTCGAGAATTCCATCTGACAACGAACGTTTCCTCAAAGGCTCGCCACCGAGTCCCGGAACGGGCATAGTGTGGTGTGGACAACACCGCGTCAAGACGGAGGAACACATGCGCGAGATCACGAAGTTCTACATCGACGGCCAGTGGGTGGAGCCCACCGAATTGAATCTGGTCGACGTGATCAACCCCGCCACCGAGAAGGCCGCCGGCCACGTCGCCCTCGGTACCGCAGCAGATGTCGACGCCGCCGTCGACGCAGCCCGCAAGGCGTTCACCACGTGGAGCCAGACCAGCGTCGAGGACCGGGTGAACATCCTGAACGCCGTCGTCGCCGAGTACCAGAAGCGGATGCCCGACCTCGCCGCAGCGGTCACCGAGGAGATGGGCGCTCCGAGTGGGCTGTCCAACAACGTCCAGGTGCCCATCGGATTGGCACATCTCATGACAGCGGCGGCACAGCTGCCCACCTTCACCTTCAGTGAGGATCGCGGGACGTCGCGCATCGTCAAGGAACCGATCGGCGTCTGCGGCTTCATCACGCCGTGGAACTGGCCGCTCAACCAGGTGATGGTCAAGGTCGCGCCGGCTCTGGCCACCGGCTGCACGATGGTTCTCAAGCCGTCCGAGATCGCACCTTTCAGCGCGGCCATCGTCGCCGAGATCTTCGACGCCGCAGGCGTTCCCGCAGGTGTGTTCAACCTGGTCAACGGTGACGGCCCGGGCGTCGGTGCGGCCATCTCGTCGCATCCCGGCATCGACATGGTGTCGTTCACCGGCAGCACCCGTGCCGGCATCGAGGTCGCCAAGAATGCCGCACCGACGGTGAAGCGCGTCTCGCAGGAGCTCGGCGGCAAGAGCCCGAACGTGATCCTCGACGACGAGGACTTCGCAGCCAACGTCGCGGGCGGCGTCGCCGCGGTCATGATGAACTCGGGGCAGTCCTGTAACGCACCGACCCGCATGCTGGTGCCCGCGGCCCGGCTCGCGGAGGCCGCCGAGGCGGCGAAGTCGGTGCAGGACACCCTGACCGTCGGCGACCCGAGTGGCGATGTGCGCCTGGGACCGGTGGTGTCGGAGGCACAGTTCGACAAGATCCAGGGACTCATCGAGCGGGCCGTCGGCGACGGCGCGAATGTGGTCTTCGGCGGAGCGGGCCGTCCCGATGACCTGCCGACCGGCTACTACGTGAAGCCCACGGTCTTCTCCGACGTCACCAACGACATGGAGATCGCCCGCACCGAGGTGTTCGGACCGGTGCTGGTGATGATCGGCTACGACTCGGTCGACAGCGCGGTCGAGATCGCCAACGACACCGAATACGGTCTCGCCGGCTATGTTTCGGGTAAGGACGTCGACGAGGTGCGCAAGGTCGGGTCCCGCATCCGAGCCGGCTCCATCTCGCTGAACGGCGCTCAGCTCGATCCCGTCGCACCATTCGGCGGCTACAAGCAGAGCGGCAACGGCCGCGAGTGGGGCGACTACGCCTTCGACGAGTTCCTCGAGGTGAAGTCGTTGCTGGGTTACGACGCCTGACCTGAGCCAGGGAAAAACGCCCCGGAAAACCGCCCGCCGTGGGGCCGTCGTCGACGATCTGTCGATGGCAGCCCCACGGCGGGCGCATTTCCGGGGCGCATTTCCGGGAGGACGGGCCCGGGCGCATTTCCGGGAGAACTTGCCGTAGCGGTTACCCTGCCGTCCTCACTGCGCGGGCAGCCAGGTTCCGTGCAGGCCGGCGGGCACGCGGATGGGCATCCGGACGGTGGCCAGCGGTCCCGCCGCCGGGTCGTCGGCGGCGAGCACATAGAAGTACGACGTCAGGTCCGCCGGGTCCGTCCCGAACGCGCCCCAGTAGTCCTGGTCGGCGCCCGGCATGTAGATCGGCTCGCCGATGGCAACATCGGAGCGCCAACAGGTTTCGCTTCCCGTGCCGAGGTCGTGGAACCACAGGCTCTCCCGTCCCCCGACATCGCCGTCGCTCCGGCCGACGGTGGCGATCCGGGAATGCGGGCGGGTCAGCATCCGGTCGTCGACCCTCGGGAACTCGACATCGGCTCCACCGCCGAGCGTGGTGCGGGTGATGGTCCCGCGCACGGGGTCCAGCACCGCGCGCACCAACGCCGATGTGGCCGGGGCGGATTCGCGGGCGAAGGCACCCGGGTACGTCCACTCCACGTAGTCGACGGTCACCGAGTCGGCATCCGGGTTGTCGAACGCGTTCGCGAAGTGCCACACCCACATCGGAACCGAGTCGATCCACCGGATGGCTCCCCCGTCACGCGGGACGAGCGCGATGCGGGTGCCACGGTCCGGCTGCCATTGCAGGAGGCCACCACCGGAGACCATGCCCTCGATGTCGAAGACCAACGGGCACAGGAAGAGAACCACGTACCGCGAGGTCAGCGCCATGTCGTGGATCATCAGTGGGACGTCGACGCCGTCGACCGGGGTCGGTGGTCGACGGACGAGTCCGTCCGATCCCAGCACCGACCAGGTGAGATAGGGCGCCTCGAACACGTAGTTGAAGATGACGAGCTCGCCGGTGGTCGGATCGATTTTCGGATGGGCGGTGGTCCCCGCCGGCATGGCGCCGCCGAAACTCTCGCGGCCGATCGTGGCGAGGTCGGTGCAGTCGATCCGGTACGGCTGGTCTGATTCGGCCATGGCCAGCAGCCGACCTGCGTGCGACACGATGTTGATGTCCGGCAGCTGCCGGAACGTGCCCGCGAGGTCGGGACCGACCTCGGCGGCCGGCGGCGTGTACCCGTCGGTGAGTCCCGACCAGATCGCGTGTCCGGCCGCCTCCTCGGCCACCACCATCGGGGTCCGGACGAATCGATTCCGGTAGTGCGCCTTTCCGTCGCCGAGCTGGAGCCGGTGGACCATGGCGTCGCCGTCGAGTGGGTAGACGTAGGAGCCGATCGGGTCGAACCGCGGATTGGGTCCGTTGCGCAGGTAGGCCCCGGTGAGGTCGGCCGGCAACTCGCCGACGATGTCGAGGTCGTCGATGTCGACCTCGTCCCGCTGGGGCGCGAACACCCCGGACAGGTGGGCATGGTGTGCCATGTCGATCGGCGCCGGTCGGGCCGGCGTGGGCGAGGTGGTGGTCATCGGTGGCTGCCTCTCGGGACGTTTCACGCGGGAGGTGCTCATCCCGCGCCGTGATCCCAGAATGCGCCTCCCTGTGCCCGCAGACATCCGCGTTCCGACGTAGATTCCTGTGCCACCCGACGCAGGCCCGCGGGTCAGCAGCCTCCGGTCGGCCGTCCCGCGAAGCGCTCGTTGAGGAAGATCGCCGCGTCCCGCTCGAACGGGATGAACGCCGTGCTGTGCGAATCACCGCCGTAGCGATGGAATTGCGTCGGCACTCCCTGCGCACAATACCGACGGGCCAGTCCCGCGACGTCGGCGGTGACCATCACTCCGTCACCGATCGAATCCTTTTGTCCCACACCGAGCATCATCGGCACGCGGGGTCGGCCCACCGAGCCCATGACGTTGCGGGCGATGGCTGCCCGGACCGACGGGACCTGCAGAAAGCCCCGGTAGGGCGCACGGACCATCTGGCCGTCGGTGAGACCTGGATAGTCAGCGGCGAAGTCGATGATGCACTGGTTGCTCACGGTGTTGACCAGCCTCAGCCCGTACGGGGACAGGAACGACGAGAGATCGAGGCCGTAGGCACGTTGATAGGCGACGACCAGTGCAGGCATCACCCCAGCCCAGTCCTTGCTACCGCTGATGTAGGGCAGGTTGTGCGCCAGGTTCACGGGGACCCCACCGGCCGCCGCGCCGACGATCGCGAGTTCCGGTGCGTACTTCGGTGCCAGTTCGGCGGCGAAACCGGTGGGCACCGACCCACCCGAGTAGCCGACCATCCCGACCGGAGTGGACCGTGGCACACGCAGCACCGACTCGGCGGCGCGGATCCCGTCGAGGGCGAGATGACCGGACTGTCGACCGATCGTCCACTCCTGTTGCTGTCCTTCGTAGTCCGGGACGACGACGGTGTAGCCGGCCGCGAGATACCCGCCGATCGCGATCTCCTCGAACTGCCCGGCCCGACTGGGCTTGTTGCCCTGCAGCGTGTAGGACGGGTCGCATTGTGGACCGAGCGCGTCGTAGGCCATGTGGAAGGAGACGATGCGCCCGTTGGCCGTCGCGGGCCGAAGTATCGTCGTCATCCCGGCAATCGGTGCGCCGAGGTCGTCGTTGCTGCGGTAGAGCACCTGGGTCGCGGTGACGGGGACCGTGACACCCGACGTCACGAACGCCACCGGCCGGGTCCGCAGGACCGCGCCCGGACGCGCAGCGGCGAGATCGGCACCCGGCCGATAGAACGGATCCGCACTCGGTAGCGGCGTCGCCTGCGCCACGGATGGCGTCGACACCACTCCGCAGATCAACGCGAAGGCCGCACCGACCACCAACAGACAACGTCGTATCACTGCGGTCTCCTGTTTTCTCGCGCCGCGTCGATCACAGCGTTCCGAAGGCAAACTTGCCACACACGCGCCGGGTTTGCCCGAGAACGGACGGGCGACCCGGCCGATCGACGAATCCGCCCACCTCACAGGGATTTCACAGGTGTCGTCGGAGGCCAGATCTGTAACAGCCGGCCCCCCTCCGACGACAGATCACACAGCACGGACGACTATGCGTCGGATGACCGTGCGTCGGGGGAAATCACGAATGACTTCAGGAGTCCTATGTCCACGCCACCGGAATCCCCGGATTCGAACTTGATCGCCGATGGATGGCAGGTGGCGCCCGACGCCGCCGACGTCACACCGGATCGGCCTGCGGGCCGCAGCGGTCGACGACGCCTTGCCGGTGTCGCCATCGTCGTGGCGCTGAGCCTCGGCCTGTTCGGCATCAGTTCGCTGATCTCCGGTGGCAACGAGGCGTCGGCGCTGACCGGCCACCCGGAGGTCCTGCGGAAGGGCTGCACCTGGGACAAGTCCGGCAACTACGTCCAGAACTGCAAGGTCTGGTCGCAGTCGCAGAACAAATACGTGATCGTCCAGATCCGCGCGTCGAGCGGCAGCGACAACGGCGTCTATCTGCTCGACGGCATGCGCGCCAGCGAGGAACGCTCCGCGTGGACCACCGACGTGCAGGCCGCGAAGGTCTATGACGCCAAGAGCGACACCACCTTGGTCATGCCGGTGGGTGGCGCGTCGTCGTTCTACACCGACTGGGATGCGGGCGCGGGTGACAAGAACACCACCATCAAGGAAGAGACTTTCCTCACCGACGAGCTACCCGACTATCTCGCCGAGAACTTCGGTGTGAGCAAGAACAACAACGCGATCATCGGTCTGTCGATGTCCGGTGGACCGGCCGTCACCCTCGCCGAGCGGCACCCCGAGCAGTTCAAGGTGGTGCAGGCGATGTCCGGGTACTACCAGACCGACAACCCGCTGGGCGCACTCGGCGTGTTCGGATCGCAGACGTTGGTGTCGAACTACACCAACGGCATCGTCAACATGTGGGGCCAGCCCGGCAGCCAGCGATGGACGGACAACGATCCGTCGAAGAACGTCAACAAGCTCAAGGAGAACGGCCAGACCCTGATCATCTCGTCGGGCAACGGATTCCTCACCCCGAGCGAGATGGCCAAACTGTCGCAGCAGGATCAGATCAGCGCGATGGCGCTGGAGATCCTCTCGGCGGTCTCCACGGTCCTCATGCAATTGCAGGCCGCCCAGTCCGGCGCATCGGTGATCTCGCTGCCCAACTACGGCGGGCACACCTGGGAGAACTGGGGACGCGGACTCGCCGACGGCAAGGATCACGTCCTGGAGGCGTTGCGGGCGACACCGCCGGTCACCGACAAGGTGCAGGTCGTCAACGCGTCGGGAAGCCCGGAACCCGAGGGCGCCGCCAAGGCCACCCAGGCGGCTCTGGTCGCCGCGAAGGCCTCACCGGCCTTGACGCCGGAGGTCCTGGCGGCGACGACCGAGGCATCCGAGTCGGCATCATCGTCGGTGTCATCGACGACGAGCACCGAGTCGAGCGAGGCGCCCACGTCTGCGGTCGACGCGATCCCGTCGACCGACGCCGGCACGAGCGTCCCCGCCGCGCCGACCGACGTGAGCGCAGATCCCGCGACGACCGCCCCGCAGACCTCGGAGGCACCGTCGGCCATCGAGACGCAGGTTCCCACGACGTCGTCGTCGACTGTTCCCGACCCGAGCGCGCCGGTCGCACCGACCACCACGCCCGCACCCTGAGATCACCGTCCGCGGCCGGCATCGGCCGCGGACGGCCGGTCAGGTGCGTTGCGTGTGCCCGGTCAGCCAGTCGGTCACCTCGGCGAGCACCTCATCCTGCTCGGGCTCGTTGAAGATCTCGTGGTACAGGCCCTGGTAGATCACCAACGTCTTGTCGGTGGAGCCGGCCAGCCGTTCCACCATCTCGCTCCCGGCGGGACTGGTGAGAGCGTCGGCGCTGCCGTGCATGACCAGCAGTGGTAGCCGTAGACCGGGCAGGCGGCGCGGAAACGACTGCATCGTGGACAGCATCGCGGCGCCGAGCACGGCCGGGATCTTGCCACGCGTGACCAGTGGGTCGGCGTCGTAGTCGGCCACCACCTGCGGATCGCGCGAGATGCTGGCGGAATTCAACGCGGTGGTCGGCAGGCCGGGTGCGACGCGGGCGAGCAGCGGTGCCAACTTGATCGCGATCGGCGACAGATCGTCGCCGGGCACGACGGCCGCACCGGACAGCACCAGGCCGCTCAGTCGATCCTGATGGTCGAGCGCATAGTCGAGAGCGATACAGCCGCCCATGCTGTGGCCGATCAGGAAGGTCGGCCGCGCCGGCGATTCGCCCGCCGTTTCGTCGTCGGAGACCTCGCCGACGATTCTGTCGAGGTCGTCGGTGAAGTCCGAGAATCGTTGCACACGTAGCCGTTTGCCGCCTGACCGACCGTGCCCCACGTGGTCGGGTACCGCGACCAGATAGCCTGCGTCGACCAGTCGTGCCACGACATGCCGATAGCGGCGACCGTGTTCGCCGAGGCCGTGCGCGATCACGACGCTCCCCCGGACATCGCCGTCGGGCCGGCTCACGTCATAGGTGATCGTCTCGCCGTGCCGGCCCTGAAATGACCGCTCTTCCACTGCCATACCCGTCATCATCGCCCCCGATCAGCTGAGTAGTCCGAGTCGCGAGGCGACGCTGCGGCCCGCGGACTCGATCGCGCCGAGCGGACGCATCGCGGCTTCCCCGATCCCGACGAGGATCTCCACCCGCCCCACCACTCGTTCGAGCCGGTCGACCACGTCGACCATCGCGACGACCGTCGAGTCGACCTGGTCCAGCGTTCCGGACAGCCGCGACAATGTGCTGTCGAGCGTGTCGATCGCACCGTCGAGGCCACCGATGGTCTTGTTCATGTCGACCAGCACGTCACCGAGGTCCACGAGGATGCTCTCGACCTGGTCCACCGTGACGTCGGCGTTCAGCGCCGCCTGCGCGAGCTTCTTGAATCGTTGCCGCTCCTGCGGTCGGTCGTCACTGCCGGTTCCCCGATTCCCGATATCTCTGTCCGCCATGTCCCGATTATCACCGGTCGGCGACCTCCACCGGGGAATACCGCCGAAGCGCCGTCGGTTGGATGCGGTATAGCTCAAAATTGAGCTACCGAGAGGAGCCCATCATGCCCGCTGTCTCCGCCGACACATTGACCCTGCCGCGGTTGCGCGCCGCCACACCCGACCAGACCGAACGGCCGGTGAAGTCGGTGACCACCGGCCCCCGCGGCTTCGAGGGCGAGGGATTTCCCGTGGTCCGGGCGTTCGCCGGCGTGTCGAGTGCCGACCTCGATCCGTTCGTCCACATGGATCAGATGGGTGAGGTCGACTATGAGCCCGGCGAGCCGAAGGGCACGTCGTGGCATCCGCATCGCGGGTTCGAGACCGTGACCTACATGATCGACGGTCGCTTCCAGCACCAGGATTCGACCGGTGGTGGCGGCCTGATCGAGAATGGGGCAACGCAATGGATGACCGCGGGCGCCGGCATCCTGCACATCGAGACGCCGCCCGCCGAACTCGTCGACTCCGGCGGCCTCTTCCACGGCATCCAGCTGTGGGTGAACCTGCCGGCCGCGGACAAGTTCATCACGCCCAAGTACCAGAACCTCGAGGGCGGCCAGGCCGCGCTGCTGACCACCGACGACGCCGGCGCGCTGATCCGCATCATCGCCGGAGAGGTCGAGGGTAACGCGGGTCCGGGGTCCACCCACACACCGATCACGTTCGCGCACGCCACCGTCACACCCGGCGCGCGGCTGTCGATGCCGTGGCGCCCGGACTTCAACGCACTGGTCTACGTGCTGTCGGGACGGGGCACGGTCGGCCCCGACGCCCGGCCTGTCCAGCAGGGACAACTCGTCGTGTTCGGCAAGGGCGATCGGATCACCGCGACCGCCGACGCCGGTCAGGACTCGAACCGTCCCGCACTGGAGTTGCTGGTTCTCGGTGGTCGGCCCATCCGCGAGCCGGTCTTCCAGTACGGACCGTTCGTGATGAACACCAAGCAGCAGCTCGTCGAGGCCATCGAGGACTTCAATGCCGGGCGGCTCGGGGTCATCCCGCCGGATGCGCTGATGCCGCATACGTCGCGGTGAGTCGAACCACCCCCGACCCGCGTCGCGACGCCTGGCAGGTCTTCATCGAGACCAGCGCTCGCCTTCAGACCGTCCTCGACGACGATCTGAGGGCGAGCGCCGGCATGTCTCTCGCGGACTACCAGGTGCTCATGCTGCTCCACGATGCCCCGGGACGTCGGCTACGGATGCGCGAACTCTCGGAACGGCTGGTGTTCTCGACGTCGAGGCTGTCGTACCAGATCGACACCCTCGTGCGCCGCGACTGGCTGTGCCGTGAGCGGGCCGACGAGGACCGCCGCGGGAGTTATGCGGTTCTCACCCCCGGCGGCACGGATGCGTTCCGAGCGGCGGCACGCGATCACGCCCGCTGCGTGAGCGCACTGTTCGTCGACGCCCTGACCGAGGAGGACGGTATGGCCTTGTCCGACATCATGTCCCGGCTGTCCGACCATCTCACTTCCGAACAGGCACACGGAGCGAGACGATGATTCGGATCATCCGGGCAGCCGAGCGAGACCACTGGCGCAATGAATGGCTCGACTCGCGACAGTCCTTCCCCGCCACCGGGAATTTCGATCTCGCCGCCAACGCCCACGGCGTCCTGATGGTCCACAACGACGATCGTGTGCAAGCAGGCGAAGGGCTCGACACCCACCAGCACCGCGACGCCGAGATCCTCACCTGGGTGGTGGACGGGACCCTGCGGCACCGGGATTCACACGGCAACACCGGAACCCTGGCGCCGGGCATGGTGCAGCGCATGACCGCGGGCCGCGGCATCCGACATGCGGAGGGCAACGCGTCGTCACGAGACGAGGATCAGCCCCTGCGGGTGATCCAGATGTGGGTGGCACCGGAGTTCTCCGGGCTCGAACCCGGTTATGCCGAAAAGATCTCACCACTGAACTCGAGCTCGGAACACTGGTCGTGATCGCCTCCGGCATGCCTCGCGACGTCGACGGCCCGGGGGTGTCCATCGCGAACAGCCATGCCGCGTTGCACGCGGCCCGGCTCACCGACAGCCGGTCGGTCACGTTGCCCGCCGCACCCTTCGGTCACCTGTTCGTGGTGCGCGGCACCGTCGAGCTGCCGGGCAGCGAGCGCCTCGCCGAGGGCGACGCCGTGCGACTGACCGACCACGGCGAGATCCCGGTGGCGGCAACCGGCGACGCCGAGATCCTCTTCTGGGAGATGCACACGTCATTCGGGCGGACCTGAGTCAGCGCGCGACCTTGTCGGCACGGACGGCCTCCCGCTTGGCCCGCAGACACTTCAGCAGGTAGCGCGGCGTCGGCGGGACCCACCCCAATTGTTCACCCATACCCATGTCGTCGCGATTGGCCCAGTGTTCGATGCACAAGCCGTCCCGCATGCGGACCCAATGCGTCTGCGTGACCGCGAAGGTCCGACCGGTCGGCGCGAAAGCGTGCTTCACGGAAGCATTCTCGTCGTAGACGACGAACGGGCCGGTGTGTCGCCCCGACATCGTCGTATGGATGACGACGAGATCACCCTCCGCGACCACCTCATGCGGCTCGTGATGCAGGTCCGCGAAGGCCGACCGCAGCCACAGTGCCGTCGCCCACACCGCGTCCGGCCCGGTGCCCCGACACGCCGGCGGCTCGTCGATCGCCTCCCGATTCACCATGTCCTGATGCGTGACCGCCTCGATGTCGGCGCGGGTGCCCGTGCCCATGATCGTCACCGCCCGGACAGCGACGTTCACCGCATCCGATGTCTGCGTCATGACGACCTCCGTGATCCATTTTCATTCCAGTCACCCTGTATTGAAAATCGAGTATTCATTACAGGGTGACTGGAGTCAATGGGCAGCGGGGCTACGACGCCACCGGCCGGCGGGATCGCGCACGACAGCGCCGTCGCGAGATCGTGCTCGTCGCGACCGAGATGTTCGAGCGGCGTGGGTATGCAGTCACCGTCGCCGATATCGCCGAACGAGCGGGGGTCTCCCCGGAGACGATCTACAAGTCGTTCGGCGGCAAGGCCGGACTGCTGAAGGAGGCGTTCGATCAGGCTCTCGCCGGCGACGACGAACCGGTCGCCGTTGCCGATCGTCCCGAATCCCGGGCGATCGACGCCGAACCCGACATCACCACCAAACTGTCGATGTACGCCACCGTCGCGGCCACCCGAAGCCACCGGGCCGGACGGCTGATGCTGGTGATCCGCGATGGTGCGCGGTCGGACGACGCGCTGGCGACACTATGGGCGGACGCGCTGGGACAGCGACTTCGCGGTATGACGATGCTGGCGACGCATCTCGCGGAGACCGGCGATCTGCGGACCGGCGTATCCATGGAGGACGCGCGAGACACGTTGTGGACCTTGATCTCTCCGGAGATCTACGAGTTGCTCGTCGTGCAGCGCGGGTGGTCCGTCGACGGGTATCGGGACTGGATCACCCGCGCGATGATCGCTGAACTCATCTGACGAGCTGCGGCGCGACCTCGTTCGCGACCAGCTCGAGATGGTCGAGATCGGCGAGGTCGAGGGTCTGCAGATAGAGTCGCGTGACCCCGACCTCCCGGTAGCGTTCGATCTTCGCCACGACCTCGTCGGGGGTACCCGCAACACCGTTCTCGCGCAGCTC
Source organism: Gordonia insulae (assembly GCF_003855095.1). NCBI lineage: Bacteria > Bacillati > Actinomycetota > Actinomycetes > Mycobacteriales > Gordoniaceae > Gordonia > Gordonia insulae. The sequence continues at coordinate 1,817,795 of NZ_CP033972.1, forward strand.
GTCGACCTCCCGGCCGATGGCCTCCGCACGCCGCGCGAGCTCGGCATCGGTCCGACCGCAGCACAGCACCTGAGCGGCCGAGAACGTCATCGTCTCCGGCCGGCGCCCGGCCTTCGCGCAGGCGGCGCGGACCCGCCCGATCTGCTCGTTGGTCGTCTCGACGGGAGAGAAGGCCGAATTGAACTCGTCGGCGAAGCGCGCGGCGAGCGCCGGCGTACGTTTCTTGCCGGCACCGCCGACGATGATCGGTGGACGCGGCGACTGGACCGGCTTCGGCAGGGCGGGCGAATTGCTGAGCTCGAAATGTGGACCCTGGTGGTCGAACTGACGGCCCGCGGGGGTCTGCCAGAGACCGGTGATGATCTCGAGAGATTCCTCGAGGCGATCGAAGCGTTCGCCGAGCGGCGGGAACGGAATCCCGTAGGCGGCGTGCTCGGCCTCGAACCATCCTGCGCCCAGGCCCAACTCGACTCGCCCGCCACTCATCTGGTCCACCTGTGCGACCGAGATCGCCAACGGTCCGGGGTGGCGGAAGGTGGCCGAGGTGACCAGGGTGCCGAGCCGGATCGCCGAGGTCTCGCGAGCGAGTCCGGCCAGCGTGAGCCACGCGTCGGTGGGCCCGGGCAGGCCGTCGACGTTCATCGCGAGGTAGTGGTCGGAGCGGAAGAAGGCGTCGAAGCCGAGTTCCTCGGTCGCCTGCGCCACCCGGAGGAGATCGTCGTAGGTGGCGCCCTGTTGGGGTTCGGTGAAGATTCGGAGGTCCACGCCTGACAACCTACGCCGCGTCCGCGGTCAGGGCGTCAGCGACGGTTCGTCGGCGGTGGACAGGGTCAGCACCGCCTCGACGATGCTCTCGTCCTGCTCGATCTCGCGCTCCACCTTGCGCAACCGGACGGCGAGGTCGTGCTCGGCCAGGTCACCGGTCATGTCGACCGCGGCAACCAGGTAGTACTGCACCGGACCGACGTACTCGACATGCAGATAGGTGACCCGATCGATCTCCGGACGCGCCAGGAGGGCGGTCAGGATCCCGGTCCGCGTGCCCGGAGTCGCGGCCTGGCCGAGCAGGAACTCACCGTTGCGCTTGATGAGGAACACCGCGATGAATCCGAGCAGGATGCCGACGAGGATCGATCCGATGGCGTCCCACACCGCCTGCCCGGTGATCTGGTGCAACGCCATGCCGGCGGCCGCGATGGCCAGGCCGATCAACGCCGCGGCGTCCTCGAAGAAGACGGCCCGCAACGTCGCATTGGACGTGCGGCTGACGAATCGGAGCGGGTGGATCGAGAATCGCTGCCCGCCCGCCGAGGCCTGCCGCACGGATTGGAAGAACGACACCCCTTCCAGCAACGCCGAAATCGCGAGCACCACGTAGCCGATGAGGTAGTCGGTGTCCTCCTCGGGCGCGGTCAGCGCGGAGATTCCGTGCATCACCGAGACCGCGGCACCGACCGCGAACAGGCCGAACGCGGCGAACATCGACCAGATGTAGGTCTCGCGGCCGTAACCGAACGGATGACGGCCGTCGCGACCCCGACCGCCCCGGCGTTCCGCGATCAGCAGGAAGATCTCGTTGCCCGCATCGGCCCACGAATGTGCCGACTCGGCCACCATCGACGCCGAGCCCGTCAGCGCCGCCGCGATCGACTTGGCCACGGCGATCAGGATGTTCATCGCGAACGCGAGGACGACGGTGAACAACGAATCGTTCGAGGACTCGGCGGCCGACTCATCCGGGGAGGTCGGCGGCGATTTCGTCACACAGGCATGGTCTCACGCCCTACCGCGGTGGACCCGATGCGCACCAATTTCAGCGCCGCAGGCCCCGGACATAGGCCGCCTGCCCCACGTGCTGGGCGTCGTCGTCGACGATGCTGACCAGCCGGACACCCAGCGTCACCGGCGGATCCCAGTTCTCGTCGATCACCGTGTCCAGGTCGGCGTCGGACAGGCTCGTCAGGTAGCCGACGGATGCCTCGTGGGTCGCGTCGTAGTACTGGGCGAGCAACGCCGCCTCGACGACCACCTGCGCGACCTCGTCGGAGGACTGTCCGTAGCCGGATGCCGAGGGCGGGAACGGCAGGCCGAACCGCTCGTGAAATCCCGCGGCCGTCCATATCTCCTCGGTACCGGCGACGCCGGCGATCTGCGCATCCTGTGCGCGCGTGAGGTGCCAGATCAGCCAGGCGATCGTGTTGGCATCGGGTGCGGGGCGAAACGTGAGCTCTTCGGCGGTGACCCCGTCGAGGACGGCGTGGACATTCTCCGAGACACGGGTGAGGCCGTCGATCAAGACTTCGGTGGATCGCATACCTCCACTACTACTCCTGCCATCTGCCGTCCGCCTTTGATTCGCGCTGCGCGCAAACCTGGCGTCGACGCCATCGACCTCGCACCATCGCACGAGTGTCCGAACACTCCCACCGCCAGATCCGTTTCAACGCTTTCGACATGAACTGCGTCGCCCACCAGTCGCCCGGCCTCTGGCGACATCCCGCCGATCGGTCCTGGGACTACAACACGCTCGACTACTGGGTCGACCTCGCGAAGTTGTTGGAGACGGGCGGCTTCGACGGCCTGTTCATCGCCGACGTGCTGGGTACCTACGACGTGTACGCCGGCAACGACGAGGCGGCGATCCGGCAGGGCGCCCAGATCCCGGTCAACGACCCGCTCCTGCTGGTGTCCGCGATGGCTTACGCGACAGAACATCTCGGCTTCGGCATCACCACGGGGACCGGATTCGAACACCCCTACCCGTTCGCCCGCCGACTGTCCACGCTTGATCACCTGACCCGCGGACGCCTCGGCTGGAACGTCGTGACCGGCTATCTGCCGGCCGCCGCGCGGAACATGGGCGCCGACGATCAACTCGCGCACGACAGCCGCTATGACCAGGCCGACGAATACCTCACCGTGCTCTACAAACTCTGGGAGGGTTCGTGGGAGCGCGACGCCGTGCTCCGCGACCGAGCGCAGGGCGTGTTCGCCGACCCCGCCAAGGTCCATCACATCGGGCACCGGGGCGAGCACTACACGGTGCCGGGCATCCACCTGGCAGAACCGTCCCCGCAGGGGTCACCGGTGATCTATCAGGCCGGCGCGTCGCCGCGCGGTCGTCGCTTCGCCGCGCAGAACGCCGAGGCGATCTTCGTCGCCGCTCCGACGAAAGCCATCCTGCGCGAGGTGGTCTCGCAGATCCGCGAGGAGCTGGTGGTGGCCGGCCGAGACCCCTACGATGCGCGGATCTACACGTTGTTGACGATCATCACCGACGCCACCCCAGAGGCGGCACGCGCCAAGGCCGCCGAGTACCAGCGATACGCCAGCGACGAGGGATCACTGGTGTTCATGTCGGGCTGGATGGGTATCGACCTCGCGTCCTACGACCTCGACGAACCGATCGGGAACGTCGAGAGCAACGCCATCCAGTCTGCGGTGGCCGCGTTCCGTCAGGCGTCGGAGTCCGGCAAGGAATGGAGCGTGCGCGACATCGCGGCGTGGGGCGGCATCGGCGGCATGGGTCCGGTTCTCATCGGCTCCGGAGACGAAGTGGCGCAAGCACTCCAGGACTGGGTGGACGAGACCGACGTCGACGGGTTCAACGTCGCCTACGCGGTCACACCGGGCTCGTTCGAAGACATCGTCACCCATGTCGTCCCGGCACTCGAGAAGCGCGGCGTCTACGAGCGCGCGTACGAACCGGGCACGTTGCGACACAAGCTGTTCGGTCGCGGCGACCGACTCCCGGACAACCACCGGGGCGCGTCGTACCGGGTCGGCGGCGCGCTGTCGACGATCGACGACTCCATCCGCTACGCCGGCAGCGCCGCACACTGACCGTCGAAGACCGAGCGATCCTGCGGCATCACGCGTAGTGGGCCACCGCGCCTGCGGCGAGTTGTATGCCGTTGACGCGGTGGCCGGATTCGGAGAACCAGGACGGCCGTCCGTACGCGATGGTGTGCTGTCCGTCGAACAGATACCCGCGGAGCCAACCCGGCGCTTCGGCGTAGGCCTGCCAGAACTCCGGCCTCCACCAGTTGGCCTGGATCTGGGTCGCCTGTTGACCGTTCAGCTGGGCGATCATGTCGTCGAACCATTCGACCGCCCCCTGCTGAGTGATCGAAAAGGACCGGATCTTGTCCGCGACAACCCGCAACGGGGAATCGGCGGGCGCCGACGTGATGCCGTCGACCGGGTTGGCGATCTGGTAGACATCGATCCCCGGTGGCCACGGCGCATGCTGACCGTCCAGACCGAAACCGAACGAAGGTAAGCCGTAGGAGTATCCGGCTCGACGTCCCGGGTCGGCCACGTTGACGACGGCGACCACCATGCAGTCCGCGAACGCCCCGCGCGCCTTGGCCACCAGAAAGTCGGAGACCACGAGAGCGCCGAGACTGTAACCGGACAGGACCACGAGGTGTGGGGTCGCACGTATCGCCGCGGCCAGATTCGCGACGCCTCGACGTCGCGATTCGGCCTCTGACACACCGGATATGTCGCCATACGGGTTGAAGCAGGCGATCGACGCCGGGTAGTCGAGGTCGTGATGATCGACCTGCCCGCCCAGTCGTGCGGCCACCTGATTCAACATGTTGCCGGGCACTCGGGCGTGCTCACCGGTACCGCACACCGTGATGTAGGTGATCATCGCGTTCCCTCTCGTCCGTGAGGCCCGCTGCACCGAGGATAGATCGTCCGACACGCGCGGGGCGGTGATTGCCGACATGGTGAACGCCCCGGCGAGCACATAGGGTGTCGTCGTGAGCCATCCAGGACACGGGCACGGACATTCCCACAGCCTCGCCGAGATCCCGGCGGTGTTGTCGCCGTTCGCCAGATGGGTTGTGATCGTCAGCCTGACCGTCATCGGTCTCGGGGTGGTCGTCGGCGCGGTGGCTCTGTGGCCATCGGGCAGCGACCACGCCATCCCGATGCAGTTCCGCTCCGCCGACGGCGGTTCCATCCGCACCGTCGACGGTCATGTGGTCGACCAGGAGCGTGCGGATTGTCTGAATCCGTTGGCGGGCACCGTCCAGGACGATGCCGTCTTCCAGATCGAGGGCGTCGGAGCGCAGGCACCGTGCATCCAGAGCACTGTGCAACTCGACAGCGGCGACGACAGTGGCCGACACACACTGCTGGAGGTGCCGACCAACCGGGCCCAGTCGGGCACGGAGCCCGGCGCCGCGCCGCCCCCGCAGGGGTCGCTCGACGAGCCGCAGGCCGGCCAGCCGACCCTGCATGTCGGCGACCGGATCAAGCTCAGCATGGTCCCGGGACCCGACGGCAACACCCGGTACACGTTCTTCGACTTCCAGCGGACAGTCCCGACCTTGATCTGGGCGCTGCTGTTCGTCGGTGCCGTGGTCCTCGTGGCCGCGTGGCGCGGTCTCCGCTCGATCATCGGCCTGGCGTTCGCGTTCCTCGTGCTGGGCGTGTTCACCCTGCCCGCCATCCTCGACGGCGAGTCACCCGTCGCCGTGGCGGTGGTGTCGTCGGCCGCGATCCTGTTCGTCGTGCTCTATCTCGCGCACGGTGTCAGCCTGCGCACCAGTTCGGCGCTACTGGGCACCCTCGTGTCGTTGGTGCTGGCCGGGGTGTTGAGCTGGCTCGCGATCGACACGATGCATCTGACCGGACTCTCCGGCGATCAGACCACCAATCTGCAGGTCTACCAAGGAACCATCTCCATCAGCGGACTGCTGCTCGCCGGCTTCATCATCGGCACGCTCGGCGTCCTCAACGACGTCACCATCACCCAGGCGTCGGCGGCGTTCGAACTGGCGGCAGCGGGCGAGCCGACCCGGTTGGCGACGTTCCGCGCGGCGATGCGCGTCGGCCGTGACCATATCGCCAGCACCGTGTACACCCTCGTGTTCGCCTACGCGGGCAGCGCGTTGCCGTTGCTGTTGCTCTTCTCGGTGGCCCAGCAGCCTTTCGGTTCACTCATCACGACCGACGCGGTGGCCGTGGAGCTCGCACGGTCCTTCGTCGGTGGCATCGCCATCGCACTGTCGGTTCCGCTGACCACCGTCATCGCCGCCGCGCTGGCCCGGCCGGCAGGTCACCCTGCGCAGACCGCGGTCGGGCACACAACGGTCGAGCCGGAGCCCACACCCGCGCGACCACGCGTCCGCGACCGTCGTGCCGCACAGATCGAACCGGTGGAGCCGCCCCCGACCATCACCTCGACCGGCCGCCACGCGAAGGTCGACGACGACCAGGTGTGATGTCGATCGGGGTGCGATCAGCACCTTCCCATGGGCAGCTGAACGAGGTTGCGTCCCAACCAGTCCCCCATCCGATTGAGCATCTTGGTGCCATCGGAGAACGAGCCGCTCCGCGGCACCGCCGCCATCGACACCGCGACCTGACCACGCGTGGTGGTGATGACACCCAGCTGGCGCACCAGGTACCCGGCCGACTTCGACGTCGCGGGACCCCAGCCGCCCTTGACGGCAGTCACCGCACCCTGGCTGCGGCCGGTCTTCGCAACGCCCCATTGCTGATTCGCCGCAACCGAACTCATCAAGCGGATCACGTGCTCACTTCCGGGCAGGCACGGGAGATGCGCGCCGAAGCGCGCCTGGTCGGCGAGGGCCCACGGCGTGTAACCGGGGTAGGACGGCGGGTCGTCGGCTTCGGAGGTGACCTGTGTCCGGGCGTCGTGTCCTTCACGCAACACCTCGGTGACCGCGTCGACCGAACTGCGGCCGCCGCCCAACGACCCCCACAGGTCGCCGGCCGCGTCGTTGTCGGAGAACTTGATCGCCTTGTCCTCCTTCATCGCGACCGCGGGCCCGTTCTTGCGCTGCGCCGCGAGCGAGACCGGCACCTTCAGCGTGGACCACGCCCGACCGGTCTTGAGAGTGCCCATACTCATCGCCTGATCGGAGCCGATCGGCACGATCGCGAGCCCCACCTGGCCCGGCAACGACTTCCGCATCGACTTCTGGAGTGTCGCGAAACTCTTCGTCAGCTTCTTCTCGATCGGGACCGGCGGCTCGAAAAGCCGTGCGACCTGCGGCGGAAGGGGCGGTAACTGCGTCGGCCACCAGGGTGGCGATGCAGCTGTGGCGGATGCCGTGCCGAACACGACCGAGCACACGACGGCCAACGCGGTCATCCCGACAGCCAATTTCACACGAGTCACTTGCATCTCCTGAGTCACTTCCGTAACAGGAGGATAGGACGGTTCCGCGTCGGCTACCAGCGACGATGCGGATTTGTATCTTTAGGTGGGGAGAATCGACACCTTGCTTGCGGACCGGTCAGTCCGATCGCGCTCGCCACCGGCCCATCCCGAGGAAGACCATCACCAGCTGACGTTCGGTGCGTTCGACGATCTCGCGCTCAGCCCCACGGCCACGATGATCGTTGTCCAGGAGATCGGCGACCGCGGTGAGCATGATCGTCACGATGAGCTCGGCCGCGATCTCGAGATCTTCCGGCAGCCACGCCGCGAGATCGGGCAGTCGCGACAGGTCGATCGCGAGCTCTTTGGAGAACAGTCGCAGCTCGGTGTCGATGGCGCGTCGGATCTCGGCTATCCCGCCGTGCTGTTCGCGGATGAGGAATCGGAACTGGGACTCGTTGTCGTGGACGTGGCTCAGCAGGATCGCCAGGGAGCTCTGGGCCGTGGGCAGCGCCTGACGCGCCGCCAGATCACGCCGCCCCTCCCGCAGGGTGCGCCGCAGCACCCGCATCGAATCCTCCACCAAGGTGACGCCGAGATCCTCCATCGAGGCGAAGTGACGATAGAAGGCGGTGGGCACGATGCCCGCGCCGCGAGCCACCTCACGCAGGCTGATGCTGGCAAAGCTCCGATCGGCCACCAATTCCATGGTCGCGTCGAGCAACGCCTGACGGGTCCGGTTCTTGCGCTCCGCCCGGGTCTCCGAATCGCCGTCGGCGCGCGATGAGCGCGGACGAGCGGTGTGTCGGGACCTGGTCACGTTCCGAGTGTAGGTCGCGGGCGGATGGAGATCGGTCACGCCTCGCCACATCGCACCCCTCAGGTGACTGCCCTCACAACCTTTTCCGCTTGACGGGCCGACCCGCACCTGTGTCACACTTGTTTGTGTACAGATGTTCACTGAACATTGACACCCGAACGGAGCCCAGCCCATGAGCATCCGAATTCCCGACCTCGTCGGATCCATCGTCGAGGCCGCCCTCTCCCCTCACCCGGTCGACCGTTATCTCGAACTCGTCGACCCGATGATGACCTGGCGCGATCTGCGCGCCAAGGTCGTCGCGGTCGATCACCCGACCAGTCGAACCGTGCGCCTGACATTGCAGCCCACCCGGCAGTGGCAGGGCCACTCCGCGGGACAGTATGTGCAGCTCAGCACTGTTATCAACGGCGTACGTCACGTCCGCTGCTTCTCGCCCGCGAATGCGGCGAACACCCCTTCCGGCGCGCTCGAACTCACCATCACCGCGCACGACGACGGGTTCGTCTCCAGCCACCTGCGTGAGCACGCCCACGCGGGGATGGTGGTCGGTCTGAGCCAGGCCGCGGGCGAGTTCACCCTGCCCGACGATCGGCCCCGCTCGGCGGTCTTCATCAGCGGCGGCAGTGGGATTACACCCGTACTCTCGATGGTGCGCACACTCGTCACCGAAGGTTACCCGGGACCGATCACCTTCGTGCACTACGCACGTACCCCGGCCGATGTCGCGTACCGGGCAGAACTGACCGCACTCGCGGGCGCCACCCCGGCGTTCGATCTTCGACTGCATTACACCCGCGGGGACGATGCCGAGCACTTCACCGCGGCCCATCTCGCCGACATCCCCCGCTTCGACGACGCACACCTGTTCGTCTGCGGCCCGCCGGCGCTGATGAACGCCGTCGACGAGTTCTACGACACCAGCGGACTGACCCAGCCTCTGCACAGCGAGGCGTTCACCCTCGCCGCACCGATCGCCGTCGATCCAGACGCCCCGGTCGACGGCGAACTGACATTCCTGCGTTCCGGCCGATCGGCGACCAACGACGGTCGCACCATCCTCGACCAGGCGGAGTCCGCCGGGCTCAGCCCGGAATCCGGCTGCCGGATGGGGATCTGCTTCTCCTGCACCGCCATCAAGAAATCCGGCTGCACGCGCAACGTGCTGACCGGAGAAACCGACACCGAAGCCGACACGCAGATCCAGCTCTGTATCAACGCGCCTGTCGGCGATGTGGAAATCGAGGTATGAGCACATGACCATCACCAGCAACTCCACCGAAATCGTCCCGACCGCAGTCACTTCCGACCGCGAGTTCGACGATCTGATCACCGACGTCCGCGACCCCAAGCACATCACGTTGAGCTATGAGCAGGTCGAGGCACTCGGCCGCGACCTCGACGAGCTGCGCGCACGCGTCGTCGCCGACCTGGGCGAGAAGGACCGCGAGTACCTGTACTCGGTCATCCGGGCGCAGCGCGGCTTCGAGATCGCGGGCCGCGGCCTGATGTACCTCGGGTTCTTCCCACCGGCCTGGATCGCCGCGGTGGGCGCACTCTCCGTGTCGAAGATCCTCGACAACATGGAGATCGGCCACAATGTGATGCACGGCCAGTACGACTGGATGCGCGAGGACACCTACAACTCCCGCGAGTTCGAGTGGGACACCGTGTGTCCCGCCGACCAGTGGCGACACAGCCACAACTACATGCACCACACCTTCACCAACATCCTCGGCGAGGACCGCGACATCGGTTACGGCATCCTGCGGATGGCGCGCGATCAGAAATGGAACCCCTACTACCTCGGCAACCTGGCGTATGCGACGGGCCTGATGCTGCTCTTCGAGTGGGGCGTCATGCTGCACGACCTCGAGGTGGAGAACATCGTCGCGGGCAAGCGCAAATGGTACGACGTCAAGGGACTCGTGAAGGGCATGTGGCGCAAGGCCGGTCGCCAGGTACTCAAGGACTATGTGGTGTTCCCGGCGCTGACCGGACCGCTGTTCGTCCCGACGCTGGTGGGTAACGCCACCGCCAACCTGGTCCGCAACGTCTGGACGTACTCGATCATCTTCTGCGGCCACTTCCCCAGCGGCGCACAGACCTTCACCTCGGAGGAGTGCGAGAACGAGACCCGCGGACAATGGTACCTCCGCCAGATGCTCGGTTCGGCCAACATCACCGGCAGCCCGCTGTTCCACATCATGAGCGGCAACCTGTCGCACCAGATCGAACACCACCTGTTCCCCGATCTGCCGGCCAGCCGGTACCCGGAGATGTCCGGCGAGGTGCGCGAGATCTGCGAGCGGTACGGCCTGCCGTACAACACCGGATCGTTCAGTCACCAGCTCGGCTCGACGTGGAAGAAGATCGCCAAGCTCTCGTTGCCGAATTTCATGACCCGCGACGACGATGACCTGGTGGTCACCGTGGAGCGTTCGAAGTCGGCGGCTGCGTGACCCCCGGGGTCGTGGCGCCGATGGCACAATGAGCACCATGGTCGACCGCATCGAACGCAACAAGGACCTGGTCCAGGAAGTGGTGGAGTCGACGGCCACCCACGTGGGTCGGATCGCCACCATCATCACCACGGCCGTGGCCGACGTCGCGCGAGAGGTCGGTGACCTGTTCACCGACGGATTCGAGATGCGCGACGCGGCCCGCAAGGCCCGCATGGACGAGCAGCGCGGCATCCTCGACGCGGAACTCGCCGATCCGGAGTCCGAGGCGGAGCCCTCGATCACGGCCGGTGCGGAAGCACTCTCCGCGCCGGCACCAACCGCCACCACCGACGAGGTAGAGGTCGAGGACACGGCAGAAGTCGGCGCAGCCGTCACGCCGGATGCCCGGGACTCGGAACGTGACGTCGAGGACATCCCACAGCCCAGCGTGCCGGTCAGCCCGGAGGTCGAGGCCGAGATCGAGTCCGAATACGACGGATAGACTCGCGCGGTGATCGACGGATCCCAACTCTCCGAGGAACAACTCGCCGGAACGCCTCTCGAGGTGCTCCGGCGAGTTTTCGGGTACTCCGAGTTCCGGCGTGACCAGGCCGCGATCATCGACCAGGTCTGCGCCGGTGGCGACGCCGTCGTCCTGATGCCCACCGGTGGCGGAAAGAGCCTCTGTTACCAGGTGCCCGCCCTCGTTCGCGACGGGTGCGGGGTCGTGGTGTCGCCACTCATCGCGCTGATGGCCGATCAGGTGGCGGCGCTGCGGGACAACGGGGTGCGCGCCGCCTACCTCAATTCCACCCAGTCTGCCGACGAACGCGCCGAGGTGGAAGCCGCATACAAGGCGGGGACGCTCGACCTCCTCTATGTCGCGCCGGAGCGGTTGAACACCTCGGGCACACGACATCTGTTGCAACAAGGCACGATCGCGCTGTTCGCGATCGATGAGGCACATTGCGTATCGCAGTGGGGGCACGACTTCCGCCCCGATTACCTCGCGCTCGGCGAACTGGCCGAATTGTGGCCGGACGTGCCTCGGATCGCATTGACCGCGACCGCCACGAAGCGCACCCACGCCGAGATCACCGAACGCCTGCACCTCGGCAACGCCCGGCACTTCGTCGCGAACTTCGACCGGCCCAATATCACCTACCGCATCGTCACCAAGTCCGACGAGCGCCGACAGCTCCTCGAGTTCATCCGTGCCGAAGGGGTCGTCGACGGTGTCCCGGCGACGGGCATCGTGTACGCGCTCAGTCGTGCGACAGTGGAGAGGACGGCGGAGTTCCTGGTGTCCCAGGGAATCGACGCGATGCCTTATCACGCCGGCCTCGACCGTCACGTCCGACACCGCACCCTGGAACGCTTCCTCCGCGCCGACGGTGTCGTCGTCGTCGCCACCATCGCCTTCGGTATGGGCATCGACAAGCCGGACGTGCGTTTCGTCGCGCACATCGACATGCCCAAGAGCGTCGAGGGCTACTACCAGGAGACGGGGCGAGCGGGACGTGACGGCCTGCCGTCGGTGGCCTGGATGACCTACGGGCTCAAAGATGCGACCCAGCAGCGACGGTTCATCGATCAGTCCGACGGTGACCTCGCCCACAAGCGGGCCCAGCATCAGCACCTCGACGCCATGCTCGCCCTGTGCGAGACCGTGACGTGCCGACGAGAGCAGATGCTCCGCTATTTCGGCCAGGACGCGCAGCCCTGCGGCAATTGCGACACCTGCCTGAATCCACCGGTCACCTGGGACGGCACGATCGCGGCGCAGAAGCTGTTGTCGACGATCGTGCGACTCCAGCGCGAGTACCGGCAGTCGTTCGGCGCCGGGCACCTCATCGACATACTGCGTGGCGCGGACACCGAGAAGATCCGCTCGTCGGGCCACCGGCAACTCACCACGTATGGGATCGGAAAAGAGTTGGACCGTGGTGGGTGGAACTCGGTTGTCCGACAGCTGATGGCGTCCGGAATCATTGCGCCGCAAGGTGATTACGGCGTGCTGGTCCTCACCGAGAAGAGCGGGCCGGTGCTGCGCGGCGATGCCGAGGTCATGCTGCGCACCGACCCGGTCCGGCCCGCGGGTGGCCGCACCAGGACCGCGAGCCGTGCCGCCGACCTGCCCGAGGCCGACCGCGGCATGTTCGAGCACCTTCGGGCGTGGCGGAAAGCCGAGGCATCCCGCCAGGGTAAGCCGCCCTATGTGGTGTTCACCGACGCGACGCTGCGCGAACTCGCTGCCCGGCGTCCGTCGACCTCCGCCGACCTGCGCACCGTTTCCGGGGTGGGCGACGCCAAACTCGAGCGGTACGGCGATGACGTACTGGCGGCGATCGCGAACTTCGAATTCGACCCAGCGTGAGCTCAACGGTTGGCGACAATCGCCTCCATGTCTACTGTGGGGTTGTCATCCCCCAGGAGGTTGTTTCGTGGCCCGTTCGCTGCCCTCGGCGTTGACGTTCCCCAATCCGGTCAACGACTACGCCGCTCGATCGACCGCTGGACTCGTCATCGTCCTCGCCATCGTCACCGTCGCGGTGAACAACCCGCTGCTCTACGCGCTGCTCGCGCTCGGCTTCCTGCTGCGGGTCATGGCCGGCCCGCGGTACTCCCCGTTCGGACAGCTCTCGGTCCGGGTGATCGTGCCGAAGATCTGGCGCAAGACGAAACTCGTACCGGGCCCGCCCAAGCGGTTCGCCCAGACCATCGGGCTCGTCTTCAGTGGCACCGCCCTGGTGCTGTCCCTACTCGGCCTCGGGTTGGCCGCGCAGATCGTCATCGGCGGGCTGATCATCGCCGCCACCCTGGAGTTCGTGTTCGGCCTCTGCCTGGGCTGCACCGCCTTCGGGTTCCTGCAACGGCACGGCGTCATCCCGGAGACGGTCTGTGAAGCCTGCAACAATCTGTCGCCTCGGGTTCCGGCCGCGAACTGAATCGTCGGATTCCTCAGTCCAGCAACCCCATCGCGATCCCGTCGAGGATGTCGTGCTCGCTCACCACGAGTTCGGTGATCCCCGCTCGTCGCGACAGCACCCGCGCCAGCTCCATCGTCACCAATGACCCACCGCCGATGACGTCGACTCGGCCGGGGTGCATGGGACCGAGCGCGGCACGGTCGGCGCGGGTCATCGCGACGAGTCGGCGGCACACCACACCGAGGTCGTCCAGCGAGATGCGAGACAGATGGATGATCTCGGGGTCGTACTCGCTCAGCCCCGCACCCAGCGCGGCCAGGGTCGTCATCGTCCCGGCGACGCCCACCCACGTGCGGGCCCCTTCGACGGGGACCGCGGCGAACGCGGGATCGAGTCGGGCACGGGCGAATTCGCTGGCAGCGGTCACCTCGTCGTCGGTGGGAGGGTCCGACGGCAGGCATCGCTCGGTCAGCCGGACGCATCCGATGTCGGCCGAGTAGGCCGCGCGGACGCCATCCGCGTCGCCGACCACCACCTCGGTCGACCCACCCCCGAGATCCGTGACCACGAACGGCCCACTCGCAGGATCGAGTTCACCGACCGCACCCTGGAACGACAGACGGGCCTCCTCGTCGCCGGTGATCACCTCGGCGGAGGCGCCGGGGACCACGCGGCCGAGGAGTTCCGCGGTCATGGCGAAGAACTCGTCGCGGTTGGCGGCATCCCGGGTCGCCGACGTCGCCACCATCCGGACGCGTTCCACGCCGGCCGCGACCATGATGTCGACGTAGTCCGCCAATGCTTTTCGCGTGCGCTCGATGGCCGCGGGGGCGAACCGGCCGGTGGCGTCGACACCCTCCCCGAGCCGGACGACCCGCATCTCGCGGTGGATGTCGACGAGTGGGGCGGGTGGGTGATCTCGATACGCCTCCTCGCTACGCTCGTCGGCTACTCGATCAACGGGCAGGAACGAGTCGGCCACTCGATCAACGGGCAGGAACGAGTCGGCCACTCGATCAGCGGGCAGGAACGAGTCGGCCACACCGTCAGCGGGCAGGGACGACTCGGCCACTCGATCAGCGGGCAGGGACGAGTCGGCACGTGCGATGAGCAGACGGATCGAGTTGGTGCCGCAGTCCACGGCACCGACGACCGGTGCGCTCACGTGTCATCTCCGTCGGCGAGCCGAGGCCAGTCGGACGGGATCGCGGTGCCGCGGAGATGTCCGACGGCGGCGAGGGCGACGGCCTCGTCGCCGAGTGGATTGACGCCGGGCCCCTTCGCGAGCGAATGGGCGATCAACACGTGCAGGCACTTCACCCGGTCGGGCATGCCGCCGCCGGTGAAGTCGGTGCCCAGGGACTCGATGGCATCGCGTTCGGCCAGATAGGACTCGTGGGCGCGGCGATAGGCCGCCGCGAGATCCGAGTCAGTGGAGAGCCTCGCGGTCATCTCCTTCATCACGCCCGCCGACTCCTGGCGACTGGCCTCCGCGGTGAGTCGCGGGTCGGTGAGGTAGTAGAGCGTCGGGAACGGCGTACCGTCGGGCAGCCGCGGAGTCGTCTTGATGACCGCGGGCGCACCGTCGGGTGTTCGGTAGCTGACCTCGATCACGCCGCGCGGTTCCCGACCGAGCTGCGTGGTGATCGTGGCCAGGTCCGTCGCCGAAATGCTCACTTGGTGCCGGGTGGGGTCGACACCGACTCCCACAGGTTGCCATACCACGGATTGCGTGCACGCTGCTCCGCCTGCTTCTGTGCGGCCGCCCGCGCGTCGTCGCCGGGGAACATCATCACCAATGCCTTCTCCCCCGGCCGGACGAACTGCAGTCGCTCACGCGCTTTCGCCTCGATGTAGGCCGGGTCGCCCTGTTCGTTCACCTTCTGCTGATAGTCGGTGACCTCGGTGCGCAGCCGATCGTTGCTCGCCCGGAGCTGGTCGAACTCGGCACGCTGCGAGAAGTAGGTCCGCACGGGCATCGCCAGGGTCAACGCGACCACGCTGACGACGAGTGCGAGCACGATCGCGCGTTTGGCGTCGAGCCCTTCCCAACGCGCCGCCAGCGACGCGCGATCGAGCCGGCGTCGCGTGCGCTGACGCCTGATCCGCGCAGCGCTCGACGACGTCGGCTCCACCTCCGCGACGTCCGGCTCCGTCGGGTCCAACTCGGCGTCGAACAGTTCCTGTTCACCGGTCTCGGTCACCGACATGCGTGCCGAGCGCGTCGGCCCCGGACTCACGCCCGGCGATCGGGGCCGGGCGTGACCGCGTGTGGCGCCGGCACGGTCGTAACCGCGCGCGGCACCGCCACGACGGTCCGCCCGAGCCCGATGACGCCGCCTGCCTGATGTCATGGGGTCCAGCTAATCACGAACCGAACGAGAAACGTGGGAACGCGAGGTCCCCCGCATACCGTGCCGCGTCGCCGAGACCCTCTTCGATCCGCAGGAGCTGGTTGTACTTGGCGACACGCTCGCTTCGGGCGGGCGCGCCGGTCTTGATCTGTCCGCAACTGCACGCAACGGCCAGGTCGGCGATGGTGGTGTCCTCGGTCTCACCTGACCGGTGGCTCATCATCGTCTTGTAGCTGTTGTTGTGTGCCAGCGCGACCGCGTCGAGCGTCTCGGTGAGCGATCCGATCTGGTTCACCTTCACCAACAGGGCGTTGGCGACACCCTCGGAGATGCCCCGTTCGAGGCGTTCGGGATTGGTGACGAAGAGGTCGTCGCCGACGAGCTGCACCTTGTCGCCGATCGCCTCGGTCAACGCGGCCCAGCCGGCCCAGTCGTCCTCGGCCAGACCGTCCTCGATGGAGACGATCGGGTAGTCGGTGACCAGCTTCTCGAAGAAGGCGATCATGTCGGCCGACGAGCGGTCCTTCTTCTCCAAGTTGTAGACGTCGTTGGAGAAGAACTCCGTCGCGGCGGCGTCCAGTGCCACAACGACGTCCTGGCCGAACTTGTAGCCGGCCTTCTCGACAGCCTCGCCGATCGCCGCGAGCGCGGCCTCGGTGTGCGGCAGGTCGGGGGCGAAGCCGCCCTCATCACCGAGTGCGGTGTTCATGCCCTGCTTGTGCAGCACCGACTTCAGTGCGTGATACACCTCGGCACCACACCGCACGGCCTCCTTGAACGTCGGCGCACCGACGGGCGCGATCATGAACTCCTGGAAATCGATCCCGTTGTCGGCATGCTCACCACCGTTGATGATGTTCATCATCGGCACCGGCAGGATGTGCGCGTTCGGTCCGCCGAGGTAACGGAACAGCGGTAGACCCGCCGACTCCGCGGCACCCTTGGCCACCGCCAGCGACACACCGAGGATCGCGTTCGCACCGATCCGCCCCTTGTCGGGGGTGCCGTCGCAGTCCAACAGCGCCTGATCCACGAGGCGCTGATCCTCGGCCTCGAGACCGATGACCGCCGGGGCGAGTTCGCCGAGGACGCCTTCGACGGCCTTGGTCACGCCTTTCCCGAGGTAACGCTCACCACCGTCGCGCAACTCGACGGCCTCGTGCTCACCGGTCGAGGCACCGGAGGGAACCGCGGCGCGGGTGAAGGTGCCGTCGTCGAGAACCACTTCGACCTCGACGGTCGGATTGCCGCGCGAATCGAGAATCTCGCGTGCACCGACCTGCTCGATCATTGCCACAGCTGTGCCCCTTTATGGTCGACGGGGTCGACGCCATCGCGACGCCGACAGGTACGGGTGAAAGCCTAATCGGTGGCCGCGGGGTACACGTGGCAAGGGACGGACTGGTCGAGCCGACAGACATCGGGCCGTCGCGGATGAGGTCAGTACCGGACGTTGATCGAGTAGGCGTTGGCCCGGTCACGGACGTCGAGGACGTACTGGGTCGAGTTGTTGTAGACCTTCACCGCGTTCTCCCAGCCCTCCGGAGTCGTCATGTCACCACCGGAGGACACACAGAGGTAGCGGGCCGCCGACAGCGCGGCGTCGTCGATGTTGTCCGGGTCGGCCTTGCCGTCGCCGTTGGCGTCGACGCCGTATCGGTTCCAGGTCTCGGGGATGAACTGGAAGGGGCCCATCGCCCGGTCATGGGTGGCGTCACCGTCCATCCGGCCACCGTCGGTGTCGTGGATCTGCATGTTGCCCTTGGTCCCGTCCAGCGCCACACCGCGGATCGGCGGCGAGGTGTCCCCGTTCGCCGCGATGTCGGTGCCGTGATGCGTGCCGTGTTTGCTCTCGACGGCCGCGACGCCGGCCAACGTCGTCCAGGCGAGACCGCATTCCGGGTGCTGCTGGCGCTGGATCTCCGCTGCGTTGCCGTACGCCTCGAGTGCGATCAGCGGGATACCCGTCGAGTCGGCGATGGGACCCGCCCACTCGCGCATCAGCTCGGCGGTCCGCCCCGGGGCGTTGATGTCGATGTACGGGGTGGGCGCGCCGGCACCCGGCGGGATGCCATCAGGGATGTCGGGCCGGTTCATCGACGGCAGATCCAAGCAGGCCGAGGCGACCAACGCCGTCGCCCCGATGATCACCGGAGTCAGCAGCAATCGCCTGCCGGCTCCATGCCTCACCCTCATCCACCCTCCACATGCCGTCCTTGGGACCTTTGTCCCGTTCTCCATGACAACTTTGCGATACGACTTTCGGTTCCCGGACCCCGGGGGCTACTGTCACCTGGTTAGCCTCACCAAACCTGCATCACGGCGTGATGCGGTCATAGAGAGTTCCGATGGAGTATTTGGCTGCGGGCGGCGCGCCCTCGATTTTCGCGCAGATGTTCGGCAGCGGACTGATCGGACTTCGCGAAGGCCTCGAAACGGGCATCGTGGTGATGATCCTGGTGGCCTTCGTGGTGAAGTCGGATCGCCGGGACGCCCTGAAATGGATTTGGACCGGCGTGGCCGCGGCCCTGGTGATGGTGGTCGGGATCTTCTTGATCATCCACCTGGGTACGTCGACGGTGACCACGCTGACCGCCGAGTTGATCGCGGGTCTGGCGTCGCTGGTCGCTGTGGCGATCGTCACGTTCATGGTGCTGTGGATGAGCAAGGCCGCCGTGCACATCTCCTCGGACCTCAAGAGCGGGATGTCGGAGGCGCTCGTGGCCGGCGGTGCGTCGGTGCTCACGTTGTCGTTCCTGGCGGTCGGCCGGGAGGGTTTCGAGACCGCATTGTTGATGGTCGGCTACGCCGAGAGTGTCTCCGGTGGACTATGGCCGCTGCTCGGACTGGTGCTGGGCATCCTGGTCGCGGTGATCGTGACGGTGTTGCTCTATCGCGGTGCGGTGCGACTCGACTTCCACAAGTTCTTCCTCTACACGGGGATCTTCCTGATCTTCGTCGCCGCGGGCATCTTGTCCTACGGTGTCCGCGCCCTGCAGACCGTCGGCTGGCTGCCCGGGTCGAACTCCCTGGCCTTCGACATCTCCGAGCACTACGACCAGTCGTCCTGGTACGGCACGGTGTTGGCGGGCATCTTCAACGTGCGCCCGGACCCGACAGTGCTCCAGGTGGTCGCGTGGTGCCTGTACGTGGTGATCGTGCTGTTCTTCTTCCTCCGTGCGAACCGGCCGCGTCGGGCAGCCCCACCGACCAGCGGTTCGCCATCGCAAGCCCCGGCAGCCACTGACGCCGGTACCTGAAAGGAATGACAGGGTGAATCCGAGAATCACCACGCCGATCGCGTTGCTGTCGCTGGGTGTGGCCGCGCCGCTGCTGCTGGCCGGCTGCACATCCAAGGAGGGCACCGATGATGCGATCGCCGTGACCTCGACCAACGATGCGTGTGACCTCGCCTCCAGCGAGGCGCAGACCGGCAACGTGAACTTCGCGGTGACCAACAACGGCTCCAAGGTCACCGAGTTCTACGTGTACGGCAACAACAATCGCGTCCTCGGCGAGGTCGAGAACATCGGTCCCGGCCTCTCGGGCAACCTGACCGTGGATGTCACCGACCCCGGCACGTACACGGTCGCGTGCAAGCCGGGCATGGTCGGCACCGGTATCCGCAAGGAGATCACCGTCACCGGCGAGAAGAAGGCCAAGGAAGAGGTCCCGGCCGACGTCAACGCCGCCAAGGCCCGCTACCTCGACTATGTGCGTGGCCAGGTCAACGGGCTGGCCGCGCAGACCCAGATCTTCGTCGACCACGTCAACGCCGGCGAACTCGACCAGGCGCGCGCCATGTTCGGCCAGGTACGCACCTTCTACGAGCGCATCGAACCGGTCGCCGAATCGTTCCCCGACCTCGACCCCGCAGTCGACATGCGCTGGGATGACACCGAGGACGGTCAGCAGCCGTTCACCGGTTTCCACCGCGTGGAACGCGGTTTGTGGCCGCCGCAGCCCGCCGAGGTCGGCGAGGCACCCGGCCAGATCGCACCCGCCGACGCCGCCAACGCCAAGGCGCAGGACAACGAGGCCGCCATCAAGCAGGCCGCCAACGATCTGCTGGCCAATGTGAACAAACTCAAGACCGAGGTCGACAAACCCGACTTCACCTTCGAGACAAGCCAATTCGTGCAGGGACCCCAGGCGCTGATCGACGAGATCGCCGCCACCAAGGTCGGCGGCGAGGAAGACCGCTACTCCCACACCGACCTGTGGGACTTCGCCGCCAACGTCGACGGCGCCGAAACCCTGATCGCGGAGATGCAACCGATGATCTCGGCCAAGGACCCGGCGCTGATGGACAAGATCACCGCCCAGTTCGCCGACGTCCGCACCGCCATCAACCAGTACCGCGATGGCGACGGGTACGTCACCTACACCCAGGTCACCGAGGCGCAGCGCAAGGAACTGTCCAACAAGATCGACGCCCTGTCGGCATCACTGTCGCAGGTGCCGGGACTGGTGCTGGGATAGATGTCCGAGACCACCCCGCCGCCGGACGAACCCACCGGGCGCCAACGCTTCTCGCGTCGCGCCCTGCTGGGCGGGGCCGGCGTCGGGGTGGTAGCCGCGGCCGCGGGCGGCGTCGCCATCGGTCGTGCGACGGCCGCCGAGGACACAGCGGGTTCGCAGGTCGTCGTTTTCCGCGGCGACCACCAGGCCGGCATCATCACCGCCGCACAGGACCGCCTGCATTTCGCCAGCTTCGACGTCATCACCCGGTCGCGGGACGAGCTGGTCGCCCTGCTCAAGGCGTGGACGACGGCCGCCGAGCGCATGACCCGCGGCGAGGAGACCGCACCCGATGGTGCTGTCGGTCTCGGTGACTACACGCCGCCCGCGGACACCGGTGAGGCACTCGGTCTGGGTGCCGCCAATCTGACCTTGACCATCGGGTTCGGCCCAGGATTGTTCGGCCCGAGCTCATCCGATCCGGACCGTCCGGACCGGTTCGGCATCGCCGACCGCAAACCGGCTGCGCTGGTGGACCTCCCGGCGTTCGCGGCGGAGAAGATCGAGTCGTCCCGCTCCTTCGGCGACATCTGTGTGCAAGCCTGCGCCGACGATCCACAGGTCGCCGTGCATGCCATCCGCAACCTGGCCCGGATGGGACTCGGTGTCGTCGCGGTCCGGTGGTCGCAACTCGGATTCGGCCGGACGTCGGCCACCACGCAGTCCCAGGAAACCCCGCGAAACATGTTCGGATTCAAGGACGGGACCGCGAACCTGCGGGCCGAACAGACCGATCTGCTGAACCGATGGGTCTGGATCGACCAGCAGGACAACCCGCCGGCCGCACAGTGGATGACCGGCGGAACCTATCTCGTGGCTCGCCGGATCCGGATGGACATCGAACCGTGGGATCGGGCCAATCTGCTGGAACAGGAGCAGATCATCGGCCGGTTCAAGGGTTCCGGTGCACCGTTGGGTCAACAGGGCGAGTTCGACACCCCCGACTTCAACGTCACCTCGTACGGCGCTCCGATGATCCCGCGTACCGCCCATGTCCGACTCGCACATCCGGACAACCTCGGCGGCGTGCAGATCCTGCGACGCGGCTACAATTTCACCGATGGTTCGGACGGCTTCGGACATCTCGACGCCGGACTGTTCTTCATCGCGTTCAACCGCGACACCGGCAAGCAGTTCGTCCCCATGCAGCAGGTCCTCTCCCGGCAGGACGCGATGACCGAGTACCTCATCCCGAACGGGTCGTCGGTGTTCGCGATTCCGCCGGGGCTGGGACCCGGCGAGTGGTGGGGTCAGGGACTCTTCGGCTGAGCCGGCCCCCGACCTCGCCCCCCGACCTCAGCCGCCGACGTTGCCCATCGCGGCGAGCCAGGCGTCCCGTGTGCTCGGCACCGTCCCGTCGGTGGCCGCAGCACGTTTCTCGACGTCGCGGACCGCGGCCATGAACGCCCGGACCCGTTGTCGGGCAATCTCTTCGATACTGTCCCCGCCGGGCTCGACCGCCACGGCGGTGATCGCCGGGTCGATAGTGTCGAGCGGGTAGCCGGCGGCGGACAGCCGCTCGAGCACCTTCTGGGTCAATGCGAGCGCAGGGGCCGTCGTCGCGACACCGTCGAGTACCGATCCGCGGTTCTTCTCCGCGGCCTTGCGCTCCTCCCATTCCCGGATCTGTGTTTCGAGATCGGCGTGCGCACCCGACAGGACCCCCGGTGTACGTCCGGTCACCTTGGCGGTGAAGCTGCGTGCCACATCGTCGATGTCGAAGGAGCCGTCGGCGTCGTCGGCGGCGATGCGTGCGTGGAACAGCACCTGCAACAACAGGTCTCCGAGTTCCTCGCGCAACAGATCGGGATCGTCGTCGTCGATGGCGTCGAGCAGCTCGTAGCACTCCTCGAGCAGGTAGCGCCGCAATGACGCGTGCGTCTGTGTGCTCTCCCACGGCCCGTTGCGGCGCAGCGTGTCCATCAGCGCCACCGCCTCCAGCAGCGCATCGCCGGGCACCCGCCGAGCGGAGATGACCTGCTCGCCGCGCTCCATCCGCGCCCGCACGAACGGGTGCGAGCGGTCGCCGGTCAGGAGCGTGGACGCCGGGTCGTCGACCTCGGCCCAGCTCGCCGACGTCTGGCCCAGGTCCCACAGCGTCGCCGGATGGACGTCCTCGGTGATCACCACCGGCCCGGAGAGAAACGGGAACGCCCGCAACGGGATCACGTCGGGGCGAAGTGGATCGAGAAGCACGACGGTCATCGAGGCGTCCTCCGGTTCGGGCTGCGGATGTCACGACCGTAACCCAGGACGGGGTCGGGCCGTGCGGTCAATCGGCGTGTGGACGCAGTGCCAGGAGGAAGCCATTGAGGTAGTCGATGACCTCCTCGTCACGCAGGCGCGCCGATCCGACGCCACCCGTCCGCGGGATCGGCAGTGTGATCACCGACGTCGTGGCGCGATATGCGGCGGCCGGATACAGCCGCTTGAGGCGCACCTGCTCACTGTCGAGCAACGTCATCGGCGAGATCTTCACGCTCGTACCGGCCAGGCCCAACTCGGTGACTCCCCGCTCCCGACAACGCAGACGGAGCCGCGCGATGGCTGCGAGCCGTCGCGTCTCCTCCGGCGGCTCACCGTAGCGGTCGGTGAGCTCGGCGAGCACACCGTCGACGGCCTCGTCGTCGGTCGCCGACGCGAGCTTGCGGTAGGCCTCGAGGCGCAGACGGTCCGAGTCGACGTACTCGACCGGGATGTGGGCGTCGACCGGGAGGTCGATGCGCACCTCGGCCGGCTCCGACGACGTCACCGGGTTGCCGTCGGCCGCCGCCCGGTACGCCTCGACGGCCTCACCGACCAGGCGGACGTACAGGTCGAAGCCGACGCCCGCGACGTGGCCGGACTGTTCGGCGCCCAACACATTTCCCGCGCCGCGCAGTTCGAGGTCCTTGAGCGCGACCGCCATCCCCGCGCCGAGCTCGTTGTTCTGCGCGATCGTGGCGAGGCGGTCGTAGGCCGTCTCGGTCAGCGGGCGGTCGGGGCTGTACAGCAGGTAGGCGTAGCCGCGCTCACGACTTCGTCCGACCCGGCCGCGCAGCTGATGCAGCTGGGAGAGACCGAAGTTCTCCGCGCGGTCGACGATGAGGGTGTTGGCGTTGGAGATGTCGAGGCCGGTCTCGATGATGGTGGTGCAGACCAGTACGTCGTACTCGCGGTTCCAGAATCCCGCGACTGTCCGCTCGAGTTGGTCCTCGCCCATCTGTCCGTGCGCGACCACGACCCGGGCCTCGGGCACCATGTTCGCGATGTCGCGCGCGGCCTTGTCGATGCTCGACACCCGGTTGTGCACGTAGAACACCTGACCGTCGCGCAGCAACTCGCGCCGGATCGCCGCCGCGACCTGCTTGCCCGCGTAGGCACCCACATAGGTGAGGACGGGGTGGCGTTCCTCGGGCGGCGTGAGGATCGTCGACATCTCCCGGATGCCGGCCATCGACATCTCCAGGGTCCGCGGGATCGGCGTGGCCGACATGGTGAGTACGTCGACGTGGGTCCGCAGTGCCTTGATGTGCTCCTTGTGCTCGACGCCGAACCTCTGCTCCTCGTCGACGATGACCAGACCGAGGTCTTTCCAGGTCACCCCGCTCTGCAGGAGCCGATGCGTACCGATCACGATGTCGACGCCGCCGCCGGCCATCTCGCCGATGATCTCCTTGGAGTCCTTCGGATCGGTGAACCGCGACAACCCGCGTACCTTGACCGGAAAGCCGGTCATGCGTTCGGTGAACGTCTGCAGATGCTGTTGCGCCAGAATGGTCGTCGGCACCAGGACCGCGACCTGCTTGCCGTCCTGCACGGCCTTGAACGCGGCGCGGACCGCGATCTCGGTCTTGCCGTACCCCACGTCGCCGACGATCACCCGGTCCATCGGGACCGCGCGTTCCATGTCGGATTTCACCTCGCCGATCACGGTCATCTGATCGATCGTCTCGGTGAAGTCGAACGCGTCCTCCATCTCGCGCTGCCACGGCGTGTCCGGGCTGAACGCGTAGCCGGGGGCCGCGTGGCGTGCGGCGTAGAGCTGGACCAGCTCGCCCGCGATCTCCCGAACCGCCTTGCGCGCTTTGCGTTTGGTGTTCTGCCAGTCGGACCCACCAAGTTTCGACAGCGACGGTTGCTCGCCGCCCACATAGCGCGACAACTGGTCGAGCGCGTCCATCGGAACGAACAGACGATCACCCGGCTGGCCCCGCTTGCCGGCCGCGTACTCGAGGACGAGGTACTCGCGACGAGCCCCGGAGACCGTGCGCTCGATCATCTCGACGAACTTGCCGATGCCGTGCTGATCGTGCACCACCAGGTCGCCGGCGGTCAGCGCGAGCGGATCAACCTGGTTGCGGCGCTTGGCGGGTAGTCGCCGGCCGTCTTTCACCCCGGCGACGCGGTTGCCCGTCAGATCGGTCTCGGTGACGATGACCAGACGCGCGTCCGGGCACACCACGCCGGCGCGCAGGGTGCCGTGGTAGACCGAGACCTGGCCGGGCTGCGGCCGCGCGCCCGGCTCGACGATCTCGGCGGGTACCTCGGCCTCGGCGAGGCGTTCGCCGACGCGTTGCGCGGTGCCCTTGCCGGCCACCACGATCGCCGCCGATCCGCCGGTCGTGACGTGGGCGCGAAGGCCGGCGAAGGTCGTCGCGATCTCGTCCTCGTTGCCCCGCGGCGCGGGACCGGCGCTGAGATCGAGCGCGAGCTCGTCGTCGTCGCCGGTGGCCAGTGGACTGATCGTCCACCACGAACGTCCCGATGTGAGCGTGGTCTTCTCCACCTCGTCCAACGACCGATAGGCACTCGCCTGCAGGTCGATACCGGTGCCGTTGTTGCCGCGACCGTCGACCGGCGCATCGGCGCCCATCGCGGCGGCGGTCCACGAGGCCTCGAGGAACTCCGCGCCGGTCTGCGCGAGGTCGGCCGCTCGGGTACGGACCTTCTCCGGGTCGAGCAACAGCACGCCGGTGCCCGCTGGCAGGACCTCGGTGAGGATCTGCATCTGGCCGTCGACGAGCATCGGGATCAGCGCTTCCATGCCCTCCACGGGCATGCCCTCGGCCAGTTTCGTCAGCATCTCGACGAGAACCTGTTCGTCGGCGCGCTCGGCGGCGAGATCGGCGGCGCGTGCCCGCACCTCCGGGGTCAGGATCAGCTCGCGGCCGGGATGGATGCGGACCGTCGACGCGTCGATCTCGGGCTGGCTGCGTTGGTCGGCCACCGAGAAGGCACGCATCTCGGAGATCTCGTCGCCCCAGAATTCGACGCGGACCGGGAACTCGGCCGTCGTCGGGAAGACGTCGAGAATGCCGCCGCGCACCGCGAACTCGCCGCGACGGCCGACCATGTCGACCCGCTCGTAGGCCATCTCGACCAGATCGGTCAGCAGGACCTCGAAGTCGAGCTCGAGGCCCTCGCGCAGGGTGATGGTGCGCACCCCACCCAGGCCGGGCGCCATCGGCTGGACCAGGGAGCGGACCGTCGTGACCACGACCCGCAGTGGGGAGCCCTCCCCCGGGTGGGCGAGGCGATGCAGCACCGCGAGTCGCTGACCGACGGTGTCCGCACTGGGCGACAGCCGCTCGTGGGGCAGCGTCTCCCACGACGGGAACTGGGCGACGGCGTCAGCGTCGTCGAGGAGTTCGGCGAGCTCGGCGGTCAGGTCGTCGGCTTCCCGCCCGTTGGCGGAGACGACGAGCAGCGGCGCCGAACCGGCGTCGCCGGCTGCGGCGAGACATGCGACGACGAATGGGCGGGCGGCGTCGGGCGCCGTGATGTCGAGTCGATCCTGACCCCGCCGACCGACCAGTTCCGCGATTGTCTTGTCTGCGCATGTGACCGCGGCGAGCCCGTGCAGGGCGGGGGTTGACGACACTCCAGCGATTCTAGTGCCGTCAGGCGACAGGTCGGTCGAGCGGTCGTTGCATGTAGACGCAGTCGATCCACTGGTCGAATTTGTATCCGACCTCCGGGGTGCGGCCGACCTCGACGAAACCGTGTCTGGCGTGCAGGGCGATCGATGCGTCGCCGCCCGTCGCGGAGATCACGGCGACGATCTGCCGGACGTTGGCGGGGTCGGCGGCGTCGATCAGCGCGCCGAGCAGCGCCGACCCGAGACCGCGACCGCCCGCGTCCGGGTGGAGATAGATGGTGTCCTCGGTGGTGCGCTCGTAGGCCTTCTTGTCGCGGAACGATCCGAGGTAGGCGAACCCGAGGACCACGCCCTGCTCCTCGACCACCAGGAACGGACGCCCGGCAGCGACGACCGCGGCGAGTTTGGCCTCCCATGTCGCGACGGCGGGTGCCTCGTAGTCGAAGGTGGCGACAGTGTGCTCGACGTAATGTCGGTAGATGTCGGCGACGGCTGCACAGTCCGCCGGAGCCGCGGGACGGATGGTGACCATGGGCTCGATGATGCCGGATCGGCGTCGCCGGCGAGCATCTGCCCACCCACTCCCGGAATCAACCGGACCACGGTCCTGTTAGCTAGGATATGAGCATGTCAGAGCCCATTCATCGTCAGCCTGCGTTGTTTCTGAGCCACGGCGCACCGCCGCTGGTCGACAGCGAGCGATGGGTGGGGCAGCTCACCGGGCTCGCCGGCCGGCTGGACCGGCCGTCAGCGATCCTCGTGGTGTCCGCACACTGGGAGGCGGCGCCCCTGACGATCGGGTCGACCGACCCCACCGCACCCCTCACCTACGATTTCTGGGGGTTCCCGGACCGCTTCTACCAGACGACCTACTGGTCGCCGGGTGCCGGCGATCTCGCCGACCGGGTCGCGTCGATGATGCCCGACGGCGAGCCGATCGCCCACGATCACCGGCGTCGCCTCGATCACGGCGCGTACGTGCCGCTCACCGTCATGTACCCCGATGCCGACATCCCGGTGCTCCAGATCTCCCTGCCGACACTCGACCCCGAGCGCTTGCTCGAACTCGGTCGACGCCTCGCCCCGCTCCGCGACGAGGGCGTGCTCATCATCGGGTCCGGGTTCACCACGCACGGCTTGCCCTACTTGACCGACCCTCGGGCCGACGCCACCCCGCCGGGGTGGTCGAAGGAGTTCGACGCCTGGGCGCACGAGCGGTTCGCCGCAGGCGATGTCGAGTCGTTGATCGACTTCCGGAATCGGGCACCGGGCATGCCGTACGCACACCCGACGATCGAACATTTCTCCCC
Organism: Gordonia insulae; assembly: GCF_003855095.1. Lineage (NCBI taxonomy): Bacteria > Bacillati > Actinomycetota > Actinomycetes > Mycobacteriales > Gordoniaceae > Gordonia > Gordonia insulae. The sequence continues at coordinate 1,845,181 of NZ_CP033972.1, forward strand.
CCTGTTCGTCGCGCTCGGCGCCAGCGACGATGTCGAGCAACGCCCCGATCAAGTCATCGACGGATTCTGGATGGGGTTGGCCAAGCGAAGCCTGGTACTGAACTGATGCACTCCGGATCTGCCGGTGCGGTGCCCTACGAGATCCGTTGATCAACAACATGATCGAGTCGCGTCCAGTCGGCGATCCCGGCCAGACCGGACGCCGAGGGCCCGAGCTACTCCCCCGTCGCTTCGCTCGCCCCGGTCACATCCTCATCCACAACGGTTCGGTCGCGTGGCTCCACGTAGTCCGGGCCGACGAGTTCCGGTCGGGGATCGAGCCGGGTGAGACCGTTCCAGCAGAGGTTCACCAGGTGCGCGGCGACGACCTCCTTGGACGGCTCGCGGACGTCGAGCCACCATTGCGCGGTCACCGAGACCATCCCGACCAGGGCCTGCGCATAGAGCGGAGCCAGCGTGGGATCGAAGCCGCGGCGCTCGAAATCGCTCGCAAGAATGTGCTCGACCTGACTGATGGCGTCGTTCAGCAGACTCGAATACGTGCCGGGTTCGCTTGTGTTGGTGCGGTCGCCGCGCACGAGGATGCGGAATCCGTCGGTGCGCTCCTCCATGTACGTCAACAACGCGAGGGCGACCTGCTGGATGCGGTACAGCGACCGGTTCTTGGTCAGCGATGAGGTGACCATCTCCAAGAGGGTCTCCATCTCGCGATCGACCACGACCGCATACAGGCCCTCCTTGCCGCCGAAATGCTCGTAGACGATCGGCTTGGACACCCCGGCACGCTGGGCGATCTCCTCGATCGAGGTGCCCTCGAAACCCCGCTCGGCGAAGAGCCCGCGTGCGACCTCGATCAGCTGCAACCGACGCTGGGCGCCGGTCATCCGGGCCCGGGGTGCGCGCTGCACCTCTCCGGACTTGTCGGTCGGGCGGCTCACTGCCATACCGACAACACTAACGATGCGGCAGACATCCTGGTAATCAGTAGACATGCTGACCATCGAGGAGATCTCCGCCCGGCTCGAGATCCAACAGGTGCTGACCGACTACTCGACGGCCGTCGACTCCGGCAGGTTCGACGACCTCGATCAGGTGTTCACCACCGACGCCGTCGTCGACTACAGCGTGATGGGCGGCATCACCGGCGACCTCGCCGAGGTGAAAGCATGGCTCGCGCAGGTGCTCCCGGCGTTCTCCGCGTACTGCCATCTCGTCGGCAATCACGACATCCGGATCGACGGCGACTCCGCGGAAACCCGGTCACTGTGTCTGAATCCGATGCAGACACCGGACAAGTCGACGTATCTGTTGGGGCTCTGGTATTCCGACACCTGGCGACTGACCGATGACGGCTGGCGTATCCGCACGCGAACATTGGAAAAGTGTTTCGACGCGCAACTCTGACTCACCGTGAGCCGAAGTCATCATTCTTTCGTCAATCGTTACCTTGTCGGTATCCGCACAGCTCAGAGCACACCGAGTGGCCGTCTCGCACAGTATTGATCGTCATCGAAATCGCGCAAAACCTTCGGCGAACCCATATTCGGCGATAAGCTTCGACACGGTTCAGCTCCGGATTCCGGCCACGGTTGACGACTGACCACCGTCGGGGCCGACTACCAGGGGGTTCGGTTTGCAGCTGTGGGATTACGTACAGGGGCACGCGTCCTCCCTGACGTTCCTCACGTATCAGCACGCCTCGCTCGCCTTCCAGACCGTCCTGGTGGGCACGCTGGTCGCGGTGCTGATCGCCGTCCTGGTCTATCGGCTTCCATTCATGTCGGCGTTCACGCTGACGAGCAGCCGGGTCGCGTTGACCATTCCTTCGCTGGCGCTCCTGGCACTGCTCATCGTGCCGTTCGGACTCGGTGTCGTCCCGTCATTCATCATGCTCGCCTTCTTCGCGACGATGCCGGTGATCGGCAATGCGATCGTCGGGTTGCGGTCGGTTCCCGCATCGGTGATCGAATCGGCGCGGGGAATCGGCCTGTCGCGCTGGCGCATCCTCCTCACCGTCGAGCTACCGATCGCGTGGCCGGTGATCCTCACCGGGATTCGGGTGTCGACGCAGATGATCATCGGCGTCGCCGCCATCGTCGCCTACGTCCTCGGACCCGGCCTCGGCTCCCTGATCTTCAGCGGACTCTCGCGCCTCGGCGGAGCCAACGCACTCGAGATGACCCTCGCCGGAACGATTCTCATCATCATCATCGCCCTCATATTCGACGGTCTGCTCGTTCTGCTCGGGCGCCTCACCATCTCCAAAGGACTGCAATGACCGAATTGTCCACCGCGTCCTCGCAGCCCGAGCGTACCGTCACCGGTGCGTCGATCCAGCTCGACGGAGTGATGAAACAGTATCGCGGCCAAGACAAGCCGGCCGTCGCGGAACTCGATCTCGAGATCGAGGCCGGCGACATCGTCACCTTCGTCGGCCCCTCGGGCTGCGGCAAGACGACGACGTTGAAGATGATCAACCGGCTGATCGAACCCAGCGAGGGACGGATTCTCATCGACGGTCGCGACGTGACCCACGAGAACCCGGACAAACTGCGGCAGGGCATCGGTTACGTGATCCAGTCCGGTGGCCTCTTCCCCCACTGGTCGGTCGAGAAGAACATCGCTGCCATCCCACGAGTCCTCGGCTGGGACAAGAAGCGTATCGCCGAGCGCACCGAGTACCTGCTGGACCTCGTCGGGCTCGACGCCGCAACCTTCGCCCACCGCCTGCCCAAGGACATGTCCGGCGGGCAGCAGCAGCGCGTCGGCGTCGCGCGTGCCTTGGCCGCCGATCCGCCCATTCTGTTGATGGACGAGCCGTTCGGTGCAGTCGACCCGATCACTCGTGTCCGATTGCAGGACAGCCTGATCGCCATCCAGCACGAGTTGGGCAAGACGATCGTGGTGGTCACCCATGACTTCGAGGAGGCGACCAAGCTCGGGGACAAGGTGCTCATCCTGTCCGAGGGCGGCCACATCGAGCAGTACGCCGCACCGGAGGAGATCCTCGCCAACCCCGCGACACCGTTCGTGGAGGACTTCATCGGCTCCGGGGCCACGCTCGCCCATCTGACCTTGTCGCGCGTGCGGGACGTACCGCCCGAAGGTGTCACCACGGCCCAGGTCGGGGAGACCTCGGAGACGGTCATCAGGCGAGCACGGGCCGCGGGCCACACCTGGGTCGTCGTGGTGGACAACCTGGGCCATCCCCGCGCGTGGCCGTCCCTGGACGAACTCGCGGCCAAGCCGCAGGTCTCGGACTACATCGATCGCCGCCTCCCCGTGGTCGCCCGGTCGTCCACCCTCAACGACGCCCTCGACTCCATGCTGGCGGCCAGCCAGGGAGGTGTGCTCGTCACGGACGGACGCGGTGCGGTGATCGGGTCGCTGTCGATCGGGACGGTCATGGAGATCATCCGCGGGCAGCTGTCCGAGGCGCGCCCGGAGGAAGAGCACACGAACTACGTCGAGCACCCGGAGGGCACCCACAGCGGCGAGATGCCGGTCATCGTTGCCGCGGACGAACCCGACGAGCCGGCATGAGACGATTCCGCAACCTCCCCATCGACGTGTGGCTGGAACCACTGCTCATCGTCGTGCTCCTCGCCGGTTACATCATCTGGTACCAGAACACCACCCTGACCGAGACCGAGGCCGCCGCCCTCGGCTGGGACAACCTGCGTATCACCATCTTCGACCACATCAAGCTGACCGTCACGGCAACCGTGATCGTCATCGCCATCGCGATCCCACTCGGCATCCTGCTGACGCGACCATCGATGAAGTGGCTCAACCCGATCGCGATCAACATCGCGAACGTGGGCCAGGCGGCGCCCGCTGTCGGCCTGCTCGTGCTCTTCACCTTCTGGCTCGGAACGGGATTCCGGACCGCGGTGATCGGTCTCGTGGTCTACGCGATCCTGCCGATCCTGCAGAACACCATCGTCGGACTGCGGCAGGTGGACCAGCGCACCGTCGAGGCCTCGCGCGGCATCGGCTATTCGGGGGCCCGCACACTCATCCAGGTCGAACTGCCGCTGGCGGTCCCGGTGATCCTCAACGGCGTCCGCACCGCCCTGGTCATCCTCGTCGGCACCGCGACGCTGAGTACCTTCATCGGTGCGACGAGCCTGGGCACGCTGATCACCACCGGCGTCACGCTCTTCTTGCCGAAACTGCTGGTGTCGGGCGCGGTCCTGGTCGGACTCTTGGCGCTGACGATCGATTGGCTCGGCCGACTCTTCGAACTCTTCGCGACCCCCCGGGGACTGTCGTGAACCGCCATGCCCGCCGACGCGGGCTCCTCCGGGCGACGCTGATGGTCGCGTCGTTCGTCCTACTCCTCGCCGGCTGCGGCCTGGTGAGTTCGTCCGGCACCTTCAAGGTCGCATCGTTGCCCGACGGTCAGAAACCGTTGGAGGGCGCCAAGATCACCGTCACGTCGAAGAACTTCACCGAGAGTGTGCTGCTGGGCAAGATCGCGGCCACGTATCTCGCGGCCGCGGGCGCCGACATCACCGACCTCACCAACGCTCCCGGTTCCGCGTCGTCGCGGCAGGCCCAACTCAACGGCGACGCAGATCTGTTGTGGGAGTACACCGGAACGGCGTGGGTGACCTACCTGCACGAGACCGACGTCATCCCCGATCCGCAGGAATTGTGGCAGAAGGTGCACGACGCCGAACTCGAGCAGAACAATCTGGTGTGGCTGCCGCCGGCGGAGTTCAACGACACCTACGCGTTCGCGGTGTCCGGCCCGACGGCGAAACGGCTGAACGTGAAGACGATGTCGGACATCGCCAAGTTGCCGGTCAACGAACGCACGTTCTGCATCAACGACGAGTTCTTCAGTCGTCCCGACGGATTCCTGCCGATGCTGCAGACCTACGGGATGCCGTACAACACCCCGAACGGCGTGCCCGCGGGCAACGTGACCCAGATGGATTCCGGCGTCGTCTACACGTCGACGGCCAACAGCGCCCCCTGCAACTTCGGCATGGTGTACACCACCGATGGGCGCATCAAGAATCTGCAGCTCACCGTTCTCGAGGACGACAAGAAGTACTTCCTGCCGTACAGCGGAACCGTGGTGGTCCGCAAGGAGACACTCGATCAGTACCCGGAGATCAAGGAACTGATGGGCACGGTCTCCGAGCGGCTGACCGACGATGTGATGCAGGAGCTGAACGGCCGCATCGACATCGATGGTGAGGACCCCGCAGATGTCGCGTACGACTGGCTCAAGAGCGAGGGGCTGATCAGCTAGCGGCGCGAGCCTGCTGGATCGCGCGGATCTGGTCGTCGGTCAGCGGCGGCGTCGTCAGGACGTCGTGCGCGGGGTCCGCGTGAATCGCACGGAGCAGCAGTTCGAGGTAGCGGCGCCACGCCCCGGGTACCACCGGTCGGGTGACGTCGGCGACCGCCGAGATCATCGTGAAGATGCTGAAGAAGTCCGTGCTGGCGACGTCCGGCCGCAGGACACCCGCGCTCTTGGCCCGCGCGAAAACCTCTTCCATCTGCCCGGTCAGATCTGATTTCACGGCCTCGATGTCGGGGTGCGAGTGATCGATCCGCATCATGATCGCAGCCAGACCACGGTCCTCGGCGATGACCGAGCAGAACCAAGTCAGCAGGTCGACGACCGCCGCCCACGGATCCGGGTCGTCGAGGGCGTCCCGCGTCCGCCCCGCGACGCCTTTGAGGTGTTCGGTGAAGACCCCGATGATCAGCTCATCGCGATTGTCGAAACGTCGGTACACCGTTCCCACGCCGACCCCGGCGTGGGCCGCGACGTCATCCATCGACACATCGAGACCGCGCTCGGCGAACAATTCGCGGGCCGCGGCGATGATCTTGAGCCGATTGCGTTCGGCATCGGCGCGCAGCGGGCGGAGGTCGGCGTCGGACGCCGGGGACGTGCTCATGCTCACAGTTTACAACCGGAGGAATGATCTCCGGTTGCGGGTCGTTGGACCCTCAGTAACCGGAGGATGTTCCTCCGCCTGTCCTTGGAGGTTTGATGAGTACCCTCAACGAAATCGACGTACCGGTCGTCGAGAAGGAGTCCGACCAGGCTCGGCACCACCGCCTGCGGTGGGTGGTCCTGGGTGTGCTGGCGCTCGCGCAACTGATGGTCGTCCTCGACGCCACGATCGTGAACATCGCGCTGCCGCACGCGCAGGCCGACCTGGGCTTCGACAACGCCGACCGACAGTGGATCGTCACCGCATATGCATTGGCCTTCGGCAGCCTGTTGCTCCTCGGCGGGCGACTGTCTGATCTGTGGGGCCGCAAGATCACGTTGATCATCGGGCTCGTCGGCTTCGCGGTGATGTCCGCGATCGGCGGCGCCGCGGTGAACTTCGACATGCTGGTCGCGGCGCGTGCCGGCCAGGGCGTCTTCGGTGCACTGCTCGCGCCGGCCGCCCTCTCGCTGCTGACCACCACCTTCACCGACCCGTCGGAGCGTGGCCGTGCATTCGGCATCTTCGGCGCGATCGCCGGTGGTGGCGGAGCGCTCGGCCTGTTGCTCGGCGGCATGCTCACCGAGTGGGCCGACTGGCGCTGGTGCCTGTACGTCAACCTGGTGATCGCCGCGATCGCCCTCGTCGGTGCAGCGTTGTTCATCGGCGCGCACCGCTCGGAGCATCGTCCGCGGCTCGACATCCCCGGTGTCGTGACGGTCTCGATCGCACTGTTCTCCATCGTCTACGGCTTCTCGAACGCCGAGACCAACGGCTGGGGCGACTGGGCCACCATCACGTGGCTCGTGGCCGGTGCCGCCCTGCTCGGCGTGTTCCTCTGGCTGCAGTCCCGAACCGATCACGCCCTGCTGCCGCTCCGCGTGATCCTGGACCGCACCCGCGGCGGTTCGTACCTCGTCGTGTTCATCGCCGGGATCGGCATGTTCGGCATCTTCCTGTTCCTCACCTACTACCTGCAGCAGAACCTCGGATTCAGTCCCATCCGCACGGGCCTGGCCTTCCTGCCGATGATCGGCATGCTGATCGTGACCGCGACGACGTCGACGGCGGTGATCCTCCCCCGGTTCGGCCCGCGCTGGCTGATGACCGGCGGATTGCTCATCGCCGCAAGCGGAATGGTGTACCTGACCCAGATCACCGAGACGAGTTCGTATGCGACGGACATCCTGCCCGCGCTGCTGATCCTGGGACTCGGCATCGGCGCATCGATGGCCCCGGCCATGCAGGGCGCGATCTCGGGTGTCTCCGCCGAGGACGCCGGTGTCGCATCGGCGACGGTGAACACCATGCAACAGGTCGGTGGTTCGGTCGGCACGGCGTTGCTGAGCACCATCGCCGCCAGCTCCGCCTCGGCCTATGTGACGACTCATGCTGCGCACGTGGTGAATCCGGCCGAGCTCGCGCAGCTGGCCGCGGTGCATTCCTACACCACCGCGTTCTGGGTGGCAGCCGCGGTGTTCGCCGCCGGCGGCGTGATCGCCGGATCGGTGGTCCGCAGCGGCAAGCTGCCGGCCGCCGCGGACGGTGCCGTCGCGTTGGCGCACTGACCGCTGACATCGGGCCCGGACACACCTCCTCGGTGTGTCCGGGCCCGTGCCATATCGGCACACATGGTGGAGAGTGTTGACGTGAGCACGTCGACCCTCATCCGCACCGTCCGCCCCGTGCCCGTCCGCACCCGCCGGCCGTACACCGGCCCCGTCGACCTCCGCATCCGCGACGGTCGGATCGTCGACCTCGCACCGGAACTCGCGCCGGCGCCGGACGACATCGTCGTCGACGCGGAAGGCCGATGGGCGATTCCCGGCCTCTGGGACCAGCACGCACACATGACCTGGTGGGCGCAGTCACGGTCACGCCTGGACGTGTCGTCGGCGCGGTCGGCGGCCGATGTCGTCGCACTCGTCGCCGACCATCTCGAGCGACTGGACTCGCCACGGCGCGACAGCCCGATTCTGGGGTTCGGATTCCGACCCGCACTGTGGGCGGCTCAACCCCGGGTCGCCGATCTCGACGGCGTCAGCGGCGACCATCCGGTGATCCTGTCCAGCGGTGACGGACACACCGGGTGGCTCAACTCGGCGGCACTACGACTTCTGGGACTCACGCCCCGAACCGGCGCGATCACCGAAACCCTCTGGTTCTCGGTGCAATCCGCGATCACCGAACTCACCTCGAGCACCGACGACACCGACGAACTGGTGCGCGCCGCGGTGGCCGACGCCGCCGCCAGGGGCGTGGTCGGAATCGTCGACTTCGAGTTCGCCGGCAGCATCTCGTCCTGGCGACGTCGCTTCGCCATGGGCATCGACGACCTTCGGGTGCGGGCCACGGTCTACCCGGCGGGACTCGACGATGCCGTCGCCGAATCACTGCGCACCGGAAGTGAACTCGACGACCGCGGGCTGCTTGCCGTCGGCCCGCTGAAGATCTTCGCCGACGGATCGCTGAATGCACGGACCGCGTTGTGCTTCGAGCCCTACGCCGACGCCGACGACCTGGCACACCCACGCGGCGAGCAGATCTACACGGTCGACGACCTCACCGCTCTCGTCCGCCGCGGACACCGCAACGGTTTCGCGATCGCACTGCATGCGATCGGCGACCGCGCCGTCGACGTCGCCCTGAGTGCGTTCGAGACCACCGGGGCACAGGGCGGCATCGAACACGCCCAACTGATCCGGCCGATCGACATCCCCCGGATGCGTGCGCTGGGCGTACGCGCGAGTGTGCAACCCGCGCATCTCCTCGACGATCAGGTCGTCACCCGGCAGTGCTGGCCGGACCGGATGGACCGCTGTTTCGCGCTGCGGTCACTGCTGCGCGGCGGCGTCGACGTCGCGCTCGGCTCCGATGCGCCGGTGTCGGCACTGGACCCGTGGGTGGCGATGGCGGCGGCGGTCCACCGGGCGGCCGGTGACGACGAACCATGGAACGTCGGCGAGAGCCTGACGGTCGGCGAGGCGCTCGCGGCCTCGACCGATGGTCAGCCCACGCTCGCGGTCGGCGGCCGCGGTGATGTGGTCCTGCTCGACGCCGACCCGCTGCGCCCGGCGCCGACCGCGGCCGAGAGTGCCCGTCGCCTACCCGAACTCCCGGTCGCGGCGACCTTTGTCGGCGGACGGATCACCCACAGCGCGCTGTGACTCAGCGCAGGTGTCGCGGCAACATCGAGACCGGCGCGATCAGCGTGTTGCGATCGGAGCTGCCCGCCGAGAGGATGCCGACGACCCGGCCGCTCGCGTCCCGCACACCCGCACCGCTGTCCCCGGACCGCGACAGGAGATCCGACCGCACGGAGTAGGTCGGGTACTCGATCAGAAACGGTGGTGCGAAAGAGAATCCGCGCGCGGTACGCAACGTGGGCTTCGGGTCGGTCACGACGCCCCGCCCGAACCCGGTCGTCACACCCGCCTTGGAGACGGCCCCGCCTTGCCGGAACGTCGACGTCCAGTCGATGACGTCGCGCTGGACGCGCGTCCGCGGCGCGAGAGCGATCACCGCGATGTCGAGACGCCTGGTGATCCGGTTGGCGCTGATCGTGCCGATCCGCACACCGGCGTTGTCCCGGACCACCTGGCCGACGTTGCCGCAGTGCCCGGCGGTGATCGCCTTCGACCGGGAGATCACCGCACCCAGAGTGCAGTGTGCCTCGGTCACGATCGACTGGTCGACACTGATCCGCATCCCGGATCGGACCGACGGCGCGGCCGCATCGGCCGTCACGGCCGGCGCCGCCACCACACCCAGGGCTGTGAGCACCAGCGCGACAAGCATTTTGATCCGCATTTTCGTCCTCCCGAGCGCATGCATCACACGACTCGATGGATCCGACTCCGTAGGTGCGCTCCGGTCACGCCGTGGGAGGTGAGATTAACACGCGTGCACTGCAGTGAACCGGGCTTGGGAGGAGTGGCCAGGGACAAGTTGCCAGGGACAAGTGCCATGGAAGCTCCCCCACCAGGACTCGAACCTGGAATGCCTGAACCAAAATCAGAAGTGTTGCCGATTACACCATGGGGGAATACTGCGCAGACGATTGTGCCACAGGCTGTTGGTGGCGGTCCGCGCCTGCTCCCGCTCCCCCATTTCGTTCCCGCGCACTCGATCGAAGGAGCGCGCACGAAATGAGGGAGCGGGAACCGGGCACGATCAGTCCTTCGGACCGCCGGCGACGTAGACGACCTGGCCGGAGACGAAGCCCGCACCCTCGGAGATGAAGAACGACGCGGTGTGCGCGATGTCCTCCGGCACCCCGGTGCGGTTCACCGGGATCTGGGATGCGGCCGCTTTCTTGAAGTCCTCGAACGGCACGCCGACACGTTCAGCGGTTGCGGCGGTCATCTCCGTCTCGATGAAGCCGGGGGCGATGGCGTTCGCGGTGACGCCGAACTTGCCGAGCTCGATGGCGAGGGTCTTGGTGAAGCCCTGCATCCCGGCCTTCGCCGCGGAGTAGTTCGCCTGGCCACGGTTGCCGAGGGCGGAGGTGCTCGAGAGGTTGACGATGCGGCCCCAACCAGCGTCGACCATGTGTTTCTGCGCGGCCTTGGTGACATTGAAGGCCCCGCGCAGATGCACGGCCATCACCGCGTCCCAGTCGTCGACGGTCATCTTGAACAGCATGTTGTCGCGGATGATGCCTGCGTTGTTGACCACGACGGTCGGCGGACCGAGCTTCTCGACGATCGTGGCGACGGCAGCGTTGACCGACTCCTCGTTCGAGACGTCGGCGCCCACGGCGATCGCCTTCCCGCCCGCCTCGGTGATGGCCGAGACGGTGGCGGCACACGCGTCCGCGTCCAGATCGAGGACGGCAACGGCGAGGCCGTCGGCGGCCAGTCGCTTGGCGACACCTGCGCCGATGCCGCGCGCGGCTCCGGTGACGATCGCGACTTTCTGAGAGCTCATTCGATGTACCTCCGTTTGTCCGTGGTAGGTCTGATCACCTCTCTGTTTTGTATCAGGCCTGCAGTTCGGCGGGTGAGCGCGCTCGCGCCGACTACCGGTGCGTAACATCGGGCGCGTCGCCGCCTGCCGCCGAGGAGCCGTGGTCGACGAACCCGAATCCCGACAGCGGAGGTTGAGATGCCGTCTTCACCCACAACCGCCGTGATCGTGCTGGCCGCCGGCGCGGGAACCCGGATGAGGTCCAAGACCCCGAAGATCCTGCACGAGCTCGGCGGGCACTCGATGCTCTGCCATGCGCTGCGTGGAGCCGCCGCCGTCGATCCCGAGCACGTGATCGCCGTCGTCGGCCACGAGCGCGAGCGCATCAGTGCCGCGGTCGAGGCCATCGCACACAACATCGGCCGCACGATCTCGACCGCGGAGCAGGACAAGCCGCGCGGTACGGGCGACGCCGCCCGGGTCGGGTTGTCCGCACTGCCCGCCGACTTCAGCGGCACGGTCCTGGTCACCGCGGGCGATGTGCCCCTGCTCGACGGCGAGACCCTCGCGCAGATCCTCGCGACCCACCGAGCCGGCCCCGGGGCGGCGGTCACGGTCACCACCTTCATCGCCGCGGACCCCGCGGGCTACGGCCGAATCCTGCGCACCGACGACGGCGCGGACGTGCGCGCGATCGTCGAAGACCGGGACGCCACCGAACAGCAGCGCGCCGTCACCGAGGTCAACGCCGGCGTCTACGCGTTCGATGCGAACACCCTGCGTGACGCGCTGACCCAACTCACCACGGACAACAAGCAGGGCGAGCACTACCTGACCGACGTCATCGCGATCGCCCGCGCCGCCGGCGGGATCGTGCACGCGCACACCGTCGGCGACCCGCACCTCGTCGCCGGGTGCAACGATCGGGTGCAACTCGCCGAACTCGGCGCCGAACTCAACCGCCGCATCATCCGCCGCCATCAGTTGGCGGGCGTGACCGTCGTCGATCCCACCAGCACCTGGATCGACGTCGACGTCACCATCGGGGAGGACGTGCGCATCGAACCGGGCACGCACCTACTCGGGACCACCACCGTCGCCGACGACGCACTGCTCGGCCCCGACACCACCCTGCGCGATGTCGCGGTCGGCACCGGCGCATCGGTGATCCGGACACACGGCAGCGACTCGGAGATCGGTGCGTTCGCGAGCGTCGGACCGTTCGCCTACCTGCGGCCCGGCACCCGCCTCGGCACCGAAGGCAAGATCGGCACCTTCGTCGAGACCAAGAAGGCCGACATCGGTGCGGGCACAAAGGTGCCGCACCTCACCTACGTCGGCGACGCGACGATCGGCGACCACTCCAACATCGGCGCATCGAGTGTGTTCGTGAATTACGACGGCGTGGCGAAGCACCGTACGGTGATCGGGTCCCATTGCCGCACGGGTTCTGACAACATGTTTGTCGCACCTGTGCAGGTCGGCGACGGCGCCTACACGGGAGCGGGTACGGTCTTGCGGGAAGATGTTCCGCCCGGGGCCCTCGCGGTGTCGGCGGGCCAACAACGAAATATCGAGAACTGGGTGGTGCGCAAGCGCCCGGACAGCGAGTCGGCCCGCGCCGCGCTCGATGCCCAACGGAACGACGGTTCCACCGACAGCCAGCCCGGCAACTGACCGCTGTACATCTCAACAGAAGAGTTTTCATGACCTGGACCACGGACAACCAGAAGAACTTGATGCTGTTCTCTGGCCGCGCTCATCCCGAACTCGCACAGTCGGTCGCCGACGAGCTGGGCATCAAGGTGACCCCGCAGACCGCCCGCGACTTCGCCAACGGGGAGATCTTCGTTCGCTTCGAGGAGTCGGTCCGTGGTTCCGACGCCTTCGTCCTACAGAGCTGCCCCAACCCACTCAACCAGTGGGTCATGGAGGCGCTCATCATGATCGACGCGCTCAAGCGTGGTTCGGCCAAACGCATCAGCGTGATCCTCCCGTTCTATCCGTATGCGCGTCAGGACAAGAAGCACCGCGGCCGCGAGCCCATCTCGGCACGGCTGATGGCCGATCTGTTGAAGGCCGCCGGCGCCGACCGCATCATCACCGTCGACCTGCACACCGACCAGATCCAGGGCTTCTTCGACGGCCCGGTCGATCACATGCACGCGCAGGGACAGCTCGCCGACTACGTCCGACAGAACTACGGCACCGACAACGTGACCGTCGTGTCACCGGACTCCGGTCGTGTGCGCGTCGCGGAGAAGTGGGCCGACGCCCTGAATGGTGCACCGCTCGCATTCATCCACAAGACTCGCGACCCGCTGGTCCCCAACCAGGTCAAGTCGAACCGCGTCGTCGGCGACGTCGACGGCCGCACCTGTGTGCTGATCGACGACATGATCGACACCGGCGGCACCATCGCGGGCGCGGTCAAGGTCCTCAAGGACGCGGGCGCCGGAGACGTGGTGATCGCGACGACCCACGGCGTGTTCTCCGACCCCGCCGCAGAACGGCTGGCGAACTGTGGTGCACGCGAGGTCATCGCGACCGATACGCTGCCCATTCCCGAAGAGAAGCGATTCGAGAACCTGACGGTGCTGTCGATCGCCCCGCTGCTGGCCCAGACGATCCGCGAGGTCTTCGAGAACGGATCTGTCACCAGCCTCTTCGACGGCAGCGCGTAGAAACCGAACACTCCGACCACACCTCAACGGGCCGCCGCGACGAACTTCGTCGCGGCGGTCCGTTGTCATGTCGGCCCGCGATGTCGCCGGCGCGATGAGGCGTCGGCGTGATCGGCGTGCAGGCGACGCCCTGAAGTCGCTGACTGCGCAACGTTCCTCCCGATAATCTGACTTCACCTGACCGAGAACTCAGTTTCTATCCTGTCAAGGATAGCAATACTTGTAAATCTTGCGCGCTCCGGTTTAGACTCCGACGCGAGCGAAATTGTGGCCTGAATCACGCCCGTCCGAGGGTCTTCCGTCGACGCCAGGACACCTCGCCATCACTGATCTCCCCTCAGGACAGGAGGCCCACCTTGACTCAGGCGGCCCGCTTCACCAGCTCTGCGCCTCTCGCACTCGCCGATGGATGGCGTCTCGAGCGCCTCACCGATCCGAGCCGCCTGTTCGGCGCGAACGGCATCCGATCCGGCCCGGACGGACGGATCTACATCGCTCAGGTCGCGGGGAGTCAGATCAGCGCCCTCGATCTCGACTCGGGTGCGCTGGAGACCATCAGCGCCAAGGGCAGCGACATCATCGCTCCCGACGACGTGGCCTTCGACGACCGAGGCGACATGTACGTCACCGAGTACTACGACGGACGGGTCAGTGTCCGTGCGTCCGGCGGCGCAACCCGAATGCTCCGGGACGACCTCCCGGGCGCCAACGGGATCACCATCCATCAGGGCCGGCTGTTCGTGAACGAGTGCCGACCCGGCGGCCGACTGATGGAGGTGAATCCCGATGGCGGGTCACCGAAGATCCTGCTCGAGGACCTGCCGATGCCCAACGGCATGGAGGTGGGCCCCGACGGCAAGCTCTACTACCCGCTGCTCGGCGCCAACGAGATCTGGCGGATCGATCCCGACGGCGGTGAGCCAGAAAGGGTCGCAACGGATCTCGGCGGGCCGGACGCGGTCAAGTTCGACTCGGACGGGTTCATCGTGTCGACCCAGGTGGCATCGGGACAAGTGCTGCGGATCGATCCCCGCACCGGTGATCAGACGCTGCTCGCCCAGCTGTCCCCCGGCCTGGACAACCTCACATTCGCCGGCGATCGGCTGTTCGTGTCGAGCTTCACCGGCCAGATCACCGAGATCCTCGCCGATGGTGCCACCCGCACGGCGCTCGCAGACGGCCTGACCTGGCCGCTCGATCTCGCCGTCGGACCGGATGGCACCCTCTACATCGCCGACGGAACCTTTCTGCTCGCCTACCGCGGCGGCGAATTGAGCACCCTGGGAATGCTTTTCAGCCCCGGCTACCCCGGCTACATCCGCGGCATGGCCGCCATCGGCGACGGCGAGCTGATCGTCACCGGCAACGGATCGGTGTCGCGCTACCGACCTGGCGCGGCCGAGAGCGAGGTGCTCGTCGACGGGCTCGATCAGCTCTACGGCGTCGCGGTCTCGACGACCGGCGCGATCGCCGTCGCCGACCTCGGCTCCGGCTCCGTGTTTGCCGTGCAGTCCGGACGGGCCGACGTCCTGGCGAGCGGACTCGACCGTCCGATGGGCGTGGCATTCACTGCCGACGGCACCTGCCTGGTGACCGAGTCGGGCGCGGGACGAGTTGCGGCGGTGACGAATTCGGGAACCGACACCCTGGTCGACGGACTCGAGTCACCCCAGGGCATCGTGGTCGTCGGCTCGCAGCTCTACATCGTCGACGCCGGGAGCAAGTCGTTGGTCAACGTCGATCTGGAGACCAAGAGTCGCCAGGTCGTCGCCACCGGACTGCCCGTCGGCGCACCGCCCGGAGTCACGCCCAAGCCGCTGCTCGGCCTTGTGCCGTTCTCCGGGCCGCAGGGACCCTTCGCCGGAATCAGCGCGGGGCCCGATGGCACGTTGTACATCTCCGCCGACGCCGACGGCAGCGTCGTCGCACTCCGGAAGGGGGCCTGATCACCGCATGGACGACAACCCTGTGGGACTGAGCGGCCGGATCGTGATCGTGTCCGGAGCCGCGGGTGGTGGCATCGGCACCACGGTGACACGGATGGTCGCCGCGGCCGGTGCGACCGTCATCGCGGTGAGCCGATCGAAGGAGAACCTGGACACGCACATCAGTCCGCTGGTCGCGGAAGGTCTTTCCGTGATCCCGGTGAGCGCGGACGCCTCCATCGACGAGGGCATCGCGACCGTGATGGATCAGGTGGCGGTGACCGACGGCACGCTCTATGGCCTGGTCAACGTCGCCGGCGGCGCGGCACCCACAACCTGGATGCCGGCGACCAGGGTCACCCGCGAAGACTGGCGCGACCTGTTCACACAGAACCTCGAGACGATGTTCTTCATGAGTCAGGCCGTTGCCGCCGAGCTCAAGTCACAGAGCCTGCCGGGGTCGATCGTCTCGATCTCCTCGATCAGCGGCATGAACACCGCACCGTTCCACATCGGCTACGGCACGGCCAAGGCCGCGTTGGTCGCAGCCACCAGGACGATGGCCGTGGAATTGGCCACCGACGGCATCCGTATCAACGCCGTCGCCCCCGGCGTCACCGCGACGCCGGCCTCGCTCACCTACGTCGACGACGACGTCGAGCGGGACCGGCGCGCCATCGCCATGGGCCGTCGTGGCCGCCCCGAGGAGCAGGCCGGCGCGATCCTCTTCCTGTTGTCGGACCTGTCGAGCTACATCACCGGCCAGACACTGCTCGTGGACGGCGGACTCAACCTGAAATGGACGCACATGGGCGCCGACCACACGTCCTTGTTTCTCAAGGATCAGGCCTTCCGTGAAGCAATCAGCCACTGAACCAACAATTTTCATCGGGAGAACGTCATGACTGACACAATCGACGACGTCCAGAAGACGGTTCGGACCTCGACCGACGAGCCGCCCACCACACCACTCGAGATCGGCGTCGAGGCCTACATCTCGAGAGATTATCTCCGCGCCGAGCGGGACAAACTGTGGAACAAGGTGTGGCAGCAGGTCGGCCGGGTGGAGGAGATCCCGAAGGTCGGCGACTTCCTGACCTACGAGATCATGGACGACTCGTTCATCATCGCCCGGTCGGCGCCGGACACGATCAGCGCCTATCACAACGTCTGCTCCCATCGTGGCCGCCGTCTGGTGGACACCCCCGAGGGCAAACGGGAGGCGAAGGGCAAGTGCCGCACCTTCGTCTGCGGATTCCACGGCTGGACCTACGACCTCGAAGGCCGCAACACCTGGGCGGCCGAACGCGAGGACTGGCCGACCGGTCTCACCGAGGAGAAGACCCGACTGCGCACCGTGCAGGTGGACACCTGGGGCGGGTGGATCTGGATCAACATGGACCCCGACTGCGAGCCGCTACGCGATTACCTCGAGCCGGCCGCAAGTCTGCTGGACCCCTTCCAACTCGAGAACATGCGGTACCGGTGGCGCAAATGGCTGGTCTTCGACTGCAACTGGAAGATCGCCCTCGAAGCCTTCATGGAGACGTACCACGTTCCTTACACACACCCCGAGTTCCGTTCCTACGGAACGTTTCTCGGGTGGTCGAGGGCACAGGGCAAACACAGCAACATCGGCTACGACGCGCCGAAGGGGATGGAGGACAACCAGGCCAAGCTGCGTGTCGCCGACGGTCCGGACGCCCGCATCTCGACGATCGACCTACAAAACTTCACCTGGGAGAACGCGAACACCAACACCACGCGCACCCTGGTGGACGCGGCTCAGCGGCTGATCGACGAACTCCCGGAGGGCACGCCGGCCAACGAGGTTCTCGCGCATTGGCTGACGTCGGCGCGACGCGACGACGCCGAACGGGGCGTGATCTGGCCGACTGTCGACAACGAAACCGTCTCCAAGAGCGGGACGGCCTGGCAGATCTTCCCCAACTTCCAGATCGGCCATGCGCTCAACAACATGCTCTGTTACAGCGCGCGCCCGTACGGTGACGATCCGGACAAATGCTATTTCGAGGCGGCAGTCTTCGAACTGTTCCCCGAAGGTGAAGAGCCGGAGACCGAATGGGAGTTCACCCCGGAGAACGACCCGGGCTGGCGCACGGTTCTGCCCCAGGACTTCTCCAACATGGCCGCGGTCCAGAAGGGCATCAAGTCCCAGGGGTTCTCGGGCGCCAAGCCCAACCCGTACCGCGAGCGCAGCGTCGTCAACCTGCACCACAACCTGGCCAAGTACATGGGTACGGGAGCCCCCGAAGACCTCGCCTGATCAATTCTTCACCCCTCATCACCAGCGCCCGAGCAAGGAAACATCATGCAGAACTGCGAACCCACGCAGACACCCGACGTCGACATCGCCGCTCTCCACGAGAAGTACCTCCACGAGCGCGACAAGCGCCTGCGCTCCGACGGTCAGGCCCAGTACCTGGAGGCCGAGGACGATTTCGCCGAATTCTACGAGGGCGATCCGCACCTGCCTGTGGTTCCTCGGCAACCGATCACCGACGACATCGATGTGGTGATCCTCGGTGGCGGCTTCTGCGGTCTCATCACCGCACATCGGCTGCAACAGGCCGGCGTCACCGACTTCAAGATCGTCGAGCTCGGCGGCGACTTCGGCGGTGTCTGGTACTGGAATCGCTACCCGGGCATCCAGATCGACTCGGATGCCTATTGTTATCTGCCGCTGCTCGAGGAGACCGGCTTCATGCCGAAGGAGAAGTTCTCCAAGGGGGACGAGTGTTTCGAACACGCGCAGCGCATCGGCGAGCACTTCGGCCTGTACGACCACGCGCTGTTCCACACCCTCGTCCAATCCCTGCAGTGGGACGGTGAGATCAACCGGTGGCAGATCACGTCCAATCGGGGTGACGCGATCCGCGCCCGGTTCGTGATCATGTGCCAGGGCCCCTACAACCGGCCGAAACTCCCGGGCATCCCGGGGATCAAGGACTTCAAGGGACACACGTTCCACACCGCCCGCTGGGACTATGACTACACCGGCGGCGACCTGCACGGCGGGCTGGACAAGATCGGTGACAAGCGGATCGCCGTGATCGGCACAGGTTCCAGTGGTGTCCAGGCGATCCCGCATCTGGCGCGCGGAGCCAAGCATCTCACGGTCTTTCAGCGCACTCCGTCCTACATCTTCGAACGGGCCAACTACCCCACCGACCCGGAATGGGTGCAGACCCTCGAACCGGGCTGGCGGGCCGCGCGGCAGCGCAACTTCCACAATGCGGCATTCGCCTTCTACAACCCCGGCGAACCCGACCTCATCTGTGACGGGTGGACCGAGGTCGCCCGCAACATGGCGGCAAAACTCAACGCGACCGAGAACTTCGAGGGCTGGGCCGCGCTCGCTGATCCGGCGAAGTTCATGGAGCTCAAGGAGATCGAGGACTACCGGTCGATGGAGCGGCTCCGGCAGCGGGTCGAGCAGATCGTCGAGGACCCCGAGACCGCCGAGACCCTGAAACCCTACTACCGCAACATGTGCAAGCGTCCGGTCTTCAACGACGAGTATCTGCCCACCTTCAACCGGCCGAACGTAACGCTCGTCGATGTCTCCGAGACCAAGGGAGTCGAGCGGATCACCGAGAAGGGCGTCGTCGCCAACGGTGTCGAGTACGAGGTCGACTGCATCGTGTTCGCCAGCGGCTTCGAGATCACCACCGCGCTGGAGCGGCAGTTCGACATCACGCCGTTCGCGGGACGCGACGGGGTGTCACTGTACGACCACTGGGGCAAGGGTTTCCGCACCCTGCACGGCGTGATGGCACACGGCTTCCCGAATCATTTCGCCACCGGGTTCGTGCAGGGAGGTGTCACCGCGTCGACCACCCTGATGTTCGAGCAACAGGCCGACCACATCTCGTACATCATCGGTGAGGCCCTGCGCCGCGACGCCACCTTCGTCGAGCCCACACCCGAGGCCGAGGAGGGCTGGGTGCAGACCATCCGCGAGTTCGCCGTGGACAACAGCACCTTCACCACGGAATGCACTCCCGGCTACTACAACAGCGAAGGCGAGCCCAACGGGAGGTCGTTCCTGGGCGACCCGTTCTGGGGAGGGTTCTATGAGCTCAGCGACCGGCTGCAGGCGTGGCGCGACACCGGCGAACTCGACGGGCTGGTGCTCGACAAGTGAGATGTGATCGTGAACCATACTGTCGGGAAGAGTCATTCGATGCCTGAGCTCAGGTTCGACAACCGGGTCGCGGTGATCACCGGCGCCGGGCGTGGATTGGGACGGACCTATGCCCTCCTGCTCGCATCCCGCGGTGCCAGGGTCGTCGTCAACGATCCCGGAAGCAGCATCAGCGGCGAGGACACCGATGCGGGACCGGCCGCCGACGTCGTGCAGGAGATCAGGGACGCCGGTGGCGAGGCGGTGGCGTGTACCGAATCGGTGGCGACGGCCGAGGGCGGGCGCGCGATCATCGACGCCGCGATCGATGCCTTCGGTCGAATCGACGTCCTCGTCCACAACGCCGGCAACAACCGGTACGCGTCCCTGTCGGAGATGAGCTACGCGGACTTCGACGCCGTACTCGACGTCCACCTGCGCGGGGCGTTCCACGTTGTCCGCGCGGCGTTTCCGTTGATGTGTGAGGCGGGGTACGGGCGGGTCGTGCTGACGTCGTCGATCGGCGGGATATACGGGAACAAGAACGTCGCCAACTACGGCGCGGCCAAGGCCGGGATCATCGGACTCTCCAACGTGGCCGCTCTCGAGGGGTACGACCACGGGGTACGTTCGAACGTCATCATCCCGGCCGCCATCACACGACTGGCCGAGGGACTCGACACGTCCGCCTACCCGCCGATGGGCCCGGAACTCACCGCGCCCGCCGTGGGATGGCTGGCACACGAGTCCTGTTCGATCACCGGCGAGATGTTGGTGTCGATCGCCGGCCGGGTGGCCCGCGCCTACATCGCCGAGACGGAGGGCGTCTATCAACCCGAGTGGTCTGTCGAGGACGTGGGTGAGCGTATCGCGGAGATCCGCGACACCACGGATTCCTGGCTCCTGCCGGTGGTCCCGTCGGGTCACGTCGACCACATCACGAAGAGTTTTGCACTAGCGACGGAGGGAAGCGCGCGTGTCAGTCAAAGTCTATGAACGAATCCTGGACCTCTTCGAGGCCGAGGGCATCGACACGATCTTCGGTATCCCCGATCCGAACTTCGTACACCTGTTCCACACCGCGGAGGAACGTGGATGGAATGTCGTTGCGCCCCATCACGAGGAGACCGCCGGCTTCATGGCCGAGGCCGTGTCACGGATGACCGGGAAGGCGGCGGTGTGCATCGGCACCCTCGGCCCCGGCATCGCCAACATGGCCGGCGCCGTCATGTGCGCCAAGGTGGAGAACTCGCCGGTCATCTTCCTGGGCGGTCAGCGCGCGCGGATCACCGAACAACGGGTCCGCCGCGGCCGGATCCAGTTCGTCCAGCAGTCCGGGCTGATCGAACCGTCGGTGAAGTACAGCGCCAGCATCGAATACGCGGACCAGACCGATGAGATCATCCGCGAGGGTCTGCGCCGGGCACTGTCGGGAACACCGGGTCCGGTCTACATCGAGTATCCGTCGCACGTCATCCAGGAAGAGCTCGACGTACCTCCCGTGTTGCCCCCCAGCCGGTACCGCCTCGTCGGGCAGACCGCAGGCCAGGAACAGATCGAGGAGGCCGTGCGACTGATCGGCGCGGCGAAGCAGCCGATCCTGCTGGTCGGTCACGGTGTGCACACGGCGCGCGCCGGCGCCTCGGTCAAGGAACTCGCCGACCTGATGGCCTGCCCCGTGATCCAGACCTCCGGTGGTACATCGTTCATCGAGGGACTCGAGGATCGCACGTTCCCATACGGATTCTCCACGGCCGCCGTCGAGGCGGTGGTGACGTCGGATCTCTGTCTGGCCATCGGCACCGAGCTCGGTGAACCCGTGCACTTCGGCAAGGGACGGCATTGGCTCGAGGGCGAGGCCAACCGCAGCTGGTTGTTGATCGAGCAGGACCCGGCGGCGATCGGGGTCAACCGTCCCATCGACGTCCCGTTGGTCGGTGACCTGCGTGCGGTGGTTCCGCAACTCGTCGAGGCGCTCAAGGGTTCGCCCCGCACCCCGACGCCGGAGCTCAAACGATGGATCTCCGAGGACGCCGCACAGTTGGCGGAACTGGCCGAGACCGCCCCGTCCGGCTCGTCGCCGGTCCACCCGGCACGGTTGATCGTCGAGGCCACCAAGGACTTCCCGGCCGACGGGATCATGGTGCGCGACGGTGGTGCGACCACCATCTTCGGCTGGACCTACTCCCAGGCCAAGCCGCACGACGTCATGTGGAATCAGAACTTCGGGCACCTAGGCACCGGACTCCCCTATGCCGTCGGGGCGGGCGTGGCCGACGGCGGCAAGCGTCCGATGATGCTGATCACCGGGGACTCGTCGTTCCAGTTCCACATCTCGGAACTGGAAACGGCCGCACGCCTGAATCTTCCGCTGGTGTGCGTCGTGGCCGTCGACTACGCGTGGGGCCTCGAGGTCGGCGTGTACAAACGCACCTACGGGCAGGGCTCCCTCGAGACAGGCGTGCACTGGAGCGAGTCCACCCGCCTCGACAAGGTCGCCGAGGGATTCGGATGCTACGGCGAGTACGTGGATCGAGATGAGGACATCGCGCCCGCGATCAAACGCGCGTACGCCAGCGGTCGGCCCGGCGTCATCCACGTCGCGGTCGATCCCAAGGCGAACTCCGAGGAGATGCCGAGCTACGACGAGTTCCGTACGTGGTATGCCGAGGGCCAGCAGTGAGACTTCTAGTTGCACGACAAGAGAATTGGGGATGTCATGCGTGAGTACCGCACGTTCTACATCGGTGGCCGATGGGTCGAACCCGCCCAGTCGGCGACCTTCGAGGTCATCAATCCGGCCACCGAGGAGGTGTGCGGCACCGTCGCCACCGGCACCGCGGCCGATGTCGACAAGGCGGTCGCGGCCGCCCGTCAGGCCTTCGACTCGTGGTCGGTGAGTTCCGTTGCCGACCGGATCGAGTTGCTGCAGAACATCTCCGCCGAATACCAGAATCGCAGTGGCGACCTGGGCGCGGCACTCACCGAGGAGATGGGCGCGCCGTCGGCGCTGGCGAACGGCTTCCAGGTCGGGCTGGGCGCCGGCCACCTCGGCACCGCGATCGAGGCACTACAGAAGTTCACCTTCGAGGAGCAGCGGGGTGAGTCGCTCATCGTCAGGGAACCGATCGGCGTGTGTGCGTTGATCACCCCGTGGAACTGGCCGATGAACCAGATCGCGGTGAAGGTCTTCCCCGCTCTGGCGACCGGCTGCACGATGGTCCTCAAACCGTCGGAGCGCTCACCGTTCACCGGCCAGATCTTCACCGAGATCCTCGACGCCGCAGGGGTGCCCGCCGGCGTGTTCAATCTGGTGCAGGGCGACGGACCGGGCGTGGGCGTGCCGCTGTCCGGACATCCGGACGTCGACATGGTCTCGTTCACCGGTTCCACCCGCGCGGGCATCGACATCGCGAAGAATGCGGCAGCCGGCGTCAAGCGGGTCACCCAGGAACTCGGCGGCAAGGGACCCAACATCGTGCTCGACGATGCGGATCTCGCCGAGAACGTCGCGAAGGGTGTCGTCACGATGATGCTCAACTCGGGACAGACATGCAGCGCGCCATCGCGCATGCTGGTGCCCAATCATCGGATGGAGGAGGCGATCGACGCGGCGAAGGGCGCCGCACCCACGGTCACCGTGGGCGACCCGGCCGGTGACTTCGCCATCGGTCCGGTCGTCTCGAAGTCGCAGTTCGACAAGATCCAGAATCTGATCAAGCAGGGTGTGGACGACGGCGCGACCCTGGTCGCCGGCGGGCCCGGGCGACCCGAAGGGCTCACCAAGGGTTACTACGTCCGGCCGACCGTCTTCGCGGATGTCAAGAACGACATGGCGATTGCCCGGGAGGAGATCTTCGGCCCGGTGCTGACGATCCTCGGCTATGACAGCGTCGACCACGCGATCGAGATCGCCAACGACACCGAGTACGGTCTCGCGGGTTTCGTCGCGGGCGCCGACCTCGATCAGGCCCGTGCGGTCGCCCGGCGAATCCGCGCCGGTTCGGTGGCGATCAATGACGCCTTCGACTTCTGCGCGCCGTTCGGTGGTTACAAGAAGAGCGGCAACGGCCGCGAGTGGGGTGAGTTCGGCTTCGACGACTACCTGGAGATCAAGGGCATCCTCGGCTACGCACCGGAAAAGGGGGACTGACCAATGAGCACGATCAGAACGGAAAGGCTCTCGGAGAACGTCGGCGCAAAGGTGCTCGACGTCGACGCCGACCGACTCAGCACCGACCCCGACCTGCCCACCGCGGTTGCCGAGGCGCTCGAGAAGTACGGGGTGCTGCTGTTCCCCGAACTCCACGCCACCGACGAGGCGATGGCCGGGTTCTGTGCCAGACTCGGCACGCTGATCGACTTCTCACATCGTCCCCCCGCGAACGAGAAGGTGATGGAGATCAGTTTCGATCCGTCCAACCCGAACGCGGAGTACCTGCGCAGCAACGAGTTCTGGCACATCGACGGACTGCTCGACGAGATCGCCCCCAAGACCTCGATACTCACGGCCCGGGTCACCTCCGCCGAGGGCGGGGAAACAGAATTCGCCAGTACCTACGCGGCCTACGACGAGCTGTCCGACGAGGAGCGGCAGCGCTTCGCCGAGTTGCGGGTCGTGCACACCTTCGATGCCGTTCAGCGCATGACCTACACCGACCCGACACCGGAACAGCTGGCCGACTGGGCCACCCGCACCGCTCGGGAACATCCGCTGGTCTGGGAGCACGATTCCGGACGCCGATCACTCGTCCTGGGCGCGACGGCATCGCACATCGTCGGCATGGACGTGGACGAGGGCAAGGCGCTGCTCGCCGAGCTGCGCGACCGTGTCACCGGCCCCGGCAAGGTGTGCAGCCACAGCTGGACCGAGGGCGACACCGTGTTCTGGGACAACACGGGTCTGGTCCATCGGGTACGCGAGTTCGACCGGGACAAGCCCCGGGTCATGCATCGACTCACGGTCGCCGGCGAGGAGAAGATCAAATGAGCGGACGCACAGCCATAGTCACCGGTGGCGCGTCCGGAATCGGTGGTGCCATCAGCGCGCGGCTGGCGTCCGGCAACGATCAGGTCGCGATCTTCGACATCAACGGCGACGCCGCCGAGGCGGCCGCCCGGGCGATCGAGGATGCCGGTGGCAAGGCGATCGGCCTCGCCGTCGACGTGACCGACCGTGCTCAGATCGATGACGGCGCCGAGCAGGTCCGCGCACGACTCGGCCGACCGACCGTGCTCGTCAACAGTGCCGGCGCCACGCTCGCCACCCCCTTCCTGGAGATCACTGCCGATACCTGGAACCGTGCGCTCGCCATCAACCTCACCGGCACGTTCGACTGCTGCCAGGCCGTGCTCCCCGACATGCTCGAGGAGGGCTGGGGCCGCATCGTCAACATCTCGTCGTCGAGCGTGCACAGCGGCTCGCCGGGATTGGCGGGATACGTCACCGCGAAGTCCGGGGTGGTCGGTCTGACAAAGGTTCTCGCGCTCGAGTTCGGGCGACGGGGAATCACCGTGAACACCATCCCGCCCGGCTTCATCGACACACCCATGCTGCGCAGGACCGTGGACTCGGGGATGGTCGACGTCGACACCCAGATCGCGAAGACACCGGTCGGCAGAATCGGGCGACCCGAGGATGTCGCTGCCACATGCGCGTTCCTGGTCAGCGACGAAGCCGGGTACATCACCGGGCAGATCATCGGGGTCAACGGCGGGCGCAACACGTGACCGCGCGGATACCGCCGGCGTGCAGGGAGGACTGGTCTCCTCAGATGCGGGACTTCGTGGACGGGTTCCGGTCGTCGGTGAAAAGCGTCAGTCCCGATCACGAGCGGCAGGCCGGGGACAATCTGCTCGGCACGCTCGCCCGCTATCCGACCCTGGCGATGGCGTTCCTGACCTTCAACAAGCATCTGCTCGCCGGATCGGCATTGTCGGCGCGGCAACGGGAACTGCTGATCCTGCGGGTGGCGCACATCCGGCAGGCGGACTACGAATGGGCCCAGCACGCGATCCTCGCCGCGCGTGCCGGGATGACCGCCGACGAGATCGAGAGGGTCGCCGAAGGTCCCGACGCGCCCGGGTGGACGCCGGATGAGCGCGCGCTTGTCGTCTCCGTCGACCAATTGCTGAACGCCGGCACCATCGGGGACGAGACGTGGGAGGTGCTCACCGCACAACTCGACGAGCAACAACTGATGGACGTCGTCTTCACCGTCGGCTGCTATGCGATGCTGGCGATGTCGTTGCGTTGCTTCGGAATCGAACCCGAGCCGAGTTTGACCGCCCATCTCCCCAGGGACCACGCCAGATAGGCCGTCCGGGGCTCCACGAACTCTCTGCTGTCAGCGACCCCGGTAGCGGGGAGTTCGCTTCTGGGCGAACGCCGCCGGCCCCTCCTGGGCGTCGTCACTGCGATAGCAGTGCTCCGACGCCGCCCGCGCGGCCTGCAGGGCCGCGGACCGACCCATCTCCGTCGAGAGCATGACCGTCTCCCGCGCGGCGCGGACCGACAATGGCGCGCCGGCCAGGATCTCCCGAGCCAGTTCCATTGCCGTGCCCAGCACGTCTCCCGACTCGGCTATGCGATTGACCAACCCGATCTCGTAGGCACGCTGCGCCGTGATCGGCTTACCGGTCAGCAGGATCTCCATCATGATGCGCTGCGGGATCATGTGGATCAGCGGCGATGCCCACGGTGAGCTCCTGCCGACCTTCACCTCGGTCACCGCGAACTTCGCCCGGCTGTCGGCGACGCAGAGGTCGCACGCCTGGGCGATCATCCAGCCGCCGGCGAATGCGGCACCATTGACCGCCGCGATGGTCGGCTTGGTCAACTGCACCGTGTCGTAGGGCAGGGCGAACATGTTCCGAGGTGGCACCTGCATCCCGGTCGCCACCATCTCCTTGAGATCTCCACCGGCGCAGAACGTCTCCCCGGTTCCCGTGAGAACGGCAACGCGCAGTCCATCGGTGTGCTCGAATCGATCCCACGCCTGCGCCAGTCCGTCCCGGACGTCCTCGGACAGGCAGTTCCGGGAATCCGGCCGGTTCAGCGTGATGATCGCGATCTCGTCGTCGACATCGAACAGGACGGCGTCACTCACTGGCTTAGTACCTCCGCTGCTGGATCGGATGGGCCGCCCGCGCCAGGTCCTCCTGGAAGTCGGGGTGGGCGATGGCGATCAGGCGACGGGTTCGTTCGGCGATGCTGGAGCCTCTGAGCTCGGCCGCACCGAACTCGGTGACCACCACGTCGACCTCGCTGCGCGCGGTCGTCACCGGACCAGACAGCGTCGAGGTGATCCGACTGACGGTGCCGCCCTTCGCGGTCGACGGGAGGGCCACTATCGAATGCCCACCGCGCGACCGCGCGCCGGCCCTCACGAAGTCGACCTGTCCGCCGGTGCCCCCGACGTAGGTCGAGCCGCTCTGCTCCGCGTTCACCTGTCCGGTGAGGTCGACCTCGACAGCGGAGTTGATCGTCACGAGCTTGTCGAGCCGGCCCATCACCCCGGCATCATGGGTGTACGACGTCGCGCACATCCGCATATCCGGGTTCCGGTGCGCGAAGTCGTAGAGGCGCTGCGTACCGATCAGTGCACCGGTGACGGTCACTCCCGGATCGATCCGCTTGCGCGCGTTGGTTACCGCACCCGCCTCGACCAGGTCGACCAACCCGTCGCCGACCATGCCGGAATGCACGCCGAGGTCCGTACGGTCGACGAGCAGTTGCAGCATCGCGTCGGGCACCGCGCCGACACCCATCTGGATGACCGAACCGTCCTCGATGTAGGCGGCCGCGAACCCGGCGATGGCACGATCGGTGTCCCCGATCCTCGCCGGACTGACCTGGATCGGCGGGCGCGAAACGTGCACCATGTGATCGATCTGCGACGCGGGCAGGAGCTCACCGAGCGTGTAGGGCACCTGATCGTTGACCTCGGCGATGACGACCCGTGCCGTCGTGACTGCTGCCCGCACGTAGTCGCTGATCAGCCCGAAGCTGTGGTCGCCGTTGGCATCTGCCGGGCTCACCTGGACGAAGGCCACGTCGCACGGCAGGTGCCCCGTGACGATCATCGGTGCCACCTGACCGACGTGACACGGGATGATGTCCAACACGTGGTCCTTGGTCATCGATCGCAGGGTGCCGATCGCGCCCATGCTCGACAACCGTACGGCCCCCGCTGACGCCGGGGTCAGGGTGCCGGAGAAGCTGGTCGCGACAAAGGCGCGCAGACCGCCGATGTCGGCGCCCTGCGCGACGAGCGCTTCGAGCAGCGTGGTCGGCTCACCGCACGCCTGGCCGATCACGATGTTGTCACCCGGACGCAGCAACATCGACAGATCGACACTCTGGGAGGGGGTTTCGACCGTCACGCGAGGTGCTCCGCCGAGGGCGTGGACGCCGAATGTGTGCCCATCTCAATCACGCTCTCGGCCACCGTTTACCTCTCGCGCTCGCAGCCGCATCTCGTCGAGCACCTCCTCGGTGTCGCCGCCCAGCCGGGGAGCCGGACCCGCCACCCGACCCGGAGTGCGTGAGAACCAGGCCGGAGTCCCGGGGAAACGCACTGTCCCGTTGGGGGTTTCCACATCTTCGAAGAGGCCGACGGCGTTCAGGTGGTCGTTGTGGAACAGGTCGTCGAGACTGTTGACCGGCGCGGCCGGGATGTCCAGCGAACGCAGCAGATCCAGCCATTCCTGTGTGGTTCGTTCGGCGAACGTCTCGCCCAGCAACGCGTAGACGGTGTCGATCCGGGCGGCCCGCTGCGCGAGAGTCGCGAAATGATCACCGGCCCACGGTGGATTGACCGCCTCGACGAACACCGACCACTGCTTGTCGTTGTAGACGAGGGCCGAGATGTGGCCGTCCTTGGTGCGATACGGCTTTCGATTCGGCGATACGGCCCGGGGATACGCGGCCGGACCGAGCGGCGGATCGAACATCGCGCCGTTGGCATGCTCGACGAGCATGAATGCCGCCATCGTCTCGAACATGCTCACCTCGACCTCCTGCCCGTCACCGGTCCGCTCGCGATGGAAGAGCGCCATCATCGTCGCGTACAGCGCCGTCATGCCGGCGACCTTGTCGGCCATGATGGTCCCGACGTAGCCGGCCTCCCCGGTGAGTTGCTCCTGAACGAACGGCAGGCCGCATTCCGCCTGGATGGTGTCGTCGTAAGCGGTTCGGTCCGCGTCGGGGCCGCGACGCCCATAGCCGTAGCAGTTGGTGTAGACGATCGACGGATTGATCGCGGCGACCTCGTCGTAGGCGAACCCGAGCCGCGCGATCGCCGACCCACGCATCGAGTGGATGAACACATCGGCGTCGGCGATCAGTCCACGCAGCGCGGACCGGCCGGCGTCAGAGCGTAGATCCAGTACCGCACTGCGCTTCCCGCGGTTCACGTTCACGAACACGCCCGCCATGCCCGGCTCCGGACCCACCGAGATGTAGCGGGTGTTGTCACCCGCGGGTGGCTCGATCTTGACCACATCGGCGCCCATGTCAGCCATGATCTGGGTGCAATACGGACCCATGACCATGGCCGTCAGATCGACCACGCGAACCCCACAGAGGGGACCTGTGTGCTTCATCCGCCCTCGATCCCGCATGCCGCGGCATCGTGTTCGCCTGCCATCACCGGACACAAGCTATCAGATCAATCCTTACAAGGATAGTGGTATTAGTAGCGGGTGGAGAATTTCAAGACGATAGGCACCGTGCTGGACCCGACCCTCTCGTCGAGGCCTGATTCCCCGGCCGTCGAGGCTGCATCCGGCGTGTGGTCGTACGCCGAGCTCGATCAGCAGGCGCGTCGGGCCGCCGGCGCACTCTGGGCACTCGGGGTACGCCCCGGCGACCGAGTCGCGGCCTGTCTGCCCAACGATCTCGACATCGTCGCGGCATTCCATGGCACACAACGTATCGGCGCCATCTGGGCCGGCATCGGGGAGGCGTTGACGGAGGACGAGCAGCAGGGCGTTCACGACCTCGTCGAGCCGTCGGTGACGTTGGCCGGCACCCGCTGTCGGGTCACGTCGGCAGGACGCGTCGATCCGGCACGATGGTCCGACCTCCTGGCCGGTGACGAGAACGCGCCCGCCGTCGACGTCGACATCGACGCACCCGCGGGCATCGCGTTCACCAGCGGGACGTCGGGGCGCCCCAAGGCCGTGGTGCACAGCCAGCGCAACATGCTGCTGCCCGGGGCGGCGCTCGGTGCCGACCGCGGCTGGGGGCCGGGCCTTCGCAAGGGCGACAGCTTCCCGCTCACGATCCTCAACCTCATGGTGCTGTCGACGCTGCTGACCGCCCAGTGCGGGGGTTGCGCGGTCGTGATGGACCGCCGCGACGTCGACGGCGTCGTCGAGTGGATCACCAGCCGAGCGGTGACCGTATGGAACGGTGCGCCGGCCCAGCTCTACGACCTCGCCCGTCGACCGGAGGTCGACCTCGGTGCGCTCGTCGAGGTCTGGAGCGGCGGCAGTGACACCTCCGATGAGCTGCGCCGCGATTTCGCCGCGGCGCATGGCATCGTGCCGCGCGCCACGTACGGACTCACCGAGGCACCGACCGTCGTGGCGATCGACCCACGGGGCAACGAGTGGCGCACCGGCGCGAGTGGTCGGGTGCTGGCCCATTTCGATGTCGCGGCCTATGACGACGACGGACGGCGCCTACCCGCAGGAGAGCTCGGCGAGCTGAGATTGTCGGGCCGCTCCGACGGTCCGTGGGCAGGTGCGTGGCGGCCGATGCTCGGCCATTGGGAGCGTGACGGCCTGCAGCCTGCCGGTCCCGGGCCAATGGCCACCGGCGACGTCGGAACGGTCGACGACGAGGGCTGGCTCACCGTCCTGGACCGAAAGAAACTGGTCATCATCAGGGGCGGCGCCAACGTGTACCCGCTCGAGGTGGAACGCATCATCGGCGCCGATCCCGATGTCGCGCGGGTCGCCGTCTACCCGGTTCCCGACGATCGCCTCGGCCAGCGCGTGGCGGCGGTCGTCGAGAGCACAGGCCGACCCGTCGATTTCGAGGCGCTCGCGGAACGGTGCCGAAAGGCGCTCTCCCCCTATAAGGTTCCGGAGATCTGGACCCTGGTCGATGAGCTCCCCGTGAACGCCATGGGCAAGGTGCGGCGAACCGAGCTCGCCGATCTCGTCGCCGCATCGACGGCGCGAGGCCCGGCGTGAGCGTCGATCGGGGTCTACCTGCCGCCGAGATGTTCGGCCTCGACGGCCGGGTGGCCATCGTGACCGGGGCATCCTCGGGACTCGGCGTCGCCGTGGCAGAGACGCTGGCCTCTGCCGGGGCGCGGGTGGCGGTGGTGGCCCGTCGTCGAGAACGGCTCGCGGAGATCGCCGCGAGAGTGGACGGGCTCGCCGTCACCTGCGACCTGTCCGACCTCGACCAGGTGGGCGACATCGTGCCGCAGGTGATCGACGGCCTCGGTCCACCGGAGATCGTCGTCAACGCCGCCGGCACCATGTTCACCGAGGAACGGGCGGAGTCCGAGCCGATCGACGCGATCCGTTCCACCATGTCCCTCAATCTGATGGCGCCGCTCGTGCTCGCGCAGAGCGTCTTTCCGCACATGCGTGACGTCGGACGGGGATCGGTCATCAACATCTCATCGATCAGCGGCCGGGTCGGCATTCCGGGCATACCGCAGGCCTCCTATGCGGCGAGCAAGGCCGGACTCTCCGGCCTGACGACCGAGTTGGCCGTGCAGTGGGCGAGGCACTCGATCCGGGTGAACACGGTGGCGCCCGGCTTCTTTCGCAGCGAGATCACCGAGCCGCTGTACACCGCCGAGCGTGCCGCCGAGTACCTCCGCCGCAACACCCCGCTACCGATGCAGGGAACCGCGCAGGACATCGTCGGAGCGGTCCTCTGGCTGGCCGGCGACGCCGGCGCCTACGTCACCGGCCAGACCATCGTCGTCGATGGCGGGTGGACCGCACGATGATCGGACGGGCTTAACCATCAAGTATTGCTATCCTTGTGAGGATTGACGTAACGTCGGCTGCAACGACATCTCTCCCTTGGGAAGGAACGGCTTTGCAGAAGTTTTCGGCTGTTGTCATCGAGAAAGGCGAGGCCGGACAGTCGGTCTCGGTCCAGAACCTGGAGACGTCCGACCTCCCCGCGGGCGACGTCGAGATCGAGGTGGACTATTCGTCGCTGAACTTCAAGGACGCGCTCGCCATCACCGGGAGTTCACCGGTGGTGCGTGCGTTTCCGATGGTGCCCGGCATCGACCTCGCCGGCACCGTCGTCGAGAGTTCGCACGCGGAATGGAGGACGGGTGACCGTGTGCTACTCAACGGTTGGGGTGTCGGCGAAAAGCATTGGGGCGGTTTCGCTCAGCGCGCCCGGCTCGACGGCGACTGGTTGATCCCCGTCCCGGCCGGGTTCACCTCGCGACAGGCCATGGCGATCGGCACCGCCGGTTACACCGCCGCTCTGTGCGTCGACGCGCTGCTCGACGGGGGTGTGACGCCCGATCAGGGCGAGGTTCTCGTCACGGGTGCGACCGGTGGCGTGGGCAGTGTGGCGATCGCCCTGCTGACCAAGGCCGGGTTCTCGGTCGCCGCATCGACCGGGAAGACCTCCGAATCCGCTTACCTCGAGCAGTTGGGCGCGACCACGATCGTGGACCGCGCCGAGCTGGCCGACAAGGGCAAGCCGCTACAGAAGGAACGCTGGGCAGGTGTCGTCGACTCGGTCGGCAGCCACACCCTGGCCAACGCGTGTGCTCAGACCCGCTACGGCGGCGCGGTCGCGGCATGCGGTCTGGCCCAGGGCATGGACTTCCCGGCCTCGGTCGCACCCTTCATCCTGCGCGGCGTGTCCCTGCTGGGTGTCGACAGCGTGATGGCACCCAAGCCGCGGCGGATCACCGCCTGGGATCGGCTGGTCCGCGACCTGGACACGGATGCGTTGGAGTCGATCGCGCGCGAGGTCTCCCTGCGGGAGTCGATCGCCGCCGCCAGGGAACTCATGGACGGGACGGTCCGCGGCCGGATCGTCGTCGACGTCAATCGATGAAGCGGGAGCATACGTTGAGCAGCACGACCGAAAGCACGAGCGAGACCGCATCCGAGGTCACCGAACTCGACCTCTCCGATGTCGATCACCGGGTGGGCAAGCCGATCGGTGGTGGGCAGCTGTGGGATCCGTGCAGCACGTCCGACATCCGCCGTTGGGTGATGGCGATGGACAATCCCAACCCGATCCACTGGAACGAGCAGTTCGCGCGGGAGTCCCGCTACGGAGGCATCATCGCGCCCCAATCGATAGCGGTGGCACTGGATTACGGACACGGTGCGGCGCCCGCGTGTGTCGGGCACATCCCCAACAGCCACCTCATCTTCGGTGGCGAGGAGTGGTGGTTCTACGGCACACCGGTGCGCCCCGGCGACAAACTCTTCCAGGAACGTCGCTTTCACGACTACAAGGTTGCCGACACCAAGTTCGCCGGACCCACGATGTTCTCCCGCGGCGACACCACCCACACCAATCAGCATGGCGCGCTGGTGGCGCGCGAACGCTCGACCGCCATCCGATACCTGACGGCCGAGGCGACCAAGCGCGGCATGTACGACAACCAGATCGGTGTCGTCAGGCGATGGACGAACGACGAACTGATCGAACTCGAGGCGCTGCGCCGCGAATGGCTCCTGTCGAACCGGCTGGGCGTCTCACCGCACTTCGACGAGGTGAAGGTCGGCGACAAGCTCCCGCGGCGGGTGATCGGGCCGCACAGCATCGCATCGTTCACCACCGAGTACCGCGCCTTCCTGTTCAACATCTGGGGGACGTTCGAATGGGTTGCCCCCGAGGGCATCGACGATCCGTGGGTCTACCAGGAC
The DNA here is from genome assembly GCF_003855095.1 of Gordonia insulae. NCBI lineage: Bacteria > Bacillati > Actinomycetota > Actinomycetes > Mycobacteriales > Gordoniaceae > Gordonia > Gordonia insulae. The sequence goes on from NZ_CP033972.1 coordinate 1,878,695, forward strand.
CCGGGGTGGGGCGAGGGCTTCGGCTTCGACGAAGAGGACGCCAAGATCGACCCTCGCAAACGTGACGGCCTGTACGTCGGCCCGTCGCGTGGTCACATCGACGCCGAGAAGGCCGGTGAGGTCGGGATGGCCCGCGCCTACGGCTACGGCGCGACGATGGGCGCCTGGTGCACCGACTTCCTCGCCAACTGGGCCGGTTACGACGGCATGGTGCGCCACACCAAGGCCGACTTCCGCGCGCCCGCGTTCGAGGGCGATGTCACCTATTTCGACGCCGAGATCATCGACAAACAGGCCCAGTCCGAGTGGGGTGTCCCACTCGTGCAGATCAAGCTGAAACTGACCAACCAGGACGGTGACGGACTCGTGTCCTGCATCGCCGAGGTCGAACTGCCGCTCTGACGCGGCGCCCCCTGCCCGATCACAGCGAGGTCAGCCATGAGCACCCTGTCCCCCACCACTGTTCCGGCCACCGCCGAATCGGCGTGCGCCGCGCCGTCGATCGCCGCAGGCGCACCGCTGGACGACGAACCCGGTCTCGGAACCCTCACGCTGCCCGGCTTTCTGCGGGAGGTGACGGAGAGGTTCGCGGAACGGGAGGCACTCGTGATGCGGACGACGCAGGGCACCGTGCGGTGGTCCTACGCCGATCTGTGGGAACGCTCGATGGAGGTCGCACGCGCGCTGCGTGCACGCGGCGTCGGCAAGGACAGTCGGGTGGGGGTGTTGATGACCAACCGGGCCGAGTGGCTCTCCGCAGTCTTCGGCACGTCATTGGCCGGCGGTGTCGCCGTCACGCTCAGCACGTTCTCGACACCGGCCGAACTGGATCACCTCGTGAAGGAGTCCGGCATCTCGGTGTTGCTGTTCGAGCGTATGGTCGCCAGAACTGATCTCGCCGTTGCCCTCTCGGAGCTGGAGCCACTTCTGACGACAGCGCCACCCGGCACCCTGCGCTCAACGTCCTTTCCATTCCTGACCTACCTGGCGATGGTCGGTGACGCCACGGGTCACGCCGGTATCGACGACTGGGAGACCTTCCTGGGTCTCGGGGGCACCGAACCGCGCGAACTGATCGAGGCCACCGCTGCGAGCACCCGACCCAGCGACACCGCGGTGCTGTTCTTCTCCTCGGGCTCGACGAGCAAGCCCAAGGGCATCCTGAGCGCCCACCGCGGCGTCACGATCCAAATGTGGCGCTTTCGCCGCATGTACGGACTCTCGCCGGACGACAACGTGCGGTGCTGGTCGGCCAACGGGTTCTTCTGGTCGGGGAACTTCGGGATGGCGCTGGGCTCGACCCTGGCCTGCGGTGGCTCGCTGGTCCTGCAGTCGACCTTCGACGCCGCCGAGGCGCTCGACCTCATGGACACCGAACGGGTCAACTTCCCGGTGGCCTGGCCGCATCAGTGGACCGCGCTCGAAGCCGCACCGAACTGGGACACCGTCGACCTGAGCGCCATGCACTTCGTCGACCGGAACACACCGATCGCCCGCCATGCCTCGGTGACGACGACCTACACCGAGCCCGGGCACGCGTACGGGAACACCGAGACCTTCACCATCACCACGTGTTTCGCGGCGAACACACCGGACGATGCGATCGGCGGCAGCAGCGGCGAGCCGCTGCCGGGTAACACGGTGAAGATCGTCGACGCACTGACCGGAACCACCGTCCCGGTCGGTGAACGCGGGGAGATCTGTGTCAAGGGCCCCACCCTGATGCTGGGATACCTCGGCACCCCGCTGGCCGAGACCGTCGACGACGAGGGCTTCTTCCACACCGGCGACGGCGGATACCTCGACGACCGGGGCCGGCTGTTCTGGGAGGGACGGCTCACCGACATCATCAAGACCGGCGGCGCCAATGTCTCTCCACTCGAGGTCGACGACGTGCTGGTCGCGCATCCAGGAGTGAAAGTTGCTCGGACCGTTGGTGTCCCGCACGACACCCTCGGCGAGGTCGTGGTGTCGTGCATCGTGCCGCACGAGGGCGCCGACCTCGAGGCCGAACGAATCCGCGGATATCTGCGCGAACAACTGGCCAGCTACAAGGTGCCGCGCCGCGTCCTGTTCTTCCGCGACGACGAGATCAGCCTCACCGGCAGCGCCAAGATCAAGTCGTCCGACCTCCGCGAACTGGCCACCAAGCGCCTCACGGCCACCTGACCCTGACGCGGCGACCGTCGTCAGTTCGATCGAGGGTTCCCGCCACCCGCCGGTCGAGTAGACGAAGTTCCCCACCACCCGCCGGTCGAGTAGCCGAGACTCCCCACCACCCGCCGGTCGAGCAGCCGAGACTCCCCACCACCCGCTGGTCGAGTAGACGACGAGCCGCTAGGCGAGGAGTCGTATCGAGACCACTTGCACCGCAGATGGTCTCGATACGCCGCTCGCCTAGCGGCTCGCGCCTACTCGACCAGCGGACGGGTAACATCGGGCGGCTCGCGCCTACTCGACCAGCGGTCAGGGCTCGCGCCCACTGGGCCAGTGGGCGACGCGGCTCGCGCCTACCCGACCGGCGGGGTCGCCACGAGCGGACGGTAACGCTCGGCGATCCTCGCGCGATGCCGGGCAGCGGATCCGAACAGTGACCGATTCAGTGTCGCGCGCTTGAGGTACACGTGGACACCGCTCTCCCAGGTGTAGCCGATGCCACCGTGCAGCTGCATCGCCTTGCCCGCGACCCGCACGGCCATCTCGGCGGAGTACGACGCCGCCATGGCGGCTGCCACCGACGCCCCCGGCGTCCCGTCGGTCACCTGCCGCACCGCCGAGTCGACGAGCTTGCGGGCCACCGTGATCTCGACGAGCATGTCGGCGCACGCATGCTTGACCGCCTGGAACGACCCGATCTTGCGTCCGAACTGTTCCCGCACACCGACGTACGCGACGGTGGTGTCGAGCATGGCCTCGGCGAGGCCCAGGCTGTCGCAGGCCACGGCGACCGCCGCGCGGTCACGGAGCAGCCCGGGTAGGTCGCCGATCCCGGCGCGGATCGGCCACACCGCCTCGGCCGCGACATCGACATCGACGGCGGCGACCCGGCCGAAGGTCCGCGTGTCGTCGACCACCGGCCGAGGTTCCACGGTCACGCCGGTCGCGGCCGGGTCGACGACCACCAGCCGGCCGCGGCCGTCGGGTGTGACTACCGGTACGAGCAGGTGGTCCGCGGCAGGGGCATCGAGCACGAAGTCTGCCGATCCGCCCAGCACGAATCGGCCGTGCGGCGTGGTCTCGAGGTGGAACCTATTGCCGCACAGACGCTCTCCCTCGAGCACAATGATCGGCACGGACTCACCCGCGACGGTGTGGCGGACCATGCGGTCCCGCGCCTCGCACGTGACGGTCGCGTCGAGCGCGGCGATCGCGAGGCCGGCAACCGCCGGATAGCCGCCGCGGGCCGCCGCCCGGCCGATCTCGCGCAACACCACGGCAACCTCGGCGAACGTCGCATCCGCGCCGTCGAGGGCCCCGGGGACCTCGAGGCCGAGCCACCCGGCGGACGCGACGACACGCCAATCGGCCACGCCACCGGGAGTGGCTCCGAGAACGTCACGCGCCACCGCTGCCAGGTCCCCGTGGAGTTCGGCCAGTTCGTCGGTCGGCGTCGACATCACGACCCCTTCGGCTCGCGGGGCAGACCGAGGCCACGTTCCCCGATGATGGTTCGCTGGATCTCGCTGGTCCCGCCCGGGATGGTCCATTCCCACGATCCGATGAAGTCGAGGACCCAGTTGCCGGACTCCCAGCCACTCGAGAGTGGCTTGCGCAGCCGCGTCTGGGCGTCGAGTCCACCGATCTCGGCACCGAAATCGGTGACCCGCTGCAGGACTTCGCTGTAGTAGAGCTTGACGACCGAGGCGTCGGCCGGGCCCCGGCCGCCGGCTACGAAGTCGGCGCAGAGCAGGCGCAGCCCGGTGATCTCGGTCTCCAGTGCGGCGAGCCGGTCCGCCACGCGCGGGTCATCCAGCGGCCGTTCACCATCCGGACCGGAACGGGCACACAGATCGACCAGCCAGGGAAATCCGCCGTGCCCGAGCCGCTCGGCGAGTTCGAGCATGGTCATCCCCCGCTCGGCGCCGAGCGTCTCCTGCGCGACGCGCCAGCCGTCGTTCTCGGGACCGACGAGCGCGGTGGCGGGGATCTCCACGTCGTCCAGGAAGATCTCGCAGAAGTGCGACTCCCCGGTGGCCTGCCGGATCGGCCGGACATCGACGCCGGGCGTGGACATGTCCAGCAGAAAGTAGGAGATCCCCTGCCTCTTGGGTGCATTCGGGTCGGTGCGCGCGAGTAGCAGGCACCAGTCGGCGTGCATCGCACCGCTCGCCCAGACCTTCTGTCCGTTCACCACGTACACGTCCCCGGTCCGCCGCGCCGAGGTGGTCAGCGCCGCCATGTCGGAGCCGGCCCCGGGTTCGGAGAAGCCCTGGCACCAGATCTGACCGTCGAGGATCGCCGGCAGGTGACGCCGTCGTTGCTCCTCGGTGCCCGCTGCCAGCAGTGTCGACGCGGCGTGGTGGATCGACACGAACGGGAGCACCAGGCGGGGTGCGTCGTGTGCGGCGAGTTCCTGGTACAGCACGATCTGATCGTCGACCGACATCCCGCCACCCCACTCCGCAGGCCAGTGGGGTACCGCATAGCCGGCGCCACGCAATGTGGCGAACCAGTTCTTCTGGAAGTCGACGAAGGTCGTGTCGGACGCCCCGGACTGCGTTGTCCGCCAGTCCGGCGGGACATGCTCGCGACACCACTCCCGAACCGCGGAACGGAACTCGGCATCGTCGCGGGACCGGACGGCGGGGATGGCGACGGTCATCGCCGGGCCGCCCTACCCGCGACCGCGAGTAGTCGTTCCCGGTGCTCGTCGGACTGCATGGTGACCACCTCGGCCGCGAAGCCGGCCTGCAACGGGCCACCGAGCGCCTGGGACAGGTGCATGTTGACGATGCGCTTGGTGCTCTGTAACGCGGCGCGCGGCTGAGCCGCCAGGCGTCGGGCGAGTTCGGTTGCCTCCGTCAGCAATTCGTCGGGTGTGACGGTGCGCGTCGCGAGCCCGAGCTCCACCGCGGTGGCCGCGGCGATCCGATCGCCGGTGTAGAGGTACTCCCGAGAACGCAGAATCGGGGTGAGCAACGGCCAGAACGCCGCACCGCCGTCGCCGGCGACCAACCCGACGGCGACGTGCGGGTCGGCGAGATGTGCCCGCTCGGAGATGAGCACGATGTCGCAGAGCACGGCCATACTGCAGCCGAGTCCCACGGCCGGACCGTTGACCGCCGCGATCACCGGCAACGGGAAGCGCAGCATCTCGTCGATGATCTCGGCGCCCTCGCGGATGCTGTCGTCGCGGGCGACCGGATCGTCGAGAAACGATGTGATCCAGTCGAGATCACCACCGGCGCTGAAAGCGCGGCCGGCTCCCGTGAGGATCACCACGGCCGCCTCACGGTCTGCAGCGATCTGTCGCCACACGTTGGCCAACGCCCAGTGCAGGGACTTGTTGACCGCGCCGAGCTCGTCGGGCCGGTTGATCGTGACGATCCGGATCGGACCGTCGCTGTCCACCCGCAGTTCGTCGGGCAGGTCATAGCTCACGGCGCGACCACCTCTCGAACCTGCGTCGTCTGTTCCGCTGCGCCGAACAGCCCGGTCAGTCCCCGTCGGCCGAGGTGCCGGGTCAGCGCCTCGCCGGTTCCCGACAGCCCGACCGGCAGCCGGCGCATCGCGAGGCTGTGGCGGGACAACCACGAGAGGGTCGTCTCGTCGCAGAATCCGCTCGCACCGTGTAGTTGATGCGCGACACGGAACACGATGTCCGCGGCCTCTATCGCCGCCAGGCGAAGGGCCAGCGCATCGTCGAGCGCCTCGGCGTGTCCCGATTCGATGCTCCAGAGCGCATATTTCGCCAGGATCTCGACTCCGGCCCGCTCCACCTCAGCATCGGTGAGCTGGAACTGCACGCCCTGCAGCTGCGCCAGCGGCCGACCGAACTGCTCGCGGAGCAGGACATGGGCTCGGGTGAGTTCCAGTGCGCGATCGAGCATCCCGAGCAACGTCCAGACCGGCAGGACCAGCCCGAGGGCAACGTCGTCGGCGCCATGTTCGTCGAGCGGATCCAGCTGCAGCCGGGAGACGAAGCCGGATGTGCGGGGAGATTCGTCCGACGGCACCGCGATGGCCCGGCTGCGGCGTCCGGTCAGGGATACCGCCACCAGGGTGAGGTCGAGACCGGCGATCGTCGCCGACGGGTCGTGATCGGACACCACCACGAGCGCATCGACGTCGAGATCGGCAGGGCGCGCGAGGCGTTCGGCGATCGGATACGGAACGGCCCAGTAGCCGGCGCTGCGGCACAGTGCCGCCGCCGCCTCGAGTTCGTCTGCGTCACCACGGGGTTCGAGCTCCCACGCCCCGAGCTCGGTCAGAATCGGCTCCACCGCGGCCGCTCGCCCTACCGGGTCACGTTCGGCCGTCTCGACGATCTCATCGCCGCCGGCAGACGCGAACGCCCCCAGTGCGGCGGCCCCGAAATCGAGTGCCTCGGCGGACAGGTCGATGTTCATGAGGCCGCCAGCAGCTCGCGGGCGAGCAGGATGCGCTGCATCTCGATGCTCCCCGACGACACGGTGGCCGCCTGCGAGTAGCTCCAGTGGTCACGCACGTCGAGGTCGAATCGTCGCGCGGCCTCGTCGTCGCCGGCCAGATGGGAGGCGATCTCGACGAGAACCTCGGCACTCGATTGATCAAGGGTGGTCACCGCGATCCGGTACAGCGCGGAATCACCGGGACGCACCCTGCCCTCGGCCTGCATCGACACCACCCGGTAGGCCAGCAGCCGCGCCCGCCGACACCGCACCAACTCCCGTGCCCATCGCTCCCGCAATCCGGCGGGCAGCTGGTCCCACCTGTCCCCGAGCACGGTCGGCGCCTTTTGCAGGAGGAGTTCGCATCGCGCGTATCGAGCGATGCCGACGCGTTCGAAGGACAGCACCTCCTGCACGACTGCCCAGCCCTGGTCGACGGTGCCGAGCACCTGGGCGTCGGTCACCCGCAGGTCGTTGATGAACACCTCGTTGAGATGGTGGGGGCCCAGCATCGCGCGAATCGGTCGCACCTCGATACCGGGGTCGGACATCGGCACCAGGAACACCGTGAGCCCCTGCTGTTTGCGCTCCCCGGTCGAGGTTCTGGCCAGTAGGAAGCACCATTGCGCCATCGTGGCGTAGGACGTCCAGATCTTCTGGCCGGAGATCCGCCAGCCGTCACCGTCGCGTCGGGCCGCAGTGCGCAACGACGCCAGATCGGAACCCGAGCCGGGCTCGCTGAATCCCTGGCACCAGATCACCTCGCCCCGCGCGATCGGCGGTAGATGCCGACGCTGTTGCTCTTGGGTGCCGTGGCGCATGATCGTCGGTCCGACCCAGTTCACCCCCATGTACTGGGCCCCCCGCGGTTCGTGATGCGCCCACATCTCCTCACGGACGACGGTCTGCTCCCAGACCGTGGCACCGCGTCCGCCGAACTCTTCCGGCCAGGCGAGGCACAGCAACCCTCGATCGGCCAGGAACCGGCAGAAGTCCTGTGCCACGTCGAGATCACCCGGGTCGTCGGTGAAGGCACCGCGGAAATCGTCCGGTACCAGATCGGCGATCAGAGAGCGCAACTCTCCGCGCAATCCGGCCGCGGATTCGCCCATCGAGAAGTCCATGCGACGCACATTACTTCAATCCTAACAAGGATTGGAATACTTGAATGGTAACCGCTGCCTGTGGTGGATTAGACTCGCGGCATGAACGAATCGCGGGTCGCGTGACGAGCATCAGGAACGGTCGCGTTCCGCAGCGGCGTATCGCCGAGACGGTGGCCGCCGAACTTCGCGACCTGATCCTGGATGTCGAGGACTATCGACTGCCCACACAAGAACAGTTGGTCAAGGATTTCGGCGTCAGTTACCCGTCGATCCGAGAAGCCCTGAGAATACTCGAGACCGAGGGCCTGGTGACGGTCCGCCGCGGGAACGTCGGCGGCGCGGATGTGCACCGGCCGGATGAGACGTCGGCCGCCTATCACCTCGGCCTCTCCCTGCAGGCAGGCAAGGTCACGTTGCACGACCTCGCCGATGGTCTGCGGATGCTCGAACCGCTGTGCGCCGCCGAATGCGCCAAGCGCGACGATCGAGCCGAGGTGGTCGTCCCGGCGCTCACCGCGGCGATCGACGCGTCGATCGGACTGGTGACCGACGGCGTGGAGTTCACCCACACCGCGCGCGATTTCCACGATCTGGTCGTGTCGTTCGCACCCAACGCCACCATCCGGTACGCCGTCGGCAGCTACGTGGCGCTGTGGTCGGCGCAGGAGGAGGCCTGGGCCGAGGCCCGCACACGACATGGTGAGTACCCGTCCCAACTGGAGGCCGAGGAGGCCGTCCGCGCACATCGCCGACTGGTCGAGGAGATCGCGGCGGGCAACGCCGACGAGGCCGAGCGCCTCGCCCGTGCCCACCTCGCGGCAACCCAGTCGCTGGTGCTCGAGAAGTATGGCGATCGGATCGTGAACGCCTCGGCGGCGATGTCGCGACAGGCCATCCACCCCGGTCGCCGATCCCGGATCTGACGCCCGCTCAGTCCTGGGGCTCCGGTCGCGACCGCCGTTGGCGCACACGCCACCACATGATGCCGCCCGGGACTGCCACCAGCGCGGCGAGCGCCACGAACGCCCCGACGACGGCGGGTCGCGGTTCGCGGGAGTCGTCGGCGGCGTACGGCTGGATCGACGGGCCGGCATACCGCACGGCGTCCGCCTGGCCGATGTCGGCGGTGTTCTCGCACAGCGAGGCACCCCAGTCGTCCTGCCCCGCGGCCACTCCCCCGGGAGTCCGCCCGAGTACCAACAGCCGTTCGGCCCCGATCTCGAGCGGGACACCGCACGCCGCCGAACTCGACGACGTCAGCACCGTGATCGTCTGCGGTACCCGCTGTTTGTAGCTCTGCCGAACCTCGAACCGGTACCGGACCGCGGAACCGTCCGCCACGCGCGACACCGGAATACCGAGCACCACCGCGGATGCGTCCTTGATGACCGCGGCGGTCGGTCGTGCGGCACAACTGCAGGCGCACGCGGTCCCCGGGGTCAGCGAGAGCACACCGAGCGCGGCAGCGAGCACGAGGACCGTTCGCATCACCATGTCGAGACCTGCACGCCGAACTCGATCGAGCTGCTCGGTGCGCTCCCGGCGCCGCGCTGTGCCATCCTCATCCGGTCACCGTAGTCTCGTGCGCCGGGCGCGGTCTCGTGTCCTCGCATTCGCGCTCACCCTGCGATTTCCGACGGTGCCGTCGGGACGGGCGGCCGGGAGTGGATCCGGCGCCTGACGAGTATGGTGTCCACGTGGACGCGACGATCTATCACAATCCCAAGTGCTCGACCTCTCGCAAAGCACTGGAGAAACTCCGCGACGCGGGGATCGAACCGACGATCGTGAAATACCTCGACCAGCCGTACACGCGCGACCAGCTGACCAGGCTGATCGCCGACGCGGGCCTGACCGTCCGCGAGGCCGCGCGCAAGCGCGAGTCGCTCTACAAGGAACTCGACCTGGCGTCCCTGCCGGAGGACAAGCTGCTCACCGAGATGGTCGCGCATCCGATCCTCGTCGAGCGTCCATTCGTGGTGACGGACAAGGGTACCCGGCTCGCTCGTCCGGTCGACACCCTCGACGAGATCCTCTGACACCACACGACACGACCTTTCGGACATACCTCGCGAGAGCGAAAAGACGCGTCGCCCGCCGGATTAGTTCCGTGTTACAACGGAATTGCTGATGTCTTTCAGCATCGCCGATCACCGAAGTGGGGTGCGTCCATGTGCGGAATTACCGGCTGGGTGGGCTACACCAGCGAGATATCGAGCAAGAGAACCATTCTCGACCAGATGACCGCGACGATGAGCGACCGCGGCCCCGATGACGTCGGCACCTACGTCGATCGCCACGTCGGTCTCGGACATCGACGACTGGCCATCATCGACCTGCCGCTCGGCCATCAGCCGATGGTGTTCGACACCGGGAACGGTGATGTCGCGATCGTCTACAGCGGCGAGACGTACAACTTCCGCGAGCTGCGTGGTGAGCTCTCGGCCGCCGGCCACCACTTCCACACCGACAGCGACACCGAGGTCGTCCTGCATGGATACCTGGAGTGGGGCACCGAGGTGGTCGATCGCCTGAACGGCATGTACGCCTTCGCGATCTGGGACGGTCGCACGGAGCAGCTCGTGATGGTACGAGACCGCCTGGGCATCAAGCCGTTCTACTATTCACAGACCGACGACGGCGTGGTGTTCGGTTCGGAACCCAAAGCCCTGCTGGTCAATCCGCGGGTACCGCGCACCGTGGACGCCGATGGGTTCCGCGAACTGTTCGCGGTCACCAAGGCACCAGGATGGTCGATGTGGAAGCACATCCGTGAGGTCGAACCGGGCACCGTGGTGACCGTGTCGCGAGAGGGCTGCGCCACCCGGACCTACTGGACGCTCCCCGCGCGTGGGCACACCGACGACATCGACGGGACGGTCGATCACGTGCGGGAACTGATGACCGACATCGTCGATCGCCAGCTGATCGCGGATGTCCCGCGCTGCGTATTGCTCTCGGGCGGTCTGGATTCGAGCGCACTCACCGGACTCGCCGCCGCACGACTCGGCGCCGACGGTCACCGCGTCCACAGCTATGCGGTCGACTTCGTCGACCAGGAGGAGAACTTCCGCCCGGACGAGATGCGGGGAACACCCGACTCCCCCTTTGTCCGCGACGTCGCGACACACGTCGGATCCATGCACCGCGACGTCGTGCTCGACCCCGCCGACCTCACCGATCCCGCGATACGCCGGGCAGTGATCGGGGCCCGTGACATCCCGGCCGGCCTCGGCGATATGGACAGCTCGCTCTACTTGCTGTTCAAGGCGATTCGAGCAGAGTCGACCGTAGCGCTGTCCGGTGAGTCCGCCGACGAGGTGTTCGGCGGCTACCGCTGGTTCTTCGACGACGACGCACGCGGCGCGCAGACGTTCCCGTGGCTCGCGTTCGGCAGCGCGCTGACCCGTTCGCGGTATTCCATGCTCACTCCGGAGATGCAGAAGATCCTCGACATCGACTCCTATGTCGGCGACCAGTATGCGACGGCCCTGACCGCGGTCCCCGTGGTCGACGGCGAGTCATCGGAGGAGCGCAGGATGCGGATCATCTGCCACCTGCATCTCACCCGGTTCGTCCGAATGCTGTTGGACCGCAAGGACCGCGCATCGATGGCCGTGGGGCTGGAGGTGCGTGTCCCGTTCTGTGATCACCGCCTCGTCGAGTACGTCTACAACACCCCGTGGGCCTTCAAGACGTTCGACGGTCGCGAGAAGAGTCTCCTGCGGCATGCGACGAAGCACGTGCTCCCACAGTCGGTGGTCGATCGGACGAAGAGCCCGTACCCGTCCACCCAGGACGTCAAGTACACGGCCACACTGCAGCAGCAACTCGAGGACGTGGCCGCCGAACGCGACCACCTGGTGTTCGATCTCGTCGACCGCCGGGCTGTCGCCGCGATGACCGCCACCGACGCGCACGACGTCGCACCCGAGGTGCGGACACAGATGGACCGGGTCCTCGACCTCTACCACTGGATCGACATGTACTCGCCGGAACTGCAGGTGGCGTGACGTCGGGTTCTGCGTGACGTCGGGTTCTAGCCGGCGACGGCTTTCGCCGGCAACGGCTTCTGTACCGCGGGGATCACCGCGGCGAGCAGGCCCCGGATGAGCCCCTTGGCCATGTCGAAATAGTCGAAGTAGTCGCGCCACACCGTGATCCGGCCCTCGGCGACCTCGAAGCGCCCGCAGACCCAGAACTGCATGACCACCGGGCCCATCCGCAGTTCGTCGACGCGCTCGGTCAGGACCACGGGCCCGTCGGACGACACGTTGACCATGCGGTAGTTGAAACCCGCCCACGAGAGCTTGTCCATCCCACCGAAGATCTTCGCCACCTTGCGTTTACCGTGCACCGTCGGTGTCGAGACATTGGTGTAGGCGATGTGCTCGTCGAGATCGTCGAGGGCAGCCGCCACGTTCCCGCGCGCCAGGTCGTCGAGGAATTCGGTGACGATGTCGATCGGTGTCTGCGATGTCATGGTGTCAGTATGCCTGTGACGGAGAGTCACGGAAATACCTCCACGACGGCCCCATCCCTCCCCGCCTACGCGCGGCCACCAGGCGCGATGTGACATCCGCCCAGGCCGTCGGCTATTCTCTTCTGCGTTGTCTCGGCGAGGGTGAGTGATCACCGTTATCGGCGCGGCCATCACGGAAACTCCTCCGCGGGCGTCTGCATCGCCCGCCCGGTCGGTTCCGGTCGATGTCGCTCGCTGCGACCCGCCAACCGAACCACCGCGGTCATCGAGCCGCAGAACGAGGAGAAACACCATGGCAACCGAAACCGCCAAGCTCGCGGTCACCACCCGCACCGAAAAGGGCAAGGGCGCCGCCCGCCGCGCACGTCGCGCCGGCCAGGTCCCCGCCGTGCTCTACGGCCACGGCACCGACCCGCAGCACCTCAGCCTGCCGGCTCTCGAGCTCGCGGCGATCCTGCGTAACAGCGGCACCAACTCGATCATCGACCTCGACATCGAGGGCACCAGCCAGCTCGCGCTGACCAAGCAGATCGACGTCCACCCGATCCGCAACTACATCGAGCACGTCGACCTCCAGGTGATCCGCCGCGGCGAGAAGGTCACCGTCGAGGTCACCATCGTCGTCGAGGGCGACGCCGCCCCGGGCACCTTGGTCACCCAGGACGCGAACTCCGTCGACATCGAGGCCGACGTGCTGTCGATCCCCGAGCAGATCGTCGTCAGCGTCGAGGGCACCACCGCGGGCAACGCCGTGCACGCCTCGGACCTGGAGCTGCCGGAGGGTGTCACCCTGATCAGCGATCCCGACACCCTGATCGTCGCCATCAACGAGGCCCCGACCGCATCCGACCTCGAAGAGGAGGCCGAAGAGGCCGGCGCCGAGACCCCGGGCACCGACGAGGATGCCGCCGAGTCGGCCGAATAGGTCCATTCGTCGACTGATCGATGAAACTGATTGTCGGGCTGGGTAACCCAGGTCCGAAGTACGAGAAGACGAGGCACAACATCGGCGCGATGGTCGCCGATGGCCTCGTCGCCTCGGCCGGCGAGCGGTGGAAGCTGCACAAGAAATCGGGTGCGGAGGTCGCCCCGATCACCCTCGCCGGCCGTCAGGTCCTGGTCGCCAGGCCGCGGACCTACATGAACGAATCGGGACGCCAGATCGGCCCGCTGGCCAAGTTCTATTCGATACCCACAGAAGACATCATCGCGCTGCACGACGAGCTCGACATCGACTTCGGGCTGGTACGACTCAAACGCGGCGGTGGTGAGGGTGGGCACAACGGGCTCCGTTCGATCAGCCAGTCCATCGGGACGCGTGACTACCTGCGGGTGCGACTGGGCATCGGCCGGCCGCCGGGCCGCCAGGACCCCGCCGACTTCGTGCTGAAACCGTTCCCGTCGTCGGCACGGACCGACGTCGAACTCCTGATCACCCACGGCGTCGACGCCGTGGAGCTGCTGGTCGCCCACGGACTCGAACCGGCGCAGAACACCGTGCACGCCTGGTAACTCGGTGCGACGATGAGGCGGTGTCGGATGCAGCCCTGAGCCTGATCATCCTGGGCGTCACCGTCGCGCTGTTCGTCATCAACCGGCTTCCCGTCGGAGTCGTCGCGATCGCGTCCGCACTCGCCCTCTATTTCTCCGGCCTGGTCAGTGTGGAATCGATGACCAGTGGGCTCGGTGCGACGGTCATCGTGTTCATCGCGGCCCTCTTCGTGGTGAGCGAGGGACTCGAGGCCGCCGGCATCACCGCCTGGGTGGGGCACACGATGAACCGGATCGCAGGCACCACGCGGATGCGGGTGCTGGCGTCGATCATGGTGCTCGGCGCTCTGCTCAGCGCCCTCATCACCGTGAACGGCGCGGCCGCGGCGCTCGTCCCGGTCACCGTCGCGATCGCGCGGCATGCGGGAATGCTGCCGTCGCGCGTGCTCATCCCATTGGCCTACGGATGCAGCGCGGGCTCGCTGCTGACCCTGTCCGGCAGCCCCGTCAACGTCATCGTCGACGAGGCGATGGTCGACGAATCCGGCAACGGCTTCGGCTACTTCGAGTTCGCGGCGGTGGGCATCCCGCTGGTCCTCGTGACGGTCGCGATCACCGCGCTCATCGGCGAACGCGCACTCCCCAGGCGCGAATCGACCGCGCTGCCCGACGATTTCAGCGACTATCTCGGCACCGTCACCGAGTACTACGGCCTCGACGACCGGATCTACCGGCTACACGTGGGACCGGAATCGTCACTGATCGGCATGAGCGTGCGGGACCTGCGTACCGATGACTCACCGGTGCACGCCGTCGCCGCGCAGCGAGCACAGGGGGCGACGGTCCTCGACTCCGCCCAACCCCTGGCCGAGGGCGACGCCGTCGTGGTCTCCGGGCCCGGGCCCGACGTCGAATCACTGGCGCGCGACCACGGACTCACCGTGGAGGATGTGGCGGGCCGACACGGCCGCGCCGGCAGGCTCATCGACCGCGACCTCGGTCTCTCCGAAGTGGTGATCCCACCCAGGTCGGAATGGATCGGCAACCGCGTGTTCGCGGGCATGGTGCGCGGCGAGGACGGACTCCTCGTGCTCTCGGTGCGGCGGCGTAATCGCGACATCGGCCCGCGGGTCGTCGACCTCGCCGAAGGGGACACGTTGCTCGTCCACGGTCCGTGGCGGGCCGTCGACGCCCTCTCGGCCGACCGGCAGGTGCTGGTGGTGGCCTCGTCCGAGCAGGTGCGTCGCCAGACCGTTCCGCTCGGCCGGACCGCACCGCGCGCGGCACTGATCCTGGTCGCGATGATCGTGCTGCTCGCCACCGGCGTCGTCCCGGCTGTCGTCGCCGCCCTGCTGGCCGCGGTCGCGATGATCCTCAGCGGCGTCATCACGTCCGAGCACGCCTACCGTGCGGTGTCGTGGCCGACGCTCGTGCTGATCGCGGCGCTGATCCCGATGTCCACGGCCATCACCGACAGCGGCGGGGCCGAGTTGGTCGCGCGGCCCATCGTGGACCTGGTGTCCGATCACAGCCCGTATGTCCTGCTCGTCGCACTGTTCCTGTTGACCGCCATCCTCGGTCAGTTCATCTCGAATGCCGCGACGGTCCTCATCGTGATCCCGATCGCGCTCGCCGCCGCAGCCGAGGTCGGCGTGGATGCGCGCCCGATCCTCATGCTCGTGTGTGTCGCCGGGGCGGCATCGGTGCTGACCCCCATCGCCACCCCCGCCAACATGATCGTGATGGCACCGGGCGGGTATCGGTTCGGCGATTACTGGCGCCTCGGTGTACCGGTGATGTTCGGTTGGCTCGTCGTCGCGATGCTGGTGATCCCGGCCGTCTGGCCGCTGTCCGGGTGATGGACCCTGCGACCGGGGCTGACGTGGTGCGACGACAATGGGACCAAAGGCTTCTTACTTCGCGGTAATGTACGCCTACAATCACAGTCGGCCGATCATCGACGAAACGGAGAACTGTGGTGGGAATTGCGGCGCGGACCGGACACCAGAATGTGGCAATGCTCGGCATCGGTGCGTACCGACCCACACGACTCGTCAGCAACGACGATGTCCGCCAGGTTCTCGACTCCACCGACGAGTGGATCTTCGAACGCAGCGGCATCCGGAACCGTCGCTGGATCAGCGGTGACGAATCGGCACGTTCGATGGCGGCGGCCGCCGCCGAGCGGGCCATCCGCAATTCAGGCGTGCCGAAGGAGAAGATCGGCGCGCTGATCCTGGCCACCAACAGTTGGAAGACCAAGATCCCGCACGGCGGGCCCATCGTCGCGTTCGACATCGGACTCAACGGCATCCCGGCCTACGACGTCGCGGCCGGGTGTGGCGGTTTCGGTTACGGCCTCGGCATCGCCGCCGACACGATCCGCGCCGGATCGGCCGAGTATGTGCTGGTCGTCGGCGTGGAGACGATGTCGGTCGTGATGGAGCCGACCGACCGCAACACCGCCTTCATCTTCGGCGACGGCGCCGGCGCCGTGGTGGTCGGGCCCAGCGAGGAGAACGGCATCTCGCCGACCGTCTGGGGCAGCGACGGCGAGAACGCCGAGGCCATCGGACAGAACTGGGACATCCCCGAATACATGGATCGCGCCGAGGAGTTCCAGCACAAGGACCCCGAGGCCGAGCCGGTCGGACGGATGTTCGTGACCATGCAGGGACCGCGCGTGTTCCGCTGGGCCGCGATCACGCTGCCCAAGGCGCTGACCTCGGTTCTGGAGACATCCGGAGTCGGCATCGAGGACATCGAGGTGTTCGTCCCGCATCAGGCCAACGCCCGTATCAACGAGCTGATGAAGAAGAACCTCGGGCTCGCCGACGACATCCCGATGGCCAACGACATCGAGAACACCGGCAACACGTCGGCGGCCTCGATCCCGCTGGCCATGGAGGAGATGCTCGCGAGCGGGAAGGCAAAGGGCGGGCAGACCGCCCTGCTGCTCGGCTTCGGTGCCGGCCTCAGCTACGCAGGGGCCGTCGTGACACTCCCCCGGCTCCCCAGGAGACCAGCCTCGACGGCCCCAACCGCTGATCGAGTAGCCCGGAGCGCCAGCGAAGGGCGTATCGAGATCACCTCTCACACAACAAGAGTGGTCTCGATACGCCGCTCGGCTAGCGCCTCGCCGCTACTCGACCAGCGGACGGCTCGGCTTCGGTGCCGGCCTCAGCTACGCCGGGGCCGTCGTGACACTCCCCCCGGCTCCCCAGGAGACCAGCCTCGACCAGGCTCTACCGTCCACCAACCGCTGATAAGGCGACGCCCGACCCTACGCGTTCTCCTTACGGAAAACGGCGGTGCCCCACCAGGTTCCGAGGGCACCGAGGATGATCGCGGTCAGCAGGCCCCAGGCGACGGTGGACGTCATGATGTCCCCCGCGAACGATCCGCGGACCGCATCGACGATCCATTTGAACGGCATGAAGTCGCTCAATTTCTGCAGCCAGGTCGGCCCCAGGGTCATCGGGAGCAGGATGCCCGACAACAGCAGGACCGGCATCATCACCATGTTGATGACCGGCGCCATCACGTCCTCGCTCTTGGTGGTGAGCGCGAGCGCGTTCGACGCCGCGGCACAGGCACCGCCGACGATCAGCGTGATCAGGATGCCGACGACGATTCCGGTGAACGATCCACGCATGCCCATGATCAGTCCGAGCAGCACCAGGATGACCGCCTGCACGAAGAGTTGGAGGACGTCGCGCCAGAGCCGACCGGTCAGCAGGGCGGTGCGACTCGCGGGCGTGACCCGCTCCGCCTCGATGACGCCTTCGCGCCACTCACCGATCAGGCTGAAGCCTGCGAAGAACGCACCGAAGATGCCGAGCTGGACCAGCAGCCCCGGGACGAGGAAGGTGTACGCATTGTCGGCACCACCGGGAAATTGCGAGACGAGCGGGGTGAGCAGCGGGCCGAACAGCAGCAGATAGAGGACGGGCTGCATGACCCCGATCAGCACCCACGCGGGATTGCGCAGGTTCATCCGGATCTGGCGGCGGAAAACGATGTGACTCTCGCGGAGAAAGGTCATGACTGCGACACTCCTTGGACTGGGACCCCGTCGGCCACCTCGGCCTCGTCGGCGGGCTGTTCATCCTGGGCATCGCGTAGCGAGCGTCCGGTCAGGGTGAGGAAGACGTCGTCGAGCGTGGGTCGGATCACCTCGATCGAGTCGAGGTTCACCCCGGCGGCGTCGAAGTCCCGGAGCAGTCCCGGGACCGCTCGGCCGGCGCGACGAACCCGGCCCCGGACGTGGCGACCATCGGTCTCGACGTCGGTCGCGATGGCACCCAGCTTCTCCGCGGAGACGGGAACCATCGCGTCGTCGGCGATCTCGAGGTCGACCAGGTCACCGGACACCTTGGCCTTGAGGTTGTCCGCGGTGTCGGCGGCCACGATCTGGCCGTTGTCGATGATGATGATGCGATCGGAGAGTTCGTCGGCCTCGTCGAGGTAGTGCGTGGTCAGGAAGACCGTCGCCCCGGCATCGGTGCGGAGACGCCGGATGTGTTCCCAGAGATTGGCCCGGGCCTGCGGGTCGAGACCGGTGGTCGGTTCGTCCAGGAACACCAGCGTGGGGTCGTGGACGAGACCCATGACGATGTCGAGTCGACGCTTCTGTCCGCCCGACATGTTCTTCGGCATCCGGTCCCAGAGCCCGTCGAGCTGGAGTTGCGCGAACAGGTCCTTCCCGCGCCGGGTGGCGGCCGCCCGCGACATCCCGTAGAGCATGCCGTGGTCGACGACCTCGTCGCCGGCCTGCGCCTGACTGAACGTGCCGCCGGCCTGCGACACGTAGCCGATGCTGCGCCGGACCATCACCGAATCCTTGACGACGTCGTACCCGTTCACCGTCGCCGTGCCCGCGGTCGGCCTGAGCAGCGTGGTCAGCATCCGCAGCGTCGTCGTCTTGCCCGCCCCGTTCGGTCCGAGGAAACCGACGACCTCCCCCTCCGCGATGTCGAGGTCGACGCCGTCGACGGCGCGCACCTCCCGTTTCTGTTTCCCACGGCCGGTGTGAAATGTCTGTACCAGCCCACGTGCGTGGATCATCGAACTCCCCTCTACATCCGTCGGGCCCGAGACTGCGTTCACGGTCTTCTATTCAAGTTTGAATACCGGTGCGAGTTTTCCAGTGTGTACATCGGAAGTCAACGGTGAGATCCGACGCCGCCGTCTCGGACAGACTGACTCGCCCGAGTACGAGGATTCATCGAATTGCGGTCAACGACGGTCCTGGTATGCGGATGATTCTCGACCTACCCTCGTCAGACATGGGAGCGACCACCACCCGACTGTTGTTACTGGGTGCCGTCGCGCTGTTCGAACCGGTCAACGGCTACCAGATCCGACGAGAGCTGATGTCCTGGCAGGTCGATCAGTGGGCCAACGTGAACCCGGGGTCGATCTATCACGGGCTGGGCAGCCTGGTGTCGACGGGCCTGGCGGTCCGGCACGACCTCACCGACGGCTCACGCGAGGTCGCCGTCTACGAACTCACCGGGAGCGGCCGCGCCGAGTTCGAGAGACTCCTCACCGAAGCGATCGTGACCGTCAACGTGTTCGACCGCCGCGACTTCCATGCCGCGTTCGGACTGGTCCCGCTCCTGGAGACGAGTCGAGCGGCCGAGCTCCTGCAACGGCGACATGACGCACTCGCCGCCGAGC
Organism: Gordonia insulae; assembly: GCF_003855095.1. Lineage (NCBI taxonomy): Bacteria > Bacillati > Actinomycetota > Actinomycetes > Mycobacteriales > Gordoniaceae > Gordonia > Gordonia insulae. The sequence continues at coordinate 1,898,047 of NZ_CP033972.1, forward strand.
TCTCGGAGTTCCCCGTCGACACGACCCCTGCCGACTTTCCGCATGTCCCGCCGCACGCGGTGCGTGGCATGCAGTTGTGGGGCGCCGAGGCGCGTGCCGAGCTGGGCTGGTTGTCGGAGGTGCTCGACGACGTCCGGGACGGTCGACTCGAGTTGCGGCCGCACACCTGGACGCCACCGGCCGACGACCCCGGCCACCAGATGACCGCAGACCGTGAGCGGTACCGCGCCATGATCGAGGGCACCGAGCAACGTCGGGGGGCTACTTCCCAGTAAGGCCGCGATGTGAGACCGTCTATGGCGGGTCGCATAGCGGAAGGGACACTCATGGCTGTCATCGCGGACACTGCCGGTATCAACAACATCGGCATGCTCGGCATCGGGGCATACCGGCCGGAACGGGTCGTCACCAACGATGAGATCTGCGAGCAGATCGATTCGTCGGACGAGTGGATCTACACCCGCACCGGCATCAAGACGCGGCGCTTCGCCCGACGCGACGAGACCGTCATGGAGATGTCGGTCAACGCGGGCCGCAAGGCCATCGCGAACGCCTTGCTCTCCGGGTCGGACATCGACGCGGTGATCCTGGCGACCAACACGCACCTGCTGCTGACACCCGCCGGTGCCACCAAGGTCGCGACCGAACTCGGCGCCAATGGCGTCCCGTCGTTCGACATCACCGTCGGTTGCGCCGGCTTCGGCTACGGCATGGCGGTGGCCTCGGACATGATCCGCGGCGGCAGCGCCACGCACGTCCTCGTCATCGGCGCCGAGCAGCTGTCGATCACCATGGACATGACCGACCGCACCAACTGCTTCATCTTCGGCGACGGTGCCGGCGCGGTCGTGGTGGGCCCGACCGAGGACCAGCAGCTCGGACCGGTGATCTGGGGCAGCGATGGTTCGCAGTTCAACGCGATCCGGCAGGACATCGACTGGGTCACCTTCCTCGACAGCGACCGCACCCAGCGCCCCTACCTGCGCATGGAAGGCACCGCGGTCTTCCGCTGGGCAGCCTTCGAGATGGGCAAGGTCGCCCAGCGCGCGCTCGACGCCGCCAAGATCGGCGCCGAGCAGCTCGACGTCTTCGTACCGCACCAGGCGAACTCGCGGATCAACGACCTGCTCGCGAAGAACCTGAAACTGCGCGAGGGCACGGTTGTCGCCAACGACATCGAGCACACCGGCAACACCAGTGCGGCGTCGATCCCGCTGGCCATGGAGGAACTGCTCTCGACCGGCGCCGCGAAGCCCGGCGACACCGCGCTCCTCCTCGGCTACGGTGCCGGGCTGAGTTACGCGTCGCAGGTCGTCAAGCTTCCGCCGGTTCCGTTCGAATAGTCCGGTCGCACGCCGACGTTGCCGGTCGGTCCGCTGGGCCGAGCGGCGACTTCCCCGGTTTTGCCCTGGCCAGGGCCCGAACGGTAGCCTTCTCGGGTGAGTTCTGAAGCCGTTGCACGTGAGGTGAAGCGGCGTCGTACCTTCGCCATCATCAGCCATCCCGACGCCGGTAAGTCGACGATGACCGAGGCGCTGGCGCTGCATGCCCGCATGATCAGCGAGGCGGGCGCGATCCACGGCAAGGCCGGCCGCAAGTCGACCGTCTCCGACTGGATGGAGATGGAGAAGGCCCGCGGCATCTCGGTGAGTTCGACGGCCCTGCAGTTCAACTACAGCAGCGAGCACTCGGACTCCGACGTTCCCAACGTCATCAACCTCGTCGACACCCCCGGGCACGCCGACTTCTCCGAGGACACCTACCGGGTGCTGACCGCGGTCGACGCCGCGGTGATGCTCATCGACGCCGCCAAGGGCCTGGAGCCGCAGACGCTCAAGCTCTTCCAGGTGTGTCGCCATCGCGGCATCCCGGTGATCACGGTGATCAACAAGTGGGACCGTCCCGGACAGACGCCGCTCGAACTGATCGACGAGATCGCCGAACGCATCGGCCTCACCCCCACCCCGCTCTACTTCCCCGTCGGTATCGCGGGCGACTTCCGCGGCCTGCTCGACCGCCGCACCGGCCAGTACATCCGCTTCACCCGGACCGCGGGCGGTGCCAAGGTGGCGCCGGAGGAGATCATGGAGGCCGATGCCGCGGCGACCCGTGAGGGCGACGAGTGGACGACGGCGCTCGAGGAGAGCGAACTGCTCACCGAGATGGGTCAGGACCACGAACAGGAGATGTTCCTCGCGGGCCAGACCTCGCCGATGATCTTCGCGTCGGCGATGCTGAACTTCGGTGTGCGCCAACTACTCGAGACGCTCGTCGAGCTCGCGCCGCCACCACAGGGACGCGCCGACGTGGACGGCGACGTCCGTGAGGTCACCGACCCCTTCAGCGCGGTGGTGTTCAAGGTGCAGGCAGGCATGGACCAGAGCCATCGAGATCGTCTGGCGTACATGCGAATCGTCTCCGGTGAGTTCGAGCGCGGCATGGTGGTCACGCATGCCCAGACGGGAAAGCCGTTCGCCACCAAGTACGCCCAGGCCGTCTTCGGCCGGGACCGCTCGACCGTGGATCTCGCCTATCCCGGCGACGTCGTGGGTCTCGTCAACGCCATGGCACTCGCACCGGGCGACACGCTGTACATCGAACCCCGGGTGCAGTACCCACCGATCCCTTCCTTTGCCCCGGAACACTTCTCGGCGCTACGCGTCAACACCGCGGACAAGTACAAGCAGTTCCGCAAGGCGATGGACCAACTCGACAGCGAGGGCGTGGTACAGGTCCTGCGCAATGACCTGCGCGGCGATGCGTCACCGGTGCTCGCGGCCGTGGGCCCGATGCAGTTCGAGGTCGTCACCGCGCGGATGAAATCGGAGTTCAACGTCGCCACCACGATCGAACCGCTGGGCTACAGCCTCGCGCGCCGCACCGACGCCGAGAGCGCGGTCGAGCTCGGACGGCAGCGGGGCGTCGAGGTCTTCACCCGCACCGACGGTGCGTTGCTCGCCTTGTTCAGCGACAAGTGGCGCCTGCAGTACGTGGAGAAGGAGCATCCGAATCTCACGCTCGAACCCCTTGTCGCAACCGCGGATTGAGCATCCGGTGCCACGATCTCCGCGGCGCGCGGTCCGGTCGGCCGCCGCTCTGCTCACCGTGACGTTCCTGGCCGCGTGCGGGAGCACCGAGACCCCCACCGCGCCGACGTCGTCGACCGAGGCAGCGGCGCCCACCGCCTCGGCCCGCCTCGCCGCGGCGGAATGCCGAGACGAACCCGCGAAGGGTCGTATCGACCGCACCGCACACGATCTCGCGTTCCGTTCCGGCGACTTCAGGGTGGCCATCGGCAGTTCGATGACCACCGCCCGCGACACTCCCGGCGGCGTGCCGACCTCTGCCACACCGGACGACCAGGACCTCGCGTGCTACGGATTCACCAAGTGGGGCAACCCGAATCCCGAGGTCCCACCGGACACCCTGCTGTTCACGTTCAAGGGCCCCGGCACCGACGGCGCGCAGGTCGAGTTCCTCGTCGGGGAACTGACCGGCGGAGTCCTGCCGCCCATCGGATCCGCGCGTCCGACGGTCGGCCCGCTGACGAAGCCGATCACTGCCACGATCGGCGTCTCGGTGGCCGGCACCTACTACCAGTCGACGTCATGTGTCCTGAAGATCTCGTCGATGGCGACGGCACGCGCATCGGCCACCTTCACCTGCCCGACCGCCACCCGGGCGGACGCGAATCCCTTTGCCCCCGACGACGACGTGTCCTACGACGTCGATGAGTCGGCGACCACCCAGAGCGCACCGAGTGGCGCGCGTCGTGGGCAGGCCCCGACGTCGGCGGCCCTCAACCCGCCCGCCACGGTCACCCTCACGGGATGGTTCCAGATCGAGCCCTGACCCACCCGCTCAGGTCACACCGCACCGATGATGCGGGCCACCAGTTCCGGGTCGACGTCGTCGATCGACGACGGCTCGAAACCCGGGCGGCGGTCCTTGTCTACCAGTACCGCTCGGACGCCCTCCGCGAAGTCGGGTGTTCGGGTGATCTGTTCCGCCGCATGCAGTTCCCGATCGAAACACTCGTCGAGCGTCGATGCCGAACCCGCTTCGATCATCGCCGCGGCAACCCAGAGGCTCGTCGGCGACGCGTTCTCCAGCAGGCCGATCATGTCGGCCGCCCAGTCATCGCCGACGGCGCCTCGCAACCCGCCCAGGATGGCGGACACGTTCTCGTCGGCGAAGTACTCACCCACCTTGCGTAGCGGCAGGTCAGAGGTCGGGCGGTCACGGTAGGGGCCGAGAACCTCGACCAGCGGCACCCCGGCGCGCAGTTCGTCGGTGACATCACCGAGATGCGCGGACTCGACGTAATGCGTTGCCAGGCCGATCTCCACCGCATCTGCGCCGCGCACGCGGGCACCGGTCAGGCCCAGCCACATACCGACACCTTCGGGCAGGCGCGGCAGGAAGTAGGTGGACCCGATGTCGGGGAAGAACCCGATCGCGGTCTCCGGCATGGCGATCAACGAGCGCTCACTCACCACGCGGACCTCGCCGTGCACGCTGATGCCGAGTCCACCGCCCATCGACGCACCATCGATCACGGCGACGTAGGGCTTCGCATAATTCGCCACCAGTTGATCGAGCCGATACTCGCTGCTGAAGTAGCGACTGATCGCGTCGGTGTCACCGTCGACGGCATACTCGCGGATCGCCCGGATGTCGCCGCCGGCGCAGAACGCACGCTCACTCGACGATGTCACGAGCACGGTCTCGATGGCGTCGTCGTCCTCCCACTCGGAGAGCACGCGGTGCATCTCGTCGATCATGGTCTGGTCGAGCGCATTGAGGGCCTTCGGACGGTCGAGGATGACCTCCCCGACCCCGTTGGCGACCGAGGTGCGGATGAACGACATGGGAGCCACCGTAGCGCCCCGCGCCACCCGTCGGGTCGGACGCCTGCCGGGTCCGTCGGGGACGCCCGGTGACAAATGGTTGGCGCGCACTCGCACGACCGAGTTACGGTGGAGAGGTCGGCATCGCCGGCGCCCATCGACCCGAGCAGTACGGTCCCGAGGAGTGATGTCGCAGTCATGAACAACTGAGGTCGGCCCGATCCCGCCGCCGCGTGTGCGCACGCCCCGCGGCGCCCGCTCACCACCTCAGGAGTCGTCTCATGACCGTATCCTCATCCGGCAATCAGCCGAATCCCTCCATCACCCTGTCCGACGTCTCGTTCGCCTGGCCGGACGGCACGCCGGTCTTCGATCATGTCTCGATGACGGTGCCGGACGCCGCATGTTCACTGGTGGGCGCGAACGGAGCAGGCAAGAGCACACTCCTGCGTCTCATCGCCGGGGAACTGACCCCGCAGTCCGGCAGTGTGTCCGTGCGCGGCGACGTCGGTGTGGTGCAGCAACATCCGTACGACAACCCGGACCTGTCGATCGCCCGGGTCCTCGCCATCGACGAGGTCCGCGCGGCGTTACGCCGGATCGAGGCCGGTTCGGTCGACGAACGCGACTTCTCGATCGTGGGCGACGACTGGGATGTCGAGGACCGTGCCGTCGCCCAACTCGCGGCGTTGGGACTGCCGATCGATCTCGACCGGACCATCGGCAGCCTGTCCGGCGGCGAGGCGACGCTGTTGGCGATCGTGGCGCAGTTGTTGCGCCGGCCGGCGGTGCTGTTGCTCGACGAACCGACAAACAATCTCGACTCCGCTTCTCGCACAAGACTGTTCGATGTGATCGACCGGTTCGCGGGCACCATCGTGGTGGTGAGTCACGACCTCGAACTGCTCGAGCGGGTCGATGCGACGCTCGAACTGTATCGAGGCGAGATCCGGCTCTTCGGCGGCCCCTACTCGCTCTACCGGGAGACCCTCGACGCCGAACAGGACGCCGCCGAGGCGGCGGTCGCGACCGCCGCCAACGACGTGCGCAAACAGCGCCGGGAGATGGTGGAGGCGCAGATCAAGCTCGATCGCCGGGCGCGCACCGCCGCCACCGCCGAACGCGAGAAGCGCGTGCCGAAGATCATCGCGCATCTACGCCGCGATGCCGCACAGGTCTCGGCGGGCAAGTTGCGCAACGCCCATCGCGACGACGTCACCGCGGCCAACTCGCGGCTCGACTCCGCGCGCGACGAGGTCCGCGACGACCGGACGGCACGGATCACGATGCCGGCGGCGGATCTCGCGACACGCGCGCAGGTGATCGACGACGATCGGCTGCGCATCGACGGACCCGAACGGATCGCCCTGGTGGGCCGCAACGGATCCGGGAAGACGACGCTGATCGCCGACGTGATCGCGTCCGGCCACGTCGTGGTGCCGTTCGCGTATGTCCCGCAGCGCATCGTGTTCGACGACGGCCACCGGTCGATCGCCGCCGCGGTCATCGACGCCCATCCAGACCTACCGGTGCAGGAGGTACGGGCACATCTGGCGCGCTTCCTGTTCCGCGGGGCGGCGGCGGACCGAGAGTTGCGCGAACTGTCGGGCGGTGAGCGTCTGCGTGTGGCGATGGCCTCCGCATTGCTCGCCGATCCCACCCCGAAGCTGCTCATCCTCGACGAACCGACCAACAATCTCGATCTCGACACCACCGAGGAATTGGTCTCCGCGATCCGGGAGTGGACCGGCGCGCTGCTCGTCGTCTCCCACGACGCCGGTTTCCTCGACCGGATCGGCATCGCCCGGACCGTCGAATTGCCGTCCGGCTGACCGCGACAGGACGTCCGACGACGGGCATACTGACTGCCGATGAGCTCAGCGCCTGAGATGTCGCCCCTGCCCGGTCCGGTTCCGGTCGTCCTGGTCCACGGACTCCGGGTGAGCGGGTCGTCGCTGCACCGGATCGCCGCCGCGATCACCGACCGGGCGGTGATCGCCCCCGATCTGCCCGGGCACGGGAAGCGCGCCGACGAGACCTTCACGATGGACGGTGCCGTGGCGGCCGTGCTCGACGCCATCCGCGACGTCGGCGCGCCTGCCGTGGTGGCGGGGATGTCCCTCGGCGGCTACGTCGCGATGGCCACGGCGGGCCGCCATCCCGGATCAGTCGCCGGCCTGGTGGCGATGTGCGCGACCACCCAGCCGAGCCGGCTCCTCGCGTCGCCGTTCCAGGCGTTCGGCGCGGCCACGGCGCTGTTGCCACGCCAGGCCGCGGTGATCAGCAAAGGGCTCACCAGGGCCGCCGTCGGTTCGCGGGTCGCCCAGGACATGGAGGCGGGCGGGCTCGCCCTGCACTCGATCCGCGACGTCGTCGGTGAACTCGCACGTTTCGACGCGCTCACCGAACTCGGCGACTATCCCGGGCCGATCGAGTTCCTCAACGGCGGGTGGGACCAGTTCCGTATCCACGAGCAGCGATTTCTCGGCGTCTCCGATCGCGCGGAGTTGACCGTGATCCCGCGTGCCAGCCATCTCTTCCCGCTCATCCAGCCGACGACGACCGCGGAGATGATCACCGACTTCGCCCTGCGGTGCGACGCCGTGTGCACCGCCTGAGTGAGACCGATCGGTCCATCATCGCGCCGGGGCGCGCCGTCTCGCCTACACTCCCAGGTGGTCTGCGGTAGCGGCCACCGGGTTGAGCAGATGTCGTGTTGTGAGGTGGATTGGTGGGTCGGCGCAGAGTGCGTGGTGCGGCAGTGGTGTTCGCGCTGTCGGTGACAATGGTGGTCCTCGCGGGCGTGTCGAGGGTGCCGGCCGCACAGGCCGATCCGGTGCCGACCCCGGTGCGCTACACCGGCGGCGCCTACGTGGCGATGGGCGATTCGCGAGCCTCGGGCGGATTCTTCACACCGACCCCCGACTACTTCCTCGGATGCAAGCGGTCGGCGATCAACTACCCGTCGATCGTCGCGCTGCTGACGCTCCCCCGGCATTTCATCGACACCTCGTGCGCCGGCGCGCAGGCACCGAATCTCTACCGCACCGGCCAGCACACCAACTTCGGCTACAAGCCGCCGCAGATACGGATGGTGCCGCGCGACGCCCAGGTCGTCACCGTCAGCATCGGCGGCAACGACATGCGCTGGGGCGCACTCGTCGGTCAGTGCACCACCGCCCCGTTCACCGACCGGTTCTGCCGACACCGCCTCAACGGTGAGGCCGCGTGGCGCATCGCGCGCATGGAGAACCGCGTGACACCGGCCCTGCGCGCGATCCGGGCCAAGGCGCCGCGCGCCCAGATCATCGTCGTCGGCATCGGTGGGTTCATGGGCAACCACGGTTGCTGGCCGATGGTGCCGATCAGTGATCCCGATGTGCGCTGGATGAATCGGGTGTTCAACCGTGCCGGCGACGCGCTGCGCCGTGCGACGGCCAAGGTGGACGGCACGTTCGTCGACGCCAACCGACTGTCCGCCGGACATGACCCGTGCAACCTGATCAACCCGTGGTACGAGAGCGCGCTCTCCCGAACCATCGCCTACCCGTACCACATCAATCAGTCGGGCGCCGTCGCGATCGCGGCGATGGTCAACGGCGCGATCCGGCGCTGACCTGGCCGTCCGCCGGGCATGACCCGGCGGTCACTCGACCTTCTCGGCCACCTCGAGCCATTCGCCCTCGGCGGTCTCCTTGGCGTCGACCACGTCCTTCAACTCGGCGTTGAGGGTCATCAGCTTGTCGGGGTCGGTGGCCGCGTCGGCCAACTGCGAGTGCAACCGCGCCTCGCGTGCGTCGAGCTGTTGGATCTGTCGTTCCAGCCGGTTCATCGCTTTGCGCGCCTCGCGATGCTCGGCCGCGCTGATCGCCGGGACCGACTCGGCGGAGCCCGTCGACGCGGATGGCGCCGGAGTGTTCGACGGGGACGCCCGACGCGGCGCCGATGCAGCGATCTCGCGACGTCGCCGGAGGTACTGCTCGATGCCACCCGGCAGGTTGGTGAGCTCTCCGTCACCGAACAGCGCCCAGGTGCTGTCGCAGATCCGCTCGATCAGATATCGGTCGTGACTGATCACCACCAGCGTGCCCGCCCACCCGTCGAGCAGATCCTCGAGCTGTTGCAGGGTGTCGATGTCGAGGTCGTTGGTCGGCTCGTCGAGCAGCAACACGTTGGGTTCGGCCATCAACACACACGTCACCTGCAGCCGACGGCGTTCACCGCCGGAGAGGTCGCCGACCGGTGTCCGCTGACGTGCGGGGGTGAACCCGAGCCGTTCGGCCAGCTGACTCGCGGAGATCTCCTTGTCCCCCAGCATGATCCGCGACGCAACCGCCTCCACTGCGTCCAGCACCCGCTGATCCTCGTCGAGATCGTCGAGTTCCTGTCGCAGCCAACCGATCGAGACCGTCGTCCCCTCCTTGCGCCGGCCCGGGGCGACGTCGATCTCACCGGCCAGCGCGCGCAGCAGGGTGGTCTTGCCGGAACCGTTGACGCCGACGAGACCGATGCGTTCACCGGGCGTCAGCCGCCAGGTGAGGTCGTCGAGCAGGACGTCGTCGGCAGGTGTGGCCACGCGGGCATGCTCGAGTTCCACGACGACCCGGCCCAGGCGTCGTTTGGCGAACGCGGAGAGGCTGACGCTGTCGCGCGGCGGCGGGACGTCGGCGATCAGCTTCTCGGCGGCCTCGATCCGATAGCGCGGCTTGGAGGTGCGGGCCGGCGGACCGCGCCGCAGCCAGGCGAGTTCCTTGCGGGCCAGGTTGCGTCGACGCTCCTCCATCGTGTCGGCCAGGCGCGTGCGCTCGGCCCGCGCGAAGATCCAGTCGTTGTAGCCGCCCTCGTACTCGTCGACCCGCCCGGAGTGGACCTCCCAGGTGCGGGTGGCGACGGTGTCGAGGAACCAGCGGTCGTGGGTCACGACGATCAGTGCACTGCGCCGCGACACCAGGTGCTCGGCGAGCCACTGCACGCCCTCGACGTCGAGGTGGTTGGTCGGCTCGTCGAGGATCAGCAGGTCGGCGTCGGAGACCAGTGCGGTGGCCAGGCCCACGCGTCGTCGCTGACCCCCGGAGAGTTCGTCGACGCGCTTGTCGAGCAGACCGTCGACGCCGATGCCGCTGAGGATGCCCCGCACCCGCGGGTCGCCGGCCCACTCGTGCACGGCGGTGTCCGGCCCACCGACCACCGTCTCGGCAACAGTGGCGCCGGCGGGCAACTCGCCGCGCTGGGTGACGGTCGACACCCGGATGCCGCCGGCCCGGGAGATGCGCCCGCTGTCGGGTTCGGTGATGCCGCCCAGGATCTCCAGCAGGGTCGTCTTGCCGCCCCCGTTGAGGCCGACCACGCCGATGCGCTGACCTTCGTGAACGCCGAGAGACACCGATTCGAGCAGGGGTTTGATGCCGAAGCTCTTGCTGACGCGGTCGGCGTTGATGAGCGCGGACGGATTCGAAGGTGCCACTCGGTAGAGCCTATCGTCCCGGCCGTGGTCGCCTCCGACCGCCGAGTGGGGTCAACCCCGCGCGAAGTACCCGGCGACGGTCCGGAACGCGTCGGCACTACCGGCCCGTACCACCTGCATGTGGTTCACCCCCGGGTACGGGACGAGACTGACATCTGTTCCAGCCGTTCGCATCTGCGACACGAGTGCGAGGCTGAGCGGGAACGGGACGGTCGTGTCGGCGACGCCGTGCTCGATGCGGATCGGTGTCCGGTAGCCGCCGGCCGGGACGGCCAGGTAGTCGGCGAGGGCGGCGGTGAACCGCGGATCGGTGAACGGTTTGGCCACCAGCGTGCCGGGCGGGACGTCGGCGAGCGCCGTGGAGAGCTCGAAGACACACAGGCCGCGCGCCCGCTCCAGCCAGGCCCGGCCGCTCGGCGTGAGATATCCGGTGACGTTCAGATCGGGTCGCGCATGGTCGAGGCCCGACAAGATGTAGAGGATCAGACCGCTGAACGCGTTGTAGCGCCCCAGATCGGGCACACCGGGCGCCATCAGCGGCACGACACGTTCGATGTTCGACGCGGGCGCGAACGCCACGGTGCCGAGCAACGGCAACTCGGGCGCGTACCGCGGTGCCATGTGCGCCGCCCAGATCGCGGAGTGACCACCCTGCGAGTGCCCGCTCGACACCCACCGTCGGGACAACGACGGATCCACCGCCCTCGATGCGCGGATCATGTCGATCACCGAATACGCGGCGGCGCGACCGCCCAGATACTCTGCGGTGCCCCCGCTGCCCAGTCCGGGATAGTCGGTGGCCGTCACCGCGTAGCCGGCACGGAGGGCGGTACCGATGGTGGGTTCGAGCTCGTCTCGCCGCGCGCCCGACGACATGCTCGGTGAGCACTTGTCGGAGATCCCGCTGGTGCCATGCGCCCAGGAGAAGACCGGCCATCCGCCCGCGGGCGCCCGGCCGGGCGGCAGATACAGGGCTCCGGTGCTGGTCACAGGTCGACCGGCCTGATCTCGCGTCACGTACAACAATCGTCGGCCCTCGCCGGCACCGGACGGCAGCTGTGCCGCCGGCAGCGCCGACTGTTGCAGCACCGATCCGGCCCGGGCCGGCGGTGCGGCGGCAGCGACACCGACCACCCCCGCCGAGATGACCGTGACGATCACCATCGCCGACGCGAACGATCCACCCAACCTCGTGAGAACCCGCACGGTGGGGACCCTACGCACCGATCGCGGTCCGGACTGCCGAATGGTCAGCGAAGGTCGGCAGACTGACCTAGCGTGAAGCCGGTGATCCTTCGTCGAATGATCATCACCGCGACCATCGCCACCACCGTCGGCCTCACCGCCACGATGGGGGTGACTCCGGCGGCGTCGGCGGCACCGCAGGTGGGACCCGACGTCTCGAGCCATCAGCATCCCGGCGGCGCATCGATCAACTGGTTTGCGGTGCGTGCGTCGGGGCAACAGATCGCGATGGTCAAGGCAACCGAATCCACCTGGTACGTCAACCCGTATTTCGTCTCCGACAGTCTGGCCATGCGCGCCGCCGGGCTGATCCGCGGCACCTATCACTACGCCGACCCGAGTCGTCCGGCCGCGCCGCAGGCGATCTTCTACGCGACGGTCGTACTGGGACAGAACGGCATCCTCGACCTGCCGCCGGTGTTGGATCTCGAACATTCCGGCGGTCTCGGACCGCGCGCCCTGGCTGCCTGGACACGAGAGTTCTTCGCCGTCCTCGAACCACTGACCGGCCGCAAGACGATCCTCTACACCTACCCGAACTTCTGGAACACGGCGATGGGCGCGACCCGCGAGTTCGCCGACCATCCGCTGTGGATCGCGTCGTACAACGGCCGCAGCGCCCCGCAGATGCCCCGCGGAGGGTGGCGGACGTGGCGGTTCTGGCAGTTCACCAGCTCCGGGTACCTGCCGGGTGTGCCGACGCGGGTCGACCTCAACCGCTACAACGGGTCCATCGCATCGCTACGCGCATACGGCAACGCGATCAACGTGTTCGGGAGCTGAGGACCGGGGACGCTACTCGACGACGACCCGTGCGCCGGGCACCGGTCCCTTGGCCGTCCGCACGGCGCGCGCGACGCCCGCTCCGGACAGTTCGGCGGCGACGTTGACCGCAGACGTCTCGTCGGCGCAGAGGAAGGCGCAGGTCGGTCCCGACCCGGACACGATCCCGTTGAGCGCGCCGGCATCGATACCGGCGCGCAGGGTGCGACGTAGCGCGGGCTGCAGGCTGAGGGCGGCCGGTTGCAGGTCGTTGCGCAGCAGTGGTGCGACCACGCGCGGGTCCCCGGAGGTGAGCGCGGCCATCAGCGCATCGGGCCGTTCGGTCTCGACGTCGGTGACAGAACGGTTCTCCCGCAAGCGATCCAGTTCGTGGTAGACCGCCGGCGTGGACAGCCCGGACCGCGAGATCGCCAGCACCCAATGGAACTCGCCTCGCGCCAGGATGGGCATCAGCTGCTCCCCGCGTCCGGTACCCAGTGCAGTGCCGCCGTGCAACGCGAACGGGACGTCGCTACCCAGGCCCGCGGCGATCTCGGACAGTTCGGTGCGCTCGATACCGAGATCCCACAGATCGACGACACCGACCAGCGCGCCGGCGGCGTCGGCGCTGCCACCGGCCATCCCACCGGCCACCGGAATCCGTTTCGTCACCTCGATGGCGACCTTCGGCGCCCGCTCCGCCCGACGCGCCACCTCGGTGACCGCGCGGGCGGCGAGATTGGTGCCATCGGCGGGCACCTCGGCGGCGCCCTCCCCCTCGGTGGTGATCCGCAGTTCGGTGGACGGGCTCACCCGGACGTCGTCGTAGAGCGACAGCGCCTGGAACACCGTCATCAGGTCGTGGTAGCCGTCCTCGCGAAGAGGGCCGACACCCAGGTAGAGATTCACCTTTGCCGGAACACGCACGGTGACGGCGTCGGACACCACCGACAACGAGGCTCGAGACACAGTGACCCAGGATAATCGACGGCCACCGCAACCCGCCCGCGAGATTCGCGGTCGGGGAATCGACGCTCACCGTGAGGTGCCGAGGACCTCCGGAGGCCACGGCTGAGGCGTTCGCGGGTCGACCGCGAGCAGTACCGCCGTGTGGACGTCGTCGGTGCGGTCCCGCAGCGTCTCGGCGCGGAGTCCGGTGTAGCGGAAGCCAGCCGAGGCGGCGAGGCGCGCCGAGTACACGTTGCCGACCAGCGCACTCCAGCGCACACGGTCGATGCGCAGCGTCGTGAACGCGTGGTCGAGGACCGCCGTGACGGCCTCACCGAGGTATCCACGCCCGCGCAGCGCCGCCGCACACCAGTAGCCGATGGACGTCACCCTCTCGTCGCCGACGGGACGGGTGTGCATGCCGACGACGCCGACGAACGTGCCGTCGAGGGTGCGGATCGTCCATGTGTACGACATCGGATCAGGGGCCAGCACGTGCACGAAATGCTCTGCGTCACCGCGGGTGTACGGGACGGGGATCAGGGTGTACCGCTGGATGTCGGGGTCCTGGCAGGCGATGAGGATCGCCTCGATGTCCCCGTCGTCGGGCTGTCGCAACCGTAGGCGTTCGGTCCGCAGTTCGTCGACGTCGCCCATCGCAGATCAGTCGACCGACGCCAGCCGGACGAAATCGTCGACACCCAGCCGCTCGCCACGCACACCCGGATCGATGCCCGCCGCTCGCAGTCGGCGCTCGGCCTCCACCGGGCTGCCGGCCCACGTCGCCAACGCGGAGCGCATCGTCTTGCGGCGCTGCGCGAACGCGGCGTCGATGACGGCGAAGACCTTGGCACGGACGGCGGGGTCATCGGACTGATCGTGGGTGCGGTCCACCCGGACGAGTCCGGACTCGACCTTCGGTTCGGGCCAGAACACATTGCGTCCGACGGCGCCGGCGCGCTTCACGGTGCCGTAGTAGCGCGCCTTCACGCTCGGCACCCCGTAGACGCGACCGCCGGGGCCGGCCGCGAGCCGATCGGCGACCTCTGCCTGAACCATCACCAGAGATGTTGCGATACTGGGGAATTCGCCGAGGAGATGCAGCAGCACCGGCACCGCGACGTTATACGGGAGGTTCGCGACGAGTGCTGTCGGCGCGACCGGCAGATCGGCACGGCGCACCGACATCGCGTCGGCGGTGATCACCTCGAACGACTCCGCCTGGGCCGGCGCGTACTCGGCGACCGTGGTGGGCAGTCGTCCGGCGAGTGTCGGATCGATCTCGACCGCGATCACCCGCCCGGCCGCTCCGAGCAGTGCGAGCGTCAACGAACCCAGACCCGGCCCGACCTCGAGGACCACGTCGTCGGGGCCGACGCCGGACTCGGCGACGATCCGACGCACGGTGTTGGCGTCGTGGACGAAGTTCTGCCCCAGTGTCTTGGTGGGCCGCACGGCGAGCTCAGCGGCGAGCTGCCGGATCTGCGCGGGACCGAGGAGCCTCGGTTCCCGGCGCCCGGAGCCGGTCGGATCGTCGTCGCTCAGCGCAGGCCCAGCTTGGACGAGCAGGACGGCCAGGCGCCCCATCCCTGCGCGGCCTGGGTCTTCGACGCGACGGCGATCTGCTCCTCACGGGTGGCGAGGTCTGCACGCGGTGCGTATTCCAGTCCGCCCCAACGCTCCCAGGTGTTCTGGTCGAACTGCACGCCGCCGTAGAAGCCGTTGCCGGTGTTGATCGCCCAGTTGCCGGTGGCCTCGCACTCCGCGAGCTGATCCCACACTCCGTGCGGCACGAACGGCGCACCGGGTTTGGTGCCGATCCGCACGGTCGCGGCGAGCGGCTCGGTGAGGACCTCGGCGCCCACCTTCTCGCGCTTGACGACCTTGCCGTTGACCATGGTGAGTGTGTAGGTCACCTTCTGCTCGCCCGGCTTGCCCTTCTTGAGGACCACCTTGCGGTCGCGGACGAGGGTCGGATCTTCCTTCTTGATCTCCGGCGGCGCCATGTCCTCGGTCACCGTGGTGTCCATGGTGCGGATGCGGGTGACCTTGATCCGCATGCCGGGGGTCACCGGGGTGTCGGCGGCGGGCACGACCTTGTCGTCGCCGGCGAGCGGCTTCCCGGTCTCGGCGAGCAGGTCTCCGACGGTCTTCGCGGGGACGGCCGGCCGGTAGGTCACGGCACCGTCGGTCAGGACGACCTTCTTGGGGGTGGTGACGTCGATGACGCCGCCGTCGACCGGCAGCGACCCGGCGCGCGGGAAGTTCGTGTCGTTGGCCCCGGCGGCCAGTCCGTGGTCGGCGAGCAGCTGGGGGAGGCTGGCCGCGGTGGTCTGCACTTCCTTGCGCTGGCCGTCGACATCGAGGACGACCGTCTTCATTCGGTGCAGGGTGATCGTCTGACCGTCGCCGACACCGGAGTCCAGCGACGGGGAGACCTGGTCACCGGACGCGGGTTCGAAACCCTGCGAACGCAGCACGGAGTCCACCGACATCGCCATCGTCGAGACGGTGCGCACCTGGCCGTCGACGTTGATCTTGACGTCCTTCTGCATGGCGACGCCCATGATGCCGCCCGCGGTGAGGGTGGCCAGCACGGCGCCGACAGCGACACGGGCACGCGTCGACTGCGACTGGTTGATGCGAGCGAGAACAGACAAGGTTAGACATCCTGTTAGGGGACAACTGCGTCCGCGCTGCAACCACAGAGCGATTCGGAGCCCCCCGGACTACACAGCCCAAATCCGGCCGGAATCGCTGCCCCAGGCAGCGGGATCACAATACGATAACGAACCGGCGTGATTACTGCAAAGGCAGCCGGTAGACGCGCCGGGCGTTGTCCCCCAGGATTCGTGCCATCTCGATGTCGTCGATGCCGCGCACCTCGGCGAGCGCGCGAGCCGTGTAGGGCAGGCAATACGACTGATTCGGCTGGCCACGATAGGGATGCGGCGTCAGGAACGGCGCATCGGTCTCCACCAGGATCTGGTCATCGGGCACCAGTTCGGCCGCCGCACGCAGCTCGGCGGCGTTCGCGAAGCTCACCGTGCCGGCAAAGCTGAGGATGAACCCGCGGTCGACACATTCGCGTGCAACGTTTCGGTCACCGGAGAAGCAGTGCATGATCACGGTCTCCGGCGCCGTCGTCTCCGCCAGGATGTCGAGCAGATCGCGGTCGGCCTCCCGGTTGTGGATCATCAGCGGCTTGCCGATCCGCTTCGCGAGGTCGATGTGCCAGCGGAACGCCTCGGCCTGCGCATCGGGGCTCGCGCACGATTCGGACTTGCCGGGCCAGTAGTGGTCGAGCCCGGTCTCCCCCACCGCGACGACCCTCGGATCGGCGAGCATCTGCTCCAGCTCGGCCTTCGCGGCGTCGTCGAGTTCGGCCGCATGGGTCGGGTGCAGCGCCACCGCGGCGAACGCCCGCCGGTCCCAGTGCGCCGCCTCGACCGCCCAGCGGGCGTCGACCATGTCGTCGGCGACGGTCACCACCTGACCGACGCCGACCCGCTCGGCGTGATCGAGGATGGCGCGGACCGATTCCGCATCCCGCCCACCGCACGCGGCGAGGTGGGTGTGCGCGTCCACCAGGCCCGGCAACGGGATGGGGTCCGGCGGCGGCTCCCGGCGACGACGCTTGCGGGCGGCCTTGTTGCTCTCGGTCTCGGTCCCCGCGTCGACGCCCCCCACACTCCGCGCGGCAGCAGGGGTGTCGACGGACCCGGAAGTCTCGGTCACAGCTCCACTGTGCCAGCGATGACCGTCGTGGCCGCACCGCCCACCCAGATGTCGGTCCCGTCGTCGGTGACGTGAACCCGACCGGCCCGGCCCAATGCCGTGCCCTGGGCCGTCACATAGGACGCCGGCGCCAGGCCGTCGCGGCGCAACCATGTCGCGATACCCGCGTTGAGGCTCCCGGTCACCGGGTCTTCGGCGATGCCGAAACCGGGCGCGAACGCCCGGACCTCGAAGACCACGTCGGGTTCACCGGGCAGGCCGTCCGGATGCGGCCCGATCAGGCCCACCTCGTGGGTGCCGAGTGCCGCCATGTCCGGCTCGACGTCGATCACCCGCCGCCCCGACGACAGCATCAGCGCCATCCAGTCGGGGCCGTTGACGACCCACTCCGCGCCGACGACCTCCTCGGGGCCGATGCCCAGCGCCGCGACCACGTCCCGGACGATCTCGTCGTCGACCGGCCCCGACCTGCGCAGTGGTGGCGCCGCGAAGGCGAGTCGAGCGTCGGCGTCGCCGCTCCCCCGCTGGATCGGCACCAACCCGACGCCGCACTCCTGGACGATCCGGTCACCCTTCGGGATTCCGCCGGCCTCGAGCCACGCGTGTGCCGATCCCAGCGTCGGATGCCCGGCGAACGGCAACTCGCCGGCCGGGGTGAAGATGCGCAGTCGGTAGTCCGCGTCGGGATCGGTCGGCGACAGGAGAAAGGTGGTCTCGGAGAGGTTCGTCCAGCGCGCGAACGCCGCCATCTGGTCGTCGGTCACGCCGTCGCCGTCGATGACGACAGCAACCGGATTCCCCGCCACCGGAACGGAGGAGAAGACATCAACCTGAGCGAATCGACGAGTCATCGGTCCATCCTCACCGTGCGACCCGTCGGGGGCCAACCGAATATGCGTGGACGCGCCGGCCGACCAGGTATGTGATTTCATATATCCCACCTCGGGCCGGTACCGTCTCGGCCGGGGCGGATCACAGTCACGGTCGGGGTGACTGTGTCCACCCGTCCGCACCGCGAGTGGAGAGAACCGTGATGGTTGACGCGTCGGCGACGAACCCGAGGCATCGATGAGCCGGACAGCGCTGCGCCGGACGCAACTCACCGACGATGTCGCCGAGCACCTGAGGCACCGGATCATGACAGGTGATCTGCGTCCCGGCGAGTTCATCCGCCTCGATGAGACCGCGACGACGCTCGGGTGCAGTGTGACACCGGTGCGCGAGGCGTTGGTCGCCTTGCGTGGTGAGGGCCTGGTGCGGTCCTCCCCGCATCGCGGGTATGTCGTCGAGACCTTGAACCGCGGCGACATCGAGGACATCTTCTGGATGCAGGCCGAACTGTCGGCGCGCCTGGCATCCCATGCCGCCGGGAGTCCCGCGCTCGACACCCATCTCGCGACGATGCGGGACACCGTCGACTCCCTGGCGGACGCCGTCGAGGCAGGCGACCATGCCAAGGTCCTGGCCGCCGAGTTCGCGTTCCACCGCCAGGTCAATCTCACCGCCGACAGCAAGAAGCTCGCCTGGTTCGTCTACTCCGCCGGCAAATACACCCCGTACTCGCTCTATGCGCGTGACCGCGAGTGGGGCCGCCAGGCCGTCGACAGCCATCGGAGGCTGATCGGCCACCTGTCCTCGGGCGACTCCGCGTCGATCCGCGCGGAGATCCATGCGCGGTTCGCCGACGCGCGTGACCGACTGATCCGACAACTGGATTCGATCGGCTTCTGGGACCAGACGGAGCCCGGGAGTGCGTCCTCCGCGACCTCCGAGCCCGCCACCGAAACGGCCTGACCTCCGATCCGGCCGCATGCCGCGCCAGCCACCGCTCGGACAGGTAGCGTTCCCTCCGTGTTGGGTTTGCCAGATTCCACATCGGTCGCGCTGTTCGATCTCGACGGCGTGTTGACGTCCACCGCGGTGCTGCACCGCAACGCCTGGAAACAGGCGTTCGACGCTTTTCTGTCCGAACGGGATCCGGACGGCTTCGTCCCGTTCACCGAACAGGACTATCTCGACCATGTCGACGGCCGCCGCCGCGAAGACGGCGTGCGCGCCTTCCTGCACTCGCGGCAGATCGACGACGTCGACGCCGACGCCCTCGCCGCCATCGGCGAGGGCAAGAACGAACTCTTCACCGCGACACTGGAACGCGACGGCGTCGATCCCTACCCTGGGTCGGTGCGATACCTGGAAGCCGCACGACAGGCCGGATTACGCATCGCCGTCGTCACCTCGTCGAAGAACGGAGCAGCTGTGCTGGATGCCGCAGGTCTCAGTGAGTTCGTGGAGCTACGAGTCGACGGACTCGAGACCGCCGCGCGAGGATTACCGGGCAAGCCCGCCCCCGACTCCTTCCTCCTCGGCGCCGACCTGATGGGGGTGACACCCGACGGCGCCGTCGTGTTCGAGGACGCGATCTCCGGGGTACAGGCCGCGGTCGCCGGGAAGTTCGGCTACGTCGTGGCGATCGACCGGGTCGGCGGTGGACAGGCCGACGCGATGCGCGAGGCCGGCGCCGACATCGTCGTGAACGATCTCGACGAATTGCTGTCCGCATGAGCCCCAGCGCGATCGAACACGGCTTCGACGTCCACCCCTGGCAACTGCGGTGGCGCGGCCTCGACATCGACATGCTCGGACGCACCGAGACCCTGTTCGCCCTGTCGAACGGGCACATCGGTCTGCGCGGCACGTTCGAGGAGGGCGAGCCGGTCGACCATCCCGGCACCTACCTGAACGGCTTCTACGAGCAGCGCGGGCTGCCGTATGCCGAAAGTGGTTACGGCTACCCGGAATCCGGCCAGACCGTGGTGAATGTGACCGACGGCAAGATCCTGCGGCTACTCGTCGAGGACGAGCCGATGGACCTCCGATACGGACGCACCGAGGAGCACGAACGCGTCCTCGACTTCCGGACCGGCACACTGCGCCGCAACACGTTGTGGACCTCACCCACCGGCCGTACCGTCCGCATCCGTTCCGAGCGCCTGGTCTCGTTCACCAAGCGGACCATCGCCGCCATCCACTACGAGGTGGAGCCGATCGGTGAGGACATGAAACTGGTCCTGCAGTCGGATCTGCTGGCCAACGAACCCGTTCCGGCGCCGGGTAACGATCCGCGCCTGGCCGCCGCACTCGATCAGCCACTGGTCTCGGACCTCTCGGCCTGCCGCAACTACTGGGGCATGCTGGTGCACCACACCAAGAAGTCGGGGCTGCACGTGGCGGCCGGCATGGACCATGAGATCGACTTCCCCGACAAGGCCGACACGTTCATCCGCGCCGACTCCGACCTCGCGCGGCTCACCGTCGCCGCGAACGTGCCGCAGGGCAGCAAACTGTCCGTGACGAAGTACATCGGTTACGGCTGGTCGGCACGCCGATCGGTGCCCGCCCTGCGCGCGCAGGTCGACGCCGCTCTGGCCATGGCCATGGAGACCGGCTGGGACGCCCTCAAGGCCGACCAGATCACCTATCTGGAAGATTTCTGGCGAGACGCCGACGTCGAGCTCGACGGCGATCCAGAACTGCAGCAGGCCGTACGGTTCGCCCTGTTCCACGTGTTGCAGGCCGGCGCGCGCGGGCAGGACCGCGCGATCCCCGCCAAGGGACTGACCGGCCCCGGCTACGACGGCCACACCTTCTGGGACACCGAGAGTTTCATCCTCCCGATGCTCACCTACACCGTGCCCGCGGCCGCCGGCGCCGAGCTCCGATGGCGGCACGCGACGATGGACAAGGCGAAGAGTCGCGCCGCCGAGCTCGGACAGCGCGGCGCGATGTTCCCCTGGCGATCCATCAACGGCGACGAGTGTTCGGGCTACTGGCCCGCGGGCACCGCGGGCGTGCACGTCAGCGCCGACATCGCCAACGCCACGGCCCGCTATCTCCGCGCGACCGACGACGAGCAGTTCGAGACCGAGTGCGGCGTCGAGCTGCTGGTCGAGACGGCCCGTTTGTTCGCCGGCCTCGGACATCACGACGTGAACGGCCGATTCCGCATCGACGGCGTGACGGGTCCGGACGAGTACACCGCCGTGGTGAACAACAACGTGTTCACCAATCTCGCTGCGCAACAGAACCTTCGGGATGCGGTCGCGGCAGTGCACCGCAGGCCCGACCTCGCCCGCGAGTACGGTGTGACGGTCGCCGAGGCGGCACATTGGGAGTCCTGCGCCGACGACATGACGATTCCGTTCGACGAGGCGTTGGGGGTCCACCAGCAGTGTGAGTCCTTCACCCTGCTGAGCGCCTGGGACTTCGAGGCCTCGGTCGGCAAGTACCCACTGCTACTCAACTATCCGTACTACGACCTCTATCGCAAACAAGTGGTCAAGCAGGCCGACCTCGTGTTCGCGATGTACAACTTCGGCTCGAGCTTCACCCCCGAGCAGAAGCTGCGCAACTTCGACTACTACTACCCGTTGACCGTGCGCGATTCGTCGCTCTCGGCATGTTGTGAAGCGGTCGTCGCGGCCGAGGTCGGCTACCTCGACCTGTCCTACGATCTGATGTGCGAGTCGGTGTTCACCGACCTGCACGATCTGCACAGCAACGTCTCGAGTGGCCTGCACATCGCCGCGCTCGCCGGTGCCTGGACCGACTGCGTGGCCGGCTTCGGCGGCATGCGCGACTTCGGCGGCAAGATCACCTTCGCACCGCGCCTGCCGAACCGACTCTCCTACCTCTCGTTCCGGATGACGGTCGGCGAGACGAAGATCGTCGTGGCCATCGATCGCGAGACGGCGACCTATCGCCTCCTGTCGGGTCCGCCGATCGATCTCGCCCACCACGGCGAGAAGTTCACGCTCGCGTCGGCGCCGGTCACCAAGCACATCACCGAACTCGTCAAACGCGAGGCGCCCAAGGCGCCGCCGGGTTGCGAGCCGTACCGCCGGTTCGACTAGGTGCGGGTGCGACCCACCACGCCCGCACCATCGAACGACCACCAAGTATTCTGGCGGCACCATGACCGACGATCCGAGCAGCCCCCCGCACGGCGCTGGTGAACCGTTCTACATCACCACCGCGATCGCCTACCCCAACGGTGCTCCGCACATCGGGCACGCCTACGAGTACATCTCGGCGGACACACTTGCGCGGTTCAAGCGACTCGACGGCTTCGACGTGCGGTTCCTCACCGGCACCGATGTGCACGGGCAGAAGATGCAGCAGACGGCGGAGGCCGAGGGCATCGCGACGGCGGACCTGGCGAACCGGAACTCCGATCGGTTCCAGAAGCTGCAGGAACGACTCGGTTCGAGCTTCGACCGCTTCATCCGGACCAGCGACGCCGACCACAAGGTCGCATCCGAGGCGATCTGGCAGCGCATGTCCGACGCCGGCGACATCTACCTCGACGCCTACTCGGGCTGGTACGACGTGCGTGACGAGAGCTTCTACGCCGAGGCCGACACCACTGTCGACGAGGCCGGGAATCGCGTGGCGTCCGACACCGGACACGTCCTGACGTGGACGGAGGAGCAGACCTACTTCTTCCGGCTGTCCGCCTATCAGGACAAGCTGCTCGAGCTCTACGAGACGCACCCGGAGTACCTGCGTCCCGATGTCCGCCGCAACGAGATCGTCAGCTTCGTCAAGGGCGGCCTCACCGACCTGTCGATCTCCCGCACGACCTTCGACTGGGGCGTTCCCGTACCCGGCCATCCCGATCACGTCATGTACGTGTGGGTGGACGCCCTGACCAACTACCTGACCGGTGCCGGCTTCCCCGATGACGCCGCCACCTTCGACCGCTACTGGCCGGCCGACCTGCACATCATCGGCAAGGACATCATCCGGTTCCACTGCGTGTACTGGCCGGCGTTCCTGATGAGCGCGGGCATCGAACTGCCGAAACGCGTGTTCGCCCACGGCTTCCTGTTCAACAAGGGCGAGAAGATGAGCAAGTCGGTCGGCAACGTCGTCGACCCCGACAACCTCATCGACGAGTTCGGACTCGACCCGGTGCGCTACTTCTTCCTGCGTGAGGTCTCCTACGGGCAGGACGGCAGCTATTCCACCGATGCGATCATCAGCCGGATCAACGCCGACCTCGCGAACGAGTTCGGCAACCTGGCGCAGCGGACGCTGTCGATGATCGGCAAGTACTTCGACGGCGTGGTGCCCACCCCGGGCGGACAGACCCCCGAGGACACCGTGCTGATGGAACGCGCCGAGGGCCTGTTGCCCAGGGTGCGTGACCATTTCGACGTCCAGGCAATCCATCTCGGCATCGAGGCGATGTGGTCGGTGCTCGCCGACACGAACCGCTACATCTCGTCGCAGGAGCCCTGGAAGCTGGCGAAGACCGACCTCGATCGCACCGCCACGGTCCTCTACGTGTGCGCCGAGGTGGTCCGGATCGTCGCGCTGCTGGCGCAGCCGGTGATGCCCGAATCGACGGCGCGACTGCTGGATCAACTCGCCGTCGATGCCGACAACCGCCGGTTCACCGCCGTCGACGATCGGCTCGTCGCGGGCACACCGCTCCCCAAACCGTCGCCGGTCTTCCCCCGCTACGAGGCGTGACCGCACCGGCGCTCGACGTCCTGCGTGCGCTGCATGCGCACACGGTCTCGTCCGGGATGCCGCCGCCCGCCGCCCTGATCGGCGACTGGTGGGGCGCCGACGCCGTCATCGCGCCCTCGATCCACCTCCGCCCGGGATTCGCCCCGCCCGACGACCCCGAACGATTCTGGTTCGGCTATCTCGGATTCCCGGTCCGCACCACGGAATCCGCGCTGCCGGCCGCGGTCGGCGGACTCACCGACCAGATCCTCGTCCTGGCCGACGGACGATGGCGATACGAGAGCGTCGACGGGACCCCGTGTCCCGCATGGGTCGAGGATGCCCTGGCACACCCTGTACCGCCGCGCGACGACGCGTGGTCGGCGACCTGGACGGCACCCCGACGCGAACCACACCTGGCCGCGATCGAGCAGTGTCTGGCGGCCATCCGCGCCGGAGAGGTCTATCAGGCGTGTGTGTGCACGAGGTTCACCGGCACGGTCACCGGCGACCCCCTGGAGTTCTTCGGCGCCATCACCAGCGCAACGTTGCCAGCGAAATCTGCTTACCTGCAAGGTCATTGGGGTACGGTGGCGAGCTTCTCGCCGGAGACATTCCTGCGCAGGACCGGCAATCTGATCATGTCGGCGCCCATCAAGGGCACCGTACCGGCGGACGCGGCGCCGGAATCGTTGTCGGCGTCGGCGAAGGACGTCGCCGAGAACGTGATGATCGTGGACCTGGTGCGCAACGACCTGAGTCGCCTCGCGGTCACCGGGACGGTGCGTGTCGCCGAACTCCTCTCCGTGGTGCCCGCCCCCGGCGTCTGGCATCTGGTGTCCCGGGTCGAGGCGATCCTCGACCCGGCCGTCGGGACCAACGAACTGCTGCGGGCGACGTTTCCGCCGGCGTCGGTGACCGGCACGCCGAAACTGCGGGCGGCCGAGTTGCTCGCCGAATGGGAGTCCCACCCGCGCGGCGTCTACTGCGGGGCGATCGGGATGGCCGGGCCCGGCCACGGTCTCGATCTCAACGTCGCCATCCGCACCGTCGCCCTGGCACCCGACGGTTCCGCGATCCTCGGTGTCGGCGGCGGCATCACGATCGACTCGGACCCCGAACGCGAATGGCAGGAATGCCTGGACAAGGCGGCCACCATCGTCGGCGCGAGCAGCGCGACCGGCCCGCCGGGCCGCGGCCGCTGACCCGTGACTGCCCGACCGCTCGGCGCACGACACCGCACGTCCGGCGCCGGGCCGGTGCCGTTCGGCGCGCCGATGCGCACGTTCGTTCGAAAGTCCGACGGACAGTCGGCGGTGCCGACGACCCCTGGGGTAGCATCGGGATATGCGCCAATCCATACTGGCAGGTACGGACGGCACGGGGGGCGCCGGCGGGATCGGTGACCAGCGCGCGGCCGAGATCACCGTCGACCTCCCGGTCCCGAGCACCCGGGCCGAGGTCGTCGCGTCCTGGCAACGCGTGGTCGATGCCGGGGCGGACGCGGACAACCACGCCCCCGCGCATCTCTCGGCGCCGGACGTCAGCGACCGCCGACGGGACAATCCCCTCGGGGAGAGTGCGCAGCGACTCCAGCGCGTCTTCGTGGAGGCCACCGACGACTCCGACCTGATGATGGGCGTCTTCGACGCCGACGGTGTCCTGCTGTGGCGTGGCGGGACCCCGCGTTGGCTGACCGTCGCCGACGACCTCGAACTCGTCGAGGGCAGCCGATGGGACGAGGAATCGACTGCGACCACCGCGGTCAGTCTGGTGATGTCGGATCATCGCGCAACCCGCCTGGTGGGTTCCGAGCATTACAACAGCGCGCTGCATGCGCTCTACTGCGCCGCCGCGCCGATCCATCATCCGCGGACCGGCGCGATGACGGGCATCGTCGGACTGGCCGGACCCATCGGGTCGTTCCAGCCGTCGTCGACGGCATTCGCGGTGAGCATGGCCGCGCTCGGCGAACACGAGATCGCCGCTGCGCACACCCGCTCGCTGGCCGATCTCCGCAAGAACGCAGGCGCTCGCCTGGCCGGGATCCGCGGGCCCGCGCTGCTCGTCGACAGCGACGGTTGGGTGGCCGACAGCCGGGGGTGCACCGCGCCGGACGCCGTGGGCGCGCCCGCCGAGGGGATGCATCAGTTCGTGCCCGGGATCGGCGCCTGCGTCGCCTCGGCGGTCGGCCGCGGATGGCTGCTCCGTCCGGTCGGACCCGCGAGTCCCATTGTCGCCGAACTCGATCTGCGCGGCGAGCCGTCCCTCACGGTGGCCGGCGACGGTGACGAATGGCGCACGGTGCTCACCCGTCGCCATGCCCAGATCCTCCTGCTGCTGGCCGAGGCGTCCGAATCCGGCCTCACCTCGGCACGGTTGAGCCGACTCATCTTCGGTGACACCGGACACGTCGTGACGGTCCGCGCGGAGATGTCCCGGCTGCGTCGCGCCGTCGGCGCCCTGCTGACCAGCCGGCCGTATCGCCTTGCCCCGGGCGTGACCCTGCACATCGCCACCGAGTCGACGGCGGCGGGCGACGGGCGCCGTTTCGTCAGTCCTGCCGATGCGCCAGGACCGCTTGATACAGATCACGGCGGGAAGCACCGCCGTCTCGCGTGACCTGAGCGCACGCGTCCTTGAGTCGCGTTCCGCCGGCGACGAGTTCCTCGACCTCGGCGACCAGATCGGCCATGTCGCGGCGGCGGGGCGCGCCACCCGCGACGACGACGGTGATCTCCCCCGGACGCCGCCCGCCGCCCACTCGGCGAGCTCGCCGACGGTTCCGCGACGCACCTCCTCGTAGGTCTTGGTGAGTTCGCGGCAGACCGCGGCGCGCCGGTCGGGCCCGAGGATGTCGGCGGCAGCGGCGAGCGTGTCCGCCAGCCGATGCGGCGATTCGAAGAACACCGTGGTCCGGGGTTGGTCGATCAGTCCGGTCAGCCAGTCGCGACGCGCTCCGGATCTCCGGGGGGCGAAACCGTCGAAACAGAACCGCTCGGACGGGAGCGCGGAGACCGCGAGCGCTGTGGTCACCGCCGACGGCCCGGGCAGGCACGTCACCGGCAATCCGGCGTCCGCGCAGGCGGCGACCAGCTTGAACCCGGGGTCACTCACCGACGGCATACCGGCATCGGTGATGAGCAGCACCGTCGAGCCCGCGCCGATCGCCTCCACGAGTTTCGGTGTGCGCGCCGCCTCCACCTGGTCGTAGTAGCTCACCAGACTCCCGCCGATCACCACGTCCAGCGATGCGGCGAGGCTGCGCGCGCGGCGGGTGTCCTCGGCGGCGACGATGTCGGCGGAACCCAACGCGGCACGCAGGCGCGGCGACGCATCGCCGGCCTGGCCCATGGGGGTCGCGGCGAGGACCAACCGCCCCTCGCCCGGCCCGTCGTCACCGTCGAGCGGGGGGCGGATCGTCGGGTCGTCGGCGACCTCGTCGGCCGGTTCGCGTGAGTTCATCACTGGTCAGCTTACGAGGGGCCACTACGATCGGACGCGTGACCAACTCCGCCGTCCTCGATCGTCGTCGCGAGGACCGCGGTCTCCCCCGTGGCGACGACCACGGTCGCGCCGAGGATCTGGGTACCCGTCCCGTCCCGGAGATCCCGGCCCCGCTGTTCGGTGCGCCCGACCGGCGACGCGGATTCCTCGTCGGGCTGGTGATCACCGCGGTGGCCGCGCTGACGCGCTTCTGGGGTCTGGCGCATCCCACCGATCAGGGCACCCCGGTCTTCGACGAAAAGCACTATGTCCCGCAGGGGTGGCAGGTGCTGACCGGCGGCAACTGGATCGAGGACAATCCGGCCTACGGTTTGGTCGTCCACCCGCCGGTGGGCAAATGGCTGCTGGCCGCGGGCGAAGCGGTCTTCGGGTACGGCCCGGTCGGCTGGCGGATCACCCCGGCGATCGCCGGGGTGGCGATCGTGGTGTTGATCTACATCGCGGTACGGCGGTTGTCGCGCTCGACGATGGTCGGCGCGATCGCCGCCGTGTTCGCGATCTGCGACGGCGTGCTGTTCGTCCAGTCCCGGATGGGCATGCTCGACATCTTCCAGGCGGTCTTCGTGGTCGCCGCCATCACCGCCCTGATCGCCGATCGCGACCAGGTGCGGGCGCGGATGCACCGCGTCTATCTCGAAGGCCGCATCCACGACAGCGACTTCGGGCCACGGCTCGGTTTCCGGTGGTATCGGTTCACCGCCGGCGTGATGCTGGGCCTGGCGTGCGGCACCAAGTGGTCGGGCGTGTACTTCGTGGTCTTCTTCGCCCTGCTCGCCATCGGGTTCGACGTCGCGGCACGCAAGGCGTACCACGTCCGCCGGCCGTGGCTCGGTGTCCTGCGCCGGGACCTGGTCCCCGCCGGGATGAGCCTCGCGGTGATGCCGATCGTCATCTACTTCGTGAGCTTCATCCCGTGGTTCACCAGCGAGACCGCGGTCTACCGCTACGAGGTGGGCAACCAGATCGGCGTCGGCGGACCGTTCGCCTGGGTGCCCGGCGCGTGGCGGTCGCTCTGGTTCTACGAGGCGGGAATCCTGCAGTTCCACGCCGGACTGACGAACTCGGCGGGCAACCACCATCCGTGGGAGTCAAAACCCTGGACGTGGCCGATGAGTCTGCGGCCCATGCTGTATGCGATCGAGAACGGCCCCGATCAGTGTGGGGGCGGTGAATGCATCCGCGCGCAGATGCTGATCGGCTCACCCGCCCTGTGGTGGGTGGCGCTGCCGATGCTGGCGTGGGGTCTGTGGCGCTGGCTTGTCCGTCGCGATTGGCGCTACGCCACCGTGCTGACCGGCTACGCCGCGGGACTGCTCCCCTGGTTCGCCGACCTCGACCGCCAGATGTACTTCTTCTACGCGACCGTGATGGCGCCGTTCCTCGTGATGGGCCTGGCCTTGTGCTGCGGGGATCTCCTGCGCGCGGTGGCCGCGAGAGCGAGGGCACGTCCCGAAAGACGTGCCCTCGGCATCCTCGTGGTCGCGATCTACGTGGGACTCGTGGTGGCCAATTTCATCTGGCTGTGGCCGATCCTCACGGCGAGTCCGATTTCCCCGGCCCAGTGGCATCAGCAGATCTGGCTGCCGAGCTGGAGCTGAGGAACGTGTCGACGGGCGACGCCGTGGATGGGGCGGACCCGTTCTCGCTCAGGTCGACCGCGGAGAACTCGCCGGTGGAGATCTCGATCGCCTGCTGACGGATGTGCTCGTCGACCTGGTCGCGGAGTTCGAGTCGGGCCACGATCAGCGGATCGTTGCGCAGGTCCTTGTAGAGCGCGAAGCACATCAAGATCATCACGACGACGAACGGCAACGCCGCGATGATCGCCATCTGTTGCAGGCCGCTCAATGCGTCGTCACCGCTGATGGCCAACAGCAGCGCGGCGACCGTGCCGGTCAACACGCCCCAGAAGATCGTCACCCATCTCGACGGGTCGTGTGCCCCGCGTTGGGACAGGGAGCCCATCACCAGCGATGCGGCGTCCGCGCCGGACACGAAGAAGATCGCGACCAGGAACATCACCAACGCGGACGCGATGCCGGTCCATGGAAGGTTGGCCAACACGTCGAACAGGGTGTCCTCCGAGTTAGCGGTGTCCGGATTGAAGTTCATCACGCCGTCGGTCTGCTGCCGGATCGCAGTACCGCCGAACACGCAGAACCAGACCAGCGAGACCGTGGTCGGAACAACCATCACGCCGATGACGAACTCACGGATGGTGCGGCCCTTGCTGATCTTGGCGAGGAACAGGCCGACGAAGGGGGTCCAGGACACCCACCACGCCCAGTAGAAGATCGTCCACGAGGCGAGCCAGGACTGGCCGTCGGCGTCCACGGTCGCACCGGAACGCGCGGACAGGAAGGGCAGATCGTTGAGGTAGGCGCCCAGTGTCGTGGGCAGCAGGTTCATGATGAACACGGTCGGCCCGACGACGAACACGAAGATGGCCAGGATGAGCGCCGCCACCATGTTGATGTTCGACAGCCACTGGATACCGCGGGCGACGCCGGACACCGCCGAGGCCACGAAGGCCGCGGTGAGGATGGCGATCACGGCGACCAACAGCATCGTCGACGGCTCGTCCACCCAGCCGACCTTGGCCAGGCCCGAACCGATCTGCAGTGCACCGAGTCCCAGCGACGCGACCGTGCCGAACAGGGTGGCGAAGATGGCGAGGATGTCGATGACCCGGCCGATCGGACCGTTCTCCCGCCCACGCAGGAACGGCGCGAACACCGCACTCATCAACTGTCCACGCCCGCACCGATAGGTGCTGTAGGCGATCGCGAGGCCGACCACCGCGTACATGGCCCACGGGTGGAATCCCCAGTGGAACATGGTGGTCGCCATCGCCGCGCGGATGTCGGCCTCCGCCATCTCCGGCGGTGCCACGACGAAGTGGAAGAGCGGTTCGTAGGCGCCGAAGAACATCAGGCCGATGCCCATGCCGGCGCTGAACATCATCGCGATCCAGCTGATCGTCCGATACTCGGGCTTGTCGTCGTCCTTGCCCAACGGGATTCGGCCGTACTTGCTGGCCGCGAGATAGATCGCGAAAACGACGAAGCCCGTCGCCGACAGGATGAAGAGCCACCCGAGATTGTCGGTGATCCAACTGAGCGCGTTGTCGCTGGCCGTCTTCAGGCTGTCCTTGTCGGCGATGCCCCAGATCACGAAGCCGATGACGATGACCGCGGTGACTCCGAACACCCACGGATCGATTCCGACGGCCTTCTTCGGCCGTCCCCCTACCGTTCTTGGTTCTGTTATCACTGCTTAACAGAACCAAAGAATGTGCTGTGACTTCAAGTCGATGCTGTTGCTTGTGTCACCAATGTGATAATTGTGGCGTCCGCGATGCCCAGTTCACGCAAGGTTTCCACGAACTCGACCGTGGCCTGTTGGGCCCGGTCGATCGTCGCGTCCGGCCCCGCCTTGATGAACGACCCGTGCCGGCCCCGGGTCTCGATGACCCCCGCGGACTCCAGCTCGCGATAGCTCCGAGCGACGGTGTTGGTCGCCAGGTCGAGGTCGGCGGCCAGCTTCCGGACGGTCGGTAATCGCTGTCCGACCAGCAGTTCCCCACGACCGATGAGATCGACGACGCCCGCGCGCACCTGCTCGAAGGGTGGCGCCGCGCCCTCGTCGTCGATGGTCAGCAGGGCCGCCAGATCCACGGGCACACGGACCTCCTCGGTGTCAGAGCTCGTCCCGCGCGAGCGGACACGACATACAGCGCGGGCCGCCACGGCCGGAACCGAGCTCCCGTCCCTCGATCTCGAGCACCTCGATCCCCGAATCCCGTAACCGCTTGTTGGTCTCGACGTTGCGGTTGTAGGACACGACCACTCCGGGCGAGAGCGCCAGCGTGTTGTTGCCGTCGTCCCACTGTTCGCGCTCGGCGGTGATCGGATCCAGTCCGGTGTCGATCACCCTCAGCTTCTCGATCTCCATCGCATCCGCGGCCGCCTCGACGAACGGCCGTGACCCGGTGACGCTGACCGCGCCGTCGGAATGCCGCAGGGTGAACGCCGACATCGACTCGGCGATGTTCGGGTACATCACCACCGCGTCCTGGTCGACCATCGTGCACACGGTGTCCAGATGCATGAACGCCCGCGCCTGCTCGATCGGCACCGCCAACACCGTGTGGGCCAGACCGTCGTCGAACAGGCTGCGCGCCAACGCTTCCGCACCCGCCGGGGTGGTCCGCTCCCCCACGCCGACGGCGACCACACCGGGCGACAGCAGCAAGACGTCGCCACCCTCCACGGGCGCCACCTGGGATTCGTACGCACGCCGTGCGCCGGTGAACCGCGGATGGTGGGCGTAGATCAGGTCGGTCAGCGACGTCTCGCGCACCCGTGCCGGCAGCGCCAGGGACGTGATGGCGAACCGTGGTCCGATCCAGAACGAACTGTCGCGGGTGAACAACAGATTGGGCAGGGGTTCGATGGCGAACTCCGGCCCGTGATGCATCCGCCGGACCAGGGATGATGATGCGGCCGCAGGCGTGACCGGCAGTTCGTCGAAGGTCATCCCGGCGGTCAGCACGTGCGCGAGTTCGGCCGCCGGCAGTCCGCGGAGGTGACCGGCCAGGTCGTCGGCGAGGTGCGTGCCGAGGCGCCGGGCACTGACCGCGGCGGCGATCCCTTGGATGCGGGCCGCGCCGCTGTGTTCGATCGTCTCGGCGAGCAGGTCACCGAGGAGGAAGACGTCGACCCCCTTGGACCGCAAGAGCTCGGCGAACGCGTCGTGGTCCTCCTGCGCTCGATCGACCCAGGGCAGCCCGTCGAAGAGCAGCTGATCGTTGTTGCGCGGTGTCAGCCGGCGCAGTTCGTCGCCGGGACGGTGCAGCATCACCGCACGCAACCTCCCCACTTCGGAGGTCGAACCCAGGGCGTAGTCGGCGGCGGCGCTGCTCATGGACCAACGGTAATTCGTCGGCGTCGATCTCACCCGCTTTGTGGGCACTGAGGTGTCGCGCGTCCGACGTCGGGCACCGGGCCGGGTGACACTAGGTCGTGTCGCGATCCATGTCGGTCAGGTGCGGACCGCCGCCCACCACCGCGGGCGCCGTCTCGTCGGCGAGGCACCACATGCCGAACGCGACGGCCGTCACCACGCCGGTGAGCACGAACGCCGGGCCGAAGCCGGCTCGGTCGGCGACGAACCCGACCACCACGGGCCCGCTCACCGCACCGAGATCCGAGCTCATCCCGTAGGCGGCCAGCGCCGACCCGCCCTGCTGCCGATTGCCCAGCACGTCGGCGAGCGCCGCCTGATGCGTCGGTGCGAACAGACCCGATCCGACACCCGCGACGAGGCAGAGCAGCAGTGCCACGAGCAGATTCGGCGCGAACCCGAGGCCCGCGGTGGCCACCGCGGCGATCGCCAGACCGGGCAGCATCACCGGCCGCCGACCGAAGCTGTCGGACAGTCGACCGGCCGTCACGATGGCCGCGACGTTGCCGACGGCGAAGACCGCAAGCGCCACCCCGGCCATCGCCGGCCCCTCGCCGAGCCCGTCGGTGATGAACAACGGGACCACGGCGACCCGCACCCCCATCGACGACCAGCCCTGGACGAAGTTCGATGTCAGGATCGCGCGGTAGGTGTTGTCCCGCAACGCGGTACGGAACGCCATGACACCGGCTGCCACGACGGTGGTCGGGTCGGGCCGCCCACCCTGGTCGCGGAGCTGGGTGGCGACCACCACCGACGCGATCACCAGCGCGATCGAATAGACGACGAACGGCATCCGCAGCCCGAAATTGACCAGGGCGCTGCCGATCAGCGGTCCGGTGATGTTGCCGATGAGGAAACCGGCACTGAAGTAGCCGGACACGCGGCCGCGGATGTCCCCGGGCGACATGCGGATCAGCAGCGCCATCGCCGACACGGTGAACATCGTGGAGCCGACGCCACCGGCGGCCCGGAACAGCAACAGCTGCCAATAGCCCTGGGCGAACGCGCATGCGAACGTGCTGCCCGCAACGATGAGGAGGCCGATCAGATAGATGCGGCGCTCGCCGAACATGGTGACCAGCCGCCCCGTGGCGGGGGCGAAGAGCAGCCGCATCACCGCGAACGCGGACACCACGGCCGATGCCGCCGTGAAGCTCACGTTGAAGCTGCGCGCGAACGCCGGCAGCGCCGGCGCGATCAGTCCGTATCCGAGCGCGATGACCACGTTGGCGGCCAACAACACCCAGATCCCGCGGGGAATCCGTCTCACGATGGCGCCGTCACTGGGTCAACTCGGGTAGTTGGTCGAGGGCGTGGGCGGTCAGCGACCGCCCGATCGCGATCATCTCGGTGCCCTTGTGGAAGTCGAGGGTGCGCACCGACTTCCGCGGGATCCGGATGAGGATGTCGGGCGGGTAGCCGGCCACCTGATACCGGGTCAGTGCTTCCTGCATGATGTCCAGCGACCGGCTCAGCACCTCGATGCGGCCCATCTTCGCCGGCTCGGGTCCTGCATCGGCCCCGGCGTCGTCGGTGCCGGGGAGTTCCATACCGAACCGATCGCGCACCGAGCGCACGAAGTCGCTGTCGAGGATGGGGGCGACGTTGCGTCGCAACAGGCGCTTGGTCTTGGGCTCTCGGGTCGCGCCCTGATCGGGGCCACCGTCGGCGCCGAGGACGACGCCGATGGTGACGTCACTGGTGACCGCGGACGTCGGCGCGACGGGCAACGGATCGAGGATGCCGCCGTCACCGAGCAGCCGTCCGTCGTACTCGTGGGGGCTGATCACGCCGGGGATGGCGATCGATGCGCGGATCGCGTCGACGAGGCTGTCCCGCTGGAACCAGACCGCGCGGCCGGCGTTCAGGTCGGTGGCCACCGCCGTGAACGGGGTCCGGAGATCTTCGATACGGATGTCGTCGAGGATCTCCCGCACCCGGGTGAGGATGCGTTCGGCGCCGATGACCCCCGACTTGGACAGGGACACATCCATCAATCGCACGACGTCGAGTTGGGAGAGCCCGGTGACCCAGTCGACGTACTCGTCGAGTTTGCCCGCGCAGTGCAGTCCGCCGACCAACGCGCCCATCGACGATCCGGCCACGGTGACGATCTCGAATCCGCGGTCCTCGAGTTCGGCGATCACACCGATGTGGGCGTAGCCGCGAGCCCCACCGCTGCCGAGGGCGAGCGCTACGCGGGTCGATCGGGCCATGAGGTCGAGCCTATCGATGCAGTCCCGGGCGACGCAGGCAGGGACGTGTCCTAACCCCGCATGAGCCGTCGCGGCCCGGGGCCGAGTTTGTTCATCTCGTCGCCGGGATTGAGCAGATGACACTCGCCGAGGGACAGGCAGCCGCACCCGACGCACGAGCCGATCATGTCGCGCATGTTCTCCAGCAGCGCGATCCGATTGTTGATGTCGTCGATCCAGCGCCGGGACGCGGCCTCCCACATCGATTTCGGCGGGGACTCGTGATCGCCGAGTTCGGACAGGACGTCGGCGATCACCGCGAGCGGAATCCCCGCGGTCTGCGATGCCCGGATGAACGCGACCCGTCGCAGCATCGCGCGGTGATACCGACGCTGATTACCCGACGTCCGTCTGCTGAAGATCAGACCCTGATCCTCGTAGAAACGCACCGCCGACGGCGCGATCCCCGCCCGCTGCGCCAGCTCGCCGACGGAGAGTTCGAGCTTCTTGAGAGACACGAATCCCATCGTAGGCGAGTTCAAGTGAACTTGAAGTCAGGCGCCGCGGGTGTGGCGCTGGAGTGGCGGCGCTAGCTTCGTACCACCATCACCGGGCACTCCGCCTGGTGCAGGATCTTCTGGCTGGTCGAACCGAGCAGCAGACCCTTGAAGCCGCCGCGGCCCCGGCTACCGACGACGATCAACTGCGCGTTGGCATCCGCGGCGTCGAGCACCGCCTTGGCCGGCTCCTCCGGGATCACCACGCGCTCGATGACGACGTCCGGATAGTCGGCGCTGTAGCCGGCCAGCCGCTCGGACACCGCCTCGACGGCCTCCTGTGACATCCGCGCGATCTCGTCGGGCTCGATCCCGTATCCGTGCAGCGCGTCGACGTCGAGGGGCGTCCAGGTGTGCACGGCCACCAGCGTGGCGTTGCGCAGCGACGCCTGCCGGAAGGCCTCGGCCACCGCCGCGTCGCTCACCGGCGAGTCGTCGATGCCCACGATCACCGGGCCGTCCCCGCCGGGTGCGGCGACCACGACGACCCGACCGTGGAAATGGGCCGCGACCGTGGTGCTCACCGAGCCGAGGAAGAGTCCCCGGATCGAACCGAGGCCCCGGGTGCCGAGCACGATGGTGCCGGCGTCCTTGCCGAGTTCGAGCAGCGCGCGGGCGGCGTCACCTTCGACCAGCGAGGTCTGCACCGACGCCGCGGGCGCGGCCTGCTTGGCCAGCTCGGCGGCCGCGTGGACCGCATCGGTGGCATCCTGCTTGATCGCGTCGACGACATCCTGCGGGATGATCAGTCCCGGGGCGTAATTGCTGGTGCTGATGTCGTAGACGCCGACCAGTTTCAGATCGACCTCTTCGACGGCAGCCGCCTTGGCCGCCCATCGCACCGCCGCATTCGAGGCGTCCGACCCATCAACACCGACGAGTATCGCGCTCATTACCGGTCATCTCCTCACTCGGTCACCCTGGTGGCCCACCATTCCGTGGCCCTGTCCTCCATCCTGCCCTGCCCGGCACCTACCGGCAATGAGGAGAAGGTCCCGGTCACAGTACTTTTCGTCACCGAGTAGGCTGGAGTGGAGATGAACGATGAGCGAACACGAGTAGCCATGACCGAACCCGACAAGCCGCAGACCAACGGCGACGAACTCCGGCAAGCTGTCGTACACGGCGCCGTCACAATAGGTTTCGGGATCGCAATCCTGCTGGTGGCGCTGGCGTCCAGTGGCGCGATCCGGACCACGCTCATCGTCGTGGCGCCGGTCGTCGTCCTGATCGGCGCGCTCGCCGCACTGTGGCGGACCTATCGCAACTGGCGCGCCGGTGGCCGCTGGCAGGTGTGGCAGGGCGCCTCGTGGTTCCTCCTCGCGATCTTCATCGTCTTCCTGTTCGGCACCGGACCGACCCTCGTCACCTGATCGCCGAACGGCGCGACTCCGATCGAGAACATCTGGCCGCGTTGGTATCCCACGCTGAGCGTGGAGGTCAGCGGCGCAGATCCGGATAGCGCCGGCGGAACCGTTCGACCCGTCCCGCGACATCACGCACCCGCGCGACGCCGGTGTAGAACGGATGCGATTCGCTGGTGACGTCGACGGTGATACGTGGGTAGACGCCGCCGTCCTCCCACGTCACGCGATCATCGGACGTGGCGGTCGACCGGGTCAGGAACTCGGTGCCGGTCGAGGCGTCCCGGATGACGACAGGGTGATAGTCGGGATGGATCTCAGGCTTCATGGCCGTCCTCTCGATGGGGTGTGGCGTCCGAACCGTGGCCGTCGGTGCGGACGATGGCGTCGACGGTGGGCAGCTCGGGAGCGTCCAGATCGTCGCAGGGGTCGGCATGGAACTGCCCGAACGGATCGTCGAAGGTCGCCCAGAACTCGGGCCCGGCGTCGAACTCGACCTCGTTGAGACAGGCCGCGCGCAACGCCTCCTGCACCTCGTTTCCGGCGGCCCGATGGACCAGCACGACCATCGACGTGTGCCGGTCGCCGAAGTCCTCCGACCAGCGCAGGGCACCCATCGCGCGGCGCTCCGGGTCGACCTCGGCCCGCTCGTCCTCGTCCATCGCGGCGAGCCACCGACCGCCGGGCGCGACCCGCAGACCACCGCCGGCGGACTCCAGCCACAACGCCTCATCGGGTTGCGTGGCCAGCCACAGCCGTCCGCGGGCGCATACGACGCCGTCGAGCAAGACGTCGATCGCGTCGTGCAGGCGACCCGGGTGCAACGGTCGGTCCGCCTGGAACTCGACCCACACCACACCGCAATCCGCTTGCAGCGGTGGCTGATCGCGCAGCAGCGGATCGTGCGGACCGTCGATCCGGCCCCGCCGGGCGCGCGGATCGACGGCGGCGAGGAGACGCTCGATCAGGACGGGTCCGACAGTGCGCTGCGGTAGCTCCAAGATCATCGGCGCACGCGGGGTGAGGCGTTTGAGAACCGCGGTCAGCCGGGCCGACTCCCAGGCATCGCGCATCGCGGGATCGCACCCCTCGACGACGAGTGCATCGGCGAATCCGACCTGCCCCACCGCCACCTGCGCGAGCGTGCGGTCGTCATCGACGCCGTCGAAACCGGCCTCTGCCAGGGTCAGGTCCCCGGTCGCGGCCTCCAGCCAGTCCTGTTCGGCCACACAGGCGATCGTCGCGTCGATCCGGACGTCACGCCCGGCCGGGCCGTCGACGAAGCCGGGCATGTCCGCGACGACGACGTGCTCGATCGCCCAGGAGATCCGCTCCGGCTCCAGGATCGGGTCGAGGGTCACCACGATCCGGCGGACCGCCGACTGCCGGTGCAGCCGCCGTAGCAACGGGAGCAGATCCTCTCGCAGCGTGCACGAGACGCATCCGTGGGCCAGCTCGACCTCGGTGACCCGGTCCCGGCGCCGTCCGTCGGGGTCGATCCAGGTCAGCCGGCGCGTGACCCGCCCGTCGGTGACCCTGGCGAGATCATGGTGGACGTGGGCGGTTCCGGTGACACCGTCCTCACCAACCAACGCCGACCCGACCCGGGCGACCGCCGTCGACCCCAGCCCGGTCACCAGGACGATCGGCGTGCGGTGGTCCCCGCCGAAGGCTCCGATCGGGTCGGCCGCGTCTCCGTCGTTCACATCCACTCCCTTATTGGCAACAATTTCCATTTGCTGTCGCCCGACGCTACCGTGGCGGGAGCACTAATGCCAATCGTTTCCAATAAGACGAGAAGGAGTCACCATGTCCAGACGGTGTCAGGTCACCGGGCGCGAGCCCGGCTTCGGCAACCGCGTCTCCCATTCGCACAGACGGACATCACGACGCTGGAATCCGAACATCCAGCGCCGTCGGTACTACGTCCCCGGCGAGGACCGCTACGTCACACTGCGGGTGAGCACCAAGGGAATCGCCACCATCGACAAACTGGGCATCGAATCGGTGCTCGCGACGATTCGTCAGCGCGGCGAGAAGATCTGATGGCCCGCAACGAGATCCGGCCCATCGTGAAGCTGCGCTCCACCGCGGGCACCGGATACACCTACGTCACCCGCAAGAACCGTCGCAACGACCCCGATCGGATGGTGTTGCGCAAATACGACCCGATCGCCCGCAGACACGTCGACTTCCGAGAGGACCGCTGATGGCCAAGAAGTCCAAGATCGTGCGCAACGAACAGCGCCGCGCGACCGTCGCGCGGCACGCGGAGAAACGCGCCGCGTTCAAAGACATCGTCCGGGCGGCGTCCTCGACGCCGGAGGAACGCCTCGAGGCCATGCGCCGACTGCGGGCACTCCCCCGCGACGCCAGCCCCACCCGCCTGCGCAATCGCGACGCCGTCGACGGACGTCCGCGCGGCCACATCCGGAAGGCAGGCCTGTCGCGGGTGCGCTTCCGCGAGCTCGCCCATCGCGGCGAACTGCCCGGCATCCACAAGTCCAGTTGGTGACCACCCAGTCCCTAGGAGAGACAATGGCTCGCAACCCCAACCGCCGAGGCCCCGCCGCGGACCAGGCCAAGCGCGCACGAAACCTACTGTCCACGAACGGTGTCCGCGTCAACGGCGCCCACCCGGTCGACTACAAGGATGTCGCACTACTGCGGCAGTTCCTGTCCGACAAGGGTCGTATCCGGGGCCGACGCGTCACCGGACTGACGCCCCAGCAACAGCGTCAGGTCGCCACGGCGATCCGCAACGCCCGGGAGATGGCGTTGCTGCCCTACGATTCTCGTCGGTGAGCGTGGACGTCACTCGTCGTCGAGCCGGAGATCGAGACTGATCTCCTCCGCATCGAGCTGCTGGAGCTCCTGGGTCAGCAGCGAGGAGTGGTAGGTGCCGTTGTCGCGCATCCGGAGCAGGGTCTCGCGCTGCGCGGCGATGGTAGCCCGGCGGACCTCCTCGAAAGCCTGGCGATAGGCGAGGTCGATCCCGGTGGCGTTGCCGTCTTCCTCGGCCTGCTCCTCCATCCGTTGAATCCGTTCACGGACCCACGGATACCGGGCGGCCAGGTCGGAGGAGGACAGCACATCCTGCGCGGTTCGACTGAGCTCTGCGCGCAGTCGATCATGTTCTGCCGCACGGTCGTCGGCGATGTCGGCCAGACGCAGCCGCCGGATGACCCAGCCGAGGGTGCCGCCCTG
The DNA here is from genome assembly GCF_003855095.1 of Gordonia insulae. NCBI lineage: Bacteria > Bacillati > Actinomycetota > Actinomycetes > Mycobacteriales > Gordoniaceae > Gordonia > Gordonia insulae. The sequence goes on from NZ_CP033972.1 coordinate 1,937,365, forward strand.
GAGGATGAGCGACGCGGCCGCGACCACGAAGGCGATGAGCACCAGCAGAGCCCGCGACGGCGTGTCGTCGGGCAGGGTCTGGGCGGCGGCGAGGGTGACGACACCACGCATCCCGGCCCACACGACGATCGTCCCCTCCTTGGGCCCCATGGGCGCCGCCGTGTAGTAGTCGATGTCGGCGATCCGACGGGTGATCCGGGTCCGATAGTGCTGGACGGCAGCGGGATTGGCCGCGAATGCCTCCGTGGTGATCTGCGGCCGGTCGCCGTCGCGACGCTGTCCGCCCGGCCGGGGACGTAGGCGCAGGCGGCGAGGGGGCCGCTCATCCGCGGCGTCGCTCGGTATCTGATCGGGGATCTTCTGCGCCTTCTCGCTGATCTTCGCATCCATGTTCTGCAGGTACGGGCGAATCGCCGTACCCCGCCGAGCGATCCGGTCGAGCCACCAGATCATCGGCGTGACGTAGAGCGAGCGGACGACGAGCGTGATCGCCAGGGCCGCGAGGCCGATCCACACCGCGGTGGTGATCCCGCCGTGTTCGTCACGTACCGCGGCGATCAAACCGGACAGTTCCAATCCCATGAGCAGGAACACGCCGCCCTCGAGGAGGAACTCGACCGTGCGCCAGTTCTGGGTGTCGGAGAGTCGATGCTGCGGTGACAGGTACTTGACCGCGCCGGCACCCGTGATGAGGCCGGCGGTGACCGCGGCGACGAGTCCGGAGGCCCCCAGCTCCTCTGCCGGCAGGTAGGCCAGGTAGGGCACCGTGAACGAGATCGCCGTGTTGACGGTGGCGTCGGAGAGGCGTCGTCGGACCCAGAGATTGAACCACCCGATCACGCCGCCGACCACGACCGCGCCGAGCACCGCCCACACGAAGCTCAGCGCGACGACGCCGAAGGAGATGCCCGCGGCCGTTGCGGCGACCGCGGCCCGCAACAGGACCAACGCGGTGGCGTCGTTGAGCAGGCTCTCCCCCTCGAGGACCGCGATCACCCGGCCCGGCACGCCGAGCCTCTTGGCGATCGAGGTCGCCACGGCGTCGGTCGGCGACACGATCGCGCCGAGCGCGATCCCGGTCGCGAGGCTGATGTCGGGCAGCACCCAGTGGAAGAACACGCCCAGAATGACGGCGCTGACCAGCACCAGTACGACCGACAGCGCGCTGATCGCGGTGAAGTCGCGGCGGAAGTCCATCGTCGGCATGGAGACCGCGGCGGAATAGAGCAGTGGTGGGAGCACGCCGACCAGGATCCATTCCGGGTCGATGTCGAGGTCGGGCACGAACGGCAGGATGCCGACCAGCGCTCCGACCACCACCAACAGCAACGGGGGCGCGATGCGGATGCGTGGACCGAGGACATGGGCAGCGGCGATCCCGAGGACCGCGACGATCACGAGGAGGATTTTCTCCATGCCGACCATCCTGACGCACGCGGCGACGACAGGGTCCGGCACGCAGTGCCATCCTGGATTGTGACATTGAGTGTTGACAAATGATCGAGCGTCCAATTACGTTCGGATCATCAGCACGCGTCCCCGGTCAGGCCGGTGGACCGCCCCGGAATCGCCCGGATCACCTCCGACGACGAGAAGGGTCATCAGGCATGACCAACACCCTGCATCAAGTGGGACAGTCCTATGTCCCCGAGCACGACAAGTCGCGTTCGGACGACGATTACACCCAGGTCCTCGACGACCTGTCGGCCGCGTCGGTCCATCGGAACTTCGACCCGTACATCGACATCGACTGGGACTCGCCGGAGATGGCGATCGTCCCCGGCGACCACCGGTGGATTCTGTCGAAGGAGGTCGACCCGGTCGGCCGCCATCCGTGGTACCAGCAGCAACCCGTCGACAAGCAGATCGAGATCGGCATGTGGCGCCAGGCGAACGTGGCGAAGGTCGGCCTGCAGTTCGAGTCGATCCTGATCCGCGGGCTCATGCAGTACAGCTTCAAACTGCCCAACGGGGCCAAGGAGTTCCGCTACACCACGCACGAATCCAAGGAGGAGTGCAACCACACCCTGATGTTCCAGGAGTTCGTGAACCGCACCGGCATGGACGTGCCGGGCGCGAAGATCGGCTACCGGCTCGTCTCCCCGTTCGTGCCGTTGGCGTCGACGCTGTTCCCCACCATCTTCTTCTTCGGGGTACTCGGCGGCGAGGAACCGATCGATCACATCCAGAAGGACTTCCTCCGGACCCGCGCCACCCTGCACCCCACGATGGCGGCGGTCATGCAGCTGCACGTGGCCGAAGAGGCGCGGCACATCTCGTTCGCGCATCACCTCCTCCGGGAGACGGTCCCGCGCAAGGGCCGTGTCCAGCGCTTCCTGCTCTCGCTCATGTTCCCTCTCACCATGCGCATCCTGTGCGGCGCGATCGTCGTGCCGCCGAAGAGCTTCCAGAAGCGGTTCGACGTTCCCGACGAGGTGATGCGCGACATCTTCTGGCGGTCGGACGAGTCGAAGAGGTTCCTGCGCAATGTCTTCGGTGATGTTCGGATGCTGGGCGAGCAGTGCGGCCTGATGAACCCGGTCTCACGCCTGCTCTGGAAGATCCTGGGCATCGGCGGTCGCCCGTCGCGGTTCCGCAGCGAGCCGACCTACACCGCGGCCTGATCGCGCTCCCCCTCACAACGCAGTTCCCCTCACAGACGGATCCGACATGCCCCACGTTGTCACCCAGGCGTGTTGCGGCGACGCCTCGTGCGTCTACGCATGCCCGGTCAACTGCATCCACCCCACGCCCGAGGAGCCGGGTTTCGGCACCTCGGAGATGCTCTACATCGACCCGTCGACGTGCGTCGACTGCGGCGCGTGCGTCAGCGCGTGCCCGGTGGGCGCCATCGTCCCCGGACATCGGCTGACCGACGATCAGGCTCCGTTCGCCGACCTCAACGCCGCGCAGTTCGATTCCACCGGAGACGGCGCGGCGAGCTTCCCGGTCGATCCGGCCCGCCGGCTGCCCCTGGCTCCGATCGACAAACCTCGTCGCCTCGCGGTGGACGGCCCGCTGTCGGTCGGCATCGTGGGATCGGGTCCGTCGGCCATGTACGCCGCCGACGAATTGCTGCGTCATCCGCAGGTGACGGTGACGGTGTACGAACGGCTGCGCCGTCCGTTCGGCCTGGCCCGCTACGGCGTCGCGCCGGATCACCTGGCGACGCGCTCGGTGATGCGCCTGTTCGACGACATCGCGCGCAACCCGCGGTGCGACATCCGGCTCGGCACCACGATCGGCCGGGATCTGACCCTCGACGACCTCCGGGGCCGTCATCAGGCCGTCATCTGGGCGGGCGGCGCGCCGACCGACCGTCGACTCGTGATCGACAATGCCTCTGCGCCAGGAGTATTGAGCGCGACAGAGCTGGTGGGCTGGTACAACGACCATCCCGACCACGACAACCTCCAGGTCGACCTCTCCTCGTCACGGGCCGTCGTCATCGGCAACGGCAACGTGGCCCTCGACGTCGCCCGCATCCTCACCGCGGACCCGGAGGGACTCACCGATACGACGATCTCCCGGCACGCCCTGCGCGCGCTGCGTACCTCGGCGATCGAGGAGGTCGTGGTCCTGGGTCGCCGTGGGCCGGTCCACGCGGCGTTCACGCTGCCCGAACTCATCGGCCTCGACACGAACGCGAACATCGTCGTCGACCCTGCCGACGTGCCGGACAGCGGTGATACCGCGGTGATCGACCCGACGACGAGCGCGAAACTCGACCTGCTCGCGGAGATCGCCGCACGCCCCGCGCGACCTGGACGCCGTATCCGCTTCGTGTTCCACCGGTCACCGTCGGCCATCAGCGTCGACCCTGGGGGTCACGCCGACGGCGTGGTCGTCGCGCACAACGTGGTCAGCGGTACGGACGGCATCGAACCGACCGGTGTCACCGAGACGATCGACGCCGGCCTCGTGCTCACCTCGATCGGCTATCGCGGGGTCCCGGTGCCCGGGCTGCCCTTCGACGACACACGCGGGGTGATCCCCCACGACGCCGGACGGGTCCTCGACCACGACGGGCCGATACCCGGCATGTATGTGACGGGCTGGATCAAACGCGGGCCGTCGGGGTTCATCGGCACCAACAAGACCGACTCGGCGGAGACGGTCGCCGCGCTGCTCACCGACTTCGAGGGCGGGATGCTGTCCGGCCACGAGACACCGCCACGCAGACGGTTGCTCAGCCGACTGGGCTGACGGCGCAGCGGCCGGACCTGACGCCCGATCGTCGGTGTGCGCCGTAGATTGACCCCCATGGCTCCCCGGTACGAACGCAGTACGGCCCCCACCGACATCGATGCCCTGCCCACCGACATGCGCGCGGCTCTCGACGCCTATGCCGTCCGCCATCAGCTCGCGCTGGCCGAAACCCTGCCCGCCTGGCTGACCCGCAGCGTCAACCCGCCGTCGACAACGTTGTTGGGCAGGCTGTTTCACCGTCGAGCCAATCCCACCGATCCTGATTCGGAGCATCAGACGGTCACGGTCCTGCACCCCAGCGAGCTGATCATCATCGTCTCCGGGGCCCGTCGCGGTGTGACCGTGTTGTCGGTGCCGTTGGCGTCGGCGTCCTTGTCGCCGGGACCGGCGGTCGGGAGCGCCGGCGGGTCCGACGACAACAGCGTCTCGGTGTCCGGTTTCCCCGGCGACGACGGCCGACCCGGCACGTTCTACCTGGGCTTGGGACCCGAGCCCGCCGGAAGGGAATGCCGGGAGTCGCTGCGAGCCGCGATCACCGCGGCGCGGAACCCCTAGGCCGTGCCCGTCACCGACTCCCGCCCCACCACGACCGGACTCGTGCTGGCGTTGGCCTCCTCGGCATCGTTCGCGCTGTCCGGCGTCCTGGCCCGCGCCATGATCGACTCCGGCTGGAGCGCCGGAGCGACCGTCACCGTGCGTATCGCCATCGGCGCCGCAGTGCTCATCGTCCCCGGGCTGCTCGCGTCACGCGGCCGATGGCGGCGTCTGCGTGGCGCGTGGCCCGTGCTCGTCGGGTACGGCGTCCTGGCGGTCGCGACCTGCCAGCTGGCGTACTTCTACGCGGTCACCTATCTGCAGGTGGGCGTGGCATTGCTGATCGAGTACACCGCGCCGGTCGCGGTGATCGCGTGGATGTGGCTCCGGCACGGGCAACGCCCTGGGCGTGGCACGGTGATCGGCGCCGTCGTCGCGATCGCCGGACTGGGCCTCGTCCTCGACGTCGGCGGCGCCGGGATCAATGCCGTCGGCGTCGCGTGGGCTCTCGTCGCCATGGTCGGCGCGGCCGCCTACTTCGTGATCTCCGCCGACGACCGTGTCGACATCCCACCGCTGACACTGGCCGCGGGCGGACTGGTGGTCGGCGCGGCCGGACTGGGGATCGCCGGCCTGATCGGGGTTCTGCCGATGCGGGTCGCCACCGTCGATGTCGATCTGGCCGGACTCACGGTGTCGTGGTGGGTTCCGTTGGTGTTGCTCGGTGTCGTCACCGCCGCCCTCGCCTACTCCCTCGGCATCGCCGCCGGGCGTCGACTGGGCTCACGGGTCATGTCGTTCGTCGGATTGTCCGAGGTGCTGTTCGCCGTCGTGTTCGCCTGGCTGGCACTCGACGAGCTCCCCACCGTCGTACAGCTCGCGGGCGGCGTGCTGATCGTCGCCGGAGTGGTCATCGTCCGTGCCGGCGAGGCCACCACCCGGAGCGACGAACCGGTGATCTGAACCCACACCGGCGAGGTCACCTGGGTCGGTTGACCCAGTGGGTCCGACCTCGGCAGATGCGAAATGTCGCTGTTCACAATTGAATACAGCTCACCACATCAGGGAACAGTTGGGTCACGAACACCCTGCCATGGGGTGTAACCGTGGTTATGCTGAGGCCCTGTTCATCTGGGGGGGTGGCGACGGGTGAGGACCATGTTCTCGCGGTTTGACTACATCGACACCGCACGTGAGACCGGCGGTCGGTTCGTCGAATTGGTGCGGTCGGTCGCCGACGCGGAGACCCGACTCGGCGGTACGCCCGGCTGGACCATCGCCGACTGTGTGGGCCACGTCGCGTGTGCACCCGCCCGCTACCGAGAACTTGCCAGAGGCGAGGGCTCGTGGCCGTCGCGCGCCATCGACCTCCCCGATTTCAACGCCAAACAGATCGCCAACCTGACGACCCGCGACGTCACGCTGCTCACCCAGAAGCTCCTCGACGACCTCGACTGCCTACTCGACCAGGTGTGCCATTTCGGCGCCCGGGTGCCGGTGATGAACTTCGACGGCGACACGAGCGTCCGGGCCGACGCCGCGCTGGGCATCCTGATCGGCGAGTTCGTGGTGCACGGATACGACGTCGCGGGTGCGGTCGGCGCCCCCTGGCCGATCGACCCGGCGATTGCGCCCTTGATCGCGCGCGGCCGGCACCCGATCCTGCCCGGCTGGATCGACGACGATGCCTGCGCAGGCCACTCCGCGACCTACGACATCCGATTGCGGGGCTGCACCGAACGCTTCACCTACGAGTTCACCGACGGCCGGCTGGAGATCGATCCGGCGGAGCCGCGTCGCGCCGACGTGCACATCAGCGTCGACCCGGTCGTCGCGCTGCTGGCCGCCTACGGCCGGGTGTCCCCGGCCTGGGCCGTACTCACCGGCCGCGCGTTCGCCTGGGGTCCGAAGCCATGGCTCGCCGCCGGATTGTGCGGTCGTTTCACGCCGCCGTGATCAGCTCGACTCGCTGATCAACACCGCCACCGTGCCGCGCTCGAGTGCCGCGAACACGTGTTCCACGTCGCCCGCGTAGGAGATGTAATCGCCGGGTCCGAGTTGGACCTCGGCGCCGGTCGGTCCGAGTCTCGCCCGTCCGGACGTGATCACCACATGCTCGACGACCCCACGCGAATGCGGTGCCGCGATTCGCGGATCGCCCGGTTCGGCCCGGATCAGGTACATGTCGCGCCGCGTCCCCGGGCGGGCCGTCGAGAGCAGGGTGGCCGAATAGTCTGCCGCTCCCGCCGGGATGACCGGGCCGTCGCCGAATCGGATCACCTCAACGGGTTGCGCCGGGGCATCGAGCAGCGCGGAGAATTGCACACCCAGGGCAGTGGACAGCGCCCACAGTGTTTCCACGCTGGGATTGCCGTCGCCCGACTCCAGTTGTGAGAGAGTCGATTTGCCCACTCCCGCGCGGCGCGCGAGCTCGCCGATGGACAGACCGGCGCGCGTGCGTTCGCGTTTGAGCGACGCGGCCACCACCTGATTCGGATTGAACGCCGAGGCGCTCACGAAACCACCCCCGTTCGATGTACCGGACGATCGTCCTTCTTGACGAACACCGTCTTCAGTGTCCATCATAGTGGACATGCGTTCGTTCTGGAGAACACTTGATGGGTCGGCGGTGCGCGCTGTGCTGGTCATGAGCGCGTCCGTGCTGGTCATCGGCGCTTCATACGGTGTGGCCGCGCACTCCGCGGGGCTGGTGTGGTGGCAGATTGTCGCCATCGCGACGGTGGTCCTCGCAGGTTCGTCGGAGTTCGTATTCGTCGGGATCATCGCGGCCGGTGGCGCTCCGCTGCTCGCCGCGCTCGCCGGCCTGCTCGTGAACACCCGCAACTTCGGCTACGGGCTCTCCGTCGGCAGACACCTCGGAGGTGGACTCCCGCTCGCGATCGGCGCGCACTTCATCAACGACGAGACCGCGGTCGTCGCGGCCTCCGAGAGCGACTCGCGGCGTGCCCGCGCGGTGTTCTTCCTCTGTGGCGCAGGGATTCTGATCAGCTGGCCGCTCGGGTCGGTACTCGGCGCGGCGATCGGCGACGTCGTCGCGAGCCCGGAGTCACTCGGACTCGATGCCGCGTTCCCGGCCCTGCTCGCCGCACTCGCCCTACCGGCCCTCCGCGATCGTCGGACACTGGCCGCCGCGGTCGTCGGCGGCGCGATCGCCGTGTCGGCCACGCCGTTCCTCCCGGCCGGACTCCCGATCCTGGTGAGCCTCGTCGGCCTGGTCGTCGTCGAGGTGGTGCGTCGCCGTCGCGCGCCGTCGGCGGACCCCATCCCGAACGACGGTGCGACCGACCTCGTCTCCCGCGGTGCGCGATGAGTGGCACCGGGCTGCTCGCAGGTGTCGCCGTGCTGGCCGTCGGCACGTACCTCATCCGACTGGCCGGACCGGCACTGCGCAGCCGATTCGAGGTGAGCCGGCAGACCGCGGCACTGCTCGATCGTGCCGCGATCGTCCTGTTGGTCGCGGTGGCCGCCACCGGGGCCCTGTTCGTCGGGCACGACTTCATCGGATGGGCCTGCCCGGCCGGCGTCGTTGTCGGCGTGATCGCCGCGCTGCGTCGCGCACCCCTGGTGGTCGTCGTGATCCTGGCGGCGGGAGTCGCCGCCGGTCTACGCGCCGTCGGGGTCGCCTAGGGTCACGACCTGCCAGGTCGGCACAACGGGCGCGATGTCCGCACACACGACGGAACCCACCCTCGCACAGCGAGGGTGGGTTCGGTCAGTTCAGTGGGTCGCGTGCGACGCGATCGTCAGCGGGCACCGGCCGGCGCGCCGGCCCGGGTGGCCCGACGCCGCTGCTGGTTCGCCGGACGACGACCCTGCGACGACTCGCCGGTGTGCGGCTGCGCCTGCGCGGTGGCCGAGCGGCCCGTCCCGCGACGACGCTGACCCGAATGTCCGGCACCGGTCCGGTCGTTCGCGGACTGACCACCGCGCCCGGCGGGGCGGCCGCGACGCTGGCCGTTGGAGGACTTGGGCGCCTGTCGCTGGACCGGCTTCTCGACCGGTGCGACGAACTCGGCGCGGGGGCCGACCAGGGTGTCGACCTCTGCGGACTTCGCGTCCACGCGGGTCGGGGCGACCTTGATGCTCGCCCTGCGCAGCAGGACCGCGAGATCGCGACGCTGATCGGGCAGGCACACGGTCACCACGTCGCCACTGCTGCCCGCGCGCGCCGTACGGCCCGAACGGTGCAGGTAGGCCTTGTGCTCGGCCGGCGGGTCGACGTGCACCACCAGCTCGACGCCATCCACGTGGACGCCGCGGGCCGCGACGTCGGTGGCCACCAGCACGTTGACTCCCTCGCCACCGAAGGCCTTGAGGTTCCGGTCCCGCTGGGCCTGACTGAGGTTGCCGTGCAGGTCGACGGCGGGGATGCCCTCGTCGGTGAGCTTCTTGGCCAGCTTCTTGGCCTGGTGCTTGGTGCGCATGAACAGGATGCGCCGTCCCTGGCCCGAGGCCAGTTCGCGGACGAGCGCGTTCTTGTCGGCCGCAGTGACCTCGAAGACGTGGTGGGTCATCTCGACGGGCGCCGACGTCTCCTCGGTGGAGTGCACCTTCGGATTGTCGAGGAAGCGCTTGGCGACCTTGTCGACGCCGTTGTCGAGGGTGGCGGTGAACATCATCCGCTGGCCGTCGCGCGGGGTGGCCGCGAGGATGCGGGTGACGCCGGGCAGGAAGCCGAGATCGGCCATGTGGTCGGCCTCGTCGAGGACGGTGATCTCGACGTCGTCGAGGCGGACGATGCGTTGCTGCATCAGGTCCTCGAGGCGTCCGGGGCAGGCGACCACGATGTCGACGCCACGCCGGAAGGCGTCTTCCTGGCGCTTCTGGCTGACACCGCCGAAGACGGTGGTCACGGTCAGGTTCATCGCACGGGCGAGCGGCGTGACGACGGCGGCGATCTGGGTCGCCAGCTCACGCGTCGGCGCGAGGATCAGGCCGGTCGGTGCGCCGGGACGGCGCTTGATGTCGAGCTCGGCGAGGCCTGCGACCATCGGGATCGCGAAGGCCAGGGTCTTACCGGAGCCGGTCTTGCCGGAACCGATCACGTCATCACCGGCGAGGGTGTCCTTCAGGGTTTCGGCCTGGATGCGGAAGGGCTCGGTCTTGCCTTCGGCGGCAAGAACTTTCACGAGTTCGGCGGGCACGCCGAGAGAAGCAAAGGTAGTGGACAAGGTCCGTGTCTTTCTCTAGTGGACACGCCACAGCAGCATTGATCGGCCCTGCGAGGTGTCGATGGCGAAGACGCATCTGTGCGTATTCGTTCGCCGTATGAAGTCAAAGAGCAGGCGGCTGGCCTGTCGAAGATGCGTTCTACGACGCGTTGACAGCACCTTCTCGGTGCATCAATTGAACTCCACGGTACGCGACCGGACGAAGTCGTGGCCAATCGGGTGACGCAGGTCATGGTCGCGTGTCGCCGCTTATCCGGTTGACCATCGGCCTCGGCGAGGGCAGCATGCACACCGTGTATCAATCCATGTCGTCGCCCGCGGGGCGTGGGGAGGTCGTCGGCGTCGTGCACGCCGGCAACTAGCGACACCGCCCCGATCGACGCGATCGTCATCCGCCTCGGATGGCCCGCGTCGGTCGAGCCATGTCCCCATCATCGACACATCCACCCACCACACCGGGAAGCCCGATACACATGCGCGCCCTCACCGAATCGCAGATCCGTAAGTCCTTCGTCAACGCCTCTCTGCGCGAACGCAACTCCGTCACCCTGCCACCGGGATTCGCCGAACTCGACTGGGCGGAAATCGATTTCCTCGGTTGGCGAGACCCCAAGCTGGCCATGGTCGGGTACATGGTGATCCCGGTCGACGACGCGCCGTCGGGCATCATGCTGCGCCTCGGTGGGCGACAGCCCCGGACCCGGCCACAGTGCTCGTTCTGCCAGGACGTCCAGTTGCCCAACGACGTCGCGTTCTACAGCGCACGGCTGGCGGGGCCGGCGGGCCGCAAGGGCAACACCGTCGGAACCCTCGTCTGCGCGAACTTCGAGTGCTCGGCCAATGTCCGGGTGCGTCCGTCCAGCATCTTCGGGGGCGATCACCCGGAGGCCATCCGCGACCAGCGGATCGAGACGTTGCAGACCCACCTCGACGGCTTCGCACGGCGGGTGCTGGGCACCCCGAGCTGATCGGCCGGCTCAGCCGATGTTCGCCAGCCGCTGCGGATAGGCGTAGAAGTAGCCCTGCGCGAAGTCGCATCCGACCCGCTCGATCGCTGCCGCCTGCCGCGAGGTCTCGACGCCCTCGGCGATGACCTGCACACCCATGGCGTGTGAGGTGGCGACGATGCCGGAGAGCATCATCTCCGCGCGGTCGCCGTCGTCGAGGGCATCGACGAACGCCTTCGCGGTCTTGATGATGCTGATCGGCAGCCGATAGAACTCGCTCAATGTCGAAGCGCCCGTGCCGAAGTCGTCGATGGCGACCTGGCAGCCCATGGCACGCACAGCGGCGAGGGTCGCCAACACCCCGGCGTTGTCGTCGGCCGCCAGCACCCGCTCGGTGATCTCGATGCACAGACGGCCCGGCGGGAGGTCGTTCTCTCCCAGCGTCATCTCGAGCTGCGGCAGGAAGTGCGGGTTGGCCAGCTCTCGGCGGGAGAAGTTCAGCGACAGTGAGAGACCCGCGGTTCCCTCGTGTCCGGTGAACTCCCGGACGGTGGTGTCGAGGACGTGACCGCCGAGGAGTTCGATGAGTTCGCTCCGGTCGGCGATGGAGAGGAACTCACTGGGAGATACGAGTCCGAGTTCGGGGTGTCGCCACCGCACGAGCGCCTCCAGCCCGACCGCCCGGTGACCGTTGTTGATGTCGATGATCGGGTGATAGTCGAAGTACAGCTGCCGGGGCTCGGCCGTCAGCGTCTCCCGGAGTTCGTGCTCGATCCGCTGTCGCCGCTGCAGATCGAGTCGGTACTCGGGCCGGAACCGCACATAACGCCGGCCGCGGGAGGTGGTCCTGGCCTGGAACAGCGCGATATGGGCGTCCCGCAGCAGGTCGGTGGCGCTCGGGTGATCGGTGCCGGCACGGACCACGGCGATACCGATGCTGACACTGACCCGCACGCTGTGGTCGTCGACCTCGATCGGGTCGTTCACTGTGCGATGGATGCGCGATACCTCGCCGTCGAGACGGGCCGCGGGGTCGTTGTCGACGAGCCGGACGACGACGAACTCGTCCCCACCGATGCGACCGATCGCCGCATCGTCACCCAGGGTGCGCTGCAGTCGGCGGCCGACCTCCTTGAGCACCTCGTCACCGACCGTGTGCCCGAGCGAGTCGTTGATGATCTTGAAACTGTCCAGGTCGAGGTAGTGGACGACCACGGAATCCCCGGGTGACGTGAGGCGTCCCGAGAACGTCTCGATGGCGCGGACGATCCCCGCGCGATTGAGGAGGCCGGTCAGGAAGTCGTGAGTGGCCTCCCAGTCCAGTCGCGTCGCCTCCCACTCCAACCGGGAGGCCTCCTGGTGGCTGTCGGTGATGTCGACGATCGAGACCATGACCCCGTCTGCGCCGTCATCGAGCGGCCGGCAGCTGCACGACAGCCATCGACGGCCGGCCGGGGCGATCATCGTCGCCATTCGGCCCTCGACGGCGACGCCACCACGCAGACATTCGTCGATCGGCGACTCGTCGGCGCCGGAGAAGTCGAGGGCCAGATCACGCACGAGGGCGCCCGGTACGGCATCCTCACCGAGGCCCAGCATGCTGACCGCCACGGGGTTCGCCAACTCGACCCGGCCGTCCGCGTCGACGACGATCACCGCCTGATCCAGGGCAGCGAAGATCGCCGCATACCTACCGTCCGTCGGGGAATCGTCGGCGGACTCGGCAGCTGACGTGCCGAGGAACTCCTGCTCGGCCGGGTCGCTGTCTGTCATATTCGCTGCAGAATATCCGACTATTCGTCGGATGCGGGTGGAGTCGGCGAAGGATGGCCTGGCGGTTCTTCCCCCGGGTCTTGTCTCGTCCCCCGCCTGCATGCGGAGGACGAAGCGATACCCGGGGGAAGAACCCGGCGACAGCTCCCGAGCCTCCCAGGTTGGCATGTAGCTCGCCTGTCTGATCTGTGGAGCTATGGGGAATCGAACCCCAGACCTACTCGATGCGAACGAGTCGCGCTACCAACTGCGCCATAGCCCCGGGCGATCATCAACTGATCGGCCGTTGGCCACTTTAGCAGCCCACCGCGCCGATCTCCCAAACCACCACCGTGCCGAACTGCGGACGGCCGGAGGCGTTTGACCCGGCGGCTGCCCGGATAGTCTCGGCGCATGGCAGACATGACAGATGCGCAGGTCGTCGCGGTGCTCGGCCGCGCGGTCGCCGGCATCGACCCGGTGCTAGACACGCTCGCGGAGCGCGACCCACTCGGTCTCAAAGCGCACACCTTTCACGACGACCCGCACACCGGCTCGAAGATCCAGCAACTGCTCCACCTGCTCGCCGAGGGCCTCGACCTCACCGATTGGCCGGGTACCAGAGGCTGGACGGAACGTTCGACGAGGAGTCGCGCCGACTGGTGGATCACCCGCATCGGAACCGTCAACACGATCGCCGTCGCCTATCCGGGCGTGTTCGGCGCATGGAGTCGACGACTGCCACTGACCTCGGTGCTCGGTTTCGCGAATCAGGCGATGGTGCTGGTCGCCATCGCACGCGAGTACGGCGTGACCGACCGTGCGCACCAGGTCGAGATGCTGGCATCGGTGCTGTGTGACCGCACCGTGGGAGCCGGCACCGGGGGTGCCGACCCCACGAACCAGTCGGGCGATACCGATCAGCGCCGCAGCCTCATCGGAGCGGTGTGGGAGACGGCGATGACCCTGCGCAGTCTGTCGGATGAGTTCGAACGCCGTCCGCAGCCGATTCTGCCGCTGCGCATGCTCGCCTACATCCCGATCGTCGGGGCACCGGTCCTCTACGTCGGCGAACGGTTCGCGCTGTCACGGGCAGCCGCACTGGGGCGCGCGTGGATCGCCGATCACCCGGCCGCGGTCACCGCACAGTGATCTGACGGTCAGCCGATCTGACGGTCAGCCGGCGACGCGCCGCAGGCCGTCGTCCTCGCGCATCACGCGACGACGCTGGAACGGCGGTAGGTGGTCGAACACGGGATCCTCGTCGTCGATCTCCAGCACGGTCGCGCCGCCGGGACGTCGCAGACGAGGCGGCGGCGGAGCGGACGCGAACTCCGGCACCGACTCCTGGCGACGTCGACGCTCGGCCTGGTCACGCTCCGAACGCCGGGCCCGCGCCGCACGCTGGGCGCGAATCCGGGCTTCGGTGGCCGCGGTACGTCGCAGGTACGCGAGGTAGGTGAGCACGATGACGCCGACGACCCCGGTCGCGATCCAGCCGACCATGCCCAGGAAGATCCCGGTCGCCGCTGCGCCGATCAGCAGGATCATCAGCCCGATCAGCACTCGCTGCCGTTCGCGGTAGCGCATCTCCGTGCGCTGTGCGTCAGGCGAGTAGGACGTGCGGCGACGTCGGACGGGCGCGGGTTTCGCCGGCACCACGTCCTCGGTGTCGTCGAGGATCTCGTCGGTCGAGTCCTCGTACTCGTCGTCATAGTCGTCGTACTCATCGTCGACGTCATAGTCGTCTTCGGCGTCGTCGTAGTCGTCGTCGTAATCGTCTTCGGCGTCGTAGTCGTCGTCCGCGTACTCATCTGCGACGTCCTCGGACTCGTCGGTCTCGAGGTCGTCGGATTCCAATTCTTCCGCGGATGCGATCTCGGCATCCTCGACGTCGTCGTCGTGCGCGACGTCGTCGCGCTCCGGATCGATGAACTCGCCGTCGACGGTGACCTCGTCCTCCAGGGACTCGGCGGTGTCGTCGTCGGCGACGACCTCGCGATCGGCCGCCTCGACGTCGGCGTCGTGCTCGTCGTCGGTCTCCGCATCGTCCGCGGCCTCGTTGACGACCGGAGCCGTCACCTCTGCTGTCGTGGCGCGACGGGTCGTCGGGGCCGGCGACTCGTCATCGTCGGAATCCGTTGCGTTCGCGGTCTTCTCGTCGTCGTCGAGGACCGCGGTGCCCGCACGTGTGGTGGAGCGCTTGGCGCGGTCGGACGTCCACGACGGGTCATGCGGGTGCGCCCCCGAGGAGCGACGGCGCGCCGTCCGGGTGCGCGTGCCCCCACGGTGCAGCAGCCGGGTCTCCTTGGCGGCATCAGTGGTCTTCCGCATCTGCGGTCGCCCCTTGATGACCATCGGAACCAGCACGAAAAGCCATACGGCAACAAGGCAGACCCACAAGACTGAGTTCGGCATGCGACTCTCCCTTCTTTTCACTCTGGTTACACGACGCCACTTCACAATCTAGGGGCGTCCACGTCGCGGCCAGCGCAGACGCGCCGGGCGTCGGCGACATTCGACGAATTCACAGAGCGCTCTCAGGGATGACCGGGAGCTTGCGCGGATCAGTCCGCGACGAACCTCGCGTCAACCGCGACGGCGATCTCGATGTCCTCGGATCGCAGCTCGAGGGCCGGGGCCGATCCGCTTCCGTCTCCGGGAATGCCCAACGGATCCGACATTGCGCGCGCGGACCGCGATGTCGACAGCATGTTCGGGTCGGCCAGCTGAGTGGCCGTCACCGCTCCCCTGCCGACGGCGTCGGCGTAGGCCTGCGCCTTCGCCACGGCGTCATCGACCGCCTCTCGCCGCAGCTCACGTTCGTACGTGCGACGGTTGTCCTGGGGGATGCCCCACTCGACATGACCGACGTCGACGCCGTCGACCGCCGCCCAGCGGTCGATGAACTTCGACAGCTCCTCGAAGTCGGTGAACTCGGCGTCGACCTTGATGCGGGTGGAGTAGACCGGGTCGCGCCGGTTGCCGTTGCTGTCATACGGCCGGTAGCTGTACACCCGTAGCGTGTCGCTGGACCATTCGTCGACGACGTCGCGGGCGAGGAGTTCCTTCAGCGATTCGACCACGGCTCCGTGCATCGTGGTGGCGTCGCGGTACACGCTCTCTCGTGCCCGCCCTTCCAGGTGCACGGTCAGGTCCAGGATGGCCCGCTCCGGCCGATACTTTCGGCGGGCGACCCCGCGTACGACGATCTCCAGTGGTGACATGCGGCAGAGGGTACGTGACCGGCCCGACACCATTGGGTCGTTCGGTGGCCCCGTCAGTGGAACGAGGCTCGGCCCGCGCGGACGAGTGTCTCGGCCGCGCTCCCGACGACCTCCTCGGCGGTCAGCGCGAACAAGATGTGATCGCGCCAGCGCTTGTTGACGTCCATGTATCGCTCGAGGAGGCCCTCCCGACGGAAACCGATCTTCGTCAGGACCGCCTGCGAGGCGACGTTCGCCGGTTGCACGGTGGCGTCGAGACGATGCAGACCCACCGGCCCAAAACAGTGATCGACACCCAAAGCGACTGCGGCGGTGGCAATTCCCTGGCCGACGTGCTGCGCGTCGACCCAGTAGCCGATCCACGCGCTGCGCACCGCACCGCGCTGGATGTTGCCGACGGTGAGCTGACCGATGTATTGGCCGTCCAACTCGATGACGAACGGCAGCACGGTCCCCCGCTTGGCCTCCGACCGCAGCACCGAATACAGGGGCGGCCATGCACTGGGATGGTGCCGCTCGGCCCACGACCCGATACCGGTCGGCTCCCACGGCAGCAGGGTGTTCTGATTCCGGATGCGCAGGTCGCTCCAGGACTTCGCATCGCGCAGCTTCACCGGCCGCAACGCCACCGCGCCGCCCTGGGTACGCAACGGACCCAGCGTCGCGGGCCAGCCGGGATTGATCTGCGCCCCGGTCAACCACCTCAACATCATTCAGAGTCTAGTGTCGGAGCCACCGTCGCTGCATCATCCTCGCTGGGCGAGGAAGGCCACCTCGACCTCGTCACCGGTGCCCAGTTCCTCGACGTCGGGCTCGACGATGATCAGACAGTTCGCCTCCGCGAGTTCGGCGAGCAGATGCGAGCTGCCGGTCGGTGACGCCCCGATGACCTGCACCAGGTACTCGCCGGATCGTTCGTCGCGCATCAACTGCCCACGCAGATAGCCCTTGCGGCCCTGCACCGAGGCGATCGGACCGATGGTGCGGGCCTTGATGACCCGGCGCATCGGCTGACGCTTTCCCAGTGCGATCCGGATGAGTGGCCGCACCATGACCTCGAAGGTCACCAGTGCGCTGACCGGGTTGGCCGGCAGCAGGAACGTCGGGACCTCGTCGCGGCCGAGGCGCCCGAACCCCTGCACCGACCCGGGGTGCATGGCGACCCGGACGATCTCGAGTTCACCGAGGTCACTGAGCGCATCGGCCACCGCCCGCGACGCGGTACCGCCGATGGCGCCGCAGATCACCACGATCTCCGACCGGATGAGTTGCGCCTCAACGACTTCCCGCATCCGAGAGGTTTCCCGTTCGGCGATGCCCACCCGATTGACGTCGGCGCCCGCATCGCGTGCCGCAGCGGCAAGCGCATAACTGTTGACGTCGTAGATCTGACCGGGGCCGGGCGACCGGTCGATGTCGACGAGTTCCGTGCCGACCGAGATGACCGACAGACGCGGCCGCGGGTGCACCATCACACGCGGCTGGCCGACCGCGGCCAGCAGTCCCACCTGTGCCGGTCCGATGATGGAGCCGGCCCGGACCGCCACATCGCCGGGTTGAACGTCGTCGCCGACCCGCCGCACGTAGGCTCCGCTGTCGACGGCGTGGCCGACCTTGACCTTCTGCTCACCGCCGTCGGTCCATCGCAGCGGGACGACCGCATCGGCGAGGGTCGGCATGGGCGCACCGGTCTCCACCCGGACCGCCTGGCGGGGCTGCAGACGGGTGGGTGTCCGCGCACCGGGGCCCACCTCGCCGACGACGGGCAGCTGCACGATCATCGCCTCACCGGGGGTGAGGTCGACGAGATCGGCACCAACGGAATCGAAGTCCTCGACGTCATCGGGCGCGATGACGCCGGCCAGGTCGACGTCGACGGCGCGGATCGCGTACCCGTCGATGGCGGCCTGGTCGAATCCGGGCATCGGCCGCTCGGTGACGACCTCCTCGGCGCACATCAGGCCCTGTGCCTCGGAGATCGCGACGCGGACCGGCCGCGGTGCGACCGCGGCAGCGGTCACCCGGGTCAGATGATCTTCGACCGAACGCATCTCACCTCTCGCCCCATCTCGGCTGACACACTTCCGCTAGACGTTAGCCGGAGGTCGTCGCCGGATGGTCAAGGCGCGCTGACGGCGGGCGTCAGCCTTCCGCGAGTCGCTTCTCGAGCCATTCCCGGAGATCGGGGCCGTAGTCGTCGCGGTCCAGGGCGAAGTCGACCGCGGCCTTGAGATATCCGCCGGGATTGCCCAGGTCGTGGCGCGTGCCGCGGTGCACGACGACGTGGACGGGCTCCCCCTCCTCGATGAGCAGCGCGATCGCGTCGGTCAGCTGCAGTTCGCCGCCGGCGCCGGGCTTGATCCGCCGGAGTGCGTCGAAGATCTTGCGGTCCAGGATGTATCGACCGGCTGCGGCGAAGTTCGACGGGGCGTCCTCCGGTTCGGGCTTCTCGACCATGCCCTTCAGTCGCATCACGTTGGGATTGTTCGCATCGGGCAGTTCCTCGACGTCGAAGACGCCGTAGGCGCTGATCCGGTCCTGCGGGACCTCGATGGCGCACAGCACCGACCCTCCGCGGCGCTGACGGGTGCGTGCCATCACCTCGAGGACACCACCGGGCAGTACCAGGTCGTCGGGAAGCAGGACGGCGATGGCGTCCTCGTCGTCGCCGAGGTACTGCTCGACGCAACCGACCGCGTGGCCCAGTCCGAGCGGCTTCTCCTGGACCACGGACGCCACCTCGAGCAGGGACGGCGCTTTGCGGACCTTGGCCAGCATCGCCGCCTTCCCACGCTTGGCGAGGGTGTTCTCCAGGACCAGATCCTCGACGAAGTGGGCGACGACTCCGTCCTTGCCGGGCGAGGTGATGATGAGGAGTCGTTCCGCCCCGGCGGCTTTCGCCTCCTCGGCGACGAGCTCGATGCCGGGGGTGTCGACGACGGGCAGGAGTTCCTTCGGCACGGTCTTGGTGGCCGGGAGGAAGCGGGTTCCGAGACCTGCGGCGGGGACGACGGCGGTGAGCGGGATCGGCGGTGTGTTGGGCACGGCCTCGTACTCGGTGAACGCGTCGGTAGTCTGGCTCACGTCACTGGGGGTCATGGGAACACCCTAGTGGCGATTGCTGCGAGGATCCTGTCGAGAACATCGCAGAATTCGTGGTGCGATGGCTCACAGAGCTGGCGTGACGATGAAAAGGCGGTCGGGTGCGGACCATGAAGAGACGGCTTCGGGCCGAGTTCGAGGAGCGCAGGATCTCACGTCCGATCGCGGTGCGTCAGCGCGCAGCCGCCGATCTGGCCGAGTGGGTGTACTCGGCACCGTTTCGCCTCGAATACGACGTGACGGTGGCCGCCTACGTCCCGTTCGGCTCCGAGCCCGGGTCGCCGGCCATGCTCGACGCGCTGACCGATCGGGGTGTCACTGTCCTCGTCCCGGTGGTGCCGGGCGGCGAACCGACCGCCCTGGACTGGGTGCGTTACGACGGCGCCGACTCATTGGCCCGGGGGCGGTGGGGGCTGTTGGAACCGATCGGCGATCACCTCGGACCCGACGCGGTGCGCGCAGCGTCGGTGGTCTTCGTGCCGGCCTACGCGGTCGACAAATCGGGTACCCGGCTGGGTCGAGGGGCTGGATACTACGACCGCACGCTGACCGGTCTCAGCGCAGATGTGGTGGCCGTGGTCTACGACGACGAGGTGGTGGATTCACTACCCGCCGCTGCGCACGATGTCCGGGTGGGGTGGGCGTTCACGCCCGACGGCGGTTTCCGCAGGCTCGGTTGAGCGTTCCCACGACGACAGGGGCCGATCACCGCCGGGATGGCGTCTGGCTCAGGCCGGAGTGGCCGCGGGTGCGGCGGGCTTGCTCTCGGTCTTGGCCGGAGTGCTGCTGGACGAGGAGTCCGACGACGAGCTGCTCGACGAGTTCTCGGACGACCCGGAGGATGCGGCCTCGCTCGATGTCGAGCCGGACCGGGAGTCGGTGCGGTAGAAGCCACTGCCCTTGAACACGATGCCCACCGTGTTGAACAGCTTGCGCAGACGACCGGTGCACTGCGGGCACTCCGTGAGTGAGTCCTCGGAGAACGACTGCACGATGTCGAACTTGTTGTCACACTCCGTGCACGCGTACGAGTAGGTGGGCACCGATAACCTCCGGGAAGAGTAGTGAATCGCTGCTGAGTGTAACCGATCCTGGCACTCCGTCATTCCGAGTGCCAGCCGGGCTGGGATTCTGTACATCTGGCGGCCGCCCTGCGAACTCGTGAGGGTCATGCAAAGGTAAAGCGCAGGCAATCTCCGTACATACCACGAGCCCCCCTGGAGCCCGCATGTCCGACTTCCTGAGCACCGTCAACAGCTATGTCTGGAGCAACGCTCTCGTCTATCTGTGTCTGGCCGCCGGCGTCTATTTCTCGATCCGTACTCGCTTCGTGCAGGTCCGTCAGATCCCGGAGATGATCCGCCTGATGTTCCAGGGCGAGAAGTCGCCCTCGGGGGTCTCGTCCTTCCAGGCCCTGACCATGTCGCTCGCCGGTCGCGTCGGCACCGGCAACATCGCCGGAGTGGCCACCGCGATCGCTTTCGGCGGGCCCGGAGCGTTGTTCTGGATGTGGGCGGTCGCGTTCCTGGGCGCCTCGACGTCGTTCGTCGAGTGCACGCTCGGACAGATCTACAAGACGCGCGACCCCCTCACCGGCGAGTACCGGGGTGGGCCTGCGTATTACCTGAGCCGGGCGCTGGCACACACCAAGGCATCGAAGGCCTTCAAGGTCTACGGCCTGGTCTTCGCCGCGGTGACCGTCCTCGCCTGCGGATTGCTGCTGCCGAGCGTGCAGTCGAACTCGATGGCCATCGCGATGAACGAGGCGTGGGGCGTGTCCACCTGGGTCGTCGCGGTCGCCACGGTGATCGTTCTCGCCTTCGTCATCATCGGCGGGGTCAAGCGCATCGCGGCCTTCGCCTCGATCGTGGTGCCGTTCATGGCAGTCGTGTACATCGTGCTCGCCCTGATCATCGTGTTGATGAATGCATCAGAGGTGCCGGGGATCATCGGGACGATCTTCGCCAGCGCGTTCGGTCTCGACTCCGCGTTCGGGGCCATCGTCGGCTCCGCGATCATGTGGGGCGTCAAGCGCGGCATCTACTCCAACGAGGCCGGACAGGGCACCGGACCGCACGCAGCGGCCGCGGCGGAGGTCTCCCATCCCGCCAAGCAGGGTCTGGTGCAGGCGTTCGCGGTCTATGTGGACACCTTGTTCGTCTGTACGGCCACGGGATTCCTCATCCTCTCGACGGGCGCCTACCGCGTCTTCGAAGGAGAATCCGAGGACGGCTCGGTGCTCGCCGAGGGCGGCAACCTGCCCGCCGACGTCGCGGTCGGTCCCACCTTTGTCCAGACCGGTTTCGACACCTTGTGGAGCGGGGCGGGCTCGACGTTCGTGGCGATCTCCCTGGCGTTCTTCTGCCTGACCACCATCATCGCCTACTACTACATGGCCGAGACCAACCTGCGGTTCCTGCTCGGCAAGGCATCCACGCTCTACATCCGTCCGTTGCGCAGCACCCTCGGATCGAACCTGACGCTTATCCTGCAGGCGCTGATCCTCGTGTCGGTGGTGATGGGTGCCGTCTCGACGGCCACCGAGGCATGGACGCTCGGCGACATCGGCGTCGGACTGATGGCCTGGCTCAACATCGTGGGGATCATCATCCTGCAGCAGCCGGCGTTCAAGGCGCTCCGCGACTTCGAACGTCAGAAGAAGGCCGGCGTCGATCCCACCTTCGACCCCCACGCCCTCGACATCACCGGCGCCACGTTCTGGGAGAACTACGATCCGCTCGAGGTGAAGCGTGAGGCGGCGGCCCGCACGTGAGAGTTCGCGCCGCTACTCGATGACTGCTACTCGATGACTGCGATGTCGCGATCATCGATGCCGTCGCGGTTCATGTCCGGCTCCCGCTGACGACGCGCATCCAAGCGCAGCAACGCCGCGGCACCCAGTGCGGCCACCAGGCTGGCCACCAGGATCGCCGCCTTGGCGGCGGACGCGTGATCGTCGGAGCCGTGTTCGAAGGAGAGCTCGGCGATCAGCAGGGCGACCGTGAATCCGACGCCCGTCAGCATCCCGATCGGTAGCAGGTCGCGGACGCCGATCGAATCCGGCAGACGCAGTGGCGTCAGCCTGGTCATGATCGCCGTCGCCCCCATGACACCGACGACCTTGCCCACCACGAGGCCCACGAAGATCCCGATCGACACGGGTTGCACGATGCCGGATTCTCCGACGATCGTGACCCCGGCCGAGAGAAATGCGAAGACGGGCAATGCCACCGCCGACGATGTCGGACGGACCGCCACATCGAATTGGTGTGTGCGTGAGCTCTTCTCGCCGAACACGGCCAGTGCGGGAACGGTGAAGCCCAGCAGCACACCGGCGACGGTGGCATGCACGCCCGACGCGTGCATCAGCGCCCAGGCCACCACGGCGACCGGGATGAGCACGATCGGGATCAGGCCCCGCCACCGCGGGCGCCGGCGACGCACCAGGAATCCGAAGACGGCGATCACCGCGAGCGCGGCACCGAACATGACGAAATCGATCGTCTCCGTGTAGAACGTGGCGATGACGGTGATGCCGAGCAGGTCGTCGACGACGGCGAGCGTCAGCAGAAAGGTCCGGAGGGCAAGCGGCAGACCGCGTCCGAAGATCGCCAGCACCGCCAACGCGAAGGCGATGTCGGTGGCCGTCGGAATCGCCCAGCCGCGCAGCGCTTCCGGGTCGCCGATGGCGACGACCGCCGCGTAAAACAGTGCGGGAACGACCATCCCGCCGATGGCCGCGACGATCGGCACACCGGCCAGTTTCAGGTCGCGCAGGCTCCCGGCGACGAACTCCTGCTTCAGCTCGACACCGACGATGAAGAAGAAGATGGCGAGCAGACCGTCCGCAGCCCATTCGGCCAGCGACAGATGCAGGTGCAGCGACTCCGGGCCGAACTCGGTGGAGATCAACGAATCATAGGCGTCGCGCCAGGGCGAGTTCGCCCACACGACCGCTGCCACCGCAGCGACCATCAGCAGGGCGCCGCTGGTGACGTCGAGCGACACCCATCGGCGGAATCGTTGGCGGGTGGACGGTTGGTCGGCAGAGGTCGACATCGAGGCTCCTGGTCATGAGGGGTGGGCACGCGATCCCTCGCGTGAACATCTCCACCCGAGGGGCAGAGGCCGACCAGACTTCCCGGCACACCGTCCCCCATTCTTCCCGATGACGTCGGCGGGATCCAATCGAGCGGCGCACACCGACCCGATCTGTGCACAAAGCGAGTACGCGTTCGGCGGTTGTCCCCAGATCAGCGATCCGCGGAATCGGACGCGCGGCACGCGGATACGGTCCCGACCATGCAGCCGTTCCCGCGCGACCGCCTCGCTCCTCGCACAGTCGACCGTGTCCGGCACGTGTTGCGGCCCGGATGGGCGAGATCGGTGCTGGTCCGGCGTACCGCGTCGGTGATGTTGGTGTTCGTGGCGGTCGCGGTCACCGTCGCCGGCCACCGCAGCGAACAGTCGCGGGCCATCGTCGTCGCCGCCCATGATCTGATGCCCGGTCGCGCGGTGGTGGCCACCGATCTGGCGATTCGCGAGATCCCGGGTGGTCTGATCCCCGCCGGTGCACTCCGGCTGACTGCCGACGGCGTGGGACGGACCGTGGCGGGCCGTGTTCGCGCCGGTGAGGTCATCACCGACACGCGCCTCCTGTCCGCCCGTCTGCCCGCACAGCTGACCGGGCGCCCGGACGCGCGGCTCGTCCCCGTTCGGTTGTCCGACGAGACGGTGACGTCGCTGCTGCGGGAAGGCGACGTGGTCGACGTACTGACCGCCGGCGACGAGCAGCCTGGGTCGACGTCGGTGCTGGCCCGCGGTGCGGTTGTGGCGTTGTCGTCGGTGTCGCCCGACAACGGGGTACTCGCGTCCGGGCGTTCGGGCGCTCGGCCGGTGCTGCTCGCGATGGCGGAGTCCGCGGCGCATCGAGTCGCCGCCGCGGGTCTCGACGCGTCGCTCGCGGTCGTCGTGCACTGAGCACTCGGGGCGTCAGACCGAGTGCTCAGTGCACGACGACCGGCAGTTCGGCGGGCCGACGATGGGCGCGGTTTCAGCGAAAGAGCACAACGGTCGTTTACGATCCTGGATAGGGTTTACGAGTCCGGTCGCGACCTGGCCGCACTCACGGGTGATGAACTGAGCCCACGTGAATACCTGGACAAGAGCGGTAAAACCGAAGAGGAGAGGACCGCACACCGTGCTCAAGGGATTCAAAGAATTCATACTCAAGGGCAATGTCGTAGAGCTGGCCACGGCGGTCATCATCGGTGCGGCGTTCACCGCGATCGTCACGGCCTTCACCGACCAGATCATCCAACCACTGATCAATGCGATCCCGATCGGCACCGATGCGGCCGAGGGACTCGGTTTCCAGATCACCGACAATCCGTCGACCTTCGTCGGCATCGGCGCCCTCATCACGGCCGTGATCAACTTCCTGATCGTCGCCGCGGTGGTCTACTTCCTGATCATCATGCCGTACAACAAGCTGGCCGAGCTCGGTGGTTATGGGAAGAAGTCGGAGGTGAGCGAGGTGTCGCTGCTCACCGAGATCCGCGATCTCCTCGACCCCGAGGGCACCTCAAAGGCCAAAGAGGCTGCCGAGGAAGAACTTCCGAATCACCTGACCGATCCGGGTGGTACGCCGCGGGTCGGCGCCGATGCCGGTGTCACGCAGCGCTTCGGCGCTCCGCCGCCCGCCGACTCCGGTCCGGCACCCCAGGCCCAACCGACGCAGCCCGCGCCCTCGGGCCCGCCGCCCGGAAACCCGCCGTACCCGACTCCGCAGCCCGCCCCGGGCTCCTATCCCCCGCCCGGCGCCTACCCGCCTGCGAACTATCCGCCGCCGGGACAGCAGTTCCCGCCGCCCGGGCAGTATCCCGGCGAATACCCGCCGGACGGTCCGGGACGTCATTCCCGCTGACCCTCAGCGTCATTCGGGCCGCGCCTTGTCAAGAGGCGCGGCCCGTTTCGTCGCATGCGTCCGGATTGCGCGGTGAAGTCGTTCGCACGGAGAAGATTTCAGGCCACAGGCGCGGGAAGGTGTGGACTCCCAGGTGGTTGCCAGGCGTCCTGGCAGGTAACCGCCAGGTTGCCTCCCTACCGTCGGTGACGTCGGCGGGGATTCGCCGCCGACGTGTAGTGAACCGACAACACGGAGGATGCAGCCGAATGCCGCAGAAGCCCGGCCCGCAGGGCCACAACAACCATCGTCAGGGCCCCGCCCCGCGTCCGCAGCGCCCGCAGGCGCGGCGTCCGCGACCCCGGCACTTCCCGTTCCCGTTCTTCGGGAGCTGACACCGCTCGAACCACGGACAACAACAGGGCGGGATCGGATATCCGATCCCGCCCTGTTGCGGTCGTGCTGGGTGTCCGCCCGAGGACGAACGGGCTCGATCAGCCCAGGCTGAACGGCTTGCCGTACAGCGTGATGACGCCCTTCACCGAATCGGTGCTGACGGTCACCTTGATCTTGGCCTTGGCCGAGGCGTAGCCGGCGCAACCGTCGAGACCGAACTTCTCCTGGCTGTAGGCCACGCCACCGTTCGACCCCTTGAAGGAGTAGTCGTTGACGGTGTAGTCCTTGTAGGCCGTGCTGTCACCGGAGGTGGTGTCGATGATCGGCACATACGACGCCTGGCCGGGGCCGAGGGTGAAGCCCGCACCGGCATTGCCCGACGGGGTGGCAGTAGCGCCGCCGCTGTCGCTCGGGGCCACGGTGACGCCCGCGCCGCCGTCGGCGCCTGCACCGAAGTTGACCTGGCAACCGACCAGGTAGCCACCGGCGATGGATCCGCCTTCGGCCTTGCCGCCGACGGTGACCTTGACCTTGCCCGACATCCAGACCTCACGGCTGGTCGCGACATTGGTGACGGCCTTCTGCACGTTCACGTACTCGTCGAACAGGCGGACGGTGACCGGGGTGCCGTCGACCAGCGTCTTGGTCACGTACCCGCCGGGCAGCGGACCGGCCACGGCGCCACCGGCACCCAGGCTGGTCAGGCCCATCACCGCGGCACCGGCGAGGCCGAAGCCTGCGGCCACGCGAGTGTTGATCTTCTTCATGATTCCCCTTCGTGGAATATCAATCTGCTCGGGGCAGATAAATCAGAGTTGTGCTGAATTGTCTGCTCGCCGCTCAGTTGAGGCTGAAGGGCTTGCCGTACAGGGTCGACTGGATGTAGGTGCCTTCACCGTTGACGGTGCCGTCATCGGTGTTGTAACCCTTGGCGCCGACGGTCTTGACGATGGTGCGCGCCGAGGCGTAGCCGCCGCAGCTCTCCACGTTGATCCCGAACTGATCGAGCTGGATCGCCGCGACACCGCCCTCGCTGATGTCCTTGTCGGTCACGTCGGCAACGACGACCTGGCCCGGGTTGAGCGGAATGGTCAGCGAACCCGACAGCGACGGGCTCAGGGCCTCGGTGATGCTGCCCGACAGGCCGCCCTCGAGGCCGGTGATGTCCACCTGGCAACCGATGAGCACCTTGACCGCGATGTTGCCGTTCACACCCGCACTGGCCTTGGCCCGGTAGGTACCCGAGACAACCGCGGCGCGACCCGCACCGTTGTTGGCCACCGACGGAGCCGGCAGCGCCGACTCACCGGTACGCCAGGTCTGAATGGACTCGCCATCGACACCCGCCGCGTTCTTGTAGCCGTTGGGCAACGGAGCTGCCGCTGCGCCTCCCGCCCCCATGCTGGCCATGCCGACCGCCGCGACGGCGGCGAGCGCGCCGGCACCGACAATGCGGCGCAGCCCGAGCTTGCTGAACTTGCTCATTCGTTCCCTCTCACAGGATTCGGTTGTTATCCCCCGTGCGCACAACCATGTGCCCACAGGAGTCGACCCTCGTGGGCTGCGGACCCCCGCCCCGCAACCGAACCCGGTTGGCTTCGGTTCCATGGAAGTCGCCTTCCGCACACCCCTGGTCACTGCTGCGTCGTCACTCGCGACAGATCGCAGGACTCCCCGTCGGTACCCGTCGCCGGGTATCGAGTTTCGTCGTTGCGAACGTTATCGGAGCGATATCGAGCCCGGCAACAGATGCGATCGGCCGTGTCCTACCGCCGACTCTCATGATCCTAAACATCACATTCACGATTCGTAGAAGTGCGAATGTTAACGGAAGGAAAACACGCTGCGTCAGCCATGTCAGAGCACTCCGAGCTACTCATAGTGCGGCGGCCGATTGGCCTCGTACCAATCCTTAGACGCACCTGTGTGACCTTGATCACACTCATCGGATGTTACCTCAGGGAGGTCGTCACCGAACACGTCATCGATTTTCCGCTTGACCCGCCAGCCCGCCGCCGGACCTGCTTCATCGCCGGAATCGCTGGTCATCGCAGATTCCGAGGAGTGGTCGGGATCACAGTGCGACCCGGTCGCGGGCTCGTCAGCGGGGGACGTCACGGGCTCAGAACTCGCTGATCGCCTCGATCACATGCTTGGCCAACGGCGCGACGGTCGCCATGCCGTCACGCACCGCCGCGCGCGAGTTCGCGAGGTTCACCACGAGGGTCTGGCCGGAGATCCCGGCCAGACCACGGGACAGGCCACCGTCGGTCGCGCCCGCGGCGAGGCCGGAGCTGCGGACCGCCTCCTCGATGCCACGCAGTCGCCGATCCAGGAGCGCCTCGGTCGCCTCCGGGGCGACATCACGTGCCCCCACGCCGACACCACCCACGGACACGACGAGGTCGACACCGCCGATCACCGCGGTGTTCAGCGCATTGCGGATCTCCACCTCGTCCCCGGACACGGCGACCGTGGCGTCGACATGGAAACCTGCCTCGCCGAGGAGTTCCCCCACGAGTGGGCCGAGCAGGCTCTGATCCTCACCGTGGGCGGCACGATCGTCGACGACGACGACCAGGGCCCGGCCGATCTCGTCGCCGGTTGCGGACACACGTCCGTCGTCGTCGCTGTGACGTGCGACGAACTCACGTGCGGCCGCATCTGCGGCCACCACGTCGTCGGGGTCGATGGCGGTGGATCCGGAGTCGCTCATTCTCAACCTCTCTGCTCCATGACGGAGATCGTGCGGGAACTAACCGGTGCGCAGGGTCTCCAATGTGACCTGCGCGGTTCGGGTCTGGCCGTTGACGACATAGGTGATGGTGACGTTGTCGCCCGGTGCGTGTGAGCGAACGGCAGCCACCAGGGCATCACCGCTCGCGATGTTGCGGTCGTCGACCTTGGTGACCACCGCACCCTGCGGGATACCCGCCTTGTCCGCCGGGCCGCCCGCCGTCACATCGGAGATGTAGGCGCCCGGTTGCTCGACCTCGGTGTTCGCCCGCACCGACACACCGAGCCCGGCCTGCGTGGCCTTACCGGTGTCACGCAGTTCGTAGGCCACCCGGATCGCCTGGTCGATCGGGATCGCGAAACCCAGACCGATGCTGCCGCCCTGCTGTTCCGCGGAGGCCCCCAGGGTCGCGATCGCGGTGTTGATCCCGATCAACGCCCCTTTGGCGTTCACCAGGGCGCCGCCGGAGTTACCGGGGTTGATCGCCGCGTCCGTCTGGATGGCGTCGATCACCGATGTCGTCCCGGATTCCCGGGAGGTCGACACCGGGCGGTTGAGCGCGCTGATGATGCCGGTCGTCACGGTGCCCTCGAGACCGAGTGGCGCACCGATCGCGATGACGTCCTGGCCCACCGCGAGATTGTTCGAGGTACCGATGTTGATCGGGGTGAGGCCGGACTTATCCACCTTGATGACCGCGATGTCGGAGATCGGGTCCGCGCCCAGCACCCGCGCAGGTGACCGCGAGCCGTCAGAGAAGATGACCAACACCTCGCTGGCGCGCGCGGCACCGGCCTCGGACACGACATGGTTGTTGGTCATGATGACGCCGTCCGCGGACAGGACGACCCCGGATCCACCGCCCTCGGCGTTGCCCGACCGCACGATGATCGAGACCACCGACGGCAGCACGCTGGCCGCGACCTCCTGGACCGACCCCGCTGGTGCCTCGACCTGACCGGCCGACCCGCTGTTGGGGTCGCCACCGAGGGGTCCGGTGTGCGCCGCCGACGAGGAATCGTCGGTCACGTTCGCACCGATCACACCGCCCGCGACACCGGCGACGAGTGCGAGCACCACGGCACCCACGGCCAGTGCGGCCTTCGCGCCACCCCCGGACTTCTTCTTCGGCGCCGGTTCGCCCTGGCCGTGGGCCGGGATCCCCGATGTCGGCGCACCGGGTCCGCTCTGGCCGGCGGCGTACTGAGGCTGGGTGGGGAACGGTGCCGACGGTGGTGACCCGTACGGATCGGCGTAGCGCTGGGTCGACGCGGCGTGGTGGCCGTAGGTATTCGCATCAGGTCCCTGCCCGGGCGCCTGGCCGGCCTGCGGATAGGGGTTGGACCCATAGCCGGGTGCACCGTACTGACCTGGCGAGCCATACGGATTCTGACCGGGCCCGTTGCCGGGGCCGTACGGATCGCCCTGCGAACCGCCACTCGTCATGTCGTCTTCCTTGCTCTCCGACAGCCGCCACACCCGGCGATTGTCCCGACTGCCTGCGGGCCGACTCGCGCCGATCCCGATCCCGATCCTCAACCCTAGGGGATCAGGTACGGCAGTCGGTGACCAACGGTCGTGGTCCGCCCACACAACTACTGACGAACGACCTGCGGTGAAGGTTCCTCGGGCGTCGGACTACCGGGCAGTGTCATTCGGATGAGCGCCCCGCCGAGATCGGACTGTTCGGCGCGAACCGTGCCGCCGTGCCGGGCGACGGCCTGTCGCACGATCGCCAGACCGAGTCCCGATCCCGGCATCGACCTCGACTGGGTGGACCGATAGAAGCGCTCGAACACCAACTCCCGGTCCTCCTCGGGTATGCCGGGTCCGGCATCGGCGACGGTCAGCTCCGCCGTCGCAGCGTCGATCTGACGCAACCGCACCTGTACCGGCCGACCGCGCGGACTCCATTTCGCCGCGTTGTCCAACACGTTCAGCACCGCCCGGTTGAGTCCGTGCTCCTCGCCGAAGACGAACCACGGTGTCAGATCTGTGTGGAAATCGACGTCGCTGCGCCGTCGTCGGATCCGTTCCAGAGTGCGGGTGATCACCTCCGTCAGATCGACCTCCTCGTGGACCACCTCGGGGGCGTCCTCACGCGCGAGATCCACCAGATCACCGACGAGCGTGGACAGTTCCTCGATCTGCGCCATGACGTCGGACCGCAACTCGACCATGTCCTGCGCGGGCATCAGCGGCGCGCCGGGCTCGCTCGCCGCGATGAGCAACTCGAGATTCGTCCGCAACGACGTCAACGGGGTGCGGAGCTCGTGACCGGCGTCGGCGACCAACCGCGACTGCCGGTCGCGCGACTCCGCGAGTGCGCGCAGCATCGTGTTGAAGCTCTCGGTCAACCGGGCCAGCTCGTCGTTGCCCGATACCGGCATCGGGGTCAGATCCTGTGTGCGCGCGACCCTTTCGGCGGCCCGGGTGAGGCGGCCGACGGGACGGAGGCCGGCACGGGCGACCGTGGTCCCGGCCAGCGCGGCCAGCGCGACCCCGCCCCCACCGACCACCAGCAGCACCCAGGCCAGGCGCTTGAGCACGCGGTCGGTGTGTAACAGACTCTGCGCCAACACGAGTGTGTTGCCGTCGTCGAGCTTGCGGGCCAGCACCCGCTGATTGCGGATCGTCCGCAGGCTCTGGATGTTGTTGCCCGGACTGTAATCCGACCGTGCGATCTTGCGTTCGACATCCTCGAACGGCACCTCGCCGATCAGGTAGCTCCGCCCGTCGGGCCGGACCAAGGCCAGGGAGATGTTGGTGGAGAACACCGTTCCGGTGACCAGCGATTCCGGCCGCTCGTTGAGCAACCCGGTCTTCGCGAGCGCCGTCATGCCGTCGGCGCGACTCTCCAGTTGTGAATCCACCTCGTTGTACATCGCGCGGTACACGACGAAGTAGGCAGCCGCCGCCATCAGACTGACCGAGACCAGTACGACGGTCGCCGACAGCAGCGTGACGCGCGTCTTCAGCGACACCGCACGTGTCAACGGCATCGGCGGCCGCATCTCCTTCAGCTCGTCGCGCCGGCGGCGCAAGAACCCGCGCCGCGTCGACGTCGGCGCGACGGCTGTGGTGTCGGCACGCACTAGGGTGGCGTCTCCCGCAGCACGTAGCCGACGCCCCGCACGGTGTGGATCAACCGTGATTCACCGTCGGCCTCGGTCTTGCGACGCAGATAGCCGACGTAGACCTCGAGCGCGTTGCCCGACGTCGGGAAGTCGTAGCCCCAGACCTCCTCGAGGATGCGGCTGCGCGACAGCACCCGACGCGGATTGGCCATCAACATCTCGAGCAGCGCGAACTCGGTGCGGGTCAGGCTGATGCTCCGCTCGCCGCGCGAGACGTCGCGGGTGACCGGGTCCAGCGTGAGGTCGGCGAACACGAGGGCCTCGGACTCGGCGTCGTCCTCGGGGGTCGCACGGCGCAGGAGCGCGCGCAGCCGTGCCAGCAACTCCTCGAGCGCGAAGGGTTTGGGCAGGTAGTCGTCGGCGCCCGCGTCGAGGCCCGACACCCGCTCGGACACCGAATCGCGGGCGGTCAGGACCAGGATCGGCAGGTCGTCGCCGGCCGAACGCAATCGCCGACAGACCTCGAGGCCGTCGAGGCGCGGCATCATCACGTCCAGGATCACCACGTCGGGGCGGTCGGCGACGATCTTCTCGAGGGCTTCGAGCCCGTCGGCCGCGGTTTCGACCGCATAGCCGTTGAAGGACAGCGACCGACGCAGCGATTCACGGACCGCCCGATCGTCGTCGACCACAAGGATGCGCATACCTACAGTCTTATCGTGAACTGCTGAGATGTGTCTGAGGACGGCACCTGTTGGTCGTCGTGTCGTTCGCGCAGGTGTGGCGGCGTGTCTGGCTGTTCTGCCGCCGCCACCGGTCGGCTAGCATTCGCGGCGTGAACCGATTCCGCCGTGGCGTCGTCGCCGGCCTCGTGAGTGTCTCCGCAGCCCTCGCCGCCGTGGCGGCGACCGGCGGCGCACCCGGCGCGGCGGGCGCGGCACCCGCGACCTGCACTCCGGACCGTCAACTCGCGGCGGCCGACGCCTACATCACCGCGCTCGGCGATCGCACCACGGCGGGCGCGGTGCCCTTCGCGCGCGACGCGGTCCGGTACGAGAACGGGCTGCAGACCGGGTTCTCCGGTGAGCAGATGCGGCGCGACCTCGACCTGCACATCCAATACTCCGTGATGACCGCGCCCCGGGTCCTCTCCCGGACGGTCGGCGCACACGGCGACCCCGACGTGCTCGCCTACCGGTTCGTCGTGCCGGTGGTGATCGGCGGCGCCCACATCGTCGACGCACCGACCGACGAGACCTTCCGCATCCCCCGCTCGACCTGCCTCATCCAGCGCATCGACGCGCGCATCACGCTCGCGCCGGTCTGACCTCCGACGCCTGCCGCACAGGTGCCCGCCCACCCTGTGAGGTCAAGTTGATAGGCGCGTAACTGGACGCTTTGAATCAGGAAACACGTCCGGACAACGCTGGTGAGCGTGAAGTCCGTCGACATCGTCCATTCGCTGTGCGCCTACTGCGGGGTGGGCTGTGGCATGGACCTTGCGGTCGACGAGAACGGCCAGGTGGCCAAGACCGTCGGACGCAAGGACCACCCGACCAATTTCGGCCGTCTCTGCACCAAGGGATCCACCACCGCCGACATGCTGGCGGCCGGCGGCCGGCTCGTCACGCCGATGGTCCGCCCGGAGCGGGGCGACTCCCCCACACCCGCGGACATGGACCAGGTGATCACCGACACCGCCCGCCGGCTGCGCGCCATCATCGACGAGGACGGCCCCGACGCCGTTGCCCTGTACGTCTCCGGCCAGATGTCGATGGAGGCACAGTATCTGTCCAACAAGCTGGCGAAGGGCTTCATCGGCACCAATCAGATCGAGTCGAACTCGCGGCTGTGCATGGCCAGCGCAGGTACCGGGTACAAGCAGTCACTGGGCTCCGACGGACCGCCCGGGTCGTATCAGGATTTCGATCACGCCGACGTCTTCTTCGTCATCGGATCGAATATGGCCGACTGCCACCCGATCCTGCACATGCGCATGATGGACCGCATCAAGGCCGGCGCGAAACTGATCGTCGTCGATCCCCGCCGCACCGCCACCGCCGACAAATGTGACCTGTTCCTGCAGGTGAAGCCGGGTACCGACCTCGCGCTGCTCAACGGCCTGCTCCACCTGTTGATCACCGGCGGACACGTCGACCAGGACTTCGTGGCGTCCTACACCGACGGTTTCGAGCAGATGCCGGACTTCGCCGGGCAGTACCCGCCGGACGTGGTCGCCGAGATCACCGGTATCCCCGTCGACGACCTGCACCGTGCCGCCGAGATGATCGGCACCGCCGACAACTGGATGAGTTGCTGGACGATGGGCCTCAATCAGTCGACGCACGGCACCTGGAACACCAACGCGCTGATCAACCTGCACCTGGCCACCGGCGCGATCTGCCGACTCGGCAGCGGCCCGTTCTCGCTGACCGGTCAGCCGAACGCGATGGGCGGACGCGAGATGGGCTACATGGGCCCGGGGCTGCCGGGCCAACGCGCGGTCATCTCCGCCGACGACCGCGAGTTCGTCGAGACCCGCTGGGGCGTGGAGCCGGGGACGCTGCGCACCGACGTCGGCGGCGGCACCATCGACATGTTCGAGCGGATGGCCGACGGGCAGATCCGGGCCTGCTGGATCATCTGCACCAACCCGGTGGCATCGGTGGCCAACCGGTCCACGGTCATCGCCGGGCTCGAGCGTGCCGAGTTGGTCATCACCCAGGACGCGTTCGCCGAGACCGAGACCAACGCATACGCCGATGTGGCACTGCCGGCAGCCCTGTGGTCGGAGTCGACCGGCACGATGGTCAACTCCGAGCGCAACATCACCCTCTTCGAACCTGCGCTGGGCGCACCCGGCCAGGCGCAGCCGGACTGGCAGATCATCGCGCGGATCGCCTGCGAGATGGGTTACGCCGACGCCTTCTCCTATTCGTGTGCCGAGGAGATCTTCGACGAGATCCGCGAGTTCGCCAATCCGCGTACCGGCTACGACCTGCGCGGCGTCACCTACGACGGGCTACGTCGCACCCCCATGCAGTGGCCGTCCCCGCCCGAGGACCTCATCGAGGGGTCCAACCCCGGAGGTCGCAACCCGATCCGCTATCTCAACGACGGTGTCAGCCAGACGCTGTACCGCGCCGCCGACGGCTCCACCCCGGCGCTGGCCTTCGCCACGCCGACGCGGCGCGCCCAGTTCTTCGCCCGCCCGCATGTGGATCCGGCCGAGATGCCCGACGACGACTTCCCGGTCCTGCTGAACACGGGCCGACTTCCCCACCAGTGGCACACGCTCACCAAGACCGGTCGGGTGGCCAAGCTGAACAAGTTGGCACCCGGCCCGTTCGTGGAGATCCATCCCGACGACGCCGCACGGCTCGGCATCGGCGCCAAGGACCAGGTGGAAGTGGCGTCCCGGCGCGGCCGCGCGGTCCTGCCGGCCTCGGTCTCCGACCGGGTACGACCGGGCAACTGCTTCGTGCCGTTCCACTGGAACGACATGTTCGGCGAGGATCTGGCCATCAACGCCGTCACCTCCGACGCGATCGACCCGCTCTCCCAGCAGCCCGAGTTCAAGGTCTGCGCGGTCACCCTGACCAGGGTCTCCGGACCACAGACCGAGGAGGACCCCGCGACCGATACACCGGGTGTCACCACGACCGGCGAGCACCGGGTCGTCGACAGCCCAGTCGATGCACTCGCATCTGCGTTGGGTCTCTCGGCGCTCGAGGTCATCCGGCCGTCGGATGCCGAACGCACCTATCTCGCGGGGATCATCGCCGGACTGCGGGCCCAGCCTCTCGTCGGCGAGCGCCCCTACCTGCCGGCGGGGGCGCCGTTGCGCGCCGAGGTCCACGCCTGGGCGGCCGGTCTGATCGACGGCATCTTCGCGCGGACCCCGCACCCCGGCGCAGCTGTGCCCGGCGACGTCGGGAACGACGCCGCGGCCCAGGCGGCACGCGACGTCATCACCGTGCTGTGGGCGTCCCAGATGGGCAACGCCGAGGAGTTCGCCACCGAGACCGCAGATCACATCCGTGCGAAGGGCTTCGACGTCACGGTCACCGAGATGGATGCGGCCGACGTCGAGGCGCTGACGGGCACGGCCCTGTTCGTCAGCTCGACGACCGGCGACGGCGAACCGCCGGACAACGGGTCGGCGTTCTGGGACGCGCTGAGCGGCGACTCGGCTCCGGACCTGTCCGGATTGCGTTACGCCGTACTGGCGTTCGGCGATTCGAGCTACGACAACTTCTGCGGGCACGGCCGCAATCTCGACGAGCGACTCGTCGAGCTCGGCGCCCAGCGGCTCCTCGAACGCGTCGACTGCGAACCCGACTTCGAGGAACCTGCGGGTCAGTGGCTGGACCGGGTGCACACCGTGATCGGCTCGGACAACGCGTCGGTTCCGACGTCGGCGGATCAGGTCACGGTGGTCAGTGAACCGGCCGACTCGCCGGCGCAGCCGTCGGTGCGGACCGCGCCCGCCTACTCGAAGAAGAGTCCGTTGGTGACCCATCTGTCGCGCAATGTGAAGTTGAGTGCCGACGGGTCGCAGAAGGACGTGCGCAACTTCGGTTTTCACCTGCCCGGCGACGCGATGAGTTACAAAGCCGGCGACGCTCTTGGTGTCTGGCCACTCAACAACGCGTCTCTCATCGACGAATGGCTCGACGTCACCGGACTCGACGGCGGCGAGATCGTCGATGCCCCCGGTGGTGACGAGATGCCGCTGCACCGTGCGCTGCGCGAGCGGCTGGAGTTCGCCAAGGTCACACCGGATTTCATGCGTTTCGTGGCCGACCGCAACGGGTCGGCACATCTGCATTCGTTGGCCGCCGCGGGCAACAAGAAGGACATGGAGTCGTGGACCTGGGGCCGCCAGACGGTCGACGTGCTGACCGAGTACCCGGTGAAGGCAGACGCGGATGAGTGGATCTCCGTACTGAAACCTCTTCAGCCACGGTCGTATTCGATCTCCTCGAGTCCGCTGCACAATCCGGAGGAGGTAGAACTCACGGTGTCGGCCGTGCGCTACAACCTGCACGGCAAACCGCGCGGCGGCGTGTGCTCGACGTTCCTGGCCGACCACTGCGACGCGCAGGAGATCGGTGTGTTCGTGACGTCGACGACCCATTTTCGGCCCCCGACCGATCCGGATACGCCGATGATCATGATCGGACCCGGCACCGGCGTCGCACCGTTCCGCGGCTTCCTGCGTGAGCGTCAGGCACAGGGCCACGAGGGCAAGAACTGGTTGTTCTTCGGCGAGCAGTACTCGGCCACCGACTTCTACTACCGTGACGAGCTCACGACGATGCTCTCCGACGGGTTGCTGACCCGGCTCGACGTCGCATTCTCGCGCGATCAGGAACGCAAGATCTATGTTCAGGATCGCATGCGCGAACACGGCGAGGAGATCTACCGCTGGCTGCACGACGGCGCGCACGTCTACGTCTGCGGGGACGCGACCCGGATGGCCAAGGACGTCGACGCGACCCTCAAGGAGATCGTCGCCCACCACGGCCGGCGCTCACCCGCCGGCGCGGAGTCGTACGTGAAGGCGCTGGCAGCGGACAAACGGTACGTGCGGGACGTGTACTGAGTTCCCGGAGCTCCCGAAAGCGGTCCACGCACCGGGGCGACTCGCCCACCAAAGACGGCGGACGACAGCAGTGACCGGCTAGTGCCAACTCGTCCGTGCGCCACAGGGTTCCCCCGGCGCACCCGAGTGCGCGAGGGTCCGATCATGAGAATCCGCTCCGCCTTCCTGCTCGTCGGGTTGACCGCCGCCGCCGTCTCCGGATGTGCCACCGACGACGGCCAATCGGCGTCGCCCGGTTCATCGAGCGTGTCGTCGTCGGTGGCGAGCAGCGTGGTCTCGAGCGCGGCGAGCACCACCGCCTCGACAT
The DNA here is from genome assembly GCF_003855095.1 of Gordonia insulae. Classification (NCBI taxonomy): domain Bacteria; kingdom Bacillati; phylum Actinomycetota; class Actinomycetes; order Mycobacteriales; family Gordoniaceae; genus Gordonia; species Gordonia insulae. Next base: position 1,974,358 of record NZ_CP033972.1, read on the forward strand.
CGGCGGGCGCAGCGTCCTCGGTTCCGGCATCGCTCACTTTCGGCGACCCCTATCCGAACGCCGAGTCACCCTGTCGGCGACTGGGCGAGAGCTCGACCACCTCCCAGTGGCTCGATGACAGCGCGATCCTGGTCGGCTGCCCGGCAGGCGTCGACCCCGCAGCCCTCGGGGGCAAGGTCGTCGGGCAGGTGGACGGGATCACCATCGTGTCGGTGCCGACCGGCGATGCGAATGCCGGCCTGCCATCGGCATCGGCACAGACGACCAAGGGCGTCGTCTGCTCGACGACCGGAACCCCTCCGACCGCTGACTGCGCAGCCAAGGTGACCCGCGACTGGGGCGACGACAAGAAGAGCACACTCGTCGAGGTCACCAAACCCGACGGATCATCTCGCGCGCTGTTCTTCCACGGCACCACGCCCTATGGCGCCGACAGTTCCCAGGCCGACGGGTCCGCCGCCTACGACTTCGTCGTCACGCGGCAGGGCGGCGCCAGCGTCATCACCTTCGGCCCCGAGCGTTACGTGGTGCCCGACTCCCTGGTCCGCTGACCGGGTCTGGTCACAGCCAGACCACGATCTCCCCGGCGCGATCCTCGATCCGATACACCCCGAGCGACCCGATCCCCTCGGCTGTGCAGCCACCGTCGGAGAAGCGAAAGGTGTACTGGTGCAGGGGGCACACGATGTGGCCCAGGTCGAACTGGCCGTCGGCGATCGGACCTCCCCGGTGCGGGCAGACGGCATCGGTGGCACGCAGCGTGCCATCGGTCATCCGGAACACGGCGAGCTGACGACCGTCGACCGCGTACGCGCGTCCCTCCCCGGCTGCAGGTCCTCCAGACGACCGATCGGGACGGCCGTCTCGTTGGACACCGCGGTCATCGGACCGGCACCTTCGGCAGCGGCAGCAGCGGCAACGACGAGGTGAACTGGGCAGGCGAGCGTGGCTGCGCACGATCGAGCCAGGGATCGACATAGTTGCCGACGGCCTCGTCGATCCGCTCCTGCAGTCCGTCGACGATCCCGTCGCGGTCGTCGACGAGGATCGCCCGCAGTTCCTCGATACCGATCCGCGGCACCCAGGCATAGGTGCGTTCGAGCCACTTCGCCTGTTCGCGGTAGTACTGGATGAAGATGCCGCACAACCGGATCACCTCCTCCGGGGAGTCAACCGTGGCGAGCACGTCGCCCTTGCGGATGTGGGCACCGGCGGCACCGCCGACGTAGATCTCCCATTTTCCGTCGCCGATGGCGACCACTCCGAAGTCCTTGCACAGGGCCTCGGCACAGTTGCGCGGACACCCGGTGACCGCCAACTTCAGCTTCGCCGGCGACTCCAGACCCTGGTAGCGACTCTCGATGTCGATACCCAGCTGTGTTGAGTCGCCCAGTCCGAAGCGGCAGTAATCGGTGCCCACACAGGTCTTCACCGTCCGGAACGATTTTCCGTACGCATACCCCGACGGCATGTCCAGGTCCTGCCAGACCTTCGGCAGGTCTTCCTTTTTCACACCGAGCAGGTCGATCCGCTGACCGCCGGTCGCCTTGATCATGGGGATGTCGTACTTCTCGGCGACGTCGGCGATCTTGCGCAGCTGCTCCGGCGACGTCACGCCGCCCTTCATCTGCGGTACCACCGAGAAGGTCCCGTCGCGCTGGATGTTCGCGTGCACCCGATCGTTGACGAACAGCGCGCCGGGCTCACGCTTCCAGTCCTGACCCCAGATCACCCGTAGCAGTGAGGACAGCGGCATCTTCGACGCCGCGTCCTCGCCGTCGGGGGCGAGCGCGGCGAACACCTCGGTGACCGACCGCAGATCCTGGCGCCGGATGGCGTCGATCAGTTCCGGTTTCGTCAGCGGGATCGCCGGCACGTACCACTCCGCCGACTTGTCGACGGTGAGCGTGTCACCGGCCGCGAACTCCACGATGTCGCCGACGAGCTGCTTGCACGAGCCGCAGCCCTTGCCGGCGCGCGTCTGGGCACACACCTCGCTCACGCTCGTGCACCCGCTCTGCACGCAGGAGACGATGTCGCCCTTGGTGACACCGTTGCAGTTGCAGACCTGTACGTCGTCGGCGAGCTCGGCCGCGCCGGTCGCCGCGGTGGGGGTACCCATGTCGAACAGCATCGAGATGCGTTCGTCGGGCAGCGGCACCTTGTCGTCGAATGCCTGCGTCAGGAAGTTCGCCTTGGAGATGTCGCCGAGCAGCATCGCGCCGATGAGCTTGTTGTCGCGCACGACGACGCTCTTGTAGGTCCCGCTGCGGGGTTCGTAGAACTGGACGAACTCGTCGTCCTCACGTTCGGGCCCTTTGACCCCCATCGCCGCGACGTCGACTCCGGCGACCTTGAGCTTGGTGGTGAGCCTCGACCCGTGGTACTCGGCGTCCGGGTTGTTACCGGTGAGGACGTCGGCGAGCACCACCGCCTGTTCCCACAATGGCGCGACCAAGCCGTACACCTCGCTGCGATGCTGCGCGCACTCACCGACGGCGTAGATGAAACCCTCATCCTCGCAACGCATCTGGTCGTCGACGACGATTCCTCGTTCGATCACCAGGCCGGCGCCACGGGCGAGTTCCACGTTCGGTCGGATACCGGCGGTCACGACGATCATGTCGGCGGGCAGCGAATCACCGTCGTTGAAGCCGACCCCCGACACCCGACCGGAGTCGTCGCGCAGCACCGCAGTGGTCCGTTTTCCGGTGTATACGCCCACACCCAGTTCCTCGATCTTGTTGCGCAGCACCTTTCCGCCGCGCTCGTCGAGTTGCTGGTTCATCAGATGCCCCGGTGAATGCACCACGTCGACGTCGAGGCCTTGGGTCTTGAGCCCGTAGGCCGCCTCCAGACCCAGCAACCCGCCGCCGATCACCACTGCGCGGATGTCGTCGCGTGAGGTCGCCATCTGCAGCATGCCGTTGGTGTCCTCGATGGTGCGGAAACCGAACACCCCACGCGCCAGGCGCCCGTCAGCTTCCCGGAGGCCGTCCATGTTGGGGAAGAACGTGTTCGAGCCGGTGGCGATGATCAGGGCGTCGAAGGGAATGACAGTGCCGCTGGCACACGTGACGGTCTTGGCGAAGCGGTCGATGGCCTCCGCGCTGTCGCCGGCGCGCAGCGTCACGCCGTTCTCCCGGTACCACGCCATCGGGTTGAGCATCAGATCGTCGTCGTCGATGGAGGTCTCGCCGGAGAGCACGTGGCTGAGCATGATGCGGTTGTAGTTGCCATAGGGTTCGTCGCCGATCATCGTGACGTCGAATTGGTCGCCACCGCCGCGGGCGAGGATCTCCTCGACGGTCCGGGCACCGGCCATGCCGTTGCCGACGACCACGAGCCTGCGCTTGGCGACCGGCATCAGAAGACGACCATGCCGAAGTCGATGACGACCTCGCCCGAGGTTCCCTCCGGTGCGGCCAACACCAGTTCCAGGGTGGAATCGGGATCCACGTCCTCCACCACGCGGAGCGGCACGTTGACCGACGAGCGCGCCCCCATCGGGAAGACGCGCATGGGCTGACCGTCGCGCATCAGGGTCACCGAGATCAGCTCGCCCGAACTGTTGCCGCCGCGGAAATACAGCGGTTGCGCGGTCATCCCCGATGGCACCACGAAGGACAGCGAAGGGTCGATCGGCGCGGGTTTGGTGAGCCCCGTCCCGGTGAACGCGTAGACGCCTTGCAGAAATCGCGGTGTACTGGACATACGAGTCACTATCGCCATCGCGCGTGAATCACTTCTTGCCTCGGTGTTACAAGGCGATTGTCAGGACCTCACTGCCCAGGTCGGCAGCTGTGATACCCGAGCCCCCACCGCCGGTTGAGTAGGCCAAGGCGCCAGCCGAACCCCCACCGCTGGTTGAGTAGGCCGAGGCGCCAGCCGAACCCCCACCGCTGGTTGAGTAGGCCGAGGCGCCAGCCGAGGCCGTATCGAAACCACGGAACCTGATCTCGATACGCTCCTCACTCCGTTCGTCGCACTCGATCAGCGGGGGCGGCGGGTTTCACTCCGTTCGACCACTCGATCAGTGTGCGGGGCGGCGGGTTCACTCCGTTCGCCGCACTCAGCGGCGGAGCGCACTTCGCAGATCAGCGCGACGCGCGGTTGAAACGCCCCGCCGCGCCGACCATCTCCGAGACCTCGGTGTACTTCACCCGGGGCCGCCCCTCGAGCAGCCCACGACGACGCTCACTGACGTCGATGGCACGCATCCCGCGGTAGCCGATGACATGCCTGCTCCGCTTGCGCAGCAGCGCGGTGAATGCCTTCGCATCGCGCGTCGAGCGATCGAGCCGGCCCTCGACGGCATCCCGGAGGAAATCCTCGACGGTCCCCTCGGCGCAGACCTTGTTGGCACCGATGCCGCCGCTCGGGCCACGCTTGGCCCAACCGAGGACATAGGAACCCGGGATGATCTCGCCGTTGTCGTCGACCATCCGGCCATCGAGGTTCGGGAAGACACCGCGCTCCTCGTCGAACGGGAGTCCGGCGATGGGAGTGGATCGGTAACCGATGGAGCGCACGACCAGGTCGGTGGCGATGTGGTGACGGTTCGATCCGGTCTGCACGGTCAGGCCGTCCACCCGATCGGCCCCGACGATCTCCTCGGGTGTGGTGTGGAAGACGAACACGATGCGGCGTCGGCTCGGATCCGGCGCCGAGGACAGATCCGGCAACTCGCTGTCCGGGTCGTCGTGCACGACGACCTCGACGCCCGGAATGGTCGACAGCGCACGGTATTCCGCCGACGTGTAGGCGGCCGACGCCTGGTCACGCCGGCCCAGCACGACGACCTCGTGGATGTTCTGCTGCTCGAGGATGCGCAGTGCGCGATCGGCGATGTCGGTGGTGGCCAGCAACTCCGGCGGCGACACCAGGATCCGGGCCACGTCCAGCGCGACGTTTCCGGTACCCACCACGACCGCGCGACCTGTGCCGTCGACCGGGATCGGCGGTGCCGACGAGCCCGGGACGGCGTTGTACCAGGCCACCAGATCGGTCGCCGACGTCGAGCCGGCCAGATCCTCGCCCGGGATACCCAGGCACCGCGACTCGCTCGCGCCGACCGCGTAGAACACCGCGTCGAAGTGCTCGGCGAGTTCGGCGGGCGTGACCTGACCGGGCTCGACACCCACCTCGACGTTGGTCGCCATCGTCACCCTCGGATCGCGATAGAGAAGGTCGAACCCGCGGAGCACGCCCTTGGTGCCGGGGTGGTCGGGCGCGACACCGGCTCGGACCAGGCCGCCCGGCGTCGGCAGTTTGTCGATCACCGTCACCTGCGCCTCGGTGCGGTCGAGGATGGTACGAAGCGCATAGCCCCCCGACGGACCCGTGCCGACCAACGCAACCCGCAGTCCCGCAGGGAGTTTCGGGATCTCCGGATACTCCACCTGCTTCCACCCGGAGGTGATGTCGCTGTTGGTCTTGTAGAAGTCCGCATTGATGTCGATGAAGACCTTGTCGCGCTCGCCGAGTTTGTCGGCCGGGTAGATGGCATCCACCGGGCACGCGTCCGCGCAGGCGCCGCAATCGATGCAGGCCTCCGGATCGATGTGCAGGATGTCGGAGCTACCGAAACCGCGCTCCTCCGGGGTCGGGTGGATGCAGTTGACCGGACACACGGACACGCACGCGGCGTCGCTGCAGCAGGATTGGGTGATGACGAACATCAGAGCATGTGCGCTTTCCGGTAGAACCGCATGGCCGGCTTGGTGAGCAGCCCGACGTCGTCGAGGAACTCCATGAGATGCGCGCAGCTGCTGCGGATCATCGACTGAAAGTGCGAGTTCGAGTTCATCTCCGCGACAGCGCGATCGGCGTCGAGACCGGCATCGGCGAAGGCCTTCTTCTGCACCAGGCTCGTGACGATGAAGTACGCGCCGAGAGCCACATAGAGCGCGCTGAACTGGCGGCGTGCCCAGCCGACACCCTCCATCGACTCGCGGACCTCCTCGCGCGCGAACTTCATGTGCCGCGATTCCTCGAGAACGTGGATCTCGTTGACGGTGCGGATGAACGGGAGCACGCGATCGTCACGCATGCAACCGCGCTGGAAGACGTCGAGCACCTCTTCGGCGACCAGGATTCCGGCGTAGGCGACCTCGTTCTTGGCGGTCCGCTTGAACAGTTTGCCCAGGCGACCGACCCTCTTGGTCGGCTTGTACGACGTGCCGACCATCTTCTGCGATGCCTTCGCGAACATGATCGAATGCCGGCATTCGTCGGCGACCTCGGTGAGGGCGAACTGGAACTCCGGATCGTGGTACGCGCCGAGATACTGGTCGCGGATGACCATCTCCTGCAGGATCATCTCGAACCAGATGCCGATGTTCATGATCGAGGCGAACTCGTGACGCGTCACCGAGATCCGCTGCTCCTCGGTCAGCTCGTTCCAATAGGCGGTGCCGTAGAGCGACGACCACTCGGGGCTACACCCGTACTTGGTCGGGTCCATCGGCTCCGACCACTCGATCTCGGTCATCGCGTTCCGGGACAGCCGGGCGGCCGAGGCGAGAAGACGCTCGGAGACCTCGCTCGGCCCCTGATCACGCATGCTGACGACGTTGTCCGGGCGAGCCGAGTCGGGTGTTGCCCCGTCGCTCTGCGTCCGTTCCATCGCTGCGGTCATCGGTTTCGACCTCCAGGTCCTCGGTGAACAACTGTTCTTTCATGACAATGAGCACTGTTATGACAATGCGTGTTGTCAAGATAGCATCGGGGTGTGAGGTAGTAAACAGGCGACGACCTATACTGGCCGGTAACTTACCGGCGAAACGGCCTCTCAGCTGGCCAAAGGCAGGAGAAACACACATGTCATCGATCTTCATCTCGGGCGGCGCCGCGGGTATCGGACTGGCGACCGCGGAGCGATTCTCCCGGGAAGGCTGGACGGTCGGCGTCTACGACGTATCGGCGGATGCGCTGTCGAAGGTGAAGGCGAATCACCCCGAGTGGATCGTCGGCGAACTCGACGTCCGCGACGACAAGCAGTGGGCCGATGCGCTCGCCGACTTCACCTCGCAGACCGGCGGTCACCTCGATGTGCTCGACAACAACGCCGGCATCCTCGTCGAGGGACCGTTGCACGAGATCTCGGCGGACGCCGTTCGACGACAGATCGAGATCGACGCCCTCGGCGTCGCGCTGGGCGCGCAGGCCGCCTACCCCTATCTGAAGGTGACCCCGGGCGCCCACCTCGTCAACATCGCGTCGGCGTCCGCGATCTACGGGCAACCCGGCATCGCGACCTACAGCGCGACCAAGTTCTTCGTCGGCGGCCTCACCGAAGCGCTCGAACTGGAGTGGGAGCACGACGACATCCGCGTCGTCGGCATCTGGCCGCTGTGGGCGAAGACGGCACTCGCCGACAACGACGCGAAGTCGACGAAGACGCTCGGCGTCCGCATCACCCCCGAGCAGGTCGCGGAGAAGGTGTGGGAGTCGGTCCATCCGACCCGGCAGGACAAATTGCTGCATCGCACGAGCTACTCGGTGGGCGCGCAGACCCTGTTCCTCGGGAATGCCGCGAAGTTCATCCCGAACTTCCTCAATCGGGCCGTCAACAAGTACATCGCCCAGTAGATCTCGGCCCAGTAGGTCTCGACGCAGTAGATCTCGACGCAATGGGTCTACTGCGCCGCAGGCCTCAGCGCGGCCGGGCGCGCGCCTCGACGATGTCGGCCGCCACGGCGACGGCCTTCTCCGGCTGCACCATTCGGGCGGCGAGTTGCTGAGCCGCGGCCCGGACCGGCGCCGCCAGAACCGCTTCCAGACCGGCCGTCGCGGACGCCGGGGTGAGGTTCGGCAAGCGTGTCGTGTCACCCACCCGTAGGGCGCGCACGGACTGCCCCCAGAACGGTTGGTCGGCGGTCACCGAGCAGACCAGAGTCGGCAGGCCCGCCCGCAGCGATGCGGCGGTGGTTCCCGCACCACCGTGGTGCACCGCAGCGGCACATCGGGGAAGTACCGTTGCGTGATCCACGGCGCCGACCGCGAAGACTCCGTCGTCATCGGGATCGACGCCGTGGGTGGTCTCGCCGGCGATCAGGCAACGCAGCCCCAACCCTCGGGCGACCTCACGGAACACGGCCACACCTCGGTCACGGGCGGCCGGTGACATGCTGCCGAAGGTGACGAACAGCGGGGGCTCACCTTCGACCAGCCAGTTCGCCAGATCTGTACTGTCGGTGGTCATCTCACCCAGTTTGGCACGATTCTCCGGCGGCAGGTCGAAGAATCCGGTGATCGGCTTGGTCTCGCCCCAGTCGTCGGCGAGCCCGGGAAACAGCTCGGCGTCGTACGCCTGGAGTTGCGGGACGCCGAGCGCTCCGAGCCGACGTGACAGCGGACCTCGTGCCCTCGGCACCCCGATGCTGCGCCGGAAGGCGTTGGCGTGCCATCCCGTGGCCACCCAGGTGAGCCGATCGGCGATCCGCCACGACCGCCGCTTCCACGCGACCGACCAATGAGCTGTCAGGCCCGGAATCGACCCCACCACTCCGTTTTCCGACATCGGACCATACCGCAGCACCACGAGTCCGACGTCGAGCCGCTCGGCGACGGCCAGCCCCCGCTCCTGGCAGAGGGGTGCCACGACGAGCAGATCGACGTCGGCGAGCGGTGCACGATCGGCGAGGAACTCGGCGATCAACGCATCGTCGAACGCCGCGAAACCGGCACGGACGGTGGACAGCGTGAAACGTAGACGTACCAGCGGGTTTCGATGTCGCTGTGCCGCGACGGCCGCATCCGACGACCACGCCTGGTGGGCGTCCAGTCCTACCGGACGCACCTGCCCGACCCCCGCCGATCGCGCCAGATCCACCAGTTCGGGCGGGGCGAGCACCGACACCCGGTGGCCACGGTGCTGGAGTTCGAGTGCCAGGCAGATACCGGGCTGGATGTCACCGCGGCTGCCGTACAACACGATTGCGATGTGCCTGCCCGCAGCGGCCTCGTCCGGTCTGTTCACGGTCACCCCGTCACCAGAGCCGGTGGTCGATGTCCCAGGAGGACAGTTCGTCGTCGATCAGTTTGCGCAGCAGATCGGTATCGCCGAAGTGGTCGGGGTGGACACCGAAGAAGGTGAGCGTGATGCGATCCCCGTACTCGACGGCCCAGGCGGCCGCGGCCGGTCCCTGCGATCGACGTCGATCCGCCGGCATGCCCTGCATGATTGCGCGGATGGCGAACGAGGCCGCGGTGGCTCCGCCGATCCGGAGCGACTCTGCCGGCGCCACACCGAGATTGGACACCGTGGTGTCGGGCCCGGGGATGGATGTCATCATCCGGGCGATCAATCGTCGCGGCAGGAGCCGGACCACCGGCGCCAGATTGTCGGCGATCTGCTCTGCCCCGGACTCCGCGTACTCGATGAACGCCCGCTTGCTGAGGGTTCGGATGCCGTCGAGTCCAGTGCCCGGCTCCACCGGATCGGCGAGGCGAATCCAGACACCGCCCGACGCGTTGGCACGGTCGTCCGGGTCGCCGGCACGGTTGTCCACCGCGACGCACACCCGCAGGTCACCCGGGATCGGATAACCCGATCGACGCACGATCCCGGCCAGCAGCGCCGTGAACAGGGTGTTCGCAGTTCCATTGCACTCCTTCGCGCGTGCATGCCACTCGTGACGGTCCACGTCGACGATGGCCAGCGTGGTGTCGGGACCACCGCTGGTCACCCGTTCCGGTGGACGAGGCGCAGGCACCGATCGCGCAGCGCCGTTGCCGCGGTTGCGGATCGCCGCCGTGAGCAGGATTCGCAGCGACCTCGCCGCCGCGGCCAGCTGACGGCCCCCGTCGAGTAGGTCCCCGGCGACGGCGTGAAGGCCGCGTGCAGTGTCGGGTTCGGGGAGTGGCATGCCGGTTCCCGCCTGCGCTGCGGCGAGGGCACGGTAGACGCCCTGCCCGTCGGCGATCATGTGCGACACGAGCAGGGCGACCACCCGACGCCCGTCACTCGTCGTGGCGGAATCCAGACGCCAGCCGTACCCGTCCGCCGGGCGCAGATCGGCCGATCGCAGGCAGTCGTCGGCCCACGCTCCGATGTCGTCGTCGATCTGGCCTGTCGCATCGATACGCGGCGGAACAGTGGATCGGACCCACCGGTGTCGTGCCATCGGGATCCGTGTCCTGCGCACGGCGCGCTGCAGTGACCCGCCGGCCAGAGCCGCGCGCAGGCCATCGACGGCATCCGCCCCCGGGTCCTCGTCGAACACCCAGAGGAACTGGATGGGCGCGCTCAGCCCGAGCAGATCCTCGGCCAGCAGATAGGACTCGTCGGCACCGGTCACCCGTGGCAGATCGTGGACACGGTCGAACATCGTCATGGTCTCCTCACCAGTACTCGTAGGGCAGGCCCCACGCGCTCAGTTCTGCGCCCAGGAGCTCTCGGATGTGCTCGTCGGATCGGAAGGCCGTCTCGTCGCAGCCGAATACGGAGAGAGTGATCGTCTCCTCGGTGCGGACACACCACGACTGCACGCCGTCACCGAATCGGTAGGGCAACGCGGGGTCCACACCTTGTGCCATGCCGCGGAACGCGAACCGCTGTGCATCGAATCCGTCCAGGCGCAATGCCTGCGACGGGACGTCGCCGATGTTCGAGACCATCGCATCAGGCATCCCCGTTCCCGCTGTCGCGGCGGTGATCAACCATGCCGGTGGCACCATCCAGACCATCGGTTGCAGGTGCGCGACCGCGGGGCGACGTCCGGCGGTGAGCCGCGCGTATGCGTCCTTGCATGCCCGGCGGATCATCGCGAGATCGCCGCCCGGCGTGGGATCGTCGGTCATCATCACCGCGACGCCCGCGGTGGCATTGGCCCGAGGATCATCGTCGCCCGATCGCTGATCCACCGGGATGCCCACCTTGATCGTCTCGCCGAGCGGCGCGTAGCCACTCGAGCGCAACAGTCCGGCGACGACTCCGACGAACAGGCTGTTGGACGTGCCCTCCGCAGCGGACGCCACCCGGTCCCAGACGTCGGACGGTACGGCCGCCGTCGCCCGTACCCACTCCGCTCTCGGCGCCCGCTCCGCCATCGGGGCGCGAAGCGGACGCGCCGGCGCCGCGTCGACCGCCGCCAGGTCACGAGACGTCACCGAACGCACGGCGCGCACCGCGCCGCGCCCCGTCGCAAAGACCTGGCCACCGGCGTCGACCAGGTCGGCCATCAGCCCACGGTGGCCGGTGCGCCACCGGCGCATGCCTTCCCCGGCCGGTTGCCGCACCGGGTTGGCGGGTTGTGCCGGCAGCGGACCCATCGCCGCGGCGGCCGCCTGGACGAGCGTTCGGCCGTCGACGACGAGGTGCAGAGCACAGAGTGACACGGCCGTCTTCCCGGATCCGCTGCGGACCGCACGCAATCGCCAGCACCGACCGGACTCGGGATCGAGTGCGACGGTGGCCATGTCGTCAGCCGCCCACGCGTCGATGCTGTCGTCGTCGATTACCTCGTCGTCGTAGCGCAGTTCGGGACACCCGGTGGCATCCACCCATCGCGGTCGCGCCGCGGGTACCCGCGATGCGATCAGCCTCCGGTGCAGACGTCCGTGCGTGAGGCCGCGGTTCATCTCGGCCAGGGCCTCCCGCGAGACCGGACCGTCGAAGGTCCAGACCAGTTGCAGTACGACGCTCCAGCCCAACGCGCGATGAAGGAACCAGTAGGTCGCGTCCGCATCGCCGAGCCGCACCGACTCACGCGCCGGATCGCCCACCGCCGATGCCCTCGATCCGATCGTGGCGGACGTGGTCGACGTCACGCGATCACCTTCCTCTCATCCGAATTCCGTTCACTGCGAGCATGATCCCGAGAGACTGTAGCGGGCGCCCCACTTATGCACAGCGAGACCGTCTGCGTGCCAACGCATATACTGGCCCGCAACCGAACAAGGGGGAAGTCATGAAGTTCGTGGTGGCCGCCAACGGCAGTCGTGGCGACGTGCAGCCCGCCGTCGCCCTCGCGACCGAACTGACCGAGCGAGGTCATGAGATCACCATGCTGGTTCGACCGAATCTGACGGAATTCAGTGCGGGCGCGGGGCTTCCGACGCAAGCATACGGAGACAGCACCCGTGCCGTACTGGACTCCGAGCTGGTGCGGGAACGGATGAAGTCGCGCAACCCGGTCACCCGCCTGCGCGCCGTCACCGAGCTCACGCTCCGCGGCGGTCGTGCGATGCAGCACCAACTGCTCGATGCGACCGACGGCGCCGACGCGATCATCTCGGGCAGCGCCGGCCAGGAGCGGGCGCACAACGTGTCGAGAGCGCGCGGGATCCCGCACGTCCCGGTACATCTGTGCCCCATGCGGCGCAACCGGTCGACGTCCCTTCTGGCACATGTCGGGATCGATGCTTCGCCCGCGGTGGCGCATCTCAGTTGGCGCCTCGTCGAATGGACCCTCTGGTGGGCCGGCCGGTCCGCCGAGGACACCTTGTGTGCCGACCTGGGGCTGGAACCCGTACGCGCGCCATTCGCGACGCAGATCGAGGCCACCGGCATTCCGGAGATCCAGGCCTACGATCCGGCGCTGTTCCCCGCATTGACCGCGGAGTGGGGATCTCGCCGGCCATTGGTCGGGTTCTTCGCACTGCCCGGCGGCCTCCGCTCCGGGGTCGGCGACGAGGCGGCCGACGATCTCCTCGAGTGGATCGAGGCCGACACGCCACCTGTCTACGTGGGATTCGGCAGCATGTTGCCGTCGGATCCGCAACGAGTGGCCAATGCGTTCCGCTCGGCCGCAGGCGAACTCGATCTGCGTCTCCTGGTGTCCGGCGGGTGGAGTGACTTCATGTCGGGAGTCACCGACGAGCGCATCCGCGTGGTCGGACACATCGACCACGACACCATCCTCCCGCGCTGCGCGGCGGCCGTCCACCACGGCGGTGCGGGATCGGTGGCCGCCGGTCTGCGCGCCGGGATTCCCACGGTGGTCACCTGGGTCGGTGCGGATCAGCCGATCTGGGGTCGCGCGATCACGGCATCGCATGCGGGGACCTCTCTTCCGATGTCACGGGTGGACGACATGCGCATCGTCGACGCCCTCGGTGCGGCGCTCGAGGACCGGACCCGACACACCGCCGCGGAGATGAGCCGGCACCTGATCCCTGCGGCACAGGCGGTCTCGACGGCCGCCGACGTCGTCGAGCAGGCCGTCCGCGCGTCGCGGACGGGCTGATCCCTCACGGCAACACACGATCCGATTCCGGTGATCGCCACTTGCGTGGAGACCATCGCCCGGTGTCGCTGTCGTAGACCCGGATGGCCATGAGCCGACAGGCGTGCAGGATCGTGAGCGCCGGAACGTAGACGAGAGCGGTTCCCGCGGTGAAGGCGAAACGGCGGTGCAGCGCGAAAGTTCTCGGCAGGAAACTCATGTAGGTCACGAATGCGGGTAGACCGGAGTGCATCCGCCGGGCCGAGACGCCCACGGTGAGAGATGCGAGGAAGGCGTTGCGACCCCCGCCCTCGGTGATGCAGAGCCCCATGTCGACATCCTCGAAGATGTCGCGGCGCATGCTGACCCGGGTGCGTATGCGATTCCAGACATCACGGCGGACCACCATGTTCGACCCGTACAGAACGGGGATCTCGGTGACGGTGCGATGTGCTTGTCGTCGCCCCAACGGATGGATCTTGATCTTCCAGCGATCGAATCGCCCGGCGAGCGGCACTCCATAAGCCTCTCCCCGACCGCACAACGCGTCCCACCGGCCCGATGGGTCGGCGACGAAGAAGTCGACGATCGTGGCCGCCCAGTCCGATCCGACGCGCGTGTCCGCATCGATGCGCGCGATGAGGTCGCCGCAGGCGACGTCCATGCCGGCGTTGCGGGCGAACACCAAGCCCTGCTGCGACTCTCGGACCGTCCGCACCTCGGGATGACGAGCCGCGAAGGCCTCGACGATGCCCATTCCCGAGTCCGTCGAGTTGTTGTCGACCACGATGATCTCGGCGATGTCGTCGAGCTGATCGACCAACCTGGACAAGCAGTCGCCGATCGTGTCTTCTTCGTTGTACACCGGTACCACCACGGACAGGGTCGGTCGGGGTGCGATGTCGGTGGTCGGGAGCGGCACGTTCACGTCAGGTCCTCCGCATGTAGGTTCTCAGGGTCACGGGCACGAAGATGGCGAGCACGGCGGCCGCGCCGAGCAGGGTGTAGCCGATCTGGGCTCCTGCGGCGCCGTCGGCGGCGAGCGCGCGCGCCGCGGATACGAGATGCGACACCGGGTTCACCGCCGCGCAGGTCTGCATCCACCCCGGCATCGTGTCGATCGGGACCAGCGCGTTGGAGACGAAGGTCAGCGGCATGAGGATCAGCATGGAAACGCCCTGAACGGTCGACGCCTTGTCCAGCAGGACCCCCATCAGGGCGAAGATCCAGCTCAGCGTGAACGCGACGACCACGATGAGTCCGCAGGCGGCGACGAGACCCCCTACGCTGCCCGGTCGGTAGCCCATTGCGACGCCGACCGCGACGGTGATGACCGTGGCGACCACGTAGCGGACGCCGTTGGCGAGCAGGGCGCCGGCCAGTGGTGCGACGCGCGCGATCGGCAGCGACTTGAAGCGATCGAACACACCGCGATCGAGGTCCTCGCGCAACTGCACGCCGGTGGTGACCGAGGCGGCAACGGCCACCTGGACCAGCACACCCGGGATGAGCAGCGGCAGGTAGGCGTCGACGTCCCCGACGATGGCCCCGCCGAAGAGCGTGGAGAACATGATCGTGAACACGATCGGGAGGACGATGACGTCGAACAGTTGCTGCGGGTTGTGTTTGATCTTGAGCAGGCCGCGCCGGGCCATGGTGAGGGACTGGGAGATCGTGGCTCCCACCGGGACCCGATTGCGGAGGACAAGATCTCCCGTGGCCGCCGTCATACCGCGACCTCGGACTCGGTGCCCCCGGTGAGCGCGAAGAAGACCTCGTCGAGGCTGGGGCGTTCGACATTCACCGCACGTAGCCGCAGCCCGCGCGCGCGCAGTTCCATCAGCAGATCGGGCAGAAGATCGAGATCGTCCATGGGCACGGACAGTTGTCGATCGCCGCGCCCGACGACGACTTCGGCATGCGCGAACCGTGCCGCGACGGCCGCGGCCTCCGCGACCGACTCGGGGTCGGCGAGGTCGAGCCGGACACTGTTGTCCCCCACCCGGGCCTTGAGCTCGTCGGCGGTACCGTCGGCGACCACCCGGCCACGATCCATGACCGCGACGTGATCGGCCAGCTGGTCGGCCTCCTCGAGGTATTGCGTGGTCAGCAGGACGGTCGATCCCTCGAGCACCATCGCACGGATCGTCGTCCACATCTGTGCTCGCGTACGGGGATCGAGCCCCGTGGTCGGCTCGTCGAGGAACAGCAACCGGGGCGTGGTGATCATCGACGCTGCGAGGTCGAGTCGGCGGCGCATCCCGCCGGAGAACTGACCCACCGCCCGATCGGCCACCGGTGTGAGGCCGAACTGATCCAACAGGGCATCGGCTCGCATCCTGGCCTTCCTGCTCGTCGCGCCCACCAGTCGGCCGAAGATGGTCAGATTCTCCATGGCGGTCAGATCTTCGTCGACGGAGGCGTACTGCCCGGTCACACCGATCAGCGAGCGAACCGCTCCGGCCTGCCGGACCACGTCGAGTCCGAAGACCCGCGCGGTGCCCGAATCGGGACGCGACAATGTCGCGAGCATGCGCACCGTGGTCGTCTTGCCCGCACCATTCGTACCCAGCAGGGCGAACACGCCACCCTCGGGTATCTGCAGATCCACGCGGTCGACCGCACACGAACGACCGTAACTCTTGGTCAACCCGTGCGCATCGATCGCCAAGGCAGCACCGGACATCAGCACGCTCCAGAGTCTTTTCATCAAACATCGAGAATTGCTACAGCTCAGTGATATTCGTCGTGGAGATATCGGCAGGAGCCCTCGTCGGGCACCGTCGCCCACACGTCGATCGGTGACAGGATGCGGACCACTCCCCGGTTCCCCCCGGCCCCGACAGCCGCTGAGATCAGGTTATAGGCGCCGTCCGCGGCGGTGCAAGAGCTCGACATCGCCACCGACTCCCGACATCCAGCCGATCCGCATGCTCATTGCGGGTGGAGTTTACCTGGAGCCGACGTGTCAAAAGTGCTTCTGACATCGGATTCTGCTGCAGCAAAGCGCTTTTCGAGACGACACGACGTCGCATCGTTGTAACGAGAGCGAAACACGGCTCACCGAGCGACTCACAATCCGTTTCACGATGCCCAGATCGTCTGCGCGACACAGACATTCATATGTTCGACGTAGTGCATCAGATTGTTAGTGTGACGAAGCACACCCATTTCCGACGCTGTGCAGCCGCCGGAGATCGACTTATGATCACGGTGGACCCGGCGCAATTGTCGCGCCGCCTCTCCCCTCGTCCTGACAGCGCAGCGGTGCGCATTGCGGACCACGCAGTGATTCACGCGGCCGCTCGAGCAGATCACCATCAGGCGAGCAGCACCTACCGCAGTAGGAAAACGGATACACATCAATGAAATTCACCGAACTGTCGGCCTATGAACTACCGGGTGGCACGGTCACGCGATGGACGCCGGTCACCGATGCCGAGCCCACGGGATGGGATACCGACGCGAGGCCGCTCACCTACGAGCACGAGGACCACATCACTCGCGCCGGCGTGAACTGCACGGCGGAGATGCACGAAAGCTCATGGTTGGGTGCGGTATTCGAGATCGACAGAGCGTTCGACCCGGACGCGATGCGACGCGCCCTCCTCGCCTGGACCCGCCGTCATGAAGCGTTCCGAACAACAGTGACGCTGTCCGCCGACACCTGTGGAGGCGTCCGGCAGGTTCGACGCACCCGATCGGCCGACGCCGTGTCGATATGTTCGGAATCGGCCGGCCGGATCGAATCGGACGCCGTCCGCGACGTGCTGATCTCGATGTTCGACCGGGCGCTGTCGCCGCTCGACTGGCCGCACTGCATGGCGGCGACGATCTCCGACACCGACCAGTCCGGCTCGGGGTCCGAATCGTTCTACATGGTGTTCGCGGCGGATCACTCGGTGATGGATGCGTACTCGATGTTCCTGTCCATCAACGAGTTGCGTCAGTTCTATGACGCCGAACTCGAGAACCGCGCACCGACCCCGTCGCCCATCGGAAGTCATGTCGACTTCAGTGCGAGCAGTCGGGCGGCCGGCGAGACGCTGACGGTCGATCATCCCGGGATCCAGCGATGGCGGCGATTCCTCGACGCATCGGGCGGCCGCTTCCCCGATCTCGGCCTGCCACTCAGCGAGCCGCTGGCCGCGGTCGACGGGCCACGCGACACCGACGACCGGCAACGTGGTTGGGCGGGCTTCGTCGCGACCGCCGATCAAGTGGCCACGCTGACCGCATTGAGTCGTGCAGCGGGTCACAGCACCCAGACGGCCGTGATAGCGGCACTCGCACTGGCCCACCAGGAGCTGACCGGTGACCCCCTCCTCCGCGCGGCGATGCCAATGCACACCCGGCACGAGACACAGTTCGTGGAATCGGTCGGGTGGTACGTCGGCATAGGACCGCTGGAAGTGGATCTCGCACAGGCGGAGACGATCGCCGACGTACTGGCCGCATCCGCAGCCGGGATAGGTGAGGCCAAGCGTCTGTCGCGACTGCCTTATCCACGCGTCGCGCAACTGTTGGGCACCCATGCCGAGCCCGAGTTCGTCGTCTCCTATCTCGACCTCCGGTTTGTCCCGGGCGCCACGGACTGGCCCGGGTGGCGCGCGCAGACCCTGCGCGGCGCCACCCGCTCCGAGTCGGAGGTCTACCTCTGGGTGGCGCGGACGCCGACGGGTATGACCGTGTCCACCCGATACCCCGGAAACGAGGTCGCCGCCGCCAACGTCCGCCGCCTCATCACCACGGCGTGCACCATCGTCGACGCCGTGATCGATGCCGGCGCACCCATGCGCGATCGGTCTGCGCCGCTGCCCGCCACATCCGGACACGACGAACGTCAACCCGCCTGACGACGAGAGGAATCCGTGAAGATCACCGCGATGGGATGGTGGCAACCGCAACCGGGGCGAGCGCTCAGCTGGCACCCGAGTCCGGGATGCCGAATGGCCGCAGCCGCGGCCGGGGTCGACCGACAGCCGATCACCTTTCTCGCCGAGAACCACATCCGCAGCAGCCGTCTCGCACGATCGGCGGGTGCGCCACACCGCGCATACCTTGGCTCGGGTACCGAACTCGACGGCGACCTCGACGTGGATGCGATGACCCGCGCACTCGAGACCTTCGTGCGCCGCCACCCGATCCTGCGCAGTTGGTTCGACTGTGACGGACACGAGGTCAGGCGACATCTCGTCGATGCCGAGGACATCGAGTTCGGTGTCGTCGACGCCGGCACGGTGGACACCGCCGACGATCTGCACCGCCACCTCGCGGATCGATTCGAGCACGAGGCGATCAGCGATTCCTTCCCCGGATTCGCGTTCGGCGCCATCGCACGGCCGGGTGGCTTCTCGATCTTCCTGGCCTGCGATCACGCACTGAGTGACGGTGCATCGCAGGCTCTTGCGCTCTCCGAACTGACCGAGCTCTACGCCGCTCTATGCGACGGGGCACCGGCGGATGCCGCGGCCGGGCGGGCGGACACGAACACAGTGCCCCGCAGCTTCTTCGACTACGCCGAGATCGAGGCCGACCTGGCACGACAGCACGCCGGAGAGACACCGGAGACCCGCTGGTGGAAGGACACATTCACGCGGCATTCCCTCCGCATGCCCGGGTTCCCGCTCGACCTCGGGCTCGGTCCCGGTGAGTCCGCTCCGGTCCGACCGGTGGAGATGACCATGCTGGACGGCGACGAGGTGGAGGCGTTCGAGAGGGTGTGCGTGCACGCGGGTGGTCGTGTCCTGTCGGGAATCTACGCGGCACTGGCCATCACCGGGTACGAGCTCACCGGGGAGACAGACTATTACGGCATGAGTGTGGTGAACACGCGCGCCGCGTTACCCGATTTCGCCGCGACGCAGGGATGGTGTTGTTCGTTCTCGCCGATCGAACTCGATGTCGGAGGCGTCACGAGCCTCACCGGACTCATACCCACCGCGTACTCGGCGCAGCAACGGACCAAACGGCTGGCGACGGTCCCCGTCCAGGCCGCCCTCGCCGCCATGGTGTCTGCCGGAGCACCACCGGAGTCGGTCGTGTCCGCTCCCAATCTGTTGTCCTACATCGACTTCCGCAGGTTTCCCGGCGACGGGACACCGGCCTACGACCGCGGGGTGATCTTCACCGGAGAAGGTCGTACCGCCAACGCGTCGCTGTGGATCAATCGCGATCATGATCGTCTCTATCTCGGCAGCCAGACCCCGGATACACCATTCGCGCAACGTCAGGTACACCGATACTTCGAACATCTCTGCACCGTGGTCACCGACGTCGCCCGGCACGGCGATCATCAGATCACGCGGCCTGGTCTGACCGCATCGAGTCTGCCCGTCGCCACCGCACCCCACCCGGTCCGCCACCAGGAGCGCAGCCTTGCACGTCACCACCATTGACCGGTACCTGCCGGAGCCCGGCGAGTTCCTCTCCTGGTCGGTCGATACGACCGGGAGCGTCCCGCAGACCTCGGTGGTACCCCCGTCGTTCAACCAGAGCGTGCACCTGGCCGGCGCGAACGACCACAGCACCTGGCTCGCGGTCAGCTTCAGCGCCCGCGGCCGTATCGACCGGGGTGCACTGGCGCGGGCATACCACGCCCTGATCGCCCGTCACGGCACCCTGCACAGTTCGTTCACCAAGCGCGACAACACATTCGTTCGTGAAGAGATCGACCCGAGCGCGTTGCGGCTCGACGAGAACCCCGGTGTCCGGGCCACCAGCCGTCGCGCCCTGCGACAAGCCGTGTGGGCGACGCTGGATGCCGCCTGTCACCCATTCGGATTCCCCGCCTACCTGCTCGGCGCCATCGACCGTCGCGACGTGTCCACGATCATCTGCGGCTTCGATCATTCGCACGTCGATGCCTACTCGATGTCGATCATCGTCGATGACCTCCACCACCTGTATCACGGCTATCGCCGTGGGCGGGATGCATTTGTGCCCGAGAATCTGCCGGTGAGCGGGAATTTCGTCGACTATTGCGCAGCGGAGTCGGAGATGACCCAGGTGGGCGCGTCAGATCCCCGGATGCTGTCCTGGCTGCGCTTCTTCGATGAACATGACGGCCATCCACCGACGTTCCCGCTCGATCTCGGTGTCGCCCCCGGCGACCGTGCACCGCAGGGCGCCGACGTCAGGTGCCTGCTCGACGGTCCCGCCACCGAACGGTTCGCGACGATCTGCCGAGCCAACGGATCGAGCCTCTTCGGCGGAGTGCTGTCGGCGATGGCGCACACCGTCCGCCACCTCGGCGGCGGCCCCGAACTCGCGCTGCTGTTCCCGATGCACACCCGCCGCAGTGAGCCGTGGCGCAACGCCGTCGGATGGTTCACCACCAACGCACCGCTGCGCGTCGTCAGCACCGATGACCTACTCGAGACGATCCGGCGGACCGGCCCGGCGCTGCGGCGTGCGGTGCGGCTGGGTGGTGTGCCCATCCCACAGGTCATCGCCGCGCTCGGCGGGCTGGACCAGGTCCGCGACGACATCTTCATGACGTCGTTCGTCGACTACCGCTCGCTGCCCGGCGCCACCCTGCACGACGAGATCGATGCCCACCACATCTCGAACGTCACCACCGCCGACGACGCCCAGTTCTGGATCTCCCGGACGGGGCGTGGTCTGTCGATCCGGAGCCGCTATCCGGCCAACGCGCTCGGCACGGAGACGATCCATGCGTTCCTCGACGACGTCGGGAGTCGGGTCGCTGCCGCTGTCGACGCCCCGCACGAGAACATGCTCATCGAGGGTTCCGACGCCGACGATCAGCCGCCGTTGAACGCCCTCGCGTAACTCCGGCACGGCTGGCCGCGCAGTCCGTCGCACACACCCAGCGGGGTGCCGGCACGCAACCCGGGCACGATCGGCAGGACGAGCGTCGACCCGCCCGAACCGAGGGCGATGGTGTCGACCACGCGCCCACCGGTGGGCGGTGTCGCGAATCGCCACGAGGTCCGGTCACCGCCCGGAGCGGTGATGGTCACCCGGATGCGTGAACCGCTCCGGAACGCGTGGGCGATCGGATTCAGGGCAATCCGCACAGTCTGGAACCCCGCGGCCAGCGGCTGCGAGGAGGTCCAGTCGCGCGTCGGGTTCAGCGCTGTCGCAGCCGAATTCACTTTCCGCAGGGAGGCCCGGAGGTACCCCGACGTCACGTACGTCTCGCGTCCGTCGGGCCGGACCTCGGAGATGGTGGCCTGCAGGTCGGTGTCCGGCGCCGACGACGCCAGCCGAAGATCGAGACTCGCGGGTCCCACCGCCACGGCGTCGGACTGCCGCGGCGCGGTGACGAAGCCGACGCCCGACCTCCCAGGCACGGACGTCCAGTGATAGGGCGGCAGCGCCTTCCACGGCAGCTGCGACGGTCCGACCACATCGAGTGTGCCGCCCGGTCGAGCTGCCGGGTCGGGCCGGAATGCGATGGACGAGGGCCGCGCCGGCGCGGATGTCAGTCGCCCGCCGACGTCGAGGGACAGTCGTGTTCCCGATGCGACCGAGGCGGGTGGCCACGCGCCGAATCCCGCGGACCACGGCGCGGAGAGGTTTCCCGGGCCGGCGATCGACGACGTGTCGGTGCCCGACCCGAAGAAGACCTGCACCCGCGGGTCCCGGGCGAATGCGGCACGTGCTGCCGCCACCGACGGCGCCGCGGGGAACCGGGACGTCACCAGCGGTCGGCCCGGAGTGCCCGTCGTGGCCTCGTAGAGCACCGGAGCCAGAGCAACAAGCGCCGGATTGTCCCGTGGTACCCGTTGGGCGACAAAGATGTTGAGGAACTCGTTCCACGGCCCGAGGATCTGCGGATCGGCCGAGTCGAAGTGCGCGCCGTTGACCGCCTTCACCCACACATTGCGGTTGCCGCGGAGTTCGTCGATCACCGACGTCCACTGCGGCCCGGTCTGCTCGTCTTGGAGCGCACCGGAGAGGAAGACCGGCACGGTGATCTTCGATGCCCAGTGCGCGGGCGAACGGTGGTCGAACAGTGCCGGGGTGCGCGTCGGGTTCTGCGCGATCAGGTCCTCGATGTTCTGTGTCTGGAGTCGGAGTCGTTGGTTTGCGGCGCACGCACGATCGCCGCGGCGGATCAGTTCGCGGGCGTAGGGTTGCCCACCGTCGGGGGCCGGCCGCGCATGTTCCTGGCGCTCGACGAGCCAGGAGTTGGCGAACCCGGTGTTGAAGATGCCGCCCGGGAATCCTGTCGAGTAGAGATCGTCGGTGATGCTCATCGGTGCGATGGCCGCCAGCCCCGGTGGGCGTGTGGCCGCGACCGAGATCTGGGAGATCCCCGAGAACGAGATCCCGACCATGCCCACCTTGTGGTGCGCCACCCAAGGCTGACGCGCGACGGTCTCCACGACGTCATAGCCGTCGTAGGTGGTCGGATAATCGAAGAGGTCGAAGGCGCCGCCCGAGCACCCGCTTCCCCGCATCTGGACATTGACCGTCGCGAATCCCGCCGTCGGCGCAACGATCCCGCCGAACATGGTGCTGATGGCCGGAGCCAGCGGGTCCGGCCGCTTGACCAGTGACCCGAGCGCGCCGAGCAGGAAGTCATTCGGAGCAGCGGTCTGATAGCCGGAGTACTCGATCACGGTCGGGAACGGGCCGTCGGCCATCGTCTTACCCGGCGGCAGCCGCACGACGGCGGCCAGGGAGATCCCGTCCCGCACCCGGATGTAGTTCAGCCCGGGCCGCAGCGACTGCCGAAAGAGCGACGACGACGGCGGGGTCACCCCGTCGAGCACCGCAAAGCTGTTGCCCGACAATCCGTTCACTCGAAATCGGTAGCCCGAGCCCGGCGTCAGGTCGCGGACCAGGAAGGAACCGAACTCATCGACCCGCCCCGCACCGGCGACGTGGCCCGCGGCGTCATCAAGCGTGACCGCGGCACCCGGGGTCGCCCCGAGGAGGTAGGCCTGCGTGACACTCCCGGCGCCTCGACCGACGTCGGGTGCGGCATCCGCCGGACCCGCAGCCCATGACGTGCACAACGCCACAACCGCCGCGCACAGACCGATTACCCGGTACCACCCCCGCATCCCCACCACGCGACGATATGCGACTGACCGCTCCGCGACCCGCTGATCGCCGGGTTTCGATCTGTCGGGTGTCAACCTCTTGCCGGCGAACTCACGTGCCCGCGTCGCGGCGACGCCACCCCGGGCCGGCGGTCGGCAGCCGCCACCCGAACGCGAGTCCCGCCACCCGCAGACCCGTCGCCACCGCCGTCCCGATGATCAGCCACACCCAGATCGGCACCGACGACAAGGTGCCGCCGACCGCGACGACCCCGGCGCCGAGCAACGCCGGAACCGCGTAGAGATCGGCCGGCTGCAACAGCAGTGGGATCTCGTTGGCCAGGACGTCACGGAGGATGCCGCCCCCGACCGCGGTGAGCAGTCCCACCAGGGTGGCCGCGAAGGCACTGACGTGTTGATCGATCGCGACGGCGGCGCCGCTGGACGCGAAGAGACCCATACCGATCGCGTCGAGGATCAGCACGCTGCGGCGTAGCTGCGTGAACGTCGGGTGGAAGAAGAAGATGGCCAGGCTCGCGACCGCGGCGACGATGATCGGCGGCCAGTTCTGCACCGAGGTGGGCGGTGTGATGCCGAGCAGGAGATCGCGCAGGATGCCGCCCCCGACCCCGGTCAGTACGCCGACCGTGACGATGCCCCACAGATCGAAGTCCTTACGGACGCCGAGCAGGGCACCGGACGCGGCGAACACCGCGATCCCGAGGTCGTTGAGGATCTCCTGCAGCACACGCACATCGTGTCAGTCTGCGGAGTGCACAACAACGACCGCCCCGGGATACCCGAGGCGGTCGTTGTGATGAAGCCGGGAGAACGCGCTCCGACCACTAGGCCGGAATCAGCGCGATGCGCTCAGCGACGATCCAGGTCGATGATGCCGGCCTTGGCGGCCTTGACGAGGCGACGCGGGATGCGCTGTGCGACCCCGTTGACCTTCACTTCCTGCAAAGCCGGGTTGTCCGCTTTCCACTGCGAACGACGGCTGCGGGTGTTCGCCCGCGACATCCGGCGCTTCGGTACAGCCATGGTTGAGCCCTTCTCCTACGTGTAAGTCTTGTGGGGCCCGTCCGCACTCGGTGAGGAAGGTCCCGCTGATGGGTGCGCCGGCGTCTGTCACGAGCTGGCGAGCCGGTCAGGCGCGGCACACAACCACACCAGACTACCGGTCCGTGGCGTCAGCTCCAAAACGCCCGTCGAGCCGACTCATGCCGACGAGGCGAACGCCCCGAAGATCAGCGCGATCAGCATGATGACCAGGAAGATCACCACGAGTGCGATCGAGATCCACCCCAGGATGAGTCCCGCCTTGGCCATCCCCTCGCCCTCCTGGGTGCCTGCGGATGCGGTGATCTCGTCCCGGGCCGAATTGCCGAGGATCACCGCGACCACACCGAGCACACCGGGACAGACCGCGAACGATCCGATACCGCAGATGAGCGACGCGATCGCCTTCCCGTTGGTCTGCCGGACCACCGGATAGCCGCCCATGCCATACGGGGATCCGTACTGGGGTGCGCCCCCGTACTGAGGTGCCCCATACTGCGGTGCGCCGCCGTACTGCGTTGCCTCATACTGCGGTGCCTCATACGGCGGTGCGCCGTACTGGGGTGGGCCTCCGTACTGCGGTGCCCCGTACTGCGGTGCCCCGTACTGGGGTGCTCCGTACTGGGGTGACCCATACGGCGGCGTCCCGGGTTCGGGTGCTTCCTGGCGCGGCGCGGAGTGATGAGAAGCCCCGAACTGCTGGGCATCGGGCTCTGCGTCGCCCTGCGGTGCGGACGCGTACCGCGGACTACCCGGCTGCGGGTCACCCTCAGTGGTTCCGCCCTGCGGCTCGGGCGTGCCGTCGGCGGGCGTGCGATCGGAAGGTTCGGTCATCGGATACGTCCTTTCTGGGCGCGCGGCCGGCGGTCGCGTCGGTGATCTGGGCCAGGCACCAGTGAATCAGGCCGCGGCGAAATCGTCAGCGATGCTGACACCTAGCACGGTCAACATCAGCAGCATCAGGACGATCCCGACCGCCCCGGTGATGATGCCGGCGAGCGCCATCCCCGATCCCGTCTTCAGACCGCCGGAGTTCTCGATATCACGCCGGGCGAGGAATCCGAGGACCACCGCCACGATGGGCAGAGGCAGGCCCAGCCCGCTGCACATGAATGCCAGAGGCAGGGAGAGCACACCACAGATCAGCGACGCGATGGCACGACCGTCGGTCTCCGGCCGCATCGTGGCGCCATATCCGTACGGATTCTGGTAGCCCGCGTACTGCCCATACGCCTGCGGATACTGGTTCTGCGGATACTGGTTCTGCCCGTAAGGATTCTGCCCGTAAGGATTCTGCGGATACTGGCTCTGCGCGTAAGGATTCTGGCCGTACTGATCGGACGGGTACGGGTCGGACGCCGCCCCGAACGGGCTCTGCCCGTAGACCTGGCCGTGACCTCCCTCGGGCCCGCCGGGCGGATCCGTGGGCGGCATCGGAGTCCATTCGTCGTGCGGCGGCCGCCGCTCCCAACCCGGTTCGGGCGGATACGTCACGAACGCCCCCTTTCGACGTGTCCCGGCGTCGACGGTCCCGGCGCCGCTGGACTCGATTTCACCGAACCGGCTACACCGGACCGACTCCACTGAATACCCGCTCCAGCGTAGTGAATACGCTGAACTGGTGTCAGGAGTGGTCTCGGGCTTCACCGTCATCTTCATCATGGTGGGGATCGGCTATCTCCTCGGGCGCACCCGCGTACTCGGCGAGAGTGCTCACGAGGTGCTGTCGCGTCTCGTGTTCTTCGTCTGCACACCCGCACTGCTGTTCCATTCGCTGGTCACCTCAGATCTCTCCGTCATCTTCTCGAAGACCCTGGTCATCGCCGGCGGGAGCGCCCTGACCATCGGGCTCGCCTACGTCGTCGTCGCACGTCTCTGGCTACGCCGGGCGATCCCCGAACTCGCGATCGGCGGGCTGTCGTCGTCGTATGTGAACAGCGTCAATCTCGGGCTGCCGATCGCGATCTTCGTGCTCGACGATGCGTCGTTCATCGCGCCGCTGCTGCTGTTCCAGATTCTGATCTACTCGCCGATGGCCCTGATCACCCTCGATCTGACGGTGACCGACCCGGCGCTGGGACACGCTTCACGAAAGACGACGCTGCGTGACGCCGTCATCGCGCCGCTGACGAATCCGATCGTCCTCGGTGGTGTGACGGGACTGATCGTGTCCGCCGTCGGCCGGCTCCCACCGACGGCAGTGCTGGAACCGATGAAGATGCTCGGCAACGCGTCGGTGCCATGCGCGCTGCTGGCATTCGGGCTCTCGCTGACCGGGGCCGCGATCTTCAAGAAGGGCGAGAGCCCACGCCGCGACATAGCGCTCGCGAGCGCGCTGAAGATCGTCGCCATGCCGGCCCTGGTGTACGTGGTGGCGCGGTTCGGGTTCGGCGAGACGGGCCACGACCTCTTCGCTCAGGTCGTGATCGCCGCACTGCCGACCGCACAGAACGTGATGGTCTATGCCACTCGCTATCGGCGGGCTCAGATCATGGCCCGCGACACCGCGCTGATCACCACGCTCGGCTCGATACCGGCGATCGCGATCATCGCAGTGCTGCTGACCTGACGTATCCGACCAAGCGGGGTTCCGTTCGACGGCTCAGTTCGACCCTGTTCAGCCCGACGGGGTCGGCTTGCGGTCCTTGCGCTTGACGTCCACGCCGCCCATCAGTGCGAACCCGACGACGCGAACGGTCGGTGCGCCCGCGATGCCGACTCCCGATGCACGCCCGCCGAATCCGCCCATGACGGCCCAGCCACCGATCTCCACCGTGACGTCGGGCGGAACAGTGATGTCGATTCCGCCCATCACCGCGGTGCACCGGATGGTGAGCACGGGGGCGGTGAACTCGGCCTGCCGCAGGTCGATCTCGACGCCACCCATGATCGCCGTCGCGGACAGGCTGTCCGCGACGACGACATCGCCACGCACCTCGGCCCCCGACATCAACGCCAGGCGATGCTGAACGGGAGGTCGCCCGGACCCCGGGGTCACCCGACTGACCGTGGTCTCGCCGACGAACGGCATCGGCACCCCGAGCTGGCCGACCGGCAGGTCGTCGGTCAACTCATCGAGCTCACCGAACGTCTTCGCCACGACCGCTTTTCCGGCACGCTCCTCGAACTCGGCAGGCGACAGGCTGCCGCGGGCCATCGCCGCCGACAAGATCTGGTGCACGAGCTCACGATCGGTGTCGGCCGCGCGCAATCGGGCTCGGTGGTCGTCGGGCACGGGGAGATCGCCGGGAGTCGTCACAGTGTCCGAGCCTAGTGGCGGCACACCCGCCAGACCACCCTGAATTCACTCCCCAACAGGCTCCGCCGCACCCCGAAAACCCTGACGCGGCACCCTGAGACACCGGTCAGCGTCGACGCCCCTTGCGCGAGCGCAGATAATCGCCGACGACTGCCGCACCGAGTCCATCGACGTCCGGCGCCACCACGCGACCACCGATCCGGCGGGCGATCTGATCCATGAAGTGCGCGAGTCCGGGGTCCTCGCCGAGCCGGAAGAACGTGACCTGGGCACCGAACCGCGCCACATGATCGAGTTCGCGGACCGTGAGCGCGATGGTCTGCGGATGCGGTGGATAGAAGAAGAACGGCTCGCCGCTCGGATCGAGGTGGGCGGTCGGTTCTCCGTCGGTCACCACCAGCACGACCGGCTGTGCGTTCGGGAACCGGCGCAGATGACGTTGGGCCAGCAACAGCGCGTGATGCAGGTTGGTGCCCTGCTCCATGCGGGGCTGCAGCCCGGTCAATTCGGCGATGTCGATCGATCGGGCGTACCGACCGAAAGCGATGAGATGCAGCTCGTCACTGCGGAATCGTGTGGAGATCAGGTGGTTCAACGCGATCGCGGTGCGCTTCATCGGCGTCCATCGGCCCTCCATCTCCATCGAGAAGGACGTGTCGACGAGCAGCACGACGGCCGCCTGCGTACGCGCCTCGGTCTCTGCGACCTCGACGTCACGGACGTCGATCCGGACGCCGTCACGTGCCATCGCGCCGGAGGCCAGCGACGGCTCCTCGCTTTCCGAGATGGTGCGCAACACCGCATTCGACACGGTCCGCGTCACGTCCCACGGGTCGGTGTCGCCGAACTCCCATTCCCGGGACGCCCCTGTCGGTTCACCCAGCAGACCGCTGCGTCTGGTCTGTCGATCACCGCGCCCGGAGAGTTGCTCGGCGATGTCGCGGAAGATCGACTGCCCCAGCTGGCGCATCGCCTTGGGACTCAACCGCAACTGGCCGTCGGAGGTGCGGTCGAAGAACCCCTCCTCCGACAACGCGCGCTCGAGTTCGGCGAGCCGGCGTGCGTCCACCGCGGCCTCGTCGCCCAGTTGCCGGGCCAGCGCATCGAGATCGATGTCGTCCATCTGGGCGCCCGCGTACTGCTGGGACAGCTGCTCGGAGAGTGCCTCGAGCTCGGAGATGTCCCGCAGGGCCGCAGCGCCCTCACCCAAACCCATCGGCTGGTCGCCCGAGAACGACTGTGCGTGATCCCAGTCCAGCCCGGGACGGGCCTGCCGCAGCGCGGAATCCATCTGCGCGAGCTGACTCATCAACTCCGGCGAGCCGAAGGCCTGCTGTGCCAGTTGGTCGAGTTCGGCACGCTGCTCCGGGGTCAGCGAGTTGTAGAACTGCTGTGCGGCGGCGGCCCGTTGTGCCAGCGAATCGATGAGTTCCTCGGTGTTGCGCGGATTCTCCGGGAAGTAGTCGCCGTGCTTGTCCATGAACTCGTCGAACTGCTCGGAGGTGTCCTCGCCCCGATTGTGCGCGTCCAGCAGCTCGTTGAGGTCGGACAACATCTCCGAGACCTGCTGGCGGTCCTGCTCATTCGCGCCCTCGAGGGCTTCCTTCATACCCGCGAAACGTTGGTCGAGCAGTTCCCGGCCCAGCAGGTCCTTGATCTTGTCGTAGTCCTCGCGCGCCTGCGGACTGCGCCAGTTGTACTCGGAGAGTTCCTCGACGGCCTGTGCGGTCGAGGGGGGCAGGCTGCCGATCTGCATCTCGGCGAAGCGCGCATCATCGTCGAGGTCGCGGGCGAGCTGCTTGCGCTCCTCGAGAACCGCCCGGTCGAGCAGCTCACGGATCTCGGCGAAGGTCCCGTCGAGGTTGCGCTTCTTCAGCATCTCCTGCCGCCGGCGGTTGATCTGCTCCCGGAGTTTGTCCAGTCCACGCATGTCCTGGGTGCCGCGACGCAGGAACTCACGCAACGCCCGCTGCGGCGATGCGCCGGCCATCACATCGTCGCCGATGTCCCGCAGCGCCTCCCGCAGGTCGACCGGTGGCGCGAGCGGATCGGGTCCGCCAGCGTAGCGCTGGTACCGGGAACGGTGAAAACTCTTGTGCACCATAATGATCGGGTCCAGTCTGGTGGGGAGCGATCGGCCTCAGCCGTAGATGGTCTGGCCGCTCTCGTCGGCTTCCTTGCCGATCCGTCGCGCCAGGAACAGTCCTTCCAGCGCGAGTTCCACCGCGCTGGCCCGCTCGCCGTCGAGTTCCGCGTCGAGCCGCTCGGCGATCTGATCGAGGACCTCGGACGTACTGTCGGGATCGGGAATCGAGCCGAGGAGATCGACTGCGGTGACGCGGTCACCGGTGACCACGGGTTCGCCGCTCTCCAAGGCGTCCACCAGTGCGGCCATGTCGATACCACCGAGGTGCGCCCGCACCGTGTCGGCCACCGACTTGCGCATCAGATGTTCGAGGATCTCGAGCTCGCGGCCCTCTTCGCCCGACTCGAACTCGATCTTGCCGCGCAGCACCTCGAT
Organism: Gordonia insulae; assembly: GCF_003855095.1. Taxonomy (NCBI): domain Bacteria; kingdom Bacillati; phylum Actinomycetota; class Actinomycetes; order Mycobacteriales; family Gordoniaceae; genus Gordonia; species Gordonia insulae. The sequence continues at coordinate 2,004,391 of NZ_CP033972.1, forward strand.
CACGGATTCGAGATCGACGACCCGGGCCACCGGCACGTCCTCACCGGTCACCGTCGCGCGGTGCAGCGCGGCGGCGGCGACCGTCTCCGCTCCGGCGATGGAGAACCGCGCGGAGACCCCGGACCGTTGATCGATGGACGGATGGTCACGCGCATACCGGGTGAAGCGCGCCAGGATCTCGGTGATGAAGGTCGGCACCGTCGCCATCAGATCCGCCTCCTGCTCGATGACTGCGACCTCGTCGTCGAGTTCGAGCGGATAGTGCGTGCGGATCTCGGCGCCGAACCGGTCCTTCAGCGGCGTGATGATGCGGCCGCGGTTGGTGTAGTCCTCCGGGTTGGCGCTGCCCATCACGAGAACGTCGAGGGGCAGGCGCAGGGTGTACCCGCGGACCTGGATGTCGCGCTCTTCCATCACGTTCAGCATCGACACCTGGATACGCTCGGCGAGGTCGGGTAGCTCGTTGATGGCGACGATGCCGCGATGCGACCGCGGGATCAGCCCGAAGTGGATGGTCTCCGGATCGCCCAAACTTCGCCCCTCGGCCACCTTCATCGGGTCGATGTCACCGACCAGGTCGGCCACCGAGGTGTCCGGGGTGGCGAGCTTCTCACTGTAACGCTGACTGCGGTGCCGCCACTCGATCGGCAGGTCGTCGAGGAGATTCGCGGCCTTGCGGATCGAGCCCGGGGTGATCGGCTCGTAGGGGTGCTCCCCCAGCTCGGAACCCGCGATCACCGGTGTCCACTCGTCGAGCAGCAGAACCAGTGTGCGCAGGATGCGCGTCTTGCCCTGGCCCCGCTCACCCAGCATCACGACATCGTGTCCGGCGATCAGCGCCCGCTCGAGTTGCGGGATCACCGTCGCCTCGAATCCGACGATGCCCGGCCACGGGTCACGACCCTCTCGCAGCGCGCTCAACAGGTTGTTGCGGATCTCGTCGCGCACGGTCCGCTGGATGTGGCCGCTCGCGCGCAGCTCACCCAGGGTCCGGGCGGACGGGTGGCGGGTTTCGGTGGTCTGGGAGTTGTGTGTGGTGAAGTTCTCCTCTGGCACCCTGTCCACGGTACTCCGCACTTCGTGGCGGCGGTCACCCGTGATCGTCGGGGCGCCATTCCGGATCGCGGCCGATGAAGCCCATCAGCCGACTCAGCGGGTCCGCGTCCGCCGCCACCGCGACGGGCCGTCCGTACTGTCCCGATGCCCGCAACATCTCCTCGATCCCGACCATCCCGGCACGTAGTTGCTCGGCGAACTCCGGATCGAGGTCGGGGGTGACACCGCCCGACGCCGCGAGATCCCAGGTGTGCATGAACACGTCGGCGGTGTAGAACCGATCGATCGCATCGGCCAGCCGATGTTCGCCGGCCATCGGGTGGGTGAAGGTGTCGTCGGCGTCCGGGCCGTCGAGCAGCGCCTGCACGGCCATCGAGTGCGCGGCCCATGCTGCGACCGGGTCGTCGGCGACCGTCGGCCCCGCCGGCAGCGTCACGCCGCCGCCGGCCAGGAAGCCGGGGAACCATTCGACGAGGTGGGCGACGACATCGCGTGCCACCCACCCGTCGACCGGCGCAGCGGCATCCCAATCTGACACGGCAGCAACCTGTTCGGCGAAACCCGCAGCCACCACACGGTGACGCTCGGCCGGCGAGAGCGTCGTGATCGACTCACTCATCGCGGTCAGAACCCGCCCGAGGCGAGCAGCTTCTCGAGGGCGTCGTAGCCCTCGTTGACGCCGACCTCCATACCGGACGCGAGCCACCCGTCACGCGCTTCGAAGCTGTCGCACAACGATTGGGCATGGAGTCGGGTCGTGCCGTCGCCGAGGTCCTCGAACCAGAGGGTCTCGAGCGCCACCTGGTCCGGCATGCCCTCGAAGGTGAAGGTCTGCACGACCTTGTCGTCGGAGACCGTGTGGAAGCATCCACGGAAACCGAACTCCTGAACGTCGTGCTCGGAGACGTACCGCCAACTACCACCGTCGCGGACGTCCCAGTCGATGATCCGGCTGGTGATCGCGTTCGGCCCCACCCATCGGATGAACAGTTCCGGGTCGGTGTGCGCCTTCATCAGCTGCGCCGGGGTACCCCGGAAGTCGCGGGTGATGCGAATGATGGGCACGTCCTTGTCGGCCTCGATCGCGGCCTCGGGATAGCGGGTCTGCACTGCACTCATGACGCCTTTCCTTTCCTTCGCGGTTTGTCGTCCTCGCGGCGTCGGACCGCGGGGCCGTCGTTCATCTCCGCGAGCAAGACGTCGAGGCGCTGGTAACGCTCCTCTGCCTGCCTGCGGTACCGCTCGATCCATTTGGTCATGAGGTCGAACACCTCCGCTTCCAGATGGACCGGGCGGGTCTGCGCCTCCCGGGTTCGGGTGACCAGTCCGGCATCCTCGAGCACCTTGAGGTGCTTTGACACCGCCTGGAGACTGACCTCATACGGCTCGGCGAGCTGGCCCACCGTCGCGTCAGAGACCGCCAGCCGGGCAACCATGTCGCGCCGGGTGGGGTCCGCGAGAGCGGCGAACACCTTCGAGAGCTCGTCGGTCACCTTTCCTCCTCAACCGTTCGGTTGAATAAGAGTGTGCGCGGGACCACGGTCATTGTCAACCCTTTGGTTGAATACGCGCCCTCATGACGGTGCCGACCGTGATCGCTTGACCGCTGGTGACCGCTGGCCAGTAAGGCCGAGCGCGACCCTGTCTGCTTGACCGCTGGTCGAGTGAGGCCGAGCGCGACCCTGTCCGCTTGACCGCTGGTCGAGTAGGGCGGAGCGCCAGCGGAGCCCGTATCGAGACCACGATGAGTGATCTCGATACACGCCCTCGGCTGGCGCCTCGGCCGCTACTCGATCAGTGGGAAACCTAGCCGGCGCCTCGGCCCTACTCGATCAGCGGGAAACCGGCTGCTACTCGATCAGCGAAAGCACACAAACACCAAGCAGCGAGGGTCAGGCCGGCCCGATGGGCTCGTCTCCGCGCAGCGTGATGCGGTGCATCACGCGGCGGGTGTCGCCGTAATCCCGGTTCGCGTAATGCAGTGTGTTCCGGTTGTCCCACAACACCAGATCGCCCAGACGCCAACGATGTCGGACGATGTGCTCCGGCTTGGTCAGGTGCGCGTACAGGAGATCGAGGATACCGCGGCTCTCGGCCTCCGAGACGCCCTCGATGTGGGAGGTGAAGCCGGGGTTGACGAAGAGCGACTTTCGTCCGGTCTCCGGATGAATGCGCACGACGGGATGACTGACCGGCACCAGTTCGGTGACTTCCTCACCATCCCAGGTGTTTCCGCGACCGCCTCGACGTTGTTTCAGGTAGTAGCCGAAGGCCCGGTTCCCGTCGTGCACCGCGGTCAGGCCGTCGATCATCCGGCGAACCGGCTCGGAGAGTGAGCGATAGGCAAGTTCGGCGTCGGCCCAATTGGTGTCGCCGCCGTTGCGCGGCAACACGACCGGCCGCAGGATCGATCCCATCGGAGGGCGTGGCATGAACGTGACGTCGGTGTGCCACACGTCGGCGAACCCGTCGTCTGCGCTGTCGAGCGAGTACACCTCGCCGGGCACATCGCCACTGTTCCATACCGGGTGGCCGAAGGTGAGGTCACCCAGCCGGCGCCCGAAGTCGATGTGACCGGCGTCGTCGATCTGCTGGTCGCGCAGCACGATCACCTTGTAGTCGATCAATGCCTGCCGGACGGCACGCACCTCGTCATCCGATGCCGCCGCGACGTCGATGCCGCGGATCTCGGCACCGAAGTTCGGACCGAACTCGTCGACGTCGAGTTCGACACCGGAGGAGACGATGCCGCCACCCGCGGCGGCGGGTGCACGTTCAGGGGTGGAGACGGAATGGGTCGAGATTGTCATGACGGGTCCTTCTCGGATGGTGTCGAACAGGGCGGGGTCCACGCGCCGCGGGTGGCGAACCGTGGTGAGATCCCTCCGACCAGTTCATCGAGTGAGCCCAGTTCATCGAGTGAGCCCAGTTCATCGAGTGAGCCCGGTTCATCGAGTAAGCCGCCATCACCGGATTCGGGCCGTGCCCGCTCCCGGTCGCTTCCCCACACACCGGCCGGGCCGAGCTCGGCGAGTTGCCATGGCGCCGGACGGGCGATGCGAAGAAGGTCACCCGTACTGTTTAGCCGCCCCCGACCCTTTCGGACAGGATTAATCCCACGCTGAGGAAAAGCCGCGTGCCGCCCTGGTGGCGTGGATCACTCCGAGTCGGCACGGGACCCGTCACGCAGCTGCTGCCTCCTTCACCGCCGCGCCGATCTCCGCACGCAGTGCGGCGTACTCGGGCGATCCGCGGAGGTCGTCGGCACCCACTCCGACGCGCGGAAGAGTCGAGGGGATGTCGAGCGCGACGCGGCCGGGCCGGCTGGTCAGCACGACGATGCGACTGCCGAGGAACGCGGCTTCATCGGCGCTGTGGGTCACGAAGACGTTGGTGCGGCCGAGATCCGAACTGACCGTACGCAGATCCTCCTGCAGCCGCTCACGTGTGAGCGCATCGAGCGCGGCGAACGGCTCATCGAGCAGCAGCAGGGAGGTCTGGCCGGCCAGCGCCCGGGCGATGGCGACGCGTTGTTGCTGTCCTCCCGAGATCTCCCAGATACGGCGGTCCGCGGTGTCGTCGAGACCTACCCGGGTCAGCAGTTCATCGCGGCGCCGCGCGCGCTCCCCCTTTGGCACCCGCGCATATTTGAGCGCCAGATCGATGTTGCCGCCCACCGTCTTCCACGGGAACAGCCGCGGCTGCTGGAAGACCACTCCCGAGGTGATGCCCGGGACGGGCTGTCCCCCGGAGACCTCGACGTCGCCCTGGGTGGCCGGTTCGAACCCGGCGATCAGCCGCAGCAGGGTCGACTTGCCGCAACCAGAGGCTCCGACCAAGACGAGGAATTCTCCCGGCGGGATGTCGAGGTCCACCGGTCCGACCGCGGTCACGGCAGCGTCACCGGACCCATAGGACTGGGAGACGTTGCGCAGGGATATCGCACCCCGACCGCCGCCGACCGCGTCGACCCGACCGGCGAGTTCGGCGACAGGACTATTGCTGTGTGACGACACCCGGCAAACCCTTTGTGTAGATGGCCTTCTGGAAGGTCTCCAGCGGAGGCGCCGACGGGATCTGCTGTTGCTCGGCGAGGAACACCGCTGCACTGTGCAGATTCTCGGCCACGTTCCCCGGATTTCCCTCGGTCCCCAGCCAGGTGGGCGAGGTCAGTTCCGCGACCGTGAGATACGTGCCCTGCTTCAGCTGATTGGCGGCATCATCCGGCGTGGTGCCGAGCTGTGCGGCGACCGCGTCGGCCGCCGCGGCGGGATCGTCCTTGATCTGGGTCAGCGCACGGGCCTGGGCTGCGCGCCATTTGTCGACGACCTCCGGGTGTTCGGTGGCGAACGACGACGACACCACGCCGAGGTCCAGCGTCGGCTTGCCCGCGGTGGCGAGTTCGCGGCTCGCGATGATCGTCTTGCCGGTCTTGCGCAGTTCGTCGAGGGTCGGAAGCCAGGTGTAGACGGCGTCGACGTCGCCGCGCTGCCACGCGGCGAGCGAGGCCTGCGGCTGCAGATCGATCAGGTCGACGTCCTTGGGATCGACCCCGGCCTGATTCAGCGCGGCGAGCAGGCTGTAGTGCGCGGTCGAGGCGAAGGCCGTCGCCACGCGCTTGCCCTTGAGGTCGGCGACCGTGTTGATCCCGGTTCCGTTGCGCGCGACGAGCGCTTCGTTGTCACCGGCGACGTCGAGCACGAAGGCCACCTGATATGGGATGTTCAGCGGAGCAGACAGACCTCGCGCAACCGGGCTGGAGCCGATCGCCGCGAAGTCGACCTCTTTCGCGACGAACGCGGTGTTGATGTCGGCGCCGGAGTCGAACTTGGTCCACTTGATGTTGTAGTCCGGTAACGCGTCCTCGAGCCACCGGTTGTTCTTCACGATCAGGTCACCGCTCGGGAAGGATTGGTAGGCGAGGCGAATCGTCGGCTTGCTGCTGTCGGAGCCGGAATTGTCCACCGAGCAGCCGGCGAGAACCAGCACCACAGCAGCCAGGGCACCGAGGAGCGCGCTCAGCGATCGTGTCCTCGTACGATTATTTGTCATTGCGGTTCAGACCTTTCCGCGCCAGGGCACCACTCGGTGCTCGACTGTTCGAAGGATGCCGTCGATGATCAGGCCGGAGAGGCCGATGGCGATGATGCCGACCAGGACGACAGGTGTGTTGTTGTAGTTGCTGGCGTCCTTGACGACGCCACCTATTCCGGGAATGCCGTTGAAGAGTTCGGCCGCTACGACCGAGGAGTAGGCGATGCCGACGGAAAGCCTTATGCCGGTGAATGTCTCGGGAAGTGCCGACGGCACCACGACGTCACGGATCACCTCACGGCTGTTCGCGCCGAGTGCGCGGGCCGCCTCCACCAGGCCGATCGGCGCCGCGCTGACCGCTGTCGTCGTCGCGACCGCCGCGGGCGGCAGCGCGGCCAGAGCGAGGAGGGTGATCTTCGGCGCCTCGTCGATGCCGAGCCAGATCACCAGCAGGAAGAAGTAGGCCAACGGGGGCAGCGCCCGGAGAAAGGTGAGCCACGGCTCGAGCAGACGTCGCAGCCAGCCGATCGTGCCCATCGCCAGTCCGAGAGCGACGCCGAGGACCACCCCGATCACCACGCCCGCGAACACCCGGCGCAGGGTCATGTAGAGGTGTTCCCACCAGTAATAGCCCGCATATCCGCGCACGCCGCCATGTGTTGTGGACATGTCGACGAACGCCTGCCACACGGTGCCCAGCCGGGGTACGAAGGTCTCACTCCAGATCCCGCTGATCGCGATCAGCTGCCAGACGACGAGGAACACGACCACCGACAGGAGCGGTAGTCCCACGCGGGTCGCCAGCGAGCGCAGACGGGATTCGCCCGGGGCTCGCGGCGCGCCGGGTCGGCCGCCGCGAGCTTCCTCGGGGGTGATGTCGACAAACAAGGTCACCGGACATGTTTAGCGGCGCGCGAATGGACCGCCCAGACTTATCCTCGCGGAGAGGATAAGTCGGCGTCCGGCGCCGAGAACATTCAGAATCGCGCTGCAGCGGGGGATGTCTCAGCGGAGCGCGAGCCACACGGCAAGGGCCAGACCACCGATGCCGACGACGATGCGCAGCGGCTCGGCGGGCAGACGCTTGACCACCGGCGGTCCGCACCAGCCGCCGGCCAGGCAGCCGATCGCCATCGCCAACGCGGCCCACCAGTCCACCGGGCCGAAGATCATGAAACCGACCGCGGCCACCGTGTTCGCGATCCCCAGGAACAGCGACTTGGACAGCGCCGCACGCCACAACGGTTCGCTGGTGAGCACCAGCATCAGTGCGAGGACCATGATGCCGGCACCCGCACCGAAGTAGCCACCGTAGACCGAGATGACGACCAAGCCGATCAGCCAGACCCAGGGGCGGTCCTCGTGGCTCGTCGCCCATCGGCGCAGCATCGGCTGCACCAACAGTGCGAGCGCGGCGACCGCGACCAGGAAGGGCACGACCGCCTCGAAAGCGCCTGGCGGGGTGAGCAACAACGTCACCGCGCCGATCGTCCCGCCGATCAGGGAGGCGACGGCCCCCCAGATCAGCCGACGCCGGTCGCCGTCGAGCAGGGCGCGTCCGGACTGGGCGGTGCTGCCGATTCCGACGGCCACCAGGGACACCGTGTTGGTGACGTTCGCCGCGATCGGGTTCAGGCCCACCGCGAGCAGCGCGGGGTAGCTCACCACCGACGCGAGCCCGGTGATGTAACCGATCAATCCCGCGCCGAACCCGGCGAGCACCAGGAACGCGAACTCGGCCGCGTTCACGACATCACGGACTCAGTGCGCGAAATGTCGAGCACCCGTGAGGTACAGCGTCACCCCGGCCTCCGACGCCGCTTCGATGACCTCGTTGTCGCGGATGGAGCCGCCCGGCTGCACCACCGCGCGGACTCCGCCGGTGATGAGTACCTGCAGACCGTCCGGGAACGGGAAGAAGGCATCGGAGGCGGCGACACTGCCGACAGCGCGGTCGCCGGCGCGGGTGACCGCGAGGTGGGCGGAGTCGACACGGTTGACCTGCCCCATGCCGACACCGACCGAAGCTCCGTCGTGGGCGAGGAGGATCGCGTTCGACTTCACCGAACGGCAGGCACGCCAAGCGAATTCGAGGTCGGCGAGCGTCTCTGGATCAGCCGGTGCGCCCGCCGCGAGGGTCCATCCGCCGGGAACGTCGCCGTCGGCATCGAGGATGTCGCGCTGCTGCATGAGCAGGCCGCCCGAGATCGGTCGGGTCTCCACACCCTCGCGCTGCGGCGCCGGCGCGGTCAGAACCCGGATGTTCTTCTTCCGGGTCAGCACCGACAACGCACCGTCGGCGAACCCGGGCGCGATGATGACCTCGGTGAAGATCTCGGCGACCTGTTCGGCCATCGCCACGGTGATCTCCCGATTCGCCGCGATCACGCCGCCATAGGCACTGACGGGATCACACGCGTGCGCCTTGCGGTGCGCGTCGGCGATGTCGGTACCCACCGCGATGCCGCAGGGGTTGGCGTGCTTGATGATCGCGACCGCCGGGCCGTCGAAGTCATGTGCACTGCGCCAGGCCGCGTCGGCGTCGGTGTAGTTGTTGTAGCTCATCTCCTTGCCGTGGAGTTGCTGCGCGGCGGCCAGTCCCCCACCGCGTTCACTGACGTAGAGAGCTGCGGCCTGGTGCGGGTTCTCGCCGTACCGGAGCAGCGACGACCGGGTCCAGGTGGCACCCACCCATTCCGGGAAGATCGTCGACTCCGTCACATCCCCCGTCGCCTCGCTCGACGCAGCGGTCGGCGCGACAACGCTCGTCATCCACGATGCGACGGCCACGTCGTAATCGGCGGTGTGTCGGAAAGCCTTGGCCGCCAGAGCCTTGCGCTCCCCCAACGTGAATCCGCCGGCAGCCAGTGCGTCGCCGACGGCGGTGTAGTCGGCGGGGTTCACGACCACCGCCACCGACGGATGGTTCTTCGCCGCACCACGCACCATCGACGGTCCACCGATGTCGATCTGCTCGACGCATTCGTCCGGCGTCGCACCCGACGCGACGGTCTCGGTGAAGGGATAGAGGTTGACGACGACGAGGTCGAACGCCGCGATACCGAGTTCGTCGAGCTGGTCGACGTGGCTCTGCTTGCGGCTGTCGGCGAGGATGCCGGCGTGCACCTTGGGATGAAGCGTCTTGACGCGTCCGTCCAGGCATTCCGGGAATCCGGTGAGCGTCGACACCTCGACCACCGGAACACCAGCGTCAGCAATGGTTTTCGCGGTGGAACCGGTCGAGACGATCTCCACTCCCGCCCCGTGCAGGGCCGTCGCGAGGTCGGCCAGGCCGCTCTTGTCGTACACGCTGACGAGCGCGCGACGAATCGGTCGTCGTTCGCCGTCGGAGGGGCTCTGTGCGTTCACGGTATGTCGGCCTTTCGTCCGTCGATCACTACACCTCTGGTGACAAGGGCCGTCACCACGTCGGCGAGCAGGACACGCTCCGCCGATTTGATTCGTTCGTGCAGGCTGTCCTCGGTGTCATCCGGGTGCACCGCGACCGCCTGCTGGGCGAGGATGGGTCCGGTGTCCACGCCGTCGTCCACCAGATGCACGGTGGTACCGGTGATCTTCACCCCGTGGGCGAGCGCATCGGTCACGCCGTGCGCGCCCGGGAATGCCGGCAACAACGCCGGGTGGGAGTTGACGATCCGCCCCCCGAAACGTGAGAGAAAGCTCGGCCCAAGGATTTTCATGAATCCAGCGGTGACCACCCACGCCGGCCCGAATGCATCGACCTGCTCGGTGAGCGCGGCGTCCCAGGTGGCCCGGTCATGGTGATCGGCCAGTCGGCAGTCCACCAGCGGGATCTCGTTGTCGCGCGCGATCTCGGCGGCCCGGCACGCGCGGTCTACCACGATTGCGGTGACCTCGAAGGGTGCGTCCTGCCGGCCACGCTCCAGCAGCGATTCCAGCAGCGAACCGGTGCCGGACGCCATGACGACGATCGGCACACGAGCCGAGGAGGGTACGCGAACCGCAGACACGGGAGAATCTGCGGGCACTGCGTTCACAAGGAGAAGCCTAATGGGCGGGACCGGAGACCGGATCGCCGGGGCGGTTGCGCAGGTCGCGGTCAGTGGCGGTCGGCTGAGGACCCGACCTCGTCCCGGTCGTCGACCACACGAGCATCACCGGCCGGACGGTCGTCCACGACATCGTCGTAGCCGTCGTAGACCACGCCGGAGTGCTCGACACCGCCGTAGTCGGCAGCGTCGTCACCCGCATCGTCGTCATCTGCAACGTGGTCATCCGCAACGTCGTCAGCGAGGTCGCTCGTTCCCTCGTCCGACTCGTACTCCCAGTCCTCGTCGTCGGACTCGTCATACTCGGAGTCCTCGTAGTCGGAATCCTCGTACTCCCAGTCCTGGTACTCGTCGGTGAGGTAGTCGTCGTCATAACCGTCCTCGTCGTCGTAGTACTCCTCGATGTCGAGGTCACGACGAGCCGCGCGGGTCGAGGGCAGGGCCCCGTGGATCAGCGCCACGACGAGACCGACCACCGCGATCCACCCGAGCGTGAACACGCCGGCGGTGGGCAGCGTGATGCCGGTGTCGCCGAACTCGCCGAGTTCTCCACCGGCAGTCGCACACAGCACCACCATCGTGGAGGCGGCTACCGCGCCGGCGACCGCGACCGAGCGGACATTGGCGAGCGGATCGGCGTCGCGACAACGCAACGCCACGACCAGGGCGATCGAGGCAGGGACGACGAACCCGAGGAGCCCGATGGTGCCGGCGCCTGCTTCGGGCAGTGCGCCGAGCACCGGCAGCGGCGGAACCGGCCCGCCGTGTACGTCGAGCAGGTCGATCGATGCCCCGCCGACGTGCACATCGGAACCGACCAGGACCGCTGCGGTGCCGACCACCACATTCGGCAGGTACAGCACCGACAGGACGGTCAGCCCGAGAAAACCGTCGAAGTCGTTTCCACCGGCGATCAACTCCCCGGTGACGCGCCATCGGATCAGGAGTCGCACGACGACGACGATCGCCGCGCAGGTGAGCAGCGCGGCCACCGCCACGGCGCCGAGGCGGACCCCGCGGCGTATCGCCGGGGTGATCGCCGGCCTGCCGTAGAACTCATGACGACGACGCCACGCGATACCGCACGCGGCGGCCGCCGCATGGATGCCGAAGGTGTACCCGAACGCCGTCAACGCGACCGGACTCTGCACCGGTAGCACGGAGGCGCCGTCCATCACCACCGCCAGCGACAAGGCCGTCATCAGCAACGGCCCACCGATAGCCGAACAGAACACCGCGACGAGTTCGGAGGTCGGTCGCTCGGGCCCACTGGCCGAGGACGCCATGCGTCCGGCGGCAACCGCGACGACGAGGGTCGGCAGTAGCGGGAGCACGCCGATGGTCACGCCACTGATGGTCACCGGGACCTGGTGGATGGCGAGCCACATGGTGCCGACCGCGGTTCCCAGGCCCTCCAGGCCGCTGCCCGCGAAGAGCAGCACCGCCAGCACCACGGCAGCCAGGATCACCATGGTGATCACCGGTACCGCGAACGCCACGACGACGAGTTCACGCGCGGAACCGTCGCTCATCGACCGCTGGGCGCGACTGAGTCGCCGCACCTGTCGGAGACGCGACGCGAGGTTCTCAGCTGTTGGCGATGGCATCACCACGAGCGTGACACGACACAACCGTCACACCGGGCAGACGCGCCGCGCAGGCCCCAGAAAGCGACTCACGTCGCAGGAGTCGCGTGGGTGGTCGGGTCTTCCCCGGCGACCCACGCGACCGTGTCGGGTCAGTGCCCGCTCTGCTGGTCCGGCTTGTGGAAGGCAGTGGTCTTGTCCGTCCCGGATTCGGCGGCCGGGGTGTATCCACCCGACGTCGGTCCGGCGTCGGCCGCACCCGCGGACGGGGTGTATCCCGCACTCGGAGTCGACGACGGGGACTGCACCTGGGTGTAGGCGGACGGATCGTAGGTGGCCTGATGTGCCGATCCGGCGGCACTGCCGTATCCGCTCGACTGGGCGTCTCCGTAGCCGCCGGTCTGCGCGTCACCGTAGGCGGCCGCAGTCGACGTCGGCGTCGCGGCGTCCGCAGTGCCCCCGGCGGTGGTGGCCGGCGCCACCTTGACCAACTCGAGAGCGACGAACAGCCAGAAGATCGACACCGCCGCGACGATCAGTGTCAGGACGAGTTGGGTCCAGTCGACGCCGGAGTTCTTGACGAACTCCGAGCCACGTGACGCGGTGTGGATCACCGCATAGATGTCGGTGATCACTGTCGCGACCGCGGCTGCGGCGATCACCGGCACGACAGTCTTCGCCTCGACCTTCGGGTGCAGTGTCACCAGCGCGAGCAGCGCGATGAACGCCAGGTAGGGCAGGTAGGACCCGAAGTTCCAGAAGCTGGCTATCGCATCGACCGCGGCGACGGCGGCCACGGCAATGGCGAGAAGCTGACCGATGTTGGCCGGCAATCCGGCGCTCGGCGCCTTGGGCGCGGTGTAGCCGTACTGCTGCTGTCCATAGCCCTGCGGGTACTGCTGTCCGTACCCCTGCTGCGGATACTGCTGCTGGCCGTACCCCTGCGGATACTGCTGGCCATAACCTTGCTGCGGGTACTGCTGGCCGTATCCCTGCTGGCCCTGGCTCTGCTGGCCCTGGTCCGGCTGGCCGTATCCCTGCTGGCCATAACCCTGCTGGCCGTAGCCCGCGTCGGGCTGGCCGGGCTGTGAGTGGCCGCCGTACTGCCCATATCCCTGCTGGCCGGGTCCCGGTTGGTAGGTCATCACATCTCCTGCTCAGTCGTCATTCGCCCCCACGGTGAGCGCACGTGTCGGGCCCCACGCTAGTACATCGACCGCGCCGGAACCCGTGGCGTGCTCGGCGGTCGGCGTTATCCGGCCTCGACCTCGACTTCGGCGGACGCGAGGCCCGCCGCACCTCACCAGGTGTGCGCGCGCCCCTGTGCGGCGTACCAGTCGATCAGGCTGTAATCGTCGACAGACTTCGGATCGATGCTGACCTCGGAGCGTCCGGTGAGGATGCCGGTCACCGGCACCTCGAGCTTCTTGCCGGTCCTGGTGTGCGGGATGCCCGGTGCCGCGATCACCTCGTCCGGGACGTGCCGTGGCGACAGACGGGTCCGCACCTCGGATGCCAGCCGGGCGCGGAGGTCGTCGTCGAGGGCGGCGCCCGGCACCAGGGTGACGAACAACGGCATCCAGTACGCACCGCCCGGGCCGTCCACGCCGAGGACGAAGGCCTCGGCGATCTCGTCGATGCCCTCGACCACCTCGTAGATGTCGGCCGAACCCATGCGGATGCCATGCCGGTTCAGGGTCGCGTCACTGCGCCCGTGGATGACGAGCGATCCGCGGTCGGTCACGGTCACCCAGTCGCCGTGGCGCCAGACCGGACCGTCGGCCGGGACGTCCCACTCGTGCTCGAAGTACGCGGCCAGATACCGCGCGTCGTCGGGGTCGTTCCAGAAGGAGACCGGCATCGACGGCATGGGTGCGGTGATCACCATCTCACCGACCTCGCCGACCAAGGGCTTCCGGTCGGGAGACCAACTCTCCAGCGCCACACCGAGATAGCGAACCGATAGCTCGCCGGCCACCACCGGCACGCCGGTGGAACCCCCGGCGAAGGCGGTGACCACATCCGTACCGCCGCTGATGGAGGAGATCGGCAGGCCGGCCTTGACGTTGTCGTCGACCCAGGTGAACAGGTCGGCAGCCAACGTGGACCCGGTGCTGCCGAGAGTCCGCAGCGACGACAGGTCGTGGTCACGTCCGGGCACCAGCCCGGCCTTGCGGGATGCCTGTAGTTGACCGGGGCTGGTGCCGAAGTAGGTCACGCCCTCGGCCTCGACGAGCTGCCACAGCCGATCGGCATCCGGATACAGCGGCGAACCGCTGTAGCAGAGGATCCGTGAGCCGACGAGCAGCCCGGCGACCTGAAAGTTCCACATCATCCAGCTGAGTGCGGTCTGCCAGAAGAAGACGTCGTCCGACCCCAGATCACCGTGCAGCCCGGCCGCCTTCAGATGCTCGAGTACCACCCCGCCGTGCCCGTGGACGATGCCCTTCGGTTTGCCCGTGGTGCCCGAACTGAACAGCACCCAGAGCGGATGATCGAACGGCACCGCAGCCGGGTCGAGCCCCTCGGCCGGCGTACCGATCGCATCGTCGTAGGCGATCCGGCGCACGCCGGGCGCTGCGGCCGCATCCGATCCGGACTCGCCCACGACGATGTGCGCGACGAGGTCTGTCAGCAGCCCTGCCAACGCCGTGCTGTCGGCGGACTTGTCAACCGACTTGCCGTTGTACCGATAGCCGGTCGCCGTGACGAGCACCTTCGGGTCCAACTGGGACAGGCGGCCCGCCGCACCCTCGGGGGCGTAGTCCTGACCGCAGCCCGACCAGATCGCCCCGACATGTGCCGTACCCAGGAAGGCGATCACCGCCTCGGGGATGTCGGGGAGATAGGCCGCGACCACGTCCCCCTCACCCACGCCGAGGTCGGTCAGCGTCTGCGCGAAGCCGGTCACCAGTCCGGGCAGTTGCGCCCAGTCGATCGCGGAGCGCCGGCCGTCCTCGTCGATCCCGACGATGGCCGCGCCGGGACGGTCGCAGTGGCGGAGTACCGCGGACACATAGTTCAGTCGCACTCCCGGAAACCACTGCGCGCCGGGCATGTCCCGCGTCGCCAGGACGTCCACGTCCCCGGAGGGCAACCCTCCCTCGGCCGCGCGGGCGATCACCCCGAGGTCGTAGAAATCCCAGACCGCGCGCCAGAAGCCGGCGGGCTCGTCGACGGACCACTGCCAGAGCGCGGCGTAGTCACTCAGCTCACGGCCCGACCGAACTCGCGCGAGGTCGGTGAACGCGTCGATCTGTGTTGTGTCGGAGGAGATCTGGCCCGAGTCGCTCACACTGTGCCCCTGCATGTCGTTGCTACAGACCGAGAATGTCGACGGCCTCGGCCCGCATCTGGACCTTGCGTACCTTCCCGGTGACCGTCATCGGGAATTCCTTGACCACGTGGACATACCGCGGGATCTTGTGCCGCGCGATCTTGCCGGAGGCGAAGGTGCGCAGGTCGTCCTGGGTGAAGTCGGCCGCACCCTCACGCAGCCGGACCCAAGCCATCAGTTCCTCGCCGTACTTCTCGTCCGGCACGCCGATGACCTGGGCGTCGAGGATGTCGGGATGGGTGTAGAGGAACTCCTCGATCTCCCGCGGGTACACGTTCTCGCCGCCACGGATCACCATGTCCTTGATGCGCCCGGTGATCCGCACGTAGCCGGCGTCGTCCATCACCGCGAGGTCCCCGGTGTGCATCCACCCGTCGCCGTCCAGCGCCTCGGCGGTCTTCTCCGGATCGTTCCAGTACCCCTTCATGACCGAGTAACCCTTCGTGCAGAACTCGCCGGTCTCGCCGCGCTGCAACGTATCTCCGGTCACCGGGTCGATCACCTTGATCTCCAGGTGGGGGCCGACGCGACCGACGGTTCCGACCCGGAGCTCGAGCGGATCGTCGACCCGGGTCTGCGTCGACACCGGCGACGTCTCGGTCATGCCGTAACAGATGGAGACCTGACCCATGTGCATCCGGTCGACGACCTGTCGCATCACGTGTTCCGGACACGGTGAGCCGGCCATGATCCCGGTCCGCAGACCCGAGAGATCAAAGCTCCCGGCGCCGGACTCATCCGGCCCGCTCGCTCCGCTCCCGGCGCCGGTCTGATCGAGCAGATCGAGCTCCGCGATGAACATGGTGGGCACGCCGTACAGGCTGGTGCACCGGTATTCGGACACTGCGGCCAGCGTCGCCTCCGGATCGAACGCCGGCCCGGGGATCACCATCGCGGCACCGTGACTGGTGGCCGCGAGATTACCCATCACCATCCCGAAGCAGTGGTAGAAGGGCACGGGCAGGCAGATCCGGTCGGCGTCGGTGTAGTCGAGGAGCTCCCCCACCAGGTACCCGTTGTTGCCGATGTTGCGGTGGGACAGCGTGGCACCCTTCGGGAAACCGGTGGTCCCCGACGTGTACTGGATGTTGATCGCGTCATCGGGCGACAACGCGGAGGCGATCTCGGCAACGCGCGCCGCCTCCTCCGCGGTCGGCTCGGTGAGAAGCGCGGCCCATTCCGCGGAATCGAACAGAACGACTTCCCGGACCTCCGGACAGTTCGGCCGGGCGTCGGCGAGCATCGATGCGTACGCGGAGTCCTTGAAGCGTTCGGCAGCGACCACGACGCTCGTCCCGGACTGCGCCAGCGCGTATTCGATCTCGTTCTGGCGGTACGCCGGATTCAGATTGACCAGGATCGCACCGATCTCCGCGGTGGCGTACTGCGTGAGGACCCACTCGAACCGGTTGGGCGACCACAGACCGACCCGATCCCCCGGCGACACCCCGAGCCGCACCAGACCGGCGGCCAGAGCCCGCACGTCGCGGTGGAACTCGGCGTAGGTCCACTCCCGCTTCGCGGCGGCGTCGATGAGGGCGACGTTGTCGCCGAAGGATGCCACCGTCCGCGCCAGGGTCGCACCGATGGTCTCGGTCAGCAGATCCGGGGAGTCCCCACCCCGCGCGTAGGCCGATTCGGTCATGCTCGTGCTCCGGTTTCTCTCGATCGTGCTAGCGAGTCGTACTCGCGTCGGATTCCTGCTCGGTGTCGCCGACCGGGATATTTTGAGTGGCAACAACTCTCGCCAATACGACCTCCGCCTGCCGGAGGACCGGTCCATCGATCATCTGGCCCTCGATGCTGAACACCCCGCCCCGGTGCTCGGCCGAGCCATCGACCACGCGGCGCGCCCACTCGACCTCCTCGTCCGACGGTCGGTACCCGTCGCGGATGTAGGGCACCTGAGACGGGTGGATGCAGGCGGTCGCGGTATAGCCCAACGCGACCGCGTCGCGGACCTCCGCGATCAGGCCGGCGACGTCAGGGATGTCGAGGTGGACCGAGTCCACCGCGAACTTGCCATGGGCGGCGGCCGCGATCCGCGTGGACGAACGCACCCAGCGCGCGACGTCACGGTAGGAACCGGGCCGCTCCTCGTCGGGCCCGAACCGACTCGACTTGCCCCCAGACCGGCGACGAGGTCCTCTGCTCCCCACATCAGCCCGATGCAGTTCACCGCCGCCGCTATCTCGTGTGCACGGGTGGCGCCCAGCGGCGTCTCGATGAGCGCCACGGTCTGCAGTGCGGTGTCGATGATGGAATCGACATCCTCGGCCTTGGCCTGCATCACCACCCGATAATTGGTGTCGCCGAGCGCGGCCAGGTCACGGCGGTAGTCACCGGTGCCGGCCGGATTGATCCGCACGATGGTCCGGTCCGGGTCGAGCGGGTTGGCGATCAGCGCCTCACGAGCGGTCACCCGGTTCTCCGGGGACACCGCGTCCTCGAGGTCGAGGATCACCACGTCGGCCCGGTCGAGCGCCTTCTGATAGCGCTCGGGGCGATCGGCCGGACAGAACAGCATGGCCGGTCCCGGCGGTGTCCAGGCGTTGATCAACTGGTGGCTCTCGAGGTGCATACCTACTCCACTGGCTTCTTGCGCACCAGCGTGGCCCGTGCGGCACGCGCAACGACCTCGCCGTGCTGATTGCGTCCGATGTGGGTCAAGTTCACCACGCCTTCACCCGGTCGTGACCGGGACTCCCGTTTCCCGGTGCACTCGGTCTCCGCGTACAGGGTGTCGCCGGCGAACAGCGGGGCCGGAAACGCCACCTCACCGAAGCCGAGATTGGCGACCAGGGTGCCCTGGGTCAGCTGCGACACCGACAGGCCGACGATCGTGGACAACGTGAACATCGAATTGATCAGTCGCTCACCGCCGAACCCGGGCTGCTCCGCCGACCAGGCGGCGTCGAGGTGCAATGCCTGCGTGTTCATCGTCAGCGTGGTGAACAGCACGTTGTCGGCCTCGGTCACGGTGCGCCCCGGCCGGTGTTCGTAGACGACCCCCTCGGCGAACTCCTCGAAGAACAGTCCCCGCTGGACGATCCGGGTGGTCTGTGCCTGGTCGCTCATGCGAAGCCCAGCTCCCGGGCGATCAGCATCAGCTGCACCTCGGTGGTGCCCTCACCGATCTCCAGGATCTTCGAGTCGCGGTAGTGTCGCGCGACGGGATACTCGTTCATGAAGCCGTATCCGCCGTGGATCTGGGTCGCCATCCGGGCGTTGTCCATGGCCGCCTCGCTGGCGATCATCTTGGCGATCGACGCCTCCTTCTTGAAGGGCTTGCCGGCCAACATCTTCGCGGCCGCATCGTAGTAGGCGGTACGGGCGACATGCGCGCGCGCCTCCATCCGCGCGATCGCGAACGACACCGACTGGTACTCGCCGATCGCCTTGCCGAAGGACTGACGTTCCTTGGCGTACTTGACGCTCTCGTCCACACATCCCTGCGCCACGCCGGTGGCGAGCGCGGCGATGGCGATGCGTCCCTCATCGAGGATCGACAGGAAGTTCGCATAGCCGCGCCCACGTACACCGAGGAGGTTCTCGGCCGGCACCCGCGCATCGACGAAGCTGAGCGGATGGGTGTCCGACGCATTCCAGCCGACCTTGTTGTAAGCCGGTTCCGCGGTGAAGCCCGGGGTGTCCGACGGCACGATGATCGTCGAGATCTCCTTGCGGCCGCCGTCTCGGGTGCCGGTCACCGCGGTCACGGTCACCAGTGACGTGATATCGGTGCCGGAGTTGGTGATGAACTGCTTGGCGCCGTTGATGATCCACGAATCACCGTCCTGCTTCGCCGTGGTGGCGGTGGCGCCGGCGTCGGACCCGGCGCCCGGCTCGGTGAGCCCGAACCCGGCGAGTGCCCGGCCCGCGGTCAGGTCGGGTAGCCAGCGCTCCTTCTGCTCCTCGGTGCCGAAGTTGTAGATCGGCATCGCCCCGAGGCTGACACCGGCCTCCAGGGTGATGGCGACCGACTGGTCCACCTTCCCGAGTTCCTCGAGCGCGAGGGACAGCGCAAAGTAGTCACCGCCCATCCCGCCGTATTCTTCCGGGAACGGCAGGCCGAACAGACCCATCTTGCCCATTTGCGAGACGACCTCGTACGGAAAGCTGTGTTCCTCATCGTGTTTCGCCGAGACGGGCGCGACAACCGACTGGGCGAAGTCGCGCACGCTGTAGATGAGATCGGTGTAATCCTGGCTGAGTTCCATCAGTCCTCCTTCGTAGCTTCGGCCGACTCGCCCGCGCTCCCGGCGCCGGCCGTCACGGTGGCGAGCGCCCGACCGGCGGCGACCTTGTCCCCCACCGAGACCGAGATCGAGACGACGCCGTCGATCGGTGCCGCCAGTGCGTGTTCCATCTTCATCGCCTCGACGACGATGATCGGGCTGCCCGCCGTGACGGTCGCACCCTCGGATGAGGTGACGGCGACGACGGTCCCCGGCATCGGGCTGACGATCTCCCCGGCCTTCTCGTCGGCCGCCTCGTCCAGCAGCGGTCGCGCGAGCTCCAACAGCCATGTGCCGGTCGGTCCGGCGACCCACCGGGTCCCGTCGATCTCCGTCGTGGACCACGACTGGCTGACGCCGTCGATGATCAGGCGCCTCGAGTCGTCCGCGGTGGCCGGGGTGCCCGCGCGGTGCATCCTGCGGTACTCCACGTCGGCCTGCCACGGATCGCGGTCGATGTCCTCGTACTCGACGGACGCGCGGCCCACGAGCACCTCCTCGGTCGCGGTGTCCACCACGATGGAGACGGTGAAATGGTGTGACCCCCAGGCCAATCGCGTCACCACCGGCGCGACGTCGCCGACCCGCCAGCCCACTGCGGACTGCCAGACGTCCCTGCTGTCGCGGGGTCCGATCCGGGCGACCCCGGCCAGGATGAGTGCTTCCGGAACCGGCTCGGGCACCGCGTAGTCGACGACGAGGCGGTCGAGGAGTTCGGTGTCGAGCACGGCGTCGCGCACCGACTGCTGCGCGAGCACGTAACGGCAGAAGTCGACGTTGGTGACCACGCCGAGGACGCGGGTGTGGGCGAGCGCCTGATCGAGTCGTTCCAGCGCCTCCTCCCGGTCACTGCCGTGGGCGATCACCTTCGCGAGCATCGGGTCGTAGTCGCTGCCGACGACCAGCCCCTCGGTCATCGCCGAATCCACCCGGACGCCGCTTCCCGGGGAGACGTCCGGATGCACCAGGTGTGTGATGGTGCCGCCGGTGGGGAGGAAACCGTTCGCCGGATCCTCGGCGTACACGCGTGCCTCGATGGCGTGCCCGGTGAGCACGATGTCGTCCTGGACCAGGGTGAGGGTCTCACCTCGCGCGACCCGGATCTGCTGTTCCACCAGGTCGACCCCGGTGACGAGCTCGGTGACCGGATGCTCCACCTGTAGTCGCGTGTTCATCTCCATGAAGAAGAACGCGTCCGGGCGGTGCGCGGAGACGATGAACTCGACGGTGCCCGCACCGGTGTAGCCGACGCTGCGGGCGGCATCGCAGGCCGCGGCACCGATCCGGGCGCGGGTCTGCTCGTCCAGCAACGCCGACGGCGCCTCCTCGATCACCTTCTGGTGGCGTCGCTGCAGCGAGCACTCCCGTTCGCCGAGGTGGATGACATTGCCGTGTTCGTCGGCGAGGACCTGCACCTCGATGTGCCGAGGGGTGTCGACGAAATGTTCGAGGAACAGCGCGTCATCGCCGAAGGCGGAGCCGGCCTCGCGGCGTGCGCGCTGCAATGCGGCCGGCAGGTCGTCGGAGTTCTCCACCCGGTGCATGCCCTTGCCGCCACCACCGGCACTCGGCTTGATCAACACGGGGAACCCGATGTCCGGTGCGGCCGCGATCAGGTCGTCGTCGGTCAGCCCGGGACGTGACAGGCCGGGCACCACGGGTACGTCACGTTCGGTGACCGCGGCCCGCGCGGTGATCTTGTCGCCCATCGTCGCGATCGCCTCGGCGGGCGGGCCGATGAAGATGATGCCCGCACCGGCGAGGGCGGCGGCGAACTTCTGGTTCTCCGAGAGGAATCCGTATCCCGGATGCACGGCGTCGGCGCCGGTCTGTTGTGCTGCGCGCACCACCGCGTCGATGTCCAGGTAGCTCCGGGTCGCCGCCGCCGGGCCGATCCGGACGGCCACGTCGGCCTCCCGGACATGGCGGGCGTCGGCGTCCGCGTCGGAGTAGACGGCGATGCTGCGGATACCCATGCGGCGCAGCGTGTCGATGACACGGCAGGCGATCTCGCCGCGGTTCGCGATCAGAACCGAGCGGATGGGGCGGTGAGTGGTGTTCTGCATGCTGATCACATCCGGAAGACGCCGTAGCGCGGGTCGTTGAGCGGGGCGTATCGGCATGTCTCCAAGGCCAATCCGAGGGCGGTGCGGGTCTGTGCGGGATCGACGATCCCGTCGTCCCAGAGGCGGGCGGTGGAATAGTAGGCGTCCGACTGCTCGTCGAACTGTTCACGGATGGGCGCCTTGAACGACTCCTCGTCGCTCGCCGGCCACTCCTGTCCGGACCGTTCGATCTGGTTGCGCCGCACCGTCGCCAGGGTGTCGGCGGCCTGCGGGCCACCCATCACGGAGATGCGGGCGTTGGGCCACATCCACAGGAAGCGGGGCGAATAGGCGCGCCCGCACATCGAGTAGTTGCCCGCACCGAAGGAGCCACCCACCATGACGGTGAGCTTGGGTACCCGCGCGGTGGCGACCGCGTTGACCATCTTGGCGCCATTCTTCGCGATGCCGCCCTCCTCGTAGGCGCGGCCGACCATGAAGCCGGTGATGTTCTGCAGGAACACCAGCGGGATGCGCCGCTGGTCGCAGAGTTCGATGAAATGCGCTCCCTTGAGGGCCGATTCGCTGAACAGCACGCCGTTGTTCGCCACGAATCCCACCGGATGTCCGTGGATGTGCGCGAACGCGGTGACGAGTGTGGTCCCATAGTTGGCCTTGAACTCGGTGTACTCCCCTGCATCGCTGAGGATCTCCATCACCTCGCGGACATCGTAGGGCGTGCGGGAGTCGGTCGGCACGACGTCGTAGATGTCGGTCTGCGGGCGGAGCGGATCACGCGGCGCGATGGTCTCCCACTGCGGGGCGTCGCGCGGCCCCAGGGTGGCGACGATCTCGCGCACCTTGGCCAGCGCCTGCTCGTCGTTGTCGACGAGGTGATCGGTGACGCCGGACACCGACGAGTGCATGGCGCCACCGCCCAACTCCTCGGCTGTGACGTCCTCACCGGTTGCGGCCTTCACCAACGGCGGCCCGGCCAGGAAGATGGTCCCCTGATTGCGCACGATGACGGTCTCGTCGCTCATCGCCGGCACGTACGCGCCGCCCGCCGTGGACGAGCCGAGGACCGCGGCGATCTGCGGGATACCCGCCGCACTCATGGTCGCCTGGTTGAAGAAGATGCGGCCGAAATGGTCGCGGTCGGGGAAGACCTCGTCCTGCTGCAAGAGCATCGCGCCGCCGGAGTCGACCAGATAGATGCACGGCAGACGGTTGGCGGCGGCGATCTCCTGCGCCCGCAGGTGCTTTTTCACCGTCATCGGGTAGTAGGTGCCGCCGGAGACGGTCGCGTCATTGGCGACGACCATGCATTCGCGCCCGGCGACACGGCCGACACCGGCGACGACGCCGGCCGACGGTACCCGACCCTCATACATCTCGTGCGCGGCCAACGGCGCGACCTCGAGAAACGGTGAGCCGACGTCGAGGAGCCGGTCGACCCGATCACGCGGCAACAGCTTGCCACGCGAGATGTGCCGGTCGCGGGCCTTCGCGCCACCACCGCTGCGCGCGACGTCCAGCCGCTCGCGCAGGCGCGCGACGTTGGCGAGGTGGGTGGCGCGGAACCCGGAGGGTGCACCGTCGGGCGGGCCCGAGGCCTCTGTCCTGAACGTGCTGGTCACCATCGACCTTTCAGTTAGTGGCGATTAACTGAGTGCATCGTACGGCACCATCCGCCGACTTGTCACGCCCACATCGGTCGGCCATCACATTGTCGCAGCCGACGTGACGCGGCTCACGAAATTTCGTACTGTGGACTCAGGCCCACCACCCACCGGGCCGCCATAACCGATGTCCGCGCCGACTCCACCCACGGTCGCCACGGACTGACATACGAAGAAGGCCAGGTAACCCCATGACCCTCGCAGATGACCGCGCGCGCCGACTCGGTACGCACGACGACACGGTGACCGCCCCGTTCAGCGGCGCATCATTCTCGCTCGACGATCGCTACACGCGTGAGTCCGGCACCATCTATCTGACCGGCATCCAGGCACTGGTCCGGATGGTTCGCGATCGTGCCCGCATCGACCGGCGACAAAATCTGCACACGGCGTCCTTCATCTCCGGCTACGAGGGTTCCCCACTCGCCGGCTACGACCTCGAGATCGCCCGCCGCCACACCTACCTCGAACCCTTCGACATCGTTCATCGTCCGGGACTGAACGAGGAGATCGCCGCGACGTCGGTGATGGGCTCACAGGTCGCCGGACAGATCACCGAACTCGCACCCGATGCCGATGGTGTGGCCCGTGACGGCGTGGTCGGCTACTGGTACGGCAAGGCCCCCGGTCTGGATCGCGCCACCGATGCACTGCGGCACGCGAATCTCATCGGCACCCACCCGGCCGGTGGTGCCGTCGCGCTCGTCGGCGACGACCCCGGCGCGAAGAGCTCGACCGTTCCGTGTGCGTCGGAGATGGCACTCGCCGATCTGTACATGCCGATCCTCTATCCGGCCGACTCCCAGGACATCCTCGACCTCGGGGTGCACGCGGCGGTGATGAGCCGGACCAGCGGGCTGTGGACGTCGATGAAGATCTCCGCGCACGTCGCCGACGGCGCCTCGACCGCCGAGGTCGACCCGACCCGGACCATGCCGGTCTACGGCGACCTCGGCCGCAGTCCGCATGTACCCAGCGGACGCCTGCTGGGCAGCAGCCTGATGGAGCTCGAGCAGAATCAGCTGACCATCCGGCTGCCCCGCGCGCTGGAGTACGCACGACTCAACGGGCTGAACCGGATCGTGGTGTCGAGCCCGGACGACCGCATCGGCATCGTCGCGGCCGGCAAGACATACCTGGACCTCCGTGAGGCGATGCGGCTGATCGGAGTCTCCGACTCCGACCTGAACCGACTCGGCATCCGCATCCTGAAACTCGGCATGGTCTACCCCATCGAGCGGGATATCCTGAACCGCTTCATGTTCGACACCGCGAGCGGCGACCTCGACGAGGTGATCGTCGTCGAGGAGAAGCGCGACTTCATCGAGACGATGATGCGTGACATCCTGTTCCGGCATCCGCGCGCACCACTCATCGTCGGCAAGACCAACGAGGACGGATCGACACTCTTCTCGCGGTTCGGCGAGCTGGACGTCGACGCGGTCGCGCGCGGACTGGCACATCGTCTCGCCCGCCACCATCACGTCGACGCCGCGCAGGACTGGCTGGACCGTAAGGCCCGCAGGCGCACACGCATCGAACTGCCACTCGCCGTCCGTACCCCCTACTTCTGTTCGGGCTGTCCGCACAACAGCTCGACCAAGGTCTCCGATGGCACCCTGGTCGGCGCGGGCATCGGATGCCACGCGATGGTCCTCCTGATGGACCCGCGTCAGGTCGGCGACGTCGCCGGGGTCACCCAGATGGGCGGCGAGGGCGCACAGTGGATCGGCATGGCACCGTTCGTGACCGCCGACCACTTCGTGCAGAACGTCGGCGACGGGACGTTCGCGCACTCGGCCTCGCTGGCTCTGCGCGCCGCGGTGGCCTCCGGGGAGAACATCACCTACAAGTTGCTCTACAACGGCACCGTCGCCATGACCGGCGGCCAGGACCCGGTGGGTGCGATGAGCCTGCCGCGCCTGACCTCGTTGCTGCAGGATGAGGGAGTCGCCCGGATCGTGGTGACCTCAGACGATCCGAGTCGGACCCGCTCCCTCGGTCTGCCCGATGGTGTGGGCATCCGGCATCGTGACGAGATGCTCGATGTCCAGACCGAACTCGCCACCGTGCCGGGGGTGACGGTGCTCGTCCACGATCAGCACTGCGCAGCCGAGAAGCGTCGCAAGCGCAAGCGCGGGACGATGGACACCCCGAACACGCGGGTGGTCATCAACGAGCGGATCTGCGAGGGCTGCGGCGATTGCGGCGAGAAGTCGAACTGTCTGTCGGTTCATCCGGTGCAGACGGAGTTCGGCCGCAAGACGCGCATCGACCAGAGTTCGTGCAACCTCGACCTCTCCTGTCTCAAGGGCGATTGCCCGTCGTTCGTCACCGTCACGCCGGGCACCCGCCGCGCGACCCGGCGAGCAGACGACATCGCGAACTCGGTGCTGCCGACGCCGTCTGTGCCGGACCTGCGGGAGTCGTTCTCGTTGCGGGTCACCGGGATCGGCGGAACGGGTGTGGTGACCGTCTCGCAGGTGCTGGCCACCGCCGCCGTCCTGGACGGACACGCCGCACGCACCGTCGACATGACCGGTCTCGCCCAGAAGGGTGGCGCGGTCGTCAGCGACGTGAAGGTGACGCCGGGAGTGGTGGAGCAGGCGGCAAAGGTGGCGTCCGACGACTGCGACCTCTATCTCGTCTGCGATCCGCTCGTCGGCACCGATCCGGCCAATCTGAAGGTCGCGGCACCCGAGAAGACGGTCGCCGTGGTCTCCACGACCGAGATCCCCACCGGGATCATGGTGATCGACACCTCCGTCGGTTTCCCGGCGCAAGCCCAGGTCCACTCGGCGATCGACGCCAAGGTCGCCCGCGCCGTCTACCTGGATCCGGGTCAGCTGTCGACCGGATTGTTCGGCGACGAACAGTACGCGAACATGCTCATGGTGGGCGCCGCGTATCAGGCCGGCGCGCTGGCCATCTCGGCGGCGAGCATCGAACGGGCGATCGAGCTCAACGGTGTGGCCGTGGACGCCAACACCCAGGCGTTTCGTCGTGGCCGGCAGGCGGTGGTGGATCCGGAGGCGGTGTCGAGCACCTTGGACGCGCTGCACGGCGCTGCGTCGTCCGAGCTCGTCCCGAGCGATCGCGCGGTGTCGATGGTGTCCGGACTCGGTGTCGACGACGACCTGGCCCGGTCCATCGCCATCCGCTACGACGAACTCATCGCCTACGCCGACGAGCGTTATGCGCGTGGCTATCTCGATGTGGTGGCTCGTGTTCAGCGTGGTGGTCACGGCGAGTCGCTGACCGATGCCGTCGCCCGCAACCTGTACAAGCTGATGGCATACAAGGACGAGTACGAGGTTGCCCGCCTGACCCGGGATTCGGCATTCGCGGCCGCGATCGCCGAGCAGTTCGGTGATGACGCGGAGGTCGCCGTGCGACTGCATCCGCCCACGCTCCGCAGCATGGGGATGCGCGAGAAGATGTCGCTCGGCGCATGGGCCGACCGTCCGCTCGCGGGACTCGCGAAGATGAAGCGACTCCGCGGCACCAAGTTGGACCCGTTCGGACGCAACGAGATCCGCCGTACCGAGCGCGCCCTGATCGTCGAGTACCGGGAGATGGTCGAGGCGGTCCTGGCCGGGCTGTCGAGCGGCCGCATCGGCGTCGAACAGCTACCCTCCGCGGTCGCACTCGTCGACCTGCCGGACATGGTCCGCGGTTACGAGAGCATCAAGATGGCGAACGTCGAACGCTATCGCGAGGAGGTGGCGCAACAGCGCGCCGCGCTCGGCATCTGACGACGCTCGGCCGGTCGGGCATCGCGCAGTTCGTCGAGCCACGAGGACGGAGCGGGCGTGCCGAGACCACGCCCGCTCCTCCTCACCGACCGGACAGCAACGCCGACCACGCCATCGCGCCGAGCACCGTCCGCAACTCCGCCTCCCCGAACGCCGGCAGTCGCGGTGACGAGTTCAGCAGGCCGAACGTCGCATGCACCCGCACTCGCGCTTCTTCGCGAGACAGGCTCCCCCCGGATCCCGCGTCGACCGCGAGCAGCACATCGACCCACTGCTCGACGTACCGTCGCTGCAGCGACCGCACCTGGTGGTTGGCGGCCGGTGTCAACGACGACAGATCGCGGTCCTGCACGGCGATCAGATCGGGCTTGGTGACGAGGACGTCGATGTGGAATCGGATGAGGTCGCGCAGCGTCTGCTCGGGATCGCCCGCGCCGTCCACCACCTCGGCCCCACCATCGTGCAGCCGCTGACTGATGTCGACGAGCATCTGGTCGAGGAGGTCGATCTTCGAGGAGAAGTGGCGGTACATGGCGGGCCCACTCACCCCGACGGCGCGTCCGATGTCCTCGAGGGTCACCGCGGCGAAACCCCGCTCCGCCATCAAGCGGGCGGCCGCCTCCAGCAACTCGGCTCGGCGAGCCGCCTTGGCCTGGCCGCGACGGGTCCGCGCGGGCTGTTCAGCAGACGGCGACGGCGAGGTGCTCATGGTGTCTCGGGACTCTACCGCCCGGCATCGCAACCGGGGAGCGTCTCACCAGCCGTTGACGTGCAGGATGTCGTCGAGGGGTTTACGGCCGGCGGGCTTGAAGTCGGTGCCGGTGTAGTAGGCGACGGGGAGCAGCACCCCCTGGTGGACGTTGGGTGGGATACCGAGAATCTCGGCGACCTCACGCTCGTAGACCAGGTGCAGTGTGGTCCACGCCGACCCCAACCCACGCGCGCGCAGCGCCAACTGCAGACTCCACGCACCGGGTAGCAACGACCCCCACAGCCCGGCCTGGTTGCCGTCGGGCAGGTCCGCACCGCTGTAGATGGCGCCGATCACCAGCACCGGGACCTGCGCCATCGTGTCGGCGAGATACTGCGCACTCGATGCGACCCGGCGGGCCGTGTCGTCGCGGCGCGGCTGGTTCGCCGAGTACGTGGCGAACGACTTCGCGTACAGGTCGGCGACCTTCTGCTTGATCTCGGGGTCGGTCAGCACGATCCAGTGCCAGGTCTGACTGTTGCTGCCGGTCGGCGCCTGCAGCGCCACCTCCAGCGCCTCCTTGACCACGTCCAGCGGGACCGGACGCTCGAGGTCGAGGCGTTTGCGCACCGAACGGGTCGTGGTGAGCAGTTCGTCGGGGTCGAGCGGTAGCAGTTCTGGCATTGCGTCTCCTTCGTCGATGAGGAATCCGGCACGGGTCAGGTATTTGATGAGGCCTGTGGTCAACGGTAGGCCCGCCATCTCCGGTGGGCTGAACCAGCCCGCATCCGCCGCGTCGTCGCCGGCCTGCAGCGTCCCCGACCGCACTGTCGCGACGAAGTCATGCACCTCGAACACCACGTCGTCGTCGCCGGGGATGTCCACCACCCATGCGAGGTCCTCGACCTCGACGTGGAGTCCGGTCTCCTCGGCGACCTCGCGGACCACGGCCGCGCGCAGGGATTCACCGGGCTCGACCTTGCCGCCCGGCACCGTCCAGCGACCGGCCTGCGGTGCATGTCCACGCAACACCAGGAGGAACCGCCCGTCGGCATCGCGGATGACGGCCCCCACACCCAGGATCCGGCGGGTCATCGTCGCCCTTCGTGTCGCTCGCGAGCTCGCTCCTCCGGGACCGGGGTGGGCGCGCCATCTCGTCCCTCCGGGGCCGGATGGCGCGTCCGCCGGGATCGTGCCGGTAACGGTCCGGCGGCCAGTTCGGCGGCGATCACCGCCCGGAGATCGGCCATGCCACGCGGTCCAGCGACCTCGACGAGACGATCGAGGGTGCCGTCGGCGAACAGCGCTGCCGCGACGATGCCCTGATCCCTCGCCGACTCGGCCGCATGGTCGGTGTCGCGGTAAACGATGAGGCTGGCCCCCTCCGGCGGCAGCGGCGACAACCAGGCATCGACGGCAGCGATCCGGCGATCCGCCGGGAACAGCGCGAGCGCCGCACCGCCGGCACCCTGCCCGAGCAGCACCGAGACCGTGGGTACCGGGAGAGAGACGAGTTCGGCTGTGCAGCGGGCGATCTCGGTGGCCAGACCACCCTCCTCCGCAGCCACCGACAACTCCGCGCCAGGTGTGTCGATGACCGTCAGCACGGGCAGACCCAGATCGGCGGCCATACGCATCCCACGTCGCGCCACGCGGAGGTCGACGGGCGTGATGAGTTCACCGGCCGCCTGTGCCCGGCGATCCTGTCCGATGATCAGCGCAGTCCGCCCGCCGAACCGGTGCAGCGCCGTCCACACCGGAGCGTCGGCGCGCAGGACCACACTGTCCTCGCCGAGGAACTCGACGAGACCCGGGCGATCCGCGGATCGCGTGGCCTGCACCGCACTCCACGCATCGGCCGTCGGTGTCGGCGGGGCCCCGACATCGACATCCGCCGCGACGGGATCGTCGGGGCCCAGCCGAGCAAGGGTCCGGCCCACGGTCACGCGGAGATCTGCGACCGCGACGACGGCGTCGACGAGCCCGTGCCGCAGCAGATTCTCCGAGGTCTGCACACCGCTCGGGAAGGGCTCACCGTACAGGCCCTCGTAGACCCGTGGCCCGAGGAATCCCACCAGAGCCGACGGCTCCGCCCAGGTGACATGTCCGAGCGAACCCCACGACGCGAACACGCCGCCGGTCGTGGGGTGACGCAGGTAGACCAGGTAGGCGAGCCCGGCAGCCTTGTGCGCGTTGACCGCACCGGTGATGGCAACCATCTGGAGGAACGCGGCGGTTCCCTCCTGCATCCGGGTACCGCCGGATGCAGGCAGGGCGAGCACCGGGAGTCGCTCGCGGGTCGCACGCTCGATCGCCGCCACCACGCGGAGACCGGCGCTGCGCCCGATCGAGCCGCCGAGGAATCCGAATTCGCTGACGACCACCGCCAGTGGCATACCGCCGGCCATCCCGCGGCCGGTGATCACCGACTCGTCCACCCCGGTCTTGTCACGGGCGCGGGCCAGCGACGCACGGTAATCGGGATCGTCGGGCACCTGATCCACCGGCGCATCCCACGACTGCCAGGTGCCGGTGTCGAGAAGTGCGGCGATGATGCCGGCGGCATCGAGACGTGGATGCGCGGTCACGAGTACACCCTAGTGCGCTGTCCCCATGCCCCATCGGCATTCATCGCCCGAACGATCATTCCCGGGTCGCGGGGCAGTCATAATCACAGACATCACCGTCGCACCGCCATCCCCGACAGGAGTTCATCATGGCCGACTACACGGTCACCCGTACGCAGACGATCGCCGCACTGCCGGAGAAGATCTTCCCCCTCATCGCCGACCTCCACGAATGGCGTCGCTGGTCACCCTGGGAGGGACTGGACCCCGACCTCGACCGCGAGTACTCGGGCAACGACAGCGGAGTCGGCGCGAAGTATGCCTGGTCGGGAAATCGCAAGGCGGGCAAGGGGACCATGGAGATCACCGACGTCACGGAACCGACCCGCGTCGCGGTGCACGTCGTCTTCGAGAAGCCGATGAAGTCCACCAGTACGAGCGTGCTCACCCTCGCGCCCCGCGGAGCGCAGACCGAGGTCACGTGGACGATGACCGGACCGCATTCGTTGTTCTCCCGCGTCGCCGCACCGCTCGGGCTGTTCGACAAGATGATCGGCAAGGACTTCGAAAAGGGCCTCGCCGCACTGAAATCCGAGACCGAGGTCTGAGTCGGTCGGCGACCGACGGCGGTCAGCGCGAGTACACGACCCGGGTCCCGAGCACCACGTCCTGAATCGACCGCCGATGCAGGTCGACCGCGGCCCACGCGAGACCGATCGGGAAGAACGTGTAGAAGGCGGCGCGAACAAGCGCGATGCTCGGCCGCATCCGGTCACGGCGCCGACCTCGCACACGAAGACCCATCACGACGCAGCCGAGCGTGCGGCCGGAGATGGCCCAGCACAAGGTGTTGTATGCGATCGACGCGACGATGAGCCCGGTTGCGGTGAACAGCGGTCCCGGGTTGGGAAAGTCGAACTGGGAGGCGTTGACCACCAGCATGACGAGGGCGAGGCCCAGGTAGGCGCTGCCGAGCAGCGCCATGACGGTCGCCAGATCGATGCCCGCCGCGATGCCTCTGCTGACGATGCCGGCCACCTTGTCGGTGTCGTGGACGACGTGATGGGGGTGGGTCGGCCGGTGGGGCGCCCCCTGACTGCCCACCCCGGCGGGCTCCCCTGACCCGGTCAGCTCACTCATGCGGACGCTCCCCTTCCGGCAGCGGCTCGGCCGACGCCCCGTTCGCCCGTCGGCGCAGCACTCGGCTGACGAGATTGGCGACCGCATCGTCGGCCCGCTCACCGCTGCTGCGCACGTCGGTCATCACATCGGCGGTGACCGACGTGCTGGCCTCCCGGATGATGTCGGTGAGGTCGACGCCGTCGATGATGTCGTTGGCCAGCCCGATGAGATCGACCCGATCCAGGATGGCCTCGATGTCGATCCGCCCGGCGATGGCGTCGATGTCGATCTGCCGCGCGATCCCGTTCAGGTCGACATTCGCGACCGCGGCGTTCAGATCGACACGCTCACGGATGACCGCGTCGAGGTCCACGCGATCCAGAATCGCCATGATGTCGAGCCCGGCGGCGACCTCGTTGAGGTCGACGTTGTCACGCACCAGCGTCGTCAGGTCCAGCTCGGCGACGATGGCGGAGACCACCAGGACCACCAGGGCCTGCGCCCGTTCGATCGCGGTCGGCGCCAGGTCGAGGATGCGCTCCCCCTCGGCCGCGAGTCGGTTCACGCCCCGCCGACCGAGTGGACCGACCACCGGCAGGCGTAGCGCGAGCCGGACGCCGGAGGCGGCCAGACGAGCGGACGCGACCGTCATCCGTGTGCCGAGCGCGAGCGCACCGGTCACGAGAACGACCTCTCGCGGCATCTCCCGGGCGAGCGAAGCGACGGGCGGCACTTCTACGTGTTGACCCACGCATGAATCGTAGTCGTGCGCAGGTCAAGACCCGGTCACAACGACCCAGCCGTTGCCCCGAGCGACGGGGACAACGGCTGCGGAGTCGGCGCTGCGACGACTGTCAGAGGCTCTTGTAGAGCTCTCGTGCCAGGTTGGCGGTCTCGCTCGGCGTCTTGCCGACCTTGACGCCCGCGGCCTCGAGGGCCTCCTTCTTGGCCTGGGCGGTGCCCGAGCTGCCGGACACGATCGCGCCGGCGTGACCCATGGTCTTGCCCTCCGGCGCGGTGAAGCCCGCGACGTAGCCGACGACCGGCTTGGAGACATTGGCCTTGATGTAGTCGGCGGCACGCTCCTCGGCGTCGCCACCGATCTCACCGATCATCACGATCACCTTGGTGTCGGGGTCCTTCTCGAACGCCTCGATGGCGTCGATGTGGGTGGTGCCGATGACCGGGTCGCCGCCGATGCCGATGGCGGTCGAGAAGCCGATGTCGCGCAGTTCGTACATCATCTGGTAGGTCAGCGTGCCCGACTTCGACACGAGACCGATCGGCCCGGTGCCGGCGATGTTCGCCGGGGTGATGCCGACGAGCGATTCGCCCGGGGTGATGATGCCGGGGCAGTTCGGCCCGATGATCCGGGTCTTGTTGCCCTTGGACACGTTGTAGGCCCACGCATAGGCGCTGTCCTGCACCGGGATTCCCTCGGTGATGACCACGAGCAGCGGGATCTCCGCGTCGATGGCCTCGATGATGGCGTCCTTGGCGAACTTCGGCGGGACGAACGCGATGGAGGTGTCGGCGCCGGTCTTCTCGATGGCCTCGGAGACCGATCCGAAGACCGGCAGCTCCACGCCGCCGTCGTGGCTGACCGTGGTGCCGGCCTTGCGTGCGTTGACGCCGCCGACGATGTTGGTGCCCGCCTTGAGCATCAGCGCCGTGTGCTTGGTGCCCTCGCCGCCGGTGATGCCCTGGACGATGACCTTGTTGTCTTTGTTCAGAAAGATGGACATTGCTCTGTTGCTCCTACTTGCTCGCCAGTTCGGCGGCCTTGTCGGCGCCGCTGTCCATGGTCTCGGCCAGCGTCACCAACGGGTGATTCGCGTCGGCCAGGATCTTGCGGCCCTCATCGACCTTGTTGCCGTCGAGACGGACGACGAGAGGCTTGTTGGCCTCCGCACCGAGCTTGTCGAGGGCGCCGACGATGCCGTTGGCGACCGCGTCGCAGGCGGTGATGCCACCGAAGACGTTCACGAACACGCTCTTGACCTGCTCGTCGTTCAGGATGACGTCGAGTCCGGCGGCCATCACCTCGGCCGAGGCGCCGCCGCCGATGTCGAGGAAGTTGGCCGGCTTGACGCCGCCGTGGTCCTCGCCCGCGTACGCGACGACGTCCAGGGTCGACATGACCAGACCCGCACCGTTGCCGATGATGCCGACCTGACCGTCGAGCTTGACGTAGTTGAGGTCGTTCTCCTTGGCCTTGAGCTCGAGGGGATCGGTCGCGTCCTTGTCCTCGAAGGCCTCGTGGCCGGGCTGACGGAAGTCGGCGTTGGCGTCGAGGGTGACCTTGCCGTCGAGCGCGAGGATCTGATCGTCCGGCGTGCGGACCAGCGGGTTGACCTCCACCAGCAGAGCGTCTTCGTTGATGAAG
Organism: Gordonia insulae; assembly: GCF_003855095.1. Taxonomy (NCBI): domain Bacteria; kingdom Bacillati; phylum Actinomycetota; class Actinomycetes; order Mycobacteriales; family Gordoniaceae; genus Gordonia; species Gordonia insulae. Next base: position 2,037,921 of record NZ_CP033972.1, read on the forward strand.
ACCTCCCACAGCTTCTGGATGGTCACGGCCGCGGCGTCGAGCACCTCGGCGGGCAGCTTGCCGGCCTCGGCGATGCTGCGGGCGAAAGCGAGATCGACGCCCTTCACGGCGTCGACGGGGATCTTGGCGAGTGCGTCGGGGTTCTCTTCGGCGGTGACCTCGATCTCGACGCCACCCTCCACCGAGCACATCGCGAGGTAGGTGCGGTTGGTGCGGTCGAGCAGGAAGGAGATGTAGTACTCCTCGGCGATGTCGCTCGCCTCTGCGACCAGCAGCTTCTTGACGACATGGCCCTTGATGTCGAGGCCGAGGATCGACTCGGCATTCGCGACAGCGGCGTCGACGTCGGCGGAGTACTTCACGCCGCCTGCCTTGCCGCGGCCGCCGACCTTGACCTGGGCCTTGACCATGACCGGCTTGCCGATTTCCTCGGCAATCTCACGTGCCCCGGCAACCGTGTCGGTAACACGGCCGGCCGAGGTGGGCACCTCGTGCTTGGCGAAAAGTTCCTTCGCCTGGTATTCGAAGAGATCCATTCAGCTCACCATCTCGTAGGTTTGTCCGCAGGAGGGGTGTAACACCGTTGGGGGTGTAATGCGGGCCATATCGGACTTTAAACCTGCGCCATTCCTCGCTGGTGAGCGCACCCGGCGCTTGTGCGACAGATCACTCGCTCGGTCCGCACCTCGGGGGCAGCCCGCCGACCCCGCGCAGCATTCCGATCGACAACATGGTTTCATGTTCCGGGCGCCGACGGACCATTCGAGCAAACGATTCACAGTAGTGAACTCGGTGTTTGCAATGGTCTCAAGTTCCGTGATCGATCAGTGATGCAGCTCACATAAGCACCGGTTTTACGACCGTAGCGTTGGACTTGCCGCAATCATTTCGTTACCGTCGGCTGTCAGTTGGTCACAAAAGGATTACGGACGGCAACGTGGTTGTTCGTGCTAGCAAAGAGATGAGGTGGACGATTTGACGGGACGTGGTCATCAAGGCCGGCCGGTCACGACCACCGGGCACTCCGACGCCCGCTTCGACGACCGCTCTGCCTCGGAAGTCACCACGATCATCCCGATCGATGAGTTCGCCGACGCCCAGAGCGCATGGGACTCCGACAGCTGGGACCGGTACTACCGCCCGACGCTCTCGGAGATCACCCAGGACATCCTCATCCCCGAGAGCGAGTTCGACGCCTACGAGCACGACGAACCGTTCGACGTCGACGGCGCACGCCCGGACACCTTCTCACTCCGCAGCACCGACGGTGACGAGACTGTCGGCCACGTCTCCGACGAGAAGCCGTTCCGCACCAAGCCCGCCTCCCAGGGCAGCTCGGTACGCCGTGGCGGCAAGCACCGCATCAGCGCTCCCCCGGCCGCGCTGAAGGGCGGTCGCGCCGCCCTCATCGCGATGGCCGCCGGCGCTGCCGTCGCCGCGGTCGCCCAGGTGGGCACCACGGACACGACGACGACCACCCCTACCAACGCCGCCAACGTCGACGCGGCCGGCGAGACGCCCGATCTGGGTCCCGGTCTCGCCGCTGCCACCCCGGCGAAGGACATGAGCACCTTCACCGACCAGCTCGCCGTCGGCAAGCAGATCGCGGCCGCGGAGGCCCAGCGGGAGAATCTTCTCCGCCGCCCGCTCTTCACCTCACCCCTTCCGCTCGGGCAGTACCAGTTCACGTCGACGTTCGCGATGCGCTGGGGCAGCTTCCACGGCGGGATCGACTTCGCCGCACCACTGGGCACCCCGATCCACGCCGTCACCGACGGCGTCGTGATCGAGGCGGGCCCCGCATCCGGATACGGCAACTGGGTACAGGTCCGCGCCGCCGACGGCACCGTGACCATGTACGGCCACATGTCGTCCTCGGGTGTGCTGGTCCAGAAGGGCCAGCACGTCACTGCGGGCGATGTGATCGCACTCGTCGGCAGCGAGGGCTTCTCCACCGGTCCGCACTGCCACTTCGAGGTCTGGAAGGGCGGGACCACCAAGATCGATCCCGCACCCTGGCTGGCCACACACGGCGTCCGTCTCTCCCCGTACGTCGGCGGTTAGTTCCGACGCACGCCGAGCCCCGTTCGGCCGGACGTCTGACTACAGCTTGTCGCCGGGCAGACCGCCGGCCGTCAGTAGCGTGACCCGTCCGACGTTGCCCCCGAACTCGAAGGTGATGCGCTCGGTCGCACCACTGCCCTCCTTGGCCACGGCCTTGCCGAGACCGTACTTCGGGTGGTTGATGCGATCCCCGATGTCGTAGTTCACCTGCTTGTTGCGCCCGCGCGTCGGGTCCGTCGAGTACGAGGACCGTCCGCGGCCTCCCCCACCGAAGCCCGAATCACCGCGACCGAACACGCCACCCGACGATCCGAGATGCCGACTCATCGACCGCCGGGGTTCGGTACGACGCCAATCGACCAGATGTTGCGGAATCTCTTGCAGGAAACGCGATTCCGGGTTCGAGACCGGCTGACCCCACGATGCGCGGGTGATCGACCGGGTCACATACAGACGCTCCTTGGCCCGCGTGATGCCGACGTAGGCGAGTCGACGCTCCTCGCTCAGCTCGGCGGGGTCACCCAACGCGCGCATGTGCGGGAAATGCCCGTCCTCCCAGCCGGTCACGAACACCACGGGGAACTCGAGCCCCTTGGCGGTGTGCAGGGTCATCAACGTGACCACACCCTCGCCCTCGTCGGGCAGCTGGTCGGCATCGGCGACCAGCGACACCTTCTCCAGGAACGAGGCCAGCGATCCGGGTTCGGGTTCGCCGTCGTTCGCCGGGATCTCATCGGCATCGTCCAGATCGTCGAAATCATCCGGCTCGCCGCTCGCGAGGCCGGCTGCCTCCGCACTGAATTCCCTTGCGACCGCGACCAGTTCGTTGATGTTGTCGAGGCGGGCGCCATCCTGGGGATCGCGCGACGCCTCGAGCTCCGCCCGATACCCGGTGCGCTCGACGATGGCGTCCACCAACTCGCCGATGTCGGCACCCTCCTCGGTGGCGTCGACGACGGCAACATCCTCACCCGCCTCCCCGGCCGCGCCGAAGGTGGCCAGGAAATCGTTGCGCAGACCCTCGATCAGCTCGACGAATCCGCCGATCTGCTTCACGGCGCGCGTGTTCAGCAGCGCCACCTTGCCTTCGGCACCCTCGACCAGCGCCTCGTAGAAGCTGATCCCACGATTCTCCGAATGCACCGCGACGCACGCCTCGGCACGATCTCCGATGCCACGCCGCGGAGTGTTCAGGATGCGTCGCAGACTCACCGCGTCGTCCGGGTTCGCGACCACCCGGAGATAGGCGACGATGTCGCGAACCTCCTTGCGCTCGTAGAACTTCGTCCCGCCGACGACCTTGTAGGGGATGCCGTGCCGGACGAACACCTCCTCGACCGATCGGGAGCCGGTGTTGGTGCGGTAGAACACCGCGATGTCGGAGTAGGAGTGGCTCGACGACCCGCCGATCGAGTAGTCGGTCAGCGACTCGATCTCCTTGGCGATGAACAGCGATTCCTCGCGGTCGGAATCGGCCACGTACCCGACGATCAGTTCACCGTCACCCGAGTCCGTCCACAGTCGCTTGTCCCGCCGGTTCTCGTTGCGGGAGATGACCGCGTTCGCCGCGGACAGGATCGTCTGCGTGGACCGATAGTTCTGCTCGAGGAGGATGGTCTCGGCGTTCGGGAAGTCTCGCTCGAATTCCTCGATGTTGCGGATCGTCGCCCCGCGGAAGGCATAGATCGACTGGTCGGCGTCGCCGACCACGCACAATTCCGACGGCGGCACCGGCGACTCGGTGTCCGCGTCGCCGACGAGTTCCCGGATGAAGACGTACTGGGCGTGGTTGGTGTCCTGGTACTCGTCGACCATGACGTGGCGGAACCGGCGACGGTAGTATTCGGCGACCTCGGGATGACGCTGCAGCAACGCCACGGTCTCGCCGATGAGGTCGTCGAAGTCGAACGCGTTGGCCGCCCGCAGGCGACGCTGATACTCCGCGAAGATCTGGGCGATCACCAGCACCGACGGTTCCCCGTCCGTCGCGGTCGCCAACGCGTCCTCCGGGCTGATCAGTTCGTTCTTGAGGTTGGAGATGCTGACCGCGACACCACGCGGGCTGTACTTCTTGGGGTCGAGCTCCAGATCTCGGATGATCATGCCCAGCAGGCGCTTCGAGTCATCGGAGTCGTAGATGGAGAAATTCGAGTTGCGCGGTCCGAGCAGCGCCGACTGGGCACGCAGGATGCGGACACACGTCGAGTGGAAGGTCGATACCCACATGAAGTTGGCCCGCGGACCCACGAGTTCGATGACCCGTTCCCGCATCTCCGCGGCGGCCTTGTTGGTGAAGGTGATCGCCAGGATCTGACCGGGAGTGGTGTCGCGCTCGGCGAGCAGATAGGCGATGCGCCGGGTGAGCACCGCGGTCTTGCCCGAACCCGCGCCCGCGACGATCAGCAGCGGAGCACCGGCATGCAGGACCGCCGCGCGTTGGGGCGGGTTCAGCCCGTCGAGGAGACGGGCGGTGCGGTCCTCGGGCGCGGTGCCGATACCGGATTCCGGGGAGGTGGGGGCCGTCTCGCGGGTGGAGCTTGTCATCAGGAGACAAGGCTACTCCGGCGGGCCGACATTCCCGGACACGGGCGACCGGCCGGGAAGCCGCGCGGACGGACCGTCGGGGATCCGCGCACCGGGTGGCGCAGCGGTTACGATATGCCCGAAATCTCGGGATGTGTGCCGCCCGGGGGGTCATTCATCCGGCGCATGTTGCCGACCGCGCCCGTCGTGGTCTGCTGTCACCATGGACGACCGCTGTGGGTCGTCCCGGCATCTGAAGGGGTCTGCGATGAAGCGTCAGTCCAACACCGTCCCCGTGTTGGTGTTCGGCACCGGGGTCGTCGCGTTGATCGTCGCACTGATCCTCGCCTTCGTGCCGTTCTCCACCAGCGGCGCCGCCGAACCGACCGCGGCCTTCACCGCGCAGAAGAATCTCGACGAGGTCGCCTTCCAACTGGGCAGCGCCCCCGGGGCGCGCTATTCCGGGACGTTGTCGATGACCAGCGACGGTTCCGCGGGCACCAAGACGGTCGAATTCACCGATCTCACCGTGGCGTCCACCAAGAACGCCGAAGGCAGCATCACCTTCGATTCGACGGGCGCGCAGTACCGCCAGATCGGCAACTACCGCTACGTCAACGGACCGTCGAAGCTCTGGCGGGACCTGTTCGCCGGTGCGTCGATCGCCAGTCAGATCGACTTCGCCGCAACGGACAACAAGTGGACCAATCTGCGGTATTCGGGTCTGCCGGACCTGGGCTATCTGTTGTCACCGGCCCTGCTCGCGGGACGGATCGGCAACACCGAGCGCGTCAAGGAACCCGAACTCGGCCTCGAGCTGCCCGCGCCGAACAAAGGTCTGCCCGACGCCCGGTTCTGGCCCACCAGCGACCCGCAGGTGACCGCCATCGGTGCCGACAAGGTGCAGGTCGGGACGATGGAGACGACGTTCGATCCGTCGTCGAAGCGGGTCACCCACATCAAGGGCGAGTTCGCCCGGGAGGGCTACCGCGTGACCGTGGACACGGCGGTGGACCTGCTTGCGCCCGAGGACCTGACCAAGCTCTTCGCCAACGAGCGATCCCTCGTCCCGGAACTCACCAACGTCCCAGCCCCTGCGGTACCGCTCGCCGGCAATGCGATCAACACCCGCGCCTCCGGCAACTGCACCACGGCCGCCTGCGAGTTCACCATCGCGGCCAGCGGCGCGCTCGCCCCCGAGGTCGTCACCGAGATGCGCGGGGCCACCGGCCACGTGAACTTCGGGATCACCGTGCAGTTCGAGGTCGACGGCTCCCGTGCGGGCGAACGCGGCGGCACCTGCACGCGGGTCCTCACCGTCCCGTTCGGCGGTCGAACCCAGACCACGTGCTCGGCGACGAATCTGCCGCCCGGTTCCCGCAGCGTCAAGACCGCCACGAACATCCAGTTGCTGCCGTTCATCGAGGTGACCGCGACAGATCTGACGGACTACATCGACAGCCAGGAAAAGTCGAGCAAGCAGCCTGTCGAGATGGTGCGCACGGGCTCCAAGAAGGCCGAGGCGGCCCGCTACAACGACCAAGTGGCCGGATTCCCGAGCAGCTACGGCATCAAGCAGGGTGACTACGTCTTCGACGGCGTCGGCCCCGAGGGCAACCTGTTCGTCGCGTTCGGACCCGGCTACGCACAGCACATCACCACCGGGCGGCTCGACCCGAGTTGGTCGGGGACGTCCATGCTCACCGATCAGTTGAAGCAGCAGATCGCCGCCTCCGGCGACCGCGAGATCACCTATGTGACCGCGGAGGAGGAACTCGCGACCGCCCTGCGGCTGCTCGCCATCGGCGAGGGCATCAGCTCGGACAAGTTGAAGGTGTTCGCGACCGCGCCCGACAACTCGTGACCTGACGGGTCAACCGACGAGCCGCGCCTCGGCCACCTCGCCGACCCGACCCTCGCCGGTGTGCAACGTCAGTCCCGCCGTGACCGGACGGACGGCGATGGCGCGTCCGCGACCTTCCAGCTGGACGTAGACGACGTGCAGACCTGCCTGCACCGGTACCCGGACCGTGCGTCCACCCTCCAGCGACATGTCGAGTTGCCCGGATCGGTTGGCGCAGTAGCTGACACCGATCGTCCAGCGCCACTGGATCAATGGGCCGTCGAGGGACAGGCGCCCGGGACCGGTGATCTCCGGCCGATCGCATGCCCCGCGGCCGGGACGGATCTTGCGGGCCGGGGTCACCGCACCCGGAACGAGGTTGCCGGCACTGTCGAGCACGTTGAGCCGGTCGGTGGTCACCGCGAACTCCGGACGATCCCGCACGCGTCCGAAGGTATGACTGATCTGGTTGTTCGGGTATGCGACCGGCAACAGCACCTCGAGCGGCAGGGACTGGTCGAACATCGGATGGTCGCGGTTGGCGGCCAGCGAGCGCTTCGCGGTGGCGAGATAGTCGCCGGTCGGGTCGTCGCGCCACGACGTCGAGAACGACACGAGGGAGATCGTCGCCGAGGCGACGGCGAGCGCGCCGACCAGAGCCACCACCGGCACGAGGCCACGATCGTCGGCACCGGGTCGCGCATGGCGGACGGCGGTCGCCGTGCGGGCACGCTCCGGCGAGCCGATGATGAGCGCGATCGCGATCGTGATCACCACCGCGGTGTCGGGGAGGTAGCGCATCGTCTGGGCGAGCTCGAGTGCCGTGTTGGCGCTGGAGCGGTTCCACATCACCGGAATCTGTGCGGCGATCACGTAGAACGCGGTGCAGATGACCACCCCGGCAGCACCGCGACGTCGTGACACCGCCCACCAGACGAGCACCGCGAGGACCACCCACCCGAGCACGATCATCCAGACCGGAGGGAAGCCCATCGGTGGACTCGGCACCCACCGTTCCCACTCCCATGGTCCGCCGACGAAGGACGGGATGACCGCGTCGTTGATCGACCGCCACACCAAGCGCGCGGTCTGTGCGATCGAATGCTGACCGGCGGTGGCATCGGAGACGGAGAAAAAGACGACCAGCCAGATGACGAAGACGATTGACATCGACGCCCACAGCGTGCGCGCCGCGGAGAAGGCGCGCGTCAGTGCCGTGTCGGCGTATCCCGGGGTCGCACGGTCATCGCCGATCGCCCCGGTCGCGTCCGGATCCGCCGTCGCGGTGGTCCCCGGCGACCGGGATCCCGTGTAGCGCACGGCCAGCACCGCCGCCGCGAAAGCAACCGGGAGGATGAACAACGACTTCTCGAAGAATGCGAGCGCCACCACGAAGATCACCGTCGACCGGATGACGATCAGGCGCGCGTCCGGTCGCCGGCCACGCGACCGGACCAGCAGGACCGCGTCGGCGACGATCCAGGCCATCGCGGCCTGCATCGGCAGCGAGTTGAGGGCTGCCGCCCACCACGCGAACGCCGGGACCGTCATCGGGGTGACCAGATAGAACGCCAGCGCGGCCAACGCCCCGATCCCGGCGGTCCGACCCGCCACGACCCGGATCATCCGCCACACGGCGAGCGATGCCAGCGCCTGCATCACCACGAGGGTGATCGCCGGGAGGACCCAGTTCACCGGTGCGATCACCGTGGAGATGCCGGCGACCAGGAAGGCAGCGGGCATGAAATGTCCGTCGTGACTGTGGCCGAGGTAGTCCCAGCTGAGGATGGGCTGCGACGACGCGCGGCCGATCAGCACGAGATCGTCCCAATAGAAGTTGCCGGTGGCCGCCAGCCAGGCCCGAACCACCAGCTGCGCGATGATCAACGCGATGGCCACCGACGACACCGTCCGCCTGCTGAGCATGCGGTCCAGTCTCACGGCCACCATGGCCCGTGGCAAAATCGGTCGGGTGACTGACGCCAACACACCCGACGACAAGGCCGGTAGCGCCATCGGTACCGGAACACCGTTCGACGCGGACGCCTACGACCTGTCCGCGGATGTCGACGCGTTGGCCGAGGACATCGACCTGCTCCGCGGTGAGATCGATCGCCTCGATGCGATGATCCTGGCCGCCGTCAAGCGCCGTTCGGCGGTGTCGAAGAAGATCGGTGCGGCCCGGATGGCCTCCGGTGGCCCGCGGTTGGTGCACAGTCGCGAGGTCAAGGTCCTCGACCGCTTCGCCGAACTCGGCCAGGAGGGCCATACGCTCGCGATGTTGCTGCTGCGGCTGGGTCGCGGTCCGCTGGGTCGCTAGCCAAGCCGTCGCGGCCCGGGCAACGACAGCATAGGGTTGACGCCATGAGTGACGTCTCCGGCAGCGACTTCGACACCAGTGACCACGACGACATCACCGCAACCCAATCCTGGCAGGCACTCGCCGCGCATCAGCCGCACGTCTACGCGATGCATCTGCGTGAGGTGTTCGCCGTGGATCCCGACCGCGGCCGGGAACTGACGGTCGACGTCGGCGACCTGCACATCGACTACTCCAAGCACCGCGTCCTGCGGGAGACCCTGGAGTTGTTGGCCAGCCTGGCCCGCGAGGTCGGTCTCGAGGACCGCCGGGACGACATGTTCGCCGGCGAGCACATCAACACCTCCGAGGATCGTGCGGTGCTGCACACCGCGCTCCGCCTACCTGCCGACGCGTCCCTGCACGTCGACGGACAGGACGTCGTAGCGGACGTGCACGAAGTCCTCACGGCCATGGGCGAGTTCACCGACCGACTGCGCAGCGGCGAGTGGAAGGGCCACACCGGCAAGGCCATCACCGACGTCGTCAACATCGGCATCGGAGGTTCGGACCTGGGACCGGTGATGGTCTACCAGGCGCTGCGCCACTACGTCGACGCGGGCATCCGTTGCCATTTCGTCTCCAACGTCGACCCGGCCGACATGGTCGGCACGCTCGCCGACCTCGACGCCGAGACCACCCTGTTCATCATCGCGTCCAAGACGTTCACCACACTCGAGACGCTGACCAACGCCGCCGCCGCGCGCACTTGGTTGCTGAGCGAACTCGGCGCGGGTGATGACGCTGTCGCCAAACATTTCGTCGCCGTCAGCACCAACGCCGACGAGGTCGCGAAGTTCGGTATCGACACCGTCAACATGTTCGGCTTCTGGGATTGGGTCGGTGGCCGGTACTCGGTCGACTCGGCCATCGGGCTGTCGGTGATGGCCGCGATCGGCAAAGGCCGCTTCGCCGAGTTCCTCGACGGCTTCCACATCGTCGACGAACATTTCCGCACCGCGCCACTGGAACAGAACGCGCCGGTGATCCTGGGCCTGATCGGCCTCTGGTACAGCAACTTCTGGGATGCGCAATCGCGGGTCGTGCTCCCCTACTCCAATGACATGGCCAGGTTCGCGGCATATCTGCAGCAGTTGACCATGGAGTCCAACGGCAAGTCCGTGACCGCGCACGGGCATCATGTGACAACCGACACCGGCGAGGTGTTCTGGGGTGAGCCGGGCACCAACGGCCAACACGCCTTCTACCAATTGCTGCACCAGGGCACGCGGATGATCCCGGCCGATTTCATCGGGTTCGCCGACCCCACAGATGATCTCCCGACGGCCGACGGATCGGGCTCGATGCACGACCTGTTGATGAGCAACTATTTCGCCCAGACCAAGGTGCTCGCGTTCGGCAAGACCGCGGACGAGATCGCCGCGGAGGGTGTGGCCCCGAATGTTGTCGCGCACAAGGTGATGCCCGGTAGTCGACCGTCCACCTCGATACTCGCACCGAAGCTGACACCATCGGTCATCGGTCAGCTGATCGCGCTGTACGAGCACCAGGTGTTCGTCGAGGGCGCGATCTGGGGGATCAACCCGTTCGACCAATGGGGTGTCGAACTCGGAAAGACCCAGGCCAAGGAGCTACTCGGGACCATCATCGAGGCGCAATCCCCTGCGCCCCAGGATGATTCATCGACCGATGAGTTGGTTCGGTGGTACCGCGAGCACCGGGGTCGCACGCCCTGACTCACCAGTCGGCGACTATTGCCAGCGGGCCTCGTCGAACACCTCGTCGGGGATCTCGTCACCGGGCTCCACCCCGAGGGCTTCCATCCGACCCATCAGGGCCGCCGCCACGGCGATGAAGGTGATGAGATCCTGTGGCTCCGTGCTTCGTTCGGCCGGGTCGCCGCCCAGGAACTCGAACACCGCCGGTGGCACGCAGTCACCCATGTCGATCGACCGCTGACCGGTCGCCGCCCGCCACGCGTCGAAGCTGTCCGCATCGACCGCTTCGGCGATGTCCCCGGACCGCACCGCGGCCAGGACCTCGTCCACCGACGTGAGCGGACCACTGCTCCCGCTCGACGGGTCGAATCCGACCACCGTGTCCGCGGCGATCTCCTCGTCGTCGTCGAGGGTGAAGTAGACGATCCCACGCCAGTCGGCGCCGAACGCCGTGACGTCCTCGCGCCCGAAGATGTCCGTCAGCAGCTCGCCGACCTCATCTCGGCGACGCTCGCCGAACACCTGGAACGCGCCATGGGCCACAACCTGCCCCTGCTTTGCCGACACATCGGCTACCTTACGCAAGGTGAGCCTCGCACAGATGGTGTCGTGCACGCCTCGGCGTGTGCTCCTGCTCGCGTGCCTGCTCGCCGCTCCCACGATGGCCGGCTGCGCGAGCGCCTCCTCCCCCGACGGCGAGACCCCGACATCCGTTCCGACGAGCGCCGCGGTGACCGTGCCTGCCGGCGTGTCGGTCCGCTCGGCACCCGGCACGACGTTGCTCTTCGGTGAGAGCGCGGTACTCCCGGCCGACGCCTTCGCGGCCACCGGGTCCCGCGCGATGTTCACGGTCACCGGGATCACCCCGGCCGAGGGCGTCCCCGACGACGTCACCGACGGCGGCGTCGCCTACTTCCTCTATGTGACCGTCACATCGCTCTCGCCGCGGTCGGCCCCGGCGCCGGGCGTCGTCGGGTTGAGCGGGACCGCCGACGGCCGGACACCGACGCTGACGCTCTCGCCCACACCGGGTTTGGCCAAGTGCCCGATCACCACGCCACCGGAGCGGATGCGGCGGGGCGAGTCGTACTCGACCTGCCTGGTGTCCGTCGCCGACGAGGGACAGCGGCTGCGGCAGGTGATCTACTGGGCCGACACCACCGGCGATCCCGCGTTCGACTACCAGGCGACACCGGTGGTCTGGTCGTCGACCACGCCGGCGCCGCCGTCGGGCTCCGCACCGCCACCCACCGGATGACCGGGCTCCGATCGGCCGGCGTCACACCATTCGTCGGGTGATCGCGTCCGGAAGATTGCGCAACGCGGCCGCGATCGGAACCCACGGCCAGCGCGGCACCGGCGCCCACGACGACTCCTTCTCGATGGCGGAAACCATTGCGTTGACGCCTGTCTCGGTATCGGACATCATCGCGGTCCGCACGCCGCGGTTGATGTCGGTCTCGATGTAACCGGGCAACAGGACCGAGACGGTGATGGGCGAGTCGGCGAATTCCGCCTGCAGGCCCTGCCCCAGCGCCGACAACCCCGCCTTCGACGCCGAGTAGGCGGCCTGGGCCCGCGGTAGTCCGCGGATCGCGCTCATCGAACTGATCAACACCAGATGTCCGCGATCCTGGGCCCGGAAGATCTCCAGAGCGGCCTCGATCTGGGCGAGCGCGCCCACGAGGTTGGTCTGGACGGTCTCGATGTTGGCGGCTGCGTTGCCGGTCCCGACGGGCGCACCCTTGCCGAGTCCGGCATTGACGATGACCCGGTCCAGGCCGCCGAGTTCATCCGCGAGAGCACCGAAAACACCGGGCACGGAGTCGGTGTCGGTGACGTCGAGGTGGGCGGTGGCCACCTGCGCCGCGGCCGGACGGAGTTCGGTGGCCAGTGCTTCGAGCCGGTCGAGTCTGCGCGCACAGAGTGCCAGGGCGCGGCCCTCCGCGGCGAACCGGCGGGCCATACCTTCGCCCAGCCCCGAGCTGGCTCCGGTGATGAGGATCTTCTGCCGTGTGGTTGCGGTCACGGCACACCAACCTACCCGGCTCATCCCTCCTCACGGAGGCGGGTTCAGGCGGTCAGCGCGGTGAGCCGCAGGCTCTGCACCACGTAGTCGGTGCTCGCGCGGTCGCCCACCGTGATCCGCGTACCGCGACCCGCGCATTCCTTGGTCGCCACGCCGCAACTGCCCAGCAGGCGACCGATGGCGATCCCGTCCGCACCGGGCAGGAAAAGGAAATTGGCCTGACTCGGCAATGACCGGCACCCGATCGCGTCCAGCAACTCGACCATCCGGGCCCGTTCCTGCCTCATCGAGTGAACTCGTTGCGCAAGTTGTTGTTCCGCGTCCAATGCCACCGGGATCGCGGCGATCGCCGCGGAGCCGAGGGCGAAGGGCACCTCGTGCCGACGCATCGCCGCCGCGACGGACGGGCTGCCGATCCCGTACCCGGCCCGCAACGCGGCGAGTCCGTGGGCCTTCGAGAAGGTGCGCAGCACGAGGACGTCGTCGTGCGCGGCGAGCCGATGCAGGTCCGGTGGCCGTGCACAGAATTCGACGTAGGCCTCGTCGAGAATGGTCAGGACACCGGTGGGCAACGCCTCGATGAACTCGTGGAGGTCCTCCTCGTCGACCACCGAGCCCGTCGGATTGTGCGGGCTGCACACCACCACGGCGACGGTGTCAGGCGTGACCGTCGCGAACAGGTCATCGAGGTCGACACGTCCGTCGTCGCCCAGTGCGACCGCATCCATCCGCATACCGACCATCGCGGCGAGGATCGGATAGCCGTCGAAGGTCGGCGTCGCGGTGACCATGGCCGGCGTCGCCGTTCCCCGAGACGCGGCCCGGCGTGCACACATCTGCAACGCCGACAGTGCGATGCCGGTCGCCCCGGCGCCCACCGTGATCAGTTCTGCCGGTACACCGAGACGATCCGCGATCACGACGCGCGTCGCATCGGGCAGGAAATCCGGATAGCGGTTCGCCGAGACGACACCCTCGCGCAGCACGTCCGCGACCGACGGCAGTGGCGGGTACGCGGATTCGTTGAGATTCAGCCGCACCGGTGGGCGGGCGCCGGCGCGCGGAGCGAACGGCGGGCTCATCCTCGGCCGCCCCAGCGCAACGCGGCCGCACCGGCGAAGTCGCCGGCGTGTGCGAACGCGGCCGTCATCACGACGTCGCCGTCGTGGATTCGACCGTCGGTGACCGCCGTGTCGAGGGTGATCGGTATGCCGACCGCGAACAGATTGCCGCATTCGTCGAACGTGTCGGCGTGGCGACTCTCCGGGAGTTCCAATGCGTCACGCCAATTACGGAGAAAGATCCGGTTGGGTTGGTTCGTGATGAACCAGTCCAGGTCGGCCGGGGCGATGCCGATGGCGTCGGCGACCTCGATCGCGGCCTCGGGCACCATCCGGTTGCCACGGGCCAGGACCTTGGTGATCTTGGCCTCGGTGAATCCGATGTGGATCTGACCCGGCCCCGCCTCCCAGTACTTGCGTTGCGGGTCGGACACCCCGGTCATGTCGCCGGAGTACTGGCCGTACGAGTGACACGTGAGACCCAGGACGGGACTGCCCCGGTCGTCGTCGATCGTCACGACGGCGACCGCGGCACCGTCACCCGGGATCGAGGCCTGGGGCTTGCCGCGGACCTGCTCCTGGGTGAACACCTGCGATGCGCTGTTCTGGGCGAGTCCCAGCAGCGCTCGTCGCCCGCCGTTGGCGCGCAACAGCGCACCGGCGAGGTCGATCATGTGGATGAAGGCGGCACAGCCACCGTTGTGCACGTCGAGGACGGTCGTCGGACGCAGTCCCAGCCGATGCGCCACCTCCCCGCCACAACCGCGGACGGGGACCTCCGGCAGTTGGCTGTGTGTGAGCACCACGTCGACCTCGTCGAAGTAGTCCTCGCCGTGCCGTTCGGTGAGCACCCGCGCGGCCGAGAGCATCATGTCCGCCGACGTCTCGTCGTCGGCGGCGTGATGACGGAACGCGGGGGCGCGGAACATCACGTTGTCGACCAGGTCATCGTCCTGCGCGTACTGCGCGAAATATGCTGCCGGGACACGCTTCTCGGGTAGATAGCCGGCGACGTCGAGAACCGTGGCGGAGGTATCGGTGGTCGTCATGACCGCATCCAATCGGGGGTGAGGGACAGGCCGTTGTGGTGCCGGTATTCGGCGATGGCCGTGAGGTTGTCCAGTTCGAGCTGATGTCCGGCGGAGAACATGTCCCAGAAGTCCCCCACCCAGACGGGGCGTTCGGGAGGGGCGGTGTCGGGATAGGGATTCTCGTCGTAGAACGGGTGGTGGCAATTGGTCCACAACACCACCGATCCGGGCTTGTCGAAGACCACCTGCGCGTCGACGACCCGCATCAGGTAGATCATCCAGAGGTGCCGGCCCTGGTCCCACGCGCAGTGATAGTCGACGGTCATCGCGTCCGGGTTGGCGACCGTCCGCGTGTAGATCGTGGTGTCCGCCCCCAGTCGGTCCTCGGCGACCCAGAGGCCGGGTTCATCGGTCTCGGTGAACCCGCGGAGACTGTAGGTCCACTCCTCGAGAGATCGGGTGTCGGAAAGCCAGTCGAAGAGTTCGCGTGGCGGCGCGTCGACGTACCCCTGCACCGGGCAGAAATCGCCGTAGATCTGCTGGTGTGGATACACCGACCGCAGCATGTCCAACAGGATCGGCGTCGCGACCGGACGCGGATGGGATTCGATGCGGGTCAGGCCGGCGAGGGTGGTGGCGTCGTCGCCGAGGTCGGAGAGGGCGGGCGCTACTGCGGTCATGACATACCTTTCGGGAGGAACGGGGCGAACGGCGGAACCTCGTCGGGGTCGACGTCGACGACGAGGCAGTTGGGTCCGGGCCGCGAGAGCAGGTCCTGCGCGGCGGCACGGAGCGAGGATCGGTCCGTCGGGTGCGCGACGGTGAGACCGTCGAACATGGCATCGAGCCCGGCGGCGATGTCCGTCGGCCGAAACCGGTTGACGCTGGGCGTGTCCGGGAAGAAGAGGTGCTCGCGGGTGATGCACATACCGTGTGCGTCGTTGTTGAGCACCACGACAGTGACGGGCGCATCGTGTTCCACGGCGGTGTGGATCTCCATGCCGTGCATGAAGAACGAGCCGTCACCGGCGATCACGACGGTGCGCGACATGTCGCCGTCCGCCGATGAGCGGATGGCGTTGCCGATCCCGGCAGCCATCGCATGTCCCATGCCGCCCATGCCGAGCGCCACGACGAATCGGCCGTGCCTGAACGGTAGATGATGAATTGCTGCGGCCCCGGCGTTTCCGGCATCGGCGAACACGGCGGTGTCCGGCGGCAACCAGTGGCCGATCTCCTCGATCACGGACCGCATGTCCAGATCGAAGGCGGACGCGGGAACCTGGAGCGCGACGAGTTCGGTTGACGCCCGGGGAGTCACGCCGTCAGTGCCATCTACGCGGCGGATCAGCTCGTCGAGGCAACCGCGGAGGTCGCCGCACCCGATGTGTTCGACTCTGCCGGGCATGCGCGGGGGCTCGGCGCCGAGATGGATCACCCGCACGCGTGCGAGTGCGTCGTCGAGCCCCGCGCGGTCGGTCATCGTCATTCGGCAACCGATGACGAGGCAGGTGTCCGATCCGGCGATCGCACGATGCGCCGACGGGTGCCCCATCACACCGGTGACACCGGCGAATCCGTTGCCTGCGCGGAGTATGTCGCGACCGCCCGGAGCGGCGACCACGGCGGCCCCGAGCGCGTCGGCAAGGGCGGCGATCTGCTCGCCGGCGCCCGCCACCGAGGCCTCGTCGCCCACCCAGATGGTGATCCGACCACCGGAACCGGCCACCGCGCGAAGGTCGTCGGCGACCGCGCGCAGGTGCGCGAGCGGGATGACGCCGGACCCGGTGGACGCCGCAACCGGGCCGAGTTGATGACCGTCGGTCACCGAAGCGGACTGCACGTCCTTCGGGATCAGGACGGCGGCCGGCAGGCCACGGCCCAGCGTGGCGAACGCGGTGGCCAGGGCTGCGGGGATCTCGTCCGGGTGCGTCACCACCGAACAGGATCCGGTGATCGCGGAGAACAGGCCGGCGACGTCGATCGTGTCCGGCGGCGACAGCATGTCCTGAAACGCACCGCGCCCGACGAGCGGCGACGGCGCCGTGCCGATCAACGCGAGCACCGGGCTCCTGCTGTCGTAGGCCTCCGCGATCGCCGGCACCACATTCATCGCGCCCCCGCCCGACGTCGTCATCACGACCCCCGGCCGCCCGGTGATCCGGGCGGTGCCGTCGGCCATCGCGCCGGCCGCGAACTCGTGTTTGGCGACCACGGCTGTCATCCCCTCGACCCGGACGGCTGCGTCGTACAGATCCTCGACGTTGGCCCCGTGTACCCCGAACATGGTGGTCATCGACTTCGAGAGAAGTTGCCCGACTATGTATTCCGCAACAGTCGGCTGCGCGGTCGACTGGGCACTGGCCGATTGGGCACGGGGCGACGACGACTTCTGCGGCGGGTGGGCGATCGCGGTCATGTGCCAACTCTGCGTCGTGCCACCTGAAGGAGTGCTGAAAGCCGGCCCATGACAAACACTGTCATGCGTTCGCACGACGTCTTACGATGAGGGACCAGCAGGTGCGATCGTCAGGTCCGGCAAGGGGTCCCGGGCAGACGTCGCACCGGCAAGGAGTTGTGATGTCTGGGTTGACTGCGCTGTCCGGTGCGCGAGTTCTGTTCCGGCGCCGCCAGGGTGTGCGGGTGCGATCGACGATCGTCGGTACATGCCTGATCGCCATCGCCCTGGTGATCGGTGCGACCGCGATGCTGTTCATGCTGTATCGGGCGGACAACCGCTCGATGTACGAATCGACCAGCTATCGCGCCTACGAGATCGCGTCGATGATCCGCGACGGCGGCGTCGAGTCGATCCCGCCGGAAGAACTCATGGTGGGAACCGGCGTCGACATCATCCAGGTGATCGATGGCGACGGCCGGATCGTCGCGTCATCCCCCGGAGCACCCGGTGTGCCCGTCACCGGCGAACGGCCCGCGACCTGGACGTCGGCGTCGATCGAGGGGCCGATGGTGCCGGGCACCGACGACGACTATTGCGGCACGATCGCCGGGACCAAGTTCGGCGACGCCCGGTTCACCGTGGTTGCCGCCATCTCCGCCGGCCCGTACCGGCAGAGCCTGTTCAACACCGCGTTGTTGCTCGCGATCGAGTTGCCGATCCTGGTGATCCTGTCCGGATTCGCCATCTACTACTTCGTCGGCCGCGCCCTGCGTCCGGTCGGGAAGATCACCGAGCAGGTCAACATGATCACCAGTTCTGATCTGTCCCTTCGAGTTCCGGTACCCAGCACCGACGACGAGGTGACCCGCCTGGCGTCGACGATGAACGCGATGCTCACCAGGCTCGAGCAGGGGCACGAGGCACAGTTGCGATTTGTCGGGGACGCGTCGCACGAGATGCGCAGCCCGCTGACGACCGTCGTCGGCATCCTCGACCTCGCGGACGACACCGACTCGGCAATCGATCTCCCCACGGTGCGGACCATCCTGCTCCCCGAGGCCCGCCGCATGCAGAACATGGTCGACGACCTGCTGCTCCTCGCCCGCGCCGACGAGCGCGGCGTGCCATTGCGTGTGGAGGACGTCGACCTCGACGACATCGTCGCCGCCGAGGCGCACCGCCTGCGTTCACTCGGACTGGCCCGGGTGGAGTCCACCATCACGCCGATCCGCATCGCCGGCGATCGCGACAAACTGGCTCGCGCCGTGCGCAACCTCGCCGAGAACGCGGTCC
Source organism: Gordonia insulae (assembly GCF_003855095.1). Taxonomy (NCBI): domain Bacteria; kingdom Bacillati; phylum Actinomycetota; class Actinomycetes; order Mycobacteriales; family Gordoniaceae; genus Gordonia; species Gordonia insulae. The sequence continues at coordinate 2,056,204 of NZ_CP033972.1, forward strand.
GCTACGCGCAGTCGACGATCCGGCTCGACATGCGTCTCGACACCGAGGGGATGGCGACGATCCTGGTGACCGACGACGGACCCGGCATCCCCGAGGACCAACGCGCACTGGTCTTCCGGCGATTCACCCGACTCGACGTCGACCGACGCAACCGCGAGGGCTCCGGACTGGGGCTGTCGATCGTCGCGGAGATCGTCCGCGCGCACGGCGGCAGCGTCGCCACCGCCGACCCGCCCGCGGGTTTCGCACACGGCATCACCTTTGTCATCTCCCTGCCGACCACAGTGACGACGCCCGGCGCCCCGGCCGACGGTGCGCGCAGTATTCCTGTCGCCGTGCCACCGGCGCCCTGAGTAGCATCCGCGGCCGGGCGCGACCATCGTTGCGACTCAGCCGATCCGGTACCCCGCACCGCGTACGGTCTCGATGCTGCGGATGCCGAACGGTACATCCACCCGCTTGCGCAGGTAGCCGACGTAGACCTCGACGATGTTGGGATCGCCCTCGAAGTTGTCGTCCCACACCGAATGCAGGATGTCGGCCTTGGAGACGACGGTGCCCGCATTGCGGATCAGATACTCGAGGACGGCGAACTCGCGCGGTGTCAGGCTGATCTCGGTGTCCCCGCGCCGCACGGCATGTTCGGCCGGATCGAGGACGAGATCACCCGCCGTCAGCAATGCCGGCCGCTCGGGCGCGCCGCGCCGCAGCAGTGCGCGGAGCCGGGCCTTGAGCACGACGACGGAGAACGGCTTGACGAGGTAGTCGTCGGCACCGTAGTCGAGCGCCTCGGCCTCGTCGTATTCGCCGTCCTTCGCGGTCAGCATCAGCACCGGCGCCCAGATGCTGCGTTCACGGAGTTGTTTGAGGACCTGGTAGCCGTTGAGTCCCGGCATCATGATGTCGAGCACGATGACGTCGAAATGGCCTTCGGTGGCGCGCCACAGCCCGTCGACCCCGTCGTGGGCCACCGTCACCGCCCACCCGTCACTGACGAGCATCCGTCGGACGGTTTCCGCGGCGCGGGTGTCGTCGTCGACCACGAGCGCATGCACGCCGGCTCACTTCAGCAATCGCGACATCCGGCGGTCGGCCAATACCTTCCCACCGGTCTGACAGGTCGGGCAGTACTGAAAGGACCGATCCGAGAACGACACCTCCCGGATGGTGTCCCCGCAGACGGGACACGGCAGACCGGTGCGCGCATGCACCTGCAGGCCGGTGCGCTTCTCCGACTTCAATCGGGCCACCGTCTGGCCCTCGAGGCGAACGATCGCATCGGCGAGGACCGAGTGCACCGCGTCGTAGAGCGTGTCCACCTGCGCGTCGGTGAGTGATCCGGCGGAGGCGAACGGCGACATCCGCGCGGTGTGCAGGATCTCGTCGGAGTAGGCGTTCCCGACACCGGCGATGGTCCGCTGGTCGGTCAGGACATTCTTGATCCGACTCGTGGTGCCGGCCAGGATCGCACCGAACTCCTCGCGCGTGCACGCCAACACATCGGGGCCGAGTGACGCGATACGGTCGACGTCGCCGACGTCGCGGACCACCCAGACCGCCAGTCGCTTCTGTGTACCTGCCTCGGTGACGTCGAAGCCCTCACCGGGCAGACCGCAGTGCACCCGGATGGCGATCGGCCCCTTGCCACCGGGTCGCGGCGGGGTCTGCGAGAGCTGCTCGCTCCACCGCAGCCACCCCGCGCGGGACAGGTGGATCACCAGGCTGATCACCGGGTCGGCGGTGGAGTCGGGGCCCGGCACGGTGCGGATCACCAGGTACTTCCCGATCCGGCCGACCGACTCGATCACCCGGCCGACCAGCGCCGTGTACGGCGGATCCGCGGTCTTGAGCACCGCCAACGACGCCACGTCGACCCGACGGATCGGGAATCCGGCGGCTCGACCGTCGACATAATCCGCGATCGCCGCCACCTCAGGAAGCTCAGGCATGACTCCAGTGTGCTCTAGTAAGAGGATGATCTCGCGCCTTTCCGATGCCGACCTCGCGGCGCGCATCGCCGAGGGCGCGGGCGAGATCCTGGTCGGTGTCCGCCATGGCGACCTGCTGACCGGACGCCACCTCGGAGATCTCGGCGACGCCATGGCCCAGGCGTGGATCTCCAATGTGATCGTCCGGCACCGTCCGCACGATGCGGTGCTGTCGGAAGAAGGCGCCGACATCGGCGACCGGGCCTCCGCCGAGCGGGTCTGGATCATCGACCCGCTCGACGGCACCCGAGAGTTCGCCTCCGGAACCGCGGATTGGGCCGTGCACGTGGCATTGACCGAGGCCGGTCGGGTGACGACGGCGGCGGTGTCCCTGCCTGCGGTCGGTGAGGTGTTCCGCTCCGACACCGTGAAGCCACCCGCCGGAGCCCTCACCGGCCGGATGGCGGCCTCACGCTACGGCGGTTCGTACGAGAGCGCGTGGGTGTCACGCCGACTGTCGCTGAACATGATCGGCATCGGTTCCGCGGGAGCCAAGGCGATGGCGGTCGTACGTGGCGACGTCGATGCGTACGTCCACGCGGGCGGTCAGTACGAGTGGGACAACTGTGCACCGGTCGGTGTCGCGCTCGCCGCCGATCTGCACTGCAGCCGCCTCGACGGCTCGCCCATCGTGTACAACCAGCCCCAGCCTTACATGCCCGATTTCGTCATCTGCCGCAAGGAGATCCGCGACGACCTGCTCGCCGCGCTCGACGAGGTCTGGTGATCGCCGCCCGTGCGCCGCGTGCCGTGCGCAGTCGGCCCGGTGGCCGGGCGTCAGGGTCAGCGCTTGCGCAGCAGATAGATGTCCATAATCCAACCGATCCGCTCGCGCGCCTCGGCGCGGACGGCCGCGATCCGGTCGCCCACGTCGGCGACCCGGCCGCTGATCAGGATCTCGTCGTCCGTGCCGACGTATGCGCCCCACCAGATGTGGTCGTCGGGATCGGCGGTTCGACGGAATGCGAGGTCACCGTCGAGCATCACGATCTGGTTCGAGTCGGCACCGGCGGGGGTGTCGGGCAACCTGCGTCCGGTGGTGATGTGGATCGGTTCGCCGATCCGGTTGGCCGCGATGCGATGGGCGGCGGTCAGCGCACTGGCACTGGTCACTCCCGGGATCACCTCGACGTCCAGGGACATCGCGGAGTGTGCGGTCAGGTCGTCGACGATGCGCAGCGTGCTGTCGTAGAGTGCGGGATCCCCCCAGACCAGGAACGCAGCGACCCCGCCATCGGGCACCTCGTGGGTGAGGACGTCGGTGAAGAGCGCGGCGCGAGCGGCATGCCACCGACGGACCTCGGCGTCGTAATCCGCCGGGGAGCGGTCGCGAGGCGGGTCGACGACCTCGATGACCCGGTGCCCCTCGGCCGCGTGGCGCGACAGGATGTCTCGCCGCATCGCATTGAGCGAGTGCTTGTCGCCGCCTTTGTCCAGCACCAGGAACGCGTCGACGTCGGCGAGCGCATCGATGGCCTCGAGGGTGATCTGACGAGGGTTCCCCGGGCCTATCCCGATGACGCGCAGGGTGATCCGCATGGGCCGATCAGATCCGTACCCGAGGCAGTCCATGTTTGCGCGCGGTCAGGTCGAGGACCAGCTGACGCGGGGCGAGACGGCGCAGAGCGAAGACGATCCCGGCCTGATTTCCCTTGGCGTAGAACGGCTTCGGATGCTCGAGAAGTGCAGCGTCGACGATGACACCGGCCATGGTGGGTGCGTCGATACCGGCGTCCTCGTTCTTGCGGGTGGCGGCCGCGAGGGTCTCGTATTCTGCCCGATAGGGCGAAGCGTCGCCGATGTGAATGCTGCGCCGGTCACCGATACCGGTCGCGATGGTGCCCGGCTCCACCGAGATCATCCTGATGCCGTATGGCGCAACCTCCCGCCGGGTGGCCAGCGCAAAGGCCTTCAGTGCGGATTTGGTTGCCGCATAGTTGGATCGGAACGCCACCGGGAAACTCGAGAGCATCGAGCCGACCATCACGACGGTTCCACTGCGCCGCTCACGCATGCCCGGCAGCACCGCCTTGGTGAGCGCCACCGGCCCGAAGACGTTGGTGGCGAACAGATTCTCGATGGCCTCCATCGGTGTGTCCTCGAGCGCGCCGGCCTGGCTCTCACCGGCATTGTTGATCAGGATGTCGATGACGCCGACCTTGGCGGCGCACTCGATCGCACTCTGGTAGTCGGCGTTGTCGAGTCGCACATAGTGCACGCCCGGGACCGGTCGGGTCACCGCATCCGGCCGACGACTGGTGCCGTACACCGTATGTCCGCGTTCGACGAACTGCCGGGCGACCTCGGCGCCGATCCCGCTCGACGCCCCGGTGACCAGGACGACCTTCGATGCTGCTGCTTGTGCCACGCCACCACCGTATCCTGCCCGGCCCCACCCCCGGCCCCGGGCCGGACGGCCCGAGGGATGATCCGGTCCGATCAGTCGGACTCGGCCCGCGCGAAGTGGGCGGCCTCGGCGGCGGACGTCGAGGCGAACCAGATCTGCGGCGTGACCTCGGCAAACGACGACACATCGGGCGGGTAGTACAGGCCGGCGTCTGCGCTCGCCTTGATCGGATAGCCGTCGGGGGGTTCGTGGGGATCGTCGAGGGCCAGATGCGCCCCGATCGGAACAGGTACGGCCTCACCAGCCTTGAGGTACGTGCCGACTCCGTCGCCGACATGCACCGGCTCCGCGGCGACCGCTGCGTCGACCTCCGCCTTGAGGGTGCTCAGATCGAGCACCTCGGTGGGACTGTCGTCGAACGGCCGGACCGCGGGAAACCCTGCGGCAGCATCGGTCTCCGCATCCGACTCGGCCTCTGCCTCACCCGCATCCCCGGCGGCGACGGTCTCGCCCGCGCTCACGTCGGGGTCGAGCTCGCCCGGTACGGCCTCGGACGCACCGGCATCGGCATCGGCCGTCGACACCGATCCCTGCCGGGCCTGCATCGCCGCGCCGGCCGCTGCGGCACCGGCCGTGGCAGCGGCGGATGTCCCGGCTGTGGAGGTCTTCAGGGCATCGCCGCCGGCCGGTGCGTCGACGGCGCCTACGTCGGGCGTGATGCCTGCATCTGCCGCAGCGTCGATCTGCGTGGGCTCATCGGGTGTCATCTCGTCCGGTGTCGTCCCGTCCGGCGTGGGCTCCGTCGGCAGAGCGACCTCCCGCACACCGTCGGCGGACGTATCGGGCCGTGGCATGCGCGCCCTTCGGAACAGCCAGATGAGCAGCAATCCGACGATGATCAGCAGGAACGGGATCAGCAGCCACCACCAGTCCGAACCCTCGGTATCACCGTCCTGCGCGATGTCGAGCGGGGCGGCGACAGCATGCGGCACCACCGGTGTCGCGGCCCCTACGGCCACGACGAACCCGAGTGCCAGACCCCCGGCCCGCATCTTCTGTGTCTTCGATGTAGTCATGCCACCGTGACCTCGTTGCGATCAATTGGGTGGAGGAATCCGCCCAAAATACCAATTTGCCTCAATATGGCAGATAACATACGCCATTTCGCAAAAGTGTCGCGAAACCGTGTGGCCTGCATTCGGATCGGTATCACCCCGTGCCCAGCCGCAGGTAGTCGGGCCGTCGAGGTCAATTCATCGCTGCAAACGAGGGATTCGTTCTCTCGCATCGCAATTGTCGTCCCAATGCGTGCGAGGGTCTGCGGCAAGAGTTCGCTATACCGCAATCCGCCGGCGGAGGACGGCAGGTTGTGAGGGTGCCCCAGGCAGGATTCGAACCTGCGACCCTTCCTTTAGGAGAGGAATGCTCTATCCCCTGAGCTACTGAGGCGCTGACCGGGCCGTCACGCGACGATTCGGCCAGTCGGGAGTCTACGGCACACCGCCGAGGCCGCATCCGACGTGGTTTGACGTCGGCGCACGTAACAGGGCTCACTGGAAGGATCGGTGCACGTGGCATCGGCGATCCGTAGGCTGGCCGACGACGGCTGTCGCCGCTGAACGCACACCGCACAGCTGTTGTCGACGAGGACGAGGGAGTCATGGCGAAGAAGCAGGGAACACCGATTGTCGATCCGCGGGAGGCCGAGAAGCGCCGGTCCCTCCTGATCAAGATCGGCGCAGCCGTCGTGCTGATCGCACTCGCCGTCGGTGTCGGCGTCTGGGTGGTCCAGTCGAACAAGTCCGCCACGGGCTCGTCCGCGCAGGTCACCGTCGCCACCGACAACGCCTATCGCATCACCGCCGCACCGGACGGAACCGAACCTCCGGTCACCGTCACCGTGGTGGAGGACTTCCAGTGTCCCGCCTGCCGCGCCTTCGAATCCTCGTTCGGTGATGCACTCGGACAGTTACGCGCCAATCCGAAGGTCGCCGTCGACTATCAACCGATCGCGTTCCTGGACAAGATGTCGAGCACCGAGTACTCCACGCGGTCGGCCAACGCGTCCGCGTGCGTCGCCCAGGCCACCGCCGGCGACGGCAACTTCGACGTCTGGCTGAAGTTCCACAACCTGCTCTACGCCAACCAGCCCGAAGAAGGCGGAGCCGGCCTCACCGACGACCAACTCAACGACTACGCCACGCAGGCCGGGGCACCGAATGTCCGGCAGTGCATCGACGACCGTCAGTTCGGCGATTTCGTCCAGGACACCACCCAGCAGGCACAGCAGTCCGGCGTGACCGCGACACCCACGGTAAAGATCAACGGTGAGCCGCATCAACTCACGACGCCCGACGCGCTCCTGCAGGCCGTCGAGCAGGCTGCCCAGAATTGATCCACCGGCAGGAAGCACCGTCGCCATGACCGCCAGTCCCAACGTCGACCCGACCGCCGAAGACCCGGCCGGTGGCGATGACATCTCGAGTCGGCCCGACGGCCGGCGCGGAAGTTGGCTCACCACACTGCCCGACGTCGGTGTGGCCACCTCGATCACCCTCTTCATCACGGGGATCATCGGTCTCGTCGCCTCGGCAACGCTGACGGTGGAGCGCTTCCATCTGCTGACCGATCCGGGTTACCGGCCGAGCTGCAGCATCAATCCGATCATCTCGTGCGGATCGGTGATGGTGAAGCCGCAAGCCGCGATCTTCGGGTTCCCCAACCCGCTCATCGGCATCGCCGCGTTCTCCGTCATCGTGGTCACCGGTGTGATCGCGACTGCTCGCATCTCACTGCCCCGCTGGTACTGGCTCGGTCAGAGTATCGCCACCGCAGCGGGATTCGTGATGATCAACTGGCTGGCCTTCCAGAGCCTGTACCGCATCCACGCACTGTGCCCCTACTGCATGGTGGTCTGGACCGTCACGCCGATCATCCTGATCATCAGCATCGGGCGCCTCGTCGACGACACCCGCCGCGGGCACGAGATCCGGTCATGGCTCTGGGTTCTGCTACCCGTCTGGTACGCCGTCGTCATCGTCGCGATCGGCGCCGAGTTCTGGGATTACTGGTCCACCCTGATCTGACTTGTTGTGGCGGACCGGCTTCGGTGAACCCTGGTGTGACACCCGTCACGCCAACCGCATGAGCGACACCCGAAAAAGCGCTGCCACCAGCCATTTTGAGGTTCTTGCCAGGAACGGTGCATACACTGCCTGGCGCGAAGAACTAGGAGCCGATCACCCGGGGGTGTTGTGCAGACTGTCGCCAGAGCCGAGCGGGCAGATGGTGGGACCGATCAATCGGCGGACGTCGCCGTCCGGGAGGTGTCGCCACCCCGCCCGAGACCGGACCGGGGTCGCGCCCACACCGCCGATTTCCTCCGGGTGATGCTGTTCACCGGTGTCGTCGTCGCCCATGGCGTGAACGCGATCAACACCTCGCCCGACGTGATCCGGTCCGCCAATCTCGTCGGCACGCTTCTGCATCTGACCCGCTACGGATTCGTCGCGGTGACCCTGTTCGTCCTGGTGTTGAGCACCCGCGGGAAGTCGATGTCGCCCGTCGCCTTCTGGCGTCGACGATTCGGCCTGGTCGTCGCGCCGTACCTGGTATGGACGCTCATCTACACGATCACCGACCACGTGGTCATCGAGGGCAATCCCTTCCCCACACCGGCGAAGCTCGTCGGCGACCTGGGGAACGCGATCATCACGGGTGAGGGCAAGTACCAGCTCTATTTCCTCTTGATCTCCATGCAGATCTACCTGTTCTTCCCGGCTCTCTCCTGGATTCTGGACCGGACCGCACATCGCCCGTGGCGGGTCCTCGGCGCCGGCGCGGCGATCCAGCTGGGGATGTTCGTCCTCTATCAGTACGCACCCCGGCCCGCCGGCCACGCCTGGACGGTGGTCTTCGACAATCTGTGGAAGACCCTGCCGATGTATGCGCTGTTCGTGGCCGTCGGTGCGCTCGCGGCGGTCCATCACGAGGCCGTGGATCGGGCCTTGCGCACACATACCCTCCCGATCATCGCCGCCTGTGCGATCGGGGCAGCGTTCAGCGTCGGCGCCTATCTGGTCACGACGTCCCCGGGAAATGTTCCACTGCAATCGAACACACCGTGGAATCCCCTGTTGCTGCCCTGGCTCGCCGGTGGCCTCGTCCTCCTCTGGATGCTGGCGATGGCGTGGAACGACCGCCGCGCCACCGCGCGGCGAGCCGGGTCGCGGGCGGTGTCGTACGCCACTCTCCGCGCCTTCGGGGTCTTCGCGATCCACCCCCTGATCCTCGACATCCTGGGACGGCTCGGCTTCCTCGGACTGCTGTTCGACTGGTTTCCCCACTCGTCGGCCATCCGCACAGCGTTCCTCGTGCTCGTGACACTCGCGCTCTCACTCGTCCTCGTCGACGTCGCACTGCGCACCCCGCTGAGCCGCTGGCTGGTCGCCCGCCCACGGATATCGATCCGGCGCCGCACCACGGGCGACGCCCCCGTCACCCCTGCTGTGAGACCTGTTGGGACAGATTCGCTTCGGTCTGCTTGATCGCCTGGCCCATGAAGGGCTCGAGGATGGAGCCCAACGCCCGGCCGGCGAGGCCGCCGGGCAGTGTGTAGCCGAACTCCACGGCGACCTCGGTGCCGCCGTCGGCGTCGGCGAATCGCCACGTGGTGTTCGCGGAGAACCCTTCGATCGATTCGAGTCGGATGACCTCGTTCTCGACCCACTCGACCGTCTGCACAGTGGACTTCAATGTCTTCGGGCCGGCGTTCATGGCGACCGCGAACGTGGAGCCGACACCTTCTGTCGTCTCCGATGTCGGGTCGAAGCGGGTGACGCCGTACATGAAGTTGGGCACGTTCTGATAGTCGTTGACGTACGCGAACACACGATCGCGCGGGACGTCGACCACGGACTGATGGCGGATGGTCGCCACTATCGCCTCCTCCGATGAGCGCGTCCGAGCCGGATGGCCGGAACAGTCGCAGTCGACCCTATGTGTCACACCGGTCGTGGCCGCGCATACGCGCGGCGCGTCGGGGGTCACGCGACTTGACTCGGACCCGTATTCCGATGATCCTCAGAATATGTCCGGAATCGATCGCCCGCGCATCCCGGACACCGCAGGCGCCGTGTCACCGTCCGGAACATGGCGTGAGCTGTTCGCGCCGGAGCATCGGGTCGCGGTCACCGTGTTCGCCGGCGGCATCGCGGTCTTCGCGATCAACACCTATCTGACCGCGGCATCTCTGCCCAGCGCGGTCGCCGACATCGGCGGCCAACGCCTCTACGCGTGGGTGATGACGGTCTTCCTGATCACCTCGGTGTTCTCCTCGATGATCGTCACACGCAGCCTCGCCCGCTGGGGTGCACGCGGCGCGTATCTGATCGCCTTCGCACTGTTCGGTGTCGGCTCGCTGATCTGCGCCGTGACCCCGACGATGCCGATCATGTTGGGCGGCAGGGCGATCCAGGGACTCGGCGGGGGGTTGCTGACCGGTCTGTCCTTCGCTGTCATCCGCCTGGCCCTGCCCGCACGACTCTGGGTACGAGCCGTCGGACTGACCTCGGCCATGTGGGGCGTCGGGAACCTGATCGGACCGGTCCTCGGTGGACTGTTCGCCCAGATCGGGTTCTGGCGCGGGTCGTTCTGGCTCCTCGTCATCGCGACCGCGATCATCACCGTCCTCGCCCGGCGCGCATTGCCGGCCCGCCGCAGCGCCGACGCCGACCCCACGCCGATGCCGTTCGCGTCGTTGACGTTCGTCGTCGTCGCCACGGTCGCGGTGTCGGTCGCAGCTGTCGTGGACGGCACACGCACGGTCCTCGTCCTCGTCGGCGTTGCGGTGGCAGCCATGCTGGTCTTCGTCCTGGTGGACCGGCGCCGGCCCGCGGGACTGCTCCCCCGGCTCACCTACACCTCCGGCAGCCCGCTGCGATGGATGTACGTATCGATCGCAGTACTCGCCATCGGGTCGACGTCGGAGGCCTTCATCCCGCTCTTCGGCCAGGAGATCGCCGGGATGGGGCCGCTGGTCGCCGGCATGCTCGGCGCCGCACTCTCGTGGGGTTGGTCGTCGGCGCAGATCGCCAGCACCACATGGGCCGCGGGCCGTGCGGCCGCGATCGTCCGCATCGTCGGGCCGGGACTGCTCGGGACGGGCCTCGCCACCTACGGGTTGTTGCAGTTCTCGTCGAGCGGAGTCATGGTCGCCGCCTGGTTTGTCGCATTGTTCATCGCGGGCACCGGAATCGGAATGGCCTTCCCGCACATCGCCACCGCGGCCATGACGATCACCCCTGACGACGCCGAGGCGGCCCGCGCATCCGCGGGCGTCAACACGGTGCAGATGGTCGCGAACACCTTCGGGTCGGCGATCGCGGGCTTGCTCGTGAGCGTCGGGGCCACCGTGAAATGGGCCGGCGGGGACCCCGTCGTGGCGTCGGCACGGTTCCTCACCTTCGGCTTCGCCGCACTGGCACTGGCGGGCGTCTTCGCCGCCGTCGCGTCGGTGCGGCGACCGCGCGAGGAGGCCGCCACACAGGATCGATCGGCAAGGAGCACACCATGACCGAATCCGTCGACACCGCCGCGCCGCGCTTCCCCGAACTCGGCATCTACACCGAGCTCGCCCGGGTCGGCAAGGCGCTGGCGAGCCCGGTCCGGCTGCGGCTGCTCGACATCCTTGAAGAGGGTGAGCGCACCGTCGAAGACCTCGCCGCGACAGCGGGATTCGGCGTCAAGAACACCTCGTCACAGCTGCAGATCCTGCGTGCGGCACAACTCGTCAGCAGTCGGCGGGACGGCGTCCGCATCCACTATCGGATCGCCTCGCCACGGGTGTCGACGCTGTTGGGCGCGTTCGCGCGCTTCGCCACCGACAACGTCTCCACGGTTCGCGCCGAGATCGACGCCTACTTCGCCGATCACCGCGACCTGGTCCCCGTCACCGCGGACGATCTCGCCACCATGATCGACGCCGATGCCGTGCTCGTCGTCGACGTCCGCGACCCGGACGAGTTCGGCCGCGGCCACATCCCGGGGGCGATCTCGGTGCCACAGAACCGTATTCGCGAACTGCTCGCTTTGCTGCCGGCCGACCGCCGCATCGTCGCGTACTGCCAGGGGCCGTACTGCCTGGCGTCGCCCGAGGCCGCGCACGAACTCATCGACGCCGAACGCGACGCGACCATCGTCGAGGGCGGCCTGACGGCATGGATCCGGTCCGGTGGCTCGTTGTCGCGCTCGCGCTGACCGTCACGAGTGCAGCGGGGGGCCGTCGAACCGGTCGACGGTGACGAACTCCTCCACCGGTTGACGCCGCAACCTCGTCAGCTGACGCACCGGCTTTCCGATGGGTACCACGGCGGCAACGGCGTGGGTCTGCGGTAGCCCGAGCAGTTCACGCACGGCGGGCTCCTGGAGCACGGCCATCGAGGTGATGGTCCCGCCGAAGCCCTCCTGGCGGGCTGCGAGCAGGATGTTCCACACCAGCGGATAGACCGACGCCCCGCTCACCACGCCAACCCGGTCGAGGTCCTGGTCGATCGCCGCGACCGCCGTGAGATCCACCGACACGACCAACACCGCGGGCGCCGTGCGGATCGGCTCGACGAAACTCGCCGGTACCGGGGTGCTGTCGATCACCGCTTGCGGGACCGTGGTCGGATGCACCGGATTCCACGGCATCTCGCCGGCCGATTTCTGCGCGACGTACCGACGGACCGTCGGCTCACCCAACTCGGCGATTCGCTGTTTCGCGAGGTCGTCGCGCACCACGACCACGTGCGCACCCTGCCGGTTGCCGCCGCTCGGCGAGAAGCGGGCGTTGTCCAGGATCCGGTACAGCACCTCGTCGGGCAGCGGGTCATCGGTGAACTCGCGTGCGGCGAAAGTGGTCCGCATGACGTCGTACAGCTCCATGGCACCCACTATGCCCTCCGCGTGAGGAGCCCGGTCACGGACCGCCGACCGCGACCGCCACCTTGCGCAGCAACGCTGCGAGCGTCTGCCGCTCGTCGGGGGTGAGGCCGGCCAGCGCCCGCTCGTCGTCCGCGAGGCGACGCGGGAGTTCGGCGTCCACCAGCCGGCGGCCCGCGTCGGTCGGCTCCAGCAACACCACCCGACCATCACGCTCGGATCTGCGCCGCTCCAGCAGCCCGCGGCGCGACAGGCTCTCGGTGATCTTGGTGATGGATGCCCCGCTGAGCATCGTCGTCGAGACCACCTCGCTGGCCCGCAACGCCCGATCACTGCGGGCGAGTGCGCTGAGCACGTCGTATTCCGATCGCGATACCCCGTGGGGTTCGAGATGACGGTCGAGCCGGTGGCTGCTGACCGCGGCGATGTGGTGAATCCGTCCGAGCACCCCGATCGGGCCGACATCCAGTCCGGGATAGGCACGCTCCCATTCCTGCTGGATGCGGTCGACCAGATCGGGAGCCTCGGGTGTGGTCACCCTCTCATCGTAAATGTGCCTACGGCGCTTTATTTCACTAGTGAAATAGTTGTAAACTAACCCACCATGAGCACCCCCACCATGGCCGACCGGGTCCGCGATCGCCAGAGCGCGCTGAGCATGGTGCTTCGGCCGACCGTGTGGCGATCGTCGCTGGTGCTGGACATGAACCGCGCCTCCGTCGCGGCGCCGATCCGGGTCGGCATCGCGGTGGGCCTCGTGTTGGTGGTCGGCGGGCTGACCGGTACCCGCGACATCGCCGGATTCGCCGCTCTCGGCGCGCTGATCTCCGCGTTCTGTCGCCCCGACCCATACCGGGTCCGGCTGGGACGGCTCGTCGTACTGGGCGTCGGCATCATCTCGTCGGTGGCTGTCGGCGCGATCCTCGGCATCTCCGGTGCCGCACCGGGCGTCGAGATCGTGACCATCGCCGTCCTCGGCTCGCTCGCGGCGCTGGTGATCGGCATGCTGCACATCGCGGGTCCGGGCGCGGTCGTCTTCGTGTTCGCCGCAACCGCCGCGATGGGATTCGCCCATGATCCCGGCGATCTCACCCGCGCCCTCGTCGCGACCGTCCTCGGCACCCTGTGCGGCGCCGTGGCGTCACTGGCTCCCTGGCTGTTCGGTGGCCTGGTCGGCGGCCTGCGCTCGCTCATCCGTCGTGTCTCCACACCCCCGGCGGCCGTGAACACATCGGTCGACCATGTGTCCCTGCGGACGGCCCTCCACCGCCGCCCGCGACCGGATCTGGTGGCCAACAGCTGCCGAATCCTCGTGGCGATGGTGGCCAGCGCCGCCCTCGCCGAGGCGATCGGTCTGTCGCATCCGATGTGGGCGGCGATGGGCGCGATGGCCGCCATGCAGGGCGTGGCCTACCACGTCACGGTGCAACGCGGGCTGCAACGCATGCTCGGCAACGTCGTGGGCGCGGTGATCGCCGCGGGACTGCTCGGGCTCGGGCTCGGGTATTGGGGTGCCGTGGTCGCGATCGTCATCTGCCAGGTCGTCGCGGAGATCTCGGCGCCGGTGAACTACGCGATCGCGTCGTCGGCGGTGACACCCATGGCGCTGATGATGACCGCGCTGGGTGCCGGCCTCACCCCGGCGGCGGCGATCGACCGGGTGGCCGACACACTCATCGGAGTCGTGGCCGGGATCGTGATCGCCGCCGTGACGATCACCGGCGGCGAGCTACGGGCACAGCGCACCGCGGCGGTCACCGTGACTGCGAATGGCGGGGCAGCGCGCGGCTGAGACCCCTACGCTCGGGACATGGTGCGCTCGATCCGAGCACAGGGACTGGTCCGTTTCGCGGCGGCCGCGATCTGCGGCCTCCTCGTCGTCTCCGCATGCGGGTCGTCCGACGACGCCGACCGCGGGTCCGGTACGTGCACGGAGATCGCCACAGGTCGCCAGATCGAGCCGGGCGCGACGGCCACCGGCACCGCCGACCTCGCCACCCGCCCTGAGGTCGCGACCGGATATCGCACCGGGATGCGACCGGTGCACACGGCGTCCTTTGCCGCCGCCACCGCCAACCCACTCGCCACCCGCGCCGCCTGCGAGGTCCTGCGCGACGGCGGCACCGCCGCCGACGCCCTCGTCGCCGCACAGATGGTGCTGGGCCTGGTGGAGCCTCAATCATCCGGCATCGGGGGCGGCGCGTTCGCGCTCTACTACGACGCGGCGTCCCACACGGTGCGGGCCTTCGACGGACGGGAGACCGCGCCGTCCGCGGCCACCGAGGACTACCTCCGCTTCATCAGCGCCGCCGACCGCCGGGCGCCGATTCCCGACGCCCGGGCATCCGGACGCTCGATCGGGGTTCCGGGGGCTCTACGGATGCTCGAGATGGTTCAGCAGGAGTACGGGAACCAACCGTGGCGATCGCTCTTCGACCCTGCGATAGAGCTGTCCGACAACGGTTTCGACATCTCTCCCCGCCTGGCCGCAGCGATCGCCGACGCGGCCGGACCGCTCTCCGTCGACGACGATGCCCGTGGCTACTTCCTCAACCCGGACCGCTCCCCGAAGGGCGCCGGCACACGCCTGACCAACCCTGCCTACGCCAAGACGTTGGGCGCCATCGCCACCGACGGGGCACAGGCCTTCTACACCGGCCCGCTGGCCGACGCCATCGTCGCGACGGCCGGTGCGAGCACCGGCGGCATGACTCCCAGCCTCATGACGGCGGAGGACCTGGCCGCCTACCGCGCGATCGAACGCGATCCGGTGTCGACGACGTACCGCGGCACTCGGATACTCGCGATGCCCGGACCATCGTCGGGCGGCATCACCGTCGCTGCGACGATGGGCATCCTCTCGAACTTCGATCTGCCCTCGATGGGCCCGACCGCACTCGACCTCGACGGCGGACGCCCGAATCCGGCTGCGGTCCACCTCGTCAACGAGGCCGAACGACTCGCCTACGCCGACCGCGACAAGTACATCGCCGACCCGGACTACGTGCCGCTGCCCGGCAAGGGTGTCGCGACTCTCCTGGACCCGGCGTATCTCGCCCAACGGGCAGCGCTCATCACACCGGACAGGTCGCTCGGCGAGGCGCAGGCGGGCAATCTGGGCGACGTCCCGCTCGGGAGCGACCCCGGGCGCGAGCACGGCACCAGCCACATCACCGTCGCCGACGAGTACGGCAATGTCGCCTCGATGACGACCACCGTGGAGTCCGCCTTCGGCAGTTACCACATGGTCGACGGGTTCATCCTCAACAACCAGCTGACCGATTTCTCCGCCGAACCGCGCGACGAATCGGGTGCCCTGCTCGCCAACCGCGTGTCCCCGGGCAAACGTCCCCGCTCGTCGATGGCGCCCACCCTCGTCATGCAGCCCGGAACCGCAGGACGGCCCGACACCGTGATCGGCGCGCTCGGCTCGCCCGGCGGCTCGGTGATCATCCAGTTCGTCGTCAAGACGCTGGTCGGCCTCCTCGACTGGGAACTCGACCCCCAGCAGGCGGTGTCGATGATCGACTTCGGATCGGCCAACACCCCGGTGTCCAACGTCGGCGGTGAACACCCTCTCGTGGACACCGCCGACGACGGCGCGCGCGATCCCCTGGTCACGGGCCTGCGATCACGCGGAGAGCAGGTCTCGGTGGATGACCAGTCGAGTGGCCTGAGCGCGCTCTGGCGCGACACCAGTGGGTGGATCGGCGGCGCCGACCCGCGCCGCGAAGGGGCTGTCATGGGAGACGACGCGACATTGCGTTGACCGACGTCCCGTCCGGCGCGGTGACCCCGGACACCCCCTCCGCATAGTGTTCACACCGGTGACACCTGTTTTCACGCCCGTCACACAGGGGAAACGGCCAGGGTACGTCGCGCTCATAGCGTCGTATCGCTCGCAACACCACGAACCGCCCTCGATGCACTCCCTGACGCCGAGGACGAGGTGACGATCCCAGGAGTGACAATGAGTGGCAGCATGTCCCGTCGGCAAGCCATCGAGGCCGTGACCAACTACGAGGTGAATACCGACGGTTTCCCGGAACCGCTGGCAGACACCTTCGGCCGTAACGTCTTCACTCTGTCGGCCATGAAGAACCGCCTGCCCAAGCATGTGTTCAAGGCGGTCTCGGCGACGATCGACAAGGGCGCCCCGCTCGACCCCACGCTCGCCGACTACGTCGCATCGGCGATGAAGGACTGGGCGATCGAGAAGGGCGCGTCGCATTACGCCCACGTCTTCTACCCGCTCACCGGCTTCACCGCGGAGAAGCACGACTCGTTCCTCGAGCCGGATTCCTCCGGCGCATCGCTGGCCGAGTTCCAGGGCAAGACCCTGCTGCAGGGCGAACCGGACGCGTCCAGCTTCCCCAACGGCGGCCTGCGCGGCACGTTCGAGGCCCGTGGCTACACCGGCTGGGATGTGACCAGCCCGGCGTACATCCTGGAGAACCCGAACGGCAACACCCTCTGCATCCCGACGATCTTCATCTCCTGGACCGGTGAGGCCCTGGACAAGAAGACCCCGCTCCTGCGCAGTCAGCAGGCGATGAGCAAGCAGGCCATGCGGGTGCTGAAACTCTTCGGCCACAGCGACGTCGACACGGTGGTCTCCTACGCCGGCGCCGAACAGGAGTACTTCCTGATCGACCGCCACTTCTACTTCGCGCGTCCCGACCTCATGACGACCAACCGGACCCTGTTCGGCGACAAGCCGTCCAAGGGTCAGGAGTTCGACGACCACTACTTCGGTGCCATCCCGGATCGCGTGCTCGCCTACATGATCGAGCTCGACCGCGAGCTCTTCAAACTGGGTATCCCCTCGAAGACCCGCCACAACGAGGTCGCCCCGGGACAGTTCGAACTCGCGCCCGTGTTCGAGAAGTCCAACCTGGCCCACGACCACCAGCAGCTGATGATGACCACCATGAAGAAGGTCGCCGAGAAGTACGGCATGGTGTGTCTCCTGCACGAGAAGCCCTTCGCAGGCGTCAACGGCTCGGGCAAGCACGTGAACTTCTCGCTGGGCAACAGCAATCAGGGCAACCTGCTCAATCCGGGCGACACCCCGCACGAGAACGAACAGTTCCTGGTGTTCTGCGCGGCCATCATCCGCGGTGTGCACAAGTTCGGCGGCCTGCTCCGTGCGTCGATCGCGTCGGCATCCAACGATCATCGCCTGGGCGCCAACGAAGCACCGCCGGCGATCATCTCGATCTTCCTCGGCGAGCAGCTGATGGACGTGTTCGATCAGATCGCCAAGGGCGGCGCGAAGGCCAGCAAGGAGAGCGGTCTCCTCGAACTGGGCGTCGACACCCTTCCGCCGCTCAAGGCCGACGCCGGTGATCGCAACCGGACCAGTCCGTTCGCCTTCACCGGCAACCGGTTCGAGTTCCGCGCGCCGGGCTCGAACCAGTCGATCTCCGACCCGATGGTGGCGATCAACGCGATGCTCGCCGATTCGCTGGATTACGTCGCCGACTTCCTCGAGAAGGAGATCGCCGACGGTGTCGCCTTCGACGCCGCCGTGCAGAAGGTACTCGAGGACATCATCGTCGAGCACGGCAAGGTCGTGTTCAACGGCAACGGTTACTCCGACGAGTGGCAGGAGGAGGCGGCCTCCCGAGGTCTGCTCAACCTGCGCACCACCGTCGACGCGATGTCGCAGTACGACGAGCCCGGCATCATGGACGTGCTCAGCAAGTACGGCATCCTCAGCAACCGTGAGCTCAAGGCCCGCAAGGAGGTCGTGCTCGAGCAGTACGCCCTCGCCCTGCTGGTCGAGGCCAAGGAGACGCTGGAGATCGCGAAGACGATGCTCCTGCCCGCCGCCAACCGGTACCAGGGCGAGCTGGCGGGAACCGCGGCGAGCCTCAAGGCCGCCGGCATCGAGACCGATCATCCGGTTCTGTTGTCGGTGACCAAGTGCACCAAGGATCTCTATTCGGCCATGCTGATCCTCGAGGAGGCGATCGACGGATTCCACGGCGACACCGTGGAATCGGAGGCCGAGTACGCACTGAAGTCGCTCATCCCCGCGATGACCGACGTCCGGACCGTGGCCGACAAGCTGGAGAGCAACGTCGCCGACGATCTCTGGCCGCTGCCGACCTACCACGAGATGCTGACCATTCTCTGACAGTTCGACCTCACGACCGACCGTGCCCGCCGGAATCCCACCGGCGGGCACGGTCGTCTCACCACCGTCGAGCGGGATGGCGTGCAGCGCAACCGACGCAGAGCCGGGCGGCCGGCAGCGCGTCCAGGCGCTCGGGTGCGATGGCGCCGCCGCAGATCTCGCACACTCCGTAGGTGCCGTGACGGAGTCTGTCGAATGCGGCGTCGAGTTCGTCGAGCCGCACCCGGGAGCGCTCGAGTTGCGCCACCAGGTGGCCGCGCTCGACGGCGAGTGTCGTTCCCTCCGGATCGTGTTCGTCGTCGGAACTGGAGTCGGCGGTGGCCTCGATGACCGATTCGAGCCGCGCCGACAATGATTCGACGAGGGACAGGGTCGATGCGCGTTCGGCGGTCAGTGCCGCTTCCGCATCGGTGCGATCATTGCTCATGTCAGTACCTCATCGTGCGGTCGGGTCGGCACGCAGGCTGAGCGCGACGACGAGTCGGGTCGCCGGGTCGTCGAGGTTCATCCCGGTCAGTGTCTGCAGTCGGCGTATCCGATAGCGGAGGGTGTTCGGATGCACGTGCAGTTCGCCTGCGGCCGAACGGACGTCGCCGAAGTGGTCGAGGTAGGCGCGCAACGACGCGACGAACTCGCTACCGCTCTGCCGGTCCATCTCCACGAGTCCGACGACCCGGCTGTCCACGAGTTCCGGATTCGCGGCCAGGTGAGCGACGATCTCCCCCAACAGAACTCCGGTCTGCGACTGGTCGACGGTGGTGACGTCGGCGATCAGTTCCCCCTCGCGCTCAGCGGCGTCGAGTACGCGGTCGACCTGTGACCGCAACGCGGGTACCGCGGCGAGGCCTGCCTCGGGACCGGCGACCACAGCGCGCAACCGCACGCCGAACTGGCGTTCCGCGGCGGCCAGCACCGTCCGGCCCCAGGCCACGGTGGCGTCAGAGACCACCTGCGGCAGAACCACATACGCCCGCGCCGCGATCGTCGTGGTGACCGACAGCGGACTGAACGCGCTCGCGTGCAAGGTCAGCGCCGAGACCTCACCTGCCCGACCGAGCGCATCCGTCGATGGGCTGTCGTCGGCGGGCGCGAAACCGACGAGCACCACCGGACCATCGGCGTCGATGCCGAGTTGCGCGCCGAGATAGTCGGCATCGATCACCTCGCCACGCCCGCCCAGCAGCCGCCGCACCACGTCGTCGTGTGCGGTCCCGGTTGCCCGGCGTCGCGAGATCATGCGAGCCGCCACGGCGGCAGCGCCGATCAGCACATCGTCGGCGTCCTCGGCGAGTGCGGACCCGCCTTGCTGCAGCCAGATCACGCCGAGGAACTCGCCCCGGCCGTCGGTTTGTGGCCGGCGGATGCCGATCGCCCGACGCGGACGTAGCGCGAGGTCGGCGCGCTCGTCGACGACGACGATCCCGGTGGTGGTGCGGACGGCATCGAGGACGCCCCACTGGCGCAACCAGGCGAGCATCTCCGGCGGACCCTCCCGGCCCAGGATCGACAATCGCCGGAGTTCGTCGGCCTCGTCGCCCGCGCTGCTGTACGCGAGCACATGGGATCGCTCGTCTTCGATGCTGACCAATCCCCCGGTCCGGCGGGCGACCTCGCCGGCCAATTCGAAGAGGTCCCCGATCGGACCGGACCGCATCGAGTCGCCGGCGAAACCGGCCTCGGGTCTCGGCGATGCGCCGTCGAGGACGCGGATGACCAGGTGATAGATCCGCTCCCACCGGGCGTGCGCATCGACCGCGATCACGGCGATGCCCGCGGACTCTGCCCGCTCGACGACACGTACGGACGGCGCCTTGGCCAGAATCCCGACAGGCTGGTGCGTGCCCAGACCGGACAACCAGGTGAGCATCGCGTCGTCCGGTACGCCGACGAAGAGGAAGAGCCCGGCACCTCGGGCGGCCCGACCCAGTCCCAGGTGGATGTCGTCGACGTCGAGTAGAGCCGCCGACGACACCCTCTGGTCCAAGCCGTTCGGAGCGGTCACCAGCGTCGCGACGGTGCGGTCGAGGGCCAACAGAAGGTGCCCAAGCGTCACACCGTTGTCCATACGAACGAACATTACGCCGTCAGCTTGTCCGATCGGCTATGGATTCGCCGGTCGAGCACGGGTGGACTGTGCTCATGGACGCCATCACCACACCCCCTCGCCCGTCGAATGAACCCGTCCACACCTATGCGCCCGGCGCTCCAGAGCGGGACCTAATCCGCGTCGAGTTGGAACGCCAGACCTCGGCGGGTTCGATCGATCTCCCCCACGTCATCGGCGGCAGCGAGCGACGGGGCTCCGGGGAGCGCGTCGACGTCGTCCAGCCGCACGCGCACCGCGAGGTGCTGGGCACCATCGCCAACGCGACCCACGACGATGCGCGCGCCGCCGTCGACGCGGCGCTGGCCGCCGCGCCCGGCTGGGCCGCCACCTCGTTCGATGAGCGTGCTGCCGTACTCCTGCGCGCCGCCGACCTGCTGAGCGGACCGTGGCGCGAGCGCATCGCCGCCGCGACCATGCTGGGTCAGTCGAAGTCGGTGCAGCAGGCGGAGATCGACGCACCCTGCGAGCTCGTCGACTTCTGGCGTTTCAACGTCGGCTTCGCCCGGGAGATCCTGGCCGAGCAGCCGGTGTCGTCGCCGGGCGTCTGGAACCGCCTCGACCACCGCCCACTGGACGGCTTCGTGTACGCGATCACCCCGTTCAACTTCACCGCGATCGCCGCGAATCTGCCCACGGCACCGATGCTGATGGGCAACACGGTGATCTGGAAACCGTCGCCCACCCAGGCCTACGCGGCACAGGTGACCATGCAGGTCCTGCGCGCGGCGGGCCTCCCCGACGGCGTGATCAACCTCGTCCACGGGGACGGCGCGGACCTGTCCGAGGTCGTCCTCGCCGACGAGCATCTCGCCGGCATCCACTTCACCGGATCGACGACGACCTTCCGGCATCTCTGGCGTGAGGTCGGTGCCGGCATCGACCGGTACCGGAACTATCCGCGGATCGTCGGCGAGACGGGCGGCAAGGATTTCGTCGTCGCGCATTCGTCGGCGGACCCCGACGTGCTGCGCACCGCGCTGATCCGTGGCGCCTTCGAGTACCAGGGCCAGAAGTGTTCGGCCGCCTCGCGGGCGTATGTGGCACGGTCGGTCTGGGAGCGGATGGGCGACGACTTCCTCACCGAGGCAAGTGCGTTGACCTACGGTGACATCCGCGACCTCGGCAACTTCGGTGGTGCACTGATCGACCGCCGAGCCTTCGACAAGAGCGTTGCGGCAATCGATCGCGCCAAGACGGTGCCGCACATGACCGTGGCGGTGGGCGGTGACTGTGATGACAGCGAGGGCTACTTCGTCCGGCCGACGGTGCTGCTGTCGGACGACCCGACCGACGAGGCGTTCTCCACCGAGTACTTCGGACCGATCCTGTCACTGCATGTGTACGAGGACAACGACTTCGAGCAGACCCTGCGACTCGTCGATTCGACCGCGAGATATGCGCTGACCGGCGCGGTGATCGCCACCGACCTCGGTGCGGTCACGACGGCCGCCGACCTCCTACGTCAGGCCGCCGGCAACTTCTACATCAATGACAAGCCGACCGGTGCCGTCGTCGGCCAGCAGCCGTTCGGCGGCGCACGGGCGTCGGGCACCAACGACAAGGCCGGGTCGAAGGCCAATCTGATGCGCTGGACGTCGACCCGCACCATCAAGGAGACCTTCGTTCCGCCCACCACCTCCGGCTACCCACACATGGCACAGGACTGAGGCGACGCCGATGAGCAGATTCTTCGACACCGCACTGCGACCGATGATCACCGCGGCGGCCGCGAGTGAGCGCATCAAGGAGACCTCGCAGCGCCTCGGTGTCACCAAACGGGTCGTCGAACGGTTCGTGCCCGGCGAGACTCAGGACGACGCGTTGACCGCGATCCGCGAATCACTGGACCGGGGGCTGTCGGTCACCATCGATCACCTCGGCGAGGACACCACCGACGAGAGCCAGGCCACGGCGACGGTGTCCGCATATCTCACACTCCTGCAACAGATGTCGCACATAGCGCAGCCTGATCCGGGCGCGCTGGAGGTGTCGCTGAAGCTGACCGCGCTCGGTCAGACGCTCCCCCGCCACGGCCGCAAGATCGCCGAGGAGAACGCGCACATCATCTGCGCCGCGGCGCGGTCGGCCGGAGTCCTGGTGACCGTCGACGCCGAGGATCATCGCACGGTCGACGAGAGACTCGACATCGTGCGTTCGCTGCGTCGGGAGTTCGACGACCTCGGGACAGTTCTGCAGGCATACCTGCGCCGCACCGAAGACGACTGTCGCGACGCGGCGGCATCCGGTGCCCGAATCCGATTGTGCAAGGGTGCGTATGCCGAGCCCGCCACCGTCGCGTTCACCGACCGGACCCAGGTCGACGAGGCCTATCTGCGTTGCCTGCGCATCCTCATGAAGGGGAACGGGTACCCGATGGTCGCGAGCCACGATCCGATGATGATCGGTGCCGCACAGGAATTGGCGATCGAATGCGATCGGCCGTCGGGTTCGTGGGAGCACCAGATGCTGTACGGCATCCGGACCGACGAACAGCTGCGGCTCGCCGCCGGGGGAAGCCATGTGCGCGTCTACATCCCGTACGGAACCGAGTGGTATGGCTACTTCGTCCGGCGGCTCGCCGAGAAGCCGGCGAACCTCACGTTCTTCCTTCGCGCGCTGGCGAGCCGTCGGCAGTCGGTCACAACGGCTGCGCCCGCCTGACCTGATCGGCCGCGCGGGCGGCGTCGAGGTCCGTCTCCGCCCGGATCACCGCAGGCCCCACCCTGAGCACGCCCGACGTCAACGGCTGCGCGCGCAATCCACCACGCCCAATGAGTGCCTTGCGGACACCGTCGCCGGCCATCGTGTCCATCCACGAGCACGGATGCGCGGGTCGGCCGCCGCGGAAGACGATGCCACCGTCGCCGGTGTCGATCTCGAACTCGCGCCCACGCAGAGGGTCGAGTTCGAGGCCGCGGACGACGACGTTGCGGCGCGCGACGGCAGGATCGACATCCCCGGCCGCGGCCTGCCAGGCCTCCAGCGCCAAGAAGGTCACCGCGGCCTCGGTGTGCGCCCGCACCCCGAAGAACCGGTCGCCGCGAATCCCCTTGTCCGCGACGATCTCGACGTGGTCCGGCGACGCCGTCTCCACCTCGTCGGCCGGTCCGTCCTTCGGCCGACCGAAGTACGCGTGCCGTGGTGAGACGAGCAGCGACACGACCTGAAAACCGAACTCCATACCGCCCACCGTAGGCGGAGGCCGTCGATGTCCGCATTGATAAAGGGTCCGCATGGATAAAGGGTCCGCATTGATAAAGGGGATGTCTCAGTCGGTGCACTTCGAGTATTGGTGCAAGTCAAATGCGCTCGATAGCCTGGGGTACTGGACGCCTATCCCGTTGGCAGCGTCGCTCGACGAAGGAACACCATGCTTGTCGCACCCACCGACCTGGTCGCGGCCACATCATCGGAAGATCTGGCTGCCGCCCGATCCCAGGCGCAGTCCTGGCGGTCGCCCGAGATCGGGATCGCCGACCGTGACCTCACCGACGCGGCGATCGCCGACCTGATCGCGACCGCCGAGGCGACCGAAGACACATCGTTCGCCCGAGCCGTATCCGCCATCCGATCCGCGCGTTCCGGGCGCTTCCCCGCGATCCCGCACATCGATGCGGGCGCCGAGATATTCCGGAGCTTCCTGCGCCACGATCTCATCGACGGTTGGCTCTACGTCCGCGAGTCGGACGGCTATCTGCACCCGTATCTCGTCATCGACATCACGCTGGAGCACGGCGACCGCACGCACGGACCGCGGATCAAGGTCACGATGGAGGCCGACAACGCCACAGTGAAGCGGCCGTCGCGGAAGCCACGGGTGCTCTACTTCGAGGAGACGGAGATCGTCGGCAAACCTCCCGCCGACGTGTTGACCGCCGGCGGGGCGTACAAGGAGACCCCCGAACTGAAGGCGGAGTACCAGGCCCGTCGGGACCGGTACCAGACGATCATCGACGACGGATTCGGTCAGCAGTTCACCTTCACCGGTCGCGTCATCCGGACCGACGACTACCGGTCACCGAACAAGCGGGAGAACCGGAAGGTCGTCCACGACGTCGCGCCCGGCGAGATCGCGGCCCTCCGGATGGTCGCGGCCTCGGTTCTCTTCGACGGTGGCGACTACGGCGCGGTACCCGTGATCACCGCCGTCCGGGTCTTCGATCTCGGCGCCCAGGACTTCCTCGATGTCAACACCGCTGACCTCGGCGAGTACGTCTACGACACACACCTCCAGGACAAACTGGTCCTCCCTGACGATCAACGTGAACTGCTGAACATTCTCACCACCGACATCTCCGTGTTCACCGGCGACATCATCGACGGGAAGTCGGCCGGCAACGTGATCCTGGCGATGGGCCGGCCGGGGGTCGGCAAGACCCTCACCGCCGAGGTCTACGCCGAGGTGACGAGGCGGCCGTTGTACTCGATCCACTCCGGATCCCTCGGCGTGACCGCCGAGTTGGTGCGCAAGAACCTCGAGGTGATCTTCGACCGTGCGAAACGGTGGGATGCCGTGCTCCTGCTCGACGAGGCCGACGTCTTCGTGATGGAACGTGGACTCGACCTCGCCCAGAATGCGATCGTGGCCGAGTTCCTGCGCACCCTCGAGTATTTCGACGGACTGCTGTTCCTGACCACCAATCGGATCGACGGCGTCGACGAGGCCATTCACGCGCGCTGTGCGGCGGTCATCGAGTACCGACCGCCCGGACCGAAGGACGCCCGCCAGGTCTGGCAGATCCTCGCGGCAGGCAACAACGTCACCCTGGACGAGGGCCTGCTCGACGATCTCGTCGGAGGCTTCCCCGACATCACCCCACGCGACATCAAGATGCTGCTGCGCCTTGCCCTGCGCATGGCCGCCCATCGCGGAGTGGAACTCGATGCATCCGTGTTCGCGAGCAGCGCGACATTCCGCGGGCTGCACTACGTCCCGCCTGCCGAGCGGTAGGGCACCACGGGTCCACACCTCGACCGGTGGGCTCGGCGGGAGTACGTTTCGGGAATGGAGTATGGCGCACATCTCCCACTGATCGATCTCGACGGTCGCAGCTGGGATGTGCATCGGCTCGCGTCATACGCGCGGACCGCGCAGCGGCTCGAATTCACCACACTCGCCGCAAATGATCACCTCGCGTTTCGCCGACCCTGGCTCGACGGGATCGTCGCGCTGGCATCGGTGATCGACGCGAGCGGCGACCTCGATCTCGCGACAACCGTTGCATTGCCGGTCATTCGCGGGCCGGCAGCACTCGCCAAGTCGGCGGCGGCGCTCGATGTCCTCTCCGGCGGGCGATTCGTGCTCGGCGTGGGGGCGGGTTCATCGGTCACCGACTATGCCCTCGCCGGCGTCGACATCGACGAGCGGTGGCCGCGATTCGACGAGGCGGTGCGGGTTCTCCGAAGCCAACTCGGCCGCGACGACGGTCCCGCGCCGCATGGCCGCTTCTACCCGGAGCCCACGCCGTTGGCACCGGCGCCCAGTCGTCCAGGGCGTCCGCCGCTGTGGATCGCGAGTTGGGGGTCGCCCGCCGGCCTTCGCCGCGTCGCCCGGCTGGGCGACGGCTGGCTCGCCTCGGCGTACAACACCACTCCGGACCGGTTCACTCGCAGCCGGGAGATGTTGCGCGCAGACAGATCCGGTGACCGTGATCTCACCTGCGTGATCGCCACGATGTGGACCCAGGTGACCGACGAGGCGCGCGACCGATCGCAGTGGCTCGCCCGGCTCGCGACTCTGCTCGGCCGGGACGAGCGGGACCTCGCGCGCGCCGTGCTCGTCGGCTCGCCGGAGCATTGCGCCGAACTGCTACGGGAATACGCCGAGGCCGGCGCGGACAAGGTGCTGATCTGGCCGCTCGCCGATCACGAGCGGCAGCTCGAACACTTTGTGCGGGAGGTGGTCCCGCTCGTGGCGGGCTAACGCTGATCCCTCCTGGCACGCGACCTCCTCAGGAACGGTGATCGTCCCTGAGGAGCCTCACATCATGGACTCAGTGTTCCGGATCGAGCACGAAATCGTAGTGGGTGACGAATCCGTTGCCGTCGGCACTGTCCTGCGGATCGAGGAGCAGCTCCGGCTTGACCGCCGAGGCGATGTCGTCCTCGTTGTGCGGATCACCCGGGAAGTAGAGCTGGGTGGTGATCAACTCGTGGCCCGGTGCGCTCACCTTGAAGTGCAGGTGGGCCGGACGCCACGCGTGCCAACCGGCCGCCTCGATGAGCTGACCGCACGCACCGTCGGTCGGGATCATGTACGGCGCCGGACGCAGGGTGTGGATCTCGAACCGCCCGTCCTCGTTGGCGGTCCAGGTTCCGCGCAGGTTCCACTCCGGCAGTCCCGGTGCGAACTGCGAGTAGAAACCGAGGTCGTCGGCGTGCCACAGTTCGAGCTTGGCGCCCGACAGCGGGGTGCCGTCCACCGCTCGCACCTGTCCCTCGAAGAGCAGCGGGGTGCCGGGCTCGTTGTCCCGCATCGGGATGGTGCCGTTCCACGACAGCTCCGGCGCACCCTCGATGTAGTAGGGCCCCTCGATCGTGCCCTTGCTGCCTTCGCGATGTTCGTTGGCGACCTCCTCGACCGAGTGCTCCAGCCACACATCCAGGAACAGGGGCCATTCGCCGGTCTCGCCGACCTTGATCAGCCACGCCTTGAGTGCGTTGTACTCCTCGTAGCTGACCTTGTCGTCGAGGATGATGTCGTTGAGCCCCTTGATCACCTTGGAGGCGAGGTAGTTGACGCGTTCGGTGTCGACCACGCCCGCACGGGTGCCGGAGGACGCGATGCGCTCCCGGAACCGTGCCGAGGCGTTGGCCCCGGACTCGGCGGCTTTTGCGGTGACCTCGGTGTCAAAGCTGGTGTCGGTCATGGGTAGAACTCCTTCTTGTGCAGGCCTGTGGCTGACGCTTCGGGTGAGGGCCTTCTCAGCCCGCAGCGATATCCGATGGATGGGTGGCCAAGGGGGTCACCTTGATGGTCATGTAGGCGAAGAGCGGCAACCCGGACAGGATGCCGTGCAGTTCGTCGTTGTCCTCGACGTCGAAGACCGAGAAGTTCGAGTACTCCCCGACGATCCGCCAGATGTGCGGCCACTTGCCGGATCGTTGGAGATCCTGCGAGTAGGCCTTCTCCCGGGCCACGATCTCGGCCCTGGTGTCCGGATCGAGATCGGTGGGGATGTCGACGTCCATGCGTACGTGGAACAGCATCTGGGTCAGCTCCGATCGAGTCGGTAGTGGGCGAGTTTGTCCGGGTCGATCTCGAAACCGATTCCGGCGGCCGACGACCGGTGCAGGTACCCGCCGCGGATCTGCAGCGGCTCGGCGAGCAGGTCGTCGGTCATGTCCAGGAAGTTGGAGAGCTCACCGGCGTTGCGCGATGTCGATTCGTAAGCCGCACCGAAGGCCAGGGCGCACGCGGTGCCGACCTGACCGTCGATCTGATTGCCGATCACCACTTCCAGGCCGAGCCCCTCCGCCAGGTGATGGACCCGCCGCGACGCGGTGAAGCCGGTACGCGCGGTCTTGATGCTGATCGCCGTCGCCGATCCGCCCAGCACCTCGCGGGTGACGTCCGCCGCCGTCGGGACGGATTCGTCGGCGATGAAGGGCACGTCGACCTGCCCGACCAGCCAGCGCCGGCTCATCACGTCATCGGCGGGGCACAGTTCCTCGGCGAACAGCAGTCCGAGATCCGCCATCTCCTTCATCGCGCGAGCCGACTCCGAGGCGGTCCACCCACGATTGCCGTCGACATACAGGTCGATCTCGTCACCGAAACGTTCACGCAGGGCACGGACGACGGCCGTGTCGAGGGTGACCGGGCGGCGGCCGACCTTCACCTTGAAGGTGGTGATGCCGTAGGTGTCACGCATCCTCTCGGCCTCGGCGACCATCGTCGCCGGATCGGCGAAGCCCAGCATGTGGCTGACGCGCATCCGGTCGGTGTACCCGCCCAACAGATCGGACACCGGGAGTTCCAGCGTTTTGCCGAGTGCATCCCAGATAGCCATGTCCAGAGCCGATTTCGCGGTCGGATTACCGATCGTCCGTGCCAGCCGGGAGACGACGATCTCGCGTTCGAGCACCGTCAGACCGATGACCTGCGGCGCGAACACCTTGGTCACGACGGCGATGATGCCGTCCTGCGTCTCGCCGTACGTGAACGGCCGCGGCGGAGCCTCGGCGACGCCGACGACTCCGTCATCGGTGTGCACACGGACCAGGACGTGCTCGGCCGCGTGTACCTCGCCGGACGCGAACTTGAGTGGTTTGCTGTACGGGATGGCGAACGGGATCGCCTCCACGGCAGTGATCTTCATGGATTCTCTCTCAGGTGTGCAGCAATGATCGGGCTGTGCAGATCGGGGACCGACGCGCGGCCGGCACTGGACTCGAGCGCGAATGCGTCCGCGATCACGTCGGCCACGGCCTCGACGACCGGGTTGTCCTGTCCTGCTCGCCAGGCGAGTGCGAGTTCGACGGTGCCCCCGTCGACAAGGTCGCGGATGATCAAGCCCTCCAACGGAAGTGAACGAACCGAAGCCGGTAGGACGGCGACGCCGAGGCCGGCCGCCACCAGGGCGAGCAGCACTGCGGTGCCGGGCGCCTCATGCGCTCGCTGCGGCACGAATCCGGCACGGTGGCAGCTGCGGATCGCGGCATCGTTGACTGCGGAATCGCGGCTGTCGTACATCACGAACGATTCGTTGCGCAGGTCCTCGATCGACACCACCGGTTCGACGGCGAGTCGGTGATCGACCGACACCGCCAGCACCATCTGCTCGATGTCGATCGTGCGCATCGAGATCGCCTCGCCGACCACCGGCGGACGCAGCACACCGAGGTCGAGGGCCATCGTCCGCAGGCTCTCGCACTGGACAGGCGTCAGCATGTCCGACTGGATGGCCAGATCGACGTCAGGGAGTTCACGCTTGATCACCCGGGCGATCCGCGGCAGGTGGGAGAACGCAGCGATACCGGTCAGTCCCAGCCGGACCAACCCACTGCGGCCCGCGGCGATCCGCCGCACGCCGTCGACCGCATCGTCGACCCCGGCGAGGATCCGTTCGGCCTCGATCTTCAGGTAGTCACCGGCGGGCGTGAGCGCGACCTGCCGGGTTGTGCGGGTGAACAACGTGACGTCGAGTTCCGATTCGAGCTGACGAATCGCGTACGAAAGAGCCGGCTGCGCCACGTGCAGCAGCGCCGCAGCCTGCCCGAAATGGCAGGTCTGCGCCACCGCCGAGAAGTAGCGAAGGTGCCGTAGCTCCATGTCAGCTGGTACTCCCTGTCGTGTCTCACCATGGGTGACCGCTGTGATCGGCACCACGTCTTCATCCACGGTAGGTGTCCTATACATACGAGACAAGGACATGAATTCCGTCGATTCATAAACAGTGACGATTAATAGGATGCTGGGTCAGGACTGGTCATTACCCTGGTGTGATCGGTGACACGTGGTGCGACAGTGCAAGGGACAGCCCACATCCCTGGAGGTAGAACTCATGACCGCGTCGATCACCGACAACATGCAGCACGTGCACTCTGTCCTGGCCGATGCGGTCGTCGACGACCGCGACGCCGGAATCTATCGGGCCAATCGCCGCATCTTCACCGACGAGGACATCTTCGAACTGGAGATGAAGCACATCTTCGAGGGCAACTGGATCTATCTCGCGCACGAGAGTCAGGTGCCCAACCCGGGCGACTACTTCACCACCTACATCGGCCGCCAGCCGGTGATGATCACCCGCGACAAGAATGGCGAGCTGCACTGCCTGATCAATGCGTGCGCCCATCGCGGCGCGATGATCTGCCGCCGCAAGACCGATAACAGGATGACCCTGACGTGCCCGTTCCACGGCTGGACGTTCCGCAACGACGGCACCCTGCTCAAGGTGAAGGATCCCGACGGCGCGGGCTACCCGGATACCTTCGACGTCGACGGATCGCACAATCTCACCAAGGTGGCGCGCTTCGACAACTACCGCGGCTTCCTGTTCGGCAGCCTGAACGCCGACGTGCAATCGCTCGACGCCCACCTCGGCGACACCCGCACCATCATCGACATGCTCGTCGACCAGTCCCCCGAGGGACTGGAGGTAGTGCGTGGTGCATCCAC
Source organism: Gordonia insulae (assembly GCF_003855095.1). Taxonomy (NCBI): domain Bacteria; kingdom Bacillati; phylum Actinomycetota; class Actinomycetes; order Mycobacteriales; family Gordoniaceae; genus Gordonia; species Gordonia insulae. The sequence continues at coordinate 2,086,834 of NZ_CP033972.1, forward strand.
CTACACCTACGACGGCAACTGGAAGGTGCAGGCGGAGAACGGCGCGGACGGGTACCACGTGACCGCGACGCACTGGAACTACGCCGCCACGACGTCACGACGCAGCACCGGCGAGTCGAAGAACGACACCAAGGCACTCGACGCCGGCGGCTGGGGCAAGTCCGGTGGCGGATACTGGTCCTACCCGAACGGCCACCTCTGCCTGTGGACCTGGGCCGCGAATCCGCAGGATCGGCCGCTCTGGGACAAGATGGACGAACTCAAGGAGGCCTTCGGCGACGCCAAGGGCGAGTTCATGGTCAAGGGTTCCCGCAATCTCTGCCTGTACCCGAATGTCTATCTGATGGACCAGTTCTCGACGCAGATCCGCCACTTCCGTCCGATCGCACCGGACAAGACCGAGGTGACCATCTACTGCATCGCGCCGAAGGGCGAGAGCGACGCGGCACGATCGCACCGCATCCGGCAGTACGAGGACTTCTTCAATGCGTCGGGCATGGCCACCCCCGACGACCTCGAGGAGTTCCGGTCCTGCCAGCTCACCTTCCGGGCGCAGGCGGCGCCGTGGAACGACATGAGCCGCGGTGCCGAGCACTGGCTCACCGGCCCCGACCCGGTCGCCGAGACCCTGGGCATGACCGGCGTCATCTCCGCGGGCGTCAAGAACGAGGACGAGGGTCTCTACCCGGTCCAGCACGGCTACTGGCTGGAGACGATGCGCAAGGCCGCAGGCCTCTGACCGCCGCTCGAGCAGACACCGAGCCGCCCCACCGCCGCTCGAGTAGACACCGAGCCGCCCCACCGCCGCTCGAGCAGACACCGAGCCGCCCCACCGCTGGTCGAGTAGACACCGAGCCGCCCCACCGCTGGTCGAGTAGACACCGAGCCGCCAGGCGAGGCGTCGTATCGAGACCACCGAACCACTCAGACAGGACCACTCATGACCACCACGCCCACCGAGGCCACCCCCGCGACGTCCCCCGCGACGTCCCCCGACAAACTCATCACCCAGAACATGATCGAGCAGTTCCTCTATCGGGAGGCCCGCTACCTCGACGATCGCGAATTCGAGCGGTGGTTGGAGTGCTACGCCGACGACGTCGTCTACTGGATGCCGTCGTGGGACGACCGCGATCGCCTCGTCGAGAATCCGCAACGCGAGATCTCGTTGATCTACTACGGGAACAAGGGCGGCCTGGAGGACCGGGTGTTCCGCATCCGCACCGAGCGATCGTCGGCGACGTCGCTGCCCGAGCCGCGGACAAGTCACAACATCAGCAACGTCGAGGTGATCGAGCGCCGCGGCGATCTGGTCGACATCCGATTCAACTGGCACACCATGTATTTCCGGTACAACACCGTCGACCCGTATTACGGCACTTCCTTTTACACGATCGATTTCTCCGGTGAGCAGCCATTGATCCGGCGCAAGACGATCGTGCTCAAGAACGACTACATCCACCACGTGGTGGACATCTACCACTTCTAGGAACCCAGGGACATGACTGTCACGACCGATCGAGACCCGGCCGCCTCCACCGGAGCCGACGCGCGGACACATCAGGTTGCGTTGGCTTTCGAGGATGGTGTCACACGGTTCATCACCTGCCGTGAGGACCAGACCGTCGCCGACGCCTCCTACCGCCAACGCATCAACATCCCGCTCGACTGTCGCGACGGTGCCTGCGGAACCTGCAAGGCGCTGTGCGAGACGGGAGACTACGACGGCGGCAGCTACATCGAGGATGCGCTCACCGACGACGAATCCGACGCCGGCTACGCGCTACCCTGTTGCATGAAGCCGAAATCTGATCTGGTACTGCAGATCTCGGCAACATCCGACATCGCGAAAACGCAGGCGTCCTCGTTCTCCGGCACCGTCGTCGACCTGGATCGACTCTCCGAGTCGACCATCCGGGTCGGCATCGAGATCCCGAACAGGGGCGACCTCGCCTTCCTGCCCGGTCAATACGTGAACTTCGCGGTACCGGGCACGGACGACGGCGACGGCGGACTGCTCTCACGCTCGTACTCGTTCGCCAACGGACCGCACGAGGAGCGGCTGGTCTTCCTGGTCAAGCTGACGCCGGGCGGCGCGATGTCGACCTACCTCACGGAGCGGGCGACGCGAGGAGACACCATCACGTTCACCGGACCACATGGCTCCTTCTTCCTGCGGGAAGCGACCCGGCCGGTGCTCTTGCTCGCAGGCGGCACCGGCCTGGCCCCGATCCTGGCGATGCTGCGCAAGTTGCATGACGACAGCAGCCGCCGGAAGGTGCACCTGATCTACGGGGTATCGACCGACACCGACCTCGTCGCACTGGACGAGATCGAGTACTTCGCACAGGAACTGCCCGGATTCACCTGGGATCACTGCGTTTCCGACCCGGCGAGCGTCGCGGTCAACAAAGGCTACGTGATGAGCCTGATCGAGCCGGGCCACCTCTACGACGGCGACGTCGCGATCTATCTCTGCGGCCCGCCACCGATGGTCGAGTCGGTGCGCAAGCACGTTGCCGAGGCCGGCATCGAGCCGACCGGCTTCTACTACGAGAAGTTCGCGCTCGCGGTGCCCGCGGCGACAGGGGCGGTCACCACCGACGCACCACCCGCCGCAAACGAGCCCGCGATCAGCGTCTCCGACGAAGAGGTGATCCCGTCTGCCGACGCCCGTGCGATCGCCGGCCAGATCACGCTGCCGCGCATCGAAATCGACCCGTGGCCGGAGTCGCCTGCGACCACGCCCGACGACGACACGCGCTTGCGCATCGGAGGCCAGCAGATGTGGACCGGCAGTGGCGCCGGAGCGGACCTCGATCCCGACGAGGGCGTGTTGGCGCCGGTGCCGGCGCGCGGCATCGCGGGGCAGGAGGTGTTCGCCCCGGCCGACATCGTGGCGCTGCATGCGCCGGAGCCCACTGCCGCCGTCGTCGCGGGATCCACCACATCGACCGCTTCGCCGGCAGAACCATATTCTGCTGTGGCGCAACCTGTTACCGAGCCACCGACAGTGACACCGGAGGGCTATCAGATCGGCGAGGAGCATCCGGAGATCCATGAGTCGGACGCGCTGTTCGAGGCCCGCGCGGCCTTGGAACTCGGCGCCCTCGAACTCACCTTCGGACGATTGACCAGCCGACAGCTGGCCGGGTACCGATTGCTGGCCGAGACCACACTGCCGTTCGTCGAGGACGACCGGTTCGTCGATGCCGCCGAGTACACCGAGACCAACGCGAACTTCCACGACTATCTGTTCACGCTGACCCGGAACGATCATCTGCTCTCGGCCTATCAAGCGCTCGGCGTCAAGGGGCGTATGGGCGAGGTGTTGCGCAACGCGACGTGGTGTCACCCGCTGTGTGCGCGGGACCACGTCGACATCGTCGCCGCGTTCGAGTCAGGCGATCGCGATGGCGCACGAGCCCTGATCACCGCCCATGCGGACCGGTCCAAGCAGACGATGCGTCGGGCGATGGCGGACGAAATCGCCACGCAGCGGCCACGATTCATCACTCCCGGCCGATTCGCCGGCAAGGTGGTGGTGGTCACCGGCGCGGCACAGGGCATCGGTGCGCAGACCGCGCGGCGAATCGGAGCGGAAGGCGGCAAGCTCGTACTCGCCGACCGCTCGGAGCTCGTCGGCGAGTTGGCCGACGAGCTCGACGGCACCGGGGCGGGCGCGATCGCGGCGATCGCCGACCTGGAACGCTACGAGGGGGCCGCATCGGTGGTGCAGGCGGCGGTGGAGCGCTACGGGCGGATCGATGTGCTGATCAACAACGTTGGCGGCGCCATCAACTTCAAACCCTTCACCGAGTTCAGCGATCAGGAGATCCGCGCCGAGATCGACCGATCGTTGATGACCACCCTGTACGCGTGCCGAGCGGCCCTCCCGTCGATGACCGAACGCGGCGCAGGCGTCATCGTGAACGTCTCGTCGGCGGCCACCCGCGGCATCCACCGCATCCCCTATTCGGCGGCCAAGGGCGGCATCAACGCCATCACGGCATCGCTGGCGATGGAGTATGCCGACGCCGGCATCCGGGTGGTCGCGACCGCACCGGGCGGCACCGAGGCCCCCGCGCGGCGCATCTCCCGGGGTACGCCGGAGGCGACCACGGCACTCGAACAGGGCTGGTTCCAGGCACACATCGATCAGACCGTCTCGTCGGCGCTGCTGAAGCGCTACGGGACCCTCGACGAACAGGCCGCAGCGATCTGCTTCCTCGCATCGGACGAGGCGACCTACATCACCGGGACCGTACTCCCGGTGGCGGGCGGCGACCCGGGCTGAGACCGAACCCAGGGGGACGCGGTTCGGCAGCGGCACCGACACTTTCAGCGCCCAAAGCCTCCCGCCCGCGCGCGATGATACGGGCAACCGAGCCGCGAAAACCGAAATTCGCCGGTGCGCCAGTGAATTTCCGAGGCCTGCATTTGCTTCTGAGGGGCTTTTCTGCGATGCTTTTCCGGCGGCATTCGTACGGATGCTGCTCGTAAAAAAGAGAGAAGTACCAGCATTATGGCGCAAGGAACCGTGAAATGGTTCAACAGCGAAAAGGGCTTCGGCTTCATCGCTCCCGACGACAGCACCGATGGTGACGTTTTCGTCCACTACTCGGCCATTCAGGGTGGCGGATACCGCAGCCTGGAAGAGCAGCAGCGGGTCACCTTCGAGGTCGAGCAGGGTCCCAAGGGCCCGCAGGCGACGACGGTGACGGTGCTCTAAGCACTGCCGATCTGACTTCGAACGCCGCGCGAGATTCGTCTCGCGCGGCGTTTTGTCGTTTCTGAACCCGGACGGTGATCGACCTCGGGCCACCTAGGATGAGGTGGTGTTGATCGTGGCCGAATGTGTGGGACGAGATCGGGAGATCGACGAACTCCTCACCCGCGCCGACACCACCACCGGCCCCGAGTTCGTCGTGGTCCGGGGTGAAACCGGAATCGGCAAGACCGCGGTGCTCCGCCGACTCACCGAGCGTCATCGGGAACGGCAGGGGGCGCAACGTACCCTCTGGGCGCAGGCCGCAGCCTGGGAACAGCACACGGCCGGCGGGATTCTGCACCAGCTGTTGCAGTCGGCGGGCCCGACGGACCCGACCGTGGACGCCGCCACGCTGATCGATCGGCTCGATGACGACGATCCCTCGATCATCGTCATCGACGACGCCGAACATGCCGACCCCGAATCACTGCAATCGCTGTTGTCGGTCACGCGTACACACCGATCACGACGGGTGCTGGTCGTCGCCGCGATGACGGCCCCCGGGCCACCGATCTCGGGACTGATCACCGACGAGGTACGACTCGATGGGTTGTCCACGGCTGCGGTCGCCGATCTCGCCGCGAAGCGCGGCCTCGTCCTGCACCCCGGCATGGTGGACGCCCTCTGCCGACATACCGACGGCAACCCGCGCGACATCCTCGCCCTCCTCGACGAGGTGCCCACACGGGTCTGGTCGAGCAGCGGGCAAGCACTGCCCGCGCCCGCGCACATCGTCGATCACGTCCGCGGCCGGCTACAGGACTGTACGCCCGATGCTCGTGCCCTCATCGAGGCGCTCGCCGTGCTCGACGCGATCGAACCTCTCGACACCGCAGTGGGACTCGCCGGCCTCGACGACCCGCTGACCGCGATCGACGCCGCGGTCGACAGCGGTCTGGTCGCGGACCCGGCCGGGCTCGGTCCGGCGGAATCCCAACCCCGCCTTGCCTCGTCGCTGACGCGATCCGCGGTCCTCGAGGTGATGGGCATGCGCAGCGTCGGCGACGTGCACCGCCGCGCCGCCGAGATCGTCACCGACCCGGCGCGTCGGTTGCACCACCGGGTTGCGGCGACCCCGACCTCCGATCCCGCACTGGCCGACGACCTCGACGGATTGGCTCGTAGGCGCGGCGCCGACGGCGCATGGGCGGAGGCGGCCGGGCTGTTCCGCCAGTCCGGCCGACTGACCGCCGAGCCCCTCCTGCGGGACACCCGCGTCACCCTCGCCGTCGACGCGTTGCTCGCCGCAGGTGACTGTATCGGCGCCGGCGCCCTGGTTCCGCTGGTGGAAAGCCTGCGTGAAACACCATTGCGCAACGCCACTCTCGCGTATCTGGCCATCCTGCGGGGCCGCTCCGCGGAAGCCGCGGTCCGACTCGACCGGGCGTGGTCGATCGTCAACTTCGACCGTGATCCGGACATCGCGGCACTCATCGCGCAGCGCTTCGTCCTGCACAATCTGGTGCGTTGCCAGGGCACCGAACTGGTCGAGTGGGCCGATCGGGCGATCGCGATGGCGGGCAGTCACTCCCCTGCCGGCGTCGAGGCGGCGGTCATTCGCGGTCTGGGGCTCGCCTGGTCGGGCCGACCGACCGAGGCGACCGCGGAGTACGCCGCGCTTGCCGAGCGGATACGCTTCGGCGCGCAGGCACAGCGCGCGACGATGGGTCGCGGATGGCTGCAGCTCGGTCTCGACGACGTCGGGGCTGCGCGCAGCAACCTGGAGACGGCGGTCTCCATGGCGAATCTCGGTGGTTCGACCCGGATCACGTTGTGGGCGTTGGGCTGGTTGGCCCGGACGCAGTTCCTCACCGGCGACTGGGAACCCGCCCTACGTACAGTCGAGCAGGGGCGTGCGCTGGCGCGGGCAAGCGGCATCGAACTGGCCAGTCCGCTGCTGAACTGGACTGCGGCAGCGGTCCACTCGCTCCGCGGCGACTGGGATCAGGCCGAACTCGTCGTCCAGCAGGCCGCCACCACTGCCGGCGACTACGAGATCATGCGAATCCCCGAGATGCTGGCGCGCGCACAGATCGCCGAGGCCGCTGCCGACTACGGCAAGGTGCGGCGCACCCTGGAACCGTTGGTTCTCATGGCCGATGAGGTGCCCGCGCTGGCCGAGCCCGGCTGGTGGCCGTGGGTGGACGTACTGGCGAACGCACTGGTGATCGACGGTCAGCTCGATGCCGCCGACCAGCTGCTGCGACCATACGAGGAACGAGCCGCCGAACGCGGTCACCGATCCGCCTCCGCACGACTGAAATACTCCCGTGGCCGCTACCTCGGAGCGATCGGCGACATACACCAGGCCCGAAGGACTTTCGACGAGGCACTCGAGCTTCTCGATGGGCTGCCACTTCGCTACGACCTGGCCCGCGTGAACTTCGCCTATGGGCAGACGTTGCGCCGGGCCGGCAAACGCCGGGCCGCCGATGCGATTATCGGGACCGCGCGCGAGATCTATCTGTCCCTCGGTGCGACAACGTATGTCGAACGGTGCGAACGCGAACTCAAGGCCGGCGGTCTGAATGCCACCCGCGGCGACCGTGACACGGTCGGGTTGACGCCACAAGAGGAATCGGTGACGGCGCTCGTCGCCCGCGGTCTCTCGAACCGCGAGGTCGCCGCCGAACTGTTCATCTCACCGAAGACCGTGCAGTATCACCTGACCCGCATCTATGCGAAGCTGGGCATCCGGTCCCGCTCGGAGCTCGCCGCCGCCCGACGGTGAGCTGGGGGTCTCGATACGTCTCCTCGCTGCGCTCGTCGACTACTCGACCAGCGAACATGGCGACCCTCCGCTGGCGGACCACTCGACCAGCGGTCTCGGCGCACCTTCCGCTGGTCGAGTAGTCGCGAACGAAGTGAGTGACGAATCGAGACCACACCCGTGAAACGATCGCCGGCCACCATCGACAGCATCGCGCACCCACCGCTGGTCGAGTAGTCGCGAACGAAGTGAGTAACGAATCGAGACCACACCTGTGGATCGATTGTCAGCGGTCGTCGGCATGTGCGGGACAGTGGCCCGATGGCGGCATACCTTTACATTCTCGAGTGCGCCGACGGCAGCTTCTACGTCGGAAGCACCCGTGACATCGACAATCGACTCGAACAGCACAACCTGGGCCGCGGTGCTCGGTACACCAGCGGACGCCTACCGGTGCGGCTCGTCTACTGCCTCGAATGCGAATCCGTCGCAGAGGCATACGCACTCGAGAAGCGCGTTCAGGGGTGGTCGCGAGCCAAGCGCATCGCGCTCATCAGCGGACGGCTGGAGGCGTTGCCCGCGCTCTCGCGCAAGAGGTGGCCGAGTTGACGTCGCGTGAGTGGTCTCGATACGTCTCCTCGCTGCGCTCGTCGACTACTCGACCAGCGGTCTTGGCGGCGTCGACTACTCGACCAGCGGTCTTGGCGGCGTCGACTACTCGACCAGCGGTCTTGGCGGCGTATCGAGACCGCGGTCAGCGAGCGGGTGTCGGCGCAGACGTCCGATCCACCACCGGCGCACCGGTTTTCGCCTCGACGATGGAGAGATCAACGTCGGTGGCGAGTTCGAGCACATCGAAACCCGACCCGTTGACGTCGAAGACGCCGAGATCGGTGATGACGCGGCTGACGACGGACAGGCCGGTGAGTGGGAGCGAGCACTCGGCGACCAGTTTCGGATCACCCTTCTTGGTGGTGTGCTCCATGAGCACGATCACCTGCCCTGCTCCGTTGACCAGATCCATTGCGCCGCCGATGCCTTTGACCATCGCGCCGGGCACCATCCAATTGGCCAGATCGCCGTTGCCGGCCACCTGCATGCCGCCGAGCACCGCGACGTCGACGTGCCCGCCGCGGATCATGGCGAAGCTGGTCGCCGAATCGAAGTAGGACGCACCGGGTAGAACCGACACGGTCTGCTTTCCGGCGTTGATCAGATCGGGATCCACCTCGTCGTTGTACGGGAACGGACCCACACCGAGGATGCCGTTCTCCGCATGGAGCGTGATGCCCGAGTCGTCGGGCAGGTGATCGGGAATCAGGGTCGGCAGCCCGATACCGAGGTTGACGTAGTCGCCCCGTCGGAGTTCGAGTGATGCACGTGCGGCCATCTCAGTGCGTGTCCAGGTCATGTGATCTCTCCTAGGAATGGGCCGGCTCGGCGTCGAGCTGTCCGGGTCGCGGTCGGGTGGTGCGCTGTTCGATCTCCTTGCGCGCAGCCTGTTCCGGGGTCAGCTCGACGATCCGCTTGACGAAGATGCCGGGGAGATGAATGGCGTCCGGAGCGAGCTCGCCGACCTCGACGACACGCTCGGCCTCGACGATCGTGGTCCGTCCGGACATCGCGGCGGGCGGATTGAAGTTGCGCGCCGCGGCATGGAACATGCAGTTGCCGGCCTTGTCGACCACGGCGGCGCGGATGAGTGCGTAATCGGTGACGATTGCCTCCTCGAGCACCATCGGCGTGTCGTTGAAGGTGCGCACCTCCTTGGGCGGCGAGGCGAGAGCGACGCTGCCATCGGGGTGATACCGCCACGGCAGTCCACCGTCGGCGACGAGGGTGCCGACCCCGGTGGGCGTGAAGAACGCCCCGATGCCGCTGCCGCCGGCGCGCATCCGCTCGGCCAGCGTGCCCTGCGGAGTCAGTTCCACGGTGACCTCACCCGCGAGGAACTGGCGGCCGAACTCTTTGTTCTCGCCGATATAGGAGGCGATGACCTTGTCGATCTTGCGGGCCTCCAGCAACAGTCCGAGCCCGGCACCGTCGACGCCGCAGTTGTTCGACACGATGGTGAGGTTGCCGGCCCCCTGATCGAGGAGCGCTTCGATCAGGAACCAGGGGATGCCGGCGAGACCGAATCCGCCGACGGCCAGGCTCGCCCCGTCGGGAATGTCGGCGACGGCCTCGGCGGCCGATCCGGCCAGTTTGTCGATGCTCATGACTGCTCCAGGTGTTCGATCAGTGCGGGGGTGATGATCTCGGGCTGTTCGGCATTGGCCAGATGCGCGGAATGCGGAACAACCAGCAGGCGTGCGTCTTTGACGGCTTCGGCGATCTCCGCCAGCTTCGCGGGTGGCGTTGCGGGGTCGTCCGCCCCGGCGATCACCAGCGTCGGCGCGGTGATGGACGAGAGGTCGTCACGCTGATCCATGACAGCGATCGCCTCGCAGCACCCGGCGTAACCCTCCGCGGGTGTCGAGGCGACCATCTGCTCGTGATAGATACGCGAATCCTTCTCGGCGGCAAGGTGTTCTGCGGTGAACCAGCGTTGGACGACGGCCTCGGCGACCGCGGCGCTCCCGTCGGCCCGGACGGTTGCCGCACGGTCGGTCCACGCCGACGCCGGCGTCAGTTGCGCCCCTGTGCAGAGCAAGGCGAGTTTGTCGACCCGGCCGGGATCGCGGATGCCGAGGCGCATCGCGGTCATTCCGCCCAGGGAAAGGCCCACGATGTGCGCGCGCTCGACGCCGAGCCGGTCGAGCAGGGCGATCACGTCGTCGGCGAGGTCATCGATCGTGTACGGCCCCTGCGGGACCGGCGAGTCGCCGTGACCACGGGTGTTGTAGCGGATGACGCGAAAGCGGTCTTCCAGGGCCGGCAGCTGTGCATCCCACATCCGGTAGGTCGAGCCGAGCGAGTTCGACAGGACCACGGCGGCACCATCGGGCCGGCCCGTGACAACGGCTTCCACCTCGACGGCGCTCATCGGACGACCTCGAAGATCGCTGCGAGTCCCTGCCCGCCGCCGATACACATCGTCTCCAGGACGTGGCGCGCGTCGCGTCGTCGCGCCTCGTAAGCGGCAGTGGCCAGGATGCGGGCCCCGGTGGCGCCGATGGGGTGCCCGAGTGAGATGCCGGAACCGTTGGGGTTCAGGCGATCATCATCGGCGTCGACCTTCCATTCGGCCAGCACGGCGAGCGCCTGGGCGGCGAACGCCTCGTTGAGTTCGATGAGGTCGATCTCGTCGAGGGTGAGGCCCGCCCGGTCGAGGGCGGCCGCGGTCGCGCCGACCGGTCCGATCCCCATGACTTCGGGCTCGCAACCGGTGACGGCCCAGGACTTCAGCGCCAGCATCGGATCGAGTCCGCGGCGCACCGCCTCGTCGCGCGTGGTGACCACACACATCGCCGCGCCGTCGTTCTGGCCGGATGCGTTGCCCGCGGTGACCGTGGATTCGGGATCGACCTTCAGCCGGATCGGACGCAGCCCGGCCATCGACTCGAGCGTGGCGTCGGCGCGAGGATGCTCATCACGGTCGACGACCACGTCCGGCTTGCCCCGGCGACCCGGCACCGTGACCGACACCAACTCGTCGGCGAAGCGTCCGGCCTCGTGCGCGGCGATCGCGCGCTGATGTGAGCGCACTGCCAGTTCGTCCTGCTGGGCGCGACTGATCCCGTAGCGGGCGCGCAGGTTCTCCGCTGTCTCGATCATTCCGCCGGGCACCGGGTGACTGTCGCCGCCCGCGGTGAGACGACCGCGGTCGAGGCGGTCCATCAACTCGACGCCGCCCTGGCGCACACCGGTGCGCAACCCGAGGGCGTAGTGCTCGACATTCGACATCGACTCCGCGCCGCCCGCCACCACCAGGCGCGCACCGCCGGTGGCCACCTGCGATGCGCCGTTGAGGATGGCCTGCAGGCCGGATCCGCAGCGCCGGTCGACCTGCATCCCGGGGACGCCGACGCCCAGCCCGGAGTCCAGTGCCGCGATACGCCCGATGGCCGGCGACTCCCCGTTGGCGTAGCCCTGTCCGAGGATCACGTCATCGACGTCGCCGTCGCCGAGACCGGTGCGGGAGGCGAGCTCACGCAACAGACCGGTGGCGAGATCGGTGACGGTCAGCGACGCGAGGGCCCCTCCCATACGCCCGACCGGGGTGCGCAGCGGCGAACAGATGACGACGTCGGATCCGGAACTCATACATCCACGATAGGAACCCCTTCCGATATTGAGAAGTATCCATTTCACGTTCAGTGATATGCGTAGAGTCTCAATGATGGAATTGCGTCACCTCCGCTACTTCCGCGCCGTCGCCGAGGAACTGCACTTCGGACGGGCCGCAGAGCGCCTGCACATCGCACAGCCACCGCTCTCGCAGCAGATCCGCCACCTCGAGGAAGAACTCGGCGTCACGCTGTTCGTGCGGTCCACCCGGCGCGTCGAACTGACCCCTGCCGGTCAGGCCTATCTCGAACGGGTGGAGGCCATTCTCGACGCGGTCGACGTCGCGGGGCTACAGGCGCAACGTGTCGCGGAAGGCCGGCAGGGCACGCTCGCCATCGGCTGCGTCGGGTCGGCGACCTACTCGCTGTTGCCGAGACTCGTCCGCGCTCTCCGGCAGGACCTGCCCGAACTGGACGTGAGCGTCCGCGGCGAGATGCTCGCCCCGGCGCAGCTCTCCGCCCTGATCTCCGGGCAGATCGACCTGGCTCTGCTCCGGCCACCGGTCGGGGGCGCCGAGGTCGTCGTCGAGACGATTCGCCGCGACCGGCTGTTCGTGGCCCTCCCCGAGGGCGACCAGCGGTGCGCCGGGGAGTCCGTCGACATCGACGAGCTCCGTGACGCGGAGTTCGTCACCCATGCCGGCCAGGGCAGATCGGTGATGAACGGGATTCTGGCATCCATCTGCGCGGCCGCCGGCTTCGTCCCGCAGATCCGGCATGAGGTCGCCGAGACCTCGACGCTGGTCACGCTGGTGGCCGCCGGACTCGGCGTGGCGATCGTCCCGGAACCGACCGCGGCGCTCGGCGTCGCCGGGGTGCGGTACCTCCCGCTGATACCCGGCGCACCCACCGTCGAACTCGCGGTGGCGCGCCCGGCCGGCGTGCCGTCCCCGATGATCGAGCAGGTCCTCACTGTGTTGCGGCGGGTCGCCGCGGACGATCACTGACCGGGCCCGGCGCGGTCAATATCCCAGGAATGCGTCCGCGTGCACACGCCAGAAGGCACGGCGCGTACGCGGGTCAAACCGGCGGATGGCGTGCGCCGTCGTCTGGACGAAGCGCGGATTGCCCGAACAGTAGTAGTGTGCCGCCCCGCCCAGGACCACGGTGGAGTCCAGCGCGAGTCCGAGCGATCGAGGATCGAAACCGTCAGCGAGCGAAGATGATTCGATGACCTGCACGTCGGCACCGGCCGCTTCGGCGGCGTCGAGCACGTCCTGATAGACCATGCGGTCGGCGCTCCGCACGACATGGATGAGGGCGAACCGATCGAGCGTCCGCCCCTCGGCGAGCGCGGATCGCAGCATCGACCGGAACGGCGTGATGCCGATGCCGGACGCGAGTAGGACGATCGGTCGATCCGACCGGTGGCGCGGCAACACGAAGTCTCCCCCGGAGGAATCCAGGAACACCCGGCCGGTCGAGCCGGAGATGAGGCCCGCCTTGACCGGCGAGACCTCACCGGACACGGTGAACGCGAAGCGGCCGGGAACCACCCCGGGGGCCTCGGCAAAGGAGAACACCCGCCGCGAGCTCCGCCACAGGGGTCGCGACCACTCGGGAGCACTCAGCATCGCCCACTGTCCGGGCACGAAGTCGAGCGGCACGCGACCGTCGACCACCAGCTCGTAGGTGTTCGCGGCGATGGATTTCGCCCCTTCTGCTTTCACCCCCTCTGCTTTCACCCCCTCTGCTTTCACCCCCTCTGCTTTCACCCCCTCTGCGGGACTCGTGTCGCTCTCCGTGCCGGCGGGCGCGGGGCCGACGAGGTCGAGCCGGGGCCGACGATCCGCTGAGGTGCGGGTGAACAGCCGGACTGCGAAGGCGTATACCGACCCGACGAGTAGCGCGATCTCCGGGACGAACTCGAGGGTGAACGCGTCGGAGATCGGGATCGAGACCTGCCAGTACATGAGCACACCGACCAGCGCGCCGTAGATCGTCCGATGTACGCGGACCGTCGGCGACGTCAGCGGCTCGGGCAGCATCACCGCGGCCACGAAGAACGTCGGGCTCGAGGTGTACCAGAACTGCAGCGACTGCCCACCCTCGGTCAGTTCCAGCACGCCGACGGTCACCAGCGACGCCGCGAGGAACACCGCGACGAGTCGCCACTCGCGCAGGGCGGTCACCAGCAGGGCGCCGATCACGACCATCGGGTAGAGCAGCGGCTCGGCGGCGACCCACCACACCGGATAGGCGATCGAGCCGACCTCCGCGTAGGCCAACGCGTACACGACGACCGCGCCGGCGACCGCCGGGTTGATCACCAGGCGCCGCCGCCAGGCGAGCACATACTTGGAGCAGGCGGCGGCCGCGGCACCGACTGCGACGGTGACGGCCGCCGCCGAATCCGAGGCTCCGGGCAGGACGAAGAACAGGATCAATGCCGTGATGAGCCAGGAGTCCGAACCCGGCGGCACGCGCACCACCGCGGCGCACAGATAGGTCACCGCACCGGAGACCACCACCGAGATCAGCAGCGACAGCGCCAGCTCGTCAGGGCGATAGGCGAATTCGCTGTCACTGGCCGACACCACGAACGCAGCGATCGCCAGTGCGCCGAGCGCGAGGAGGACGGCGCGGTGGGCGGTCAGCCAGGGTGGGATCAGCCGGATCATGCGAACAGCTCCAGTCCGGGGACATCGGTGTGCTCGACCGTTCCGTTGCGGCGGATGGTCACGTGATGAAATCCCGCGTCGGCAAAGTCGAACGCGGGTCGCAGGATCGAGGCAGGAGTGAAGAACAGGGCGGTGGCGAGCCCGTCCGCGGTCATCGCATCGGGCGCGATCACCCAGGTGGCCAGCACTTCTCGCGCCGGTGACGCGGTGTGCGGGTTGACGATGTGGTGCCAGTCCGCCCACGCCCGACGATTGGCCGCCGACGCGCAGATCGCTCCCCCGTCGATGGTGATCACGCCGATCGCCCTGGTGGGATCGATCGGATGCTCCAGCGCGATCCGCAGCGGCCCGCCCGACGTCGCCATCCGCATGTCCCCGCTGCCGTCCACCACATAGCTGTCGGCGGCCTCGGCGACGATCGCAGCGATTCGATCGACTGCGAAACCCTTTCCGGCGGCGCCGACATCGAGCAGGGTGGGTGTCCGCACATCGAGCTCACCGTGATGACAACCGAGAACGTCGTCCCAGCGCGGGCTCGGCGCGACGACGTCCTGCGGCCTCAGCGTGTAGTGGGCGTCGTAACCCGCGTCGGACAACATCTGTCCGACCATCGGGGTCACCGCTCCCCCGGTCAGGTCATAGAGCCGCCGGTACCAGTCGACGAGTGGCTGATCGGAATGGGCGATCGGGTATCGACCTGCGCGACGGGCGATCTCGGCGACCGTCGAGTCGCTGCGAAATCTCGACCACACCCGATCGATCCGATCGAGTTCGGTGCGCACCGCACGGGTGACGGTGTGCGGCAACGGCTCCGGCGTGGAGATCTCCCATTCGGTGCCCAGCGCGTCGAAACGCCAGTCGTGGGCGAGTCGGCTCACCGCCGGGTCAGGCCTGCGCCTCGGTCTTGATCTGGTCGATGGCATCGTTGAAACCCGTTGACGTCAACGATGATCCGGAGACCTTGTGCACGTCGAGATCGTCGATGTTCTTGCCGACCACCAGGGCGTCGATACCACTGGCGAACTTGCCCTGGAACTCCTTGGACGTGCCCTTGGTCTGGCTGGTGTCGAGGGTCAGCGCGGTGATCACGTTGTTCGACAAGGTGACGGTGACGCCCACCTGCTGCGGTCCGCCGGGCGACACATAATCACCCGTCGCCGTGTACTCACCGTTTCTGTAGGATGCGCCGGTCGCCGCCTCGGAGACGTCGGCGGCCGCCGATTCGACGGCGGTCGAGGCATTGTCGACCGCGGTGTCCGCACTGTCACCCGAGCCGCACGCGCCTGCGACGAGCCCGATGGTGGCCAGGGCCGCGGCCGTTCCGGCCGCGCGGGGCAGTGGATCTTTCCGGCTCATGTGTCCGATTCTGCACCACGGTCCACGCGACGACCACCGGGAACAGTGAATCGAGAGGTAATCCTCAGGTAAACGACGGCGCTACTGTCGGTTCACCGGCCCGCGGCGGCCACCCGGGCCTGGATCGCGTCGACGAACACGGTCTTGATGTCGGCAGGGTTCTCGGCGACATACGTGGTGCCGCCGGTCGCGTCGGCGATCGCCGCCAGCGCATCGGTGTCGGCATCCTCGGAGATTCCGATCGTCAGCACCAGCACGGGTCGCGCCGGGTCCTCGAGACGCTTCAGCTGTGCGAGCAACTCGTCGAGGCTGATGCTGTTCGGGTCCTCGTTCTGACCGTCGGTCATGATGATGACCGAGTTCGAGTAGTTCGGGTCGTAGCTGTTCTGCACCTCTTTGAACGCCGCGAGCGTGGTGTCGTAGAGGCCCGTGCCGCCGCCGAGTTGTGATTTCGACAGACCCTGCCGGACAGCTCGGCCCAATTCCTCACGATGGGTACCGCCGTCCGCGGACGGCGCATCGAGTCGCCGAATCGGCGACATCCACTTCCAGTCCTGGCCGTCGCCGCCCTTGTCGATGCCGAACGACCAACCGCCGATCTGGGTGTTGTTCGGGAACAGCTTCAGACCGGTCATCGACGCGTCGGTCAGCAGGCCGGCTCGGGTGGTGTTGCCGGCCGCCGCATCCATCGACCCGGACGTGTCCTCGACGACCAGGGTGCGAATCGGCACGCCGAGCACCTGCCATTGCCGGATCGCCCGGTCGACCTGAGTGGGATCCTTCAGCTCGAGTTCCTTCACCGACCCGACGCCGACGCCATCGGGCAGCGGGGCCCCGGCCGGATTGCGGTAGCCGGCCTCGTTCAGCGCTGCCAGCCCCTCTGGCGACGCCATCTCGTCGGCGAGCGCTTTGCCTGCCTCCGCGGCGGTGTCGCTGCGTGCCGCACCCGCGGTGTTGACCAGCGGGTAGTCGAGCATGACCGTGCCGTCGGCCGGGACCGATGCCTTGAGCTCCGACCCCTTGTGTGTCCTGGTGAAGAGCAGATACTGCTGCTCGGTGGTGATCACCGGGACATCGGAGGTGTTGGCGAGGTTCAGTCGGGTGCCCTCGTTGTCGTTGGCCAGACGGGCGTTGTTCTGCTGCACCGCGAGCACCGTCATCGCTCCGGTCAGCTCTTTCTCGGTGAGATTGCCGTTGTCGACCTCGGCGAGCGCGCCGACGATCGGCGCGTCGCCGGTGCTGGTGTCGATCGGGCTGCCGGTACGCAGGTCGGTCAGCTTCATCACGTCGACCCAGCTGTTCAGCTGGGGAACGGACTTGCCGACGATAACCGTCGGCGACGTCGCGATGGACGGCGACACGAGGTTGAGTTCGCGCCGCACCTGGGTGGTGACACGACGGGCCTGGATCTGCGAATCGGCGACCCACAGGTCGGGCGCCTTGTCTCCGCTGGTGAGCTGTCCGGGCACATCCGCGCCCGCGACACCGCTGACCTGGAAGTCGAAGCAGGAGTTGTCCGAGGCCTGCTGGGCGACCGAACGCAGGGCTCCGGTCATGGCCTGGTCCGAGGCGACCGCGACCGATGTGCGGTCGGCGCAACCGACGGCACCGGTGCGCCACAGCACGAACCCGGTGACCAGCGCGACCACCACGATCAGTGCCGCCAACCCCCAGATCAGACCACCCCGACGGCCCGTCGTCGCCTTCCGGTGTTCGAACCCGAAGTCGTCGTCGGTGCCACGTCGCGCCGATCGTGTGTCGATCGGCCCGCTCGCGGGCATGTCGATCGGACCCGTTCGTGGCGTTCGCTGGGTCCCGCGGCCCTGCTGTGGCCCGCGAGCCGCCCCTTGTGCTCCCTGATCCGAGCGATCAGCGCCCGAATTACTGTGACGCCCCATCGCCGTCCGTCCCCCTGTTGTGTGTCAGCCGAAGACGGTGCGGAATGTCGACAACGACTTCCGCAGGTCCCCGGATACCGCCATGGCCGCCGCCTTGCCCGCCGGCCCGATCAACGGCAATCCGCCGAGATCAACTGTGAAGGTTACTGTCGAACCTGCGTCGTTGGGAACTATGCCCAACTCGAGCTTGGCCTTGACGCCGCCCTTGCCGCTGCCCTTCAGACGCACCTGCTCGAACGGGCGATACTTCTCGATCGTCCAGTCGAACCGGATACGGGTCCCCTTGACCTTGACGACCGAGGCCAGGGCCACGCCTTCGCCCAGTTCGTCGGACGTCGGCACCGCCGAGCGCCACCCGTCGTGCAGCACGAGCCACTCGGAGTAGCGCGACAGATCCGACGCGGCCGCCCAGGTATCTTCGACAGACAGGTCCACATCGATGGAGTCGCTTGTCTTGGCCATGGTCAGTCACAGTAGCGTCAGCGAATTCGCCCGTGCGCTGCTGGGCACCGTTCTGGTCGGTCACGGGGTCAGCGCCCGTATCACCGAGGTCGAGGCCTACGGCGGCCGCGACGACCCGGCGTCTCACGCATATACGCGAACACCGCGGTCGGAGATCATGTACGGCCCGGCCGGGCGACTCTACGTCTACCGCATCCATGGGCATTTCTGTGCGAACGTCGTGACCGGGCCGACCGAGCAGGGTTCGGCCGTGCTGGTGCGTGCCGGCGAGATCGTCGACGGCCTCGACCTCGCTCGCGCTCGTCGTCCGACCGCCAAGGACGACGATGCCCTGGCGCGGGGACCGGGCAACCTCACGCGTGCGCTCGGGATCACCATGGCGGATCTGGCCACGCGTCTCGACGACGGCCTCCCGGTCTGTCTGCTCGAGGCGGACACTGCCGCGACCGAGATCACCGCCGGTCCACGCGTCGGCGTCCGCCGGGCCGCGGACGTGGCATGGCGGTACTGGGTGACCGGCGATCCGACCGTGTCGTCCTACCGCCGGCACCCACGCGCCGGGGAGATGTGATTACTGCTGCGGGGGATTCGGCTGCGGGGGATTCGGCTGCGGCGGATTCGCCTGGGGCGGATCCTGCCGGGGCTGCTCGGGGGTCCGGGGAGCCTGGGGCGAATCCTGCGCGCCGACGGCCTTCTTGACCGCGTCCTGCGCCTTGTTGACGTGACCGGCGTACTTGCCTCCGGTCACCTTGTCGATCGTGTCGCCACCCTTGTCGATCAGACTCGGGTTGCCCTTCAGTGCGGCTTTGGCCTTGTCGACGAGTCCTTTGAGATCCATGAGCCGAGTCTAGACGGCCCGCACGCCCGCGGTCCCGTCCAACGAAGTCGACCCGTCGTGACGTGCCCCGCGGGCGGCAACGATCCGCGGCACGATCCGCGAAACCGCCTCGACGGCGGCGATGCCCACTGCCGCGGATATCGCCGCCACCGTCATCATCTGCGCGTTCGACGAATCGAGCTTGAACAGGTGCTGGGTCCACGGCCAACTGAAGATGATGACGTAGGCCCCGACCGAGATCGCCAGCAGCAGGACCTTCCACCACGTGTACGGCCGCGCCACGACGGCGAGCACATACAGTGCCACCGCGATCAGGGTGACCAGCGTCGCGGTCGCCGCCTGCGTCTGCGCCGGGGTGAGATCGACCGAGTCCTTCGAGCCGATCTCGATGCCCGCGCCACCCGGATTGACCATCACGTAGGTGACGAAGGTGCACAGGCCGACGATGATCCCGTTGGGCACCGCCTGACTGAGGACGCGGCGGACGAATCCGGATCGGGCGCGCTCGTTGTTCGGCGCCAACGACAATACGAACGCCGGTATACCGATGGTGAACCAGGCGGAGATGGTCACGTGGATCGGCTGGAACGGGTAGCTCAGCGACCCCGACCCGAACAGGTGGCCGACGACTCCGCCGATCCCGACGAAGAGTGCCAGCAGGACCGCGTACACGGTCTTGGTCAGGAAGAGGTTGGAGACGCGTTCGATGTTGCCGATCACCCGCCTGCCTTCGCCGACGACATACGGCAAGGTGGCGAATCGGTTGTCCAGCAACACGATCTGCGCGACCGCGCGAGCCGCCGAACTCCCCGATCCCATCGCCACGCCGATGTCGGCGTCCTTGAGCGCGAGCACGTCGTTGACGCCGTCGCCGGTCATCGCGACGGTGTCGCCGACCGATTGCAGCGCCTTCACCATCGCCCGCTTCTGGTCGGGACGCACCCGTCCGAAGGTGGTGCCGTTTGCGACGACCTGCGCCAGCTCACCCGTGCCGGTCGGCAGTGACCGGGCGTCGACCGAGGTCTCCACGGACCCGAGCCCGAGCGACGCAGCGACCGCACCCACCGAACGGGCGTTGTCCCCGGAGATGACCTTCACATCGACGTGCTGATCGGCGAAGTATTCCAGGGTGTCCCGCGCATCGGGTCGGACCCGCTGTTCGAGCACGACGAGGGCGACCGCGGTGACCACACCCGGGGTGACAGACCCGGCGGGCGGCTCGGTGTCGACCGCGACGTCGGTGTGGGCGAGCAGCAGGATCCGCAGCCCTGTCGATCCCAGTTCGTTTGCGAGGGCGGCAGTTTCGCTGTCCGGATCGAGCAGGACATCGGGCGCACCGATCAACCAGTTGCCCATGTCGGCACCGGATGCGACGTCCCGGAACGACATGCCGCTCCACTTCTTGGCCGACGTGAAGGGCTCGACTGCGTCCACCGACCAGTCGGGTGCTTCCGGGTAGGCTTCAGCGAGTGCCTGCATGCTGGCGTTCGGTCGTGGATCGTGGGCTGCCAGCGACGACAGCACCTGACCGAGGTCGGCGGTCTGCCTTCCGGTCACCGGACGCACCTCGGCCAGGCGCATCCCGTTCTCGGTGAGTGTGCCGGTCTTGTCGGCGCACACCACGTTGACGCGGGCCAGGCCCTCAATCGCCGGGAGTTCGTTGACCAGGCACTTGCGTTGGCCCAGCCGCACGACGCCGACCGCGAACGCGATCGATGTCATCAGGACCAGACCTTCGGGGACCATCGGAACCAGCGCCGCTACCATGCCCAGCAGGGATGCCTTGATCCCACTGCCACTGATGAACAACTGGTTGACGATGGTGAGGATGCCGGCGGGCACGAGCAGCCAGGTGATCACCTTGAGGATCTGGTCGATCCCCGAGCGCAACTCGGACGACACCAGGGTGAATTTGGACGCCTCGGCGGCCAATTGCGCCGCATATGCCTCGGCGCCCACCTTGGTGGCCCGATAGGCCCCGGATCCGGACACCACGAAACTGCCGGACAGGATCTTGTCGCCGGGCGTCTTGTCGACCGGATCGGCCTCTCCAGTCAGCAACGATTCGTCGACGTCGAGGACGAGGGCCTCGACCATCTCCCCGTCGACGACGACCTGGTCGCCCGCGCCGATCTCGATGATGTCGTCGAGGACCACCTGGTCGGGTGGCAGTGCGACGACCTGCCCGTCGCGACGCACCATCGGAGTCGTCTGCCCGACGATGGCCAGCTTGTCGAGCGTCTGTTTGGCCCGGATCTCCTGGATGATGCCGATGCCGCTGTTGGCGATGATCAGCAGTCCGAACAAGCCGTTGATGAGCGACCCGGTGGACGCGACGATGATGAACAGGACGCCCAGGATGGCATTGATCCGGGTGAACACGTTGGCGCGGACGATGTCGGCGACACTTCGTCCCGAGCGGTCCGGCAGGTCGTTGACGCGACCGTCGGCGACCCGCTGGGCGACCTCGGTCGCGTTCAGACCCCGGTTGCCGGTCGTGTCCGCCGACACCTGGGTCACGCGGAGGCCTCCCACCAGGACGGGTCGTCGAGCCCGCTCCCGGTCCGATGCACCAGATCGATCGCACCGCCGGGTGGCGGCACCATCACCGTGGCGGAGTTCGCGGCGGCCGCGGGCAGCAGGCGGGCGATCGGATCGCCCCAGGTATGACGCGCCAGGTTGAAGGTGCCCCAATGGATCGGGATCATCACCGCGTCCCGGTTGTGGTCCCGGGTGAGCATCCGATGGATGGCGACCGCCTCTTCCGGGTCGACGTGCACGTCCGGCCAGGCGACGTCGTAGGCCCCGACGGCGACGAGGGTGAGGTCCACCGAACCGAGTCGGCCGCCGACATCGTCGAACCGTTCGGAGAAGCCGGTGTCGCCGGAGAAGAACATCCGGCGCGACGGCCCCGCCACCACCCAGCTCGCCCACAGTGCCAGGTTGCGGGTCAGCGAGCGTCCGGAGAAATGCCGCGCGGGGCAGCAGGTGAACGTGAAGTCGGAGTCCCCGATGGTGACCGTGCACTCCCCCCACCAGTCGGCCTGCGCAATGCGATCCGGTGCGATCCCCCATGCCTCCAGATGCGCACCGACGCCGATCGGCGCGACGAAACGCACCTGCGGCTGCCGGATGGAGAGGGCGACGACGGTCTCCATGTCCAGATGGTCGTAGTGATCGTGGCTGATCAGCACCACGTCGATCGGGGGCAGGTCATCGACCGTGACCGGCGCGCGGTGCATGCGGGCCGGACCGACGAGCGTCGACGGCGAACACCGATTGCTGAAGACCGGATCGGTGAGGATGCGGGCGCCGTCGAGTTCGACGAGGACGGTCGCATGTCCGAGCCAGGTGACTCCCAGCTCACCGGCCTCCTCGCCGAACTCGGGCGTCAGAACGGGGATCGGACGCCGCGGCCGGCCGGGACGTCGGGCCATGTCGACGACCATCCGGAAGTCGGCGTCGACCGCGGTCGCGGCCGGCTCGACATTGCGGAACACACCGCCCGCGAGATTCGGGGAACCGGCTGTGTGCTGCCGGATCTCATCGCTGGAGGCACCCAGGGCGCGCGCCGCCGGGAATCCGCGGCGGGCCAGCCCGGCCGTCACCGAGTCGGCGGCCGAGAGTCCGGCCACCGAGAGCGTCGACGCGGCCCGCTGAGCCAGCTGTACACCCGTCCTGCCGATCGTCGAGGTCACGGATCACAGAGTAGTGCGGTCCGGCGACAGAGCGTGGGGCTTGGGGCCGTGTCGCCGCCCGCACCGGCCGCGCCGATCGGTTGCGGCGATCTCGCATACCGCGCCCGACATGCACTGATAGGCTTCGGCGAACATGTTTCACCGCACATGTGCAGGTCACGTGTGGGCACGGGGGTTTCTCGTTGGCAAGAATGTCTGTCGATCAGCGCCGTACGGCGCTGATCGAAGCTGCGTACCGCGTGATCGCCGATCACGGGGTCGAAGGCGCGACGACGCGGCGGATCTGCGCGCATGCGAACATGCCGCTCGCCAGTTTCCATTACGCGTTCGACAGCCGCACCGCACTGTTGTGCGCGGTGATGGAGACGGCGGTGCCGTCGGACATCAACCGCATGCTCGAGTCGATCCTGCCGATGATCGTCGACGAGGGTACGGGCCGCGAGGCGATGCAGAAGAACATGCGGTCGCAGATCGAGGCGTTCTACACACTGCTCAAGGCCGATCCGGGCCGTATGCAGGCGACCATTTCGCTGGGTATCTACGCGCACAACCACGCCGAGCTGCAGAAGGTCGGCAAGAAGATGTACGAACGCCTCTACGAGGTCGCGTCACTCGGCCTCTCCGTCGCCGCGGAGAAAACCGAGGTCGAGTGGCGGACACCTGTCGCCGAACTCGGCCCGGTCATCATCGCCGCGACGAACGCCATCACGTTGACGTATCTGAGCACGTCCGACGACATCGCGGTCGGCAAGATCATCGAAGCGTCGACGGCCGCCCTGATGTCCTATGTCATCGAGGACTGACCGGGGTCTCTGGGAGTACGATCCGGCGGCGTATTGGCAGGGCATCGACGACGCGGTGACCGCAGCGGGTCTCGACGCCCCGGTGCTGGCATTGGATCGCACTGCCCTGCGCCACAACATCGACGACCTGCGCACACGTGCCGCCGGTGTCCCGGTCCGGGTCGCCAGCAAATCATTGCGGGTGCGATCGGTGATCGAGGAGATCCTCTCCGAGGAGGGGTTCGCCGGGATCCTCGCCTACGATGTCGACGAGGCTCGTTGGCTGGCAACAGAATCCGGGTGTCGCGACGTCTTGCTCGGCTACCCCGGCGCACGGCGCAACGCGCTGGCCGGTCTCGTGGCCGACGCGGTGGCCGTCGAGCGCGTCACCCTGCTCGTGGACGACGACACGCAACTCGACGTCGTGGACGCGGTGGCCGGTCCGGCTCGCAGACCGACCGTGCGCGTCGCGATCGACCTGGACGCATCGACCCGCATGGCCGGTGGGCGAATCCATCTCGGCGTCCGACGGTCGCCGATCCACGATGTCGCCGACGCCGTCCGCCTCGCCCGACACATCGTGGAACGTCCCGGATTCCGGCTCGTCGGAGTCATGTCGTATGAGGCGCAGATCGCCGGCCTCGCCGACCATGTCGCCGGTAAACCATTGACGAACATGGCGATCCGCGCCATGCAGCGCCGGTCGATGGCGGAGGTGCGTGGGCGGCGCGCCGCGGCGATCACCGCGATCCGCGCGATCGCCGACCTGGAGTTCGTCAACGGCGGCGGCACCGGTTCCGTCGAGGAGACCGCACGCGACACATCGGTGACCGACATCGCGGCGGGCAGCGGCTTCTTCGGTGGTCACCTGTTCGACGGATACGCGCGGTTCCGACCGGCACCGGCGTTGGCGTTCGGGCTCGATGTGGTCCGGCGACCCGCCGCCGGGATCGTCACGTGCGCCGGCGGCGGCTGGATCGCATCCGGTCCGCCCCGCGACGATCGTCTGCCGAAACCGGTGTGGCCCTCCGGCTTGCGCTATGTCGGGTCGGAGGCGGCCGGCGAGGTACAGACCCCGTTACGCGGCGCCGTCGCCGACGACATGGACATCGGCGACCGGGTGTGGTTCCGCCACACCAAGTCCGGTGAGGTCTGCGAACGGGCGACGTCGGTCGCGGTGATCGAGCGGGACGAGTCCGGTGCGCGGGTGACCGACGTGGTGCCGACCTATCGGGGCGAGGGCCGGTGCTTCCTGTGACATGGCAGAACTGGGGCGGCACGGCGTCGTGTCTTCCGTCCGAGGTCGCGGTGCCGACGACCGTCGACGAGGTCGCCGCGCTGGTCGCTCGGGTACGGGCGCAGGGCACCACGGTGAAACCGGTGGGTGCCGGACACAGCTTCTCCGAGATCGCGGTGACCTCCGGCGTACAGATCGATCTGCGCGCGATGCGCGGGCTGGTGTCCGTGGACGACGGACGTGCCCGGGTGACCGTCGCCGCGGGCACGCATCTGCACGAGATCCCGTCGCTGCTCGCACCGCATCGGCTCGCGATGGCCAACCTGGGCGACATCGACCGCCAGACCATCGCCGGCGCCACGTCCACCGGGACCCATGGCACCGGCGCCGCCTTCGGTGGCATCAGCACGCAGATCGTCGCCGCGACGATCGTCACCGGGACCGGCGAGATCCTGCAACTCGGCGAGAACGATGCCGATCTCGCCGCCGTCGCACTGGGTCTGGGAGCGCTCGGCATCGTCACCGACCTCACCCTGCAGTGCGTTCCGGCCTTCAGCATCCGCGCCGAGGAACGTCCGAGCTCCGCCGATGACGCGATCGACGGATTCCTCGAGCGCACGGCCACCCACGATCATCACGAGTTCTACTGGTTCCCGCACACCGATCGCGCGCTGCAGAAGACCAATACGCGCCTCGGCGCCGACGTCCCACCATCCGGACCGGGCCGCGTCCGCCGCTACCTCGACGACGAGGTCCTGAGCAATCAGGTCTTCCGGTTGCTGTGCGCGGTCGGGGCACGCGCGCCGCGCACGGTGCCCGTCGTCGCCCAGATCGCCGGCCGGGCACTGTCGGGACGCACGATCACCGACACAGCGGCCCGGGTGTTCGTGTCGTCACGGACCGTGCGGTTCCGCGAGATGGAGTACGCCGTCCCGCTCGCCACCGTGCCCGACGCAGTCCGCGAGATCCGCGCGATGATCGATCGGAAGCGCTATCGCGTGAGCTTCCCGGTCGAGGTCCGCGCCGCGGCGGCCGACGATCTGATGCTGTCGACGGCCGGCGGGCGGGCCGGCGGCTACATCGCCGTGCACCGGTATCACGGTGACGACCCCGCCGACACCGACGCCTATTTCGGTGACGTCGAGACCATCATGACCGAACTCGGTGGCCGCCCACATTGGGGCAAGATGCACACCCGTGACGCCGGATACCTACGGTCGGTCTACCCGCGGTTCGACGAGTTCCGTTCCGTCCGGGACCGATTCGATCCGGACCGGTTGTTCGCCAACAGGTACCTCGACCGCGTTCTCGGCTGACCTGACGGTGGGTGGGTCGCCACCCCACTCAGCTGCCGGGAACCCGTCGGTGGATCGGACCTTCGACGTCTCGCAGCGGCTGGCCGGTACCGCCATTTCGCTCGGATATCAGTTGCGCCACAATCGATATCGCCACCTCGGCCGGAGTGTGCCCGCCGAGGTCGAGACCGAGCGGCGATCGCAGACGGTCGTCGATGCGGTCTCGGGGCACCCCGGCGACGGTCAGCCGCGCGATGCGGTCGTCGTGGGTCGCACGCGAGCCCAGCGCCCCGATGATGCCCACGCGGTCAGAGGCCAGGGCAGAGACCAGGGTCGGCACATCGACCTTCGCGTCATGGGTCATCACGCACACCGCCGTGGCGGAATCCGTTCGTCCCGAGTCCATCTCGTCCTCGAGATATCGTCCCGGCCAGGCCACGACGACCTCGTCGGCATCGGGGAACCGGGCCGGCGTCGTGAAGACGGGACGCGGGTCGACGACGGTGACGTGGTAGCCGACGTTCTTCGCCACCGTGCAGAGTGCGCGGACGAACTCGTTGGCACCGACCGCGATCAGACGGCGAGGGGGTGCGAACGTGTGCACGAATGTCCGCGGCCGGTCGGCCGCGCAAACCCGTGGCGCCTCCGTGTCGTCGACGCCGACGATCCCGCAGCGCCCGGCGTCGCGGAGGTCGGCGATGTCCTTGTCGAGGCCTCGCCATGATCCGGTGGCACCGGGATGATCCAACCGCCAGAGAGGGCGGGTGGTCAGTGTCGTCGCCAGTGCGACCGGCCGGCCGATGCCGACCGACGCGCGGAGGTCGGCGAGGTCGGCAACGCGTTCCGGGCCGATCCGCTCGACGAAGATCTCGATCTCTCCCCCACAGGTGAGACCGATCGCGATGTCGTCGAGGTCCGCGGGCCCGAACCGCTCGCCGACCGCACAACCCGTGTCCAGCACGTCCGTCGCGGCGTGCACGATCGCCGAGTCCACACACCCCGCGGACAGCGATCCGATCACCTCACCGGCCGCGGTCACGGCCATCGCGGCGCCGAGCTGTCGTGGCGCGGGGCCACTCGTCGCGACCACCCGCGCCAGCGCGACGGGACCGGCGGTGAGACGGTCCAGCAACACGGGTAGCAGTTCTCGCATGTCCTCAGTCTCCCAGAACCGCGTCGGCCGGGTTCGGGGGACGAACTCCCGAACCCGGCCGACGACGGATGATGCGTGGTGGCTACTCCTGCGCGGGTAGCACGTGCTCACCGGACTTGTCGCAGGACAGGGCCAGCGAGCTGATGTACTGCTTCTCCCCGTTCGGGCCCGGCACCGCGGAGGCGATCATGTCCGGACGCTCGAACTCGATGCCCGTGACGCAGCACATCAACTTGACGTCGGTCGGGTTACCGTGCTCGTCGTACATCGGGAGGTCGATGCCGTCGTCGGTGCGTCGAAGGTAGTACTTGCCCTTGGTGGCCAGTGCGATGATCGGCGGCAGCACCAACGCGAGGATCAGCGCGACGAGCGGCGAGTACGGCTGGATGGCATCACCGAAGACGTGGAAGTACACCATGATCGACGCTGCTCCGGCGACGATCACCGACACGAATCCGACCGGGTTGAAGTTGTAGAGCATGCCGCGTCGGAACTCGGGTTCCTTGGGCGAGATCTTCAGCAGGTACTTGTTGATGGCGATGTCCGACGCAACGGTCACGATCCACGCGATCGCGAGGTTGGCGTAGAAGTTCAGCAGCTCGTTGAGGAAGCTGAACATGTTGGCCTCCATCAGCACGATGGCGATGGCGACGTTGAAGACCAGGAACACCAGACGACCGGGGTAGGTCTTGGTGACGCGGGTGAAGCTGTTGGTCCAGGCCAACGATCCCGAGTAGGCGTTGGTGACGTTGATCTTCACCTGGCTGATGACGACGAGGATCACGGCGAGGGTGAG
Source organism: Gordonia insulae (assembly GCF_003855095.1). NCBI lineage: Bacteria > Bacillati > Actinomycetota > Actinomycetes > Mycobacteriales > Gordoniaceae > Gordonia > Gordonia insulae. Next base: position 2,114,680 of record NZ_CP033972.1, read on the forward strand.
CGCCAGCCAGTGCGGCATGAACTCCTCGTAGATCGCCAGGAACTGGTGGACCGGCTCGTTCGCGACGCCGGCCTGTTCGGCGAAGTTCATGATCAGGTACACGGCGAGGAAGAGACCCACGATCTGCTTGATGGCACCGAAGATCACCCAGCCCGGGCCCGCGGTGAGGACCGCGGTCCACCACTTGCGGCTGTTCTCCGGTGTCTTCGGCGGCATGAACCGGAGGTAGTCGATCTGCTCGGCGATCTGCGCGATCAAGGACAGACAGACACCTGCCGCGAGCATCGTGCCGGCGAACGAGACACCGTGTCCCGCTTGGCCGTCGGTGCCACCACTGAACGACAGGAAGTCACCGATGGCATCGGGATGCTTGATGACGAGGTACAGGAACGGTGCGACCATCATGATCAGCCAGAGGGGCGTGGTCCACACCTGCAGCTTGGCGAGCGTGTTCATCCCGTAGATCACCAGCGGGATGATCAGCACCGACGACAGCAGATAGCCCAGCCACAGGGGGATGTTCAGGCCCAGCTTGAGGCCCTGGGCCATGATCGAGCCCTCGAGTGCGAAGAAGATGAAGGTGAACGACGCGAAGATGACGTTGGTCAGCACCGAGCCGTAGTAGCCGAATCCGCTTCCGCGGGTGATGAGGTCGAGGTCGATGTTGAACCTGGCGGCGTAGTACGAGAGCGGGTAGCCGGTCAGCATGATGACGACCGCGAAGAAGAGGATGCCCCACAACGCGTTACCGGTGCCGTTGGCGATGCCGATGTTGGCACCGATCGCGAAGTCGGCGAGGTAGGCGATACCACCGAGTGCCGAGATCGCCACGACCCCCGGGCCCCACTTGCGGTAGCTCCTGGGCGCGAACCGGAGGGTGTAGTCCTCCAACGACTCGCGGGCGGCCGCCGCCTGCGGTCCGGTGGCGATGATGCCGGCTTCGGCGCTCTCTATCTCACCTATATCCCTGTTCACGTGCTCGACTTCGTCGCGCATCGACTCTTTCGACATTCGTCTCCCTTGCCCGGGGCTTCTGACGGATTCTCCGGGTGGAGAACGCCTTCGCTGACGCTAGAAAGGGGTCGTTTCGGTCACTTGACCGGAATGTTTCGCCGATGAAAACTACGACGCCGCAAGGAATCGATGACGGTTATGTCCGATTTGGGATAGGTGTACCGAGCCCGGGGAGCGAGCTGACCGTTTGGGGACCGGTGAACTAGCGCCCGATGAACTCGGGGCGCCGCTTCTCCGCACGCGCGGCCCGGCCCTCCGCCAGGTCGTCGCTCTCCCACGCGCGCATCATCGCGTCGAGCCGTTCCGGTGCCGGTTCGTCGCGGGCGCCGTCGTTGTTCAGCACCATCTTGTAGTGCTGCAGCGTGAGCGGCGCCAGATCGGCGATGTTCGCGGCCCAGTGCTGGGCGTCGGCCAGGTCGCCGATGCGATTGGCGAAGCCGAGCGTGTGTGCCCGATCGGCGGAGAGGGGGTCGCAGCCGATCAGCATGCTGCGGGCGGGGCCCGAACCGACCAGCGACACGAGTCGCCGGATCGTCCACTCATCCACGGCCACACCGATTTTCGCGGCGGGTATGCCGATCAGGGCGTCCGGTGCCATCACCCGCAGGTCCGCGGCCATCGCCAGTTGCAGGCCCGCACCGAGCGCAGAACCGTTGAGCGCCGCGATGACCGGGATCGGCACCGCCTCGATCTGCTGCAGCGTCGCCACGAGTTTGTCGAGGAACGACGGATCGTAGACGGGACCGGACAGGTCGGCGCCGGCACAGAACACCGGACCCCGGCCGGTGACCACGACGGCACGTGCACCGCCGTCCACCGCGGACATGAACGCATCCGACAGTCCCGCGACCATCTCCTCGTCGAGCGCGTTCCGTTTGTCGACACGGTCGAGCTCGACGGTGACCACTGCACCTTCTGCAGACGAGTGAATCATGTGCCGAAGCCTACCGACTGTCGTGACAGACTGGCCCATTGTGGGTGACCTCGAGTCCGACCGTGTTGCGCCGAGCTGCGACGTCCTGGTGATCGGGGGCGGACAGGCGGGACTGTCCGCCGCGTATTTCCTCCAGCGGTTCTCTCTGCAGGATCGCTATCAACTGCTCGACCACGCACCCGGCCCGGGCGGCGCCTGGCAGTTCCGCTGGCCGACGCTCACCCTCGCCGCGGCCAACCGCGTCCACGACCTGCCCGGATACGGCCTGGTGGAAGCGCTCGGCCGCGACTGCGAGACATTTCCGGCGGCGTCGGCGGTGCCCGAGTACTTCGCGAAGTACGAGGAGAAGTTCGGTCTGCGCGTATTCCGTCCCGTCGACGTCCGAAGCGTCGAGCATGCCGGCGACGGTTTCGTCGCGACACTCGGTGACGGCACGACCATCGCCACCAGGACGATCATCAACTCCACCGGGACGTGGGAACGACCGTTCATCCCGCACGTCCCGGGGATCGGGGATTTCCGTGGGAGACAACTGCACACCCACGACTACATCGGGCCCGAGGCGTTCGCCGGGAAACGCGTCCTCGTCGTGGGAGCGGGGATCTCGGCCGTTCAGTTGTTGATCGAGATCGCGCGTTCCGCGCCCGGCGCCCAGACGTTCTGGTGTTCGCGGACCGAACCGGTCTTCGACGACACACCGTTCGATCCGGAGAAGGGTCGTCGCGCCGTGGCACGTGTGGAGGAGCGGGTCCGCGCGGGTCTGCCGCCGACGTCGGTCGTCTCGGTGACCGGTCTCGCGCTCACCCCGGCGATCAAGGCCGCCCGCGACGACGGCATCCTCGCCTGGCGCCCGATGTTCACCAGGATCACCGAGACCGGCGTCTGCTGGGACTGCGGCGGGTCCGGCCGCGACGGAACCGACAGCCTGGACGTCGACGTGATCTTCTGGAACACCGGGTTCCGCAGCGCACTCGATCATCTGGCACCGCTGCGCCTGCGGGGGCCGGGCGGCGGCATCACCATGACGGGCCGACTGGCCACCACGGTCGCTGCCGACCCGAGAGTGCAGCTTCTCGGCTATGGCCCGTCGGCGTCGACGATCGGCGCCAACCGCGCGGGCCGCGCGGCGGCGCGAAATGTCGCCGACCTGCTCGGCGCGTAGCCCAGCCTTGACAAGTTGTTGTGTTTTCCTAACACTTGATTAGGTGAGTCCTGTCCGGAGGGGCGAGAAGCTCCCGATCTTCAATCGCATCGGTGTGCTGCGCGCCGAGCGGAAGATGACCCGGGCACACCTCGCCGAGCTGGTCGGGATCAACGTGCAGTCGGTCGGCGCGTTGGAGCGCGGCGACAACTATCCGAGCCTCGACCTCGCCTTCCGAATCTGCGCGGTGTTCGACCTCCCGGTCGAGGCCGTGTTCAGTCGCACCGAGTTCCGCGCGATGTCCGCCGAGCTCTACGCCCGGACCAGCGGTGAGCGGCAATCCGACCTCGGAGGTGCACGATGAGGGATCCCCATTCGGCCATCCCGGAGGAGGCGACGCCCGCTCTCTGGCGGCGTTACGACAACTGGCGTGCCGAGCGTCATCTCCGTTTCAACGCCAGGCACGCCGGCAGACTTCGGTCCTGGCGGACGAGGCGCGGAGCGAGGCGGTTGGTGCTCCTACAGATCGTCTCGCTGCTCGTGGCCCTCGCGGGCGCCGTGATGGCATTCTCCACCTATTGGTTCGCGGTCCCGTTCGCAGTCGGACTGATCGGCTCGGTGGCCACCCAGTACGCGCTCCGCATCGTCACCGGGTCCGTCGCCGACACCCCGGTCCCGGCGCTCGACGAGATCCAACTGGCGCAACGCAATTCCGCGCGATCGATCGGCTTCGTCGCCGTCTACGTCCTCATGTTCATCCCGTACGCGATCCTCATCGTGCTGGGCTCGCGCGACGACGTGCCCGGACAGCTGGTCTACGGCACCGCCGTCCTGCTGATCACCCTCCTGGTCTGCGGGATCGTCCTGCCGACCATGCTCACCGCCTGGTGGATGAACGACCCCGATCCCGAGGATCTGATCGTCCCCGAGTCCGCAAGCAGCACACCGACCGACACCACCGACACGGAACGGAGCCAGCGATGAACCCCCCGCTGATCATCGACGGACTACACAAACGCTATGGCGACCTGGTCGCCTTGCAGGACATGACCTTTCACGTCGATCCCGGGGAGCTCTTCGGCTTCGTGGGCAGCAACGGTGCAGGAAAGTCGACCACCATGCGGATAATCCTCGGCGTCCTCGCCGCGGATGCCGGCCGCGTGACCCTCGGGGATCGCCCGATCGATCTGCAGACCCGACGGCAGATCGGCTACATGCCCGAGGAACGCGGCCTCTATCCGAAGATGAAGGTCGGCGAGCAGCTCGTTTTCCTCGCCCGTCTGCACGGCATGTCGGCCTCCGCCGCGCACGACAGCATGCAGCGGTGGACCACCCGGCTCGGCGTCGAGCAACGCGTGGACGACGACGTCGCCGACCTCAGCCTGGGCAACCAGCAGCGGGTGCAACTGGCGGCGGCGCTGATCCATGACCCACGTGTCCTCGTCCTGGACGAGCCGTTCTCCGGTCTCGACCCGGTCGCCGTCGACGTGATGAGCGACGTCCTCAAGGAGAAGGCCGCCGAGGGCATCCCGGTGATCTTCTCCTCGCACCAGCTCGATCTGGTCCAGCGTCTGTGCGACCGCGTCGGCATCGTCGTGCGCGGCCAGATGCGCGCGCTCGGCCGGGTCGAGGAACTGCGGGCCCGCGACGGCGTCACCCTCGACGTCGCCGGCCCGTCCACCGCCACGCGCTGGGCCGACGGTCTACCCGGCGTCGTCCGCGCCGACTATGACTCGAACACCGACGTGACGTCGCTGCGCATCGACCCGGACACCACCGACGATCAGGCGATCCTGGCCGCAGCACTGCGCGCCGGCCCGGTCCACCGGTTCGCGGCGTCGACACCGTCACTGACCGAACTCTTCCGAGAGGTGGTTTCCGCATGAGCTCCCCCACACCCCAACAACTCCCCGGCGGCCCGGCCGGCGCAGGTGCCGCGCAAGCGATCCGGCTGGTCGCCGAACGCGAGATCGTCACCCGCGCGAAGACGAAGTCGTTCCTGATCAGTACGGGCCTGTTGATGGTCGTGATCGTGGTGGGCGCGATTGTCCTCGCCGCACTCACCGGCGGCGACGACACCAAGAAGATCGGCCTCGTCGGATCGGATCAGACGCTGTCACAGACGATCGAAGAGGTCGGCACCGCAACCGGGACGTCGATCGACGTGGTCGACGTGGACTCCGCCGCGGACGCCCGCACACAGGTCGCCGACGGCGACCTCGAGGCGGCGTTGGTACCCGGTGCATCGAATGCGTTCGTGGTGTTGTCCAAGAGCGGAGTGGACGCCACCCTCGACGGCGTCATGCGCACGTCGGTCGAACAGGTCGGTCTGTCGCGGGCGCTCGCCGAGCGTGGCGTGGACGCGTCATCGGTGCCCCGCGCTTCGATCACCGTCGAGCAGACCACACCCGACAAGCCCGACGAGGGACAGCGCATCGTCATCGCCCTGGTCGGCACGATCCTGTTGATCACCGCCATCATGATGGGCGGATCCATGGTCGCGGTCGGCGTCGTCGAGGAGAAGACGTCGCGGGTGGTAGAGCTCCTCCTGGCCACCATCAAACCCCTGCATCTGTTGTGGGGCAAGATCATCGGCATCGGGGCGATAGCGCTGGCGCAGGTCCTGCTACTCGGTGCCACCGCGCTGATCGCCGGTCAGGTGACGGGCCTGCTGACCGTGCCGGGCGCGGCGATCGGCATGTTCGCCGCGGTCATCGCCTGGTTCATCCTGGGCTTCCTGTTCTTCGCCACCCTCTACGCCGCGACCGGCGCGCTGGTCTCCCGGCAGGAGGAGCTCAGCGCGAGCTCGGCCCCGCTGACGATCCTGGCGATGGCGGTCATGTACTCCGGCGTGTTCGGCATCCAGGCGCTCGACTCCACGTTCATCCAGATACTCAGCTGGATTCCGCCGTTCAGCGCCGCGCTGATGCCGATCCGGATCGCCACCGGTGACGCGACGATCATGCAGGTCATCGTCACGTTCGCGTTGATGGTGCTCGCCTGCGCTGCGGCCACCTGGTTCGCGGCACGCATCTACCAGCGGTCGATCCTGCGCACCGGTACGCGGGTCAAGTGGACCGAGGTGCTGTCGACGGTGCGATGAGTCCCGGAACGGTTCACGCCGGTGCGACGTCGGCGACCTCGTCGGCCAACCCCCAGGCCAGCGCCGTCTGTGCACCGATCGACGTCCCGCTCGTCGCCAGATGAAAGGTCCGCCAGCGGCCGATGCGGCGGGGAATGCCCACGGTGCCACCGGCTCCGGGGATGAGCCCCATGCCGACCTCGGGCAATCGGATCGCCACCCGGGGATCGACGACGATGCGACCCGCGAGGCCGGGCAGTTCGATACCCGCGCCCACGCACGCGCCGTGCAGGAAAGCCGTTGTCCGGTCGGCGATCTCCGCGAGTCGCACCCCGGCCCCGCCGGCCGTTCGGACGAAGTGCGCGATCACCGGGTCGGGAGTGGTGCCGAACTCGTCGAGGTCTCCGCCCGCGCAGAAGGCCGGACCGGCACCGCGCAGGTGGACCTCGGTGAGCGAATCGTCGAGGACCGCGACGTCGAGGGCCGCCACCATTGCGTCGCGGAGCGCAGCGCCGAACGCGTTGCGCCGTTCGGGCCGATTGAGGGTGATCGTCAGTCGTGTGCCGTCGCGGTCGACGAGCACCGGCGCGGCGGCGGACGTCGGCGGGAGCGGGCGCGGTCCGCGCCGGGCCAGCCACGCGGCGAACTCGGTGCCGCCGAGCAACGTCGAGTAGGCCCACGACTCGACGTCGAGGGCCTGCCGGACGGATACCTCTGTCCCGGTGCGGAGTACGCCGGCGAGGATCGTCGCGGACTGTGGGTTGCGCGCGACGTGATCGGCCAGTTCGTGGGCGGCGGATTCGGGGTCGTCGGCGCCGACGATGGCCGGGTGTGTGTTCTCGATCTCGGCCGGACCGTAGACGACGTCGCATCGATCGCCGACAGCAGGCCAGCCCGTCGCCGGTGCCGCACCGGTCGTGAATCCGATCCGGACGTGGCCGGAATGCTTGTCCGGCGACCAGGCGAGCCGGTCCCACAGCGCGTCGTCGCAGACGTCGGCGACGAACGGTGCGGCGATGAACGGTGCTGGGACGATCACGTGGTCAGCCTATCCGCGCACCTCGGCGTGCTGCGTGACGGGATCAGATCTCTCGAAACCGTCGCAGCGCCTCTTCGCGCTCGGCCTTGTGATCGACGATGGGTTCGGGATAGTCGTCGTCGATCTCCGGTATCCATCGGCGGACGTACTCGCCGTCCGGGTCGAACTTGTCGCCCTGGGTGGTGGGATTGAACACCCGAAAGTACGGTGCCGCATCGGTTCCGGTGCCTGCCGCCCACTGCCAGCCGTGCTGGTTGGAAGCCATGTCACCGTCGACGAGTTGGTCGAGGAACCAGCGGGCACCCCACCACCACGGCAGGTGCAGATCCTTCACCAGAAACGACGCCGTGATCATGCGCACGCGGTTGTGCATCCAGCCGGTCTCGCGCAGTTGTCGCATCCCGGCGTCGACGATCGGAAAGCCGGTCCGACCCTCTTTCCACGCGTCGAAGCGTCGATACGCGCTCTCATCGGTGTCCAGGGCGATGTCGTCGAACTGACTGTTCCAGTTCCGCCAGGCGCTGTGCGGCCAGTGGTACAGGACATCGGCGTAGAAGTCGCGGAACGCCAGCTCGCGGAGATATGCCTTCGCGCCGTTCGACCGGCCCAGGTCGGCAGCCATGGTGCGCGGATGGATGTTGCCGTACTTCAGATACGCCGACATGCGGCTGGTGACGTCGCGGTCGGGACGGTCACGGCCCTCGTCGTAGCCGTCGAGATCGTCGTCGACGAACTCGTTCCACCGCTCCCGGGCGGCCTTCTCCCCTGCCGGAAAGCTCAGCGCGGTGGGGGCCGCGGGCACCCGGATGCGTCCGGACCGACGTATGTCGGCGGGGTCGAGGAGTTGTCGCGTCGCGATCGAGGTGTCCGCCGGGGCACGCCACCCGTGCTCGGTCCAACGCCGGAAGTAGGGTGTGAAGACCTTGTACGGCTCGCCATCCGACTTGGTGATGCGGCCCGGCGCAACGAGATACGGCGACCCGACGGCCTCGAGCGGGATCTCGCCGAGCGCCTCGGCGACCGCATCGTCACGCCGGCGGCCGAAGGGCGAGTAGTCGGCGCTGATGTGCACCGACGTCGCGTCGACGGCTGCTGCCAGTCGCGGGATCTCTTCGTCGGGACGTCCACGCACCACCAGCAGGCGGCCGGACAGTTGGTCGTCCAGGTCGCGGAGCGAATCGAAGAGAAAGCTCAGCCGCCGCTCACCCGAGGATTTCTCCAGCCTCGGATCGACGACAAAGCAGACGAGCACGCGCGAACCCGCATCGATCGCCGCCGCGAGCGGCGGCAGGTCGTCGAGCCGAAGGTCGCGGCGCAGCCAGAGCAGGCTCGGCCGGGTCATCCCGGCCTGCCTGTGTCATCCCGGTCCGGGATGGTCTATCCCACGCCCAGCAGGTCGATGACGAAGACGAGCGTCTTGCCCGAGAGGCGATGGCCTGCCCCGGCCGGGCCGTAGGCGAGCTGCGGGGGGACGGTCAGCTGGCGGCGACCGCCGACCTGCATGCCCGGGATACCCTCCTGCCAACCGGGAATCAACCGGTCCAGCGGGAAGTTGGCGGACTGGCCACGGTCCCACGAGGAATCGAATTCCTCGCCGGACTCGTACTCGACGCCGACATAGTGCACGTCGACGACGCCGCCGCGCTGCGCCTCGGCACCGTCTCCGACGATGAGGTCTTTGATCTGGAGCTCGGCGGGGGCCGGGCCTTCGGGGAATTCGACTTCGGGCTTCTCAGCGCTGGTCAACGGGACTCTCCTTTGAGTCGTCGGATCAGTTATCTGGTCAGACCGGCTCATCGGCCGATCGGGTCTCCCGACGCGTCAGCGCTGGCCCATACCGATGTAGTCACGTTCGGTGTAGCCGGTGTAGAGCTGGCGCGGACGGCCGATCTTGCCGCTCGGGTCCTCGTGCATCTCGCGCCAGTGCGCGATCCAGCCGGGCAGCCGGCCGAGGGCGAACAGCACGGTGAACATCCGCGTCGGGAAGCCCATAGCACGGTAGATGACCCCGGTGTAGAAGTCGACGTTCGGGTACAGCTTGCGCTCGATGAAGTAGTCGTCGGACAGCGCGACCTCTTCGAGACCCTTCGCAATGTCGAGCAGATCATCTTGTACGCCAAGCGATTCCAGGATCTGGTCGGCGGTCTTCTTGACGATGGCCGCGCGCGGATCGTAGTTCTTGTACACGCGGTGACCGAAGCCCATCAGCTTCACGCCGTCTTCTTTGTTCTTGACCTTGTTCATGAAGGCCTGGGTGTCGCCGCCGGATGCACGGATCTCGTCGAGCATCTCGAGCACCGCCTGGTTGGCGCCGCCGTGCAGCGGACCCCAGAGTGCGTTGATGCCGCCGGAGATGGAGGTGAACAGGTTGGCCTGCGAGGAACCCACCAGGCGCACGGTCGAGGTGGAGCAGTTCTGCTCGTGATCGGCATGCAGGATGAACAGCATGTCGAGGGCCTTGGCGACCTCGGGATTGACCTCGTAGGGCTCGGCAGGGAAGCCGAACGTCATCCGCAGGAAGTTCTCGACGAGGCTCAGCGAGTTGTCCGGATAGAGGAACGGCTGGCCGACCGACTTCTTGTATGCGTAGGCCGCGATGGTCGGCAGCTTCGCGAGCAGGCGGATGGTGGAGAGTTCGACCTGCTCCGGGTCCTTCGGATCGAGCGAATCCTGGTAGTAGGCGCTCAGCGCGTTCACCGCACTGGACAGCACCGGCATCGGGTGCGCGTTACGCGGGAACCCGTCGAAGAAGCGCTTCAGATCCTCGTGGAGCAGCGTGTGCCGTTGGATCTTGTTGGTGAAGTCCTCGAGTTCCGACGGGGTCGGCAGCTCACCGTAGATCAGCAGGTAGCTGACCTCGATGAACGTCGACTTCTCCGCCAGCTGGTCGATCGGGATGCCCCGGTAGCGCAGGATGCCCGCGTCCCCGTCGATGTAGGTGATGGCGGATTTCGTCGAGGCCGTGTTGACGAATCCACCGTCGAATGTGGTCAGCCCGGTCTCGGCGAGGAACTTGCCCAGCGCGACGGAATCCGAGCCCTCGGTGGCCTTCAGGATCGGGAGCTCCAGCTGACCACCGGGGTAGGTGAACTTCGCTGAGGCCGTATCGGACGCCTGGTCAGCTGGGACTGTTTCAGCGGACACACGAACCCCTTTACTCAGGTGAGAGTCTTGTACTTCTGCAGATCCGGGTAAGGATCCTGTTGGGTATCAACCTAGTCGCTTCGCAGCTCGCTCGCCCACGGAGGGTCCGCGCCCGGACGCGAAACGGTGATGGCAGCCACCTGACCAGCATATTCGGCGGTCGCGAGCCACTGCTCGGCGGACAGTTCCGCGACCGCGCGGGAGGACAGCGCCCCGATCCGGTCGAGGTGACGGAGGATGCCGCCGACGACGCTGTCACCTGCACCTATCGTGTCCACGACCTGGACCTCGGGTGCCGCCGACGTGACGGTGAGGTCCGTGGTCGTCACGGTGATCCCGTCGGCGCCGGCGGTGGTGATGACAGCGGTCACACCGGCCGCGAGCCAATCGTCGGGGCCTGTCCCGACCGGACCGTCGCCCAGCCACCGGGCGTCCTCGTCGGAGAGCTTCACGATGTCCACAGCGTCCAGCCAGGATGCGAAGCGTCGCCGATAAGCGTCGGCGTCCTCGATGACGGCGGGCCGGATATTGGGGTCCACGACTATCAGACGTCCCTCGTCGTGGCATCGCCGTAACAGCGATTCATACACCGACGCACCGGGTTCCAGGACCATCGAGAGCGTGCCGAAGCACACGGCCGCCACCGTCGAGGCGAAGGTTCCCGGCGGATCGATCGAGCGGTCCGCGGTGCCCTCGACGTAGAACGAATACTGCGCCGCACCGTCGTGCCCGATCGTGGCCAGCGCGAGCGAGGTCGGTTCCGTCCGGCGCTGGATCAGCGCGGTGCCGACTCCGCCGGCCTGCAAGGCGGCGATGATCGCGTCGCCGTAGGTGTCGGTGGACACCGCCGAACACAGGGACACCGCGCTGCCGAGCCTGCCCAGCGTCACCGCGACGTTGAACGGGCCGCCGCCGAGCGCAGGCTGCAGGGGCGGCAGGCCGCCGGAGTTGACCGCTGCGGATGGCGACAGCGGCGAGCGAAGCGACGGGGAATGCGATGGGGAATGCACTTGCACGACGTCGACCAGGGCCTCACCACACACGACGATCTCGCGCATAGTCACCTCCGTTCCGTCGACCATCCTGCCACCGACGGCGCTGCGGTCCATCGGTTTCGACGTCTCCACCGGTAAGTTGGGCTCATGCGTGATCTGCCCGCCGGACCGGACGCGGTGCTGCTCGACTTCGCCGGCGAGCCGGAGCCACTCGACGCCGTCGGCACGGCGGTGGCGGCGCTGAGGGCCGCGATGGTGACCGGCGCGTTGCGCGTGACCGAAGTCGTGCCCAGCGCCCAGAGCGTGCTCGTCCAGGCCCGACGCGGCAGCGGCATCGACGTGCTGGGCATCCATCGGGCGCTGCGGGCGGCCCAGTCCGATTCCGGCGAGCACGATCTCGCGACCGGTGATGCCGTGCGCATCCCGGTCACCTACGACGGTCCCGACCTCGACGAGGTCGCCACGCTGCTCGGCATCACCGCCGACGAGGTGGCCGACATCCACCTGACCACCGAGTGGCAGGTCCAGTTCATGGGATTCGCGCCCGGGTTCGGTTATCTTGTCCCACAAGACGATCGGGATCACCCATTCCGGGATCTGGGGCGTCGCAGCGAATCACGGCCGCGGGTCCCGGCCGGCGCGGTCGCGATCGCGGCGGGTTACAGTGCCGTGTATCCCCGGGTCAGCCCGGGTGGGTGGCATCTGATCGGACACACCACCACCACGATGTGGGACGAGCAGGCCACTCCCCCAGCCCTTCTCGCACCTGGATCATCGGTGCGGTTCGACGCTGCCGGACCCGCATGACCACCGTCCTCGGAGCCGGACGATGAAGGCGATCACCGTCGTGGATCCCGGTCCGCTCGCCACACTGCAGGATCTCGGCCGCCCCGGCTTCGCCCATCTCGGTGTGCCGGGCTCCGGCGGTGCGGACCTGTCGTCGTTGACCCTCGCCAATCGACTGGTCGGCAACGACGAATCTGCCGCTGTCATCGAGGCCACGCTGGGCCGCTTGCACATTCGCGCACGGGGCGATCTGCTCGTCGCGGTGACCGGGGCCCGCGCGGTGGTCCGCATCGACGGTTCCCCGGTCGGCGGCGATGCCGCGAACCGCCTTCGGGATGGATCGGAACTGACCGTCGACACCCCCACCTGGGGCTGCCGCAACTACCTCGCCGTTCGGGGCGGCATCGACGTCGACCCGGTGCTGGGCTCCCGCTCCACCGACACACTGTCCGGTCTCGGCCCGGACCCGCTGATCGCCGACGTCGAGCTGCCGGTGGGGCACGCCGCCGACGCGTGGCCACCGGTCTTCTCCGCACCCGTCGCCGACGGCGAGCCCGGCGTGGTCACCCTGGAGGTCGCCGACGGGCCACGGCGCGGCCACGTGCGGGAGCCACGGGATCTGATGCGGGGCGTCTGGGAGGTCGACGTCGACAGCAACCGGGTCGGGGTGCGTCTCGACCGACCCGTGGACGCCGACGACCCGCTGGTGCTCCACCGATCCGATGTCGGCGACCTCGCGTCGGAGGGCATGCCGCACGGCGCTGTGCAGATCCCGCCGTCGGGGCGGCCGGTGATCTTCCTCGCCGACCATCCGGTGACCGGCGGCTACCCGGTGGTTGCCGTCCTCACCTCGGACGCCATCGACCGGGCGGCTCAGCTCGTGGCGGGGCGACAGGTTCGGTTCCGCACCCGATGACGGCCGGCCTCGTTGACAGCGGATTGAGACGATCCTAGACTTTCGTCTCATGACCGAGGTGCTGACGACTTCTTCGAGCGACGTGACGGTCGAACCTCAGGATCCCGCGGGACCGCGCCCCGACGACTATGCGCCGCTCGGCCCGGACTCGCTGACCTGGCAGATCTGGGGTACCTGGACGGGCATGTTCCAGGGACTCTGGGCCGGCTCGATGCAGAACATGCACCCCAAACTGGGCGCCGCGGTGTGGGAGCACTCCGATTTCTTCGGTGAACGATGGCAACGTCTGATGCGCTCGCTGTACCCGATCAGCGGTGTGGTGTTCGACGGTGGCACCGCGACCGGGCGCGAGGTGCGCGACTACCACCGCGACATCAAGGGGCAGATGGAGGACGGTTCCCGATATCACGCGCTGGACCCCGACGTCTTCTACTGGGCGCACGCGACGTTCTGGTACGGGAATGTCCGGTTGTGCGAACGTTTCGGGCCGTGGCTGAGCGAGGACCAGAAGCGACAACTCTTCGAGGAGTCCAAGGCGTGGTACGCGATGTACGGCGTCTCGATGCGACCGGTCCCGGACACCTACGAAGACTTTCTCGAGTACTGGGACTACATGTGCCGCAACGTTCTTCGGGACCATCCCGCAGTGCGCACCGTGCTCGACATCGGGCAGCTGCCGCCGCCCCCGTTCCTGAGGTTCATTCCGGAGGGCATCTGGTTCCGTTACATGGCCGAGCGCAACCAGCGCTTCTTCACCTGGCTCACCACCGGGTTCTACGACGAGCCGATCCGCGAGATGATGGGCCTGCCGTGGACCGAACGCGACGAGAAGCGATTCCGACTCCTGGGCCGCGGCATCAACCTGGTGATGCACCGACTGCTGCCGAAACGATTTCTGCGCCACCCGCGTCCGCGGGATGCCTGGGACCGCGTCAGCGGGCGGGTGTCCCCGGACGCCCCGCTCGTCGAGACGCCGACCCGCAACCTTCCGCCGGAAGCCGAGCGGGACAACCCGATGCACTACTGCCCCGTCCACGCGGCACGGCGCGCGACCTATCCCGGGCGGGTCTCGGAGAGCTGACCCGGATCGCTACTGCTGACCCAGCCCCCTGCGCATCGCCTGGCGAACCCGCTGCGCCTCGCGTCGTGCGTACGGATTCGACTGTCCGGCACGCGAACCCGCGAGCTTCGCACCGATGTGCTCGCCCACGGTGATCGGCGAATAGCGACTGCCGGCACCCACGCACGAGGGCAGCGTGGAGATGGTGGCGTCGATGTTCCCGTCGTGGAAGAACGCCGCCGACCGGCGCCGCTCGATGGTGCCGTCGACGATCGGCGGCTTCACCCGATGCAGCGTCGACATCCACCGCTCGTTGGTCCACCGTGCCATCAGGTCACCGAGGTTGATCAGCAGGGCACCGTCGGCGGGAGCCACGTCGTGCCAGGTGCCCTCGCGATCGAGCACCTGCAGTCCCCGGACCTGATCTGCCCACAGCACCGTCACGATGCCGTAGTCGGTGTGCTCGCCCATGCCGGTCAACTCGCCGTCGAGTTCGATCTCGCCGGGCGGCAGCGCATAGTTGTTCATCCGCAGCACGTCGAGGGAGTGATCGGTGTAGCCGTCGAAGAAGTCCGGCGGCAGGTCCAGCGCCTCGGCGAAGATCCGCGTCAGGGTGTGCGCCACCCGCGAGGCCTCGGCGAAATAGGCGGACACCGCGGCCTCGAAGTGGTCGACGGCCGGCCAGGTGTTGCTCGCGTACTGGTCCTCGGGTAGTTCGAGTTCGGGGTAGGCCGTGGCCTCGACACCGACGTTGTAGGCCTCGAAGAAATCGTTCATCCGGTCGGCAGGCTCGACGCCCAGACTCAGCGAGAGCGACTCCGACTTCGGTGGCGCGTAGCCACGATTGATCTCCGGCGGCGTGCGGTAGGCCTTCTTGGCCTCGAGCGGGAGTTCGAAGAAGTCGTCCATCACCGCGGTGAACTCGTCGATCACCGCGATCGGGATCTCGTGGCCGACGATCTGGATGAAGCCCACGCTCGAGGCGGCATCGTCGATCTGCGCGGCCACGACCGCCCGATCCGACGCACTGCCGCCACCGGTGTACGGGCTGATGTCGATGATCGGCACGGAGAAGGTCCCCGCGGGGTTGTCGATGACCGCGCTCATGCCACCCATAGTGGCACCGAATCCTCGATCGTGCTGATCAGCGGTCGCGGGACGTCGCCGTCCCGATCACGCGAGGTGCCCGGCCCGGTAACGGACGAAGGCCGGAATGGCCAGCGCCGCAACGATGGTCCCGATGATGACGCCGATCCCGCCGCCCGCGGTGGCCACGGCGGTGCCGACGACCGCCGCCGTCGCGCCGTGCGTGACGTCGGCGATTCGCGGCCCACCCGCCACGACCACGATGAAGACACCCTGCAGTCGACCACGCACGTCATCGGTCGCGGCCGCCTGCAGCATCGTCTGCCGGAAGGCCGCCGACGCCATGTCGGCCGCGCCGCCGATCATCAACGCGACGACGACGATCGGCAGGATCGGCAGCGCGGTGCCGTGCGCGAAGAACAACGCACACCCCGCGACCACGATCGCGGCACCCCAGATCAGGATGCAGACGATAACCGCGAAGCCCTGCCGCTGGACGCGTCCGACCCACCCGGAGAACACGCCGCCGATCACCGAACCGAGCGGGATGGCAGCGAACAGCAGCGCGAAGGCGACACCACCGCTCTCCGGTCCACCGAAACTCTCGTGCGCCATCTGTGGAAAGAGCGCACGGGGCATGCCGAAGATCATCGCGATGAGGTCGACGAGGAAGCTCGCCAACAGCACCCGATGGTGACGCAGGTAGACGAAACCGTCGAGGACCGAACGCAACCCGGCGACCGGACGCGACTCGCCAGGGGCGCGATCGGGTGCCAGCGACGGCAACCGGATCACCGCCCACAGTGTGGCGAACAGACTCAGGGTGTCCACCAGATAGAGCATCGAGTAGCCCAGGACCGGGATGAGGGCTCCGCCGGCCAGTGGCCCCGCGATCGCGCCCGCCTGCATCACCGTCATGTTGAGCGAGTTGGCCGCCGGCAGTTCGGCGAGTGGGAGCAGCCGAGGCAGCACCGCCGTGCGAGTCGGCTGATTGACCGCGAAGAAAGCTTGCTGAACGGCGAACGCGCACAGTAGAAGCCAGACATTTCCGACATCCATGGCGGCCTGCGCCCAGAACACCGCACTGCAGGCGATGAGGCCGAAAGTGGTGATGATCAGGATGAGTCGACGGTCGAAGGCATCGGCCAGGGCTCCACCCCAGAGGCCGAACACCACCAGCGGCACGAGGCCGAAGATCCCGGTGAGACCGACATAGGCCGAGCTGCCGGTGATCTGATAGATCTGCGCGGGCACGGCGACGACGGTGAGCTGTGCACCGATGACGGTGATGATGTTCGCCGTCCACAGCCGACGGAAGTACACGTTCCGCAATGGCGTGGTGTCGGCGAGCAGGCGTTGCACCAGAGAAGCTTAGTGGAGGTAACGATCGACGCGATCCGCGGTCAGGGTTGCAGGCGTTCCGCGTGCCACCCGGCGTCGTCTTTGGTGAGGCGCACACGGTTGTGCAGTCGATTCGCGCGTCCCTGCCAGAACTCGACGACCGACGGCACGAGCCGGAACCCGCCCCACGCCGAAGGCACGGGGACCTCGGCTCCGTCGTCGAAACCGCCGAACCCGTCGGCGACCCCGGCGGCCTTGGCCTCGAGGTCGATCCGACTGCCGATGGGTCGCGACTGTTCGGAGGCGAACGCGGACAGCTGCGACCCGCGCGGCCGCGAGTACCAATAGGCCTCGGTCTCCTCCATGCTCACGTGCGTCACCGCGCCACGGAAATGGACCTGCCGTTCCAACGCGATCCACGGGAAGGTCACCGACGCGTACGGGTTGGCGGCGAGCTCGCGACCCTTGTCCGAGTCGTAGCCGGTGAAGAACACGATGCCGGCGGCGTCGGCGCCCTTGCACAGAACGGTGCGGGTGGCGGGCCGACCGTCGGCGTCCGCGGTGCCGAGCACCATTGCGTTCGGCTCCGGAATCCGCGATTCGATCGCCTCCCGGAGCCAGACGGTGAACAGGTCGACCCAGGGCGGGTCGCCACGCAACCAGCTCGGATCCAGGTTCTCGCGAATCCCGTCGGCGCCCGCGGCACGATCGCCCTCACCGATGTTCGGCGGGATGCCCCCGCCGTAGCCGACCCGCATGTTCGGCAGGTCAATTGGTTCGTCCGCCACGTGCTGAGGCTACTCCCGGACACCGGAGTTACTCCCCGGTATGCCCCGGGATGTCGGCTGACCTAGAGTCCAAGTGGGTGCCCGGTCCGGTGCCCGCCCGGATGTCACCGACCAGCGATGTCCACAGTGCCGTGTCGAGATAGGTGGTCACCATGGCGAACAGCGTCCCCGACGATTTCGTGCCCGGGTTGGAAGGCGTCGTCGCCTTCACCACGGACATCGCCGAGCCGGACAAGGACGGCGGCAACCTGCGCTATCGCGGCGTCGACATCGAGGACCTGGTGGAGAATCACGTCACCTTCGCCGACGTGTGGGCGCTGCTGGTCGACGGCCGGTTCGGTGACGGTCTCCCGCCCGCCGAACCCTTCCCGTTGCCGATCCACACCGGTGACGTACGCGTCGACGTGCAGGCGGCGCTGGCGATGCTCGCACCGATCTGGGGCTACCAGCCGCTGCTCGACATCGACGACGAAACCGCCCGCGCCAACCTCGCACGCGCATCGGTGATGGCATTGTCCTACGTGGCACAGTCGGCCCGTGGTATCCACCAGCCCGCGGTGCCCCAGCGCGTCATCGACGAATGTGACACCGTCACCGCACGGTTCATGACCCGGTGGAAGGGCGACCCCGACCCCGACCACATCCGCGCCATCGACGCCTACTGGGTGAGCGCCGCCGAGCACGGATTGAACGCGTCGACGTTCACTGCGCGTGTCATCGCCTCGACCGGCGCAGACGTCGCGGCCGCCCTGTCGGGAGCGATCGGTGCGATGTCGGGGCCACTCCACGGCGGCGCACCCGCCCGCGTCCTGCCGATGATCGAAGAGGTCGAACGCACCGGCGACGCCCGGGCACTCGTCAAAGGTGTCCTCGACCGCAAAGAGAAGCTGATGGGCTTCGGCCACCGCGTCTACCGGGCCGAGGACCCCCGGGCCCGGGTCCTGCGCCGGACCGCGCAGGAACTGCGCGTGCCGCGTTACGAGATCGCCGCGGCGCTCGAGCAGGCGGCGCTGACCGAACTGCGCGAGCGACGTCCCGACCGGGCGATCGAGACCAACGTCGAGTTCTGGGCCGCGGTGATCCTCGACTTCGCCGAGGTGCCACCGCACATGATGCCGGCGATGTTCACCTGCGGACGTACCGCGGGCTGGTGTGCGCACATCCTGGAACAGAAGCGACTCGGCAAGCTGGTCCGTCCGGCGGCGATCTACACCGGACCCGCGCCCCGCCGTCCCGAGGACGTCGCCGGCTGGGGCGAGCTGACCAAGCCCGGCCTCTGATCCATCGGGGGAGGTTCTGGCCGCACCTCCGGCGTCCTGCCGCACCTGCAGCCTGAAGCCGGAACACCGAACTGCGGCCAGAGCGGCGCCGGGGCATGCCTAGCCGATGTCGCGACGCCGGAAGACCATCCACCCCGCGACGGTGAACACCACTGCGAGACAGAGCATCACCAGTACCGGCGGCCAACTCATCGGCTGCACCGGCACCAACGGCGTGTGCGTGAACGGCGAGAGGTCGCGCGCCCACCGCGGGAGATCGAACATCCCCGACAGCGGGCCCAGGAACAGGGCGGCGATCACGAGCAGCCAGCCGACCGGTACCAGTGCCGGCCGAATCGCGTAGAGCATCACCGCGATTCCCGACATCACCAGCGCTGCCGGTATCTGCACGACCGCCGACGACAACGTATCGCCCGCGGCGGAGGCCCAGTCGCCACCGGCGATCCCGTTGCCGAGCGTCAGCGCCGCCGCGGCCGCCAGCATGATCGCCACCACGCCTGCTGCCGCGAGCACGGCGTGGTCGAGTAGGTATCTCGTCCGCGATGTCGGTGTGGTGAGCAGGAGTTCGGTACGCGATCCGTTCTCCTCGCCGCGCATCCGCGTCGCCAAGTTGACGGCCCACGCGCTCGCCGCAACGGCGAAGAAGCCCATCATCGTCAGCCCGAAGAGGGTGCCCAGGTCGGCGTCGACCCCGGACTGCCGGACCACATCGCCGAATTGGGAGTTGCCCTTGGCCAGTTCGTCGACCGACGGCTGCATGAAACCGACGATGAGACCGTAGGCGACCAGGACGCCGACCCACGAGCCGAGCAACGGCAGGGTGAGCCGGGTGACCACCAACCCGACCGACGACAGACGGGCGCTCGACGCGGGACCCGGCCGCGGTGCGATCAGCCCGGCGTCCATGTCGCGGCGGGTGGCCAGCACACCGGCCAGCCCCACACCGGCGGCGAACACGGCCAGCGACGCCAGTGCGAACAGAAAGTTGTTGTCGCCGAACGGGTCGATCATCTCGGCCCAGCCCATGGGGGTCAGCCAGCGTAGCCATCCCCAGCCGCCGACGGCGTCGGCGGAACCGCGCAACAGGTAACCGGCGAGCACCACCGAAGCCGCGGTCAGATTGGCGATGTGCGAGGTCTTCGCGACCTGAGCGGTCACCAGCGCCACGCCCGCCGCGGCCATACCGGTGGTGGCGTACTGCGCGAACACCGCCAACACGTCCGGCCAACCCGCGCCCAGCGGGAACAGCATCACCGACATCCCCGCTGCGATGAGCACGCTGAACAGCGTCGCGACGATCGCGGCCGCGGCCGGCGGCGCCAGCGGGCCGGTGACCCCGGCACGGACGAGCTCCGCCCGACCGAGCTCCTCCTCTTTGCGGGTCTGACGGACGACCAGGAGGACCACACAGACCGCCAGTGCGGCGACCATGAACAGACCGGCCCGCCAGACCGTGAGAGCAGCAGCGGAATCGGTGTTGTCCAGCGGCCCCAGCAGGAAGCGGAACGCGGCGTTGCCGCCGAGCCCGGCCGCCGCGCCCGCCCGTTGCTGCGCCGTGGGATACATGCTGCTGATGGACGCCGCGGTGGACACGTTGAGCAGGACGAAGACGACGACGGAGATCGCCGCGACCAATCGTTCACGACGGACCATGAGCCGCAACAACAATCCGGTGCGGACGAAGCGTTCCGACGGAGTCCGCACCGTGGACGTCGGCCCACCCCGGTCGACGAGCGCCGCGGTCATCGCGATCCCCCCGCCCCATCGGCGTATGCGTGCAGGAAGAGCTCCTCGAGGCTGGGCGGCTGCACGGCGAGGGCCCGCACGTCGTGGCCGGCGAGCGCCTGCGTCACGGCGGAGAGTCCCGCATCGTCGACGGTGAACGTGACCGCATCCCCGTCGACGGCGAAATCATGCACGCCGTCCACGTGCGCGAGAGCACCGACGTCACCGGACACCGTTGCGGTGACCCTGGATCGACGAAGGTGGCGCAGTTCGGCGAGCGGGCCCGACTGGACCGTCCTGCCGGCGCGGATGATCGTCACCGTCTCACACAGTTCCTCCACCTCGGCGAGGATGTGACTGGACATCAGCACCGCGGATCCCGTTGCCGCACGGTCTCGTACACAGTCGGCGAACTCCCGCGTCATGAGCGGGTCGAGGCCGGAGGTCGGCTCGTCGAGGATCAGGAGTTCGCTGTCCGCGCAGAGCGCGGCGATCAGGGCGACCTTCTGCCGATTGCCCTTGGAATAGGTCGACGCCTTCTTGGTGGGGTCCAGCTCGAATCGGTCGATGAGTTCCGCCTTGCGCGAGGCGGACTCGATCCGGACCTCGCGCAGCGACAGCAGCAGATCGATGCACTCGCCGCCGGTCAGCTGAGGCCACAGATTGACGTCACCCGGGACGTAGGCGAGGCGACGATGAATCCGCACGGCATCGGCGAGCGGGTCCGCGCCGAACACGCGGACGTGCCCGTCGTCGTAGCGATACATCCCCAGCAGGACGCGGATGGTGGTCGATTTTCCGGCGCCGTTCGGTCCGAGGAAACCGGCCACCTCGCCGGCGCGCACCCGCAGGTCCAGGCCATCGAGCGCATGGAACGAGCCGAAGGACTTACGCAGGCCGGATACGTCGATCACAGCATCAGTTCCCAGAGTCATGATGGTCCTCTCGATCTCGGTTCCCCGTCGCTTCGCTCGCCCCGGTCCGATTCCCCGTCGCTTCGCTCGCCCCGTTCCGATTCCCCGTCGCTTCGCTCGCCCCGTTCCGATTCCCCGTCGCTTCGCTCGCCCGTGTAAGCGATCACCGTGTCCAGCAACGATTCATCGGCCATCACGCCGTGCACCGCCAACTCGGTCGCGGGCACCATGACGCGCTCGACATAGGACCGCAGGATGGCCCCTGCATCGGACCAGTCCGGCGGAGGATGCATGACGACGTCGACCAGCAGGGCACCCATCGACTGGGCGACCATGTAGCGCGCACGTGCCGCCTCGTCGCGCGACGGTCGGATGGTTCCGGCCATCACACCGCCACGGAACGTCGCCTCGGCATCCTCGGCGAGATGCTCGAGCAGTTCCCGCGCCATCTCACCGCCTGCCTGGAGGCTGCGGATGAGGTAGACGATGCGTGGCCCGTCGTCGTCGATCGACTCCAGCTTCGCCAGGAATCCGCCGAAAGCGTGTGCGCCTGCGGTTGTTTCGAGGCCGGCCTCGTTGGCCTCGCGGGTACGGCGCAACACCTGTGCATCGCATTCCGCCCGCAGCTTCTCCTTGCTGCCGAAATGGTGGATCACCAACCCGGGGCTCACGCCGGCCGCATCGGCGATCGTCCGGACGGTCGCGGCGAACCCGTCGCGCGCGAACACCTCGATCGCGGTGTCGCGCACACGCGCCCGGGTGGTGCGATCATCTGCGATTGAACGCATGTTTGAGATGCTAAACGTGTGTTCAGCCGAGGTCAAGAGACTGTCGACTCACGCGACAACGGCGAGCTTCTGATGCGATGGAGCCGTGAAGGTCCACTGGATCCCTCTCGGTGCCGGGAGCCGGGTCGTCCCGTGCTGCGGCCGCGCCTATGAGGCGATCTGCGCCCGCCGCGACCACCGACCCTCCGCGCCGCTCGTGCACGCCGCCCTCACGGTCGAGCACGCCGGGCAACTCTGGAGCATCGAGCAGGCGCCGGCCTGGGGCACAGGCTCCGCCGGCCCGGGCGTCGTCGTCCGCGGAGCGGTCGGTCTCGCATGGCTGGGACGCAGCCCCCTGTTCGGCTATGAGGTCCGTTGCCGACCCGGTGGCACCATCCCGGATCTCGCGCAGGCCGTCGCCCATCGAGTGATCCCGACCGATCCCACTCGCACCGCTCGTCTCATCGCGCTCGCGCCCGAGGTGCCCGCCCACACCTGGGGCCGCGACGAGATGGGCGCCGGCGACATGTGGAACTCCAACTCCGTGATCGCCTGGCTGCTGGCCCGCAGCGGCCACGATGTGGACGCGGCCGGGGCGCCGCCGGGCAGTCGGGCACCGGGCTGGCAGGCCGGGCTCGTCGCGGCCGGGCGGCCCGACGAGGGGCCACGACCAAGGTGGCAGAGGCCACAACCTTAGAATTGCCCACATGAGTGACACCGCCACCGCACCGATCACGATTCCCGCCGACCTCCTGCCGTCGGACGGCCGCTTCGGTTGCGGTCCGTCCAAGGTGCGACCCGAGCAGTTGCAGTCGCTGGTCGACACCGGGGCGTCGGTGTTCGGCACCAGCCACCGTCAGGCGCCGGTCAAGAATGTCGTGGGTTCCATCCGCGCCGGCCTGTCCGAACTGTTCGCGCTGCCCGAGGGCTACGAGGTGGTCATCTCCAACGGCGGCACCACCGCGTTCTGGGACGCTGCCGCGTTCGGCCTGATCAAGCAGCGTTCACTGCACCTGACCTATGGCGAGTTCTCGTCGAAGTTCGCGACCGTGGCCAAGAAGGCACCCTTCCTCGACTCGCCCGCCGTGATCTCCACCGATCCGGGCACCGCACCCGATCCGGCCGCGCTGACCTCCGACGACTTCGGTGGCATCGACCTCATCGGCTGGGCGCACAACGAGACCTCGACCGGTGTCGCCGTGCCGGTGACCCGTCCGGCCGGTTCGGATGACGCACTCGTCGCCATCGATGCGACGTCGGGTGCCGGCGGCCTCGCCGTGAACGTCGCCGATTCCGACGTCTATTACTTCGCCCCGCAGAAATGCTTCGCCTCCGACGGAGGGCTCTGGATCGCGCTGATGAGCCCGCGCGCCCTGGAGCGCGTCTCCCAGATCGCCGAGACCGACCGCTGGTGCCCCGAGTTCCTGTCGCTGCCCACCGCCGTGGACAACAGCAGCAAGAACCAGACCTACAACACCCCGGCCGTCGCGTCGCTGCTGCTGCTCGACAACCAGATCCAGTGGATGCTCGGCCAGGGCGGCCTGGACTGGTGTGTCTCGCGGACCGCGGACAGCAGCTCCCGGCTGTACCAGTGGGCCGACGCCAGCGAGTTCGCGACCCCGTTCGTCGCCGATCCCTCACAGCGCAGCCAGGTCGTCGGCACCATCGACTTCGACGACGATGTGGACGCCGCCGCGGTTGCCAAGACCCTGCGCGCCAACGGTGTCGTCGACACCGAGCCATACCGCAAGCTGGGCCGTAATCAGCTGCGCGTCGGCATGTTCCCGGCGATCGACCCGGATGATGTCACCAAGCTGACCCAGTGCATCGACTTCGTCGTCGAGAAGCTCTGAGGCGGAGAACCCACCCCGGCGCCCGACGAAGAGGGCGCGGGTAGCCTGGTCCCAGGGGCCACATCCGACCCTGTGGTCGCTCGGGCAACAACCTTGCTGATCTGCGGTTTTGCCGCGTGTCCCGCGGCTTTGCGGCATGCGCTTGGTCTAACCTGACCCCAATGCCCGCACTCGTGGTCACTGGAGGAGGAGCAGATGCGTGAACTTCGCGTCGTCGGCGTCGAGGCCGACGGCTCTCATGTCATCTGTCGTGATCCCGAGTCGGGTGAGAAGTACCGGATTGCGGCCGACGAGCGCCTGCGCGCGGCGGCCCGGGGTGACATCTCACGATTGGGGCAGATCGAGATCGAAATGGAAAGCTCACTACGACCACGAGAGATCCAGGCCCGCATCCGGGCCGGCGCGAGCGTGGCAGAAGTCGCGGCAGCGGCCGGGGTCCCGGTCGACAAGATCGAACGATTCGCACACCCGGTCCTGCTCGAGCGCACCCGTGCCACCGAGCTGGCGTCGCTGGCCCACCCGATCCGTGAGGACGGCCCCTCCGTGTCGACCCTCGGTGAGGTGGTGTCCGAGGCTCTCACCGCCATGGGACACAACCAGCAGGACGTCGAGTGGGACGCGTGGAAGGGCGACGACGGCCACTGGGTGGTCCAGATCGGGTGGCAGGTCGGTCGGACCGACAACCACGCACACTGGCGATTCCAGCCCGGCTCCCACGGCGGCACCGCAACTCCGCTCGACGACCTCGCCGACGAGTTGACCCACCCGGAGACCATCGCGCCCCGGCGACGGCTGACGCCGGTGGCCACGCCTGATCTCGCGCCGCAGACCGAACCCGCCCCGGTCACCGGGCGGGCCGTCGACGGCCACGAAGAGGTCACCGTCGACGCCGATCGGCTCATCACCGCGCAACGCACACGAAGTGGTGCATTGCCGCCGAGCCACGACGAACACGGCACCGTCGCGATCGATTTCGGATCGGCGGACGAGTCCGCGTGGACCGAGCCGAGCGACGATCCGACGCCCGAGGCGGGCGAGGAAGCGACACCGTCGACCACCACCGCTTCGGGTGAGGATGCCGACGAGCGGTCCGCCGCACCGTCTCCCAAGCCCCGACGTCGGTCCCGGAAGCCGGCCGTCCCCGCATGGGAAGACGTCCTGCTCGGCGTCCGTAGCAACGGCAACAGCTAGTCTGTCGACGTGTCGGCACGCGCAGTCAGCCTCTGGTTCATCGACAGCGACGATCCCGTCGCACTGCTGGGGTCCACTCCGGCCAACGACGTTGTCGCAGCACAGAAGTTGGCCGAGGCGATCTACGGCGACCGGGTGCTGGTGCCCATCGTCGACACCGACCTCGCGACCGCTGCGGCCGCACAGGATCCGCACGTGTACGCCGGGTGGTACGGGCGCCTGGCCGTGATCACGTGTTCGCTGTTCGCGGCGAACCAGCCGTCGACGCTGACCCGCACCATCGCGTCGATCCGGCAGAGCGCCGCGGCAACCCTGCTCTACACCGACCCCGAGACCTCCGTCGGCGCGTTCGCCCGCTGGGAGAACGGGGAACTACGACGGTCGTTCGCGGCCGATCCGGTGACCATCCTCGAGGACAACGGTCTGCCGTTTCCGCTGGAGCGACCGTTCTGGGGCGGCGAACATCCGCTGCGCTACGCGCCCGGCATCCCCGCCGAACCTCTCGCGCTGCCGTTCCATCCTCAGGAACTGGCCGAAGAGTCGAACCGGGCGTGGCTCGGATTCCGCTTCACCCGGCCGTTCGGCGAGAACGACCTCGATCCGGCTCGGATACCCGTCACCGCTTTCGCCATCCATCCCGCCGATTACATACCGGCGGAAGCGGATTGGGCACGATACCAGCACAGCAAGAACGTCGGCACGCCGGGCGCCGGGAGCGCCGCGCCGAATCCGGTCGACGCCGAGCCCTCCCCGGTGCGCCGACGCGGACGGATCGCCCGCTACTTCGGCTTCGGCTGACGTCACCGACCGAGCGCCAGCAGCGCGATCGACGATCCCAGGCCGGCGAGGAGCCCGATGATGCTGCCCCACACGATCCATCGCCAGACAGGGCGGTCGCGGAGATCCCACAGCGTCCAGCCGAGCCCGACGGCGACGACGAGCACCGCCGCCACACCGAGCCAGCGCACCACTCCCCCGATGAGTTCGTAGACCCCCACCAGCAGGCAGGTCGTGAACACGGCGAAACACACTGTCACCAGGAGCCCGAGGACCCACGGCGTCGGCTCGGCGACCGCCCGGTCGTCGTCGGTGGCGCGCGGGAACAGTTGTCGCCCTGCGCCTCGGCCCCCGGTGATCATGCGTCCATCGTGCCCGATCGGACCCGCTCATAGAACGCGATCGCCGCGGCAGTCGCGACGTTGAGCGAATCGGTACCCCGGCTCATCGGGATCCGGGCACGCACATCACTGGCGCGCATCGCCGTCTCCGACAGGCCCGGCCCCTCCGCACCGACCAGAAAGGCGACCTTCGCCGCGTCGACGGCCTGCGCCAGCGGCACCGAACCAGGCCCGGGGGTGAGAGATACGAGGCGGAAGTCGTTGTCGCGCAGCAAGGCCAGATCCCATGGCCAGTTGTCGAACCGGGCGGACGGGACCAACAGCGCGTGCCCCATCGACACCCGCACACATCGCCGGTACAGCGGGTCGGCGCATCCCGCGCCGAACAGCACCGCATCCACCCCGAGGCCGGCCGCGTTGCGGAAGATGCTGCCGATGTTCTCGTGGTCGTTGACCCCCTCGAGGATCGCGATGGTCCGCGCGTGGTCGATGACCTCCGCGACCGACAGCACCGACGGCCGTCGGGCCGCGCCCAGGACACCACGATTGAGGTGGAATCCGACGATCTCGGCCATGACCTCGGCGGATGCCCGGAAGAACGGCGCCCCCTGGATCGACGGGTCCATCAGGTCATCGGCCAGTTCGCGGAGACGTTTGTCGACACCCAGGAATGCATGCGGGGTGAAGCGGGAGGCGATCATGCGCTGCACGACCAGCACACCTTCGGCGATCACCAGGCCTTTGCCGACGCGCCCGCCGGGCAGCGCGGGAACGTCGGGGCGCCGGTCGACGGAATTCAGGTCACGGAAGTCGTCGACCCGGGGATCGCCGGGATCGTCGATGTCGATCACGTCGACGCGCATGCTGGCCACCTCGACAGTCTGCCAACCCGTAATCCGGGGCTGGTCACCGGCGGTGCTGGCGGATGTGAAACCGTGGACGGGTGAGTGATTCGCAGGCCACCCCGTCAGACCTCACCGTGGCCAGGGCCACCGATGCCGACTGGGACGAGATCTTCGCGACCGACGCTCGCGCATTCCTGATGACCAACCCGCTGTCGGCGGCCGAACAGGCCGACCTGCGAGGCAAGGTCGACGACGCCGACGTCGTCCTGGTGCGCGACCCGGACGGTCTCGTCGGAGAACCACTCGTCGGGGTCTCCATGTTCTACCGGATGACGATGACCGTCCCGGGTGGCTCGCCGCAGCCCGCGGCCGGCCTGTCCTGGGTCTCCGTGGCCGCCACCCATCGGCGGCGCGGCATCCTCCGGACGATGATCACCGAACTCTTCGACCAGTGGGAGGCCGAGGACCAGGTCTTCGCCATCCTCACGGCGAGCGAGGCGACGATCTACGAGCGATTCGGGTTCGGACCCACCTGCTTCGCGCAGGAGGTGTCCGTCGACCTGTCGGCGGCCAAGATGCGACATCGGGCAGATCGCACGTCATCGCCGGTCAACTACGCCGGCGCCGACGACGTAGCGCAGCGGATCCCCGAGCTTCACCAGCGGTGGACGGCCACCCGCCCCGGCGCCCTGGCCCGGCCGGCGTCGTGGTGGGATCCGATCCTGGCCGACCGCCCGTCGCAGCGGCCGAGTCACAGCAGCGGCCTGCACTATCTCGTGCACGAGGACGGGTATGCCGCGTATCGGATCGACCAGTCCGGCGAGCCGGCCCGTGGCGACATCACCGAGGTCGTCGCGATCACCGATGACGCCCACACCGATCTGTGGCGGGTACTCGTCGGGCTCGACCTGTTGCCGACGGTGACCGCGGCGATCCCGGTCGACGACCCGCTGCCGGCCAAGCTCACCAACCACCGGGCCGTGTCGGTCACCGGTGTGAGCGACAAGATGTGGCTACGGATTCTCGACGTCCCGCGGGCACTGGGCGCCCGCCACTATGGCGCGGATCTCGACATGGTGCTCGAGGTCGGCGATGACTTCCGTGGACGTGGCGGGGTCTTCGACGTGTCGATCCGCAACGGCGGCGCGATCGTCGCGCCGAGTGCCGCAACCCCGACCGTCCGCCTGGACATCTCCGTGCTGAGCGCGTTGTTCCTCGGGGGTACACCCGCCCGCACGTTCGCGGCCGCCGATCGGCTGTGGACCGATTCCGCGGAGACGCTCGCGGCCCTCGACCGCGCCTTCACCACCGATCGGGCACCCTTCGCGGGCACCTTCTTCTAATGGCTGTTCACTCCGCGATCGTCGTCTCCGGTGATGATCTTCTTGATGATCGGCACGACCGCTGACAGCGTGGCCCGCTCCTCGGGTGTCAGTTCCTCGATGCGCGCGCTGAGCCATTCCTCCCGCGCATCGAGCTCCGCGGTGATCACCTCGCTGCCGCGCTCGGCGAGCGTGACGATCGCCTGCCGCCCGTCGGTCGGATGCGGCTCACGCCGGACCATGCCGAGATCCGACAGGGATGCGATGACGCGGGTCATCGACGGCGGTTGGACACGTTCGGCCAGCGCAAGGGCACCCGGGGTCATCGGTCCTTCATGATGCAGGGTGGACATGGCGGACAATTGCGTCAGGGAGACCACCTTGCTCACCCGCCGACCGCGCAATCGCCTCGCCAGACGGACCACGGCCAGTGCGAGTTCCCCCGACAGCGTGGTATCCGTGCGCGGCATGTCCGCGAGTGCGACGTCCGTGAGTGCGATGTGCGAGATTGTCATGTCGCGATGTCCTGTCCGAGCGAGCCAAATCTGAGACCACAGAGTTCCCGTTGCTAAGGGTAATTCACTTCTGCGATCCTGCAATGCAATAGCATTATTTGCGTCGGCAACTTCTATTGCAATCGATCACGTTCGGCTTCACTGGTGTGGACTTTGGATCACCCGATGAGGTCGGAGATCGGCGCGCGCGCAAAGTAGGCGACGAACACCGCGGCGACGATCCAGAGCAGCGGATGGACCGTCCGGGCCTTGCCCGCGGCGGTCGCCATCACCACCCAACTGATGAACCCGACGCCGATACCGTTGGCGATCGAATAGGTGAACGGCATCGTGACGATGGTCAGGAATGCCGGCAGTGCGTACGAGAATTTGGTGAAGTCGATCGACGACACCTGCCCGATCATCAGGGCCCCCACCACCACGAGCGCCGGTGCTACTGCCTCCAGCGGGATCACCTCGTAGAGCGGTGTCAAAAACATCGCCACCAGGAAGAACACGCCCGTCACGATGTTAGCCAGACCGGTCCGCGCCCCCTCGGCGATACCCGAGGCGGACTCGACGAAGACGGTGTTGGACGACGACGACGCGACACCACCGGCGATGGCGCCGGAGCCCTCGACGACCAGCGCCCGGCCGATCCCCGGGAGGTTCCCCTGGGCGTCACTCAGGCCACCTTCCTTGCCGAGACCGGTCATCGTGCCCATGGCGTCGAAGAAGTTCGACAGCACGAGAGTGAACACGAGAACCGAGGCCGCGAGCACCCCGATCCGGGTGAAGGCGCCGAACAGGTCGACGTCGCCGACCAGACTCAGATCGGGCAGCCCACCCAACCCGTCCGGCAGTTCGGGGACCGACAAATTCCACCCGTTCGGATTACTGACGCTTGACCCCAGGTCGAGAGTCGCCTCCAGAATGATCGACACGATCGAGGTGATCACGATGCCGATCAAAAGACCGCCGGGCACCTTGCGGACCACCAGGACGCCCATCAGCAGGACGCCGAGCGCAAAGATCAGAGTGGGGACGGTGGTGATCGAGTTGTCGAAGCCGAGCTGCACCGGGACCGTCGTGCCGGCGGCGTCGGGGATGCGTCGTACGAAGCCGGCGTCGACGAAACCGATGAAGGCGATGAACGCACCGATACCGGCTGCGATGGCCGCCTTCAGCTCGGCCGGGACCGCGTTGAAGACGGCGGTGCGGAATCCGGTCACCGCAAGCAACACGATGATGATGCCGTCGATCACGACAAGACCCATGGCCTCCGGCCAGGTCATCTGCGGTGCGATCGTCACTGCGAGCAGACTGTTGATGCCGAGGCCCGCGGCGATCGCGAACGGGTAGTTGGCGACCAGTCCGAAGATGATCGACATGACACCCGCGACGAGCGCCGTGACCGCGGCGACCTGGGCGAGGGGCAGCACGTTGCCGAGCACGTCGGCGTTCTTCTCCCCGCCGGGGATACCGCCGATGATGATCGGGTTCAGCACCACGATGTAGGCCATCGTGAAGAAGGTGACGAGACCGCCGCGGATCTCCCTGCTCAGCGTCGAGCCGCGCTGACTGATCTTGAAGAAGCGGTCGAGTGCGCCGGTGGGCTCGGCCGTTGCAGGTCCGGTTGTCGTCGGCGTGTTTCCGCTTGCGGTCGGGGGGTCTGACGGTGGCGGCGTCTCGCTCGATGACGGGGTGGGCGCCGTCGACGACTCCGTGGACTCGATCGACGATTTCGTGGGCTCGCTCGACGGATCGGTGGGCACAGTCGAAAGTTACTCTGATGCCATGCCCGATGCATCCGACATCCCCGAACTCCCGCGTGCTCTGCGGGCCCCCGAGCCCGTCATCATCACCGGGATGGTCGCGTGGCTCGTCGCGACCGTGGTGGTGTGGGTGACGGGATGGGGTGGCGACCGTGCGGTCCAGGTCTGCCTCGTGGGACTGGCCGTCGGGGTACTCGGTACGACGATCTTCCTCGTGCAGCGGGCCGCGTCGCGGCGCGGCGATCGGACGGCGCAGGAGGGACTCGACTGAGCCCGGTCACTTCGACGGGAAGTCCACCACGTCGAGGTCCATCGGCATGGCGTCGGTGACCTGCTTGCCGACCGGTTCCGATGCATACTCCGGTGGCCCGCCGGTGGTGAGCAACGGCTCGAGCTGAGCCTCCGACTGCAACCGATGCGCGACCGTGAACTGCTTGTACTCGTACGGAATCCCGGACGCCCGCAACGGGTCCGGGCCGTTCATCGCATGGAAATGGAGATGTGGGGCGTCGGAGTTGCCGCTGTTGCCAAGTCTGCCGATGACCTGCCCGGGCGTCAGCGTGTCCCCTACCTCGACCTTCACGCTGCCCGGCTCGAGGTGGGCGTAGAACACGTAGACGCCGTCGGCGACCTTCGCCACCACATGGTTGCCGCCGTACTGATCGAGCGGCAGGCCGGTCGGACTCTTGCCGGGAATCTGGTCGGGAAGTCCGTCGACGACCCCGACGACGGTGCTGTCGGCGACCGAGTGGATGTCGGCGCCGTAGTACGGATAGGACGAGAGCTTCGTCGGGTCGCCGACGTACAACTTGCCCGCCTCATCGAGTTGCACCCAGTCGATCGCGAATCGTTCTGCGAGCCAGAATCTTCCGTTGATCGGGTTGGCGGCCATACGGTGCGCGCTGGTGCCACAGCAGCCGTCCCCGTTCAGCCAGCCGTCGCCGTACAGCGGCGTGTCGACGACCACCGCCTCCTGCTGGTCGACGGTCACCGTGATGGGCTCGGCGATCACCGCCGGGATCAGCGGCGGTTGCGGCTTCGACGGCGCGACGGTCAGCGTGTTCGACAGCGACGCCGGCGTCGGTGCCCCGTCGGGTAGCACCACGTCCAGGGTGAGCCGGGCATACTCGCCGCCGGCGAGGTCGAGTCCGGGCGCTCCGCTGCCCCGTCGCGTGAGCGCGGTCAGGGCGGCACCCTCCAGAGTGAGTAGCGACTGCCCCGACGCGCTGACCTCCAGTGAACGGACGCCGACCGGATCCGGGGTCACGTTGATCAGCAACAGTTCATAGGCGAGGTGGGTCTTGCCGTCGGACCCGACGACGGCCATCGGGTCGTCGATGGCGGTGGCGGTCACCGGCGTGATGACGTCGGCGACCGCCGGCGTCGGCCCGGCGACACTCGACGAGGCGGCGGTGGAAGACCCGCTCGACGAGGTGTCCGACGAACAGCCGGCGACGGTCAGTACCGCGACACAGCCGAGGGTGGCGGCCACGATGCCGCGGCGACGATTCCGATGGCGACGATTCCGATGGCGACGGATTCCGGTGGCGACGGATGCGATCATGCGGTCTCCTGATCCAGGCCCCGAACCGGTGGTGATTCTTCCATCGGGGGGTCGGGTCGGAGGGCGAAATGCGGAGACCGGGGATTCCGGCCTGCCGCTGATCGCCGTCACATGACCGCTGCCGATCTCACTTTCCGCTGAACACCGGGAATGCGCCGGCCTCGCCGTAGTCCTCGATCCGCATGCCGCGCAGCGTGTCCATGTCGCCGTCGCAGATCGTGAACTCGACGTCGGCGTTGTTGCGCATGTGGTCGGGGTTGACGGTCTTCGGTAGCGACACCGTGCCCAGCTGCAGCGTGTAGCGGATGCAGAGTTGCGGAACGCTCACGCCGTAGCGTTCGGCCATCGCCGCGATCTCCGGATTCTTGAGCACCTCTCCGTGCCCGATCGGCGAGTAGGCCTCGACGAGGATATTACGGCCGGCGCAGTAGTCGATGAGATCGGTCGGGGTGTTGCCGGCGTGTACGAGGATCTGATTCACATGCGGCGCAACAGTGCTCGTCGCGAGGATGTTGTCGAGGTCGTTCTGCTCGAAGTTGGAAACACCGATCGAGCGGAGCTTTCCTGCCTGGTATGCGTCCTCCAGCGCGCGCCACGCCTCGCGGTTGCCATCGGCGTAGTCGCCGCCGCGCCAGTCGGCCCACGGCTGCGGGCTGAGGATCAACATGAGATCGAGGTGGTCCATGCCCATCGTGCGCAGCGACTCGTCGATGGCCGCGGTCGCCTCCTGGTAGTTCTTGATCTCGGCGGCCAGTTTGGTCGACACGAACAACTTGTCTCGGGCCACACCGCTCGTGCGCACGCCCTCGCCGACACCTCGCTCGTTGCCGTAAGCCTGCGCGGTGTCGATGTTGCGGTATCCGACGTCGATCGCCTCAGCGACGGCACGCGCGGCCTTGTCGTCGTCGATGAACCAGGTGCCCAGGCCCAGCTTCGGGATCCAGACGTCGTTGGACAGTGTGTGGGTCTCATCGAGAATCATGGTGCTCTGCCTTCCACTCAAGCCTGGTACTCAGCGTCGGTGACGTGGTGGAGCCAGGTGACGACGTCACCACTCTCATCGGCCTCCTGCATGGCGACATGGGCCATGAAGCGGTCGGCGGTGGCACCGTGCCAGTGCTCCTCGCCGGGTTCGATGTAGACAACGTCGCCGGGTCGGATCTCCTGGACGCCACCCCCGCGCGTGGCGACGAGTCCGATGCCGTCGGTGACGTACAGGGTCTGCCCCTTCGGATGGTGATGCCACGCGGTGCGCGCCCCCGGCGAGAAGCGCACATGGGCGCAACCGATGGCCGACTGGTCGTCCGGGTTTCGGATGCCGTCGATCTGCACGGTGCCGGTGAACCACTCGCCCGGTCCGGGCGCGGTCCGTCCTCCACTCTGGGTGAACTTCATGCCAACCTCCTCAAGCTGAACGGATATCCCGTATCCGCTTACCCAGCGTAATCACATAAGCGGATATCGTCAATCCGCTTAGCCGGTAGAGTGAGAACATGGCCAAGGCACAACCAGCACGTCCGTTACGCAAGGACGCGTCAGTCAACCGCGAAAGGCTGCTGGACGCGGCTCGAGAATTGTTCGCCGAGAAGGGACTCGGCGTCACACTCAACGACATCGCGCACCATGCCGGAGTCGGCGTGGGCACCGCGTACCGACGTTTCGCCAACAAGGAAGAGATCATCGACACCCTCTTCGAAGAACGACTGCAGGCGGTCGAGGCGGTGGCACGTGAAGCACTGGCCGAACCCGACCCGTGGAAGGCACTGACCGACTACCTCCGTCGCGCACTGCAGATGCAGTTCGGCGATCGCGGCCTCCATCAGATCCTCGACGACCCGACTCTCGGCGATGACCGCATCGCCGATGTCCGCGTCCGGATCGCCCCCCTGATCGTCGAGCTCGTGCATCGGGCCAAGGATGCGGGGGTCGTCCGTGGCGATTTCGAACCGACCGATGTCACGTTCATGCAGTCGGCGATGGCGCCGATCATGGACAGCACCCGCGATGTCGCCCCCGAAGTCTACGAGCGATACCTCACCTTTTTTCTCGACGGAATTCGAAGTGACGACCGGGGATTCACGCCGCTACCGGCGGCTGCGCTCAGCTCGGTGTCGACGCATCGTGCAATGACGGTCCGGCGCCGTTCCACATCGCGCCGCGGCGTGTGAGTCTGCTTGCGCGGCGCGATCACCGGGCGAGCGAACAGATACCCAACATCGACTCCTCTACCGACAGCTCGATGACCGAGTTGGCGCCGGCCTCGATTCTCGGGCCGTCCCCGGCTACCCGGTGCGTCAAGGCGTGCCGGCGAGGACGAGCAGCGCCAGGCGTGCTTCGACTACCGAGATGGGTGGTGGGATCGTCTCGGTGAGCTGCAGCGTATTGCGGCCGGGTGGCGGTTCGGCCTTCGTTCCGGGTGGATGGATGCGTGCGCGTGTCTGGTCGAGGTGCCGGCCATAGAGCTGTGCGATGTCGGGGCGGCGATTGATCTGTTCGGGGTTCGGCGGTGCGTCGGGTTGGCTGTTGCGCCGCCACCAGGTGCGGCCGGCGTGGAGACCGTCACGGTAGACGCCTGTCGTGAACTGCCCGACCCGATGCCCGACCATCCGGTTATGTTTCGGGCAGGCAGGGGCCAGATCGACGATGTCGGTGAGCCCGCCCTCGGCGAAGTCCAGTGCGGCGTGATGCATCTCCACCTGAGTGGCGGGCTGATCGCAGCCGGGCGCTGAGCACACCTCCCCGTCCGGGCGGGCAAATGATGCCAACCGTTGTCCTTGCGACGCCAGCCGTTTGGCCTTGCCCAGATACAGCGGCACCGCGGTGTGGTCGGCGAAGACAGCCAAATACTGTTGGGCGTCGGCGGCCAGGCGGATGACATCGGCAATCGGCAGCAGCGAACCTGTTGCGGTGGTGGCCAACCCGGCCTCACGCTTGAGGTCGTTGAGGTCGGCCTTGACGATCAACTGCACCGGCAGGCCGCGGTGGGACTTACCGAGCAACCCGTCGGTGAACACCGCACGCAGCAGTGCGGCCAATGCATCATGATTGCGTTGAGCCGGTGTCCGGCGGTCACGTTCGACCGCCGCGGACAGCTGGTCGGGGTCGGCGTCCTCGATCGACCCACGTGGTGACTGCGGATCCGCGGGATTGTTCATGCCGGGTTGGGCCCACACAGCCTGCAGCATCTCCACCAGGGCGCGGGTTTCCGGGTCCAGATGTCCGGTCAGTTTCGACATCTGTTGCGCATTCTGCCGATTCAGCCACAGGTTGCGGTGCCGTTGACGATCGGCGTCGTCGGTCAACTCGCCGTCCGGATCCAGATGGGCCAGCAGACGTTGGCCGAGTTCGCCGATCTCGGCGGGCGTGTGTGTGGCGGCCAGCTCCCCCATGGTGACCTCGGCAGCGACCTTCCGGTCGTGCGGCAGGCGATGAGGCAAGGCGTCGAGAATCTCGATCGTCTTGTGCACGTGCGCCGCACCCACCGCACCGGCGGCGAACGCCACTGCCAAGGTCGAATACTGCGGGTCGCCGGTCTGCCCGTTGAGCTGCCGGAACCGGCCGGTGGCGGCGAGTTGCGCTCTGCGGCGTCCGGGATCAGAGATCCGCAGGTGGGCGTTCATGAAATTGGCCAGGGACCGAAATCCCATCGCCCGGGGCACATCCCGATCAGAGAGATCCAGGACCTGACGGTTGCCCTGAAACGTCATCCGATTGATCGCCCGCTCCGTCGCTTGCGCCACGTCAATCAGTTCGGCATCGCTGCAACGAGCCAGATCCGCCTCGCCGAGCCGATCCAGCAGCGAGTGCAGTTCGGTGAGCAGCGCAGGAACCTCCGACAAGGACTCACCCACGCCATCGGC
Organism: Gordonia insulae; assembly: GCF_003855095.1. NCBI lineage: Bacteria > Bacillati > Actinomycetota > Actinomycetes > Mycobacteriales > Gordoniaceae > Gordonia > Gordonia insulae. The sequence goes on from NZ_CP033972.1 coordinate 2,150,714, forward strand.
ACCTGTGGTCGGCTCGGCCATACTCACCCCCAATGAGTTTGCTTCGAATGTATGTTCGACTATAGGGCATTCAGGCGGCACTCGCAACTGTTATCTCTCAGGACATCGGTGACAGTTATGTATCAAGACATCGGTGACAGTGTGGGTAGTCTTGGTGGTGACACTTCTGCATCGATGCTCGGCCGGGGGCTGTTAACCCTGTAGTTCGGCTGGCGATCTCTCAGTGGCCTGACGACGCGCCGCGCGGAGCGGTCTCGACGTTCTGCGTCGAGCATGGCATCTCCCGAAAATCGTTCTACACGTTGCGTAAACACGCGAGGAACGACGCGCCCGCCGCGGTGCTCGAGCCGCGGTGCTCGAGCCGCGGACCCGCCGCCCGAGGTCGAGCACGCATCTTCCGCGAGGCCGGCTTGGCGGGCCGCGACGCGGTCGCCACTCGCGGCGGCGGTGTGTGAAAGCAATTCTCGCGCCGTTGGATCCAGTCGGATCTGTCGCAGCCTCCTGCTTTCGACGGAGTCAATCCGCCGCAATGTGTCGCCGAGAATCCGCAGTTAGAATCCGCAAGGACGACAGAATGTTTGCTTCTTGAGTCACATCCTCATCAACGATCCAGCGCGAGCCTCACCCGTGGTAGGCCACCTCGGAAGACCATGACGCCTCGTCCTGGTGTGCGGCATCCCAGATCGCCTCGGCCACCCGATCGGGAGTGAAGGGACCGTCTTCGCCGAGTGAGCCCTGCACCGTCACTGACACGGCGCGGATGCCCTCCGGCGCGAGAGTCGTGTCGATACTACGGACAAGATTCCGGATCCCGGCCTTCTGCACGCCCAGCGACGCTGCACGATTCCACGGCTTGTCCGCCGCCATGCTCCCGGTAACGGTGACGCGGCCACCCGCCGACATGAACTGCCGCGCGGCCTGCACCGCAGTGAGTAGGCCACCCACACCGAGCGCGACATCCTCGAGCAGTTCCTCGACGGTGAGTTCGAGCGGATCCTTTTCTCGGAAAGCACTGGGGTTGAAGTGAAGGACGTCAATTCGGTTCCACCACTGCCCCATTGATCGAATTTCTGACGTGGCCGCCGCCACGTCCGTGACGTCCAAGACCTCGGCGAGAGTCTGCGCGCCGTGGTCGGCAACCTGGCGATCCAACTCCGCCAACCGGTCCGCATCGGTGCCGAGCAGCCCGACGTCGTATCCCTTCGCCGCGAATCGCCGAGCGACCGAACCGCTGACGCCCGGACCTGCTCCCACCACGACGATGACCGGTTTGCTCATGGGTTTCGAGCATAGTCGGACCAAAGATATTCAGCAAAATCAGTTTACTTATTGACATGTATTGACTGATTCGTCTACCTTTCGTCCATCACCCTTCGGAGTGGTCTGCATCACAACGCAGCGAAAATGTGCCGAGGCTCGCGACGAGCCTCGCCGATCAAAGGAAGTCAGTATGCGTTTCGCGTCATCCCGCTCGCGTCGCCGCTATGCGACAGCGTGCCTCGGCGCCGTGGTCGTCATCGCCGGCGCCACGGCATGTACCGAGGATTCTTCCAGTGAGGGCGGCTCATCGTCGGCAGCCGCCGAGAGCGCGGTCGCGGCTGCACCCAGCGGTACATTTGCCGGCAATCAGGCCAGCGGGACACCGGTCAAGGTGGGGCTGATCAACCCCGAAGGCGGCCCGGCGATCTCGTTGCCCGAGGATCGAGAAACGGCCGAGGCCGTGGTCAAGTACGCCAACGAGAATCTCGCAGGCATCGGCGGTCGACCGATCGAACTTGTGGAATGCAAATCCAAGGAAGACCCGGCGTCTGCAACTGCGTGCGCAAACCAGATGGTCGAGGCGGGTGTGGTGGGCGTCGTGGTGACCAACACCGCCCAAGGCGACGTGATGGTACCCATCCTCACCGGCGCCAAGATCCCCTACACCTCGTACCAGGGCGCAGGACAGACCGAGCTGACGGCTCCGGATTACTCCTACTCATGGACAGGCGGCTTTCCCGCGGTTCTGAGCGGGATGGCCAAGTACACGGCGGGTAGCGGCATGAAGGACGTGACGCTCTACGTAACCGACTCCGCAGCCGCCATCAACGGCGCGAAGGCCATGGGTGTTCCGGCATTCCAGGCGGCCGGCATCAACTTGAACGTCGTTGCCATCCCCCTCGGGAATCCTGATGCCTCACCGCAGGTGTCCGCCGGCCTCAAGAACAACCCGCAGGCCGTGGGCATCGTCGGCGATCCGACGATGTGCACCTCCGTGCTCAAGGCTCTCGGCACCGTCGGCACGGACGCGGAGAAGATGGTGATCGGACCATGCCTCGATCCGAGCGTCATGGAGGCCGCCAGCGCAGAGCTGAACGGCTCCAAGGTGTTCAACACCGCCTTCGGCTCCGGAACCGATCCGGAATCGTTGACTTATCAGGCGATCATGGCCAAGTACGCACCCTCGGTCTCACCCGACGGAACCGCGGTGACCGCTTACCAGTCGATGCTCGGCTTCGTCCGCACCGCCGGAACTGTCAAGGGTGACGTCACTGCAGCGTCGGTGAACAGTGCCATCCGTGCCGCCGCGAATGTTCCACTGCCGGTCGGCGATGGGCTGGCGATGAGCTGCAACGGCAAGGCCGTCCCCGGCCTGCCCATGGCATGTAGCGCAGGCGCCCTGGTGGGCACCGTCGACAACGGCCAGATCACCGACGTCAAGCAGCTGAACTGACGTCGGGGCCCGGTTCCGTTGGATAACGCCTGAGCCAACGGAATCGGGCCAACCGCCCCGGCCCCATTCGTCTAGCAGAGAGCAACCTTCGCGTGTCTGACCATCTCGCCTTCCTGATCCTCGGCCTCGGTGCCGGTGCGGTGTTCGCTGCGCTGGGTATGTCCCTGGTGGTGACCTTCCGAAGTTCTGGGGTCGTCAATTTCGCCACGGGTGCGCTCGCTCTCTATATCGCCTACACATTCGCCTTCTTACGCAAGGGGGAACTCCTTGTCCCCATTCCCGGTTTCCCGCAGACCATCACGCTCTCGTCCCAGCCGCTGACGTTTGTCTCCGCCGCGGCCATTTCCCTGGTGATCGCAGCTGCCGTCGGTCTCATCCTCTATCTACTGGTCTTTCGTTGGTTGCGCACGTCGTCACCAGTGGCCAAGGCTGTCGCGAGCATCGGAGTGATGCTCGTCGTGCAGCTCGTACTCGCCATGCGGGTCGGTACCAGTCCGGTCTCGGTCGAACCCATTCTGTCGCAGGAGATCTACACGGTCTCCGGTGTCCGCATCCCGGCCGACCGGGTCTGGTTCGCGCTCATCATCATCGTGCTCGCGCTCGCCCTGGGCGCGCTGATCAAATACACGCGGTTCGGGCTGGCCACCCGGGCGGTCGCCGAAACCGAACGTGGAGCGATTGTCTCGGGCCTCTCGCCGAATCGTGTCGCGGCCATCAACTGGGCTCTGAGCGTCGTCGTCGCCGGCGTCAGTGGCATCCTGATCGCGCCGATCGTTCCGTTGGTGCCGCTGTCATACACACTGTTCATCGTCCCAGCGCTCGCCGCTGCAATGGTCGGCGGCTTCACGAAGGTTGGGCCGACCGTCGCGGCGGGACTGATCATCGGCATGGTCCAGGGTGAGCTGATCTACCTGCAGAACACCATCGACTGGTTCCCGGCAGGCGGCGTCGCGGAGCTGACCACGCTCGTGCTGATCCTGGTGTTGCTCGTCGTCCGACGCAATCAACTCCCTCAGCGCGGGACCCTCTCCTCCTTGTCGCTGGGACGTGCACCACGGCCGCGGAACCTTGTGACGCCAACGATAATTGCAGTCACGATCGGGCTCGTCGCGTTGTTCGCCACGAGTGGAGGCACTCGCGGCGCGGTCATCACCACCATCGTGCTGGCGATCATCGGACTCTCCCAGGTGGTGGTGACCGGATTCGCCGGCCAGGTGTCTCTCGCACAGTTGACCCTCGCGGGCACCTCGGCCTTCGTCGTGAGTCGCCTGACCACGGTCCTCGGCGTGCCGTTTCCGTTCGCTCCGATACTCGCGGCGCTCGTCGCCACCGTCATCGGAGTCGTGATCGGCCTACCCGCACTCCGACTCCGCGGGCTGCCCGTTGCGGTGCTCACCCTGGCCATGGCGGTCACGTTGGAGGCCTTCTGGTTCCGAAACACCGACTTCAACGGTGGTGCCGCGGGTGCCCCGGTGGAGAACCCCACCATGTTCGGTCTGGACTTCGGCATCGGCAGCGGCGACTCGTATCCCCGCATCACCTTCGGAATCCTCTGCCTCGTGGTGGCCGTATTCGTCGGCCTTGGCGTCGCGTTCCTGCGCCGTAGCAGGCTCGGCGCGTCGATGCTCGCCGTGCGCGCCAACGAGCGGTCTGCCGCGGCATCCGGCATCGCGGTGAACCGGGTCAAGATCATCGCATTCGCGATCGGTTCGTTCATCGCCGGCCTCGGCGGCGCCCTGATGGCCTATCAACAGAATGTCGCGTCGGCGGCCAGCTATTCTGCGCTGGCCGGAATCGCCCTGTTCGCAACCGCGTACCTGGCCGGCATCAGTTCAATCGGTGGCGGGGTTCTCTCCGGCGTCATCGGGGTGGGTGGCATCTTGTACTTTGCGCTCGACAAGTGGGTCAACCTCGGCGACTACTTCGCGGTCATCACCGGTGTGCTCCTGATCGTGTCCGTCATCGTGAACCCGGACGGCATCGTCGGCCCCGTCCACGCGCTGATCACCCGAATTCGCCACCGCCCCAACGGATCGGTCGATCTGGACCTCTCTGTCGACCCGACCTCGATATCCGAAGCTCCCGCTCTCGGCACCGAGGTGCTGTCCGCCGAGGCCGTCGGGATGCGTTATGGCGGCGTGATCGCCCTCGAAGACGTGAGCTTCTCAGTCCGCTCAGGCGAGATCCTGGGTCTGATCGGACCGAACGGGGCGGGCAAGACAACCCTCATCGACGCGCTCAGCGGGTTTGCCAACTCGACTGGATCGGTGGTTCTCGACGGCGAGCGTCTCGACGGACTGGCACCACACGAACGCAGCCGGCGCGGACTCGGACGCACCTTCCAGGGCATCGAACTCTACGACGACCTGACCGTGCGGGAGAACGTGCTCGTCGGCACCGAAGCCGCCAAGCATCGCGGCGAGGACGACCCGGATCTCGAGCGGCTGTTCGAAATCCTGCATTTGACCCCGGTCGCCGACCGGATGGTCGCCGAACTGTCCCAGGGACAACGACAGTTGGTGTCGATCGCTCGCGCGCTGGCCGGACGACCCAAGGCATTGATGCTCGACGAGCCCGCCGCCGGCCTCGACAGTTCGGAGAGCATGTGGCTCGGGCAGCGCCTGCGCGCAGTCCGAGGCGCCGGGACGACAGTGGTCATGGTCGATCACGACATGGGATTGGTGCTCGACCTGTGTGACCGCATCGTCGTCCTCGACCTCGGGCGTGTGATCGCCATCGGCACTCCCGACGAGATCAAGCAGAACCCCGAGGTCATCCGCGCATACCTCGGCAGCAGCGCACCCCCGGAGGAGGCCGCGTTGGAAGAACCCGCCCTCGCCCAGGCCCAGGAGGTCACCGCGTGAACACCACATCAAAGACCCCAGTGCTGTCATGTTCAGGACTGTCCGCGGGCTATGCGGGCGCACCGGTCATCCGAGACGTCGACCTGAGTGTTCACCGCGGCGAGATCCTCGCCTTGCTCGGCCCCAACGGTGCAGGCAAGACCACTACCCTGCTGGCGCTGGCCGGCTTGATCAACCGGGCGGACGGGTCGATCACCCTGGACGGCAACACATTACGGTCGGAGCACTCTCGCCAGGCCGCCGGTCACGGGCTCGTCCTGGTGCCCGACGATCGTGCGCTGTTCACCACCCTCACCACTTACGAGAACCTGAAACTCGCCGGCCGCAAGAAGGCAAAGATCGACGGGGTGTTCGATCTGTTCCCTCGTCTGCGCGAACGGACCTCGGTAGCCGCCGGCTCGCTGTCGGGCGGCGAACAGCAGATGCTCGCCATCGGGCGCGCGCTGGTCCAGGACCCCACGGTGCTGCTCATCGACGAACTCAGCATGGGTCTGGCGCCGGTCATCGTCGAACAACTCCTGCCGGTGATCCGTCAGGTCGCCGACGACACCGGAACAGCGGTGATTCTCGTGGAGCAGCATGTCCGACTCGCCCTGCAGGCCGCCGACCGCGCCGTTGTGCTCGCCCACGGCGCCGAGGTCCTCTCCGGCGATGCCAAGGAGCTGCTGACGCATCCGGAGCGGATCGAGGCGGCCTATCTCGGCGGCGACAGGGTTGCCGCCGAGTAGGACCCGGCTACGTCTGATCCGGCTTCTGCGTTCGCGTGGAGAACCGACGACGGATCTCCGCGCCGTTCGGCCGCCAGGTCGCCGCTGCCTCGGCCTCGAGACCGAGGGCGTGCGCAGTCGAGCTTCCGGCGCCGTCGTTGAGTAACCGGAGCAGTCGACGTGTCGCCTCGGGGTGAGCGGCCGCGATGGATTCTGCGATCTCAAGGGTTCGCGCCATGAGCCGATCGGCCGGCACGACTTCATTGGCGAGCCCGATACGCAACGCCGTCTGCGCGTCGATGGGGTTCCCGGTGAGCATGATCTGGGTGGCCATCGGCAGTCCGACAATTCGCGGCAGCATCGCACTGCCGCCCCATCCATCGATCAGACCGATCGACGTGTGCGTGTCGGCGAACACGGCCTCCTCGGAGGCGATGATGAACGAACAGCTGACCGCGAGCTCGAGCCCACCGGTGAAGCATGGACCGTTGACAGCTGCGATCACCGGCTTCGACAGCGATCGCATCACCTGTGTAGGTGTCGCACCTTCCGGGGCCGTCGCAGGCCCGGTCAACGCCTCCGACAGATCCACGCCTGAAGAGAATGCACTTCCCGCGCCCGTGACGACAATGACCCGCACATCGTCGTCGGCTTCAGCGGTGGCGAACTCCTTCCTGAGTGCACGGCGCAAGGCCCTGTCGAGTGCGTTGCGTCGGGCAGGGCGGTTCAACGTCAGGACGGTGACGCCGCCGCGACGATCCACGAACAACGACTGCCCGCCGTCGGTCTCTGCTTCGGTAGTCATGCTTGCCTTCCGCCATTACACCTCCGGACGCACCGGCTTTCAGCTCACCGGCAGCTTACGGCGGAGGATCTTTCCACTGGGCAGCCGCGGAAACTCGTCGAGGAAAGTCCACCCGCGGGGAACCTTGAAGCCCGCGAGGTGCTCGCGTGCGTATGTGGCGAGCGTTTCCTCGAGATCCGGTCCGGGAAGTGTCTCGTCGCTGGGCAATACGAACGCGTGCACGCGCTGGCCGAACTCGTCGTCGGCCAGGCCGATGACGGCGACGTCGGCAACTGCCGGGTGCAGGATGAGTACGTCCTCGATCTCGCGTGGATAGACGTTGACGCCACCGGACAGGATCAGATCGGTTCGCCGGTCGGACAGGTACAGATAGCCGTCGGCGTCGACATGACCGAGATCTCCGAGGGTGTTCCAGCCACGGTCATTCCACGCACCAGCGGTCTTGTCGGGATCACCGTGGTATTCGAACCGGCGGACGTCACCGAACCAGACCTGCCCGACCTCGCCGACCGGCAGTTCGTTTCCGTCGTCGTCGCAGATGTGCACAACTCCGAGCAGAGCCTTTCCGACCGTACCGGGCCGTTCGAGCCAGGCCTTCGAGTCGACCATGAAGAATCCGGTTCCCTCACTGCCTGCGTAGAACTCGACGAGAATCGGCCCGAGCCAATCGATCATCTGCCGTTTGATCTCGACGGGACATGGCGCACCGGCGTGGATCATGATGCGCAGCGAGCCGACGTCGTGGGATCGGCGCACCTCGTCGGGGAGCTTGAGCAGCCGAACGAACATGGTGGGTACGAATTGTGCTGCGGTCACACCATACTGCTCGATCAGGGCGAGCGAGCGTTCCGCATCGTACCGCTCCATCACGACTGCTGTACCGCCGTTGCGGATGGCCCCCATGGACCACCCCAACGGCGCCGCATGATAGAGCGGACCCGGGCTGAGGTATATGGTGTCGCGGCCGAGACCGAATGCGGTACCCATCATGTGGTCGATCGCGTATCCGGTTCCGAACGCATCACCGGTCAACTCGGGGAGTATCCCCTTGGGACGGCCCGTGGTGCCGGAGCTGTAGAACATGTAGCAGCCCTCCAGCTCATGCGCGATCGGGATGTCCGGAGCCACGGATGCCAGTTCCTCGAGATCCTCACCGACGGTCAGCCTGGTCACCTCGCGCGAAGCCGATCGCGCGCATTCATCGGCGAGCGCTGCGAGTTCGGACGATGAGATGAGCACCGTCGCCTCGCAGTTGTCGACGATGTATGCCGCCTCGGCGACGGTGAGATGCCAGTTGACCGGGGTGTAGAAGAGCCCTGAGCGTTGCGCAGCCCACGCCACCGGAAAAACGTCCAGACGATTCTCCATCAGGATCGCGATGTGGTCCCCCGGCCGCAATCCGAGGTCGGTCAACACGTGCGCGATCCGGTTCGACGCGCGCTCGAGTTCCGCATAGCTGATCGACTGGCCCGATTCACCCATGATCACAGCAGGTTTGCTTCCGAGCTCGGCAGCGAGCGCGGTGAGGTGCATCAGTGTTCCTCCGTGATTGTCAACGTCACCCGATTGTGCGATATCGGTGAGCGGATTCCACCATCGATCATCTGGCGAACTCAGGTCGGCGTTTCGCCAGAAACGCCCCGACCCCTTCTCTCGCGTCGGGATCACCGGCAGTGGTGCGAATGGCAAGCGCCTCCCGACGCAACGCGCTCTCGGGAGCCGCGTCCGCGGTCGCCCGCAAGAGCTGCTTGGTGGCGGCCTGTCCCCCGGCCGGGCCGGCGAGGACCTGATCGACGATCTTCTCGGCTACCCGATCGAGATCACCATCCGGAGCCACCCGGGCGACCAGGCCCGTCGCCAGTGCCTCGTTGGCGCTGATCGCATCGTTGAGAAGGGCCAGCCGCAGCGAGCGATGCAGACCCAGCGAGTGCACGAGCAGGCTGGTCCCACCATCGACGTTGAGCCCGACCTTCGTATAGCCCAGACTGAATGTCGCCGTCTGGGCCGCGATGATGATGTCCGCCGCGGCGGCGAGCGGAAAGCCCGCCCCGGCAGCAGGACCCTGCACCACCGAGACCACCACGGCGTCGGCGCGGACGAGTTCGCTCACCACACGATGCAAGGAGTCGGCGAGGTCGTCGATGTAGTTGGACATGTCCGCAGCCGAGGCGAATGCCGCCAGATCCCCGCCGACGGAGAAGAAGCGTCCCTGCGCGCTGAGCACGATCACTCGCGCCGAGTCAGCCGATGCCCGCCGCACCGCGGCAAACAGTTCCTCGACCATATCGGAGTGGACCGGGTTCCCCCGGTCACCATCGGTCAATGTGATGCGCGCACAACCTGACTCGAAGCGGTAGCTGACGAAGCTCACGTATCAGCCTTCCAGTAACGCCAGGCTGTTGTGAGCGTAGACCGCTCGTCGCCGATCGCTCACCAGGAACGCCGGCTGCCCCAGATATGTCAGATCCCGGGCCAGCGACCCCTCGGCCCTGCGCTCCGCCAGACGCGAACGCGCATCGGCCGTTGTGCCGCACACGGCAATCGTGTGGAGCATGTCGTCTGTGACGGCATTGGTGAAGGTGTCCATGTCCCCGGCCTTGAAGGCGGCGCGCAGCGCCACCACGGCGTCCGTCCAGCCATGCTGCTCGATGAACGCGTCGTAGGTCTTCACGGTGAGGTAGAAGGCGATCATGCGGCGGGCGTCGAGGATGGCCCGATCCGGGTTGTCGTCATCAACCGCAGTGATCAGCCAACCGTGTTCGATCGTGCTGCTCTTGCCGGCGTCGGCCAGTCCTTTGGCGGTCGCCGGCCGGACGACGTCGTTCCACCATTGCGCCGTGAACAAGCCGTGGCCGATGACCCCGTCGGCATGTCGGGCCGCAGCAGCGGCCATGCCTTTGTTGAAGCCGGCGAACAAAATCGGGACATCGAGTCGGCCCAGTACCGGCGCCTGGACCCGCGCGTCGACCCGATAGAACTCACCGTCGTAACGGACACGTTCGCCGTTCTCCGCATGCAGCCAGGCTCGTACCGCTCCGGCGAGATCGCTCATTCGCGCGACCGGGCGGTCGGCCTCTGCCCCGACCCAGTCCCGATTGATCGCGTAGGCACCCGAACCGAGCCCGAGGAACAATCGGCCCGCAGCGTGCTTGTGTAGCGTCCGAATCGCGGACGCGTGCGCGTACGGACTGCGGGAGAACGCATACGCGATACTGGTGCCGACCTGGGCTTTTGTCGTGTTTGCCGCCATGTCCGCCAGTACCGAATATGCGTCGTTGTCGACAAAATCACCGGTGCAGAACGCCGCGATGCCGGCCTTCTCCGCCTCCTGTGCGACCTCGGCTCCGGGCCAGGGTAATCCGAACTCCATCTCGACTCCTTTAATCATTTAGCTGATTGTACTATATGATGGACTGCAATAGCCGATAGATGAGGAGTCGCCGTGAGTGATGTGACCAACCCGCAATCCGCCGAGTACGGCATTCTGACCGACGAGTCATTCGAGCGTTCACGCCGGCGTATCGGCATTCCGGAACGCCCTCTGACCCCGCACAATCACGAGGTGACCGCCGACGGCACACGCCATTTCGCGTTCGGATATGGCGATGCCAATCCCCTCTGGTGCGATCCCGACTACGGCAAGAACACCCGCTGGGGAACCCTGATCGCGCCGCCCAATTTCATGTACACCATGGGCGAGAACGCCGCGCCGCCGGTGAGCCCCGAGCAGAAGGCCCTGTTGAAGGGTGACCCGTTCGCCGGACTCGGCTCGTACCAGGCTGTGATGGAGTTCGAGTGGTTTCGCCCGCTGACGCTCGGCGACCGGTGTCAGGTCGTCCGTGCGCAGGTCGGGGTCGAGGAGAAGCCCTCGAAGTTCGGTGGTCGCACTGCTCACGTCACCAACGACTTCTTGTTCGCCAACGGTGCCGGTGAGATCCACGCCATCCAACGCGGCACCTGGATCAACGCCGAGCGCCACACCTCGCGGGCCAATGCCAAGAAGGCCGATCCCATCGACTTCACCACCCCGTACACCGACGAGCAACTCGCCGAGATCGACGCGGCCTATGACGCCGAGACCAGGCGCGGCGCCGAGACCCGCTACTGGGAGGACGTCGAGATCGGCGACCAGATCGACAAGCGCGTCAAAGGCCCACTCACCGTCACCGATGTGATCGTGTGGCATGTCGGTTGGGGCATGCAGCTCACCCCGCCCGGGACATTCGGCATCTCACGGACGATCCGTCGCAAGGTCCCCGGCCTGTACCCGGCGAACTCACGGAACATCCCCGATACCGTGCAACGCCTGCACTGGGAATCCGAACGCGCCGCGGAACTCGGCATCCCGATGAACTACGACTATGGTGCGATGCGCGAGACCTGGTTGACCCATGCCCTCACCGATTGGATCGGCGACGACGGCTGGCTGTGGAAACTGTCGTGTCAGCACCGCAAGTTCAACTACATCGGCGACACCACCTGGATCACCGGCAAGGTCGTCGACAAGCGGCAGGTGACCGACGAGCAAGGCACCCGCAATGAGGTCCACCTGGAACTGGCATGCACCAACCAGCGTGGCGAGACCAACACCCCGGGAACCGCGGTCGTACTGCTGCCGACTCGCGAGGCGGCCGTCGAAATGCCGAAGCCACCCGCCGACGATCTCCAGTCGCTGTTGGCCCATGAGATCGAGCGCTTCGCCTGAGACGGGACCACACACATGACCGCACTCGCCGACTCCCTGACCTTCCGCCACGGTCCCGACTGGCAGAATCGAATCGCCCTCGCTCCGTTGACAAACATGCAGAGCAACGACGACGGGACACTCCACGACGACGAGTACCGATGGTTGACCCGACGAGCCGAAGGCGGGTTCGGGATGGTGATGACCTGTGCGGCACATGTGAGCCAGGCCGGCATGGCATTTCCCGGGCAGTTGGGTATCTGCGACGATGCCCAACTGCCGGGCCTCACGAGACTCGCCGACGGCCTGCGAGCGGCCGGGGCGGTGTCGTCGGTACAGCTGCAACACGGTGGGCGGCGGGCGAATGCCCAGATCTCGGGGCGTCCCGTTGTCGCCCCTTGGGACGACCCGAGTAAGGGAGCGACCGCACTGACCACAGGCGAGGTCGAACAGGTCGTGCACGACTTCGTCGACGCGGCGGTCCGGGCTGAGCGAGCGGGCTTCGACGGAGTCGAAGTCCACGGAGCCCACGGCTATCTGATCGCGCAGTTCCTTGATACCCGTAGCAATCACCGCACCGACCGTTACGGCGGATCGACCCGGAACCGGTTCCGCATCGTCCACGAGATCGTCGACGGCATCCGTGCGGCAGTGTCGCCGAATTTCCAACTCGGCCTACGACTCTCACCGGAGCGATACGGAATCGTCCTCGACGAGGCCCGCGCTCTCGCCTTCGAGGTCCTCGACCGCGGCAACCTCGACTATCTGGATCTGTCCCTGTGGGACGCGTTCAAGGAACCCTACGACGAGGCTCACCATGGTCGTCGGCTGATCGACTTCTTCACCGATCTGCCCCGCGGCAACACCCGTGTGGGCGTGGCCGGCAAGATCACCGACGCCCCCGGTGCTCGCGAATGTCTGGAGCGGGGCGCCGATTTCGTCCTCATCGGCACGGCAGCCATCCTCCATCACGATTTCGCGCGGAGCATCGTCGCCGACCCGACGTATCGCGCACTGCAACAGCCGGTTCCGGCCGATCACCTGGTCGGCGAATCCGTCGGCCCCGCGTTCCTCGACTACCTCTCCACGAATTGGGATGATTTCGTTGCCTGAGACCACCACTGCGAGTGTCGCCGCCCCCAAGGTGGTGCTGCCGATCGGCCCGCCGGGTCAGCAACTCGCCGACACTGCTGCGCTGGCCCGTCTCGCCGAAGACGCAGGCCTCGACGGGATCTCGTACGCCGAACTGTCGTCGGACCCACTGCTGCATCTGACTGTGGCTGCGGGTAGCACGTCGAGGGTGGACCTGATGACCAATATCCTGGTTGCGTTCGCCCGGTCACCCATGACGCTCGCCACCCAGGCCCGCGCGCTCCAGGACTACTCGGGCGGCAGGCTCATCCTCGGACTGGGCAGCCAGATCAAACCCCATGTCGAGCGTCGCTTCTCCATGCCGTGGAGTGCACCGGCCGCCCGCATGGCCGAGTTCGTCGCCGCGCTCCGTGCGATCTGGTTCGCATGGGCGACCGGGGAGAAGCTCGATTTCCGTGGCGATTTCTACACCCACACCCTGATGACCCCCATGTTCACTCCGCCGTCGCAGACACCGGCACCCAAGGTGTTCATCGCCGCGGTGGGACCCAAGATGTGCGAGACGGCGGGGGCCGTTGCCGACGGGCTGCTGGTGCACGGCTTCTCCACCGAGCGCTACCTGCGGGAGATGACCGTCCCCGCCCTCGAACGCGGAGCCGGTGGCCGACTGCGCGACGACTTCGAGATCGTCGATCTCAGCTTTGTGGTCACCGGCCGGTCCGACGAAGAGTTCGCGGCCTCGGCAAAGGCAGTCAAACAGCAACTGGCGTTCTACGCCTCCACCCCCGCATACCTACCCGTCCTGGAACTCCACGGCTGGCAGGATCTCGGTGCCGAGATGCACGCACTGTCGAAATCCGACGACCCGGATCGGTGGACAAAGATGGGTGAACGCCTCCCCGACGAGGTCCTCGAGGCCTTCGCCGTGGTGGGCACGCCCGCAGACATCCCGGGCAAACTCGCCGCACGGGGTCAAGGCGTGGTCAGTCGTTACTCGGTGAATACGCTCGGTATCGACGACCCCGATCTGGTCATGCAACTGGCCCGCGAGATCCAGAACGCGGTCCGATGACTCCGGTGGTGCTCACCGAGATCGATGGTGGGGTCGCGCTCGTGACACTCAACCGCCCAGAGGCTCGGAACTCCCTGAGCCCCGAGCTGATCAGTGAGCTCAGCGCGACACTACGCTCCCTGGACGCGGATACCGAGGTCGGCGCAATCGTCCTCACCGGCGCGGATCCGGCATTCTGCGCGGGACTCGACCTCCGTGCGCTGGCCGACGACGGTCCCGAATATTTGAAGCTGTTCGAGGACGATGACTGCATCAGGCTGGTCGGTGAACTCAGCACACCCGTGATCGGTGCCGTGAACGGTGCCGCCGTCACCGGGGGTCTCGAGATCGCTTTGGGATGCGACTTCTTGATCGCCGGGGATCGGGCGGTGTTCGCCGACACCCACGCGCGCGTTGGCGTGCTACCCGGCGGCGGCCTGACCGCCCGCCTCCCCGATCGGGTCGGCACGGCGTGGGCGCGTCGGATGTCGTTCACCAGTGAGCTCGTCGACGCCGAGTTGGCACTCCGGATCGGCTTGGTGACCGAGGTGGTGCCGCACGATCGGCTGATCCCGCACGCACTCGAGGTGGCCGGCCGGATCTGCGACGTAGGCGGCGACGTGATGGTCGCACTCAAGCACATGTACACCGCGGGCTGGCAGGCTGGTTCCGGGCAGGTCCTCGAAATCGAGTCCCGCCTGTCCGCGGCCCACCCGACCGCCTGGGACGCGCTCGAGGAGAACCGGCGAAACATCATGGAACGTAACCGATCACAGCTGACCTGAGTGGGTGGAGCACGTGATCTCGATACGGCTCCTCGCTACGCTCGTCACCTACTCGATCAACGGGGAGGGTCTCGATCAACGGGCGGGGTCTCGCTCAACGGGCCGGGGTCTCGATCAGCGCAGCGTCCATTTCGGTTTGACGAACCCGTCGCGCGAGACCTCCGCCGTACCGATCGGGTTGCCGATTCCCGGGTAGTTCCATGCCACGGCATAAGCGGCGTTGCGATCCATGTCCAGCGTTTCCCAGACGGCCTTCACCGTGCCCTGCACCGCAACGGCGGGTTTGGCCGCGATCCGCCGCGCCAGACCATCGACGTGCTCCCAGAGTTCTTCGCGCGGTTTGAGTTCGGACACGAGTCCGATGGTGAACGCCCGCTCCGCCGACATCCGTTCGTCCAGGCCGACCAACGCCCAGCGCATCGCTTCGCCCAGCGGAATCCGCCGAGCCAGACCGATCGGCTCCAGCGCGGACGTCAGCCCATAGGACACATGGGGATCGAAGAAGGTCGCGTCATCGGCCGAGACAATGAAATCGCAGTCGTTGAGCCAGTAGAAGGCACCGCCGGCGACCATACCGTGGACCGCGGCGATCACCGGCTTCCAGACCTTGTTGGCGCGCGGGGACAGCCCCTGACCGGGATCGTCCTGACTCCAGAAGTTCTCGTGGAGGTCGAGTCCCTCACGGACATCCACCCCGGTGCAGAACGCCTTGTCCCCGGCGGCACGAAGGACCACGACGTGCACATCGTCGTCCTCGCGGATATCTTTCCACAGCCGCCGGAACTCGTCGACCATCGTCGCGTTGAAAGAGTTGTGCGCCTCGGGGCGGTTGATCGTGATGGTGGCGACGTGGTCGGTGACGTCGTAGAGGATGGTGTCGAAACCCATGATCCAGGCTCGCTTTCAGATCAGACGTGTGTCAGGACGGGTCGCGTGGCAGGCCGAGGCCACGTTCGGCGATCACGTTCTTCAGTACTTCGTTCGCGCCGCCGGCGATGGTCCAGGCCCGGGCGTACAGGAACGCGTCCTGCCACCACCCGTCGGCGACCGCACCCTCGTCGCCCTCGACCGCGACGGCATCCGAACCCTGCAATGCCATCCCGAGCTCGGTCATCGCCAGATTGGTCTCGCTGAAGAAGATCTTCACCGACGGGGCGTCGGCGACGTCGGTGCGACCGGCCAGCATCCCCGATTGCACGCTCTTGCTCATCAGGTCGATCACTCGGGCATGCGTGGCGATACGTCCGACGTCGCGTCGCAGGCCGGCATCATCGCTTCGATCCTTGGCGAGCGTCACCAGCCGGTCGACGTTCTGCAGCAACTCGGTTGCCATCGACGCCACCCCGGTCCGCTCGTGCGCCAGGCTCGAATTGGCCACTCGCCAGCCATCATCGACCTTGCCGATCACCGCATCGACGGGCACCCGCACCCCATCGAGGAAGACCTCGTTGAAATCCTCGGTGCCGGTGATCTCGCGGAGCGGACGAACCTGTACTCCCGGCAACGTCATGTCGAGCGCGAAGGCGGTGATACCTCGGTGCTTCGGGGCGTCCGGATTGGTGCGCGCCAAGAGGTAGCCGACGTCGGCGTGCTGCCCGTTGGTGGTCCACACCTTCTGCCCGTCGATCACGTAATGGTCGCCGTCGAGCTGTGCGCGGGTACGCAGCGAGGCGAGGTCGCTGCCGGCCCCGGGCTCGCTGAACAACTGGCACCAGATGTCCTGCCCGCCCCGGATCCGCGGAAGGTAGTACTGCTCCTGGGCATCGGTGCCGAAGTCGATGAGCGCGGCCGATGCCAGCTGATAGGCCCCGATCGGTGCCCACACCCGCGCGCGAGCGATCTCTTCGGCGACGACGAACGCACGCTGCGGGTCGACACCCGGGGTACCGCCGAACCGCTCCGGCCACTCCGCGCCCAGGTAACCCGCCTCGAACAGCATGGCCGTCCACCGTCGGATCTCCGGGACCAGATCGGGGCCCGGGGCGCGCACACCCGTGTGATGCTTGATTCCGGGATTGTGCTCGGCGATGAATGCGCGCACCTCGGCCCGGAACTGTTCGAGATGAGCGTCGGTCTCGATCCGCATCTTCGGACCTCCTGTGTCGCATGTTGCCTAATTAGTTATATGATCTTACCGTATCTAATCATACGTAGCCGTCGAGAGACAGCCCCGCAACGGGAGGAATGCGCCATGGACTTCGAGCTCAGCGACGAGCAGGAGATGCTACGCGACGTATCGCGCAGCATGTTGTCGGCACATTGCACACCTGAGTTGGTCCGTGAGGTCTCGACCACCGGTCGGGACCTCGACGACAAGCTCTGGCAACGCGGCACAGAGATCGGCTGGACCGGCCTCGCCGTCCCGGAAAGTCACGGCGGTGCCGACGCGGGCCTCGTGGAACTCTGTCTCATCGCCGAGGAGATCGGCCGGGCGGCGGCGCCGGGCCCGTGGGTCGATACCGCTCTCGCGGCGTACGTCGCTCATCGCGGCGGCGCACCGGACGATGTGGTCGACGGACTGGCGTCGGGGGGACGACGCGCCGCAGTGGTCATCGATCATGCGCTCGTCCAGGCCGCCGCAGCCGTGGACTGGTTCCTGATCGTGGACGACGCGCAGGTGCGGCTCGTCGAGGCCGATTCGTCCACAACTCGGCGTCGCCGCACCCTCGACGAGAGCCGAGGCTTCTACGCGATCGGCGATATCGCGGACGGTGGTCACCTGCTCGACGTCGATGCCCAGTCGGTCCGCGATGCCGCTGCAGTGCTGGTTGCCGCGGATGCCCTCGGCGTCGGCGAACGACTCCTGCAGATGACCGTCGACTACGCCAAGGTGCGCGAGCAGTTCGGGCGGCCGATCGGCTCGTTCCAGGTCATCAAGCACAAGGCCGCAGACATGCTGATCGCGCTGCGCGGAGTCCGGGCAGCGACGTATTACGCGGCGATGACATTCGACGCCGGGCTGACCGAAGCATCGAGCGCAGCGAGTGTGGCCAAGGCATTTGCCGCGGAGAAGGTACCCGCGATCGCCGGTGAGGCCCTACAGACCCATGGTGGGATCGGCTTCACCTGGGAGCACGATCTGCACCTCTACCTCCGGCGCGCCAAGGTCGACGAGGTGCTCTGTGGGGATGCCGCGTTCCACCACGACCGGATGGCGCAGTTGCCCGGCTGACCGCCGACGGCAGCGGCCATCCTCGAGAACACACGGGCCCGAAGCCCGGGGTGGTCGATACGGGCGGGGTCGGGCCTGCGGGGCGAGACTGCCGGTCCCGGTCGGCTACACCGGCGTCTGGTTTCCGCGGATCGAACCGGTGACGCCCAGGCGTCGCGCGAGCACTGCCGATCCCCCACCGATGACCACCACCGCCGCGATTGCTGCGACAAAGGGCCAGGACAGCGGAGAGGTTCCATAGGCGCCGACCGCGCTGTAGGCGATCGCCCCCGGGACGATGCCGATCGCGGTACCGACCAGATAGTCGCGTTGCCGGACCGAACTCAGCCCGGCCGCATAGTTGACCAGGCCGAACGGGAACACCGGGATCAGTCGCACCACCATCATCGAACTCATACCGCGACGCTCGAGCACCGCGTTGAGCGCGACGATTCTCGACCAACTGATCTGGGCGAAGGATGCACGCCCGAGTGATCGGGCCAGCCAGTAGCCGGCCCAGGCGCCGAACGTCGCCGCGACGATCACGATCAGCGCACCGGGGACCAAACCGAACATCAGTCCGCCGGCCACGGTCAGCACACTCATGGGGAACGGGGTCAACGTCAGCGCGGCCAGAATGAGCATGAATGCCAGCACCCCCGACACGCCCGCGGCGGACACCGAGTCGCGGATCGACGTCGAATCGGGGATGTCGACGGTGGCGGCCACCACGACGCCCGCGACCATGACCGCCGCCAGAATCGCCAACTTCAAACGATGGCCCACCGTCATTCGCCGCCCATCGGCTGTGTCACAGTCCGTGTCATCCCCGACCTGGTCCCCGCCGGCACCCTCGCCGGCTCCTCGGTCCAGTCAATCAGGTCGCATCGGGAGATTCTCGACCGGGATGTTGGCGACAACCGGCCTGAGGTGAGCACGCGACGCCTGAAACGGCCGGGGTTCAGCGCGCCGGCATGGCCGGATCGCGGGGCAGACCGAGGACCTGCTCGGCGATCGTGTTTCGCTGGATCTCCGACGTTCCGGCACCGATCGTCGATGCCCGCGACCCGAGGAAACCGGTGAGCCACCGACCTCGCTGGATGGCGCGCTCGGAGTCGCGGGTGACGATTCCGTCGGCGCCGAGCATCTCGACGGCGAACTCGTGGAGTTCCTGTTCGAACATCGTGATGAACAGCCGGGACACCGATGACGCCGGACCGGGTTCGCCGTGCGCGATGATGTCGTTGATGATCCGGCTGGCGTTGTACTTCATCAGTCGCACCCGGATCTCGAAGTCGGCCAGGCGGTCCCGGGTCAGCGGGTCGGTCGTCAGCCCACGCTCGCGGGCGAGTGCGATCAGCTCGTCGAGAATTCGCCGATAGTTGGTCGCCTGATTCATCGCTCCCGCGGCACGTTCGTGCCCGAGCGAGGTCCGGACGAGCGGCCAGCCCTGGTTCTCCTCGCCGATACGATCGGCGATGGGTACCCGCACGTCATCGAAGAAGACCTCGGCGAAGTGCTCGCCGCCGGTGATGTCCTTCAGCGGGCGTACGGTCACCCCGGGAGCATGCGCATCGATGATCAGGTAAGTGATGCCCTTTTGCCGGGACTCCTGGGTCCCGGTGCGCACCAACGTGAAGAAGACGTCCGCGTCGGTGGCGTGTGTGGTCCACACCTTCTGGCCGTTGACCACATAGAAGTCGTCCTCACGGCGGGCGGTGGTGCGTAGAGCCGGGAGATCCGAACCCGCACCCGGCTCCGAATAACCCTGACACCAAATGAGGTCCTGGCGCAGCATCGGCCCGAGCCAGCGCTGCTTCTGCTCATCGGTGCCGTAGGTGATGATCGTCGGCGCGACGATCCCGAGACCGGTCCCGAGCGGCGAGGGCACACGCGCCTTGGCCAGTTCTTCCTGGTAGATCACCTGTTGCGCAAAGGACAGGCCCATGCCGCCGTATTCCAACGGCCAGGACGGCCCGGTCATCCGGGCGTCGTACATCCGGGCGTGGTAGGCCCGCACCCACGATTTGCGCTCAGCCGGATCCCTGGGGCGCTTAGCGGGGCGATTGTCGGCGAACCACTGGCGAATCCGTGCGCGGAACTCGTCGTCGCTCTCGATCGTCATCACTGTGCCTGTCTCGATCTGCTGTGTCATCTCACATCTCCACCAGCTCGGCGATCCGGGCGCGATGCGCCCGCGGAGCGCCGAGGACAATGTCGGAAACGGTGGCCCGGCGCAGGTAGAGGTGCGCGTCGCACTCCCACGTATAGCCGATTCCACCATGGAACTGGATGTTCTCCTTGCTCGCCTTGGTGTAGGCCGCTGAACACCACGCCTGAGCTGTCGACGCGGCGATCGCCGCCTCGGGATCACCGTCATCGAGCAGCGCGGCCGCGAAAAATGCTGCGGACCGACCGGATTCGATCTGCACCTTGAGGTCTGCACATCGATGCTTGATCGCCTGGAAGGAGCCGATCGGACGCTCGAACTGGACACGCATCTTCGCGTAGTCAACCGCCATGTCCAGTGCCGCAGCGGCACCACCGATCTGTTCGGCGGCCAGGGCGGCAGCGGCAAGGTCACCGGCGCGCGCGAGCGTCTGTGTGGCATCGTCACCGACCCGAACCGCCGGTACGGCATCCAACTCGACTCGCGCGAGCGCCCGGGTCTCGTCGACGGTGGGCACCGCTTCGCGATGCAATCCGGCGGCGTCACCCGCGAGGGCGAACAGGCCTAGATCGCCATCGGTACGAGCGGCCACCAGAATGAGGTCCGCGGTCATCCCGTCGATGACGAACGCCTTGGCGCCAGACACACTCCAGCCGTCACGCGATGCCGTGGCCGTGGCCGTGACCGCGGTGAGGTCGAACGACGGCGCGTCGTCGGCGATTGCCACGGTGGCGGTGAGTTCTCCCGCCGCGATGCGCGGTAGCCATCGGGCCTGTGCCGCCCGGTCACCCACCGCCGTCAAGGTCTGCACCGCCAGCGCGACCGTCGAGAAATACGGTCCCACATACAGTGCGCGGCCCATCTCCTCGAGGACCACGCCCAGTTCGACCGCACCCATCCCGGCGCCGCCGAACTCCTCAGGGATCACCAGGCCCTGCAGGTCCATCTGCTCGGCCATCTGCCGCCACACGGCCTGGTCGCCCACTGCGCCCGCGATGGCGAGCTCGCGAGCCTTCTCCGTCGACGACTTCTCGCTCAGGAAGCGTCGCACCACGGCTCGGAGCTCTTCGTGGTCGTCGGTCCATCCGGTGATCATGGTCATCCTCCGCTGCATGGTCGGCAGGAGCGTCACCGACGCTCGAACCCTTTCAGTAAAATAAGTTACCTGATTACGGTGCCGTTATGGAAGTGGTGACAGGCCCGAGTGAGGCACACGATTGTTCGGGGCCGACCAGGTGTCCCCGACGTCAGCGTCGGCGATAGCGGGGGGATCGCTTGCCGAGGAATGCCGCGACCGCCTCGGGCTGGTCTTCGGTGAATGAGGTGAAGACCTGCTGACGGTTCTCGAACTCGACCGCGGCATCGAATCCGGGCGTCTCCAGTGCCAGCCACATGCCTTGCTTCGTGAGTTCCACCGAGATCGGTGGGTTGAGCATTATCTCCGCTGCGAGTGCCATAGCGCGATCGAGAAGCTCTCCGGCGGGCACGACATCGGTCACCAGACCGATCTCGCGGGCGTACTCGGCGGAGAACCGACGGCCCGTCAGCATCAACTCATGGGCCCGGCCCGCGCCGATCAGGCGCGGGAGGAGCCAGGACACGCCGATGTCGCATGCCGAGAACCCTGCGCGGATGAACGAGACGGCGAACACGGCCTCCGGTGCGGCGATCCGGATGTCGCTGGCGGCGACCAGGGCGAGTCCGCCACCGGCCGCCGGGCCGTTCACCGCGGCGATCACCGGTTGACGCAGCGAGTGCAACCGCTGGGCCAGTCCGGCGATCTCGCGCTGGATGACCAGCTGAGCCTGTGCGCGCCCGAGTCGATCGAGCTCATCGGCCCACCCATCGGGCGGGAGGTAACCGTTCAGATCGAGTCCGGCGCAGAACGCCCGCCCCGCCCCGGTCACGATCACCACGCGGCAGTCGGTGTCCGCCTCGACCTCGTCGAGGGCTGTGATCAGATCGCCGGTCAGTCGACGGTCAAGTGTGTTCAGCGCCTCGGGCCGACTCAGCGTGATCTGCGTGATGCCCTCGGCGGGTCGGGTGACCGATACGGTCACGCGGTGACCCCTTCTGCCGAAAGTACCTTCTTGAGCACGTTGCGCCGCACCAGTTTTCCGGTCTCGGTCCGCGGTAGCTCGGGCCAGAACCAGAACCGGTCCGGGGTCTTGCTGGATCGCAGTGACGTCTGGGCGAATTCTCTGAGGTCCGCGTCGAGAAGTTCGGCGCCGACGCGCAGCACGACGGCGGCCTCGATCCGCTGGCCCCATTCCTCGTCGGGGACACCGACGACGGCGACATCGAGCACGTCGGGATGCCGCAGCAACACCTCTTCGATCTCGGCCGGAGCGATGTTCTCGGCGCCGCGGATGATCGTGTCATCGATGCGCCCACCGATGAACAGGTAACCGTCGTCGTCGAGGTAGCCGTTGTCGCGGGTGTCGAAGAACCCGTCGTCATCGACCGCGCGCCCGATGCCCGCATATTCGGCGGACACCTGGTCACCACGGACGCAGATACGACCAGGAGCCCCGGGCGGGAGCGCAGCACCGTTCTCGTCACGAATCTGGATCTCGACGGTGGGCAGTACCTTGCCGACCGATGCCAGGCGGGCCCGGATGTGCGGCTCATCCGAGGCATACGCGTCCCGGTGATCCTCGGGCCCGAGGACCGCGACGGTCGAGCTGGTCTCGGTCAGGCCGTAGGCGTTGACGAAACCCACCTCCGGCCAGGCGAGCAGCGCCTTCTCGATCACGGCCGCCGGCATCGGAGCGCCGCCGTAGGCAAGCGACCGCAGCGTGGGCACCGAACCGTCGACACCGTCGCCGATGGCCTCGATCACCCGCGACAACATGGTGGGCACGACCAGGGCGTTGGTGACACCCTCGGTCCGGACCGTGTCGAGCCACTGCGTCGGATCGAACTGCTCCAGGACTATCGTGCGGCGTCCGCCGTAGAGGTTGGAGATGACGTTGGCGACCGCGGCGATGTGGTAAGGCGGCACGCTCACCAGAGCGGCATCGTCCTCGTCAGCATTCATGAACTCCACCGACCCGAGCACATAGGACACCAGGTTCGAATGCCGGAGCAGAACACCCTTGGGCTCCGACGTCGTCCCGCTCGTGTAGATCACCACGGCCGGCCCGTCATCGAGGATGACGTCGGGCTCGGCAGGATCGCCGTCGGCAGCGGTGGACTGCAGCCACTCCCCCATGGTCTGCGCCGACAGTCCGGCCGCACGCAGATGGGCCACACCGGTCTCGTCGCCGATGCCGATGGCGCGTGGATGTTTGGCGAGCAACCCCGTCAGCTGGTCGTCGCCGAGGCGATAGTTCAGCGGAACCAGCGGCACCCCGGCAAAGGCGGCGGCAAACATCGCCACCGGGAACGCCGGCCCGTTCGGACCCAGGTAGACCACCGAATCCACGCCGGCGGCACGGATGGCCGCAGCCCCGGTCAGCGCCCGGGCGCGCAGATCGGACGCAGTGAATCCGGACGCTCGGCGGCCGACAACAACACGATCGCCGAATCCGTCGGCGGCCATGTCCAGCAGCATCGAAAGGCGCACGATTCCGATTCCCCTCAGTCCGACGCCGGGAGCGGTTTGGCCTGGGCGGTGACGAGGAGTTCCCCGTTGAGCGCCAACGAGCCCTCACCCGGTTTGGTGCATAGCACCTCGATCACATCGGCGGAATCGACATATCGCTTGCCGATCAGCGTTCCGTTCATCTGTGCCGGATCGGCCTTCGCCTCCGGTGCGGCTTGGCCCTTCTCGACCATCGGGGCGCCGCCACAGGTCAACTCGACGTCGCCGTCGGGCACTCGTGTGATGATCACGTTCGTTGTGTCGACGGCACTTGCCAGTGCCAGTCCCACTCGCAGCTTCACTTCGTCAACTCCTAGCCGTCGAAAGTCTGTCGGATGTCCTCCAGAGTGACGACGATAACACATTAATCCGTTAGATGAATAGACTGATTCGTCCCAGCGCGGAGCTGCTGCCGGAGTGGCGCCTTCTGCACCTTGCCGACCGCCGTCCGCGGCAGCGTGGACACCGTGCGGATCACCTCGGGTGTCTTCTGGCGCGCCACTCCCGCAAGCCGGAAGTGGTCGCCCACTTCGTCGATGGTCAGGCGCTCCGCGCCTTCGCGTAGCACTACGAAGACCGCGACCCGCTCCCCGTACACCGGGTCCGGCGCTCCCACCGCGGCGACCTCGCCGACCTTGGGATGCGTGGACACCACGTCCTCGACCTCACGCGATGAGATGTTCTCGCCGCCGCGGACGATGATGTCCTTCTTCCGGTCCGTCACCGTCAGATAACCGTCGCGGTCGACGTTGCCGACGTCCCCGGTGCGAAACCAGCCGTCATCGGTGAAAGCCTCGGCCGTCAGTTCCGATCTCAGGTAGCCGGCGAAGAGCTCGGTCCCCCGGCTCAGGATCTCGCCGTCGATTCCCGGTGCGACGTCGCGACCGAGGTCGTCGACGATCCTGACCTCGTTGCCCGGCTGGATACGGCCGTCGGTCTGGGTGCGTTTGCCGATCGGATCGTCGGGCGACCCGCCCGCGATGGTCGGATGCTCGCTCAAACCGTAGGCACGGAAAGCCGCGATGCCGGCTGCGTCGGCGCGCTCGACGAGTGCTGCCGGCACCGACGCGCCGCCCACGAGGTAGCCACGCAGGGTCGCAAGCACGACCTCGCCGCGCTCTTGCGCGTCCAGGAGCCCGGACAGATGGATCGGGGCCCCGGCCGTCGACGTCACCGCGTACTCGTCGATCAGCTCCGCCGCTTGAACGGGGTTCCAGACGTCCATCAGTACGGTGGGTGTCGCATGGATCAGTATCCGGAGCAGCCCATTGGCGGCCGCAACGTGTCCGGAGGGGAACACACTGAGGTGCGAGGAGTCCGGACCGGCCCCGTCGGCCACCACCGGCGACAGTGTGTCGGCGATGAGTGAGCGATGGGTGTGCTTGACCCCCTTGGGATCCGAGGTGGTTCCCGAGGTGTAGACGAGCAGGGCGATGTCGTCGGGCTCAGCGGGGTCCTCGCCCTCCCGCCAGTCGGCGGCGGTGTCCTCCCAGCCGATCGCACCGGATGGGATGTCGTCGCCGACGACCACTACTGTGCCGACCGACTTCACCGCACCGGCGTCGATGAGCGCGGATGCCACCAGACGGCCTTTGACCCGCGCCGCCAGGACCACCACCGTCGCTCCCGAGTCACGCAGGATGAACTCGACCTCACGGGGTCCGTAGATGGGCACGATCGGCAGGACAGTTGCGCCCACCAGGAACGTCGCGGCCTGGATGACGAGTCCTTCGTACCAGTTCGGCAGCTGCAGGGCCACGACGTCGCCGCGCCCGATCCCGATGGACTGCAGCCAGGCCGCCCGGGACACCGCGTCGCATCCCAGCATCCCGATGGTGCTGCGATACGGTCGTTCGTCGCTGACCACCACCACGTGTCCGCCAGGATGCCGAGCAGCAGCGTTCCGCGCCGCAGAGCCGATCGTGAGGACCGATGGCGATGGACCTGCGGTCGTCATGCCGAGATCGACGTAGCCATGTCGGCTGCGATGACGTCGAGCAGATCCATCCGGCTGACCTTGGACGAAGGAGTTCGGGGCAAGGCATCGACAACGGCGATGTGCACCGGCACCTCGTAGGGCAGCAGATGCTGGCGGCACAGCCCGTCGAGCTCTTTGGCCAGGGCTGCCCGATCGGTGCCGGCCTCGGCGGGCTCGAGCTCGACGCCCGCCACCGGCACCTGGCCGAGGCGGTCATCGGGCCTGGGCGCCACCGCCGCCTCATGCACTGAAGGGTGCTGCTCGAGCACCTTACGGACCGTGTCGGGATGGACCTTGAAACCACCGCGCACGATCGCGTCGTCGGCCCGGCCGCGTATCCACAGGAATCCGTCGGCATCCACCACCGCGAGGTCACTGGTCCGCAGCCAACTGTCGGCCCCGACCGGCGACTGAGCGGTTCGGATCTCGAGCCGTCCCTGCTCACCAGCCGGGATCTCGGCCCCGTTCTCATCGGTGACCCGCAGCGTCACCCCGGGCAGGGGGCGGCCCGCGCTGCCCGCCTTCGACTCCCACCACTTCTCGTGGAGTGCTTTTGTCCAGTACGCGACCGCACCGGCGAATTCCGTGGCGCCGTAGGTCGGGAGCACTCGAATCCCGTAGGTCTCCAGGAAGTCGTCGATCAGTTCAGGCGGACAGAAGGTCGTACCGGTGGTGACCACCTCGATTCCGTCGAGCTGGTCGGCCGTCACGCCTGCATTGAGAATGGAACGCAGCGCCGCCGGAACCAGACCGGTCGCCTTTGGCCGATGCCGCGTGATGACCCGCAGCCAGGGCTCCAGCGCGAATTTGGTCATGAGAACGATGCGCCTGCCGGCAAACAGCGGACCCAGCGCTCCCCAGAAGCCACCGATGTGCACCAGTGGGGTCGAGACGATGCTGACTCCGCGACGGAACAACGAATCCGTCGGCGGCGCCGGCACACTTGTGGAGATGGCGGTGTCGAACTGCTTCTCACGCAGCAACACCCGCTTGGGCGGGCCCGTGGTTCCAGAGGTCAGCATCTCGACGATCACGCCGGGCGAGATGTCGGATTGCCGCGCCGCGCGAACCTCGCGGTCGTCGAACACCTGCACCGCATCGGTGCCCAACGCCAGTACCAGCGCATCGCCGGCGGACTCCCGCACCCCGTCACCCGCGAGTGCGGTTGCCGTTCCGACCACGACCGGCACGTCAGCCCTGGCGATGTCGGCACTCAGCCGTTCCGGCGGCTGCAGGGAACTGAACGTCACGATGCATCGTCGTCGTGCGATGAGCGACAACAGGACCGCCACGCACTCGGGCCGGTTCTCCAGGATCAACCCGACCCGGGTGCCCTCACCGTGGCCGTACTCGCCCAGCACAGAGTCCAGTGAGCGGTCGATACCCTGCAGAGTTCCCCAGGTGGTCCATGACTCCTCGAACTCGATCGCCTCCGCGTCGGCCGGGGCGTTGTCGAGGAGCTCCGCGAATCGCGATCGGCTGTCCATGTCAGCGGCCCTTCCACACTGGCGCACGCTTCTCGGCGAACGCGGTGGCGCCCTCGCGGGCATCCTCGGAGGTCATCACCGGCCCGATGAGCTCCATCTGTTTGGCCCATCCCTCATCGATGGTCCAGTCCGAAGACGATCGGGCGATCTGCTTGGTCACCGCAACTGCAAGCGGGCCATTCGCGGCGATGGCCGACGCCAGCTCGACAGCACCGTCGAGCGCGCCGCCGGGAGGCGTGAGTCGGTTCACCAGGCCGAGGGCGGCAGCGCGCTCGGCACTGATCGGATCGCCCGTGAGCAGCAACTCGAGGGCGACGGCCTGTGGAATGCGCTGCGGGAGCAACATGGCGGCGCCTGCGCCGGCGACCAGAGCTCGTTTCACCTCGGGCACGCCGAGTTTCGCGTTCTCGGCAGCGACGACCATGTCGCAGGCGAGCAGCAGTTCGAAGCCACCGGCCACGGCCCAGCCCTCGACAGCTCCGATCAAAGGTTTACGCGGCGGCGCCTGAGTGATCCCGCCGAGCCCGCGACCTTCCACGACCGGGCTCTCCCCCCTCAGGAATGCCTTGAGATCCATCCCCGAACAGAAGGTGCCGCCCGCACCGGTGAGGACACCGACGCGGAGTTCGTCACTCTCCTCCAGTTCGTCGATCGCGGCGGCGATTCCCTCGGCGACCGCACCGTTGAGTGCGTTCTTGGCCTCGGGCCGGTTGATGGTGATCACCTGTACGCCGTCGCGGCGTTCGACAACAACCTCGTCTGACATCTCGTCCTCGTCTTCGGTCGGATCGGCCGGTCTTGCCGGCGCGGCGTCCCGGCGATGGGTCGCCATGGGGTCTCTTCGCATCAGCACACTAGCACATAATCAGTTTAATGATTAAGCTGTCTTGGTACCTGATCTTCGGAGAGGAAAACAAGCATGGCTGCACCCCGTTCGGTGTTCACACCCGAACATGAAGAGTTCCGCGGAGTGGTCCGCGACTTCCTGGCCCGCGATGTCGCGCCCTACCACGAACAATGGGAGCAGGCCGGTCAAGTCGACAAGACCGTTTACAAGGCCGCGGCACAGGCCGGCGTTCTGGGCTTCTCGGTTCCCGAGGAGTACGGGGGACTCGGCGTCGACGACTTTCGCTACAACGCGATCGTTGCCGAAGAGCTCGGTGCCTCTCACCTGAGCGGACCCGCCCTCACGTTGCACAACGACATCATCGCGCCCTACCTGCTGCGCCTGACCACCGAAGCGCAACGTCAGCGCTGGCTCACCGGATTGGCAAGCGGCGAACTGACATTCGCCATCGGGATGAGTGAGCCGACTGCCGGCTCCGATCTCGCCGGCATCAAGACGTCGGCGCGCCGCGACGGTGACGAGTGGGTGATCAACGGCCAGAAGACGTTCATCTCCAACGGAATTCTCTCCGACGTCGTGATCGTGGTGTGCCGCACCGACCCGGATGCGGGCCACAAGGGATTCAGCCTGATTCTCGTCGAGAAGGGCACTCCCGGCTTCGAACTCGGGCGCAAGCTCGCCAAGATCGGACACCATGCCCAGGACACGTCGGAACTCTTCTTCTCCGACTGCCGGGTTCCGGCGAGCAACCTGCTCGGCACCGAGGGCCGCGGCTTCTATCACCTCATGGAGAACCTGCCGTCCGAACGCCTGTCCATCGGCATCAGTGCCGTGGCCGGCGCGCGCAGCATCTTCACCCAGACAGTGCAGTACGCGCACGACCGCGAGGCGTTCGGCCAGTCGATCGGCTCATTCCAGGCCAACCGCTTCACCATCGCCGAGATGGCGACCGAGCTCGACATCGCGCAGATCTACATCGACAACTACATCCACCAGGTCCTCGACGGCACCCTCACCGCGGTCGATGCGGCCAAGGCCAAGTGGTGGTGCACGGAGTTGAACAAAAAGGTGGTCGACCAGTGCCTCCAGCTCCACGGCGGCTACGGATACATGCTCGAGTACCCGGTCGCCAAGGCGTACCAGGACGTGCGGATCAGCACCATCCTGGGCGGCACCACCGAGATCATGAAAGACATCATCGGGCGTGACCTGGGCTTCTGACCGTTTCGCACACAACACTATCCACTGAAAAGGAGACACATCACATGGAGATCAAAGGCAAACTCGCCGTCGTCGTCGGAGGCGCCTCGGGCATGGGCCGGGCCAGCGCCGAACTGCTCGCCGAACGTGGGGCCCAGGTGGCGATCATCGACCGCCCGGGCGGCGCCGGTGAGGAAGTCGCCACCGCGATCGGCGGAGCATTCATCGAAGGCGACATCACCGATCACGAGGGCATCGAGGCGCAGCTCGCGCAAGCCGTCACATCGTTGGGCGGCTTACACATTGCGGTCAACACCGCCGGCGGCGGCATCGTCGGTAAGACACTCGGCAAGGACGGGCCACATGCGCTCGACGCCTTCACCAGCGTCATCAATCTGAACCTCATCTCCACGTTCAACCTCAATCGACTGCAGGCCGCGCACATGGCCCAGTCCGATCCGAACGAAGACGGCGAGCGTGGCGTCATCATCAACACATCGTCCATCGCCGCGTTCGAAGGACAGATCGGGCAGGTCGCCTACAGTGCGGCCAAGGCCGGCATCGCGGGTATGGCGCTGACGATGGCTCGCGACCTCGGGTCGTACGGCATCCGGGTTCTGGCGATCGCGCCGAGCCTGTTCAACACCGGTGCGGTCGCCGGACTGCCTGAGGACATGGTCGGTCCACTCGTCGCCGGCAACGCCTTCCCCAAGCGGATGGGACAGCCAGAGGAGTACGCCAAGCTCGCCGCCGCGATCGCCGAGAACGCCATGCTCAACGGCCAGTGCCTGCGACTCGACGCCGGCATGCGCTTCGCCCCGCGCTGACTCGTAGCGCGAGAACACAGCAAAGCGCCTCGCCCTAATCGTTCCGGGCGAGGCGCTTTGCATCGGCGCCGATCCCCGCTGTCAGGCGATGACACCTCGTTTTCGAAAATCGCCGAGTTGCTCTGCGGAGTAACCGAATTCGCCGAGCACGGAATCGGTGTGCTGTCCGATGGTGCAGCCGGCATCGGCCTTGGTGGCCGACCGCGAGAAATGCAGCACCGGCGCGATCCGACGGTGTTCGTCGAAGATCGGGCTCACGGCGTCGACGCTGTAGCCCGCCTCATAGTACTCGTCACTCTGCAGCAGGCCCTCGGAGTTGCGCTCGGTGACCTCGACGCAGCCCACGTCCTGGGACTGCAACTCGTTCTCCCACTCGAGCTTTGCCCGTTTCCCGAAGATCCCGGCAAGTACCTCTGTCAGTTCGGCATCATGCTCGCGGCGCGCCTCGAAAGTGGCGAAGCGGGCATCGCCGCCGAGATCGACGTAGGGTTCGAGCGCCGTGACGAGCGGGGCCCACTCCGACTCCTTCGGAGCTGCCAGGAACACGAAGCCATCCTCGGCGGGATAGATGCGGTAGAGCGCATGAATCCCCCAGAAGCCCTCGTCCACGACCGGCAGACTGGTGGCGCCGTCGTACTCGTTGTTGAGGTGCATCAGCGCGCCCAGAGCCGAACCCAGCATGGTCGTCGTGATGCCGTCCATCGACGTGCCGCGATCGCGGGCGTAGAGGCCGAGCATGATCGTTGACGCCACCCCGAGCGCTGCGACGCCATCGGCCTGAGCTACCGGAACAGCGTTGGCCGCGTGCAAGGTGCGCGCTCCGTTGCGGATCTCCTCGTCGGAATGCGGCGTGTCGTTGCGCCCCCGGCCGTCGACCGACGCCAATCCCATTGCCGCACCGACCGAGGGTGCGTATGCCGGTCGTGCGCCGTACGGGCCGTCGACGCCATAACCCACTGCGCTGATGTAGACGAGGTCGGGTTTGATGGACTTCAGCGTCTCTTCATCGACACGGGTCCGCTTGGCGGCGCCGGCACGGAAACACTGGAGCACGACGTCGACGCCCTTGACGAGCTCGTGGACAATCGCCTGCCCCTCCTCCGAGCGGAGGTCCACCACGACGCTCTCCTTGCCCTGCAACACCTTCGCGCCACCTGCCTCGGGGAACGGCACCAGCACACGGATGTTGTCGCCACCGGCCTCCTCGATCTTGATCACCCGCGCACCGAGGTCGGTCAGCAGGGTCGCACCGTACGGCCCGGCGAACATCACGCCGAACTCGAGGATGGTGATTCCGTCCAGAGGAAGCCCGGATGAAGCGTCCGTAGAGCTACCGAGCGGGGTCGCCGCGGCAGCGAGCGCACGGAGCTCGGCGCTGTGGTCGCCGGGCATTGGCGCCGCGGTCGGCTCGGTGAGCGGGCGCCCGTTCACCTGTATCTGGGTGGACGGCTGCTTGACCGGCCCCAGTACCGGATGCTCGACGGTGATCGCCCGACCTTCGTGCACCACCTGCGGATGCTCGAACGCGCCTGTCGGCGTGCGGAAGACCTCGGCACTGACATCGGGGTTGCGCTCGAAGGCCTCCTGCCACTCGGCAAGGCTCCGCTGCCCCACACGCGAGATCATCTCCCACCAGAACTCCTGGCGCAGGTCCGGATCCTCGAGGACCGGGAAGCCCTTCCATTTCGGATCGGCCAGCCATTCGATGAGACCGAGTTCGGTGAGCCACGCCTGCATCAATCGTGGTGCGGTCTGGGCGAATTGGAGCCACGTGCCGTCGCTGCTCGGTGCGATGAGCAGGGCGAACAGCAGCGGAGCAGCGGGCCTGCCCTGATCGTCGTAGGCCACATCCTGAGGCGTGTATGCCCCTGGGTAGCGTTCCAAGACCATCTCGTAGAACCAGTTGTACGGGTCCATCGCGCCGATCCCGAGTACGAGATTGGACTCGACCACCTGCCCGTGGCCGCTGCGTTCGCGTTCATGCAGCGCGGCGAGCACTCCGTGCACAGCACACTGTGCCGCACCCCACGACGCATACGGCACGGACACATACGCGGGACCCGGCCGCGAGGTGAGTTGACGTTTGTTGTGCAACACGCCCGCTTTCGCCATGACCAGACCCTCGTAGCCCTTGTAGTGACTCCACGGACTGTTGGAGCCCCAGCCGGTGATGCTGGCGACCACGAGGCGCGGATAGTCGGCGGAGAGCCGCTCTGCGGTCATTCCGAGACGCTCGGCGGTCGAGGGCCGCATGGTGCTCACCATGACGTCGGCTTCCGCCAGCAAGCCACGAAGCACGTCACGGTCGGAGTCGTCGTGGACGTCGAGGGTGATGCTGCGGCGGCTGCGCAGCAGCCCCGGCCAACCCGGATAGTCACGCACGGGGCTGCCACCTGGAGGTTCCACCATGATCACGTCGGCTCCGGCATCGGCGAAGAACTGACTGAACTGAGCGCCGGGCAGCGTGCTCGACAGGTCGACGACGCGAAGTCCGGCAAGCGGTGCGACAGCAGGATCGGGGGTCACATTCATCGTGGAGCTCTCACTTCGGTCGTCGGACTGTGATCGGTGCCACTCATCCTGCCCAATCGGGCACGGATGGCGCAAGGATTTTCGACTAATTCATTAAACTATTTCGTGACCGGAGACGGCTACCGAGAGTCGTCCCATATACATTTAACTGATTATACTGGTTCCGTGGCAGTCGAGACTACGCACGACGCATTGAGCCGACCGATCCCGGAGCGGATCGCGCTCGTGGAGGTCGGACCTCTGCGATTCCGGGGTGGCGTCAGCCCGGGTCCGCCGACGCGCACCTACGGCGGTGAGGTCGCCGCCCAATCCGTGCTCGCCGCCTACCGAACGGTTTCGGCCGATCGCGACATCCATGCGGCACATATGCATTTCCTGCTCCCCGGCGACACCACCGTCCCGGTGGAGTTCGAGGTCGAGGAGAGCCGAGATGGCCGGTCGTTCAGCTCCCGACACGTCCGGGCGTCCCAGGCCGGTCGGGTCATCTTCACCATGACCGCGTCATTCCAGCGGCCGGAGAAAGGGTTGGAACACCAGGTACCACGGCTGGACGCACCTCGGCCCGAGACCCTTCCCACCCCCGAGGAGATGTTCGCCGACGATACCGAGAACCTGGAGTGGGTCCGCTGGCTGACCGACAGCATCGATGTGGACGCCCGGTTCCCGATGTTGCCGGCACGATCCTCGGCCGCGCGTGGCCATCGCGTGGACCCCCGACAGAGCGTCTGGCTGCGATCGCGGCGCCGTGTGGGCACGACGTCGGCCGACCGCAATGCCGCACTCGCCTACATCTCCGACCTCCTGCTGCTCTCCGCAGCACTCGGGCCGCACCAGCTGACGCTGCAGGGCGGCGAACTCCAGTTCGCGACCGTCAGTCACTCGATCTGGTTTCACGCGCCGCTGTCGGTTGAGGACTGGTTCCTGTACGAACAGGACTCGCGATGGGCGGGTTCGAGCCGCGCGCTGTGTCGCGGGGAGATGTTCGACGGGACCGGCCGACTGTGTGCGACGACGATGCAGGAGGGACTCATCCGGGTCCGGTCCTGACAATCATGCAGATCCCGTGACCGATGCCGGGCCGAGAATCCGCACCCGGACTCGTGGTGTGTGCGACATGGGAGACCGACCAAGGTGCGACGATTCACGACACCGGGCGGAGACCCGAATGTGTGACACCTATAAACGGTACATTTATCTACATGTCTGTCACAGCTACAGGATCGTCCGCCGAGGCCCCGCGGGTCGGCACGGTGATGCGCGCCCCCAAGACCGCCGAACTCATCGCCGGACATCTGCGTCGCCAGATCGTGAGAGGTGAGCTGACCCCCGGCGAGACTCTACCCCCGGAGATGCAGCTCATGGAGCAGTTCGGGGTGTCGCGGCCAACGCTGCGAGAAGCATTCCGGATTCTGGAAGCGGAGAGCCTCATCGGAGTACGCCGCGGTGCCCGCGGCGGAGCACAGGTTCTCGCGCCCGACCCGATGGTCGCCGCGCGACACGTCGCGTTGCTCCTACAACTTCAGGGCACCACGATCCAGGACGTCTATGAGGCGCGCATGGTGTCCGAGCCGGTCTGTGCCGGCATGCTGGCCAGGATCCGAACCGACGAGGATCTCGCTGACCTGCAAGAAGTGGTCGCCAAGCTCTCCTCATTGATCAAGTCCGCTCCGGAGCAGACACCGGACATGTCTCAGTGGAGCGCGACCACATACCGATTTCACGAATTACTCCTGCAGCGATGCGGCAACAAGACCCTCGCGGTGCAGGGCGCCGTGCTCGCCGACATCGTGGAAACCCACCTGGCCCGCACCATCTCTCAGGGGATGAGCCGGGAGCAACAGGCGCAACCGCCGAGCATCGACAAGACTCTGCGCTCCTACCGGAAAATGGTTCGCCTGATCGAAGCACGGGACGGCGACGGCGCCGAAAAGCATTGGCGGTCCCACATGCAGATCGCCGCCAAATACCTGTTCATGTTCGATCCGCAGAACATGCCGCTCGTCGATCTCTTCAGTTGAACCGGGCTCGCGGTCCGATCACGGCGATGTCGAGAGAAGGTCGACCGGCACCTCGACGAGCCGGGCCTGTACGTATTCGAAGACCGATTTGCCGATGCTGTCGACCAGGAGGTTGCTCGATCCACCGCGGCCCAACAGTTGCGGGAGTACGAGGTGTAGACATACCGGCTATGGCGCGATGTCGCGCTCGAGGCGCAGGGCTGTTCGCGCTTGTGGCGACCACCAATCCCCGATTCTCCCCGAGATGTGCTGCACGCGCTGCAGATCACGCTGTCAACGGCCGCCCCGTGGCGGAACCATGCAGACCGCACATCGCATCTCACGCAAGCGCAAGAGTGGTCAGTATGTCCGGTCCGAATGCCTCCTCGCCGATACTCCACGGTCCTGCGTGTATCGCGGTCAGCGCCTGGCCCAGTTCGGGCCGGCGCGCGAGCAGTTTGAGCACCCGTGCCCGGCGGGTATCCCGATCCGACATTCCGAATCCGCTGACGAGATCAGCCAGTGCGGTGCTGAAACGCAGTCGTCTCGTCCGCTCGGTCCGTTCCACTGCATAGGCCGCAAGCACCTCCGGACCCCACCGCTGATTGTCCAGCAGCACCTCCGACAACACACGCGCATCACGCAGACCGATACTCAGCCCCTGCGCGGTCACCGGGTTGCTCCACCCGGCAGCGTCGCCGACGAGGGCGGCGCCGGGCATCGCCGGTGTGCTGGTCCACGAATCGCACATCGGGAAAGTTGCACAAGGTCCGACAGGTGTCGACTCGGCGAGACGGTCCGAATCCGGGAAGATCGGGGTGCGGTACGCCTCCAGGAAGGCGGTGATCGCCTCACGTCCGGTCAGCGGTTCCGGATCGTCAACGTGCCGACCCACGTACAGACGCAAACGGTTGTCGGCTCGTGGAATCACGATGAACTGGTTGCGTCCGTCCACGGCGATCGTCGTCACACGCCGATCCCAGACTCCGGCGTCGTCGACGAGCATCCCGGTGAGTTTCACGCGCGCCTGAGTCGACGCCATCTCGACACCAAGCGCAGCGCGCGTCGTCGAGAACTTTCCGTCGGCCGCGATGATCAACCGGCATGAGATCTCTTCGGTGCGCCCATCGAGTTCGCACGTGACGACCGGACTGTCCCCGGCCCGAACCGTCGATCTGCGAACACCGCGGTAGAGGGTGGCACCTTCTTTCACCGCGGCATCGGCAAGGGCCTCGCGTAGTTCCGGATGACCGATCCCGATCACTCCCGGTGCGCCCGGTACCGCATCCGACAGGTCCGTAGCCAACTCCTGTGCGCCCGAAACGGTCAGCGCGGCGTCGTACGGGACCATGCGTGTGATGACGGAGACGCCGTCGGCGTCCATGATTGCGCCATCCACACCCAGTGCGGCCGCCTCGAGGAACCCCCACGGAACGATCGCTTCTCCCCGCACCATGTCGCGGTAGGACGACTCCCGCTCGAGGACCACGACACCCACGTCCGCGGCAGCAAGTCTGGCCGCGAGCGCGCTGCCGGCGACTCCTCCGCCGACGATGACGACATCAGTCTTCATGCTGACCCAATCCGTTGATTTACTGTCACTAAATGGATAGCATTTACCCATAATTAATGGAAGTCCCCCTTGAGATCAGGACATACGGGAGGTGCGATGCCAAGGCAGCGCGGCGGAGTCCAATCGGCACCGTTGGCAACCGCCGACATTCTCGATGCAGCGCTACGCGTGGTCGAGCGCTCGTCCCTGGACGCACTGACGGTGCGCGCCGTCGCCGACGAATGCGGAGTCACACCGCCGGCAATTCACTACCACCTCCGTGGCGAGCGCGATCTGGCAACACTCGTCGTCGAGGCGGTGGCACGCGAGATCACGGTACGGTTGGACCCGTCGACCTCGTGGCAGGATCAATACATCGAACTCGTCCTGGCCATGGACAGAACCTTCCTCCGTTACCCCGGAACCGGCGCCCGAGCGCTGACGGCGACTGGAAAGTCTCCGGCGGCAAGTAAACTCACCGAGACCGCACTCGACATCCTGCGAGGCGCCGGGTTCGGCGAGCAGGAATGCGTCGAGATCTTCGCCGCGACCTATTTTCTGTACGTGGGTTGGCTCTCAACGCGGCAGATGGCCCAGAGCGACGCCATCCACCCATCTCTGGCCGCGGCCGGGATCTCGGCGCCGGAGCGGGTGCAGACCGAGCCATTGATCGCATCATTGGACTGCATTTTCACTGGACATGTACCACGACAAGGGAGTTGACCGACGTGACCGACAAAACCACAAACTGGGTGACCGACTACTACGCCGCATGGGATTCGGCAGACGTCGATCAAATCGTGAACTGGTTCGCCGACGACATCGTGTTGGAGGATGTGCCGATGGCCCACGTCGCATCGGGACCGGAGCAGGCACGCGAATTCGTCGAACACGCAATCGCACTCACCCCGGGAACCACCTACGAAGTGGTGAACAGCGTGGTCACCGACGACGCCTTCGCCACGGAGTGGATCATGCGGCCCGCGGGCCTGCGTGGATCATCGGTCGGCGCGACTCGCGACGGCAAGATCGTGAACAATCGGGACTACTGGAATGCGGGCGGTCGCAGCCAGATGTGACGTGCGCTGATCGATACGCCAGTCGACAACCGGTGCGCTTGCCACGGCAACACTTACGATACGGGAGCCGTCCGTGATGGATGTCTCGGGTGCCGAGGTCTGACTGGGAGGATGGACGCATGACTGCGGTTGACAACACGCAAGGGCGGCCGCGCGACCCGGAGGTCACGCGACGAATCACCGAGGCGGCCCTGCTCGAGTACAGCCGCACCGGCTGGGCGGCGTTCACCATGGACGGCGTCGCGCGCCGTGCGGGAGTCGGGAAGGCGGCCCTTTACCGGCGCTGGAAGTCAAAGGAAGGTCTCTTGGTCGATGCGCTGGAGGCTCGGTCACAACCAGTGACGGAGACGGTCGATCAGGGCGACTTTCGGTCCGACACGATCGCGCTGGCAGCCGAATTGATGTGCCACTTTCTGGACCCGGCGGGATGGGCCACCTTGCGTATTGCCGTGGACGCCGCCGACAACACCGCGCCGCTCGCGCAGTTCTACGAGCGAATAGTGCTGGCGCACCGAGAAGCAGTGGCCCGCTTCTTCGAGCGCAATGTCGCACGCGGCGCGCTGTCACCCGGCGCCTCAGCCGCCGCACTCGCCGAATGCCTGTTCGGAGCCGTCTTCATGCACGTCCTCGCAATGGCCCCGGCCGACCGCACCGCGGCCCGTGACTCGGCCATCGAGCACGTGACGCCTCTGGTCGACCTGCTCCTCAACGGAGTATCCACAGAACACGCTCGAGACTGAGCGGCACCGCCGCGCGACACATCCACCTTCCATCACCGAACTCACGAAACGCGTTTCCGACGCGGGACACTGTCTACACAAAACACTTGCGGACGATTCCCGTTCCGTATATTGTGACTGTGATCCACACCATACAGATGACCTATTAATCTGTTTTTCGATCGACCGGAGGTCGAGAATGAGACTGTCGATCGAGCCGAGCGCGTGCCAGGGCCACGCGGTGTGCAGCGTGACGGCACCAGCACTCGTTGATTTCGACGACGAGGGCCACGCCGTACCCCACCACGAGACGCTCCCCGACCACCTCATCGACGCCGCGCGACGGATGCGGCTGTCCTGCCCGGAAAGAGCAGTCTCCCTTGTTGATTGATTCCTGATCACTCCAGAGAAGGTGTCCATGACGACCGACATCCCCGCCATCCCCAGCATCGACTTCGACCATCACTCCGAGCATTACGCGCGCCATTGGCGCGAGATCAATGAGCAGAACCGTGCTGCGTGCCCGGTTGCCCATACCGACGCGCACGGCGGATTCTGGGTTCTCTCCTCCTACGAGGACATCGCGACAGTCGCCAAGGACGACGCAGCATTCTCCTCGTACCAAGAACTCGACGACGGCACCCACACCGGCGCAACGATTCCAGCCGGCCCGATCCGGCAGGTACCCATCGAGATGGACCCCCCGGAGTTCACGGCATACCGCAGGCTGTTGAACCGGTCTTTCGCCCCCGCGGTGATCGCCGAATGGGAAGACTACATCCGCAGTGCGACCACCTACTGTATCGATCAGGTCATCGATAGCGGCACTTGCGATTTGGTTGCTGATGTCCTCAATCCCGTGCCGGCCATCACCACCCTGTCCGTGCTCGGTCTGCCGACCGAGGACTGGCGCAGCTTCTCCGACACGATTCACGAGATGGTCCACACCCCACCTGATCCCGATGGCAACTTCGCTGCCGACGACGCCGCGCAGAGGCTCATGGAGCTCTTCGTCACGGTCACCGAAACCATCTCGGCGCGCCGCCAGAATCCGACCGATGACCTCATCTCCACGTTGGTCCACGCAGAGATCGACGGCGAGCCGATGTCTGATCAGCGCCTGCTCGAGATCATCAGCCTGGTCATCTTCGGCGGCGTCGACACCACCGGCAGCCTGTTGAGCAGTGTGCTGCGATGGCTGGAGGCGAATCCACATGAGCGCGAACGGCTCGCCGCGGATCCTGGCTTGATTCCACAGGCCACCGAGGAGTTCTTGCGCTTCTTCTCTCCGGTGCAGGGACTCGCGCGCACGGCCACGCACGACTGCGTGATCGGCGACCAGCAGATCCGCAAGGGCGAACGGCTCTTCCTGTCCTGGGCGTCGGCGAACTTCGACCCGGCACTGTTCCCTGATGCCGACCAGGTCGAACTGGACCGATTCCCCAACCGGCATCAGTCCTTCGGCATCGGCGTGCACCGATGCCTCGGATCGAACTTGGCGCGACTGGAGTTCCGCGTGGTTCTCGAGGAGATCCTGCGTCGGATGCCCGATTTTCACATCTCCGATGATGCCGAACCATTCCGCTCCATCGGTGTGGTCAACGGCTGGGTCAACTTGCCCACCACCTTCACCGCCGGCGTCCGCGAGGGCTCCGACGTCGGTGGAAACCCCGCGCTCACCCTCTGATCGAACTCTGATCCACCGCAGAACAGGAGAACCACATGACCGATCGCACACCACCACCGGTACACCTACGCCTCAATGGCGAGAAGCTCCCCGAAGGCTCTGGCGGATTCTTCGACCACGTCGACCCCGTCACCGGAACGGTCAATGCCCGAATCCCCCTGGCCGACAAGGATGACGTCGATCGTGCCGTCGGGGCCGCCCACACCGCATACGACTCGTGGCGACGGACACCACCGGCCATCCGGCGCGGCATGCTCATGAAGCTGGCCGACCTGATCGATGCCAACGCCGACGAGTTCGCACGCCGCGGGGCGCTGGACAACGGGATGCCGATGTCCCTGGCGGCCGGCGGCATCGGGATCTCGGCGGAGTGGACCCGCTACTACGCCGGTTGGGCAGACAAGATCGCCGGTGAGGTGACCGGCCAACCGCTACAGGACTCCGAGCTGGGCTACACACTACGACAGCCGTACGGCGTGATCGGCATCGTGATCACCTGGAACGGACCGCTCATCTCGTTGGCGATGAAGGTGCCGGCCGCGCTCGCCGCCGGCAACACCGTGGTGGTCAAACCGTCCGAGATGACGCCCTTCGCACCCGAATTGTTCATGGACCTGGTGGAGGAGGCGGGGATCCCACCCGGCGTGGTCAACATCCTGCCGGGCACCGCCGAAGCCGGGCATCAGCTCGTCACCCATGACCTGGTGAAGAAGGTGTCCTTTACCGGTGGTCCCGTCACCGCCACCCGGATTCTCGAGGCCTGCGCACCGTCGATGAAGCCGGTCGTCCTCGAACTCGGTGGCAAGTCCGCGAATATCGTGCTCGAGGATGCCGATCTGGCAACGGCCTGCCAACACGCCGCATTCATGTCGGTCGGGCTGATGACCGGTCAGGGATGCGCGTTCCCCACCCGACTACTCGTCCAGGAGTCCGTCTACGACCAGGTGCTCGACGGCGTCCTCGCCACGGCGGCGTCCATCGCCCCCGGTGACCCTTTCGACCCCGCCACGCTGACCGGACCGGTCGTGAACGAGGCGGCCGTCGAGCGGATCATGGGCATGATCGAGCGAGCCCAGGCCGACGGTGCACGCCTGCTCCACGGCGGAAGGCGCATGGAGCGCGAGGGCTTCTTCATCGAGCCGACCGTGTTCGCCGACGTCGACCCGGCATCCGAACTGGCCCAGACCGAGGTCTTCGGTCCGGTGCTCGCCATCACGAAGTTCCGCACCGATGACGAGGCGATCGAGATCGCCAACTCCACCAAATACGGTCTGTCGGGTTACATCCAGACGCGGGACCTCACGCGCGCAACCAGGATCGCCGCCGAGCTGGAAACCGGCGAGGTACTCATCAACGGCGCGATGAATCTCGCGGTCCATCGTCCGTTCGGTGGGATCGGGATCAGCGGTGTCGGCAAGGAAGGCGGCCGCGCCGGAATCGAAGAGTTTCTCCGTGTCAAGAGTGTGGGAATGGGATTGGTCTGATGTTGAATCTCGAAGGACAGAAGCTACCGGTCGGCTCGCTGGAAGGCCGCGTCGCGTTCATCACCGGCGCCGGGCGCGGCCAGGGACGCGCGCATGCAGTTCGTCTCGCGCAGCTCGGCGTCGACATCATCGGCGTCGACATCTGTGCGGACATGGCGACTTTCGACTATCCGTGTGCGACGCTCGATGAGCTCGAGGAAACCAAGAAACTCGTGGAGAACGAGGGACGACGGATGCACGCCGGGGTGGCCGATGTGCGCGACTTCCGCGCACTCAAGGCCGCCTTCGACGCGGGATTCGCCGAGTTCGGCCGGGTCGACATCGTGATCGCCAACGCAGGCATGATCCGCTATGCCGACGAGGAGAACCCGCAGCAGGAGTGGCGGGACACCCTCGATGTCATCCTGACCGGCGCCTTCAACGCCGTCCGAGCCTCAATCGACGAGTTGCGTGCGGGTGGCCGGGGCGGCTCGATCGTGCTGACATCGTCATCGGCAGGATTGAAGGGCACCGCGTCACCGGATGCGAGCCCGCAGGCGTATACCGCCGCCAAGCGCGGCCTGGTCGGATACATGCAGGTGTTGGCGAATCAGTATGCACCAGAGATGATCCGCGTGAACACCGTCCATCCCACCGGGGTGATCTCGGGAATGACGATGAACGAGGCGATGGCCAAGAAGGCCGCCGAGATCGGCAGCAACATCTCGGCGATGCAGAACGCACTACCGATCTCGATCCTCGACGCCGAGGACATCGCCAACGCGGTCGCCTTCCTGGTCTCCGACGAGGCACAGTTCATCACCGGCACCGAATGGGCGCTCGACGCCGGATTCACCGTGCGCTGACGCATCGTCCCGCCTGGCTCCGTGGGCACTCGGCGGCCCACGAAGCCAGGCATTCGTCTTTCTAAGGACAACGATCACCAATGCCACGTCCCTC
Organism: Gordonia insulae; assembly: GCF_003855095.1. NCBI lineage: Bacteria > Bacillati > Actinomycetota > Actinomycetes > Mycobacteriales > Gordoniaceae > Gordonia > Gordonia insulae. The sequence goes on from NZ_CP033972.1 coordinate 2,192,650, forward strand.
ATCTGCCCGATCAACACGTCTGCGGACCAACACCCGGACCGATCGGTGGGACCACCGGCACCACCGATCGCGTCCGACTCGCGGTGGCGTGGAACGACACAGGGAAATCGGCGGGTCTGCCGGAGAACGTCTTCATCAAGAGCACGCCGTTATCGGCCAAGAACCGGGTCATGGTCGGCACCCTCGACATGGCCGTCAACGAGGTCCGCTTCTACGACGAGCTCGCACCAGCGCTCGGCGATGTGGCTCCGCGCGCCTGGTATGCGCGAGCCGGTTGCGGGGCCCGATTCCTGATGGTCCTGGAGCATCTGGTCGCCGAAGGCGGGCGGCCGTACGCCCTGGCCGACCCGTGTCCCATCGACCACGCGCGCGGACTGATCGACGCATTCGCCAGGCCGCATTCGACATTCTGGGACAGCTCGCGCTTCGCCACGGACCTCGACTGGGTACGCCCGTGGAGCACGCGGCCGGGCAGCCAGTTCCTGAATCGTTTCTACTCGCGCGGTCGCCACGCCGCCCTGAAGCTCGACCGCCCCGAAGCCGGACCCGCTGCGAAGGCCCTGGTCTCGGCTCTCGACGGCAATGCCGACGCCTTCTACCGCGCCTTCGAAACCGGGCCGCTTACGTTGTTGCACGGCGATTCTCACCTGGGCAACACCTTCTCCCGCGCCGACGGTCGCTCGGGACTGCTTGACTGGCAGGTCATCTGGCGTGGCCCTGGCATGCGTGAGGTCACCTACTGGATGGTGACCGGACTCGAGCCGGGGACACGCCGGGCCCACGAACGCGAACTGATCGACCGTTACCTGGACGGTCTTCGATCAGCCGGGACACCTGGTGTGCCAGATGCGGCGACTGCGTTCGATCAGTATCGCGTCTACGCCGCGGAGGCGTGGGATGCGACGGCGATGACGATTGCCTGGCCAGGACTGCAAGCACCCGACAACGCCGAAGCCGACTGGCGGCGTGCATGCATTGCGATCGAGGATCTCCACACCGCCGACGCGGTTTCCGGACTCCGCTGAGCTGGGTCCGTACCCGTCGTATCTGCCGTCGGCCGGAGGCGATGATGTGACGGACGCTCATGCGGGTCCCTCACAGTGGCAGGTAACATACTCGACTCCGCCCGAAGTTCAGCGAACGCAATCACAGCGCGCTCACACAACTGGACCCAACTCGTATCCACGTCGATCAGTGACTGCGTATTCCGAAGTCGATATCGTTGTAGGCCAATGGCTTCCAGTCAGGGCGGTCGTACCAGGACGGGCGCGCCACGTGACCGGGCTCCGGGCGCGCCCAGTCAACCCATGGCCCCCAGTCCTTCCGGCTGAGGCGCTCGTCAAGCGACTGGGGATGACGAAGCGCGGCCTCGGAGTATGTGCGTGCGAATGTCTTCATCTCACCCATCACCCAGATGTCCTCCTCGGACTTCCAGCGTCCGTCGCCGGCATACTGGATGACCTGCCACGAGGGGAAGTCGATCGGGGGTGCACCCGGCTCGGGATTGTCTGCCCGATTGACGATTTGGTAGACGACACGATCTCCGTCGACGTTGTACCAGACAAGCACGCTGTACACGTGCGGCGCCGCACCCATCGTGCCCTCGATGTAGCGCAGAATCTCGTCGTGCCCCGTGAACGTGCCGTAGAAGTGGTCGAAATAGGTGGCGTCCTCGGTGAACAGCTTCGTCCATGCTTCCCAGTCCTCACCGACCAGCCCGACCCTGACGTACTCCTTGAATGCTTCCTCGACTTCAGCTCGATCCGCCATCTGCGTTCCTACTTTCGATGTCAAGGTCCTGAACTCAGTGGTCGTCCGCTTCACCAACGGCACCGAACAGGCCAGGACCGGCTGCGTGCCGGCTTGTCACGAAAGTGACAAGCCGGCACGGCTCGTTCACGTGTTGCGTCGAGCCGTTCCGGGGTATCCGAAGAACGACTCGAAGTTCTCGTCGTTGATGGGCTGCCTACGGTTGCGCTCCTGCGCGTCTTCCAGCGCAGACAGACGCTGCCGGGCCCGCACTATCGCAGCCTCATCAGCGCCGGCGGCGATCATCTCGGCAAGCAGATCCTTCTGCTTGCCCACCTCTGCGAACACTCGCACACCGGCTTCGCCGTAGGTCAGCAGATCGTGGTCTTCGGCCTCCTCGCGTTGCGGTGCATCGGGACCGGAATCACTGTCACTCATGCCCATTCCCCTACGGTGCGTATCTCAGAGGACGATTGCCGGGTCGCGGACGTCGACGCGGGGGAAGTTCAGCATCCGCCGCGCGTTCTCCTCGACAATCAGCGAACACTCGTCGTCCGGGACATCTCGAAGCACCTCGGCAGCCCGCTTACGCGAGTTGGGCCAGTTCGAGTCGGAATGCGGGAAGTCGATCTCCAATGTGAGGCGATCGATGCCGATCTCGTGGCGGTTCTTGAGACCGTGCTCGTCGTCGATGAAGCAGCCCCAGAAGTGTTTGCGGAACAGATCCGAGGGGCGCGCGTCGAAGTCGATGTTCTGGTAGTAGCGGTGCCGATCCCAGACGAAGTCAGCGCGCTCGAGGATATACGGAATCCAGCCGACGCCGCCTTCGGCGAGCGAGATCTGCAGATCCGGAAACTGTTGCAGCTTTCCGGAGAAGAGCCAGTCAACAGTGGTCCACATCAGATTGGATGAGAACAACGTGATGGCAACCGCGAACGGAGCATCCGGCATCGCCATCTGCCCGGCCACGGGAGCCATCGACGAGAAGGAGAATCCGGGGACGAACGACCCGGAGCCGAAATGTTGCGACACCACGACACCGGATTCGCTGAGTACCGCCCACAGCGGATCCCAATGATCAGAGTGCAACGACGGCAGGCCCATCGGGATGGGATTGTCCGGGAAAGAGACCGTGCGTGAGCCCTTGGCGATCGTCCGCTTGGCTTCGGCAACCGTCGCCTCGATATCCCACACCGGCAGGATCGACATCGGCACATAGCGATCGGGCGCGGTCGCGCACCATTCATCGATGTAGAAGTCGTTCCACGCCTTCACACACAGCAACGCCAGCTCTTTGTCCTGCGCGCGCACAAACGTCCCACCACCGAATCCCGGGAACGATGGGAAACACAGGGCGGCCTGCACACCGTCGAGGTCCATGTCCTTGACCCTGGCGTTGGGCTCGTAGCACCCGGGAATCATGTCCTCGTAGCGAACCGGATCCATGCCCCATTCCTCTTTGGGTTTCCCGGCAACGGCGTTGAGACCGATGGTGGGGAACACGGCACCGTCATAGGACCAGAGATGCTTGTCGTCGACTTCGATGATCCGCGGCCCCTGCTCCCGATACTTGGCCGGCAGACGGTCCTGCCACACCTTCGGGTGTTCGACCAGATGGTCGTCGACCGAGACGATCTGGTGGTGATCTTGGAGTGGCATAGGGCCTCCTGCTCGTGAAAGTTCGTAAACGTCCGACGCACGGCTCACGCTGGTCCGCAAATCTCGGCGCGCAAGCGCCCGAGGTGGGAACCACCTACTGAGGCCGGTCCGGTTTCTGACACTGCGTCCAGATTAGGATAGACGTGATCTAGGCAACAATCCAGCACTACCGGGAAACAAGTCACCCCTTCCGGAGTCAACTTGGCCAGCAACGAGGAGCGACACGCATTGATCTGCATCATGGATTACTGCACGGTCGCGACGAACGAGGTCCATTCGACCAGAACTCAAGTGACTATTCTCCGTCACTTCTGACAGCAGTGAACGCTCCGCGCGCGTCCGTGATCAGAGACGGACGTCGACCCACCCCTCGCCCGTCGCCGAGCGATGCGCGGCGTCGATCACCGCCAGCGACAGGAGGCCGTCTGCGAATGTCGGCGCCGCACTTGGCGCGCCGTCGAACGCGGGCAACCAATCGTGCAGCATCAGCGCCAGTGCACGAGCAGCATGGCCGGCCAGGCCGCTCGGCAACACATCGGGGTTGGCCGGCTCGCGTTCGTCAACCGAGAGTGGCGCCAATCCGTCGTCGCCGGCGAGGCCGGCGCGATATCGGGCCGACCGTAGGCCTCCGTCTCCGATGATCGTCCCGTCAGAGCCGAACAACTCGAGTCGATAGTGGTCTGTGTGGGCACCCATCACCGAGACGCTGAGGATGGCGATCACACCGCACTCCATCCGCATCAGCAACGCGGCGGTGTCGTCGGCAGTGACCGCGAGGCGCCCACCGTCGGGCAGGTCGCGGACAGGCTCACTGGTGCGCACTTCGGCGCACACAGACTGCGGGCGGCCGAACGCGCTGCACAGAAAGTCGATGTCGTGCACCAGCATCCCGGCCAAGTAGCCACCGCCCTGATCCCGGTCGTACATCCACGCCGCCTGCGGCGGATGGTCCGGATGCCAGTAACTGGCGCTACGGCTGACACGCGCAAGGTAGGGCTTCCCCAGAAAGCCTGAGTGCACCTTGGCGGCGACCGCCAACCAGTCTGCATTCCAACGATTTTCGAAACCGCACGCGGTGGGCAACCCAGTCTGGGCGGCGGCGCGGACAAGATCCCGAGCCGAGTCGAGATCACCGGCCAGAGGCTTTTCACACAACACCGGCTTGCCCGCGTCCAGCGCGGCGAGCGCCATATCGTGGTGCAACGCCGTGGGGGTGGCGACCGAGATGACGTCGAGATCGTCACGGGCGACGAATGCCCGCCAGTCGGTGGAGGTGCTATCGATGTCGAGGCGCGCCGCGACACGTTCCAGTCGCTGAGGTGTGCGTGCACACAGCGCAACGGGCTCGAACCCCTGCGCCGCCCGGAACCCGGGTACCTGTACGTGGGCACCCCATCCCACACCGATGATGCCGACCCTCAACGCCATGCGCTCTCCTCAGTCCAGTGATGCATACGTCTTGTGACACTGATGTTAGATTTTGCGTGGTCCGCTGTCGATGACGCAGCTCATTCGCCTTTCTCGTGATACACCTTGTCAAATGAGCAAGGCAGAACAGCGGGTCGACGACCACGATCTGGAGACACCCGACAACATTCAGGTCCGATTCGGGATCTCGTACGACGAGGACGACCCGAACGCGGCCAGTGCCGTGATGTCCATGCCGATGGAGCGGTACCGCAATCCGATCACCGGCGCGCCGACCGTGGGCCCGCTGGCCATACTCGTCGACGCTGCCGCGGGAATCGTGAACCATCATCGCCGTGGACCACATCAGTGGACGGTCTCCAGTGAACTGTCGCTCGAACTCAACCTCTCCGCAGTCGAGGATCTCGACGGCCTGGTGTCTGCGAGCGCGCACGTCCTGGGTTCGACGGGCTCCACCTCGCTGGGCATCTGCACTTTGACCCATCGCGGAACCGTGATCGGCGGGGGTACGGTGCGCTCTTTCTTCATCGACGCAGGTGACACCCTGTCTCCGCGGCCACAGGAAACCCTGGAGCGGACCGCCGCGACGACGATCGCCGACCTCATGGCGGTAAGCCCGCGATCAGCGGATGGCGGTCAAGTCCTGGTACAGAAGTCCGACCCCTGCCTGAACAATGACATCGGCATCGTGCACGGCGGTGTGGCGTCAGCCGGCCTCGAACTCGCTGCGTCTGCAGCGATCAACCACGGCCATATGGGTGAGCTGCAGACCGCCTCGCTGCGGGTGAACTTCCTCCGCCCCTTCATGGCAGGAGAGAATTCCCGATACGAGGGCACGGCGATCCGGGTGGGACGCAGCACCGCTGTGGGCGACGCGCGCGCAATCGGCGACGACGGAAAGGTCGCACTCGTCGCTCGAGTCACCGCATATCGCTGACGCCCCGGGCGCCAGTTGACATGGAGTACAGATCACCGCCTAGCAGCTTCGATGATGTGGCGAGACGGGACGTTTCCACCGGTCACAGATGATCTGACACCAGTCTTCCCAGGAGCAATGAATCTGGCCAAAGCTGCAGTTGAGCATCAAAATCGGCCCTGCGGGCGCACCGGCGCGAAAGCGCATGGGCTTGCCATCGGACCTCGGCTGTAGTTATCTGACATAATCGTCAACTAATTATCACCGAACATGATTCTGGAGGACCACGATGGTCGCGGCATTCGAGGAAGCATCGGCAATAGTCAGCGGCGGCGCGGGAGGACTCGGCGAAGCCGCGGTGCGCCGACTCCACGCTGAGGGGATGGCCGTGGTCATCGCCGACCTCGCCGAGGAGAAGGGCGAGCAGCTCGCGAAGGAACTCGGGGAGCGAGCAGCGTTCGTCAAGACCGACGTCACCAGCGAAGCGAGCGTTCTCAGCGCCGTCGAGAAGGCGAACGAACTCGGGCAGCTGCGCTACGGCGTCGTCGCACACGGCGGTTTCGGGGTGGCCCAACGAATGGTGCAGCGCGACGGCTCACCCGCTGACCTCAGTGGGTTCACCAAGACGATCGATCTTTACCTCACCGGCACATACAATGTGGCCCGATTGGTGGCCGCGTCTGTCGCCACAGCACCCGAGCTTGCTTCCGGCGGGCGCGGAGCCCTGGTACTCACGGCGTCGATCGCAGGGTACGAAGGGCAGATCGGTCAGACGTCCTATGCGGCCGCGAAGGCGGGCGTGATCGGCCTGACCCTCGCCGCCGCGCGAGATCTGAGTTCGGTCGGGATCCGGGTCAACACCATTGCGCCCGGCACGATGAAGACTCCCATCATGGAGTCCGTCGGAGAAGAGGCCATTGCGAAGTTCTCCGCCAATGTGCCTTACCCGAAGCGGCTCGGCACACCCGAGGAGTTCGCCGATGCCGCGACGTTCCTCTTGACCAACGGGTACGTCAATGGCGAGGTACTGCGGCTCGACGGCGCTCAGAGGTTCCAACCCAAGTAGCGCGCGACATGACAAATGGCGATGATTCATCGGCCGCGACGGCCGTACTGTGTGTGGAGTGCCAGAACGGCGTGCTCGGACCCGACGCCGTGTTACCGGCACTCGGCGCCGACTCGACGATCTTGGTCGACACGCTCGCGCGTCTGCTCTGCACTGCGCGATCCAGTGGCATCCAGGTGATCCACGCGACGCACGAAGGCAACGTCGGCGCTCGAATACCCGGGACCGCACGCCTGTGGCGATCCCTGGGTCCCGCCACTGCCCACTGGGAGCATGGGACCCCCGAAACGCAGGTGGTGTCGGCGTTGTTCGACACGGTCGATCTCGTGGTCCCGCGCCATCACGGACTCTTTCCGACACTGGACACCGAACTGATCCCGGTGCTGCGTGGACACGGGATCGCGACGGTGGTTCTCGTCGGCGTATCCCTCAACGTCGCACTACCTTTCACTGCTGGGCACCTGTCGCAGTCAGGGTTCCGGGTGGTGGTGCCACGCGACGCGGTCGCCGGCACGCCACCTGAATACGCCGAGATGGCGCTGCGGCATTCGATCGCGATGGTTGCCGATCTGACCACAACCGACAAGCTGATCACCCGCTGGTCGTCTCGCTGATTGCCCCCCCCGGACCACCAGCGATCACCTGGCACCAGGAGCACCGAAATGACTCTCGACGTCTGTCTGGCAGACCTCGTCTCGGACAACGCCAGACGGTTCGGCGACCAACCCGCGTACCTGGCCGACGGTCAGGTAAGGACGCACCGAGAACTCTATGAACGCGCCAACCGATTGACTGCGGCACTCGAGGCGCGGGGCCTCTGCCGCCAGGACCGGGTCGCCGTGTTCGGCCGCAATTCGATCCAGTTCGGCGAGGTCCTGGCCATGGGGCAGCTCAGCGGCATAGTGGTGGCCACGGTCAACTTCCGGCTTGCACCCGCCGAGGTCGTCGCTATCCTCGCGGACGCAGCGCCACGCGTGTTGTTCGTCGACGCGGACTGCTATGCATCGGTGGCGGAGTTGCTGCCAACCCTCGGCTGCATCGAGGTCATCGTCGCGCTCGATCCGCTGGCGGGTACGACACCTGACGACTGCGAGGACTACGAGGACTTCCTGGCGTCCGCCGACGGCCGTTCGCGAACCCTTTGTGCGCGACCCGACGACATCGCCTGCCTGATCTACACGAGCGGCACGACAGGAAAACCCAAGGGCTGCATGCTTGGACAGCGCGGGTTGCATCGTGTTGCGTTCACGACGAACAACGAGATGAGGACGGGCTCGTCCGATCGCGTGCTGTTGGTGATGCCGATGTTCCACATCGGCGCCATGGCGATCGGGCTCGCCCTCCACGCGCGCGGCGGCTGCTGTGTGCTGCGCAGACAGTTCGAACCCGCTGACGCACTCCACGTCATCGCATCCGATGACATCACCGCCCTGCATCTCGCGCCGACGATGCTCCAGGCACTTCTGGAGGAAGCCGACAGCAGGACCGATCACCGCCTGACCGGGGTGCGCGTCGTGGTCTACTCCGCCGCGCCGATCACGAGTTCGACACTCGCCGCGGCCATGACGGCGATGCCTGACGCCGGTTTCACCAACATGTACGGCCAGACAGAGGTCATCACATCGGGACTACCGTTCGAGTTCCACACCAGGGACAACGGCGAACGGTCGGTCCGCCGACTGTCGTCGGTCGGCATACCCTTCCCGGGCAACAGGGTACGCATCGTCGACGACGACGGAGAAGACTTGCCGACCGGGACCGCCGGCGAGATCATCGTCCGCAGCGAGACCATGTTCCTCGGATACTGGAACAACTCGATCACCACCGCGGAGACGATCCGAGACGGCTGGTGTCATACGGGCGACATCGGGATCGTCGACCACGACGGTCTGCTGCACCTCGTCGACCGAAAGAAGGACGTCATCATCTCCGGCGGAGAAAACATCTACTCACTCGAGGTCGAGGATGCGATCAGCGCACATCCGGATGTGGCCGAGTGCGCCGTCGTCGGAGTTCAGGACAAGCGGTGGGGCGAAGCGGTTACGGCCGTGGTGGTCCTGCGATCGAACGCTCGGCTCACCCTCGAAGGACTGAGAGAATACCTTGCGCCGACCCTGGCCCGCTACAAATTGCCCAGGTCTCTCCGCTCCGTCGGTGAACTGCCCAAGCTTCCCACCGGAAAGCTGGACAAGAAGGCGCTGCGCGCGACTCTGACGTGAGCAGCGCGCATTCTGACGCAGCGCCCGAGTCCGCTGATCCGTATCCTCTCGACAAGTGCGAAATGATCTCCTGCGCCGGTAACCATCTCGGCGCACCGGCGCCATGCTCAGCGGGCAGCGAGCAACTCGGCCAGACGTTCCCGATGGTCCGCAGCGTCACCGAAGGTCACGGCCAGGGTGCGCGCCCGCCGGAGGAGCAGATGTGCGGGATGCTCCCACGTGTAGCCGGTGCCTCCGAGGATCTGGATCAGCAGTTCGGTTGCCAGAGGGCACTGTTCAGACGTCCATGCCTTGGCGATCGCGGCGGTGACGGCGAGCTCGTCCGGCCTGTCGTCGGCGGACGCTGCTGCGGCTGCGGTCGCGGCCCGTGAGCTCTCGACAATGGTGAGCATGTCCGCGCACAGGTGCTTGACGGCCTGGAAAGAACCGATCGGCCTCCCGAACTGCACTCGGGTTTGCGCGTACTCGACTGCCATGGTCATGGCTCGATCAGCCAACCCGGTCAGTTCAGCCGAAGCGGCCACCGCCCCGAGGTGTCCCAGACGCGCCACCAACTCGGTCTGGTCTCCACCAAGCCGGATCGCCGGGGCGGCGTCGAACCGCACGCGAGCGATGGTGCGGGTCAGGTCGATTCCCTCATACGGCTCGATCGTGACCTGGTCGGCGTCCACCAGGAGAAGTGCGGTCTCCCCGTCCAGCGCGACGCTCACCACAAACGACCCCGCCAGCGTCGCATCGAGCACAAGCTCCTTGGCGCCGTTGAGCTGCCAACAGGTATCGACGCGCGTGGCCGTCACCGGCATGTCCGGGTCATCGTCGAGACACAGCGTCGCGATCAGCGAACCCGACGCCAGCCGGGACAAGAACGCTGCGCCCTCACCTGATTCCTTGATCGCGATGGTCGCCAGCACGGAGCTACTCAGGAACGGCTGGGCGAACAAGACCCGTGCGGTCTCCTCGAGAACGACGGCGGCCTCGGTCACGCCGAGGTCTTGTCCGCCCTCCGACGCGGGTACGACCAGCCCGGGTAGACCGATCTCGCCCGACACCCGCGCCCACGTCGCGTCGTCGAGCTTGTCGCCGGCACCCACACGAGTCTCGGACGAGAGCGGCGGGTACACGGATTCGAGGAAATCGCGTACTGCCGAGCGCAGCTCGCGCCGTTCGGCCTGCGTTGTCACGGGCATCGACTCACTCCTTCGGCAAACCGAGCACGCGCTCGGCCATGATGTTCTTGAGGACCTGCGTGGTGCCACCGGCAATGGTCAACGCGCGCCCGGTCAGATACTGCTTCACGGGATCAGGGTCGCGACCGAGAACCCCGTTGACCCCCGCCAGCGCCAGACGGGTCTCGTCCACCCGTTGACCGGTCTCACTCCACAGCAGCTTGATCACTGTTTGTTCGGCTCCCGGTTGTTCCCCCTCAGCCACCCGGGCCAGCATCTGTTCGCCCATGTTGGCCGCGACGAAAGTCTCGATGTAGCGCCGCACGAGTTCGTCGCGCAACGACGGAGCAGTTGTCGTTGCCAGGCGATCGTGCACAAGCGCGACAACGTCGCCGTGTTGTCGACGGGCGAGAGCGGCGATCGCCGAGCGCTCGTGGCCCAGCGTGGTCATGGTGACACGCCACCCTTGATTCTCCGGGCCGAGCAGGTTCTCCACCGGCACAAGAACATCGGTGAAGAACACCTCGGCGAACCCCTCCTCGCCGTTGATCTGTCTGATCGGGCGGATGTCTATCCCGGGTGTCGACAGGTCAACCGTCAACGCCGAGATGCCCTTGTGCTTGGCCGCCTGCGGATCGGTCCGCACGAGCAACTCCATATGCGTGGCATGGGTGCCGTTCGAGGTCCAGATCTTCTGACCGTTCACCACGAAATGAGCGCCGTCGCGCACAGCCTTGGTGCGCAGCGATGCGAGATCCGAACCGGCGTTCGGCTCGCTGAACCCCTGACACCACATCTCATCTCCGCTGAGGATCGCCGGCAGGTGGCTCTGTTGCTCCTCGTTGCCCCATGCGATGAGCGTCGGGCCGACATTGTTGATGCCGAGGACACCGGCGATGATCGGGAACCCCTCCGCGGCGAGCATCTCCTCGACCACCACCACCTCATGCGGCTCGAGTCCCCGGCCACCGTGTTCCTCAGGCCAGGCGGGCGCCGCCCATCGACCGGTGTTCAGCGTGCGCTGCCAGTCGACACGGGCAGCCCATTCCGAGATGTCGTCCCATCGCTCCCGGAAACCTGGCACCTCCGACGCGAGGAATGCGCCGAACTCTTCTGCAACCGACATCATTGTTCCTCTCAGCTCGAGATCATTGATATCACCAAATTGGTGACAACACCGTTAGAACCTCGCTACGATGCTTCATGTAGAGCAGTTCCGGTGACAGAAGTCCGACGCTCGCAGAGTATGTGAACACTCCACCAAGCCGAGTGCGAGTGGCTCGAAGACCATGCGACACCGGCGTCAGATCTTCTGTCGGCATTCCACACCGCCAACCCCGTGAACAGATTGCTCGTCGAGACAGTAACCGAAAGGACATGTGGTGACCGGAGTAATGGACGGCGTCAAGGTCGTCGAATTGGCGGGCTGGACATTTGTGCCGACAGCGGGCGCGGTGCTCGCCGATTGGGGCGCCGACGTCATCAAGGTGGAAGATCCGGTGACCGGCGATCCGCAACGCGGACTGTCGGTCGGTGCGGTGGGCGCGAAGGGCGCCAATGGTGTCAGTTTCATCATCGAGCAGCCCAACCGCGGAAAGCGCAGTCTCGGACTGGATGTGACGACCGAACGGGGGCGCGAGTTGTTACTCGAGCTCGTCGCGAAATCGGATGTCTTCCTGACCAGCATGTTGGCGGAACGATTGGAGAAGCTGCGCCTCACCGTCGAGGACCTCCGCGCCGCGAATCCGCAGATCATCATCGCGCGCGGCACCGGTTTCGGCGTGAAGGGTGCCGAGGCCAACAAGCCGGGCTTCGATGGCACGGCATACCTGTCACGAGGCGGAGTCGCCCACATGATCAAGGAACCCGACGCACCGTGGCCCCCCATGCAACGCCCCGCCTTCGGCGACATCATGGGCGGGTTCATGATCGCCTCTGGTATTGCAGGCGCCTTGTTCAAACGTGAACGGACCGGCGAGACGTCGATCGTCGACGTCTCACTTCTCGGTGCGGCGGCCTGGCACATCTCCCCGGATCTGGTGGCCACCGGCCTCCTGGGCGAGGAGAACCTGCCACGCTTCACCACCGACGACATGCCGAACCCGATCGTCAACTACTACAAGACTTCCGACGGACGCTTCGTCCAGCTGATGATGCTGCAGGCCGACCGGTTCTGGCCGGAGGTGTGCGAGCTCATCGAACGCCCCGAACTGATTGCCGACGAGCGCTTTGCCGATGCGGGTGCCCGATTCCAGAACCGCGTCGAGTGTGTGAACGAACTGCGCAAGGCCTTCGAGGCCCGACCGCTGGCGGAGTGGCGCGAGCGGATGGACAAGCTCAAGGGCGCATGGGCCGTCGTACAGACGCCCGGTGAGGTCCTCGAGGATCCACAGGTGATCGCCAACGGCTACATCCGCCCGGTCACCACTGCCGATGGCTCGGCCACCTATGGTCTGGTCGCGAACCCCGTCCAGTACGACGAGACGCCTCCCGATCTCACCCGTGCGCCGTCGGCCGGCGAACACACCGACGCCATTCTGCAGGAGGAACTGGGCCTCGACTGGGACGCTGTCATCGCGTTGAAGGTCGATTCGATAGTCACCTGAGTCCGCGCACGATCCCGTCGCGTTTGTCACCGCCCAGGAGGTCTTGATGCCACACGCCTCACACACGACCAACGCTCCCCCGCTGTCAGGTGTGCGCGTACTCGAGGATTCGCACACCCCGCAGGCGCGTCTCGCAGGCCTCCTGCTCGCGGACCTGGGGGCCGATGTCGTACGGGTGGTGATTCACGACGATTCGGCGAGCCCGTGCACCTGTTGCGGTGGGAATCCGGTCCACCACCGCGGAAAGCGCCGGGTGAACGTATCCGCCACTGAGATACCGGGTCTGGCGGAGAGCGCGGACATTTATCTCACTGATCGGCCGCCTGGCGATCTGCACGACCATGGGTGCTCTGCGGCCGCGATCGCCGATCGGGCCCCGGGATGCACCCACGTGTGGATGCCCACCTACGGTACGACGGGCCGTTGGGTCGATCAGTTGCCGCCCGACAACTTCTTGCTGGCCGCGCTCGGCGGTGTGGCGACGCATGGACCGTCGGCCGACGGCAGTCCGGTGGCCACCACAATTGATCTGATCGCTCCCGTGCACGCCGCACTCGGTGCCACCGCCGCAGTCAGCGCGCTGGTCGGGCGGGCTCGCGGACGACACGGGGGCGCGGCTGTGGTGACCGGTCTGCACGCCGTATCCGTCTTGATGCTCACCATGATGGTCGATGGACTCGACAGCGAGGTGTTCAATCCCGGCAGTGCGCGCGGCCCGGTACCGAGTTGGCGCGGATACCAATGCGCCGACGGAGAATGGCTCTTCCTCGCCGCACTGACGTCACCCTTGTTCATCCGCGCCCTCGACGCGTTGGATCGCCTCGACATCCTCACTCTGCCGGGAGTGGATGGAGATCCGGATTCGATCCGGATCTCGCCCGCCGCCGCCACCGCTGCCGGCTCCGCCCTCGAACACCATTTCGCCACCGCCAGCCGCGATCAGTGGCTGCAGACTCTGCACGAGGCCGGCGTCCCGTGCGCACCGACGGGCACCCGACAGGAGTGGCGAGAGAGTGAGTTGGTCACCGAACTCGGATCGTTCACCACCGCCGAGCATCCGGTTGTCGGCCGGATCGAGATGCCTACCATCCCACTCACCATGGACGGGAATACCTGGATTGCAGGCGGTTTCGACGACGAGGCCGCCCTGGCAACGCTCGGCTGGGACAAGCGGGGGGCTCGCAGCGCTGAACACCGGGACGACCTGCCTCTCGACGGTCTGCGAGTCGTGGACCTGGCGTCGTACCTGGCCGGCCCGACGGCTACGGCCGTTCTCGCCGAGATGGGCGCCGACGTGGTCAAAGTGGAGCAGGAAACCGGAGATCCCTATCGCGCCTTTTCGATCGCTTACCTCGCCTTGAATCAGCGCAAGAGGTGCATGTCACTCGACCTGCACCAGTCCGACGACCACGACCACTTCATCGAGCTGCTCCGAAAGTCCGACGTCCTCCTCGACAACCTACGCCCCGCTTCGGGTGCCGCACTGGGACTCGAGCCACAGGACGTCGCGCGGGCCAACGCGACCATCACACATTGTTCGGTGACCGCATTCGGCACGACCCAGGCCGGCGCGCGTCTACCGGGGTTCGATCCGATAATCCAGTCGATGAGCGGGCTGGCGCTGGCGCAGGGTGGCGACGGGCCACCGGTCGTCAGCAACATCTCGGTGCACGACACCGCAACAGGCGTATTGAGCGCATTGGCGATCACCGCGGCCCTATACGCCCGGTTCAGCCGTACCGGACGCGGGTCGCGGATCGAGTCGTCACTCGCGCAGACAACAGGTTTCGCGCAGTTCGACGAGTTCACCAGTTATGCCGGCAGCCCCAACGCCGTGGTGGGCGGCGCGAACTTCGTCGGACCGTTCTTCGCTCGCAGTCTGCAGCGCTGCGCCGACGGCTGGGTGGCGTTCGCAGCGGCGGATCGCCGCAGCGATGCGCCCCTTGCCCATGCCCTCGGCATCGCCACGCCTTCCGACGCAGTGACTGCAGACATCTCCGACCGCACGGTGGACGACGCGATCCGCTGCGCCACCGACGCCGGCGTCGCCGCCTGCCCGGTGCTCGATCGCGAACGCGAGATGTTCGATGAGTTCCTGAGTGCCAACGATTTCACCCAGATCATCGACCACCACATCCACGGCCGGATGGCGGTGGTAGCCGGGTTCGTCAGGTGGGACTCCGGTACCCCGCGGCTCGCTGCATCGACCGAGCCCGGTACGCACACCGCGGAGGTTCTCGCGGAATTGGGGATCGTCGAACGCCTGCAGACATGAGCACGTCTGAATATCTCTGGCCTCGGCGAAGCCGGGGTGACGTCGGGTCCGGTCAGGCGAGGAACCGGCACACAAGTTCCACAATGGCCTCGACAACGCGCTCACGATCCGGTGACGGCAGACGCTGGTGATCGACGACGGACCAGGAGCGCTCCAGCATCGCCATCACCGCGGTGCCCACCGCCTGTGGGTCCGCCTCCGATGCAGTCGCCGACGCATCGAGAACCGCTTGTCCCAATGCGGTCACGACGCGGCGTTGCGAACGTGCAACCGATTGTCTGAACCCGGCGTCCGGCGGTAGATCCCCTTCCGCGCGTAGGACAAAAGCGCCGCTTCGATCGAGGTACGCGAAGTAGCGAAGCACCCAGGACCGGACTGCCTCGCGTGATGGCTGACCACCCTCGTCGCGAAATGCACTCACCACAGCCATCGCCTCGTGGCGGGTGGACGTGCCGAGTTCGATGAACAGCGCGGTCTTGTTCGCGAAATAGTAATAGAAATTCGCTCGCGTGACGTGCGCCTGCTCGGTGATGTCACCGATAGTTGTCCCGGAGAAGCCTTTTCGCGTGAAAACTGTTCGCGCCGCATCGAGGATGGCAAGTCTTGTTCGATCAGCTTTGGGGGTCTTCTCGGCCACGCCACCCTTCCTCGGTTCACCGCTGTCCCTCCCGACCACAGCGTCGGTACCCTCAGCCTACCGAGACGGCTCGGACCGGGATCTCGAGATCGCGTGGAACACACCCGCGGCCACGGAACGGCCGCTGACTTTCTCCGCAGGCTACAGGTCGAGAACGAGGCGTGAGGAACGCGAACGCGAAACGCACGGCATCATGGTGTCATTGAGGACTCGTTCCTCATCAGTGAGCAGGGAGTCGCGGTGTTCGGGCAGACCCCTGAGCACCGCGGTCTCGCACGTACCGCAGATGCCCTCCTCGCACGACGTGGGAACCGTAACGCCGGCCGCTTCCAATGCTGCGACGATGGTGCGATCCGCGGGCACGTTGATGGTACGGCCCGACCGCGCGAGTTCGAGCTCGAATGCCTCATCCTCCGAACCCTTCGGCGCGGCGCTCGGCATGAACCTCTCGACGTGGACGCCGATCCCCCGGGCGCCGCAGGCGACCGTCACGGCTTCCAGCAGCGGCGCCGGTCCGCAACAGTAGACGACCGATGCCTGCGGGTCATCGAGTTCGGCGAGAACCTCCCCGATGTCGATCGGGCCGAACTCGTCCTGGGGCCGAAGACGCACCCGGTCGCCGTGAACCGACACGAGTTCCTCACGGAATGCCATCGACGACCTGCTGCGGCCGCCATAGGTCAAACTCCACCGCGCACTCCCGAACCCGACGGAGCGGATCATCGCACGGATCGGGGTGATCCCGATGCCGCCGGCGATGAACACATACGATGGCGCCGCCACGAGTGCGAAGTGATTTCGCGGTCCCTTCACGCGCAGCCGTTCACCCACCTCCAGTCGGTCGTGAACGTAGGCGGAGCCACCGCGACCCTGGTGTTCCTTCAGCACCGCGATCTCATATGTCGTCCGATCGCCGGGATCGCCGCAGAGCGAGTATTGCCGGATCACATCGGTCCCCACGGTGACGTCGATGTGCGATCCCGGGGTCCACGACGGCAGATCGTGGCCGTCACACGCGCGAAGTTCCAGACGAACGATACCGTCCGCGATCGTCTCCTTGTCGGCCACGACCATCGGCAGATCGTGTTCGCTGGGCGAATGAGCATGCATGGCAATCCTTCTCACCGAGCCAATTTTTTTTGACAGTACCGTCAAAATATTGTTACGGTCAACTGCAACCGGACCGACGGGCGTTCGCCACCGAATGATGGCCACCAGCCCGCGGACTCGCCCGAAGGCACCACGCAGTGCTCGGTCGAATCGGCCGAGGCAAAGGAGGATTCCATGGAGTTACACGGACTGAGCCTGGACATCACCGGATGGTTTCAGGTTGCGTGGTCGGGGGATATCGGGCCCGAGCACGTGGTGCCGCTGAGATACTTCGGCCGAGACCTGGTCGCCTACCGTGGCCGTGATGGCGTTGTGCGCGTACATGACCGGCACTGCCGACACCTGGGAGGCAGCCTTGCCCATGGCGGCAAGGTGGTCGACGACGGGATACAGTGCCCATTTCACGGATGGGTGTGGAACGTCGACGGCGAGAATGCCTCGATCCCCTATCAGGATCGACCGAGTAGGGCTCGCCGGCTGGGCACCTGGCCGGTGATCGAACGAAACGAATCCATCTACGTCTGGAACGATCACGCGGGCCGTGAACCGTTTTTCGACGTTCCCGACGTCTTCTCCCTGGCAGATCACACCAAAGGCATGGACTTCCACCCCGCGTGGCCCGCCGGCCGCGCACACTATCCGAATCTGCGCGCACATCCACAGATGGTCACCGAGAACGCGGTGGACCCCCAGCACTTTCGTTTCGTACACAGCACCCCCGTCGCCCCGGTCGTCCTCGAGGAACGTGTCCAGGGACCCACCTGGTGGGCCCGGGTCGGTTTCGGCAACGGCTGGATAAAGCACCCCAACGATGCAGACGGCAATCTGCGCGACGACAGCCACAACACCCTGGTCCTGTATTGGGCCGGGATGGGCAGCAGCACCAACATCGAACAAACCGCGGCAGGCGTACGCATCATCACCATCAACCCCACTCCCGTCGAGGACGGGAAGACCGAACTGTTTGCCACGTACTGGATCGAGCGCAAAGACAACGACATCGAGGACGGCTCCTACCGACGCCGACTCGACGAGGCACAACGCGCATTACCCGATGACATCAACATCTGGGACAACCAGATCTTTCTGGACCCGCCCACCCTGGCCGGCGTAGAAGGGCGCGGTTTCCGGCGCATGCGCCGCTGGGCCAAGCAGTTCTACCCACCGTCGCAGGTCAGCAATCACCCAACGGGTACCGCTGACACACGCGCGCCGGGCGCGGAGATGACCGCGGCCGGCAGCGAGGCATGACGGCAGGCTCAGCCGATGCCGATGCCGATGCCGATGCCGATGCCGATGTGAAACATACCGGGAACACAGACACGACAGGTGGGCTGAACCCACAGACCCGGCCAGATGCAGCGTCCCGGGAAGCTCATCGCCCTGACGGCGATCCGCTTCCCGGGACGCTGCATCGGTCCCACACAGTGCCGGGATCACGCGTGGCGACTCACACGGCGGCAAATTCAGCTGGGTTACGAACCGGCAGGCCTAGGAAGCGACGCGCGTTGTCGCCCATGAAATCATACGTGCGCTTCTCGTCCATTCCCTCGGCGTACCGCCAGTAACCGGTGGGCTCTTGGAGCCCCTCGGGATGCGGGAAGTCCGAACCGAACATCACCCGATCCCAGCCGACGGTCTCGACCACGTCGGCGACAGAGCCCTCCCAGAACGGGCTCACCCAGATGTTGCGCCGGAACACATCGATTGGGTGCTCCGGGAACGCCTGCGGCATCTTCTTGTAGAAGTCCTCGTAATCGTGGAACAACGGGTGCAGCCAAGCAGATCCGTTCTCGATGCTGGCAACGCGCAACTTGGGAAATCGCGTGAATGTCCCGTGCGTGATCAGCGCGGTGATCATGTCGGTGATCTCGCGGTGACCGAGCGCAATCCACCGAAACGCACTCATCTCCGTGAACACCTGCGAGTTGGGCGGCTCCCACTTGTTGATGTAGTCGTCGAGCGGAGGCTGGCTCGCGTGCAGAACGACCGGCAGCCCGGCGGCCTCGACCTCACGCCAGAACGGGTCGAACTCGGGGAGCGAGGGACTGCGCCACTCCTTCCAGTTCCGGACGGGAGCCGGCTTGATCAAGATGGCCTTGGCGCCGTTCTCCAACACGTACTCGAGCTCACGCATGCCTTCGTCGAGGAGGCCGAGGTTGATGACCGGAGTCATGAAAAGGCGGTTCTCGTGGGTGAACCCCCATGTTTCGAGCATCCACCGATTGAGTGCGTGGATCATCGCGGAGCACAGCTCGGGATCCTCTGACGCCGAGTGCTCGACGAGGTTGGCCAACGTCGGGTAGATGAGCGCTTCTTGCACAGACTGGTTGTCCAGCGCCGCAATACGCGGCTCCGGTGCCCGGAACGCCGGGATCGACTCCATGACACGCTCCCTGGCCATCTGCGTCAGGGTCTTGCCTTCGTGATTCTCGGCCGCGAAGAAGGCTTCCCAGGCGCCCGGCGCCGCCACCTTGTCGAATGTCGGGTTCGGGATGTAATCACGGATCTTCCCGAGGATGGAGATCCGTGTCTGATGGCCGACCTGCACAAAACTCACTGCCGACTTGTACTTGTCAGGCAGGTACTTCGTGAGTGCGTCCGGCGTCTCGTACATGTGCTGATCCGCATCGAAGATCGGTGCGTCGGTGAACTGGGTCATGGGGTTCCCCTTTCAGAAGCGAGCGCAGAGTTGATGAGCTGCTGGACAGAACATAACGCTAGTTTGACGAAAGTGTCAACTATTGCGTGCTAGGGTCTCGGACTTGAGGGGAAAGTACCCGTTCAGGTACACATAACACGGGCATGAGATGGCCGGAACGAGATGTCAAGTAGCTGGCTACCATGGACTCGCGGCGCGACACTTGCGCGGACGGCGACGATCCCAAGACACAAGGAGGACCACCGATGACCTTGGAAACAAGCGCGAGCAACGAGTCGTCGACGCCCACTGCGGACGAGGAACTGGCCGACCTCGGCCCTCGCGCGTTGAAGGCGCGCGAGGCCATTCTCGATGCCGCCCGCAAACTGTTCCTCGAGCGGGGCTACGCCGGCACACGGATCAACAACATCACCGACGAGTGCGGTGCATCGCGGGCAGGGTTCTACACCTACTTCAAGAGCAAGATGGACGTGGTTGAGGTCCTCGGCCGCACCACCTATCGGGACTGTCTGGCAGTTGTCAGTGCACTGGATGAACTTCCCCGTCCCACCCGCTACGACGATGTCCGCGGATGGGTGCAGTCCTACTTCGATTTCATGGATCAACACGGCGCGTTCATGAACGCGCTCAGCGAGTCCGGCCCGACCGACGAAGAGTTCCGCGCCACTGCCAACAGATTGCAGATGCGCACAGCGTTCCTGGTGGGTATCGCGTTACGAAGCCGTCAGATGACACCGACCGACGCACCGGAGGCGCTCGGACTGAGCATCGTGTCGATGGTGGAGCGGACATGGAATCAGATCCATGTCCGCCACCTGCCCATCGACAGTCAGGAGGTCGTCGCGGCGATCGCCCACATGATCATGGGCACGATCACCGAACCTCAGAGCGCTTCGGTTGGTGTGTAGCGCAGCTTGAGCTCGGCCTTGGCGACCTTGGCGAGCCCGGTGCGAGGCAGTTGCGCCACGATCTCGACGCGCTCCGGGATCTTCTGCGGCATCAGGCCCCAGCCGAGTAGGTGGTCCCGCAATTGGGCGCGGGATGGAGCCTCGGCCCCCGCAGCGATGCTGATGACCGCACAGACGATTTCGCCACGTTCCGGGTCGGGCAAGCCGATGACCGCCACCTCTGCAACCGCCGGGTGCGTCATGAGCGCCGTCTCGACCTCGACCGGCGCAATGTTCTCGCCCTTGCGGATGATCATGTCCTTGAGCCGGCCGACGACCTCGATGTGGCCTGTCGGGTGCATCACGCCGATGTCGCCGGTGCGGAACCAACCATCGGCGGTGAATGCCTTCGCGGTCTCGTCGGCATCGGTGTAACCGTGGCAGACCCCCCGTCCCGACACCTGAACCTCACCCTGCGTGAGCGACGCGCACAGATTGCCCTCCAGGTCGACGATTCTGACCTCGTTGCCCGGGATCGGCCGTCCGTCGGTCCGGGCACGGATCTGCGGCAGATCCTGTGGGTCGGCGACGGCGAGCATGGGCACCTCGGTCATCCCGTAGTCGTGGGCCAGGGCCACACCGAGGATGTCGGTAACCTCGTCGAAGAGCTCGACCGAACAGGGCGCGCCTCCGCCCTTCAGGCTCCGTAGCGCCGGCAGCAGTTTCTCCGGCGCCGCGGCGCGGGCCTGTGCGACCAGCGCTTGGTAGAAGGGCGGCGCGCCGCCGGTGGTCGTCACGGAGTACTTTCCGAACAACTCGACCGCACGGTCGGGCACAAACGTCTCGAGCAGTAGCAAGGGGTATCCCCCGGCCAGCGAGGCGATGATGTATTCGATGCCACCGACATGCGCTATCGGGAAGCCCATCGCGGCGACCTCGCCGGGGCGCTCCCCGAGCCGACCCTGCCCGCCGAAGGCCAATCCGGTTGCCAACAGGGTCGCATCACTGTGCCGTGCCCCCTTCGGTGCGCCTGTCGATCCCGAGGTGAAGTAGACCCAGACGACATCGTCGGCGTCGCGGGAAGGCGCGACGTCGACCGGTTCCGCCTCCATCGGCACATGTCCGACTTCGATCAGCTCCGGAGCCGTGACGAGGTCCAGGCGACGGACCATCGCGCTGTAGTCATGGCCACCCCACGTGCCCGGCACCAGCACAACGTCCGCGCCGAACGTGCGCAGAGCCGCGGTGACCTCCTTGTCGCGATACTGAGTGATGATCGGCGCCTGAACGGCACCCAGGCGCCGCAGCGCGAGCATCGTGACCGCGGTCGAGATCCGGGTGGGCAGCTGCCACGCGACTCGTGTCCCGGAACCGATGCCCCGCGCGCTCAGGGCCGCCGCAGCCCTCCCGACGGCAACGTCGAGTTCGCCGAAGGTCAGCGACGCGCCGTGCTCATCGAGGAACGCCGCCGCCGCGGGAGTCGCCGCCGACCGTTGTGCGACCAACTCGTCGATCGAGTCGGTGTCGAGCATCCAAGGCCAACTGTGGTTCATTCGGCGTCCTCCCCGTGATACCGCGCGACCAGATCGGCCACACACACCGGCTTGGGCGCCCCCTCGGCCTCGACGACCGTCCGCGTGACGACCTGTACGATCCCCGGCCCCACCTCGTCGACCGTGATCGTCTCCGTCGTTGCCCGGATACG
This sequence comes from Gordonia insulae, assembly GCF_003855095.1. NCBI lineage: Bacteria > Bacillati > Actinomycetota > Actinomycetes > Mycobacteriales > Gordoniaceae > Gordonia > Gordonia insulae. Next base: position 2,214,735 of record NZ_CP033972.1, read on the forward strand.
GCTCCCCGCGCGCAGGGGCGACGGGAACCGAACGCGATCGAGGCCGTAGTTGACACCCATCGCCACGCCCTCGACTCGTCGGAGCTGATTGATGAAATGGGGCACCAACGAAAGTGTCAAGAACCCGTGGGCGATGGTGCCCCCGAAAGGTCCGTCTGCTGCGCGGTCCGGGTCGACGTGGATCCACTGATGATCCTCGGTGTCATCGGCGAACGAGTCGATCCGCGACTGGTCGACGAGCAACCAGTCGGTCGGTCCCAGCTTCTGCCCCACTGACGCCTTGAGCGCGGATACGCCGCGGTAGACGACCGCATGCGCCGGTTCGTTCCCGGGATCGAGCAGATTGGACATGCGTTCTCCTTCACTCGGCGTGCGGGGGCACTCAGATCAGACGGTCCGAACCAGCCCACCATCGACTGCAGGAACGATAGGCATTTCTTGACAAGTTCGTCAACTAGCTGTCGAATGGAGCGACCACCGCCGTCTCACGCCGGCACCGACGTCCCAACGCAATGGGCAACCGAGGAGAGAACGATGCAGAATCCTGCTTGCTCCGAACTTCTGATCGAGTCACGGGGCGCCCTGCGCATCGTGACCCTGAACCGTCCGGAAGCGATGAACGCCACCAGCGAGACCCTGCACGACGCACTTGTCGCCGTATGGCAGTACCTGGCAGAAGATCCGGACGCTCGCGCAGTGGTGCTGACGGGTGCCGGAAAGGCGTTCAGCGCCGGCGGCGACTTCGATCACTTCGTCGAACTGTGGGACGACAAATCCATGCGGCGCAAAGAGATCGACAGTGCGGGCAAGCTGGTTCGGGAGATGTTGGAATGCCCCCTGCCGATCGTGGCGGCGATCAACGGCCCGGCGGTGGGTCTCGGCGCCAGTCTGGCGGCCTGCAGCGACATCGTCCTCATCGCCGAGTCGGCATACCTGTCCGACCCGCACGTCGGGGTGGGTCTCACGGCAGCCGACGGCGGTGCCCCGACATGGCCGTTGCTGATGAGTATGCTGCGCGCAAAAGAATACCTGTTGACCAGCGCACGAATCCCGGCACAGCAGGCAGTTGAGATCGGCCTCGCGAACCGGGTCGTGGCCGACGGCGACGTGCTGACCGAGGCCATCGCCCTCGCGGAGAGGATCGCGGCACAGCCGGCACATGCCGTCCAGAGCACAAAGCGCGCGCTGAACATCCACATGAAGCGGGCCGTCGCCGGGGTCATCGAATATGCACTCGCCGAGGAGTACGCCTCGTTCGATACACCCGAACATCACGAGATCGTCAACAAGTTCCTCGCGCGCAGCCGGTCGCGTGCGGCCGCATCCTCATGAACCCGTCGAACGTCGCGGGACAGGCTGCGGATCATCGCGAGTTCGCGAAGCAGTTGCACGCCGAGCTCGCAGTGCCCACATCACCCGACGAGTCCGACCGATATGCGCGATGGCGCAACACCCGCTACGCGACCGAAGAAGAACAGATCGCCGCCGACGCCCAGCTGATGGCAGAGCTCAACGGATCGGGCTGGAATCGTTTCGGCTGGCCCGCGGAGGTCGGCGGCCTCGGCGGCGACGTGCGTCATCGCGCGGTGCTCTACGAGGAGCTGGCAGCGGCCGGCCTCGCGATCCCGCAACCCACGCTGCTGCTCGAAACCCTCGGACCACCGTTGGTGAAGTTCGCACCGGCGCTCGCTGCCGATCTGCTCCCTCGCGCGCTCGCGGGTGCCGAATGGTGGGGCCAAGGGTTCTCCGAGCCCGAAGCGGGTAGCGACCTCGCGTCACTGCGCACCCGTGCCGTCCGCGACGGCGACCACTATGTCGTCTCGGGGCAGAAGCTCTGGACAAGTCACGGCGACACCGCCTCCCGATACGTCTGCCTGGTGCGGACCGGCACCCCCGAGTCTCGCCACCGCGGGTTGTCGATGATCGTGATCGACCGTGACCTCCCCGGCGTCACGGTCCGCCCGATCGCCATCGCGAGTGGTCGCAACAAACTGGCCGAGGTGTACTTCGACGAGGTACGCGTCGGCGTTGATCGCCTGGTGGGCACGGAGAACGGTGGTTGGGCTGTGGCAACCTACCTGCTGCAGTTCGAGAGGTCGGTCTACGCATGGCAGTCGGCCGCGACCGCTTTCGGACGGTTCCGCGCACTTGTCGACGCTGCCAAGCAGAACTCGCAGGCCGACGGCCTCGTCTCGCGGATCGGAGCCCTGTACGCCGACCTGGTCACGTTGCGTGCCCGCAGCGCAGCGACTCTGCGCAGGCTCGCCGACGGAGCTCCCGTCGGCCCGGAGGCGAGCATCGACAAGATCGCACTCGCGCGCGTGGAGATCGGACTGTACGACCTCGCCGCCGAGCTCCACGGCACCGACTTCCTGTTCGGCGATTCGGCCGAGATGAACGAATGGCGCGACGAATGGTGGTACAGCCGATCGGCCACGATTCTCGGTGGGTCGGCGGAGGTGCAGCGCACCATCCTCGCTGACCACGTGCTCGGACTACCGAAAGAGACTGTCAGATGAGTGTTCTCGACGCCGAGACCACGGCGACCATTCGCGCATCGTTGGAACAGGTCTTTGTCGGCGAACCCTCCGCCATCACCGACGCACTCGGCGAGCTGGGCTGGTCGGAGGTGGTCGAGGCCGACCCGGTAACCGCGCAGACACTGCTCTTCGGCGCACAGGGCCGGGCCCTGGCGGCCAGCAGGTTGCTCGATGAGGTCGCCCTCGCAGCCCTCGATGAGGGGTTCACCGTTGACAGAACCGCCGTGGCCTACGGTGACATCCTCCTCGGTGCCGTGGAAGACGTCGACACCATCGTGCTCCTCGACGTCGACCGCGCCGCTGTGGCGACCGCGGCCGACGCCGGCACGCACGTGCGGAGCTCGTCGGGATTCGACCCTGGTGGGAGCTGGCAGGTTCTCGATCGCGCCGAAGTCCCATCTGTACCCCTCGAACTCGACCCGGACGCTGTCGCAGCGGCTGTGGCCGCGGTGCGACTGGCGCTCACCGCAGAGATCATCGGCGCGTGTGAGACCGCGCTCGAGATGTGCGTCCGGCACACGACTGCGCGCGAACAGTACGGAAGGCCGCTCGCCACCTTCCAGGTCGTGCGACATGCACTCGCCGAATCGCATGCGGCAGTGGAACTCACCCGGGCCACTCTGACCGGGGCTCAAGACGCCGACCCCGCGCTCGCACCGCTGGCAGCGCGCGTCGCCAAACACCGGGCCGGCGCGACCCACGCACTCGTGATGCGGCACGCCATCCAAGTGCACGGCGCGATGGGTCTCACCCTCGAGAGCGACGTGCACCGCGCTGTCACACGTGCCGCCGCGCTCGACTCGCTGATGGGTTCCCATCACCATCTCGCCCGACAACTCGGCCACGACCTCGTGTCCGGTGCGCAGCCTCCGCTGCCGATCGTCGAAATCTGACCAGTGAACCGGGAGGACACATGACCACCATGAGCGCGCCTGCGGACGTGACACCCGAATCTCTCACCCAGTTCGTTGATGAGGCACGCACCTTCCTGGACCGTCACGCCGAACGACGCTCCCCCACCGCGCTGTCCTGGGGTGAGGGCGACGACCACACCGGCTACTTCTCCGACGATCCCCCGGAAGTAGAACGCATGAACGTCGACGCGGCCCGCCGGTGGCAACGAACGCGCTACGAGAACGGCTTCGGATGGATCACGGGGCCACTCACATACGGCGGCCGCGAGCTCACTCCCGTCCACGAACTCATCTATGACCAGATCGAAGCCGGATACGCGGTGGCCGACACCGGCGTGCTTTCGCTCATCGGCCTCGGCATGATCGGTCCGACCATCCTGACCCACGCCCGCGATGACATCAAGGAGCGCTACCTCCCGGCGATGTATCGCGGCGATGCGATCGCGTGCCAACTGTTCAGTGAGCCCGGCGCCGGTTCCGATCTGGCCGGCGTGCGCACCAGAGCCGAGCGCATCGACGACGGCTGGGTACTGCGGGGACAGAAAGTCTGGACGTCGGTCGCCCACCACGCCCAACTCGGGATGGCTCTGTGCCGCACCGATTCTGATGCTCCCAAACACAAAGGAATCACGGCGTTTCTGGTCGACATGTCGTCGCCGGGCGTCGAGGTGCGTCCGCTGCGCCAGATGAGTGGCGGCGCCGAGTTCAACGAGGTCTTCCTGACCGATGTCCGCGTCCCCGACAGTCATCGTCTCGGAGAGGTCAACGGCGGATGGCGGGTCGCGTTGACCACCCTGATGAACGAACGTGCCAGCGTCGGTGGCGAGAGTTCGTCGACCGGTGTGGCCAGGGTTCTGTCCGACGGCTTCCTGGCTTCCCTGCTCCGCGCGACCGGACACCGCACCGACGGCGCCGCACGCCGTCGGCTTGCGGAGATCACCGCCGATCTCACCGCTGCGGAGTATCTCAACCGCCAGACGCTTCGCAAGCTACGGGCAGGTGCCGAGCCAGGCCCGGAGGCATCCGTCTCCAAAATGCTGTGGGCCCAGAACCTCACGCGCGTAGCACATTTTGCTGCCGAACTCGTCGGACCGAAGCTGACCGCCGATACCGGTGAGTGGGGAACGTTCTCATGGAACGAACTCCTGCTCTCCACCCCGGCATTCCGCATCCTCGGCGGCACCGAGGAGATCATGAAGAACATCCTGGGCGAGCGGGTCCTGGGGCTACCGAAGGAACCGTCATGAGCGAGCACAGCATCAGTGCCGAGGAACTCCAGGATCTGCGTTCAACGGTGCGCGACATCCTCGCCGAACGCTGTGACGACTCCGCGGTCCGGGCTGCGGTGCAGACCGAGCGGGGCTTCGATGATTCGCTCTGGCGGCTGTTGGCGAGCGACATCGGAGTACACGCGTTGGCGATGCCGAAAGAGTTCGGCGGAGACGGTTTCGGGCTGACCGAACTCGGCGTGGTCCTGGCGGAGATGGGCGCCGCACTGATGCCCGGTCCCTTCCTGTCATCTGTCGTCGTCGCCGGTAGCGCTCTACTGGCATCGGGTGACAGCGCGGCCCAGGCCACGCACCTACCGCGCATCGCGGACGGATCCACCATCGCCACTCTGGCCGTGGTCGAGTGCGACGGCTTATGGCGCACAGAGGGTTTCGCTGTAGCCGGTGAGGCGGACGGTTCGGGTTGGGTCATCACCGGCCAGAAGGCCTTGGTGCCCGATGGCGACGCCGACCTCATCCTGGTCGCCGCGACGACGCCGGCCGGGCCGTCGCTGTTCGCCGTCGAGGCAGGGGCAGCCGGATTCTCGCAGACACCGCTTCGAACTCTCGACATCACCCGGCCGATCTCGCGATTGTCCTTCGACCGAACACCCGCGGTCCTCGTCGGTGCACAGGGCGATGCATCGCGAATCCTGGCCGCAGTACTCGACCGGTCCACTGCTGCCCTCGCCGCTGAGCAGGTCGGCGCCGCCAGGACGTGTCTGACGATGAGTGTGGCCTACGCCAAGGAGCGTGAGCAGTTCGGCCGCAAGATCGGTTCGTTCCAAGCGGTGAAACACAAACTCGCGGACATGTTCGCGCGGGTCGCTCTTGCCGACGCCGCCGCGACCGAGGCGCTACGTGCGGCCGATGGTCACGACGACGCGCCGCTACCGGCCGAGGCAGCTGCCGTGGCGCATTCGGTGTGTTCGGACGCGTTCATGTTCGTGGCCGCGGAGACCATTCAAGTGCACGGCGGGATCGGATTCACCTGGGAGCACCCGGCACACCTCTACTTCCGGCGAGCCAAGGCTGACCAGTTGATGTTCGGGGGCCCGTCGGTTTATCACGAGCGACTACTCGATCAGATCGGTGTGTAACATTCTTCGAAGGATCTCGCGGCCGTGACATTCTCACCGAACAATTATCGAACAGCGCGGTTGAATGCGATCACACATATCAATCGCGGACGCAGATCCATTTCCCGGTGAGAGTATTCACGTCCCATAAATAGCCAACAGTGTGCGGTTATTGATTTTCCCAAATCGACTCGACCCATTCTTTATCGAGAGGATCCGATCGGGTTGATTCGACGTGGCAATGTCGATTTCGCAATGAAGCTCGCTCGGTCACAGCGTTCTCATGGTGAGTCAGGGTGCCCGGGTCTCCCGATCGCGGATTCGCCGTGTCGCTGACCGCCGGTCGCCGCCAGCGAGAAACGACCACCGCACCAACTCCCACGCGTTGTGGAGATGATGCGGTGGTCGCCACGGCGTCCATGTGGGCCGGCCGGATTCGGTGTCAGGAAGCCGCACCGAGGATCGGCTCGAGCGGGTCGCGGCCCTCGTCGAAGACGAGGTCGGCCAGCCGCGCGACCTCGGCATCCATCCCGCCCGCCAGCAGCTGCGTGGCTTTCGCCCTCTTGAGGAAGAGCTGCGGCAACGCCTCCGCGGTGAACGCGACGCCGCCGTGGATCTGCATGGTCGAGGCCGCCGCGTCGAAGCCCGCTTGCAGACAGTAGGCCGTCGCCGCCTCGGCGATCAGCCCGCGTTGCTCGGGCTGCTCGTCCCACGCTGCGAAAGCCGCTGCCACCGAGGCGGAGGCGGCCTGAGCTGCCACGAACATGTCGGCGCAACGATGCTTGATCGCCTGGAAGCCGCCGATGGCACGGCCGAATTGCCTGCGGCTCTTGGCGTACTCCACCGAAAGGTCGAGGCAGGCGGCGATCTGCCCCGAAGCCTCCGCAGCCAGCGAGAGTCGGAGCAGCGCTCGGGCGTCGTCGAGCACCCGATCCACCTCGGCGATCTTCAGTGGTTCCCCCGACACGTGGTCGAACCGCATCTGCACCACCGGTCGCGTCTCATCGAGGCAAGGAAGTTCCTCGATCACCAGCCCCGGCGAATGAGCATCAACCAGGACGACGACCGACTCACCGCCTCGGGTGGCGGTGACGAGAAGATCTGTCGCGAGGTCCCCGTCGATGACGGCAGCCTTGCTTCCGGTCACGGTGGGACCCCCCGGACCGTTCTCGAGCTCGGTGCGTGCCGCGCCGCGCACGTCGACGTCGGCAAAGGCCACCCGACCGACTCCCGCGGCCACGCCGGCGAGGACATCGGCAGCCCGCCCGGAGTCGTCGTGCCCCAACAGAAACGGAGCGACTGTCGCCGACGACAGGTACGCAGCGGGCAACAGTACTCGCCCAGCCTCCTCCAGGAGGATTCCCAACGCCGTCGCACCGGCACCGGCCCCTCCGCGTTCCTCGGCGACCACGAGCCCCGGCAATCCCAATTCGACAAGCCGGTCGCGCAACTGCTCATCGCCACGACGACCTTCGGTCACCAGGTGTCGGGTGGTCTCGACCGGGGCGACGCGCGCGAGCCCATCGCGAATCATCGTGCGGAACTCCACCTGCTCTTGGTCCGACATCAGTTCCATTTATGGTCACCTCTTCTTATTTCTACAATAGACTTATATCATTGATTTCATCTGACTGACAGCGTGAAAAGATCAGCTCGAACCGCTAGGAGATAATCGATGACGACTACCCGTCCCGGGGAGACACCAGGCTTCCGTGATGAGGTGATCGAGTTCCTGCGTGACGAACTCCCCACCGATTGGCAGGGCGTCGGCGCTCTTCCGGCCGGCGAACGTGAAGGCTTTGTCGCTTCGTGGCGCAAACTCGCCGGGTCCCGCGGATACCTGGCAGTCACCTGGCCAGAGGAATACGGCGGTCGCGGGCTCGGCAAGGTCGACCATCTTGTCGTGGTCGAGGAGTTCTCCCGCGCGAAGGTTCCGGTCGGCACACCCGGCGACACGGTCTCGATCAAGATGCTGGGCAACACCATCAACAAGTGGGGCACCGACACGCAGAAGGCACAGATCCTCCCACGGATCATCTCCGGCGACGATGTCTGGTGCCAGGGATACTCCGAGCCGGAGTCCGGATCGGACCTCTCGAGTCTGCGCACCCGCGCGGCGCTGCGCGGCGACGAGTGGCATATCGACGGCCAGAAGATCTGGACGTCCAACGCCGCCAACGCCAACTGGATGTTCTTGCTCGCGCGTACGGATCCCGCTGCCGCGCGGACCAAGGGCATCACCATGCTCATCATGCCCATGACACAGCCGGGTGTAGAGGTGCGTCCGATCACCATGCTGTCCGGCGCCAGCGACTTCTGCGAGGTGTTCTTCACCGACGCGGTGACCCCTGCGGCGAACGTGGTCGGATCTGTCAACGATGGCTGGGCCGTGGCCAATTCCCTTCTGACACATGAGCGGGGCGAAGAGGCCGCGGTGAATCCGGTCCTGTTTGCGCACGAGTTCGCGCGTGTCCTGGCGCTGGTCCGCGAGCGCGGCGCCGATCGCGACCCGGCCATTCGCGCGCGGATCACCCGCTCGTACACCGAACTGAGCGCGATGAAGGCGATGGGTGACCGGATACTCGATGCCTACATCCGGGACGGATCCCTGGGGCCCGCGGCATCGGTCTCCAAGCTGTACTGGAGTGAATACCATCAACGGCTGTCCTCGATCGCGGTCGACGTTCTCGGACAGGACGCCCTGTACTGGGTTGGCGACCCGCCCATGCGCTGGTTCCGCGCCGACGATCCGGGAGCGCCGAACACCTCTGCGTCCTGGTTGTCGATTCACCTGCAGAATTCGTTGGCGGGCACCGTGTATGCGGGCACGTCGGAGATCCAACGCAACATCATCGCCGAACGTGCTCTCGGCCTCCCTCGCGAGTCGCGACAGTCCTGAGGCGGTTCGGCGGGCCGGCCTCCCCTCAGGGGTGGCCGGCCGGAGTCACTTGACCAGAGCCGCCCAGGCACCATCGCCTTCACCCGGGACGAGTTGGCAGACCCGTAGGTCCCAATCACGCGTTGTGCCGTAGTCGTTGCGCCACGACAGCACCGGTTGGGTCAATCCACGGAGCGGATGCTCGAGTGTCGTACCGATCGCACCATGTACCTGATGCGCATTACGAACAACGACGCCCGACGCTGTGCCGAGAACAGAGCGGGCGATCGCAACCGCACGCTCCAGTTCGTCCAGGCTCTCGCCCGATCGGCCGAGTGAGGCAAGTGAGGTGAGGGCGGCATCCGTGGCGATGTGGGCGAGGGCCGACTCTGCCGCAGCGTCGGCGACCAGATGTTGGACCGCCTGGAAACGCGCGAGCGGCCGGCCGAACTGGCGTCGCTCGGTGACGTGCCGGACGCACAGGTCGATGATCCGGTCCAACGCTCCGGTGGCCTGTACCGCGCGCATCAGCGCAGCACGAAGAAAGAACTCCCTGGCCAGATCGGCACCGATGAGCGTCCCCACGCCTGCCGATGCTGTCATCGTCAACCGATCCCGCGGCCGGCCGGCCAGATCGGCGGCGGCCTCGAGCCGACATGAGGACACCGGGATGTCGGCGATCTGCCAGGCATCGAAGGCCGTGTCACCCGAAGGCCTCAGCACCAGTATCCGATCCACCTGGCTCGCCCACGGTACGGCACGGTCGGTGCCGTAAACATCAAGGCGCGCTATGGTTCTTATCCCGGATCCGCAGCTGATTCCCGCCCTTGTGGCGAGCAGCCCAGCCAACGCGTCATGCTCTGCGATCGGCAGCGGCACCGCGTATCGAGCAGCCGCTCGCAGCAGTTCCGCGACTGTCCACACGTCTGCGTCGTCCGCCGAGGCGAGGTCGGTCAAGCCGAGCTCATCCAACCTCGCCCACAGGTCGCGGTCGAGTTCGAGAACCACGCCCGGCGCGGGACGCCTCGAGTGCCAGTCGGCGAACACGTTGTCGAAGAGGTCGGCCACATCCGGGTCGACCCGGCCGGTATGTCTCGACGTCGGATGAAGCGAGGTCATCAGCGCATCCCCCAACCGCGGGCAACCACGCCCCGCAGGATCTCGTTTGTGCCGCCCCGCAGAGTGAATCCCGGACGCTGGGCAAGGGCGTCGGCGGTCAGCTCACGCACCGGCTCGCCGAGTGGAGACGAACCAGCGTCAAGTCCGTACGACCCGGCCAGTTCAGCGATATCACCCTCGTGCGTGGTGCCAAGGATCTTCGTGATGGCCGCGGCGAGGTCCACCGACTCGCCGCGTGTGAGACCATCGGCGATGGCAGCGGAGAACTCGTGTAGAGCTGCCGTTCGTGCCAGTGAACGCCCCAGTTGCGCAGTCGTTTCCAACGTCCCGTCGGCGACGGCTCGCGCCATGGCGGCCAGCAACGGGAACGTACTCAGAAAGCGCTCCGGTCCACTGCGCTCGTAGCCCAGTTCCGATGTCACCTGCTCCCAACCGGCGCCGATGGTGCCGAACACCCACTCGTCGGGAACGTGAACCTCGTCGAGATAGACCTCGTTGAAGTGGTGCCTGCCGTCGAGGGAGAGAATCGGTCGGATCCGCACCCCCGGCGCGCGGAGATCAACGATGAATTGGCTGAGCCCGCCGTGTCGGTCCCCCGGGTCCACCGCAGCCGTGCGCGCGAGGACGATGAAGTAGTGCGCCCGGTGCGCGCCGGACGTCCAGACCTTCGCTCCTTGGAGCAGCCAACCATCATCGCAACGGGTGGCACGGGTCCGGACCGAGGCCAGGTCGGAACCGGAGTCGGGCTCACTCATTCCGATCGCGAAATAGGTTTCACCGGAAGCAATTCCGGGGAGCAACGCGTGTTTCTGGAACTCGGTGCCGTACTTGAGCAGCGACGGCGCGATCTGCCGGTCCGCGATCCAGTGGGCGGCGAGGGGGGCTCCGGCGGCGAGCAGTTCCTCGGTCACCACGAACCGCTCGAGGAAGCTCTGACCTCGGCCACCGTAGTGTACCGGGATGGTCATTCCCAACCAGCCACGCTCGGCGAGCGAACGACTGAAGTCCTCGTCCCAACCGGTGAGCCAACTGTCGACCTGGCCGACGAACCGCCCGGCCGCGGTCTCCTGCGAGATGAACTCGCGTACCTCTCGTCGGAGATCGCCCATCGCCTGGTCCTCGTCGACCGCCGACGGCATCGCGGGACGATTCATCCGACGACCCCCGCGGCCGCTACCGCCCAGGCTTCGCCGCCTCGGGTGTGCCAGGGGTCGGCCGACAGCTGCTGTCGCGCCGCCCTGACGCTGCACGCACCCATGTCAGGTCGACAGAATCGTCACGGCCGCGGTACCCGGGGCTCCGTACAGCTGGGCGTAAGCGACAGTCGCGCCGTCGACCTGCCGGTCCCCGCACCGTCCGCGCAGCTGGTTCGTGAGCTCCCAGATCTGGCGCAGACCCGAAGCCCCCACCGGTTCGCCGTTGGCGAGCAGGCCCCCGTCGGTGTTGATCGGCAGCGGACCGCCGATCTCGGTGGCGCCTTCCGCGATCAGCTTCTCCTGATCTCCGTCGACGCAGAAGCCGTTCTCCGCCATGTGAATGATCTCGGAAGCCGCATCGGTGTCCTGCAGCTGAATCACATCGACATCCCCCGGCTCTATCCCCGCTTGCTCGTAGGCGGCACGGGACGCGTACACCGTCGGAGAATCCTCGGATTCGAGCGGCAGCGATGGCATCAGCAGTTCGAACGCCCCGTCACGGCGCGAGAACAACGTGCTCGCACGCAAATACACCGGCGTATCGGTGTATTTGTGCGCATCCTCCGCGCGGCAGAGCACCGCTGCCGCCGCACCCTCGTCGGGCCCGCAGTACATGTATTGGCGCAGTGGATAGTTCAGTACCGGGCTGGCCAGTATTTCCTCGACGCCGAGCTTCTTGTTACGCCACGCGACCGGGTTGACCGAACCATTGGCGAACGCTTTCGCTGCCACCTTGGCCAGGGTTGTCTCCGAGATGTCGTGGTCGTGCATGTAGCGCGTGGCTTTCATACCGAAGAAGTGGGTGGTGAGGAACAGACCGAGTTCGCCGTACCATTCCGGAAGCCCGGATACCGAGGGGTGGTCGGAGAACGCGCCGCGCGGATGTTTGTCGAGCCCGACGGCCACAGCGAGGTTGGCATCGCCGAGACGGAGCGCATTCGCCGCCTGCGCGAGAGTGTTGCCGCCCGATGCACATCCGGTGAAGGTGGAACGTGCCGGTATTCCGGTCATTCCCAGCAGGCCGGTGATGGCCTCCGGGTTCTTGACCTCCATGCTCGATGCCCAGAGTACGTCGACGTCTTCCCATTTCGCACCCGCGTCGCCGAGCGCGTCGATGACGGCGTCCTCGCCCATCTCGAGTGCGGACTTCGACGGGTAACGGCCGAACGGATGGAGTCCGACGCCGATGATCGCGATATCTGATGGAGTGCTCATACGGAGGTTTCCTCACTTGTCACAGGGGCGAAGGCGTACATCATGGTCGGCGTGCCCTGGGCATTCCTGGCGAACGGGAGAATCACCAATTCCATCTCCTGCCCGATCATGAGTTTCTCCGGGTCCGGCTCGGTCAGCCGGGCTTGGACGCGCAGGGCGCCGGGCAGTTCGATGTAGCCAACGGTGAAGGGCTGGAAGGTCTTTGCGTCGTCATCGCCGGCGTACGGGGGTGAGGTGGGCCGGAATGCCTGAGTGGTGAACGTCCAGAGCGTTCCTCGACGCGGCAACTCCACACGCTCCTGCTCCTCGCGGACCCCGTTCACCAGTCGGTGACTCCGGTAGGGGAACGTCAGCTTTCCGTCCGATCCTTTCGCGGCGATGAGTGCGGGCCGCTCGGCCGGCCAGGTGAACAGATCGGGCGCCACCGGCACGGTCGCCTCGGCACTGGTCTGGGTCATCGGGGTCTCCTCTGGTCAAACGTGGAACAACAAGGGGGTCAGCATGGTTGGGTGGGTCTACGCACCTCGCTACGCGGACGGGAAACGAGCTCGACGACCGCGCCGTCGGGATCAGCCAGGAACAGCACGGTGAAGCCACCGGTCGGCGTATCGACCATCGGGATGAACACCGGTTCCGGGATGTCCGCGCCCAGATCCAGAAGGGCGTGGTGGGCCCGCACGACATCCTCGACCGCGAGCGCGATGCGATAGAGGCCGGCGGTGTTCGCATGCCAATCGGGCCTCACCGCGCCGGGATCATGACGGAATTCGATCGAGAATGTGGGATCCTCGGCCGCGACGAGACTCAGCGCCCCCGCCGGTGCATTCGGGACGGGTTCGAAACCGAGCTGCTGCCACCATGCGGCAGTGCGCTCGAGATCGCTGCTGACCAGCCGGACGTGAGAGAACTTGGCACCCTCGGGCTCATCGACGACCGCACTGGGATCGACCTGGATCAGCTCGACGGGGCCTCCGGCGGGATCCGACGCCATCCATGCGGTTACTCGTCGGCCCCGGACCACGACCTCGGTCATGTCGGTGACGCCCGGCGACAACGCTGCGGGCTGGGGCGTACGCAGACCGATGGCCTCGAACCCGAGTGTGTGGGACTTCGTTGCGACCTCCCGCGCGACCACGGGGGGCTCCCTCCAGCCGACGAGCTCGATTGCCGGCGCGGAGCGCGGCCCGCGACCGTCGTAGTGAAATGCGGTGGTGCTCGACGTGTGCTCGCCGAGTCCGAGGGGTCTGCCGTCCGTGTCGTCGGAGACCGACCGCATGCGCTCGACCAGGCCGAGGCGGGTCAGAAAGTCGGCGGATTCGGCCAGTACCGGAGTATTGACGTTGCAGTGCAGAACTGCATGCACACGTCGGTCGAGGGCAGTCGTCTCGAGTTCGTGGTCACTGACGGTCATCGCGGTCATCTCCTACTCGCGTCCAAACCTCGACGTCCTCGACGCCGCTGGTTCAGCAGCCTAGAATAACTTGACACTTGTGACAACTGTGTGCGACGCCATGCCGCTGCAGCGAGCCAGCCCCTTGACATAGCCCAGATTCGTCGAGAACGGTGCAGCACCCTCCCGGCGAAGCGGGTCGCTGATAGCTCCAATATGATGGCATTTGACACTTTAGTCAAGTACACTACAGCCAGGATTCGCCGCGCCCACGGAAGAGACTCATGCCCCTTGTACTCGTCGCCGACGACGGACCAGTCCGCACCATCACACTGAACGCACCCGAGCGACTCAACGCGCTCGACCTCGACGTCCTGGCCGAATTGCGAGAGGCGATCGACGACACGGCCAACACGTCGACGGTCGGCGCTGTCGTCGTGACCGGCGCCGGCCGCAGTTTCTGCTCCGGCGCAGACCTGACCGGCATGTTCGGTGATCTCACCCGGCCCACAGAGGAGATCCGCGACCACCTCAAAGGCGTCTACGCGTCCTTTCTCGGCCTCCGGGATCTGACCGTGCCCACGATGGCGGCAGTTCATGGGCCGGCGATCGGCGCAGGTCTGAACATCGCGCTCGCCTGCGACATCATCGTCGGCGGCCCGCGCGCTCGCTACGGACCCACCTTCGCCGAGATCGGCCTGCACCCCGGTGGAGGGTGCTCCTGGATGTTGGTCGAACGCATCGGCCGGTCCCGCGCGATGGCGGCCTTGCTCGAGGGAGCGATCATCGAGGCCGACCACGCGCACGAGATCGGACTGTCGGACCTCCGGGCCGACGACCCGCTCGCCGAAGCATTCCGGCTGGCCTCCCGATACGCGCGGCGCGCCGAACTCAGCAGTGTTATCAAGCGCTCGGTCGATACGGCAACCCACGCGGGATTCGCCGACTCCATCGACGTCGAGGCCTTGGCACAAGCCGAATCCACCACCAACGAGACCTTCCGCAACTTCCTCGTGGAGTTCGCCGCCCGAACCTGACCGCGCGCCGACCGTTCGGGGATCGCGCACCCATTGCTCTCACATCGCTACAACTGACCAACAGAAGAGGATCCGATCCGAATGCCCAGAGCGCTACTCATCGGTGCCACAGGAACTGTCGGGCGCGCCGTCGCTGAAGTCCTCTGTTCACGAAACTGGGACGTGATCCTCAGCGCCCGCACTGGGCAGCGTCTCGACGACTTGTCGGCCTCACTCCCGTCCGCGCAGGTCACCACGCAACCCTGCAGCGTTGAATCCATCACCGAGACAGACGCTCTCGCAGACCGGTGTAGTGCAGCGTCCCTGGACGCCGTGGTGGTGACCACCGCAGCCTCCTGGACGCCGCGACCAATCGCCGAGCTGGATTTCGACATCATCAGCGATGTCTTCGAACGTGACCTGCGACTGCATGTGAACGCGGCACGAACCTTCATCCCCCGACTCTCGCCCGGTGCCGTCTACCTCGCCACCGGCGGCGGCATGGCCGACTTCACGTTCCCCGGCATGGGGCCCATGTCGATGACGCAGGCGGCACAGCGAGCGTTGCTGCGGTCCTGGCACAAGGAGGGAAAGACGTCCGGTGTTCACATCCGCGAGTTGTTGATCGCCGCGATGGTGCGGGGACACGGCCCGGACGATGCACGCGAGGGCTCCCTGACCGCCACCGAGGTCGCCGAGCACCTCGCCCAGGTGGTCGAGAACCCGCTCGACACCCCCGGCGCGGTCGTCACCATCGACCCGTCGTCGCGCACCACCCACTCGTACACCGGAGGAATCTGATGGGACTACTCGACGACCGCGTGGCGATCGTGACCGGCGGCGGCCGCGGTCTGGGCCGCGCACATTCACTCGAGCTCGCCGCACAGGGAGCAACAGTCGTCATCGTCGACCCCGGTGTCGGACTCGATGGGGCACGAGACGCCGAGACACCCGCACACTCTGTTGTTCGTGAGATCGCCGAGATCGGCGGCAAGGCAGAGGTCGCCGAACTGTCGGTCACCGACTACGACGCCATCGGAGACCTCGTTCGAACGGTGGTCGCTGCCCACGGCGATGTGCACGCCGTGATCAACAACGCCGGCATCACCCGCGACAAGATGATCACCTCGATGGAAGAACGCGACTTCGACGATGTCATCGCCGTCCACCTGAAGGGCACCTTCAACCTCATGCGGCACGCCGCCGGTCACTGGCGCGAGCGTGCGAAAGCCGGCGACCGGGTCACCGGTCGAGTCATCAACACCACCAGCGGCTCGGGCATGCGCGGCAACATCGGGCAGCTTGCCTATGGCGCAGCCAAGTCCGCGATCGCCAGCGCCACCGTCGTCGCGGCCATGGAGCTGCAACGTTACGGCGTCTCGGTGAATGCAGTGTCGCCGGTGGCGCGCACAAGGATGACCGAAGCGGTCGGCGGGCTTCTCGCCGAGGTCGAGCCAGGGGCATTCGACACGTTCGCGCCCGAGAACTCCTCGCCGGTGGTCGCGTATCTGGCAAGTGAGCCGGCCGGCTGGATCACCGGCCAGATCATCCGCGTGGACGGCAACCGACTCCGCATCTACGAACGATGGAGCCTTGGTACACAAGCGTTCTCGCTGTCGGAGGAGCGCGCGCTGCGCACCGACGAGATGGATGTCGCGCTGCGGTCGCTGTATGGCGCGATCCCGCTCGGGCTCGGCGACCGACGCCTGCAGGACAACGAATAGGAGCACGCTGTGGCTACGCATTCTGCCGACCTGCTCACCGGCGTGCGCATCGTGGACTTGACGACCACGTTCATGGGCCCGTACTGCACCATGCAGCTCGCACGTCTGGGGGCCGATGTGGTCAAGGTGGAGGATCCCAAGGGGGATGTGGTTCGCGGCATCCTCGATCACGACGGGACGGGCCTCGGGCCGATCTTCCTGAGCGCCAACCATGGCAAACGCAGTCTTGCCGTGGATCTGAAGAACGAGCGCGGGTGTGACCTGTTGTTCGAACTCGTCGCGGCCGCCGACGTCTTCGTCTCCAACATGCGGCCCCGTGCGCTGGAACGCCTCGGGATCAGCACCGAGGCGATTCTCGACCGGAATCCGCGCTGTATCGTCGCCAATCTCGTCGGCTTCGGCGCGGGCGGGCGATATGACGGAACAGCCGCCTATGACGACGTCATCCAAGCGGTCAGCGGCATGGCCGCGGTGCAGGGCGGACCAGAGGGGCCGCCCACCTACGTGAAGTCGGCGATCGCCGACAAGACTGTCGGGTTGGTGGCGGCGAACTCGATTCTCGCCGCTCTGTTCAGTCGCGAACGCACGGGTCGCGGGTGTGCCATCACGGTACCGATGTTCGAGACGATGGCCGCGTTCAACCTTCTCGACCACCAGGGGGCCCGGACCTACGATCCACCCCGTGGCGACACGGGCTATCCGCGCCTCATGTCACCGTTCCGGCGCCCATACGCCACCAGCGACGGCTACCTCGGCGTGGTCGTCTACACCGACCGGATGTGGCTGTCCTTCTTCGATCTCATCGGCCGTCCAGAGCTCACCGACGACCCCCGCTACCGGACGATCACCGGCCGGACGCAGCACATCGACGAGCTCTACGCCCTCGTCGATCACGAACTGCGGAAACATCCATCGGCGTATTGGGAAAAGGCACTCGCCGGCGCCGACATCCCGGTCATCCCGGTCCGGTCCCTCGACGATCTGCTCGACGACCCGCACCTGACCGACGTCGACTTCTTCGAATCTGTCGACCATCCCGTGGCCGGGCCGCTGCGCCTCGCGCCGTACCCCGCCAACTTCTCAGCCGGCACCGGCGCCGGCGTGCGACCTGCGCCCACCCTCGGTCAGCACAGCCGCCAGGTGGCGGCCGAACTCTCCCTACCGCCCGAGACCATCCAATCGCTGATCGATGACGGCGTCCTGGTCGAGACGACGATCGGAGTCCACTCATGATCCCTTCACTCAACGGTTCGGCAGTCATCGTCGGCGCCTACGAGCATCCGGGTCGAAAGCTCCCCGACCACACCATCGCGCAGGTCCACCGCGAGGTGATCCTCGGTGCGCTCGCCGATGCGGGGCTGGCGCTCGCCGATGTCGATGGCTTCTTCTGCGATGCAACGACTCCCGGCCTGGGCCCGGTCGACATGATGGAGTACCTCGGCATCGAGTGTCGCGTGACCGCCTCCGGCGAACTCGGCGGCGCAACCTATGTCGCCTATATCGGACAGGCTGCCGCCGCCATCGCTGCCGGTCATTGCCGAGTCGCGGTGATCAGCCTGGCCGGACTGCCCAGCCAGGCGAGTACCAAGAGTGCAGCCCTGGCGTTGCCTCCGGGCCCCGTGGCGAGCTTCGAGAACAACGGATTTCGGGGCGGCTACGGTCCGGTCGCCGACTACGCACTGGTGGCGCGACGCCATATGCACGAGTTCGGCACCACGTCCGAACAACTCGCCTGGATCAAGGTGGCGGCGTCCGAGCACGCCAAACACAACCCGAATGCGAAACTCCAGGAGCCGGTCACCGTCGAGCAGGTGCTGGCCTCCCCCCTCGTGGCCGATCCACTGCACGTCATGGACTGCTGCGTGATGACTGACGGCGGTGGTGCGCTGGTCGTGGTCCACCCTGACATCGCACGGGACCTCGGAAGGCGCGGAGCCATCCTGCGGGGCTACGGTGAGGCGCACAAGGATTCGATGCTCGGGCAGATCGACCTGACCTACTCGGCCAACCGGCGCGCCGGGGAGCAGGCCTACGCGGAGTCCGGGCTCGGGCCACAAGACATCGGCTACCTGTCCCTGTACGACTCGTTCACCATCACCGTGCTGCTCGCGCTCGAAGATCTCGGCTTCGCCGAACGGGGCCGGGGCGGGCGATATGTCGAGAACCTCGGTCTCACCGCGGCGGGCGGGCGAGTGCCCGTGAACACCGACGGTGGCGGGTTGATGAACAACCACCCGGGAAATCGCGGCGGAATGACCAAGACGATCGAAGCGGTCCGGCAACTCCGCGGCGAGGCCACCCCTGCCGTACAGGTCCCCGACCTCGAGTTCGCACTCGTGGCGGGAACCGGATTCCGACTCTCTCAACGGCATTACAGTGCCGCAGCCGTATTGGAGCAATACCCATGACCACCTACTTCGAGCCCGGACTGCCCACCGATCAACCGGCCTTCGACCCCGAGACCGCACCGTATTGGGATGCCGCACGGGTGGGACACCTCGTGCTGCCGTTCTGCGAGGCCTGTCAGCAGTTCTTCTGGTACCCACGAGGATTCTGCCCCCGCTGCGCCGGCGATTCGCTTGCGTGGCCTGAGGCGACCGGCCGCGGCGAGGTGTACAGCTATTCGGTCGTCAGACGCGCCTTCGGAGAGTGGGCGGAGTACACGCCGTTCGTGATCGCCTGGGTTACCCTCGATGAGGGGGTCACGTTGCTGACCAACATCATTGGCTGCTCCGAAGACCAACTCGCCGTTGGCATGCCCGTCGAGGCAGTGTTCGAGTCGGGCTCTGACGCTGATCTACCGGCACTGCGCTTCACTCCTGCCTGAAGGGACCTGTCCGATGTCGCAACACACCGGTTCCGCGGTCGACGCGGCCACCGAGACTCCGATCGTCGACACCGGGCGGGTGCTTCCGCAACCGACCCTGACAAGTGCGGAGTTCTGGGCCTCCGGCGCCGACGGCATCCTCCGGATCGCCCAATGCAGCTCCTGCGGCCGGCGCACACATCCGAAGCCGCCCGTCTGCCGCCACTGCGGGCACGAAGATGTGCCGATGACTGGTACCAGCGGCCTCGCGACGGTTGTCGGATTCACTGTCAACACCCAGCAGTGGCTGCCACGGTTCCCTCCTCCGTATGTGGTCGCCATCGTTGCGCTGCAGGACGACCCGGATGTCCGCCTGACCACCAATATCGTCCACTGCGCGCCGGAGACGCTCCGCATCGGCATGCCGGTGCGGGTCACGTTCGAGCACGCCGCCGACGACATCTGGCTCCCGCTGTTCGAGCCCGACCCGGACCGCGACGACGCCGTCCTCGATGTCCCCGACCCCTCATCGACACACACCAACCTACGGCCGAGGGCATCCACGACGAAGTTCGAGGACAAGGTCGCAATCACCGGAGTGGGCCAGTCGCAGATCGGACGACGACTGATGGTTGACCCGCTCTCCCTGACCATCACCGCCTGCCGGCAGGCGGTACAGGACGCGGGACTGCGCTTCGCCGACATCGACGGTCTCTCCACGTACCCGGGCGCAGCACCGGCCGGCATGTCGGAGGGAGGCATCATGGCCCTGGAAGACGCCCTGGGCATCCATCCCACGTGGGTCAACGGTGGTGGAGAACTTCCCGGCCAGAACGGGTCCATCGTCGCAGCCATGCTCGCGGTCGCATCGGGATTGTGCCGGCATGTGCTGTGCTTCCGGACAGTCTGGGAGTCAACATATTCAGAGCTGTCACGAACCGGGCAATGGCACATCCCCGAGCAGCGCGCAACCGGAATGCTCGAAGAACGCGCACCCTACGGGGCGATGTCGCCGGCGAATTGGATCGCCTGCCATGCTTCGCAGTATCTGCATCGCTACCACGTCGACCGTGAGGTCCTCGGCTGGATCGCGGTCAATGGGCGAAACAACGCATCCGCGAACCCTGAAGCCGTCTATCGCGAGCCGATGACAATCGACGACTATCTCGGTGCCCGAATGGTGTCGTCACCATTCGGCCTGTACGACTGCGATGTTCCCTGTGATGGAGCGGTCGCGGTAGTCGTGTCCGCGATCGAGACCACCAAAGACCTCCCCGGCACTGCGGTCCGCGTCGAGGCGGTGGGCACCCAGATCACCGAGCGAATCTCCTGGGATCAAGGCACGCTCACGCACCTGCCCCAATCGCTGGGCCCGGCCGCCCACCTGTGGACTCGAACCGACCTCACCACCGACGACGTCGACATCGCGATGCTCTATGACGGATTCACCTTCAACGCCCTGTCCTGGCTCGAAGGACTCGGCTTCTGTGAGTTCGGGGGCGCCGAGGATTTCATCGATCGCGGACGAGGTATCGCCATCGACGGACCGCTACCGGTGAATCCGCATGGCGGGCAACTCTCCGCGGGACGTACGCATGGTTACGGGCACTTCAGGGAGGCGGTGCTGCAATTGCGAGGGCAGGCACCCGGCCGGCAGGTCGATGACGCACGCGTCGCGGTCGTCACCGCGGGTGGCGGAGTGCCATCCGGAGCCATCCTGCTCCGCGCCGAGTGACAAACCACTGTTGTGGAAACCGCGAACGTTCCGTACCAGACCGACAATCGTCGCGAATCGCTCTCGACGACGTGAGTCGATACAGTGAACCCGTGAATGACGAGTTCAGCCTGTTGCGCGAAACCGCTGACGAACTCGGTCTGGAAATCCCGGTTCCGACCGTCCGACGCATCGACACCACCGTTGAGGGCCATCAGGTCAGCGCTTTGGCATGGGGTGCATCGAGTCCGCGGGCGGTGTTTCTTCACGTGGGTGGGCAGAACGCACACACGTGGGACAGCGTCCTACTGACCCTGGGAATACCGGCGCTGGCGATCGACCTCCCCGGACACGGCCACTCGTCCTGGCGCGCCGACAGCGACTACTCGCCGGCACCCAATGCACAAGCCATCACCCCGGTGGTCGAGGAGCTGGCTCCCCAAGTCGAGCTGGTGGTGGGCATGTCACTCGGCGGACTCACCGCCATCCGCCTCGCGGCGACTGTTCCGAACCTCGTGCCGCGCGCCGTCATCGTCGACGTCACACCGGAATCACCCAACCGCGCAGCCGAACTGGAACGGCAGGCCCGTGGGACTGTCGCATTGATCGAGGGACCCCACGACTTCGCCGACCTCGCCGACCTCGCCGAGATCATCGACCTCACCCACGCTGCGGCACCACACCGATCGTTGACATCGATCCGCCGCGGCGTCATCCACAACACCCGCCGTCGCGCAGACGGCCGCTGGGAGTGGCGCTACGATAGGCTCCGCGAAGCGCCCCGGGCGCAACCGCTCTGGGACGATCTGCGAGCAGCCACGGCCCCGATGACCCTCGTCCGCGGTGGTCGATCCGCCTTCACTTCCGACGAGGACGTCGTGCGATTCCGCGACCGCGGGGCACACACCGACGTGTTGACGATCGACGGCGCCGGCCATTCGGTGCAGAGCGATGCCCCGCGCGAGCTCGCGTCGCTGATCGCGCATGTGCTGGGACAGAGCTGAATTCACATGACCAGCCCTGCAGCCTGAGGATGGGAGCTGCCTCCGAGTCCGAGATGGTCGGCGGTGGAACATCCAGCTCGGCTGGCATGATGATTCTGGTCGCGACAACTACCCGGCCACCGTATGTACGCCCTCGCGAGTATCCGCCACCCGGAAAGCCGACAGCCACCACGGGCCAATCGCCAAGAACCTCCGGCGCGATCGACGAGATGGCCATCTCGACGTCGGGTATGCCGACCGCTTCCGAGACATCAAAACATAGATCGCGCCTCTTCCATTCGCCCGACACAACCAGCTGCACTTGTTCATCCATGGACCTAGGCTTCGTCCGTCACCGACTCATCGGATTGACGAAATAGTTCAATGCGTCGAACAGCGCCGCTGTCGGCAGTTCGACGAACCATGAACTCTCGAAGCTGATCGCCGGCAACATGTATGACCCGACCGCTGAGATCACCTGCCGACGGACAGATGAGATACTCAACGACCTGAGCGACATGGTCCGGCGCAAGATCTGTTCGGGATGGATCCAGATAAGTGGCGTTCATCCGGGTCGCAGCGCCCGGCGATATGGCGTTGACGGTGATCCCCTCATCAACGAAATCGGACGACATCGACAGAGTCAGCGACCACAGCGCAGCTTTGGCCGCAGCGTAGGCGTAGGTGCCACCCCCGTACCTGGAATCTAGTGCAACCTCCGAGACCGTATTGATGATCCGACCAAACCTCTGGTTCTTCATCCAGGGGATCGCCGCACTTATCGTTCCCAGCGCAGCCTTGAAATGAATATCGAGTTGAGCGTCAACATCCGTCTCGATCGGTCTCTCAACATCTCCCGGTGCCGGCACAAAGCCGGCGTTGTTAATCAGGATATCGATACGCCCGAGCTCACTCACGGTCTTGCGCACAACTTCTTCGCCACCGGCCAACGATCCGACGTCGGTGTGATCGACGATCGCCCGCCCACCTTCTGCCTCAATCTGAGAAACTACACTCTGGGCCGGAGATGTATCCGTGCCGGTGCCGTCGACTGCAACACCCAGATCGTTCACGACAACGATTATTCCTCTGCGCGACAACCGTATTGCTTCGGCGCGTCCAATGCCGCGTCCAGCTCCGGTAATCAGAGCAACCTTACCGACCAATGAATCATTGTCTACGTTCGAATCACCAGAACCCATCACGATGCGATCGTACCGTCCCCCGGCTTTACGTGTACATGCCGCTTTGGCGAAGGTGCATGCGACTGGGAATCCCCGGATGTCTTTCCCGCCTAGGTTGTCGGTGCATCCGCAACGGATAACGAAAGCGCGCGCGGCGTCGAGTCCTCTCGCCGCCGCGCGCGCATCCATCCCCTTTTGTGAGTCCAGATCCGAGTCGGACCCGCGCATGGGGGTGCGCCTGGTGCCGGCCTCCGCGGGTGCTACCCCTGGGATTTCGAGAGCAATTCCAGACCGTTGTACAAGGTGTCCGACGCCGGCACGAGTTGCTTCGACGCAGCATCCCACTTGTTTGCGCGCACAGTTGTGTTGAACAGTCGATCCAGTCCGGGGATCGGTGTCTGTTGGGTGAAGTTCAGGGGAGGGACCACACCTAGATCGAGGTCGGTCGTCTTGTTCAGTTGGTCCAAAAGCGACGCACTGGTGACGTCACCGGAGATCTGCTCGGCCACCTTGTCCACAGCCTGTACTGCCAACCACGCGTTAAGGGATGTGGCCTTGCGTAATTCAGGTGCGGCAGCCTTGTCACCGGAAGCGAAGGCTGCATCCATCTCGGTAGTGAACTGCTGCAACTCCGGATACTCACTTGCCGCAGAGAAGGGCGGGAACGGGCCACTTTCGTAGAAGCCTGCCGCTGAGGGACCTGCGCTGGCAAGACTTGGTTCGGACAGAGCGCCTTGTGCATTGCAATATTTCAGCTTGTTCCCACCTGCTCGCATGAGTGCAACGCTGCCCTGCTCGGTCGAGACCATGGTCACGCCGTCCGCGCCGCCGTCGACGAGCTGAGCTGCCGCAGGAGCGTAGTCACTGGTGTTCAGCGGCAGCTTGATATTTGGATCGATCGGTTTACCTGCGGCCACACCGCCCGCCTGGACCAGAGCCGCAGTCCGTTGGGACGCGGCTACATCCGAACTGATTCCACCTATTTGCTTGACCCCGTCAGCTGCCAAAACAGAAGGACAAGCTACGAAGCCAAAGACAGGGTTGTAGTAGACAAAGCTCATCTTGCTGGTCAGCTCAGAACCATCGCCCGCAATCCCGACGCTACCGACCGCGGGAATCGAGGCCGATTCGAGAGGCGCCATCTCACCACCGGTCTGAGAGTACATCCCGACGACCGCGACCACCTTCTCGTCCACCGCTTGCTGTCCACACGCGGCAGCAGCGGTCGCGTCATTCTTGTTGTTGCACACAGTCAGCTCAACTTGCTGACCTTTGATACCGCCCCTGTCGTTGAGGGCGGTGACCGCAGCTTGCACCGCCGCGATCGACTCGGGCAGGTTCGCACCGCCGGTCGAGGTCTCGGTCGGTGCAACCGTCATCAGCTTGATCGTGCCACCTGACGATGACTCCGATGACCCACCGGAAGAGCCGTCACCGTCCGAGCACGCACCCATCGCAAGGACGAGTGCAGCCGCCGTCGAGCACACTCCAATTATCTTCTTATTGAACATTTTTGCCTCTCATTGGTTACGAATGGTCCGAACTCTTCCGGACTACGGGGTCGTGGCCGTGGATGTGTTGCCGCCAAGGTACGAAGATTCGATACGAGATTGATTTGCCAAGGCCTGGGCAGCTGTTCCAGACCAGTCGATGCGTCCCTGGCGTAATACGTAAACGCGGTCGGCAACCTGGAGCGCCTTCCTCACATGCTGTTCGACCAGCAGCACAGCCATACCGCTGTCGGCGGCCGATCTCACCGCGGTCAACAGTCGTGAGGTGATCTGAGGCGCAAGGCCGAGGGACAGTTCGTCAGCGAGCAGGGCGTCCGGTCGTCGGGCGAGTGCGCGAGCGAGGGTGAGAATCTGCTGCTGCCCACCCGAAAGTAGACCAGCCTTCCGATCGAGATGGTCAGCGAGCTCGGGATAGTCTACGACAACCGCTTCGGGATCTACTCTCGCCAGACGCAGATTCTGTCTCGCCGTCAGCGACATGACAACCGAACGTTCCTCGGTCACGATCGACAGGCCATGGCGAGTGCGTTGATACAGGGGAAGATGAGCTACCTCCCCCTTCCACCGTACCTCCCCGCGACTCGGGGACAGAGCACCTGCGAGGGCCATCAAGGTCGTGGTCTTCCCACTTCCATTCGGGCCGAGCAACGCCACGACTTCGCCCGCATTCACTTCAAGTTCGAGGCCGTGTAGCACCGGGATCGGCCCGTATCCAACCTCGAGATCGCAGGCGGCGATGATGCTGGTCATCAGTGACTCCCTACTGGTTCGGTGGTCGTGGCACCGAAGTACGCAACACGAACGCTGTCGTCTGCCTGGACCTCGTGCGGAGTGCCCTCGGCGATCTTTCGTCCGAAGTCCAAGACGATGACGTGGTCACTGATCTCCATCACAAAGTTCATGTCGTGTTCGATGAGCAGAACGCCCAGGTTCCACTC
The DNA here is from genome assembly GCF_003855095.1 of Gordonia insulae. Lineage (NCBI taxonomy): Bacteria > Bacillati > Actinomycetota > Actinomycetes > Mycobacteriales > Gordoniaceae > Gordonia > Gordonia insulae. The sequence goes on from NZ_CP033972.1 coordinate 2,240,210, forward strand.
GTCGGCGAGCTTCCTTGTGAGAACCGCCAATTCAGCGCTCTCTTGCTCGTCGAGGCCGGCCGCCGGTTCGTCGAGGAGGAGAATCGACGGACGGGTAGCCACCGCACGCGCAATCGCGACGAGGCGTCGCCTACCGTACGGGAGGTCACGGACCGGACGATGTAGATCATCCAGCAGATCGAACTCTTTGATTGCCGCTATTGCGGTCGAACTGAGCGGTCGGTTTCCAGGGTGGACGAGATCAGTCGCATAGGCGGCCAGCCTCCGATCATCGCTCGCTGCCCTGATGTTCTCGAGCACGCTCAGGTCTTCGAATAGTTCGAGGTTCTGGAAGGAACGGCTGACACCCGCACGAGCACGTTTGTGGGCGGGAAGGTCGTGCAATGCTTGGTCGCCGAGCGTGACCTGCCCTGTAGCAGTGGGGCTGTACCCCGTGATGGCGTCTACAACTGACGTCTTGCCCGCACCGTTGGGTCCGATCAGCCCTACAACCTTGCCGGCCTCGACGGTGAACGAGACATCATCAACGGCCCGAACCGAACCAAACCGAACACCGAGGCCGGCGACCGTCAACGTGACTGAATCAGCGCGGATATGCGTGGACTGTGCAAGCTGGCCCACCATCTCGGCCCGGCCGACGTCGCGCCGCCGGAAACGCTTCGGCACCTTGGAAGACACCCACGAGATCTGATCCACTGTTGTCCCCGCGATCCCTCGACCACCCGGCTGCATCAGTACCAGGATCAGCACGATCCCGCCCACGAGTGGCAGGTACCTCTCGAGGTCACCCAGCCAGCCCTGGATGCGATCAGAGAAGACAACCCCCAGAACTGCGAACGTGCCAAGACCGACAACCGGCGCATATCGTGCCCATCTGCGGAATCTGACATTGTTCACAATTCTCTCTTGAACACTTTGTCCAACAACAAATCCCAACACCGCGGCAAGGACTGCACCGGCAACCCGCGCCAACGTGGCAGAACGGCTGAACAGGCCACTGAGGCCGTCAGAGATCCGTGACGCCAGCGCACCCGCAACCAGAGTCGCACCAGCGAAGGCACCAGTGATGTAGCCGACACCACCGGCGACAGCGAAGGCGATGATCAGGATGCCCTGGAATGGATCGAACATCCCACCGCCGTAGGTGATGTTTCTCTGCTGAAACGCCAACAGCACACCGCCCGCGCCTGCAATCGCAGCGGACAACGCGAACGCGTACATCTTGGCCCCGAAAATGCTGATGCCCAAAGATGCAGCCGCACGCTCATTGGTCCTGACCGCAATCAATCTGCGCCCAACCCGGCCACGGCGAATGTTGGCCACGAGCAAACCGATCACCACCGCGGCGACCAGAACGAGAGTGGCATATCGCTCGGGATGAAGAGTGTTGTCGATGTCGATACCGAATAGTGTCGGCTCACCCACCAGCGTTCCCTCAGGCCTACTGAGTGCTTCTCCAAAGACCGAGCGGCCCGTGCCGGCGGGAGCCGGAGAGAAGTATTGCCGCTGAAAAAAGAAGGCGTCCACGGCAACTGACATTCCCAAAGTCACAACTGCGAGTTGAATTCCACGCGTTCGAAGCGCTGGAATCGCGAACAACAAGCCGACGGGGACGACAACAACGATCCCAGCGACAAATGCCAGTTCGAGCGGCCAGCCGTACACGGCGACAAGGCGTCCTGCGACAAGAGCAGAGATGCCGGCGAATGTGACCTGCGCGAGTGACAGCTGTCCGGTGTAACCGACCAGGACCACTACCGAGAGGAGCAGTATCGCCCAAATGGAGTTGATTGTGAGCGCGTTGAGCCAGGTCGTCGGAAGGACCAACCAGATCATCGCCAACACAAGAAGACTGGCGATCAGCAGGGCGGGGACATTGATTCGTCCACTCCCAAGTCTGGGTAGCTTTTCGCTCAGGTGCCCTCGCTCAGGAATGCTTCGGCCACGAATCATCAGGAATACCGCGATCAGCAACACCGGCACAGCCTTATCCAGCCCCTTCAACGAGGAACCGTCGCCGCTGTGGACCTGGATCTGCAGCTCCAGGATCGAGATCGCCAGTCCCGCAAAGAAGGCGATGGGGAAGGAAGTAAATCCCGCGACCAGCGCAACGGCTAGTGTCGGAACGATCAGGAGCAGTAGGTTTCCCGAACTCAGCGGGTTCTGGAGAGGGGCCAACAGCACTCCCCCGAGACCCGCCAGTGCAGCCCCGGCGAACCACGACATCCCGGCAATAGCGTCCGGTGACCAGCCCAGCGAGGCGGCCGACTGCTCGTTCTCCGCGACCGCAGTAGCCGCGTGACCATATGTCGTATAGCGATAGAACAGCCAGAGGCAGAGCGTTATCGCGGCAATGACGCCCAGTCGGACCAGGATATCCCAGCCGATCAATTGACCGGCCAGTTCAATCTCGGCACGGGGGAGCACCGAGGGGGCCAACCGTGTCGCACTACCGAAGAGAAGCCCAACCGCTGCTTGGAGAATGATCAACAAGCCGAGTGTTGCGATGACCTTGTTCAGCTGACTGGTCTCGCGCAATGCACGCATCACCACCACGTGAAACGCAAGCCCGATGACGCCGGTGACGAACACTGTGATGATCCCAGCGAGCGCCCGTGGGATGTCCCAGGCTGTAGCGAGCTGGTCGAAGAAGTATGCAGCGAATAGCAAGAATCCGCTTTGGGCGAAGTTCAGGACACCTGTGCCGCGCCGAATGATGAGCACCCCACATGCGAGGAGCGCATAGAGAGCGCCCGTACCGAGGCTCAACAGCGTGTAGCCGAGGAAGCTTGTCATATTTCTCTCTATGTGGATGGACACAGAAGGCCGCAGATATCGTGAAATAGGCTGGCTGTCTGCGGATTCCGGCGCCGAACTGATCACCTGGAGATAGGTCCTTCGGCCCCAGTGAACCTGTTCACTGGGGCATCTTCACGTGATACGACTCACTATACATGTATAGCAACCCTTGGTCTACTGCCAGGGTCGCCGGCCGGTTCGCCCTTGTTGGTCGTGAAATTGCTCTGCAGATGGCTTGACGCCGAGAGGTCGATGGGGAGGAGTCTCTCGGCTGAAACGCAGCATGTGGCGCCGTCGTGCCTCTGATTCAAAAGGATTGTCCGCAGAATGGGCAGACTCGGATTCATGCCCTGGAAGGCTCCGGTCAGCGGCCGGGAGTTTGTATGACACCTCCTGGCGAAAGCAGCCGCGCGACCTCGATACATCAATCAATCGGTGATGAACTCGGTTGCACCCGAACCCAGCAAGACGTCGAGCACAGCCCAGTTCACGAGGACAAGGTCGACGCATCCTTGTTGATCTCCACCTAGATCAATCCGATTGTCGAGTGACCGATCGGCGCTGGTGGCAGCAACCCGCCTATGCTTCGGAATCGAGCGATGCCCGAAGATCTATCTTCCTGATTTTGCCCGATGGCGTCCTCGGAAAGCTCGAGACCACCCGAAGCTCCTCTGGCCATTTAGGTTTCGCGAGTCCGACCGCACCGAGGTGTAACCTCACATCGGCAAGTGTGGGCTCGTTGTCCGGATTCTCAGGCGTGACGAAAGCGATCGACCGTTCACCTGTGCGAGCGTCCGGCACTCCGACGATGGAGACATCGGCAACGCCGGGGCACGACAGCAGCGCGTTCTCGACCTCAGCCGGAGAGATGTTCACACCGTTACGAATGATCAGGTCCTTCGCGCGCCCTGTGACCGAAAGGTGCCCGGCTGAGTCCATGACGCCGAGGTCGCCGGTGGCGAACCAACCGACGTTGTCGAACGACTCCGCCGTGAGTGACGGATCTGTGTAGCCGGCACAAAGATCGGGACCGCGGCTGTGGATGTGCCCCTCGATCCCGGACGGCGCTATCGTGCCGTCCGGCAGTCGAACTTCGACTTCGACGCCTGGCAAGGGCTGTCCGTCCGTGGTGAGCAACGCGACACTGTCGTCGCCTATCAACCCGGCACTGATCGTGGGATGCTCCGTCAGGCCGTATGAGCGCAGAACCGTCACACCGCGATCCTCCGCCCGTCGTACCAGATCCTCGGGAACCGTTGAACCGCCGAGGATCACATATCCCATCCGCCGCGCTATCCGGTCTGTGAACCCAGGGTGGTCGATCAGGGCAGACAGGAACACCGATGCACCTCCGCCGGGAGCCAGGTCGTTTTTCCCGCAGATTGACAGGATGAAGTCGACATCGAATGAATCCACCACATTGATGGGTTCGCCCCGATACAGGGGCGCCAACAGGCCGAGGGTCATACCGGCGGCATGTGCTATCGGTGAGGCGGTGATCTGAGGCGTGGCATTCGCTGGGATCATGAGTGCCAGATGGTTTCGCACCTCAGCGACGATCGTACGATGCGTGTGGACAACACCCTTGGACTGACCCGATGTCCCTGAGGTGTACGCGAGCAACACCGGGTCGTCGGCAGATGTCGTCACTGCGGACTCGATGGGTCCGCCTGCGATGAGGTCGTCGAAGTCGAGTGCGCCGTCAACACCCGAGGTTCCGCACACCACCACCTCCTGCAGCATCGGCATGGCAGCACATGCGCCGACCGGAACATCGAGATTGCCGCCTTCGTCGAACGCCCCATGCTGGACGATCAGAACAGTCGCACCGGAACCGTTCACGATCTCGGTGAGCTCCTTGCGGCCGTAGTAGCCGGCAATCGGCACCAGCACCATGCCGGCAAGGCTACAACCGATGAAGGTGACCGCAGCTTCCAGGCAGTTCGGTAACTGAAACGCGACCCTCGTCCCCGGCCGCACGCCCCGTGCGACGAGTCCCTGTGCGAATCGTCTCGCGAGCGACTCCAGTTCGATGAAAGTCAGGGACGCCGGATCAGTTTTCGACCAGACTCGGAAGGTCTGATCGGGACTGTCGGTCAGTCCTGCCAACAACAGTGACCCGAGAGTCGTATCACTCCACAACCCTGTGTCCAGATAGTGTTGCCGCAATCGATCGGGAACAGCTCGGACATTCATCGCTGCCTCAGAACTCCATCACAGGCGCTCGTAAATGGTTGCGTTCGCAGTTCCGCCACCCTCACACATCGTCTGCAGGCCATATCTCCCGCCGGTATGGCGGAGGTGATAGATCAACGTCGTCGCGATTCGTGCGCCAGACGCGCCAAGCGGATGACCGAGGGCAATTGCACCGCCCAGTGGATTCAGGCGATCGAGCGCAGCACCAGTTTCGGCATGCCACGCCAACGGCACCGGCGCAAAGGCCTCGTTGACCTCAAAAGCGTCGATGTCATCGATGGACAAGCCAGATCTCTTCAGCGCGAGCGCTGTCGCGGGGATCGGTCCGGTCAGCATCTTGACGGGATCATCCCCGGTGACCACTGCGGTATGAATCCGCGCCAACGGCACCAGACCGTGTTTCTCTGCGAACTCTGTCGACGTCACCATGACTCCGGCAGCCCCGTCGGAGATCTGAGATGCGTTCCCCGCAGTGATCGTTCCGCCTTCGAGGAAGGGGGTCTTGAGACGGGCCAGCTTGTCGATCGTCGAACCTCGCCGTATACCTTCGTCACGGGCGAGGGACCCTGCGGATGTGTCCACCGCGACGAGCTCGTCGTCGAACGCACCCCCATCTTGAGCCTGGGTCGCCAGCTCATGCGAACGCAGCGCGTACTCGTCCAAATCGGTCCGGCTCAGGCCCCACAGCTCTGCGATGAGTTCGGCGCCGGCTCCCTGATTGAAATGACCCCGGAATCCAGGCTGGGTCAATGCTCCTGCGTACCTATCGACCGCAGAACCACCCATCGCGCCCGTACCCTCGACCACGGCAGCAGTCATGGGTACCCCCGACATCATCTCAACGCCGCCAGCAACGACCAGGTCCGATTGCCCCGAGATCACGGCGGCTGCTGCCGTCGAGATGGCCTGCTGGGACGACCCACACTGTCGATCGATGGTGAAGCCGGGGACGTGTTCGGGCCAACCAGCCGCGAGAACCGCCATCCGGGCGACATTCCCGGACTGCTGCCCGATACTGATGACATTTCCCCAGTGCACATCATCGATCAGGCCCGGGTCTACGCCCGTCCTGGCGACGAGCTCATTGAGAACCAGTGCGGAAAGGTCAACCGCGTGCACATTGGCCAGGCTTCCGTTGCGCGCTCCCACCGGTGTACGAACTGCTTCAACAACTACTGCGTCACGCATGGTGTCTACCCTCTCTCTTGCAATTGGTGGAATAGTCGCTATTTGGGGCCGAAGCGCTGTGCGCCATCGATACGGACCACTTCGCCGTTCATATACTTGTTACCCAGTAAGAAGAGCGCGAGATCCGCGTACTCGTCGGGATCTCCCAGCCTTTTCGGAAACGGCACAGTGGAAGCAAAGTGCTTGAGCGCATCGTCACCGACAGACTCCATGGTGGGGGTACGCATTGTCCCCGGAGCGATCGAATTGACCCGAACACCAATCGAACTCAAGTCACGAGCGCCCGCCAGGGTCAGACCGACGATCCCGGCCTTCGCCGCGGCGTACGGCGCCTGGCCGATCTGACCCTCGTAGGCGGCAATCGATGCCGTGCACACGATTGAACCACGTTCGCCGTGTTCGTCAGGGTCGAGTGTGGCCATGTGGGCTGCAGCCAACCGCAACACGTTGTAGGTGCCACCCAGGTAGATGTCGATGGTCTTGGAAAAGTTCTCCAGCGGCGCCGCGGCGCCATCACGGCTCACTATCCGCTCCGCGACCCCGAAACCGCCATGGGAAATCACCACGTGCCGGAGTTCGCCGAAATCGGCCGCGGCGGCAATACATGCCTCCACACTCGTGGAGTCTGTGACATCGGTCCGGACATAGCGAACCCTGGCACCCAGCTCATCTGAGAGCTGTGACGCGCGTTCATCGGCCAGATCCGCTACGACAACGAAATTCCCGGACGCATGCAGACGCCGACTCACCGCTTCGCCGAGCCCACCGGCACCCCCGGTAACGATGGCGACGCTATCTGAAGTAATCACTCTGTCCTACTTTCGATTTCAGTAATCAACGGCCCTGCCACACGGGCTGGCGCTTTTCAGCAAACGCGCGCGCGCCTTCCCCGGCGTCGTCCGACGCGAACACCGGCAACAAGATCTCGAGCTGTTTTGCGAATGCCTCGTGCGGCGACCACGCCTGCGCCCCGACGATGATCTCTTTTGTTGCCGCCACTGCCAGCGGACCGTTGGCAGCAATCTGGCCCGCCAGCTGCAACGCCATCGACAGCGCTTCGCCTGGTCGGGCGAGTCGATTGACCAGGCCGAACCGCAATGCGGCGTCCGCGGACATCGGTTCTCCCGTCAGGGCGTACTCCATAGCGACCTGATACGGAATCCGCCCCGGCAGACGCAACAGCCCGCCCCCGCCGGCGACGAGTCCACGCTTGACCTCCGGCAATCCGAACTGCGAGTCCCCAGCCGCAACGATCATGTCGCAAGCCAAGGCGAGTTCAGTTCCCCCTGCCAGGGCGTAACCCTCGACTGCCGCAATCAACGGCTTCCTGGGCGGCCGCTCGGTGAAGCCCAGTCCGCGGCCTGGCACCGCGATCGTCTCACCTCTGGCAAATGCCTTGAGATCCATACCTGCCGAGAACATACCGGCCGCACCGGTAACGATCCCGACCGAGACGTCGTCGCTGTCGTCGAGTTCGTCCATCGCTCGCGCGAGCGCAACGCTGGTCGCAGCGTCGATCGCGTTGCGCGCCTCCGGGCGCTGGATGGTGATCACCATCGTCGCGCCACGACGCTCACACAGCACTTCCTCTGCCATCTGCCACCAACCTTCACCTGCTGACCCGGAGACACCCATCTGCTATACATGTATAGTACACTTCGGTTGCCGTTGCAAAGAGGCTTGGCACCATATCGAATCGAGGAACATTGCGGCGTCACATCTTCGAACCCGAACACGATCAATTCCGCGCATCTGCCCGGACATTCTTTGAGCGTGAATGCGTTCCCCATGCCAAGAAGTGGGAGCAGAATGGGAAAGTCGACCGCGGCGCTTGGATAAAAGCCGGAAGTCAAGGGCTTCTCGGATGGGAGATGCCCACAGAATACGGCGGCCTCGATATAAAGGACTTCCGCTTCAACGCGATCATCACCGAGGAGTTCCACAACTCAGGTGCCGTCGGCATCGGACTCGGCGTCCAGAACGATATAGTGGCCGGCTACTTTCGGAACTTGACCACCGCCGAGCAAAAGGCCCGGTGGATACCCAAATATATTCTGGGCGAGTATATTACAGCAATTGCGATGTCCGAGCCAGGAACAGGATCGGACCTGGCACACATTGCGACGACAGCAGTACTCGACGGTGACCACTACGTGTTGAACGGCTCCAAGACATTCATCAGCAACGGCGCTCTGGCAGATTTGATCATCGTCGCGTGCCGGACGGACACATCGGCAGAGAAGCCACACCGCGGGATTTCGTTGCTCGTTGTCGAAGACGGCATGGCAGGTTTCAGCCGCGGGCGCAATCTCGACAAGATCGGGCAGAAGTCAGCGGACACCTCCGAGCTGTTCTTCGACAACGTTCGCGTACCGCTGAACAATCTCCTGGGTGAGGAAAATCGCGGCTTCTACCATTTGATGGAGAATCTGCCGGCCGAAAGGCTGGGCATCGCCGTGCACGCGCGAGCCCAAGCTTCTCGCGCACTCGACCTCAGCCTCGAATACGCCAAGGAACGCAAGGCATTCGGACAACCGATCGGCTCCTTCCAAGTCAACCGCCATGCGCTGGCGGAGATGCGGACAAAAGTCGATGTCATGACGGTGTATATCGACCAGTGCATACTCGCGGTCAACGCCGGGGAACTGACCGCCGAGGAAGCCGCGGAAGCCAAGTGGTGGGCCACGGAAACCCAGTGGGAGGTCCTCGACCGATGCCTTCAGTTGCACGGGGGGTACGGCTACATCAATGAGTACGAGATCGCCAGATTGTGGCGCGATGCACGCGTTCAGCGCCTGTACGGCGGCACGAACGAAATCATGAAAGACCTCATCGGCCGCTCGATGGGATTCTGAGCAGACGTCTCGCGCGTTGGGTCGGCGGGCCAGATCGGCGTCGACCCCACGATGCGAATGTCCGATTCGGAGGCGAAAACAGTCTCGATCAAACTAGACTGTACACGTATACCTCGGTTGCTTTTTGTGCAGCTAGAGCCATTTTCTGAAAGGACTTGCGATGACCAACTCGATCCTGGAGGGCATCCGCATCATCGACCTCGCGTCGGGACTCGCGGGGCCTATGGCCACCCGCCTCCTCGCCGAAGCCGGTGCGGACGTCATCAAAATCGAGCATCCGGAAGGCGACCCGATCCGGGAACACCACCCGGCAGCGTTCTCAAACTGGAATCGAAGTAAACGGAGCATCGTCCTCGACCTGAATACGCAGCAGGGCCGTGATCATCTCCTCGGCCTCCTCGCAGAAGCAGACATCCTCGTCCACGGATTCAGCCCAGCGCGGGCCGCAGCGCTAGGCCTCGACGATCAGACGCTTTCGCAGCACAATCAACACCTGATCGTGAGTGCGGTGACCGGGTATATGCGCACACACCCTGACGCCGAGAAGCCGGGTTACGAAGTACTCGTACAGGCTCAAACAGCGATGATGGACGAGCAGATGGGTCACGACGATGGCCCGACTCACTTGCGACTGCCGCTCGCGAGCTGGACCGCAGCTTATCTGGCGGCGTCCGGAATACTGGCGCGACTGATCCTTCGACAAAGAACAGGTAAGGCCGGACCTGCCCACACAAGCCTGCAGCAGGGCGCATACGCCGCAATGGGGTGCTTCTGGAACCGCGAAGAGCATCCGACCGAGTTCCTGATCGCCAAGATCCCACTCCCCAAACGTATGGCATTCCCGGCGATTACGCTCTTCAGATGTGCCGATGGCCGTTGGATACAAACACTCGGTGGTTTCATGGAGAACCCACTCGTCATCGAAACGATAGCGATGATGGGCGAAGAGTACGTATTCGTTCCGTTTCAGCAGATGCCTACGCCGGAGCAAAAGGATCTGTGGCAAAGGATGTTCGAGCAGCGAGACTCTGGCGAGTGGCTTCAAGCATTCTGGGACGGCGACGTACCGGCCGGCATGGTCTATAGCATCGGCGAGGTCCTCAAGGATCCACAAGTGATCGCCAACGGTCACGTCACGGAAGTCGATGACCCCGTGTGGGGGAAAGTACGCCAGAGCACCAACCCATTTCACCTGTCACCGGCAGGGATGGTTCAATCGGCGGCACCGACCCTGGGTCAACACCAGGGCGAATCATGGTCTGCCCGAAATGAACTCTCCGTATCACCGTCGGGTCCGTACCCCCGGCGCCCCCTTGAGGGGCTCAAAGTCCTCGATTTCGGAATGTTCCTGGCCGGCCCATTCGCTCCATCCCTCATGGCGGACATGGGAGCAGATGTCATCAAGGTCGAAGCAACAACCGGCGATCGGATGCGTATCTCGGAATTGATGTTCATCGGCTGTCAACGCGGAAAGCGTTCCTTGGCAATCGATCTCACCAAGGATGAGTCCCGCGACGTAATCGAACGCCTCGTCAAGTGGGCGGACGTCGTACATCACAACCTGCGCCGACCCGCAGCAGAGTCTCTCGGAATCGACGAGCCGACCTTGAGGAAGATCAAACCCGACCTCATCTACTGCCATGTGAGCTCGTACGGTTCGGAAGGCCCGAGAGCGGATTGGCCAGGATACGACCCCATTGCGCAGGCGTACTCAGGACACATGGACGCCGGAGCCGGAAAAGGCAATCCCCCGATGTGGATTCGCAGCGCACCCCTCGACTTCCAAACCGCCTTGTCGTCGCTTGTCGGAACACTCCTCGCTGTCTACCAGCGAGACAGGACCGGGAACGGAAACATGGTGACAGCCTCCTTGATGGGGATCGCCGCCACCCTGAACAGCGAAACCATGATACTTCCCGACGGCAGCTTTGCGCCGACACCCGAGCTCGACCACGATCAGAAGCTCGTCGGTGAGGGGTATGGCGTCTACCGGACCGGGGATGGATGGGTGGCAGTCGCGGCGGTCGGCAAAACCAAAGTCGGCCGGCTGCGGGAGGCGGTGGGAGCTACGAGTGAGACCACGCTGGCAGCAGCTTTCGCCGCATTGTCCGTCGACAAGGCACTCGCCTTACTCGGCGAAAGTGGCATACCGGCAGAATCTGTCCGTGTGGACTACCAGGACGAGTTCTTTGACGACCCGGATAATCAGAGAGTGAAGCTGGCAACTCACACCGAGCACAAGGTCTATGGGCGAGTCGACAACGCAGGAGCGTTCTGGGTCTTCGATGACCTCGACTTGACGCTGGATCGTCCTGTCCCCCTTCTCGGCGAACATTCGTCGGAAATACTGGCAGATCTCGGCTTCGAGGACGCCGCGATGTCGGCGATGACAGACAACGGAACCGTTGTGGTCACCGACGTTGCCTTCATTCCCCGATGACCGGCGACCACGACAGACAACAGGACAGTTGGAGCCATCTCGGACCAATGGCCAACCGCGGCGGTGCGGGCTACCCAGACCTGCTGACGCAGGTTCGTCGTCTTCAAGATGCGGTCGTGGGGGCCTCAGCCCCCAATGAGACGATTGTGGCTGTTGCCCGACATCTCTCCGAGATCGCAAGTGAGTTGGAACAATACGAGGTACCGGAAGCACAGGCGCCGGTCGGGACCCGGACCGACCTTCCTGGCCGAGGGCATCCGTTTCTGGTCCCCCACGTTGTGGACTCCTGGACCGACTCACGTGTCGAGGCCCATGTGACCTTCACACGCTTCTACCTTGGCGGCAACGGCGCTGCACACGGTGGCGCCCTACCCTTGTTATTCGATGAAGTCCTCGGGCGGCTCAGCAGTGGTGGCGGCCGAAAGGTCGCGCGCACTGCCTATCTCCACGTCAACTACCGCCACATCACCCCGATCGGTCGGCGACTGGAACTCGAGGCAACGTTCGATCGCGAGGAGGGGCGTAAGCGGTACATCTCTGCCCGCCTACGCGACGGGGATGTCGTAGTTGCTGATGCCGACGGTTTGTTCGTAGAACTTCGCCCCGGCCAGCCCTGATCAAGACTGCGCTCGAGACTGGTTCCGCGCAGCATCGACCGCATTTCGGTGCTCGGGTGAACTCATGCTCTCCAGCTCACCCGTGAAGGCGATGTCAAAGGCGTTGTCCAGGTGCATTTCGACGTATGAGTTCAAAGCCGACTTGGTGGACTGAAATGCAGCTTGGGGCACCGCTGCCAGCCGATGTGCCAAGGAAAGCGCCTCTCTCGCGAGATCTCCCGACGGCACGACCCGACTCGCAAGGCCCCATTGAACAGCATCAGCCGGCATGATCCGTTGCCCAAGGAAAAGATGCTCTCTTGCACGCGATAAGCTAGTCAGCAACGGCCAGACCAGCCCTCCATCACCAGGAACCAGTCCCATTCGTAGGTGCGGATCAGCGAGAAAACTCTGATCCGAGAGCAGGACCAGATCGGAGAGAACGGCAAGGCTGCACCCGAGGCCCACAGCGGGCCCGTTGACCGCGGCGATGACCGGTAGCTTGCAGCGCACGATCCCACCGACGATTGCGCGGGCTTCCTCGATCGTTTTCGCCCGCAGTTCCGGATCATCGAGATTCTCCTGCATGTATGCGAAATCCCCACCGGCGCTGAAGGCATCACCGGCACCGGTGATGATGACCGCGCGGGCATCCGCATCGTCGCCGATCTGTGCCCACACGCCCGCCAGCGCCTGGTGCAGCGCACGATTGACCCCGTTGAGGTCCTCGGGTCGATTGATGGTCAGAATCCGCACTGGACCATCACTCGTGACCTGCAATTCAGGGGGCAGGCTGTACGTAGACTTCTCGTTTGACATCGGAGTCATTCCTTACGCTCGGCTTCGCTGTGGGCACATGATCAGCGTCCCGGTCCGGGGATGCGCCACTGATCGGCGGGCTCATTCGTGAAGTGCTTCAAAATAATGCACACGTCACGTATCGTTCAATTGACCCTTTACATGTATAGCACTGGTGGTGTCGAGACGATGACAACGTGGCAAACCGTCGATCCGGAGACGGCGATCTCGGACGGGTACCGGCAGCAAGGGTGGTGGGACGGCAACACATTGCCGAGCCTGCTCGTTGATGCCTTGAGCCGGTCGGAGGCCCGCCTGTTCCGAGTCCACTCAAACGAACGCCCTTGGAATGGGACACTTCTCGACGTTGCACAGATGGCTCGACGCGTGGCGACAGGGTTGCGGCGTCGTGGCGTGCGGCCTGGGGATTCTGTTGCCTTCCAGCTACCGAACAGTGTCGAGGCCGCCGCCGTGTTCTACGGGCTCGTTCTCCTCGGTGCGGTCCTGGTGCCCGTGGCGAGTGCATCTGGCCTTCGTGAAGTCCGAATGGCCCTGCGGCAGTCCGGCGCACGAGTGGTCATAGTCGCGAATTGGCAGAAGGCCGCGTTCGACTTCGACAGTGTGCTCGACATGCGATCCGAGTATCCGGAACTCGAGCACGTGATCGCTGTCGGCGACCGGGCCACACCGACGGGCGTCCTCGACTTCCACGATCTGCTCGACACCGATCCGCTTTCGGAACCCGCCATCGTCGATCCCGCTGCGCCCGCCGTCATCGGCTGGACGTCCGGCACGACCGGTGTACCCAAAGGGGTTCTCCTCAGTCACCGAGCCCTCTGTGCCGACTCCCGACTGCACATGTCACCCTTGCTGGACCGACGCTCACACCCCCTGGTGAGTACTTCGCCGGTCAGCCACGTCACCGGCATGCTCATATCAGTTCTTGTCCCGCCCCTGCTGGGGCAAGACATTCACCTCTTGGACTACTGGGATCCCGGTCAGGTGCTCGCCCTCATGATCAGTGAGGACTTGTCGGCAGGTAGCGGTGCACCTCTGTTCCTGGCTTCCCTCCTCGATCATCCCGACTGCACCCCAGCCCACCATTCACTCATCGAGATGGCTCCCCTCGGGGGTGCCTCGGTGCCACCTGATTTGATCACGCGGGCAGATGATTTGGGAGTTCGAGCGTGGCGGGGATACGGATGCACCGAGCACCCGAGCATTTCCCTGGGTCGCCCCGATCAGCCCCTGCACATGCGTGCGAACACAGACGGGACCCTGTGCACCGGAGTAGAAGTTCGAATAGTCGACGACGCCGGCATAGATGTGACGACGGGGCATGCCGGTGAGATCCTCAGTCGGGGCCCCGACCTCTTTTCCGGTTACACCGATGCTTCTCTGAACGCCGAAGCGTTCGCCCACGGATGGTACCGAACCGGCGACATAGGTGCGATCGACGACGACGGCTGTCTTTCGGTACTGGACCGCAAGAAGGACATCATCATCAGGTCAGGATTGAACATCAGCGCTGCCGAAGTCGAGTCGGTACTCATCTCCATGCCACAGGTCTCTGATGTCGCGGTCGTCGCTGCCCCAGATCCGCGAACAGGTGAACACGCCTGTGCATTCATTCGCCCGGCACCGGGGTTCGACGCACCATCCGTTGCCGAGATCGCCGCGCACATGGCAGCTGCACAGATCTCCAAATACAAGTGGCCAGAAGAAGTACGGCATCACGCAGCGGACTTTCCGCGGACGCCTGCAGGTAAAGTCCGGAAATCCGATCTCCGGGCGAGTCTGCGAGTCCAGACTCCGCACTAGTGCGGGTCACATTCAGATCATTCCGACTCGGCCAAATCCTCACGGAGAACGCGTCGCAACAGTTTTCCTGACGCGGAGTACGGAAGCAAGTCGCGAAACTCGACGGTCTTGGGTACTTTGTACTTCGCAACCGAGTGAGCAAGTTCGCCGAGGATCTCAGAGGCGAGGTGATCATCGGGACGATGACCCGCAGCCGGCACCACCACCGCGTGCACTCGCTGCCCCCACTCCTCGTCGGGCAGACCCAGCACGGCGACGTCGTCCACAGCGGGATGGGTCCGCATCACGTCCTCGATCTCTGCGGGATAGATGTTCACCCCTCCGGAAAGGATCATGTCGGTGCGCCTGTCGACGAGATACAGCCATCCGCTGCCATCGATGTACGCCATGTCCCCAGTCGTGAAGTACTCTCCGCGCCGCGCTGACACGGTCTTTTCTGCATCGCCGAAGTATTCCGATGCCAGCCCCCCAGGATTCCGAATCCACAGCGTTCCGGTCACTCCTGCGCCGACGCCGTTGCCGTCCTCATCGAGGATCTGCATATCAGCGCCGTTGCCGTCAACACGTCCGACACTGCCCGGATGCTCGAGCCAGTCCTGGGGCGAGATGCTGGTGCCGAAACCTTCGGTCGACGCATAATATTCGTAGAGAACGGGGCCCAGCCACTCCATGATGTGCCGTTTGACAGTGACCGGGGTTGGTGCGCCCGAATGCGATACAACCTGCAGCGTGCTGGTATCGAACTGTGCCCGCTCATCGGCGGTGAGCTGCAACAGACGGTAGAAGTGGATAGGCGCCAGTTGAGCGGTGGTGACCCCATGACGCTGAACGAGCCTCAAGAACTCTCTGCTGTCCCACTTGTCCATGAGGACGAGACTGTGCCCGTGATGAAGCGCCTGTGTCCCCCAGCCGAGGGGCGCTCCATGGTATAGCGGTCCACTCACCAGACTGACCGCTGCGACGTCGTGCTGCATTCCACGCAGTGCCATCAACGGATCGAGCGCCCTGGCAGCTGACTCCGGATCCACCTCCCGCGAGGGCCAACTGACGCCTTTGGGCCTGCCAGTCGTGCCGGAGGTGTACATCATCACCGATCCGTGCACGCGGTCCAACGGTGGGTCCTCGCTGTACTGGTCGATGAGATCCGAGAACCTCCGACCGGAGGACGTGGACGGTCCCAGCAGGAGACACCGGTCAGACGGCAATGATGCTGTCGCCATCGCCAGTTGAGCGACCGACTCGTAGTTCGCGTGCACCAACAGCAGCCTGCTGTCACTATTCGTGACGATATATGCGATTTCGGGTGCGGTGAGGTGATAGTTCACTGGAACCACCTTGACGCCAACCTGTTCGGCACCCAGCAGGATTGCCAGGAAGTCCGCACAATTCGGCGACAACAGCGCAACGCGGTCACCGGCGACAATGTTTGCTGCGCGCAACGCGTGTGAGATTCGGTTGGCCAGTCGGTGTAGTTCGCCAAACGTGTGGGATGTCCCACCGGGTTCGACCACCGCGATGCGGTCGGGGTTGAGGTCCGCGTACTGGAAGAAGCTGTCGGGCCGAGCGACTGCAGGCACATCGTCCGCACGGACACCGCCGTCCTTATAGACCTGCACGAGCAACCCCTTCCACGATGCGTGGACAACTTCCACCTTCGCCACCGGACATTCCCGAAGTATCTCGCCGCAGAAAGCTGCCGGATTCGCAATGGTGAAACTTGTCCGCCCAGCGACGACGGTTGCCCACCCTCGTCGGCATCCACCACGCCGGGGCTTCGCTATGGCGTCGGCAGTGGCCAGTACCGCAACCAGAATCGGTGATCAAGCGCATGAGACCATACTAACAATGCCATCTATACATGTATAGTAGGCAAGAGCACTCCACCTCAGAGTCGTCACGCAACGGAACCGGAAGAGCCGGCGCGGCTCGGCTACGAAGGCGGATAATGATCCAACAGACCGGCGAGCGCATGATCGAAACTCTTGCGAGAACGGAGTTGCATCAGATACGCCGACATATCGGCATCCGGGTGGGAGGTCGGCGCGGTTTGAAAGTTGGCACTCTCGTGTACCAAAAGGTGACCGAGTACGAGTTGTTGCACGCCCGCGTACGCCTCTTGCGCACGATCGCGGTCCAGCCCCGCTCGTTCGAACTGTCGAATGCTGAAGAACAACAGACGTCGGGCGTTGGGGAGCAACTTGCTTGTCAAGACCACCGAGCTCAATCCAGGAAGGCTCAGCAAAGAGTCAATCGAGGCGTTCACGGTGTACGTGAACAGGTCCCGCCATTCACCAGACTCGGGATCAGGAAGGTCGATTTGACCGAGCAGCTCATCACCGACAAGTCGGAGGAGTTCATCCTTGTCCTCTACATGATGGTAGAGCGCCATTGCCGACACCCCCAGCTGAGCTGCTACAGCGCGCATCGTGAGCTTCTCGATCCCGCGTTCCCGGATCATCTCGGTCGCGGTTGCCGCGATAGCGACACGCCCCAAGGGGCTGCGCTCGCGAACAGATTTCTTGGTGGCCACCCTCGCCTGCCTTTCGTGACACGAACTTCATCCAAGGTACGAACTTTACTCGTACAACTCGATTCTTCGTGCGTCGGCACCCCAAGCCAGTACGTGAAACATGTATCACAACACAAAGGAGCATCCATTGCAGCCTCAACGAGTCGACCATCGACGACTCAACATCTTGCTAGACCGCATCCGACTTGAGATTGACAACGGCACACTGCCATCGGCGCAGGTCTCAGTCTCGGTCAACGACGAGGAATACGCTTTCGAAGCGTTTGGGCAAGCAACCACCGATACGCGGTACGTACTGCAGTCAGCCGGCAGGCCCGTTGTGGCCGGTGTGGTCTGGAAGCTGATTTCCGATGGACTGTTGGACATCTCGAGATCGGTCGCGTCGTACATTCCCGAATTCGGTAGTAATGGCAAAGACATCGTCACCGTTGAGCAGGTTCTCACCCACATGGGCGGATTCCCGCTGGCGCCTCTCGCATTTCCTCAGATGCTCGACCGCGACAAGCGCCTCGAGGCGTTCGCGAAGTGGCGCCTGACCTCGGCACCGGGTACCAAACTCGAGTTTCACTTGACCTCTGCCGCCTGGGTGATCGCCGAACTGTGCCAGCGTGTCACCGGCTCCCCGATCAGCGAGTACCTCCGCTCGACATTGACCGAGCCACTACACCTCGACAGCATCGAGATCGGACCACCACTCGCCGCCCAAGACAACGTGGCACCGTTCGTGCGGGTGGGCGCCGCCGACGACAACTCTGAGGTCTACCCGTGGGGGCCATGGTATCTCGCGAGACCAGAGATCCTCGCTGCCGGCGAACCAAGTCACTCGATGGTTGCAAACGCATCCGACCTTGCACGCTGGTACCAGGCCTTGATGCACTCACCGCTCTGGCGACGCGATGTCGTCGAAGACGCGTTGCGCATTCGGGTCAGATTGCCGATCGAAGGTGAACGCGGCGGCACCGCCAGCGTACCTGGCAATATTGCACTTTTCGTGGCAGTAGTCGGCGACGACGGCCTGTCGCGTGCGTTCCTGCCGACAGCGACGGGTCCGACGACCTTCGGCCACGGCGGTGCACCGTGCCAGATCGCCTTCGGCGACCCCAGCACCGGATTGTCGTTCGCATTTCTGACCAACGGATACCCGCCATCCGGCTACGATCAGTCCCGCGCCGGACTGAACCGGATCATCAACATCGCCAATCTTGCGGCAGACTGTCTCGCCTGACAATCGGTGACGATCAACGGGGTGGCGGCAGCTGCTCGCGCCGCCACCCCAACCTCCGATCAGATTCCCAAACGCTCCAGGAGCCGCTCGTGCGAGAGCGCGGGCCCTCCCAGCAGCATCTCTGAGGCTTTCGCGCGGCGGAAATAGAGGTGCGCCGGGTGATCCCAGGTAAATCCGATGCCACCGTGAACCTGAATTGTCTCCTTGGCGACGAACATTGCCGCAGCTGACGCCGTGATGTGCGCCGCTGCCGCAGTCACTGCCGACTCGGCAGTGTTCTGTTCCGACGCTCTGACAGCAACGGTAGTTGCAGCCCTGGCCATTTCGAGCTGCGCAAGCATCTCGGCACAGATGTGTTTCACTGCTTGAAAGGTACCGACCGGGCGGCCGAACTGGACCCTCGTCTTGGCGTACATCGTGCTCATCTCCAGACACCGCTGAGCGAGGCCCACCTGTTCGGATGCAAGCGCAAGTCCGGCAACGTCGAGCACTCGGGACAGGAGCCTTCCGCCCCCACCTTGCCTGCCGATCAGAACGGCCGGGGTGGCGTCGAGATCGACTGTCGCCAGTGGTCGAGTTCCGTCCAGCACTCGCATCGCCTCCACCTGAACGCTTTTGTCGCTGCGCTCGACCGCGAACAGCGTCGGTCCCGCTGTGGTGCGCGCAAAAACGAAGATCACGTCCGCGGTCTCCGCGTTGGGAACCCAGAACTTCTTACCCGTCAGCTCCCAGGTTTGGTCGGCCTTCAGTTCGGCCCGTGTTCGGATGACAGCGGCGTCCCACGAACCATCGCGCTCCGCCGCAGCGACCGTCGCGAGCTTCGATCCGTCGGTCAACGCGGGGAGGTACCGAGCACAGGCAGCATCGTCACCCGAATCCAGCAGGGTCTGCGCCGCAACGAATGCGGCGAAGTATGGTGTCGGCGCCAGTGTCCTGCCCATCTCCTCGAATACGACCGCCACTTCGCGCAATCCGTAGCCTTCACCGCCGAAGCGTTCGGGAATTGCCAGGCCCTGGAGCCCGAGACCGGAGCTCATCTCCATCCAGATCTCGGCATCAAAGGCTGTCGTTGTCTCGATCAGCTCACGAACCCTCGATTCGGGGAGCCTGGTCTCAAGAAACTTGCGGACGCTGGCTCGGAGTTCGGCCAGTTCTTGCAGTGTGGTAACAGTCATCGTGCTTCTCCCCCTGTCGTGGCGTGGCGCTGAGGCCGGAAAGGCGACTTCGAGTCGATTCCAGGGTCTTTCGGCAATCCCAGAACTTGCTCCGCGAGTATGTTCTTCATGATCTCTTCTGTCCCACCAAGAATTCGCAGCGCCGGGGATGCCAAGAGGAACTCTGACCACGAGTACGTGCCCCAATCGCCGTTGTCGGCTATGATTCGGGGTCCCAGTACGTCTGAAGCAAAATGCGCACTGCGAGTGAGGTTTCTGCCGTGCATGAGCTTGGCGATCGAGCGTTCCGGACCGGCTGCCTGGCCGGTTTCCATTGCCTGGGCCGCCATCTCGTTCAGACCGTCGACCGCCATTGCTTCTGCGATGAGCTGGCTCAGGTCTCGACGCAGCGCACGATCATCCCAGGTCCAGGTGGCTCGCATCAAAGCCGACAGATGCTTGGGCGTCAACGCACGGTCGATGTCCTCCGTGTCCGATCCCGCGACGACATCACGTTCCTTGGTCAGCGTGGTCAGGGCGACAGACCAACCGCCATTCACTTCGCCGAGGCGGTTACCGTCCGGCACCCGGACATCGGTCAGGAACACCTCGTTGAACTCCTCGCCACCGGTCATCTGGCGCAGTGGCCGCACCTCGACCCCGGGCGCCGTCATGTCGATGATGAAGGCTGTCATGCCACGGTGTTTCGGCAGCTCTGGATCTGTGCGACAGAGAATCTCGCCGATAGCGCTGTGCTGTGCAGCCGATGTCCAGACCTTCTGCCCATTCAGAATCCATTCATCGCCTTGCTGAACAGCCCTGGTCTCGACGGATGCCAGATCTGAACCCGCCCCCGGCTCGGAAAAGAGCTGACAGGCGATCTTGTCCCCGCTGTACATCGCCGGCAGCAGGCTCGCTCGCAGCTCATCATTGCCGTGTTCGAGAATGGTCGGTCCGATCATCCCCAGGCCTACCACCGAGAGCTGATTCGTATCTGGTACGTCGAAGTCGGCTTCGACTGAGTTGTAGATCATCTGATAGTTCACTGGCAGGTCGAGCCCACCGAACTCGGATGGACCAGTGATCCAGCCCCAACCGTTTTCGTATCGCGTTCTCTGCCATTTCTTTGCGGCGAGAACCGCATCTCGTTCTTGTTCCGCGGTGCCACTGGCGAAGTAGCTGACACTGTCTCTACCTTGGCCCCACTCCCTGGCCGAATCAGTCCGCGGCCGCGCGGTGGCCGACAAGAATCGTCGAGCCGATTGCTCAAAGGCGCTGGGATCTTCTGTGTCCGGTCGTAGACCGCCACCGTGTTCGGCCATAGCCATCCTCCTCAGGCAGTTCGTAATGATGCGGAGTACGGATTGTGATGCACACCATCCCCTACTATACATGTATAGTAGGGGATGCCGCCGCTGCGGCGTAGACGCGTGAACTGTGCGCGACCCCTAACCGCCACCGAGAAGAGGGACACATGACGAAGATTTGGGCCAACTCCGCCGATTCTCACGTGCTAGAGCCCGACGACCTCTGGACTCAGCGCCTGCCACAACGACTGGCCGACCGAGCGCCCCGCGCCGAACGCGGCGAAAAATTTGAGGTGCTGTACATCGACGGCAAACAGATCAACCGACAGTTGAACGATTTCATGGACGCAATCCGCCCCCCGGGCGCTCGCGATCTCGACATTCGACTGAAAGACCTTGACCAAGAGGGCGTGTGGGCACAGCTTGCCTTTCCTTCCATGGGCTTTTGGACCGTAGAGATCCAAGATCCCGAGCTCGCGCGCGAAGTCGTCCGCGCATGGAACGACTGGGCCTACGAGGAAGTTCTGCAGAAGAACGACCGCATCTTCACTCCCGCGATCGTTCCCATCGCGGATGTCTCTGACGCCGTCGCTGAGCTCGAGCGGGCAGTGGGAATGGGATTTCAGACGGTATTTCTGCCGTGCGGGACCAGGCCGGGTGAAGAGTGGGGCCTCGACAAATGGGAGCCGCTGTGGGCCGCCGCCGAGGAACACAACACGGTTTTGTCTTTCCACATCGGAACTGGCGGTGAGAACGTCGTGTACCGGGGCCCCGGTGGGGCTGTCGTGAACTACATGGAGACGACGTATCCAGGCATGAGGGTTGTGTCGCACATGGTTGCAGGTGGCGCCCTCGATCGGCATCCAGACCTCAAAATCCTCATCGCCGAGGGCGGCGCAGCATGGGTGCCCGCAATAGGCGACCGCATGGACGAGGCCTACCGTCAGCACGGGATGTTCGTGCGCCCAAAGCTTGATCGCCTACCCAGCGAGATCGTTCGCCATCAGGTGTATGCATCGTTCCAGCACGACATCAGCGGCGTTCAGATCATCGAGGGGACCAACTACCGCAACGTCTGCTGGGGTGATGACTATCCACACCTCGAGGGGACATACGGTCACACTCAGGAGACCCTGCGCACACTGTTTGACGGCGTCGATCCGGCAATCCAAGACAGGGTCTTACGCGGCACGTTCGCGGAACTGTTCCGCATCCCGGAACGAACCGCACAAGACGAGGCACGTTAGTAGATGCCTATCGCATTGATACTCGAGATGGCCGCGGACACCTATGGCGAACGCGTTGCGCTCACCGCTGACGGGCGCACCCTCACCTACGGTGGCGTCCGTCGGGCTGCAGCGGGCGGTGCGCGGTTGATCATTGAAAGTGGCGCACAATCTCTGGTTTTCGTAGGTCTCAACGGTCCGGTGGTGCCGTGCCTGCTGTTCAGCGCGGGACTGGCCGGGGTACCGCTGACCCCACTGAACTACCGACTGTCGCCCGACCAACTCGCCGATCAGATTGCCGAACTGCCCAACCCGTTGATCGTCGTGGATCACACCTACGTCGACACGGTCCGGCCGGTTCTGCCGAGCGTGATCACCACCGATGAATGGATCGCGAACTCCCTGGGTGCAGATCCGCTCGACGAGCACCCGGTCAATGATGACAAAGCCGCCGTCATCTTGTTCACCAGCGGAACCACCTCGAAGCCCAAAGGGGTGGTCCTCAAGCACGAACACCTGGTCAACTACGTCCTGCAGACTGTCGAATTCGCCTCGGCACCAGAAGATTCGGCAGCGCTGGTCAGCGTCCCGCCGTATCACATCGCCGGCATGGGCACGGTGCTCACAAACATATACGCCGGCCGGCGGATGGCCTATCTGCCCAACTTCACCGGCCGCGGTTGGCTGGATCTGGTGCGCTCGGAGAATGTGTCGAACGCCATGCTCGTACCCACGATGCTCGCGCGAATCCTCGATGAGCTTGGCGATACCATCGCCGACACCCCGTCGCTGCGCGCTCTCGCGTATGGCGGAGCCCGAATGCCTCGGCCTGTACTCGAACGGGCCCTGCGGCAGTTTCCAGATGTCGACTTCGTCAATGCCTACGGGCTCACCGAGACCAGTTCCACCGTGGCAGTCCTAGGTCCAGAAGATCATCGGCGGGCTTTCACCGGCGATCCGGTCGCCAGACGGCGTCTCGATTCGGTCGGGCGGCTCGTACCCGGGGTAGAGGGAATAATTCGAGGTCCGGGCGGCACCACGCTGGCAACGGGCGAGGTTGGCGAACTCTGGGTCCGCGGGCCACAGGTGTCCGGGACATACGTCGGTATTGGTTCTGTGCTCGATGTCGACGGATGGTTCCCGACCAAAGACCGCGCTTCGCTGGACCCGGACGGATATCTGTTCATTGAAGGGCGCTCAGACGACACCATCATCCGGGGTGGTGAGAACATCTCGCCGTCAGAGATCGAGGTTGTCCTTGTCGAACATCCCAGCGTGAGTGACGTCGCCGTCTTCGGCGCCGACGACGACGAATGGGGTGAACGCATCGTTGCTGTGGTTGTCGTCACCGGAGTCGGCGAATCCCCATCGGCGGAAGGTCTTCGTCAGTATGTCCGCCAACAGCTTCGCGGTTCCCGGACACCCGACGACGTCGTGTTTGCCGAGTCATTGCCGTACACCGCGACGGGAAAACTGTTGCGCAACAAGCTCAAGACTGGGTACACCGGTACTACGGTGTAGCCGAGCGACCCCAAAGCGGCGGCACACCCTGACGTGGTGTGCCGCCGCTCCGGCGAGAACTTGTCATGCAGCTGTTTCTATCCTTCGCCGTCAGTCGGCCTGATCGCGAAGCTCTTCCGGTATCGAGCCGGCGGTGATGTCGTTGTCTTCGCCGAGGTCAGTCGGGAAGATTATCGAGGAACGAGCGAATTGCCCGCCATCGGCTGACTGAATGGTCTGTCCGGTCATGTAGAGCGACTCGTCGGACGCCAGGAACAGAGCGAGACTAGAGTTGTCGCGCAGATTCGGCGGGCGATCGAGCCGAAGCGGCATCGCTCGATGGTCGGGATCCCAGGGTGACATCTCCTCGTACGACTTCCCGAGCACGTCAGCCTCTGCGGGGAGCGCGAAGTTGACCGACATACCGTGCGTTGGGCACAGCGCATTCGCGCGAATTCCGAACTTGCCCAACTCGATGGCTGCGGCGTGGACGAGACCGTTCGCGCCCGCTTTCGACGCCGTGTACATCGGAAACCCCGGGTATGCGACAAACGCCGCCGCAGAGGTGGTTGCAAGCAGGTTGCCGCTATGGTTGTTCGTCACCATCCACTTCGCTGCATGCTTCCATGCGAGATAGATCCCCGTGGTGTTCACTCTGAATATGTTGTCCCAGTCTTCGAGCGACGAGTCGATGAACGGTTGCGAACCAAACCCTGGCTCCGGGATCCCTGCGTTGGCCCACATGACGTCGATACGTCCGAAGTTGGCAACGGTCTGGGATACAAGATTCTTGATGTCTGCCTCTTTGCGGACGTCGGCATCAATGGCGACGGCAGTCCCACCGGCAGCCTCGACCTCCTTCGCCGCCGCCTCGGCACGGCCGGGCACGATGTCGCTTGTGACGATCGTCGCTCCTTCCGACGCGAACAACGATGCGGCGTCGCGTCCCAGACCTGAACCCGATCCGGTGATGACGACAATTTTGCCTTGCAACCTCATATTCAAAGCTCCTTTCAGGGATTGTTCGGGCTGGCAATTGTTTTGAGCTGCAGGTACTCACGGAAGCCCGCTTCGCCGTGCTCCACTCCATCACCACTGATCCCGTAGCCGCCGAAAGGTGAATCCGGCGAAAGGTAAAAGGAGTTGTTGATGTTGACAGTGCCCGCCTTGAGGCGGTTCGCGACGTTCCACGCTCGATCCTCGTCACGTGACTGGACGTACGCCGAAAGGCCGTAGCGGCTGTTGTTGGCGACCCGGACGGCTTCATCGTCGTCGCCGACATAGCGGATCACCGTGAGCACAGGACCGAAGACTTCTTCCTGCGCGATCTCGGCGTTCTCGTCGACATCTGCGACCACCGTCGGCAGGTACCAGAAGCCCTTCCCATTGACGTCGGCGCGCCGACCGCCGGTGACGACACGGGCGCCCGCCGCAACCGCCCGGTCGACGAGCCCTTCGATCCGCTGCAGTTGCTCTTCACGGATAATCGGTCCGACGACAGTGCCCAGATCGGTTGGATCTCCCCACGGCAACGCGCTCACGGCAGCTTCCAGCCGAGCGACGACTTCATCGTAGATGTCGGCATGTACGACCATGCGTGTCGCAAGCGCGCAGCCCTGCCCGCTGTTCGCCATGCACATGCCCACACCAAGTGCGGTAGCCATGTCCAAGTCCGCGTCCGGTAGGAGGACGTTGGCGGACTTACCACCGAGTTCGAGTACCACATGGCGGATACCGACGGCCGCGTTCTGCGCAATACGTTGTCCCACAGCGGGTGAGCCCGTGAAGTGGAACAGGTCGACGCGAGGATCAGTAGTAAGCGCCTCGCCTGCGATCGCCTTGTCCGACGAGCTGATCGTATTCAGAACGCCTGTGGGAATATCAGTTGACTCGGCGGCCACCTTGGCGATGAGCGCTGCGCTCAGGGGCGTGTCCGGCGCACTTTTCAGGACGACCGTGTTACCCGTCGCGAGGGCGTGCGCCACCTTCCAGAGGTTGGTCATGAACGGGGCATTCCATGGGGTGATGGCACCGACTACGCCGTACGGCTCGTACCGGATCCGCCGATTGCTCGACATACCCATCAGGTCGTATGCCGGCAGGTCTTCCTCCCAGTGCCACGTCCCGATCAGACCGTTGAAATAGTCCATGTCTTCGATCATGGCGTCGACGTGCGTCACCGTCGCTTGTTGAGGAGTTCCGGCCTCCGCTGTTGCGAGCTGACGGAATTGCGGTGCCGCTTCACGTAGGGCCGCCTGCAGCTGGGTGAGACAGCGTCGACGGAAGTCATGGTTGGTACTCCAGTCGGTGGTATCAGCGGCAATTCGCGCAGCCGAGACGGCCGCTGCCACATCCTCAGGCCCCGCATCGGCAACCGATGCGACCACTGATTGGTCCGCCGGGTTGATGACGGCATAACGAAGGCCAGACGACGCCTCCCTGAACTCGCCGCCGATGAACAGACGGCCCTCGTAATCCACACTTGTTGTCAACGTCGCTCCATTGCTCGATTTCACAGGCAATCGCCGTCAATGCGGATGCCTGTCGTGCGGCCAACTATACATGTATAGTTGGCCGGTGTGAACGGGTTCACACCGAATATTTCACCTACCGAACGGGTGTTGCCGCCGGACGGCGAGCCCGAGACCGCGCGATTGGAGCTGCCATGGCATTGAAGTCGATAGCCGAAAGACTGTTCGTAGAGGTCGACGACGGCGTTCAACTGATCGGAGGTCGCTGCGACGACTGCAACGAGGTCTTTTTTCCGACGCGAAGCACGTGTGGACGATGCCAGAGTGAGCATGTCACCGACGAGACTCTGCCCCGGCGCGGCAAGGTGTGGACCTGGACAAGCCAGTCATTCCTGCCGAAAGAGCCCTACAACGGCTCGGAAACCGAGGCAGACTTCGAGGCATTCGTAGTCGGGTATATCGATCTCCCCGGTGCGTGCATCGTCCAAGGCAGGATCGACGTCCCCGCTGACCGAGCCGTCGAGTTGGCGGACCTGGGAACCGAAGTCGAGTCCTTCGCCTACGAGTTCAGACGCCGGAGCGATGGAGAAATGGTCCATACCTACGCATTTCGTCCGGTTGTCACGAAGGCAGGGGAAACCAAATGAGCAACTCTGATTCGATCGCGATCATCGGAATCGGCATCCACCCTTTCGGGCGCTTTGATGCCAGTGCCCAGGACATGGCCCTGACCGCAATCCGGTTGGCACTCAAAGATGCCGGCGTCACGTGGCCAGACATCCAGATCGCTACCGGCGGTAGCTTGGACGGCGGGCAGGCAGATGTGATGGTCGGCCAACTCGGCCCCACCGGCCTACCTTTCATCAACGTCCTCAATGGCTGCGCCACAGGCGCCGCCAGTCTCATCACCGCACGCAACATGATCACCAGCGGTATGGGCGATCTCGGATTGGTGGTCGGGTTCGACAAACACCCACGTGGAGCGTTCACGGCGCCCGACGTGACCACGTGGGGCGTAGGCCACTGGTACGGGGAGACGGGGATGTTCGTCAACCCGCAGTTCTTCGGGATGAAGGCTCGCCGATACATGCACGACCACGACATTCCCCTCGAGAGTCTGACCGATGTCGCCGAGAAGGCATTCAGGAATGGCGAACTCAATCCCAATGCCTGGCGGCGCAAGCCCATCCCACGCGAGCAGATCGAAAACTCGCGCCTGATCAACGATCCACTTCGCCAATTCATGATCTGCTCGCCGAGCGAGGGAGCCGTCGCGCTCGTGGTCTGTCGCGCGGAGGTGGCCGACAAGTACACCGATTCACCGATCTACGTCCGAGCAGCGGAGTTGGTCAGTCGTAAGTACGGGTCATTCGAACTGTTCCAGACCTCGCTCCCGCACGACCTGCCGCCTACACCGTCCGAGATGTCGTCGCAAAAAGCTTATGCAGCAGCAGGACTGACCCCACAAGATATCGACGTGTGGCAGGTGCAAGACACCGAAAGCGGTGCCGAGATCATGCACATGGCCGAGGTCGGGCTCTGCGAACACGGAGCGCAACCAGAACTCATCCGCTCGGGTGCCACCTCCATCGGTGGTTCACATCCGGTCAACACCGATGGTGGCCTTCTCGCCAACGGGGAGCCGGTCGGGGCATCCGGTCTGCGAATGGTCTATGAAGCGAGCCTCCAGCTACGAGGGCAAGCCGGCGAACGTCAGGTAGACGATCCCCAGACGGCGTTGACCCACGTCTACGGTGCCCCTGGAATCAGTGCGGCCACAATCCTGAGCAAGGTGGCCTCGTCGTGACGGTGACCGACGAATCCCGGACCCTGCATGACTTCGAAGAGGCGCTTCACGAGTCCTCCGACGAACTCGCCCACCTACGGATGCCAGCCCACGCACTCGGGCAACAGCTTTCGAACTCTGCAGAATTGATGGACTGGCTCTATCGCGGAGGTTGGACTCGTTGGGGGTGGCCCGAGACCATCGGGGGGTTCGGCGGACCAGCAACCATCCGCTGTCAGATCTACGAGAAACTGGCACTGAGTGGCTACCGCATACCCGATCATCTCTTCGTTCTGGAGGTGGTCGGGCCGGCAGTGGTGTCTCACGCACCTTCGCTCGCCGCCGAAATGATGCCGAAAGCCCTCAGCGGCGTGGAGCTCTGGTGCCAGGGGTTCTCTGAGCCCGAGGCCGGTAGCGACCTCGCGTCGCTGCGGACGCGGGCCGTTGCCCGTGATGACGGGAGCTTCTCGGTCAGCGGGCAGAAGATCTGGACCTCCTACGGGGCTCGCGCGGATCGGATTGTCCTCCTCGCCAGAACTGGCTCCGCGGACAGTCGACATCGCGGGCTGAGCATGATGCTCGTCGACCTCGACCAAGACGGAATCGAACGCCGGCCGATTGCTCTGGCCAGCGGACGAGAGGAACTGTCCGAGATCTTCTTCACGGACGTGCGGGTCGATTCGTCGCGCCTCATCGGCGACATCGACGGAGGGTGGAAAGTGGCCATGGATTTGCTGCAGTACGAGCGAGGGGTCTACGCCTGGATGAGGATGGCGAGCACGACCGCTCATCTGGCACAGATTCTGCGCCAGATGAGTGACAAACCGGATGCGTTGGCAGCCGACGTCGTCGGCCGGGCGTATCTGGCGCTGGCGGGCTTGCGCGCCCGGACTGCATCGACCCTCCGTCGTCTGTCCGCGGATGAGGTCGTCGGTGCCCAGACAAGCGTGGACAAGCTGTTGCTGTCGACCGCTGAACAAAAGGTGCTGGATGCGTCGCTGACGCTCTTGGATGCCGAACTCCTCATCGGTGACCGCGCTGTTGACGCTGGTTGGCGTGACGAATGGTGGTACTCCCGTGCCGCATCCGTGTATGGCGGCGCTAGGGAGATCCAGCACAGCATCATCGCCGATCGTATTCTCGGCCTGCCCAAGGAGAGTTCCCGTGGACGCTGAAACACAAGACCTGTTGCGCGAGTCCGTACGCGCTCTGATGCTGTCCGAACCATCCGACCTCGTCGCTGAACTCGCCGAGCTCGGATGGGCAGAAGCAGTCGCCGATGACGAGCCCGCCACGATCGGCCTGTTGTTCGCAGAACAGGGAGCAACAGCAACCGCATCTGCCGTACTGGATGTCGTCATGACCGATGCCTGCGGCATCGGAGCCAACGGTGCCAACGCGCCACGGTTACCGGTCGTCCACCCGCTCGCTCGGACTGCCACATCAATCGACGGCGCCCACCTGGTGGTCGACGGTGTTTCACTGAGTTCGGCCGAGTTCTCCACCGACATGCTCGTGGCATCGCCTGACGACGAAACCGTGATTCTCCGTGTTCCGCGCCCGCAGCCACATGAGACGGCCGCGGTCTCGGGTTTCGACCCGTCCTCCAAGTTCCACCACATACAGTTCAGGGTTCCGATCGCCGAGGCCGAAGACATGGGAGCCGATTGGCGGATCGCGCGGGCCGCAGGGCGCCGTGCGCTCGCGGGCGAGCTCGTCGGCAACGGAAGGGCAATGCTCGGCATTGCCGTCGACCAAGTCAGCCATCGTGAACAATTCGGGCGTGCAATCGGGGCCAATCAGACACCACGTCACCGATTGGCCGATTCCTATGTCCATCTGGCGGCCGCGAACGAGTTGGTCGACGCGGCGTGGTCGAGCCAGAACGAGTGGGACGCGATCGTTGCAAAGACCTACGCCGGGTACGCCAATGAGCTGACTGCCAGTGCCTGCCTTCAGGTCTGCGGAGCAATCGGTCTCACGTCCGAGCATCGGTTGGGCGGGTACGTCAAACGAGCCCGGATGCTCGACGCGCTGTACGGCGGCTGGCACAGATCGATCCAGCGCATTGGAATGGACCTGACGGCCTCGGGCTCGCTGCCGCAGGGAGCGTCGGCGTGACCGAGCAAACGACAACTCCACATTGCCGATTCGACGTCGTCGAGGATCGCATCGCCCGGCTGACAATCAATCGCCCTGAGCGCCTGGGAGCGTATACGCCACAAATGTGTTCGGAGATGCTCGCCGCAGTCAAACGAGTACAACTCGATGATTCGATTCGCGTGCTGATCCTCACCGGCACAGGCCGAGGGTTCTGCACCGGTGGCGATGTTTCACCAGACGCCGGGTTCGGCGACGCGCTCTCTCACCAAATCGGGCGGGCACGAGAACTCCGCGAAGATTCTCACGCGCTTGTGACCGCGCTTCACAAGTTGGACAAACCAGTCGTCTGCGCAATCAACGGAATCACTGTCAACGGTGGCCTCGCGTTCGCTCTGGCCTGCGATATCCGGATTGTCGCGGCCAGTGCCCGACTCGGCGACACCAGCGGGCGAGCTGGGCTGCTGCCCGATGAGGGCGGTGCTTGGCTGTTCCCCCGGACGATGGGATACGACAAGGCGTTCAGAATGGTCACCCTATCGGAGATCTATGACGCCCAGACTGCGCTCGGGCTGGGGTTGGCGACCGAAGTCGTGCCCGACGAAGAGCTCGAAATGCGTGCCCTCACCCTCGCAAGACAGTTCGCACAGGGGGCGCCACTCGCAATCCGAGCGGTGAAGATGATGATGAGGAGAGCTATGGAAAGCACCCTGGAGTCGTCCCTGGGCGATTCTCAGCAGGCAGTATTGTGGGTGGGTCCGAGCAACGACGCACTGGAAGGCAAAACGGCCTTCCTCGAGCGACGGAGCCCGAACTTCACCGGCAACTGAGTGACCTGGATATCAATCCGACGCCGGAAGGCGCTTGGGATCCTTGACCGTCATCGGGACACCATCGACCGCTAGTGTCCCGGTGCCGGCCTTTGTCACCAACAATTCGAGACCGTGATCGATCGACTCGTAGCGCTTACCGATCACTGCTCCCCCGGCCTCGCTCGATGCAACCTTGGAAGGCGTCGCCGAACTCGCCATCGGGACGCCCCCACAGGTCACGGTCGCGTCGGTGGCGGATACCGCGATGACGATGACCTCCGCATCGCAGGTCGCGCTGTACAACCGGGACCCAATCTTCAGGGACATACTGGCATTCCTCATCTGGTTGGTGGCTCGAGCCACAGGACCGGGCTCGGTTCGTACATGTATAGCACGT
This sequence comes from Gordonia insulae, assembly GCF_003855095.1. Taxonomy (NCBI): domain Bacteria; kingdom Bacillati; phylum Actinomycetota; class Actinomycetes; order Mycobacteriales; family Gordoniaceae; genus Gordonia; species Gordonia insulae. The sequence continues at coordinate 2,271,411 of NZ_CP033972.1, forward strand.
CGTCAACGCGAGTTCAGCCAAATCCGAATACCTACTTGACCTGGCGGAGCAGGCGCTATGTTTTCACAACTATACGTGTATAGTTGTAGAAACCTGATGGCCTCCCGCGAAGCGGTGCGGCCGCCAATATGGATGCTGTCGACCTCAGCGGTTTCAGCACACCAGCGAAAGGAAGCGCGAATGGCGATCATCGAGAATTCCGTAGGTCAACTGCCTTACATGCTCACCGACTTCGACCAGCACTCGTACGAAGCCGAAGACTGCTTCACGCGATTCATGCCGAAGGCGAAGCTGGACACGTCGGTCCGGCCCATCCTCTCGGCAAGCGGGCGCAAGGTACTGCTGGCCAACGACCGCGTCGTCACCGCGCTGGAAAACGACCTGGACCAGGCCTACGTTCCCGGTTCGCTTGTCGAGATGCTCAAGCAGCGCGCATCCGGTGACGCGACCGACGCCGACCGGTTCTACGAGCCAATGCAGAAGGAATACCTGGATCGAGACGCTCGCCTAATCCAACTGACGGAACAGCAGATTGAGCGTTCGATCATGTACCCGGGCGGGTGGGCGCTCATGGCGGAGCAATACCTCAAGGGTATCGATCCGCTGTACGACAACATCGAGTCCTTCAACAAGTGGATCAACGAGGACTGGGGCTTCGCGTACAAGAACCGCATCTTCGCGCCGGCACTGATGTCGATGCGAGATCTCGATCGCGCCTGCGAGGAACTTGACCGCGTGCTCGCCGCCGGAGCTCGCTTCATCACGATGCCCGCCGGCCCCGCATACGGCAGGTCCCCCGGCGACCCATACTTCGATCCGTTCTGGGCCCGAATCAACGAGGCACGCGCGGTCGTCTGCTATCACATCGCCGAATTCCACTATCAGGACAATGTCGCCTCGCAATGGGGCTGGGGATTGGTACCACCCTTCCAGTTCTCCGCGTGGCAATGGCAAAACACTTACGGGGAACGTCCGATCACGGATACACTTTCCGCGCTGATTTTCGACAACGTCTTCGGCAAATTTCCAAATGTACGAGTTCTCGTCAGCGAGTTCGGTGCCGAGTGGGTTCCGCATTTCATCCGGCATATGGACAAGAGCCGAGGAATGGCCCGGAACGGACAGTGGCTCGGGGGGCAACTCAAGGAACGCCCGAGCACGATCTTCAAGAAGCACGTCCGAGTTGTGCCTTACCCCGAGGACGACACCGTCACGATGATCGAGAACCTCGGCTCTACTGAGACATTGCTGATGGGTTCGGATTGGCCACATGCCGAGGGACTACGTGAGCCGGCCGATTTCTACAACAGGGTCGAAGGCTTGGGCGATGACGTTCGACGTGAGTTCCTCAGGGAGAATGGCATGAGGCTCACGGAAGGTACGGCCTGACCACAGACGACCCCGCAGGAGTGATGCATGACCGACGAAATCTCGAACGAAGCTCTGGTGCAACGGTTTCCTGGGGAGCCGATCACCCACGACAACGCCGCACACTACCGCGGACGACTTCGTCGACAGCTCCTTGTCAACCGGTGCGATAGCTGCGGGGCGTGGCATGCTCCCGCAAAGCCGATCTGTCCGGATTGCTGGTCGTCGCGAGTGACTCCGACTTCGGTCAGTGGCAACGGCACCATATTCATGGCCATCTTTCTCCATCAGGGACCACCGGCAGAGGGCGTGGACTACTCCACGCCCTATCCGGTGGTCACCGTCGAGCTCCAAGAGCAAGCCGGCCTTCGAATCACTTCGACCGTCGTCGGTGCTAGTAACGCGGACATCACAATTGGGGCGCCTGTACGGCTCGAGTGGCAAGAGCGCGCGGGTTCACCGATGCCGGTATTCGCATTGAGGAGTGCTGCCAATGCCTGATTCACGGAACCCGATGAAGGACAGGGTCGCCATAGCCGGCGCCTCGACTACCGGGTTCATCGCAAAGAATCTTGAACGAAGCCAAACGTCATTGGCTGCAGAGGCGTGCGTCGACGTCATCCGTAAAAGCGGCATCGACCGGTCCGAGATCGACGGAATTTGCGGAAGCTACCCGACCGCAGCGGTAATGCAGTCGACGCTCGGAATACCCGAATTGACATGGTCCGGAAACCCTTTCATTCCACTCGTCGATCACATCGCCACCGCGGCCGCGGCCATCCATGCCGGACTATGCAACGTTGTGCTCGTCTATCACGCCGCGTACCGTGTATCCTGGAATACCGGTTCTGCGCTCAAGGATCCCTTCCGCAGAATTTCTACGCCGGGCTTGTCTGATCCCCATCCAGGCCCCGAGACGATGGCCTCCAGCGCCGGCTACACCGGATGGGCGTCGCGGTATATGCATGAATATGGTGTCAGCCGTGAGGATTTCGGACTTGTTGCGATGAATTCGCGTCGCAACGCTGCCCAGAATCCGGGGGCCGCCCTGCGCGAGCCCATGACGATGGACGACTACCTCGCAGCACGGATGATCCGGTGGCCTCTGTGCCTACTGGACATGGATGTGGCCGTCGACGGCGCCGACGCCTTCATCCTCACCACGGCCGACCGGGCACGTGATCTACCGTTACCTCCGGTCCTGATCAACGCGGCAGTCCTCGGTCAGGATCGGCACAACGAAGAAGATCAGACCGTCAGTCTTCGTCAACACGGCCAACAGGTGGTGATCGAGACGCTGAAAGCCAAGGGCGACTTCTGGCTTGACGATATCGATCTCTATTACCCTTACGATGGCTTCACCCCGATAACCTTGAACTGGATCGAGAATGCGGGCTGGTGCGAGCCAGGAATGGGTGGAAAGTTCTTGCGCGAACACTGGGATGATGCTTCCAGTCGCGTGCTCATCAACGGCCGGATCCCCATGAATACGCATGGCGGTTCGCTGTCCGAGGGCGGTACGCAAGGTTCTGGCCACATCCGCGAGGCCGTCCATCAATTGCAAGGACTGGCCGGTGACAGGCAAGTTGCCGGGGCGAGACGCGCTCTGCTGACCATCGGTGGATTCTTTTTCAACGCGCAAGGCTTGATGCTCCACACCGGTTGACACCCACAAATCGGACCACCTCGATTCGACAGACCTATGGGAAGGAATCATGATCGAGAGTCTCGACTCAGCGGACGACGACGAAACGGCCTTGGACATGTTCCGAGCTCTGGTGGCAGACTCCCCCGACTCGCCGCTGCTCGATTACTTCGACAACTCGTTATCGGTCGATGACATCGACCGGCTGTCCGATTCCCTGGCGGCTGGGCTGTCTGACGGCGGCTTTCACGAAGGCGACCGGTTGGCGCTCTACCTGCAGAATGTCCCGCAGTACGTGGTGACACTGTTGGCAGTCTGGAAGCTCAAGGGCATCGCGGTCGCGATCAATCCAATGCTCACCGGTCACGAGGTGTCGAAACTACTCGCCGATTCGACACCAAAAGTGCTGGTATGTCTCGACGAACTGTTCACCCTCGGTATTGCGACGGCAGTGGCGAACTCGACAGTCACCAGAGTCATCACCACCAGCCCGCTCGACTGGCGAGCAACGATTGCCGATAGCTCCATTGTCGCGAACACAGTAGACGGGCTTGACGGCTGCGAGGATCTGTCCGAGTTGATCAAACACAACGACAACCGGAAGCCACCCCACTTATCGCCGGTTCCCGACGATGTCGCGGTGATCACATATACCTCTGGAACTACCGGGGTACCCAAGGGCGCGATGAACTCTCACCGAAACGTGGCCACCGGCGGCCGAGCGTACCGCGACTGGTTCGGTCTCGGTCGGGATGACATCATCTTGGGAATCGCGCCCCTGTTCCATGTAACCGGATTGTCGGGCCACATCGCGAGCACTCTGGCGGCCGGTGCGCGCCTGATACTTCTGTACAGGTTCACCGTGGATGAAGTAGCGCGGGTTGTCCGCGACAAACGGCCGACGTTCACCGTCGGCGCCATCACAGCCTTCATCGCCCTGGCAAACTCCCCCGAGGTCAGGCACGCCGACCTCGCCAGCTTGACAAAGGTTGCATCCGGTGGCGCTCCAGTAGCGGCTGCGACGATCGACAATTTTGAAGATCTGTTCGGCTCGTATATCCACAATGTTTACGGGATGACCGAGACAACGTCGCCAGTGCTGGCGGTCCCCATGAACTCGAGGGCACCTGTCGGTACCCAGACCGAGGCGTTGTCCGTCGGAGTCCCCGTCATCACGGCCGATGTAGCCGTTGTCGGCGACGACGGGCTGCCCGTAGCTGTCGGCGAACTGGGCGAGGTTGCAGTTTCCGGCCCTCAGGTCATCACCGGCTATTGGAACAACCCGGCAGCCGACGCCGAGGCTTTTCGCAACGGCCGCCTCTTGACCGGTGACGTTGGTTACAGAGACGACGCCGGCTGGTTCTACTTGGTGGACCGGCGCAAGGACATGATCATCGCCAGCGGATACAAGGTATGGCCACGCGAAGTCGAAGACACTCTCTACAAGCACGAGGCCGTTCTGGAAGCAGGTGTGGTCGGTCAGCCTGATGACTATCGAGGTGAATCCGTCATGGCATTCGTCAGTCTCAGAGACGGATTCGAGACGACCCCTCAGGAACTGATCGATTTCTGCCGAAGCCGCATGGCGGCATACAAATACCCGCGTGAGGTCGTGATCGTGGATGCCATCCCGAAGACGGTCACCGGAAAGGTCCTTCGACGCGAGTTACGTCCAGGCATCCAACCCGAACTCCACCGTCCCGGATGACCGGGGCCGCTATCGCACAGTGAGCTGGATCGGGTTCAGACCGGAACGACTCGCCCAATTTTCTCGACCTTGTCAACCCGGCCACTCGGGAGTGCCGGAGCGAGTAGAACCAACACTCCGTTCCCCAGAGACCGATAGAGCCGTCGCTGCGCTCCTCAGGGAACGTGAAGATTCACCACCGTACGATCCCTGAGGAGCACCAAAGCGCTAGTGGGGCCCGTCACGGAGGGCCCGCTCAGATCTTTTGCTAGGGCTGATCGGGCCGCAACGCCACGAACAGGCCCTCGGCCTCCGCACACAATATGTCCCCGTCGTGCAGTGTCGCCTTGAGAATGCGCTTGCGGCCTTCTTCGCTGACCAGCCAGGCGCGCAACTGTAAGGTCCGAGCGATCGGTGTGATGGAACGAAAATCGGTGTGCAGGTACGCAGTCCGTTGGGGCGGCCGACCCCCAGAGTTCGCCAGGCGACCAAGTATCTCGTCGAACATCAGCGGGATGGTGCCGCCATGGGCGGCGTTGTTGCCACCGAGAAAGTAAGGGCCGAAACGGACCGTCCCGCTCACACTGTCGCCGTCGGATTCGGTGACGACTATGGTCGGCGACATCGTCTGACCGCGGCCCGGGATGTCGGTTCGTCGTCCGAAGACCCGATCGCGTTCGCGCACGCCGAGTGGCTCGAGTTTTCGCGCCCAGCTACCGAGAACGGCGGACAATGACTCCAGGAGCTCGGGGTCGGGCTTCGCCTCGGCGAGGCGGTCCAGGAAATCCCCGAGGTTCTCGATCATGTCGCCGTACACGGCGCTGTATTCCGCTCCGCCGGAGAGCTCCGAGGAACGCCACGGGCGTTCTCCGCCATCGGAGAACCCCGCGGCGCCGGGTGGATGTTGCCCACTCAAGCGGGCACACTCCCGGTGTGAATCCGGGCCGCACGCAGACCCTCCTCGGTGCTCGGCGCCTCGATCCGCCACTCACCACACGAGCACCAGCAGTCGTAGTGATCTCCGTCGGCCGACGGAATGATCGCCTGCCCGTCGCAGTATCCGCCGGTGTTGGCGATCGACTGCATGAACTCCAACGGCTTCTCGTACAGCGAATTGTCTTCGTCGTGATCGCTCATGTGTTCACTCCTCAATTCTCGTCGGGTGCCAGACGGAAGACCGGCAGCATCCAGCCGTCGGTGATCGGGTGAAAGTCCACGGTCAGGGCCTGACCGATCTCCACGTCCTCCGGATCAACGTCGACGATGTTGGAGACCAGCCGTGCCCCCGGGGCATCCGGAAGGTCCACGACCACCGGTACCAGGGTGACGTCGGGCAATCCCGGAAAACCGTGCACCACGGCGAAGCTGTACACAGTTGCCGCTCCCGACAATTCGACCCAGTCCACATCCGTGGACTGACACTCGGGACAGTAAGGCGTCGGCGGAAGCCGGAAGTGCCCGCACGCAGAGCATTTCGGCGCGACGAGCCGGCCTTCCCGGGCTGCGGTCCAGAAGGGCTCGGTCACCGGATTCGTGGTGATCTGAACATAATCGCTCGGTAGCGCGGTTGCGGTCGCCATCAGCTGGCCTTTCCCAAGATGAGTCCGGAGACCGGCAGCGACGCCGGTCCGCCGGTGATGAGAGCGTGTTCTGCGTCGGTGACCTGGTTGATCGCGGTCCCGCGCATCTGCTCCACACCTTCCACGATATGGGTCATACCGATGATGTACGCCTCGGACAACTGGCCGCCGTGGGTGTTCACCGAGATGTGACCGTCCTTGCGTTCCGGCGAGTAGCGGATGGCTCCGGACTCCACGAATGCACCACCCTCACCGCGATCACAGAACCCGTAGTCCTCCAACTGCATGAGAACCATGGGGCTGAAGTGGTCGTACAGCAGTGCGACATCGATGTCGGACGGACCGAGACCTGATTGCTTGTAGAGGCGATCGGCGATCGGCTTGTTCCCGGCCGACGCGAAGTACTCGTCGGGCATCCCCATCCACGCGAACGCGCGACCCCAGTCCTTGGAGCCCCCGTGTGCGGCCGCGACGACCGGCACCGGCTTCTGCTTCAGATCCCGCGCCCGATCCATGCTGGTCGTGATCACCGCCACCGCTCCGTCGGTCTCCTGACAGAAGTCGTAGAGACACAACGGCTCGGCGATCATCCGCGCGTTGAAATAGTCCTCCTTGGTGAGCGGCACGCCTTGGAAGCGAGCCTTGGGACGGTTCTGCGCGTTCTCTCGCTCGGTGAGCGCGATCTCGCAGAAAGCGTCGCGGCGCGTTCCGTAGAGGTGCATGTGACGCCGCGCCAGCACCGACATCAGATGCCCCGGTCCGGCCAGGCCGCTGGGCTGCAGGAAGGAGTTGATCGGGTCCGGAGCAACTGCGGAGAACACGGTGCCCAGACGTTGTTTGGCCTGCTGCAGCGCCATCACCGTCACGACGACGGTCGCGTCGCCGGCGACGATCGCGGCTCGGGCGAGACCGATCGAACCTGCCGAACCACCGCCACCCGAGGTGAGCGAGGCGGTGAAGGTCACCTCGGGGATCCCGAGCGTCTCCATGAAGTCGGCCGTGTCCATCTTGTCGCCGTAACCGGCCCCTGCGCCGGAGTAGTAGGCGAATCCGTCGATGTCCTTGACCGACAAGCCCGCGTCCTCGCAGGCGGCCAGGATGGCCTCGCAGGCCAGCTGGGTGGTGGTCTGCGGCCACGACTCGCCGCGTCGGTAGTAGGGCGTGGCCCCGATTCCGACGATCGCGACGTCGCGCAATCCGTTGGCGTCCGCCATCGCGCTCATCCCTGGATCGCGTCGGTGCTCTCCGGCACCGGCGGAACGTCGGGGAACAGCTCATAGAAGACACCCTGGGTGATCCGCTCGACCGTTTCCGGCTTGGCGTGAGCGAACAACCCCTCGAGGGTCTTCTGGGTGTGTCCGAACGTCCCCTCCATGTGTGGATAGTCCGAGCCGAACATGACGTTCTTGTAGCCCATCGCCTCGTTGGCCGCGACGGCGGTTTCGTCGTGCTGGAAGGACGCGTAGACCTGCGTCATCAGGATCTCCTTCGGATCCCGGGTGAGCTTGGGCCGCACGGCCATGTGGTGCTGGCGGTATCCCTCGAGCAGGCGGTCGCCGAGGAACGGAATCCATGTGGCTCCACCCTCGGAGATGAGGATCTTGAGGTCGGGGTGACGATCCAGCGCGCCCGACGCGACCAATTTCATCGCTGCACGCTGACCGGAGAAGGTCGTCTCGGTGTAGTTCATGACCGCGCCGCCCGGTCCGCGAAACACCTGCCCGGCCCCGCCGGAGGTCATGTCGACCGGGTCGGTACCGATGTGGAAGGCCGGGACGATGCCCGACTTCTCGCAGATCTCCCAGAAGGGCTCCCACTCCTTGCGGTGCCAATCCGGCGCCGACGGATGGGGGGTGGTCGGCAGGAACACCGACTTGAAGCCGTTCTCGGCCAGCCACTCGATCTCCGACACGGCGTCATCGACGTCGAGGGTGGAGACCTGTCCGGTGACCACGTAGCGCTTCGACACCGGTGCCAGTTCGTCGCGCGCATATTCGTTGCTCGCCCGCATGCAGGCCTTGAGAAGCTCCGGCGTACGGAACGTCGATGCCCACATGCCCAGACTCGGGAAGATCACCTCGCCCCAGACACCCTCCTTGTCGAGGTCGGCCAGGCGTGCCACCGGGTCACGCACGCCCTGCGGCTTGTGGCTCTCCTCGATGAACTGGACCGCTGCCGACGTCGGCAGCTTGCGCCGGAAGGTCTGGCCGTCCACCGAGACCGTCTCCCACTCGCCGTCGGGATCCTTCTGCGACTTCGGGGTCAGTTCGGCCAGCGCCTTCGGCAGGCGGGCATCCCACACGTCATCGGGTTCGAGGAAGTGGGAGTCACCGGAGTTGGTCCACATCTTGGGCATCGATCATCGCCTCCAACGATTGTCTGTGAGAACGCCGGGACCGACATCCTCAAGGGCTAATCAGAGTATTCATCTAAACAATTAGGCTGTCAAGCTTTTCTAAGAGTAGATCATTAGATATTCTCGTGGCACACTGTCCACGCCCTCAGCGGAGCTGTACGCAATCCCGAGACAAGGGGTAACCCATGGCCAAACGCCGACATGTCACCGGCGAGGCGACGCGTACCGCGCTGATGGTCGCCGCGGAGCGGCTCTTCGCCGAGCGCGGCGTCGAAGGCGTGACCATGCGGGAGATCCAGGAGCGCGCCGGCCAATCGAACGCTTCGGTTATCACCTACCACTTCGGCTCCAAGACGGGCCTGGTCCAGGCCTTGATCCGGTGGCGCAACACCGAACTCGACCGGCGTCGCGCCGAGTTGCTCGACGACGCGCGCGAAGACGGCCGGGAACAGGACCCCGGTGCCGTGGTATGGCTGGTGGTCCGCCCGCTGGCGGAGTCGATCGCCGCCGGCGAGATGTTCGTGCCGTTCCTCGCCCGACTCAGCGAGAATCCACGGGCGACCCAGGAGTACTGGCCGGCCGACATCGACGACTGGTCGACCGACCTCATGGAGAAGCTCGTCGGTGGGGCGATCGCGGACATGCCCGACCGGTTACGCCGGGGCCGGGCGTTTCAGCTCTACAACAGCGTGCTGAACCTGCTGGGCGAGCAGGCCCGGGCCGCGCATCCCATCAGTGAGGTGCAGTTGCACAACTACGTCGACGCCTGGGTCGGGATGCTCACCGCGCCGGCCTCCGAGGACACCCGCGCCCTACTCGCCGGGGGATAGGTCAGCGGATCTGGGACACGAGGTGCCCGACGTCGGCCAGGGCACGCAGTGCGTCGTTGAGGTGAGTGCAGCCGGCCACGCCCTGCAGCCGTTCGAGGACTGTCGTGCGCAAGTTCGCGATCGGCGAGCCGATCAATCCATCCACCCCGAACACGGCGAGGGGACACTCGGCATACGGCAGGACGTGCGGTTCGGGAGTGACCTCCACGAGGGTCATCGACTCGGCATCGATGCGTGCGGTCAGTCCGTACTCGTGCACCGCGATCCGACCCCCAACCGGTCGAGTCGAAGAGTCCTGGAACATCGAGTCGACCCACACGTCACGGCCATCCCGCCAGACGTCGATGCGCCTCGCGCGGCGCATCGACAGCTCGGAGATCTGCTCGATGTCGTGCCAGGCAAGGGGGTCGTCGTTGGCTTCGAGAGGCTCGACCTGGCGGGTCCGATGCGTCCACCGGGAGGTGCCGTCGGGCGCGAGACCACTCGATCCCGGCATGAATCCGGTACAAATGCCGGTCATGTCGCGCTGCCGAGCGGTCCCGGCCGCCCCCGGAGCGAGCAGACTCTCGATCGGGTACCACTGAGCAAACGCGAATCCCGAGATCAACGTGGCCCCCGGGATGTCGTCGAGCATCAGGTCGACCGGGTCGGCCCCCGTGACTCCGCCTACCTTCGCCGATAGTGCGCGGCGGAATCCACTGCCGGCACGCTCCCCGACCAGATCGCCGATGCCCGGCCGGTCCGGCGCCGTCGCAATCGTGATCGCCTCGACTCGACGATCGGTCGCCACAGTGACACGCATCGAACTGCGGGCGATTGCGACACCGTCACGTCCTGTGGTGACCAGGTCACGCCCACGTCCGTCGAGGGTCAGCCGACTTCCCCACCCGTCGGCCCAGCGCATATCGATCGTGGTGGTCCTTCGCACCGAACCCGGTCGGCGCGGAGGCGCCGATACGGCCGGCCCCCGCACTCTGGCGCGCGGATCTGCTGGGTCCAAGGGCCCGATGCCCTCGACGTCGATCAGACTCATCAGCTGTTCGCTCCTCACCCCTCGGTGTCGTCGGAGACGCGCATGGCGTTATTCCATTTTCAGTGCAATTATTTTACTATTATGGATGTTAGCGGCGCTGGAGTCCAGCGTCACCCCCGCCACCCTACGTGCCTCGGCATGCCGCCGCGGAAAGGCAGTTTGAGCGTTATGACCACCCACTCCCGATCGAATTCCGGCGCCGCTCGCGTGGGAACGGTCATGCGCGCACCGAAGACGGCCGAACTGATCGCCGGACACCTACGCCGCCAGATCGTGCAGGGTGAGTTGGAGCCCGGCGAGACCCTACCGCCGGAGATGACGCTGATGGATCAGTTCGGCGTGTCACGACCCACGCTCCGCGAGGCGTATCGGATTCTGGAGGCGGAGAGCCTGATCGGAGTGCGCCGTGGAGCACGCGGAGGCGCTCAGGTGCTCGAACCCGATCCGATTGTCGCAGCCCGACACGTCGGCCTGTTGCTACAGCTGCAAGGGACCACGATCCAGGACGTATACCAGGCCCGCATGGTCAACGAGCCGGTCTGCGCACGCATGCTCGCCGCGATCCGCACCGATCAGGATCTCGACGACCTGCGCCTGGTGGTTGCCGACCTCAGCGCGCTGGTCGAGTCGGGACCCAGCGCAGCGCCCGACATGTCCCAATGGAGCCACAACACCTACCGTTTTCACGAGTTGATCCTGCAGCGATGCGGCAACACGACGCTGGCCATCCAGGGCGCGGTATTGGCAGATATCGTGGAGACCCATTTGGTGCAGGCGATCTCCCAAGGCATGCTGGAAGAGGAGAATCTACAGCCTGCCCGCTTCGAGAAGACGCTCCGTTCGTACCGAAAGATGATCCGGTTACTCGAAACGCACGACGGTGCAGGCGCCGAGCTGCACTGGCGGTCACATATGGAGATCGCCGCCGGTTACATATTTCGGTTCGACCCCAGCAATCTCCCATTGGTCGACATCGTCAAGTGATGAGCTGCGCAGGGCCCGCGATCGACGTTGATCGCGGGCCCTGCGCATGTTCAGAGTGATTGCCGCAGAATCAGATCCGCTCGATAATCGTCGCGTTGGCCATGCCGCCACCCTCACACATCGTCTGCAGACCGTATCGTCCGCCGGTGGATTCCAGGTGGTTGAGCAGGGTGCCCAAGATACGGGTTCCCGAGCCGCCGAGCGGATGGCCGAGCGCGATCGCGCCGCCCCGCGGATTGAGCTTGTCCTGATCGGCATTGAACTCGCGCGCCCATGCCAGCGGCACCGGCGCGAACGCTTCGTTCACCTCGTAGGCATCGATCTCGTCGATCGAAAGCCCCGACTTGGCCAACGCCTTGTGCGTCGCGGGGATGACACCGTCGAGCATCACCAGCGGGTCCGAACCCGTGACGGCGAAGGTGTGGAAGCGGGCGCGGGGCTCGAGACCGAGTTCATCGGCCTTCTCGGCGCTCATGATCAACGCCGCGGATGCGCCATCGGTGAGCGGTGACGAGTTGCCCGGCGTGATCACCCAGTTGATCTCCGGGAAGCGCTGTGCGAACTTCTCGTCGGCGAAGGCCGACTTCAATTGCGCGAGTCCTTCGGCGGTGGTGGTGGCACGGACCGTTTCGTCGGCAACATGGGTCGATCCGTCCGGCAGTGCGACCGGGATCATCTCGTTGGCGAATCCGCCGTTCGCGGCGAACTCCGCGGCACGCGCGTGTGACCTCGCCGAGAAGGCGTCCAACTCTTCGCGATCCAGCTTCCACCGCGCCGCGATCAGCTCTGCGCCGATGCCCTGGTGCGCGAGGCCGGCAGGATACCGCTCGGCAAGCGGCCCATAAGGATTGGTTCCCGGCAGCGCCGCTGCGCCCATCGGAACACGGCTCATCGACTCCACGCCACAGGCGATGACGATGTCCTGAGCACCGGACAGGACGGCCTGCGCGGCGAAGTGTGCGGCCTGCTGGCTCGATCCGCACTGCCGGTCGATGCTCGTACCCGGCACCGCTTCCGGGAAACCGGCGTGCAGCAATGCGGTCCGGGCGATGTTGAGCGCCTGATCGCCGGCTTGGCCCACGCAGCCGGCGATCACGTCGTCGACGAGTACCGGATCGAGGTCATTGCGCTCGACCAGCGCGCGCAGTGTCTGTGAGAGCAGGACGACGGGATGTACGTCGGACAGCGCGCCGCCGGACTTGCCCTTGCCGGACCCGGTCCGGACGATGTCGACGATGACTGCTTCGGTCATGATTGTTCCTCACGCTTGCTTTACAGTTTATTTATTTAACCATTAGTGCCATGTTTGGGGCAACGCGCGGGCCGAACACGGCACCGGCGATGCGGGGGCCCACGTCTGCGGAAACAACCGATTCGCCGTCAGCTCACGAGCCTGCCCGTTCCATCCAGAAGTCGAGTTCGAGTTCTTCCTCTCTGGCGCATGACCGGTAGACCGACATATCGGTGACACCGGCTTCGGCAAGGACCTCGTCGTCGATGAGACATTGCCCGGTTCTCTCACCACTCGGCGTGGTGAGAATGACGTAGGCGGCATCGCGCACGATGTCGGTGGTGCGGCTACGCGAGACGAGGTCCGCGCCCAGGACATTGCGAACGGCTGCCGTGTCGATCGTCGTACGCGGCCAGAGAGAGTTGGCCGCGATCCCGTAGTCCGCCAACTCGCGGGCCAACCCGATGGTGACCAGTGACATCGAGAACTTCGAGATCGTATAGGCGAGATGAACCTGGTCGATCCATTTGGGGTCCAGAGAGATCGGCGGCGACAAGGTCAGGATGTGCGCATTGCCCGACTTCTTCAGATACGGGATCGCGCTGCGCGACAACGAGAAGGCACCACGGGCATTGATGTCCTGCATGAGGTCGTAAGCCTTCATGCTCATCTGCTCGGTGGGAGCCAGATTCAGCGCACTGGCGTTGTTCACGACGATGTCGATGCCCCCGAACTGTTCGGCGGCGGCCGCCACGGCGGCGTCGACGTTGTCGTCGTCCCGCACGTCACCGACGATGGGCAGCGCGTGCCCACCGGCCTCCTCGATGGCCTTGGCGGCCGTGTAGATGGTGCCGGGTAGCTTCGGGTGGGGTGCGGCGGTCTTGGCCAGCAGTGCGATGTTGGCGCCGTCTCGCGCTGCGCGAACGGCGATAGCTTCACCGATCCCGCGGCTACCGCCCGACATGATGATGGTTTTTCCGGCCAGTGACGGCACTATGTACTCCTTCGTTGCGAAATGTCCGGGCGGTCCTCGACCGTGACGGTGGGATCCGATGCCGCTGTCACGGCGCGCCGACGGGAAGGCGGCGCAGGTCTTTTCGTCGGATGGCCTGGGGCTCGAACGCCACATCCGCGCGACTGATCGTCTCGCCCGGAGCCACGATCTCGTCGATCCGGTCGAGGATGGCGTCGTCGAGGTGGACCTGTGCCGACGGCAGTTGGCTCTCGAGTTGTGCCAACGTGCGTGGACCGATGATCGTCGATGTCACGGCAGGATGAGCGAGAGTGAATGCGAGCGACAGCGTGATCAGGTCCAGTCCTGCATCTGCGGCGACTGAGTCGAGGCGGGTGAGCAGTTCATGCTTCGTGTCGGCACCCGGACCGTCGGCAGTCCACGTGCCGCGTCCCACGCGTGCGAACCGTGAATCCGATGCCATCGCGGTGTCGGCGCGATATTTGCCGGTCAGCCATCCACCGTTGAGCGGACTCCAGACGATCGCACCCATGCCGTAGCGCAGGCAGGTGGGAAAGACGTCGCGCTCGGCACCGCGTACGAAGATCGAGTACGGCGGCTGCTCGCACCGAAACCGGATGTGACCGCGACGCTCGGCCGTCCACTGCGCCTCGACGATCGTCTCCGCGGCGAACGTAGAGGTGCCGACCATCCGCACTTTGCCGTCCCGAACGAGGTCGGACAGGGCGCCCAGCGTTTCGTCGAGATCGGTGTACTCATCCTGACGATGGACCTGATACAGGTCGATGTAATCCGTCTTGAGCCGACGGAGGCTGTCCTCGCAGGCTTGGATTATCCACCGCCGCGACGCGCCACGATGATTGCGATCGCGGCTCATCGGGTTGAAGAACTTGGTCGCGAGGATGATCTTGTCGCGCCGCCCCTGCAGCGCCGTACCGACGATCTCCTCGGACTGCCCCGCCGAATACACGTCGGCCGTGTCCACGAAATTGATGCCGCCGTCCAACGCGGCATCGATGATCGTCCGGCATTGCTCGGCGTCCGTGTCACCGACTGCACCGAACGACATCGCACCCAAACACAGTCTGGATACCTGGATACCGGTCTGACCCAGGTGGCGCATCTGCATGATTTCGATTCCTTCGTGCCCCGCTGCCGCGGCGCCCATGGTGGCGGTCGTTCGCCCGCTGAGGCGACCGATATGGCGCAAAAACAGTGCATTTAGTTGTACGATAGTCGATCGTGGCCGACAATCAAGGCCAACCCGATCGGTGGCCCACCCACCACGACGAAGAGCCGAGACGATGAGCGTCTACGAATCCGTCCATGGCCGAACGCTGGTCGTGCACATGGACCGCCCAGCCAAACGCAACGCGATCGACCGCCAGATGGCGCAGGGCATCAGTGCCGCCCTCGACCGACTCGACGACGACGACCAGCTGTGGGTCGGCGTCATCACCGGCACCGACACCGTGTTCTCGGCAGGCACCGACCTGGCCGCCGGCCGGGATGCGAAAACCGATCGTGGTGACGAGTACGGTCTGATCCGACGTCGACGCACAAAACCGCTGATCGCGGCCGTGGAGGGGCCGGCTTTGGGCGGAGGGTTCGAGATCACGCTCGCGTGCGATCTCATCGTCGCATCCACCTCTGCACGGTTCGCGCTGCCCGAGACGCGCCGTGGCGTCATCGCGAGCTCCGGCGCCCTGTTCCGGGCGCCCCGTGCCCTGCCGCCGGCGATCGCCAAGCAACTCCTCATCACCGGTGCCGGCCTGTCCGCTGAGCGGGCCCACCATTTCGGTGTGATCAATACCCTCGCCGCGCCCGGCAAGGCCCTCACCGAAGCGCTCGCGCTCGCGGAGGACATCTGCCAGTCCTCTCCGATCGCGGTACGCCAAACCCTGGCCGCGATGGCCGAGCAGGACGAGGACGCCGACAAGATAGGTTGGGCCGCCACCGGTCGGGCGATCGACGTGGTCACGGCATCAGAGGACATACAGGAGGGGATTCGCGCCTTCTTCGAACGCCGGGCACCGGAATGGACTGGAAAGTGACGTCCTGCTGAGCGCTCGACCGTCGGGTCGAGGTCGCGATCGTGAGGAGAGGGGTGTCGGGATCATTCCGGTGCAAGGCCACCGTTCCCACCACTGCGCACTGCGGTACATTTACCCAAGAACCGTCAGCCGGTTGACGATTCACGTCGACCGAACTCCGGGAGGATCATCGTGAGGGTTGCACCTGGCCAGGTTGCTGTCGTCACCGGAGGGGCCAGTGGAATCGGGTACGGACTCGCGGCCGGGCTCGGATCCCGCGGAGTCAAGATCGTGCTCGCCGACATCCGCGAACCCGGACTGGCCCAGGCGAAAACAAGCCTGACGGACCGGGGGATCGACGTCCTCACCGTTGTGACCGATGTCGGCGATCCCGACTCGGTCCAGCAGCTCGCCGATGCCACGATCCGGCACTTCGGCCGGGTGGACATCGTCTGCAACAACGCCGGAGTCGTTGGCGCACAAGCACCGATGTGGGAGCAGCAACGTCAGACGTGGCAGTGGCTCATCAACATCAAGCTGATGGGTGTGGTGCATGGGGTCACGGCGTTCGCGCCGCTCCTACTCGAGCAGGGCACCGGCCACATCCTCAACACGGCGTCCGCCGGCGGTTTGATGCCACTGCCCACGATGACACCCTATAACGCGACGATGCACGCCGTGGTCGGTCTCACCGAAACCTTGAACATCGAATTACGCGGGGCTGCAGCTGGTGTCGGCGCTTCGGTGTTGTGCCCGGGCCGCGTGGCGACCGGGCTCGGCACCAACTCAGAAGCTCTCCAACCGGCGGCGGGTGTCGCGGCAATCGGCAATCCGCAGGATTCCGCAGAATCAGTCCTCGATCCGGCCGAGCTTGCGGAGCTGACCATCGCCGCTATCGAGGCGGGCACGGTGCACATCGTCGCCGGCGCGGGTGCGGCGGTGGGTGCGCGAACACGGCTCGACTCGGTTCTTCGTGATCTGACCCAACGTCCGTGACCTGAGGTCGTGCGTCGGCTGTCATTCGCGCAGGGCAGAGATGACATCCCGCCCGAACAGGTCGATCGTATCGGGATCGGCGCGGTCATGGAATCGGACGATCGCGAGCTTCACACCTCGATCCGCCTCGGACGCGAACCGTGCCGTCAGCTCGTCAGTCGTGCCGATCAGCGCAGGACCCCAACCTGATTCAGGCATTCTGCGAGCCGATCGTTCCGCGACCTTCGCCCGAGTCGCTTCGTCGGTCACAACGCCGACGGGATACTGCACCGAGATCTTCGCAGCTCCGCTCAGCGGCGCGAGTTCGTTGAATCTCGGCCGCGCGGATGCGACACAATTCCACCAGTCCGCATGCTTGGCGACCAGGGGCATCGTCAGTCGTTTTCCACCTCCACCGATATGGATGGGAATCGTCTCCTGTTGCGGAGTCGGCCGGCCGTAGGCGCCAGACAGCTGGAAGTGCTTCCCGGGGTAGTCGAACGGTTCACCGGAGAACATCAGCCGAAGTATGTCGATCGTCTCACCGAGTTGCTCGGCCCGTTCCTGCCGGGTGCCGACGTCGAAGCCGAACATCGCGAACTCGTCGTCCACCGAACCCCACCCGAGGCCCAATTCGAGTCGGCCGCCGGAGATCTGATCCAGCGTGGCTGCCATCTTGGCAATCAGTGACGGGTGGCGAAAGGGATTGCATCCCACCAGGTGCCCCAAGCGGATCGTCGTAGTCGACGAGGCGATCGCAGACAACAGCGTCCAGCTCTCCAGGGCATCGAACTGCGGTGCACCGGGGGCATAGAGGTGGTCCATGACCCAGAAGGAGTCGAATCCGGCAGCTTCCGCACTGCGCGCAGCGGCGATCATTGCTGCAGCGTCGATTCCCAGTTGCGGTAGGAACAGACCGAACCGGAGCCCAGGGCGACGATGTTCAGTCATGTGTCAGTCGAACCAACCCTTCTTGAGTCGAATCGGCGACGGCTCTCCCGGCCAGATCGTAGATCTGGCCCCGGCACAGTGCGCGGTCTGTCCACGATCGGACCGTGGTCGTCTCGTGCAGCAGCCACGTCTGCGCATCGGGTCGGGGCGAAAACCACAGGGAATGGTCGAGACTGACTGCACGCAGCCGTCGATCACCCATGACCACACCCAGTGGCCCAAGTGACGCGCTGAGCAAGAACATGTCGGAGAGGTAGGCAACCGCCGCCGCGTGCAGCAACGGCTCCTTCGGCAGTGGGTCAGCCGGCCGCACCAGAAACCGCTGCCGCGGTGGCGCCGAGCCGGTCCGCAGCACACGCGAGCGCGCCGGCTCTTCGAAGAATCGGACGTCGAGTCGAAGCATGCTCGTCAACGCCGCCAGCCACGACCGCAACTGGCGAGCGTGGTCGTCATCGGCGGGCTCAGGCGTCCATGACGCCTGACCCGCATCGACGGTCGGATGGTCGGCTTCGGGATGCGCGTCACTGACGGGACGTAGCGAGAGTTCCACGGTTGCCAGCAGATCGGCCCCCTGGACAGCCACAACGCGTCGCCTAGCACTGGATCGCCCATCACGCGTGGCGTCTACTCGGTAGTCGATCGGACGCGCCCAGTCACCTGGGCGCTCAAAATACGCGTGTAGTGAATGCGGGAGATACCCCGGGTTGACCGTGCGGCCGGCGGCCGTCACCGATTGACCGAGAAGCTGACCGCCGAAGACATTCCCGGGGAGCCCGAGACGTGGCGCGCCCCGAAACACCATGTCACCCAGCTGTGCCGGGTTCAAGATGTCAGCCAGATTGTCTGTCGTCATGCGAGCCCGTTCAGGTGGTCACGCACGAATCGGTCGACCAATTCGGCGTCGACGCGATCATCGGCACACAAGTGCGCCGTAGCGCACAGGAAGACGTGCAGGTCCTCCAGTGCAAAGTCGGCAGGAAGCGAATCCTCCTCGTGCGCCCGGTCGATGAGGCCCTGGCCACGTCGTCGAATCTCGCTACGGCGCTGCGCCAAACCTGGCGTGTCCTCCGGACTGCCCAGAACCACATCGACCAGCCCACGACCCCCCAGTCGCGTCAATGTCGATGAGTATCGTTGGACGGCATCAAACGCAGAACTCATGGACTCGACCTCGTCCAGTTCGCTCTCGACCTCGGTCAGGAGATCTGCCAACACGGCCTCTATCAGATCGTCGCGGGTGGCAAAGTGTCGGTACAGCGTCCCGATCCCCACACCGGCAGCTGTGGCGACCGCGGCGGCGGACAAGTCGAACCCCCTGTCCCAGAGTTGCTCCCGACCGATCTCCAGCAACCTCTCGCGATTGCGAAGTCCGTCGGTACGGGGCCGTCGCGCCGGCGCATGTGGGCGGCTCATCGCACCTTCAGTGTGCCGCCGTCGATCGATATCGTCTGCCCGGTGACGAATCCGGCACCTTCGGAAGCATAGAACGCCATCACGGGCACGAAGTCGTTGACGATGTCTCCTAGTCGGCCACCGATCGGGATGCGTTGAGCCATGATCGCGTCGTGCTGAGTCAATTGATCCTCGGTCATCTCCGACCGGGTCTTGTCGTACATCGGTGTCCAAATCGCCGGCGCGATCGCGTTGACCGTGATGCCGTATTGCCCCCATTCGGCGGCGACGGTGCGCGTCCAGGCGAGGACTGCGCCCTTACTCGCCGAATAGGCCGCCTTGCGCGGCAACCCGTCGAGACCTGCGGCGGAAGCAAAGTTGAGGATAGCTCCGCCGTGATCTCGCAGATGCCGGAATGCGGCTTGATTGGTCAGCATCGTGCCGGTGGCGTTGATCGCCATCACCGTGTTCCACAAGTCCAGCGGGGTCGATTCCGACGGGGCAGAAGGCGCAATACCCGCCGCATGGATCAAGACATCCAGTCCGCCAAGGGTTTCCACTGCCGCATCGATGGCTCGATCCACCGAGACCTGATCCGAGACATCAACCTGCTGGAACGTTGCGCCCACCTCGTCTGCGACAGTGCGTCCTACGCTCTCGACGAGGTCCAGCGACACCACCCGCGCTCCGAGTTCGGGAAACGCACGCACGAGGCCCTCCCCCATGCCGCTGGCACCACCGGTGACGATGACGCGACGGCCGTTGAGATCTTGTGCGCCCATCCAGTTGCCTTTCGCGTCACTTAAACGGAGCTATTGACTCCTGTTTGATCTCTCACCATAGAGCTCAGGCGCAACGCCACGCAAGGGTGCTGCCCTCTTCAGGGATGGGCGTTCACCAGCGCACGCGTGAGGAAATCAGCGAGACCAGTGGTGAAGACGTCGTTGTCGTCTCCCGCGACCATGTGCCCGGCCTCGCGCACATCGACCACCTCGATCTGCGGGATGAGCTCCCGCATCTCGGCGACTCCCTCGTCGGAGACGACGTCTGAGCGCAGACCTCGTATGAGCAGGAACGGACAACCGACAGTGCGCGCGGCCGCGAGGGATCGTTGGTATGCCGCTGCACTGTTCGGATGCTCCGGACTGTCCGACGCGTCATCGAGGTCGAGACTGCGCGGATCCCAGTGCCAGTGCCACCGCTCGTCTCGCAGCCGGAGATTCTTCTTCAAGCCCTCCAGCCCGCCGGTCCGACGTCGGTGCGGGTTGTAGGCCGCGATCGCCTCGGAGGCCTGCTCGAGACTCTCGAATCCATTGGGCGCACTCCGCATGAAATCGCGTACCCGCGAGCTACCGGACTCTTCGATTCTGGCCGCGACATCGACCAGAACCACGGCCTGCGCGAGTCCCTCGTTCTCGCCGGCGGCCATGAGCGAGATGATGCCGCCGAGAGAGGCCCCGACCAGCGCCAGCGGTAGTCCAGGATCACGACGCCGGACCTCGGCGATCAGTGCCAGTAGGTCATCGAGGTGTCCGGACAGGCCGTAATCGGCATCCTGTGCCCATCCGCTGTCACCGTGCCCACGCAGATCCACCGCGTAGGTGATCCAGCCAAGTGCCGCCAGTCGCTCGCCGGTCGTGCGCCAGGAATGCCGTGTCTGACCTCCACCGTGGAGCAGGACCACGATTCCGCCGGTCGCCAGGCCCATCCAACGGTCGGCAGCCAGCTCGAGTCCGGCGCCCGGAAGGGCGACGCGGGCATGTGAGGTGTCATCGGTGGCCATGAGCGCCCTTCAGGTTTCCAGAATCGTCTCCAGCGCGGTTCGCTGCTCCGCGGTCAGCGGGGTCGACCGCTTGCGGTCGGGAGCCAGTCGGGCCAGCACGATCGTGATGACCGCACAGACCACATCTTCTTGGTATAGCACCACCCGGAAACCCAAGCTGCTCACACCGAGCCGGATCAGACCGGTTTCCGCGCAGACATCGCCGACGAACAATTCCCGGTTGAACTGCGCGGTCACGTCGACGACACCCAGGTCGCGGGCGGGCAACAGAGCGCCACACGTATCGACGAGCAATGAGTTCCAGGCGTCGGACGAGTACTCCATCGCAAGATAGAACGGGACATGGGCGCTCGCGGGTACCGTGCCGTCACGCTCCGGGCGATGTGAGATGGGGGCCGCATACGACTTCACCGTCTGAGTATGTCCCGATATCCGGTCGATGTCTGCGCCGTTCGCACAACACAACTCAAATATCCATGCGTGACAAAAGGAATGCACCGGTGCGAGTCGAGGCCTGGCCGAACCGGCCCAGCTCATGAGATCGTGAGTGCAGGGCTCCTCGAGAGGTCGAAAGAGTCGGATTGAGCAGTCGGGACAGTTGGTCCACGCGCGAGCCGACGCGGCCCGCCCGACCATGTCAGGAGAGAGATGAACCAATCAGAACTGGTGATCGTCGAGCATTCAGGGTCCACGTGCACCATCACCCTCAATCGCCCGGAGGCCCGCAATGCACTGTCGCAGGCGCTGAACCATGAACTCGTGGCCGCCGTCGACGACGTGGACGCAGACCCGGCCGTGGCGGTCATCCTGTTGACCGGTGCCGGTGGGTCTTTCTGTTCCGGAGTGGATTTGAAGGAACTCGCGCAGAGGGGGTTCACCGGAAGCGAGAAGACCGAGAACTGCATCGATCGCGTCGCCGCCTGCACGACACCAGTTGTCGGACTCGTGGACGGGCCGGCCGTGACCGGCGGCTTCGAGCTTGCGCTGGCGTGCGATTTCCTCATCGCATCTGCGACAGCTCGGTTCGCCGACACCCACTCTCGGGTAGGTATCGTCCCGGGCGGTGGGCTCACCGCACGATTGGCGGAGGCGGTAGGGATTCGCCGGGCCCGGCAGCTCAGCGCCACCGGGCAGTACGTCGATGCAGCCACCGCCCTGCACTGGGGATTGGTGAACGAAGTAGTCGAGCCGGAACAGTTGCGCGACCGCGGCCTGGCCATCGCCGAATCATTCTGCGCCGCCGATCCGGCCACCCTGAACCAGGTGTGGGCTCTGTACGACTCGCAGTCCGACGATCGGCTCACCGTTCCCCTCGCCCGTGAGACCGAGATCAACCGGACCTGGACCGCACACGTGAGCTCGTTGGCCGAATCCACCGCAGCTGTTCTGGATCACGGCCGGGCTCAGAACGCCGACCGTCGATGAGGCCGCCACGCCAGGTGTCCGTCATACCACCCGATTGTCACTCGCCCGGCGCCGTGACCCGTCGTCGGTCTCGGCACCGGGCGGAGCTCGCCACAGCTGTCGCACTGGTGAACTAAGAGCCCGCCGGACCACCCGGCATCTTGAGAAGCGATCCCGCATCGACCCGCAGTTGTTGACCGGTGACGTAGCGGGAATCGTCTGAGGCGAAGAACAGCACCGCATTCGAGATGTCCACGGGTTCCACATACGGGATGGGCATCGCCTGGAACATGGTGAAGGCCGGCTCCACGTCTTCGCGCGTGGGATTCTCCAGGTCGGGACGGAACATCGAGTAGAGGCCGTCGTTGTGGAGGAGGTGCGTATTGACGTTGGTCGGATGGATCACATTGACCCTGATGAACTCTGGTGCCAGATGCAAGGCGAGCTGCTCGGCGTAACCCATCAACGTCTTCTTCGCCCAGCCGTATCCGGCAGAACCGGGACCCATCGCCGGATTGTCCGTCGTGTTCGGCAGCATCGCTGCCGTCGATCCGGTGATCACCACCGAAGCATGCTTACCCAGGTGCGGCATCGCCACAGCGACCGCGTTCATCACACCGACGAGATCGACGTCCACCGCATCGACGAAGTCCGATGCGTGCGGGTCGCCCATGGCCATCGGCAGGATGCCGGCGTTCGCCACGACGACGTCGAGACGGCCAAGCGCTGCCAGTCCCTCGTCGAGCGCCGACTTCAGCTGCTGCCGGTCACGCACGTCGGCCTTGACCGTGACGATCCGACGATCGAACTTCTCGACGAGCTTGGCGGTCTCGGCCAGATCCTCCTCGGTGGCAAGCGGATATGGGTTCGACTCGATCTGCTCGCAGATGTCGACCGCGATGATGTCCGCACCCTCTTCGGCAAGCCGTACCGCGTGGCTTCTCCCCTGCCCGCGTGCCGCACCGGTGATGAATGCGACTTTGCCTTCGACTCTTCCGGCCATGATTGATTCTCCTCGTTTGTGTTCGGTGTGGATGGTTGTCAGGCGATATCGAGCGGCAACGTGGTGGCGACCGCCTTGGTCTCGAGGTAGGTCTCGAGTCCCTCGATGCCGCCTTGCCTGCCCACGCCGCTGTGCTTGTACCCGCCGTAGGGCGAGTCAGACCCGTAGAACATGCCACCGTTGATCATGAAGGAACCCGTGCGGACGCCACGGGCAATCGTCAGTGCTCGTTCCGGGGATGTGGTGAAGACGGTGCCCGACAATCCATAGATGCTGTCGTTGGCGATCCTGATCGCGTCCGCATCGTCATCGAACGGCGTGACCGACAGTACCGGCCCAAAGATCTCGGCCTGCGAGATCGCAGCCGCATTGTCCACGTCGGCAAAGAGGGTCGGTTGCACGAAGTAGCCCTGGGGCCTGTCCTCGGGAATCCTGCCACCGACGATCAATCGGCCACCCTCGGCCTCGCCACGTCTGATCAGCTCAAGAATGTTGGTTCGCTGCTTCTCCGTGATCACCGGCCCACAGAAGACGCCGGGGTCGGCCGGATCGCCATAAGGGATTGCCGCGTAGATCTCTTCCAGCGCGGCTACCGCTTGGTCGTACTTGGACCGATGGACGAGCAGCCGGGTCGGCAACGCGCAGCCCTGTCCTGCGTGCATGCACGCCGACATCGCGGCGGGTAGCGCCGATGCGAGATCCGCATCGTCCAATACGATTCCAGCGCTCTTGCCGCCCAGTTCGAGGAGTAGTTTCTTGAACGTGGGGGCCGACTTCTCGGTGATCAGCCGACCCGTCCTGGTCGACCCGGTGAACGAGATCATGTCGACGCGCGGGTCCGTCACCAGTCGCTCGGCGACGGCGATGTCACTGGTGGTGATGATGTTGACGACGCCGGCCGGGATCTCGGTCTTCTCCGCGATCAGTCGCCCGACCCGGGTCGCATTCCACGGCGTCTCCGATGCCGCCTTGATGACCACGGTGTTTCCGGTCGCGAGAATCGGACCGAGCTTGTTGATCAAGATCTCAAAGGGAAAGTTCCACGGGATTATGCCGGCGACGACTCCGACAGGTTCCTTGAACACATGCCGCATGTTGGTGATACCGAGCAACGAGCTGTCGGAAAGGCGGCGGTGCCACGGCAGGCCCGCGACCGCTTCGGCCGGCCAGAGGAGACCGTCTGACAATGGCCAATCAAGCTGTGCCATATAGGTTGTCATCAGTGGCGCACCTGCTTCGATGACCAACTCCAGTCGAAGGACCTCTGCCTCGGCACTGATCGCCTCATGCAGTTGATGGAGGCAGCGTTGCCGGAACTCGAGGTCCGTGGCCCAGGACGTGTGGTCAAAGGCGCTCCGGGCGGCCGCAATAGCCGCGTCCATATCGGCGGCGGTGGCATCGGCGGCGACACCCACCTTCTCACCGGTCGCGGGATTCACGACGTCGAATGTCCCCCCTGCGCCCGCGTGTCGCAGAACTCCATCGAGGAGAATCCGCTCCTCGTGTGTGACCGAAACCGATTGTGGTGCTGACATTTGCGTCCTCCGATCCCGCACCTGCGTGTGCGGGCAAGCTGTGTTCCGTGTCACAGACGCTACCTTTTGGGCCTCAGAACCACAACCCATTGACGTAGTAGGGTTTCGTGCAGAGGGAGGGCATATGGCCGAGCTTCACAAGACGGAGACGAATCGCGGGGGACGGCCCCGTGTCACGGACAAGACCGCCATCGCGGCGGTCGGTTTGCGACTGTTCGCCGAACGCGGCTTCGACTCGGTCACCATGGCAGACATCGCCGACGCATGCGGCATCGGTCGCAGCACCCTCCTGCGGTACTTCGCCGCGAAGGCCGACATCCTCTGGGATCGCTCGGCCGACGAAGTGGCGGCGCTGGCCGAGAAGCTACGGGCAGCGCCGACGTCCGCGGATCCGGTTGGGGTGCTGTGCGTGGAGCTGCCGGCGATGCTCGGCTACCTCGATTCCGAATTGGATCTGCTGCGTACGCAAGTGCGAATCATTGCGGAGTCGTCGAACGGTTGGCCCCTCGGGTCGACCAGGTTCAGCTCCTGGGAATCCGTGGTGACCCTCTTCATCACGTCCCGCACCGATCACCGGCCTGGCGATCTGTTCACACAGCTCTTGACGCAAAGCCTCTTCAATGCCGGCTGGACGGCACTCACGGTCTGGGCCGAATCCGATGAGCAGCGGCCGGACCGGCTGCTGCAGGAGGCATTCGGCTTGGTGCGCGGCGGTTTCACCAGCACCTGATGTGAGCGACGAACGCGAGATCGTCGCGCTCAGTCCCACATCAGACCACCATCGATGAGCAGGGTGTGTCCGGTGACGAAACCCGCCTCGTCGGAGAGCAGGTACGCGACGGCCGCCGCAACCTCCTCCGGCCGACCCATCCGACCCACCGGGATCAGATCTGCCCACTGCTCCTGTTGGTCTGCGCCGAACGCGATGATTCCCTCGGTCAGAATCGTGCCGGGACCGACCGCGTTGATCTGTATGTTTCGCCGCGCGTACTGTAGCGCGGCATTCTTCGTCAGTCCCACGACACCGTGCTTGGCGGCGGTGTAGGCGGCCATGCCGGGCGCGTTCTTGGTTCCGGCATTCGACGCCATGTTCACGATCTTGCCGTGTCCGGCCTGGACCATGTGGGCCAGTTCTCCACGCATACAGAGGAACGTACCGCGCAGATCCACACCCATCACCGCATCCCACTCGGCGATCGACAGCTGATGGAGGTCTCCGGGGGTATGGGCGATTCCCGCGTTGTTCACGGCGAGATCGAGACCTCCGAGGTAGTCGATCGACTCGGCGATCAACGCCTCCACACCGTCGGCATCGGAGACGTCGGCCTGGATGAACGAGGCCTGGCCACCGGCGCCCACGATCGTATCGACTGTGGCTGCTCCCCCCTCGGCGCTCACATCCGAAACAACCACCCGCGCTCCGTCACTCGCGAGGCGGATGGCAATCGCCCGACCCAGGCCCGAGCCCGCGCCGGTGACCAGCGCGCCGGCATTCTCAAATGTCATCTTCGTCTCCGTTGACGTGCGTGCGATGTGTCGATCAGGGCTGGCCGGGCAACAGCCGGACGAAAAGCGCTTCTGCCTCGGCGCAGACGAGGTAACCATCGGAGATCGTTCCGGTCACGAAGGTCTTTCGACCCTCGATCTTCTCGATCCTCGCGTCGACGCGCAGTGCTCGCAGCACCGGGGTGACGCTGCGATAGTTCACATTCAGGAATGCCGTCCTCGAGTTGGGTTGGCCTCTGCGGCTGACGAACATACCGAGTAGATCGTCGAACAACATGGGGATGACTCCGCCATGGACGGCGCCTCCCCCACCCATGTGCGCGTGGTTGAACGTCACGGTTCCGGCCAGGGAGGTGTCGGATGTGTCGGTGGCCTCGTACTTGACCAGCATCGGGTGTACATCGCTGCCCATCTCCCGGTCCCGTGCCACGCGGTGACCCTCGGGCGCCTCGAACTCTTTGAGCCGCTTCGTCACATCCGCGACGGCCGCCGTCAGTTCCAGAGTGGCCGCCGGTGGCGGTGCCACCAAGCACAGGGTCTCCTGCAGATCCCGAAACGCATCTATCAGGTCGACAAAGGATGTGGTGTCGTACGCCGGCGCCTCGGTCATCGTCGCTCTCTCTGTGGGGTTCGGCGATCGATCACCGGATCAGGCCTTCGCTGATCACTGCCAGGTCCGCCTTGAGATCGGAGAAGCTTCGGCTCGTGGGTTCGATGGTGATCCAGGTGACCCCGGCGTCCTCGTAGGCGGCCAGCTTCGGTGCGACCCTGGCGACGAACTCAGTGGCGCCTCCCGATCGCAGCGCATCGCTTTCGAACGGGACAAACGAAACGTCGATGTCAGGTTTGCCCAGCTCGGCACGTCGTTTGTTCTGCGCGCTGATCTGGATGCCGAGTGATTCGATGTCCTCGAGCGGCGGGGTCTTGGTGATCGCCGCCATTTCGGCCTTCTGTGCGATCGGCATCCAACCGTCCGCCTTCCCGGTCACCCGCCGACGCGCGGCCTGGCTGTTGCCACCGATCCAGATCGGCGGACCGCCGTCGGTCAGTGGCAGTGGCAGCGCGATGTGCCCGGAGATTCCGAATGCCGGACCGTCGTGTTCCTCGCCTCGCCATGTGGCCCGCATGGCGTCGATGCCCTCGTCGAAAAGCTTCCCGCGGCGCGCATAGTCCGCGCCGAGCGCCGTGAACTCCGACTCGAGATATCCGGCACCGAGTCCGAGAGTGACCCGACCACCGGACAGAAGGTCGAGACTCGCAACGGCTTTGGCACCCAGATAAGGACTCCGATATCCGACCACCATCAGATAGGTGATCAACCTGATGTTCTTGGTGGCCTGGGCCGCCATCGACAACGAGACGAACGGATCAAAGGCATGGTGTCCGCCGTTGGCCAGCCATTCGCGGTCAGGATAGGGATGCTCACTCATGGAGAAGCCGTCGAACCCGGCGTCTTCGGCACAACGCGCGACTTCACCGAGACTGCCGTCGCCGATCCAGTCGCGGTAGTGTTTGACCGCTCGCATGGGAAACATCAGATTGAACTTCACAGCCATGATCACACCTTCACTTGAACAGTTCGCGGGCAATCACTACCCGCTGCACCTCGGTGGCGCCTTCTCCGAGGCGTTTCACCCTCAGATCGCGAAACCACCGTTCCAGCGGCAGCTCGTCGGAAAGTCCCAGGGCGCCGTGGATCTGGATGCACTTGTCGATTATCTTGTAGGCCACCTCAGTGCCATACATCTTGGCGATGGAGGCGTCGACCTTGACGTCCTTGCCGAGATCGGCGTTCCAGGCAGCCTGATACATCAGCAGCCGGGCCGCCCGGAGTTCCACCTCGGCATCGACCAACATCCAGGCGATGCCCTGCTTGTCGGAGAGCTTGCCGCCGAACACTTCGCGCTCTTTGGCCCATCGGCACGCGGCGTCGAGCGCCTCTTGTGCGATCCCGATCGGGCCGGCCGCGTAGATGATCCGACTGTAGATCAGGAAGTCACTGGCCAGCCTGAACCCGCCACCCTCGGCACCGATCAGATTGGAGGCCGGAAGCCGCACATCGTCGAAGTGCAGCTCGAAGGGTGAAAACGACGCCATCACACCGATGCGGTGCAAGGACATTCCGGGAGTGTCCTTTTCAACGATGAAGCAGGAGATCCCCGCTCGCCCCTCGCCGGTCCTGGCATACACCACTCCCCAGTCGGCGTTCTCTGCGTGTGAGGTCCACATCTTGCTGCCGTTGAGCACGTAGTGGTCGCCATCTCGGACTGCTCTGAGGCTGATCGCACGTGCCGGATCGGAACCGCCGTTCGCCTCGCTGATCGCGGTATAGGCCTTGGTCATCGTGCCGTCGAGAATCGGTTGCGCGAACTTCTCGAACTGTTCGGCCGAGGCTTTGAACATCACGTTGGGCGGATTGCCGCCGAAGGCGCCCAACGCCGGGAAGAACGCTCCCATCCGGCACTTGGCCGCCTCTTCGGCCACCACGACTTGCCCGAGGACGCTCAGACCGGCACCCCCGTACTCCTCTGGTGTCTGCAGCGCCCACAGGCCAAGGCCGCGGGCCTTCTCCTGCAGGGGAATCAGTTGATCGCGGGGCAGGCCCGCCGCATCGTGCGGAAGGGTCGCCTCGAGCGGATGGACCTCTCGCTCCATGAACCGACGCACCGTCTCGCGGAGCATCCGCAACTCTTCGGGCAACTCCCATGAGCCGAGCGGCGGGCCCTCGACGTCGGTGACGGTGTCCACGGTCATCTGTGCCTCAGACCTTCTGACCGAAACGGTGATCCTTGGCGCTCTGCAGTTGCGGCACGTGGTTGGCGTCGTACTGCGCTATCCACTCGTCGGGCAGCTTGCCCCAGGCCTCACCGATCTTGATGCGCGGCGCCTGACTGAACACCTCGGCGGCGACCACGTCACCGACGAAGATGGTGCTCTCCTGCACATCGAGCGAACCGATCACCTTGCATTCGACGTAGCTGTGCGCATCGAGAAGGATCGGAGCGCCGGTGACGCCGGTCTTCGCCCGGAGCTTGCCGATCTTGTCGCCGTCCCGTCCCGAGCTGCCACCGAGGGTCATCAGGATCTCGAGGGAGGCATCGACCTCGTCCTCACCCGCACTGAGCATGTGCATCGCGAAAACCCCTGAGTTCAAGAGCATGTCGTGGGTCATGTTGTACTTCGTCAGGCTCACAGTGGCACGCGGAGCCTCCGGGATGATGCTGGCGGCGCCGGCCGACAGCGACATCAAGCCGTTGGCGAATCCACCGTCGACCGTGGTGATGGCGACCGGGTACGGACGCAAACCGCCCAGAACCTTGTTGGCGGCGTCAGTGTCCACATTCATCGCTGTTCTCCTTTGTGTGTCGGGCAAATGTTGCGTATCGGGCAGATCGTCGTCATCTGGTCGCCGGTGGCGGGACGTCGATGACGACCGCACCTGCCTGGCCTCCACCTGCACACATCGCGGCGACACCGTATCCGCCTCCGCGACGGCGCAGTTCGCCGATCAGTGAGATGATCATGCGAGCCCCGGATGCCGCCACCGGATGCCCGATCGAGCATCCGCTGCCGAGCACGTTGACCACATCCTCGCTGATCCCGAGCTTCTTGCAGGCCGCGACGGGGACGGCGGCGAACGCCTCGTTGATCTCCCACAACGCCACGTCCGATATCCCGATTCCGGCCCGGTCCAAGACCTTCGGGATGACGTCGAGGACCGCAAGGCCGGTGTGCGACGGGTCGATACCAGTTGCCGCCCACGCCTTGACGGTCGCAAGGACGTCGAGTTCCCGGGCTTCGGCGAGATCGGAGCCGACCACCATCACCGCGGCAGCGGCGTCATTGATGCCACTGGAGTTGCCTGCGGTGATCGAGAAGTTCTCGATCTCCGGGTGTAGGGGCTTGAGACCTGCGAGACGTTCCGCGGTCGTGTCGCGGCGCGGATGCTCATCGGTGCTGAACTCCACCGTGCTGCCATCCTGCTGTCGTGCCGAGACCGGCACGATCTCGTCGACGAACGCTCCCGAGTCGATGGCCGCGACGGCCCGCAGATGCGACCGCAGCGCCCACGCATCCATCTCTTCACGGGTCAGGTCGAGTGCTGTCGCGGTGTTCCAGCCCACGGTGATCGACATGTCCTGGTTCGGCGCCTCCGGGCTGTCCGGATGGGTCGGCGGCATCCACCTCTCGGTGAACTCGTCGACGGTCCCCGGCGTCCGGAACGCCTGCAGTGGACCGGTCGAGACGGATTGGGTGCCGCCGGCGATGATGGCGTGTTCGGCGCCCGAGATAACCTGCGCTGCAGCATTTCCGACTGCAGTAAGGCTGCCCGCACAATGTCGGTTGACAGACTGGCCGGGCACCTGGGTCATTCCGGTCACCACTGCCGCATGCCGCGCGACATCGCCACCGCCGTAGTTCGATTCGGCGAGGATGATGTCATCGATCTGTGACGGCTCCAGGCCGGAACGCTGTTGCACCTCGGCGACGACGACTTCGGCGAGCTCCATGGCGGTGGTGTCGCGCAGGGTGCCTTTGAACGAGGTGCCGACCGGGGTACGCGCTCCGGCGACGATGACGGCTTCGATGGTTGACATGATTGAGTACCTTTCGTTCGGGTGCGCGGCTCAGCCGAGCGTGAAGGGGTCACGGGTGGCGCCGCTGAGTTCGACCCACACCGCCTTTGTTTCGGTGAAATCTTTGACCGCGTCAATGCCGTTCTCGCGGCCGATACCGCTGGCACCGACCCCTCCGAAGGGCACGTGCGGAGAGACCGTTCGATAGGAGTTGATCCAGACGGTGCCCGCGCGCAGTTTGCCCGCAACCCGGTGGGCCAGGTGAACGTCCTTGGTCCAGACCGAGCCGGCCAGGCCGAACTCGGTGGAATTCGCGGCCGTGATCGCCTCCTCCTCATCGGTGAACGTCGACACCGCGAGCACCGGACCGAAGATCTCTTCGGTGACCGCCCGCATGCCCGCGGTCACCCCGGTCAGCACCGTCGGCTTGACGAAGTATCCGCCGAGCTCGCCCGCGGGTTCCCCGCCATAGGCGATGGTGGCACCCTGTTCCCGCGCGGAATCGAAGTGTGACAACACTTTCTGGTACTGCGGCGCGTTCGACACCGGCCCCATCTCGGTGCGCGGGTCCTTGGGATCGCCGAGGACGATCGTCGAGGCCCGGGCGACGACCTTCTCGATCAACTCGTCGGCGACACTCTCGTGCACCAGCAACCGTGAGCCCGCGAGGCACGTCTGCCCGGTGGCGGCGAAGATGCCGGAGATGACTCCGTTCGCAGCAGCATCGAGATCCGCGTCGGGAAAGACCACCTGCGCCGATTTGCCACCGAGTTCCAGGGTGAACCGGGTCATGTTGGCGACCGCGGCTTGGCCGACCCGAATCCCAGTCCCGGTCGACCCGGTGAATGCGATCTTGTCGACATCTGGGTGCGAGGCCAGTGCGGCCCCCGTCTCCGGTCCCCAACCGGTGACCACATTGACCACTCCGGGCGGGAATCCCGCCTCCGCGAACAATCTGGCGAAGGCCAGGGTAGATGCCGGGGTGTGATCGCTCGGCTTGATCACAAACGTGCAGCCTGCGGCGAGACCTGCGGCGAGTTTCCAGGACAGCAACAGCAGCGGTGAGTTCCAGGGCGTGATGGCACCGACGACACCCACCGGCTCGTGCGTGGTGTAGACGAGAAAGTTGGGTTTGTCGGTGGGGATGACGGTGCCCTCGAGCTTGTCGGCCATTCCCGCGTAGTAGTAGAAGTACGCGGGCAGTCCGCGCATCTGGCCGGACATCTCGCGCAACAGCTTGCCGCCGTCGCGGACCTCGAGTTCCGCCAGTTCGTCGGCGTCTCGCTCGATCAGCTCTGCCAGACGCCAGATCAGCTTTCCACGCGCAGACGCGGTCAACTCTCCCCACGGACCGGACAGTGCCGCTCGGGCCGCCCGGACCGCACGATCGACATCCGCGGCGCCCGCGTCGGGTACTCGCACCCACGGCTCACCGGTGAATGGGTCGACACTCTCGTAAGTCTTGCCGGACTCGGCTTCCACCTCGTCACCGCCGATGAGCAACGGATAACTGGCGATCTGGTCGGTGAGGGTCTCTGTGCTCACAACAACTCCTTGGGTCAATCGCGGATGGGTCAGCGTAGACGCGGGCTGCGCTTGTTCTTTCGGGAATCGGTGCGCCCCGATCCGGGATTACCGATCTGGGTGTACGACAGCCCCGTGCGCAGCGCGATCGACGGTGTCATGTCCAGTGACTCCCAGATCGCCCGCACAGTCCCCTGAATCGCCTCCGGACGCCGGCCCGCGATCTCGGCCGCGAGTTGCTGGGCGCGCTCCCGAAGTTCGGCTCGCGCCACGACCTCGGTGACGATCCCCGTCCGCAGCGCGCTGTCGGCGGTCATCCTCTCATCGCTCCCGGTCAGCGCCCATCGCAACACCTCGCCGAGCGGAATCCCACGGGCGAGCATGCCCATCGGCTCGAGCGCCGACACGATCCCGGCGTTGGCGTGCGGATCGAAGAAGGTGGTGTCGTCGCTGCAGATGACGATGTCGGACTCGTTGACGAAATACATGGCGCCACCGGCGACCATTCCGTGCAGGGCGCACACCACCGGCTTCCAGACGCGATGCTGTTTGGGTCCCAGCAATACCCCGGGATCTTCCTGGTTGAACCGGTTGATGTGCGTCCACCACGCGCCCTCGCCCACGTCGACACCGGTGCAGAACGCACGGTCGCCGTTGGCCTGCAGAACCGCGACGTGGATGTCGTCCTCGTCGCGGACCCGCTTCCAGATGTCGGCCATCTCGTTCGCCATGGTTTCGTTGAAGCAGTTCAACCGATCTGGCCGGTTGAGCGTGATGGTCGCGACATGCGCGCTGACCACGAACTCAACTGTCTGATAGCTCGTTTCAGGCAATTGCTGCTCGGAAACCTGGGTGGACAACGGAACCTCCGTCGCAGGGGTGAGAAGATCGGAACGAAGCTGCGACTTGGCGATCTTCCCGAGCGAGTTCCGGGGAATGACCTCCACGATCTCCACCTGTTCGGGATACTTGCGCTTGTTCAGGGTCGTGGTCGCGAGGTGGTCGCGAATCGAATCGAGACTCGGGGGCTGGTCCGGATCGCTCGGCACCACCACTGCGCATACCCGCTCCCCCGAGGCGGGGTCGGGCATGCCGATCACGGTGAGATCCGCGATGGCGGGGTCACCGATCAGCGCCTCCTCGACCTCACGGGCCGAAATGTTCTCCATCTTGCGCACGATGATGTCCTTGATGCGTCCGGTGACACACAGTCGACCGGCCGCATTGACGAATCCCAGATCACCGGTACGGAAGAATCCCCGTTCGTCGAGGGCACCGTCATTGTGAGCCGAATCAACGTAGCCCTGGAACAACTGCGGTCCGTGCACACGGATCTCCCCGACCTCCCCGACGGGCAGTTCGGCGCCATCGGCTCCGACGATGCGGACTGCGCCCTGCGGACCCGGCGTCCCCTCGAAGGCCGAATGCTCGGCATCGGTGTCGTCGGGGCTGCCCCAGGTCAGGTAGGGGCACTCGGTCATCCCGTATCCGGAGATGATCCCCACGCCCCCGAGAACCTGCGCCGTCTGCAGGCTCAGCTCCGCCGGCCGGCCGGAACCACCACCGAGTGTGGCGCGCGCCTGTGGGAACAATGGCCGCACCCCGCGGTCGCGCGCAATCCGCAGGTACTCGGTGGTGAAGGGCAGACCGGAGCCGATCAGGGTTGCTCCCTCGGAGATCAATTGATCCGCGTTGTCCTCCGGAACGAACTTCGCCGCGGTGATCAGCGTGTGTCCGACCAGCAGGCTGCTCAGCACATGCGCGATACCACCGACATGTGTGATCGGTACGTATGCGGCGCACCGCTCGTCCTCGGTGACCTGCACGTTGGTGACAAAGGTCTTCGCCGCCGCGATCAGTCCGGCGTCACCGTGCTTGACGCCCTTGGGCGCCGCCGTGGTGCCGGACGTATAGAAGATCCACCTCACCTCGTTGTCGTCACGCTGCGGGCGCGCGGGCAACGTCTCGGGATCGCCCGACATCCAGTCCTGGTCGACGATCAGGGTCCGCAGGCCTTCGACCTGCTGCGCGACAGCGGTCGCCATGGCACCGTAGTCGAAGCCACGAAACTCGTCGGGCACGATGAGCAGTGATGCGCCGACCTGTCCGGCGATGAAGGCGACCTCGCTCTCCCTCAGCATCGGGATGATCGGGTTCTGCACCGCACCCAGCCGGGAGAGCGCCAGCGACAACGCCATCGCTTCGACACTGCTGGGCAGCTGCCACGACACCACGTCACCGGCGCGCACTCCGTGGCCGTGTAGGGCCGCCGCCGTGGTCATCGCGAGGTCGGCCAGCTCGGCAAAGGTGAACCGGCGGCCGTGCTCGTCGACGGCGAACTCTTTCGAGGGACTCAGCTCGACACGCTCAGTGAGCAGTTCCCAGAGATTCGTCGCCCGCGCCATCGTCGGTTGCCGCTGCGTGGACGTCACGACGAGACCCCGGACGCCGAGACCTTCTCCGGTGCAGTACGCAACGACTCCGCGATCTCACGCTTGAGGATCTTGCCGGCCGGGCCGAGCGGGAACTCGGTGCGGAACTCGAACCGCCGCGGCTGCTTGTAGCCGGCGAGCTCGGCACGGCACAGTGCCGTCAGCTCGCCCGCGACCGTATCGGTGTCGATGTCTCCCTTGGGAACCACCACGGCGACCGGCGTCTCACCCCATTCGGGATCCGGGATTCCCACCACCGCAACCATGTCCACGGCGGCATGATGTCCGATCACCCGCTCGATCTCGGCGGGGTAGACGTTGAAGCCCCCGGAGATAATCATGTCGGTCTTGCGGCCGGTGATGTGCAGGTACCGCTCGGCGTCGAGGTACCCGAGGTCACCCGACCATAATCCGGTACTCCGGAAGGTCTGTTTGGTCTGATCGGAGCGGTTCCAATACCCGATCGCATTGGCCTCGCTGACGATCACGACCTCGCCGATCTCTCCGGTCGGGAGCTCGTTGCCGTCGCCGTCCACGATACGGATGGAACACATCGGCGTTTCCTGCCCGCAGGAGGTCAGGATGCTCGTCTTTCCGTCGACCATGTCGCGATGATCCTGAGGCGTGAGAATCGTTGCCTGTCCACCGCATTCGGTGAGCCCATACCGCTGTTGCAGGTCACACCCGAGGAGATCCATCGCCTTCTTCGCCAGTCCGGGCGGAACCGGCGCCGAGCCGTAGCTGATCCGCCGTAGGCTCGACATGTCCCGGTGCGGGCCCTCTTCGAGAAGACGCAGGGTGCGCTGCAGCATCGTGGGGATGAAGGTGGTGAAAGTAATCCCGCTGCGTTCGATCTCGTCGATGACGGCTTCGGGGTCGAAGCGCTTGTGAATCACCATCGTCTGGCCGAGGTAGGTCCAGGACAAGGTCCGGACCATCCCACCCGCCGTGAAGAAGGGTGTCGTCGCGAGGAAAACGTCGCTGCGATTGGCCTCGGTGACCAGGCTCGTGTCCACGGCCTGGGCGAGCATCCCGCGGTGCGTGTTGATCACGCCCTTGGATCGACCCGTGGTCCCGCTGGTATACAGGATGAACTGAATGTCATCAGGCCGCAACGACGCCGGTGTCGGGTCGCTGTCATCGGCTGCCCGCAGTGCCGATTCGTAGTCGATACCGACTGCGTTCCCGCCGATCTCGACAACCGTCTGCAGATCGGCGAGTTCCGGACCGAACCGTTCCACCTGGTCGGTGTGGATCACCGCGGCAATCGCTCCGGAGTCGTCCCGGACATGTGCCAGCTCGTCCGGGGCGAGCCTGATGTTCACGGGAACGGTGACCAGCCCGGCCTTGGCCGCGGCGAAGGTGATCTCCGGCCATTCGATGCAGTTTCGGGCGATGACGGCCACCCGGTCGCCCTTCTTCAGGCCAGCGGCGAGGAGGTGATTGGCCAGTCGGCGCGCACGCTCGTCGACGTCACTCCAGGTGTGGGTCCGCCCGGACTCGATGACGGCGGGCTTGTCCGGGTATCGACGGGCGTTGTTGGTTGAGATGTCGCCTACAAGCACGTTGCCTCACAGGTACTTCAGCGCGAAGGCGCAGCCTTCGCGGATTCGGATGGTTGGTTCAGATCAGAAAAGCGAGGGTGTCCACGGGACCGCCGGCGCTGATCATGTGGACGGTCTTGCTCACGAGCTTGAACCCGCCGGGATGGCGGCGGACCTTGTGGATGACCCGGCCGGCCCAGATGCGCTGGTTGTGGCGGTATTCGAACAGGGCGAAGTTCGATCCAACCGTGACGGTGTCATCGGTGGAGTCGAGAACCTCCATGTTGGTGAGCTGCCGACGCATCACAGACGGCGGGGTCTGCGAGTGCCGGTTCCCTGTGTTGAGTTGCGCTACACGACTCTTGATACGTCGACGGTTGTCGTAGATGTACGACAGATTGACTGCCGGATCGTCGTCGGGATGCATCGGCACCCAGTAAAGTGCGTCGTCGTCCCAGAGCAGCTCCCATTCGGAATAGCGCGCCTCGTCGGCCAGACGAGCCTCGAGGAACAGGAACCCTGCCACCTCGGGGGACGGCGCGGGCAGCGGCTGCAGTGCCGAGGCGAGGACTTCGGTGTCGTCGAGTGTGCTCATTTGCTGATCTCCTGTCCCACAACGCTGGCCCACTGGCGGTAGAAACCACGCTGAGGTGTCTCGGCACTCTTGTCGCTGTTGACGATTCCGGTCTCGTCGGTGATGTCGGTCTCCAGCCCGCGGGACAACCGCAGCCATTCCGGATCCTTGGCGGCCAGTCCGGCCTGGTTGCGCATCCCGATCTCACCGTCGTCGGCGATCAGGAACCCGGCCGGACCCATCGCACCCTCGGAACGGCGCAGGGTCCTCAGATTGAGTTCGTCCTGTCCCGGGATCAGCGCCGCGGTGGTGTATGCGACCGTCTCGTCCGGCCCGATCGGTTCCACGTACATCACGTTCATCTCGGCCAGGAAGAGGTTGGGCCAGATCAGAGTGTGCGGTGGGCCGACGACCAATGAGTCGTGTGCCTTCTCCTCGCCGTACTTCTTCTCCAGTGCGGCAACATATTTGGGCAGCTTCGCCCGTGGCATGCGCCCGTACCAGATGAACTCCTCGTCGAGCTTGCGGTATTCGGCCGAGTAGTCGATCTCAGAGTGGCCGCCACCGATGTCACGCACCACGACGTCAGTCTTTGACGGAATATGGGAGACCTTGGCCGGGCGGATGGCGTCATAGACCGACGCGTGAGTGAACAGCGCGTGGTAACCGTCCACATTGTTCTCGACCACCATTTTCCAGTTGGCATGGTGGAGGTGCTTCATCCAGTTGGCCCGGAGATCGATCTGACCGGTCGGCGACAGGTTGAGAAGACGATCGAAGGCCGCGATCGAGCCACCGAGGTGCTCGGTGAGCGACGGACCGTCGGCGGCCAACGAGGCGAAGATGAAACCGCCGTAGCTGTCGACCCGAGGGGCTTCGGCCATACCGAGCTCGGACCGTACCGCGCGGAACGCCTCGCCGTAACCCTCACGCATCGGGACCGCGGTGAGCGAACCCGTGTTACTGAAGGTCCACCCGTGGTACGGGCAGCGGAACGAGCTCGCGTTTCCCTTCTCGGCGTTGCACAGCTTGTTGGCGCGATGCGAACACCGGTTGAGCAGGACCCGGATCTCTCCGTCCTTGCCGTGGGACACCACGACCGGCTCACTGCCGATACGGCGGGTCAGATAGTCACCGGGCTCGCTGACCTCGCTGTCGTGCGCGACATAGACCCAGCCGGTGCGGAAGATGGTGTCCATCTCACGCTGGAAGATCTCCGGAGACGTGTACACGGAGCCGTGCACACGATCTTCCTGGACGATCTTGGACACGTCGAAGTCACTCGGGGTGGCAGGATTCGAGGTGCCGGGATTCGCCTCAGTGGTTGTCATTGGTGGCCTCCGTATCGGTGGAAGTGATGGTCTGCGCGGCCGGGATCGCCACTCCGGCCAGATATCTGAAGGCGATGTCGACGGCGTCGCCGATCCGCGGTGTACCGGCCGCCGGCTCGACCGTCGTCATGATCAGCCGATGCCCACCGTCGAGTTCGACGTCGACGATCGGGTATGGACCGGTCGCGGTCACGAGTCCGGGCTCCAGTCTGTGCATCGTCGTCGACGAATGGACCACTCCCCTCGGCAGGGTTTCGAGCCAATCGATCTCATCTGATCCACAGTCGTCGCACACTCGTTGCTCGAGGTCGAGCGGCAGCGAACAACCCCCACAGAACGGCAGCACGAGTGCGCCGCGGGAGGCACCGGCATACAACGGTTCGAGGGGATCGCCTGCCACCACCGGAGCCAGCGAATCCGAGAGCAACCAATCGGTCGAGGTGATCATGCCGCACGCTCCAGGATCAACGCGGCGTGGTGATCGATCCGACCGCCGATGCCACCGACCAGTGCGGTCGACGCATGAGGCACCTGTCGCTCGCCGCCGGCTCCGCGCAACTGCACGAGCGCTTCGGCCAACGGGGTCATTCCCTGGAGATAGAACCCCGACAGCTGCCCTCCACCGGTGTTGGTCGGCAAACTGCCGCCGGCAGCGGTGTTCCCGTCGCGGACGAACTTTCCTGCGGGCGCCCCCCCGGTGAGCCCATATTCTTCGAGCAAGATCAGGGTGACGACCGAGAACGGGTCATAGAGCTGAGCGGTGTCCAGGTCGCCACGTGTCATCCCCGCTTCTGCCAGGGCGTCGTCCACGCATCGTCGGCCACCGCCGAACCATGACTCGGAGCCGGATCGCCGATGACGCACCGGATGATCCCGACCGGCTCCCCGAATGTCGACACGAATGTCGTGGCCGATCGACGGATCGGCGCTGACGAGGACGGCGACGGCACCGTTGACCGGGCGTGCACAGTCGAGCCGCCGCAGCGGATCGGAGATCATCGGACTGTCGAGGTAACCCTGGATGTCGAGGGGCGTGCGGATCACCGCATCGGGATTGCCGGTCGCCCAGGCACGCGTCGACGTGGCAACCGCGCAGAGATCGTCGGGCGAACCGTTGCTGACATGCATCCACCGCTGCGTCAGCAGGGCGTAGGTGGGGACCGAGCCCAGGACCCCGCTGGCCCGCTCCAGGCCGCGCGATCCGGACTGTCCGCCGCTCTGCGCATAGGTCGATCCGGCGGCTTTGCCCGCGACGAGGGGCGCGTCTGCGAAGACGCACATGACCGCGCGGGCTGCGCCGGCCTCCACGGCGTAGCGGGCCCGCTGGATCATCGCAACGGTCGTGGCGCCCTTGATCTCCACGTGTTCCAGCAGTCGCACATCGCCGAATCCTCCCGAGGATGCGAAGCCGACACCAAGCCGGTCCGGCCGAATCCCCTGCGAAGAACCGACCAGCAGTCCGTCGACGTCGGACAGTTCGATTCCGGCGTCTGCCACGGCCTCTCGGCAGGCGCGAGAAGCCAGTTCGTGCGGGCTGTGCCCGGGCTTCAGTGACATCGGGGTCATCCCGACGCCCACGATCGACGCGGTCATGAGGTTCTCCCCCGAACCGGCCCCAGGGAGCGGTCGCGCCGCTCGTCCCGGTAGTTACCGACGCGCAGCCAGTCCTCACGATCGTCCGGCGTCGCCAGGCACAGGCTGACGAGCTCGAGGGGTGAGAGAAAGATGTGATCGTCGCTCTCGAGGTCTTCGACGAGCAGCCTGTCCCCGTTGCCGGTCGAATCCAGCGACACACGCACTGCCGCGAACTCGTTGACGAGCGACGCCAGCACGCGTCGATGCACCCGGCGCAGATCCGCGTCGCCGTCTCCCGCGTCCGCACCTTCATGTTCGTGTGTGGTCATAGTCATCGACGACCTGTTCGCCCAACCTCGCTCTGGTGACTTCTCGAAAAGTTGTGACCAACCCTCAGAAGACACTTGCCCTTGCGTTGATCCCGCCTCATAGTCTTATCGTATACAGGTGTCAGAAACAATCCCCCAGTTCCGAGAACTCGGTGGCAGAAATCTGACACTCACCCAGCTCACGGCGCTAAAAGTGCTAAGACTGAACATGCACACAGTGGAAAATTTGGTTAGACAACGGAGGCCCCGACCATGACTGAGACAACGATTTCCGCCCCTGCGGCCGACACCGGCGAGTACCGCAGCATCTGGAGCCACCTCAAAGAACTGGAGTTCCGGCAGGGGTTCGTCGACATCGACGGCGTGCGGACCCGTTTCGCCGAGGCAGGCTCCGCCGACAAACCACACGCCATCCTGTTGCACGGCACCGGCGGCCACTGGGAGACCTTTGCGCCGAACCTGGGACCGCTCTCGGAGCACTACCACTGTGTGGCGATCGACATGGTCGGCAACGGGTTCTCCGACAAACCCGACTACGACTACGAGATCGCCGTCTACGTCCAGCAGGTTCTCGGTGTGATGGAGCACTTCGGGATGACTCGAGCACATCTCATCGGGATGTCACTCGGCGCATGGGTATCGGCCGCGATCGCGGTCGAGCATCCCGAGCGTGTCGACAAGGTGATCCTGATGTCGCCCGCCGGACTGATCGCCACCGCGTCGAACATGGCCCGCATCCGCGCCGAGCGCACCGAAGCCGTCAACAATCCCAGTTGGGAGTCGATGCACAAGGTGTTCGCACACCTGATCGCGGACGAATCCAATCGTCTACCCGACCTCATCGCGCTGCGGCAGGCCATCTACCGACGCGACGACACCCGGAACACGATCGATCACCTGCTGATCCTGCAGGATGCGCAAGCCCGCGACCGCAATCTCATCCCGGAAGACAAATGGGCGACCATCTCTGCGCCCACCATGGTGGTGGCGTCCGGCCAGGACCACGGCGAATACCAGAGCACTGCCCACATCGTCGCCGGGTTGATCCCGAACGCCGAGGTGTTCGAGATGGCCGCCGTCCGGCACTGGCCACACTTCGAGGACCCGGCGGCCTTCAACCCGGCCGCTCTGGAGTTCCTCGGGCGATGACGAACATCGCCCTGCCGGACACAGCGGTCGCCGAGCTCGCGCGCCGCCTGTATGAGGCCGAGAAATCCCGGACCCCGATCCGGCAGATATCGCTGCAGCATCCCGAGATGACCATCGAAGACGCCTATGCCGTACAGCGGGAGTTGGTGCGCCTGAAAGTCGCCGGTGGTGCCGTGGTTCGCGGACGCAAGATCGGACTCACCTCCAAGGTCATGCAACGCGCCGTGTCCATCACCGAACCGGACTACGGTGCACTGCTCGACGACATGTTCTTCGACGACGGCGGAACCGTGCCGGCCGGACGGTTCATCCGCCCCCGTATCGAGGTTGAACTCGCCTTCGTGCTCGGCGACCCGTTGTCCGGCCCCGGGGTGACGCTCTACGACGTGCTCCGGGCGGCGGAGTACGTGACGCCGGCCATCGAGATCCTCGATGCACGGGTACAGATGGCGGACCCGGAAACCGGGCATCTACGCACCATCGTCGACACGATCTGCGACAACGCCGCCGATGCCGGCATCGTTCTCGGCGGCCGGGTGGCACGACCGATGGACGTCGACCTGCGGTGGGTGGCCGCATTGCTGCTGCGCAACGGGTCGATCGAGGATTCGGGCGTTGCGGCGTCGGTGCTGGGCCATCCGGCGAACGGTGTCGCGTGGCTGGCGAACCGGCTTGCTCCGCATGGGGTGTCGTTGCAAGCCGGTGAGGTGATCCTCGCCGGCTCGTTCACCGCGCCGGTGTTCGCCGATCCCGGTGATACCTTCGTCGCGGATTACGGACCGATGGGGACCGTCTCGATCCATTTCGAGAACGAGGCACCACGTGACTAGCGCCGCGGGACCGAACACGTGGGTACAGCAGATCCACGGTGAACGCGCCCAGATCGGGATGTGGATAGCCTCGGGCAACGCATACAGCGCCGAGATCTGCGCGGGCGCCGGTCTCGACTGGCTGATGCTCGACCTCGAGCACGTCCCGAACGACGTCAGATCCACGTTGGCGCAACTACAGACGCTCGCCGCCTACCCGGTGCAGGTTCTCGTGCGTCCGGCATCCGCTGACCCGATCGCGATCAAGCAACTCCTCGACATCGGTGCGACGAATCTGATCATCCCGATGGTCGAATCCGCCGACGAGGCGAGGGCCATGGTCGCCGCGACCCGCTACCCGCCCGAGGGCATTCGCGGAGTCGGCAGCGCACTCGCCCGAGCCTCGCGATGGAACCGGATTTCTGACTATCTGGTCACCGCAGACGACAGCCTGTCACTCACGGTTCAGGTGGAATCCGCCGCCGCGCTCGCCCAACTCGACGAGATCGTCGCGGTCGACGGGATCGATGCCGTGTTCATCGGACCGGCCGATCTCGCAGCGTCGCTCGGCCACCTGGGCAAGCCCGAGCATCCCACGGTGGTGGCCGCGATCGAGCAAGCGTTATCGCAGATCAAGGCCGCAGGCAAGGCGGCAGGCGTCAACGCGTTCAATCCCGCCCTGGTGGACCGCTACATCGCGGCGGGAGCCTCGTTCGTCTTGGTCGGAGCCGATGTCACGGTGCTCGCGCGGGGCAGCGAGGCCCTGGCCGCACGCTTCATCCCGCAACCCGGCACAAGCTGATACTTGACTCTTCGCGGATTAAATCTGACAATAGTGTCACTACAGGAGCGGATCTCGCCCCGCACGACGATGGAAGGCCTCCACATGGATTTGGACTTCAGCCCCGAACAGGTGGAGTTCCGGGACGAGGTGCGCACATGGCTTGAGGAGAACAAGCCGTCCGAGCCCCGCCCGCGCGACGCCGACGGCATCCGGGAGTACGACACCGCCTGGCAACGCACCCAGTGGGACGGCGGCTGGGCGGGCATCGCCTGGCCGAAGGAATACGGCGGCGGCGGTTTGACCCTGGTTCAGCAACTGATCTGGTACGAGGAGTATGCAGCCCAGGGATTTCCGGGGATCGACGCGAACTTCGTCGGTCTGTCCCATGCCGGTCCGACCCTGATCACCCGGGCCGACGAGGCGCAGAAGGACTTCCACCTTCCCAAGATCCTGCGCGGTGAGGCGATCTGGTGCCAGGGATTCTCCGAACCCGAGGCCGGCTCCGACCTCGCCTCGCTACGCGCCAGGGCGGTCATCGACGGCGATGATCTGGTGGTCAACGGGCAGAAGATCTGGACCAGTTTCGCCACCATCGCCGACTACCAGGAGCTCCTGGTCCGGACCGACAACACCGGCTCCAAGCACCAGGGCATCACGTGGATCGTGTGCGACATGACCACACCTGGCATAGAGATCCGCCCGATCGAGACCATCGAGGGCGGCGCCGAGTTCTGCGAGGTGTTCTACGACGACGTCCGAATCCCGCTGTCCAACGTCGTAGGTGAGATCAACGACGGATGGAGCGTCGCGATGTCGACGCTGTCGTTCGAACGGGGCACCGCATTCACGGCCAATCAGGTCCGCCTGGCCAAGGTGGTCGAAGACCTGATCGACTTCTCGCGCGATCACGTCGGGCCGGACGGACGCCGCCCGGCGATCGCGGATGACGAAATCGCCCGGAGATTGGCCCGGGCCCGGGCCGCAGTGACGTCACTGCGCGCCATGACCTACGTCGGCGTCTGCCGCAGTATGCAGACCGACACCCCCGGACCCAAGGGATCGATGCTCAAGCTGTTCTATGCAGATCTGGCCAAACAGGTCGCGGAGCTGGCGATGGACATCATCGGGGTCGATGCCCTGCGCAGTACTTCCCGATGGGACAAGAACGGCTGGGTGGGCAACTATCTGTACGCATTCTCCCAGTCCATCGGCGGCGGTACCTCCGAGATCCAACGAAACATCGTCGGCGACCGGGTACTCGGACTCCCACGCTGAAGGAAAGAAGCACACCATGAACCTGCTCCCCTCTGACGATCAGCTCGAACTGGTCGCGGCAGCCGCGGACTTCATCAGTTCCCGACCACCCGTCACCGCGATCCGCGAACATCGCGATGAGAGCACACTGGTGGACAAGGACGTCTGGCGCGAAGGCGCCGAACTGGGCCTGCTCACGCTCGCCCTTGATGAGCGATTCGGCGGATCCGGACAGTCCATCGATGACGAGGTCATGCTCTTCATGGAACTCGCAAAGCATCTGGCCATCGGCCCGTTCCTCGCTTCCACACTGGCCGCACGCATCGCGGCCGGCGACGGCAAGAGCGAGCTCGTCGCTCAGATCGCGGCCGGCACCGCGATGGTCGGACTCGCCGAATTGCGCGGCGACGGCGAGATCGGTTCGGACGGCTTCAAGGGGTCCTTCGATCTGCTGGATTGCGCCGGCAGCAGTCACGCGCTGCTGGTGACCAGAGACGGTGCCGCACTGGCCGAGCTCGGAGAGTTCGGTGATATCACTGCAGTCGAATCCGTCGACCCCGCAACGCGCCTGGCCATCGCCACGGTGACGTCCGGACGGGTCGTCGCGTGGCTGCCGGCAGAGACCGAGTGGATCTGGGGCCGGGCACAGATTCTGGCGTCTGCGTATCTCGCCGGGCTGGCCGAGGCCATCACCCAGGTCTGCACCGAACACGCCAAGACACGCGAACAATTCGGACGGCCGATCGGCGTCCACCAGGCGATCAAGCACGCGGTCGTCGACATGGC
Source organism: Gordonia insulae (assembly GCF_003855095.1). Taxonomy (NCBI): domain Bacteria; kingdom Bacillati; phylum Actinomycetota; class Actinomycetes; order Mycobacteriales; family Gordoniaceae; genus Gordonia; species Gordonia insulae. The sequence goes on from NZ_CP033972.1 coordinate 2,316,348, forward strand.
CGTTCGTGCCGAATCTGCTTCGGCCCAAACACTTTTCGCGGCAGCGGCCCTGAAGGCCGATCGCCCCGACACCGAGTTCCAGATCCTGGCGGCCAAGACGGTTGCGGGTCAGGCTGCCCTGTCCAACGGCAGCGGCAGTATTCAGGTGCACGGAGGGATGGGTTATACCTACGAGCACGACGCCCACCTGTATCTCAAGCGGGCCATCGTCTACAAGAACCTGTTCGCCGGTGCGTCCGAGGTTCTCGCCGATCTTCTCGAGTTGGAGGCCGCCCAGTGAGTCGCAAGGTTGCCATCGCCGGGGTCGCGCTGTCCGATGTGGGCAAGGTGGACGACAAAAATGCCTATGAACTGATGGCGCAGGCCAGTCGGCGGGCCTTGGCTCAGACAGGACTGACGCCTTCCGACATCGACGGTCTCGCATCGACGAGTCAGGGCACGCTGCCCCCCACCGATGTCGGCGAGTACCTCGGCATCAAGCCGAGGTGGATCGACTCGACCTCTGTCGGTGGCGCCTCGTGGGAGGTGATGGTCTCCCATGCCACCGATGCGATCGCCGCGGGTCATGCCGACGTGGTCCTGCTCACGTACGGATCCACGGCACGCGCCGACATCCGAAAGGGATTGCGCGGCGCCAACATCAACTGGGGTGCACGTGGCCCCCTGCAGTGGGATGCCCCCTATGGGCACACCCTCATCTCGAAGTACGCCATGGCCGCCCGCCGACACATGCACCAGTATGGGACAACGATCGAGCAGTTGGCCGAGGTCGCGGTGTCGGCCAGATTCAATGCCGCAGACAATCCCGAAGCGATGTACCGGGATCCGATCACGATCGATGATGTCGTCTCCGGCCCGATGATCGCCGACCCATTCACCAAGTTGCACTGCTGCATCCGCTCGGACGGCGGGGCTGCGGTGATCCTCGTGGCCGAGGACCGAGTGCCCGATCTCAAGTCGCCGCCGGTATGGGTGCTCGGCTCGGCCGACGCCACCTCCCACATGCTGACCAGTCAGTGGGATGACATGACGGTGGGGCCCGCCGCGATCACCGGCCCTCTCGCGTTCGAGCGGGCCGGTCTGAAACCGTCCGATGTGGATGTAGCCGAGATCTACGACGCGTTCACCTACATGCTGCTGTTGACCATCGAGGACCTCGGTTTCTGCGAGAAAGGCGAGGGAGGGGCATTTGTCGCCAAGCAGAGTCTTCGGCTCGGAGGCGAGCTGCCGACCAATACCGACGGAGGCGGACTGTCGGCGTGTCACCCCGGCCAGCGTGGACTCTTCCTCCTCGTCGAAGCAGCGCGGCAACTGCGCGGTGAGTGCGGCCCGCGCCAGGTTTCGGATGCAAGGATCGCGTGTGTCAGCGGGACCGGCGGCTGGTTCTGCTCGAGCGGGACGGTGCTGCTCGGCTCGGAGAAGCCGTGACACCCCGGCCGCGGTCGGGCACGATCCGACCACCCTTGGCCGACACATTCGCGAACACGCGCGAACTACTGGACGCAGCCGCCCGCGTGCACGGTGACCGGGACGCGTACGTCGAACCCGGCTCGCGGATCTCGTTTGCTCAGTGGGTGTCACACGCCCGGTCCGTCGCCGGCCACTTCGCCGGCGCCGGAGTCGGCAAAGGCGATGTGGTGACGCTCCTGCTCCCCTCGGGAATCGACTACGCCATCTGTTACGCGGCCGCGGCCATGCTGGGCGCCGTCACGACCGGAGTGAACCCGCGACTCGGTCCGACCGAGACCACATCCATCCTGAACACTTCATCGCCCGCCCTGGTGGTGCACGGACCTTCCCAGCTCCCGCCGGAATCGACTGCGCAGCGCCTGACTGTGTGCATCGACGAGTTACGGTCCTCGTACCACGAGGTCAACGACCTTCCGACCGTCGACGTCGACCGTCGCGACCCCGTCGCGATCATCTTCAGCAGTGGCACCACCGGGCTACCCAAGGGCGCCTGGTTCGACGCCGACAATCTCGCCGCGTCTGCACAGGCCGCAGGCATAATGAGTGCGGCATACGACCGGCGGATGACCTCCACCCCCTTCTCGCACGCCGGCTACATGTCGAAGCTCTGGGACCAATTACTCTGGGGCACAGCGATCGTCATCCCGCCTGCGCCGTGGACAGCGACCGGGATGGCGCGCACGCTCATCGACGAGCGTGTCACCGTCGGCGGCGGGGTACCCACCCAGTGGGCCAAGCTGCTCGAACTGCCCGGCCTCGATCGCCATTCCTTCCCCGAACTCCGGGTCGGTGTGGTCGCCACCGCTCCGGCCTCACCCGACCTGGTTCGGCGCACCGCCGACCTGATCGGCGTACCACTGGTGGTCCGGTACGCGATGACCGAGTCGCCGACGGTCTGTGGAACCGAACCCGACGATCCGCCCGAGGTCCAGTTCCGCACGGTCGGTCGTCCTCAGTACGGAATGACCGTCGAGGTCGTCGACAGCAACGGGATCGTGCTCTCACCCGGGATGGTGGGACGGGTACGCATCAAGGGCGGTTGCGTGATGCGCGGGTACTGGCACGATCCCGACTTGACCTCCACCGCTTTTGATTCCGAGAGGTTCCTGGTCACCGGTGACCTCGGCCTGATCACCACGGACGGAAACCTCAAGCTGGTGGGGAGAGCTGGGGACATGTACATCCGCGGCGGCTTCAACGTGCATCCCGTCGAAGTCGAACAGGTCATCGCCGGCCACCCGGCGATTGCGGAAGCCGCGGTCGTCGGGCACGCCGCTCCTGTGATCGGAGAGATCGGAGTCGCCTTTGTGGTTCCCGTCGACCCCGCTGCGCCACCAACGCTCGCCGAAGTGCGGGACTGGACGCGATCACTGTTGGCCGACTACAAGGCTCCAGATCACCTGGTCGTGGTCGAGACGATCCCCCAGACAGCGATGGCGAAAACGGATCGCAAGCGGCTTCGTGAACTGGCCGAAACACTTCCCCCGTCACGACGCACATGACTGCGGCGGTCGATCACCTGGTCAACCTGCGCGACGTCGCCGGCCTCCCGCTGACCGGAGGCGGACTGACCGCATCCGGGGTCCTGTATCGCAGCGACGCGCCCCATGTCGGCGACAGTCTGCCCACTCACGTGGCGTCCTGGCCGCCATCCACGGTCGTGGACCTGCGCTCGAAGAAAGAGCGTGAGCGTACCGGATTCGATTGGGACAAAGGCACCGTCGTGCACGCACTACCCCTCCACGACGCGGCCGCACCCGGCGACGTCCGACCCCCGGACCTGACGGCACTGTACCTGACAACGCTCGAGACGAAGGCCAGTCGAGCCGCGCACGTTCTCCAGATCGCGGCAGCTGCCGCCGGACCGGTCCTCGTGCACTGCACTGCGGGCAAGGACCGCACCGGCGTGATGGTGGCAGCACTGCTGCTCGCTGCCGGCGTCGAGCCGGCGGCGGTCCGAGAAGACTATCTCGCCACCACCGCGAACATGGAACTGCTTCGGCGACGATGGAAGGCGAAGGGCCCCCGGCTCGCTCCCGCGATTCGATTGCCACGCAGCTGGCTGACCACCTCGCCGGAGGCCATCGACGAGGTGATCGGCCATCTCCTCTCCTGGCCCGGCGGTGTGCACGGATGGTTCACCGACGCCGGGGCAACCGAGACAGACCTACGCAGCTGGCGACGCCGACTCACCCGACCCGACGGGTCATGATCAGTCCATCACACCCTAGGAGATCACCATGCGGATTCACATCGCCCTCGACGAGTGCGAAGGACACGGAATGTGTGCGATGCACGAGCCCGATCTATACGACATCGACGACGATGGCTTTGCGGCCAAAGCGGATTTCGTTGTGCCCCAGGGCATGGAGCCTGCCGCCCGCAACGGCGCAACTCGATGCCCGATGAGCGCGATCAAGATCATAGAGGATTGACGCCGACGCGCGCAGCGGTGTGCGGTCACACGTGAACCTCCTTTTGGGAACCTCTTGACCTCCAAACTGGAGAACGCTATTCTCCAGTCATCGACATTTTCGATTGGAGGTTCTGCATGGAAAACCCTGAGGACAAGGCCGCGCTGGCCAGATGGCTCGATGACGTCGGGGCACCCGGCGACGGAGAGAAGCCAGAGATCGAGCGCCTGACCGGCGGCTCGCAGAACGAGCTCTTTCGGATAACCCGGAGCGGGATGACCGGCGTCTTGCGCATGCCGCCCGCCGGCGCGGACGATGCGCGACTCGACGGTTTACGGCGCGAGCTACGACTGTTGGCCGCCCTCAAGGGTTCTGAGGTTCCACATGCGGAACTCATCGGCGGCGAACCGACCGGTGACGTGCTGGGGTCGCCGTTCTACATGATGCAGTCGATCGACGGGTGGAGCCCGACCGGTTCGTGGGCGGCGCCGTTCGACACCGACCTCGACGCCCGCGGTGAGCTCGCATTCGAACTGGTCGGCGGCATCGCGCAACTGTCCAAGGTCGACTGGCAGGGCCGTGGTCTGACCGGATTCGGCCGGCCGGAGAACTTCCACGAACGCCAGGTCGACCGCTGGCTCGCATTTCTCGGCAACTACCGGTTCCGGGAACTTCCGGGTCTGGATGTCGCGGCGGATTGGTTGCGCGCCAACCGTCCCGCACGGTGGTCCCCGGGAATCATGCACGGCGACTACCAGTTCGCCAACGTCATGTTCCACAACGGCACACCGGCCAAACTCGCCGCGATCATCGACTGGGAGATGACCACCATCGGCGATCCGCTCCTCGACCTCGGCTGGGCTCTCCTCGGCTGGGACGGCGAATCGCCCAAGACCGACTTCTACGTCGATCTCGAGGGTATGCCGAAGCGCTCGGAGTTGATCGCACACTACGAGAAGATCAGTGGGCGCTCGACCGCCGACATCCACTATTACCTCGTGCTGGCCAACTGGAAGCTCGGCGTGGTCCTGGAGAAGAGTTACGCGGCACTGGTCAAAGGCGATCGCAAGGACGAGAAGATCGAGACCTTCGGACCGCTGGTGCTCGATCTGATCGCGACGGCCGCCGACCTCACGACCGAACGAACCGAAGGGGTGTGACATGGGTTATGCGGACACGCTTTTCGACCTGACCGGCAAGGTTGTCGTCGTCACCGGCGGCAGCCGCGGCCTCGGACGCCAGATGGCGTTCGGCGCCGCGCATTGCGGCGCAGATGTGGTCATCGCCAGCCGCGACTTCGAATCGTGCGCCACCACTGCGAAGGAAATAGCCGACGCCACCGGTCGAAGTGTCATGCCCTTCGCAGTCCACGTGGGCCGATGGGATCAACTCGACGGGCTCACCGATGCGGTCTACGAACGGTTCGGCCGTGCCGACGTCCTGATCAACAATGCGGGCATGTCACCTGTCTATGACTCGGCCTCCGACATCAACGAGAAGATGTTCGATGCGGTGGTGAACCTCAATCTGAAAGGTCCTTTCCGGCTGTCGATTCTGTTCGGCGAACGGATGCAGCAGGCCGGCGGAGGGGTCATAATCAATGTCAGCTCAACCGGTTCCATTCGGCCGGCGCCCTGGATCCTTCCCTACGCGGCGGCCAAGGCCGGCCTCAACGCATTGACGGAGGGCCTGGCACTCACGCTGGGACCGACCGTACGGGTCAACACCCTGATGTCCGGACCTTTCTACACCGACGTGAGCAAGCACTGGGACCTCGAGTCGACCAAGAAGGCGACCAAGGCCCACGCCCTGCAGCGAGCCGGGGATCCACCCGAAATCATCGGCGCCGCCCTCTATCTGATGTCGGACGCATCCAGCTACACGAGCGGCGCGACCCTCCGGGTCGACGGCGGCATTCCGTAAGACGATCAAGGAGCGCACCACCATGGCATGGGATTTTTCCACCGATCCGGATTTCCAGGAGAAGCTCGACTGGATAAGGACTTTCGTCCAGCAGGAGGTCGAGCCGCTCGACACCCTGTTCCCCGGATGTGAGTATCTGCCGCTCGACGACGAGCGGCGCAAGATCGTCGACCCGCTCAAGCAACGCGTCCGCGATCAGGGACTGTGGGCCGCACATCTGGGCCCGGAGCTCGGCGGACAAGGCTTCGGCGCGGTCAAACTGACCCTCATCAACGAGATACTGGGCCGAACCGACTGGGGACCGATCATTTTCGGCACTCAGGCACCCGACACCGGAAATGCCGAGATCTTGGCGCGGTTCGGGACCGAGGCCCAGCGAGACCGCTACTTGGCACCACTGTTGGCCGGGGAGGTGTTCTCCTGCTTCTCGATGACCGAACCGCAGGGCGGCGCCGACCCCGGAGTGTTCACCACACGAGCCAAACGCGACGGAGACGACTGGATCATCACCGGCAGCAAGTACTGGTCGTCGAACGCTGCGGTGGCATCCTTCTTCATCGTCGTCGCGATCACCAATCCCGACGTCCCGGTCCACCGCGGAGCCACCACGTTCCTGGTGCCCGCGGAAAGCGAGGGCGTGGTCATCGAGGCCAGCCACCACTTGTTCGGCGCCCATCGGCATGAACCTGGGCACTCCCTGGTCCGCTACGAGCGAGTGCGGGTTCCCGCCGACGCGATGCTCGGCACCGAGGGTGCCGGATTCGAAGTCGCACAGTCACGGCTGGCCGGCGGCCGGCTGCACCATGCGATGCGGTCGATCGGGGTTGCCCAGAAGGCCATCGACATGATGGCCGAGCGAGCGCTGAGCCGGGAGACCAAGGGATCATCACTCGCCGACAAACAGTTGGTGCAGGCTGCGATCGCGGACTCGTACACCGAACTGATGCCGTTCCGGCTGGCCGTGCTGCATGCCGCCTGGCTCATCGACGAACATGGAGAGCATGCCGCTCGCACCGACATCGGCGCCCTGAAGGTGCTCACGCCCAAGGTGCTCCAGTCGATCACCCTGCGCGCCATTCAGATCCACGGCGGGCTCGGCGCCACCGAGCAACTACCGCTGGTCGACATGCTGATGACCGGCATAGCATTGGGACTGGCCGACGGACCGACCGATGTCCACAAGATGAATCTCGCCAGGGGCCTGCTCAAGCGTTACAAGGCCGACGACCCGATGTGGCCGTCACAGTTCCTCGGACGCAAGATCGAGGCGGCGCGGATCAAGTACGGCGACCTGGTCGACGCGGTGCCGGCAGTGCCTGCCGGACCCCCGACCGGGCCGTGACGCCGAGCGATATCCTTGAAGCTCGCAGTCGTCGGCAGGAGCAGTATGAGTTCACGTGCAACCGCGGCGGTCGACCGGGCCCTGGACAAGCGGCAGCGCCAGGCCGCTGCCGATGTCGAGCGGATCCTGGTCGCCGCGGCCACCGTGATGGAACGAACCACTCCTGCCGACCCGCGGGTGTCCGACATCGTCGCCGAGGCAGGAACCTCGAACAAGACGTTCTACCGCTACTTCACGGGAAAGGACGATCTGATCCTGGCGGTGATGGAGCGCGGCGTGGGTATCGTCGCGTCGTATCTCGATCACCAGATGTCCAAGGAACCCGAACCTGCGGCACAGATCGACCGATGGATCAGAGGTGTCCTGGCCCAGGTCGGTGACCCGAAACTGGCGAACATGAGTCGCGCGGTGACCCGCCAGCTGAGCTTCACCGACGACTCGGGAAGGGCGGACGTCCGGGTCACCGAGCCACTGCGTGATCTGCTGTACCGTCCCATTTCCCAGCTGGTGATCGACGACCCCGTCCGCGCCACCGACACGGTGTTCACCGCTGCACTGGGAATGATGCGTAGGCAGTTGTCCCTGGACGAGCCCGCCCGCGCCGAGGACATCGACTTCTTCATCACTTTTTGCCTGAAAGGGCTCGGCACAGAACAGGCTTGATACCCGATGCGAGCAGCGATCTGTCGGCAGTATGGACCGCCGGAGGTGATCGAGGTCGGCGATTTCGCCGATCCAGAACCGGCGGCCGGCGAACTTGTGGTGGCAGTGCGGTCGGCAGCAGTCAACTTTCCCGACGTACTCACCATCGCCAACCGGTACCAGCGTTCGACGCCACTGCCTTTCGTCCCGGGAAGTGAATTCGGAGGAGTCATCGTCGAATCGAGCATCGACAGTGGTTTCGCGGCAGGGGATCGGGTCTATGGCACGGTTGCCACAGGTGCGTTCGCGGAGTATGTCACCGTTCCCGCCGCTCGGGTACAGCGTATCCCCGATGGGGTCGACGATGACACCGCCGCCGGTTTCGCCGTCGCGTACACGACTGCATACCACGCCCTGTGTACTGCCACAGCAATCCGCAAGGGCGAGTGGGTTGTCGTACTCGGCGCCGGCGGCGGAGTGGGATCGGCCGCCATCGATCTCGCCCATCATCTCGGAGGCCGAGTGATCGCCGCAGCGTCGGGTGACAACAAGCTCACACTGTGCCGCCGGCGCGGGGCCGAGGTGGCCCTCGACTACCACACCGAAGATCTCCGGAGCCGGATCAAGGAGATCACCGGCCAGGGCGCCCATGTCATCATCGATCCGGTCGGCGGCAGGTCATCAGAGTCGGCGTTACGCTCCCTGCGTCGTGGAGGTACATTCGTCACCGTCGGATACGCGTCCGGTGAGATACCGGCAATCCCATTGAATCTGGTACTCCTCAAGGGCATCACCATCACCGGTGTCGATGTGGGGACGATGCCTGTGCATCAGCCGATGGCCGAATCGCGGGGCCGGGCGGAGCTTCACCGGATGCTCTCCGACGGCGTACTGGCGCCATACGTCGACAGTGTCCACCCACTCGCCGAGACCACCAAGGCGCTGCGGCGCGTGGCCGACCGCCAGGCCCTCGGCAAGATCATCATCCGCCCCTGACGCTGCCCGCGACACAGTCAATGTTCTAGAGTCGGCCTTCGGTCCGCAGCGACGCGGGAACCCACCGCGGGTTGCGTCGCTCTTTGAACGCCGCGAATCCCTCGATGGCTTCAACACCGGCTTGGCTCTGCCGCATGGCTATCCGATCGAACAGGCCGAGGTAGTGGTCGAGGCTCTTCTTGATGTCGAGGCGGGCGGCGGGCGCGGTCCGACAGATCTCGGCCAGGAGCTCGGTCGCGCTGCCCATCAGCTCCTCGTGCGGAACCACCCGCGTCACCAGACCCCAGTCGAGCGCTTCCGCGGCGCTCAGCACACGTCCGGTGAACATCAGGTCGCGAGTACGGACCGGCCCGATCGTGCGTGCCAGGATCTGCGCGTAGTAGGTGTCACTGATGCCGCGGAACAGTTCGGGCACCCGGAATGTGGCACGCTCACTCACCACGGAGACGTCGCTGCAGAGCGTGATCATGAATCCGCCGCCCTGACAGATGCCGTTCACCGCAGCGATCACCGGTAGCGCGGTGACACGCAACGAATCGAACGGGGTGGCATCCATCCCCAGGTGCCCCATGTCCATCCAGTCATCGACACCGGTACGTCCCAGGTCGCCGCCAGGGATGAACACATCTCCGGTTCCCGTCAGGATGAGTCCGTGAATATCCGGATCCGACTCGCAATGCGCGATGGCATATCGCAGCCCGAAGTACATGGCCGGACTCAGCGCGTTCCGGGCATCGGGGCGATCCACCGTCACCACGGCGAAGGGTCCCGCACGGTCCAGCCTGAGGAACGGCGTACCCAGCCAGTCACCCGCAGGTGGACTCGGCGATGCCACGCGGGCTACCCGCCCAGCCGCAGACCCGAGGCGCGGGTACCGAACACGTCGACACCCATGATGGTGCCAAGTTTGTTTGCATCCCAACGCTTTCCACCGTTGGAGACAGCGCTGATGGGAGTCCAGCCCTTGAGCCACTGGATGTTCTCACCGAGCGCCTTGATCACCTGGCCGCTGACGTGACCCGCCTCCGGGCTGGCGAGCCAGGCGACGACCGGCGATCCCAGCGACGGATCCTTGGGGTCGAACTCGTCCTCGGATCGCTCGTCCGGTTCGATGGGCGCCGCGGCGCCGGCCATCGTGGCCGACATCCGGGTGCGCCCGCCGGGGCTGATCGCGTTCACCGTGGCACCGATCGAAGCCAGTTCGAGGCTCAGCGTTTGTGTCAGTCCGACGATCGCCGCCTTGGCCGCGCTGTAGTTTGTCTGCCCGAAGTGTCCCTGAAGACCGGCACCCGAGGTGGTATTGATGATCCGGCCGTAGACCTTATCGCCTGTCTCCTTGGATTCTTCACGCCACTTGCGGGCCACGGCACGGCTGGTCAGCCAGCTACCGCGCACATGCACTCGCATCACGAGATCGAAGTCGTCGACACCCATGTTCCAGATGGCCCGATCGCGGACAATACCTGCGTTGTTGACCACGATGTCCAGCCGGCCCAACTGGGAGTATGCGCGTTCGACCAGCAGGTCGACGGACTCTTCGTCACCGACGTCACTGAAGTCCGAGATCGCCTTGCCGCCACGGTCTTCAATGATCTGGACAACCTCGTCGGCGACCTTGCCGGTGCCCTGGCCATCGAGCGAGGTACCCAGATCGTTGACGATCACCGTGGCACCGTGTTTCGCGAGCTCCAACGCGTGACCTCGTCCGATGCCGTGCCCGGAACCGGTGACCAGCGCGACCTTGCCGTCCAGCAATCCGCTCATTAGTGGTGTACTCCCTCGTGAATTGTGTGAGTGGCCGGCAGTGTCAGGCCGGCCGGAAGATCGTGGCAGTGAGTTCGTCTGTGATGGGCCGGAATCCGACGGTCACCGGCATTCCGACGTGGAGGTCGGTGGGTTCACAATCCTCCATGTTCGTCATCAGCCTCGGACCCTCGTCGAGTTCGACGATGGCCGCGATGTAGGGCAACCGCTCCTTGAACGGATGCAGATCGTTCACGTACACCGTCGAATATGTGTACAACGTGCCACGACCGCTGGCTTCGATGCTCGTCACGTTCTCGCTCCAACACGACGGGCAGAAGGGCCGTGGGTAGTGATGCACCTTTCCGCAGTCATCGCAGCGGGCGATGAGCAGCGTGCCGTCGTTGGCGGCATCCCAGTACGCCGTGGTCGCAGTCTCGACCGTCGGGATGTCGGCGCGCGGTTTCGCCGGAGTGTTCGGCGTCGAGTCCGTTTGTGCCGCCATCGTCACCACCCCACAAACTCGGCGGGTCGCTTCTGAACGAAGGCCTGCACGCCCTCACGGGCATCGTGTGAGTACGACTGGATCTCCTGGGCCATCGCCTCGGTGACAAAGGAACCGGCCCGGTCGACGTCGGGCGACTCGTTGAAGAGCCGTTTGGTCAGACCGATAGCGCTGGTCGGCGCGGCAGCGAGGCGCCGAACGTACTCACCAACCGCCGCGTCGAGTTCGTCGGCGGCCACGACCTTGTTCACCAGACCGAGGCCGAACGCTTCGCTTGCCGGCAGCTTGTCTCCGAAGAAGGCCATCTCCTTGGCCTTCTGCATACCGATCCGACGTGGCAGCAGGTATGCGCCCCCGCCGTCGACCACCAACCCGCGCTTGACGAATGACTCTGCAAAGTAGGCGTTCTCGGTCGCAACAACCAGATCCGACGCGTACGCGAGATGAGCGCCGACACCGGCGGCCGCACCCTGGACGACCGTGACCACCGGCTTGCTGCAGTCGAGCACCGATGCGACAAGACGCTGCGCACCGCCCATGATGGTCTTCATCGGGCCGGTGGTCCGTTTCACGTTGTTGGCATGTCCGTCGGCGAGTTTCACCACATCGGCGCCGGCACAGAACTGCTTGCCACGGCCTCGGAGCACTACGACGCGCACCTCGTGGTCGGTGCTCGCCTCGAGGAATAGTTCGATGAGGGTGTCTCGGTCAGCGGGCCGAATGGCGTTGGCCGCCTGGGGACGATTCAAATGGATCGTCAGAACGCCCTCGGTCAGCTCGCTCTGCACGGCGTCCTCGTCGACCCGCATGTCCAGCTCTGTCATTTTGTCCCCGGGGTGTATTCAGCACGGAGATGTTTGATCCCGTTGAGGAAATTGGAGCGCAAAGGCACCGGCTCCCCGACCGAGCGGATATCCGGGTAACGCTCGAACAGCATCCGGAACGCGACGTCGAGTTCGAGCCGGGCGAGGTGGGCTCCCAGGCAGAAGTGCGCACCGGCCCCGCCGAAGGCCACATGCGGGTTGGGATCCCGAGCGATGTCGAACTCTTCGGGATTCTCGAAGATCGTGTCGTCGCGGTTGGCCGACGTGTACCACATCACGACCTTGTCGCCTTCGAACAGTTCGAGGTCGCCCAGCATCACACCGTCGCGGGTCACCGTACGCCGAAAGTGGATCACCGGAGTGGCCCAGCGCAGCATCTCCTCGATGGCCGTGCTCGCATATTCCTCATAGTCCGCCAACCAACGGTCACGCTGATCAGGATGCTGGGTCAGGACGTGCAAACCGTGGGAAATCACATTCCTGGTGGTCTCGTTGCCGGCTCCGACCAGCAAGATGAAGAACTTCGCCATCTCCTGCGGCGTCAGATTCTCATCGTCTGCCGCAACGAGTTTGGTGATCAGGTCGTCCTGCGGGTTGGCGATTCGATCTTCGGCGAGGTCGTTGAGCAACGCGATGAGTGCCTGGCTGGCGGCGGTGACGGCCTTCCCGATGCCACTCGCGGACTGGTCCGCGATGTACTCGGCATCGGACGCACCCAGGATGATGTTCGTCGCTTCGAGGATGAACTTCTCATGCTCACGAGGGATCCCGAGCAGATTGTCGATGATGCGCAGCGGCAGCAATGACGCGAACTCTTCGACGAAGTCACACTCGCCGGTGTCGGACATCTCATCGAGGATCTCACTGACCGTCTCCTCGATCTCGTCACGCAGTCCCGAGAGATTTCGCGCCGTGAAACCGCGCGAGACGATCTTGCGCAGTCTCGCATGCTCAGGGTTGTCCATGTCGATGATCGAGCCACGGTACTCGCGCAGTTCGGCCGGCTGATCAAAGATCTGTGTTCCACCGATTCCTGACGAGAAGTCCTCCGGCCTTCGGCTGACCTCGAGGATGTCCTCGTAGGTCGTCAGAGCCCAGAATCCCTTGGGTCGCCGTCCGTCCGTTGTCGATTCAAGCGGCACGAACATCCGCGGCCGATCACGGCGCAGCGCCGCAAAGGCCGCGTCTCGTTCGGCCGGCGACTGTTGCCACCAGGAAAGCTCGTGTAACGGGGTCGACGCGATCTCGTCGGTTTCGATCATGTGCACCGCCTCTGATAGATATGCTGGACCCATTCTGGCATTGGTGTCACTATTTGGCAACCACGCTGAACTGCATCTTTGTTGCTTCGGATGGCACGCTGTCAGAACATAACTGGCTCAAACGTCACTTGTAGTCGAGGAGGAACGATGACAGCCTACGAGGCGCCCGCGCTGGTGATCAGTGAATGTCAGCAAGGTCTTCTGGACCCGCCACCGGGGGCCTTCTCCGGACTTGCCGCACAGGCCGCGGGCCGCGGCCTGATCGAACGCACCGCTGAACTCGCCCGCGCCTTCCGGTCACGCTCGCTTCCGGTGGTGCACTGCACCATCGTTCATCGCGCGGACCAGAAGGGCATGCTGCCCAACTCGTATCTCGGCAAGATGGCGATCGAGGAACGCATGATGGTCGAGGGCACCCGCGATGTGCAGATCCCCGCCGAACTGGGCCCTGAACCCACTGATCTGGTGAGCTCTCGGGCGACCGGCCTGACCGCGTTCTACGGCACGGATCTGGACGCGATGCTGAGGCTGCAGCGCGTTCGGACTCTGGTCGTTGCCGGGATCTCCACCAACGTCGCGTTGCCCGGACTCGCACTCGAGGCTGTGAACAGGGGCTACGACGTGGTCCTCGCGGAGGATTGCACCGCAGGTACCACCGCCGAGGATCACCGGTACATGGTCGACAACCTCCTCGCGATGCTCACGCGAATCACCCCGGCAGCCGACGTCATCGGGCGGCTGCCGGGGTGATGTTTGCAGATCAGCTGATCGCGAGCGCCGCTTCCGCATCGGAGACGGCGTCTCCGTTGATCGAGAACCCGCCGTCGACCGTGACCATCGAACCTGTGGCGAACTCGGCCTCATCGGACGCGAGATAGGTCGCCGCATAAGCGATGTCCATCGGATTCCCGATCCGGGTGAGACGGCCACCACCGGTGTGATGACCGGAATCCCCACGCCCGGAGACCACACGGCCCACCAGGATGCAGTTGGCCCGGATACCGTCCGGGCCCCCCTCGACCGCCAGCGACCTTGTCAAACTCGCGACCGCCGACTTGGCGGCGCCGTATGCACCGAATCCTTTGAACCCCGCGATCGCCTGTCCCGAGGAGATGTTCACGATCGAGGCACCTTCTGCCGAAATCAGATGTGGCCAGGCATACTTCGATGCCCAGAACACATTTCCGGTCAGAGTTCCGGTCAGGATCGAATCCCACTCTGCGGTGGTGTACTCGTGCAGCGGTTTCACCGTCGTGGCGACCACGTCGGTAGGTGCCGCGTTGTTGACGAGGGTCGAGAGACCGCCGAACCGGGCCACCACCGCATCGATGGTCGATCGAACACTGTCCTCGGAAGTGACGTCGAGTGGAAAGAACTCGGCCTCACCGCCGGCATCGCGGATGAACTGGACGACCTTGTTGCCGCGTTCCACCGTCCGCCCGGTGACGGCAACCTGGGCACCCTCGGCGGCAAAGTGCTGAGCGATCGATCGGCCGATGCCCCGGGTCGAACCGGACACCAATGCGACCTTGCCCTGCAGGCGCGACCCCTGGCCGCTCACAGGGAATCCCTCAGGTTCTGCATTGCCACCAACCGTCTCCTCGCCATGGTGATCGAATCTGCACTTCCCGAATCAGATTCGAGCTTGTTCAGCTTGTTCCGCTCGAACTCGATCTCGTCATCGAGACGGTCACGGGACTCTTCGCGGGTGAGCAGGTCCTGGTCCACCCAGTCTGCTGCATCGATGTCCTTGTGCTCGGCCACGTCGACGGTCCTCACTGTGCCGAGGCCTCGACGCGCGGGAAGTTGTACAACGTGCGCGCATTGAGTTCCACGATCTTGTGAGCCTCGTCGTCCGGCACTTGCGCCAGCAACTTTTCGGTGTAGCGCCGACTGTTGGGCCAGTTGGAATCCGAATGGGGGTAATCGCATTCCCACGTGATGTTGTCGATGCCGACCTTGTGGCGCCGCGCCACACCTTCATGGTCGTCGATGAAGCAACCATAGATGTTGGAACGGAACAGATCAGAGGGGCGAACCTCCTTGTTGACGTTCTGGTACCAACGGTGCTTCTCCCACGTCAGGTCGATGCGCTCGAGCAGGTACGGCATCCAACCAATCCCTCCTTCGGACAACGCGACCTTCAGGTTCGGGAACTTGTAGAAGACCGGCGAGAAGAGCAGATCGGCGGTGGCGTACATCGAATTGGTACCGAAGAGTGCGATCATCACCGCCATCGGGGCCTCGGGCGAGGTGATCGGCGCCCGTCCCGACGACCCGAAGTGCATGCACAGCGGCATCTTGGTTTCTTCGGCCGCGCGGAACACCGGGTCCCAGAAGTCGGTGTAGAACGACGGAAGGCCCAGCGAAACCGTGTTTTCCGGAAAGGTGATGGCCTTCGCGCCCTTTGCGGCACAGCGGTAGATCTCGGCCGCGGCGGCCTCGGGGTCCCACAGTGGGAGGATGATCAGCGGGATGAACCGGTCCGGAGCGGTCGCCGCCCACTCGTCGAGGTGAAAATCATTCCAGGCCTGGACCGACAACAGAGCGAGCTCTTTGTCCTCGCCCTCGAGGAATACCGTGCCGGCGAAACGGGGAAACGACGGAAAGCACAGCGCCGCCTGCACACCATCGATGTCCATGTCGGCAACTCGGGCCTTGGCGTCATAACAGCCGGGCAACATATCCGAATAGCGAGTGGGATCCATGCCGTACTCCTGCGGCTTCTTGCCCGCAACCGCGTTCAGACCGATGTTCGGATAGATACGGCCCTCGTAGGTCCACACCTCAGCGAGCTTCTTCTGCGCGGCACGGCCACCCTCGCCGCGCGCGGCGTCGAGCAGAACTGCCGACAGGCCCTCGTCCCCGTGCTGTTGACTCATGTCCATCTCGATGATCCGCGGCCCCTGGTCGAGGAACTTCCGCGGCAGCCGATCGGACCAGACATTCGGTGGCTCGATCAAGTGATCATCGACGGAAATCAAGTGCATGTAATCCTGGAGCGGCACGACGCCTCCTGCTGCGTATGACGGGCTGAGGAAGAAACGGGGCACCGGTAATCTCGGCGCCGTTCCCGTATATCTGACAGTGCGTAACGCTAGTGACAGTGATCACAAGTGTCAAGCTCTACCAGGACCTTCTTCTGTATTTCGAGATCAGCACCGCCCAGAGGCCGGGTCTAGTACCGTTTGCGTCTGACATTAATGTCACTACGGAGGGTGATCGACTGTGGATCTGCGGATGCGCGACAAGCGCTATGTCCTGATAGGTGGAACAGCGGGAATGGGTTCGGCCACGGGCCAGGTGCTTGCCGGCGAGGGCGCCTCGATGGTCCTCATCGGTCGCGACGAGTCCAAGGCCCAGGACGCCGCGCGCGCCGCCGAAGAGTCGGGCGCCACGAAGGCGTACGGAATCGCCCGCGATGTGAGTGCGCCCGGTGGTGCGCGGGAAGCCGTCGACACCGCTGCCGAACTTCTCGGCGGGATCGACGGGTTGGCGGTCACCATGGGAACCGAGGGCATGGTTCCAGTGGAATCGTCCGACGATGTCTGGACGTCGGCCTTCCGCGACGTCCTCCTGGCCACGACACGCTCGGTCGAGGCAGCGCTTCCCCACCTCAAGAAGACTCGCGGCACCGTTGTCACCACCGCCGCGTATTCCATCCGCTCACCCGAAATCGCCAGACTCCCCTACGCATCTCTCAAAGGCGGCGTCGCGGTGTTCACCAAAGGAATCGCCAAGACGTACGGGAAGGACGGCATCCGGGCGAATTGTGTCTGCCCGGGCGCCGTCGAGACCGCTCCATTGGCAGCGCTCCGGGTCCAACTCGCCGAGCAACGCGGATACCCGGTGGAGACCGCACTCGAGCGGGTCATGGTCGAGGAATGGGGCTTCGACGCGGCACTTGGGCGCCCCGGCAAACCCGAGGAGATCGGCGAGCTGATCGCGTTCCTGCTTTCGCCACGCGCGGGCTATCTCACCGGATCACTCATCAACATCGACGGCGGCACGAACTTCTGAACGGAGGCCCTGCAATGAAATCGGCTCTTTCTCTGAGGCATTGGTTCTATCCCGCCGTAGCGGCGGCCATGATGATCGGATTGTCCACACCGGTTGCCGGGGCCACACCGCATGCTTCTGCCGGATGCGCCGAGATCTCGGTTCCCGTGGCTCTCGCACCTGGCGGCCCGGTCACCGCGAACATTGCGGGTGGCTATTGCGTCCCGGCCGCTGATCCGGGGACCACTCTGCAGATCCTGATCCCGGGCGCGACCTACGACCGCTCGTACTGGGACTTCCCTGGATTCGACGGCAAGTACTCCTACGTCCGTCACGCGTCGGGTTCCGGAAAAGCCACACTGGCAATCGATCCCATCGGTGTTGGCAAGAGTTCGAAGCCGTCCGGCGTTCAGGTTTCCGCATACACGGCTGCGCAGACCGTCCATGAGGTCATCGCGGCCGCCCGCAAAGGAGAACTGGGCCATCGCTGGGACAAAGTTGTCCTGGTCGGCCACTCATTCGGCTCACTGACCGCGATGATGGAAGCCGGAATGTACGACGACATCGACGGCCTCGTGATCAGCGGCGCCTCACATGCCCCGGGCCCCGGTGGCATCCTGCAGATCCAGAGGACCGTACGACCAGCGCTCCTCGATCCGGCCACCAGTGATTCCGTCCCGGCCGGCGACTACACCTACCTCAGCGTGCCGGGCGCCCGGGCGACGGCCTTCCACGCACCTGGGGACTCGGACCCGGCGGTCGTCGCCGCCGACGAAGCGACCCGGGTTGCGGGAACGATCGGCGTCCTGGCGACAATTCCGGTATTCATCCCCACGACGTTCGGCATCGACGTTCCCGTACTCATCGCAAACGGCCGGGCGGACAAGGTCTTCTGCGCCCAAGGGGGCGGCGGTTCGCTCACCGACTGCGCCTCTGCCGACAGTCTCCACCGTTCCGAACGCCCGTACTTCCCAAAGGCCGATGTGAGTACTTATGTTCTGCCCAGGGCGGGGCATTCGATCAACCTGGCACTCAACAATCGAGCGTTCTTCGAGCGTGCGTCGAGGTGGATCGACTCGATCTGATCGGCCAAGGTCACCAGCGGTTCTCCACGCCCGCCATCCGAGTTCGCAGTGTCGACCCGCAGCGGTGGGTCGACACTGCGAACTCGTTCGGACCGTCTCGTTCAGGCGTCGAGGGTCAAGAGCATCGACCCTGCCTCGGGTCCGCCACCGATCCCGACGGCAGCCACCGACACGTCCTTCTTGATCTGCCGGTCTCCGGCCTCACGCCATAGTTGCGTGCAGGCTTCATGGAGGAACCCGTACCCGTGGAGCCGACCGGCCGACAGCTGCCCCCCGTGCGGGTTGATCGGCAGCGTCCCGTCGAGCGCGTAATGGCCTTCCTCATCGAGGAACTGCCCCACCTTGCCATGGTCAGCGAATCCGAGTGCCTCGATCCACTGCGAACACAGGTAACTGAATCCGTCGTAGAGGGTCGCGAAGTCGACATCGGCAGGTGTGAGGTCGGTGCTGTCCCACATCGACGCGGCGGCGTCATGGGCTGCCATCGTGGTGAAGTCGGTCCGCTGATCCCAGGTGTGGCGTTCGTAGAGCGCTGCGCCTGCGGCCTCGATCGTGATCGGAGGGTGTGGAAGACCGGCGGTTTCCTCTCGCCGCGACAAGATGATGGCGGTGGCGCCGTCGCACGGCACATCGCAGTCATACAGCCCCATCGGAGTCGAGATCATCCGGGCGCTCAGATAGTCGTCCATCGTCATCGGAGTGCGGTAGATCGCATTCGGGTTCAGCCCGGCGTTGCGCCGGGCATTGATCACGAGCTTTCCGAGTTGCTCGCGCGTCAAACCGAATTCGTACATGTAGCGTTGCGCGTACATGCCGATCCAGTTGGCAGGTGACGCCGCGCCGAACGGCAGCCGGAACTCGGCATGACCCGAGGCCCGGGTAGCTTTCTGTGTCAACGCCGCCGCGCGTCCCGACGCCTGCGCAGTGGCCTCCCACACTGATCGGAAGCAGAGCACGTGCTTCGCCCGTCCGGACGCGATTGCTGCCGCAGCGTCGAGGAGCGTGCCGATCTGCCCGGAGGTCTCCACACCACTGACGTGCCACGTCGTCTTGAGGCCGAAGGCATCGCGAACGTCGTGGGTCGTCGCGCCGACGAACCCGCCCTCGGCCGCCACCGGACCCGGATAGCTGGCGACACCATCGATGTCGTCGAAAGACAAGCCGGCATGGGCAACGGCCCGTTCGGTTGCCTCGAGTGCGAGGTCGATACCCGAGCGGCCGATGCGCCTGCCGATCTGAGACTGACCGATCCCGGTGATGACTGCTTTGTCGTCGACGAATGTCATGCCGCCACCGGCCTGAAGAATGGCAGGGCCACGTCGTCATGTTCTTCGAACACGACCTCGACCGCCATACCGATCTCGACTGCGTCGACATCGATGCCGACGATGCAAGTGGTCAGGCGGACATCTGGTTGGTCGTCGAGTTCGACCACGGCGATCACGTACGGGGGCGGGAACGCCGGGAACCACGGGTGGTGATTGACGGTGAACGACGAGATCCGGGCGCGTCCAGATGCGGCCTCGGGACCGACGTTGCGGCTTCGACAGCGCCAGCACGCACCCACCGGTGGATGAATCCAGCCCCGGCACTCCTGGCATCGGTAGATGCGGAGCTCTCCTTCGAAACCGCCGGTCCAGAAGGCCTGCGATTCCGGCGTCACCTCCGGAAGCATCCGGCCCGTGTCAATCGACATCCTGTATTTCCTTCCGAGAACCACCGTTGCCGCGGTGGTGCAAACGTGGTGCCGGACGTGACGCCGGTCACGGCTACTGAGGCTACCACTTCGTGGGCATATCGTCAGATACCAATCTCGCGCAATCACACCCCTTGCATCTACGTCATCTGCATTAGCGGCCCTAACTGGGAATAGCTCCGTGTCAGCGGTCGTGATCCGCGCCACAAATTGCGATCCTTTTCATGTACACTCAGTCAGATATTGGTCGATGGGCCTAGGCGACACTCGCTCGCGGTCCGTCGAGATCTGGACCGAAAGGAACAATGCCGTGGTTGGTGTGATGAATGGAATTCGTGTCGTCGAGGTAGCGGCGTGGACGTACGTGCCCGTCGCGGGGGCGATCCTCGCCGAGTGGGGCGCCGACGTGCTCAAGATCGAGCACCCCGAATCGGGCGATCCTCAGCGTGGGCTGGTCACCTCTGGCCTGATCCCCGCCGGCGGCGTCAACCACATGTTCGAGCTCCCCAACCGTGGCAAGCGCAGTGTCGCACTGGACCTGAAGTCGGAGCAGGGTCGCGATCTGCTGATGAAGCTGGTTGCCACCGCGGACGTCTTCCTCACCAACTTTCGTCCGGACGCTCGGAAGAAGTTGCGCATCGACGTCGAGGACGTTCGCGCCGTGAACGACAAGATCGTGTACGTCCGCGGGTCTTCCACCGGCCAGCGCGGCGATGAAGCCAACCGCGGCGGGTACGACATGACATCCTTCTGGAGTCGCGGTGGCGCCGCCGACAATGTCAGCCCAGACGAGCTCGACTACCGACTCACCATGCCCGGCCCCGCATTCGGTGATGTGCTGGGCGGGCTCACCATCGCCGGCGCCGTCTCCACCGCATTGCTGCATCGCGAGCGAACGGGTGAGGCTCTCACGGTCGACAGCTCGTTGCTGGCAATGGGCGCCTGGGCGATGGGCGCAACCATTGCGGGCGCCAACGCTTTCGACATGGAGCGGTACCCCAAGCACACACCGTCGACGGCGGCGAATCCACTTGTCAACATCTACAAGACCTCGGACGACCGCTTCATCTCGTTGGTCATGCTCGAGTCCGACCGATTCTGGCCCGAGTTGGTCACCGCACTGGGCATTCCGGAGATGATCACCGATCCTCGATTCGAAAGTCACAAGAAGCGAGGCGAAAACCGTCTCGAAGCCATCGAGGTCCTCAACAACGCCTTCGGCAAGCGAACCCTCGAAGAATGGAAGAAGGAGCTCGCCCACATCGACGGGTCGTGGTGTGTCGTACAGACACCTCGGGAGGTGGTCACCGACCCGCAGGTCCTCGCCAACGGGTACATCTCCGACGTGACCGACTCGAACGGCGTGGACTTCAAGCTCGTCAATACCCCGATCCAGTTCAACGAAGTGCCCAACGAGCTGACCCGCGCTCCCGATCACGGTGAACATACCGACGCCGTCCTCGAAGAGTTGGGGCTGACGATGGACGAGATCATCGATTACAAGGTCAGCGGCGCGATCCTGTAGGCAGCGGACAATCTGAGAGCGGGAGTGCACCGAACGGTGCACTCCCGCTCTCAGATTCGGTTCCTGCTCGACGGGCGCCGTCGGCGATGGCCGTGCCCGGTGACGTTCACCGGGCACACTCGGGTGGATCAGACTCCTGCGGTAGCGCTTTCCAGCGCAGCCGCGCCGTCCGCGTCGGCCGCCGGGTACCGGAGGATGCCACGGACGTTCTTGCCGGCACGCATGTCGTCGTACCCGTCGTTGACACCCTCGAGCGGGTAGCTACGGGTGACCATCGCATCGAGGTCGACGAATCCACCGCTCCACAGCTCCAAGATCTTGGGGATGTCGGCGCGCGGGTTGGCCGAACCGTACAGGCTGCCCACGATCTGCTTTTCCTGCAGGGTCAGGTCCATCAGGTTCACCGACACCTCGCGTTCGAGCATCGGATGAATGTTGGTGACAACGAGACGTCCGCGTTTGGCAGTCATCGCCAAAGCCTTTGCGATCAAACGACCTTCGCCCACACCCATGGCGCAGATGAACTTGTCGGCGCCCCGGTGCCAGGTGGCCTCGGCAACCACCGCGGGTGCTTCGTCCCACGATTTCGCCACGTGAGTGGCGCCCATGGACAGGGCGATCTCTTGCTTGTGCTCCGACGGATCGATCACCGTGATCGTGCGGGCGCCCGACAGCTTCGCGCCCTGGACCGCCGCGGCGCCGATGCCGCCGACGCCCGCGACGACCACGTTCTCCCCGGGCTGAACGTCGGCGGTGTACACCGACGAACCCCACCCGGTGATGAACCCGCAACCGAGTAGACACGCACGATCAAGGGGATGGTGCGGTTCGATCTTGATGCAACTCGCCTCGTTGACCACGGTGTGGTGAGCGAAGGAGCCCACCCCACAGGCGAGCGCGAGGTCTTCTCCTGCAATGTGGTGGCGTGCCGTGTCGTCCTGGATCTGGTTGCCACTGTATATTTTTGCCCCCAGGTCACACAGGCTCTGATGGCCGTTGGAACAAGAGGGGCATCGCCCACACGACGGAATGAATCCGAAGACAACGTGATCACCGGGCTGGAGCCACGACACATGAGAGCCGACCTGCTTCACCACACCCGCGCCCTCGTGCCCGCCGATGCAGGGCAGCCTGAAAGGCATGTCGCCGGTAACGATGTGCTCGTCGGAATGACACATGCCCGAGGCATGCAGTTCGACCAGAACCTCTTGTTCTTTCGGCGCATCGAGTTCGATTGTCTCGATCTGCCATGCAGCATTGCGCTCCCACAGGACCGCCGCCTTGGTCTCCATAATCATCGTCCTTCCACACTGGTTCTGACGAGACGTCAGAGAATGATCGATTGCGACTCGAGATACGTCGCGATGCCTTCTGGCCCGCCCTCACGGCCGATCCCAGACTTCTTGAAGCCACCGAATGGACTCCCGAAGTCCAGGGGTGCAGGCGAATTCACCGATACTGAACCGGTCTGCATACGAGTGGCGACATCGGCCGCCCGGACGGGATCAGCCGACCAGACCGCCCCCGCCAGGCCGTACTCGGAATCGTTGGCCACAGCAACCGCTTCGTCGTCCCCGTCATAAGCGATGACGACGGCAACCGGGCCGAACAGCTCGTCACGGGCGATCGCCATGTCGTTGTCCACATCGGCGAGCACTGTTGGATTCACGTATGCCCCACCGTCGAGCCCGTCGGGCCGCGTGCCTCCTGCGACCACACGGGCGCCCGCCTCGATCGCGCCGGACACCGCCGCCTCGATCCGGTCTCGGGCCGCCTTATTGATGACGGGACCGACCTCGGTCTCCCGCTCGGTCGGATCTCCGACACGCATCGCCGCCACGGCCGCGGCAAATGGTTCAAGGATTTCGTCGTAGCGACTGCGCGGCAGAAGAATACGCGTCTGCGCTGCGCAGATCTGTCCGTTGTTCGCCATGACGCCGGTGACCAAACCCTTGATGAGTTTGGCATCGACGACAACGTCGTCGAGAACAATGGCGGCCGATTTTCCGCCGAGCTCGAGCGTCACACGGCGGATGTCTCGTGCACACGCCGCTCCGATCCGCTTTCCGGCGCCGGTGGATCCGGTGAAGCTGACCTTGTCGACACCAGGATGCTCGACCAAGGCCTCTCCGGTGGCGATGCCACCGGAGACGATGTTGACCACACCCGCCGGGATACCGGCTTCCTCGATGCACTCACTGAGCATCGACAGACCCAGCGGCGCCTCGGGGGATGGTTTGAGGACGATCGCACACCCCGCCGCCAGCGCCGGCGCCATCTTCAGTGCCGCGGTGAACAGCGGAGCGTTCCATGGCACGATCGCTGCGACAACGCCCACCGGAACACGTCGCACCAGCACCTCCCCACCGATCAGCGATGGACGCTTGGCCTCGAACTCGTAATCCGGCGCAATTGCGGCGCACGAACGGTATACACCGAGGGCAGTGGCCAACTGCCCGAACGGTGTCCACTTGCGCGGCGAGCCGACCTCGGCGGAGATGAGGTCGGCGAAGACCTCGGTCCTGGATTCGATTGCGTCGGCCAACGCGGAGATCGCCGCCGCACGCTCCGCCGGACTCCAATTCCGCCACGGCCCGTGATCAAGAGCCGCCCGAGCGGAGTCGACGGCGACACCGACGTCGGCCGTGCTCGCCTCACTGACGCGACCGAGCACCACGCCGGAGGCCGGCGAACGGACCTCGATGCGTGGCCCCGACGTCGGGCTCCATTTGCCGGCGACATACATGCCTTCGTATTCGTACACGGGCAACCTTTCATCCTTCTCCGCGAGCGTCGAAGCCAAGGTGCAGCGGCCGCCCATCGAAATCGACTCAATTCTGGCAGTAATGTCACTCTAGGGCAAGGTGCCGCCCCAGCGGTTCAGCCGAAGAGTGGGCCGAGCTGATCGGGCGTGCTGCCGTGGAGGACCAGTTCGTCGGCACCCGCGTCGCGGTAGCTCTCGAATGTCTTCCAGCAGTCGGCCGCCGACCCCACCGCCGCCGCCGAGCGAATCCATTCGACCGGCAGCGAGGATGCGACATCGGTGAGTTGTTCGCGGGTCCGAACCGAATCCGCTGCTCCGCGAAGGCCGACCAGATGGGGATGTGCACGCAGCGCGTCGAGGTCCTCGATCGACCACCCGTTGACCTTTGCGAGCTGTTCGCCGAACTTGGGGATCTGGTAATAGGTCACCGCACGCGCACCCACCACGGCCATCTCCTCGGCGGGGTCGAGGCCCGATGCGACCACGACCGTCGCATAGATGCGCACACTGCCGGCCTTTCGACCAGCTTCTTTCTCGGCTTCGCGGACCGCGGTCACCGATCGTGCCACCGCCTCGGGCGTCAGAAACGGGTGCAGCAACACGCCATCGAAATGTCGCCCGGCGATGCCGAGACCCTTGGGCCCGATTGCCGCGAAGACGAGGGGCGGAACAGGCTGATCGGGAAGGTCGGTGAGACGCAGGGATGGGTAATTGCCCGCGGGTCCATCGTATTTGACCTTCTCGCCCCGGCAGAGGCGGCGAAAGAGCTCAGCCGAGTCGATGATTGATGCGTTGGTGGAAGTCGGTAGCCCCACCGCCTTCCACATCGCGTCGACAGAGCGCCCGATCCCGATCACGATGCGACCGTTGGACATGGCCTGGGCGGTCATCGCCATCGACGCGAGCATCGCGGGATGTCGGGACTGGAAGTGCGTGATTCCGGAGGCGATCCTGATCGAGTCGGTGACCTGGCCGATGGCCCCGGCCAGGACCCCGAAATCCTTCGTGCCCCATCGCTCACTGAGCCACAGTGTGCTCAGCCCGAGCCGCTCCGCTTCCATCGCCTGGCCGATGGCCGGACGCGGATCAGGCACCCGTCCGGGAAGCGTGTACGCACCCAGGGCGGGAGAGGCCGGTTGCCCGGCCTTGCCGACCGGAGGCGGCACTTTTTCGGCATTGGTGGATTTTCCGTCGGTCATACCCCTATTCTGACAGTGTTGGTCACTTTAGGAAAGGGTCTTCGCCGCCGGGTTCTTCGGACGGCGAACCGGGCCCGGGGAAGGCAATCGCATGGTGTACACACCGACCCGCGGCGAACTCGGGGGCGGAGCCCGCGAGGTCCTCGACTCATGGCTACCCGAGCGCATCGCACCCGACGGCACCGACTTCGAGATCTCGGACTTCTCGGCTCCCGACGCCGGCTACTCGGGCAAGACCGTGTTCTTCGCCGCACGTTGGACAGACACGACGGGAACCCGGCAGCACACGGATCTGGTATTGCGCATGCAGGCGTCGGACCATCAGCTGTTCACCACCCCCGACGCGCCGAGACAGGCCGAGATCATGCAGCGACTCGGCCGTACCGCCGGGATCGCTGTTCCGGAGATCGTGTGGATCGAACACGACGAATCGGTCCTGGGCGCCCCGTTCTACTTGATGCGTCGCGTCGCGGGCCGCACCCCGTCCGACGTCCCGAGCTGGCACAAACGCGGGTGGACCGCAGAGCTGTCCGAGTCAGATCGAGAACTTCTGTGCGATAACGCCATACGATCCCTTGTTGCAGTCCACCAAGTCCAGGACCCGGATGTGCTCGACTACCTGTGCGCTGATCCCGCCACCGGTGACACCGCACTGGCGCGCTACCTCGACAACCTCCGTGGATGGTACGAGTGGGCACGTGCCGACCTGGTGGTCGGCTCGCAGATCCTCGCACGCGCATTCGACGTCATCATGACCCTGGCCCCTGACACCAACCGCGAGGGGGTGGTCTGGGGGGACGCGCGGGTGGGAAACATGTCCTTCGCCGACGACATGTCGGTCGCCGCACTCTTCGACTGGGAGACTGCCACCACTGGTCCTCCGGAAATCGACCTGGGGTGGTGGTTGATGTTCGAAGAGTTCCTTTGCGAGGCATTGGGTTTCACCCGAATGCCGGGAGTCCCGGACAGTGACGAGACCGTCCGCCGCTATCTCGAGTTCGGCGGACGGATCGACGGTGACATCACCTACTACCAACTGGTGGCGGCGTTTGTGTTGTCGCTCATCAATAATCGACTGGCCGTTCTCCTCGCCCGGGATGGCCTCGCCGTCGACATCGCACACAGCTACCCCACCACCGTCGTCGCACTCGTCGATAGATACCTCACCGAACTGAGCACCGGAGGAACCAGATGAGCAGTACCACAGATCCAGACGCATCCCCGGTCGGCACCACCGGCCTGCCCTGGGAAATGGTGATCGAACAGGGCAAGATCAGGGAGTTCGCCGCGGCAATGCAGTCGGACAATCCCGCATACCAGGGTGCGGAGGCCATCATCCCACCCACCTTCTTGGTGAATGCCGCACAGTGGGCGCCGGCCGGAGTGCGGGTCAATGTCGGTTTCGAGCGAAAGCGACTGCTACACGGCGAGCAGGAGTACGTGTTCAGCGGCCCTCCCCCGAAGGTCGGCGACGTCCTCGTTGCCCAAGAGCGCATCGTGGACAGATACGAAAAGCCCGGCAAACGCGGCGGGCAGATGAGATTTGCGGTGGTCGTCACGGACTACCGCCACCGCAATGGCGATCTCGTCGCCCAGGCCAAGGCAACCTTCATCGAACGCGCGGCGAAAGAGGCATCGAAATGACGAGCACCCAAACCGTGTTCGCGGTCGGCGATACCGCCCCTCCCCGCGATTTCGGACCATTGACCCGCCAGATGTTTGTCCGATACTCCGGGGCCTCGGGTGACCTCAACCCGATGCATTACGACGATGAGATGGCGCGCAGCGCGGGAAACCCGTCGGTGTTCTCCCAAGGAATGCATCAGTCGGCGCTCCTCGCGACATTCGCAACAGACTGGCTCGGCGCAGCGAATGTGCGACGATTCGGAGTGAGATTTCGAGAGCAGGTCTGGCCCGGAGACATCTTGACCTGCACCGGAACCATCACGGCGATCACTGATGGCGCCGATGGGGAGACCGTGGCCACAGTGGAGTTGATCTGTAGTCGGCAGACCGGTGCCATCGCGATCGCAGGATCAGCGGATTTCGTCATCACGCGGGCGCAGGCATGACAACCCGACGACAGCCACGCCGGGCCGGGAGTCGTCCATGCCTACAACAACAGTTAGACTGACCGCAGTGTCAGAAACAACGCCGATCACGCGCCGAGCCAGTTACGGCCCGTCCAGCCCAGAAGTGGGCAGCCGGGGCGCCAACACGCGTACCAAAATCGTTGACGTCTCGCTGGACCTGTTCGGGCGCGTCGGGTTCTTCAACACCTCGGTCGATGCGATCGCCAAGGAAGCCGACATCTCCAGGGCGACGCTCTACCAATACTTTCCCGGCAAGGACGAGATCTTCCTGGAACTGCTCGATGTCTGTGGACGGGCACTGTTCCGCGTGGCGCGGCGCATCGGACCGCTGGGTCCCACCAAAGTTGGATTCGACAATCTCAATTGGTGGCTGGGCGAGTGGAGTTGGGTCTTCGACCGCTATTCCACGATGTTCGTGCAGTGGACCAGCGTCGCGATGGCCGACACCTCTGTGCGACCGCAGATCGATTCGTTCATGTCCGGTTACACACGGATGGTCACCGCCCGGCTCGAGCAGTCGGAGCTACACGGCATCGAACCGCGGGTGGCCGCGATGGCGATGATCGCCATCGTGCACCGCATGAACCTGTTCCTCGCCACCGACCGAACCTACGGTCGCGACACCCAGGCCGTCGTCGACTCGTTGTCGGTCTACCTCCAATTGCTCCTGTTCCCCGACACGCCGTCGTCCGTGCTGAACAGCATTCCGTTGGAGACGCCGCCCGAGAACCCGGTGATCAACGTACCTCCGCTACCGTCGATCGCTGGTCTGTCGATGGACGACAGGACCGCGAATCTCAGCAAGCGCGCGGTCAACACAGTCCGAACGCTGGTGGACGCGGGCGCCAAACAGTTCCAGCTCAAGGGCTACCACCGGACCAGCGTCGACGACATCGTCGAAGAGGCGGGACTGGCCCGCGGCACCTTTTACAAATACTTCAGTGAGAAGCAGGATCTGCTGGTCACCGTCAGCATCGAGGGCATCCGGCACGCCCTCGAACACGCCGAGCGTTTGAGCAAGATCGATCTCACGGATCCCGACACCACCGAACTGCGCGCCTGGATCAGCAGCTTCACGGGCTTCATGACGCGATTCTCGGGCTCCATCGGCGCATGGACCGAAAAGACCACGGACAACGACATCGTGACCCAATTGGGCATCTGCGGACAGGCGGCCATGGATTCGGCGATGGTGGCCGATCTGGTCACCCGCAAACGTGACTACCATTTCGACCCGGTCATCGCCGCAATCATCTTCCGGTCGTTGGTGACCCGGGTTCCGCAAGCCGCACAGGAACTCTCACCACCATTGTCGGAAGACGAGATCGCCGACCTCGTGATCGACTGCGTCGGGCGAGGCTTCTTCAGCCATCTGACCTGATTTCACTGATCGATCTGACCTGTGCTTCAACGAGTTAGTTTCCATACCTAAAGCGCTGCTGTGTATCTGGACTCAGACCACCTTCGGAGGTGGATTTTTTCTGACAACTGTGTCATCTTTGATGGAGTTCTGTTCGCCCGGCGGTACCCCGATAGGTGCCGCGGCAGGAGAGGAAACTCCACATGGATATCACCCGCGCATCAGCGCTCGTCACCGGTGGCGCCGGAGGTCTCGGCGAGGCCACCGTTCGTACGCTGGCCGCCGCCGGCACCTCGGTGGTCATCGCCGACCTCAACGACGAGAAGGGCAAAGCCCTCGAAGTCGAACTCGGCGACCACGTCCGCTATGTCAGTACCGATGTGCTCGACGAGAGCAGCGTAAACGCGGCTCTCGCCGTAGCCAATGAGCTTGCCCCCCTTCGGATCGTCGTCAATGCCCACGGCGGCTCCGCGGGCGCGTCCCGCGTTGTCGGCCGTGACGGGGAGCCGGCGTCCTTCGAGCAATTCCAGTGGTACATCAACCTTTTCCTCAACGGGACCTTCAATGTGCTGCGTCTCGGCGCGGCGGCGATGGCGAAGAACGAGCCCGACGAAGCCGGCAATCGAGGTGTCATCGTCAACACCGCCAGCATCGCCGCATTCGAGGGCCAGATCGGCCAAACGGCGTACTCCGCCGCCAAGGGCGGTGTTGTGGGACTGACCTTGCCTGCCGCACGCGACCTGACGAAACAGGGCATCCGTGTGATGGCGATCGCGCCGGGTACCTTCTTCACCCCCGCATTCAAGATGGAGCGAGAAGAGGCCGAAAAGCACTGGGGATCAGGCGTCCCCTACCCGAACCGGATGGGTAGCCCCGCAGAGTACGCGGCGTTGGTCGAGCACATCGCCGAGAACGACTACCTCAACGGCGAGGTCATCCGTATCGACGGAGCCTTGCGTTTCGGACCGAAGTAGTCCGGGCAGAAGAGCATTCACGTCGAGCGGGTCGAAACATCAACCGATCTTTCGACCCGCTCGCCGTTGATTCAGGACTCGCCGTCCGCGTCGGGCACGATCTACCCGATCAACGGGTCAGACGACATGCACTTCGCGGAGCCGAGCGATCTCTGCGTCATCCCTGCCGAGCTCTCGCAGAATGGCGATGGTGTGTTCGCCCAGCGCCGGCACCGGATCCATTCTGGCCTGGACTCCACGCAGCACCGCCGGCGGTAGGAGCGCCCGGACCTGTCCGCCCGGCGTCTGGACGTCGCGCCAGCGCTCGCGTTCGGACAGGACCGGGTGATCCCAGAGTTGCTCCATCGTGTTCATCCTGGCATTTGCGATACCCGCGGCTTCGAGCTTCTTCTCCAGTTCGTCCGCGCTGAGTGGCTCGATCGCCGCAGTAACGATCGCCTCCAACTCTTCGCGGTTGAGCACGCGCACAGGGTTCTTTGCGAATCGCGGATCGTCGACCAGCCCGGGCAGGTCCAGGACCTGAGTGCAGAACCGTTCCCATTCGGGTTGATTCTGTATCGCCAGCAGCACGGTGCCGCCATCGCCGACGCTGAAAGGGCCGTACGGGGCGATCGTCGCGTGCCGTGCACCCGTCCGACGCGAAGGGGTTCCTCCGTACTGCGAGTAGTACATCGGTGAACCCATCCACTCGGCGAGTGCCTCGAACAGCGAGACCGTCACTGCCGGAGCATCGCCCGTTGTCGCCCGAGAATAGAGAGCGGCAAGGATGCCGGAATAGGCGAAGCTACCCGCCGCGATGTCGGCAACCGAGATTCCCGCCTTTGCGACCTCCTGCTCGGTTCCACTGACACTGAGCAATCCGGCCTCGGCCTGAACCAACAGATCGTAGGCCTTCCGCGACTGCCAAGGCCCTTCTCCGTACCCGGTGATGTCACAGACGATCAGTCGTGGGTGCGAGTCCTTGAGGTCGTCGGCCCCCAGCCCCATCCGGCGGGTCGCACCCGGTCCGAGGTTCTGCAGGAACACGTCCGCGTCGGTCAGAAGTTCTCGCAGCAACTGTTGCCCCACAGCGCTCTTGAGGTCCAACGTGAGCGATTCCTTGGAGCGGTTGAGCCAGACGAAGTAGCTCGATTCCCCATGGACCGTGTCATCGTATCCCCGCGCGAAGTCCCCGACCCCGGGCCGCTCGATCTTGATGACGCGCGCCCCGAGATCGGCCAGTTGGCGAGTGGCGTACGGAGCGGCCACCGCTTGCTCCAGACTGATCACCGTGATGCCGGCGAGCGGCAACGAGTTCATCATCGGGCCAGCGGATCGCGCGGCAGGCCGAGGAGCCGCTCGGCGATGGTGTTGCGCATGATCTCGGATGTGCCGCCGGCGATGGTCAGACAGCGCGCGAACAGATATGCGTACGTCAGCTCAGGAGTCTCACCGGTCACCGCTGCGGTGCCGGCCAGATCGATACCCAGCTCGGTGACACGTTGCGAATGCTCGGCTTTGATGAGCTTCGTCACGTTGGCTTCCGGGCCGGGACCGGCACCGATGACCGCGCGTGCGGCCTGCCTCAGGTTGAGTAGACGAAGGGTGTGTGCTTCGGCGATCACCTCACCGACGCGTCGCACACCGTCGGCACTCTCTGACTCGTCGAGCAGCTTTACCAGACCGGCGGCCCCGAACGCGATGGAACCGCTACCGCCGCCAATGGATACCCGTTCGTTGCCCAGGGTGGCACGGGCGACCTTCCAGCCCTCGCCCACTGCGCCGACGACGTCGGAGTCCGGCACGAAGACATCGTCGAAGAAGACCTCGTTGAACAACGCGTCGCCGGTGATTTCACGTAACGGACGGATCTCGACACCTTCGGCCGAAAGGTCGATCGCCATCATCGACACCCCGGCATGCTTGGCTGCGTCGGGGTCGGTCCGGACGGTCGCCAGACCCCATTGACAGTCGAGAGCGACACTGGTCCAGACCTTTTGGCCGGTCACGCGCCAACCGCCCTCCACCCTCTTGCCCACGGTTCGAACGGCAGCGGCATCCGAACCTGCACCGGGCTCGCTGAACAGCTGACACCACTGATCCCGGCCGCGCAGCACCGGTTCGACCCACCGATTGCGCTGATCGTCCGAACCCACCTGCGAGATGGTGAGATTGACCCAGCCGGTGATGCCAAGGTCTGGCAGATCGATGCCCTCGAACTCCTCCTCGATCACCAATTGCTCGATCGCCCCGGCCTCGCGCCCCCAGGGCTTGCGCCAGTGCGGGACAAGGTATCCGCTGTCGACGAGGTGATCGCGTCGCTGCGCCTCGGGCAGTGCTCTGACAGCCTCGGCCTCGGCACGGGCAGCCGTCCGGAACACCTCGGCCTCCTCGGGCAGCTCGAATATTGCGCCCTGGGCCTGACCCGACCGGTAGGCGGCGACGATGTCGACCAACGGATCGATGCCGTCGGACAGGATTGCGGCGACCGTGGTCGCACGTCGCAGGTAGAGGTGCGCATCGTGCTCCCAGGTGAACCCGATGCCACCATGAAGCTGGATGTTCATCCGGGCGTTCTTCAGCTGGGTCGGGCCCGCATAGGAGGCCGCGACAGCTGATGCGAACCAGGCGCTGTCGATGTCATTGGCGCGGGCCGCATCCCAGGTGGCCGCGACGGTCGCCTCCGCGGCGATGAGCATGTCGGCGCAGTGATGCTTGACAGCCTGGAACGAGCCGATGGTCCGTCCGAACTGTTCGCGAACCTTTGCGTAGTCCGTGGCCATCTCGAGACACGCCAGCGCCCCGCCAGTGGCCTCGGCGGATGCGAGGACACGCAGCAGGCTGCGACCCGAGCGTGCCGCACCCTCGAGAATTCGGTTGGCCGGGACAGCAACTCCCGTACATGAGACCGTCCCCAGCCCGCGAGTGGTGTCCAGTGAGGTGGCTGGGCTGATGCCTACCCCTGCCACGGTCGTGTCGAGCACCACGAGGTCATCGCCGATCGCGAGGACGAGCAGATCTGCCTCCGGAGCCGACAAGACCGCGCGCACCTGGCCGCTGACCAGGCCCTCGGTGTCGCGGGACAGCCCCGCGGCGAGGCCGACCGCACCAACTGTCGATCCGTCCGCGAGCCCGGGGAGCACTTCCGCCTTGAGGTCGGCATCCCCGGAGTGCGCGATGACTGCCGATGCGGCGACCGTCGCAAGGAACGGGCCGGGAGCCAGCTCATGCCCCATCGCCTCGAGGACGACGGTCAGCTCCGCGATACCGTAGCCCGACCCACCGTGTTCTTCCGGGAGATGCAAGCCGAGCCAACCGAGATCCGCTGTGCTCGACCAGAACTTGTCGGGAACGGGTGATCCGTCGAGGGAAGCGCGGGCGGCGTCGCGGACACCATGCCGCCGGAGATGGCCGGCAGCGGCATCGGCGAGTTCAATGTGTTCGGGGGATATGGCAAGTGCCATCTCGGCCACCTTTCGATTGCGAGCTGATTGGCCTTTCGGCACACGCAACTGACCCTAGATGTCAGATCAACGATATTCAAGGCTCGGTGCAGCGCGCATGCCGAACAAGCATCGCCACAACACCCAATGATTCCGCCCCCTTCTGAACTGCGCAAACAACCGCCCGAACCGGTGGACCGACATCTTTCCGACAATTCGTGGACAAGGTGTCAGATCATCCACTATGGTTTTGCCAAGGAGTGACCCACGTCATTCTTCCGGAGCACCCCTGCCGAGTCAGCACAGAACGGGGCATCGGGCCGACGATGGGGATCACATCACACGAGAGATTTGGAAGTCTTGCATGAGCATCTCGCTGATCCTGGACATGGCGGCATCTGGTCACCCGGACCGGACTGCCATCACGGTCGACGGCACCTCACTGACGTATGCGGAGTTCGGCGAACTGGTCGCCGGCGCAGCAAGTGTCATCGCGCGGGCGGACGCCAAGAACGTCGTCTTCCTCGGTAATTCCGGACTCGAGCTCCCCGTGCTGGTATTCGCCGCCGCCCATGCCGGTGTGCCGTTCGTACCGGTCAACTACCGCCTCGCCCGCGGGCAGCTCGAACAGCTGATTGCGCGTACAGAATCCCCGTTGGTCATCGCGGACCCCCGCTACGTCGCCGAACTGGCGTCGATCCGCGACGTCATGACGACCGACGCTTTTGCCTCCGCCGCCCGCGCGGCTGCATCAGATCCGCTGCCCGCCGCGAACGTCGACCCGGACGATCCGGCGATCATCTTGTTCACCAGTGGAACCACATCCGCACCCAAGGGTGTGATCCTGCGGCACAGCCATCTGCTCAGTTACGTCATGAGCACTGTGGAGTACGGGGCGGCCGCGGAGACCGACGGTGCGCTCATCAGTGTTCCGCCGTATCACGTCGCCGGGATGGGCACGATCCTGACGAACATCTATGCCGGTCGCCGCCTGATCTATCTGCCCAACTTCGATGCACGCGCCTGGGTGGAGCTCGTCCGTCGAGAAGGTGCGACGTCTGCCATGGTCGTGCCGACGATGCTGGATCGTATCGTCGATGTGCTGGCAGGTGAACGCGCCGATGTGCCCACGCTGCGATCGCTCTCCTACGGCGGAGCACGCATGCCTCGGCCCACTCTCGAAGCGGCGCTGCGGGCATTCCCCGAGGCAGGATTCGTCAACGCCTACGGTCTGACCGAGACAAGTTCCACGATCGCGCTGCTGGGCCCCGAAGATCACCGCGCGGCACTCGACAGTGACGATCCGGTTGTCCAGGCGCGTCTGGGCTCGATCGGCCGACCGGTTCCCGGCATCGAGATCCAACTGCGCAGCCCCGAGGGGCTCCCGGTCGCGTCAGGCGAGCAGGGCGAACTCTGGGTACGCGGGCCACAGGTGTCCGGGGAGTACATGGGTGCCGGCTCGGTGCTGGACGCCGAGGGCTGGTTCCCCACCAAGGATCTCGCGTACACCGACACCGAGGGTTTCCTCTACATCGTCGGGCGCAACGACGACACCATCATCCGCGGTGGCGAGAACATCGCCCCCGCCGAGATCGAGGACGTTCTCGTACACCACCCGATGGTCCGCTCGGTTGTGGTGGTCGGCATACCAGACGATCACTGGGGTGAGGCGATCGCTGCTGCGGTCGTCGTCGAGCCTGGCATGTCTGTTGATCCCGAGGAGTTGCGCACCTACGTACGTGAACGCCTACGCGGTTCGCGCACCCCGGATCGGGTCATCTTCCTCGACGACCTCCCGGCGACCGCAACCGGAAAGATTCTCCGCAAGAACGTGGTGTCGAGCATCGTCGAACCCACAGCGGAATCCCGCGCGTGAACGGCGCACAGAGCTCGACGTCGAACAGCACCAGAATCAAAGGAGAGATCGTGTTGAAAACCGGAAGTCGTCTGCAGAGCCAGGTATGCGGCACACAGGTGATCATCGTCAAGGCACCCGCAGGCGAATCGGAACTCGACTGCGGCGGCCAGCCGATGATCGACGTGACGAAGACACCGGCGACCGGGCTCACCCCGGCCGCGGGACTCGACAGCGGGACACAGCTCGGCAAACGCTACGTCGACCCCGAGGACACCGTCGAGGTCCTGGTGACCAAGCCCGGCACCGGAACCCTGTCGCTCGGCGGCACGCCACTGGACATCAAGAGCGCCAAACCCCTTCCCTCCAGTGACTGACCCGCACGTCGGGCCCCTCGCCGGTGTACGGGTACTCGAGCTCGCCGGCATGGGTCCCGGTCCTCACGCCGCGATGGTGTTGGCCGATCTGGGCGCCGATGTGGTCCGCGTACAGAGACGCGGCGGGTTGGCCACAGCCGGAACAGGATCGAGTGCCGGCCTGCGCGGACGAACCATCGTGGAAGCCGACCTCAGGAACCCCGATGACCTCCGCGATGTGATGCGACTCGTCGCGCGGGCAGACATCCTCATCGAGGGCTTTCGCCCGGGCGTCACCGAGCGCCTCGGTCTCGGCCCCGACGACGTCGCCGAGGTCAATCCACGGCTCATCTACGGCCGAATGACTGGATGGGGGCAGAATGGTCCACGGGCCATGGAGGCAGGCCACGACCTGAACTACATTTCACTGACGGGACTGCTGCACGCCGTTGGACGTCCGGGTGAGCGCCCGGTGCCACCCCTGAACCTCTTCGGCGACTTCGGCGGCGGTTCGATGTTCCTGGTGATCGGTCTCATCTCCGCTCTGGTCGAACGCCAGACCTCCGGACGCGGGCAGATCATCGATGCGGCAATCGTGAACGGCGCAGCGGCACTGGGGCACCTGTTGTGGGCCATGCGCGGGTCAGGACGGTGGTCAGATGACCGTGGCGAGAATGTCTTCGACGGCTCTGCTCCGTTCTATGACACCTACGAGTGCTCAGACGGCAAGTATGTCGCGGTCGGAGCCTTGGAGCCACAGTTCTTTGCGACGATGGTAAAAACCCTCGGCCTCGATCCCGCCGAGGTCGGCGCCCAACGCGAACCCGAGAACTACCCGCACATGCGTAAGCTCTTCGCCGAATGCTTTGCCTCTCGGTCACGGGACGAATGGGCAAGCGTCTTCGCCGGGGTCGACGCTTGCGTGACTCCGGTTTTGACCTTCGCCGAGGCCGAAGCCGATCCACAGATGGTCGCGCGCGGTGTCTTCACGACGATCGACGGGATCACCCAACCCGGGCCGGCGCCGTCGTTCTCGCGCACGTCCCCTGCGGTTCCCGCACCACCGCCAAGGCACGCAGTCGATGTCGCGGACGTCTGGCCGTGATCGCTGATTCGTGCACCACAACAATTTGGAGGAATCTTGACTGATACACCGGAGTCTCCCGCGCTGATCGAACGTCGCGGGCACGTCATGCTCATCACCATGAATCGTCCAGAGGCGCGTAACGCCGTCAATGCCGAGATGTGCATTGTCGTCGGCGATGCCCTGGCCGAAGCAGACAAGGACCCTGACGTTCGTGCCGTGGTCCTCACCGGCGCCGGCGACAAGGCGTTCTGCGCGGGAGCCGACCTCAAGGCCATCACCCGCGGCGAGGCGGTGATCCCACCCGGGCGCGAGCAGTGGGGCCTGGCGGGCTACGTCGGACATGCGATCAGCAAGCCGACCATCGCAGCAGTCAACGGACCCGCGCTCGGCGGTGGCACTGAACTCGTGTTGGCCAGCGATCTCGCGGTCTCCGCCGACACCGCGATCTTCGGGCTGCCGGAGGTGACACGGGGTCTGATCGCCGGTGCGGGCGGCGCATTTCGCCTCGCCGCGAAGCTACCTCAGGTCGTTGCGATGGAACTGCTGCTCACCGGCGAACCGATCACCGCTGCGCAGGCGCTCGAGCTGCACCTGATAAATCGGGTGGTCCCTGCGGGCGACGTGCTCGCCACTGCGCTGGCGCTGGCTGAGAAGATCGCGGCCAATGCACCACTCGCGGTAGCCGCTTCCAAACGAATCGCTCTCGCACAGAGCGAGTCCGGCGATCGACCGAACGAGACCATCGGCTGGGACATGACCAGCGCCGCCCTCCCGGCGATCGCCTACTCCGAAGATGCCAAGGAGGGACCCCGCGCCTTCGCCGAGAAGCGGCCACCCGTGTGGCAGGGCCGCTGAAACTGCGCGTCACCAACGGAGACGGACTGCCCCACAGCGATTGCTTCGGGCAGTCCGTTCTGACGCCGGCCAGTTCAACCGCACGTCGAAATCAGCTCCTTTCTCAACACTCGTGAAGCGCGGCACCGGGTTCGGGATTGTCCGTGCGATTGGGAACGTCGTCGACCACCCGATCCCTCCGGTGGCCTGATCAGATCAGCGGGTTCACCGCGACACCGCCAGCCCCATCCCGGTGATCCATTCCTCGACCGGCTGATAAACAAGCGCATCCAGCGGCGTGCCGCCTCCCGCGGCCCCGGCCGCCAGCCATGTGCGCACCTCGTTGGCGCCGACACCGGC
The DNA here is from genome assembly GCF_003855095.1 of Gordonia insulae. Classification (NCBI taxonomy): domain Bacteria; kingdom Bacillati; phylum Actinomycetota; class Actinomycetes; order Mycobacteriales; family Gordoniaceae; genus Gordonia; species Gordonia insulae. The sequence goes on from NZ_CP033972.1 coordinate 2,354,078, forward strand.
CTGCGCGCGGGCATCATCGGTGAGCGAGACCAGTTCGGCACCGTCCCAGGTGGCCAACGCGTCCAGGAAGGCCTTGTCCCATTGCGGCTTGATCTTCGTACGCGCAGCTGCCGCGCCCTCGCTGATCACGCGGCGCCGCTCCTCGTCGCTGATGTCGTAGGCATCGAGCTCCAGACTCGGCGGCGAGTGAGACAGCCCGCCGGTCCCGATCACCAACACGCGGGCGTCCAGCGTGTCGAGAAAACGCCCGACCGCTTCCCCGAACTCCAGTACGCGCGCGGCCGCCGGCAACGGTCCGGTCGCGCAATTGATCGGCACCGGGATGACCGGGTAGCGTCCGAGGTCGCCGGTGAGGTCTCGTAGTGGTTGCGCGAAAGCGTGGTCGAGGGAGACGTCCCGGCAGACCGCGATATCGAACCGCGAGTCGAGTAGATGCACCGCGAGGTCCATGGCGACATCGGCCGGAACATTCAGTGTCCCTTCGTCATGGCCACCTTCGGGCAGGATGGTCGCGGACGTGGCCACGCCGAAGGTCGGGACCACGTGCCGAAAGGCACGGCGATGGTCGCCACCGAAGAGGATCGTGAAATCCGGGTCGAACGAGGTGATCAGTGCCCGCGCATCAGCCAGGCCGGCCCGGAACTCCGATCCGAACACATGCTCGGTGTCTCGCTCCATCCCCGGGCTGTGGCTCGCGCACACGACCAGTCGATTGCGTTCCGTCATGACCCTCCTCGTCGGTACGTTCGGTCGCCGCTGGAATGGCACCTGAACCATTAGTGACACTGACGTTAGATCAAATGTTCACTCCAGTCGAGCGCCACTTCGACGGGCCGTTGATCACGCCGTACGCTCGCAGCCGGCATAACGGCAGAAAGATGTATGGAAGGGTTCTTCTGCTACTTGACAGATCGAACCCTTGCCCCCAAAGTAGACGTAACTGTCAGATATTGGAGGACATCGCCGTGGCCTTTGTGATTTTGCAAGCGTGTTGCAACGACGCCTCATGCGTTGATGTATGCCCGGTCAACTGCATCCATCCGACGCCCGACGAGCCGGACTTCATGCGGACAGAGATGCTCCACATCGACCCGCAGACCTGCATCGACTGTGGCGCCTGTGTCGAGGCCTGCCCCGTGGAGGCGATCAAGGCCGAAGACGAGTTGGACGATCCCGAGCTCCCGTTCATCGAACTCAATGCCGAGTACTTCGACCTGCATCCGGTGCAGAGCGGTGAACTCGACGTGCCGAAACCGCTGTGGCGGAAGGCGGATTTCTCGCAGCTGAGGGTCGCCATCGTCGGGTCAGGACCTGCGGCATTCTATGCCGCGTCCGAGCTGATCGCACTCAAAGGCGTCCAGGTCGACATGTTTGAGCGCTTGCTGACACCGTATGGGCTCGTCCGCTCCGGAGTCGCTCCCGATCACCCGGGCACGAAGGCGGTGACCGACATCTTCCGGACCCTCGAGCGTCGCAAGAATTTCAGGTTGCACCTGGGGGTCGAGGTCGGTGTCGACCTGACGCATGAAGAATTGCTGGCACACAACCACGCTGTCATCTACGCAGTGGGCGCGTCGTCGGATCGTCGCCTCGGCATCGCCGGCGAGGACCTCCCGGGTAGCCACACCGCCACGGAATTCGTCGGCTGGTACAACGGCCACCCCGACTACGCAGATCGGACCTACGACCTCAGCGGTGAACGAGCCGTCATCGTCGGCAACGGCAACGTCGCTCTCGACGTCGCTCGCATCCTGCTCTCCGACCCGGACGACCTCGACCGCACCGACATCGCCGACCATGCATTGGAAGTACTGCGTGCGAGCAACATTCGCGAGGTGGTCGTGCTCGGCCGACGGGGTGTCGCACAAGCCGGATACACCAATCCCGAAATGATGGCCCTGCGCCATCTCCCCGGGGTCGACCTCGTGATCGATCCCGACGAGGTGCGCATCGATTCTGTGACGCAGGAGATCCTCGACGACCCCGAAACCGAGTCATCGGTCAAGGCCAAGGTCGCTTTGGCCCGCAAGGTTGCCGAGGAGGGCGGGGCCGGCTCATCGAAGCGTCTCGTCCTGAGATACCTCGCCTCCCCCACCGAGATCTCGGGCGAGGGTCACATCGAGTCCGTCAGCGTCATGCACAACAACCTCGACCGCAACGAGTCAGGAGCCGTCGTCGCGGTCGGAACGGATACCACCGAGGTGATCGACACGTCGCTCGTACTCCGGGCGGTCGGCTATCGTGGCGTGCCGGTACCAGGGGTGCCGTTCGACGACGCCCGTGGCGTCATCTCGAACGTCGATGGTCGGGTTGTCACACTGGACGGCGACGAACCAGTCCAGGGTGTCTACGCCACCGGATGGGTCAAGCGGGGGCCCTCAGGGGTCATCGGGACGAACAAGAAGTGCGCCGCCGATACCGTCGACCTGCTGCTGCAGGACTACGTCGCGGGCGCACTCGCCGCTCCCGCAGACGACTCGGAATCATTCGCGGACTTGGTGTCCCAGCGAGCGCCGCACGTCGTCGACTTCGCCGGCTGGTCCCTGATCGACAAGGCCGAGCGAGCCGCTGGAAAGCCCCGGAGGCGACCACGAGTGAAGTTCGTCGACACCGACTCGATGATGGAGGTCGTGCGCGGGGACTGACACGTCCTCAACCACGACACGAGGACCTCACCTATCAGACGACGGACATTTCCGCGGTGGAAGGACCGGCGGTGAAGGACCGGTGGTGCTCGACCACTGCCGCCCCAGGTGGACGATCAGCGTGTTGTCTTCTGCCACAATCCATCGACAGTCAACGGAGCGGAAGCCCTCCGGCGCCACCACCAGATCTCCTCAGGAGGTCTCAGCCCATCGCGACAGCACCTCGGGTGGCAGCGACCGAGCCCAAGCGCACCTTTCTGACATAACTGGGTATCTTCTCTCCACCTACACAAGCCTGACGCGCGCAGGGTCTTCGAGTCCATCAACCATCCCCGAATCACGGAATCACCAGCGCACACAGCACGCCTCTGAGGGCCGGGAGATAACAGTTGGATAACATTCCGAGAAAACGATAGGAGTGACCGCCGTCATAGTCCACGATTCAAGGGTCCGTATCTGACACCACGTCTCCCAGTGGATCCGATCTTCGCACCAACCCGAACGATTGGATACGAGACTCAATCCAACACCCATGTGCGGGCGCAATTCCGACGTCCCGATCTCAGGAGCACAGAATGAACAAGACAAGGACCGGCCGGCGGCTGTTGGCAACAACGTTGCTCTCTGCCGCCCTCACCGCAGGGATGGTCGCCTGTAGCAGTTCCGATGACGGCGGCGACTCGGCAGCCGAACCCTCGGCCAACGAATCCGTTCTGGGCACACCCAACAAGGCAACCGGAACTCCCGTGACAATCGGGTTCGTCAGCGAAGGCAAGTCGCCGACTATCGACACGAGCGACGAGATCCGTGGCGCCCAAGCCGCGGCCGCCTACGCCAACGACTACCTCGGCGGCATCGGCGGACGTCCGATCCAGTTCAAGCCGTGTGAGGCACTCGCGCAGCCTGCCGTGGCAACCGATTGTGCGAACCAGATGGTCCAGGCCGGCGCCGCAGCGGTGGTCGGACCGACCCCGGGCGAACTCGACAACCTCGTCGACGTCCTGTCGCCCGCCGGTGTCCCGCTCGTCGTCCACAGCGGCACCACGCCGAAGGGCCTCAGCACCCCCGGGGTCTTCTCCCTGTCGAACGGCACCGCGTACTTCGCGATCACGGCCACCTCAGCCAAAGACGAGGGGCTCAAGGACACTCTCGCCGTGTCCATCGGCGTGCCGGGCGCGGAGGGACCCACCCGTGCGGTAGGCGGTATGGTTTGGGGTAATGCAGGTGTCGGGTACGATGTCGTCGGCATTCCGCCGGGCACCGCGGACATGACCCCGCAGATCAGTGCCGCAGGAGCCGACGCGGACAACTTCTTCGTCCTCGGCAATGACAGCTTCTGCACCAGCGCCTTCAAAGCAATCAAGACCACCAAGCCCAATACCCCGATCTTCGCCATCGATCGATGCATCAGCATCGGTGGCGGCAGCTCGATCCCGAACGGTTACAAGGACATCAATGTCGCGGCCGCACTCAACCTCAGCCCCGACGCGGCCGATTCTCAGCTGTACTCGGCGATTCTGGCCAAGTACGGCGACGGCGCAAAGTTCGGCCAGCTCTCGTCTGCCGGATACGCCCCGATGCTCGGCATGATCAAGGCACTCAACGCCGCCAAGGTCACCGACCCCACGAAGGAAACGGTCATGGAGGGTATGAAGACCGCGCCTCCGACGGAGTACCCGCTGACCGACGGAATCATGTTCCAGTGCAACGGCAAGCAGATCCCGATCTCACCGAATATCTGCAGCGCAGACGGCATCCTTGCCAAGGCCAACGAGAACGGCGAACTCACCGACTACAAGAAGGTGACCATCGACCCATCGCTCTACGCCAAACCCACCTCCTGATCACTCGCTCGAACTGATTTGGCCGCCAGCCCGTTTCGGGCTGGCGGCCAAATCCATTTGGGACGGAACCAGCCTCGGAGCGAGTGCCACGTTCCGCTCTGGAAGTCGGTCCGCATGTCGTTGTCGGGGTCGGTCGTCGCGCAAGTCCGGTGGCCACTGCCGAATCGATCACTGCGCGCCCGATCGCCGTTTGACTGCTGGTTGCGTGTCCGCTTCGTACGGCACGATGACCGTCTTCCACGGCGCGGCGGCGTGGTCGCCCGTGTCAGATCGCGAGCCGTCGTACGGACCGTGGGATCCAACTGAGGATCGCGCGCACGTTTGACTCCCGAGTTTGGTTCTCTCGAAACCGCTTCGACTTCGTGAGCGTCGCCTTGGACCCTCCCGTCCGACATCGTTGGACGCTGCGGCGGCCCGAGAGGCTCCCGACCGGAGATTCACTCGACCCGCTCGGCTCATCGGCTTCCAGGAGTGAAATCCCGCAGCTGTCGATTGGGTGTGAACAGTCTCGGACAACAGGTCTTCCTCGCCATGAATGAGACATAGAGCCGGCCACCCCCGCGCGCGGGGGTGGCCGGCTCTGTCGGTGAACTGGCTCTGCCGATGAACTGTCAGACGGCTTCGCCCAGGTAAGCCTGCTCGAGCAACGCTGGGTCCTTTGCGAGGTCGTCGGCCGGCCCGCGTAATCGCACACCGCCGTGCACGAGGACGAGCGCCTCGTCGGCGACCTCCAGAGCCAACTGCACGTGCTGTTCCACCAGCACCACAACGGCTTTGGTCTCGTCGGCGATCCGACGCACGATTGGCAAAAGCTCCTCGACGATGACCGGGGCCAATCCCATGCTCATCTCATCGATGAGAAGGGCGCGGGGATTCTGGGTCAACGCTCGCGCCACGGCGAGCATCTGTTGCTCTCCACCCGACAGCGCCCCGGCATTGACTTTGATGCGCTTGGCAAGGGCTGGGAACATCTCCATGGCCGCATCAACATCGAGCCCGCCGGACCTCTTAGCGATCGTCAAGTTCTCACGAACCGTCAGCGATGTGAACAACGCTCGATCATCCGGAACCAGCACCAGTCCATGACGGTTGGCTTCTGCGGGACGACCGCTGCGCAATTGCTTGCCCTCGACGACGACGTCGCCTCCCTTGCGGGGCAGCAACCCGGCCAAGGTGTTCATCAGAGTGGACTTCCCCGCGCCGTTGGGCCCCAGGATCGCCAGGACATTGCCGGCATGGAGCGAGAAGCTCACGTCTCGAACCACTTTGACCGAACCGTAGCCGGCCGACACCTCTCGGCATTCGAGAATCGGGCTTCCGGTGTGCACAGGCTCTTCCGGTTTGCCCTTTCCGGCAAGTAGCACGTCAGCCATGAACCTGAGCCTCTCTTCCTAGATATGCTTCCGCAACTGTTCGATTTGACCGGATCTCCGCCGGGGACCCGGACGCTATGAGCTCACCGAAGTTCAGTACGTGAACCTCGTCGCAGATACTCAGGACCAGATCCATGTCGTGATCGACCATCAGAATCGTCACCCCACTCTCACAGATTCTTCGCAGTCGTTCTCCGAGCCAACGGCTCTCAGTGCTGTCGAGGCCACCTGCCGGCTCGTCCAGCAGCAACAGATTGGGTGAGCCGGCCAGAGCCCGTGCGATCGATACCAGCTGACGCTGTCCTTGTGACAGTTCGCCGGCTGGGCGCTCACTGATCTCAGTGATACCCAGGAGTTCGAATACCTCAGTGAGGTGGCCGATATCGGTGTGTTCGGTCTTGACGTCGGGACGATGCACTGCGGCCGTTCGGCCCACCTTGACGTTCTCTGTCACGCTGAGATCGTCGTACAGCTCGATCGCCTGAAAGGTACGGCCGAGGCCCGCACGAATCCGATTGTGCGGGGCGAGCCCGCCCATGGACGACCCCGACAGTGTGACGTCGCCGGTGTAGTCGGCAAATCCGGTGATGGCATCCATGAGTGTAGTCTTTCCGGCACCGTTCGGACCGATGAGGCCTACCAGCGCACCCTTCGGAACGTCTAGCGATACGTCCGACAGCGCAACCGCACCACCATACTTCACCGACACATCGGTGAGAATCAGCTCGGACTGCCCCGTCCGATCGAGAACCCGCGGCTGGGCCGGAAGCTCCTCGGTGGGTATGGCATCCGTGGCATGCGCATCCGGAGAGGCCTTGGCCTTGTCCCGCAGCGCTGCGGCCCGGCGGTTCGCCAACACACTGTGTGCCGGGCCCACGATGCCCTCGGGGTTGAGGATCACAGTGAAGATCAGCAGGACGCTGGATACCACGACATACCAACCACTCACCGACCACAGTTCGTCGACGAAGATGAATATCAGCCCGTTAGCAGCGGAGACCCCCGCCAGGATGCCGCCGGCAACCGAGGTGATACCGGCCAGGTAGACCGTGGCGAAGAGCGCAACGCCGGCCATCGCCGAGTACGAGTCGAATGTCACGGTCTGCTGTTGGTAGGCCAGCAATGAGCCGCCGATGCCGGCGATGAACGCACCAATCGCGAAAGCCAGAATCTTGACCCGGACGACACTCACACCGGCTGCGGCAGCGGATCTCTCGTTTGCCCGGACGGCCAGCATCTCGGTCCCGAGTCGACTGCGCCGTAGCAGCGCGACCGAGACAGCGACCGCAACCAACACCAGTAGCACCAGCACACCGAACGTCACCCGCGGATACTCCAGGCCCTGACCAATGCTCAGGTCCCATCCGAACAGGCTGGGTTTCGGCGCCTCGACGCCACTGGTGCCGACGATATCGCCGTTGCGGAACCAGATCGCTTCGACCGCAAACGCCATTGCCAGCGTCACCACCGCGACTGTGAGACCTCGAATCCTCAGGGCCGGAAGTCCAATCACAACGCCGAGCGCTGCCGCGCAGATCGCAGCCACAAGCGGAGCGATCGGGAACGGAAGATGGAAGGTGTTGGCGATGGGTCCGAGCAGGAAGCCCGCGACTCCGGCGATCGTCAACTGGGCCAGCGATACCTGACCGGCGTACCCGGTGACCACGACGGAAGACAACGCGATGATGGCCATGATGAAGCTGACGATCAGCCCCGTGCGCATGCGGTCGTCGAGCAGGAACAGAGCCACGATGCCGACGATCGTCATCACCACGGCGGTAGGAGCGACGTGAAGTGGCCGGGGGCACGTCCGAGGGTTTGCAGGATGATCTCGCCACGTGCAGGCAACGGCTTGGCACGGATGAGCAGCACCGCCAGGATCAAGATCAATGGCACCAGTTCGGGAAGACCGGCGGACGGCAAGAAGTCGTATTGGGATGCCAGGTACTGCGCCTCGGACTGCAGCATGCCCACGGCGAGACCGGCGAACACTGCGACCACGACGAGGTCGAAGCGTGCCAAGATCGCGGCGGCCAGCGCCGGCACGATGAACAGGGTGTAGGCAACCGGTACCAGCGGGACGATCGGCGCAATCAGGATTCCCGCCAGACCCGCGACTGCAGAACTGAGCATCCAGTTGTATGCAGCGATGCGGTCGGGCGAGATCCCGCTGACGTACGCGCCGCGTTCGGTCTCCGCGGATGCCCGAGTCGCTAGCCCGAACTTGGTGTAGCGGAAGACCAGTGCAAGCAGCACGGACAGCACCACGATGGTCAGCGCGAAGTAGAAGCGGTCGGCCGACAACTGCAGGTCACCGGCCTGCCAGACGTCCGTCGGGAAGATGGGGCTCACCTCGACCGGGTCCGTACCGAGTTTCTGGGCCACCAGGCCGGCGATCAGCAGCGAGATGCCGAGTGCGGCCACTGCTCGCGCCACCAGAGGTGATGTACGCAATGGCCTGAAGACCAGCAGATAGAGGACCAGGCCAAGCAACGCGGCGATCACGAGGGACAGGCCCATCGCAGGCCACATTCCCATCGGTGTGCCCAGATCGATCGAGTCCACGCCGGGGATCAGCACGAGCAGTTGCCCCTGCCGAAGAAAAGCGTATGTGTACGCGGTGTACAGCGCGATCGCTCCAGTCGCGAAGTTCACGACCCCGGAGCTGCGATACGTCAGGACGATCGCGAGCGCCAGGGCACCGAAAACTGCGCCGTTTCCCAGTCCGAGAAGCAAAAACACCAGATGCTGCATTGTGACGACATTCCTCACCGGAGACCACTTGAAAGGTGACACTGATGTTAGATCATGCTGCGACGTACGTCACCCCCTTGGCCCAGATTGATGTAGTTCACAGTGCGGTGCGCATCGGGTACGGGAACGCGCGCCCACTCCTCGGCCATCATCCGCTGCCGCATCTCACCCGCCCCTTTGACGCGCTCTGGCTGTGAATGTATGTTCATTCAACATGAACACTGACTTCACACCACACCGATCGAAGGAGTTGCGGACATGAACTACGAGGACATCGAGTACACCGTCGAGGGCTCGACCGCGATCATCACGATGAACCGGCCGCAGCGGTACAACGCTTTTCGCGCGAAGACCGTCGAGGAGATGATCAACGCGTTCCGCCGGGCGTGGGCCGACCGCGATGTGCAGGCCGTGATCCTCACGGGCGCCGGCGAGAAGGCGTTCTGCACCGGTGGCGACGTGAAGCAGCGCGCCGAGACCGGCGACTACGGCCCATCCGAGAGCGGCATGTTCGAGATCGGCAACCTACACAAGACCATCCGCGACATCCCGAAGCCGGTGATCGCGGCCGTCAACGGACTGGCCATCGGCGGCGGCCACGTTCTGCACGTCCTCTGCGACCTCACCATCGCCGCCGACACCGCCCGCTTCGGCCAGTCCGGACCCAAGGTCGGCTCCTTCGACGCCGGGTTCGGATCGGCATTCCTGGCCCGGATCGTCGGCGAGAAGCGTGCCCGCGAGATCTGGTACCTGTGCCGCCAATACGACGCGGAAACCGCCGAGCGATGGGGCCTGGTGAACTGGGTCGTCCCCGCCGCCGATCTGCTCGACGAAGCCAAGAAGGTCGCCGCCGAGATCGCGGAGAAGTCTCCGACCACCATCAAGTTCCTCAAGCAGAGCTTCAACGCCGACACCGACCACCAGGCCGGACTGTCGAACATGGCGATGAGTGCGCTCGACCTGTTCACCCACTCCCCCGAGGGTCTCGAGGGCGCCACGGCATTCGCCGAGAAGCGGGCCCCGGAGTTCAACAAGTACGTCGGCGTCTGAACCGCCAGACCCGACGAGCACAGAGGACACACCATGAACAGCAGCATCGCAGTCGTCACCGGCGCCGGTTCCGGCATCGGCAAGGCCATCGCACTGGCCTTCGCCGAGCAGGGCACCACCGTCGTCGCGGCCGACCTGAACCTCGACGCGGCCAAGCAGACCGCCGAGGCCGGCGAGACGATCATCCCGATGAGCGTCGACGTCGCCGACCGCGCCACGGTCGACACGCTCCGCGACGCGGTCACCGCGGAGGTCGGCGTCCCCGACATCCTGGTCAACGCGGCCGGCTGGGACCGCACCGATCAATTCCTCAACGCGACAACAGAGTTCGCCGAGAAGGTGGTGGCGATCAACTATCTCGGCCCCGTACACATGGCCAGCGCGTTCCTACCCGGGATGGTCGAGGCATCGAAACGTGACGATTGGCACGGAGGCCGGGTCATCAACCTCGCCTCCGATGCCGGTCGCGTCGGCAGTTCCGGCGAATCGATCTACGCAGGCGCCAAGGGCGGTGTCATCGCGTTGTCCAAGTCTTTGGCCCGCGAGATGGCACGGCACCAGATCACCGTCAACGCCGTCTGCCCCGGCCCCACCGACACACCGCTGTTCCAGGCGCAGTCCGACAAGCTCAAAGAGGCACTCGTCAAGGCGATCCCGTTCCGGCGGCTCGCCCGCCCCGACGAGGTCGCCGCGCCCGTCCTGTTCTTCGCCTCGCCCGCGGCATCGTTCATCACCGGCCAGGTGATCAGCGTCAGCGGCGGCCTCACCATGGCCGGCTGACCGGTCGGCACACCAGATCATCGGAGACCTGCCATGAGCCCCACCGACACCGCACGCCACGTGTATGACGCGCACCAGTACCGGACCTTCTTCGAGAACGAGTTCACCTATCTGAACGGCTTCCGGCGCAACGTCGCACGGTATGCCGAGGCGGTCGCCATGATCGACCCGGTCACCGACACCGAATGGACCTACGCCCAGCTGGGGCGCGCAGTCGACATGGTCGCTGCCGCGCTCCGAGAGCACGGGGCGGACGACGGCGATGTGGTGGCCTACCAGTTGCTGAACGGACCCGAGTTCGCCCAGCTCTACCTGGCCACCCAGGCCGCGGGGGTGGTGGGCTCTCCGGTGAACTTCCGCCTCGCGGTCGGCGAGACCGCAGTCATCCTCGATATCAGCCGGCCGAAGGTCTATGTCTACGACACCGATCTGACCGCGGTGGTATCCGGAGCGATCGCCCGCGCCGACCACACCCCGGATGTACTCGTCGGCGTCGGCGACGGCGAACTCGTCGATGGTCCGACATCCCTGCGCTTCGCTGATCTGCAGTCCGATACCGCGTTGCCCACTCCGCCACGGACCGTCTTCGACGAGACCACCCGTCTCTATACGTCGGGTACCACCGGGATGCCCAAGGCAGTGCCGATGAACAGCGCGATCGAGATCTTCTCGGCGCACGACGTGATCATGGCGTTCCCGCTCTCCCCGGAGGACCGGACACTGAACATGACGCCGTGGTTCCACCGTGGCGGACTGTATTGTGCGGGACCGAATCCGACCTTCTATCTGGGCTCGTCACTGGTGCCGATGCGGACGTTCGATGCCGACCTGACGCTGGACTGGGTGGAGAGGTACGGCCTGACCTTCCTGATCGGCGCACCCACCAACCTCGCGATGCTCGCCAACTCCCAGGAAGCGAACCGGCGGGACCTGTCCAGCCTGCGTGGCATCGTGACGATGGGCGCGCCGCTGGAGCGGGAGGCGACACTGCGCTATCAGAAGGTGCTGACTCCCCGAATCTTCAACGGCTACGGCAGCACCGAGGGGTTCTGGAACACCTTCCTGCGGCCGAGTGATCTACCCGACCACGCCGGCACCGCCGGGCGGGCCTGCGTCGACGACGATGTCCGGGTGGTCAAGGTACGTCACGACGGGGAGCTCGCGAGCCCCGACGATGTGGTGGCCCGCGACGGCAGCGAGGTCGGCGAGATCATCATCCGATCACCCAAATGCGCCGCCGCCTATCATGATTCCCCGCAACAGGAACAGGCCAAGTATCGGGGAAGCTGGTTGCACATCGGCGACCTCGCCACTTGGGATCGCGACGAGTTCGTCACCATCGTCGGCCGGAAGGACGACATGCTGATCTCCGGTGGCGAGAACGTGCACCCGGTTCAGGTCGAGGAGGCACTCAACAGCCATCCGGAGGTGGCCGATTCGCTCGTCGTCGGCGTTCCCGATGACCGTTGGGGCCAAGTGGTCGTCGCCTATATCCTCCCGGTCGACGGGACGTCGCCATCCGCCGAGGCACTCGACGAGTACTGCCGCACGCACCCGATGCTGTCGCAGTTCAAACGACCCCGCGCGTATCGGTTCGTCGACGCCCTGCCGGTCTCGGCGACCGGCAAGAAACTTCACTACAAGGCAACCGAATCCGCCGCAGCCGAGATGTCGGCCGGCGAGTTCATCGCACCACAACCCCCCCAAGGAGCCACCCGATGAGCACCTCGACCAGCACCCCGAAATTTTCCGCGCTCGACCCCCTCAATCTCGATCTCGGCTACTCCGACGACGAACTCGCAGTGCGGGATTCGGTGCGCGGATTCCTCGCCGAACACGTCACCCCGCACATCGGCGAATGGTTCGAGGACGGCGGCATCCCCATCGCACGCGACCTGTTCAAGCAGTTCGGTCAGCTCGGGGTTCTGGGCATGCACTTGGACGGATATGGTTGCGGTGGTGCGAGTTCCGTGCATTACGGCCTGGCAAGCCTAGAGCTGGAAGCCTGCGACTCGGGAATCCGGTCGATGGTGTCGGTACAGGGGTCGCTCGCCATGTACTCCATCTACAACAACGGCAGCGAAGAACAGAAACAACACTGGCTGCCGTCGATGGCCGAAGGCACCACAGTCGGCTGCTTCGGGCTGACCGAGCCCGACGCCGGCAGCGATCCGGCGTCGATGAAGACTCGCGCACGTCGCGACGGCGAGGACTGGATTCTCGACGGACGCAAGATGTGGATCACCAACTCTCCCATCGCCGACGTCGCCGTCGTGTGGGCCAAGACCGACACCGGCGTCCGCGGGTTCATCGTGCCCACCGACACCCCGGGCGTGAGCACTCCTGAGATCAAACACAAACTGTCCCTGCGTGCCTCGACGACCGGTGAGATCGTGTTGGACAACGTGCGGCTACCGGCGGACGCGCTGATGCCCGGCAACGACGACCTGCACAAGGGCAACGGGATCAAAGCCCCGCTGTCAAGTTTGACCGAGGCGCGCTACGGGATCATCTGGGGCTCGATCGGAGCCGCGCGCTCGGCCTGGGAGGCGGCCGTCGACTACGCCAAGCAGCGGACCCAATTCGGCAAACCCATCGGCGGGTTCCAGCTCACCCAGGCCAAGATCGCAGACATGGCGATCGAGCTGCAGAAAGGTCAATTGCTGGCCCAGCACCTCGGCCGCCTGAAGGACTCCGTCGGACTGCGACCCGACCAGGTGAGCTTCGGCAAACTGAACAACACCCGCGAGGCCATCAAGATCTGCCGAGCCGCCCGAACGATTCTGGGCGGCAACGGGATCTCGCTGGAATACCCGGTGATCCGGCACATGGTGAACCTGGAGTCGGTGCTCACCTACGAGGGCACACCGGAGATGCATCAACTCGTGCTGGGACAGGCGTTCACCGGGGAGAACGCCTTCCGCTGATTGTCCCCAATCCGCTGGTCGAGGAGCGACGAGCGAGCACAGCGAGCCCGACGCGCTTCGAAACCACCTTCACCACAAGCCATCAGGGAGAACTCCGTGACCTCACTCACGCACGACATCGAGCACAGACACTTCCGGGAGACGGTCGCAAAGTTCGTCGCCGACCAGATCACCCCGGCGCACGAGAGCTGGGAGGAGGCCGGGCTCTGGGATCGGAGCCTGTTCACCGAGGCGGGAAAGAATGGGCTGCTGGGCTTTCCGGTGGCCGAAGAGTTCGGCGGGCCCGGCGTCGATGACTTCCGCTACCACGCGATCGTCATCGAGGAGACCGCGCGGACCGGGGCGGCCGCGGAGGCCATCGCCTTCTCGCTGCAGAACGACGTGGTACTGCCCTACCTGGTCGAGATGACCACCGATGAGCAGAAGGCCAGATGGCTGCCGGGAGTGGTCTCCGGCGAGACGGTCCTCGGCATCGCGATGACCGAGCCGGGCGCGGGCAGCGACCTCACCGGTATCCGGACATCGGCGGTGCGCGACGGCGATCACTATGTCATCAACGGATCGAAGACCTTCATCTCCAATGGCCGTAACGGCGATCTCTTCGTCGTCGCCGCCCGCACCGGCCCGGACAGACACAAGGGCCTGACACTGTTCGTCGTCGAGGCCGACACCCCTGGATTCGAGCGCGGCCGCAAGCTCGACAAGATCGGGCTGCACGCCCAGGACACCAGCGAGCTGTCGTTCACCGACATGCGCGTACCAGTGGCAAACCGGTTGGGCGACGAAGGTGCGGGCTTCTACCAACTCGTTCACAACCTGCCGCAGGAACGCCTCTCGCTGGCCGTCGGGGCGGTCGCCGCGGCCGAGGGCACGTTTGCGCGCACACTGGACTATGTGAAGGAACGCACCGCGTTCGGGTCACCGATCGCGTCGTTCCAGAACACCCGGTTCGTCCTGGCCGAACTCGCGACCGAACTCGACATCGCCCGCACCTTTCTCGACGACTGCATCGCCGAACACGCGGCCGGCGAGCTGACGGCAGCACGGGCTGCCAAGCTGAAGTGGTGGGCCACCGAACTGCAGGTGCGCACCGCCGATCGCTGCCTGCAGCTACACGGCGGCTACGGCTACATGCGCGAGTACCCGGTGGCACGAGCCTTTGTGGACGCCCGCATCCAGACGATCTACGGCGGCACCACCGAGATCATGAAGACGATCGTCGCCAAGGATCTGGGCATCTGAGAGGATGACAACCGTGACGAGGAGTACCGGAGGTACGACGTCTGTGGACGTCGCCGAGGCAGTGCGTGCAGTACGCGCATCCTCGCGGCGCCGACAGTTGCTCGATGCCGCGGTGGCGGTGATGGGACGCACCGGTTTTCATCAGATGTCGATGCAGGCACTCGCCGACGAGGCGGACGTCAGCGTCGGATTGTTCTACAAGTACTTCGGCAGCAAAGAAGACATCCTGCTGGCCGCCATCATCGACATCCTGGAAGCCTTCCGCGACCAGCTGCAGCCCGCGATGGACCAGGCCGGCGACGACCCGGTCATGCGGTTGATCGCGGGCTTTCGCCAGTACACGACCATCGTCGACCAGAATCGCGACGCGGTGGTCCTCACCTACCGCGAGAGCCGCACGCTCGACGCCGACGGGCGCGAGCGCATCAAAGAACTCGAAGTGGAGACGTCTGCGCCGATGCGTGACGCGATCTCCGCAGGGATCGATGCCGGCCTGATGAACGAAGTCGATCCGGACCTGGTGGTGTTCGACCTGATGATGCTCGCTCACGGCTGGGCACTCAAGCACTGGCACTTCGCACCCCATCAGTTGGCCGGCTACATCGCCGCGCAACTGCGGTTCACGTTGCCCGCGTTGGTTGTCGGCGACAAGCTCGACGAATACCTCGCGACGATCTGATCACCGTCGAACGCCGGACCCGACCGAGGTCGCGTAGGCGGCCATCGCACGTCCCGCACTCCGCAACGGCTCCGCCGATCGCAGGGTGCGTGCCATCACGAACGCCCCCTCGAGCGCGGCGAGCAGCGCGATGCAGAGCGAACGGGCATCGTCTGCCGAATAGCCACGCAGCATGGCGAGTTGGGTCCCGCCGTCGATCCACGACGTGAAGACCTCGGCCGCCACGCTCCGGAGTTCCGGCTCGGCATCCGCGACCTCCCCGGCGACCGTGCCCACCGGACACATGTTGGCCCACCCGGTGGTCTCGATGTCGGTCGCGGCGGCGTCGAAGGCGCGCTCGATCGCTGCGGGCAGGTCGTCGCCCTCAGCCAGCAAACCGCCCACCAACTCGGCGTAGGCGGCTCCCATGGTGCGCAAGGACTTCTCGGCGATCTCGCGTTTGCCACCCGGGAAGTGGTGGTACAGCGACCCGTTCGGGACGCCGGCCGCATCGATCACCTTCTTGATCCCGGTGGCCGCATAACCCTGCCTGCGCAGTAGCTCGCCCATCGCCACCGTGATTCGTTCGTCGGTCTGCACGGTTTCCATCCTAGAACATTTGCTCTAGAGTGATCGTTCTAGAGAGAACGTTCCAGCAATCGGGAGGTCATCATGCAGCAGGTTCACGTGCCCGCGGGTCCGATCGAGTACACCGACGACGGCGAGGGGCCGCCCGTCGTCCTCCTCCACGGTCTGTTCATGGACGAGACGCTCTGGGACACCACACTTCCCCTTCTTCCCGACGGCTTCCGGTACATCCGACCGATCCTGCCGCTCGGCGGACACCGGGTGCCGATGAATCCGGATGCCGACCTCGCACTACCCGGAATGGTCGATCTGGTCGCCGACTTCCTCGACGCCCTCGACCTGCACGACGTGACGCTCGTCCACGCCGACTGGGGCGGTGGACTCTTCCTCACCGCGATCGGTCGGGACGACCGGGTGAGTGCGATGGTCGTCCTGCCTTGCGAGGCCTTCGAGAACTTCCCACCCGGGCTGCCCGGCCGGATGGCCACTCTGGCAACCAAACTCCCGGGCGGCATCACCCTCGCGGCCCGCCAGCTCCGCATAGGGTGGCTGCGTCGCACGCCGTTGCTGTTCGGTTGGATGGTGCGGCGTCCGATCCCCGACGACGTCGTCCAACGGTGGACCGACCCGTCCCTGACGAACCCGGGAGTCCGGCGAGACCTGGAGAAGTACGCCGCAACCCGGCACGATCACGCCGCCCTCATCCGCGACACCGAGGCACTGGCCGGCTTCCGCGGCGACGCCCTGGTGTTGTGGTCACCGGAGAACCGGGTGATGCCGCCGGAACACGGACGCCGTCTCGCCGAGCTGATCCCCAACGCCCGGTACGCCGAGGTCCACGACGCCTACGTGCTGTCGATGCTCGATCAGCCGGCCGAGGTGGCGCGGGAGATCGGGGCATTCCTGACCCGGGTTCCCGCCGCCGGCAGGTGAATCACCTCGCGATCAGCCGCGTGATCTCCTCGTCGATGAGGTGGACGGCACCTCCGAGCATCGCGAAGGCCTCGTTGGTGGTCTGACCGTGGTAGTAGCGGTAGTAGATCTGCTGGGCGATCACCGCGGAACGGAAGAAACCGAACACCTCGTACCAGCGCCAACGCTCCGGCGTCATCTCGAAACCCATGCGCTGACAATAGTATTCGACAAACTCCGCGCGGGTGATCATGCCGGGGAGGTTGGTCGGCACACGACGCATCATCTGTCGCCGATCGTCGTCGTCGGCCTGCACCCAGTAGGCGAGCGATCCGGCGACATCCATCAGCGGGTCGCCCAACGTGGCCATCTCCCAGTCGAGGATGCCGATCACGCGCGTCACGTCGTCAGGGGCCAACACGACGTTGTCGAGCTTGTAGTCGTTGTGGATGACGCAATTCGCGACATCGTCGGGCTGATTCTCGGCGAGCCACGCCATCACCGATTCGTAATCGGGCGCATCGTCGGTGCGCGCATTGCGGAACCGGGTCGACCAACCCTCGACCTGACGCCGGACATACCCGAGTCCCTTGCCGAGATCGGTGAGTCCGGCCGCCGCGACATCCACCGAGTGGAGCTCGACGAGCACATCGATGAAGGCGAAGCACAGCCGACGCGCTTGATCCTCCGACAGCGGGACGTCGGCGGGCCACTCCTTGCCGGGGATGACACCATCGATCTTGCCCATCACGTAGAAGTCGGCGCCCAGCACCGAGTCGTCGTCGCAGAACGCAACCATCGGCGCGACGTAGGGCAACACGCCAGAGAGCTTGGACTGGATCCGGAACTCGCGGCCCATGTCGTGCGCGCCCCGCGCCTTGGTGCCCTTCGGCGCCCGCCGGAGGATGACCTGCCGGTCCGGATAGGTCAGTTGAAACGTGAGATTCGAAGCGCCGCCGGAGAACTGACGGACCTCCGGCGTGCCGTCGAGCCCGGTCGCATCGTCCGCATTCGCGCGCAACCACTGCGCGACCCGCTCGACGTCGAACGCGTCCTCGTCCCGTACCGCCCTGGCACCCGCCACCTGACTGCTCATGTTGTCTCCCTCCGACTCCGACACGATCCATCGCGACTCATCCGCGATACTTCCCCAACTCGATCCGCGCGACGACACCGCGGTGCACTTCGTCCGGCCCGTCCGCCAGCCGCAGGGCGCGCGCGCCGACCCACGATGCCGCGAGCGGGAAGTCGTCGGTGAGGCCGGCACCGCCGTGCAACTGGATCGCGAGGTCGATGACGTCGAGCGCCATGTTCGGCACCTCCACCTTGATCTCGCTCACCGCCGACACCGCCTCTGCGGATATCCCCTCCGCTCGCCCCTGATCGAGGAGCCAGGCCGCGTGTAACACCAGGAGCCGTGATCGGTTGATGGCGATGCGCGCGTCGGCGATTCGTTCGCTGTTGCCGCCGAGCTTGGCCAGCGGCCGCCCGAATGCGGTGCGCTCCAACGAGCGACGGACGCCGAGCTCGAGCGCGCGCTCGGCGAGACCGATGGCCCGCATGCAGTGATGGACACGACCGGGACCCAGCCGCCCCTGCGCGATCTCGAACGCCCGGCCCGGACCGAGCAGGACATTCGACGCCGGCACCCGCACGTCATCGAACGAGACCTCGCCGTGCCCGAGCGGTTCGTCGAAGTAGCCCATGGTGGTGAGCATGCGGTCGACGGTCACCCCCGGGGTGTCGATGGGCACGAGCACCATCGTGTGTCGCGCGTGCCGGTCGGCGGTTGCGTCGGTGACACCCATGAAGATGAGGATCTTGCACTCGGGATTGCCGACGCCCGTGGAGAACCACTTGGTCCCGTTGATGATCACGTCGTCGCCGTCGGGGATCGCGGTGGCGGCCATGTTGGTCGCGTCCGACGACGCCACGTCGGGCTCGGTCATGCAGAAGGCACTGCGGATCTCACCCCTGAGCAGCGGCTCCAGCCACTGCTCTCGCTGCGGCTCGGAGCCGTAACGCAGCAGCACCTCCATGTTGCCGGTGTCGGGGGCATTGCAGTTGAACACGAGCGGGGCCAGCATCGACGAGCCCATGGCCTCCGCAATCGGCGCGTACTCGATGTTGGTGAGACCTTCGCCGCCGTCGGTGCCGAAGTCCGCCGCGTAGCGTCCCGCATGTTCCTTGGGCAGAAAGAGATTCCACAGGCCCGCGGCTCGGGCCCTGGCCTTGAGATCGCTCAGGATGGGAGGCGGCGTCCACCGGTCCTCGCCACTCTCCCGGCGTCGGGCGATGTCGCGATGCACCTCACCTTCGACGGGCGTGATCTCGTCGGCCATGAACGTGCGCACGCGTGCGGTCAACTCTGCCGACCGCGCGGAGGGAGCGAAATCCATACCCGCGACGCTAGTCGGTCGGAAACGATGGATGCGGCGAATCCCGCTCTCAGCGCTGTGCGCGGTCGGCCAGACGCTGTCGCCGTGGCATCGGCGCCCGGCGCGCACACAGCCAGGCACACCCGGCCACCCACACGGCACCGATCAACCATCCCGCCAGCACGTCGGTGGTCCAGTGCACACCCAGATACACCCGAGTGCACCCGATCGCAATGGCCCCGGCGGGCGCGAGCAGCAGCACGATCGGGTGGGCGCGCACCCACGCACTCAGCCGGAAGGCCGCCACGGCCAGCAACCCGAACACGATCGTGCTCATCATCGCGTGGCCCGACGGAAACGAGTAGGTGTCGATGTCGAGCAGGCGGTCGACCGTCGGCGGGCGCGGTCGTGCGAACAGGTGCTTGAGACCCACCATGAGCAGGTATCCGACCAGCGAGCCTGCCCCCACCAGAATCGCCTCGGGGTAGGCGCGGTACACGGCGAGTCCGATGCAGACCATCACCACGATCGTCGAGAGCACGAGCGTGTTGCCGGTTGCCGTGATGACCAGCGCGAGATCGGTGAGCAGACCCGTGCGGCCGTCGACCACGGTGTCGGTGATCGCGCGGTCGAAGCCGTTCGGACTCAGAAACATCTGTCCGCATCCGATCGGCCGGTCCGTGGGCGCGCCCTCAAGTCACCGCCAAGCGATCCGCAAGTCACGGATTCCACCCTAGCCGTGACATCCCGACCGGAAGGACGACTCATGCACACCACCCTGCTGTATCGGATCGGGCACGCCGCCGCGGCGCATCCGATCCGTGCTCTGCTCGGCTTCGCCGCCGCGCTGGCCGTCCTCCTGGCCGCTTCGTCGGCGTTCGGCGGCGAGACCCAGGAGAACTGGGACGTCACCGGCACGCCGTCGCAGGCCGGGATCGAACTCCTGCGCGAGCATGTGCCGGGTGCCGGAAACGCGTTCGCGCGCATCGTCGTGCACGCCGACGACGGCACCATCCCGGCATCGGCGATCAGCGGACTGCGCGACCGCCTCGGCGACATGGATCACGTGGCCACCGTCACCGACGCTCGGTTCAGCGCCGACCGCGACACCGCGGTCCTCACGGTCGGCTACGACGTCCCGGTCACCGATCGCTCCATCATGGGCAACGCGGACGGACTGACCGCGGCGATCACCCCCACCCGCGATGCCGGCCTGCGAGTCGAGATGAACGGATCGGTCCCCGAGACCGCTGCGGCGCCGATCAAGGGCCACGCCGAGGTCATCGGCATCGCGCTGGCCCTGTTGATCATGGTGTTCGCCTTCGGCTCGGTGATAGCCGCCGGTTTGCCGATCGCCACCGCGATCGCCGGACTGATCGCCGGCTCGGCCGGCATCACCCTGCTCGCCGGGATCATCAACGTCAGTCCGACGGCACCCATGGTCGCGAGCATGGTCGGCCTCGGCGTCGGGATCGACTACGCGCTGCTGGTGGTCAGCCGGCATGTCGAGTTCCTGCGGCGGGGTCACACCCCGGTCGAGGCGGCCGCCCGGGCCGTCGCCACCGCGGGACGCTCCGCGGTGTTCGCCGCGACCACCGTGCTGGTCTCACTGATGGGATTGCGACTCGCCGGACTACCCACCTACTCGTCGTTCGGCTTCGCGACCGCGATCGCGGTGATCGCGATGCTCGGCGCCACCCTCGTCGTGGTGCCCGCGCTGTGTCGGGTCTCCGGTCGCCGGATCGTGCCGCGCACGGCACGGCGCGCGATGATCACCGAGAACACCGATCGCATGCCCCTCACCGCACGGTGGGCCGGAAGGGTCGGCCGGCGACCGGTCGTCGCGGTCCTGCTCGCGCTGATCGTGATGGTCACCCTCGCCGCTCCGGCCGTCGCCATGCGGACCTGGCCGTCGGATTCGGGTGCACAGTCGAGCGAACTGACCACCCGCCGTGCGCACGACCTGCTGGCCGCCGAGTTCGGTGCGGGCACCAACGCCGACGTCGTCGTGGTCGCCCCGACGCAGGGTGTCGACCGGGACGAACTGTCGGCGGCCATGACCGCCGTCGCGCAGATTCCCGGGGTGACCGCGGTCGCACCGATCACCGAATCACCGGACCGCGCACTCGACATCGTGCCGATCACCATCGGTCACGACCCGGCGGACGCGGCCACCGGCGACGTCCTCGACGGCATTCGCGACCGCATCCCCGACGGCGCCATCCTCGCCGGTGAGACCGCGTACTACGACGACATCTCGCAGATGCTGCAACGCAGGCTGTGGCTGGTGATCGGCTTCGTCGTCGCCGCGTCGGTCGTCCTGCTCACCGTCCTGTTCCGATCGGTCGTCGTCCCGATCAAGGCCGCCGCCATGAACCTCCTGTCCGTCGCAGCCGCGTACGGGGTGATCACCGCGGTGTTCCAGTGGGGTTGGGGCCTGTCGCTGCTGGGTGTCGACCATCCGATCGCGGTGTCGAGTTGGGTACCGATCCTCGTCTTCGCGATCCTGTTCGGCCTGTCGATGGACTACGAGGTCTTCCTGCTGTCCCGCATCCGCGAGGACTGGCTGGCGTCCGGGGACGCGCGCGCCAGCGTGATCAGCGGACTCGCCAAGACGGGCCGGGTCATCACCACCGCCGCGGCGATCATGGTCGCCGTGTTCCTGAGCTTTGCCACCGAGACCGACATCCTGATGAAGATGCTGGGTCTGGGGATGGCGGTGGCGGTCTTCCTCGACGCCACGCTGGTGCGGATGGTCCTCGTACCGGCAACGATGTCGCTGCTCGGGCGTGCCAACTGGTGGCTCCCGACCTGGCTGGACCGCATGCTGCCGCACATCGGACTCGAGACGGCAGACGACGACTCCGGCATACCGGCCGCGCCCGGCGAAGACTCCCCCGACGTCGAGCCGGACAGAAAACTCACGCCCGCCTGACGCGCACAAGTGCGCTCCAAGTGAGGCCCAAGCGCCATGTCCGAATCTGTTGAGGCCCCGAACACGACGGGGACAGCCCACCCGAACCGAGGAATCCCGAGATGACCACCACGCACACCGCCGACACCGACCCCACCCCCGCGTCCGCCCTCCGTGGCTCGCACGCCCGCATCCCCGAGACCGGTGAACCGACCGTCGACCAGCTCCGGCTGCCCGGCCAGGCCGCGGCCCCCGACGGCCCGCTCGACCCGTTCATGATGTACCTCGCCCACCACGGTTTCCGGCGCGACCTCGCGGAGTTCGCCGAGGCGGTTCCGCACACGCCCGTCCCCGACCACACCACCTGGCGCGCGCTGCAGGCACGCTGGTCGGTGTTCCGGGAGATCCTCCACCACCATCATGCGGGTGAGGACGCGTGGATCTGGCCCATGCTGGAGAGCCGCTGCACCTCCGCCGAGCGGGCCGTACTCGACGCGATGGAAGCCGAGCACGGGATGATCGACCCGCTGCTCGAGGCCTGCGACGCGGGATTCGCGACGATGGCCGCCGGTGCCGACGCCGATGCGCGTGCCGAGCTGTCACGTGTGCTGGCCGAGACCCACGACCACCTCGCCGCACATCTCGCGCACGAGGAGAACGACGCGCTGACGCTGATCCAGCAGCACCTGACCGTCGACGAGTGGACGGAGCTGGAGGAGAAGTTCGGCGAGGACTCGTCCCTCAGAGATGCTCTGCGCCTGGCTCCCTGGATGCTCAAGGGACTCGACGACGACACCCTCGGCATTCTCCGGCCGCGCATTCCGCGGCCCCTGTGGCTGTTCGCAAAGCTCGGCTCACGGTCGTTCCGCCGAGCCGATCGTCGCGCATTCCGCTATCACCCCGACGCCACGCACTGAAGCACGGGCGTCAGCGCGTCGCCAGCGACCGCCCGATCACAAGTCGCTGGATCTGGTTGGTGCCCTCGAAGATCTGCGTGATCTTTGCCTCGCGCATGTAGCGCTCGACCCGGAAGTCCCGGGTGTAGCCGTAGCCGCCGAGCACCTGGACGGCGTCGGTGGTCACCTTCATCGCGGCATCGGTCGCAACGAGTTTGGCGGTCGCCGCGGCGCGGGAGTAGGGGCGCCCCGCGTCACGGCGGCGGGCCGCGTCGAGATAGGTCGCCCGCGCCGAATCCACCGCGGCCGCCATGTCGGCCAGCAGAAAACTCAGACCCTGATGATCGATGATCTTGCGGCCGAATGCCGTTCGCTCCTGCGCGTAGTCCACGGCGGCGTCCAGGGCGGCCTGCGCGAGGCCCGTCGCGACCGCGGCGATACCCAGACGCCCGGAGTCGAGTGCGGAGAACGCGATGGTCAGACCCTCCCCCTCGGCGCCGAGCAGACGTTCATCGGAGATGAGGGCGTCGTCGTAGGTGGCCGACGTGGTCGGCACCGCGTGCAGGCCCATCTTCTCCTCGGGCCTGCCGAAGGTCAGCCCGTCGGAATCCCGCGGCACGAGCAGGCAGCTGATGCCCTTCGAACCCTCACCGGTGCGGACGAAGACGTTGTAGACATCGGCGATGCCGCCGTGGGTGATCCAGGCCTTCGCGCCGTTGACGCGATACCCACCCTCGACGGCGGTGGCCTTGCACGTCAGGGCCGCGGCGTCCGACCCGGCCTGCGGTTCGGAGAGGCTGTACGCGCCGATGATTCTGCCGTTCAACAGATCCGGGAGCCACTGCTGCTTCTGCTCCTCGGTACCGAAGTTGAACAGCGGGTGACAGGCCAACCCGTGCACACTGACCGCGACGGCGACGGCCGCCCATCGGGCGCCGAGTTCCTCGAGCACCTGCAGATAGACCTCGTAGGGTTGGCCGCCGCCGTCCCACTCGACGGGATACGGGAGCCCGAGCAGGCCGGCCTCCCCCATCTCGGCGAACAGCCCCTCCGGGTACTTCTCCGCCTTCTCGTACTCGTCGGCGACCGGGGCCAGCCGTTTGTCGGCGAAGTCCCGGGTGAGCGCGATGAGGTCGTACGCCTCGTCGGTGGGCAGGAGTCGATCGACCGCCATCAGAACCTCCACAGGGAACAGAAACAGTACTCAGGTACCAACCATAGTACTATTGTGGCGACGAGCAGAACACCGCCGAGGGAGGAACCGCCGGATGACCCGCGCCGACCGCACCCGTTTCGCGACACGACGCCGCGGTGATCTCTTCGACTCCCTGCTCGGCCTGCTGCTCGACGAGGGCTTCGCCCACCTGGGAGTGGCCGATCTCGCGGCACGGCTGCGGTGCTCCAAGTCGACGCTGTACACCCTCGCGGACAGCAAGGAGCAGCTCGTCATCAAGACCGTCACACACTTCTTCCGCACCGCCACCGACCACGTCGAGGCGAGCGTCGCGCAGGAATCCGGGGCACGCGAGCGGGTGATCACCTATCTGGTCGCGGTCGGCGATGCACTCGCCCCGGCGTCGGAGAGGTTCATGGCCGATCTCCACGCATTCGGGCCGACCCGCGAACTCTACGAACGCAACACCGCAGCAGCCGCTCATCGCGTCCAGCAACTGATCTCCGAGGGCGTGGCCGCCGGCGACTTCCGCGACATCGACGCCGCCTTCGCCGCCGACCTCGCCGCGTCGATGATGAGTCGCATCCAGCGCCGCGAGGTCGCGACCGCGACCGGCCTCGACGACGCCAGCGCCTACCGCCAGCTCGCGTCGATCCTCACCACCGGCATCATCGCAGGCCCCGCCTGATCAGCCGACGGTCCGTCGTTCGAGGTGGGTGACCCCACGCTGGTCCACCCACCATGGAACGCGGACATCGTGGTCGGCCCCGTTGCGTCGCAGTCGAACCCAGAGTTCGGCGTGCAGTCGTACCTCCCCGTGCCCGACGTCGCGACCCCAGAGTGCGGAGAACAGCACCGCCTCGGTCGACGTCGAGGCGGCGGCGGCCCCCTCGTCGCGCACCACGGCCCGCAACTCCTCGCCCGCCGTCGCGATATCGAGGATCTCCGCGAGGATCTCGGTCGCCTCGTCATCCGGATGACCGCCGATCAGCACCAGCTGGTCGGGATCGAGCGCCTGGATCAGCCACGGGCTGTCGAGCACCACTGCGCGTTCCACCACGCTGCCGGTCGCGACGCGAACACCCTGCGGGACATTGAGATCCGCAGGATCGTAGGTGCCCCGGCGAGCGGCCGACACGATCGCGGCGTGCACGTCGGCGGCCACCCCGGGCGCGATCCGTCGTGCCGGGTCGGCCAGATGGTCGAGAAGCGTGTCGGCGTCGCGCGCCGACTCGACGTCGAGGCCGCCGAGGGCGGCGCGCAGCGCGTCGGCGTGCGGATGGTCGAGGACATCGCGTACACCCTCGACGGAGGCGTCCGACGGTGCCCGGTACCACCCCAGCGGGTGACCGTCGACGACCGCGTGATGCCGGAGCCACCATGCGGTGTAGCCGGAACGGTCGGCCAGGAGAGGCGCGATCGTGTCGTCGGCGGCCAGGAGGGTCAGCGCCTCGGACCACCGACGCTCGTCGACGAGGTCCAGGTCACGGACTGCAGCAAGGGTTTCCGGAGGTTGCTCGTGAAGGTTCCACCACTCGTCCTCGTCGGGCAGGTCGTGATCGGCGGCGACCGGGAGGTCGTCGATGACCGTGAGGAAGCCCCAGCCGACCCCGATGCGTCGCAGGGCGTCGGACCCGACCTGCGCGACCAGGTCGGCATCGACCACACCGAACGGGGCGTCGTCGATCAGCACCGCACCCAGCGGGCTGTCCGGGAGCAGGAGCTCGTCGGCGGGTCGCAACTCGCCGTCCTGATCGGGAATCGGCAGGGCCGACAACCATTCCGGCACGGCCGCAGCCGTATCCGCCGCGAGCAGCGCGAACACCTCGTGGGCGATCGGAGCGAGTTCGTCGTCGTCGGCATGCTCCGTCAGATGCGCGAGGGCAGGGTCGGCGAGTGCATCGGTGACCGAGATCGACTGTGCGCCCAATCGTTCCACGAGCGGATGGTAGGCGGCGGATGCGACGGTGGGAATCCAGCGGACGGCGGTGTCGATGGCGCCGGTCACGAACAGGCCTCGCGCACCGATGTTCATCCGTCCGTCGGAGCGCGGGATCGGCAGCGTGC
This sequence comes from Gordonia insulae, assembly GCF_003855095.1. Classification (NCBI taxonomy): domain Bacteria; kingdom Bacillati; phylum Actinomycetota; class Actinomycetes; order Mycobacteriales; family Gordoniaceae; genus Gordonia; species Gordonia insulae. The sequence continues at coordinate 2,380,280 of NZ_CP033972.1, forward strand.
CGAGTTCCTCGGCGTCGATCGAGGTGGTGACCAGTGGCGCCAACGCGGCGTAGAGGTCCCGCCACCAGGCCGGGTCGTGTTCGGTCCCGATGAGCCGCTCGGCGAGGTCGGCGAGTCCCATCTCGGTGACGCCGACGGACCGTAGCGCCGTGAGGTGGCGCCGCTCGGACACATCCGGGTGGGCGAGGTCGCCCATGATCGGCGCCAGCACACCGGCCAGCTCGTCGGTCAGATCCGCCAGCACCACCGCCCGGCTCGGGACGAGGTCGCCGTCATCGGCGGCGGGAAGCCAGACACTCTCCCGCAACTCATCGAGGACCGCCTCGATCAGGGTCGCGTCGTCGCGGTTGCGGACGCGCGTGGTGTCCGGGATGAGCAGTGGCCGCCACTGCCGCGCAAGTGCTCCGACCAGGTCACTGTAACCTGTTGCCGCCGTGGAGATATCGGCATCCGGGTGGAGATTTCGCCGATCGGGGGTGAGTGCCAGATCGGTGATGCAGCGGGCGGGCAACGACAACTCGATGTCGGTGGGCGTCGGTGCACGCAGGACGTCGCGTTCGGCGATGACCGGTCCGGCGCCCTCGATCTCGACCAGCCATCGGGTCCCGGCGTGCGACGACTCGATCCAGGTGCGCTCGCGGTGACCGTCTGGTGCGGTGGCCGAGACGGCGACGCGCACCGCACGCGTGTCCGGCTCCGCACCGTCCCGACGAATGGTCGTCACCGTCTCGGCGACTACGATCTCGGCAAGTGCGTCGAGTTCCAGGAGCAGGTCGGTGGCCTGCGCCGACGCCGTGGCCACAAGGGAATCCGCGGCGGTGGCATCACGCAGGTACAGGATGATCTCGGTGTCGAAGCCGGCGGCCGGTGGGGTCTCGTCGGGCCAGGCGAGCCGGAGCAGCGGCGCCGGGCCGGTCGTCGGTGCCCTCCGCGACCCCCCGGCGTCCCGCGCCTCAGGGGCCGATGCCCCCACGGCCTGCGAGGTCGAGGCACGGTCGAAGATCAGCGATCCCGTCGTCGAGCGGACCTCGACGCGGTCGGCGACGGCGGCGGTCGCGGTGAAGCCGACACCGAATCTGCCGACACCGGACGGGCCGGGCTCGTCCGGTTTTGCCGACACCCGCAGCGCCAGCAGTGAGCGCACGCCCCGAATGGTCAGGGGCGCACCGGTGTTGGCGACGTGCAGGGCGCTGCCGTCAACCCAGATGGCGAGGCGCCCCGTCGTCCCCGCGGCGGTGGCGGCGTCGGCAGCATTGGCCGCGAGTTCGGTGAACAGCCGATCGCGGTAGCCGACGGTGACCAGATCGTGTTCGGCGGCACTGTCTTCCGCGAATCGGGTCGGCGAGGCACGCCAGGCGTCCAGGGTGGCGGCGCGCAGCTCACCGAGCCCGAACGGGTCGGCAACCGCGTCCGGCGCCGTGTCGGTCAGGGCGTCGCATCCCCACCGGCGCCCGCGGCGACGCTGACGATCTCGAGTGCGCCGTCGTCATAGGCGTCGTATGCGGGCGATCCGTTGCCGGCCGGTGCCGCGACGTCGGAATGGGCACCGCAGCCGTAGTCGGCGGCGACCACGTGGCCGTCGGCCGCGTACTCGTTGGCGCAGACGCCGAACGCCGGTCGCAGTGCACCGGCGAGCGGGATGTAGAAGCCGCAGGTCGCGCAGGAGAAGGCGGCTGCAGCGGCCATGTCGGTGTGCGGCCCGAAATCGCCGTCGTACCACCGCTGCGCCGCATCGTCGCGTCCCTCGGGGCTCAGCAGCCGCCGGCGACCGAGACCGAGCTCACCGGCGATCTGGCCGATCTCGTCGGGATCGACCTCCTCGGAGTCGAAGCGGAACTCGTCACCGGTGTCGATCTGATTCGGAACCAGGCGCCGGTCATCCGGGTCGGCCGCCAGGACATCGCCCGGAGTGAGGTCGCCGGCCGCGACGCGCTCGTTCCACGGCACCCAATTCGGCGCGAGCAGTGATCCCTCGCCCGGCAGCAGCACCATCTCGCTGACGGTGATGTCGTCGGTTCCGGGCGAGCCCGCCAACACGACACACCACTGCCAGCCGCGGTAGCCCGCGAGGTCCGCCTCGAAATAGTGGGCCACCGCCCAGTCACCCTCGAGGGTGCTCTCCAGGTGCGCACCAGGTTGTTGCCCGTCGTCGACGAGCGCGGTGCGCGCCACGTCGACAGCGGCGAGCAGCCGGTCACCGTCGAATGCAAGAGTCACGGTACAAGTGTGCAACACCGCACGAGGTCGGCGGCACCGACCCGGCACTTTCGAACCGCGGACAACGCGCGGGAGACAGCCGTGCCGACACCGAGTCGGGGGGATGAGGAACAATTGGCGTTGTGAACCGACCCAGTCCCCGCTTCCCTCGAGGGGAGCGAAGTGAACCGGCGGGGCCAGACCCCCGCGGCGCGGGTCGCGATGTCGGCGCAGGTGACGATGACGACCGCCGCAGCCGTCGACAGCACCCGGGAACCGCGAATTACCCGGCCGACGAGGGTCGGACGACCCATCGCCCGGCCACCGGACGCGGTCGCGGCGACCACGCCTATCTCCCGCCGCGCACGCACAATCCCCATCTGCCACCGCTCGATGACCACGATGACGACGGCGCGACCGAACGGATCGGCACCACCAAGGCGATGCCCACCGCCGGCTCGGCGGGTACCGGGATTCCCAAGAAGATCACCGTCGCGCGGGTCGCCGCGATGCGCAGCCGCGAACTGACCGGTCGCGGCATCGGCAAGATCTATCGCGCCGCGACCGCCGACGGCGCGGATCGATCCGGCCTCACCGCGCTGACCCTGCCGGTGATCGCGAACTTCGCGGTCGACGCGGCGATGGCCGTCGCGCTGGCCAACACGTTGTTCTTCGCCGCGGCGACCGGCGAGTCCAAGACCAACGTCGGCCTGTACCTCGCACTGACCATCGCGCCGTTCGCACTGATCGCGCCGCTGATCGGACCCATGCTCGACCGCTTGCAGCATGGCCGGCGCATCGCCATGGCGACGACCTTCGGTCTGCGGGTGGTGCTGGCCCTGCTCATCCTGGCGAACTCGTCGTGGGACGCGACCACGCAGCAGTTGCAATACGACCCGTGGGTCCTCTATCCGTGTGCGCTGGGACTGCTGGTGCTGTCGAAGTCGTTCGGGGTGCTCAAATCCGCGGTCACGCCCCGCGTCGTCCCGCCGACGATCGACCTGCCACGGGTCAATTCGCGGCTCACCACCTTCGGCCTCATCGGCGGCACCATCATCGGTGGCGCGGTCGCGGCGTTCTTCGAGTTGTTGTTGGCCAAGGTCCTGCCCGTGCACATCCCTGGCGCGATGGCGTGGTTGGCGGTCATCGCCGCGGTGGGTGCGTGGCTGTGCATGCGCATCCCGTCGTGGGTGGAGGTGACCGAAGGTGAGATCCCGACGACGCTCACCTACCACGGCAACCACCACACGGCCTCGGCTCCGAAGCCCGGGTCCGGGGGACGCAAAGGCGCCCGCGAGACGGCTTCCGAGCTGGCCGCCAAGATGCGACAGCCGTTGGGTCGCAAGGTCGTCGCCGGACTGTGGGGCAACGCGACCATCCGCATCCTGACCGGGTTCCTGACCCTCTACATCGCGTTCTACGCGAAGGCCCAGCAGGACGTGCACTCCGACTGGACACAGCTGGTGCTGTTGGGCGCTGTCGGCGCCGCTGCCGGAGTCGGCAACATGATCGGCAACGGCCTGGGCACCCGGATGGAGCTGAAGAATCCCCCGAAGATCGTGCTGTGGTGCACCGCGGCATGTTTCGTCGTCGCCGCCCTGGCCGCCGTCTTCGGCAACATCGTCGTCGCCACGGTCGCCGCGTTCGTCGCATCGGGAACCAGTGCGATCGGCAAGGTGTGCCTGGACTCGTCCATCCAGGACGATCTGCCGGAGGAGTCCCGGGCATCGGCGTTCGGCCGGTCGGAGACCGTCCTGCAACTGGGCTGGGTGTTCGGCGCCACCCTCGGCGTACTGCTCCCGACCACGCTGTGGATCGGGTTCACCGTCGTCGCGGTGCTGCTCGGCATCGGACTGCTGCAGACGGTGCTGACCACCCGCGGATCGTCGCTGGTCCCCGGCATCGGCGGCGAGCGGCCCGACTATGCCGAGCCGACGGTCGCCATCCGCGTCTCGGGGACGCCCGACACCATCCGGCGCCCGAGTAGCCGGGTCTCCCCCGCCGACGCCCCCACCCGGGCGCACCAGGCCCCGCCGGATGGCCGCCGCGGACCGGCGGCCGACCCCACCCGAAAGATGCCGAGCCACACCGAACACCCAGGACGGCCGTAACCCGTGTATGTGAACAGTGCCGAGAAGAAGACGCTCGCGATCATCGCGGCGGTGATCCTCGCCTTCGTCGTGATCGTCGGTGGCGCCGTCGCGCTGCTGACCAAGGACACCTGGTCAGGTGACGCGGCCGACGACGATCACGCCTATCTCCAGCTCGCGGTCGGCGATCAGCTCGTCCGGGTGGAACCCACCCGCATGTGCGACGTCCTGCTGAAGAACTGCGAACCCGCGAACGTCTCCGACATCACGGTGCAGCGGGTGCCGGTACCGGTCGGTGAGTCGGTGATGTTGTCGGTGTCCGAGGACATCGCGAAGTGGCCGTGGAACCTGGTCATCCAGTACCTGACACCGCAGGGACTCGACGGCACGTCGGTGCCGATGCGGTCGAACTCCACCTACACCACGGTGCTGCATTCGACACGCGATCGCATCCTGGTCAACATCGAGGTCCAGGTGCCCTCGGCCATCTCCGATGCCGCCAACAACAACGTGATCGCCCGCGGCTACCTGGCCGCCGACACCACCCCCGACGACCTCGAGGTGCCCAACCCGGATCTGCGCTGACGCGTTCGGAGTCGGGTTCGTGGCCCTGGTTAGTGCTCGAGTTCGCGGGTGACCGCGCGCACGACCTCGGAGATCCGCTGCGACGTCTTGCGGTCGGGATACCGTCCCTTGCGCAGTTCCGGTTGCACCGCGCCCTCGAGCAGGGTGATCAGATCGGCGACCATGCCGTGCAGTTCGTCCGGCGTGTGCCGCTTGACCTCTTTACGGGCCGCCTCGCGTGCGGCCTCGCGGGTGTTTTTGGCCACGCTGGGCGCGGGCTCCAGAACGGTGACGGTCAGCGCCTGAGGTCCTCTGCGGCCCGCGGCCATGCCGAACTCGACCCGTTGCCCCGGCTTCAGCGCGGCAACGCCCTCGGGAAGCGCGGATGACCGGACGTAGACGTCCTCACCGCTGTCCTGCGCGAGGAAGCCGAAGCCCTTGTCCGCGTCGTACCACTTCACCTTGCCGGTCGGCACTGTGCTCACCCTCATCTGTACGTCGGAGTTCCATGACAAAAGCGCCCCACATCTGACTCAAAGCTGGCCTCGCGGATGCGAGGCCCGGCTCCAATCAGATGAGCAGAGGCGCCAATGACCCTTGAGTCTAGCCAACGTGACTCCGAACGGACACGTGGATTACCTCACCGCGGCCCGGTGCGCACCCGCCGCGGCCGCCGTACCACGAGAGTGTGATCTACCGTGGAAGACATGAAGAGCCAATCGTCCCCGCGTCTGTTGCAGGCGGCCGGGGTCGTGTTCGCGATCGGCCTCGCCGCGATCGTGGCGTTGTTCGTGACCCCGATGGTCACCGACGGGGGCACCGCGCCCACCTTCGTGTACGTGCTGACGATGTGCGCACCCCTCGGGTTCGTCCTCGGCCTCGTCTTCGCGCTGCGCTCGGGACGGCGGGCCAGATGAGCCTCGATTCCGCTCTGCCCGTCGCCGACGACCTCGCGCCGGCGACCGATTCCGCGGTGCTCAAGCGCGCCTACAGCTGCTTCCCGTCCGGTGTCGTCGCGGTCGCCTGTCGCATCGACGGCCCCGACGGCACCTCCGCGTTGGTCGGGATGGCGGCCAGCGCGTTCACCACCGTCTCCCTCGATCCGCCGCTGGTGTCGCTGTGTGTCCAGAACACGTCGACGACCTGGCCCCGACTGCGCTCGGCGCCGGCGATCGGCGTGAGTGTGTTCTCCCGCGATCAGTCCGACCTGTGCCGCCAACTGGCCGGCCCCAGCGATGCCAGGTTCACCGGCATCACCCCGTCGGGCACCGACGACGGTTCCGTGTTCATCCCCGATGCGGCCGCCGCCCTGTCGTGCTCGTTGCACAACGAGATCCCGGCCGGCGACCACACGCTCGTGCTCCTGCGGATAGAGGCGCTGCGCTGCGATCCCGGCGTCGAGCCACTCGTGTTCCACGCCAGCACCTTTCGTTCACTGGAAGCGCTGAGGGAACGCTCATGACCCTCGTTTCACTCGGCCTCCCGTCCACCCCGTCGTCGGATCCGGTGGCGGTCGCCGATGCGCCGACGACCGGCCCGCTGCGGGATCGGTTCGGTCGGGTCGTCAGCGACCTGCGCGTGTCGGTGACCGACCGGTGCAATCTGCGGTGTACGTACTGCATGCCCGCCGAGGGACTCGACTGGCTGCCCGCCGACGATGTGCTGACTACGCCCGAACTGATCCGCGTACTCACCGTCGCGGTCCGTGACCTGGGCATTCGCGCCATCCGATTCACCGGTGGCGAACCGTTGCTGCGCCGCGACCTGGAGGATCTGATCGGCGCGGTGTCGAGCCTGCCGGAGGCACCCGAGATCGCGATGACGACCAACGGCCTCGGCCTGACCCGCCGGATCGACGGCCTCGTCGCCGCCGGGTTGCACCGCGTCAACGTGTCGCTGGACACCGTCAATCCCGCCCGGTTCGCCGAGATCACCCGCCGCGACCGCCTGCACGACGTGCTCGACGGCCTCGCGGCGGCGCGTCGCAGCGACCTGCGGTCTGTGAAGGTGAACGCGGTGCTGGCCGGGCACGACGACCTCGACCGACTGCCCGATCTCCTCGCCTTCTGCCTCGAGCAGGGCTACCAGCTGCGCATCATCGAACAGATGCCGCTGGACGCCGATCATCGGTGGGACCGTTCGACGATGGTCACCGCAGACGAGATCCTCGCCGCGCTGCGGACGCGCTTCACCCTGCTGCCCGACCCACGGCCACGCGGAAGCGCTCCCGCGGCGACCTGGCTGGTCGACGGCCATGATCTCGACGGCGACCCGGCCCGGGTCGGGGTGATCGCATCGGTCACCCGACCGTTCTGCGGTGACTGTGACCGCACCAGGCTGACCGCCGACGGCGCCCTGCGCAATTGCCTGTTCGCCCGATCCGAGACCGATCTCCGCGCCCTGCTGCGCGGTGGCCTCGACGACGATCGCCTCGACGCCGCCATCGCCGATCTCTGGCGCGGCAACGCGTGGGTCAAGGCAGCGGGTCATGGTGTGAACGGTCCGGAGTTCCATCAACCCGACCGGCCGATGTCGGCCATCGGGGGCTGACACCCGATGCAGATCACCATCCGGTACTTCGCTGCCGCACGCGCCGCGGCAGGCACGGAATCGACGGTCGTCGACGTCGACGACGACGCGACCCTGGGGCAACTCGAGACGACGCTCGCCGGCACCAACCCGGACCTCGAGCGCGTGCTGGCACGGTCGTCGTATCTGCGGGACTCGATCGCCGTCTGCGATCGGGCCGTCCGATTGGGCCCGTGCAAGACCCTGGACGTGTTGCCCCCGTTTGCCGGTGGCTGACGCCACATCGCGCGTGTGAGCTTCCTCACATAACGGGACGATAACGAGATGGACACAAGTCGACTATCGCCCCGTGAGCAGGGATGACTCCGAATCTGGGTCGAAAGACCCATTCTGGTCCCGAAAATCGGCTTGCCAACAACGTGATTCGCGCACGCAGACGTCGTACTGTGACTGAACGACGCCCTCGGGGGTCACAAGCAAGTAACCAAATGCATAACGTCCCGTCGGCCGCGCCGAACCTCGCTCCGCTACGGGACGCACCTGAAACATCTAGGAGCGAGGACGGGGGACCCACCCTCCGTACAGAGACCGGGCATCGGATCACTGCGACACCGATTCGATGTCCTTGGGGTTAAGTCCCGGCGTGATTCACGTCAGGCCGAGACCGGGCACCTCTCGCCCGAACCCGACAGCTGACTTCGTAGGCGCGTGGAGAGAGGAACACCACCATGTCCGGACGTCATCGCAAACCGACGACAGCCACGACCACCAAGACCCTCGCCAAGGTCGCTCTCACCGGAGCCGTCCTGGGCGGCGGAGCTGCGATGCTGGGCACCGGTTCGGCCAACGCCGCCACCGACGCCGAGTGGAACCAGGTCGCCCAGTGCGAGTCGGGCGGCAACTGGGCCATCAACACCGGCAACGGCTACCAGGGCGGCCTGCAGTTCAGCCCGAGCACGTGGGCCGGACACGGCGGCACCGAGTTCGCCCCGAGCGCCGACCAGGCCTCGAAGCAGGAGCAGATCGTCGTCGCCGAGCGTGTCCTGGGCAGCCAGGGCAAGGGTGCATGGCCGGTGTGCGGCACGGGCCTGTCGGCCTCGACCCCGCGCAGCGCTCCCGAGCAGGCTCCGAAGCTGCAGCTCCCGCAGCTGCCCGCACCGTTCAACTGGGGCGCGACCCCGGAAGCCAAGAGCACCGGTGACGTGAAGAAGCAGCTCGACACCGCGGTGGACAAGGCGCACGAGAACGGCAAGATCTCGCCCGAGGTCAAGAACCTCTGGGAGATGGCTGCCAAGAGCGGTTACGAACTCACCCCGGATCAGATCAACCTGTTCAACCAGAACAAGGACAAGCTGCCGACTCCCTGAGTCGCAGCAGTCACCGTCGAGGTGACGCCGGCCGGTCACGGCCGGCGGACCGACGGGGAATATGGCTGATGGCCCCAGTTCGAAGGGTCCCGCACGATGTCAATCCGTGCGGGGCCCTTTTCCATTCTCCGAACGGTCCCGCGACGTCCTCCCGGGACGGCCTCCCGGGACGTTCACCCGTGACGTTCAGTCGCGGCGGGTGAGCACGTGGCGTTCGCGCAGTGGCAACGCCACCCACATGACCAGGAACACGATCAGCGCGGCGACGGCGGCCGCGATGGCTGCCCAGCCGCCGAACACGATGTCGAAGATCACGGTGACGACCCCGGTCAATGCGACGCCGAGCAGCCCGATGCCGATCAGCGTGAGCAGGTGAGCCCGATTCACCAGCCGGTCGACGGCGTGACGTCGGAACAGCATCCGATGCAGCGCCACCGGGGAGATCAGCGTGATGGTGGACAGCACGGCGAACACCAGGCTGATCACGAAGATGTGCTGCTGACGCGGGGTGAGCTCCTCGAAGCCCTCCTGGAACGGGATGGTCAGCATCAGACCGGTGAGGATCTGCCCGCCGGTCTGGACCACCCGCAGTTCCTGCAGGAGGCTGGCCCAGTTCCGATCCAGGCGCTCGGCCCGGGTCTCGTGCCGTTCCGGCTCCGCGCTGTCCCCGGGCGGCCCGCTCACGCCGAACCCACCCATTCATCGGTGCCGTCGCCGAAGAACTGATGTTTCCACACCGGTAATTGCGCCTTGACCTCGTCGACGAGTCGCGCGCAGGTCTCGAAGGCGGCCCGTCGATGATCGGCGGCGACGGCCACCACGAACGCCACGTCACCGATGGCCAGATCACCGACGCGGTGCGAGACCGCCACCGCCCGTACGCCGGTGGCCTCGGCGGCTATCGTCTCCACGACCTCGGCCAGCACGGTCGGCGCGGTGGGGTGGGCCGAGTAGACCAGCCGGGTGACGTCGCGTCCGCCATCGTGGTTGCGGACCGCGCCGACGAAGCCGACCACCGCCCCGGCGCTGCCGCCGGCGGCGTCCACGACCGACGCTTCGTGGTCGGCCAGGTCGATCGCCGACTCGGACAACGATGTTCGAACCACCCGCGCGACACGGTCGGGCATCAGTGGTCACCTCCGCGGATCTGGTCGAGTGCGTGGTCGAGGACGCCGTCGAGCACCGACAGCCCGTCGCGTACGCCGCCGGTCGAGCCCGGCAGGTTGATCACCAGGGTCGACGCCGCCACGCCGGCCACACCCCGCGACAGGATCGCCGTCGGCACCTTCGGGAGGCCGGCCGAACGGATTGCGTCGGCGAGGCCGGGGATCTCGACGTCGAGCAGGTCCCGGGTCTCCTCGGGTGTTCGGTCCGTCGGCGAGAGTCCCGTGCCGCCGGTGGTGACGACCAGATCGGCCTCGGCGTAGATGCCTGCCCGCACCGCGTCCCCGACGGGTGTGCCATCGGAGACGACGATCAGCTCCTCCACGACGAAGCCCCGCCCGGTCAGCCAGTCACTGATGATGGGCCCCGTGCGGTCGGTGTACTCACCGCGGCTGGCCCGGGTGGACGCCACGACGACACGGGCGACCCTCGGTCGGTCGGGGGTCGACGGGTCAGTCACGCCGCCACGTCCCCGACTTGCCGCCGGTTTTCTCGAGTAGTCGGATGTCCCCCATCGAGGCGCGGCGATCGACCGCCTTGACCATGTCGTGCAGGGTCAGGCCGGTGACGGCGACCGCGGTCAGCGCTTCCATCTCCACGCCGGTCTGTCCGCTGGTCGCCACAGTCGCGGTGACGTCGATGTGATCGTCGGCGACGGCGAAGTCGATCTCGACCGACGACAGGGCGAGCTGATGGCACAGCGGGATCAGCTCGTCGGTTCGTTTGGCGGCCATGATGCCCGCGATGCGGGCGGTGGCCAGCACATCACCCTTGGGTAGACGGCCGTCGCTGAGCAGGCCGATCACCTCAGCGGTTGTCCGGAAGGTACCGCCGGCCACCGCGCGACGATCGGTGCGGGTCTTGCCGCCGACGTCGACCATCCGAGCCGCGCCGGTCGAGTCGATATGACTCAACCCCGTCTCGGTCGGCCCGTTCGCCTCGGTACCGGACACCGGCAGCGTCAGCGGTTGATGACCGTCTTCGACTGCAGGAACGGCAGGTCGTCGAGCGGCAACGGGAACTCGGTGTCGCCGAACGGCGACAGTGCACCGGACAGTCCGGCGGCGAACTCCGAGACCGCGTGCGCGTGATCGCCGTCATCGGTCTTGGGCCAGCCGTTGTCCACGTACTTCTTCTTCTCAGCCACGCGCTCATTGTGCCATGTGGCCTCGACGGCCGTGCCGGGGAAACCACTCCGGTCGTGCCGCTCAGTAGAATCGACCGAATGACTGCAGATGACCAGGGCGGCAGCCTGGCCGACGACCTGGCGCTGCGCACCGACGACGAGCTGGTGGAGCTGCTCACCGCGCGCCCGGATCTCGCCTCGCCCCCGCCGGCCGGGACCGGGGTCCTGGCCTCGCGCGCCCTGTCGGCGGCGTCATCCGCGCTGGCCGGAGAGGATCTCGACCTCCCGGCGGTGGCCGTTCTGGAGCAGGCCATCGCGTTGGGCACCGAGCCGTCGGGCCGCATCCCCGCGCTGACGAGCGTCACCGCGATCGTCGAGAAGCTGTCCGGCCGTGCGGTGAAGAGCGACATCGTGGACCGGGTGCACCTGCTGCGCGACCGCGCCCTGCTCTGGGGTCCCGACGATGCGCTCCGATCCGGGGCGCACGCCCCGGGGGCACTGCCGTGGCGGGCACACCACCTCACCGGACCGATCGCCGACCGGAGTGCCGACGAGCTGCGCGCCACCCTGGACGCCCTCGACGACCGTGAGCGCGGCCTCCTCGAAACCCTGTCCCGCGGTCCCGCGCTCGGCCGCAGCCGCGACGCCGCACCCGACGCCGACCCCACCCAGCCGGTCGCCCGGCTGATCGCCGCCGGCCTGCTCGCCCGCATCGACGACCAGACCGTGGAACTGCCGCCGACGGTCGGTCAGCTGCTGCGTGGTGAGCCGCCGCTGCGCACCGACGATCTCGGCGCGCCGCAGCTGCACGATGACGCCCGGAGCCGGTTCAGCGCATCGTCGATCGACGCCGCCGCCGGCGGCGAGGCGCTCGAGCTGATCCGGCACGCCACCACACTGATCCGGGTCCTCGGGGCGACACCGGCCGCCGTACTGCGCTCGGGTGCGCTCGGGGTGCGCGAGCTGCGCCGACTGGCGAAGGTCACCGGACTCGACCAGCAGCGCATCGCCTTCATCGCCGAACTGCTCGCCTATCTGCGTCTGATCGACGCCGGGTTCCCGGATCCACCACCCGCATCGGACACCGGCGAGCAGGCGTTCGCGCCGACCACCGCCGCCGACACCTGGTTGCACCAGTCCCCGGACCGACAGTGGCTCGCGTTGCTCGGGGCGTGGCTGGAGATGCCACGCCGAGCATGGCAGGTCGGCGAACCCGATCGTGACGGCAACGCATTGGCGGCGCTGTCCGGCGAGCTGCACGACGCCTACGCACCCGTACAGCGTCACGCAATCCTCGAGACCCTCGCCGGGGGCACCCGGGCGGCACCGGTGGCGACCGATGCTCTCGTCGCCGCCCTGCACTGGCACCGTCCTCGGCAGATCCGTCGCTACTCCCGACATGTTGTCGACGAGACACTCAGGGAGGCAAGGGAACTCGGCGTGGTCGCGCACGGCGCGCTGACCACCGTGGGACGCGCGGTCCTCGACCGGACCGACGACGAGTCCGACGCGGCGGTTCTCGCCGCGATGCGCAAGGCACTACCCGAGCCGGTCGATCATTTCCTCACCCAGGCGGACCTGACCCTCACCGTCCCGGGGCCGATGACCCCGGAGCTCGCCGAACAGGTGGAACTCGTCGCCGACCTCGAATCCGGCGGTGCGGCATCGGTGTACCGGGTGTCGGAGAACAGCGTGCGCCGCGCCCTGGACGCCGGCCGCAGCAGCAGCGAGCTGCTCACCATGTTCACCGCGCACTCCCGGACGCCGGTCCCCCAGTCGCTCACGTATCTGATCGAGGACGTCGCCCGCAAGCACGGGCAGTTGCGGGTGGGCGTCGCCGCCGCGTTCGTCCGGTGCGAGGACGCCACCACCCTGGCCGCCGTGCTGCGCAGCGAGGCCGCCGAGAGCCTGGCACTACGCGCGCTCGCACCGACCGTCGCGGTGTCGCAGGCCGACGTCCGCGACGTCATCGATCGGCTGCGCGCCGCCGGTTTCGCACCGGCGGGCGAGGATTCGTCGGGCACCCTGGTCGATCTGCGGGAACGCGGGAGCCGGGTCACCGTCGCGCGTGCGCGTCGTCATGCACAGCCACGCCGGCCCGCACCGTCATCCGACCAGCTCCGTACCGTGATCGCCCGGCTGCGTTCCCAGGACCGGGCCGCCTCCGCACGCCCGGCCTCCCCCGCACAGTCCGCGTCCCCGGTCCGCGCATCCGGCGGCGGCGAGTCGGCGACCGCCCTGATCCAACTGGCGCTGCGGGTGAACCGTCGGCTGCGGGTGGACTATGTCGACGCCCACGGATCCGCCAGCCGACACGTCGTCTCACCCCGCACCCTCGGCGCCGGTCAACTGATCGCCGTCGACTCGGGAACCGAAGAGGAACAACACTTCTCGTTGCATCGGATCACCAGTGTCGAACTGTTGGAGACCTGACGGCACACGGCATGCCGGTCGTCGTGTCGAGATCACCGACGGCCCAGGATAATTCGTTCGCCAATACCCGCCGCGGGGCCGTACGGTTACCGGGGCCGTCGACCGACGGGCCGCACACCGAACAAGGAAAGATCATGAACACCCGCTTCCCCGTTCCCCTTTCGGGCGCTTCCGCCTCGACCCTGCTGTGGGCCGACGAGGAGTCGATCGAGCACGAGGCCCGCGATCAACTGCGGCGTGTCTCGACGCTGCCGTGGGTGCACGGGGTCCGCGTGATGCCGGATGTCCACGTGGGCAAGGGCGCGACGGTCGGATCGGTGATCGCGATGCGCGACGCGGTCTGCCCGGCCGCGGTCGGCGTGGACATCGGCTGCGGTATGGCCGCCGTCCGCACCGATCTCGTTGCCGCCGACCTGCCCGATGACCTGTCGGGCCTGCGGTCCGCGATCGAGGCGGCGGTGCCGGTCGGGTTCGCCGCGCACAAGCGCCCGGTGAACCTGCGGCCGATGCAGGTCGGCGGCGGATGGGGCGACTTCTGGGCCCGCTTCGGTGGCCTGCATCGCGGTGTCCGCCAGTTGGATACGCGTGCACACAAGCAGCTCGGCACCCTGGGCGGCGGCAACCACTTCATCGAGATCTGCCTCGACGACGACGGCGCCATGTGGATCATGCTGCACTCCGGATCCCGCAACATCGGCAAGGAGCTCGCCGACCGGCACATGTCCGTCGCCGCGTCACTGCCGCACAACGCCGATCTGCCCGATCGGGATCTGGCGGTGTTCCTGTCCGGCACCCCGGAGATGGACGCCTACCGTCACGATCTCGACTGGGCGCAGGAGTACGCCGCGCGTAACCGTCGGGTCATGCTCGCGCTGGTGTGCGCCGCGGTGCGGGAGACCTTCGCCGACCGCGTTGTGCGATTCGACGACCCGATCAGCTGTCACCACAACTACGTGGCCACCGAGCACATCGACGGCCTCGAGTTGCTGGTGACCCGTAAGGGCGCGATCCGCGCGGGCGACGGCGAGCTCGGCCTGATCCCGGGCTCGATGGGTACCGGCTCGTATGTGGTCCGCGGGCTCGGGTCGGCGGAGTCGTTCTACTCGGCGTCGCACGGCGCCGGCAGACGGATGAGCCGGTCCCGGGCACGCAGGATGTTCACCGCCGAGGACCTCGTCGAGCAGACCGTGGGCGTCGAGTCGCGCAAGGATGCCGGCGTGGTCGACGAGATCCCGGCGGCCTACAAGGACATCGATGCCGTGATCGAGGCCCAGACCGACCTGGTGGAGGTGGTCGCCCACCTGCGGCAGGTGGTCTGCGTGAAGGGTTGAGGGTGGGCCCGGCGGCGTCCCGGACGCGGCGCCGCCGGGCTCCTCGACCACCGGCTCGACGCAGGTGGCGCGCATCTGGACAATGGAGCGGGTGACCGACGGACCCCTGATCGTGCAATCCGACAAGACGCTGCTGCTCGAGGTCGACCACCCCGACGCGCCCGCCGCACGTGCGGCGATCGCACCGTTCGCCGAACTCGAACGCGCTCCCGAGCATGTGCACACCTATCGTGTGACGCCGCTCGCGTTGTGGAACGCGCGTGCTGCGGGGCATGACGCCGAACAGGTCGTCGATGCGCTCGTCACCTACTCCCGCTATGCCGTGCCGCAGCCCTTGCTCATGGACGTCGTCGACACCATGGGCCGGTTCGGGCGGTTGCAGCTGGTCAAGCACCCGGCACACGGCCTGACCCTGGTCAGTTTCGACCGCGCGGTGCTCGAGGAGATCCTGCGGAACAAGAAGGTCGCGCCGATGCTCGGCGCCCGCCTCGACGACGACACCGTGGTGGTGCACGCGTCCGAACGCGGTCGACTCAAGCAGGTCCTGCTCAAGGTCGGCTGGCCGGCCGAGGACCTGGCCGGCTACGTCGACGGCGAAGCCCACCCGATCGATCTGGACCAGGGCGATTGGCACCTACGTGACTACCAGGCGCTGGCCGCCGACTCGTTCTGGGCCGGCGGCTCGGGTGTGGTGGTGTTGCCGTGTGGTGCCGGCAAGACCATGGTCGGCGCGGCCGCGATGGCCAAGGCGCGCGCGACCACCCTGATCCTGGTCACCAACACGGTCGCCGGACGCCAGTGGAAGCGCGAGCTGGTGGCCCGCACGTCGTTGACCGAGGACGAGATCGGCGAGTACTCCGGCGAACGCAAGGAGATCCGTCCGGTCACCATCGCGACCTATCAGGTGATGACCCGCAAATCCAAGGGCGAGTACCGCAATCTCGACCTCTTCGACTCCCGCGACTGGGGACTGATCATCTACGACGAGGTGCACCTGTTGCCCGCGCCGGTGTTCCGGATGACCGCCGACCTGCAGTCCCGTCGTCGGCTCGGTCTGACCGCCACCCTGGTCCGCGAAGACGGCCGCGAGGGCGATGTGTTCAGCCTTATCGGACCCAAACGCTACGACGCGCCGTGGAAGGACATCGAGGCACAGGGCTGGATCGCGCCCGCCGAGTGCATCGAGGTCCGGGTGACCCTCACCGACGAGGAACGGTTGCAATACGCCGTCGCCGAGGCCGACGCGAAGTACAAGTTGTGCTCGACGGCCCACACCAAGGTCAACGTGGTGAAGTCGATCCTGGCGCGCCACCAGGACTCTCCCACCCTGGTGATCGGCGCCTACATCGACCAGCTCGAGGAGCTCGGCGCCGCGCTCGACGCCCCGGTGATCCAAGGGTCCACGAAGAACAAGGAACGCGAGGCCCTGTTCGATCGTTTCCGGTCCGGCGAACTGCAGACCCTGGTGGTCTCCAAGGTGGCCAACTTCTCCATCGACCTGCCCGAGGCGTCGGTCGCGGTGCAGGTCTCGGGCACCTTCGGTTCGCGGCAGGAGGAGGCCCAGCGACTGGGTCGGCTACTGCGTCCGAAACGTGATGGCGGACAAGCGCATTTCTACTCGGTGGTCTCTCGCGACACCTTGGATGCGGACTATGCCGCGCATCGCCAGCGATTCCTCGCCGAACAGGGTTACGCCTATCGGATCACCGACGCCGACGACCTGCTGGGGCCGACGATCGGCGAGGAGTCACCGAGCTGATCCTGCGCGGCACGGAGGGGGATTCCGCCGACAGGAAATTGGCAGGTGACCGTGAGGTCACCGCAAGCGTCGGCGAGAACAGTTGAGTTGTCGGGGATGACAGAGAACTCAACGAGAAAGCGATCGCGATGAATCCACGCAGGAACGCGAGTGTTGCCGCTCCGATCACGTCACCGGGCAGTCCCACCTACCGCCGTCGGCGCAGGTTCGATCCGGCGACCAAGCGCTGGGAATGGGTCTGGGCCCAGACCAGCTGACGCCACCCGCAATCGAGCCGACCCCGTGCCCGCGGTTCCGCGGGCATGGGGTCGGCGCCGTCACGACGTCGGTTCGGCCAGGCAGAAGCCGGTCGGCTTGGGCAGCGCGAAGTACACCGACAACTGCTCGCTGCTGCACGACGGCCGGCCGTCGGTGCGCTGATCCACCCGCACGACCTCGGTGCCGGTCGCCTTGGTGGCGCCGCACTCGACCTTCTTGTAGTCCGACAGGCTGGCGGTGGGCAGACCCCCCATCGGGATCTGATAGCACTCGCCCTGCACCAGGTTGGGGACGAGGCACAGCTGCTCGCCGGTCTGCTCGCCGCCCTTGGTCCAGTAGAGCCGGGAGTAGTCGTCGGATGGGCACTGGCCGCCGGAGGTGAGCTTCTGGGCGACGAAGAAGGTGAACTTGCTGCTGGACGAGCAATCCGTCTTGGTCGCGCTGATGTTGTCGTCGGTCTGGTTACCGGTGATCGAGACGCAGTCGCCGACCGCGACGTCGTCGGTGTCGGTCACCGCGTCACGGGTGATGAACGCGAACACGCCGATGATGGCGATCACCAGGACCACAACCACGCCGATGATCCACCAGAGTTTCTTGTTCGACTTCTTGCCCGCCGGCTGGCCGGGATACTGCCCGGCGGGGTACTGACCGGCCCCCGGATACGGCTGGGCACCCGGGTACTGCTGTCCACCCGGCTGAGCACCGGGGTACTGCTGGGCACCGGGGTACTGCTGGGCACCGGGATACGGCTGAGCCCCGGGATACTGCTGACCGCCCGGCTGAGCCCCGGGGTACTGCTGCGCACCGGGATATGGCTGAGCACCTGGGTACTGCTGAGCACCGGGATACTGCTGCGCACCCGGAAACGGCTGGGCCCCGGGTTGTTGCTGCGCATCGGGATACGGCTGGGCTCCGGGGTACTGCTGAGCACCGGGGTACTGCTGCGCACCCGGATACGGCTGAGCCCCGGGATACTGCTGAGCACCGGGGTATTGCTGCGCACCCGGATACTCCTGCCCGCCCGGAGGCTGTGGCGCCCCCTCGGGCGCGGGGCCATCACTCGACGAGTGGGGTGGCTGGGAGGGGTCCGGGCCGTTGCCCCCCTGCGGAGAATCCGGATGCGGTGGAACCGGCGGCGTCGTCATAGACGCAGATCGTACCGTCGGCAGCGGCCATCGGGGGCGTGATGCCGCCTGCCCGAATGACACCCGATGTGTCAGCCTGGACCCGTGCGCACCGTATCCCGCCTCCGCCCGTTCGGCACGACGATCTTCGCCGAGATGTCCGCCCTGGCCGTCGAACATTCGGCGGTCAATCTCGGCCAGGGGTTTCCCGACACCGACGGCCCCGCATCGATGCTCACGGCGGCGCAACGCGCGATCGCCGAGGGCCACAATCAATACCCGCCCGGTGCGGGAATCCCGCAGTTGCGTCACGCCGTCGCCCGACACCAGCGCCGCCACTATGAGCTCGACTACGACCCGGACACCGAGATCCTGATCACCGTCGGTGCGACCGAGGCGATCGCCGGTTCCATCGTGGGGCTGGTCGAGCCGGGCCGTGAGGTGGTGATGATCGAGCCGTACTACGACTCCTACGCCGCCACCGTCGCGATGGCCGGCGGAGTCCGCCGCACGGTACCGCTCGTCGCGGACGGCGACGGGTTCCGCCTGGACCGCGCACGGTTAGCGGAGGCATTCGGCCCGGCAACGGCGGTGATACTGGTGAATTCGCCGCACAATCCCACCGGCACCGTCCTCTCCGACGACGACCTCGCCGAGATCGCCCGCCTCTGCATCGAGCACGATGTGATCGCGGTGACCGACGAGGTCTACGAGCATCTCCTCTTCGACGGCCGGGTGCACACCCCCCTCGCCTGTTTCCCGGGCATGCGCGAGCGCACGCTCCGAATCTCGAGTGCCGCGAAGACTTTCAACTGCACCGGCTGGAAGGTCGGCTGGGTGAGCGGCCCGACCGACCTCGTCGGCGCCGCCCGTTCCGCGAAGCAGTTCATGTCGTATGTGGGGTCGGGGCCGTTCCAGCCGGCGGTCGCCGGTGCACTCGACGAGGAGATGGATTGGGTGCACACGTCGGCGGCGGACCTGGCCTCCAAACGCGACCTGCTGTCCACCGCATTGCGCGAGGCCGGGTTCGGTGTCCATCGCAGTGAGGCAACCTATTTCGTCTGCGCCGACCCACGACCACTCGGTTTCGACGACGGGGAGACCTTCTGCCGGACGCTGCCCGAGCGGATCGGGGTGGCAGCGGTGCCGGTCAGTGCGTTCGTCGACGATGTCGAGCCCTGGCGGCACATGGTGCGGTTCGCGTTCAGCAAGCGCGACGACGTGATCACCGAAGCGGCGCAACGTCTTCGGCTACTCTGACCACGACCACGGGGCAACCACGGGGCCGGGTGCCGCAGTGGCGGCGCGGCAACAGGCCTCAGCGCAGGGCGGGCATGACCTCGTTCACGAACAGGTCCAGCGAGCTGCTGTCGTGAGCGATGTCGGGGAAGTAGAAGATCCCGTAGGACATCCCGAGATCGGCGAGGGCGGTGAGATTGTCGATCACCTGCGATGGCGTGCCGACAGCCGGCATGCCGCGGAACGCACCGAGACTGGCCTTGGCCGCCTCGGCGGGCACGTGCCTCGCGAGACGCTCCTCGAGCGCGGCGAGCCGTTGTTCCACCTCGTCGGTGGTCTCGGCGAGGACGACGTTGTAGTTGGCCGACCGCACGATGGAGTCGTAGTCGCGTCCGAGGTCGGCGCAGTGTTGTTGCAGCACCGACGATTTGTGCGCGAAGCCATCGGGCGTCCCGTCGAAATTGGTGTAGTCGGCGTAGCGGGCGGCGATCCGCAACGTCTTGCGCTCGCCGCCACCGGCGATCCACAACGGCAGGCGGCCGGCGACCGGTTGCGGCGCACAGATCGCGTCGTCGACCTGGTAGTGCTTACCGGCGAAGGTGGCGCGACCACCTTCCCACGCCTGCTTCATGATCTGCACGCCCTCGTCGAGGCGGGCGAGTCGCTCACCTGCCGACGGGAAGCCGTAGCCGTAGGCGCGCCACTCCTGTTCGTACCATCCGGCACCGATGCCCATCTGCACACGCCCGCCCGAGATCAGGTCGGCCGTGGCCGCCACCTTGGCCAGGTACATCGGATTGCGATAGCTCATCGCCGTGCACATCTGACCGATGTCGACCCGAGAGGTCGTGGCGGCGAATGCCGACACCAGCGACCAGGCCTCGTGGGTCGCCTCGTCGGTCGGCATCGGCACGGTGTGGAAGTGGTCATAGACCCAGATCGAATCCCAGCCGCTCTCCTCGGCCGACGTCGCGAGCGACGACATCACCGACCATTGCTCGGCCGGCGCGATGCCGGTGAGGTCGAGCCGCCAACCCTGGGGAATGAAGAGTCCGAAGCGCATACGCACCACGCTACCCAACGCGCCGGCGCGCACCCCCCGACTCATCCATCTCGTCCACTCACGAGCCGGGGTCCGCTCCGGCGGATGTCCTACACTGATCTCCAGCCCGGCCGGTGTTGTGCCGGCGGCAGGTGGGGAGTGCGGCGACGATGGCGAGGGCTCGGAACGCGCAGGTCGAGACCACGCGCGCACGAATCCTGTCCACGGCGGAACGTCTGTTCGCCGAGCAGGGTGTCGCCGCGGTCTCCAACCGACAGATCTGCGAGGCCGCCGATCAGGGCAACAACTTCGCGGTCGGCTACCACTTCGGCGGCAAGAACGAGCTCCTGCTGGCCATCCTCGAACACCACAACACCCATATCGAACCGCTCCGCAGGCAGATGCTCGATGCCCTCGGCCCGGTGGTCGAGATCCGTGACTGGATCACCTGTCTCGTCCAGCCGCAGACCGACTACTTCGAATCCCTCGGAACACCAACGTATTTCGCACGGTTCTGCGCACACGTGACGACCGATCCGAAGTTTCAGGTCATGCTCTATCAGCAGGCGACCGTATCCGAGGCGTTGATGTCGGTCCTGGCCGGCCTCTACGGATCACTTCCGGCACTGCCGGACGAGGTGCTGGCGTGCCGAGACTCCATGGCACGCAACATGATCCTGCACACCCTCGCCGACTTCGAACGCTCGCTGGCCGACGCGGACCCGTCCGCCGGGAATGCGGCACACTCGTGGTCCGACATCCGCGACATCCTCGTCGATGCGCTTGTCGGGGTGTGGTTGGCTCCGGTCAGCGCTCGGTGACGGAGACCGCACGCCCACTCGGGTGAGTCAGTCGACTGCGACAAATCCTGCGAGACGGTTTCCACACGCGAGAAAAACGCTGGTTCTGGTCACCCCCGGGGCCCCCCGGACCCCGGGGTCGACAACAGTAAAGCACGGCTGAGTCACCTGACTCAAATCATCGGCGAAGCGTGACGTCCAGGATCGCGCCGCCCTCGGTTCCCGCGAGCAGGCGGTTCGGCATCCCCGGGCGCTGGACGATCGCCGTCACCGGTTGGCCGACGCCGGCGACACAGACGCGGCGGGTCGGAAGGTCGATCGTGGCGATCTGCCCGGTCGTCAGCGCCACGACCAGGGTGCGGGCGTCCAGCGCGGCGAGGTCGTCGAGCAGGCCGGGCGCGGGCGCGGTCACGTCGGCGGCGACGGTGGTGGCCGCCGGATCGTCGATCGGCACCCGCAGGACACGCCCGGTGAGGCTCGTGGTGAGAGTGACATACAGATCGTTCCCGACGACGACGATGCCATTGGTGCTCGTCCCGTTGACCGTCGCCGACGGCGCCAGGTTCTTCGGCGACATCCGGGACCACGGCTCATCGATCCGGCCAGCGCGATCGATGCGCACGACGCCGAGATTGCCGTCGGCCACGTAGAGTCGGCCGGCCGCATCGAACGCCATGCCGTTCGGCATGCCCAGCCCCGAGGCGAAGACCTCGGCCCGGGGGACGGCCGCGGTCGGGTCCATCCGCAGTACCTGGCCGGTCAACGGCGTCCCGGGGAACATGTTGGCGGTGGTGTCGCCGGACGCGACGTAGAGCAGCCCGTCCGGACCCTGCCGGACCGCACCGGGCGCGGTGACCGGCACCGATGCCGTGCGCCTGCCCGACTCGTCGAAGCGTTCGACGACGTTGCCAAAGGTGCGCGATACCCACAGGTTCCCTGCCGTCACACCCGGCCCGTCGGCTGCACTCCCGACGGAATCGTAGGTGAGATTCTCCGCCCAGCCGGTCGGCGACGGCGCGGGTTTCGCCACGGTCACCGACACCGCCGGGCACGCCGGTCTCGCATCCGCCGTCGCCGTGGCCCCCACCGCAATCGACGAGACGAGAGCCCCGAGTGCCCCGACGATCGCCCCGGCACGCCGCGCCGCTGCGCTGCCCGATATCCCCACGATGATCTCCCCGCCTCGACGATGTGCTTCTGTGCAGGTCAGACGGTATCCGACCGCACCCGCCCATGGGTAGGTTCACCGATCGAACAAACAAGCAGTCTGGACTGTTTGTTGATTTCTGGCTACTCTTCGCCCATGACCGACGACACCGCCGCGCCGGCGCCGCGCACCCAGGCGCAACGCACAGCCGCCACCCAGGCGAAAGTGCTCGACGCGACGGTCGACGCGCTCGTCGAACTCGGCTACTCGGGGACCACCACGCAGGAGGTCAACCGTCGGGCCGGGGTGTCGCGTGGGGCGCTCCTCCACCACTTCCCCACGCGCGAGTCACTCGTCGTCGCCGCGGTGTCCCATCTGGTCGACCGCCGTCTCGCCGAACTGCTGTCGCGGCCGCGGACCGGCGACGAGGATCTCGACATCCTCGTCGAGGCGTTCAGCGGTCCGCTGTTCGACGCCGCCCTCGAACTCTGGGTGGCCGCTCGGACCGACCGCGGGCTCCGCGAGGCGATGATCCCGTTGGAGCAGAAGGTCTCCGACGCGTTGGCAGCCGGCTCAGCCGAACTCTTCGGCGCCCGTTACAACGCCGCACAGATCGAACTCACCGTGGAACTCGCCCGGGGCCTTGCGGTCTCGCGCATCCTGCGAACTCCGGAATCCGACCGCGCCTTCGTCGGTCGGCTGCTCCCCGTGTGGAAGGAAATACTGCAAAGCCATGTCTGACTCCTCATCCCCCTCCCCCGAGGTCCCCACATCATTGCCCGATCGGGTCGACGTGCTCGTGGTCGGAACCGGATTCGGCGGTCTCGCGGCCATCCACCGCCTCCGCACCGACCATCCCCGACTCCACGTCGCCGTGATCGAACGCGCAGCCGGACCGGGTGGCGTCTGGCGCGACAACGACTATCCGGGCGCCGCGTGCGATGTCCCGACGTCGCTGTACTCCCTGTCCTTCGCCGACAATCCCGACTGGTCACACACCTACGGCCGCCAGCACGAGATCCGTCGCTATCTGGAATCCGTTGCGCACCAACACCGTGATGTGATCCGCTACGACTGTCCGCTCACCGGGGCGACCTGGGACGACGACGCCCGGGAATGGGTCGCGGACACCGGCCTGGGAACGGTCCGCGCCCGACACCTCGTCGCGGCACCCGGCGCACTGTCCGAACCCGGTGTCCCGGATCTGCCCGGTTCGTCCGACTTCGACGGCACCGTGTTCCACACTGCCCGGTGGCAGCACGACCAGGACCTCACCGGCCGCAGTGTCGCCATCGTGGGCAGCGGCGCGTCGGCGATCCAGGTGGTCCCGGAGATCGCCGACAAGGTCGCGCATCTGACCGTGTTCCAGCGCACCCCGGCATGGGTGGTCCCGCGGCTCGACCGGTCCATCGGGCCGGTAGAGCGCTCTGTGTACCGGACGCTTCCGTTGACCCACAAGATCATCCGCGGGCTGACCTACCTGTACCGGGAGGCGTACGTGGTGATGATGGCGCGGCAGCCGAGGCTCCTGCCACTCGCCACCGCGCTGGCCAAGACACAGCTGCGTGTACAGGTGCCCGACCGTCGACTGCGGCGCCGTCTGACACCCGACTACACCATCGGATGCAAGCGAATGCTGCTGACCAACAAGTGGTTCCCGGCCCTGCAACGCGACAATGTCACCGTAACGGGGGCGATCGCGGGCCTGACGGCCGGCGGTGCCGTCGACGCCGACGGCACCGAGCACCCCGTCGACACCGTCATCTTCGCCACCGGATTCACCCCGACGGCCCCACCGATCGCCCGGATCCTCACGGGTCGCGGCGGGCGCACCCTGGCCGAGACCTGGGCCGGCTCACCGAATGCGTACCGCGGTGTCTCGATCCACGGGTTCCCCAATCTGCATCTGATGTACGGCCCCAACACGAATCTGGGCCACAGCTCCATCGTCCTGATGCTCGAACCGCAGGCCGCGTACATCTCGACCGTGCTGCGCCATCTGGACGAGCGCGGCCAACTCACCGTCGAGGTGACCGCCGACGCGCAACGCCGCTACGCCGACGAGATGGATCGCGAATTGTCCGGGACCGTATGGAATTCCGGGGGATGCTCGAGTTGGTACATGGACTCGTCCGGCCGCAACTCGGTCATGTGGCCGACGTTCACCCGGACCTATCGCACGATGATGACGCACTTCGACGACGCCGACCACACCATGACCGCACGCGGCGACACTGCGGCCCCGACGCTGTCGGCGGAGGCCGGCGACGCGCTCGGAGCCGCCCGATGATCGGCCGCACAGCCAAGGTTCGCGACCCCGAGGCACATTTCGACGTCATCGTCGTCGGGTCCGGATTCGGCGGCTCGGTGGCCGCACTCCGGCTGTCCGAGAAGGGATATCGCGTCGGTGTACTCGAGGCGGGCCGACGGTTCGCCGACGACGAACTGCCCGCGACCAGCTGGCGCCTACGGGACTACCTGTGGGCTCCGGCGCTGGGCTGCTTCGGTGTCCAGCGGATGCATCTGTTGCGTGATGTCCTGGTGATGGCGGGTGCCGGGGTCGGCGGCGGCTCCCTCAACTACGCCAACACGCTCTACCGCCCACCGTCGGCGTTCTTCGACGATCCGCACTGGGGATCGATCACCGACTGGGCCGACGAACTCGCTCCCTACTACGACCAGGCGGAGCGGATGCTCGGCGCCACCACCTATCCGCATGTCACCCCGGCGGACGACGTGATGCGAGAGGTCGCCGCGGAGTTCGGCGTCGGCGACACCTTCGTGGCCACCCCGGTCGGGGTCTTCTTCGGCGAGCCCGGGGTGTCCGTGCCGGACCCGTTCTTCGGCGGGGCCGGTCCCGAGCGTACCGGGTGTACCGACTGCGGCGCCTGCATGACCGGGTGTCGGGTCGGCGCCAAGAACACGCTGGTGAAGAACTACCTGCATCTCGCCGAACAGGCCGGGGCACAGATCATCCCGATGACGTCTGTGCACGAGGTCCGGCCCGATCCCGGCGGCGGGTACACCGTCGGGGTGCATCGCACCGGACGACGTCGCCGGACGCGCATGTACACCGCCGACGAGATCGTCCTGGCCGCCGGCACCTACGGCACCAACAAACTGCTGCTGTCGATGCAGCAGTCGGGCGCACTCCCCCGCCTGTCCGACCGATTGGGCCGCGTTGTCCGGACGAACTCGGAGGCGGTGCTCGCCGCGACCGCACGCGACCGCACGGTCGACTACACCCAGGGTGTCGCCATCACCTCGTCGTTCCACCCGAACGACCACACCCACATCGAGCCCGTCCGATATGGCAAGGGCAGCAACCTGATCGGTCTGCTGCAGGCGGTCTTGGTGGACGGCGGGGGCCGCGTACCGCGCTGGATCAAGGCGGTGGTCGCGATGCTGACCCACCCGGCCGCGACGATGCGGTCGCTGTCGGTGCGCCATTGGTCGGAGCGCACGATCATCGCCCTGGTCATGCAGACCGCCGACAACTCGATCGAACTCTTCGCGCGGCGCGGCCGGATCGGCCCGCGGCTGGCCAGTCGCGCCGGCGACGGCGATCCGCCGCCACGCTGGATTCCCGAGGGCCACCGGGCCGTTCGGTCGGTCGCCGAGCGCATCGACGGCGATGCGGGCGGATCCGTCGTCGACCTGCTGAACATCCCGATGACCGCACACTTCCTCGGCGGCTGCGCGATCGGGTCGGATGCACGCTCCGGTGTCGTCGACGCCTATCACCGCGTGTTCGGCCATCCAGGGCTGCACGTCGTCGACGGCGCGACGGTGTCTGCCAATCTCGGCGTCAACCCGTCGCTCACCATCACGGCGCAAGCCGAACGTGCGCTGGCGATGTGGCCCAACCGTGGCGACGTCGACCAGCGTCCCGAGGAGGGCACCGGTTACCTACCGGTCGACGCGATCCCACCGGCACACCCCGCGGTACCCGCCGATGCGCCCGGTGCGCTGCGGCTGCCGATCACCCCGGTGCGACGACGCGCCTGACCGACGTCTTCTGCCGCGAGGCGCGGTCAGAAGTACTGCGCGCCACCGTCGATCGAGATGTGCTCGGCGGTGATGAACTTCGATTCGTCGGAGGCCAGGAAGGCGACAACGTTGGCGATCTCGTCGGCCTCGGCGACGAACTGGTTGAGGAAGGTCATCCCCATCCCGGCGAGACGGGGATTGGCCGCATTGGTCTGCTCGATCCGGGAGACCATCTGTCCGGAACCCATCGGGGTCGCGACGGCTCCGGGGTGGATGCTGTTGACCCGGATGTTGTGGTTGCCGAGCTCGGCGGCGAACGCGCGGGTCATGCCGACCAGCGCATGTTTGCTGGTGGTGTAGTGGACCATGAACGGCTGCAGCTTCTTGCCGGCCAGCGAACTCGTCGCGATGATCGATCCGCCGCCGCGCTCGATCAGGTGCGGCGCCGTCGCGGTCACGGTGTTCCACACACCGATCACGTTGATGTCGATCGTGTCGCGGAAGCTGGTCGGCGTCACCTCGTCCCAGGTCTCCGGGATGCAGATGCCGGCATTCGCGACCACCACGTCGAGACCACCGAAGATCGACACGCCCTCGTCCACAGCGGCTCTCAGCGCATCGAGGTCGCGGACATCGCACTGCACGAGGTGGGCCTTGGCGCCCTGCTCCTCGATGAGCCGGCCGGTCTCCTCGACGTCGGCCGCGGTCGCCGAGTCATACGGGACGCCGGGCAGCGGGCCCGCGAGGTCCACGCCGATGATCTGTGCGCCTTCGGCGGCCAGTCGGACAGCGTGCGCCCGGCCTTGGCCGCGGGCCAGACCGGTGATGAAGGCGACCTTGTTGTCGAGTCGTCCCATGATGGGGCTCCTTTCGGATGACGGTTTCTCGGGGTGGCGAGCCCTCGCGGGAACGAGGTCTCGGGTGAGCCGTTCCGGCTCCGGACGTCAGAGCGGGAGGCCCCGTTCGAGAAGATCGATGGCCTCGAGCAGGGTGGCGAGCAGATCGTCCCCGTCCAGGTCGTCGGACTCGGCGAAGTGGAACATCACACCGCCGGCCGCGGCGATGAACACACGCAGCCGCAGATCGTCGGACGATCGGCCGGTGTAGTCGGCAAAGAAGTCGGTCAGCTCGGAGATCGCCCGATCCGACTCGATCTGGTAGGCGGTGCGCAACGCGGGTTCGGCCTGGATGAGTCGCATCCGGTCGGCGTTGTCGACCCACTCGTCCGCCGCCCCGACCCGGAACAGGTCGGTGACCAGTCGGCGTAACAGGTCGAAATGCCCGAGTCCCGGCGGAATCGCGGCCAATGCCTCCTCCCGCGCTTGTTCGAGATCGTCGGCGAGGACCACCTGTTCCTTCGACGCGAAGTACCGGAAGAACGTCGTGTGCGAGACCTCGGCCTCGCGTGCGATCTGTTCGACGGTCGTCTGCGCATACCCCTGCTCGGCGAACAAGCGCATCGCCGCGTCACGGATCGCCTTGCGGGTACGCATCTTGTTCTTCTCCCGCAGACCGATCCGACGCCCCGGGCCTGCGCCCGGGGTCGTCGTCGGTGTGGCCATGCTCGCCGTCCTCCTCGATTCAGCTCGTCGAACCCACGGGCTCCCGCGGTGTCGACTCGTGGTCGGAGGCCGGCAGCCCGCGGTCGCGGACGGCGCCACCCTCGATGTCGAAGTTCACCACGACCCGATCCAACCACTTCGGCAGACCCCACGCGCGATCTCCGAGCAAGGCGATAATCGCCGGAACCACCAGCATGCGGATGATGAAGGCGTCGAACAGGATCGCGACCGCGAGGGAGAACCCGAGCATCTTGGCTGTCGTGTCCGGCGACAGCATGAACGCGGCGAACACGCTGATCATGATGATCGCCGCCGACGTCACCACCCGGGCGCCGTGCCGGTACCCGGCGACGATGGCGTCCTTCGCCGACATGCCGTGGATGTATTCCTCGCGCATTCGTGTCACCAGGAACACCTGGTAGTCCATCGCGAGCCCGAACACCACGCCGATCAGGAAGATCGGCAGGAACGACAGGATCGGCTTGGGGTTGTCGATGAGGCCGAACGTCCCTTCCTGGAAGATCGCGACGGTCACGCCGAACGTCGCCAGGACCGAGAAGATGAACCCGACCGTGCCGATCAACGGCACCCAGATGGACCGGAAGACCCCGATCATGATCAGGAACGCCAGCCCGACGACGACCACGAGGTACGGGATCAGCGCCTTGTCCAGCTTGGCCGAGAGATCCGACATGATCGCGGTCTGCCCGCCGACGTGGAGCTGGGCCCCAGCGGCCTCCGCCGTGGAGGTGTAGGCGCGGATCTCCTCCATCAGGTCATGCGTGGCCCCATCGGATGGTGCACTCGTGGGTGTCACCGAGATCAAGGCGGTGTCCGCCCCGACATTCGGTCGCGCCTGTCCGTTGCCGATCCACGTCAGTGTGGTGGTGTTCGCGACGTCATCGAGGGTCTTGATGTGCGCGACGGTCCGCTCCGCGACGCCGCTGATGTCACCACCGTCGTCGTCGTGCAGCACCACGAGCAACGGACCGTTGATGCCCTCACCGAAGCCGCGTTGCAGCAGCGATTGCGCAGGTGCCTCGTCGTCGCTGGTCAGCGACATCCCGAGTTCCAGCTTCGTCATCGGGATGGCGGCCATGACCAGAACGGCCAGTCCGGCGATGATGAACGGCAACGGCCGCTTGACGACCGTCCGACCGACCTTGACGCCCAGGGTGTCCGCGGTGTCCGACTCCTCGGCGTGTTTGATCCACGGAATCCGCGGCAGGAAGGCGAAACGTCCGACCGCGCCGAGCAACGCCGGAATGAGGGTCAGCGCGGCGAGGACGGCGACGGCGACGGCCACCGCCGCACCCATGCCCATCTGGGTGATGAGCGGGATGCCGATCACCATCAGGGCCGCCACGGCGATGATGACCGTCAGACCGGCGAACACGACCGCCGAACCAGCCGTTCCCACGGCACGTCCGATCGCATCCGCCGGACTACCACCCCGCCGTCGTTCGGTCCGGAAGCGCGAGACGATGAACAACGCGTAGTCGATCGAGACCGCGATGCCGAGCATGGTCACGATGCCGGTGGCCGTCTCGTTGATGCTGAGGAACTCCGCCGAGAGCGTGAGCAACATGATCGTGAGCATCACGCCGACCAGTCCGGTGACGAGCGGGATGAAGGCGGCCACGATCGCACCGAACGCGACGATCATCACCACGAACGCCACGGCGAAACCGATCAGCTCGGCCGTGCCGCCGGCCTCCATCACCTGCATCAGCGAACCGGTGGCCTCCACCTGGAGTCCGCCGGCGCGGTGATCGGCGAGCAACTCCGTCAGTTCCTCTTTCTGGTCGACGGTGAGGTCCATGATCTCGACGTTCTGGCGGATCTGGATCAGACCGACCTTCCCGTCGTCGCCGACCACCGAGGACGCGAGCGCCGGCTGCGCCCGAGCAACCGTCAGCGGGTTGACCACGGTTGCCGCGTCGGTCAGTTCGGGAAGTTTCTGCAGGTCGGAGACGAGTGCGTCGATCTGCGCCGAGTGCGCGGCCAGCCCGTCGTCGGCGGCCACCAGCACACTGGTCGACGCCTGCGACTGCTGCTTCATCACATCGGGGAAATACTCCTCGACCTGCGACGTCGCGGTTCCGGAATCGGTCCCGGGCAGACTGAAGTCCTTCGCGAACTTGGGGCTCAACGCGCCGACCAGGCCCGAAACCGTGAGAGCGGCCAGCAACCAGACCGCGATCACCCACCACTTGTGCCGGAAGGAGAACCTCCCGACCCGAAACAAGAACGACGCCATGGTCTTCCCTTCGAATCCGACGTGCGACGACGCGGTTCATCACAAAGTGTTAGTGACTACCACTTGTTACTGGATAACAAAACATTCCGGCCTTCGCCACCACGAGGTGCGGTTTTGTGGCCGACCACTCCCCCGTCCGACCGAGCGACGTGGATCATCGAACACACGTTCGCATCGTCCGGTAGGCTGGGCCGATGACCGCGGGCATACAGGGGTCGCTCTTCGATCAGCAGGAAGACGAGACCCGCATCAGGTCTCTCGACGCGATCACACGCCGACCGCTCGCCGATGGCGCATGGGTCGATCTGCGGCCGGGGTGGATCTCCGGATCAGACCTGCTGTTCGATCGCCTTCGCGCGCAAGCCGCCTGGCGGGCCGAACGCCGCCGCATGTACGACCGTGTCGTCGATGTTCCGCGGCTCGTCGCGACCTATCTGGACGCCGGCACCTTCCCGGATCCGCTCCTGGTGCAGGCACGCGATGCCCTGACGCGCCACTACCGGCCGGAGCTGCCCGAGGGCTTCGCCACGGCGGGCCTCTGTCTCTACCGCGACGGCGCCGACAGCGTGGCGTGGCACGGCGACCGGATCGGCCGTGGTTCCGCCGAGGACACCATGGTCGCGATCCTGTCGCTGGGTTCGCCGCGCCCCCTCGCGTTGCGCCCGCGCGGCGGCGGCGCTGCGCTGAAGTTCGTCGTCGGCCCCGGCGATCTGCTGGTGATGGGCGGCAGTTGCCAGCGGACATGGGAGCATTCGGTCCCCAAGACCGTCGGCGTCGGCCCTCGGATCAGCGTCCAGTTCCGGCCGCCCGGGGTCTGGTAGACCGTTCCCGGCACTCCGGACATCGACACAACCCACGATCCCGGCGTCGTCGCGGTGATGGTTGAATCGGGGAGTTGCCCCGGGGTCGAGCCGAAAGAGAACCATGATCCGAAAGTCCGCCGCCGCCACCATGCTGACCGCTGCCGCGATCGCCGCCGCCGCCGCACCTGCGGCCGCAGGTCCGCTCGACAGCCTGTTCGGGAGTTCCGGATCGGGGAGTTCGGATCTCCTCGACACGGGTAGCGCGGCGCTCGGATCGTCGGGAAACAAGCCGCAGCACTTCGGGAAACTGGGACGACCCGACGCACCCAACGGTGTGAAGTCCATCAACGTCTGGGTGTATGCACCCAAGGCGCAACCCATCTCCCCCGGTGTCTACCCAAGGAACTCACAGCTCGGGGTGCGGTGGAACTCGACCATCGACTCCGGTCCGGTGATCGACGGCAATGAGTGCGCAATGCAGATCGCGTTGTCGGGACCCAAGATCCCGGCCAAGGCCAAGCTGACCAAAACCGCCGACTGCACCGCCGTGAAGTCCTTCTCGCTGCGGGCGCCCGGCTCCTACGCGATCACCGTCACCGACGGGATCTCCGGTGCGTCGAACTCCATCAAGTTCGACGTCCAGTAGGTTCCGGGCTTCGGGCCGACGTCACACCCCGAACGTGATGTCGGTCAGCTTCTCCGACGCTGTCCACAGTCCGTCGCGGAACACCTTGTCGTCGGCGCGCTTGTTGTAGCCGGAGATCCCCGGGGCTCCGTGAGCGCCGAACATCTGGGTCGGACCGTAGAAGGTGCCGTTGGTCGCGTCGGGCGAGGTCGCCGCGTACAGCGTCGGCAGGGCGCCGGCGGCGGCCGACTGCGCGAACACCTTGTTCGCGACGTTCATGAACACGTCCTCGACCGTGCCGGACTTGCCCTGCAGTTCGGTCGCGGCATAGCCGGGATGGGCGATGAGCGACGACGTCGCCGAACTACTGGCGGCCAGCCGCTCGGCGAGTTCTTTGCCGAACATCAGATTGGCCATCTTGGAGTCACCATAGGCGCGCCAGCGGCGATAGCGCCGCTTCTCCCAATTCAGGTCGCCGAGGTCGATCCGGCCGAACTGATGCATCGACGACGACAACGTCACGACGCGATCGGTGATCTTCGGCAACACCAACGCGGTCAGTGCGAAGTGTCCCAAATGGTTTGTGCCCATTTGCATGTCGAATCCCTGCGTCGTGCGGCGCAGCGGGATGGCCATCACACCGGCGTTGTTGATGAGCACGTCGGCGCCGGTGAGGTCGTCGGCGAAGGCACGCACCGAGTCGAGGTCGGCGAGGTCCAACCGCGCGATCGTCGCGGACGATCCGATCTCCCGCGCCACCACCTCGGCCTTTTCCGTGTTCCGGCACGCGAGGACGACGTTCGCGCCGGCGGCCGCGAGCGCTTTCGCGGTCTCCGCGCCCAGACCGCTGTTGGCGCCCGTGATGACCACCGTTCGGCCCGATTGATCCGGGATGTCTGCTACCGACCACTCACCCATGCGCTCGCGCCCCCTGTTCATCGAATGATGTGACCCACGCTATTGACGGCACCCGGGGCCGTCAACGGCGGACCCGCATGAGTGGCAGCCGCAGCAGCCCGATCAGTCCCACCCGTCGGGCCGGCCGCAGCAGTCCCGAGATCACCCCGGCGACCGTCGGCGCCGACGGCTCGGCAACCATCGAATCGGGCACGAACACCTCGGTCGGTCGAGGTCGGCCGCGGAGCGTCCGCGTGCCCACCGAACGCCAGTGATCGGCTTCGTCACCCGCCGCGGCGATCGCGGCGTCACCCGCGAGGACCGGCACCGTCGCATGCTTGGCGAGCTCGGAGAGGCGAGCGCACTCGTTCACCGGGTCACCGATCACGGTGTACTCGTAGCGTTGCTCGGCTCCGACGTTGCCGGCGAACGACATGCCATAGGAGACCCCGATCCCCCACCGCACCGGTAGTTCCTCGAGCCGAGTCGCCAGATCGCGGGCGGCACGCAGCGCGGCGCCGGACGGGTCGTCGATGGCGACCGGCACCCCGAACACCGCCAGTGCCGCATCGCCCTCGAACTTGTTGACGAAGCCGGAGTGGGTGTCCACGACGTCGGCGACGATGGTGAAGAAGCTGTTCAGCAACTTCACGGTGGTCTGCGGATCCTGTTGGGCGGCAATCGACGTCGATCCGACGATGTCGACGAACAACACCCCGGCGAGGGCATTGGTGCCGTGCATCCCGACCCCTCGTTCCAAGGCCAGCTCCGCGACCGTGTCGCCGACGTGGCGGGCGAACAGTTCACGCATGCGTTCGCGCTCGTCGAGCCCGGCGACCATCTCGTTGAATCCGTGTTGCAGGACACCGAGTTCCGATGAGTCGTACACCGCGACCTGGGCCGTGAGGTCTCCGCCGTCGACGCGCTCGACCGCGCGCCGAAGATCGAGCAGCGGATCGGCGATCGCCCGGCCGACCAGCACCACGACGCGTGCGCCCGCGGCCAGTCCCACGAGCGCGAGGACCGCGGATGCCCAGTCGACGGGCCCTATCGCCGGCGGCAACATACCCGCCCATCGGCCCCCGTTGAGGATGAGCAGGCCGACCATCGGTACCGCCGAACTCACTGCCCACACCGCGAACATCCGCGAGCGCACACCGTGCACCACATGCTGAGCCGGATTGTCTTTGAGGGCGACCACCGCCAGCGGGCGGGCCGCGCGTTCGGCGAAGACATACGTGATGCAGGAACTGGAGAAGCCCGCCATCATGAACGCCACCGCCACCCCGACCACGGTCTGCGCGGTGAGTTCACTCGCGGCAACGACATACGCCAGGACGGCGACGGTCCATGCGACGAGGGTGGTGGATACCTGGAGTCCGGGGATGCGCTGCACCGCCCGCCGGCGGGCATGGTCGGCGGGACGCCCGCTGACGAACCAGCGCAGCTGCGGCTTGAACACCGCGAGGCCCAGGATCACGTTGATCAGCAGGCCGGTGATGATTGCGATGACCACGGCGGGAAAGTTGGGTGCACCGATCGTGGTGTCGAAGTTGAGCTGCCCGCCGTTGAAGGCGAGTTGCACCAGCAGAAATGTCTCGACGCCGACAAGGCAGTTCGCCGAACCGATGGTGACCGCCGCCGCGCCCGTGGCCCAGCGGGCCATCCGGGCGCGTTCGGCGATGGTGAGATCGGTCCAGCTGCGGTGTTGCGGCGCGCGCAGGTGACCCCAGAACATCGACGGCAGTACAAGCCCGCCCCACGACCCGACGGCGTCGGCCCGGGGGCCGCGTGGTCGCACCATACGGCCACCTCCCTGCCCAGCGGCTACCCGTCAGCCTACCCAACCCGCCGATGATGCAGGTCACACAAGAACGGGAGCCGATGCCGCGCACGTGTGGCGCGGCACCGACTCCCGTCGGAGAGGTCGAACGCGGAGCTCGGCTCCGGGCTCGGGATCAGGCAGGCTGGCCGGCCTCGATCTCGAGGGTGATGGTGACCTTGTCACCGACGACGACGCCGCCGCCCTCGAGCGGCATGTCGATGTCGATGCCGAAGTCCTTGCGGTTGAGAACGGTCTTGGCCTCGAAGCCGGCGACCGGTCCGTGGCCCATGCCCGGGTTCACACCGTTGAACTCGAGGTCGAGCTCGACGGCCTTGGTGACGCCCTTGAGGGTGAAGTCGCCGGTGAGGACGTAGTCGTCGCCCTTGGGCGCGACACCGGTGGAGACGAAGGTGGCCTTCGGGAACTTCTCGGCGTCGAAGAAGTCGGCGGACTTGATGTGGCCGTCACGCTGCTCGTTGCCGGTGGTGATCGAGGTGACGTCGATCTCGGCCTGGACGGCGGGGGTGCCGTCCTCGGCGATGGTGATGGTGCCGGTGAAGGACTCGAAGTTGCCGCGCACCTTGCTGACCATGAGGTGCTTGACGGAGAACGCGACGGCGGAGTGGGCCGGGTCGATGGTCCAGGTGCCGGCGGCGATGGGGGCGGTTACGGCTGTGGTCATGGTGACATTCCTTCGGAGTGGTCTCGTGGTGTGCTTCGATTGGTCCTCGTGGGCCTGTGCGGCCCAACACCAGTGCAAACGGACCGTGGTCCGATTCCATTCCCGATCTCGGAAGTTTTTTTCGGAGTCCTCAGCGCCAGGCGAAAACCGGCTGCTCGTAGCCGTCGACGCGGGTGTGCCGATCGCGCAGGACCACCTCGGCGAACTGATAGATGACCGCAGCGGTCGGTGCATGGACCAGCGCGCCGACGATCGGCAACTGGATCACCGGCCGCTCGGACTCGGGGATCGTCAGGAATCGCGGTTGCACCATCAGCTCGTCGAAGGTGACGAAGAACAGCTGGGCCACCTCGTCGGGGTTGGGGTCCGGGGTGTGGGTCTCATCCGTCCAACACACGACGGGCGTGATGACGAAGCCCGACCGGGTCGCATAGTCATCGAGCATGCCCAGCACGCTGTCGGCGGGCAGCTCGATGCCGATCTCCTCGTGGAGCTCGCGCAGCGCGGCGGTCGGCTCGTCCTCACCTGGATCGAGCCGCCCTCCCGGAAGCGCGTACTGCGCGGCGTGCCGCCGCATCGTCGCCGGCCGCTTGGTCAGCCAGATGCCCTGGCTGCCATCGCGCTCCGCGATGGTGATGGCGACAGCAGCGGCCCGTGAGTCGGGGACGTCGGCCGCACGGCGTTCGAAGCCCGAGATGCGGGCGGACACGGCGGCGCGGTCGAGATGCGTGCGCTGGGACTGCGCGCGATCGTGATCAGTCACACCCTCAGTTGATCACGTCCGGCGCCCTGCGCCGCAACCCGCTCACCCAGGTGGTAGGTGATGACCGCGAGCGCGAAGAGCCCGATGGCCAGGTTGAACACGGCACCGAAGCCCTCCAGAGCGAAGTCGACGAGGGCGTTGGTCAACGCGGAGACCAGCGCCGCCAAGCGGAGCGAGCGCAACGGCCAGACACGCGTCGTCCGGTTACGCGCGATCATCGCGGGGAGAGCGAGGGCCAGTGTGAGGACACCGCTGATGAACACGATCCAGCTCGCATTGCTGTTGCGACTGAGCTCGAAGTAGAGCTCGACGTCACCCATGTCGCGATCGTTGAAGTAGGAGCCCAGAATCCCGACGAACAGTGTGAGCGCCGAGCTCACCACCAGCAGCCAGCCGACCACGGGCACCCATCGCGGACTGCGGAACATCCCGGGGATCAGCGTGGTCGCGCGGTCGCGCAGGCGCATCAGTCGGTCCGGGGTGTCCTCGCTCGCGTCGAGCAGCGAGTGGATGTGGCCAATGACCGCCGGATCGGCTCCCCGGTCGGCGGCGAGTTCGAGGAACTCGACGGCCTGCCGGCGCCGGCGGCTCGGCAGCCCGTGCGAGACGCCGTCGGCAGCGATGGTCGCCGCGTTGGCCATCGCCTCGGCCGCGGTCGGCTTCTTGACGTCGCGGACCACTCGACTGATGAGCAGGAGTACGACCACCAGGACGTACATGATCTCGGCCGACGGGCCGTAGAAGTAGTCGTTGTCCTTGGTGACGAACTTGCCGACCTCGTCGAGGAACAGCCCGAACCCGATGCCACCCATCACGATTGCTGTAACGCGTGTCGCCGGCCCGAGGAACAGCCAGCCGACGACGAGAGCGAGCATCATCAGCGCACCGCCCCACAGGGCGTGTGCGATGTGCAATGTCCCGCCCCCGACCTGCGGGTAGCCGGTCAGCTGGAGGTACAGGCGAGTGATCAGGATCGTGGCGATCGCGATGATCAGGAACCATTCCACCGCGGCCGTCCCGTAAATGCTGCGGATCACCACCGCATTGCTGCGCGAACGCCGCGATTCGGTCATGGTCGAAGTATGGCGAGGGAACCCGTCCCCACGCACCTCAATCGTCGCAATTCGCCCGCGGCCATCCGATTGTCTCGGCAGTCACGATTCGCGGCACCGCCGGAAGTGTCGCGCACACGAGCCAGATCGTCACTCGTTGCGGGTCGGTTTCATCGGGATCGCTCGACCCGGAGAACCGTCGTGCGGCATGGTCGGTCGCCGCATCGAGTCGACTCATCGCCGTGGTCAGGTCGTCCAGTGCGGCTCGCCCGCCGTCGGGTATCCGCGTCGGCGACCGTCCGATGCACCCGTGTGCCCGGGGTCGCCACCACAAGACGATCGACCGGAGCGACGCGCGCATGTCGTCGCGCGACGGCGCGGTCTCGCATTCCGGCGTAGCGCTCGATGCGGGTTCGAACATGCCGGTCCGGTCATCCGCATGGGCGGAGATCTCATTGCCGAGTCCTGCCACCGCCGCGATGGTCGCCGCGACGACGACCCCGACGATCAGCGGAGATCGCGCGTCCCTCATGCCCGACAACTACCGTTCAGCTCCCCCATAGCGCCGCAGTTGCGCGAGCATGTGCGCCCGAACGTCCTCGATGATCTCGTCCCGCCGCCCGTCCGGTAGCCACCCGCCGCGCAGCCCGTCGATCTCGGCGTCGACCGCCTCGGCGACCCGACGCGCGAACTCGGCGTTGCGGGCATCCACGTCGACGGCCCACCGCCGGAGATCGGCCAGCTCGTCGCCGGTCCGACCCGGATCTGGTTGCCGCTGCACCTCTTCCGGGGTTCGGGTTTCGATGACGACGTCAGGGAACTCGATGTTCTGCGCTCGCCGGGTGGCCGTCCCGAGGTCACCCATCGCAGATTCGAGAGCCCGGTATGCGTCCTCGAATCCCGCCGGATAGCTCATTTCCTCACCATCCCAAGGCCTTCAGGACCTTCTCGGTTTGTGGGACCGCCTTCTCACAGAGGTTGGACTCCATATCATCGGACGGATTCACGTCGACGCTGAGTACGTAGCCTTCTGGAACGCGGGGCGTCTGCACCATCGCCTTGCAGGTTCCGTTGTCACCGGGCAACAGCTGGTATCCCATTCCGTCACCGACCGGATACTTGCGCGCAGCCGTGGCCAGAAGCCCGTTGGCGTCGACGGGCATGAAAACGCCCATCTTCAACCAGCCATAGCCGTTTTCCACGGGCCACTTGCATTCCGGGAGCCCGCGGAAGCTCGTCGGCGTCGGCGCATCTGTCACCTCACCATCCGTCAACGGTGCGACATCATCCGGCGTGAGGGTCTCGCACAGCTGCTCAGGCGAAAAGCCCGTCGGGTTCGGATCAGTTGCCGGCGTCTCGACGACAGGTGGCACCGGACTCGGCCCCAACGTTTCGCTCGACGTATCCGACGTGGTGGTACATGCCGACAGCGTGAACAGCACAAGCAGGCCAGCGATGATCGTGGAACTCCGTGATGTCACGGTGCATCCTCCCAGAGAGTCGGACCCGTTCCCGGGTCGTACGCGGACGACGGTCGGCGGTCGAGACGATCCCATTGGGCAACGGTTCCGATGTCATTCCCCAATTGCTCTGCATCACGCGCCTTGTCGAGCCTGTCGGTGAAGGGCTTGAGCTGCTCCTTGACCTCGGCCTCCGCTTTGCCTTTCGCGAAA
Organism: Gordonia insulae; assembly: GCF_003855095.1. Classification (NCBI taxonomy): domain Bacteria; kingdom Bacillati; phylum Actinomycetota; class Actinomycetes; order Mycobacteriales; family Gordoniaceae; genus Gordonia; species Gordonia insulae. The sequence continues at coordinate 2,418,584 of NZ_CP033972.1, forward strand.
CCTACCGGATCCTTGCAGAATTCGATGAAGTCCTTCAGTGCCGCCATACCTCTCTCGACCTCGTCGAGGAGGACCTTGGTCGCGTCGTACACCTCGAGAATGAGTCGCCGGACTTGCTCGATCGCGGCGGCTGTACCCACGTAGGGCACCCACTTGGATGCCAACTTGAGAACGTCGGTCACCCCGTCGACCTTGATGAGACGTCCCAGTCCTTCTTTCACCAGCCGGATGATCTCCTTCGCGGCCTTCTGGAGCTCGTCGGCCGCGAGCGTGAGCCCACGTTCCAGCAGCCGACCGATCGAGCCTTCCCAGTTCAGACCGCGCACCATGTCGGTGCTGTACGAGGAGTAGGCCGTGGCCGCTTTCCCATCCCAGTGCACGTCGACTTCCTTGTGCCCACTGATGAGATCGCCCGCGATGATGTCGAACGCGCCGCCGGCTTTGCCATATGTCTTGCCGATTCGTTTGAGCTCCATCCAGTTCCCTGCGACCGGATCGAGCGCCTGTTCGATCGGACTCCAGCCGGTCAGCTTCCGGATCGCCGAGTCGGCGTCACCCAACCATCCCGCGGCTTCCTGGATCAGTGCGTTCCAGTCGACACCCTCAACAGGCGGGGCGGCCGCGTCGACCTCACGGGGGCTGGTGAAAGTCCTCGACCCGGGTACATCGTCGACCTCCTCCCACCGCACGACGGGGTCGGGAGCGAGCCCGAACTCAACGTCGCCGGGCGGTATGAACGGATTGGTGTTGAACGACTTCGTCTGCGTGTGCCTGATGCCCAGTCCGGACTCGTGATCGGTGCTGGTGTAGTCCCACGCGGCCTGTTTCAGGTTGGCTCCGGTCTGCGAAAGCACCGGCGGCATCTTGTCGAGCCGTGACGCGGTGGCCTCGTGAAGGGAATCGACCGGCCCCTTCAGAGTCGACATCAACCCCTTGAACTCACCCGTCGACTGCGCGTGGCCGTCGACGAGATTGACCGCCTTCCACGCATTTCCGTTCAACGCGATCAGATAGTTGCCCAGCCCGCTGATCCATTCGGGATCGGCCTTCAGCGATTCGCCCATTAGTCCCCCACGTCGCCCCGGAGCGCTGCTCCCCTGTCAACTCCCTCACGGAGTTGGACGCACCCGAGGCCTCGACGGTTCCATCCGATCCCGACAACACCAGAACTGGGGACAGGGTGATGTGAGGGCGCTCACATCGTCAGCGCGCGCTCCACCCGCCGTCCATCGGATACGAGGTCCCGGTGACCATGGCCGCGTCGTCGGAGGCCAACCATGCGACCAGTGAACCGACCTCCTCGGGACGAACCAGTCGCTTGATCGCACTTTCGGTGAGCATGACCTTCTCGACGACCTCGTCCTCGTCCATGTCGTGTACTCGCGCCTGGTCGGCGATCTGCTTGGCCACCAACTCCGTCGCCACGTAGCCGGGGTTGACACAGTTGCTCGTGACACCGCGTGAAGCACCCTCCAGTGCAGTCGTTTTCGACAGTCCTTCCAACGCGTGCTTCGCGGCGACATAAGAGGACTTGTATGGCGAGGCACGCAGACCGTGCACCGACGACACGTTCACGATGCGCCCGAATCCTCGTGCGTACATGTGCGGCAGCGAAGCTCGGATCAACAGGAACGGCGCCTCCACCATCAGTCGCTGCATGCGCCGGAACGTGTCCGGGGGCATCTCCTCGATCGGTGCCACCGACTGGATTCCGGCGTTGTTCACCAGAATGTCGACGTCGAGCGTGAGTGAGTCCAATTCGCTTGTGTCGCAGAGATCGATGTGCCACGCCTCGCCACCGAGGTCGGTGGCCACCTGCTTCGCCCCGACCTCATCGATGTCGGCGACGACCACCAGGGCGCCACGGTCGGCGAGGACGCGGGCGCAGGCCGCACCGATCCCGGAGGCGGCGCCGGTGACCAGCGCACGGCGGCCGCGCAACGCGTTGTCCTTCATGCCGGCACCTCGGCCTTCCGCGGCGCGACGTCGAGGTTCGCGGCGGCGTCGGCAGCGTCGATCGACTCGAGCGAAATTCCACGCGTCTCGCGGGCCGCAATGACGGCCACGAGAGTGACACAACAGGCGGCGGCGAGGTAGATGGCGATCGGCAGCGACGAATCGAACCGGTTGAGCAACGACGCCGCGATGATCGGCGCCAGTGAGCCCGCGACGATCGAGGTGACCTGGTAGCCCAGGGACACACCGGAATAGCGCATCCGGGTCGGGAACATCTCGGCCATGATCGCCGGCTGCGGCGCGTACATGAAGGCGTGGAACACGAGTCCGATGATGATCGCGAACAGGATGACGCCGTAGTGCCCGGTGTTCATCAGCGGGAAGGCGAAGAAACCCCACGTGGCCGTGGTGACCGCACCGATGAAGTACACCGGCCGCCGTCCGATGCGGTCCGCGAGTCGCCCGACCAACGGGATCGCGGCGAAGTGGACGGCGTGCGCGGCGAGCATCCACCACAGGATGTCGGCGGTGTCGGCCTTCACGACGACCTTCAGATAGGTGATCGAGAAGGTGACGACCAGGTAGTACATGATGTTCTCGGCAAACCGGAGGCCCATCGCGGTGAACACGCCCCGCGGGTAACGCTTGAGCACCTCGACGGCACTGAACGAGGATGTCTTGACCTGCTCGGCCTCCTGCTGGGCCGCGACGAAGATCGGCGCGTCGGTGACCTTGGTCCGCACGTAGTAGCCGACGAGCACGATCACCGCCGACAGCCAGAAGGCGACGCGCCAGCCCCAACTCAGGAACGCGGCGTCGGACAAGGTGGTGGTGAGAACCAGCAAGACGATGGTCGCGACCAGGTTGCCGACCGGCACACCCGCCTGCGGCCACGACGACCAGAACGCCCGCGACTTGTTGGGGCTGTGCTCGGCCACCAGCAGGACTGCGCCGCCCCACTCGCCGCCGACGGCGAATCCCTGGAGAAAGCGCAGTGCGACCAGCAGCGCCGGTGCGAGATAGCCGATCTGCCCGAACGTGGGCAGGCAGCCCATCAGGAACGTCGAGATGCCGACGAGGATCAGGCTGAACTGCAGGAGCTTCTTGCGTCCGTACTTGTCGCCGAAGTGACCGAAAACCAGTCCGCCCAGGGGTCGCGCGACGAAACCGACCGCGTAGGTGACGAACGCCGCGATGATCGCGTCGAGTTCGTCGCCACCGGCCGGGAAGAACACCTTGCTGAAGACGAGCGTTGCGGCGGTGCCGTAGAGGAAGAACTCGTACCACTCGACCACCGTGCCCGCCATCGACGCGGTGACGATGCGACGGAGGGCGGACCTGTCGTCGGCGGCCTTCTGCGGCGGGGGCGAACCCACGGATTGGGACATGATCTCTCCTCTGATTTACCGAACGATGTGATGCCGGTCACGCTTCGTTCGAGTATCGATAGCCAGGAGTGCGCATGCAATGGCCGAAAGGGCGACGCGCGTCTGCAAAAATGCAGATATGTTCCCTGACAGGCTCCAATCCGACGATCTGCTCGTCCTGCTCGCCGTCGGCCGGACGGGTCGATTCACCGCAGCCGCCGACATCCTGGGGCTCAACCACACGACGATCGCGCGCCGGATCGACGGCCTGGAAAAGGCCCTGGGCGGTCGGGCGCTCTCCCGGGGAGCCGCGGGCTGGGAGCTCACCGACCTCGGACGGCAGGCCTTCGTCGCGGGCGAGGAGGTCGAAGGCGCCCTGCGGCGCCTCACCACCGACGTCGAGGGGTCGCCGACGCTCAGCGGCGTGGTGCGGATGTCGGCGACCGACGGCTTTTCCGCCTACCTCGCAGCACCGGCGGCCGTGTCTGTGCGGAGACGGCACCCCGGGGTCAGTGTCGAGATCGTGACGGCCACCCGCCTCGCGTCGCAGAACCGCACGGGCCTCGACATCGAGATCGTCGTCGGCGAACCCCACGTCCACCGCGCCGAGGCGATCCGTCTCGCCGACTACCGGCTGGGGCTCTACGCCTCGCGGACCTATCTCACCGAGAACGCGACACCCGCGACCGCCGACGAGCTCACCGCGCACCCATTGATCTACTTCGTCGACGCGATGCTGCAGGTCGACGACCTCGACCTCGCGCGGACCCTCGTTCCACAGATGGCCGAATCGGTCACCTCCACCAATGTGTTCGTCCATGTGGAGGCCACCCGGTCGCATGCGGGTATCGGGTTGCTGCCCTGCTACATGGCCGACCGCCACCAGGACCTCGTCCGCGTCTTGCCCTCAGTGGGAGCACAATTGACCTATTGGCTGGTCACGCGCACGGAATCGGTGCGCCGCCCGGAGGTCGCCGCGGTTGTGGATGCGATTCGCGCGCTGGTGGATACGCGGCGTACCGAACTCCTGGGCCGGCCCGGCCCGGGGTGACCGGGAATCTTCTCGCGATCTCTACGGGTCGACGATCACCGAACGCTCTCGACCGCGGGCACGGTGATCTCTCGGCGCAGGATCTTGCCGGTCGCCCCCTTGGGCAGTTCGGGGAGGAACCAGATGTGGCGCGGGTACTTGTAGGCGGCGACGCGCTCCTTGACGAAGTCGACGAGCTCGCTCGGATCGGTGGCAGCGCCCGGCTTCAGTGCCACGGCGGCACCGACCTCCTCGCCGAGGGTTTCGTGCGCGATACCGACGACGGCGACCTCGGCGACCGCGGGGTGCTCGTAGAGCACCTCCTCGATCTCCCGCGGATAAACGTTGTAGCCGCCGCGGATGATCAGGTCCTTCTTGCGGTCGACGATGAAGTAGTAGCCGTCGGCGTCCACGGTCCCGATGTCGCCCGAGGAGAACCAACCATCGTCGTCGATCGCCGCGGCCGTCGCCTCCGGCAGGTTCCAGTAGCCGGTCATGATGTTCGGGCCGGCGATCTGGATCTCACCGGGTTCACCGGTGGCGACCTCATTGCCGTCGCCGTCGACGACCCGCATCCGAACGCCCTCGATCGGGGTGCCGATCGAGCCGGCCTTCCGCTCACGGTCGGGATGGTTGAACGAGGCGACCGGCGACGTCTCCGACAACCCGTAGCCCTCGAGGATCATGCAATTGAAGGTCTTCTCGAAGTCGTTGAGCACCTGGACGGGCAACGACGCACCGCCCGACGCACATGTCCGCAGGCTCGCCGTCGCCGAGGGACCGAACTCTCGCGCGACACTCAGCATCGCCGCATACATCGTCGGTACACCCAGGAACACGGTCACCTGGTCCCGCTCGATCACCTGCACGGCCGTGCGCGGATCGAAACGAGGGATGAGGGTCAGGGTCGCCCCGACCAGCACCGAGGTGTTCATCCCGCAGGTCAGCCCGAACACGTGGAACAGCGGCAGGCACCCCATGACGACGTCGCCGAACTCGATCTTCATGAGAGTCCGGGAGGCCACCTCACAGTTGTGTGCAAGGCCACCGTGGGTCAGTTCCGCACCCTTGGGCCGGCCGGTGGTGCCCGACGTGTGCAGAATCACCGCGGTGTCGGCGGCACCGCGCTCCACCGGACTCGGCTGCGCGGGCAGATCGGCGATCATCTCGGCCAGCCCGGCATCGTCGACCAGCCACAACCGGCCGCCCGCGACGTCGACGGCCGCGCGCGCCTCGTCGGCGAACAGCGGCGTCGCGAAGAGCGCCGACGCACCGGTGTTGGTCAGGTAGAACTCGATCTCCCGAGCCTTCAGCAACGGGTTCATCGGCACCGCGATCGCACCGCGACGGAGAATCCCGTAGAACGCCAGCGCAAAGGCCGGTGTGTTGCCCAGCATGATGCCGACCCGGTCGCCCGGTCCGATGCCCTCACGTTCCAGCAGTGTCGCGATTCGCGCTGCGGCGGAATCGAACTCGGCGAACGTGAGCTCCGCCTCGCCGCACCGCAGCGCGACGGTGTCGCCGTGATCGCGCGCCGTGGCAACGAGATTCAGAGAAAGGTTGGTCATCGCTCTACTCCTGGGCCGTGATGTCGTGATTGTCTCGTATTGTGCTGCACGCCCGGTCGGGCGTCGATGGTCGGGGGGACATGCAGGTGGTCCTCGTGTTTGTTCACCCGCACATTCGGCGGGCGCCTGGACCGGCTCCGCGCCGGGTGGTCACGATCGTGGATCACCGAGCAGACGGACCGCACGCAACGCGAGATACAACTCGGTGGCATCGACCGGCTTGTCCACGGATCGACCGGTGAGGTCGCGGATCTTGCGCAACCGGTACAGCACGGTGTTGCGATGGAAGTGCAGGCGTCCTGCGGTCGCGGCGGTGGACCCGTCACACTCGAACCACGCCTCGAGCGTCGCGAGCATCTCCTCGCGTTCGTCGTCGGGCAGGCACAGCAGCGGCCCCAGAGTGCGGGCTGCGACCTCACGCGCGGTATCCGGGCTGCGGACGAGAAGCAGTGCGAGCGTGAGGCTTTCGTACCGGCTCAGACTTGCGTCACCGGGCGGGGCGGAGCGTCGGGCGAGGCGCGCCTCATCCACGGCACGCGCGATCCCGATCGGCATCGAGAACGGTGCGCTCACACCCACGCGGTGCTCGAACACGGTGCCGAGTTCCGTCAGCGCGACCTCGACGTCGGAATCGCTTCGGCCACAGATCAATCCGAGATAGCCGTCCGGTTGCGCGTCCCAGACCGACGTGATGCCTCTGCTCTGCAGTCGACCGGCGGTGTCGCTCGCCGTGGCGGGGCGCGACTCCACACCTTCCGCACCCACCACGACGAAACTCGCCCGTTCCGGCAGACCCAACGCACGCATGGCGTCGATGATGGCCGTCGGGTTGTCCGAATGATCGTCGAACACGGTCCGCACGAGAAGCGCTCGCGCCTCGGCATCGGCATGGGTGAGCAGGATCTCCGCCTCGCGATAACCCTCCACCGCGGCATCGGAGTAGGTGTCGATCGCGGCCCAGAGCTCGCCCGGGACGTCGAGCAGCTCCACCGGCGAGACACCACGGGCACCGTGCAGCATCTGCTCCCAGATCAGCTGACCGCCGAGCCGATAGGCGCGCAGCAGTGCCGGCAACGGGATCGCCTGTTCGGCCTTGAGCCGACCGGTCGCGCGGGCGACGTCGATGCGCACCCGGCCACGGCCGGCGAGCACGGTGAGGATCGAACTCAGATTCTCGGTGCACGCAGCCGAGAGCTGCTCCAGTGTGAGCAGCTGGGACTCGAGGTAGCTCTCCTCCGCCTTCTGCAGTCGTTCGACGAGGATCTCGGTGAGCGCCGGGAGGTCGTCGAGCAGGTCGGCGGCGAGTGCAGCTGCGGTCGAGCTGCTGGTTGACATGGCCACGGCGGACATCGTAGCGCGTCGTGGTGAGCTGCACCACTTCGGCATTGTGCCCGTGCACAAGACCACACGCAGGACGACGTGGCCGTCGCCCATGGCGCAATCCATGCTCCACCGCGAAGAATCCTGGTATCGGGAACATCCCCACAACCACGAGCAGTAGCCACGAGACGACAGGAGTGATCTACGCACATGAGCGTCGACACGGAACAGGGCATCGACCATCAGGCGTCGGCCGAGGCCGCACTCACCGATCTATCCGCAGGTGAGAAGGCCTGGTCGGCCTTGTCGCTGCTCGACCGCGCCGAGCTTCTCGACCGCGTCCGTGCATTGACCGGCGCGAACGCCGCCGACTGGGTCGCGGCCGCGGCGAAGATCAAACGGCTCGGGCCGCATTCGGCCCTCCTCGGCGAGGAATGGATGTCCGGCCCCTACGCGTTCGCCACCGGGCTCGGTGCCGCTGCACAAACGCTTCGTGCACTGGCCGCCGGTCGCAGCCCCGTCGCCGACGCCGCATTCGGCACCGCCGCGGGCCGGACCACCGTCCGGGTCCTGCCGTCGTCGCCGTACGACTCGCTGCTGCTCGGCGGGTTCTCCGCCGACGTGTGGTTGCAGCCCGGGGCGGATGCCACGCAGGCCAAGGCGGCCGCAGGCCTCGCACAGCTCGATCCCACCGTCACCGGCGGCATTGGCGTCGTACTCGGCGCGGGCAACATCTCCTCGATCGCCCCGCTGGACGTGATCTACGAACTGCTCGCCCACAACCGCGTCGTCGCCCTCAAACTCAATCCGCTGACCGATCCCCTGCTGCCGGTTCTCGAACGGATCCTCGAACCGCTGATCTCACTCGGCGCGATCCGAATCCTCACCGGCGGCGCGGACATCGGCGAGTACCTCGTCTCGCACGACGCGGTCGCACACGTACACATGACCGGCAGCGCGAACACCCACGACGCGATCGTCTGGGGAACCGGCGAGGAGGCCGAGCGGCGCCGGGCGTCCGGCGAGCCGCGCCTCACCAAACCGATCACCAGCGAACTGGGCGGTGTGTCTCCGGCCATCGTGGTGCCCGGGCGCTGGAGCACCGCGGACCTGCGCTATCAGGCCGAGCACATCGCGACCCAGCGACTGCACAACGGCGGCTACAACTGTGTGGCCGCCCAAGTGGTCATCGTCTCCGCCGACTGGGACCAGAAGCAGGAGTTCCTCGACGCCCTGCGCGACGCGTTCGCCTCGGCGCCGGCACGCGTCTGCTACTACCCGGGCAGCGACGCCCGCGTCGGCAGCGCCCGATCGGCGTATCCGACGTCGGAGCCACTCGGCACGGCGGGTGAGCGACTGCTGGTCACCGGACTGTCCCTCGACGATGACGAGGACATCCTGCACACCGAGTACTTCGGGCCGGTCCTCGGCGTCCTGGAGCTTCCGGGGACCGGTGCCGAGTTCCTCACCACCGCAACCGATGCCGCGAACAACCATTTCCTCGGAACCCTCGGGATCAACGTGATCGCGCACCCGGCATCCATCGCCGGACTCGGCGCGGCCTTCGAGTCGATGATCGCCGACCTCCGTTACGGGACCATCGCCGTGAACGCGTGGACCGGGGTGGGGTTCCTCACCGCCGCGGCAACATGGGGCGCGTTCCCCGGACACACGATCGACGACGTCCAGTCGGGAACCGGCGTGGTACACAACGCGTTCCTGCTCGCGGACACCGAGCGCACAGTGGTTCGCGGGCCCTTCCGGCCCGCACCGCGGTCGATCCTGCATCGCGAGTGGTCGATCTCCCCGAAGCCACCGTGGTTCGTCACCAATCGGACGGCCGCCACCACCGGGCGCCTCCTCGCCGATTTCGCCAGTGCGCCGTCCCCCCGGAAACTGCCCGCCATCTTCGCCTCCGCGCTCCGCGGCTGAGTCCGCATACCAACGAAAGGCCATCATGCCCAGCACAGCACCACGCACCGTCGACTACGTCGTCGTCGGGACCGGGTCCGCCGGCGCAGTCGTCGCGAACCGCCTCAGTGCCGACTCCCACAACGAGGTATTGGTCCTCGAGGCCGGGACAAAGGACTCCGACAAGTTCATCCACATTCCCGCGGCCTTCTCGAAACTGTTCGGCAGCGCCTCGGACTGGGACTACTCCACCGAACCCCAGCAGGCGCTGGGCGATCGGCGTGTCTTCTACCCGCGCGGCAAGACCCTCGGCGGTTCATCGTCGATGAACGCCATGATGTGGGTACGCGGCTTTGCCGCCGACTACGACGACTGGGCAGAGCGCGCCGGCGATGACTGGTCGTTCGACCGTCTCGTCGACTACTTCCGGCGCATCGAGAACGTTGCCGGCGCCACCGAGAGCGACGAAGGCACCACCGGACCGCTGCGGGTGTCGCATCAGCGCTCCCCCCGCTCGTTGACCCGCGCCTTCCTCGACGCGGCCGCCGAGTGCGGGTACCCCGTCGAGCGAGCCAATCTGCCTGAGCCGAAAGGCTTTTCGCAGACGATGGTCACCCAGCACAAGGGCGCCCGGTTCAGCAGCGCCGACGCATACCTGCGCCCGGCCCTCAAGCGAAAGAACCTGAGCCTCATCACCGAGGCGCTCGCCACCAAGGTGCTCTTCGAGGGCACCCGCGCGGTCGGCGTCGAGTACACCCACGGCGGCCGGACGCAGACCGTACACGCGCGGCGTGAGGTTGTCCTGTGTGGCGGTGCCATCAACACCCCGCAGCTGCTCATGCTCTCCGGGGTCGGAGACAGCGGCGAGCTCGCGGGCCACGGCATCCGCACCGTTGCGGACAATCGCGGGGTCGGCCACAACCTGCTCGATCACCTGCTGGCGCCGATCGGCTGGGATGTCGATGCGGGCACGCTGCGTGACGCCGAGAGCCCGCGCCAGCTCGCCGATTACCTGCTGAGGCGGCGGGGCATGCTCACCTCGAATGTCGGCGAGGCCTACGGATTCATCCGCAGCCGCGACGACCTACGCCTGCCCGACCTCGAGCTGATCTTCGCCCCGGCCGCGTTCTACAACGAGGGTCTCGGCGAGGCGCACCCCCATCACGCCGTGGCGATGGGCCCGATCCTGGTCCAGCCGGAGAGCACCGGCACCGTGTCGCTGCGCTCGGCGGACCCGGGCGCCAAGCCGCTGATCGACCCGCAGTACCTCAGCGACCCCAACGGTGTCGACCGCGCGGCCATGATGCAGGGGCTGCGGGCGACCGTCGAGATCGCACAGGCACCGTCACTGCGTGGGCGCCTGGGTGTGGTCTCCCAGCCGCGAACCGACTCGCGCGTCCCCGACGAGGAGATCCTCACCGAGGTGCTGAACCGCCACTCGCACACGCTGTATCACCCGGTCGGCACCTGCCGGATGGGCACCGACGCCGACAGCGTCGTCACGCCCACTCTCGCCGTGCGCGGCGTCTCGGGCCTGCGTGTCGCCGACGCCTCGGTCATGCCCACCATCGTGCGCGGCCACACCCACGCACCGTCGGTGGTCATCGGCGAGAAGGCCGCCGACCTGATCCTCGCGTCACGCTGACCCGATCCCTGCCCACCCATCGACCCCGCAGCCGCGGTCGATGGGTTGGGGATGTTCAGCGGGTGGCGAAGGCCGCCAGCCGCGTCGACACCTGCTCGGGCCGGCCGTCGTTCTGCCGTTGAGCCGCGGTCAGCACGTCGATGTGGTTGTAGCCGTGCAGCTTCACCGGGACGTCCGTCGGATTGTCCGACGATCCGAGGTCGAGGCCTCCGCCGCCCTGGAGGGTCAGCACCGGATTCCGTCTGACGCCGTCGCGGTAGAGATAGTGCGCCGCGATCGCCGGCGCCGTCTCCTGGACGAGGTCGGTGTTGATCGCCGTCGGGAAGTACCACTCGGTGAAGTCCAGCGGCGGCTCACACAGGCTCCGCGCCAGCTGCGAGATCGAGGTCACCTCCTCCGACGGATCGGTGTAGGCGTTCGGGGTGACCTCGTCGTAGTCGGCCCACGAGTAGACGACCTTCGGGTTGCCGTACACCGCGGGTGCGGCCTTGCGGTCCGGCCCGAACACGCCGCCCAGCGCGGGCGCGGCAGCGACGACGTCGTTGGGGACCGGAAACGACTTGTCCTGCACCGGACCCCGCTTGATGAAGCCGACGCTCGCCTGCAGGAATCCGAGTGGCTGCGAGTTGTCGTCGAGCAACGCACCCACGACCGCCTCGTTCGTCGCGTACAGATCTCTGATACTCGGCGACCCGGTGGCCGCCATCACGGGATCCTTCGACAGGAGTACCCGCAGCGTCGCATCGATGTTGGCGTTTCGGGGCAGCCGCGAGACCAGGTCGTTGACGCCGTCGGGGCGCAGGCGTGCGGCCAGCCCGGCGATGGCGAGCAGGTTCGTCGTCTCCGGATTGATGACCGCGGGCAGGCGCAGGACCGGATAGACGTCGGTCAGGGCGCCCGAGGCGGCGGCCAGCGACGCGGCGAGCGCCGGGGGGATCTCCGGTGATGCCACCCCGCGGATCGGATTCGGGCCGCCGGCCTTGATGACCGTGTCCAGCGCGAAATAGCCTGAGCACTGGTTGAATCCGGCGTCGTCGGTCGTCGCGCGATTGCCGTCGAAGTCCCAGTTCGCGAAGTAACCGGTGATGAACCCGCCGAGCGAATGGCCGCCGCACAACACCTTCCGTTTGCGCGTCGCCTGGTCGGGGAATTCGTGACGGAGGACGTCGTACTCGTCGCGGAGGGTCTGTTCCAGCCCGACATCGCCCAGCCACGCGGTCGCCGCCCCATCCGCGTAGCCGGCGAATCTGCGACCGTTCACGGAGGCGCCGTGGAAGTAGTAGTCGGACGCGATGTCGAGGTTCTGGGCGTCGAGCGCCGCCCGGGTTCCCGTGTGGTCCTCGAGGCAGTTGGATCGGCGATCGAGCGCCCAGAACTCGATGTGCTGACCCCGGGCCGCCGCAGCGGCGACGGTGTTGCGGGCGACGGACTCGAATGCGCCGGCACCTTCGAAGATGCCCGGTTGGGCGACGAGAACGCGGTCGGCGTCGGCCGATCGCATCGGTCCGTCGACCGAACGGTAACGGAGATAGGACAGTCTGTCACACGCGGCGGGGTGAGCCTTTGCGGATGCGGGCAACGGCGCACGGATACTGACCACCGACGCCACCACATCGGTCACCGGAGACGACGACGCGACCGGATTCTCGATACGGCTCACCGCCGGCTGACCGGCCGCCACCGAGCCCGCGATCGACTGGACCACGATCACACTTGAGACGCCGATCGCCAGCGCCCACCGCACAGGTAGTCTCATCCGCCCCATCCCCCACCGAACGTCGACCCGGATGCGGCGGAGCGTAGCGCGATCTCGACGTGTTCGTGGGGGATTTGAGCGCGGGTACTGCCTCACCTCTGCGGACGACTGCTCACACGGCGGTTGCTCACACGGCGGTTGCTCACTGCGATCGCAACCACGGCGGCGTCGAGCAACGGAGTGCGAATCGAGTGCAGTCGTGCATATCCTGCCATTTCGCGGAGAACTTCCACCTCGGCCCGTCGACCCGCGACCAGGTCTCGATACATCGACGGAGCCCAGTCCCAGGACCGATCGCGCAATCGCGCACGGAGCGCTGTGGCGTCTGATGGCAGCCCGCTCGTCGCGGCGACAACCTCTTCGGTTTCGTCCACCACCTGGTCGGCAAGACCTGCACCGTTGTCGTCGGCTGCGATGTCGGCGATGGTGCCTCGTGCCAGACAGGTCAGCACCGCGGTGGAAGAGATGAAGAGAAACTTCCGCCAGACGGCCGTCAGCGCATCGTCGACAACAGTGACGTCGATGCCCTCGACATCGAGTTCAGCGACAAGGGAACCGATCCCGACCGACCCGTCCAACGCGCCGATGGTGAACCGAACTCCGGGCTGGGTGACGTCGACAACTCCGTCGGCCGCCACGGATGTCGCCATCTCGACGGCCGCTCCCACCACGCGATGATCACCAAAGGCCGTTCGCAACGCGGTCACGTGCGCCACGCCGTTGCCCACGGGCACGATCATGGTGTCGGCACCGACGGCCGGCGTGAAGTCAGCGATGGCAGTCTCGATGGTGTCGCTGCGCACGGCGACGATCACCACGTCGAACACGTCGCGGAGGTCGTCGCGAGTCACGCTCCGCACCGGCACGTTTCGAGTTGTGCCGCGATCACGGATCTGCAGTCCGTGGACTGCAAGCCGCTGCTGTGTGCGCTCGCGCACCAGAACAGTGACGTTGCGCCCACCCGCAGTGAGACGATCGGCGAGGTAGCCGCCGGTCGCACCCGCGCCCACGATCAAGATGCTCATCAGCCTGTGCGCCCGAACAGCGGGGCGTCAACGACGTCCGCGTGCGCTGCTGTTGCTCTTGCGTTCACTGCACCTCACCACCCAATCTTGGTTCGTTCACCGAACCTCCTTTCAGAGTATGGTTCGGTGACCGAACCCGCAAGTGGCATAATCCGGTCATGGCCCTGCCCCGCGAGTATCCAACTGAGAACTGCCCGATAGCGCGATCGCTGGAGATCATCGGAGAACGTTGGACACTGCTCATCGTTCGCGATGCCTTCTACGGCGTCCGGCGCTTCAGCGACTTCCAGAAACACCTGCGCATCCCGAAAGCCGTGCTTTCACAGCGTCTTTCCCGCCTCACCGAAGGCGGCGTGCTGGAGGCGGTCCCCTCCAGCGTCGGCGGCCACGATGAATACGCCCTCACTGACAGAGGCCTGGACCTGTGGCCGGTGATCGGCGCCCTGTCCGAATGGGGCGGAAATCACTACCAGACGACGCCCCAGCGACGCACGTTCTCGCACGCCGAGTGCGGCGGTCGACTTCATGCCGGAGTGTGCTCGCGTTGTGGCCAGGCACCACGGGTCGCCGACGTGGTGACGAACCCCCCTCGAGAACTGCTCGTCGAGCGCACCGATGACGTCAGCGCCGCGCTACGCCGGCCACATCGCATGCTGGGACCCGTCACGATCTGACACACGGGAAACCCGCAGGCGCCGCCGAGTGGTGGGGCAACTACCTGAACGGCAGGAAGAATCGACGGCCTGTCGTTGCGGACGATCGAGGACGTCGCACACGGCGACACGCTTCAACCTTCAAGAAGTAGCCGGCTGATGGAGATGACGAAACCGCACTTGCAGAAGCTCAGGCAGGAAACCTTCTGATCCCCTCGGCTCTGACCGTGATCTTCCGTCCGACGGCGGATGCTTCCGGAGGTTTTGCTTCGGGAACGCAAAAAATCCGGTCCTCGTTGGAGGACCGGATTGGAGTCAGGAAACTCTCTGACCTGGTCAAACGCTTGGTGGCCAGAGTCGGGATCGAACCGACGACCTTCCGCTTTTCAGGCGGACGCTCGTACCAACTGAGCTACCTGGCCGGACGGCACTCGAACCGAATGCCAATCGCAAACAAATTTGCGACCCTGACGGGACTCGAACCCGCGACCTCCGCCGTGACAGGGCGGCGCGCTAACCAACTGCGCCACAGGGCCTTGTTCTGTTGTGTTGCTCTTCCGTCCCCTCGTCACCTCGGGGCCGGGCAAGCGTACCCCCTACGGGATTCGAACCCGCGCTACCGCCTTGAAAGGGCGGCGTCCTAGGCCGCTAGACGAAGGGGGCCGGTTCTCCGTTGGGAGCCGACTTAGCTTAGGACACACGCTGAACAATTCACAAATCAGGTGGTCGGAGCCGGTTTTCGCCCACTTTGGCGCCCCCGCGCGAGCGTACGCGAACGCGCGACTCGCTACGCCACCTTCACCCGAGGCGATTCCGGCTTCATGATATGCAAGAGGGATGGGGGAGCAACTTTTCGTGTGTCCGGCCGACCCGATCGGCGAGCCGGGGCCGAGCGCCCCGTTCGACATGGCGGCGGTCGGTCGCTTCGCGGCGCGCCACCTGCTGCCGGTGCCGGCGGAGGATCTCGACACCGACGACGCAGCGTCCATGGACGATCGCGAATGCCCGACGGCGTATATCGATCCGTCCGGCATCCGCGTCGACATCGGACCCTCGGCGATCGTCTTCCACGAATCCGGCGCCGCGGTCGAGGAGACGGTTTTCGCCGCGCTCAACGAGGTGGGCGGGATCGCGGTCGACCCCGCCCAGGCTCTGGCCGTCAGCTGCGACGACACCTGGCTGGAGTCGGAACTGAGCCCTGTCGACACTCTCGTCGTCGTCGCGACGATCACCGAGATGCGATCCGCGATGCGCACGGGTCCCGACCGATCCGGCATCGTCGACGGCCGGCAGTGAGCACTGCGCACCGTGCGTGGTCCTCCCGAGACCGCGGACGAGGCCGTGCACGATGTCGTCGGACCAGCCTGTAAACTCGTCGTCGCCCTGCTCCGCGGGGCGCGCCCCTTTAGCTCAGTTGGTAGAGCTACGGACTTTTAATCCGCAGGTCCTCGGTTCGAGCCCGAGAGGGGGCACTGCATAAGTCCAGGTCAAGAGAGTTTCGGAACAACCGATAGCGTCCGCGACCCGGTGCCAGTCCGCAGTTGGTCCGCAGTAGATCTCAGAGCGTCCGCGCGAGCACGGTCGAGAGCGTCCGCCACAGTGCCTAGATCGTCGGGCATGAGATGCCCGTACAGGTCGAGTGTCATGGTCGCTGACTTGTGCCCCAGCATCCGCTGAATCACCTTCACGTTCGCACCGGCTGAGATGGCCAGGGACGCGGCAGTGTGGCGCAAACCGTGGGGCACCAACTTGTGCTGACCGATGGTCTTTCGAGCCTCCTGGAATGCGGAACGGAACTCTCCCGAGTTGCGCAGGAATCCACCGGACAGCGACGGGAAGACCAGTGCGTCGGGATCATCGGGCAGTGCCGCCATGAGCCGGTCGGACAGGAACGCAGGCACGGGTACGTCTCTCTCCTGGTGATTCTTCGGTTTGCCCTCCACGAGACCTAGGCCCGCGACCTCGGTCACCGATGACCTCACCCTGATCCGTCCTGGCGTTACGTACTTTGCTCTCAGCGCGACTGCCTCACCGAAACGAATCCCGGTGTAGGCCAGAGTGAGCACGAGTAGCTGATGCCTACCGCAGGCCAGCGCCAGTTGGTTCACGTCAGCATGGGAGAGGTAGACGCGTTCCTCTGACTCCTCGGTATCCCTGGCCAGTTCGATTCCGTCGGCAGGATTCACCGCGATCAGCTTGGAACGAATCGCGAACTTGAACACTGAACTCATGAGTTGGTGAGTCTGCGAGATCCGGGACTCGGACAGTCCCTTGTCTTTCCTTCGTTGGTTTACCCCGGCATCGGTGAGCGAAGAGAACCACTCCTGCAAGGTCAGGTGATCGATCTCCCCTATCGCCACGTCCCCCCACTTCGGCAGAACGACTACGTCGAGGATCGACTTGTACCCCGCATAGGTCTTTGGCTTCACGCTGTTCTTCTTCGCGGCGAGCCAAGAGTCAGCGACGGACCTAAACGAAGCCTTAGCCTTGTTCGGGTCGGTATACGTTCCGGTATTAACCTTCGTAACAACGGAATTGAGATGCTCTTGTGCATCTATCTTGCGCGCGAATGCTTTTGAGTACTCCCTGTTGCCCACTACCCAACGAGCAAGCCAACGCAGACCCGTCCCATGACGGGCGGAGGGCACACGGTTGCCAGTGTCGGGGTCGAGCTTGGTCCACCGGTCGTGCACGCCCTGACGATCGTTCCTCTTCGCGCCCATCGCTAAGCCTCTCACCTGCAACGACGCCGCTACGCAACGGCATCACCTGCACTAATCGTACGCCGAGCGGTGGAACTCCCCCACGCGTGTCACGCCACCCGCGCATAGTGGACGTTGGCCAGTGCGAAAGACGCACGGCAGCAGACGAAGAGAGCGCGTAGAACGTGGATTCAGTTGTTACACAGATGTTCATGAACACAAACCAAGTATCGGCATACACCGGTATACCCGTGGGGACACTCCGGTACTGGCGACATATCGGCGAGGGTCCACCGTCGTTTCACATCGGGCGCAGGGTGGTCTACCGGCGTACTGAGATAGAACATTGGCTGTCCAAGCAGGAGGCACGTGGATGACTCGATCAAAGTTCGGCACTGTGTGCCAACTGCCCTCGGACCGGTTCTCCAAGCGACGTAGAACGCCGCCCTCACCTACGACTTGGGCGTGATCGTGCAGGCTGTCCACCACAAGAGTCACCACAGGCATATGCACAGGCCATCGCGCATGTTCGCAAGCTGTCCCCATCCGACTCACAGGTTCCTGACAGGGTTGTGCACAGTCCGGTTTGATCACAGAGTCAGATCTGCGCAGTCTAATCGTGGGTAGCGGATCACCAGTACAACGAAGCTGGCGACTGGACACGAAGGGCATCGAACAATGGCCGTTGCACACCTGGCGCTTGCACTCGCGGGAATTGCGAGCGTGAGCATGGCTCTTGAGCGGGTCGTCTCAATCCACATAGCGTTACGCAAGGTCCCACCGGGCAAACGGGCAGAGGTGCTGCGCGCACTCGCGACCTGCCTAAGACGCGAACGGCTTCGATGACATTCGCCTACGCTTGTCAGCTACAGCCTGCTCGGATCTGCCAGTCTCATACGCTATTTCATAGTTGGCGAGATCCGTTGACAATAGGTCGATCTCCGCATCAGTCCACCAGTAACTGGGATTCGATGCGCGCGAGCCTCTTTTGGCGTCGTAGACCTTGCCATGCTCACGAGTGCATGCACGGCAGAATCTCTTGACATGACCGGTCTTCGAGGTCCACGTGTAGAGATTGTCACCAGAGTATGGGTGACCGTGTGGACAATGGGTTCTACTTGCGGGTCCGCGTCCGTTGCGGCGTGCATCCCGAATGTTCTCCAATTGCGCTGTCCACCTCAGGTTCTCGGCACGATAGTCAGTCTTCACATCGTTGTAGTGGGCGCACACTGCGCCGTCGAATGGCTACGGTCCGTGAAACGCTCGACACACGGCGTGATGAACCATTAGCTGATGCTTGCGACCATCGCCGTAAACCGGGACGCGCGGATAGCCCTGTCTGTCAATCCTCCGCTTTAGCAGCCTATTTGACTTTGTCGAGAAGACGTGACCGGCAGACGACACGATGTAGCTCGGATAGTCAGGGATGCAACGCCATTCGAGCAGAGATGGAGCCTTGTATTCTGTTGTCATATAGCCTATTTCGAGGATGGTAATGGGATCTACTTGCTATGGGGTTGAGGAGCCGGGGAAAAATGTCCGCAATGGGCGGAGTTGCAGCGGCCCTCGAAAGGGGACCATCCCCCCACCCTTCACTCTGGACCCTCACAGAGGCCTCTCATTGCCTCCCTGCCGGGACAGAACGGGTCCGTCGTCACTCACTACCCGCCACTCAAAACACACCGGGAGAATCGCACTCAGAGCCTCATCGTCTCAGAGCTACACCGCATGAATGTCATTGCGGCACACCGCACTACACGCCGCACAACCACGAATTCCATTGTCACGCACCGGTCCTCAGGCGAAAGAACGCAATTGTCGATGCTGGAGTGGGATTGGCCATCTTCTCTATCCCTTTCACTCCCCGTGCATCACAGACGAATTCATTCAGGTTGCCGTGCACCGGGCCACCTACCCAATCGGCCCACCTACTAGATCCACCATCGCCAATGTACGCGAGGAGTCTGTCGGTTGGCATGTCGACTGAGAACACTTCTCGACTCGTGCCGAACGATGCTGCACCGAAAACTGTTGCGGCATTCGATGACCACGAAAGTCCTTCCGATACAGACTCATCAGTGCTCGCTTGATAGAGCCGAATGGATTCTGTTGGCAATTCGCATGATTCAAAGTCAGATGTTAAACCATCACGTCGAAAGAGATCGATCCATTGTGTATTCGTCAGTGCATCACAGGCTTTGAGATAGAACGAAGGCACTAAGCCTGGGTAGCGCTCTACCTCGATGTGCAGTAGATGGATTGGACGATACGCAATTGGCGTGTCCCGTAGATACTCACGACATCCCGGGCAGCGAGGGCCACCACGGCTCGATGGGGCACACCTGTGTCCTGCAACCGATCCCATCGGTACGGCAGACTCGCAGCGGGTACACCAGGAGTAGTCACTGGGGTAGTGGGCGGACAGACACCATGCACATAGCCCGCGAGCCTGCACTGAATCCCCCTGGCACGACTGGCATTTGATCAGACTGAAATACATTTTGGTATCACCATTTTCCCCATGAACGACCACCGAGCGTGACAGCGGCTAGTGCGCGTAGCTCGACGGAGGGCTGGACGGGGCACACCTGGACATCCGTGAATCCAACTGGGTCACAGACGTACTCGGGGGTACCGATGTGAATCGCCCACCAACTATCGGCGCGTACTTCGGTGAGCCGTGAATGATGCACGCCAGCAATCGTTCTGGCGGCATGAATGCCTGAAACACTTTGCGCCCACCACCGGCTGATGCGGCGAGTACTGCGCTGTCGAGAGAGGGGGACCACGACAAACCCACTCCTACAGTCTCTTCGGTCGCACCTCGGTACAGCACGACCGGCTCTGTGGGTGGCCGGGCAGGCTCAAAGTCCACCGTGTGCCCAGCTCTACGGAACCACCCGATCCACTCAGCGGCATCTGTTGCATTGCAGTCTTTTTCATAGAAGGCGGCGACTAGCCCGGGGTAGTTCTCTATCTCGATGTGGCGCAGATGCAGTGGTCGGGTTTCCCTCGGCTCAACCCACGACATCGGGTAGTTACACCCGGGGCAGCGATCCGACCTACGCCTACCAGTCATGTTCTCTACGTGCATCATTCCCTCTCAAAACAGAAGTAGCGCCCGGTCTCCTCTGCGCTTCCCGGGCGCATGACATGACCAGGACCTGTACGACGACAGGAGGAACACAGAATGGTCGCGCTCAACGGAATTGAATTAGAGCAGAGGAGATCGGGCGTACCCCAGGCCTAGGAGATCAGAGGCGTGGGGAAGTTAGTTGCCCCGGTGCAGCTTTCACCACACCGGGGACTTGTGCTCGTACTGAGCGGGCAGACCTGATAGGGTCCCTAACCGATACCAAACGGTTGAATAACTAGTGCCTTGGCACATTCTACGGGTGCCAAGTACCGGAACGGGCTTGTAGCCCGACTCAATTGAGTCAACCCACTATCCGGCGAGTGGGAAGTGTTGGGAGGGCCACCCGGGGCAGAACGCTCGGGCTGATTCGAATGTAGCTGTCCCCGGGTGGATCTCCGTTGCCATGTGGACAGGTAGCTGTCCGTATCAGTTGCTCCACACTCAGGTTATTGATTTGTGTTTCTTTCTGACACTTCACCTATGGCGAGGTGAAGAACTTAGCTGCCCTGGTTAGACAGTCGCACAATCACATTCGGGTTGACGACTCCAAAGGCGATGCGGGCGCGAGCCTTAACAGCAACCTTGTCCGACACGAAGTAGACAGAGTCATCGCGCTCCACGGTCGTATCGACCCGCATCACTGCAACGAAACCATTCAGGTCAATCGCGTATGCGGTTCCCTGGGGCACACCGGTCGAAACGATCAGCGGCACGCCATTAATCGCGAAACGGGTCGGGACAGTCACGTCTGCCGTGAGGAGTCCTCGGTTGGACCCGGTAGCCTCTTTGAGCTTGGCAAGTGCAGTAGCGTCGGCAGCGTTGACGACGAAAGCTGTTGCCTGCCCCCCGTTTGCAGAGATCACGCCTAGCGCCTCCACGAAGGCATCAAGATTGAGATTTGAGTCAGCGTCCCAATCCACATCTTCGATGTCGGCGTCGAGGAGTCCGGCGGGCGCCGGGGCAGAGGCGGAGCCGAACGCAGCGAGGTCAACCTTGCGGGCGATGGAAGCTGCCAGACCGCGACCGATCACCTCACCGGCCTCAGGCGAAGAGTCTTCCGCGAGTTCTTTGGTGATCACGGAGATGCCCGCCACTTTGACGGGAGTCACTGAGACAGTGTCGAAGTCAGCATCGCTGATCTGAATGTCGTTTCCTTCGGCCACCCACGCGGCACCGGCGTCAGCGGCGACGACGGGAATATCCATCACGTGCGACGAGGTACGAACGAGGGTTGAAACCGGGGCACCAAGCGCTACGGCCTGATCACGCAAAGGCTGTTCAATAAGGTTCCCGAACTCGTGCGGGAGAAAGCCGCTGTTTCCAGCGGTAGTAGTCATGTTAGTCATTAGATGTCTCTCAAATGTGTTTTAGATCAATAGATTTGAGAAGACAGGTTCTGCCTGTGTTCAGTTGTGCCCGTCTAGGGCTTAAAGCGTTGCGACTCCCGTTGTGCGCCTGGCACTTACAGAGTCAGTTCTGCGGCCCGATGATGTCGGACCAATTCGGTTCGGTGCGAGCGGACTTCGTATCGCGCCCACTTGCACCACTCATCACGCGACCCTGGACCCGTGAGGGTAGGTCGGCTCTGATGGATGCTTCGAGGGCACTTAGCCTTTCAGCGTCCACAGATCCATCATCCGTGAACAGTGAATCGATGTCGTCAGTATTCGCCCTGATCGCCCATAGGGGCAGATCCGTTGATTCCCTGAGCCTTCGATCGCGGTCCTCCTGGGTCCGCTTCTGCTCGGCATCCTGAGTGGTCTGCTGAAGATCGGCTAGCTGTGTGTTCGCTGTCTCTAATTCGGCTTGCACAGAGCGCAATTCGGTGCGATACCGTGCCGCCTCTGCCCGTGCATCTTTGAGCGCGGATAGAGCGTCCTCGTGGGAAAGCTCAGGCATCCGAGCCTCCTCGGTTCAAATACCCTAGGCGTAGAACGGGATTCGCGACCCACTCAACAGACGTTGTCTCGTAGATCCCATCGTCGGTAATCTCCGTGACCGTGATCGGTTGTGGGCCAGTAGGAATGTCCACTGACTCGGGAGTGGGCTTCTGGCCATGCTCCCGGCGTTCGTTCACGCTGTCGATGAGATCTCGGAGGTTGTTGAGACCTGTTTCGGCATAGGGGTTGTCAATCATCGTGACTCCTGGTCATCGAATAGTGTTCTTACAGTTCTTCATCCGGCGTGTACTGGTCGACTTCACGGATGAACTGATCGGCTTGCTTGGCTTTGCGGGCGAGGTATGCGCGAGCCTCTTCGGACAGGTCGGGATCATCGAGCTGTTCGTGGGGACGCCGGTACTCTTCGTTGTTCACTGGCAATCGCCGCCTTTCATCCACTGCGCAGGCGTCACTGCACGCGGGCCGTGCTCGGTGAGGAACTGATCGAGCTCATCCCGAAGCTGTAGCGCGTTGGCAGGCGTGAGCATGACCAACCCACAGAGGATCAGGCGTCCATCCCGCTGTTCTAGGTATCTCATAGGGGTTTCCGTATTCTGTTGTGTGTTACTGGCTCTCAGATCGACGGAGAGACGATTACAGCGCGTCCCCGGTACTGAGTGACCGAAACGAGTTGCCGACGCTTAGAACGTCTCTCACGAGAGATGCCATACGCCTTTACTTTTGGTCATCTTCTCCATGACAGCCGGAACGCGACAGGACCGATAGTCTCGGTGCGCGAAGAAGGCACGCTCGTCGGCGAAGTCTTCGCAGCAGTAAACGCAGTGTCGAACAGCAGGATTGAACGGTGTACGGCAGCATGAGATCGGCTTAGTCTTCACCAGTGTGACTCTCTTGGTGTCGGGAACAGCAGGGACTCAACGTCTTCACGGAGTACCCAGATACGCTGTCCTACGCGAACGAACCGAATAGCCAATTGATCTAGTGACTTTCGTGCCGCTGCCGAAGACAGACCCATGATCAGGCTGTACTCAGTCAAAGTGATGTATGAGCGTTGCCACTCGTGGACACGAAGCCTACGCGGGGCGGGCGTGTCGTAAGTGAGGGGTTGGGAGATCATGGTTCACCTCTGGAGGTTTGTAGATGAATGATCAGAAGGATAGAGGGAGAATGTTTTACGACTCTTGTTCTCAAGAGTTGTGATGTCTCCAAGAGTAATTCGGGATGTCTTCAACTTGAATCATAGATTCAAGTCTCGACCCCCTCACCCTTAGCTCTGTTCAGCTTCGGGTGATCGGGAGACTAGGCGAGAGAGACTGGGAGAGATACGTTCTCACCCTCAGCTTCTGACGAGCCACGGTATGATCGGGAGGAAGACTAGTGAGAGTGGCTCTACCAGAGCATGTTTCACTGTTGCTTCTCTTTTAGGTTATCATACGGGTGCCCATACGATGGATTCTCGTAAAGATGCAGTCAGATCACGTCATCGATGCGAGGAGGCGCAGGGACTGAAGCCTGATCTCGGTGAGTTGGTTGAGACGCGCCTGGACCTGTTCGTCATCGTAATGTGAAGCTAGAACATGAATTACACTTCTCCTGAGAACGTCCACACTGCCCTTGGTGTCCGTGCCACGGATCTCCCCGTTGACACGGTAGGCGGAGCCGTCAGCGTCCATGCCGGTCCTGATGCCCCACCCGACGAGGTACCCAAACTCTTTGTCTGCCTGTTCGATCATGGTGAGGTTCATCGGCACTAGCGAGTGTCCGCGTGTATCGGTTCCCGAAGGCACCTTGTTCCGGTTCTTCTCGGATACCGCTGCAAGCCTTAGGGTGAGGATGATCTCGGGCGTCTCCCTGACGAGGTCTGCCAACTGACGGCGAGGGTCAACCTTCTCTGTCGTCTCCTCGGGAACGTTCTTAAGTCCCTTGCGCCTTGCCCTTTCGGACTGTTGCTTGGCATTGAGGAGATCGGCGTGTCGGTAGCGCTTGTGTCCGTCGTCATCGATTCGCGTTGAGACCTTGCCCTCTCGTACCCAACGCGCGATGGTCCTACGGTTGCGTTCGGTTAGGCTGCAAGCCCTTTCGAGTGTGACGAAGTCATCACCAGGTTGAATCAATCCGTCTCCTCAGGGAACAGTGTTCTGACGAGATCGGCTACGGGCCACTGTGAACTCAGGATGCCGTCGTACTGGATGATGACTCGTCGGCCTAGCCCGTTGTAATACTGGGGGTATGGTCGGCCCATCTCGTCTACGACCTCACCGTCTCGGGACACTTTGATCTGTGTGTAAGGCAGAGTGCGCCAGTATCCTCGATTCACGAGATCACCAACTCGAATCGACTGTCGGACAATCTTCGTCCTGTCTTTGTGGTCATGTATCGCTTACGTACCCATCCTTCCGAGATCAGTTCCTCAAGTTGGGATCTCGCGCTGTCGGCGTCTATACCGGCATGGCTGGCAAGCATCCCTAGGCTGGCGACGGTTCGCGTGTGCCTTTGGAACGCAACCCGGCTGTAAAGTGCTGCGGCGACTTCGTTTCCGGCATGCTTGGTCGAAAGGATCTGGCCTAACCAGGCTTCGGGATCGATCATTCTGTTTTTCAGTCCTCGTGTTGACTAGTTCAGTCATACGCCGCTCGCGGTCGGCTTTGGCGAGTTGTCGTGTTCGGCGAGTTGTGTTCGTGTGGGCGTGTCCCTTCCAGATTTCAAATGAATTGTCAATTCAGAGGATTCGGCTGTCAGCGAACACGGGAACAGTGCCCATCGTGCATGACGTTGTGTAGGCAGATCAACGAAACCCGTTGGCATGAAAGGAAAGACGATGCGTAAGACGCTGATTGGATTGTTGCTCTCAGCCCTCATCGGGGCGGTGGCCCTTACTGGGTGCCAGATCCAACCCAAAGATTCGCCTGCGGGCCAGCTAGGCACCACTACGGCCAAAGTCCCAGCAACACAGGAGGAGTCATCCGATGGTTCTCTGCCTGCATCGGGAGTTCTGAAGGTTGGAACGGACATCGATCCCGGAACCTACGGCTACACAATCGATCCCGATGAGCTTTCCGGCATGGGCTACTGGTCTACGTGTTCTGATCCGAACTGTTCCATCGGTGGGTCGTTGATCGAAAACGGAGTTGCCACGGGACCGGGCTACCTAGAGATCGGGTCCGGCGTGGCGTACGTCGAGGTGCGCGCGCTCGTGCTGGTGAAGTCGTGAGCGAGGCGATCAGTCCTCAAGAGGCAGAGTCGTTGGTGGCGGATCTACGCGAGTCACTTACTCGGTCGGTCGACGCGGTACGAGAGCTTGTACTGACGCACGGATACAAGCTCATGGGGTACTCGACGTTTCTCGCCTTCTGGACTGACAACCTGGCAGGGCCACCAAGCTCGGTCATCGTGTTGAGCATGGTCCCGGAAGCTCTGCGCCGGATGGTCGAGGAGGGAGCTACAGACGCGGAGATCGCAGCGGTAGCGGCACTGGACTTGGCGGGGGTTCGCGAGATCAGACAATCGGCTCTCAGAGGGGCGTAGAGCACCCAGAATCTTCGCGGGGTGCATGGGGGTACCCCGACGTGATCCGGTCGGCAGAGGGCAACTCAGGGCCAGTCCGCAGTCAGTCCGCAGTCAGTCCGCAGTAGTTTCGAAAGCCGCCAACACTGGCCAACGCCGACAAACCTCTGACCTGCATGTTTCCAACTTGGCCAACGCGGCCGTTCTGTACAAACTCCCTGGTCAGCGGACTTTTAATCCGCAGGTCCTCGGTTCGAGCCCGAGAGGGGGCACTCTCGACCGGGATCGGTCCGCGCGTCCCGATCGCGCGGGGTCTACACGCGGTCGATGGTCATTCGCCCTTGCGCCCATCGTGATTGAGCTCGGCCGGGCGGTCTGATCGCGACCCGATCACCGACAGCAACCGCAGCTTGTCGTAGCTGTCGCTCCCAGGCGTCGCCGTGTAGACGAGCAGTGCGTGAGACTGACCCGGGTCGAGAAGGGTCTGACAGGTGAGCTCGAGCGCGCCGACTTCGGGGTGGATGAAGTTCTTCACCTCTCGCGGCCGAATGCCGATCTCGTGGTCGTTCCACACCTCGCGGAACTCGTCGCTGCGAGCGAGGAGCAGCTCGGCGAGATCGGCTGCCCGCGAACCGGGCCCCCGCAAGGTGACGACCCCGCGCAGCCCCGAGGCGAACATGCGCGTGAGGAACGGGTGATCGTCGGGGGCGTAACGGTGACGCGTCTCGGGATCGGTGAACCACCGGTACCCGATGCTGCGGGACGGCCCGTCGTAGACGGTCAGATCTCCGGTGAGCGCGACGCCGAGCGGGGTCTGCCTGAGCGTCTCACCGAGTTCGGTGACGATCTCCGCAGGGGTGTCGTCGATGTGGTCGAAGATTCTCAGCATTCCCGGGCTGATGTGCTCGCTGTCCACGCCGCGCGTCGGTGGATTGTGCCCGGCGAGGCGGAACAGATGATCGCGCTCATCGAGCGACAGACGCAGGCCTTGCGCGATGGCGGCGACCATCTGCGGCGACGGCTGGGGTCCGGTCCCACGCTCGAGCCGCGCGTAGTAGTCGGTCGACATGTGACAGAGACCGGCCACCTCTTCTCGCCGCAATCCGCTTGTCCGGCGGCGACGTCCGCGGGGCAGGCCGACGTCTTCGGGTTGCAGCGACTCACGGCGGCGACGAAGGAACTCCGCCAACCCGGTCCGGTCGATGGCCATGACTCCCCTTTCGGTGCTCGTCCATTCATACCGCCGGCACGCGCACGTATCCACGCCCTGTCTGATCCCTGTATCAGTGGATCAGCAAGTCCTGGTTAGGGCCGCGGCCGTGCACGACAGTGGAGACAACCCGATCCCAGGAGCCCGAACATGCCACGCACGAACATCCAGATCGACGTACCCGACCTGCACGGTAAACGCGCCGTCGTCACGGGAGCGAGCGACGGAATCGGTTTGGGGGTTGCCACGAGACTTGCCGCCGCGGGCGCCGAAGTGATACTCCCCGTTCGAAATCCACGCAAGGGTGACGCTGCGGTCACCGCAATCCATCACGAGTCCCCCGACGCCGATGTGTCCCTTCGGCGACTCGACCTGTCCTCGCTCGCCTCGGTCGCCGCACTCGGTGAGACCCTCCTCGGGGAGGGGAAACCCATCCATATCCTCATCAACAATGCCGGCGTCATGACACCACCCGACCGGCAGACGACCATCGACGGATTCGAGCTGCAATTCGGCACCAACCACCTCGGCCATGTCGCCCTGGTCGCCCACCTCCTTCCGCTGATACGCGCCGCCGGCGGGCGAGTGACCTCACAGATCAGCGTCGCGGCGAACAGCGGCAGCATCAACTGGGACGACGTGAACTGGGAACGCTCGTACGACGGGATGGGCGCCTACAGCCAGTCCAAGATCGCGTTCGGCCTGTTCGGAGTGGAACTCGACCGGCGCAGCAGAGCCCACCGCTGGGGAATCACGAGCAACCTCGCACACCCCGGCGTCGCTCCCACCAGCTTGCTGGCCGCTCGTGCCGAACTCGGCCGCACGACCGGCACCCGCGGACGAAGGATGATTGGCGCACTGTCCAGACGGGGCATCCTCGTGGGCACCGTCGAGAGCGCCGGGCTGCCGGCCCTCTATGCCGCCACCATGCCGGGTGCCGAGGGCGGCGCGTTCTATGGACCACGCGGGATCGGACACCTCGGCGGTCCGCCGGGAGAACAGAAGCTCTACTCCAGGCTCCGCCCTGCCGACGATGCGCAGCGCATCTGGCGGGTCTCCGAAGAGATGGCCGGAGTCCGGTTTCCCTCCGAGTGAGGCTCCTGCGAAGCGACGCACGAAAACTCACGATTCTCGAAGCACGCTGTCGGCGCCGACCTTAGAGTTGCTGGATGCAACCGCGAATCGTCGGCACCACCATGCCTGTGCTGGAACTGTCGCTGGAGCCCGGAGAACACCTCATCGCCGAAGGTGGTGACGTGTCGTGGCTTTCGCCCGGCTTCGGCATGGAGACCTCCACCGCGTTCGGGTCCGGAGGCCGAGGCGGTTTCATGAGCGGACTCAAACGATTGATCGGCGGGGGCCAGCTCTTCCTGACCAAGTACACGGCTCCACGCACGGGCGGCTTCGTGGCATTCGCCGCTCAACTACCCGGCGTCATCCGGGAACTGCAGATCGACGCGGCCGACGTCTACATGGTCCAGCAGGGCTCGTTCATGGTGAGTACCAACGACGTCGAGGTCTCGGTGGGACTGCAGAAGAAGCTCGGCGGCGGCATCTTCGGGGGCGCGGGCGTGGTGTTCCAGAAGTTGTCCGGGAACGGTACCGCGTGGGTGCAGCTCGCCGGTGAGATCGTCGAATACGACCTCGCGGCCGGCGAGTCCCTCTTGGTACACCCGGGCCACCTGGCGTTGTTCCGCGCGGAGATGCCGCTCGAGTTCGCCACCGTCAAAGGCGTGAAGAACAAGTTCTTCGGCGATTCGATGTTCCTCGCGCAGATCCACGGTCCCGGGCATGTGTGGCTGCAATCGATGACGCCGTCGAAACTCGCCGCCGCCATCGAACCGTATCTGCCGCGCGATACTTCACCGCCGAGCAGCAGCACCTGACCTCAGACCTCGGACCCGTCCTCGCCTCCCGCCTCCGGTCCGTGCAATCCGGGCAACCGCGAGTACGAATCCCGGATGTGCTGCTCGGACAGCCGGGACGCGAGCTCGGCATCTCCCGCGTCGATCGCCGCCAGGATCCCGCGGTGCTCGTCCATCAGTTGGTCACGCAGTCGAGGCCAGTCGTCGACCTCCTGGAATGCCAAGAGGATTCGGGTGCGCAACGCGTTGCGGATCGCGACGGTCATCGCGGTGACCAACCGATTCCCGCCCGCCTCGGCGATTGCGGTGTGAAACGCGGTGTCGGCGTCGTTGAACGCCGTACGGTCGTCGCCGGCCCCCTCCATGAGCGTCATCGCCCGGAACACTTCGACCAGACGATCCGGGTCGGTCGCGCGGGCGGCCAGAGCCACACTCGACGACTCGAGCGTCACCCGCGCCTCGGTGATGTCGGTGAACGCGAAGTTGGCGAGCGCTATGTGCAGCCGCAGGAACCTGCTGAGCGCCTCGCCCGGCATCGACGCGACGAACGTGCCGGCGCCACTGCCACTCCCGACCGCCGACCGGACCACGCCCTGGGCCTCCAGCACCCGCAGCGCCTCGCGGACGGCGGGCCTGCTGACGGCGAGCTTGGCGGCGAGGTCGCGCTCGGGCGGTAGTGGATCACCGACGGACAGCGAGCCGGACAGGATCTGTTCCTCGATCGCGTCGATGACCAACTCGTAGGTGCGGGTGCGGGTCACCGGCTGCCAGTCCCCTGCCCCGCTGGTCAACCCACCGCGGACGGCCTCGGTCTCGCCAACAGACATGCCACGAACCCTTCCACGAGACCCTGCCGGGTTGACAGGTGACGATGGTCACCCTAGCGTACCGTCATGTGGTCCGACCACAAGAGGTAAGACCACAGAGCCGAGTTCAGCCCAACTTCTGGCGGAGTAGACATGACCACGCAGCCCCACACCTCACCGTGGGTGATCCCGACATGAGGGTCGCCCTGTTCGCCACCTGTTTCAACGACACGATGTGGCCCAACACCCCCAAGTCCACGGTGCTCCTGCTCGAGCGCCTCGGCGTCGAGGTGGAGTTCCCGTTCGAGCAGACATGCTGCGGCCAGATGTTCACCAACACCGGCTACGCCGAGGAGGCGATTCCCGGTGTCCGGCAGTTCGTCGACGTCTTCGGCGACTACGACGCGGTGGTCGCACCGTCGGGCTCCTGCGTCGGATCCGTCCGCCACCAACACGGCGCCATCGCCGACCGGGCCGGTGACCGCGCGCTGAGGTCCGCCGTCGACGCCCTGGTGCCCAAGGTGTACGAACTCAGCGAGTTCCTCGTCGACGTCCTCGGCGTCACCGACGTCGGCGCCTACTTCCCACATCGGGTGACCTACCACCCCACCTGCCACTCACTCCGCATGCTGCGCGTCGGCGACAAGCCACTCACCCTGCTGCGCAACGTGAAAGGCATCGAGCTCGTCGAACTGAACGGCGCCGATCAGTGCTGCGGCTTCGGCGGGACATTCGCCATGAAGAACTCCGACGTGTCGGTGGCGATGGGCTCGGACAAGTCCGCCAATGTCAAGGAGACCGGGGCCGAAGTACTTGTCGCCGGAGACAATTCGTGTCTCGCGCACATCGGCGGACTGCTCACCCGTGAGCGGGCGGGCGTGCGGATGATGCACCTGGCCGAGATCCTGGCCTCCACCGAGAAGGAGCCGGCATGACCCTCACGCACGCCGAACCCGCACCGTCCGGCAAGCCACCGGCAGGTCATCCGCACGTCGGTGTGACGTCGACCTTCGTCGGCATGCCGAAATTCCCGGACGCCGCCCGCATCGAGCTCGCGAACACCACCCAGCGTCGAAACCTGGCCCATGCCACCGGCATCATCCGGGACAAGCGTGCGAGCGTGGTCGGCGAACTCGACAACTGGGAGGAGCTGCGGCTGGCCGCGGAGGCGATCAAGAACCGGACGCTGCGGCATCTCGACGACTACCTCGTCCAGTTCGAGGAGAACGCCACCAAGGCAGGCGCCGTGGTGCACTGGGCCCGGGATGCCGAAGAGGCCAATCGGATCGTCGTCGACCTGGTCCGCGAGACGGGCTCCGACGAGGTGGTCAAGGTCAAATCCATGGCCACCCAGGAGATCGAACTCAACGAGGCACTGCAGGCGGCGGGTATCGACGCCTGGGAGACCGACCTCGCCGAACTCATCGTGCAACTCGGCGACGACTGGCCCAGCCATATCCTGGTGCCGGCGATCCATCGCAACCGCAGTGAGGTTCGCGAGATCTTCCTGCGACGGATGAAAGACGTCGGCCGCCCCGCCCCCGAAGATCTGACCGACGACCCGCGCCGACTTGCGGAAGCGGCGCGACTTCACCTGCGGGAGAAGTTCTTACGTGCCAAGGTCGGGATCAGCGGCGCGAACTTCGCGGTCGCGGACACCGGCAGTCTCGTCGTGGTGGAATCCGAGGGCAACGGTCGGATGTGCCTCACCCTGCCGGAGACGCTGATCTCGGTGGTGGGTATCGAGAAGGTCCTACCGTCATGGGCCGATCTCGAGGTGTTCCTGCAGGTGCTGCCGCGATCGAGCACCGGAGAGCGGGAGAACCCGTACACCTCGATCTGGACCGGCGTCACGCCGGGTGACGGCCCACAGAACGCGCACATCATCCTGCTCGACAACAACCGGACGAACGTTCTCGCCGACGAGGTGGGTCGGGCCGCGCTGCGGTGCATTCGCTGCTCGGCGTGCCTCAACGTGTGCCCGGTGTACGAGCGCGCCGGCGGCCACGCCTACGGCTCCGTCTATCCCGGACCGATCGGTGCGATCCTCACCCCGCAGCTGCGAGGCACATCGTCGAAGGTGGACCAGTCGCTGCCGTACGCGTCGAGCCTGTGCGGCGCCTGCTTCGACGTGTGCCCGGTGCGCATCGACATCCCGGAACTGCTGGTGCACTTGCGCACCCGGGTGGTCGACGAGCATCGCGGCGGCCGGCCGACCGCAGAAGCGGCCGCCTTCAAGGCGATGGCCTGGATGTTCGGCAGCCACAGGCGGCTCGAGGCCGCACAGAAGGCCGCGACCACGAGCAACCGATTCTTCGGGCGCCGCAAGACGATCGGCGCCATTCCCGGTCCGCTCGCCGGATGGAGCTCGGCGCGCGACATCCCGGTACCCCCCGCGGAATCGTTCCGCGACTGGTGGAAACGCGAACGTGGAGAACAGGAGCCGCGGTC
Organism: Gordonia insulae; assembly: GCF_003855095.1. Lineage (NCBI taxonomy): Bacteria > Bacillati > Actinomycetota > Actinomycetes > Mycobacteriales > Gordoniaceae > Gordonia > Gordonia insulae. The sequence goes on from NZ_CP033972.1 coordinate 2,450,390, forward strand.
ATGAGTGCTCGCGAGGAGATACTGGATCGCGTCAGATCCGCGCTCGCCGATGTCGAGAGCTCGGATGTCACGGAGACGCCGATCGATTGGTCCTACGGCCGGCCGGTCGACACCGGCGATCTTCGACTGGTCGACCGCTTCGCCGAGCGAGTGGCGGACTACCGGGCGATCGTCGAGCGGGTCCCGGCAGGCGAACTCGGCGCGACGGTGGCCGCGGCCCTCGCCGAGGTCGACGGTCCGGTCGTCGCCGATCCGACCGTCCGGGGGCGACTCGGCGTGGACCTGAACTGGCGCGACGACGACGGCCTGTCCGCCGCGGACCTCGATTCCGTTGCGGCGGTGGTCACGACGGCCGCGGTCGGCATCGCCAACACCGGCACCATCGTGCTCGATCACGGAGTCGGACAAGAGCGGCGGGCCGCCTCGCTGGTCCCCGATGTCCACGTGTGCATCGTCGACGCCGAGCAGGTCGTCAGTGACGTTCCGGAAGCGGTCGCGCGGCTGATGTCGCAGGGGTCGAGTGTGCGCCCACAGACGTGGATCAGCGGTCCGAGCGCGACCAGCGACATCGAGCTCGATCGCGTCGAGGGTGTCCACGGCCCGCGGACCCTGCATGTGATCATCGTCGGGTGATCGGTGCCGGCGGTTCGTCGCCGGATGTGTGACCGTCACTCCGGACGAGCGAGCTCAGGCCTCGATCGACACCTCGGACGCCGCGTCGACGGCCTCGATGAACGGCGGGATGAACCACTGCGCACCGAGCACGCAGCACGCGTGTCCGCCGTCGACCTCGAAGCGACGCGCGCCCGCGATCCCGTCGACGAGTAGTTCCTGGCGTGCCGGCTCGACCACACGGTCGCGGGTCGACACGACCACCGAGGTCGGGACGTCGATCTCGGCCAACCATTCGCGCGAGTCGAAGACGCCGAGGCCGTCGCCGAAGTGACCCATGTGTGACAGCGGAGTCGACAGGAACTGACGCATCGCCCATACCGTGGTGTGCACCGAGGTGTCGTCGAGCCGGCCGACCCGCGGACGCGGCAGCAGCTTGTCGACGGCGGTGAGGACGCGCCCGGTCCGGCGGGATTGCGCGCGCAGGCGGGGGTCGCGGGTACTGAAGTAGGGGCCCGTCGAGCACAGCACCAACCCGGTGACGCGCTGCGGATGCCGGCGCCAGACCAGTTGGGCGATGCCACCACCCATGGAGAATCCGGCCGCGGTGAATCGGTCGATCCCCAGTTCGTCGGCCAGGGCGACCACATCGTCGGCGCAATCGTCGAGGGAGAACTCCGGTGACCGGATTCCCCGGCCATGCCACCGCTGATCGAGGGTGATCACCCGGTACCGCTTGTTCAGCTCGGGGATGACCGGGTACCAGCACAGCAGGCCGGTGGTGAGCACCGAATGCAGCAGGAAGACCACGGGCGCATCCCGTGGCCCCGAGTCGGTGACGAACAGCGGGCCACGGCCCGGCAGATCCACCATCGTCCCGGCCGGGATGTCGCGAGCCGGATACGGGCGCAGCACATGGCCGAACGCGCGGACCATGCCGCGGGCGAAGTCAGCTCTCACAATCACGACGGTACGCGGGTCTCGTTGAGAATTGCCTGTGCTCAGCAGGTCAGCGGTAGTCGATCACCATTCGGCCGTCGATCTTCCCCTCCTCCATGCGGCCGAAGGTGCCTCTCGCGTTTCGACGGATACCGACCACCCCAGTCTCGACCGACCGACGACGATGACATGCCGGATTCGCCGAAGCGGGTGGCCACCGGGCATGACCGGAGCGAGGGGGTCGGTGACGCGCACCACACGATCGTGGGATGCTCGAAGCATGATGGACATCGACCGTCCCAAGATCGAGGGCTCCGTCGCGGTGGGCGACGGACGACGACGCATCGGTTTCGCCGAGTTCGGGTCGGCGACCGGTCGCGCCGTGTTCTGGTTGCACGGTACTCCCGGGGCCCGGCGTCAGATCCCCACCGAGGCCCGCGCCTTCGCCGCGGAGAACGGCGTCCGCATCATCGGACTCGACCGGCCCGGCGTCGGGTCGTCGACGCCGTATCGCTATCGCGACGTCGCGCATTTCGCGACCGATCTGGAAATGGTCGCCGACTCGCTGGGCATCGCCGAGTTCGCCGTCATCGGCCTCTCCGGCGGCGGTCCCTACGCACTCGGCGTGGCGCACGCCTTTCCGCAGCGGGTCGTCGCCGCCGGCATCCTCGGCGGAGTGGCGCCCACCGTCGGACCCGACGCAGTGGCCGGCGGGGCGATGCGCATCGGGCAACTCGCGGCCCCGGTCCTCGGTGTGGCCGGCGCCCCGATCGGGAAGGTGGTGAGCACGGTGCTGAGCGTGGCCCGCCCGGTGGCCGATCCCGCGATCTCCCTCTACGGCCGCCTGTCACCCCAAGGGGACCGAGAGTTGTTGTCACGCCCAGAGTTCCGAGCCATGTTCCTCGACGACCTGCTGCACGGCGGATCGCGGCGCATGGCGGCCCCGTTCGCGGACATCGTGGTGTTCTCCAACGACTGGGGCTTCCGTGTACCGGAGGTGACCGTCCCGGTCCGGTGGTGGCACGGCGATCGCGACCACATCATTCCCTACGCGCACGGCGAGCAGATGGTGGCGATGCTTCCCGACGCCAAGCTGTTCACCATGCACGGCGAGAGTCACCTCGGTGCCCTCGGCATGTCGATCGACATCATCACCGAACTGCTCGCCGTCTGGGACCAACCGCGCTGATCAGGGAGCCGTGGTCGACAGCCCCACGGCGAGACCGAGCACCACGGCCATCACCACGAGCTCCGCGACGGCCAATCGGATCGATGTGGCTTCCGGTGCCCGATGCCGGGTCACGGCGGGCACCCATCGCGCACGGTGGCGCGCGCCGAGCGCGACCAGCGCAGCCATGCCGATCACCTTCGCCAACAGAATCCGTCCGTAACCGGAGTCGAGCAGGTTCGCCACCCCGCCGACCTCGATCAGACCCGCGATGACACCGGTCGCGGCGATCACCACCACCGCCCACAGCGCACGTGCCGAGAAGATCGGCAGCGCGGAGGCCCAACCGTTGCGGCCGCGGATGGTGACGACCATGGCGGCGAGGGTGCCGCACCACCAGGCGGCCGCCAGGGCATGCGCCCCGACGAGCACCGGCCCCATGGCCTGCTGGCTGGGGTGACCGGTGATGGACAGCGCGAGCAGACCGATCCCCGCGAGGATCGCGAAGATCGTGGCGGGTGGATCGATACGGCCGGTGAGTTGCGCCGCTACGACGCCGACCACCAGTGCGGCGGCGACCAGCGCGACGAGTTCCGGGGCGCCCGCCCCGACGGTGTCGGCGAACTGACCGACGGTGACCGACGTCGGTGACTCGCCCGCCTGATCGGCGGTCCGCAGCCACGCGGAGACGAGCGCCGCGACGAACCACAGACCGCCGGCCACACCCATCAGACGCACCGACGGCTCGAGCCCGAGTCCCGGCGATGCCCCCAGCCCGATCAGCAGCACCGTCGCGCCGACCGCGACCGTCGACGGGACGGCCAGGGCCTCGGGACCGTCGGGGGCGGCGAGCACCCAGCACAGCCCGAGACCGACGAACATCGCGAGCAGCGCGCCCGGGACGGCGACATCGCGAAGACGCGAATCCCCTTCCCGCGCACGACCGCCCGCGATGCTCATGTCAGCACGCGCCGATCACTGTCACGACGACCGCTTGTCGGTTCGCCGGGTCAGCCACAGCACCACGCCGAGGCCGCCCGCCAACACGACGATCGCGCCGACGATGAACGGCCACAACGGCAGGCCGTCGCCGCCACCGGACGCGGTGTTCTCCACGGCCGGTCCGGGCGTCCCGGTGCCCGCGGTCGCCAGCTCGAATGTACGTTTCCCCTCGACGGGATGGCCGTCGGCCGAGGTGACGCGGTAGTTGAGCGTGTAGGTGCCGGCCGGCCCGAGCTCGCGCAACGGCACGCTCAGCCGGGGTCCGGTCACCGTCGCCGTACCGTCCTGCCAGTAGTGGTCGTCGGGACCGACGACGGTCAGCACCGCGAACGACTCCTGCAACGGCTCGTTGAAGGTGATGGACACCTGCTGCGGACCTGTCTGGACGGTCGCACCGTCAGCCGGATCCGACGACTCAACCCGGGAATGAGCCGACGCGATGGGCGCCGCCACGGCACCGATCACGCCGGTCAGGAGCATCCCGACGACGACCGCGACAACGGTCCGCCACGACCGGCGGCCCCGCATCGTCCGGCCACAGTTCGTCCGACTACGCATCGTCCGACTTCGCATCATCACCGCGCGGGGTCGTATCGCCCGCGCCGCCCTGACCGCCGCGTCGCCCACTGCGCGTCAGTGCGGCGACGCCGAACACCGCGCCCAGCGCACCGATGAGGAGGCCGACGCCACCCAGCCACCGCGCCGCGGTGTCACTCGTCGAGTCCGATGCGGACGCCTCGGTCGTCTCGGTGCTGCCGCCGTGGGTCGCGCCGCCGCCGTGATGGTCGGCGCCTTCCTCGGCCGCCGGCAGGGTCAGCGTCGGTGCCGGGTGTTCGGGTTCCTCGCCGTCGGTGCCCATCGGTTGCGACCAGTCCACCTTCTCGCCGTCGGCGTAGGTCTGGGTGGCGGGCAACGACACACTCTCCTGCTCGGGGAACGGGCCGCCCGAGATGCGGAACTGGGCGAACTCGCCGATCGGCACGCCCGGGCTACCGGGCAGTGCGGTCCACGTGATGGACGTGACCTCTTCGGTGGCGGGGTCCTTGACCACCGTCGACTTCCAGCCGGACATCACCTCGGGGCGCGCCGACTTCAGCTTCGGCAACGTCACGGTCAGTTCGGTGGTGGCGGCGGTGTCGGATTCGTTGGGCACCACCAGGGTCACCACGCCGTAGCCACCCTGCGACAGGGTGGGTGCGTTGGCGGTGACGTGGGCGGATGCCGTGCCGACGCCGGTGAGGGTGGCTGTCGCCGCCATCGCCAGAGCTGCGGCGGGCACGGCTAGTCGCCGGATCATTGTCTTCTTCATGCTGGTCTTCCTGGTTCGGGTCACGCCTCACGGCGTGCGCTGAGTCGGCCGCGCCTGCCGATCATCCGATGCTCGATGGACGGACCGGCGGTGCGCGGGTGTCCACCGCACCGGCGTCTGAGGCAGGGGCGGCGGAGGAAACGGCATCAACTCAGGACAGGCGGACCGCGCACACCGGTGCCACCGACGACGGGACCGGCCGGCACCCACGGATCGGCCCAGCGGATCGGCAGCACAACGGGGGCCGGGGCGATCGGTGGCGGCGGGACAAGGCGCCAGATGGTCGAGGTGAGGATCGCCAGCAGACTCGACGCGACGACGATGAGCACGGCACCGAGCGGAACAGCGACCAGGTGGGTCAGCAGCATCGGCAGCACCGCGTCGTGGTGCATCGCCATCGGCGGTTGACCGACCGTGAATGCCAGGTGCGAGCCGATCTGGGCAGACGTCAGCAGGCCGGTGACGAAGACAGTGTCGGTGGTCGTGGTCCGGCGTCGGCCGCCGCCGAGGACAGCCGCGACGAGCGCACCGATGCCCGCGCTGAGCAACAGTCCGGACGGGCCGGGCATCGAACCCGAGCCCAGACCGTGCGCGGCGACCGCGACGACGGGGACGACGACCGCTGCCGCGACGCGCGTGAGCACGTCGGGCGAGCGATCGTGCGTCGCGGGACCCATGGCTGCTGATCCTAGTGCCGTCTGATCTCGATGCCGCCGCCGACCGTGCTTGCCCCGAGTCGGCACGCGCTCACCGTCCGCGGTGAAAGAATGGCGTCATGCCGCATACGTCGACGGGTGTCGAGATCCGCGAGCTCACCACTCCCGACGATCTCGAACAGCTGACGAGAGTCTTCGACGACGTGTGGCATCCCGATCCGGGCAATCGGCCGGTGAGCGTCGACATGTTGCGGGCCCTGTCGCACGCCGGCAACTATGTGGCGGGCGCGTACGTCAAGGACCGTCTCGCCGGTGGCAGCGTCGGCTTCTTCTCGGCACCCGTCGGCACCGCGCTGCACAGCCACATCACCGGTGTCTCACGGATCGGCCGGGGCCACAATGTCGGGCACGCCCTGAAGCTGCATCAACGTGACTGGGCGCTCGCGCGCGGCCTCACCGCGATCACCTGGACGTTCGATCCGCTGGTGGCGCGGAACGCGTACTTCAACATCGGAAAGCTCGGCGCGGTCCCGGTGGCCTACCACCGCGACTTCTACGGGGAGCTCGGCGACGAACTGGCGGGCGCCGACGAGAGCGACCGCCTGCTCGTGTCCTGGGCGCTCGACGCCGCCGCCCCGACCCCGCCCGCCCGGACCGCCGACGACCTGTTGGCTGCCGGTGCGCAGAGCGCGATACGGGTCGTCGACGACGAGCCGCAGGCGATCGCGGACATCGACCCCGACGCACTGGTGGTGATCCCGGTTCCCCGCGACATCGAGGCATTGCGCCGCACACAACCGGTGACCGCGTCGCATTGGCGAATCGCATTGCGGGACGTGCTGTCCCCGCTGTTCCCCACCGATGTCGCCGCATCCACTCGCGACACGGGATTCCTCCGCTCCGGCCACTATGTGGTCGCGCCGGCCCCGGACGCGCGCCAGGGCTCATGAAGGTCACCGGCGTCGAGCTCCGACGTGTCGAGTTGCCGCTGGTCGGCCGGTTCCAGACGTCCTTCGGGACGGAGACCGCCCGCAACGCCCTGCTGATCCGGGTCGTTTCGTCGTCGGCCGAGGGGTGGGGCGAATGCGTCGCGATAGACGATCCCATCTACTCCTCCGAGTACACCGACGGCGCCATCGACGTGATCCGTCGATTCCTCGTGCCGCCGATCGTCGCCCACGACGTCCGCGCCATCGACGTCGCACCGAGGCTGACCCACGTCAAAGGGCACCGGATGGCCAAGGCCGCATTGGAGACGGCGATCCTCGATGCCGAGTTGCGCTGTGCTCGAATGCCTCTGGCCGACCGCCTCGGCGGGACCGCGGCGACGGTCCCGGTCGGGGTGTCGGTGGGTATCGCGGCCTCGATCCCCGAACTGTTGGAGGAGGTCGGCGGGCACCTCGAATCCGGCTATCGCCGAATCAAACTGAAGATCGCACCCGGCTGGGATGTCATCCCGACCCGGGCTGTGCGAGAGCGTTTCGGCGACGAATTGTTGCTCCAGGTCGACGCGAACACCGCGTACGGCCCGGGCGACCTGCGGCACCTGGCCATGCTCGACGACTTCGATCTGCTGCTCATCGAGCAACCCTTCGACGAGGAGGACCTCACCAGTCACATCCGGCTGCGCGAGGTCTCGACCACACCCGTCTGTCTCGACGAATCGATCGTGTCGGCACGGGCCGCGGCAGATGCGATCCGGCTGGGCGCCTGCGACATCGTCAACATCAAACCCGGCCGGGTCGGCGGCTACCTCGAGGCGGCACGCATTCACGATGTGTGTGTCGCCCATGGCATTCCGGTCTGGTGTGGCGGCATGTTGGAAACCGGGATCGGCCGCGCCGCCAATCTCGCGCTGGCCGCGATGCCCGGTTTCACCCTGCCCGGTGACATCTCCGCGTCCGAGCGCTATTTCGCCCGCGACATCACCCGCCCGTTCACCGTCACCGACGGGCGGATGGCGGTGCCCACCGGACCGGGGATCGGCGTGGAGCCCCTCGACGACGTCCTGGCCGAGTTCACCACATGGAGCGAGTGGATCGTCGGCCCCTGATCCGGCCGGTCGGTGATCGGGTCGCGACGTCGGCGACCGGGTCCCGGCGGTCAGGTCGTACTACGTCGCAGGGTGACCCGGTAGGTGTAGTGCTCGGGTAGGAAATAGCTCACCGCGAGTTCGACGGCGTTGCCGTCGGCGTCGCTGTAGAGGCGGTCGACCCGCAGCATCGCATGCCCCTCCGGGCAATTCAGCTGGGCGGCGACCGACCCATCGGCCGACGACACGGTGATCGATTGCGCTGCTTCCGCGATCGGCACACGCAGGTGCGGCTCGAGCAGACCGATCATGGTGTACGCGCTCGTCGCCCCGGCCGCGACCTCGGGCTTGTCGATCACGAGCCGGGCCACGTGCTCCGGCCAGCACACCGTTGTCAGCACGAAGGGCACGCCATCATGAAAGCGTCGGAATGCCATGCGGTACACCAGATCCGTGTCCAGGCGGAGCCGCCCGGCGGCCTCCAGATCGACCTGACGTCGCGGTGCCGACACCACCTCCATCGTGGTGTCGTCCGACAGGTTCATCAGGTCTTCGATGGACCCCAGTTGCCGGAGGTAACGTCCACCGCTCTCGGTGGCGAACGTCCCGCGACCGGGCACGCGATACACGGCCCCCTCTGCGACGAGATCCTGGAAGGCACGGCGTACGGTCTGCCGGCTCAGTCCGAACTCGTCGGACAACTCGGACTCGGTGGGCAGACGTACGCCCCCGCGATAGAGGCCCTCGGCGATCTGCGCGCGCAGAGTCCCGGCAAGGGCCCGGTAGGCCGGCTCGGCGAGATCACGGTGAGTCATCGCGGAAATCCTATCCGGCGACCGCGGTCGCCGGTCAGATCCCGCCGCGGTTGACGAGTTGGGCGGCGATGACGTTGCGTTGGATTTCGTTGGTGCCTTCGCCGACGATCATCAGGGGGGCGTCGCGGAAGTAGCGTTCGACGTCGTACTCGGTGGAGTAGCCGTAGCCGCCGTGGATGCGCACGGCGTTGAGCGCGATCTCCATGGCGACCTCGGAGGCGAACAGTTTGGCCATCCCGGCTTCCATGTCGCAGCGTTGGCCCTTGTCGTATTGGTCGGCTGCATGCCAGGTCAACTGGCGGGCGGCGGTGAGTTTGGTGGCCATGTCGGCCAGGTAGTTGCCGATCGACTGATGTTTCCAGATCGGCTGCCCGAACGACTCGCGTTGTTGGGCGTAGGCCAGCGAATCCTCCAACGCGGCGGTGGCCACACCGAGTGCGCGACAGGCCACCTGGATACGCCCGGTCTCCAGGCCCTTCATCATCTGCGAGAATCCGCGCCCCGGGGTGGTGCCCAGGATCGCCGAGCGGGCGATGCGGTAGCCGTCGAAGGACAGTTCACACGTCTCGACCCCCTTGTAGCCGAGTTTGGGCAGGTCCCGCGACACGGTCAGGCCGCGACCGTGTTCGACCAACACGATGGAGATGCCCCGATGCTTGGGCTGTGCGGCCGGGTCGGTCTTGCACAGCAACGCGATCAACCCGGATCGGCGGGCGTTGGAGATCCACGTCTTGGAACCGCTGATCACCAGATCGTCCCCGTCGACCCTGGCCACGGTCGACATGTTCTGCAGGTCCGACCCGCCACCGGGTTCGGTCAACGCCATCGTCGCACGCATCTCACCGCTGGCCAGCCGCGGCAGATAGTGCTGCTTCTGCTCCTCGGTACCGAACAACGTCAGCAACTTGGCGACCACCGTGTGACCACCCATCGCGCCGGCCAGACTCATCCACCCCCGCGCCAACTCCTGGGTCACCCGCGCATAACACGGCATCGACACCGGCGAACCCCCGTACTCCTCAGGCACCGCCAACCCGTAGATCCCGATCTGCTTCATCTGCTCGATCCACTTCTCCGGGTACTCGTTGTCATGCTCGACGTCGCGAACCGTCGGCTTCACATCACGATCGACAAACGCGCGCACGGTGTCGACGAGGAACGACTCTTCGGCGTTCAGGGTGCTCATGAACCCACCTCACACAGGAAGCACTACATTTACTGGACATTTGTACGGCCATATTCCTGGGGACGATCGCGGTTGTCAACCCTCTTCGCACGAATTGTGGCACTTCACCCTCGCCCTTCCGTTGCCGTCGGCGGTCTGGTAGTAGTTCTTGGGGAACCGATTTGGCCACCGATTTGGCCGTACATGGATCGAGGAATCTCGTGCAGACACATCGACGGCGGGCCGCGCTCGTCGCGCCCGCTTCCGACGACCGCAAAGCCCGCAAGGCGCTCGCGTCCGCCGCTGACGAGGTCGTTCTCGACCTCGAGGATGCCGTGACGCCCGACCAGAAGGACACCGCCCGCGCCGCTGCCGCGGCACTGGTCGCCGAGTTCGGCGCGGATCGGCCGGTCTCGATCCGGATCAACGCCTTCGGCACCGAGTGGATCGAGGCGGATCTCGACGCATGCGCCGCGATGGGCGCGTCCTTGTCGTCCGTGGTGCTGCCGAAGGCCGAGACCGCAGAGCAGCTCGCCGACGTCGACCGTTCGCTGGGCGGCGCACCGGCCCGCCTGCAGATCCTCGTCGAGACACCGATCGGGATACGGGACATCGGCGCCGTGTGCACCGGGTCGGATCGTCTCGACGTCGTGGTCATCGGCTACGCGGATCTCGGTGCGACACTGGGCCGCCCGCCTTCGGCACCGCAATCGGTATGGCATCCGATCCAGGACGCCGTACTCGTGGCCGCTCGCGCCGCGGGGATCTCGGTGATCGACGGGCCCCACCTCACCATCGCCGACGACGACGGATTCCGATCAGCGAAGACGTGGGTGCGTGACCTGGGTTTCGACGGCACGTGGGTCATCCACCCCGCGCAGATCGACTCGGCAACCGCCATTTTCACGCCGGACGACGACGCCGTCGCCGATGCGCGACGAGTACTCGACGCGTTGGATGAGGCTGCCGCACGCGGTGACGGTGCCGCCAAACTCGACGGCCGCATGCTCGACGAGGCGCTCGCGGTGTCCGCGCGGCGTGTGCTGGCGAAGGCGGAGCCGGCATGAGCGCCGGCCGAATCCCTGTCGGCGGCCCGTATTTCGACGAGCTGGCCGTCGGTCAGACCTTCGACGACGCCCCGTCGGTGACCCTCACCTCGGGTCTGGCGGCGACCCATCAGGCCATCCTCGGGGACCGGATGCGCCTCCCGCTCGACGTCACGCTGACCGAGCGGGTCACCGGGCGCGACCGTCCGATCGCCCATCCCGGACTGGTGTGCGATCTCGCGATCGGGCAGTCGACGCTGGCCACGCACCACGTGAAGGCGAACCTCTTCTACCGGGGACTGCGGTTCCTGACCCATCCGCACCTCGGCGACACCCTCACCACCAGGACGGAAGTCGTGGGGCTGCGGGAGAACTCGGGGAGGCCCGGACGCGCGCCGACCGGACTTGCCGCCCTGCACATCATCACCTCGGATCAGGACGGGACGGTGGTCCTGGACTTCCATCGATGCGCGATGCTGCCGTTGAGTGCCTCGCCGGATCCCGACAGGGTCCGGCACTCCGACAATCTCGCGGCGATCGGCGCCGACACGTCGGGCGATCCGGTGGTGCCGGCCTGGGACCTGTCGGTCTACCGCGATGCGGTTCGTGGACAGCACTTCTCGGCCGATCTGACCGGCAACGTCTACGCATCGAGCGGTGATGTGGTGTCCAGCGCCCCGGAGCTGGCGCGACTCACCCTCAACGTCGCGGCGACGCACCACGATGAACGGGTCGGTGCCGCCGGGCGTCTGGTCTATGGCGGACATACGATCGGAGTGGCCCTCGCCCAGGCCAATCGGGCCCTGCCCAACCTGGTGACCGTCCTGGATTGGGCATCCTGCGATCACACCGGTCCGGTCCACGAGGGCGACACCCTGACGAGTGAACTGTTCGTCGAACAGGCGGTCGGGCTGGAATCCGGCGGGGTGCTCGATCTGCGGTCCGTGGTCAGCGCGCACGTCGCCGACAGCGACCCACGCCCCGTCCTCGACTGGCGTTTCCGCGCCCTCATGGCGTGATCCACCCGGTATGACGCGATCAGCGTGATCCACTCCGAAGACCGAACCACAAGGGAGCTCAACGTGACCACCCCGGACAAGCCACTCGCCGGTCTGACCATCATCGAGGTGTCGAGCTTCATCGCGTCGCCGCTGGCCGGGCTGACCCTGTCGCAACTCGGCGCCGACGTCACCCGCGTCGACCCGGTCGGGGGCGCCGCCGACGTCAACCGCTGGCCCGTCACCGACGACGGAGAGTCCATCTACTGGACGGGGCTGAACAAGGGCAAGCGATCTGTCACGGCCGACCTGCGTTCGCCCGAGGGCCAGTCACTGGTGCAGCGACTGGTCGCCGAGTCGGGCGAGGGCGGCGGCATCCTCCTGACCAACCAGGCCGGCCGGGCGTGGATGAGTCACGAGACCCTGTCCGGGGTCCGACCCGATGTCATCACCTGCGAGATCCTCGGCCGCACCGACGGCACACCCGGCGTCGACTACACCGTCAACGCCGGCCTCGGCTTCCCGATGATCACCGGTCCGGTCGACCACGCCGGTACGGTCAACCACGTGCTCCCGGCGTGGGACCTGGCCTGCGGGCTGTATGCGGCACTGGCCATCTCCGCCGCGGTCCGGCGGCGTGAGGCGACCGGGCTCGGTGCGCACATCACGTTGCCGCTCGAGGACACCGCGTTGTCGATCGCCAGCACGCTCGGCTACCTGACCGAACCGCAGGTCACCGGCCGGAGCCGACCGGGTACCGGCAACGACGTGTACGGCACGTACGGAACCGATTTCGTCACGCGCGACGGCGGACGGTTCATGATCGTGGCCCTCACCTCTCGCCACTTCCGGGACCTCGTGGAGATGACCGGCGTGGGCGAGGCCGTCGAGGCCGTGGCCACGGCACTCGGCGCCGACTTCGGCACCGAAGCCGACCGGTTCACACATCGAGGTGTCATCACCGCACTCGTCGAGCCCTGGTTCGCCCGCCACACCACGGCCGAAGTGGCAGCCGCACTGGAGAAGTCGTCGGTGCTGTCGGAGCAGTACCGCAGCTTCGAGGATGTCGTCGCATCCGGCACGCTCGCCGACAACCCGCTCTTCGCGGAACTGGACCAGCCGAAGATCGGGACGTTCCTCGCCGCCGGTCTACCCGCAGCCTTCGACGGCGTGCACTACTTCACCGGTCCCGCGCCGGAATTGGGCGCCGACAACCCCTGACAACCCTCCGGCTCCCGACGACCCGGATTCGGCGGGGTCGGATTCGCCGGGTTTGGATTCGGCGGGGTCGGGTCAGGCGGGTTCAGTGTGGATCGCCGTCGAGCTCCCGGAGAATGGTCTCCGTGTGCTCGCCGAGAGCGGGCACGGGACCCATGGGGAGTTCGACGTCGGCGAAGGTCATCGGCGGCAGCAACGCGCGGATCGGTCCGGCCTCGGTGTCGACATCGCGCCACCGATCGCGTTCGGACAGTTGAGGATGCGCGACCACACCGTCGAGTTCCCGGATCTCGGCCGCGGGAATTCCTGCGGCGGCGAGCTTCTCGTCGAGTTCGGCGGTGGTGAACCGTTTGGTCTCGACCGCGACGGCGGCGTCGACCTCCCCGCGCCGCTCGACCCTGTCGATGTTGGTGGCATAGCGCGGGTCGTCGGCCAGGTCGGGCCGCGACAGCACGTCCGCGATGAGAACCCGCCAGCCCCGGTCGTTCTGGACACCGATCAGGATCTCGCCGTCGCTGGTGGGATAACGGTCGTACGGGACGATCGCGGCGTGACCGACCCCCGACCGCGCGATCTGCCGATCGCCGTACAGCCGCATGTACATCGGATGCCCCATCCACTCCACCGTCGCGTCGAACATCGACACGGAGATCGAGGCACCCGCCCCGGTCGAACCGCGCCGCACGAGGGCACCGAGAATCGAGGTCAGCGCGTACATCCCGGCGGCGATGTCCGAGGTGGGGATGCCGGTCTTCGCGACCTCGTCGGCGCTACCGGTCACCGAGATCAAGCCGGCCTCGGCCTGCACCAGCATGTCGTAGGCCTTGCGCTCGCGATACGGACCGGCATCGCCGTAGCCGGACATGTCGACGACGATCAGGCCGTCGTGGTCGGCGCGCAGGTCGTCGGCGCCGAATCCGAGCCTGGCCGCTGCACCGGGCGCGAGATTCTGCAGGAAGACGTCCGACCGTGCGACCAGTCGGCGCAGCACGTCGCGCCCCGAGTCCGACTTCAGATCGAGGGACAACGACTCCTTGCCACGATTGAGCCAGACGAAGTGGGAGGCCAGACCGTGCACCACGTCGTCGTAGTTGCGGGCGAAGTCGCCCTCACCGACCCGCTCGACCTTGATGACCCGCGCACCCATGTCGGCGAGATGTCGGGTCGCCAGGGGCGCGGCGACGGCCTGCTCCAGCGCGACGACGGTGATCCCGGCCAGCGGGAGGGACAGGTGATCGGCATCCACCGGGCAACCATCGCCTTCCGGCCCCGGACCCGTCAACGTGATGCATCACCGGAGGCCATAGGCAGTTCCTCATCGTGTCTGAGTCGGACCCACTTTGAACATGAAGGCCGCCTCATGATCCGATGGAAGTTGATCGCCGCAACCGTCCGGCCCGTCGGCGGCATCATCTGGAGGTGAAATGACCACGATCGAGGTCACCGGCCATCGTCAACGCGAGGCCTGGGCGGAGAAGGTGCTTCCGCCGGTCGAGGAGGTCCGGCCCGGCCTGTGGTCCATCCCGGTCCCGATGCCGGGCAACCCGCTGCGATACGTCCTCATCTACGCCCTCGCCCTCCCCGAGGGTGTCGCCCTCATCGACACCGGGTGGAACACCGACGAATCCTGGCACGCCCTCGTCGACGGTCTGCACGCCACCGGACACGATGTGACCGATGTCCGGCACGTCTCCATCACCCACCTGCATCCCGATCACTTCGGCCTGGTCCCCCGACTGCTCGAACACACCGACCCGGTGCTCGCGATGCACCGCAACGATGCACGTCACCTGCACCACGTCACCGAGGCGGAGATCGAGCGACAGATCGACGGCGCGCAGCGGGAACTCGAGATCCACGGCGCGCCGACCGACGTCGTGGACACCGGATTCCGCGAGATCGCCCGCCTGCCGGACGGCCGCACCATGGATGTCGAACTCGACGACGGCGACCCCCTGGACCTTCCCGGCTGGAATGTCCGGGCGCTGTGGACGCCGGGACACACCGCGGGTCACCTCTGCTTTGTCGACGAGGATGCGGGTGTCATCTTCACCGGCGACCATCTCCTCCCCCGGATCAGCCCGAATGTGTCGACGAATCGTTTCCAGTCGCACAATCCGCTGTCGGAGTATCTGATCTCGTTGGCGAACACCGAGCATCTGCCCGACCTCGAGGCCCTGCCGTCACACGAGTACCGGTTCCGCGGGCTCGCCGACCGGGTGACCCACCTCCTCGCACATCATGAGGAACGACTCGACGAGATCACCGCGGCGGTCGTCGCCGAGCCGCAGAGCACGGCCTGGGACATCACCCGCTCGGTGACCTGGTCCCGTCCGTTCGAGCAACTGTCGGTCCCGCTCAGCCGGATGGCATTGGGCGAGACCAACGCACACCTCGTCGTCCTGCAGCAGCGGGGCATACTGACCCCCACCGAAGGCATACCGATCCGATGGACGGCGACACACGCCCCGTCCCCCACCGAAGTCAGGAGTCCCCGATGAGCGACGTGCTCACCGAGTTCGCCGACGGCGTCGCCGTCATCACGATCAACCGGCCCGAGGCGAAGAACGCAGTCAATCTGGCCGTCGCCGAGGGCATCGCGGCCGCGATCGACGAGCTCGAATCCCGCGACGACATCACCATCGGCATCCTCACCGGCGCCGGCAGCACGTTCTGCGCGGGGATGGACCTGAAGGCGTTCACCCGGGGCGAGAACGTCACGCTCCCGGGCCGCGGATTCGGCGGTCTCGCCGACTCCCCGCCGACCAAGCCGCTCATCGCCGCGGTCGAGGGCTGGGCGTTGGCCGGTGGCTGCGAACTCGCGTTGACCTCCGACCTCATCGTCGCCGCCCGGGACTCGAAGTTCGGCATCCCCGAGGTCAAGCGCGGACTGGCCGCGGCGGCCGGCGGTCTGCTGCGCCTGCCCAAGACTCTGCCCTATCAGCTGGCGATGGAGATGGCGCTCACGGGCGAACCGCTCAGCGCGGCACGCGCCCACGAGTTCGGCCTGGTCAACCGGCTGACCGAGCCCGGTGACGCGCTCGCCGGGGCCCGCGAGCTCGCCGCGACCATCGCGGCCAACGGCCCGCTGGCCGTGCGCGCGACCAAACAGGTCGTCTCGATGGCGATCCGCTACACCGACCCCGAGCTGATCAAGGCCCAGTGGGAGCACCTCGGTCCGGTCTTCGGCTCGGACGACGCGCAGGAGGGTGCGCGCGCCTTCGCCGAGAAGCGGGCACCCAACTGGACCGGCAAGTGACGGCGGGCCGGATTCACCCCGCACGATGACCCCTCGGGCCACCGACCATCCGTACGATCACTGAGGTGGACCTGCACCTCGTCACCTACTTCGTAGCGGTGGTGGATCATGGCGGGATCACCCGGGCGGCGCAGTCGCTCTACATCTCGCAGCCGTCGCTGTCGCAGG
Source organism: Gordonia insulae (assembly GCF_003855095.1). Classification (NCBI taxonomy): domain Bacteria; kingdom Bacillati; phylum Actinomycetota; class Actinomycetes; order Mycobacteriales; family Gordoniaceae; genus Gordonia; species Gordonia insulae. Next base: position 2,466,777 of record NZ_CP033972.1, read on the forward strand.
CGATCCGGACGCTCGAACGTCGCCTGGGGGTGACGCTGTTCGATCGGACGGGCCGTCGGCTGGAACTGACCGAGGCCGGCCGCAAACTCGACGTCGCGGCCCGGCGCATCCTGGCCGACGTCGACCGCGCGAAGGCCAAGGTGGAGGCGGTTCGTGAGCTCCGTGCCGGTCGGGTCGACATCGTCACGCACGCGGCGTTCAGCATCGATCCCCTGGTGGAGATGATCCGGGTGTTCCGCGAACGATTCCCGCGCCTCGCGGCGCGGGTCGTCGCGGCCGACGGGCCCAGTGGCGTGTTGGCGTCGTTGCGCAGTGGTGACGCCGAGGTCGGTCTGATGGATACCGAGGCCGAGCATGCGACATTCACCGCGATCTCACTCGGGACTCAGGAACTCGTGCTGACCGCCCCACCCGGGATCGGTGCGGATCTGGTCGATCCGGTGCCACGTCGGGCCGTGCGGTCCATCCCACTGGTGGTCGACAACGCCGACCCGGGCACCGCGGCCGTGCTCGGCGATCTCATCGACGACGATGCACGCAACGTGGTCGTCGACTGCGCACACCCCACGGCCACCTGGGATCTCGTCGAACGCGGCACCGGCGCCACGATCGCACCGCGTGTGGTCGCCGAGCAGCAGATGCCCGACGCACTCCGTCTGCGGCTCGACCCACCGTTGAGCCGGTCGTTCGGCCTGGTGCTGCGGTCGGGACGACCGTCGCCCGCGGCCATGGCGTTCATCGCGATCGCCAAGGGCCACGTCGGGATCAGCACGGACCCCACCGAGTTCGGCGCGTGGTAGACACATGGAACTCAGACAGGTCGAATATTTCCTCGCGGTGGTCGAGCACGAGGGCATCGGCGGCGCAGCAGGCGCCCTGGGTGTCGCACAACCCACTGTGTCACAGGCACTTCGGGCTCTCGAACGTGAGCTCGGCGTCCAGCTGTTCCACCGGATCGGTCGCGGGATGGTGCTGAGTTCGGCGGGCCGGACGATGGTCGGCCCGGCCCGGCAGATCGTGCGCGACGTCGGCGTGGTCGAGGATCTGTTGGCGGCATCGGAGGGGGAACTCACCGGGCGGCTGGAGATCCTGACGTTCCCGGCGATCGCGAGCGGCGCCATCGTCGAGTTGATCGCCGAGTTCCGTCGGCGCTATCCGCGGGTCGCGGTGCGATTCGGCGAGCTCCGCGACGAGACCCAGGCAGCGGCGGTCCTCGAGGACGGGCACTGCGAGTTCGTCGTCGCCCATCTCCCGATCGCCGGTGAGGGCCTCGAGGTGGTCGTGCTCGGCGAGCAGGAGTTCGTCCTGCTCTATCCGCCGGGGACCTCACTGCCGGACGGACCGATCGCGCTTCAGGATCTACCCACGTCCCCGATGGTGTTCGTGCCACGGGGTCAGTCGGTCGCCGACGAGATCGAGGAGCAGATCCGGGTCGGCGGCGTACGTCCACCGCTCGCGGTGCTCTCCGAACACCGGGAGGAACGACTTCCGATGGTGCTGGCCGGGATCGGCGGCACGATCGTCGAACGATCAGCCGCCGAGTCCGTCGCCGATCGGGCCGTCATGCGATCGGTCGAACCACGCATCGCGCGGCCGTTCGCGATCGCATACGACCCGGCCGCCCTGTCACCGGTGGGGCATGCGTTCGTGGAACTGCTCAGCGAGCAACCATCCGGTCCCTGAGGACCTGGTCGGCGGAACTCAGCCGACGTTCTCGAAGACGGCGGCGAGGCCCTGCCCGCCGCCGATGCACATGGTCTCCAGCCCGTATCGTGCGTCGCGGCGGCGCAATTCGCGGGCCAGCGAGGCCAGCATGCGAACGCCGGTGGCGCCGACGGGATGACCGAGCGAGATGCCCGAACCGTGCACGTTGGTCCGGTCGAAGTCGCCACCGGCACCGAATCGCCCGAAGCCCCATTCGCGGGTCACGGCGAGCGCCTGGGCCGCGAATGCCTCGTTCAGTTCGATGACGTCGATGTCGGTGAGCGTCAATCCCGCCTTCGCCAAGGCCTTCTCCGTCGCCGGCACCGGACCGATGCCCATCGTGCGTGGCGCGACCCCGGCCACGGCCCAGGACACCAGCCGCACCAGGGGACGCAGGCCGTGCTGCTGCGCCACGTCGGGTGTCGTCACGATGCACATCGCCGCCGCATCGTTCTGCCCGCTGGCGTTTCCCGCGGTCACCGTGGCGTCCGGGTCCGTTGTACCCATGATCGGCTTGAGCTTTGCCAGCGATTGCACCGAGACGTCGGGTCGCGGGTGTTCATCGGTGTCGATGATCTGGTCTCCGCCGCGGCCCCGGACAGTCACCGGGATGATCTCCTCGGCGAGGATGCCGTCCTTCTGCGCCCGGACGGCACGCAGATGTGATTCGACGGCGAGTTCGTCCTGCTCGGCGCGCGAGATCTCGTACTCCTTGCGGAGGTTCTCCGCGGTCTCGATCATGCCGCCGGGGACCGGGTAGTTCTTGCCACCGGCCGTCGACCGGGCGCGGACCAGGCTGTCGTGCATGGCGATTCCGGTTCGGGCGCCACCCCACCGCATGTCGACAGAGTAGAACGACGCGTTGCTCATCGACTCGGTACCGCCCGCGATCACCACGTCGTTGTCGCCGGCCGCGACCTGGAACGCCGCCTGGATGACGGCTTGCAGTCCCGAGCCGCATCGACGGTCGATGTGCATGCCGCCCACCGTGATCGGCAGCCCGGCGTCGAGCGCGACGACCCGACCGATGGCGGGCGCCTCGCTGTTGCCGTTGCAATGTCCGAGGACGACGTCGTCGACGAGTTCGGGTGCGAGTCCGGTGCGGTCGAGCAGGCCGCGCAAGGCGGTGACACCGAGATCGACCGCCGTCACGCCCTTGAACATCCCGCCGTAGCGCCCGATCGGGGTGCGGACCGGTTCGCAGATCACCACATCGCGCAGAACGGTGTCTTTCATTGCAGGCCTTTCTTGTTCGACGAGCCAGGAGATCGGCGGCGGGCAGGGGCGGTCACATGAACCGTCCGCCGGTCACCTCGAGCACGGTGCCGGTCATGTAGGAGGACATGTCGGACGCGAGGAACAGCGCGACCGAGGCGACCTCGTCGACTTCGCCCGCCCGCTTCATCGGGATCTCGGCCATCTTCTGATCCCACGCCTTCTGCGGCATCGCCTCGGTCATCGCCGATCGGATCAGTCCGGGCTGGATCGCGTTGACACGCACGCCATGATGCGCCATCTCCTTGGCCGCGGCCTTGGTCATGCCGACGATGCCCGCCTTGGCCGCGGAGTAGTTCGTCTGTCCCACCATGCCGACCTTCCCCGACAGCGACGAGATGTTCACGATCGCGCCGCGTTTGGCCTCGCGCATGATCGCGGCGGCCTTGCGGGTGCCGTTCCACGTCCCCTTGAGGTGTACCGCGATGACCAGATCGAAGTCGTCCTCGGTCATCGTGCGCATCGTCGCGTCCCGGGTGATGCCGGCGTTGTTGACCAGCACGTCGAGCGACCCGAAACCTTCGACCGCGTCGGCGAGCAGCGCATCGACCTGCTCGGCATCGACGACGTCGCAGCGCACGGCCCGCGCCACCCTGCCGCCGCCGAGCTTGTCGGCGGCGGCGGCCGCCGCGTCCAGGTCGAGGTCGCCGATCACCACCCGTGCGCCGGCCTCCACGAACGACCGCGCGATCTCGAAACCGATCCCCTGCGCGGCACCAGTGATCACCGCGGTGCGTCCGTCGAGCAGGGTCTGAGGTGCAGAAGGTGCCATGCGTCGGAATCTACCGGCCCGTGGCCGGATCCGACCCCGGCCGATCCATTCGTAACGCCTAACGGAGCGGTAGCGAGTTCGTAGTGGACTCGCCCACGAGTGGACGCCAGAGTGGGAGAATGACCAGCGTCATGAACACCTCAGCATCCACCTCCCAGGTCAGCGGCGAGGACTTCGCCGACATCCTCGCCGCGACACGTGAGTTCGTCCGCGAGAAGGTCGTGCCGCGCGAACAGGAGATCCTGGACAACGACGCCATCCCCGACGACATCCGGGCCACCGCCAAGGAGATGGGCCTCTTCGGGTATGCCATCCCGCAGGAATGGGGTGGCCTCGGACTCGACCTGACCCAGGACGTCGAACTGGCGATGGAACTCGGCTACACCTCGTTGGCGCTGCGGTCGATGTTCGGCACCAACAACGGCATCGCCGGGCAGGTCCTGGTCGGTTTCGGTACCGACGAGCAGAAGTCCGGCTGGCTGGAGAAGATCGCCTCCGGCGAGGTCGTCGCCTCGTTCGCACTCACCGAGCCGGGCGCCGGATCAGACCCGGCAGGGCTGCGGACCAAGGCCGTCCGCGACGGTTCCGACTGGGTGATCACCGGCGAGAAGCGGTTCATCACCAACGCGCCGCTCGCCGATCTGTTCGTCGTGTTCGCGCGGACCCGACCGGCGGACTCGGACGGCACCGGGATCGCCGTGTTCCTGGTTCCCGCCGAGACCCGGGGCATCACCGTGGGCGCGAAGGACCGCAAGATGGGGCAGGAAGGCGCGTGGACCTCGGATGTCCACTTCGACGATGTCCGCGTACCCGCCGCGGCGCTGGTCGGCGGCAGCGAAGACGTCGGGTACCGCGCGGCGATGACGTCGCTCGCGCGAGGCCGCGTGCACATCGCAGCCCTGTCGGTCGGTACCGCGCAACGCGCCCTCGACGAGTCGGTGGCCTGGGCGGCAAGCGCCACCCAGGGCGGCACCGCGATCGGCGAGTTCCAGCTGGTGCAGGCGATGCTGGCCGACCAGCAGACCGGTGTCATGGCCGGCCGCGCGATGGTCCGCGACGCAGCTCGGGCATGGGTCGACGAGACAGACCGGCGGATCGCCCCGTCTGCGGCGAAACTCTTCTGTACCGAGATGGTCGGCAAGGTCGCGGATCTCGCCGTGCAGGTACACGGCGGCAGCGGCTACATGCGTGACGTCCCCGTCGAACGGATCTACCGTGACGTGCGCCTGCTGCGTCTGTACGAGGGCACCAGCGAGATCCAACGGTTGATCATCGGCCGGAATCTGGTGAAGCGCGCGCAACGCTGATCGCCGTGCGGTCGGGCGTGGAGTAGTGCCGGGCTGTCGAGGTACCACATCCTGTTGGCCGTCGCGGCGAACCTGCGACGGCCCGGTGCGCTATCTGGGCGGGGCGAATTACGCGGATGGCAGCTGATGAACGCGCTGGCCATCTCCGATCACCAGGGATATCAGCGGTTCATCAGCAACCAGATCTATGACTCGCTGCAGAGTCGCGAGGCCGAGTACGAATTGTTGCCCCTGTCGGTGGATCAGGTTCTCGGCGTGATGGTCTGGAGTCCGCTCGCGGGTGGCCTGTTGACCGGCAAGTACCGACGCGACCGCAGCCCCGACAACGGCCGGCACATCGAGGCCCGGACCGAACCGCCGGTGCGTGACGTCGAGCAGCTGTACCGCACCGTCGACGTGATCGTCGAGATCGCCGAGGCCCGGGGATCGCGCAGGCTCACGTGGCGCTCGCGTATCTCCTGACCCGACCGGCGGTCAGCACGACGCCGGCCAAGTTCCGGGGTGAAGCCTATGCGGTGGTGCACGCGGCTCGGTGACGGATGCGCCGACGGCGTATCAGCCTTAGGCAGTTACGCTGCAGTGCAGGAGATTTCAAGTGCTTCGGTAGTCGACGGATCCGGATCTGTCGGTGGTTGACGGTACGCTGTTCGCACGCGATCGAAATGACGACGTACCCTGGTGATGACGCGAACGGACTTGTCGGCGCCCTGCGATATTCTGGTTCAGGAGATCGACGATGACAGCGAAACGGGCGACAGGACAGCGAGTTCTGTCGCCCGGAGTTCCGGTGGTGTTGCCCTGCAGATGGTTCCGAACCCTGTCGGTGGTTGCCGGTACTCTGCACACAGACGGTCGAGATGACGACGCGCACCGCGGGACCGAAGAGTTCCACACTTGTGCACACTCCTGACGACGCGATCAAACTTGTCGGTACCCACCGATATTCTGGTTCAGGAGATCGACGATGACAGCGAAACGGGCGACAGGACATCCAGATCTGTCGCCCGGAGATTCCGGTGGTGTTGCCCTGCAGATGATTCCGAGCCTGTCGGTGGTTGCCGGTACGCTCGTCCCCGACGGTCGAGATGACGACGCACACCGCGGGACCGAAGAGTTCCACACTGTGCACACCTTGTGACGACGCGAACGAACTTGTCGGTACCCACCGATAGGCTGGTTCCGAACAGATCGACGATGACAGCGAAACGGGCGACAGGACATCCAGCTCTGTCGCCCGGAGTTCCGGTGGTGTTGCCCTGCAGATGATTCCGAGCCTGTCGGTGGTTGCCGGTACGCTCGTCCCCGACGGTCGAGATGACGACGCACACCGCGGGACCGAGAAGTTCGACGATGTGCACACCTTGTGACGACGCGAACAAGCTTGTCGGTACCCACCGATACTCTGGTTCCCAACAGATGAATTGATGACAGCGAAGCCGGGCGACAGGACAGCCAGTTCTGTCACCCAGAGAAACGATGACGACGCCCGACAGCCGTAACCGTGTTCTCTGAAAGGCCCCGCCATGACCACCGTGTCAGACCTGCCCACCCTCACCGACACCCTGCGCGACCTCACCATCGACGACGACCTGTCCGGCCGGGACGCGTTCAACGCGATGCGCACCATCCTGACGCTACGCAACCTGATCGACCACCACGCCGCACACCTGGTCGCCACCCTCGACCGCCTGGGCGTCGCCACCACCCACGGTCGTAAGACACGGGAACTGTTGATCGTCATGGGCTACGCGCCCGCGGTCGCCGCACGCCTGATCCGCATCGCCGGCTCCACCACCACCCTGCCGACCCTGCACGCCCACGCCGCCGACGGCGCCATCCCCGCCGAACACATCGACGCCATCACCACCGGCATCACCCACATCGCGCAGCGATCACCCCAACCCGTCGACAGCGAGGCTCGCTACACCCAGGTCAGCGACCTGCTCGGCCACTACTTCTCCGGCGCCACCCCCGCCCAGATCGCACACCGCGCCAAACAACTCGGCAACGACCTGGCCGCCACCACCGCCGGCGGGTTACCCGCCGGAGAAGACCGCACCCTCAACACCCTCACCCACCACGAAGACCACGGACGCCTCCACATCCGCGCCGACCTCGACACCGAAGTCGGCGAAAAGTTTCAGGCCGCCCTCGAACACTTCGGCGCACCCCGCCCCGAACCCGACGGCTCCCCCGACGCCCGCTCCACCGCCCGCCGCCACGCCGACGCCCTCGAAACCGTTCTGGACCTCGCCGCCCGCGGCGACACGACCACCTCCACACCCCGACCCCAAGTGCTGATCACCGTGCCCGCCGAACGCCCCACCACCGCCACCCTGCAGTTCATGGGATCACTCACCGAAACCACCCTGCAGCAGTTGTCCTGTGACGCGACAGTCACCACCGTCATCATCGACGACCAACAGGTCCCCCTACAGCTCAGCAAAAACGACCGCTTTTTCACCGGACACCTCCGCACCGCGCTCTACATCCGCGACGAGTGCTGCATCAAATGCGGCGCACCCGCCGCCCGCTCCCACGGCCACCACATCCAACACTGGGCCCACAACGGCGCAACCGTCCTGGACAACGGCTGCCTACTCTGCCCGTCCTGCCACGCCGACATCCACCACAACGGCTGGGACGTGATCATCGGCACCGACAACCACCCCTGGCTCATCCCACCCACAGAGGTCGACCCGCAGAGGACACCCCTACCCGCCTACAACCGACGCACCCTGACCCTCGACAACCTACCCACCGCCGCCTGACACCCACCCCAGCAAACACCAACGCACCCGGCGAAAACCGGGACCCAACCGTCCCTTGACAACTCCATAGAGCGAACGTGCCACCCACACCGGTGTCACGCATCCGACGGCCCCGACTCATCAGGTCGGACGGTGCGCGATGTGCGACACCGAGGTGCACTCGCATCGTCAGGTCACGCCGTGGCGAGACGCTCCCGCAGCGCGACCTTCTGGACCTTGCCGGCCGCCGAGGTCGGCAGCTCTTCGACGATGACTACGTCGCGGACTTTCTTGTATGGCAGGACCTGTTCGGCGACAAAAGCACGGACGCCCTCGCCGTCGATGACGTGTCCGGGCTCCGGTACCAGAAAAGCGACCGGCTCCTGACCGACGCTGCCCGCATCGCGACCGACCACCGCGGCCGACGCGACGTCCGGGTGGGTTACCAGGATCTCCTCGAGTTCACGCGGGTACACGTTGTAGCCCTTGTAGATCAACATGTCCTTGGCCCGGTCACAGATGTAGAGGTAGCCATCCGCGTCCCGGAAGGCGATGTCGCCGGTGTCCAGCCAGCCGTCGACGAACTGGACGGCGGTGATCTCGGGATGCCCTAGGTAGCCCGCGGTAACCTGCGGTCCACGCACCCACAGTTCGCCGCGTTCACCCGCGCCGAGCACCACCGCCCGGTCGACGACCGAACGGATCTCGACCTCGGTGTCGTACGTGGGCAAACCGACGCTCCCCAGCCGGTACTCGCCGGCAGCAGTGAGCGGGGCGGACGAGACCAGACAGGTCGCCTCGGTCAATCCGTAGCCCTCCACGACGGCGCCCGACGGGAAGGCCGACCGAAGGTGTTCCAGCGTCACCCCATCAATTGGCGCCGCCCCCGACGAGACCACCTGCACCGAGGACAGATCGCGCGTGCCCACCTCGGGATGAGTGGCCAACGCGTGCCACATCGCCGGGCTGCCGGTGACATACGTCGCCCGATGACGCTCGATGAGCGCCAACATCTTCGACGGATCGAACCGACCGGCCAGCACGTGGGTCGCACCGCACAACAGCAGGAAGGACATGTTGATCAACGCGTGCGCATGGAACAGCGGCGAGACCACCACGGTCGCCGCATCGCCGGGCACCACACCCCGACGATCCTCTCCCCGCGGCGTCAGCTCGATCCCACCGTGACTCTCGACCACGGCATGTCCTGCCCGCCAGCCGATCATCTGGGTGACATTCCCGATCACGTTGCGGTGCAACACCTGCACTCCCTTGGAGACACCTGTGGTGCCGCCCGTGAAAGCGAGATGCGCGATGTCGTCGGAGACCACCTCGGTGACGGGTGCAGACATATGGCCGGCGGTGAAGTCGGTGAGCGTGACCACGCCATCGGGTGCCGTCCGGCCTTCGCCGTCGGCGAGCACCACGGCACGCAGAGACACGTCGAGTGCAGCGTCCAGCAGACGGTCGAGTTGTTCCACCCCGGTGAACGCGGCCACCGCACCCGTCTCGACGAGCTGTGCGCGTAGCCCGGGCACCGGCTGCAGCGGGTTCACCAGGGTGACGGTGGCGCCGGCTCGTAGCGACCCGTAGTAGGCGACGATGAACTCGATACTATTCGTCAGATGCAGCAGCACGACATCACGGTCGCCGATGTCGGAGGCACGCAATGCCGCTGCCACGCGTGCTGTTTCGATGTCGAGGTCGTCGAAGCTCAGCACCCGGTCGCCGTCGATGACCGCCGCACGCGAGCCGTACATTCTGGCCATGCTCGGTGGCAGAACTGCCATGGTGACGGCCGGATAGTGCAGTTCGGTACTCATCGCGCTGCCGCTCACCGGGGCGCCATGCGGATGGCCCCGTCGAGGCGGATCGTCTCACCGTTCAGATAGCTGTTCTCCAGGATCGAGACCGCGAGCTGACCGAACTCCGAGGGCTTACCCAACCGCGACGGATTCGGGATGCTCTCGGCCAGCGAAGTGCGGACGTCGTCGCGCAGGCGCGCCAACAGCGGCGTGTCCATGGTTCCGGGTGCGATGGTGTTGACGCGGATCAGCTTGCTCGCCAGATCTCGCGCGGCGACGATCGTCATGCCGACGATCCCGGCTTTCGATGCGCTGTAGTTGATCTGGCCGATCTGTCCTTCGAAGGCGGCGACGGATGCGGTCAGGACGATGCTGCCGCGCTCGCCGTCGAGTTCGTCGAGACGCGCCATCCGCTCGGCTCCCAGAGCCAGAGCGTTGAACGAGCCCACCAGATTCAGCCTGATGACGAACTCGAAATCGTCGACCGATCCGGCGTTGCCCGCCTTGTCCAGAATCCGCATCCGCCGACCCGCACCGGCGCAGTGGACGAGCCCACGCAGTCCGCCCCGATCGTCGGCGACGTCGAGGGCCGCGGCGAATTGTTCGCGATCGGTGATGTCGGCCGGCGCGAACGTCGCCGACGACCCAAGCTGCTCGACGACCGCCGCGCCGTCGGATGTCGGCAGGTCGATCACGGTGACCTGGCCGCCCGCGTCGACGATGCGACTCGCGGTGGCGAGCCCCAATCCGGATGCACCACCGGTGATGGCGAACGACTGACCTTTGAGTTCCATTGTATTCCTTCAGGTGAGTGGCCTCGATGGGCCTGGAGGGGCTCGCGACGCTCGCTCGCGACCAACTGTCTGTCGGCCGGGTGAGTGATCAGACGAGTTCGACGATGGTCGCGTTCGCCATGCCGCCGGCCTCGCACATGGACTGGAGTCCGTAGCGGATCTTGTTGTCGCGCATGTGATGGATCAGGCGTGTCATCAGGATCGCGCCGGATCCGCCGAGCGGGTGACCCACTGCTATGGCGCCGCCTAGCGGGTTCACCCGCGCCGGGTCGGCGCCGGTCTCGATCTGCCACGCGATCGGCACCGGGGCGAATGCCTCGTTGATCTCGAAGGCGCCGATGTCACCGATCGACAGACCTGACCTCTCGAGGGCCTTGGCGGTCGCGGCGATCGGACCGGCCAGCATCATGACCGGATCGTCTCCGGCGACGACGGCTGTGTGCACTCGAGCGATCGGCGTGAGACCACGCTGCACCGCGGTCTCGCTGCTCATCACCAGCAGCGCCGCCGCCCCGTCGGAGATCTGGGAGGCGTTGCCCGCGTGGATGACTCCGTCGTCCTTGAACGCCGGCTTCAGTTTGCCCATCGACTCCAGGGTGCCGCCGCGACGGATACCCTCATCGCCCTCGAGCACCCCGGTGATCGGTGCGAGCTGCCCGTCGAACGCGCCCGCATCGACCGCCTGCGCGGCGAGTTCATGTGAGCGCAGCGAGAATTCGTCGAGGACGGTGCGGCTCAAGGACCACTTCTCGGCCATCATCTCGGCACCGACGCCCTGACTGAACCGGTCGACGCCGTAGCGGTCCAGGACGGTGGCCGGCTGGCTCTCGCCGTTGGGGGCGGCGCTACCCATCGGCACCCGGCTCATCGACTCCACTCCCCCGGCGATGACGATGTCCTGCTGGCCGGAGATCACCGCGGCCGCAGCCATGCTGAGCGCCTGTTGGCTCGAGCCACACGCCCTCGTCACGGTGGTGCCGGGGACCGACTCCGGCCAACCCGCGGCCAGGACCGCGGTGCGCGCGACGTTGCCGGCCTGTTCGGACGCCTGACTCACACAGCCCCAGACGACGTCATCGACCGTCGCCGGATCGAGACCGGTGCGGTCCACCAGCGCCTCGAGCACGTGCGCCGACAGATCGGCGGGATGGATTCCGGCGAGGGCGCCACGCCGGCGTCCGATCGGGGTGCGGACGGCGTCGACGATCACTGCATCACGCATTGGACTTCCTTCTGGTGAGTACTGCTGACTTCTGGATCCTGCGGGCGACCGAGGTCATCGAGACCCACCTCGAATCGACCATGAAGTCGGTTTGATCACAAGTCGATTCACGCTCACGGTCGGATAGCCCGCGCCTATGAGACGTGCTGCGGGCCGTCGGAGGCGTCCGCCAGACCGCGACGGACCAGCACCTTGTCGCGTTCCGGATTGCACAGGACCAAGGCGATCACCGCGCACACCGAGGCGACTAGCCCGAGAATCTGGAACGCCGTCGCGTAGCCCTCCGCGGGGCTGGGGGCGGCGTCGACGACGACCCCGGTCGCGTACGGGGCGACGAGGCCACCGATGGCCATGATCGCGAGGAAGACGCCGAGGGTTCCGGCGGTCTGGCGAGGCGGGCAGATCTCCGAGATCGCGGCGTTGAGCAGTGGGAACACCGTTGTCGCGAACCCGTAACCGACCGAGACGACGAGCACCGCCATCGCCGGCGCGCTGATCGATGGCAGAAGGAACAGCAGAACACCGGAGATGAGCACGCCGACCGCAGGCACGATCACCCGCACCTTGCGCGACGTCGCGCCTCGGGAGATGAGTCGGTCGCCGATGACCGATGTGATGAGCATCAGCGCCAGGCCGACGATGGACGGGAAGGCGAACATCGACCCGGCCTGCAGCCGGCTGTAGCCCAGCCCGACCTCGAAGTACGACGGCAACCAGGTCAGTACCACGGTGACCAACGCGTAGACGCTCATCACCAGCAGCACCCCACCGATGAACGTGCGCGATGTGAAGATCCGCACCCACGGGACGGCCGGCTCGTCGGCGACGGGATCGGCGGTCGTCTCTCGCTCGGCATCGTCGACGTGCTTCGCACCGGCGATGTAGGGCCCGTCCTGCCAGGTGGCCAGCCAGACGACACACCACAGCACCCCGGCGACGGCAAGGGTCACCAGCGCAGCGCGCCACCCGAGGTTCACTGTCACCAGTGCCAGGATCGGGGCGACCGCGATCTTCGCGATCGATGCGGCACCGGCGAGCAGCGCACCGGGCAGCGCCCGGCGGGCGGGCGGATGCCATGAGTAGGCCGCGGTGTGCAACAACGCCGAACTGGGTCCCTCGGCCAGTCCGAGGAACAGGCGGCTGATGATCAGGACGGCGAACGCCGCGACCGCCACCAGCGGCAGCATGGCGAACGCCCAGCACAGCGCCAACAGCACCAACGCCCAGCGCAACGACAGCCACCTGTTGAGGGCGCCGGCGAAGAACCCGCCGATCGTGAAGGTCAGAAAGAACAGGCTGCCGACCAGACCGATCTGTGACGACCGCAGCCCCAGCTCGTCGGCGAGCGGCTGCGCGATGATGCCGAGCACCGCCTTGTCGGCGTAGTTGACGACATACAAGGCCACCAGCAGCGACGTCAAGCCCCAGGCCTTTCGTCGCGTTCCGGAGGAGTCCGCGGCGCGTTCCGGCGCGGGGAGGTTCGTGGTCGCCGCATCGGCGGCGTCGGTGGTGGGCATGTGCTCTCCTTCGAGATGGGGAAGGTGGGCGAGAGGTCACGATGAACGGAGGAACCCGCCGTGTGATGTAGGCGACGAATCCATCGATCTCGTGCTCTGGATCACACTGGTCCGATTGAACGTGCTGCCCCGTTCACGAGCAATGTCCGTTCCGTGAATCGACGAACTGTGAATGCCTATGGGTCCAGGTCAGGCAGGCCGCGACCGCGCATCATTGGTTGGCGCTAAGGCATCGATAGCCGAACGCATCGTTTTGCCGCGGGTGCGCGACAGGCATGCTGAGAGGGTCGACCAGTGTGGCCTCGGCCACCATCGGCTGCTGTTCGACACGAATCCGCCGACGAGAAGAAGAGGTCACGATGACCCGACTTGCGCAGACCCTGGGGTTGACCGACATCCAGTCCGAGATCGTGGCGAATGTTCGTCGGTTCGTGGACAAGCAGATCATCCCGAATGCGCAGGAACTCGAGCACGCCGACGCCTATCCGCAGGAGATCGTCGACGGGATGCGCGAGATGGGCCTGTTCGGGCTGATGATCCCCGAGGAGTATGGCGGGCTCGGCGAGTCGTTGTTGACCTATGCGCTGTGCGTGGAGGAACTCGCCCGCGGCTGGATGAGCGTGTCGGGGGTCATCAACACCCACTTCATCGTCGCCTACATGCTGCGCCAGCACGGCACCGACGAACAGAAGCGGCGACTCCTGCCGCGGATGGCCACCGGCGAGGTGCGCGGCGCATTCTCCATGTCCGAACCCGAACTCGGCTCCGACGTGGCCGCGATCAAGACCACCGCCAAACGCACGGGCGACGGCGACTATTCGATCAGCGGCCAGAAGATGTGGCTGACCAACGGTGCCAGTTCCACGCTCGTCGCCGCATTGGTCCGCACCGAGGAAGGCCACGAGAAACCGCACAAGAACCTGACCACCTTCCTCGTCGAGAAACCTGCCGGATTCGGCGAGGTGCTCCCGGGACTGACCATCCCGCGCAAGCTCGACAAGATGGGCTACAAGGGCATCGACACCACCGAACTCGTCTTCGACGGCTACCGCGCGTCCGCCGACGACATCCTGGGCGGCGAGCCCGGCAAGGGCTTTGCGCACATGATGGACGGGGTCGAGGTGGGGCGGGTGAACGTGTCCGCACGCGCCTGCGGTGTCGCCCAGCGCGCTTTCGAACTCGCGGTGCGTTACGCCCAGCAACGCTCCACCTTCGGCAAGCCGATCGCCGAACACCAGGCGATCGCGTTCTCGCTGGCGGAGATGGCGACCAAGGTCGAGGCCGCTCACCTGATGATGGTGAACGCCGCCCGGCTCAAGGACTCCGGTGAACGCAACGACGTCGCGGCCGGCATGGCCAAGTACCTCTGTAGCGAGTACTGCGCCGAGGTCACCCAGGCCGGCTTCCGCATTCACGGCGGCTACGGATACTCGAAAGAGTTCGAGATCGAACGCCTCATGCGCGAAGCCCCCTTCCTGCTCATCGGCGAAGGCACCAGCGAGATCCAGAAACAGATCATCAGCAAGGGACTTCTTCGCGAGTACCGCGAGAACTGAGGGGAGATCACATGCAGCGCACCGTGTTCAGCGAGGATCACGAAGCCTTCCGCAAAACCGTTCGAGATTTCATCGCCAAAGAGGTGGTGCCGCAGTATCCCGACTGGGAGAAGCAGGGACATCCGCCGCGCGAGTTCTACAACCGGCTCGGCGATCTCGGCGTGCTCGGCATCGAGGCACCCGAGGAGTACGGCGGCGGCGGTGTCACCGACTTCACCTATTCGATGGTGATTGCCGAGGAGACGTCGGCGGCCGGCGTGAGTTTCGGCAGCTACTCGGTCCACTCGAACCTGATCCTCCCCTACCTGCTGGAACACGCGACCGACGACCAGAAGCAGCGGTGGCTGCCCGGATTCTGTTCCGGTGACATCATGTTCGCAATCGCGATGACCGAGCCGGGCACGGGTTCGGATCTCGCGAACATCTCCACCACGGCAACGCTGACCGAGGACGGCACCCACTACATCCTCGACGGCGCGAAGACGTTCATCACCGGCGGCGCACTCGCGGACCGTGTGCTGGTGGTCTGCCGGACCGCGCCGTACGACGCGGGCAATCGCCGGGCGGGATTGTCGATCCTCGTCGTCGACACCACATCCGAGGGATACACCGTCGGACGCAAGTTGGAGAAGATCGGCCTCAAGGCCTCGGATACGGCAGAACTGTCGTTCAACGCCGTCAAGGTGCCCGTCGAGGATCGTCTCGGGGACGAGGGCGAGGGCTTCTCGTACCTCACTCACAATCTGGCGCAGGAACGCCTCACCATCGCGATCGGCGCATCGGCGACCGCGGCCGCTGCCGTGCAGCACGCGCTCGCCTACACCAAGGAGCGCGACGTCTTCGGCAAGCCGGTGGCCTCGTTCCAGAACACCAAGTTCGTTCTCGCGGAATGCTCTGCCGACGTCGAGGCGATCCGCCAGTTCGTCGACCGAGCCCTTGATCTGCACAACGCCGGTGAACTCTCGGTCCCCGACGCGGCCCGGGTGAAGCTGTTCGCGACCGAGACCGCCGGACGTGTCATCGACAAGTGCCTGCAGCTACACGGCGGATACGGCTACATCCTCGAGTACCCGATCGCGCGGCTCTACGCCGACACCCGGGTGTCGCGGATCTACGGCGGCACCAACGAGGTGATGAAGACGATCATCGCGAAGGATCTGGGCCTGTGACGGTCGGGCCACGCAGTCGCACAGTGCTTTGACCGCGTGGCCCGCAGGCTAGGCTCGGGGTGTGTCTGTCTACGAGCACGGATTCGCGCGGGTCGCCGGCGCGGTGCCGGTCGTGTCGATCGCCGACCCGGTGGTCAATGCCGAGCGCACCGTCGAGCTGCTGCGCACGGCCACCGACGAGGGTGCCGGCCTGGTGGTGTTCCCGGAACTCGGTTTGTGCGGCTACAGCATCGACGACCTCGTCCAGCAGGATGCGGTACTCGATGCCTGCCTGACGGGTCTGCAGACGGTGGTGGACGCGACCCGCGGCACACGTCCGCTCGTCGCCGTCGGGCTGCCGCTGGTCGTCGGCGACGGCCTGTACAACTGCGCCGCCGTGCTCCACGACGGCCAGATCCTGGGCGTGGTGCCGAAGTCGTATCTGCCGAACTATCGGGAGTTCTACGAACAGCGGTACTTCTCCGCGGCCCGGGACGCCGCGGTCACCACCGCGACCGTGCTCGGGCGGGAGGTGCCGTTCGGTGCCGACCTCATCTTCGAGGCCGTCGACCTCGAGGGCTTCGCGGTGCACGTCGAGATCTGCGAGGACGGCTGGGTACCCATCCCGCCGAGCACCTGGGCCGCACTCGCCGGCGCGACGGTGCTGGCGAACCTGTCCGGCAGCCCGGTGACCGTGGGCAAGGAGTCATACCGGAAGTCGCTGTGCACCAGCCACTCCGCGCGTTGCATCGCCGCCCACATCTATGTCGCGGCGGGTTTCGGCGAATCGACCACCGACCTCGCGTGGGATGGTGACGCCCTGATCACCGAGAACGGCACCCTGTTGGCCCGCACCGATCAGTTCGAGATGACCGAACAGATCATCAGCGCCGACATCGACCTCGACCGACTGCGTCAGGAACGCATGCGGATGATCAGCCTGCGCGACCAGGTGGGTGATTTCGCCACCGATCTGAAGCCCTTGCGCCGCATCCGCTTCCGGCTGGGTGCCACCGAGGAGATAGACGACACGCTGCGGCGCGAGGTCGCGCGGTTCCCGTTCGTGCCCGCGGACTCCGCCGACCGCGATGCCCGGTGCCGGGAGGTCGGCAACATCCAGGTGCAGGGACTCGCCGCACGTCTGCGGGCCACGGGCATCGACAAGATCGTCATCGGCGTGTCCGGCGGCCTCGACTCCACGCTCGCGCTTCTGGTCGCGGTCGACACCTTCGATCGGCTGGGACTGCCGCGGACGAACATCCTCGCGTACACCATGCCCGGATTCGCCACCGGCACAGCCACGTTACGGCGCGCCCACGTGCTGATGGACTCGCTCGGCGTCGCCGGAACGGAGCTCGACATCCGTCCGTCGTGCGAGCAGATGCTCGCCGATCTCGGGCATCCGTACGCGCGCGGTGAGAAGGTCTACGACGTCACCTTCGAGAACGTGCAGGCGGGCGAACGGACATCCCACCTGTTCCGGCTGGCCAACCACAACGGCGCGATCGTGCTCGGCACCGGCGACCTCTCCGAACTGGCCATCGGCTGGTGCACCTACGGCGTGGGCGACCAGATGTCGCACTACAACGTGAACTCGTCGGTGCCGAAAACCCTGATCCAGCATCTGATCCGGTGGATGATCACGACCAGCACGTACTCGCAGGAGACCACCGACACGCTCGCCGAGATCCTGGACGACGTGATCTCCCCCGAACTGGTCCCGGCGGACGACGACGGCGCCATCCAGAGCACCGAGGGGACGGTCGGGCCGTACGAACTGCACGACTTCTTCCTCTATCACCTGACCCGCTTCGGCTACCGTCCGGCGAAGATCGCCTACCTGGCGTCGCAGGCGTGGGGCGATCGCGGACGTGGCGCCTGGTCGGAACTGATTGTCGCGCAACGTCGCAACGAATACGACCCGTCGACCATCGAGCACTGGCTGTCGGTGTTCCTCAAACGGTTCATGAGCAGCCAGTTCAAGCGGACGGCCATGCCGAACGGCCCGAAGATCGGCTCCGGCGGTTCCCTGTCACCCCGGGGCGACTGGCGGTCGCCGTCCGACGCGAGCAGCCGCACCTGGCTCGACGCCCTCTGACCCGATCGGTTCGTGCAGCTCAGTCGCACGCCTCGAGCAGCTGCTTGAGCTCCTCGTCGAAGGCGTGGGCGATCGCCCAGACGTCGGGCGCATGGTCGGTGCAGGCGAGGATGCCGACGTTGATGTGACCGTCCGCGGAGAACACGGTGATGTTGAGGCCCAGGCCGTGGAAGATCGGGCCCAGCGGGTACACCCCGGTGACCCGCGACCCCAGGAAGTAGACCGGGAAGTCGGGACCCGCGACGTTGGAGACCAGGACGTTGAAGATCGGCGGATGCGACAGCGCCAGCCCACGGTCGCCGTAGAGCTTCATGAGCGTCGACATCGTGGTACCCGGGGCGAACTGGGCCCACGCGCGCAGGATGTTCGCATCGATGTCGGCGTGGTGGTCCTTGGAGGTGCGCGCGAAGGTCGCGGCCTGCTCGACGCGTTCCACCGGATCGTCGAGGTCGGTCGGCAACTGGGTGAACATGCCGGTCACCTTGTTGGTGCCACCGGTCACCAGGGAACTCTCGTCGGCGCCGTGCACCGACACCGGCACCATCGCGACCAGCGGCTGCTCGGGCAGTTCACCGTGTTCCTCGAGATAGCTGCGCATCGCACCACCGGTGATGGCCAGGATGACGTCGTTGATCTTCACGCCGAAACGATTCTTGACCCGCTTGATGTCGTCGAGGGACAGCTGGGTCAGCGCCAGAGATCGATGTGGCGTGATCGGCGCATTGAACCGGGTGCGCGGCGCACGGAACGGCGCGGGCATGGCGGTGTTCGATCGCGTCCGGCGAAGCCACCCGACCGGGACCCCGACGGTCCCCGGGATCAGTTTGGCCATCGCGATGGGCCGCTGCACGAAATAGTTGACCGCACCGGTCACCGCCATCGTGGTGCGCGACGATCCACCGGCGGTCTGGTGGATCTTCTCCACATCGAGATCCGGGGCCTCGGGCGTCATCGTGCACAGCTGGGCGAGCAGATCGGCACTGGTCACACCGTCCACGCCCGCGTGGTGCATCCGTAGCATCGCGGCGACCTTGCCGTCGGCGAGTCCCTCGATGACCCACAGCTCCCACAACGGCTTGCCCCGGTCGAGGGTCTGTCCGGCCAGATGCGCGCACAGTTCGGTCAACTCGAGCACGCTGCCGGGCGCCGGCACCCCGACCCGGTGGACGTGACGTTCGATGTCGAAGTCGTCGTCCTCGATCCACACCGGGTGATCGATGTTGAGGACCGAATTGTCCAGCTTGCGGCGGAAATTGGGCAGCGCACTGATCCGGCGTTCCAGTTCGTCGCGCAGTTTGGGAAAGCTGTACCCGCCGGGCATGGTGCTCGGATCGATCTCGATCAGCCCGATGACGTGCATGAGCTGAGATCGTGTCTCGAGATAGAGAAACGACGCATCGAGCCCGCTGAGACGCTGCATTGCACCACTACTTCCTCGTGATCGGAGACCACGCGACCCCGGCGTGACCATGATGCACCGGGGAATCGACCGCCGCACGGATATACCGCGGAGTTCACGTCAACCGAACATTTCTAGAACACGTTCTAGTACGATTCGTCCTCGATGACCACTTTCACCGCCACCGAACTCGACGAAGCATTCCGCGGGTTCCAGCAGACTGTCGCCGAGATCGCGATCAGCCGCGACTGGGACCGCTTCGCCGAGCTGTTCACCGAGGACGCCGACTACGTCGAACACGCACTGGGCACGATGTCGGGCCGCGAGGAGATCCGTAGCTGGATCTGGAAGACGATGACCGCGTTCCCCGGGAGCCACATGACGGGATACCCGTCGCTGTGGCATGTCGTCGACGCCCCGACCGGCCGGGTGATCTGCGAGGTCGACAACCCGATGCGCGATCCCGGCGACGGCACCCTGATCACCGCGACCAACATCACCATCCTCACCTACGCGGGCAACGGTCTGTGGAGTCGCGAGGAGGACGTCTACAACCCGATGGAGTTCGGACAGGCCGCCATGAGGTGGTGCGAGAAGTCGGCCGAACTCGGTACCCTTGACGAGGACGCGGCCCGATGGATGGAGACATTCGGGGTCATGTTCGCCCGGCGGCGGTAGCCGGGGCTGCGGGGGGATTCGGCGGCACCGCCTGGGGAGCGGCGGCCTGCGGATCGGCTGTGAATCCGCGTCGAACGACACACAACACGGGCTCGGTCGGCCATCATCGACCGGGCACGGGACATATGTCGCCGCCGAGGCCGGAGCGTGACCGAGAACACGCATCGCGCACGTAACGGCACATACGCGCGGTTACGATTCCGTAAGTACGGACTTGGGCCAGGTGGACAGGTGTCGTACCCTGGACCACTGATCACCACGCAGTCCCGCGCCGAGCAGACCACAGACAACAGGCATGACATGCGGACCACCACCGTTCGGAGGCAACAATGGCACGCGAGCTGACCCAGCTTGAGCTCCTCAAGGAGCTGGCACCGGTCGCCGAGGACAACGTCAACCGGCACCTCAAGATCGCCAAGGACTGGAACCCGCACGACTACATCCCGTGGGACGAGGGCAAGAACTACGCGGCGCTCGGCGGCGTCGACTACGACCCCGAGCAGTCCCAGCTCGGTGAGGTCGCCAAGGCGGCCATGA
Organism: Gordonia insulae; assembly: GCF_003855095.1. Lineage (NCBI taxonomy): Bacteria > Bacillati > Actinomycetota > Actinomycetes > Mycobacteriales > Gordoniaceae > Gordonia > Gordonia insulae. The sequence goes on from NZ_CP033972.1 coordinate 2,487,339, forward strand.
TCACCAACCTGCTGACCGAGGACAATCTGCCGTCCTATCACCGGGTCATCGCCGAGAACTTCTCGATGGACTCGGCATGGGGCCACTGGGTCGGCCGTTGGACCGCCGAGGAGAACCGACACGGCATCGCGATGCGCGACTACCTCGTCGTGACCCGCGGCGTGGATCCCGTCGCCCTCGAAGAAGCCCGGATGATCCACATGACCAACGGCTACGACCCGATGCTGGCGGCCGCGGGACGCGCCGACGAGCTCGAGGAGTACGCCGACGAACTGGGCATCCTGCACTCCGTCGCCTACGTGACCTTCCAGGAGCTGGCCACCCGCGTGAGCCACCGCAACACCGGCAAGGCCTGCAACGACCCGATCGCCGACCGGATGCTGCAGCGCATCGCCGCCGACGAGAACCTGCACATGATCTTCTACCGCAACATCTGCGGTGCGGGCATGGACATCTCGCCCGATCAGACGCTGCGAGCGGTCACCGACATCGTCACCAACTTCCAGATGCCCGGCGCCGGCATGCCGAACTTCCGTCGTCACGGTGTGCTGATGGCCAAGCACGGCATCTACGACCTGCGCCAGCACCTCGAAGAGGTCATCATGCCGGTCCTGCGCAAGTGGAAGGTCTTCGAGCGGGAGGACTTCACCTCCGCCGGCGAGCAGACCCGCGAGGAGCTCTCCTCGTTCCTCGAGCAGCTCGAGAAGGACACCATCCGCTTCGAGGAGATGCGCGACCGGTCGCTCGCCCGCGAGGCCAAGAAGCGGGAGCAGCAGGCATCCTGAGCACCGCACCGATCTTGTCGACGCCGGCGCCCTCGATCTCCGAGGGCGCCGGTTCGGCGTCGGCTCCGCTGCGGATCGGGTCGATCGAGCTCTCCAGCCCGGTCGTACTCGCACCGATGGCCGGCGTCACCAACGTCGCGTTCCGCACGCTGTGCCGCGAACTCGAACTCGAACGCACCGGCACGGTGTCGGGGCTGTACGTGTGTGAGATGGTCACCGCCCGCGCCCTGGTCGAGCGGCACCCGGTGACCATGCACATGACCACGTTCGGGCCCGACGAGAACCCGCGGTCGATGCAGCTGTACACGGTCGACCCGGAGAACACCTACGCCGCGGCGAAGATGATCGTCGACGAGAATCTCGCCGACCACATCGACATGAACTTCGGATGCCCGGTCCCCAAGGTCACCCGACGCGGTGGCGGATCGGCGATCCCCTACAAACGCAAGCTGTTCCGTCGCATCGTCGCGGCCGCGGTGCGCGCCACCGAGGGCACGTCGATCCCGGTGACGGTGAAATTCCGCATCGGCATCGACGACGACCACCACACCCACCTCGACGCCGGCCGCATCGCCGCCGAAGAGGGCGCGCAGGCCGTGGCACTACACGCCCGCACCGCGTCGCAGCGATACTCGGGCACCGCGGACTGGGATGAGATCGCCCGCCTGAAAGAACATGTGACCGATGTGCCGGTGCTGGGCAACGGCGACATCTTCGAGCCTGCGGACGCCGTCGCCATGATGCGTCACACGGGCTGTGACGGTGTGGTCATCGGTCGCGGCTGCCTGGGTCGGCCGTGGTTGTTCGCCGAGCTCGCGGCCGAACTGAACGGTCTCGCAGCACCTGCCCAGCCCAATCTCGGCGAGGTGTCGAAGATCATCGTCCGCCACGGAGAGTTGCTTTCCGCACATCACGGCGAGGACAAGGGCATGCGCGAGATCCGCAAGCACGTCGCCTGGTACCTGCGTGGCTTCCCCGCCGGCTCCGACCTGCGCAGCCGCTTGTCGCTGGTCAGCACCCTCGATGAACTGAGCGAACTGGTCGCAACCCTGCCCGCCGACGCCGAATTCCCGGCGGACGGACACGGACCACGCGGCCGTCAGGGCTCGCCCGCCAAGGTCGCGCTGCCCGACGGATGGCTCGACAACCCCGACGAGGACGTCGTCCCGGAGGGTGCCGAGATCATGCATTCCGGCGGCTGAGCACCGAAAATCCTCGAGGATTCGGCCTCACCACAGTGGCTGAGACATGTTCTCAGGTGCAATCAGTACTATGACCCGAGGTCCTGCGCCTGTGCAGGGCCATGCAATGGTGCGCCGCGACAGCCCGCGGCCGGCACCAGGTGGCAGCAATCGGGGTTCAAGGGGAAAGTCAGTTGAGTCGTAGGAAATCGGGACCGGACGAGCCGGCCGACGACGGCAGCACGCCGCGTCGGAGCCGTCGCGCCGGACGCTCCGGTGGTGCCAACGACTTCACCGAGCGGTACGGGCAGGCCCCCACGAACGACATCCCCGCACACGGCGCACTGCACGAGCCGCGCGCCACGGACCGTTACGTCCGCGGCCGCACACGGCTCACCGTCCGCGAGCTGATGGAGCAGATGAACGCCGCGGGCGCGCCCACCCCCGAGCCGTCCGGGGCCGCCGATCGTCCCGCGCCACAGCCTCCCGCCGACGACCGCCCGACCACCGTCCACCGGTTCGACGACCTGCGCGGTTTTCCCAACGAGAACGACGTCACGCAGAAGATCCCGACCGTCCGGCCCGACGCCGGACCCGCCGACGTCGAGGTGGACCTCTCCGACGACGCGACCCGACAGCGGGTCACCGAGGAGTCACGCGGCCAGGGCAGTCGAGCCCGACCCCTGGAGCGGACCCCCGACCTCTCCGACACCATTCCGCCCCGGTCCCGGCCGCGGCGCCATCCCGGACCCGCGGAACGTCGGCGCAACCTCTCCCGCAACGTCACCGTCACCGGCCGCGTACTGGTCGCCGTCGCCTGCGTGATGGCGCTGGTCGGTACCGGTTTCGTGTGGGGCTACCTGCAGTCGTGGAACGGCAACTGGAAGACCATCAACGCGGTCGACCCCGACGACCAGAACATCCGCAACAAGGACGCCCAGTACGGCGACGAGACCTACCTGATCGTGGGTACCGACACCCGCAGCGGACAGAACGCCAAGGTCGGGGCGGGCACCACCGCAGACGCCGACGGCGCCCGCTCGGACACGGTGATCCTGGTCAACGTCCCGGCCAATCGCGAGCGCGTCGTCGCGGTGTCGTTCCCCCGTGACCTCGCGGTCGACCGGCCCGAATGCCAGTCCTGGGACAACGGTGCCGGCACCTACGGGGAGGCGTTGCCCGCCGGTTCCGGAGTGAAGCTCAACAGCGTGTACGCCGAGGGCGGACCGAAGTGTCTGGTCAAGGTCATCACCCAGATGAGCGGCCTGAACATCAACCACTTCATCGCGATGGACTTCTACGGCTTCGAGAAGGTCGTCAAGGCCGTCGGTGGGGTCGAGGTCTGTTCACCGACCCCGCTCTACGACTACGAGCTCGGTCAGATCCTGCGTAAGGCGGGCACCCAGAAGCTCACCGGCCGCCGCGCGCTCAACTACGTCCGTGCACGCACGATCGAGTCGGAGGGCAACGGCGACTACGGCCGGATCAAACGGCAGCAGCTGTTCATGTCGTCGCTGCTCCGATCGACGTTGTCGGGCAACGTGCTGTCGAATCCGAACAAGCTCAACAGCATCGTCAACACCTTCATCCAGTACAGCTTCGTCGACGGCGTCGACACCCAGTCGCTGCTCAATCTCGCCGAGTCGATGCAGGGCATCGAGGCCGGTCGGGTCACCTTCCTGACGATCCCGACGTCCGGGACGTCGACGGACGGGCAGAACAACGAGCTCCCCCGCACCGACGACGTCGACGCCATGTTCAACGCCATCATCGACGACGAGCCCCTGCCCGGCGAGAAGGCCAAGAAGCAGGCGTCCGGATCGACGAGCAAGAAGTCGTCGTCGAGCAGCGCCTCGAGCCCGAGCGCGGCACCGGCACCCACCCGGGTGTCGGCCACCGCGCAGAGTCCGGGCAACGTGGGTGTGCGCGTGCTGAACGGCACCGGGCGCACCGGCGCCGCAGCCGACGTCTCCGATCAGCTCGCTCCCCTGGGCTTCGATGTCCGCGGCGTCGCGGACGCGTCGGAGAACCGCGACGACACGGTCATCCGCTACGGCATCGGGGAACAGGATTCGGCGGCCACCCTCGCCGCGATGTTCCCGGGTTCCTCGATCCAGCTGGATCGGAACGTGAAGTCGGGTGTCGAGCTGATCGTCGGCAAGAACTTCGATGGTTCGCTGGACTCGACACCGGACACCGGTGCCACGATCTCGGTCAACCAGCTGCCGCCGTCGACCGGCGCGTCGAACCTGCCGAACGATCTCACGGTCACCAACGCGGGCGACACCACCTGCTCCTGACCAGCGCAGACACGGCCACACGGCCGTGGCACCGGCCGTTCATCGTGAGTTCACCCCGTCACGATCGGGAATGGGCCCGGCGCCAAGTATCCTGGTCCGTATGCGTACCGCCTACCATGAGCAGCTCGAAGGGCTCAACACGATCCTCGGTGAGATGTGTGATCTCGCCGGTGCGGCGATGGCGCGGGCCACCCAGGCATTGTTGCAGGCTGACCTCGCCGTCGCAGAAGAAGTGATCACCGACAACGACCGGATGAACGAACTGTCCGCGCGCGCCGAGGAGCAGGCCTTCGCACTGCTGGCGCTGCAGGCGCCGGTGGCCGGCGACCTGCGCGGCATCGTCAGCGGCTTCCAGATCGTCGCCGACGTCGACCGCATGGGCGCTCTCGCGTTGCACGTCGCCAAGGTCGCGCGACGTCGCCATCCGGCGAAGGCACTGCCGGAAGAGGTCAACGGTTACTTCGCCGAGATGGGCCGTCTGGCGGTACAGCTGGCCCAAACCGCGCGCGAGGTCCTGACCACGCAGAATCCGCAGGATGCGATCCGTCTGCAGGAGGACGACGACGCGATGGACGACCTGCACCGGCACCTCTTCACGGTCCTGATGGACCGTGAGTGGAGCCATGGTGTGGCTGCGGCCGTCGATGTCACCCTGCTCGGACGCTATTACGAGCGTTTCGCCGACCACGCCGTCCTGATCGGACGTCGCGTGGTGTTCCAGGCGACCGGCCAGACCCCCGAGCAGTACCTCGAGGTCTCCTGACCGTCTCCGTCCCATCAACGGGCGTGTGCCGCGACAGCGGTGCACGCCCGTTGTGGTCGGTGGACGTACGCGCGCGATGTGCGATGCGGACCACGTCCCGGAGCCGATGAGTTGGCTCTCACCGGATGTGGTGAAGGATTTCTCCGGCCGTGTGACGTCGCGTTAGGGTGAGCGGCATGGGTCAGCACTACTCTGCGGAACCAGATTTCAACGCCGTCACCGACGAGGAGCACGCCGCTGCGGCGCACCGTCGGCAGATCGTGGTCTACGGCGGGGTCACGCTGTCGCTGATCGCACTGCTGGTCATCCTGCTCATCAACATGTGAGCCTCGAGCACTCGCCGCTCGCTTGGCAGTGGACGGCGGGACCCGAGAACGACAATCGCCGGGAGTCGTGGAACGACCCCCGGCGCAGATGCCGTCGAGAACTCCCGATCAGCCGAAGCGGCCCGAGATGTAGTCCTCGGTCTCCTGCTTGAGCGGGTTGGAGAACATCGTCTCGGTGTCGTTGATCTCGACCAGCTGACCGGGCTGGCCGACACCCTCGAGGTTGAAGAACGCGGTCTGATCGCTGACGCGCGCCGCCTGCTGCATGTTGTGGGTGACGATGACGATGGTGTACTCCTTCTTGAGTTCACCCATCAGGTCCTCGATCGCCAGGGTCGAGATCGGGTCGAGCGCGGAGCAGGGCTCGTCCATCAGCAGCACGTCCGGTGAGACCGCGATGGCGCGCGCGATGCACAGACGCTGCTGCTGACCACCGGAGAGGCCGCCGCCGGGCTTGTCGAGACGGTCCTTGACCTCTTCCCACAGGTTCGCGCCCTTGAGGCTGCGCTCGGCGACGTCGTCGAGCTGTGCCTTGTTGCGCATGCCCTGCAACTTCAGGCCGGCCACCACGTTGTCGCGGATCGACATGGTGGGGAACGGATTCGGGCGCTGGAAGACCATGCCGATCGTCGAGCGGACGCTCACCGGGTCGATCCCCTTGGCGTAGATGTCCTCACCGTCGAGGAGCACCTTGCCCTGCGCATACGCGCCGGGAGTGACCTCGTGCATGCGGTTGAGGGTGCGCAGCACCGTGGACTTGCCGCAGCCCGATGGGCCGATGAAGGCGGTGATCGAGCGCGGCGAGACCTCGAGGGAAACGTCCTTGACCGCGTGGAAGGCGCCGTAATAGATGTTCAGATCTTTGATGTCGAGGCGCTTGGCCATGAGATGTCCATTCGTGTCGAGAATCGAGGGTGACTCGGGAAGCGGGGATCAGGAGGTCTTGGGCGCGAATGCCTTCGAGACGAACTTGGCGCCGAAGTAGATGATCGCGACGAGGATGACCAGTGTCAGCGCCGCGCCCCACACCTGATCGAACGCGCTGGGTCCGTTGTTGTACTGCTGCACCATCATCAGCGGCAGGGACTGCTGGTTGCCCTCGAAGGGATTCCAGTTCATCGCCCTCGTCGCACCGACGAGGATCAGCACCGGGGCCGATTCACCCATCACGCGGGCGATGGCCAGCATGACGCCGGTGATGATGCCCGACATCGCGGTCGGCAGGACCACGCGTGCGATGGTCTTCCACTTCGGGATGCCGAGTGCATAGGAGGCCTCACGCAGATCCTGCGGGACGATCTTGAGCATCTCCTCGGTGGCGCGCACCACCAGCGGCACCATCAACAGGACCAGGGCGATCGCGACCACGAAGCCGGATCGCGGCAGGCCCAGCGTCGTTCGCCAGACCGCGTAGACGAACAGCGCGGCGACGATCGACGGCACGCCGGACAGGATGTCGACCATGAAGGTCGTGATCCGGGCCAGCAGCGACTTCCGGTTGCTGTATTCCACCAGGTAGATCGCGACGAAGATGCCGAGCGGCACCGAGATCACGGCCGCCAGTGCGGTCTGCATCAGCGTGCCGACGATCGCGTTGGCGGCACCGCCGTAGCGCTCGGAGCTCATCCACCAGTCGGGGTCGAGAATCGTCCCGATGCCCCGGGCGACCAGCGTGATGACGAGCCAGAACAGCGGCACGAGCGCGATCAGCAGCGCAGCGGTGACCAGCGCTCCGGCGGCACGATTGCCGAACTTGCGGCGGCCGGAGAGCGGGACGAAGCCCGCCGGACGGGTCTTGACCGGGTCGGTCCCCGGATTCTCCACGGTGACGGTCATGTCGCTACTTCTTTCGGGTGACGACCGCGCGGGCCGCTGCGTTGACGACGAAGGTCAGCACGAACAGGGTGAGACCCGCCGAGATGTAGGCGCCGGTCTTGGCGGGCGAGTCGAACTCGGCCGCATTGTTGGCGATCTTGGTGGCGAACGTCTCGCCACTCTCCATCAGGTTGAAATCCATCGGTCCGGCGGTGGAGATGATCAGCAGCAGCGCCATGGTCTCGCCGAGCGCGCGGCCGAGGCCGAGCATCGACCCGCTGATGTAGCCGGAGAAGCCGAACGGGAGGACCGCCACCCGCACGACCTCCCATTTGGTGGCGCCGAGGGCGAGTGCGGCCTCACGGTGTCCCTTCGGGGTCTGGATGAAGACCTCGCGGGTGACCGCGGTGATGATCGGCAGGATCATCACCGCCAGCACGATGCCACCGGTCAGCAGCGTGCCACCGGTCGACATGTTCGCCACCTGGGTGGGTTGCTGGAAGAACGGAAGGAACCCGAGGTTGCCGACCAACCATTCGTTGACCGGGACCAACGCCGGCCCGAGGACCAGGATGCCCCACAGGCCGTAGACGATGGACGGCACCGCGGCGAGCAGGTCGACGGTGTAGGTGATCGGCCCGACGAGCCGCTTCGGGGCGTACTCGGTGAGGAAGATCGAGATGCCGAGCGAGATCGGCATGGCCAGGATGAGCGCGATCACCGAGACGACGACCGTCGCGTAGAACAGCTGTGGGATACCGAACTTCAGCTCGGTCCCGGTGGTGATCCACTCGCCCTGATAGGTGAAGAAGTTGGCCGTGTTCTTGGCGAGCGACGGAATCGCCTGCGCCAGGAGGAACACGGCGATCAACGCGATGATGACGGAGACCAGGACGCCGGCGCCCACCGACAGGCCGCGGAAGATCTGATCACCGAGTCTGCTGCTCTTACCGGCGCGCAGACCCTCGACATCGCCCTCCGGCTCGAAGGGGGTTCCTGGCAACGTCGGGTCGCCTTGCGGCTGCCCGCCCTGCTGCTCGTTGAGAGAGGTCATGCGTCCTTCTGGTTCGGCTCTGGTCATCCCGCCACTTCCGCGTGATCGTTCCGGTATCAGTGTGTCAACCGAAGTCGCGGGGCCGCAAAATCTCGCGGCCCCGCGACGTCGTCATCGGTTTACTGGTTGGAGCCGCCGGCAGCCTGGCCGAGCGAGTCGATGCTGCCCTGCAGAGTCGTCTTGAAGTTCTGCGGCAGTGCAACGTAGCCGATCTCGGCGAGACCGTCCTGGCCCTTGTTCAGGATCTCGGTGAACGCCGACTTGATCGTGTCGGTCGTCGCCTGCTCGGCGTAGCCGGCCGAGCACACGATCGAGTACGGGGTCAGCAGCAGCGGGTAGGCACCGGCGTCCTTCGACGCGTACAGCGCGTCGGTGTCGACGACCAGGTCCTTGCTGCCCGGGGTCTTGAACTTCACCGTGTCGAGCGCCTTGCCCGCGGTCTCGTTGGTGAGCTGGACCGGTCCGGCACCGAAGTCGACCGCCGCGACACCGAGATCGTTCTCGGTCGCGAAGCCCCACTCGACGTAGGTGATCGAGCCCGGGGTCTTCTTCACGGTGTCACCGACGCCGGTCGACTTGGCCGCGGCCGAACCGCCCTTGCCCTGGAATTCCTTGCTGTGCTCGTACGGCCAGGCCTGCGGAGCCGAGGCCTGCAGGAAGCGCTGGAAGTTGTCGGTGGTGCCCGAGCTGTCGCTGCGGTGGACCGGCACGATGTTGATGCTCGGCAGGGTCACGCCCGGATTCAGCGCGGCGATGGCCGGGTCGTTCCATGTGGTGATCTTCGAATCGAAGATGCCGGCCAGGACGGTCGGGTTCAGATTCAGCTTGTCGACGCCCTCGACGTTGTAGGCGACCGCGACGGGTCCGGCCACCATCGGGAGATGCCATGCGTCGTTGCCGTTGCAACGCTCCTTGGCCTGGGTGATCTCATCGCCCTTGAGCGCGGAGTCCGAGCCGGCGAAGTCGACGTCGCCGGCGATGAACTTCTTGATTCCGTCGCCGGAGCCGCTGCCCGTGTAATCGAGCACGATGTCCGAGTTGTCGGTGAGCACCTGACTGAAGTGCTCCATCGCCTTCTGCTGCGCGGTCGACCCCTCGCCGCTCACGGTCTGGCTCTCCCCACCACCACTGCACGCACTGAGCAGGGTCACCGCTGCAATGGTGGAGACTGCCGCCATTGCGCCATTCCGATTGATTTTCACCGCTACACGTAGCCTTTCGATTCGATTACCCCGCCGATCCGGGGTGTCCGAATTGACGCTAGGCGGGGCTGGTGGACGGTCTCTCGACACCAGGTGAACGGCGGGTGAATTGGCCCGGTCATCCGCCCTGCGGGACGCGCTCGACCACCGCGGCCACGGGTCGGAGTTAGGTTCACCTTTGTTACAGTGGTGACCGATTCTGATGCTCACCAACTCCGCGGGGCAGCGCCCCGGTCAGGTCCGCGTCGCGGCCCTCGACCTTCAGCACAGCCGCCGCCGCTCGGCTCTCGTCGTCGGGCCGGCCGAGTTCCCGTCGCGCGACGTCGCCGCGGCCCGACTGCGTGCACTCGCCGCCGTCGGTTCCGAGACCCGGATCGGCCTCGAACCGTCCAGCGAGACGACCCGGTGGCGGTTCTGTGCCGGCGACATCGGCGACGCGGTCGTCGAGGTCCCGATGCCCGCAGATCCGATCAATCTGTTCGACGTCGTCCGGTCGATGCCGGATCGCCAACTCCGCGTGGTGCTCGCCGGCGACCATCTCGCCATCGACTTCAGTCACGGCCTCGGCGATGTGTCTCTGCTGCAGACGATCGTCGACGTCATCGTCGGCGGCATCGATCCCGCCGACGATGAGCTGTGGCGCAGATACCGAGGCCGACGGTCCCCGCTCGGCATCGCCGCGCTTCGCACCTTCGGCAGCGACCCGCGACGTCTCGCCACGCTGCTCCGCTTTCACCGCCACCGGCCGGAATGGACGTCCGACCGGCCGGCGACCGGCGCATTCACCCCGCAGCGGCCGGCCCGGGTGCGGGCGACGAAGATCCCCGGGACGGTCGCCGGGTCACTGCGGGCGGCACGCGACCGCACCGCACCAGGGGTCGGGATGTTCGCGGTCTACACCTGCGCGCTGCGCCGGTCCCTGGTCACCGCGGGTATCCCGGTGAACCCGATGGTCACCCTGCCCGTCGACGTCCGGACCTACCTGCCCGATGACGTCGCGACCCTGGCGTCGTTCTCGGCAGGACTGGCCTTCGATGTCGGCGACGACGTGAGCCCTGCCGAACTGCAGCGATCGCTCACCGAGTCGATCCGCATGGGACGGCCGGTCGCGAATCTGCTCGTCGGCACGGCGAAACTGCGGATGGCGACGAAGAAGCGCCGCGCCACAGTGGATCACGACGCCCGCCTCCCCGATCACCCCGTCCGTGCGAACCTGCTGCACTCGAGCGTCGGACGCACTCCGCGCACCGATCACCTCCGCTGGCTCTCCCCCGACCACCGCCTGGTCCTGGGTCTCGCCGATCCGGTGGGACACACGGGGATCACGGTCACCAGCGCCATGGTGGACACGTCGATCTGGATGACCGCCACCTTCGACGACTCCGTCTTCGACGCGGACCGCGTGGCGTGCGCGCTCGAAGGTGTCGCGGCGGCGGCGCGCCAACTACTCGGCGGACCGTGATCCTTCACACAGGGCACCCCCTACGAGACCAGTAGGTTAGCCTCCCCTAATCCGATGGGATAGGCTGAGCCACTGACGCACCGCGTCGGGTCCGATCCGACCGTCGCGCATCTCACCTCGTAGTTTCCTGTTCCAGAAAGTCTTGCCGCCGTGCCTGAGTCGTCGCCCATGCCCACGAAGGCGTCGTCACCACAGACGGCTCCCGATCCCCTCGAGGCCGCTGTTGTCGACACCGGCCTCGACCTCGTCGTCTGCTGCTACACCCGCGCGCGTCTGCACACGATGCTGCCGGCGCTGTCCCGCGCCGTCGAACAACTCGACCCGACGGACGAGGTGCTCGTCGTCGTCGACCACAACGAGGACCTCCGCACCGAACTCCTCGACGTCGTGCCCGACCGCGTACGGGTGATCGCGAACGAGCGCGAGCGCGGATTGTCGGGCGCGCGCAACACCGGACTGCACGCCGCACGCGCCGGCATCGTGGTCTTCCTGGACGACGATGCCACTCTGCAGGGCGATGGCCTCGAGGTGATCCGCGAGCGTTTCACCGCCCCCGACATCGTCGCGGTCGGCGGTGGCGTGGAGCCCGCGTGGCACGCGGGCACGCAACCCGCCTGGTTTCCCGAGGAGTTCGGCTGGGTGGTCGGCTGCGACTATCGGGGTCTGCCCGCCGACGGCGCCGACATCCGCAACCCGATCGGTGCGGCGATGGCGGTGCGCCGCCGGCCGCTTGTGGACATCGGCGGCTTCTCCCGCCATCTCGGACGACGCGGCACCTTTCCCGCCGGGTGCGAGGAGACACTCATGGGAATCGCTCTGCGAGAGCGTCATCCCGGTGCCCGATTGATCCGCGACACGCGCTTCTCCGTCCGGCACGAGGTCACCCCGGAGCGGACCACCCTCCGATATTTCGTCCGCCGCTGCTATCAGGAGGGCCGGTCCAAGGCCACGTTGTCCGCGCTGACCTCCGCCGACCTCGCGCTGGCGAGTGAGCGCGACTACACGCGCCGCATCCTGACGAGCGCACTGTGGCGACATCGCCGCACACCGGCACGGGCGGCGATGGTGGTCGTCGGATTCGTCACGACGGTGGCCGGATTCGCCGTCGGGACGATCCAGAACCAGTTGGCCCCCAGGGCCCGAAGGGAACGTGAACGGTGACCAAGGCAACCGCATTCCTCCGTGATCCGCAGTCCACGCGGTGGATCGCGCTCCTGGTCCTGGTCTACTTCGCCGCCGAGTGGGTGGTGTCGGCGTCGTGGCGGGGCAACTACACCTACCGCGACGTCACCGTCGGACCACTGGGAGTCCCGTTCTGCGGTCCGCAGGGCACCTGGCCATGCAGCGCGACCTCTCCCGTGATGACCATCGCGCTCGTGGTCACCGGGATCGCGATCGTGCTCGTCGCCACCTCGTGGCTCCTCCAACACCGACTCTCCATCCCCCACGGGTCGATGCTCGCCATCTCCGGTCTCGCACTTGCGGTCACGGGCATCGTGTCGGTGAAGACCGACTACCCCGTCCACTCCGCCGCGCTCCACGTGTTCGTCGTCTTCGGCGCCCTGGGCAGCGTCCTCGTCGCGGTGTCCTCGACGACGGGTCTCGGCGCCGTTCCCCGCCTGGTCCTCGGGGTCGGCGGAATCACCGCCACCATCGGATACTTCTGCTACGCACCAGGTCTCACCGACTGGATGGGCGCGGGCGGCGCCGAGCGGCTGATGATCTACCCGGTGTTGATCGCGATCCTGGTGGCCGGTGTCATGCCACCTCCCGGCACCGCGGAGTCCGGCCGGTCCGATGGTAGACACCGGTGGGCCGACCCCGAGGTCACGCCGATGCCTCACCGCGCCGCCGACGACCGCGCCGCGACACCCGTTCCCGCCGACGGGGTCTGATGATGTCGAGACCCGTGACGCGTGGCACGCTGGCCGCGCTGAGCGCGATCGTGCTGGGCACCACCGCCTGCACGATCCCGTTCGGCGACGCATCGGCCGAGGACACCCGGCAACCCGCCTATTTCGTCGATGAATTCGACGGCCCGGCGCGTCCCCTCCGCGGCGCATGGATCGCCGAGACCGGCGGCGGCGGTTGGGGCAACAACGAGGCGCAGGTCTACTCCGACAGCACCGACAACGTGCGGATCGACGGTGCGGGCCACCTCGCGATCACCGCGCGACGTGTGGGCGACACGATCACGTCCGCACGACTGACCACCCAGGGGCGGTTCTCGATGACTTATGGACGCGTCGAGGCGCGGATCTCGTTGCCCGCGGGCGCGGGCCTGCACCCCGCGTTCTGGATGCTGGGCGACGGCATCGACCGGGTGGGCTGGCCGGAGGCCGGCGAGATCGACATCATCGAGACGATCAACCAGGCCACCGAATATCACACCGGAATCCATGCGCCGCAGACGTCGTCGCGCCGCGGCCAGACCGTCTCCGCGAGCGGTCGTCCCCCGAGTGCCCTACCCGGCACCTTCCACACGTACTGGATGGAGAAGTCCCCGGGACGCATCGAGACCGGGATCGACGACACGACGGTGTTCACCGCCACGCCGGCCGACCTCGCCGCGGATTCCCGATGGGTCTTCGATTCCCCGTTCCACCTGCTGTTCACCCTCGCCGTCGGCGGCAACTGGCCGGGCGACCCCGAGACCGCCGCGCTCCCGGCCACCATGCTCGTCGACTCCGTGCGGGTGAGCCGGTCATGACCGCACCACTTCGCCTCGTCCCGGCCATGCCTTCCGACGGCGAGCCGGAATGGCCCGGCGCCACCTGGGTCGGCGTCCTGGATCTCGCCGACGTCCACCGCGGGCAGCGGATCGCGGTGTGCGCGCCCGACGCGGCGGACGGATATGCCAAGGCACGCATCCTGATCCGCGACGGTTTCACGCCACTGTCCTTCGTGCACACCGAGCTGATCGACGGGCTGATCCATGTCGAGTTGCCGGACCGGGCGAGCGAAGCGACGGGAGATGCACGGGCGAGCGAAGCGACGGGGGATGCACCCGCGAGCGAAGCGACACCCGTCACGGACCCGGCGCTGCCACCGATCTCCGTGGTCATCTGTACGCGCGAACGCCCGGACCAGCTGATCGACGCACTCCGCTCCCTCCGGCGTCTCGATTATCCGGACTACGAGATCGTGGTGGTCGACAACGCCCCGACCGGCGACGCGACCGAGCGCGTGGTGGCCGAACTCGCCGATGATCGCATCCGGCGAATTGTGGAACCCGTTGCCGGACTGTCGAACGCCCGCAATGCCGGATTGCGCGGGGCCCGTCACGGCCTCGTCGCGTTCACCGACGACGACGTCGTCGCCGACCGGGGGTGGTTGCGCGGGCTCGCGGCGGGATTCGCCCGTGATCCCGACGTCGCCTGCGTCTGCGGAATGGTGCCCAGCGGGGAACTCCGTACGCGTCCGCAGGCCTATTTCGACTGGCGGGTCTCGTGGGCGGCAAGTCTCGTCCCGCGCGTCTACTCGCTGAACGATCCGCCGGAGGACGTGCCGCTCTTCCCGTTTCAGGTCGGCGTCTACGGGACGGGCGCCAACTTCGCGGTCGACCGGGCGCGCGCGCTGGAGCTCGGTGGCTTCGACGAGGCGTTGGGTGCCGGCACCCGGACCAAGGGCGGCGAGGACCTCGACATGTTCTTCCGGGTGTTGGCCGCCGGTCACGCGCTGGCCAACGAGCCGGCGTCCATCGTGTGGCACCGCCACCGCAGTGACACCGACGCGCTCCTCTCGCAGGCTCGCGGATACGGACTCGGGCTGGGCGCCTGGCTGACCAAGGTGGCCATCGACCGTGGTCATCGGCGACTGGCGTTCTCGGTGCTGCGCCGACGTTTCCGGGCCGTCACCCGCGCGGGGGTCGCCTACGGCGCGATCGCCGTCCCGCCTCCCGAGTTCGCCGCGGAGATGTCGAGATCGGTCGGCCGGGTGGAGGTCTTCTCGGTGTTGTCGGGTCCGGTGGCCCTGGGTCGCGAGCGTCTCCGCGGGCGCCGGTCCCGGCCGCTCTCCGCAACGACGGGCCATTCCCCTGCGCCGCGCCCACCCCGGCCCGCGGAACCGGCCCCAGCAGACACGCCACGATCAGGAACGCCGCGATGACGACGACCATCGACCGCCCCGAGAACGTCGGGACGATGCCCGTCGAGGTGCGCCCCACGCCCGGCCGCATACTGATCACGCTGCCCGACCTCGCGATGATGTCCGCGGTCGCGGGTCTGCTGGGTCTGCTGCCGTTGCCCGCCCCACTGAGCGCGCTGCTCGTCGCCGTCTTCGCGCTGATCGGTCCGGGTGCCGCACTCCTCACGTGGGTCGACTTCCCGCGCCGGGCCCGACCCGCGGCGGTCCTGACCCTGAGCATGGCGGTCACCACGCTGGTACCGATCGCCGCGATGTGGTCCTATCGATGGAACCCGGTGGGAATCCTCGTGTTTCCCGCGCTCGGCGTACTCGGCAGCAGCGCGCTGTTCTACTTCCGTTCCTCGACCCGACCCGCGCCGGCACAGTGGTGGTCGCACGTGGCCGATCGTGTGCGGACCTCCGGGCACGCGCTCCGCGGCCTGCCCGCAGCACTCATCGCCGTCGCGTTGATCTTGTGGCTCATCGCATTGCCATCGCTGCCCGGAGCAGACGCGAGCCTCTACGGCCTGACGTTCTCCGGCAGCGGGAGGTTGCTGATCCCGGCGATGGCGGCGGTGGTCGTGGCGTTCGTGGTCGCGGTGGTCGGGCGCAACTCGGCGGCCGCGGTCGCCGCCCTGGGTGCGGCGATCGTGGTGTCCCGCTTCACCGTCTGGCTCGGCACCGAGGTCCCCTTGTACGACTGGACCTACAAGCACGTCGCGGTGGTCCGGTACATCCTGGTCAACGATCTGATCCAGCCGGACGGGACCGACATCTACGCGCAGTGGCCGGCGTTCTTCGTGTCGTCGGCCTGGTTCTGCGATGTCACCGGGCTGAATCCGATGACGTTGGCGCATGTGTTCGCCCCCGTGGTCCACGTCCTGATCGCTGTCGTCGTCTACTCGGCGGCGAGAGTGATCGGGTCGAGCCGACGCGTGGCCCTCACCGCGGCATTCGTCGTGGAACTGGTCAACTGGGTGGGCCAGGACTACTTCTCACCACAGGCGTGGGCCGTGGTGCTCGCCTACGGATTCTTGACGATGTTGCTCGCTTCCCGCGACGCACCGCGGGCAGGGGTACTCGCCATCGTGCCGTTCGCGGCCATGGTGCCGACCCATCAGCTCACGCCGTTCTGGGCGCTCGGCGCCGCGGTGCTGCTGGTGGTGTTCCGTCAGGCGCGACCCTGGTGGGCGGTACTGATCATGATCGCGATCGCCGCCGCCTATCTCGCGCTGAACTTCTCCGCGGTCGCGCCGTACGGGATCTTCACCGGTGGCAATCCGGTGGAGAACGCCGCGGGTAATGTCACCGCCACCGGCGCCCCGGACGCGGCGAGGACGCTCACCTCCTGGGTGGTCCGCGGGTTGTCCGCGGGCGTGATGGGCGTTGCCGGACTGTGCTTCCTGGTCGGCTGGCGTCGCCACCGGCGGCGCGTGTGGGGGCTGGCGATCATCGCGTTCTCCGCACTCGGTCTCCTCCTCGCGCAGAGCTACGGCGGTGAGGCCATCTTCCGGATCTACCTGTACAGCCTTCTCGGCTGCGGTCTGCTCATCGCTCCGGTACTGGTCGCCGCCCTCGACGGGTTCCGGTCCGGCCGGCATCGGCGCGTCGTCGCGCTCGTGGCATCGGCCGGACTTCTCGGCGTGGGATCGGCGGGCCTGTATTCGTATCTCGCGCTGTGGCCACTCGTCGTCCAGACGTCGTCGCAGATCGCCGTCATGGACCGGATCACCGCCGCGGCCGAACCCGGCACCCGTTTCACCATGATGAAGCAGGGTGGCGTGCCGACCCGGTTGAACGACAACTACGCCCCTCTGACCCTGGCGGATCCGTACTTCGACGGCGCGCTGACGTTCGCCTTCCCGGATGCGACCCGTCCGGACTTCCCGACCGAGGAGCAGCTGGGCTACCTGAGGTGGAATGTCGAGCAGCACAACGGCCCGACGTACGTGATCTTCAGTGAACAGGCGCGCCGCGCCATGCAGTATTACGGCGAGTACGGTCCCGAGTCGATCGGACGATTCCAGTCGGCGCTGCAGAACACCTCGGGATGGAACCTCGTGTACGCCAACGGGGAGACCAAGATCTTCCGTTTCGATCCGCGCTGACACCGCTGGGCGGCGCCCGCACCCCGATCTACCGGTGGGTCACCGCGTCCACATCTGGACCGCGGTGTCGCCGAACGTCACACGTTCGCGCGGATGCCACCCGGCACGCAGCGCCCCGACAATGCCGCAACCGGTGTCGGCGACCGGCTCCCATATGGCGGCACCGGCATCGCAGGGATCGGCGTCCGTGCGGCCGACCAGGTAGACCGTCCGCAACCCGACGGTCGCCTCGGCCCAGCGACGTCGCGACTGAACGACCGCCTCGGTGTCGGGCCAGGTCGACGGCGTCCACAGCGAATCAGCCTGTACGGCAAGCTGTCCGACGGCCGGCACATCGGTCACCACCGGACCGCCCTCGACGCGAGCGGCGCCCAGCAGCGACACCCGGTGGTCCCGGTCGCCCGATCGAGGACCCTCCCACAGGTACCACCGCAGTCCCGGCTCGGCCCAGCGCGGCGCGAACGCCACCGCGGAGGAACCCGGACGTGCAGCAGCGGACTCGCCGATCCAGTCGGCGGCCGCCCGCAGGTCCTCCTTCTTGGTCTTGCTGACCGGACCGCCGGTCACCGCGACGACGCCGACGACCAGCACGACACCGGCCGAGACGGCCGCCACGGACAAGCGCCGATCCATCCGGCCGACTCCCTCCGGGCGCGGCCAAATGGTCGACACGGCCACTGCCATCACCACTCCGGCCAGCACAGCCCACGCGATCGTGCTCGGCAGCGCGTACCGGGCCAGGAGTGCAGGCCGCGCGATCAGCGAGTAGCAGAACAGGATCGCCACCGGGCCGACTGCCCAGACCACCAACACGACGAGATCGGTGCGTGCGCAGGTGATTGCTCGAGTGATCGACCCGGCGCGGGTCCGGACGACGGAGATCGCCACGAGCCCGACGATCAGGACGAACGCCGCGAGCGGAGAGCACAGGCTCGCCATGACGGCGAACCCGTCGCGAATACCGACCGGCGGCAACCAGTTCTGCAGAAAGGTCCGGGTCGCGAGGACCGCCATCATCGCCGCGACCCCGACCACCGGCACCACCACGACCGCGATCGACCCCACTTGCCGACGGCGTCGTGCACCGAGCAGCACCCAGAGGTAGAGCGGGAGGATCGACAGCACGGCGAAGAAGTGGAGTGCGACCGCTGCGGATGCGGCGATCGCGAACGCCGAGGCCGGCCGCGGACCCAGCCCTCCGCGCGAGATCGACAGCGCCGCATGCGCCGCGATCACCGTCGCCGCGGCCACCAGCGCGTACGGCCGGGCCTCGGTCGCGTAGACCCCCACCAACTGCGAGTGGACAGCGAGGATGACCGTCGCGGTCACCCCCGCGACCGGACCGGCCAGCCGGCGGCCCAACAATCCGCCGCCGACGATGGCGACGAGCACCGCGACGAGCGACGGTAGGCGTAAGGCGATCTCACTCGAGCCGGCCACGTGGGCCCATCCGTTCATCAGCACGAGATAGCCCGCGATACCACCGTCGGCAGCATCGAGCATCGCGACGGTCCTGGGTAGGGTCCGCTGCACGGCGGAGGCCGTCATCGCCTCGTCGCCCCAGAATCCTCGCCCCAGACCGATCGCCGCGGTCGCCGTCGCGAGCAGAGCGAGCGCGACGATCACGACGACGTCGAGCCGCCGACCGGTCGACGCACGATCAGCGGTCGCCGACGACACCCTCATTCTCGACACCACGGAAACACCTCGGCTCACGACATCGGCCACGTCACCGCGTGGCGGGAATGAGCGCGACATCCCGGGACAGCGGCCGCGCTGTTCTCAGGCGGTCGGCGAGACCGGTGCGGCGACGGCCTGCCTGCTGCTGCGGTGCAGTCGCCGCTCCTGACCGATCGTGCGGAGTACCCGGATTCCGTCGCTGAACGCGTTCAGATTGCTCCGGCCGTGGATTCGCTTGCTCTCATGACTGCCGACCTCGCGGATCTGCATGCCGCCGCGCGCCATTCGCACGTTGATGATGGTCTCGATCTCGAACCCGTCGCCCCACTGCGCCTCCGGAAGCCGGGTCGCGGGGAGGTCGAGGACGTGAAGATGCTTGCGCCAGAACGCGTTGTAGCCGTAACAGAGATCTGCGAATCCGGTACCGAACAGGCGGTTGACCAACCAGTTGAGTCCCTTGTTGCCGGCCCGGCGAAGCGCGGTGATGTCGTCGCTGCCGCCGCCCAGCGAGAACCGACTGCCCTTGGCGAGATCGGCTCCACCGACGAGCGCCTCGACGAACTGTGGGATCTCGGCGGGATCCGTCGAACCGTCGGCGTCGATCATGACGATCACGTCGCCGGTGGCCGCCTCGAACCCACACGCGAGGGCATTGCCCTTGCCTGCGCGGGTCTGATGCACGATGACCGCCTCCGGCCAGAGCGAGCGGGCGACGTCGACCGTGCCGTCCACGGAATTGCCGTCGACGACGATGATCTGATCGACGGCGGGCATGCGCTCGGCGACGTATGGCAGGTTGAGTGCCTCGTTACGGGTCGGGACGACGACCGAAACGGTCACTGCCGCCGGATCTCCCGCGAACTCGTCCTCGAAATCCACCATGGCGTCCAAATCGGTCGGGAGCACTTCGACGATGTCGGGCTCGACGCGCTGCGGCAGGGCGTCCCCGTGATCGGTACGACGGACGATCGCGTCGTCGGAGAGTTCGGTCACAGTAGTGCCCCCAGGGATCGCAAGCGAGGTGATCGACCGCCTGCCGAGAAACAGAGGGCCATCCGGAACCGGACATATTGGAAGGTACTATAGTCAGGTAAGGCTGTCATAACTTAGGCAGACCAAAGTGACCGTGTTCATACACCGAGAGCCGACGATGCCGCCATCCGGCGGCGGGGCACGCCGACATCTCGCTTCATCCCGGGGAGAACGACCATGACGGCGCGTTGTCAGGTGGCCATCATCGGCGCGGGTCCCGCGGGGCTCGCCCTCGCCCACATGCTGCACCTCCAGGGCATCGAATCGGTGGTGCTGGAATGCCGATCCGAGGAGTATGTCCGGGCACGCGTGCGCGCCGGCGTCCTCGAGCAGACGACGGTCGATCTGCTCACCGACATCGGCGTGGCCGACCGCCTGCACCGGGAGGCCCTGGTACACAACGGCTTCTACCTCCGATTCGACCGCGCCACCCACCATCTCGACTTCCACGCGCTCTCCGGACGCCACGCGTACGTCTATGGTCAGGCGGAGGTGGTCGCGGATCTGATCGACGCACGCCATGCCACCGGACGCCCGCTCGTGTTCGAGGCCGCCGATGTCTCGATCGACGGTACCGACACCGACCACCCCGTCGTGGAGTACACCGGTCCGGACGGCGCACGCCATCGGATCGATGCCGACGTCGTGGCCGGCTGCGACGGTTTCCACGGGGTGACCCGCACGATGATGCCGTCGTCCACCCGCACCCTGACCAGGTCGTATCCGTTCGCGTGGCTCGGCATCCTGGCGCGCACACGGCCGGTGACCGAAGAGGGGATGTACAGCGTGCATCCCGACGGTCTGTCGGTGCACAGCATGCGTGGGCCGAACCTGAGCCGGCAGTACCTGCAGGTCCCCGCCGACACACGGCTCGAGGACTGGCCCGACGCTCGCATCTGGGCCGAACTCCGTCGCCGCAGCGCTTGCGACGATCATCCCGAGTTGGAGACCGGCGAGATCATCGAACGCAGCCTCGCTCCCCTGCGGAGCGTCGTCACCGACCGCATGCAGTCCGGATCGTTGTACCTCCTCGGCGACGCCGCACACATCGTCCCCCCGACCGGCGCAAAGGGTCTCAACCTGGCCATCTCCGATGCCTGCGCCCTGTCGCGCGCCCTGGGCATCCGATACCGGACCGGCGACGACTCGGCGTTGCGGGCCTACACCGACACCGTCCTGCCGCGCATCTGGCAGGCCCAGAACTTCTCCTGGACCCTGACCTCAGTGCTGCACCGCTTCGGCGACGACCCGTACGACTGGGAACTGCGCCGCGCCACCCTGGTCCGTTGGACCGAGTCCGTCGCGCAGCAGCAGGCGCTCGGCGAGGTCTACCTGGGCCTTCCGTTCCCCACCTCCTGGCACTCCGACGACCCGACGTCTTCCCTGATGGCTCAACCGACGTTGTGACCGCCCCCACATCGCACCGATTGGTGGGTGTCAAAAGGATAGGCTACCCTCATAACTCAGGTAACACTCAGCAATCGGTGAGCAGTCGTCCCACCGCTGGGATACGACACATCGATCGGAGCGTACGGATGTTCGACAGCCGCGGTGTACGCCGACAGTCATTATCCGGCAAGCAACTTCGCCTTTCACGGCTCTTCGCCGCCTCGTCCCGGCGGTCTCTGGTGGTGCCGATCGACCATTCGGTGACGATCGGACCACTGGGCCGGTCGGACCACGCGGACAGCACCGCGGATCTCCTCGCCCGTGCCGGCGCCGACGCGTTGATCGTGCACAAGGGTCGCGCGCGCACGATCGACCCATGGCGATTCGGGTCGCTCGGCCTGATCGTGCATCTCTCTGCGGGCACCAACCTCAGCATCGACCGAACGGGCAAGGTCCTCGTCGGCTCCGTCGAGGAATGCCTGGGCCTGGGCGCCGACGCGGTGAGCGTGCATGTCAACGTCGGGTCCGCCTCCGAGCCACAGCAACTCATCGATCTCGGCGCGGTCTCCGGCGAATGCAGTCGTCTCGGGGTGCCGCTGCTCGCAATGATGTATGCGCGCGGCCCGGAGATCGGCGTCGACGCGACGTCGGTGCCGACGCTCTCCCATCTCGCCGCCATCGCCACCGACCTCGGCGCCGACGTGGTCAAGCTCGACTACGCGGGCTCGCCGGATCAGATGAACGAGGTCGTCGACTCCTGCCCGCTGCCGATCCTGGTCGCGGGTGGTCCCGCCGTGGAGAGCGACGCGGCGGCAATCGATTTCGGTATCGAGGTCGCATCCTCACGCGTCGCGGGACTCAGCTTCGGACGGCAGATCTTCGCCGCCGAGCAGCCGCAGCACGTCGCGGCCGCACTCGCCGACCACCTCCATGGCGCGGCACCCTCGTCGCGCGCACTGACACCCACACTCGAACTCGCCTGAAATCGCCCGTGCGGCAGATCGACCCGACGCCGCCTGCCGACAGCCCCGGCCACCGCCGAGAGACCATCCCGCTTCACACATAGGATCACCATGAGCAACCCGACCGACATCGTCACCGACGACATCGCTCCGCTGGCCCCGACCGCCGAGACACCCGCACCGCGGACCGGGCACTTCGCCTGGATCGACCTGCGGGCGGTGCCCGGCGCCCTCCGCGACGCGGTGGTGCAATCGGCCATCCACCATCGCATCGACGGCATCGTCTCCGACGACATCAATCTGCTCGGCGATCTTCCGCCCACCGTGCGCCGCGTCCTGGTGCGCTCCGGTGACGCCGACGAGATCATCGACACCGCTTCGGTCGACATCGTGCTCTCCGAGGGCGGCGACGGCGCTCCGGCGGTCGCGGCAACGGTCGAAACCGGTGTGCACGTGGTGGTGTCGGATGCAGACACCCTGCGCGACGCCTGCGAGGCCGTCCGTCGCACGCCATGGACGGTGCTGACGTTCACCGATCCGACCAAGATCCCGCTGGAGATCGTGATCGCCGCCGCGGAGAACTCCGGCGGCCACACCATCACCGTCGTCAACGACATCGAGGACGCCGAGATCGTCAAGCTGGTCCTCGAGCACGGGTCGGACGGATTGCTGCTGAGCCCGCGCAGTGCAGACGACGTCGCCACCCTCGCCGAGGTCATCACGCCCTCCACGGACCGGATGGAACTGACCGAACTCACCGTGACCAAGGTCGAGCACATCGGCATGGGCGAGCGGGCGTGCATCGACACCTGCTCGCTGTTGGAGAAGGACGAAGGCTGCCTCATCGGCTCGTTCTCCACCGGGATGTTCCTGTCGTGCAGTGAGACCCATCCCCTGCCGTATATGCCGACGCGACCGTTCCGTTGGAACGCCGGGGCGGTGCACTCCTACGTGCTGGTGCCCGGCAACCGCACCCGCTACGTCAGTGAACTCCAGGCCGGCCAGCCGATCCTGGCGGTCCGCAGCAACGGTTCGGTCCGCGAGGTCCGGATCGGCCGCGTGAAGATCGAACGGCGCCCGCTCATCTCGGTCACCGCGACCACCGACGACGGTCGCACCGTCAACGTCATCGCACAGGACGACTGGCACGTGCGCCTGCTGGGCCCGGGCGGCTCGGTCAACAACGTCACCGAACTGACACCCGGTGATCGACTGCTCGGGTACGCACCCACCGAGTCACGTCACGTGGGGCTCCCGATCACCGAGTTCTGCGACGAGCGGTGAGCGCCGACGTGGCCGAGACCATCGGCGGGGTAACTGATCCCGCTGGTTCGGCGACGACCGGGGCGAGCGAAGCGACGGGAGATGTCACCGGGGCGAGCGAAGCGACGGGTAACGCTACCGGGGCGAGCGAAGCGACGGGGAACGCTACCGGGGCGAGCGAAGCGACGGGAGGTGCTACCGCTCCGCGCGTGCTCTGGTACATCAATCCCACCGACGGGGACGTGCCATGGGAACCCACCGAGCGCGTACAGCCCACCTTCGACGTCATCCGCCACCAGGCGCGCACCCTCGATCGCCTGGGCTACTACGGCGCGCTGACCACTGCGCGGGAGGCGATCTCGCTGGTCGCCGACACCGAACGGCTCCGTTTCCTCGTCCCGGAGTACCCGGGGGTCAAGCCGCCGGTTCTGATGGCCGAGGAGGCGCAGGTCTTCGACCAGTACTCCGGCGGTCGCCTGATCTACAACCAGGTCAACGGTGCCGATCCGGTGCTGCACCGTTATGGCCGCTTCGGCTCCAAGCAGGAGCGGTACCGGGTCTCCTCGGAGTACTGGTCATTGGTGAAACGGCTGTACCTCGACGACGCCGAACCGTATGACGGCGAGTTCTTCTCGTACGGACCGCGATACAAGCCACCCATCCCGGGGCCGAGGCAGCCGGACGGAATCCAGGTGTGGGGCACCGGCGCATCCCCGGAGGGGATCGAGCATGCGGCCGACGTCCTCGATGTCTACCTCTCCTTCATGTCCGAGCCGACCGCGCTCGCCGGTCTGTTCGACCGCGTCCGCGCCGCCGCGGCCACCCGTGGACGCACCCTGCAGTTCGGCGTGCTGGCAAGCGTCATCGTGCGTGAGACCGACGAGGAGGCGTGGGAGCGTTTCGAGTCGCAACTCGCCAGGACGCGGCCGGAAACCGTACTGGCGACCGCGGATCGCAATCTGCGGAGTTTCGGCTATCCGGGTCTCGACGAACTCCGCAGCGACAATCCGCTCGTGCAGGGGCGCATCGACGCGTTGCGTGCCGGACGCATCCCCGGGCGTGAGGTCCTGGAGTTCGCACCGAACATGGCCGCCGGTCTGACGACCTGGACCGCGGCGGAACCACCGTTCGACATCGCCGGCAAGGGCACCGGCACCTATTTCGTCGGCAGTGCCGAGAACGTCGCGGCCGCGATGTCGTCGGTCGCCGAACGAGCCGGTGTGGACATCTGGATTCTGTCGGGTTGGCCGCTCGCCACCGAGGCCGAGATCACCGCCGAACTCCTGCTGCCCCTGCTCGCCGATCAGTCCTCGCGCGTGGCGGCGGTTCGCGGCCGGTGACCGCGACACGGTCGCAGCGATCGGCGGCGGGTGGTCTGTCCCGACTCCGCCGCGGCGGGCTCAGCGTGGACATCATGGCGATCATGACGTCGAGCCTGGCCACGGGCGCCCTCGGCTTTGTGTTCTGGACCGTCGCGGCCCGCGGTTACACCACCGCGGAGGTCGGTCGCGCATCCGCGATCATCACGTCGGCCACGCTGCTGGCGACGCTGTCCAATCTGAGCCTGGGCAGCCTGTACGAGCGTTTCCTCCCGGTCTCCGGTTCGCGGACAAGGCATTTCCTCGGGATCGGCCGCACGGTGATCATCGTCGTCGCGGTGCTCCTGGGTGTCGGCTTCGTGGTCCTCGGGCCGCGCGACAAACTCTTCGAGAGTTCCACCGAGGCCTGGGTGTTCCCGATGTTCGTCCTCGTGCTCGGTATCTTCGCGATCCAGGATCAGGCCCTGATCGGGCTGGGTATGTCGCGGACTGTCGCGACCAAGAACATCTCCCAGTCGGCCGCGAAGGTGGTACTCGTCGCCGCCCTCATTCCGATGGGCAGTGGGTCCGCGGTCGTCTGGTCGTGGGTGCTGCCCGCCGCGCTCATCTCGTGCTGGATCGGCGTCCGGGCGATCCGGCGGGCCGCGCTCCGGGCGTCCGGGCCCGCCGTTCTCCCGCCACGCGACGAGATCACCCAGTTCTATGTGGGTTCGCTCGCCATGACCGCTGTAGGCGTCATCGTCCCGCTCGTGGTGCCGTTGGTCATCGTCGCCCGCCTCGGCCCGGAGATGAACGCGTACTTCACCGTGTGCTGGCTGTTGATCAGCACCGCCTCGGTCCTCCTGTTCGCCACCGCCGCACCGTTCATCGCGACGGCCTCCGAACCTCATGCGGATCTGCGCCATGCGACGTTGCGCTTCATCGGCCTGTGCGGTGGCGCCGGGTTCCTGGGTGCCGTTGCACTGGTGGTGACGGCGCCCTGGATTCTGTCGGTCATGGGGCCGCAGTACGCCGCCGAGGGCACCACTCTGATCCGGTTGATGGCACTCACCCTCCCGACGGTCGCCTTCGTGACCATCTACACGGCGATCGCGAAAGTGGAACGGCGCCTGCGGTTGGCGGTGGCGGTGCAGGTCGTGTTCGGCATCGTCGTGGTGACCGGCATCGGCTTCGCCGTCGGCGAGTGGGGTATCAACGGCGTCGCCTACGTCTATCTGGCCGCCGATGCCGCTGCGCTCGCCGTCCTGCTGGTCCCGGGTGTCCGGATGATCCGTCGTGCTCTCGGGCCGCGGCCGGCCATCACTCCCCGGGATTCAGGGCCGGACGGTCGCGACCACACCGAAGTGATCCGATCCGGGTAGATCCACCCGGGTCAGGCTGGTCGGTGTACTCCCTCGCGCCAGAACACGATCGAGCGCCAGGAACGGCGGGTAGACGCGGTTCGCGGGGTAGGTGGCGACGATGCCTGCACCGAGATGCTCGGCGGCGTCGAGCAGAGGTGGCCCGCCCGGCACCGACGAGTGGGCGAGCAGACTACGGAACTGACGATGGTCGTAGGTCGAGTTGAAGTCCGCCCCGATGATGAGGGGCAACGGCTCGGCCAGGAGGACATCGCGTAGTCGCCGGAGTTCGCCGTCCCACCGCCACGACGGCTCCGGGTAGGGCGGGAGCGGGTGCAGTGCATAGAGTGCGCGACGGCCCGCCCCGGGAACCTCCAGTTGGGCACGAAGATTCGAGAGGGTGAAGCCGTCGAGCGCCCGACCGTCGGAGAGCGGGTACCGGGAGTAGATGCCGGCACCGGCACCACCGGCCCGGGGCCGGAGGTAGGAGTACGGCAGCTCCCGCGACAATTGTGAGGTCGCGAACGCCGACACCGCGGGCTGGGTCAGCTCGATGACCGTCAGCACGTCCACATCCCGATCGCGAACCTCGTCGACGATGTGCGTGACGTCGGCGCGGCCGAGGTAGATGTTGGCCTGCATCACCGTGAGATCGGTCTCCGAAACCTGTTCGTCCACACCACGATAGAGCGGAGCCTGGGTCGCGAGCCCGGCAATCACCACGACCGCGGCGACCACCGCGGCCACCCGGTGCCGGCCGATCAGCAGGATGACGAGGCCGACGACGCCCAGCCCGATCAGCACGGGAGTGAATGACGCGATGCGGGTGGCGGTGTTGCTCACGAGCCCCGAGAGGTGTGCCGCGATACCGACCACCGCCGCGACGACCGCGCCCCACCCCAGCACGTATCCGGCCGACCTCATGGTCTGATCCTGTCATGCTCGCGGTCAACGGCTTTCACCCCGGGGCGCCGTTCGTCACGGGACGGATCGTGGGGTCACCCGTAGGCGACGTCGATCGCGTACTGCCCGAAGCCGAGGCGTTCGTAGGTGTGCAGTGCGGCGGTGTTGTCACCCTCGACGTAGAGTTCCACCTCGTCGATCCCGCGATCGGCGAGGTGATGCAGACCGGCCAGGGTGAGCAGGCGTCCGAGTCCTCGACCCTGGGCCGCCGGGTCGACTCCGACGATGTAGACCTCGCCCAGGCTCGCGTCGTGCACCTTGGTCCAGTGAAATCCCAACAGCTGTCCCGGATTCTCCGCGTCGAAGGCGAGGAACAGCCCGGCCGGGTCGAACCAGTCGCTGCGCACCCGCTCGACGATCTGCCCGGTCGTCCACCCTCCCTGCTCGGGATGCCAGTCGAACGCCGCGTTGTTGACCCGGAGGATCTCCGCGTCATCGGTGTCGCCGGCGTAGGTACGCAGGGTGATACGGGGATCGACCTCGAGGGCCGGCAACTCGTCGGCCTCGGGACCGAGCGGTCGGCGCAGCTGCAGCAGTTCCCGGCGCCGCTCGAGTCCCAGGGCGGCGGCGAGTCCGACCGCGCCGGGCAGATCACCGTGCGCCCAGGCGCGTGGCGCGGGCTCGGCGACCAGACCGCGTGCGACGTCGAAGGCGGTGGCGAGCAGCGCCCGGCCGTATCCGCGACGTCGGACTTCCGGGTCGACGACGGCCTCGATCATCGCCGGCTCCCCGTCCCGGCCGGCGATCACATTGGCGTAGCCCGCCGCGGAGACCAGATGGCGCACTCCCGGCTCCGGGGTCGTGTCGATCGCGTGCACGGCTTGTTCGGAGAGTGGGGAGACGCCGTCGGTGGATCGACCGGCCTCGACCAGCCGCTGGGCGAACGTCGCGTCGTCGGGCGTCAGCCGGTCGACGACGGACGGCGCGACACCCGCGACATCAGGTCCCGTTGGCACTGGCGCTGAACTCCTCGTCGAACGGTCCGTCCAGGTCGTCCGCATCGAAATCGTCGGGACCTTCGGTGACGTCGGGACCGTCGGACGTGACGTCGAGCGAGGAATCGCCACCGCCCGTCCGGCCACGGTTCGGCCGCACCGCCTTGTACCCGACGTTGCGCACGGTGCCGATCAACGATTCGTGTTCGGCACCGAGCTTTGCCCGCAGACGCCGGACGTGCACATCCACCGTGCGGGTACCGCCGAAGAAGTCGTAACCCCAGACCTCTTGGAGCAGTTGAGCTCTGGTGAACACCCGACCGGCGTTCTGGGCGAGGTACTTGAGGAGTTCGAACTCCTTGTAGGTGAGGTCGAGCGGACGTCCGCGGAGCCGCGCGGTGTAGGTGCCCTCGTCGATGATCAGTTCACCGAGAGTCACCTTCCCGCTGGCCTCCTCCGAGGTCATCCCCCTGGTCCGCACCACCAGCAGCCGAAGTCGCGCATCGAGTTCCGCGGGTCCGGTGGCGGGCAGCAGGAACTCGTCGAGCCCCCAGTCCGCATTCACCGCGACCAGGCCACCCTCGGTGAGGACCGCGGCGACCGGTACCGATGATCCGGTGCTGCCCAGCAGGCGACAGAGTCCGCGGGCCGCGGCGAGATCGGTGCGCGCGTCCACGATCGCGACGTCGGCGTTCCCCGCCTCCATCAGTGACGAGACCTCGGTGGGCGCGACTCGGACGGTGTGGGCGAGCAGGGCCAGCGACGGCAGTACGGCTTCCGGGTTCGGATCAGCAGTCAACAGCAAGAGATCCATGAACCACTCCGATCTCGTCGTTCCCCAACCCGCTTGACATCCGCGCCGCCCGGCCCCTTCTGGGACTGTCCGACACTGCTCGCGCCCTGGCGGTTTGTTTACGCCGCCTTACCAACGTGTGCGCGATAGGTGACAGAATAGCGCCAATGTCGGGTTGTGCTGTTAACAAGGCGACCGGGGAGGGCCGAGCACCGATGTCCCGACCCGAACGCGGGCGACGCCATCGCGGACGCCGCGCTCTCGGCATCACGATCCTGGGAGTGATCGTCATCACAGTCGGTGCCCTCTTGGCCGACACCGTGATCGCGATGCGCACCGAACACGGATTCTCCCGCGCGCTGCGCGAATCGGACCGCGTCACCTATGACCCCGAGGTCACCATCAGCGGTTTTCCCTTCGTCACGCACGCTCGCGACGGTGCGTTCGACGGCGCGGTCATCACCGCCCGCGGGGTGTCGATCCCGTGCCCGCCGCCCGGTGACTGCCATGCCGAACTGGGCGCGAGCCTCGGCGCGTTCTCCGTACCCGACGGATTCCGGATCGGCCCGAGTGACATAGTGCACACCGCGTCCGTCGATGCCCACACCCGATTGGATTCGGTGAATCTCGGCCGGATGCTGGGCATTCTCGATCTCACGGTCAATACACCCGCGCCGGTCGACCGGGCGGGCGCCGGCGGGCCCGGCGACGGTCTCCTCACGCGCACGAGCGGAGTGTTGCTCACCGGGACGGTCCCCCTGCCCCCGTTCCAGCCGGACAACCCCGTGCCGCCGTCGGCGTCGACCTACACCGGCCCGAAGGTGAAGGTCAGTGTCGTCGTCGACCTGTCGGTGATCGCCGGTCGGCTCCGCCTGACGGCGACCGACTTCTACCGCGGACCCGAGGAGCACGTCGACGCCGAGGTCGCCGACGATCTCCGTTCCTATGTCCTGTCGCGCTTCACCGCCACGCTCCCGCCGCTCCCCATGCCGTGGGACATCCGCCCGACCGAGGCCAACAGTGAAGGTAGCGACGTCCTCGTCAAGGGCACAGAGGGTCCCGCCGACCTCATCCCACGCGACTTCTGACCCGGTCCGTCGCCGGCTTCCCCGATGCCGACGACCGGTATCTCTGACGACGGATCGGATGCAGGAGATGACGGGTCTCTGCGGAGATCAGGCGGGGTCCGGGCACAACCGAGGCAGGTTTGAGGGGCAACTTGCCCCTGTGTAGGGTGGTCGCATGCAACTGCGCCGTGAGTTCATGCTCACTCGCCGTCGTGCGATCGACTTCTGTCGCGTCGCCGACTGTTGCTGTCGTTAGACGATGAGCGCGGCGCCTGTTCGGCGCGTTCACCTCACGATGGCGGCCGGTGCGATTCCTTGCATATCTGACATCCCTCGCGTCTGATCCCGGACACCTCTCGGTGACCAGCAGCATCGCGATGAATCACTCCCGGTCGACATCATCTCGAATCCCATCTGAAGAAATCACTCTCCACACGCATCCGGGAAGGATCAACCATGGCACGTTCCGACGTCCTGGTCAGCGCCGATTGGGCTGAGCAGAACCTCAACACCGACAAGGTCGTGCTCGTCGAGGTCGACGAGGACACCAGCGCCTACGACGGCGGCCACATCGAGGGCGCGGTCAAGCTCGACTGGAAGACCGATCTGCAGGATCCGGTCCGTCGCGACTTCGTCGACGCCGAGCAGTTCTCCAAGCTGCTCTCCGAGCGTGGTATCGCCAACGACGACACCGTCGTCCTGTACGGCGGTAACAACAACTGGTTCGCGGCCTACGCGTACTGGTACTTCAAGCTGTACGGCCACAACGACGTCAAGCTCCTCGACGGCGGCCGCAAGAAGTGGGAGCTCGACGGGCGCCCGCTGAGCACCGACGCCGTGAGCCGTCCGGCCACCACCTACAAGGCCGGTGAGCCGGACCTGACCATCCGCGCGTTCCGTGACGAGGTCGTCGCCGACATCGGCGTGAAGAACCTCGTCGACGTGCGCAGCCCCGATGAGTTCTCCGGCAAGATCCTGGCGCCGGCCCACCTCCCGCAGGAGCAGAGCCAGCGTCCGGGCCACATCCCCGGTGCGATCAACGTGCCGTGGAGCAAGGCGGCCAACGAGGACGGCACCTTCAAGAGCGACGCGGACCTCAAGGAGCTCTACGACGAGGCCGGCCTCGACGGCTCCAAGGACACCATCGCGTACTGCCGCATCGGTGAGCGGTCGAGCCATACCTGGTTCGTGCTCAAGGAACTGCTCGGCCAGCAGAACGTGAAGAACTACGACGGCAGCTGGACCGAGTACGGCTCGCTGATCGGCGTCCCGATCGAGCTCGGAGAAGGAAAGTAATCAACATGTGTGCTGCACCCAAACAGGGACAGAAGCTGCCTGCGGGCGTCGACGTCGAGAAGGAGACCGTCCTGACCGGACAGGTCAACGACGCGGCGGGCACCCCGGTCGCCGGAGCCTTCGTCCGCCTGCTCGACTCGACCGGCGAGTTCACCGCCGAGGTCGTCGCCAGTCCGACCGGCGATTTCCGGTTCTTCGCCGCTCCCGGCACGTGGACGCTGCGTGCGTTGTCCTCGATCGGCAACGGCGACGTGACCATCACTCCGGAAGGCCCCGGGGTCCACGAGCACGACATCGTCGTCGCCAAGTGACTCCGGCCGTCTCGAGCTAGCCCGACACGTCCGACATCAGGGCCCGGCCACCACACGGTGGCCGGGCCCTGATGCGTCAATCGCGTTCGGCGACCTCGGCCAATCGGTCGATCGAGGCACGCAGCCGGTCAGCGGTCGTCGCGCGGGCTCTGGGCAGCCGCTGCTCGTCGTGCAGATCGGTCCAGTCGTAGGTGTGCGTGACGAGGGCGCCGTCGCCGTCGGGGGCGACCTCCCAGCGCCACCGGTGACCGATGGGTGCACCGCCCGGTTCCGCGGGACACCAGGCGATCACCCGCCCCTCGTCGAACTCCACCACGTGGTTCTCTCGGACGAAACCGTTGGTCAGGGTCATCGCGAACACATCCCCGACAGCGCGCACACGCTGCCCCGCCGATGCCTCCGCCAGGTTGTCGTTGCCGTCCCACTCGGGTTGTCGTGCAGGGTCGGCGATCAGCTCGAAGATCCGTGCGGCCGGGGCCCCGATCCGTCGCGATGCCGTCGAGATCCGCTGTTCATCGGTCATCACCCCATCAAAGCACCACCCGGGGCACCTCCGGTCGAAGGCGTCGCGGTCACACGGTAAACTCGCCGCGTGGTCATCTTCTTCGAGATCCTGCTGATCCTGGCATCGATTCTGATCGCCTGGTTCGGTGTCTACGTCCTTTACCGTCTGATCAACGACGAGTCGTGACCTCCGCAGACGCGGACGGCAGCGACGAGAACGACGGGCAATCCGTCACTCGTCGATCCGGCGACCAAGCGATCAACCAGGCGCTCGAGCGCGCCAAGGAGACCGCCGAGCGCAATCTCCCCGAGTGGGGTGACATACCGCTCCCGCACGACACCGCGAATCTGCGACAGGGCGCCGATCTGCATTCTGGCCTGCTGGCGCTGCTCCCGATGGTCGGTGTGTGGCAGGGCGAGGGTGAGGCCAACGATCCCGACACCGGCGAGGATTATCACTTCGCCCAGCAGATCATCGTCAGCCACGACGGCCAGAACTTCCTGAACTGGCAGGCGCGGTCGTGGGTGATCGACGACGACGCGCGATTCGTTCGGCCCGATCTGCGGGAGACCGGCTACTGGCGCATCGGTCCCGACGACAACATCGAGCTCCTGCTGGCCCACGCCGAGGGGTCGATCGAACTCTTCTACGGCCAACCGCTCACCCAGACCTCGTGGGAACTGGCCACCGACGTGGTCATCAAGGCCGACTCGGGCCGACGCACCGGCGGCGCCAAGCGGCTCTACGGTCTCGTCGACGACGGCGATCTGGCGTATGTCGAGGAACGAGTCGACGCGGACGGTGATCTCATCCCCCGACTCTCGGCCAAGCTCCGCCGTTACGCGGGCTGACGCACCCGGCCGGTCAGCGGGACTTGCGTAGCCACCGTCGCCGGTCCGACCATGCCAGGTAGAGGTTCTTCTTGGGGATCGCGCTGTAGACGACCGTGCCGAGCATGATCACCACCGAGCCGTAATTGGTTGCGGTACCAGGCTTTCCGGAGGTGCCCGGGATGACGGCACCCGACGTCGAGAACGTCGCCGACCGGCCCGGCAGACTGTCAACGCGCTCGCCGACGACGGAGAACACCTGACCGGTGTCGGCGTCCGCGCACACCGGGAAGGTCATCCGGCTGTGCGGCGCGACCTCGGCGACCGCACGTTCGTGCTCCCGGTTGTAGAGCACCGCGATCGCGTCGTCACCGGTGTTGCGGATCGTCATCGTCTCCGCGCCCGCGCGGTACTGATAGGTCACCCCGGCCGCCTCGGCGTCGAGATGGATCTGATCCGGATAGCCGCAGTCCCAGTCGGCACTCCACGGCGTCAGGTAGTGGTGGTCGAGGTGGTCACGCCGGGTCGGGACGGGCAGCACCGTGGGCATCGATTCGCCCGCCGAGAACCACATCACGCCCAGCAGAGTCGGGCTGTCATCGGTGC
Source organism: Gordonia insulae (assembly GCF_003855095.1). Lineage (NCBI taxonomy): Bacteria > Bacillati > Actinomycetota > Actinomycetes > Mycobacteriales > Gordoniaceae > Gordonia > Gordonia insulae. The sequence goes on from NZ_CP033972.1 coordinate 2,520,751, forward strand.
GCGGCGCCTGCACGTAGCAGACGGCGTCACCGGGCGGGACCGGGACCGATTCCCCGGGGTCCGCGACGACCAGGTCCAGCGGACCGTCGGCGCCGACGGTCAGGACCGCGATCGGTCCGTCGCCGCGATTGTGCACTGCCACCTCGCCGTCGATGCGGGTGTGATGCACGCCGTGCGCCATCGGATCGGCGAACACGAAGGACGGCGCGACGGGGACGCCGAAGTCGATGTCGCCCGGCTTCCAGAACAGATCGTCGGGATCGCGGTCGGACCAGTCGACCTCACCGGGTCCCGGTCCGTCGAGCATGAACTGCGGCTCGTCGGTCTGCGGATCCCGGCCCTCGACGATCTGTCCGACCAGGACGGGCCGGCCCTCGCTGCGCTCGGCCTGCAGGATGTGGAACTCCGCGGCCGGCAGGTCCATCGACGATCCGGCGGGCAGGTGGGTGAACTCGGTGCCGTCGGTGCCGGGCAGTTCCGGCGTGGAGAGCACCCCGAGGTCCCGACTCCCACGATTGTGCAGTACCAGGTGGTCCGATCCGGCCAGGTGGGAATAGGTGAGGCCGGAGATGTGGCCTGCGGTCCAGGTCGCCGCGCCGTCGTTGGTCCAGTCCGCGTCGTCCGGGGTGAGGAATCGGGCGCGGACGTGCTCGTCGACGTGGGCAGCGCGTTCGTGTGAGGTCCCGACCGGCACGGAGTGCATGATCACGGCGTCGTGATCGGACGCCACCTGAGCGTGTGTGGTGGTCATGGCGGTCTCCCTCGGCAGTGGATCGTTCATCTGTGGTTCGCGTCCCGAGCCTTTCGGGATGGGTCGACGTGATCGGCTCGTTTCATCGTCCGAAGCAAGTTCACGCCAGAAACGGGTCGCGAGCACGAGTAGTCGACTACTTGAATAACGGATCGCGGTCGCGGTGACCTGCGTTACACCGAGCGAAGAACTGTTACATGATGTCGCACTTCGTCCGGGCGCCCCCACCGGCGATCAGACTGCCCACAGACGGAAACGACCCCCGCACCGCCCGGTGACGGGCTGGATCGATCAGACAGGATCGAGGTGCGGGGGCCGGGTGACCATCTGGAATTCGCCAACACGAAGGTGCGAGTCCGCCGACCTCGACGGCCGACCGGCTGCACTCCCGTGGCAGTGAATGCCACGAATCCGCGCTAGCGGATGGTCACCTCACGTGTCCAATAGTCATACAACTTCGAACCACCTCCTTCCTCGTGTACAGCCGAAGATACGCTTGCCCGGCCGGAGGTCGCAACGGATTTCTCAGACCACCGCAACCGGCTCGACCTCGAGCACCCGACACTCCGGTTCGACAGCGGAAAGATCTTGCGCGGCACGGTGATGCGTGACCACGACCACCGTCCTCGAGCGATCGAAGAGACCGCCGTCGACCGCCACCAGCGCGCGCAGCAGCGTGGCCGCGTCGTCGTTGTCGAGGTGCTCGGTCGGTTCGTCGAGGAGCACCACCGGCGCGCGGTGCAGCAGCGCCCGTGCGATGAGCAGTCGACGCCGCTGGCCGCCGCTGACCGCTTCGCCACCACCGCCGAGATCGGTGTCGATCCCGTCGGGCAGGGAGCCCACCCAGCCGCCGAGGCCGACCGCGTCGAGCGCCGAGATCAGGTCGGCGTCGGTGGCATCGCCACGGGCCACCAGCAGGTTCTCCCGCAGCGAGGTGGAGAAGAGATGCCCTTCCTCGGCGAGGTAGACGACGGCCGACCGTGGGTCGATCTCGGCGCCGGCGTCGTCGCGACACGTGACGGTGCCGACATGCGGGGCGAGCAGCCCGGCGAGGGTCAGCATCAGGGTCGACTTGCCCGATCCGCTGGCCCCGACCACGACGAGGCGCCCGCCGGGCGCCATCCGCATCGTGAGACCGTCGGGCGGGCCCAGATCGGGCGCCGACGGCCAGCCCCACCGCAGTCCGTCGACCTCGACGGTCACCGGACCGGCATGGACCGGCCGGTCGAGCGGTCCATCGGATCGCGGCTCGACGTCGGGCGCACCGGCGCCGTCCACCAGTGCCATCACCCGGGCGGCGCTCTGGCGACTGCGTTCCAGCTGAATCCCGGCCTCGGTGAGCGGAGCCGTCGATTCGAAGGCGGACAGCGGCAGCAGGACGAGCACACCCAGGATCATCGGGGTGAGCCCCTCACCCGACGCCACCGCGGCGAGCGATCCCGGGACCGCGGAGGCCAGGTGGATACCGATGAGACACGCGGCGAACAACGAGACACCCAGCGAGAGCGGTGTCGCCGCGGCCGCCGACGCCTCGTACCGTAATCCGCGATCCGCCGCGGACAGTGCGGCGGCGTCCGCGGCCGACGCCGTGGCCAGGACATGGTCGCGACGGCGCGCGACGGTGAGTTCGGGTGCATGCCAGAGGGCGGCGAGGGTGGCCTCCGACGATCTCGTCGACGCGGTCGACGCATCGGCGATCGTCCGCGCGGAGCCGCGGGCGGCCATCGCGGGCGCGACCACGCCACTGACGGCCAGCGCCACCGCGAGGACCACGGCGGCCCACCACGACACCAGGGCCATGATGATCACCGCGGCCACGCTGGTCACCGCGCCGACCGCAATGGGGATGACGCCCCGGATGAGGGCATTGCCGATCTCGTCGATGTCGTCGCCGGTGCGCGCCAGCAGGTCGCCTCGGCGCAAGGTGACCGAGTAGGCCGGTGAACCTTCGGCCAGGGCCCGGTACACCCGTTCGCGGGCGGTCGCCATGGCGCCGAGCGCGAGGTCGTGGGTGGCCAGTCGTTCGAGGTAGCGGAACACACCGCGGGAGATGCCGAGTGCGCGGACCGCGGTGATCGCGACCGACAGATAGAGCACCGGCGGCATCTGCCACGCGCGGGTGATCAGCCACGCCGACAACGCAGCCAGGCCGAGCGCCGACAGTGCGCCGCCGACGCCGAGCAGGACCGACCTGGCCACCGGCCGTCCCCGGAGGCCGAGGAAGCCGAACGCACGCCGCAGCGGATCGGAACGGCCACCACGCTCAGTGGGCACGGGACACCCCGCCGAGGTCGACGACCTGATCGGCGACCGATCGCGCGGACAGGTGATGGGCGATCACCACCACGGTGTCACCCGCTCGCGCCCGCGCGACCAGGGCGGCCAGCACCGCGGCCGCGGACCGATCGTCGAGGTGTGCGGTCGGTTCGTCGAGCAGGACCAGTGGCGACGGCGACGCCAGCACCCGGGTGAGGGCGAGCCGTTGCCGCTGACCGGCCGACAGTCCGACGCCGCCCGCGCCGAGGAGGGTCTCGGCCCCCAGCGGCAGCGACGCCAGCACGACATCGAAACCGGTTGCCGCCGCGGCCCGGTGCAGGGCGGTCGGGTCCAGGACGCCGAAGAGCGCGAGATTCTCCGCGACGGTGCCGGGCACCACCACCGGTTGCTGGGGAAGCCAGGCGATCTGTTCGTGCAGCGCCGCCGGCTCGAGTTCGGCCACCGAGACCGGGCCGATCAGCACCGAGCCCTCATCGGGGTGGATCAATCCCATCATCGCGAGCAGCGTCGTCGACTTCCCGGCTCCGTTCGGGCCGGTCAGCACGGTCAGCGCGGCCGGCTCGATGACGGCGCCGAGCCGGTAGGGCGCCCATCCGTCGCGGCCGTGGACCCCGACGTCGAGCAGGGTGATCGGTTGGCCGGCAACCGAACAGGTCCGGGGCCCGGGCACGGCCACCGGCGATGCGTCGGCCGACTCGATGAGGTCGATGACCTCGCCGGCCGCTTCGACGCCGTCGGCGGAGTTGTGGAACTGGGCCCCGACCTGCCGGAGCGGATGATAGGCCTCGGGGGCCAGGATCAGGGCGAGAACACCTGCGTAGAGGCTCACCTCGCCATAGACCAGCCGGAGTCCGATACCGACGGCCACCAGGGCGACGCACAGGGTTGCCAGCAGTTCCAGCACGGCGCCCGACAGGAAGGCGATCCGCAGCGCCGACATCGTGCTGCGCTTGTGGGCGCGGCCGAGGGCGGCCACCTGGGCTGCGGGTCCGCGCGAGCGATTGAGGGCACGCAGTGTCGGCAGTCCCGCGATGAGGTCGAGCAGTTGGGCGTTCAGCCGGCTCATCGCCTCGAGTTTGCGGGCGGTCCGGTCTCGCGTGGTCAGCCCGATCAGCACCATGAACAGCGGGATGAGTGGCAGCGTGACGAGGATGATCAGCGCCGACGGCCAGTCGGTGAGGGCGATGACGACCAGCACCGTCGGGGTCACGGTGAACGAGACGATCAGCGCCGGAAGGTAACCCGAGAGGTACGGGCCGAGGCTGTCGAGGCCCTGCAGCAGGACGGTGCTCGCGTGTGCGCGCCGGGACGGCAGGTCGCGTGGCGAGGTGCGGGCGGGATCGGTCAGGACGTCGAGGGCGCGCGCACGCAGTTGCGCGATCACCCGCGCCGACGCCCGCTGTGCGTAGCGGTCGTGCAGATACGACATCACCGCCCGCGCGACAAGGGCGCAGGCCAGTACCAGCAGGTGAACCTGTTGCGCGGCAAGCGATCGTCGCGACGGGTCGACGATCAGTTCGGACAGGATCGAGGCAGCCATCGCCGCCGTCACGATGATCGCCACCACCGCCGCGCACGAGAAGCCTGCCGTGACGATCACGTAGCCGCGGGCAGCCGACGAGTACTTCAGCAACCGGGGATCGATCGGCCCGGTACGCCGTTGTTCACCGCGGACGCCCTCGACGTCGATGGCGTCCGCGGTCGGTGTCGGGGTCATTCAGTCGGCACGCGCAGCGACGACAGGCCGCTGGGCGCCGGGATCTGTTCCACCGAGATCCGCTTGCGGAAGACCCAGTAACTCCACGCCTGGTAGGCGATCACCACCGGGGTGATGAACACCGCCGCCCACGTCATGATGGTCAGCGTGTAGTGACTCGACGACGTGTTGGCGATGGTGAGGTTGTACGCCGGATCCGTGAGCGACGGAAGCACATTCGGGTAGAGCACCGAGAACAGCGTGGCCACGGTCCCGGCGATCGCGATGGATGTCGCGAAGAACGCGATCCCCTCGCGTTTCATCTGGGTGGCGAGGACCATCGCCACCGCCGCCAGCGCCGCGATCAGCACCGGGATCCAGGTCCAGCCGTTGCCGTAGGCGAACTGCGTCCAGAGCAGGAAGGCGGCCGCGACCACCAGCGTCGGAATGGCCAGCCGTGATGCCAGTTTCATCGAGTCCTGCTGCAGTACCCCACTCGTCTTGAGCGCCAGGAAGACCGCGCCGTGGGTCAGGAACGCCAGCAGGGTCGTGGCCCCGCCGAGCAACGCGTAGGGGTTGAGCAGGTTGAAGAAGCCGGCGGTGTACTGGGCATCGGCGTCGATCGGCAGGCCGCGGACCACATTGGCGAACGCGACGCCCCACAACAGTGCCGGGATCCACGAGCCGAGACCGATGCCGATGTCGCACCACGTGCGCCACTTCGGATCGTTGATCTTGCCGCGCCATTCGATGGCCACCACGCGCGTGATGAGCCCCACCAGGATCAGGAACAGCGGCAGGTAGAAGGCGGTGAACATCGTCGCGTACCACCCACCGAACGCCGCGAACAGGGCTCCGCCCGCGGTCAGCAGCCAGACCTCGTTGCCGTCCCACACCGGCCCGATCGTGTTGAGGATGGCCCGTCGTCGTTTGTCGGGGTCGGCGATGTCCTCCGATGGCGCGACGCGATCGTCGCCACCGGTGTGACTCCGGCCGAGGAACGGCATGAGCATGCCGACGCCGAAGTCGAAGCCCTCGAGTACGAAGTACCCGATGAACAGCACTGCGATGATCAGAAACCAGAACTCCTGCAGTCCCATCGTCGATCTCCTCAGTACGCGAACGAGAGTTGTTTGGGCTCATCGGAATCGGAATCATCCGAGGGCTCGTCCGGCGGTATCGCGTCGTAGGTGGCCGGCCCCTCGATGACGTAGCGGCGTTGCAGCATGAACCACACCACGCCGAGCGCGCCGTAGAGCAGGGTGAATCCGATGAGGGTGACCCAGACGGTCGCGGCGACGTGATTGGACACACCGTCCTGCACCAGCATGTTGATCTGGGTGGGGTCGAGATCGTCCTGCCAGTTGGGCGCGACGACCCACGGCTGGCGGCCCATCTCGGTGAAGATCCAGCCGGAACTGTTGGCCAGGAACGGCGTCGGGATCATCCACAGGGCCAGCAGGCCGAAGCGTCTGGATTCGACCACCCGCTTTCGCCGGGTCAACCACAACCCGCCGAGCGCCACTACCACCGAACCGAGCGCCCAGGTGATCATGGCGCGGAAACCCCAATAGGTCACGAACAGGTTGGGGGCGAAGTTCTGGTTCGGCATCTGCAGCGCCTCGGCGTACTGCTCCTGCAATTGGTTGACACCCTGCAGGGTCGCGTCGAACCGGTGGGTTGCCAGGAACGACAACATCCCGGGTATCTCGATGACGTGCTCGATGTTGTCGCAGTTGTTCTGCCTCCCGATGGACAGGACCGAGAATCCGGCCCCGGTCTCGGTGTCGCACAACGACTCGGCCGCCGCCATCTTCATCGGCTGCTGCTTGAACATGATCTGCGCCTGGGTGTCACCGGTGATGAACAGCGCGACACCCGCGACCAGGGTGAGCCACAGCGCGAACCGGGTGACCGGCCGCCAGAGCTGCCGCGCGTCGTGCTCCAGGTCTTCGGGGGTCGCGTCGATGTGGCTCGGCGAGGTGGTCTTCGGCATGTCCGACGTGTCGCCGGTCTCGATGGCCTCCCGGAGTTTCTTCGCGCGCCACATGTTCCGCGCCATCCACCAGCATCCGATCGCGGCGACAAAGGTGCTCGCCGTGAGGAAGGCGCCCGCGATGACGTGCGGGAACGCCGCCAGGGTCGTGCTGTTCGTGATCACCGCGAAGAAGTCGTTCATCGCGGGGCGATTCCGTTCGGCGTCCCATTCCACGCCGACCGGATGCTGCATCCACGAGTTCGCCGCGATGATGAAGTACGCGGAGGCGTTCACCCCGATCGCGGCCAGCCAGATGCAGGCCAGGTGCACCCGCCGGGGCAGCCTGCCCCATCCGAAGATCCAGAGTCCGATGAACGTGGACTCCAGGAAGAACGCGACGAGACCCTCGAGCGCCAGCGGCGCGCCGAAGACATCCGCGACGTATCGGCTGTACTCGCTCCAGTTCATGCCGAACTGGAACTCCTGCACGATGCCGGTCGCGACGCCAAGGGCGAAGTTGATCAGGAACAGCTTGCCGAAGAATTTCGTGGCGCGCAGCCACTGCTCATTCCCGGTGACGTGCCACACCGTCTGCATCACGGCGATCATCGGTGCCAGTCCGATGGTCAACGGGACGAGGATGAAGTGATAGACGGTGGTGATCCCGAATTGCCATCGGGAGACATCAAGAGCGTCCATGTCGCCTCTATCAAGAGTCGGTGTACCGGGCTGCGATACACGGGCCGGGTCGGTGTGCGCGACCGACTGGGTGCCGAACCACGTCCTACTACTGGCCGTAGTAGTGATGCCCGTTCGACGCTACGCTGCTGTGACGGGTCTGTTCAAGCGACCAAAGTCCTGATCGCAGCGCGATGGAATTGTGAGCTGCATCCCGTCCGTGTGACATCTGGTCGCCGATCACCGACCTGCGCGGGCGTTGTCACTCATTGTCAGTCAACACAAATCGCACGGTCCACCAATTCGGCGAATTCGTGCGCGTCCGTGCCATTCGGCGACACCGGCATGACGTACCGGTTGAGCGAGGTGACCCGCGCCGCGAGCGCGACGCTGCTGACCAGCCACACCGAATCGGCCGCGATGAGGTCGGCGCGGCGCAGGGTCGCCGTGCGTGTGGTCCACCCCTCGTGTTCGGCGGTCTCGAAGACCGCCCGCTGCGTCGTGCCGGGCAGGATGCCACTCTCCGCAGGCGGGGTGGCCAGTGTCTTTCCCGTCACCGTGATCACCGTCGACCTCGGTCCCTCCAGCACGAAACCCTCGCTGCTGAGGTAGATGACGTCGTCGAACCCCTCGTCGGCCGCATGACGCAGTGCGGCCATGTTGGTGGCGTAACTGAGCGTCTTGGCGCCCAGCAGCTGCCAGCGAGCCGAGCCCGCGAGGTCGGTCGAGAACCCGCGGTCGAGGGTCACCACCGAGATCCCGTCGGCGCGCGCACGGTTCACCCGGTCCGCCACCGCGCCGGCCATCACGTACGCGGTCGGATCGCCGTCGGGAGCGCTCTCCCGTCCGCGCGAGTACACCAGCCTCAGCCAGGCCTCGCCGTCCCCGCCGGTCTCCTGCCATTGCTTCTCCGCGACGTCGATCGCGCTCTGCCAGGTGTCGCGGTCGGGCTTGGGGAGATCCATCATCTCGGCGCTGCGTTCCAGCCGGTCGAGATGGGCGCCGACGCGGCGGGTGCGGCCGGACCTGATGAGCAGCGTCTCGAACACTCCGTCGCCCCGCAACGCCGCCAGATCGTCGGCATGCAGGAACGGGACGTCGGGGTCGTGCACCGTGCCGTCGAGGGTCACCAGAATCTGCGCCACCATGAGTCCGAGGCTAGGACGTGTCTCGTGATTCCGCCCGCAGGCACGCTGGCACCCCGGTGGCGGCCATCCACGCGCATCCCTTCGGCACCGCCGACCCGTAGAATCGACGTGTGACCGCGTCGCCGCTTCTGACCAGGTATTCCACCCAGGGCGCCGTCCCTGGGCCGACATCCGCCGACGGCGGCGAACCGGTCGAGGTGGCCTGGCATTACGGCGATCCGCTCGGCGAGCAACGCACGGCCGAACGCGGGGCGGTGATCGTCGACCGTTCGGACCGGGCCGTCATCGAGCTCCCCGGTCCCGAACGACTGACCTGGCTGCACACCATCTCCAGTCAGCACGTGGCGAATCTGGCAGACCGGACCAGCGCCGAGAACCTCTCACTCGACGCGAACGGTCGCATCGAGGAACACTTCGTGTTGACCGACATGGACGGTGTGACCTGGATCGACTGCGAAGGTGACCGCGGCCCGGCGCTGCTCGACTTCCTCACCAAGATGGTCTTCTGGGCCAAGGTCGAGCCCGGCGCACGCCCGGACATGACGGTCATCACCCTCATCGGCCCCGATGTCACCCGCGGTCGGATCGCCGAGTTGCTGGAACTCACCCCGGACGCCCCGGTGTATGCGGCAGGCGACCTGCCCGAACTGCATCACGAGGAGGAGCCGCTGGGTTTCTGGCGAGTGATGCCGTCCTTCGGCGAGGGTGCGGGCGTACCCGTGGTGGACCTCGTGATCCCCGAATCGGCCGTCGAGTCCTGGTGGACCCAGCTCACCGACGCGGGTGCCCGGATGGCGGGTTCCTGGGCCTACGACGCACTGCGCGTCGCGGCGTTGCGACCCCGCCACGGCGTCGACACCGACGACCGCACCATCCCGCACGAGGTGAACTGGATCGGCGGTCCCGACCAGCAGGGCGCCGTCCATCTGGACAAGGGGTGCTACCGGGGTCAGGAGACCGTCGCACGCGTGCACAACCTGGGCAAATCGCCCCGCCGACTGGTGTTGCTGCACCTCGACGGCAGCGCCGACGAGCGGCCCGTGACGGGCGACCCCGTCACGGCGGGCGGCCGCACGGTCGGCCGACTGGGTACGGTCATCGACCATCACGAGCTGGGGCTCATCGCGTTGGCGCTGGTCAAGCGGACCGTCGGGGCCGACGTCGATCTGCTCGTCGACGGCGAACACCCGGTGAGCGCCCGCATCGACCCGGATTCGCTGCACGACGACGCCCACGAGCAGGCCGGCCGTGCCGCCATCGACCGACTGCGCCGCGGTGGGACGGACCGATCGTGACGGCTGACCACCCGAGCACCGGCGTGGTGCTGGCGGTGTGTGCGGCGACCGACGATGTGATCCTCGACAAGATCGGCGCCAGCGGCATCGACAAACGGCCGCTGACCGGCCGCGTCGCGGTGGGCGAGCTCGGACTCGGCCCCGATCACGTCGTCGACACCAAGCACCACGGCGGCATCGACCAGGCCGTCTACGCCTACAGCGAACGGGAAGCGCTGAACTGGGCCGACGAGTTGGACCGGGATCTGCCCTTCGGCTGGTTCGGCGAGAACCTCCGGATCGACGGGCTCCCGGTCACCGACGCCCTGGTGGGCGAGCGATGGGCGATCGGCGACGACGGGCTGATCCTGGAGACGACGATCCCGAGGACGCCGTGCCGCACGTTCGCGGTGTGGGCGGACGAGGATCAGTGGGTCAAGCGATTCTTCCAGCGGTCCGACACCGGCTCCTACCTGCGGGTTGTGTCACCGGGCACGGTGGGCGTCTCCGACGTGGTCCATGTGGTGCACCGCCCGTCGCACGGCGTCCGCATCCGGGATCTCGTCCCCGGCACCGACGCCGACCGGGATGCACTCGAGCGCCTGCTGTCCGTCGACGACCTCGCCCCGAAAGTCCGACGCGAGGCCTCCCGCAAACTGAGCCGCGTCTGACTCCGACCGGCCGAGATCGCGCTGTTCCCGACCCGTTACGGCGCGGTCGGCAGGGCGATCCGCATTATCGGGAGGAGCGCGCTAAACTGGGTCCCACGACAGATTCATTACCTAGAGAACGGGGCCGCCAAGTGTTTGGCCGCCCCGTCATTGTGCGAGGGGGTCCCATATGGGCCGCGGCCGGGCGAAAGCAAAGCAGACGAAGGTAGCTCGTCAGCTGAAGTACTCCACTCCCCATACCGACTTCGACAGCTTGCAGCGCGAGCTGTCCGGGTCGGAGGAATCGGCGGTTGAACGCCGAGACCCGGTGGACGAGTGGGCCGAAGAGGACGAGTGGCGTCGAGCCTGACGGTCGCACGACGTCGGCGTCACCCTCAACTCTCCGCACCGATCTCGGTGCGCATCAACGAAAACCACACCTGAGCAGTTGCTCGTGGGCACTGTCCCCCACGTGCGGTGCTCGGGTGTGGTTTTCGTGATACCCGAGTCGGTCGGCTCGGCGAACGGACACGGCCTCACGCAGGACGAGCGCGCGTGCGCACGCTCGATCGACGCGCGCACTCATGGTGCGATCGCGCGCTCCCGATCAGAGGACTCCGACTGGAGAACGCCGGGGAGCCGACGCCTTGCGACGCCGGTGATGCACCGATGTATCAGAAGCGGGGATGCTCCCCGGCCAGGTGGACTCGGGGCAGATCGGTGTTCTTCGGCTCGGCGGAACGCTTGACCGATCCGAGGACCCAGTTGTCGACGTGCCGTGCGGTCAGCACCGCCTGCGCGCGCTCGGTGTCCTCCGGGGCCACCACGGCCACCATGCCGACGCCCATGTTGAAGGTGCGCTCCATCTCCTCGCGCGGTACCCGACCGCGCTGGGCGATGATCGCGAACACCGGTGCCGGGGTCCAGGTCCCGCGTTCGAGCTCGGCGACGAGGCCGGCCGGGATGACCCGGGCCAGGTTCTCGGCCAATCCCCCACCGGTGACGTGCGCGAAGGTGCGCACGTCGGTCTCGGCAGCCAGTGCGAGGCAGTCGCGGGCGTAGATCCGGGTCGGTTCGAGCAGTTCCTCGCCGAGGGATCGGCCGAACTCCTCGACATGCCCTTCGAGGTCCATGTGACCCCACTCCAGCAGCACCTTGCGGGCCAGTGAATAGCCGTTGGAGTGCAGTCCCGACGCACCCATGGCGATCACCACGTCGCCCGGCCGAACCCGTTCGGGTGAGAGCAGCTGGTCGGCCTCGACAACGCCGACGGCGGTGGCGGACAGGTCGTAGTGGTCCTCGTCCATCAGGCCCGGGTGCTCGGCCGTCTCGCCACCGAGCAGTGCACAGCCGGCGTCCACGCAGCCGTCCGCGATACCCGCGACGATCTGCGCGACGGTCTCCGGGACCACCTTGCCGACGGCGATGTAGTCCTGCAGGAACAGCGGCTCGGCACCGCAGACGACGAGATCGTCGACACACATGGCCACCAGATCGCGACCCACCGTGTCGTGCTTGTTCATCGCCTGCGCGATCGCCAGCTTGGTGCCGACACCGTCGCTGGCCGCCGCGAGGACCGGCTCCCGGTAGTTCCCCTTCAGCGCGAACAGACCGGAGAAACCGCCCAGACCGCCCATGACCTCGGGCCGGGATGCCCGCTTGGCGTGCGGCGCAAAGAGTTCGACGGCGCGTTCACCTGCGTCGATGTCGACACCCGCGGCCGCATAGGATGCCGAGACGTCCGCGGCGGCTGGGTTGTTGGCCGGACTGTCGGCAGCCGAATCCCGATCGGTCATCTAGCTGAACACCCCTTGTCGAAATCCAGATGGTCGGATCTCCGGGTGGTCGGAGCCTCCGTCGTCGCGTACCCTCGCGCGCGTCCGCGTCACTGCGTCACGCACGGGTCCGACGGCGAATACGCTACCCGACCGCGCCTCGGCGACACCGGTCGGTGTGGCTCGATCGGCCGCAGCCCTCAGGGCCGCATCACCGCGCTGACGTTGTCGTTGGCGGCGGTGAGCGGGTCGCCGCGGCCGTCGCCCGCCGCATTGGCGAGCATCTGTTCGAGGACCGCCTTGCCCATCGACGTCTCCTTGGGCAGTTCGATCGGGTACTGACCGTCGAAGCACGCGGCGCAGAGGTTCTCCGCCGGCTGATCGGTGGCGGCGATCATCTCCTCGATGCTGATGTAGCCGAGCGAATCCGCGCCGATGGCCTGACGGACACCCTCGACCATGCCGGCCTCGGATTCCATGCCGTTGGCGATCAGTTCGGCCGGCGACGCGAAGTCGATGCCGTAGAAGCACGGCCAGCGGACCGGACTCGACGCGATACGCACGTGGATCTCGGCGGCACCCGCCTCGCGGAGCATCCGGATCAGGGCGCGCTGGGTGTTGCCGCGAACAATCGAATCATCCACCACGACAAGCCGTTTCCCGCGAATGACCTCTTTGAGCGGGTTGAGCTTGAGGCGGATGCCGAGCTGCCGGATGGTCTGAGAGGGCTGGATGAAGGTGCGGCCGACGTAGGCGTTCTTCATCAGACCCTGGCCGTACGGGATGCCCGACTCCTGGGCGAAACCGACCGCGGCCGGCGTGCCGGATTCCGGCACCGGGATCACCAGGTCACCCTCGGCCGGATACTCGCGGGCCAGGCGACGACCGATCTCGACGCGGGTCGAGTGCACCGACCGTCCGTGGATGACGCTGTCCGGTCGCGCCAGATAGACGTACTCGAAGACACAGCCCTTGGGCGTCGGTTCGGCGAATCGCGAGCTGCGGACCCCGTCCGCGTCGATGGCCAGGAGTTCACCGGGCTCGATGTCCCGCACGAAGGACGCGCCGACGATGTCGAGCGCCGCGGTCTCGGACGCGACCACCCAGCCGCGGTCGAGGCGACCCAGCGACAACGGACGCACTCCGTGCGGGTCCCGCGCGGCGTAGAGCGTGTGCTCGTCCATGAACGTCAGGCAGAAGGCGCCGCGCAGGGTCGGCAGAAGTTCCAGCGCCGCCTGCTCCAGACTGCTGTCCGCGGCGCCGTGCGCCAGCAACGCGCCCACCAGGTCGGAGTCCGACGTGGCGGCCGAGCTCATCACGCCGAGTGAGCGTGCGCGGCTGGCCAGGTCGGCCGTGTTGACCAGGTTTCCGTTGTGCCCCAGTGCCACGCCCGTGCCCGCGGTGGTGGTGCGGAAGATCGGCTGGGAGTTCTCCCAGGTGGTGGAGCCGGTCGTGGAGTAGCGGCAGTGGCCGATCGCCACGTGGCCGACCATCGCGCCGAGAGTCTGTTCGTCGAACACCTGGCTGACCAGGCCGAGATCCTTGAACACCAGAACCTGCGAGCCGTCGCCGACGGCGATGCCGGCCGCTTCCTGCCCACGGTGCTGCAGTGCGTAGAGGCCGTAGTACGAGAGCTTGGCGACGTCTTCGCCGGGCGCCCACACACCGAACACACCGCACTCCTCGCGGGGTTCGTTCTCGGGCTCGTCCAGGTCCCGTCCGGCGCCACATGCGCCTGTGGGAGCGAGCAGGTTCTTGCTGTCGAGCGACAAGTCGGTCATCGAGACGAGCTCCCTGGGGGCTGGCGGGCGAACACGGTGACGGGCTGGGGAGACGCCCCCGAGTTTACGGGTCCCTGCCACCACATGGCGAATCCTTGCAACGGTGCGGCGGACTCGAGCATTCCGAGATGCGGATCGAGTGTGACCCCGCACACCGACCCCTCCCATCGCGATGTCGTCACCGCGCACCCGTCCCGAGCGGACGCGTGCCCCTCAGATCGGGAACAACGGCAACCAGCGCGCGACCTCGGTCGCCCGGGAACCCGACGCGGTGATCGCCCCGGCCTCGATCTGATCGGCCATGTCGTCGAAGCCCACCACCAGACGCAGCCATGTCCGGGCATCGGTCTCCACGACGTTGGGTGGGGTGCCACGAGTGTGCCGGGGACCCTCGATGCACTGCACCGCCACGAACGGCGGCACCCTCACCTCGACGGAGTTCCCCGGTGCGACCTGGGCGAGCGTCCGCGCGGTCTGCCGGACGGCGGCCGCCAGATCGGTCCGGGTCGGCTCGCGTTCGTTCTGGTCCCGCAGCCACGGCGCGACCGAAATCAGTACCGCACGGACCTCCGACGGATCGATCGGTTTACGCGCTGCCACGCCGACCATCATGCACCATTGAGCCATGGGCACCGACGTCTCGAAACGAGAGTTCACCGGCGAGGACCGCGTGCGGTTCCGCAGGCAGGTGAGCCGCGGCACCGAGGCGATCGCCCGCATGCTCGCCGACGGTCTGTTCACCGACCACGGCCGGCCACCGGAACCGTTGCTGGGCATGGAGGTCGAGCTCAATCTCGTCGACGACGACATGAATCCGGCGATGGCGAACGCGACGGTTCTCGATGCCATCGCCGATCCCGACTACCAGACCGAGCTCGGCCAGTTCAACATCGAGATCAATGTGTCACCGCGGCCGTTCACCACCGACGACACCATCTCGTTGGAGCAGGCCCTGCGGACCTCGTTGAACCGCGCGGAGAAACGGGCCGCGCAGACGTCGAATCATCTGGTCATGATCGGCATGCTCCCCACTTTGGGCGCGGAACACTTTGCCCACCAGTGGATCTCGGCAAACCCTCGCTATGACCTGCTGAATGAGCAGATCTTCAACGCGCGCGGCGAGGATCTCGAGATCGACATCAGCGGAATCCCGCTCGGCGAGTCGCACAGCACCGAGCGGCTGCACACCTCAACCGACTCGATCCTGCCCGAGGCCGCCTGCACATCCTTGCAACTTCACCTCCGTGTGGCGCCCGAAGACTTTGCCGCACACTGGAATGCGGCGCAGAGCATCGCGGGGATCCAGGTGGCGCTCGCGGGGAACTCCCCGTTCCTGGCCGGTACCGCGCTGTGGCACGAGAGCCGGATCCCGGTGTTCGAGCAGGCCACCGACACCCGTCCCCTGGAACTGAAGAACCAGGGTGTCCGACCGCGGGTCTGGTTCGGGGAACGATGGATCAACACCATCTTCGATCTCTTCGAGGAGAACACCCGCTACTTCCCCGCGCTGCTCCCGGTGTCCACCGACATCGACCCGATGGACGAGATCGATGCCGGTCGCATCCCCGCGCTCGACGAGCTGCGCCTGCACAACGGCACGGTCTACCGCTGGAACCGCCCGGTCTACGACGTCGTCGATGGTCATGCCCACCTGCGCGTGGAGAACCGGGTACTGCCGGCCGGTCCCACGGTCGTCGACACCATGGCCAATGCCGCGTTCTACTACGGGGTCGTACGCGGACTCGTCGAACTCGACCGCCCCTTGTGGTCGCAGATGTCGTTCAACGCCGCCGCGGAGAATCTGCAGTCCGGCGCGCGGGCCGGCTTCGAGGCGCAGATCTATTGGCCGAATGTCGGCTGGGTGCGACCCGACGAGCTGACCCTCCGACGCCTCCTCCCCCTCGCCGACTCCGGGCTGCAGTCGTTCGGGGTGTCCGGCAAGGCACGGGCGCGCTATCTATCGGTCATCGAGGGTCGCTGCATCAACCGGCAGACCGGTTCGGCCTGGCAGCGCCGAGCCGTGCTGGCACGGGAGACGGCAGGCGACGATCGAGCCGCTGCGCTGCGCGGCATGCTGCGGGACTACGTCGACCTCATGCACGAGGGCGAACCCGTCCACACCTGGCCGGTCTGACCTCGACGGCCACCCACCGACCTCCGAGGAGGTCCGGCAACGCCGGCCGAAGACCGTCGCGACGGGCCGCGCCCGACCGTCGACGCCGCGGTGCGGGACCACCTCAGGCAGCGCCGCCCTGCGGACGGTGGAACGCCGCCAGTTGCGCGCCGGCGGCCGCCAGTCCGACCCCGGCGGCCACTGCCGCTGCCTTGTTCCCGCTCAGCTTGGTGTCGAGCCCCAGCGCGCGATCCACACTGAATCGTCCCGGTCCGAGGCCGGCCAACGCGATGGCCGCCACCGACAGGTTGGCCACGTACTCCCAACCCTCCGAGGTGATGAAGAAACCGTTGGGCAGATGCACCGAACGCGCGGCCACCGCCATCGTGCCGACGACCGCCGACGCCGCCAGCGGTGTGCCCGCACCGGCCAGGATGGCGCTGCCGGCGCCCACCTCCACCACCGCCGACGCCGTGGCCTGCATCTTGGGTTGTTTGAAGCCGATGGAACCGAACCAGCCCGCGGTGCCGTCGAGGCTGCGACCGTGCTTGACGCCGTGGGCGATCATCGTCCCGCCGATGGCAGCTCGCAGGAGCAATTGCACCGCGGTGTTGTCGGTCGACGGGCGGGTGAACAGGCGTGCCATCGTGTGTGTACCTCTCGACGTTGGGGCATCGGGTCGAAGCTCTTCGTATATCTGGCCATGAGATCAGTTCTTCGCGCGCAGTTCCACCCCCGCCACGCGTTCCAGGACGCGTACCACCTCGGTTTGATCGGCCTGCGCGTCGAGCTGATCGAGTGCCGAGGCCCAGGCTGCGCCGAGCGCCGAGCAGACTTCGAGGCCCACCCCGCAGTCGCGGGCCAGATCGAGTGCGATGCCCACGTCCTTGTTCATCAGGGCCGCGGTGAAACCCGAGTCGAAGCCACGACTCAGGACGTACGTACCGAATTTGGTCTCGGTCGCCTGATTGCGGCCACTACTCGCGTTGAGCACCTCCAGCAGCGTTGCAGGATCGATGCCGAACCGGGCACCCGCGACCAGGACTTCGGCGCCCGCGAAGAGGCCGACGGCGGAGAGCAGATTGTTCAGCGCCTTGGCCGCATGGGCGGAGCCCGCCGGCCCGACGTGGATGATCTCGCGAGCGGTGACCGCCAGCAGCGGGCGGACCGCCTCGATGGCCGCGGTCTCGCCGCCGACCATCACCGCCAGATCGCCGACGACGGCACGGGCCACGCCGCCGCTGACCGGGGCGTCGACGACGGCCACGCCCGCCTCCGCCGCACGCCGCGCGAGCGCCTGAGTACGTACGGGGACACTGGAACTCATGTCGACGATGATCGAGCCGGGCGCGAGAAACCGGAGCAGACCCTTATCACCGAGCACCACCTCGTCCACCACGTCGCTGGTCGGCAGTGACAGGACGACGACGTCACAGTCGCCCGGTTCCCCGGTGACAGCCATGGGGTACGCGTCCAGGAAGCGTGCGGTCGCCGCGGGGTCGGCATCGACGACGACGAGTTGTTGGCCGGCGCCGACAAAGTTCGTGGCGATCGGCGACCCCATCGCCCCCAGCCCGATCATCGCGACCCGATGACCGGGGAGCGGTTGGTCACTCATCCTGCCCACCTTTCTCTTTCGCCCGAGCCGGCCGCGGTCCCAACTCACGCAGCAGCACGTCCTGCGCAACCCGCATCGCCGCGATGCCCGCGGGCACACCGCAGTACGCGGTGGCATGGATGATCGCCTCGACGATCTCGTCGCGGGTCAGGCCGTTGACCAGCCCGGCTCGGACGTGCACGGCCAGTTCCGTGTGATGGTTGAGGGCGACCAGCATGCCGAGCGTCATCAGGCTGCGATTCCGGCGATCCAGGCCCGGCCGTGTCCACACCGACCCCCACACGGATTCGGTGACGAACTGCTGCAGCGACTCCCCGTCGGAATCGGCGTTGCGCGCCAGCGACTCGGCGACATAATCGGCACCGACCACCTCGGTGCGGACTGCCAGACCCGCGTCGTAGAGCGCCTGATGCGCATCGTCGTGATTCACGAGATCACCTGGAACGCTTGAGGACCCGATCGGCGGCGGCCCAATGCGCATCGGCCACCCAGAGTGTGGCGAACTCCTCCACGGCATCGTCGGCGGTCGCACCGTTGAGAACTCGCTTGATGGCGGCCGCAGGTGCCGACGCCAGCGATTCCGCGACCGCACGCCAATCGTGGTCAAAGGTCTCGCGCGGAAAGACCTCGTCGACCAGACCGAATCCGTGGGCCTCCTCAGCCGACAGGAGTCGCCCGCCACCGGCCAGCAGCAAGGCGCGCGGGCGCCCCACGAGCGTCGCGAGTCGCTCTGCGCCACCCCACGCGGGCATGATCTGCAGAGTCGACTGATTGAAGCCGATCTTGATGTCGTCGGCGGCAAGTCGGATGTCGGCGGCGGTGGCGAACTCGGCGCCACCACCGAGGGCGTGACCATTCAGCGCGGCGATGACCGGCGCCGGGAAGTCGACCAGGCGCTGACAGATGGTGCGCATGCGCCACGCCATCGCGCGGGCGTCGTCGAGGGTGCGCAACGCGGCCAGCTGCTTCAGATCGCCCCCGGAGACAAACACTCGGTCTCCCCCACCCGTGATCGCGAGCGCCCGCGCGCCGGCCGCCTCGTCGATCGCGTGATCCAGCTCGTCCATCGTCGACTGCGCGATGGCGTTGCGCGCCTCCGGGCGGTCGATCGTGATGACCGCCAGCCCGTCGACCGTCTCCAACTTCACCATGAAAACCACTCGCTCTCCGCTAGTGAGATTGCTATTCTCGCCCAGAGAGAACATTATCACCACTACATCCGGGTCGACGGTGACGCATCGGAGCGCCCGGGTCGGACTTGGGGGCTTCATGACCAGGCAGGTGCCGGCCGAACTGGCCGAGAAGTACATCGCCAATGGGTGGTGGACCACCGACACCGTCGGCGACGTCCTGACCCGCGGCCTGCAGGACGCACCCGACGGCGCGTTCCGCATCCATTCTTCCGTGCGACCGTGGACGGGCACCTTCGCCGACGTCGACGACGTCGCCCGACGCCTGGCCGCCGGGCTCCGGGAGCGCGGGGTGGGGCCGGGCGACGTGGTCGCCTTCCAACTGCCGAATTGGATGGAGGCCGCGGCGACGTTCTGGGCATCGGCCTTCCTGGGCGCGGCAGTGGTGCCGATCGTGCACTTCTACGGCCGCAAAGAGGTCTCCTACATCCTCGACGAGGTGCGTCCCAAGGTGTTCATCACACCCGAGCGCTTCGGACGACTCGAGTACGACCTCACGGTATGCGCCGACGTTCCCATCGTCGGCGTCGTCGACCGCGATTTCGACGATCTCCTCGCCGACGAACCGCTGACCGGCACACTGCCCGTCGACCCGGCCGAGGCGGCCCTCATCGCTTTCACCTCCGGTACCACCAGGAATCCCAAAGGCGTTCTACACAGCCATTATTCGCTGGTTCACGAGACACGTCAGCTCGCGGGCTGGTACCCACCCGACCGCGGCCATCAACTCACTGCCGCTCCGGTCGGTCATTTCATCGGCATGATCAACGCCTTTCTGATCCCGGTCCTCGACGGGACCGACATCAACCTCACCGACGTCTGGGACCCGGGCCAGGCACTCGAGTTGATGCGGACAGAGAATCTCACCGTCGGCGGCGGAGCCACCTATTACATGACCAGCCTGCTCGAGCATCCCGATTTCACGCCGGAGCACCTCCCGTCGATGAAGTATGCAGGCCTCGGCGGATCCTCGGTGCCCAGCGCCGTGACCACGCGACTCGCCGACCTCGGCATCACGGTCTTCCGCTCGTACGGGAGCACCGAGCACCCGTCGATCACCGGATCCTGGTATGACGCCCCCGAGGACAAGCGCCTGCACACCGACGGCCGGCCGTTACCGGGTGTCGAGATCACACTCGCCGAGGACGGCGAGATCCTCAGTCGGGGGCCGGATCTCTGTATGGGCTATACCGATCCCGAGCTCACCTCGCGCATGTTCGACGAGTCCGGTTGGTACCACACCGGCGACATCGGGGTCCTCGATGACGACGGCTATCTGAAGATCACAGATCGCAAGTCCGACATCATCATCCGCGGCGGCGAGAACATCAGCGCACTCGAGGTCGAGGAAGTGCTGCTCGGCATGGCCACCGTCGCCGACGCCGTCGTCGTCGCAGTACCCGACGAGCGGCTCGGCGAACGCGCCGCGGCGGTCGTCCGCATCAAGGCCGACGAGACGGCTCCGACGCTCGACGAGCTCCGAATCCACTTCTCCGCCGTCGGGTTGGCCAAGCAGAAATGGCCGGAAGAGATCCACGTGGTGGACGACTTTCCGCGGACCGCCAGCGGCAAGATCCAGAAGTTTCGCATCCGCGCCGACATTGTCAGTAGCCAGGAAAGAGAATAGTATTCTCATCAGTAGCAAAGGAGAGTTTCACATGTCACCGAGCCAGCTGCCCTATCCGCTGTTCGACGCGGACAACCACCTGTACGAGACCAAGGAGGCGCTCACCCAGTTCCTTCCCGACAAGTACAAGAAGGCCATCCAGTACGTCGAGGTGGACGGCCGTACCAAGATCGCCATCCAGGGGCAGATCAGCGAGTACATCCCCAACCCCACCTTCGACGTCGTCGCGCGCCCGGGCGCCATGGAGGACTACTTCAAGAACGGCAACCCGGAGGGCAAGAGCAAGCGCGAGATCTTCGGCAAGCCGATCAAGTCGCCGCCGGCCTTCCGCGAACCGGGTCCGCGCCTGGAGCTGATGGACGAACTGAACATCGACCGGACGCTGATGTTCCCCACACTGGCGAGCCTCGTCGAGGAGCGGATGCGCAACGATCCGGAACTGATCCACGCGGTCGTGCACTCACTGAACCAGTGGCTGTACGAGAACTGGTCGTTCAACTTCAAGGACCGGATCTTCACCGTCCCCGTCATCAGCCTGCCCATCGTGGACAAGGCCATCGAGGAACTCGAGTGGTGTGTCGAACGTGGCGCCAAGGCGATCCTCGTCCGGCCCGCGCCGGTCCCCGGCTACAAGGGACCGCGGTCGTTCGCGCTGCCCGAGTTCGACCCGTTCTGGAAGCGCGTCGTGGAACTCGACGTGCTCGTCACCCAGCACTCGTCGGACAGCGGATACGCACGCTACAACCAGGACTGGGACGGCACCGGCGCCGAGATGCTGCCGTTCGTCACCAACGCATTCCGGATGGTCAGCGAATGGCGGCCGATCCAGGATGCGGTGGCCTCGTGGGTGTGCCACGGTGCCCTGTTCCGGTTCCCCGAGCTGCGGATCGCGGTCATCGAGAACGGTGCGAGCTGGCTTCCGCACGTGCTGCAGACGCTGACCGACGTCTACAAGAAGGCCCCGGAGGGCTTCGGCATGCAGGACCCGGTGGCGGCCATCAAGAAGAGCATCCACGTCAGCCCCTTCTGGGAAGAGGACTTCAGCAAGCTCACCGCACTGATCGGCGCCGAGCGGGTGCTGTTCGGGTCGGACTACCCGCATCCCGAGGGACTCGCCGAGCCCACCACCTATATCAGTCACATCGAGCATCTGCCCCTCGAGGACCAGAAGCTCGTGATGGGCGGCAACATGGCGCGGCTGCTCAAGGTATGAGCTGGCAGACCATCCCCGAGATGGTCCTGTCGTCCGACGACCGCTTCGGTGATGCCGAAGCGGTCGTCGACGGCTCTGTGCGCTTGACCTTTCGTGAGGTGGTTCATCGGATTCGCTGCGCCGCCGGATCATTCGCCGGCATCGGGATCCGGAAAGGCGACCGTGTCGCGATCTGGGCACCCAACTCCGCGCAGTGGATCATCGCCGTGTTCGGACTCCTGACCGCCGGCGCCACACTCGTCCCGATCAACACCCGCTACAAGCAGGACGAGGCCGCCGACATCCTGACGCGCAGCGGCGCCAAGGCCGTGCTGGTTCAGCCGGGCTTCCTCGGGCTCGATTTCTCGGCTCCCGCCGGCGTTCGGGTCATCGACATCACGGGCGACTTCCTCTCCGGCGGAACACCGTTGGACGTCGAGGTGTCCGGCTCCGACATCGCCGACATCATGTACACCTCGGGGACCACCGGCCGCCCCAAGGGCGTCATGATGAATCATCGGCAGGTGCTGCGGCTGTTCGGCGAGTGGTGCGACCTGGCCGACCTCCGCGAGGGCGACCGCTACCTCATCGTCAACCCGTTCTTCCACATGTTCGGCTACAAGGCTGGACTCATCGCCTCGTTCCTGCGCGGCGCGACGATCTATCCGATGCCCGTTCTCGACATGGATCACGTCCTGGAGTTGATCGAGACAGAGAAGATCACCATGCTGCCCGGACCCCCCACGCTCTACCAGTCCCTGCTCGCCGCCAATGACGGGTCGCGGGACCTCTCGTCGCTACGGGCTGCCGTCACCGGGTCCGCCGACATCCCGGTCGATCTCATCCGTCGCATCAAGCGTGATCTACCCTTCCAGACGATCATGACCGGCTACGGCCTCACCGAGGCGGGGACCGCCACCGCGTCTCGCCCCGGCGACACCTTCGAGCAGATCGCCACCACCGTCGGAGAGCCGTGCGACGGAATCGAGATCAGCATCGCCCACGACGCCGAGGTGCTCATCCGCGGCTACAACGTCATGCAGGGCTACCTCGACGAGCCCGACGCGACCGCGGCCGCGATCGACGCGGACGGCTGGCTGCACACCGGCGATCTCGGTGAACTCGTCGACGGCCGGCGACTGCGCATCATCGGCCGCAAGAAGGACATGTTCATCGTCGGCGGCTTCAACGCCTATCCGGCCGAGATCGAGAGCTATCTGCTGGAACATCCGGCCGTCGACCAGGTCGCCGTCGTGGGGGTTCCCGACGACCGACTCGGCCAGGTCGGCAAGGCGTTCGTGGTTGCGCGCGAGGTGATCTCCGAGGATGAGCTGCTCGAGTGGAGCCGCACCCGGATGGCCGGATTCAAGGCGCCGCGCTCGATCACGTTCCTCGATCAGCTCCCGATGAACGCCACCGGCAAGGTGATGAAAGACCTCCTGCGCTGACCCAGGCCACCGCTCACCCGCTGATCGAGTAGCCGGCGAGCGCCAGCGAGCCCCCCACCGCTGATCGAGTAGCCGGCGAGCGCCAGCGAGCCGGCGTATCGAGATCACCCACCCCACCGCTGGTTCGGCAGCCGCCCGACCCAGCGGACTGGGTCGGATCAGCTCACACCCGGGGCCTTCAGAATCGTGACCGCCGAGACCGAAGTCGGGCCACCCACGTTGTGCGCCAAACCGATCCGCGCACCGTCCACCTGATTGACCGCACTGCCCCGCAACTGTTCGAACAGTTCCACGCACTGGCCGACGCCGGTGGCACCCGGCGGATGCCCCTTCGACTTGAGGCCTCCGCTGGTGTTGACCGGAATCGATCCACCCAGCGACGTCTCGCCGGCCTCGAGCAGCTTGTAGCCGTCGAACCTGTCCGCAAATCCCAGATCCTCGTAGCTGATGAGCTCGATACCGGTGAAGAAGTCGTGCACCTCCGCCACGTCGATGTCCGCGGGCGACACACCCGCCATCGCGAACGCGGCATGGGCCGCCCGCACGGTCGCGGGAAATGTGGTCAGGTCGGTCTTGTGCTGATGCATCAGCGCATCCAGGCCGAGGCCGACCCCGGCCACCCAGACGGGTTGGTCGGTGTAGCGGTCGGCGACATCCTCCGCGACCAGGATCATCGCGGCCGCGCCGTCGCTCAGTGGCGCGCAGTCGTAGACGCTGAACGGCTCGACCACCGTCGTCGCCGACAACGCCTGCGCTGCGGTGATCTCGAACTGCAACCTGGCCTTCGGGTTGGTGGCACCGTGCCGGTGGTTCTTGACGGCCACCATCGCCAGATGTTCGCGGGTTGCCGGCGATTCGTGGAGATAGCGGTTCACGTGCAGCGCGACACCCGCGGGCGCCACGAGGCCCAGCGGGTACTCCCAGGTCATGTCGCGTGACACAGCCTCCCACTCCCACACGACGTTCTTCGATGCGGTCTCGCGCAACTTGTCGGCGCCCATGACCAATGCCACGTCCACCGC
Source organism: Gordonia insulae (assembly GCF_003855095.1). Lineage (NCBI taxonomy): Bacteria > Bacillati > Actinomycetota > Actinomycetes > Mycobacteriales > Gordoniaceae > Gordonia > Gordonia insulae. The sequence goes on from NZ_CP033972.1 coordinate 2,544,969, forward strand.
TCCAGAACCGATCGCGTAGACCGCGTTTCGGATGGCGTCATTCCCTGTGGCACAGGAATTCTCCACGCGTGTCACCGGAATTCCGTCGAGGCCGAGCGAGTCCGCGACGATACCCGATGCCGATCCGTCCGTCGGACCGACGGCACCGAACCATGCGGCCTCGATGTCGCCCTTGTCGAATCCCTTGTCCACCGATGCCGCACAGTCGGCGAACGCCATCGGCACCAGATCGCGCACACCGAGCGCGAAATGCTCCGCGAACGGCGTCATACCCGCTCCGACGACTGCCACCTTCCTCATGCCGCGACTCCTTCCGGTTCAAAGGAATATCCGTAGTCGGGCACGCCCGACCGTAACGCCAGTCGCCGCAGGACCAGGCGCCCGCGGTCACCGATCCCCACCAGCCCGACATGTGGTCCGGCCACCTTCACCAGGGCTCGTACCCCCACCCCGTCGAGTTCGACGAGAACGAGCGAGTAGGGCGACGGCAGTCCGGGCACCGGAACATGAACGGTGGCCTCCGAGTACACCGTCCCGGCACGTGGCAGCGGTACGAGTTCATAATCGGTGCGCAGTGTGCTGTCGGCGTCGACCTGGTAGCGCGGCGGAAAGTCGAGCTCGTCGCTGCCGGTGAACCTGCCTGCCTCCCAACGCACCTTGGCGTTGAAAGCACGCTCGTAGGCGGCCAGGGAGATGCGTAGTTCATCGGCGGAGGCGACCGGCTCCTCGGACTTCGCCCGGGGTTTCGGTTCCCGGCGGTGCACTGTCACGGAGCCGGTCGAGACGGCGATTCCGGACAGGCTTCCCTGTTCGACCGCGACGAGGTTCCCGGACAGTTCTCGGGAAGCCATCGCGGCGAGCCCGAACAGTCCCGAACTCGCGCCGGTTGTCGGCAGGGCCGCATCGACCTCGGCGAGCTGTCCGGCCTCCTTGCGGTCCACCCCCGCAACCATTGTCGGCTTCTCCAGCCACGATTCGGTCAGCGACGCCACGAGCCCTCGCTCGTGCAGCAGGCGGGGGTCCCCGTAGTCGTGGACGGCGCCCGCGAGGTTGCGGGTGCGGACCGGGAGACTCCGCGAGATCCGGGCATTGGTCCGGACGCCGAGGCCTCGATCCGCGGTCAGCACCGCCACGGCCCCGGCGGGTTCGAGATCGACGCCGATGATCAGGGTCCGGGACCGCGCTGAGCTGAGCGCGTCCAGCGTGGCCGGCGCACCGCCGAGCCGTTCGGTGACCTCGAGTTCCGGATCGAGGTCCAATCCGGCCAGGAGAACTGCCGCGTTGCTGCTCTCCGTCAGGGGGAGGTCGCGGCTGACCAGCACGACGGAATCGACTGTACCGCCCGAGTCCAGCGCAGCGCGGCCGGCCTCCACCGCCAGGGTGATGGCGTCCTCGTCCTCCCCGGTGACACGTCTGTCGGCGCTGCCCCAGCACGGGAGATACGTCCCGATTGATGCGATGTTGGGCATCGAATTCTTCCCTTCAGCGTTCGCCGCCTCTCGGCGGCCCGTCCCGAAGGGTGACCTTCGTGACGCTCGCAAGCTCACTCCTCGGGTCCGCCGTCAGGCTGCCGATCCCGAGCCCGGTGGATCAGGTGACCGCGCCCGCGGTCTTCAGTTCGATGATGCGGTCCCAGTCCAGACCGATTTCCTGCAGGATCTCGTCGGTGTGTTCGGCGAACTCCGGTGCCGCGGAGACCGTCGACGCAGCCACATCGAACTGCACGGGATTGCCGACCAGTTCGAGCTCCCCGGCGGTGACGATGTAGTCGTTGGCCCTGATCTGCGGGTCGTCACCCACCTGTCGGGAGTCCTGCACCGGCGCCCACGGCCCGGCGAGAGTGGCGAACCGCTCGGTCCACTCGGCGAGGGTCCGTTCCGCAATGGCCTCGCGCAGAATGGTCACGGCGTCGGATGTGTTCTCCGCCAACAGCTCCGCACTGCTGAATCGAGAATCCTCGACGAGTTCGGGGCGGTCGATGTGCTTGCACACGTCGGGCCAGAACTTCGCCGCCTGCAGCATGACGAACGAGATGTAGCGGTTGTCCGACGTCTTGTACAGTCCCGAGAGCGGATTGGTGGGCGAACCGTGTCCGCCCTGCGCCGGTGCCTCCATCGGCTTGTCGAGATGCAGCGAGAGTGCCACGGTGTGCCCCATCGACCACAGACCGCTGCCCAGCAGCGAGACGTCGACCACCGAGGGTTCGCCCGTCCGTTCACGTTTGAGCAGTGCTGCGGCGATGCCACCGGCCAGATTGGTGCCCGAGATCGTGTCGCCGAACGCCGGGCCGGGCGGGCTGATGAGGCCCTCGGTGCCCGGGGGCGTCAGGGTCGCCGCTATCCCGCCCCGCGACCAGAAGGCGGTCATGTCGTAACCACCCTTCTCCGATTCGGCACCCCGTGGCCCCAACGCACTGCCGCGCGCGTAGACGATCGACGGGTTGACCGCGCGGATGTCGTCGACGTCGATCCCGAAGCGCGTGCGCGGGCCGGGAAGGAAGCTGGTGAGGAAGACGTCGGCACGACGCACCAACTCGTAGAGCACGTCGCGGCCTTCCGGCCGCGACATGTCCAGCCCGATACTGCGCTTACCCCGATTGGCATGTTCCACATTCGGATTGAGGTCGCCCTCGATCTTGAACTGCCCGGTCTGGCGAAGGCCGCGTTGCGGGTCGCCGGTCACCGCGTGCTCCACCTTGATCACCTCTGCGCCCCATTCGCGCAGCACCGCGCCGGCCGACGGTACGAACCCGTACATGGCGACCTCGAGGACGGTGAACCCCTCGAGTGGCTTCACGATTCCACCGCCTCGGCGAACGACTTGATCTCGGTGAACTCGTGCAGGCCCGCGACACCCATCTCGCGGCCGATGCCGGATTCCTTGTAGCCGCCGAACGGGACGTCGGCGGAGAAGTAGTTGCCGCCGTTGATGCTGAACGTCCCCGTCCGGATGGCGCGCCCGACCGCCGCCCCGCGCGCCGAATCGGTGGTGAGCACACCGCCCGACAGTCCGTACCTCGAATTGTTGGCGATCTCGATCGCGTGCGCGTCCCCGTCGTGCGGGATCATCGCGAGCACCGGGCCGAACACCTCTTCCTGAGCGATCTCGCTGTCCGGGTCGACACCGGCGAGAAGTGTCGGCGCATAGAAGAATCCGGGGTCGATCCGGGTTCCGCCACGTACCAGACGGGCACCGGCCTCGACCGCACGCTGGACCAGCCCGTCGACCTTGTCGCGCTGTCGCTCACTGATCAGCGGCCCCATGTAGGTCTTGTCGTCGGTCGGGTCTCCGACGGTCACATGGTCGAGCATCGCGCCGACCATCTCCGCGAGCTGATCGTGCTTGTCGCGCGGCACGATCAGCCGGGTGGTCAACGCACATCCCTGGCCCGCATGGCTGCAGATCGTGAACGCCGCGAACTGTGCGGCCTTCATCAGGTCCGCGTCGTCGAGCACGATGAGCGCAGACTTGCCACCGAGTTCGAGGAAGACGCGCTTCAGCGATGCCGCGGCGTCGGCCATGATCTGCTTACCCACCGGCGTGGATCCGGTGAACGTCACCACATCGACATCGGGGTGAGCCACCATCGTCTCGCCGACCTCGACCTTCGACGACGTGATGACGTTGACCACGCCGGCCGGGATGTCGGTGTGCTCAGCGATGATCTCGCCCAGTGCGAGCGTCACCAGCGGGGTGTCCGGGGCGCCCTTGAGCACGACGGTGCATCCCGCCGCCAGTGCGGGCGCCAGCTTCGCCAGCGCCAACTGGTTCGGGTAGTTGTAGGCGATGATGGCTGCGACGACGCCCGCGGGTTCGCGTTCGGTCCACCGACGGTGCTGCTGTCCACGGATCTCGATCTCGCCGAGATCCTCGGTGAACGAGTGGTTCTCGAGCAGGTCGGCGTAGTAACGGACGATCTCGATCGGTGCGTCGAGCTGGTTGCCCTTCGTGAGCATCTTGGTGGCACCGACCTCGGCGATCGTCAGATCACGCAGTTCCTCGGCGTGCTCGAGCAGCGCCTTGTGCAACTGGTCGAGGCAGCGTGCGCGCAATGCGACGTCGGTCGCCCACCCGGACTTCTCGAAGGCGCTCCGGGCCGCCTCGATCGCGGATCTCGCCTCGTCGACCCCGGCATCGGGTGCCGAACCCAGCACCTCCCCGGTTGCCGGATTGATGGTCTCGAAGGTCGTCGCCGCCGTGACGAGCTCTCCACCGATCAGCAGTCGCTTCTGGATTCCGCCGGAATCCCGACTCGTATCGACCGCACTCGCGCCGTCGGTCGTCATCGTGTCCTGGGCCACCACACGCCCTCCCACTCCTGGTTGAAAATGCCATTCTCGCATATGACTAACGTCACATTCGCATACAATCACCCGGTACGCAAGGTTGCGAGGGCGGACAACGCTCTCGCCGGACGGCTCGGCAAAGTCGGGTCCACACCCGGGCAATGCAACAAAACACTTGCCGATTACTGTTTTTCGAGAGTACCGTTCTCACTCATGGAAGGGAGATTCTTGTGATCCAGACCTCAGCCCTCACGCCGGCGATGGGTGTGAAAGTGTCCGGCGTCGACGACCTCCGCGATCCCGCGGTGATCGGTCGTTGCCTGGAAGCCTTGAAATGGCGTGGCGTCCTGCTCATCCGGGGCCTGCACCTCGACGACGAGGCCCAGGTCGCGTTCAGCAAACAGCTCGGACCGGTGCTCGCGCCGGCCGGCAAAGAGGTCTTCGTCGTGTCGCTCGACCCGGCGAAGTCCCGGTCGGCCGAGTACCTCAAGGGCACCTTCCACTGGCACATCGACGACACCACCAACGACGTGCCCGCTAGGGCGACGATGCTGACCGCCCGCCACGTCGCCATGGTCGGTGGCGGCACCGAGTTCGCGAGCACCTACGCCGCCTACGAGAACCTGCCCGAACAGGACCGTAAGCGCTACGACGGGTTGCGCGTCGTGCACACCTTCGAAGCCTCGCAACGCCTGGTGCATCCCGATCCGACGGACGAACAGCTCGCCGCGTGGCGGACCCTGCCCTCCCACGAGAGCGCGCTCGTCTGGCAGCGCCGTGACGGGCGGCGGTCGCTCGTCATCGGTGCGACCGCCGATCACATCGTCGGCATGCGCCCCGAGGAGAGTCGCGAGCTACTCGACGAGCTGCTCGCCTGGTCCACCCAGGAGCGCTTCTCCTACGTCCACGAGTGGGAGAAGGACGACGTGGTGATCTGGGACAACACCGGCATGCTGCATCGCGCGCTGCCCTACGACCCGTCGTCGGAACGGACCATGCATCGCACGACCATCGCCGGGGACGAGGCGTGGTCGTGAAGAATGCTGTCGTCACCGGCGGTGGGTCCGGTATCGGACTCGCCGTCGCCGAACGGCTCCGCAGTCAGGGCTATCACGTCGCGACCATCGACCTACGGCCCAGTGACGAGCCGTCGGCCGAGGCCGCCGATGTCGCGGACCGCTCCCAGGTCGATGCCGCCATGACCAAGATCCGCGAAACCCTGGGGCCGATAACCATTCTGGTGAACGCGGCGGGGGTCGACGGCTTCAAGCGGTTCGCGAAGCTGGACTTCGCGGAGTGGCAGAAGGTCATCGACGTCAATCTGAACGGCGTATTCCATTGCACCCAGGCAGTACTGCCCGACATGGTCGACGCCGGCTGGGGCCGCATCGTCAACATCTCGTCGTCGAGTGCCCATTCGGGCCAGCCCTACATGACCCACTACGTCGCGGCCAAGTCCGCGGTGAACGGACTGACCAAGGCGCTGGCCCTCGAACTCGGCCCGCAGGGCATCACCGTGAACGCCGTACCGCCAGGGTTCATCGACACACCGATGCTCCGTAATGCGGAGGGCCTCAAGCGACTCGGTGGAACCGTCGACGATCACATCGAGCGGACACCGGTCCGGCGGGTGGGCCGCCCGGAGGACATCGCGGCAGCCTGCTCCTTCCTCATCTCGGAGGAAGCCGGCTACATCACCGGACAAATACTCGGCGTCAACGGGGGCCGGAACACCTGATCACCCGGTTCCGGGGTCGACCGGAGCCGTCCACACCGCCGCGGATCGCGTAGAACGTGGCACCACAGAAGGAGATTCGAGATGGGACGCGTTCAGGACAAGGTTGCCTTCATCACCGGGGCCGCGCGTGGGCAGGGCCGCAGCCACGCGGTGCGTCTGGCCGAGGAGGGCGCCGACATCATCGCCGTCGACCTCTGCAAGGACATCGACACCATCGGTTACCCGATGGCCACACCGGAAGACCTCGAGGAGACCGCGCGTCTCGTCGAGAAGGAAGGTCGGCGGGTCGTCGCCGTCCAGGCCGACGTCCGTGAGGCATCGCAACTGCGCAACGCCCTCGAGCGCGGTATCAACGAACTCGGGAGACTCGACATCGTGGTCGCCCAGGCCGGCGTGGCCGGGATGAAGGGCGAGCCCGCGACGCAGGCCTGGTGCGATGTGGTGGACACCAACCTGATCGGCACCATGAACGCGATCCAGGTCGCACTGCCCCACCTCGGCGAGGGCGCATCGATCATCGCCACCGGATCGATCGCGGCCCTCATGGACATCAGCAAGACCGACGTCCCGGGCAAGGATCTCGGTGGCGTCGCCTACGTCTTCTCCAAACGCGCACTCTCCCAGTACATCCACGAGCTCGCGACTCACCTCGCACCCCGCGGCATCCGCGCGAACGTCATCCATCCCACCAACTGCAACACCGACATGCTGCAGAGCGAGCCGATGTACCGATCCTTCCGCCCCGATCTCGAGAACCCGACCCGTGAGGACGCGACGCCGGCCTTCTACGTACAGCAGGCGATGAAGACACCGTGGATCGAACCCTCCGACATCAGCAACACCGTGCTCTACCTCGCCTCGGAGGAAGCACGGTACGTCACCGGCATGCAGATGCGTGTCGACGCGGGCGGATACCTCAAGTGGTACGACTTCAAGATCTGACCAGACGTTTCGATCCGTTGCCCACCAACATTTCTCACCCATCGCAAGGAGGACGATCATGAAGGTTCACATCGACGGGGACCGGTGCCAGGGCCACACTCTCTGCGCGATGATCGCTCCGGAGATCTTCGAGCTCGACGAGCTGGACGGCCACGCATCGCCCGTCTCCGAGGATGTGCCGGAGGGGTTCGAGGACCGGGTGCGCGAGGCAGCGCGGTCGTGTCCCGAACAGGCGATTTCAGTATCCGAACGCATTCATTCGGGTGCCGAGTGACCGACACGACAGCAGGAGAACAGGCGATGAGTCTTGACAGCGTCACCGACGACGACGCCCGAAAGCGGCACCGTTTCGACTTCGAGCGGCACGCGACGGAGTACCGGGAGAAGTTCCTCGACACCACCCAGGAGATGCACGAGAAGTGTCCGGTGGCGTGGAGCGACACATACGGCGGGCATTGGGTGGCGGCGAGCAGCACAGCCGTCTTCGAGCTGGCCCGGTGTCCCCACGTGTCCAACGATCACGACGTGCGCAACGAGCGCAGCGGGTACAAGGGCATCAGCATCCCCACCGCCGAACGGGCCGCGGGTGTCCGCGGCGGCATCCTGGAGATGGACGAACCCGAGCACAAGTTCTTCCGTTCCATCCTGAATCCGTATCTGTCACCGGCAGCGGTCAAGCGGTGGGTGCCGCTGATCGACAAGGTCGTACACGCCTGCATCGACGAGAAGATCGAGAGCGGCCGGATCGACTTCGTCGACGAACTCGCGAATGTCGTACCCGCGGTGCTGACGTTGGCGATGCTCGGTATCCCGGTGGAGAAGTGGACGATCTACAACGAGCCGGTGCACGCTGCGGTCTACACACCGCCGGATTCCCCCGATGCCCCCCGGGTGGCCGAACTGCATCGCCAGCTCGGTATCGACCTGATCACCAACCTGTTCGAGATCAGGGCGAATCCTCGACCGGGCATCATCAACGCCGTCGCCAATGCGAGCTTCGACGGCGGCCCGCCCGACGACATGGAACTGCTCGGCATCCTGAGCCTGGTGATCGGCGGCGGCTTCGACACCACCACCGCGCTCACCGCGCATGCCCTGGAGTGGTTGTCGGAGAACCCCGATGAGCGAACGCATCTCAGTGACGAGCGCGACTCCCTCCTCGACGGTGCCACCGAGGAGTTCCTCCGCTACTTCACCCCCGCCGCCGGCGACGGCCGGACGATCTCCGACGACTTCGAGGCCGAGGACGGCACCGAGTTCCGGGAAGGCGACCGACTCTGGTTGTCCTGGGCGATGGCCAACCGCGACACGGAACTCTTCGACGACCCGAACTCGATCCACCTGGACCGGACCGGCAACCGCCACTTCAGTTTCGGACTCGGAATCCATCGCTGCATCGGGTCGAACGTGGCCCGCACGGTCTTCAAGCGGATGCTCGTCGCCGTCCTCGACCGGATGCCCGACTTCCGCTGCGATCCCGAGGGGACCGTGCACTACGACTCGATCGGTGTCATCCAGGGGATGCGGCACCTCCCCGCGACGTTCACGCCCGGCCCCCGCACCCATGCGAGTCTCGCGGACACCCTTGTCGAGGTACAGCAGATGGTCGACGAGCAGGAACTCGCCGAACCTCTTGCCCTGTCCCGGGCGAAGCAGAAGGGGTAGGGCGTGGCCGAAGCGCCCCGACCGCAGCGTCCGCTTCCACAGCTGACCCTCGCGAACGAGTTCTACTGGACGTCCGGGGCCGACGGCCTGCTCCGGATCCAGGAGTGCACCAGCTGTGGCGAACTCCTGCATCCGGTGCAGCCGGTGTGCCGGTATTGCCACGGCTCCGATCTCGGCCACCGGGTCGTCTCGGGCCGGGCCACCCTTGCCGGCTTCACGGTGAATCACAGGTTTGCCCTGCCCGGCCTGTCCCCGCCCTACGTGATCGCCCAGGTCGCCATCGTCGAGGATGACCGGATCCGGCTGACCACCAACATCATCGACTGTGATCCGGACGACCTCTACCTGGGCATGGCCGTCGAGGTGAGTTTCCTGCACGTCGGTGACGTGTGGCTGCCCCTGTTCCGACCCTGTACCGAACAACCGGACGAACCCGCGGATCTGCCCGCCGACGAGATCGCCCCCGCCGACTTCGCGCGCCACGTCCGGCCGATGGCGAGCGCCCAGAAGTTCGAGGACAAGGTGGCGCTGACCGGTGTCGGGATGTCCCAGATCGGGCGGCGGCTCATGAAACCGCCGCTCGCCCTGACGATCGAGGCATGTCAGGCGGCCGTTGCCGACGCCGGACTCACGATGGGCGACATCGACGGCATCGCCACCTATCCGGGCGGCGGCAACGTCGGCGGGTTCGGCGAGGGTGGCGTCACCCCCGTCGAGGCGGCGCTGGGCATCCGACCGACCTGGCACAACGGGGGAATCGAGACCTTCGGTCCCGGCGGCTCGGTCATCGCGGCGATGCTGGCCGTCGCCGGCGGGCTGGCCCGACATGTGTTGTGCTACCGCACCGTATGGGAGTCGACATACGGTGAGCTGCTCAAGGACGGGACGATCGTTCAGCCTGCCGGCCGGACACCGAGTTGGCTCGTCCCCTTCGGCGCGACGTCGGCCGCCCACACCCTTGCCCAGAACGCGCAACGTCATTTCCACCGCTACGGAACCACCAAAGAGACCCTCGGCTGGATCGCCCTCAACCAGCGCGCCAATGCGGGGCTGAATCCGACAGCGGTGTACCGGGACCCGATGACGATGGACGACTATCTCGGCGCGCGTCCGATCACCTCCCCGTTCGGGCTCTACGACTGCGACGTCCCGTGCGACGGTGCTGTCGCGGTCATCGTGTCGGCGGCAGAGACCGCGGCCGACCTGGCTGCGCGGCCGGTCCTCGTCGAGGCCGTGGGTACACAGATCATCGAGCGGATGGATTGGGATCAGAGCACTTTGACGCATGAGCCGCAGGTGCTCGGTCAGGCCGCGCACATGTGGAGCAGGACGTCGCTGCGGCCCGAGGACGTCGATGTGGCGGAACTCTACGACGGCTTCACGATGAACTGCCTGTCCTGGATCGAAGGCCTCGGATTCTGCGGGATCGGCGAGTCGAAGGAGTTCCTCGACGGCGGGAAGAACATCTCCCTCCAGGGCCAGATACCGCTGAACACCCACGGCGGTCAGCTCTCCCACGGGCGCACCCACGGGATGGGACTGCTCCACGAGGCGATCGTGCAGTTGCGCGGCGATGCCGGAGATCGACAGGTGACCGATGCGCGCGTCGGGGTCGTCAGCAGTGGCGGACTCACCCCCAGCGGTGTGCTGTTGCTGCGGAGTGCCGGGTGACCGCGGAGCTGTTGCCCGACGACGCGTCGGAACCCGTGATCGAGCGGGTCGTCGAGGTCGACGGTGTGCCGATGTCCGGGCTCGTCGCCGAGGCGGCCGACCCGCGGTGCGTGATCGTCGCCATCCACGGTGGCGCAACGCGATCCACCTACTTCGATTGCCCCGGTCACCCGAGCAGTTCACTCCTGCGGCTGGCGAGCGCGGCCGGGTACACGGTCATCGCACTCGACCGGCCGGGGTACGGGACGTCACGGCCACACGCCGACGAGATGGATTCCGCTCGACGCGTTGACCTGACCTACGGCGCGGTGGCGGCGCACCTCGCGGGGATGCCGGCCGGCGCCGGTGTGTTCGTGTGGGCTCACTCGGTCGGATGCGAACTCGCGCTGCGACTGGCCGCGGACGAGACCCGCGGCGCCGACCTGCTGGGCCTCGAGTTGTCGGGGACCGGCCTGGAGCATCAGGCGATGGCACAGGAGATCCTCGGCGATCACGAGCGCAACGCCCCGCCGGCCGGGGTGCGAAAGCTGTTGTGGGAACCCGCCGAGCTCTACCCGGACGGCATCCGGGGTGACCCGTCGCTGGCGTCCCGCACACCCCCGTTCGAGGGCGCCGCGATCCGCACCTGGTCGCGCGAGGGTTTCCCCGCATTGGCTCCGGACGTGCGCGTCCCGGTACATTTCACCGCGGCGTCGCACGAGCGGGTGTGGCGCAACGACCCCGATGCGCTCCGCGACATCGCCGCACTCTTCACCGCCGGCCCACGGATCGTCGTCGACGAGTTCTCCGGGGGCGGCCACAACCTCAGCCTCGGTCACACGGCACGCGCATATCACCTCCGCGTGCTCTCGTTCGTCGAGGACTGCGTGGCCCGACGCCGCCACCCGGAACTACCGGGCTCCTGACGGACACCCCCGCACGCCGACCCCGGAAAGGGATGAGACACATGCGAACCGGATTCATCGGATTGGGCAGCCAAGGCGGGCCGATGGCTCGTCGCATCATCGACGCCGGGGACGAGGTCACCCTGTGGGCACGACGCCCGGAGAGCCTGGTCCCCTACGCCGAATCCGGCGCCAAGATCGTCGGGAGGCCGGCCGAGGTCGGTGGCGCGAGCGACATCGTCTGCCTCTGCGTGGTCGCCGATCAGGACGTACTGGACGTGGCCACCGGCTCCGACGGGGTCTTGTCCGGGATGAGCGAGGGCGGGATCATCGTGGTACACAGCACCGTTCATCCCGACACCTGCCGCCGGTTGGCCGAGGAGGCGCGCGAGGTCGGGGTCACCGTCGTCGATGCCCCGGTCAGCGGCGGCGGTCGCGCCGCGGAGGCAGGAACCCTGCTGGTGATGGTCGGCGGCAGCGACGACGACGTGGCACGCTGTCGGCCCGTCTTCGAACACTACGGCGACCCGGTGGTGCACCTCGGCGAACTCGGCAGCGGCCAGACCACCAAACTGCTGAACAATCTGCTTTTCACCGCGAACCTCGCCACCGCCGTGGACACCCTCGGTCTCGGCGAGACGCTCGGCTTGGACACGACACGCCTCGCGGAAGTGATCTCCCACGGCACCGCGAACAGCTTCGCCCTGGGGCGGGTCGCTTCGGCCGGGGGCACCCTCGACCGGATCGCGATGCACGCGGGCGAGCTCTTACGCAAGGATGTGGGCCTGCTCGAAGGCATTGCCGACCCGCATCGGCAGCACGAGGGGGACGCGGTTCTCGCCGCCGCCCACGCGGCATTGGAGCGCATGGGAGTCCGCTCATGACCGACGTCGCCTGCATCGGGGTCGGGCGGATGGGCCTGCCCATCGCGGATCGCCTCGTCCGTGCCGGCCACACGGTCACCGCCATCGGCCGGACTGCGGAGGCCCGTGAACAGCTGCACACCAAAGGCGTTCGAGCGTATGCCGACATCGCCGCAGCCACCACGCCCGGCACCGAGATCGTGGTGGTCACCGTGCTCACGGACGAGCAGGTCCGCGAGGTCTGCCTGTCCGGCCCGCTCGCCGATCGACTCTCGCGCGGCTCGACCATCGTGATCCACACGACCGGGAGTCCCACCACCGTGGCCGACGTCGCCACCGTCATGGCGGCGCGCGGCATCCGTGTCGTCGACGCCGCCGTCTCCGGTGGGCCGCACAACATCGCGGCAGGCGATCTCACGCTCTTCGTCGGTGGGGACGTCGACACGGTCGATGAGCTGCGGCCCTTGCTCGGCGCCTACGCCGATCCGATCCTGCACGTCGGGGCACTCGGGAACGGGCAGCGGGTGAAGCTCGTCAACAACGCGTTGTTCGCCGCGCAGATCGGGCTGGTGCGCGCCGGCGTCGAACTCGGTGCACACCTGGGCATCGACGAGTCGGTCCTACTGGCGGCGCTCCCCAACGGGAGCTCGGACAGCCGCGCGCTCGCCGGCATCGCACGGCGTGGGTCGGTCGACTCGTTCGCCGAGGCTGTGGGCGAGTTCGTCGGCAAGGATCTGGCCGTTGTCCGGTCGGTCGCGGCCGAGCTCGGCGGGGACCTCGGTCCCCTCGAGGCTCTGCTCACCGAATCCGTTCGACCGTAGTACGCGGTACTCACTCCCGGCCGCACCTTCAGGATCTGGCCGCAGTTCTGGCTCCGAGCCGGAACCTGAAACCGCGGTCAGACCGTCGGCCGCTACTTGAGCAGACTGCCACCATCGACCGGCAGCGCGACGCCGGTGATGAATCGGGCTTCGTCCGACGCCAGAAACAGGACCGCGTTGCTGATGTCCTCGGGCTCGACCCAGCCGATCGGCAACACGTGCATCATCTGCGCGACCACCTTCATGTCCTCGGGCCCCGGGTTCTCGAGGTCGGGCCGGAACAGCTTCAGTGTGCCGTCGTTCATGAACATCGGGGTGTTGACGTTCGTCGGCAGGACGGAGTTGACCCGGATCGACTGCGCGCCGAGTTCGACGGCAAAGCTCTTCATCAGACCGATCACGCCGTGCTTGGCCGCGATGTAGTGTCCCGTGTTCGGATACGCCTTGGCGCCGCCGACAGAACTAGTCAGGACGACCGAGCCACCATCTCCCGTCGCGAGCAGATGTGGCACAGCCGCTTTCACCGTCTTCCACACCCCGGCCAGATTGACGTCGATCATGTCGGTCCAGTCGGCATCGCTGGTCTTGTCCAGCGTCTCACCGCCGTTGCCGATCCCCGCATTGGCCACGACGACGTCGAGGCGGCCCAGTTGCTCGACGCCGTTGTCGACTGCGGCCTTCAGGGCATCGAAGTCTCGGACGTCCACCTCTGTCGCCACGATGCGACGATTCCGACCCTTGACCAACTCCACCGTCTCCGCGAGATCGGCTGCCGTGGCCGGCGCGATCGCGGAGTCGGCCGTGACCGGTCCGCAGATGTCCACCGCGATGATGTCCGCGCCCTCCTCGGCCAGTCGTACCGCATGGCTGCGGCCCTGCCCGCGCGCCGCCCCGCTGATGAAGGCGACCTTGCCCTCCAGACGTCCACCCATGTCTTCCACCCTTTCCTATCGACTTCAGTGCTGTTCTGTTCAGACGCCGGTGCGTGCGCGTCGGGCGACGCCCCGCGGCAGGATCAGCGGGAGATCGTTGTACGTGACGATGCCCGGCGCCGCCGCGACGACCGCCGGGATCGCGTTCAACGGCGGTGTCGCCGTCATGATGTGCCCGAGAACCATGAACTCCTCCATCGTCGTGGCCTCGAAATCCGGCGGCGGCAGGAAGCCGACCGTCATTTTCACGGTCGGTCGCCCGGCCACCTCGATCACCCAGCCGTCCTGATCGATCTGCCAATCAGGTTCGAGGGTCTGGCCTTTACGCCACCGGACGTTGATCTCGACGACCGACCTGCCGTCGACGATGCCCTTCCACCCGGCATGCACGCCCGCGACGCAGCCCGCCGGAATGATCCACGACCCGAGGTCCAGATCCTGTGTGGTCTGGGCATACTCGGCGTCGCAGCGCACCTCGTCGAGCTCGATCCCGAGCGCGTCGGCGACCATCCGAACCGCTTCCCCGAAGACCCCGGTTCCCTGCGCGGTCATGGCCTGCAGACCCGGATGACCGATGGGTTGCCCGAAGCCCACCGGCTTCTCGGTGGCCGGAGAGTCGTAGAACGTGGTGTCGGCGGCTTCGTTGACGGTGATCCGATCGACCCGATCGCAGATTCCCGCCGCGACGACCGACAACTGGTTGACGTAACCCGGACTGATACCCGAGCCGAACATGCTCGACCCACCGCGCAGACACGCCTCGGCGATGCGCTCGCGACCGTCACCCTGGTTGTGCCCGGTGATGAACGATGCGGTCGCCACCACGTTGATGCCCGCCTCGAGGATCCGCACCAATTCGTCGACGTCGATCCACATCGGGTTGTAGACCACCACATCGGGTGCGAGGGAAAGCAACTCGGCGACGTCGTTCGTCGCCGCGACCCCGAGCGGCTCGATGCCGGCGAGCTCGCCGGCATCTCTGCCGACCTTGTCGCTCGACCAGGCGTAACACCCGACGAGCTCGTAGGTGGGATTGGCCGCGATGGCGGCAACCGAGCTGCGGCCGACATTGCCGGTGGTCCATTGCACGACGCGGTACACCGATTGATCGGACATGCGTACGTCCTTTGCTGCGAATGGTTCTCGTCCCGGGTGGAGAGAGATCAGATCTTCGTGTACACGGTCTTGGTCTGCAGATAGGCCTCGATACCCTCACGGCCGAACTCGTGTCCCCACCCGGACTGCTTGTATCCGCCGAACGGCATCGAATGGTCGTACACCATCTGGCAGTTGAGGGTGACCGTGCCCGCCTGCAGGCGCTTGGCCAGGCCGTGCGCGCGGCTCACGTCATTCGTCCACGCGGTGGCCGCGAGTCCATAGGAGGAGTTGTTGGCCAAGGCGATCACCTCATCGTCGTCGTCGAAGGGCAACACCGCGACGACCGGTCCGAAGATCTCACGCTGATACAGGTTCATCGCCGGGTCGACGTCGGTGACCACGGTCGGGTGCACGAAGTACCCCCGGCGATCCAGCCGGTGCCCGCCGGTCACCACCTCGACGCCGTCCTTGCGGCCCTCGTCGATGAAACCCATGACACGGTTGAGCTGTTTCTCACTGATCAAGGGGCCGATGTGGACGTTCTCCTCCTTCGGCCCGCCGAGCTGGAGACCGTTCGCCACACCCGCGATACCCTCGACGACCTGCTCGTAGACCCCGCGTTGCACAAAGATCCGCGATCCGCAGATACAGCCCTGCCCCGAGTGGATGAAGATGCCCATCGATGCCATCAGGATCGCCTGATCGAGATCGGCATCGTCGTAGATCAGCACCGGCGACTTGCCGCCGAGTTCGAGCGTGACGCGCTTGAGGTTCCCGGCCGCTGCGGCCACGATCTGCTTGCCGACCTCGGTGGAGCCGGTGAACGCGATCTTGTCGACATCCGGGTGCTCGGTCAGAGCCTTGCCGGCCGTGTGTCCATATCCCTGAACGAGATTGACGACACCTTCCGGTACCCCCGCCTCGTCGAGGAGTTTGTGCAACAGCACCGCGGACAACGGGGTCTCCTCGGCGGGCTTCACCACGCAGCTGCATCCGGCCGCCAGTGCCGGTGCCAGTTTGGTCGCCCAGTTGAAGACCGGACCATTCCACGGGAAGATCAGGCCGACAACGCCGTACGGTTCCCGAAGTGTGTAACCGTGTGCGTTGGAGAACAGTTGGGCAACACCACCGGTCATCTGGATGTCGTGCGCGATACCGCTGATCTTCGTGCACCATCCGGCGTAGTACCGGAACATCTCCGCGGCGGTGCCCATGATCGCCTGAGCCTGGTCGACCGGCATCCCGGTGTTGAACGAGTCCAGCTCTGCCAGGTCGGCCGCGCGGTCATCGATCAGGTCGGCGACACGCCACAGGATCTTCGCCCGTTCGCTGGGCGGTTTACCCTGCCACACACCCGACTCGAATGATTCCCTCGCGCGGGCGACGGCCTCGTCAACAGCCTTGGCCCCGCCGTCGGTGAACTCGGCGATCTGTTCCTCGGTGACCGGATCGATCACCGGGATGACGTCACCGTATCCCGGAAACGCACCCAGATCGTCGACGATGCTCTGTACGACCATGCTCACTACCTCACTTGACTCGGCTGAACTCGCGACTACACCACGAGCGATTCGTGTTCTGACCAGTACTGCTCACGCAGCCTGCGTTTGTAGAGTTTTCCGTTGGGGTCCCGGGGCAGCTGATCGACGAAAGTCACTGCGCGCGGACACTTGTAGCCCGCGAGTCGAGAACGAACGTGCGTCACGAGCTCCACTGCGAGTTGGTCGTCTGCATCCACCCCGTCGACCGGTTGCACGACCGCCAGGACCGATTCGCCAATCTCGTCATCGGGCACTCCGATGACCGCGACATCGGCCGCGGCCGGGTGCACGGCGAGCACATCCTCCGCCTCCTGCGGATAGATGTTCACACCGCCGGAGATGATCATGTGTGCCGCACGGTCGGTCAGGTAGAGATACCCGTCCTCGTCGATCCGTCCGATGTCGCCGAGCGTCCGCCACCCCTTGTCGTTGGTCGCCGCCGCGGTCTTCTCGGGATCGTTGTGATACTCGAACGGCCGCCCACCCTCGAAGTAGATCTGACCGATCTCCCCTTGCGCGAGCTCCGAACCGTCCGGGCCGACGACGTGACACGTCTCCATCGGCCTCCCCACCGATCCGCGGTGGGACAACCACTCCTGGGCCGTGATGAAAGTCGTGCCCACATCCTCGGTGCCGGAGTAGTACTCGCTGATAATCGGCCCCCACCACTCGATCATCTGTTCTTTCACGCCGACCGGACACGGCGCCGCGGAGTGGATGACGGTACGCAGACTCGACAGGTCGTGGCGCGCCCGTTCGTGCTCGGGCAGCCGGAGGAATCGCGTGAACATGGTCGGGACGAACTGCCCGGTGGTGACGCGATGGCGATCGATGAGCTCGAGTCCCTGCGCGGCATCGAAGCGCTCCATCACCACGACGGTGGCGCCCAGCCGCTGCCACGACATCGAGAAGATCAGCGGCGCACCGTGATAGAGCGGAGCCGGGCACAGGTAGACCGCGTCATCCGTGTCACCCGTCATGGCCAGTCCGGCCGCGATCTGCACGGTCGCCGCGGCCGGATCCCCCAGGGGTGTCAGCGGGATCGGCTTCCGAACCCCCTTCGGCCGCCCGGTGGTACCGGACGAGTAGAGCATCTCCCGGCCCTCGCGCTCACCGTCGAGTGGTGTCGGCGACGTGTCGAGTAGAAGCTGCGGGTAGGAATCGAATCCCTCGACCTCTCCCATGGCAGCTATCCGCGTGGGAATCCGGCTCAGATCGAGCGCGCCGAGGACATCGGACATCGACTCGCTGGACACAATCGCCACCGCGCCACTGTCATCCAGGATGTACTGGACCTCGGGTGCCGTGAGATGTCGGTTGATGGCGGTGTAGTACAAACCGCTGCGTTGCGCCGCCCACGTCACCTCGAGGTAGGCGCGGTTGTTCTCCATGAGGATCGCGACCACATCACCCGCACGTATTCCCCTGTCGCGCAATGCCCGGGCGAGCTGCCGCGATCGCACCTCGAGGTCGCGGAACATCACGGTCTCGCCGTCCGACGCCATGACGATCGCCGGCTTCGTCGGAGTGCGCAACGCGTGCCCGGCGAGGGTCATGGGTGCTGCGTTCACGATCGACACCCCCACCGGAAGAACGGACTTCTGTTGAAGAAAGAATGCCATTCCACCGGTCGATCGACAAGCATTTTGCGAAAAATTCCTGAGCGACTGCTCAGCACCGTCTGATGCACTCCAGAACAGGACGACGGAGGAGGTCGATCCCGGTCGGTCGATCAGCGTGATTTCACCCGACGAGCCGAAGGCATGCCGCGACGATTCGCGAGACGTCCTCCGACGTCGGCGACTCCTTCCGCCACAGAAGGTCCGACAACGCACCCACGGTGGCGCCGGAGATCAGTCGCGCGTCGAAGACCGGGTCCCGGCTGCCGAGCTCACCCAGGGGTTCGTGCAGCAGCTCGGCGAGTCGCGCGTTGACCGAGGGCGGCGACGCCATCGCCTCCCGGCTCACGTTTCCGACGTTCCACAGCACTGCGCGCGTCGTCGCCGCGGAATCCACCTGCGCCTGGGACAACACGCCGCCCACCCACCGCTCGAACCGTGCGCGGGCGGTCGCCTCCTTTCCCATCTGGTGGGCGAGGTAGCTGCAGAGGCGATCGGTGCCGTCCTCGAGGATCGCCGCGATCAGGTCGTCCTTGGACCGGAAGTGTCGATAGAAGGCATCGTTCGATAGTCCGGCCGCGGTGACGATGTCGGCCACGCGTGGACGAGACCCGGACCCCGAGCCGGCCATCACGAGGCGCCCGGCATCGATGAGCCGGCGGACCTCGTCCGCGTATCCCGACTCACGCTTGGCGATCGACCGCGCCGCTATCCGGCGCGCCACCTCCGATCCGTTCGACATGCCCCACCGGCCTTCCACTTGTTCTGCGATTTCAGAATTGCATTCTGTGCTGAGAGAACTATATTCTCATTCAAGAGAGGGGATCAACATGGCATGGGATTTCGAAACCGATCCGCAGTATCAGGAGCAACTCGACTGGGCGGACGAGTTCGTCCGGAGCGAGGTGGAACCGCTCGACCTCATCTGGCCGCACGAGCAGTTCACCCCGCTGGACGGCACTCGCCGAAAGGCGGTCGAGCCGCTGAAAGAGCAAGTACGTCAACGAGGCCTGTGGGCCACCCATCTGGGTCCGGAACTCGGCGGCCAGGGCCACGGCCAGCTCAAGCTGGCGCTGCTCAACGAGATCCTCGGGCGGTCGTCGTGGGCGCCCGTGGTCTTCGGCTGCCAGGCGCCCGACACCGGCAACGCCGAGATCATCGCGCACTTCGGTACCGCCACGCAGAAGGAGCGTTACCTACGTCCGCTGCTGGACGGCGAGATCTTCTCGTCGTACTCGATGACCGAACCGCAGGCAGGCGCGGACCCGAGCAGGTTCGAGACCCGCGCAACCCGCGACGGCGACGGCTGGGTCGTCAACGGCTGGAAGTACTTCTCGTCCAACGCGGCAACGTCGTCGTTCCTGATCGTGATGGCGGTCACCGACCCGGATGTCAGCGTCTACAAAGGCATGTCGATGTTCTTGGTCCCGTCGGACACGCCCGGGATCGAGATCGTTCGCAATGTCGGCTTGTACGGCGAGCCGATGAACGGCGGGTCGCATGCGCTGATCCGGTACCACGATGTCCGTGTTCCGGACGATGACCTCCTCGGCGGCGCAGGCCAGGCGTTCGCGATCGCGCAGACCCGCCTCGGCGGCGGCCGGATCCACCACGCGATGCGCACGATCGGACTGGCACAGAAGGCGCTGGACATGATGTGCGAGCGGGCACTGAGCCGGGTCACTGCCGGAAGTGCGCTGTCGGACAAACAATTCGTGCAGGGCTACATCGCCGATTCGTACGCACAGCTCACACAGTTCCGGCTCCTCGTGCTCTACACCGCGTGGGAGATCGACAAGTACCAGGACTACCAGCGGGTGCGCAAGGACATCGCCACGGTGAAGGTCGTGATGCCCACCGTGCTCCACGACATCGCCTGGCGGGCGATGCAGGTCCACGGCGCGCTCGGTGTCACCAACGAGATGCCGTTCCTCACGATGATCCACGGCGCCGGGGTGATGGGGTTGGCCGACGGACCCACCGAAGTCCACAAGATGACCGTCGCCAAGCAGGTCCTCCGCGACCACACCCCCACCGACGACATGTGGCCGACCCAATGGATTCCTCGGCTGGCGGCCGACGCCCGAGAAAAGTACGCCGAGTTCCTCGAACACGAAGTAGGTAACCGATGATCGACATCGAACGACTCGCCGACTGGATGGACGGAACGGGTCTACCCGGAAAGGGCGAACCCATCGAGGCCAGGTTCCTGTCCGGTGGAACGCAGAACGAGATCTACGAGATCAGCCGTGGGGAGGAACGCTGCGTCATCCGCATCCCCCCGGCGGCCGCACCCGCAGACCGGGACAAGGGCATCCTGCGTGAGTGGCGCATCATCGAAGCGCTCGACGGCACCGACGTCCCGCACACCTCCGCGATCGCGGCCTGCGATGACACCTCCGTGCTTGGCCGAGCCTTCTACCTGATGGGTTTCGTCGACGGCTGGTCGCCGATGGACCACAAGAGGTGGACGGCCCCCTTCACCGAGGATCTGAGCCTGCGTCCCCAACTCGGCTACCAACTCGCGGAGGGTATCGCCCTGCTGTCCAAGGTGGACTGGCGCGCAAAGGGACTCGAGGACCTGGGCCGACCCGAGGGATTCCACGAGCGCCAGGTGGGTCGATGGACCTCGTTCTTCGAAGGCATCAAGGGTCGTGAGCTCGACGGCATGGACACCGCCACCCGATGGCTACAGGAGAATCGTCCGATCGACTACATCCCGGGCCTCATGCACGGCGACTACCAGTTCGCCAATGTGATGTTTCGTGACGGTGCGCCGGCACGAATGGCCGCCATCGTGGACTGGGAGATGGGTACCGTCGGCGATCCGAAGCTCGATCTCGCGTGGATGTTGCAGGGCTGGCCAGAGGACACAGCCGCCGAATCCGCCTCGACGGCCAGCTATGTCGACCTCCGCGGGATGCCGTCGCGGAACCAGATGATGCAGCACTACGCGGATGTGTCCGGCCGCCAGGTCGACGATCTCGACTATTACCTGGTGTTGGCGAAATGGAAATTGGCGATCGTCTTGGAACGCGGATACCAGCGGGCCGGGGACGACCACAAGCTGCAGGCATTCGGGTCCATCGTGCCCGACTTGATGCGGTCGGCCGCCGACCTCGCCGAGTCGACGGATTACCGCTCATGACCACGGTGACGGACGAACTGATCTGTGCACGCCATGGCGACGTCGTGGTGTTGACGCTCAACCGACCCGATGCGCGCAACGCCCTGACCGGCAGTCTGATCCGAGCGATCGGCGACGCGCTGGTGTCAGCAGAGAGCGATCCGGGCACCCGGGCCATCGTGCTGACCGCCAGTGGCGATCGGGCGTTCTGCGCGGGCATGGACCTGCGGGCCTTCGCCGACGGCGGCGACATCGGCAGCGGATCGGATCCGGCCACCGAGGCGTACTACCGACTCACCCGGGGAGAGACGCCGATCCCGGTGATCGCTGCGGTGAACGGTGCGGCCATCGGCGGCGGCCTGGAATTGCTGCTCGGGTGCGACCTCATCGTTGCGTGCACACGCGCACGATTCGGGCTGCCGGAGGCCAAGCGTGGCCTGTTTCCTGGAGGAGGCGGCACCAATATCGGTACCCGAATCCCACTCAGTGCCGCCCTGGAGATGACCATGACCGGTGAATTCATCAGTGCACAAAGGGGTTTCGATCTCGGCCTGGTGAACGCGGTGGTTGATGCCGAGGATCTCGTCGCGACGGCCCTCGACTACGCGCGCCGAGTGGGTGCGTGCGCACCGCTGAGCCTGGCGGCGTGCAAGCAACTGGTCCGGCTCGCGGTCACCGACCCGACGAAGGTCGCCGAGCAGCTGCCCAAGTGGCAGTCGGTGGTCTTCACCAGCCAGGACGCCATCGAAGGCGCGACGGCTTTCGTGGAGAAGCGCGAACCGCAGTGGAAGGGTCGGTGAGGTGGGCATCCGCGCCGTCGTCTGTGAGCGCCATGGCACACCTGAGTCTGTGTCGATCGGCGAGATCCCTTCGCGCCCGCTCGAGGAGGGTACCGCGCGGATCAGTGTCGAGTATGCGGCAGTGAACTTTCCGGACGTGTTGGTCGTCGCCGACGACTACCAGGTCAGCGTCCCGACCCCGTTCGTGCCGGGCAGCGAGTTCGCCGGAGTGATCACCGAGATCTCTCTTCCCGGAGACGGATTCGCGATCGGCGACCGAGTCATGGGTACGGGTCTGTACGGCGCCTTCGCGGAGGAGGTGGTGATACCGACTCGGTCGTTGAGCCGGATTCCGGATGGTGTCACGATGCGCCTCGCCGCGGCGGCGGGTGTCGCGTATCGCACGGCGTATCACTCACTGCGATCGGTTGCCCGGGTTCGGCAGGGTGATCCCGTCGTCGTTCTCGGAGCCGGCGGGGGTGTCGGGCTCGCAGCGGTCGCACTCGCGGCCGCCCTGGGCGCAGAAGTCGTGGCCGTCGCATCCTCTCCGGAAAAGTTGGACGCCGCAAGGGAACACGGCGCGCGGTGGCTCGTCAACCATCGTGACGTCGAGCTGCGGACCGCCCTCAAGGATGCCCTCACCGCGGGTGCGGCAGCGGTCATCGACCCGGTGGGCGGGAAACTGTCGGAACCTGCACTGCGCTCCCTGCGCCGCGGCGGCCGCTTCGTGACCGTCGGATTCGCCTCGGGAGAGATCCCACGCATCCCCCTGAATCTGGTTTTGGTCAAGGGAATCCAGATCCTCGGCTTTCAGTTCGGCGACATCGCACCCGACGAGTTCGCCCGCAACGAGCAGGAGCTGCGGGCACTCCTCACCGACGGTCGGGTCGTGCCCCATGTGGGGGCGGAGTTCCCCCTCGAGGAGGTCCCCCAGGCCTTGCGCGCCGTCGCCGACGGTCAGGCGATCGGCAAGATTCTCATCCGCGTGGATGGTGCAACAAGCCATCCGCTGATCGAGTAGGCGCCGAGCCGCCAGGCGAGGCACCGTATCGAGATCACCGGGCACGCCAGAGGTCTCGATACGCGACCAACGGGCGGGGCGACAAACCCCGCTGATCGAGTAGGTACCGAGCCGCCAGGCGAGGCACCGTATCGAGATCACCGGGCACGCCACAGGTCTCGATACGCGACCAACGGGCGGGGCGACAAACCCCGCTGATCGAGTAGGTACCGAGCCGCCAGGCGAGGCACCGTATCGAGATCACCGGGCACGCCACAGGTCTCGATACGCGACCAACGGGCGGGGCGACAACCCCGCTGATCGAGTAGGTACCGAGCCGCCAGGCGAGGCACCGTATCGAGATCACCGGGCACGCCAGAGGTCTCGATACGCGACCGGCGCGGGGGGCTAGCCGGCCGGCATCAGATCGCGCGGCGGTGTGAACGCTTGGTCGGTTGTCGTCCGGAAGAACTCGACGCCCGTAGCCGTGGCCGGGTCGGCGTCGGCAGCGGCGAAGGCCTGGCGCTTGAATGCCTGAGCAGCACAACTCAACCGGTGCGAGATGGTAAGGCAGCGACCGTTGAGTTCGGTCGGCATCTCGTCGCCCCACAGTTTGATGTCGACGAGCCGCTGATCGATCGAGGCCATCGTCGCCGACCGCAGACGCTCCTCTGATGCCAGCACCTTGGGGGAGATCGCCACCGCCTGGGGCCAGGGACCCACGGTGCGCTGCTCGAGGGAGTCGCGGGAGACCAATGAGCTGCGCAGGTCGTAGAGGCTGGCCCCCAGGATCTCCAGCGGCCGGGTATCACCGTCTTCGGCGACGTGAACCGACACATCCCAGCCGGCCATCGACTGGTCGAACAGCCAGCCACCGGCGTATTCGATCGCCTCGAGGGGGTCGGCTGCGAGGACCGCTAGGCGGTAGCGGAGGGGACGTCGGCGCGCGACAGCTCGCGCTCGAGTGATCTCGCGTACTCCCGGAAGACGCGTACCAGCGGAATTGACGGGTCCAGCAGCCATGATGTTTCCATTCCATTGATGAATGCGATGACTTCCACGGCCTTGTCGGCCGCGTCCAGGTCGGTGCGAAATCGCCCTTCACGTTGTCCACGCCGGATACCCTCGGCGACGGTCTCGACCGCCGCGTGATAACGGAACAACAACCGGTCGTGCAGCGGCGTACCCGGATCGAGGTTCTCCGCCTGCAAGACGGTGAACATACGAACCTGATCTGGTGAGCGCTCGAAGCGCAGGGCAACGTTCTCCAGCTGCTCGAGAATGTCACCCTCGCGGTCCGCGTGCTCGTCGTCGTCGGCGTCGCGCAACTCCAGAACGGCGTGCAGCAACTGTGCCTTCGACTCGAAATGATGCAGGAGACCTGCAGGCGTGACGCCTGCCTCCGCCGCGATCTGGGCCAAGCTCGTATTGCGCCATCCGTTTCTGGCGAGCATTCGCTGCGCCACCTCGAGGATGCGTTGCTTGCGTTCCTCACCCTTGGTGAGTAACGCATCGTACGGGCGTGTACCAGTCACCTGACTCCACTGCTTGATCTGCAAATATCGCGCTTCGGGGGCTGCCCGAATCCAACCTAGTGAACACATAGTAGGTAGGTTGGACCGATGTGACAAGGGTCTCATTTGCCATCAATCGCTGTCATGGTCACGTCTCGCAAAGAGGAGGCTAGGAGAATTAGACTCTCCTGGAGTCAGATCGATATTCTCGATCGTCAAGGACGCCGCGAGGAGACCATGCGCTTCATCTACCACTATCCCGAGACCAGTGGACCCGACGGCGACCTGTTCGCCGCCGGCGCGCTCAAAGATGTGGCTGTCCGCGTCGAGGACGCGGGATTCGATGCATTCTCCTTGAGTGAGCATCCCGCTCCAGGTGCCAGGTGGCTGGCCTCCGGCGGACACCAGACCCTCGACCCGTTCGTCGCCCTGGGATACGTCGCCGCGGCAACCGAACGGCTGAGGCTGCTGACCTACCTGGCCGTGGCGCCCTATCGGAACCCTCTGTTGCTGGCGAAGTCGGCTGCCACGCTCGACACCCTCTCCGCAGGGCGACTGATCCTCGGCCTGGGGGCCGGATATCAGAAGAGCGAATTCCATGCCCTCGGCGTCGACATCACGGAACGCAATACGCTGCTCGACGAAGCCCTCGACGTCCTTCCGCTGCACTGGAGTGGTGAGGCGTTCAGTTACCAGGGCACTCACTTCAGCGCTCGCGAGGTGATGTGTCGCCCGCGTCCCACGCAGTCCCCCATCCCGATCTGGATCGGCGGCAACTCCCGGCTCAGCCGTCGTCGGGTTGCCCGGGCGGGCCAGGGATGGATGCCGATGACGGGAGGCGCCCAGTTGAGTTCGTCGGCCCGGACGCCGATGCTCGGGTCGGGTGAGGACCTCCGCGGGATCATCACCGAATTGCGCGGCGCCGCCGAAGCGGCCGGTCGTGGCGCACCGATCGACGTCGTCTATTCGTATCAGGCCGACGGCATCACCAGCCCCGCGGTCGACGCCGATCGACATCGGGAGGCCTTCGCGCAGCTGGAGGAATCGGGCGTCACCTGGGTCCTGGTCTCGAGCGGGACCAGCAACCACTCCGCCACCGCCGAGTTCCTCGACGCCTTCGGCAGCACGTACCTGACAGCCACATCCACGGCATCGGGATGAACTGGTTCGACGAGCGGAGTGGGCTCGACGGCACGGTTGCCGTGATCACCGGTGGCGCAGGCGGCCTCGGTGAGGGTGTCGCGCTGGACCTCGTGGCCAACGGTGTACACCCGGCGGTGATCGACATCGACCCCGCCGCCGGTGACGGGTTGCGCCGGGTTCTCGCCGAAGGTGGACACGACGCGATCGTGCACAGCGGGGATGCCCGTGACCCGGAGGCGCTCGACGGCCTGTTCACCGCCGCCACCGAGCGCTGGGGCCGGATCGACACACTGGTGAACATCGTCGGCGGCACTTTCCGCGCCGACTTCGTCGACAGCACCCCGAGGGGCTGGGATGCTCTCCTGCGCACCAATTTCCACCATGTCCTGCATGCGTGCTCGCTGGCGGTGCCGCGCATGCAGGCGGCTGGGCGAGGCGGCAGCATCATCAACATCACCACCATCGAGGCCCATCGTGCAGCGCCCGGATTCGCCGTCTATTCGGCGGCGAAGGCTGCCGTCGAACAGTTCTCGCGGACGCTGGCGGTCGAGGTCGCACCCGATCGGATCCGTGTCAACAACGTGGCACCCGACTTCGTGCCGACCCCGAACCTCGCGCGGTTCGGGCACGGCGAGACCCCACCCATGGCCACACCGGCTGGTGCCCGCATCGCGATCCCGATGGGCCGCGTCGGCGCGGTGTCGGACATCTCGAACGCCGTGGTCTTCCTCGCCTCGGGATTGTCGAGTTACATCACCGGCACCACGCTGCATCCCGACGGCGGAACTCTGGCCTCATCGGGCTGGTTCAACTGGCCCGAGAGCGGCTGGGCCAACTTTGCGCCCACATCCGTTCTGGCCCGGCTGAACACCGCAACCACAGATGGGTCCGAGGTGTAGGTGCAGGGCGTGGCCGGCGCCCGTGCGATCAGCGAACCGGGGAGCCTCGGTCTGCTCGGGCAACCAACTCACGAACTCGATGCTTTTGCACCTTGCCCGACGGAGTGCGCGGAAAGTCCTCGACCTCGTGAATCTCCTCCGGCCACTTCTGTCGGGCGACACCGGCCGTATCGAAATGCTGCCTGACCTCTTCCAGGGTGGGCATCAGATGACCACTGCGCAGCCGCATCACCGCCGCCACGCGCTCACCGAATCGCGTGTCCGGGGCCGACACCACCACTGCGTCCGCGATCGCCGGCAACGTCAGGAGCACTTCTTCGACAGCGGCGGCACTCACATTCTCCCCGCCGCGAATGATCATGTCGGACTTTCGATCCACGATCGAGAGATACCCATCGGCGTCGATCGACCCGATATCTCCGGTGTGATACCAACCGTCGCCATCGAAGGCTCCGGCCGTCAAGGTCTCGTCTGTGTACCCGAGACAGAGGTCCGGGCCGCGACTCAACACCTCGCCGTCGTCACCCAATCGGATCTCCACCCCGAGCCGGGGCGTCCCATCGGTGGTCAGGCGTTTGACCTCCGGCGCAGAGATGTTCGTACCGGTGACCGACGGATGCTCGGTACTTCCGTACGCCCGGGTCACGGTGATCCCCAGGTCGGTGAGATGTCGGGTGATCGCGCCAGGAATCGTGGACCCACCGAGCCCGATGTAGGTGAGATATCTCAGGTGAGACCTGCGGAAGTCCGGATGATCGAGCACACTCGTGACGAAATACGTCGGACCACCCCCGAACCCGACCCCTTCGGTGTCCATCAGGCTGATCACCAGTTCCGGGTCCCATTCGTCGCACAGGTCGACCGGCATACCGTCCAGAACGGGCACCAGAAACGCCGTCAGCATTCCCATGAAGTGACCGACCGGCAGTGCGTTGAGCTGCCTGCCACGATCTGGCTGATAGTTCGCGATCTGCTGGCGGGTCTCGAATCCGAGGGTCTGATGTGTGTGCACCACGCCCTTCGGATCGCTCGTCGTCCCCGACGTGTACGCGATCAGTGCCGCACCACCGGGGTCCACATCGAGCACACCACGCATCGGCTCGTCGTCGAGCAACTCGTCGAAGGTACTGCCGACCACACCGACGATGGGTACATCGGCGCTCACCGCCGGGTCGTAGGTCATACGTCCGAACTTCTCTGCGGTGATGAAAACGCTCGGCCGGGCATCCCCGAGGATGAACGCCACCTCTCTCGGTCCGTAGAAGTGCACGATGGGAACCACCGCAGTGCCCAGAATCGACGACGCCCAGAATGTTGCGGCCGCTTCCATCCAGTTCGGCAACTGGAAGGCGATCACGTCACCGGGGCGCACCCCACGTGAGTGCAGGCCGGCCGCCAAACGGCGGGCCACGGTCCCGACGTCGGCGAACGTCCCGGCGTACGGGCGGACCTTGGAATACACGTGAAATCCCATGGCCGCATGCTCGTCCAATCCGCGCCCCAGCAGAGCGCCGAGAGACTCGTCGGTCCACCACCCCATCCGACGATAGTGGTGCCGGAGATCATCGGGTATCGCTCGGATCGGCACTGCGGCGTTCATGGCTCCCCCTGCACAACGGATCTCGACGGACCTAGAGTCCCAGCGACTTGGCGATGATCGTCCGCATGACCTCACTGGTCCCCGCGTAGATCCTGGCCACCCGGGCATCGGTGTACAGGCGGGCGATCGGGTATTCCATCATGTAGCCGTAGCCACCGAAGAGCTGTAGACAACGATCGACCGCGCGGGCCTGCATCTCGGTGCAGAACAGCTTCACCCGCGCGGCGTCGGCACCGGACAGCTCACCGTCCACCAGATCGACGACGGCCAGGTCGAGCATCGCCTGTGCGGCCTCCACCTCGGCGGAGATCGATGCGAGTTCGAACTTCGTGTTCTGGAAGCCGGCCACCGGTTTTCCGAATGCCTTGCGCTCCTTCACGTACTCGATCGTGGTGGTGAGCGCGGCACGCGCCTGTGCGACCGAACCCGCCGCCACCGTCATCCGCTCCTGCGGCAGATTGCTGCCCAAGTACCCGAATGCGGCACCCTCGTCACCGAGCAGGTTCGTCACCGGCACCCGGACGTCGGTGAACGAGAGTTCCACCGTGTCCTGGACCTTGCAACCCATCTTGTCGAGTACCCGACCGCGCTCGAAACCCTCCATACCGTCCTCGACCACCAGCAGGCTCAGGCCGGCGCGACGATTGTCGGGATCGGTCGAGGTGCGCGCGACCACGATGACGAGATCCGCGAGCAATCCGCCTGTGATGAACGTCTTCGCGCCGTTGAGGACGTAGTGATCGCCGTCGCGCACGGCGGTGCTGGTCATGCCGGCGAGATCGGAACCGGTCCCCGGTTCCGTCATCGCGATGGCGGTCAGCAGTTCACCGGCAGCCATTCCCGGGAACCATCGGCTTCGCTGCTCGGCGTTGGCGTACCGCAGGAAGTACGGGAGGATGACGTCGAGCTGGGTACGGACCGTCGACAGGGTCACCAGTGCCCGCGCCGACTCCTCCTGCACGATCACGTTGTAGCGGAAGTCTTCTTGTCCCGCTCCCCCGTACTCCTCCGGGATCGCCATGCCGAGGACGCCGAGCTCACCGAGTCGCGCGAACACCTCGCGCGGCATCTGTCCGGCCTTCTCCCACTTCGGGTACTCGCCGACCACCTCCTTGATCACGAAGTCGCGGACCAGGGCACGGAAGGCCTCGTGATCGTCGTGGTAAATGCCTCGTCGCATGTCGTGTCCCCCCTCAGTCCGCCAGCTCGACGAGAGTCGCGTTGGCGGTGCCGCCACCCTCACACATGGTCTGCAACCCGTACCGGATGCCCTTGTCGCGCATGTGATGGATCATCCGGGTCATCAGGATCGCGCCTGAACCGCCCAGCGGATGGCCGAGCGCGATCGCGCCGCCGAGCGGGTTCAGTCGATCGGCCGAGGCGCCCGTCTCGGCGAGCCACGCGAGCGGCACCGGCGCGAAGGCCTCGTTGACCTCGAAGACCCCCACGTCATGCAGCGACACATCTGCTTTCGCGAGCACCTTCTCGGTCGCCGGGATGGGTCCGGTCAACATGAGGATCGGGTCCGAACCTGTCACCGCCCCGGCGGTGTACCGCGCGATCGGCGACAGCCCCAGCTGCTGTGCGCGTTCGGACGTGGTGATCAACAGCGCTGCGGCACCGTCGGAGATCTGCGACGAGTTGCCCGCATGGATGACCCCGTCCTCCCGGAAGACCGTGCGCAGACCGGCGAGCTTCTCCGGTGTCGTACCGCGTCGGACACCCTCGTCGGTCGCGACTGACCCCGCACCCGTCTCTATCGGCACGATCTGATCGACGAACGCACCCCGGTCGATCGCAGACGCCGCCAATTCGTGTGACCGGGCCGAGTATTCGTCGAGCGCCGTGCGCGACAAGCCCCACTTGTCCGCGATCAGCTCCGCCGAGATTCCCTGGTTGAACGAGAAATCATCATATCGGGCAAAGACTTTCGGCCCGTAGGGCATGCCGCTTGCGCGTGCCGAGCCCAATGGCACCCGGCTCATCACCTCCACACCGCCCGCGACCACGACGTCCTGTTGCCCGGACATCACCGCCTGGGCGGCGAAGTCGATGGCCTGCTGACTGGAGCCACATGCGCGGTTGATCGTCGTTCCGGGGATGGACTCCGGCCAGCCGGCCGCCAGGACCGCGTAGCGTCCGATGTTGCTGGACTGGTCACCGACCTGGGACACGCATCCCCACACGACGTCGTCGACGATCGACGGATCGATCCCGGTCCGTCGGGCGAGTTCCTGCAGGACAACCGCGGAGAGGTCCGCGGCGTGCGTGTCGGACAGTCCGCCATTGCGTTTCCCGACCGCGGTGCGAACCGCCTCGGCGATGACGACTTCACGCATTTCCATTCTCTCCGATCTCTGTTCGCGGCATGGTTCCCGGTGCCGGTATCGCCCAGCGGCCGGTGAACACCGGCTCCGTCCTGTCGGCGAATGCCGCATATGCGGCCGCGGCATCCGTCGTCCCGAAATTGACCACCTGGGCGCGCGATTCCCCGGCCAGTGCGTCCCTCAAGGACCGATCCGCACCTTCGTTGAGCAAGGTCTTGATCTGGGCGAGCGCCACGGGTGGTCCGTCGGCCAGTCGGCGGGCCTGCCGGGCGACGAACGCGTCGATCTCGTCGGCGTCCACCACCCAGGTGACCAACCCGAGGTCGCGCGCCTCTGCGGCGTCGATCATCTCCGCCAGCAACGCAAGGCGTTTCGCCTGCTGCAGGCCCACGATCCGCGGCAGCAGCCACGATCCCCCGAGATCCATCGACAGTCCGCGTCGCGCGAAGATCTGGGAGAAGCGCGCATCCGGTGTGGCCGCCACCAGATCGCACCCCAATGCGAGGTTCCATCCTGCGCCGACCGCAACTCCCGAGACCTTGGCGATCGTGGGGATCTGTAGATCGTGCAGTGCCATCGCCACGTCGGCGAGGATGCGCATCTTGTCCGCCGGATGACGCGAATCCGGCGTCGAGATGTCCGCGCCCGAACAGAACGGCCCACCGGCACCGGTGAGTACGAGTGCCCGGGCATCACCGTCGCGGGCGGTGCCCTCCAGGACATCACGCAGCGTGCACCATGCCGGCCAGTCGAGTGCGTTCTTGCGGTGCGGCCGGTTCAGGGTCACCGTGCGGACTCCGGCAGCATCCTCGATGAGAATCCCTGCGGCGTCTATCCGTCCGGTCATCGCACGAATACCGGACCGACCGCGCCCAGGGCGCGTAGCTCGGCGATGTCGTCGGTGTCCAGGCCCACGCCGGCCAGCACGCTGTCGGTGTGTTCGCCCAATCCCGGGATCGCGCCCATCACGGGTTCGAACCCGGCGATGACCGGCGGCGGCAGTACCGCCGGGATCGGGCCGTTCGGGGTGTCGACGTTGCGCCATCGGTCGCGTTCGGTGAGGTGCGGATGTGCGATCACGTCGCTCGGCTGATTGAAGCGCGCGTTGCCGATTCCCGCGGCGTCCGCCGCCTTCTGGATGTCGAGCAGATCGTGCTCCGAACACCACGTCGAGATCGCCTCGTCGAGGACGTCCCGATACTCCACCCGCGCGGAATTCGTGGCGAACCGCGGGTCGGCGGCCAGATCCTCGCGTTGCAGGATGTCGGACGAGAGTCGCTGCCATTCACGGTCATTGGTGGTGCCGAGCACCACGGTCTGACCGTCGGCGGTGGGATAGGCCCCGTACGGGGCGACCGCCGGCGATCCCATCCCCCGCGGTTGCTGGTCGATGCCGGTGTGGCGGGTGTAGTTGAGGGCGTACCCCATCAATTCCGCCATGGTGTCGAAGAGGCTGATGGCGATCGCACCACCGCGTCGCTCGTGGTCCCCCGCACGGCGATGTCCCACGAGCAGCGACAGGATCGAGATCGCCGAGTACAGGCCCGAGCAGACGTCGGCCATCGGCGGTCCCGGCTTGGCCGGGGCCCCGGGAGACCCGGTGATGGCGCACGCCCCCGACTCGGCCTGGGCGAGAAGATCGTAGGCGCGCTTGTGCGACAGCGGGCCGCCGGGACCGTAGCCGTCGATCTCCACCACGATCAGGTCGGGGTGACGGTCGGCCAGGTCCTCCGGCGCTATGCCCATCTTCGCCGTCGATCCGGGTGCCAGATTCGACACCAGGACGTCGGCCCGGTCGAGCAGTTGGTGAAGCACTGCGATCCCGGCGGCCGACTTCAGGTCGATGGTGATGGACTCCTTGCCACGGTTGACCCACACGAAGTGGGCTGCCATGCCGTTGACGACGTCGTCGTAGTGGCGCGCGAAGTCACCGCCCTTCGGATTCTCCACCTTGATCACCCGCGCGCCGAGATCGGCAAGTGTCCGCGTGCACATGGGTGCAGACACCGCCTGCTCGAGCGCGACCACGGTCAGACCGGCCAACGGCCCGGCCGCCGACGTGCCGTCATCCGGCTCCTCGACAGATGCCGGCATCACATCACCATGCCACCGTCGACGGGTAGCACCTGTCCCGTGACGAACGAGGCCGCGTCCGACGCGAGGAAGACGAACGCACCGGCGACCTCGGATGGTTCGGCCCA
This sequence comes from Gordonia insulae, assembly GCF_003855095.1. Taxonomy (NCBI): domain Bacteria; kingdom Bacillati; phylum Actinomycetota; class Actinomycetes; order Mycobacteriales; family Gordoniaceae; genus Gordonia; species Gordonia insulae. The sequence goes on from NZ_CP033972.1 coordinate 2,577,619, forward strand.
GCGTCGCAACGGAATCCGGTTCAGCATCGTCGGGGCGAAACGCTCGTCGGTGCGGATCGTCTCGGTCATCGGAGTCGCCGCGAGCGGAGCCAGCGCGTTGACCAGGATCTGTTTACGCGCGAGCTCGCGGGCAAGCGATTTGGTGAGACCGATGATCCCGGCCTTCGCCGCCGAATAGTTCACCTGCCCCAGCGTGCCGGTGATGCCGGCCGACGATGTCACGTTGATGATGCGCCCGGTCCCGTCTGTCGCCAGGAACGGCAGTGCGGCCTGCGAGGTGTTGAACGCGCCCATCAGATGGATGTCGAGCATGCGACGGATGCTCTCCTGTGACGTGTCGCCGAACATCGCCGGCGCGGTGACCCCCGCATTGTTGACGATGATGTGGACCGCTCCGTCGCCCAGGGCGGCCGCACGACTCATCACCGCATCCGCCGCTTCACGGTCACTGACGTCGTATCCCAGGCTGTCGGCCTTACCTCCGGCGACCGAGATCTGTTCGGCCACCTTCGCGGCGGCTCCGGCGTCCACATCCGTCACCAGCACCACGGCGCCCGCGGTGGCAAGCGCCTGTGCGACCGCCGACCCGATACCGCCTGCGGCGCCGGTGACCACTGCGCAGCGGCCGGTCAGGTCGAACAGCGGGTTGTTGTCGGTCATCAGTAGCTCCTCGGCAATCCCAATACGTGCGATCCCAGAAAGTTCAGGATCATTTCCTGGCTGATCGGCGCGATCCGCATGACCCGGGCCTCCCGGAAGTACCGCGCCACGTTGTACTCCTCCGAATACCCCATGCCGCCGTGCGTCTGCAGTGCACGGTCAGCGGCGGTGAAACCTGCTTCGGCACAGAGGTACTTGGCGGTGTTGGCTTCCCGCCCGCACGGCTTCCCGTTGTCGTAGAGCCAGGCGGCCTTGCGCAGCACCAGTTCCGCGGCGTCGAGTTGGGCCAGCGAGTCGGCCAGTGGGAACTGGATGCCCTGATTCATCCCGATCGGACGGTCGAACACCTCACGTTGCTTGGCGTAGGTGACCGCCCGGTCGAGTGCGACGCGGCCGATCCCGAGTGCCTCGGCCGCGATCAGCATGCGCTCGGGGTTGAGTCCGTCGAGGAGGTACTTGAAGCCCTTGCCTTCCTCGCCTACGCGGTCGGATTCGGGCACGTACAGGTCATCGATGAACAACTCGTTCGATGTGACGGCGTTGCGGCCCATCTTCTTGATCGGCCTGATGTCGACGTGCGCCCGGTCGAGATCGGTCAGGAACAGCGTCATTCCGTCGGTCTTCTTCTCGACCTCGTCGTACGGCGTCGTCCGGGTCAGCAGGAGGATCTTCTCCGACTCCATCGCCTTGGAGATCCACACCTTACGTCCGTTGACCACATACCCGTCGCCCTTGCGTCGTGCCGAGGTGGTGATCCGCGAGGTATCGAGTCCGGCACCGGGTTCGGTGACACCGAAACACACGTGTAGATCGCCGTTCACCACGCGCGGGAGTGTGCGCTGCTTGAGTTCGTCCGAACCGTGTACCACGACCGGTTGCATCCCGAAGATGGACAGGTGGATGGCGGTGGCGGCATTCATGGCGCCGCCCGACCGGGCGACCTGCTCGAGCAGGATGGTCGCCTCGGTGATCCCGAGTCCGTGCCCACCGTATTCTTCGGGGATGGTCATGCCGAGCCAGCCACCGTCGGCGATGGCCTGGTAGAACTCGGTCGGGAACTCGTGGGCGAGATCCTTTTCCATCCAATACTGGTCGTCGAATCGTCCTGCCAGTTCGGCAACGGACTTCCGGATCAGTTCCTGATCCTCCGACAGCTCGAAACTCATCCCTTCGGACATACGCCGAACCTTCCTGTTTGCTGATGCGCACGCACGATCGCACCGACCCACCGCTGATCGAGTAGCCACCGAGCGCCCTGGCGCGAGGCGGCGTATCGAGATCACCCTCAGGCACCTCGATCCTCGATCCTCGATCGTCGGAAGAGTGTCGGTGCGATCGCCACCGGTCAATCCGATGCCGGGAGCGCTTTCGCGGATTTGAGGGTCATCTCCGCACCGTCATATTCGAGTGGCCCCGAACCTGCAGCGCTGCAGAGCAGTTCCATCGTCTCCGCGGCGTCGACGTAACGCTTGCCGATCAGCACCCCGGGGCTCGAGCCGTCCTTCGGGGGCTGGGTCACCGACTTGACGGGCTGCAGTACGGTACCACCGCAAGTGATCTCGGCTGTGGCGTCAGGCGGTGCCGTGACGACCACCACCTTCGTGGTGCACGTTGCACACGCCAGCTGCTCACCCGCGCGCAACTGCGGCATTTTTGTGGTCATCGTGGATGGTCTCCTTCACTCGCGGCGACTGGTCGTTCGTCACACTGCGTCCGTTGACGACTCGATCTCCGAACTCGTTCAGATCAAAGGTCTGGCGCGCCAACCAGAACCGCAGAAAGTTGGTCAGCGAGTACCGCAGGAACACCGCCGAGCCGACCACCGCGAGCGCGACTCCGGTCAACGCGATGGTGAGCGCATCCCGCTGCACCAGCGGGTTCGACGTGTTGTGCGACATCAGATATGCGAGCACGCCGAGTGCGACTCCGACGGCCATCGCGGCGACTCCGGCGCGAATCCAGAGCTGCGATCTCGCGGCTGCGGGATCCGGGATCTTCAGGCTGTCGAGTTCCCGGGTGAATCGTTCGGCCCGGTCATCCGGTGCAGCAGTCATGAGGCACTCCCTAGGTAGAGGTTGGCGAGTTCATTGCGTAGTTCTCGGCCGGGTGGGCCGTCGTATTCGATTCGTCCGCGGACGAGGACGGCCGCGTGATCGGCCATGTCGAGGACCGCCGAGGCGAACTGCTCGACGACGAGGACCGCGACGCCTTCCCGGGCGATCTGGGCGACCTGCTCGTACAGTCTCTCCACCACGAGCGGGGCGAGGCCCATCGACAGTTCGTCGAGCAGCAGGACGGCCGGGTCCGTCGTGAGACCGCGCGACAGCGCGAGCATCTGTTGTTCGCCCCCCGACATGGTTCCCGCGGTCTGTGATGCGCGTTGTTCCAGGATCGGGAAACGCGCGAAGGCCATCTCCTCGATCTCCTCACGCGACCGTCCGGTGAAGGTCATCATCCAGAGATTCTCGCGCACAGTGAGATTCGGGAACACCCCCCGGCCTTCGGGGATCAGGCAGACTCCCGCCCGTGCCGCATCACGCGAGGAGATCCCGGTGACGTCACGACCCCCGTAGAGAACCTCGCCCGAATCGACCTGATGCACGCCGGCGGCAATCTTCTGCGTCGTGGTCTTGCCGGCCCCGTTGGGACCGAGCAGTGCGACCACCTGGCCCGCGCGCACGGTGAGGTCGACGCCGTGCAGGGCGGTGATCCCGCCGTAGCCGGCGCGGATGTCGCGTAACTCCAGGAGCGGCGGGATCATGAAGCTGTTCCCAGGTAGGCGTCGAGCACCGCGGCGTTCTTTCGGACGACCTCCGGCGGACCCGATGTGATGAGCGAACCGAGATCGAGCACATGGACCTCGTCGCAGACGCCCATCACGAGTTCCATGTCGTGCTCCACCAACAGGACCGCCACGTCATCCGTCTCGACGACCGTCCGCAGAATCCGCGCGAACCGCTCGGTCTCCTCGGCATCCTGACCGGCAGCGGGTTCGTCGAGCAGGATCAGATCGGGCTCGGTGGCGAGGGCGCGAGCGACCTCCACGAGCCGCCCCACCCCGGTCGGCAGCGAATCCGCCAATCGGTCCGCGTACGACCCGAGCCCGGCGCGGTCGATCACCTCGTCCACCAGCGTCGCCGCGGATCCACCTGTGCGCCGTAGTTCCGCGGCGACCAGCAGATTGTCGCGAACACTCAACCGGCCGAACAACTCCAGACCTTGAAAAGTCCGCGCCATACCGCGCTGCGCCCGCTGCGCCGGACCGAGCCGGGTGATGTCCTCGCCGTCGAGGGTGACCCGGCCGGAGCCGGGTCGTCGAAGCCCGCAGATGACGTCGAACAATGTGCTCTTGCCCGCGCCATTGGGCCCGATCAGTCCGGTGATGTGGCCACGCTCGGCAACCAGGTTCACCGAGTCCAATGCGCGGTGCGCACCGAAACTGACCGACACATTGCTAACTTCGAGCAGTGAGTGCACGATCCAACTCCTTGTCGTCTTCGGGCTGCCATGGACGTGTGATCCCCCACCACTCGACGGGGATCTCCTGCGGTGCGACCGCGGCGGCGGCTTCTTCGGCCCGACGGCGCCGATTCGCCCACAGCGGGACCAGAATCGCCGCGACGACCATCGCGAGGAAGAACACGTAGCCGTTGATGACGTCGGTGAGCCGAAGCACCCACGCGACCAGCGTCCACCCGACCAGGCCTGCCATCACGATCGGATCCGCGAAGGCCGCATCCCACTGCTTTCGCAGCTCCGCGATACCGCCCTCCTTGACCGCCTTGGCGCCGAAGGCGATTCCGGCGATGGCCGGGATCGCCTGGGACACCTCACGCAACGCGGGCCACAGGACACCGATTGCGTTGAGGGGCCCGGCCAGCGCTGCACCCGTGAAGAGGCCGTTGCCGACCGCACCGAGGCCGGCCAGCACCGCGACGAGGAAGATGGGCAGCCCGGAGATGAAGTTGAACTGGTCGCCGGTCACCGACTGAAGCTGCATTCCGTAGAGCGCACCACCCAGACCGGCTATGGCGGAACTCAATCCGAACACGAGAAGCTTGCTGACGAGGATGTTGCCGCCGAGAGTCGCGTAGGCGGCTTCGCTGTCTCGCAGGGCGATCAGCTTTCGGCCGAACCGTCCACGCCGCAGCCAGGCGATGCCGACTGTGACCAGCGCCAGTGCCACGGCGGCGAACACCGTGGTGCGTTGTGGTGTGTCGATCGCGAAACCGAACAACGACGGGCCGGTCAGCTCCACCGAGCCCTGATCGAAGAGGGAGATCCGCACACCCCACACATCGAAGGACGGCAGCGTGAAGATCCATCGATCGAAGATCACCGCGATCGCGGCGGTGCCGAGGGCGAGATAGACGCCCGACAACCGCAGGGCGGGCAACGCGATGGCGGCTCCCGCGATACCGCTGATCACCATGGCCGCCAGAATCGCCCACCACTGTCCGTCGGCACCGAAGCGTGCGCAGATGATCGCCCCGATCCCCGCGAGCGTGATCTGGCACAACGAGATCTGACCGGCGTACCCCGCAAGCGGGACATACGAGATGGCGATGACACCGATCGCGAAGATCTGGCCATAGGTGATCAGATCGCTCTCGCTCAGCACGGTCGCGAGGATCAACCCGAACCAGACGATCACCCCGGCGAGAAAGATCGTGCCCCGCCGGGATGGGAGTGGCACCGGGCTGAGTTGACGGTCGCGACCGCGCAGCCGGCCATGCGGGAACAGCAGCAGCGCAAGGAGAAGCAGGATCGCCGGTGCAGCAAGTCGGATGCCCGGCAGGTAGTCGTTCTGCGGGAGGTACCCGGTCAGGTAGCTCTCCATGCAGCCGACCACCACCGCACCGAGGAAGGTGAGCGGCAAACTCTTCAGTCGGCCGAAGATCGCCGCTGCGTAGGCACTGACGATGACCAACGACAGCGACATGGCGTCCAGTGCGACCGTCGGGGCGATGAGCACACCACCGATCGCCGCCAGCTCGATACCCAGCACCCACGCGATCCTGTTGGAGCGCACCGGATCCGCTCCGGTGATACCGACCAGCGCACGATCATCGACCGTGGCACGCATCTCGGTCCCGGTGCGGGTCCGGAACAGCAGAACACGGAGTCCGAGCGCCACCAGGATGGCGACGATCATGGTGAGTGCCTGATGCCAGGTGATGGTTGCGCCGAACAGATGGAACGGCTCCCGGTCGGCGAAGAACGCCGGCAGGGTCCGGGGATCGTTCGGATCCCAGATCCAGCGGGCGATGGCGATCAGACCGCTGAGGAGAGCGACGGTCATCACCAGCTTCTCCGCCTCGCCGAGGGCCTGCGCCGGACGCATGGCCATCTCGACGAGCAACCCGAACAGCGGCGTGAGCACACCCAGGACCACCACGAGCGACAGCCAGACCGGCCAACCCCAACCGACGCTGCACTGCCAGTACATGAACGCGGCCATCATGCCGCTCGCGCCGTGCGCGAAGTTGAAGACTCCGGTCGTGGTGTACGTGACCACCAGCCCGCCGCTGATCACTGCATACACAGCGGCGGTGCTGAGGCCGACGATGCCGAAGGCGAGGAACTGATCCATTACTTGACGTCGCTCGCGCTCTTACCCACGTCGGACAACGTCATGCCGCTGCCGAAGTCGCCGACGGTCTTCTTGACCGGGATGTTGCATCGGTACGGCCCCTGATCCGGGTCGAAATCGGCTGCCTCCCAACCGCTGGGAGTCGCCTGCTCCACGTTGAAGCACGGCGATGGAGCCGCACCCGGCGCAAGATTCTGGGCGGCCTGCAACCCACCACCGGTCCACGCGGACTCCTTGGTCGCCGCATCCAGCAAGCAGGACCGGGTCAGGTTGTCGCCACAGCTCGCCGCGGACTTGGCGAACAGCAACCACGACGAGAAGGCGCGGACGGACGGAGCGGTGAGTGTGGCGTCCGGCGCATACTTCGCGTACAACTCCTTGAGCTGCGCCATGACCGGTTCCGTGCTCTCCAGCGGCAGGATGCCACTGAGGTCGACCAGGTTGTTCTGGGTTCCGGCAGCCGAACCGAGCAACTTGAGGAAGGGTTCGCCGTACGCGTTGTTGTTGGGATCGATCCAGTCGAGCTTGTAGTTCATCCCGCTGAGCACGTTCTCCAGCTTCGCGAGCTGGTCGAACGAACCGTAGAAGATCAGGCCCTTGACGCCCTTGTTCTTGATCGACTGCGCGTAGGGGGTCCAATCGGAGACGCCCGCGGCGGGGTACTTGTCGTTGTAGACGAAGGTGCCGCCGGCGGCTTCGACGGACTCGACCTGCATGTCGCCGAGAACCTTCGCCACCGGCGAGTCCCCGAGAATGATCCCGACGGAGCCTGCGGACTGGGGATAAGCGTCCTTGAGCAGCCATTCGCGGAACTGGTAGTACGGCATGTACCCGAGCTTCTGGGCCGGCGCCGCCTGGACCATCAGGTCCGATCCCAACTCGGCGGCCTGGGACGTCTGCGCGGGGAAGTTCGGCAGCAGGCAGTTCAGACGCTCCTTCGTCCCGAGACCGTCCAGCGCCGCACCGCCGCCGACGAGGGCGAAGTCCTGTTTGCATGCCGCAGACATCTGCTGCCGCACCGCCAGGAGCTTGCTGTCGCGCAGATTCGACGTGATCTTGCGTCCGTTGATTCCGCCGTTGTCGTTGCACCATGAGGTGAAAACCTTTGCGGCGTTCTCGAACTCGGCGTTCTTGGTGAAGCCGACGTCCGAGAAGGTGCCGATCTGAATCCCGTCATCGGTGACGCCCTGCGAGGTCGCACCCTTGGCGGATCCGTCCTGGCACACGTCTTTCAGGTCGCCGAACGAGCTCGAGACGCTCGACGACGAACCGCCGCCGTCGCCGCCGCCGCTCTCCTCGGTCGTCTCACCGCTACGGCCGCTACATCCTGCGACCAGCGCGGCGGTTATCGCCACCACTGCCAGGATTCGTTGTGGTCTCACCAGATTCTCCTCATCGACATCTCCGGGCCGGGACCCCTGACGGGGTGCGAGAGTGTCTCACCAAGGCTGTGCGACCAGTCCCCCGCAGCCAGCTTTGGCATCCTTGCTCTCAACTAAGGAAACTAGCTTCTCATTTGGGAAGAATCAATATATCCGAGCGATCTGCGTCACATTTGCCGTCGATCCCCCCTTGTCAGGCCTGAGCACCGGGCGACCAGCAGCAGGCATTCGGCGTCGCGGATCGTGCGCGTTTCGTCGAATCGATTGACCGCACGAACGACTTGTGGAAACCTAGTACTCGCAATTGAGAATCATATTCTCGGAAGGAGGGCTCGATGCGGCTGTCACCACTTCCCGCGGATCAGTGGGACGACGCGGTGAACGCCGCGCTGGCCGGGATGCTGCCGAGGCAACGGCGCAACCCGCAGGGCGCGGGTAATGCGCTGGCGACGATGGTCCGAAACCCGGAGCTGACCCGGACGTTCCTGCCGTTCAACGCCCATCTGCTGTTCGGCTCGACACTGCCCGCCCGCCTTCGCGAGCTGGCGGTCCTGCGCGTCGCGGCGCTGTGCAAGTGTCCGTACGAGGTCGAACACCACACCGGAATGGGTCTGGCCGCCGGACTGACGCTCGAGGAGATCGCGGACGCCCAGGAGGGTGTCGCCCACGATGATCTCGACCGCCTGGTCCTCGCGGCCGCGACCGAACTCGACCGCGAATCGACCCTCTCCGATTCCACCTGGTCCGCACTCGCCGAGCACCTCGACGAGCGACAGCTCATCGACCTGGTGTTCACCGTCGGCACCTACGCGACGCTGGCCATGGCCTTCAACACGTTCGGCATCGAGCCGGATCGCGAACTCCAGCCTGAATACGAAAGGTAAACCGTTGGCACACTTCAAGAAACCAGAAGCGGGAAGTTGGACCGAACACTTCTCCACCCTCGGCACCGAGCCCGTCGACTACACGGACTCGATCGACCCCGAGTTCTACGAGGCCGAGCGCGAGGCGATCTTCAAGAAGACCTGGCTGCACGTGGGCCGGATCGAACGCCTGCCCAAGAAGGGCAGCTACTTCACCCGCGAGCTCCCGGTGGTCAACACTTCGCTCATCATCGTGAAGGGCAAGGACGAGGTCGTTCGTGCGTTTCACAACGTGTGCCGGCACCGCGGGAACAAGCTCGTGTGGGACGACTTCCCCAACGAGGAGACCTCGGGGACCTGCCGGCAGTTCACGTGCAAGTACCACGCCTGGCGCTACGACCTCACCGGCGACCTCAGCTACGTCCAGCAGGAGGGTGAGTTCTTCGACCTCGACAAGAATCAATACGGCCTCAAGTCGGTTCGTTGTGAGGTCTGGGAAGGCTTCGTCTTCATCAATCTCGATCCGGATGCGGAGTCGCTCGAGGACTACCTGGGCGAGTACGGCAAGGGCATCAAGGGGTATCCGTTCCACGAGATGACCGAGGTCTACAGCTATCGCGCGGAGATCGGCAGCAACTGGAAGTTGTTCATCGACGCATTCGCCGAGTTCTATCACGCGCCCGTGCTGCACCAGAAGCAGGCCGTGAAGGACGAGGCCGACAAGCTGATGAAGGTGGGCTTCGAGGCGCTGCACTACGACCTGCAGAGTCCGCACTCGATGATCTCCTCGTGGGGCGGGATGGCGCCGCCCAAGGACCTCAGCATGGTCAAGCCGATCGAACGCATTCTGCGCTCGGGGTTGTTCGGACCGTGGGACCGCCCCGACATCGAAGGCCTGGAACCGTTGCCGCCGGCGATCAATCCCGCGGGTGCCGTGCCGTGGGGCGTGGACGAATTCGAGTTCTTCCCCAACATGTCACTGCTCTTCTGGGCCCCCGGCTGGGTCATCACCTATCAGTACTGGCCCACGGCCGTGAACAAGCACATCTTCGAGGCCAACCTCTACTTCGTGCCGCCGAAGACCGTCCGCGAGCGCCTTGCCCAGGAACTCGCCGCCGTCACATTCAAGGAGTACGCGCTCCAGGATGCGAACACACTCGAGGCGACGCAGAAGATGCTCGAGACCCGCACCGTCACCGATTTCCCGCTCTGCGACCAGGAGATCCTCCTGCGTCACCTGCACAAGATGGCCGTCGACCACGTCAAGGAGTACCAAGATGCCAAAGCTGCCAGCTGAATTCGCCGACCTGGAGAAGTTCTCCGACTGGTGTCTGCCCACCGAGGCCGAGCGCTACGCCAAGCGCCTCGACTCGACGATGGCGCAGATGCAGGAACTCTACGACGCGACGATGCCCCGCCTCGAGGACGCGTGTGCCTTCGGGGACAAGTTCCCGCTCGACGACCTGCCCGAGGATGTGCGCTCACTGATCCACCTCATGCAGTCGCTGGTGATGGTCTCGTTCCCGGTCGAGGTCTGGAAGCAACCCCGCGTCCCGGACAGCGGCGCAGCGTGGGCCGAGCTCTACGTCGAACCCGTGGTCTGATGGTCACTCTGAAAGCGGCCGGTCTCGTCGACGTCGACACGGGTGAGCTGATCACCCCGGGCATCATCCGTGTCGACGGCGATCGGATCGTCGGGATCGGAGGTGAACCGGAGGGCGAGGTCATCGATCTCGGCGACCAGATCCTCCTGCCCGGTCTGATGGACATGGAGGTCAACCTGTTGATGGGCGGTCGCGGCGAGCGGCCCGTCTACTCCACCGTGCAGGATGATCCGCCGACCCGCATGCTGCGTGCGGTGGGCAACGCCCGCCGTACGCTGCGCGCCGGCTTCACCACGGTCCGCAACCTGGGCTTGTTCGTGAAGACCGGCGGCTACCTGCTCGACGTCGCTCTCGGCCGCGCCATCGACGCCGGGTGGATCGACGGACCCCGAATCGTGCCCGCAGGCCATGCCATCACACCCACCGGCGGACATCTCGACCCGACGATGTTCGCCGCTTTCGCGCCCAACATCATGGAGCTCACCCTCGAGGAGGGCATCGCGAACGGTGTCGACGAAGTCCGCAAGGCGGTGCGCTACCAGATCAAGCACGGCGCACAGCTGATCAAGGTGTGCGTCTCCGGTGGCGTCATGTCACTCACCGGAGAACCTGGTGCACAGCACTATTCGTTTGACGAACTCTGCGCGATCGTCGACGAGGCACACCGGCGGGGACTACGGGTGGCCTCCCACACGCATGGTGCCGAGGCGGTCAAACAGGCGGTGCAGGCCGGCATCGACTGCATCGAGCACGGCTTCCTGATGGACGACGAGGCCATCGAGATGCTCGTCGCGAACAAGACCTTCCTGGTGCCGACCACGCGACTCGCGGACGCGATGGATGTGTCGAAATCTCCGCCGGAACTCCAGGCGAAGGCCGCCGAGATGTTCCCGAAGGCGCGCATCTCGGTCAAGAAGGCCTACGACGCGGGGGTGAAGATCGCGGTCGGGACCGACGCCCCGGCGATCCCGCACGGCAAGAACGCCGACGAGCTCGTCGCTCTGGTCGAGCGGGGCATGAGCGAGGCGGCCGTGCTGCGCGCGGCCACCGCGACCGCAGCGGAGCTCATCAATGTCGACGATCGGGGACGTCTGGCGGAAGGACTGATCGCCGACATCATCGCGGTCCCCGGAAACCCCTTGTCGGACATCACGGTCACGCAGGATGTCCGCTTCGTGATGAAAGGCGGCAAGGTCTTTGTCCACAAATGACACGACCAGAAACGACGACCTGCTCGAGATCGAGCAGCTGCTCGCCAAGTATGCGGTGACGATGACGAAGGGCGACACCGACGGTGTGGTCTCCGTGTTCACCGCGGACGGCACGTACAGCGCGTTCGGCGAGGTCTACTCCCTCGACGACTTCCCCCGGCTCGTCGCAGCGGCACCCAAGGGACTCTTCCTGACCGGGACCGCCCTCATCGACCTCGACGGGGACGACAGGAACGCCGCGACGGGCACGCAACCCCTGTGCTTCATCGATCACACGCAGCAGGACATGCGCATCGGCTACTACAACGACACCTACCTCCGGACCGAGGCCGGTTGGCGACTGCGCACGCGGGCGATGACGTTCATCCGCCGCAACGGCGAGCACAATTCCGGCCGCCCCCACGCGATCTCCTTCTCCGGGGAATGACCACCAGGGAGATCGGCACCGCCGGACCGGGCACGGCCGAGTTCCGGACGGCGGTCCGAGCATGGCTCGACACGCATGACCTGTCGCCCGGCGACGATCACTCGTTCGACGCGCAAGTGGCACAGCTGTCCCGGGTCCGGCGCGCCCTGTTCGATGCCGACTGGATGCGGTACGGCTGGCCGACCGAGGTCGGTGGACTGGGCGGCGCGGCGGTGCTCCGAGCCGTGCTCGGCGAAGAGGTCGCCACGCGCAACCTGGCCGAGCCGGGTATCTATTCGATGATCGAGGTCCTGGCGCCGACCGTGATCTCCTATGCGCGGCCTGAATTGGCCGCCGACATGGTGCCCCGACTGCTCAACGGCGACGAGCAATGGTGCCAGGGCTTCTCCGAACCCGGGTCCGGAAGTGATCTCGCGTCGCTGAGCACACGTGCGGAGCCGCACACCGGCGACACCTGGATCATCAACGGCCAGAAGGTGTGGACCAGCCTGGCCCAGTTCGCCGCTCGCTGCGTGCTCCTGACGCGCACCGGACCCGGCCACGAGGGCATTACCGCGTTCTTCGTGGACATGGACACCCCCGGCATCACCGTCCGGCCGCTGCGCACGATGCACGGTGTCGACGAGTTCGCCGAGGTGTGGTTCGACGACGTCGTGGTGCCCGCCGACCGGATGCTGGGCCGCCCGGGCGACGGCTGGCGGGTCGCCATGGATCTGCTGCCGCATGAGCGGTCGACGTGCTTCTGGCATCGCATCGCCTACCTGTTCTCCATCCTCGACGACCTTGTGCAGCACTCGGATCCCGCCGACGATCTCGACCTCGGGGCGGCCTATCTGGCCGCGCACACGGTGCGCAGCCGTTCCTTCGCCACCCAGCAACGTCTGGGCGCGGGCGGTCGCCTCGGCCCGGAGACGTCGATCGACAAGGTCCTGCTGGCAACCGCGGAGCAGCAGCTGTTCGACACGTGCCGCGACCTGCGCCCTGGCGCGATCGAGTGGACCGAACCGGTGCTCCGATCCGAATATCTGTACTCGCGTGCGGCGACGATCTACGGCGGAACAGCCGAGATCCAGCGCAACATCATCGCGCGCCGGCTTCTCGATCTGGGAAAGGGTGACAGTGGATAGGGCCGAACAGGATCTTCTCTCGGCGAGCCTGCGCAAGGTCATGTCGTCGGACTCCGGTCCCGGACTGGACAAAGCACTGGACGAACTCGGCTGGTCGGAGATGCTGACCGACCTTCCGGAGATCGCGATACCGCTGGTGTTCCGATTGCTCGGCGAAACCGGTTCGCACAGTTCGATCCTCAACGACGTGATCGTGGACGATCTCGGCGCGGAGCCGGGAGCTGTTGTGCCTCTGCCCTTTGTGGGAGATCGATGGGTGGCGTGGATGCGCGACGACGTCGAGGGCCACGACTCCATCGACCCGGACCTGCCGTTGCGCGACGTGGGGCGAGGCGACGACATCCCGGTCCTGCGCGCACGTCTCGCGCTCGGCTGGTGGCTCGTCGGGTCCAGCCGGGCCATGCTCGATCTCGCCCGCACCCACGCGCTGGATCGCATGCAGTTCGGGCGCCCCATAGCCGCGTTCCAGGCTGTACGTCATCGGCTCGCCGAGACGCTCGTCGCCATCGAAGGCGCGGAAGCCACGCTCACCACCGCCGAGGGCGATCTCGGTGGCATGCTCGCGAAAGCGGCGGCCGGCCGCGCGGCAATCATCACCTCCCGGCATGTCCAGCAGGTGCTCGGCGGAATCGGATTCACCGCCGAGCACTCGTTCCACCGTCACGCCCGTCGCGTGATCATGCTCGATGCGCTCCTGGGCAGTAGCAGAGAGTTGACCCGCGAGCTCGGGACGATGATCCGCACGACGCAACAGGTGCCGCGGCTCGTGGAGCTCTAGAGAGATCTCGCAGAGAAGAGTCCGTTCCCGGCTGGGGCCGGGCATTCGCCTACGGCACGCCTGGCTCATCCCACCCACCGAGGTCGATCCGCAGAGGACTCCACTACCCGCCTACAACCGACGCACCCTGCACCTCGACACCGCCGCCTGAGGTCTCGATACACCTCCTCACTCCGTTCGTCGGCACTCGACCAGCGGACCAAGGAAGTAGACGCGTTCGTCGGCACTCGACCAGCGGACCAAGGAAGTAGATCCACAGCGCGAGAGCCGACGCCGGGCACACTTCGGGCCGGCCTCGAATCGAGGCCGGCCCGAAGGTGATAGGTCAGGCGCAGACCGGGATCTGCTCGGCACCACCCTGCACGGCCATCAACGCGCAGAAGGTGTCGTCGGCGACCTTCCAGGTGCCGTCGACCTTGACCGCTTGCCCGGACTGATCCGGCAGCGCCGGGTTGCCGGCCATCAGCAGGTCGTAGGACACGTCCGCATGCGTATCGTCCACAAGCGTCACCGACTTGACATTCACAGTGGTCTGCATCGACTGCGGGTTCTGCGTCAGACCCTGCAGGACCGGGGTGAAGGCTGCCCCGCTCTCGATCAGCGCAGCACGCTGGTCCGGCGGCGTCTGGCCGTTGAAGAAGACCGTGTACGCGTCGGTGATCTCCTTGGTGACGGCCGCATCGGCAGTGGCCGGCGCGCTCGACGCCGCGGCCGAACTCGTCGCGCTCGGGGCCGAATCATCCGATTCGGAGCTGCATCCCGCCGCAATGCCGACGATCATGACCACGCCCGCACACATGGCGAGGGCTCGCCCGGTGAGTGTTCTGCGCATGGTGGTGTCCTTTCTTGTGGGGACCCGGGATCGAGCCGCCCAACGGTTCACGAAGGGATCGACGGCAACCAGCGCCGGCGACCGAGTATGATAATCACATTCTCATGCTAGAGAATACGGTAATCACCTGCGCTTTTCGTCGAATTCACCGAATCCCTTCCGTGAACACCGTTGTTCTGTACCGGAATTGATCAGCGGCTGCGGATCACCCGATGCGCGCCTTCATCTCGTCGAGATGAGCCAGTATCGGGAAGCCGTTCACACTCAACGCGTTTCCGTGTCCGGTTTGGTGAATGTCGAATACCGACTGTATGGCCGCGTAGAATCCCTGTATGTCGAGGGTCTGATTGACCGCCCGCTTTGCCTGCCGTAATGCGAAGGGCGGCATGGCCGCAATCGTCCGTGCCATCTCCGCGGTACGCGTATCGAGTTCGTCGCGCGGCACCACGAGATTCACCATGCCGGTCTTCTCCGCCTCCTCGGCAGTCACCGGGCGACCGGTGAAGAGGATCTCTTTTGCCTTACGGGGGCCGAGTTCCCATGTGTGGCCGTGGTACTCGACCCCACCTATCCCCATCATCACCACCGGGTCGGAGAACTTCGCATCCTCGGCGGCGATGATCAGATCGCAGGGCCAGCACAACAACAGACCGCCCGCGATGCATCGGCCCTGGACTGCGGCGATGCTCGGCTTCGGGATGTTCCGCCAACGCAGGCTGTAGTCGAGATATCGCCGGGCCTCACCGCCGTAGACCATCTCGAGTGTGATCTTGTCCGGCCGCGGCCCGCCACCGGAGAGATCGTGGCCTGCCGAGAAATGTTTCCCCTCGCCCCGCAGCACGATCACCGACACGTCCGGATCATCTGCGGCCCTTGTCCATGCGGCGTCGAGTTCGTCGAGAAGCTCCGCGTTCTGCGCGTTCGCGACCTCCGGACGATTCAGTGTGATCGTCGCGATCTTGTCCTTCGCCTCATACAGGATGTTCATCGTCGCCCTTCGTCGATACCGCACTCAGCGTCGGGGTAACCCGAGCACTCGTTCCGCGATGACATTGCGCTGGATCTCCGACGTACCGCCGGCGATGGTGTAGCCGAAGCTGCGCGCGTACCTTTCGAACCAACTCGCGTACAGCATCTCGAGATCCATGTGGTTGTAGGACGCGGTGAGCCCGGGGTGGGCGAGTCCACCCTCCCCCGCTGCGGCAAGCGCGTGTTCGGTCGCGTTCTGAACGGCTTCCGATCCGAGGAGCTTGAGGACGGACAGCGCCGGCACGTCCTGCTCACCGCGGGCCGCCCGGCCCAGCGCCTGCGTGCCGAGTAGCCGGAGCGCATGCGAGTTCATCACCAGGGTGGCGTATCGATCACGATCCAGCACGGTCTCCGGACGATAGTCCCGCAACAGATCCTCGAGTCGCTCGGCAAAGCTCAGCCACAGCAGGTTTCGTTCGTGCCCAAGCGATCCGTTGGCCACGGACCAGCCACCGTTCAACTCGCCGACCAGGTTGGCCGCCGGCACGCGGACATCTTCGAAGAAGACCTCGTTGAAGTCGAGATCCGTCGGCGAGGAGATCGCGCCGAACGGACGGCGTGTGACGCCCGGAAGATCGGTGGGGATGAGGATCGCACTGATCCCCTTGTGCTTCGGGACATCCGGATCAGTGCGCACGAACGTCAGGATCACGTCTGCGTCATGCGCCCCCGAGGTCCAGACCTTCTGTCCGTTCACCACGAACTCGTCGCCGTCCAGACGTGCCTTCGTCCGCAGGGAGGCGAGGTCCGACCCGGCGCCCGGTTCACTCATCCCGAGAGACGCGGTGATCTCGGCTCGGAGGATCCGTACGGCCCAGTCACGCTTCTGTTCCGGCGTACCGAAGGTGAGCAGCGAGGCCGCGATGATGCCGAGCCCCTGGGGGTTGTAGCTGTGATAGATGCGTCGCCGCGACAGTTCGACCAGATGTACGTACTGCTGCAGGATGCCGGCGTTGCGCCCCCCGAACTCCGGCGGGTTGCCCGGTTGCAGCCACCCGTTGTCGAACTGGACGCGCTGCCACTCCCGTGCCCAGTCAGGGATGTCCGAGCTGGACCTGGTGCGCTGAGCTGCCTGGGCCTCCGTCGGCAGATGCTCATCGAGAAACGCGACGAACTCTGCCCGGAACTCCTCGACGTCGATGTCAAAGTTGGGTTGCACGGTACTCCTCGGTGATCAGCGCGCGGTGTTCGTCGGAACCTCCGAGCATCAGCTCTCCTGCCTTGGCACGCTTGAGCGCGAACTGCAGATCGTTCTCCCACGTGTAACCCATGGCCCCGAACAGTTGATAGCCGTTGCGGAACACCAGGGATTGGCATTCGCCTGCAGAGGCTTTCGCCATCGACGCCGCGAGACGCATGTCCGGACTTCCGGTCGCGATCGTGAGCGCGCTGTAGAACGCGAGGGCGCGAGCCCGCTCGATCGCGACATGCATGTCGGCCGCCTTGTGCTTGACGGCTTGAAAACTCCCGATCGCGACGCCGAACTGCTGGCGGTTGGTGACATGCTCGAGTGCCAGGTCGAGAATGCGCTGGCACGCGCCGACCATCGTGATCGCCATGCCCATGAGCGCGGTTGCCCGTGCGCGGGCGAGGTCGGGTTGCGGATTCCGGCGCGAATCCGCAACGCGGACCGACGGAAACGTCACGTCGGCCACATGCAACAGCGGGTCGAATGACTGCACCGGTGTGGTGATGACACCATCGGTCGCCACGACGAACACCCCGGCCGGGGTCACCACGGCGAACTGGTCGGCGCGATCGCCGTCGAGAACAGTCCGACAGGTGCCCGAGAGCAGCCATCCCTCGTCATCGAGGTGCGCCGTGATCCCGCTCAGAACGGCGGCGCCCGGCCGGCCCGGATCCGCGAGGCTGCCCGCGAGGGGGGCGAACTGCGTCACGGTGGCCAGGAACGGCGTGGGATCCGTCGCAGTCCCCATCGCCTCCAGCGCGATCGCGAGTTCGACGGCCTCCGCGGGCTCGACCAGCTCTGTCCAGCCCTGCTCGATATATGTGGTCCAGAGCGAAGACGGATCGACCCCGTGGTCCACCACCTGCCGGATCCATGCCGGCGAGCATTCCTTCGCCAGCAGTTCCCGCACGGTCTTGCCCCAGAGCCGCTGGTCGGAATCGAACTCAACGAGCACGGACACTCTCCTCTCGACGACGCGCGCTCCAGCCACCGACACTGGAGCGAAACGAAACTATCCTCATCCGAGAATAGCGTTCTCCGCAATCGAATGGAACACTTTCAACAAACAGAGTGCCCTTCGCCGCCACGACCGGTTCACTCAGCTAAACTCGCTCCATGCATGTGCAACTCGGCGGAGAATCAGCGCGATGACGAGCGCAAACGAAGAGCCCGCATGGAAGCAGCGCGCGGTGGAGCGGTCGATCAAGACCGCGAAACTCCGTGCGGAACAGCGAGTGCAGCGGTTCCTGGATGCCGCCCAGGCGATCATCACCGAGAAGGGCACAACCGAGTTCACGGTCCAGGAGGTCGTCGAACGGTCGAAACAGTCCCTGCGCAGTTTCTATCTCCAGTTCGACGGTAAACACGAACTGCTGCTCGCCCTGTTCGAGGACGCGCTGAGCAAGTCCGCCGATCAGATCCGGGCGGCCGCTGCCACCGAGACCGACCCGATCGCACGGGTCCGGATCGCCGTGACCCTGCTCTTCGAACTGTCGCGGCCGGACCCGAATGCCAAGCGGCCGTTGTTCAGTGACTTCGCACCCCAGCTACTGCTGACCCATCCGACCGAGGTCCGGGTCGCCCACGCACCACTCGTGGCACTGCTGTCGGAGTTCCTCGAAGAGGCCGGCGCCGCCGACGAACTGCGCGAGGGACTGCATCCGCGCCGCGTGGCGGCAATGGTGATGCAGACCGTCATGTTCATCGCGCAGTCCAGCGGCGCGACCGATGATCCCGATAATCACCCCATCACCGCAGATGAGGTCTGGGAGTTCTGCGCGCAGGGATTCAGCCGACAGACCTGAGCCCGAGAATCATATTCTCATTTGCGTAATCTGCGATTACACTGCCGACATGGCAACCGACTGGCGCGAACTCATCTCCGTTCTCGAACTGCGTGATTGCGCACCGATCGGCGTCGCCGCCGGGGGTGGTCCGTCGACGAACCGATCGGCAAGCGCTGCCACCTCGTCGGCGACGAGTTGCTACCGAGGCTCCAATCTGTCGTTGCCCTACCGCCGCCTGTTCGGCGGTCAGCTCCTCGCGCAGTTCGTGGCGGCAGCCGGTGTGGCCAGTCCGGAGAAGACCGTCCGCTCGATCCACGCCAACTTCCTGCGCGAAGGCCTGGTGGACGAGGACGTGTCATATGAGGTCGACCACCGACATCGTGGGCGATCCTTCGACACCCTCCAGATCAGCGCCACCCAGACCGACCGTCTGATCGCCGTCGCAACGGTCGCGATGCACGTCCCGGACGACGGACCCGACTTCCAGACCATCGACCCGATCCCCGCGCTACCCGATGCGGACAGCGAGATCACCGTCAGCCTGTTGCCGTGGGAGGTCCGCTCTCTCGACGACCTGAACGATCCGGCCGCTGCGCCGCCCCACCACGAGATGTGGATGCGCACTCCGTCCGCCGACGATCCAAGTGCCTATCCGTGCGTCGCCGCGTACGCCACCGACCTCACCGTGATCGGCACCGCCCTGCGGCCGTTGGACGGATTCAGCCAAGGCGGCAACGGGACCGCGTTCCACTCCGCGGTGACGTCGCACACGATGTGGTTCCACCGTCCGCTCAGGACGGACGACTGGCTCATGATCCGCCAGGACAGCCCGATCATCGCGAGCGGACGCTGTTACGGGCGCGGCGACATCATCACCGAAAGTGGCTCGCTGGTGGCCTCTTTCGCGCAGGAAGCCGTCGTCCGGATGCCGTCGTGACCGCCTCGGCCCCGGCACCCGCGACGACCGCTGTGGCCCCTGCTCGCCATCGATGCGTCCAGTGGGCGACCGGCAACATCGGTGCACGGTCGCTGCGCGGGATCATCGAGCATCCCCACCTCGACCTCGTCGGTGTCTACGTCACCACACCGGCGAAGCGCGGAATCGATGCCGGCGACCTGTGCGGACTGCCACCGATCGGTCTGACCGCGACCGACAGCGTCGACGATGTCATCGCACTGGCACCGGACTGCGTTCTGTACATGCCCGCCGCGCTGGACGTCGACGACGTGGTGCGGCTGCTCACCGCGGGGATCGACGTCGTCACCACCCGTGGCGAGTTCCATCGGCCGGCGAGCATGGACGTCGACCTCCGGGGCCGCATCGAACGCGCGTGTGCGGTCGGGGGCACTTCGATCCACTCGACCGGCAGCAGTCCCGGCTTCATCACCGAGGCTGTTCCGTTGGTCCTCAGCTCGCTCCAGCGACGGATCGATCAGATCTCGATCGACGAGTTCGCCGATCTCTCGCAGCGCGATTCCCCGGATCTGCTGTTCGGCATCATGGGCTTCGGCGGCGCGGAGCGGGCGTTCGAGGACTACCGCCTGGAGCATCTGCGCGGCAGCTTCGGCCCGTCCCTCGAGTTGTTGGCCGAATCCATCGGTATCCCATTGGATTCGGTGGAGGTGCAGGGCGAGGTCGGGCTGACGACCCGTGAGGTGTCCATCGCCGCGGGCTCTCTGGCCGCCGGCACGGTCGGAGCCCAGCGGATCACGGTCTCCGGCATCACCGCCGGGCGAGAGCTCGTGAGATTCCGCGCAAACTGGTACTGCACCACCGACACCGAGCCGAGCTGGGACCTGCTCGCCACCGGCTGGCGGGTCGTCGTCGACGGTGATGCACCCCTGTCCGTCGACATCAACATGCCGATCGATCCGAGCCGGATGGCCGAGACCACACCCGGTTACACCGCCAATCGGGCGGTGAACGCGGTACGCCATGTCTGCGCGGCAACTCCCGGTATCCGCACCTCATTCGACCTCCCGCAGATCGTCGCCGATCTCGCCTGAGCTCGCCGACGGATATCCGGAAGGCCCTTCCTAGACAGGCGCGATGAGCTTCTCGGCAGCGGTATAGGGGTCCATGCCGCCCTGCACCACGGCGTCGACGAGGTCCGCCAATGCCGGGTGGGTACGCAGCCGGGACATCGCCAGGGACAGGATCTGACCGCGCAACCGTGCGGCGCGGCGCGCGGCATCATCGTCACGACGATGTCCCTCGATCGCCTCGATCAGCGCGCTCACGCCCTCACCCCGCGAGGCGATGAGAGTCAGCACCGGCACCGACGACTCCATGCGCAGGTCACGCACCGTCTGGTCGGCACCCTCCCGGTCGGCCTTGTTCACCACCAACAGATCCGCGACCTCGAGCAGTCCGGCCTTGGCCGCCTGAACCGCATCGCCTGCACCGGGATTGAGAATGACGACCGTCGGATCGGCGACGGCGGACACCTCGATCTCCGACTGTCCGACGCCGACTGTCTCGACCAGCACGATGTCGTAGTCCAGGGCCTCGAGCAGCCTGATCGCGGCAGGTACGGCCGACGCGAGTCCACCGAGGTGTCCTCGCGTCGCCATCGATCGGATCAGCACATCACGATCATCGATGTGTTGCGTCATCCGAATACGATCGCCGAGCAGCGCGCCACCGCTGTACGGCGAGGTCGGATCCACCGCGAGAACGGCCACCCGTTTCCCGGCGGCCCGATATGCGGCGACGAGCGCGGTGATCGTGGTGGACTTGCCGGCGCCCGGTGGACCGGTGATCCCGATCGCCGAGATCTCCCCCGCCGCAGGCCCGATCGCCTCCAGCACGACGTCCCGCGCGTCGCCCTCGACGTGGGTGAGCAATCGCCCGGCTGCTCGTGCCGAGCCGCTGCGCGCGGCCGCGAGCAGGTCGTCGATGCCCTCCCTGGCGGAGCGTTCCTCAGCCATGGACCTCGACGACCGTGGCCGACCCGATGCCGCCTCCGGCGCACATCGAGGCGACACCGATACCGCCACCCCGCCGGCGCAGTTCGTAGACGAGGGTCGTGAGCATCCGGGCCCCGCTGGCCGCCACCGGATGACCCAGCGAACACCCGCTGCCGCTGACGTTGACCCGGTCCGGATCGATGTCGAGGAGCTTCACACAGGCCACGCAGTTGGCCGCGAATGCCTCGTTGATCTCGAACAGGTCGACGTCGGACAGCGAGAGCCCGGCACGCTTCAGCGCTTTCGGGATCGCCGTCACGGGTGACAGTCCGGTCCGCGCCGGGTCGACACCCACGGAGGCCCACGAGCGCACCGTGGCCAATGCCGGCAACCCCAGCTCGTCGCTGGCGATCGCGAGTACGGCGGCCGCATCGTTGGCCCCGCTCGCGTTGCCCGCGGTGATCGAGAATCCCTCGATCTCCGGATGCAGCGGCTTGAGCGACGCCAGCTTCTCCATGCTGGTCCCCCGGCGCGGGTGTTCGTCGACGGAGAACAGTCCGTGCACCGTCTTGATCGGCACCACCTCCTCGTCGAATCGACCGGCGTCGATCGCTGCGATCGCGTTGCGATGCGAACGCAGAGCCCACTCATCCATCTCGGTCCGCGAGATCCCCGCCGCAACAGCCGAATTCCAACCCACCGTGATCGACATGTCCTTGTTGGGCGCGTCCGGCTGATTCGGGTGTGTCGGCGACATCCACGGCTCGATCCACTCCTCGCCGACCCGGAACTTCGACTTGGGCGAGGTGGAGGCCGAGTTCACGCCACCGGCGAGGATCAAGGTGTCCATCCCGGCCCGAATACTCCCGGCGGCCGTCTGCACCGCCGCGAGACCGGCCGCGCAATGCCGATTGACGGCCAGGCCGGGCACGTCGATCAGGCCGGCCGTGATGGCCGCATGGCGGGCGATCACGCCACCGCCGTACAGTCCTTCACCCAGGATCACGTCGTCGACCGGCGCAGAGCCGAGGTCTGCGACCACGGCGGCGACGGCATGCTCGGCGAGATCGAACGCATCGGTATCACGCAGCGTTCCCTTGAACGCGGTTCCGATCGGCGTCCGGCGAGCGGAAACGATGACGGCTTCAGGCATGGTTCTTCTCCAGTTCGAGGTTCTGCTCAGCGTTTGCCAGATCATTCAGTAGGTTGCGGCGCAACAGTTTTCCGGTCTCGGTGCGAGGGAGATCGCCGACGAAGACTATCGAGTCGGGCGTCTTGGAGGACCGGAGGCGATCACGGACCCATGCTCTGATCTCCTCCGCATCGCCCTCGCCGACGACAACCGCGACGAGGCGTTGACCCCACTCCGGATCAGGAACACCGACAACGGCCACCTCCGCCACCGCGGGATGTTCGATCAGCACGTCCTCGATCTCGGCCGGGGCGATGTTCTCACCACCCCGGATGATGGTGTCGTCGGCGCGGCCCTCGATGTACAGGTAGCCGTCGACGTCGAGCCGACCGAGATCGCGTGTGGGAAACCAACCGTCACCGTCGAGCACGCTTCGGGTGCCGTATTCGCCGGAGATCTGGTCTCCGCGGACGAATACCAGACCTTCGACCCCCGCCGGCAGCGCGGCGCCGAACTCGTCCCGGATGACGACCTCGATCCCCGGAAGGGGACGTCCGACGGATCCGAGCCGACCCCGGATCGCGGGGTCATCGGATTCGATTGCCTGACGGTGATCCTCTGGCGCGAGCACGGCGATCGAGGATGCCGTCTCGGTCAACCCGTAGGCATTCACGAAGTCCGTGCCCGGCAGTGCCCGGAGCGCGCCCTCGATGACCGGCCGCGGCGTCCGCGCGCCACCATAGGCCAGGTTCGTGAGCGACGGGAGGCCCGTGCCGTCGGCCCCCAACGCCTCGATGACCCGGGCGAGCATCGTCGGGACCAGCATCGCATGCGTGACCGATTCCCTGCGGACCGTGTCGATCCACTGTGCCGCATCGAATCCCGTCGCGTAGACGATCCGCCTGCCGGTATAGAGGTTGGACATCAGATTGGTCAGCCCAGCGATGTGGTAGGGCGGCACCGCCACGAGCGCGGCGTTGTCGACCGCCGCCGAGTTGAACTCGAGGGTGTTGAAGACGTACGCGAGCAGGTGACGTTGGCGGAGGACCGCGGCCTTGGGCTCCGACGTCGTGCCGCTGGTGTAGATCACCACGGCGACCGAGTCGGGATCGGTCAGATCCGCGGTGAGGTCGTCGGGCCCCGGATCCGGCAGATCGTCGAGCGCTGCCAACCAGCTGTCGAGGTCTCCGGAACGCAGCACCGTCGAACCGGGATGCTTGCCCTCGAGCGACGCCATCGCCGTGTCGCTGAGCCGATAGTTGAGGGGCACGAAGGGGATACCCGCGTAGGCCGCGCCGAACAGCGCCACCGGGTAGGCGAGGTGGTTGACGCCTTCATAGAGCACGGCAGGGCAGCCGGCGAACGAATGCGCTGCTCGCCGGGCCAGAACCGCGAGCTCCACCGCGGTCACGGAGCGGCCGCCGGAGGTGATGACCAATCTGTCATCGACTTCTGACGTCATTTCGAGGATCATGGTGATGTTCATGAGAACATTATTCTCTCAGAGAGAGAGTCTTAGTCGCAAGAAGGGAAATGCGAATGGATATCGCGGGCACTTCAGCAGTGGTGGTGGGCGGCGCCGGCGGCCTGGGCGAGGCCACGGTCCGTCGGCTCCACGGGGCCGGAGCACATGTGGTCGTGGCAGACCTCGCCGATGAGAAGGGCAAGGAGCTCGAGGCCGAGCTCGGGGTGCGGTATGTCCGCACCGACGCGACGTCGACCGACGACGTCAACGCCGCGATCGCCGAGGCGGAGGAGAAGGCGCCCCTGCGGATCTCCGTCGACACCCACGGTGGACCCGCGTCGGGTGGGCGGCTGGTCGGGAAGGACGGCAGCCCTTTGGATCTGGACGGCTTCCGGACCACGATCGAGGTCTACCTGACGGGTGTCTTCAACGTCATGCGGCTGTCGGCCGCAGCGATCGCGCGGCAGGAGGCCACCGATGCGGGCCGCGGCGTCATCGTCAACACCGCGTCGATCGCGGCCTACGAGGGGCAGATCGGACAGCTCCCGTATTCGGCCGCGAAGGGCGGCGTGGTCGGCATGACCCTGGTCGCCGCGCGCGACCTCTCGCCCTTGGGCATCCGGGTCGTCACCATCGCACCGGGAACGTTCAACACCCCTGCGTACGGCAAGCACGCCGACCAGCTCGAGGAGTACTGGGGCAAGCAGGTGCCCTGGCCCAAGCGGATGGGGCAGTCGCCCGAGTACGCCGCGCTGGTGGAGCACATCTGCCAGAACGACTACCTCAACGGCGAGATCATCCGTCTCGACGGCGCACTGCGCTTCCCCCCGAAGTGACGATGCTCGACGGCAAGGTCGCTTTCGTCGCCGGCGCCAGCCGGGGCATCGGGGCGGCCGTCGCCGCGGCACTGGCCTCGGCCGGTGCCGCGGTCGCGGTGGCCGCCCGCACGGAGTCGGCCGGCCGTGTACCCGGCACGATTCATGATGTCGCCGAGTCGATCACCGCGCAGGGCGGCACCGCACTGCCCGTCGCGTGCGACGTCACCGACGAACAGTCGGTGGCCGCCGCCTTCGACACGACGGTCGGTGAGCTCGGCGGAGTCGACATCGTGATCGCGAACGCCGGTGTGCTGTGGCTCGGGCCGGTCGAGTCCACCCCACTCCGACGCTGGCAGCTCTGCCTCGATGTGAATCTGACCGGGACGTTCCTGGTCACCAGGGCCGCGATCCCCCATCTGCGTGCGAGAGGCGGGGGATCCCTGATCGCGGTGACCACGAGCGGCGTGGGCATGATCGATCGTGGCGCCAACGCCTACTGGGTCTCCAAGGCGGCGGTCGAACGGCTCTATCTCGGTCTGGCGCACGACCTTCGCGATGACCACATCGCGGTCAACTGCTTGAGTCCGTCACGGGTTGTGCTCACCGAGGGCTGGCAGGCCGCCGGCGGGCAGGACATCCCGCCCGAGATGGTCGAGCCACCCGAGACCATGGGTCACGCGGCGGTGATCCTGGCCGCGCAGGATGCGGACGGCATCACCGGGACGGTGCAGCGGTCCGAGGAACTACTGGCTGCCCGCCTCTGACCCGGCGAACGTTCGGGCCGCACTTCCCTGTTCCGGCTTGCAGCGGGTGCTGCGGCCGGACTCGGAAACTGCGGCCCGAACGGCCTGCTCAGTTCTTCGGTGCGGTGAGCCGCGCGATGGTCGCCCGGAAGTCGTCGGTCTGAAAAGACAGGTCTTCGGCGCTGTTCGCGTAGTCGAGGCTCGCGAGCACGGCACGTTCGAGGTGGATGTTGAGCATCCTCTTCGTGGACTCCACCGCCTGCTGCGGCAGTTCCATCATCTTCTTCGCACACCCGATTGCGTCCGACACCGAGTCGTCGGACACGTGATTGGCCAGCCCCAATGCCACCGCCCGCTCGGCAGAGATCCGTGTGCCGGTGAGCGCGAACTCCTTGGCCTGCAACAGGCTGATGTGCAGAGGCCAGGTCAATGGTCCGCCATCCGCCGCGACGAGGCCGACCTGGACATGCGGGTCGGCGAGGTAGGCGGCCGGATCGATGTACACCATGTCGCTCAGTGCCACCAGACTGCAGCCGAGACCGACGGCCGGCCCGTTGACGGCGGCGATCACCGGGACCCGGCACCGTGCCATGCCCAGAACCAGCTCGCGACCGTGCCGAATGGTCTTGGCCCGCAGGGTCGGATCATCGCCGAGCTCTTTGAGATAGCCGAGATCTCCACCCGCGGAGAACGCCTTGCCCCGGCCGGTGAGGACCGCGGCGCGTACCTCGTGATCCTCACTCAGCCGCGTCCAGAGCGTGGCCAGACCCGAATGCAAGGCGTCGTTGACGGCATTGAGCGACTCCGGTCGATTCAGCGTGATGATCCGTAGCGAACCTTCCGCGGCGACGTCGATCTCGTCGGGCATCCCGTACATGTCACACTCCCAATCCGAGCAGTCTCGATGCGATGATGTTCTTCTGGATCTGCGATGTGCCACCCATGACGCTCTGCGCACGGCTGTAGAGGTATGCACTCAACAGTTCCGGGTCCTCGGTGCCGCCGACGGACACCGCCGCGTGACCGACGGACTGGTCCACCCACGTCATCAGCAACTTGTCCAGCGACCCTTCCGAGTTGTGCGAGACGCCGTCGAGTTGCTCGGACAGTCGTCGTCGCACATGTAGCCTCAGCATCTCGGTCTGCACTGCAGCCCAAGCGATCTCCTCGGAGTAATCCTCGGATCGCCTGGCGAGTTGGCGGACGAGTTTGCCGTAACGCGCGACATACCCGAGCGTCGACGGCTCCCGCTCATGACCGACGACCGTCATCGCGAGCGCCCACCCCTCCCCGGGAGCACCGATCATCTGCTCTGCCGGGACGCGCGCGCCGTCGAACAGGACCTGACCGAACTCCGTGGTGATCCCGCTCATCATCTTGAGAGGGCGCTGTTGGATGCCCTCCTGGTTCATCGAGATGATGAACGCGGAGATGCCGCGGTGACGCGGCGCCTCGGGATCGGTGCGGGCCAGCAGCAGGCACCAATCGGCGACGTCGGAGTAGCTCGTCCAGATCTTGTGCCCGTTGATGACGTACTCGTCGCCCTCGCGGGTCGCCGTCGTCCGCAGCGACGCGAGGTCTGACCCCGCGTCCGGCTCGGAGAATCCCTGACACCAACGCTCGGTACCGTTGATCATGCCCGGCAGGAACCTCTCCTGCAGTTCAGGACTCGCATGCCGCCCCAACCCGTGCAACAGATACCCGAGACTGGGCCGCGGCGGCGCCCCGGCCCGTGCGAGTTCCTCGTCGAGAATCACGTCGTAGACCGGCGGAAGGTCCTGTCCGCCGAACTTCCCGGGCCACGAGAGGCCGAAGAAGCCGGCCTGATAGAGCGCCTGATGCCACTCGCCCTGGCGCGCCCAGTACTCGTCACCCGAGGTCGGGAAGTCCGTGGCGTGTTCGCCGAGCCACGCCCGCAGGCGTTCGCGGAATGCGCTCTCGTCGGCCGAGTCACGATAGTCCATGATCGATCTCCTTCAGAGTGACCGGGAAGTTCTCCGTCGACACCAGAACTCGTCGTAGGTGCACGTGGGCGAGGCACTCCCAGGTGTTGCCGATACCGCCGTGCACCTGGATGGCGTTCTCGCACACCGTTCTGGCCGAACGTGCGCAGTAGAGCTTGGCCATCTGCGCCGCCCCGACCGCGGCGCCCGGACCGAGTTCGTCGACCGCCCACGCCGCGTGCCGCACGATGCTCGCCGACCCCTCGAGCAGCGCGAGACTCTCGGCCAGCATGTGCCCCACGGCCTGATAGGAGCCGATCGTCTTGCCGTACTGCTCGCGCATCTTCGCGTAGTCACACGCCAGGGCCTGCGCCCCACGGGCCGCACCCAGGATGTCGGCGGCGGTCACCACCAGGGCGAGCGCCCGCCAGCGCACCGCGTCGTCCTCGCCGATGATCGCGATCGGCGATTCATCCATGGCCGCAACACCCTTGGCGATCCGGGTGAGATCCTGCGAGGGCAGGTCCGCACCCGCACGGCCCTCGTGGACGGACACTCCGTCCAGCGCGATCAGCCGGTCCAGGCCGGCGGCGTCGGGCGCGCGAGCACCGACGGCGATGGTCGCGGCCTCCTCGGCGTCACCGGTGTGCCGCAGCAGGTCGTCGGCCAACGTCGGACCGAGGAACGGCGCGTCGACCAGTCCTCTGCCGAATTCCTCCGCGACGATCGCGACCTCCACGCCCGTCGCACCATCCGAACGCAGGTTGCGCCAACCGGTGCGGTCGATCGTCACCGCCAGTCGGTCCCGACGTGCGGCGTCAGCGAGATCGGCCACCGATCCCGGACCGAGATCGTCCGCCAATTTGGCTGCCGCGTCGCGTAATTGCGCCTGCTCAGTTGTCAGTCGTACATCCATGGCTCTCCTTCGACAGTCTGTCCTTCAGCACCCGACGCAACACCTTTCCCGACGGAAGTCGGGGCACGTCGTCCACGAACGCGACGGCACTCGGCTTCTTGTACGTCGCCAGGGTGTTCGCGACGAGCTCGATGAGCTCGTCCCCGGTCACCGGCTCGGCGATCTCGACGGCCGCGACGATCCGTTCGCCGCCCACACCGTCGTCGACGCCGAAGACCGCGCAGTCGGCGACCGCCGGGTGCCCGTGCAACACGGCCTCGACCTCGGCCGGCGCCACCTGGAACCCGCGAACCTTGATCATCTCCTTGGACCGATCGATCAGTTCGATCCACCCGTCGGCGTCCACCGCGCCGACATCGCCGGTGCGATACCAGCCATCGGCGAAGGCCGTGATGTTCTCCTCGTCCGGGAGGTAGCCCGCCATGATCGACGGTGCCCGGAGCTGGATCTCGCCGCTGTGTCCCGGCGGCAGGACGGCACCGGTGTCGAGCGAGACCACCCTGACCTCGACTCCCTCGACCGCGCGTCCGACACGATCCAGACGCGCATCGTCGATCGGGTTCGTCGCGATCACCGGGATCTCGCTGGCTCCGTATGCGGGCAGCCATCCGATACCGGTCCGTCGGGTCACTTCTTCTGCGACACTCGACGTCACCGGCGTTGCGCCCCACATGATGTAACGCAGCGAGGACAAGTCGTACTGCTCGAGCCGCGGGTGGGAGGCCATTGCCAGGGCGATCGGCGCGACAGCCATCTCCACGGTGATCCGATCGCTCTCGATGTGGCGGAGCATCGTGTCGATGTCGAAACGCCGGTGCAGTCGGACCCACGCGCCCACGTCGAGAGCGGTGACGATGTTGAGCAATCCGAGGATGTGCGAGGGAGGCGTGAGGACCTGGAGGCGATCAGCGGCGGTGAGGTCGAGCGCGTCCCGCCAGTGTCCCACCGCGGCGTCGAGGGAGGCGTGCGTGTGGCGCACGGCCTTCGGCATTCCGGTAGTCCCCGAACTGAACACGAGGACGGCATCGTCGGAGGCGTTTGGTCCGTCGAATCCGCTCTCCGCGCTCACGCCGGTCGGCTCGATCGTGTCGCCGAGGTCGCGCATGGGCATCAATCCCGCCAGCACCGGATGGTCGCCGACCGCGTGGGTGACGCCCGCGATGTCGAGCGCATGGGATACCTCGGTGGTCTTCCACGCCGGACTGATCAGCACCACGGCGGCGCGCAGCCGCCAGATCGCCCGTATCGCCACCACGAACTCGGGACGATTCGACGACATCAGCGCGACGCGTGCACCGCGTGCGACCCCGAGCGCCGAGAGTTCACGAGCGAATCCGTCGGCCATGGCGTCGAGCTGCCGCGCGGAGAAGGCCTCGTCCTCGAAGGCCAGTACCACCGCCTCCGTCACCACACCACCCCTTCGACAGTTCCGGGCATCTCGATACGGATCGCTGACAGATGCACTTGAGAAGATCGTACCTCAGTGAGAGAATATAATTCTCTTACAGACAGAATCTCAATACCGAGAGGATGGACCGTGCCGCGACCTCCGCTGTTCCAGCAAGCGACCGTGACCCGGGTCGTCAAGGAAACCGACGACGCCCGCACCTATGTACTGGCCCCGGAGGTCGGACCGGTGACCTACAAGGCCGGGCAGTTCTGCACCTTCCGCGTGGCGGTCGACGGAGAGGAGCTCTACCGCTCCTATTCGATGTCGAGTTCACCCGAGGTCGACACCGAGTTGGCCACGACGGTCAAACGCGTGGCAGGAGGCCGGGTCTCGAACTGGCTGCTCGACAACCTCGGCGAGGGTGACGTCATCGACATCTCGCGTCCGGCCGGCCTGTTCTGCCTCACCGAGCACACCACCCCCCTGCTGGGTTTCAGCGGCGGCAGCGGGATCACCCCGATCTACTCGATCGCCAAGACGGCGCTCGCGACCACCGAACGCAGCGTGCGACTCCTCTGCGCCGACCGGGATCGGGAAGCGGTGATCTTCGACGCGGGGATCGCCGAACTGACAGACCGGTACCCCGGGCGGCTGACGGTCGTCCGGAGCCTCGATGAGCAGGACGGATTCGTCACCGAATCGGCCGTCCGCGACTTCATCGGCGACGATCTCGACGCCGATTTCTATGTGTGCGGGCCGGAACCGTTCATGGACCTCGTCGAATCGGTCCTCCCACCCAGCGGTTCGATCCACATCGAGCGTTTCGGCGCGGCCGCGGAATTACCTGTCGGCGATTCCGACGAGAGCGCGAACGTCGCACCGTCGCAGGCGGATACGACGGCCGTGCGCGGCACCATCACGATCAAGCTCGGCCGCAAGGAGGTCACCGTCGATCGCCAGCCCGGCGAGACGCTGCTGGAATCGGGACGACGCGCGGGCCTCACGCCACCGTTCTCCTGCGAGGCGGGCAACTGCGCCACGTGCATCGCCCACCTCGACGAGGGCACGGCCACCATGCGCGTCAACGACGCTCTCGAAGACGATGAGATCGAGGACGGATATGTCCTGACCTGCCAGGCGATTCCCGACGGGGAGACCACCGTCGTGCAGTACGAATGACCCGGCCGGCGCACCCGTCCGTCAGCACCCGAGTAGTCAGAACACCCGCATGGTCAGAACACCGAGTAGTCAGAACACCGAGAAGGAGACACACCCGTGGCGCGAGGCATGTTGATCGTAGAGAGCCGACCGAGTTCCGAGGATCGTCGAGACGAGTTCGATGAGTGGTATGTCGAGGTGCACATGCCGGAGGTCCTCGCTCTCGACGGGTTCGTCTCGGCACGTCGCTTCCGTCCCCTCGACGGCGACGGCCCGTATGTGTCGGTCTACGACATGGAGGGCGACGATATCGGCGCGATCGCGAAATCCATGTTCGCGCATGCCCGTAACGGAGGATTCCAGATGTCGGACGCGATGCAGTTCGATCCCCCGCCGGCGATGCGCGTGATGGAGTTGACGACGGATCTCGCACGCGCGGTGTGACCGCGTGTGCGTGACGAACGCATCGGCGGGTACGCCCTCTCAGCCCGCCGATGCGTTCATCTCGCCGAGCACCGGCGCGGGCGCGTAGTCGGGCACGTACCCATCGACACGTATCGGGCACCCGACGGCACGGCGGGTGCCGACGTCGACCACCGCCTCCGGGGTCGCGTCCAACGCCTCGGGCAGCGACCGCACGGCGGCGGCCGGGACACCCCATTTGCGTAGCCGTGTCTGCCAGTTGGCGGCGGTGTCGTGGGCGAGGGCCTCGCCGACGACAGCGATCACCTCGTCGCGGTTCGCCGCGCGTTCGGCCATCTGCCAGAACCCATCGATCCCCGCCTCCCCCGCGAACGACTTCCAGAACGCGTCGTGGGTGATGAACAGCGCGAGATGTCCTTCCGCAGTGGGGAACATCTGCGCCGGGACATAGAACGAATGCGCGCCCCGCGGGCGGCGCACCGGTTCCACGCCGTCGTCGAGATAGGCCGATGCGTGATAGTTGAGCTGCGACAACATCACATCGCGCAGCGAGACGTCGATCTGCCCGCCGCGACCGGAGATGACCTGGGCCAGCAGACCGAGAGCGGCTGTCAGACCGGTGGAGTTGTCCGCCGACGAGTAGCCGGGCAGGGTGGGCGGCGTATCCGGGTCGCCGGTCATCGCGGCGACACCCGTGGCCGCCTGGACCACGTAGTCGAAGGCCGGGTCGTCCCCGCCGGTCAGGCCGAATCCGGTGATCGCGACGCACACGATCCTCTCGTTGAACTCCCGCAACGATGCGTAGGTCAGCCCGAGTCGATGGATCGCCGACGGTTTCAGATTCACCAGCAGCGCGTGGGCACCCTCGACGAGTTCGCCGAGCGCCTCCCGCCCGTCACGAGCGGTGAGATCCAGACGTGTGCTGCGCTTTCCACGGTTGAGGCTGGCGAAGTACGTGTCACTCACCTGACGCGAGATCTCTCCACCGAGCGGCTCGATCTTGATCACCTCGGCGCCCAGGTCGGCCAGCATCATCGTCGCGTATGGCCCGGCGAGCATGGTGCCCACCTCCAGGATCCGGATTCCGGCGAGCGGACCGGCGCCACGTTGATCCGCGGCGGCGTCGGGGCTCACCGCAGTTCCTTCACCAGCTCTGCGACGACCTCGCGGGTGCGGTACTTCGATGCGACGAGTTCGTCGCGGGTGTCCCCGATCGGGAGCAGCCGCATCGACAGATCGGTCACGCCGGCGTCCGCGTACCGGCGGAACTGTTCGAGGATGGCCTCCTCGTCACCTGCCACACACAGGTCGCCGACGTTTCTCGCCTCGCCCTGTTCGAGCAGCCGCTGGTAGTTGGGTGAGTATTCCGCCTCGGCCAGAATGCGATTCGCGCGCTCGCGGGCGACGTCGACCTCAGACGGGCGGCACAGGCACACCGGCAGACCTGCCACCACCCGTGGCGCGGGCCGCCCGACGTTGTCGGCAGCCTTGGTGATGCGTGGCACGATGTGCTCGGCGATCGCACGATGGTCGGCCATCCACAGCACGGTGCCGTCGGCGCGCTCACCGGCGAGGTTGAGCATCACCGGTCCCAGCGCGGCCAGCAGGACCGGCACCTTGCGCACCGGGCCGAGTTCGAGCGGGTTGTGCACGGTGAACGAGTCGTTCTCGACATCCACCTGACCCGGCCCGGACAATGCCTGGTCCAGCACATCGAGGTAGTCGCGGGTGAAGCGCGCCGGGCGTTCGTAGGGCAGACCCAGCATGTCCTGGACGATCCAGTGATGCGACGGCCCGACGCCGAGGGCGAGTCTGCCCTCGGCCACCGCTTGCGCGGAAAGCGCCTGACGCGCAAGCGCGATGGGGTGTTGCGCCTGCAGTGGGACGACAGCGGTGCCGAGTTCGATCGTCGAGGTCCGCATACCCATCATCGTGACCGTGATCAGGGCGTCGAAGTCCGTGGGGACCTGGGGAATCCAGGCGGTGTCCATCCCCGCGGACTCCGCCCACTCGATGTCCTTGACCATGCGGCCGGCCTTACGGGCGGAGTCGCCCCGTTCCGGTCCGATCATCACTCCGACGCGCACGTGTCCTCCAGGTGTCTGACGATGTTCGGTGCGATGTCGTGCCCGGTGGTCACGACGTCGCCGAGGGGACGGTGAGGGCGCGGACGCCGGTCACGAGGTCTTCGAGCGGCGTCCCGGTCGGGAACACCGCGGCGGCACCCGCGTCGAGGAGCGTGTCGACATCCGACTGCGGGATGGTGCCGCCGACGATCACCGCGATGTCGCCGGCATCGGCGGCGCGCAGGGCATCCACGGTCCGGCGGGTCAATGCGACGTGCGCACCCGACAGAATGCTGAGGCCGACGACGGCGACGTCCTCATGCAACGCGATGGAGACGATGTCCTCGATCCGCTGACGGATGCCGGTGTAGATGACCTCGAAACCCGCGTCGCGCAGGGTCCGTGCGACGATCTTGGCTCCGCGGTCATGTCCGTCGAGACCGGGCTTGGCGACGAGTACGCGGGCGGTCATCAGAACACCACCGGCTGCGCGAACTCGCCCCATACGTCCTTGAGCGTCGACACCATCTCTCCGACGGTGCAATACGCGTTGGCGCAGTCGATCAGTCGATGCATCAGGTTCTCGTCTCCTTCTGCCGCCCGCGAGAGCGCGGCCAGTGTGTTCGCGACGTCGACGGCGTTGCGTTCGGCCTTGACCTTGGCCAGCCGTTTCAGTTGGGTCTCCCGCCCCTCGGGATCGAGCTCGTAGGTGGCGATCTCCGGCGCGGGTTCGTCGGCGACGAACCGGTTCACTCCCACCACGGGACGTTCACCACCCTCGACCTCCTGATGGAGCCGATAGGCCTCGTCGGCGATGAGACCCTGCAGATAGCCCTCCTCGATCGCGCGGACCATCCCACCGTGCGCCTCGAGATCGGCCATCACCTCGATGATCCGTTCCTCGGTGGCGTCGGTCAGCGCCTCCACGAAGTAGGACCCGCCCAGCGGATCCGCAACGCGGGCAACGCCCGTCTCGTATGCGAGGATCTGCTGGGTGCGGAGCGCCATCGTCGCGGACTCCTCGCTGGGGAGCGCGAAGGGCTCATCCCAGGCCGCGGTGAACATCGACTGGACGCCGCCGAGAACGGATGCCATCGCCTCGTAGGCGACGCGGACCAGGTTGTTCTGCGCCTGCGGCGCGTACAGGGATGCGCCACCGGCGACGCATCCGAACCGGAACATGGCGGCCTTGTCGGTCGCCGCGCCATAACGTTCACGGACGATCGTGGCCCAACGTCGGCGGCCGGCCCGGTATTTGGCGATCTCCTCGAAGAAGTCGCCGTGGGTATAGAAGAAGAAAGAGATCTGCGGCGCGAACTGGTCGATCGTCATCCTGCCGCGCTCGACCACGGTGTCGCAGTACGTCACACCGTCGGCAAGGGTGAATGCCATCTCCTGCACGGCATTCGCGCCCGCATCACGAAAGTGCGCGCCCGCGACCGAGATCGCGTTGAACCTCGGGACCTCCGCGGCACAGAACTCGATGGTGTCGGCGATCAGACGCAGTGAGGGTTCGGGTGGCCAGATCCAGGTACCCCGGGAGGCATATTCCTTCAGGATGTCGTTCTGGATCGTGCCGGTCAGCTTGGCCCGGGGTACGCCTTTGCGTTCGGCCGCCGCGACATACAGCGCCAGCAGGATGGCGGCGGTCCCGTTGATGGTGAAGCTGGTGCTGATCTTGTCGAGCGGGATGCCGTCGAACAGGATCTCGGCGTCGGCGAGTGTGTCTACCGCGCACCCGACCCGTCCCACCTCCTCGCCGTATTCCGGGTCGTCGGAGTCGTACCCACACTGTGACGGCAGGTCCAACGCCACCGAGAGTCCGGTACCGCCCTGCTCGAGCAGGTAGCGGTAGCGGCGGTTGGATTCTTCGGCGGTGCCGAAGCCCGAGTACTGCCGGAAGGTCCACAACCTTCCGCGGTAACCGGTCGGGAAGTTGCCACGGGTGAACGGGTACTCCCCCGGCAGCGGTTGCGCGGCGGAGTCGGGATTCGGGCCATAGGCGGTGTCCAGCGGGATGCCCGAGGCTGTTTCGGTCTGAGGTTCCATCAGCGGATACGTTACTTGCAGAAAATGAGAATGCCAATACCGTCACCGAGATTGCGATGCTATTCTGTGCAGCATGCGCCCAGCCAACACTGCTCTCGACGGCGGGCCGTGCGACCCGCTCGGCGAGCTGTCGGCGGCGGCACGCCAGTACCTCAAGGCCATCTGGGACGCCTGCGAGTGGGAGTCCGACCGCGTCACCACCACAGCGATCGCGCAGCGGGTCGGCGTCTCGCCCTCGACGGCGTCGGATGCCGTGCGGCGACTGGCGGACAAGGGGTTCGTCACCCATGAGCGCTACGGGACCGTCTCGCTCAGCACCCGTGGCGAGGCCGTCGCCGCCCACGTCATCCGACGTCTGCGACTCGTCGAATCCTTCCTCGTCGAGGAGCTCGGCTACGGCTGGCACGAGGTCCACGACGAGGCCGACAGCCTCGCCCACGCCGCATCCGACGAACTGATCGAGCGCATCGATCGGCGTCTCGGGCATCCGACCAGGGATCCGCACGGCGATCCGATCCCCGACGCCGGCGGCCGGGTCAGCGCACCCCGGTTACGCCCTCTGTCCTCATGCGACACCGGCGATTCCGGGACCGTTGCGCGGGTCGCCGATTCCGACCCGGCGATGCTCGAGTACTTCGGGTCCGCGGGCCTGACCCTCGATTCCGGCGTCACGGTATGTGCGAAGCGACCATTCGCCGGGACGATGCGTATTTCCGTCACAGGCTTCGCCGAGATGGAACTCGGCGACGTCGCGGTCCGGTCGGTCTGGTTGACCGCCGCCGACTGCGGGTGAACACCTACAGGGCCGGGCAGAACCGGCAACTCCACCAGCCACGAAGGAGAGAGTCATGAACATTGACGACCTGGTGCTGATCAGCATCGACGACCACGTGGTGGAGCCACCGGACATGTTCCTGCGTCACGTACCCGACAAGTACCGCGACCAGGCACCCGTCGTCGTGACCGACGACAAGGGCGTCGACCAGTGGATCTACATGGGCAAGCAGGCCGGGGTCAGCGGACTCAACGCCGTGGTGTCGTGGCCGGCCGAGGAATGGGGTCGGGATCCCGCCGGATTCGCCGAGATGCGTCCGGGCGTCTACAACGTCCACGAGCGCGTTCGGGACATGAGCCGCAACGGGATCTGGGCGTCCATGTGTTTCCCCACCTTCGCCGGGTTCTCCGCACGTCACCTCAATCAGCACCAGAGCGACATCACCCTCGTGATGGTGTCCGCCTACAACGATTGGCACATCGACGAGTGGGCAGGCGCCTACCCCGATCGCTTCATCCCACTGGCCCTGCTGCCCACGTGGAATGTCGACGCGATGTGCGCCGAGATCCGACGAGTGGCCGCCAAGGGCTGCCGGGCGGTGACCATGCCCGAACTGCCACACCTCGAGGGTCTGCCCAGCTATCACGACCTGGACTACTGGGGCCCGGTGTTCGAGACGCTGTCCGAGACAGGCCTGGTGATGTGCCTGCACATCGGCACCGGCTTCGGCGCCCTCAACCTGGCCAAGGATTCGACGATCGACAGCCTGATGGTGCTGGCCTCCCAGATCTCGGCCCTCGCCGCCCAGGACCTCCTGTGGGGTCCGGCGATGCGCACCTATCCCGACCTCAAGTTCGCGTTCTCCGAGGGCGGGATCGGCTGGATACCCTTCTATCTCGATCGTTCCGACCGGCATTACACGAACCAGAAGTGGCTTCGCCGCGACTTCGGCAGCAAGCTGCCCAGCGAGGTCTTCCGGGATCACTCACTGGCCTGCTACGTCACCGACAAGACGTCGCTGCTGCTCCGTCACGAGATCGGCATCGACAACATCGCGTGGGAGTGCGACTACCCGCACTCGGACTGCTTCTGGCCGGACGCCCCGGAACAGATGCTCACCGAACTCCAGGCCGCCGGCGCCGACGACTCCGACATCAACCAGATCTCCTGGGAGAACTCCGCACGCTTCTTCAACTGGAATCCGCTCGACAAGCACACCCGCGACGAGATCAACGTCGGCGCGCTGCGTCGTTCGGCAACCGACGTCGACGTGTCGATCCGGTCCCGCGACGAATGGAAGCGTCGCTACAACGAGAAGCACATGGCGCAGGCGTGACCCGTCGATCCACGTTCGGTGACCTCCGTCACTTCCTCCACGAGGAGTAGCGCAGAACATCCCGGGCGTTAGCGATGGCCCATTGACCGTTACCACGGGTCACAGTTACCTTCCCTTCACGGACTATGTCGACATACATACATAGTCCGAGAAGGGGAGGACGTCGAGGTGGCCGCATCCGCGCAGAGCAGGAGCCTGACCTCGGTCGGACGAGTGATTTACCGACACGCCTGGTGGGTACTGGGTTTCTGGATCGCGGTCGGGGCGATCCTGAACGTCGTTGTGCCACAGCTCGAACAGACCGTGGCGAGTCGATCCGCCGACTTCCTGCCCCGCGATCTGCCGGCCAACCAGAGCCTCGAGCGCATGGCGGCCGACTTCGGCGTCCCCGCGTCGAATGCGGTGAGCAGCGTCGTGTTGGTCGACGAGCACGGGATCGGGCCGGACGACGAACGGTACTACCACCGCCTCCTCGCGCGGCTCGTCGCCGACAAGGAGAACGTGGCCTACGTCCTGGACACCTACGGGAATCCGGTCACCCGTGACATCGCACTCAGTCCGGACGGCAAGGCGATCAACCTCCTCGTCGCGTCGGAGGGATCGGTGGGGTCCACGCGAGCACACCACTCCACCAACGGGATTCGCGCGCATATCGATGCCCTACCAAGACCACTCTCACTGCAGGTGCATTACAGCGGTCCGACCGCAACGCTCGCGGATCTGTTCAGCGCCATCGATGTCTCGCTGCTGATCATCACCGGCGTATCGATCCTGCTGATCACGTTGTTGTTGCTCGTTGCATACCGAGACCTCGTTACCGCACTCGTGCCGCTGATCACCATCGGCGTCACGTTGGCGGTGGTCCGGCCCGTCATATCCGCATTGGGTTCCACAGGCGCACTGTCGATCTCGAACTTCACCATCGCGATCATGACCGCCCTCGTGTTGGGCGCGGGCACCGACTACGCGATCTTCACCATCGCCAACTATCACGAGGCACGCCGAAGAGGTGAGTCCGTCGGGGATTCGGTGGCCCGCAGTTCCGGTCGCACGGCACCCATCCTGATCGCGTCCGCACTCACCATCGCCGCGGCGTGCGGGTCGATGATCTTCACCAAGATCGGCATGTTCACCACCGCCGGGCCCCCGACCGCCCTGGCCGTGCTGATCGCCCTCGCGGTCGCCCTCACATTGCCGACCGCTTTGCTCTCGCTGGCCGGACGACGGGGCTGGGCCGAACCGCGCCGCTCGACCGAACTCGCCTGGCGGCGACGCGGTGCCCGGGTGATCCGGCATGCCGGGGTTTACACCGTCGCGGCGCTGATCTTCCTCGTGGGCACCGCGTTGATCGGTACGACGTTCCGGATGAACTGGGACGAATCGGCGATGCCCATCCATGACACCGACTCGACCCTCGGATACGACGCGGTGCTCGAACATTACGGACACAACGAGATCGCACCCGAATACCTCACGTTCCGCGCCGACCACGACCTTCGCAACACCCGCGACCTCGCCGCGCTCGAGATGGCCGCGATGTCGGTTGCCGGACTCCCTCAGGTGGCCATGGTCCGGTCCATCACCCGCCCGGACGGCAAGCCCCTTCCGGAGGCGGCCAACGGATTCCAGACCGGTGTCGTCGGCGACCAGCTCGCCCGGGCCCATCGCCAGATGGTCACCGCGACACCAGAACTGCAGCGGCTGGCCGCCGGGGTGGGCCAGCTGTCCGACGGCGCCGAATCGGCCGCCACCCGCATGCCCGAACTGATGGACGGCACCCGCGAGGTGACCACGATGGCCTCGACCGTCCTCGACGGCCTCGACCACACCGAACGCATCGTCGCGATCGCCTCCGACGGACGCTCCTTGAGCGAGATACTGCCCACGGTGCGGTCGACGCTGAGCACACTCACCTCGATCGTGTCGACGGTGACCGCGGAGGATCAGGCGAGAAACACTGCCCTGCGGCGCTTTCGCGCGACCTTCGCGCCGCTGCAGGGCGATCGCCCCACGGCCTCCTGCGCCGCCGACCCGACATGCATGGCTGCCCGGACCGCGTTCGACGCGCTCGATCGGGCAATGGGTGGACGGGCAACAGCCGCACTTGCGGGCATCGACTCGATGTCCACCGCGTCACCCGACAGCGTGCGACGACTCACCGAGCTGCTCCCCGAACTCCGCACAACGCTGGAGACGGTGCAATCGCTCACCCGCCAACTCGACGGCCGTTCCAGTGACCAGATCCGCGCAGACCTGTCCCGTCTGACCGACGGCGTCAGCGAACTCTCCTCGGGCATGAGCCGACTGGCAGACGGTCTCCGCCAGGTGAAGGCGGGTACCGACACGACGGTCGCATTGACCGGTCAGTTGACCGACGGGCTGCGTCGAGCGTCGGGGTACCTGTCGTCGATGAGCTCGGCGACGCGCTCGGGTCCCGGGGCCGGCTTCTACCTTCCGCCGGAGGCCCTGCGTGATCCGCGTTTCGTCGAGGGCAGCAAACTGCTGATCTCCCCGGACGGCCGGACCGCACGCATGCTGGTGACCTGGAAGATCAACCCGTACGGCCAAGAAGCGATGCGCGCCAGCCGCGACCTGCCCGTGGTCGCGACACGGGCACTGAGCGGCACTGTCCTCGATGGGGCCGAGGTCTCCACAGCGGGTCTCGCATCGCTCTCCGCCGACATGCAGGATCAGGTCCGACGTGACTTCCTGCTCTTCGCGACGGTCGCCGTTTTCGCGGTGCTGCTGATCCTGATGGTGTTGCTCCGCAGTGTCCTAGCGCCGGTGCTGCTGGTGGCCACGGTGATCCTCTCGTTCGCTTCGGCCGTCGGCGTGAGCGTCCTGGTGTGGCAGCACATCATCGGCATCGACCTCGACTGGTCGGTCATCCCGGTGTCGTTCATGGCCGTGATCGCCGTGGGCGCCGACTATTCGATGCTGTTCGCCTCCCGCATCCGCGAGGAATCCGCCGACCGTGGGATGGTCCGCGGGATCATCCGCGGCTTCGGCAGCACCGGTGGCGTCATCACCACTGCGGGAATCGTTTTCGCACTCACCATGTTCGCGTTGATGAGCGGCACAGTGCTCAATCTGGTGCAGATCGGCTTCACGATAGCGGTGGGTCTGCTGCTCGACATCGCAATCGTGCGGACGATTCTGGTCCCCGCCGCGATGGCGGTGATCGGCGACCGGATCTGGTGGCCCGCGCGCAGCGCGCCGGCGACTAGTGCGCCCCCGTCACCAGACCCCGCCCCGACACCATCGGAAGATCCAGCGCGGTGACCAGTCCCGGCTTCGCATCCACAACGGCGGCAACGGAATTGACCAGCCTCATGGCCGTGACGATCATGCCGGAGACGTTGTGGTCACCGTGCTCACCGTGGTGCCC
This sequence comes from Gordonia insulae, assembly GCF_003855095.1. Classification (NCBI taxonomy): domain Bacteria; kingdom Bacillati; phylum Actinomycetota; class Actinomycetes; order Mycobacteriales; family Gordoniaceae; genus Gordonia; species Gordonia insulae. The sequence goes on from NZ_CP033972.1 coordinate 2,618,613, forward strand.
GAACTCGACGGTCATCTGCGGTTCGCCCGCGATGAGGATGCGGTAGCATCCGTCGCCGTCGGCAGGCTTCGGCCAGTCGGGGCACTGCGCCGGGTCGGTGCGGGTGTAGTGCTCGAGCACCACCCGATCGACGCCACCGACCTGACCGACCACCTCGAAATGCAGTGCGGCCATCGTCCCTTCGGGAATCTCCACCGACACCGTCGAATAGTCGCGGTCGGCGGCGACCCGGTCGTGACGTTCGACCAGCGGCTCGTCGAGCGTCAGTCCGAGTCCGGCGGCGATCTGCCGGACGACGCTGCCCCAACCCATCGACAGCACGCCGGGGAGGAGGAGCAGCGGCGTCGCGTCCATCGGCTGTCCGAAACCGAAGATGTCGCGCATGACCACCGGCTGGTAATAGGTCGAATAGTCGGCGATCTCGAGGCAGCGCACCTCGTCGATCCGCTGTGACAGGCTCGTCATCGCCAACGGCAGAACGTCGTTCGCGAAGCCCGGATCGATGCCGTTGACGTGCAGACTGGCATTTCCGGATTCTCCCGCCGCCGCGATTCGGTCGAGCAGCTCCCGGTTGAGGATGCCCTCGGGGAACTGCAACACCACGGGCCCGCTGGACACCACGTTGATCCCCGCCTCGACAAACGAGATGAGATCGTCGATGGCCTCGAAGATCCGGTCGTCGGTCATCGCGGTGTGCACGATGCAGTCGGGCCGCAGGGCGATCAGCGCATCGCGGTCGTTCGTCGCGACGACACCGAGTTCGCGATCGAGTCCGGCGAGTTCACCGGCGTCTCTGCCCACCTTCGCCGGGTCCGAGACCCAGACCCCGACCAACTCGAGGTCCGGCCGGGCATCGATCCCGGCGATGGCGTGCCTACCCACGGTTCCGGTCGACCACTCGACCACACGAAGAGTCATGTCCTCAAAGTAGAACATGTTCCTGTTTTCCGGGTGCGGTTCGGCGAACCCGATGATCACCCGCGGTTCACCGCATCGACGTAGGGTCGATCTCGATGACCGAACCCGCAGACACACCGATCGCGATCGACCTTGACGGCCACCGGACCGCGATCAAGTGGCATCGCGCGCGACGTCGGGCCGACGATCCGGCGTTCACGACGTCGCGCATCGTCGAGGCCATGCGGTTAGGGGCGAGCGTCGAGGTCGACCTGGTGATCCACGCCGATCGCGGGTTCGCGGTGCTCCACGACCCCGACATCACGCACGCGACCACCGGGACGGGTCGCATCGGCGAGCTTCCGGCAAGCTACATCCGCACGCTGTTCCTCCGGTCCGATGCGGGAGCGCCGCTCCGCGAGCCGGTCCTGCTGCTGGAGGATCTCGCGGAGATCCTCACCGGACCGGCCGTGCACCCGGACGCGGTGCTGCAGCTGGATTTCAAAGAGGATGCGCGGTCGCTGGACGCCGCGGCGATCGAGACCTTCGTGCGCGCGGTGTCCCCGATCACGCGCAACGCGATCCTCTCGTGCGGTGACGCCGAGGCCGTCCGCCTGCTGACCGACCCCGTGCCCGGCCTCCGCATCGGCTACGACCCCTGCCACCACGGCGCGGCCGATCGGGCGATGCGTTCCGGCGACTTCTCCGCGTTCGTCGAACGGGCGGTCGCGGCGTCGCCGAACGCGGAGATGATCTACCTCGAGCGACGGCTGGTCCTCGAGGCCGACCGGCATGGATACGACATCGTCGCCGCTTTCCACGAGCGCGGTCGCGCGATCGACGCCTACACCGTGTACCGCGTCGACGACGAATCCGTCTGGGAAGCGCGACGACTCGCCGAACTGCGGGTCGACCAGATCACCACCGACGATCCGGAAGGCCTCATCGCCGCCCTCCTCGCCCCGCCGCGGACGTGACCTCACCTCGACCATGACCGACCCCCACCCAGGAGCACAGCATGAGCATCGACGGAAACGCATCGAGTCGTGACATCACCACCGTTGCAGATGGATTCGCCTACCTGGAATGCCCGCGGTGGCATGCCGGACGGATCTGGTTCGTGGACTTCTACACCTACCGCGTGTACTCGGCAGCCGAGGACGGCAGCGACCTCCGGGTCGAGGCGGAGGTACCACAGCAACCATCCGGACTGGGCTGGCTACCCGACGGCAGACTGCTGATCGTCTCGATGCGCGACGCCCGGATACTGCGGCGCGAGCCCGACGGTGAACTGGTCAGCCACGCCGACCTCTCCGCGCATGTCACCGGCCATCCCAACGACATGGTCGTCGACGAGTCCACCGGCCGTGCATATGTCGGTGAGTTCGGCTTCGACCTGATGAGCGGCGCTCCGCTGCAGACCGCGGTGTTGCTGCGGGTGGATCCGGATGGCGCGGTCACCGTCGCCGCGGACGACATGTGGTTCCCCAACGGCAGCGTGATCACCGACGACGGGGTCCTGCTGGTCGACGAGACGTTCGGCAACCGGGTCACCGCGTTCGACATCGACGATGACGGCGGCCTCACCAACCGCCGGGTCTGGGCCGGGTTCGGCGAACCACCCACCGAGACCGAGGTCGCCGGGGCCCTCCCGCAACTGTCCGTGGCGCCCGACGGTTGCTGCCTCGACGCCGAGGGCGCGCTCTGGATCGCCGATGCGCTCGGCGCGCGCCTCGTCCGCGTCGTCGAGGGCGGCGACATCGTCGATGAGATCCCGGTGGGCACCGGCGTCTTCGCCTGCATGCTCGGCGGGTCGGACGGGCGCACACTGTTCGCTTGCGCCGCACCCGATTTCCAGGAGGAGGCCCGCAAGAATGCGCGCGAGGGGAGCCTCATCGCGATCCCGGTGGACGTGCCGCACGCCGGCACACCCTGATCCTCGCCGTTGCGTCCGCTGTCGTCGGGACGCGAGCACTGCGACCCGGTCAGCCGAACAGCGTCGGCAGCGTGCCCTCGTAGACCTCGCGCAGTTCGATGAGCGGGATCTCGAACTGATCCTGCACCGATACCGAGTCGCTGCCCTGATCGACCACACCGACTCGCGCCCATGGCATTCCACGTGCGTCGAGCATCGACGTGAACCGAGACTCCTCGGTGCGCGGGACCGCGACCACGGCGCGGCCCGACGACTCGGAAAACAACCAGACGAACGGATCTGCATCTTCGGGAAGCAGTATGCGACAACCGGTCTCGCCGGCGAGAGCGGATTCGATGACCGCCTGGATCAGACCGCCTTCGGACAGGTCGTGCGCCGCCGACACGAGGCCGTCGCGCGACGCCGCCATCAGGATGTCCGCCAGCAGCCGCTCACGTTCGAGGTCGACGCGCGGCGGTACCCCACCGAGATGGTCGTGGGCGACCTGCGCCCAGATCGAGCCGTCGAACTCGTCGAGGGTCGAACCGAGCAAGATGAGCGTCTCCCCCGGCTCGGTGCCGAACCCGGTCGGGATGCGGCGATGCACGTCGTCGATCACGCCCAGCACACCGACGACGGGGGTGGGCAGGATGGCCGTCGACCCGGTCTGGTTGTAGAAGCTCACGTTGCCCCCCGTCACCGGGATGCCCAGCTGCGCACAGCCGTCGGCGAGGCCGCGTACGGCCTGCTGGAACTGCCACATCACCGCGGGGTCCTCCGGCGAACCGAAGTTGAGGCAGTTGGTGACCGCCTTCGGCTGCGCACCCGACACCGCGACGTTCCGATACGCCTCGGCCAGCGCGAGCTGCGCACCGCGGTAGGGATCGAGGAAGGTGTAGCGACCCGAGGCGTCGGTGGCCAGCGCGATGCCACGGCCCGAGCTCTCGTCTATCCGGATCATCCCGGAGTCGGCGTTCTCGGCGAGCACGGTGTTGCCACGGACATAGCGGTCGTATTGCTCGGTGATGAACTTGCGGCTGCACAATGCCGGCGAGCCCAGCATCTGCAGCACCGTGGCCCGCAGCGCATCCGGGGTGTCCGGGCGTGCCAGCGGTTCGGTTGTCGACTCGATGACACCGTCCTGCCACTCCGGACGCGCGACCGGCCGCTCGTAGACCGGACCGTCGTGGGCGACGGTGCGCGGCGGGACGTCGACGACGGTCTCGCCGTGCCAGGTGATCTGCAGATGATCCCCGTCGGTGACCTCGCCGATCACGGTGGCGAGCACGTCCCACTTCTTGCAGACCTCGAGGAAGGCGTCCACGTTGTCGGGAGTGACGACGGCGCACATGCGTTCCTGCGACTCGCTGGAGAGCACCTCCGCAGGCGTCATGCCCTCGGCGCGCATCGGCACCTTCTCCAGCTCGATGTGCATGCCGCCGTCGCCCGCCGCGGCGAGCTCGGAGGTCGCGCAGGACAGGCCTGCCCCGCCGAGGTCCTGGATGCCGACGACCAGTCCGGCGTGATAGAGCTCGAGGCAGCACTCGATGAGCACCTTCTCGGTGAACGGATCGCCGACCTGGACGCTCGGCAGCTTCTTCCGATTGGGCCCCGACTGGCCGCTCCCGGCATCCGCGTCGTCGAAGGTCTCCGACGCGAGCACGGACACCCCACCGATGCCGTCGAGGCCGGTACGCGCGCCGAACAGGATGATCTTGTTACCCGCGCCCGACGCGAAGGCCAGGTGCAGGTCCTCGGTGCGCAGCACACCCGCGCACAGTGCGTTGACCAGTGGGTTACCGGCATAGCTCGCGTCGAATACGGTCTCGCCGCCGACGTTGGGCAGCCCGAGCGAGTTGCCGTAGCCGCCGACGCCCCGGACGACCCCGTCGACGACCCGGCGGGTGTCGGGTGCGTCGGCCGGACCGAACCGGAGCTGATCCATCACGGCGATCGGGCGGGCGCCCATCGCCATGATGTCGCGGACGATGCCGCCGACACCGGTGGCCGCACCCTGGTAGGGCTCGACGTAGCTCGGGTGGTTGTGCGACTCGACCTTGAACGTCACCGCCCAGCCGTCGCCGACGTCGACGACGCCGGCGTTCTCGCCGATGCCGGCGAGCATGCCGGCACGCATCTCGTCCGTGGTGGTCTCGCCGAAGTAGCGCAGATGCACCTTGGATGACTTGTAGCTGCAGTGCTCGGACCACATCACCGAGTACATCGCGAGCTCCGCGTCGGTCGGCCGACGTCCGAGGATCTCGCGGATGCGCGTGTACTCGTCGTCTTTCAGACCGAGTTCACGGAACGGTTGGGGTTGGTCGGGGCTGCCGGCTGCGGCTGAAACGGTATCCACCTGCGCACTCACTCGGACCAGTGTAATGCCACGTGGCACCGGGGTCGGTGTGGCCGCTTGGTCACGCAACCGGGGCGAGCGAAGCGACGGGGGATGTCACCGGGGCGAGCGAAGCGACGGGGGATGTCACCGGGGCGAGCGAAGCGACGAAGAGTATGGCGCTAGGCTGATCCCCTGACACGGACGGGTCGGGCTGCGACGGCGCCACCTGTCCGAAGCACGGTATCTGGGGGGCCCGATGGCTGACGTCCGCAAGGCGAGGCAGTTGTTCGAATTGGGCGTGCTGTCGCTGGGCATCGCGGTCGAGGGCCAGGAGCCGATCAACAACCCACAGCAGGCCGCCAAGGCGTTCACCCGGGCCAGCGAGTGGGACCCGACGATGGGCGATGCGTGGCTCGGTCGCCTCGCGTGTGGTGAGGACACCGACGAGGTCCGTCTGGCGCTGTACCGCAATCGCTCGACGATCGGACACGAGCAGCGCCGGCTCGGTCTGCCGCAACGCACCATGGCCGGTCGGTGGCAGCCCGACGTGTTCATCACCTACCCGATGACCGACGCCGTCGAGGCGACCGCGGCGTATGCGGCGTCGCTGGCCCGCGGCAAGGACTTCGCCGGAGCCCAGGAGGTACTGGACGAGGTCCCGGCCGCACACCGGTTGCCGATCGTCGAGTACGTGCAGGCGGTCCTCTTCATGATGACTCGGCGCTGGCCGGATCTCCTGACCGCGCTGCACCGGTCGGATCGCTGGAACGACTCCTTCCTGCAGTCGGCCGCCGATTTTATGGCCGGCAGCGCCTGCATCCAGATGAGCATGTTCGGGGAAGGCACCCGCCGCCTGCAGAATGCGATCGACGGCCCGATCCCGGCGCTGGCCACCGAGGCGATGTTCGCGCACGGCATGGCATTGCGAGAGCAGGGGCAGGAGGAGAAGGCACGCGCGTTGTTCGAACAGGCCTACGCGCGCAACCCCGATTCGGCAGCGGGCCAGGCCTTGAAGTCGCCCGGCTTCCGGCTGGTCCTCACCTCGCCCGACGAGATCGCCGAGCGTCGCGATCCCTGGGACCCGGCGTCGGTCGTCGGCCCCGCCGAGTCGCTGGTCTCGAACACCGTCGACACGCCTGGGATGTCCGGGCTGGTGACCGACGCCCAGCGCGAACTCGCCGACCAGATCGGCCTCGATTCGGTCAAGGAGCAGGTGGCGAAGCTGCAGTCGGCGGCGACGCTGGCCAAGGTGCGTGCCGACCGCGGGCTGAACACCTCGGCACGCAGTCTGCACCTGGCCTTCACCGGTCCGCCCGGGACCGGAAAGACGACCGTCGCCCGCATCGTCGCGAAGATCTACTGCGGGCTCGGGTTCATCAAGACCGACAAGGTCGTCGAGGCGACACGTCGTGACATGGTCGGCGAGCACCTCGGTTCGACGGCGCCGAAGACATCGGCGGTGATCGACTCGGCGATGGACGGTGTGCTGTTCATCGACGAGGCCTACACCCTCATCCAGCAGGGTTTGTCCGGCGGCGACGCGTTCGGCAAGGAAGCCGTCGACACCTTGCTCGCCCGGATGGAGGACGACCGCGACCGCCTCGTCGTGATCATCGCCGGATATCACTCGGAGATCGAACGATTCCTCGGCTCCAACGACGGTCTGGCCTCGCGTTTCGCACGTCGCGTGCAGTTCGAGTCCTACACCCCGAACGAGCTCGCACGGATCGGGGACTTCATCGCGCGCAAGCGGGACTCACTCCTCACGCCCGAGGCGATCGCCGAGCTGGAGCAGGCCTGCACACCGCTGTATCACGATGTGCGCGAGAGCGCTTCGGGCATTCGGCGAGCCAGTGACGTCGCCGGGAACGGGCGGTTCATCCGCAATATCATCGAGGGCGCCGAGGAGGAGCGTGAGTACCGGCTGTCCGCCTCGGGCGATCTCGACTCGCTGTCCCACGACGATCTGATGCGGATCGAGGTGGCCGACATCCGCACCGCCCTGTCCGGTGTGTTGTCGGGGTTGGGGCACCGCGGATAGTGCCGTCGGACCGCGTGTTCAGGGATAGCCGATCGAGGCGATGACGTGATGCTGTAGCGGTTCGCCTTCCAGTTTGTGCAGATACTGCTCGATGAACTCGAAGGTCTCCCGATGACCCTTCTCGAAGCCCAACCATTTCTCCATCATGACCAGGCGGGACACGCTGGTGATCACCACGATCAGGACCTCCGCCGGCAGCTCCGCGGATGTGACGCCGTAAGTCGGTAACAGTTTCGCGATCGCCTCCTGCGCCTGTTCACGCAACTGCTCGGAATAGCGCGCGATCTCGGCGCGGAGTTCCTTGCGATGGTTCGCCAGCGCGAGCAGTTCCGTCGTGAACTGGGCCACCGACGGATCGATGCTGAACTGCCAGAGCGCCCAGAGCGGTTGGGGGGATTCGAGTAGCGCCCGCTGTTGATCCAGACCCTGATCCGCCCGCCGGCGGAACATCTCCAGGAACATCTCGTCCATTGTGCGGAAGTAGTAGTGCACCAGTTGCGGCTTCAGGCCCGCGGCTTGTGCCACCTTTCGCGAAGTCACTGCAGCGTAGCCACTTTCGAGCATGATCGCCTCGGCCGCGTCCAACAGGAGCGAACGATTCTTCGCCTCGGCCGACCCGAATCTACGCTCGGTCACTCTCTCCACCTCTCGTCTCCGCCTTAAATCACTCTAATCAGACATGCGCGATGCTCAACCGACGAGTGTGATCTTGACCTCATCGAGTGGGTCATGGTAACAAGTATTACACCTCGCTGAGCAGTCGCTCAGCATTTGTATCCAGACTTTGCCCAGCCCTCTCCGTCCCAACGCATTCCCACCGTGACAAATAGTGCCGCACAGGAGGTTTCCGGTGAGCGATCTGACCGAACTGAACTACTTCACCGACGAGAGCTTGGTCCCTGACCCCTATCCCTATTTCGATGAGCTCCGCAGCAGGTGTCCGGTGACGAAGGAGCCCCACTTCGGCGTTCTCGCCATCACCGGGCACGCCGAGGCCGTGACCGTCCTCAAGGATCCGGCCACGTTCTCCTCCTGCCTCGCCGCAACCGGCCCCTTCCCCGGCCTCCCCTTCGAACCGACCGGCGACGACGTCAGCGAGCTGATCGACCAGCATCGCGACGAACTGCCCCTGCACGAGCACATGGTCACGATGGATCCGCCCGATCACAGCCGTGCACGCAGCCTGCTCAGCCGACTCCTCACCCCGCGCCGCATCCAGGAGAACGAGGAGTTCATGTGGCGTCTGGCCGACGAGTACATCGGTGAGTTCATCGCCAACGGCGAGTGCGAACTGATGGAAGAGTTCGCAAAGCCCTTCTCGCTCCTCGTCATCGCCGATCTGCTCGGAGTTCCGGAGGAGGACCATGAGGAGTTCCGGACGGTCCTCGGTGCGCCGCGCAAGGGTGCCCGTCCCGGCGCACTGGACTCGGAGGTGATGGCGGACAACCCCCTTCAGTGGCTCGACGACAAGTTCACCCACTACATCGAGGAACGACGTGCGAACCCGCGCGGTGACGTGCTCACGGCACTGGCCGAATCCAAGTACAAGGACGGCAGCACCCCCGAGGTCGTCGAGGTGGTCCGCACCGCGACATTCCTGTTCGCCGCGGGCCAGGAGACCACCACCAAACTGATCAGCGCGGCCCTGCGGGTCATCGGCGAACGACCGGACATCCAGCAGCGCCTGCGCGACGATCCCGAGCTGATCCCCGTCTTCATCGAGGAGACACTGCGTCTGGAGAGCCCGGTCAAGAGCGGGTTCCGGGTGGCACGCAAGTCCACCACCGTCGGCGATACGGAAGTACCGGCGGGCACCACCCTGATGTTCTGCCCCGGGGCGGCCAATCGGGACCCCGACCATTTCCCGGACCCGAACACCTTCGACCTCGAACGCACCAACGTGCGCGAACATCTGACCTTCGGCCGCGGTATCCACTCCTGCCCCGGGAGCCCGCTCGCGAGGATCGAGGGCCGGGTGACGGTCGAGCGGTTCCTGGCCCGGATGGCCGACATCCGCGTGTCCGAAGAACATCACGGTGTCAACGGCCATCGTCACTACAGCTTCGAGCCGACGTACATCCTGCGCGGGCTCACCCGACTCCACCTCGAGTTCACCCCGACGGCCTGAGAGAGCGAAATGACCACCACCACTGCATCAACCATCCGGACCACCGTCGTCACCGGTGGCGGATCGGGCATCGGTCGCTCGATCGCCGAGCATCTCGCCGATGCCGGACATCGAGTCGGAGTCCTCGACCAGAACGGTGACTCCGCGGAGGAGGTCGCAGCCGAACTGCGGTCCCGGGGCGCCGAGGCGGTGGCCGCTGCCGTCGACGTCGCCGACCGGACGGCGGTCGACAAGGCGATCGGCCAGGTGCGCGAACGGTTCGGTCCGGTCGAGATCCTGGTGACCAGCGCCGGTGTCGAGTCCCAGATGCCGTATCCGGATATCGCCCAGGACGAATGGGATCGGATCATCGCGGTGAACCTGACCGGCACCTTCAACTGCACCCAGGCCGTCATCGGCGACATGCAGGCCGGTCAGTGGGGTCGCATCGTGACGATCTCCTCGTCGAGCGCCCAGTCCGGCGCACCCGAGCGGGCCCACTACGTGGCATCGAAGGGTGGCGTCATCGGCCTGACCAAGGCGCTGGCCTTCGAGTATGCGCCGCATGGGATCACGGTGAACACGATTCCGCCGTCGATCATCGCGACACCGATGGCGGAGAAGGCCGTGGCGGCCGGCCTGGTCCCCGCCATCGAGGACCTCGCCGCGCTCACACCGGTGCGCCGCGCGGGCCTGCCCGGTGACGTCGCAGCTGCCGCCGCGTTCCTCTGTTCGGAACAAGCCGGATTCATCACCGGCCAGGCGATCGGCGTCAACGGCGGCTGGTACATCTGACGATCCTCGACGCGGTGGTGCACCCACAGCCCGGAGTGCACCACCCGTGACCGCCGCCGACGTGGTCAGGTCTCGTGACGGAACAGGAACGAAGCGGGCCGGAGAGGGGGAGATCGGTGTCCACTGTCAACAGCGACATCCGCATGGGTGTCGGCCCACACGGCGAGGCCGATGCGCCTCCGGCGCTCGCGGCCGTCCCCGATCCGGTCGAGTCACCGTCGTCGCCGGAGGCAGCGGCGCGCCCGCCGACGGCGACCGACGAGATCGCCGGATGGATGGGCGGGTACGTCCGTCGTCACCCTCGGGCATCTCTGGAAACCGTTGGCGGACAGTTCGTCCTCGGCATTCGCGCCTTCCAGCATCTCATCGTCGACCTGCTGACCCTCCGGTTCCCCGTCAAGGAGTTCGTCCGGCAGGCGACGTTCATGGCATCGGCGTCGGCCCTGCCGACGATCTTCGTGGCGATCCCGATCGGCATGACCCTGTCCATCCAGTTCGCGCTGCTCGCCGGCCAGGTGGGCGCCACATCACTGGCCGGGGCGGCCAGCGGGCTCGCCGTGATCCGCCAGGGCGCACCGATGGTCGCCGCCCTGCTGATGGCATCGGCCGCCGGCTCGGCGATCTGCGCCGACCTCGGCTCCCGGAAGATCCGGGACGAGATCGACGCCATGGAGGTCATGGGGCTGTCGGTGATCCGCCGGCTCGTCGTCCCCCGTGTGGCGGCGGCGATCCTGGTCAGCACAGCACTGACCGGGATCGTGTGCTTCGTCGGCTTCCTGTCCGGCTATCTGTTCAACACATTCGTGCAGAACGGGACGCCCGGGACGTTCGTCACAACCTTCGCCTCGTTCGCCACCCTGTCCGACTTCTATCTCACGATCGTGAAATCCATTGTGTTCGGGGCGATCGTCGCGATCGTCGCGTGTCAGAAGGGCCTGGCGACCCGGGGCGGTCCGGCCGGCGTCGCGAACTCGGTGAATGCCACCGTGGTCGCGTCGATCATCCTGCTGATGCTGGTCAACGTCGGATTCACCCAGATGTACGTGATGCTGTTCCCACGGACGGGGTTCTGATGGCCGCGACCTACTACCCCACCGGACTGCGGCCGCTCGTCCGGACATTCGACGTCGTCCTCGATGTCATCCTGCGCATCGGGCACCTCGCCCTGTTCGCCGCTCGGGCACTCGTGTCGATCCCGATCGCCCTGCGGCACTACCGAAAAGAGTGCCTGCGCATCATCTCCGACGTGACGTGGGGAAACGGCTCGATCGTCGTCGGTGGCGGGACAGCGGGCGTGATCATCGTCCTCGGTGCCGCAGCGGGCGCGATCGTCGGGATCGAAGGGTACAACGCACTCCATCTTCTCGGCATGGAGCCGGCGACCGGCATGGTCGCCTCGACCGCAACCACGCGCGAGCTGGCGCCGATCATGGCGTCGCTGGCCTTCGCCGCACAGGCCGGCTGCCGGTTCACCGCGCAGCTCGGGGCGATGCGGATCTCCGAGGAGATCGATGCCCTCGAAGCCCTTGCCATCCGGCCGATCCCCTATCTCGTGTCCACCCGGCTGTTCGCCTCGATCGTCGCGGTCATCCCGCTCTATCTGGTGTGCCTGGCGGTCAACTATCTCTCCGTGCAGCTGGTCGTCGGACTGACCGGAGGTCTGTCCGGCGGCACCTACCAGCACTACTTCGAGCTGGTCCTCAACCCCACCGACATCGCGTACTCGCTCACCAAGGCGGTCATCTTCGTGATGATCACGACCTCCATCCAGTGCTACTACGGCTTCTACGCCCATGGCGGGCCGCAGGGTGTCGGCACCGCATCGGGCCACGCGATGCGAGCGAGCATATCGGTCATGATCGTCGCCAATCTGCTTCTCACCGTTGCATTCTGGGGTGTCGGCAGCGGAGCCAGGCTCAGCGGATGAGATCGCCGAGCATCTACGACGCCGGACCGCACGGGTTGTCCAACCGACAACTCCTCATCAGCGGTGTCGTGGCGATCGTCCTGATCGCCCTCGTCCTCACCGGGATCGCGCTGAAGTCCGGTGGCACCTTCAGCCCCACGGTCCCGGTCACCGCCGCCCTCGCCGACGTCGGCGACGGTCTGCCGGTCAACTCCGATGTGAAGTTCCGCGGCGTGATCGTCGGCACCGTCACCGGCGTGCAACCCGCCACGACAGGGGCGGTGAACACCGTCGACATCGCGATCGCCCCGGACCGTGCACCGGAGATCCCCCGCACGGTGACCGCGCGTGTGGTTCCCAGCAACGTGTTCGCGGTGTCCTCGGTCCAGTTGATCGACAACGGTTCCGCCGCACCGATCGGCGCCGGGGATGTGATCGCCCAGGACGCCGCGGCCTCGACCGTGCAATTCCAGACGGCGCTGTCCAAACTCCGGGAGATCGTCTCCGCCACCGCACGCACCGGCAGCGATCGCACCGTCGGGATGCTCGCCGCGGTCGCCACCGCGACCGACCGTCGGGGCACCGACATCGCCGACGCCGGAGCACAACTCGATCGGATCGTGCGTGAGATGGACGGCGTGCTGCAGCCGGACGGCGGACCGTCCACCGTGAGCTCGCTGAGCACCGCGGTCACCGGATTACGCCGCTCCGCACCCGACCTGCTCGACGCGCTGCACAGCTCGGTCCGGCCGCTACAGACCGTGGCACGCGAATCCGGCGCGCTGTCCGATCTGCTCGGCGCCGGGATCACCACCACCGCACGGGTGAACACGGCATTGGAGCGGAACTCCGACCAGATCATCCGGATCACCACCCAGGCCGCGCCGGTCGTGTCGGTGGTGGCCGCGGGCAGTTCGTCGTTCACGTCGATCGTGACCAACATTCGGGTCATCTCGGACAAGTGGTTCACCGAGTTCTGGCCCGCGGGCCAGCAGAACGCAACCGGAAAGTTCCTGTTCCAGGTCACCCCGCACAAGCTCTACACCCGCGCCGACTGTCCCCGTTACGGAAAGCTGAAGGGCCCCAGCTGCACCACCGCGCCGGCCTCGGTGTCCCCGCCTGTGCTGAAGGGCAACGCACGCAAGGGACTCACACCCGGATACCGGACCGCGAGCATGGGCGGGAACGTCGGTTCGGTCGGCAGCGCAGACGAACAGCAGACGCTCGGCAAGCTCGTCGGCGGCGGCCCGAACAGCGCCACGACGTTCCTGCTGGGCCCCATCGCCCGCGGCTCGTCCATCGACGTCTCGCCCGCGGGCCAGGCGTCGTCCCCCGCCGACGCGGACCGACGAGCAACGGGAGGGTCATGAGCATCCGGAAGCCACTCTTCGGATTGATCCTGTTCCTGCTCATCGCAGTCGCGCTGACGTCGACGGTCGTCGTGACACTCCAGCGCGACGTCGACGAGGACACCAGGCACTACAGCGCGATCTTCACCGACGTCACCGGACTCAAGGCAGGTGACGACGTCCGCATGGCCGGAATCCGCGTCGGTCGCGTGGACGCCATCGCCCTCGACGGCACCCTCGCACGCGTGAGGTTCCGGGCGGACTCCGACCAGGTCGTCGACACGACCACGAAGGCGTCGATCGTGTATCAGAACATCGTCGGCCAGCGCTATGTCGGACTGTCGCGCACCGACGGTCGACAACCTGCCGCGCTCGCGGGAGGTGAGATCCCGCTCGACCACACGGAGCCGTCCTTCGACATCTCCGGCCTGCTGAACGGTTTCGAACCACTGTTCAGCGTCCTCGATCCGAAGCAGGTCGACAACGTCACCGAGGCCCTGATCCGCGGCCTGCAGGGCGATTCGAGCTCGGTGGCGACGCTCATCGCGCAGACCTCGACGTTGGCGGAGTCCATCGCGGGACCCGATCAGGTACTCGGTCAGGTCATCGACAACCTCTCCCGTGTCATCGGCACCCTCGCCGCGCAACGCGGGAATGTGGACACCGTCATCGTGAGCGCTCGCGACATCTTCGAGAAGATGTCCGCGCAACGAGACTCCTTCATCGATTCGCTGGACAAGACCGCACAGGTGGCCGACCGAGCCTCTGCACTGGCTCAGGAGGCACTCCCCGAGGCACGCCAGATGCTCTCGCGCGAACCGGGTTTCCTCGGTCATTTCCTCGCGAACAAGGATGAGTTCGCCTACCTCGGATTCAACCTGCCGCCACTGCTGAAAGGACTGGCCCGCGCCACCCAATCGGGTGCGTACATCGACACGTACCTGTGCAACTTCAACGCGACACTGGTCCCCGCACTGAGCACCGTGATCCCGTCGATCGTCGCGCACGCGACGCCCGTTGGCCATGCCACCCAGTCCCCGATCTGCAGGTGAACCGATGAGGACCATCGCATCACGCCTGCGCACCTCGATGTCGAGGCCCATCGAGAACTGGAACAAGGTCATCATCGGCGTGGTGGCACTGGCCACCATCGTCGTGGTGGCCCTCGGCCTGATCCAGTTCAGCTCGTCCGGCATCGGAAAGCACACGGTGCGTGCCCAATTCGCGCAGGCGGCCGGCGTCTCCGCCGGGGACTCGGTCAGTGTCGCCGGGGTGCCGGTGGGTACGGTCACCGACACCGAACTCGACCGCACACAGGTGATCGTCACGATGGAGGTGGGTGAGGACGTCGCGCTGGGCCCGGACACGCGCGCGTCGATCAAACTCACGACGTTGCTCGGGTCGCGGTACATCGAGTTGTCCCCGGCCGGCAACGGGTCCCTGCCCGACGACGTGATCACTCTGACGCACACCGCCGTTCCGTACGACCTGCAGCAGGTGATGCAGAACGCGACCACGACATTCGAACAGGTCGACGCCGCCCAGATCGGCCGATCGATGACGACGCTGTCCCGGCAACTCGACGGGACACCGCAATTGATCCCGCAAGTCCTCACCAATGTGACGACCCTGTCGGCCGTCCTGGCCGACCGGCGAGATCAGATCGGGTCCCTGTTGACCAGCACCCAGAAACTCACCGCGGTGATCCGACGACAACAGGACGGTCTCGGACAGCTGATGACACAGGGGCGAGAAATGCTGCGCGCATTGCTGACCCGCAAGATCATGATCGATCGTCTGCTCGACGCCACGACCGTGCTGGCGACCCAACTCCGTCGGATCGTGGTCGACGACCGCGCCGGTCTCGACCGGCTGGTCACCAACCTCGACGGCCTGTTGGACAGCCTGCGCCGCAACGACGCGTTGCTGCGGAACACCCTGGAGGTCCTGCCGATCCCGGTGCGCAACTTCGCCAACGCCACGGGCACGGGCAACGAGACCGACTTCTCCGCGCCGGCCGGGCCGCTCATCGATTCCTGGATGTGCGCGATATCGAAGCAGGCCGACCTCGCCCACCTGCCGCCCTACTTCAAGGACTGCCGATGACCCGCGGACTGATCGTCAAGTTGATGCTGGTCGTCGTGTCGGTGCTCCTGGTCCTGGGCGCCGCCCGATCGTGTTCCGACGACGACCACACCATCACCGTCACCGCCGCGTTCGACAACGCCGCCGGCCTGTATCAGGGCAACGCCGTCGCCGTCCTCGGGATGTCCGTCGGCAAGGTCACCCGGATCACCCCCCGTGCCGGATTCGTCGAGGTCGAGATGCAGATCGACGCGGACACCCCGGTGCCGGCGGATGCATCCGCGGTCACCGTGTCGACATCGGTGCTGACCGATCGTCACGTCGAACTGACCCCGCCTTACGCGGGCGGCCCACGCATGTCCGACGGGACCAGGCTGGGACCGGATCGGACACGCACGCCGGTCGAGGTCGACCGGATGCTGGCCATGGCCGACAAGATGGCGGTCGAGCTCCGCGGCGACAGCCGGGGCGCCGGGCCGGTCGGCGACCTGCTCAACGTCGGCGCCGCGATGACCGCGGGCAACGGTGCCGACATCCGTTCTGCGCTGGGCGCGCTGTCCCGTGCGCTCGCACTCGGCTCCGACGGCGGCGCGCAGACCCGCAACGCGATCACCGACGTCGTCGACGACATGTCCGTGCTCTCGGACACGGCCGCTCGCAACGACGCGACGATCCGCGAGTTCGGCTCGTCCATCCAACAGATGTCCGACCTTTTCGCCGACCAGAACATCGGCTGGGGCACCACCGGCGCGAAGATCAACGCGGTCCTCGGGGAGGCCACCGACCTGATGCAGCAGCGTCGCCGCGATGTCGCGAGCACCGTCTCCGGCGCGCAGACCGTCACCCGCGCGCTCGCCGACTACCGGCGTTCACTGTCAGAGTTCCTCGACGTGGCTCCCCTGGTGATGGACAACGCCTACAACACGATCGACCAGCGCGCCGGAATCGCGCGGGTCCACGCGCAGCTCGAGAAGGTCTTCTTCGACGGCCAGTTGCTCAAGGAGGTGTGCAACGTCCTGGGCATGCGTCAACTCGGTTGTGCCACCGGCACCCTGCGCGACTTCGGACCCGACTTCGGCATGACCGGGATGCTCGAGGCGATGGCGGGGCAAGGGCGGTGAGGGCAGTGGCGGTGATGGCAGCGGCGCCGAGGACAACCGTGCCGGCGCGTCTGGCGACGGCGCGACTGGTGGCGATCGTGGCCGTCGCTCTCCTGCTCGCCGGATGTGGCGTCGGCCTGTCCGATCTCCCGCTACCGAAGAAGGGCAGCGAATCCGGCAATACCTACACGCTCCGTGCGGAATTCGCCAACGCGTTGAACCTTCCCCAAGAGGCCAAGGTCAAACTCAACGGCGCGGACGTCGGTTCGGTGCAGAGCATGAGCGTGCGTGATTATGTCGCCGTCGTCTCGATGCACGTTCAGGACGACGTGAGGCTGCCGGTAGGCACACGGGCCGAACTGCGGTCGGCCACCCCACTCGGCGACGTCTTCGTCGCATTGCAGCCGCCGCGCGAACCCGACGCCGCCACCGGCGATCTCGCCGACGGCGACACGATCGCCCTGAAGGACACCGGAGCGGCGACCACCGTCGAGGAGATCCTGTCCACCTCGGCTCTCCTGGTCAACGGTGGCGTCCTCCGCGATCTGACGACCATCATCAACGGCCTGGGTCGCACCGTCGGCGATCGCGGCGACGAGCTCTCCGAGCTCATCGCGCGGTCGACCCGGCTGATCTCATCGCTGTCGGCACGTTCCGGGGACATCCGCAATGCTCTCCGGCAGACCGACGCCCTGGTCTCGACCGTATCCGCGCAGGAGAAGTCGGTCAGTGAGTCACTGGCAGCCGCCGGACCGGCGCTCGACGTCATCGCCTCGAATTCGGACCAGATCATCACGCTGGTGAACCAGGTGGGACAGATCAGCACCCAATTGTCCCGGTACCCGTCGATCGCCACCGGCAAGACACAGCACCTGGTCGCGAATCTCAACACCTTGTCCAAGGGCCTCAACGACGCCGCAACGGCGCCCGGTGCCGACCTCACCAAGATGAACGCGCTGCTCGCGCCGGTCATCAAGATCACCAATTCCACTGCCGCGCACGTCGATGCGGACCTCGAAGACCTCTCGATCGGCGCGCTGCCCGACCCGCGCCACCGTGCCGACCCGGGAGCCCGACTACCGGACCTCACCGATGTCGGCAATGTCGTCGGGACGATCACCTACACGCTGGAGCGACTGCGCAAGAAGCTGGAGCCGCCGCGATGACGTCGACGACCCCTTCGCCCGGTCTTCTCACCGGCTTCGTGGAACTGCCGGCACGCGGACTCGTGACGGCGACCCGCCGCGCCCGTGCCCATCGGCTCGGGCTCTCCGCCGTCGGACTCCTGTGCATTCTGATCCTCGGGATCGGCTACCTCGTCTTCGGTGTCTTCCACAGTTCGCCCACGGCGGCGCCGATGCTGGTGCGGGTGCAACTCGCCGAGTCCGGAGGTCTGCTCGCCGGACAGAACGTCACGCTGCGCGGCGTCCCGGTCGGGCGCGTGCGACAAGTCGACCTCACTCGTGGCGGCGTCGTCGCGGTGGCCGAGATCGACCCGAGCGTCCGCATCCCGATCCGGGGGGATGTCCGGGTGGCCGGTCTGTCACTCGCCGGCGAGCAGTACCTCGATTTCCGGCCGTCGACGTCGACCGGCCCCTACCTGCGCGACGGCACCGTCATCTCGCCCGACCAGACGACGACCCCCATCCCGCTTGCGAATCTGCTCGACGACATGAGTGGGATGCTCGATCAGATCGACCCCGGCAAGCTCCGCACGATCACCCACGAGCTCGGCGTGTCATCCCAGGGGTCCGCGAGACTGGCCGACATCATCGACGGCGGAACGTTCCTCATCTCCACCCTCGATTCGGTTCTCCCGCAGACGGTCAGTCTGCTCAAGACCAGCCGAACGGTGCTGACGACCCTCGGCCAGGGTGCGCCCGCGCTCACCGAGACGTCGAAGGATCTGCGACATCTGATGGCCGGTGCGGCCAGAAAGCAGGACGGGTACCGCACTCTGGTGAACCGGGCACCCGACGCGTTGCGGGCGACCGACGCGATCATCGCCGACAACGCTCCGACCATGGTGCAACTGCTGGGCAACCTCGCCACCGTGACCCAGATGGCCTATCTGCGGGTGCCCGCGCTCAACGAGTTCTTCTTCCCCGAGTTCCGCGACGGGTCGACGCTCGGCGCGCTGACCACCATCATGCGCGACGGCGGGATCTGGGCGGCGGTGAACATTTACCCGCGCAACGCCTGTGACTACGGACTGCCGCGGCTGCCACCCACGCAACCCGACTTCCCGGAGCCCTACCTGTACACATTCTGCGACAACCCGGACCCATCGGTACTGATCCGCGGCGCCCGTAATGCACCACGGCCACCGGGCGACGACACGGCCGGGCCGCCACCCGGTGCGGCACCGGATGCTCGCACCAGCCCGGCACCGACCGGCCCGCAATCGATCCCGCTGCCCTTCGCCGGACCGGCACTGCCCTCCACGCCCTGACCCAACGACGACGATCGAAAGGACAACTCGTGAACACCACCACGCCCACGACACCGCACAAGGCCTCGGCCGTGCGCCCGCCGTCCGCACGATCCACCGGCAAACGAATCGCCGGGATCAGCCCGGCGCCCCGCCGCCGCAACCCCTCCGACCACACCGAGAACACCGAGAACGAGAACAACGCTCCCCTGGCCGCTCGGGCCGAGGAGAGCACCACGGCCACCACCGTCGCCGAGGCTCCTACCGACGACGGGTCGTCCGACACCGGACACCGGGAAGCCACCGATGCACCCCGGCGACTCTCCCGGGTCCGCACGACGCTCACGGGTCGTCGCGCCCGGAAGATCCTCGCGGCGATCGTCGTGGTCGTGGCGATCGCCGGTGTCGGGGCAGCGAGCTGGTTCGGGTGGGAATGGAAGCAGGCGCGAGACGTCGAGCATGCCGCTGTCGCCGCGCAATCGGTCGCCGAGGACTACGCGGTCTCGCTGACCAGCGTCAGCGCCGACAGTGTGGACAAGGACTTCGCCACCGTGCTCGGCGGTGCCACCGGCGATTTCAAGGCCATGTACGCGAAGTCGAGTGCCCAACTGCGCCAGTTGCTCGTCGACAACAAGGCGCAGGCGCAGGGCAAGGTCATCGCATCGGGCATCCAGTCGGCGAGCCCCACGAAGGTCGTCGTCCTGCTGTTCATCGATCAGACCGTGCGCAACGCGTCCACGCCGGAGCCGCGTATCGACCGCAGCCGGGTGGTGATGACGATGGACCTGATCGGCGATCGGTGGCTCGCGTCCAAGGTCGACCTGCCCTGACGCGGCGAGGTCGGGATGCGCGTCGTCGATGATCCCGCAGTCCGGATTCCCGGACCCGGTAGATTGACACCGACCACGTACCGGGCTTCGGAGGCAACAAGTGAACACAGCGACGACCTTCCGTCGGCCGGCCATCGCCGCAGCGCTGGCCGCGGCCGCGATGACAGCCGTCGTGGGCTGCGCGGTCGATGGCACTCCCACCGCCGCTCCGGGAGGCGCGCCGATCACGACCACGAGCACCCCGGACTATTCGACGCCGGAGAGCTACCCGACCACGACCAGCACCGAGGCACCGACCATCGATGCCCCTCCGCCACCGGACGCCCAGACGATCACCTGTCGTGACTACAACACCCGCGACGACTCCACCCAGGTGGCGATAGTCAAGGCCAACGGGGTCACCAAGAATCCCTTTCTGGTCGCCACCCTCGTCTCGATCCTGTGCCGACAGCGCCCGGACGACACCGTGAACTTCGTCGTCAACAGCATGAAAGACGAGATAATCCACAACTGAACCCCGCTGCGCACAACCGTCGACAACCCGGCGCGCCCCTTTACGCTGAGACCATGAGTTCAGAGGCCATATCGCACACCGGTACGACCACCGCGCAGTACGCCGAACTGATCGATTCCGCACGCGCCCTCGTTGCTGGCGAGTCCGACCTCGTGGCGAACGCCGCGAATCTGTCGGCGCTCGTGTATCACGCACTGCCACAGCTCAACTGGGTTGGGTTCTATCTCTTCGACGGCACCGAGTTGGTGGTCGGACCGTTCCAGGGGCAACCCGCGTGCGTGCGCATCCCGCTCGACCGTGGGGTCTGCGGGGCGGCCGCGCGGACCCGCACCACTCAGCGGATCGCCGACGTCCACGCCGTCCCCGACCACATCGCCTGCGATGCGGCGAGCCGCTCGGAACTGGTGGTCCCACTGATCCGCGATGAGGAGCTGATCGGGGTCTTCGATCTCGACAGCCCGGTCACCGATCGGTTCACCGAGGACGACCAGCACGGACTCGAGACGATCGCCCGGATTCTCGTCGAATCCCTTGCCGCTTAACGCTGACCGAGCTGTGCCCTACCGCTGATCGAGTAGCACCCGAGGCGCCAGCCGAGGGCGCGTATCGAGATCACCGCCCCCGAGGCGCCAGCCCAGGATTCCCGACCGCTGATCGAGTAGCACCCGAGGCGCCAGCCCAGGGTTCCCGACCGCTGATCGAGTAGCACCCGAGGCGCCAGCCGAGGGCGCGTATCGAGATCACCGCCCCCACCACTCACCCGGGCCAGATCACGCCGAGCCAGAGGTGACCGCGATGATCGCGTCGCGTAATTCGGGACGGCAGATCACCAGATCCGGGAGGTAGGTGTCGTCCCGGTTGTACTGCAGGGGCGAGCCATCGATGCGGCCGCACCACAGTCCCTTCGCCTGCGCCACCGCGACGGGAGCGGCCGAGTCCCACTCGTACTGGCCGCCGGCGTGGACATAGGCGTCGGCCTCGCCTCGGACCACCGCCATCGCCTTGGCCCCGGCCGATCCCATCGGTAGCAGATCACCCCCGAGAGCATCGGCCACCGGCTGCGAGAATGCCGGCGGCCGTGAGCCACTCACCACCACGCGCAGACGATCACCCTTCGGGACCGCTGCCAGCCCGTCGGTCGGCGTGATCGACACGGGGTCGTCGAGATAGGTGAGCCCGAGCGCCGGGAGAGCGACCGCTCCCGCGATCAGCCCATCGGTAGCCGACCACAGGGCCACATGTACCGCCCAGTCGGTGTGCCCCTCGGTGCCGTATTCACGGGTGCCGTCGACGGGGTCGACGATCCACACCCGCTCGGCGGTCAATCGACTCTTGTCGTCGGCGGACTCCTCGGACAGCACGGCGTCGTCGGGTCGCTCCGCAGCCAGGCGTTCGAGCAGGAGTTCGTTGGATCGCAGATCGCCTGCCTTGCCGAGTTCCTTTCCGCTCAGACCACTCTCGGCTCTGATGGCGATGAGCAGCTCGCCTGCGGCGGTTGCCAGATCACCGGCGAGTTCACGATCGACCGACACGTTCTCTCCTATGGCGTCCAGGGTCTCTCTAGAGTCCCAGATTGCGGAAGACCGATTCTGCCACCTCGGTGGGCGACCCATCCGAGGGCGACACCACGATGTCGGGATCGCGGGGCCGTTCGTATGGCGAGTCGATGCCGGTGAACTGACTGATCTCCCCGCGACGCGCCTTCGCGTACAAGCCCTTCGGATCGCGTTCCTCACACAACTCGAGGGGCGTGTCGATAAAGATCTCGAAGAACGGAATCCGTCGTTCCGCATGGATCTCTCGGGCGCGTTGGCGCTCCTCGGCGAACGGACTGATGAGCGACACGATCGCGACCGCTCCCGAATCGGCGAACAGTGCTGCGACCTCGCTGGTGCGGCGGATGTTCTCGCGGCGGTCGTCGTCGGAGAACCCGAGGTCGGAGTTGAGCCCGTGGCGCAGGTTGTCGCCGTCCATCAGATAGGCGGGTCGCCCCTCCGCCACGAGTCGGCGTTCGAGTTCGACGGCCAGTGCGGACTTTCCTGACCCGGAGAGACCGGTCAGCCAGATCGTCGCTCCCTGATGCGTGCGCTGCTCGCGCGTCACCTTGGTGGTCTGCCACACGACGTGGCTGTCCTTGCTGACCGGCGCGGTGATCATGCCCGCCCCCACCGTCTTGTTGGTGGCCTCGTCGATCAGGATGAAGCTGCCGGTCTCCCGGTTGCGGCGGTAGGAATCGAACATCACCGGCTGCTGGGTGTGCAATGCGACGCGGGCGATCTCGTTGAGGCGCAGTGCGGTTGCCTCCTCGTCCCGATGCAGCGTGTTGATGTCGAGCCGATAGTTGAGACCACTCACCTGCGCCCGCGTCAGCCGGGTGCCGCACATCATCTGGTAGCGGTTACCCGGCCGCAGGTCGGCGTCGTCGGAGAACCAGCACACCATCGCATCGATGTCGCGGCCGACATACGGCCGGTTGTTCGGTCGGGCGAGCATGTCACCGCGGACGATGTCGATCTCGTCGGCGAGCTCGATAGAGACCGCCATCGATGCGAACGCGGCGTCGACCTCACTGCCTCCCGGCCCCCAGATGTCGGTGATGGTGGTGCTGAAACCGCTTGGCAGCACCACGATCTCGTCTCCTCGGGACAACACGCCGCCGGCCACGGTCCCCGCGTAGGCACGATGGTCGGCACCGTCGCCGCGCTGCGGTCGGATGACGTACTGCACCGGCATGCGTGCGTCGATGAGATTGCGGTCGGACGCGATGTAGACATTCTCCAGATGACTCAGCAAGGGGCGACCCTCGTACCAGGGCATGTTCACCGAATGGTCGACGACGTTGTCCCCCTGCAGCGCCGACAGCGGGATGAAGGTCAGATCGGTAACGTTCAGCTTGGCGGCGAACGAGACGAAGTCGTCGCAGATCTCGTCGAACCGCTCCTGCGACCAATCGACCAGATCCATCTTGTTGACACAGATCGTGAGATGCGGGATGCCCAGCAGCGAGGACAGGAAGGCGTGACGCCGGGTCTGTTCGAGGACACCCTTTCGGGCGTCGATGAGGATCATCGCGAGATCCGCCGTCGACGCCCCGGTCACCATGTTGCGGGTGTACTGCACATGCCCCGGGGTGTCGGCGATGATGAACTTGCGTCGCGGCGTGGAGAAATACCGGTACGCGACGTCGATGGTGATGCCCTGCTCCCGTTCGGCGCGCAGGCCGTCGGTCAGCAACGCCAGGTTCGCATACTCGTCGCCACGTTCCGCGCTCGTGCGTTCGATGGATTCGAGTTGGTCGGTGAAGATACTCTTGGAGTCGAACAGCAGTCGACCGATGAGCGTCGACTTGCCGTCGTCGACCGAACCCGCCGTCGCGAGCCGCAGCAGTTCCTTGGACATCAGAAGTACCCCTCCTTCTTCCGATCCTCCATACCCGCCTCCGAGATCCGGTCGTCGGCGCGTGTCGCGCCGCGTTCGGTGACGCGGGTGATCTCGATCTCCTCGATCACCTTGTCGATGGTGTCCGCGACGCTGAGCACGCAGCCGGTGCATGTCGCATCGCCGACGGTGCGGAACCGGACCGTGTCGATGTGCGGCTGTTCTCCCGGATGTAGTTGCAGGAAGCGAGTTCTCGCCAACAGCATGCCGTCGCGCGGAACCACCTCCCGTTCGTGGGCGTAATAGATCGGTGGGAGATCGATGTCCTCGGCGCCGATGTACTGCCAGATGTCGAGTTCGGTCCAGTTACTCAACGGGAACACCCGGATGTGCTCGCCCTTGTGGTGGCGACCGTTGTACAGGTGCCAGAGCTCGGGACGCTGCGCGCGCGGATCCCAGGCACCGAACTCGTCGCGGAAACTGAAGACCCGCTCCTTGGCCCGCGCCTTCTCCTCGTCGCGTCGGGCGCCCCCGAACACGGCGTCGAAGCGGTTCTCGGTGATGCCGCGCAGCAACGCGGTGGTCTGCAAGCGGTTCCGGCTCGCGCCCGGCCCGGTGTCCTCGACGACCCGTCCGGCGTCGATGTCGTCCTGCACCGAGCTCACGACCAGACGGACACCGGTCTGCTCGACCACGCGGTCGCGGTAGGCGATGACCTCGTCGAAATTGTGTCCCGTGTCGACGTGCATCAGCGGGAACGGCACCGGGGCGGGCCAGAACGCCTTGCGTGCGAGGTGGAACATCACCACCGAGTCCTTGCCACCGGAGAACAGCAGCACCGGTCGCTCGAACGTGGCGGCCACCTCGCGGATGATGTGCACCGATTCGGCCTCGAGCGCCGCAAGGTGCGTCAGCTCGTAGCCGTGGTGAACGTGTTGATCGCTCGCGTCAGTCATGCTCGACACCCGTGACCATCTCCCTTGACATGTCGAATATTCGACACTCAGTATTGACTATGTGACACAGACCGTAAGTGACCCCGCCGACGCGCGTCAACCAGGCTCGCCCCCGACCGCGCGAGTGATCAGCATCGTCGAACTCCTCGCCGGTCCGGATCAGCCGTCACTGACGCTTGCCGAAATTGTCCGCCAGATCGGGCTCTCGCGCGCCACTGCACACGCGATCGTCGGCGAACTGGTGACACGCGGATGGTTGGTCCGCGACCCGACGTCGGGCACCTACGGTCTCGGGCCCGGTTTTGTGACCATGGCACGGACCGCCGGAGATGCCGACCACCTGGGCCGATGGGCCGGCGGCGCCGCCCGCGAGCTCAGCGACCGGACCGGTTTCGCATGCTTCGTCGCGCGCCGCACGTCGCCCGACGCGATCACGGTTGCAGACCACGTTGTGCCCGACCACCTCGCCGATCACTCCGGCGGCAGGCCGACCGATGCGGGCGAGGCGTCACCGTGGTTCCGGTTCGGACAGCGCATCCGGCTGCGCCCACCCATCTGCCGTGAGTTCATCGCCTGGGAGCCCGAGGACATCCGCGCAACCTGGATCGCACAGGCGCCGGAGGCGACTCGGACCCGTCTGCGCATGGTGCTCGACGTCATCGTCGAGCGTGGGTATTCGATCGAGCGGATGACCGACGACCACGTCGCGATGGTCGATGCCCTGAGTTCGCTCGACTCCATGTCCGACCGGCTGCGCGCCAAGGTCGGGGACCTGTTGACCGAGCTGTCGGTGATCGACTACCTGCCCGACGAGCTCGACGGCGAGATCGCTGCGGTGACCATCGGCGCTCCCATCATCGACGCCTCGCGGCGCGTGGTGGCATCCATCGTCGCCTGCCCCAACACGACTCTGTCCGTCGGCGAGCTCGACGACCTCGCCGCCGCAACGCGGTCGGCGGCCGACGGGATCTCCAGCCACCTGGCATGAGGCGGTTCATTCGAGAAGTGGACATATCGGTCACGGAAGCGACACGGTTCACGCAATCGGGTAGCACCAGCCCCGTGCGTCACGGAACGGTGGGCAACACCGCGATCCCTCACGAAAGACAGCACCATGCGCTCACGCCCACTACGCACCCGCCTCGGCGGCACACTGCTGGCCGTCGCTGCGGCGGTCGGACTCGGTTCGATCGGGACGGGTACGGCCGCCGCGGAGACCGTCGTCCCCTTGGAGCGCTGCTGGGGCGTCAGCCCGAACATCGTCGACCAGCCGTTCAGCACGGCCCGACTCTTCGTCAGTCCGGAGGGACGGGGTCGGGTCGTCGCCCGGGTTCGCGACGTGTCGAGTTTCTGGATTCCCACCGGCGGCTATCAGTCGGTCGGGCGGCTGGAGTGGCACAACCTGACCACCGGGCGCAAGGGCGCCGCCGTCAATGCCGCATCGATCGGCCTCTACGTCGGCGGCCCGACGTTCCACGTCAACACCGGGCCCGGCACGGTACGCGTCACGTTCAGTGCGGTGAACCGCAATGCGCTCTGGGCCATCCCCAGCACTACGTGCATTGGCACCCTGAGGGTGGGATGAACGGACATCATGCGGCGCTACGCCCAAACGAGTGAGACAACCGATCAGCCGCAGGATGTCAACGTCGTCGCCGTCGATGTCACGCGTGGTACGCGACGCAATCCGGATCCGGTAGGTCGCCTGGCGGATCTCGGGTGACCCACGCGAACTCGAAAGAACTGAGAAGTCCCTTCGTCACGAAGACGATGATCTCCCCGACGAACTCGCGCTCAACCCACACCTCGGCCGCCACTGGCGGTGGCCCGTCGGGGATCCGGGCAGGCCGGACTGATGGATTCTCGAACTGCCAGAAGCGCTGTGCCGGGCATCGCCCTGGACGATCCTGAGTTGATCGAGTTGAGTCCGCAGGATCGCACCTGCATCTCCGGACACGAGGCGGAGGATGTGCGAGAGGATGTCGATCTCACGATCGGTGAGTGGTCGGGCCGCTCGTGATGTCCGCGGTGTCCGGTTGGGTCGGGCCTCGGCGGAAGGATCGCTCACACCGCTCCAAAGCGTATGGAGTCGAGAGGCGGGAACGCAGAGGGCCTTTCATCGGTCACCCACGCGAACTCGAGCAACGACATCCGCCCGTCCGAGACGAACAGCATCACCTCGCCGAGGTAGTCTCCTCCGTCCCACGCCTGGGCAGCGACCGGCAGCGGTCCGTCGGACAGATCGGCAGATCTCGCCGCCGAGCCCACGGTGAGGGACACCTGGATCGGCGAATCGCCTCGGACGACAGACGCGTGCTCGAGCTGATCCCGAAGGACATTCCGCTCCGGTTCGGGCAGGACACTGATGAATCGGCCAATCAGCTCCTCCTCGTCGGGAGTCAGTTGTCGTGCATCGTCATTGGACACAGTTACACCTTTCGCCTGCGAGTTCGTCACGGGATGTATGCGGTTCCGATCTTGAACACTCCTGCCGAGTCATAGAACCTCGGACCTCCACCTCGGTTCCGTTGACGATAACTGTGATCGGATTTCGTGCGTCGTACACGGTGCCGGGCGAAAGGTCCGGAACCTCCTTGACTTTACGAACGAGCGACTCGACGAAGTCTGCCGGGGACTCGAACTGGTCAACCAGCGGGCCGAGCTTGTGCTCCGGTTTGTCGACCACATGTGACACGCTTCCGGGCTTCCGCGCATAGTCGATCGTGTCCTGCACCGACTTCGGAATAGGCTTGGGTAGATCGTCTGCCTTCCCACTCAGGGTCTTCGGGGATCGCCCTACGATCTCGTCGATCTTGGTATCGAGCTCAGACAGCCCGTGGCCCACCATCTTCCCTGTTTTCGATAGCTTGGCGGAGTTCTTGACGAGATCGATGAAGCCCTTGATCTTGCGTGCCGTGGACGCGATTCTCGATGCTGCAACCCCGACACCCGCCGCGGTCGCAATGCCGGCGGTCACGAAGCTGAGCGCGATCCCGACCGCGGTCGCCGCCACCTGTTCGGCGATCATCTGTTCGACGGCGTCCTTGATGTCGCTGCGGAGGTCGTCGAGCGTCTTCTTGAATTCACCGCTCGCCGCCCCGAGGTGCCGTACGCCGGCGTCTACCTCGTCGACCGCTGACTTGAGAGTGGTGAACTCCCCCTCTATCAGGTCGATTTCGGGGCTCCGATCATCCACGATGATGCGGCCCCCGCTCTCCATCGAGCGAATCGCAGAAGCGACACCGCCTCCGAGAAAGGCGTTCCACGCGTCGGCGGCACTGACGAGCTTTCCGGTGTCGCCGTTCGGTACCGGTACACCGATCTCACCGACCAGATCGATCACGCCTTGGAGCCCCGCGCCCGAGTCGCCGACAGCACTCGGCGGTGGAAGCGAATCCGCCACGATTGGCGTAACCCCACTGATGCGATGTTCACCCGGCACCGAGGTCAGACCATCCGACTCCGCCCAGTTGTAGGCTGTCTGCTTCACCCGGGACGAGAACGACACCAGTGCCGCCGACGTGCCGGTGATCCCGGAGATCATCGTCTTGGCGCCGGCGTCGTACTCGGCACCCCACTGGTTACCTGCGACATCCGAGCCCGCCATCGACCCCGTGCCGGCGAGTGACGAGATCAGAACGGCTGCACCATCGGCAAGATGCTGCGAGGCGTCATCGGCTGCACGTGCGATCTGGAAGTACCGCTCATAGACGATGTCCGTGGGCATCAGCCACCACCGAACATCGAACGGTTGATCTTGTGCGCCTTTTCGTAACCGTCACCGACGTCACCGAGCCAGTCCGACAGCGCACCCAGCGCCGCGTCGAGCTCCTTGGAGACACCGAGCCACTCCTCGGTCAGTTCACGGAATCTGTCACCCGACTCACCCCGAAAAGTGACCTCAGATCGCACCGCCTCCCCGCGCACCTGCTTCGTCGCCGATTCGAGTTCCGACCGGAATGAGTCGAATCGTCGCTTACCATCGCGGATCTGTTCGAGATCAAAGACCAACCGGCCGGCCATCACAGCACCAGTCGTTCGAGTTCGTAGGCGGAGCGGGAGTCCTACGCCTCGAAGGTCCGAGCCGCGTTGGTCAACTTCGGAGGAATCTCGTCGAGCCGCGTGGGCGCACTCTCCACACGCTTGCGCAGATCGGCCAACTCGGTCTCGAAGGTATCTCCGCGTCGACCGATCCACCCCTCGCGCAACAGGTCCGCGGTCCTGTGCAGGACCTTCCAACCATCCCGCGAGGTTTCCCCCATCGAGGCGATGACCCTGGCGATCGTCGCCACATCGTCGAGGTCGACCGAGACCTCTGAATCCGGTGAACCCATCTACTCAACGCCCCCACATCAGTTCGGCAGCATGGCTCGCAATCGCAAGTCACGAATCTGACGCAGCGCTTCACGTGCCGGTTCCACTCTCGGAGCGAGACATCGATCACACCGAGGGCACCCCGCTGCACCATCACGTCTTCGTCACAGATCACCTACATCGCTCGCGCAGCGGCCGGAGAGGCGCTGGCATGGCAGGTGACATGCACGACAGACGGTGCCGACGTCGGGGAGCTCCATGAGAAGCAGAAGTCTGATCTTCGTGATCGCGATGACCCTCGCGATGCTGTCGTGGTCGGTGGCGCCCGCCCAGGCCCGGCCGACCATCCCGGACGCCGGATACGGGTTCAGCGACGGCGGCGCGATGATCTTCACCAATTCGCGCGCCGATACGGCACGCGAACTCGACGCCATCCGGGCGGCCGGCGGGTCGTGGATGCGACTCGGCGTCGACTGGAGTCGGATCGAGCCACAGCGCGGCAAGCCGAACTGGTCCGCCCTCGACTACATCTACGACCAGGCGCAGGCCCGCGACATCAGAATCCTCGCCAACCTGACGTTCGCCCCCACATGGGCGAACGGCCGCAGCGGTGTCGTCGGCCGCACGGCGCCGCCGCGAGACCCCACTACATTCGCGACATTCGCCCGTCAGTACGCACAGCGCTACGGCTCCCGAACCGATGCCTACGAGATCTGGAACGAACCGAACCTGCCGATCTTCTTCGGCGGGCAGTGGTCGAACCGTGCGGCGAGCTACACGAAGATCCTCCGAGCGGCCTACCCTGCGCTGAAGTCGGTCGCGCCGGCGACTCCCGTCATCGCCGCCGGGCTGTCCCGCGGCGATGGCGCCGACGCCCCGCCCGCCTTCGTCACCGCGATGTACGCCGCGGGCGCGCACGGATTCTTCGACGCCCTGGCCATGCATCCCTACATCGCCGGCGGTGACGGCACCCTCGCCGGGGCGAAGTCACGAGGCTGGCTCGACGTCGCGTCGGTGCGGGCGCTCATGGTCGCGAAGGGCGACGCGTCGAAGAAGATCTGGTTCACCGAGTTCGGCGCACCGACCGGCCCGCGCTGGGGCCCGGCCTGGCTGGCCACGCTCGGCGGCGCGTTCAACGTGACCCAGGCTGAGCAGGCACGTCAGATCGAACTGGTGTTGGGCGCGATCGCCGGGCTCGACTACGCGGGGCCGGCTTTTGTGTACTCCATCCGCGACACCAATACGCGGAGCACGCAGGGTGAGGCGAACTTCGGGTCGCTGTACACCACCGACTGGAAACCCAAGACGTTCTTCGAGCACATGAGGCCCTGACCCGGCCGCGGCGGAGGCCTCACTACCAACCAAGCACTTGCTAGGTTAGGCTCGGGGTCATGAGTGAAGCCGTCATCCCGCTACCACTGGGCCCCGACGACCTCGGGCCGGAGACGTCGCCGGTCGCCTACGAGGTCGGCGGCCCCGAGAGCGCCGTCGCCTATGTGACGCTCAACCGACCCGAGTACCGCAACGCGCAGAACTCGGTGATGACCTATTCGCTCGATGCGGCCTTCCGAAAGGCCGTCGACGACCCCGCCGTCAAGGTCATCGTGCTCCGCGCGAACGGCAAGCATTTCTCGGCCGGCCATGACATCGGCACACCCGAACGCGACTTCGACTCGTACTACGACAACGTCGCCGCGCTGCACTGGGATCACACCGACAAGTCCGGCGCCGATCAGCGCCTGGCCCGCGAGACCGAGGTGTACATGGGTATGTGCCGCCGCTGGCGGGAGATCCCGAAGCCGGTCATCGCGCAGGTACACGGTGCCTGCATCGCCGGCGGGCTCATGCTCGCCTGGATCTGCGACTTCATCGTCGCGTCCGACGACGCGTTCTTCTCGGACCCCGTCGCGCGCATGGGCATCCCTGGTGTCGAGTACTTCGCGCATGCCTACGCGCTCGGCACCCGCCGCGCCAAGGAGATCCTGTTCACCGGCGAACGGTTCACCGCCGCACAGGCCGCCGAATGGGGCATGGTCAATCACGTCGTGCCCCGGGACGAGTTGGCCACCAAGGTCGACTCGATCGCGGAGAAGATGGTCGCCATGCCCTTGCAGGGTCTGTTCCTCAGCAAGAAGGCGGTCAACATCTGCGAAGACCAGATGGGGCTGCGCAATTCGATGGACTCGGTGTTCGGCTGGCATCACTTCGCGCACTCGGCCAACGCCGAATCGGGCGGCGACTCGCTCGGCGGCATGGATGCGAAGTCGATGAAGTCCTCGGCCACCGCGACGACCGGTTCGGGGAACTGACATGGATCTCTTGTTCGACGGTGACGCCGAGGAGTTCCGGGCGGAGATCCGGTCATGGCTCACCGATCATGTTCCGGCACAGCCGCTCCCGTCGATGGACACCGCGGAAGGGTTCGAAGCGCACCGCGAGTGGGAACGCACGATGGCGGCCGACCGCATGTCCGTGGTGAGCTGGCCCGAGGAATACGGTGGCCGCGACGTCCCGCTCCTGCACTGGGTGATCTTCGAGGAGGAGTACTACCGCTCCGGCGCACCCGGCCGGGTCAGCCAGAACGGCATCTTCCTGCTCGCCCCAACCCTTTTCGAACATGCACATCCGGACCAACTCGCTCGCATCATGCCGCGGATGGCACGCGCCGACGACATCTGGGGGCAGGCCTGGAGCGAACCCGAGGCCGGCAGTGACCTCGCGTCGCTCCGGTCCACGGCAACGCGCACCGAGGGCGGCTGGCTGCTCAACGGCCAGAAGACGTGGAGTTCGCGGTCGAGCTTCGCGGATTGGGCCTTCGGCTTGTTCCGCAGCGACCGGGATGCCCAGCGCCACAAGGGCTTGACCTATTTCATGTTCGACCTGCGCAGTCCCGGTGTCACCGTTCGCCCGATCGCCCAGCTCGACGGTGAGGCGGGATTCGCCGAACTCTTCCTCGAAGACGTGTTCGTGCCCGACGATCCCGCGAATCCGGGAGATTCCGGTGTGATCGGTGCCGTCGACAACGGCTGGAAGGTGGCCATGAGCACGGCCGCGAACGAGCGGGGGCTGTCCCTGCGCTCGCCCGGTCGATTCCTCGCGACCACCGACCGACTCGTGGATCTGTGGAAACGCAACCGTGACTCCGCACCCTCGACGTCGGGCGTCGACGCGCACGTCGCCGATGCCTGGATCGGCGCCCGCGCCTACGAGCTGTCGACCTACCAGACGGTCAGCCGCCTCGCGGCGGGCGGGCAACTCGGTCTGGAATCGTCGATCAACAAGGTCTTCTGGTCACAGTGGGACATCGCGGCGCATGAGACCGCGCTGGACCTGCAGGGTACGGACGCCGAGCTCGACGACGCCTGGATGGACGGATACCTCTTCTCGTTGTCCGGCCCGATCTACGCCGGTACCAACGAGATCCAGCGAAACGTGATCGCGGAGCGCCTCCTCGGCCTGCCGCGAGGAGACAGGTGAGACATGGAGTTTTTGCTCTCCGACGTACACGATGACCTCGCGTCGAGCGTCGACGCGCTGCTCACGAAAGCCGACGTACCCACGCGCGCACGCGCCTGGATCGACGGTGACCGCGGACCCGTGACGGAGGTGTTCGCCGCGCTGGCCGACACCGGTGTCAACGGGCTGCTGATCGACGAATCGTCGGGTGGCTCGTCGGCGGGTGCGACCGAGATGGTCGTCGCGATGGAACAGATCGGGCGTCACGCCCTGCCCGGACCCGTGGTCGAGAGCATCGCGGTGCTGCCCGTGCTGTTCCGGACGGCCGACATCACCGGGGAACGACTCGGCGCACTGGCCGAAGGGACCTTCGGGACCTGCGCGATTCCCCCGGTCTCCCCGCTGGCACCGGTCGCGGACGTCGCCTACCTCGTGCGTGACGGTGCGCTGAGCGTGGCCACAATCGGCGATGCACAAGCCACCGTCGACCCGACCCGGACTCTGGCCGAGCTCCTTCCCGGCGACGTCCTCGCCGACGGCGTCGCGATCGATGACGCGGTCGACATCGGCACTCTCGCGACCGCAGCCCAACTCATCGGCATGGGTGGTGCGATGCTGACCCTCGCCGCCGATTATGCGCAGGCACGCAAGCAGTTCGGTCGCGCGATCGGCTCCTTTCAGGCCGTCAAGCATCATCTCGCCGATGTCGCGATCGCGATCGAGATGGCCCGGCCGCTCGTGCACGCGGCAGCGCTCGGGATCGATGGTCTGGTTCCCGAGGACACCGACGTGCGGCGCGATGTCGCCGCCGCCAAGGTCGCCGCCGGCGATGCCGCCCACCTGGCCGCGCGACGCGCCCTACAGGTACTCGGCGCCATCGGATACACCACCGAGCACGACCTCTCGCTGTACCTGACCAAGACGCGCGCACTACTCACCTCCTGGGGTACGCCCGCGTCGCTTCGTCAACGAGTGCTGGAGTCGTTGTGACGGACACTGCCGAATCCCGGGTGGACGCCACCCCGATCTCCGCCGAAGAGCGCGAGGCCCTGGCGGAGGCCATCCGCGACCTCGTGGACCGCCGCGCGGATTCCGCGAGCGCTCGCGCCGCCATGACCGCCACGCCGCGTCTGGACCGTGGCCTGTGGACCACGCTCTGCACCGAGATCGGCGTCGCCTCGTTGCCGATTCCGGAGGAATTCGGCGGCGCCGGCGCAACATTCGCCGAGACCGCGGCCGTTCTCGAGGAACTCGGCCGCGCGTTGAGTCCGGTTCCCGTGTTCGCTTCGGCGTTGGCCACCGCGGCCGTCCTGCTCGCCGACGACGCCGACATCAGCCGGGCCCTGCTCCCCGACATCGCGTCCGGGCAGCGGATCGCCACGCTGTGCTGGGCCGGCCCCGACGGTTGGGCCCGACCCGGCGTCACCGCCGACGCCGGACTGCTCACCGGCACCGCCGACTACGTGCTCGACGGCGAGTCCGCAGACCTCTTGATCGTCCTCGCCGGAGGCGCGGACACCGCCACCCTGCACGCCGTCGACGCCACCGCAGCCGGCGTCACCGTGGTCCCGTTGCCGGTCGTCGATCCCAGCCGTCCACTCGCCCGCATCGAGTTCGATGAGGTTGCCGCGCAGACGATCTCGTCCGGCCCCGATCTCACCGGGCGTCTGCGCACGCTCGCGTGGGCACTCCTGTCCGCCGAGCAGGTCGGCGGGGCGGCCGCGGCGCTGGAACTCACCGTCGACTACACCAAGTCGCGCAAGCAGTTCGGCCGCATCATCGGGTCGTTCCAGGCGTTGAAGCACCGGATGGCGGACATGTACGCGCTGGTCGAGACCGCACGGTCGATCTCCCGTGCGGCGGTTGCGGCAGTCGCGTCGGGCGATCCGAACGCCGACGAGCTGGCGGCGGCCGCACACGTCTACTGTTCGGAGGCATTCACCACGGTCACCGGCGAGGGTATCCAGCTGCACGGCGGGATCGGCATCACCGCCGAGCACGACATCCAGCTGTATTTCAAACGCGCACATGGCAGTGCGCAATTGTTCGGTCAGCCACACGAAGTCGTGGCGGAGCTCAATCGGGTTGTTCTGCGGTGACCTCGTCCGCGTCGCCGCGGTAGGGCATCAGCTTGGAGAGCAGCCGCTCCACGGGTCCGGACAGCAGAAGGACGAACAGTGGCCAGTTGCCCGCCGCGGGGATGAGCACGGCGATCACCAGCGCCAGTATCAGCATGGCGACGGTGCCGTAGCCGTTTCGTCCCGACATCCACTGTCGGTACTCCGCTGCCGCGTCTTCCGCGAGGAGGTCGGGGTGGCCGAGGACCCATCGTTCCATGATCAGCAGTGTCGAGATCGACACCGCCAGCACTCCGATGTAGAAGACGTTGCCGTACTTCACGAGATCGTTGCTGTCGATCATCGCGGTCGCGAACGGCAGCACCACGATGGTCAGCAGCCAGACGAAGTGCAGGCGGAACAGCATCTCGTCGTAGCTGCGGAGATGCTCCATGACGCGATGATGGTGCTTCCATAGCACCCAGATCACGATGAAGCTGATCAGGAAGCTGACCACCGCCCCGGCATACTCCTCGAACACCGCCGACATCGAAGTCTTGTCCCGGATCTCGCCGGCGACGTCGGTGAGCGGAAGGATCAGGAGCGTCAGCGCGATCGCCACCACCGCATCCGAGAACGCGATCAGGCGTCGAAAGCCCTCGGTCGTGCGGCGGACTGATTCGGCCATAGGCCGACTATAGTGCGCCGAAGTGTCAGAACGCCGCCTCGACCTGCGCCTCGGTCAAGCCGTAGTCGCCCAGGCTGTACCGGTGTTGGGGCTTGCGATCCCCCGACTTGCTCTCGTCGTCGAGGGCGATCATCGCCGCACGGGCGTCCTCGGACAGGTCGGTGCCGAGTGCGGAATACACGCGCTCGACGGTCCCGAACGGATCGCTGCGGAGGTCGGTGAAGTCGACGTCGAGGAACTGCGCCGGATCATAATTGCGCCGCGACGACTCGAAGTCTCGCAGGCCGCGGGACCACAACTCGAGCTGCGCCTCGCCGATCTTGTCGCCGACGAACGTCGTCGACCAGCCCGGCGTCGCATGCTCGGCCAGACTGCACATCGACGCGATGATGGTCTCCGGCGGACGGTGTGTCTGGATCACCAGGGCGTCCGGATAGGCGGCCATGAGCGCATCGAGCGCGAACATGTGACTCGGATTCTTCAACACCCACCGCTTGCCCGGATCGTTCAGACCGATCATCTGCAGGTTGCGACGATGGCGTGCGTAGGCGGGTGTCCAGTCCTGCTGCGCCAGCCACCGTGAGTAGGTGGGCAGATACGCGAGCGACTCGTACGAGATCGACATCACGTTCTGCCGCAACAGCTGCCAGCACTCCTCGACCTCACCCGCCTCCAGGTAGTGCAAGCCCATGAACTCCGGATTCTCGACGTGATGCAGTTCGAGTCCGGCATTGATCTGCTGGTACACCGGGTTCGATGCCCAGGTCTCCCGCGGCGGCCGCGGCTGCGGGAACTCCGCGAGCCACATCTCGAGTCCCTGATGTGCCGGGTCCGCGGTGAGCAGGCGATGCAGAGCGGTGGTCCCCGTCCTCGGCAACCCGGTGACGAACACCGGCCGCGTGACCGGCACGTCGACGTATGACGGATTGGCCTTCCACGACGCTTCCGACAGCAGACGGGCGATCAGCGCGCCCTTGAGGAAGAACCGGAACATCTTGCTGCCGAGCTCGGTCAGTCCGGCGTCTCGGGAGTAGGAGTCGAGGAGGACCTCAAGGGCCTCGAGGTAGTCCTGGTCCCCGAAGTCGTCGAGACCCGTTGCCCGCGTGGCGGCCTCGTGCAGATCGGTGACGGTTCCGACGTTCGTGCGAGACCCGCCCGCTCCGCTCCCGGCACCTGGCGTACGAGCTTCCGCAGAGCTAGTCATGGTACTCCCCGCAGTTCACATCGAGGGTGTGTCCGGTGATCGCGCTCGCCATCGATGAGGCGAGGAACACCACGGCCTCGGCGATCTCGTCGGGTTCGGGCAGCCGCTTGAGGTCGGACTTGCTCGCGGTCTGCTCGTACACCTGATCCGGGGTGATGCCGTACTTCTTGGCGATCTCGCCGAAGTACCACTTGAGCTGGTCATCCCAGATGTAGCCGGGGGCGACCGTGTTGATCCGAATCCCCTTGTCGCCCAGTTCGGTCGCAAGGGTCTGCGACATGGCGAGCAGCGCCGACTTCGCGAGCTTGTAGCTCCCGTAGCGGGGTTCGGAGTGCCGGATCACCATGGAGTTGATGTTGACGAACGCCCCGCTGGTCTCCGCGAGCGGGTCGGTGAATGCCTTGATGACCCGCAACGTGCCCAGCACGGTGAGCTCGAGACTCGCCGAGATCTGGTCGAAGTCGGTGCGCGCCAACGGTTTCATCGACGGCAGAGCGAACGCGTTGTTCACCACGACATCGACGCGGCCGAACTCCTCGATGGTTGCGGCGACGAGCGCGTTCACGGCATCGTCATCGGTGATGTCGGTCGGTACCACGAACGACGTGCCCCCGGCGACCAACGCGTCGACCTCGGCGGCGACCTCTTTCAACCGCGATTCGGTTCGCGCCGCCAACACGACCCGTGCGCCGGCAGCGGCCGCACGCAGGCAGATCGACCGTCCCAGTCCCGGCCCGACCCCGGAAACCACCACCACTTTGTCCGCCAGCAATCCGCCACCGCTCATCCCAGCATCCTTTCGGCAAAGGCGCGCTGCCGCGCGGCGATTCGATCAGCCCAACCGGCCGCATCGATGGAGTTGTGTGACGCGTACGGCAGATGTGCGCCGACGTCATCGATGTCGATGACCTGGGCGGTGGGTCCGCCCTCGGGCGGGATCGGGTGGTCGGTCCGCTGCCAACGGAACTGCATGATTCCGGTGACCCGTCCGGTGGTCTCGATCCAGTTGGCCACGCCGGGGTCACGCCGCGACACCACCATCCGGATCATGCCGTCGGGGTCGACCTGCGCCTGCGCGGAGTTGAGGCTGGTCTGGTGATTGACGTAGTCCAGCGAGATGTACCACATGCTGCCCAGTTGGAAACCCTGGTACGGCGCATCCGACTTCGGCACCGTGATCACCATCGCCTCGTTGTCGGCGAGTCGGTAGTGCCCGACCGACGAGTACTGGGTGGCCAGGCCTCCGGGCGTCAGACGGGGCGGGGTGAAGGTGTTCACCGGTTCGTCGAGATAGAACCACTTGGGAAAGTTGAACCAGGTGTTGATACGCGAGGTGAGCATCTTGCCGGCGGTGGCATAGCGGCGGACCACCCGCGCGAGGTCGGGCTCGGGCGGGGCGGAGCCGACGGTGTCGACGCGTTCGATCGAGATCGTGCCCTTGCGTTGGGTCCAGTCGCCGTAGACCTCGCGGACCGCGAGCATCGATGCGCCCTCGGCCAGGACGAAGTAGTCATCGCGGGTGCCGTCGATCGGTGGACCGAAGGTGATCTCGAAGTCGCCGTCCGCGTCGATCGGGACGCGCCGGTCGTCGAAGGCGTCGTCGCCACCGGGGACCGCCGACGGCGTGTACTCGCCCGCGAGCACCTGGAAGCTCAGATCGACTGTGGTGCCACGATGCCCGCGGACGATGTAGGTTCCGTCCGGCTCGACGTCGGCGTGATAGTAGAGCGTGTCCGGGTTGTCGAGCCCCATCTTGGTGGCCGGTCCGGTCGAGGTGATGAAGTTCGGGTGACTCTTCTGCCGGGACCGGACCAGTTGCACGATCGCGGCGATGCTGCCGGCGAGGTAGTCGTACCCCTCGGCGAGATCCTGCTCGCTCTCCACGAAACCCGCCGAGGCCACCAGACTCTCGGCTTCGGCGATGGCGTCGGTGAGCGGTCGGGTGACGTCGACCGGACGGTCGAAGACTCCGTCGCCTCGCTCGCCCCGGCCACCGGCGGTGGTGGTGTCGGTTGCTTCGCTCGTCGATGAGCTCATAGCCAGGTGTCGCCTCCGGTCCAGGTGAGGAAGTTCTCCAATTCGGCCTGTGCGGGTGTGACCCGCGGATGCTCGGTTGACAGGTAGCCGCCGCGATAGAACAGCAACGGCTTGTCCTGCAACACTTCCCCGAGCGTTCGTGCGCGGCCGATGACGATGTGGTGGTCGCCACCGTCGGTGACCCGCTCCACGTCGCATTCCACCCAGGTGAGTGCGTGCCGGATCACCGGCAGGCCCGCGGGCGACGGATCCCAGGTGACGTTGCGGAACTTGTCGTCGCCCGGGGCCCCGAAGGCCGCACTCACATCCTGCTGACGATTCGACAGGATGTTGACACAGAAGTTG
This sequence comes from Gordonia insulae, assembly GCF_003855095.1. Lineage (NCBI taxonomy): Bacteria > Bacillati > Actinomycetota > Actinomycetes > Mycobacteriales > Gordoniaceae > Gordonia > Gordonia insulae. Next base: position 2,657,356 of record NZ_CP033972.1, read on the forward strand.
CCGGTCTGCTCGATGACCTTCCAGCTCCGCGAGGTCTTCATCGGACAGAAGATCACCAGCGGCGGGTCCAGCGACAGTGCGGCAAACGACTGGCACGCGAAGCCGACCGGCGCCCCGGCGCCGTCGAGGGTCGTGATGACGGTGACGCCGGTGCAGAACTGTCCCATCGCGGTGCGGAACTGCCGCGAATCGAAATCGTCGGAGCCGTACGGGGTTCGCGTCATCTCAGCTCGGGTCATCTCAGCTCGTGAACCCGACGGTGAAGTCATGGCCCCACAAGCTGACCGCGGTACTCTCCCGCGCGACCCACTCGTGATCGTCGACAGTTCGCCCCTCGCAACCGAACTCGACGTCGAACCCACCCGGTGTCTTCATGTAGAAGGAGAGCATCAGGTCGTTGACGTGTCGCCCCAGCGTCGCCGACATCTTCACCTTCTTGCGCAGTGCGCGGTCCAGACACAGACCGACGTCGTCGGAGTTCTCCACCTCGAGCATCAGGTGGACGATGCCGGTGCTGTTGGGGATCGGCAGAAACGCCAAGGAGTGATGCCGCGGATTGCAGCCGAGGAACCGGAGCCAGGGCGCCTCGTCACCTTCCTCACGCCCGACGGCCTGCGGCGGCAGTCGCATCGAGTCTCTCAGCTTGAACCCCAACACATCTCGATAGAAGGCCAGCGCCGCCTTGTCGTCGTCGCACGTCAGCACCACGTGTCCGAGCCCCTGCTCCTCGGTGACGAACCGGTGGCCGTACGGACTCACCAGTCGCCGATGCTCGAGTGCGACGCCGTGGAACGCCTCGATCGTGTTGCCCGCGGGATCCTTGAACACGATCATCTCGACGACGCGGCGATCCGCGAGCTCATCGTCCTTGCCCTCGCGGAAGATCACGCCGGCCGCCGAGAGGCGATCGCGGACATCTTGGAGGGCCTCGGCATTCGGGCATTCCCATCCGGAGCTCGCCAGCCGGTCGTGCTCACCCGGGACGATGACCAGACGCGCGGGGAACTCATCCATCCGGAGGTACAACGCCCCCTCGGTGGTCCCCTTGCCCTCGATCATCCCGAGCACCTTGAGGCCGTACTCGCGCCAGGCATCGACGTCGGTGGCCTCGATCCTCATGTAACCGAGGGACCGGATCGGACTGTCGCTCATCTGTTCTGACTCCTGTGTGTACGACGCTCCCGGGGGAGCGGGCTTGCGAGCGTCTCGACGGGCCGGTGCTCAGACCATGGTGTCGCCGATGGGAATCCCGAACTCCCCGTTCCCGAAGGCGACGTAGGCGCGTTCGGGGTCGTTGGCGGCGTGCACCCGACCCGCATGAGCGTCGCGCCAGAAGCGCTGGATCGGCGTGTCGTTGTCCAGTGCATGCGCGCCGGAGTTCTCGAAGAGCAGGTCGATCGCGGCGATCGCCCGCCCGGTGGCCCGTACCTGGTCACGACGTGCCGCCAGACGGAGCTCCATCGGCACCTCCTCGCCGGCGAGGATCAGGTCGTACTCGGCCTGCAGGTTGCCGGAGAGCTGACGCCACGCGGCGTCGATGTCGCTGGCGGCCTCGGCGATCCGGACCTTCGCGAACGGATCCTCCTTGGCCTTCTCACCGGCGTACGCGGCACGCACACGCTTGCCCTGGTGCTCGACGTGGGCGTGGTAGGCGCCGTACGCCATGCCGACGATGGGCGTCGCGATGGTGCTCGGATGGATGGTGCCCCACGGCATCTTGTAGACCGGGGCGGTGTTCTGCTCGAGTCCGGGGCTCTCGCCCATGCTCATCGTCCGCATGCTCAGCATGCGATGGCGCGGCACGAAGACGTCCTTCACCTCGATCGTGTTCGAGCCCGTTCCGCGCAGACCCACCACGTTCCACACGTCCTTGATCGTGTAGTCGCTGCGAGGGATGAGGAAGCTGACGAAGTCGACCGGCTTGCCGTTCTTGATGACCGGACCACCGACGAAGACCCAGTCGGCGGTCTCGCAGCCCGACGACCACGCCCACGACCCGTTGACCTTGTAGCCGCCGTCGACGACCTCACCCATGCCCATCGGCGCGTACGACGAGGAGATCCGAACCGACGTGTCCTTGCCCCACACGTCTTCCTGCGCCTGCTGGTCGAAGAGTGCGAGGTGCCAGTTGTGGATGCCGATGATGCCCGAGACCCACCCGGTCGACCCGCAGGCCGTCGCGATACGGCGGACCGCCTCGTAGAAGGTGACCGGATCCACCTGGTAGCCGCCCCACTGCTCGGGCTGCATCAACTTGAAGAAGCCCGCACCCTCCAGACTGGATACGGTCTCGTCGGGGATCCGGCGAAGATCCTCGGTCTGCTGTGCGCGTTGCTCGAGCTCGGGAAGGAGTGCATTGATCTTCTCCAGGACCTGCTCGGCCGCTTCGCTCCGCTTGTGGTGATTGGGTCCGCTCACTGCGTTCCCGGCGCCCGGTTGTGCTGGCATCTCGCCCGCTCCTACTCGTTGCTCGACGACCCTCCGGTCGCCCCTGGTTCTCGTTCGTCCTTGAGATTAGAACACGTTCTCATTTATGTCGAGCACTGGGCCTTTGTGCCCGTTTACTGGTCCGATCATCACCCAAGGGCGCGATCGGCTCCCCATTTTTGTAACATGTTCTAGTATTGGTACGAGGCGATTCGCACCGAATGAGCGAGTCCTGCGTCAGATGACAGGAGTAATGGATGTCAGCGACACCCGACACGAAGCCCGGCACCACAGCCCCCGCCGGTGACGATGTCGACGTCCGCGAGATCGACACGGGCGCGCCACCCACGCGTTTTGCCCGCGGCTGGCACTGCCTTGGCCTGGTCGAGGACTTCACCGACGGCGAACCCCATTCCGTGCAGATCTTCGGGACCAAGCTGGTGGTGTGGGCCGACGACGACGGCAACGTCAACGTCCTCGACGCGTTCTGCCGGCACATGGGGGGCGACCTCTCCCAGGGCAGCGTCAAGAACGGCAACGTCGCCTGCCCGTTCCACGGATGGCAGTGGAAGGGCAACGGACGCTGCGCCACAGTGCCCTACGCGAAGCGCAATCCGAAGCTCGCCAAGACACGAGCATGGCCGACCATGATCCGCAACGGTCAGGTCTTCGTCTACAACGATCCCGAGGGCAATCCCCCGCCCGAGGACTGCATCATCCCGGAACTCGAGGAGTTCGGCTCGGACGAGTGGACGCCGTGGACATGGAACCGGATCGTCATCGAGGGCTCCAACTGCCGCGAGATCATCGACAACGTCGTCGACATGGCGCACTTCTACTACGTGCATTTCGCGCTGCCGGACTATTTCAAGAACGTCTTCGAGGGAGAACTCGCGGCGCAGTACATGAACTCGCACGGTCGCCCCGACGTCACGCTCGGCACCAACTACGGCGACAGCCGACTGGAGTCCATCGCGGCGTATTACGGGCCGTCCTACATGCTGAACCCGATGGTCCAGTACTACGGCGGCTACGCGGTGGAGACAATCCTCACCAACTGCCATTACCCGATCGACGCCAATTCGTTCGTGCTGATGTACGGCGTGATGGCGAAGGTCCCCGAGGGCCTGACCTCCGAGCAGGCCGCCAAGATGGCGAAGAAGATCACCGCCGGCGTCGAGGTGGGGTTCCTCCAGGACGTCGAGATCTGGAAGAACAAGACACGTATCGACAATCCGCTCCTGGTGGAGGAGGACGGCCCGGTCTACCAGCTGCGCCGGTGGTACGACCAGTTCTACGTCGACAAGGCCGACGTCACCGACGAGATGACGCAGCGCTTCGAGTACGAGATCGACACGTCGAAGGCGCTCGAGAGTTGGGGCGAGGAAATCGAGGAGAACCTCAAGCGCCAGCAGGCGGCGACGGACGACGCGTCCTCCTCGGAGAAGTCCGAGTCGTCGGAGAAGGCGGAGGTCTGATCTCATGACGCGGGCGGTGGAGCGCGACGGGATCACCGGCGGGGAGTGGGCGAAAGCACCCGACTTCCACGGTGACCCCGATCGGCTCGCTGCGGTCAGCGCGGCGACCGAGCGCGACCGCGCCCACTACCTGCGTGGCGGGATGAGCGAGATCGAGTGCCGGTCGTGCCACGCCTGCGTACTGGTCAAGAAGACGAGTTCCTTTCACACCAGCGTCCAGTGGACCACCGCCGCGCGCGAGCGGTGCAACGAACTCGAACGCGCGCGTGACGCCGGCCGTGCGCTGCTCCCGGGGGCGATGATGCCGACCTGTCCACGCTTGTCGGCGAGTATCGACCACGGCGTCGCGGAGGGGATCATCCCGGCGCATTCACCCGACTCGGACCCCGACGGTTACTGGTGAGGTCACCGGCACCACTTCGGTAACATCTTCACCAATCTCAAGTGAAGGTTGAGACAAGCGGACGGTCGTACCGCACTCTGGTGCGATGGAAAGTCTTCGACGCCGGACGATCGGCGTGCTCTGTGCAGTGAGCGTGGCCGCAGGTGTGTCCGTCGCCTCGGTCGGAACCTCGATCGCCGACACCGGTTCGTCCGGGTCATCGGGGTCGGTCGAGATCTATCTGCCCGTACCCAGCCCGGCCGGGATGCAGGCCCTGACGGCGGCGATGACCCAGGTCGGCCGGCCCTACAAATGGGGTGGCACCGGGCCGTGGGCCTGGGATTGTTCGGGGCTCGTGCAGTGGGCCTTCTCCACGGCGGGGATCCGGCTACCGCGGACGAGTCAGCAGCAGGCCCGGGTGGGCCACGCGATCCCGCTGTCGGCGCTCGCGCCCGGCGACATCATCATCTTCTATCGCGACGCGAGCCATGTGGGCATCTACGCGGGCTTCGGCCAGGTCTTCAACGCCTACGGGCCCAACGGTGTGCCGATCGGCTTCACCCCGCTGAACCACTGGAGTCACATCAAGACGATCCGCCGATTCGGGTGATCGCAGCCGCGATCATCAACCCGACGATCCCGATGCTCACCACGACCACGCCGATCAGCCCGTAACCGGGCGAGATGAGGGGCGTATCCAGATCGAGTGCCCGATTGACCTGATCGTCCAGCAGATGCGCCGCCGGGTTCGCCACGGTGAGCACCGCGGCAACCATCGCGACGATCGACGCCAGCGCGATCACGATCAGGGCGGGCCATCGGACCCGCGGACGCCACCACGCGGCCGCGGCGGCGACAGCGATCACGATTCCGACCACCACGGTCACGAGACCGGGTCGCAGGGTGTGGTCTTCGAGGAACGCCACGTCCTCAGGGCCGGCCCCCGGCACCGACACCCGGCCGAGGCCGGTGATCGAGGGCCGCACGCCCTCATCGGAGACACCCCACGGCACGAGGCTGAACGCGACCAGCAGGAGTCCTCCACCAAGGGCGGCGGGCCAGGTGAATCGATGGACGACACCCGGCTTCGCCCGATCTGCTACCTCGGTCATTCCTCCAGACTGCCATGCGGCCAGAACGGATCCCGACCCGTCAGGCCGGCCAACCGATCGACGAGTCGTGCGTCGTCCGGAATGTCCACCACCGGACCGAACATCCCCTCCCGCTCGCTCTGCGGCTGCGGTGGGAAGTGGAAGTCGTACACGATCTGCAGGATGCCGTCGGGGAGTTCGTAGTCGACGCCGATGCTGCGCGCGACGTCCCAGCCATGCAGCACCAGTTCCGACAACGCGACGGTGCCGAGGACCTCGGCCGGCGCCTCCACTCCCCCGGCTTTCGTCATCCCCCGCCAGGCGTCCGGGTCCCGCCAACCGTCCACGAGATCGCCGAGGTTGCGGGTCAGCGCCGACCGCCACTCCGCGGGCAGTTCGGTGTGCGAGACATCAGGCGCCGTGGATGTCAACGGCCCGTTGTCCTTTCGAGCCGCCGCAGCGAAGGCCGCACTGAGTCCGACGACATGCCCGAGCATCGCCGCGAGGTCGGTGTCGGTACACGGCGTCGGCCGCCCGAGCATGTCGTCGGAGACCTTCGCCGCGAGTCCGGCCATCGCGTCGGCCGCGGCGGAGATCTGTGACGCAAAGGTGACATCGGTGTGCTGCATGGAATTCTCCTCGAGGTATGTCGGCCACGTACAGATGTCGACTCCACGGCGCGCGGGATCTCATCGCTGTCCGGCCGTTTGCGGCATGTCGGCGATGAGTTTCGACGACGCTGGAGGTCAGCAGTGGTGAATGACCCCCCAACTCGTGAGAGGACTCGACATGAGCGACTATTCGGCCCCGGTGGGTGCACCGACCTGGTTCGACCTGATGAGCAGCGATCCGGCGAAAGCGGCCGAGTTCTATGGCGCGATCTTCGGCTGGGACCTCGAGGGACCGCCCCGCGAGGAGTTCGGCGGATACCAGAACTTCACCAAGAACGGTAAGCGTGTCGCCGGCCTGAGTCCCTACATGGAGGAGGCGGGCGGACCGGCCAATGTGTGGTCGGTCTATCTGCGCACCGAGGATCCGGCCGCCACCGCGAAAGCCATCGAAGAGGCCGGGGGCACGGTGATGTTCCCACCGATGGACGTCGGCGACGAGGGCACCATGATGGTCGCCACCGACACCGCCGGCGCGGTCATCGGCTTCTGGAAGCCGAACCAGCACCACGGATTCAGTGAGTGGGGCGATCACGGCACGCCTTACTGGTTCGAGTCCCACTCGAAGGACTACGCGAAGTCGGTCGACTTCTACAAGGCGGTCCTCGGTGCCCGGATCGAGGAGGTCGGTACCGGCGGCGACCCGGACGCCATCGGGCCCGATCATTACGGCCAGATGTTCCTGGGCGAGAGTTCCTACTCCGGGGTCATGGACGCCGCCAAGATCCATCCGCCGGAGGTACCGTCCTTCTGGCAGGCCTACGTCACGGTCGACGACGTCGATGCCACCGTGGCCCAGGTGGAGCCGTTGGGCGGCAAGGTCCTGATGCCCGGTGAGGTGACGCCGTACGGCACGCTCGCCACGATCGCCGACCCCAACGGTGCCATCATCTGCCTCGGACACCCGCCGGCCGGGATGTAGGCGCACCGAGCGCACACGACAGACGCCCGGGCCGTCGTCAGGCTTCTGCAGTAGGCCGAGAAGCTGATGGCAGCCCGGGCGTTCGCGTGTGGGCCGCCCGGCGGCCGCGCTACGCTCCTGCACAGGAGGCGCCGATGACCACTTTTTCCCCGCCACCCGCCGATGCCGCTCGCGAGGTCGACGCCGTTCTCGAACAGATCAGCCGCCGCGTGCTCTGGACGTCGACGGCCATCATCCACCACGCCAACCGGGTGCGACCGAATCCGTCTGGGGTCAAGGTCGGCGGTCACCAGGCGTCCTGCGCGTCAATGGTCTCGATCATGACCGAGCTCTGGTTCTCACAACTCCGCCCCGGAGACCGGGTCTCGGTGAAACCGCATGCCGCACCGGTGCTGCACGCCATCAATTACCTACTCGGCGAACTCGACGACGACTACCTTCCGCGGCTCCGTGAGTTCGGCGGTCTGCAGAGCTACCCGAGTCGCACCAAGGACCCGGACCCGGTCGACTACTCCACGGGTTCGGTCGGGATCGGTGCGACGGCACCGATCTGGGGCGCGATCGCCCGCCGCTACGTCTCCACCGCATTCGGGGTCAGCGGCGCCGGCCGCCAGTATTCGCTGGTCGGCGATGCCGAACTCGACGAAGGCGCAGTGTGGGAGGCGATCCTGGACTCATCGGTGCCCGAGTTGGGTGAGATCGTGTGGATCGTCGACATGAACCGTCAGTCGCTGGATCGCGTGGTGCCCAACATCGCCGCCGGCCGCATCGAGTCGATGTTCGCCGCAGCTGGATGGCAGGTGATCACCGTCAAATGGGGCAGGCTGCTCGACGAACTCTTCGGCCGGCCCGGCGGCGCTGCATTACGCACCCGGATCACCGAGATGTCCAATCCCGAGTACCAGCGAATGCTGCGCTGCACGGCAGACGAAGTCCGCGAACGCCTCCCGGGCCAAGGCGCCGACGCCACGGCGATCGGCACGCTCATCGCCGACCTCGACGACGCCACCCTGATCGCCGCGATCCACAACCTCGGCGGGCACGATCTGAGTGCACTGCGTTCGGCGTTCACCCAGATCGACGACACCCGGCCGACCGTCATCATCGCCTACACCATCAAGGGCTTCGGGCTGCCCACGCAGGGCCATCCGCAGAACCATTCGTCACTCCTCACCGACGAGCAATTCGTCGATCTCGCTACAGAATTGGGCGAGGTCACCACCGATCCGTGGCGGCGGTTCGACGACGGGTCACCGGCCGGTGAACTCTGCGCGGCGACGGCGTCGCGGCTGGCCCGGGAGCCCGTACCCACCGCCGAACCGCCCTCGGTTCCCGCAGACATCGGCCGCACGCCGACATCGGTCTCGACGACACAGGCCGCACTCGGTCGCACGCTGCTCGACCTGACCCGTCAGGCGCCCGATGTCGCCCGCAGGGTGATCACGGTGAGCCCGGATGTCAGTTCCTCCACGAATCTGGCGGGCTGGCTCAACAAGATCGGCGTGTGGTCGCCGACCGAGCGTCGCGACTGGTTCGATGACGACCGTGAAACGCTCATGCACTGGCGCGAGCGCCCCACCGGTCAGCACATGGAACTCGGTATCGCCGAGACCAATCTCGTCGGGCTGATCGGCGAACTCGGCGCCACCTGGAGTCGTTGGGGCGAGCCACTTCTGCCGATCGGGGTCCTCTACGACCCGTTTGTGGAACGCGCGCTGGAGCCCTGGTCGTTCGGCATCTACGCGGGCGGCCAATCGATCCTCGTCGGCACCCCCGCGGGCGTCTCGCTCGCACCGGAAGGTGGTGCGCATCAGTCGATCACGACGCCTTCCATCGGGCTGGAACAGCCCGGCTGCGTGAGCTACGAGCCGGCGTTCGCCGTCGACGTGGAGTGGACGCTGCTCGACTGCCTCGCGCACATGGGTAAGGCGGGCGGTCGGTCGGCGTACCTGCGGCTGTCCACCCGGCCGGTCGAGCAGGCACTCGCCGCGGTGCCGACCGACCCGGCAGCACGGGAGCGTCGTCGGCGGCAGGTCGTCGCGGGCGCGTACCCACTGCGTCGCACAGCGGAACCGACGGTGACCGTCGTCGCGGTCGGCGCCATGGTCACCGATGCACTGGCGGCGTCGGACCGATTGGCGCAGATGGGTATCGACTGCGACGTCGTCGTGGTCACCAGCCCCGGAATGGTGTTCGACGCGCTCCGGGCCCGGCGTGGGCAAGGCGATGCGCCGACCTGGATTCTGGAGCAGGCCTTTCCGGCAGCCAGAGCGACGCCGATGGTCACCGTGCTCGACGGCCACCCCCACACGCTCGCGTTCCTGTCGACCATCAATCGCGTCGAGTCGATCGACCTCGGCGTCACATCGTTCGGACAGTCAGGATCGCCCGAGGACGTGTACCGACTGCACGGCATCGATGACGACGCCATCGTCCGCGCGGCGCTGGACCTGGTGGGGCTGACGTAGACCCGCGTCGAGACATGGACACCAGCGGTGGCAGATCCGCGCGCTGATCCCCATGGTCCATGCCTCGACAGGATTGCCTCCTGTACTCAGTCCCCGTCCTGGGGGAGCACGCTCACCGTGACCGGGTCGGCCAGCTGACCGTCCTTCATCGTCAGCATGATCATTTCATTGCTGCACACCGACGGTTGACCCGCGAGCGCTGTTCCATTGCAGGTGAACGTGATTCCGTCGCCAGCCGGCAGCACGACGTCCTTGGCGGATCGGATTGCGTTGGTGATCGTTTCCGAGGTGACCTCGCCGGTCAGCCCGGCAACCGCACGGTAGAGGCCCAGCGCACCCTGGTAGCCGGTGACCGCATACCCGGAGGTCGCCGTGTCCGGAGCGTACTTCGCCATGACCGCGCGATAGAGCGCGCTCTCCGGCGAGTCGGACGAGGTGTCGGCACTGCTGACCACCTTCATACCCTCAACCGCACTTTCACCGGCTCCTGAGACGACCTCGGGCGCTGCGCACGATTGCGGGGTCATGATCTCTGCCTTCGATCCGAGAGTGACCAGCGACTTGATCACGGCGGTGCAGACGGTCGACTCGCCGAACACGATGGCACCGTCGGGATTCGAGGACAGACCCGCGCTGACCTGCGGGGTCGCATCGGGGGTACCCATGGGGATCGGAACGAGCTCGAAGTCGATCCCGGCCGCCTTGAACGCGGGCTCACCGACCATCTTGAGGGCGTTGATCGAAGCCGGAACATCGATCGCGTATGCGACGACCGACTTCATTCCCCGTTCTTTGGCGTAGTTGGCGAGCGCTTGGGAGGTGTTCTGGCCTGCGGCCCAGACGAATGCCCCGTCTGTGGTGCCTTCGGTGGCCCCGCCCGTCACCGCGGTGACGTATGGGATCTTCGCGCCGGTGATGATGGGCGCCATGATGTTGCCGAAGCCCGACGAGGTCACGATCACCGCGCCAACTTTCTTCTCCACCATCTGGTTGGCACAGTCACGAGCAGAAACCGGCTCCTCAGCCGATTTGCACTCGACCAGTTCTATTGGCCGCCCGGCGATTCCCTTGAAGTTCTCGTTCACGTACTTCGTCGCCGCGGCCGCTGCTTCGCGGTTCTCGGGCTGCGAGATCGACGCGCCACCCTCGTTGTTGATCAGACCGATCTTCACGGATTCGCCAGACGCCGCCTGACCCGGAAACGCGTCCGACGGCACGGCGGCACTACTACCGGCGTCCGATGCACTGTCGTCGCTCGATCCACAACCGGTCACAATCCCCAGGACCAGACAGGACGCGCCGACCGCCGCCATCGCCGCGCGGCCGGGTCTGAATGTTGCCATGTGTTCACTCCTCATGTGATCGCCCCGGGAACCACGCAGGCCCCGGCGGGAGGACGGGATCGACGAGATCATCGTGGCCCGCTGCCGAAGCCACCCGGAGCCGCCGTTCCGAACCTGGACGTTATGTAGGTAACCTAGATAACTAGGTTTCCCGCGTCACGCTACTATAGCCAGGCAACGCATGTCAGCTTTTCGTATGCGCAAACCGACGCGCTCGCCCGTGGACACACGCCGGGGAGGGGTCAGCGCGATCTACCGCGCTCGGTCCCACATGGTGATACTTCTCAATGCGGCACCCAGCACCTGATCACGGCGCTACTGGCCGTAGGTGCGCATCCCGTCGCGGCCAAGGTGGCTCATGTAGAAATCCGATCGCAACGAGGGAGATCGACCATCAAGGATGGCCATACGGGACCTCACCCACCGAAAGAAAGAGTGGCACAAGAGATATGGTGCTCGGCTGATAAGTGACTCGCCGGCGCACCCACCCGTCGAGATGCGTCGACAAAGGCCGATCTCCGCCGAAAATGCAGCGACGCAATGGGACTCGACTAACGGCGGCGGACTGCGGCGTGCCTGTTACTCGCATTCCAGATCGCGGTCGCAGTGTGATCGACGGCTTCGGCGACCGCACCCAGACGCAGTCGCCCGAGCTGACCGCTGACCGAGACAGCCCCGATCACTTCGCCGGCACCGCGGATGGGAGCAGCCGCGCACGCCCACCCCTCGAACGATTCACCACGGTCGAACGCCACCCCGAGTCGACGGATCGTCTCGAGTTCGGCCCGCATCGCCGCCGCGCCCGAGCCGGACCGCGAAGCCTCGTGCCGTCCGTCGACCGCAAACCGGGCGACCTCGCCGTCAAATGCCGCGATCGCCTTTCCGAGTGCACTGCAGTGAACCGGGAACCGACCGCCGCGGCGAACAGGCGTGCGCACCGGCCCCGCCATGACCCGTTCGAGGTCGACGATCTCGCCGTTGTCGAAAACACCGAGGTGGACCGGCATGCCGGTGCGGGCCGACAGCGCCTGGAGATGGGGCAGCGCCAGCTCGCGCAAGCGACTGGCCTCGGTGGCCAAGCCGCCGAGCTCGAACATCCGGAGCCCGACCCGGTAGCCTCCCCGCTCGCGTTCGACCCATCCGATCTGGCACAGCTGATCCGCGAGCCTGTGCAGGGTCGACTTGGGCAGCCCGGTCCGCTCACTCAGATCGCCGAGGCCCAGGACCTGCTGACTGCAGTTGAACGCGTCCATGATTGCCGCGACGCGACCGAGGACGGTCCGGTCGGGACTCCGACGGTCCGAGCTCTCGCTCTCTTCGGTGGAGGCGAGGGCCTTGCGGACGGATACCGCCGGCTCCAGGGGTGGTGCGATCGGGGCGATCGACACGGGCTGCATCAGGCTGGATGACATGCTGCCACCTTTCATTCAGGACACTCTGTGTCTCCACATGCCCAATTGTGAGGCGTATCTGCTGGGCCAAGGAAGTGTTCCAGAGCTATTCAGTGCCCTCTTTTGAGCTGTTAGCAGCATCACACCCTGCCTTCGAGTTGTCAAGGCACACTCCGATCCGCTGGTTGCCATGGCGTCGTGGCCCAGGTCGCGATGGCCAGACCGACGCACGGACCCGTCCATTCCGCCTGGCGGAAAGTCCGATTGACTTCCGAAACGAGCTCCACGAAAGTTTGAGCCAGAGCCGAGAGAGTATCGACGGTGAGGCTCGATCCTCTCTTGAGCTGTGCGATCTCCAATTGACCAGGCCGCGGGTGCGATGCGCATCCTGCTCGTTCAGGCCATTTCCCACGTCGGCGGTAGTAACCGGATCTGTCGACCTACATACACCGATTGGGCCTGAACAATAGATAAGGAAATCCCATGAATGAAGATGTTCGAGTCTGGATCGAGCACAACCTCTGCACGGGTGACGGACTGTGTGTTCAGTTGGCACCAGACGTCTTCGAGTTCGACGATGCCGGCGTCGCACACGTCAAATCCAGTGCGGCAGGACCTCTCCTGACCGAAGAAGGCGCCTCCGCCGATGTGCCGGACAGTCTCCGCCTCGACGTGATCGACGCAGCCGACGGGTGCCCCGGAAACTGCATTCACGTCGCCCGCCGGTCCGACGGGGTGGAAATCGCCGGACCCAACGCCGACTGATTGACGACATCGGATTTTCGCGCAGGCGCGCACGATTCCACCAACACCAAGGAGTGATTCTGTGACCATCGTCGATGAGCCCACGACGAGCCGTCCGCCCATCTGGTTCGAGGGCGACGTGCCACCGGAGGAAGTCCCCGAGAAATACCGACTCGGCCGGGCATACATTCCCAAGGCTCGCTACCTCGACCCCGATTTCCTGGATCTCGAGCTCGGGAGAATGTTCCCGCGTACGTGGCAGATCGCGTGCCGCGTCGAGGAGCTGACCGACGTGGGCAGCTTCGTGGAGTACGCGGTAGGAGACTTCTCTGTTCTGGTCGTGCGCGAGTCGAGGACGTCCATCCGCGCCTACCACAATTCCTGCCGCCATCGCGGTACCCGCTTGGCCCGTGGCCGAGGACGCGTCGGATCGTTGATCTGTCCATTCCATGGGTGGCGCTGGAACCTCGACGGATCCATCAGGTTGGTGCTCGATCGCGAGGAGTTCGTCCCGCGATCGGATGACGATCTCGGCCTGTCCCAGGTCCGGGTCGATCAGTGGGCAGGGTTCGTGTTCATCAATCCGGATCCCAACGCGATCCCGCTCCTGGAGTACCTCGACCCCATTCCGCGGATCTTCGAGCCGTTCCAGCTCGAGAACTTCCGGCTTCGGTGGGGAAAGAGCGTCATCCTGGACGCCAACTGGAAGACAGGGTTGGACGCCTTTCTCGAGGCATACCACGTGGCCGGCACGCATCCTCAGCTGTTCCGACTCGACCGGACCAACGACAAGTTGGCATCGCTTCGCGAGCTGGACATCCGACCGTGGGCACCGACAACAGTCTACGAACGCCACTCCCACTATTCGGCCCTCGGCCCCAAGTCGAGCGCCGCGAAGGGCGACGGCAAGGATCCGTCGAAGCGCAGCGGTGACAACGTCTCGGACGAGCGTCTGAACGTCGCAAACGCGGTCCAGTACCTGCATGAGGACATGCGCGGCCTGGAGAACGAGCGCAGTTGGCGAGCGGCTGAAGCCCTCAAGACAGCCGAGGTTCCGGAAGGCATGACTGCGGGCAAGTACTTCCTCGAGCTGTACCGCGAGCTGTCGATCGAAGAGGGCTACGACTGGCCCGTGATCACGACGGATCAATGGACCGAGGCGGGCAGCTCGTGGGCGGTCTTCCCCAACAGCATCATCCTGCCGGGCCAGGGCTCCGCGTTCTGGTACCGGTCACGGCCCTACGAGAAGGATCCGAACAAGTCCGTATTCGAGGTCTTCAGCCTCGATCAGATCCCGATCGCCGACTACGACAAGAAGCGCTATTTCGAGCCGTCTCATTTCGACGATTACCGGGACGCCGACATGGGTCAGGTCTTCTCCCAGGACTTCATGAACATGACCGAGGTGACGACCGGCATGCACTCGCCGAGCTTCGACGGACATCGGCTCAGCGAAGAGCAGGAGATGACCATCTGGAATCACCACCGGGTATCCGACCGGTACATCTGGCGCGACTGACATCTCCGGGCGACGCCCGGACCAACCATCCACAACCACAGAAACATTCTGATTGGAGCTTGCCATGGGAGTATGTTCCCTCGGCTACATCCGGCTGAACTCGCCGAACATCGACGACTGGCGAGAGTTCGGCAATGATTTTGCCGGCCTCATGAAAGTCGACGGCCCGGACGCGGAGTCCGTCTACTTCCGCATGGACGATCACCCGCCCCGACTGGTCGTGAGCCCCGCTGACGAGGCATCCTGCACGGCAATCGGTTTCGAGGTGTTGGACCGTCGCGAGCTCGCCGACCTCGTCGACAGGATTCGCGCCGAGGGAATCGACACGGAAGCGGGTTCGAAAGACGAGTGTGCCCAACGGCGCGTCACCGGGTTCGCACGGTTCACAGATCCAGGCGGTAACCAGATCGAGCTGTACTACGGGCCGATCCTCGACCACGTGCCGGTCCACACACCGCTCGTCTCCGAGTTCGTCACCGGCGACATGGGCCTGGGACACGTCATCGTCACTGCCGAGGACGTCGAGAAGACGTTCGACTTCTACAACCGGATACTCGGCTTCGTCGAACGCAACACCGCCGGTCCGACCTACTTCATGGGCTGCAACGCTCGACACCACAGCTTCGGACTGGCGCCCCGGCCGGGGCCCGGCGGTCTGGTTCACATCATGGTCGAGGCCAAGACACTCGACGATGTCGGGCTCGCTCTCGACCGGGCGTACGAGATGAACCTGCCGATGATGCACACGTTGGGCAAACACACGAACGATCAGATGGTCTCGTTCTACGTCTACTCACCGGACACCTATGCTTTCGAGTTCGGTTTCGACGGCCTGCAGGTGCCGGATCGGGTCCCGACATACAACATCACCGAAGGCGCGCTGTGGGGCCATCGGTTCACCCCGCCGCCGAAGTAGGACTCGGAGTCATCCGGGCCCACCGAACGATCTGCTGATGTCGAGGGCGAGCGACGACATGCGGACGATCGGGTCACCGGCTGGTGCGATCACCTAGTGGTCATCGCATCAGCCGGTTTCGTCATTTCGCGATGCAATGCCGCGGGAGTATGGGGGTCGACCGGCCGTCCCTCGAGGGACACTCGTTTCCGCCGACCCACTACATCGAATACTTAGTCACACTAGTTGGCGAGACTCAACAATAAATCCGGCTCAGCAGATTGCCGCGCAGCGCAACACGGCACCCGTCCGTGGTCGCCTCGTCATCGCTACAGACCTCGACATCGGTCGATGCGACCAGCGCGACGGACGCCGGCCCGGTCCAGTCCACCGCCGCGAGCGTGGACCGCGCTCGCACTCGATCTCCCACATGCACCACGGACGGGTACACCACTCTGTCGACACCATAATTGACCCCGGATCGCATTCCCCGGATTCGGCGCATCTGCGCCACGAAACCCGGGATGAGCGAGAGCAGGAAATCGGGACTCACCAGGTCGTATTCGTGTCCGACCACACGAGTGAACCGTTGCGCGGGCGCCACCGCCGAGGCAAACCCGGCGATGGCCTGCGCATCGATGCGACGCCATGGCGTCGGCCCGAGAACCACGCCGACCGACGACACGAGATCGTCGAGATCCTCGAAGACACGTACTCCTGACACCGCCCACAACCCCTCTGCCGCACTGATCCGACCCGCGGCACGCGCGCGACCGGCAACGAGTAACGGCGGAACTAGTGACTTTTCCTGTCGAACTATGCCATAGTGGCGCACAACACATAGTTATCTAGGTGATATTAGCCAACGGCGATCACCTTGAGACCAGAGAAAGTGACCACTCTCCCAATGAAACCGTTGCGTCAGTGCTGGAGCCCGGCACGCTCGCCATTTCGGTCGTCCGTGTGGCAGAACCCTCCCTCGCGGCATTGTGCTCTGCGAGCACTACCGGCAGGAACTCATCGACCCGCAGTTGGAACAAGGCACGAATCTCGCCTTGCGCACGCCCGGAAGACAACGGTGACACCATGACCCAAGACATCCAGTTCCTGTTCCTCGGCCTGGGGAATGGTGCGGTGTATGCGGCTCTCGCGCTGGCCCTGGTGATGACGTACCGCTCGTCAGGCGTCGTCAACTTTGCCACCGGGGCGATCGCGCTCTACGTTGCCTACACGTACGCGTACCTGCGTACCGGGGAATTGCTGATCCCGATTCCCGGATTGCCGAAGACACTTCACCTGGCCGACTCTCTCGCGGTCGCGCCGGCGATGGCGCTCTCCCTGGTGATCGCCGCAGCACTCGGAGTGTTCCTGTACTTCGCGGTCTTTCGATTGCTTCGTACGGCTCCTGCCACGGCGAAAGCGGTGGCGTCGATCGCCTTGATGCTGGTCGTACAAGCCCTTCTCGCCGCTCGGGTGGGTACCACCCCGGTGTCCGTGGACGCCATCCTGCCGTCCGATGTGATGAACTTCGGCAGCATCAGGGTGCCCGCCGACCGACTCTGGTTCGCCGTCATCATCGTCGCGCTGACAATCCTGTTGATCCTGGCGTTCCGGCTGACCAGGTTCGGTCTCGCCACCCGGGCGGCCGCCGAGTCAGAGACCGGCGCGTTGGTCACCGGACTCTCCCCAGAACGGATCGCGTATGCCAACTGGGCGCTGAGCACGGCCATCGCAGGCCTGTCCGGCATCCTCATCGCGCCCATCGTGCCGTTGATCCCGATCTCGTACACCCTGTTCATCGTGCCGGCGCTGGCCGCAGCACTGGTCGGCAACTTCAGCTCGGTGGGGGTCGCGGTGGCCGCCGGCTTGGGCATCGGCGTCCTGCAGTCCGAGATGACCCATATCCAGTCGACCGTGAGTTGGATGCCCAAATCGGGTATGGCCGAACTCATC
This sequence comes from Gordonia insulae, assembly GCF_003855095.1. Taxonomy (NCBI): domain Bacteria; kingdom Bacillati; phylum Actinomycetota; class Actinomycetes; order Mycobacteriales; family Gordoniaceae; genus Gordonia; species Gordonia insulae. The sequence goes on from NZ_CP033972.1 coordinate 2,674,637, forward strand.
CCGCTTGTACTCCTGCTGTTGTTCCTCCTGGTGCGCGGCCGGCCACTGCCGACTCGCGGTGCGCTGATCCAGAACACCCTCGGCACCGCACCGCGGCCGAAGAACCTGCTACCGGTGACCGCGGTATGGACCGTGATCGGCGCAGCCGGGCTGATGTTCACCGCAGGCAGTTACCGGGGCGCGATCATCGCGACGTTCATCCTGGCGATAGTCGCCCTGTCGCAGGTGGTGGTCACTGGATTCGCCGGGCAGATCTCGCTCGCGCAGCTGACCCTCGGCGGCGTCGGCGCCTTCATGGTCAGCCGTCTCTCGCAGGATTGGGGAATCCCGTTCCCGATCGCGCCGATCCTCGCCGCGCTCGTCGCGACGGTCGTCGGCGTCGTCGTCGGACTGCCCGCGCTCCGCATCCGCGGACTCCCCGTCGCCGTCGTCACCTTGGGCCTGGCCGTTTTCCTCGAGGCGTTCTGGTTCCGCAACAACGCATTCAACGGCGGCGTCGATGGAGCTCACGTTGACCCACCGTCCCTCTTCGGGCTGGACCTGGGAATCGGCGCCGGTGACGACTACCCACGTATCCCGTTCGGGCTGATGTGCCTGCTCGTCCTCGTCGTGATCGCCATCGGGGTGGCCAAGCTGCGGACAAGTCGACTCGGCGCGTCCATGCTCGCGGTCCGCGCAAACGAACGATCGGCGGCCGCGGCCGGTATCAACGTGTCCCGCACCAAGCTCATCGCATTCGCGATCGGGGCGTTCATCGCGGGTATCGGCGGATCGCTGATGGCCTACCAACAGACGATGGCGGTTCCCGATTCGTTCACTGCGATGGGCGGCATCGCCATGTTCGCGATCTGCTACCTGGCGGGTGTCAGCTGCGTCTCCGGCGGCGTTCTCGCCGGTGTCATGGGCGCCGGCGGCCTGATGTTCGTCGTTCTCGACCGCGTGGCCAACATCGGCGACTACTACGCAGTCATCACCGGCATTCTGTTGGTGGTGACGGTGATCGCCAGCCCGGAGGGCATCATCTCCGACGTCTACAAGCGCCGTGATCAGCTGCGTGCACGCTTCCGCCCCACCGATGCCGACCAGCCCGATCTGGGGCTCGACATCACTCAGACGGAGGAGACGCTCCAACGCAGGACATCGAGCAGTATCGGCGACGTGATCCTGACCGCCGAGGGGATCGGAGTGACCTACGGCGGGATCACGGCGCTGGACGACGTGACCTTCGATGTCCGAGAAGGCGAGATTATCGGCCTGATCGGACCGAACGGTGCCGGCAAGACCACATTCATCGACGCGATCAGCGGTTTTGCCGAGGCACGCGGCGCAGTGGCACTCGACGGCAAGTCGCTCGACGGCCGGCGCGCATTCCGTCGCAGTCGAGCCGGATTGGGACGGACGTTCCAGGGCATCGAGCTCTACGATGATCTGTCGGTTCGCGAGAATGTCGAGGTCGGCACAACCGCAGCCCATCACCATGACTCAGGCCTCAAGCCGCTGGATGAGGACCAGATGAATCGGTTGTTCGAGGTACTTCACCTGGGCGCGGTGATCGATCGACCGGTCCGGGAGTTGTCGCAGGGGCAACGCCAGCTGGTATCGGTTGCCCGGGCACTGGCCGGCCGGCCGCGAGTCGTGCTGCTCGATGAGCCCGCTGCCGGCCTCGACAGCAGTGAAAGTCAATGGCTCGGTGAGCGATTGCGGGCCATCCGGGATGCCGGCACCACCATCGTCATGGTCGACCACGACATGGACCTCGTTCTCAACGTCTGCGACCGAATCGTCGTACTCGACCTGGGGCGCCGGATCGCGGTCGGTACACCCGACGAGATCCGGATCGACCCGGTGGTCACCCGCGCATATCTCGGCGCCACACATAGCGGACAGCACAGTTCCGCCGATGAGGTCGTCGTGACCGAAACAAGTCAGCAGGAAGTCAACGGACAGGAGGTCAACGCATGACCACGATGTTGGGCTGCCAGAAGGTCCATGCCGGATACGCGAAGGACCGACCGTGTGTGCGTGACTTCGATGTCGACCTCGCCGCCGGCGAAGTGCTGACCCTGCTGGGCCCGAACGGAGCGGGAAAAACCACCACACTACTGACGCTTTCGGGACTTCTGCCCAGTCTCGGCGGCACAGTCACCGTCGATGGAACAGTGATCAAGGCCGGGAACGCACGGGATGCCGCGCGCGCCGGACTCGTGCTCGTGCCGGACAACCGTGCCCTGTTCACCAGCCTGACCGTCGAAGAAAACCTCCGCCTCGCGGTGAAGAGCCGCCGCGCCTGGCCGGAGGAGCGAGACTCCGTCCTGGACTACTTCCCGCGCCTCGCCGAGCGCCTCAGGGTCGCGGCGGGAGCCCTGTCGGGCGGCGAGCAGCAGATGCTGGCCATCGGCCGTGCCTTGGCACAACACCCCAAGGTCCTGCTCATCGACGAGCTGAGCATGGGTCTCGCACCGGTCATCGTCGAGCGGCTGTTGCCGGTCATCCGGCGAGTCGCCGACGATACCGGCACCGCCGTGGTGCTCGTCGAGCAACACGTGCAACTGGCGCTCGAGATCGCTGACACCGCTGTGGTTCTGCGACATGGCAACATCGTTCTCGAGGGTGACGCGCGGAAACTCGCGGCACACCCCGAGATCATCGAGGATGCCTACCTGGGCACCGGGGAAGATCACCACCTGATCGCCGGTGAGTCGGAGACCGTCGACGCCGCGCCCTGAGGACCTCCCGGCACCGCACCGACGGTGCACACGAATCTCCTGTGGCCGTATCGCCTTGGCGACCAAGCCGCAGACCATTGATCGATGACGTGGCGAACAGACGTATTTCGCGAACGATGCCTATGAGACGGCGAACCAAAGTTCAGAATCAACCAAGCCTCGCCAGAGGCGAAAGGATTGTGCCATGAAGCTCTCCCGCGGGATCACCTCTCCATGGGTGATAGCAATTGCCGCCTCTGCGGCGGTGATGACCGCCGCCACTGCGTGCGGATCAGACTCCTCTGACAGCGCCAGCACGACCAGCAGCGCCGCACTCCCCTCCGACGCCTTCCCGGGCAAGGCCGCCACCGGGGCGCCTGTCCGCATAGGTCTCATCAACAACGAAGGTGGACAGGCGATCTCGCAACCCGAGAACAGGGAGGCCGCGGAGGCCGCGACGAAGTACGCCAATGAGAATCTCGGTGGGATCGCGGGACGCCCGATCGAGCTCGTGGTGTGCAAGGAGCAAGAAGACCCTGTATCCGCCCGCAACTGCGCGAATCAGATGGTCGAGCAGAAGGTTTCGGCCGTCGTCGTCACCAGCACCGGCCTCGGAAACATCATGGCTCCGATCATCACCGCTGCCGGAATTCCGTACGCAACAGCGCTCGCCGGCAGCCAGGCCGAGACCAGCAGCGACAACGCATACGTCTGGACTGCCGGAAGCAGCACCTCCCAGGTCATGGCCAATTATGCGAAGAAGGAGGGCATGAAGTCGGTTGTCGCGTACTCGATCGACAGTCCTGCGGCCACCGGATCGCTGGAAATGATCGGCGCACCCGCGTTCAAGGCCGCCGGAATCGACTTCAAGGTCATTCCGATCCCCTACGGCTCACCCGACGCCACACCGCAGGTCAGCTCGGGTCTGGATGCCAACCCGGATGGCGTCATCGTGTACGGCGAGTCGACTGTCTGCACCTCGGTCTTGAAGTCCCTCAAGACATTGGGCTCATCGGCGACGATCATGACACCTCAAGCATGCGCAGCCCAGGATGTCGTGGACGGAGTGGGTGCCGGAAACCTGGAGGGACTCAAAGTTTTCAGCAACGCCGACACCACCTCAGACGATCCGGAGAGCGCTTTGTTCCGCGCCGTCATGCAGAAGTACGCACCGAACACGTCGACCGCAGGCTATGCAGTGGCCGGTTATCAGGGCGTGCTCGGTCTGGTGCGTGCGACCAGCGGACTCACCGGCGAGGTGAACCCGGCATCGGTGGGTGGCGCGATCCAGCAAGCACAGCGTGTGGTGCTGCCGGCAGGCGACGGGATCACCTTCACCTGCGACGGAAACCAGGTCCCCGGCATGAAGTCGGTGTGCGGGAACGAATTGATCGTGCTGACGATGAAGGACGGCAAGCTGACCGATCCCAGCACGGTTGCGCTGTCCGCCTGACAGGAGGCGAACGACACAGTTCGACGATTTGCCCCGTGAAGCCCTCCGCCGACACTCTGTCGGCGGAGGGTTTCCCGTTGCGGCGCGGCCTGTTCCGAGTCGAGCACCGACGTCTCGGGTAGCATAAGGGGCGAACAATCGTCGTCGCCGGGAGTGAACCTTGACCGCCACTGCGCTCGATCCGCACACCGCACTCGTATTGATAGACCTGCAGAACGGGACCCTCGGCCGGGGGCTGGTGCATCAATCGGCCGACATCGTCGCCCGCTCCGTCGCTCTGGCGAATGCTTTCGCCGACAGGGACATGACAATCGTCATCGTGCGCGCCACTGGCACCCCAGCTGGCCGGACCGAGTATTCCGCGTCGATGCCCGACGGATTCCCGCCCGAGTTCGCGGAACTCCATCCCGACATCGACGCCATCGGTTCCGCGGTGCGGGTGGACAAGTCCAGCTGGGGCGCGTTCGTCGGCACCGATCTGCACGGCGAATTGTCAGCTCGCGGCATCACCCAGGTCGTCTTGGCCGGTGTGGCCACCAGTTTCGGCGTGGAATCCAGCGCGCGTGAAGCCTATGACCTCGGCTATAACGTGGCGATCGCGATCGATGCCATCAGTGACGCGCGGGCCGCATCGCACGACCACGTGGTGTCATCGGTGTTCCCTGCGCTCGCCGAATTGGCAACAACCGACGACATCCTCGCGCTTCTGAAGAAGTAGCGCGACCGCGCCGTCCGGCAAGCCAGCGGAATGCCGGCCGGTCGCCACAGCGACATGCCCTATCTCCCAGATTCCGTCCCACTCAACGGAATCGGGTCACGAGCATCGACGACGAGATTCCGTACGCTCGGAATCGAGCAAGACTCCGGAACCGAACTCGGGGCAGCTCTGCAGCGCACGCAGTTCGGGATCGCCGGAACGCCGGATCGAGTGGAGGCGACGGATGACGACAACGACCAGACACGAACTGCAGTTGACCGCGACTCGCCTGAGCGTGGACTACGCGTACGCGATCGATACCCGCGACTGGGACCTCTTCGCCGACCTCTTCACCGAAGACGTCGTTGTCGAGTACACCGGCATGCCCGAGATTCGGGGCATCACGCAGTGGTTGGATTACTTCATCCCGTTTCATGAGGACTGTCCGTGGACGCTGCACAAGATGACCAACCACCGCTCGGGGTACGGCCCAGATGGTGCGTGGGCCATGTGCTACGGAGACGTCACGTGGCTTCACCGACGCGACGAGAATCGGCTCAATCACGCAGTGAATGTATATCGCGATGATCTTCAGTACGACGGCACCACGTGGCGCATTGCCCGACGACGAATGAACATCGTCGGTTCGGACTCTGCCGACATCACAGCGGCAGGAATCCACCTGCCGGCATCGGTGCGCAGTATCGCAACCGACAACTGACGACTGGACACACGGGCGAACGTAGCGCCCACCTACGAAGGAGATAGACGCCATGACCGAAGCCAACGCCACTTCGATCCCGGGACCGGCCGTGATCGCAACGATCCCGGAGGCGCCGATTCCCGACGCTCCCAACGCACGTCGCTTTGTCGACAAGGTCGTGCTGGTCACCGGCGCGGCTCGGGGACAGGGCCGGGCCGAGGCAGTCCGGTTTGCCGCCGAAGGTGCGGACATCATCGCCATCGACATCTGCGCTGACCTGCCGACCACCGAGTATCCCGGTGCCACGCCCGCCGACCTCGACGAGACCGCTCAGTTGGTGAAAGGTCACGGCCGTCGAATCGTCACGTCCATCACCGACATCACCGACTTCGCCGCTCTGCAGAATGCGGTGGACAACGGCGTCGAGCAACTCGGTGGTCTCGACGTCGTCATCGCGAACGCAGGAATGACGACTGCGTCGCTGACGTGGGAGATCGACCTCGATCACTGGCATGCCACCATCGACAACAACCTCCATGGTGCGTTCTACACCGCCAAGGCGACGGTGCCGATCATGATCGAGCAGGGCCGCGGCGGCGCCATCGTGTTCACCAGCTCGGTCGCCGGACTCAAGGGACTGCCGCTGCTCGCCGACTACGCGGCCGCCAAACACGGTGTCACCGGATTGGCCAAGACACTCGCCAATGAGCTGGCCGCATATCGCATTCGGGTCAACACCGTGCACCCGCACGGGGTCGCCACCGACCTCACCGTCCCGGAATTGCACGGCAAGCTGGCCGCCCGACAGGATCTCGGTCTGCTGTACATGGGCAGCCTGCCGGACGAGACGAGCGAGTCCGAGGACATCGCCGCCGCCATTGCGTGGCTGGCCTCCAATGAAGCGCGCCACGTCACCGGCATCCAGCTTCCCGTGGACCTCGGTAGGACCAATCGGTGATGCCGGCGCCCGGAGCGCGCGCAATGCACGTCCGATGCGGCGCTGACGACGGTCGGCACACGTGAACCTGACAGCACTGGCTTGCACACTCGGCGACAAACCCGCATTGATCATGGCCGATAGTGGCGAGTCATTGTCCTACGGTGAGCTCGAGGGTCGGTCGAATCAGATCGCACACCTGTTCCGCCGGTGCGGGTTACGTCCTGGTAATCATGTCGCCGTTCTGATGGAGAACTGCCTGGACTATTTCCCCATCGTCTGGGCGGCACAACGTGCCGGCTTGTTCTACACACCGGTCAACTGGCACCTCGGCGACGACGAAGCTGCGTACATCGTGGACAACTGCACCGCGCAGTTCTTGGTGCATTCGGCATCCCTCGACGGTGCCGCGATAGCCGAGTCGGTTGGCGGAGTGAAATATCGGTACGTGGTCGGTGAGACCACCGGATCCTCAGAGCGCCTGGCCGACGCCCTGAGCGGGTTGCCGTCGACCCCCATCGATGGCGAGTCCGAGGGCTATTACATGTTCTACTCGTCCGGAACGACGGGCAGACCCAAGGGCATCCTCCCGACGCGCGATCCGCAGGCCTTCGGCACGGGCCTACCGATCGATCACCGTATGCACACGCATTTCGGATTCGGTTCTGAGACTGTGTTTCTCAGTACCGGCCCGCTGTATCACGCGGCTCCCCTGGCTTGGGCGATGGGCACGATCCGAAACGGGGGCACGGCGATCGTGACCCGCAGATTCGACGCGGAGTCGACACTGCGGGTGATCGAGACCCATCGGGTCACGCATGCGATGTTCGTGCCGACCATGTTTGTGCGAATGCTCAAACTCGATCCTGCCACCCGCCTCGGCGTGGACGTGAGCAGTCTCGAGCTGGTCATCCACTCGGCCGCCCCATGTCCCGACAGCGTCAAACGGGCGATGATCGACTGGTTCGGCCCCAAGATCACCGAGTTCTACGGCGCCAGCGAGGGCACCGGATTCTTCATGATCGACAGCCCGGAGTGGTTGGCCCACCCGGGTTCGGTTGGCCGTCCGCTGGTGGGCGCGGTGCATATCTGCGACGACGACGGGCGCGAACTGCCCACCGGTGAGACCGGCACGGTGTGGTTCGACGGTGTACGCCGTTTCGAGTACCACCGCGACGCCCAGCGCACCGCAGAAGCATTCGACCACCGTGGCTGGACCACATTGGGCGATCTCGGTCATGTCGATGATCAGGGGTATCTGTACCTGTCGTCTCGCCGGACAGACCTGATCATTTCCGGTGGCGTCAACATCTATCCGACAGAAGTCGAAGATGTGCTCCTCGAGCATCCGGCGATCGTGGACGTCGCCGTAATCGGACTGCCGGATCCCGACATGGGTCAGGTCGTCCATGCAGTCGTGACCCCGCTCGCCGCCAAGGCTGTGGACGTGGGACTCGAAACCGACATACTCGCCTTCTGCCAATCACGCCTGGCACGCTTCAAGTGCCCGCGCACACTGCGTTTCGGCGAGGTACCCCGGTTGCCGAGTGGCAAGATCGTGCGCCGCCAACTCATGGCCACGGCCACCGAGGCCTGACTCCACCGCATGTGCGGGGAGGACCGGGTCGGCGCTCAGCGCCGTCCGCTCACTGCTGTGCCCAGTTGTTGAATCCGCTGGCGGTCACGGCTGCCCTGAGTTTACTCGAGTCGTAGGTGAACACATCGACCGGTTCGAACTCGATGACGACCCGAGAGGGGGTGTCGAGGAGTTTCATCTGTTGACGGAACGATTCATCGTCGGCGGCCATCCCGACGCGCTTCAGGAAAAGCGGGAGCAGCCATCGAACACGGTCACGATCACCGTCGTGGACCACCGCCCGGGTTTTGGCCGTCACCATGGCCCCACCCGACTCGACACCGAGGCTCGTCACGACGACGCAGCTCTCGGGGCGATCTCGCAACGCCTGCACACGCTTTCGCTTCGTCGTCGTGTGCACCCAGAACCTTCCGCTGTCCCATACGAAGGAATGCGGCATGGCCACCGGCCACCCATCCCGATTCGTCCAGCAGACCGTGCACTCGTTCTGGAGCTCGAAAAGTCTCTCGCGCTCTTCGAGATTCAGCGTGAACGCGGACACATCGTCGAGATCGTTGATCTTGTCTCCCATGTAACTCGACGCTACAAGTGCCGCGCAACCCCACGCCCGCCCGAATTTCACTCAGAGAAACGGTAATCCACCTGATCACCGGTCCGGCCAAGAGTTGGCGTCATAGACGCCCCGGACGCTTGAGCGCATCCGGAACCCAATTGGGCGGTCGGCGCTCCGAGAACGCCTTCCAGCCCTCCACGAACTCAGGTCCTCTCAGGCTGTCCGCCATACCGATGCGATCGTGGAGGCCGACGTATGAGTCAATAACGCGCTTGACCTGGAGCCGCGCGTCAGGCGCGGTCGACGCCGCCGAGGTCAGTAGTTCGAGTGAGACGTCCATGACCTCCTCGTCTGGCACCACGCGATTGATGAGGCCCCACTCGACTGCTTCCGCAGCGGAGAGCACCCGACCCGTGAACATCAGGTCTTTGGCTCTGACCGGGCCAACCATTCGAGGAAGCATCTGTGCGTAGTAGAGATCGGCTATGCCCCGGAACAGTTCCGGGACTCGGAACGTGGCGCTGCGTGCTGCCACGGATATGTCGGAGCACATCGCGATCATGAGTCCGCCGCCCTGGCAGAGCCCGTTGATCGCCGACACGACCGGCTTCGCGCTCATTCGCAAGGTGTCGAAGGGAAGTACGTCGATCATCGAGAGGTCAGTCCAGCTGTCGGGCGTGTTCCTTCCCAGATCGCCTCCGGGGATGAACACATCTCCCACACCCGTGATGACAAGCCCACTCAGGTCCGGCTCGGAGTCAACACGTTTCACCGCGTACTTCACACCGAAGTACATTGCATTGGTGAGCGCATTGCGTGCTTCCGGCCGATCGACCACCAGATGAGCGAACGGCCCCTGTCGACTGAACTTCAAGTACGGGCTTCCCGGATAGTCACCCGATGGTGGAGGTGCATCATAGATGGGGTGTCGACTTTGCTCGGTCGTCATCTCCGGTGTCCTCGCTCTCGATCGACCGCAGACGCGGATGGTCTCTCATATTCGTAGTGTTGATAATTCACTCAGTCAACTATGTTTGACTCAGTCGTCATCGACATGCGTCGCCGGTGCATGGCGACCCCAGAGAATCTGCCCCGATCCACGCCGACAGAGGAGTTGTCGCATGCAAGATTCCGTCATCACCCAGAAGCGCGGTCGAAAGATCGCCATGACCACCGACGAGATCCAGACCTACCTGACCGAGGCACGCGTCTGCCGCGTCGCGTCAGTGGACAGCAACGGAACCCCCCACGTGTCGCCGTTGTGGTTCGTCTGGGACGGAACCCATCTGTGGCTGAACTCGCTCGTGCGCAGCCAGCGGTGGACCGACCTCGTCCGCGATCCGCGCATCGCGGTCGTCGTCGACGGAGGTGAGGCCTTCGCCGAACTCCACGGCGTCGAAATAGTCGGCACCACAGAGACAGTCGGCGAGATCCCTCGCGGCGCCATGCCCGTCGACGACCTGGTCGCGCCAGAACTGCTGTTCGCCAGGAAATACAGCAACTCCGAGACGTTTCGGACCGACGGCAGGCACGGTTGGCTGCGGGTCACGCCGTCCAAGATCGTCAGCTGGGACTTCCGCAAGGCCGCCGGCAGCTGAGTCCCGCTGCAATCGGACAGACCCGCATCGCACGCTTTACAGTGGCACACCTCACATTGTATAACTAGTTAACTATCTAAACTCAGAGGCTGCTCGCGAGACAGCCGTATCTCACGTTTCATCTGACGACTCTCGCCCAACCAGGAGAATGACAATGGATCCACGCGTTTCGCTGAGCGCCCTGTGCTACTACACAACACCGCTGCCGGACTTCATCGATGAGTTGAAGCGCCAGGGTGTCGGCACCACCACACTCATGGCCGGTCCGATCTCGGAGTTCGGTGTGGAACAAACCCGCGATCTCCTCGACTCCGCCGGGATCACTGTCGCCGCCCTGATCCCCGGACTACCAGTCGATCTCGCCGATCCGGCGACCTGGGACAGCAAGCGGGCGGAGCTGACCGACACGATCGACATCGCAGTCGCGCTCGGGGTTCCCGCGGTGTACACCGTGAGCGGCTCGCTCGTCGTCGACGAGGACACCTCCGTCGCGGCATTCAAGAGCTACATCGAGCCCGTCGTCGCATATGCAAACGCAGCGGGTATCAAGTTCCTCATCGAGCCCACGCTCCCCGTGTACGCGTTCGTCTCCTTCGTCTACACCCTGAAGACGTATCTCCGCTTGGCCCAGGAATGCAACGTGGGACTCTGCCTAGACGTCTACCATGTCTGGGAGGATCCCGACCTGGAGCGAGTACTGCGCGATCACATCGACCTGGTGGGCCTCGTCCAGATCGGCGACTCGCAGCGCGATTCGGATGGAAACCTGCAGAAGCAGATTCCCGGCGAGGGCAACGTGGGCATCGCCGAACTCACCGCTCGCATCGTCGATGCCGGCTACCGGGGAGCATTCGATCTGGAGATCGACGGCCCGTTCATCGAGAGTGTCGGCGTGACCGAGTCCACCGAACGCGCGGTGGCCTACATGCAGCGCGCGCTCACCGCGGCTCCGCTGGTCGCGAGCTGACCTGGTAGAACCGCACAAACGACTGCCGCCCACCGGATTCGGTGGGCGGCAGTTCCTTGTCCACTGGTCGAAGTCAGGCCGGAGCACCCGACGTCGTGTCGGCCAGCAACGCTCCGGCATCGACCTTGAGTTGCTGCCCGGTGATGTAGCGCGACGCGTCGGACGCCAGGAACAGCACGGCCTCGCTCACATCCCGCGGCGAGATGGTGTTCACCGGAAGCTTGTGTGAGAACCCGAACGCCGGCTCCGCGTCCTCACGGGTCGGATTCGTCAGATCCGGACGGAAGATCTTGTACATCGCCTCGTTCTGGAGCATCGGCGTGTCGATGTTGCCCGGATGGACGGCGTTGACACGGATCCCGAGAGGCCCGAACTGCAGTGCGGCGTCGTGGACGAATCGGGCCACGCCTCGCTTCGCATTCGCGTATCCCGCGGCCCCGGACCCGCGGCGGGATTGTCGGTGAGGCTCGACATCAACGCGGCCATCGAACCGGTGCAGATGATCGACGCTCCCGCACCGAGATGCGGGAAGACCGCGTCGACGGTGTTCACCACACCGACGAGGTCGACCGAGACGGTGTCCAGGAAGGCGGTCGGTGAAACATCCGGACCCAACGGGCAGATCCCGGCGTTCGCCACCACGATGTCGATACGACCGAACTCTGCGGAACCGGCCTGCGTCGCTTCGATGAGACTCGCACGGTCTCGAACGTCGACGACCCGGGTGAGCACCCGTCGACCGAGGTCGGTCACCAATCGCGCGGTCTCCGCCAGATCGTCGGGCCCGGCCATCGTGTGCGTCGCGGTCTTGATCTGTTCACAGATGTCGATCGCGATGATGTCCGCTCCGGCTTCCGCCAATCGGATCGCATGACTGCGACCCTGCCCTTGACCTGCGCCGGTGACGAAGGCAACTCGACCTTCCAGTGGTGTATCCATTGATTTCTCTTTCTGATCGGTACTTCTCATGTCCACAGCGCAGTGGTGCGCACTGGGTTCACATCGCTATCCGCGATGTCGGTCGGTCAGCGCCCCGCGACATCCATCGGCCCGCGCTCGGCCGCCGCGACCAGGTCGGCGATGTCGATGCCCAACTCCCCCGCAACGATCCGAACCGACGCGACATCCTTACGCAGGTATCGGAGCAAGCGATCGCTATAGATTCGGGCACCGACCCCCGAGCCACTGATATAGCCGGCAGCGGTGCTTCCACCACTACTGACGGCCAGCACGTCGAGCATTGTCTTCTGCTCGATCCCCAGCGACTCGGCCACGTCGAGCGCCGATAGCGTGGCCTGGGTGCACGCCGCGAACAACACGTTGTTCAACAGTTTCGCCGCCAGCGCGGTACCCGGCCCGCCCGTGCACTGCGGAGAATCGGCATACGCCTGCACCACTTCTGCCGCAGCTTCCACTGCCGCGTCATCGCCGGCGAGCAACACGGTCAGTCGGCCGGCACGTACCGCTTCCGGGGTGCCGCTGAACGGTGCTTCGACCACCGAGACGCCGTTCGCCGAACCGCTCTCACTCAATGTGCGGATTGCCGCCGGACCACCGGTGGTGTGCGAGATGAACACCGACCCGGGCTTCATCTGCCGCACGATCGGCGTGCACAGGTCCAGCACGTGCTCGTCACTGAACAAGCACGTGATCACAACGGGCAGCTCCGCGAGTTCGACGGGAGTCTCGACGATCGTGGCACCGCAAGCCGCCAGTCGATCGCGGACCTCTTGGCGCCTGGCGTACACGACGACGCGCCGACCGGCCGCGAGCAGTCGCTCCACCATCGGCTCCCCGATATGACCTGCGCCGATGAAACCGACCTCGTCCATTGCCACCGTTCCCTGCGACTGACACCTATCACATAGTTAACTGTTTATAACATGCAAGTGTGGAGCCCCGAAACGGTTTCATCGCACGACATTCAGCCAGGCCTGCCCGTTGCCCGACTGGACGAATTCCAGCCCACTGAGCGGAAAAACGCGGTGACGTGCGGAGCATCCACGACTAGCGTCCACCTAGATAGACAAGTGATCACCATCGCAGTCACTCCACTACACTCCAGGAGGGTCCATGCCACTGCAGAGCCATATGCACCTGATCTCCACCGACGATCACCTGATCGAACCTCCGAGCCTGTGGGTCGATCGCCTGCCGAAGAAGTTCCTCGATGCCGGCCCGCGCATCATCGAGAAGGAGATGCCTCGCTCCGTCCACGCCGGCGACGGTAACAACAACAAAACCGGCACCAAGCTCGCCGAGGTGTGGATCTATGAGGGCCGCGTCTACCCGTACATCGGCCTCAACGCCGTTGCGGGCAAGAAGCCGGAGGAGTACGGAGCCGAGCCGACTCGCTACGAGGACATGATCCCGGGGTGCTACGAGCCCAAGGCCCGCGTCCTCGACATGGACATCGACGGCGTCCAGGCCGGACTCTCGTTCCCGTCGTTCCCGCGGTTCGCGGGCACCGTCTTCCTCGACGGTGAGGACAAGGAACTGGCCCTGTGTGCTGTCCAGGCCTGGAACGACTTTCACATCGACGAGTGGTGCGCGACCGCACCCGACCGTCTCATCCCGCTGGTCATCATGCCGCTGTGGTCGGTCGATGAATGTGTCAAGGAGGTCTATCGCACGGCCGCCAAGGGCGCCAAGGCGATCTCGTTCCCGGAGAATCCGGTCCCGCTGGGGCTCCCGTCATTCCACACCGACCACTGGGATCCGTTCTTCTCGGCGGTGGAAGAAGTCGGCATCCCACTGACCGTGCACTTCGGGACCTCAGGCAAGCCGCCGATCACCGCGCCCGAGGCGCCCATGGCCGTGATGACCGCCCTGTTCGGGTGCAACTCGATGTACGCTACCGCCGACCTGCTGTTCTCGCCGGTGTTCCACCGCCACCCGAAGCTGAAGTTCATGCTCTCCGAGGGCGGCATCGGCTGGGTTCCCTACATGCTCGAGCGCATGGATCAGACCTGGTCGAAACACCGCTTCTACCAGAACATCAACCAGACCATCCGGCCCTCGGAACTGTTCGCCAAGCATCTCTACGGCTGCTTCATCGAGGACGATTTCGGCATCGCGAACCGCCACGCGGTCGGCATCGACAACATCACGTGGGAAGGCGACTACCCGCATTCGGATTCGAACTGGCCCAACAGCCGCAAGAAGGTCCACGACTCGATGATCGACGTCCCGGACGACGAGGTGGAGAAGATGGTCGAGACCAACGCGCGCGCTCTCCTCAACTTCCCCCGCAACTGAGCCGAGACAGACAGAAGGACAGCCATCTTCGTCATGGAAGAACACATCGAGCAACTACCCGAGGACGACTGGGTCGACCAGGATCTCCTGACGCGTGAACTCGCCAGCGAATTGCTGGACGAGGAGATCACGGCCGAGACCGAGCGGCTCGGTGACTCCGACGCGGACGGCGAACTGTTCAGCCGGGCCGACCGGGAGCGCCGAATCGCCGCGATGGTCGCCGTCCGAGATCGCCATCGCGACCCCGACATCGCGCGGGTCCGTGGCGTAAAGCATCCCATCTCGGATGCGGCACCGTCCGACTCGGATTCGGCCCGCTGACCACTGCCTCGAATGGAGTAAGAATTGACCACCACTCTGGCCACCGGACGCCCACTCCCGCAGCCGACGCTCGCGAGCCGTGAGTTCTGGGCATCCGGCGCCGACGACGTCCTGCGGATCGCGCAGTGCACGAACTGCGGAAAACGAAACCATCCGCAGTCCGTGCTGTGCCCGGTGTGTGGCGGGCGCGACCTCCCCCTGCAACCTGTCTCCGGCAAGGCATTCGTCGTCGGTCTGACGGTGAATGTGCAGCAGTGGCTGCCCGATTTCCCGCCGCCCTACGTGATCGCAGTGGTCGCGCTCGAAGAGGACCCGGACGTTCGACTGACAACCAACATCGTCGGTTGTGAGCCCGACGACGTCGCTGTCGGCACACGGGTCCGGGTGCTCTTCGAGCAGGTCGACGACTCGATCTGGCTCCCTCTGTTCGAGATCGATCCCGATGCGGTCGGCGAGCCCGCGCCGATGCCCGAGCCCGACGATTATCGGTCCCGCCTGCGAGCGCCGTTCAGCGCCAAGCGATTCGAGGATCGTGTCGCCATCACCGGCGTCGGACAATCAAAGGTCGGTCGCCGCCTCATGGTCGATCCGCTGTCGCTGACGGTAGACGCGTGCCTGTCCGCTGTCGCGGACGCCGGGCTCACTCTCGACGACATCGATGGTCTGTCCACCTATCCGGGCCGATACGGCGGCGGCATGTCCGAGGGCGGCATCATGCCCGTCGAGCAGGCGCTGCGAGTCCGTCCGACCTGGGTCAACGCCGGTAGCGAGCTGCACGGGCAGAACGGTGCGATCGTCGCCGCGATGCTCGCCGTCGCGTCCGGCCTGTGTCGGCACGTCCTGTGCTTTCGCACCGTGTGGGAGTCCTCCCACTCCGCGCTGGCCCGCTCGGGGCAGTGGGCGGCGAGTACGAATCGGGCGACGGACATGTTCGAGTACCTGTATCCGTTCGGTGCGATGTCCGCCTCCAACTGGATCGCCTGCCAGGCGTCGAACTACTTTCACCGCTACGGCGACGCGAAAGAGGCGCTCGGCGCGATTGCGGTGACCGCACGGGACAACGCGTCGGCCAATCCCGAAGCCGTCTACCGCGACCCGATCACCATGGACGACTACCTCAACGCGCGGCCGATCTCGACGCCGTTCGGGCTGTACGACTGCGACGTTCCGGTCGACGCGGGGATCGCGGTCATCGTCTCGGCCGTCGACACCGTCAAGGATCTCCCCGGTCAGCCCGTGTTGGTCGAAGCAGTGGGAACCCAGGTGATGGAGAACCTCTCCTGGGATCAGAGCACCCTGGCCCATCTGCCGCAGACCCTCGGTCCCGGTGCACACCTGTGGAGTCGAACCGAGCTGCGTCCGGACGACGTGGACGTCGGTTTGATCTACGACGGCTTCACCTTCGACGCTCTCAGCTGGATCGAGGCCCTCGGCTTCTGCGAGTTCGGCGGGGCCAAAGACTTCATCGACGGTGGCAAGACCATTTCGATCGACGGCAGTCTCCCGCTGAACCCGCACGGCGGCCAACTCTCGGCGGGACGCACGCATGGCTTCGGCTTCTTCCGCGAAGCCGTGCTGCAATTGCGCGGGCAGGCCCCCGGCCGTCAGGTCGACGACCCGAAGGTCGCCGTGGTCTCCTCCGGGGGCGGTGTCCCGTCCGGCGCCATTCTTCTGCGCACCAACTGATCTCGCACCCATCTCACTCACGCATTGGAGTCCCATCATGGATCGCCCTCTCGACGGTATCCACATCCTCGAGGTCGCCCAGTTCACGTTCGTCCCGTCGGCAGGAGCTGTCCTCGCCGACTGGGGCGCCGACATCGTGAAGGTCGAGCACGCCGAGAAGGGCGACGCCCAGCGCGGCATGGTCCGCGTGCTCGGTCACAGGACGGGCAAAGAGGGGTCGTCGTTCAGCCCGATCATGGACGGCCCCAACCGAAGCAAGCG
This sequence comes from Gordonia insulae, assembly GCF_003855095.1. Lineage (NCBI taxonomy): Bacteria > Bacillati > Actinomycetota > Actinomycetes > Mycobacteriales > Gordoniaceae > Gordonia > Gordonia insulae. The sequence goes on from NZ_CP033972.1 coordinate 2,691,373, forward strand.
CAGCATCGGTATCGACCTGGCCAATCCGGAGGCGCGACCCGTACTCGAGGAACTCATCCGTCGCAGCGACGTGTTCCTCACCAACTACCTTCCGGCACAACAGTCAAAGCTCGGCATCACCCTCGACAGGGTGCGCGCGATCAACCCGAGGATCATCTTCGTGACCGGTAGCGGGTTCGGCAATCAGGGCCGCGATATCAATTCCGGCGCATACGACTCGACCGGATTCTGGGCCCGCGGCGGGAGTGCAGACGGCGTGCTGGCACCGGACGCCGATCACATGGCGTTCATGCCGGCCGGCGCCTACGGCGACAACATCGGCGGAATGACCATCGCGGGCGGCATCGCGGCCGCCATCGCCGGGCGTGAGCGCACCGGCGAGCCGTCCGAGGTGGACGTGTCACTGCTCGGCGTGGGCGCCTGGGCCACCCAGTTCACGGTCAACATGGCCCTGGCCAACGGTGGACCGTTGGAAAAGGTCGTCAAGAAGACCCAGGCCACCGGCAATCCCCTCACCGGCTCGTACAAGACGGCCGACAATCGCTGGCTACAGTTCTCCATGCTGCAGCCCACGCGCTTCTGGAACGAGTTCGTCGGCATCCTCGGCCTCGCCCATCTCGTGGACGACCCCCGCTTCACGACGCACGAAGGCATAGCCGAGAACTGCGAGGAGATCAGCGCCTGGTTCGCAGAAGCCATCGCGGGCAAGTCCTTCGACGACTGGGTCGGCATCCTGGCCGATCTCAGCGGGCCCTGGGCCCCGGTCCAGAACAGTTGGGACGTCGGAAACGACGACGCGCTGATCGCAAACGGGCGCATCGTCGAGCTCACCGACGCCGAAGGGAATGCCCAGCGGCTGGTCGCCAATCCGGTGAAGTTCGACAAGGCGCCGGTGTCGATGACCCGAGCACCGCAGTTCGCCGAACACACCGACGAGATCCTCCGCGAGATCGGGGTCGACGACGAAACACTCATCGGCCTCAAGATCGCCGGCGCGGTCACCTAGAGTCGTCATCTGATCCCTCTGCTGCACAGGAGCACAAGAATGCACGTACGAGACGCTGTCATCGTCGAGGCCGTCCGCACACCGATCGGTAAGCGCAACGGCTCGCTGAGCGGTATCCACGCGGTCGACCTGTCCGCGCTGGTCCTGAACGAGCTCATGTCGCGTACGGGTGTCGATCCCGCGATCGTCGACGACGTCATGTGGGGATGCGTGACTCAGCTCGGCGATCAGTCGAGCAATGTCGCACGATTCGCCACGCTGGCCGCCGGATGGCCCGAGAGCGTACCTGCGGTCACGATCAACCGCGCGTGCGGCTCGGGGCAGCAGGCCATCGAATCCGCCGCCCACGCCGTCATGTCGGGAAGATACGACATCGCCGTGGCCGGCGGCGTCGAGACCATGTCGCGGGTTCCGCTGGGTGCCGGCCGCGCCACCGGCTTCCCCTACGGACAGACGGTGCTCGACAGATACGACACCGACAAACTCGATCAGGGGATGGGCGCCGAGCTCATCGCGCAGAAGTGGGGCCTGTCCCGTTATGCGCTCGACGAGTTCGCCTCGCGCTCACACCAACTCGCGGCCGATGCCATCGATCGTGGTGCGTTCGACGCTCAGCTGGTGGGTGTCCATGTGGGCGAGGCGGATCTCGACGTGGACGAAGGTCTGCGGCGGGGCACCTCGCCCGAGAAGCTGGCCAAGCTGAAGCCGTCGTTCCAGGACGACGGCGTGATCCACGCGGGCAACGCCTCACAGATCTCGGATGGCGCCTCGGCCGTGCTGATCACGACACCGGAGAAGGCCGCCGAACTCGGACTCACCCCGATCGTGCGCCTGCACTCGGGGTCTGTGGTGGGCGCCGATCCGGTCATGATGCTGACGGCGCCGATTCCGGCGACCGAAAAGGTCCTCGCGCGAGCCGGTCTGCGTATCGACGACATCGGTGCGATCGAGATCAACGAGGCGTTCGCACCGGTGCCGCTCGCCTGGCAGATCGAGATCGGCGCAGATCCGGATCGGGTGAATCCGCTCGGCGGCGCGATCGCCGTCGGCCATCCGCTCGGGGCCACGGGCGCCATCCTGACCACCAAGCTCGTCCATCACATGCGTGACCAGGGCATCAAGTACGGGCTGCAGACCATCTGTGAGGGTGGTGGCACCGCCAACGCGACGATCTACGAACTGGTCGAATGATCCGGCGGACCGTCGCCCTCGGGGGTGCCGGCGGTGGAAACGCTGACCCGACAACGACCTTCGTCCCGGCGACCGCGCACGGTCACCGGGACGGAGTCGTTCATCAGTTCTTCTGACGCTGATCGGCCTGCGCGTGCCTACGCGCCCAGCATCTGCAGGCCACCGTCGACGGCCAGGAGTTGCCCCGTGATGAACTTCGCGGCATCGCTCGACAGGAACAGCAGCACGGGCCCCAGATCTTCGACGGGATCGCCGAGTTTGCCGCCGAGCGGAATCACCGACTTCAATTGCTGTTCGAGCTGTTGCACCCCTTCGGGGTCAGGTTGTCCCGCAGTCTGTCCGCGCCTCGGGTCTGGACAGCCGGTGCGATGGCGTTGACGGTGACGCCGTCGGCACCCCAGAGCCGGGCGGCCGATCGAGTCCAGGCATGCACGGCAGCCTTCGCGGCAGAGTACGTGGCCGCGAACGGACTTCCGGTGACCCCTTCGGCCGAACCGAAGTTGACGATTTGCCCTCCCGACTCCTTCATCGACGCATAAGCGGCCTGATTCGTGAAGACCGTGGAGGTGAAATTGGCATCCAGTACCGATCGGATGTCTTTGGCATCGAACTGGCCCGGCATGCCTGGCTGCCAGTTGCCGGCCGCGTTGATCAGCACATCGAGTCCACCGAACTCTGTAACCGCTTCGGCGACAGCTTCGTCCACAGACTGCTGATCGGTGACGTCGCAGCGGACCCAGGAGGCGCCCACCCGGGACTCGGGTTCGGTGTTGTGGAAGGTGCCGACCACGCGCGCGCCGGCGGCACTGAGCACGTGCACCGCGGCGGCCCCGATGCCGGTCGCGGCACCGGTCACCAACACGCGGCGGTTCTCGACAGACGGGCTCATGCAAACCTCCTGAAGGAGTGACTCCGTGGCAGCGGTTGCCGGGAACGGTGAGGTATCTGTTACTCGGATTACCCTTGGAGCCGTGCTAAGTTTACTTGGTTATCTATGTGAGAGTAACAGAACTGGGCGCCTACCCGGCCGAGTCCTCGGATCCGACCCGGCCGGTACGGCCGAAGCCCCGGAGTCGGTACGGCCGAAGCCCCAGAGGAGTGACATGCACCCTCCGAACGGATCAGGAGTTGTGGCCACCTTGGCCATCGATCCACGAATAGAGCAGCTCGCGGGCCCCAACCGCGGCCGTGCGGTACCCGATCGGCACGCGCGGCGTCCAGCCTCCCCTGCCGTCTTCGATGAGGATTCCGCGCGCCCGGACCTGCGCGTTGTCCGGCGCCTCCGCGAGGCTCAGCACGGGGGTCAGGCAGGCGTCGGTGTGCGCGGCCACGGCCTCCCATTCGTCACGGGTGCGGCTCGACACCGCGGCGGCGATCCGCTCGCGAAGTGCGGGCCAGGACGGCGGGTCTGCACGCCCGTCCGCGAGCTCCGGTTCCAGGCCGAGAACCTCCAACAGCACATCGAAGAACGGATCCTCCAGCGCGCCGACGGCGACGAACTTGCCATCGGCGCAGGGATACACGTCGTAGTACGGCGCTCCGGTGTCGAGCCGATTCGTTCCGGCCTCATCCGACCAGCGGCCGGCCGAACGGTACTCCTGGAGCATCGAGGTCAGATACGTGGTGCCGTCGAGGATGCCCACATCGAGTACCGACCCCTCGCCCGTCCGATCGCGCTCGTACACGGCCGCCAGCACGGCGGTCACGAGATACATGGCACCGCCACCGAAGTCACCCAGAAGATTCGCCGGCGGTGTCGGCACACCCCCGCGACGGGACGCCGAATGCAAAGCGCCCGACAACGCGATGTAGTTGATGTCATGGCCGGCGGTACTCGCCAGCGGACCGGACTGACCCCATCCGGTCATGCGCGCGTACACCAGACGTTCGTTGCGGGCCATCACATCGGCCGGCCCGAGTCCGAGTCGCTCCATGACACCCGGGCGGAAGCCCTCGACCAGAACGTCGGCCGCGGCGATCGCGGTCCGGACCTCCTGCAGCGACTCCGCGTCCTTGAGGTCGACTTCCAGCGTGTTCCTGTTGCGCACCAGTGCGGGGAGTTGGGTCCCGGGCCGGCGCAGCGTCAGCACATCGGCACCGAGGTCGGCCAGCATCATGCAGCCGAACGGTGCCGGCCCCAACCCGAGGAACTCCACGACCCGAAGCCCGCTCAGCGGCGCTGGAGAATTCATACCCGTCATCCTTTGAATCGAATTGTCAGAAGGGTTTGATTCAAGCCAGAGACAATCGGAAAACACAAGCCGGAGTTCCACCCTCCGGCATTCATCGAATCAGGAGAAGCCAAGTGCCTCAACCATTCTACGAGGACGATCACGAACACTTCCGCGATGTGGTCCGAGAATTCGTGAAACGAGAAGTCGTTCCGAATCTCGACCGGTGGGAAGAGGATCGCGAAACCGGCCGCGATGTCTGGAAGGCCGCCGGAGCGCACGGCGTCCTCGGCATCAGGATTGCCGAGGAGCTCGGCGGCGGCGGTATGAAGGACTACCGGTTCCGTTGCGTCGTACAGGAAGAACTCGCCGCGGTGGGCGCCGCATCGCTCGCATCCGGATTCTCGATCAACGAGGACATCGTCGCGTCGTATCTGACCACATTCGGGACCGACGAACAGCAGCGCCAATGGCTGCCCGGCATGGCCGACGGAACCGTCGTCGCGTCGATCGCCATGTCCGAACCCGCCGCCGGTAGCGATCTGCGCGGCATGAAGACCACCGCTGTGCGCGACGGCGACGAGTGGGTCATCACCGGCGCCAAGACATTCATCACCAGTGGATTCTCCTCGGATGTGGTTCTCGCGGCCGCCCGCACCGGCGAACACGAGGGCCGCCCCCGCTTGTCCTTGATCCTCGTCCCGACCACCACACCGGGATTCAGCCGTGGACGCAAACTCCGCAAACTCGGACTGCATGCGCAGGACACCGCGGAGATCGCGTTCAACGACGTCCGTGTACCGGTCACGAATCTGGTCGGCGAGGAAGGTCGGGGCTTTCATCACCTGACCGCGCAGCTTCCGCTCGAACGGCTCTCCATCGCCTGGCGCGCACTGTGCGCCGCCGAGGCTGCCCTGGAATGGACGGTCAAGTACACCAGTGAGCGAAAAGCGTTCGGCGAGCGGATCATCGATTTCCAGAACACCCGGTTCCGCCTCGCCGAGATGACGACAGAGGTCGATATCACGCGGACGTTCCTCGAGCAGTCCATTCACGCCTACAACGACGGCACGTTCGATGTCACGCGCGGAGCGAAGGCGAAGTGGTGGACGACCGAACTGCAGAACCGAATCGTGAACGGCTGCCTTCAATTGCACGGCGGATACGGGTACATGGACGAGTACCCGATCTCCCGTGCCTATGCTGATGCGCGCGTGCAGACGATCGTCGGTGGGACGACCGAGATCATGAAGGAGATCATCGGCCGCGACATCGCCGGCCGATTCCCCGGATAGCAGCCACACCCGAGTTCCCTCCCACCTCGACAAACAGAAAGACCGACTCATGCAACTCAAAGACAACACATTCTTCGTGACCGGAGGCGCGTCCGGTCTCGGCGAGGCGACGGCTTCCGCGCTCGTCGGTGCGGGCGCGCGCGTCGTCATCGCCGACCTCGCTGCCTCCGATGGCGCGGCCACCGCCGAGCGCCTCGGCGACGCCGCCGTCTTCGCCCCGGTCGACATCACCGACGCGGACTCGCTGGGACCCGCCCTCGATGCGGCCGAGAAGTTCGGTCCGCTACGCGGGGTCGTCCATTGCGCGGGCCGCGGCGGCGATCGTCTTCGTATCCTCACCAAGGAAGGCGAACCGAACGATCTCGACAGCTTCCGCAATATCATCGAGATCAACCTCATCGGTACCTACAACGTGCTGCGCACCGCGGCGGCGCGGATGGCGCGCAACGAGGTGATCGACGGTGAACGCGGCTCCATCGTGCTGACGGCCTCGGTCGCGGCGTTCGACGGCCAGATCGGGCAAACCGCGTACACCGCGTCGAAGGCCGCCGTGCACGGCATCACCCTGGTCGCTGCGCGTGACCTCGCCAGTCAGGGGATCCGGGTCAACACGATCGCCCCCGGTACGTTCGACACCCCGATGCTTGCCCGGTTGCGCGACGACATCCGCGAAGGTCTGGCCGCCGGCGTCCCGTTCCCGAAGCGTCTCGGTCGCGCCGAGGACTACGCCGGGATGGCACTCGCGCTGCTGGAGAACGGTTACACCAACGGCGAGACCATTCGGGTGGACGGCGCGATCCGGATGCCTCCGCGATGAGCGCCTCGACCGAACCGGAGGTTCTTGTCGAGGCCGACGCCGGAATCCTCACGATCACCATCAACCGGCCGCAGCAGCGCAACGCCATGTCGCTCTCGGCAGCGACTGCCATCGCCGAGGCGCTGACCCGACTCGACGACGACCCCGAACTCTCGGTCGCGATCCTCACCGGAAGCGGCGGAACATTCTGCGCCGGTATGGATCTGAAGCGTTTCCGACTGGGCGAACGCCCCGTCGTTGCGGGTCGTGGATTCGGCGGCCTCGTCGAGGCCCCGCCCGCCAAGCCACTGATCGCCGCTGTCGAGGGCTGGGCGCTGGGTGGCGGATTCGAGATGGTTCTGGCCTGCGACCTCGTGGTGGCCGGCGCCGGCGCGAAGTTCGGACTGCCGGAGGTCAAGCGGGGTCTGGCGGCCCGTGCCGGCGGCATCTTCCGGGCGCCGCGGGTTCTTCCCCGCGCTGTCGCATTGGAGATGCTGCTCACCGGCGAACCGATCAGCGCCCGGGACGCACACACGCACGGTCTGATCAATCGCGTCGTCGACGACGGCAGTGCGATCGCGGTGGCTCGCACCTTGGCCGCATCGATCAGCTCGAACGCGCCGCTGGCGGTCCGCGCCAGCAAAGCGCTGGCCCTCGCCGCACGAACCTGGACCGACGAAGAGTCGTTCGAGCGCCAGCCTGCCTACACCGACCCCGTGTTCGCCTCGGCCGACGCTGCCGAAGGCGCAGCGGCCTTCGCGGAACGTCGCGCGCCGCGCTGGCAAGGAGCCTGACGCGACGATGGGGCGCAGACGGTGATCCGTCTGCGCCCCATCGCCTTTCGCACGCTCAGCGAGTGGTGTCGATGACCACCTTGCCCGTGGTCTGACGTTCCGCGACGCGCGCCAGCGCCTTTGGAGCCTCGTCGAGCGCATGGATTTCCGAGACGTGCGGCGTCATGCCCTGCGCGACGAGGCGTGCGATCTCCCGACGCCCTCGTTCCACCGCCTCCGGCAGGTGCTGCGCGAGCGTCCTGATCTCGAACCCTCGAAGGACCGCACCTTTGAGGAGGATCAGGTTCAGCGGGATGCGTGGAATGTCGCCCTGCGCGAATCCCAGCACCACGAACCGCCCTCCCCACCTGATCGCGCGCAGCGCCTGCTCCGAGTAGGCACCACCAACCGGATCGATCACCACATCGGCACCGCCACCGGTGATCTCCTTGATCCGTTCCTTGAGGTTCTCTTCTCCGTAGACGATGGCCTCGGCCGCGCCGAGGTCACGACACTCCTGTGCCCGATCCGGCGTGGACACCGCCGCGATCACGCGCGCGCCGAGGCGGGTGGCGACGTCGATACACGCGGTGCCCACGCCGCCGGCCGCACCCAGGACCACGACCCAGTCGCCCGCCCGTACGTCGCCGAAGGTCGTCAGCGAGTGGTAGGCGGTCCGGTAGGTGACGTTGAACGCCGCCGCATGGACCAGGTCCAGGCCCTCGGGCACCGGCGACAACGCGGTCGCCGGCACCGCGATCTTCTCGGCGAACGCACCGCCGAACGCGGTGCCCATCACCGCGTCGCCAACCACCAGACCATCGACATCGGCCCCTGCCCCCAGCACTCTGCCGGCGAATTCGCTGCCCGCCGTGAACGGTGTCGGGACGCTCACCTGATACTTGTCGGCTGCGATCAGGACGTCAGGGTAGTTCACCGAGGCCGCCTCGATCCCGACGAGGACCTCACCGGGACCGGCGACGGGATCGGGTATGTCGCGGACGACCAGCAGGTCGGGATCGCCGTGGGTCTCGCATCGTACTGCTCTCATCAGCTCAGTACAGTCCGCCGTCGACGCGGATCAGCGACGCCGTGGTGTAGCTCGACGCCGGGCTGGCCAGGTACAGCGCTGTCGAGACGATCTCCTCGGGCCGGCCCGGTCTCCCGATCGCGCTCTGCGTGGTCTCCCGCTTCTCCGGGGCCCACGCCTTGGAGATGTCGGTCAGGAACGGGCCCGCCGAGATGGTGTTCACGCGGACGGTGGGACCGTATTCACGGGAGAACGCGCCGGCCACCGCGTTGAGGGCCGCCTTGGCACCCGAGTACGGACCGAATCGGGGTTGCGGGAACAGTGCACCCGACGACGACACGTTGATGATCGAGCCGCCCTCACCGGCCGCCATGCGTTCACCGACCAACGACGTCAAGCGGAACGGCCCTTTGAAATTGACGCCGATGACCTTGTCGAACAGCTCTTCGCTGGTTTCGGCCGACGATGGCGCAACCGGCGACATACCCGCGTTGTTCACCAGGACGTCGACCTTGCCGAACACCTCGTATGCCTTCTCGACGAGCGCGTCGATCTCGTCCCACTTACCGATGTGACAGCTCACCGGGAGCGCTTTGCGGCCGAGTGCCTCGACCTCGCGAGCCACGTCCTCGCAGGCCTCGGCCTTGCGGCTGGTGATGACGACGTCGGCACCGGCCTCGGCAAACGCCAACACCATCTCGCGGCCGAGGCCACGGCTACCACCGGTGACGAGTGCAACTTTTCCGGACAGATCAAAATGATTGGTCATGCGATTCCGTACTCCTCGAGAATGGCGGCGTGCTTGGCCTTCGCCGCGATCAGTCGTGTGGGGATGTGTTCGGTCGGGAACAACGCGTCGGTCGGTTCGTAGTTCGCCAGCACGCCGCGGGCGACGGCGACCTTGTGGACCTCCGTCGGTCCGTCGGCGAGACCCATCGAGATGACGCCGTGCCAGTAGTCGTGCAGCGGTGTCTCGACAGTGGAGCCGAGCGAACCGTGCAGCTGGATCGCGCGGTGGATGATGTCGTGATAGATCTTCGCCATCGCGACCTTGCACATCGCGATGTACGTGCGGGCCGAGCCGTGCGGCTGGGTGTCGATGACCCACGCGGTCTTGAGGACCAGCAAGCGGTACTGCTCGAGTTCGATCGCCGAGTCGGCGATGAACTGCTGCACCAGTTGCTTTTTCGCGAGGACCTCGCCCTGGGTGCGACGCGACAACGCCCGCTCGCCCATCATGTCCAGTGCCCGTTGACATTTCCCGACGGTCCGCATCGCGTGGTGCACGCGGCCGCCGCCGAGGCGGGCCTGCGCGACCTCGAATCCCTGGCCGGGGCCACCCAGAATCGCATCCGACGGGACGCGGACGTCGTTGTAGCGGATGTAGGCGTGCGTACCCTCGTCGAGTTCGTCGCGGTCCCCCATCACGGAAACGTTCCGGATGATCTCCACGCCGGGGGTCTCCGCCGGCACCACGAACATCGACATGCGGCGGTACGGCGATGCGTCGGGGTCGGTGACCGCCATGACGATCAGGAACGACGCGTACCGCGCGTTGGACGAGAACCACTTCTCACCGCTGATGACCCATTCGTCGCCGTCCTTGCGCGCCGAGCAGATGAACTCCTTGGGATCGGCACCCGCCTGGGGTTCGGTCATCGAGAACGACGAGACGATGTCACCGTCGAGCAGCGGCTGGAGGTACTGCTCCTTCTGTGCGTCGGTGCCGAACATGGCGAGGATCTCGGCGTTGCCGGTGTCCGGGGCCGCGGTACCGAAGACGGTCGGCGCCCACATCGACCTGCCGAGCACCTCGTTCAACAGTGCGAGCTTGATCTGACCGTAGCCCTGTCCGCCGAGCTCCGGGCCCAGGTGGCAGGCCCACAGACCCTGTTCCTTCACTCGCTCCCGCAGTGGGGCGAGAATCGCACGGGCCGCCTTGTTCTCGGTGTTGTAGGGCTGGCCGAGGTGCGGGAACAGCAGGTCCAGCGGTTCACACTCCTCACGGACGAAAGTGGCTGCCCAGTCGAGCTTCGCCTGGAACTCGGGGTCTGTCTGGAAATCCCACATGGATGCGGTCCTTTACTCGGTCACTTGTCGGTTGACGGATCGGGGCACGCCGCTGCCGGCGCGGTCGGGGTCGGGGTCGAGCCGATGGCGCCCGACAGACAGAAAGCCAGGAGGTGTTCGTGTGCCTGGTCCGTCGGCGGTTCGCCCGATGTCATATAGGTCGTGGTGAGGCCCATCACCAGGGTGTGGATGAACAGTGCGGTCCGCTCGGGTTCGACCACGCCACCGTCGGCCAGGACCGAGCCGAGCAGACCTGCGATGCGCTCGTGTCCGACCGGCCGGATCTCGCTCTTCGTGCGGGCGATCTGCTCGACGTTCCAGATGACCGCCCGACTGAGCTCCGAGAGCTCCGGATCCCGGATCTGCGCGAGCACTCCGTCGATCCAGGCTACGAGTCGACTCTCGAGGTCGGGCGCCTTGCGCACCTGGTGCTCGAGGTATTCGTGGATCGCGAGCAACCCCTGCTCGTAGGTGGCGACGATGACATCGTCACGACTACGGAAATGTCGATAGAAGGCCTGATTCGACATACCTGCTTCCCTGACGATCTCGGCAAGCCTGGGCTGCTCGGTTCGCCCCTTACGAACCATCACCGCTTGCGCCGCACGAATCAGGAGCTTGACCTCGTCGTCGTAGGAGGCCTGCCGGCGGGGCTTCGGTATGCGGCGGAGCTGACGACCACCCGGGATCACCGGTGGGACGTCACCGGGCACGCATACCGCGTCGGTCATCGTCGTCGTCTCCTTCCGTTGGTGCTGTCCGCCTGACGGTGCGTGGATCAGTACCCGACGAGCGTCAGAGCCTCGGTCAGCAGGCCCGGCAGCGCGGGCTCCATCTTCTGGAAGGAAGCGCTCAACCCACCCCGCTTACGCGCGCGCTTGATCAGCAGCGCGGTTGCGGCGGCTTCCTTGTAGCGGGTGAGTGCGTGGAACCACTCGATGTCGTCCACCCGGCGGCCCAACGTCCCTTCGTAGGTCTCTGTGACCTCGGCGATGGTCGGTGTACCGCACGGCTCGTCGGATGCCGCTGCGGGATGGCCGGCTTCGTCGGTGAAGTAGGCGAGCCAGGTGAGGTCGATGCGCGGATCGCCGACGGACCAGATCTCCCAATCGATGATCGCCGTGACCCTATCGCCGTCGCAGAGCGTGTTCCCGAGGCGATAGTCGCCGTGGTTGACCACCGGGGGTGCGGGCGCCGGCATGGTTGCGCACAGAGCTTTCGCACAGCCTTCGTAGTCACCACGAAGGTCTTCCGGAACAGTCTCGAAAGCTCTTGTCCACCGGTCGATCTCCGCACCCAGGCCCACCACCGGCTCGTCGGCGAGGCCGATGTCGGCGGGCACGGCGGAATGGAGGTGAGCCAGCATGCGGGCCGCATCGAGGTACCGTGCGCGGGTCTGCGCCCGGGTCCCCTCGTCGGTCGAGCGTCCCTCGGCCAGAAGCGGTTCCACGCATTCCCCGGGCACCATCTGCATCGCCACGAACGGCGGGGCGCCCGCGTCGTCGAAGTAGACGGCCGGCGCTGCGACACCGGGTACACCCTGCAGCGCCTGCATGACCCTGCCCTGGCGGATCACGTCACGGTTGCGGACCGGCTCGAGGCCAGGAGGTGCGACCTTGAGGACGACCGACTCGGCGCCGGCGCCACCGGTGATGTCGGCGACGAACGTCAGGCTCGACGTCCCGCCGGTCAAGGGGCGGACGTTGTCGACCCGGAGGTCGGACTGCCAGCGCCGACCGGCTTGCGCAGCGCGAGTGCTGATGTCGGCCAGCAGTTCAGATTGCGCGGATTCCGTGGTCATGTGGATCCTTCGCTTGACGGAGAGTGGATCAGGAAACAAAAGTGAGATTGGGATTCTGGGAACATCATTTCGGGTTCGCTGCCGATGCCCAACCGCGTGTTCCACCCAACGGAACCGCTGTCAGTTCGATGAGCGTTGCGACACAGATGCACTCGGGTCGTGGGCGAAGTGTTCGGCACGCAGGTCCGACTTGCGTACCTTCCCGAGCGCGGTGCGCGGCAGCGCATCGACCACCGCGAGGCGTTCCGGGTTCTTCTGTCGGGCCATGCCCGACGAGTCGAAGTGAGCCCGGAGCTCGTCAAGCGTGAGACCCGCACCAGGTTCCAGGACGACCACGGCCCCGACCACCTCGCCGTAGCGTGGGTCCGGCGCCGCGACGACGGCGGCCTCGGCGACCGCCGGGTGGCCGGCGATGACGTCCTCGACCTGGCTCGACGAGATGGTCTCCCCCGCCCTGATCACCACGTCCTTGATCCGGTCGGTGATCGTGAGTCGACCGTCACCGTCCAGGTGGCCGAGATCGCCCGTGCGCATCCAGCCGTCGGCGGTGAACACGTCCGCATTCAGTCGCGCGTCTCGGTACCCGACGAACTGGTCGGGACCTTGGAGCACCACCTCACCGTCGACACCAACCGGCACTTCCATTCCGTCGGAATCGATGATGCGAATCCGGACGCCTGCCATCGGTGCGCCGTCGGTGCCCAGCCGTGCCGCGACCGACTCCCCGGCGTGACCGGAAGTCGCGGTGGGATGTTCGGTGGACCCGTAGCTACGGAACGTGGCTATCCCGGCTGCTTCGGCACGCCTGACCAAGGCCTCCGGGACTGCCGCCGCCCCGACGAGGAAGTTCGTGAGCGTGCGGAGGCTGGTCTCGACGCCGGCGATATCGAGCAGGCCGGCGAGGTGGAACGGTGTCCCCGACGTGGAGGTGACCCGATACCGCGAGATCATCTCCGCCGCCACCGCGGCGTCCCAGCTCTCCAGATAGACGGCGCTGCGGCCGTGCAGGAGCGGCCGCAGCACATTGCTGACGCCCGCGATGTGCCCCGGCGGGAACGAGACGAGCTGTACGGCATCCTTACGCCCGCCGGGCGCTCCGGGTTCGGATCGCACCTCCGCGAGCAGTGAATTATGGCTGTGCTGAACACCCTTCGGCGCCGACGTGGTCCCCGAGGTGTACACGAGAAGGGCGATGTCGTCGGCGTGCACGGTGGGCCGGATGTAGTCCGCCGAGGACGACAGATCACGCCACGGCACCGCCCCGGCGGGTACCTGATCGCCTACGGTCACCACATGCCGCAGGGAGGGGAGCTCCACGTAGGTCTCCACGCGGGCGGAGAAGTCTGTGGTGCGCCACCGATCCGGCTGGATCACCATGACGGCTTCGGACTGGTCGAGGATGAACCGAACCTCGTTCGGTCCGTAGATGTGCACGATGGGTACCAGTACAGCGCCGGCCATCAGGACGGCCGCGTACGCCACCGACGCCTCGATGCGGTTGGCCAGTTGCACTGCCACCGCGTCGCCCGGGCGCACCCCGTGGGCACGCAACCCCGCGGCCACTCGCTGTGCCGTGGTGCGGATCTCACCGACGGTCGTCACCGATCGGGAACCATCGGCTGCGCAGTACACGAGCGAACAGTGCGGTCCGGGAGCGAGGTCGTCGGTCAAGACGTCCACCCAGGTGTCGGTGCCGTAATGGCCCTGCCGGTACCAGTTTTCGACCAAACCCACTGTCCCATCGGCTGTTTGCGCAAGGTTCGGCGAGCGGGTCATCGCTCGTCCATCCCGCGCAGCCGGGTCTGCCAGCAACTGAGGTCACCCGGGTCCGCCCCGGTGTCCAGCAGCCACCGCGCCGCTCCGCCTCGGTGCGACATCAACCGGTCGATGACCGGTGTGATCGCGTCGACCGGCGCGTGCATGTACTTCTCCGGAAGCGGCGGTGAATCGGGTGTGCGCAGGCCCACGTCTAGCCACCGCGCGTACAGACTCGCCACGGCGGCCTCGCTGGCCACGAAGTCGGCGACCACCGCGGACGGTTCGACTCCCGCGGCGAGCAAGAGCGCTGCGACGGCCACGCCGGTTCGATCCTTCCCCGCCGTGCAGTGAACCAGCGTGGGCCCCGGAGACCGCCCGACGTACCGGATCAGGTCATGCGCCCAGAGGTCCGCAACCGCGAGCATGCGGAGGAAGACCGCAGCCAGGTCCGTGGGGGCCGCGTCGGGGGCAGCGGCGTCCAGCATCGGTACGTGGCAGACCACGGGTCCCACGGGCCACTCGTAGGCGAAGCGTGCACGTTCCCGAGCGCCACGCAGATCGACCACGCATGCCGGCGGCCACGATTCCAGTTCGGGCACACGGGTGTCACCCGGGTACGGGGCGTCTCCGCGATACAGAACCCCGCTCGCGGTGACGCCTCCGTCCTCGAACGCCAGCCCGCCGACATCGCGAAGATTGACCAGACCGGCAGCACCCGAATCCCTTTGGCGACCGTCCACCGCCGACGACATCGCCCGTTCCACCGGCATGCTCAGGCCTCTGATTCGGCGGGCACCCGAGCAGGTGTCGGCCGATAGGCGACCGCGAGCAGCACCGCCGCGGCGGCCAGGCCGCCCGCGAGCGCGATGAGACCGCCGACCCAGCCATCGAGGACGGTCTCCCCGAACAGCAGGTGATCGAGGCTTGCTGCACCGGGTCCGGTGATCGCAACTGCGACCGCGCCCGCCGCCAGGACCAGGTTGTACTCCCAGCCGTCCGACACGATGAAGAAGCCCTTTCCACGGTGCACGGTCCAGGCCGCGACGAACATCAGCGAGACGAACGCGGCCGCGGCGAACGGAGTCAAGAGCCCGAACGCCAACGAAAGGCCGGCTGCGAGTTCCGTGCCGGCCGCGAGCCAGGCGTTGGCTCCACCGGGCCGCATGCCGATGCTGTCGAACCACCTCGCCGTCCCCGGTATCCGCCCCCCGCGGAACACCTTTGCATAACCGTGCGCGGCCATCACCAGACCGAGACAGACCCGCAGAACCAGTAGGCCGGTGTCGACCTCATCCATGATCTCGATTCCTTCCACACCGCAGCCGGGACTCCCCCAGCACTTCTAGACAAATATTACCTATATAACTAGGTTATAACCTAGCGCGGGTCTCATCGTCCGCATAAGCAGCAGGGAAAGGGCACCATCCATGGATCTCACGCACGCCTCAGCCGCAGTCACCGGGGGCGCGTCCGGCCTCGGCAGAGCCACCGCGGAGGCATTCATCGCGCGCGGGGTTCCGACGGTCCTCATCGATCTGCCGTCGTCCAACGGTGCCGCAGTCGCCGCAGAGCTCGGTGAACTGGCCACCTTCGTCCCCGCCGACGTCCGCGACCCGGCCTCGGTGGATGCGGGGCTCGCTGCAGCAGAAGCGATCTCACCGTTGCGTGCGGTTGTCCACTGCGCCGGCCGCGGCGGCAAGGTACGTCTGGTGAACAAGGACGGCACGCCGGGTGACCTCGAGTTGTACAAGCAGGTCATCGACACCAACCTGGTCGGCACGTTCACGGTCGCCAGCCTGGCGGCGACGCGGATGGCCAAGAATGACGCCGTCGACGGCGAACGTGGCGTGATCATCATGACCGCCTCGGTCGCCGCGTTCGAGGGACAGATCGGCCAGGCCGCTTACTCGTCTGCGAAGGCGGGCGTCGCAGGGCTCACGATCGTGGCCGCGCGCGACCTCGCACGCAAATTGATCCGGGTCGTGACCATCGCGCCGGGCACTTTCGAGACACCGATCCTCGGGGGCCTGTCCGAGAAGGTCCGTGAGTCGCTGTCCTCCCAGGTCCCCCACCCGAGCCGACTCGGCGACCCATCCGAGTACGCAAAGCTGGCGCTGGCCATCGTGGACAACGCGATGATCAACGGCGAGACCATCCGCATCGACGGCGCCATCCGCATGGCGCCGGTGTAAAAGCCGCAGCTCGCGCACAGCACAACTGTCAATCACCCTGCCGGAGGCATCATGAGCGAGACCGCTCAACTCACACTCGCGGATCCTGTTGTCACCATTGGTGTCCGCCATACGATCGCCGCATACACGCGCGCACTCGACAGCGGTCGACTCGACGAACTGATCGGGCTGTTCGCACCCGAAGGACGCTCGGCGCTGCCGCAGATGGAGCCGGCGGTCGGACATACGGCGCTGCGGGCGCTCTACGCACCGCTGATGGCAGACCACCCGCAGCGCCACGTGGTGGTCGACACCGTCGTCACCCGCCGAGACGATGGGCGCGCACTGGCGACCAGCACGTTGTTGTGGGTCAATTCTCGCGACCATGCGTGGATCATCGAGCTCGTCGGCACGTACGAGGATGTGCTGGTGCAGACCGACAGTGAGCAATGGGTCTTCGAGGAGCGCGCGCTGTCGTTCGACACCCCTTGACGTCCGAGACACGCCCACAACACGAAGCGGCGGTCGCCAGAGCATCGCTCTGACGACCGCCGCTTGGTCGTGTTCGAAACTATGTGTCGATGCGCAGACGTTCCAACCGCAACGACCGGACGCGCCACCGGCCACCGTCGCGGACGTAGGTGTCGCGGTAGTGCCCGTACCCGTTGACGATCACGGGACCGTCGGGGGAAGTCCGTTCGAGACTGTCCGACATCGCCCACACGCCGGTCGCCGTGTCGACCCCGGTGAGCTCGATCTCCGGGGCGTGCAGATGGTGCACGCTGCGCACGCCGTTCATACCGGAACTGATTCCCTGCACGATCTGATCCCGGCCCTGCCAGCGGAGATTCACCTCCGGCGCCTCCAAGACGGCATCCTCGGTGAAGCAGTCGCCGAACTCCGACCACTGCTTCGTGTCGAGGCAGCGAGCGACCCGTGCGCGCAGGCGCTTGATGGAC
Source organism: Gordonia insulae (assembly GCF_003855095.1). Taxonomy (NCBI): domain Bacteria; kingdom Bacillati; phylum Actinomycetota; class Actinomycetes; order Mycobacteriales; family Gordoniaceae; genus Gordonia; species Gordonia insulae. The sequence continues at coordinate 2,708,394 of NZ_CP033972.1, forward strand.
TCGACGTCACGCAGCTCGTCGAGTACGTCCACCGTGGTCACCGCACGGCCGACGGGGCGCCGACGCCCTGCCTCGAACCGCTCTGGGCTGCCCGCTCGATGGCGTCGAGCAATTCGTGGCGCCGGAGAGCGTGCACGAAGTCGGGCGCCTGATCTGCGCCGCCTTCGAGCTGTACGCGGATACGGTCGTACTCGTGCGCGACGGCGTGTGCCGGCGAACCCGCGAGATCCGGGTGATGGTCGTAGCCCTCCGGCAACGGGAGTTCGTGCAGTTCCTCGTCACCCTGAGCTCCGGTGATCGTCAACGGATTCGACAGCGTCCCGCCATTCCCTTCGATCCGAAGGAATCCGTCCGTGCCGACGATCTCCCACAGCAACTTGGTGGAGTGGCTGTTGGCACCGCGAAGGTGGATCGAGGCCACCGCGCCGTCGGCCAGGGTGCCCGACACCGCGATCTCGTCGGCGGCAGTCGCCGTGACGGATTCGCCGGTATCGGTGTTGAGGACCTCGGGGTGGCGGACCGCAGTGGTCGCACTGACCTCCACGAAATCGTCGAGGACGAAAGAGAATGAGTCCACGAGATGCCCGAAGACGATCGAGAGAAGCGTCGCGCCGTGCGACTTGTCCAGCAGGTACGCGGTACGATTGCCGACCGGCCCGCCCCAGGGACCCGACGTCGCGAGCAGGCTGGTCGAGACGACATCGCCCACGAAGCCATCGGCGATCAGATCGCGCAGATAGCGCACGGCGGGAGCCGCTGTCCCCTGAAAACCGACGAAGACGTCGGCGCCCTCGGCGGCACGCACCAACTCCTCCGCTTCGGCAACGCCATTGGCGAGCGGCCATTCGCACAAGACCGGCTTCCCCGATCCCAATGCCTTGAGCACGAGGTCGCGGTGCTCGGGCACCTTGACTGCGACCACCACGAGATCCACGTCGTCACATCGGGCGAGCTCTTCGATGCTCGCGAACGCCCTCGGCACCCCGTACGCTTCGGCCGCCGCTTGCGCCGTCTCGGCGGAACTGGTTGCCACGGCGGTGATCTCGAAACCCTCGGCGGCCCTCAATGCGGGCAGATGACCGTACGACGCCCAACTACCGGACGCGCTGAGACCCACCACTCCGACTCTTACTGTCACTGTCAGAACCTATTCACTCGATGATCTTGTGGGCGTCCGAGCGGTCTCGGACGTTGTCTTGCGATGACGATGCCTAGGTAAAGCACCCGATCTTGTCGGCCGACTCGCCGCCGACATGGAAACGCCCGCCGTCCACCCGCAGCATCGACCCGGTCACCCACCGAGCGGCGGGCCCCAGCAGGTAGAGAACCGCGCCGGCGATGTCGGAGGTCTCGCCGAGCCGCTGCATGGGCACCAGAGAAGTCTCGGCGACGCCACGCTCGCCTTCCCAGATCGACGCGGCGAGTTCGGTTTTGATGATGCCCGGTTCGATCGTGTTGACCGTGACCCCGCGCGGCCCCAGTTCGCGGGACAGTGTGAAGGTGAGACTCTCGAGCGTCGCCTTCCCCGCGGCGTAGACCCCCGCCGCCTCGTGGACGCGGCGCGCGCCGGCCGACGAGATGTTGACGACGGCCGATCCACTGGGGAGTCCGAACGCCGCGGCCTCCTGGATGATCGACAGCGCGGGCCAGGTGTTGGCAAGGAGGGTGGCCTGGAACGCTTCTTCCCCACATCCCAGCAACGACCCTGAATAGAAGCTGGCCGCAGCGTTGTTGACGATGAAGTCGATCCGCTCGAACTCGTCCATCGCGCTACGCACGAGTCGTGTCGCGAACGAGGGCTCGGTGAAGTCTCCCTGCACGCCGATGGCAGACGCGCCGCACTCCCTGACCTCCGCCACGGCACGGTCCAGGACATCGCCATCGCGCCCATTGACGACAACCGACGCACCTCGCTCCGCAAGTCCGGCGACGACCGCGCGGCCGATCCCCCGCGATCCGCCGGTCACGATCGCGACCTTCCCCTTGAACCATTCTTCGTCGGTCATGCTCCAACTCTCATGTCGCACTGCGTGTACCAATCCAGGACCGACAACCGGAGGGGGCACCCGGGTCTGGGTTCCCCCTCCGGACTCAGCTGTTACCGGCCCCGCCGAGCCGTGACCCGATCGGCCAGTTGTTCGTCGACGACGATCTTCTGCGCCCTTTCGATGGTCGTGGTCAGCCCCGGACCGCGCCGCTCCCCGGCGGTGAAGGTTGCCGGCAGGTTCACCAGACCGTTGATCTGACCGACCGACTCGTAGTGCACAACCGCGTTCGGATCGATCACGAAGTCCGGCATCCGATCGAGCACCGCGGTGATCATCCGTTTGAAGACGACGCGCGCGACGTTGGAACCGATACACCGGTGGATGCCGAGGCCGAACGCCGCATGCCGGTTACCCGTGCGGTCGAAGTCGACCTCATCCGGGTTCTCGAACACGTCGGGCGAACGATTGGCCATCGCCCACGAGACCCACACGCGTTCACCCTCTTTGAACTCGACGCCGTCGATCTCGACGTTGTCGCTGAAGGTACGTGCGTCGCCAACCGCCGGAGTGAAGTACCGAAGGAACTCTTCGGTGGCGGGGTCGAGCAGCGTGTCGATCTCCTCTGCGAGGCGCGCTCGCTCGTCCGGGTGCTGGGACAGCCACAGCAGCGACTGGCCGGTCAACGCGGTCGTGGTGTCGAAACCACCACCGACCAACAGCATCAACGTGCCCGTGATCTCCTGGTCGGTGAGTTCCCGACCCGCGATGGTCGCGTTGAGGAGTGCGTCGACGAAACCCGGCCGGGGGTTCGCTCGGACCTCGGGCACCGCATCTGTCAACGCGGCCCTACTGGCCATGACGATCTTCATCACCCGCTCATGATCCGGCGATCCCGGCGGGGTGTACATCAGCGCGTGCTGGGCTTCGCTGTGGACGTCCCAGTCGGCGAGCGGCAGTCCCAGCATGCCCATCGTGGTGATGGCCGGGACGACCGTGGCCAGATCGTCGATGAAATCGATGCTGCCGCTTTCGATGTGGTCATCCAGGCAGGCGTTGACGAGTTCGTCGATGATCGGGACCCATCGAGCCACCGCCGCAGGTGACATGTAGGGGTTGAGCACCTTTCGGAAATCGGTCTGTTCCGGCGGATCCAGCTCGAGGAAGGACGGGGTGTCGTACGGCCCGTAATCGTATGCCGGGATGGAGATTCCCTTGTATCCGTTCACGCTGCCGTCGGCATCGCGGAAGTTGGTCACCTCGGGCCGCCGAGCAACCGCGAAGACCTGATCCATCCCGCTCACGACCCAGTGATCTTCGTACGACCCGGTCCATGCGATGGGGCACTTCGCGTGCAACTCATGCGTCTGATCGACGAACCCCTCGCGGAAACCGGGACCGTGTCGCTCGAAGTCGATCGGGCACTTCTTGAGCTCTTCGGTCTTGGCGGCACCATCGGTTGTCACTGTGTTCACGTCATCCATGAGAATCAGTCCTCAATCATTCTGATCGCGCGCTCGGGACATGAACTGATCGCCGAGTTCGCCGCCTGTTCCAGGCCGCGGGGGACCTCGCCGCCGTTGTTCGCCTCGCTGTGACCGTCTTCGTCCCTGAGGGTGAACAGATCGGGCGCGACCATTGCGCACAACGTGTGCCCTTGGCACGCATGCTCGTCAACTTCGACCTTCATCTCGACCCCTTTCGTCGATGAACTCTTGATCGTGGACTCAGACATGGAACGGGTACCACTTCAGGTATCCGCCTGCATCGACGCGCATCTGAGTGCCCGTGACATAGCGGGACTCATCCGATGCCAGGTAGACCACAGCGTTGCTGATGTCGACGGGATCGACCCACGGAACCGGCATCGACTGCTGGACGGTGAACGCGTCGCGCGCGTCCTCCATCTTCGGGTCCTCCAGGTCCGGGCGGAAGATCTTGGCCATCGCATCGCTCTGGAGCATCGCGGTATTGACGTTGGTGGGGTGAACCACGTTGGCCCGGATCATCTGCGGTGCGACCACGCGAGCCAGCTCGTTCATGTAGTGGGTGAGCAACTGCTTGGCGACGGGGTAGCCTGCGCCGCCCGGGTCTGCACCGGGGTTCTCCACGCCGCCGGATGGCATGAGTGCTGCCGTCGATCCGGTCGCGATGATCGACGCGCCCTCCTTCAGATAGGGGAGCGCCACGTGGATGGCGTTCTGGGCGCCCATGAGATTGATGCCGATGACGTCGATCCAGCCCTGCATGCCGGCGTCGCTGAGCATCGGACAGATGCCCGCGTTGGCGACGACGATGTCAAGTCGACCGAACTCCTCGACCCCGCCGGCCACCGCATCCGCGAGCTCCTGTTCCACCCGGACGTCAGCCTCCACGGTGATGATGCGGCGCCCGTGGGCCTCCACCAGGCGGGCGGTCTCCTTGAGATCCTCAGGACGCGACATCGCGTAAGTGTTGGACGGAACGTCCTTGCAGATGTCGATCGCGATGATGTCAGCGCCCTCTTCGGCAAGACGTACCGCGTGGCTACGCCCCTGTCCGCGGGCTGCACCGGTGATGAACGCGACCTTACCTTCGACCCTACCCATGATGTTCTCCTTGCTGTACGTGTTATGTGTTGTTGTTCAACGTGTTTGACGTGTGGACCGAACCGCGGAACGGTCAGGCCGGACGTGCGATCGACTTGACCTGGAGCATGTCCTCGAGACCCTCGACGCCCCACTCACGACCGATACCGCTCTGCTTGTACCCGCCGAACGGTGCGGTCTGGTGGTTCCACATCTGATCGTTGATCTGGATGGCGCCGGCCCGCATGCCCTCTGCGACCTTTCGTGCGCGCTCCGGATCTGCGCTCCACACGCCGCCGGCCAGTCCGTAGACGGTGTCGTTGGAGATGGCGATCGCCTCGTCGTCGCTGTCGAACGGAATGATGCACAGCAGCGGCCCGAAGATCTCTTCCTGTGCCACCACGGACTTGGAGTCCGCGTCCGCGACGATCGTCGGCTCGACGTAGTAACCCTTCTCGAAGCGATCGCTGGCCTTACCGCCGGTGATCACCCGGCCGGCGTCCGCGGCTTGCGCGTAGTAGCGGAGCACGGAGTCGTACTGCTTCTTATTGGCCAATGGCCCCATGTAGTTGTTCGGCTCGGTCGGATCGCCCCAGGGAATCATCTTCATGGTCGCCTCGGCGATCGCGATGGCCTCCTCCTGGCGATCCCGCGGCACCAGCAGGCGCGAATAGATGCCGCAGCCCTGACCGGCATGACTCATGGTGGTGCCCACGATGAACGGGATGGCGGAGGCGAAGTCGGCGTCGTCGAGCACGATCGCGGCCGATTTGCCACCGAGTTCGAGTTGAAGTCGCTTGACCGTGGGCGCGGCGGCCGCCATGATCCGGCGGCCGGTGGCCGTCGAGCCGGTGAAGGTGATGGCGTCGACCTCGGGGTGGGTGGTCAGCAGCGACGCGACCTCGTTGTCGTCGGTGGTCACGATGTTGACGACGCCGGCCGGAATGTCTGTGTGCTCGTTCAGGAGTCGGCCGATCTCCAGCGTGCTCCACGGAGTGTCCGGAGCCGGTTTGAGGATCACGGTGCAGCCCGCGGCGAGCGTCGGTGCCAGCTTGCCCAGCGCGAGGAAGACCGGATAGTTCCAGGGCGTGATCGCGGCGACGACGCCGGCGGCCTCGCGGCGGATGATACGGTGCGCGCCTTCATCGCCCGCGTTGGGCGTGATGACCTCTTCGAACTCGTAGTGCTCGAGGAGGTCGATGTAGTGCCCGATCATCTCGATGCAGCCGTCCAGACCGACCTGCTTGGTCAGCTCGTAGGGCAGGCCGGCCTCGGCGATCAGAATCGGCCGCAGCTCTTCGGTGTTCTTACGCAGCACGTCCTGCAGTTGGATCAGGCACGTGCGGCGGAACTCGACGTCGGTTGACCACGTCGTGGTGTCGAATGCGCGACGGGCCGCGTGGATCGCGCGCTCCACATCGTCGACACCCGCGTTCGGGGCTGTTCCGAGGACCTCTTCGGTCGCCGGATTGATGTTGTCGTAGACGCTCCCGCCGGTCGCTTCGACCAGTTCGCCGTCGATCAACATTCGGTACTGAGAATCGCTCATCGTTTGAGTTCCTTGCTTATTTCTGGTGGGCGGCTGCGCCTTGTGCCTCGCCGTTGCCGACCAAGCGCCGGTGTGTGTTGTGTGATGGGGATGCGCACCTCGCGCGGCTGAGATCTACATCATAGCTGTCATAGTATACCTAGTCACCTACTTACTGCGATGATTCCCGGGAGTCGCCGGCACTATGCCCTGGCAGTCCCGCTCAGCCGTCGGTGGAGTGGCCGGGGAACAGCGTCAGCTCAGGGTCGAGGACGACGGCTGCGTTGTTGACCGCCGTCGCGACTTCGCCGAATCCGACCGACATCAGCCGCACCTTGCCGGTGTACGAGGTGATGTCGCCTGCCGCATACACCCGCGGAACGTTGGTCTGCATCCGGGTGTCCACGACGATCGTTCGGCGATCGAGTTCCATACCCCACTTGGTCAGTGGTCCGAGATTGCTGATGAATCCGAGTGCGGCGATCACCGAGTCGACCTCCAGAACCCGGTGATCGTCCTGACCGTCGACACGGACGTGTGCCTGGGAGATGGTGCCGTTTCCGTGCAGCGCAGCGACTTGCGCGTCGGTGATGATCTCCACGTCGCTCGTCTTCAGTTCCTGGACACTCGCCGCATGTGCACGGAAAGTGCTGCGCCGATGGACGACGGTGACCGATCGAGCGATCTTCCGCAACGCCAGAGCCCAGTCGACGGCGCTGTCACCGCCGCCGACGACCAGCACGTCTCGTCCGGTGTGCTCGTCGGGATTCGGCACGAAATAGCTCAGACCCCGGTCGAGGAACTCCTCGCCGGCCGGAAGTGTTCGCGGAGTGAATGTTCCGATGCCCGCGGTCACGATCACCGCGCCGGCGTCGACGATGGTGCCGTCCGACAGCGTGACAACCGGCCGACCTTCGGCGGAGTGCTCCATGGTCAGCGCTTCCCGTCCCAACAGATACGTCGGCTCGAAGGCATCGGCTTGGGTCTTGAGCGCCGCTACCACCTCACGGCCCCGTGCAGCGGGAACGCCGGCGATGTCGCGGATCTCCTTCTCCGGATACAGTGCGGCGATCTGACCGCCGCACTGCGGAAGCGAGTCGACGAGCACTGTGGACAGACCGCGGAAGCCCGCGGTGTACGCGCCGAACAGTCCTACGGGTCCTGCACCGACGATGAGAATGTCCGTGGTGACGGTATCGGCCATCAGCCGACCTCCAAGTCTGTAAAGGATTCGTGTGTCCACCGACGCATATGCGCCGGTGGACGCGTGACAAGTCGGCCCGGCGGCTCCGTCCGCTTCATTCCTGGCCCGGTGGAACCGAGCCTATTGCGCCTTGCCGACCGGCAGAAGCGTCGATTCCGCTCGGTGGAATCGGCCGTATCCGCAGGTGAGACAGACAGCGCGGGTGAGCACGCCCCGACCCTCCGGCCACGACGACCGGGCCGCGACCGACAGGGAACTAACCCCGGACATCGCGGAGAAGATACGGGATCACCGTCTTCTCGAACTCGTCCTTGCGCTCGATCATCGCCCAGTGCCCGCAGTTGTGGAACACGTGCAGTTCACAGTTCGGGATCAACCGCATGGGCATGAGCGAACTGTCCAGCGGCGTCACCCGGTCATCGCGTCCCCACGTGAGGAGAGTGGGTGCAGCGATCTTCGTCAGCGTCTCGATCTGATTGACCACCGCGGCGCCGTTGCGCACCCGCATGCCGGCGAGCGATCCGGCATTGAACAATCGCCGAACATCCGCCAGCGCTGCAGGATCCGAGGCGGTCTGCCACCGACTCTCCACGAACTCCCCGGTCAGGAGCGCCGGGTCGTAGACCATGGATTCCATCCATGCCATCAGGTTCTCGCGCGTCGGATCGTCGACGAATTGCACGAGGAGCTTGATGCCCTCGGGTGGCGACGCGCTGAAGACGGGAGTACCGATGCCGCCGATCGTGACCAGTCGCTTGACCCGGTCGGAATGGGTCGCGGCAAGACGCGATGCGACGTTGCCGCCCATCGAGTTTCCGACCACCGCAACCTCGCCGAGACCCATCCCGTCGAGGAAGTCCAGCACCGACGGCAGCGCGGTCAGCATCGGGTTCTCGTCGCACGAATAGCTCTTCCCGAACCCGGGGAAGTCCAGGATGAGGGTTCGGAAATGTTCGGCGAAGGCGGGGAGATTCCCCTGGTAATTGCTCCAGCCGCTGACGCCCGGCCCGGAGCCGTGCAGGAGCAGGAGAGGCGGACCGTCACCGGCCTCGTGATAGTGCAGGACGCCCTTGTCGGTATCGAGGGTGCGCCGCGTGGCGTCGTGGGTCAGCACCGCGCTCATCGCCGGACCGCCCAACCGAAGTCGTGCCAGTAGGTCTCCAACTCGGCCACCGGCCGCGGCCAGGTCTCGATATAGGTGACGCCCTCGTCACCGGCGGTCATCGTGTACGCGGTCCCGGCGCGGCTGACGAACACCTGCCCTGGACGCACCGTGACCGTCTCGGGCTCGTCGTTGTCGTAATGCTCGATGTGGTATTCGCCCTGGAGAACAAAGAGCATTTCGTCCACGTTGTGGTGATGGCGTGGAACAGTGAATCCCGGTGTCACGCGCAACGGATTGCGATTGAACCGACGCATTTCGATCGGCTTCGTGGTCACGAACATGTGATCCTCGAATGTCGCACGAAAATTGACGGGAGCGTCTTTGAGAAGTCCACCGTCATTCCAGAAGTAGCTGGGATTGTCCTGTTGATCCAATCCCATCTGAACCCAGTCCAGGCCGTCGGTGAGATTGCCGAATACCAGTGTCATCCCTGCACCGTAGGCCCCGTGACGACAGCGTGTCCCTCACTCATTCCGCACGATGGGACACGGTCAGCACGCGTGGTCCGGGGTTCCGGTGAACGGAATATTCCTGTGCGCGACAAGGCTTGCGGACGACATACTCGCCCGATGGCAACCGAATTGATCGAACTGCTGTCCACTGATGGTTGGCGAGACATGACCGTGGACCAGTCCTTCCCCGCGTACCTGTGGGCGGCGGGTGGGACCCTCCAGGACGCACCGGTCGACATGGAGAAGACGTTCGCCGGACAGATGTGGGTCGCGTCGAAGATCGACCCGGCATTCAATCTGAACGGCCTCCGGTGCGCGCCCGGGTTCGCGGTTCCGAGGCATCACCACAACGTCGACGAACTGATCATCGTGTTCGAAGGTGAGTTCCATGTCGCGTGGGGCGAGAACGGCGAGGAGGGCAGCCGAACCGTAGGCCCGGGTGAGTTCTGGATCAGCCGAGCCGGCACGCCGTACCTGATGACCGCGGGACCCGAAGGGGTCACCTACGTGGAAACCTGGCCGGAACCGATGTCGAAGCTCGAGACCTACTGGCACGACGCCGGGTGGGTTGCTCGCTGAGCGGTGTGCGATGACCGATACCGAGCGAGCCTCCGCGACCGTCGGCGCAGCGTCGCGGAGGTTCGCCTCACCGCCCTCAGCTCGAAGCGTTCGAGAGGTTTCCGCGGCCGAACACCGGCTGTCGCTTCTCCAAGAAGGCCGCCTTTGCCTCGGCCGCATCCGGACCGCCGATGTTGTTGACCTGAGCGCTGGACTCGGCGCGCAGCGCTTGCTCGAGGCTTCCTCCTTCGACAGATGCGTCCAGAAGCCGTTTCGTCAGCGAGAGGGCACGCGCGGGTCCCGCGGCCAATCGTGTGGCCATCGTCGCGACATTCTCGTCGATCTCCTCAGGAGCCACTACCTTGGTCACCAACCCGAGATCGGCGGCCTCCCGCGCCGAGTAGATGTCGCCGAAGAACGCGATCTCCTTCGCCTTCTGCAGACCTACCAACTTGGGCAGCAGCCAGGATCCGCCCGCGTCCAGCGACAATGCGCGACGCACGAAGATCTCCGAGAACCGTGCTCGATCGGTCGCCACCACGAGGTCACAGCCCAGGGCCAGGTTCCACCCCGCTCCCACCGCGACGCCGTCGACCTTGGCGATGGTCGGGATCGTCAAGGCGTGCAACGCGCGTGCCGCTTCACTGACATCGGCCATGAACGCGAGTTTGTCGTCGCCCTTCATACCGGCGAGATCAGACCCCGAGCAGAAGTCCCCGCCGTCGCCGGTGAGCACCATGACCCGGTCGGTACCCGCCCGCTCGATCGCGAGAAAGGTATCCGCCAATTCGTGCCACATCGGCACGTCGATGGCATTCTTCTTCTCCGGGCGCGACATGACCACCGTCACGACACCATCGTTTCGCTCGACTCGCAGCGAGTCCATCGGCGTTGTTCCCCAATCATTTCGAAGCTCACGATGAGCGGCACCTTCACGACCGCGCCGCGGACACCTAGACCGCAAGATAGTTGACGTGGTTAACTACGTCAATCGTTTCGATCCGCAAGGAGTGTCATGGATTTCGCCCTGAGCGAGGAGCAGACAGCTCTCGCCGACGCCGAACAAGGCTGGTTGGTCAAGAACGATCCACTGCTCTATCGCCGCCCGACGATCGATGACGGCCAGGCACGGATCTCACCGAAGGCGCTCGCTCACGTCGCCGAATCCGGACTCCTCGGTCTGCTGACCGCCGAGATGGGAGGCTGTCACGTCGACCTGCTCGTGCTCTGCGAGGAGCACGGGCGCGCGGGCAGCGCGGTACCGGTCGCCGAACTCGCCACCACCTGCGAGATCCTCGAACGCATTGACCACCACGAACTCTCCGAGGCCGCTTCTGGTGAGACGCTGACCCTACCGGTGCTCGATTCGCTCACCTCCCCGTCGCTGTCCGCGCAGATCGACGGGACCCGGCTCCGGCTGCGCGGGACGACTGCGCCCGCCACCGGATTACCGGATGCAGCTCAACTCCTCGTGGTGGCGACAACCCAGGACGACGTGGACGTCGCCGTTGTGGTCCCGGTCGAATCCACCTCGATTCGAGCTCTCGACACGCTCGACCTGACCAGGGCATGGTCGGTCGTCGACATCGACCTGGACCTCGACGCGACGGCCTGGTCACCCGCGCCGGCCGGGACCGTGGCGCGCCTGCGTGATCAACTCGCCACCTACCGTGCCGTCGATGCGCTGGGAGCAGCCGCACGGCTCCTCGACCAGACCGTCGACTACGCCGGTCAGCGAACGCAATTCGATCGCGTGATCGGGAGTTTCCAAGCGATCAAACATCATTGCGCCGACATGGCGCTCGCGGTCGAGGCGTCGCGCGCCGCCCTGTGGGCTGCCGCAGTGTCTCTCGACGGCTCTGACACGCAGGCACGCACCCGTGCCGTCGCCGCAGGCGCGGCCTTCGCCGGAGAAGCCACCCGGACGATCGCCCAAACCGCGCTTCAGGTCCACGGCGGGATCGGCTTCACCTGGGAACACGATGTCCATCTGTTCCTCCGCCGGATCAAGGTGGACGAACTCCTCGACGGGTCCGTCAGCCACCACCGCCGCCGTTTGGTCTCCGCATGAGGATCGGGTTCATCGGCGCAGGCAGAATGGGCGCACCCACTGTCGAACGGTTGATCGCGGCGGGCCATGGGGTCACGGTTCTCACTCGGCGCCCGGAAGCCTTGGCTGCCGCGCAGTCCAAGGGGTGGGTCACCGCCGACACGATCGGCGAGACCGTTCAGGATGCCGACGTCGTCATCAGCATGGTGCTGAACGACGAGCAGGTTCAGGATGCGATGCTCGGCGCCGACGGTGCGCTCGCCGCAATGAAGACCGGAGCGGCACTCGTCGCGCACACCACCTGCGACCCCGACACTGTTGTTCTGCTGGCCGACTCCGGTGCGGCGCGCGGGGTGCATGTCGTGGACGCCGCGGTCTCCGGTGGCCCCCGGGATATCGAAGAGGGGCAACTCACTCTCTGGGTCGGTGGCGACGCCGCTGTACTCGATACCGTGCGGCCGGCATTGGCGGCCTACGCGTCGCCGGTGCTCCACGTCGGGTCGGTGGGTGACGGCCAACGGGTCAAGCTGGTCAACAATGCACTCTTCGTGGCACAGGTCGGTCTGGCCGTCGACGCGGTTCGACTCGCCGATGCCGTCGGTATCAGCGAGTCCGACATCCTGTCGGCCGTCCAGCACGGCAGCGGGGACAGCCGCGCCCTCAACAGCGTCGCCTGGATCGGCGTGGAGCACATCGGTAGCCGACTGGCCGAGCTGATGAGCAAAGACGTCGCGGTGGTCCGTCAGATCGCCGAGCGCTCCGGCACAGATCTCGGCCTCCTCGGAGAGGTGCTCTCCTCAGATCTTGTCGAGGATCAGATCCTCTGTGCCGGTGGCATTCCCGACCGAGCACTTGCCGGCTCCAGCGCACGGACACCGGATTCGATGAAACGACCAGCCGCAACGGAGAGACGATGAGCGAACTCGGGATCGAATACCAGACCGTGCTGGGCCTGCCGCCCGTGGAATTCGTCCACCTCGCCGCCGACCTCGACTGCCACCACATCTCCATGAAGGTCACCGGCGGCGGCATCTACCACCACCCCGCCTTCTCCATGCTCGACGACACCGCCCTGCGGCAACAGTTCATTGCGGCGCTGCGAGACCGGGATGTCACGATCTCCCTGGGCGAGGGTTTCGTCGTCCGCCCCGCATACGAATTGCGTGACGAAGCAGCGGCACTCGACGTCATGGCGGAGTTGGGTGTGACCCGCGTGAACACCGTGACGATGGATCCGGATCTGCCACGCAGTTTTGATCAGTTCGCCATCTTTACCGAGATGGCGTCCGACCGCGGGATGACCACGACGATGGAGTTCGCGAAGTCATTGACCGTGACGGACCTGCCAACCGCTTTGCAGGCCGTCGCTCATGTCGGTCGCCCGGATTTCGCATTGCTCGTCGACACCATGCACGCTGCGCGCTCCGGCAACGGTCCCGATGATCTGTTGATGCTCGAACCCGAGTGGGTCGGGTACATCCAACTCAGCGACGACACACTTGCACAACGCAATCCGGTCTATCGGGACGACTCGAGCGACCGCCGGGTTCCCGGCGCGGGCGAAATGCCCCTGGTGGAGATGATCGCTGCGCTGCCCCCGGTCCCGGTCATCGGCGTCGAGGCACCGATGCGCTCGCTGCTCGCAGCGGATACGCCGGTGTCCGAGTGTGCCCGCCAAGCGGTCGCCGGCGCGCGGGAGGTCTTACAGGCCGCCGACGAACTCCGGGAGACCCGCGCACGCGGTTGCCACCGCTGACCATCGAACGCAGGCGAACAACACCACCAGTTCAGGAGGCCGGACATGAACAACGAAGCGCCAGTGACCCGTACCGCGGTGGACCGGCCGCATCCGCGCGTATCGGTGAGCGGACTGTGCTTCCCGACGGCGACCGCAATCGAGTCGATCGAGGCGGTCGCCCGGCTGGGTGCATCGACCACATCCCTCACGTCCGGGAAGATCCTCGACAGCGGTGCGGGCCTGGTGGCCGAGGCCGGCCGTCGACACGGTGTCCGTATCGGCACCACCACGGCCCTACTGCGATTCGACCTCACGCCGGGCGCCGACATCGACGATCAACTCGCCCGCGCACGCACCGACATCGACCAGGCCGTGACCGTCGGCGCAAGCACGGTGTACACCCTGACCGGACGACGCGTGTTGCCCGACTGGGATGCGAACGTCTCCGCATATGCCGACGCGGCCGTCGGCGTGATCGACTACGCCACCAGCAAGGGCATCCGGGTTGCCGTCGAGCCCACGAACTGGCTCTACGCCGACCTCAATTTCGTCCACAGCTTCCACGACGCGCTTCTGCTGGGCGCCCGGACCGGAATCGGGGTGTGTCTGGACCTCTTCCACGTCTGGACCGAGGCCGAGCTGCTCGAGGACATCCGCAAGAACATCGAACACATCTCGCATGTCCAAATCAGCGACATGACGCCGGGCATTCGCGCCCTGCCGTGCCGAGATGTCCCGGGTGGCGGCGATATTCCACTTCGGCACATCGTGGCCGAGATCCTCGACGCCGGATACGAGGGCGTCTTCGATCTGGAACTCAGCGGTCCGAACATCGACGTTGCCGGACATACCGAGGCGGCGACGACCGCTGTCGCCTGGCTCAGCGAGGTTCTGTCCGAACTCGGTGCCTGACCGAAATGATGCGGTCCGGGTAGCGGGATGAAACACCGCGACCCGGACCGAGATCGTCAGCCTGAGCGTCCGGCTCAGCGCGCCTGCCAGACCGGCTGACGCTTCTCCGCGAACGCGCGCGGCCCCTCCTTGGCGTCTTCGCTCGTTGCCAGCAGGTCCCATTCCGCCCGGGACAGATCCCACCGATCGGCCTCGGCGACATGCACGCCGTCCACCACGCCATAGGCGACACGCTTGCTCGCCTGTACCGACAGCGGCGCATTGACCGCCACCCGCGCAGCGAGGTCGATCGCGGCTTCGAGGACCTTGCCTTCCGGGACAACCTGGTTGATCAGACCGACATCGAGTGCCCGAGCCGCGGAGATGGGGTCGCCGGTGAAGATCATTTCCATCGCGAGACGCTGTGGCATCTGAGCCGGGAGGCGGAACACACCACCCGCCCCTGCGATCAGTCCTCGTTTGACCTCGGGCAGGCCGAACGTGGCATTCTCCGCCGCAACGATCAGATCGGCAGCCATCGCGAGCTCGGTGCCGCCGCCGAGTGCAGTACCGTTCACTGCGGCAATCGTGGGCTTGTCGGTGTACTTGTTCACGAAGCCGGCGAAACCCCAGTCCTTGTGCTCCGGAGCGTAAACCGATTCGCCGCGCGAGATCGCCTTGAGATCCGCCCCGGCGCAGAACGACTTGTCGCCGGCGCCGGTCAGGACGATCGCCCGCACTTCCGGGTCGGCGGCGGCCTCGTCGAGTGCTCCGCCGATGCCCGCACTCACCGCCGAGTTCACCGCGTTGCGCGCGGCCGGACGATTGATCGTGATCAGCATGATGTTGCCCGTGCGCTCGACGAGCACTGCCGATTCGTTCGTTGTCGTCATCGTTTGTCCCACTTCCTCTTCGATTCGCACGTCATCGGATCGATCAGCCGGCATCGACGAGTTCGAGAATGGTCGCGTTGGCCTGTCCGCCGCCCTCGCACATCGTCTGCAGTCCGTAGCGCAGGCCGTTGGCACGCATGTGATGGATCATGTCGGTGAGGATTCGCCCACCGGACCCGCCGAGCGGATGCCCCAGCGCGATCGCACCGCCGTTGGGGTTGACCTTTGCCGGGTCGGCACCGATGTCCTTGAGCCACGCGAGGGGGACGCTGGCGAACGCCTCGTTCACCTCGAACACACCGATGTCCTCGAGAGACAGGCCCGACTTGTCGAGCACCTTCTTGGTGGCCGGGATCGGCGCGGTCAGCATCGTGACCGGATCATCGCCCACCACCGTGAGCGAGTGGATCCTGGCAATGGGACGCACGCCGTGTCGGGCGGCGGCCTGTTCGCTCATGATGAGCAGTGCGGACGCACCGTCGGAGATCTGGGAGGCGTTGCCCGCGTGAATGACACCGTCCTCCTTGAACACGGTCTTGAGCTTCGCGAGCGACTCCTGCGAGCTGCCCCGACGGATACCCTCGTCGCGGGTGATCACCTCACCGTCCGGTGTCTTGACCGGAACGATCTGCAGGTCGAAGAACCCGGCGTCCTGTGCGGCGGCCGCACGCTCGTGTGACTGCACCGCAAAGGCGTCCAGTTCTGAGCGGGAGAGCCCCCAGCGCTCGGCGATCATCTCCGCGCCGATGCCCTGATTGGGCTTGACCCCGTCGTAACGCTCCATGTAGGCCGGGCTGTACGGCGAGCCGGGGAACGTGGCGCCCGACCCCATCGGCACCCGCGACATGGACTCCACGCCTCCCGCGATGACGACGTCGTAGTGTCCGGCCTCCACGCTGGCGACGGCGAAGTTCAGGGCCTGTTGCGACGACCCGCACTGGCGGTCCACGGTGACACCGGGAACCGTCTCGGGCCATCCGGCCGCGATCACGGCGTTGCGTGCGATGTCGTTGGCCTGATCGCCGACCTGCTGAACACATCCCCAGATCACGTCCTCCACAACCGACGGGTCGATCCCGGCGCGCTCGACGACGGCGTTGAGGACGACAGCGGACAGGTCGGCGGGGTGAACCGTCGACAGGCCGCCGTTACGCTTGCCGACGGGTGTGCGGACTGCTTCCACGATGACCGCGGTCATGATGTGCTCCTTGATGTTTCGGGGTGAATGTGCGCGCGGATCGGCTCAGACCCGCGCGGCGTCGAGATCTGCGACGACCTCGAGCAGTCGACGCCTGTCGACCTTGAGTGACACGCCGCGCGGAAGTTGATCGACAGTGTGGACGACAACCGGGACCTCGTAGGCGGTCAGTTGGCCACGCACGAATGTCTTGAGGTCGTCCTCGGTGGGCGGCGCAGCCCCGTCGACGAGTTCGACGACAGCCACCGGCACCTGACCGAGCCGCTCGTCGGCCCGACCGAACACGCAGGCGTCGAGCACGGCGGGGTGCGCGCGCAGCGCGTCGGACACGATCTCCGGGTGGACCTTGAATCCACCACGCACGATCGCGTCGTCGGCGCGGCCGTCGATATAGAGAAAGCCGTCGGCGTCGAGATGCGCGAGGTCACTGGTGCGCAACCAGCCATCGGCACCCGAGCCGGTCTGGCCGGCGCGCACCTCGAGGCGACCCGTTTCACCCGTCGCGAGCACCGTGCCGTCGTCGCCGACGGTGCGCAGGTCGACGCCGGGAAAGGGGCGGCCCACGCTGCGGCGCTTGGTCGACCACCACTGCGCGTGCAGCGGTTTGGTCCATCCGGCGACCGCACCGGAGAACTCGGTGGCTCCGTAGACGATCAACACGGGGATCTGATACTTGCCGATGAACTCGTCGGCGAGATCCGGGCTGACGAACGCGGTACCCGCGGTGACGGCCCGCAGGCTCGCCAGTTTCTCGGCCGGCACGTCGGCACTGAGCACCGAACGCATCGCTGCGGGCGGCAGGCTCGCGATGCGCGGCTTGTGCTCGGACACCGCCCCCACCCAACCGTCCACGGTGAATCGCGGCAGCAGGACGAAGGGGCGCGCCTCGGTGAGTGCCTGCAGGACGGCCCACATGCCGCCGATGTGCACCAGCGCCAGAACAACCAGTGATACACGGCCGGTGAGAGGTTCACGCTCGCGACCTGCCGCGCCGGTGTGGCTGTGGACCGCGGACATCGCCGCGTCGAGTTGGCGCCAGGTGAGCGGAACGCGCTTGGGCGGACCGGTGGTACCCGAGGTGAACATCTCGACCGCGACCGGATCCCGTTGGTCGACGACGTCGACGAAGCTGACACGCGGGCCGCCGCACCGCTGTTCGACGCGGTCACCGTCCACGGCGAAGCCGAGAACTCCGGACTCATACGCAGCATCCGCGAATTCGTCCTCCTCCCAGAGTGACGACGGGGCGAGGACGACCTGCGGGTCGGAGTTGCGCAGGTCGCTCGCGATCCGGGCGGCGGGCTGCATCGGGTTGAGGGTGACGATCGTGCGCCCCTTGCCCAGGATCGCCACCAGCGCCGCGATCGACTCGACCCGATTCGCGAGCACCACGCCGATCCGGGAACCCTCTCTGCAGCCGACCCGGACGAGGGCCTCGTCGATGCGTTCGACGAGGTCGCGGACATCCCCCCACGTGGACCACTGTCCCTCGTGCTGAACCATGTCCGCACTGTCGGGGGCCGACCACAGCGCGCCGATCCCGTCTCTGATTCCGGCCACTGACCGCCTCCGGTTCCGCCTAGGGCGAGAGTCTGATCGCGTCGTTTGACGCATTGGAATGAACGTAGATCACATAGTTAACTATGTCCACTCCTCGTTCCGCAGAATGAGAAGTCGTCGCCACGCAGGTCAGCGCGGCAGACCGAGTCCCCGTTCCGCGATGATGTTGCGCATGATCTCCGAGCTTCCGCCGGCGATCGTGTACGCGCGGGCATACAGGAACTCGTCCTGCCACCTGCCGTGGTCGACCGCCTGCGGATCACCCTCGACGAGAATCCCGGCCTCTCCGCACAGTTCCACACCCAGCCGGGCGATCTCGACCCCGAGCTCACTGAACATGAGCTTGGCCATCGGGCCGTCCGACACCCGTTCGGCCTTCCCGGACCAGCGACTGATGTTGGCGTACACCAGCGCCGAGAGCGCTTCGACCGATGCGGACAGTCCGCCGAGACGTTCCAGCACGGCCCCGTCCTCGATCGCGGGTCTGCCGTCGATCGTGACCCGCCCGGCGAGTTCGACGAGGGCGGCGACGTTGCGCCGCAGGCGAACCGCGTTGGCTCCGACGCCACTGCGCTCGTGTCCGAGACTGGAGTTCGCGATGACCCAGCCGTGATTCTCCTCGCCGATGAGGGCATCGGGGGCGAGCTCGACGTCGTCGAGGAACACTTCGTTGAAGTCCGACGTCCCGGTCATCTCGCGCAGCGGTCGCACATCAACGCCCGGCAGCCGCATGTCCACGATGAACGCGCTGATCCCCCGATGCTTCGGTGCTTCGGGATCCGTTCGCGCCAGCAGGTAGCCGTAGTCGGCCCAGTGGCCGTTGGTGGTCCAGACTTTCTGGCCTGACACGCGATAACCGGCGGCGTCGGTCCGGGTCGCCTTGGTGCGCAACGAGGCCAGGTCACTGCCCGAGTTCGGCTCACTGAACAACTGGCAGAAGATCAGTTCACCGGATCGGATGCCGGGCAGATACTTCTCGCGCTGCTGTTCGGTCCCGAAGTCGATCAGGGCGTTCGAGACGAGGTTGGCCGCGCCCTGGACCGCCGCCGGTGTGCGTGCCCGCGCGAGTTCCTCGCCGATCACCACGTCGCGCTCGGACTCGTGCGCCGGACCGCGCCCGCCGAACCGCTCCGGCCACGCCCCTCCCACATACCCGGCCGCGAAGAGCTTGCGTGTCCAGTCTTTCAACACGGCGAGTTCGTGGGGGTTCTCGGCACTGCGTACGCCCGCTTTGGGGGCGATGTCGGGTGCGTTCTCGGCGACGAACGCCCGCACCTGTAGACGGAACTCTTCGAGGTCCGGGGTCATCCCGTAATCCATGTCAGCGGACCTCGTACGCACGCGTCGGGACTTCCGAACGCACGACCTGTGCTTTACCGATCGGATTGCCCAACGACGTGTACGACATACCCGTGGCGAGGGCCTGCGATCGCGTCGCATCCTTCGACTCCCAGATCGCCCGCACACTGCCCTGAATCGCGGCCGGCGGCTTGGCCGCGATGCGAGCGGCGAGATCGGAGGCACGAGCCCATAGCGTGTCGCGCGACACGATCTCGGTGACCAGCCCGATCTGATGCGCGCGCTCGGCGGACATCCGCTCGTCCAGCCCCAGGAGAACCATGCGCAGCACCTCCCCGATCGGGATGCGGTGCGCGAGACCGATCGGCTCGAGCGCCGCCACCAGGCCGTAGGAAACATGCGGGTCGAAGAACTGGGCGTCGTCGCTCGCGATGATGATGTCGGCTTCGTTGATCCAATACAGCGCGCCGCCGGCCACCAGGCCGTGGACAGCGCAGATCAGCGGTTTCCAGCAACCGTTCTGCTTTGGCGACAGATCGGCCCCCGGGTCACGCCGGCTGAACACGTTGTCGGACACATAGGTGCCCTCCTTGACGTCCATGCCGGTGCTGAAGGCCCGGTCACCCGCGGCGCGCAGGACGATCACGTGGACGTCGTCGGTCTCGGCCGCGAAGGCCCACAGCGAGCGGAACTCGGCGCGCATCTCGTTGGTGAACGAGTTCATCCGGTCCGGGCGGTTCAGTGTGATCGTCAGGACGTGCTCATCGAGCTCGGCGATGACCGTGGTCAGTGTCTCCAGATCCACAGTTCCTCCTGCAGGCGTTCGAGTGCTCGGCACCCGCTCATTGATGAATGTGGCGACCATTGCGTCAGGCCTGACCGGAACGACGCTTCTGGGCGCGCAGTTCGCCGTGCCGCTTGAGCATCTGGGCGGCGATCAACTCCCAGTCGGCGGGCGGTGTCGGCAGCACCGCGAGCCCGGACTCGCGGCTCGGCAGCGAAATGGTCGCCGTCGCAGGACACGTCACCTCGCCACGCTGACTCGTGCCCCGGAACTCCACGTCCACCAGGTGACGGCCGCCGTCGACACGCTTGCCGGTGACCTCACCGGTGAAGTAGTGCGTGTCACCGAGGTAGTTGAACTTGCGCATCTGGCTCGACATCGACTCGATCCAGCCCTCGTCGCCCATCCAGTCGGTGAGGTAATGCGTCAGCCAGCAGTCACGCATCATGCCGTAGTCGTAGGCGGCCGGCAGACCGATCGACCGGGCGTACTCACTGTCCCAGTGGATGCGCTGCGCGACGTCGGGCACACCTTGCTCGTTCGGGATGTAGAAGGCCGCGATGCGCTGCCGGTTCTTGTATCCCAGGCGTCCCGCGGACGGTGTGTAGGGCGCGAAACCGTAACCGCCGGAGTGGAACACCATCATGTCGGTGGCCGTCAACGGCCCCTTGACCAGGTCGCCGAGCGAGTCGCCGACCTGCACATCGTCCCAGTACCTCGTCTGCGACCCGCGCGGAGCCTCCGCGGCATAGAGTTCGTCGATCGCGGCTATCTCGTCGGGCGTGTAGGTGGCCGCCTCGATGGCGTCGTACTTCTTGCGCTTCTTCGACTCGTGCCGCTCGGTGTGGATCGTCAGGACGCGCTGCGCCTGCACCACCTCGGCGCGCTGATTGAACTGCACGTGGATGCGCGTGACGAACAGCGAACGACCCGCGAACTCCGACTCCTTGAGCTCCACCTTCTCGAACCCGTGGAAGGCGTAAACCGTGTCACCGTCGTAAACCGGCCGGTACCAGTCGGTCTGACTGCCCGACACGAACACGTGGATGCCCCGGAACGCCGGCCGACGGTGCTCGCGCGGCATCTTGTCGGCGAGCAGGTCTTTGCGCAGCGCGATGTTGATCATCGGTGGCGCGATCTGCGCTCCCCACCGGGTGTCCGGCCCGTAATCTTCGTCGACGAACAGCGGGTTGTCGTCGCCGTAGGACCGCGCGAAGTTGCGGATGACGTCGGGGGTGGCGCGGCTGAACTGTTCGCGCTGGGTGACGGCGTGATAGATGCCGCAGATGTCCTTGGCCCGCTGGATGTCCGAGTCGAGGAACGTGTAGATCTCAGTGTCTTCCTGCGACTTCTCCGCAGTGGTCATGGATGCCTCCGTAGTCGGTGGGCGCGGAACAAGTCGACGCCGGTGACGCGCCCGCGTGCGGGCCGTCGGTTGTGGGTGGGGGAAACGCGGATCGTGGTCACACCGGAGAGGTCTTCGCGCCGAGCCGGTCGACGACATGCCGACGCACGAGCTTGCCGGTCTCAGTCCGGGGCAGATCGTCCCAGTACACGATGTTGTCGGGAGTTTTGCTGCTGCGCAACGAACTTCGAACGAACGATCGAAGCTCGTCGGCCTCGACGGTCACGCCTGGACGAAGCACCACGACCGCCTCGATCCGCTGTCCCCATTCCTCGTCAGGCAGGCCGACCACTGCGACGTCGGACACCGCGGGATGTCGGAGGATGACGTCCTCGATCTCGGCAGGCGCGATGTTCTCCGCGCCGCGGATGATGGTGTCGTCGACGCGACCGCCGACGAAGAGGTACCCGTCGGCGTCCAGATAGCCCTCGTCGCGAGTGTCGAAGTAGCCACGATCGTCGACCATCCGGCCCACGCCGGCATACTCGGCGGAGACCTGATCACCCGCCACGCAGATCCGGCCGACCTGGCCCGGGCCGAGAACGTCGTCGTCGCCACGGATCTCGATCTCGACGCCCGGCACCGGAATCCCGACGGATGCGAGACGAGCCCGAACCGCCGGGTCCGACGATTCGACCGCGGCGCGATGCTCGTCGGGGCCGAGAACGGCGATGGTGGAACTGGTCTCGGTGAGGCCGTAGGCGTTGACGAAGTCGACCTCCGGCCACATCTGCAGCGCACGCTCGATGACCCGCGTGGGCATGGGCGCGCCGCCGTAGGCGAGTCCGCGCAGCGTCGGGATCAAAGGATCGACGCCGGAATCGACAATGCGCGCGAGCATGGTGGGCACCACGAGAGCGTTCGTGATGCACTCGGTGCGAACAGTGTCGAGCCACTGCTGCGGCGTGAACTGTTCGAGGACCATCGTCCGGCGCCCGGCGTAGAGATTCGTGATCACGTTCGCCACCGCGGCGATGTGATACGGAGGCACGCTGACCAGTGCGGCATCGGTCTCGTCGGCGTTCGCGAACTCGACAGAGCCGAATACGTACGACGTGAGGTTCTCGTGGCGCAGCAGGACACCCTTGGGCGCCGACGTGGTGCCCGAGGTGTAGATGATCACGGCCGCGGCGTCCGAGTCGGATTCGAGGTCCGCCGCGTCATCGCCGGCCGACGCCGCGGAGAGTTCGTCCAGCCACTCGGTCGGCGTGCGGACGTCGAGCCCGGCACGCTCGAGCACCGCGACCTGCTCCGGATCGGCGATGCCCATCGCCTGCGGGTGGTTGGCCAGCAGAGCGTCGAGCTGTTCACCGCCCAATCGGTAGTTCACCGGGACGAGCGGAACGCCTGCACGCGCCGCGGCGAACATCGCAACCGGGAACGCCGGACCGTTGACCGCCAGATACACGATCGAATCAGCGCCAGACCGACGCACCGCCTGGGCACCGATCCTCGCGAGTTCGTCGAGACGAGAAGCGGTCAGCCCAGCAGCCCTGCGGCCGATGACAACCCGGTCTCCGAAACCGTCCACCGCCATGTCCAGCAGCATGGAAATATTCACGCGTCACTCCGCTCGTCGTTCGGTGTCGAAGCACTCAGTCCGAGGACGGGAGCGGCTTGGCGGCCTTGATCTCCAACACCGCACCGTCGAGCGCGAGGCGCCCCTGACCGGCCTTGGTACACAACACCTCCAGCCCGGACGCCTCGTCGACGTAGCGCTTACCGAGAAGCGCTCCGCCGATATGCTCGGCGTCTATCCCCGATCCGTCCCGGTGGGACTCTTGCCATCGGACATCGCGACGCCTCCGCACGTCAACGTCACATTCCCCTCTGTGGAACGGACTACGACGACGGTCGTGGTATCGACTGCACTGGCCAGGGACTGACCGACCTTGAGAATCACAATTCCTCCATCTCACGAGCGAATTCCAGAGAGTGGCGCCCGCGGTCGCGCCGACTTCCGGCGACCCGCATCGACCACATAGTTTAGATAGTACTATAAGTGAACTAGGAGCTACTCCGATCTTCCAGACATTAAGGACAGCAACATGAACATCAGAGGCAAGAAGGCCGTCGTCGTCGGTGGGGCGTCGGGTATGGGCCGGGCGACCGCAGATGCCCTCGCCGCGGCCGGGGCAGATGTAGCGATTCTCGATCGTGAGAGCAGTTCGGGCAAGGAGGTCGCGGGCGCACTCGGCGGCATCTTCCATCCCATCGACATCACCGACTTCGACGGGGCAGAGCAGTCGCTGCAGAACGCCGTGAACGAACTCGGCGCCCTGCACGTGGCGGTCAACACCGCCGGAGGCGGAACAGTGAAGCGGACCCTCGGCCGCAGCGGTCCGCACGATCTCGAGAGCTTCCAGAACGTGATCAATCTGAATCTCGTCTCGACCTTCAACCTCAACCGGCTCCAGGCGTTTCACATGTCGCACAACGAGCCGGAGGACGAGGAGCGCGGCGTCATCATCAACACGTCGTCGATCGCCGCCTACGAAGGCCAGATCGGGCAGGTCGCCTACAGTGCCGCCAAGGCCGGCATCGCGGCCATGTCGCTGGTCATGGCACGCGACCTCGGTCCACAGGGCATCCGGGCGATGGCCATCGCACCGAGCCTGTTCGCCACCGGCGCGACCGCCAAGTTCACCGACGAGCAGGTGGCTCCGCTCGTGGCCGACGCCGCGTTCCCCAAGCGCATGGGTCGCCCCGAGGAATACGCGAAGCTCGCGCTGGCGATCGTCGACAATCCCATGCTGAACGGCCAGGCGCTGCGCCTCGACGCCGGACAGCGATTCGCGCCTCGCTGACCGTGCCGCTGAGCCCCGGGACCGGTGCCTCGTCCTCGATCGATCGCCCGTCCGTCGGCGGCATCCTCGACGTCTGTGCGTGCGGCCCGGACTCCTTTCGCGGCGACTCGTACACCCGAGCCCGCCGTGTGTATGGCGGCCAGACTCTCGGGCAGGCGATGACCGCGGCCGGGCGCACCGTCCACAACGACCACCGTCCGCACTCGTTGCACGGCCACTTCATCCACCCGGGGCGTTCCGACGTGCCGGTCGACTACACCGTCGAACGGATCCGGGACGGCGAAACGTTCTCCACGCGTCAGGTCCGGGGCAGCCAGGGTGATCGGATCGTCTTGATCGCCACGGTGTCGTTCCAGCAGGCCGAGCACGGACTCGCGCACCAGGACACCACCGCGACCCCGGCGCCGACACCGGAGGCACTCCCCCGATTCGAAGACAGTGTGAGCGCGTCCGATCTCGGCGATGCCCGCTGGCTGCGCCGTCTGCTTTCCACCGTCGGCGTGGAATTCCGCTTCCCCGAAGAGTATCCGCGCCTGGCGAACAGGCGCGGCGAACCGCGCCCGCCGGTGCAACGCGCGTGGATCAGGACATGTGAATCGCTCGACGACAACCCGCTGACCCACGCCGCCGGGTTCGCGTATTGCTCGGATCTGTTCCTGCTCTCGGCAGCATTACCGCCACACGCCCGACACATCGACACTCCGGGCATGCAACTGGCGAGCCTCGACCACGCGGTTTGGCTGCACGCCCCCTTCCGCGCCGACGAATGGCACCTCTACGAGCAACACGGCTACTGGATGGGCAACGGTCGCGGCATCAGCAGCGGTCGACTCTTCGATCGCGACGGCATTCTGCTCGCCAGCACCATGCAGGAGGGGCTGCTTCGCTTCAGGTAGGTAGGTCCAGTCCCCACCCAGGCAGGCGGGTGCCGGTCATCGGAGTCGGCGCACGAGTTCCTCGACGGCCCGGTCGCGCATCACCTCGGGCCGCACCAGCCACGCCTCGTTCGCCGTCGCTCTGCGCAACAACAGGTGGGCGGGATGCTCCCAGGTGAAGCCGATGCCGCCGTGGATCTGGATGCATTCCTCGCCCGATCGCACGGCCACACTCAACGCCTCCGCACACGCGAGGTCTGCTGCGACAGCCGCATCGGACTCCGACGCCGCCAGGTCCGCTGCGGCCAACACCTGACCGCGTGCACCCTCCGCACCCACCAGTAGATCCGCGCACTTGTGCGAGATCGCCTGAAACGAGCCGATCGCCTGACCGAACTGCTGTCGTTGACCCGCCCACTCGACGGCGAGCGACAACGCCCGGTTCGCGACACCCACGGAATCCGCCGCGATCAACAGCTGGGCATGTCGACGGGCGAAGACGAGCGCGTCCACCGCGGCCGTTCCCGATGCGACCACAGTGGCCGGCACGTCGACAAACGATACGGCGCCGACAGTGGCGGTGAGATCGATCGACTGCTGCACCGTGACCGACGCGACGGACGGATCCACCGTGACGAGTCGGAGCTCACCGGTGTCGGCGTCGCGCGCCGCGACCACCAACACCTCGGCCGCGGGTGCACCCGCCACCCGGTCGACGGCGCCGTCGAGTCGACCGCCCCTCAGCGTGGGCAACCAGGCGTCGAATGACCAGCCCCGGTCGTCGATCGGCACCACGAAGGCGGCAGGTACACCGGCGATCACGGCTTCGACGGTCTCACCCGGGTCGCACGACAGCAGGAGCTGTAGCGCGATCGCGGTCGGCACCAGGGGGACCGGCGCGAGGTGGTAGGCCACCTCCTCGACGGCCGCACACAGCAGCCGGTCGGGCGCTCCACCTCCGCCGAGTCCCTCCGGAGCGGACAGGCCGGGCAGCCCGAACGCCACCAGGTCACGCCACAAGGCGACGTCGTATCCGCCGGGATCACCTTCCCGCCCAAGGACTTCGCTCGTGTCGACACGCGCTGCGATCGCCCCGCGCAGCGCCTCCCGGATCGCGGACTCGTCGTCGCCGGGCGTCGTGAGCGGGCGACCAGGCACCACGGTGCGCGGACGCGTTCCCTCGCCGCGATGCGACGGCAGCCCCAGGACACTCTCCGCGATGGTGTTCCGTTGGATCTCCGAGGTCCCCGCGCCGATCGTCGCAGCACGCGACATCAGGTAACCGTAGGTCCACCGGCCGTTCTCCACGACCCCGGCCGAGCGCGCACCCAGCACCGCGCCGTTGCCGGTCAGCCGCAGCGCAAGTCGATGCAGGTGTTGCTCGAACTCGGATTTCACCAGCCTGTTCACCGATGCGACACCGCCCGGATCGCCACCGCGCAGGACCGCATCGAGCGCCCGTGCACTGTTGGCGGTGATGCTTCGGACCGATGTCTCGACCCGCGCCAGCTCCTGCCGCACCAGCGGGTCGTCGGCGTAACCGCGATCGACGGCGAGGCGCAGCACCTTGTCCACGGTCGAGCGGTAGCGGAACTCGTCGGCCAGGAACGCGGTCGCCCGCTCATGGCCCAGGGACGTCCGCATGATGGACCATCCCTCACCCTCCTCGCCGAGTCGGTTGACCACCGGAACCACGACGTCATCGAAGAAGATCTCCGCGAAGTGGTGTCCGCCCGCTGCGTCGCGGAGTGGGCGGACCTCGATGCCGGGAGCATCCATCGGTATCAACAGGTACGTGATCCCCGAGGTACTCCGACCGGCCGGCCCGGTCCGGACGAGAGCGAACATCCAGTCGGCCCGGTCCGCCTTTGTCGTCCAGACCTTTTGACCGGTCACCCGATACGAGTCGCCGTCACGGACCGCCCGGGTCGACAACGAGGCGAGATCACTGCCCGCGCCGGGCTCGGAGAAGCCCTGGCACCAGAATTCGTCAGCACGCAGCAAGGGTTCCAGGAATCGATCTCGCTGCTCCTGCGTGCCGTGCACGATGATCGTGGGCGCGACGATGAACGACATCGCGCAGGGATGCTTGGGCGCGCCCGCGCCCGAGGTCATCCGGTAGTAGTCGAGCTGATCCTCCAGGGAGAGCTCCATGCCTCCGACCGCCGCCGGCCAGCCCGGCGCGGCGAGCCCGGCATCCACCAGCTCGGACTGCCAGGCGATCGATCGTTCCAACCTGTCGCGCGACGTGGTGGGTCGCGGTCGCCCACGGTAGTCGTCGAGCAGAGCGGTCAGCCGAACCCGCCAGTCGCCGATTCCGTCGTCCACCGCAACCGCGGTTTCCTGCCGCTTCACGTCGCCACCTCTCCTCGGTCAGTTCTTCTGCGTACTTCGGCTGCTGAACCGCGCGCCGACGTCCCGACTGTCGCTGCGGAACGTGACCGCCGCCTCGGCTTCGAGGTTCAACGCATGCGACAACGACGCTCCAGCACCCTCTTTGAGCAGTCGCAGCATTCGCTGGACGGCTCCCGGGTGTCCCTGTGCGATCTTGTGAGCGATCTCGAGCGTTCGACCCATCAGGGCGTCGTGGTCGACGACCTCGTTCGCGAGACCGATCGCAGCGGCGGTGGTGCCGTCGATCGGCTCTCCGCTCAGCACGAACTGAATCGCGGCAGGCAGTCCCACCATGCGTGGCAGCATCGCGCTTCCGCCCCACCCGTTGAGCAATCCGATCTGAGCGTGCGTGTCCGCGAACTCGGCGTGGTCCGAGGCGATGATGAACGAGCAGTTCACCGCGAGTTCGTAACCCCCGGTGTAACAGGGGCCGTTCACCGCCGCGATCACCGGCTTGGAGATCGCGCGCAGCACCTGCGCCGGCGTCGGCCCCTCCGTCCGCGGCGACGGCCCGGAGAGCGCCTCGGGGAGATCGACGCCCGAGCTGAAACTGGTCCCCGCACCGGTGATCACGACCGCTCGGACATCGTCGTCGCCGTCAGCCCGCCACAGTTCCTTCTTCAGCGCCTTGCGCATTGCGCGGTTGATGGCGTTTCGCCGATCAGGCCGGTTGAGCGTGAGGACGGTGACGAAGCCGTCTCTCTCGACGAGCAAGGGTGGCGCTTCGGTCGACGGATCATTCTGCACTGCAACATCACTCATCGAAAGTCAGACCGCCTCGGCCCGGTCGACGAAGGTCTCGCGAGTCAGCCCGAGTAGTCGGGTCTCCGCCTCGTGCACAGTCCGGCGAACCACCTCGCCGGCCGGCGGAATGTCGTTGATCAGGCCTTGGACCATGCCGACCGTCCACGTACCGAGTTCCGCATCGCCATCTTCGTAGACCTTGCGTCCACGCGTTCCCGCGACGAGTTCCTTGACATCCTTGAACCGTCCGCCCTTGTTCAGGATCTCGACCACTTCTTCACTGACCGTGTTGCGCGACACCCGCATCGTGTTGCGCAGTTGACGGAAGATCAGCTGGGTGTCGAGTTCGGAGGCCGCCACGATCCGTTCCTTGATGTTCTGGTGGATCGGGCTCTCCTGCGTGCACATGAACCTGGTTCCCATGTTGATGCCGTCCGCCCCCAGCGCGAGCGCAGCGGCAAGCCCTCGGCCGTCCGCGAAACCGCCGGAGGCGATGAACGGAATCGACAACGCGTCGGCCGCGGCAGGTATGAGAACGAGTCCCGGAATGTCATCCTCCCCGGGGTGTCCGGCACACTCGAATCCATCGATGCTCACCGCATCCGCTCCGAGCGCCTGGGCTTTCAGCGCGTGGCGCACACTGGTGCACTTGTGAATCACCTTGATACCGTTGGCCTTGAGGTGCTCAACGTGAACCGTCGGATCGGATCCCGCAGTCTCGACGATCGGCACTCCCGAGTCGATGATCACCTGCCGCAACTCTTCGTACGGCGGCGGGTTGATCGACAGCGTCAGCGTCAGATTGACGCCGAAGGGCTTGTCCGTCATCGTCCGACATCTGGCGATCTCGCGCCCCAGCGCTTCGGGGGACGGCTGCGTCAACGCGGTGATGATGCCGAGGCCGCCGGCGTCGGAGACCGCTGCGGCGAGTTCGGCGCGGCCCACATGCATCATGCCGCCCTGCACGATCGGATGGTCCACACCGAATTCCTCGGTGAACCGGGTTTTCAACATTGCTGCTCCTGGGGACAGGCCGACACGCGGGACAGGCGGCGATGAACAGTCGCTACGCCGCAGTTGCACTACGCTAACATAGTTATCTATGTTAGCCAAAGATTCGCGCTAGCATGTCGAGACGCGATAGCAGGTACTCTGGGCTTGTTTACCGGGTACTCATAGTCATCCTTGAAAGCGGTGGTGAAACGCATGGCCGAACAATCCACAGTCGCCCCGGTCTTCGATCAGCGGCCGCTGTCGGGACGCGCGATCCGCACACCGAAGACCGCCGAGCTGGTCGCGGGCAAGCTCCGCCGCATGATCGTCGACGGCGAATTGAAGGATGGAGATCACCTCCCCCACGAAGCAGAGCTGATGGAGCACTTCTCGGTGAGCCGTCCCACGCTGCGCGAGGCGGTTCGAGTGCTCGAGGCGGAGCGGCTGGTGGAGGTCCGTCGAGGGTCCCGCTCGGGCGCGCGTGTATGCGTCCCGGGACCGGAGGTGGTGGCCCGTCCGGCGTCGCTTCTCCTGGAACTCTCCGGAGCCACGATCGAGGATGTCTTCGTCGCACGTGAGGCGATCGAACCCGCTGCTGCACGCATCTTGGCCGAGTCCGGCTCCGAGGAAGCCTTCGCCGAACTCGAGACGATGATCGACGAGGAGATCCCGGTGGCATTCGCCGCAGGAGATTTCGGAGCCGCGGCCGCCCGTTTCCACCTCCGGATGGTGCAGCTGTCCGGCAACGCGGCACTCGCGTTGATCGCGGGTATGTTGCACGAGATCTTCGAGCGACACACGACCAACGTCTCGCGTGACCGGTCGTTCGCCAACGCCGACGCCGGTCAGGAGCGCTACCGGTTGTTCGTCCGGTCGCTGCGGCGGTTGATCAAGCTGATTCGGGAGCGCGACGGCGATGCCGCGTTCGCCCACTGGAACAAGCACATGACGACGGCCCGTGAGATGTCACTCGCCGGCCACGAGTCCATCGAGGTCCGCGACATCCTCGACTGAGTCCACGTCATCGGGGTCACTCCCGGCCGAGCTGCCCATGCCATGCGATCGCCCGCCGCTCGAAGTCCTGAAAGGCGCTCACCGCCCGCACGACGACCGCCTCCGCCTGCCCGGGGTCGGAGTCCAGGCACAGCTGCAGTACCACGTGGTGCGGGCCCTCGACGGGCCGAAGTTCTTCGGCGAGAACATGATCGATCAGACCCACCGCGATCGCCGCCTCGCACGACTCGGTGAAACCAGCCGACGGCCGGGCGCCGAACCCTTGACCCACAGCAGTGTTCACATCGACGATGAGGTCGAGCAGGTTCGCGAGAATACGCTCGATCACCAGCCCTGCGGTCGGATTGACCTCCAGCAGTTCCTCATCGACCGGGCCGAGCTTCTCCAGCTGCGCAAGCGTACGTCGAATCGAGATCAGGACATGCTCGATGCGTTCGGCGTCTGTTCGGGAAAACGCCGACACCGATGCCCGCGCGGCGATCTCCGTCAACTCGATCCCCGCAGGAAAGCCGCTGATGCGGCGCTGCGCGGCGGGCGGAAAATCGTCGGTGCCAGTCATCATTCGGCCATCGTCGGGTGATGGTGCGACAACGTCAAGACAATCATCCCGGTGGACGGATCGGGGTCGGTACATCGGGCCGCACCATGGCCATTCCACCAGACGGTACGCACGGTGGACGCCAACCACCCGGCGAGACGACAGTGAATCCTGGTGTGGAATCGGCGTGTGCCTCGCTGTCGCCGAGAAAGCATCACCGTCGACGACAGTCTTGGAACGAGGATGCCCGATGAAATCACTGAGCGATCTACTCCGAAACACCTTGCAGCTGGGCTACGTCGCAGACGACCTCGATGCCGCCGCGGAGTTTCTCGAATCGAAGCTCGGGACAGTGCAATGCGTCAAGAGCTATCGGTCGTCACTTGGGCGCCCGCTCGGCGACGCCACGGATGGTCCCCACATCGTCGTCGACGGCACACTCGCCGACGAATGGGTCATCGACGTCGCGCTGGTCAACGCGGGACCCACCAATCTCGAGATCATCCGTCCGGTGAGCGGGCGAGTGGACTTGTATCGCAACGGCATTCGTCTCGGAGCACCTGCCACCTTCCACCACGCGGGTTTCCGGGTGGACGACTTCGACGAGGCGTCGGCGATCGTGGAGAAGAGCGGTCGGTCCTGGGCCCAGTACGGCGTCACCGGCGGCGTTCGTTTCGGATATCTCGACCTCACTGCCGAACTCGGCCATTTTGTCGAAGTCATGGAGCTCGACGAGAACGGCGCGTCGGTCTTCACCAAGCTGGAGCAGGCGTCGAACGCAGTCGCCTGACGTAACGATCAGTCCGGAGTTTTCGCTTCACCAGAAGGGTAGATACATTGCAGAACAATGAGTCCGATGACATCTACGACGTCATCGTCGTCGGTTCCGGAGCGGGGTTGGTGGGCGCCCTCGCCGCCGCGTCCCGTGGCCTGAAGACCCTCGTCATCGAGAAGACCGAATTCGTCGGCGGTACCACCGCCTACTCGGGCTCGGGTCTCTGGCTTCCGGGCAATGCCGCCGAACGTCGCGGTGGTGTCGACTCGGGTCCCGACAAGGCCCGGGCCTATCTCGATGACATCGTCGGCGACGATGCGCCGAGCGCGCTGCGAGAGGCATTCCTGCGGATCGGCGCCCCGATGATCGACGAACTCGAGAGCTTCCCGCAGCTCGGACAGTTCTTCTGGCAAGGTGTCCCCGATTACTTCGAGAAGGCCACCAACGCCCTTCCCGCAGGACGCACGATCTTTCCGCAACCGCTCGAGCGTGCCGCCCTCGGTGACCTGGAACCACTGGTACGCCGACCGCAGTGGGCCGAGCGGTCCGGCGAGTATCCGGGCGACGAGATGACCGGCGGGCAGGCGTTGATCGGCCGCCTGCTGCTCGCGTTCACCGCAACCGGGAACGGCACTGTCCGCACGAACACCGGATTGGACCGGCTCGTCGTCGAGGACGGGCGTGTCGTCGGCGTCGAGGCGACGTCGAACGGAGAGCCCGTCACGTTGTCGGCGAGGCGCGGCGTACTTCTCGCCGCCGGCGGATTCGAGCGAAACGCAGAGCTCCGCAAGAAGTACCAGCCCGAGGCCCGCGCCGATTGGTCACAGGGAGCTCCGGGCAACACCGGCGACGCCCTCGTCGCCGGTATGGACATCGGGGCGGCGACCGACCTGCTCGAGGAGGCATGGTTCTCGCCCGGGTTGATGGTCCCGAACGACCGTCCGGTGTTCTATCCGTCGGTGTGGAGCGGCATCTGGGTGAATGACGGCGGCGAGCGGTTCATGAACGAGCGGCTGCCCTACGACCGGTCCGGACACGAGATCCTCCGGCACCACAAGGCATCCGACGTGTCACACATCCCGGTCCACTGGGTCTTCGATCAACGACAGTTCGACAACGAGCGCGCGTTTGCCTCGCCTCCGGTTGCACCGCAGTCACCGGGCTGGTTCCACGCCGACGAGTTCCTCGAAGCCGGCCTTCTGCACCGGGCGGACACACTCGAGGAACTCGCCGAACTGATCGGCGTACCGGCCGACGCGTTGGTCGCCAGTGTCGATCAGTTCAACGACTACGTCCGCAGCGGTAAGGATGAGGCGTTCGGTCGTGGTGACGCGCCGTGGGATCGCATCATCACACACATGTGCGGCTCCCACGAGGACGGGCCCAATCCGTGCATCGGGTTGATCGACCGCGCACCGTTCTACGCGGCGAAGATCGCGCTCTCCGATCTGGGGACCAAGGGCGGCCTCAAGACCGACGATCACTCGCGTGTCCTGCACGAGGACGGCTCGGTCATCGCCGGTCTCTACGCCTCCGGCAACACGATGGCCCCGATGACGGGCCGGATCTACCCGGGCGCCGGAGGTCCCGTCGGGTCGTCGATGGTGTTCTCGTACCTGGCCGCGCTCGATATGGCGGGTGCGGACGCCTGACGTAGGTCAACCCATGAAACGAAGACTCCCGAGTCGAATGATTCGATTCGGGAGTCCTCGTTTCATGGGTCCACACACAGCCGAAACGGCTGCCGGCGCGACGTCAGCCGTTCACAATTCCTGGTGCGCGTGCAGGTGCGCGCGCAGACGGAACGACGCCAGCTCGGCATCCCCGGACACCACGGCGTCGACCAGTGCATCCAGTTCGTCCCGGTCGCCAGACGGCCCGTCACCAGGACCGCACACGTCCGAGGAGTCCGGGCCACCGCAGTCTTTCCACACCAGTGCGAGAACGGACCGGAACAGACCCAGCACGGGATCACCACTGAGGTCGGCGATGCGATCGCGCAGGTGCAGACTGCTGCGGCGATCGTCTGCACGGAGGGCGTCGGCAGCAACAGGGCCCGACCGCATGACGCAGGTCAATACACCTAGCTCGAGTTCGTCGCGGACGGCGCGGATGTTCTCGATCGTGACGCCTCGATAGTCGAGATAGAGCGCTATCGTCTCCACAGTCGCCAACGGGTCAGGGGCGAGGACGACGAGTCCGCCGCCGGGTCCGCGACGCATCTGCGCGACGCGGTAATACTCGAGTATCCGGATGGCCTCGCGGAAAACGGAGCGGCTGACGCCGTACTTCTCGACGAAGTAGGCTTCGGACCCCACCACCTCCCCGATCTGGCGTCCCTCTTCGACGATGTCGTCGTGGATCCAGCCCGCCACATGTTCGGCGAGCTTCTTCTCGCGCGGCCGTTCGCCGGGGTCGGGGTCCATCGGCCGGGTCGCGGTTCGCTCCCCCGGCAGCGGGGCGACGTACATCCTCAGCCAGGTTGTCGTGTCCTCCAGATGCTTGAGCATCTTCTGGTGGGCGAGGTATTTGTCGCCGGCGATGATCGCGTCCGCAAGCTCGGAATGCAGCCGAGCCGCATGTTCGAGCTCGCCGCTCCGGTCGTCGGTGATGGCGTAGGCGCGCTGGGTGTATGCGGCGGTCAGCCGTGACAACACATCGATAAACAGTTCGAGCAGCGGATTGCCGGACAGTTCGCCCACCGTTACGTGGAAGTCGATCGACGGGCCGCCGTCGCCGGCCGCACTCCTTCTGAGCTCCTGCACACCGCGTTCGGTCAAGGTATCGATGATCCGGTCGATCGCCATCCGCTCGAACAGCGACCGCGCGTAGACCAGTTGATCCACCGTGGCACCGAGATACTCCAGCGAGATGACCAGTCCACGGATCGAGGACCGCGGGTCGGGTACCGACACGACCAATCCACCGCCGGGCCCCTGGCGCATCTGGGCCGCTTGCGAGTTCTCGAGCAGGCGCACTGCTTCGCGCAGGATGGACCGAGATATCCCGAGCCGTTCACGCAGCGCCGTCTCCGACCCGAGAACCTCACCGATCGGCCAGCCCCGGTCCTTGATCTCTTGTTCGAGTCGTCGAGCCACGCCCACCGCGAGTCGCTGCGATCCTCCGCCAGAGGACTTTCGGTCCACCTGCGGCCGCATACCCGAACTCCTTAACCCGTGCACGCCAGTCCAACACGAATCGCACGCACATCACTGAGGCGATCATCTTTCGCAACCCACCGAGCCGCAGCCGGAGCACTCCGGTGCCAGTGTGCCGCTCTTTTCAGCGATCGTAGCCGTTGCGTCCGGTCGCGCCGCGACTGGATTGTGCACACGTTCGCCGTGATCGAGGACGTGAACCGGGTCTGCCGGCCCGGTATCGCGGTGACTGTACGCGCCGCATACGCCGAGCGCACGGCGAAGTCTTCCTGCGGCGCGAGCAACTTCGGGTCCATGGATAGCGACGTTATCGGTGGGGCAGGTCGATTTCCCCATCCGATTCCGTTGGCCAGAATCACATTACAAATGGCGCGTCGACATCATCGAACAAAAGGACGCGACCCTGCCGACGGTGGGTGTCGGCAGGGGTCGCGCAGAGAAGCTCAACCGTTCTGGCGTTCCTTGTTCATCGTGAGGGCGATATCGATGATCATGTCTTCCTGCCCGCCGACGAGTCGGCGGCGACCGGCCTCCATCAGCAGGGTGCGTACGTCGATCCCGTAACGTTCGCTGGCGGCCTCGGCGTGGCGTAGGAAGCTCGAATAGACGCCGGCGTACCCGAGAGTCAGAGTTTCGCGATCCACGCGTACCGGGCGGTCCTGCAGCGGGCGGACCAGATCGTCAGCCGCGTCCTGTAGCGCGAAGACGTCACACCCGTGCTTCCACTCGAGCAGATCGGCGACGGCGATGAAGGCCTCGATGGGGCAGTTACCGGCGCCGGCACCGTGCCCGGCCAGTGAGGCGTCGACGCGGGTGACGCCGTTCTCCACCGCGACGACGGAGTTCGCCACCGACAGTGACAGGTTCTCGTGCGCGTGGATTCCGATCTCGGTGCGCTCATCGAGGATGTCGCGGTAGGCGAGAACGCGATCCCGAACTCCATCCATCGTCAGGCGCCCACCGGAATCGGTCACGTACACGCAATGGGCCCCGTAGTCCTGCATGAGCTTGGCCTGACCGGCGAGATCGGCGGGCGCGGACATGTGGCTCATCATCAAGAAGCCGGAGACGTCCATTCCCATCTCGCGGGCCGTGCCGATGTGTTGGGCGGCGACATCTGCCTCGGTGCAATGGGTCGCGACCCGCACCGACCGCACACCGAGATCGTAGGCGCGCTTGAGATCCTCGACGGTACCGACGCCGGGCAGCAGCAGGGTGGTCAACCGTGCGTGGGTGAGGTTCGCTGCGGCTTCCTCGATCCACTCCCAGTCGCTGTTGGAGCCCGGGCCGTAGTTGAGTGAACCACCGGCGAGGCCGTCACCGTGGGCGACCTCAATCGCGTCCACACCGGCGGCATCGAGGGCGGCCACGATCTTTCCGACATCCTGCGGGGTGATGCGGTGGCGGACGGCATGCATACCGTCGCGCAACGTGACGTCCTGAATGAAGATCGATGTCGGAGTCAGCGTGGTGGTCATCAGACGGCTTCTTTCTGCGCGTGCGACTGCGCGGCGATCCGCTCGGCCATCTGCAGCGCGGCCGAGGTCATGATGTCGAGGTTTCCGGCGTAGGCGGGCAGGTAGTGGGCTGCGCCCTCGACCTCGAGGAATACCGACACGGTGTGTGTGGGTGCCGCCGAGCCCGGGCCGACGAGGGTGTGGACCGGCTGATCGGCCGGTATGGGGTCGATCTGAATCTCCTGCTTGAGCCGGTAACCAGGAACATAGGCGGCAACATCGCCGACCATCTTGGTGACCGACGCACGGATCTGATCCTGGGTGTCCTGATCGGTCGCGGTGACCAAGCAGAACACGGTGTCGCGCATGATCAGTGGCGGTTCGGCAGGGTTGAGGATGATGACTGCTTTGCCACGTTGAGCGCCGCCAACGGATTCGATGGCGTGCGAGGTGGTCTCGGTGAACTCGTCGATGTTGGCGCGGGTCCCCGGGCCCGCCGACTTCGAGGAGATCGACGCGACGATCTCGGCGTAGGCGACCGGCGTCACCCGCGACACCGCTGCCACGATCGGGATGGTGGCCTGGCCGCCGCAGGTGACCATGTTGACGTTGGGGGCGTCGAGGTGATCGTCGATGTTGACTGCGGGCACCACGAACGGGCCGATGGCCGCAGGGGTCAGATCAATCATCCGTTTGCCCAGCGGCGCCAACAGTGAACTGTTGTGTTGGTGAGCTTTTGCCGACGTGGCGTCGAAGACGATGTCGATGTCGTCGAAGCCGGGCAGGCTGATCAGGCCGTCGACGCCTTCGTGTGTGGTGGGCACGCCGAGTCGGGCGGCGCGCGCCAGTCCGTCGGAATCAGGATCGATTCCCACCATCGCCGCCATCTCCAGGTGCTGCGAGGTGCGCAAGACCTTGATCATCAGATCGGTGCCGATGTTGCCGGAGCCGATGATGGCCACCTTGATTCGCGCAGTGTCGTTACTCATGCTCTGTGACCTCCAGGTCAGGGGTGAAGGACGCGGACACGTCGCCGAGTCCGCCGATGGTGACGGTGATCTGGGCGCCGGGATGGAGAGGACGCATGGGTCCGAGGGCACCGGAGAGAATGATCTGGCCCGCTTCGAGCGGGTTGCCGAACTCACGTGCTCGACGCGCGAGCCACGACAGGGCGTTGAGCGGGTCTCCCAGGCAGTCGGCGCCGCTGCCGGAGGAGACCACGGTCCCGTCGATGCTCATCGACATCGTCACATCGACCGGTTCGAACTCCGACAGCAACCGCCACCGGTCACCGAGGACGAACACCCCACTCGAGGCGTTGTCGGCGACTGTGTCGGCAAACGAGATGTCCCACTCACGGATTCGGCTGTCGACGATCTCGATGGCAGCAACCGCCTCGCCAACGGCCGCGCGGCACTGTGCCACGTCGAGGCTGCCGGTCGCCAGGTCCTCGACAAGGCGGAACGCGACCTCGGCCTCCGCCTTGGGTTGGAGCAGCCGCCCCATCGGGATAGTTGCACCGTCGGTGAATGCCATGTCGGAGAACAAGACTCCGAAGTCGGGTTGATCGACGCCGAGCTGTTGTTGGACCGCCGCAGACGTCGCACCGATCTTGCGGCCGATAACGGTGCGCCGACCGTCGTCAAGCAAGGCATTGAGCTGTTCCTGGACCCGATAGGCGGCGGCCACGTTGTCGGGTCCGATCAGGTCGCGCACCGCAGCACACGGCCGACCGGTGCGCATCGCACCGGCAAGACGCGCGGCGGCTTCAGCGACCAACTGGTCATCAATGTTCGTGCTTGTGGCAGAACTGTTGTCACCGTGGGCGGTGGTTGCGGACACTGGGCCTCCTCCTTGCTGAGCGATTCACAGTCTGCGGGACGCGCCCCCCGCCGACCAGTAAAGTGTTCCGGTGAGTGGACCGGCAATTGCTGAAGGAGGATCATGGCCGACGGGGTGCTCGACGAGCGGTCGATGCTCGGTCGTGTGATGCGGCTTCTCGATGCGTTCGGAAGCGACGGGCGGCCGCTGGGGCTTTCGGAGTTGTCGCGGCGAACCGGTATTCCCAAGCCCACCGTCCATCGCATTGCCGGTGACCTCGTCCTCGCCCGCCTGCTGACCGCCTCGCCGGAGGGATTTCGCCTGGGTCGTGGGCTCTTCGAACTGGGTATGCGCGCCGCCGCGGAACGCTCCGTCCTCGAGGTTGCGGTGCCGTTCATGCAGGATCTGCTTGCGCGGACGCAGGAAACGGTGCACCTGGGCGTGCTCGACGGAGATGAGGTGGTCTACATCAGCAAACTCGGCGGACACCGCCAGGCATCGGTTCCGTCACGTCTTGGTGGCCGGATGCCGTTGCACTGCACAGCTATCGGAAAGTCACTGCTTGCCCATTCCGGCCCGGAGGCGATCGACCGTGTCCTATCTCAGCCGTTGGAGCGCCGTACCCGACACACCATCGTGGCTCCCGGCCTGCTCCGCACCCAGCTCGAGCAGGTGATCGAGCAGGGGGTGGCGTACGAGAACGAAGAATCGACGCTCGGCGTGGTCTGTGTCGCCGCCCCCATATTGGGCGTCGACGGCACCCCCTTGGGCGCGATCTCCGCCACCGGGCCGGCGACGCGCTTTCGGCCGAGCGCACACGCCACATCGGTGCGAGCGGCCGCGGATGGCGCGGCATCGATCCTGGCTCGGCGGGCGCAAGTGCAGACGGCCGATTCGTGACGCCCGCGCGGGTCGTCCGCAGACCCGTTCACAACAACGAATAGCCCCCGTCGACGGTGATCGTGGTACCGGTGACGAACGCGGCCGCGTCAGAAGCCAAGAACAGGAACGCCCCTGGGAGGTCGGCCGCGGTCCCCAGCCGCTTCAGCGCGCTGTGATCGATCACCTCGTCGCCTCGGCTGCGGTCGTCGCTCCACAACGCCCCGAGCCCCGCGTCGAACCATCCGAGCGCAACCGCATTCACGGTGATCGACCGGTCACCGACCTCCTGGGCAAGTGTCTCGACGAGCGCGTGGATCGCGCGCTTGGACACCGAGTACGCAGACAGCCCCGACCGAGGTCGATCGCCGAGTACCGAACTCGTGACGATGATGCGCCCACCATCGCTGAGCACCCGCGCCGCCACCTGCACCCCCCGGAAAACCCCGGTGAGGTTGACATCGATGATGTCCCGCCATTTCTCGGACCTCATCGACTGCACGTCGGCCACGATCGGCGAGATACCGGCGTTCGCGATCCATGTGTCGATCCCCCCGTGAGCGCTCTGTGCCGCGTCCGCGATATCCTCCGCGAACGTCGCGTCCCGCACATCGCCGACAACGGTCACCGGTCGGCGAGTCAGCACACGGGTCACCTCGTCGAGAGAAGATTCGTCTCGAGCTGTCAGGACCAAATGGGCTCCAGCAGCGTCAAAAGCACGAGCGAGAACCGCGCCGAGTCCACGGCCGGCGCCGATGATCACGACCCGCTTACCCGACACGTCCAGCTCGGAGAACACCCGACGACCTCCCTGACGTCGATGGGTACCGGTGGGCACCGCTGTCGCAGAACCAGTTTCCTATTGAATCACATAATTCGACCGGTCGGTACATTTAATGGGCTATGCTCAGACTGCCATCACAGCGATCCCGCAGTCCGCGTCAGCACGACGCGTCGTGCACGATCCAGAGCGAGAGGAAACACGATGACTGATCTGAGGTTCGACGGCAGGGTCGCCGTCGTCACCGGTGCCGGACGTGGCCTCGGTAGGGCCTATGCACGCCTTCTGGCCGAACTCGGAGCCAGCGTAGTGGTCAACGATCTCGGATCCTCGATGGAGGGAGACGGTTCGGATGCCGGCCCCGCGTCCCTGGTGGTCGACGAGATCGTCAACGCCGGGGGCATCGCGGTGTCCGACATCAACGACATCTCCACCACCGCCGGCGCAGAGGCCCTCGTCGGTCGTGCGATCGCCGAGTTCGGCACGATCGACATCCTTGTCAACAATGCCGGGATCGTGCGCTACGGCACGCTGCCCGAGCTCGACGTCGACCACGTGGCAAGCCATCTCGATGTCCACCTGCTCGGCTCGTTCAACACCATGCGGGCCGCGTGGCCATACTTCGTCGAAAAGCGTTATGGCCGCGTGGTGCACACCACCTCCAGCGGCATCTTCGGCCTCGAGAACAACCTCCCGTACGCGGCAGCCAAGGCAGGTACGATCGGTATGGCGCGCAGCGCGCGACTGGCCGGCGAACCACACAACATCAAGATCAATCTGATCGCACCGGCAGCGCAGACCCGTATGGCCGGTGGCGACCCGCTCGGTGAACAACCCGAGCAGGCACACGAGGAATCGTTCATGCCACCATCGGCGGTGGCTCCGATGGTCGCCGTGCTGAGCCACGAGAGTTGCCCGGTCAGCGGCGAGATATACGCAGCCGGCGCGGGTCGCTTCGCGCGGGTCTTCATCGGACACACCCAGGGCTATCTCGCCGCGGAGACCGCAACGGCGGACGACGTGCTGGCGCATTGGGACGAGATCAATGACGAGAGCGGCTATTACGTGCCGGCCGACCTGATGTCATGGTCGGGAGACTTCCTCACCCATCTGTTCGCGCAGGACGCCGCGGCCACGCAATCCTGATCGCGATCCGGCCGCTCGTGGGCGGAGTCCCGTTTCACGACTCCGCCCACGGGACCGCAACGGCAATCGACTCAGTGATCGAGCCCGCGCTCCCGTAATACGGCGAGCACCGATCGTCCGAAGTCGACTTCCTCGTCGATGTCGACGGCACGGTCTTCGCCGGTGGCGACGCCGTGCAGGAACAGCCGACAATAGAACTCGGCGAGGTCTGTCACGATCAGTTCCCGCCGCCCTACCCACTGATATGTGTAGTTGTGCAGGTTGAGGAAGGCCAGGGTGGCCAACTCGAGATCCTCCACGTCGATCTGCCCCAGGATCGCCCCGTCCTGCAGAATCCTGCGGATCTGCCCCTCGA
The DNA here is from genome assembly GCF_003855095.1 of Gordonia insulae. Taxonomy (NCBI): domain Bacteria; kingdom Bacillati; phylum Actinomycetota; class Actinomycetes; order Mycobacteriales; family Gordoniaceae; genus Gordonia; species Gordonia insulae. Next base: position 2,749,408 of record NZ_CP033972.1, read on the forward strand.
ATCGCGCACGCTTCTCGCGAAAGTGCTCGCGGCGTTCTCCTTCCAGATGCCGATGGTCATGCAGGAAGACGCGCACGTGATCGGGGCGGTGAATGATCTGCCGCAGCAACGACTCCGAGATGAGCTGGAGACGTGCGGGGAAACTGAGATCCAGCGCGACCACGGCCGACCCCTCCACCAGCAACGGGTCCAGGACCTTGTCGTGAATCGCCCCGAGCAGTTCTTCCTTCGACCCGATGTAGTAGTACAACGCACCCCGGGCCAGCCCGGCCGCCTCGCCGATGTCCGCGACCCCGGTGGCCGCGTACCCATTGCGGGAGAACAACTCCACCGCAACCTCGACGATGTGCTCGCGCTTCTCGTGGTAACGATCGGTCTTGTGTCGATCTCGCCGAGTCGCCGACGACATGCGGTTTCCCTTCACTGGATGCGCGCTCCGATGGAAACAGGGCGGGTGCACTGGATCGTGTCCATCTGCACCCGCCCTGCGGTCTTGGTGATCAGCCGATCACACTGTGGCGATCGGAGTGAGGGGGCATCCCATGACGCCCGGAAGGTTCAACGGCGGCGCGGTGAGAAGGAATCGGCTGCGCCCGTTCTCGTGCAGCCACTTCGCCAGGTCGTTGAGGTACCACAGTTCGCCGAGTGGAACGCCGAGCCGGAACAGACACAGATTGTGGATCGGGAGAAGCGTATGCGGCTCGGCGCTCTGCGGCGCCCAGCCCTCGACCGCATAGTTGTCGGCGACCAGCGCGGAGATCTGCGAGTCGATGATCCACTGCAGGAGGTCGTCGTCACTCGCGTCGAGGTAGGCGTGCATCGCCTGGATCTTCTCGGGATCGGGATTGCGCTCCCATTCCAGGATCTGAGTGGCAAAGCCAGTATGGATCAGCAGCATGTCCCCCGGCTCGACGACCACGTTGTCGGCGGCCATGATGTCCTTCAGCGTCGCCAGGTTGACCGGCTGCCAATCATCACCCAGGTGGCGACGCACGTCGATCAGCACGCCCCGACCCTGGACACCGTGCTCGGCCATGTGCTCCAGGCCGAGATGCTTGTTGAAGCTGACACTTCCGCTACCGTCGCCCTTGGCGTCCTCCTGTGGACCGATGATGTGATCGCCCGGACGAAACCCGTTGTAGTAGACCGGCTCCGCTTCGCCGTCACCGTCTGCGTCGAACAGCGCGCCCTGGTGCGCAAGCGCATCCCACTGCGTCGAGTACTGGAGCCACAGGGTGACCTGATCGTCGCCCCACACGTCGATCAACGACGGATCGATCGCGTCTCGCGCGACCACGTTGAAGAACGTGTCCTGGTTGTACTGCAGATCCTCGGTCGGCTTGAGGATCGGCGGGTACCGCCGTTGGTTCAGCGAGGTGCCACCCGGGTAGTCCAGCGGGAGACTCAGACTGAAGGTCTGGCCGGTCTGCACTTCGCGGATGCCCTGCAGCACCTTCTCGGGCGTGAGCAGGTTGATTCGGCCGAGCTCGTCGTCTTCGCCCCAGTCGCCCCAGGTCGAGTTCTCCGGGCGCTGCTTCCACCGTTTGGCCACAGTTCTCCTCCTCATCTCCGCAGTCTCCGGTGACTGGTGTCACACACCCTACGTTAGAATGTACCGACCGGTCAATTATTCTCGCCCGGACTTCTGGTCAGACCTCCGTGAAATACCTTGCCGAATCTCGCAAATTCGCTTTCGCCCGATCCGACAGCGCCGTAGACTGATCGGTCGGAACAACTATCTTCTACATCTCTCGAAAGGGGCGTCGTGATCACACAGACTCACGCCGAGGTTGCCGCTGCCGTGCGGTCGGTCATCGGAGCACACACCCAGGCGCAGGACGCCGGCCAGACCGATGCGGTAGCCGCACTGTATGCGGACGAAGCAGTCCTCGAGGTACCGGGCGGGGATGCCATCGTCGGCCGGGCGGCGGTCCGTGAGGCCTTCGCGGGCTGGGCACCCACCACCCCGCAGAAACACCTGGTCGGCAACACGGCGGTCAGCGTTGCCGGAGACACCGTTCGAGCGATCAGCGATGTCGTGTTCTTTCAGCGCACAGACGCGGGGTGGACGCCCCTCATCGTCGGTCGGTACGACGACACCTTCGTACTCGTCGACGACGCATGGCAGATCTCGCGCCGTTCCACCACCTACCAGATGTGACATCGCAACCACGACCCAGAAGGACCTGACATGAGCGAGTCTTCCAACGCGGACACCATCTACGGTGTCCACAACACGATCGCCGAGTATGCGCACGCGCTCGACGACGGGCGGGCCGACGACGTCGCCGCCCTCTTCTGTATCGACGGAATATCCGACATCAGTGCGGTCGGTCGATACGAGGGCCGCGAGGAGATCCGCGCCGGCTACGCGCGTCTGGCGCCGACCTCTCCACAGCGCCACCTGGTCTCCAACGTGGTCGTGACCCCACTCGGCACCGGCGAGGCACGCGCCTCGAGCGATTTCCTGTTCCTGGCACGCGGTGACGCCGGCTGGGCGGCTGTGGTCGCCGGCCATTACGACGATGACCTGCACCTCGACGAGGCCGACGGCCGATGGCGATTCCATCGCCGTGCCACCTCATATGTGATGTGAACAAACGCTTTCCAAGCCAGACGCCAAGGGCCTCGCCGACTCGGCGAGGCCCTTGGTCGTCCGGCACGTAGATGATGTGAACCGACTCAGGCGTCGGTCACCGCCTCGGACACATCCGACACGATGAACGTCGCGTAACCACCGTCGATCGCTTCCCGGATAAGGGTTTGCAGGTTCGGCCGGCCGGTGGGATTCAGTAACTGCTTGACCGGCTTGCCGGGGATGTTGGATCCATAGAAGTAGCTGCTCTCCAGGAACGACGACAGATCGCCGCTCCCGTCGATGGTGGCGGTCCACTCCTCTTCCGCCGCAGGATCAACCTCGACGACTGCGCTCGCCCCGCCACGGACATGTTCGAGCACGTCCATCACGAAATCGACCTGATCGCCTGCGTAGCGCGGGTTGTTTCCCAGTGCGCCGTGCGGGCCTCCGGGGAAGAAGAAGTTGGGAAACCCCGCAGCTGCGACACCAAGATAGGTCCGCGGACCGTCCTTCCAGTAGTCGTGCAACTGCAGGCCGTTGCGCCCCTGCACGCCGAGCCGATTGAGCGCACCGGTACCGAAGTCGTATCCGGTCGCCCAGATGATGATGTCGAACTCGCGCTCCCCGTCGGCCGTCTCGATGCCGCCTCGGGTGAGCCGGGTGATCGGTGTCTCGCGCAGCGATACCAGGTGAACATTGGGCTTGTTGTACGCCTCGTAGTACCGGGTGCCGAACGGAGGCCGACGTCCGGCGTAGAGATGATCGGACGGAATGAGCTTGTCTGCCAACGACTGATCGTCGATCAGCGCCCGAATCTTGCCCTCGAGGAACTCGCAGAACTCCTTGTTGACCTCCGGATTGAAAGTAATGTCGATGTAGTTCTGCGTGAGCTTCGAGAATCCCGGGCGGTCCCAGAGTTGCTCGTAGAACGCCAGACGCTGTTCCTTCGTGTCCTCGCCGGACTGGCGGTAGTCCATCTCGTGCAGGAAGCCACTCGGCGATGTGTTGAGGATCTCCCGAATGGACTCGAAGTTCGCTTTCAACTCCGCCTGTTCCTCGGCGGTGATCGGAGCGTTGTTCAGCGGGGTGCACCAGTCCGGCGTGCGCTGGAAGACAGTGAGCGACTCGACGGTATCGGCGATGGCCGGGACGATCTGCACACCGCTCGATCCGGTGCCGATCAGCGCGACCCGTTTGCCGGCGAATTCCACCGGGTCGTGCGGCCACAGACCCGTGTGGTGTTGTTCGCCCACGAAGTCGTCGCGTCCCGGGATGTCCGGGATGAACGGCACCGAGAGGATGCCGGTCGCCGCCACCACGAATTGAGCTGTGCGCGAGCCTCCTTGACCGTCGGTGATCTCCCATGTCCCGCGGTTCTCGTCGAACTCCGCAGCGGTCACCGTGGTCGCGAACTCGATGTGCTTGCGCAGATCGAAGCGGTCAACCACGTAGTTGAAGTATCGCTCGATCTCGGGCTGGCCGGCGAAACGCTCCGACCACTCCCATTCCTCCCACAACTCCTTCGAGAACAGGTAGCCGTATGTGTAGCTCTCGGAGTCGAATCGAGCTTCGGGGTAGCGGTTCCAGAACCACGTACCCCCCACACCGTCACCCGCTTCCAGTAGTCGCGCACTGAATCCAGCATCCAGGGCCCGATACAGCTGGTAGATGCCGGTCACGCCGGCACCAATGATCACGACGTCGTACTCGGGACCGGAATTCTCGGTCATCTGTGCTCCCATCTCTGGATTCTCGCGGCACGCCCGCCGTCGAAATTTGTTCGACCACTCAGTCGAACTAACTGTGACAGCGTAAGGTCTGCTGTGACATAGATCAACGTCTTTCGGCAAATCAGGGCCATCAGAGCACCGATTTCCGAGAGCGAGCATCAGAACTCCTTGCTTGTACCGACCGATTGGTCTAATGTTCGAATCCGGTCAGCGCAACCCGATTGGAGACGACATTGACAACCGAGGATCTACGGGCGCGCGGTCTCGACGCCATGCGACGAGCACTTCCCGGGGTTTTCCCGGACGGCGATATCGACCTGCGGGACGGCGGGATCGCCGATGACCTTCTCGAAATCGGACTCACCAGCGTGTGGGGATCGTTGTGGGACCGCGAAGGCCTGAGTCCTCGGGACCGCAGCCTGGTGACGCTCAGCATCCTCATCGCGCTGGGCGCCGAATCCGAGATGCGTACGCATTTCGCGATCGGGCGGACCAACGGGCTCACCGACGATGAGATCTCCGAACTCATCTACCACGCAGCCGGTTACACCGGATTCCCAGCCGCCACGGCGGCACGCAATGCGGCACGAGCGGCCCTCGACTCGTAGTCGCACACCTCGCGCATCACCACCAATCGATCGAAGGAGATCAACGATGTCGCTGGAAGGCAAGGTGGCCGTCGTGACCGGCGGAGGCCGCGGGATCGGTCAGGCCATCGCCACCGTCCTCGCCGCCAAAGGCGCAACCGTGGCGATCTGGGACCTCAACAAAGAGGGTGCCGATGCCACCGCTGCCGAGATCCGTGAGAATGGCGGGACCGCAATCGCTCTCGAGGCCGATATCGCGGACCGCGACTCGATTGCGGAGGCCGCGACGCGAACCCGCGCAGCAGTCGGGTCGGTGAACATAGTGGTGAACAATGCCGGCATCACCGCCTACGAGCCGTTCGCCACCATGACCGAGGACGCGTGGGATCGGATGATCCAGGTGAACCTCAAAGGCACGTTCCTGGTCACCCAGGAGTTCATCGCCGAGATGCTCGACGACGGCAAGGGCCGGATCGTCAACATCTCGTCCTCGTCCGCCCAGACAGGTGCACCGGCGATGGCACATTATGCCGCCTCCAAGGGTGGGGTCATCGGCTTCACCAAGGCCCTTGCAATGGAGTTCGCCGACAAGGGCATCACGGTGAACCATGTCCCACCGGGCTTCGTCGACACCCCGCTCGTGCGAGAAGGACCGGTCGACGTGGAACAGGTCGCCACCATGATGCCCATGAAACGTGCCGGACAACCTGCCGATGTCGCGCACGCCGTGGCTTATCTGGCATCGGACGAGGCGGCCTATGTCACCGGCCAGACACTGAGCGTCAACGGTGGGCGTTACCTCTTCTGACAAGGATCTACTTCCACCACACCACCTATCGCGATGGAGGGTGTCTTCCCAGCGGAAGACACCCTCCATCTGTCACCCACGGACGTTGCGGCGCAAAACCGTCCGAGCGATCACGTTGCGCTGGATCTCGTTGGTGCCCTCACCGATCTCGAGCACCTTCGCATCGGCATAGAATCGCGAGATCGTCGACTCCCGAATGTATCCGTAGCCCCCGTGCACCTGCACGCTCGCGCTGGCCACCCGATTCGCCACTTCCGACGCATAGAGTTTCGCCATCGCCGCGGCCTCGCTGAAGTCCTCTCCGTTGTCGGCGAGCCACGCGGCCCGGTACACCAACATTCGCGCGGCATCGACCTCGGTGGCCATCGTTGCGACGCTGTGCTGGACCGCCTGGAACTCACTCAGAGTCTTGCCGAACTGCTCACGTTCGCGGACATAGCCGATCCCGAGTTCCAAGGCCCGGCTCGCAAGCGACAGTGACAGTGCCGCAACGCTTATCCGTCCGCCATCGAGAACTGCCAGGAACTGCCGCAGGCCCTCGCCCTCCTCTCCGATCAGGTTCTCGTCGGGAATGAAGCAGTCTTCGAAGATGAGCTCCCGGGTGTCCATCGCATGCCATCCGAGTTTGCGCAGCTTGCGACCGACAGTGAATCCGGACGTGCCCGAGGGTACGAAGAACGTGCCGAATCGCTTGCGCCCCTCCGACCCCCGCGATGTGGAGGCCAACACCGTGACACCCAGGGTGATATCGGTACCGGCGTTGGTGATGAACATCTTGGTGCCGTTGAGCACCCAGCCCCCACTTACCGGTCTCGCATGTGTGCGCACCGCGGATGCATCCGAACCCGCCGCCGGCTCGGTCAGCCCGAATGCTCCGATCGCCTCACCCCGCGCGAGGGGGCGCAGCCAGCGCTGCTTCTGCTCTTCGGTGCCGTAGGCGAGCAATGGCAGTGAGGCGATCGTCGAATGAGCGTTCCAGGCAGCCGCAAACGATTGGTCCGCCGCGCCGAGTGCCTCCATCGCGGCGACGTAGGCGACGTATCCGACGTCGGCGCCGCCGTACTCCTCGGGGATCAGCAGCCCGGCCAGATCGAGCTGACCCAGTTTCAGAAACGTGTCGGTCGGGAAGCGCTCCTCCTCCGACCACTCCTGTGCGTACGGCTCGATCTCCTTCTCACCGAAATCAAGACAGAGCTTCTGCAGTTGTCGCGCGTCTTCGGGCAGGGAAAAGTCCATCGTCGTCCCTCTCTCGGCGGTATGACCAGTGGCGCGGCAGCCACTCACTCATCCTTTAGTTTTTTCGACCAGTCGGTATAATATTGCTCCAGACGTCGACAACAGTCAACGCCGACGCCAGATCGGAGAGTTGGAACACATCCATGACCACCGAAACATCGCCGGCCGCCACCGCACGCCGCACACTCACCGAGGATCAGCAGATCGAGCTCTACCGACGGATGCAGACCATCCGCCAGTTCGAGCAGCGCGCGTCAACCCTCTACCGTGACAGCAAGATTCCTGGGTTTCTGCATCTCTCCATCGGTCAGGAGGCAACCGCGGTCGGTGCGTGCTGGCCACTGTCGGACTCCGACGTGATCACGTCGACGCATCGCGGCCACGGGCATTGCATCGCCAAGGGCCTCGAGGTCGGACCGATGTTCGCCGAGCTCATGGGCAAGGAGACCGGCACCTGCAAAGGCCGCGGTGGCTCGATGCACATCGCGGACCCGCGCCGTGGCATCTTCGGGGCCAACGGGATCGTCGGCGCAGGATTGCCGATCGCCGTCGGGGCCGGGACCGCGGCGACTCTTCGCCGGGACGGATCGGTGGTGGTGGCCTTCTTCGGAGACGGCGCAGTCGCGCAGGGTGTCTTCCACGAGTCGGTCAACCTCGCCGCGGTCTGGGATCTGCCGATCATCTTCTTCTGCGAGAACAACGGGTACGCCGAGTTCTCGCCGGCGTCCGATCAACACCGCGCCGACCTGCGTGCGCGTGCTGCCGGCTATGGCGTCGGATATGCCGAGGTCGACGGCAACAACGTCCTCGCCGTGGTCGATCTCCAGACCCGACTGGTCGACGACATCCGCAACGGCGCCTGCGGTCCGGTTATCGTCGATGCGTCGACCTACCGGTGGCATGGTCACTACGAAGGGGACCCGCAGAAGTATCGCGACGCCGACGAGATTGCCGAGTGGCAGAGGCGTGACCCGATCACGTTGCTGGGCGATCAACTCCGACATCGAGAACTCGGGATCCGTGTCGACACGATTGATGCCGAGATCGCCGAGAGCCTGGACAAAGCGGTCGTCGAGGCAACGAATGCACCGTATCCCGACCCGGCCACTGTGCTGGCGGACGTCTACGCACCACGCCCTACGATCGCCGAACCGCTGCGGCCCGCCGTCGGCCAGCTGAAGATGATGCACGCGATCACCAACGCGCTGACGCGAGAACTCGAAGACGACGACCGCGTGTTCGTCGCCGGCATCGACGTCGGGGCGGGCGGCAACGTCTTCGGTCTCACCCGCGGATTGGCCGAGCGATTCCCGGGACGTGTCCGTGACACGCCCATCTCCGAGAGCGCCATCATCGGCACCGCCGTGGGTGCCGCGATGGCAGGCATGAAACCCGTCGTCGAGATCATGTACCTGGATTTCATCGGCGTGTGCCTGGACCAGATCATGAACCAGGCAGCCAAGATGCGCTTCATGACCGGCGGCAACGCGTCGCTGCCGTTGGTGATCCGGACCCAGTTCGCCGCCGGGAAATCGTCCGGGAGTCAGCACTCCCAGAGTCTCGAGGCACTGCTCGCGCACATCCCCGGGCTGACGGTGGTGATGCCGTCCACGCCCGCTGATGCCTACGGACTCCTGCGTAGCGCCATCGCCGACCCCAATCCGGTCATCGTGATCGAGAATCGGCTGCTCTACGGAATGAAGGGCCCCGAACCCGCCACGGATCACCGGGTCCCGCTCGGTCGCGCCATCGTCCGTCGACCGGGCAGCGACGTCACTCTCGTCTCGTATTCGTCCTACGTCCATGATTGCCTCGCGGTTGCCGACCGTCTCGCCGATCGCGGCGTAGACGCAGAGGTCATCGACCTCCGGACGGTCTCGCCGCTCGATTTCGAGACGGTGCTGACTTCGTTGCAGAAGACCAACCGCCTGGTTGTGGTCCATCAGGCGACCCGCGACTTCGGCGTCGGCGCGGAGATCGCGGCTCGCGCAGTCAGCGAGGGCTTCTGGCACCTCGATGCACCGGTGGAGCGAGTGGCCGCGATGCAGTCCCCGGCACCGTATGCGCCCAACCTCGAACAGCTCTGGTTGCCCTCGCATGACGAGATCGAGGCAGCCGTAGAACGGGCGATGAACCCCGATCCGCTCAACCCTGCACCGGTTGCCGCGCGATGACCGGATCCGATACGACGACCGATTGTGTGCACGTCGAGATCGTCGGAAGCGTCGCCCGTCTCACTTTGTCACGGCCACCGGTGAACGCTTTCAACGCGCAGCTGGTGGGCCAACTCGACGATGCCGTTGCCGAGGTCGAGACGCGGGCAGATGTTCGGGTCGCGATCCTGACCGGGGCAGGGCGGTGCTTCGCGGCGGGCGCAGATCTCCATGAGATCGCCGATCTTTCCGTCGACGCGATGAGCTGGTGGAACCGGCGTCTCGAGCGCGCTGTCGACCGGGTCGCACGCCTTGGCATCCCCGTCATCGCGGCGGTGAACGGCCACGCGCTCGGCGGAGGATTCGAACTGGCGCTGGCCGCCGACTTCCGCTTCTTCTCGGCAGCCGCGACGGTCGGTTTGCCCGAGGTGACGCTCGGCATCGTGCCCGGGGCGGGTGGGATGAGTCGGTTGACCCGCATCGTCGGCGCCATGCGTGCCAAGGAGTTGATCATGAGCGGCCGCCGGGTGCGGCCCGAGGAGGCCGACGCCCTCGGCCTGGGCTGGCAGGCCGGCTCGCGCGGCGCACTCGCCGCTGCCGAGGGACTGGCCGAGACGTTGTCAGCCGCGCCGCATCCGGCAATCCGTGCCGTGAAGGAGTCGGTCGATCGTGCCACCGACAGCTCGCTACAGGCCTCGCTGGCCGCGGATGTTGCGGCGTTGACCGCGGTCTTCGCCACCGACGAGGCGCGCCGTGGCATCGTCGCGTTCCGCACGCCCTGACGGCGCCGCATCAGTCTCGGCGGACACGCACAGGTTAGTCTTGGACGACCGAACAGTCTGGAGTAGATCATGGGCAGACCACCAGGCCACAGCAAGGGCTACGAGGCCAAGAAGCAGGAGATCATCGACACCGCGGCCGCCCTGTTCGCCAAGAATGGCTATGCATCCACCGGAACCACCGAGCTCGGCGACGTCACCGGCCTGGCCAAGGGTGCGTTGTACTACTACATCAAGTCCAAAGAGAATCTTCTTGTCGAGATCCAGGATCGCGTCCTCGAACCACTCCTGGAAGAGACCCGCGCCGCCCAGTCGGTCGACATCTCCGCAGCCGCGCGACTTCGGCTCGTCTCCGAGATCCTGCTCAACATGATCTATGCCCGGCTCGATCACATCTGGGTCTACGAGCACGACTACCGCCATCTCAGCGGAAAGAACCTGAAGAAGTTCCTCGCCCGGCGCCACGAGTTCGAGATGATCATCGAGAGCATCATCGTCGAAGCGATGCGCGACGAGCAGTTCCTGCACTCGGATCCGCATCTGGCGATGTTGCAGTTCTTCAATCTGCACAACCACACCTACCAGTGGCTCAAACCGGGAACCACCCGCTGGACGGCAGAGGAGCTGTCCACCACTTACTGCCGCACCCTGTTCGGCGGCTTCGGGACACCAGGTCTCGACATCGATGCCGTCGAACGTGAAGTAGCGGCACACCACGAGGGAGCACAGGCCGCCGTCGGCGCCTGACCCGACCGGACGGCCACCTGCGCAGAACATTCCGCGGAATTCGACGACGAGAATTTCCGAACCTCTCGACTGACCGAAGCGCAGCGGTTAGACTTTTTTGTACCGACTGGTCGAACTATTGCGGTACGGCCGACATCTGACAGACTTTGGGGTGAAGGCAATCATGGGCGAGCAACTCGAGGGCAAGACAGCGTTGATCACCGGCGCCGGAGGGGCGCTGGGCGCGGCGATCGCATCACGATTCGCCGATGAGTCGATCGCGAACCTCGTTCTTGTGGACATGACTCGTCACGCGGCCGAGCACACTCGTGCAGCGCTGCCGAGTTCGGTGAAGGCCGAATGCATCGCTGTCGACGTCACCGACGGGCCGGCCGTGGAGGACGCTGTTCGGCAGACGGTCGAGACGTTCGGCGCACTTGATGTGTACGTGAACACCGCAGGTGTCGTCTCACCCAACGCACGCATTCACAATCTCGAGTTCGACGATTGGAATCGCACCCTTGCGGTGAACCTGAACGGAACCTTCAACGGTATTCGTGGCGTTGCACGTGTGCTCCGCAAGAAGGCCCCTGTCTCGATCGTCAACATCGCATCCGTCAGTGGCCTGACCGCATGGCCTTATGCGTCCGCCTACTGTGTGTCCAAAGCCGGCGTGCTGCACCTGACCCGCGTTGCCGCACTTGAGTATGCGAAAGAAGGCCTGCGGATCAACTCGGTGTCCCCGGGGACCTTCCCCACCGCAATTCACGCCGACCTGCCGGAGCAGGTTCTGGCCGATCTGGACGCCAAGCACCCCATGGGGTTGGGCACCCCTGGCGACATCGTCGGGGCGGTCACGTTCTTGGCCGGCGACGACTCCCGTTGGATGACCGGGCAGACGATCGTCGTCGACGGCGGATACTCGCTGCCCTGAGCCGGGCCGGACCCACAGGAGGTCGCACCGATGACCAGTTCAACCGCTCCCCGCGTGGTCTTGTCCACCCGGGAGGCCGCATACCTGCTGAAGTTCGCTCATCGATGGGCGAAGTTCGGAGGTCCACCTGACGACGAGATCTTCGTCGAGTTCGGCATGTCACGAGCGCGATACCAGCAGATCCTGCGTGCGCTGGCCGATCACGCACGTTCGGACCTCGCGTAACCTCGAATCCACGCACGACAAGGTAGGCCATGTACAACTTCGCATCCATCGTCGACCACAACGCCGAGGTCAGACCCGACACACTCGCTGTCACCGAAGGCAATCGGCGCGTCACCCACGCCGAGCTCCGTGACCGGGTGAATGCGCTGGCGACTGCTCTGTCGGACAACGGTATCCGACGCGGGCAGATCATCGGCGTGTTGATGTACAACCACATCGAGTACCTCGACATCATGATGGCGGCCAACCGCCTCGGGGCCTCGATCGTTCCGTTGAATTATCGTCTGTCCCCGCAGGAATGGCGTTTCATCCTCGAGCACTCCGGTGCCGTCGCCATCCTCACCGAGGACGAGTTCGTCACCGCTGTCGATGAACTGCGCGCCAACCTGCCGGAGATGTCGCTGCATGTCACGGTCGACGAACCCGCCGGTCCCGAATGGGTGGCCTATCGCGACCTGGTGGCCCCGTACCACGGAGCGCGGTGTTCGCTCGTCGACGTCAATCCCGATGAACTGCAACGACTCATGTACACATCCGGCACCACGTCGCGGCCCAAGGGCGTTCAGATCTCGCACGAGAATCTCCTGTGGAAGAACTTCGCCCACATCCTCGAGTTCGGTCTGACCGAGAAGGATTCGACGCTCATCTGTGGTCCGATGTATCACGTGGGCGGAATGGACCTGCCGGGACTGGCAACTCTGCACGCCGGCGGCACCCTGCACATCGTGGTCAAGTTCGAGCCCACCACGGTGCTCACCGCGATCGAGTCACTGCGGCCCAGCGTCGTGTGGCTCGCGCCCGCCATGATGAACGCGCTGCTCCACGTACCCGATGTCCACACCCGCGACATGGCGTCGCTGCGCATCATCACCGGTGGCGGCGAGAAGATGCCGGAGCCGCTGTACGAGCACATCAGCAAGGTGTTCCCCACCACCTGGTTCGCCGACGCCTACGGTTTGACCGAGACCGTGTCCGGGGACTGCGTCAACGACGCCCAACACTCGCGGACGAAGCTCGGTTCTGTCGGTAGACCGATGCCACACACACAGATTCGTGTTGTAGCCGATGACGGGTCCGTCGCCGGCACCGACGAACTCGGCGAGATCGTCATCAAGGGCCCGAAGGTCACCCGCGGCTACTGGAAGGATCCCGAGGCGACCGCGAAAGCCATTCGCGACGGCTGGTTCCACACCGGCGACATCGGGCGCATCGACGCGGACGGCTACCTGTTCATCGAAGACCGCAAGAAGGACATGATCGTCTCCGGCGGTGAGAACATCGCTACACCGGAGGTGGAACGCGTCCTCTACGAGAACGACGATGTGATCGAGGCGGCAGTTCTCGGCGTGTCACACCCGAAGTGGGGAGAGGTCCCCAAGGCGTATGTGGTGCGGAAGGCGAACTCTTCCCTGACTGCCGCGGCGCTGCAGGACTTTGTTCGGGCGCGCCTTGCCAAGTACAAAGTGCCGGCCGAGATCGTCTTTGTCGACGCTCTCCCCCGGACTCCTTCGGGAAAGGTATTGAAACGAGTACTACGCGAACAGAAGTGACAGACGCCTGCATCGCGACGGTCGAGCAGTCCGGGCACATACGCGCGGGGGACGAGATCAGATCTCGTCCCCCGCGCGTTGTGTGCCCTCCTGTACGCCGTGGGCGCTACCAGGCCACCGGTAGTTCGTAGATGCCGTAGGCGAGTGAATCCCCCTTGAATCGCAATGTTTCGAAGGGTGCGGCCAATCTCAGGTTCGGTACGCGACGGAACAAGGTGCCGAAGACAACCTCCAGCTCGATCCTCGCCAACTGCTGACCGATGCACTGGTGGGGACCCCAGCCGAACGCATGGTGGTGCCGCGCATCACGCGTGACGTCGAGCTTCTCCGGCTCCGGGAAAGCCGCGGGATCGAAGTTGGCGGCCGGCAACGGCGCAATGATGCCGTCCCCAGCACGGATCACCTCTCCCTCGAACTCGATGTCCTCCAGCGCAACCCGACGCTCGAGGAGGTGCGGAATCGTCAGGTATCGGAGCAGTTCCTCCACCGTCGCGGCCAACGGCTTACGCTCGGTCATGTCGCGCACCAGCGCGAGCTGATCAGGGTTCTGCAGGAGTACGGCAGCGCCCAGGGTGATCATGTTGGCACTGGTCTCGTGTCCCGCGATCAACAGGATCATCCCCAGCATCGAGGCCTCGGCAAGGTCGAGGTCGCCATTGGAGACGCGCTGGGCGAGATCGGAGATGACGTCCTCTTCGGGCTTGGCCATCTTGGCCTCGATGAGTTCTGTGACATAGCCACCCAACGTGCGCATCGCGATCCCGTTCTCCTCCGGTGTCACCTCCCTCGCGTTGGCAACCTTCGCGTGCTCCTGAAAGAAGTCGTGATCTTCGTACGGCACACCCAGGAGCTCGCAAATCATCAACGACGGCAACGGCAAGGACAATGCCTCAACCAGGTCGACGGGGTTCGGGCCGCCCAGCATCGCGTCGACCAGATCGTCGGTCTGCTGCTGAATGACAGGGCGGATCTTCTCCATCCGTCCGCGGGTGAACGAGTTCGTCAACATACGCCGCAGGCGTGCATGTTCCGGGCCGTCCGAGTCGAAGATCGTCTTGGGACGCTCGTGAATGGTCTCCGCTTGCGCCTGGGTCGGATGCGGGAAACCCGGGAGGTGATCGTTGGCACTGACTCGGGGGTCGGACATGATCGTGCGTTGCCCCGCATGCGATGTCACCAGCCACGGAGTGCGGCCATCCCAGGTACGCACCCGCGAGAGCACCACACCGTCGGCGAGCAGCTCCCGGATTTCCGGAGCCGGCAGGAATGGGCACTTGGCGTCACGGGGGGTGGGATAGACGGGTACATCGTCGGACTCCACCGGCAACGTGGCTCCGCTTGTTCCTTCGGTCATGGTCATCTCCTTCGGTCGGGATCGGTGGTCATCACGTGCGCTGGGGCCGTGGTCGTTCGTCGATCGTCATTCTTCGACCACGATGGCCATGGCGGGGCATACCGCGGCTGCCTGCCGGACGTTCTCGGCCTCGTCGTCGGGCGGATCCTGCGCCAGCAGGAACACGATGCCGTCCTCGTCACGCTGGTCGAACACGTCCGGTGCCGCCGCCACACATTGCCCTGCCGCGACACATTTCACTTCGTCGATGGTGACTTTCATGTGCTTCCTCCTGAACTGATTGGCTGTTACGCGAACTGCGGCTCGAGGTCATCGACGATGTCCTGCCGATGTAGTCGGGTCTGCTTGGGCATGTTCCAACCCAGGACGCCGGTCACCCGGCCGTCTGTGCGGTAGGTCGCCACGAATCGTCTTGCCGAGATGTCCCCTTCCACGATCTGCGGCGTGGCGTCGGCGCTGATTGCACCGTGCACCTGGATCTTGACGTCGAACTGATCGGTCCAGAAGTACGGAATCGGCTCGTAGTGATGCTCGACGCCCAGGATGTCATCGGCGACCACTGCGGACTGATCTGTGGCGTTCGTGCGGTTCTCCAGCCTGAAGTGGCGCCCAAGCGAATTGTGGTACCAACGGGAGACATCGCCGACTGCGTAGATCGATTGCGCTGCTGCACAGTTCGAATTGCAGACCACACCGTTGTCGAGCGTGAGCCCGCTGTCGGCCAACCACGCGGTGGCCGGGACAGACCCGATGGAGACCACCACAGCTTCGGCCTCGAGGACCTCGCCGGTCGCCAACCGGACACCGCGCACCACGTTTGCCTCGTGCACGAGTTCGGCGACACCGACACCGAGTCGCAGCCGGACGCCGTTCTCGGTGTGCACATCGGCCAGCACCTGCGACGCCATGGTTCCGATCTGCAGTGACATCGGGCGTGGCTGCGGACCGGTCATCGTCACCTCGGCCCCCATCTTTCGCGCCGTCGCAGATACCTCTGCCCCCAACACGCCCTCACCCACCACGACGACCTTCGGCTGATCGAGCAGCCGCCGGCGCAGGTTCATCGAGTCCTCGAGGCTTCGCATGACGAAGACCCCATCCACCCCGGCCTGTCCGGACAGCTCGCGGGGCCGAACCCCCGTTGCGATCACCACGGCATCGGCAACGAATTCGCGGCCCGACCGAGAGGTCACCCGACGCTCGGCCACATCCAGCGCAACCGCCTCCTCGCCGAGTACGAACTCGGCGTCGAGCTTGGCGATCATGTCGTCGCTGCGGAGTTGGGCACGGTCTGGGGTCCACACGCCCTCGAGGATCTGCTTGGACAGCGGCGGACGATCGTAGGGCATGTGCGGCTCATCGCCGATGACGGTGATGCTGCCCGTGAACCCCTTGCGGCGCAACGCATCGACTGTCGACAGGCCGGAAGCGGATGCGCCCACGACGAGGACGCTCGTGACGGTCTTCATCGCACGCTCCGGCGATGCGTCGAGGCCGCGCGGCGGCAGAGTGTTTCCTTCACACTGAACTCCCGTCTCGAAAAGAAGGTGAGGTCTACATCACAAAGTATATTAGACCAACTGGTCGGTACAAACAATATTCAAAGTGGCCCGAAAGGCGGCGCGATCTCGCACGCTTCCCGGCACACACACGTCAAGAGACCCCCGGCCTGGACCAGGGGTCTCTTCGCGTGTTGCGCGGCACCGATCAGCTGGGGCCACGTTCAGGCATTGGCAACTCCCGCAACCCGTGACGTGTCCACGTGCGTGTCGTGGGTGTCAACCAGATCGGCGGGCGGGCCGTCGATCCGTCGAACGGTACGCGGGATCAGGATCGCCGCCAGGGCCCCGAAGAGGCACACACCCGCGCCGATCCAGAACGCGACCGAGAATCCGTCATCGGTGTAGAACGTGGCGCCATGCACCATCTCCTTCGGGATCGGCGCCATGTAGGAGTTGTTGAGCACGGCAAAGACGGCAACCGGGAGAATTGCGGCGACAACATTCTGCGCGACGTTCACAACACTGGCAGAGGTGGCCTGCATCTGCGGCGGGACCGCCTCTATCAGCAGGTTCGGAACCGATGAATAGGCAAAGCCCATACCGAGTCCCGCGACTCCAGCGAAGAACATGAGCATCGGCTTCGAGCTGTGCGACGCACCGACGAGCAGGAAGCCCAGTGCCATGAGACTGAGACCGGAGATCATCAGCAGTCGAGGCCGGAGCCCCCTCGCAACCAGGTTGCCCGCGACGATGCCGCCGATGACCACGCAGGCCGCATTCGGAACCATGAACAATGCGTAGGCTTCGGCATCGATCCCGAAGCCGTACCCCAGACCCAGGAGGGCCGGCGTCATGACCAACATCGGCAACAGCACCGAGAACAAGGCGCTACAACCGTATGCGACACCGGAACCGAATGCGGTGAGACCGATCGCCCGATTGCGCAGAATCGCCAGTTCGATCAGCGGTTCGCGAATCACCGTCGCCGAGAAGAGCCAGGCGGCCAGCAACGCGATACCGGCAACCAGATAGCCGAGGGTTGCTCCGTCGGTCCAGCCCCAGGTTGGCCCAAAGCTGACTGCCACGAGCACACCGGCGATTCCACCGCCCAGGAGGGCTGCACCGACCAGGTCGAGGCGAGACCGTAGCCGCACAGCGGACTCGGTGGTCGACACCATGATCAAGACTCCGCAGGTGATCAAGCCGATGACGAAGAACCAGAAGATGCTGCGGAAGCCGAAATTGTCGATGAGCCAGCCCGACAGGAACGGAGACGGCACCGCGACAAGACCGAGTCCGCTGGTGATGATGCTGACCGACACCGCAGTGATCTTCTCCGGGAAGACATCTCGAACAAGCGAGTACCCGAGGAAGACACACGGGGCGAGCACGCCGCTGAGTGCACGGCCCACGATCATCGTCGAGTAGTTGGGTGCGATCGCGCAGATCAGTGATCCGACTGCGGCAAGCGACATCGCGATCAACAACAGCTTTCGCTTGCCATACATGTCGGCGAGCTTGCCGAGAATCGGCCCCGAGATCGCACCGACGAGCAGGAAGGCCGTCAACATCCATGCGCCCTGGGCGGTTTGGTAATGCGCAGCGATTTGCGGAAGTGCCACCGAGACCATCGCGTAACTGACCGCAAGGATCTCGAGGGTCATCACGATGGAGAACAGCGAGAGAACGAGCCTGGGTGTCCACCCACTGCCGGCGCTACTTCTGGCATGAATGGGTTCCGACGCAAGAGACATGGGCATCCTTACGGGTGGTACCTGACGCGGGATCGCCTGGTCAGGCGTGTGGAGGTGTGAGTGAAGGTCGCCACGTCCTCGTGGCGCTGTCCTGCAGGAACCTCAGTAATCTAGCTCACTTGGTATACCTTGTGTACCTTGGATCACAAGTAACCAGTGATCTGCATCACACTGTGGAGTGGGCAGTCCATGCCGATCGGTCGACAGTCTGCTCACACCTACATTGCACCGTAAGCAAACGCAGAACGTCCGTGTACCCGGATGACCAATCAACCGTGTTCACGGACGTTCGCTGAGAGTTTGGCCGGTCAGATCCCGGCGTTCGCGTCCTGCTTCTTCTTCAGCTCCAATGCGATATCAATGAGCTGATCTTCCTGCCCGCCGACGAGTTTGCGGTTGCCGGCCTCCAACAGGATCTCCGCCGCCGACACGTTGTAGCGCTCGGCATGCCCTTCGGCGTGCTTGAGGAACGAGCTGTAGCAGCCGGCGTAACCCATCATCATCGCCGAACGATCGACCAGACATTCCGACGGCATCGCCGGACGCACCACATCCTGTGCGGCGTCGGCGATCTTCATGAAGTCCACACCGGTCGTGATGCCCAGCTTGTCGCACACCCCCACGAACGCCTCCGTCGGCGTGTTGCCCGCACCGGCACCGAAACGACGGATCGAGCCGTCGATCTGCTGCGCCCCTGCACGAATCGCGTTGATGGAGTTGGCCACCGCGATGTCGAGGTTCTCGTGGCCGTGGAAACCGATCTGCGCGTCGTCACCGAGTTCGGCACGCAACGCCTGCACCCGGACCGTCACATCTTCGAGCACCAGCGCGCCCGCCGAGTCCACCACGTACACGCACTGACAACCGGCGTCGGCCATGATCCGGGCCTGCTCGGCCAACTTCTCCGGCGGCTGCGAATGGCTCATCATCAGGAACCCGACCGTCTCCAGCCCGAGATCACGCGCCAGCCCGAAATGCTGGATCGACACGTCGGCCTCGGTGCAGTGCGTGGCGATCCGGCAGATCTGACCGCCGTTGTCCTGCGCGGCCCGGATGTCGTCCTTGGTCCCCAGACCGGGCAGCATCAGGAACGCGATCTTGGCCTGCTTCGCCGTCTCGGCGGCCGCCTTGATCAACTGTTGCTCCGGCGTTTTGGAGAATCCATAGTTGAACGACGACCCACCCAGCCCGTCACCGTGGGTCACCTCGATCACCGGCACACCCGAGGCATCCAGCGCCGCGACGATGTCGCGTACCTCCTGCTCGGTGAACTGATGCCGCTTGTGGTGGCTGCCATCACGCAACGACGAATCGGTGATGCGGATGTCCAGGGTGTCGGAGTACTTGCGTGCGTTCGCCATCAGGTCAACTGCTGCGGTCATGCCGAAACTCCCAACTTGGTCTTCGCGATCTCTTCGCCGACCTTGGTGGCGGCGGCGGTCATGATGTCCAGGTTTCCGGCGTACGGCGGCAGGAAGTCCCCCGCACCCTCGACCTCGACAAAGATCGAGACCCGCGCGTGGCCGCCGTTGAGCACCGACGGCGGATCGAACTGCGGGTCCTGCAGCAATCGGTAACCGGGCACGTAGGCCTGGATCTCCTTCTCCCGCTTGTGGATCGACTCCGCGATCGCATCGGTGTCCGCGTCCTCCGGGATCGCGCAGAAGATGGTGTCACGCATGATCATCGGCGGATCTGCCGGATTGAGGATGATGATCGCCTTGCCACGCGTGGCACCGCCGATGGTCTCGACACCCTTCGACGTGGTCGCGGTGAACTCGTCGATGTTGGCGCGCGTACCCGGGCCCGCCGACACCGACGCAACAGACGCGACGATCTCGGCATAGGGCACCGGCACCACGGACGACACCGCATGCACCATCGGGATGGTGGCCTGCCCACCACAGGTGATCATGTTGGTGTTCGGCGCATCCAGATGCTCGCGGAGGTTCGCCGGCGGGACCACTGCCGGCCCGACCGCAGCCGGGGTGAGGTCCACCGCGGTGATCCCTGCCGCCTGATACTTCGGCGCGTACTCACGGTGAACGTACGCCGAGGTCGCCTCGAAGATGAGGTCGGGACGCTCCGAGGAACCCATCAGTTCGTCTGCCCCGCCACTCATCGTGATCAGACCATGATCGGCGGCCCGCTTCATCCCCTCGGAATCGGCATCGATACCCACCATCCAGCGAGGCTCGATGACCTCGGATCGTTCCAGCTTGTACATCAGGTCGGTGCCGATGTTGCCCGACCCGATGATCGCTGCGGTCAGCTTGGCTGCCACGTGCGCCTCCTAGATTGATGACGAAGTTGTTGTAGGTCAGTGGAAGTCCAGGGTCACACTGCCCAGGCCCTCGAATTCGGCGACGAAGTGGTCGCCCGAACTGATGTCGATCGCCCGCGTCGCGGTTCCGGGCAGGATCACGTCACCCTTGCGCAGTCGCACGCCGAAACCCTCGACCTTGCGCGCGAGCCACGACACCGCGTTCAACGGGTGACCCAACACCGCCGACGAGTTGCCCTTGGCGATCACCTCACCGTTACGGTGCAACACCGCGTCGATGTTCCCCGTGTCGATCTCGCTGATCGGGACACGCTGCTCACCGAGAATCCAGCCACACGACGACGCGTTGTCCGCGATGGTGTCGCAGAGGGTGATCTTCCAGTCCTTGATGCGCGAATCGATCAGCTCGATCGACGGCACCACCCACTCCACCGCGTCGATGACGTCGTTGTTGGTGCAGCCCGCGCCGGGCAGGTCCTTACCCAGGATGAACCCCACCTCGACCTCGACCCGCGGGAAGCACAGCTTCTTGGCATCGATCGGTGTCGACTCGAAGTACTGCATCTCGTCGAGCAGATGACCGTAGTCGGGCTCGTCGACGTTCATCATCTTCTGCATCGCCTCGGACGCCAGGCCGACCTTGTGTCCGGCCACCCTCGCACCGGCGTCGAGCCGCTTGCGGATGTTGATCAGCTGGATCTCGTAGGCGTCGACGACATCGAGGTCGGGATGAGTGTCGGTCGGCCGGTCGATCGCCACCGCGGTCTGCTCCGCGTTCCACAGATCAGCCGCGATCTGCTCACGAATTGCCTGGTCGACCGCCACTTCGTCTCCTTCTACGTTGCCTTCGGCCCGCGCGCTACGCTCCCGGCACCGTCGGGTGAACGTGTTCTAGTTTAGAACATGTTGCAGATTTGCGACACGCCGCCGGGTCAGGCGTGCGAGCCGCCGTCGATACGCACCTCGGTACCGGTCACGAACGCCG
The DNA here is from genome assembly GCF_003855095.1 of Gordonia insulae. NCBI lineage: Bacteria > Bacillati > Actinomycetota > Actinomycetes > Mycobacteriales > Gordoniaceae > Gordonia > Gordonia insulae. Next base: position 2,770,593 of record NZ_CP033972.1, read on the forward strand.
CATCTTCGCTGGCGAGCATGGCGACCACTCCGGCCACCGCTTCCGGTGGCGCAAATCCACCCCCGGCCAACAGCGGCATGGGGAACAGCGAGAAGTCCGCGTCGTCCGGCAGACCCGGCCCGCTGCTCTGTCCGCTGACGCCGCTGCCGTCGGTCATGCCCGAGGAGATCGATCCCGGCTGCACGGCGTTGAATCGGATCCCCGATTTCCCGTACTCGGAGGCCAACGCGTGCGTCATCGCCTGGATGCCGCCTTTGCTGGCGGCGTACGCGGCCATGTACGGGTGTGCGAACGCCGCGGACGTGGAACTGAAGTTGACCACCGCCGGTGACGACCCCTGCCGCAACGCCGGGATGGCCTCCCGGATCATCAGGAACGTGCCGGTCAGGTTTATCCGGATCACGGTCTCGAACTGCTCCAGGGACAACTCGTGGGTGTGCGCGGACCGCAGGATTCCTGCCGCGTTGACCAGGACGTCGAGGCCGCCGAGACCATCGACCGCAGCAGCCACTCCGGTACGAACCGATTCTTCGTCGGCGACGTTGACCACCAACGTCGTCAGCGTCGCTGACGATCCCGCCTTGCTCTTGGTGTCGGCCAGGCCGGCCTCGCTGATGTCGGCCGCGACGACCTCGGCACCTTCGTCGAGCATTCGGAGAACCGTCGCCTGACCGATCCCGGATCCGCCACCGGTGATCAGCACCCGTCGTCCTGTGTATCGCTGCATCACGGTTCTCCTCACTGCATCGCCGTGCTCGTGTCGCCGGCGTCTGTGGTCACTACCTCAGCGATACCACCAGATGTCCCCCTCGCGGCGGCAATTCGCACCCACTGAGCGGGAAGCCGGAAAAGGCCGACCGCTGAACGGGAGACCGCACCGCCCGAACGCCCCGGCGCGACGACCATCGACACCGTCACACCAGTCCGTCCGGAGAGTTGGAGGTCTCGATGCCGGGTCACACGACGAATGGTCAATTCCCCTCGGATGCCGAGGAGTTCAGAACAATCGAAGCGGCGGCCGCGCCGACCCGCTTCGCCCGGGGTTGGCACTGCCTCGGGTTGCTCGACACCTTTCGCGACGGCCAACCGCACGAGGTGAAGGCATTCGGCACCACGCTCGTGGTGTTCCAGGCGCAGGAGACGGGAAAGGTCCACATCCTCGATGCGTTCTGCCGCCACATGGGCGGCAACCTCGCGCTGGGCACCGTCAAGGGAAACTCGATCGCCTGCCCATTCCACGACTGGCGATGGGGCGGCAATGGCCGCTGCACCGATATCCCCTACGCCAAGCGGGTGCCGCCGGTGGCCAAGACACGCTCCTGGCCGACCCTGGAACGCAACGGCCAACTCTTCGTCTGGCACGACCCACAGGGCAGCAAACCCACCGATGACGTGACGATTCCGGTGATCGAGGGCTTCGGCACGTCGGAGTGGACCGGCTGGACTTGGAACTCGATCGTGGTGGAGGGGTCCCACTGCCGTGAGATCGTCGACAACGTGGTGGACATGGCGCACTTCTTCTACGTGCATTACGCGTTCCCGCGGTATTTCAAGAACGTCTTCGAGGGTCACGTAGCGACCCAGTACATGCGGTCCACCCCACGCCACGACATCGAGGTCGGTACGAACTACGACGACCCCAACTCGACGCTGCGGTCCGACGCCTCGTACTTCGGCCCGTCGTACATGGTCGATTGGCTGTGGAGCGAGGCACAGGGCATGACCATCGAGACGGTTCTGATCAACTGCCACTACCCGGTGACATCGAATTCCTTTGTGCTGCAGTACGGCGCGATGGTCAAGAAGCCGCAGGGCATGTCCGACGAGATGGCGTCGGGCATGGCCGCACAGTTCGCCCAGGGTGTCGAGATGGGATTCGAGCAAGACATCGAGATCTGGAAGAACAAGGCGCCCATCGACAATCCCCTGCTGTCGGAGGAGGACGGTCCGGTGTATCAGTTGCGCCGCTGGTACGAACAGTTCTACGTCGACGTCGAAGACGTCGCCGACGACATGACCAACCGGTTCGAGTTCGAGATCGACACCGAACGCGCAGTGCAGAGCTGGGAAGCCGAGGTCGCCCAGAACATCGCCGACGGCAAGACGCTGCAAGCGCATGCCTGACCGCGCCCGACCATCGGCGCCGGTCCACTGCACACCACACGAGCACGAGGACACGAACATGAACGAAGCACTCGAGAACATCAACGCGCTGGCCGAGGAGATCCGCGGCCAGGCCGACGAGGCCGAACGACTCGGCCAACTGCCTGACGCCACCGCCAAGAAACTCAAGGCCGCGGGCCCGATCCGCCTCCTGCAACCGAAGAAGTACGGCGGCTACGAAGCCCACCCCCGCGAGTTCGCCGAAACCGTGATGGCCGCCGCTGCCCTCGACGGTGCGACCGGCTGGGTGTGCGGCATCGTCGGCGTCCACCCGTGGCAGTTGGCATTCGCCGATCCCCGTGTGCAAGAAGAGGTCTGGGGTGCCGACAACGACACCTGGATGGCCTCCCCGTATGCCCCGACCGGCATCGCCGTGCCGGTTGATGGCGGCTACATCTTCAACGGACGGTGGCAGTTCAGTTCGGGCACCGATCATTGCGACTGGATCTTCCTCGGCGCCATGCTCGGCACCGCGCAGGGCGAGATGGCCCTGCCACCGACCATGCTGCACATGATCCTGCCGCGCAGCGACTATCAGATCGTCGACGACTCCTGGAATGTCGTCGGACTCAAGGGCACCGGCTCGAAGGACATCATCGTCAAGGACGCCTTTGTCCCCGACTACCGGGTGATGAACGGTGATCATGTCATCGACGGCACCGCGCAGCGCGAGTACGGCGTCACCGAGACGCTCTACAAGATGCCGTGGTCCAACATGTTTCCGCTCGGGATCAGCTCCGCGGTCATCGGCATCGCCGAGGGGGCGCTGGCGGCCCACCTCGATTATCAACGCGATCGGGTCGGCGCCCAGGGCACTGCGATCAAGGACGACCCCTATGTCCTGTTCGCGGTCGGCGAGGCAGCAGCCGACATCAATGCGGCCCGCCAGGAACTGCTGGCCACTGTGGACACCATGTGGGACATCGTCGACGCCGGCAACGAGGTGACGTTCGAGCAGCGGGCCGCGGGCCGCCGCACCCAGGTCCGGGCCGCGTGGCGCGCGGTGATGGCGGTCGATCAGATCTTCGCGCGTTCCGGTGGCAACGCGCTACGCATGGACAAGCCGCTGCAGCGGTTCTGGCGCGATGCCCACGCCGGGCTCAACCATGCGATCCACGTGCCCAGCACCGTGTACCACGCGTCGGCGCTCAGTTCGCTCGGAGTCGAACCGCCGGAAGCGCTGCAGAAGATGATCTGAACCGCCGCAATCGCATCCGTCACGACCATCATCATCGACAAAGGAATCGACATGACAGAGATCAAGGGTCTCGGCTATCTCAAGATCCAGACCAACGACATCGCCCGCTGGCGCACCTTCGCCTTCGACGTACTCGGTTTCGCGGAGGGCAGTGGACCCGACGAGAACGCACTGTATCTGCGGATGGACGAACGCGCCGCACGCATCGTCGTGGTCCCCGGCGAGACCGACGAGGTGATCGACATCGGCTGGGAGGTGCGTGACGGCGCGGCGCTCACCCGCGTGCAGGCCACCCTGGAGGGGGCAGGCGTCGCGGTCAAGCCGCTGTCGGTCGAGGAGGCCGAGGCGCGTCGGGTGGAGGAGGCGATCTCGTTCACCGACCCGACGGGCGCCAACGTGGAGATCTTCCACGGACCCGTCCTCGATCACAGCCCGATCGTCACACCCTTCGGTGCCGGATTCGTCACCGGCGCCCAGGGCCTGGGCCACGTCGTACTCCCGACCACCGACCCCGTCGGTGCGCTCGACTTCTACACCGACGTGCTCGGCTTCCTGCCCCGTGGAGCGATGCGGCTGCCCGCGCCACCCGAGTTCGGCCCGATGCGCATCCGCTTCCTGGGCGTCAACGAGCGGCACCACAGTCTCGCGCTCTGCCCTGCTCCACACGGCGGCGCGCCAGGACTCATCCACGTCATGGTCGAGGTGGACTCCCTCGATGCCGTCGGCCAAGCGCTGGACCGGGTCATCAAGGATGGCTTCTCGGTGTCGTCGACGCTGGGTCGCCACACCAACGACAAGATGGTCTCCTTCTACGTCCGGGCCCCCGGCGGCTGGGACATCGAGTTCGGCACCGAGGGTATGAAGGTCGACGAAACCCACTACACGGCCGAGGAGATCACCGCTGACAGCTATTGGGGTCACGACTGGTCGGGCAGCGAACCGCTCGCCGCGATGTAGAGCGGCGGATCACGTCTCGGGAGCGTCTCACCCATCGGGTGAGACGCTCCCGTCGTCTCTCGAAGCCGGGACTTGATGTGATGGCGAACACAACGTATATTCCTAATCGGCATATACCTAGTAGGCATATGATCCCCTTCGTCAGCCCCATGGAGGTGCTCATGACCATCAACATCGACTCCACCCCGGCCGCCGCGCTGGATCGCGCGTCTCTCGTGCTCGACGCATTCGACGGACCAGGCCGGCTCACGCTCGCCCAGATCGTGCGCCGCACCGGTCTGCCCAGATCGTCGGCACACCGCATCCTGGAGCGGCTCGTGCACCTGCGCTGGTTGCGACGACAGGGTCGCGACTACGAACTCGGTATCCGGCTGATGGAACTCGGCTCCATCGCCGTCCACCAGGACCGACTACACAAGGCTGCGATGCCCTACCTGCACGAGCTGCATCGTGCGACCGGCTTCGTGGTGCACCTGGCCATCCTGGACGGTGCCGACGTGGTCTATCTGGAAAAGATCGGCGGCGCTCTGGCGGCCTCTATACCGACCCGGGTCGGCGCACGTCAGCCGGCGCACTGCACCGCGATCGGCAAGGCGATCCTGGCGTTCGCCGACCCGGCCGACCCCGCCGAACCACTCATGCAGAAGACGCGATACTCCATCGCCAGCCGGGCCCGGCTGGACACCGAACTCGCCAAGGTTCGAATGCACGGCGTCGCCTATGAGCGCGAGGAGTCGCTGGCCGGGATCGGCTGCGTCGCAGCGCCGATCGGAGAAATCGATGACGCCGTTGCCGCGGTGTCGGTGTGCGGACCAACCGACCGGATGGCTTTCGATCACCGATTGGCCGCACCCGTGCGAATGACGGCGCTGTCCATCTGGCGCAATCTCGACGGCGGAGCAGGCCGGGTCATGCCCACCCTGCAACGGCGGCATCCGCTCCGGATGGGCCCGGCAGGTATGGCCCCGATGCCGGTGGCCCGATGATCGACCCCGAGGTCGCCGCCATCCTCCCCCTCCTCAACGACGGATTTCCGCGCGTCGAGGAGATGGGTGGCGCGCAGGCACGTGCTGCCATACGCGCACGGCTGCAACCCAATTCCGACCCCATTCCGGTCGCATCGGTGCGGGATCAGATGATCGCCGGACCGGGCGGCGACATCGCGCTACGCATCTACCACCCACCTGATCCGTTCCCCGCACAGGGCGCAGCTCTCGTCGTCTTCGCCCACGGCGGTGGTTTCGTGTTCTGCGACCTGGACACCCACGACGACCTGTGCCGATCGATGGCGCGCACCACCGGTGCCGTCGTCGTGTCGGTGGATTATCGACGCGCCCCCGAACATCCCTGGCCCGCAGCCGCCATTGACGTCCACTCCGTCGCGGTCTGGGCCGCCGATCACGCCGAGGAACTCGGGGCCGACCCGGATCGGCTGGTGGTGGCCGGCGACAGTGCCGGCGGAAACCTTGCGGCCGTCGCCACGATCCTGGCCCGCGATTCCGGGGGCCCTCGCATTCGCGGGCAGGTGCTGCTCTACCCGGTGATCGCGGCTGATTTCACCACGGAGTCCTATGTGCGTTTCGGCGAGGGCCACTACAACACCGCGAGCGCGATGAAGTGGTACTGGGACCAATACGTTCCGGCGTTCGAGGACCGGTCACACCCGCATGCATCGGTGGCGGCTGCAGACCTTGCGGGATTGCCGCCGACCATCGTCGTCACCGCGGGATACGACCCGCTCTGGTCCGAAGGTGTCGCCTTCGCCACGGCTCTGATGAGCGCTGGTGTGCCGACGGTCCACCGTGACCACCCCGGCGCCATCCACGGGTTCATGACGATGCCTTCGCTTCAGTTGTGTGCACACGCGCGAACCCAGACATGGTGTGACATCCGCGCTCTCGTGCAGTGAGTGGGCGTTTGCGCTTCCTGATCTCCCGATAGGGGCGGGACCAGTTGTCGCTCCGCCATTTTGGACCTGCTCCCTCGATCGACGGAGCGAATACGTAACGAGGGAGCGACAACTCCCGAGCTCGCCACTCAGGGCGGGTCGGGAACTCAGTCGTCGTGCTCGCCGGCCTGGACCTGCTGCTCCACCTCACGCCAGTGACCCGGTCGGGGTTTCGGGAAACTCTCACCCACCGACGCGCCCGACCGGAAAACCTGCTCCGCCGTGTCGATCTCGTCCATCAGCTCCAAGGCCAACTCGCGTTCGCTGGCGTAGTAGCGCTCGGCCCAACGCATCGCGATCCGCGCGTAGGCCCACGCGGGCTCGGCTTCGGCGGCTGCCGCGTCGACCGCCACCCGATGCTGCAACTCATCCATGCGCGCCACGTGCTCGGTCAGCATCGCCTTGAGTTGCTCGGGTGTGCTGAGGTGACCGAACGCCGTCCGCAAGATCACACCGTGTTTGAGCATCGGCGGGTCGACCGGGGAGTCCAGCGCCCAGATCCGCACCGCCCGACGACCCGCATCGGTGATCTTGTAGACCCTCCGGTTTCGGCCACCCTCACCGTCGGCCATCCAGGAGGTGGCGTATCCGTGTTGCTCGACCCGTTTGAGCTCGGAGTAGACCTGGCTGAACGACGGACTCCAGTAGTAGTGCCGAAGACTCCAGTCCGCCCACTTCTTGATGTCGTACCCGGAGACCTCTTCCTCGTAGGCGAGCATGCACAGAATCGCCCATGAGGTCGGAGGGAGATTGGGCAGCTCCTCGAATCGGGACGGTACCGAGGTCACCCGCACATGCTATCAACTGGACACCCCTGGCTCGGGAACACGATCCCGCCAGACTCCCCGCTGACCGGGACAACCCGTTGCGCCGGCCCCCAGTTGCGCCCGATCATGATGGTGGATAACAACATTCGGAGGAGACATGACACCACGAGCCACACCAGGGGCTGCCATGACAGGTCCGCGGATCCCACACGACCAGACCGGTCCCGACGACGCGGGTCCGAGCACCGAGAACCTCCGGCGGGTCTGGGGCAACTTCGCCACGGGGGTGGCCGTGGTGACCGCCCACGACGGTCGGCGCCCGATCGGATTCACCTGCCAGTCGGTGGTCTCGGTGTCACTCGATCCACCGCTGATGTCGTTCTGCCCGTCGCGCACCTCGACCACCTGGCCGCTCGCCCGCGAGGTCGGAGCACTCTGCATCAACATCCTTGCGGCCCGTCAGCACGACCTGTGCCGCCAGTTCGCGGTGAGCGGGACCGACAAGTTCCGCGGCGTCGATTGGTCACCCACCCACAACGGCGCACCCGCGATCATGGGTGCGCTCGCGCATATCGACGGCCATATGGTCTCCGAGCACGATGCGGGCGACCACACCATCGTCGTCGCGTCGATCAGCGCGCTGTCCGCCGCGGACGACGGCACCCCTCTGTTGTTCTTCCGTGGCGGCTTGAGTGGGCTCGCCGACTGATCCGATCCAGCAGATCCAGCGAGCTCCCCAGCACCTGCCGGGGAGCTCGCTGTTCATCGGTGTCGATCAGTCGTCGGCGCGATCCGCGTCGAGGAACTGGAAACCTCGGTAGTCATCGGCGGCCACGTCGGCGATGATCCGGCGATAGACGCCGAAGCCGCCGACGAAGGGCATGAACACTCGCGGCTTTCCCGGAATGTTCGCGCCGAGGTACCAGGAGTTGGCGTCGGGCATCAATGTCGCAGCGGCACGCTCGGTGCACTCCTGCACCCAGGCCTGCACCGCATCCGACCGCGCCTCGATGGCGGTGGAGCCGTTCGCGTCGAGGGCGGAGATCGCGTCGGCCACCCAATCCACATGCAGCTCCGAGTGCAGCACCATGTTTGCGAGCACCGAGGGGCTGCCCGGCCCGGTGAGGTTGAACAGGTTCGGGAAGCCGTGGACGCCCAGACCCAGGTAAGTGCGGGGGCCTTCGCTCCACGCCTGTTTGAGGGTCTCACCACCGCGACCGACGATGTTGATCCGTTCCACCGATCCGGTCATCGCGTCGAATCCGGTGGCCAGCACGAGCGAATCCAGCTCGACGATGCGGCCGTCGACATGGATGCCATCCGGCGTGATCCGCTCGATCGGCGTCGCCCGCACATCGACGATCTGGACGTTCGACCGATTGAACGCCTGGAAGTAGTTGTCGTCGGTGCAGATTCGCTTGGCACCGATCGGATGGTCTTGCGGTATCAAGATGTCGGCGATCGCCGGGTCGTCGACCACCGCACGGATCTTCGACTCCCAGAATTGCTGGGCGGTCCGATTTGCTGCCACGTCGGTCAACTGATCGGGGAAGGTCTTGCTGAACAGGACACCCCGAGCAGCCACCGTTGCTCGTACGCTCTCCGGCGTTCGCCGTCGGTGACGGCCAGCGCCGAGGACGGGTGCGGCTGATGCGGGGAACCACCGCCACTGTCCATCGAGAGGCGACGACGTTCGGCGTAGTCGGCTTTGTACCGCGCGCGGGTGGCGTCGTCGAGGGCCGCATTCCCTGCCGGGATGCTGTAGTTGGCGGTCCGCTGGAACACGGTCAGCTCGTGGGCCTGCTCGGCGATGCGCGGAATCGTCTGTATCCCCGACGATCCCGTACCGATCACGCCCACGCGCCGGCCGGTGAAATCGACGCCCTCGTGCGGCCAGGATGAGGTGTGGTGCACGTCGCCGGCAAAGGAGGCCAGTCCCGGAATCTGCGGGATGTTGGCGCTCGACAGCGGGCCGAGCGCGAGCACGCAGAACCGGGTGGACACCTCCTCACCGGTATCGGTCCGGACATGCCAGCGCAAGGTCTCCTCGTCCAGGGTCACGTCGATGACCCGGGTGTTGAGTGAGATGTCACCCATCAGGTCGAATCGGTCCGCCACATGTTCGAGATAGGCGAGGATCTCCGGCTGAGTCGCGTACTTCTCACTCCAGTCCCACTCCTGCTGCAACCGGTCATCGAAGGAGTACGAGTAGTCGACGCTCTCGACGTCGCAGCGCGCACCGGGATACCGGTTCCAGTACCACACCCCGCCCACTCCGCCACCGGCCTCGTAGACCTGGACATCCAGCCCGTCCTGCCGAAACCTGTGCAACGCATAGAGACCGGCGATGCCGGCTCCGACCACGACGACGTCGACAGTGCGCATGGGCGCATCGGGTGGGATCGGACTGTTCACGGGATATCGCCTTCCGGTCGGTCTGCTCGTCGAGTCTCGACGCTAGGTCCGCGGGCACGCGGCGACCAGTACGTCTCCCGCTGATCGGCCCATTCGCGGCCGACCGGAACCACCTTCCCGATCATCGGGAGAGCACACCGCTGTCCCGTTGTGGCTCACCTAGCGTCGGCGAGGAGTTCACGAAAGGGGAACAGATGCAGTGGGATGAGGAAGTAGATGTCGTCGTGGCGGGTTCGGGCGGCGGACTGGCCGGCGCGTACACCGCAGCGCGAGAGGGCCTGCGGGTGGCCGTGGTCGAGGCCACCGACAAGTTCGGCGGTACCACCGCCTACTCCGGGGGCGGGGGCATGTGGTTTCCGTGCAACCCGGTGCTGCGGCGCGCGGGCACCGACGACACCGTCGAGGCGGCGCTCGAGTACTTCCGGGCCGTGGTCGGCGACCGGACGCCGTCCCAACTGCAGGAAACGTATGTACGGCGTGGCCCGGACGTGATCGCCTATCTGGAGAGCGATCCTCATTTCGCATTCGAGATGTTCCCGTGGCCGGACTATTTCGGCACGGCACCCGGCGCCCGACTCGACGGGCAGCGGCACATCACTCCGGTTCCCCTACCGGCCGCCGACCTGGGCGATCTCCGCGAATCACTGCGCGGCCCGCTGGACACCGATCGTCTCGGCGCCCCGCTGCCCGATCTGCTGATCGGCGGTCAGGCACTGATCGGACGATTCCTCAAGGCGATCAACGAGTTTCCCAATGCAGCGCTTCATCTCGACTCGCCACTGGTCGACCTCGTCGTCCAGGACGGCGCCGTGCTCGGCGCGATCGTCGAACGCGACGGTCGCCGGCACGCGATCCGCGCACTGCGCGGGGTGCTGTTGGCGGCCGGCGGATTCGAGCAGAACGGCGAGATGCGCGCCGAGTACGGGGTGCCCGGTAGTGCCCGCGACACCATGGGCCCCCCGGGAAACCTCGGTCGCGCGCACCAAGCGGCAGTATCGGCGGGCGCGGATCTGGACCTGATGGATCAAGCATGGTGGTCGCCCGGCCTGACGCACCCGGATGGGCGTTCGGCCTTCGCGCTGTGGTTCACCGGCGGGATCTTCGTGAACCAGGACGGACAACGATTCGTCAACGAATCCGCGCCGTATGACCGACTCGGCCGCGACGTGATCCGCACCGTCGACGACGGCTCGGCGACCCTTCCGTTCTGGATGATCTATGACGACGCGGACGGCCCCGTACCGCCCGTCAAGGCGCCGAATGTCTCCATGGTGGACACCGGTGACTACGTCGCCGCCGGCTTGTGGCACACCGCAGACACCCTCGAGGACCTCGCGACGAAGATCGGTGTCGACGCCGACGGGCTCGCGTCCACCGTGGAGAAGTTCAACAAGTTCGTCGCGGACGGTGTCGATCCCGAGTTCGGCCGAGGAGACGAGGCCTACGACCGAGCCTTTTCCGGCGGCGCATCACCCATGGTCGCCATCGACCAACCGCCCTATCATGCCGCAGCTTTCGGGATATCCGATCTCGGCACCAAGGGCGGCCTGCGTACCGACACCGCCGCCGCGGTGCTCGACGTGTCCGGATCGCGCATCACCGGACTCTACGCCGCCGGCAACACGATGGCCGCGGTCAGCGGCACCGTCTATCCGGGCGGCGGCAATCCGATCGGCGCGTCGGTGTTGTTCAGCCATCTCGCGGTGCTGGACATGCTCTCCCACACGAACACAGCCGAGGCCGCCCCGACATCTGGCGAGGAGTCACGATGAATCCCCATGACCTGATCCGTTCACGAGTCACCCAGTACCTCAGGACCATCGGCAACGGTGGCTCCGCCGACATCGCGACCCTCTACGCCGACGACGCCACCGTCGAAGATCCGGTCGGCTCCGAGGTGCACGTGGGTCGAGCCGCCATCGAGAAGTTCTACGGTGCACTCGACGGCGCAGACTGCGAGGCCGAGTTGCTGAGCCTGCGCGTCGCCGGCGACACCGCCGCATTTCACTTCCGGGTCACCACCCGCACCGTCGATCAGACCATCGTGGTGGAACCGATCGACGTCATGACATTCGACGACGACGCGAAGATCACCAGCATGCGTGCGATCTGGTCGCCCGACGACCTGAGCATCCGCACACGATGAGTAGGGAGACGAACATGACTGCACCAGAGTCGAACTGGGATCGCGAGGTCGACTTCCTCGTCGTCGGCAGCGGCGCGGGCGGGCTCACCGGCGCGCTGGCCGCACGTGCCGAAGGACTGGACACCCTGATCATCGAAAAGGCTGCGGTGTTCGGCGGCAGTACCGCCCTGTCCGGGGGTGGGATCTGGATACCGAACAATCCCACGCTGAAACGCGCCGGGATCGTCGACGCACGCGAGCGGGTGCGCGCCTACCTCGACGCCGTGGTCGGCGAGCGGGTGCCCACCGCCAACATCGACACCTTCATCGACGAGGGACCGCGGATGGTCGAGTTTCTCGAGACCACCAGTGCGCACCTGCGATTCCAGTGGTGTCCGGGCTATTCGGACTACCATCCGGAACGTCCCGGTGGGCGTCCGGAAGGTCGCTCGATCGAGCCGCTGCCGGTCGATCTGCGCAAGCTCGGCGACGACGAGAATCAGCTGCGGCCGGCCGCCTTGGCGACACCGCCCGGCCTGTTCATCACGTCCAAGGACTTCGTCGCCCTCAACATGGTGATGCGCACCTGGAAGGGCAGGCGTACCGCGTTGCTGACGGGACTGCGTGCCATCAAGGCGGTCCTGTTGCGTCGCCACATGGACACGCTGGGTCGCGCACTGATCGCCCGGCTCCGGTTGGCGCTGAGCGATGCCGGTGTTCCGCTCCTACTCGAGACCCCCATGCAGTCTCTCGTCACCGACCAGTCCGGTGCGGTACTCGGGGTGATCGCCGAGCATCACGGCCGGCAGCTGCGAATCCGGGCACGGGCCGGGGTGCTGTTGGCGACCGGTGGTTTCGAACACAACCACGAGATGCGCAAACGCCATCTGCCCCGAGGCGGGCAGGACGATTACAGTGCGGCCTCGGTTGACAACACCGGTGACGGCATCACGGCCGGCGTCGACGTCGGCGCGGCCGTCGATCTCATGGACGACGCGTGGTGGATGCCGTCGTTCCAACGGCCCGACGGCATCAATCAGGTGCTGGTGTCCGAGCGGTCGATTCCGCGATCGATCATCGTCGACCAGCACGGCCAACGGTTCACCAACGAGGCGGCACCCTATGTGACGTTCGTACATGCCCAACTTGCCGGCGGGCACGAACCTGCATGGTTCATCTTCGATCGCACCGCCAAGAACCGGTACCCGATCGGCGGCATCATGCCGGGCCAGTCCTTCCCGGATGAGTGGTCGCACAGCGGGCTGCTGCACACCGCAGACACGATGGCGGAGTTGGCCGATCAGATCGGGGTGGACGCCGCCGCGCTCACCGCGACCTTGCAGCGCTTCAACGGGTTCGCCCGTGCCGGAGCCGATCTCGATCACGGCCGCGGCGACAGTGCGTACGACAACTACTACGGCGACCCCAGCCTCCCCCACCCCACTCTCGACGTCCTCGATCGCGCGCCCTTCTACGCGTTGCGGATGCGGGCGGGTGACCTCGGCACCAAGGGTGGGCTGGTGTACGACGCCGACGCACGTGTCCTGCGCGACGACGGCTCGGTGATCGACGGACTGTTCGCCACCGGCAACACGTCGGCGGCGGTGATGGGCAATGACTACGCGGGTGCCGGTGCCACCATCGGGCCCGCCATGGTCTTCGGCTACGTCGCCGCCCGCAAAGCCGCCGCCGGACGATCGGGCACATGATGCAGGAACTGACCTGCGGCACCTGCGGAACCACGGTTCTCGCCGAGAAGTTCAGCCCCAGCCACACCAGCATCCAATGGCTCGATGATGCCCGGCACTCCTGCCCCGAGTTCGCCCGACTCATCGCGGCCGGCGATCACATCAGCGCCATCCCGACCTGTCCCGCGTTGCGCAACACGATCGAGGAGGCGGCGCGGCGGGGTCTGATCGCCACCGACAGCCGCCGCGTCGAACCGGCACGCGGCCACCACTGCAGAAAGGTCACCTCATGAACGACACGACCCCACCACTACTGGCCGGCAAAGTCGCCGTCATCAGCGGCGGCGCCCGCGGCCTCGGCGCCGCATTCGCCCACCGCATCGTCGCCCGCGGCGGTCGGGTGGTGATCGGCGACATCCTCGACGACATCGGCAAACAGACGGCCGAAGACCTCGGCGACTCCGCTCGCTATGTCCGGCTCGACGTCACCGATCCGGAACACTGGGCCGCGGCACTCGACCACGCTCGGCGTGAATTCGGTTCCGTCACCGGGATAGTGAACAATGCGGGGATCTCGGCCGGGGCCTTCGTCGAGAACGACACCCTCGAGAACTTTCGGCGGGTGCTGGACATCAATCTGGTGGGCGTTTTCAACGGCATCCGCGCGGCCATCGCGCCGATGCGCGCCGCCGGGGGTGGATCCATCGTCAACATCTCGTCGGCGGCCGGGCTCACCGGGTTACCGCTGACCAGCGGATACGGCGCCTCGAAGTGGGGTGTTCGGGGACTCACCAAGATCACGGCGGTGGAACTGGCCGCGGACCGTATCCGGGTCAACTCCGTCCATCCCGGCATGACGTACACGCCGATGACGTCATCGATCGGTATCGAGACCGGTGACGGCAAGTATCCCAACACCCCGATGGGGCGAGTCGGGCTGCCCGACGAGATCGCCGGGGCCGTAGCGTTTCTGCTGTCCGACGATGCCTCGTACATGACCGGCGCAGAGCTGGCGGTGGACGGCGGGTGGACTGCAGGTCCCACCGTCGACTACACGATGGGTCGGTGATGTCGATGACCACCACCCTGCCCGCGCTCACCACGCACGAACTGCCGACGTCTCGTGGCAGCTTGCGCTACCACGAAATCGGTGCGGGACCCGATCTGCTGTTGTTGCACGGCTCCGGCCCCGGGGTCACCGGCCTGCGCAACTTCCAGGGAAATCTCCCGTTCCTCGCACGGCACTTCCGTTGCCTGGTCCTGGAATTCCCCGGTTTCGGGGTCAGCGACGACTTCGGTGCGCACCCCATGGTCACCGCCCTCGACGCGGTACACGAGCTGGTGGACGGATTGTCCCTCACCGATCTGTCGATCGTCGGCAACTCAATGGGCGGCGGCGTCGCGTTGAGCTACGCTGCCGCCCAGCCGGATCGCGTCGGACGCCTGGTCACCATCGGCGGGATCGGCAAGAACATCTTCAGTTCCGGACCGAGTGAAGGAATCCGCCTGCTGCAGGAGTTCACCGAGGATCCCAGTCGGGAGCGGCTGGTTCGCTGGCTGCACTCGATGGTCTATGACCGGGCGTTGATCACCGACGAGCTCATCGACGAACGGTGGGAACAGGCCACCGATCCGTCGACCATGGACAGCGCGCGCCGGATGTACGGTTCCGACGCGTTCGCCGCGATGATCACGGCGATGGAGAACTCCGATTCGCCACCGCCATGGTCGATGCTGCACAAGATCACGGCCCCGACTCTGATGACCTGGGGTCGCGACGATCGCGTGAGCCCTCTGGACATGGCGTTGATCCCGATGCGCACGATCCCGAACGCCGAACTGCACGTCTTCCCGCACTGCGGGCACTGGGCCATGATCGAGCAGAAGGCCGCCTTCGAGAACGTGGTCACTGCCTTCCTGCACCGGTCCGACCAGTAGCCGGACCTCCTTCCACGTCTGAACGCCACCTCATCTGGCCGATGGGGTGGCGTTCGTGTCTGCATCGCAAGCAAGTCAAACCGTCACCACCACAAGGAGATCAGATGAACCCACCCACTTCCGTCCGGCCTGTCGATGCCGCCACCATCGACGGGTACACCCACGAGACCGATGTGGTGGTGATCGGATTCGGCTGTGCCGGTGCGGCCGCCGCATTGGAGGCCGATGCCGGCGGCGCGGACACGATACTGCTGGAGCGTCAAAGCGGAGGCGGTGGTTCGGCCGCCCTGTCCGGTGGTGAGATCTATCTCGGTGGGGGCACCGAAACCCAGCAGGCCTGTGGAATCACCGATACCCCTGAAGCGATGGAGAGCTTCCTACTGGCGGCGCTCGGTCCGGGCGCCGACGCCGAGAAGGTCTCACTCTACTGCCGAGACAGTGTCGCCCACTATCGGTGGCTCGTCGGTCACGGCGTGCCGTTCAAGCCGTCGCTGTGGGAATCGCCGACATGGGTACCACCAACCGACGACGGTCTGATGTGGATGGGTGAGAACGCTTTTCCGTTCCGCGACATCACGACACCTGCACCCCGAGGACATCGGGTGACCTCGGACGGCTTCGGTGGCAAGGTGTTGATGAGTGTCCTCGCCGAATCGATCACGACATCGGGTGTCACCGTGCACACCGATACCGGGGCCGCACAACTCATCGTCGACGGCCGGCGGATCGTCGGCGTGCTGGCCCGCCACTTCGGCGAGGTGGTCACCTATCGGGCGCGTTCCGGTGTCGTAATCACCACCGGCGGATTCGCCGACAATGCGGACATGGTCGCGCAGCACGCCCCACAACTGGTCGGGCTGGGGGTCAACAGCGATGGCGGCGACGACGGACGTGGCATCCGCATGGCGCAAGCAGCCGGAGCCGCGGTCAAACACATGTCGGCCGGGCAGGTCGGCATCTCCCTGATCCCGGGCATGATGGTGCGCGGGATGATCGTCAACGATCTCGGCCAGCGCTTCATCAACGAGGACGTCTACCCCGGACTGGTGGGCCAGGCTGCGCTGTTCAAACACGGCCTGCGGGTGTGGGTGATCCTCGACGAACAGGCCTACGAGGAGGTCCCGGAGATCGAGAGGTGGGGTGTGGTTCCACACTTCGTGGCCGAGACGGTCGCCGAACTCGAGCGTGAGATCGGCATGCCCGACGGCGCCCTGCAGAACACTGTTGCCGAGTACAACCGCCATGCCGCCGCCGGCACTGATCCCTACTTTCACAAGTCCGCCCGCTGGCTGCGGCCACTTCAAGCGCCGTTCGCCGCCATCGACGTCCGTAAGGGCATCGCCCCACCGGAATACGGTGCCGCCGGTGGTGGCGGAGCGGAGGTCTTCACACTCGGCGGCGTGTGCACCACGGTCGACGGTGCAGTTCTGGATCTCGACGGAGAAGCCATCCCAGGCCTCTTCGCGGCCGGGCGCGCCACGTCGGGCCTGCACTCGTGGGGCTATATCAGTGGCACTTCACTCGGTGACGGCACGTTCTTCGGTCGTCGAGCGGGCGCGGCGGCCGCTGATTCTTGCTTCCACGCTCCCTGAGAAATCAGCGATGCGTCACGAAGGGCCGCCCTTCGTGACGCATCGCTCGTACCTCGCGAGGCTCCTCACGGACCGCATGGAACCGGGTGGAACGTCAGGCGGCGCCCAACACCCCTGGGGTCTCAGTGATTTCGTCGGTCGCGCGGCGTGGCATGGCCAGAGCGGTCAACGCGCCCACCACCGACACGATCGCACCGATCACGAATGCCACCGTGAAGCCGTGGGTGTCGTAGAACGTGGCGCCCTCGGCGACCATCGCGATGTGCGAGTTGTTCAGCACGGTGAACGCGACCACCGACAGCACCGCCGGGAAGATGCTCTGACTCACCGCGACGATGCTCGCCGTACTGGCCTGCAGCTCGGGCGACACGGCCTCGATCACCAGGTTGGGGACGGCAGCATACGACATCCCCTGTCCGAGACCGAGGATCACCGCCCCCAGGATGATCGTCGACTTCTCCGAGTGGTTGAACGCCACCACGAGCAGGCCGAGCGCCATCAATGTCAGACCGGCAAGCATCAGCAGACGAGGCGCGAACCCGCGACTCACCAACACGCCGACCAGCAGGCCGCCGGCCACGATTGCGATCACCATCGGGAGCTGGAACAACGCGAAGTCCTCGGCCGACAGACCCCAGCCGTACCCGAGTCCCATCATGCCGGGCACCATCACCATCATCGGCAGCAGCACCGCGAACAGGCCGGAGATCCCGTATGCCACACCGGCACTCACCGTCGTGAGATACACGGGCCGGCGCCTCAGCACCTCGAGGTCCACCAGCGGGTTCGCGACCGTCCGGGCCGACACCAGCCACGCCGCCAGTAGTGCCGCGCCGCCGAGTAGATAGGTCAGGGTCGACGTCGCGGACCAACCCCAGGACGGCCCGAAGCTGACTCCGATGAGCACCCCGGCGAGGCCCGCGCCCAGCAGGACGGCACCAACCAGATCGACGGTGGTCCGTACCCGCAGCGGCGACTCGTCGACGGTGACCAGGATGGCGAATCCGATCGCGACGACGACCGCGAACAGGAACCAGAAGATGCTTCGGAACCCGAAGTCGTCGATCAACCAGCCGGTGAGGAACGGCGCCGGCACCGCCACCAGACCCATCCCGGTCGTGGCAATACTGACAGCCAGCGCAACCGCTCTCGGCGGGAACACATCTCGGATGAGTGAGTACCCGAGGAACAGGCAGGGCACCAGGAAGCCTGCCAGGGCGCGACCGGCGATCATCACGCCGTAGGACGGTGCAACCGCCGACAACAGGCAACCGGCCGCGGCAAGTGCGACACAGACAAGCAGGAGGCGACGCTTACCGAACATGTCGGACAGGCGTCCGATGACGGGCGCGGTGACAGCACCGGTCAAGAGGAACGCAGTCAGGAGCCAGGCTCCCTGCGTGGTCTGATAGTGGGTGACGATGAACGGCAAGGCTGTGGAGATCATCAGATAGCTGATCGCCAGGACCTCCAGCAGTAACACGATGGAGGCCAGCCCGAGGACGAGCCGTGGCGTCCAGACCCGGGTGTCATCGGATGGCACCGGTCTGGAGTCAGCGAGCGAATCCTCGCTCGGAGTGGGTTGTACAGGCATCGCGTACCTTCCATGGACATCGACCCGTAGACGCCGGGCCGGAACTCAGTGATCGACACCCACAGGATGTGGTGCCAGTCACATCACAGCGGCGCCACATCGCAGGCACCAGCGGGGCGTCCCACTGTCCGGGAGGTCCTGCGACGAACGGCCACCAGCCGATCTCTCTCAGCGACAAGTGAATTCAGCCTGTTAAAGCCACCCGAACGAAAACGACGACGTGACCCTGCACGGGCCACGTCGTCGGTCAGATCCGCGGTCGCTCGCTCAGCGCTGGGTCGACCCCGCATCCACCGGCAAGGTCACCGCCGTGATGTAGCGTGCCTCATCAGAGCCCAGGAACAGCGCGGCGTTCGCTATGTCCTCGGGCTCCACCCACGGAATCGGCAGCATGTTCATCGTCATCGCGGCCTCGGCGAACTCGGCACGCGTCGGGTTCGCAAGGTCGGGACGGAATGCGCTGCGCACCGCCGCGTTCTGGATCATCGGTGTATCGACGTTGGTGGGATGGACCGAGTTCACCCGGATTCCGTACGGCGCCAACTCGTTCGCCAACGACCGCATCAGCCCCACCACGCCGTGCTTGGCCGCGGTGTAGTGGGCGACGCCGGACAGCCCCCGAAGGCCCGCGATCGAACTCGTCAGGATCATGGCCCCGCCGCGCCGTTCGATCAGATGCGGCGCCGCGGCCTTGCAGGTCTGCCACACACCGGTGAGGTTGATGTCGATCATCGTGTTCCATGCCTGCTCGTCGAGTTCCACCGCCGGCCCCTTCGAGGTGATACCGGCGGTGGCACAGACGATGTCAAGACCGCCGAGTTCGGCTACGCCGGCATCGACGGCAGCACGCAGCCGATCACCCTGACGCACATCGACGATGGCGGAAACGACTCGGGCGCCGCGCTCCTGCGCCAGTCGGGCCACCTCGGCCAGGTCGTCGGGAGCTGATGGCGCCGTCACGGTGGTCTCGACCTGCCGACAGATGTCCAGTGCGATGACGCTCGCGCCTTCTTCGGCGAACCGCAACACCTGTGCCCGTCCGATACCGCGTGCCGCCCCGGTGACCAGCGCGACTTTTCCTTCGACGCGTCCCATCACGACGCCTTCGCCACGAGGCCGGCGTCCACCACGACGTTGGTGCCGGTGACGAAACGGGCTTCGTCGGACAGCAGGAACAGCACCGCGTTGCTGACATCGACCGCGTCCACCCAGCCGACCCCGAGCAGGTTGCGGGCAGCGAGCGCCGTCTCGGCATCGTGTTCGCCCGGCTCCTCGAGGTCGGGCCGGAGCTTGGCGAACACCCGGTCGTTGAGGATCATCGAGGTCCCCACCGAACCGGGGTGCACGGCGTTGACGCGAATACCACTCGCGCCCAGTTCGTTCGCCAAGGTCTGCGCCAGGCCCACGAGGCCGTGCTTGCTGGCACAGTAGTGTGACGTCCCAGCCGATCCCTTGATGGCGTTGGTGGACCCGATCAGCACCACCGAGCCGCCGGAGACCAGATGCGGCACCGCTGCTTTGACGGTGTGCCAGGCGCCGGTCAGGTTGATGTCCAGCACGTGTCGCCACTCGTCATCGTCGATCTCCCATGATCGAGCCGCGGCGGGATAGACACCCGCGTTGGCGACCACTGCGTCGAGGCGACCGAAGTGTTCGATGCCGCGATACACCGCCGAGGCCAGCTGATCGTAATCGCGGATGTCGGCGAATCCGGAGAAGCACTCGCCACCGACCCAGTCGATCTCCTTCCCTGTCACGGCGAGATCGTCGGCAGCGGACTCCAGATCGATCGCGATGATCCGAGCGCCCTCGTCGGCGAGCCGCACGCAGTGGCTTCTCCCCATTCCATTTGCAGCCCCGGTGACCAGGACGACCCGATCACAGAGGCGGTTCACCGCGTTGTCCCACTGCAGATGTCCATGGCGGCGACCCTAGGTGCCGCCCTGCGGCGCGGGCGCTGAGTCCTCCCGCTCAGTGGGCGACGGGACGAATCTCTCCCGGACAGCAGAACGCGGGTACACATCCGAACTCGCGCGAGGCCCACGATGGCGACAACGCAACTCCAGGAGGTTGGTATGACGATGGTTGCCGCCGACGCTGCCCCGCCGCGCTCCGCATCGGCCCGGGTCGCCCGGGTCATCGAGGAGACCCGGGACGCCACGTCGTTCGTGTTCACGGTGCCCGACGACCGTTCACACGATTTCGCCTATCGCCCTGGCCAGTTCCTGACCCTGCGCATCCCCAGCGATCGGGGCGGCTCGGTGGCGCGGTGCTATTCACTGTCGAGTTGCCCGGTCACCGACGCCGACCTGACGGTGACCGTCAAACGCACCGCCGGCGGCTACGGCTCCAACTGGCTGTGCGACAACATCTCCGAAGGGGATGTCATCGAGATCCTCCCCCGGCCGGGGTGTTCACACCCGAGTCTCCCGACCACGATCTGCTCCTGTGGGGCGCGGGCAGCGGAATCACGCCGTTGTTGTCGATCCTCACGACGTCGTTGGCGTCGGGCACCGGTCACGTGGCGCTGGTCTATGCGAATCGGGATGCGGACTCGATCATCTTCGCCGACGAACTGCGCGATCTCACAGCGCGTCATCCGGACCGGCTGACGGTGATCCACTGGCTGGAGACGGCTCGGCAGCGACCTACGCCTGATCAGCTTGCGCAGCTGGGCGCGCCATTCTCCGAGCGACACTCATTCATCTGCGGCCCGGCCGGTTTCATGACGACTGTCCGGGAAGCATTGACCCGACTGAACGTTCCGCGATCACACGTACACGCCGAGGTCTTCACGTCACTGAGCGGCGATCCGTTCGTGGCGCCCGCACCCGCACCCGCACCCGAGACCCTCGACCCAGATGCGGCAACTGTGGAGATCGACACCGACGGCGCCAGCCACACGATCAGCTGGCCACGCTCACAGAGCCTGCTGGAGGCGATGCTCGCACGTGGCCTCGACGTCCCGTTCTCCTGCCGCGAGGGCCGGTGTGGGACCTGCGCCGCTGTCGTGGTCGAGGGCGAGGTGGGGATGACCGACACCGGAGTCCTCGACGCCGACGACCTCGCCGACGGCTATGTACTCGCCTGCCAGTCGCGGCCGAACGGCCCCTTTGCCCGAATCCGGTTCTGACAACCCGAACTCCCACCGTCTGTGAAAGGACCATCTCTGTGCTGACCAGCTTTCGTCGTCGCACCGTCGTTCGAACCGCCGCTGCAACACTGGCCATCGGCCTGGCCTCGACGGCCATCGGCGCGATCCCCACGGCGACTCCGGTCGCGTCCGCGGCACCTTCGGGTGCCGCGAGTTTGGGGATCTCGGCGGCCAACGCGCGTGACGTCGGCGGATATGCGACCCGAACCGGAGCCATCGTCGCGACCGGTGTGGTGTACCGCAGCAACGCCCTGAACACCGTCACCGACCTCGACAAGCAGAAGCTCACCCGGCTGGGCATCACCCACATCATCGACGTCCGTTCGCCCAACGAGGCCGCCGCCAACCCCGACAACCTGCCACCCGCGCGCTACACCCCGCGGCCGATCTGGAACCCCGACGACGACTTCTACGTGAAGGTGAACCGCATCATCGGAGCCGGCCCCGTCGGGCAGCGCGAGGCACTCGGATCCGGCAGGGCGGCACAGATGATGCGCGACTATTACCGCTGGATGGTCACCGACCCGGGTGCCCGGCACCAGATCGGGACAACGCTGCGCGACATCGCCACCGCGACCACCCCCCTGCTCTATCACTGCACATCGGGCAAGGACCGTACCGGCCTTATCTCGGCCGTACTGCTCACCGCGCTCGGGGTACCCGAGCCGCTCGTGTATCGGGACTACCTCGCCTCCAACGAGCGCCTGGCCGCCGGGAACACAGCCCAGATGGCGGCGCTGGTCGACCACGGGCTTGTCACCGACCCATCGCTGTTCGCCCCGATCCTCGGTGTGCAGCGCGATTTCCTCGCGGCGTCGTTCGACCAGATCCGACGCTCCTACGGCTCCTTCGGTCGCTATCTGACACGTGGGCTCGGGCTCGATGCGTCCACCATGAAGGCGCTGTCGGCCACGATGCTCAGGCGCGGTGCCGCGCCCACGCCGAGCTTCCCGCTGGGCACCGGCAGCGCGAACTGACACTCCTCTGGCGCTCCATTTCTGTAACGTGTTCTAATTCAGGTAGAACACGTTGCACCCGCGGCGCACGAAGGGACTTCCATGGCCGGCGCGACCGAACCAGCAGATCAGCACACCAGCACCACCCCCGAGACCTACGACGTGGTGGTCGTCGGCGCCGGCGCGGCCGGGCTCAGCGCCGCCATCACCGCGGCCGCGAGCGGCCTGAAGACCGTCATCATCGAGAAGTCCCCGTACTGGGGCGGCTCGACGTCACGCTCGGGCGGTGGTGTCTGGATTCCGAACAACTCCGTGCTCAAGCGCGACGGCGTGGACGACACCGTCGACAAGGCGCGCGAGTACGTGCACGCCATCATCGGTGAGCACGCGCCGGCCGAGCGCATCGACGCCTACATCGACCGTGGTCCCGAGGCGCTGGACTTCCTGATGAAGAACGCCCCGCTCGACCTCGAGTGGGTGAAGAACTACTCCGACTACTACCCGGAGGCTCCCGGCGGACGCCTCGGTGGCCGGTCCGTCGAGCCCCGCCCCTTCGACGCCCGTCGACTCGGCGACGATCTCAAGACCCTGCATCCGCAATACACCAAGGCGCCGCTGAACATGGTGGTGCTGCAGTCGGACTACCGCTGGCTCAACACCGGCCTCCGCCATTGGCGGGGTCCGCTGCGCATGGCCAAGGTCGGCAGCCGCTTCTTCTGGGCACGGTCGCGGGGCAAGAAGCTCATCGCCATGGGTGCGGCTCTGGCCGCCGAACTCCTGCTCGGTGTCCGTCAGCTCGGCGTACCGCTGAAGCTGAACACCGGCCTGACCGACCTGATCACCGAGGACGGCCGGGTCGTCGGCGTGATCGCCGAATCCGACGGCACCACGTTCCCCATCCATGCGCGCCGCGGCGTCATCCTGGCGTGCGGCGGGTTCGAGAACAACCCCGAGATGCGACGCAAATACCAGCGCGACCCCATCGGCTCGGACTGGACGACGGGCGCTCCGTCGAACACGGGCGACGGCATCAACGCCGGCCTGAAGATCGGTGCGTCGGTGTCGTTGATGGACGACTCGTGGTGGGGCCCGACCATCCCACTTCCGCGTGGGCCGTGGTTCGCGCTGTCCGAACGCGCGGTGCCCGGCACCTTCATGGTGAACGAGCGCGGCGAGCGTTTCATGAACGAATCGCTTCCCTATGTCGAGGCCGTCCACCAGATGTACGGCGGCGAGTTCGGCCACGGCGACGGGCCCGGCGAGAACGTGCCGGCCTGGCTGATCATGGATCAGACCTGCCGCAACCGCTACCTCTTCGCCGGCATCAATGCGCGCCAACCGCTTCCGAAGAAGTGGTTCGAGTCGGGTGTGGTCGTCAAGGCCGACACGATCGCCGAACTCGCGGAGAAGACCGGCCTTCCGGGCGATGCCCTGTCGGCGACGACCGCACGTTTCAACGGATTCGCCCGCTCCGGCGTCGACGCCGATTTCGGCCGCGGCACAAGCGGTTACGACCACTACTACGGCGACATCACGAACAAGCCCAACCCCAGCCTCGGTGCACTCACCAAGGCCCCGTACTACGCCGTCAAGATGGTGCCCGGAGACCTCGGGACCAAGGGCGGTCTCGAGACCGACGCCGCCGGTAGGGCATTGCGTGCCGACGGATCGGTCATCGAGGGCCTGTATGCGGCCGGCAACACCAGCGCGCCGGTCATGGGCCACACCTACGCCGGCCCCGGCGCCACCATCGGTCCCGCGCTCGTCTTCGGATATCTCGCCGCCCTCGACGCCGCGGCGAAGACCGAGACCGCTACACCGTCCACCAGCAGCACAGGAGCCTGATCACCGTGCCCATCGATCCATCCATCGCCGTCGGCGCCGATCTCGGCGAGGTCTCGTTCGAATGGTCGGCCTCCGACGTCGCGCTCTATCACCTCGCCATCGGCGCTGCGGCGGACCCGATGGATGCTGCGGGACTCGCCTATGTCGACGACGTCGCGCCGAAGGTGCTGCCGTCCTTCGCCACCGTCGCGGCGTCGTTCCATGCCACCGAGCCGCCGAAGGTCTCGTTCCCGGGCATCGACATCGACCTGGCCAAGGTGGTGCACGGCAGCCAGCAGGTGACCGCGCACCGACCGCTGTCGGCCGGCGGCAAGGCCACCACGCGCACCACGATCGTCGAGGTGCAGGACAAGGGATCGGCCGCGGTGATCATCCAGGAATCGGTGACTTCCGACGACGCCGGAGAACCCCTGTGGACGGCACGTTCGTCGATCTTCGCGAAGGGTGAGGGCGGCTTCGGTGGCGAACGCGGATCATCGAGCAAGGTGCACTACCCCGATCGTGCACCGGACCACCGACTCGCGGTGCCGACCCTGCCGCAGCAAGCGCTGCTGTACCGCCTGTGCGGGGACCGCAATCCGCTGCACAGCGACCCCGAGTTCGCTGCGGGAGCCGGTTTTCCTCGCCCCATCCTGCACGGACTCTGCACCTACGGCACGGTGTGCCGGGCGGTCACCGACGCCGTACTCGATGGTGACGTGACCGCGGTCCGCGACTATTCGGCATCGTTCGCAGGAGTGGTGTTCCCCGGCGAGACGTTGAACGTGACCGTCTGGGATCAGGGCGAGCAGCTCCTCGTCACCGCCACCGTCGCCGACCGCGACGACGCGCCCGCCCTGGGCAACGTCGTCCTCGGCGTCGCACGCTGACCCCGACTCACGTCGTCGGCAGTTGAGCAACCAACGCCGATAGCTCGTCGTCGGTGGGCACGCTTCGGGCGAAGATGATGCGGTAGAGCAGGAAGCCTGCCCAGCTGTCGAGGACGACGTCGATCGGCAGTGCGGCAGGCAATTCCGATCGCAGGACCCCACGCCGCAGGATCTCCGCTCCCGGCTCGAATCGTGCCCGGACGATCTCGCGGATCTCGACCTGACCGGCTTCGCCGCGTTCCGCGAGAGCTCCCGCCACCACGGACGGGCCGCCGAGCAGGGTCAGCGTATGCCTCAGGTCACGCAGATACGTCATCGCATCCTCACGGACGGATCCCGTGTCGGGCGTCGGCGGCGCGGCGAGATCCGCGGCAAAGGCGTCGGTGATGACGGCGGCCTTCGTCGACCAACGCCGGTACAGCGATGCCTTGCCCACTCCCGCTCGGGCGGCGATCGCTTCCATCGTCACCTGGTGATAGCCCAGCTCGTCGATGAGCTGGCGCGTCGCACCCAGGATCTTGTCGCCGACCGCTTCGTCGCGCGGCCGGCCTCGCCCGCGCGGACGTCCCGTCTCGTTGTCGGTCATACCCGCCCTCCCGATCACCGCCCTCCGGAATATCGGAACGTGGCGTCTCGTTAATATGACTGTACGACCCGCCGACGGGACGGGCCGACCTTTCACGAAAGAAGGTTCGCACCATGACTGCTCGATTCACCGACAAGGTAGTGCTCATCACGGGCGCGGGTTCGGGGCTCGGCCGGGCCACCGCGACACAGGTCGCCGGCGAAGGCGCCGCCCTGGCACTGGTGGACGTCGACGAGAAGGGGCTCGCCGACACCGCCGCGGCGATCAGTGAGGTCGCATCCGGCGCGAAGGTGATCCAGATCGTCGCCGACGTCTCCGACGAGGACGCCGTGCGGCGCTATGTCGACCAGACCGTCGAGACCTTCGGCCGCATCGACGGCTTCTTCAACAACGCCGGCATCGAGGGGAAACAGAACCTCACCGAGGACTTCGGCAGTGACGAGTTCGACAAGGTGGTCTCCATCAACCTGCGCGGGGTGTTCCTCGGCCTGAAGCACGTACTCGCGGTGATGAAGGAGCAGGGCGCGGGCAACGTCGTGAACACCGCGTCCGTCGGCGGGATCCGCGGCGTCGGCAACCAGTCCGGTTACGCGGCCGCCAAACACGGCGTGGTGGGACTGACCCGCAACTCGGGTATCGAGTACGGACAGTTCGGCGTGACGGTCAAGGCCATCGCCCCCGGAGCGATCATGACCCCGATGGTCGAGGGCTCCCTCAAGCAGATCGACCCCGACAACTGGGAGGACGTCGGCCGCGAATTCGTCAGCGTGAACCCGATGAAGCGCTTCGGACGTCCCGACGAGGTCGGCCACCTGGTCGCGTTCCTGCTCTCCGACCAGGCGTCGTTCATCAATGCCACCGTCATCCCGATCGACGGCGGACAGTCCGAGAAGTACTGACCACTCAGAGGCGGGTGCGCACCGGACGTGGCGTGCACCACACCCCGGTGCGCGTTCACCCGGCACCGATCGCCGGGCAGTAGTCTCGACGCGGACAAATCCGCCATCAGCTGCCGCCCGCCGATCGGGCCTCCCGCTAGGAGATCTCATGAGTGACTCGCTGCTGTCCCTGCTCGACACCGACCGCGCCGGAGTGGTCGGCGACCTCGCCGTCGTGATCGACGCCGAGGTGTCTGATCAAAAGGGATTGAGCGGTGCCGCGGTGAAGACCGCGTATGCGGCGGCTCAGAAGGTCAAGCCCGGCGTCGTGAAGTCGGCGACGGACAAGATGCTCCCGGACTTCCTGAGCGCCCTGCAGCCACTGTGGGATTCGAAGCCGGCCGGCGTGGCGTTCGGCGATCACCTCGTGGCCAACAGCGATACGGCGGCCGAGGCCTTGCTGACGGTGACCGACGACCAGGCGTCGACGGCCAAGCCGGCGCTGGCGAAGGCCTACAACTCGTTGCGCGGTAAGGCGAAAGGCTATGTCGTCGCGGCACTGCCCAGGGTCGGCGCCGCGATCGAGAAGCACGCCGCCCGCTAGGGCGACCTGCTCGCCTCTGCGGCCTACGCCGCAGAGGTCACGATGAGCAGCAGGCCGACGACGACCGCGACGAGAGCCGCGAGCATCGACAGCACACGCCATACGTGCACACGCGTCGGTGAGTAGTCGGTACCTTGTGAAGAGGCGACCTGGGGTGAGGCCATGATCTCTCACTTTCGGTTGTCCGGATCCCGTCGACCCGGTGGGTGGCGATCCCCCGCTTCTGTTACTGCAGTGATAAATGTGTCACATGTTGCGCTCAGGTTGGGGTCGCCGACACCGCGTGTCTCGGTCACGAAAAGGCAACACCCGCGCCGCGGATCTGATGAGGTGAGGCGATGCGCCCGAGGATGAGTCGAGATGACCTGCGTGCGGCGTGGCTGATTCTGATCGCGTGCGCAGCGGTGAGCATGGTCGTCGCCGCGATGGCCGCGCTGAACACCGCGTTGCCCGACATCGCGATCGACATCGGAGCCGACACCGGACAGATGACGTGGATCGTCGACGGCTACACCCTCGCACTGGCCGCGCTACTGCTCCCCGCGGGGGCTATCGGAGATCGCTTCGGCCGTCGAGGTGTCCTGATCGTCGGCCTGATCATCTTCGGAATCGCGTCGCTGCTGGCCATCTGGGTCAACGGTCCCACCCAGCTGATCGCCACCCGCTGCCTCGCCGGTGCCGCAGCGGCCCTCATCATGCCGACCACGCTGTCGCTGATCACCTCGGGCGTCCCCGAGTCCAGACGCGCTCTGGGCGTCAGCATCTGGGCGGCGATCGCGGGTGGTGGAGCCATCGCCGGTTTCCTCGTCACCGGCATCCTGCTCGAGTTCTTCTCGTGGCATTCGATCTTCATCACGTTCGCCGTGTCGTCGGCGCTGTCGGCAGCTCTGTGCCTGACCATCGGTACGTCGCGAGATCGAGATCCGGGCGCGTTCGATTTCCCCGGCACCATCACCTCGATCCTGTCGGTCACCGGAATCGTGTTCGGCCTGCTCGAGGCGCCCCATCGCGGCTGGAACGACCCGCTCGTCCTGATCTGCCTCGTCGGTGGCATCCTGCTCATCGGCGTGTTCTGTGTCATCGAGATGCGCCGCACCTCACCATTGCTCGACATCCGACTGTTCACCAACCGCGCGTTCGGCTCGGGCGCATTGTCGGTGGCGATGCAGTTCCTCGGCTCGTTCGGCATGTTCTACCTTCTGCTCCAGCAACTCCAGTTGGTCTTCGGATACTCCCCTCTCCAATCGGCACTCGCGCTCATGCCGTTCGTCGCGGGTGTCGGTGTGTTCTCGCTGATCGGCAACTACGTCGCCGTTCGATTCCACTCGCTCCGCTACTTCATCAGCGGAGGCATCCTGCTCGCCGGCATCGGCATCGTCCTCTTGGGCGCGCTCGACTACGACGACTACTGGACGATGGCGTGGATCCTCGGAGTCTTCGCGACCGGCATCGGGTTGGCGACCGCTCCGTCGACCACCGCGATCATGTCCAACACCCCGTTTGACAACCAGGGCATCGGATCGGCGGTCAACGACACCGCGCGCGAGGTCGGCGCCGCCATCGGCATCGCACTGTCCGGCAGCATCATGGCCGCGGGGTACACCGCACGGATCGGACCCGTCGCCGACGAGGCGAGCGCCCAGATGGTCGCCGCCGGACAGCAGCAGACCGCGGCCGGCGACCCGGCCGGCGGGCAATCGCTGATCGCCCAGGCCGACGTCGTGTCCGATCACATCCGACAATCCCTGGCCGAGGCGACCGCAGTCGCCGACCGCCTCGCGGGGCAGGCGAAACCGCTCGCCGACCAGATCCTCGACGGCGCCCGCGAGGCGTTCGTGGGCCCGATGAATCAGGCATACATGGTGCTCGGTGCGGTGCTCGTCGCCAGCTCGGTGCTGCTGTTCTGGTTGACGCCGCGGCGCATGGTCGAGGAGTCAGCGAATCCCCTGCCGCCTGACGCGCAGGGCGAGGAGAGCGTGGTCGAGCCCCGGATGGGCGGCTGAATGTCGCGAGACCGCCGGTGATCTCGGCCGACGGAGTCGTCGGAGCCGGACTCTCCATCGCCCTGCTCGTCGCCGTCATCGCGTTCACGATGACGGCTCGGCGACTTCCCCCGGCCGTCGTCGCCGTGCCGGCGGCGATGCTGGTGGTCGCCACCGGCCTCGCATCTTGGTCAAGTGCCGCAGATGAACTCGAGTTCATGGCGCCGACCATCGGCTTCCTCGCGGCGATGCTGGTGGTCGCCGATGTCTGTGGCCGGACCGGCGTCTTCGCCTGGCTGGGTGCGCTGATGTCGCACTGGAGCCGCGGATCACCGAACCGGTTGTTGCGCATCGTGTTCGCCGTTGCCGCCGCGGTGACCGCCATCCTCAGCCTGGATGCGACCATCGTGCTGCTGACGCCGCTCGCCGTCGCCGCTGCACGCCGAATCGGCGCGCGGGTGTCACCGGTCAGCATGGCCACAGCACATCTGGCCAACAGTGCCTCGACGCTGATGCCTGTCTCGAACCTGACCAATCTCATCGCCTTCTCGGCGACCGGTCTCACGTTCCTGGGCTTCACCGCGACGATGGCCGCCCCCTGGATCGTCGCGATCCTGGTGGAGTACCTGATCTTCCGGTTCTTCTTCGCCAGAGACCTACGGGCACGAGCGATTCCGCAGGCCGCCGTCCCCGATGATCGACCGGATGAGAGTCGCGACGACCCGCCGGCGCCCCGGTGGACCCTGACCTGCCTCGCACTGCTGCTGATCGGGTTCCTCATCGCCGAACCACTCGACGTCCCGTTGGTGGCGGTCGCCGCGGGTGGCGCGGCATTGATGGCGTTGCCCGTGCTGTTCGCCGAGCGCGGCGCCGGCGCGCTGCAGATGGTGCGGGCCGCGGACATCCCGTTCCTCGCGTTCGTCGCGGCCCTGGGTGTCGTGATCCTCCCGGTGCAGCAAGGACCGCTCGGCGACGCGGTGGCCCACCTCATCCCCGACGGCACCGGCCTGATCGCCTTGCTGATCGTCGCCGTACTGGCTGCGGCCCTCGCGAATGTCCTCAACAACCTGCCGGCCACGCTGCTGTTGGTGCCGCTGGTCGCACACCAACCCGAGTTGGTCCTCGCGGTGCTGCTCGGGGTGAACATCGGCCCGAATCTGGCCTACTTCGGCTCGCTCGCCACCCTGCTGTGGCGGGATGTGATGCGGCGCCAGACCACATCACCCCCGCCGTCGCGCCGCTATCTGCTGCTCGGTGCCCTTGCCGTGCCGCCGACCCTGATCGCGGCCGTGCTGGCCCTCTGGATCTCGTTGCAGGTCACCTGAGTCCGATCAGGTGGCGGCGCCGGCAACCTCGGCGGCGCCGGCCGCAGCACCCTTGGCCCAGCGATAGTCGGCCTTGCCTGCCGGGGTCCGCTTCACCTCGTCGACGAAAACGACTGTGCGCGGCGCCTTGTAGCGTGCCAGCGTCTCGCGGCAGTGATCCTGGATCTCCTCGAGCGTGGGTTCGACGGCACCGTCGGCGACCTGGATGACCGCGGCCACCCGCTGCCCGTACCGTTCATCGGGCACGGGCACGACGAGGGCGTCCGCGACCGCCGGATGGGCGTGCAGAGTCGCCTCGACCTCTTCGGCGTACACCTTCTCCCCACCGGTGTTGATGCACTGGGATCCGCGACCGAGGAACACGATCGTGCCGTCCGCTTCCACCGTGCCCATGTCACCGAGAATCGAGATGCGCGTGCCGTCCGGCAGGGTCGGGAACGTCTTTGCGGTCTTCTCCTCGTCCTTGTAGTAGCCGAGGGGGACATTGCCGATCCGGGCGATGTACCCGACCTCGCCGGAACCGGGCTCGATCTTGTGGTGTCGCTCGTCGACGACCATCATCTTGTCCGACGGCGGTACCCGTAGATTGCCGTTGTCGTCCATCATGATCTCGCCGTCGTTACCCGACTCCGACGCACCGAAGTTGTCGCGCAGCACCAGATCCGGCTTCACGGCCAGGAACCGGTCGCGAACATGCTGCGACCAGATCGCGCCGCCCGAAGTCACCGAGAACAGCGACGACAGGTCGACCTCACCGGCCCGCCGCTCGAACTCCTCGACCAGCGGCATGCCCATCGCGTCGCCGACGATGAGGATGATCTGGACCCCTTCCTTCTCCACCTCCGCCACGATCGCGGTCGGGTTGAAGTCGCGCTGGATGACCAGGCGGCCACCCAGGGTGAAGAAGGTGAACAGTGAGTACGACGCGGCGCCGTGCATCAACGGCGCGGCGAGCAGGAAGGCGATCGACGGGAAATCCTTCACCGCCGTTGCGATCTCGGCAAGATCCTTGCGCGCGTCGCCGTACGGGTTACCACCCGAGAGCGGTTTGCGGAAGAAGTCGTCGTGCTGCCACATGACGCCCTTGGGGTAGCCGGTGGTGCCGCCGGTGTAGAGCAGGTACAGCTCTTCGCCGTTGCGCTCCTCGAAGTCCCGTACGGTCGGCGTCTGCTCGGCGTCGGCGAAGGACACGATGTCGACCGACCGGTCGCCGGGCAGATCCACGGCCGCGTCGGAGAGCTCGTTCTCGAGTTCACCGATCACGAAAACAGTCCGCACACTGGGAAGTTCGGGTAGCAACTGCGCGACACTGCGCTGGTGCTCGGGCAGCTCGACGATGATCGCACGCGAATCGGAATTGTCGAAGATGTAGTGCAGTTCGGAGTTCGTGTAGCGGTAGTTGATGTTGACCGGGACTGCGCGGACCTTCAGCAGACCCAACAGGCTGGTGACATGCTCGACGCTGTTCTTCAGGAACAGCGAGACGTTGTCATGCGCGCCGATTCCCGCGGCGGACAGCATGTGTGCGACCTGGTTGGACAGGCGGTCGAGTTCGGCATAGCTGATCTGCCGACCCTCGTAGCTCAGCGCGATGCGCTCCGGCACCGAATCCGCGACCGTCTCGAACACATCGGCCAGATTGAACTTCATGTCTACTCCTTGCTGAGCTCGCCGTTAATGGCTGGACTGTGTGAGAACCAAGCCGCTGGTGGGGACCCCCGTACCCGCGGTGACGACAACCTTCTCGGCATTCTCGACCTGGTTGACCGAGTCGCCGCGGATCTGTCGGACGGCCTCGGCGATCCCGTTCATGCCGTGGATGTAGGCCTCGCCGAGCTGACCACCGTGCGTGTTGAGCGGGAGGCGGCCACCCACCTCGAGTGCACCGGGCTCGCGAACGAAGTCCTTGGCCTCACCCCGACCACAGAAGCCGAGTTCCTCCAACTGCATCAGCGTGTACGGCGTGAAATGGTCGTAGAGGATCGCCAGATCCATGTCGGCGGGACCGAGTCCGGACTGCTGCCAGAGCTGACGACCCACGAGTCCCATCTCCGGCAGCCCGGCGAGGTCGTCGCGGTAGTAGCTGGACATGATGAACTGGTCGTCGGCGCTGCCCGCGGCCGCTCCCGCGATGACCGCGGGGCGGTGTGGCAGATCGCGGGCCCGTTCGGCGGACACCACGACGATCGCGACGCCGCCGTCGGATTCCTGACAACAGTCGAGCAGATGCAGCGGCTCGGCGATGTAGCGGGACGACTGGTGATCGTCCAGGGTGATCGGCTTGCCGTGGAAGAACGCGTTGGGGTTGACCGCGGCATGCTTGCGGTCGACGACGGCGATGCGTCCGAAATCCTCACTGCTGACGCCATACTCGTGCATGTATCGTTGTGCGACCATGGCCACGAAGGCCGCCGGGGTGGACAGACCGTGTGGATAGGAGAAGGCGTTGTCGGTGCCCGACGAGTTCTCCTGATTGGCGACGGCGCTGTTGACCTGACCGAAGCGCAGCCCGGACCGCTCGTTGAAGGCGCGATAGGCGACGACGACGTCGGCGACACCGGTGGCGACCGCCATCGCGGCCTGCTGCACGGTGGCGCACGCGGCGCCGCCACCGTAATGGATACGGGAGAAGTAGGTCATCTCCTTGATGCCGACCGCACGGGCCACCGCGATCTCGGCGTTGGTGTCCATCGTGAACGAGACCAGGCCGTCGACGTCGGCGGGGGTCAGCCCGGCGTCCGCCACCGCCGCGGACACGGCCTCGGCGGCCAGCCGCAACTCGCTGCGCCCAGAATCCTTGGAGAACTCCGTGGCGCCGATCCCGGCGATCGCCGCCTTCCCCGACAGCGCCGCCATCACTGCCCTCCGCCGATGGTCAGGGTGACCGTGGAGATCACGTGCTTGCCCAGGGAATTGGTACCGGTCACCGCAACGGTGACGACACCGTCGGTGACGTCGGTGACCTCGCCGGTGAAGGTCACCGAATCGTACGCGTACCAGGGGACGCCGAGCTTCAGGTTGATCGACCGGATGCGTGCGGTCGCGCCGGCCCAGTCGGTGACGAACCGTTCGACAAGGCCGGTGTCGGTGAGGATGTTGACGAAGATGTCCTTGGACCCCTTGGCCTGCGCGAGATCCCGGTCGTGGTGCACGTCCTGGAAGTCCCGGGTGGCCAGCGCCGTCGACACGACGAACGTCGGCGTCGCATCGATCGTCAGCGGCGGCAGCGTATCCGACACACGAACCGGTTGTGGCGCAAGTGCTGTCACTTCTCCCCCTCCTCGTGGGCGGGCTTCCACGCGTACAGTGTCCAGGCATCGGTGCCGGCGTCGTCGTCGGCCGGAAAGTCCAGGAACGTCACCTCGACCGGTAGCCCGATCCGCACCTGATCGGGTGCGATGTCACGTAGTTCACCGAGCATGCGAACACCTTCGTCGAGCTCGACGAGGGCGACGACGAACGGCAGCTGCCGGCCCGGCACCTTCGGCGCATGATGGACGACGAAGCTGAACACGGTGCCGCGACCCGACGCGACGATGTAATCGGTCTGCGGCACAACACCATCGGAGTCGCGTGGCTTCCAGATCGCCGGAATCGGAGGGTGCCGCAGTGTGCCGTCCTCCACCTGCTGGACGCGCAGTTCATGCCCGGCGACGCCATCCCAGAAGAACGCCGTGTCGCGCGAGACGCTGGGCTTGAGCATGCGGGTGGGGTCGAGATCGTCGGGGAGGCCCGACGCCTCGCCGGTCGTCGCGACCTCTTTCGCCGGTGGCCGGAACTTGAGGATGCGGAAGGACATCTCCGCGACCACCTCGTCCTCGACCGACCAGATGTTGCGGGTGGTGAAGAACCAGCCCTCGCCGAGTGCGGTGTTCTTGGGCCCCACCACGTCGATGAGTTCGGCGGACAGATTCACCGTCTCACCGGGCTCGGTGTAGCGGTGGTAGACGGTGTCGCAGTTGGTCGCGACCACCGAGGTGTAGCCGGCGTCGTCGAGGAGTTCGGTGGCGCGGCCCAGCGGGTCGTCGTCGGTCCGCTGACCGTGCAACCCGCGCATCGTCCAGACCTGCGCCATGGCCGGTGGTGCGACGACACCCGCGTGACCCGCTGCGCGCGCGGCAGATTCGTCGACGTAGATGGGGTTCTCGTCGCCCATCGCCTCGACCCAGTTGTTGATCATCGGCTGATTGATCGGATCGCGACCGGTGACGGGCGCACTACGGCCGGCTGCCTTGATGGCCTCGGCGCCGGCGCGGATGTCGGTTGCGTTGGTCATCTGATCCCCTCGTCGGCGGGAGTGGTCTCGATACGCCCCTCGCCTAGCGGCTCGTGGCTACTCGACCAACGGGACAAGGGTGCCTTCACCGCTGGTCGAGTAGCCGACGAGCGGCAGCGAGGAGGCGTATCGAGACCACTCTCCCCGACCCTCATCGTTTCGCCCTCGGCAATCCGAGACCGGCGGTCGCGATCATGTCGCGCATCACCTCGTTGACCCCGCCGCCGAAGGTGATCACCACGTTGCGCTTCTGCTGGACGTCGAGCCATTCCACCAGGGCCGCGGTCTCCGGATCGGTGAAATCGCCGTAGCGCCCGACGATCTCGTTGATGAGCCGGCACACACGCTGCAACCGCTCGGTGGCGAACACCTTGGTCGCCGCCGCATCGGCCATCGAGATGGCCTCACCGGTCGACGCCACCTGCCAGTTCAGCAACTCGTTGATCCGCGCATAGGCCTCGATCTCGGCGAGTGCGCGGCGGACGTCGGGATGCTTGGCGATCACCGTGCCGTCGGAGCCGGGTTGCCCGGCCCACGCCCGGACTCGCGCGGCGAGGCCGTCGATCCTTCCGGCCGGGCCCAGCATGACCCTCTCGTGGTTGAGCTGAGTCGTGATCAGCTTCCAACCGTCACCCTCGTTGCCCACACGCATCGACACCGGCACGCGGACATCGTTGTAGTAGGTCGCATTGACGTGATGGGCACCGTCGGCGGTGATGATCGGGGTCCAGCTGAAGCCGGGATCAGTGGTGTCGACGATCAGGATCGAGATGCCCTTGTGCTTAGGCACGTCCTTGTCGGTACGCACGGCCAGCCAGATGTAGTCGGCGTCGTGAGCACCGGTGGTGAAGATCTTCTGGCCGTTCACCACGTAATGGTCACCGTCGAGAACGGCACTCGTGGTCAGCGACGCCAGATCGGTGCCCGCCTCGGGTTCGGTGTAGCCGATCGCGAAGTGGACCTCTCCGGCCAGGATGTCCGGCAGGAATTTCCGCTTGAGTTCGTCGGTGCCGTGCTGTTGCAGTGTGGGGCCGACGGTCTGCAACGTCACCGCGGGCAGCGGGATGTCGGCGCGGACGGCCTCGTTGGTGAAGATCTGCTGTTCGATCTCACCGAAACCCTTGCCGCCGTATTCCTTCGGCCAGCCGACCCCGAGCCGTCCGTCCTTGCCCATCTGCCGGATCACCTTGCGATAGGTCTCGCCGTGACGCTCGGTCAGCATGACCTCGACGTCTTCCGGGCTGACCAGGTTCGCGAAGTAGTCACGGAACTCGGCGCGCAGCGCCTTCTGCTCAGGGGTGAGATCAATGAACATCTGTTGCCTGCGCTTTCGGGTCGATACTCGTTTCCCGTCGCTGCGCCCGCCCCTGCCGCGCGTCGGAATCGTCGGCGATCTCGTCGAGACGGGCGTCGGTCCCCCCGATGAGCCGCGCGAGATCCTTGGCGATGGAGAAGTAGCGGTGTAGCGGGTAGGTGACGTCGACGCCGATCCCGCCGTGCAGGTGGGTCATCGTCCGGAGTGTCGCCGGGATCTCCGCGGCCAGCCAGTACCCGGCGATGCCGAGATCCTGTGTGGCATCGAGGCCTTCGGTCATCCGCCAGGCGGCCGCGGTGGTCGCCAGGTTCATCGAACGCCCGATGACATAGATGTCGGCGAGTTGCTGCCCGACGGCTTGGAAGAGTGCGATCGGCTTGCCGAACTGTTCGCGCCCGGTGACATGGTCGGCGGTGAGCCGGGTCGCGCCGGCGACCAGGCCGTCCGCGTACGCCGACAACACGAGACGGTAGCGGTCACGCAGGGTCGCGGCGTCGGTGGACAGGAAGTCGGATTCGTCGACGGCGACCCCGTCGAACCGCACCGTGTACTCACCCCATCCACTCGACGACGGCGTGCGGACGATGCTGATGCCCGGGGTGTCGGTCGCCACGATCACGACGCCCCCGTCGGTCGTCACTACCAGCGCCGCGGATCCCTCGGCGTGCAGCACCCCGGTCTTGGTGCCGGTCAGCGTGCCGCCGCGAACGGTCGTATGGGGTGTGAGGGTCAGCGTGTCGCCCTGCTCACCGAGGGCGACCGCGTGCCATGCGCCCGCGCCGAGACCGCGACCCAATTTCGCACGGGCGTCGGCGGGCGCGTCACGCAGGGTCAGGGCCGACGCCAGTGTGCCGAGGGCAGGTGTCACCGCCGCCGACTCCCCCATGCGTCGCAGCAACGGCAGCAGATCGACGACCGCGACGTCGTCGCCGTCGAGATCGGCCGGCAACGGCAGGGCCATCAGCCCCGAATCGGTGATCGAACGCCAGAGGACGTCGTCGAACGCGCCGGGAGATCCCGTCCCGAGTCCCCGCTGCCCGAACTTGGTCTCCCAGTCCGGTTGATGTCGTGCGAACACCTCTGCGGCGGCGTCCCGAACCGCGACCGCCGTGTCGTCGAGGGCAAAGTCCACCCCACTGCCTCCTTGCGACAATTAGAACCTGTTCTAGTTGTATCAGACCGGCCCGCAGCTGTGGACCGTATGGGTCCTCAACTGCCGATTCGTCATCCGATCACCACGTCCGGCGCCGTCAGCCACGGGGCAAACCGAGAATGCGTTCCGCTGCCGCGGTGCGCAGGATCTGGGTGGTGCCGCCGGCGATGGACAGGCACCGGTTCTGCAGGAACCCGTCGGACGAGTCACCGGCCGCCACCCCGTCGACCCCGAGCAGATCGAGCGCGAATTCGGGAACGGCCTGACGATGTCGGACCCCGATGAGTTTGCGGACACTGGACAGGGCCCCCGGATCGTGACCGGCCAACCGTCGGGTCACCGACCGGGCATCAACGACACGACCGACGTGCGCGTCGGCGACGAGCGTCCCGAGGTCCGCCAGCTCACCGGACTCCAACGCCCTCGGCATCTGCTCGATCTGTCGCAGCAGCGCCTCCATCTCCTTGCCGAGGCCGGAACCGCCCATCGCGACACGCTCGTTGGCAAGGGTGGTGCGGGCGAGGCGCCAGCCACCGTTGATCTCGCCGACCACACAGTCGTCGGGGACCACCACGCCGTCGAGGAAGACCTCGTTGAAGTTGGCCCGTCCGGTGAGTTCGCGCAGCGGCCGGATATCGATGCCCGGCGAACTCATGTCGATGAGGAAGTACGTGATGCCCTTGTGCTTCGGTGCGTCCGTGTCGGTGCGCGCGAGACAGACCCCCCAGGTCGCGTTGTGCGCCTGCGAGGTCCAGATCTTCTGTCCCTGCAGCTGCCAACCGCCGTCGACACGCGTCGCCTTGGTTCGCAGTGCCGCGAGATCGGATCCCGCCTCAGGCTCGCTGAACAGCTGGCACCACACGGTCTCACCGAGCAGCGTCGGCGTCACGAAGCGTTCGCGCTGGGCGTCCGTGCCGTGTTCCAGGATGGTGGGAATGGCCCAGGCACCGATCACCAGGTCGGGCCGGACGACCCCGGCGCGGTCGAGTTCTCCGTCGATGAGCAGTTGCAGCGCCGGTTCGGCCGCGAGGCCGTAGGGCCGCGGCCAATGCGGCATCAGAAGGCCCGACTCGGCGAGTACGCCGCGCTGCGCGACCTCGTCGGTTGCCGCGACCGCCGCGACCGCATCGCGGATCTCGGTCCGCCGGTCCTCGACGGCGGACAGGTCGATCTCGAATTCTCGGCGCGCACCGCTGCGTCCGAGGTGGGCGAGTTCGCGCCGGGAGTGGTCGGCGCGGTCGAGCACCGATCGCGCCGTGGTCGCGGCGCGCAGGTACAGATGGGCGTCGTGCTCGAAGGTGAACCCGATGCCACCGAGTACCTGGATGCAGTCCTTGGCGTTGGCGACCGCGGCATCGGCCACGAGGATCTCGGCGGCCAGACGACTGATGGCGAGCTGATCGCGCGCATGGCCGGAGTCGGCCGCGGCGAGCACCTCGTCGACGGCGTGCGCCACATCCCACGCGACCGCGGTGAGTTCCTCACTGCGGCAGAGCATGTCCGCACAGATGTGTTTGATCGCCTGGAACGAGCCGATCGGCGCACCGAACTGCGTGCGCACCTTCGCGTAGTCGACCGCGGTGTTCAGCGCCCAGCGGGCCACGCCGCTCTGGTAGGCGGCGAGCGTCGCCGAGAGCACCCCAGTCACCAGCGGACCGTCGTCGAGCGCGACGAGCTGCGACGGATCGATCCCGGTCACCCGTACGTGCGACACCGATTCGGTGCCGCTGATCGATCCCTGCGGCGCGACGTCGAATGCCCCGACCCCCGGCGGCACGATCCACCAATCGCCGGCACGACCGTCGACCCGCAACGGCACCAGTAGGGCACATCCCTCGACGAACCCCGGTACGAGACCCAGGTCGATCCCGTCGTCCACCAGCTCGAAGGGTCCGGTGCGCGCGTACGCGGCGGCGGGGACCGTGGCCGCGAGTTCGCCGGCGGCGAGGCGTCCGAGGATCTCGCCGGCCCGATCGTCCGCGCACCGTGTGAGCCCGATGGCGGCGGCCACGATGGGACCGATGGGACCGGGCACCAGGTTGTACCCGCATTGCTCGACCATCGCCGCGACATCGGTGAAGGTGGCGCCGAAGCCGCCGTGCTCCTCCGGCAGTGCGCCCGCGAAGACGCCGAACTCGGCCAACTGGGGCAGGAGTCCGGTCCACTGGTCCCGCGGCTTGTCGATGTCCGCGCGTACCAGATCGGTGGTCTGGACGGTCTGCGCCCAG
Organism: Gordonia insulae; assembly: GCF_003855095.1. NCBI lineage: Bacteria > Bacillati > Actinomycetota > Actinomycetes > Mycobacteriales > Gordoniaceae > Gordonia > Gordonia insulae. The sequence goes on from NZ_CP033972.1 coordinate 2,810,149, forward strand.
GTTTCGATCGCGTTGCAAACAGCGATCTGTTCAGTAGACGTGGCGATTGTCACGTGATTCCTCTGTATGTCAGGTTGTGACGGGCAATTAGAACCTGTTCTAATATGCCATGGGTGGTTGCCGTCCGGTAGGCACCCCGTGGACCACCGATCAGTGAGGATGTCTTCGAGCACATGGCACGACCTGCACCGGCAAACGCCTCCGTCGAGTCGACGGCGGACTCCGCCCCGACGGCCGGCACGGCGTCGGTGGGGACCGAATCCGGCTCGGCCGCTCAGCGTGAGCGGCGGCGCCGAATCCTCGACGCCACCCTCGCCCTGGCCTCCAAGGGCGGTTACGACGCCGTGCAGATGCGCACAGTCGCCGACAAGGCCGACGTCGCCGTCGGAACCCTCTACCGCTACTTCCCGTCCAAGGTGCACCTGCTGGTCACCTCGCTGGCCCGCGAACTCGGACGAGTCGAATCACGGGTCGATCGCTCACAGCTACGTGGCGACAACGCCGTCGAGCGGCTGCGCCACGTCCTCGACATGATCACCTACGCCATGCAGCGCGATCCCCTCCTCACCGAGGCGATGACGCGAGCGTTCATGTTCGCCGACGCCTCGGCGACTGCCGAGGTGGATCAGGTGGCCGGGATCATCGACCGACTGCTGGCCGGTGCCATGGTCGACGACGGTGAGCCCACCGAGGAAGACCTCGCGGTAGCGCGGGTACTGGCCGATGTCTGGATGTCGAATCTGGTGCAGTGGCTGACCCGACGGGCGTCGGCCACCGACGTCACCAATCGCCTCGAACTGACCGTGCGTCTCCTGCTCAAGGATCGCACCAACTAGCTGTTCCCGATCGAAGGATCAGCGGCCCGCGGGCTTGGCGGCCTTCACCGCCGGGTTCAGATCTGCCGAGATCATCGGCCACGTGCGGCGGAGGTCGGACTCCCAGTACTCCCACGAGTGGGTTCCGTTGGGGCGGGTCATGACCCGCATCGGGACGCGCAGGCCACGCAGTCGGGACACCATCTGCTGGGTGCACGAGTTCACCGCGGCCTCGATGATGCCGCCGAGGACCACCTGGTTCGCCAGGGTCAGCGGATTGCCTTGGATCAAACGGGCTTCGGGCCGATCATAGGGTCCGGGCAGCCCGGTCCCGGACGTCATGTACACCTTGGTGCTACGCAGCTTCGCCGCGTTGACGAAGGGGTCGTTCGCCCGCCAGCCCGCACCACCGACCGGGCCCCACATGTTGGTGAGATCGCCCTGCCCGCGGTCGGCGACCACCATGCGAATGTAGGCCTGTCCCACCGGATCACTGGTGCGCGCGCATCCGCTGTAGGCGGCAACCGACCGGTAGAGGCGTGGTGCGGCGATCGCGAGATTGAGCACCGAGGTGCCGGCCATCGAGATACCGGCGATCGCATTGACCTTCGTCGTGCCGAACTCCTTGTCGATCAGGGGCGGCAGCTCCTTGGTCAGAAAGGTCTGCCACTTGTTGCGGCCCAGCACCGGGTCGTCGTGCTGCCAATCCGTGTAATACGAGAACGCGCCACCGATGGGCGTGACGACGTTGACGTTCTTGTCGGCGAAGAACTTCACGTAATCGGTCTTGGCCGCCCAGGTCGCGGAGTCCTCGCCACCACCGGCGCCGTTGAGGAGATAGAAGGTGGGCCGGGGTTTGCTGGTGTCACGCGGACGAAGAACGGTGATGGGGATCATCTTCCGCATCGCCGCCGAGTAGACGATGGCGGTGACCTGCTGCTTGTTGTCGTGAATGACCGTGTCGATCCGGGACACCGCCGGATCCGGTGTGGGCGCGGCCGAAGCGGCCGCCGAACCCAGCGTGAGCGCCACGGCGACCACCATCCCGGCACTGACCCACGCACCCCGACGACGACCTCTACGTGTGGTCACCACATCCCCTTCAGCCACATTTGTCACTTTTGTCACAAATGCTATCGGGCCGTCGCGACCACACCCAAGCCGAGAAGCGCCTTGTTAGGTGTTCGTGACGTTGGGTTCACGCGGAACCATGAGCGCGAACATCGGCCGCAGACAGTCGGCGAGGTCGGCGTCGGAATCGGCGAGCCACCGCTCGTGACCTGCCGAGGACGCCGAGAGAACCGCGTAGCCGACGGCCAGCGGGTACTCGTCGCCGGGTTCGCCGCCGGTGCGTCGGGCCACGAATTCCGCGACGACGCCGCGCCACTGTCGATAGACCGCGTTGGCGTGCGCCTGGACGGCAGGCGCATACAGGATCAGTTCCGCACGCTGGCGTGCCCACTCCACTTCGTCGCCGCCGTGGCTGATCGCCGAGATGAACGCCTCCGCGACCACGTCCACCGGATTCGTCGACGGCGACGACGTCTCGATCATCTCGCGGAACTGTTCGAGTTCGGCATCCGATTCGACCCACACGACGTCGGCCTTGGTCGCGAAGTACCGGAAGAACGTCCGCCTGCTGACGCCGACTGCCGCGGCGATGTCCTCGACGCTCGTCTCGTCGAACCCGTCACGCAGAAACAGTCGCTGAGCAGCGACCGCGAGTTCGTGCGGGCTCGTACTGGCCGGCCGGCCACCGCGATCGACCGCGACCTCGGGACCGTCCCCGGATTCGGCGGCGGCACTGTCAGGACTCATGTGGACATCGTCTCATCGTGGTGTCGATACGCGCCCATAAGACACCCTGGCGTTGTGACACTGCGTGACATATCCTCGTTCTGAGACGTGGATCACAGGGTCGGGTCGAAGGGAATCAGCATCATGGGCAAGCTCGAGGGCAAGGTCGCCTTCATCACCGGCGCGGCGCGGGGTCAGGGCCGCAGTCATGCGATCCGACTGGCGCAGGAGGGCGCCGACATCATCGCCGTCGACGTCAGCGAACAGATCGCCACGGTCCCGTACGCCACCGCCCGCCCGGGCGATCTCGAGCAGACCGTCAAGGAGGTCGAGGCTCTCGATCGACGGATCATCGCGTCCGAGGTCGACGTCCGTGACCTCGCCGGCCTGAAGAAGGCCGCGGCCGACGGCGTGGCCGCGCTCGGCCGCATCGACATCGTCCTCGCCAACGCCGGCATCAGCACCATGTCGCCGACGCTCGAGATGGAGGAGGAGATGTGGGACGCGATGATCGACATCAACCTCACCGGAGCGTGGAAGACGGTGCGCGCGGCCGTCCCGTACATCGTCGAAGGCGGTCGCGGCGGCTCGGTGGTGCTCACCAGTTCATTGGCCGCGGTCATCTCCTACGAGAACATCGCGCACTACACCGCGGCCAAGCACGGACTGGTCGGCCTCATGCGAGTCCTGGCGAAAGAGCTCGGCCCGCAGAGTATTCGGGTGAACACCGTGCATCCGACGACCGTCGCCACCGACATGGTCCTCAACGATGCCACCTACCAGCTGTTCCGCCCGGACCTCACCGAGCCGACCCGCGCCGACTACGAGGAAGCCGCACGCGAGATGAATCGACTTCCCGTCGCGATGGTCGAGCCGGTCGACATCTCCAACGCCATCCTCTATCTCGTCTCCGACGACGGTCGGTACGTCACCGGCACGACCCACGTGGTCGACGCCGGTGGTCGGCTGTAAGCCCGTGACCCTCGACGAGACGACCATCAACGGCTCCATCGACCTCGCCGCGATCCGCACCCGGATCGCGGCGCAGGTGGTGGGTCGCGACCGCGAACTCGATCTGGTACTCGCCGCGGTTGCCGCCGGACGCGACCTCATCCTCGAGGGCCCGCCGGGTACCTCCAAGAGCACGCTGCTGCGGGCGATCACGGCGGAGTGGGGCATCCCGCTGGTCCTGGTCGAGGGCAATGCCGATCTGACACCGAGTCGTCTGGTCGGACACCACAATCCGTCACGCGTGCTGCGTGAGGACTACAGCGCCGACAACTTCGTCGACGGCCCACTGCTGGAGGCCATGCGCGTCGGCGGATTCCTCTACGTCGAGGAGTTCAACCGCGCCCCGGAGGACACCGTCGACGCATTGCTGACCGCCATGGCGGAACGGGTCATCACCGTGCCGCGGGTCGGCACGGTCGCCGCGCGGCCCACCTTCCGGGTCGTCGCCTCGATGAATCCTTATGACAACGTCGGCACCACCCGGCTGTCGACCTCGGTGCACGACCGCATGTGCCGTCTCGTGGTCGACTACCAGGACGCCACGGCAGAGCGTGAGATCGTCACGCGCCGAGCACAACCCACGCCGCCGCGAATCGTCGCCGACGCCGTGGCCGTCACCCGCGCGACCCGTGATCGGGAGGACATCCGGCAAGGGAGCAGCGTCCGCGGGGCGATCGACCTCGCGTTGGTGGTCGCCCAACTCTGCACCATGCGTGGTGTCACCGTGCCAGGCGGCGAGACGGTGGCACCACCCCGCGACCTGCCCACCGATTACACCACCGCGTTTCTCGACGCGATGATGGTCGCGCTGTCGGGTCGAATCCACCTCGACGACACCGCCTTCACCACCGCCGAGGGCATCCTCACCGAGATCTGGCAGGATCACTTCCTGCTCGGTCCGGCCGCCGCCGAGCCCGGTTGAAGAGTCATCGAGGCGGATTCGCCGGTGGCCCGGCACTCGCCGGGCAAGCGGCACGCCCGGACCATGCAACCCCTACGACGACGACCCAAGACTCTCGAGGAGCAACCGGACCTGCTCGTCGCCTCGTCGTCGAGCGGGGGGTTCGTCATCGCCGGCAGCCAACGCCGCACGACCGGCGCGGCCGTACCGCCCGGCGGATCGGGACCGCCGTCGGTCACCGACGAGACAGGCGAACTGGACTCGGAGGCAGATGCACGGGTCGTCGACGAGGTCGCCAGACAGCGCGCACGCCGGATCGCACGCAAACTTGCTCTCGCGCAGATACTCCGGACTCGCGAGGCGCCGCGCGCCGCCACCGGCGCCCTGGTGACGCGACGGTGGCGCGGCGATTCCGATGAGATCGACCTCGACGCAACGCTCGAGGCCGTCGCCGCGAACCCGTTGCCGACCGACGACGACATCCTTGTGCGGCAACGTGTTCGACGACGGCGGTCGATCGTCCTCGTGGCGGACATCTCCGGGTCTGCGCGTGGCGAGCAGGTCCGAACGGCGGCCGCCACCGTCGGCGCCCTGGTGGGTGAGCTGAGCCGGGACGCCGTGGCCGTCATCGCCTTCTGGTCGGATGCGGCGCTGCTCTCGCCCCTGGGTCGGCCCGTCGAGCCGGACCAGGTCGTCGATCAGCTCCTCACGTTGCCGTCCCAGGGACTGACCAACGTGGGGTTCGCGCTGTCCGTCGCGGCCGACCAATTGCGCGGGACCCCCGCGGCCGACTCCCGCGTGCTGTTACTCAGCGACTGCGTGCACAACGCGGGACCCGATCCGCGGACCGTCGCCGCGACGGTCCCCCGTCTCGACGTCCTGCTCGACGTCTCGGGTGAGCACGACACCGACCTCGGGCGCGACCTGGCCCAGGTCGGCCACGGTCGCTGCATCCCGATCCGGACCGATCACGATGTCGCGCCCGCGTTGCGGCGGATCTTCGCGCCCTGAGGAGCGGTGCGCGCCGGACACTGTGTGGAGAGCATGCGCCGCGCTCACTCCCCACAGACCGGAACTCAGCTGTGCGTGAACGTCGGGTCCCGCTTCTCGACGAACGCGGCCATGCCCTCGGTCTGGTCGTCGGTGGCAAAGGTCGAGTAGAACAGCGCGCGCTCGGCGCGAATCCCTTCGGCCAGAGCGGACTCGAAGGCTCGGTTGACCGCGTCCTTGGCCAGCGACGCCGCGATGAAGGATTTCGACGCGATCGTCGCGGCGACCTCCTTGGCCGTCGTGAGGCAGTCCTCGGCCGGCACCACGCGCGACACCAGACCGAGCTTGTCGGCCTCATCGACCTTCATGTTCCGGCCGGTGAGGATCATGTCCATGGCCTTGGCCTTGCCGACAGCACGCGTGAGTCGTTGTGAGCCACCGATTCCCGGGATCACGCCGAGATTGATCTCGGGCTGCCCGAAGACGGCGTTGTCGCCGGCGATGAGGATGTCACAGATCATCGCCAGCTCGCAGCCACCGCCGAGCGCATATCCGGTGACAGCGGCGACGACGGGCGTGCGCAGTCGAGAAAGGTCGTCCCACGCACCGAAGAACTGTTCGGAGATGACGTCGCTGTAGGTCTTGGACGACATCTCCTTGATGTCGGCGCCGGCGGCGAACGCACGCTCCGATCCGGTGATGACGATCGCGCCGATCCCCGGGTCCTTGTCGAACTCGGTTGCGGCGCCGACGACCTCGGTCATCACAGTGGTGTTCAACGCGTTGAGCGCCTTGGGCCGGTTCAGTGTGATGACACCGACCCGCCCGTCGCGCTCGACGATGATCGTCTCGTGATCAGACACTCGAATCCTCCTGTGGTGCAGCGTTGATGGTCAGCTCCAGATCATCCGGGAGCGGTGCGAAGTAGGCATCGACCTCGGCCGTCGGGACGTCGCGGTGCTCGGCGTGGCGCCACGACGGGGTGCGGTCCTTGTCGATGACCTGGGCACGAATCCCCTCGGCCATGTCCGGATGCAGCAGGCTGCGCAACGACACGCGGTACTCACGCTGGAGCGTCTCGGCCAGGGTGGGCTTCTCGTCACGCAGCGAGCGGAGTGTGACTGCCAGGGCCGTCGGGCTCTTCGCCGCGATCGAGGCGGCGGTCTTGTCGGCCTCCTCGGTGCCGACCGCACGGCAACGCTCGATGATCTCGGCCACCGTGTCGGCCGCGAACGCATCACGAATCCAGTCGCGTCGGCCTTCGACCGCGGACTCCGGCGGCTCCTGCGCATACTTCGCCAGGGCGTCTGCCGGTCCCGTCTCGCCGACGGTCCGCAGGAATGCGTCCAGGTCGTCGGCGGCGACGAAGTGATCGGCCAGGCCGAGCGCGAGTGCATCGGCGCCCGACAGGTGTGTCGCGGTGAGTCCGGCGTACACACCCAGATTGTCCGGGACCCGGGCGAGCAGATGGGTGCCACCGACGTCGGGCACGAAGCCGATTCCGACCTCGGGCATCGCGAGGCGCGTGCGGTCGGTGACGACGCGGGTGTTGGCGTGGGCGGAGATCCCGACGCCACCACCCATGACGATGCCGTCCATGATGGCGATGTACGGCTTCGGGTACCGCGCGATGTCGGCGTTGAGGCGGTACTCGTCGGCCCAGAAGAGGGCGGAGGCGCACGCGGCCGCCTCGTCATCACCGGCGTTCGAACCGCTCAGAGCGGAGGCATCGCGGTGGATGGCGACGATGTCGCCACCGGCACAGAGCCCGCGCTCACCGGCACCGACGAGCACGACGGCGTTCACGTCACGCTCGGCGGCCCAGCCGCGTAGCAGTTCGTCCATCGCGGTGACCATCGGGTGGTCGAGCGCGTTGATCGACTTGGGACGGTTCAATGTCAGGGTCGCGACCCCGGCGTCGACCGCAGACAGCACAGATGGTTCGACCGTCATGACCTGGTCTCCTCGCACGATTGTCCGGTTACGTCACCGATAGTTGCATATCCTAGTAAAGGAGTACAGAGGGCGCCCCGTCGCCCCATCGCGACCGATCAGGGACGGGTCCGGACGAGCACCTCGATGACGGTGGTCAGCACCGTGCGCTCATCCTGATGCTCCAGCGCACCGGTCGCCGTCACCAGCGCGCGGCCCCGGTGGTCGACGACGATGTCGTCGATGGTCATCGAGCCGGTGAGGGTGTCCCCCGGGCGCACGGGCCGACGGAACTCGACGTCGACGAGCCGTCGGCCCGCGATCACCTGCCAGTCACCGAATGCACCCTGTACCGCGAGCCGCTGGAAGATCGCCAGGGTGTGGATGCCGCTGGCGATCAAACCGCCGAACGCACCGCTCGCCGCCGCCGCGGCGTCGACGTGGAAGCTCTGCGGATCCCACTGCCGCGCGAAGTCGACGAGTTCGTCCTCGCTGACGAAGTACGAGCCGAGCGGGTACACGTGTCCGATCCGGAGGTCATCGGCGTAGGCGGGGCGCGGGGTCTCGTTCACAGTTCGAAGGCTATCCGCAGGCGATGACACCAGGGGTCGGGGTGGCCGACGCCCCGGCCCGACCCGTGCGCGATCCGACAAGGATTCATGCGCATCCGTGCAAGTATCCGCGGTCCCTGGTGCCCAGACTTGCGGCAGCGGTCACAACCGAGCGTCGTGACCGATCTGTACCTCTGAGGCAAGGAGAACCATGACTGCGGTAGATGACACGAGGGTGGCTGCGGCACTGCCGGATTCGACGGCGACAGAACTCTTCGTCGACGGACGGTGGCGTGCCGCCGCCGGGGGCGCGAGCTTCAATGACCTCAACCCGGCGACCGAGGAGTTGCTCGCGACGGTCGCCGCCGCCACCGCATCCGACGTCGACGACGCGGTGCGATCCGCCCGGAGGGCACTGTCGGGTGAGTGGGCGGCGATGCCCGGGGCCGTGCGGGGCAAGATCCTCAACGCGGTCGCCGATCTCATCGAACGCGACGGGGATCTGCTCGCCCGTCTCGAGGCCCTCGACATCGGCAAGCCGGTCGGCCAGCCCTCGATGCTCGACATCCCCAACGCAGCAGCCACTTTCCGGCATTTCGCGGGCTGGGCGGACAAGATCACCGGTCAGACAATCCCCACGGCCGGCTACTTTGGTCAGCCCACCCACTCCTACACGGTGCGTGAGCCGGTGGGCGTCATCGGCGCGATCATCCCGTGGAACACCCCGCTGATGATCACCGCGTGGAAGCTGGCCCCCGCCTTGGCCGCCGGCAACACCGTCGTGGTCAAGCCACCGGAGGACGCCCCGCTGTCCATCCTGCATCTGGGCCGGCTCCTGCAGGAGGCCGGCGTACCCGATGGTGTGGTCAACATCGTGCCCGGGCTCGGCGATGTGGCCGGGGAAGCCCTGGTGACCCACCCGGACGTGGACAAGATCAGCTTCACCGGATCCCCACGCGTCGGCCGGCACATCGCCAAGGCCGCGGCCGACACCTTCAAACGCACGACCCTGGAGCTGGGTGGCAAGTCACCCCAGATCATCCTCGCCGACGCCGACGTCGAGGCGGCCGTCAACGGAACCGCCATGGGGCTGTTCTTCAACCAGGGCGAGGTGTGCGCCGCCGGCACCCGAGTGCTCGTGCACCGGTCGCTCTACGACCAGGTGGTCGAGGGTCTGGCCGCGGCAGCGAGCGCGCAGGTCCTCGGCGATCCGCTGGATCCGGGCACCACGATGGGCGCCCTGGTCAATGCCAAGCAGCGCGACACCGTGCTGGAGTACATCGCGGCGGGCACCCGCGAGGGTGCACGCATCGTCGCCGGTGGCGAGAAGGGTTCCGGCACCGGCTTCTTCGTGCAGCCGACGATCTTCGCCGATGCGACCAACGAGATGACCATCGCCCGCGAGGAGATCTTCGGCCCCGTCGGCACGGTCATCCCGTTCGACGACGTCGACGACGCCATCCGGATCGCCAACGACACCGATTACGGTCTCGCCGCGAGCATCTGGACCCGCGACGTCTCCTTCGCCCATTCGCTGGCGTCGAAGGTCCGCGCGGGTGCTGTGTGGATCAACGGATGGGCCGCGATCGATCCCGCCCTGCCGTGGGGCGGCATGAAGACCAGCGGTGTCGGCCGCGAACTCGGCTGGGCCGGGATCGTCGCCAACACCGAGGAGAAGGTCGTCACCGTCGTCCTCTGACGGTGACCACGAGAAGGAGACACGAATCATGAAGACCCAAGCAGCAGTTCTGTGGGAGCCCGGTCAGTCCTGGCAGATCGAGGAACTAGTCCTCGACGCCCCGAAGTACGGTGAGGTGAAGGTCGAGCTGGCCGCGTCCGGCATGTGCCATTCGGACGAGCACGTCCGCGACGGCAGCGTCCCGGTCGGGATGTACCCCTACATCGGCGGGCACGAGGGCGCCGGTGTGGTCACCGAGATCGGCCGGGGTGTGACGACCGTCGAGGTCGGCGACCATGTGGCACTCGGGTTCATCCCGGCGTGCGGTCGGTGCCCGTCGTGCGCGACCGGCAGGTCCAGCATCTGTGACCTCGGTGCGAATCTCCTTGCCGGCGTGCAGCTCTCCGACGGCACCGCTCGGCATCACGTGAACGGACAGGATGCCGGACTGATGTGCCTGCTCGGCACCTTCGCCCCGGTCACCGTGGTGAACGAGGCGTCGTGCGTCAAGCTCACGAAGGACATCCCGCTGGACAAGGCGGCACTGGTCGGCTGCGGCGTCACGACCGGATGGGGTTCGTCGGTCTATGCGGCGGAGGTGTCAGCCGGCGAGACGGTCGTCGTCCTCGGTATGGGTGGTGTCGGGTGTGGCGCCGTCCAGGGAGCCGCGCTGGCCGGCGCCCGGCACGTCGTGCTCGTCGATCCGTCTCCGTTCAAACGCGATCAGGCCAAGGTGTTCGGGGCGACCCATGCCGTGGCCTCGATCGACGAGGCGCTCGCACTGCTGCAGGACATCACCTGGGGACAGCTCGCCGATAAAGTGCTCATCACCGTCGACGTCGCCGACGGTGCACTCATCGCGCCGGCGATGAGCCTGGTCGCGAAAGGTGGTATCTGCGTGCAGGTCTCGGTCGGTGATCTGACCCAGACCGACGTGAGCCTGAGCCTGTTCGACCTCACCGCCATGCGCAAGACACTCAAGGGGGCTTGGTTCGGCAACGCCAACATCCGTTTCGACATCCCCCACCTGCTGCGTCTGTACATGGAGGGCCATCTCAAGCTCGACGAGATGATCACCCGCACCTACACGCTCGATCAGGTGAACGAGGGGTACGAGGCGATGCGCAAGGCGGAGAACGTCCGCGGCGTGATCATGTACTGATATCGCTCAGGGACGTCCACGACCACGTGACGGTTCGTCCCCCGGGTATTCCATCGTCCCCGTCTACGCGGAGGAGGAATCGATACCCGGGGGACGAACCGTGCGGCTTTCCCGGAACTGCCGCGGCGACATCCCGTACGTGCTCTTGAACAGCCGCGAGAAGTGTGCTGCGTCGACCAATCCGTTGGCGGCGCAGATCGATCCGACACTGCGATGTAGCTGGGCCGGGTCGGCGAGGTCGCGGCGGCAGCGTTCGAGCCGACGCTGCCGGATGAAGCCCGCGACGGTGTGCCCGTCGTGGGCGAAGAGTTTCTGAAGGTACCGCACCGACACGTGGTGGTGCGCGGCCACCATCGCGGGCGACAACCCGCTGTCGCTGAGGTTGCCCTCGATGTACGACCGCGCCGACAACAACACGGTCTCCCCTGCCCCCAACGTGTCGTCGGGAGCGGAGGCCCGCAACGCCGCACTGACCAGGTCCGCGACGGCATCGCCCACCAGGGGCGACGAGCACGCACCCGACCCCGACAAGGCCTGCGACCGTAGCGACACGAGCATCGGCGTGATCAACGCCCCGATACCGGTGCTCGACGTGATCGTGCGGGCGGTCCCCTCGTGGAGCTCGCCATCTGTCACCCGCAGCGACGCGCGCGGGATGACCGCGACGAGCATGTCGAACGAGTCGCCGAGCGCGAGGTCATATCGTTCACTGGTGTCATAGATCGCCAGATCGCCCGCACTGAGCCGGGCCTCCCGATCATGCTGTGACACCGTTGAAGTCCCGCGCATCTGCACGCCCACCTTGATGACGCCGGGATCGGATCGTCGGATCGTCGATGCGGACCGCCGCACGTGCACACGCTCGCCGACCACGTCCGACAACTGCAACTCACCGAGTCCGACGCTCGACAACCCGCCCCGGAACCCGATCGTCTGACCTGCCATCGGCGCAGCATCGAGCGGCACGAAGGCCTCGGATATCGCCGCTCGCCATCGGTCGAAACCGATGTCCCGCAGCGGTTCGTCGGCATGTGTGCGCGTCGCGATCATCGCATCAGTCCTTCGGCCGGTTGTCCACCAATCGCCGGGCCTTCCCGGTGGAACGCTGCAACGTGCCCGGAGCGGCGATGGCCACGTCCACGGTAACGCCGATCCGATTCTTGATGAGCTTCTTCAGCGAGGCAGCCGCCGCGACGTGCTGCTCGCTCGCGACCTCGGGGCGATACTCGACGTGCACGGTGAGGGTGTCCATCCGGCCCGGACGGTCGAGAACGCACTGGAACTGCGGCGCCAGTGCCGGCTCGGTCAGGATCAGCTCCTCGATCTGCGTCGGGAACAGATTTACCCCGCGCAGAATGATCATGTCGTCGCTGCGGCCGGTGATCTTCTGGATCCGACGCATCGTCCGCGCCGTCCCCGGCAACAACCGGGTCAGATCACGGGTGCGATAACGCACGATCGGCATGGCCTCCTTGGTGAGCGAGGTGAACACGAGTTCGCCCTCCTCCCCGTCGGGCAGGACCTCACCCGTCATGGGATCGATGATCTCCGGGTAGAAATGGTCTTCCCAGATGTGCAGGCCGTCCTTGGTCTCCACACATTCCTGTGCCACACCGGGTCCCATCACCTCGGACAGACCGTAGATGTCGACGGCGTCCATACCGAGTTGCTGCTCGAGTTCCCGACGCATCTGTTCGGTCCAGGGTTCGGCACCGAACACGCCCGTGCGCAACGAGGTGGCCGCGGGATCGATGCCCTTGGCGATCATGGCGTCGAGGATGGTCAGCATGTACGACGGCGTCACCATGATGGCGTCCGGCGCGAAGTCCTCGATGAGCTGGATCTGCCGGTCGGTCATCCCGCCCGACATCGGGATCACCGTGCAGCCCAATCGTTCCGCACCGTAGTGCGCACCCAGCCCACCGGTGAAGAGCCCGTACCCGTAGGCGACGTGCACCTTGTCGGTGGGTCGTACGCCCGCCGCCCGCAGACTACGCGCCACGAGGTCGGCCCAGTTGTCCAGATCGTTGGTCGTGTAGCCGACGACGGTGGGCCGTCCGGTGGTCCCCGACGACGCGTGGATGCGCGACACCCGGTCCTGCGGGACGGCGAGCATCCCGAACGGGTAGTTCTCGCGAAGATCGGCCTTGCCCGTGAACGGGAACAGCGACAGATCCGACAGTTCCTTCAGATCCGACGGATGAACCCCCTTCTCGTCGAACGCATTCCGGTAGTGCGCCACGTTGTCGTAGGCATGCTGCAGCGACCAGCGCAACCGGTCGAGCTGCAGCGCGGCGATCCGATCGCGCGACGCGAACTCGATGTCGGCGGTGTCATGGGCCTCAGGGGCTGGCAGGGTGCTGGTCATGGGGATCTCCAGGGATCTTCTCGGGTGGGGGTTCAGGCGTCGAAGTCGACGGTGACCTGGTCACCGACGGGGAAGGTCTGGCAGGTGAGGACGAATCCGTCGGCGACCTCGGAGTCCTCGAGCGCGTAGTTGCGACGCATGTCGACGTCGCCGCAGACGACCTTGGCGCGACACGTGCCGCACACGCCGCCCTTGCAGGCGAACGGCAGGTCCGAGCGCAGTTCCTCACCGGCGTCGAGGATCGACTCGTCGCGCGACAGGGTGCCGCTCACCGACCGGCCGTCGAGGACGATGGTGACCTCACTGGTCGGACCGGTCGTGCCGGGCTCACGGTGCTTCTCCTGCGGTGGCGGCGTCGCCTCGACGTAGAACAGTTCGAAGTGGATGCGGTCCTTCGGGATTCCGCGATCGGCGATGGCCTCCTGCGCGGTCTCGACCATACCGAGGGGTCCGCACAGCCAGAAGTGGTCGATGTCGGCGGTCGGCACCACGGAGTCGAGGATCTCGTCGAGCCGCTCGCGGTCGAGGCGGCCGCTGAACAGCTCCACCTCACGCGGTTCGCGCGACAGCACGTGGATGACGTCGAGCCGGGGCCCATGGCGGTCTTTCAGGTCGGCGATGTCCTCGGCGAACATGACCGAGCGAGTGCGGCGGTTGGCGTAGATCAGTGTCACCTCCGCGCCCGGGTGTTCGAGCATGGACGCGGCGATGGACAGCATCGGTGTGATGCCCGAGCCGGCGGCGATCAGCAGGTGCCGCCCGCCGGCCGACGGGTCGGCGTGGAAGGTGCCCGACGGGGCCTGCACGTCGATGTGGTCGCCGGCACGGACATCGTGGACCAGCCAGCTGGAGAAGAGCCCACCGTTGACCTCGCGGACCCCCACCCGCGGTGACCGTCCGGCGGGAGCGCAGATCGAGTAGCTCCGGCGATGTTCGACCCCGTCGACGGTGCGTCGTAGCGTCAACGACTGGCCCGGCCGGAAATCGAACTCCGACGACAGATCATTCGGGATGTCGAACCGGACCGCGACGGCGTCGTCGCAGAGCGGTTCGACGTCGGCGACGGTGAGCGTGTGGAATGCACGATCGTGCGGCATCGGGGCCGCGGGCACCGCGGTGGTCTCGAGGACCGGACTGCTCGACATGTCCTCAGATCTCCTTCATGTGATCGAACGGTTCTGCACAGTCCTCGCACCGGTAGTGCGCCTTGCACAGGGTCGCACCGAACTCCGAGATCAGTTGTGTCTGTGCGGAACCGCATAGCGGGCAGGCGACCACGCGGGGACGCGCGATCAGGGTCAGCGGGATCGGTCCGGCGTCCGGCAGGGGGGCGCTCCCCGGTGGCGAGTAGCCGGCCGCGACGAGTTTGCGCCGGCCCTCGTCGGTGATCCAGTCGGTACTCCAGGCGGGCTGCAGACTGGTCCGGACCTCGACCGGCGAGCGGCCATGCCGATGCAGGGCCGAGACGATGTCGTCGCGGATCGTGCCCATCGCCGGGCATCCCGAATAGGTGGGGGTGATGGTGACGGTCACCGCCCCGGTGGTCGAGTCCTCTGTGACGTCACGGATGATGCCCAGGTCCTCGAGCGTGACCATCGGCATCTCCGGGTCGAGAACCTCCCCGACGATCTCTCGCGGTGACAGTGCTGTCGCGCAGTACATCTCACCACACCCCTTCGGGGTGAACCCGTGCCACGCTCTGCATCTCGGCCACGATGTACCCCATCTTCTCCGTGTGCAGACCCGCCCGACCGGCGCGTCCACCGACACGGCCCACGTGCGGACCGTCCGGCGTGTCCATCTCGGCCGCATGCAGGACCTGCCCGACCACCCGGTCGAACTCGTCGCGAACGTCACTCGGGTCGACCGCGACCCCGACCGCGGCGAGGGTGAGTTCCTCGCTGGTCGGTACGAACAGCTCGTCCACGTACGGCCACACCCGGGCCAGCCCGTCGCGCAGTCGCTTCCGGGATTCATCGGTCCCACAGCCCAGGGTGACCACCCAGCGGGCCGAGTAGTCGCGGTGGTAGGTCAGCTCCTTGACGCCCTTCGCGGCAACCGCTGCCAGCACCGGATCCCGCGAGGTCTGCAGCCGATCGAACAGAGCCAGGCGCCACGTCGAGAAGACGAACAGCCGGACCATCGTCTTGGCGAAATCCCCGTTGTCGAGCTCTGGCAGTTGGACGTTCCGGAAGTCCTGCTCGTCGCGGAAGAACGCGAGCGCATCCTCGGCGGGAACGGGCGAGGTGTCCGAGATGAACGGGACGAGTGTCGCATCGGCGGCCGCGGCACGGGCGAGAAGCAACCGAGCCTGCCCGAGGAGGTCGAGCCCGACGTTGGCCAGCGCGACTTCCTCTTCGAGTTCGGGTGCGTGCGTGTTCCATTCGGCCAGCCGCTGGGCACTGATGAGCGCATCGTCGCCGAGCATCAGACAGTAGGCGCCGAGCACGCGCAGGTCGACGTCGCCGGGCACCGTGGTGTCGACGCCGGCGAGCGGGTCGTCGAAGCTCGTGCCGAAGGCCCACTGCCCGTGGCTGTTCTCGTCGACGAGGCCGTCATAGGCATTCTCGTGGTCGGTCATGGTCTCACTCACATGTGGGGAACGTTGTCGGGGATCTCGTAGAACGTCGGATGTCGGTAGACCTTGTCGCCGCTCGGCGCGAAGTACGGGTCCTTCTCGGACGGGCTCGTCGCGACGATGGATTCGGATCTCACGACCCAGATGCTGACGCCCTCGTTTCGTCGGGTGTAGACGTCACGCGCGTGGCGCAGGGCCATCTCGTCGTCGGCGGCACGCAGCGATCCGACGTGCACATGATTGAGTCCACGCTTGCCGCGGACGAACACTTCGTAGAGCGGCCACTCGGCCTTGATCTGGTTCATCGCTGATCCTCCTGCCCACGGGCGGCGAAGGCGACTGCTGCTTCGCGGACCCAGGTTCCGTTCTCATGTGCTTCCCGACGCACCTGGGTGCGCTCGAAGTTGAGGGCACCGTTGCCCTTGACGACCGCGGTGAACTCGCTCCAGTCGGGCTCGCCGAAGTCGTAGGAGCCACGCTCCTCGTTCCAGACCAGGTCCGGATCGGGGAAGGACACGCCCAGGGCCTGCGCCTGCGGCACGCTCATGTCCACGAATCGTTGCCGCAGTTCGTCATTGGTGTGTCGCTTGATGCCCCACGCCATCGATTGCTCGGTGTTGGGCGACTGATCGTCGGGCGGGCCGAACATCATCAGCGCCGGCCACCACCACCGGTTCACCGACTCCTGCACCATCGCCCGCTGCTCGTCGGTGCCGCGCATCATCGTCGTGAGGAGTTCATACCCCTGGCGTTGATGGAACGACTCCTCCTTGCACACCCGGATCATGGCGCGCGCGTACGGCCCGAACGAGCTGCGGCACAGCGGAACCTGATTGCAGATCGCCGCGCCGTCGACCAGCCAGCCGATGGTCCCGACGTCGGCATAGGTCGGCGTCGGATAGTTGAAGATCGAGGAGTACTTCTGGCGACCCTCGATGAGCTTCTCGGTGAGATCTGTCCGGTCTGCGCCCAGGGTCTCGGCAGCCGAGTAGAGATACAGACCGTGTCCGGCCTCGTCCTGGACCTTGGCCATCAGGATCGCCTTGCGCCGCAGCGAGGGCGCGCGGGTGATCCAATTCCCCTCGGGCTGCATCCCGATGATCTCCGAATGCGCATGCTGAGCGATCTGCCGGATCAGGGTCTTGCGGTAGCCGTCGGGCATCCAGTCGCGCGGTTCGACCCGTTGGTCATGCGCGATCGTCTCATCGAACTGGACCAGTAGGTCGTCGTGCAAGGCACTTGACGTGGTCATCTCTCCTACTTTCAATACCGAATGATCGGTTGGTAATAGTATGCCGAAAAGTGAGCCGCGACACAAGGCGCGGCTCGCCTTCGGACCTCAGCGTCCGACGAACACCGGCTTCTCCTTGGCGAGGAAGGCACTCACCGCCGCCTTGTGGTCGACCGAGCGACCCAGCTCGGACTGAGCCGTCGCCTCCCGGTCCAGCGCGGCGTCGAGCCCCTCCGCCGCTGCCCCGATCAGCCCCTTGACCTGGCGGTACGCCTCGGTCGGCCCACTCGCGAGGCGCGTCGCCAACCGGTGCGCGGTGGTCCCGATCTCGTCGTCGGCGACCACCCGGTGGACCAGGCCCCAGTCCAGCGCCTGCTCGGCCGACACCTTGTCGCCCAGCATCATCAGCCCGACCGCGCGACTCGGTCCGAGCGCGGTGACCAGTGCATGGCTGAGTCCGGAGTCGCTCGCGAGACCGATGCCCGTGAACGCCGTGGCGAACGACGTCCCGTTGCCGGCGACCCGGATGTCACCCGCCAGCGCGATGCCGAGGCCGGCCCCGACGCAGGCGCCCTGGATCGCGACGACGACCGGAACGGCCACGGCCGCCAGCGCCCGGATGAGTGGGTTGTAATGCTGCGCCACGGTGTCCATGGCGGTCGCCGGGTCGGCCTCGAGCGCGGTGACATGCTCACCGAGATCCTGGCCCACGCAGAAGTTGCGGCCCTCCGCGGCGATGAGTACCGCACGGACGGCGGGGTCGTCACCGACGGCCGTCACGGCATCGAGGAAGGCCGCCTTGGTGGTGAGGTCGAGCGCGTTGTGCGCCTTGGGACGAGCGATGGTGATCGTGGCCAGCCCGTCGGCTGTGGTGGCGGTGACGGTCATGACGCACCTTCCTTCCATTCGTAGAATCCTTGCCCGGCCTTGCGTCCAAGCTCGCCGCGGGCAACTTTGTCGCGCAGCAGCTTCGGCGGCTCGAAACGCTCACCGAGGGTCGCGGCCAGGTGCTCGGCGATCGCCAGCCGGACATCGAGACCGACGAGGTCCGTGGAGCGCAACGGCCCCATCGGATGCCGGTAGCCGAGTTCCATCGCCCGGTCGATGTCGGCAGCGTCGGCGACGCCGTCCTCGACCATCCGGATGGCCTCGAGTCCCAGGCAGACACCGAGGCGGCTGGTGGCAAAGCCCGGCGCGTCGTTGACCACCACCTCCGACTTGCCGATCTGGCGGACCCATGACCGCACCGCGGAGACGGTTCCATCGGCCGTCGCGGGCGCCCGGACGATCTCGACCAGCGACGACGCCGGGACCGGATTGAAGAAGTGCATCCCGACGAAACGACTGGGATCATTCAGAGCCGCACCGAGTTCGGTGATCGACAACGAACTCGTGTTCGACGCCAGGATGGCACCGTCGGCCAGCGCCTTCTCGGCGGCGACCAGGACGTCGATCTTGAGCGCGGGCTGTTCGGGGACGGCCTCGACGACGAGATCCAGCCCCACGGGCAGGTCCGCTACCGCACCGACCGTCGAGACCCGTCGCGTCACTTCGACCGGATCCCGCCCATTGAGTTTTCCCCGCTCGTGAGCGCGGGCGACCCCGGTCACGACCCGTTCCCGAGCAGCACCCTGGTCGTGACTCTCGGCAATCGTGACGTCGGCGCCCAGGGTGGCGAAGACCTGTGCGATACCCGCGCCCATCCTTCCGCCGCCGATCACACCGATCGCGGTGGGTGTTGTGGTCATCGTTTCCTCTCCAGGAAGGCTGTCATCCGTCGGTGCTTGTCGTCGGTCTCGAACAGGACCGCCTGCGCGATGTCGGCGGCCCACGGTTGGCTACCCGGGGCGTCGATGATGGTCTTGGTGAACCGGAGCGCCAGCGACGACTGTCGCGTGATGCGGTCGACGACCTTGTGCGCCGCGGCCAGGTGATCGTCGACCACGTCCATCACCAGACCCGTGCGCAATGCGGTGTCGGCGTCGAGGTTTCGCCCGGCCATCAAGACCTGCTTGGCCACCGATTCCCCCACGAGCGCGGGGAGTCGGTAGCCCGCTCCGGCCGCGGCGAGGATGCCGAGGTCGGGTTCCGGGTTGCCGAACACCGCGGTCGGCGTGGCGATCCGGATGTCGCAGGCGTAGGACAGCTCGGCCCCGCCGCCCAGCGCATACCCCGAGACCGCGGCCACGGTGGGCAGCGGGAGCCGCGCGATGCGGTCGAAGAGCGTGCGATTGATGCCGTCGAGTGCCTCGGCGCGCCCACGGTCACGGAGCTCGCCGATGTCCGCGCCGCCGGCGAAGTGATCGCCGCGTCCGGTGATCACCACCGGCTTCGGGGCGCGCTCGATCACCTCGCACGCCCGGTGGAGCTCGTCGATCATCTGCGCGTTGATCGCGTTGCGTTGAGCCGGTCGGTCCAAGGTGAGGACATACCGGTCGTCGGTCTCATGCAGCTCGATGGTGACCATCATGTGCTCGACTGCTCCTTCCAGACCTACTATTAATAACCGAATCTTTGGTCGGTAACAAGTGGTCGACAGCAGAAGCACAGAAGCCGGCGACCACGAATGACAGGATGGGGCCATGAGTACGACACCCGCGATCCGCCGCACCGGGCGCCCCGGGCGGCCCGGCTACGACCTCGACTCGCTCCTCGCCGTGGCCGTCAAGGTCTTCAACGAGAAGGGTTACGACGGCACCAGCATGGACGTGTTGGCCGAGCGGCTCGGCCTGAGCAAGTCGTCGATCTACCACCACGTATCGGGGAAACAGGAGTTGCTCGAACTCGCCCTCAATCGCGCGCTCAACGCGCTCTTCGCTGCGACGACCGAGGCACAAGCGACCGAGGGGCGCTACGTCGACCGACTGGAATACCTGGTCAGGCGCAGTGTGCAGATCCTCGTCGCGGAACTCCCGTACGTGACCTTGCTGCTCCGCGTGCGGGGCAACACCGCGGTCGAACGCCGCGCGCTGGCCCGCCGGCGGGAGTTCGACGCCTTCGTCGGCGACCTGGTCACCGCCGCCGCCGACGAGGGAGATCTTCATCCCCACATCGATCCGGCATTGGTCGCCCGACTGCTCTTCGGCACGGTGAACTCGCTGATCGAGTGGTACCGACCGAGGGCCGGGACGTCGGCGGACGACCTCGCCGATGCGGTCGTCGCGTTGACGTTCGACGGCCTCCGCAGCACCTAGCCGGCCCACCCGTCCTTGACATCCCCGCCATTCGCAGCGATGGTAATTACCGACCGAATGGACGGTGGACGGAGTGATCGTGAGCAATCTTCTGCAGAGTTACGCCCAGGGGCGCTGGTTCACGGCGGCCGATGACGGCACGCCGTTGGCCAGCGCCGTCGACGGCCACGAGGTGGCCCGGATCTCGTCGAAGGGGCTGGACCTCGCGGGCATGGTCGAGTACGGGCGCACGGTCGGTGGGCCCGCCCTTGCCGCGTTGACCTTTCACGAACGGGCCGCCCTACTCAAACAACTCGGCATGACCCTCATGGCCGGAAAAGACGAGTTCTACGAGCTGTCGCGTCACACCGGAGCCACCGCACGGGATTCCGGCGTGGACATCGACGGCGGCTTCGGCACCGTCCTCAGCTACGCGAGCAAGGCGCGACGCGAACTGCCGAACGACACCGTCTACCTCGACGGCCCGGTCGAGCAGCTGGGCAAGAAGGGCACCTTCCTCGGACAGCACATCTACACCTCGCGCCAGGGCGTGGCGGTGCAGATCAACGCGTTCAACTTCCCGGTCTGGGGATTCCTCGAGAAGCTCGCCCCCGCGTTCATCGCCGGCGTGCCGTCGATCGTCAAGCCCGCGAGCCAGACCGCGTATCTGACCGAACTGGTGTTCCGCCGCATCATCGAGAGCGGCATCCTGCCCGAGGGGTCGGTCCAACTGTTGTGCGGCAGCGCCCGCGACCTCCTCGATCACCTCGACGGCCAGGACTCGGTCGCGTTCACCGGATCGGCCGACACCGCGGCGACGCTGCGCGCCCATCCACAGGTGGTGTCGTCGGGACTGCACTTCACGGCCGAGGCGGACTCGCTGAACGCCTCGATCCTCGGCACCGACGTCACCGTCGACGATCCCGAATTCGATCTCTACGTCAAACAACTCGTCACCGAGATGACCGTCAAGGCCGGCCAGAAGTGCACCGCGATCCGCCGCGCCTTCGTGCCGGAGCCCCTGATGGACGACGTGATCGCGGCCGCATCGGCCCGGCTGGCGACGATCACCGTCGGCAACCCCGCCTCCGACACCGTGCGCATGGGTGCACTGGCGAGTATCGAGCAGCGCGATGAGGTTCTGAAATCCCTTCGGGGACTCACCAAGTCGGCTGACATCGTCTTCGGCGACCCCGAGCATGTCGACGTCGTGGACGCCGATGCGACGAAAGGCGCGTTTCTCTCGCCCATTCTGTTGCGCGCCGACGACAAGACCGCACCGGAACCGCACGACATCGAGGCCTTCGGCCCCGTGTCGACGGTGATCGGTTACACGGACGCCGCCGACGCCGTCGAGCTCGCCGCCCGAGGCAAGGGCAGCCTGGTTGCGTCGCTCGTCACCAAGGACGCATCCCTGGCGGCCGAGGTGGTCCGCGGCCTGGCGCCGTACCACGGCCGCGCACTCGTGCTGAACGCGGAGAACGCACGAGAGTCCACCGGTCACGGTTCCCCATTACCGGTGCTGGTCCACGGCGGCCCCGGGCGCGCGGGCGGCGGCGAAGAGCTCGGCGGTATCCGCGGCGTGCTGCACCACATGCAGCGCACAGCGATCCAGGGCACGCCGAACGTGCTCACCGCCGTCGGCAAGAAATGGGTGACCGGCGCCGACCGCGTGCACGGCGATGTCCATCCGTTCCGGAAGGATCTGGCCGAGCTGGTCGTCGGCGACACGATCGTCGGCGGTCCGCGAAAGGTGACCCGCGCGGACATCGATCATTTCGCCGAGTTCACCGGCGACACCTTCTACGCGCACACCGATCCCGAAGCGGCCGCGGCCAATCCGCTGTTCGGTGGCATCGTCGCGCACGGCTACCTCGTGGTGTCACTGGCAGCGGGACTCTTCGTCGATCCGGCACCGGGTCCGGTGCTGGCCAACTTCGGCGTCGACGACCTGCGTTTCCTCACCCCGGTGAAGGCCGAGGACGACCTCACCGTCACGCTCACCGCCAAACTCATCACCCCGCGTCAGAGCGCCGACTACGGTGAGGTGCGCTGGGACGCAGTCGTGACCAATCAGAACGACGACCCGGTGGCCACCTACGATGTGCTCACCCTCGTCGCCAAGCCCGAGGAGAACCGATGACCATCCGCGTTGCCGTCTGCTATGGACAACCCGACGATCCCGCCGCCTTCGACGAGCACTACGAACGTGTGCACATCCCGTTGGCGAGCAAGGTCCCCGGCCTGACCGGATACACCTATTCGAAGGCGAGTTCGCTGGACGGGTCCGCTCCGCCGTACTACTCCGTCGCGAGCCTGTTCTTCCCGGACGCCGAAACCCTGCGCGCCGGACTGACGTCGCCGGAGATGGCCGCGGCCGCCGGCGATGTACCCAACTTCGCGACCGGCGGCGCCACCTTGTTCACCCACGAGGAGGTGTCGGTCCTCGATGTCGGCTGAGACCGCGCCCGCACCAGACCGTCTCGACGACCACCGGATCGCGCGCACGATGTTCGCAGAGGACGTCGCGTCGCGCGAGCTCGGCATCACGCTCGACGACCTCGGCCCCGGATATGCCCGCACCTCGATGACGGTGACGCCGTCGATGGTCAACGGCCACGGCATCACCCATGGCGGGTACGTGTTCATGGTCGCCGACACCACCTTCGCGCTGGCCTGCAACAGTCACGACGACGCCGCCGTCGCCGCCCGCGCCGACATCCGGTTCCTCCGTGCCACTCACGAGGGTGATGTGCTGGTCGCCGAAGCGGTCGAACGACAACGCTTCGGGCGCAACGGGATCTATGACGTCACAGTGAAGCGGGGTGACGACGTCATCGCCGAGTTCCGAGGAGATAGTCGGACGATTCCGGCCGCACGACACTGAGTGGCGGGGACACGGACATGTGACCTTCGACGCTGCCATTAGTTGATCTACGCAACCATCTGATATCGTTGCGTGAGTCAACCAACTGCAGCGGATCGAGGTGCGCACATGTCTGGCGAACCCGATGTCATCGGCAGCCTGGCCGATGAGTTCTGTCTGATGGGTCACGCCATCCGTGCCGCATTGGCCCCGGCCGTCGATTCGCACGGCCTCCTACCAGGGGCGATCGTCGTCATGATGGTGCTCAACACTCGCCAGCCGTGTCGGCAGGTCGAGCTGGCCGGCGAACTGTCGATCACGCCGTCCGGCCTGAGTCGGCACATCTCCGAGCTCGTCACGGCGGGTTATGTCGTCCGGCGACCCGATCAGACGGACGGTCGCGCATCGCTGATCGAGCTGACCGCCAAGGGCCTCGACCTGCTCGACCGGGCCCATCACAGTCGGGCGACGGCCCTCGCGAACGCACTCGGCGACTGGGACCACGACGACGTGACGGATGCGGTGGACGTCACCAGACGACTTCGAACCGCGCTGCACGCCTACGCGCAGACACATGCAAGAGAAAGTGAACCGACCCATGCCTGAGACCACCACGGCACCGACGGCGCCCGAGGGCGGTGTGATGACCCACCGTCAGATCCTCGAGGCGATGACCGGCCTGCTGGCGGCGCTGTTCACCGCGCTGCTGAGCACGACGATCGTCGCGACCGCCCTGCCCACCATCATCGGCGACCTGCAGGGCTCGCAGACGGCCTACGCGTGGGTGATCACCTCGGCGTTGCTCGCCAATGCCGCATCGACCCCGATCTGGGGCAAGCTGGCCGACCTGTTCAACAAGAAGGTCCTCGTCCAGTCCGCGATCATCATCTTCGTCATCGGATCGGTGATCGCGGGATTCGCCCACAGCGTCCCATTGTTGCTGGCGGCCAGGGTCATTCAGGGCCTCGGTATGGGCGGCTTGACCGCGCTGGTCGTGGCAATCATCGGCAGCATCGTGTCGCCGCGCGAACGGGGACGCTACTCCGGATACATGGGTGCGGTGATGGCCGTCGCGATGTCGGGTGGCCCGATCGTGGGCGGCCTGATCGCCGACAGCCCGCTCGGTTGGCGCTGGTGTTTCTTCGTGTGTGTACCGCTCGCGGTCATCGCACTCATCCTGCTGCAGAAGACGCTGAAGCTTCCGACTCAGCGTCAGGACAATGTGTCGATCGACTGGTTCGGCGCCATCACCCTGACCGCGGGTGTGTCCATCCTGCTCATCTGGGTCTCCTTCGCCGGCAAGGTCGGCTACTACGACTGGTGGTCGGCGGAGTCTGCGCTGTACGTCGGCATCGGGGTACTGCTGCTCGCAGCGACCATCTGGATCGAGACCAGGGCCAGCGCGCCGATCATCCCCCTGCGAATCGTCACCCAGCGCACGACCGGTCTGGCCATCATCGCGTCGATCGCGGTGGGCGTCGGCATGTTCGGCGCAACCACGTTCCTGGCCCAGTACTTCCAGACCGCGCGCGACTACTCGCCCACCATGGCGGGCATCCTGACCATCCCGATGGTCGTCGGACTGTTGACGGCCTCGGTCGGATCCGGCCAGCTGATCGCCCGCACCGGAAAGTGGAAGCGATTCGTGGTGACCGGTGGCGTGCTGATCGTGGTCGGGTTCGGGCTGCTGGCCACCATCGATCATGCGACCAACCTGTGGCTGATCTCGGCATACACCGTGATCCTGGGCCTCGGACTGGGCATGCTGATGCAGAATGTGGTTCTGGCGGTGCAGAACACGGTCAGCGTCAAGGACATCGGCGCCGCGTCGAGCAGTGTCGCCTTCTTCCGTACGTTCGGCGGTGCGATCGGCGTGTCGGTCCTCGGCTCCGTCCTCGCCACCCGGGTGAGCGAGCTGACCACGGAAGGACTGTCCGCCCTGGGAGTTCCCGCCGGATCGGGCGGTGGCGGCAATCTGGACCTCGACGCCCTGCCAGCGCCGGTGCGCGAGATCGTCCAGCACGCCTACGGCGACGCGACCGGACGCATCTTCCTCATCGCCGCCTTCGTGGCGATCGTGACGCTCATCGCGGTCGCATTCCTGCCGAACCGGCCACTGCGTCGGACCATCGACATCGAGCCGGCGCAGGCTGACCCCGCAGCCGAGGGGTCGGGCGTCGCCGATACCGCTGGGCTCATCGGCGACGAAGAAGTGGTCGCCGGAGGCCAACGGCGATGATTCCTCACCGCAGCAGGTTCAATCGGGACGACGCGGCTGCCGCTCGCCGTCGCGTGCACGTTCGAACAGAGTCGGATCGTGCGCGTTGATCAGCGTCAGAGCCGGATCATCCGCCGCCCACAGTTCACTCAATCGTTCATGGTTGGACTGCACGCGCCGCCAGTCGCGAGCGATCACGCGTTCCATCGCCGTCATGGCGAGCGGGGCATGCCCGGTCCCGTCGACCTGTCCGTGGTGGTAAAAGCTGTCGCCGACATGCAGGATCCGTCGACCGTCTGTTTCGACCGCCACCGCGGCGTGTCCGCGCGAATGACCCGGTAGGGCAACGAGAAAGATGCCCGGACCCACCGACGCCAGTTCGGTGGCAGCGTCGAATCCGTGCCAGGCCTCGGTCCGGCTCGGCGAATGGCCGACGACGTCCAATTCGTCGATGTAGCCCGCCCGGTAGCGCCGCTTCTCCACCAGCGTCGTGCGCGCCTTGGCGGCACCGATCTCATCAGCGGTGAGATGGACTCGTGCCCAGGGGAAGTCGGAGAGCCCTCCGATGTGGTCGGCATCGAAGTGGGTCAGGATGATGTCGCGAACGTCGCGCGGATCGTAGCCGAGTGAGGGCAGTTGTCGGATGGCCGCCTCATCGGGATCGAAGATGGGCCGGACATAGTGCCGGGCGGAGCCCATGCGGGTCCGTCGCTGCGGCCCGTCCATCACTCCGAACCCGGAATCCACCAGAGCCAGTCCATGATCTGTCTCGATGACCAGCACGTGGCAGACCAGTCCGTCGGGAGTCGCCCACGGCTTCATCGTTCCGCAATTGAGATGGTGAACCCTCATGGTCTGGGCCCTTCATGTCGAGTCGTGGTCGTGGGGGATGTCATCCGCGGCGACCGTCGATGCGGGCCCGTGCGGCCGCGACGAGTAGGTCGACGGTGTATTCGAACTCGGCGTCCCGGTCGAAATGCGCGAGGTCACTTGCGGCCGACGCGACGTCGGGCAGTCCGGACTCCTCGAGCGTCGCCTGACGGCGGCGAATGCCATCGACATCGGTGAGGCCGAACGTAGGCCCCGCGGAGACCTCCCGCAACAGCGTTCCCACCTGCGCGGCCACGAGCGTACGCAGCAAGTGGACCGCTTCGCCGGGGGACACCCACCTACCCGCAACGCCGCGAGGAGTGCTTGAACCGGAGCCAGCGCATCGAGCGAGGACAGCTGTCGGGTCAACACCAACTGGGCTGCATTCGGATGCGCGCGTGCGACATCCCGGAATGCGTGGGCAATCGCACGGATGTCCCGGTCCAGAGAACCCACTGGTTCCGGTATGACCATCGATCCCAGAATCCGTTCGGCGACGGCGTCGAGCAGCGCCTCCTTGTCATCGACATGGTTGTAGAGGCTCTTCGCGTCGACGCCGAGTCGGGTTGCCACGGCGCGCATGCTCACGCCCGGCAGACCCTCGTCGTCGATGACGGCGATAGCGGCATCCGCGACTGCGGCTCGGGAGAGCTGTTGAGCCCCGCGCGGTGGCCGTCCGCGACGTGGCACCGAAGATGTGCTCTCACCAGTGATCGCCATGGCAACCATCATGCCGACCGTTGCAGAAATCCACAACGTGGGTTAATGTGATCGAGATTAAACCCACATTGTGGATTATCGGAGGCTCATCATGTCCCAGTTCGACATTCCCGACGTCGAGACCCTGCGCGCTCGCCAGAAGCTCGTCCTCGACCACTTCCACGACGAAGTGGTACAGGAGTGGGACGACGTACTCGCCACCTTCCCGCATCCGCACTACGAGCTGATCCCCACTTTGACGGTGCACGACGGAGATTCGGAGGTGCGCGGCTACTACCACGACACCCGTGTCGCCTTTCCCGATCAGGATCACGAGATCATCGCGCTGCGGCACAGTGCGGATGCCGTCATCGTCGAGTTCTGGCTCCTGGGAACACATTTGGGTCCGCTCGGCGGACTTCCGGCGACCGGGCAGCACCATCGGACACGCATGACCGCGTACTTCATCTTCGACGAGAACGAGAACCTCGTGTGCGAGCGGATCTACTTCGACACCCTCACCCTGCTCAAGCAGCTGCTCGGCGGCATCAATCTGAAGGACCCGAGACAGTGGCCCACGCTCGTGAAAGCGCTACGCGCACTCTCCACGATGTCGGGGCAACCCGATCCGCGCCTCCTCAACACATCTGTTCCCGAACTCGCCCACTGAATAGCCCTGCACAGGAGACGACCATGACCATGCGTGCACTGATCGGCGGCCTCGGCTCCGACTGGAAGATGACCGACACCGATCTCCCCGCCCTGCGCCTGGGCGCCGTTCGCGTCCGTGTGGTCGCGGCCGCGATGAACCGCGCCGACCTCTACATGCTCGAGGGCACCTACTCCCCGAACGCAAAGACCTCGGACGTCTACACCGCGGGAATGGAATTCGCCGGCATCGTCGAGACATCAAGCCCCATGGCGCCACACCTTCCCGTCGGCACGCGCGTCATGGGCGTCACTCTCGGCGCCTTCGCGGACTACGCGCTGTGCCACCCCGGCACACTGCTGCCGATACCCGACGACCTCTCGTTCAGCGACGCCGCCACCCTGCCCGTCGGACTGGCGACCGAGCACGATGCGCTTGTCACCCAGGCCGGGTTCTCCGCGGGCGGCACGGTCATGATCGTCGGCGGCACCACCGCGATCGGCCTGGTGGGCATTCAACTCGCCAAGGCACTCGGCGCGGCCACGGTCATCGCCACCACCACGAGTGAGAGCAAACGCGTAGCACTGGTCGAGGCCGGCGCAGACGTCACGGTCAACACGTCGACCGAAGACCTCGCCGAGGTGACACTCGCAGCCACCGCGGGCAGCGGCGTGGACATCACCCTCGATCACGTCGGCGGCGATCTGTTCGCGCAGCTTCCCGCGGCCACTGCGGTCGGCGGCACCATCGTGAGCATCGGCCGCCTGGCCGGGCCGGTCGCCGCGCTCGACCTCGACCAGGTGGCGTTTCGGCGGCAGCGCGTCATCGGCACCACCTTCAGTGTCCGCACGCCAGACGAACTCGCCGAGGTCTGTGCCGCGCTGCAGCCCGAGGTGATCGATGCCGTCGCCGATGGGCGGATCACCCCACGCCGTGACCGATCGTTCCCGCCCGAGGACCACCTCACAGCCGCCAATCGACTGCGCGGCAACGAGGCTCTCGGCAAGATCGTGTTCGGCTTCGCCCCAGACGATCATCAGCCGCAACCGGTCGAACGGGCCGCGGCGTCATTCTTCGGCACCATCAGTCAACTCGGCTACGTGGTCACCGATCTCGACGCCGCCATCGCGCACTGGATCAGCCTGGGTGTCGGACCATGGTTCCGCACCAGAAACGTGCGGCCCGAGAACTTCACCTACCATGGCCAGCCATCGGACATGGTGATGGACGTCGCACTGGCCAACAGCGGAGAGCTCCAGATCGAACTGATCCAACAGACCAACGACGCCCCGTCGATGTACCGCGACTTCCTCGCCACCGGTTCCGAAGGCCTCCAACACGTCGCTTACTGGTCCAGCGAATACCAGGATCTCCATGAGCGCGCGATCGCGGCCGGATTCGTTGTCGGACAACAGGGAGAGCTCGGGGGTCCCGAGGGACGCTTCTGCTACTTCGACACCGAGGACCAGCGTGGCACCGTCGTCGAGATCTCCGACGTCGGCGGGCCGAAAGCGTTGCTGTTCGGCTACGTCAAACTCGCGGCGCAGCAGTGGGACGGCACAAACCCGATCATCGACGTCGATCTCGAAGCACTGAGAAGTCAGGTGTGACGATCGATCTCGAGCGAATTCACTCGATTCTCTGACCAACTGTCACCGCTCGAATGCGGTCGTGCAGTTGTTCGCGAAGTGATTCCGGTTCGACGATGTCGAACATCGACTCGAGGTAACCCGCCCACAACACGCGCGTCGCGTGATTCCGGTCGGCGAACCTCAGGTCCACGCGAACGCCAGTCCCGGTACCGACGCTTCGGAGAACCTCGGCGAACGCCGAGACCTTCTCCACGTCTGTTGCAGCACAGTCGATCACCACGTCGACCGGCTCGAAGGACGACCGGAACGCGTCACGGTGGCGCTGCCACACCTCCTCGAGGTCCACGACGGACTCACGCTGCGCCGGGTCGTCGAGCACCACCACCTCCGACATCCGCGACACGCGATACATCCGCTCCACTCCCTCCGAGTACGCCACCAGATACCAGGTGTCACCGGCCACGATCAGACCAATCGGGTCCAGCACGCGCGCATTCGGGGGGCCGCCGCCCCGCCGCTCGTACCGCAGACGCACACGACTGCCTTCGACCACCGCCTGCTGGACCGGCGCCAACGCCTCGAGCTGCTGCGGCGGACGCACGAAACCCTCCGGCCGCACCAGGATCCGCTGACTCGCCTCGGCCACGCCACCGCGATGCATCTCCGGCAACGACGCCGCCAGTTTGCGCTTCGCGCTCGCCGCGGCCGCCGAGTCGATGCGGCCGCCTCCCGACAACAGTGCTATCGCCTCCGGGAGTGTCAAGCCCGACAGGTCTGTCCGATAGCCGCTGACCAGCGCGAATCCGCCGTTGCGGCCGCGTTCGGAGTAGACCGGCACTCCCGACAGCGACAGGGCCTCGATGTCGCGGAGGATCGTCCGCTCGGAGACCTCCAGTTCGACCGCGAGTTCGGTGGCGGTCATCTGCCCCTTCGAGCGCAGCAGCATCAACACCGACAACAGACGTTCCGCGCGCATGCCCCGATCTTCTCAGGAAAACATGACAGAAGATGTCATGTTTTCGCGATTGACTGGTGAACACCAGCCCGACAAGCAAAGGAATCGCGATGACCACCAACCAGCCCGCCGATCCCCGTCCCGCCTACGCCGTCGCCACCGAGTGGGTCACCGGCCTGCTCGCCGGGGTCACCGACGATCAGCTCAGCTCCCCGACCCCGTGCGAGGAGTTCGACGTCCGGACCCTCGCCGCGCATCTCACCGCCACCGCCCAGCGCGCCGTCGTCCTGGGTGAAGGCGGCGACGCGCTGGCGGTGCCGGTGGTCGCCGAGACCCACGACGCCGATTCCTATGCCACTCTCGTCGGCCGTGCCGTCGAGGTCTGGTCCGACGATGCCAAGCTCGGCGCGATGGTGCGAGTGCCGTGGGGTGAGGTGCCGGGCGCGGGCGCGCTCTGGGGTTATGTGAGCGAGACGTTCGTGCACGGCTGGGACCTCGCGGTGGCCACCGGACAATCCGCCGAGGCCGATCCCGATGTCGTCGGGCCCGTGCTGGCCGTCGCTCAGCAGTTCATCCCGGCGGAGATTCGCGGAGATGAGCAGGTTCCGTTCGGTCCGGTCGTCGAGCCGCGGCCGCAGGCCGGGGCCACCGAGCGGCTCGCCAACTGGACCGGGCGCGATGCCGCGGCGTGGGTGGGCTCGGGGGTGTGAGGGGTTCGTGTGTGTGGGGGGGTCTCGATACACCTCCTCGGCTGGCGCCTCGTCGGCACTCGACCAGCGGTAGGGACGTCTCGTCGGCACTCGACCAGCAGTAAGCGGCCCTCGTCGGCACTCGACCAGCAGTGGGGACGTCTCGTCGGCACTACTCGATGACACATCGGGTCACAAGGGTTGCGCCCAGCTCGGTGACCGGATCCGCGGGGTGATCCGCGCGCGGCATACGATGAATCACGATGACCGAAGACCGAATGCCCGACGCCTACGAGCCGGGTACTCGGCAATCGGAGACCCCACCGCCACCTCGCACCGGCGCATTCGCATCGCTCGCGAACCCGAACTACCGGCTGTACTTCTTCGGTCAGGCCTTGTCACTCGTCGGCACCTGGATGCAGGCCACCGCGCAGGCGTGGCTCGTCCTGACCCTGAGCGGATCGGCCTCGATCCTCGGTCTCATCGTCGCACTCCAAGCCCTGCCGGTTCTGCTGCTCGGTCCGTACGCGGGTGTGATCGCCGACCGGGTCGACCGCCGACGGCTGATGATCGCACTGCAGACCGTGATGGGTGTGCTGGCCGCGGTGCTCGCGGTGCTGACCATCGGCGGGTGGGTGCAGATCTGGCATGTCGCCGTCCTGGCACTGCTGCTCGGACTCAACAACGCATTCGAGAATCCCGCACGGCAGGCATTCATCCATCAGATCGTCGGCGAGTCACTGATCCGCAATGCCGTCACGCTGAACTCGGTGATGGTCAACGCGGCGCGCGCGGTCGGCCCCGGCGTGGCCGGCGTGCTGCTGGCCGCGGTGGGCGCCGGATGGTGTTTCGCCATCAACGCCGGCAGCTTCGTGGCGGTGGTCGTCTCGCTCATCGCGATGAACCTCGCCACGATCGAGCACGAGGAACCCGTGCAGAGGGCCAAAGGCCAACTGCGTGAGGGCCTTCGCTATGTGGCCGGCCTGCCGACCCTGTGGATTCCGCTGGTCATGATGGCTCTCGTCGGCACCCTGGCCTACGAGTTCCAGGTGTCGCTGCCGGCTGCGGCGAAGGAGACTTTCGACGGTGGGCCACAGGCGCTGGGTTTCATGACCTCGGCGATGGGCGTCGGCGCGGTGGTCGGCGGCCTGCTGGTCGCCGCGCGCGGGACCACGGGACTGCGTCCGCTCACCATCGCGGCCGCGGGGTTCGGTGTGACGATCGCGATCACCGCCGTCGCGCCGACGTTGCCGGTGGCGATCGGCGCGCTGTTCTTGGTCGGGTGGCTGAGTGTGTCGTTCATGTCCACCGGCAACGCGACCCTGCAGCTGAATGCCGAGCCGCGCATGCGCGGGCGGGTGATGGCGTTGTGGTCCGTGTCGTTCATGGGGTCGACGCCGATCGGCGGGCCGATCATCGGCGCGATCAGTGAATCGGCAGGTGCTCGGGTCGGATTGGCCGTGGGTGCGGCCGCCTGTTTCGTGGCGGCCGGTCTCGGTGTGGGGATGTGGCGGCACCGACGCAACGCGGCGCCGCGAATGACCATGCAATAGCGTCGCGCGGGCCGCGTCGTTCCTCCGACCGAACGGAGATTGGTCAAACGACCGAGATGGGCCGTCACGAGCGTCTAGGGTGATCGCCACACACGTGGTCGGTCGATTCATGGGGGCTGAGATGTCGGACCGCTCTTTGTTCATTCGTACGTTCACGGGCAGGTCACGCCGAAGGCACACTCTGCCCGTCGCCCTTCTGGTCGTCGCCACTGTAACGATCTCGGTACTCGGAACCGGAGCGGCGACGGCAGCAACCCACTACTTCCCCGACATCTCGGAGAAGTCGGTGGCGAAAGCGCGGTGCGGACCCGGGTCGCTGCCCGAGCGCGGACTACAGGGCGAAGTCAGCGCCGAAGATCGCAACTCCGGTCGTAGCACGCGCGGCTACCGATGCAACATGACCGCGCTCGGCGGCGTTCGAGGCGCCGGTGGCGGCATCGTGTCGGCCAACTACGACCACTGCAGCTACACCGGCAGCCTCTTCCCCGGCAACAACTTCGTGAAGCAGCCCGGGGTACAGGTCGTCGACGTCTCGAATCCGCATCGGCCCACCGTGGTCGGCTCCCTCACCGATCCGGCCATGCGAGGCGGCACCTGGGAGACGCTCAAGGTCAACCGGGAACGCAAACTGTTGGCGGCGACCGCGGTTCCGTTGCTCTGGGGCGGAGGGTTCTTCGCCGTGTACGACATCTCCGATTGTGAGCATCCGAAGCTGCTCAACGCGCGAGGCCCCGGGATCGCCACACCACTGCCCTTCACCTCACACGAGGGCGGCTTCTCACCCGACGGGCGCACGTACTGGGCGTCGGGACTCTCGCCAGGTCATCTCTCGGCGATCGACATCTCGAACCCCGCACAGCCCCGGGTGATCTGGCAGGGCCTGCACAGCTTCCTCGGTCACGGTTTCGGCATCTCCCCGGACGGCAACCGGATGTACCTGTCGAACATGGCCGGTGTCACGGTTCTCGACATCAGCGCGGTGCAACGCCGTGCCCCCTATCCCCAGGTTCCACATCTGGCGGCGTACCTGTGGCCGGACGGACAGCTCAACCAGCATTCGATCCCGATCACCTACCGCAACCGGCCGCACATCCTGACCGCCGATGAGGGCGGCTCCGGCGGAGTGAAGATCTTCGACGTCACGAGGGTCAACCGACCAAAGTACGTCGCGCAGATCAAACTCGAGATCAACCTGCCCGACAACCTCGACCGCAACCTGCGCTCGTCGATGGGCGGCTCGGTGTTCAGCAGCAATCCTCACTACTGCGCCGTTGATCGGCCGGAGAATCCGACCGCCCTGGCCTGCTCCTGGGAGTCGTCCGGCATCCGCGTGTTCGACATCCGCGACTTCTCCGACATCCGCGAGATCGCCTACTTCAATCCGCCCGCCCGCACACGCGCCACGGTGGTCGAGGCCCCCAACTCGCCGCATGTGCTCGCATCGATCATGGGCGTCCCGGCGGTCGAATTCCTCAGTCTCGGAATGTCGATCGCGAACGGCAAGGTTCAGCTGAACGACATGATCGGCCCGCGTACCGGGATGGTCGTCGGCGGTGACACCTCCACCGACTGGTGCCTCTCCCCGCCCGAGTTCCGAGGCAACGAGATCTGGGCGACCTGCGCGGACGGCGGCTTCTACGCGCTGCAGCTCAGCCCGGGCACGTACACGCCGCCGGCCGACCAGGAGACGACGATCGGATGAGTGGACGACTCCGATTGGCCGGCGCGCTCGGCGTGGCCCTGCTGATGCTCTCGATCGGGGTGGTCG
Organism: Gordonia insulae; assembly: GCF_003855095.1. Lineage (NCBI taxonomy): Bacteria > Bacillati > Actinomycetota > Actinomycetes > Mycobacteriales > Gordoniaceae > Gordonia > Gordonia insulae. The sequence goes on from NZ_CP033972.1 coordinate 2,844,195, forward strand.
TCGGTGTGGTGTGGCAGACCTCTCGCGCCGATGACCCGCATCGACCGAGCGTCACCGACATCGGCTTCGCCCAGGACATGTCCGCCCACCATGACCAGGCGATCCTGATGGCCAACAGTCTGTCTCGGACCGTCGCGCCCGAGATCACCGGGCTGGCCGACCGGATCGTCGTGGCGCAGACCGCGGAGACCGCGACGATGCGGGGGTGGCTGACCTGGTTCGGGTCACCGGTGACCTCGGACCATCCGATGTCGTGGATGAGCACGGCCGGCGGGCACGACCACCCCGGCGGATCGCCGCAGCGATCGACGCCCGACACTGCTCCGATGCCCGGGATGGCCAGCATCGACGAGTTGGGCAGATTGTCGGTTGCGCAGGGCCGCGCCGCGGAGATCCTGTTCCTGCAGTTGATGATCCGACACCACCAAGGTGGGCTGGAGATGGCGACGGCGGCCTACAACGATCCGCGGACGAGCACGACCACCAAGCAGTTCGCGATGACGATGATCGGCGACCAGGGCGACGAGATCGGGCAGATGACGCTGCTGCTCCACGCCCGGAACTCCCGGCCCCTGCCGGCCTGAGCCGATCGTCAGGGCGTCGACGTCACCTTCGCGTCGATCCACTCGATGAGGTCGCGTCGCACCTCGTCACGATTGGTCTCGTTGAGGATCTCGTGCCGCGCGCCGGGATAGACCTTCAGCGTCACATCGGTCAGGCCGCCGGACCGATAGTGATCGACGAGGAGATCGCTCAAGGCCAGTCCACCGTTGACCGGGTCGAGATCACCGACCGCGATCAGCACCGGCAACGACGATGCCATCGCGCCGACCCGATCCGGGTCGGCCACCGGACGTGCCCGAACGAACATGTCCTTGCCCGACGCGGCATCGAGACCGAAGCCGCACAGCGGATCGGCGACGTACGCATCGACGATGGCGTCGTCGCGGGTGAGCCAGTCGTACTCGGTCCGGGCGGGTTCGAACGGGGCATTGAATCCGGAGAGGTCGATCTCGGCGTCGAGATCGAGCGCGGGTTCGAGGCCGTCGAGCGCGGCGGTGCCACTGAGTACCACGGCGTCGACCGCCGTACTGTTGTCGAGCAGAAACTGCTGCGCGGCAAACGATCCCATGCTATGGGCGATCACCGCAACTGGTCGTTCGGGCTGCTCGGAGCGGGCGTGGTCGAGGACGGCGCCGATGTCGGCGACGAGGCTCTGCCACCCACCCGGGCCCAGGTCTCCGGGTTCGCGGTCGGGCAGGGTGGACTCGCCGTGGCCGCGGTGGTCATAGGCATAGACCGCGAACCCCGCATCAGCGAGCGCCTCCGCCGTCTCCACATAGCGTCGCGAGTGTTCACCCATCCCGTGGACGAGGAGGACCGTTGCCCGCGCCGGGCCGTCGGGCAGCCATCGGCGTCCGGCGAGTCGGGTCCCGTCCGCTGCGGTCACGGTGAAGGTATCGGCCATGTGATCACTCCCTGTACACCGGCGCCGACCCCGTTGTCGACACCTCAGGATCGACGGTAGCGGAACTCGGATTCGGACATGGGCGGTTGCGTGGGTGCGCCCCGGCGTCGACCGCGACGACAGACGAACGGGACACAGCGCATCCTCATGCTGCATTCACAGCTTCGGGGAGTAGCCTCACCGCGAGCGCGGCGGACCGTTCGACGGGACACGCGCACCGAGGATCGGGAGGGGCCGAAATCGTTACGCAGCAAGGGACATCGACCTCCGCTCCGCCGCAACCTCCGAAACCCGGCGAAACAGACGGCGTCTCACCGCAACCTGTGGCCGACATCACGGCCAGTCCGGCCTCGCGGCGCGACAAGCATTTGTATCAGGTCGATTTCGTCCGATTGGTGACCTTTGCGTCGGTCATCCTCGATCACGTGATCCTGGGCGTGGCGTCGGGCACCGACGTCGCCGCCGGTGGACTCGGCCTCCTGCTGCGCTACACGCGCTACTCGTTCTTCGCGCTCACCGGATTCGTCCTCACCTACCAATATCGAGATCGTGAGCTGCGGCCCCTGACCTTCTGGCGGCGGCGCTACAAACTCATCGGACTGCCGTTCGTGGTGTGGAGTCTCTTCTACTGGATCTACGGTCGTTACCGCGTCGGCGGTGTGTCCGGGTTGCGCGATCTGGTGGATTCGCCGCAATCGATCATGTTGTCACTCAGGAGCATCGGCTACGACCTGATCACCGGTAACGCCTGGTACCACCTCTACTTCCTGTCTGTGAGCATGCAGATATACGCCGTGTTCCCACTGATCTTGTGGGTACTCCGCAGAACATGGGGCTACCACCGGTATCTGCTGCTGGTGAGCTACGCCGCACAGACGACGTTGCTGTACTTCATGGTTCGGCCCACGCCGTCGTTCTTCACCCACGGCCCGCAGCACGCGCTCTGGTCACATCTCGTCGCGACGATCTTCCCGTATCAGTTCTTCATCCTGTCGGGCTGTGTTGCGGCCATGCACTATCCGGCATTCCAGCGATTCATGCTCCGGTGGCGGTGGCCCGTCGTCGGGGCGGCCGTGGTGGCGATCGCGCTGACGCTGGCGTATTACCTGCACGAGACCCAGATGGGTGAATCCGTATTCCGCGCCACCAACGTCTTCATGGTGCACAACTCGTTCGCCTACATCGCGATCATCGCGATGCTGTACTGCCTGGGTACGGTGTGGCAGAACCGGCGTACACCGGGTTCGGTTGCGGACAATGTGATGCGGACGGCCGCGGATCGTTCGTTCGGCATCTACCTCGCGCATGCGCTGGCGTTGAGCGAACTGATGCCCGTCGTCGCCGAGCATCGGGATGCGCCGACATGGCCGCTGATCGGTGTCGCCTATGTGGGCACGGTCGCGCTGACCATCTTCATCGTCGAGGTGTTGCGCCGCAGCCCCATCAGCCTCATCACCACCGGTCGTAGCACCATCGACTGGCGCGCACAGAACGCCGGGCGCTCGCTGGCGGTCGGTGTGGCCGCGATCGCCGTGGGCGTTGCCCTGCGAGTGGCGTTCGGGACCTTGGTCGGCGATCTCATCGTCGCGACCGGCGCACTGCTCCTCGTCTCCGCCGGCCTGGTGACGGCCAAGCAGCGACGAGCAGCTAGCGCAGCGCTCTGAGCACCAGCTGCGCGACCGCGGTCTTCCCGGCCGGCGTCGGATGGTAGACCGCGCCGCCCTCGAATCCGTAGACCCACGGCTGCGACGAACACACCCCGTGTGCAGCACCGGATTTCGATGCTGTGACCAGCTGCGCACCGGTGGCCTGGGCGGCCCGCGAGGTGGCATCGGTGAGGCCGTCGAAGACTCGCCTGGTCTGGGCGATCTCCGACGGGGAGAGGGGCAACGCGGCACATGTCGTCGAGGACGTGCCGACGATCGGTAGGTAGTCGACCAGCACGATCCGTGCGTGTGGTGCTCGAGCCCGCACGGCTTCGACCGCCCGGATGATCCTCCGCTCCACCCTCTGATATGCGGCGGGGGTCGGCTCGGGTGCGACCGTGCGTCCACCGGAACACACCCGGTCCGTGATCGCGTCACCCGCGGACCGAAGCTTGTGCCGGCAGCTCAACGCGGTCACGCGACCGACGTAATCGAGGTCGTTGCCGCCGGTGGTGATGGTGACGAGGTCGGCGCCGGGGGGAATCGCGGCGACCTGCGGACGGCGCGCCATCGGCCGTTGCGCCCTGTCCACGATGTCCGGGGTGGTGGCACCCGAGCAGGAGGCGTCGATCAGGCGCATGCCCCGGGCGGTGGCCACTTGATGCGGATAGTTGTCGTCGGTCCGAAAGCACGGCGGGCGGACTCCCGACGACAGGTCGGGTCCAGCTGCATACGAACTACCCAGTGCCACATAGGTCGTCGGTGCGCGTTCGGGTCCGGCTGCGGCGGCCTTGCCGGGCGGGCTGACCGTCTCGGTGATCGCGGTGCCAGGGATCACGACAGCGGCCACGGCGGCAGCGGACGCCGCTATGGTGACCACGCGGGTGAAGAGCTCACGCCTCATGACGCCCAGTGTCACATAGCGTCGCCGACCGCCCCGATACGGCTCGGTCGGCGAGACCTGCGTCAGAAGATGTCCGGAAGATCCGTCGAGACGCGGTCGGTGAACGTCGCGGGACGCTTCTCCAGGAACGACGTCACACCCTCGGCGACGTCGGCCATCGTCCCGCGATAGAAGATGGCCTTGGAATCGGCCTCGTGCGCCACCCACGGACTCGGCGCCCCGGCCATGCGCCACAGCAGCTGTCGGGTCAGGGCCACCGACACGGGCGCCGTCGTCGACGTCAGATCCCGAGCGACCTCGATCGCCGTCGACAGCACCTCGTCCTTCGGCACGACCTGCTGGATCAGCCCACGCTCGTGCGCCTCGGCGACGGGCACCATCTTCGCCCCCATCGCCCACTGCAAGGCCGTCGGCAGCCCGACCAGCTTCGGCAGGAACCACGACGACGCGGCCTCCGGCACGAGCCCCCGCTGCGCGAAGACGAAACCGAACTTCGCATCCTCCGACGCGATCCGGACATCGGCGGGCAGCGTCATGGTGACACCCACACCGGCGGCCGCACCGTTGATCGCCATCACCACCGGCTTGAGTGACGCGAAGATCCGCAGCGTGACCTGTCCGCCCATGTCCCGCGGAACCTCGCCGGGTTCCTGCTGGTCGAGCTCGAAGGTGGTCGCACCCCCGCCGAGGTCGGCTCCGGCGCAGAAGGCCCGGCCGGTCCCGGTGATCACGATGGCACGGATCGAGTCGTCGGCGTCGGTCTCGTCGAACACGGCCTGGATCTCCTCGCCCATCTGGTGGGTGAAGGCGTTCAGCCTGTCGGGGCGATTCAATCGGATGATCGCGATCTCGCCGTCACGCTCGACGATCACGGAGGCAGATTCGGCTGCGTCCAGGCCGGTTTCTGTCGATTCTGATGTCATCGGGAGATCGTAGCGTCCGGTATTCGCGCCGTTGAAAAATTAGTCTGGAATCCGTGTCGATCTGTCGTGCTCCCGTTCGACGCAGGGGTAGAGGACGCCGAACCCGGCGTTCCGAGAGAAGGAGAAGACGATGAAATACATGCTGATCATGCGCGCCACCGAGGAAGCCGTCGCCGCATCTGCCGACATCGATTTCACCGAGATCATCAACGCGATGGGGCGGTTCAACGAGGAGATGATCAACGCGGGCGTCCTGCTCGCGGGCGAAGGCCTCAGTGACCCGTCGGAGGGCTTTGTGGTGACCTTCACCGCCGACGAGGATCCCCTGGTCACCGACGGCCCGTACGGCGAGATCCACGAACTGTTCAACGGATTCTGGATTCTGCAGGTCGCCGGCCGTGCGGAGGCCGTCGAGTGGGCCAAGAAGGCACCGCTCGGTCCCGGCGCCAAGCTCGAGGTCCGACGGGTCACCGACGAGTCCGACTTCGAGGACTTCGCCGACAACGAGTACATCCAGAAGGAGAAGGTCTGGCGCCAGGAGGCCGAGACCAAGTGAGCGACACCGACATCCGGCGGTCCGTCGATGCGGTGTGGCGCATCGAGGGCAGCCGGATCGTCGCGTCGCTCGCCCGCGTCGTCGGGGACGTCGGCCTGGCCGAGGACCTGGCGCAAGAAGCCGTCGCCGAGGCGCTGGAGACCTGGCCGCGCTCGGGTGTCCCCCGCAACGCGGGCGCCTGGCTGACGGCGGTCGCCAAACGTCGTGCCATCGACGGCTGGCGACGGCAGGAACGCCTCGACGATCGATACCAGGCCATCGCCCGCGACCTGGGCACGGTCACCGAGGAGGAATGGGAACCGGTCCGCGACGACGTGCTCAAACTGGTGTTCGCCGCATGCCATCCCGTCCTGAACCGGGAATCTCAGGTCGCGTTGACCCTGCGCGTGGTCGGCGGGCTGAGCACCGAGGAACTCGCCCGGCTGTTCTTGACCACGGTGCCGACTGTCCAACAGCGGATCGTCCGGGCGAAGAAGACATTGTCGGCGGCTCGGGTGCCCTACGAGGTGCCCGAGCCGGCGGAATGGCCGGCCCGCCTCAATGGCGTACTCGGTGTCATCTATCTGATCTTCACGGAGGGCTATTCCGCGACGGCCGGCGAAACCTGGATGCGCCGTGAACTGGCCGATGAGGCACTACGCCTGGGCCGCATACTCGCCACGCTCACACCGCGCGAGCCCGAGGTCCACGGGTTGGTCGCGCTGATGGAACTCCAGGCGTCCCGCTTTGGTGCGCGCCTCGGCGCGAACGGCCGTCCGGTGCTGTTGGCCGACCAGGACCGGCGCCGCTGGGATCGGGGCCAGATCGCTCGTGGCACAGCGGCACTCGAGCGAAGCGACGGCCTCGGCAAGGGGCGCGGACCGTACGCGTTGCAGGCGGCCATCGCCGCCTGCCACACGGATGCGAGCGACGTGGACTCGACCGACTGGCCACAGATCGTCGTGCTCTACGAAGCACTGGAACAGTTGACGCGCAACCCGGTGGTCACCCTCAACAAAGTGGTGGCCATCTCCATGGCGTCGGGGCCCGAACAGGCGCTGACTCTGCTCGACGTCGAGGTGGACGAGAAGAAGCTCGCAGGCTCGCACCTGCTGCCGAGCGTGCGCGGTGAACTGCTCAGCCGACTCGGTCGCGTCGACGAGGCGCGCGGTGAACTCGAGCGCGCCCGCGACCTCAGTACCAACGGTGACCAGAGGCGCGTGCTGGAGGAGAAGATCGCGGGTCTGTGACCTGATCAGGCGGGCCGGAAGCGCGCCCCGGACACAAACGACAAACGGGCCGCCGCGACACTGTGTCGCGACGGCCCGCCCGTATTCGGTTGTCTGCTCGGCTAGCTCGCCTCGCCCTTGCTGTCGCCGGCCTTGGTCAGCTCGGCAGGAGCGTCGGGCACCTCACGCGGCTTGTCGGAACCGGTGAACACGAACTTGGCATCTTCGCCGTCGTCTTCGCCGTCCCAGCCCTCGACGTCGACCAGAATGATCTGGCCTGCGCCGATCTCGTTGAACAGGATCTTCTCCGAGAGCTGGTCCTCGATCTCGCGCTGGATGGTCCGGCGCAGCGGTCGGGCGCCGAGCACGGGATCGAACCCACGCTTGGCCAACAGCGCCTTGGCCTGGTCGGTCAGCTCGATCGCCATGTCCTTGTTCTTCAACTGCGTCTCCACACGATTGATCATCAGATCGACCATCTGGATGATCTCGTCGCGCGTCAGCTGATGGAACACGATGACGTCGTCGATGCGGTTGAGGAACTCGGGGCGGAAGTGCTTCTTCAGCTCGTCGTTGACCTTCTGCTTCATCCGCTCGTACTGCGAACCGTCGCTGCCGCCCTGGGTGAAGCCCAGTCCGACAGCCTTCGAGATGTCACCGGTACCGAGGTTCGAGGTGAAGATCAGCACGGTGTTCTTGAAGTCGACCGTACGGCCCTGACCGTCGGTGAGACGGCCGTCCTCGAGCACCTGCAACAGGGTGTTGTAGATCTCCGAGTGAGCCTTCTCGATCTCGTCGAACAGCACCACCGAGAACGGCTTGCGGCGCACCTTCTCGGTGAGCTGGCCGCCCTCTTCGTACCCGACGTAGCCGGGAGGGGCACCGAACAGACGCGACGCGGTGAAGCGGTCGTGGAACTCGCCCATGTCGATCTGGATGAGCGCGTCGTCCTCGCCGAACAGGAAGTTCGCGAGCGCCTTGGAGAGCTCGGTCTTACCGACGCCGGACGGGCCGGCGAAGATGAACGAGCCCGACGGACGCTTCGGATCCTTCAGACCTGCGCGGGTACGACGGATCGCCTTGGAGACGGCCTTGACGGCATCCTCCTGGCCGATGATCCGCTTGTGCAGCTCGTCCTCCATGCGGAGCAGACGGGTGGTCTCCTCCTCGGTGAGCTTGAACACCGGGATACCGGTCCAGTTACCGAGGACCTCGGCGATCTGCTCGTCGTCGACCTCGGCCACGACGTCCATATCACCACTGCGCCATTGCTTCTCACGCTCGGCCCGCTCGGCGACGAGCTGCTTCTCCTTGTCGCGGAGGTTGGCCGCCTTCTCGAAGTCCTGCGCGTCGATCGCGGACTCCTTCTCCTTGCGGGCATCGGCGATGCGATCGTCGAACTCGCGGAGATCTGGCGGAGCGGTCATCCGGCGGATGCGCATACGCGCCCCCGCCTCGTCGATGAGGTCGATCGCCTTGTCCGGCAGGAACCGGTCGTTGATGTAGCGGTCGGCCAGCGTCGCCGCCGCCACCAGCGCACCATCGGTGATGGACACCCGGTGGTGGCTCTCGTAGCGGTCGCGCAGCCCCTTGAGGATCTCGATGGTGTGCTCGACGGACGGCTCACCGACCTGGACCGGCTGGAACCGGCGCTCGAGTGCGGCATCCTTCTCGATGTACTTGCGGTACTCGTCGAGGGTGGTGGCGCCGATGGTCTGCAACTCGCCGCGGGCCAGCTTCGGCTTGAGGATCGACGCGGCGTCGATCGCGCCCTCGGCGGCTCCCGCGCCGACCAGCGTGTGCAGCTCGTCGATGAACAGGATGATGTCGCCGCGGGTGTTGATCTCCTTGAGGACCTTCTTCAGGCGTTCCTCGAAGTCACCGCGGTAGCGGCTACCGGCGACCAGCGAACCGAGGTCGAGGGTGTAGAGCTGCTTGTCCTTGAGCGTCTCGGGCACCTGGCCGTTGACGATGGCCTGCGCGAGGCCCTCCACCACGGCGGTCTTGCCGACGCCCGGCTCGCCGATGAGCACCGGGTTGTTCTTGGTGCGGCGGGACAGCACCTGCATGACCCGCTCGATCTCCTTCTCGCGACCGATGACCGGGTCGAGTTTGCCCTCGCCCGCGGCAGCGGTCAGGTTGCGACCGAACTGGTCGAGCACGAGCGAGGTCGACGGGGTGCCGGCCTCGGTGCTGCGACCGCCGGTGCCCGCCTCCTGCGGCTCCTTGCCCTGGTAGCCGGACAGCAGCTGGATGACCTGCTGACGGACCCGGTTCAGGTCGGCGCCCAGCTTGACCAGCACCTGGGCGGCCACGCCCTCACCCTCACGGATGAGGCCGAGGAGGATGTGCTCGGTGCCGATGTAGTTGTGGCCGAGCTGCAGGGCCTCACGCAGCGAGAGCTCGAGGACCTTCTTGGCACGCGGGGTGAAGGGGATGTGCCCCGACGGCGCCTGCTGGCCCTGGCCGATGATCTCCTCGACCTGGCTGCGGACACCCTCGAGCGAGATCCCGAGGGACTCGAGCGCCTTGGCCGCAACGCCCTCACCCTCATGGATGAGGCCGAGGAGGATGTGCTCGGTGCCGATGTAGTTGTGGTTGAGCATCCGCGCTTCTTCTTGCGCCAGGACGACGACGCGACGTGCGCGGTCGGTGAACCGTTCGAACATTGTTCTCCCTCGTTAGCTAGCGCCCCGGCCGTCCATGACGACAACCACAGCGACAACAACTGCAGCGGTGTCCGTAGAGATGACGACCAGCCTGCCTCCACTCTAGTGGTCGCTTGGAGTGCAGCTACAGTTAACGTCGGTCGGAAACTGAATTCCGTGGTTGCCACGGCGGGGATCTGTGCAGTACAACCGCGCACGTGGGCGGCATGTTCCACCCAGGCTACGCCGATAGCGAACGCGTCATTTCGAGTGCACGGAGATGACATTTCCGGACGGATCGGTGAACCAGGCGATATCCGGGCCGTTCCCGTCGCCGCTCCCATCGCCACGCGCGATTGCCCGATCGTCCTGATCGAAGCCGTCGTACCGCAGGAACTCCACGCCCCTGGCAGCCAGGTCGTCGATCGTCTTTTCGAGATCGTCGACCGGGATGTTGAGCATCGTGTAGCCGGCGGGCCGATGGTCGGGCTTCGGGTACGCCAGCACGGTGGTCTGACGGTTGATCCGGATCCCGAGCACTCCCATGGCAAAGCGCAGCACCCGCATGCCGAGGACATCGCGGTAGAACTCCGTGGTGACGTCGAGATCGCGGACCGCGAAACCGCTGTAGGCGGAGGTCGGATTGCTCATCTCGGCCTCGAACTCGTCGGAGATGCGCAGGATCTGCAGGAAGTTTCCGTCGGGGTCCTTGACGCAACCGAAGAAGCTGCCGTCGCGGTCGGCGAGCGGACTCACCCATTCGGCACCGAGTTCATCCAGCCGCGCCGCCGTCGCGACCGGGTCGTCGACCTCGACGTTGAGGATCGCACGGGCACCGCCCGGATTGGGCCCGGAGACGTCGTCGCGCTTGTCGAACATGATGTAGAAGCCGTCGAGATTCAGGACCGGATAGCCGGAACCGTCATCGGTCGGCACGGGCGCCTCGAACACGGACGCGTACCAGCGGCCGAGCCGACCCGGGTCGTCGCTGGACAGGAGCATTGAGCCGATCGTTGCAGTTGCCATACAGAGGACGACCCGATGACCCGCCGGAAGTCATCGCCGTCCTCGGCATCCGACGAAATTTCGGACATCCCCCGGTAATCTGCGTCACATGAGTGATGACGCTCGGCCTCACCAGAACAGCACCGACGACATCACCGGCACCTCCGGTGCCCCCCATCCCGAAGCGGGCCGCAGCTCGGTCAATGTCGCGGTCTTCGTGACGTCCGCAACGATCGTTCTCGCCTTCGCGATCTGGGCCCTGGTCTCTCCGGACACGGCCGACAGTGTCATCAACGACGTCCGCGAGTTCATCTCCCGGTGGTTCGGCTGGTGGTATTTCATTCTCGCGACCGGAATCGTGGGCGTCGTCATCTTCCTGGGGGCCAGCAAGTACGGCCGATACCGGCTCGGCCCCGAGGAATCCCGGCCCGAGTACAGCCTGTTCACCTGGACCGCCATGCTCTTCGCGGCCGGAATCGGCATCGACCTCATGTTCTTCTCGGTCGCCGAACCCGTCACCCACTTCCTCAATCCGCCCGTCGGGCCGGCCGAGACCAACGCCGCCGCCCGCGAGGCGGTCACCTGGACGGTGTTCCACTACGGCGTCACCGGGTGGGCGATGTACGCCCTCATGGGCGGCGCCCTGGCCTACTTCGCGTTCCGCCACAACCTGCCGCTGACCATCCGGGCTGCGCTGTACCCGATCTTCGGGAAGAGGGTCGAGGGGCGCTGGGGTGATGCCATCGACGTCGCCGCGGTCCTCGGGACCATCTTCGGGATCGCGACGTCTCTGGGCATCGGTGTGGTCCAGCTGAACTACGGACTGAACGAGATCTTCGGGATCTCCCAGGGCAAAGCCGCCCAGATCGGTTTGATCGTGCTGTCGGTGATCATCGCCACCGCGTCGGCGACGTCGGGCGTCGACAAGGGCATCCGGCGCCTGTCCGAGTTGAACGTGATCCTCGCGATCATCCTGCTCGTCTACATCCTCGTGGCGGGTAAGACCGACTTCCTGCTCAACGGCCTCACCCAGAACGCGGGAGACTACGTGTCCACGTTCGCGGACCGCACGCTCGACACCTTCGCGTGGGATCAGGTCAATCCGACTCCGGGCAACGACGCCCGCGGATTCGTCGACGGCTGGACGCTGTTCTTCTGGGCGTGGTGGGTGGCGTGGGCGCCGTTCGTCGGCCTGTTCCTCGCAAGGATCTCCCGCGGACGCACGATGCGCCAGTTCATCTTCGGCGTCCTGGTCGTTCCGTTCAGCTTCATCCTGCTGTGGATCTCGATCTTCGGGAACAGCGCACTCGAGGTGGCGCGCGGCGACCAGGACTTCGCCGAGACCACCGCGTCGACCCCGGAAGCCGGCTTCTACTCGCTGCTCGAGCAGTATCCCGGCTCCACGCTGCTCATCGGGATCGCGACCATCACCGGCCTGCTGTTCTACGTGACCAGTGCCGACTCCGGTTCCCTCGTGATGGGCAATTTCACCTCGCGACTACCGGATCCGATGGCCGACTGCGCGAAGTCGGTGCGCATCTTCTGGTCCGTGGCGATCGGACTTCTCACGCTGTCGATGCTGTTCGCCGGCGGCGGCGACGGGTCGATCCTCACGTTGCAGGCCGCGACGGTGATCATGGGACTGCCGTTCTCGTTCGTGCTCGGCCTCATCTGCATCTCGCTGCTGAGAGCGGTCCGCAACGAGGCGTACAAGACGGACAGTTATCGGACCACGCTGCCCAAGGCGATCGCCGCGGGACGGGGCTCCTCAGAACACGGCAGTTGGCGACAGCGCCTCGTCGGGACGTTGCGCTACCCCGGCCCGTCGGCGACGCGGAAGTTCGTCACGGGTTCGATCCTGCCCGCGATGCGGGAGGTCGCCGATCAGTTCGAGCGGGAGGGCATCTCGGCAACGGTCGACGACTCGGCGGTCAGCGAAGGACTGCCGTCGCCGCGGCTCATCGTCGAACTGGCGCACGAACCGCGCTTCGAGTACTGCGTGTGGCCGGTATCGGCGCCGACGCCCACGTATGCGGTGCTCTCGCAGCGCTCCGACGACCGCTATTTCCGCTGCGAGGTGTACCTCACCGAGGGCTCACAGGGCTATTCGCTCAACGGCTACAACCGTGAACAGGTGATCGGCGACATCCTCGACCAATACGAACGCCACCTCGGATACCTGCATCTGCGGCGGGCGGCGACCGACCACGGACCCGATACCGTGGTGGATGCCCCCGACCCCGAACCCGAAGGGACCCCCGCATGAGCGACACGCTCTTCATCGACGGCGTTTGGCGCGCGGCGGCTTCCGGGGCAACGCGTGAGATCCGTTGCCCTGCAGATGGATCTCTGGTCGGTGTGGTCGCCGAGGCGGGGCCTGCGGATACCGAGGCGGCCATCGCCGCAGCGCGAGCAGCCTTCGACGACGGCCCGTGGCGGCAGACCGGCGCGGCCGAACGGGGCGATCTGCTGTTGCGCGTCGCCACCGAGATCGACACGCGCCGCGAAGAATTCGTGCGTGCGGAGACCCTCGACACGGGCAAGCGGCCGTACGAGTCCGACCTCGACATGACCGACATCGCCAACTGCTTCCGCTATTTCGGCAAGCTGGCCGCCGACGACGCGGGCCGTGTCGTCGATGCCGGATCACCGGATGTCGACTCCCGGATCGTCTACGAGCCGGTCGGGGTGTGCGGCCTGATCACACCGTGGAACTATCCGCTCCTGCAAGCGGCGTGGAAGATCGCGCCCGCCCTCGCCGCCGGCAACACGTTCGTCCTCAAACCCGCCGAACTCACCCCGCACACGTCGATCCTGATCATGCGGGTCCTCGACGATCTCGGGCTGCCGTCCGGAGTGGCGAACCTGGTACTCGGCGCGGGCGCCGATGCGGGCGCGCCCCTCTCGGCCCACCCCGACGTCGACCTCGTGTCGTTCACCGGCGGATTGGCCACCGGCAGGATCATCGCGGGCGAGGCCGCCGCGACGGTGAAGAAGGTCGCACTCGAACTCGGTGGCAAGAACCCGAACGTGATCTTCGCCGACGCCTGCGACACCGACGATCGGCTCGCTGCCTCCGTCGACAACGCACTGAACGCCGCGTTCCTGCACTCCGGTCAGGTGTGTTCGGCCGGAGCACGTCTCGTCATCGAGGAATCAGCGCATGATCGCTTCGTCGATGAGCTCGTCCGCAGGGCGGAACAGATTCGGCTCGGCCGTCCGTTCGACGAGGGCACCGAGACCGGGCCGTTGATCTCGTCGGCACACCGCGACAAGGTGCACGCATATGTCGAGCAGGCCCGCGCCGAGGGGGCCGTGATCCGAACCGGCGGAGCGTTCGGCACCGGCGATCACGGTTCCGGGAGCCTCGACGACGGCTGGTTCTACCTGCCGACGGTCATCGACGGCGCACGCCGGACGATGGCGTGCGTGCACGACGAGGCCTTCGGGCCAACGGTCACCGTCGAGACGTTCGCCGACGAGGCCGAGGCCGTCGCCATCGCGAACGACACCGAGTACGGGCTCGCGGGTGCGGTCTGGTCCTCCGACGCGGCACGTGCCCGTCGCATCGCCGCACGACTGCGGCACGGCACCGTGTGGGTCAACGACTTCGGACCCTATCTGCCACAGGCGGAATGGGGAGGGTTCGGCCGGTCCGGAGTCGGTCGGGAACTGGGACCGTCGGGCCTTGCCGAATATCGGGAGCCCAAGCATGTCTACGAGAACCTCCGGCCGGGAGTCACCGACTGGTTCACGGACCGAGGAGGAAACCGATGACCGACACCTACGACTACGTCGTCGTCGGCGGCGGCTCGGCCGGCGCAGCGGTCGCGTCACGACTCTCCGAGAATCCCGCTGTCACGGTCTGTCTCATCGAAGCCGGGCCGTCCGACGTCGGCGACGACGCCATCCTGCAGCTCGATCGGTGGATGGAACTCCTCGAGTCCGGGTACGACTGGGATTATCCGATCGAGCCGCAGGAGAACGGCAACGACTTCATGCGGCATGCCCGGGCGAAGGTGCTCGGCGGGTGCAGCTCGCACAACAGCTGCATCGCGTTCTGGGCGCCGCGTGAAGACCTCGACTCGTGGGAGCGGGACTTCGGTTGCACCGGTTGGGGGTCCGACTCGGTGTACCGGCTGTACCCGCAGATAGAGACCAACGACGCCCCCGGCGATCACCACGGGCGCAGTGGCCCGGTGCACATCATGACCGTTCCGCCCGACGACCCGTGCGGCGTGGCCCTGCTCGACGCGTGTGAGGCCGTCGGTATCCCGCGCGTCGACTTCAACAGCGGGACGACGGTGACCAACGGCGCCAACTTCTTCCAGATCAACCGTCGACCCGACGGCGTGCGCGCGTCATCGTCGGTCAGCTACCTGCATCCGAATCTCGACCGCGCGAACCTCACGGTCCGCACCGGGGCATGGGCCAAGCGAATCGTCGTCGAACAAGCCGATGGCGCTCTGCGCGCCGTCGGTGTCGACATCACCGACAACGCCTTCGGCCGCACCACCACCGTGCGCGCCTCCCGCGAGGTGATCGTGTCCGCGGGTGCCATCGACAGCCCGAAGCTGCTGATGCTGTCCGGAATCGGGCCGACCGTCCATCTACGCGAGCACGGGATCGACGTCCTGGTCGACTCACCGGGCGTCGGCGCGAACCTGCAGGATCACCCGGAGGGCGTGATCGGCTTCGAGACGACACGACCGATGATCGCCGAATCCACCCAGTGGTGGGAGGCCGGGATCTTCACCACCACGGTCGACGGACTGGATCGTCCCGACCTGATGATGCATTACGGCAGTGTGCCGTTCGACATGCACACGCTGCGGCAGGGCTATCCGACCAGTGAGAGCACCTTCTGCCTCACCCCGAATGTGACGCACGCCCGCTCACGCGGGACGGTCCGGCTGCGCTCCCGTGACTTCCGCGACAAACCGCGGGTCGATCCCCGGTACTTCACCGACCCCGACGGCCACGACATGCGCGTGATGATCACCGGCATCCGTAAGGCCCGTGAGATAGCCGCGGCCGCACCGCTGGCCGATTGGGTTGCCCGCGAGCTGTATCCGGGGCCGGACGCGACGTCGGACGACGAGCTGGCCGACTACATCCGCCGCACCCACAACACCGTCTACCACCCGGTCGGCACCGTCCGGATGGGACCGACCGATGACGCGATGTCGCCGCTCGATCCGGAACTCCGGGTGAAGGGCATCGACCGGCTGCGCGTCGCCGACGCATCGGTTTTCCCGGCACACACGACAGTGAACCCGAACATCACCGTCATGCTCGTCGGCGAGCGATGCGCCGAACTCGTTGCCGCAGAGGGACCGTGATGTCGCGTCCGATGCCTCCGCCCGACTCCGCGTGGCCGCGAATCCCCGTCGCCGACTGGTCGGCGACCCGCGACACCCTGCAGCTGATGACACAGGTCGTCGGCAAGATCCGGATGGCCCACACACCGGTCATGAGCCACTGGTGGAACGTCGTCCTGCATGTGTCGAGTCGTGGCCTCACCACCGGACTCATCCCGTACGGTAGTCGGGGCTTCACGATGGAGTTCGACTTCATCGAGCCCCGCCTGGTGGTCACCACGACCACGGGCGAGAGCCGCTCGATCCCGTTGCGGGAACGTCCGATCGCCGACTTCTATCGCGACGTCATGGCCACGCTCGACGACCTGGATCTCCGGACGGACATCTGGACGATGCCGGTCGAGATACCCGACGCCATCCCGTTCGACGTCGATCACGAGCACAGCGCCTACGACGCCGACGCCGCACATCGGTTCTGGCTTGCCCTGGTACAGATGAACCGCGTCTTCGACGAGTTCCGATCGCGCTATGTCGGCAAGGTGAGTCCGTCTCATTTCTTCTGGGGCGCCTGCGATCTCGCTGTCACGCGATTCTCCGGACGACCGGCTCCGAAGCATCCCGGCGGTGCGCCGAACTGCGGTCCCCACGTGATGTGGGAGGCGTACTCGCACGAGGTCAGCAGTGCCGGCTACTGGCCCGGCCCGGACGGAGAGGGCAGCTTCTACTCGTACGCCTATCCCGAACCCGACGGGTTCCGATCGGCCCGGGTGGGTCCCGACGCCGCGTCGTTCGACGAGTCGCTCGGTGAGTTCCTGTTGCCGTACACGGCCGTTCGCGAGGCCGCCGACCCTGATGCCGCGCTTCTCGAGTTCCTGGAGAGCACCTACGTGGCCGCCGCCGACGCCGGGGGCTGGGATCGGTCCGCACTCGAACGGTGAGTCGGGACCGGCGACTCACCCGACGAACGAGTCGATGATCCGGTCGAGGACGACGAGCACTTCGGCGGTGGCGGCATCCTTGTCGTCGGCGGCCGACACGTAGAGCGCAGACTCGTCGAGCGCCCCGATCGCCACGTGCGCGATCGGGCGCACCGGCTGATCCGCCATCTGCCCGACCGCGATCGCCGCAGCGAGGATGCCCTCGATGAGGGCGAAGCCGAACTCCTCGCCGCGGGCCCGCCACTCACTCCAACCGAGCACCGACGGTGCGTCGACCAGCGAGATCTGGTGGACGGCCGGGTCGGTGACCCGTTCGAGGAAGACACGGACGCCGGCCTTGAGGGCGGCGATCGGATCGGCGAGTGCGAGCTCTCCGACCCGTTCGGCGACCTCGGCGGTGATGTCCTGCTCGACCTGGTCGTAGACAGCGGTGAAAAGACCCTTCTTGTCGTCGAATTGGTGATAGAGCGCGCCGCGCGTCACCCCGGCGGCATCGACGATGGTCTGCGTCCCGACGGCGGCGTAGCCGTGCTCACCGAACAGGGCCCGGCCCGCACCGATGAGCGCGGAACGGGTCGCGGCGGTCCGTTCCGCCTGGGTGCGACGATTGACTTTCATACAGGTTGCACGTAACTTTCATACCAAGTGTTCGTAAGTTCACGATCAGCCTAGTCGAAAGGCACCGAAGCCATGACCGCGACGATCACGACCATCGACCTCCCCTCCGGCACCATCGAGTACGCGACCTATGGGCCGGAGGACTCCGCCCATCCGCCGGTCGTCTTCGTCCACGGCGTCGCGGTCGACCATCGTCTGTGGCAACCGGTCGCCGAACTGCTGGCCGACGCCGGATACCGGTGTTATGCACCGACACTTCCCTTGGGATCGCATCGCATCCCGTGGGGATCGCAGGCCGACCGCAGCCCGCGGGGCGCGGCGACACTCGTGCGCGAGTTCGTCGCGGAGCGCAATCTCTCCGACGCGACCCTGGTGGCCAACGACACCGGCGGCGCCGTCACCCAGTTCGCCCTCGACGCCGATCCCGACTTCGTCCGGGCGCTCGTCTTCACCAACTGCGACGCCTTCGACCTGTTCCCGCCGCAGCCGTTCCGGTTCGTGTTCGCGCTGTTGCGTCAGCGAGCCCTGCTCAAGCCGCTGATCGAATCCATGCGCTTGCGCGTCCTGCGCCATTCGCCGCTCGGCGTCGGTCTGCTGCTCGCCCATCCCGACCCCGACCTCACCTGGTCGGTGTTCCAGCCGCTGCGCACCGACGCGCGGATCCGTGACGACCTCATCGCCTTCCTGCAGAAGATCGATCGCGCCGACCTCGCCGCGGTCACGCCCCGGATGTCGCGGGTGACACTCCCGGTGACGATGGTCTGGGGTTCGGACGACCGTTGCTTCACCCCCGAGCACGGGCGTCGGTTCGCCGCGGTCTTCGGCGACTCGCGCTTCATCGACGTGCCCGGCGCGCGCACCTTCGTCTCGCTGGACGAGCCGGCCGCGGTCGCCGACGCGATCGTGGCCACGTCGGCGCGGGTCTGACCCTTCGTGGCCACAGGTGCCGCTCCCGTAACCGGGCCGTCCGGGAATCCGATCGAGAAATTCTGCGATAGGGCGTCGGATTGTGGGCTCGGCGACCGACGATGAAGGTGTGAGCGGCGAACAGCAGGGCCCGCCCGGCGGCGGAGCACCGGCATTGCTGGCGGTGTACGACGATGCACTACCCGCGGTGTACGGCTACCTGCTGCGCCGATGTTCGGATCGGCGGGTCGCCGAGGATCTCACCTCGGAGACCTTCCTGGCCGCGATGGACACCGTGCGCCGCGACGATGACGCCCGACCGACGACGCCCTGGCTGATCGGGGTCGCCCGGCACAAACTGGCCGATCACTGGCGGACCATGCAGCGGACGCCCGAACCGGTGGCGGAACTCCCCGAGTCGGTCGACGACGACTGGGAGGTCCACCTCGATCGCATGGTCGCGCACTACACGCTCGGCAGGCTGTCGCCGACACACCGCGCGGTGTTGACCCTGCGGTATGTCGACGACCTGCCGGTCGGTGACTGCGCCGCCGTCCTCGACCGCACCATCGGCGCGACCGAGGCGCTGCTCACCCGGGCCAAGCGGGCCTTTCGTGCCGCCTATCCGGATTCCGAATCCCGGCCCGGCCAACCCCATCACACCCGGGGAGGAGGTCACGCATGAGCGAGCACAACAGCACCGAGAATCGCGGGCGCGCAACGCCATCCGATCCGCTGGTCGTCCTGCGGGCCACCGATACCCCGGGCTGGACCGAACCCGTCGCACCCGACGCCGAATTCGCCCGCACCCTGCGGGACCGACTCGAGCGCGGGGCGACCCTCCCTCAAGGAGTTGTCATGAGCACTGCGAGCACCCTCGACACCACCGCCGCCACCGCCGTCGGAACCGAACCGACCGTCGAACGTCCCGGCGCACTCCCCTATCTCACCGTCGCCGACGGGCGCGCCGCCATCGACTGGTACGTCGCCAACCTCGGCGCTCGCCTGCGCGGTGAACCGATCGTCATGGACGACGGCCGCATCGGGCACGCCGAACTCGAGATCGGTGGCGGTGTCATCTATCTCGCCGCGGAGTTCGAGGACATGGGGCTGCGTGCACCACGGCCCGGGCAGGTCTCGGTCAGTCTGATGCTGCCCGTCGACGACACCGACGTGGCGGTCGCGGCCGCCGAGCGCGGCGGCGCGTCGGTGACCCGAGAACCGTACGAGGGCTATGGGAACCGGACCGGCACGATCGTCGATCCGTTCGGGCACCGATGGATGCTGACCGGGCCGTCGAAGAGCGGCGCAGCGATCGACGATCGCATCCACGCGGGCGACATCGTCTACATGTCGCTACAGACCCCCGATGCCGGACGTGCCGCCCGCTTCTACGGCGCCGTGCTCGGCTGGGACTACGATCCGGAAATCCGGCAGGTCACCAATCTCGGTCACCGCCTGGGTATCTCAGATGCGGGTGGGTACGGGTCCGGCACGCTCTACTGCGTCTTTGCGGTCGACGACTTCGAGACCGCGCGGGACTCGATCGTCGCCGCGGGCGGGCGGGCCACCGAGGTGACCGAGGTGTCCAGCGATGGGACTCAGGTGCTCGACGCCGTCGACGACCAGGGCATCGCCTTCTCGGTGCATGTCGCCACCCGCGGTGAGACGCGTCCCGATCAGCATCCGCGCGGGGTGGGCGAGATGTCCTACCTGACGGTGCACACCGCCGACAGCTCTCGTTACCGTGCCTTCTACGGGGCGGTGCTGGGCTGGACGTTCCACGGCGGCCGCATCGACGACGGATGGGAGGTCGACGATGTCCGGCCGCAGGTCGGTATCGCCGGCGGGGCCGACGCGCCGACGGCCGTCCCGATGTGGAATGTCGCCGACATGGATGCGGCCGTCGAGCGGGTCGTCGCGTCCGGCGGCCGGATCCTCACCGAACCCGACAGCCAGGCGTATGGCGTGATGGCCCTGTGTGCCGACGATCAGGGCACCGAGTTCTATCTGGGCCAGCTCTTCTGAATCTGCGCTACTGGGCCGGACCGTCGTGCGCCGCCCGGGACTGCGAGACTTCCGTGACGTGCGCCTCGACGAACTCGATCAGACCGGTCAGCCGAGCGGCGACCTCTGCCCCGAGGTCGGTGAGCGAGTACTCGACTCGGGGCGGGATCGCCTGGAGGACGGACCGGTTCACGAATCCGTCACGCTCGAGGGCCTGAAGGGTCACCGACAGCATCCGTTCGCTCACGCCGTCGACGCGGCGACGTAACGCGTTGAACCGCATATCGCTCTCCCCGAGCGCCACGAGCGCGAGCAATCCCCAGCGGCTCGTCACGTTCTGGAGGATGTCCCGCGACGCACAGTCGCGGGCGAAGACGTCCGCGACGAAGGCCTGATCGACCTCGTCGGGGACCGGCTCGTCGGCGGATCGCGCTGTGGACATGACGCCATCATACGCAAACTCTTCCGCATGTGATTACCGATGCGTTTGCACTATACAAGTAGTAAGTGCACTATGGTCGGGAAGCACCGCGAGGTTCGGTGACCGACACGCAGAGGAGAGACGCATGACCACATATGCAGTGACCGGAGCAACCGGCGGACTCGGCGGCGGGGCCGTCCACGCCCTCCTGGAACGCGGGGTGGCGGCGGGTGATGTCGTCGCGGTGGTCCGCGACCTCGAGAAGGCCCGCGACCTCACCGACGCCGGTGTGGTGGTTCGTGTGGCCGATTACGCCGATCAGGGTGCCCTCGAAGCCGCGTTCGCCGGTGTCGACCGTCTCCTGCTCGTCTCCGGATCCGAGGTCGGCCAACGCCTGCCGCAGCACACGAATGCCATCGACGCGGCCACCCGGGCAGGCGTCGACCTGATCGCCTACACCAGCATCCTGCGGGCGGACACGTCGCCGCTCCAACTGGCAGCCGAACATCTCGCCACCGAGAAACTCCTGGCCGACAGCGGCTTGTCGACCGTCCTGCTGCGCAACGGCTGGTACTCGGAGAACTATCTCCCGTCTGCGGCTGCGGCGATCGAGGGTGGCGTGTTCTACGGGAGCGCGCAGCACGGCGAGATCGCGCCGGCGTCACGGGCGGACTACGCCGAGGCGGCCGCCGCCGCCCTGATCTCTGCCCAGGCCGGACAGATCTTCGAACTCGCCGGCACACAACATCTCTCGTACGACGACATCGCAGCAACCTTCGCCGAGGTGAGCGGCAGGCCCGTGCGCTACCAGGACCTGCCGGAGTCCGACTACGCGGCCGCCCTCGTCGAGACCGGTATCCCGGCACCGTTCGCCGGCATCCTGGCGAACTCCGACGCCGGGGTGGCGGTCGGCGCCCTGGACTCCGACTCCACCGACCTGGTGGATCTCCTCGGACGCCCGGCGATCGGCTTCCCGGATGTGGTGCGGCGCGGGCTCGTCGCCACCTCCTGAGCCGGGGCGCCGCGTTCCGCGGGATCAATCGCGCGTCTGTAGCAATCCGACGATCAGGACGACGAATCCCGCGGTCGACACGCCCGCCCGCACGATGTTCCACTGCACCCACGGTCGGACGAAATCCGCCCAGACCGTGGGTGCGTCGGTGGCGGAGACCGTGCCCGCGGCGTCGAGACGATTGTTCAACGGCACGTTCACGCCCATCGTGATCAGCACCGGGACGATGACGAGGACGGCAGCGGCGACGAGCCACCAGCGCAACGGGTCTCCCCACCAGAGCACTGCTCCGAGGACACCGAAGACGATGGCGCCCACAAAGATCAACGCGAACAGCGGATTGACGATCGCCACGTTGATGCGCTGCATCGAGACGATGGCTGATTGCGCCCCGGCACGCTGCAGGCCGGGCATCACCGAGTAGGCGAACGCCGCGTACAAACCGGCGGTCAGCCCCATCGTGGTCATCGCGAGGACGAGGACGGTGTCGCGAAGCTGGCTCATCGCGACACCTCGGTCTGCCGAGCAGACCTCGCCCAGTGCAGTGCGACGTCGACGATGTCGCGCGGCGCCCGGCCGAGCACGCGCTCGACGCCGTCGGAGACATGCGCATTGCGACCGTCGAACAGTGTGCCGAACAGGGAGAGCAGGAGATCGACCTCAGGTGCGGGAACATCGAACTGCTGCAACATGTCTCGATAAGCAGCCGGCGACACCTCGGCAAACTCGACAGTCGTTCCACGAGCACGGCCGAACACGTCGGCGGCCTCGGCGAACGTGAGCAGCCGGGGACCGGTGAGATCGTGGGTACGGCCGGCATGCGGGTTCGCACCGTCGGCCGTGACGTCGAGCAGTGCCGCGACCGCGACCTCGGCGATGTCGTCGGCATCGATGAAGGGTTCACCGACCGCCCCGACCGGCAACGTCAGCGAGCCCGCGGCGATCTCCGGCGCGAAGCCGCCCTCGGTGAAGTTCTGGTCGAACCACGCGCAGGACAGCACGGTCGATTCCGTACCGGCCGCGTGGACCAGTCGGGCCGCCGCATCGGCTTCGGTTTCACCGCGCCCGGCCAGCAGGACCAGCCGGGCGACCCCGGCGTCGTCGGCGAGGCGGACGAACTCGGCGATGTCGTCGGTCGCGCCGGGCACGATGAGATCGGGCTGGTAGGTGAGGTAGACGGACCACGCGCCATGCAGCGCGCGCGCCCACGTGGAGCGGTCGGTCCAGTCGAAGACGGTGTCGCTCGATCGACTGGCGCGGCGGACGCCGTGGCCGCGCGATTCGAGAAGGTCGGCGACCCGCGATCCGGTCTTTCCGGTCGCGCCGACGACGAGCACGGGGCCCGGTGCTGCGGGCGTCGCAGAGTGGGTGGCGGAGTGAATGGTGGCGGGAGGTGGCTGTGTCATGGTCTCAGTCCACCGCGGATCGTTGAGACGATCCATAGCCGATCGGCTCAATTACATACGCAAACGTCTCGGTCGACGTAGGGTCGAGAGGTGGACGCTCTCGGTAGCCTGCTGAACGGCCCCCGCGCCCAATCGCCGATGTTGTTACGGATGGTGATGCGGTCGCCGTGGTCGGTGCGCATCGAGGACACGGCACCCCTGACCGTCGTCGCGGTGACCCGGGGATCGGCCGTGCTCACCTACGACGACGGCCACCGATATCGTGTGGCCCCCGGCGACGTCGCGCTGATCCGCGGCACACACCCGTACACGATCGCCGACGACCCGACACATGAGTGGGTCGCCCGGATCGACGCGAACGGCGACTGTTTCGACCCGACCGGCGTGCACAGCGTCGCCGACGACATGTGTTTCGGTGTCCGGTCGTGGGGGAACTGCGCCGACGACGACGCCGACTCGATCATGCTCATCGGCACCTACCCCACCGGCGAGGTCAGCCAGCGTCTGCTCGATGCGCTCGACCGGATCACCCTGGTACCCATGCACGATCACCCCTTGGTGTCGCTGATGGAGGACGAGATCGTGCGCGATTCGCCGGCCCAGGAGGCCGTACTGAACCGGCTTCTCGACCTGTTGCTGATCACCGGCCTGCGTCAGTCGATGGATGCGGGTGACGCCCGCGCCGCGCAGTGGTATCGGGCGCATTCCGATCCGCTGGTGGGACAAGTACTTCGGCTGATGCACAACGGGATAGAGCGGCCGTGGACCGTAGCATCCCTGGCCGCCGCGGCAGGTGTCTCCCGCGCGGTGATGGCGCGTCGGTTCACCGACCTCGTCGGCGAACCACCGATGACGTACCTGACGAACTGGCGGTTGTCGGTGGCGGCCGACCTCCTGGCCGACCGGAGTCGCTCGCTGCGTTCCATCGCGCACCAGGTCGGCTACGGCAGCCCGTTCGCGTTCAGTACCGCGTTCAAACGCCATCGCGGGATGAGCCCGGCCGCGTTCCGCACGCAGTCGGCCACCGGCGACGGTGCGCGCGCGGCGGCCCCGGCCAGCATGATTCACTGATGGCCATGTCCGCCCGTTCCTCGCTTGCCGGCTTCGTGCGGCGTCTCCCCTTCGGCATCGGCACGGTGACCATGCTGCTCATCGCCGCGATGGTCGCGACGGTCGGCGTGGTCCTGGCGATCGGGTCCCCGACGGACTCTGCGCCCGAGTACACCGACGGCCGGTTGCGTGGCTACGTGCATGAGCCCGAAGTCGCGTGGAGCCAATCCAGCGACACACTGCCCGGCTACGGCGAGGCCGGCGGGATCGAGATCGCCGACACGTGGCGGGATCGGTGGCTGCTCAGCTATCCATCGGGCCTGGGCCGTGCATACCTGCTCGTGGCCGAGTCGTCGGGTAAACCGCTGTGGGACAAGCCGGTCGTCGCGGGTCTCGGGGGTTGCGCGATCAACGACACCGGACAGGTCGGCTGCGCCGTCAAGCTCGGTGGCGCACCCGACGGGTTCTATCTGGTGGACGCCGACGGGGTGACGGCGTCGCGCACCGACCTCGACGACACCAAACAAGTGGTCGGGGTGGGTTCGGACTATCTGCGCATCGACCAGGCGGGCTATCGGGTCACGCTCCGCACACCCACCGGCGTCGAGCTCTGGTCACGGACCTTCGCCACCGCCGCGCAGGCCCGGATCCGCAACAACGGCATCCTGACGGTGAGCACCGCCGACGGCACCCGGTTCGTGCTCGACCCGGAGACCGGCAAGGACCGGCTGTCGTGCACGCAGTGCACGATCACCGCATTCGACAGCGGCATCACCGTGCAGTACGACGAGTTCGAGGCCGAGAGGGTCGTCAGCTATGCCGTCGACGACGGGGCGCTGCGCACCCCGCCGGTCACCGTCTCGGCCGGACTGCGAGTGCTCGCCGGGCCCGCGGTGCTACCGGTCCTGACCGGCACCGGGGACAGTCAGGTGCAGGTCACCCAGGGCCGCTACGAGATCCGCGATCCGGCGCGCGCGGAAGCGCTCTGGCAGATCACCGATCCGGAGCTGTCGAAGGCCAACACCAGACCGTGCGGCACCCAGGTCGCCTTCGCCCTGAAGGATCGCTCCCGCCTCTTCTACGACCTCGCGGACGGCACGCGCGTGGGCCGCATGGAGCCACCCGCCTACGACGATCCGGGCAGCAACATCGATCAACTGTCGTGCGTGGGATCGTCGGGTACGACACTGGTGTTCGCCGACGCCAATCAGGTGACCGCCGTGGACGCCGTCCGGGGAGACGTGGCCTGGACCCGTCAGATCATCGGCAACGCCTCGGCACTCGACGGCTACATCATCCTGCGCGAGGGCGCGTCGATCACGGTGCTGCGCCCCAACTGACCGGCCGCCGACGTCACCGCGGTTCGCGGTTGCCGTCTGCGGATCAGGCAGCGCTCAGGAATGCCTGCAACGCGGCCGAGTACATGCCGACGTCGGCGGCGCCCATCAGCTCGCGCGCGCTGTGCATCGCGAGCTGCGGAGCGCCGACGTCGATGGTGGTCAGTCCGGTGCGGGCCGCGGTGATCGGGCCGATCGTCGATCCGCAGGGCAGATCTGCCCGGTGGACATAGCGCTGCATCGGTACACCGGCGGTGTCGCAGGCGAGGGCGAACACGGCTTCCCCCACGGCATCCGACGCGTAGCGCAGATTCTGGTTGACCTTCAGCACGGGTCCGCCGTTGATCGCGATCCGGTGCGACGGCTCGTGCCGCTCGGGGTAGTTCGGATGCGTCGCGTGCGCCATGTCACCGGACACGCACACACTGGCCGCCATCGCCTGGAGATAGTCGGCGCGGGAACCGCCGCGCGCCAGCACGATCCGTTCCAGGATCGTCGAGAGGAAATCCGAGGCGGCACCACGCTCAGAGCCGCTGCCGACCTCCTCGTGATCGAACAGCGCGAGCACTCGCGTGTGGACAGACGGCTCGCCGTCGAGCAGCGCGCGCAGCCCCGCATAGCAGGTTCCCTGGTTGTCGAGTCTTGGCGCACTGAGCAATTCGCTGTCGGCGCCGATGAGTCGACACGGCGCCACGTCGTGGGTCATCAGTTCCCATCCGAGCAGCGACGTCGGCTCGATCCCGGCGTAGGACGACACCCAGTCGAGTACGTCGGGCCCGTCAGGGTCGAGCGACCAGATTGCGTCGACCTGCCGCTGCGGGTCGAGGCTGACCCCCTTGCGATCCTCGGAGAGGTGAATGGCCAACTGCGGCACTCGAACCACCGGTTCCGTCACGTGCACCAGGACGTGGTCGACGGTCGTGTTGCCCGCCCGGGCGGAACCGGAACGGAATGCCAGTCGCCCGGAGAGACCGAGGTCGCGATCGAGCCACGAGTTCAGCCAGGCACCACCATACGGCTCGAGGGCAACCATACCGATGCCCGCGGACGTGCGGCCGGGATGCTGTTTGAGCCGCAGATTGGGGCTGTCGGTGTGACCACCCACGATCCGGAACGCGTCGCCGTCGCCGGTGTCCCACGCGATGATCGAACCACCACGGACCACGTAGTTGCGTCCCGGCGGCGTCGACCATTCCCGCCCCTCGTGCAGGCGGACGTAACCGGCCCCCTCCAATTCGGCCGCGACGGTCGCGCAGACGTGGAACGGCGACGGTGAGGCATCGATGAACACGCCGAGATCCTCGGCCGTGGCACTCGTCGTCAGGCTCACAGTGGTACCTCCGGTCAACTCGAATGTCTCACCGACGGGGCCAACGGCACCCGCACCCCGCCGATGGCCGCCATGGTGACGACGACCGACGACATCAACACCAGTTCACCGAGGTTGCCCACCCAGAGCACGGCGTTGCCGGCCGCCGCGGCGATGAGCATCACCATCGAACCGATGAACAACCACGGGAATCCCGCGTAACGCCAAGCCATCACACCGAGAACGAGCAATGCGAGCACCGTGATGATCGCCGGCAACGGCGCACCGGTGGCTTCGGCGTTGACGTAACGCAGTGCGTCACCGGCATTCTCCGGGACGAGTCGCGCCTTGACGATCTCCTCGACCACGCCGATGAGGATGAGCATCGCGACGAGCGCCCAGCCGCCGATCGCGACGTTGCGGGTCTGTGCCTGCGTCACGCCGAGCCGGCCGACGAGTATGCCCGCGACGACGATCAGCAGTGGGGTGACGATCGCGTGAATCCAGAAGCGCGGCATGTTGATCGCCAGCAGGGTGTCGCCATAGCCCACGAAACGGCCGATGGCCACTGCGAAATTGTCGTAGGCCAGACCGACCAGGATCACCGCGACGCCCACCGCGACCGCACCGACCTTCGGCACGAGCCGCACCGAGATGACGCACAACGCGAGCATGGCGACGCCGATCGCCGCCATGATCAGCGAGGTCATCAGGCAGCGGCCAGAACGGAATCTATGACGGAGTAGAAGAGCCCGAGCCCGTCGTCGCTGGGCCCCGTCAGCGCTTCGGTGGCGTGCTCGGGGTGTGGCATCAGTCCCACGATGCGGCCGTCCGGGCTGGAGATCCCGGCGATGTCGAGGGTCGACCCGTTCGGATTGCCACCGGCGTAGGTGAAGACGATCTGCCCCTCACCAGCGAGTTCCTCGAGCTTGCGCTGTGGCGCGACGTAGCGTCCCTCGCCCGACTTGAGCGGGATGAGGATCTCGGCGCCGAGTTCGAACCGACTCGTCCACGCCGTCGTGTTCGACTCGACCTTGAGCCATTCGTCGCGGCAGATGAAATGCAGGCCCTCGTTGCGGGTCAGCGCGCCCGGTAGCAGACCCGCCTCGCACAACACCTGGAAACCGTTGCAGATCCCCAGGACCGGCATGCCCTTGCCTGCTGCTTCGACGACGGCACCCATCGCCGGCGCGAACCGTGCGATGGCACCGGCACGCAGGTAGTCGCCGTAGGAGAAGCCGCCGGGCACGATCACCGCGTCGACACCCTTGAGGTCGGCGTCACCGTGCCACAGTTCCACCGGCTCGGCGCCGGCCAGTCGTGCCGCGCGCGCTGCGTCGACGTCGTCGAGGGTGCCGGGGAAGGTGATGACCCCGATGCGAGCAGTCATTTCGGCCGGCCCCCTCAGTCCGCGACGCGGGAGACGTTGAAGTTCTCGATCACCGTGTTGGTGAGCAGTTCCTCCGCGATCCGCTCGAGCGTGACGTCGTCGATCTCGTCGTCGACCTCGAGTTCGAAGCGCTTGCCCTGCCGGACGTCGGCGACCCCGGCGAATCCGAGACGGCCCAGGGCCCCCACGATTGCCTGGCCCTGGGGGTCGAGTATCTCGGCCTTCGGCATCACATCGACCACCACTCGCGCCATGGGCTATTGCTCCGTTCTCGCTGGTGCGCTCTATCAGCGATCACCTTACCGGGTGGGCATCGACCCCACCCGCGCTCGGTCGGCGCGTGGGGTCGAGAGCGAGTGTCAGAGCGCGGCTTCGATGGCCTCGATGACCTCGGGAGCGGTCGGCTCGGTCCGCGGACGGAATCGCTTGACGACGGTGCCGTCGGCGCCCACGAGGAACTTCTCGAAGTTCCACTGGACGTCACCGGCCTCGCCGCTGTCGTCGGCCGTCTTGGTGAGCTCGGAGTAGAGCGGATGCTGGTCGTCGCCGTTGACGTCGGCCTTCTCCAGCAGCGGGAAGGTCACGCCGTAGCTCGTCGAGCAGAAGGTCGCGATCTCCTCCGCCGTGCCGGGTTCCTGACCCATGAACTGATTGCAGGGCATGCCGACGACGGTCAAACCCCGGTCACGGTAGTTCTTCGCGATCTCCTCGAGACCGGTGTACTGCGGGGTCAGACCACATTTGCTGGCCACGTTGACCACCAGCAGCGGACCGGAGAACGCGGCGAGATCGAGTGCGCTGCCATCGAGCGCCTTGACGGGGATGTCCTTGACATTGCTCATCCCATCGACGCTAGCGCAGCCGAGCGGACCGATGGTCGGTTTGCCGGACGGTATGACACCCGTCACTGCGTTCGCGCGGGTATGCCCGATCTCACAATTGATTGCATTAGCGAAATAGTTGCATCGACGTTAGTTTTGTTGGGTGTCCGCATCCCTGTCATCGAGCGTCGGCTCGTCGCGCTGTGCCGCGAGGTCCGTCGACGACGCCTTCGATGCGCTGATCGGTTTCCTCGACCGACTCGCCTGTGTCGGCAAGGCACACACGATGGACACCCTGGCCGCGACCGAGCTGACCTTCTCCCAGCTGAGAGTCATGTTCGCGCTCGGTGCACACGGCGACGGCGCCGAGTGCATGTCGGTCAACGAGATCGCCGACCACGTGAACCTGTCGTTGGCGTCCGCCGGGCGCACCGTCGACAAACTCGTCGGTGCCGGACTCGTCGACCGTCGCGAGGATGCGGCCGATCGCCGGGTCAAGCGTGTCTCGCTGACGGCCGCCGGCCACGAGATCGTCGACTCACAGCTGAGCGTCAAGCAGGACCTCATCCGCACCTTCGTCGCCCGTCTCCCCGCACCGTTACGGGCCGGACTGTGCGACGCCCTGAACCCCATCGTCGACAACGAGGTCGACTACTTCGCCGGGATAGGCGATCCGCCCCCGGACCCCGAACGCCCCGACTCGCCGGACAATTCATCACAGAAAGTCACTTCATGACCTCCTCATCACCGCCCGCGCACGCACACGCGGGACCGCCGGACACCAAGCTCGATCGGCATGTGCTGATGGTGGCGGGCGTGGTCGTGCTCGGCGCGATCATGTCGATCCTCGACGTCACCGTCGTCGCGGTCGCCCAGAACACCTTCCAGCAGGAGTTCGGCACCGACGCCGCCGGCGCGGCGTGGACCGCCACCGGCTACACCCTTGCCCTCGCCGCGGTCATCCCGCTGTCCAGCTGGGCCGCTTCACGATTCGGCACCAAGAAGGTCTATCTGACCTCGCTGGTGCTGTTCACCATCGGCTCGATCCTGTGCGCCCTCGCCTGGAACATCGGCTCGTTGGTCGCCTTCCGTGTCATCCAGGGTCTCGGCGGCGGTCTGCTCATGCCGATCGGCATGATGATCCTCACCAAGGCCGCGGGCCCGGAGCGCGTCGGCTCCGTGATGGCCGTGCTGGGTATCCCGATGCTGCTCGGTCCGATCGGCGGCCCGATCCTCGGCGGTCTGCTCATCGAGAAGCTGAGCTGGCACTGGGTCTTCCTGATCAACGTCCCGATCGGCATCGTCGCGTTCATCTACTCGTGGATCGTCCTGCGCAAGGACGAGGAGACGTCGCGACCGAGAATCGACCTCGTCGGTCTGCTGTTGCTGTCACCGGGTCTCGCGCTGTTCCTGTTCGGCATCTCGTCGAGCGCCGAACACCGCACCTTCCTGACGGGCAGCGTGCTGATCCCCGCCATCATCGGTGCGATCCTCATTGCGACGTTCATCTGGCACGCCTTCCACGCGGACAAGCCGTTGCTGGACCTGCGCCTGTTCAAGAACCGGACGCTGACGATCGCCGTCATCACCATGACGCTCTTCATGATCGCCTTCTTCGGCGCGTCGCTGCTCTACCCGCAGTACTTCATCGGTGTGCGCGGCGAAACGACTCTCACCGCCGGTCTGCTGCTGGCCCCGCAGGGGCTCGGCGCCATGCTGACGATGCCCATCGCGGGACGCATGACCGACAAGATCGGTCCCGGCAAGTTCGTCCTCGGCGGCATCGTGCTGATCCTGCTGGGCATGGGAGTCTTCCTCTTCCTCGGCGCCGAGACGTCCTACTGGCTGCTGGGCGGGGCGCTCTTCGTCCAGGGTCTGGGCATGGGCATGACCATGATGCCGATCATGTCGTCCGCTCTCGCGACCTTGAACAACGCTCAGGTGCCGGACGGGTCGACCATGGTGAACGTGGTGCAGCAGGCCGCATCGTCCATCGGCACCGCCGTGATCTCCGTGGTTCTCGCCAGCGGACTGGCCGGCAGCATGCAGGCCGGCGTGGCGATCACCTCGAACACCAACCCGGATGCTCTGCCACTTGAGTTGCGGGAGGCGCCGATCCCGGCATCGTTCTTCGACTCCGCGGCCGACATCTTCGGGTCCACCTTCATGGTCTCGGTGATCCTGATCGCACTCACCTTGATCCCGGCGTTCTTCCTGCCCCGCAAGAAGATCGCGTCGCCACTGGTGGAAGAGGACATGGAGCGGTCCGCGCCGGTCATCATGCACTGAGCGGAATCACCCGCTGATCGAGTAGACCGGAGCGCCAGCGGAGGTCGTATCGAGATCACCTGTCCCGCGGGTGGTCTCGATACGCTGGCTCGCAAGCTCGCAAGCTACTCGACCAGCGGTATGACACGCTCGCAAGCTACTCGACCAGCGGCACCCGCTGATCGAGTAGACCGGAGCGCCAGCGGAGGTCGTATCGAGATCACCTGTCCCACACGTGGCCTCGATACGCCGGCTCGCAAGCTCGCAAGCTACTCGACCAGCGGTATGACACGCTCGCAAGCTACTCGACCAGCGGCACGGCAAGCTCGGCCGGCAGTCAGGCCGTCGGGGGTACGTACGCGCCGGTCTGCTGCAGAATCCACGCCAGCTCGAAAGCGACTTCCTCCCACTGCTTGTAGCGACCGCTGACACCTCCGTGTCCCGCGGACATCTCCGTCTTGAGCAGCACCAGGTTGTCCGAGGTGTTCACCTCCTGCAGCCGCGCAACCCATTTCGCGGCCTCGGTGAACAGCACCCGGGTGTCGTTGAGTGAGGTCAGCGCCAGAATCGGCGGGTAGGCCCTGGCCTCGACGTTCTCGTACGGCGAGTACGACTTCATGTAGGTGTACACGTCGGGATCATGGAGCGGGTCCCCCCACTCGTCCCACTCGATCACCGTCAGCGGCAACGACGGATCGAGGATCGACGTCAGCGCATCGACGAACGGCACCGAGGCGAGAATGCCGTTGAAGAGTTCGGGCGCGAGATTCGCCACGGCACCCATCAGCAGCCCACCGGCCGAGCCACCTTCGGCCACCATCTGTTTCGGTGTCGTCCAGCCCGTGTCGACGAGGTGGCGTGCCGCGTCGACGAAGTCGGTGAAGGTGTTCTTCTTGGTGAGCGTCTTGCCGTTGTCGTACCAGTGGCGACCCATCTCGCCGCCGCCACGGATGTGGGCGAGCACGAAGACCACGCCGCGATCCAACATCGACAGTCGCGAGACCGAGAACGACGGATCGATGCTCGCCTCGTAGGACCCGTAGCCGTACAGCAGCAGCGGGGCAGGCCGCGCGTCGTCGACGCCCTTGCGCCGCACGATGGACAGCGGGATCCTGGTTCCGTCAGCGGCGGTCGCCCACTCCCGCGACTGCACATAGTCGGCCGGGTCGTAACCGCCGAGCACTGGCTGCCGTTTGAGGAGGGTGCGCTCTCCGGTCGCGACGTCGAGGTCGAGGACCTCGGTCGGCTCGATGAAGCTCGTGTAGCCGATGCGCAGACGTGGCGTCGCCCACTCCGGGTTGCCACCGAGGCCCGCCGAGCTGAGTTCCTGATCGAAGGTGACCTCGTGAAAATCTGCGGGAGTGGGTATTCCGTCGATCTGCCGGAGATCGGCGATCGCGAGTTTCGGTAGCGCGGCTCGACGATAGGACAGCACCAGATAGTCCTCGAATGCGTCGAGGTCCTCGATGCGACGATCCGCGTCGTGCGCGAAGAGCTCGCGACGATCGGCCGGGTCGCCCACCGGTGCGAGGTCGATGGCGAAGTTGTCCGCCTTCGAACCGTCACGAACATCGTTGTGCACGATGACGAAGTAGTCGTCACCGTCGATCACCGCATGCTCGGCGCTGTACTCCACGCCCTCGACACGTGGTGCGATGCTCACGAATTCACCAGTGGGGTCGTCGGCCGCCAGGACGTAGACCTCGGAGGTGATCTTGGAACCGACGCCGATCATCAGGTACTTGTCGCTGCGGGTGGAACCCATTCCCACCCAGTACTTCTCGTCCGGCTCGTGGAACACCCGCACGTCGTCGGCCTCGGCGCCGATGTCGTGGCGCCACACCGTGTCCGGTCGCCATGCGTCGTCGACCGTCTGGTAGAAGACATGCTTGGCGTCTGCGGACCAGACCGCCCCGCCTGCGGTGCCGGTGATCTCGTCGGCGAGCAGGTCGCCGGTCCGCAGGTTCTTGAACCGCAGCGTGTAACGCTCGTCCCCGACGACGTCGGTGCTGTAGGCCAGCCAGTCCCCGTCGTCGCTGACGGTCAGCGCACCCAGGCTGAAAAAGTCGTGGCCGTCGGCCTCCACGTTGGCGTCGAGCAGCACCTCCTCACCGGGGAGACCGGTGTCGGCGGCGATCTCGGGTGGCGTCCAGTCGTCGGCGTCGGCGATCGGGCAGCGGCAACGGATGGCGTACTGCTTGCCCTCTTCGGTCCGCGCGTAATACCAGTACCGTCCGCGACGACTCGGCACCGACATGTCGGTCTCCTGCGTACGGCTCTTGATCTCACCGAAGATCTGTTTGCGCAGATCGCCGAGCTGCGCGGTGTGCGCCTCGGTGAACTCGTTCTGCTGCTCGAGGTAGGTGATCACCTCGGGATCGTCCTTGTCGCGCAGCCATTCGTACTCATCGACAAAGGTGTCGCCATGATGGATGCGCTCGCTGCGCACCTTCTTGGCCACCGGGGCGGTGACGTCGGAACTCACTTGCATCTCCTACTCGTGGTCCGGCCAGTCGGCAAAGGACTTCTGCGAAATCCATTCGTAGGCCTCGATATAACGTGCCCTGGTGCGATCCACCACGGATTCGGGCAACGACGGGGGCGGCGTGTCTGCCACCCGATCCCAGCCGGAATCCGGTCCGGTGAGCCAGTTCCGGACGATCTGCTTGTCGAAGCTCGGCTGCACCTCGCCCGGACGGTAGGTGGCCGCCTCCCAGTAGCGAGACGAGTCCGGCGTCAACACCTCGTCGGCCAGTACCAGCTCGCCGTCACGCCCCAGGCCGAACTCGAACTTGGTGTCGGCCAGGATGATCCCACGGTCGGCGGCGAGCTCGGCACCGCGTCGGTAGATGTCGAGGGTCGCGGTGCGCAAGTGTTCGGCACGGTCCGCCCCTTCCTGCTCGACGACACGTTCGAAGCTGATGTTCTCGTCGTGATCGCCTTGCGCGGCCTTGGTGGCCGGCGTGAAGATCGGCTCCGGCAACCTGCTCGCCTCGTCGAGACCGGCGGGCAATCCGACCCCGCAGACCTCACCGCTGGCCCGATAATCGAGCAGACCCGAGCCGGTCAGGTAGCCACGGGCGACACACTCGACCTGCACCATCGGCAACTTGCGGACGACCATCGAGCGCCCCACGGCCTCGGCGGGGATCCGCTCGTCGGTGGGTCCGCCGGCCAGGTGATTCGGCACGCCCAGGACGTCGAACCAGAAGAAGCTCATCGCGGTGAGGATGCGGCCCTTGTCGGGAATCGCGGGACTCAGGATGTGGTCGTAGGCCGAGATCCGGTCCGATGCCACCAGGAGCAGGGTGTCCGCGTCGATCTCGTAGATCTCACGGACCTTCCCCGAGGCCAGGTGGCTGTACGACTGCAGTGCGGGACGCATGGCTTCGACCTTAGATGTATGAGAATGTGCATCGCATGACCGGTCCGCAGATCAGCATCACCTACTGCACCCAATGCAACTGGTTGCTCCGTGCGTCGTGGATGGCGGGCGAACTCCTCAACACCTTCGGCACGGAACTCGGGTCGGTCACCCTGGTCCCCGGCACCGGCGGTGTGTTCCACATCGACGTCGACGGCGTACAGGTCTGGGAACGCGCGCGCGACGGCGGCTTTCCCGACGTGGTGACGCTCAAGCGTCTCGTCCGTGACACCGCGCTGCCCGACTGGAACCTCGGGCACGCGGATCGGAGTGCCGACCCGTCATGACGGTCGCAGACCTCCTCCTCAGGGAGGGGTGCGACGGTGCATCTCAGAGGATCGGTGCCGGCGCGTACCCGGCGGCGTCCGGATAGTCGGCGATGACCTTCTCCGCCGCGGCGACGACGTCGGCGACCTGCTGTTCGGCTGCGCCCACGAACGCCGACTTGTCGTCGAGCAATTCGTCGAGCTGATCACGGTCGAGCGGAATCCGGTCATCGGCCGCCAGCCGATCGAGCAGATCGGGCTCACGACCCTCCTCGCGCATCGCCAGCGCGACCGCGACGGCGTTCTCCTTGATCGCCTCGTGCGCCGTCTCCCGCCCGACTCCCGCGCGCACCGACGCCATCAACACCTTCGTGGTGGCGAGGAACGGCAGGTAGCGGTCGAGTTCGTTGGCGATGACCGCGGGGTACGCGCCGAACTCGGCGAGCACGGTCAGGAATGTCTCCATCAGGCCGTCGATCGCGAAGAACGCGTCGGGAAGGGCGACCCGGCGCACCACCGAACAGAACACGTCACCCTCGTTCCACTGCGCCCCGGCGAGTTCGGCCGCCATCGAGCCGTAGCCACGCAGGATCACCTGCAGGCCGTTCACGCGTTCGCAGCTGCGGGTGTTCATCTTGTGCGGCATCGCCGAGCTGCCCACCTGCCCGGGCTGGAATCCCTCGGTGACGAGTTCGTGGCCGGCCATCAGCCTGATGGTGTGGGCCAGCGACGACGGTCCGGCGGCGACCTGGACGAGCGCGGAGACGACGTCGTGGTCCAGCGACCGGGGGTAGATCTGGCCGACCGACGTCAACGACCGGGCGAAACCCAGGTGATCGGCGACTCTGCCCTCGAGATCCGCGAGCTTGACTGCGTCACCGCCGAGCAGATCGAGCATGTCCTGCGAGGTGCCCATGGGTCCCTTGACGCCCCGCAGCGGGTAGCGGTCGATGAGTTCGCGCAACCGGGTCAGGGCGATCATCAGCTCGTCGGCCGCGCTGGCGAAGCGCTTGCCGAGGGTGGTGGCCTGTGCCGCGACGTTGTGGCTGCGACCGGCCATTACGACCGTCGAATACTGCGCAGCCCGCTCGACGATGCGCGCGAGCACAGCGACGCCGTGGGCATGCACGTGTTCCAGCGAGCGCAGGATCTGCAGTTGTTCGACGTTCTCGGTGAGGTCGCGGCTGGTCATGCCCTTGTGGATCTGTTCGTGACCGGCCAGCGCGTTGAACTCCTCGATCCGCGCCTTGACGTCGTGCCGGGTGACCCGCTCACGGTCGGCGATCGACGCGAGGTCGATCTGGTCGACGACGTTCTCGTAGTCGGCGATCGCGCCGTCCGGGACGTCGATCCCGAGATCGCGCTGCGCCTTGAGGACCGCGATCCAGAGCTGGCGCTCCAGGGCGATCTTGTGGCGCGGCGACCAGAGTTCCGCGAGGTCTGCGGAGGCATAACGACTGGCCAGGACGTTGGAGATGGCAGGCTTCGACACGAGCACAGTGTAGTCGCGCACGCCGCACTCCCCCGAATCCGGACGAGGGCGTTGAGGGCGCGAGGTGAGGGCGATCAGCTCACAATGCGAAGCACGCCCAGCCCGAGCCGTAGCCCTGGTGCACGCGCATGAGGACCTTCGGCCCGGTGACGCCGCCCTGTTTGGCGTAGAGCTGCCGATCGCCCGGGTCCCGCGGGACCCACCGGATCGTCGCGATCGCCCCGTCGGCGGGTGCCGCACCGATGAAACGCTCCGGCCCGCCCTGTTCCCGCTCCCAGAACGTCACCCGGCCCGTCGCGTCGACCGGCACCGTCAGGTCATACCGACATCCCGACCCGTAGACCACCGATGAGAACGGCACCCCGGCGTCGACCTTGCCGACCGGCGCGGCCGCCGCCTCGCCCGGGCCGGCAATCACAGTGATCACCAGCCCCGCCACCGCCCCACCGATGGCCACTGCCGTGCGCGCACCTCGCACCATCACCCTCCCCTTTCGTGTGTGCTCACTCGCGTGGCGCGAGGACATCGATGACCTCGTGCAACGCGTCCCGCGCCGCGACGTACGGACTCACCTGCCGGAGCCCGAGCGCGCCGACGACCGCGCCGTCCTCCACGGCGATCAACTGTCCGACATGAACCGGGTCCGCCACGCGAAACGACTTCTGCAAGACGTCGGAGTGCATCTCCGACAACAACACCCGACGATCCACCACCACATCGTGCAGCCGGGGGTACCGTGCGGCGAGCGCGATGGTCTCGTAACGCGCGGCCAATGTCTGGATGGTCGTGTCCGGTCCGACGAAGACCTCGGCGAGGGCGTCCGCGGTCGCCTGTCCGCCCCGGCGGCGTCGGGGCAGGGCATCGCGTCGCGCGGCGATGCAGTCCTCGTCGTTGCGACAGACGTACGCGGCGGCTTCGGCCATCAGGTCTTCCAGCGAGCCGAAGTAGTACGTCGTCGAGGCGAGCGGCAGCTGCGCACGCTCCGCGACGGCACGGTGTCGTACCGCGTCGAAGCCACCTTCGAGCAGCAGCGCACCGGCGGCCTCGATGAGTCGGGACCGACGTCGCAGCCCCTTCGGGGTCGCCGCCGAAGTCATGGAATCATGCTGCCAAAGGCGCTGCCTGCCAGGTGTTGCTTTGGCAAAAGCCGTAACGCGGTCAACGAATTCCGCGTTCGCGCTCCACCGGTGACCGTCGGAGCGAGGCGCAACCGAGACCGGCGCGGTATGGACGCCGCGGGTTCCGGATGTGTGGATCGTCGACGTCAGACGAAATAGTGACCGGCGTCGATGTCGTCGATGAGACCGGGGAACTCCGGCTTCCAGTCCATCACCTCACGGGTGATGTCGGCCGATGTCGGATTGTCAAGACCGGCGAACCCGGCAAGGAACCCGAACCGCCGGTCCGCGTCCACGGATTCGACTGCG
This sequence comes from Gordonia insulae, assembly GCF_003855095.1. Classification (NCBI taxonomy): domain Bacteria; kingdom Bacillati; phylum Actinomycetota; class Actinomycetes; order Mycobacteriales; family Gordoniaceae; genus Gordonia; species Gordonia insulae. The sequence continues at coordinate 2,881,966 of NZ_CP033972.1, forward strand.
GCAGTCGACATCCCGATACCGCGTCCGATCGCCTCGGCGATATCGCGAAACGGCACACCCTCGTCACCGACGGCGTGCAGTCGGGTGCCGGCAGGCGCCGACTCGAGCGCGAGCCGATAGAGGCGCGCGGCGTCGCGGGTGTGGACCGCCGGCCAGCGGTTGGAGCCATCGCCCAGATAGCCGGCGAAGCCGTTGTCCCGCGCGAACCCGATCAGTGCGCGGACAAACCCTTGCCGGTCGAGATCGCTGTGCACGGAGGGCGGCAGGCGCAGCACCGACGACCGCACTCCCCGGTCGGCGAACCCCACCACCGCGTTCTCCGAATCGATCCGGTATCCGCCGTCGAGGACGTCGGCCTCGGTGCCGGGTCGCCCGGTGATGCCGAGTCCGGCGAGCAGCAGGGTGCCTGACGTGCCCACGAAGGGTTTGCCGGTACCCGCCAGCGCGTCGCCGATCGCGTCGACGGCGGCCAGATCTGCAGCTCCGGCGGCCGCCATGTCCCCGACCGCCATCGAGTCGTGTTTGAACGCCAGATGGATCACTCCGTCGGCGTCGGCCGCCGCGTCGGCCAGTCCCGCGAGATCGTCGAGGTCACCTCGCCTGACCTCGGCCCCGCGTTCCGCGATGACTGCGGCCGACCCGTCCGAGCGAGCCAATCCGACGACGGTGTGGCCCGCGGAGAGCAGTTCAGGGATGACGGCGGCACCGATGTGCCCGGATGCGCCGGTGACGAAAACTCGCATGGAATGACCTCGCTTGGTGATGACATGTTCTGACATCACCCAGCGTACGCCTGATGTCACAGTCTGTCATCACCTATCATCGAAGGCATGGGTCGATGGCCGACGGGTTCACGCGAGCGCCTGCAGCGAGCGGCGATGACGCTGTTCGTCGAGCGCGGGTACGAGAAGACGTCGGTCGCCGACATCGCCGAGAGGGCCGAGGTGACCGAGCGCACCTTCTACCGCCACTTCGGCGACAAGCGCGAGGTCCTGTTCGACGGCGAGCACACCCTCGAGAACTCGATAGTCCATCACCTGTCCGAGGGACCCGCCGATGTCGATCCCCTGGACGCGATCGGCGAGGCGCTACACCACGCCGCGGACGAGTTCTTCGCCGACCGTCTGCCGTTCTCCCGGACTCGCCAATCGGTGATCGACGCCAACCCCGAATTGCAGGAGCGCGAGGCTCTCAAGATGGTCTCGCTGACCGAGGCGATGTCGAAAACCCTGCTGCACAGAGGCTTTGATGCCACGACGGCCCGTCTGGCCGCCGAGATGGGGGTCACCGTCTTCAAGATCGCGTTCACCGACTGGACGGCGGCCGAGAACACCGACCCGCTCGCCGAGTTGCTGCGGTCATCCATGACCCGACTGCGCACGGTGGCCGGCGCCGGACGACGCCCGGCATAACCGACCGAACCCCGCGTCCGGCGGGCGACCGAACCTTGCCCGATCGATACCCCTGGGGGTATGGTTGTCGACGGAGCATATACCCCCCTGGGTATATGCTCGGAAGATCCGCCGAGACGAAAGAGGGACGTGATGGTGGGCGACGACGAGTCCGTGACCGTGGTGTTGAACCGATTGCGACGCGCCCACGGACAGTTGGCCGGCGTGATCTCGATGATCGAACAGGGCCGCGACTGCAAAGACGTCGTCACCCAGCTGGCCGCGGTGTCGCGAGCCCTCGACCGGGCCGGCTTCAAGATCGTCGCGACCGGCCTACGCCAGTGCCTCACCGGCGAGGTCCCGGGGAACTCCGAGCCGATGACCGAAGAGCAGCTCGAGAAGCTGTTCCTGGCGTTGGCGTGACAGACCACATCGACCGCCAGAGAGAGCACAAGGGAGAGCAATGCAGCTCGGCTACACCGCAACACTGCAAACCACCTTCGACGACGCCGTGGGGCGGACACGAGACGCGTTGTCCGAACAGGGTTTCGGCGTCCTCACCGAGATCGACGTGACGGCGACGCTGAAGCAGAAGCTCGACGAGGACATGGAGAACTACCTGATCCTCGGCGCCTGTAACCCGTCACTGGCCCACCGCGCCCTCGGTGTCGACCGACAGATCGGCCTGTTGTTGCCGTGCAACGTCGTCGTCCGCGACGACGTCGAGCACCAGGGCACCGTGATCGTCGAGGCCATGAACCCCGACATCATGGTGCAGGTCACCGACGCGCCCGGCCTGCGGGACGTCGCGGCGGAAGCCACGGAGAAGCTCCGGACAGCGATCGGCACCCTGTCCGCCCGGTGACGGGCGCCGTCCTGCGGCGACCATGCCGATCCGGTGACACAGGTCACTGCGAGCCGTCGGATCGTGCTGCGCGCGAGTCTCATTGCGCCCCATCGGCCACACCTCCGGCGTGGCGTCGTCGAGGCGCATCGAACAAGTCGGCCCGCACAAGTAATCTGTGGAGTCGATGACTTCCGAACGCGACGACACGACGAACCGAGCCGACCTGACCGTGCACCGCCACGGCCGGGTGAGTCGTCGTTCCGTGCTCGTCGGCGGCCTCGGAGCCGCGGTGATCGGCGGCCTCGCCGCGTGCTCCGACCAGGAGCCCACCAAGGTGGAACCACGCAAACTCGAGACGCGGGCCGCCGACGACGAACTGCCGTCGGAGACCAGCCCGCCGCAGATCGCCGGCGGCCCCCCACTGGTCACGGGCAGCTTCGTCTCCGCCAAGATGGGCGGCCGCGAGACCCGATGGGCGGTCGCCCGCCCGGCCGGGGTGACGGGTCGGCTGCCCGTCGTCGTGGTACTGCACGCGCTGAACACCAACGAGAAGTCGATCTTCTCGTCGAAGTTGGAGATGCAGAACGTCCTGCAGCGCTACGTCGACGCAGGTAACGCACCATTTGCGCTCGCTGCCGCCGATGCCGCCCGCAATTATTTCCATCCGCGCGCCGACGGCACCGACGGTGGCGCGATGATTCTCGACGAGTTCCTGCCGATGCTCGCGTCCAATTCGGAACTGAATCTGTCCACCGAGCGGATCGGCCTGTTCGGCTGGTCGATGGGCGGTTACGGTGCTCTCCGGCTCGGCGCCCTCCTCGGCGCACCGCGGGTGGCCGCGATCGCGGTCAGCTCGCCGGCGCTGTGGGCGGACCCGCGAAATTTCCCACCGCGGGCTTTCGATTCCTACGATGACTACCAGGCGAACTCACTGTTCGGCCAGCAGGCGGCGTTCGCGAAGATCCCGCTCCTGATCTCGATCGGGTCGTCGGACCAGTTCTTCACCTACACCCGGCAGTGGGCCGCGGGTCTGCATCCGCCGGCCGCGTTCGGGACGTCGGCGGGTGGCCACACCAACCGCTACTGGCGCAGTGTGCTGCCCGAGCAGGTCGAGTTCCTCGGACGGAATCTCGCCCGCTGACCGGGTCGTCGGCTCCGGCTCGCCGGCGGCGTCGTCGCGCTGTCTGTTCTGGCCGCAGCTGCGGCTTCCGGCCAGGGGACGGACGCGCGGCCAGGAGACGGAACTGCGGCGGTGCTCAGAGGGTGATGCGCCCGTCGAGCGCGGCCTTGCCGATGTCGGTGCGGAAGTGGGAGCCGGTCAGTTTGATGTTCGCGATGCGCTCGTACGCCTGCGCCCGTGCCTCGGCGAGGTCGGCACCGGTGCCCACGACGGCGAGCACACGCCCGCCAGCGGACACCACCGCGCCGTCGTTGTTGTTCGCCGTTCCGGCGTGCAGTACCCCTTCGGCGTCGGCCCCCGTGATCACGTCACCGGTGCGCGGCTTGCCCGGGTAGTTCTCCGCGGCGACGACGACGGTGACGGCCGCACCGTCGGCCCACTCGAGGGGCGGCAACTGATCGAGCGTGCCGGTCGCAGTCGCGTTGAGAGCTTGTCCCAGAGGCGATTTCAGCAGCGCGAGGACCGCCTGGGTCTCCGGGTCACCGAAACGGCAGTTGAACTCGACGACGGCCGGTCCGTCTTTCCCGATCGCGAGTCCCGCGTAGAGCAGACCCGAGAACGGGGTGCCGCGTCCGGCCAGCTCCGCGGCGACCGGCTGCACGACGTCGTCGACGATCTGCCGGGTCACCTCGGCCGGCAACCACGGCAGCGGGGTGTAGGCACCCATGCCACCGGTGTTGGGCCCGGAGTCGTTGTCGCCCACCCGCTTGTGATCCTGCGCCGGCAACAGCGGCACGACGGTCTCGCCGTCGACGAGGCAGAACAGCGAGACCTCGGGGCCATCGAGGAAGCTCTCCAGCAGTACGGGGTGGCCGTTCTCGAGCAGTTCGGCCGCGTGGTCGCGGGCGGCCAGCCGGTCGGCGGTGACGACCACTCCCTTACCGGCGGCGAGCCCGTCGTCCTTGACCACCCAGGTGGGACCGAACCGGTCGAGCGCGGCGTCGAGTTTGGCGGGGTTGTCGACGATCTCGCTGTGCGCGGTGCGCACACCGGCAGCGGTCATCACGTCTTTGGCGAACGCCTTGGAACCCTCGATCCGGGCCGCCTCAGCGCCGGGGCCGAACGTGGCGAAACCGGCCTCGCGCAACGCATCCGCGACCCCGAGCACCAGCGGGACCTCGGGTCCGATGACCACGAGATCGGCGGCCACCCCCTGCGCCAGGGCGACCACGGCGTCCCCCGACGCGACGTCGACCGCGTGGTTGGTGGCGATCGCCGTGGTGCCCGCGTTGCCGGGAGCGACGTGCAGGTCGGTCACCGAGGGGTCGGCCGACAGTCCGATGAGCAGGGCATGTTCGCGGCCGCCCGAGCCGATCACGAGTACGCGCACGCTGACGACTCTAGTGGGTGACCTCCGGTCGATGTCGTGCGATGTCGGCCGCCGGGATCACGCGACGGTGGGCCCACCGACCACGCACGATCACCCGTCACGGGACGTCGGCGCTCAACTCCGCGAGGACACGCGCACGCCGGGGCACCCCCGCCACCTCGTCGACCACCACCATCATCACCGGCGCCAGGGTCGTCACCACCACCGCGACCACCACCGACACACCTGCGGCGGCCAGCCAGACCCCGGCGACCAGGAACACCGTCGCGCCGAGTCCGAGGAGCAGGCTCATCGGATCGAACGGGAGCAGATAGTCGTACATGACGAGGATGCCGAGGCAATAGACGCCGAGCGGTACGGCGAGTGTCGCGACCACCGGACCGGCGCCGATGTGTGTCTCGTGCTCGATGTAGAGCGCCGCGACGTGTAGCCCGGCCCCCACCGCGGCGGCGGCCATGAAGATCACGATGTGCCCGTAGCCCCAGACGAAGCTCTTCCGCCGGTGAGCGTGCAGGGCGTCGCCGACGGGCACGATGAAGTACAGCCACCACATCGCGAATGTGACGCCCATCGCGGCGAGCCCGAGCACGGCGGTCTCGGGCGACCATCCCTCGACCTCGATCAGCGCCCCGAGCACGGCCACGGTGCCGACGACGCCTTCACCGAGGGTGATGATCGTCAGCAGGGAATAGCGCTCGGCGATGTGGTGCGGATGCCACGGGGTGCCGGTGCCGCTGCGCTCGCCGAGATAGGGTCCGACGAGTTCGACGAGGACGCAGGCGATCATCGCGAACAAGGTGAGCAGCGGCGTCATATCGGCGATCAGGACCCCGACCCAGCCGATCTGCGCGACCAGCGTCATCCCGGCGTAGATCAGGGCGCAGCGCCGGTACTGCTCGCTCTGCGCGGCGACCCGCAACCACTGCGCGACCATGCCCACCCGCATCACGATGTAACCGAGGACCAGTACGCGGTTGTCGACGTGCTCGTGGTGACCGAGTGATTCGAATACCGGCGGGATGCCGAGCGCGATGATCGCGACGCCGATCATCTGGACGAGCGTGACGAGACGGAAGAACCAGTCGTCGGTGTCGAATGCCGACGCGAACCAGGCGAAGTTGATCCACGCCCAGATCGCCGCGAAGGTGCACAGCAGGTAGCCGAAGACGGCGACCTGGTAGTGGCCCTCGGCGAGTTGGTGGGCGACCTGGGTGCCCGCCACCGAGAAGGCGACGACGAAGATCAGGTCGTAGAACAGTTCGAGACTGGTCGCGGCGCGTCCGTCCTCATGCGGGTCTCGGCCCGTCATCCGACGCAGCGGGTGTCCGATCGTGAAGCTCACGAGGAAACTCTAGGGCCTGTCGCCCCGGTGCTGCGACGGATGACGGCGCCGTGACCCCGACCGGGTGTCAGTCGGCGGGCCGCGTCAGGTCGTAGACGGTTGCGCCGCCGACGGTCGTCGCGGTGAAGTTCTCCTGTACCCAGGCGGCGATCTGTGCGGACGGGCGGGAGGTGTCCGAACCGCCGAAACCGCGACCACCCCCGATGAAGTAGTGGATCTTCTTCTCGGCCACCAATTTCTGGAACTGCTCGAGCGTCGGTGACGGATCGGTTCCGTTGAATCCGCCGATCGGCATCACCGAGTGACCCGACTCGAGCTGGTAGCCCGACGCCTCGTTCGATCCGACGGCCGCGGCCACCCACGTGAACCGGTCGGCATCTGCACGCAGCATCGAGACGAGCTCGGCGCTGGGCTTGGAACCGTTCAGGAGTCCACCCGGTCCTGCGGCGCCCTCGGCACCGCCGACGCCACCGGGCCCCGTCATCGGGCCGCCGGGCCCCGTCATCGGGCCGCCGGGTCCGGTCATGCCGCCACCGGGTCCGGTCATGCCGCCACCGGGACCGGTCATCGCACCGTTGCCGGGGCCGCCGGGCATCGCACCCGGCATGCCACCTCGGATCCCACCACGCATGCCACCGAAGCGGTGACCGCCGGGACCGCCTCCGCCCGGGCCGAATTCGCCGTTCACCCGCGGGCCGGCGCTGATGATCGAGCCCTGCTTGGCCGTCGCCACGGTGTCGATCGTGTATGCGAGCGGGCCGACCAGCGCCGCCGCGAGCGCGGTCACCAGCGCCAGCGTCGACAGGTACGTCCGATGGGCCGCCAGCATGGCGACGCCTCCCACGGCGCCGACGATCAGCACCATCCAGCGCAGCCACGGCACGAAGTCGGGTGAGCGGTTGAGCAGCGCGAAGCCCCAGATCGCCGCGATCCACACGGCGACGGCCAGCACGATCCGCACCCAGAGTCGATCGCGTGCCGACCAGCAGACCGCCGCCCCGCCGGCCACCACCGCCGCGACCGCGGGGGCGAGTGCCGCCGTGTAGTAGCTGTGGAAGATACCTGCCATGAAGCTGAACACCGCCATGGTGACCAGCAACCACAGACCCCAGACCGCGAGATACGCGCGACGGAGATCGGTGCGGCGGGCCCTGCCGATGACGACGAGAGCGGCGACCGCGAGCACCAGTGCGCTGGGGATCAGCCAGGCGATCTGACCGCCCTGGGCCGGTTCGAACATCCGCAGCCAACCGGTTTGGCCCCACATGCCGCCGCCACCGCCGGGACCGCCACCTCCGGGTGGTCCGCCCATCGCTCCGGCGTAGGTGTTCATCCCACCCATGCCGTACCCACCGCGACCTCCGCCGGGCATCACACTGCCGGTCTCGTTGCCGTTGAGGCGGCCGAAACCGTTGTAGCCGAGCGTGAGTTCGAGAATCGAGTTGTTCTGTGAGCCACCGATCCACGGGCGGGACGACGCGGGCCACAGCTCGACCGCGAGGATCCACCACCCGGCGCTCACGATCAGTGCCGCGAGCGATGCGAAGAGGTGGCCGATCCGCTTGACCCAGGTGTGCTGTCCGAAGGCCAGATACGTGACCGCCAGTGGCGGCACTATCAGCATGACCTGCAATTGCTTGGTCAGAAAGCCGAGACCGACGAACACGCCGGTCAGGATCATCCACCGCAGCCTGCCGTCCTCGACGGCCTTGAGGGTCGCCCACACGGCGGCCACCATGAGCAGGATCAGCAGCGCCTCGGGATTGTTGAACCGGAACATCATCGCCGCGACCGGCGTGAGCGCCAGGACGACGCCCGCCAGGATTCCGGCCCAATGCCCGAAGTACTTCTTGGTGATCAGGTAGAGGAGCGCAACCGCCGCGACACCCATCAGCGCCTGCGGCACCAGGATCGACCAGGAGTTGAGGCCGAATATCCTCACCGAGATCCCCGGAATCCACAGCGCGGCAGGCGGTTTGTCCACCGTGATGGAGTTCGCCATGTCCGACGACCCGAAGAACCAGGCCTTCCAGGATTCCGAGCCCGCCTGGATGGCCGCGGAGTAGAAGGAGTTCGCCCAGCCGTTGGCCGACAGGTTGATCAGGTTGACGAGGCCCGTGCCGACCAGCAGGGCGACCAGCGAGAGTCTCTGCCGGACACGGGCGTTCCGCCCGGACGCCGGAGCGTCGGGCGGAACGGGAGCGGTGGATGGCGAATCGGCGACCGTGGTCGTCACTGTGCGTTCCCTTCGATGACGGGGTGGTCGGCGGTACCGAGGTGGCCACGGAAGACCCACCGCAGGCCGACGAAGCGGGTCATCGTGGCGACGAGGTTGGCGACCACCAGGACCAGCAATTCGACGTGTTTGGTGGCGTCCGGGGCGAAGGCGTGCAATGCCACCAGCGATCCCGAGGTGACCAACCACCCGAAGACGAAGACGCCGAGTCCGAACAACTGGTGTCGGACCGCGCCCTCGCGGCCCTGGATCCCGAAGCTGAAGCGCCGGTTGGCGGCGGTGTTCAGCACGGCCGTCACGGCGAGCGCGACGAAGTTCGAGACCTGCGCGCCGAGGAACGCGTGCAGCAACAGGTAGAGAACCGCGTAGGCGACGGTCGAGGCGACACCGATCACGCAGAACCGGGCGAGCTGACCGACCAGTCCGAACGGCACGCCGTCGATCTGCGGTCCCGGTGCCCGGTCACGGCCGATCGTGGTGCGCAGGTCGGCGATCGGCAGCCGGCCGGTGGCGAGCGCATAGCCGACGCGGGCGCAGCCCTTGAGGTCGGCGACAGCGGTCGAGACGATGTCGACCGTGCTGTTCGGGTCGTCGACCCAGTCGACCGGGACCTCGGCGATGCGTAGACCGATCCGCTCGGCGAGCACCAGCAGTTCGGTGTCGAAGAACCACCCGGTGTCCTCGACGTAGGGCAGGACCGTGCGCGCGATGTCGGCGCGCATGGCCTTGAAACCGCACTGCGCGTCGGAGAACTTCGCGCGCATCGTGGTGCGCAGGATCAGGTTGTAGGAGCGGGAGATGAACTCGCGTTTGGGGCCCCGGACCACGCGCGACGACCGCGCGAGCCGTGTGCCGATCGCGATGTCGGAATGTCCGGAGATCAGTGGGGCGATGAGCGGCATGAGTGCGTTGAGGTCGGTGGAGAGGTCGACGTCGCAGTAGGCGACGATCTCTGCGTCACTCGCCCGCCAGACCGCGTTGAGGGCGCGGCCGCGGCCCTTCGCGTCCAGGTGGACGACGCGGAGTCCGTCGATCTCGCCGGCGAGTTCCGCGGCGATCGCCACTGTGGAGTCGGTGCTGGCGTTGTCGGCGACCGTGATGCGCGACGGATAGGGGACGTGTGTCCGCAGGTGCGCGTGCAGTCGGCGGACCGATCCGGCGATGTCGTCTTGTTCGTTGTAGACAGGCACGACGATGTCGAGGACGGGCGCCGGCGTGGAACTGTCGGCGACGACGATCGACGGCGAGGCGGCCATCGGGAGGGCGTCTGTGGTCATGGTCCAAGAATCGGATGACAAACTTCGTCCACTCTGCGTCGACGCTGTCAGGTTCCTGTGAGCGGTTTCGAGGCCTGTGGACGGCCACGTGCCGGTGTCACCGCAGCCCGATAGGTTGGCGTCATGTCCTCTTCTTCCGCATCGGTCGCCCTGTCCGCCCAGCAACGCGAGGCCGCCGACCGGGTGATCGAGAGCCTGGCCGGTCCCGGTGCCCGTCTGCGCGACGATCAGCTCACGGCGGTGTCTGCGCTGGTCACTCCGGCCGGCGCCGGGAGCGGAGCGAGCGGGCCGATCGCTGCCGCACGGGTCCTGGTGGTGCAGGCGACCGGGTGGGGGAAGTCGGCCGTGTACTGGTCGGCCACCGCGATCAGTCGCGCCGCCGGCGGCGGCCCGACCCTCATCGTCTCGCCCCTGCTGTCACTGATGCGCGATCAGGTGAGCGCCGCCGAGCGGGCCGGGCTGCGGGCGGCGACGTTGAACTCGTCGAACTTCGACGAGTGGTCGGCGATCGAGGGCGAACTGCGTTCGGGTGAGCTCGACGTTCTGCTCGTGTCGCCGGAGCGACTGGCCAATCCCGGGTTCGGGCGTCGGGTGCTGGACGCCCTCGCCGGTCAGCTGGGGTTGCTGGTGATCGACGAGGCGCATGCGATCTCGGACTGGGGCCACGATTTCCGGCCCGACTATCGCCGGGTCTCGGATGTGTTGCAGACGCTGAATCCGCAGACGCCCGTGCTGGCGACAACGGCGACCGCCAATGCGCGGGTGACCGAGGACGTCGCCGCCCAGCTGGGCGGAGGAGGCGAGCCCGGTCCCGGCGGCGGGCACACCCTGGTTCTGCGTGGGTCGCTGGCCCGGAAGTCCCTACATCTCAACGTCATCGATGACCTGTCGCCCATCGAGCGCTACGGCTGGGTGGCACAGTACCTGCCCAGCCTGCCCGGGTCGGGCATCGTCTACGTGCTGACGGTCGCGGATGCGGACCGCCTGGTGGATGCGATCCGCGCGGTGCACGGCGCCGACTATCCGGTGGCCGCCTATACCGGGCAGCTCGACGGCGACAGCCGACATCGTCTCGAGGACGCACTGCTGCGCAATCAGGTCAAGGCGCTGGTGGCGACGTCGGCACTCGGGATGGGTTACGACAAACCGGATCTGGGGTTCGTGGTGCATGTCGGTTCGCCGCCGTCGCCGGTCTCGTATTACCAGCAGGTCGGTCGTGCGGGCCGTGCCCTCGACGACGCGGTGGTGATGCTGCTGGCATCCCGCGCCGACGACGCGATCTGGGAGCACTTCGCCACCGCGACCATCCCGGACCCCGATCGGATGCGTGTCCTGCTCGACACCCTGGGTGCCGCCGACGGCCCGATGTCGGTGCCGCAACTGGAGTCATCGACCGGATTCCGCAGGGGGCGAGTGGAATTGATGCTGAAGCAGTTGGCCGTCGACGGCGCCACCGAACGCGGTCCGGACGGCTGGGAGTCGACCGGCAGGCCCTGGACCTACGACCAGGAGCACTACGACGGGGTCCTGGCCGTCCGGCGCCGGGAGGCCGACATCATGCGTGCCTACGTGTCGGGACGCGAATGCCTCATGCAGCTGCTGACATCGTCGCTCGACGACCCGGCGGCAGAGCCGTGCGGTCGCTGCTCGGTCTGCCGCGGGCAACTCACCGAGCCGCTGTCCGCGGAGGTGGCGGACGACACCGTCCGGGCGATCACCGGTGCGCTGCGGCGCTCGGCGCTGCTGTTGGAGCCGCGAAAGATGTGGCCCGGCGGCGCATTCGGCACCCGGGGGCGGATCGCGGCCGGGCTGGCGGCCGAACCCGGGCGGGTGCTCGCGCACGCCGATGCACCCGAATGGGCCGAACTGTTGGCCGCCGCACGACGTGGCGACGAGCAGGCCATGACGGACCTCGGAGATGCCGCGGTCGCGACACTGTCGGCGTGGGTGCGCGACGGCGGGCGCCGGCCGGACGTCATCGCGTCGCTACGGCTGACCGGGACCGTGCTGGCCGACAAGGTCGCCGACCATCTGTGCGAGGTCGGGCGCCGACCGCGGCTGTCGGTTCCCGTGCGCTCCGGCGATGGACCCGGGCGCGATGCGACCGGGGCGACCGAGGCGGTGTATTGGCGCGAGCATCTCGGCGAGATGCCCGACGTCGCGGGGCAGACCGTACTGCTCGTGGTCGACGAGACCTCGTCGGGCTGGCCGATCACGCTGGCCGCGGCGGCGCTGCGCGAGGCGGGCGCGGACGCGGTCCTCCCCTTGCTGATCCATCGGACGGTCTAGCCGGAACTCGTCGCAGGGGTCAGGCGTCGGCGACGTACTCCCCGTAGCCGGTGTCGCGCAGCGCGGTGCGGATCTTCTCGGCGACGGCATCGAGCTCGGCCGGATCGGGATCCTTCTGGGCGTTACCGAGGTCGAAGGCGTCCATGCTCTCGAGGGGGAACACGTGGATGTGCACATGCGGCACCTCCAGTCCGGCGATCATCGTGCCGACGCGCGACACCCCGAAGGCCTCCTTGACCGCTCGGCCGACCTTCTGCGAGACGTCGGCGAGGTGTACGTAGGAGGCCGTGTCCATCTGCTCCCAGTGATCGACCTCCTTGCGCGGCACCACCAGCACGTGGCCGGGCGTCACCGGGTTGATGGTGAGGAATGCGACGGCCTGACCGTCCTTCCACACGAATCGGCCGGGCAGTTCTCCATTGATGATCATCGAGAAGACGGAAGCCATGGCCGCCAGTCTAGGAGTGTTGTCGGCGAGGTTGTCGGAGGACCGTGACATCCTTTTCCTGTGAGTCGACCAGAGTTCAACGCAGCGGGCGCAGCGAGCGGGCCGATTCGTCACGGCGCCGGGAGCGCAGCGAGCGGGCCGATTCGTCACGGCGCCGGGAGCGCAGCGAGCGGGCCGATTCGTCACATAGCCGGGTCGGCGGATGTCGTGGCGAAGGCCCAGGGCTTTCCGCGGCTGCGGTACATGGGCTCCAAGTATCGGCTGCTGCCTCACCTCGAACGCACCTTCGCCGAGATCGGCGGGGCCACCGCGGTCGACGCCTTCTCCGGCTCGGGGGTGGTGTCCTACCTGTTGAAGGCCCAGGGTTTCCAGGTGGTCAGCAACGACTTCCTGACGTTTCCGCACATCATCACCCGGGCAACGGTCGCGAACTCCAGCATCCGGCTCGAACCCGACCTCGTCGAGGAGATCTGCGGGCCGCCCGCCGACGACCGCGACTTCATCCGGTCCACCTTCGACGGTTTGTACTTCACCGCCGAGGACCGTGAGTTCCTCGATTCCGCGTGGTCCCACATCGACCGGCTGCGCGGCTATCGGCGGGATCTGGCGATCTCGGCGCTGGTTCTGTCGGCGGCCCGCAAGCAGCCGCGCGGGGTCTTCACGTTCACCGATTCGTCGCGCTACGCCGACGGCAGGCGCGACCTGCGGATGTCGTTGCGCGATCATTTCCGGTTGCGCTCGGCCGCCGAGTACAACGCGACGGTGTTCAGCAACGGGAAGTCGAATCGCAGTGTCAGTGGCGACATCTTCGATCTGGACCTGTCCTCGCTCGACGGCCCGCCCGACCTGGTCTATCTCGACCCGCCCTACGCGCCGCCCACCGACGACAACGACTACATCAAGCGCTATCACTTCCTCGAGGGACTGTCCGCCTACTGGCGCGGCATGACGATCATGGAGCACACGAAGACCAAGAAGCTGACCAAGCGGTACACGCCGTTCGCGTACAAGCACACGATCGAGGACGCGCTGGTGCGGACCTTCGAGCACTTCGAGGACGCTGGTGCGATCGTGCTCTCGTATTCGTCGAACGCGCTGCCCGGCGCGGATCGTATCGTCGACCTGTTGGGCAAGGTGAAGCCCTCGGTGGAGGTGATCGCCATCGACCACAAGTACAGCTTCGGCACCCATGTCGCGGCCACCCGCCGCGATGTGAGCGAGTACCTGTTCATCGGCCGCGATTGAGTTGACCGCCGTGATGATGCGTCGCCGTCGCCATGAGTGATGCCGGGGAGTTCGACACATATCTGAAGGCGTTGGGGCGCTTGACCTCCCACGTTGATCCGACGGCGTCGACGCCGGAGGCGGAGCGGATCATCCAAGCCACCGCCAGCCTGGGTGACATCCTCGACACCGACACCGCGGGCCTGGCCGCCTGGGTTCGTGACCATCCCGCCGACGTCCCGGTCCTCGGGCTGGCCGTCGGGCTGTCCCAGGAGAAGTTGAAGAACGTGCTGCGGGACCGCTTCGGCACCACGGGCTGGCATGGCCTGGCCCGGTCCCGGCCGGTCGACCTCATCACGTGGCTCGATGCCGAGTTCGACCTGGTCCGGATGCTCCGCACGCAACTCGACCGGACGTACACGTTCGCCGACATCCTGGTGGCACGCGCGGGCAGTCGGGTCACCGCAACCCGGGCCGGCGCCTCGGGCCGCCGCATCGAGGACGAGATCGAGGCCATCGCACACGATCTCGGCCTCGACTACACCACCCGATCGCGGTTCACCGGTCGCAACGGTCGCACCGCGCCTGCCGACCTCATCATCGGCGATCCGGACAGGGCCGACATCGTCGTCGCGGCCAAGGGGTTCGACTCGACGGGCAGCAAGCTCACCGACGCCGTCCGAGAGATCGAGGAGATGGCCGAGGTGCGACTCGCGAAGCAGCTCGTTCTGGCGGTGATCGACGGGATCGGCTGGAAGTCACGACAGTCCGATCTCCGCAGAATCCATCAGTTATGGGCGGACCGGCAGATCGACGGCATGTACACGCTGGTGAGTCTCGACCGGTTTCGTGAGGATGTTCGTGAGTTCGCCGTGCTACGGCGGCTCATCTGAGCCTCACTCGCCGTAGAGTCGCGCCACGTCGGGTGAGTCCAGCCAGCCCGCGTACGTCGGTCCCTGCGGCCACCCGTCGGGTGAATCCTGCCACTCCTCCTGACGGCCGTAGGGCAGCACGTCGATGAGCGGAAAGGTGTAGGCCAACTGCTCGGTGCCACGACCGGCCGTGTGCCAGGTGCGGTAGACGGTGTCCCCGTCGCGCAGGAAGACGTTGAGTCCGAAACCCTCACCCGGTGCGGCATCGACGTCGGCGCCGAAGGAGCTCTCCGACGACGAGTACCAGTCCATCTTGTTGCCGACCCGTGCCTTGTAGGCGAGTGCCTCGTCGATCGGCCCGTTGGTGACGATGACGAACCGGGCGTCGTAGTTGGCGAGGAAGTCCAGGCGTACGTACTGCGTGGTCAGGCTCGTGCAACCGCCGCACTGGAATTCGGCGCCGTCGGACCACATGTGGTTGTAGACGATGAGTTGCGATCGTCCGTCGAAGATGTCGGCGAGCCGGATGGGCCCGTCCGGGCCGATCAGCGTGTAATCGGGCATCTCGACGGCAGGTAGCCGTCGTCGTTGCGCGGCGATCGCGTCGAGTTCGCGCGTGGCGGCCTTCTCCCGGACACGCAGTTCGGCGAGCGCATCGCGCCAGGTCTGCTCGTCGACCACCTCGGGCAGTGCATCAGACATGGAGAACTCCTTTTCGTCGTCTCTGCATGCTGACCATCCCGGCGCCCGGAACTCATCGGTTCACGTCATTCGGCGAGTCGCGGCAACCGTACCCAGAACGTCGACCCCTCACCTGGCGTCGAGTCCACGCCGACGGTCCCGTGGTGCGCGTCCACCAACGCCGCGACGATGGAGAGACCGAGTCCGCTGCCGCCACCGCTGTCGCCCCGGTGCCGGGATGCGTCGCCGCGGTAGAACCGCTCGAAGACATGGGAGGCCTCATCGGGTGTGAGGCCCTGTCCGGTGTCGGCGACGGTGAGGAGCACGTCGTCGCGGCCGTTGCCCTGATCGACGCCGACGCCGACGGTGATCGACGCCTCGGCCGGGGTGTGCGCGATGGCGTTGTTGATGAGATTGCGCAGCACCTGCAGCAGACGGGGCGCGTCACCGGACACCATCGGCGGCTCGTCGGACGCACCTACCTCGATGCGGATCTCACGTTGTGGCGCCGCGGCTTTCGCGCTGTGCACCGCGTCCGCCGCGAGGGCCAGCACGTCGACGGGTCCGCTGGCGACCGGCCGCTGCGCGTCGAGTCGCGCGAGCATCAGCAGGTCCTCGACGAGCAGCCCCATCCGGCCGGCTTCCGCGTCGATCCGGCTCATCGCATCTGTCGCGTTCGGCACGCCGCCCTGCTTGTACAGTTCGGCGAAGCCCTTGATGGAGGTCAGCGGGGTGCGCAACTCGTGGCTGGCGTCGGCGATGAAGCGACGCATCTTCGCCTCGGATGCCCTGGCCTGCTGTTCGGAGGCCGCGGTCCGCGCGAACGCCCGCTGGATCTGGCCCAGCATGGTGTTCAGTGATCCGGACAGACTGCCGACCTCGGTGTTCGGCGGGGCCGTCGGGACCCGCATGTTGAGGTTGCCTGCGGCGATCGCGTGGGCGGTCTCCTCCACCCGGCGCAGCGGCCGCAGACTGGACCGGACCAGCAGGTAGCTGAGCACGCCGATGGCGACGACGACGACGGACCCGATGGCGAGCTGCAACCACATCAGTCGGGACAGCGTCGCGTGCACGTCCGACAGCGGTGTCGCGACGACGGATTCGCCGAAGGGGGTGGACGCCTTGACCACCCGCCACTCGGGTCCGGTGCCATCCGCGGATTTCACGGTGACCGGACGCATGGTGCCCGACGGCAGACCGTCGAGGTCGGGTTCGTCGTCGAAGTCGTTGTTGACGATGGTGTCGCCGGTTCCGATGGTGATCATCGAGTAGTACTGCGACGGTGGACGTCTCGGCCCGGGCGGCATGCCCTGGATGGGGGCGCTCGCAGGATCACGGGGGCGCGCCCAGGTCTGCAGGGCGTTGGTGAGCCCTTCGTCGGTGCGCGACAACAGGTCCTGCTTCATCGCCGAGGTGACCGCGAGACCGGACGCGAGCAGACCCAACACGACCAGCACCAGCGTCAGTCCGACGAGCGACACGCGGAGCGGAATGCCCCGGGTGCGTCGTTGCCCGACGTCGGACCGGGTCGTCGGGGACACCGGCCGGTCGTCGTGGCGGGCGGGTGCTGGTGCGTTCGTCACCGGCGAGGCTCACGCATCACATAGCCGACACCGCGCAGGGTGTGGATCAGCCGGGTGTCGCCGGTGTCGAGTTTTCGGCGCAGGTACGACACATACGACTCGACCACATTGACCTCTCCGCCGAAGTCGTAGTTCCACACGTGGTCGAGGATGCGGGGTTTGGACAGCACGGTGCCGGCGTTGACCATGAAGTAGCGCAGGAGAGTGAACTCGGTCGGCGACAGTTGCACGAGCTCACCCGCCTTCCACACCTCGTGGGTCTCGTCGTCGAGCTCGATGTCGGCAAAGGTGATCCGCGACGATTCCTTGGCCTGCTCGTCGAACCCGCTGCGCCGCAGCAACACCTGGAGACGTGCGACGACCTCTTCGAGGGAGAACGGCTTGGTGACGTAGTCGTCGCCGCCGATGGTGAGACCGTTGATCTTGTCCTCGACGGAGTCGCGTGCGGACAGGAACAACGCCGGGGCTGCGACGCCGTCGGCCCGTAGGCGACGCAGCAGACCGAAACCGTCCATGCCGGGCATCATCACGTCGAGGACCAGGACGTCGGGTTTGAAGGTGCGGCAGCGGTCGATCGCGGCCGGGCCGTTCTCCGCGGTCGACACCTCGTAGCCCTGGAATTTGAGCGAAACCGACAGGAGTTCGCGGATGTTCTCCTCGTCGTCGACGACGAGTACCTTTGCGCCCTGACCGGCGCCCTGCCCCTTCACGGATTCGCTCATGCCATCACTCTCTCCCACCAGGCTGCCACGAAACTGGGGCATTGCTGGGAGGTTTCTGTGAATGCCGACCTGCGGCGATGGTCGCTGCCGGAGAGAACGGCGTCGCCGTCGGCGGTCAGCGGCGCATGAAGGGGGCCGGATACCCCGGAGATGGCCGGACGTCGCCGAGCCACTGAGCGAGCCGCTCGGCCTCCTCGGCAAGCGCGCGGGTCGCGGCCCGCGGCAGCTTCTCCAACGGATGCACCTCGATGCGGCCGTCCTCCTTGGATTGCCGCCAGCCGCCGACGATGCGGCCGTCCCACCATGCGGTCTGGCCGCCGTTGCCGTTGCTGTCGAAGACGTGCTCGCGATGCGGTCCCAGATAGAAGTCGCGCTGCTTCCAGCCCATCGTCGTCGGGTCGAGTTCGGGCAGCAGGAAGGCCCGCGGCTCGACGTCGTCGGTCGGATTCGCGTCGGGCCGATCGTCGGGGACGTCGTCGGCCAGCACATAGCCGATGTTTCCGTCGTCGAGGTCGACCTCGACGACGTCGAGCCCGGCCAGTGCGGCCCGAACGGCACGCTTGGTCGAGCCGAGCCACCACACGATGTCGGTCTCGGTGCCCGGCCCGAACGAGCGCAGCCACCGCCGGACCATCGCCCGGTGCCCGTCCTCGATCGTCTCGGCAGGCAACTCCTCACCGAGCCACCGCGACATCGACGACCACGCAGGCCTCGACACATGCCACTGTGACGACCACTCGACCCGCTCGCTGCGCTCCCGGCGCCGGGCAGTGTTCGGTCCGCGCACGATCTCGCCGGCAGCGCTCATCATGTTCAGTACCCGCGGCCCCATCGGCGCCCGCGCCTCCCATTTCGTACCGACGCCGTTCACGACGTAACCGTCGAGGTCCGGGAGACGCTCGCGCAGCTGTGTCGAGGTGCGCAGCCCGCCGTCGGCGAGATCGTCACGGACCGCCGCGCGGGCCGTGTCGATCCAGACGTCCGGGTCGTCGAAGCCGGGACTGCGCCGCAGGTCCCGCACCATGTTGGTGCGCTCTGAAGCGGCGACCCGGGGGCCGACCGCGCCGATCGCATCACCCAGGGTCGGGCGGGTGAACACGAACAGGGTGCGACGCATGGCGAGTTGCTTCACCAGAGTGCGCTCGCGATAGAGCGCGTCGTCCATCGCCTCGGGGGTGAACCCGGCGATGCGCGCCCACGCGGAGAGGTAGACGGTCGACGGGGTGGTCGCGTGGAAGCCGACGAGCGAGTCGGCGAGTTCCGTCACCGACGTCGCGTGGGCGCCGACGCCGAGTCGATGCCGCCGGACCAGGCGGGCGCGGCGCTGGTCGTCGGCGATAGCGGGGCGCGCGGTCATGCGGACAGGCACATTCCGGTCGCTACCCTCGCCCCGGTGCGGCGATCGCCTCGATCTCGACGACCTGCTCGTCGTAGGGCAGCACGGTGACTCCGAGCATCATCGCCGGCGGGATCTCGCTGCCGAACTCGGCGACGACGGCATCCCAGGCGACCGACAGGTCGACCTGAAGTCGTTCCGCGACGTAGATGGTCAGCTTGGCGATGTCAGCCATCGACGCGCCTTGCTCCGCGAGTACGACGGACAGGTTCTGCAGGCATTTGCGGGTCTGCGCGACGACATCTCCCGGCGCCTCCACCACGCCGTCGGCATCGAGGGGACTGATCCCGGCGGTGAAGA
The DNA here is from genome assembly GCF_003855095.1 of Gordonia insulae. NCBI lineage: Bacteria > Bacillati > Actinomycetota > Actinomycetes > Mycobacteriales > Gordoniaceae > Gordonia > Gordonia insulae. The sequence continues at coordinate 2,901,084 of NZ_CP033972.1, forward strand.
GCAGCGGCCCGGGCGCGACGGTCGCGCTGTACGCGAATCCCCCGTCGTGCAGAGCGGCCGATCCGTTCAGACGAACACGCGACATGCGCCTGATCCTACGTCGGCGGGCCGACAGGACAGATCGTCGGCGGGCCGACAGGACAGGTCCTCGGCCGCGAAGGCTGATCGCTGCAGCCGTTGGACGACACGCACCCCCGACCGAGTGGCGTCCGTAGCGCCAAGCGCGTCGTCCACCGGCTGCAGCAGCGCGTTCGATGGCGGTCGGACGCGCTGGGACCAGTTCACTCCGTGCCGACGCAATCATCCAGTCGACGACGCCTCGCCGACCCGAATGCGCTGATCAGGGCCGGATCGAACATTCCGGACCGGACACCCGACAGCATCCGGAGTGCCGGTGACCACCGCTCTGGGCCGCAACAGCCCGCTCGCCGACGTGTTTGTGCTCACGCGCGATGGCGGTGGCGAGGCGGGTGAGCCATCATTGGGCGACATTTGTCGGTCGGGGAATTTCGGTGATGGTGAGTGGACTTCGGTGATGCATTGGCCCGGCTGTTCGTGCAGGCCGGGCGCCCGACGCTGCGTGCGGCAGCATCGCGGTCGACGGTGTCGGCCCAGCGGATCAGCGACTGGCGCAACGGCCGTCATCTGCCCCGCGATTTCACGGTGGTCGAACCGCTGCTGGTGTGGCTCACGGCCCGCGCCGTCGCGGCCGCGGAACCCGACGTGCTGTCCATCCCTGCGTGGCGGGAGCTCTGGGATCAGCGTCTGACGGACGCCGGCGACACGGAGTCCGAGCGGCCGGCGTCGCCGGCGGTCGCTCGCCCGTACGCCGGTCTGGCCACCCTGACCGCGGCCGACAGCGCCCTGTTCTTCGGCCGTGACGATCTGGTCGCGACACTCGTCGACACGATCCTCGGCGCTGCCTGCGCGGCGCGTGGCCCGCGGCTGGTCATCGTGGCGGGCGTGTCCGGGTCCGGGAAGTCGTCGCTGCTCGGCGCAGGCCTCGCCCGCGACCTTCGCCTCGCGACCCCGGTGCGGGCCACGATCACACCGAGTGGGGTGCGCGTCGATGACGACACGCACGTGGACTCCCCGCGATCCGACGAGGCACCGGCCGTCGTCGTGCTCGACCAGTTCGAGGACGTGTTCGCGCTCTCCGACGACCTGGTCGTCGAGAGCATCCGCGCCATCGAGGAGTTGGCCGCCGACACCGTCGTCGTGCTGGGGGTCCGCGCCGACTTCTTCGGCCAGTGTGTCGAGTTCCCGATCCTGGCCCAGGCCTGGCAGTCGCGATGCGTGATCGTGTCGGAGATGTCCGGCGCGCAGCTGCGCGATGTCATCAACGGCCCGGTACGGCTGGCCGGTGGCCGGATCGAATCGGGCCTGCCCGACGTGATGATCGGCGACCTGCACGCCGCGTCCACCGTCGGCGACCGGGCCGGCCGTCTGCCGTTGCTGGCCCACGTCCTCGCCGCGACCTGGTCCCGACGTTCGGGGAACCGGATGACCATCTCCGGCTATCGCGCCGCCGGCGGCATCGCCCGCGCGGTCGCCGACACCGCGGAGACCGCGTGGTCGACGGTAGATCCGTCCGACCGCAACCTCGCGAGAGCCTTGCTGCTCGCACTCGTCCACGTGGGACCGGGCGGGTACGCGCTGCGGGTCCCGCTGCACATGGACACGATCGCGGACCGGTTCCCGTCCCGGATCTCGGCCGTGATCGACATCTTCGCGCAGGCACGGCTGCTCATCGTGGCGTCGGATTCGGTGATGCTCGTCCACGACGTCGTGCTCACCTCGTGGCCGCGGCTCGCGGAATGGATTGCGGCCGACTCCGGAATCCACCTGTGGCGTCAGCAGCTCGACGTCGACACCACGGCCTGGGTCGACACCGCACGCAGCCGGTCATTCCTCTACACCGGTTCGCGGTTGGACACCGCACGCCAGCACCGGGCCGCGTTGCGCCGCAACTATCAGCACCTGCTGTCCGCGGACAGCGAGGCGTTCCTCGATGCCGCCGTCGTCCAGCAGCGACGTCGGCGGGTCGTGCGGATCTGCTCGATCTCTCTCGTCGTGGTGCTGGCGGTGGTCTCCACGATCACCGCCGCCATCGGTTTCCGGCAGGCCCACGACCTCACCCTGCAGCGCAACAGCGCGGAACGATCGGCCCTGCTGTCACACATCGACAGCCTGCAACAGACCAACCCGTCGCTGGCCGCCCGCCTCCTCCTGGTGGCACACAGCCTGTACCCGGACGACCCGACGGTGACCCAGAGGATCCTCGGTGCGGCGACGAGTCCGCTGTCGCAGCCACTGGTCGGGCACACCGGGCCGGTCTACGACGTGACCTTCGACGCCACCGGTGACCGGTTCGCGTCGGCGAGCGGCGACCGCACGGCACGACTCTGGCAGCGCACCGACGGCGGCTCCTACCGATCGGTGGCGACACTCACCGGATATCGGAACTATCTGACGTCCACCGCGTTTCACCCGACGCGACCGTTCCTGGCGACCGGTAGCGGCGACGGCACGGTGAAGGTCTGGGACATCACCACGCCGGACCGCCCGGTTCTCCGGACATCGGTCAGCCCCGGACACGGGACCGTCTACATGGTCCGGTTCGCGCCGGACGGACGCCATCTCGCCGCGTCGTCCGACGACGGGTCGATCACCGTGTTCGCCGTCTCCGACGACGGTGCGCTACGGGAGACCGCGGTGCTCGCCGCGCACGACGGGGCGGCGCGCACCGTGGCCTACAGCCCCGACGGGCGTCTCCTGGCCAGCGGCGGGGACGACCGGGTGGTGCACCTGTTCGACACCCGCGTCGGCGACGTCCCGGTACCGGCCGGCCCGCCGCTGCGAGGTTTTCCCAGCATCACCCACGCCGTCGCGTTCAGCCCGGACAGTCGGACCCTCGCGGTGACCGGTGACAGTCCGAACGCCCAACTCTGGGACGTCGCCGACCCGGCGCGTGCCTTCCCAGTGGCCACCGCACTGCCCAACACCACCGCCGGCTCATGGTCGATCACCTTCGACCCGCGCGGCGACCAGGTGGCGTCCGCACGCGCCGACGGCGCGGTGACGGTGTGGAACACGGTCGACCCGTCGGCCCCGGTCACCCAGTGGAGTCTCCCGTCGTCGTCGGCCCAAGGGGCACCCGAACAAGGATCGGTCCGCACGTTCTCGACGGCGTTCAGTCCCGACGGCTCCACGCTCCTGGTGGGGCGGTCGGATGGCGGCTTCGACCTCTGGCACCTACCGTCCGGCGTCATCCCCGATCGCGGCGGCACCGTCACCGGACTCGCCGACAACACCGACGGCACGATCCTCGCCACCGTCGGGACCGACACGACGCTCAACATCTGGGCCGACGGCCCTGTCGGCTGGACGCGGCACGCGCGGACTCCGATCGAGCGCCGGGTGAACGACCACCCGTCGGTGAGTGTGAATGCGAACGGCACGCAGGCGGCCACCGCGAACAACAACGGCGGTCGAATCCAGCTGTGGGACATCACGAACCACGACGGTCCGACGCCGACCGCGGAGCTGGGGGTGTCGACGCGCTACACGAACGCCATCGCCTACGCCCCGCACGCCGACCTGCTGGCCACCGGTGCCACCGACACGTCGGTGCAGCTGTGGAACACCGCGGACCCACGCCATCCGACGCCCGTCGGTGCGCCGCTGACCGGGCCCGGTGACCTCATCCGCAGTGTCGTCTTCAGCCCGGACGGTCGCCGTCTCGCGGTGTCCTCCGACGACAAACGCACCTACCTCTACGACATCGACGGCGCCGCGAGCGCGGCATCGCCGTCGCCGCCGCCGAGCATGATCATCTCGGACACCACCCCGGCCGCCCGCGCACTGTTCAGCCGCGACGGTCACACCCTGGTCCTGGCCGCCCGGGATCTGACCACCTGGGACGTCCGCGACCATCGCGCCGAACTCCTCTATCGGGAGCCGGACCTACACGCCTCGACCCTGTCGCTCACGCCGTCGCGACTCGTCGTCGGCACGTCCACGCATCACCTGACCACCTACACGCTCACCGACGACGGGCGACTCGCCGACGGGCAGTCCATCGTCCCGCTGATCGCCACCACCGACAGCACCACGACGTGGCAGCTGCCGGATCACATGTCGACCGACGACACCATCATCACCGCCGGCGACGTGACCGGGAGCCTTCATCTCCAGACCACCGACATCCGCACCGCACAACGGTGGGTCTGCGGGTCCACCGCGCCACTGACCGATCCCCAGCGCACGATGTTCCTGCCGCACACCGACATCCCGGACGAGTGTGTCTGAGCGCGGTTCCCGTCGGAGAGACGAGGAACCCGCCGGACCTGAGGCCCGGCGGGTTCCCGATGTGGAGCTCTGCTGACGGTCAGTACTTGGGCAGCAGGGAGAGCGCGATCTCGCCGGCCGGAGCGAGCTCCGGATGGCTGACGGTCGCCCGGTCGATCGCGAGCTTGATGTTGTCGAGCGTCGGCGCGGCGTTCTCGACCGTCGGCTCGACCTTGGGCAGCGGCTCCGCATTCGCCGGCGCGGCCGCCAGGGCGAGTCCGCCCGCCATCGCTGCTCCGGCGATGCCTGCACCGATCACCCGGCGAGTCACAGTGCGTCCCGATTTGCGCATGCTTGTCTCCTTGATTCCCCGGTCCATCCTCGACCGGCTTTCCCCCGGCACCACGGCGCGAGAGTCGTGATGAATGACTGCAGTGTCCCAATGTAGGCGGTCGGCTCCCGGTGGACCCCTGGACATGGGTCAGCTCACAATTTGTTATCCAGAAGCGACAATTGCCAACGGACACTACGCGTTCGACAGTGGCGATCGTCTCCGGTCACCGGACACGGCCTAACGAAAGCTGAGCACCTCGTCACCCCAGGCGCGGCGGATGTCACCGTCGAGGTCGTCGACGACTCGATCGTCGGCGTCGATGACCAGCGTCGCCCGGCCCCGTTCGTCGAAGGCCGGCCAGGCGAGTCCCGGATCTCCGGCCGGATCCCCGACATGGGCGAACGAGGTCCAACGGCTCTGCATGCGTGCGGAGATCTCCTCACCGGTCTTGCGCCCACCGAGCTTGAAGGTGATGTCGCGCGGCCCGGCCACCAGGTTTCCCCATACGTAGGGGAGTTCGGTGGCGTGGGTGGCACCCACCCGCAGCGCCCGCAGCATCCGCGTCGCCCAGTCGAACCGGTAGAGGTAGACCGGCGCGTGGCGGCTGTGCGATTCGGCCAACCACAGCGTCGGCATCCGGAACGCGATGTCGCGGGCCACACCCAGCCCCGCGACCTTGGGCCGCATGCCGGAGTACGCGGAGGTGATCTGCGCGCGGGCCGGCAACGTGACGTCGGGATACTCGGCCATCATCGCGGCGAACATGCGCTCGATGTCGGTCGGCGCGATCGGCATCAGCGGCGACTTCATCCACTTGAACAGTGCCGCCTCGTCCTTGTTGGTCCCGATGAGCAGCGGCACCGACAGCGATTCGCCCGCCCGGAAGACGTCCATCGGATGGCGCGGTACCAGATCGCCGTCGATCACCGGCGCGAACGCGATGGTCCCCGGGTTGTCGGCCGGGACATCGGCGAACGTCGTCATCGTCGCCGCGGTGATGCGGTCGACGTCGAGGCCGTCGGGGCCCGCCCGATCACCCGGCTCGACACCGGCCGCCACCAGGAACTTCTCGGCGACCCGGGCCGAGCGTTCGTGGTCGTACATCGACGTTGCGGGTGAACTCTCCGCGATCGCCCGGTGGAACAGTCCGTCGGCGACGGGCATCGTGAGCAGCGTGGTGACCAGGCCCGCACCCGCCGACTCGCCGAACACGGTCACGTTGTCGGCATCGCCGCCGAACCCGGCGATGTTGTCGCGCACCCAGTTCAGCGCCAGCAGGATGTCGCTGAGCGCGGCATTCGACTCGAAACGCGGCTCGTCCGGGTCGTTGAGAGAGGTCAGGTCGGCGAAGCCGAGCGCACCGATCCGGTAGTTGAGCGTGACCACCACGACGCCACCGTCGACGGCGAGATCGGTCCCGTCGTAGAGCGGCTGACTCCCGCACCCGAAGACATAGGCGCCGCCGTGCAGCCACACCATCACCGGCAGCGGCCGGTGTCCGGTACCGGCGGACGGCCGCCAGATGTTGAGGAACAAGCAGTCCTCGTCCATCACGACATCGTCGCCCAGCGCGATCGCCGGGTTGCGCTCCTGCGGGCACACCGGGCCGAACTCGACGGCGTCGACGACGTCGGTGTGTGCCTCGGGTGGCCGGGCCCGCCGCCACCGGAGATCGCCGACCGGCGGGGCGGCGAATCGGATGCCCTTCCAGACATCGACGCCCGATCCGGTTCTCCCGCGAACGGGCCCGTGACCGGTGGAGACGACAAGCTCATCAGTCGGCATGCGTCCATGGTGGCGGTTCGCGTCGCGTCGCGCGGCCACTACGGCTGTGCCACTACGGTCGAGGGGTGATGCTGACCGACCTGATCTCGCTGCCCGGGGGATCGTTCACGATGGGTTCGGATCGCCACTATCCGGAGGAGCGACCCGCCCACCGGCGTGCCGTCGAACCGTTCGCCGTCGAGCGGCATCCGGTCACCACCGCGCAGTTCGCGGCGTTCGTCGAGGACACCGGGTACGTGACCGTCGCCGAGGAGTCCATCGACCCCGCCGACTTCCCCCGCGCCGACCCTGCCGAGTTGGTGCCCGGCTCACTGGTGTTCACCCCGACAGATGGCCCGGTCGACCTACGTGACTGGCAGCAGTGGTGGCGCTGGCAGCCCGGTGCGTCGTGGCGCGATCCCGGCGGGGGCGTGCCCGTCGACGAGCGCGCCGACCATCCCGTCGTGCACATCGCATATCGGGATGCCGCGGCCTACGCGGACTGGGCGCGACGGCGCCTGCCGACGGAAGCGGAATGGGAGTACGCGGCGCGCGGCGGGGCCGCGGGCCTCGACTTCGCGTGGGGTGACGAACTCCGGCCCGACGGTCTGGACATGGCGAACACCTGGAAGGGCCGGTTCCCCTACGACAACCAGGGCTGGGGTTCCACCTCGCCTGTCGGCACCTACCCGCCCAACGGTTTCGGCCTGGTCGACATGATCGGCAACGTCTGGGAGCGTTGTGTCGATGTCTACGTGCCGCGACATGTCGTGCCCGGCACCCCCGCCGTCGAGGCGGACGGTCGGCCGGATCTGCTGGCCCCGACGACGTCCCCACGGGTCATGCGCGTCACCAAGGGTGGCTCGCACATCTGCGCGCCGGAGTATTGCCGACGGTATCGGCCGGCCGCACGGTCGGCGCAGTCCGACGACTCCGCGACGTCGCATCTCGGCTTCCGATGTGTGATCTGAGCGTGGGTCCGGTCCGAAGTGATCTGCGTCGGCAGACTGCCGCGAATGAGACTGCTCACAACCCGGAACACGGGTGCGCCCCGGGACCGTTCCTTTCACGGCTCAGCGTCGAGGACCGTTCGTGGAGCCCCCTGTCAGGATTGAACTGACGACCGCTCGCTTACAAGGCGAGTGCTCTACCACTGAGCTAAGGAGGCCTGCGTGCGCGAGTATATCGGCCGTGCATTGGGGTTCTTGAACCCCGTCCGGCTGATCGGTGACAGTCACGCGACGATCGACACCATCGAGCCCGGCAGCATCATGGTGTCGCCGCGCAAGCCGATCGACCGGTTCGATGTCGCGGCGATGACCGAGGTCCTCGATCTCGCGACCAAGATCGGTGCGGTGCTCCTCGACTCGGGGACCGCGGCCATCGACACGCAGCAACAGATCATCTTCGTCTGTGGCGTCTACGGTCTCGAGGACGTCGACGTCGACGTCACCTACAACACGATCCAGGTCAGTGCCCGCCGCGGTGCGACGCTCCCGCCGATCACCACGATGGAGCAGGTCTACTACCGGTCGATGGACTTCACCCGGCTGGCCCAGATCGACCGCCTGGTGCGGCGCATCCGCGACATGGCGCTCACCCCGTCGACGGCCCACCGGATGGTCGACGAGATCATCACCGCACCGCACCCCTACCCGCACTGGGTGGCGACCTGCGCATGGGGGCTGATGGCCTCGGGTATCTCGGTGCTGCTCGGTGGTCGGATCCTGGTGGCGGTGCTCGCGTTCCTCACCACCGTGGCGATCGTGACCATCAACCGCCGCCTCAACCGCATCGGCACACCGGTCTTCTTCCAGCAGACCATCGGCGGCTTCATCGCGGTGGTCCCCGCCGCGGTGACCTACGGGCTGTCCGAAGAACTCGGCATCTCCATCCAGCCGTCCCAGGTCATCGCCGCCGGCATCGTCGTGCTGCTGTCCGGACTGTCGTTGGTGGGCTCGGTGCAGGACGCCATCACCGGCGCCCCGATCACCGGGGTCGCGCGATTCTTCGAGGTGTTGCTGATGACCGGCGGGATCATCGCCGGTGTCGGTGTCGCCATCCGACTGCTGGAGGGAACCGTCGGCATCTACCTGCCGACCATCGACACGACGACGAGTTTCGGTGCCGTCGACATCGCCCCCCGCATCTTCGCCGGCGCCGTCGCGGCGCTTGCCTATGCGCTGGCCAGCTACGCCGAGCGCCGGGCGCTGCCGGTGGCATTCCTGGGCGGCCTGATCGGCGCGACCATCGTCGCGGCGGCGAGCTTCACCACGGTCGGCGACGTCATCGCCAACGGTGTGGCGGCTGCCTCGGTCGGCCTGGTCGGTGGTCTCCTCGCCCGCCGCGCGCTGACCCCGCCGCTGGTCGTCGCGGTCGCCGGCATCACTCCCCTGTTGCCCGGTCTCGCGATCTACCGCGGGCTCTACGGCATCCTCGGCGACCAGACCCTCGACGGCTTCACGTGGGTCGCCAGTGCCCTGGCGATCAGCTGTTCGCTGGCCGCCGGCGTCACGCTCGGTGAGTTCATCGCCCGCTCGTTGCGCCGGCCTCAGCTCCCCGTCCGACCCGCCTGGATGTCGATGCTGCGCCGCAACCGTCTCCAGGGATACCGCCGGCGTTAGGACGTGCCCCGCAATTCCGCCCGCGGGCTCACCGGGCCGAGCAGGTAGAATGGGGTGTCGCGTGCGCCACAAGCGTGCACGCGCGCTGTCGTCGGCCACCGCCGATGGCAGACCGATGTGAAGCAGAAGGACTCGAATGCCTGCGAAGACCACCGACATCCCCGACGACGAGTTGGAGCCGGTAGCCGACGAGACCGCCATCTCGGCGCGCCGCGTCGTCGCCGCGTACGCGACCGACGCCGACGAATGCCGGATGCTCCTTTCCATGCTGGGGATCGCACCGGGCGAGAACGCCTGACACGCATGGCGGAGTCCGGGCACGTTTCCAACGGCGGGACTGCCGCCGAACAGCATGTCGGTGACGCGCAGTTCGTCGTCGTCGCGAACAGACTTCCGGTCGACAAGGAGGTGCTGCCCGACGGCACCGTCCGATGGAAACGCAGTCCTGGTGGCCTGGTCACCGCCCTCGAACCCATCCTCCGGTCACAGACCGGCGCCTGGGTCGGCTGGTCGGGCATCGCCGACTCGGTCGACAACCCGGACATCGAGGGTGTCGACATCCATGCGGTGCCGCTCTCGACCCGGGAGATCGCCGAGTACTACGAGGGCTTCTCCAACGCCACTCTGTGGCCGCTCTATCACGACGTCATCGTCAAGCCCGAATACCACCGCGAGTGGTGGAACACCTATGTCGAGGTGAACCGCCGATTCGCCGAGGCGACCGCCAAGGCGGCGGCGCACGGCGCGATCGTCTGGGTGCAGGACTACCAGTTGCAGCTCGTCCCGAAGATGCTCCGGATGCTGCGGCCCGACCTCAAGATCGGGTTCTTCCTGCACATCCCGTTCCCGCCCGTCGAGCTGTTCATGCAGAACCCGTGGCGGACCGAGATCGTCGAGGGCCTCCTCGGCGCCGACCTCATCGGATTCCATCTACCCGGTGGGGCACAGAACTTCCTCTTCCTCGCCCGTCGGCTGGCCGGTCAGGCCACCAGTAAGGGAACCGTCGGCGTGCGGTCCAGGTTCGGCGTGGTGCAGGTCGGCTTCCGCACCGTCCGCGTCGGCGCCTTCCCCATCTCGATCGACTCCGGTGAGCTCGACCAGAAATCCCGCTCCAAGGAGATCCGCAGGCGCGCCGCCGAGATCCGCGAGGAACTCGGCAACCCGAAGACCATCCTGCTCGGCGTCGACCGCCTCGACTACACCAAGGGCATCGACGTGCGGCTCAAGGCGTTGTCGGAGCTCTTGGCGGAGAAGCGCATCGATCCCGAAGAGACGGTGATGATCCAGCTGGCGACACCGAGCCGTGAACGTGTGGACAGTTACGTCAAGATGCGCTCGGGGATCGAGCAGCTCGTCGGCAACATCAACGGCGCGTACAGCAGTGTCGGACAACCGATCGTGCAGTACGTGCATCGTGCGGTCCCCCGCGAAGATCTGATCGCCTTCTTCGTGGCCGCCGACGTCATGCTCGTGACCCCGCTCCGGGACGGCATGAACCTGGTCGCCAAGGAGTACGTGGCCTGCCGCAGCGACCTCGGCGGATCGCTGGTGCTCAGTGAATTCACCGGCGCCGCAGCCGAATTGCGCACCGCCTACCAGGCGAACCCCTACGACCTCGACGGCGTGAAAGATGCCATCGTCGCCGCGATCGAGCAGACCCCGCACGAGGGACGACGGCGCATGCGCGCACTGCGCAGGCAGGTTCTCACGCACGATGTGGCCAAGTGGGCGGAGAGCTTCCTGGGGACCCTCGCATCGGTGTCGGAGACCGCATCCGACGCCAACCGCGGTGTCCACCTCGTCGACGGCGGTGACGTGTCCGCCGATCGGGACGCATGAGCGCCACCGGAATTCCGACCGAGCTGCGCGAGGCGCTGCTGGCCGCCGCACGAGTGCCCCGGCTGTTGCTGTCGTCGGACTATGACGGGTGCATCTCGCCGCTGGTGTCCCGGCCGGAGGACGCTGTTCCCAACCCGGCATCGGTCGCCGCCATCGAAGCGGCGGGTGCGCTGGCCGACACCGCTGTCGCGGTCGTGTCGGGACGTGAGCTGGCCGTACTCGCCGAGTTGTCCGGACTGCGGGTGCCGGTGACGCTGGTGGGCAGCCACGGCAGTGAGTTCGACACCGGATTCGCCGTCGAGATCACGAACGAGCACCGCGAGCTGCTCGGTCGGATCACCGACGAACTGCGCACCATCGCAGCCGAACACCCGGGCACGCGAGTGGAGACCAAACCGGCGAGCGCCGTCCTGCATGTACGCAACGCCGCGCCCGACGATGCGGAGACCGCGTTGCAGCGTGCACGCTCGGGCCCGGCGACCTGGCCCGGCGTGGAGGTGACCGAGGGCAAGGCGGTCGTCGAACTCGCCGTCATCGAGACCAGCAAGGGACTCGCCCTCGACGTCCTGCGCGATCGGTTCGGCGCCGACGCGGTGATCTACCTCGGCGACGACGTCACCGACGAGAAGGCGTTCGCCCACCTGCACACGGAGACCGGCGACGTGAGCATCAAGGTCGGCACGGGTGACACCACCGCCGCCTATCGCATCGAGGACACCGACGACGTCGCCACCGTGCTCGAGTTCGTCACCGCCCGCCGTCGGGAGTGGTTGGCGGACAACGCCTGAGTCGATCCGCGATCGAGATCGTCCGGGCTACCGGAAGCGGTCTCGATACGCGGTCAGTCCGTTCGCGCCACTCGACCCGCGGACACGGTGCGGGTGTCGACCAGCGGATCGGGCGCGTCCACCCGCTTGGCGGACTCGCGGACGACACGGTGCACGAAACCGAGTTTGCGAACCACCGGCTGCGGGATGTCGAACGGGTAGAGCGGCCGGCGCCCCATCGCCGCGTTGACCCGGTTGAACATGGTGGACAACCACTTCCAGTCGTAGAGCAGCCGCTCGATGGGCTCGTCGGCGTAGGAGTCCAACGGCACGATGTCGCGGTCCATGGTGAACCGGACCTGATCGCTCTCGAGCATCAGACCGGATTCACGCGCGGTGTCGATGGTTCCGGTGATGTGTAGATAGTGGGCGAAACACTCGGCGAAGTCCTCCCACGGGTGCATGGTGGCGTACTCGGAGATGTAGGAGTCCCGCCAGTTCCGAGGCGGACCGAACTTGTAGTGGCGGTCGATCGCATCGGCGTAGCTGGTCCGCTCATCGCCGAAGATCTCTCGGGCCTTGTCGAGATATTTCGTTGCGCCATAACCGGTTTCGACCAGGACATGCTCGTAGTAGTGGCCGACCTCGTGACGGAAGTGCCCCAGCATCGTCCGGTAGGCCTCCCCCAGATCGACTCGGAGTCGCTCGCGGTAGGCATCCAGTGATTCGGCGAGGTCGATGGTGATCACACCGTTGGCATGTCCGATCATCACCTGCCGACCGGTGGTCTGGCTCGACAGGAGGTCGAAGGCCAGTCCGCCCTCGGATCGCCAGAACGGCTCGACGGGCAGCCCGAGGTCGGCGACCTGATAGATCAGCATCCGCAGGTCGCGCGTCGTCGAGTTCAGCTTCTCGATCGCGATCGTGTCGTCGGTGTCCGGGTGCCGGCGAACCAGTGAGCCCGGAAAACACCTGCCCCGGAGACCGATCGAATCGTCGTCGACCTCCGCGAGGGTCATCCAGTTGCACCCGGTGTCGTCCCAGTTCGCGCACCGGACCCAGCGGCTGCCCTCGACGTCGATGCCCTCCTCGGGGGCCACGACGAGCGAGCGCGACGGTAGGTGCACCCCGACTGTCGTGCCGCATTCCGGGCACTGCTGATTGACGAAGCCCGACAATGCGTTGCAGATCGGGCACGTGAGTGCGTGCATGGCCTCAGCCTATGCTGATGCGGTCCCTGCCGGTGTCGGTCGGGAGATCACCGTCGACGGTGGCCATGACCTTGTAGTAGTTCAGGTTGATGGTGCCGCGATGGTTGTCGAGGAACGCGGTGTCGGCCGCGTCGCGCCCGGTGGAGATCCGCACCAGGCTCTGCCGCGGGGCGAGTCGGGTGGCGTCCACGGCGACCCACTCGTCGTCGATGATCGCCTCGGCCACGGCATGGAAGTCCATCGGGTCACAGCCGGGCGCGTAGACGGCGACCAGTCGGGCCGGGATGTTGAGCGCGCGCAGCAGTGCGACGACGAGGTGTGCGTAGTCGCGGCACACCCCCGCGCCGGCGAGCAGGGTGTCGGCGGCGCCGTCGATCGGATCGCTGGCACCCGGGATGTAGCTCAGCCGGTCCTCGACGTAGTCGGTGACCTGGTTGAGCAGCTCACCCGGTGGGAGGCTGGTGTCGAACTGGCCCGCGGCGAAGCCGAAGAACTTGTCGCACTCCGCATATCGACTGGGGCGCAGGTAGGTCGAGCGGTCGGTGGTGCTCACCGGGATCGGGTCGGCGGGGGTGGTGACGATCGCCGAGTAGTCGATCACGACGAGACCGGACTCCACGTTCAGACGATGGATGCGGCTGCCGTGCTCACCGACGATCTCCTCGAGTTCGGCCGGTTTGTCGTCCACGGTGACCTTCAGTTCCTCGGTCATGGAGAGGCCGGGGAGCTTCGCGACGGTGACCTGCATCTCCAGTTCGGTGGCGGCGGAGACATACACCTCGAGGGCGGCAGAGACGTGACGCGGGGCTGTGGTCATGCCACCACGGTAGGTCATCCGGCCACGGTGTTCGCGTCGGGCAGCACCTGCGGCGTCAGTCCGCCGCCGTGGCCCCGACCGGATCGGTGTAGATCACGCTGAGTGCGACGACCACCGCCGCACTCTCCTGGACCCGAATACCGAAGCGGGACGGCGCGATCTCGAGCGGGCGCCGATTGTTGGTCGCGGCGTCGAAGGCGGCCTGCACCGGTGCGAGTCCGTCGGGATGTGCGGCGAACGCGTCGCCGGCCACCACGACCGCGTCCGGGTTGATCACATCGCGCAGCAGGGCGACCGTCGCACCGAGGACCTCGGCACGCTCGTCGGCGATCACCGAGGCGTTCTCCGCGACCCCCAGCCGTTGCGCGGCGCGGCGCGCCGCCGAACTCCCGATCACCTCCTGTAGCCGGGCACGGCCGCCGGGCGCGAGTTCCGGCGCGACAACGGGGAGGTGCGCGATGGAACCGGCTCCCCGTAACGGCATGTGCACCTTGCCGTCGATCGACATCGCCATACCGACGGTCTCGCGTGCATAGAAGAACAGGCCGGTGCCGTCGAACTCCCGCGGATAGGTCAGCAGCAGTTCGGCCGCCGCCATCGCCTGCACGTGCTCGCACACCGAGACGGGCACGCCGAGTTCTGCGGCCACCATCTTCCCCACCGGGACCCGCTGCCACCCGAGGACCGGGTGATCGATGATGCCGGTGGCCGCGTCGACGATCCCGCCGGACGCGACACCCGCCCACAACAGCCTCCGTCCACTGAAACGTGCTGCCAGTTCCCGCAATTGGATGCAGAGGTCGCCGACCTCCGCCGAATCACGGGGCGTCCGGACGGCGTGGCTGTAGAGCGTCCGGCCGCCGAGGTCGGCGATGGCGAGCAACGTCCTTCGCGCGCCGATGTGCATGCCGGCGACGCACAGCTTGTCGCGGTCGAGGGTCAAGGGGTTCTTCGGCCGGCCGATACCACCGGGATCGACGAGGTCGGGACGTTCGACGACGAGTCCGAGCCGGGAGAGCGCGGTGACCTGACGGTTGATGGTCGCGGGTGACAACGTGGTCGCGGTCGAGAGATGGTCGCGGGTCACCGGGCCGTTGACCCGGATGGCCTGGAGCACCGAGGCCGCGGGAAGAGATCCCACCTGCAGTGCCGCGGGGACGACTCCGGTGGGCGACATGGAACGAATTTAGCAACCGATCTGCCTCGCTAAGCTGATCTCATGAGCAGCAGCACGGCACAACCAGGTTCGTCGGGGACGGAGAAGAAGGTCGCGGTGGTCACCGGGGCGAGCTCGGGCATCGGGGCCGCGACCGCGCGCCGATTGGCCGCGCAGGGCTATCACGTGGTCCTCGGCGCACGCCGCACCGAGCTCGTCGAGGAGCTGGCCGCCGAGCTCGGCGGCACCGGCCGTCAGCTCGACGTCACCGACGAGACCTCGGTGAATGCGTTCGTCGAGGGCCTCGACAGTGTGCACGTCCTGATCAACAACGCCGGTGGCGCCAAGGGCCTCGATCCGGTCGCGACCGCCGACCTCGACGACTGGCGATGGATGTGGGAGACCAACGTCCTCGGGACGCTGCGGGTGACCAAGGCACTGATTCCCGCATTGATCGATTCCGGAGATGGACTCATCGTGACGATAACCTCCATCGCGGCGCTCGAGGCGTACGACAACGGCTCCGGCTACACCTCCGCGAAGCACGCGCAGGCGGTCATGCATCGCACGCTGCGCTATGAATTGCTCGGAAAGCCCGTACGCCTCACCGAGATAGCACCCGGCATGGTGGAGACGGACTTCTCGCTGGTCCGCTTCGACGGCGACCAAGAGCGCGCGGATGCGGTATACCAGGGCCTGACACCGCTGACCGCCGACGACGTCGCCGAGGTGATCGGATTCGTCGCGTCCCGGCCACCGCACGTCGACCTCGATCAGATCGTCCTCAAGCCCCGCGACCAGGCATCCGCGCGGCGCAACGTCAAGACGGGTTGATCCGCAGACACGTTCGAGCAGATGGCGTGGGGCGTATCGGAAACCGATACGCCCCACGCCATCTGAAAGGTCAGCCGGCCGGTACGGGCGCCGGCGCGTTCGACGTCGGGGCACCGGACGGGGTCGCCGGTGCGGTCACCTGATCCGGGTCACCCTTGATCGCCGACATGCCCTGCCACTGCGACCAGTCGAAGATCCAGTCGAAGATGTCGCCGTCGGCCTCCGACAACGGGATCCGGGTACCGGTGACCTCGACTGGGTCGCCGTAGATCGCCGATTCGAAGTAGCGCTGCGCGTTCTCCAGCGAGAGGTTGATGCAGCCGTTGGTGACATTCGACGACCCTTGCACACCAACGGTTTCCGGGTTCGCGTGAATGAACTCGCCGTTGTTGGAGATGCGCACGGCAAAGCGTTCGCGGATGTTGAAGTAGCCGGCGGCGGGGTTGCTCATGAAGAAGTCCTCATACTTCTCACTGACCACGTGGATGCCGGAGCGTGTCACGTTACGGTCGAGGTCGCCGCCACCGTAGCTGCACGGCAGTGTCATCAGGACGCCGCCGTCGCGGATCACCACGATCTGGTGCGACGACGCCTCGGCCTTCACCACCTGCGAGCGGCCGATGGCGAAGTCGCTGGTCACATCCGCGGCTCCGTAGGCTCCGCCGCCGTGGTCGACGCCGTACAGGTTGGCGGTCATGTGCACCTTGGTCCCCGGTGCGTAGTACTCCTTGGTGCGCCAGTGCACCCGGGAGCCGTTGTCCTCGCCCAGCCAGGCCCAGCCACCCTCGGTGGGCGGCTCGGTGGTCACCTTCAGTGCCTTCTCGACCGCGGCCTTGTCCTCGACGGTGCCGTCGAACTTGAGGATGATCGGCGCGGCGATCCCGACCTCCTGGCCGTCACCGATGTTGACCACCACGTTGAGCTGCTGCTCGGGTGACAGCGTGGTGAACGAGCCGGCGACCGGTGTCGTGACCCGGTCCGTCCCGATCGCGCTGCCCTGCCACGTGTACTTCGTCCCGTAGCCGAGCGGCTCGGTGATGGTGAACGTCTTCTGATCGTCCGACATCGTGCCGGCGACGACCTTGCCGTTCGGGTTCAGCAGCTTGATGTCGGGGTTGAGCAGGCCGTTCTCCGCCCGCACCGACACCGTGGCGGTCGGGTTGGGGGCGTCGTCGGAGTCGAGCGCGGGTGTGTAGACCACGTTGACCGTCGGCGACTTCGGCTTTCCGTCGTCGGTCCCGGAATCGGTTGTCGAGCAGGCCGCGGCGGCCAGTCCGACGGCGCCGAGGCCGGCTGCCGTCAGGACTGTTCGGCGGGAGAGGGGAGGATGCGCACTCATAACGGATCCCAGGATACCGAGAAAAGCCGTGCAAACCCGTTCTGCCTGCTGTGATATGGCTGTGACGGTGCGCTCAGCACAAACACCCGGCCTGCTCAGCCGGGGATGTGCGCCCGCTCACCGTCGTGATCGAAGATCGAGACGATCTCGGCCGGGCCGTCCACGGCGGTCATGCCGTGCGGCACCATCGTCGAGAACTCGGCCGCCTGACCGGGCGGGACCAGGATGACGCGATCGCCCAGGTAGAGCCTGATCGTCCCCGAGATGACGGTGAACCATTCGCGGCCCGGATGCACGCCGAGGTTGTCGGGGTCGACCCGGTGTTCCGGGGTGTACCGCATCTTGGCCACGGTCACCCCGCCCGGCGCGCCGTCGCGCGAGAGCTTCCACATGGTCATCCCCGCCCAGGAGTGTGGGTCGGGCCGAATGACGACGTCGTCGTCGCCGACCGGCTCGACGAGCTGATCGAGTGAGGTCCCCAGCGCCCGAGCGATCGGCACGAGCTGATCGAGGGCGACACGTCGATGGCCCGTCTCGATGCGGCTCAACGTCGAGGGGCTGAGAAAACACCGTGCCGCCAGCGAATCGAGCGTCCATCCCTTCGCCAGGCGGAGCCCACGGATGCGCTGACGCACGACGGCATCGATTTCTTGCTCCATGCGCAAGAGTGTATGCGCTGAGAGCATGGCCGCGCTACCGTCGAGGACATGGCACACTCTCCACGCCCTCAGCACGACCACGGCGCCCATTCTCACGGCGCACACTCGCACAGCGCCCACTCGCACAGCGCGCACGCCCACGGCGCCCATGCCCACGGCGCCGAACATCCCGACGCCGACACGATGGCCACCGTCCTCGACCTCGACGCCGTCGTCGCCGCGGAGTACCTCACCGAGGTACCCGACCGGATCGCCGCGTTCGTCGCCGAGCCCGGCACGATCATCGACCTGGGTTCCGGTACCGGGACCGGCACCCTCACCCTGGCCCGACGATTCCCCGCCGCGGACGTCGTCGCGCTCGACAACTCGCCGAAGATGCTCGCGAGGGTCGCCGACGCCGCCGCGACGGCCGGACTCGCCGACCGCGTGCACACCATGACGGCCGAGCTCGACACGGCCCTCCCCGACCAGCTCACCGGGGTCGACGTGGCGTGGGCGTCGTCGACCCTGCACCATTTCGCCGACGCCGAAGCCCTGCTGCGGTCGACGTTGCGGGCGCTTCGGCCGGGCGGCATCCTGGCCGTCGTCGAGATCGCCGAACCACCCACCTTCCTGCCGGCCGACTCCGCCGACGGCGCGGTGGAACTACGCCTGCGTGAGGCGATCATCGGCCACGGCTGGAACGGCGGCTCGAACGGACAGGATCACTCCCCGTCGCTTCGCTCGCCCCTGCACCATTCCCCGTCGCTTCGCTCGCCCCTGCATCACTCCCCGTCGCTTCGCTCGCCCCTGCCCGAGTGGGCGCCGGTCATCACCGCTGCCGGTTTCGAGATCGTCGAGACCCGCGACATCGTCACCGCCCTCGACGACCCGCCCGCCGAGGCCGCCGAGTATGCGGTCGCCTGGCTGTCGCGGGTCCGGGTCGGCATCGCCGACGACCTGTCCCCGGCAGATCTGGCCGTCCTCGACCGCCTCCTGCTCGACGGCGATCCGACGTCGCTGAGACGGCGCGACGACCTCACCGTTCGCAGCCGGCGCGTCGCCTGGATCGCACGTCGCCCGCACGACTCCTAGTCCGCCCGACCACCCTGGACCAACGGTCCACCGGTCACCTCACCTCACCTCACCTCACCTCACCTCACCTCACCGAAAGCGAGAAACCATGAGTACCAAGACCTTCGACGTGGCCATCGTCGGCGGCGGTCCCGCCGGCCTCAGCGCCGCGACCACCCTGGCCCGATCACTGCGCTCCGTCGTCGTCCTCGACGCCGGCCAACCACGCAACGCCCCCGCCGGATCGACCGAGCCCGCTCGCTACGCTCCCGGCGCCCACGGTGCCCACAACGTCCTCGGCCACGAGGGCATCTCTCCCCTCGATCTGCTCGAGAAGGGCCGCGCCGAGGCCCGCGGCTATGGCGCCGAGATCCGCTCGACGGAGGTCGTGGATGCCGCGCGAAATGACAACGGCTCCTTTGCTGTGAGTCTCGGCGACGGCACCACGATCACCGCGCGACGCCTCGTGCTCGCGTCGGGCCTTGTCGACGAGCTGCCGGAAGTGCCTGGTGTCCAGGAACTCTGGGGATCGTCGGTGCTGCACTGTCCGTACTGTCACGGCTACGAGGTGCGGGGCCGGCGCATCGGCGTACTCGGCACCAGCCCGATGTCGGTGCATCAGACACTGATGTTCCGCCAGCTCAGTGACGACGTCACCCTCTTCACCCACACCATGCCCGAGATCGGGGCCGACGAGGCCGAACAGCTCTCGGCCCTCGGCGTGACCGTGGTCGACGGGCCCGTCGACCATCTGGCGATCACCGACGGGGCCCTCCGGGCAGTCGTGCTCGGCGATGGCTCGGAGGTGGAGCGCGACGCCGTGGTGGTGGCACCACGCTTCGTCGTCCGGTCCGCTCTCTTCACCCGACTGGGCGGCGTCCTCGCCGACCATCCGATGGGTGGGCAGTACGTCGGCACCGGCATGATGGGCCGCACCGACGTCCCGGGCGTCTGGGCGGCGGGCAACGTCGCCGACCTCGCGGCCACGGTCGCCGTGTCGATGGGTGCCGGGGTCAGCGCCGGCGCCGCGGTCAACGCCGATCTGATCGCCGAGGACGCCCGGTCGGCGGTGGAGGCCCGGCGGGTCAGGGCCTAGGGTCCGAGGGCGCTACCCGGGGAAGCCGTCGAGCACCGCGCGCGACGCCGACAGTCCGAGCCGGGTGGCGCCGGCGCCGATGAGTTCGGCCGCGAACTCGGCAGTCCGGATCCCACCGCTCGCCTTGATCCCGACGCGATCCCCGACGGCCGCCCGCATCAACCGGACGGCCTCCACACTCGCACCGCCCGCCGGGTGAAAACCGGTGGAGGTCTTGACGATCGATGCCCCCGCCATCGCGGCGCGGCGGGACACCTCGGTGACCGTGTCGGGACCGGCGAGGTCGAGCAGCGCCGCGGATTCGATGATGACCTTGAGCACGATGCCCTCGCCGATCGCCTCCCGCACGGTCAGCACGTCGGCGAACACCTCGTCGAAACGGCCGTCGACCGCGGCACCGACGTCGATCACCATGTCGATCTCGTCGGCGCCCGTGTCGACGGCCAGCCGTGCTTCGGCGGCCTTGACCAGCGAGTGGTGTTTGCCCGACGGGAATCCGGCCACCACGCACGTCTTCTGCGCGCCGGTGTCGATCGGCAGCATCGACGGCGACAGGCACACCGCGTACACCCCGAGGTCGGCGGCTTCGGCAGCGGTCGCCTCGGCGGCGGCACGGGTGGCCTCCGGCTTGAGCAGTGTGTGGTCGATGAGGGCCGCGACGTCGCGGCGGGTCAGGTCGCTGGTGGTCACACAGACGAGCTTGGCACACTGACATGTGTGGCAGTACCTGAGATGACCTCCGCAACGACCACCGCCGACCGAGCCGAACCCGAGCACCGGTATGTCCTGACTCTGGGCTGTCCCGACCGCACCGGCATCGTGGCCCGCATCTCCGGCTTCCTCGCCGAGATCGGCGGATGGATCACCGAGGCCGCCTATCACTCCGACGCCGAAACCGGCTGGTTCTTCACGCGGCAGACCGTGCGTGCCGAATCGGTGAAGATGGGCGTCGACGAGATGCGGTCGCGTTTCGCCGCCGAGGTGGCCGCCGAGATCGGTCCGGAGACCGAATGGCGGCTGACCGACAGCGGTGCGCCGAAGTCGGCGGTGCTGCTGGTCAGCAGGGAAAGTCACTGCCTGGTCGACCTGCTCGGACGCGCACACCGCGGCGAGCTGCCGGCCACCGTGTCTGCGGTCATCGGCAATCACCGTGACCTCGAGGAGCTGACCACGCGCTTCGACGTCCCGTTCCACCACGTGCCGTTCCCCGCGCAGGGCAAGGCGGCCGCATTCGACGCCGTCGCCGAGATCGTGGACGGGTACACGCCGGACGCCGTCGTCCTGGCCCGATTCATGCAGATCCTGCCGCCGCAGCTGTGCGAGGCGTGGGCCGGTCGCGCGCTCAACATCCATCACAGCTTCTTGCCGAGCTTCGTCGGCGCACGGCCGTACCACCAGGCGTTCGCGCGGGGCGTCAAATTGATCGGCGCCACCTGCCATTACGTCACCGCCGACCTCGACGCCGGCCCGATCATCGAACAGGATGTCATCCGGGTCGATCACAGCGACACCGTGGCGGACATGGTCCGTCAGGGCCGGGATATCGAGACGATGGTGCTCTCACGCGGACTGCGCTGGCACCTCGAGGACCGCGTGCTGGTGCACGGGCGCAAGACCGTAGTGTTCAGCTGATCCCAGCCGACCCGGCAGGAGCGAGCTCACCGGCCGTTACCGGTCGGCCCCTCGGGGATCGAGCGGGCGGTCAGAAGTCGAAGCCGCCGAAGTCGCCGCCACCGTCGAAGAAACCGCCGCCGCCGTCACCGCCACCGTCGAAGAAACCGCCGCCGCCGTCACCGCCGTCGCCACCACCCATGTCGCCGCCACCATCGCCGCCGTCGCCACCGCCGTCGCCGCCATCGAGGGCGCCGGCATCAGAACCGTCACCGGCACCGCTCTCGAATGCGTTGGCGTCGTAGTTGACACCGGCCATGCCGGAGAACATGGCGGAGAACAGGAACATCGAGCCGATGCCCCACGCGCCGGCCACCAGCGCGGGCTTCCACCACGGTTCGGAGTACCAGCCCGCGGGGACCGGCCGGCCGGCGACCCGACCACCCGGGTAGTAGTTCGGTGTCCGCTCCGAGGGCCCCGGGGACGCCTCGACCTGTCGGCCCTCGAACTCGACCGTGCGGTCCTCGGTGACCGCACCGGCACTCTTCTGGCCCTCGAGTTCGGGGATGACCGGGCCGGGGTCGAGGTTCATCGCGGTGCGCGCGGCCCGGATGTAGTAGAGCCCCTCGATGGCGGTCTGCTTCGCCAGCCGCGCCTGTGCGGGACTGTTGGCCTGCTCGATCTGCGAGCCCGCGGCGGTGTAGCGCTCGCCGGCGTCGGCGAGCGCCTGCTTGGACGCCGGGCCGTCGCCGACCAGCATGTAGACCTGGCCACCGAGCCGCTCGATCGCCTGTCGGGCATCGGCCTTCGCATCGTCGAGCGACCGGGCCGCGTTGGCGCCGGACCGCTGCTGCGACACCACGACGATGCCGACGATCACCACGACCACGAGAGCGATCAGGATCAGTGCGCTCATGTTCTCCTCCGTTGGGGGTACAGCTCACCCGTCATCTCGGGGAGCCTGCCTCCCGAGGAGCAACAGGGCGACCCGCCAGACCGGCAAAATCGGACATCTCCCAGCGTACCGACGTCGACGGGCAGTGTCGGATCGGCGCAGGTCCGGGGTCTCGTGTCCGGTCCGGAGCGTGCGGTCAGGCGGCCGAGCAGTCGCCGGAGCCGCCCGCGACCTGGCCGTCGAGCGCGACGTCCTGACCATCGACGGCGAAGTCGACGCCCTGGTCGGTGACCTTCAGACTCTTCACCGTCACCTCGTCGAACAGCTTGCCGAACATCGAACCGGTCACGCTGTCGACGACCTGCTGGGCGAAGTCGGCCGGGATGCCGAAGATGAACGCGTTGGCCTCGACGACCTCGAAGCGGACCCGGCCGTCCTGCAGGATCGGCTTGATGGTGGTGGACACCGGGATCGGCAGGAAGGCGAGTTGCACCGACGAGTCGACCTTGATGGTGCCATCGGCGGCGTTGCCGGAGACCGCCTCGATGCTGGCGCCCTGCATGAGTCCGCTCGCACCCGATTGGCCGTTCTGGGTGCCCGACGACGTCCCGCCGCCGGAGGCGGTTGCCGACTTGCTCATCGCGACGACACGGTCGAAGGGGATGAAGCCCGTCCCGACCAGGGATTGGATGGTCGACTTGTCGCCGTCACCCTTGATGTTCTCGGCGCGCGCGTGCAGGCGCATCTGTCCCGGCTGGTCGACGGTGTCGACCTGGACGAACGGGATGTCGTTGCCAAAACCCTGCAGCAGCATCGGTTTCCGGCTCAACGAGACGTTCGTCTCGGTTCCGGTCAGCTCGGTGAAGGCACTCTGCATGCAGTCGGTGGCCTTGTTGCGCAGATACAACTCGCTGCCGACCGCCGCGATCACGAGGACGAGGACGACCGCCGCGGAGACCGCGGCGATGATCTTGCCGGTGTTCCGCCGGGCCGGCGACGTCGCGACCACGCCACCCTGGGCGGTCGGCGGCACCGGCGTGAATCCGTCGTTCGGGCCGAACGACGACGTCTGCCCGGGATCCTCGAACTTCGCGGTGTCGGCGCGCGACATCTGGGAGTAGGCGCGGGGAGATTGATCGGTCGGCGCGGCGGAACCCAGCTTGGCGGTCGGGTCACCGGTGTCCGACGGGTAGGCGGGGGTCGGCTCATCGTCGGTCCGACCGCCCGGCTCGGACGGTGGCGGCGTTGCGTCCTCGGGACCGCTCGTGGCCTCGCCGCTCGTGCCGTCGGCGTTCTTGTTCTCGCTGTTCTCGCTGTCGGTCATGTCGTGAGGTCCTCAGTTGGTGATCGGTCGCGAGACCTGTGGGATGGGCCGCTGGTTGTCGAGCACGGCCAGGGCGGTACGAGCCTTTTCCACGGCGCTGACATCGACGTCGTGGACCCCGACCTGCACGCCTTCGTCGTATGCGGCGACCACGCTACCGAAGGGATCTGTGAGTTGGCTGTGTCCTGTTCCGGTCGGCGCCGACGACTCGCGCACCGACGATTCGGTGGGCACGGCCTGCCCTACGGCCGCGACGAACGCCGTCGAATCCAGCGCCCGGGCCGTCGCCAGCACCTCCCATTGGTGAACCTTGCCGGGGCCGGCTCCCCAGGAGGCCGGCACCACGATGAGCTCGGCGCCGCGACGTGCCAGTTCCGTGAAGAGTGCCGGGAAACGTATGTCGTAGCAGGTGGCCACGCCGACGGTGACGCCGCCGACGTCGAAGGTCAGCGGCTCGGTCCCCGGGGCGACGGTCCGGGACTCGGCGAACCCGAATGCGTCGTAGAGGTGGATCTTGTCGTACGACAGCCGCGTGCCGTCGGGCGCGGCGACGACCAGGGTGTTGCGCACCCGCTCGCCGTCGGGGGTGAACATGCCGGCGACCACCGTGAGGCCGTGCCGGGCCGCGATCTCCGATACCCCGGACGCCCACGGGCCGTCCAGGGGTTCGGCCACGGGCCCGAGCGGGACCCCGAAACGACACATCGTCGCCTCGGGGAACACGACCAGGTCGGCATTCCCCGCCGCGGCGTCGGCGGCGGCCGATTCGACCACCGCGAGGTTGGCGGTCGGGTCGGTGCCCGACGTGATCTGCGCCATCGCGATTCGCATGGCACCAGGGTAGTGATCACGGACTTCGTGACAACTGGACTTCGTGACAAACGGACTTCGTGACAAGGGGGTCACTCTGTCGGCGCGACCGCCGCCCACGGCACCGACAACACGTTGTCGACGGTGCGACCGCGCGGGATCGTGACGTCGACGCCCTGCGCACGCAGCAACGTCAGCGCCTGCCGCCACCGCGACCGCGGCCCGAAGGCCGCGTGCGTCGCCGCGACGTCCCAGCTCCGATCCGCGAGCTGCAGCAATCGGTGGATCGGTTCGCCGGGCACATTGCGATGGATGAGGCTCTTCGGCAGCCGTTCCGCGAGTTCGGAGGGCCGCGCGGTGTGCTCGGGCGCCCAGCACAGCGTCAGACTGCGCGGTCCGCCGGCGTCCAACAGCACCCAGCTGCATCGACGCCCGATCTCGTCGCAGGTGCCCTCGACGATGAGGCCACCGGGAGCGAGTGCGCGTTGCATCCGCGCCCACGCGTCGGCCACCTCGGCCTCGTCGTACTGCCGAAGGACATTGAATGCGCGCACGAGTTGTGGTGCCAGTCCGGCCAACTCGAATCCACCGAGCCCGAAGCGGACGCCGTCACGTTCCGCGACGACCCGTTCCGGGTCGATCTCCAGACCCACGACGTCGACGCCGGGAGCGACGACGCGCAGGCGGGTCGCCATCTCCACCGTGGTGTCCGGGCGGGCGCCGTAACCGAGGTCGACGACCAGTGGTCGGGGCACCGCGGTCAGGACGTCGAGGACCACGGGGCTGTGCGCCATCCAGCGATCCACCCGGCGAAGCCGGTTGATGTTCGTGGTGCCACGTGTGATCCGACCGGAGATCCTCCTGTCGCCGGGCACGCTCTCGCCGTGACGGGCCGTCAGAGGTTCTTCTTGACCCAGTCCGCCGCGTACTCGGCCTCCGCACGGAAGAGGTCCACGAGGTTGACCAGCATCAGCTGTTCGAGTTTCCCGTTGACGAACGGGATGAAGACCTTGACCTCGGTGGTCTTGCGGATGGTGCAGCCGGTCTCGGTGGGGAACAGTTCCTGCCAGCCGTTGAGGCTGCCCGGACCGGCCGGGATGGAGGCGTTGTAGTTGCCCTTGGTGTTGTCCGGGTCGAACGGGCCGAACGATTCCTCGCGGGTGATGACCATGTCCTTCATCAGCACCGTCTGGGCGAGGGCGGGAAGTTGGTCCCGGCCGATCGTCTGTTTGAGGACGACGCGGAGTCCGGTCTCGTCGGACGTGAAGTCGTCGACCTCGCAGTGCGGCGAGATCATCTGGAAGCCCGCCATCATGTCGTCCCAGTACTGCCGGGTGCTCTGCGCCTGATAGAGCGTCTCGGCGGGATGGGTGAAGCGTGCCGAATAGCTGAGCCGTCGTGCCATTCGACCAGGCTAACCGAGCGCCGGTCGGCGACCCAAGTCGCTGCCCTTCCGGAGGCTGCGCATCCCCC
The DNA here is from genome assembly GCF_003855095.1 of Gordonia insulae. Lineage (NCBI taxonomy): Bacteria > Bacillati > Actinomycetota > Actinomycetes > Mycobacteriales > Gordoniaceae > Gordonia > Gordonia insulae. Next base: position 2,926,980 of record NZ_CP033972.1, read on the forward strand.
GCGCCCGAGGACGAGGCCTGCCGCGTCGTCCCGCCGCGTGCGGAGGGAACTTGCGGCCGTATCGGAGGGCGGGTCAGCGGTTGGCGGCCTCCCAGGCCACGGTCTGCTCGCGCTCGGAGTCGAGGAGCTCGACGAGCTGGTCGATGATGGCCTTCTCGATCTTGCCGCCGACGAACGGCACACTCACCTCGACGTCGGCGGTGTAGGTCGTCGACGCGGGGTCACCGGCGACCACCAGGGTGCCGTTCACCTTCGCCGGTGCGCCGGCCACGGTGGCGACGATCTCACCGGTGATCTGGTCGCCGGCCAGTCGGAAGGTGCTCCGGCGCGGGATCTCGAGGTCGCCGGGGCGGACCTTGGTGACGATCGACGGCAACTTCTCCTCGGGCACGCCCTGCTGCATCGTGACGGTGACCGTGTCGTCGCCGGCCGCGAAGGTCTCGAGTTTGCCGTGGCTGGAGTTGATGGCCTCGAGCAGGTCGCGCCAGTACTGCTCGCTCGAGAGGACCTCCCAGAGCCGCTGAACCGAGAACGGGTAGGACACCGCGTGTTCCATCTTGCTGGCCATGAGGGGGAGAGTACCGGACCGCCGAAGTGCGACTACGGTTACACAGGTGACCGACTCAGGGGTGAACCGAACCGCGCCGGCGGCCCCCACCAGCCATCTCGCCGCCAGCCGTCTCGCCGCACTGACCACGCTGCGCCTCGGCGGGCCCGCGCGCAACGTCGTGCACTGTCCCGACACGCGTGCCCTGGTCGACGAGATCACCGCCCTCGACCAGGCCGGAGAACGTCTGCTGCTGATCGGCGGTGGATCGAACCTGGTCATCGCCGACGAGGGGTTCGACGGCACCGCCGTCCTCATCGAGAGTTCACGGGTCGAGTTCGGCACCGGACGAGAGTCGGGCCGCGCGCATGTCACGGCCGATGCCGGAGTGGGCTGGGATGACCTCGTCGCCGCCACCCTGGAGGCGGGATTCGGTGGGCTGGAATGCCTTTCCGGGATTCCGGGGGCGGCGGGAGCAACACCGGTACAGAACGTCGGCGCCTACGGCGTCGAGGTGGCCGATCTGCTCCGCAGCGTGCAGGTACTCGATCGCCGCACCGGCAAACTGCGATGGGTGGCGCCGACCGAACTCGGCCTCGGCTACCGCACCAGCAACCTCAAGCATCGTCACGACCACGTGGTGGTGGCGGTCTCGTTCTGGCTCAACGACGACGGGGTGAGCGCGCCGGTGCGCTACCGCGAGTTGTCCTCGGCACTCGGCATCGAGCCGGGTGACCACGCCGACGCGGCCTCCGTACGCGAGCAGGTGCTGGCCCTGCGCCGCGGCAAGGGCATGGTGCTCGATCCCGACGATCACGACACCTGGAGTGCGGGTTCGTTCTTCACGAATCCGATCGTCGCCCCCGACGACGCGACGGCGATCCTGGGGCGCATCCACGAACGTATCGGCCGCGACATCACCGTGCCGACCTATCCCGCCGAGGAAGGCGTCAAACTCTCGGCGGGCTGGCTGATCGAGCGCGCCGGATACGCGCGCGGCTATCCCGGCCCGGACAGCCCGGTCCGCCTGTCCACGAAACACACCCTGGCCCTGACCAATCGGGGCGAGGCGACCACCGACGAACTCCTCGATCTGGCGCGCGACGTCCGCGACGGCGTCCGCCAGGCCTTCGGCGTGACGCTGCACCCGGAGCCGGTGCTGGTGGACTGCTCGTTCTGACCCGGCCGTCAGCCGACGGAGGACGACGTGCGCGCCGTGTCCGCCAGGATCTCGTCGAGGATCTCGTTGAACCGCACGCCGGCCTCGATGCTCGACATGTGGCCGACACCGTCGAGGACCAGCAACTCGCGCAGATTTCCGTTGCGCTGCAACACTTCTGCCATCTGTTCAGCATGCACCGGCGGGGTGAGACGGTCATCGGTGCCGACGATCACCGTGGTCGGGACGGTCAGGGCGTCGAGGCCCGCGGTGACGTCGAGCTTGCCCATGGCCGATCCCCATCCGGCACGCGATCGGGGCGGGCAGGTCGCGATCATCTCGTCGACGAACTCAACATGCGAACGCCGTGCGTTCGGTCCGAGCGCGATGTAGTGCGAGAGCCGGGCGCCGTACGGCGTGTGCGGGATCGGCATCGGGGTCGACGTGAAGAGCTTTCCCACGGTGGCCTCGAAGGGCTTGGTGTAGCGCGGCAGGTCGACGGGGATCAGCAGATGGTTCTGCAGGACCGCCTTCGCCGCGGTCGAGGTGAGTGCCACCCCGGAGACCAGCGTCCCCACCTTCTCGGGGTTCTGCGCCGCCCAGGACATGATCGTCATGCCGCCCATGCTGTGGCCGACGAGGACCGCGCGGCGTCCCTCCGGGACGACCTCGGCGAGCACGGCGTCGAGGTCCTGCCCGAGCATCGCGATGGTCGGCCGGGCCCGGCCCAGATCGCTGCGCCCGTGGCCGCGCTGGTCGTAGGCCACCACCGGGCGTGTCTCGGCCAGGTGATTGATCTGCGGGTACCAGTACGCGACGTTGCACGTCCAGCCGTGGACCATGACGACGATGTCGGCGTCGGGGTCGGCGTCGGGGCCGTAACGCTCGACGTTGAGGCGGGCCCCGTCGACTGTGGTCACCGCGATCCGCTGCGGCTCGGCCGACGGCGCGCTGAGCAGTTCGTCGGGGCCGTCGTCCACGGCCTGCTCGGCGCGGAAGGCGTCGCGCAGCAGGCCCGCGAAGATCGTTCCGACGCCCACGGCGACGGCCCCTACTCCGGCTGCCACGACTGCGCCCGTCGCGATCGCCACTGATCGTCTGTTCATCTCTCCCCCTTGCACCGACGCCGATGTGTCAGTCGGTTCGGTCGACCACGCTACGTGCCCCGTCGGCGGCGTCGAAGCCCACCCGGTCGACGCCCGCGTCGTCCTCGGTCCCGGATTCGGCCGCGTCGTCGAGCATCCCGTCCTGCGCCAGGAGTTCCGGCGACGATGCGTCGAAATACGTGCTGGCCTCACCGATCGCGACGGAGATCTGCTTGTCGAGCGCCTGCCGGAACGTCGACTCGACGATCTCGTGGGCCATCGGCCGGACCGTCTGGATCAGCTCGGCCATCTTGCTGACCTGTTCCTCACCCAGGTCGGGCAGGTTCTCGTCGAAGTACTTGTCGGTGATGATCGACACGAAACTCTTGGCGACGTCCTCGAGGTCGTCCTGCACCCGGACCCATCGGTCCAGTAGTACATCGATGTCGACACCCGCCTTGACCAGCGTCTCGGCCCCTTCCAGCAGCTCCGGGTTGCGAATCGCGTAGTGCGCGCCGTCCTTGGCGAGCAGTCCCAGCTTCTGGCTGAGCGCGATCGACCGGTCGCTGGCGTTGAGGGTCTTGCGCAGCTCGGTGATGGTGATCGTGGCGGCACGTTTGAAGTTGCGGAAACGGCCGCTCTTCGGAGCGCCCCGGAAGATCTGTTCCACCCGCATGCCGTGGTGGGCGGCGTGCAGCAACTCGCTGATCGTCGCGAACGTGTACCCACGCTCGAGCATGCGGGAGATCAGGTTCAGACGGACCAGGTGCTCGTCGGAGTACCACCCGGTGCGTCCTCTGATCGTCGGCGGCGGCAGCAATCCGCGGTCTTGATAGACGCGGATGTTGCGCACGCTGACCCCGGACGCCTGTGCCAGGTCGTTGATCCGATACTCGGCCACTTCGCCAGTCTATTCAGTCGCGTGCGTCGCCGACGGCGACCCGCCCGGTGCGGGCCCCGGAGTCGTCGGCCCGCGTCATGTGCGAGCAGCAGTTCGTCACTGTCCCGGACGCTTCGCTCGCCCTGTCATGCCTTCTTGCTGAACCAGGACTTGCCCTGGATGGAATCGACGCGCGGACGCACATCCACCAGGTAGACGAGCATCGCGACGACACCGATCAGGCCGAGGAAGTTCACCGCTCCGAACAGCCAGATGAACAGGGTCGCCGCCGCCAGGATCGACACCCAGATGACTTTGCTCTGCCGGTCGACGGCCGGAAAAGCATCGGAACGCTGCACGGCAGCATGAACCAGCGCCACCGCCGATGCGACACCCGCGATGACCGTCAGGGCCAGCAGGATCAGGTTTTGCCCGTAGGCCATCACACTCAGTAGATCCACGACACCAGCTTAGACATGTCGACGGACTCCGCGATCCGGACGAACCCGTCAGTGTTGGTCACGCCCGGTCAGGACCGCTTACGCGCGGTCCGCCCCGATGCGGCTTTCTTCGCCGGCGCCTTCTTGGCTGCGGTCTTCTTGGCTGCGGTCTTCTTCGCTGCGATCTTCTTCGCTGCGGTCTTCTTCGCCGCGGTCTTCTTCGCTCCCGCCTTCGTGGCCGGAGTCTTCTTTGCCGCCGCCTTCGTGGCCGGAGTCTTCTTCGCTGCCGCCTTCTTCGCGGGGACCTTCGTCGCGGGGGCCTTCGTCGCCGCTACCTTCTTCGCGGGGGCCTTCTTGGCCGGGGCCGTCTTGGCCGGGGCCTTCGTGCCGGGAAGTGTCTTCGCGACAACCTTCTTCGCCGGTTCGAGCACCACCTCGTCGGCCTTGCTCGTGGTCAGACCGGCCAACGCCGCGGCCCGCTCCCCTACTGCGCGCGTTTGTCCCGAGATGCTGCCGAGTGCCTCCTCGGTGATGCCGACCGCGTCGTTGTAGACCTTCTCCAGCTTCGGCAGGTTCTCCTCGACGAGCGGCTGCGACTTGAGCCGACCGACGACTTCTTCGCCGCGCTCGGACAATGCGGTCAGCAGACCCGCGGCGACCGCGAGATACGCCTCGGCCACCTTCCGGAGTTCATCGGGGCCGAACCGGGCGACGAGATCGTCGATGTCGGCGGGCAGCTCCACCGGCAGCGCCGAGAGCCTGGTCCTCGCGTCCTCGAAGATGGCCAGCGCGGAGTCCCTGGTCTCGTCGACCCTGCTCTGGGCCTTGGTCTGCGCCTTGCCGAGCCGCTTCTGGGCTTCTTCACCGGCGGCTTCGCTGCGTTCGCGCAGATCTGTGAGCAGTGCCGTCACCTGTTCGATGACGGGGGTCAATGGGTTCTCCGGCATGGATTCACTCCTTGGCGTCGATGTTCTCTCTTCGGAACGACTCATAGATCTCCAGCAGCATCTGCTTCTGGCGTTCGCTGATCGAATCGTCCGCGAGCAGTGCGTCGCGGACGGGGCTCGCCGGCCGTTCCTCGAGGATCCCGGCGCGAACGTACAGCACCTCTGCAGACAGCCGCAGGCCCTTCGCGATCTGCGCGAGGACATCGGCCGAAGGCTTGCGCAGACCACGCTCGATCTGGCTGAGATACGGGTTGCTCACACCCGCTCGCTCAGCCAGCTGCCGCAGCGACACCTCGGCCGCCACCCGCTGTGAGCGGATGAATCCGCCGATGTCCTGGGCTGCGGTGGCGACCGCGTCGCCGGCGGCCGACGCCACGGCCTCGACCGCTTCGACCGGACCGGCCGAACTGTCGTCGTCGGCCGACGGCTCGTCACCGTCGACCGGCTCGGGCAGTTCGTTCTCCTGCGGTTCCATCACGCTCCTGTCACATTCCCCGTCGCTCCGCTCGCCCCGGCGCATTCCCCGTCGCTCCGCTCGCCCCGGCGCATTCCCCGTCGCTCCGCTCGCCCCGGCGCGTTCCCCGTCGCTCCGCTCGCCCCGGCGCATTCCCCGTCGCTCCGCTCGCCCCGGTTCCTGGTGACCAGTATCTGCGGCGGTGCTAGCTGGTGCAAGCAGGGTGTTAGCCGTCGTCGTCGAAAGTCCGAGAACGCGGACCCTGCCCTACCCGAAGATCAGCACCGACACCGTGTAGATCGCCAGGCCGGCCAACGCTCCGACGACGGTGCCGTTGATCCGGATGAACTGCAGGTCACGCCCGACCTGGAGTTCGATCTTGCGGCTGGTGTCGTCGGCGTCCCAGCCGCGAACGGTCTCGGTGATGACCGAGATGATCTCCTGCGAGTAGTTGACCGCGACGTGCCGGGCGGCCCGGGCCACCCAGCCATTCATCTTCTCCTGCAGCGGACGGTCGTCGCGGATCCGGATCGCAAGCTGGATCACCGCATCCGACAACGAGTTCCGCAGCGTGCTGTTCGGATCCGTGAGCATCTGCTCGATGACGGCCTTGCCCGTCTTCCAGGCCGTCGACGCCGCGTCGGAGACCTCGTCACGCCCGATGAGTTCCTGCTTGATGCCCTCGAACCGAGCGATCATCTCGGGGTCGTGCTGCAGGTCATCGGCGAACTGCTCGACGAACTTGTGCATGGACCGGCGCAACTGATGGTCCGGGTCGGTGCGCACCTTGTAGGTGAAGTCGACGAGCTCACGGTAGATCTTGTCGCCGAGCATCACGTTGACGAACTTGGGCTTCCACGACGGTCCCACGTCCTGATCGACCACCCGGTCGATGACGTCCTGGCTGCCGAGTGCCCAGTCGTGCGCGCGGTCGCAGGCCAGCTGGAAGACCGGCTCCAGGCGATCCTCGGCGATGAGTTGCTCGAGGATCCGACCGAGCGGCTGCGCCCATTCCGGTTCGCCCGCCCACTTGATCGCGTACATGATCAGCTTCTCGACGTCTTCGTCACGCAACATCTCCGACGCCAGGGAGATCAGCCTCGCGGCCTCGTCGGACACCCGCGGCGCATTGACCGGATCGGCCAACCACGTGGACAGTCGGCGCGGCAATTCGAGGCTCGTCGCCCGATACTCGATCACCTCCGGCGTCATGAAGTTCTCTTCGATGAAGCCACCGAGCTGGTCGCCGATGTCGTCCTTCTTCTTGCGGATCAGCGCGGTGTGCGGGATCGGCAGACCCAGCGGATGTTTGAACAACGCGGTGACCGCGAACCAGTCGGCCAGAGCGCCGACCATGCCGGCCTCCGAGGCCGCCCGCACATAGCCGACCCAACCGGCGACGTCGGTGCCGTCGCGGTGCTCGAGATACCGGGTGAACAGGTAGACGATGGCCGCGAAGACCAGGAAACCGGTTGCGACGACCTTCATCCGCCGCAGGTCTCGACGTCGCGATGCGTCGCCTGCGGTGTCGGCACCAAAGCCGGGTGAGGTCCGCGGCGGGTCGTCCGCGGATGGCCGCTCCGGTCCACCGGAAACGTCCGAAATGACTGTTGATGCCATTGGACCAGTTTTACCCGCCACCCACTAGGCTGGCCAGGTGATGGCCAATCGCCCGAGTCCCGCCGCCGCGGCGCGAGCCGCGGTGGCCGCCGCCGCGAATGTCACGCGGGGCCTCGAGCACGCGTTGCTGACGACGGTGACCGAGGTCGTGGACAAGCCGGACGGGCGGCGTCAGCGCTGGGAGAAGCACAAGGCCGCCCGACGAACCGAACTCACCGACGGCACGATGGATGCGGTGCGCGCGCTCGGTGCCGATGCCGGGATGGACGAGATCGCCGCCCACATCGGTGTGTCGAAAACCGTTCTGTACCGCTACTTCACCGACAAGAACGACCTCGGCGTGGCGACCGCGGTGCGATTCTTCGAGACCATCCTGCTACCGCGACTGACCGAGGCGATCACCGACGACGTCGACGAGTACACGCTGACCCGCACGGCCATCAGCGTGTACGTGCACGCGGTCGCCGACGAACCGAATCTGTACAAGTTCGCGTTGACCAGTGCGCCGTCGTCGACGGCCACGGCCGACTCGGAACGCCTGGTAGCCCAGTTGATGACCAGCGTCATCGTGCTGCGGATGACCGAACGCGACGCCGACACCTCCGGTGCCGAGGTCTGGTCCAACGCCCTGGTCGGCGGCATCCAGCGGGCGGTGGACTGGTGGATGACCACGCGCGCGATCCCGGTGAACGACCTGATCGACTACCTCACGATGCTGTCGTGGACGTCCATCGTGGGCATCGCGTCGTACAAGGGCTCCCGCGAGGCGTTCATGGCGGCACCGCCACAGATGCCGGAACCGCCCGACCAGGTCGGGGACGACGACATCGTCGTCGACGACGAGATCATCGATGACATCCGGTAGGGGATCTCACATCAGTGGACGCCCGGGGAAGGGACGACGAATGAGCCGTACCGCGCTGGTCACCGGCGGTAGTCGCGGGGTCGGGCAGGGTGTGGCGGCAGCGCTCGTCGCCGACGGCTGGACCGTCTATGTCACCTCTCGACACGGGTCCGGTCCGGACGGCACGATCCCGCTGACCTGTGACCACACCGACGACGACGCCGTCGCCGAGGTGTTCGCACAGATCGGACGGGACGCCGACGGGCTCGATCTGCTCGTCAACAACGCGTGGGCGGCACCGCGTGGTTTCGGGGGCTTCTCCGACCGATTCTGGGAACGCCCGGTCGATGACTGGGACACGCTGATCGGGGTCGGCCTCCGAGCGCACTACGTCGCCTCGACGCATGCCGCGCGGATGATGGTGAGTCGCGGCAGCGGCCTGATCGCCTCGATCTCTTCCTTCGGTTCCCGCGGGCACCTGCATTCGGTGCTCTACGGCATGAGCAAGGCGGCCCTCGACAAGATGGCCTTCGACATGGGACACGAACTCGCCGGCACCGGGGTGACCGCGGTGTCCTTGTGGCTCGGCCTCATCCGCACCGAACTCCTACTCTCCCTGGGGATCGACGAGTTCGCCGGTTTCTCGTTGCAGCGTGCCGAGGACCCCGAGTTCGTCGGCCGGGTGATCGCGGCGCTCGCCGACGATCCCCGGCTCTCCGACCACAATGGCCACACCCTGGTCACGTCGGAACTCGGTGCGGGATACGGGATCACGAACAACGACGGCACGCCTCCGGACTCACATCGGGGCGCGTTCGGCGGGGGTCCCCTGTTCCCGCCGTCGACCGCCTCCGCCGACCAGGTCGTCTGACCGCAGCGAGCACGCCACAACGAGGAGGCAGTTCGATGGGCAAACACACCAAGACCGCAGGATGGGGCACACCGCCCGAGGAGGCTCTGCGCGTGACGGTGACCGGGCCGATCGCCGCGTTCGACCCGTCGAGCACGCCGGGTTTCACCGGGGACAAGGACTCCGGTACCGCACTGCTCAGTGAGCGCGGCGCAGTGTTGGCCGATCTGCAGGAGTTGTTGTACGCCAACGGCCGTAGCGGCGATCATCGGTCGGTACTCCTGGTGCTGCAGGGCATGGACACCGCGGGCAAGGGCGGTATCGTCCGCCACGTGGGCGGACTCGTCGATCCGCAGGGCCTCACCATCCGGGGCTTCGGCAAGCCCACTCCGGAGGAGCTGTCCCACGACTTCCTCTGGCGGATCCATCGTGCGTTGCCGCCCGGCGGACGAATCGGTATCTTCGACCGCTCGCACTACGAAGACGTCCTGCCCGTGCGCGTGCACAATCTCATCCCGAAGTCCGAGTGGGAGAAGCGATACGAGATGATCAACCAGTTCGAGCGCGACCTCGTCGCCTCGGGCACGACGATCATCAAGTGCGCCATGGTGGTGTCGAAGGCCGAACAGAAGGCCCGACTCGCCGAGCGCCTCGAGCGTCCCGACAAGCACTGGAAGTACAACCCAGGCGACATCGACGAGCGCGGCTTCTGGGACGACTACCTCGAGGCCTATCAGGCGATCTTCGACCGTTGCGACAGCGACGCCGCACCATGGTTCCTCATCCCGTCGGACCGCAAATGGTTTGCCCGACTGTCGATCTGCGAACTCCTCATTCACGCCCTGAAAGGCCTGGACCTCGACTGGCCGAAAGCCGACTTCGACGTCGAGGCGGAGAAGAAGCGGGTTGCGGCGCTGACGGAGTGAGGCGTACGCCAGCAACGGGTTCCAACCCGGGCGACGTTCCACTGCGCCTCTGATCCGATCGGCTCCGCTCGCAGACTTCGACCCTCCGAACAGCAATCCGGGAATCTACCCGTCGGTCTCCGCCGATTTCCCCACTCGAAGCACCGCGTGTGCGACCAACCCGATCACCAGACCCCAGAACGCACCGCCGATGCCGAAGAAGGTCACTCCGGACGCCGCGGCGACAAAGGTCAGCGCGGCGGGCACACGGGTCTCGACGGCGGTGAACGCGCCGACGATCGCCGCTGCGAAGGTTCCCAGAAGTGCCAGTCCGGCAACGGCTTCCACCAAACCTCCCGGCGCGATTGCCGCGATGGTGACCAGGACCCCGGACAATGCGGCCAACACCAGATAGGTGATCCCCGCGGAGACGCCGGCGATCCAGCGTCGAGATCGATCCGGGCCGGCCTCGTCGCCGGCGGCGAGTGCCGCCGACAGGGCGGCGAGGTTGATCGCGTGACCGCCGAACGGCGCCGCGACGATGGTGCCGACGCCCGTGACCGTCATCGCGGCACGCCACGGGGTGGCGTAGCCGAACGACGAGAGCACCGCCACGCCCGGGATGTTCTGGGACGCCATCGTCACGATGAACAGGGGCACCGCGAGCCCGACGATCGCGGCGAGGTCCAGCTCCGGCACGGTGAAGGTCAGCGACGGAAGCCAATTCGTCGGTGCTGCATCGTCGGCGCCATTGACCGCCACGTGGACACCGATGACCACCAGCGCCGTGACCATGGCCAGTGGCAGCGCCCAGCGGGGCAGCCATCGGGTGGCCGCCAGCCAGACCACCAGCACCGGGATCGTCAGCACAGGTGCGTCGACCAGCGATCGCATCGGCGCCAGGCAGAGCGTGATCAGCACGCCGGCCAGCATCGCCTGCGCGATGGGAGTCGGAATCCGCGAGATCAGGTCCCCCAGGGCCGGCACGAGTCCCGTCACCACGATCAGCACACCGACCACCACGAAGGCACCCACCGCCGCCGCCCAGCCCGCGTGATACGACGCCGCCATGCTGGCCAGCAGCGCTGCGCCGGGCGTCGACCAGGCCAGCGTGATCGGCGCCCGGGTACGGACACTGAGCACGACGATGCCCAGCCCGAAGATCACCGTCAGCGCCAGGAGGCCGGACGCGGCCTGCTCGGCGCTGGCTCCTACGGCCCGGAGACCCGCGATGACCACCGCGAACGACGAGGTGAATCCGACGAGCGCGGTGACGATTCCCGCGACGATCGGCTGCTGCAGCCGGGAGGGTGCTGTGGTGGTCACCCGAGCGACCATACCCGAGACGTTCCGTAAACAGAACGCTATGATCGGGGACGACAGTGAGGACGGACAGTGACCGTGGAGCAGCGCCGGCATGCCGTCGGCAACCGGATCGCCGCGATCCGGGCCGATCGCGGCTTCTCGCTGTCGGAACTCGCTCGGCGAGCCCGCATCGGCAAGGGGTCACTCTCGGAAATCGAATCCGGGCAACGTAACCCGACGCTGGATACCCTCTACGCCGTCGCCGGACCCCTCGGTGTGCCGTTGACCGCCCTGCTCGACGAGGACGCGGGCACCGAAGGCAGTGGGGAGTTCCTGCACGCGCAGATCCTGCACGTCGAGCACCACCCCGACGGTGCAACCACCGAGGTCTTCTGGTTACGGGTGCGCCCAGGCGGTGTCCGCACCTCCCCCGCACACGGCGCCGGGGTGACCGAGAACGTTCACGTGGTGGCCGGCGAACTCGACGCCGGCCGACTGGGCGCCGAACGGCACGCGGGGCCGGGCGAGACGCTGCAATGGATCAGCGATGTCGAACACACCTACCACAGCGCGGCGGGCGCGACCGCGGTGCTCACCATCCACTCACCGCGTCCCTGACACCCGGACAGCACTCGGCCCCGCCCACCCATCGGGTGTGCGGGGCCGAGATGTTTTGGTCGAGAATCTATCTCAGATCAGCTGGTCGCCTTCTTGGCGGGAGCCTTCTTCGCCGGCGCCTTCTTGGCCGGAGCCTTCTTGGCAGCAGCGACCTTCTTGGCCGGCGAGGAGTTGGCGGTGCGCGCCTTGCCCTCGACAGTGCCTGCGGCGCCACTGATCTCATCGGCGGCATCCGCGGTCTGGGCCTTGAACGACTGACCGGCATCCTCGATCGCCGAGGCTGCATCGCTGGCGGCGTCCTCGATCGCGTCGGTGGCGTCGATCGCCACGTCCTCGACCTTGCCGCTCACGCGGCCGGCCAGCTTGGCGGCACGCTCGCCGACGGTACGGGTCTGCGAGGAGACCACACCGAGGGTGTCCTCGGTCAGATCGACGGCGTCGTTGTAGACCTTCTCCGCACGATCCAGATTCTCCTGGACCAGCGGCTGCTGACGCAGACGCTCGACGGTCTCCTCACCGCGCTCGGCGAGCGAGTTGTAGAACTCGGTCGCGCTGTCGAGGTAGCTTTCGGCAGCCTTGCGCAGCTCATCGCTGGTCAGCTTGCCGCGCAGCTCCTCGATGCCGGCGGGCACGTCCTCGGGAAGCGTGTTGAAGCGGGTCTTGGTGTCCTCGAAGGTGCTCTTGGCATCTTCGACGGCCTTCTCGAGGCGCGCCTCGGCAGCCGAGCGGGTCTCCTCGATGCGGGTCTGAGCGGTCTCGCTCACGGTTTCGGTGCGCTCGCGCAGCTGCGCGACGATGTCGTTGAACTGGGCGACGACGTAGTCACCGGCACCAACGGCGGCGTAGATCGGATTGGCAAGTGTGCGTGTTGATTCACTCATAGTGAACTCCTCATTGGATTGTGGTCGATTGGTGATGTCACCGATTACGTTGCGACACAAGGACTATCAAGTGATCACCCCTCAGATCACCGACACTGCCATGGATGTCGACCGGCGCATCGGTCTTTCCCTCGTTCCACAATCCAGTATCCACGATCTGCTAGCAAATGCAAGCATTCTGCTAACAGGCGTGGTAGATGTCACTTTCTCTTGATCTGTTGTCTACACAATCGACAAATCCGCCGGTCGTCGCGGGGCTATCCACTCGAACCGATCTCGGCGTACCGGTAGAACCCGTGGCCGGACTTCTTGCCGAGCCGGCCCGCCTCGACCATGCGCAACAGCAGCGGCGGCGGCGAGTAGAGCTGCTCCTTGAACTCGTCGTACATCTTGTCGGCGATGGCCTTCACCATGTCGAGGCCGACGAGGTCGGTGAGCTTGAGTGGCCCCATCGGATGTGCACACCCCAGCACCATGGCCTTGTCGATGTCCTCGACGGTGGCAAAACCACTCTCCACCATGCGAATCGCCGAGAGGAGGTAGGGGACGAGCAACGCGTTGACGACGAATCCGGAGCGGTCCGAGGACCGGACGACCTGCTTGCCGAGGATGTCGTGCGCAAAGGCCTCGGCCCGCTCGGTGACCTCCGGCGTGGTCGTCAGCGTGGTGACCAGCTCGACCAGCGGGAGCACGGGCACGGGATTGAAGAAGTGCATGCCGATCACGCGGTGCGCGTTCTGAGTCGCCATGCCCAGCTTCATGATCGGAATGGACGAGGTGTTGGAGGCGAGCACCGCGTCCGGGTCGGTGACGACCTTGTCGAGTGCCGTGAAGATCTCCGTCTTGACCGCCTCGTCTTCAACGACCGCCTCACAGACGAGCTGCCGGTCGGCGAAGTCACCGAGGTCCGAGGTGAAGCGGAGTCGCCACGATGCCTGCTCGCGTTCCCGCTCGGTCAGTTTGCCGCTCGACACACCACGGTCGAGCGAGCGCAGGATGCGTGCGCGACCGGCCGCGGCGAGTTCACGGGTGGACTCGTAGACCAGGACGTCGGCGTGTGCGCGGGCACAGACCTCGGCGATGCCGGCACCCATCTGGCCCGCGCCGATGACGCCGACCCGGGATACTTTCTGGCTGGCCATGACAAGCTCCTTGAATTGCATTACCTGACATCAGATTTGGCGAGATGCGGGCACCCTGTTCGGGTATGGGCTGAACCGGCCGAGACACCAATCAGGCGGCCCGCAATGTAGCCGCGGGCCGCCTGATTGGTTCGCCAAGTATTCCGGAGAGGCGGACGAGTGCCGTTCCTAGTGGAACTGCCCCTCTTCGGTCGAGCCCTTCAGCGCGGTGGTGGAGCTGGTCGGATCGACAGTGGTCGCGATGTTGTCGAAGTAGCCGGCGCCGACCTCACGCTGGTGCTTCACGGCGGTGAAGCCGCGCTCGTCGGCTGCCTTGAACTCACGGTTCTGCAGGTCGACGAAGGCGGTCATCTGCTCGCGGGCGTAACCGTAGGCAAGGTCGAACATGCCGTAGTTGAGCGAGTGGAAGCCGGCCAGGGTGATGAACTGGAAGGTGAAGCCCATGGCGCCGAGCTCGTTCTGGAACTTGGCGATGGTGCTGTCGTCGAGGTGCTTGCTCCAGTTGAAGGACGGGCTGCAGTTGTAGGACAGCAGCTGATCCGGGAACTCCGCCTTGACCGACTCGGCGAACTTGCGAGCCAGCTCGAGATCGGGGGTACCGGTCTCCATCCAGATCATGTCGGCGTACGGGGCGTACGACTTCGCGCGAGCGATGCAGGGCTCGATGCCGTTCTTCACGTGGTAGTAGCCCTCGGCGGTGCGCTCACCGGTCACGAACGGCTTGTCACGATCGTCCACATCGGAGGTGATGAGGGTCGCGGCCTCGGCGTCGGTACGGGCGATGACGACGGTCGGGACACCCGCGACGTCGGCGGCCAGGCGAGCCGAGCTCAGGGTGCGGATGTGCTGCTGGGTCGGGATCAGCACCTTGCCACCGAGGTGGCCGCACTTCTTCTCCGACGCGAGCTGATCCTCCCAGTGGGTACCGGCGGCACCCGCGGCGATCATGGCCTTCTGCAGCTCGTAGACGTTGAGCGCGCCACCGAAGCCGGCCTCACCGTCGGCGACGATCGGCACGACCCAGTTGTCGACCGAGGTGTCACCCTCGACGCGGGAGATCTCGTCGGCGCGCAGCAGCGCGTTGTTGATGCGACGCACGACCGACGGCACCGAGTTCGCGGGGTACAGCGACTGGTCGGGGTAGGTGTGACCCGACAGGTTCGCATCGCCGGCGACCTGCCAGCCCGACAGGTAGACGGCCTTCAGGCCGGCGCGCACCTGCTGGACGGCCTGGTTACCGGTCAGCGCGCCGAGCGCGTTGATGTAGCTGCCGTCACCGGCGTTGACGCCCTCCCAGAGGATCTCCGCGCCGCGGCGGGCGAGGGTCTGCTCCTCGACGACCGAACCCTGGAGTTCGGCGACCGACTCGGCGCTGTAATCGCGCGTGATGCCCTTCCAACGCGGGTTGGTATCCCAGTCCTGCTGGATTTCCGCGGCGGTACGTGGCTTTCCGACGTTGCTCATTGACTACTTCGCTTTCGTTGTCCTGCTTCGACCCGGTGGCGCCCGGGCCGGTGTGCTGACAGACGGTGCCGAGTGGTTCGTGAATCTGATCGTGAATTGTGCGAACAAATCCGCGCTCTCCGGCGGCGTCTGCGACAAGGATGCCACAGAACAAACCTGCAGGTCCAATCCCTTTCTGGTGCAAAACCGGGCCATACTTCGGCGAAGTTTTGCAAAGTTTGCGAAGCTGTCGTTGTGAAGCCCAGGCGCCCGAGAGCCAAAAAGTACGCGCGTACTGCGTTTTTCTCCGATCGGACGGGTGGGCCGTCCGGCCGCATCGACGCACCGGTCGGGACACGAACAGGCCTGCGGCCGGGCTCCGGTGTGACCGCTCTCACGTCGAGCAGGCGGTCGATTCAGCTCGCGGCGGCACTCACCGCGTCGTCGAAGAGGTCACCGAACGCCGCATCGCTCATCGGCGCAGGCGGTACCGCGGGGGGCATGGCAGCGGGAGGCGTATCGCCGGCAACGGTGAGCTGGACGGTGAGCGAGCCGCCGCCGGGACGGCCGACGATCGCGTATCCGGCAAAACCCTCCTGCGTCATCGCGGCGCCGTCGGGCAACGTGGTGGTGACCGACGACCGCAGCACCAGCGATTGCTCGAGAGCCGACGATCGGTCACCCAGGTCCGGATCGGGTAACTCGGTGTATCGGGTGACGATGCGGGTCCCGCGAAGGTTGCCCGTGCCGATCAGTGTGGTGGTGGTCGCGCACCGACCGGTGGTGACGCGTATGTCGGACTCGATGTCGCGGCGCACGGTCGTGACGAGTTCGACCAGTGATGCCGACTCGCTGCGGGCCGCGAGGACGGCCGAATCCGACTTGTCGAGCTCCGGGTTGAGGGCGGCGTCCGCGGTCGGCCGGCACTCCGGCGGGGTCACCTCGGCGGACGTGGCCGATTCGATCGGGCCGCGGTTGCCCGCGACGAGATCGGTGACCGACAGTTGGGTGGGCGCGAACCCGCCGGGCAGGTCATCGGGGGTCAGCAGGAGATCTGCCGGGGCGGCGGCGGCGAGCGGGACGTCGGGGGCCGATGATGATCCGCAGCCCGCGACAGCCGCACAGGTCACCACGGCGACGGTCATCCCGATGACGGGGTACCCCCACCCGCGCAACGCCTGGACACGCACGCGGTCACCGTACCCTGGACGCGCGGGCGCATCGTGCGGCAGGTGGTTCCCATGACCAAGACCTACGTCGGTTCCCGGCTGCGTCAGCTGCGGTCGGAACGAGGCCTGTCGCAGGTCGCCCTGGCCCAGTCGCTGTCCATCTCGCCCTCCTATCTGAACCAGATCGAGCACGACGCGCGACCGCTGACCGTACCCGTGCTGTCGAAGATCACCGAGGTCTTCGGCATCGACGAGGAGTTCTTCGACTCGCAGGACAGTGTCCGACTGGTCGCCGAGTTGCGTGAGGTCCTCCTCGACGACGACGTGGAGGCGGCGCCCGCGGCGGTCGACGCGCACGAGATCAGCTCGGTCGTCGCCGCCCACCCGGAGATCGCCCAGGCGATGGTCAACCTGCACCAGCGCTACCGGATCGTCACCGACCAACTCGCGGCGGCCACCGACGAACGCGGGGACCGCAGCATGCGGGGTTCCATCACCGCACCGCACGAGGAGGTGCGCGACTACTTCTATCAGCGCCGCAACTACATCCACGAACTCGACATGGCGGCCGAGGGGATGACGGTCCGGATGCGCATGCACTCCGCCGACATCCGGCGCGAGATCGGCAACCGGTTGGAGAACAAGCACGGTGTGAGCATCGTGCGCCGGGTCGACCTCGGCGACTACACGCTGCACCGGTTCGATCCGGTCACCCGCCGGCTGGAGTTCTCCGCTGCACTGTCCGCGGGGCAGCGCACCATGAAGCTCGCCGCCGAGCTCGGCTACCTCGAGTACGGCGATCTGCTCGAGAAACTGGTCGAGGACGGCAACTTCACCAGTGACGAGGCACGCTCACTCGCACAGCTCGGCCTGGCCAACTACTTCGCCGCCGCGGTCGTGTTGCCCTACAGCCAATTCCATGGCGCAGCTGAGGATTTCCGATACGACATCGAACGGCTGTCGGCGTTCTACGCCGTCTCCTACGAGACGATCTGCCACCGCCTCTCCACGCTGCAGCGCCCGAACCTCCGCGGCATCCCGTGGTCGTTCGTGCGTGTCGATCGGGCGGGAAACATGTCGAAACGGCAGTCCGCCACCGGCTTCCACTTCTCGTCGAGCGGCGGCACGTGCCCGCTGTGGAACGTCTACGAGACATTCGCCTCGCCCGGCAAGATCCTCACCCAGATCGCCGAGATGCCGGATGGCCGCGACTACTTCTGGGTGGCGCGCACGGTCGAACGTCGTGCCGCCCGCTACGGGCAGCCGGGCAAGACCTTCGCGATCGGCCTCGGCTGCGAACTGCGACATGCGGGCCGGGTCATCTACTCCGACGGACTCGAGATCGGCCCACAGGCACAGATCACGCCGATCGGCGCGGGTTGTCGCGTCTGCGAGCGGCAGAACTGCGCGCAACGGGCGTTCCCCGCGCTCGGCGCCACCTTGCAGATCGACGAACACCGCAGCACGGTGTCCCCGTATATGACCAGCTGACGGAGTATGACCAGCTGACCGCCGGCGACGGTCGGGCGAGGCCACCCATCATCAGGTGACCGCCGGGTGTGATCGGCGTCACAATCACATAACGCTTCCCGAGTCGGTCGTGTGTCCAAGACGAACGTCCCTTCGGCCGTCGTACGCTGCGGCCAGTGAGGAGGTCGACGGGGATTCCCCTCACACCCGAGAGGGAGTACGCGATGATGCGGACACGCTCTTACACTGTCGCCCTGCGTTTCCGGGGTGGTGCACTCGCCTTGGGCGTGGCCGCACTCCTGGTCGCCGCGCCGCCGGGGCCTGCCACCGGCGAACCACCCAACATGATGCCGGTCCCACCTCAGGTGCCGCACGCGATCAACGGCGCCGTTCCACCGCCTCCGTTCCCACGCCTCTCCCGAATCCCGTTGCGCGCACAGGCAAAAGGGTTCGGGCACCGAGTACTGGAGTTGCGGGAGGCCATACTGCCGTCTGCGACCGGCGATCCGATGTTCGACCGTTGGCCGGCCGATCTGTCATCGATGCAACCAGGTCAGGTGATCGCCACACGAGATGTGACCGGGACGGCTGCTCCGGTGGTGACCGCACCCATCGCACGCGCCCGACTCGTGAAGTTCCGCAGCACGGACGCGACGGGCGCACCGTCATTCGGCACGGCGACCGTCCTGGTCCCACGTACGCCGCATCGCGGCGGACCGCGGCCGATACTGGTCAACAATCTCCCCATCGATTCACTCGGCACCGCGTGCAACCCTGGATACACACTCGCCCATGGCTTCTCGATTGCGACCAATGTGACCGATCTGCTGCCTCCGACCACCCAACTCGCATTGGCCCGCGGCTATGGCGTGATCATCCCCGATCACCAGGGCCCGCGGATGGCCTACGCCGAGCCGGTGGTCGCCGGTCACGTGGTCCTCGACGCGATTCGCGCAACCCTCGCCCTGGACCCGAAGGCGTTCGGGCGGTCCAGGATCGCGATGACGGGGTACTCCGGTGGCGCGATCGCCACCAACGGTGCGACCAAGCTCCTCGGGAGCTACGCACCGGAGCTCGCCCAGCGCGTGGTCGGCGCCGCCCTCGGCGGGGTACCGGCCGATTTCCGGCTGCTCGTCGGCAGCATGAACGCCAACCTCGCGACCGGCATCTTCCATGCGGCGACGTTCGGCATCGCCCGGGAGCGGACCGAGATCCTGCCGTTGGCGAACGATTTCGCCCAATGGTTGGCCACCTCACCACTCAAGAACGTGTGCACCATCCCGGCCGCGATCGCCGGCCAGACGTTCTGGCCGATGCAGCTGCTGTCCAGCGATCCGGACCCGTTCCATTCCCCGGTCGCCGAACGCATCTATCGCGTCACCCGCATGTCGGACCGCAAATCGGTTGTCCCCCTGTATATCTACCAGGGCACGCACGAGTGGTGGATTCCCGCGGCGGGCGCCCGGGCCCTGTACCGCGAGCAGTGTCGTCTGGGCGCGCGGGCCGCCTACCGCGAGGTGTTCGGCGAGCATGTGTCGGCCGCGGTCATCGGCTACCCGGCGGCCATCGACTGGCTCGACCGACGTCTGCGCGGCGTACCGGCGCCCGACGAGTGCCGTTAGGGGCCGGCGCCGACGATTCATCCGGTCGGACCAATCGGTGCGATCTGCCCAGCCGACCCCACGATCGACAGTCACCCCGACTTAGAATCCTTTAAGGTCTGTCAGAGATAGCGAAACACGGTGTTGTCCGATGCACACCGGCTCGGTGAGGTTCCACCGTTCGCGTTGTGAAGGGTGGGCGATGTCCGCGCGGTGGTCGAGTTCTGTGAGAATCCTGTTCCGATCGGTGCTGGTCACCACGACTGCGGTCGCGGCCCTGGTCGCGGGCGGCGGCAGCGCACTCGCCGACCCGGTCAATCTGATGCCCTTTCCGGACCAATTCCCGAACCGCATCGACTCGATGGTCCCCGCGCCGGATGTGCCCCGGCTGGCTTCGATCCCGGAACGCTCCGTGACCCCCGGCGCCTCCCACGATCTCCAGGAACTGCGCGAGGCCATCATGCCGTCGCCCACCGGCGACGCATTTTTCGACACCTGGCCGAACGACCTCGACCGGCACGCCCCCGGCGCGATCCTGCAATCCCGGGACGTCGCCCCTGTTGCGGCGCCGCTGCTCGAGGTGCACGTCGGCTATGCGCGTCAGATCAAGTTCGCCACCCGCGACGCGCAGAATCGCCCGCTGTTCGCCACGGCGACCCTGTTCGTGCCGCCGACACCGTGGACGGGCCGTGGTTCGCGACCGGTGATGGTGAACAATCCCCCGATCGTCGCGCTCGGCACCCGGTGCACCACCGGCTACACGTTGTCGCACGGCAAGAGCGGCGACACCAACGACACCGACCTCGATCCGCCGACGACGCAGAAGTCACTCGCCAAGGGCTACGCGGTGATCGTCCCCGACCACACGGGTGCACGGATGGCGTACGCCGAACCGTATGTCGCGGCGCACGTCATCCTCGACGCCATCAGGGCCGCCGAGACGTACGACCCCGATAACTTCGCACGTGGGCCGCTCGCGATGCTCGGCTACTCCGGGGGCGCCATCGCCACCAACGCCACCGCGAAACTGGCGAACTCCTATGCGCCCGAGGTCGCGAAACGCTTCGTCGGAGCGGCCATCGGCGGTGTCCCGGCCGACTACCGTGAGCTGGCCGCGGCGATGAACGCCAACCTCGCGACCGGCGTCTTCCACGCGGCGATTCTCGGGATCACCCGCGAACGACCCGAACTGCTGCCCATGGCCAACAATGTGGCGCGGTGGCTGGCGACCAACGACTTCTTCAAGAACCTCTGCACCGGAACGATGGGTTATATGGGGTTCTCGTTCGTGCCCACCCAGGCGCTCGCGACCGTGCCCGACCCGTTCCGGTCGCCCGTTGCCCAGGAGATCTTCGACGTCACCGCGATGAAGGACATGAAGGCGGCCATGCCGGTCTTCATCTACCACGGATCGCAGGAGTGGTGGATTCCGGCGGGTCAGGCCCGCTCACTCTTCGCCGAGCAGTGCCGGCTCGGCGCCAATGCCACCTACCGCGAGTACCCCGGTGAACATATGACGACCGTGTTCACCGCCTTCGACGACGCGATGGGCTGGCTGGATGCCCGTCTCGCCGGGCGGGCGCCGATCAGCCGGTGTCCTCGACGCTGAGCGCTCAGTAGACCAGCACGCGCACGTTCTCCGCGACGCACGCGGGCTTCTCGACGCCCTCGATCTCCACAGTGTTCTTCACGATCATGTTGACGCCCGATGACGTCTCCTCGACCGACGTGATGACGGCGTTCGCGCGGATGCGCGAGCCGACCTTCACCGGATTCGGGAACCGCACCTTGTTCATCCCGTAGTTGATGACGAGTTTGGGCCCCTCGACGCCGAAGATGCTGCCCGCCAAGACCGGAAGCAGCGACAGGGTGAGGAAGCCGTGCGCGATCGGAGCGCCGAACGGTCCGTCCTTGGCGCGCTCGGGGTCGACGTGGATCCACTGGTGATCGCCGGTGGCATCGGCAAAGGCGTTGACCCGCTCCTGGGTGATCTCCAACCACTCCCCGGAGCCCAGGTCGTCGCCGATCGCGGCCTTGAGTTCGTCGACACTGGTGAAGGTTCGTTGTGTGGTGCTCGTCATAGTCTCGGTAGTCTACCGTTGCAGCATGGGCACTCAACCGTCGCGCCGGGCCTCATGAGCACTCCTCGCGTCGCGCCCGGCGGCTTCCTCGAACTCGGTCCGATCAACTGGCTGTTCGCGCGCGGCGCCGCCCGCGCGATCGGCGTGCAGGATGCGCACATCTTCTCCACCCTCGGCCGGGCCAAGGGCCTGTTCCGCGCGTGGCTGCACTTCGGCGCACGGCTGATGCCCTTCGGGGCGCTGTCGCGCAAGGAATCCGAGATGATCATCATCCGCACGGCGCACCTGCGTGACTGCCAGTACGAACTCGACCATCACCGACGACTCGGCAGACGGGCCGGCATCACCGATGCGATCGCCGATCGGATCCTCGAGGGACCCGATGCGGGCTTCGGCGACCGCGAACGTTCACTGCTGCTCGCCACCGACGAATTGGTGACCACCAAGGACATCTCCGACGAGACCTGGGCGGCACTTCGACGCCACCTCGACGACGCCAAACTGATCGCGTTCGTCCTCCTCGTCGGACAGTACGACATGCTCGCCACGACCATCGGGACACTTCGGGTGCAGCGGGACACCCGGATCTGATGCGGTTCATCTGATCATCGCGGGGGAGGCGGACGGTTGTGGACTCGATAGCCCAGCAGTTGATGCGCAATCGGGTGTTCTCGCAAGTGTACGAACATCTCTGGCGCCCGGTCTTCACCCGGTTGTTCAGTCTGGGCGGCACCGACACCGCGGACTTCGACCGCGCGCTGACCGCCTACCTGTCGCGCCCCGGTGACCGGCTGGTGCTCGACGTCGCGTGCGGACCGGGCAATTACACGCGCCGGATCGCGACAGGCCTGACCGGCGACGGCCGCTGCATCGGCATCGACCACTCACCCGCCATGCTCGCCCGCGCGGCCGATGCCGCCGGCGACCGCGTCGCATATCTCCGGGCGGATGCGCATGCACTCCCCTTCCGTGACAATACTTTTGACACGGTCACCTGCCTGGCCGCGTTGTATCTGATCCCGAATCCGCTGCCCGTCGTCGACGAACTGCTCCGGGTGACCAGACCCGGCGGCGAGGTGGTGATCTTCACGTCGGTGCAGACCGACCTGACGTCGGTCCCCGGCATCCGTGAACTCGCCGGCGCCTCGGGCTACCGGATCTTCGATCGGCACGAGATCGTCGAGCGACTCAACGCGGCGGGTGCGGCGCACGTCGAGCAGACCATCACCGGGCAGGGGCAGTACGTCATCGGCGTCAAACCCGGCTGACCCCTTCGCACCCACCATCGTCCCGGCCGAGTCGGCCGTTCACCAGGACCGGTAGTCGCGGACGGTCATCCGCGGACCGTGCCGTTCCGGGCGCACACCGTGCCGTTCGACCATTCGGATGATCCGTTGACGTTGTCCCGCATACGGTTCGAGAAGTCGGAGCATGCCTGCATCGTCGACCGGCTCGCCGATCAGCGTCAGTCCCACCAGTTTCGGGATGTGATAGTCCCCCACGTTGACGACGTCGGGATCGCCCACCGACCGCGATCGGGTCTCGGCCTCGGTCCAGCGCCCGACGCCGCGGAGCATCCGCAGTCGGTCCGGGTGTCGCTCCACATCCATCGCCGTCGCGCCCCGGATGGTGCGCATCCGGACCGGCTCGATGCCGCTGCGATGCCATTCCCAGCTCGGGATCCGCGGCCACTCGTCGCGGGGTGGTGGGACGCGCATCGTGTCCGGCACCGGTCCGGGCGCCGGATGACCGAATCTGCGCACCAGGTATCGCCAGGCCCGAAAAGCCTCCGCCCCCACGACCTTCTGCTCGAGGATCGCCGGGACCAACGCCTCCCAGACCCGGTCGGTTCGACCGATGCGCAGGCCCTCGGAACGCCGCACCAGTTCACGGACGACGGGATCGCGCGGAGTGAGGGCGCCCGGATCGTCGCGGGCGCCCAGCAGGTCGGGCATCTGGTCGAGCAGCCAGGGGGCGCCGGGACCCCACGCACGGCCGCTGATCGTGGTCCCGTCGGATCGAATGGTCAGGGTGCCCGGCCCGTCCGGGGTGTACACCGCTCGCCAGACCGACCCGTCACGCCCGTAGGTGAATGCCGGGTCCCCGGCGCCCCGCCGTAGCATCCCGACCGTCGCGCGGATGTCGAGTGGCCACGGCGGCACCCAGTCGCGGGTGAGTTCGCCGGGGGCCATCCCTCGACGGTACCCAGAACCCGTATCGGGTGGTCAGCCCGCTTCTTCGTCGTCGGCCGATCGGACCGTGGCGCGGAACGCGCCGGGGGTCATGCCGAACTCCGCGCGAAACCGGTTGCGCAGGGTCGCCGCGGACGCGAAACCCGAGGCGTGCGCCACCGTGTCCAGACCGAGCGGCTCCTCGAGTTCCAGCAGTGTGCGGGCCTGCGCGAGGCGTCGCGAGGTGATCATGGTCGCCGGCGACTCCCCGGTGTCGGCGAAGTGGCGGTAGAGATGTCGGCGACTGATCTGCAGTGCCTCCGCGATGGCGTCGGCGGTGAAGTCGGGGTCGGCATAACGCTCGTCGATCAGATCGCGCGCGGCCTCGAGGACGAACAGGGCGTTGTTCTCCATCTGGTACGCGTCCTGCGTGTGATGCCCGATCGCCGCACGGATGAGACCCACGACCGCGAGTTCGTCGGCCGGGGTGATCGGGAGTCCACGGACCGCGGCATCGCACACGAAGCGCCGGATGAACGTGGCGGTGGCCCGCGCCAACAGCGAGTCCGCGGCGGTCGGCAGGAATGCCGCATCGGCCTCGGCGAGTTCGTGGCGGAGCACCTCGGCCGGCACGAGTAGCAGCGCCGTGTCGCAGACGCTGGGACACTCGTCGACGAAAGCACTCTCGATGCTCATCACGACCAGTTGCCCCTCGCCGTACTCGCGCTCGACGTCGCCCTGTCTGACCCGTAGACGTCCCTCGAGACGGTGCGTGCCGACCATGATGATCGGCGCGGGCTGGGCCCGGATGATCGCGTCGGTGCGCTCGGTCGTCCGCGGCGTGGACAGCTCGCAGTGGGCCGAGAGCACAGACAGCGGACGGTGATAGATGATGGCGTGGAACGCATCCGGATCGTCGACAGTCACCCGGGAGAACGCGGCCCCGTAGGCGGCGAGGCCGGTTCGGCCGCGGAGTTCCATGGGCGTCGCCGCCGACGGGCCGGGGTCGTCGTCGGCGCCGATCGAACTGCGCCACCGCGCGAGGGTGTCGTGGTCGATACCGTCGCGGGTATAGGACGCCCGCTTCACCGCCGCGATCCCGCGACGGCTTGTCGGGTGTCGGCCTGTAAGGACTCGGGGTGTCGAGCCTGCGCCATCGCCGCCTCGTCACGCCGGAATCGGTCCGGGGACACGCCGAATCTGGCGTGGAAGTGACGCCGGAGGGTGGCCGGGGAACTGAATCCTGCGGACTTCGCGATGTGCTCGATCATCGGTGGACGGTCGCTGCAGAGGAGTTGGCGCGCCCGCTGCGTGCGGTATTCGGCGATCATCGCGGCCGGCGACGTGCCCACCTCGGCCAGGCGACGGTAGAGATTGCGGCGACTCATGTGCAGGGCCTCGGCGATGTCGTCGGCCGAGAAGGACGGGTCGCGGAAGTGGCGTTCGATCAACGTGAGAGCGGCCTCGCGAACGATCACGCCGTTGTCGGCGGGGCGGTGCGTCGCCCTGGTGGGTCGGCCGGCGAGGCCGCGGACCAGATCGACGACAGCGAGTTCGGTCTCGACGTCGACGTCGGCCCCGCGAACCGCCGCATGCACCGCCAACGTGACGATGAACGCGCCCGCGGCCCGTGCTAGGGGCGAGGACTGCACCGGGTCGATGACGGGGCGGCCCTGTCCGTACTCGCTGCCGAGCAACTCCGCCGGAACCCAGATGCCGACGGGATCGGCGACGGTGTGCGTGATCTGCCGGTACGGGACTGTGCTGTCGAGAACGAGCAGATCCGCCGGGTGCCGATAGCTGTGGTCGTGGCCGTCGAGGCCGATGATCCCGTCGCCCGGTGTGATCTGGGTGCAGATCAGGGCGAACGGCGCGGAGTCCGTGCGCGCGTGAGCGGCCGTGCGCTCGGTGGTGCAGGGCGTGCGCAGCGCCGCGAACACGCCGATCACGGAGAGTTGACGCCAATAGGACAACTCGGCGAACTCACCGGAGAACCCGTCCGGATCTCGGGCGCCCGAACCCGGGGGCTCGGAGATGTGCATGGTCGGCGCGTGTTCGGCGATGCCTGCCGTACCCACCCGATCGATACGACGCGCGAGATGATCACCGTGGGGGTCGGCGACGCCCATTCGGTCGTACCAGCGCCGGACCACCTCGTCGGGTAGTCCGGCATGAGCGCTCGCCCGTTCGGTCGCCCCCGCGATCGCTGCGGATGCACCGGCCGTCTTCATGATCTGAAACTAACCGAGCACACCGTCGGATGCGATGGATCTGGACACGGTGTCACGGAAACATGCTCTGACGCAACCGGTCCCGCCGGCGGTGCGTGGCCTCCTTGGGATACGAATATCGTTGTCGGACAGGTATTCTCACGGTCACGACCGGGTGTTCACAGTATCGGCGAGTGGTCCACGCGCGGTCCGCCCCGGATTCTCGATGGCACTTATTCGTCCCGATGTGGCACGAAAACGCACCGCGGCGCCTGCACCAGGATCACCGCTGGGGTACCGATGACTGGATTATCCACTCATCGGTACCCCAGCGGTGACGGTCATGCCGGGCTCTACAGGTTGATCATGTGCCCGATCGCGCCGTGGAACGTCTCCTGGAGTGCTTCCGACAGCGTCGGGTGGGTGTGCACGTTGCGGGCCAGTTCCTTGGCGGTGAGGTCCCACTTGTGGGCCAAGGTCATCTCCGGGAGCATCTCGGAGACGTTGTCGCCGACGAGGTGTCCGCCGAGCAGTTCGTCGGTGTCCGCGTTGGTCAGGAGCTTGGCGAACCCGGCGGTCTCGCCGAGGCCCTGGGCCTTGCCGTTGGCGCTGAAGGGGAACGTCGTCGCCTTCACGTTGTAGCCCTCGTCCTTGGCCTGCGCCTCGGTCAGCCCGAACGACGCGACCTGCGGCTGGCAGAAGGTGGCGCGCGGCATGAACCGGTAGTCACCCAGCGTCATCGTCTCGGCGCCGGCCATGACCTCGGCCGCCACCACACCCTGCGCCTCCGCGACGTGCGCGAGCATCAGCTTCGCGGTGACGTCGCCGATGGCGTAGATGTTGTCGACGTTGGTCCGCATGAAGTCGTCGATGGCGATCGCGCCGCGGTCGGTCAGCTCGACGCCGGTGTTCTCGAGGCCGAAGCCCTCCACGCGCGGGGCGAAGCCGACAGACATGAGCACCTTGTCGACGGTGATCTCGCCGTCGTTGTCCTTGGCGTCTTTGTAGCTGACGGTGACGCTGTCCCCGTTGTCCTTGACGGTCTGCACCTTGGTGGAGGTGAGGACCTTGACTCCGAGTTTCTTGTATTCCTTCGCGATGGCCTTGGACGCGTCGGCGTCCTCGTTGGGCAGCACGCGGTCGAGGAACTCGACGATGGTGACGTCGACGCCGTAGTTGGCGAGGACGTAACCGAACTCCATGCCGATGGCGCCGGCACCGACGATCACGATCGACTTCGGCAGCTCACGGGTGAGGATCTGGGTCTCGTAGGTGACGACGTTCTCCGACAGCTCGACGCCGGGCAGCAGCTTGACGGTGGAGCCGGTGTTGATGATGACGTTGTCGAAGGTGATCTCGCGATCCCCCACGACGATGGTCTTCGCGTCCTTGAACTTCCCGTACCCGTCGATCTCGGTGATCTTGTTCTTCTTCATCAGGAAGTGGACGCCCTTGACGATCCCGTCCGAGACCTTGCGGCTGCGGTCGAACGCCGCACCGAAGTCGAACGAGACATCTCCGGACATACCGAAGGTCTTCGCCTGGTGGTTGAAGATGTGCGCCAGCTCGGCGTTCCGCAGAAGCGCCTTGGATGGGATACATCCGACGTTGAGACAGACACCGCCCCAATACTTCTCTTCGATGACGGCGGTTTTCATGCCCAGCTGGGCGGACCGGATCGCGGCCACGTACCCACCAGGACCGGCACCCAATACAACTGTTTGAAAGTGTTCAGCCACGCCTGCCAGCCTACGTCGACCCAAGTCGTGGCCGCAGGGTGTCCCCGTACCGAGGAGTAACTTTTTTCGCCGGGCCCCCGACTTTCAATCAATGATTGAAACGATGTTTGAAGTGTGTTCTGATCAACCACATGCCCTCGTCACCGTCGACCCGCGCGACATCGACCCGCGCGGCGCTGCTGGCCGCGGCCGAGTCGTTGTTCCTCGCCGACGGCTTCGACCAGGTGTCGGTACGCGCGATCTGCGCCGCGGCGAACGCCAATCCGGCGGCGGTGCACTATCACTTCGGATCCAAGGACCGACTCGCCGTCGAGCTCATCGAGGACCGCCTCGGCCCGCTCTGGGCGGATCCGCTCGACCGGTTCGATCCCGACGCCTTCGACATCCGTGCCCGACCCGATGCCCGCGAACCCCGCCTCGACGGTGTCGCCGAACTCGTCGGACTGGTGCTCGCACCCTTCGTCGACATCCAGGAGGACCCGGTCGGGCGCCTTCACCTGCGACTGCTGTCGAGGTTCGTCCTGTCGCATCCACAGGCGACCTGGACCCGACCGTGGTTTCAGCTCGACAGGTGGTCACGGGTGTTGAGCCGCCTCGTGGACGACCTGCCCGAAGCCGACGCCCGCCGCCGCTGGGGACTGGCATTCCAACTGATCCTGACGCAGTTCGGCAACGAGCCGCCACTGTCGGGGGCCGCGGTCACCGCGCTCGCCGACTTCGTCGTCGCCGGCCTCTGCGCTCCAATCCGACCGGCTGCACCCCAGGAGAACCGATGACCGCCCCCGACCCGTTCACCCCGGCCCGGCTGGGGCCGCTCACCCTGCGCAACCGGCTGATCAAGTGCGCGACCTTCGAGGGTGCGACGCCGGACGCCCTGGTCACCGACGACCTGATCGAGTTCCACCGCGAGGTCGCGGCGGGCGGTGTCGCGATGAGTACGGTCGCCTACTGCGCGGTGGCCCCCGAGGGTCGCACCGACCGGCATCAGATCTGGCTACGCGACGAGGCGATGCCCGGCCTGCGGCGACTCACCGATGCCATCCACTCCGAAGGCGCCCTGGCCGCCGCGCAGCTCGGACACGCAGGTCCGGTGGCGAACTCGGTGTCCAACCGAAAGAAGGCGCTCGGGCCGTCGCACATCCCGGCACCGATGGGCATGTCGGTCACCCGAAAGCTCGACGCCGACGGGATCACGGCGATGCTGGCGACCTTTCGTCGAGCTGCTCGGATCGCGGTCGATTCGGGGTTCGACGGCCTGGAGATCCACTGCGGCCACAACTATCTGATCAGTTGCTTCCTCTCGCCGATGCTCAACCGCCGGCACGACGGCTACGGCGGGTCGCTGGTCAACCGGGCCCGGTTCGCGCGCGAGGTCGTCGAGGCGGTGCGCGACGAGGTGGGCGACAAGGTCGCCGTCTGGGCGAAGCTGAACATGTTCGACGGCGTGGGAACGCCAGGCCCGGGGCACGGCGGGCAACTCACCGGGTTCAACATCGACGAGGCCTGCGCGGTCGCGCAGCTTCTCGAATCCGACGGGCACCTCGACGCGATCGAACCGACGGCCGGCAGCTCGCTCCTCAATCCGATGTACCTGTTCCACGGCGAGGCACCCCGCGACGAGTTCGCCGACGCATTCCACGGGGCGATGCGGATGGGCCTCAAGGCCATCGGACCGATGTTCCTGAAGCACTACCCCTACCACGACGCCTACCTGCTGCCGTTGGCCCGGCAACTGCGCGCGGCGGTACGGATGCCGCTGATCCTGTTGGGCGGCATCACCGATCGCACCTCGATGGAACTTGCGCTGTCGGAGGGTTTCGATTTCGTGGCGATGGGCCGGGCCCTGTTGCGCGAACCCGATCTCCCGCTGCGTATCCAGGCCGACCCGTCCGCGACATCACGGTGCGTCCACTGCAACCTCTGCATGCCGACCATCTACAGCCACACCCGCTGTCCGATCCGGGCCGGAGAAGTGCCGGACCCGCTGGCCGCCGCCCATACCTGAGCCCGATCCGGTTCCTCACGGTCCTTGGCGGACGAACTCCCCGTTGGACGTCTCGTCGTCGTAGTACTCGATCGTCATCCGGGAGCTCGCCGGACCCGATCCGCTCGCCGCACTGCCCACACCGGTGTTGTCGAAGGTGACCTTGGAGATCGACCCGAGTTCGGCGTTCTCGTTGCGCAGCGTGAACGTGTACGTGTTGCCGTCCCAATGGGTGAGTTCGCGGGTGGTCTTGCCGCCCGGGCCCATCGCGAGGACGAGCTTGCCGTTGTCGTCGCGCACCACGGCCGGTCCGTACAGATCGTTCTGGTAGGTTCCGGTGTACGCCGAAAGCGGCTGTGCCGGGGTCGAATTCGCTGGCGGCTGCTGCCCGACGAGACTGCCGGACGGCTTCGCCATCGCGGCGTAGGCGTCGCCGTACAGGGTGCGCCACTCATGGCGGACGTCGCCGAACTGGACGATGTCCGCGAACTCGCCGGTCAGGGCGTCGACGGCCCCGATGGGGGCGGCGTTGGACAGTGCGACGATCGCGACGTCGGCCGACGGCATGACCAGGAAGTTGGTCCCCGCGCCCATCGAGAACGCACCCGCGTGGCTGTACTGCGTACGGGCGCCCTCGGTGACCGACACGTTGAACCCGTATCCGTAGAAGCCGGCCCGCGCATCCGGCGAACCGGACGGCGACGAGATCATCTCCGGGGTCACCGCGGGCAACAGCGCATCCGCACCGACGATCTGCTTGCCGTTGTAGGTGCCGTCCGCGAGCAGCATCGCCAGCCAGTGGGTGAGGTCGTTCACCGACGACGACACGCCACCTGCAGGCGCCTGCGGGTCGGGGTCACGCTGCGCCGGCGTCTTCACCCAGTTGCCGTCGACCTTGACGTGGCCCACCACCCGATCGGGTTCGGCGGTGAAGTCGCTGAACCGGGAGCTCGTGTGCGTCATGCCGAGCGGCCCGTAGAGAGTGTTCTCCGACAACGTCTCCCAGTCCGAGCCCGCTTTGCGGGCAGCGGATTCCGCCGCCGCGGTGACACCGTAGTTGGTGTAGTTGTAGGTGATCCGGAACGGGTCGAGGGGCAGGTAGCGGAGTCGGTTCAGGATCTGCTGACGGTCGTAGCCCAGATCCTCGAGCTTGTCCCCCGCGTGATCGGGCAACCCGGACCGATGCGCGTACATGTCCCCGATGGTGACGTTCTCGGTGACATAGAGATCGGAGAGCGCGAACCCCGGGAGGTTCGCGGCGACCGGGGTGTCCCACTCGACCACCTTGTCGGTGACCAGCTTGGCCAGCACCGTGGAGCCGATCGGCTTGGACATCGACGCCAGCGGGAACACCGTGTCCGGGTCCACCTTTCGGTCGGTGCCGATCTCGGCGACACCGAAGCCTTTGGCATACACCGTCTTACCGCCGTGTACGACCGCCACCGCCATCCCCGGGATCTTGGTGGAGTCCATCAGCGATTCGACGAGGCCGTCGAGTTTGCCGACCGCGGCGTTCACCGCGTCGGGCGGAAGGTCCTGGGCCACGGCAGCGTCCGGGTTCTGGGGTTCGGCCTGCGCCGTCGGAGATGCTGACGAGGACGCCGGCCCGGAGTCGGACGACGAGGAGGTACACCCGACCGCCAGCAGTCCGACAGCGGCGACGGAGACGACGGTCATGGCGGAGCGCGACGACACGCGCGACGATCGGAGCAGCATTGTGCCCACCCTGCTTCCCTGGGCGTGCCGACCTGCGGCACGACGTCATCCGACCTCAGACGAGATTATCGTCACGCCGGGCCCGAGGCGCGGCAATCGGACGTCTCAGATGTTCTGACCCGCACGCAACAACGACGCACCCGGACCGTCGACGGCCGTTGCGGAGACCGGGCGGCCGGACACCGCCAGGAGCAGGTCGATCGCCCGCCCGCTGACCGCCACACCGGATCCGAGGGTGACGTCGGTGTCGGAGGCGACCAGTCGTAGCCCGTCGACCCGTTCCCGTCCGCCACCCATACGCACCGAGGTCGACGCCTGATAGGCCAGCGCCCGTGCCACCGCGGCCGGCGGATGGTCCGCCCGGATTCGCAGCGGCCGTCGGATGTCCTCCCCGTGGACGAACGCCTCCACCAGGCGAGTCGCCGGAGCCGCCGGCGGTGTGCTGGTGAGATCGATGACCGCCCGCAGTGCCGCCAGCGTGTCCGTCGGGTCGGCCCGCCGGCATCGCCGGATACCGGACTCGTTGTCCTTGTCGAAATCGAATCGCGCAGCGATCATCCGCCGCACGAACCCGAGGCGCGACGTCGTCGCCGAGTCGATGAGATGTGCCACGACGTCGTGCACATCCCACCCCGGGCACAGCGATGGCGTCGTCCATGCATCGACCGGCACCCGCTCCAGATCGTCGACCAGCCGGGCTCGCTCGGCATGCACGACGGGCCACACATTCGCTTTCTCGCTGCGCATCCCTGCTCTTTCTGCTCGATGACGGCTGGACGAACCCGGCCTCGGAGTCAGACCCCGATCGAGCCGGAATCTCATCGCGGCCGGAGAGGCATCGGCTCCGACGTCGCGCTACGTTGGCGGGATGGAAGCTTCATCGGCCACCGATCAGACGCCCACCGACGATCCCTTCATCTGGCTGGAGGACGTCACCGGCGAGACGGCACTCGACTGGGTCCGTGCACACAATCAGCCCACCGTCGATGAACTGACCTCCGGCGATCGCTTCGCCACCCTGGAGGCCGAGGCTCTCGAGGTCCTCGACACCGACGACCGCATCCCGTACGTCGTCCGCCGAGGCGACTATCTGTACAACTTCTGGCGCGACGCCGCACATCCGAAAGGACTGTGGCGGCGGACCACGCTCGAGTCATACCGGACGGCCACACCCGATTGGGACGTGCTGATCGACGTGGACGCCCTCGCGTCCGCCGAGGACGAGAACTGGGTCTGGGCGGGGGCGACCGTGTTGCGCCCGGAGTACCGACACGCGCTCGTCTCGTTGTCCCGCGGCGGAGCGGACGCCAGCGTGGTGCGGGAGTTCGATCTCGCAACCCGCGACTGGGTCACCGACGGATTCGTCCTGCCCGAGAAC
The DNA here is from genome assembly GCF_003855095.1 of Gordonia insulae. NCBI lineage: Bacteria > Bacillati > Actinomycetota > Actinomycetes > Mycobacteriales > Gordoniaceae > Gordonia > Gordonia insulae. The sequence continues at coordinate 2,959,619 of NZ_CP033972.1, forward strand.
AAGTCCAGCGTCGGGTGGATCGATCGCGACACCGTCTACGTGGGTACCGATTTCGGTGAGCAACCGGATGGGCTGGGCTCCCTCACCTCCTCCGGGTATCCCCGGATCGTCAAGCGCTGGACGCGCGGGACCCCGCTCGACACCGCGCCGACCGTGTTCGCCGGCGAGGTCGAGGACGTCTCGGTCAGCGTGGTGTACGACAAGACGCCCGGATACGAACGCCACTTCGTCAGCCGCGCAACCGATTTCTTCAACAGTCTGCGGTACGAGATCCGCGGCGACGAGCACATCCTGGTCGATGTGCCGACCGATGCCCATTCCGGCGTCCGGCACGACTGGCTGTTCGTGATGCCGAGGTCGGAATGGACCGTCGGTGACACCACGCATGCCCCCGGTGCCCTCCTCGTCTTCGACTACGCGGACTACCTCGCCGGCGGTCGCGATGCGACCGTGCTGTTCGCGCCTGACGCCCACACGAGCCTGAGCGACTACGCGTTCACGCGCTCGCATCTGATCCTCGTCACCCTGCACGATGTGCAGACCGAGGTGTCGGTGCGCGACCTCGGCACCTGGGCGCCCACCGTTTTCCCCGTCGCTTCGCTCGCCCCGGACACATCCCCCGTCGCTTCGCTCGCCCCGGACACATCCCCCGGCCAGATGCCCGGACTCCCCGCACTGGCCACCATCTCGGTGTTGGACACCGACGCCGACGAGAGCGACGAGGTCTTCTGGTCGGCGAGTTCGTTCACCACCCCGCCGAGCCTGCTCCATGGTGACTCCGGGGTGGGCGCGGAGGTGATCAAGCAGTCGCCGGAGTTCTTCGACGGCGACGACGTGGTCGCCGAGCAGTTCTTCGCCACCTCCGACGACGGCACGCAGGTCCCCTATTTCGTGATCCGTCGCCGGGACGTCGAGCAGGGGCCGACGCTGCTCTACGGGTACGGCGGATTCGAGAACTCCCTCGCCCCGGGGTACATCGCGATCAGCGGCCGGGCGTGGATCGCCCGCGGCGGCATCTACGTGATCGCCAACATCCGCGGCGGTGGCGAGTACGGCCCGTCGTGGCACACGCAGGCGCAGAAGGCGGGACGTCACAAGGTCTACGAGGACTTCGCCGGTGTCGCAAAGGCATTGATCGACGGCGGGTTGACCACAGCGCCCCAGCTGGGTGCGCAGGGCGGCTCCAACGGCGGCCTGCTGATGGGCGTGATGCTGACCCGCTATCCGGAGTTGTTCGGCGCGCTGGTCTGCCAGGTGCCGCTGATCGACATGCGGCGCTACCACCTGCTGCTGGCCGGTGCGTCGTGGATGGCCGAATACGGCGACCCCGACGACCCGGAGCAGTGGGCGTTCATGGAGCCGTACTCGCCCTATCAGAACGTGCGCGCCGACGCGGACTACCCGGCGCTGCTGGTGACCACCTCGACCCGTGACGACCGCGTGCACCCCGGGCACGCACGCAAGCTCGTCGCCCGGCTCGAGGAACTCGGCCACGACGTCTCGTACTACGAGAACATCGAGGGCGGCCACGGCGGTGCGGCCGACAACAAGCAGGCGGCGTTCAAGTCTGCGCTGGCCTACGAGTTCCTGTGGCGGACGTTGGCCGGCGGGTGAGCCGGCGGACGGTGTCCCACGGGTTCCACGGCCTGCCGGGCCGGCCGCGGGTGATCGGATACCAGGCGAGCCCGATCAACAGCGACGAGAAATGGCCGATCCCGGTGAACGTGAGGTCGCTGACCAGCGGCAGCCCGTAGACGACGAGGATGCCGGCGAGATAGATCCACCGCCACGGGAAGGCGATCCGATAGGTCAGCACCCCGACGATCGCGGCGAGGAAGTAACTCACCCCGACATCGGTGACGTTGACCATCGACGAGCTCGCCATGCCGTCCCGGATGGCGAGTCCCAGGGCACCCTCGCTCAGGTACGACGCGATCACGTGGGCGCTGAGGCCGACGATCAGCCAGCGCAGCGACCCGAGCCAGCGTTCGGCCGGCACGTGGAACACACAGAACAGCACCAGGTACGGCAACCAATAGCTGCCGTCGATCCAGAACAGGCTGGTCACCAACACGTCGAGCGGGTCGTTGCTCAGATGGTGCAGATTCGTCGACCGCTCACCGAGCATGACGTCGAGCTCGTGCGGAGTCGCCGATCGCTGGATGATCGTGGTGATCAGCAGCACGATCAGCCAGACGAACGTGATCGGCGCACTGCGCAGGAACCGCCAGGTCGCGGCGGCCGCGCGACGGGGCATGAGTCGACCCGGGATCATCGTCGGACTCCTCTCCCGCGAGCGATCACCTCATCGTAGAGATCGTCACAGGTGCCGGAGGTAGGAGCGAGGGTCGTCGAGGAACCGACGCCAGTGGCGCACCAGCGACAGGTCGTCCCAGGCGGTGTCGGTCGGTCCGTCGTCGGTCATCTCGATGATCTGCGCTCCCGGCGCCGCGGTGAGGACCGGCGAATGGGTCGCACAGATGATCTGCGAGCCACCGTCGGCGAGCTCGGTGAGGATGAGCAGCAGACGCAACGTCGAGGTGAACGAGAACGCGGACTCCGGCTCGTCGAGGATGTAGACGCCGGGCCGACCGACCATGCTCTCCAAGATGTGCATGAATCCTTCGCCGTGGCTCTGCTCCTCGACGTCGGTGTCCCAGTAGCCGCGCACTCCGGCGAACCGGGCGTTCATCTCCACGACTGTCTCGGCGCGGAAGAAGAACCCCTGGCGATCCTCCCGCGGCGCCCGCAGCATGCTCTCGCCGTCCCAGGTCAGATCGAGCGAGAGGTTCTCCCCGAGCGAGCTCTTCGGCAGCAGGCGGTTCGAGCCGGTGATCGACGCCCGACCGCCGCGCGGATCCAGACCGAACCGTTCGCCGATCGCCTCGACAAGGGTCGACTTGCCCGAACCGTTCTCACCGACCACGAACGTGATGGGGGCGCGGAACTCGATGGGTGCGCCGGCGAGCACGGCCGAGAGCGCAGGCACGTCGGCCAGCCAGGACTCCGGCTCGGGCGCCGATCCCGGTCGGACGCGTGCACGTTCGATGAACATCGTTGCCCGATCCGAGGTGCTAACGACGGGCGAGCACGCGGGCGCCGAACCCGACGATCACCACGCCGACGCCCACCGCGCCGACGATGAGCGCGAGATGGTGCAGGTCACCGACGGCACCGTCGATGATCAGCTCGGCGACCTCGCGTCCCGCGTTCTCGGCCCCTTCGACCTCCTGTTTGGCGCGCTCCGCGAAGAAGAGACCGACCGCCCACGCGAACACTGCAGACGCGACGACACCGATGCCCAGCCAGGCCAGCACGGTGCCGCGACGTCGGGCGATGAGCAGCGCGAGGATTCCTGCGGCCACCGCGATCACCAGTGATCCATAAGCGAGCGCGGTGATCTGTTGCCCGACTTCGTGATAGCGGCCGGCCTCCAGCCCGGAGCCCCCTCGATTCAGTGGGACCACGATCGGTCCGGACACCCGCGCCGAGATGCCTGTCGTCGCGATCACCCGGTTCACCATGTCGGTGATGTCGAGTTCCATCACCGTGTTGTCGCCTCCCGGCGGCGGCGGATCGAACAGCCACGCATGCTGCTGGGACACGACGTCGACGAAGTCCGCCTCGAACTGATCGGTCCCCGTGTAGGCGCGGACTGCCGGTTCGATGACCGCCGAGGCACCCGGGATGGTCACCTGCTGCTCGGCGGCCGAGGAGATCTCGCCGGCCAGGTAGTCCTTGACCCGCTGGTCCTGTGCCATCGGGGTGACCGTCGCGACGAACCCCTCGGGGTCCACCAGCCGCTCCTTCACCCAGAGCGACGGAAAGGCCACCACGATCGCGGCCATGGCCACCAGGGTCAGGATCGCGCTCAGAAATGTCCGCACAGCAACGAGGCTACCGAGCCGAACCGAGGGGGTGCCGGGCGACTACTCCCCGACCAGATCCCGTGCGCGTCCGACGATCAACGGGTCAGGGGTACCGACGAATTCGGGATTCTTGCCCTCGTAGTCGAAGAGGCTCAGCACGTGCCGCATCGCGTTGACGCGGGCCCGCTTCTTGTCGTTGCTCTTCACCACGGTCCACGGTGCGTGGTCGGTGTCGGTCGCATCGAACATGGTCTCCTTGGCCTCGGTGTACGAGTCCCACTTGTCCAACGAGGCCAGGTCCATTGGCGACAGTTTCCACTGTCGCACCGGATCGATCTGACGGATCGCGAAACGGGTCCGCTGCTCGAGCGGGGTCACCGAGAACCAGAACTTCACCAGGTTGATGCCGTCGTCGACGAGCATCTTCTCGAACGCCGGCACCTGCGACATGAACTGCGCGTACTGGTCCGGCGTGCAGAATCCCATGACCCGCTCGACGCCGGCCCGGTTGTACCAGGAGCGGTCGAAGAAGACCATCTCGCCGCCCGCGGGCAGATGCTGCACGTATCGCTGAAAGTACCACTCGGTGGACTCGCGCTCGCTTGGCTTCTCCAGCGCGACGACGCGGGAGCCGCGCGGATTCAGGTGCTCGTTGAAGCGTTTGATCGTGCCGCCCTTGCCTGCTGCATCACGTCCTTCGAACACCAGCAGGTGCCGCTGGCCGGTCTGCTTCGACCATTTCTGCAACTTCAGCAACTCGATCTGCAGTCGCCGCTTGGTCACCTCGTACTCACGGCGACTCATCCGCTCCTCGTACGGATAGTCCTGGCGCCACGTGTCGACCACATTGCGTTCGGGCAGCGTCAGCAGCACCGGATCATCGTCATCGTCGTCGTTGACCGCGAACTGTGTCGTGTTGTGCAGGTCGACGAGTTGTTGCAGCGCCTCGCGGCCGTTGAGAACACTGAAGTCCGGTCCGATCTCGGCCGATCCGTACAGCTCGGCGTCATGTAGCTCAGTCACCGCTCAACGATATGCGCAGCGGTGGAACAACGCGTTGCGAAAAGGTGAACCGACACCAGGGTCGGGACCTTCGACCCTCGGTGGCGATTCCGTGGCGTCAGCCGTCCTGTATCAGTTGTGCAGGTCGATCGATCCCGAGCGCAGGCACGCCTTGCCGGTCGTGCTGTCGTAGGCGGTCGCGAAGCCGCCCTGGCAGACGGCGCCGGCCGGCCCCGACACGGCCTGCCCGCCCCAGCCGCCGACCGAGATCGTGGTGCCGCCGTTGCGCGCCTGCGCCACGGCGAGCGCACCCGGCCCGGTGGTCACCGAGTACGAGGTACCACGCGTGGTGGCCCCGGCGAGCGCGGTGGAGCCCGGTTGCATGTTGCGCGCGTTGGCATTTCCGCCCTTGTCGGCGACGGCGATCGCGGTGCCCGCACCGCTGGACTCGTCGGCATGCGCCTGACTGCCCGCTCCGGCCTTGGCCCCACAACCGCCGCTCCCGACGATGCGCTCGATCTGATGTCCGTTGGCGGCGTTGCAGGACGTCGCGGCGCCCGCTGTGCCGCCGCCGAGCCCGATCAGCCAGGCCAACGAGGTCCCACCGATCACCAACGCAGCGGTTCGAGTCCCAAAGTTGTTGATACGCATAGGGTTTGACCTCCTCGGTCGCCACGGGGGAACAGGCCGGGATGCAGAGCGCACCGGCACTGTGGGTCAGCGTACCCACCGGGCGCCGACACCCGGACCCCGGGTTGGGCGAACCATGTCCCATCCGGCGCCGCGGCGTTCGGGGTGCGGCCGGTCAGTCGGCGGCGCGGCGCTCGACCTCTGCGGTGAGCCCCTTGCGCGCCGTGTCGACGGCCATCTTCTGTGCGCGCTTGACGATCAGACCCGGCAGCTTGATCTTCAGCTCGACGTCGAGGGTGAACTCGATGTGCGTGCCGTCGCCCTTGGGCGTGATCGTGTACACCCCATGCTGTTCGCTGAGTTGATTCGCCTCCACGAGATCCCACGTGCAGGAGTTGTCGGTCCAGGTGTAGGACAACGTCTGCTCGTCGGAGATACCCGCCGCGGTGACGACCACACGCACCTGGTCTGGTGTGCCGTCGTCGTTCGTGGAGAGGATCTGCGCCTCTTTGTGCGGACCGGACCAATCGGGGAGGGATTCGATGTCCAGCAGCACCTCCATCACGACCGAGGGTGGCGCGGCGACATCGAAATCAATTTTCGCGGAGACAGCCATGGCTGAGAACCTACCGTGCCGCGCATATGGCGATGCACGGAACCACGGCGTTCAATCCTCGCGGTCGACCAGAGTGAGCGGCCACGCCTCGTCGGGGATGTCGCGCAGCGTGCACGCCTGATCGACGGCGGTGAACCAGCCGCGAAAGTGCAGCAGTTCGCCGATCACCGGATTGCGAACGGTGGCGTCGCACCGGAACCGCTGTCGCGCCTCGTCCCAGCCCTCGATGTACTTGAGCTGAGCGGAGAACATGCCCTTCATGCCGACCTTCGGACCGCGCCCCAGCCAGCGCATCGGCCCGCTCTCCAACAGGAGTTCGCCGGCCTTGGTCACCGATGGCTCGATCGGGTACAGGAGTTCGGGACCGTCGCCGAAGTAGTCGACGAGACCACCGCGGCCGGAGACGAGCAGCGAGTTCAGATTGCGGGGACCGGTGGTGTACTCGAAGGCGCGCAGCACGGCCAGACATTCGCGGCCGAGTTCATCGACATAGCAGTAGTGACCCTGCGTGAAAGGGACCATCCGGCTCGACTTGGCCGGTAGGGCGTTGCGTTTGGCGTAGTGCCACCAGAACGGCGGCGGGAGGGCCGACGTGATGTAGACCGACTCGTAGATCCCGGTGGCCACCTGGGCCACCCCGGACGTGGAGTCGATGCTGTACCGCCACGCCACGTTGGGATGGAGGCGATCGAAATCCGAGCCCAGGATCTGCCGGTACACCGGCGTCATGACTTCCCCTCCGCCCCTCACCCGGGCGCCGGCACACCCGATGGCCGACGCACATGTGTGCTTGGGAGAAGAACCTAGCCCATGGTGACGCGCGCTACATCAAGAGGTCCCGGGATCAGTCCGCGGCCGCCTCACACATCCTGGACAATTCCGCGATCACCCGGTCGAGCGGCTCGACGCTGCGCTGGGTCTGACACAGGCCGACCGCCCCCTCGATCGACGCGATGGCGAGGTGCGCGAGGGTGTCGGCCCGCTCGGCGTCGACGCCCTCGTGGACGAGTCGCGCAGAGATCAGGCGGGTCCAACGGATGAAGATCTGCTGTGCCTCGTCGGCGACCTCGGGTTCGGACCGTCGGGCCAGTCCACCGGCGAGCACCGGGCAACCGAACTCGTAGTCGGTGTTCACCAGCATCCGCCGCCAGACGTCGCCGATCTCGGCGACCGCCTCCGCGGGCGTCGCGGAGCTCTCCCGGCTGATACGACCGGAGATGAAGTCACCCGCGTAGCGCACGGCCTCGGTCATGAGCTGGGTCTTGCCGCCGGGGAAATGATGGTAGATGGACCCGCGCGGCGCTGAACTCGCCGCGATCACATCGCCGATGGAGGTGGCGGCGACACCGTCGCGCCCGATCAGGTCCGCCGCATGGACGACCATCCGTTCCCGCGGACCACGCTCGGCGGCGCGGTGGCTCGACTCGTCCAGGGACCTCGCCTCGGGTGGGCCGTCGACCGAGCTCATCACACTCCCTATGCAAACCTTCATAATCGGCTGGTTCTATGCCATCCTACATAGTCATGAGCACCGAAACAGAGATTCACGATCCCGCCTCGATGAGCGGGCTCGAGTTGCTGCGGGCGGCCATGAGCGATCCCGACCCCGATCGTCCCGGCATCTGGCGCCTCCTCGGGATGGGCGCCAAGGAGATCGAGGAGGGCCGGGTGTCGTTCACCGTCACACCCCAGGCCGACTTCGCCAATCCACTCGGCAGCGTGCACGGCGGGATCTGCGCGACCCTGCTCGACTCGGTGATGGGGTGCGCCGTGCACACCACGCTGCCGGCGGGGGTCGGCTACACCACCCTCGAACTGAAGATCAACTACATCCGCGCGGTCGCCGTCGACGCCGGTGAGCTGACCGCCACGGGCACCGTCATCCACGTCGGCGGACGCACCGCGACCGCGGAGGGAAAGGTGTTCTCCGACGACGGCAAGCTGGTCGCCCACGGCACCACGACGTGCATCGTGTTCCGCTGAGGCGGAACCCGGTTCAGGACTGAGCAGGGTCGCCTGCGGCGGCCGCGGACTCGCCACGGTCGTCGTGCGTCGGATCCGGGAACACCATCCGCATCACCCGCATGCCGACGGCGCCGACCACGATGAGAACCCAGCCGACCACCGTGGACGTCGAATCGGTGACCAGTCCGGCGATCCCGACGATGAGGACGAACACCGGCACCCAGTCGAACAGCCGCGCGATCGACACCGGTGGCTCGGTGTCGATCCCCGCCTTCTGCATGGCCTTGTTCGGTCCGTAGTCGGGATAGAACTCGGTGAAGGCGATCGCGAAGACGGTCGCCCCGATCTGGATGATCCAGCCGGTCCAGAAGTTTCCCGCGTCGTCGAAGACCGCGTCGCCGATGGCACCCGCGATCGCCGACACCCCGAATGCGGCGGTCCACGCCCAGGTGATCACGTAGTTGGTCCTGATGAAGATCGGGGAATCCCAGAACTCTTCGGGCGTCTGCTCTTTCGCGTACTCCAGCGTGAAGGGGCGGCGGAGGAGGATCGAGCCGAGGGCGAAGCACACCAGGGCCAGGTTCACGATCTCGCCTGCCCACAGTTCGAGCCACTCGATCATGGCCCGTGTCGCCAGCGCACCGATGACACACAGGACCACGAAGAACGCGACGTCGAACCATTCCATCAACTTGATGGAGTTGCCGATCTTCCAGCTCGCGAAGACCACCAGGAGTGCGATCCCCAGCGCCGCCGCCACCGACTCCTCGAATCGGCCCGGACCGCTGAACAGCGACATGACGATCCAGGGCGCGAGCCCGGACAATGGTGAGTTCACGAACGCCCGGACCACCGATTCGGTGGTCCGGCGCGGTTTCCGGGTCTCGTCCGCGGCAGATGTCACATCGCGGATGTTATTGCGGATCGTCGGGCGACGCAGCCGTTCCGCAAGGCTGACCGGTACCCATCACCCCGGCCCCCGTCCACGGGCCGCTATCCCTGGTCGAGGAACCTGTTCCGGAGTTCCGCCTGCACGTCGGAGTCGATCCCGAGGCCCTCGGCGAAATAGTTCTCGATGGACCCGAACCGCTGGTCGAGTTCGGCGAATGCGGAGTCGAGGTAGGCCTCCTGGACACCGAGCAGGGGGCGCAGCAGATCCGGGTTCCCGCCGGCGGCGGCGAATCCGTCGAACACCGGGGCGATCGCGGGCAGGAACAGGTCGTTGGTCAACAGGTACTCACCGTAGACACCGTCCCGTCCGACGCCCATGAGGCTGAGGAAAGCCGCTGCGGCCCAACCGGTGCGATCCTTTCCGGCGGTGCAGTGGAAGAGTGCGGGGGTGTCGTCGAGCAGTCCGAGGAAGAGTGCGCGGTAGGAAGTCAGCGCGCTCGGCAGATTCACGATCTCCCGGTAGGCCTCCACCATGCGCGCGATCCCGCTGCCGTCGGCGAGCTTCTCGTTGGCCGCCGCCACCGCGACCGGATCGGCGAGCACCTTGTCGAGGTTGGCCGGCGCACTGACCGTCGTCGCGTCGGCCAGGACGTCGAGGTGGACGCCGCGCACGCCGTCGATGCGGGGGTCGGGCTCGGCCTCGGTCTCCGCGCTCGATCGCAGATCGTAGATGGTGCGAATCCCAAGTCCGGCCAGATAGGCCTGGTCGGTGTCCGACGCCTTGTCGAGCGCGGCGGCACGGAAGAGACGGCCCGTCGCCACCCGGCGCCCGTCTTCGGTCCGCCGGCCCCCGACGTCCCGGAAGTTGGCGACGGACGTGAGAGCGATGTGCTCGACGGCAGGTTCGGTCATGGGTTCATGGTCCCAGATGGGTCGTGCTGCGACGACCGAGGTGGTCTCCGGGTCCGCGCGCCGGGCCGGCACCCGACCACGCCGAAGGCCGGCCACCCCATGGGGTGACCGGCCTTCGGTCTGAGTTGCGTTGAGCCTGAGATTAACTCAGAAGCCCATGCCGCCCATCTCGTCGCCACCCGGCATTGCCGGGGCCGGGTTCTTCTCCGGCTTGTCGGCGACGACGGCCTCGGTGGTGAGGAACAGAGCCGCGATCGACGCAGCGTTCTGCAGCGCCGAGCGGGTGACCTTGACCGGGTCGTTGATGCCGGCGGCCAGCAGGTCCTCGTACTCGTTGGTCGCGGCGTTGAGGCCGGTGCCCAGCGGGGAGTTGAGGATCTTGTCGGCGACCACGCCGGGCTCGAGGCCGGCGTTGATGGCGATCTGCTTGGCCGGGGCCGACAGCGCGACACGCACGATGTTGGCGCCGGTGGCCTCGTCACCGTTCAGGGTGAGGCCGTCGATGGCCGGCTCGGACTGCAGCAGGGCCACGCCACCGCCGGCGACGATGCCCTCTTCGACCGCAGCCTTGGCGTTGCGGACGGCATCCTCGATGCGGTGCTTGCGCTCCTTGAGCTCGACCTCAGTGGCCGCGCCCGCCTTGATGACCGCAACACCGCCGGCCAGCTTGGCCAGGCGCTCCTGCAGCTTCTCACGGTCGTAGTCGGAGTCGCTGTTCTCGATCTCGCCGCGGATCTGGGCCACACGGCCGGCGATCGCGTCGGCATCGCCGGCGCCATCGACGATGGTGGTCTCGTCCTTGGTCACGACGACCTTGCGGGCGGTGCCGAGCAGCTCGACGCCTGCACCCTCGAGCGAGAGGCCGACCTCTTCGCTGATGACCTCGCCACCGGTGAGGATGGCGATGTCGGCCAGCATGGCCTTGCGACGGTCACCGAAGCCCGGGGCCTTGACGGCGACGGACTTGAAGGTGCCACGGATCTTGTTCACGACCAGGGTCGACAGGGCTTCGCCCTCGACGTCCTCGGCGATGATCAGCAGCGGCTTGCCGGCCTGGATGACCTTCTCCAGCAGCGGCAGCAGATCCTTGACGGTGGCGACCTTGCCCGACACGAGCAGGATGTACGGATCCTCGAGGACCGCTTCCTGACGATCGGCGTCGGTCACGAAGTAGCCCGAGATGTAGCCCTTGTCGAAGCGCATGCCCTCGGTGAGCTCCAACTGCAACCCGAAGGTGTTGGACTCCTCGACGGTGATGACGCCTTCCTTGCCCACCTTGTCCATCGCCTCGGCGATGAGCTCGCCGATGGACGGGTCGCCGGCCGAGATGCCCGCGGTGGCAGCGATCTGCTCCTTGGTCTCGACCTCCTTGGCGCTCTTCAGGAGGGCCTCGGTGACGGCCTCGACGGCCTTCTCGATGCCGCGCTTCAGACCCAGCGGGTTGGCGCCGGCAGCGACGTTGCGCAGACCCTCACGGACGAGAGCCTGGGCCAGGACGGTGGCGGTGGTGGTGCCGTCGCCAGCGACGTCGTCGGTCTTCTTGGCGACCTCCTTGACGAGCTCGGCACCGATCTTCTCGTACGGGTCCTCCAGCTCGATCTCCTTGGCGATGGAAACACCATCGTTGGTGATCGTGGGGGCGCCCCACTTCTTCTCCAGAACGACGTTGCGACCCTTGGGTCCCAACGTCACCTTGACTGCGTCGGCGAGGCTGTTCAGGCCCCGCTCGAGGCCACGGCGGGCCTCTTCGTCGAACGCGATTTGCTTGGCCATGGGTAAGTGATCCTCCGATAGGGGGTGACACTAGGTTCGTATGGCCGGAACTCGGTGCCCGCGACGGACGACCGGTGTGTCATTCGGTACCGGTCTCACCGTCCCGACCTGGCACTCACAGCTCGCGAGTGCCAAACTCGTTTTTAGCACTCGACACGGTCGAGTGCAAGATGATCGTCACTTCCGGAGCAGGCGCACCAGCACGCCGGCGGCGTGCGCCTTCGCCGCGCGTTCTGCTTCTTCGGCGTCACCGGCCTCGAGCGCCGCGACGATCCGCCGGTGCTCGGCGACGGCCAGCCGACGATTGACCTCGTGTGACCACATGTCCGACCGGTAGAGGTGCGACTGCGTGTCCAGGCGCAGGAGGGCGTCGCAGAGCGGCTTGTTGCCGGAAAGCCCACGCACCGCCGTGTGGAAGTCGAGGTCGAGATCGGCGTCGCGACGATGGTCCGCCGCGGTCTGCAACAGCCGCTCCTGTTCACGGACCCGCTCCCACAGTTCCTCGAGGTCGGCGAGGGTGACCTGCCCGGTGGCCTGCCGGGCGGCCAGACCGTCGAGGACCTCACGCACGCCGAACACCTGGCGCAGCATGTCGTCGTCGAGGGCGGCGACCTTGGCCCCGGCGCGCGGGGTGTAGACGGCGAGACCGTCGACGACGAGCTGTTGCACCGCCTCGCGGACCGGGCTCCGGGACACCTCGAGGCGGGCGGCGAGGCCGGGCACCGACAACGAGGTGCCCGGCCCCAGCTTGCCCTCGAAGATCTCGTCGCGCAGCTGCCGCAGGACCGCCTGGGTCAGCAGGGCGCCGTCTTCACCGGGCGAGCGCAGCGACGGGGTGTCACCGGAACTGGTCATCGTGGTCCAACTGTAGTGAGCGTCGTGGAGGCGGACGGGCTCACCGCGCCGCCAGGACGCGCCGTGCCTCCCGGTCGGCACCGTCCGGCGCGATCCCCGATTTCATGCCGGCGAGTTTTGCCTGCAGGTGATCGGCGACCGTGATCGGCGGGTAGCCGGCCCGATCGGCGGGGGCGTGGCCGGGCAGGGTCTGGATCACGGCGTCGTGGTTGCCGTCGAAGAAGAAGGCGGCCGACCGGCGACGGATGATCCGGCCGTCGATGACGGGCGGGTCGACACGATGGACGGTCGAGCGCCAGCGGTCGTCGGTCCAGCGAGCCATCGCATCGCCCAGATTGACCAGCAGTGCGCCGTCGGCGGGCTGCACGTCGTGCCACCGCCCCTCGTGGTCGAGCACCTGCAGCCCCGGGACCTGATCGGCCCACAGCACGGTGAGGATGCCGAAGTCGGTGTGCGCGCCCATCCCGGTCAGTTCACCGGTGAGTTCGATCTCTCCCTCGGGCAGCGTGTAGTTGTTCATCTTCAGTACGTCGATCGAGTGGTCGACCATGGCGTCGAAGTAGCCGGGTTCGAGGCCGAGGGCGTCGGTGAAGGCGGCCAGCAGGATCCGTGACACGGACCGAGCCGCGCCGAACCAGGTCTCGACCGCCGGGCGGAAACCCGGCGCGGCGTCGGGCCAGGTGTTGGCCGGATAACTCGCCGCGGGTAGGTCGAGACCGGGGAATCCGGTCCATTCCGAGCCCACGGTGAAGGCCTCGTAGAAGTCGTTCATCTGATTTGCCGCGGCGACACCGAGACTCATGCTCAGCGACTCGCTCTTGGGCGGACTGTATCCGCGGTTCTCGCCGGGCCTCGTGTAGCGCTTCTTGGTGTCGAGCGGCAGGGCGTAGAACTCGTCGAGCGCCGACGTCAGGCCGTCGATCGCCGATCGGTCGATACCGTGTCCGACGATCTGGACGAATCCGACGCCGCTGCAGGCGTCGTCGAGCGAGCGCGCGACGAGCGCCCGCTCGTCGGCGGCACCGCCGGGGGCGACGTAGCTGGAGATGTCGACGATGGGAACAGTGAACATTGTTGCCTCTCAGGGAGCCGGGATCAGGGAAGGATCAGCGTCGACGGTTCACCATCGCGTTGAGCACGCCGAAGATGCCGAACACGAGGATGCCGAACAGTGACGCGAGAACGATGGCGGCGATCAGGTCGTCGGATTGCAGTCGGGCGCGGTAGATGTCGAGAAGGGTGCCGATTCCGGGTTGCCCTTTGGCGAAGAACATGTCGCCGATGATCGCGCCGACCACCACGAGTCCTGACGCGGTACGGAATCCGGTCATCATCGACGGCAGCGCCGACGGGAACTCGAGTTTGGTGAGCCGCTGGAACATCGATGCCTTGCCCAGGGTGAACAGTTCGTGAGCCCCCTTGTCGACGGAGACCAGCCCGAAGTGGGTGTTGGCGATGATCGGGAAGATGGCGATGATGACGCACACGATGGTCCGCGCGACCATGCCGTATCCGAACCACAGGCCGATCAGCGGCACGATCGCCAGGACCGGGATCACCTGCAGCACAACGGCCCATGGGTAGATCGCACGTTCCAGGAACGAACCCCGGCTCATGACCACCCCTATGGTCACACCGATCAGGGCGGCGAACAGGAAGCCGACCAGGCTGACCTTCGCGGTCACCACGAGCGCGTCGAGCATCGGGCCGACGTGGGTCGGGTCGAGCAGGGAATCGATCAGCACCTCGTGCGGGGGCGGCAGCAGGAACCGGCGCGCGGGACTCAGGATCAGGTAGCTGACCGCATACCAGACACCGATCGCGATGACGAAGGAGATCAGCGGCGGCAGGCCATATCTGAGGATCGCGGCCGGGACCGATCTTCGCTGTGCGGCAACACTGTTCGTCGAAGCGGGTGGGGACGCGACGCCGTCGGTGGTCAGGGGCGGGATCATCGTGGTGGTCATCGTGCACCTCGCAGGGTCTCGGAGATCTCCGCGACATGCGCGGTGAATCGGGGGTCGTAGCGGAGGTCGGGGTCACGCGGGTAAGGGAATTCGACGCGGATGTCGGCGGTGATGCGCCCGGGTCGCGGCGACATCACGATCACGCGGTTCGCGAGGAACACCGCCTCGGACACCGAGTGGGTGATGAACATCGCGGTGAATCGGCGTTCGGCGTAGAGCCGTTGCAGTTCGGTCTGCATGTCGAGGCGGGTCATCTCGTCGAGGGCGCCGAAGGGTTCGTCGAGCAGCATCACCTCCGGCTCGGACGTGAGGGTCCGGGCGAGCGAGGTCCGCATCTTCATGCCACCGGACAACATCCGCGGCAGTTGCGACTCGAAGCCCCCCAGGCCCACCGCATCGATGGCGCGCTGCGCGCGGGAACGTCGCTGCGCCTTGGGGAGTCGGGCGAGTTCCGCACTCAACTCGACATTGGCGCGCACCGACCGCCATGGCAGCAGCGTGGGCTCCTGGAAGATGAATCCGACGGAGTCGGTGCCGAGCGCGACGCTGCCCTCGGTGGGTCGCTCGAGCCCGGCGGCCATCCGCAGCAGAGTCGACTTGCCGCAACCCGACGGACCGACGAGCGCGACGAAATCGCCCTGTGCGACGTCGAGGTCCACGCCGGCGATGGCCTGGGTGCCCGAGTCGAAGTGTTTGGTCACGCCGGACACCGAGATGACGACACCTTTGGTCAGGTGACGCGCATCGACGTCGTTCATCGTGTCGATCAGACTCATGGGCACATCCCGTTACGGATCGTAGGTACATGTAGACGACAATTCATCTCCTGCATCACATGCTTCGTTACATGTATTTCGTCCACGTATCCGAACGTAAACTCTGGATGACGGGAAGGCGGGGTCGATCGGGAGCTTCCTGCACATAGTGGCTGATCACCGGTATCAGGCGGACGCTTCGCAACCGCGACGTGCCCGCTCGCCGAACATGCAACCCGGTGGCGCAGTGCGGGAACACCACTTAGCTTTACATGTAGATCGTGGTTGCCACGTTCGTCGGCTTCAGCTCCAGGAGTTCCCATGCGCCCCTACCTTCGTCGCGTCATTCCCCTGTTCACCCACCGCCGTGCACGCGTGGCCGTCGCCGCCGCGACCGTCGCGCTCTGCGGCGCCGCCTTCGCCGGATGCTCCGAATCGGGCACCGAGAACGCGGGGTCCGCCGGCCTCGAGCCCGCCCCGGCGGAATACCAGCTCGCCGACGTGTGCCCGGAAAACGTTGTGGTGCAACTCCAGTGGCAGCCGCAGTCGGACATGGCCGGCGTGATCGGGCTGCTCGGCCCCGGCTATTCGGTGGACACCGGGAACAAGTCCGTCACCGGTCCGCTCGCCTTCGACGGCAAGGACACCGGGGTCGACGTCACCCTGCGCGCCGGCGGTCCGGCCATCGGCTTCCAGTCGGTACCGTCCGCGATGTACGCCGACGATTCGATCGACCTGGGCCTCGTGCACGGGGATCAGCTGATCTCCGCGGCCAAGGACCAGCGCGTCGTCGGCGTCACGCCACTGCTGCAGTACAACCCGTCGATCATCATGTGGGACCCGTCGTCGCATCCCGATCAGAAGACGATCGCCGACATCGGCAAAACCGATGCCAGTGTCGTCGTCTCCAAGGACCAGATCTTCCCGCAGTGGCTGGTCGCCAAAGGGCTGCTGAAGCAGGATCAGCTCGACACCAGCTACGACGGCGCACCGGCCCGCTTCGTCGGCGATCCGACGATCGCCCAGCAGGGCTTCGCCAACTCGGAGCCGTACACCTACGAGCACGAGACGCCGTCGTGGAACAAGCCGGTGGCCTACGCGATGGTCAAGGACGCCGGATACGACGTCTACGCCTCGAACGTGTCGGTGCGGGCGGACAAGCTGGAGGAACTGTCGCCCTGCCTGCAGAAGCTGGTCCCGATGATCCAGCAGACCGGCAAGAACTATGTGAACTCGCCCGACGCGATCAACGCCACCATCGTCGACTGGGTGTCGCAGGACGTCGCCTTCACCCCGTACAGCGCGGGTGAGGCCGCGTACTCGGCCGGGCTGCTGAAGGACAAGGGCGTCATCGCTCCCGGCCCCGACGGCGTGTACGGCAGCTACGACATGGCCAAGGCGCAGTCGGTGGTCGCAGACCTGGTCCCGATCCTGAACGCCGACGGCGCGGGACTGCCCGCGCAGCTCCCCGCCGATCAGCTGTTCACCACGGAGTTCATCAGCGGTCAGGTGCGCTGACGCCCGACGCTGGGCGACAGCGATGACCGGCCGGGGCGGGACACTGCGTCTCGCCCCGGCCGGTCATCTCCTGTCAGGCGGGCGCAGGTGACGTCCGGGCGGCCGACTCGAAATGTCCGTCGCGCATGTGCAGCACGCGGTCCACCCCTCGTCCCGGTGCCACCGACATCGAGTCCAGATCGTGGCTGACGAGCACTGCGGCGACATCCCGCTGCCGGACGAGCGTGCCGATCAACTCGATGACGGCCCGGCCACGCTCGGTGTCCAGGGCCGAGGTCGGCTCGTCGATCAGGAGCAGCGCCGGCGACCCCGTCAGTGCCCGAGCGATGTTCACCCGCTGCCGCATACCGCCGGACAGTTCGTGCGGCCGACGTGATGCCGCGCCCGCCACGCCGACCTCGTCGAGCAGTGCCAGCGCCTCGTCCCGATGCCGGACGGGCTTCTGGCCGCCCAGATCGACCGTCAGCAGCAGTTGGTCCAGAGCGGTCAGCGACGGCAACAGATTGTCCTGCTGGAACACGAACCCGATGCGGTCCCGGCGAATCCGCGCCCGCTGTTCGTCGGACAGGGCGGTGGTCGGGGTGCCGTCGATCTCGACGGTCCCTGAGTCCGGCGTCAGGAGCGTGCCGGCGACGGACAGCAGACTCGACTTACCGGAACCGGATGGCCCGGTCACGGCGACGAAGCTGCCGTTGCCGACGTCGAGATCGACATGATCGAGGGCCGTCAGCCGACCGCGGCCGTCGGGAAAGGTCAGCGTGACGTTCGACAGCGACAAACTCATGGCAGAACTCCGATCGGATCGTGAGTGGGCGGGACATCGAGGAAACCGGTCATCGCGACATCGCCACCACAGGGTCGACGACGGTCACCCGGCGCACTGCGAGGAGCGCGCCCGCGCTGCCGAGCAGCGTCATCGCGAGCAACGGCAGTGCGATACCGCCGGCGGTCAGGGCGACCGGGACGGCCGCCGACACGGCGGCCGACAGACCGATCCCGAGGAGTGCGCCCACCGTTTCGCCGGCGAGCAGGACGAGGGCTGCCTGCCCGAATCCGTCCCGCAGCAGATACCACCGGTTGGCGCCCAGCGCGCGCACCACGGCGAGATCCCGCAGGCGCTGCACCGTCCACACCGCGAAGAAGGTGCCGATGACGAGTGCGGAGATCGCCAGCAGCATCGCTTGGATCGCGAGCAGCGACCCGTGCTCGGACCGGTAGCCGGGCACGGTGTCGACGGCCTTCGACATCGGCACGCTCGTCGTCTCGGGCGCGTCGGTCGAGCCGGCGGCGAGCACCACCGCGCTCGCGTACTGGCCGTGGGAGAGCGCACGCCAGGTGTCCATGGTCGTGTAGGCGACCGGCGTGTGGGCGTAGTCACCGGCCGCGCCGATGCCGTCGACCCGAAGGTGGGACGGCCCGACGGTGACCGGATCACCGATCCCGACACCCAGGTCGTCCGCCTGTTCCCGGGTGAGCAGGATGCCGCCGGATTGCGGATACCCGCCGACGTCGGGCTCGGGCATCACCGCGACGCCGGCGCCGAAGACGGCCACCGTCGAGGAGATCACGCCATGGGCGACCCTGGTGGTGGTCACACCGAGTTCCGTTGCGTCACCGTCATTCTCGTCGACGATGCGACGCACGGTCGACTCGTCGAGCTCACTCTGCGACAGCGACGGCCCTTCGGCACCGGCAGTGTCCCGCAGTACGAGGGTCTGCCCGGGCAGCCTGCTGACCGCGGAGATCGACTGGTTCTGCAGGCCATTGGTCAGCGCGGAGAGCGCCACCACCAAGAACGTCATCATCGCGATGACGGCACAGATCAAGACGAAACGCCCCTTGGCGAATCTGATGTCGCGGATACCGATGAACACCACCAGGCCCCTTCCGTTCGTTGCCGATGTCTCCAGCCTCGGCAACGTGGGCTCTCGCCGCATCGGCACACCGATGGGTTCCCGAGGACCGTTCGGTGCACGCAGAAGTCCATCGAAAGTTGGAGGCGACGCCCGTGACCGCTCGGGATACTGGTGGGTGTGAACGAAGCCCCTGGTCCGAAAGATCTCCCCGGCCCCGCACCGGGTGACGATGCCGCGCCAGAGGCCGACCGCCACGTGTTGCTGGCGGGTCACGTGCTCTTCGCCGTGTTGCTCTCGCTCGGCGCCGTCCGCGCCGCACTCGCGTCGTCGACGCCGGTCGTGCCGATTCTTGCCGCCCTCGCGGCCGCCGGGTGGTACTGCGTCGGGGCGGTATGGGTCTCGCGACGACGCGGTCGGGTCGCCCGTCTGTGGTTGGCCGGACTGATCTTGATCTGGCTGGGGCTCATCGTGCTGTCGGGTGAGTTCGTGTGGCTGGCGTTCCTGCTCGCGCTGCTGGTCTGGCATCTCTTTCCGGTCCGGGCGGCGATACCCGTCGAGATCCTGGTCGCGCTCGCCGCCGCAATCGCGTTCGCCGCGCACCAGGGCCGGTGGGTGGCGGGAGCGATCTTCGGTCCGGTCATCGGGGTGGCCTGTGCCGCGGTGATGACCGAGATCTACCAGCGACTGCGGGCCCAGTCGGAAGAACGTCAGCGCCTCGTCGACGAACTCGTGAGTGCGCGCCGGGAACTCGCGATACGCGAACGAGAGGCCGGACGGCTCGGTGAACGCGAGCGCCTCGCACGGGAGATCCACGACACCGTGGGGCAGAGCCTGGCGAGCGTGATCATGTTGCTGCGAGCGGCGCTCGGATCGTCCACCCCGACGGATCGCTCGGCGCAACTCCACACGGCACTCGACACCGCGTCCGATGCGCTCGCCGAGACCAGGCGCTTCGTCCTCGGATTGAACCCCGCGACACTCGAGCGGGATGGCCTTGCCACAGCTCTGCGCTCACTCGCGGACGAGAGTTCGGCTCTCGGGCTGCGAACGGTCTTCGAACAGCATGGGAGCCCGTGTCCCCTGCCCACCGGCAGTCAGGTCGCGCTGCTCCGCGCCGCTCAGGAGGCACTGTCCAACGCACGCCGGCACGCCAGAGCGGACGCGGCGACGATGACGCTGACCTATCAGGACGACGAGGTCAGCATCGACGTCGTCGACGACGGGACCGGCTTCGACCCGACTGCCGTCGACGGTCTGCGCGCCAACGGCACGGGGTACGGTCTGACCGCGATGCGCAGCCGGCTGTCCGAGTGGGGCGGCGAGGTGACGGTCGAATCCGAGGCGGGTGCGGGAACCGCTGTCCGGGCGACGATCCCGGTCGGCACGAGGACGGGCGAGGAGGCGGACGGCACGTGATCCGACTTCTCCTCGTGGACGACCATCCGGTGGTGCGGGCCGGTCTTCGCGCGGTGCTCGCGCCCGTCGACGGCATCGAGGTCACCGCGGAAGCCGCCACCGCAGCGGACGCTCTCGCAGCGGTGCAACGCGACGACATCGACGTGGTTCTCATGGACCTCCGACTCGGCTCCGGCGGCGATGGCGTCGAGGCCACCGAATCGATTCGGGCGCTTCCGAATCCGCCGCGGGTGCTGATCCTCACGACGTACGAGACGGACGGCGACATCCTGCGCGCTGTCCGCGCGGGGGCCACCGGATATCTGTTGAAGGACGCCGATCCCGATGTCCTGGTCCGCGCGATCAGCTCGGCGGCCGCCGGGGAGACGGTGCTCGCTCCGCCGGTGGCGGCCCGCCTCCTCGGCAGGATGCAGTCGCCGGACACGGCCCTCACGCGACGCGAGCTCGAGATCGTGGGCCGGCTCGCGGACGGCGATTCCAACCGCGACATCGCTCGTGCGCTCACCATCTCCGAGGCCACCGTGAAGTCGCACCTGGTGCACATCTTCGACAAGCTCGGCGCCGACAGCCGTACGCGGGTGGTCGCCGAGGCAAGCCGACGTGGGCTGCTCTGACGGAATCGGCACCACCGCTGTCATTCATCCGAGAGGCCGGGATGTCCGATTCGGTGCGTAACCGATAGGGTCGGGCCGTGGAGATCCTGCTGATCGTGATCGTCGCGCTGCTGTTGATCATCGCCGTCGTGGTGGTCTTCAATTTTCTCGGTAACCGCAAGTTGCGACAGGCCGAGACCGACGCCCTGCGGCACCGCGCCTACCGGCCGGGCGACCCGTTCTCGACCGCCGACGACGATTCGGTGCGCGGCAATCCGCGCGATCTCAAGCCCGGCGACCTCGTCGAACTCCGTGGCGAGACGTTCGCGGTGCGCGGCACGCTGCGGTTGTCCCAGGGTGGATTCGTGTGGACCGAGAATTTCCTCGACACCGGAACGGGCCGCAAGGCCTGGATCTCGGTCGAGGACGATCCGGATCTCGAGGTCGTGCTGTGGCATGAGCTGACCGGCGTGACCCTGAGCCCGGGTCCGGACAGCCTCGAACTCGACGGCCACCGCTACCGTGCCGACGAATCGGGGTCGGCGGAGTTCACCTCGGCCGGTACCACCGGGCTGACGGCCCGCGGTTCGATGCGCTACCACGACTACGAAGCAGGCGACGAACGACTGTCCTTCGAGGACTTCGGCTCGGGGTGGGAATGCGCCCGCGGCGAGGTGATCGAGCGCAGCGAGTACCGGATCTACCCGTCCGACCCCACACCCGAGTCGTGAGTTCACCACTCGCGAGCGCCCCGCCCGTGCACGGCCCGGTGCGGCTGCAGGTCCCCTACGCCGACACGAGTGCGCGCCAGTTGGCGTTCTCACTGACCGCCGATCTCCAGGAACCGTTGGCGCACTGCGATCATCGCGTCGACGCTGCGACGACGATCTCGTTGCGCCTCCTCGGCGCGAGCCATCAGGTCGTGATCGAGAACGGCCTGCGACGACTGTGCGAGACCGTCGCCTGTCTGCCGGGCACCGACACGCCGCTGCCCGCGTCGGTCCGCGACGACGACTACTCGTTCGTCTCGCGCATCGAGGAGTGCGATCGTGAGCGGTTGGCCGATGTCGTCGACGATCTGGCCCGACGCAGCGATGCACACCGCGCGGCGGGACTGCCCGCCGTGATCGGCCACTTCCCCGGAGAACCGCTTGCGGTCACGGCCGTGCTGGCCGTCATCCGTGCGGACGCCATCGCCTGGGAGACCTGGCACACCTATCCGCAGTGCGCGGAGGTCGTCGTCACCGCTAGTGAGCTCCGTCGGCCGGATCCGGTGGCGCCCCGATGAGCTACCCGCCACCGCCACCACCGCCGCCGGGCGGGTTCGGCCCGCCGGGCGGGTTCGGCCCGCCGGGCGGGTTCGGCCCCGATGGACCGCGCGAACCCGACCCGCGGCGCGGTCTGCACCGAACCCGCAACATCATCATCGCGGTGATCGCGGTGATCGCTCTGCTCGCGATCGTCGGGTCGTGCTCGGTGAAGGCGATCCGCGGGATGGGTGGCGACGGCACCAGCGCCCGCAACTACATCACCACGCACTATCAGCGCGACACCGGTCTCGACGAGGGCGACGTCGACGCGTATGTGGCACAGGGCTCACCCGACACGGTCGCGGCGGAGTTGAGCGATGCCGAACGGCCGACCGATCAGCGCAGCGGTGACACCAGCAACGCGGCCAACGTCGCCGGCACCCAGTTCCTCCAGTACCCGGAGTATCTGGTCGGGCTGTTCCCGCTGGCCGCAGGGACGACGCGCGTGATGCTCAGTCGCGACTACCGATCCGGCTACAACCACTACCACCCGTACGTCGGCGGCTTCTGGGTCCCGACGCCGGCGTACGGCGGCTCCGGCAGCAGTTACCGGGGCGGCGGCAGCGGTGGCGGCGGCAAGTAACCGGACATCTTCAACCACCACTCACCCGGGAGAGACACTGTGATCCGAGACATCTTCGAGAACGCCTATGCGGCAGCCGCATACAGTGCGGTCGGCGTGGCCCTGATGGCGATCTCCTTCGTCGTCCTGGACCTCCTCACACCCGGCAAGCTGCGCCAGCACCTGTGGGCCGAACGCAACAGCAACGCGGGCATCCTGGTGTCGTCGAACCTCGCCGGGATCGCGATCATCGTCACCGCGGCCATCGTCGCCAGCGAGGGGCGGCTGGTCGAGGGACTGACCTACACGGTCGTCTACACGGTGATCGGGATCGTCGTGATGGCCGTGACCTTCGCACTCATCGACCTCGCGACGCCCGGACGGCTGGGGGAACTGCTGCTGCATCCCGAACGTCACCCGGCGGTGTGGGTCCAGTGCGTCGCGCACGTCGGCGTCTCGCTGATCGTCGCAGCGGCGATCCTGTGACCCACGGGTCTTCGCTGTTTCCGCATCCATGACCGTGACCGTGACCGAGCCAGAGACCGAGCCCGTCCACGAGGGTTCGTGGTCCCGGCTGTCACGCGCATCGCTGCTGGCGGTGGTGTTCGTCTGCGCTGCTTGTGGTCTCGTCTACGAACTCGCACTGGTCTCGCTGGGGTCGTTCCTCATCGGCAACACCGCCACCCAGGCCTCCATCGTCCTGGCGGTCATGGTGTTCGCGATGGGCATCGGCTCGCTCGCGGCGAAACCGCTGCAATCCCGCGCCATCACCTCGTTCGCCCTGATCGAACTGGCTCTCGCCCTGCTCGGCGGACTGTCGGTGATGGCGCTGTACGCGGCCTTCGCGTATCTCGAGCTCTACACCCAGGCGCTGGTCGTCGTCGCGTTCGTCCTCGGTCTGCTGATCGGCGCCGAGATCCCGCTCCTGATGGTTCTGCTGCAGCGAATCCGCAAGCAGGAAGCCGGTTCCGCGGTGGCCGACATGTTCGCGGCCGACTACATCGGCGCGCTGATCGGTGGTCTGTGTTTCCCTTTCCTGCTGCTGCCGGTCTTCGGTCAGCTCCGCGGTGCACTGGTCGTGGGTCTGGTCAACGCCGCGGCCGGATGCTTCCTGGTGTTCGTGGTGTTCCGACGTTCGTTGCGCCCGGCCCGGTTGCTGGTACTCGGCGGCGTCGCTGTCGGGGTCGTCGCCGTGCTCATCCTCGGCCTCGTCTACTCGAGCCGTTTCGAGGTCACGGCCCGGCAGGCCCTTTTCCGCGATCCGATCGTCGCCGCCGAACGCACCCCGTATCAGGACATCGTGATCACCGAGCGCCGCACGGCGCTGGGCCCGGACACAAGGCTGTATCTCAATGGGGACCTGCAGTTCTCGTCGATCGACGAGTACCGGTATCACGAGTCGCTGGTGCATCCGGCCATGGCCGGCGCCGGGAGCGGAGCGAGCGGGCCGAATGCTGCCGGCGCCGGGAGCGGAGCGAGCGGGCCGAATGTTGCCGGCGCCGGGAGCGGAGCGAGCGGGCCGAATGCTGCCGGCGATCACAGCGTGCTGATCCTCGGGGGCGGTGACGGGCTCGCACTCCGCGAGGTGCTCACCTATCCCGACGCCTCGCCGACCCTGGTCGAACTCGACCCGGAGATGGTCCGACTGGCCCGCACCGACGACCGGTTGCGGAGGTTGAACCGCGGATCGATGACCGACCCCCGCGCCACGGTCGTCACGGCGGACGCGTTCTCGTGGTTGCGCGACAATCGGCAGCGGTACGACGTGATCATCGTCGACATGCCCGATCCCGACGAATCCGCCACGGCCAAGCTGTATTCGACCGAGTTCTATGCCCTGATCGGCGCTCACCTGGCGCCGGGTGGGCGGATCGTGGTGCAGTCCGGATCGCCGTATTTCGCCCCGCGCTCTTTCTGGTGCATCGGCGCGACGATCGCGTCGGCCGGTCTGCAGACGGTCCCGTATCACGTGGATGTGCCGTCGTTCGGTGATTGGGGCTACTTCCTGGCCGGGACGTCGAAACCCGAGCTGCGACTGGATGCTCCGGGACCGCTGCGTTTCCTCAACGACGCCGAGCTGGCCGCCGCGGCCGTGTTCCCCGCCGACCGCCCGCCGCTCGACATGCCACCCTCCACCCTGATGGATCCGCGGATACTGCGGTATGCACAGTCGGAGTGGGCGGCCTACTGACCGTGAGGTGCGAGGACGCCTTCGAGGAAGTCCCACAGTTCGCGTTCGCGGTCCGGGTCGTAGGACTCGTCCGATGACGGCACCACCTGCGTGCGGTCGAGGTAGGCGCCCGACGGCGCCGATGTCACGCCGAGGATCGCGTCGGCGAGTTTTCGGCCGGCGACGGGAACCCGATCGGCGAACGGGGTCGCCGCGAGTGCCGGGAGAATCCGCCGGGCGATGAAGCGATCGCGGCGACCTGCCGCTCTGGCCAGCCCGGTGCCGGGGACGAAACCCGGGTTGTAGGAGACGATGTCGATTCGGTCCGGTAGTCGGCGGGCCCATTCGTGGACCAGGTAGATGGCGGCGAGTTTGCTGGTGGAGTAGGCCGTTCGTCCGGCCGTGACCGACTCCGGGTTCGCGAATGCACCGGTCCGGGCCAGGATCGCCGGCGACTCCCATCGTGGCGCGGGCACCATCCCCCCGGTGTGCCGGAAGTCGCCGAAGTGGGTGTCGCTGACCGTGATCACGATTCGCGCCGGGGAGCGGAACCGTTCGTGAAGACCTTTCAGCAGAACGTGGTTCGCGAGCACATTCACCGCGAAGGTCGCCTCGAAGCCGTCCGTTGTGGCGTGCAGGACGTCGACGAACTGCAGGCCGGCGTTGCCGGCGAAGCCGTGCAGGGGCGGAAGCGACCCGTCGTCGAGAAGCCGGTTGATCGAGTCGGCCGCCGCACGGGTGCTCTCGAGGCTCGCCAGATCTGCGTCGACGACGGTCACCCGATCTCCGAACTCTGCCATCGCCTCGGCGAAGTCGGCGGGTCCGCCGTCGCGGGCCGGTACGACGAGATGGATGTCGGTGCCGCGCCGGAGGATCTCCCCTGCCGCAACCTGCCCGATGCCGCGGGTGGCACCTGTCATCACCAGTGTGCGCATCGTTCCTCCGAAAGTTGAGTTGACGCCGTCAACTCATTCAACTGCTTTCAGTGGACACTGTCAACTGATAGGTTGGCGCCCGTGAGTACGACCCGCGCGGAGACCGCCGCGCTGACCCGGCAGGCCTTGCTCGATGCGGCCGCCGAACTCCTCGATCGCGGCGGACCGGACGCGGTGACGTTGCGTGAGGTCGGTGGTGGTGCAGGCGTTTCGCGGTCGGCCGCATATCGGCATTTCGACGACAAGGACGCACTCCTGATGGCGCTCGCCACCGATGCCTGGGCGACGGTTGCGGCCGGCGTCGAGGCGATCGTCGGCGACGACTCGCTCTCCCCCACCGCTGCGCTGCGCACCGCACTCGAGGCGGTGTCCGACCTGGGTCGGGCGCGTCCCCACCTGTATCGGCTGATGTTCGCGCAGCCCACGACGTCGTCGGCGCCGACGGTCGAGGCGGCGGGGCGCGCCCAGGACGGATTCCTCGTCCTCGTCGGCCGCGTGGTCGGCGTCGAACGCGCGCGGCCCTTCGCCGGGGTCCTGATGGCTGCCGCACACGGTGTGACCGATCTCGACCTGAGCGGCCACCTCCCGCCGGAGAAATGGCACGCGGATCGACATCAGCTCATGGATCTGCTGGTCGAGATGATCGCCCGGGGGTGAAGGTGGGATCGTGGAGTCCATGTCCGGTCAGCTGGCGATCGCCCTCACGGTGCTGGCCGTGCTGTTCGTCGTCGCGGTCACCATCCTCGTCCGCACCCGGCGCGTGGTGGCCACGCCGACCGAACGCGCCGTTCACTTCACCCTGCAGACGGCGGCCCGCGCGGCGCGGTCCCTCCGGTTCGGACTCTCCGCGGAATCGGCCCGCGACGCCCTGCCGCACCTGCACGCCCTGACGTCGGCGCAGGCGCTCGCACTCTACGACGAGGACGGCCTGCTGTTGGCGCACGAACCCGCCGACGATCCGCTCTGGGACGGGGCCCTCACCGAGGCATCCGCCGCGGCGGCGGCCAGCGCCGAGACCGATCGGCGCCGAGTCCTGATCAACGATCCGTGCGGGGACGAATCGCTGGTACGTGCGCTCATCGCCCAGCCGCTGGTGGCCGGCGACCTCGGTGTCGGCGTGCTGGTGGTGGCGACCACCCATCGGCCCGGTCCCGGCATGCTGGGTGCGGTCGGCGAGGTCGCCCGGTACGTGTCGAGTCAGATCGAACTTGCCGACCTGGAGGCGTCGCGCGCACGCCTCGACCGGGCCGAGGTGCTCGCGCTGCGCGCGCAGATCAGCCCGCACTTCATCTACAACGCGCTCAACACCATCGCGTCGTTCGTGCGGACCGACCCCGACCGGGCGCGGGAGCTGATCCTCGACTTCGCCGACTTCACCCGCTATTCGTTCCGCGCCGCCGGCGAGTACACGGTGCTCGCCGACGAACTGCGCAACATCGACCGGTATCTGACACTGGAGCGGGCGCGCTTCGGGCCGGCCCTGAATGTGAAACTGCAGGTGGCGCCGGAGGTCCTGAATGTCGTCGTGCCGTTTCTCGCGTTGCAGCCGCTCGTCGAGAACGCGGTGCGGCACGGTCTCGCCGGCAAGGGTGGTGGCACCATCACGATCGTTGCCCGCGACGAGGGTGCGGACTGCGTGATCACGGTCGAGGACGACGGGGTGGGGATGGACCCGGAGCTGCTGCGCTCCGGCGACATCGACGCGCTGAACCCTGGCCCGGGCGCCGGGGCGAGCGAAGCGACGGGGAATCGCGACGGGGCGAGCGAAGCGACGGGGAGCGACCGTGGTCCCCGCAGCGAATCCGACGGCGCCCACGTGGGACTCACCAATGTGGATCATCGGCTGCGCGCCGCGTTCGGCAACGATTACGGTCTAGTGGTCGACACCGGTGTCGGCGCGGGAACCCGTGTCGGCATGCGGGTCCCGAAGTTCCGGGCCGGCATCCGCGCCTGACGCGCGCCGGGACAGAATGTGCCGTCAGCGAAGGGAGGTGTTCGGATGTCCTTGGTTGTCCTTGCCGTCGACGACGAGCCCCCGGCCCTCGACGAACTGACCTATCTCCTCGGCCGGCAACCCGGGATCGGCGAGGTGCACAGCGCGGGCGACGCAACCCACGCCCTGCGCCATCTCACCGACCGGCGCATCGACGCGATCTTCCTCGACATCAACATGCCCGGACTCTCCGGACTCGAACTCGCCAGTGTGCTCACCCACTACGCCGAACCACCCTCGGTGGTGTTCGTGACCGCACACGAGGACAAGGCGGTCGACGCGTTCGAGGTCGGCGCCGTCGACTATCTGCTCAAGCCCGTCCGCGAACAGCGGCTCGCCCAGGCGATCTCCCGCGTCATCACCGCCCGGGAATCCGCCCCGCGCACTGCCGATCCCGATCCCGGCTCCGGCTCCGGCTCCGGCTCCGGCTCCGGCTCCGGCTCCGGCTCCGACGAGGTGATCCCGGTCGAGCTGTCCGGGGTGACGTCACTGGTCCGGCGGGACAGCATCTCGTGGGTGGAAGCGGTGGGCGACTACGCCCGGCTGCACTCCGACACCGGTTCCCATCTCGTGCGGATTCCATTGTCTACCTTGGCCTCCCGCTGGCGAGATCATGGGTTCCAGCGCGTTCATCGGTCGTACCTCGTCGCGTTGCCGATGGTCACCGGTCTGCGTACGAGCGGATCGTCGACGGTGGTCTGCGTGCGCGCGAACAAGGCCTCCGACGCCGTCGAACTCCCGGTGAGCCGACGTCAGCTGCGCGAGCTCAAGGACCGGCTGATCCGTGACCCGATGCGACAGTTCCGCTCCGATGCCGATGCCTGACCGGATCGTGCGATGACCGACAACTCGCCACATCGGGAACGCGTCGTCCTCGCCCGCCGTCGGGGCGCCCGGATGGTCCGCACCCGGGTGGAGGTGCAGGAGCAGACGGAGGTCGGCGACGCGCTGGTTCGCGGTCTGATGCGCGCTCAACTCGGTCTCGCGCTACGGCTGGCATTGAGCGTGGTCGCCATCATCGTCGCGATCCCGGTGGTGGGCACCATCTTCCCGTGGCTCACCACGGTGAGCGTGCTCGGCATCCGGCTCAACTGGCTGATCCTGGCGGTGCTGCTGTACCCCCTGCTCTACCTGACCGGCCGCATCTATGTGCGATTCGCCGAGCAGGCCGAGCGCGACTTCATGGGTGTCGTCGACGACGAGGCGGAGTCGTCATGAGGGCGGAGTCGTCATGAGGGCGGCACCGCCGTGAACGACGGCGTCGACGCACTCACCGCGGCCGCGCTGGCCCTCGCGGCGATCGCGACCGTCGCGGTCGGCGCCTACGGGGGACGGTTGTCGCGCACGACGTCGGACTTCCTCGTCGCGTCGCGCAGTGTCGGCTCCCGCTGGAATGCCGCGGCAATCTCCGGCGAATACCTCTCGGCTGCTTCCTTTCTCGGTGTTGCCGGGCTGGTGGCCAAGTACGGCGCCGACGCGCTCTGGTATCCGGTGGGGTTCACCGCGGGTTATCTGGGGTTGCTGCTGTTCGTGGCGGCACCGTTGCGACGGTCCGGCGCCTACACGGTGCCCGACTTCGCCGAGTTCCGGCTCGGCTCGCCCACCGTGCGACTCGCCGCGATGATGGTCGTCGTCGTGGTGTGCGTGCTCTATCTGATCCCCCAGTTCCAGGGCGCCGGTCTGACACTCAACATCCTGCTGGGCGTCCCCGTGTGGATCGGCGCGGTGGCGGTCGGGGCGATCGTCATCGTCAACGTCGTCGGCGGCGGCATGCGCTCCATCACGTTCGTCCAGGCCTTCCAGTACTGGCTCAAGCTCACGGCCATCGCGGTTCCGGCGCTCGCTCTGCTGGCGGTGTTCTTCGGCGACCGCTCCGCACTCGGCGATCCGGCGCCGCCGCGGGTGGAGCAGGCGACGACCGTCGACGTGACCACCGACGTCACCGTCACCGTGGTGGAGCCCCACGGCCTGACGGTGACCGGCCGGCTCGACGGCCGCCGCGTCGAGTCGGCGCCGATCACCACCGTCGGCACCCACGTCCTGGCCGCCGGTACCGTGATCCATCTCGACGCAGGCGCCGCCACCCCCGTCGTCGAGGGCGCACCGACGACGGGTTCGGACTGGATCGCGTCCGGCGGTGGACTGGGCGGACGACATCCGCTGTTCGAGGTGCTCTCGCTCATCGTCGCGACCTTCCTCGGCACCATGGGCCTACCGCATGTGCTGGTGCGCTTCTACACCAATCCCGACGGCCGCTCGGCCCGGCGCACGGCCCTCGCCGTGATCGCGTTGCTGTCGCTGTTCTACCTGTTCCCGACGGTCCTCGGCGTCTTCGCCCGGCTGTACGTCCCGCAGCTGCTGATCACCGGCACGGCTGATGCCGCGGTGCTGCTCCTACCCAGTGCCGCGGTCGGCGGCGTCGCCGGCCAGTTCCTCGCCGCGCTGGTCGCCGCGGGGGCCATCGCAGCATTCCTCGCGACGTCGTCGGGATTGCTGGTCAGTGTCGCCGGCGCACTCTCCACGGATGTGTTGCGCGGCCGGGTCCGAGACTTCCGGGTCGCCGCGGTCATCGGCGGGGTGATCCCGATCGGACTGTCGCTGGCGGCGACGTCACTGGAGTTGTCGCGCACCGTGGGTCTGGTGTTCGCGGTCGCCGCCTCGACCCTGTGCCCGCTGCTCGTGCTGGGCATCTGGTGGCGCGGCCTGACCGCGCCGGGTGCCATCGCCGGGCTCGCCGTCGGCGGCGTGTCGTCGGGGGCCGCCACGAGTATGGCGATCGCCGGGGTCGTCGACGCCCAGACGCTCGGTGGTTGGCCTGCGGTGATCATCGGCTACCCGGCCGCGGTGACCGTGCCACTGGCCTTCGCCACCATGATCGTGGTCAGCCTCGCGACCCGACGGCACCGACCGGGCGATCTGTCCCGCATCTTCGCCCGTATGCATGTACCCGAACGGCTCGGGATGGGCATCGAACGATTGCCCAGCGACCAGACATCCGCCCCGGAGGCCTGACCGTTCGTCGGGCCTCACCGACCGCCCGGCGCACAGTCGACCGGCTTCGACGTGTGACCCATACCACCCCGTTCTCCTGTGACCTGGACCTCAATACGCTCACCAGTCGAGAGTCCTCACAGTCATCAGACCGTCATCAGGAGGTAGGCAGTGTCCACCACCCAACATCCGCCGGGCGAGCAGTCGCCCGGCCCGGCCACCGACGGGCCGACCGGTGCGGAATTCCTGGAGATGCAGCAATCGCCGCAGTTCCAGGAGTTGAAGCGCACCCTGCGCAAGTTCGTGTTCCCGATGACCGCGTTCTTCCTGCTCTGGTACGCGCTCTACGTCCTGCTGGGCGCGTTCGCCCACGACTTCATGGCCACCAAGGTCTGGGGGAACATCAACCTGGGCCTGATCCTCGGCCTTCTCCAGTTCGTGTCCACGTTCGTCATCACCGGGCTCTACGTACGCTTCGCGAACCGTGATCTCGATCCCCGCGCGTCCGCCATCCGCGCCGAAATGGAAGGTGAGGTCACCGCATGAGTCCCACGCAGATCGATCCCCAGAGCTATGTGGTGGCGGCCGCCGTCGGCAACCCCGCCGCCAACATCGCGATCTTCGTCGCGTTCGTCGCGGTCACCATGTACGTGGTGATCCGGGCGAGCAAGAACAACAAGTCGGCCGCCGACTTCTTCACCGGCGGTCGCGGCTTCTCCGGCCCGCAGAACGGCATCGCCATCGCCGGTGACTACCTGTCCGCCGCGAGCTTCCTCGGCATCGCGGGCGCGATCGCGGTGTACGGCTACGACGGCTTCCTCTATTCGATCGGCTTCCTGGTCGCGTGGCTCGTCGCGCTGCTGCTCGTCGCCGAACTCCTGCGCAACACCGGCAAATTCACCATGGCCGACGTGCTGAGCTTCCGCCTGCGGCAGCGCCCGGTCCGGCTGGCCGCGGCGATCTCGACGCTGTTCGTCTCGCTGTTCTACCTGCTGGCGCAGATGGCCGGCGCGGGCGGTCTGGTGGCTCTACTCCTCGACATCGAGGGCCGCCTGGGCCAGTCGATCGTGATCGCCGTCGTCGGCGCGCTGATGATCGTGTACGTCCTCATCGGCGGCATGAAGGGCACCACCTGGGTGCAGATCATCAAGGCGGTCCTGCTGATCGCGGGTGCCGCGATCATGACCTTCATCGTGCTCGCCAAGTTCGGCATGAACATCTCGAGCATGCTCGGATCGGCACAAGACGCGATCACCGGTTCGGCCGACGAGAAGATCGCGGCGCGTGACGTTCTCGCGCCCGGCGCGCAGTACGGCGGTTCGATGGAGTCGAAGATCAACTTCCTGTCGTTGGCCATCGCGCTGGTGCTCGGCACCGCGGGTCTGCCGCACGTGCTGATGCGCTTCTACACGGTGCCGACCGCGAAAGAGGCTCGTAAGTCGGTGGTCTGGGCGATCGCCCTGATCGGTGCCTTCTACCTGTTCACCCTGGTGCTCGGCTACGGCGCCGCCGCACTCGTCGGCCCGGACAAGATCATGGCGGCGGCCGGCAAGCAGAACTCGGCGGCTCCGCTGCTGGCGTTCGAACTCGGGGGTGTCGTGCTCCTCGGCATCATCTCCGCGGTCGCGTTCGCAACCATCCTCGCCGTGGTCGCGGGGCTCGCCATCACGGCGTCGGCCTCCTTCGCCCACGACATCTACGCGAGCGTGATCAAGCGCGGCCAGGCCAGCGAGGACGACCAGGTACGCGTGTCCCGGTACACGGTGGTGGTGCTCGGCATCATGGGCATCATCCTGGGCATCCTCGCCAACGGCCAGAACATCGCGTTCCTGGTGGCACTCGCGTTCGCGATCGCCGCGGCCGCCAACCTGCCGACCATCGTGTACTCGCTGTACTGGAAGCGGTTCAACACGCGGGGCGCGCTGTGGAGCATCTACGGCGGCCTGATCTCCACGATCGTGCTGATCATCTTCTCGCCCGCGGTGTCGGGGTCGGAGACGGCGATGGTGCCGGGTGCCGATTTCGCGTGGTTCCCGCTGGCCAACCCCGGCATCGTGTCGATCCCGCTGGGCTTCATCCTCGGTATCGTCGGCACGCTGACGTCGCCGTCGGACCAGGGCACTCCCGAGCGCAACGCCGAGATGGAGGTTCGCTCCCTCACCGGCGTCGGTGCGGAAAAGGCTGTCGTGCACTAGCGTTCGTCACAAATGACGCAGTTCGTATCGGTTTCCGATACGAACTGCGTCATTTCTGCGT
Organism: Gordonia insulae; assembly: GCF_003855095.1. Taxonomy (NCBI): domain Bacteria; kingdom Bacillati; phylum Actinomycetota; class Actinomycetes; order Mycobacteriales; family Gordoniaceae; genus Gordonia; species Gordonia insulae. Next base: position 2,992,454 of record NZ_CP033972.1, read on the forward strand.
CAATCCTGAATCCGCGCGAACGGCTTCGCTGCCTCGATCTCGAACGCCAACTCCAGCAGGGGCCGTTCACGGCCGACGTCGGCACAGAAGTGGATGCCGAGTGGCAGACCGGCCGAGGTCTGCGCCATCGGGACGCTGATCGCCGGCGTGCCGGTCGTGTTGTTGGCGGGGGTGAACGCGACGTAGTGCACGAGGCGTTCGAAGATCTCGTCGAAGTCGCCGCCCGGATCGAGGTATCCGATCTTCGGGGTGGTGTGCGCCAGCGTCGGCGTCATGACGAGGTCGTAGCGGTCGAAGACGGTTCGGAATCGGGCGGTGGCGCGCTTGAGTCCGATGATCGTCGACGGTGTGCGATAGAAGGACCGCAGGTAACGTCGGGACAGACCGATGGTGAAAGGATCGAGTGCGTCACGATCGAAGTCCTTGCCCACCAACAGATGTCCGAGCCGATGCATCGAGCATGCGAGCATCGACCAGTAGTCGGTGAACTGGCGCACGAAGGTGGCGTCGAGGGGAACCGGGATGACCTCGACCTCGTGGCCGAGACCGGTGAGCAGTTCCGCGGACGAGGCGAGTGCGGCCAGCGTGTCGGTGTCGAGCGGTCGTCCGGTCACCGTGGAGTCGATCATCGCGATACGCAGTCGTCGCTGCCCCGGTCCTTCGACGAGGCCGACCGGCGGAAGTCCGGCCGGGGAGCGGAACGCTTCGGCGTCGGCGATGAAATGCGCTGTGTCGCGGACGGTTCGACTGAGTATGCCGTTCGAGATGATGTCGACGGGCAAGATCTGACCGGTCGGGGACGGCGCGACGCGGCCGCGGGACGGCTTGAGACCGACCAGGCCGCAGGCCGCGGCGGGGATACGGATCGAGCCGCCGCCGTCGTTGCCGTGCGCGATCGGCAACGCGCCTGCCGCCACCAATGCCGCCGATCCGCCCGACGACGCACCGGAGGAGTAGGCGGTGTCCCACGGATTGCGCGTGGGCTCGCGATCGACGAACTCGGTTGTCGCGGTGAGGCCGAACGCGGGCAGCGTCGAGGCGCCGACGATATTGACACCGGTCGACAGGAACTGCTCGGTGAACGGCTCGTTGCCCTTGGCCGGCAGATCCGGCATCGCAGCCGAACCGTTGCCCACCGGCAGCCCCTCGAACAGGGTGTTGTTCTTGATGATCGACGGCACCCCCGCGAACGAGCCGACGCCGAAATCATCATCGGCGGCACGCTTGCGCGCGCGGTCACGGTCATCGACCGCGATCGCGTTGACTTGTGGATTGACCGCGTCGACCCGAGCGAGGGCGGCCTCGAGCGCCTCCGACGCCGTGATCTCCCCGGCCTTGATGGCCGCCGCCACCCCGACCCCGTCGTGCTCGCCGAGAGCGTCATCCCCGAACGCATGGACCTTCTGCATGCGGCGAGCCTAGCGGCTGGTTCGGTTGATGGGCCATGATCACCGGTCGCGACCTGTGGTCTCGATACGTCACTCGCCTAGCGGCTCGTGACTACTCGACCACCGGTTGGGAGGGCGGTCATGGCTACTCGACCACCGGATGAGGACAGCCGTGACTACTCGACCACCGGATGGGGACGGCCGTGACCACTCGATCACCGGATAGGGCGGTGGAGGCGGTCGCGACCACCTGACCGGCGATCAGCGCGACGTGGTCATCGACATGACATCGGCGACAAGGCGTTCGGCGTACGAATCATCGAGGGCGAGACCGAACACCGCGTGGTGGTAGAGCGGCGCGATCACGTGGTCGAGGACCTGGCGGACCGATGGGGCGGAGTCGCCGCGCCCGACCGCCCGTCGGATCATCTCCTCGGCCTGCTCCCGGCGGATCTCCCAGCACGGGCATTCCTCGACGACGTCGTTGCGCGCGAACACCATTGCGCGGAGATAGGCGCGGCGTTTGGGCCGCCCGATGTCGGCGGCGATGATCCGCGACCATTCGTCGAGGTCCCGGTCGAGGACACCGGTGTCGGGCAGGGCCTCACCTTGGGTGAGCGCGGCCACGGCCACCTCCCCCAGCAACGTCTCGATGGAACCCCAACGGCGGTAGATGCTGCTCGGATTGACACCGGCGAGGTCGGCGACCTCCGGGATCGTCATCGTGTCCCGCTGCCCCGATCCGACGAGCTGCCCGACCGCGGCGTACACAGCCGACTGCACGCGCGCGCTCCGCCCTCCCGGGCGCTTCGTCGCACTGTGATGGGCGCTCGCTGCCGCATTGGAACCACTCATGTCCACCATTATTGCAAATCGGTTTGCTTTAGTGCCAGCACCTGGCTACCTTGAATCTAACGCAAACAGCTTTGCTTTAGGAGATGAGATGACTCGGTTGCACCCGCATCGCGCATTCTGGGTGGTCACGGCGACCTTCGTCATGGTCCTCTTCGCCTCCGCCGCACCGTCTCCGTTGTACCCCGTGTATCAGCAACTCTGGGGCTTCTCGGCGTTCACCCTGACCGGAGTCTTCGCGATCTACGTCGTGTTCATGCTGGTCAGCCTCCTGACCGTGGGATCGCTCTCCGACCACATCGGCCGACGACCCGTTCTCGCCGCGGCGCTGGTGCTGCTGATCGTCAGCATGATCCTGTTCGTGGCGGCCGACAACGTCGGCGTCCTGATGGCGGCACGTGCCCTCCAGGGCCTGGCCACCGGCGCGGCGATGGGCACGCTCACCGCGACGGTCGTCGACCTCCAGCCCACGCCCCGACTCGGCTCGGCCATCACCGGTGCCGCGCCCGCGATCGGTCTCGCCGGCGGTGTCGCCATGGCGGGGCTGTTCGTCCAGTACGCCCCGGCTCCGCGGTTCCTCATCTACGAGGTGATCCTGGCGCTGTTCGCAGTGTTGCTCATCGCATTGCTGCTGGTCCCGGAGACCTCCGAGCGGGTCGGTTTCACGTCGCGACGTCACCTCGTCACGACGCTCGCACCACAGGTCAGGTTGCCGGCCGGGGTGCGCCGGGCATTCCTCGCGGCGGTGCCCGCACTGGTGGCCACCTGGTCGCTCGGCGGACTCTATCTGTCGCTCGGCTCCTCGGTGGTCGCCCGCGTCTTCGGCGTCGAGAACCACGCCGAGGCCGGGGTCCTGCTGTTCGTCTTCTTCGCCTCGGCGGCAGTCACATCCCTGCTCATCACCTCGCGCTCGGCCGCGACCAAGCTCGCTTTCGGCTATCCCGCCCTCGCCGGGGGCGCCGTCATCTCGCTGGCCGGCGTACTCGGCAGCACGCTGCCGCTCTACGTCATCGGATCCGTGATCGCCGGGTCCGGGTTCGCCGCGACGTTCCTCGGCGCGCTCGACACCATCAGCGCGGTGACGCCCGCACAGCAGCGAGGGCAGGTCTTCTCGTCGGTGTTCGTCGCGAGCTACCTCGCGTTCAGCCTGCCCGCCGTCGTGGCCGGGATCGTCGTGTCGCACATCGGTTTGCGGGAGACGGTCATCGGTTATGTGGCCTACGTCCTGATCCTGGCAGTGGTCGGTGCGCTCACGACCGCCGGTATGCGCCGGCGGGCGACACGTGACAGCCGATCGCCGTCGACCGTCCCGTCGGCGTCCGACCCCGCGATCTCAGTGCGGCGCTGACCGCGGAGGTTCCGGGAAAGCGCCCCGGAAAAACGCCCCCTGCAGAGGTGGTGCGCACACAGTGTCGATGGCTCCGGTCCAGAGGGCGCATTTCCGGGGCGCATTTCCGGGGTGCACGCAGGAGGCCGACTTGGTCCTCGATGTCGTCAGCCCGCGCCGACGATCCGCGCAGCCATGTCCGCCTGGAACTCCCCGATCTGCTCCGGCGTCATCAGACCGGACTCCCGGTACCAGCGCGCGACGTCGACACCCATCGAGAGCAGCAGCGTTGTGGTCGCCTGCGGGTCGTCGACGTCGAAGACGCCACTCGTGATGCCCGCGTCGACGATCGTGCCGACACGTCGGGCGACCTCCTTGCGCATCACCCCGATGGCCTCGCGATGTTCCACCGAGAGGGAGTCCAACTCGTAGTTGACCACCCTCGACCACACGTGATCGCGGGCGTGGTGGGCCGCCAATGCGCCGATCACCGCCCGCAACCGTGCGGCGGGCGGCTTCGCTGAGTCGTCCGCGTCGTCGATCAACGTCAGGAACGACCGGTGTCCGGCGTCGGAGAGCTCATAGAGCACCTCCTCCTTGGACCGGAAGTGCACGTACACCGCGGCCGGACTCATCTGCGCACCGGTCGCGATGTCACGGGTGGTCGTCGCGTCGAATCCCTTGGTCGCGAACGCCTCCACCGCGGCTCGGAGCAACCGTGAGCGTGCCGCGACGGCCCGGGGCGGCGGTTCCACGACTGACATGTCGCCGGCCTCCGTTTCCGCTGAATCCCGTTGACATTGACATGCGCCGCCGGCAGCGGCATAGTGCACGGTATCACTAAGCAAGCGCTTAGTCAGCGCGCGCGCGACGACCGGCCCCGCGGAGTTTCGCGTCCGCACCCCACATCCCCCGACCAGGAGTAAGACAGAACTCATGCAGCTGAATTTCAGTCCAGAAGAAGAGGCGTTCCGCGATGAGTTGCGAGCGATCTTCACGAAGGTTCCCGAGGACATCCGTCGTCGCGCCGAGACCGGCAAGATGAACTTCCCCGACGACCTGGTCGCCACCACCCGAGTCCTGAACGAGCACGGCGTCGCGACCCCGGGTTGGCCGACGGAGTGGGGTGGCCGCGACTGGACCCCTATTCAGAGCCACATCTACCGCGAGGAGATGAGCCTGATGCACGTCCCGGAACCGCTGGCATTCAATGCCAGCATGATCGGGCCGGTCATCGCGCAGTTCGCGTCGCAGGAGATGAAGGAACGCTTCCTGGCCAAGACCGCCAATCTCGACATCTGGTGGTGCCAGGGCTTCTCCGAGCCCGAGGCGGGTTCGGATCTCGCGTCACTCAAGACCCGCGCGGTCCGCGACGGCGACCACTACATCGTCAACGGCCAGAAGACGTGGACCACGCTCGGCCAGTTCGCCGACTGGATCTTCTGCCTCGTGCGCACCGATCCGGAGGTCAAGAAGCAGGCCGGCATCAGCATGCTGCTGTTCCCGATGGACACCCCCGGCGTGGAGCTGCGGCCGATCCAGCTGATCGACGGCGGCTTCGAGGTCAACGAGGTCTTCTTCAACGACGTCCGCGTACCGGTCGAGAACCTCGTCGGCAAGGAGAACGAGGGTTGGACCCAGGCCAAGTTCCTGCTCGGCAACGAGCGCAGCGGCATCGCCCGCATCGGTTACACCAAGACCAAACTCGCCAAGGCGAAGGAACTCGCGCGCGAGACGACGACCGCATCCGGCGGCCCGCTCCTCGAGGATCCGCTGTTCGCAACCCGCCTGGCCGAGTTGGAGAACGACCTGCTCGCGCTGGAGATGACCCAGCTACGGGTCGCCGCGTCATCGGCCGACGGCAAGCCGAACCCGGCGTCGTCGCTGCTCAAGCTGCGCGGCAGTCAGTTGCAGCAGGACGCGATGGAGCTCCTCGCCGACATCGCCGGCGCCGACTCGCTGCCGGTCGCCGGCCTCGATGCGTCCGCCGACAACGGCACCGCCGACGTCGCGTCGCCGGAGTGGGCGCAGCTGTCCGTGCCGACCTACCTGAACTACCGCAAGGTCAGCATCTACGGCGGATCGTCGGAGGTCCAGCGCCAGATCATCGACAAGGCCGTGCTGGGCCTCTGAGCCCGCCGTCTTCTGCCGACACCGCCCACTCCGACACACCCTCACACGAGAACACAGGAATCAGAATGGATTTCGACCTTTCCGACGAACAGCAGATGTTGGCGGACACCGTCCGCGACGTGCTGACCAAGAAGTACGACGTCGAGACCCTGCGCAAGGTGACCGACACCGAACTGGGCTGGGACAAGGGGGTGTGGAAGTCGTTGGCCGACATCGGCATCCTCGGCCTCACCTTCCCCGAGGACGACGGCGGCATGGGCGCCGGACCGATCGAGTTCACCAGCGTCATGACCCAGATCGGCCGCGCACTGGCGCCGGAACCCTACCTCGACTCGGTACTCGTCCCCGGTTCCCTGGTCGGCGCAACCGCCGACCAGGAGACCCGCGCCGAACTGCTCGGCGGACTCGCCTCCGGCGAACTGCTGATGGCCTTCGCCCACCTCGAACCGGGCGATCGCTGGCCCGGAGCCAAGGTCGGCACGACGTCCACGGGCGACAAGCTGAACGGCGTCAAGACGCTTGTCGGACACGGTGACTGCGCCGACAAGCTCGTCGTGTCGGCGCGCACCGACGACGGCATCGGCCTGTTCCTGATCGACGCCGACGCCGAGGGCGTGACCCGCACCTCCTACCGCACCCACGACCGTCGCCGGGGCGCCCAGTTCGAGTTCGCCGACGCACCGGCGACCCGGCTCGGCAGCGGCGACGCGTCGGAGACCATCGCCAATGCGGAGGTCGGTATCCAGACCGCGCTCTGTGCCGAGGCGCTCGGTGCGATGGAACGCGCTCTCGACCTCACCGTCGACTATCTCAAGACGCGCAAGCAGTTCGGCGTCACGCTGTCACACTTCCAGACGCTCACCCAGCGCGCCGCGGACATGTACACCCAGCTGGAACTGGCACGCAGCATGAGTCTGTACGCGACGGCCGCCCTCGCCGACGGCGTCTGCGATCCGATCATCGCCTCGCGGGCGAAACTGCAGATCTGCCGGTCCGGACGTCTCATCGGCCAGGAGGCCATCCAGATGCACGGCGGCATCGGCATGACCCTCGAATACCCGGTCGGCCATTACGTCAGCCGGCTCACCGCGATCAGCCACACCCTCGGCGACGCCAACGACCACCTGGCGAACCTGTCGAAGTCCGTGGGCGAGTGGGAGATGCTCACCGTCGGCTGAGGCCCCACGCCTCGGCGAGCAGCTGATGTGACCGCTTGCGGTCCCCGAAATCGTGGGTGACGCTGGTGATCACGAGTTCGTCGGCGCCGGTCACGCGGGCCAGGGTCTGCAGACCCTCGGTCACCGTGGCCGGCGAACCGACGAACTGGGTACGCAGCCGATCGTCGACGATCCGGCGCTGCTCATCGGTCAACGGCGGCGCGGTCGCCGGATCGCGGTACTTCCTCGCCCCATGCCCGCTGCGGATGTCGTACACCCAATGCCCATAGGTGGACGCCAGATGCGCAGCGGTCGCATCGTCGTCGGCGACCACCACGTCTGCGGACACGACGACGTACGGCTGCCGCAGCGTCGATGCCGGTGATGGCCGGAACGCCGATCGATAGGCCTCCACCGCCTCCAGCACGGTCGACGGGCTCACGTGATAGTTGGCCACGAACGGCAGTCCGTTGGTGCCCGCGACCGTCGCGCTCTGCCCCTTGCTGCTGCCGAAGATCCAGACCTCGACGTCGGCGCCCTCGCCGGGTACCGCGTGCACGTCGACATCGTCGATGGCGAACCCGCCCGACAACAGTTCGAGGATGTCGTCGACGGCGTCGGCGAAGTCCGGCTGTTGCGCCCCCTCGAACTCCAGTGCCCGGCTCATCGTCGCGAGTCGCGGTCGCGCCAGCAGTTGCTCGATCGGGAACGGCTCGGGGATCAACAGTCCGTCGACCCACTGCTCGGGGCGGGGTTCGGTGACGCGCCGCCCCGACGCGACCGCGGAGAGCGCCTCGGCCCGCCGCTGCCCGGACCGACCGAGGCCGAGGTCGATGCGGCCGGGGTACAGGGCGTCGATGGTGCCGAACGACTCCACCACCGACGCCGCGGTGTGATGACCGAGTTGCACGGCGGCACTGCCGATCCGGATGTGTTCGGTCGCGGCGGCGACCAGCGCGATGAGCGTCGGGGTCGCCGAGCTGGCCACGGCGACGAAGTGATGCTCGGCCAGCCAGTACCGGCGATAGCCCAATTCCTCGGCGTGCCGGGCGAGTTCGACCGCTCGTCGGATCGCGGTCGTCGGCGAGATGCCCTCGGTGACGGGTGCGAGATCGAGCACCGACAGCGGGACCCGCGGCGATTCCCGGGTCATCGGTGCGCACCACACGTGCAGCGCGGACCGGCGCACAACGCGGTGGCCTGCGCCGCCTCCGGCGCGAGACCCGCGACGGCGCGGAGCAGATAGTTGTGCTGGGTGTCGAGCACCCGGATCAGCCACGACATGCCGGCCTCCTGAGATCGACGACGATCTCCCAGTAAGCCGGACGACGAACCACTTGGCGAGAGTTGAATTCACCCTGATCGAGAGTGCCCGGCCCGGCCTCATGCGCCTCGCCCGCGACGTTGTGCCGGACATGACCACCCCCAGACCTCCGTATCTGGCCGTCGCCGTCACTGGTGCCGGCTGGCACCCACTGGCCTGGCGCGAGCCCGATGCCCGCCCGGCCGAGTTGTTGTCGGCGAAGTACTGGACCGAGGTCGTCGGCGTCGCCGACCGCGCCCGCATCGACCTGGTGACCATCGCCGACACGTTCCGGCGTCGTCCCCCGACCACCGACGACATCGACCGTCCGATCTCCGAACTCGCCGCCGGACGCCTCGATTCGGTCCTCGTCGCGTCCCGGGTCGCGCCCACCACCGCACACGTCGGATTGCTGCCCACGGTGATCGCCACCCACACCGAACCGTTCCATTCGGCAAAGGCCATCGCCACCCTCGACTATGTGGGCCGCGCACGAGCCGGGGTCACCGTCGACGTCGCGGCGGGTGCCGTCGAGGCACGACTGTTCGGCCGCCGCACGCTGCCGACCGACGTCCATCGGCGCGACGATGAATTGTTCGCCGAGGCAACCGAATACGCCGAGGTGCTACGACGACTGTGGGACTCCTGGGAGGACGACGCCGAGATCCGCGACGTCGAGACCGGACGGTTCGTCGACCGGGACAAGCTGCACTACATCGACTTCGAGGGTCGCTTTTTCTCGGTCCGTGGCCCGTCGATCACACCCCGCCCACCGCAGGGCCGGCCGGTCGTGGCGGCGGCGACGACATCGGCCGCCGCATCGGTGGCCTTCGCCGGCGCGTCCGCCGACATCGCCTTCGTCGGTGCGCATGATCGGGTGGCGGCCGCTCGCGCCGTCGACGCGGTGCGGGCCGCGCAGTCCACCGCCGGCCGCGACGGCGACACCGTGCACGTGTTCGCCGATCTCCTCGTCCATCTCGATGATCGGGAGTCGGCGGCGGCCGACCGGCGTGCCCGCCTCGACCTCGGGCTCGGCACGCCCTACACCGGTGGCACCCCGGTCTTCGCCGGAACCGTCGCCGGCCTCGCCGACCTGATCGCCGAGCTGACCGACCCCGCCGTGGGCGTGACCGGAATCCGACTGCGAACGGCCACAATTCCCCACGACCTGCTGCAGATCACCACCCGCCTCGTCCCGGAACTGGAGCGCCGCAAGCTCTTCCGGGTGTCCGACACGACGTCGACGTTGCGCGACCGACTGGGTCTGGGTACCGCCGCCAACCGCTACACGCGCACATCCGCCACCACCGGAGGAGCCCGACAGTGACAGAACCAAGGACAGCGACAGAACCACGCGGGACGAAACAGGTCCACCTCGCCGCCCACTTCCCCGGCGTCAACAACACCACGGTGTGGAGCGATCCGCGCAGCGGCAGCCACATCGAGTTCGACTCGTTCACCCATTTCGCACAGACCGCCGAACGCGGATTGTTCGACTTCCTGTTCCTCGCCGAGGGTTTGCGTCTGCGCGAACAGCACGGTGAGATCTACGACCTCGACGTCGTCGGGCGGCCGGACACCTTCACCGTGCTCGCCGCGCTCGCCGCGGTGACCGAACATCTCGGACTGGCCGGCACCATCAACTCGACGTTCAACGAGCCACTCGAGGTCGCCCGGCAGTTCGCGAGCCTGGATCACCTCTCCGACGGTCGGGCGGCGTGGAATGTCGTCACGTCGTGGGACGCGTTCACCGGTCAGAACTTCCGTCGCGGCGGATATCTGCCCGCCGACCAGCGCTACCGGCGCGCCCGACAGTTCCTCGAGACGGCGATCGAACTGTGGGATTCGTGGAGCGACGACGACATCGTCGCGGACCGTGAGTCCGGGCGCTTCCTACGACGCGACGATGCGGGCGCGTTCGCCCACCGCGACGACCAATTCGACATCTCCGGACACTTCCCGGTACCGCGCAGTCCGCAGGGCCGGCCGGTGATCTTCCAGGCGGGTGACTCCGAGGAGGGTCGCGAGTTCGCCGCGGCCCGTGCCGACGCGATCTTCTCCCGTCACGCCCGGCGCGACGAGGGCCGCGCCTTCTATGCCGACGTCAAGGGCCGGCTGGCCGCCCATGGCCGGACGCCGTCCGACCTGCTGATCCTGCCCGCCGCGACGTTCGTCCTGGGCGACACCGACGCCGAGGCCGCTGACCTCGCCCACGACGTGCGCCTCGCCCAGGTCAGCGGACAGACGGCCATCAAGTTCCTCGAGCAGCTGTGGAACCGCGATCTCTCGGACCACGACCCGGATGGACCGCTGCCGACGATCGATCCGATCCCCGGTGAGAACACCGTTGCGCAGGGGCGGGCCAGTGTCCGTATCCATCGCGACCCACGCGATGTGGCCGCGGAATGGCGACAACTGGCCGATGCGAGGAACCTGACGACCCGTGAGCTCATCATCGAGGTCACCGGCCGGCAGTCGTTCGTCGGATCGGCGCAGACCGTCGCCCGGGAGATCAACGACCTGGTGCAGGCCGATGCGAGCGACGGATTCATCCTCGTCCCGCACATCACCCCGGGCGGGCTCGACCGGTTCGTCGACGAGGTCGTCCCGGTTCTCCAGGAACTCGGCGTCTACCGGACCGGCTATCCGGGGCACACCCTGCGCGAGAACCTCGGACTCGGCGCGCCGCGTACGGCAAACTCGCCGGTCGGCATCGGCTGATCGCTACTGTTTCTCCTAGATCCGACTGGTCACCGACGGGAGAGACTCGATGGAACTGCTGCGCGACAACCTCGGTGACGCCGCTGCCTACAGCCTCGTCGGCGTTGCGCTGTTCGTGCTCGGCTTCCTCGCCCTCGACCTGGTGACCCCGGGCAGGTTGCGCAACCTGATCTGGCTCGAGCACAACCGCAATGCGGTGATGCTGGCGACCGCGCAGGTGATCGGATTGTCGATCGTCCTCGTCGCCGGCATCCGCGACTCGCTCATGCTCGAACTGTGGCGCGGCCTGCTCTACACCGTGGCCTACGTGGTCCTCGCGATCGCCGTGATGATGTGGTCGTTCGTGCTGATCGACTGGCTGACGCCGGGCAAGCTCGGCACCCTGCTCCTCGACGACGACGAGCACCCGGCCGGTTGGATCTGCGGGGCCGTCTTCATCGGGGTGGGCGCGGTCATCGGCGCCGCACTCCTCTTCTGACCGGCACACTCGCTATTGACGGTCAGACAATAAGCTCCTAGGGTCGTCAGCTATCGCACGACAGTGCTGTTGTCGACCAACCGAGGGGAACCACCATGGCCGCACCACTCATCGAAGAGTCCGTCCAGATCGACGCCACCGCCGACGACGTCTGGGCGGTGATCTCCGACCTCAAGCGCATGGGCGAGTGGAGCCCGCAGTGCAAGAAGATGATCATCCGGGGCGGGGCCATCGGGCTGGGCACGCGAACCGTCAACATCAACCGCCGCGGACCGCTGGTCTGGCCGACGACTGCGAAGATCGTGCGCTGGGCCCCGGGCAAGGAGCTCGCGTTCCGGGTCGCGGAGAACCGCACGGTGTGGAGCTACACCATCGAACCGACGGGCACCGGTGTCACCGGGGCGAGCGAAGCGACGGGGAATGTGACCGGGGCGAGCGAAGCGACGGGGAGTGTCACCGTGACCGAGAAGCGTGAGGTCGGCAACGGGACCACCAAGGTGTCGGCGTTCCTGGTGGACAAGGTGATGGGTGGCACCACCAACTTCGAGGCGGAACTGAAGCTGGGCATGGCCGAGACGCTGGACAAGATCAAGCGAGCCGCCGAGTCGGCGTCGACGCGGGCCGCTTGAGGCGTCGTCGCGCTACTTGTCGGCCAGCTTCTGCATCAGATCGGGCAGATCCGCGAGGGAGTCGATGATGTGGTCGGGAACCGGCCCGAACTCGTCGCGCTGCAGGTCCCGTAGTGCGTCCTCGCGGAACTTCCCGGTGCGGACCAGCACCCCGGTCAGGGCGGCGGCCTGCGCGCCGAGGACGTCGTTGTGCATGTCGTCGCCCACCATCACCACCTGGGTGGGCTCGACCTGCATCAGGTCGACGGCGTGCCGGAAACCGAGCGGCGACGGCTTGCCGATCGCGCGGATCTTGCGGCCGGCCGCCTTCTCGAGACCTTCGAGGTAGACGCCGGTGTCGATGCTCAATCCCTGCGCGGTGGACCACGTCATCGACCGGTGCATCGCGATCACCGGGACACCGGCGACCATGAGCTCGAGCACCTGCGACAGCGCGCGGTGATCGAAGACGGGACCGGCGCCGCCGAGCACCACTACCTGCGCGCGAGACGGGTCGTCGGTGAGTTCCACACCCGTCATGTCCTCGGCGATCGGCCCCTCGTTGAGGACCCACACCCGCTTGCCGGGATGGTTCGCACTCAGATACTCGGCGGTCAGCTTGGCCGCGGTGAGGATCTCGTCGGGGGCGACGTCGAAGCCGCAGTCGTTGAGCGCAGCGGCGATCTCGCCGCGTGACCGCGACGTCGTGTTCGTCAGGAACATCCGCGGATAGCCCTGCTCCTCGAGCGCGGCGACCGCATCCACTGCTCCCGGCAGCGCCTTCCACGAGGTGACCATCACCCCGTCGATGTCGAGCAGCAACCCCAAAGCCATGCAGCAAAATCTAGTCCCGTCGGTGCCACCCTGCACGGTCGGCAGGGCCGGATGGCATGCTGAGCGCATGCGATCGGTGTCGGATCACCAAGCTGTTGTCGCCGCGCTGTTCGACGGTCCCACCGCGGAACGCGTGCGCGTGGTCGATGCCCTCGGGCGCGTGACGACCGACGAGATCACCGCGGCCATCGGACTACCCGGCTTCGACAACTCGGCAATGGACGGTTACGCCGTACGCGCGGCCGAAATCGCTTCGGCCACCGAGGAATCCCCCGTCCGGCTGCCCGTGGCCGAGGACATCCCGGCCGGCCGGACCGAACGCCTGACCCTGGCGCCGGGCACCGCGCACCGGATCATGACCGGCGCGCCGATGCCCGACGGCGCGGACGCGGTGATCCCGGTGGAGGCCACCGACGGTGCCGGAACGGGTCCTATCGGGCCCGGGGCCCAGGTCGTCGCAATCCGGTCGTCGGTGCCGGTGGGCCGCCACATCCGGGCCGCAGGCTCCGACATCGAGGCCGGCGAGCCCGCGATGCCGGCCCACACCCGGCTGGGTGCGCCGCAGCTGGGACTCCTCGCGGCTCTCGGCATCACCGAGGTCTCCGTCACGCGCCGCCTGCGCGTCGTGGTGCTGTCGACCGGCTCGGAACTGGTCAGTCCCGGAGAACCGTTGCAGCACGGGCAGATCTACGAATCCAATGGACCGATGCTCACCGCCGCGGCCACCGAGGCCGGCGCCGACGCGACACATCTGCATTTCGTCGCCGACGATGTCGCCACCTTCCGTGCGCGACTCGACGAGATCAGTGGCGACGCCGACCTCATCATCACGTCCGGGGGCGTCAGCGCCGGGGCCTTCGAGGTGGTCAAGGAGGCGCTGACGAGTACCGGCGACATCGAGTTCGTGAAGGTGGCGATGCAACCGGGCATGCCACAGGGCGGTGGCCACTATCCCGGACCCGCCGGCCGACGCGTGCCGATCATCACCCTGCCGGGCAACCCGGTCAGCTCGCTGGTGTCGTTCGAGGTGTTCATCCGGCCCCCACTGCGCGCCGCGATGGGGCTGCCCGCCGACCGCGATCGGGTGACCGCACGGCTCAGCTCCGACATCCGCTCACCACGCGGTAAACGTCAGTTCCTGCGCGGTGTGCTGCGGCGCGAGGACGGTCTCGTCGTCGACCCGATCGGCCCGCCCGCATCGCATCATCTGCGGTTCCTCGCCCGCGCCGACGCCCTGATCGACGTACCCGCGATCGCCGACGAGATGGCCGCGGGGTCGTCGGTCGACGTCATCGTCCTGTGACGCAAGCTGTGACGCGGGTCGCCCGATCACGATGAGCCCGAGGACGTCGTCGAGCACGCTCTAAGCTGGAACGGACATCCGGGTCGGCCGGACATTCTTCGCAACAGGAGGTTGATGGTGGCCAGGCGCCCGCGTCCCGACGGATCGCGCAGCGGAGCGGGTCATCTCGTCGACCTGGCCCGCGAGACCATCCCCCCGGTGCACAAGGCCGGCCTCCCGTTCGTCGCCGCTCCGGCCGCCGTCGCCATCCTGGGTCGGCACCACCCGTGGATAGCGCGCCCCGCAGCGTTGACGGCCGGCGCCTGCGCGGCCTTCTTCCGACATCCCAAGCGCGTGCCCCCGACCGCAGCCGGTGCGGTCGTGGCCCCGGCCGACGGGACCATCTCCCTCGTCGACGAGGCGGTCCCACCCGTCGAGGCCGAACTCGGTGACGCACCGCTGCCCCGGGTATCGACCTTCCTGTCCATCTTCGACGTGCACGTCCAGCGCGTACCCATCGCCGGTCGGGTGACCGCGGTGACCCACACGGCCGGGTCGTTCGTGTCGGCCGACCTGCCCGAGGCGAGTTCGGTCAACGAGCGCACGACGATGGTGCTGAACTGCCCGGTCGGCGCGGACACCCACGATGTCGCCGTCGTGCAGATCGCCGGTCTGTTGGCACGGCGGATCGTCTGCGAACCCACCGTCGGGGACGACCTCACCACCGGCGACACGTACGGACTGATCCGATTCGGGTCCCGCGTCGACGTCTATCTGCCTGCCGGGACGGTCCCGCAGGTGCGGGTCGGCCAGCGTGCGGTCGGCGCCGAAACCGTCTTCGCGACCCTCACCTGAACCGATGCCCACCGCCCGTAAACCCGAGCGCTCGACCTCGTACCGGACGCCCACCACCCGCGCGTCGCGGCGCGGCCGGAGCTCTGCCGGCTCGTCGAATGCCGCCGCCAAGAACGCCACCCGCGAAGGGGCGCGCTTTCCGAAGCAGGCCGCGGCGGGCCGGCTGTTCGTCCCGTCGGCGCTGACCATCCTGGCCATCTGCGCGGGCCTCACCGCCATCCGCGTCTCCTCGACCGGTGACATCAACGCGGCGATGGGCCTGGTGGTGGCCGCTGCGCTGCTCGACGGCATCGACGGCCGCGTGGCCCGCATGATGGGGGCGACGACCCGCATCGGCGCCGAGATCGACTCACTTGCCGACGCCATCAATTTCGGCGTCGTCCCCGCCCTCATCGTCTACCTGCACCTGATGTCGGGCCAGGACATCGGCTGGGTCCTCACGCTGGTCTACTGCTGCGCGATCGTGCTGCGGCTGGCGCGGTTCAACACCCTCCTCGACGATGACGAGGCGCCCGGTTACACCCGGGACTTCTTCGTCGGTGTGCCCGCGCCCGCGGCCGCGATCATCGCGCTGCTGCCGATCGGTCTGTCACAGCAGTTCGGGTCGGGCTGGTGGACGTCGCTGCCGGTCGTCGGCGGGTGGCTGGTCTTCGTCGCACTGCTCGCGGTCAGTCGCGTACCGACCGCGTCGCTCAAGACGGCATCGGTACCGCCGCGCGCTCTGGCCGGCCTGCTCATCGTGGTCGCCATCGGCGCCGCACTGCTGCTCACCTTCCCGTATGTGCTGATGATGATCGCGATCGGCGGATATCTGCTGCACATCCCGTTCGCGTGGCGCAACAAGCGCTGGGTGGCATCCCGGCCGGAGCACTGGGAGGACCATCCGTCCGAGCGTCGCGCCCTGCGCCGGGCGATCGCCCGCGACCAGCCGCGGGGCCGTCGACGGATCATCCCCGGCAAATCGCAGGCGCGGCTCGGACTCCGACGTCCCACCGGCGTCCCCGCCCCGGCCATCCCGGAGACCGCAGCCGCCGAACCGTCCCCCGAGCCGCCGATCGAACCGACCGAGGAGACCCGCGGATGACCGGTCCCGTCCAGCTGACCCTGACCGCTCGGGTGAACCCGTCCGCGTCGGACGCGCGCCGCGGGATCATCCGGGTGCACGCCGAGGTCCTCGCCGCTCTCGGCCTACGGGAATGGGACGCCGTATCCATCACCGGCGCACGGCAGACCGCGGCCGTGGTCGCCGAGGCGGGCGGCGAGACACCCACCGGAACCGCCCTGCTCGACGACATCACGTTCTCCAACGCGGGCGTCCGCGAGAACGCCTCGGTCGTGCTGGCCCCGGCCACGGTGCACGGTGCAGGCCGCATCACGGTCTCCGGATCGGCCCTGGCCACGAGTTCGGTCGACGAGACAACGCTGCGCCGGGCACTGCTCGGCAAGGTCGTCTCCGTCGGGGACGCGGTCTCGCTGCTGCCGCGCGACCTCGGACCGGAGTTGACCGCGGGCGCCGCGACCCGCGCGCTGGCGCTGTCGGTCGGGATCACGTGGACCAACGAGCTGTTGACGGTCACCGCCGTCGAGCCGGCCGGACCGGTCAGCGTGCAGACCAACACCGCGGTGCTGTGGGCCGGCCAGGACGGTCGCGGCGTCGCGCCGCGCTCGTCGACGTCGCTTCCCTCGACGAATCTGCCGCCCACCATCGCCATGGGTTTTGCCGCGTCGGCGCCACCCACCCGGACGTCGGCGAACGGTCCCGCGGTCTCTGACACCCCGGGAGTGACGACCGGCGAATCGACCTCCGCCGGCGCCGTCCGCCCGGTCTCGACCCTGGTGGGCGTCGATTCCCAGGTGGCGAAGCTGACGGAATGGCTCTCGATCACGCTCGACGAGCCGGAGGTGCTGCGCACGCTGGGCGCTGCGCCTCGACTGGGTGTCCTGATCACCGGGCCGGCCGGGGTGGGCAAGGCGACGGTGGCGCGTTCGGTGTGCGCCGAGCGCCCGCTGACCACGATCGACGGGCCGACCGTCGGCGCGCTCGAGGCGGGCGCGCGCCTCGCCGCGGTGACGTCGGCGATATCCGGGCTCCGCGGCAGCGGGGGTGTCCTGTTGATCACCGACGTCGACGCCCTGCTGCCGGCACCCCGCGAATCCGCTCCGGCGGAACCGGTTTCCACGCTGATCCTCGATGAGCTGCGCACCGCGATCGCCGACGCCGGGAGCGGAGCGAGCGGGGCGGCCGCGCACGGCACCATCGCGCTGATCGCGACGACGGCCGAACCGGTCCGCCTCGACAGCCGGCTGCGCGATCCCTCGCTCTGCGATCGGGAACTCATCATCGGCCTGCCGGACTCGGCCACCCGCGCCCGACTCCTCGGGGTCATCCTCACCGACGTCCCCACGCACGGCCACCTCGATCTGGATGTGATCGCCTCGCGCACACCGGGTTTCGTCGCCGGCGACCTGGCCGCGCTGACCCGTGAGGCGGCGTTGCGGGCCGCGGCGCGGGTGAGCTCGGACAAGTCCGAACCCGCGCTGCGGACCGAGGACCTGATCGGCGCACTCGATGTGATCCGTCCGGTGTCACGGATGGACTCGCCGGAGGTGGCACTGGGTTCGATCACTCTCGACGAGGTCGGGGACATGGTGGAGACCAAGCAGGCGCTGACCGAGGCGGTGTTGTGGCCACTGCAACATCCGGATACGTTCACCCGCCTCGGTGTGGAACCGCCGCGCGGTGTGTTGCTGTTCGGTCCCCCCGGCTGCGGCAAGACGTTCGTGGTGCGAGCCCTCGCTGCGTCCGGCCGACTCTCGGTGCATACGGTCAAGGGCGCCGAGCTGATGGACAAGTGGGTGGGATCGTCGGAGAAGGCGGTCCGCGACCTGTTCGCCCGCGCCCGCGAGTCCGCGCCGTCGCTGATCTTCCTCGACGAGATCGACGCGCTCGCGCCGCGCCGGGGTCAGTCCAGCGACTCGGGTGTCGGCGACCGGGTGGTCGCCGCACTGCTCACCGAGCTGGACGGCGTCGAGCCGCTGCAGGACGTCGTGGTGCTGGGGGCGACCAATCGACCCGATCTGATCGACCCCGCTCTCCTGCGTCCGGGCCGTCTCGAACGACTGGTCTTCGTGCCGCCACCGGATGCGGACGCGCGCGCCGACATCCTGCGCGCCTCTGGCCGCAAGGTCCCGCTCGCCGACGGCGTGGATCTACAGGCGCTCGCCGACGATCTCGACGGCTACTCGGCCGCGGATTGTTCGGCGCTCCTGCGTGAGGCGGCGCTGTCGGCGATGCGGCGCGACATCGATGCGGCCACCGTGGGCCCGGACGACGTCGCCGAGGCCCGCGACCGTGTCCGACCGTCACTGGATCCGGCACAGGTGGAGAACCTGCGCGCATTCGCGGAACGTCGGGTGCTGTAGCGCCTACCGGGCCAGACCGCGAACCACCGCCTCGGCCACCGGCGAGAGCTCGGCGCCCTCGAGGTCGAGTTCGCCAACCGGTTCCAGCGGCGGTTGCGCCATGAACCGCGGCACCCGACCGCGATGCCCCTGCGCGGAGTGGACGAGGAAGGGATGACAGAGGTAGACGTCGCCGATGTTCCCGGTCGCAGCGACGACCGGCAGGTGTTCGGTTGCCGGCACGACGTCCATGCAGACATCCATCCATGCCCGGCCGTCCGGCCCCGCGTCCGACAGGTACGGCGGCACCGACAGATGCGAGCCGACCCGAATCAATGTCGGAGCATCATCGACGCCGACGTCGGAATACAGAAACAGCATGAGCAGCGACCGACCGCGTGACCGCAGGCTCAGGCGGAGGCCGCCGTCGCTGCCGGCGAACGACGCCTCCACATGCCAGCCCGCCGCTTCGGCGGGCTGATCGCTCGGGAACCGCAACGGGAAAGTCCCCATCCCCAGCCGGGGACGCCATCGACCTCGGCCGACGAGCCGGTCGAAAGCGGCATGAAGGTCGTCTGTGGTGGCCGACGCGGTGAAGGGCGGCGTGCTCATCGCGCTCACCCAGATCAGCGACTGCGTCCACGACGATGGATCGTCGGCGCTCAGCCCGATTTCCTTCCACAGTTCTGCCTGACAGTGTTCACCGACTTCGCGGTCGAAGGCGTCCTCGATCTTGAGGAACCCGTCGGTGATGAAGCGTTCCACCGCTGCATCTGGGAGCGCAGGCGTCATCGTCCGATCGTCCCGTCGGCCCCGCGCAGCGGCAAGCGATTTTCCCGCGCACCGTACTCCCATCTCGCCGGGAAGACCGTTCGTCCCGGACGCCGTCAGTGCGTTGCGCCCATCTCGATGAGCAGGACGCCGCCGACGATGAGGACGATCCCGAAACCCATGAGCCAGGTGAGTGGTTCGGCGAAGAGGAGCCTGCTGAGGATCGCCGTCAGTGCGACGCCGGCGGCCGCCCAGATCCCGTAGGCGACGCCGAGGGGCATGCCGTGGTCGAGGCTGAGGATCAACATGGTGAAAGCCACGACATAGCCGATGGCCACGGCGGCGTACCAGGCTTTCCGTCCGCCCGAGGCCACCCGCAGCGACAGTGTGCCGGCGACTTCGAAGGCGATCGCGCCGACCAGGTACAACCAGGCCATCAGGCCGCCGACTCCTTCTGGCGGGCAGGCATCGCGTCAGCGTGTGCCTTCTGCGCGCCGAGTTCGACGCACAGCACCCCTCCGATGACCAGCACGATCCCGACACCCATGAGGGCCGTCAGCGGCTCGTCGAAGAGAATCATCGACATGATCGCGGTGAGCGCCACGCCCGACGCACCCCAGATCCCGTAGGCGACACCGAGCGGCATCTGCGCCTTGAGGACGAGCGTGAGGCAGACGAACGAACCGAGGTAGCCGACCACGATCAACGCGTACAGCGCCGGGTGATGCAATGCGCCCTTCATCGACAAGGTCGCGGTCACCTCGAGCACGATCGCGCCGACGAGGAACAGCCAGGCTCGGCCGGCCTGTGTCCTCACTCGTGGACCTGCGCGAGTCGAATCGCCATGTGCTCACGCTACCGATGCGCGCGGCCCGAATGCACAGATGGAGTGGGACGTATCGGCATCCGACACGTCCCACTCCATCTCGCGCGGTCAGGACGTCGTCGAACCCTGGGTCGGCGCGGTCTGGGTCGGCGCGGTCTGGGTCGGCGCGGTCTGGCCCTGCTGGCCACCCGGCATCTGACCCATACCGCCCTGCGCACCACCCGGCACCTGACCCATACCGCCGCCCTGCCCCGGCTGGCCGGACCCGCCGGGCATCTGGCCCATACCGCCACCCATGCCACCGCCGGACATGCCACCGCCGGGCATGTTCATCCCCGGGCCCTGATTCGACGACGACGAGCCGCCGGCGACGTAGCCGGCACCGAAGCCGAGCAGCCCGAAGACCACGGCGATACCGATGCCGCCGGCGATGACGGCGTTGCGCACCTTGTCGCTGACGGGCTTGTCACCGACGTCAGGCGCGCCGGACCGAGGATGAACCGGGCCGTCCGGGGTCTGCTCGTTCGGGGCGATGGTCGCCCCCTGAGGTGTGGACATCGATGTCACTCGCTTTCTGTTGACGCTCTCCAGGAAGGAAAAGTGACATCCACAGTGCTGGCGAGGACTGCCCGCGAACTGCCGCGGGGCTGTCAGTTCTCTGTGAGATCGGACGAGCCCGACATCGGGAACCGCGAGATCAGGCGATCAACCGACGCTGACCTGATAGAACACCGACGACCCGCCCCCGGCCGCGCCTGCCGTGGTACCGACCTGCACCCAGTACGTGGTGCCGCCCTTGTCGGCCGACAGCACCACGACACGCTGCCCGCCGTCGGAGCTGCGCTGCGACTCGGTGAACCCGGCATCGGTGAGCGTCGTCACGGCAGCGTCCAGGACGTTGCCGACATCCGGGGACCCCTGCACGGTCACCGACCATCCGTCGGCGCGGCTGCCGTCGGCGGTCAGGACGGTTCCCTCGACCAACGGGACCTGCTGAGTGGGAAAGTCTTCCGGCAACTGTGTGCCGGTCGTGGCGTCGTCCTCACCACCTCCGCACGCCGCGAGCAACGCGACGCCGGCGACCATGACGACGAACAGCGACACCAGCCTGGCGAACCGGATCATGAACGCAACGGTAAAGTAGACAACGCGGGCCCGGCCTCGTGACACTCCGCCCAGGAGACTTCCGGCCCGTGACACCCCGCCCGAAACGAAAGACGGTGTGCCCACTTGATCTCCGTGCTGGCTGCGCTCGCGCTCTGCGCGCTGCTCGCGCCACCGGTGATCCGCTGGCTCGGTACGCGCGGCTTCTACGTCCTGGCGCTCGCGCCCGCGGGCGCTCTGGTGTGGGTCATCGTCAACTGGCCCCAGGACGGACAGCCCCCGCTGGTCGAGACCGTCGAGTGGGTACCGGTCCTGCAGATGGACATCGTCACCAGGTTCGACACGCTGAGCGCCATCATGTCCGTGCTCATCCTCGGCGTCGGATCACTCGTGCTCTGCTATTGCGCTCACTACTTCGACGACGCCCGGCCGCGGGTCGCGGTGTTCGGCGGCGAGATGATCGCCTTCGCGGCCGCCATGTTCGGCCTCGTGGTCAGCGACAACATGCTGGTCCTGTACGTGTTCTGGGAACTGACCACCGTGCTGTCGTTCATGCTCGTCGGCTTCTACGGTGTCCGCGCCACCGCGCGACGCGCGGCCACCCAGGCCCTGCTGGTCACCACCGCCGGCGGTCTGGCGATGCTGGTCGGCATCATCATGCTCGGCGAGCGGGCGGGCAGTTATCTGCTCTCCGACATCCTGGCCGCCCCGCCCGCGGGAGTGTACGTCGACGTCGCGATCGTGCTGCTGCTGATCGGTGCGCTGAGCAAGTCGGCCATCGTGCCGTTCCACTTCTGGCTGCCCGGCGCGATGGCCGCGCCCACCCCGGTCAGCGCCTATCTGCACGCGGCGGCGATGGTCAAGGCGGGCATCTACCTGATCGCGCGACTCGCTCCCGGCTTCTCGACGACACCGAGTTGGCATGTCGTCGTCGTGGTCCTCGGCACGGTCACCATGGTGCTGGGTGGCTGGCGCTCGCTGCGCGAGCTCGACCTCAAGCTGGTGCTGGCGTTCGGCACCGTCTCCCAGCTCGGCTTCATGGCGGTGCTGGTGGGGATCGGCGACGCCAACGTCGCGATGGCCGGCATCACGATGCTGGTCGCGCACGCGCTGTTCAAGGCATCGCTGTTCATGGTGGTCGGCATCATCGACCACTCGACCGGTACCCGTGACATCCGCAAACTCGCCCGGCTCGGGCACCGCCTGCCGGTATTGGCGCTGACCGCGGCAGTCGCCGGCGCCAGCATGGCGGGCCTGCCACTCACCATCGGCTTCGTCGGCAAGGAAACGGCCTTCGGGTCGGTCTGGGACACGGGCGCCTTCCCGACCTGGCAGGCCGAGACCATCGACATCGTGCTACTCGTCGGCTCGGTCATCACCTTCGCCTACACCTGCCGGTTCCTGTGGGGCGCGTTCGGGCGCAAGGTGCGCTCGACGCCGAGCCCCGCAGTCGCCAAGATCCATCCGCCGACGCCGATGTTCCTCGCGGCGCCGATCCTGCTCGCCGTCGCCGGTGTGGCCGCCGGCATCCTCAGCCCCCAGGTCGGCGACCTGTTCGAGCCGTACGCCGAGACGCTCCCGTCCTACGGTCACGAGCTCGAGCACCTGGCCATGTGGCATGGCTTCGGTCTGCCGGTGGTCTTCTCGATCATCGTCGTCGTCGCGGGCGCCGCCCTGTTCCTGCTCATCCGCCGACTGCGTGGCGCGTTGTTCCGGTACCGCCCGATCCTCAACGCCGACCGGATCTACGACGCCACCCTGCGCGGCGCGGACACCATCTCGCTGATGCTGACCCGCAACACCCAGCGCGGTTCACTGCCGATCACGCAGGGCGTCATCCTCTCCACCGCCATCGTCCTGCCGATCGCCGCCCTCGCCTGGGGCTCGCGTGATCGGCTCGAGGTCGGCGGCTTCGACTCCGCGGTGCAGGTGGTGATCGGCGGCATCATCGCGGTCGCCGCCCTGGCCGCCGTCACACTCCGCAACCGCCTCGCGGCCACGCTGGTCGTAGGGCTGACCGGCTACGGCTCGGGCATGCTGTTCGCGCTCTACGGCGCCCCCGACCTCGCCCTCACGCAGTTCCTGGTGGAGACGCTGACGCTGGTCATCTTCGTGCTGGTGCTGCGCAAACTGCCGGCCGAACCCGAACCGCGCCATGCCACCGGTTTCAAACCGCTGCGCGCTCTCATCGGCCTCGCGTTCGGCGCATCGCTCGTGCTGATCGGGCTCTTCGCCGCGGCCGCCCGCTCCGAACAGCCGCTGCACGTCGACATCCCCGAGGCCGCGTACAAGTTCGGGCACGGCGCGAACGCCGTCAACGTCCTGCTAGTCGACATCCGCGCCTGGGACACGCTCGGCGAGATCTCGGTGCTCATCGTCGCGGCGACCGGTGTCGCATCGATGGTGTTCCGCAACCGCCGGTTCGGGGCCGCGCCGCGGGTCGCGGACGCCGCGCGACTGCAGGCCGGGCTCAACGGCGACACCACCGACGATGACGACGATCCGATCCCGCCCGACCGCACCCGCTGGCTGCTGGGCAGCGACTTCCGCGACCCGCGCCACCGCTCGATGGTGCTGGAGGCGACAACCCGACTGATCTTCCCGACGATGGTGGTCCTCTCGGTCTACTTCTTCTACGCCGGCCACAACGCCCCCGGCGGTGGCTTCGCCGGCGGCCTCACCATGGGCCTCGCCCTGGTCCTGCGCTACCTCGCGGGCGGACGGTACGAACTCGGCGAGGCGCTGCCCATCGAACCCGGACGCATCCTCGGCGCCGGCCTGGCGATCTCGGCCGGGACCGCGGTGACGTCGCTGCTCCTCGGCGCCCCGGCGCTGTCGTCGGCGGTGTTCGAGGTCACCCTGCCGGTGCTCGGCGACGTCAAGATGGTGACCGCACTGTTCTTCGACCTCGGCATCTACCTGATCGTCGTCGGCCTCGTCCTCGACGTCCTGCGCAGCCTCGGCGCGCGCCTCGACGTCGAGTCCAGCGCCATCGACAACACGCCCGCACCGGTGCCCATTAATGCCGGGGCGAGCGAAGCGACGGGGAATAGACGCGGGGAGGTGCCACAGTGAGCATCAACCTCGGATTGCTGATCGTGATCGGCGTACTGGCCGCGTGCGGTGCGTACCTGCTGATGGAACGCAGCCTCATCCGGATGCTGTTCGGTCTCCTGCTGTGCGGCAACGCGATCAATCTGCTGATCATCGTGGTGTCCGGCGGCATGGGGAACCCGCCGATCCTCGGGCGGTCGTCGGAGAACCGCGCGGCCGACGCCGATCCGCTCGCGCAGGCGATGATCCTGACCGCCATCGTGATCACCATGGGCGTCGCGGCGTTCGTGTTGTCACTGGTCTATCGGCTGTTCGTGATCAACCGCGACGACGACGACCTCGAGGACGACACCGAGGACGTGAAGATCCTGTCCGGCTCGCTGGACACCGCACCGGACCGCGACCGCACCGACGACCCGGTCACCCTCGCGGACACCGCGGCGGGCGACCTCTACGACGACGAGGGCAACCCGATCACCCCTGAAGAGTTCGCCGCGCGTCACCTCGAGATCATCGAGACCGACCTCATGCCCGAAGATGCCGATGTCGTCGACGAGAACGTCGACGACGACACGGGGGCGAACCGATGATCCCGCAACCGTCGTGGGTCCCGGTGCTCATCACCCTGCCCACCCTGGTGCCCATCGTCGCGGCCGCCCTCACGTTGCTGCGTGGTCGCAGCCCGAGATTCCAGCGGGCGATCGCGGTGGGCGCGATCTCCATCGCGTTCGCCGCGTCGTGCATGCTGCTCTACCTCACCAACGAGTACGGCACCTTCGCGGTGAACATCGGCGGGTGGGGGGACAAGGGATACCCCAACGGACCGTTGGGCATCACCCTCGTCGTCGACCAGCTGGCCGCGCTGATGCTGGTGGTCTCCACCATCGTGTTGCTCTGCGTCGTCATGTACGCGGTCGGCCAGGGTATCCGCGACGGTACCGAGCAGCAGCCGGTGTCGATCTTCCTGCCGACCTATCTGATCCTGACCGCCGGCGTGTGCAACGCCTTCCTCGCGGGTGACCTGTTCAACCTGTACGTGTCGTTCGAGGTGCTGCTGGCCGCGAGCTTCGTGCTGCTCACCCTCGGCGCGAGTCCCGAGCGGGTGCGCGCAGGCGCCTCGTACGTGATGGTGTCGATGGTCTCGTCGCTGATCTTCCTGTCCGGCATCGCGTTCGCCTACGCGACCACCGGCACGCTGAATCTGGCGGAGATGGCCGCGCGCCTCGACCACGTCCCCGACGGCACCCGCAACGCGCTGTACGCGGTGCTGCTGGTGGCCTTCGGCATCAAGGCGGCGGTCTTCCCGCTGTCCACCTGGCTGCCCGACTCCTATCCGACCGCGCCCGCCCCGGTCACCGCGGTGTTCGCCGGTTTGCTGACCAAGGTCGGTGTGTACGCGATCATCCGCGCACACACCCTGCTGTTCCCGGGCGGCACGATGGACAACGTGCTGCTGATCGCCGGACTGCTCACCATGCTGATCGGCATCTTCGGTGCCATCGCCCAGTCCGACATCAAACGTCTGCTGTCGTTCACCCTGGTCAGCCACATCGGCTACATGGTCTTCGGGATCGCCCTGTCCTCGAAGTTCGGCTTGTCGGCTGCGATCTACTATGTCGCCCACCACATCCTGGTGCAGACCACACTGTTCCTCGTCGTCGGTCTGATCGAGCGGCAGGCCGGGTCGGCATCGTTGCGCCGGCTCGGTGGGCTGATCGCGAGTCCCGTGCTGGCCGCCCTGTTCCTGATCCCCGCATTGAATCTCGGTGGCATCCCACCGTTCTCCGGGTTCATCGGCAAGGTCGCGCTCCTCGAGGCCGGCACGCAGGACGGTTCGGTGCTGGCCTGGGTGCTGGTCGGCGGTTCGGTGGTGACCAGTCTCCTGACGCTCTACGTCATGGCACGCGTCTGGACCAAGGGATTCTGGCGTCCGCGCGCCGACGCCCCGGAGGGCGACCTCGCCGACAAGGGACCCTCGGCACTCATCGACGAGCGTGACGACATCGCCTTCGACGACCGCGAAGATGTCGGCCGGATGCCGTTCGGCATGGTGCTGCCCACCGCGATCATGGTGGCCGCCGGCCTCGTCCTGACGTTGTGGGCGGGACCGATCATCGGGTTCACCGACCGCGCGGCGACCGACATCACCGATCGCGGCATCTACATCGAAGCGGTCCTCGGAGGTGGTGACCGATGACCGATCGTTCCTCGACTCCGATGCGCGGACGCATCATCACCGCGTGGCGGGTCTCTCTGCTGTTCATCTTCTGGCACCTGGTCGGTGGTCTGGCGTGGCTGCGTCAACGGGTGCGCATCCCGCGGTGGCTGGGCAGCGACTCGCGTGAGGTCGCGGTCCGGCTGTGGAACCTGGCCTGGCTCACCTTCGTGTGGGTGTTGTTGTGGGGCACCATCTCCTGGGCCAACGTCCTCGGCGGGCTGGTCGTCGCGATCGCGATCGTGACTCTGCTGCCGTTGCCGCGGGTGCCGGTCGAGGGTCGCATCCACCCCGTCGTGCTGCTCGCGCTGGTCGGGCGGCTCATCGGCGACTTCTTCATCTCCAGCGCCCAGGTGGCGTGGGCCGCGATCCGTCCGGGCAAACCGCCGCTCGGCGCGGTCGTGCGCGTCCGGCTGGCGATCAAGTCCGACCTGGTCCTCACCCTCGCCGTGGACTACCTCAACCTGGTGCCCGGCACCATGGTGCTCGAAATCGACCACCGGCGGCGGATGCTCTACATCCACGTCTTCGACGTCCGCAGCGAGAAGCGGGTGAAGGCCTTCTACAAGCAGGTCGCATTCGTCGAGCGGAACTTCATCCGGGCGTTCGAGCGTGACAGCGAATGGCATCCGAGCCCGTATCACGGCATCGACGAGAACTACCAACGGGTCCGCCACACCGACTCTCCCGAGGCGGGTCGCCGATGACCTACGTCTGGCTGATCGTGAGCACCATGCTGCTGGTCGCGGCGGTGCTCACCACGGTCCGCGTGCTGCGCGGGCCCACCACCCTGGATCGTCTGGTCGCACTCGACACGGTCATCGCGCTGTGCATGTGCGGGCTGGCCGCATGGGCTGCCTTCAGCCGCGACTCCACGGTCGTCCCGGCGATCGTCGCGCTGTCGCTGGTGAGCTTCGTCGGGTCGATCGCGATCGCCCGATTCCGAGTGAGGGATGACGAAACATGATCGGCGACATCATCTCCTCGGTCTTCCTGATCCTCGGCGCGACGATGGCCCTGACCACCTCGATCGGCATGTTGCGCTTCCCGGACACGCTGAGCCGCATGCACGCGTCCACCAAACCGCAGACGTTCGGCCTCCTGCTGATGCTGGTGGGCGCGATCATCCGGCTCGGCGACAACGTCGACAACGGCATGCTGGTCCTCGCCGGGCTGTTCGCGCTGATGACCGCCCCGGTGATCGCCCATCGCATCGGTCGTCTCGTCTATCAGGAACAGCGCGCCCGCGACGGACTCATCGACCGCCAGGACATGGAGTCGGGCACCAGCGACTGATCGGGCTCGGGGGCCGGCTCACCGGCCGTCGAGTTCACCGACGACCGACGCCACCACCGCACGCATGTCGCCGGTCGTGCGGTACACGGCGCGCTGGCGCTGGTAGCTCGCCCCGGCGGAGACGATGTCGGCGACGCGACCGAGTTCGTCGACACAGTTCAGATCGCGAGCGATCGGTTCGAGGCGCACGAGGAGGTCGGCGAGGTCGTCGGTGACCAGCCGCTCACTGCAGTCCGCGTCGAGGATGACGATGGCGTCGAGACCGTATCGTGCTGCGCGCCATTTGTTCTCCTGCACCAGCCACGGTGCCATCTGCGGCAGGTCCTCGCCCGCCTCGAGCCGGCGATCGAGGTCGACGACGAGGCAATGGATCAGCGCGACCACCGCGGACAGTTCGGTGAGGTTCGTCATCCCGTCACAGACCCGCACCTCGATGGTGCCCAGGTGCGGTGACGGCCGGATGTCCCAACGGATCTCGTTGAGGTGATCGATGATCCCGGTGGTCTTCTGGTCCGTCACGAACGCCTCGAACTCGGGCCACGTGGCGAACTGGAACGGCAGGCCGGCGGTGGGCAACTGCTGGAACATCATCGCCCGGTTGCTCGCGTAGTTGGTGTCCTGCCCCGCCCACATCGGCGACGACGAGGACAGCGCCAGCAGATGCGGATAATAGTTCAGCAGCGACCCGAGGATCGGTAACACCTTGTCGCGGTGGCTGATCCCGACGTGGACATGTACGCCCCAGATCAGCATCTGCCGCCCCCACCACTGGGTGCGCTCGATCAGCTCGGCATACCGGTGCCCCTCGGTGAGCAACTGCGTCGACCATTCGGCGAACGGATGGGTACCCGCGCCGTAGAGGTCGATGCCGAGTTCATCGGTGAGACCGCGCACGGCGTCGAGGGTCGCCGACAGGTCCGCCATCGCCTCCGCGGTGTCCTGGCAGATCCCGGTGACGATCTCGACGGTGTTGCGCAGCAACTCCTTGTGCACCTTGCCGCGGCGGGCCGGGACGCGCTCGGACGCGAGCGCGAACAACGCGGCCGCCGAGTTCGACAGATCGCCGGACTGCTTGTCGGTGAGAGCGAACTCCCACTCGACCCCGAGCGTCGGGGTCGGCGAGCCGTTGAACTCGATCGGGGTGATCACGGCTGTCGATCAGTGCGGGCAGCCGCCCGCGGGCGGCCGCCCGATGATCCCGGCCAGGTCACTCGTGGGCCTCGATCACCCCGCACGCGATCCGGTTGCCCGCATCCCCGGTCTTCATCGTCTGCTCGTCGGGGGCGGGCGCGTAGCGCGTCGGGATGTTGGCGAAGTTGTCGGCCTTCTCGTGGATGACGATGGCCTTGCCGACGATCTGCTCGAGGTTCACCGCGTCGGTGGTGGTGACGGTCTCGCCGGTGCCGTCCTTCAGGATGTTGATCGACACCAGGTCGCCGCTGGACGGATGGCTCGTGCGGCCGTCGACCTGCAGGTGGCTGCCGGCGCTGCTGAAGGCCTCGCTGCCGCCGGTCTGGCAGACGCCGTTCTGGTGGATGTGCATGCCGTGGAAGCCGGCAGGCAATCCGCTGGTCACGCGCACGGAGACCTTGACCGATGATCCGCTGGGCGCGAAGGTGGCCTCGCCCACCGTCTTTCCGCTGTCGTCGATGAGACTCGCGGTGGCGTTCTCCTTCGGCGCCTGGCCGATGCCGTCGGCGTCGTCGACCTCCCCGGGGGGAGCCTGGTTGCCGGTGACCACCGACGGCGTGGTGCCGGGGACGTTGGTCGGCGGCTCGTCGGGAGTGCATGCGGCCAGCGCCCCACCGACGATGCCCGCGGAGGCGAGCACGGCGAGCGTGCGGCGAACTCGAATCGAACCCGGGCGAGCGAAGCGACGGGGATTGTGGTTGACGGTCATGTCACTCCTTGTGATCTTCAACGGGCCGTATTCGGTCGGACTGCGGGGTGGGCACCACGGTCACTGCGTGACCACGATGACCGGGATGCCGTCGGAACACTGGGTGAACGACGACGGGCGAGGGTCGACGCTGGCATCGCCACCGAGCGCCTCGGCCACCTTGTCGGCCGCCGACTTCTGGCCGTCGTCGTAGAAGACGGTGTTCTCGGTGACCGACGACGTGGTGAGGTTGCCCGGTTCGGCGGTCTGGAAACCTTTGGCCTTCAGCGCGTCGGTGACGTCGCCGGCGAGGCCGCTGACCGAGCCGGCGTTGAAGACGCAGAGCTCAGGGGTGTCCGCGGACACCGACGGTGACGACGAGGCGGCACTGGTGGCGGTGCTCGTGGTGCTCACCTGGCTCTGCGCGGCCTTGAGGTCCTGCTCGGGATCGTCACCACTGGTCGCCGCGGAATGCCAGCCCAATCCGATGAAGACGATGGCCACCGCCAGCAGGAGCATGGCCCCGGCCCGCAACGGCAGACGACTCGGTTCGCGATCAGGATTCATCACCGAGAACCTTACTTCACAGCCGGCGCGGTGCCCGGCGAGGCCGACGGTGTCGTGAGCCCATCTACGGTCAGGTGATGTCGAAGCCGAGACGACGGGCGGCGCGGGCCTTCTGGCGGGACGCGCGGAGGCGCCGCAGTCGCTTGACCAGCATCGGATCGGCCGCCAGCGCCTCGGGACGATCGACGAGAGCGTTCAGCACCTGGTAGTAGCGGGTGGCCGACAGTCCGAAGAGCTCCTTGATGGCCTCTTCCTTGGCGCCGGCGTACTTCCACCACTGACGCTCGAAGGCGAGGATGTCGTGCTCACGGCGGGACAGACCGTCGGGTCCGACCTCATGCGGGTCGGCGACATTCGTCGAATCGGCGGCAGCATCTGCGGTGGTGGGGTCTGTGGGTCGGGGTTGATCGCCCTGCTTCTGGCTTCGCGCAGCTGCGCCGTCCATCTCGCTCCCTCAAGATCGCCTCGTGCACATCACATCGCGGGAAAGGGTCCCCCGACCAACCAGCCCGAACAACTCCATCGAACCGGATATTCAGGTCGCCGAACAAATCACAGCAATGTGGTTCGGAGATCATCTAACCACGATCCGGCAGCCGGTTCGTGGTGTGACTCGCCACGGGAGGACAAGTGGTGTGACACCGCTCGGTAATCTGTCCCGCATGGCAATTCTCCCGATCTGCATCGTCGGTGAACCCGTCCTGCACCATGCGACGGAACTGGTCGAGCTCGACGCGCAGCGCCGGCCCACGCCGGAACTCGTCACGCTCCTCGACGACATGTACGAGACCATGGATGCCGCCAACGGCGTTGGGCTGGCGGCCAACCAGGTCGGGATCAGCAAACGGATGTTCGTCTTCGACTGTCCGGAGGGGGAACGGTTCGAGGCGCGTCGGCGCCGCGGCGAGGTCATCAACCCGGTGCTGGAGACCTCCGAGATCCCGGAGACGATGCCGGACCCCGACGACAACGACGAAGGGTGTCTGTCGGTGCCGGGTGAGCAGTTCCCCACCGGCCGCGCCGACTGGGCACGCGTCACCGGACTCGACCGCAACGGCGAGGACGTCGTCATCGAGGGCACCGGATTCTTCGCCCGCATGCTGCAGCACGAGGTCGGCCACCTCGACGGTTTCCTGTACGTCGATGTGCTGATGGGTCGCAACGCACGGGCGGCGAAGAAGGCGATCAAGCGGCAGGGCTGGGGCGTACCCGGGCTGACCTGGCTGCCGGGCGAGGTCGAGGACCCGTTCGGCCACGACGACGAGGACTGACGCGGACACCGTGGACGACCCACCCGCGTCCGGCCGGATCCCCTTCGTGGGTGATCGGATCGTGGTGCGCTATCGACTCGGCTCGGCGACCCCTGCGGACTGGCGGGGCGACCCGGCGGCCGCGCTCTCCGACGTCACGGGAGTGCTGCGCGACGACGGCGACCCGCTTGTCGTGGAGCGTGACGGCGCACGCGAATCCATTCCGCGCTCCGCGGTGACCTCGATCCGGCTGTTGTCCCGGGTGACCGTGCGCAACTCGGAGATCCGGGCCGTCGAGGCGGCGGCCGCGGCCGCCTGGCCCGGTGTCGAATCGGCGATGGTGTCGGGCTGGCTGCTACGCGCCGGCGGCGGTTTCACCCGGCGTGCCAACTCGGCCGTCCCGCTGGAGTTCGGCGCGGACACCGACGGCACCGCGATCGCCGCGATGCGCGGGTGGTACGCGGCCCGTGGTCTGCCGACGATGATCGCGCTGCCCGAACGACTCATCCCGGCCGGCCACATCTCCGGCCGTCCGGCGAGTGGCGAGGTCCAGATGCTGGTCCGCGACGTCGACGGCTTCCTCGTCGACGCGGCACAGGTGTCGGTCCAGCTCACCGACACACCGACCACCGCGTGGCTCCACGCCTACCGCGGCCCCGACGTCGACGTCGAGGTGGCCGCCGCGGTGGTCGCCGGATCGCAGGGCCCGGTCACCCTGGCGTCGATCGACGAGTCCGGGGACCCCGTCTCCATCGGTCGCGCGACGGTTACCGAATCCCCCGACGGCACCCGATGGCTCGGACTCACCGCCCTGTGGACCTCCCCCACCCGCAGACGCGAACGGCTCGCCGGCGCGATCATGGGCAGGCTCGTCGACTGGGGTGCCGAGCACGGCGCACAGCGCATCTACGTGCAGGTCGAGGCGGACAACCGACTCGCCGGGAACTGGTATCGCGGGCTCGGTTTCGGCCTGCATCACACGTACCGGTACGTCGAGATCTGAGGTTCTCGTAGGGTAGGCGCGTGGCGGCGAGCACAGCGGGCGACAAGCGACGGCAGGCGATCCTGTCGGTCGCCGCGCTGGTGGTCATCGCCGTCGTCGTGGCCCTCACGTGGGTCATCAACAACAGCGGCGGCGACGGGGCCACCCCATCATCGGCGGCGACGGCGACCTCCTCCGCGCAGGCCGGCCGGGCGACGTCGTCCACTGCTCCCGTGCCCGACCACGTGCTGCGGACCCTGGCGCTGATCGATGCCGGCGACTGGCCGGAGGCCGCGAACGCTCCGGGGACCCGGGGCGGCACCGTGTTTCGCAACAACGAGGGCAACCTGCCGGCCACCGGCGCCGACGGGCGGCGCGCGACCTACCGGGAGTGGGACGTCAACCCCAAGGAGCCGGGCCGCGGTCGGGATGCCGAGCGGATCGTCACCGGTGGCGACGGCAGCGCGTGGTACACCGACGACCACTATCGGAGCTTCGTCCTGATCCGGGGGCCGACCTGATGAGCCGATCCGAACACAACCCGATCCCCTTGGGCGAGTTCATCTCCGCCGCGGGCCGGTTCGGACCGGTGGCGGGTGTGCTGGCCGGCACCCGGCTGCCCTGGGTGCCACAGCACCTCGCCGTGCGGTCCGTCGACGCCGATCGGATGGACACCGTCCCGGCGCTGCTCGACGAGTTCGCCCGCGCCTGGCACTTCCCCGGGCATTTCGGCCACAACAAGGATGCCTTCGACGACTGCATGCGCGACCTCGACGGCGACAGACCGGACCACGTCGCGGCGCCCACGGCTTATCTCACGATCATCGAGGACGCTCCCCGCCTGCTGCGCGGTGAGCCCGACGAACTGCGCTGGTTCGCCGATTCACTCGCCTTCTACCGCGATCACTACCGCGACGTCGCCGACCCCACGGCGGCCTTCGCGGTGGTGCTGCTGGCCCCACCCACGCTGCGCCGGCGCATCGAGTCCCGTTGGCACGATGCGGGTTCGCCGGTCGCCCTGATCGAGAGCTGACATGCGCATCGCCACCTGGAACGTGAACTCGATCCGAGCCCGATCGGAGACCATCGTCGGCTGGATGGAACGCGCCGACATCGACGTCCTCGCGATGCAGGAGACCAAGTGCCGCGACGACGAGTTCCCGGTGATGAGCTTCCTCGCCGCGGGCTACGACGTCATGCATGTCGGGACCGGCGGGTTCAACGGCGTGGCGATCGCGTCGCGGATCGGACTCGAGGAGGTCGAGATCGGTTTCGAGGGGCAGCCGACCTTCGGCAGCGAACACGTGACGCCCGCCCGCGAGGCACGCGCGATGTCGGCGCTGTGCGGGGGCGTCCGCGTGTGGAGTCTGTACGTGCCGAACGGCCGCGCGCTCGACGACCCGCACTACCGGTACAAGCTGGAGTGGCTGCAGAAACTCCGGGACATCGGCGCACTGTGGCTGGCCCATGACCCGGCGGCCCAGATCGTGCTCGCCGGCGACTGGAATGTCATCCCCACCGACGACGACGTGTGGGATCCGGCGCAGTTCGACGGCACGGTCCACGCCTCCGAGCCCGAACGTGCTGCGCTGCAGTCGATCCGCGACGCCGGGTTCCGGGACTCGGTCCTGCCCTACGCCGACGGCTACACCTTCTGGGACTACACCCAGCTGCGCTTCCCGCGCAACGAGGGGATGCGCATCGACACCCTGCTCTGCTCGCCGGCCTTCGACGACCGGGTGCGCGGCGCGTTCGTCGATCGGGACGCCCGAAAGGGCAAGGGCGCCAGCGATCACGCACCAGTCGTGGTGGAGGCCTGAGGAGCTCGCCCTCGAGATCAGGACCATGAGATCCTTCGCCATGCGCCCTCGTACACGGCGCCGCGTCGTCCGTCGGGAGTAGTTGCACCTCAGATGACGCCGTATCCGAGTCGTCGTGCGGCGCCGGCGATGCGGCCGGCGAGGTCAGGGTGTGTCAGGGGCAGGGACAGTTGCGGTCGGCCGGGCATGGCGGTACCGGCCGGAGTGAACAGCGCCAGGCAGGGCGTGCCGGCGAATCGGCTGTTATATCGGAGGCCGTCGATGTCGGGGTGGGCCTCGACGATGTGACGAGCCCAGCGTTGAGTGATGTGGTGCTGCCCGGTCGACAGGGCATAGGTGCCGCCCGCGCGGCTGGCCCAGGCGCCGGTGCTGTCTGTGGCGATGTCGATCACGGTGACCGGGCGAGTGCACGACAGTCCGGTGAGGTAGGGCCCGTCGCGGCCCCGGTCAATCGTGCGGTCGGTGTGGAAGGCCTCCGCGAGTGCGCCATCCGGTGTGGATGCGCCGTACCAAACACCACGGCCGATGGGGTCCTCACCGGTCGGTAATCGGTGGGGGTCGAACCGCAGGACCGGCCCGTAGGTGCGCAGCGCATTCCAGGCCAGTACGTGGGCGCCGAGCGTGCGATGGACCCGCCACCACACCTCGTCGATATCGATGACACGGACCTCGTCGTCGTGAATACCCAACGCCTGCAATACTTCCGGCTCCGGCGGACCGGGCAGCATCGGCTCTGGGGTCATCAGGCCGTCCAATCACCGACCTCGAGCAGGCGAAGTACCGGCGCCATCGGTTGCCTGCACCGCAACCATTCCCGCACCGACTGCGGCTGTCCGTCGATCTGCAGGTCCGGCTGCGGCGAGTCGAGGAATCCCGCGACCGCGAGGGGGTGTAGCCCACGGGCGAGAAGGTGTGGAAACACCTTGTCGAGTCCACGAATCTGTTTGAACTCGTGCACATCACGGCCCGTTGCATTTTTCCGGTGGATCAGTTCGAACTGTGGAGCCGGGAACACCCAGGAGCCGCCATCATCAATCGCCCACAAAGTACGTGCGAGACGAAGTTGACGGACCCGCGAATCAGATATGCCGAGCCCGGCCGCCACCTCGGTTGCAGGATAGGCCGTGCTGTAGATCCGAGCCATATGTGCGGTCGCGTCGGCAGCAACTACTGAGTAATCATCCAGATCCTCGGTGAATCCCGCGTCGTCGAGCAGTCGGG
Organism: Gordonia insulae; assembly: GCF_003855095.1. NCBI lineage: Bacteria > Bacillati > Actinomycetota > Actinomycetes > Mycobacteriales > Gordoniaceae > Gordonia > Gordonia insulae. The sequence goes on from NZ_CP033972.1 coordinate 3,027,779, forward strand.
CCTCCCCGTCGGTCAGCCGTGCCGCCCGGGGCCGATGCGCCGGCAGGGTCTGCAGCGCATGCACCAGCTCATCGCGCCCGAACCCAAAGCGGTCTCGAATCAAGCGATCAAGGTCGTCGTCGACAGCCGACATCGCTCACCACCTTTCGTTAACGGCAATAGATGCAATGCTACTACCGTTAGCGAGCCGGGTCCACCTATCGCGCTCCCGAGCTGGCGTTTCGGGCCTTAGGTTAGGCTGCACGCATGACTCGTGCGCTCCGCGTTCTGTTCCTCTCGCTCGCCACGCTCGTGATCGCGACCCTGGCCATCAGCGGATGCAGCGCCCCCGACGAAGCCGACAGCGGGGGTGCACCGATCCAGGTCAACACCTCCAAGGGCTCGGTGACCATCAACGGGGTGCCCAAGCGGATCGTCGCCCTCGGCGCACAGTGGATCGACGTCGCCCTGTCCTTCGACGTCACGCCGGTCGCCTACCTCGACAACATCCAGATCCTGACCGGTGAACCCGCGCCCTGGTCCCGCGACAAGCTCGAGGGGTCCACACCCATCAGTACCGAAGACGTCGTCGCGCAGGTGGCCAAGGCGAAGCCGGACCTCATCCTCGCGACCTCCTATATGGCGGACGGGCAGCCGGAGATGTACGACCAGATCTCCAAACTCGCCCCGACGATTCCCGGCATCACCGGAAAGCAGATCGATCCCTGGCAGGACATGGTCACGTTCCTGGGCACCGTGCTGCGTGAGCCCGACAAGGCCAAGGAGATCACCGCCGGTGTCGACGCCAAGATCGACTCGGTCAAGAAGGCCATGCCGGGACTCAATGGCAAGACGTACACGATGGCGTACATGTACTCGGCCGATCAGATCCAGGTGCTGGGCGATCCCGACGACGGCGCCACCTATCTGTTCAGCTCGTTGGGGATGAGCATCGCACCCGCTCTCGTCGCGCAGTTCCGCCGCAACGGTCAGCCCCGCTACCCGATCTCGACCGAGAACGTGCCCCTGCTGAACTCCGACCTGCTGGTCCTCACCGCGAACACCGATCAGCTGATGTCCACGTTGGAGAAATTACCCGGCTACCAGAATCTGCGATCGGTGAAAACGGGTGCGGTGAGCCGATTGACGGTCGCCGAGATCGGCGGCCTGAACGAGCCGACACCGCTCTCGCTGCCGTACCTGCTGGACAAGATGAACCCCGCACTCGAGCGGGCGTCACGCTGACCGTACGTCGATGACCGCGTGCCGATGAACACAACAGTGCAGTTCACCTACGCCCTCACCGAGGGGGCGCGGTTCCTTCTCGGCGGCGGTGGGGTCGCGGTCGTGCTCCCGGCCAAGCAACGGCTCGACGGACTCGACCGTGCGCAGGTCGCGTTCCTGCGCCGGCTCAACAGCGGCCCCGTCGAGATCGACGACGCGGACACGGTCATCGCCACGTTGCGAGATCGGCTGGTGGAGGCCGGAGCGATCGCCATGACCGCATCCCTCGATGACCGAGAGCTCTACTCCATCAGACCTTTTCGTCGACCACCTGCGCGGTCCGACGACGTCCCGACCGACGTCCGCATCTCCCGGTTCACCGTCATCCGCCGCACCGGCGACGACGTCGTGGCCGAGAACCCCAGGGCGTGGTGCGACATCGCGGTGCGCGACCCGGGCGTGCTCGCCGTCCTCACGGGTCTCGACGACGGTCCGGACACCCTGGCGCCGACCGCCCAGGAACGGCTGCTCGCGGATCTCGTGTGGTCGGGTCACGCCGTCGTCGGCGATGACGAGGACGAACACTTCGCGACCCGGAGTTGGAGTCCGCACGAGCTCTGGTTCCACCGCCGCAGCACCGTCGGGGATCGCGGCACGAGCTGGGCTGCGTTCGGTCCGACCCGATGGGCCGACGGGTCATTCGAACCCGTTCCCGCCCGACGGGATTCGTACCCGGGTGAGCCCACGTCCCTGCCCACCCCCGATCTGGCCGCGCTGCGCACCGACGATCGGCCGCTGACCGCCGTCGTCGAGGACCGCACGTCGGTACGCGACTTCGACGACGACCATCCGGTCACCGCCGAGCAGCTCGGCGAACTGCTCTACCGGTGCGCCCGCACCCGGGGTGTCCGGACCATCAACGCCGACCGGCCGGTGCCCGAAGAACTCCCGTCGCGCCCGTTCCCGTCCGGCGGGTCACTCTACGAACTCGAGATCTATCCGGTCATCCGCATCGCCGACGGCGTGACACCCGGTATGTATCACTATGATTCGTACGATCACGTGCTGCGGCCGGTCGCACCCCACGACGATCCCGCGGTCACCCGCCTGATCGCGCCGGCCGCACTCACCCTGACCGATGGCCGACTCCCCCAGGTGCTCTTCGTCCTCGCCGCACGCGCCGGCCGGATCATGTGGACCTACGAACAGATGCCGTATGCCGTCATCCTCAAGCACGTCGGCGTGCTGACCCAGACGCTGTATCTGACCGCCACCGCCATGGGCCTGGGCGGTGTGGCCCAGGGCTACGGCGACACCGCCGCCTTCGCCGCGGCGACCGGCACCGACGAACTCGTCGAATGCAACGTCGGCAGCTTCGTCGTCGGGACGCCGAGACGGTGAGTACCGCAATTTGATCCGGGTACCCGACCGACCGTCGGCTTGTTGTCCGCCGGTCGACGACAGATCCTGCTCACAAGGGCACAATCAACCACATGCCACGAGTGCCGACGGGCGAATCGGTCACCTCGCGGGCGATCCGTGTCGTGGAGGCGTTCGGAGTCGACGACACCGTGCTCACCGTCGGTGAGATCGCCCGGCGATCGGGTTTGCATGTGGCGACGGCCTCGCGATTGATCGAGGAGCTCGTGGTCGCGCACTGGCTCGAGCGCACCGAGACCGGCGTCCGCATCGGCGTTCGCTTGTGGGAGGTCGCCTCCCGTGCATCACCCGCCGTCGGACTGCGGGAGGCGGCGATGCCGTTCATGCACGATCTCCATCACGTGATCGGCAATGACGTCCAACTCGCGGTGCGGGAGGGCGTCGAGGTGCTGTTCCTCGAACGCCTCAGTGCGCCGACACCCGTGGTCAACTACTCGAGAATCGCAGGACGGCTGCCTCTGCACGCGTCCTCCTCGGGTCTGGTATTGCTCGCCTACGCCGACTCATCCGTGCTCGACGAGGTGGCATCGAGACCGATGCGGTCGTTCACCGACAAGACCATCACCGACCCGGGACAACTCCGGGCCACGCTCGCGCACGTGCGCCGCGAGGGCTACGCACTGTGCGCCGGACACATCTTTCCGTCCACCACCGGAATCGCGGTACCCATCCGGGGTGGGCGCGGAGAGGTCGTCGCAGCCCTCGGTCTGATCGTCCCCAACGACGACGCGGCGTTCGGGCGCATACCCGCTCTGAAATCCACCGCGCGAGGGATCAGCCGTGTGATGTCAGGAGGAGCTGCCGGCCTCAGTGATCCATCCCACGATTCCCCTCTCAATGATTGAGACGGGCGTAGCCCTTCGGTTCCCCGGATCGCGAGTCTTGACTGACCGCACGAAGGGGAGAACTCATGGGATGTCAGACCAACCTGGACAACACGCTCCACGTCGTCGACAAGGCGACCGTCGCCACCGACGTGGTGACGGTGACCCTTGCTCGACCGGACGGGCGACGACTGCCGGACTGGGCTCCGGGAGCCCACGTCGATCTGGTTCTGCCCAACGGGCTCACCCGCCAGTACTCGCTGTGCGGAAACCGATGGGATGCACACACCTACCGGGTCGCGGTGCGGCGAGAGGCCGCGGGGCGCGGCGGTTCCGCGTACGTCCACGACACACTCCGCGTCGGTGATGCCGTAGGTGTCGGCGGTCCGCGCAACAACTTCCCGATGTCGCCCTCGGAGCGCTACGTGTTCATCGCCGGCGGCATCGGGATCACCCCGATCATCCCGATGATCGCCCAGGCCGAGATCGTGGGTGCCGACTGGCGGCTGCTGTACCTTGGCCGCACCTGCGAAAAAATGCCGTTCCTCGACATGCTCGAGGCACACGGCGATCGGGTCACCGCCGTGGCCAGCGGAACTCACGGCCGGATCGACCTCGCCGAACATCTGGGCGCAGTGGACGACTCGACCAAGGTCTACGCATGCGGCCCATTGACCCTGCTCGACGAGCTGACCGCCACGACTGCCGACTGGCCGGTGGGCAAGCTCCGCATCGAGCGGTTCTCGTCGATCGATCCGGCTCCCGCGCGGACCACACCGTTCGAGCTCGAACTCGCCCGCTCGCAGAAGATCCTGACGATCCCGTGCGATGTGACCATCGTCGATGCCCTCTCGTCCGCGGGCGTGGGGGTGCTCACGTCGTGCCGCGAAGGCGTGTGCGGCACCTGCGAGACGTCGGTCTTGGCCGGCGAGCCGGATCACCGTGACGCAGTCCTCGAACCCCATGAGCGTGAAGCAGGTGACTGCATGTTGGTGTGCGTGTCCCGGTCGCGTTCTGACCGCCTGACGCTCGACCTCTGACCTCCGACGTCTGACCTCCGGACATCACCCTCCAACCCCAGGAAACGACCATGACCACCACAGCCCCGTGCCCACTGCCCACATCTCCGGCCGATCCGTTCGACCTGGATCTTCTCGAGGATCCTCTTGCGTTCCAGGCCGACCTCCGCGACGCCGGCCCCGTCGTATACCTGGAGAAGTACGGCGTCTACGCGATGGGCCGTTACGAGCAGGTGCGCGCGGCGCTCACCGATTGGCAATCGTTCCAGTCCGCGGCCGGTGTCGGACTGAGCAACTTCCGCTTCGAGAAGCCGTGGCGGCCACCGAGTGTGCTGCTCGAAGCCGATCCACCGTTCCACGACGCACCGCGAGCGGTCCTGACGAAGGTCCTCGGTCCGCGGGCCCTACTGCGACTTCGTGATGAGTGGATCGCCGACGCCGATCGCCTCGTCGCGCAGGTCCTCGACACCGGCGTCGAGATCGACGCCGTGCCCGCCCTGGCCCAGGCCTTTCCGCTCCGCGTCTTTCCCGATGCCGTGGGCCTCCGCGAGGCCGGGCGGGAGAACCTCCTTCCGTACGGCAATCTCACGTTCAATGCCTTCGGGCCGCACAACAGTCTCGTCCAGGCCGGCGAGCCGCTCGTTGCAGGTCTCTCCGCATGGGTGAACGAGCAGTGTCGTCGAGAGAATCTGTCCGACAACGGCTTCGGCGCACAGATCTGGGCCGCGAGCGACCGCGGCGACATCACCCCGACTCAGGCGCCGCTCATCGTCCGGTCGCTGTTGACTGCCGGCGTCGACACCACCGTCAACGGGTTGGCCGCCGTGCTCTACGCGTTTGCCACCCACCCTGAGCAGTGGCAGCGCGTTCGCGAGGACCCGTCCCTCGCTCGCACCGCATTCGACGAGGCGGTCCGGTGGGAGTCCCCGGTCCAGACCTTCTTCCGAACCGCGACCAGCGACATCCGTGTCGGCGACGTCACCATCCCCGACGGCGAGAAGATCCTGATGTTCCTCGGTGCCGCGAACCGCGATCCCCGTCGCTGGACCCGACCCGACGATTTCGATCTGCACCGTGATCCGTCCGGGCACGTCGGCTTCGGCATGGGCATCCATCAGTGCGTCGGGCAGCATGTCGCGCGACTCGAATCCGAGGCCCTGCTGTCCGCACTCGCCAGACGCGTCACTGCCATCGAGCCCGCCGGCACCCCGCAGCGGCACCTGAACAACACCCTTCGATCCTGGGAATCCATTCCGCTGCGGCTGATCACGTGACGTAGCCGCCCAGCACCACCCACACACCGCGTCCGCGACGCAGGACGGCGGTGGCCGAGCCATTCCCACAACCGGCATCCATGACACCGCGCCACCTCACCATCACCACAGGCTTCACCATCACAGAACAGGAGACCACCGTGACCACAGACCTTCGCAGGAGGATCGATGAGGGACCGATGTCCCGATACCAGTGGACGGCCATCGCGATCTGCATCGCGCTCAACGTTCTCGACGGCTATGACGTCCTCGCCATGGCCTTCACCTCCACGTCGGTCTCCGACGATTGGGACCTGTCCACCAGCACGCTCGGCCTGCTGTTGAGCGCTGGATTGTTCGGCATGGCGTTGGGATCACTCGGGCTGGCACCGTTGGCCGACATCATCGGTCGCCGCAAGCTCATCCTGGCGTGCCTGGTGCTCTCCTCCACAGGCATGCTGCTGTCCTCGCTGAGCCAGAACGCCACCCAACTCGGCCTCCTGCGCGTCCTCACCGGAGTCGGCATCGGCGGAATTCTCGCATGCAGCAACGTGATCGGCGGAGAGCTCGCCTCCACCAGGTGGCGCGGCCTGGCCGTCAGTCTCAACTCCACCGGCTACGCGATCGGCGCAACCCTTGGCGGAATCGCGGCACTTCTTCTCGTCGAGAGCTTCGGGTGGCGTTCGGTCTTCGTCGCCGGCGGCATCGGCACGGCCGCTCTGATCCCCCTCGTCCTGGTACGCCTGCCCGAGTCGATCGACTTCCTCCTCGTGCGTCAACCTGCGGGTGCCCTCGATACCGTCAACGCGTTCGCACGACGGATCGGCCAGGAGCCGATTCACGAACTCCCGGTCGAGACCACCTCCGGCAGCGGTGGATCCGGGATCATCTCCACCACCAGAAGGCTGTTCGACACGCAGAACCGGCGTACGACGCTGCTCGTCTGGACCGCGTTCTTCTTCACCATGTTCGGCTTCTACTTCGTGACCAGTTGGACACCCAAGCTGCTCGTCGAGGCCGGCATGTCGGCCAAGGAGGGGATCACCGGCGGCATGGTCCTCAACCTCGGCGGAATCCTCGGCACGTTCCTGCTCGGTGCACTCGCCGCGCGCTACCGGCTCGCAAGAGTCCTCATCGCCTATCTCCTCGTGACCGCCGGACTGATGACCATCTTCGTACCGTCGGCGGCGGTGTTCGCACTCGCGCTCACGGTCGGTTTCGGCCTGGGAATCGTCGTCAACGGCTGCATCGCAGGACTTTACGCCTTGACGACGACGGCCTACGCGGCCCCGATCAGGGCGACAGGCATGGGTTGGGCGATCGGGATCGGCCGCATCGGAGCCATCGTGTCGCCACTGATCGCCGGTGCGCTGCTCGACGCGGACTGGTCGCCGGCCTCGCTCTACGTGCTGATGGCAGTACTGTTCATCGCCGCGGCCGGGGCGATCATGGCACTGTCTTCCAGTGGTCGGCGCCGTGTCTCGACCGAGGTCACGTCGTCGACGGCGCCCGCGGCGGTGTAGCGCTGCGACGCGCCCACCCGGCCCAGACGACCAGTACCCGCCGAGTCCATGGACTCGGCGGGTACTGACGGGTTGTGGTGACAAATGGACAGTTTCGACGCACCGACCGCGTCACGGCGATCTTCCCGACGACGCCATCGAGGTGCACGCCGTCGGCCATCGTCAGGAACTCGCCGAGATCGTCCTACCCCCCACACCCACATGGCGCGCTCCCCTCCGCGTTCCCATCCGATTGATCAAGCGATCATCGACCAAATCACACTGCGCCACCGGTCATTTACTACCCGGCGATCCTGCACGTGAATTCGGATCATTGTATCGACGCCTGGCAGGCACAAGAATCGCGCGATCAACGAGGCATCGCGAACGCCTGCAGGGGAGGCGTTCGCGCGTTCCCGAACCGACCCATCGCCGTGTCGTTTGCCGCTCGGGCGATAGCCACCCGACGCGATCTCGCGCTTCCACCAGCATTTCCCGGCTATCGATGAGCCCGATACCAACTATCGCCGCGACGCGCTTCCGATCACCCCCGCCCTCACGCACAGTAAGTGACACAGCACACATGAGCTCGCGATGGCCTGACACCGTCACGAGACGCCGCCCAGCTTCGAGAGAGGACATCTGATGGCTCCGGTGGAGAGAATCGGGATCGTAGGAGCCGGCGCTGCCGGGCTGACTTTGGGGGTGCTACTGAGCGACGCCGGATTCGATGTCGAGGTTCTTGAAAAGGAAGTCGATGATACCAACACCCTCGGGTCCGGGATCACTCTGCAGGGCAACGCCCTACGGGTACTGCGTGACATCGGCGTGTGGCCGGAACTGTTGGCGCGCGGCTTTCCCTGCGACTCCCTGGCATTGCGCGCCCCCGACCTTGACGCGACGGTGCTCGCCGTCCTACCCGACGTCCGCACCGGAGGGGACGACCTCCCTGCCACCCTCGGCATGTACCGACCCGATCTGGCCGCGATTGTGCGTGCTCGCGCTGAGCAGGCAGGTGCTCGGTTGACCTATGACGCACGGGTCAGCGACGTGTCTCAGGACGACCGTTCGGTGACAGTCACGTTGCACACAGGTGAGCAACGACAGTTCGACGTCCTCGTGGGCGCGGACGGGATCAACTCCGTGACGCGACGGCTGATCGGCATCGACGTGACTCCGGCCGCGACCGGTGCAGGCGCATGGCGGGCCATCGTTCCGCGGCCGGCCGACATCACTCGTAGCGAACTCATCTACGGCGGGCCGCTGTACATCGCGGGGTACTGCCCCATCAGCGACAACCACATGTACGCGTACATCGTCGAACCCGCTCACGAACGGGATGTGATCGCCGACCGGCCCGAACTGCGACGGCTGGCCGGGCTGTACGGCGGTCCATGGCAGGACATTTCTCGCGCCATCGACGACAACACGGCCGTCCACTACACGAAGTTCACCACCCACCTGCTCGACGGAGCCTGGCACCGAGGCCGGGTCGTCCTCATCGGCGACGCGGCACACAATTGTCCCCCGACCATCGCCCAAGGGGCCGCGATGGCGATCGAGGACGCAGCGGTCCTCGCCGAGGAGTTGATCAAGGCACGCGATCTCGATGATGCGGTCATGGAGCGATTCCACGAACGGCGTGTCCCCCGCGCGCGGGAGGTGGTCGAGTCGTCGGTGCAACTCGTGCGCTGGTTGGTCGACAAGGAACCCAATCCCGACATCCCCGGCGTCATGCATCGCGTCGCCGCCATGGTCAAGGAACCGGCATGACGGAGGCGAATCCCGTTGTCGACGTCCACGCCCACGCGCTGTTCCCGCCGATCGAACAACGAGTGGCCGAGCTCGACGCCGCCGGCCTGCAGGCTGCCCGTGAACTGGAAATCCGACGCAATGGTGAATCATCCATGGCAGCTTCGGGTCAGATGATCACATCGCGATGGAGTCTGTTGACCGACCTCGACACCCGGATCGAGGCGATGGATGCCAGCGGCGTCGATGTCCAGCTGATCTCCCCGTCCCCCTCGCATTACTACCCTTTCCTCGGTTTCTCGGAGGCCGAACAGGTCGCCCGCGAGCTCAACAGATCCGTCATGGATCTCGTCGCCCAAGCCCCAGGGCGTCTGCGCGGGCTCGGGGTGGCGCCTCTACAACACCCCGATCTCATGGCTCCGATGCTGGTCGACGCAGTCACCGACTGCGGCCTTGACGGTGTCGAGATCGGCTCCTTCGGGGCGGCGGTAGACGGCGGTCAGGCGAACACGGTCGAGCTCTCCGATCCGCGGCTCGAATCATTCTGGGCGACCGCCGAAGACCTCAACGCAGTCATCTTTCTCCATCCATTCGGGTGCTCACTGGACGAACGACTTGACCGCTTCTACCTGGCCAACACCGTGGCGCAGCCAGCTGAGAACGCTGTCGCCCTGTCACACTTGATTTTCAGCGGCGTGCTCGACCGTCACCCTGGACTCCAGGTGATCGCAGCCCATGGCGGGGGATACCTTCCCACCGCGATCGGCCGTTCCGACCGCGCCTGGGAGATGCGCCCCGAAGCCCGCGTCTGCCTGCAACCGCCGTCGCACTACCTCCGCAAACTCTGGTTCGACTCGTTGACCCATGACGCCAGGCAACTGCGCGCCCTGATCGAGACGGTCGGTGTCGACCGGGTGGTGCTCGGATCCGATTACCCGTTCGACATGGGTTCCGATGACCCGGTTCATGCCGTCACGTCGGCGTTGGCCGATCCCGCCGAATGCGCTGACGTGTTGCGTCACAACGCCTACCGGATTCTGGGGGAACGCGAGCGCACACCGGTGCAGCGATCGATGTGATCGATAGCTCGTATATCGACATCCCGCTTCCGCAGCGGGCTACCTGATCAGACACTCAGGGGAACAAACGTTTTCCCGTCCCCCATTTCACGAAAGGTCTTGTCATGAACAAGTATCTAGCCGGCCTCGTCCACATCGAGATCACGACTCCCGATGTCGATGGCTCAGCTGATTTCTACACTCGCAAGTTCGGTATGCGGGAGTTCGCACGTCGCGACGGCAGAGTGTATCTGCGTTGCTGGGGCGACTATCAGCCCTACAGCGTGGTACTCGTACCAGGCGCTCAACCGGGTCTGCATCAGATGGCCTGGCGAACAACGAGTTCCGAAGCGCTCGAGGAGGCCGCCGCACGGGTCGAGCAGGCCGGTATCCAAGGGACCTGGACGGATGGCGGACTGGGGTACGGCCGGGCGTTCGAGTTCACCGGCCCCTACGGCCACCCCATGCGATTGGTCTTCGATGTGGACGACTACGAGGCAGATGCCGAGCATCGGTCGATCTATCCCGATCGGCCGGAGATGCGGTCGGCACATGCCGGCGCACCGCGATTCCTCGACCATGTCACCATTGCGGCAACCGATGTCCGCGGATTCTGTGAGTGGTACGCGGAAGTTCTCGACTACCGCATCATGGGATACACCGAGCTCGACGACGCGCCTATCACGGTGTTCGGAGTTCTCACCACCAACGAGAAGTCCCACGATCTCGGTGTCGTGCTGGACACCTCGAGCACCCCAGGCCGGGTCAACCACCTCGCCTTCTGGGTCGACACGTACGAAGAGTTGGTGATCTGCGCGCAGGTTCTGCTCGAGCGCGGGACCGACATGGAGTACGGCCCCTCAGTGCACGGGATCGGCGAACAGAACTTCCTCTACTTCCGCGAACCGAGCACCATGCGGGTGGAACTGAATTCCGGTGGTTACCGCAATTACGTGCCCGGCTGGGAGCCGAAGGTGTGGAAGCCATCCGACGGTTCCAACAACATCTTCCGCAACAGCGCGATGCCCATGTCGATGACCGAGTCCTTCCCTGCCGCCGATGGTTTCACCGCAACAGAGGAAGGCGTCTCTGATGAGATGAAGGCCGAGCTGCTCAACCCGTACGCCCAGCACGGCCGGGGCTGAGGAGACTTTCGCAACGGTGTTCACCCGGTAGGAGTTCCGACCGGGTGAACACTGTCCCGCCCACGATGGAGAACTATGAAGATCGCACGCAGACAAACCGACCACGGTCCACGCTGCGCCGTCGTCGACGACGATCTACTGATCGACCTGTTGATCGATGATTCGCTCCTCGACCTGTTGCGCACCGAGGACCCGAGCCGTGTCGACGACGTGGCATCTGCCGCCCTCCGCAACCGGCGAACCGTCACCCCCATCGACGAGGCCACTCTTCTCGCACCTCTTCAACCACCGACGTTCCGCGACTTCTCGACGTTCCCCGAGCACATCGCCGGCATCGGCAAGAACCTCGATCCACAGGCCGAGGTGCCCGAGATATTCTGGGAGATACCGACTTTCTACTTCTCCAACCCCTACGCGATCGTCGGCCCCTACGATTCGGTCCCCATCTCGCCGGGTTGCCGCGATTTCGACTTCGAGCTCGAGGTGGGGGCAGTGGTCGGACGCTCCGGTCGCGACCTCGGACCTGACGACGCCGATGATCACATCGCCGGATACGTTGTGATCAACGACTTCTCGGCGCGTGACACCCAGTTCCGGGAGATGCAGCTGCATCTTGGACCGGCCAAGGGCAAGGATTCGTCGACGGTTCTGGGCGCCTTCTTCGTGACGGCCGACGAGCTCGACGGTCGTCGCAGCCGCGCCTCGTTCGACCTCGAGATGCGGGTGGAGGTCAACGGCGTGACCATCGGCACCGACACGCTGTCGAACATGGCCTGGACCTTTCCGGCTCTGGCGGCGTATGCCTCTCGCGGTACGTGGATCCGGCCGGGAGATCTCTTGGGCTCGGGTACCTGCCAGTCCGGGTGTCTCGCGGAACTGTGGGGACGCCACGGGCGCGACGCCTATCCTGCATTGCAGCCGGGTGATGTGGTCACCACGCACGTCGACGTACTGGGTGGTACCGCCAACGAGATCGCCCCCGCGGCACCGATCACCCCGATCCCACCATGGAGAGGCTGATGAGCATAAAGGTCCTGATCACCGACCACCCGGCATCGACCCCGGATGTGGAACGCGAGGTGTTGTCGACCCTGGGCGCAGAAGTCGTTGTGGCACCCAGCACCGACGAAGCGACCCTCGCGGAACTCGCGGGCGACGTCGACGCGATCATCACCTGCTTCGCCAAGGTGACCGATCGGGTACTCGACGCTGCCGTGCGATGTCGAACCGTGGCGCGAACGGGTGTCGGCGTCGACAACATCGATGTCGCTCGGGCAACGCAGTTGGGCATGATCGTGACCAACGTTCCCGAATACTGCACCGACGAAGTCGCCGATCACACGCTGATGCTCATCCTGGCCTTGTCGCGTCGACTGGGACCGCTGGTCGCCGACACCGCCGCTGGTGGCTGGGACCGCAACCTCACCCCTGTCCCGATGCGGCTACGCGGAAAGACGCTGGCCCTCTTGGGTACCGGAACCATCGGCCGGGCGCTGATCCCACGGGCCCAAGCGATCGGCATGGACGTCGTCGCATGCAACCGCGGCCGCGCCACTCCCCCGGGGGTGCGGTCGGTCCCCGGTCTCGCAGCCCTGTTCGCCGAGGCCGACGTCCTCTCGCTGCACCTGCCGTTGACCCCGGAGACCGAGGGCATCATCGACCGCTCGGCGTTGGCAGCCATGAAACCGTCTGCACTGCTGGTGAACACGGCGCGCGGCGGCCTGGTGGACACGCCCTCGCTCACCGAGGCACTCGCGGCAGGAGAGATCGCCGGCGCCGCACTGGACGTCACCGAACCCGAGCCGCTGCCGGCTGCACACCGCCTACGTGGACTGCCCAACGTACTACTCACGCCACACATCGCCTTCAGTTCCGACGGCTCGCTTGCCGACCTGAGTCGGTTCGCCGCCGGCAACGTCGTCGGCGTCCTGCGCGGATCGCTGCCCTCCTCGGTCGTCAATCCGGACGTCCTCGAGTCCCCCGGACTCCGCGGGAAAGGGGTCACGCACTCATGACAACTCTGTCGCTACGCGCAGAGTTGACTGCGCACCTTGCCGAGCGCGGACTGCTCGCCGGCGACGCATCCCCAGTCTCCATCCGACCGCTCACCGGTGGCGTGTCCAACGACGTCCTCGCGGTGACCGGTGGTGATTTCGATGCGGTCGTCAAACGTGCTCTCGGGCAACTCCGAACCGCGAAGCTGTGGAACGCCGACACCACGCGGCTGCTCACCGAGGGGCGCGCCTTGCTGGCGGCCGCTGCCGTCGACCCGACGAGGGTCCCACGAGTTCTCGATCTGACGCCTGAGTTCCTGGTCATCGAACGGGCGCCGAGCACCTGGACGACGTGGAAGGAGCGCCTCCTCGACCATGACGTCGATCCGATGATCGCCGGCAAACTGGGGGAATTCCTCGGTGCACTACAGCGGGACACCGCCGCGGGTGCCGTCGACACCGCGCAGTTCGAGGGAGTTCGCGCGTTCGAGCAGCTCCGGGTGGACCCGTTCCATCGCGAAGTCGCCGCGACGCACCCCGAGCTGCGCGCCGTCGTCGAACAGACGATAGACACCATGTTCGCCAACCGCGTGTGCCTGGTACACGGCGATTACACACCCAAGAACGTGATGGTGGGCGACAGTGTCGATGATGTCTGGGTGATCGACTGGGAGGTGGCACATGTCGGTGATCCGACCTTCGACCCCGCCTGGGTGATCGGCCATCTTCTTCTCAAGAGCATCCATCGACCCCCCAGTGCAGCGGCATACCTCGCCGCCGCGCACGCGTTCCTCGACAGCCGAACGGGCATTATCGGTGCACCCGTCCTCGACCACGTCCAGCTGACCCGCCAGATCGGATGTCTACTCGTCGCCCGCATCGACGGGCGCAGTCCCATCGACTACCTGGACCCGCGCGACCGTGACCAGGCCCGGAAGCTGGGCCGTCATGTGCTGTTGAACACCCCAGACCGCATCGATTCCATTTGGGAGAATCTTCATGACTGACACGACCGTCGACTCCGTATTCGCCTGGGAGGCACTCGACTCACGCGGTAAGCCGACCGTCGCCTGTGAGGTCGTCCTCGCGGACGGGACGCGCGGCCACACATCGGTACCGTCGGGCGCCTCGACCGGGACACACGAGGCCAGCGAGCTGCGCGACGGCGGACACCGCTATGGCGGACAGGGTGTGCTGACTGCGGTGCGCAATGCGAACACCGTGCTCGCTCAGGCAGTTCGCGGCGTGGACGCCACCGATCAGGTGGCGATTGATCAGGCGCTACGTGCGGCCGACGGTACCGAGAACCTCTCCGCGCTGGGCGCCAATGCAGTGCTGGCGATATCCATCGGCAGCGCGATCGCGGCCGCGTCCGCCCAAGGTCGATCGCTGTACAGGTCGGTGGACGATTCCGGGCAACGGCCACTGCTTCCGTTGCCCATGGTCAACGTCTTGTCCGGCGGCGCGCACGCGGGCCGCGCGATCGACGTCCAGGACTTCCTCGTCGTGCCGATGGCCGCCGGGAGCTTCGCCGAAGCGATCGAGATCTGCGCGCGAGTACGGGCCGGCGCCACCCAGGTCCTTGACGAGCGCGGATTGCCGACGGCACTGGTGGCCGACGAGGGTGGCCTGGGCCCGGTGTTGCCGTCGAACCGCGCGGCACTCGACATCATGGTGGAGGGCATCGAGCGCGCCGGCCTGCAGCCCGGAGCCGACGCGGCCATCGCCATCGATGTCGCCGCCACCCAGTTCCACACGGCCGAGAACACCTACGTACTCAGCGCAGAACAGGGACGCACGCTACGCTCTGCCGAACTCGTCGACGAATTGGTCTCCTGGACAGAGCATTATCCGATCGTCTCGCTCGAGGATGCACTGGCCGAGGATGATTGGTCGGGTTGGGCCGAAGCGACCACACGGCTGGGCCATTGCCAGTTGCTCGGCGACGACCTCTTCGTCACCAACCCCGCGCGTCTACAGCGAGGCATCGACGGGTGGGTTGCGAACGCGGTCCTCGTCAAGCCGAACCAGATCGGTACCCTGACCGACGCGCGCACCGTCGTGACCACGGCGCAAGCCGCGGGCTACCGCACCGTGCTGTCGGCGCGGTCGGGAGAGACCGAGGACTCGTGGCTGGCAGACCTGGCGGTCGGCTGGCGAACCGGCCAGATCAAGGTCGGGTCGACAATGCGCTCGGAACGCACCGCGAAATGGAATCGGTTGCTGCGCATCGAGGCTGAGCTGGGCGACCAGGCGGACTTCGCCGGCGCTGCCGCCATCGCGGCTTCCGGGGTGCGGGCATGAAGCGATCGATTCCCTCCTACGGGCTGGGTACATTCAGCGATGATCGGCACACCTTCGCCGGAGTCGTCGCGGGGGAACGGGTACTCGAGATCGCTGACGACACCCTGGTCAACGGTGCCGCGACCGTGCTCGCGCTCCTCGACGAGTGGGATGCGACACGCCGGCATCTGCCGCGACTGGCCGAAACCGCCCGGGACAGTGGGACTCTGCTGACGGATTTGCGGATACACGAGCCGCTTCGCCCGAGGCACATCATCCAGGCTGGCGCGAACTACCGCAGCCATGTCATGGAGATCATCGTCTCCGGCCGTGAACCCGACGACATGCGCTCCGAGGACGAGCTCTACGCCGCTGCCGGCAAGATGCTCGACGATCGCGCGGCCACAGGTAGCGCATTCCTCTTCGCCGGCCTCGATTCGGCCATGTGCGGCGCCGACGACGATATCCACCTGATCGGCGAGTCCCGCCAAACCGATTGGGAGGCTGAGCTGGCCGTCGTCATCGGAAGGCGCACCGACAACGTGACGCGAGCCGACGCCCTCGAGCACGTCGCCGGCTTCACGATCGCCAATGACATCAGCGCACGCGATCTACAGTTCCCGGCCGAGCATCGCCCCCTCGGCGGCGATTGGCTGCGAGCCAAGAACAGACCAACGTTCCTTCCGGTCGGACCGTTCCTCGTTCCCGCCGACAACATCGATGACTACCGAGACCTCGAGATCACTCTCGATCTCAACGGGCAGCGGATGCAGCAAGATCGGGCCGCCAACTTGATCTTCGACGTGGAGTCGCTCGTCGCACAGGCGTCGCAGATAGCCCCGTTGCTACCCGGCGACCTCATCCTGACCGGGAGCCCGGCCGGCAACGGCGGCAAGTGGCAGCGCTGGCTACAACCCGGGGACACCCTCACGACGGCCATCACCGGGCTCTCGCATCTGCACAACACCTGCATAGCTCCGACTGCGCAGCCCGCAGCTTCGAAGGGGAACAATCAGTGAGTACGGACGATCAGACCACCCGTCACATGCCGGAAGTGACGCTGGATCCGGCCGACCCCGAGGCGGCGATTGCCGCTGCGGCACAGCGTTGTACCAACTGGGGCCGATGGGGGCCACAGGACGTGCACGGTACCCTCAATCACATCACCGACGAGGACCGTCGCCACGCAGCCACTCTCGTCCGCAGTGGCCAAACCTTCAGCCTGTCACTGCCGTTCGATATGGACGGTCCACAGAAGGGCTGGCGCCGCCGTACCAACCCCATTCACACCATGCTCGACACCGGTTCCGACGCAGAAGCAGGACGTCAAGGATTCCCCCACGGCCTCGGCGGCGCCGATGATGTGGTGACCATGCCGCTGCAGTGCTCGACCCAATGGGACGGGCTCGGTCACATCTTCGACCACGGTAGAGCCTGGAACGACCGGCGTGCCGGTGATGTGGTCACCTCGGAGGGGGACAAGGTCACCGGCATCGAAACCGCTGCCGATCTGATCGTGGGACGTGGCGTCCTACTCGACGTCGGACGGGTCTGTGGAACCGATGGCGAGCTCCCTGACGGCTTCGCCATCACCGCGGAGCACCTTCAACACACCATCACTGCTCAGGGTGTGACAGCCCAGGTGGGCCGAGGCGACCTCGTATGTGTCCGTACGGGCCAACTCGCGCGTGCCCGTCGCGCCGGTTGGGGCGACTACGCGGGCGGTCCTGCGCCTGGCCTGTCGTTCACCACCGCCGACTGGATCCGCGCCACCGATGTCTCCGGCATCGCCACGGACACCTGGGGATTCGAGGTCCGTCCGAACGAGTTCCACAATGCGTTTCAGCCGCTGCACCAGGTGGCCATCCCCCACATCGGTCTCTACATCGGTGAGATGTGGAACCTCGACGAGCTCGCAGAGACCTGCGCCGCCGACAGTCGATACGAGTTCCTGCTCACCGCGGCACCGCTGCCGGTGACCGGCGCCGTCGGAGCTCCGGTCAATCCCATCGCCATGCGGTAGGTCGGTCTGGCACCGATCTGGGCGGTATCACTCGACTGCGGTGATCCGTATGTCGTGAACGGGCAGTTCATCCGACGATCGACATCGCGGCACACGCGCTGGATCATCGACCGCAACCACATGTTTGCCGGGTCTGTCGCTTGCAGTGGATGCCAGTACATCGATTCCACCACCGGAATCTCGAGCTCCGAATCGAATTCGACCACCGTTGTGGCCAAGTGCTGGCGAATCGAGCGAACCATCATGCGTGGCACGAGGGCCACGAGATCAGTGCCCTCTACCAGCATTGGAGGTGCCTGCCATCCGGCGACCCGTGCCGCCACCCTGAGGGTGAGGCCGAGCTCGGCAAAGAACCGCATCGGCGGTGTCTGCACGCCTGCACCGAATTCACCGACCACGTGGGGCGCGCGAGCCAGATCGTCCACAGTGATTCTGCTGCGCTGGAGTAGCGGATTCGCTGAGTCCATCACCACAACGAACTCGTCGCGAAACAAGTAGCGTGATACACCGCCGAAGTTCTGCCCGACCGGACCGATCAACACGTCGATCTGGTTGAAAGCCTCCAAGTCCGGACGCACCCTCGCGGAGGGCATGATGTCCACCGCGATATGGCCTCCGAGCTCGGCTATGAGGTTTCGAAGTGGTCGCATCACCACCGCTGTCGCATAGTCGGAGGCCGCCACCACGAACGTTCGATCGCTGTCGGCCGGATCGAACCGGGCGTTGAGCCGCATTGCACCCTGGGCGCGCTCAACAGCATCGTCGACCATCGGCGCCAGCGTCTCCGCAAACGTCGTCAGCTCATATCGGCGACCCGCCCGAACCAACAGTTCATCGTTGAAGTGTCGCCTCAACCTAGCGAGATTGTTGCTCATAGCGGACTGACTCAGGTGCATCCGCTCCGCCGCCCGCGACACGTTCTTCAACTCAAGCAGAACCTGCAGGTGCGGCAGGAGGTTGAGATCCACCTCGTTCATGCCCGCGCTCCCGTTCCGGCCCTCTCGGTGGGGTGAGCACACATGAGATCAAGTATGCCGCGCCGAGCTTGCGAATTTGATGGCAAGCGCATCAGCCCGAGGAATCACGTGACCGCTGACACTCGGGTGAATCGCGTGCGCCGCGAATGCGCGGGAACGGCAGAACGAGTGCGGCTGGCGCGTCAGCAGGTACCACCGGATGTCGAGGCGGTTCAGGTCGGAGCCGCTTGTACGGATGTCCCTGGCGAGGACGGCTGTCGGCCTCCCCACGGTTGGGCCACAGTGCGAGCGCGCGCTCGGCCTGAGCGCAGATCGTCAGTGACGGGTTCACCCCGAGATTGGCCGAGATCGCTGCGCCGTCAGTGATGTGCAAGGTCGGGTAGTTCCACACCCGGTGATAAGGATCGATGACCCCTGACCCTGCGCGGTCGGAGATCACACAGCCGCCTAGGTAGTGGGCGGTCATGGGCACGTTGAAGACGTCACCCCACGTCCCTACGGCCTGGGCATTGTCACCGAGCGCGCGGGCTCCGCGCTCGGCGGCTTCGTTGCCTGCGGGAATCCAGGTCGGGTTAAGTTCCCCGTGGCCCTGACGGCTGGTGACGAAACGGAGCGGACCCAGCTTCCGCATGGAGGTGGTCAACGAGTTGTCTCTGTTCTGCATCACGAGCAGTACCACTGAGCGCTGGGACCATCGGCGCACGGTGACCAACGACAGCAGGGAGCTGGGATCGCGGAAGATCTGACGTACTACCGACAGCAAACGTCGATGGCCGGCGTCACCCCTGGTGAGATAGGTCTGCAGCACGGCGAGGGCGTTGGACCCCTTCCCGTAACGCACCGGTTCGATGTGGGTGTCGGAGTCAGGGTGGAAGGATGATGTGGTCGCCACGCCGGCCGAGTAGACGGCAGCATCGAGGTCGTCGACGACGTACCCGTTTTGGCGTGCCCCGCCGAAGAACAAGCTCATCTCACCACGCCAATCGTCAGTTCGCCACGGCGGTGGGCAGTTCCGGGAGTGCCTGCTGCAGCGGCAGCAGCTTTCTGCGCGCTTCGCTGAGTGTGATGAAGTCTTCTTCGCCGACCTCGTACAGGTTGGCGATCGCGGCGTGTTCGAAGACGTGCTCGCCGATCATCCGGCCCTGTTCGTCGTACGGCCAATGCGTGCACAGGTCCCAGAAGCGTGGGATTGACGCGTTTCTCGAGACGATTGAGTATCCGCTGCATCGCAAGATCATCGCCAACTACCGTAGGCACGCGATTTTCGAGATTTGTGGGTACAAGGACCGAATCTTCACCCCTGATATGACCGTGGAGCATCCGCGGTACTACCTCAACGTCAACGGGATGAGTGTCACTCTCGACGTCGAGATGAGGTACTGAGCTTCTACAGTTCGTTGGAGGAGCGGGAGGCCACCGTGATGGTTGTCGAAGACGAGCAACTGGCGGTCTCAGACTGGGGTTTCGCATCCGAGGCGTGGTTCAACTGGAACCACCGCCTCACCGACGCACTGACCGAACAACTGCGTAATGACGTTCGTGACGGGCTTGCACACCCGGCGACAGCCGATATCGAACGCCTTATCATCGACTTGAACTACATGATGCAGCACGCGTTCTACCTCAACTCCGCCAGCAAGGCGGACACCACTGAAACGCAACGAATGTTCACAAGCGTCACAGCAATCTGGCTCGCCGCGGCCTGGGGTCACCCCACGTCCAGCACCTCACGGCCCGCCACAGACCGCTAGCGGCCCCGGCATCGACGGACGCACACCGACAGCCGTCAGGGCTTCAGCCGAATCGCGTTCCCGTCTAGTGCGCTCGAATTCATCTCTCTCACAACGTGACGGGCGACAACCCTGCTCTCCATCCTTCACAGGCGTGAGAGCCTCCGGCGAACCCGGCGGTTCAGGTGATAGCGACCGGGGGAATACCCCGAGGGGTGTTGAACATACCAGCGTCCACTGGTAGCGCCACACCCGTGACGAATCGGGCCTCATCTGACGCGAGCCACAACACCGCATTCGAAACGTCGACGGTCTCGACCCACGGCACCGGCAGCAGGTTCATTGCTCGCATCGGAAATTCCATGTCCTTGATTGTGAAGTCAGGATTTCCTCCTGAAAATGCACCCACCACATGGTCATTCAAGATCATGTCCGTAGCAACATTTCCCGGGCAGATGGCGTTGACCCGAATCCAGTGCTCGCCCAGGGACGCTGACAGACCTCTCATGAGACCGACGACGCCATGCTTGGCTGCCGTATAAGGCAGAAGGCCTGCTTGTCCGAGTAGACCCGACACCGACGAGGTCAGTACGATGGACCCGCTCTGCGCTGCAACCATATGAGGAATTACCGGCCGAACAGATGTCCACACCGATTTGAGGTCGGAATCGATTACGTCGTCCCAGTCAGAACCGGTCCATCCATCCCAGTTCTTGGCCATGGCTATTCCATGATTAACGATGAGGACGTCGATCTTGCCGAAGTTCTCCATGGCAGCGTCAGCAACGGCATGCATGGCCGACTCGTCGCGGGCATCCGCCTTGATCGCCAAGCACTTCGACCCAGCAGCTTCAACCAGAGACGCGGTCTGTGCAAGGTCTTCTTCGCTTGCGAGTGAGTAGCCGAGGGAGTTCATCTGCTCGCACAGGTCGGAGGCAACGATAGTGGCGCCCTCTTCGGCAAGACGGACTGCGTGTGATCTTCCCTGTCCTCTTCCCGCTCCGGTGATGACTGCGACCTTGCCCTCTAGTCGAGACATCTAGACCTCCCGAGATGCAAGGTCTGCGGGGCGACGACGCGCAACCCTTCGAGTCAGTCGACTCCGCGAGACCGTGGCCTGGCTGCCAGCCGTTATCTTCGTCATCAAGAACGCTCCTAGCTCAAGTTGCACACCACCGAATGTGATGGCGATCACCATCGTTGCCCGCGGCCCAGTCGCATTGCTTGTCTCAGCGCGACTACTAATTGACATTTGATGACTATCCACGTCCGTCCTTCGCTGCATTTGCTTGCTCGCGATGGTTGTTCACGTCGCAGGGACTGAACGATTCCTCGACATGATCGGAGGATGAACTGGCGCCTCACTTCAGCAGCGCGGGCGCGGCCATCGACTCGCGCGGCGCCGGACGACGGTACTGCGCCAGAGTTCGTCGCGAACGTAGTGGCCAGCGCCTGTGCACTTGGCCATCAGTTGTTTGACGGCTCGGCGCCTTGCACGTAGTCCGAACGGCTGTGCATCCCTCGTTCGCTTGCATGCAGCTGCGCCCGCTGACGCAGTTGCCGGGGTGATTCACCGTGCCACCGCCGGCAGGCGCGGGCATAGCTGCTTTGCTCGGAATATCCCAGAGCAGCCGCAATACGTGAGATGGGCAGGTCTGAGGCCGACAGTTCCCAAGCAATTTCGCGCCGAATGTCGTCCAGAATTCGCTCGAAAGTGGTCCCTTCCTCCGCGAGCCGTCGTTGAACAACCCGCGGATGCAACGACAGCGCTTCCGCGACCATCCTGAGGCTGGCGTGGCCGACGACGAGCATGCGCCGGATCAGTCTCCGGACGTGGTCGACGAGCGCGACGTCGGGCGTTACTCCAGAAAAGTAACCCTCGGCCAGCGCCAGCGCCGCCGCGTCTCGACCTCGAATAGGGTGGGAAAGCGCCGCTGCGGGTAGGTGAAGTGCGTTGAGTTCGGAATCGAACTTGACCGGACATCCGAACATCCTGCGGTAGCTGTCTTCTGGCCCGATCTGCCGGTGTTGGAACGTGATACGGATTGGGACGAAGTCATCGCCCAGCATGATCTTGAACGCTGCGAGTGTGGTTCCCAGTGCACGTTCGACCATCTGCTTGCGATCAGCGGCGCGCCGCAAGTCAGTGTCAAAAGAGACAACAGCCAGGTCGCCGAGACGGCTCACCTCAATGGTGTCGGCGGGGGCGACGGTATGCACGTAGCGGCAAATGCTGCTCAGTGCAGCGGAAACAGTTTCGGCATTTCGCACGATAACCGCGCCCGGACCGAGAATTTGTGTGTTTTGCAGCCTCGCCAGACGCAAACCAAAGTCAGGACAGTCGAGTACGAGCGCGGCGTCACCGATGACCGCGGCCGCGCTGCTGTACCGAACGAAGCGGTCATAGTTTCCCGCTGAAGCTGGATCTATCCCGTGCTCAGTCAGATGAACCAGAGGATCGCCGCCGAGGCTGCTGATCAATCTCGGCACCCCCAGCAGGACTGTGCCGCGAACCAAGTCGGACATAGTCACCAATTGTCAACTAAACGTCGCTTCAAGACAAGAAACTGGGTCTGCGTTCAGATGATGCTGGTGACTGCGATCACACCCAAGGTCGCTCAACCAAGACTTAGGAGCGTTCCCGATGACCCAGACTGCGCCTGGAATCATGGATGCCGTCGTCATGACTCGCGGCAACTTGACGGTCACCACGGCCCCGGTGCCCACTCCGGGTCCGGGTGAGGTTCTCGTCAAGGTGCTCGCAGCCGGGATCTGTGGAAGCGACCTTCATTGCGTGACCCATGGCGAACAGCTCCTGGCCAGTGCCAGGGAAGCCGTGGGCGTCGACTTGTTCAGTATGGACGACCCCGTCGTCATGGGCCACGAGTTCTGTGGCGAGATCGTTCAGTACGGCCCGCAGAACCAGCAGACGCTGCCGATCGGAACGAGGGTGGCCTGCTTCCCGTTCCTCCTGCGAGAGCAGGTCGTGACCATCGGCTTCGGCGGTCCCGACACCCCGGGCGCCTACGCCGAATACATGCTGCTGACCGAGGCTCTGCTGATACCCGTACCCGACCACATGCCCGACGAGATCGTGGCGCTCGCCGAGCCACTCGCTGTAGCGCTGCATGCAGTCAACCGTGGAGAGCTGGGCTCCCATGATGTGCCACTAGTTATCGGATGCGGCCCCATTGGCCTGGCAGTCATTGCGATCCTGAAGATGCGAGGCCTGGGCCCCATCGTCGCCTCCGATTTCTCCCCCTCCCGCAGGGCTCTGGCGAAAGAACTCGGCGCGGACATCGTCGTCGACCCCCGCGAAACCTCACCGTACGAATCCTGGCACGACGCCGCCGCGCCGAACGATCCTGCCCACGTCGGCAGGCAGACCCTGATGTTCCCCGAACCGCTACGCCCCTCGGTGATCTTCGAGTGCGTAGGTGTTCCGGGGGTGATCCAGCAAGTTCTCGCCAACGCCGCGGCCTGCTCGACAATCGTGGTCGCCGGCCTGTGCATGCAACCCGACACCTTCACGCCGTCAACGGCGGTCATGAAGGAAATGGATCTGAAGTTCAGCATCGCCTACACCCCAGACGAATTCGCACAAGCGTTCAACCATCTCGCATCGGGTGAACTCAAGGTGGAACCGCTGATCACCAGCCGTATCACCCTCGATGACCTGCCCGGCGCCTTCGACCGGCTGGCCAACCCCGACCACGACGCGAAAATCATCGTCCTGCCGTCCATGCGCTGATCTATCAGCTCCGCCCCTACGGCGCCTGGATTCGATTGACAAACACAACAAAGAAGAGGTTCGCGCAATGACAACAACACACAACGCTCCTGCCCCCCACACCACTGCGGACAAAGTTCCCGTCTTCTCACTCCCGCAGACCGAATTGCTGACCGTCAACGTCGCCGACATCCCGATGCTCAAGGACGCTCTCGGGCCGGGCTCCAACTTCAAACCACTCTTCCTCGACCCCGAGGTCGGCGTGTGGGTTCTCCTCGCGACGTTCGCGCCCGGCGTCGAGTTGCCCATCCACCTTCACACGGGCCCCGTTCACGCCTACACACTCAGCGGTAGCTGGATCTACAAGGAGTACCCCGATCAAGCCCAGACAGCGGGGTCATACCTCTACGAGCCCGCATCGTCAGTCCACACCCTCAAAGTCCCAGACGACAACACCGAGGCTACGACGGTGTTGTTCATCATCTACGGCGCGAATGTCTCCTTCACGGACGACGGCCAGTTCCACTCTCTGCTCGACGCGGTAACCCTGATGAACCTCACCAAGCATCTGGCGGAAGCACAGGGAATTCCGCCCGTTCAGTACCTCACTGGAGGTTCTGCTGGATTCACAAGTAGCGCAAACACGTAGACGTCTTGGACGAGCCGGAGCCTGCTCCCGGTGTGGTTGACACCGGGGGCAGGCCCACTCTTCGGCATACCCCGTAGGCCGCGAAGCTCCTGATCACCCAGTACGGCGACGTCAACCATGTCCTGGGTCCTATGCGTGAGCACCGACCTTCTCTCCGGGCTTGTCCGCAGCCGTCGCGGTCATGTCCGCGAAGGTGTCGGCGACCCAATCCGCGACGAAACTGCTGACGTGCCCGAGGTCATCGAGTCCGATGTGCTCGGCGCCGCCTTCCTCGGGAGTGAACACCCGCAACTCACGTTTGGGGCTGTTGACGGCCTGATCATAGGAGCGCTGAGCGTATTCGAGCGGGATCTGACGATCGTTGGCACCGTGGGCGATCAGGAAGGGCACGGTGATCTTCTCGACGACACCGTCGAGGTGCACGCCGTCGGCCATCGTCAGGAACTCGTCGAGATCGTCCTGTCCCCACACCCACATGACGTGATCCCAGTAGTGCGGCACCGGGCGCTCACCTTCGCGTTCCACGCGCCGGCGCTGCACCTTGCCCCAGTTGTGGTTGGCACCCCACGCCACGACCAGCGCGAGCCGCTTCTCGAAAGCGGCCGCGCGGGGGGCGAAGTAGCCGCCGAGGGACCATCCGACGATCCCGATCCGCGACGCATCGACATCCGCGTCCGCCTCGAGGAAGTCCACACACGCCGCAGCCCATTCCTCGGTATCGATCTGGGCTGTCAATCCCTGCTTGCGCAGGGCCTCTCCCGATCCGGGGCAGTCGACCATGAGGGTCGCGATCCCGCGCTCGGCGAGCTCGAGGTTGTGGTCCGAGAGATACTGGTGCTCCTTGGTGCTGTCGAGTCCGTTCCACATGATCATGGCCGGAACCGGTCCGGCCACAGCGGGCTTGGTGTAGTACGCCGGAAGGGTGGTGTCCCGGAACGGGATCTCCACACGCCGGGTCAGCGGATCGTTGAGTTCGAACGACTTCTCCATCAGGTCCAGACAACGCTGGTAGGTCGCCTCGCGCTCGGTCGTGCCGGCCTGCTGCATGCGTTCCGCGGTGATCAGGTAACTCGCTGCCCGGGCATACGCCTGGCCCGCGGTGCGTCGGTGCCCCTTGGCGGCGTCCTCGTCGGCCGCAGCGACGAGGCGATCGACCATCGTCGTCCAGGACCGAAGGAAGTCGACGGTGCCGACATCCTCGTTACCGGCGGCGATGTCACGCAGCGGCCGACAGGCACGATCGACCTCGTCGATGCGGCCACGACTGTTCAACGTTCCGGCAACGGCAAAGTTCCAGACGTAATTGTTCTTCGGGAAATATTCGAACATCGGTGTTTCCTTTTCTATCGGTGAATGCGGATCATCCGGGGAGGACGGCCGACCAGCCGCCGTCCACCATGAGGTTGGTGCCGGTCACGTATCCGGCCTCGTCGGAGGCGAGGAACACGGCGCAGTTGACCACGTCGGTCGGGGTGCCCAGTCGGCCGAGCGGGATCGAGGACGCGATGGTCGACATCGGATGTCCGTCGTCGAGCAGCGTTGCCTCCGATTGTGGGGTGCTGATCATGCCCGGGCTGATGCAGTTGGCCCGGATGTGGTGCGGCGCCCCCTCGGCCGCCAACTGTCTGGTCATCGCGACCACAGCACCTTTCGAGGCGGTGTGGGCCAGGCGGGCATTCGTCACCGATCCCGTCACACCTGCGGTCGATCCGATCAGAATGATCGAGGCGTTTCCCGACTGGCACAGGTACTTCCACGCCGATCGCACCGGCAGGAACACCAGGTCGATCTCATGGGTCATCACGAAACGCCAGTCTTCGAGCGTGATCTCCGGAACAGGAGCAAAGGTCGTCAACCCGGCATTGGCATAGAGGATGTCGATCCGGCCGTGCCGGGTCCCGACATCCTCTATCCACCCCACCACGGAATCCTCGTCGGTCAGATCGATCGGATGCGAGCTGTGCATCTCACCTCCCGTCGCCTCGACCATCGCCACCGTGTGCGCTGCGCCCTCGCCATCGATGTCGCAGCCGTGGACGATCGCACCCTCCGCGGCGAATCGGATCGCCGCCTCGCGACCCTGCCCGCTCGCGGTGCCGGTGATGACGGCGACCTTGCCCTCGAGTCGGCGATCGAGGGCGAAGTCCCGCTGTGTCATTTGACGGCGATCGGATTCACCGGCGCGCCGACGGCGCCGGTCACCGGGATGGGTGCCGCGGTCAGGAAGAACTCGTACACCCCGTCGTCGGCACAGTCGGCAGCGAGTCCGTCGAGGTCCCACATCTCGCCGAGGAAGAGTCCCATGTTGGGGATCGCCACCTGATGCAATGGCTGGAATGCCTCGTCGAACTCATTGGGACGTACCTCGAATCCCCATGTGTCGGTGGCGATCGCCGCGATCTCGGTGTCGTGCAGCCAGTCTGCGGTGGTGAACGACAATCCCGGCGCGGCGCCGCCCGCGTAGTCGTTCCAGCCGTCCCGTTTGGCGCGCTGTAGCTGGCCGGTTCGCACAAGCACGAAATCCCCTGTCCCCACGCGATCCACGAGACCCTGGTGGGCGATGGTGCGCTCGAGATGGTCGACGGTGATGGCGAATCCGTCCGGGAGTTCGCCGTCGGTGCCGCACACGCGCCCGACGTCGAGCAGGACTCCCCGACCGACGAACTGATCGGCGACGGTCTCGATGCCCGTCACCTGATCGCCGGCAGAGGTCACCACGTCACCGGCACGTCTCCCGTTCCACGCTTTCCCGTGATCGAATATGTGACCCAACCCGTCCCACTGGGTGGAACACTGCAGCGGCATCGCTATCACATCGTCTGCGCCGCCGAGACCATGCGGGAATCCTTGGATGCCTGCTTCGGCGTCGGTGCCGGTATCGAGCATGGTGTGCACGGGGTTGGTGCGTCGCCGCCATCCCTTCTGCGGCCCATCCATGTTGAACTGCAGCGACAGACCGAAAGGTACGCCACGACGCACGAGCGTCGCAGCGGCGGAGCGCTTCTCGTCGTCGATGAAGTTGAGGGTGCCGCGGACGTCGTCGTCACCCCAGCGACCCCAGTTGGAGCACCGCTGCACGGTGGCTGCGATCGTGGCCTCCGGGTCGGCGGCATCGAAGAACGAGGTAGTGGACACGACAGCGTCAGTGGTCATCGAAAGATCCCTTCTCACAGTGAAACAGAGGTCGCGGGTGAATGGGCGGCGAGTGCATCCGAGATGGACTTGACGCCGCCATGCGAGGTGGCCCCACCATCGACGGTGATCTCGCTACCGGTCACGTAGCCGGCCGCGGGGCTGAGCAGGAATTCGATCACCGCTGCCACCTCGACGGCGGATCCCGCTCGTCCCAGCGACGTCTCGTCGATGGAGGTGTCCCGGAACGCCGGTGGAGCCGAGGCGGTCATCGGTGTGTCGATGAAGCCCGGATGGACGATGTTCACGCGGATGCCGTCGGGCCCGAGTTCGAGTGCAGCCGTGTGCGTCAGGCCGCGCAACGCCCATTTGCTGGAGGTGTAGGCCACGGGGTAGTGGGCGGTCAGCGCGGCGATCGAACCGACGTTGACGACCGATGCACCCCTCAGAAAGACCGGCCGCAGCGCTTGCATACCGATCGTCGGACCGACGACGTTGACGCTGTACGCGTCGAGCATGTCGCGCTCGGTCACCTCGCCGAGCCGTGCCCGGCGGGTGATACCGGCGCAGTTGACCAGTCCCGACACTCCTCCCTCGGACCCGGCCACCCGTGCCACGTGCTCCCACTGTGCGCGCTCCGTGACGTCGAATCGGGTGACGTCGGTCGTCGGGTCGGCGGTGGCGTCCAGCGCGATGACGGTGTGTCCGGCCCCGCGGAGCCGCTCGACGACGGCGGCACCGATACCGCCCGCAGCCCCGGTCACGACGATGGCTCCGACGCGCGTCTCGGTCACGGCACCGCTCCTACACCCGACCGCGCCTGCCGTGCATCACGTGGATCGCGATCCCGGCGGGCGCCGGGCACCTGCGGCACACGACTCTCGCTCGCCGCCACGGTGTTCGACAACGTTCCGATGCCCTCGACGGCCAGCGACACGACATCTCCGGGCTGTAGGGCAGGCGGATCCAGCCGACCGCGTCGACCCCAGAGTTCGGCCAGACAACCCCCGTTGCCCATGGTCCCGGACCCGAGCACGTCGCCGGGTTCGACCCTCGAGTTGCGGGAGGCGTAGGCGATCATGGCCGGAAACGTCCATCCCATGTTGGACAGGACGTCACGACCGACCTCGACTCCGTTGACCGCGGCCACGCACTCCAGCGAGAGGAAGCCGTCGTCGTCGGTGCTCGCACCGAATTCGTCCGCCGTGACCAGGACCGGTCCGAGTGTGTTGGCGAAGTCCTTGCCCTTGGCCGGCCCGAGTCCCACCTGCATCTCCCGACGCTGGATGTCGCGCGCCGACCAGTCGTTCAGGATCGTGTAGCCGAAGATGTGATCGGCGGCCTCGTCGACGGTCAGATCAGTGCCTGCCCGACCGACGACGACCGCCACCTCGAGCTCGAAGTCGAGTTGCTCGCAGCCGTCGGGAATCGTGATCGGGACGTTCGGCCCGGTCACCGTATGGGGGTTGGTGAAGTAGAAGTGCGGGGCGTCGTACCAGGCCTCCGGGATTCCCGAGGCTCCCTGCATGCTGGTCCGCACACCCTCGACATGCTCGGCGAATGTGACGAAGTCGCGGATGGTCGTCGGTCGAAGCGGCACGTCGAGCACCGAGCCCGCGTCGTCGAGCGGGGCCTCACTAACGATCGCCGCCGCGCCGATCTCGAGCGCCGCGGGAAGGCTGCGACGGACCAGTTCGGCGACACTCATACCCGGGATCGGATGGCGTCCCACGTCCGACTCGACGGTGGCGACCCGATCGCCGTTCGGCAGGACGACTGTGGCAAAACGCATGAGCCTGATTCCTTTTCAGTGTTCTGTCTCGTGAAGTCCGGCCGGCTTCAGATCGGTGGGGCGACGAACAGTCCCTTGTCGACGTCGTTGAACGACTTCGCGGCGACGAACTCGTCCATCGCGTTGGCGGTCCCCCACTGATCGCTCACCGCCGGATCCGAGAAGTCGTAGAGGTGCGGATGCCACGAGTCCTCCTCGAGCACCTCGAGTTCGGTCGTGTACTCCATGGTGTTGCCGTTGGGATCGAGGAAATAGGAGAAGGTGTTGTTGCCCGCCTGGTGTCGGCCGGGGCCCCAGATCTTCTCGACTCCCGCACGCATCATGCGACCGGTTCCGCGCATGTATTCGTCGATGCCGCGCATCTCGAAGGACGCATGATGCAGGGCAGGATGCGGCCCGCGCGCGATCGCCATCGAGTGATGCCAACTGTTGGTTCGCAGGAACCACATCATCTTGCCCATCCGTGGGTGCATCAGGATGTCGGAGACCTGGAACCCGAAATGCTTCTCGTAGAACGCCACCGTGGCCTCGGGGTCGGTCGAGTTGACGACGACATGGGAGAGCTTCACCGGTATCGGTTCGCCCTCCTCGACTTTGCGGTGCGCGCGTGGCGCGACATCCGCGGAGATCTCGATGGTGCGACCCTCGTTGTCGAAGAAGCGGAATCCGTAGCCACCGCCCGGCGTCTGCAGGTCCGCGGGATCGCCGACGAGTTGCACACCGGAGCGTCCCAGCCGTTCGGCCATCGCGTCGACGGATGCGGCATCGGTTGCCCCGTAGGCGATCAGGTCGAGACGCTTGTCGACGTCCTTGCGGATGCGCACGATGTAGGACTCGGGCGATCCCTCGGCCGCGAGGTACGTGACATCGGCGTCTGAGCCCGCCACCGACAATCCCCACTGCTGGGTGTAGAAGTCGAGCTGCTTCTCGTAATCGGGGACGGCGAGGGCGACGTGTCGCAGATGTGTGAACGCGTAGTCGGTCATAGCGAAGGGCTTTCTCTCGGGGCGATGGGTTTCAGGACTCAGGCCGGGGCGCTGACGAGGGCCGAGATGCGCCCCATGAGTCCGGGGACGTCGGCAGCGGGATCGTGGTCGAGCATCCACTGGCCGAGCTGCAGCGAGCCGTTGACGACTTCGCTTGCACGCGTGAGTCTGCGGTCATGGAACGCCTTCCACATGGCGTCGTCCACGGCCTGCGTGGTCAGCAACTCGGCCAGGACCGCGGCGTCCTCGAGCGCCTGGGCACCGCCCTGCGCCAGAGTGGGCGGGCACACGTGAGCGGCGTCGCCGATCAGCACGACCCTCCCGCGGTTCCAGGGTTCGTCGAGCAGGTGGGATTCGAACCACGTGTAGTTGATTCGCGCGGCGTCGGTGATGAGAGTGCGGATCTCGTCCCACGGCCCGTGGTAGTGCTCGGCGAGCGATCGCATGACCTCGAGCCGCTCCTGGTCGGTGAGGCCGGAGCGGTCCTGCGCGTCTTCGACGATGTAGGCGTACATCGAGTCGTCGCCCGTCGGGCAGTAGCCGGCGATGTACCCGACGCCGCCGTAGTAGAGGTCGGTGCGCGTGATCGATGCCGGGCGCGTGCACAAGACGCGCCAGATCCCCATGCCGGTCGGAGTCGGCGTCAGGTCGATGCCGAGGGCGCGACGAGTCGGGGACTTCACCCCGTCCGCGCCGATCATCACGTCGTAGCGTCCGTGCGAACCGTCGGTGAAATCGACGTCGACCCCCGTCTCGTCCTGGACGAAACGGGTCACCGTTGTGCCATAGCGGGTCTTGACCCCGGACAGGTCCGCGGTTTCCCGCAGGATCGCCGCGAGCACCGGTCGCTCCATGCCCAGGGTGGCGGGAAGGTCGGGTCCACCGGTCTTGGCGTCGGGCATCTCGACGAGAAGAGTGCCGTCCGCGTCGCATGCCCGGATGCCGAGCGTGTCGAAGCTGTAGCCGTGCTCGGCGACCTGATCCCAGACGCCGAGCTGCTCGAGGACGCGGAGTGCGTTGCCCTGGAGCGTGATCCCCGATCCGGTCGCGTGATCCCGGGTCTGCGATTCGATGAGGTCGACCGCAACTCCCGCCTTCGCGAGAAGAATCGCGGTGGCGGAACCCGCGATCCCGGAGCCGACGACGAGAACGTTGGTCGCAGTGGCATGTGTCATGGATTGTGTCTCCTGAGACTGGTGGCCCGTGAGGCGAAACAGTGATGCCATCACTGTGCGGCCCACGTCACAATAAGTGAAGACGCATTTGGTGATGCCTGAGATAAACTGCGTTTATGCCCCACCCGGATACCGCGGACACCCCTGGTCAATCAGTGGCCGATCACTCCGATCGGTCTCTGGCCAACCTGGATCTCAACATGCTCGTGACTCTCGATGCCGTCCTCCAGCACCAGAGCGTGACGCGGGCAGCAGAACAGCTCGGCGTCACCCAACCGGCGGTGTCGGCCACATTGCGCCGGCTCCGACGGCACTTCTCCGACGAACTGCTCTACCGCGCAGGCGCCCGCTACCGCCTCACGATGCTGGCGGCCGAGCTGCGTCCCCGCACTCGGATCGCACTCGAAGGGGTGGAGCGCGTCTTCAACAGCCGATCCGGGTTGGACGTCGGGGACACGATTCGCGAATTCACCATCCTGACAAGTGATTACGCAACGCAGCTCCTGGGAGAGGCCATCGTCAGGCGGTTACTCGACCGGGCGCCGCATGCGCGTATCCGCATGATGCCCACCAGCCCCGATCAAGTGGTCCGTGCCGAACAGGTCCTCATCGAACGTGACCTTCTCCTGATGCCCCACGGGTTCGTGTTCGATCTGCCCAATGCCGAGTTGTTTCGCGACGAGTGGGTGATCGTGATGGACGCCGACAACCCGGCCGTCGCAGGACCCACCGTCGAGGACCTGCGATCTCTCCCGTGGGTACTCGTCTATCACGATTCCGCGGCATCCACTCCCGCCGCACGGCAACTCCGCATGCTCGGCATCGAACCGCGAGCCCAGGTGATCACCGAGTCGTTCCTGACAGTGCCGGCTCTCCTCACCCACAGCAACCGGATCTCACTCCTACCGACACTCATGCTCGACGCGATTCCCGAATCCGCGCGTCTCGTCGCCTGCGAACCACCGGTTCCTCTCGAACCACTCGTCCAGGCAATGTGGTGGCACCCGATCCACGACCGCGAACCCGAACATCGACTGCTCCGGGAGATCGTCGTCGATGCGGTTCAGGATGTTCTCAGACCATCTGCTGAATCGGGAGGCACTCGTCTACCGCAGTGAGGCCCAGGATCGATACAGCACCATAACCCGGATACCCACGCGTCGGCTGACCTCGACGATCAGACCCTCTCGTCCGTGTGCGTCACCGTGGGAACGGCATCGGTGGCGGAGTTCGTCAAGAAGATCCACGCCATGGCCGTCCGCTGGCCCCTGCTCGGCGTCGGTTGCGGGACCTACGCAGCGTGTTTCCGTCCGAGTTCACACCGCTCGAGCGCTGCGATCCGGCCGAACTAGTAGTGCCGCCGCGCTGTGTCCACATGGATCGCGCACGCAATCGATGTGGGCAGTTCTGCTGTGGAGCGCGAGGTTGCGAGTAACACCGACCTCCGTTTGGGTGTGACGGTGACCTCCATACCGGGTTCGATCCCTTCCGCCAGAAGCCCAGCCAGGGCGTCGCGGTCGTTCTGCATGTGCTCGGTGAACCGACGGATCACCCCCGACGTCGGAATCCCGAGGGGCAGTTCCGGCACGGGGGTGCTGAAATTCTTTGGTGCAGTGTTGAATCCGATCTGTTCCAGCCCCGGAATAGGGTTGCCCCAGGGATCTGTTGCCGGATATCCGAGAAGCGGGACCAGGTGGCGTTCGACGTCGTCGTCCATCACATGCTCCCAGCGGGTCGCGATCTGATGCACGTCGGCGCGGCGCATTCCGATGATGTCCACCAGCATCCGCTCGGCCAGCCGGTGCTTACGCGTCAGCGCGACTGCGGTTCGGTGTCCGGCGTCGGTGAGGACGATGCGCTGGTCGTCAGTCATCTGCACGAGTCCCCCCAACCGCATGCGTTCGATCTTCTGTGAGACAGCGGATTTGCTGTGACCGAGTCGGGCGCTGATTCGTGCACGTCGAGGTGTCACATGGTCTTCGTCGAGATCGAAGATCGTTCGCAGATACCGTTCGGTCGCCGAACTCATCTCGATCATGCGGCCACTCGACCCGGTCGCGGGGTGCGGCCTCGGCCCGCACGACACAATGCCCGTGCATCACCGGTGGATGGTGGCCACGCAGGCCTTACTGTCCGCAGATAGTGACCGATTGGTTTCATGTCGCCACAATCCTGTCGGAGAGTAGCTTAGGAGACCCTGAGTAGGACTAGCGCGGCCCGTTACGGTCGGGCGATAGTTCTGAGGTGCGCGGAACCGAACGGACGAACCGCATGAGCATCAAGGCCGCGGTGACACCAAGACCGCAGGTGAGGCCCCACCACACTCCGGCGGCGTCGAGTCCCACAGGAAATGCCAGAACGAGCGCAGTGGGTAGACCGACCAGCCAGTACCCCACCACGGACAACCGGAATGCCGACACGGTGTCCCCGAGCCCACGCAGCAGACCAACGCCGACGTTCTGGGCGGCGTCCACGAACTGCATGACGATCCCGATGAGCAACAACGAACGGCATAGCGCGATGGTGTCGCTGCTCGCATCGACGGTGAACGGTGCCAGGACTACGTCGGGGATGAACAGGTAGCACAACCCAGAGGCGGCCGCCAGGACCGACGTGGCAGCGAGGGCAAGCCTCATGACCGTCAGCGCCTGGTGGGTACGCATGCGGGCCACCTGTCGACTGACCAGGATCGACGCACCCTGCGACAATCCGATCGCGACCTGGAAGACGATGAAGGTTATCTGATACACGATGTTGTGGGCGGCAAGCGCTTCGGCCGAGATCGCTCCCATCACGAGGGCGAGAACCGAGAACATGCCTGCTTCGCTGGCATAGGTCGCCGACACGGGCACACCGAGCCCGAGCAGAGAGATCACGTCACGCCGCTCCGCGCGCCAGAACCGTACCGACATGAGTGGCGACAGTGTCTGATTGCGGCGGACGAGGATCCAGAACACGATGAACGTCAAGGCATGCACGAGAGATGTGCTCAGACCGATGCCGGCGAGCCCCAGCGACGGAAACGGCCCCCATCCGTGGATGAATCCCAGATTGAGTGCCGCGTTGACAGCGACCGAAGCGACGGTGATCCACAGTAATGCCAACGGTTTTCGCATTCCGACCGTGAACTGTCGGATGACCTGGAACCACAGACAGGGGATGAGCCCGGGTGCGAGCGCGACCAGCATCGATCTGGCGGCGGTGACGACATCGTCGGATTGGCCGAGGAAGGGAAGAAGCCAGCCGATACCGATGATGGCCAGGGCACCGATGATCCCCGCGATCGTCGCGAGGAGAAACCCGGCGCGTACATGGCCGCGGATCGCCCGGGCCGCGTCTCCTGGATCGGCGGCGGTATCTGCTGCAGCGATCTGGTTTCCCATCGGCACAAGCAGTCCCACACCCATCGTGCGGAGTTGGTTGAAGATGACGACTGCCAGGCCGCCTCCGGCCAACGCCTCAACGCCGAGAAGGCCCATCATCGCGGTGTCGGTGGCCGACAACGCTATCTGGGCCAGCTGGGTGCCGGCGACAGGTACGGCGAGCGCGGTCAGTTGCCGGGCCAGATGCGCTCCTGGAAGGTCACGCTTCTGCACTGTCCTGATGCTCATTTCTGGGTGGGGATGGGGTCGCCCTGCCGCCACACCGTACTGGTTGGGGTCTCGTCATGGGTGGCGGTGCCGTTGATGACGTCGTCGAGGAGTTCGTCGACGCGGTTCTCCGTGGCGGGGCTGAGCAGGCCTCGGGCACTCATCCACTCGTCTGAGAA
The DNA here is from genome assembly GCF_003855095.1 of Gordonia insulae. Classification (NCBI taxonomy): domain Bacteria; kingdom Bacillati; phylum Actinomycetota; class Actinomycetes; order Mycobacteriales; family Gordoniaceae; genus Gordonia; species Gordonia insulae. Next base: position 3,063,215 of record NZ_CP033972.1, read on the forward strand.
GACCGTGTCCAGGTACTTCTCTCCCCCGTCGCACACGATCGTGACCGCGGTGGTTCCCGAGGGGAGGTCGGGAAGGCGCTCGAGCGCAGCGTAGATGGCGCCGCCGGCAGAGCCTCCCAACAACAGGCCCCATCGGCGGGCGATCACCCGGACGGTGGCGAACGCTTCGATGTCACCGATCTTGACACCCTCGTCGAGCAGACTGTAGTCGACTGCCGTTCCGACGACCGCCCCCTCGGGAGTGCCGGTGCCGGACTGCCAGTAGTCGTATCCCGGACCGCCGAAGGCGATGGACCCGTGCGGTTCCACGCCGATGACGATGGCCGGATTTCCCAGAGCTCTGAGCTGGGCCGCGGTGCCGAAAAGACTGCCTCCGGTGCCGACAGCGCTGATGAGGTAGTCCACGCCGTTCGGCAGATCCTCGAGGAGTTCTTCTGCGACGCGGTGGTAACCGACGGCATTGGCGTCATTGTTGTGTTGCTCGGTGAAGTGGGCGTCGGGCAGTTTGGCGGCAAGCGCTTCGGCGTAGTCTTCGCGAGCCGACGTGGCCAGGGCATCGTCTCCATCAGAGGAGACGTAGGTGAGTTCGGCACCCATGGCCTTCATGGCGCGCAGCTTGTCGATGCACGCATGGTTGTCGACGACCGCGGAGAAGTGGTAGCCGCGTTCGGCGGCCACGACCGACAGTCCGAGTCCTGTGTTGCCTGAGGTGGATTCGACGATACGGCCGCCGGGGTGCAGATTGCCCCGCCGTTCGGCGTCGTCGATCATGGAGATGGCCATTCGGATCTTGGCTGCGCCGGTGGGATTGAATTGTTCGAGCTTGAGGAGCAGTCGTCCCCCTCCGGGGGCGCGGCAGAGTTCGAACAGCGGTGTGTTGCCGACGAGATCGGTCACTGCCTGCACGACGCGTTCTCGACCAACGCGTGGGCGACCGGCGGCGTCGGTGTGTGTGAGGGTGCTGGTGGTCATCGATCGATGCTCCATGTGGTCGGTGATGCTTGTCGGTGCAGAACCAGTTTCGGCGGTACCGGCACCTGATGGAACTCGGATTCGTTGGAATCCATCTGATAGCCCGCCGTGTTGGGATAGACGATGAGGTCGCCTACCCTTGCCCTGCGGGAGAACGGTATTCGTCGCCGACTCAACAGATCTGTGTCCAGGCAGGTCGCACCGGCGACGATCGCGGGATGACGCACGATCGGGGTGTCGGAGCGCGGTTGCGAACCGAGCGGGTCGACGAGCTCGGGATCGGGGAGGAATTCGCTGTCGAACCACTGCTCGGACAGGCTCATCGAGGTCCCGGACACCGTGATGATGTCGGTGCCGTCGGTGTGGGTGTGTACCCCTCGCACGGTGAAGACGCTGATGCCGGCGCCGTCACACAGCGCCCGGCCGGGTTCGATCATGATCGACAGCCCGCTGGAGCGGGCCCGGACGCCGACCGACTCCGGATGAGTCGTGTCGGAGTCGCACAGGATACGTTCGAGCATGGCCGCCCCGGCGACCTCGGTGGAGTAGGGGTACAGCGAGCCGGCAGTCTTTCCGTCGAAGTACCACTCGCCGGATTCTCTGGCGCGGTATGTGTCCCAGTCACGATGCTCGACATAGTCGACGGCGATGCCTCCGCCGATCGAGACGATGTCAGCGGGATGGCCGACCTCACGAGCCCGCTGGCATGCGTCGATCGCACGATGAGCCATCGCCACTCTCGGCCACACGTCATAACCGGAGAGATGAAAACTGAATCCTCTCAGGACGATCCGATCTGACTCTTGCAAGTCAGCGACGGCCTGCTGGAGGCCCCACCCACTCATGCCGAACCGCGTCGTGGGGTCGTCGGGGCGCATCCGGAGCAGAATGTTGAGGTGCTCGGTCGGAGTGTGCTCGAGTACCCGGGAGACTTGTTCGACCGTGTCCAGAGCCACCAGGGCTCGGTGTCGCGCAGCGAGCCGTAGCACGTCGTCGGAGTGGGCGGGGCCGGTGACCATCACCTCCTCGCCGCGTACCCCGGCGGCGAGTGCGGCACCGAACTCCTCGGCGGAGGCGACGTCGACGCCGTAGCGCGACGGCGGCGCAATGGCGGCGGCGTCTGCGCACGCACGAACGAACGCTCGCGCCTTGTTCGCCTTGTAGCCGTATCGAATCCGCCCAGTGACCCCGCATTCGTCGAACACGGCGGCGAAGTCGGCCAGATTGGCGGCGAACGTGTTCGGATCGATGATGTGATAGCTCTCCCCCACTGCCGAGGCCATCTGGCTGAGCAGGTCTGGCCGGGTGAGAATGGCTTTCTCCCAGGCACGGCGCTTGGCCGGCATGGGCGGGGCGCTCATGACCACAGTGCCACCACCTTTCCCAGGCCGAGTTCGCGGGCTCGGTCGACCACGGCTTGACCGATGGCGATGTCGGTGACGACCAAGCCTGAGTTGTAAGCGAAGATGCGTTGGTTGCCTTCGGTGCGCGCAGGGTCGTCCCCCGCGAGAATGGCGGGGAGTTGCGCGTCGACCGGCGGCAACGACGTGCGCCCGTCCAGCAGATCCGTTCCGGTCACGGCCATCTGCTCGGCGTTGGTGGCGACCACCCGGTCGGCGGCCCAGAGACACGACGCGTCCACGCCGTATCCCACGAGGATCGTCACCGCCCAGGGTGCAACGCGATCACCGGTGACGTTGTGGGGCGTGCCCGGTCCGGCTGCTCCGACGATGACGTCGGCTCTGTGGGCCACCTCGTTGGCGTCGGTCACGGACTCTACGTCGACGTCGTGGACGTCCAAGCGCTGCTTGGTCGCGCGCAGACCCTCGGGATGGCTGCCGGCCAGCAGGACCGTGGTGACTGTCGGAAGGGCAGTCAGGATGGGACCGATGGTCTCTTGCCCTTGTCGTCCGCTGCCGATCACCAGGAGGGTGCGCGGGTTCGGTGGCGCGGTGGCCTTGGCGAGCAGAGCTGTGACTGCGGCAGTTCGGACTGCACCGATACGGGCACCGTCGAGCAGTGCGGTGGGCACTCCCGTCTGATCGTCGTACAGTTGCAGAGTCGTGTAGTAGCGCTTGGTGCCACGTCCCGGGTCCGGATCATGGGTGTACGAGGTCTTGAAGCCGACGGTCGTCGGGGATCGGCCCACCATCGCAAAGGAGATCGACTCGGAGGCTGACATTTTGACCTTGCGAGGGTTCTGTGATTGCTGACGCGCAATACCGCAGTACGCCTCCTCGACGGCCGTGAGAACCAGCTGGGGGTCGAGCTCGATCCGGTCGATGTCGCTGCGGCTCAATGTCAACAGCTCGCTCATACGAGGACCTCACTGTAGGGGCGGACGACCACCTGCCCGAATCCCGGCTCGAAGGATTCTGCGGCGGGTCGGTCGCGATCTGCCAGTCGGATGTTCAGTCGCAACAGCCACCGGTCGGTTCCGTCGAAACGCGCGGTGAACGGAACCCGGCCGTGCACAGCGACATCGTTGTCCAGTATCAGCACTTGACCAGGTTCCAACGCGACGAGCTGTGATACCGAGGCCAGGCCCGCCTCGAGTTTGGCGTAGGCCCTCGCCCACGTCGGACGTCCGGTCGAATCGGGCGTGTAAGCAGGGTCGTATCGCAGGCAGGCACCGTCGTCGCGCTGCCACAATGTACCCACGGGTGCCGGCGCCTGAGACTCGTCGCCACCCACATACGAGTCGTCGGGCAGGATCGGGCATTCGGGTTGCCGGAGATGGGCGATCTCGTCGGGTGAGAGGTAGCCGCCGGCGAGGACGTCTCTGACCGATGCCAGTGTGGTGCCGATTGATTCATGATTCCGCATGCAGCCCAACATGATCAAGTGCGCCCTGTCCGGGTGGAATGCGTCTTCGGTGTGTGGACTCAGCAGCACCGATGAGCTGGCGCCGGTCTGCTCGTTCTCGTGACCCGGGGTGGGGACGATCGAGTTGACCAGACGTCCGTCCTGTTGCCCCGCCCACCCGAACGGCTCGCCCAGCGCGAGCCCGATCAAGGTCATCGCGAATCCCAAAGCGGGACAGGTGTCAGCCGTCTGCCAGCTCGACGGCGTGGAGTCGATCAGCATATCGTCGATCGGTAGCCGATCCAGCACAACAGCGGCTCCTCGGGGAGCCACACATTGGTTCAGGATCGCTGCAGGAATCTCGGCAAGAAGGTCACGTGCGGTTGTCGCGAACTCGGGTGCGTCAGGATTGCGGTATTCCTCGGCCAGTTCGGACGCAAGTCGCATCAGACTGGTGGCGTCGGAAGGATCGATGCTGTGCATTTCTATGGTTTGTGCCGAAGTCATTTCAGCTCCATCGCTGGTGTCGGAAATCGATCATGACGATCTAGCTCAATGGCGCGTCAGCCTTTCCAAGCTCTATCAAAAGGAACTTTGGTTAGGCTATCTAAAGTGCATCTCGTCACGAATTGGCCCGTTCCCTTGACCAGATCGACAGTTGGCGGCGCACGGCGAGCATCTCGCTGCTCGAAAGTGAAGCGCACTTAACTGTTTCGCCGTCCAGATCCACGTGCTCGCAGAGCGATTCACGAGGCGTGGCGCCGCAAGCGACATGTCGAGCCTTACGCAGTGATGACCGGCGCACCTCGCAGGTAGACGGCGTACCGGCGATCGTCTGCCTGCAACGCATCACGCCCGTGTCGGCCGATCGACTCACGCCGATCGCTTGGTGGCCAGAGCCGCCCGGCCCGAGGCGCCCTTGCCCGGGTCCGCATCGGCGTGATTAGGTGCCGCACGACGGGGGTTAGGGTATCCATACCCGGAGCCCACAGGTGTTGCCTTATCGAGAAAGCACATATTCGTGAGCATCAGTCGCCGACATTTCCTGGCGGGCAGCGCGGGCGTTTCCGCTCTGGCCGTACTTGCCGCATGCGGCTCGAACAACGACTCCTCTTCGGGTGCCCCTCAATCGGGTGGAACCCTCCGGGTTGGCGCACTGGGGAAGACCTCGGCAATCGAGCAGGATCCGCATCAAACGCTGAACAACAACAGCGACTTCCTCATTTCCTCATTGGTCTTCGACGCGTTGACCGTTCCCGGCGAGAATCCGAACACCGCGCCTCGGCTGGCCTCCCGGTGGGAGCAGCTCGGCGATCCTCGACAGTGGCGATTCGTCATCGCCGAAGGCGCCGCGTTCCACGACGGCACTCCGGTCTCCTCTGCCGACGTGGTGTGGTCACTCCGACGGCTCCATGAGATTGCCGGTGAGACAAAGGTTCCCGTAACCTCGCCGGGCGACATCGTGACTGACGGCCCATCGGCTGTCCGGATCACCACGCCGGCACCCAACCGCGACCTGCCCATGCTGTTGCGTCTGATGACGTTCACCGTCAAACAGGGCACCACCGATTTCGCCAGGCCGGTCGGCACAGGACCGTTCACGCTGGAGTCCTTCGACAACGGAAATGCTCGCCTGGTGCGAAACCCGAACTGGTACGCCACGCCGCCGACCCTGGACGCCATCGAGGTCACCCGCTTCGAGAGCACCACCGCGATGGCCAACGCGGTACTGAGCAACCAGATCGACCTCGCCTCCAACGTCGGCGCCGTCGCCGGACGCACTGCCGAGGGCCGAGACGGATACACGGTCATGCGCCGCTCCAACGATGTGGTGATCCCCGTCGTCATGCGCACCTCCGACGGCCCTTTTGCCGACGTTCGGGTACGTGAGGCGATGCGGCTCATCGTCGATCGCGATGCCATGGTGAAACAGGCGATCTCCGGTTATGGAGTCGTCGCCAACGACGTACTGGGAACCGGTGATCCGACATACGACAGGTCACTGCCCCAACGCGGGCGGGATCTCGACAAGGCCAAAGCACTTCTGGCCGAGGCGCGTTTCGATCTCACCAAGACCTATCAACTGTTCACCAAGGATGAAGCGGTCGGCGAGGTCGATTCGGCCAAGCTGTTCGCCGGCCAGGCACGGGATGCGGGCATCAAGATCGACGTCGTCACGCAGGACTCCAACGTGTTCTACGACGAGACGTGGCTGTCCGCGCCGCTGTACACCGCGAACTGGGGAACCAACGACTCCGTGGTCTTCTTCGCCAGCAAGACGATGTATTCCGGGACCAAGTGGAACGAGACCGGTTTCCACGACGCTGCCTTCGATTCCGCCTATCGCCGAGCACTGGCGGCGCGCGACGACGCGACATATCAGAATGCCAGTCACGACCTGCAGCGCATCGAGTACGAGCGGGGCGGCTACCTCGTCTGGGGTATGGCCGACGGGGTCGATATCGCTTCGTCTCGGGTTCACGGACTGCCCACCCTGGGTGGGTTCGGTCGAGTACAGCTCGAACGAGCATGGTTGACCAATTGACCTCCGAGTCGCTGCGGTTCGCGGGTTCCCGGTGGACGCCGTCGGTCGCGGCTGCCTCCTCGCGCCGCGTTGCCACCGCGCTGACTCAGCGGATCGCGGTGTTGATCGTCGTGCTGATCGTGGTGTTCGCGACTGTCGATCTGCTACCGGGCAACGGTGTAAGGGCCGTACTGGGGCGCGACGCCACCGACGCCCAGATCGCCGCGCGCGAGGCGGCCCTCGGGCTCGACCGACCCCTGCCCGTCAGGTTCGCAGACTGGCTCGGGGGACTGATCCGGGGCGATCTGGGCACCAGCGTCCGGGGAACATCCGTCAACGACATGCTCACCGACAAGTTCCCCAACACCCTGATCCTCGGCGGCGCCGCGATACTGGTCACGGCCATCGCGGCGGTCTGTTTCGGAGCGCTGTGGTCGTTCTTCCCACGCAGCGTTGCTGCCCGTGCACTGTCGTCGACGACCATTGCGGTCATCGCGATCCCCGAATTCGTGATCGCCGTCGGCCTGGTCTTCGTGTTCGCCCTGCTGCTCGGCTGGTTGCCCGCCGTGACCACGACCGGCCCGTCAGGCGCGCCGGCCAACGCCGCGGTGCTGGTGCTTCCGGTACTTGCACTGGCGATCCCCCAGTCCGGCTGGAACATTCGGGTCACCCGGGCCGCGCTGGACGAGGCCGCCGGCATGCCACACGTCGCCGCGGCCGAACTGGATGGACTCACGCGACGTGAGATCCTGGCGCGTCATATCCTGCCCATCGCCGCACCCACTCTGGCCGCCTCGCTGGCGACGACGGTGGGCATGGTCCTCGGAGGCGCGCTTGTGGTCGAGACGATCTTCAATTACCCGGGGCTGGGAACGGTGCTTGCCGGCGCGGTCACAGATCGCGATGCGCCCGTTGTCGCAGCTGTCGTGGCCTTGACCGGTGTCGTCATCACCATGATGCTGGTCCTCGCAGATCTTCTGCGCGCGTGGGCGATACGAACTCGCGCATGAAACACACGCGGGTCTGGTGGCTGGTGCCGGCGGCGGTGATCATCGCCGCTGCCGCCATCGCCCCGTTGTTCGTCGACACGTCGTCCGGTCAGGGAGACATCCCCTACTCGGAGCCATCGGCGCAGGCCTGGCTCGGCACGGACCACCTCGGGCGTTCGATACTGCCTCAGCTGCTGACCGGCGGATGGAGGATCATCCTGATCGCGTCGACGATCGCCGTATTGGTCACTGCTCTGGCCGCGATGGCGGGTACCGTCGCTGCGCTCCAACCGCGCCTGGGTGCAGTCATCGAGCGCGCCACCGACGCCGCGATGCTTGTTCCGCCCATTCTGGCGATCATGCTGGTGTTGCTGTCCTGGCCGTCTGCCGGAACCGCCGGGCTGATCGTCGTCGCCGTACTGGTCGGCACGCCCTACTCAGCACGGGTATTCGCTGCCGCCGCGAACGGGGTCGCCGCATCCGGCTTCATCGACGTCGCCGTCGCCAGTGGTGAGCGACTGCCGTACCTCGCGGTCAGAGAGGTCCTGCCGAACCTGCGTGACACCACGCTCACTCAGCTCGGACTGCGGTTCGTCGAGGCCATGTACCTGGTCAGCACCGCAGCATTTCTCGCCCTCCCGGCATCCCTGGGCGAATCCAACTGGGCGCTGATGGTCCGCGAGAACAGCGGTGGTGTGTTACTCAACCCGTGGGCAGTGGCAGCGCCGGCTCTCGCGTTGGCGCTGGTGGCGATCAGTCTCTCGGTGGCCGTCGAGATCATCGCTTCCCGAAGGACGACACCGTGACCGCGGCCGTCTCGGTGACGTCATTCAGTGTCAGCGTTGCCCCCCAGCCGGACGATCCGATCCTCGCCCCGGTGTCGTTCACGGCTGAGCACGGCACCGTCATCGCGTTGTCGGGCCCGTCCGGGTGCGGCAAGACCACACTGATGAAAGCGATTCTCGGGGCGGTGCCCGCCGGTGGACATCACAGGGGCGACATCACCGTCCACGGTGAACAGGTACTGGCTCTGCCAGAGAAGCGGCTGCGCTCCTTCCGCCGTAGGCATCTGGCCTATGTCGGCCAAGACCCCGGTTCAGCACTCAACCCGGTCGTCACCGTGCGGACGCTGATCTCCGAACTGGCCACTCCCACCGCGGCGTTGAGCCCGGCAGCGGCGCTCGAAGCCGTGGGCCTGCCGGCCGAGATCTCGTCGCGGCGTCCCGGACAACTCTCCGGCGGGCAGCAACGCCGAGTGGCGTTGGCGCGTGCGCTCACACGCGGCGTACAGCTGCTGCTCATCGACGAACCCTTCGCCGGACTACATCAACAAGCCCGGGCAGACATCTCCCGACTACTGACCGCGTTGGCCACCGAGCACAACATCACCGTGATCGTTTCCGGACATGACATGGCCACGCTCGAATCGATGACAGACCAGCACATACACCTCCACCCTGCGGCAGCGCGTCGCGTCACCGCGCCCCCCATGCCGATCCCGATCCCGATGCCGATGCCGGCACGATCGGCCACCTCGCCAGTGCTGGCCGCCCGGACACTGTGCCTCCGCCGTGGGCAGATCAACGTTCTCGACGGCGTCGACCTGACTGTGTCCGAAGGCGCGCTGACCGCGGTGCTCGGTCAATCCGGGGCGGGCAAGACCACCCTGGCTCGCGTACTGGTCGGACTCGAGCCCACGGCGACCGGCACGCTGACTCTCGACATGGAACCGCTCTCGTGCGATGTACGCGGGCGGACTCCCGCCCAGCGCGGCCGCATTCAACTCATCCCGCAGAACCCGTTGTCGTCACTCAATCCGCAACGCACCGTGGGCCAGACACTCGCCAGGGCTCTGCATCGCCTCAACGGTCGCCGGCACCGTTCGCGCGATCACCCCACCGACGTCACCACACTGCTGGAGGCCGTCGAACTACCGCCGGATTTCGGTCACCGCTACCCACACGAGTTGTCCGGCGGACAACGCCAACGCGTTGCCATCGCTCGCGCACTGGCGGCCGGTCCGCGGGTGCTCGTCTGTGACGAGATCACCTCGGCGCTCGACATTGCCACAGCGCACGCCATCATGCGCTTGGTCTCCGACGTCGCCACCGCACGCGATATGGCGGTGATCGTGATCAGCCACGACATGGACCTGCTGAAGCGATACACCGCGCACGGGGTCGTTCTCGATGCCGGCCAGATCGTTGCCCGAGGAAACATCCGCGAACTCGTCGACACCGTCGGCACCCCGGCAGGACCGTCGGAGTCGATCGGCCACAGCCACACATGATCATGGTGCGGCTGACTGCTGACGGGCGTTCGACTTTGCCTGCCGTCGCACAGCAGGCCGTCACCAGCGGTGCTGACCGGCCGCATCCCTCATGCGAGCGGTGCCGCTACAGCGGTGTCACCAGTCAAAGTAGCTGCCTCGCAACCAGTTCAGTGGTCATCACGGCGGCGATCGCACTGACGGCCAGCAGCGAGATCAGCACGAACAGCTGCATCACCGCAGCCGCGGTCGTCGACGCGCCGCCCAGGACCATCCCGACGAATGCACCCGGAATGGTGACCAGACCCACCGACCGCGTCTGATCGATGCCGGGGACCAGAGCGGTGGCTGCCGCGGAGCGACAGATCTCGAGACGGGCATCACGAGACACCAGTCCCAGCGCCAATGCGGCATCGACTTCGCCGCTGCGGGTGTGTAGTTCGTCGTGGGCCCGGCGACCTGCCAACGAGGCGGTGTTCATCGCACCCCCGAACATGATGCCTGCAGTGGGAATCACCGCCAGCCCGGTTGCCGGCAATACGCCGATGATCACCAATGCCGCCACGATGATCACCGTCGAAAGCGCAACCGGCAGCAGACATCGCACCGCGCGCCGCCACGTACCGCGCCGTCCCGCGATCCGGTCAGCCGAGGTCCACGCGGCCGCACATGCCATGATGGCGATGAACAGTGCCGACGCCCAGAAGCGTTGGATCACCACTCCCAGCACCGCCGCCAGAGCGGCCAGCTGGACGGCGGCTCGCAGCGTGGCAACCATGCTCTCCCGCCAATAGCCGGTGTGGCCGAGGTAGTTGACAGCCACGGCCACAGCCGCCAGGACCACCACGACAACACCGAGCGCGGGACCGATCCGAACCACAGCGTCGCCTACCGAGTTCATCACGTCACCAATCACATGAGCGGGTTGATCCACCAGTACTCGTTCTGTACCAGAGTGATGCGCAGTGCGCCAGCGCCCGGCGCGGATCGCACTCAGATATCCCTAAGCTCCACGTCGGCACACTCGGAACGTGCGTCGCGACCGGCGGCACATCTGCTGCGAAGGATCCGTCCCATGTCCGACCTCCCCGTCCAGAACACAGACTCGCCGCCACCACGACGGCGTGCATCCACCCGCGACCGCGAGGCGTCCGCTGCGATTCTGAGTGCCGCGATGGCCGAGGGCATGCTCAACCCGGTCGAATTCGACGATCGGTCGGCGAGCGTATACGCGGCCACCTACCGCGACGAACTGGTGGTACTCACTGCAGATGTCGACCACGCGGAACTCCGGACGCCCGCGGGTCGACGATCCGGTGCACACGCCATCCGCCGGGGCGGCGCCGCACTGAACGCGATGCTCACGTCCTCACTCGCAACGGCCATGCACCATCGCCGCGCCGCGGTAGCGATCGGGCTCGTCCTCGTGCTGATGGTCATCGGATTGACCGCGGTCTCCGTCGGCATCATCGCCGAAACCGGCACGGAGATCACTCCATTCGACCACGAACAGTTCTCAGAATGAGCCGGGTGGAACACGTGGTGCGCTCATGCCGACGAATACTCTCGAAACATCTGACCCCAGGTTCCCTCGCCGTCGTGGTCACACTGAGCGTGTTCCTCCCCTCGGTCACGAGTTGCACTGTGCCACCACAATCATCGGCGGCACGAACCTTCGTTTCGCCCGCACCGGACTCGGCGGCACAAACCGGATCGCGCCCCCTTCGATTGGTCTATCCCACGCCGGATGGCAAGAATGATCCCACCCAGAACTTCGGCGATCTGTACCTGCCGTCCGCACCTGTCACCGGGGTGCCCCTCGCCGTCCTGTTCCATGGCGGGAGTTGGCTGTCCTCCGCGGGCGATCTACGCGGGTTGGCGCCCATGGCACGCGCTCTCGCCGACCATGGGATCGCCGTGTTCAACGTCGAATACCGACGCATCGGCTCCGGAGGAGGATGGCCGACGACCCTCACCGACGCCCAGGCAGCCGTCGATTTCGCCGCCGGCCTGAGTCACGACCACCGCTCCCTCGCAGACGGTGTCGCCGTCGTCGCCGGGCACAGCGCAGGTGGACAACTGGCCCTTTGGGCGGGTACCCACGGGAGGACACCACCGCGAGCGGTGGTGTCGATCTCCGGCCCGGCTGATCTGGCATATGCGGCCGTGCACGGCGACCGCAACGTGCGGGCTTTCCTCGGCGGGTTGCCCCACCAGGTTCCCGAGCGATACTCACTGGCGGACCCGAGTGCCGACCCACCCCCGACCGTGCCTGTGCTGTTGCTTCACGGCACCCGCGACCACGTCGTCCCGATCGAGGTGGCCCGACACTACCTCGAAGACCACCCCCTGCCGGCACTGCCGCATCCCGACCTGGTCGAGATCGCGGGCGGTACGCACACTTCCCTGGTGACACCCGGCCGCCGGGGCTACAGCGAGGTCCTGACTGACGTGGAAAAGCTGATCCGACAGGTGATGTCTCACTCCCCCGCGCTCCCCACCCACGTGACTCAGGGAGCTCTGAGCTCGCGAGCCCTGGGTTCGACAGCGTGACCATTCCCCTCGCGGCTGCTCATGCCGTCGCGCTACCCGGCTTCCTGGATCCCGTGACCCTGTTGGGCTACTTCGGTTCGTGGGCGCTGGTCGGCCTGCTCCTCGTCATCGCCGTGGAATCGGGAATACTGTTTCCTCTACTACCGGGAGACTCTCTGCTGTTTGTCGCCGGGATGGTGATCGCCGCCGACGGCGCGCAGGGACTCGAGTCCTTTGCGTCACTGTGGCAGGTGCTGCTGTTGGCGCCCATGGCCGCCATCCTTGGCGCAGAGGTCGGCTATTGGGTGGGACGCACAGTCGGCACCCGCTGGTTCACCCCGGCGAGCCGTGTTCTCAAGCAACGCTATGTCGACGAGGCTCACACATTCTTCGACCGTCACGGCCCGATCACCGTCTTTCTCGCCCGCTTCGTGCCGGTTGTACGAACCATCACTCCCATCGTGGCCGGGGCCGCAGGCATGCGGCATCGACATTTCCTGATCGTCAACATCATCGGAGCGGTGACCTGGGCGAGCGGTATCACGCTGCTCGGATACTGGTTGGGCCAGTTCGCAATCGTGCAGAAACTCATCGAGCCGATCTTCGTGTTGATCGTGGTCGTCTCCGTTGCACCGATGGTGTGGACCGCGCTGCGTCGTCGCCGACGATCTGCACGCGTTGGCAATCCAGCGCCCGGCCGAGACCGGGGATGACAGCGACCGTCAGGCACCATCGGTCGTCGGCACGGTGTACGTATTGTGCTCGCGCGCCACAAGTGTCACCCGCTGACCTTCAGCTGTCGTCGGGGTGATGGCGCGCGGTGACCCACGACTCCAGGAGCGATACCACTGGGTCCACGTGTTGACGATGGGCCCACGCGGCTGTCCTGTCCTCGGCGTCGCCGGGCCCCGGAGCGCCGAGCGCGTGGCCGTAGGACCCGGCCGTGACAAACGATGCGATCAGGGCTGCAAGGAGGAGCGAGGCCCTCACCGCGCGCGACAGACGCGGATGCTCGTCGTGCGGGCCCGCGGTGTACGTTTCGCCGCTCCTGCCGTTTGAGACCGTCACCGTCACCGCCGCCTGCTAGTCGGCGGAGTGGCGAGTGCGACGCAGAGTTGTACGAACATTCGCGCTATCAATGCACCAGCAGTCAACGACATGATGGCGCTGTTGCATGAGACTGATTGTGGCATCGCGCCGTTCGTCGTGACGCCAGAAACCGTCACGAGCAGCAGTATGATCAGAGTGGTCGTGATTGTGGCGAGTACAGTCAGCGTCCGGGCACTCGAGACACTCATCGTCACGAATTCTTTTGAGCACAAACCGTTCCGAGCTCTCACCGGCGGACTTCGCCCGGAGCGCGCTGCTCGACACGGTCGATCGTGGTGACACTCAAGAACGCCACCAGAGCCACCATCACGACGAGGAACACCACGTTGGTGACAGTGGTGCCGAACGCGAGGCCGCCCGAATCCCGCGGCTGGGTCAGAAGGTCGCCGAGCGACGCTCCGAGAGGTCTGGTGACTATGTATGCAGCCCAGAACGCGACGACCGCGTTCAGACGAAGTACGTAGTGCGCGATGGCGATCAGCGCGATGATCGCCGCGAAGATGCCCAGCGACGCCGCATATCCCACAGCGAGCTTCTCGGCGATGAGATCGCCGGCAGCGGTACCCAATGCAAAGGTGATCAGGATCGCGAGCCAGTAGAAGGCTTCCCGCCGCCGGGTGCGGATGGAGTGGATCGAGAGGGTTCGTTCTGTGGCGTACCACGCGGTGAACACAGCGATCAGGGCGATGCTGAACACCGCAGTGGACATCGCCAGCGGGACACCGAACACGTCGGTGAGGTTGTCGGTGATCAACGTGCCCGTCACACTGATCAGCAACACGGTCCACCAGTACAGTGCCGGAATGTAGCGGCTGACCATGAACTGGGCGGCGAGCGTGACGGCCAGCAAGATCACGGCCACCAACGTCGTCGACTGCAGGCCGAGGCCCAAGGTGATGTTGATGTAGTCGGCCGCTGTCTCACCCACGGTCGTCGCCAGGATCTTGATCACCCAGAAATAGATGGTGACCTCGGGGACCTTGCTCCAGGCATTGGTCACCGAACTCGGTGTGACGTCAGTGATGGGCATGTACCTGATCTCCGTTCGGTGAAGCGGAACGCGGCCTGAGCCACCCTGATAGGCGACCGGTACTTCCACTGGCAGTTCGACGATGCAGATCAGTCAGCCCCCCGACGGCCAGCGGTGGGATGATCAGTGCCACTGCGATTCCCACCGCCATGGCCGCCACAACATCGGACACCCAGTGGACGCCCAGATACAGGCGGGTACCAGCGACGACGAGCGTGATCGCGACTGCGGCAGACACGACTCCGCGACGCACCCGTGGTGCGGTGGATGCGGTGCAGACCAGAGCAACAGTCACCGCCAGAGCGCAGGTCCCTGTCACGTGACCCGATGGATAGGAGAAGCTGGTCTCGGCAATCGTCCGGTGGAACTGCAACGGCGGACGTGGTCGGGCCACAACCAGTTTCACGATCTCCGCGACGATTCCGGCGGTCACCACGCTCGCCACGACCGCCGTCGCGCGGACGATACTGCGGTCATAGATCGTCAGCCCCACTGCTATGGCGATGGTCCAGATCGCGATCATCATCGGGCCGAAGCAATCGGATACCACGGAGACCGTGGGCATCACGGCGGCGTTTCGGTGCGCGATCACCCAGGCCATGACCGGGTCGTCGAGGCCGAACGGGCCTCCTGAATAGGCCAGAGCGACGCCGCCCAGCAATACCCCGGCGACCAGCAGCGCCGCAAGGACTTGTCGTACGGTGGAGGTCTGCATGCGAACATGCTCGACCGCAGATGCTTAGCGGACGCTGAGTTGTGCTGTGATCACGCTGATATTGGTACTACCGTCCGATGCGTGCATCCAAGGCAGACAGTGTGGCCACGCAAGCTCCGCGTCCACCCCATGCCGCTTCGCGTTCACCTGACCGTGGCGGCCACCACGGTGGTCGCGGTGACGCTGCTTCTGGCCGCGATGATACTGGTGCTGTCCATCAATTCGGTGCTGGTCCACACCGCCGACAGCGCGGCGGAGGCGCGGGCGTCCCAGTTGGCAACCGCGGTGCGCCAGGAAGGGCCCGGCGGGATCGATCACGAACTGCTCGGTCAGGCGCAGAACGTCGACATCATCCAGATAGTCGATTCCAGCAATCGGGTCGTGATCGCCAGCCCGCCGACTCACACCGGCGCGCTCACAGAGTCGGTGCCGCCCGAGGCTCAGCACACGATCTATCTGGAAGAGCGTGCTGGTGACGCCGAGTATCGTGCCGCGGTTCGCGGAAGTGCCGGTCCTGGAGGTGAGCCGTTCACGATCGTCGTCGGGGCTGCTGAAGGTCCGATCCAGCGCACTGTCGCCCTTATCGCATTGATGTGCGCAGTGGGATTTCCGGTCATCATGATCGGGATGGCGGTGTTGACCTACGTCCTGACCGGGAGGACTCTGCGATCAGTAGACGGTATCCGCCGGCACCTGGCTGCAGCCGCTGACGGTGGCCTCCCCCACCCCAGGATTCCGGTGCCCGCCTCCGGCGACGAGACATCCGCGCTCGCGACCACCATGAACGCGATGCTTGATCGAATCAACGGCGCGCATCGGCAGCAGTCCGACTTCGTCGAGACCGCCGCACGCGAGTTGCTCACCCCGGTTCACGGCATCGTCGATGGTCTCGCATCCGCGGTTGATCACGAAGAGGCCATCGAACCGGACAAAGCCGGCACTCTGCTGGCGAACGAGGTGACATCGGTGAAAACCATTGTTGCTGAGTTGCTTCTGAGTTCCCGGCCACGTGGTGACCTTGCGGGGCCACCCGGTGGGAACGGCACGGTGACGTGGGCGAACGCGCCATCGACGGACCGGTCGCCCTCGACCTCGACCTCGCACGACACACTCGGCTGAATTCTCGGAATGCGAGCGTGCACAGCGGCCGTCGCAGCGGGGCCGAGCAGCCGGGCTCTCAGCAACACTCAGCGTGTACACAGCGCCGTCCCGCGACTCTGGGTTCCAGATCGTCACCGTGACGATCGACCTCGAGAAAGGAATTTCGCATGGGACACAACACTCTTGGCCCAGGACGACGGCTGCGAAGAGCGCTGATCGCCGCAGCCCTGGCCGCAGCGGCTGCCAGTGGTGTCGGGATCGGCGTTGCTCACGCAATCACCACACACGCGCCTTCCGGACAATCATCCACATCCGTCCGGACCCAGCCAGTCCGGCCCACCGATCAACCCGATCGGCCCGGCCAACCAGATCTGCCCGAACCCGGCGACACCGCGGACGATGCACCCGATATTCCGGGGCAACCGGACGTGCCCGAACCCGGCGACACACCCGACGCACCCTGAGTTCCTCGCTCCGGGCTCGCGTGCTCCCGTCGGCATCGAGTGGTGGTCTCGGCCGTGCCTCTCGCTCGGTCGGCCGAGACCACGTCCTCAGCCGAGAACGATTCCGGGAACTTGGGCCAAGGTCGCCGACAATGCGTCGATCTTGTTCGACAGATCCTTGCGTTGCTCGGCGTTGACCGTCGTGTATGCCACGTAGCCGTCACCCTGGCGGTACTGGTTGATCGCCGTCCGCACATCGGTGAACTGCCCGGTGATCTTGTCCATCAACGCAGGATCCTTGGCGGAGATGATCGGCTGCATCTCCGCGATCAGCGTCTCTGCGCCGTCGACATTGGCTGCGAAGTCCCACAGGTCGGTGTGTGAATAGCGATCCTCCTCTCCTCCGACCTTGGTCGCCGCGATCTCGTCGATCAACGCCTGTGGGCCTTGCACGAACTGGCGGGTCTCAAAAGTGAAATCTTGCTTGTTCACTTCATCTTTGAGCGTGTTGACGTTGTTCAGTAGCTCGTCGGCCGCCTGGGTGATGTTGGCGTCGCTGTCGGCGGAGGTGGCGTTCGCGGCGTCGGCGGGCGCGATCTGGCCCGGACCGTCCCCGACCTCTTGAGGCTGGGGCGGCCACAGGTAGCGTTCGAGTCGATGGAACCCGGTGAAGGGTTGGGCGCCGTCTTCGGTGTCGTCCCAACGCATGTCGATCGCGGGATCGAGGTCCGGGAAGGACTCGGCCACGGGCTCGATGCGTTCGTAGAACGTGCGCACCTGCCCGAACATGGCTTGTGCCTGGTCACGCTGCCCCGCCTTGATGTGATCCACGAACACCGTGGTCTGTGCGGCCAACCCGTTCACCTGCCCACGTACATAGTCGAGATAGCGTTGCTTGGCAGCGTTGACATCAGCGGGAACGGCCTGCTTGTCCTTCGTGTCACCGGAGACGGTGATCTGCTGCCTGATTCCCGTCCCGACCATGCCGGGTTTGCATGCGACGGTGTAGGTGCCGGGGTCCGTGACCTCGACGGTGAGGTTGCCGGAGAGGCCGGGACCGATGTTCTCCACCTCGCCGAGGACCCGATTATTGTTGCCGTACAGGTAGAATTCGGTGACTTTCGGACCATTGTTGGTGACCGTGAAGTTCACGTCGCCTGTTTGTGCGTCGGTGCTGGCCAGATCGCAGGCATCATTGGTGGAGGTGACGTCGATGGTGCCGTTGGCGCCGTCTTTGGAGGTACAGCCCGCAAGCAGTGCAGGTGCGGCTACCGTCATCGTCAGTAGCGCGACCGGCGTGGTGATTCTTCTGTTCACCTGGTTTTCCTTTCAGATACCGGCATCGGGAGCGGCCGGGGTTTGCGGGTGCGCATCGGCCGAGCGGGCTGGGCGGCGGCGATTGGCACGGAGGAACAGCGCCAGCACGATGACGATGTAGAGCGACCACGCGGCGACCTGCAGAAGAGTCGGATCTGGGCGGAAGTTGAATATTCCTGCCAGAAGTGTTCCATACCAAGATGATTGGTCATAGTATGCCGAGGTGTCGAATGCCAGGGTCGGTCCACCGGGTAACCACCCGACGGTCTGCAGGGCACGCACTCCGTAGGCGAGAATGCCAGCGGCGACGAAGATCAGGAAGATGCCCGTATACAGAAAGAACTTATGAAAGTTCAGGCGCACGGCACCTCGATACAGCAGGACCGTCAACAAGACGGCCACCAGGATACCGAGCAACAGCCCGAGCAGCGGCCATAGACTGCCGGACACACTCTCGGCGTACCCGACCATCAGCAGTGCGGTCTCGAATCCTTCACGCCCGACGGCGAGAAACGCCAGCCCCATCACCGCAGCGCCACCGCTGATCAACGCCGTCGACATCTCGTCTTTGAGATCAGCGGAAATGTGTGCGGAGGCCTTGCTCATCCACAGCACCATGAACGTCACGATCGCCACCGCCACCAGGGAGGCGAGGCCGGCGATCAGTTCTGCGGTCAACGTCGACACCGTCGAGGTACCGAAATGGATGATCACGAAGATCGCGATGACCATGGCGACTGCTGCGCCAACGCCCGCCCACAGCCACTTGAGCGCGTCTCGACGGTCCGACTTCACGAGGAAGGCAACGAGAATCATGACCACGATCCCGGTTTCGAGCCCTTCGCGTATGCCGATGAGGCCGCTGCCGAACACTTGAGCAGCGACAGAGGGTCCGGCCGTATCCATGTATCGGCGCTCCTTAATGGGTGACGTGAGTTCGGACGCCCGCCACGTTGTCGGGATAGGTGAGCCGGATGCGAGCCGTCCGCGCGATCAGTGGCGCCGAACATGTTTCGCGGAGTCTGCTGCGCCGTTGTGGTGCTCGAGGTTCGACCGAAACCGAGCTGTGACCACCTGACACTGACGTTTCGCCATGAAACTCGATGATTTCGGTCGCACCGCCACCAGCAGCACCCAACAGTGTTCGTCGCGAGTAGCGTCGGCCACCGTCGGGTCGCCCACGGTCACCCACTTCCGTCACCACGATGGCGGGCCGACCGGCTCGGGTGTCGCACCAGCGGAGATGGGTCCTGCGTCATCCGCTCCGATGAGCGCTTCACTGGCATGAGGCCATGCTTTCCTAACAAAGCTTAGTGGACGCTGAGTACCGCTGTACGGTGCGGCAGAGCCGGGTTACTGTCATCGCGTGCAGACGCGAAGGGCAGGCCCCTACCAGCGGATATGCCGCTGGCTTCGTCCTGTTCGGACACGGTTGACCGTCACCGCGAGTGTCCTGGTGATCCTGGCTCTCACTCTTGCGGCACTCATCATGATTGTCGCCCTGCACCACGTTCTTGCGCGATCCGCGGAGTCCGCGACATCCGCCCGCGCACACCAGATCGCCGGAATCGTCGCCAGTGAAGGATTGGCCGGCGTTGAACCGTCACTGCTGAATGCCGCTCAGAATGTCGCCGTCATCCAGATCGTCGACCCCACCGGAACCATCCGACTCAGCAACAACGCAAACTACAACCGCCCGCTCGCACCTCCACTGCCGCCCGGCCAGCAGACAACGCTGCCCTCGACGTACGCGAAAGACGACTCCGGCGAGGCGTACCAGGCCAGCGCAATCGGTGTGAAGACACCGGACGGCGTCCTCACTGTGATGGTCGGGGCGGCCATCACCCCGATCAACGCGACCGTTCTGATCGTCGCAATCCTGTGCAGCATCGTGTTCCCGCTCATCGTCGCCGGGATGGCCTTGTTGACCTACTATTTCGTCGGTCGCGCGCTCCGTCCGGTCGAGGCCATCCGACGCCGGGTCGCCGACATCACGGGCGGCGACCTCACCCAACGTGTACCTGTTCCGGCGACCGGCGACGAGATCGCCACCCTGGCAACCACCATGAACGAGATGCTCGGCCGCATCGAAGAGGCCCGGGGACAACAGCTCCGCTTTGTCAATGATGCATCGCACGAGCTCAACAGCCCGCTGACCACACTCGTCGGCCTGCTCGATCTGGCACGCGTCAAAGGCCAACCCATTGATCCCGACACCGTTGATGTCGTGATGATGCCCGAAGCCATGCGCCTGCAGAACATGGTTGCCGATCTGCTGCTGCTCGCTCGAGCCGACGAGAGCGGTGTTCCGTTGCGCTGGACGGACGTCAATCTCGATGAGATCGTCAGCTCCGAGGTCGCGCGTCTGGAAGCCACCACCGACCACACCATTACAGTCTCGATCGTGCCCGTCCGCATTCGCGGCGACGCAGAGAAGCTCACCCGAGCCCTTCGCAACATCGCCGACAATGCTGCACGCCACACCGACGACACGCTCGCCTTCGCCATGACGCACGACTCGACGACCCGCTCGGCGACAATCACAGTGTCCGACAACGGACGAGGCATACCAGATGTCGACAAGGGCCGCATCACACAGCGTTTCGTTCGTCTCGACACCTCGCGCGAACGCACCAGCGGCGGGTCTGGGCTCGGATTGTCGATCACCAACGAAATCATCCGCGCACATCACGGATCGATGATCATCACCGACTCCGACCACGCAGGCGCAACCATCGGGTTCACACTGCCCGCCGACGAGTGAGGCATCAGCCGAACGGTCCATCCCCCACCACAGTCGCACAAAGGTCACGAAAGGCATTGCGAGTCAGTGAATCGTCTCATCGATACCGCCTCCTGCTACGTCCGCACGATCTACAACATCAGCGAAGACGGACAAGTCCCACGCCGAGCTCGCATCATGGAACGCCTGGGCCAGGCAGGACCCACTGTCTCCCAGACGGTCGCCCGACTCGAACGGGACGGACTGCTCACCGATGGCACGACAGAACAACATCTCGTGCTGACACCCGAAGGCCAACGCATCGCGATCGCCGCCACTCGCAAACACCGACTTGCCGAACGGATGCTCACCGACATCCTGGGACTTCCTGCCCAAAGAGTGCATGAGGAAGCGTCTCGATGGGAACACGTCATGAGCGATGACGCGGAACGCGGAATCATCGAGCTCCTGGAGAATCCCACCGAGTCACCATGGGGAAACCCGATACCGGGCCTCGATCAACTCGGTGTCGAGTGGCGACCACGGCCTCCGGGCATCCGACTACTCGACATCGGGCGACCCAAGGACCCGATCCAGGCGACCGTGCGATCGATCTCGGAAGACGCGCAAGACGATGAAGCCCTGATGAGCCAACTGATCTCGGCCGGTGTCATCCCAGGTGCGCGGGTGCGTGTCGAGTACCGACCGGGCATCTACGTTGTGCGCGGCTTGAACAGCATCGAAGTCGCTGCAAAGCGCGCACACATCATCCAACTCGACCGCGGGTAACCGACTGTGCCGTCGCGAGGTCAGCCACCCCCATCAGCAGCCAGTCGATACCCGACTCCGCGAACAGTCTCGATCGCCTTGCATTCGAAGGGCGTGTCAATTCGGCGGCGAAGGTAACTGACATACACCTCGACCACATTCTCGTCACCGCGATAGTTGATGTCCCACACCGAGTCCAAGATCTCCGCCTTCGTCACCACCTCGCCTTTGCGACGCATCAAGTACTCGAGCATGCCGAACTCCCGCGGCGTCAGGCTCAGCTCGACATCACCTCGTTTCGCAACATGCGCGGCCGGATCCAACGACAGACTGCCCGCTACGAGAACCGCCGGCCGCGCCGGTGCACCCCGACGCGCGAGCGCCCGCAACCTCGCCACAAAGACAACGAATGAGAACGGCTTCGTCAGGTAGTCATCGGCACCGAAATCGAATGCGTCGGCCTGGTCATACTCTCCGTCTTTCGCCGTCAGCATCAGCACGGGAGTCCAGTTGTCCACGCTTCTGAGACGGCGAACCACCTCATAGCCATTCAAACCCGGCATCATGATGTCCAGAACGACAACGTCGAACCGCTCGGTCATGGCTCGCTCGAGACCAGTCACACCATCGTTGACGACGTCAACGACCCAGCCTTCGGCAACCAGCATCCGCCGAACCGTCTCCGCGACGCTGCGATCGTCCTCGACCACCAAGATGCGCATCAGCCCACAACCCTCTGTCCAGCGTTCGCTCCGACTCCGATGGGCCGAGTAGACGCTCCGACACTATTCGACCGTCTGCTCTCCCTTCTCTGTATAGTTCCTTCGGCGCGCTTAGAACATGCTGAGTCGGGATCTTCGTCGCTCCGAGCGCGGCTCGTCAGCCGTCCGGATGGGGCATCGGCTCCCGGCGGTGGTGACGGCGCGGAAGACATTGTTTCATCGGTGACCTTGTGCGGCATAGAGCATTTCAGATCGAGTAGACCCGCTAAGTTCCTTCCGAGTAGACGTATATCTGGTGTGGATCATCGCCTTCGGGTACGACTATGGCCTGACTACCAGCTGCAAGAAGGTCGCCCGCGCCCAATCCATCGTTGCGAATAACCGTCAGCGGCATCGACTCCTCGCAGTGCAGACCCATGTCTGACACCAGCGAATATCTCGACAGTTCACTGGCGCATTTCGCCTGCAAGACGGGACCGAACTCGGCACTGGAGTTCATCTCGGCCAGCGCGCGCAGATCTACTTTCTCCGCGTCATCGTAGCGGAGGAAGTAGGCCGACTTGCCCGAAAACGGAGGTGGCACGAAGTACCCCGCGATAAAACGATACTGCTCGGGGAGAGCGATCCGGATCGCCGACAACGCATCGTCAGCCTGACTCACTTCGAGGGTGCGCGCCGACAGGTCTGACTCAACTGGGACGTCACAGCTGGTCAGGATGCCGATCACCGCGAAAGCGCCGACGCCCAATGCGTGGGAAAGCTGGGGTCCGGCCGGATGGCGATGTCGACCGACGCCAACCCCGACAGAGTGCTCCAAACGGAGAGCAGCACGAGACACGCGATCGCGCTGTCGAACCAACTCTTGAACTCCGCGTTTGCACGCGGCATCTCGGGCGCGTTCTGACAGGCCAGCCTCGGCGAGAGGATCCCATACATCGCCTCGGTCGAGACCGACATCCGCCATTCCCATCCGGTCATCCACCAAGATGCGTACCAAGAAAAGCCAGAGTCCGATTCCACGCATCCCGTTGCGCCACCGCGCTGCCACGAGGTGTGCCTCCCGCTACGAGGCCGTCGGACCTGTCGACGGTCGTCGGGGTCGCCGGCGGACGTATGAAATGACCGGCACCGGTGTACACGTGGAGTTCGTCGGCGGCGCCCACTCCTGCGGACGAACGCCGATCCATGATCGCACGGACCATCTCATCTGCCGGATAGGACTGGTCGTCGTCACCGGCGATCCCCAGGATCGGCGCATCGACCTCCTCGACCGGGATCACCGCGGCCTCCACCGCGTCACCGTCGGCGAGGCCGGCCGCGTACGCCGTTCGGGTTGCTATCGCCATCGACGTCGGACGGCGAGAGAACAATCGACGTACCTGGTTCTTGATGAGCTGCGAGAAGAGCTTCTCCGCCTTCACCGGCACATACGGCAGATCAACAGCTCCGCGCGTCAGGGCACTGGCCTTCGGAGGGGGTCCGTCGTTGCGAAGAGCCTGGAAAACAACATGACTCGGCGCGACCAGTACCACGGCCTTCGCTCGGAAATCCCGAGCCCCGCTCAGCGTCGCAAGCGCCGTCTGACATCCGACCGACCCCGCGTGGACCGCGACTCGCTCGGAGTCCACATAGAGCAGTGCCGCGAACGATCGCATGCCGGCCTCGATCGATTCCACGGCTATGCGTGCAACGGAGTCCGGCAGGCCGGGCTGTTGGGTGTAGTAGAGAACGCCCGCGGCGTAGCCGTGCGAGGCGAACAACGCGGCGGTGGCCTGCGTGGCGCCGCTGACCAAGGTTCCGGGCACGACGATCACCCCGGGCAGAGGACCCTCCGTCACCGCCGGCCGGTAGCACGCCAGTACCCACCCGTCACCCTCGATTCGGTCTGTCACGAGCCCGACGCCCCATGATCGCCGGACCGTCAGGCTCGCGGCCTCGCGCTCAGCGGTCGCGGTGATGACGAAATCGAGGCCGGTCTCGCAACCCGTGAAGACGACCGGCGCAGTCGCCTCGGACACGAATTCCATGGAGGTCCAGGGCTCATCGGGATCCGGGATCTCCACGACACCATCGTCACCGACCTGATAGTCATGAATCGACTGCCACGGATGCCCCTCGGCGTCGGTCACTCTGACGACCAGTACGACCGACGACGCCTCGGTGTCGCTGACGCGAAACGACACGGGACTGTCGATGAGCTCGGAAGGCGAGGAGATGTGTAGCTTCACGCCACCAGTGTCGCGCTTCTCCGGCCCCCGCGCGTGATCGTCGCGAACTTGCTGTGATCGATCTTGTCGGTGCCATCTCGTAGTGTTGTCACCAGCAGGAAAGAAGAAGACGAAGCGCGCCCCGTGTCCACATGCCGGCCCGTCGCACAGAACACGTAAGCCCTGCTGTCCTGTTCTGTCATTCGGGAGGCCGCAATGTCATCGACCGCATCACTCATCGCCATCGGCGACGCCCTGCGCGCCGTTCACCACGACCACGAGTCCATGACCGGGCAGAGCGCCTTCGAGGAGATGCGCGCCCTGTACACGATCCGGAATCTGATCGATCACCACGCAGCACAGCTGACCGGCACACTCGAACGACTGCGGGTGGCCAGAGACCACGGACGAACTACTCGAGAGTTGTTGATCGTCATGGGCTTCGCTCCGTCTGTGGCGCAGCGCTACGTTCGCATCGCCGGTGCGCTTGCGCTGCTCCCCACCCTGTCGGCGCATGCCGTCGACGGCGTGGTGCCAAGTGAACATGTCGACGCCATCGTCCGCGGCGTCGAGCACATCGGCAAAAGATCACCGGAACCGATCGACGACGCGATGCGTCTATACTATGTGACTGATCTTCTCGGACAACACTTCTCCGGCGCCACCCCAGCCGAGATCGCCGACCGCGCCCGCACCCTGGGCAACGTCCTCGCCGACGACACGCCCGACGGGTTGCCCGCCGCCGAAGACCGCTCCATCAACACGCTCACCAAGAGTAAGACCACCGACGGGCGCCTACATGTCGACGCCGACCTCGATCTCGAAGTCGGCGAGAAATTCCAGGCCGCGATGGAACGCTACGGTGCACCCCGCCCCGAACCCGACGGCTCCCCCGACGCACGTTCCACCGAACGACGCCTGGCCGACGCACTGGACACCATCCTCGACATCGCCGCCGGAGGCGGAAACGACATGAGCATTGTTCCGAGAACTCATGTGCTAGTGACCATTCCCGCCGACAACCCACAGCTGTCCGCACTCGAACACATGGGATCGATCACCCGCGCCACGATGAACCGACTCGCCTGCGACCCAACCATCACACCACTGCTCGTCGACGGCGAAACCGTGCCCCTCGACGTCGGCAGAGAGAAACGTCTGTTCACCCCCGCACAACGCAAAGCACTGCACGTCCGGGACAAGTGCTGCATCAAATGCGGCGCCCCCGCCACCCGCACCCAGGCCCACCACATCGCGCACTGGGCCGACGGTGGCGAAACTTGTCTGGAGAACGGCTGCCTGCTGTGCCCGTCCTGTCACGCCGACGTCCACCACAACGGATGGGACGTGTACATCGGCGCCGACCGGCACGCCTGGCTGATACCGCCGACCACCGTCGACCCCGAGCAACGAGCCTTACCAAGCTACAACCGACGCACCCTGACCCTCGACAACCTGCCCGCCGCCGCCTGACCGATTCCTGACATCACCATCCAACGACCACCACATCCTGCACCCGGCCACGCCGGGACCGCATCCGTACCTTGACAACTCAACAGTGTGAAAGCGGCAGACCGACCCGTCGCAACCGTCGTGGGCACGAATAGATCCGCCCTAGCCCGCGATGGCGCCCGCCAACGCGACCACCGACCGCTCCCACATCGCCGTCAGCTCGCCGACCTCGTCCGCGGTCAGCACGGTGTCGCCGTAGCGCCAATTGGCCACCAATTGCGGACCGTCGTCGGTCGCCCGGATCACGGCAACCACGTCAAGCGCGTACCGCAGCGGCAGATCTGGTTCCGGGTCCGTCGGCAGATGCTCGTTGATGTCGAGATCAGTGATGGGCGACCACGGTTGCCACTGGGTGTCCGGCGTGTGCAGATCGAACCGACCAAGATAGTTGAACTCGATCTGCGGCATCGGCACCTGCAACCCCGGAGTTCGGGAAAGATACTTGAGGACACCGAAATCCACTCCACCGGCTGGAATCTCCGCGACCTGCCGGGCAACCTCGTCCACGAGCTTCCGCCCGACGCCCGGTTCGGCGAGAACGTCGTCGGCGCCGACCGACCCTCCCACACCCAGGCGCACCGGGAAGACACTCGTGAACCAGCCCAACGTCCGCGACGTGTCGACGCCGGGACCGGCCAGATGGTCCTCACGGCCGTGGCCCTCGAGCGCGATGTAGGCGCCGCCCGTCGCGTCCTGGCCTCGGCGCGCCCGCCAGCCGGTGACCGTGAGGGTGAGCGCGGCGAGCAGGAACTCGCGCACACCGACAGTACGGTCGGCGGCCTTCAGGATCGTCGCGGTGACGTCGGTGTCGGTGGTGGTGACCGCTGATCGCAGTGAGGCCCACGTGTCCGTGGTGGGATCGACCTGCCGGGCCCCGACGGCCGGATCGGGCCCGGCAACCTGAGCGGTCCAATAGTCCTGCTGTGCCAGCACATCCGGACTGTCGGTGCGTCCCTCGACGAATCGGCACCACGCACGGTAGTCGGTGTGCTCCTCTGGGAGGGCGGGGACCGTCGGCGAGCCATCGACCACCTCGAGGGTCGAGCCTGCCCGCGCGAGGTCTGCGAAGAGCACCTGCCAGCTGACCGCGTCGACCGCGAGGTGGTGGATGGCCAGCAGCAGGACATCGGCCGAGTCGCCCGCGGAGTGGTTGTGGCGCAGTCGCACTGCCGACACCATGCGGCCCGCGTCGGGGTCAATGCGGTCGTTCGCCTCCCGCGCGGCAGCGGTGACGCTGTCTGCGAGGTCCTCGGCGTCGCGGACGACCAGCAACGAGGCGGCGTCGACCGTGCCGCGGTCCCGTGTGATCAACCCGTCCTCGGTGACGATCGAGCGGAGCATGTCGTGGGCATCGATCGTGGCCTGCAGAACCGCGATCAGCCCGTCGTCGGACACATCGGCCGGTAGCGCGAACAGCACGGTCTGGGTGAACCGCCGGTGGTTGCCGTACTCGTACAGCCACTCGACGACCGGCAGTGCGGGTACGAGACCTGTCCCGGCCGAGAAGGATTCGTCCTCCTCGGCGTTGTCGATCGCGTCCGCGAGGTCGAGCACCGTCGGGTACGACAGCACCATCCGAGGTGTGACGGTGAGGTCGTGGCCGCGCAGCGCGTTCACGGCTGCCATCGCGACGATGCTGTCGAGGCCGAGGTCGAAGAAGTCCTCGTCCGGGCCCGGTGCGGTTCCGAGCACGTCGGCGATCACACCGGCGACGATCGTCGCCGTCGGTGTGAGGTCGACGTCGTCGGCAGTGGCGCGGGCCTGCAGTGCAGCGGCGGCCGATTCCGCGAGGACGATCGCGTCCACCTTGCCGTTGCTGTTCATCGGGAGCACCGGCACGCCGACAACTCGCGACGGCACCATGTGTGCGGGAAGCGCCTTCGCGACGTGGGCGCGAACAGCGCGGGCGTCGACACCATCTCCGGCGGCGAACCCGACCAGTGCCGGTCCGGCGGCCCGGTCGACGACCACGACGGCGGCCGCCGTCACACCGTCGGCACGTCGGATCGCGGCCTCCACCTCACCGGTCTCGATGCGGTATCCGCGGATCTTCACCTGATCGTCGCTGCGGCCGACGAACAGGATGTTCCCGGCCGCGTTGCGACGCACCAGGTCTCCGGTGCGGTACATCCGCGCGCGTGGGCGGAACGGGTCGGCGACGAATCGTGTGCTCGTCATCGCCGGTTTGCGTTGGTAGCCACGGGTCACCTGGGCACCCGACAGGTACAGCTCGCCGGCGACACCGGTCGGTGTCGGGCGGAGTCGGGAATCGAGGACGTAGGCGCTCATCCGGTCGGTGGGCGTGCCGATGGTGGGCGACGCGGAATCCGCCACCCGCGCGACGACTGCTTCGACCGTGGTCTCGGTGGGTCCGTAGCAGTTGTGGACCACGGTGTCCGGCAACGCCGACAGCTGCCCCCACAGGGCAGGACCGATCGCCTCCCCGCCCAGGGCCAGCACCGACAGGTGCCCTCCGGCCCGGGCCGCGCCGTCCGCGGCATCGCCGCCGACGAGACCGGCCGCGGCCAACTGTCCGAACATCGACGGCGTGGTGTCGATCATGTCGATCGCGTGTCGAGCCAGACCTGCCACGAGCCGGCCGGCGTCGCGCATCTCGTCCTCGCCGAACAGGTGGATCGCGTGGCCGTCGAGCAGACCGGCCAGCGGTTGCCACGAGGCGTCGAAGCTGAACGTCCACGCGTGCGCGATCCGCAACGGACGGCCCAGCCGGGCACGGGCGGGGGCGAGCATGTGGTCGCGGTGGTCGCGGCAATAGCTCATCAGCGCGGCATGTGTTCCGATGACGCCCTTGGGTTCTCCGGTCGATCCCGACGTGAAGATCAGGTAGGCGGCGCTCGCCGGTCCGATAGCCGGTTCGGCGGTCAGCGCAGGCGGCTCCGCTCGCGCGGCGATCCGGTTGGCCGTCTCCGGGTCGTCCGGGACGACGACCACGTCGTCGGCAAACCGATCCGCGTGTGCCCGGTCGGTGATTACGACGATGGCACCGGACTGGTCGAGGAGATTCGTGATCCGGGCATCGGGGAAGGCCAGGTCGATGGGCACATACGCCCCGCCCGCGAGCATCGTCGCGAGGATGGCGACCACCGACCCGGTCGACCTCGGCAGCGCCACGGCGACAACGGTTTCGGGTCCGATCCCGTGGTCGCGCAACTCGGCGGCGAGTTGGCCTGCGCGGCCCCAGAGCTCGCCGTAGGTGATCGATTCGTCGTCGGTCACCAGCGCGGGTGCCGACGGAGTGCGCTCGCACTGCCGGACGAAGGCCTCGACGACGGTCGCGGGCAGGTCGGCGGGTGCGTCATGGTCGGTCTGCTCGAGCGCGGCGCGCTCGGCGGGCAGGAGCACGTCGAGGTGATCGACCTCGTGGTCGGCGGCATCGGGCAACGCACGCACAACGGCCAGGATGCGTTCCGCGACGTCGGCGGCGTCGATCTCGCCCAGCGCCTCGTCGATCGACTCGGTGATCACGATCAGCTCACCGTCGAGCAGGTAGGCGACCACCGTCAGCGGATAGTGCGCAAGGCTCTCCATGGCGAGCGGCAGGAACCGGGTGCCGTCGGCCGCGCTCACGGGTTCGGTCGCCGCGCCGATGGGCGCGTTCTCGAAGATGAACAGCGTGTCGAACAGCGTGCCGTGCCCCGCCGATCGCTGGATCTCCGACAGACCCACATGCCCCTGGTCGCGCATAGCCGCCGAGTCTCGTTGCAGCGCAGCACATACCGTGGCGACGGTCGCCGGCCGGCCGTCGCCGGCACCGGACAGCCGGACCCGTGAGGGCACCGTGTTGATGAAGAGGCCGATCATCTCGTCCGCCCCCGCGAGTCCCTGAGGGCGCCCCGAGATGGTGGTGCCGAAGACGACGTCGGTCCGGTCGGTGAGCCGCGACAGCACCACGGCCCACGCGAACTGGGTCACCGTGTTGACGGTGAGTCCCGTCGAACGCGCCCACGACACCAATCGTTCGGTGTCCGCGACGGAAAGACGGTGCCGGGTCCGGACGGGCTCGGTGACCGGCACCGTGGGTGCCGCGAGCATCAACGGTTCGACGCCGTCGAGGTGCTCGCGCCAGGCCGCGCGGGCCGCCTCGGTGTCCTGGGCGGCGAGCCAGGCGATGTAGTTGCGGTACGGGCGAACCGGCGGCAGCGACGCCGCCGAACCGTCGGCCGAGTAGATCGCGAGAAGTTCGCCGAAGAACAGTGCGATCGCCCAGCCGTCCATCAGGATGTGGTGGGCGGTGACCAGCAGCCGGCGGCGGTCGCCGGGCAGGTCGACCAGTTTCACCCGCAGCAGCGGGCCATTCCGCAGGTCGAATCGGAGGGCGCGTCCGGCGACGGCGAGGGAGTCGAACTCCGCTGCACTCGCGGTGATCTCCTCCCAGGGAACGACGACGTGGCTCGGCACGATCTGCACGGGTGCCGGTAGATCCTTGTCCCACAGCGACACCCGCAGGTTGGGGTGTCGGTCGACGATCGCGTCGACGCTGCGATGCAGACGGTCGACGTCGAGGGGGCCGGTGATCTCGACGACGAACTGCATGGAGTAGACGTCAAGCCCTTCGCCGGACATCTCCGAGAGCGTGAACAGGCCCTGCTGCAGTGGGCTGAGGGCGAGAACGTCCTCGATCTCGGGGACGTCGCTCACCGCTGCGACTTCCAGGCGCTGCCCAGCGATTCCAGCATGTCGTCACTCAGCCCGGAGGCGCTCATCGGGGCTGCGTCCACCGGCGGTTCGGCGGCAGGCGTCTCGTCGGTCGCGGTGTCGGAGCCGCCCTCGTCGACCGCGGCCGCCAGTTCGGCGATCGAATAGTGGTCGAAGATCTGTTGCGGCGCCAGCGGTAATCCCTCGGCCGCGGCGCGCGCCGACCACTGGATGGAGATCACGCTGTCGCCGCCGACGGCGAAGAAGTTGTCGTCGCGGCCGAGGCCGTCGACGCCCAACAGGTCGGTGAGGATCGCGATCAGCCGTTCCTCGGTGGGGGTCTGTGCGCCACCGCCGGCGGTCGCGGCCATCGCCAGGACCGCCGGCGCCGGTTCCTGCTCGGTGAACGGATCGGTCAGTCGCGATCCGGGTGCCAGAGCCGACAGCGTCTCCCCCAGTGCGGTGCCGGCGCCCGGTCCGGTGACCACCCAGTCCCGGACCGACGCGAGATCTGTTGTCCCGGTGTGGGGCAACGCGGCCAGCGTCCGCGGACCTGCGTGCACCCGGCGCGGGTGCTCGACGGCGATCAGCGCGGCGAGGGTGGTCGGGTCGTCGTCGTGGCGGTCGGCGGTGAGCACACCCGGGATCGCGGGCAGGTCGACGGTGTCGACGACGGTGTCGGCGCCGTCGGCGAATCCGGTGAGCATGGCGACGAACGCCGCGGCGATGCCGTCGACGGATTCCTGGTCGTAGAGGTCGGCGCTGCCGACCACGCGGCCGTCGAAGCCGCCGTCGGCGGTCACGGTGAGGATGACGTTCAGATCGAGGAACGACGTGTCCTGCTCGACCGGGAGCATGGTGACCGAGGTGTGCCCGTCGGCGTCCAGCGGTCGTCCGATCGCGTTGGCGTCCCGATCGCGGAAGTGGATCATGCTCTGGAACAGCGGGTTCCGCGAGCGGGTGCGTCGGGGGTTGACGGCCTCGACGAGCCGTTCGATCGGCACGTCCTGATGGGCGAACGCGTCGAGGACGACATCACGCGTCCGCCGGATCAACGTGCGTACGGTCGGCGACCCGTCGGTCCGGGTTCGCAGGGCGACCATGTTCGCCAACAGTCCGACGAGTGTGTCCGTGCCCGGATCGAGGCGGCCCGCCGCAGGTGTACCGATCGCGATGTCGTCGCCTCCGCCCAGCCTGCTGAACACGCCGGAGAGAGCGGCCGTGACCGTCATGAACTCGGTGGCGCCGCACTCGTCGGACACCGCCCGCAGGCGCCTGCGCACCGACGCGGGCACGGTCACGTCGGCGAGGACGCCGTCCTTGGTGAGCGCCTGGGGGCGTGGGCGATCCGCGGCGACGGTGATCTCGTCCGGCTGACCCGCCAACGTTTCGCACCAGTGCTCGACCTGTGCTCGCCCGAAGTCCGCGTCGGAGGAACCGTCGGATTCCGGCCCGCTCGATCCCGCGCCGACCGGGAACACGCGATGCTGCCACAGCGCGTAATCGGTGTACGTCAGTTCCGGCGCCGCCAGATCCGGAACCACACCGTCGACGCGGGACCGGTAGGCGGCGATCAGATCGTCGAGAAGCACGTCGGTGGACCAGTGGTCGATCACCATGTGGTGCACGACCAGTGAGAGGACGTGATGGGTGTCGGCCACGCGGAACAGCCGGGCGCGGACGAGCGGTGCCACGGACAGGTCGAACAGGTGCTCGCGGGCCTCCGCCAGCGCGGCGTCCGTCTCCTCGGCGGCCACCGCGGTCACCGGCAGGTCGACGTCGACGTCGTCGTGGACCACCGCGACCGGAAGACCGTCCCGTTCGACGAAGGTGGTGCGCAACGATTCGTGGCGTCGGATCACATCACCGATCCCCGCACGCAGCGCATCGATCTCGAGCGGACCGTCGAGGCGGAAGGCAAGCGGGATGTTGCCGGCGGCCCCGGGGCCCTCGAACCGATGCTGGAACCACATCGCCAACTGGGAGAAGGACAGTGGGATCGGATCGGGCCGATCGACATGGGTCAGCGGTGGCCGCCCGGTCGACGACGAATCGGCCGCGGGTGCCGGCTCGATGACGGTGAGGCCGGCGAACCCACCGTCGTCGCCCTCGAGATCACCTATGTCGTCCAGGTCGCCGAGTTCGTCCAGGTCGATGCCGAACTCGTCGATGACGGCGGCGTTGACCGCCGCGGCGAGTTGCTCGACCGTCGGGTTGTCCAGGGGCAGTCGGACATCCACGTCGATGCCGAACTCGGTGGTGAGGGTCGTGACCAGTCGTGCGGCAAGCAGGGAGTGTCCTCCGAGATCGAAGAACGAGGACCCGGCGGTGATGTCGTCGCGTCCGAACAGTCCGGCGAAGACGCCCGCTATCCGCTTCTCGGTGGGTGTCCGCGGGGCACGGTCATCGGCCGCCGACGTCGACAGGATGGGCAGTGCCTCACGATCGAGCTTGCCGTGGGTGGTCAGCGGCACCTCGTCGATCTTCGCGATCGCCGACGGCACCATGTGTCCGGGCAGGGTGGTGCGTGCGAACCGCAGGACCTCGTCGAGGTCGATCGCTGCGCCGGCGTGATCCTCGGGGATGACGTAGGCGACGAGCCGCGCGCCGGCGTCGTCGGCCTCGACCAGCACGAGCGCGTGTGCGACGTCGGGGTGTTCGACGAGTCCGGCCTCCACCTCGCCGAGTTCGATCCGGTAGCCGCGGACCTTGACCTGTTCGTCGGCCCGGCCGACGAACTCGAGTTGACCGTCGTCGTTGCGGCGCGCGAGGTCACCGGTGCGGTAGAGACGTCCACCCGGCGCGTACGGGTCGGCGACGAACCGGGTGGCGGTGAGCGGCGGTCGGCCGAGGTAGCCGCGCGCCAGCTGTGGCCCGCCCAGGTAGATCTCGCCGACCACGCCGTCGGGCACGAGGTGCAGTCCGGGGTCGAGGAGGTAGCTGGTCACGTTGGTGTTCGGGGTGCCGATCGGGACTATCGAATTGCCCTGCGGCGCATCGATCGGGTGATGGGTGGCGGCGACGACCGCCTCGGTCGGGCCGTAGTTGTTCGACAGTGCGGCGTCGAAGGTCGCGGTGAACGAGTCGGCGACCTCCCCTGAGAAGGCCTCGCCACCGACCGGGACGGTCCGCAGCATGGTCCACTGCTTCACCTCGGGGACCATGAGCAGCGTCGCGAGCAGGGTCGGCACCATGTGCATCACGGTGACCCGCTGCCGCACCAGCAGGTCCGCCATGTAGGCGATGTCCTGCACCGCTGCGGGTTTCGGCACGACGAGGGTCGCGCCGACGGACAGTGTGCAGAAGATCTCGAACATGGAGGCGTCGAAGCTCACCGACGACGTCTGTACGAGGCGATCGTCGGGGCCGAGAACCTCGCCGGCCCCGAACCCGATGAGGTGATCGGCGATCGCATTGTGCGCCACCGCGACACCCTTGGGCGTCCCGGTCGACCCGGACGTGTAGATGATGTACGCGAGGTTGTCGGGCCGCAGCGGCGTCCGCCTGTCGGCGTCGGTCGGCGCGTCGGATTCCAGCTCGGCCGCCTCGTCCTCCGCGACGGACAGCGCGTCCGCGTCGAGCACGAGGAGCGGATCGGCGTCGGCGATGAGGAAGTCGGTGCGGTCGGCCGGGTAGTCCGGGTCGATCGGCAGGTAGGCGGCACCGGCCTTGAGGACGGCCAACGCGGCGACGACGAATCCGACCGAGGCGGTCATCCGCAGACCGACGAGTGTCTCGGGGCCGATGCCGGATCGGATCATCCAGTGCGCGAGCCTGTTCGATCGTTCGTCGAGGTCCCGGTAGGTGAGGGTCGCGTCGTCGGACACGACTGCCTCGTGGTCGGGGCGTGAGCCGACGGCGGCGGCGAACAGGTCGACGACGGTCGCGTCGGTGACCTCCGCGCGCCGGCCGGTGGACGCGGCGAGGACACGCTCATGTGCCACCGAGGTGAGCAGGCCGAGGTCCCGCACCGGGCGGCCCGGTTCCGCGATCGCGGCCCGGAGCAGGTGGAGGTAGGCGTCGACGATCCCGTCGGCGACGTCGCCACCGAAGAGCGCCGTGTCGTATTCGAGTTCGATGTGCGGTCCGATGTCCGACGTACCGGCGGCGACGGTGAACTCCAGTGGCAGTTGGCCATTGGGCGTACCGAGCTCGTCGAGGTGGCCCGCGCTGATCCCGTCCAGGGCGAACCCGTCGGCGCTGCTGCGTGCACTGAGGCTGACCGAGACGAGCCGGCCGAGGCCGTCGGTACCGGCGCCCCGCTCCGGGTTGAGTGCTCCCACCACGACGTCGACCGGTGCGCTCTGGTGGGAGATGGCCGCCACGATCCGCTCCCCTGCGGCCGCGATGAGCTGATCGAAGGTGTCGGTGGCGGACAGGCGTGTGCGTGGGAGCACCGTGTTGCCGAAGTAGCCGATGAGGTCCGCGGCGTCGGCCGGGCGATGGGTGACCGGAACCGCCACGGTGAAATCGGCAGCGCCGGTGAGTCGGTGGACGAGCAGGTCGACGACCGCAGCGTGGATGGTGAAGGGGGTCACCGAGGATTCCCGGGCGGCGGCGTCGACGGCCGTCACGAGATCGGCCGGGACCTCGCGACGCAGCCGTGCGCTGATCCGCGGTCCGGTGGCCGGGCGCCGCGACGTCGGCAACCCGAGTGGTTCCGGGATGGGCGTGAGCTCGTCACGCCAGAACGCCAGGTCGTCGGCGACGGTGTCGTCCGCCGCTGCCGGGACGTCGACGTACTGCCTTGGCAGAGAGGAGAGTTCGGCCCCTGGCTCGGCGTTGTAGCTGCGGTTGACCTCGCCGAACAGCACGGCCCAGGACTCGTCGTCCCAGGCGATGTGATGGACGGTGAGCATCAGGACGTGCGCGTCGTCGGCGACCCGGACGAGCAGCAGCCGTAACGGCAGCTGGGTGGTCAGGTCGAACGGCGTCCCGAATTCGCGGCGCGCGAGCACCTGGAGACGGCGATCCCGGCTGCGCGGCGCCAGGTCGCTGATGTCGAGGTCCCGCCAGTCGATCTGGCCGGTCGCGTGGTGGCGTGCCCGCGGTTCACCGGTGGGGGCGAGTTCGTAAGTGGTGCGCAGGATCTCGTGACGGGCGACGACGGCGTCGAACGCCGACCGCAGACGCTCCGGTTCCAGCGGCCCGTCGAGGCGGTAGGCGACGCCGACGTTGAGTGTGGTGTCGTGCGGGTCGCGGTGTGAGACGAACCAGAGCCGCCGCTGTGCCGGTGAGAGATCGCTCGTCGCACCGTCCGGTCTGGCGATCGGGCGCGGCGCCGCGGCGGTGGCCGAGCGGGCGAGCCCCCCGGCCTCGAGGCGCTGCCGGAGCAGCTCTTTCTTCCGCTGCGTCAGCTCGTCAGACATGCGTGCCAGTCTACAGAGGTAAACCTAACCAACCTACGTCGGTCAGAGGCTGCAGGGTATCTGCGCGTAGGCCCCGATATCGCAGATGGAGCGGTTGGACAGCTTCCACTGGCCGTCCTTCCAGACCCAGTACACGGGCATCCTGGCCGGCTGATATCCGGGCGACCGGAGTTCGAGGGTGGCCTTGGCCGTGTTGCCGTTGACGCTGACCGGACCGACCACGCGATAGGTGAAGCCGAGCGGCTTGAAGCGCTGGAGCAGCAGCACGATCGGCTGCGCCTGGGTGGCGGCGCGCTGGCCGCCTTCGAGCCGCTGACCCTTCTGCGCGGCCGAACCGCCGCCGACGAGCGCGTTCAGATCGCCCTGCAGCTGCCCGACGCTGGGTGTCGGACGCGACGTCGGGGTCTGCGCCTGTTGGCGAGGTTGGGTCTGCTGGGGTGCAGCGGGCACCTCGGGTGCGGGCTGGGGTGCGGCACCCGGTGCGAGTCCGCCTCCGGATGCTCCGCCGGCCGGGAGGTCTGCGCTGCTGCCCTCACCGCCGGGTGCAGGTGCGGGTGCGGCGGCGGCCGGAGCGCCGGGCGCGGTGGCCCGCGGTGCCGCCTGGGGCGCGCCTGCCTGCGGGACCTCGCTCTGGGCCGATCCGAGGTTCACCACGGTCGGCTGGGTGTTGGACGACGCGTTGTTGTCGCGCCCGATGTCGGAGAGCAGCAGTCCGACCACTCCGATGGTCACGACGAGTGCGGAGATGATGGCCGAGATGCCACCGGCCATCAGCACGGTCGGCCAGTTGACCCCGTCCCCGCCGCCGCGTGTGGCGCGCTCGTCGCCGCGGGTGGGTTCGGCGTCGTCGGCCTCGGGCGCGGAGTAGGCGCGCGATCCGATCGGCCCGGTGTCGGTGTCGTCGTAGTCAGGCGACATGGTGGGTAACTCCCCTTGCTCGGCGACAGTGCGTGTTCGTCGGGCTCCCCGAGAGCCGGTTGCCCCGGGAGCCCGTTGCCCCGAGAGCACATTTGCCCCGGGAGCAGGGTTGCACTGTCATTTAGCGTGACCTTACTTGATCGGGCGGTGTGGTCGTCACCCCATCAGCTCGACGACCTCGCGCAACGTCGCGCCCCCGAGGATCGCCTCGATCGGAAGGTCCTGGTCGAGGACGGTCTTGACGCGTTTACGCAAGTCCAGCGCCTGCAGTGAGTCGAGCCCGAGTGCGACAAGCGGAAGGTCCGGATCGAGATCGACCTGCGCCGGATCGAGGCCCATCGTCAGTGCGAGCTCGGACCGCAGCAGATCTGCGACGGACGCCGTCGCTCCCGGTCCGGTGGGGTCGACCGGTTCGGCGGGTTCGGTGCGCGCGATCTCGTCGTGGACGACGGTCGGTTCGGCTGCGCGCGCAGGAGCGGCCGGCGCAGCGGTCGGTGGCGCGGCGACGTCGTCCGGGATGTCGGCGAGCAGACGGTGGGAGCCGAGCAGGGCGAGCACGTCGCGCAGCTCGGCGAAGTCCGCCGACAACACGATGCTGTCCGCCGACAGATCGCTCAATCCGACCGTCAGTGCCGACGATGGCGTCATCGGCACCACCCCGGCGCCCTGCACCCGGGCGACACCGGCGTCGTCGAGCGGTCCCTGCACCCGCCAGAGACCCCACTGGATCGAGGCCGCCCGGGTGCCGTCGGAGCGCAGTTCGGCGGCGACGACATCCAGCATCCGGTTGCCGAGCGCGTAGAGCGCCTGGTCGCGCCCGCCCAGCGTCGCCGACAGCGACGAGCAGAGGAGCACGCGGACGTCGTCGGTGGTCGGGATCGCCGCGAGCACCGACCGCAGACCGGTCACCTTGGCCCGCAGCGCCTCGTCGAGGTCGGTGCGGGTGATGTCATCGGCGGGTGTCGCGACGTAGTTGACCGCCGCATGCAGCATCAGGCTCACCGGCTCGGGCAGCGTGGCGGCGAAGTCGGCGAGTGCGGCCTCGTCGCCGATGTCGCAGCGCACCACATCGACGACGGTGTCGTGCCGTCGGCGCAGTGCCTCGATGCGGCGGGCGACGTCGGGGGGCCCGCCGGAGCGGCTGACCAGAGTGATCCGTCCGGCGCCCGACGCGGCGAGGTGGTCAGCGAACTCGAGTCCGAGTTTGCCGGTGCCGCCGGTGATGAGGACATGGGTGAGATCCGGTGCGGACTCCGGACCGACGTCACCACCGGACTCGGCCTGCTCGAGTCGCTTGACGTACAGCGAGCCGTCGCGCACCGCGAGCTCGGCCTCGTCGGCGACGTGTACGGCGGCGACCACATCGGCGCCGGGGTCGCCCTCGGACACGGGGTCCAGGTCGAGGTGCCGGAACCGCACGGACGGGTGATCGGCGGCCGCACAGCGCAGCGCCGAGGTGAGCGCGGCGTGCACGAGGTCGGGCGTCGGGTCGGCATCGACGACGCGCTCGCCGCCGACGGTCACCCACCAGAACTGCTCGGGCACCGGATCGAGTCCGCCACGCCACCGACCGTCGACCAGGATGTCGGCCAGATGATCCAGCGCACCATCGGGTTTCGTCCCCGCAGGCCCCACCAGCAGAACCGCGGCGTCGGCCTCCACGGGCTCACCGCCCGCGCCGACGACGACTGCCGAGGCCCCCTGCTGCTGTGCGGCGGCCTCGATCGCACGCGCGAGGTCGGCACACTGTCCGGACGGGTCGAGGACCGCGATCCGTCTCGGCGGCAACAGACTCCGGCGCTTGCACAGTCGCCACGTCTCGACCAGCCGATGCACCGCATTGCCGGCCTGCCGCGCGGCCCAGCCCGGGCTGTTGACCTCGTCGTCGCGACCCGCCTCACGATCGGCCCACAGGTGGACCCGACGCATGACGGTGTTCGGGAACCCGCCCAGCGGCGGTTCGGGGTGCTGATCGCGGTGTCGGCGGGTTGTAGTGCTTCCCAACGGAATCCGCTGTCGGTGACGGCCACGGCGGCGACGTTGCGGGTGAACTCCTCGAGCCCCACGGCGTCGCGTCGGGACGTGCCGATCACCGGGCGCGCGGCGAGGCCTGCCTCGTCGACGTCGGAGAGGGTCTCCCCCATGGCCAGCAGCAGCGTCGGATGTTCCGACATCTCGATGAAGAAGTCGGCGCGGTGGCCGACGGCGGCGTCGGTCATCGCCTTGTCGAAGCGCACCCGGTTGCGCAGATTCCAGAACCAGTAGTCGCCCAACGACATCGTCTCGTCGACGGCGCCGCCCAGGGTGGCGCCGATGCACGGCATCGTCCCGGCGAGCATCGACTCGTTCTCCAGGTAGGTGCCCAGCGCGTCGAGGAACGCCGGCTGGTACTCGCTGACGATACTGGTGTGGGCCGGGTACTCGACGCGGATCTCCTTGGCGAACTTGCCCTGTGCACTCAGCGTGTCCACCATGCCGAGGACGGCCTCGCGCTTGCCGGAGATGCACAGGATGTGGGCCGAGTTCACCACCGACAGCTGCGCCCATCCCGAGTTCCGCGCGAGCATGTCCTCGCACTCGTCGACGTCGATCCCGACGACGGCCATCGTGTGCCCGCGCGGCGACAACTCGTGGACGAGGCGCGCGCGGATGGTCACGATGGTCAGCGCGTCGGACAGGGTCATCGCGCCGCTGCGGTAGGCGGCCGCGATCTCGCCCTGCGAATGGCCCACGGTCAGTGCGGGAGTGGCACCCGCCGCGTCCCACATCGCGGTGAGACCCGCCATCTGCATGAACAGTGCCGGCTGGATGGTCCGGACGTCGGTCGCGGACGGGTCGTCGGCATCGAGTTCGCCGAGGACGTAGTCGCGGGGGGACGAGCCGAACAGCCGCATGGACTGCTCGTGACACGTGTCGACCTCGCGCCGATAGTGTTCGGACAACCGGTAATACGAGGTTCCCATCCCGGGACGCTGACTGCCCTGGCCCGGATAAGTGTACGCGATCCGGCGGGGTGCGGCCGCGCCGGCCCCCCGCACGACGTCGGGGTGGACGCGACCCGCAGCGAGGGCGTCGAGCGCGTCGACGAGCCGGCTGTGGTCGACCGCGATGACGAGCGCGCGGTGGCGCCGGGCCGGGCGGGTCCGCAGCAGGTGCGCACCGACACGCGCCGGGTCGACGTCGGGGTGCGCGCGCACCCAGTCCCGGATCGCGGCCGCTTCCTCGACGACGAGTTCGGCGGTGTCCGAGGAGATCAGGATCGGGACACGTCCGTCGGGAAGACGGGGCCCGGACGTCGCAGCGGCGGCGTCGGTGATGGTGCCGGCGTGGTCAGACATGAGCGACCTCACTCCCTGAGCTACTGTCGCTGTCTACCGCGCTGTCACTGCCCGCTACGCCGTCGACGGGCATGCCGATGATGGCGTGGGCGTTGGTCCCCGACACCCCGAAACTCG
This sequence comes from Gordonia insulae, assembly GCF_003855095.1. Taxonomy (NCBI): domain Bacteria; kingdom Bacillati; phylum Actinomycetota; class Actinomycetes; order Mycobacteriales; family Gordoniaceae; genus Gordonia; species Gordonia insulae. The sequence goes on from NZ_CP033972.1 coordinate 3,103,351, forward strand.
ACACCGCCGCGTACCGGTGCGTTCCCCGCGGAGTCCACTCGCGACGCTCGGTGGACAGGCGCAGCGCACCACGGTCCCAGTCGAGTCGGTCGGTCGGGTCGTCGGCGAACAGGCTCGGCACCGTCACCCCGTTCGCCCCGCAGAGCAGGACCTTGATCAGGCCCATGATCCCGGCGGCCGCCTGGGCATGTCCCGCATTGGATTTCACCGATCCGAGCAGAACCGGGTCATCGGCGGGCCGCGACGCCCCGTAGGTGTTCTGCAGTGCCTCGAGCTCCATCGGGTCGCCGAGCGGGGTGCCGGTCCCGTGTCCCTCGACGACATCGACATCCGCCGGGCAGATCCCGGCGGCGGCGATGGTGCGTTCCACGAGTCGCTGCTGGGCCGCCGCGCTGGGCACGACGATCGGAGCGCCCCGCCCGTTGTGGTTGACGCGGCTGGCGAGCACGGTTCCGAGGATGCGGTGGCCGAGTCGCCGGGCCCGACCCTCGGGTTCGACGACGACCACGCCCGCGCCCTCACCCCAGAGGGTGCCCGTCGCCGACGCGCTGTAGGACCGCAGGTGGCCGTCGGTGGCGAGTCCGTTGTTCTTGGCGAACTCGACGAAGGCGGCCGGCGATCCCATCACGCAGACCCCACCGGCCAGCGCCCATTCGCAGTCGCCGGACCGGATGGCGGCCGCGGCGAGATGCAGTGCGGTCAGCGATGATGCGCATGCGGTGTCCACGGTCATCGACGGCCCGATCAGACCCAGTGAGTGCGAGATCCGTCCGGCGACAGCCCCCAGGGCGGTACCGGCGATCCGATGCCCGGAGTACTCGTTGACGGCGGCCGCGCGCGGACCGTATTCGGCGATCGATGCGCCCATGTACACGCCGACCTCCTCGTCGCCGAGGGACGCGGGATTGATGCCCGCGTTCTCCAGCGCACGCCAGGCCACCCGCATCGCGACCCGCTGCTGCGGATCCATCGCGACCGCCTCGCGCGGACTGATCCCGAAGAACAACGGGTCGAATTCGGCGGCACCGCGCAGGAATCCGCCCGCATCCGGAACCGACCCCCAGCCCTCGAGGGCACCGAGCGCGAGCACCTGGTCGACCGCCCAATCACGGTCGCGGGGAAAGGGTTCGATCAGTTCCACGCCGTCGGCGAGGGCGGCGAAGTAGTCCTCCGGGGTCTCGATGCCGCCGGGTGCCTCCACGGCCATCCCGGCGATCACCACGGGCTCGACACCGGGAGTCATCGGCGCACCTGATCCGAGCGCCCGGCATCGCGTGCCTCGGTGAGCACCTCGAGGATCTCCGGTCCGCTCTCGTGCAGGTAGAAGTGTCCGCCGTCGAACACGCTCACCGTGACGTCGTCGGCGTGTGCCGACCAGGTGTGCAGATCGTGCGGTTTGATGACCGGGTCGTCGGCGCCGCCGATGACCGTGATGGGCGTGGCGATCCGCACGTCCGGCGCACAGCGGTAGCCGTCGAACGCCTGGTAGTCGGCACGCAACACCGGCAGCGCCATCCGCATCACCGCCTCACTGCCCATCACACCCGTACCGGTCCCGTCGAGGACCGAGAGGTGGGCCATCAAGCCTTCGTCGTCGGTCGGATGCGGTGGTAGATCGGCGACGCGGCTCGGTGCGGTCGCGGCGGAGACGACGAGCCCGGTGAGGGGCACCGACCGGTCCTCGGCCCGTCGGACGAACTCGAAGCCGACGAGTGCGCCGAGGCTGTGGCCGAACACCGTGAGCGGTGCGGTCATGGCGTCCGGTCGGGTCACGTAGTGGCGCACGGCCTCGTCGGCGAGGTCCCCCAGGTTGTCGGCGGCCGCCTCACGCATCCGGTCCTGGCGTCCCGGGTACTGCATGATCAGCACGGTGAACTGCCTGCTGAACACCTCCGACAGTGCGCGGTAGGCCGAGGCACCGCTGCCCGCATGCGGGAAGATCAGCAGCGGAGGAAGGTCCGGTCGCAACGGCTGGTGGAACTGTCGGAGCGCACCGAGTGCGGGCCGGGTCGGGGTGTTCTGCGTGTCTGTCATCTCGTCATTTCCGGTAGTGGGCTGAACGTGGGCTAGCCTGAGGTGGACCGCACCTCCAGACCGAACGGAGTCGCCGCAGATGAAGTCGCCGCAGCAGGAATCTGCCCAGATGGGTTCCGCCGACACCGAATCCGGCGCGCCGTATTCGATCGGGCGCGAGATCACCGATGTCACTGCGGAAGTCATCGCCGCAGGTCCTCCGGTGGTGCCCGCACCGACCGGCCGATTCAGCCTTCGCCCGGTCGACCCGGACGCCGACCCGGCTCTCCTGGTGACGTGGTTCGCACGGCCGCATCTCGTCGCCACCTGGGAGCAGGAATGGTCGGCCGAGCGCTGGCACGCCGATTCCGCCCACCGCCTCGCCGGCGACTACTCGCGGCCGATGATCGTGGCGCTCGACGGCACCGAGATCGGCTACATCGAGCTGTATCGGCCGGCCCGCGACGAGATCGCGCGACTCTACCCGGCCGACCCTCACGACATGGGCCTGCACATCGCCACCGCCGACCCCGATCTGACCGGCCGCGGCGTGATGTCGGCGTGGATGGCCGAACTCGCGCAATCCCTGTTCGACGCCGATCCCCGTTGCCGCCGAGTAGTTCTCGAACCCGACGCACGCAACACGCGGATGCGTCGCGCGCTGACCAAGAACGGCTGGGTGGATCTCGGCGAGTTCGACGTCCGCCCGGACCGCAGGATCGCGTTGCACGTCCTCGGCCGTACGGCCGACGACGTCCCGCAACTCTGACGTCATCTCAACGAACCTCGTCGGTCATTTTTCCCGTCGCTTCGCTCGCCCCGGTCCGCGCGGCGCGCGCGCCCCGCCCCGGACGTGTGGCGACCCGCAGAATGCGATTCGACAGCTCGCCGAGGCAGCTGAGGTTCGGGAACCCGGGTCCCTGAGCGAACCCGGCGAGGTTGGGCAGGAACAGTTTCGGTGACAGTCCGGCGATCGCGAGATCATGGCCCACTGCCGATTCGATCCGCTCCAACGTCGGCGTCCGGCCGAGCGTCAGCTCTAGCAGATCAGCGGCATCGTCGGTGAAGAGGTCGAGGAACCACAGCGGCTGGCCCCCGGTCGCATCCACCACGAGATCGAACGAATGCGTCTGGGCCGGGCGCCCCGGATTGTGCAGGGTGAGAGCGATCAGGTCGTCACTGCGTCGCGCCGTGACCACGCGGCCCTGGAGATGATGGATTCTGTTGTCCCCGAGCAGGTTCTCCTGCACACTCACGGAGAAGACCCCACGGTCGGTGCGGCGGATGACATCTCGCCGCTCCTCGACCGAGAGGTTCGGCCAGCTCGTGGGATCGCTGAACATGGCGTTCTCGAAGTAACTTTCGCCACGGGTGTAGATGGTCGCCCCGGGCGAGATGACCGAGACGGTCATCACCTCGTGCCGGACGAGTTCGTCGAGCGCGGATCCAGCCGTCTCACCCCCGCCGATCACCGCCGCCCGAGAGGCGACCGGCAGTCCACGACGACCCACCAGATCCCAGAACGCGGAGACCGACAGCACCCGTTCGTCGTCGAGCATCGCGCTGTCACTCGATCCGGGCCCGGTGATCATGAGCGCATCGCCCACGACCTCGGCCGATCTCCCGTCGGCGTCCACGACGTCGAGCGCCCACCGTTCCTCGTCGGCGGAGATCGCACGCACGGTGCCGATCGTGACGTCGAGTTCGATCCGCGTCGCCACCCACTGCAGGTACCGCGCCCACACGTGGTGATGGGGGTTCGGTCGCCCCCGATCCACCCACTCGGCATAGGTCTGGTGTTCGACCAGGAACGACATCCAGCTGTAATCGAGCATCCGCCTGCTGATCTCGGCGTTGAGTGCGCCGGCACCACGGGCGGCGACCGCCGAACGGTACGGAAAGCCGATGTCCTTCTCCGGGCTGGTGCCGAGCCGGTGCCGGCCATCCGTCCATCCGCCGATCGACTGCCAGTTGGCACCGACGGCATGGGCCTCCACGACCCGCACATCCGGCGCGGGCAGGTCCAGATCGCGCATGACCTTCGCCTTGGCCGCGACGGCGAGCGCCTTCGGACCCGCACCGATGATCAGCAGCGTCTCGGGTGGCGCCGGGGGCGAATCCGGCGACGGGGATGGGGACCGGGCATTCATCGACGGACCTCGCTCAGCGCGTCGTCGAGACCGGCCTCACCGACCGATGCGTCGCCCATCGCGGCCTCGTCCATTGCGGCCACCTCCAGGTAGAGGGCCGCGACCTGCTCGAGCCGGCCCGGCCGCTCATCGGACGCATCGATACGACCCGCGAGCTCACGCGCGGTCCGGGCGGCGAAGATGTCGATGACCCCGACATGCGGGGCATCGAGCCATTCCCGCACCCTGGCGACGACGGTGGTGGCGAGCACCGAGTCCCCGCCGATGGCGAAGAAGTCGTCGGTGGCGCCGATCCGGTCGACGTCGACCGCGAGCACCTCCGCGGTGATGGCGAGCAAAGCACGCTCCAGATCTGTTGCGGGCGAAACCCTCTCGACGGACATCTGACCGCCCGCCAGGAGGGCGTCGATCGCCGCGCGATCGAGTTTGCCGTTCCCGGTGAGCGGGAACGCGTCGAGGATCTCGATGGTCGACGGGATCATGTAGCCCGGCAGCAGATCTCGCAACGCGTCCCTGATCGATTCCGCGGTCGGGGTGGCGTCGTCGGCGACCACCGCAGCGGCCAGCCCCCGGGTACCGGACGAGGCGGTCGCCACCGTCGCCACCGCGTGCCGGACTCCCTCGACGGCCCGCAGCGCGCCCTCGACCTCACCGAGTTCCACCCGGAAACCGCGGATCTTGACCTGATGATCGGCGCGCCCGAGGAATTCGATGGTGCCATCCGGCCAGTAGCGGGCCAGGTCTCCGGTGCGGTACCACCGCTGCCCCTCGCGCTCGATGAAGCGCTCGGCCGTCCGCGCGGGATCGTTGCGGTACCCCCGCGCGACGCCCGCGCCGCCGACCCACAGCTCGCCGGTGACCCAGTCCGGGCAATCGCGGTCCGAGGAGTCGACCACCCGGCATTCGACGTTGGACAACGGGGTGCCGAACGGCACCGACGTCCAGTGTTCCGGCGGGTCGGTCACCTCACAGACCGTGCCGTGCACGGCGATCTCGGTGGCACCGCCGAGACCGGCGAACCGGGCCGCGGGTGCCAGCGCGTGCAGGCGGCGTGGCAGGTCCACGCCCACCCAGTCGCCACCGAGCAGCGCGGCCCGCAGCGAGTCACCGAGTCCCGACGCATCGGACTCGGCAGCGGTCAACAGCATGTCGAGTGCGCTGGGCACGCAGGTGAGGATCGACGCCCGATGTGTCCGGATGAGATCGAGCCAGGCCGCGGGGTCCTTCGCCGAGGCGGCATCGACGACGACCACCGCGCCGCCGCCGCTGAAGAGCCCGAAGATGTCGTACACCGAGATGTCGAACTCCAGCGCCGCGATCGTCACGGACCTGTCGTCCGGCCCGACCTCGAATCGGCCGTTGATGTCGTCGATGGTGTTCATCGCCGCACGATGCGGCACCTCGACACCCTTCGGCGTCCCGGTCGATCCCGACGTGAACAAGATGTAGGCCACCGACTCGCGGTCGGGCAGGATGGCCTCGGCGAACGGGGTGCGATGGTTGCGGGCGGCATCCAGATCGAGCGTGACGACGTCGTCGGGCACGTCCTCGAGCGACGAGTCGCTGCCCACCAGGACGCCGATCCCGCCGGTCTCCAGGATCACCGCGCGCCTCGCCGCCGGCTGGTCGTGACCGATCGGCACCCAGATGGCGCCGGCGGCAAGGACACCCAGCGTCGCGATGACCTGCCCCGGGCCTTTCGGCAGCGCCACACCGACGGCGTCCCCGGGCAGCACGCCTGCTCCCCGGAGGGCACCGGCGACCGCCAACGCCTCCCGGGCGAGTTCCCCATACGACAGAGTGCCCTCGCGCCAGACCAGCGCGGTGTGATCGGGCCGGTGGACCGCCCTGCGGAAGAACTCCTCGTGCAGCACCCGACCGCTGGTCGGTGCCGCGGTCCGGTTGACCCGCTCCCGGACCGCGCGTTGTGCGGCGGGAAGCGGCGGCGCCGACGTCGCGAGCCAGCCCGCATCGCCGTCACCGAGTCTGTCGATCGCGGCCGTGTAGTGCGCGAACATCGCGTCGATCACGCCCGGCGGGAACGCCGATTCGCGCACATCCCAGTTGAGGAGCAGTCCGCCGCGCAACTCGGTCACCTGTGCGTCCAGCATCACCTGAGGCCCCTGGGACACGATCCACGACGGTTCGCCCAACCGTTCCAGGACATCGTCGGAGAACAGTTCGCCGAGCCCGAGCGCGCTCGTGTAGACGACCGGCGCGAGCACCTGCTCGCCACGCGCCCGACCGAGATCCCGCAAGACGTCGAGCGCACCGTATGCGGCGTGGGCTCCGTTGGCGTGCATGGTCTTCTGCATGGCGCGGGTGAGGTCGAGGATGGACCGGGTGTGTCGCACATCCACGTCGAGCAGGATGGACGAACTGAAGTCACCGGACACCCGGTCGATGTCGGGATGTGTCGACTCCCGATGGAACAGCGGGACGTTCAGCAGGAAGCGATCGTCGCTCGACCACGCGCCGATCGTCGCGGCGAACACCGCGGCCAGGGCGACCGCAGGCGTCACCCCCCGCTCGTGGGCTGCGGCGAGGAGTGTCTCCTTCGCTGCCGCGTCGACCCAATGATGGTGCCGCACAACGCGTCGGTCGTCCCGGTGGTCGCCCGTACCGTCGACGCGGGTCGGGAGCGCCGGTCCGGCGGGCAGATCGTCGAGCCGGTCGGCCCACCAGTCCCGGTCGGCCGACCGCGCCGGATCGGGATGATCCGCCCGGTGCTGGAGATAGTCGCGGTACGTGGTGGTCGGCGCCGCAGGTGTACCGCCGTCGTACAGGGCGACCAGGTCGGCGAGCAGGACGCGATAACTCATGGCGTCGGCGGCCAGCATGTCGATGTCGACGTGGACGCGATGGCGGCCGTCGGGCAGCAGAGTCAACGTGAGGTCGATGACCTGACCGGCGGCGACGTCCAGCATCTGATGGCTCTTGGTGTCGCGGGTCATGGCCAGCCCGACCTCGACCGCCGCGTCACTCGCGGATCGGAGGTCGATGACCCGCACCGGCTCATGCGACAGTTCCGGCACGATCTGCTGCGTCCCGTCCGGCAGGAACCGGGCGCGGAGCATCGGGTGGACCGCGACGAGTGCGTGCATCGCCGTCCGCAGCCGATCTGGATCGAGACCGGCCCCGTCGAACTCGACATACAGGTGGGCCGCCACGCCGCCGAGCTCGGCGGCCTCGGTCCGGCCGATCCAGTAGGCGTGCTGCATCGGCGCCAGCGCGAACTGTTCACCCTGTGCAGCAATGACTTCCGCGTCATCCTCGACGGTCGCGCCGGCGACTGTTCCCGGCTCGGCTGCCTCTGCCGGCAGTACTGCGGTCGACTTCCCGGCGGTCGACTTGCCGCCGGTCGACCTGCCGGCGGTCGGATCCTCGGTGGCCGGCGCGGACGCCGCAAGGATCGCCGCCCACGCATCGACGGTCGGCTCCGCCGCCAGCTGGGCGAAGTTCAGTCGGTGACCTCGCTTGCGCCAGCCGCCCGCGATCTTCATCATCCGGATCGAGTCCAGGCCCAGCCCGATCAGATCCGTGTCGTGGTCGATCTCGTCCGGCGCGATCCCCAAGGCCGCGGCGATGGCGCCGCGCACCTCGTCGTGGGTACTCATCTCGCGCGGCTCCTCTCTGCATTCTCACGCTCGGCATCCTCACGTGCGGCACCGTCCCGCTCGGCATCGTCACGGCGGTCGGCATCCTCGCTGCGGACCACGAACGGGGCGACGCTGGCGAGCTTCTCGCACGTCTCCTCGAACTCACGGTCGGGGTTGGACTGTCCGACGATGCCGGCGCCCGCCCTCAGCCACGCTCGGCCGTCGACGGCGAAGATACTCCGCAGGGTCAAGGTCGCTTCCAGGTCTCCGGCCGACGACGCCGTGATCACGGCGCCCGAGTAGAGGCCACGGCCTTCCGGCTCCAGGCGATAGATGGCGTCGAGGGCCTGTGTCTTGGGGATGCCGGAGGCGGTGATGGACGGGAACAGGACCGCGAGTGCGCGCCATGGCCCCGCCTCGGGCGAAAGCTCCCCGCGGACCGTGGAGGCCAGGTGCTGCACGCTGCCGCGCTCCCGCACCACCATGAACTCGCTGACGACGGTGGTACCGGGCAGCGAGACGGACGCGATCTCCTCGAAGCAGGCCTGCACCGACATCGCGTGCTCGGCGATCTCCTTCACGTCCGCGCGGAGGTCGGCGCGCGCGGCGGCGTCGAGTTCGGCGGAACGGCCGAACGCTCGGGTCCCGGCCAGCGGTTCGGTGATGACGTGGCCGTCCGTGTCGGTCGCCACCACCAACTCCGGGCTGAAGCCCGCCGCGGACATCGACCCCAGGCGCAGGAGATACGAGCGCGCGGGATTGTTGCCGGCGCGACCGAGTGCGTAGGTCGCGGGGATGTCCACGGCGAACGGGACGTCGACCCGACGCGACAGGATGACCTTCTGATACTTGCCCTGGTCGATCTCGTCGACCGCCCGTGCCACCCGTGTCCGATAACCGTCGGTGTCGGCCCCGACCTCGATCGGGGTCGCCTGTGGGAGGGCCCCGACCGAATCTGCGAGTTCCCGCAGGCGCGCGGCGGTGGCCACGTCCGCACCTGCGGTGTCGATCCCGGTCGCGTCGATGACCGCCTCGAAGACCGGGACCATCAGGTGCGCCAGCACGGCTCCGTCGGACACCCGATCGGCCAGATCGTGGTGTGGTGCGCAGAAGTCGAATCCGACCCAGCCGTAGACCCGCCAATCGGGGGTCGCCAGCGACGCCAGCGCCGCGGCGAGTGCCTCCGACGGGTCGCCGCGCCACGGCGCGCTCACCCGGTGCGATCCCTCGGTGACGACGACGTCGTCCTTCGTGAGGACGATCCGAACCGCCACCCCCGCCGCGAAGACCCACCGGCCATCCCGCTCGTAGACGACGTGCTCGCCGAACTCTCCCGAGGCCGCCCATGCTGCGCACACACGTGCGGCGAGTTCCGGGGACACCCATGCGTCACCCGATGCGGTCGCGGTGTGCGAGTCGACGGTCAGCGACATGCGACTTCCTAACGATTCGAATGAAGGACAAATGCGCTTAGGTCAGCCTAAACTATGCGCCCCACACCCCGACTTCGGATAAGGGTAACCTAAATCACCGTGCATCGATCCATTCCTGACGCAGACGGTTCCGACCTCACCGACGGATTCGCGCCGCACCCGCCGGACGCCGCCGAACGGTATCGGGAGTCCCGGATCTTCACCGAACGGCCGCTGTGGCATCTGCTCGAACGTGCCGCCGCCGACCGTGCCGGTGCGGACGCCGTCACCGATGCGTCGCTCGACGGACCGCGCACCTTCACCTACGCCGAACTGCACACCGCGGCCCTTCGCCGGGCCGCGGGTTTCGCCGAAGCGGGATTGCGCCCCGGTGACCGGGTGATCCTGCAGCAGCACAACTCGGCCGCGTTCGTGGTCACCCTTTTCGGCCTGTTGCGCGCCGGTGTGGTCCCGGTGATGACGTTGCCGGCGCACCGCAGCGCGGAGATCGTCCACCTCGCGGCCGGGTCGGGCGCCGTCGCCTATGCCACCGAGGACGGTCGCCGCGGTTACGACCACCGAGAACTGGCAGCCGAACTGTGCGCGCGGGTCGACACGGTGCACACGGTTTTCGTCGACGGCGACCCCGGCCCGTTCACGGCACTCCCCGACGCCGATCCCGCGGAGGTGGCACTCCCGGACCCGTCCGAGATCGACCCCGACGGTCCGGCCCTGTTCCTCATCTCCGGCGGGACGACCGGACTGCCCAAACTCATCGCACGCACTCACAACGACTACGCCTACAACGCGCGGCGATCGGCCGAGGTGGCCGAACTCTCCGCGGCCGACACCTATCTCGTCGCACTGCCGGGCGCACACAACTTTCCGCTCTGCTGTCCCGGGATCCTCGGGATGATGACGGTCGGCGGACACGTCGTGTTCACCGACGATCCCAGTCCGGACAACACCTTTGATCTCATCGAGCGATACGGGGTCACCGTCACCGCGTTGGTGCCGGCCCTCGCCCAGGTCTGGTGTGCGGCCACCGAGTGGGAGCCTGCCGACATCAGTTCGCTGCGACTCCTGCAGGTCGGTGGCGCCAAGTTGGCCGAACCGGATGCGGTGGCCCTCGACGCCGCACTCGGCGACGTCGTGCAACAGGTGTTCGGGATGGCCGAGGGACTGATCTGCTACACCCGCCTCGACGACCCGCGCGAGCTGGTCCACACCGTGCAGGGCGCCCCGATGTCCCGGTATGACGAGATCCGGGTCGTCGACGAGGACGGCCACGACGTCCCCGATGGCACCGAGGGCGAACTGCTGGTGCGCGGCCCGTACACGATCCGCGGCTACTACCGGGCCGACGAGCACAACCTCCGGTCCTTCACCGACGACGGCTACTACCGATCCGGAGACAAGGTCCGCCGTCTGCCGTCGGGCCATCTGGCCGTGACCGGGCGGATCAAGGACACCGTGGTACGCGCGGGTGAGAACGTGGCGGCCGACGACGTGGAAGAGAATCTGCTGGCGCACAGATCGATTCGGCAGGCGGCGGTGATCGGGTTGCCCGACGAATCGCTCGGCGAAAAGATCTGCGCCGTCGTGGTGTTGAGCCACGAGCACCCGTGCGGGCAGACGCTGGACCTGCGCGCGGTCCGCGACTTCCTCACCGACCGCGGTCTCGCGTCGTTCAAGCTGCCGGACATGATCACCGTCGCGAGCAGTCTGCCGGTCACCGCGGTCGGCAAGATCGACAAGGCGGCACTGAGGGAGTCCCTGACAAAGAGCTCCTGACGCCACGTCGAGCTCGATCAGCGCCCACGCCGGCGTGGGCGGCCACCCTCACCCGAGGTAGCCGCCACCCTGCGGGAAGAACTCCTTGCCCGCGTGCTCGACGCCGTCGTCGGTGCGGAGCCGTTCGATCACGACGCCGCGATTGCGCCCCAGATGAGCGTCCGCCCCGGCGACGATCACCATTCCGTCGCCCTCGTGGATGAACACCCGGCCCGGCGTGCCGCCGTAGACACACTCCGACACCGAGGCCTTGGTGATCCTCAATCGCCGACCCCGAAAGTGGGTGTACGCGTTGGGGTACGGATCGGACTGGGCGCGTACCAGCCGCTCGATCTGGTCGGCGGGCCAGTTCCAGTCGATCTGCGAGTCGATCTCGGACCGTTTGTGGAAGAAGGTCCGATCCTCCAGCCGCTGCGGCGTCCACACCGCTGTACCCGCCTCGATCTGGTCGAGCGCGTCGATCAGCACACCCGGGATCAGGTCGATCGTCGCCTGGACGAGTTCGGTCGCGGTCGACGTCGGCGTGATCGGGACCGAGCGCTGCAGCACGATGTCCCCGGTGTCGAGACCGTCGTCCATGCGGTGTGCGGTGAGCCCGACCTCGGACTGCCCGCTGATGACGGCCCAGATGACCGGCGAGAAGCCGGTGAACTTCGGCAGCAGCGAATCGTGCAGGTTCAGCGTGCCGTGCCGCGGCAGGTCGAACAGTTCGCGCGGCAGCCAGGTGCGCCAGTTGTTCGCCACGATGATGTCGGGCTCGAGTTGTTTGACCCGATCGATCAGCTCGTTGTCGGGCCGCTGGGCGAGATGAACCGGGATACCGTGCTCCCGGGCCAGCTCTTCGACGGAGTCCGACCAGATCATCTCGTAGGCGTGTTCGCTCGGCGGGTGGGTCACCGCGAGCACGACGTCGTGGCTCGAGTCGATCAATGACCGCAGGGTGCGATGACCCCACGTCTGATAGCCGAACGTCACGATCCGCATGTCGAACCTCCTCGGGCACCGCCGGGTGTCACCGCATCCATCTGAGTCACCGCATCCATTCGTGTCGTCGAGCCCACCGACGTGGCCAGAGTTTGACAGCGTGCGGACGGTTCATTTCAATAACTGAGGCAAGCGTAACCTCATGACCCAGGGTTCGTTCAAGCGACCAATTGACATGTCCGTGAGGTTCTCCTTGAACAGTCGAACAACCGATGATCCGCTCCACATCGGACACCAGCCGTCCGACGGGGCGGGCGCCGCCACCGTCCCGCCCGGCACCACCCTGCCGCTCACCACCGCGCAGCGCGGCCTCTGGTTCGCGCAGCAACTCATCCCGGACACCCCGATCGTCATCGCCACGTTCGTGGAACTCCACGGCGACCTCGACATCGACCTCCTCGACCGCGTCTGCCGCCGCGGACTCACCGAGGTCGAATGCCTGGTCCGCATCATCGAGATCGATGGTGTCCCGCACCAGGTGGTGGACCGTTCCGCCGATGACGTCTTCCCGGTCGTCGACGTGAGCGATCGCGAGGATCCCGCCGCGGCCGCACTCGACTGGATGACGGCCGACTACACCGCCGGCTTCGACCTGCTGTCGGATCGACTCATTCGCGGCGCCGTGCTCCGCCTCGGCGAGCGGCACTACTACTGGTACTCCTGCATTCACCACCTCGTCGTCGACGGATACGGTGCGATCCGCTTCATGAATCGCGCCGCCGAGCTGTACAGCGCGGAGCTCGCCGGCAGTGCCGGCGCCGACAGCTACGTGGCGTCGCGTCTCGACGAACTCGTCACCGCCGAGAACGACTACCGGGACTCCAAACGCTTCCGCACCGACCGTGAGTACTGGATGGGCAAGGCTGCCGACCTGCCGGCACCACTGTCTCCGGCCGGCGTGGCGGGCCCGCCCGACGTGACCCCGCTGCGTGGGGGCGGGTCCCTGCCGCGCGAGCTGTCCCGCAGGCTCACCGCCGCGGCCGAAAGCTACGGCAGCATCGACGCCGCCGTGACCATCGCCGCGGTGGCCGCATATTTCGCCATCGCGACCGACACCTCCGACGTGGTGTTGAGCCTGCCGGTGACCGGCCGGACCAACGCGGTGCTCCGCAAGGCCGCGGGCATGGTGTCCAACGTGGTGCCCATCCGGATGCAGGTCGGGCCCGACACCACGATCGGCGAGCTGGTGACGGCAACCGGGCTCGAGCTGACCGGCGCCCTCCGTCACCAGCGCTACCGCAGCGAGGACCTCCGGGCCGACCTCGCCGCCGCGGACCCGACCCACGCGACCACCGGCGTCGAGCTCGGCGGCCTCTACGGTCCGACCATCAACGTGATGAACTTTCCCACCGATCTCGAGTTGGGCTCCGTTGCAGGACATTTCAATGTGCTGACCTCCGGACCGATCGCCGACATGATGGTCAACCTGTACCCCGGCGCCGACGGCACCCGCATCGACATCCTGGCGAACCACCATCTCTACGACGCCGACACGCTCGGCCGGCATCACGATCGGCTGATCCGCGTCCTCGAGGCCTTCGCCGACGCCGACCCGGCACGTCGCGTGCTCTCGGTCGACACACTCACCGCCGTCGAGCACGCCACCCTCGTCCCCGCTCGCGGACCGGCCGCGCCGTCGCCCCGCACCCTCGCCGAGATCATCGACGACGCGATCGATCGGGCACCCGACCAGATCGCCATCACCTTTCACGACCGGGACGCCGAACGCGGTGCCGTCACGTACCGAGACGCGAGCCGATGGGCCTCGGGCGTCGGCCGCCTGTTGGCCGAACGCGGTGCCGGGCCAGGCCGATTCGTCGCGATCGCGGTCGAACGGTCGCTCGATTCGGTCCGATCGGTGTGGGCGGTCGCGCGGTCCGGCGCCGCGTTCGTCCCGGTGGACCCGGAGTATCCGGCCGAACGGATCCGTCACCTCCTGTCCGACAGCGGGGCTGCGATCGGGATCACCACCCGCGCGCTGCGTGACCGTCTGCCCGACGACGTCGACTGGGTGATCCTCGATGACGTCGCGCACCCGGCCGACGACTCGGACTCCGACGGCGACCACGATGGAACACGGGGGCGGACAGCACATCTCGATGATGCCGCGTACATGATCTACACCTCCGGTTCCACGGGTACCCCCAAGGGCGTCGTGGTGACGCACCGCGGGTTGACCGCACTCGCCGCCGAACGTCGTCGCAACTACCACGTCGGTACCGATTCACGGTTCCTGCACAACACCTCGCCCAGCTTCGACATGGCCGTGGGAGAACAGATCTCCGCGCTGTCGGCGTCGGCGACCCTCGTCGTGTCGGCACCCGGACTGGCCGCGGACGAGCTCACCGACGTCATGGTGCGCGCCGGGGTGACGCATGCTCTGCTCACACCGACCGTCCTCTCGACGATGGACCCCGAACGGTTCACCGCGCTGGAACTGCTGGGCGTCGGCGGCGAGGCGGTCACCGCCGAACTCGTCCGCCGGTGGGCACCCGGCCGCGCCATGCGTAACGGGTACGGCCCCACCGAGGCCACCGACATCGCCACCGTGTCCGCGCTGACCACCGACGGACCGATCACGATCGGCGGCCCTGTCCACGATTTCGCGGTCGTCGTGCTCGACTCCCGCCTCCGTCCCGTTCCCTGCGGCGTGCGCGGCGAGCTCTACCTCGCCGGACCCGGACTCGCGCGGGGTACCACGGACTGCGCGGCCTCACCGCGGCGCGCTTCGTCGCCGACCCGTTCCGGCCCGGCGGCCGGATGTACCGCACGGGTGACGTGGTGTCCTGGCGGCCCGGCGAGCCCGACGCACCAGTGCTCGAGTACCACGGCCGCTCGGACAACCAGGTCAAGATCCGCGGCCGCCGTATCGAACTCGGCGAGGTCGAAGCCGTCGTCGTGTCCGGCCCGGACGTGCGGCATGTCGTCGCCGCCGTGCGTGACACCCCGGCCGGCCCGCGGTTGGTCGCCTACCTCGTCGCCGACCCGGGGACCGCGATCGACACCGAGGCCGTGCGCACCTGGTGCGACCAACGCCTGCCCGCCGGACTCGTACCGGACGCCTTCGTCGTCCTGGAGGATCTGCCGGTGACACCCAACGGCAAGCTCGACGCATCGCGGCTTCCGGAGCCCGTGTTCGCCGCCGAGAAGCCCTACCGCGCACCCATCACATCCGAGGAGCGCACTCTCGCAGCAGTTTTCGAGGAGGTTCTGGGCGCCGGCCGGGTGGGCGCCGACGACTCGTTCTTCATGCTCGGCGGCGACAGCATCGGTGCGATCGGACTCGTGTCGCGAGCCCGATCGCGTGGCCTGCACCTCACACCGCGCGACGTGTTCGAGCGGAAGACGGTCGCGGCGCTCGCCCGCGTCGCGGTGTCGCACGACGCGGTCCCGACGCTGGACGAACTGCCGGGCGGCGGAACCGGGCGGATGCCGTTGACCCCGATCATGCGCTGGCTCGTCGAGCGACCGGGCCGGATCGACCGCTATGCGCAGCATCTCGTCCTTCGCCTGCCCGCCGGGATCGACCATGACGGCATCGTCGCGACACTCGCGGCGGTCGTCGGACACCACGATGCGCTCCGCGCCCGACTCGTCGATCGTGACTCGATGCTCAGTGTCGAGCCCGAGACCGCGGTTCCGGTCGATTCGCTGATCAGTCGGGTCGACGTCACGCCGGGCGCCGACCTCGGCGAGGTCGCTCGCACGTCGCTCGACGACGCACTGGGCCGCCTGGATCCCCGTGCCGGGATCATGGCCCGATTCGTCTGGCTCCATCGGGAATCCGACGCAGACCTGCTGATCATGGTCGTCCATCACCTGGCCGTCGACGGTGTCTCGTGGCGCATCCTGATCCCCGATCTGATCACCGCCTGGACCGCCGTCGGCGCGGGCACGTCCCCGGCCCTGGAGCCCGTGGGCACCTCGCTGCGCCGCTGGGCACACGGACTCGCCGAGCACGCCACCGATCTCGCCCGGACCGACATCGAGTACTGGACGACGACACTCGGTGACGTCGAGCCGGATCCGGCGTGGCAGATCGATCCCTTGCTGGACACCGCCCGGGGCCTCGTCCGGCGCGACTTCCGGCTGGAGCCCGAACTCACCCGGGCAGTGGTCGATTCGATTCCCAACGCTTTCCGCGCCAACGCCGAGGATGTCCTCGCCGCGACGCTCGCGATGGCCCTGGCGGCCACGCCGCGCGCCACCCCGGATGCCATGGTGATCCAGCTCGAGGGCCACGGACGCGAGGAGTCGCTGGTACCCGGCGCCGACCTCGCGCGCACGGTCGGGTGGTTCACCACCGCCTTCCCGGTTCCCGTCGACCGGCACCGACTCGGGGTGGAGCCGGGCACCGTCCCGGATGGCGCCACGGTGGCCGACGCGGTCAAGTACGTGAAGGAGCTGATCCGCGGGTTACCCTCGCGTGGAGCGGGTTACGGGATCATCCGATACCTCACCAACGATCCGGGGGCCAACGATCCGGGGGCCAACGATCGCGCCGAAGGCGTAGGCATCGGTGACGTCGCGCCGACGGTGAGCCTCAACTACCTCGGCCGGATCTCCGCGGACGCCGTGCCCGCCGAGTTCGCCGGCCTCGGGTGGCTGCCCACCGATGAGGTCGGTCGGGTCCCGGTGACGCCGGACGTCGACATGCCGGCCGGCTCGCCGCTGGACATCAACGCCATCGTGACCGGTTCGGTCCCGGCCGATCTCCGACTCACTGCCACCGTCGACCACGTCGCGCGCATCATCGACGAGCCGACTGTCACAGCGGTGCTCGCACGTTGGGAGCAGATCCTGACCGTGCTCGCCGACGCGGTTCGTCAGGGCGCCCACGGCTGGACACCGTCGGATGTCGCGCCCGCCGTCGTCAGCCAGCAGGATCTGGATCGATGGGCGGTGCATTACCCGAACCTGACCGACGTCTGGCCCAGTGCCCCGCTGCAGCAGGGCTTCGCCTTCCACGCCGCCCTGTCCACCGGACCAGACGCGGGACTGGCCGCGTCGGACGTCTACGTCTCGCAGGCGACCATCACCCTCGACGGGCCGCTCGACACCGTGCGCCTGCACACCGCGGCGCGCGCCGTCGTCGCCCGGCACCCGGCGCTTCGCAGCGCTTTCACGACCACGGAGAGCGGCGACCTGGTCGCGCTGCTGACCGGCGGCGCCGATCCGGGCTGGTATACGGAGGACCTCACCGGCGCCGATCCGGACCGACGCGCCGAGTTGCTCGACGAGATCCGGAAACGTCAACGCGCCCAGCCCTTCACCCTGGATCGCGCACCGCTCCTGCGATTCGGGCTGGTGCGGACGGAGTCCGAATCGTTCGCGTTGATCGTCACGGTGCATCACATCGTCGTCGACGGCTGGTCCATGCCGCTGCTGCTCCGAGACCTCCTCACCCTCTACGCCACGCACGGCCTGGACGCGGTGCTACCCGCCGCCCCGAGTTACCGCGACTTCTTGGTCTGGCTCGCCGACCGTGACCGCGACGCCGCGCGATCGGCATGGGCTGACGAGTTCGCCGACCGGACCCAACCGACGCTGATCGCGCCGGACGCGGCGGGCGCCGGGACCCCCGAACGCGTCGGACTCGACCTCGGCACCGAGCGCTGGGAGCAGGTGACGCGGCTCGCCACCGAGCACGGTGTCACCGCGAACATCGTCGTCCAGGCACTGTGGGCGATGCTCGTCGGCCGCCTGACACCGGCCGACGAGGCGCAGCACGGCGGCATCGACGTCACATTCGGCGCGACCGTGTCCGGCCGACCCGCCGACCTCGATGATGCGGGCGAGACGGTGGGACTGTTCATCAACACCGTGCCGATCCGGGTGCGGGCACAGGCAGGCGACCCGGTTTCCGCTGTCTGGCAACGGCTCCAGGACCGGCAGGCGTCCCTCCTCGACCACCACCACCTCGGTCTCGCGGAGATCACCGACGCCGCCGGACCGGGCGCCGGGTTCGACACCCTGGTCGTCTTCGAGTCCTATCCCGTCGACACCGAGGCCCTGGCCGCAGCCAATGACGTCGACGGCGTCCGGGTCACCGACGTGACAATCACGGAGGCGACCCACTATCCGCTCACGCTGACCGTCGAGATGCAGCCTCATCCGCGGCTCGTCGTCACCTCGCAACCGCGCGCGGTGGATGCCGCAAACCTCGCCGCCGTCACCGAACGCCTCGATGCGATGCTCCGCACGGTATGCGCCGATCCGTCCGTCACGGTCGGGGCGCTGCCGATCCTGACCGCCTCCGAGCGGGCGCGGACGGTGCCGCTGCGCGGGCTGCCCGCCGAACCCGAACTGACCCTGCGACAGATCATCCGGCAGGCCGTCGACGCTCGCCCGGACGGTGTCGCCCTGCGCTGGTCGGGTCGCTCGATCACCTACGCCGAGGCCGACCGGTGGTCGGACCGGGTGGCCACGGCATTGTCGGCAGTCGGCGCCCGGGCCGAGGAGTTCGTGGCCATCGCGCTGTCCCGCTCGGCCGACTCCGTCCGATCGGTGTGGGCGGTGGCCAAGACCGGTGCCGCCTTCGTCCCCGTCGACCCCGCCTATCCGGATGACCGGATCACCCTGTTGCTCGATGACTCCGGAGCACGTGTGGGAATCACCGACCGGGCAACGCGTCCGCACCTACCCGACACGGTCGACTGGCTGGTGCTCGACGAGATCGTCGGCGAGGAGGCCGCGGCGCCTTCGGACGGCACGCGACCCACCGAGGTCGCCGAGAACCTCGATCATCCGGCGTACATGATCTACACCTCGGGCTCCACCGGGCGCCCGAAGGGCGTCGTGGTGACCCATCGTGGCCTCGCCAACCTCGTCGGCGAACGGCGGAACACCTATCTCGTCGACCATGATTCGCGGTTCCTGCACAACACCTCGCCGAGCTTCGACATGTCGGTGGGTGAGCAGCTCGCCGCGCTGTCGGCCTCCGCGACGTTGGTCATCAGTGACCCGGCCGCCGGGCCAACGCAACTCGCCGAACTGGCCCGGCAGGAGGATGTTTCGCATGCCCTCCTCACGCCGACTGCCTTGTCCGCCGTCGACCCCGACGGCCTGCCGGGACTTCGAGTACTCGGTGTCGGCGGCGAGGCCATCGGACGAGAGCTGGTGTCCCGCTGGGCAACCGGGCGCACCATGCGCAACGGTTACGGACCCACCGAGGCCACCGACATCGCGACCGTCGCGGCGCTCGACCCGCAGATGCTGCAGCCGGGCGCCCCTGTGCCGATCGGTCGGCCCGTTCGGGGTTTCGACGCAATCGTCCTCGACTCCGCGCTGCGACCGGTCGCGCGCGGGGTGGCCGGCGAGCTCTACCTGGGTGGACCCGGGCTGGCGCGCGGCTATCACGGACAGCCCGGGCTGACCGCGGACCGGTTCCTCGCGAACCCGTTCGGGCGGGCGGGCGACCGCATGTACCGGACCGGTGACCTCGTCGCCCTCGCCGACGACGACTCCCTGTTGTACCTGGGCCGCTCGGACCGTCAGGTCAAGATCCGGGGCCATCGCATCGAACTGGGCGAGATCGATGCCGTCCTGCTCCGCCAGCCCGGGGTGCGCCAGGCCGTCACCGCCGGACGGCCGGGCCCGCGGAACCAGACCGTGCTGGTCGGATACGTCGTGGCCGAGGCCACGGCTGATCCGCTGCCGGCAGAGATTCTCGGGTCCGTACGCAGATCCCTTCCCCGGCACATGGTCCCGACCACGATCGTCGTGCTGGACGCGATCCCCACCACGCCGTCGGGGAAGGTCGACGAACGCGCCCTACCGGTCCCCGATCTCACCTCGACGAATGCGTATGAGCCACCGTCGAACCCGACCGAAGAGATCGTCGCCGACGAGTTCGCCCACCAACTGGGTGTCGAGCGCGTGGGCGTCCTCGACGACTTCTTCCTGCTGGGCGGTGACTCGTTGTCTGCGTTCGCGATGGTCGCTCGGCTCCGCGACCGCACAGGTGCCACCGTGCCGATCTCCGCCGTGCTCGACGAGGCCACGCCCCGCGCGCTCGCCCGCCGACTCGACGACCCGGATCCGGTGGCCGACGAAGCCGTGCTCGGTGTGCTGCTGCCGATCCGGCCGTCGGGCACGGGCACGCCGCTGTTCTGTGTCCATCCGGCCATCGGATTGTCCTGGGGCTACGCCGGTCTGCTCCGTCACCTCGATTCCGACCGCCCCCTCTACGGACTGCAGATCCCCGGGATCGCCGATGACGACCCGTTGATCGCCTACTCCACCATCGACGATCTGGCCGACCGCTACCTCCGTGAGATCCGCTCCGTGGTGCCGCACGGTCCCGTACACCTGCTCGGGTGGTCACTGGGCGGGGTCATCGCCCACTCGATCGCGGCGAAGATCGCCGCCGCGGGTGAGACCGTGGCGTCGCTGACCTTGCTCGACAGCGTGACACCGGACGCGCGGGGGGACCGTGACAACGGGCTGCGGTTCACCGATCTGGTCAGTGCACTGGGCCTGGAGGACCATCCGATCGCCGCGCTCGGTGACGGACGGACCGAGGTCACCCGCGCATCCGTCGAGGACCTCCTCGCACATGTCGAGGACATGCCCCCCGGACTGCAACCGGAGACGATCCATCATCTGATCGACGCGGCCACGCACACGGATCATCTCCTGCGCCGGCATGTTCCGCCCGTCTACCACGGGGATGCGCTCTTCGTGACCGCGGACCCGGACGGGACCGCGGGATCGGCGGCCAGATCGAGTTGGACAGCTCATGTCGACGGACGGATCGACGAACTGCGGGTCGCGTGCACGCACTGGGAGATGTGCTCCTACGCGGCGATGACCACCATCGGCCCCGCCGTCGACGCATACCTGCGGTCGCCGGTGGACGCCCCGCGTGGCGGGCAGCCGTCGTGAGCCCAGAAGACCCGACCCCACCGACCCACCCGGGCCGCAGATCAGGCGGCGCGCGGGTCCTGCGGGGCACCATCCGGGACAACCGTCGTGCCCTCACCGCGGCGACCGGTTTGCTCTCCGTGCACCAGCTGTGCGAGGTGGCGGTCCCGGTCCTCATCGGCGTCACCGTGGATCGCGCACTCGCACATGCCGACGGCGCATCGTTGCTGCGCTGGCTGTCGGTGCTGGCGCTGGTCTTCCTCACCTTGACCATCGCCTACCGCTACGGCGCCCGGAAGGCCATGGCCGCGGCACAGGGCGAGGCCCACCGCCTGCGCATGCGGTGCGCACGGGTCATCATCGACGCGACACCGCTCACCCGACCCGGTCTGCGCGACGGCGAGATGCTGAGCATCGCCAACTCGGACGCGGACGAGACCGGCAACCTGCTTCGCTATGTGCCGCAAGCCGGTTCGGCGGTGGTCGCGCTGATCGCCTGCGCGGCCGTGCTGATCGGCATCGACGTCACCCTCGGTGTCATCGTGTTGGTCGCGGTGCCGCTGGTCCTCTCGGTGGTACAGCTGCTCGGACCGTTCACGACTCGCCTCATCGGCGCCCAGCAACATCACATCGGCCGATCGACGGCACTGGCAACCGATCTCGTCGCCGGGATGCGCCCGTTGCGCGGCATCGGCGCCCTCCAGGTCGCGTCCCAACGCTATCGCGAGGTCAATGACCAGACGCGCCTGGCGATGCGCCGTTCCGCCATCGGGCACGGCGCCTTCTTCGGGGCCGCGACCGGCGTCACCGGTCTGATCGCGGTCGGCGTCGCGTCCGTGGCCGGCTGGTTCGCGCTCTCCGATCGGATCGGCGTCGGCGCCCTGATCACGATCCTCGGAGTGGCCCAGTTCCTCACCGAGCCACTCGCGATCACCGCAATGCTGCCGGGTCGCGTCGCGACGGCCCGCGCCTCGGCCGAGCGCATCGCTGCCCTCACCGAGGGGGCGGCGCCGGTCGGCACGGCCTCGGATCCCACCCACGACCACCTGTCGTTCACCCCGCGACCCGGAGAGTGTGTGGCAGTCGTCGCACCGGATTCGTCTGCCGCCCGCGCATTCGCCGCCGGCATGCGCGCCGGACCCGACGTGCTCGTCGAACCCCACGCTGCCGATCTGTTCACCGGCACGATCTGGTCCAACCTGGTCGTCGACCCCGACGGCGCACCACCTCGGGACGACCTCGTCACGCTGCTGGAATCCTTGGGCAGCCTCGACATCCTGGATGGCCTCGGGGCCGGCGGCGATGCACTCGACGCCCCGGTCTCCGACCGTGGGCTGTCCCTCTCGGGCGGTCAACGCCAGCGACTCGCGCTCGCCCGCGCGCTCGTCCGGGATCCGGGTTCGCTTGTCCTGCATGACCCGACGACCGCCGTGGACGCGATGACCGAAAGCGTCATCGCGGAAGCCGTCTACCGCCATCGGCACCACCGCGACACCGGCGCACGCATAGGGCGGTCCACGACGATCATCACCACCAGCCCGGCATGGCTGGCGGTGGCCGATCGGGTCATCGTGCTGCCGACCACATCCGCGGAGGCCGCATCATGAGCGCCCTGCCCGTCGCCGATCGCCGAGAGACCACACGCTGGTTGCGTGCCGCGCTGCGTGCACGGATCGCCACGGTCGTCGCGGTGAGTGCCCTCTGTGTCGTGACAGCGGTGTGCGCGGTGATCCCGGTACTCGCTCTGGGCATCCTGGTGGACCGGGTGACCGACCATGCCACCGCCTCGTCGCTGATCCCGGTCGCCATCGTCGCCGCAGGCGCCGCGGCGATCGGCGGCCTGGCGGCAGGCGCGACGATGTACAGCGTGGCGCGGCTCGGGGCCGACGTGATCGCCGAACTCCGGGCCGACGCCGTGGACACGGCGCTACACCTACCGCGGGCCGTCTTCGAGGCATCCGGGCGCGGCGACCTGCTGTCGCGGGTGAACAACGATGTCACGGTGATCAATCGGGCGGTGACCACGGTGGTCCCGACGGTCGTCACCGCCGCCGCGCTGACCGTGGTCAGCGTGATCGCCATGGCCGGCCTCGACTGGCGTCTGGGCCTGGCCGGCGCCACCGCCATTCCCTTCTACATCCTGGCCCTGCGGTGGTACGTGCCCCGCTCGTCGCCGGTCTACGCTGCCGAGCGCGCGGCCGCCGCCGAACGCGCCCAGGCGATCGTCGAGTCGGTCAGCAGCCGCGACACGGTCGCGGCGTACGGACTGCGCGACCGTGAACTGGCACGCATCGAGTCGACCTCCGCGGGTACCCGCGACCTCGCGGTCTCGGTCTTCACGCTCTTCACCCGGCTGGTGGGACGGGTCAACCGGGCCGAGTTCATCGGCCTCGCGGCCATCCTGTCGGTCGGCTTCCTCCTCGTCTCCGCGGATGCGGTCACGGTCGGCGCGACCACCGCTGCCGCGCTGCTGTTCCATCGTCTGTTCAACCCGATCGGCATGATCCTCTACAGCTCGGCCGAATTGCAGTTGGCGGGCGCGGGATTCACCCGGCTCGTCGGGGTGATCCGCTCCCCGAGGCACGGCCCGGCGGACGCTCCGGGACACCGCGAGCCGGCCGCGCCGATGCACGACACCCTCGGCGTCTCCCTCCGGGACGTGCACTTCGGATACACCCCGGAACGTCCTGTCCTGCGCGGCCTCGACCTCGACATCGTTCGTGGCACACGACTCGCGCTCGTCGGAGCGAGCGGCGCAGGCAAATCCACCGTCGCGGGACTCGTCGACGGGTCGTTGAGGGCCGATCGGGGCTCGATACGGACGCCCGCGGGCGCGCGTGTGTTCACCGTGAGCCAGGAAGTCCATCTCTTCGCGGGCCCCCTCCTCGAAGACCTCCGGCTCGCCGCACCTGACGCCACTCGCGCCCAGGCATTCGAGGCATTGCGCGTGGTCGGTGCGGACGACTGGGTGCGGGCGCTGCCATCGGGCATCGACACCGTCGTCGGCGAAGGCGGCCACCGGCTGGGCGACGCCCGTGCCCAACAGGTGGCTTTGGCGCGCCTGGTCCTCGCCGACCCGGACATCGCGGTCCTCGACGAGGCGACCGCGGAGGCGGACAGCGACCAGGCAGCCGGCCTCGACAGCGCCGCGGAGGCCGCCACCGATGGCCGCACCACCCTCGTCATCGCGCACCGCCTGACGCAGGCGCTCGCCGCGGACACCGTCGCGGTGCTCTCCGCCGGTGTCGTCACCGAATACGGACCTCCGGATGAACTCATCACCGCCGGAGGTGAGTTGGCCCGGCTCTGGCATGCGTCGCGTGCCGAACCGCCAGCACAGAGCGTTCCCCGTTCCCGCCATCAGCCCGAACATCAATTCACGTCCAGCAAGAGGATCCCACGATGACCCAGTCGGCACCGTCCACCGCAGCCACCCCAGATGACATCGTCGACATCGGGGGCATCGGCTTCGGGCCATCCAACCTCGGACTGGCCATCGCGCTCGAGGAACTCAACGAAGGCCTGGCCGAACCACTCACGGCGCGATTCGTCGAGCGTCAAGACCAGTTCGCCTGGCATCCGGGAATGCTGTTGCCGCGCACCACGATGCAGATCTCGTTCCTCAAAGATCTTGCCACTCAGCGCAACGTGCACAGCCGGTTCACCTTCCTCGGCTATCTGGCTCACCGGGGCCGGCTGATCGACTTCATCAACCACCAGACCTTCTTCCCGAGCCGCCACGAGTTCCACGACTATCTGACCTGGGCGGCGCACTCCGTGGAGGCCGACGTCCTGTACGGCACCTCCGCGGTCGACGTCGAGACCGCGCACGATCATTTCGTCGTCCACCTCGACGGCGAGCACACCGGGGTGCTCCGGGCCCGCAACCTGGTGATCTCCACCGGCCTCTCGGCGCGCCTACCCGACGGTGTGGCCGCCTCACGGCGGGTGTTCCACAATCACCGTCTCCTCGATCATCTCGCCGACGCGCCACCGGTCACGCACAACCGCTTCGTGGTGCTGGGCGCCGGACAGAGCGCTGCGGAGACGGTCGAATACCTCCACTCGACGTATCCGGGCGCCGAGGTCCATGCGGTGTTCGCCAAGTACGGCTACAGCCCCGCCGACGACAGTCCGTACGCCAACCGCATCTTCGACCCGAGCGCTGTGGACGACTTCCACACATCGACCCCGGAGTTCCGGCGCCGCCTGTTGGGGTACCACCGCGCGACGAACTATTCCGCCGTCGATCTGCCGCTGATCCAGGAGCTCTACACCCGCGAGTACGAGGAACGAGTCGCCGGGCACCGCAGGCTCTTCATGCACGGGGCATCCGAGGCCACGGAGATCACCGAGGGCACGACCGGTGTCGATGTCACCGTGGCCCACGGTCCGACCGGGCTCACGGAATCACTGACGTGCGATGCGGTCGTCTGCGCCACCGGTTTTCACCAGATGGGTCTGGCGTCGTCGCTCGGTGGCCTCGCCGACAGCGTGATCAGTGACGCGGACGGACCGCGGGTCAGGCGAGACTACCGCGTCGAGACCGATCGCCCGATGCCCGGCGGAATCTACCTGCAGGGTGGGACCGAACACACGCACGGCATCTCGTCGTCGCTGCTCTCCAATGTCGCCGTCCGGACGGGTGAGATCGTGCGCACGGTGTCGCGGGATCGTGCGGCCGCGCTGGCCCGTGACTAGCTGACCTGCACAACGGCTTTCGCCCTGAACAGCGGATTCGCCAGGCTCGTCGGCGCGATCCGGCCCCTGGTCGCCGCCGTTCGGATGAGGCCATCCTGCCCTAAGTAAGGTTGGCAGACACCGGATTTCGCGATACGGTGCGGCGTGAACCGATTGATCGACACTGCGGAGACCTACGTCCGCACGATCTACAACCTCGGCGAAGACGGCGTCATCCCGCGTCGCGCCCGTCTCAGTGAACGACTCGGTCAGGCCGGACCCACGGTCACGCAGACCGTCGCGCGCCTGGAACGCGATGGGCTGATCGACGTCACTGCAGACCACCATCTCGCACTGACCGAACACGGGCGACAGATCGCGGTCGCCGTCACGCGCAAGCACCGCATCGCCGAGCGGATGCTCGCCGACGTCATCGGCCTCCCGACTCGCGAGGTGCACGCGGAGGCGTCGCGGTGGGAGCACGTGATCAGCGACGAAGCCGAGCGAGGAATCGTGGAACTGCTCGACGACCCGTCGACGTCGCCATGGGGCAATCCGATCCCCGGGCTGGACCAACTCGGGGTCGAGGTCGCGCACAGACCGCCGGCCGTCCGACTGGCCGAGCTCGGCCGTCCGCGGTCGCCGCTGCCCGCCACCGTGCGATCGATCTCCGAGGATGCACAGTCGGATGACGCGCTCATGGCGCACCTCGTCGACGCAGGGATCATTCCCGGTGCCCGGATCCGGGTCGAGTACCGCCCCGGGACGTATCTGCTGCGGGGGCTGGACGCGTTCGAGCTGTCCGCAAAACGGGCGCACATCATCCAGTTGGATCCGATCGCGTCCTGATCATCACTCGCCGCGGCCACCGACCCGGCGCCGTCCCGGTTACCAAGTCAGGATTCGGGAGCGTTCGCGCGCCAGTACGCCTGCGCCTTCACCCCGGTCTTGCCGAGCTTGTAGTCGTTCTTGAACGAGCCCGACACCGCGCGGGTCGCCTTCATGTCGAGCGCGACCCAACCGAAGTGACCGGTCGCATCGAACGCCGCGCCCTGCACGGCCTCGATGAGGGCATCGCCGTCGCGGTCCCGCTTCACCCAGTTGATGGTGTCCTGGTCACGCAGCCGCAGCGGTAGGGCCTTGTCGGATTCGTGGGCGTACTCGAACCACACCGTGGCCGGCACGGACGGGTCCGTCGACGCCGAGATCGCGTCGAGCAACGAATTGAGGGCCGGCAGGGCCGCGGCGTCACCGGCGATCAACCAGCCCTTGGGAGCCGGTTCCGGAATCGCGAACTTGGAGCCCATGAACGTCGAAGAGATGGTGTCGCCCGGCTCGGCGGACAGCGCCCATCGGGTCGCCGCGCCGTCGTGGATGGCGAACTCGAGGTAGAACGAATCGTCCGACGGGTCCGGATCGACCAGGGTGTACGCGCGCTGATGCAGCTTGCCGTGCTTGTTCTCGAACCAGATCCGCACCCACATCGTCGGATGAACCGGACGATCCGTGAGCAGACCTCCGCCGGTGAATCCGAGGCGGATGTACTCGTCGGTGACCTTCTCGTTGCTGGTGACGGTCAGCTCGTAATCGTCCGCACCGAGCAGTTTGAGGACGGCGCCCTGCCATCCACGCGACTTGGTCTTCGTCGACTCCACCATGAGAACGGCCTTCCCCTCGAGCGATGATCAACCCCAGGCTAGCCTACGCTAACTACGATGTCGGTCCTGCGGACAGACGATCATGCCGGCGCGAGCGGCACGATGCCCGGATGCGCGTCCAGATAGCTCTTGGTGAACGAACACACCGGACGCAGTCGGGCTCCCTGATTGCGCACATACGCGATGGCGCCCACCATCAGGCGCGTTCCGAGCCCGTGACCGGTGTACTCGTCGTAGATGACCGTGTGCAGGATGGTGATGGTCGGGGCGCCGTCCCGGAACTCGGTGTCGTAGCCGAGCACCCCCACGAGGTCGCCGGCCACCCACAGTTCGAACCGGTCGCGGTCCGGATTGTGGACGACCTGAGAGATCTGCTGCAGGATCGCCTGCGCCGACTGTGGTGGCCGATGTCGATTCTTGCGCTGCACGATCCCCTCCTGTACCTGCACTGATGCCACTGCCGGGACTCCCCTCCGCGGTGTTGGCGTGGACCTTGTGATCCCGGTCACAGGGTACCTTACGATTCCGTAACCACGCGCGGATCGGCGAGAAGTTGTTCGCACGGCGAATGAGAAACGCGCCGCGGGCTCGCGTGGTCCTCGACGGCGGCGGCACGTACGATGCTGGGTGGCCCTTCTGGGTCGTACAACTCCACACACGCGGGGGCTCCCACGATCACCGGGGGCTGAGATGGCGACAGGCGGTCGTCGACCGCCCGAACCTGTCCGGGTAATGCCGGCGTAGGGAGCCACATCATGGGAACACCTGTATCCGAATCCGTGCCGAGCGCTGCCGTCACCACGGGACCGATCGAGGGCAGCCACAAGCACTACCTCGAACTCGATCATCTGCGGATCCCCCAGCGGCGTATCGAACTGACCAATGGCGAACACCTCGACGTCTACGACACCTCCGGGCCGTACACCGATGCGACCGCGGCGGTCGACGTCGAGGGCGGGCTCGCGCCGACGCGCGATAGCTGGCAGCGGCCGGACCCGATAGACGGTGCGGCCACCCAACTGGCGTGGGCCCGGGCCGGCCAGGTCACCGACGAGATGCGATTCATCGCCGCACGCGAGGGCGTCGACGTCGAGCTGGTGCGCAGC
Source organism: Gordonia insulae (assembly GCF_003855095.1). NCBI lineage: Bacteria > Bacillati > Actinomycetota > Actinomycetes > Mycobacteriales > Gordoniaceae > Gordonia > Gordonia insulae. The sequence continues at coordinate 3,131,612 of NZ_CP033972.1, forward strand.
GAGGTCGCGATCGGCCGGGCCGTCATCCCGGCGAATCATCGGCACCCCGAGTGCGAACCGATGATCATCGGCAAGAGGTTCGCGGTGAAGGTCAACGCCAACATCGGCAATTCGGCGGTCAGCAGCTCGATCGCCGAGGAGGTGGAGAAGATGGTGTGGGCGACCCGGTGGGGCGCCGACACCATCATGGACCTGTCCACCGGCAAGGACATCCACACGACCCGCGAGTGGATCATGCGGAACTCGCCGGTGCCGGTGGGTACCGTCCCGATCTATCAGGCGCTCGAGAAGGTCAAGGGCGATCCGACCGCGCTCACGTGGGAGATCTACCGCGACACCGTGATCGAGCAGGCCGAGCAGGGCGTCGACTACATGACGGTGCATGCCGGTGTGCTGCTTCGGTATGTCCCGCTGACCGCACGCCGGGTGACCGGCATCGTGTCGCGGGGCGGGTCGATCATGGCCGCGTGGTGCCTGGCGCATCACGAGGAGTCGTTCCTCTACACGCACTTCGCCGAGCTGTGTGAGATCTTCCGGCGTTACGACATCACATTCTCCCTCGGCGACGGATTGCGACCGGGTTCGATCGCCGACGCCAACGACGAGGCGCAGTTCGCGGAGTTGCGGACGCTTGGCGAGCTGACCGGGATCGCGAAGTCCTTTGGCGTGCAGGTGATGATCGAGGGTCCGGGACACGTGCCGATGCACAAGATCGCGGAGAATGTTCGGCTCGAGGAGGAACTGTGCGAGGAGGCGCCCTTCTACACCCTCGGGCCGCTGGCCACCGACATCGCACCCGCCTACGACCACATCACCTCGGCGATCGGCGCCGCCATGATCGCGCAGGCCGGCACCGCGATGCTGTGTTACGTCACCCCGAAAGAGCATCTGGGTCTGCCCAACCGCGACGACGTCAAGGTCGGTGTCATCACCTACAAGATCGCCGCCCATTCGGCCGACCTGGCGAAGGGACACCCCGGCGCGCAGCAGCGTGACGACGCATTGTCGAAGGCCCGCTTCGAATTCCGGTGGACCGACCAGTTCAATCTGGCGCTGGATCCCGACACCGCGCGGGAGTATCACGACGAGACGATGCCCGCCGAACCGGCCAAGACCGCGCATTTCTGCTCGATGTGTGGACCGAAGTTCTGCTCGATGCGTATCTCCGCCGACGTGCGTACGTATGCCGAGGAGAACGGGCTGGTGACCGCCGAGGACATCGACCGCAAGATCGCGCAGGAGATGGCGGCGAAGTCGGCCGAGTTCGCCGAGTCGGGCAACCGCGTCTACCTGCCACTCGAGGCGACCGCCGGTTCATGACAGATCTCGGATTGCCCACCGCCGCACCGGGTGTCACGCCTGTTCGGGTGATGACCATCGCCGGTTCGGACTCGGGCGGCGGTGCGGGAATCCAGGCCGACATGCGCACCTTCGCCCTTCTCGGTCTGCACGCGTGCGTGGCGGTCACTGCGGTGACGGTGCAGAACTCGCTGGGCGTACAGGGTTTTCAGGAGATCGCGCCGGAGACCGTGGCGGCGCAGATGCACAGCGTGGTCTCCGACATCGGGATCGGGGCCGCCAAGACCGGCATGCTCGCCTCGGCGCCGATCATCGAAGCGGTCGGACAGGCGTGCGTCGAGCTCGGGATCGGGCGCGACGGTGCGGTGCCACTCGTCGTCGATCCGGTCTGCGCGTCGATGCACGGCGACCCGCTCCTGGCAACCGAGGCTCTGGAGACGTTGCGGTCCACGCTGATCCCCCTGGCCACGGTGGTGACGCCGAACCTCGACGAGGTTCGGCTCATCACCGGCATCGACGTCGTGGATGGCCAGACCCAACGGGCGGCGGCGTATGCGTTGCACGAGTTGGGCGCGCGCTGGGCGCTGGTGAAGGGCGGACACCTCAGGTCCAGTGACCGTAGTCCCGATCTGTTGTTCGACGGTACCGACTTCCACGAGTTCGATCATCCGCGGATCGACACCCCGCACGACCACGGTGCCGGCGACACCCTTGCCGCCGCCACGGCCGGCGCACTCGCCCACGGGTACACGGTGCCCGACGCAGTCGATTTCGCCAAGCGTTGGGTCACGCGCGGACTGGAGGCCGCATATCCGCTCGGCGCAGGTCACGGTCCGGTCAATCCGCTGTGGCGGGTCTCGGAGAGCTGACTTGGGTCCGGTCTCGTGCCGCATCGACCGCCGACCTCATGAGCGTCACCGCTGACGTAGGGATATCTGGATTATCCAGTTGTCCGGTGCTGGGCGGTGACGCTCATGTCGTGAGTCCCGCAGACCTCCGACGCCGGCACCGGCACCGCGCACTTCACCCGAAACGTATGACACCGGGCCCGCGGTGACCGACGAACCTTCGACTCCGCGGACGCCCCGGAACGCCACGACCTCCAGTACTTCGAGATGGCCGGCAACCGCGGCATCTACTTCAAGGGCTGGAGCGCCGTCACTCGGCACAGCACGCCGTGGCTGCCACACGAGGAACTCCCCGCCCTCGACGACGACGTTTGGGAGCTCTATGACGGCAGCAACGACTGGGCCCAGTCCCGCGACCTCGCCGCCGAGCATCCCGATCGGCTCGCTGCACTGCAGCGCCTGTGGCTGATCGAGGCGGTCAAGTACAACGTCCTACCCATCGACGACCGACGGTTCGAACGCCTCAACGCGACCATCGCCGGTCGGCCGCAACTGATCCGCGGCACGAGTCAGGTCCTGTTCCCCGGCATGAAGCGCCTGTCCGAGCACAGCGTCATCGACGTGAAGAACCGATCCTTCACGGTGACCGCCGCACTCCAGATCCCCGACGACCGTCCCGTCAACGGCGTGATCATTGCGCAGGGCGGCAGATTCGGCGGGTGGGCGGTCTACGTCGTCGACGGGTGTTCGCGGTTCGTCTACAACCTGCTGCATATGCAGGAGTTCACCACCTCGTCGGACGAGCCACTGGCGAGCGGCGCCCACCAGGTGCGCATCGAGGTCGTCCAGATCGACGTCGGAGCCCACGACCACACCCACCTGATCGATCCGGCAGACGTCGCCCGGGTGGCCATCTCCCGGCAGTGAGGCCGGCCGCCGCATCCGGTCACTTCTGCCAGCCGATGTCCTCGACCGGACCGACGTTGAACTGTCCCGCACCGTAGTTGGCGAGGTCTTCTTTCACCGCCACCATCGACGGGCCGTTGAACAGCGGCAGGTCGGAGTACTGGGCGAAGGCCTGCCGCTCGACCTTGTTCCCCGCCGCGATCTGCTGCATCGGATCGGGAATGGCGGCGACGCGGGCGATCTCGGCATCGAGTTCCGGGTAGCCTGCACCCGCCTTGTTCAACTGGGAGCCCTCGCACCACGTCTGACAGAGGTAGGCCATGCCGAACGGATCACTGGACGCGAAGCCCATCAGGAAGAGATCGAACTCCTTGTTGACGACGACCTTCGAGAAGTCCGACGACGGTCGCTGCGCGATGACGACATCGACGCCGATCTTCTTCAGGATCGCCTGGAACGCCCGTGCGAGATTCTGTATCGCCGGGGCGTCGGACAGAATGGGGAGCGTCAGCGCCAGCCGGCGTCCGTCCTTGACCCGGACCCCGTCGTCACCGACCACCCAACCGGCCTCGTCGAGAAGCGCTGCGGCGCGTCCCGCGTCATAGTCGATGACGCCCTTGACGTTGTCCTCGTAGCCCGGCTGGAAGGAGTACATCTGCAGTGACCCCGGCAACGGCTCGGTGTAGTTCAGGCCGGTGAATCGGATGCGCGCCAGGGTTTCCCGATCGACGCCCCGCAGGACGGCCTCGCGGACCCGCCGGTCGGCGAGGATCGGGGTATCGAGATTCACCACGAGAAGCGACTGCTGCGGTGCGGCCGCGGTTCGGATGTCGACACCGCCCATCGTGATCACCTGGGCGCGGGAATCCTTGCTGGCCACTCCGATCGCGTCGATCTCGCCGTTGCGGAACGCATTGATGGCCGCCTGGTCCTCCATCTGCCGGAAGACACGACGGTCCAGTTTGCCGCGATTACCCCACCATTGCGGATTGCGCTTGAACACCACCACGCCCGTGTTCTGGTCGTACGAATCGATGGTGTACGGGCCTGCACCCCATTCGGGGTGAGGATTCTGCAGGTATGCGGTGTTGTAGACATCCGCGGAATTCACCTTCGGGTGCAGGAGGATGTTGAACAACCCGTCGGGCCAGGCCCAGACCCCCTTGAACCGGACGACGGCCTGCCGATCGTCGACGCCGCGGGTGACCGATTCGATCTGGTCGTAGCCGTCGGTGGCACTGACGATGTAATTCGGATCGGTTCCGCTGCTGGTGCGCCAGGTGTTGACGAACGCCCGGTAGTCGATCGGCGTGCCGTCGTTGTAGTGGGCCTTCGGATTCACGGTGTAGGTCACGACGGTCTTGCCGTCCACCAACTCCTTTCGGACGTCGGTCAGGAAGTCGCGATTGAACGAGTAGGTGCCGTCCGGGGCGAAGTAGGCCAATGTCGGGTTGTACCACCGCCACATCAGCAGCGTGTAGGCCGTTCCGTCGGCGTGGAAGGTGTTCCACTGCGGACTCACCTCGGTGATCGCGGTGGTGAGGCTTCCACCGTCACGAAGATTCTCGCGTGACTGCGGATTCAGGTCGGCGCCGGTGGTGGAGATCGCCGAGTCATCGAGTGCCACACCGCACCCCGACAGTCCCAGCAACGCCACCACCACGGCGAGGATCGCCGTCAGTCGCTTCACGACACCTCCCTCGACACCGGCATCCGCTCGCTGAAATGACAGGCGGCCTGCTGGTCCGTGGCCGACGTCCGGAGGTCGGGGACCTCGCCACGACAGCGGCCCTGCTCCGATTCTCCGAGTGTCAGATACAGCGGGCACCGCCCGGCGAACGCGCAACCACTGATCTCGGCGCTGGGGCTCGGCTGCTCGCCGCGCAGCACGATCGGGGTCCGCGCCCGCTCCACCCGCGGATCCGGCACCGGCACCGCCGACAACAGTGCCTGCGTGTACGGATGCGCGGGATCGTCGAACACCGCGGCCGTCGGTCCGGTCTCGACGAATCGGCCCAGATACATCACCGCGACCCGATCCGCCATGTGCCGGACCACCGAGAGATCATGAGCCACCACCAGATACGACACATTGCCGTCGGCCTGCAACCGTCGGATCAGGTTGACGATGTCGGCCTGCACCGAGACGTCGAGTGCCGACAGCGGTTCGTCGAGGATGATGAGCTTCGGATCGGTGGCCAGGGCCCGGGCGATGGCCAGTCGCTGTCGCTGCCCACCGGAGAAGGCGGATGGATAGCGGTCGGCATGTGCCGGATCGAGGCCCACCCGCCGGAGCAGCCCGGTCACCCGCTCCGCCGTGTCGCCCCGGGACAGACCCAATGCACGCAGCGGTTCGGCGACGATGTCGAAGGCGGTGAACCGCGGGTCCAACGCTTCTGACGGATCCTGGAAGACGATCGACAGATCACGACGCAACACCCTGGCCCCGCGACGGGACAACTCGGCCGGGTCGGTGCCCGCGATACGGACGACCCCAGACGGCTGCGCGAAATCCATCACCTCCAGCAGCGTCGTCGACTTCCCGCTGCCGGACTCCCCGACGATTGCCAGCGTCTCCCCCTGCCGGATGTCGAAGGACACGCCGTCGACTGCCCGCACCGTCCCGACGCGGCGCCTGAGAAGTCCGGTGGTGAGAGCGAACTCCTTGCGCAACCCGGTCACCGACAGCACGACGGGCCGCGCCCCCGACCCGACCTCGCCGCGGTCATCCTCCTGTATATCGGGAACACCGAACACCGGTGAGCCGTCGATGGTTCCCTCGACCGAGATCTCCGCCGAACGGATGCAGGCGGCCAGGTGCTCGGGCGTCCCGGGGCGTCCCGGGGGATCGACCGGCTCCAATGCCGGTTCCCCGCTGCGACATCCGTCGACGGCGATGGGGCACCGCGGGGCGAACTGGCAGGCGTCGGCCGGATCGATGAGCATCGGCGGCGTGCCCGGAATCGGCGTCAGCGCGTGCGACACCCGGTCCACCCGCGGCATGGCACCGAGGAGCCCGATCGTGTACGGCATACGTGGGGCCGCGAACAGTGGGTCGACGGCGGCTCGCTCGACGGCCCGGCCGCCGTACATGACCACCACATCGTCGGCGGTGCCGGCCACCACACCGAGGTCATGGGTGATGAGCACCATCGCCGCACCGGTCTCGTCGCGCGCCGTGCGCAGCAGCGAGAGGATCTGCGCCTGGATCGTCACGTCGAGCGCGGTGGTCGGCTCGTCGGCGATGATCACCGCCGGATCGTTGGCGATCGCCATCGCGATCATCACCCGCTGACGCATCCCGCCGGAGAGTTCATGGGGGAACGCGCTCACCCGACGGGCGGGATCGGGGATACCGACGAGGTCGAGCAGTTCCACGGCGCGGGCCGTCGCCGCCTTGCGCGTGATGTCCTGATGCGCCTGCAGCGCCTCGACGATCTGCGCGCCGACGCTGAACACCGGAGTGAGCGACGACAGCGGGTCCTGGAAGATCATCGAGATCTCCCGGCCGCGCACGTCGGACATCGCCTTGTCGCCCAGACCGATGAGTTCTCGGCCGCTCAGCGACACCGACCCCCGCACCACGGCCGTCTCCGGCAACAGCCCGAGCACCGCCAACGCCGACACCGACTTCCCCGAACCGGACTCCCCCACCACCGCCAGCGTGGCGGACGGCGTGACGTCGAAGGACAGTCCCCGTACCGCTTCCACCCGCCCGGCCTCGGACCCGAACGACACGTGCAGGTCCCGCACCGAGAGGACCGGGGACACACCGCCTTCGCTCATGCCCGGGCCCCCGATCCCGACGTGGGGTCGAGCGCGTCGCGCAGTCCGTCGGCGATGAGTGCCATCGACACCGTCAGCAAGGTCAGGACGGCGGCCGGGAAGTAGAACAACCACGGCGACGCGAACAGCGCGCCGGCACCGGACTGCAGCAGGGCGCCGAGCGTGACGTCGGGGACCTTGACGCCGAGCCCGAGGAACGAGAGCCCGGTCTCGGCGAGCACGGTCGCGACCACGCCGAGGGCGAAGTTGATCACCAGCAGCGAGGCGAGGTTCGGCAGGATGTGCCGTGCCACGATGGTCAACGGCGGCTCACCCAGATACTTTGCGGCAGAGACATAGTCACGCTCCCGAATGGACTGGGCCATCGAATGGATGATGCGCGCCAACATCATCCAGCCGGTCAGCGTGAGCACCACGATCAGCCACCGCCAGTCGCCGCCGGTCTTGTTCGAGATCAGCGCGAGGATGAGGAAGGTCGGCACCACGAGCAGCAGGTAGATGATCCCCAGGATCACCCGCTGCACCCAGCCGCCGAAGTAGGCGGCCAGCGCACCGACGAATGCGGCGATCACCGTGGTGCCCAACGAGACCGACAATGCGATGATCAGCGACCGCTGCAGCCCGTGCACCACCTGGGCGTACAGGTCGTTGCCGGCATCGTTGGTGCCTAACCAGTGTCCCGACGACGGCGGGAAACCGATCGCCAGGAAGTCGGTGTCGGTGTAGGACCACGACGTGAACAGCCCACCGAAGAGTGCGAACGCGACCAACAGCACGAAGATGACCAGACCGACCAGCGCGGAACGATTGCGGGCGAACCGCTTCGCGATCAGCGCCACCCGGCCGGTCCTGCGTCGGGCGATCGGCGTCTCGAGGCTGTCCTCGATCGGGCCGACACCGTCGGCGAGCAGTCCGCCCGTCTCGCTCATGATGGGGGCGGTGGCGGTGGGATCGTGACCGCTCGCGCGGTCGGGCCGATTGGGCTCCGGGGGCAATGTCGTCATCGCGGCACCTGCATGTCAGTTCACCCGCACCCGGGATCGAGATAGACCACGGCGAGGTCGGCGAGGATCGCGCCGACCGCGGTGGCCAGGGCACCGAAGGCGGCGACGGCCACCGCGCCGTACACGTCGTTGGTGTTGATGGACGTCACGAAGTACCGCCCCATCCCCTCCCAGCCGAAGATCGTCTCGGTGATCACCGCGCCGGTGAACACGGCGGGGATGGCGAACGCGACGCCGACGGCGACCGGGATGATGGCCGTCCGCAATGCGTGTCGCCGAACCGCGACGCCTCGGGTGAGGCCTTTGGCGCGGGCGGTGCGCACATAGTCGGCGTTGATCGTGTCGAGGAGCAACGAGCGCTGCAGCAGATGCAGACCGGCGTACTGGACGACGACCAGGGTGATCGTCGGCAGTATTAGGTGTTTGAGTCGGTCGAACAACACCGGGAAGAAGCCGTGCACGTCGACGCTCGACGACCCGGCCACACAGACGACGGTGTGCCCGACCTGTTGATTGACCGCGATGCCGAGGAGCACCACGGCGAGACCGGCGACCGCGACCGGGATGTTGATCATCACGATGGAGACGAGTTGCCAAGCGCGGTCGGCCAATCGGTAGTGGCGCAGCGCGGTGTAGACGCCCAGTGCGATCCCGAGCAACGTCGCGAGCACGGTGGCGCCCGCGAGCAACTGCACCGATGACCACAGCCGGAACCCGACCTGGGCGTTCACGCTGGTCCCGACCGGCGTCGAGCCCCAATCCCAGTGCAACAGAATATCGGTCAGCCAGGTCCACCAGCGTTCGAGGATCGGCGTCTTGTCGTTGAGGTTGTAACTCGTCAACGTGTTGTCGACGATCGCCGGTGGCAGTGGGGGCTTGCGCTCGGCGTAGTTGGACCGCGGGTTGAGGAACCAGGACGCCAGGAAGAAGGTCAGGTTGGTGGCCACGAAGACAAGGACCGCCCAGGCGGCGATGCGCTTGCACAGGTAACCGATCACCTATGACCTCTGACTCGTGGCTGGACAACGACTCCGACCATCGCGGGGGCGGTCCGCCGGCCGTGGTCGACTCATTGTGTCAGCGAGAGGGCGGATTCGCCGGGTTCTGCGCGACGCCGGATCAACGCGACGATAATCGGTGGACATGGCCTGGAATTATCTGATGGACATGGACGGTGTACTCGTCAGCGAGGAGCACCTGATACCCGGTGCCGATGCGTTTCTCGCCGAGCTACGCGCCGACGAGACGCCCTTCATCGTGCTGACGAACAACTCGATCCGCACCGCGCGCGATCTACGGGCCCGACTCCGCATCGGTCTCGACGTCCCGGAGGCGTCGATCTGGACGTCGGCGCTGGCCACCGCACGATTCCTGGAATCACAGCGACCGGGCGGATCGGCGTACGTCGTCGGCGAATCCGGCCTCACCACTGCGCTGCACGAGATCGGCTACGTGATCACCGACTCCGATCCCGACTACGTGGTGCTCGGCGAGACGCGTACGTACTCGTTCGAGGCGATCACCACCGCGATCCGCCTCGTGGAACGGGGCGCCCGGTTCATCGCGACCAATCCGGACGCGACCGGGCCGTCGGCGGGCGGGTCGTTGCCCGCGACCGGAGCGGTCGCCGCCCTGATCACCCGGGCCACCGGCCGCGAACCCTACTACGTGGGCAAACCGAATCCGCTCATGATGCGCTCGGCGTTGCGCCAGATCGGCGCGCACTCGGAGAACACGCTGATGATCGGCGACCGCATGGACACCGACGTCATCTCCGGACTCGAAGCCGGGCTCCAGACCATCCTGGTCCTGACGGGGATCTCCACGCCGGCGTCGGTCGAGCTGTATCCCTACCGCCCCACCCGCGTGCTCGATTCCGTCGCCGACCTCGTCGGACACACCCAGGATCCCTTCGGAACCCAGCTCGACCGTGCCCAACAGCTCTGACGGTGCCAACAGAACGCCGACCGCGTCCAGAGCAGAACTCTGAACACGGTCGGCGTGAAGCTGCGCCTGCTCGGCGCGGAAAGGGACGGGCGTACTACCCGAGCGCCTTGGCCTTCAGCGCGTCGAACTCCTGCTGGGTGATGGCACCCGAGTCGAGCAGCGACTTGGCGTCCGAGATCTGCTGCGCGGGCGTCGAACCGGCAACCGACTTGATGTACTGGTCGGAGGCCTGCTTGGCCTCGGAGTAGGCCTCACGCTGACGCTCGGCCATACCGCGACCCTTGGCGAGCAGGTACACGATCGCCGTGATGTACGGAAGGATGACCAGGAAGATCACCCAGATGGCCTTCACCCATCCGGATGCACCCTTGTCACGGAACAGATCAGCGATGATGTGCCACAGGACGATCAGGTACGCGACGAACGCGAAAATGACGACGGTGTACCAGATGAAGTCCCAGAACGAGTCCCACATGGGAATGCTCCTTGCATGTTCGGATAGGCCGACGGTGATCGTCGGCGCGTGAAAAGCTTCTCACAGCACCTACCCCGGGGCATCCGTTGACTACGATTCGCTCTCATGGAACTGGGCCTTGACACCTTCGGCGACATCACGGTGGACGACACCGGGACTCCGCTGACCGCGGCACACACGCTGCGCAATCTTCTCGACCAGGCGGTACTCGCCGACGAGGTGGGCGTGGATTTCCTCGGTGTCGGCGAACACCATCGCGACGACTATTCGGTCTCGGCCCCGGAGGTGGTCCTCGGCGCGATCGCCGCCCGCACCTCCCGGATCCGGCTCGGGTCTGCGGTGACCGTGCTCAGCTCCGACGACCCGATCCGCGTGTTCGAGCGGTTCTCGACGGTGGACGCACTGTCGGCCGGCCGGGCGGAGGTGATCCTCGGCCGCGGGTCGTTCACCGAGTCGTTCCCGCTCTTCGGTTACGACCTCGCCGACTACGAGGACCTGTTCACCGACAAACTGTCGCTGTTCGCGGCGCTCCGCACCGGCGAACCGGTCACCTGGTCCGGCTCGACGCGGACCCCGCTGTCCGGTCAGACCGTGTATCCGCAACTGGCCGGACCGCCGCTGCCGACGTGGATCGCCGTCGGCGGCAGCCCGGAATCGGTGGTTCGCGCAGCCTCCTACGGCCTACCGCTGATGCTCGCGATCATCGGCGGTGAGCCGCTCCGGTTCGCCCCGTACGTCGACCTGTACCGGCGCGCCCTCGCCGAACTCGAGCAGCCCACCGACCTGCCGGTGGGCGTCCACTCGCCCGGACATGTCGCGGAGACCGACGAGCAGGCCCGCGACGAACTGTGGCCGCACTACCGGGTCTACGTCGAGCGCATCGGACGCGAACGCGGATGGCCGCCGCCGACGCGGATCGAGTTCGAACGATCCGCTGGACCGGCGGGCTCGCTCTACGTCGGGTCGCCGGAGACCGTCGCGGCGAAGATCGCGGCGACGTCGAAGGCGTTGGGATTGAGCCGGTTCGATCTCAAGTACTCGCACGGCACGCTGCCCCACGAGAAGCTCATGCGCAGTGTCGAGCTCTACGGCACACAGGTGATTCCTCGGGTCCGAGACCTGCTCGGCGCCTGAACGTCAGCGCCTACTGAGCGTCAGCGAGAAGTCCCCGGCATCGTCGGTCCAGGTCTGCACGACGTCGAGGCCCGCCTCGGCGAGTTCGGCCGCGAGATCGTCGCGGTCGAACTTGGTACTGATCTCCGTCAGTATCTCGGTGCCCGGCGCCAACCGCCAGTGCCGGTCGACCGCCGCGAAGTACACGTCGATCTCGCGGCGGGCCCGCAGCCACATCTCGATGCGGTGCAACGCCGGATTCCAGCGCGCGATGTGGTCGAAATCGTCGACGTAGAGCCCCTGCGCGTCGAGACCCGTACGCAGGACCTCGATCATGTTGCGGTTGAAATCGGCCGTGACCCCGGCCTTGTCGTTGTACGCGGCGACGAGGCGCCCGGTGTCCTTGATGAGGTCGGCGCCGAGCAGGAAGAAATCGCCCGGGTCGAGGGCAGCCGCGAGCCGCCGCAGGAAATCGGCTCGCTCGGCGGGGTCGAAGTTACCGATGGTCCCACCGAGGAACACCGCGACGCGCGGACCGGCCGCCGGTGGTAGTGCGAGGTCCGGGCTGGTGAAGTCGGCGACCACCGGCGCCACCTCGATGCCCGGATAGTCCTGGGCCAGCACCGCAGCCGACGACTCGAGGATCTCGGTGCTCACGTCGAGCGGCACATAGGTGAACGGGCGGCCCGCCCGCTGTGGTCCCGGCGCCGCCCGGTCCGCGAACGCCGTCAACAGCAGCCGGGTCTTCGTCGAGGTACCCGAACCGAATTCGACCATCATCGTCGCGTCCGTGGCGGCGGCGATCTCGGCGCCGCGCGACCGCAGGATCGCCGTCTCCCGGCGGGTCGGGTAGTACTCCGGCAGGCGGGTGATCTCGTCGAACAGCCGGCTGCCACGTTCGTCGTACAGCCACTTCGTGGGCAGTGTCGGCGGGTCCGCCCACAATCCGGCCACGGCGTCCGCGGCGAGCCGATCATCGATGCTGACGGTCATCGCGCCAACCGTAGTCCGGCGAAGGCCCACCGGGCGCTCGCCGGGAAGAAGTTCCGATAGGTGGCCCGCTCGTGCCCGCGTGGCGTCACCGCGCTGGCACCCCGCAGGACATGCTGGTCGCACATGAACTTGCCGTTGTACTCACCGACCGCGCCGTTGGCCGGGACGAAACCCGGGTACGGCAGATAGGCGCTGGCCGTCCACTCCCACACGTCCCCGATCATCGTGGTGCCGGCCCGGCCGGGGTGACAGCGGGTGGGATCGAGCAGCTGACCGCGGGCGACGTCGCCGGTCACCGCCGCCGCCTCCCACTCGAACTCCGTGGGCAGGCGGGCTCCCGCCCAGCGCGCATAGGCGTCGGCCTCGTAGAAGGAGACATGTACGACGGGTTCGTCGAGGACCAGCCTGCGGCGGCCCGACAGCGTGAATGTGGTCCACTCGCCGTCGGTGAACTGCCAGTAACCCGGTGCCTCCCAGCCGGTCTCACGGATGTGTGCCCAACCGTCGGAGAGCCAGAGCTCCGGCCGCCGGTACCCGTCGTCGGCGATGAACGCCAGCCATTCCGCGTTGGTGACCGCACGCTCGGCGATCTCGAAGTCCTCCAGGAACACCCGATGACGCGGACCCTCGTTGTCATAGGCGAAGCCAGTCCCGCTCCCGGCGCCGTTCGATTTCGGCCCGCTCGCTTCGCTCCCGGCGCCGACCTCCGTGATCCCACCCTGGACCGACCGCCAGGTGAGCGGCTCACGTTCACCGGTCTCGTCGGCCTCGCGGTCGACGTAGACCGGCGCGAACGCATGAGTAGAGAACAGGTGTTTGAGATCCATCAGGATCAGTTCCTGGTGCTGCTGCTCGTGATTGCAGCCGAGTTCGACGAGACCGAGCGCGGCGTCATCGAGTGCGCCACGTTCCAGCGCATCGACCATCGCACTGTCCACGTACTCGCGGTAATGGGTGATGTCCGCGACGCCCGGGCGCGTCACCAACCCCCGATCCGGCCGCGGGTGCCGTGCGCCGACCGCCTCGTAGTAGCTGTTGAAGTGATAGCGGTAGGTCTCGTCGTAGACCGTGTACGACGGATCGGTCCGCAGGATGAACTCTTCGAAGAACCAGGTGACATGCGCCCGATGCCATTTCACCGGACTGGCGTCGGTCATCGACTGCGGGGTCTGGTCCTCGGCCGACAGATTCGCCGTCAGGGTGTCCGTCAACTCCCGGACCTCGAGGAATCTGTCGGCATGTGTCGACCCCGACGATGTCGGTGCCACACGATTGGTGATGCTCACTGGTACCTCCCGCGATTCTGTGCGACCCGGCGCGAGGCCGGTACGGACGGGCAACCCTGGCCTCCATCGTTGCGACGGCGGGAACCGCTGTCAACGACGATGCCGGGGTGCACGTCATCGCATCACACGGCACCGACAAGTTCGCCGCACGCGGTCGCGCACGGTCCACCGCCATCGCATCCCGTCAACCAAAGGTTGACGATCGTGTCGCGTCAACCTACAGTTGACGCATGACGAATCCCGTCCCGATGACCACCGTTCGCCTCGACGACCTGATCACCGCGATCCGGAAGGTGCACGACGACCCACTCGACCAACTGTCGGACGCCGTCATCGCCGCCGATCACCTGGGCGAGGTCGCCGACCATCTCATCGGCCACTTCGTCGATCAGGCGCGGCGGGCCGGCGCGTCCTGGACCGAGATCGGGACCAGCATGGGCGTCAGCAAGCAGGCCGCGCAGAAGCGCTTCGTCCCACGCGCCCCGCGGGCCGAGACGTCGCTGAGCGACGAATCGAACCCGTTCGCGAGGTTCACGCCACGCGCCCGAAACGTGGTGGCCGAGGCCAACAACCTCGCCATCGCCGAGTACAGCGCGACCGTCACCCCCGAACATCTCGCACGCGGCTTCGCCGTGGCCCCGGAGTCGGTGGCCGACCTGACCCTGCGCGCGCAGGGCGTGGAACTCGGCGCACTGGTCGCCGCGTGTACGCCTGAGGCCCGCGCCGTCGACGAGACCGACGGCGAGCAGAAATCGCTTGTGCCCTTCGACGATCGATCCAAGTCGGTACTCGAGACCACGGTGACGACGGCACTCGAGATGGGCCACAACTACGTCGGCACCGAGCACATCCTGCTCGCCCTCTACACCGACCCGACCATGGCCGCGACCCTGGAATCACTCGGAGTCCACGCCGAACCCGCGCGGGCATTCATCGTCGAGACACTGGAGCAGCTGTCCCACTGACGCCGGGCCCCGCAGTGGCGCAAGGGCTCTGGGGCCCCGATCAGTCCCGGTTCCCCTCCGCCTCTTCGGATTCCTCGACGGTGTCGACGTCGATGTAGTGCACGGCGGCCTCCTCGGCCGAGGCGCCTGCACCGTCGATGCCGGCGTCGGTGGCGACGGATTCCTGCTCGTCGTCGACGCCCGTGCCCTCGTCGGGTGCGATCAGCCTGCCGGCCCGTCCCCCGCCCGCCTGATCGACGTCGTCGTAGTCGTCGTTGCGATCGGATTCGTGTGAACGCCAGTCCTTTACGATGTCGTCGAGTGGATCCGTCGCGCCGACGTCGGGTTCTTCCTCGGACAGCTTCTCATCGAGGGTCTCGCCTTCGCGTTGCTCCTGAGCGGTGAGCCCGCGACGCGCGCCACTCGGCCGATGGTCGGGCGGCGAGTATCCCTCGTCGAGGACGTCGTCGAGCCCCCGGTCGTCGAGCGTGTCCTCCGGTTGGAGTTGGTCGTCGTCGTCGAGGCTGTACTCGCCGTCGGAGCCTTCTGGGGTGCTGCCGATGTCACTCACACGGTTCACGATGCCAGTCCTGGTGTGATGAGGCCACCCGTCGATGTGACGCGCTTCACCTGAAATGCCGTTCAGGCGGAGAATTCGTCGATCATTGGCGCGACGCGTGCCGAGAAACACTGTTGACCATGGTCGGTGTTCCGTATCCTCCCTGCCATGACCACACCGCCCGATCCTCACAATCCCGGCACGCCGGGCCCCGACCAGGGACCCGGTGCAGACCCCGGGCAGACCCCGGACCCGAACGCCGGCGGCACCCCGCCGCCGTCGTATCCGCCGCCGGGTTCGTATCCGCCGCCGGGCTCCACTCCTCCGCCGCCTCCGCCGCCGGGGGCCGGTTACCCGCCGCCCGGCTCCTATCCGCCTCCGGGCTCGAACCCGCCGCC
Source organism: Gordonia insulae (assembly GCF_003855095.1). Taxonomy (NCBI): domain Bacteria; kingdom Bacillati; phylum Actinomycetota; class Actinomycetes; order Mycobacteriales; family Gordoniaceae; genus Gordonia; species Gordonia insulae. The sequence goes on from NZ_CP033972.1 coordinate 3,147,170, forward strand.
GGGGGGCTCCTATCCCCCACCACCCCCGCCGCCGGGATACGGCGCTCCGCAGGACGGTGGCTACGGCCAGCAGCCTCCGGGTGGATACGGCCAGCCCGCACCGGGTTACGGCGCTCCGGGTGCCTACGGCACCGCCGCGTTCGGGGCACCGCCGGCCGCACAGTTCTCCGTCGGTGACGCCATCAGCTACGGGTGGAATCGCTACAAGGAGAACGCGCTGACGTGGATCCTGATGGTCCTCATCGCCGGTGTCATCACCGGTGTCCTCAGCGGAATCGGCAACTACAGCGGCAGTCTGTGGGTGTCGATCGTCTTCAGCATCATCTCCGCGATCGTCGGATACGTCTTCCAGGGCGCGTTCGTGCGCGGCGCGCTGGACGAGATCAGCGGCACCAAACCCGATGTCGGCGCCTTCTTCCGACTCAGCTTCGGCCCGGTGATCGTCACCGCCCTGCTGGTGACCATCGGTACCTACATCGGCCTGATCCTGCTGATCATCCCGGGCATCATCTTCGCGTTCCTCAGTTACTGGTCGCTGACCTTCGTCGTCGATCGGGATGTCGATCCGATCACCGGCATCAAGGAGAGCTTCTCGGTCATCAGCAAGAACGTCGGACCGCTGTTCCTGCTCGCCCTGGCCAGCATCGGCCTGAACATCGTCGGCGCCATCCTGTGCCTCGTCGGACTGTTGGTGACCATCCCGGTCACCATCATCGCGAGCACCTACGCGTACCGGTTCTTCACCGGTGGGCAGATCGCCCCGGTCGGCTTCGCCGCACCGACGGCACCGCCGCCCTACCCGCCCCAGCAGTACTGATCTCGGCGCCGACACCGGCGATCGACGGCATCGACTCGGCCGCCACCCATTCGGGTGGCGGCCGAGTCGTTTCGGTCGAAACTGCCCGCATGACCCCGGCGGCGACGACAATCGAGACATGATCGAGGAGATGCAGGACGAGGCCGAGGCACTCCTCTCGGCGGGCGAGTTCACCCACGCGCTGGCCGAGTTCTCGGTGCTGCGCGAGATCCGGTCGCGCCGCGAGGGTCCCTACTCGATCATGTACCTGTCGAACCTGCACGACTGCGTCCGCTGCATGTCCCACCTGCAGCTGTGGGCGGACTCCACCCCGTTGTGCCGTGAGTTGCACGGCAAGTACCTGCGCACCCACGGACCGGCCCAGTCGGACACCGTCGACGTGGCCAAGCACTGGGCCTGGGCACTGCTTCATCTGCACGACTACCCGCCGGCCGTCCGCCTGTACCTCACGACCGCCGACGCCTTGTGGGACGAGGACCCCGACCAGGCCCGTCGCCTGCTCGCGGCGGCCGTCGCGCATCGTGCCGACGCCGACCCCCTGACGATGATCGGGCCGGACGCCACGGTCGTCGAGAGCCGTCGACTGGCCCACGGTCAGGATGTGCTGATCGCGCTGAACGGATTGATCGCCGACTTCGGTGACGACGCCACGAGGGCCAGGGCGTCGATCACCATCGACGGCCTGGCCCTCGCCTGACTCCTCGTCCGCGTCGCGCGGGGCGCGCGTGTCAGAAGGTGGCGGTGTCGTCGACCTTCTTCGGCAGCGTGAACAGCGTGACGACGCTGACCACGATGAGCATGATCGCGGCGACCCAGATGAATGTCGCGAGCGCGAGGCCGGGGATCAGGATCATCACGATGCCGGCGATGATCGCGATGACCCCGGAGAGGACCAGCAGCCACCGCGGTGTGTGCAGTGAACCGGCGACGGCGTGCGAGAGGTCGGCGACGCCCTGGAAGATCCAGCCGACACCGATGAAGATCGCCAGGAAGACGAGTGATTCCTCGGGATTGAACAGCGCGATGATGCCGGCGGCCAGAATCAGCACGCCGATCAATCCGAGCACGAAACGCCAGCCGCCCGACAACAGCGACGACGCAAAGGCCGTGTAGATCCGGAAGAGTCCGGCGACGATCAGGGAGATACCGAAGAGAATGGCGATCACGACGAGGGTGGCTCCCGGCCACACGAGCGCGATGATGCCCAAAACGATTCCGACGATGGAGGTCACGATCATCGTCGAACGAACCATGCCCACCAGTTCATTCGGGATCTGCTTTGCGTAATCTGCAATTGTCATGGACGAAGATTAGTACGTCCCGGAGGGTTCGACACCGGATTGTCCCTCCGAACAGAAGGGAAATTCGTGTCGCAATTCGCTTTCTTCGAACACGAATCCGCAGCACCTGATTCGTCCGCCCCGACGTCCGGGCATCGTTTTGTGCCGACGGTCTTCGCGCAGAGCCTGTGGGCGGAGGGCACGCTGAACGGCCCCGCGGTGTGCGCACTCGCCGCCAGGTCCGCGGAATCGGATTTCCTGATCAGCGGATTCCGCCCTGCCCGATTCACCATCGACCTGTTCAAGGTGGCCCGCGACGTCCCGACCGCCACCCGTGGCCGCCTCGTCCGCGACGGCGGACGGATCAAGGTCGCCGAGGTCGACGTCGTGCAGGGCGACGGCGACGCGGAGGTGCTGGTGGCACGCAGCACGACCGTTTTCGTCAAGGAGAGCGCAAACCCGCCGGGCGAGCGATGGACCCGGACCGACGAGGAGATCGAGTTCCGCCCACCGGTGTCCGACGTCGACCCGGAGAACCATTTCCCCTGGTACGGCGCACCGGACGGGGACGGCGGCATCGCCTGGTCGCAGGACATGAAGAGCCATCAGGACGGACGTCGCAAGTGGCTCTGGACGCGGGCGGTGTCCACGGTCGTCGGCGAGGTGCCGACCCCGTTCCAGCGGGCGGCGATCAGCGGTGAATCGACCAGCCTGGTGTGCAATTGGGGCAGCGCAGGGATCGCGTTCATCAACTGCGATCTCACCGTCGCGCTGACCCGTCTGCCTGTCGGACAGCGCATCGGCGTGGAGGCGGCATCTCACCTCGAGGTCGACGGGATCTCGACGAGCACCACGAATCTCTATGACAGCAACGGCCAGTTCGGGGTCGGAATCGTCACCGGTGTCGACAACTCGGCCGCCACCATCGACTTCACCACCATCGACACCACGCAGAAATACACCGAGGCGTGAGTGGACCACGTCACACCTCGACGACCCTCAGGTCTTGATAAGGTCTCGCCCATGACGCGGCGCACAGCACGGTGGCGAACGGCCCTGGCAGTCTCAGCACTCGCCACGACACTCACCGCCGGGTTGGCGGCAACCCCACATGCCGACGCCTATCCGGTGGCCGCCGCCAACGGATCCATCGTGGCACGTCTCACCGGGCCGGGCTCGATCAACGACACCATCGGCAGATACAACATCGTCGGCACCGACCTCGGGGTCATGTGGGACAACGGCCGCGGCGAGATCATGACCGCCTTCGGCGACACCCAGTCCTTCAACGGATGGTCGTTGCTCTACGGCCAGCTCTGGTACTGGCGCTCCAACGTGCTGCTCCGCAGCACCGACCGCTACCTGGCCGACGGCATGACGTTCACCGGCCACGCGGGCCGGCCCGGACATGCCAAACGCCTCCTCAAGCCGGATCTGCGACGCGAGATCACGATCATCCCGACCGCCGGTGTCGCCGCCAACGGCAAGCAGTACATGAACGTGATGTCGGTGAAGCACTGGGGACAGCCCGGCATCTGGTACACCAACTGGTCCGGGCTGGTCAGCTCCACCGACAACGGGCAGAACTGGAAGGCGCTCAACGCGTTCCGACCCAACGGTGGCGGCAACCACAAGTTCCAGATGAGCGCCTATCTCAAGGTGGGCGACACCGTCTACACCTACGGCACCCCGGACGGGCGTTGGGGCGCTGTCTATCTCGCGCGCGTGAATGCCAAGGACATCGAGCACCTCGGCAAATACGAGTACTTCTCCTGGGGTCGCTGGGCCCGCAACAATCCGGACGCGGCCACCCCGATCATGTCTGCACCGTCGGGTGAGTTGTCGGTCGCCTGGAACGACTACCTCGGCAAATACATCTCGTTGGCGCAGAAGGACACCGGTGTGGTGCTGCGCACCGCCGACAATCCGTGGGGTCCGTGGACCTCCGGGGAGCTCGTCGTCCCGGCCAACAACCCGTACTCCGGCTACGCGCCGTACATCCACCCGTGGTCGAAGGGCAACACGCTCTACTTCACCTATTCCATCTCGGCGGGCTATCAGGTCTACCTGATGCGGCTGCCGCTGCGGCGTTCCTGAGCGCAGCGATACCGAGAACCCGCCCGCCCGGGCCGGGCACCCGGCGGGCGGAGGATTCCGTCGCGCCGAGCACCCGACCACTGATCTACCGGATGGACATCACTTCGCGAGCAGCGCGTTCATCTCGTCGATCTCGGCCTGCTGAGCGGCCTTGATCCGCGCGGCGAGTTCCCGTGACCGGGCGTCGATACCGCGGTCCAGTTCGTCGTCGGCCATCGCCACCGCGCCCTCGTGGTGGCGGATCATCCCCTCGAGCCACAGCGTGTCGAAAGCCGTTCCGCGGGCAGCGGTCAACGCCGACATCTCGTCCTCGGTCATCATGCCCGCCATCGCGTGCCCGCCATGCGGCCCACCGTCGTCCGCCGGCACACCCCACGCGGTGAGACGCGCGGCCATCTCGTCGATCTCGGGTTGCTGGGCGTTCTCGATGCGATCGGCGAGTTCGCGGACCGCCGGTGTGTCGGTCCGTTCGCCGACGAGAGCGGCCATCGCGAGCGCCTGCTCATGATGCGGGATCATCATCTGGTTGAACTTGATGTCGGCGTCATTGTGCGACGCCGACTGCGCTGCCGGTGAACTCGCCGTGGACGCCTGGATGGTCGATGACGAGGCGCTCGCCGAATCGGTCGCCGGCTCATCGCTCGTGGAGCACCCGGTGATCACGGCCGCCGCCACGATCGCCGAACACACGAGGGTCGGACGTTTGATTGCTGGTGTCATTGCTGGAAATTCCTCTGCAGGAGTGCTGAATCCGCCCGGCACCGGATCATGGGTGCGGGCAGGCGGAACTGACGGCGGTCCGGACCCGGGGGGGGGATCCGGTATCGCCCATCAGCAGCGGATCACCTGCAATTGCAGATGCGACGGCATCGCCCAGGGAGGTGGACGGCCTGCGCGGAGGTTCAGGCGGGCGCGCACCGACTGCAACAGTGGTGGAACGGGGAATCCCCACCAGAGAAGCAGGAGCACCGGCACGAAGACGTCGGGCTCGCCGGCCCGGACGAACACGCACGCGTGCTGGTGCGCCCCGCAGTCGCCCGCCGCACCCATCGTCTCGTCGGCGAGCGACTGCGCCGACGAGATCGTCGTTGAATACCCGTGTGATGCCCCAGAATCGTAGTGACCGAGCGCCGCATCGTCGGAGACACAGTGCGCGACCACCGAATGCATCAGCAGGATCGCGAACGCGATGCCCAGCAACAGTCCGGTTCGGGCGGGCCCGCGGGTCAGCCGCTGCGGCGGCAGACGACGGCGGGCATACGACACGATGCGAGCCTACCGGCCGACCTCGACCGCCCCGTCGGCGTCTTCGGTCCGGCCGGTCGCCTCGGAGGACTCCTGTGCCTCCTGCTCCCGGCGTTCGCGACGCGGGATCACCCAGCGCCGGTCGATGACATTCGCGACCACGATGACAAAGGCCGCGAGCGCCCACCCGAGCAGGATGTCGAAGACGTAGTGCTCGGCGGTGTAGACCAGGGTGAAGGCCATCGCGATGGCATAGCCCATGAACAGAGTTCGACCCAGCGCTTTCACCCGTGGCCACATGAACAGCGCGAGCAACATGGTCAGCCCGGCGTGCAGGGAGGGGATGGCGGCGACCAGATTGGCCTTACCCTGCCCGACCTCCACCAGCGTCGACGCGGCATGGATGTTGAGGAAGTTCCAGCCACGGGCGGAGATCCGCTCGACGTACGGAGCGGCGTCGGGGTTGGTGGGCGTGACCTCGCCGAGGATTCCGCCGCCCGGGACCGCACCCTCGTTCTCCATGCACTGCGGTTCGCGGGGGTGGTCGACGACCTGCTCGGCGGTGCACCGGGCGGCCGCCCACGGCGGCGCCGCCGGCACCAGGGTGTAGCCGATCAGGGCGAGGAACGTGGTCGCGACGAAGCACGCCGCGTAGCGCCGCCAGGCGGATCGGTCGCGCAGCCACAGGACCGCCGCCGCAGCATACGGAACGATGAAGTACGACATGTAGATGACGCTGGTGACGACCTCCCACCAGGGCGGCGACGCCTCCTTCAGGTGCTCCTGCAGCCACACCGTCGGATTGACACCGAACATCCAGTCATCGACGTCGACCGCCAGATGCCACTGGGTGGGCATGTCGACGATGCGTGCGACGTCGCGGGTCCAGTCATAGAGCAACAGGATCAACGCGAACGGCAGCCAGTCGATTATCACGCTGATCGCGCGACGACGGCCGATGGTCGCGGCCAACATACCCAGACACAGCAGGACGATCAGTCGGGTGCGGTCGAAGGCGAGGCCGTAGACCACGATCTCGTACACCACGAAGGCCGCCCATGCGGCGATCGCGATGCGCCGGACCATGGTCAGGTCGCGGCGGTTCTCCGGTTCGGGCTCCATCTCGGCGGCGGCGCCGATGTCGTCCAGAAAGGGTTCGACCCCGGCGGGTTCGGTGCCGGCGGGTTCGGTGCCGGTTGAATCGCTGTCCGAGGTCTGTGCGCTCGCGGCGTCGTCGGGAGAGCGCTTCGACTCGGATCTCGCGCGGGAACCGGCAGGTTCGTCCGGCAGTGGCACCTCGACCGCGTCGTCAACGCTCACCCGTGAATCCTGCCAACCCACACCCGCGACGGGGCACCCAGCACGTTTACCTTCCGTCAGCCTAGTGATCATCCGGCGTTCGGGGATCGGTAAACCCCGGCGCGCCCCGTGCCCACACCGATTTCCACCTAGGATGGTGATCGGTATCACAGCGCGTGACGCCCCGGGCGAGCGCGACGAACGTCAGAGGAGTGCCGTGCCCGACCGTTATCTCCGCTACGGCGACCAGCGCTACATCATCACGAAGGAAGCCGAGGCGCGGCTGAACCGCGCACTCGACTCGGTGTACGCCGCGGGTAGCCGGGGCCATGAGTGGCTGAGTCTCTACGGGAGCACCGAGGCGCCGTGCCGCCTGCTCATCGCGACCGGGGTGCCGATCACCATCGAGACGGTGCCGGGCGTCGATGACTGAGTCCGGCCACTATCGTTGACCCATGCGCATCGGAGCACATCTGCGTGAGGACACCGATCCTCTGGCCACCGCGAACGAACTCGGCATCGACGTCTTCCAGATGTTCGTCACCGATCCGCAGGGCTGGAAGAAGCCGGCTCCCCGGCCGGATGCCGAGGCCATCCGCGATTCGCAGTTCGACGTGGTCGTGCACTCGAGCTACCAGATCAATGTCGCGAGCCTGAACAACCGGCTGCGCATGCCGTCGCGCAAAGCCGTCGAACAACAGGCGACCGCGGCCGCCGAGCTCGGCGCCTTCGGCCTGGTCGTGCATGGTGGTCATCTCCGCGACGGCGAGGACGCGAAAGAGGGATTCGCCAACTGGCGCAAGCTCTTCGATCGCCAGGTCGACAAGGGCGGGTTCGGGGTGCCGATCCTGATCGAGAACACCGCGGGCGGTGACCACGCGATGGCCCGCACGCTGGAGGCGATCGACCGGCTCTGGGAATCGGTCGGCGACTTCGAGCAAGCCGGTTTCTGTCTGGACACGTGCCACGCCTGGGCCGGCGGCGAGGATCTCGTCGGCCTGGTCGAACGGGTCAAGGGCATCACCGGGCGCATCGACCTGGTGCACCTCAACAACTCCCGCGACGAGTTCGACTCCGGCCGCGACCGCCACGCGAACCTGGCCGACGGCCACATCGACCCCGCGGTCCTCGCCGAGGTGGCGAAGGCGGCCGACGCCCCGGTGATCCTCGAGACGCCCGCCGACGGGATTCCCGCGGACCTGTCGTATCTCCGCGACGCCCTGTAGTCGGCGGCGCCCTGCAGTGGGGCCGGCACGCTGCTATCGCTCTTGTCCGATTTGCCGGGATCACGCCGGCCGCCACCCTGCTTGCAAGAGTTAGCGCAGATCACAGCACCGTTGAGTTGATGGGCGCGCGGCTTCGGGGTAATCTGGAGGTTACCGGCGAGTAACTTATGCTTCGTGCCGAACGACTCGTAGCCCACACAGACCAGTCAGAGAAGGAACTCCCATGGGCCATTACAAGAGCAACATCCGTGACCTGCACTTCAACCTCTTCGAGATGTACAACCTCGACAAGGTTCTCGAAGAGGGCGACTTCGGCGATCTCGACCACGAGACCGCCGTCGACATGCTCCGCGAGGTCAAGGCCCTTGCCGAGGGACCGATCGCCGAGTCGTTCGCCGACGCCGATCGCAATCCCCCGGTCTTCGATCCGGAGACGCACAGCGTCACCATCCCCGAGGGCTTCACGAAGTCCTACAACGCGCTCGTCGAGGGCGGCTGGGACAAGATCGGCGTGGACGAGGCACTGGGCGGCCTGCCGGCTCCGCGTTCGCTCTACTGGGCGATCGGCGAGATGATCCTGGGCGCCAACCCGCCGGTGTTCATGTACGCCGCGGGCTCGGGCTTCGCCAACATCTTCTTCGACAACGGCACCGACGAGCAGAAGAAGTGGGCCGCCATCTGCTCCGAACGTGGCTGGGGCGCAACGATGGTGCTGACCGAGCCGGACGCCGGCTCCGACGTCGGCGCCGCACGCACCAAGGCCGTCAAGCAGGAGGACGGCACCTGGCACATCGACGGTGTGAAGCGATTCATCACCTCCGCCGACCAGGACATGACCGAGAACATCTTCCACCTGGTGCTCGCCCGCCCCGAGGGCGCGAAGCCGGGCACCAAGGGTCTGTCGCTGTTCTTCGTACCGAAGTTCCACTTCGACCACGAGACCGGCGAATTGGGCGAGCGCAACGGCGTTTTCGTGACCAACGTCGAGCACAAGATGGGCATCAAGGCGTCGGCCACCTGTGAGCTGTCCTTCGGCCAGCACGGCACCCCGGCCGTCGGCTGGCTCGTCGGCGAGGTGCACGACGGCATCGCGCAGATGTTCGACGTCATCGAGCACGCGCGGATGATGGTGGGCACCAAGGCCATCTCGACGTTGTCGACCGGCTACCTCAATGCTCTCGAGTACGCCAAGGAGCGTGTCCAGGGCGCCGATCTGACCCAGATGACCGACAAGGCCGCTCCGCGCGTGACCATCACGCATCACCCGGATGTGCGTCGTTCGCTGATGACCCAGAAGGCCTACGCCGAGGGTCTGCGTGCCATCTACCTCTACACCGCGTCGCACCAGGACGAGGTCGCCGCGAAGATCGTCTCCGGCGCAGATGCCGAACTGGCCCACAAGGTCAACGATCTCCTGCTGCCGATCGTCAAGGGTGTCGGTTCCGAGCGCGCCTACGGCGTCCTCGGCCACGAGTCGCTGCAGACGCTCGGCGGATCCGGCTTCCTGCAGGACTACCCGCTCGAGCAGTACATCCGTGACTCGAAGATCGACTCGCTCTACGAGGGCACCACGGCCATCCAGGCGCAGGACTTCTTCTTCCGCAAGATCATCCGCGACAAGGGACAGGCGCTCGCGCACGTCTCGGGGCAGATCCAGAGCTTCCTCGACTCCGAGGCCGGCAACGGACGCCTCAAGGCCGAACGTCAGCTGCTCAAGACCGCCCTCGAGGACGTGCAGGGCATGGCGGCCACCCTCACCGGCTACCTGATGAACGCCCAGGAGAACCCGTCCGAGCTCTACAAGGTGGGCCTCGGGTCGGTGCGCTTCCTGCTCTCGGTGGGCGACCTGCTCATCGGCTGGCTGCTGCTGCGTCAGGCCGAAGTCGCCCTGGCCGCCCTGGACGCCGGCGCGAGCGCCGACGACAAGGCGTTCTACGAGGGGAAGGTCGCGGTCGCGAGCTTCTTCGCGAAGAACATGCTGCCGCTGCTGACCGCCGTCCGCGGCACCGTCGACAACGTCGACAACGACCTCATGGAGGTCGACGAAGCGGCCTTCTGAGCCACCTTCGCTCAACCAAGAATCACCGCGAACTCCCACTTACACACCATGATTCGGGTGTAAGTGGGAGTTTTCGTGTCAGAGCATCTCCAGCCGCACACCGAGCGCGCGATAGATCGATTCGGCACGACGATCGAGACTGAGCAGTACGAGCCCGGCATCGGCTGCGGCAGCACCGACCAGGCCGTCATAGACGGCACCGCCGGAGATACCCAGGGCTGCGAAGCGCTCGATCGCCCGCCTGCTGCCCTCGGGAGTCAGATGACACTCATGCGGGAAGTTCGCAGAAATGAGTCGAGCGGCGGCGGCAGCCGTCAACCGCTGCGGCGGCGGCAACCGGGTGAGGACCGAGTACATCTCGTATTTCGCGTGTCCGCTGAGCCCCAGACGACGACCCCTCGTCGCTGCGCGCACTTTGTCGTGGCCTTCGTGACCGGGGCGCACGAGGCCGATGGCTGCGCTGGTGTCGAGCACGAGCGCCTCTACGCGGCCAACTGATTCAGCGCTGGTCACCGAGGCGTAGTTCCCGGATGTCGTCGGTGGAGAATTCCGGACCGCCCGCCGGAAGCAGCAGCAGGCCGTCGACCTCATCGAGTTCGTGGCCCGCGATCGGCTCGAGAACCAGCGCGCTCCCCGATACGGTGACCTCCACCTCGCCCGGCACCAAACCGACGCGATCGCGCAATTCCTTGGGCACGACCAGTCGGCCGGAACGATCGATGGTGGTTCGCATGGCACCTAAGATACCATTCTGATGGCACTTCCGTACCCCTGCTGCTGATCGGAGCGGATCCATGGATGTACATCGCGAGATCGCCGAGCTCGCGCGCAAGATGCACGCCATCCCAGAGCGGGACGACAGCGGCATCGACCGGGTGATGGAGACGATCACCTTCGGGTCCGTGGAGCACGTACCGGGCGCGCGCTGGGCCAGTGTGTTGCTGATCGACAAGAAGAAGTCCTTCGACACCGTCGCGCCCACGGACCCGGTTATGGTCACCCTCGATCAACTGCAGAAGCAGACGGGACAGGGGCCGTGTGTGGATGCGGCCTGGGATCAGTCGGTGGTGCACGTCGACGACATCGCCGCCGACCCGCGATGGCCCGAGCTGTCCGCACGCACCATCGCGGAGACGCCGGCACGATCGAGCCTGTCCTTCCAACTGTTCAACCATCGGGGCGCCATGGGCGCCCTCAACCTGTTCTCCGATGAGATCGGCGCGTTCGACTCGGAGTCCGTGGAGATCGGCCTCGTCTTCGCGACACATGCCGCCATCGCGGTGTTCCGGACCCGACAGCAGAGCGACTTCCAGAGCGCTCTGGCGACCCGCGATGTCATCGGTCAGGCCAAGGGCATGATCATGGAGCGCTTCAAGGTCGACGCGGTGCAGTCCTTCGAGATGCTCCGACAGCTGTCGCAGGAGAGCAACACACCGCTCGCCGACGTCGCTCGTCGGATCATCGAGGCGGGGTGAACCCGGGACCCCGCTGACCGCCCGACACAACAGTAACTCCCACAACAGAACTCCCACGCGTCCCCGGTGTACGGGTACGCGTGGGAGTTCGGTGGTCGTCGGGTCGGGTGCTACTTCGGTGGCATCCGGATGCCGCCGTCGACGCGGATGACCTCCGCGTTCATGTACGAGTTGGTGATCAGCTCGACGACCATCGAGGCGAGTTCGTCCGGTGCGCCGAGGCGCTTCGGGAACAGCACGGACTCGCCGAGCTTCGCCTTGAACGCCTCCGAGGCCTCACCTTCGCCGTAGATCGGCGTATCGATGAGGCCGGGCGCGATGGTGTTGACGCGCACGCCGACGGCGGCGAGGTCGCGGGCGACCGGCAGGGTCATGCCGACGACACCACCCTTCGACGACGAGTACGACGCCTGGCCGATCTGGCCGTCGAACGCGGCCACGCTGGCCATGTTCACGATGGCGCCGCGCTCACCCGATGCGAGCGGCTCGTTGCGGCCCATCGCGGTGGCGGCCAGACGCACCGCGTCGAAGGTGCCGATCAGGTTGATCGCGATGACCTTCTTGTACGCGTCGAGATCGTGGGCGGAGGCGAACTCCCCGTCCTTGCCGATGGTGCGCTGCGCCCAGCCGATGCCGGCCGAGTTCACCAGCGCACGCAGCGGGCCGAGTTCGGTCGCCGCGTTGACGGCCGCCTCGATCTGCGCGGTGTCGGTGACGTCGACCGGCACGAAGATGCCGCCGACCTCCTTGGCCAGCTCCTCACCCTTGTCGGCCTGCAGGTCGGCGACGACGACCTTGGCCCCCTTGGCCGCCAGCTGGCGAACCGACGCCGCACCGATACCGGATGCACCGCCCGTGACAATTGCACTTGCTCCATTGATATCCACGTTGCGGAGCCTATCGAGCGTTCTATCGCCCGGTCCAGTACCCCCATGCCTCAGACACAGCTCACCTTGGGCTCCGGGTCGTACTTCACCGTGCGCGTGTGCCGGCGCAGTTCGGCGCCGGTGCGTGAGTCGGTGATCACCCTGGTGTTCGACGTCGTGAAGCCGCGACTGCCGCTCGACGCGATGCAGTTGTCGCCCTTCGGCAACTTCAGCGACGGGGGGTCGGTGTACGCGCTGCGCTCACCGGTGATCGACTCCACCTCGACGGTCTTGGTGCTCCACATCCGCACGGTCACATCCGACGGCGACCAACTCGTCTCGATGTAGACGCCGTGCGAGGTGTTGTTGCGGAACACCAGATCGATGGCGCCCTCGAACACGGTCGCCTCACGCGCCTCCGGATAGCGGGAGATGTAGTAGCTGTGCTCGGTGTGGTCGACGTCCTCGAGGCCGGCGAAGTAGGCGGCGTTGTAGAGGGTCGTCGCGAACTGTGAGATGCCGCCGCCGACCGCCTTGTCGGCGTGACCGTGATCGATGATCGTCGACGTCACGTAACCCTGTGCACTACCGCGCGGGCCGGTGTGGGTGTTGAGCGAGAACGTCTTACCCGGCAGCACCAGCGCGCCGTCGACCTCGGCGGCGGCCAGTCGGATGTTCTCCCCCGATGCGCTGCTGAATCCCGACGTGGTGAACTCGCTGACCACCTCGCGGACGCCGAGTTTGCGCGCGGCCGCCGTGTCGAGCCGCGGCTTGACGGGTGCGTAGGCCACCTCGACGACCCGGGTATCGGACGTGTCGGCCCCGGTGGCGACGGCCGTCGTGGTGGCGAACGTCTTCTCCCAGTCGACGCGGGAGCCCTCGCGGGACGGCACCACCTGCGGGCTGCCGCTGCGCAGCGAGAACGTGGCGTCGACGGGTTTGGTCTCGGTGCGGACCAGGCGCGGACCGAGCACCGCGACGCCGCGCTTGGGATCGATCACGGGCTGCAGCCCGCCGTGCCCGTCCGGGCCGAAGGTGAGCATCGAGCCGAGCTGCGCGGGCTCGACGCGAATCGTGGTGTTGCGCGCGCCGCGCACGGTCAGCGGTCCGGCCACCGCGCGGGTCGCGGCGCCGGACACGGTATGGCGCACAACGTCTTCGGAGACACTCGGCGAGAAGTCCTCGAGCGGGAGGTCGACGGGTTTGGCGTACAGCCATTGTCGGGAGAGGGTGACGGCCGCGTCGTCGCGGGCCACGCGTTCCCCCGCTGCGGGCAGGTCGGCCACCGGCGTCGCCCCGTCGTAGTGGACACCGCCCTCGACGGCGGCCTTCTCCAGGGTCTTGCGCTGTTCGTCGAGCGTGGCGTCGAGGGCCGCGCGGTCGACGCTCACCGCGGGGTCGACCGTGCGGGAGACACCGAGCAGGCCGAGCACGCGGGCAAGGGGATTGCGAGGCTGTTCCATCAGGCGGTCGAGTGTCGCCTCGGCGTCGAAACTCACCCCGGCCGCATCCGGGGGCACGGTCACGGTCCCCGTCTCGGTCCGCAGCGCGACACGTCGGGTCGCGCGGTCGGAGAGTTCGTCGATCACCGCCTGCGCCTCGGCGCGGTCGAGATGCCCGGCAGGGATGCCGGCCACCACGGCGCCGCGGGCCGTCGTGCCCTCGGTGACGATCAGATCGGCCGCGAGCGCGATACCGGCGAGGGCGAACAGTCCGACCAGGACGCGCGCCACCGCACGTGCGGCCGGGAAAGAGTTCACGAGGACAACCATAGGTAAACGGTGGTGGGGATGCGCTGCGGGAGACCGCAGATGAGAGGCGCCCCATAAAAGTAGGCGCCCCGACCGAGCTGCCGGGTCGGGGGTCTGGCAGCTCAGTCGGAGCTACCCATATATCTACGCTATCCGGGCCCGCGTTACATCTTTCCCCGAATATATTTCCGGCGAGTGTGACCCGATCGTTGCGCAACGGGCCCGACCCGAGCAGCGAAAATTGCTCCGCCGCTGCAGGTCAGGCCCGTATTCTGCAGATTTGAGATGCCTAAACGAGGTTTAACCCTCGATGATGGCGGTGACGCCCTGTCCACCGGCCGCGCAGATGGAGATCAGTGCTCGACCCCCACCGTTCTCCCGGATCGTCTTCGCGGCCTGGGCGACGATCCGCCCGCCGGTGGCCGCGAACGGGTGGCCCGCGGCCAACGACGAGCCGTGCACGTTCAGCTTGGCCCGGTCGATGGGCCCGAGTGCGTTGTCGAGGCCGAGACGCTCCTTGCAGTACTCCTCGGACTCCCACGCCGTCAGGGTGGCGAGGACCACCGAGGCGAACGCCTCGTGGATCTCGTAGAAGTCGAAGTCCTGCAGCGTGAGGCCGTTACGTGCGAGCAGGCGCGGCACCGCGTAGGTCGGGGCCATCAGCAGACCGTCGGGGCCGTTCACGTAGTCCACGGCCGCGGTCTCGCTGTCGACGAGGTACGCCTGCACCGGCAGGCCCTTCGCGTCGGCCCACTCGTCGCTGGACAACAGCACCGTGGACGCACCGTCGGTGAGCGGGGTCGAGTTGCCCGCGGTCATGGTGGCGTCGCCGAGCGACACCCCGAAGACCGGCTTGAGCTTGGCCAGCTTCTCCGCCGAGGAGTCGGGGCGCAGGTTCTCGTCGCGGGTCAGTCCGAGGAACGGGGTGATCAGGTCGTCGAAGAAGCCCTCGTCGTAGGCCAATGCCATGTTCTGGTGGCTGGCCGCGGCCAGCGCATCCTGGTCGGCCCGCTTGATGCCGAACTCCTTGGCGGTGATCGCCGCGTGCTCACCCATCGACATGCCGGTGCGTGGCTCACCGTTGCGCGGGATCTCGATGCCGAGTTTCGGGAGCAGCTTGAGGGCCGCGAGAGCCTGGTCTTTGGTGCTGCGGGCCCGGTTGACCTCGAGCATCTGCCTGCGCATCGACTCCGAGACCCCGATCGGGGCGTCGGAGGTGGTGTCCACACCGCCGCCCACCGCGACGTCATAGCGGCCGGACGCGATGCCATCGCTCACGGCGACGATTGCCTGCAGGCCGGTGCCGCAGGCCTGCTGGATGTCGAAGGCCGGGGTGTACGGCGACAGCGCCGATCCGAGCACGCATTCGCGGATGAGATTGAAATCACGCGAATGCTTGAGGACCGCACCGCCCGCGACCATGCCGAGCTGCTCGCCCTGCAGGTTGAAGCGACTCACCAGCCCGTCGAGGGCCGAGGTGAACATCTCTTGGTTGCTGACCTTGGCGTAGGCCTTGTCCTGGCGGGCGAACGGAATTCGGTTGCCGCCGAGGATCGCGACCGGACGCAGACTGCGGGTCTTGGGTGTGTGAGCCACTTCGATCTCCCAGGGGGTGTAGTTCGGTGTCTGTACGCTATTCTTACTCATGAGTAAGTTCGTTGTCGAACGCCGCTCGCGTGAGCGTCGTCGCACAGCACCGCACGTCTGACCGACCTGCCGAAGAAACCTGAGGAGATCTCCCGTGGCAGCCACTGGCCTGTACTCGAATTTCGTCCACTCCGCCCCCGGTTCGTTCATCGCCAAGCAGGCCGGCCTGCCGGTCCCGCCTCCGCTGCGGCGCTTCAAGGCCTCCGAACCCGCGCTGCCCGGCCCCGTTCTGCTCGGCGGCACGGGGAGGGTCGTGGAGCCGCTGCGTGAGATCCTCTCGACGCCCGACTACGACGTCATCCAGAACGCCACCACCGGCCGCAGCGCCGACAAGTACGGCGCCCTGGTCTTCGACGCCACCGGGATCACCTCGCCGGCCGAGCTCAACGGGCTGTTCGAGTTCTTCGGACCCAACATGCGGTCCCTCGCGCCGTGCGCGCGCCTGGTCGTCATCGGCACCACACCCGAGCAGGTGAGCGATCCGAACGAGCACGTCGCGCAGCGCGCCCTGGAAGGCTTCACCCGGTCGGTCGGCAAGGAGTTGCAGAAGGGCGCGACAGTCCAGCTGGTCTACGTCGCACCGGATGCCAAGACCGGCCTCACCGGGCTCGAGTCGACCATCCGCTTCGTCCTGTCCGCGAAGTCGGCGTTCGTCGACGCACAGGTCATCCGGGTCGGCGCCGCCGACGCCGCGGCCCCCGCCGACTGGGACAAGCCGCTGGCCGGCAAGGTCGCCGTGGTGACCGGCGCGGCCCGCGGCATCGGCGCGACCATCGCCGAGGTCCTGGCCCGCGACGGCGCGCACGTGATCGCCGCCGACGTCCCGCAGGCCGGAGAGGCGTTGTCGGAGACCGCAAACAAGATCAAGGGCACCGCGTTCCCCCTCGACGTCACCGCGGCCGATGCCGGCACCAAGCTCGCCGACCACGTCCTCGAACGGCACGGCGGCCTCGACATCATCGTGAACAATGCCGGCATCACCCGCGACAAGTTGCTCGCCAACATGGATGCCGCCCGGTGGGACGCCGTCATCGGGGTCAATCTCCTCGCCCCGCAGCGGCTGGTGAACGACCTGCTCGAGAAGGGCGCGCTGCGCGAGGGCGGGGCCGTCGTCGACGTCTCGTCGATCGCGGGCATCGCCGGTAACCGCGGACAGACCAATTACGGCGCGTCCAAGGCGGGCGTGATCGGCCTGGTCGATGCGTACGCGCCGATCCTCGCGGAGAAGGGCATCACCATCAACGCGGTCGCGCCGGGCTTCATCGAGACCAAGATGACCGCGGCGATCCCGCTGGCCACTCGCGAGGCGGGCCGTCTGATGAGCTCGCTGCAGCAGGGTGGCGAGACGGTCGACGTCGCCGAGACGGTCGCCTACTTCGCCAACCCGGCGTCGAGTGCCATCACCGGCAACGTGGTCCGCGTGTGCGGCCAGGGATTCCTGGGTGCGTGATGGGTAAGACGATCACTCTTCCGGGAGCACCGAGCACCACCGAGGTGTACTCCAAGGCCGTCGGCGCGATGCTGCCGGTCATCGGTAAACCGGCCACCGTACGGGCCGACGCCGTGATCCCCGAGCGGAGCTACCGCCTGGAGAACGTCCGGGTGGATGCCGAGCGGCTGCATGCCTACACCCGGGTCACCGGGCAGCGCTTCGGCTCCACGCTGCCGATCACCTACCCGTTCGTGCTGCAGTTCCCGCTGGCGATGAAGGTCATGACCGACAACGACTTTCCGTTCGGTGCCGTCGGCTCGGTGCATGTGGAGAACAGCATCCACCGACTGCGACCGATCGGCGTCGGCGAGCCGCTGACCATCGACACGCATGCGGAGAACCTGCGCGAGCACCGCAAAGGCCTGCTGGTCGACATGATCTCGCAGATCAGCGTCGGCGCGGAGTTGGTGACCACCCAGGTGGCGACGTTCCTCAAGCAGCAGCGGACCAGCCTGTCCGACGAGCCGCGCGGTCCGGAACCGAAGCAGACCACGCCGCCCCCGCCGGACTCGATTCTGGCCGTCGACCTCGGCCGGATCCGCAGCTACGCCGACGCCTCCGGTGACCGCAATCCGATCCACATGGGCAACCTGCCCGCCAAGGCGTTCGGGTTCCCGAAGGCCATCGCGCACGGGATGTGGAGTGCGGCAGCCGCAGTCGCCAACGTCGAGGCCCAGCTCCCCGACGACGTCACCTACACGGTGCGGTTCGGCAAACCGATCCTGTTGCCCGCCAAGGTGAACCTGTATACCCGGCGGATCGACGGTGCCGGCAATTTCGACATCTCGATCCTCAACCGGCGCAAGGGGTATCCGCACCTGACCGCGACCACCCGGGGCGCCTGAGCCTCACCCGCGCAGCCGCCGCGCCCGCCACCACCGCCACAGGTACCAACCGCCGGCGACCACCACGACCGCGACGCCCGCGTACAGCAGCAACGTCGCGCCCAGCGCTGCGCCGGCGAAGTAGCCGACCAGCAGCACGGTGGTCGCCCAGGTGGTGGCGCCGATGGCATCGGCGATGCCGAACCTCAGTGGCCGCATCCGCGTCATGCCCGCGACCGGCGGCACGAGGGTGCGCACGTAGCCGATCCACCGGCCGGTTGCCACGGCGACCATCCCCTCGCGGTCGATCCGTGCTTCGGCGTGCTGCCAGCGCTGCTCGCCGAAGCGTCGGCCCGCGCGCGATGCCTTCACCCGGTGTCCCGAGCTGCGTCCGATCCAGTACCCCGTGACGTCTCCGGCGACCGCGGACACACAGACCGCGACGACGAGGGCACCGATCGAGGTCGGGCCGACGGCCGCGGCGACACCCGCGGCCAGCAGCACGGCTTCGCTGGGCAGAATGAGCCCCAGGATCAGCGTCGACGTCTCGGCGTAGACGACGGCGCACGCGACGAGGTACACGGCCCAGGACGGCACGGCTTCGACGAGCTCGACGAGCCAGTCAGCGAATGCGTGCACCAGTTGAGGTTACTGGGGTGCCTGCGCGGATCTGTCAGGGCGCCGTTCTCACGTTCTGCGGAACGCGCTACGCCGCCACCGGCTCGGCGTGCTCCGCTTCTTCCTGCGCCTTCCACGTCCACACCGCGTGCAGCACTTCGGTGGTGTAGCCGAGGTCGAGTCGACGGCCTGGGTTGATCGGCAGCACAGCATCGTTGTCGATCCGAATGTCTGGCTGCCAGTCATCGGGCGCACGCATCGGTGGCGCGTCATCGATGATGGATCCATCGGATCGGTGGAAGCTGAATTGCTGATCGCCCATGGCCCGGATCGAGAACTCGCCCCGATGCAGAGCCCGGTGATGGGTGGAGCACAACAAGATCAGATTGTCCGGGTCGGTGGTGCCGCCGTGTGACACGAATCGGACGTGATGCGCGTGCAGATGCCGGGTACGGCCGCACCCGGGAACCCGGCAGGACCGGTCGCGTTCGAAGATTATCCGCATCAGCGCGCGCGTCGGCAACCGACGTTTGCGCCCCCATTTCAGCACCACGCCACGCTTGCCGCGCCGAACCTTGCGTTCGACACCCCCGCAGCGTGCTTCGTCGACGTCGGCGGATTCGAGCGCGGGACCGCCGTCGAGATGCGGCACGTCCGAATCGTCGTGGACGACGACCTCGGCCCCGGGCACGAACTCGGGGACCTCGATCACCGCCTGCACAGTGTCGGCCATGGCGATCACCGCGGGAGCGATGTCGGACGGGACATTTCGCCACAGATCCGGCCCACCGGATTGCGTTGACTCCGCCGCGGATTCGGTACCGGTGGGAGGGGGACGTCGGGGTCGCCGTCAATGCGGGTCCGCTCGTACTCGGCACGCACGGCTCCGGCCAGGAAACGGGCACCGTCCAGCGGGGCCAGACGAAGATTCACAGACAGGCTGCCGTCGTCATTCCAGCGCCAGCTGCCCCGCGAATCGATCTGTCCCCGTTCCTCTTCCTCGGCATGACGGTCGATGTGGCGAAGCTTGCGCACCAGACGTTCGACCTGCGCCGCGGTCGACGACGATGCCACATTGAGCAGTTCCTGTTCACGTTCGGGAGTCGCCACCCGTGTCAGTGCACGGACCTTCGAATATGAGAGACGTCCATGCGAGAACGCCTCGCCGATGAGCGGCAATTCTGGCAGTGCGTGCGCCACCCGCAGGTGATCCTGGGCGGTGCGCATCGACAGCCCAGTCCGCCACGACAACCAGTGCGCGCACGAGAGGATGCCGTCCCCGCCCCATGCGCTGCGATCGTCGAACTCGGCCAACAGATCCAAGAAGCGGGCGGTCATCGCCGCCACTTGGCTCGCGTACCCCACGAGCCGATCGGCGATCTCGTCATCGGAGAGATCCTCTGGACGTGCATCATCGAAAATGCTCGATGACACCGCATTTGCGGGAGCCAACTGAGTAACCGCCACAACGAAACCCCCTGTGCACGATGTAAACCGGTCACCATTGAATCTACCGGCGGCCACCGACAGGATCGGCGTTCCGCGGAACGTCTACTCCGCGACGACGTCGGCCGTGCCCACACCCTTGAGGCCGCGCCAGGTGATGCCCACCAACAGGTCGGTCGCGGTGTCCAGATCGACGTCACCCTCGGTGATGCGGTCGGCGACCGCCTCGCCCGCGCCGACCAGCGCGACGGCGGTGAGTTCGAAGTCGATGTCGCGGGCACCCTCGACGGTGGTGCCCGCGCGGATCAGCTCGGTGACCATCTCGGTGACGCGTTTGCGGCTGTCCGAGACGAAGTGGGAGAAGGTCTGGGTACCGACGGCGACCCGGTAGAGCACCTTCCACGACTGCCGGTGCTCGTCGACGAACCGCAGGAACTCCTTGACGACGGTGCGGGCCTGCTCCCGTTGACGCAGCGACGGGTCGAAGCCGACGCTCATCGCGTCGATGAACCGTCCGGACTCGCGGGCGATGCACGCGCTGAACAATTCGTCCTTGGAGCCGTAATAGAGGTACAGCATCGGCTTGCTGATCTCGGCTTCGGCGGCGATCGCATCCATCGACGCCTCACGAAAGCCGTTTTCCGAGAAGACCTTGACC
Organism: Gordonia insulae; assembly: GCF_003855095.1. Classification (NCBI taxonomy): domain Bacteria; kingdom Bacillati; phylum Actinomycetota; class Actinomycetes; order Mycobacteriales; family Gordoniaceae; genus Gordonia; species Gordonia insulae. Next base: position 3,167,970 of record NZ_CP033972.1, read on the forward strand.
GCGGCGTCGAGCATCTGCTGTTCCCGCACTGCGCGGGGCAGCCGTTTGGTACCGCCGGCCATTACCACTCCTCCACCGCTCGACAAGACGATCAGATTCCGATCATCTTACCGTGGGGTAAGTTCCTGGGGGCGGATGGTGCGAAAAAGGGCCGTGCCCTCACAGTGCCGAGAGACCGTGCCTCAACGGCACACGAGATCGTCGACCGCGCACGTCGTGCTGGTGTCGATGGTGCCCGATGGCGCCACGGTGCCGCCACCCGAACCGGGCTGACCGGTGTCGACGGGTTCCTCGGGAGTCGTCGTCGCGGGTGGGGTGGGTGCCGGTTCCTCGGCGGGCGGTTCCTCGACGGTGGGTTCACCGCTCGACGGGTTTCCGGTGCTCGGCCCCCCGGTGGTCGGACGTCCCGGTCCCGGATTCTGCGTCGCCCCGGGTGTCGTCGGGCCCGGCGCCGGAGCGGCGGCAGGCCTGGTGGGCACGACCGGGCCGACTCGCGGCGCCCCCGTGCCCGGCGGGCGCGGCCCGGGTGCGGTCTCGGTGCGCTCATCCACCGGGACGGGCAGCGGCGACGGCCCCATCCGGACGAGTGGCCGATCCACGGTGCCGGCCCCGGTGGGTCGAGACGGACCGGGCATCTGGTCGAACTCGGTGGTCGGCGAGGTCGCCGACCGTTGCGCACCCGTCTCGCGGGCCGCCGACTGCGTTCCCCAGTCGGCCGGCCCCATGATGGCGGTCAACAGTCCGGCCGCGCTGATCGCCACGGCGGCCGCCGCGACGATCGCGATCGCGGTTCGGGTGCCGCGGGACAGACGTCGTGTGGTCACGAGTTCTGTGGTCTCGAACTCTGTGGTCTCGAGATCTGCGCGCTCGAGATCTGCGGCGGCGATGGGCTCGGTGGGCGCGCCGCTGCCGAGGGTTCGTGGTGACCGCATCGCCAGCAACGCGGCGCCGGCCGCCGCCGCCGACAACGGCTCCGGATCGACGAGGACCGGCAGTTCCAGCGTCGCGGCCAGCAACTCGGCGAGACCCGGTATCGCGGAGCCACCGCCGGTGGCGACGACACCGATCACCCCGTCTGATCCGATGTCGGCCGCCGCCAACGCCTCTCGGACCATCGCCGCCGCCTCGAGGACGGGGGCGTGCAACAGGCCCGCGAGGTCGTCCCGGTCGAGGCGGGCGTCGGCCTGCTGCGCGCCGATCGTCACGTCGACCACCACATGATCGGCGATTCCCAAGGTTTCCTTGGCATCCCGGCATCGGTCGTGCAGGCGTTCGAGATCGTCGATCACCGCGGGATCGGCCTGGGCGAGCGAGCCGAATGTCTCCGTCACCCCGGACGTTCGCAACACCTCGGCGACGAGCAGCCGGTCGAGTTCCTGACCGCTGATCGCCGACGATGTCAGCGGGTGCGCGACGACCTCGTGGATCTCCCCGACGCGGACAACCGAGACGGACAGCGCCGACGCCCCGAGATCGAAGGCCACCACCGCCGACCCGTCCGGAAACCCGCCGTCGCTGTGTTCGGCCGCGGCCATCGACGCGGCCGCGGTCGGCAGCCACAGCGCATCGGCTGCGGCGATGACGCCGCGCGCGGCCAGCGCATCACGCGCGTCGTCGACCATCGCGGGCGTCCAGGTGTCGGGGTGAGCGATACCGATCAGCGCGCCCGCGATGTCCCCGACCTCGGTCTCGACGGCGTTCAGCAACCGCTCGACGACCAGGGCGAAGAGGTCGGCGGCCGGCTCGGGCGCGCCGTGGTGGGACAGCGCCGCACCGAACAGGACGTCGACGATGTCCTCGCGCCCGGCGATCTCGGCCGTCGGCACCACGATGGTCGATTCCCACGCCGCCTCCGACGCCGCGACCACGACACTGTTCTCGACGCCGATCTTCACACCGATGCTCAGGGTCATCGCCCACACTCCATTCCGACGCACCGGACCCGAACGGTGCGTGTACTGGTTGTGTCGCGGATGACGCCGAGAGTGTTAGCCGGTCGGCAGGTTCATCGGTATCCGGCGGCGCGGATCGCGGCCAGGAGTTCTGATCGTGAGCCGGCGTCCAGTCGGCGCCGGATGCGCGCGACATGGTGCTCGACGGTCTTCGCCGAGATGTAGAGCCGTTCACCGATCTCGCGGTAGGTGTATCCCGCCAGCAGTTCGCGTGCCACTTCGGCCTCGCGATCGGTCAGCGGACCATCGGAATCCGTCACCGTCTCGGTGGTGGTCTGCCCGGTCGTGAGCTGTGTGTAGCGCTGCCAGAGGGGCCGCCAGATCTCCCGATCTCCGACGGCGTCGAGCAGGGCATCGGCGGTCGTGATGTGCCGCTCGATCCGGGCAGTATCGCCGAGGCGAACCGCGGCGAGCCAGAGTTCGCCGACGACGAACAGGTCGAAGAGGGTGACCTCCAGCGTCGCGATCAGGGGCACGGCCTGGTGCCACGCTCGCGCCAACGCCTCCGCGTCATCCGTTCGCCGCGCGATGCCCACCTGCAGGGCGAGTGTGCGCAGCCGATCGGTCGGCGTCGCGGCAGTGGGCAACGACCCCTGCCGCGCGGCCTGGAGGTCGTCGCCGATCAGCGCCACCCACGCCGCACCGGCGCCACCGAGGAAGCAACTCGCCGCGTCGGCGATCGCCCGCGCCGCCACGAGATCGCCGGCGTGCACGGCCAGCGCGAGGGCCGGCCACGCCGCCGCACGCAGGGTGTCGCGGTCACCCCCGGCCGACCACGCGCGCAGCACGGCGTCGACCGCGATCCGGCGGTCAGAGGTCTCCAGAAGGCCCTCGATGACCAGGTCCGCGGCGCGGTGCGCGATCGACGGGGGCCCATCCCCCGCACCGAGATACGACGTCGCGGACGTCCGCTCACCGACCGCGACCAGGGCAGCGACAGCTGAGACACGTTGCTCTCCACAGTGTTCCGGGCCGAGCCAGCAGAACAGTTCGGCCGCGTGGTGATGGCGGCCGCCGGCGGTGGCGATCTCGGCTGCGACCGCCACGGCCTCGGCGGCATCCGCCGACGGGGTCACCCACAGGCCGATCGTGTCGTCGATCAACGCCTCCGCGCCGGCGAGATCACCTGCCGCCCACAATGATCGCGCCCGCAACGGACGGAGCTCCGCCAGCCTGCCGCCGGCGGCCTCGGCTGCGGCGAGCAGCGCGACCGCCCGCGACGGGTCGGTGCGCCCGGCCGCGACGGCCTCAGTGCACAGCGTGTCGACGACGAGCGGTTCGAGGATCCCGGCGTCGACGGCACGCAACGCGTCATCGACCGACAGCGCACCCGAACCCACCAGGACCCCGGCGGCCCGCCGGCGCAGTTCCGTCATTCGCAGCGCACCGATCACCTCGGTGAGAGAGGAAATCGCGGTGGAGTAGAAGACATCCGATCCACCGAGGAACCCGGTGCCACGTGCGCGATCGAGCGCGTCGACGACATCGTCGAGGGGGCAGTCGAGCGTGGCGGCCAACGCGTCCGGGTCCAGCGCGGCACGATCGGCCGCCAGCGCCAGGACGCCGAGTGTCGTCTCGTCCAGCCCGCGCAGCACGCGGTGATGCCGATCTGCGGCCACCCTGGTGGCGATCGCTTCCGGATCCGGATCGTCGTCATCGACGACCGCCGCGAGCACGACATCGACCAGCGCGGACGCACCGATGCACCGCCGGCGGATGTGCGAGGCATCCGTCGCTGTCAGCGTGAGACCTTGTGCTGCAGCACGATCCACGACATCTCCGGTCGACATCGGCCGACACCGCCACTCCGCACCACCGCGTCGGGCGAGACCGATGAGGCCTGCTATGCCGCGATCGCGTTCCCGCGCCTCGGTGCTGCCGACCAGCGCCACCCGGCCCTCGTCGAGCTGCGCGACGAGCCCGTCGATCAGTTCGCGCGGCCACGTATGCAGGTCGTCGGCGACGACGATCGCGCGGCGGGTGTCGTCGGGCGGCACCTCGATCGGTGTGGACGGAAGGCCGAACACGATGCGGGAGCCGTTGTCGCGCAATCGGGCTGTCAGCTCCCCGAGCATGCGGGAGCGACCGCTGCCGGGCGGTCCGACGATGAGCGCGCACTCGAGGGCCGATCCGCGGACCCCGACGTCGCCGACGACACGCGTCGCCCAGTCGGCGTCGAACGCGTGTGGCACGACCGTCATCGGCAGAGGATGCCGGCGACTCCGCACACCGCGTCACCGGTCCCTTCGAGGACGGCTCCCGGCAATTGGCGGACACCGCCGCCGCTGGGGCCGCCACCCCCGGTGGAGCCTCCGCCGGTTCCGCCACCGTTGTTCCCGCCCGACGACTCGTCGGGGAATTCGGGCGGCGGGTTGTTGGTGGTCGGGGCTTCGGGGGCAGGATTCTGGGTGTTCGGGGCGGCCGGACCCGGATTCGTGGCGCCGGGCCGGGTGGGCGCCGTGGTGGTGCCGGTGGGCGCTGCGCCGGTGCGCGTCGTCGGTGCGGAGGTATCGACCTCCTCGGTGGCCGGCGCCCCGTCGCGGGAGGGACCCGGTGCGGGCTGGACCGCAGGGGTCCCCTCTCCGCCCGTCGCGGTGCTGGTGCCGGTCGCCGTCGAGGTGCCGCGCGTGGGGCTCATCGCCGGCTCGGACGTCGCGGCACCCGCCGGCGCGGGCCTGACCGGGTCGGACGACCCGATCAGTCCGGTCCCGACGGACAGTCCGGTCGCGGTGATCACCGCGAGCGTCGCGGTGCCGACCGCGACGAGAAGCCCGCGACGACGCGGCGTCAGCCGCGGAGTGGATTCGGCTACCGGAATGCTCGGGGCCGGGATGATGTCACGGACCGGGGGTTGGGACGGTTCGAGCGCCTGCGTGCGCTCGATCAGGTCATCCGCGACGACGAGCCCGGTCGGCCGTGTGGTCAGCACGCGATGCACCACCAGCGCGGCACCCGCCGCGGCCGCCGAGAGCGGTTCCGGGTCGAGCATCACGGGCGCGCGCAATGTGGTCGACAACAACTCGGTGACCAGCGGGATCGCCGACCCACCACCGGTGGCGATGATGGCGGAGACATCGTCGGGCGCGACATCGGCCGCCAGGACCGCCTCGCGCACCACGGCCGCCGACTCCAGGATCGGGGCCCGCAGCAGGTTCTCGACGTCTTCCCGCACGAGGCGCGCCTCGGTCTGCCGATTCGCGACGACGACATCGACCACGGTGTCGGTGTCGGTCGAGAGTGTTTCCTTGGCCGTGCGACAGGAGGCGCGGAGTCGGACGAGGTCGTCGAGGACCGACGGATCGTCGTGGGCCGGCGCACCGAGTACGTGTGCGGTGTCGGTGACGTCGAGCACCTCGGCGAGCATCAGGCGGTCGAACTCGCGGCCGCAGATCGCCGACGACGTGAGCGGACGTCCGATCACCTCGGGGACGTCGCCGACGCGCACGACGGAGACGGTCAACGCGGACGCGCCCAGGTCGTATACGACGACCGTCGAACCGTCCGACAGCGCACCGTGGGAGTGTTCCACTGCGGCGGCCGCCGCGGCGGCCGCGGGGACCCAGGTGACATCCAGGCCGGTCAGGGCGCTGCGTGCGGCCACGGCCGACCGCACGTCGTCGAGGGCTTCGGCGGACCAGGTGTCGGGATGGACGATCCCGACGTGTGTCGCCGAGTCCTCGGGCAGGTCGTCGATGACCGCGCCGACCATGCGTTCGACCGCGTCCGCATAGAGGTCCGCCGCGCCGATCGCTTCGCCTCCCCCGTCGAGCAGACCGACGGGGTCACCGACACGGTCGATGAAGTCGTCACGGCCGACCAGGTCCACCGTCGCGGAGGTGATGGTGCTCGCCCAGGCATCGTCGGACGCCGCGGTGGCGACGCAGGTATCCGCGCCGATCTTCACACCGATTCCGTAGGTCATCGCCCACTCCTTTGTCTGGCACCGGGACGGTGACGGCGATGGGCTGCATCACTCGTCGCCGGTGATGGCCCCGGTCCCGAACGGTGCGCTCGATGAGTGTGTCGTGTCCCGGTGGTCCGTCGTTAGCCCTTGACTCGAAGACGAGGGTGAATCCCCTATGCGGGACAGAGCTGGACAAGGGGCCCACCGCCCAGGGGGTCGTGGAACCAGGTTTTTCCCCGATGTCGCGACGGCCGATGCTGTCTAGCGTCAGATGTCGACACGGGATCACCACGATCTCGACTGACGAGGAGACGATCCGCATGGCCACGAACGCCGTACTCGACTTCATCCTGGGCCTCCTGCGCGACGAGGAATCCATCACCGCCTACTGCCGTAATCCGCAGGCCACGCTCACCGCCGCAGGACTGCACGGTGTGACGCCCGCGGACATCTCCGCGGCGGCGCCGCTGATCGCCGACGCCGGACTGGTCGCCGCGAGCGCCGGCCTCGGCTCCATCGCGGGTGCCGCGGGCGGCCTCGGCGGTGGTGGTGGCGCCGTCGGCGGTGGCGGTCTCGGCATCGGTGGCGGGGCAATCGGTGGCGGGGCAATCGGTGGCGGGGCCGGCGGGGTCGGTGACGGTCTCGGTGGCGGAGCCGTGGGCGGCGACCTGGGCGGTGCTGTCGGGACCACGACGATCGGCGCCTTCGACTTCGGCGGGATCTCCGTCGGCGACGTCGATTTCGGCAATGCTCTCGGAGGCATCGCGCTCGGCGACGTCGATCTCTCGGGCTTCCGACTGGCCGACCTCGATCTCGGGGGTATCGCCTTCGGCGACCTCGATCTGGCCGGCCAGCTCGCCGTCGCGCTCGGCGCGACACTCGCTGCCGGCATGTCCGCCGGTGGTGACATCGCCGCCGACTTCGGCGCCGCGTTCGGCGCCGCGCTCGACACCCTCGTCGGCGGCGGCTTCGACCTGGGTGCCGGGGCCGGGGCTCAGGTGGCCGCGTCACTGGCCGCGGCCATCGGTGCCGAGGGCGCGCTGGTCGGCCAGTTCGGCGCGGCCCTCGACGCCGCTCTCGCCGCCGGTGGTGACCTGGCCGCCGGTGCGGGCGCCACCCTCTCCGCGGCCCTGTCGGCGGGCCTCGCCGCGGGCGGTGCCGTCGCCGGAACATTCGGCGCGACGTTGGGTGGCGTGCTCGGGGCCGGAATCGGCGCAGGCGCCGGACTCGGCGCGGACCTCGCCACCGCGCTGTCCGCGGGGCTCGGCGCGGGCAGTGCCGTCTCCACGGTGCTCTCCGGTGCGCTGCACATCGACGCCGCCCTCGCCACGGACCTCGCCGCCGCGTTCGACGGAACCCTCGGCGCCGCGGGCGGTGTCGAGGCCGCGCTGTCCGGGCTGCTCGACGCGCAGGCGATCAGCGCCCTGGCCGGGGAGCTGGGCGCCACCTTGTCCGGCGGTCTGAGCACCGGGCTCGGGGCCGGCGGCGCCGTGGCGGCGGAACTCGGTACCGCGATCACCGCGGTGGTCTCCGGCGGGGCGGCCGCAATCGGTGGCATCGCACTGACCGGGGGAGCCGGGCTGGGTGCTGTCATGGGCGGCGCCATCGCGGCGGCCCTCGGCGTGGGAGGAGGCGCGCAGGCCGGGCTCTCCGCGGCGCTCGACGCCGCCCTGGGCACCGGACTCGATGCCGCACTCGCCGCCACCGGGGATCTGCAGACCGCGATCGGTACGACACTCTCCTCCGCCCTCGGCGCAGGCGGCGAGATCGCCGCGAACCTCGGCGGGGCCCTCGGCGGTGCGCTCTCGGTCGCGCTCGGCGGCGACGGCGGTCTCGGGCTCGACCTGGACGGACTCACGGCCGGCGCCACCCTCGATGGCTTGCTCAATGCCGGTGCAGGACTGGATACATCGCTCTCGACGGTGCTCGACAGTGCACTCGGCGGCGGTGTCGGAGCCGATCTCGGCGGCGCCCTCGCCGGTGTACTCGGTGCCGGCGGTGTGATCGGGACCGACCTGTCCGCGCTGCTCGACGGCGGACTCGCGGGCGATCTCGCGGCGTCGTTGGGCGCCGTGGGCGGAGTCGGCGGCGACGTCGCCGCGGCCCTGGGCGGCAGCCTGGGCGGGATGCTGACCGGGGCGGCCGGGGTCGACGGCCTGCTGGGCGCGGCATCCGGGATCAGCGTCGGGCAGTTACTCGCCGCCGATCTGGGCACGGCGCTCGGCGTGGACGGCGCCCTGGTCACCAATTTGGGCGGCGCCCTCGACGGTGCCCTGGGCGGGGATCTTTCCGGTGACGTGTTCACCGGCGCGACAACCGATCTCGGTGGCGCACTCTCGACGGCCCTCGGTGGCGGCGGTGACGTCGGCGCACAGCTCGGCGGGTCGCTCGGCGCCGTGCTCGGGGCCGCCGTATCGGGCGACCTCGGTGGCGACCTCGCCGGCCGGGTGGCCGGCGGCACCGACGTCGGGACCGCCCTGACCTCCACGCTGGGCACCGCGCTCGACCTCGACGCGTCAACTGCCGACGGCATCACCACGACGCTCGATTCGAGCCTGCATTCGGTGGGCGGCCTCGGTTCGATCGTGACCGGCGATCTCGACACCGCCATCGATCCGACGCTGGGTCTCGGCGGCGGTTCCGACCTCACCTCACCCGATCACGGACTCACCCTCGACACCGGCCTCGGCGGCGAGGTCACCGGGGACTCGGGTCTCACCGGCGGGCTCGGGCTCACCGACGGGCTCGGCCTCGCCACGGATCAGACGGCAGCCCTGACCGGGGATCTCACCGGGGATGCGACCGGTACGGGCCACGCGAGCGGCGACCTGCACGGTTCCGCGACCGCGGCCGGGGACGCGACCGCCGGTGCAGGCGTCGATGCCTCGGCGGCCGGCGGCGTCGCCGGGGCCGTCGACAGCACCCTCGACACGACGACCCATGCGGCAGGTGATGTGGCGTCGGACCTGACCGGTGACGTCACCGGCGGCCTGACCAGCGGACTCGACGGCGGACTCACCAGCGGACTCGACGGCGGGCTGAGCGGCGGACTCGGTCTCGGCGGTGACGCGGACACGCACACCGATGCGACGACGACCGACTCGGCCGACCATCACGGTGGTGTGTTCGGCGGCTGAGTCCGCAGGATCTCGACCGGCGATAATCTGAGCACCGTGACAACGAGAGCACCATGACGACGAACAGTTCCGCACCGGCCGCACGACGAGCGGCGGCACCAGGCCAGGCGGCGTCGGACGCCGTTCCGGCATTCCCCGATCTGCTCGACCGGATGAGCATCATCGCCGCGGACGCCGGCCGCGGCGATCTCGTGACCCGACTGTCGGGCGCTCGTGTCCGGATCACCGACCCGCGATTGCGAATCGTCGTGGTCGGCGGGCTGAAGCAGGGCAAGAGCCAGTTCGTCAACGCGCTGCTCGATGCCGAGGTCTGTTCGGTCGGTGACGATGAGACGACGGCGGTACCCACGGTCATCTCGCATTCCGCGGAGCCCACCGCACACCTGGTCGTCGGCGGCCCGGGCGAGGACCGCATCGCGATCCCGCTGTCGGAGATCACCTCGGTGACCCCGACGTCGACCCACGCGCAGGGCCGTGAGGTCGCGCGACTGGAGGTTGCCGCTGCAGGCCCGTTGCTCGCCGACGGTCTCGTGGTGGTCGACACACCGGGCGTCGGCGGGCACGGACACCCTTACGCGGCAGCGACATTGGGCATGGTCGCGACGGCCGACGCAGTGTTGTTCGTGTCGGATGCGAGCCAGGAGTTCACCGCCCCCGAGATGGGTTTTCTCGAGCAGGTCGTCGGACTCTGCCCCACCGTCGCGTGCCTGCTCACCAAGACCGACCTCTACCCACACTGGCGATCGATCGCCGATGCGGATCGGAATCATCTGCGCACCAAGAACATCGACATCCCAATCCTGCCGGTGTCGTCGATGTTGCGCATCCACGCATTGCGACTGCAGGACGAGCAACTCAACGCCGAGGCCGGGTTCGTCGATCTCTACGGCTATCTCCGCGAACAAGTCGTCACCACCGCGCGACAGGCCGCCCGCGCCGCGGTCGCGACGGACCTGCGGGTGGTGTCCGAACATCTGGCCCTCACGCTCGGCAGTGAACTCGCCGCGTTGCGCGATCCGGAGACCGCGGAGCGGGCCGTCGAGGGTCTGCAGCAGGCAAAGATCACGGCGGAGGCCATGCGGCGCCGGTCCGCGCAATGGCAGCAGACCCTTTCCGACGGCATCGGCGATCTCGCCGCCGACATCGATCACGATCTACGCGACCGGTTGCGCGCGGTCACACGCGAGGCCGAACGTGCCATCGACGACGGCGATCCCGGCGCGGATTGGGACCAGTTCGGCGAGTGGCTCGCCGAACAGACGGCCACGGTCGTCGGCGACAACTTCGTTTGGGCGCACGAACGATCCATCTGGCTGGCGCAGCGCGTCGCCGAGCACTTCGCCGAGGCCGGCACCGACGCCCTTCCCGACATCGACATCGCCGATCTCGATGGCGTCTTCGACACGGTCGCCGACCTCGCCGCCCTCGAGGCCCGGAAATCCGGGATCAGCCAGAAGCTGCTGGTCGGTATGCGTGGCTCGTACGGCGGAGTGCTGATGTTCGGCCTCATCTCGACGATGATGGGCATGGCGCTGATCAATCCGGTGTCGGTGGGCGCCGGAATCCTGCTGGGCAGCAAGGCCTACCGCGACGACAAGGAAGCGCGCGTGCTGGAGCGGCGCGGCAAGGCGAAGGTCGCGGTGCGCTCGTTCACCGACGACGTGAGTTTTCAGGTCGGCAAGGAGTCTCGTGACCGTCTGCGGGTGATCCAGCGGGTCCTCCGCGACCATTTCACGTCGGTCGCCGAGGAGACGTCGCGATCGATCGCCGAGTCGCTGACCGCAGCGCAATCGGCTGCCGCCATCGCCGATTCGCAACGGTCGTCGCGCGTCAGCGAGGTTCAGGAGCGGCTCGGTGCGGTCGCCGCGTTGCGGCGGGCCGCCGACCGACTCGACGTCGCGGCCGGGGCGTGATGGCCGATCTCGTCCAGGCCAGGACGCTCCTGGGTGCCGCTCGCAACGCGCTGGCCGACGATCGCCGAGCGGTCGACGCGGTGGACCGATGCGCTCGGCGACTCGACGGACCGATCCGGATCGCGCTGGCCGGCTCGTTGAAGGCGGGCAAGTCGACGCTCCTCAATGCGCTTGTCGGACAAGACATCGCCCCCACCGACGCCACCGAATGCACCCGAGTCGTCACCTGGTACCGCCGTGGACAGACCGCATCGGTGACCGCGCACGTCGATGACGGATCGGCGGCTCCGATCCCCGTCACCCGTACCGACGGCCGTCTGGGCTTCGACTTCGGCGCGCTGACCGCCGACCGCGTCGACCACCTCGACGTCGAATGGCCATCGCGCGCACTGCAGTCGCGCACCATCGTGGACACCCCGGGTACCGCATCGCTGTCGACCGGGCTCTCCGCATCGACCACGCGCCTGCTGACTCCCGACGACGGCGAGTCGGGAGTCGACGCCGTCGTCTATCTGATGCGGGCGCTCACCGCGGCCGACACGTCGATGTTGCGGCGCATATCGTCGGCCATCGGCGGCGGATCCGGTCCCCTCGGTGTGATCGGAGTCGTGTCCCGCGCAGACGAGATCGGCGCCGGCCGGATGGACGCGATGCTCTCCGCACAGCAGGTCGCCGGCAGGTTCGCCGCCGAGCTCGCCCGCACCGGACTGTGCCAGGCGGTGGTGCCGGTGGCCGGCCTCCTCGCACTGGGTGCGCGCACGATGCGTGAGGTGGAGTTCCGGGCACTGGTCGATCTCGCCGCGCTGCCCGGCCCGGAACTCGAGGCGGCCATCCTGACCGTCGACCGCTTTGTCCGTCCTGACGTACTGCCGCACATCGAACCCGCGACGCGCATCGCGCTGGCGAACCGGTTCGGCGTGTTCGGTATCCGACTGGCCGTCACCCTGGTCCGGTTCGGCGTCGACACCTCGGTGAAACTGGCGGCCGAACTCGTCGCACGCAGCGGACTCGACGAACTGATCGGGATCATCGACACGCAATTCGCACAGCGGGCCGATCAGCTGAAGGCGCACACCGCGCTGGTCGCGCTCGACCACGTGTTGTCCGCCACCGAGGCACCCGCGGCCGGCCGGGTGCGTGCGTCGGTGCGACATGCCCTCGCCGACGTCCACGGATTCCGTGAACTCAGACTGCTGAACGTGCTGCGGGCCGGCGGACTGGACCTGCCGGCCGATCAGGTCGCCGAGCTCACCCGGCTCATCGGCGGCCGGGGCGTCGATCCCATCACACGGCTTGATCTCGACCCCGGATCATCGGACCCGACGATCCGGTCGGCCGCGGTGGAGGCCGCGGCGCGCTGGAGGGCGCGCTCGGGTCATCCGCTGGTGGCCGCGTCCGAGGCCGACGCCTGCCGGGTGGCGGCGCGGAGCGCCGAAGGCGTCGTGGCACAGCTGCCGACCGTGTGATTCATTACCCGGGGACGAAGTCCGGAGTCACGTTCTCCGCGACATGCTGCGGTACGCCAACACCGTTGCGATCGCGCCCAGCACACAGGCCACCGCGGGAACGATCCAGTGGAACAGGGGCGGCAGCCCGGCATCGGTGACCGCCGACGCCGACGGACCGATGACGACCGCTCCGCCGACGGTGAGCACGACCGCCGCGAGGACCGCGACGACGAGCCACCCCCGACCCGACCGCCGGCCGTGCCACACACCCAGACATCCGTAGACCGCCGCCACGATCGCGACCGCGGCCAGCACGGCCCCCGCCACCAGCGCGATGTTCACCGCGCGCACCACCTCGTCCGCGCCGGCGGACGGTTCGTCGCGGGCGACGTCGAGCGCCAGCGCCGTCCGGATCTCGGCGAGGTGGACCGCGACCAGGAACACGGTCATCACGAGCAGGATCACCGCCGCCGACCACAACCCCACCACGACCCCGGACAACCGACCGCGGCCCGGGCGCTCGGGCCGCATCGGTGTGATCGACACCCGCGGCCGGGGTGGCGGGGTCGCACTCAGCACTGCAGCACACCCTTCGACCGCAGGATGCGCACCACCGACCGATCGACCCGCGCCACGGTCAGACGCTTCGCCGCGACCTCACGCTCGAGCGAGTCGAGGACCGACGACACGCGGTCGGTGGCCAGCCACAGCGCGATGTCGGCTCCGGCCCGGATCGCCATCGGCGCGGCCTGCTCGATGGGGTACCTCGCGCTGATGGCGGCCATGCCGGACAGATCGTCGGAGAAGACCACGCCGTTGAACGGCGGACCGCCGTAGCCGCGCCCGGTGCGCAGCATCCCGATCGCCCGCGGGCTGATGCTGGCGGGGGTCTCCGGACCGGTCAGGCCCGGCACGATCAGGTGGCCGACCATGACGGCGGCACCTGCCGGATCTCGAAGGAGCGTCCGGTACGGCACGAGATCGCTGTTCTGCAGCGACGACAGCGGCGGGGTCACCACCACTCCCAGATGCGAGTCGCCGGACCCGTGACCGTGTCCCGGAAAGTGTTTGAACACCGGCGTGATCCCGGCTGACTCGAGTCCCGCGGCGTACGCCGACGCGTACTCGGTGACCACCGCCGGGTCGTTGCTGAACGAGCGGTCGCCGATCACCTCGTCATCGGACTCGTTGCTCACGTCGACCACCGGCGCGAAGTCCACGGTGACCCCCAGCTCACGCAGCTGACGCCCGGTCGTCGCGGCGATCGCACGAACCTGCTGCGGCGTCTTGGTCTGCGCGAGTTCCCGCGCCGACGGGCTGTCGATGCCGAGCGCCGACAGCCGCGACACGCGGCCACCCTCCTGGTCGACGGTGACCATCAGCGGGATGCGGCTGCCCTTCGAGATGCGTGTCGCCGCACCACTGGTGAGGATCGATTTGTCGGTCCAACTGCCGACGAAGATGCCGCCGATCTGTTCGCGTTCGACGATGGCCTGCGCATCCGCGGCACCGGTGACACCCACGACGACCAGTTGGGCCAACTTCTGCCGCAGTGTCATCGACTCGAGTTGCCTTGTGCCACAAGCAGTTACCGCAGGAGTGGCCACGAACGACGACGAGGGTGCACTCGATGTCGTGCTGTACAGAGACGTCGAACCGCCCGCACCGTCGGACGTTTCGCTGCCCGCGCACCCCACCCCGACGATCGCCACGGCCGCGACCGTCATCATCACCAGCACGCCCCGGAGCCGACGTCGTTGCGTTTGTCCTCGCCGAGTTGAGCCCATATGACGAGTCTGGCATGTAACCTGGGGCAATGGACGTGGGGTCCAGCCCGGCACCATCTGCTGCAGAGTCCACCACCGCGGCGTCCACCACAGGATCCGGTGGTCGGGTCCAGGGTGTCTCCCACACGCTGATGATCGCCTACGACGGTTCCCCCAACGCCGATCGCGCGATTCGCTACGCCGGACAATTCCTTCGCGCCGAGACCGCCTATGTGGTGACCGCATGGCAACCGGGCGGCATGTCACCGGCGCGTCTGTCCACTCTTTCCGGGGGATGCAGCCGTACGTCGACACCCGACTCGAGGCGGGGGTGGACCGGGCGCTGGAGGAAGAGGCCGAGTCGCTGAACCGCACCGGCGTCGAGCTCGCCAACTCGGTCGGTCTGCGGGCCCGCGGTTCCCTGGTCGAGGTGGAGTCGACGGTCTGGGGCGCCCTGGTCGCCGCCGCCGACGCCCTCGACGTCGATCTGTTGGTCACCGGTACGCGGGGCGCCTCCGGCCTGAAGGCGCTGCTGCATTCGAGTGTCGCCGAACGCGTGCTCAAGCATTGCCACCGGCCGGTCTTCATCGTCCCCGCGAAATGTGAGAAGCAGCCACCGGTCACGTTGTGATCAACCCGGTTGGGACGCGATGGTAGTTTCGTCGCCATGACCAACAACCGCCTCGTCGCCGGAGCCGTGGCCGGGGTCGCCGGAATCGTGGTGGGGCTCGGCGCCGTGTTCCTCGGTGGCTTCCTGTCCACCGAGACGAGCCCGTCGACGGACGTCAACAGCGTCAACCCCAACAGTGGCTTCGTGCAGGGTTCCGTGGACTACGGGACGCGCGGCGATTCCGGGGCCGACAACTGATCGTCGGGCGACACGTGCCGTGACCGTCGAGCGACGCCTGTCGCGACGCGGCGTCACTGTCGCCGTCATCTGTGCGCTGGTCGTCTCGTTCCTGCAGTCACCGGGCCGGATCGCGGCCGACACCAAGCTCGACCTGACCGCGAACCCGATCGGTTTCCTGGCCCGCGCCGCGCACCTGTGGACCCCGAACGCGCCGATGGGTCAGGTGCAGAACCAGGCGTACGGCTACTTCTTCCCGCACGGCGCCTTCTTCGCGCTCGGCGATGTCCTGCACCTGCCCCCGTGGGTGGTCCAGCGATGCTGGTGGGCACTGCTGCTGGTGGTCGGGTTCGTCGGCATCGTGCGGTTGGCCGAGGCGATGCGGATCGGGTCCCCGGCATCCCGCGTCATCGGCGGAGTGATCTTCGTGCTGAGCCCTCGGGTGCTCACGACGATCGGCTCGATCTCGTCGGAGACGCTGCCGATGGTGCTCGCGCCGTGGGTGCTGGTGCCACTCGTGCGCGTGCTGGACCGCACCGATGACGCCGCCCCGATCTGGCGTCCCGCCCTGCAGTCGGCGGCCGCGGTCGCGTTGATGGGTGCGGTCAACGCCGTCGCGACGATGGCTGCGCTCGGCGTCGCGGTGGTGTGGTGGCTGCTGCACGCACCGTTCCTGAGTTCGGTCCCGTCGGCGCGGTGGTGGCGCTTCGGCGCGTGGTGGGCACTGGGTCTGGCGATGGCCTGCGCATGGTGGGTGGTGCCGCTGCTGATCCTGTCCCGGGTCAGTCCCCCGTTCCTCGACTTCATCGAGTCGTCGCGGGTCACCACCGAGTGGACGTCGCTGACCGAGGTGTTGCGCGGCACCAGTTCGTGGACGCCGTTCGTGTCGCCGGAACGGGTTGCGGGTGCCGTGCTGGTGACCCAACCCGCCGCGGTGCTGGCCACCGGCGTGCTCGCCGCGGCCGGCCTGGCCGGGTTGTGCATGCGCCACATGCCGTCCCGCGGTCGACTCGTCACCGTCCTGGTCGTCGGGTTGCTGTTGATGTGCCTCGGTTTCGCCGGGCAGCTTGGTTCGCCGATCGCGGAGTCGGTGCGGATCTTCCTGGATGGAACGGGCGCGCCGCTGCGCAACATCCACAAGTTCGAGCCGTTCATCCGGATTCCGTTGGTGCTCGGCGTCGCACACCTACTGGCCCGGGTTCCGCTGCCGGGGGGTGCCGGGGCGAGCGGAGCGACGGGGGATGCCGGGGCGAGCGGGGATACAACCGTGTCGTTCCGGGAGACGGCGTCCGCGTTCGCACACCCGCAGCGGTCGCGTCCGGTCGCCGCGGCGATCGTGGTCCTGGTCGCCGTGATCGGTGCGGGGTCGCTGATGTGGACAGGTCAGCTCGCACCGACGGGAACCTATCGCGCGATCCCGGACTATTGGCCGACCGCGGCGAAATGGCTGTCTACACATGGCAATTCACCGGACGAGGCACCGAACCGCGCTCTGGTGGTGCCGGGCGCCCCGTTCGCCGATCAGCTGTGGGGGCTCACCCGCGACGAACCGCTGCAACCCCTGGCCGACGATCCGTGGGCGGTGCGCGACGCGATCCCGCTCACCCCACCGGGCGCGATCCGGGCACTCGATTCGGTGCAGCGAGCGATCGCCGACGGCCGAGGATCGCCCGGCCTGGCGCCGACGCTGGCCCAGCAGGGCATCGGATTCGTGGTGCTGCGTGCCGATCTCGATCCGGACACCTCCCGGTCGGCTCGACCCCTGGTCGCGCAGCAGGCCCTCGATTCGTCGCCCGGCCTGACCCGGGTCGCGACGTTCGGCCCCGACGTCGGGCCCGCCAGTGTGCCCGGGGTGGTGCGCGACAACGGACTTCGCCCGGAGCTCCCGGCGATCGCGATCTACGCGGTCCGCAGCGGGAACGGATTCCCCGGCACGGGACCGGTTCTGGTCGACGCCGACTCGGCACCCCGGGTCGCCGGTGGACCGGAGGCTCTCGCCGCGATCCAGGAACAACGCGCACGGGCCGGTCTGTCCCCCATGGGACCGGCGATCCTCGACGCGGACGCCCGCCGCGCCGGCCTGGCTGCCCCGGGTGGGGTGCTGATCACCGACTCCCCCACCGACCGGGAGACCGATTTCGGCCGCGTGGACGACCACAGCTCGGCGATCCGGGCTCCCGGCGACCCTCGTCGCACGCAGAACGCGGTGCCCGACTATCCGGTCGACGGGCAACCCCTCGTCCACGGTGAATGGCTGCTCGACAACCGGCCGGGTCAGGTGCGGGTGTCCGCGTCCGGATCCGCCTCGGATGCCACCCAATTGGGCCAGACGTCGCCGGCCAACTCACCCGCCGCGGCATTCGACGGTGATCCCGACACGGCGTGGGTCAGCAGCGGGCTCGATTCGGCGGTCGGCCAGTGGCTCCGACTCGACTTCACCGAGCCACGCTCGGATCTGGCGTTGTCCGTCACCACGAACAAGGCGCTCGGTTCCGACGTCTCGGGCATCCTGGTGTCCACCGAGGCCGGCAGTTCGGTCACCCAGGGCGTGCGACCGGGGCGGCCGGTCACCGTCACCGCGCCGAGCGGCCCCACCCGCTGGGTGCAGATCCGCGCGATCAGCACCGCGGATGGGCTGCCCGGCAACCAGTTCGCGGTCGGCGAGGTGGCGGTGGCCGATCTCGCGGCGGGCGCACCGTTGACCATCCGGCACCGCGTCACGCTCCCGCGGCCACCCGCCGGGACGCCGGTGTCCGGTTGGCTGCTGACCCAGGAGCTCGGTGGGCGCTCGGCCTGCGTCGCCGACGGCGACGCGGTGCGCTGCGCACCCGGCCTCGGCCTCACACCGGAGACACCCGGGATCTTCACCCGCGCCCTGCAGGTCCCGTCGCCGGTCGTCCTCGCCCCGACGGTCGTGCTGCGGCCGCGGTCCGGGGATGGATTGCGCGCCTTGATCTCCGCACCGGGACAGGTGACCGCCGACGGCCCGACCGGCGTCGACGATCCGCGCGGCAATGCCGGCGCCGCGGTCGACGGTGACGTCGGGACCACCTGGGTGGCCCCTGAGACAGGGGCGAGCGAAGCGACGGGAGATGAAACAGGGGCGAGCGAAGCGACGGGAGATGAAACAGGGGCGAGCGAAGCAACGGGGAGCGCCGGCCCGTCGGAGGACAAGAAGCGCGCCGCGAGACCCGAGCTCGTCATCCGCCTGCCGAAAGCCCAACGGGTGGAACGTCTTCGACTGGTCGCACCGGATCGCTACCCGGCCGCACCCCGCCGGGTGACGGTCGACCTCGGCACCGGAACCCAGGTGCGGAACGTCGGGCGGGACGGGGTGATCGACCTCGATCCCGCGGTCACCGACCGCATCGGCATCACCGTGACCAAGACCGCCGACCTCATCGACGTCAACAGCCTCGGGTTCGCGCGCCCGGCACCGGCGGGGATCAGCGAGGTCGAGATCAGCCCGAAACCTTCCGCACCCACAGCGGCGGCCGACGACGACCGCGTGGTCGAGATCGGTTGCGACGCCGGGATCGGGCTGACGGTCTCGGGGCAGGTGATCGGCCTCTCGGCGCGGACGACGGCGGGGGCGTTGCGCGACGGGCAGCCCGTCGTCGCACACCCGTGCGCACCGGCGCCTGCGGTGCGGCTCGGCGCGGGCGAGCAGGAGTTGTCGGTGAACCCGGGTTCGGCGTTCACCGTCGATCAGGTGTCGCTGCCGGTCATCGGTACCACCGGGCCCGGCACAACCGGCGCGACCGGCCCGCCGCCGAGCGCCCCGAGGATCGGCGACTGGTCGGCGACGCACCGCACCATGTCTCTGAAGAGTTCGGCGCGCGAACAGATCCTGGTGGTTCCGGAGAGCACCAACACCGGCTGGGAGGCGAACGTCGACGGCAGGTCGCTGACACCGGTGGTGGTCAACGGCTGGCAGCAGGGCTGGGTGGTCCCGGCAGGCACCGCCGGCACCGTCACCCTCACCTACCGATTCGACTCGCTCTACCGGTGGTCTCTCGGTCTCGGCCTCGGACTGGTCGCGCTACTGCTGCTCGCCGCCTTCGGTCCCCGACGTCGCGCGGCTGCCGCGCAACCGCAGGAGGCCCGGGCGGAAGACCCGACGCGACCGTGGGTCACTGCGGCCGCCGGGGTCTCGTGGCTCGGCGCATCGTGGCTGTTGACCGGTTGGTGGGGACTGGCCGTGTCGATGATCGTGGGCGGCGTCGCGCTGTGGCTGCGTCCGCGGACCGGGGTCGTCGCGGTCTTCGTCGCGATGCTGCTCGCCACCCTCGGGCTGGCGAGCGGCCCGTGGCATGCGTCCACCGGCTACACCGGATTCGACTGGTGGGTTCAGCTGCCCGCGTTGATAGCGGTGTCGCTGACGGTCTGGCTGGTCACCGTCTCCGACGGCGCCTCGGCGCGTGCACGCCTGCGCTCGTGGCTGCGCTTCTCCCGGGAACGCAACCACCGCCGGGCCGGATCCTCGATGAAGGCGTAACTCGCGGCCGACACTCCGATCGTCAGCGCCAGCGTGATGACCCACACCAGCAGGAAGTCGCCGCCGAACGGCACGATGCCGAACAACGGGAAGACCACCGCCAGGACGGCGAGATGCCAGATGAAGATCCCGTACGACCATCTGCCGAGCGCGAGCATCACCCGCGACGTCAGGAACCGGAACGGGCCGTCGCCGCAGACCAGCGGCGCCAGCAGCGCGTACCCGCAGATCGCGCCGAGCACCATCTTGGTCGCGAATTGGATCGGTGACAGCGCCCCCAGACCGGTCGGGCCGGCGATCGGCGTGCAGGCCAGGACATAGGCGATCAGCAGGACCGCCGCCATCAGCCATCGTCGGGAGCCGATCCGCGTGACGATCCGCAGCCACCGTGCGACGGGCCGATGCTCGTCCAGTTCGATGGCGCCGGCGACCTCGGCGAGGATCAGGCCGGCGATGAACCAGGGCAGATGCCCGAACACCCAGTTCTTGGGTTCGACCCCCGCCGGCACGGGCAGGGCGAGCGCGACCCAGGCCCAGCCGAGACTGAGCGCGCCGAGTGCGATCAGCGCGGGCACCCGCCGGCCAACGCGCACACGGACGAGGGCGAAGCCGATCAGCGGGAGCAGGGCGTAGAACGCGACCTCCACCGACAGACTCCACATCTGGGTCAATCCGGCGGTGAGCGAGAGCGGCACGAAGACCTGGGTGAGGGTGAGATTCGCCAGCCACACGGTGAGGTCGGCGTTCTTGGCGTCCGGCAGCAGCGTCAGGACCAGCACCACGACCACCACATAGGCGGGCCAGATGCGTACGACGCGGTGCGCGAGATAGCGGCGCACCGACGGATGCCGTACCGAGGCGTGTGCGGCCGCCACCCACGGTCGCCACAACAGGAATCCCGACAGCGCGAAGAACAGGGCGACGGCGAGGTCGAGACGCCCGAGGACCGGCCCCACGACGGGGAGTCCGACCGCACGCGTCTGGAACGCGACGTGCGTGGTGAGCACCCCGATGGCGGCCAGCGCCCGCATGCCCTCGAGTTGCGGGAAGAAGCGTCGTGCCTCGTGGACGGCTGCGGCGCTGTGATCGTCGGACGTGCGGGCGGTGGTGGTCATGCTGGTCAACCAGGGTAGCCGTGTGGCGGGGCGATGCCGGGCCAGTACCCTCGCCGATATGTCGACACCCGGGCCGAGTCGTCTCTCGACCACCGATCTCATCGGGCCGGTTCTGATCTTCGTCGGAGGTTTCCTGGTGGCGGCAGCGATCGCACTGCCGACCCTGTTCGTGGACAACCTGCGCACCATCCCGCTGAGCACCGACGTCACCACCACCGCGGTGACCGGGGAGCCGGCCACGATCCTCGACCGGTGTTCACTGGCGACGCCTGCGGCCCGCACGGTCGAGGCCGATCTGACCCGGCAGCAACGGTTCGTCGCGGTCCGGCCCGCCGATGCCGACCGGGTGACGTTGCAGGCCGGGACGTCGGTGCGGGCCGATCATCTGCGGGTCGACGGCCGCGAGGTGGACCCGGAGGCGCCCCGTCCGGGCAGCGACGTCGCCGTCCGGGCCGGCGCCTCGGCGTGCACGGATCCGACGATCACCGCATTCCGCGATCGCGTCACCCTCGACCGCGTCACCGCGCTGCCCGATCTCACCTCCGACGGCACCGGACAACCCGGCAGTTCCGAGATCCAATACGACAACAACGCCGCCCCGATCCGGGTGCCCGATCGGCGCGGCTACACCTATCTACTGCCGTTCGACGTCTCCACGACCGACCACACCTTCTTCGACGTCACCACCCGACGCTCGGTTCCGCTGCGGTTCACCGGCGACACCACTGTCCACGGACGCGACGCCGCGCGGTTCGTCGCCGACGTCCCCGACACCGACCTGCACCAGATCGGCAACGGCAGCGCCCAGAGCACCCCGCCGACGATCATCACGCGTCCGGCCGCCTGGTTCGGCGTCGGCGGCGTCGACCCCGCGCGTCCGCTGACCGCGACGCTGCACCACAGCGGTCGTTGGGACCTCGCCGTGGACACCGCGACCGGCACCATCCTCGACGCCGACATGGTCGTCGAGCAGACCTACCGATTCATCGACACGAGCCTGCCCGACCACCGCGTCACCAATCTGTCGGCGACCTTCGGCTACGACGAGCGGACCCAACGCGACCAGAGCCGTCGCGCGACCGCACTCGCCGCACCCGTTACGGTGTGGGGCCGGGTGATCCCGTTGTTCGCGGCGATCGGCGGCGTCGCCGCGATCCTGGCGGGGCTGGCGATCATCAATCCGGCGTGGCGGCCACGCCGATGGCGTCGTGCATCCGATCCCGGCGCAGACCCACCAGCGTCGTCGTGAGTGCGGCGACGGTCGCGGCGATCGCCGCGGTCGCCGCCAACGCCACGATGCTGTGCACCACCGTCAGGATCACCGCCACCTCCACCCCGACGACCAGCCACGTCACCACCGACACCGCGGTGGCCTGCCGCGCGATCGCCGACAGCAACGCGACCTGCAGGACGGCCAGCGTCGCCCCGGTATAGGCGAACAGCCACAGCATTCCGACGAGCGGTTGGTACTCCGGGCGCACGACGACGGGGACCAGCGGCCCGGCGATGGCGGCACCGACGGTGAGGACGGCACCGATCGCCGCGACCACGGCGATGGCGTGGGTCAAGGCCCGTCGGGAGATCGCGGGGTCGGCCAGCCGGGGGTAGAACACGACACCGACGGCCTGCGGCAGCCAGAACGCCACCTTCGTCGCGATCGCCCCCAGTGCATAGATGCCCGCGTCGTCGGGCGTCAGTACCGTCCGCGACAGCAGCAGGTCGACCGATGCCGCGACGATCAGCACCAGTTGCACCCCGGATGCCCGCACGACGTCGAGCAGTTGCAACGCCGGACCGTCGGCGAGGAAGACCGCGGACCGGGCCCCGCCCGAGGACCGCACCGCCCACGCGACGACCACCGCCGCGGCAGCCGAACCGACCGCACCGGCCGTCAGCGCACCGGCCGGACCTGCGCCGAGGGCGAGCACCCCGATCACCGGCACGGTGCGCAGCAGGCCGACCGCGGCCAGCACCCAGGCGAGGAGACGGAACTGCCCGCGCCCCTGCAGGACCCCCTGCCCGGAGCCGATCGCCGTCAGCATCGGCGCCGCGATCAGCGCCGCGGCGGCGGTGCCCACGCCCATCGACGCCCACCACGCCATCAGCGGCGCCACCACGACCACCAGGGCGGCGACGATGACCACCGACATCACCGTGACCCGCCGGATGCGGCCGGGATCGGTGTGCTGCACCACCGCGCGCGCCACCACCGCCTGCAGTGCGAGGGCGGCGACCCCGAGCACGAGCATCGCCGACAGGCCGACGGCGAACTCGCCGTACTCGGCGGTGTCGAGCCACCAGCGGCTCGCGGTGAGGTGGATCAGGTACGCGCAGACGTTGGCGACCATGGACCCCGCGGCCACCCAGCCGAGGGCGCCGGCGATGCCGCCGCGCCCGGGCCGCCCCCCGGACTCCTGACCCCCAGACTCCTGACCTGTGGTCTGCTGCCCCATGTGGTCAAGTGTGCATGTCGCGGACACCGGAATGCGGGACGGGCCGCTTTGCACGGTGCACCGGCGATAGGCGACGATGGTGAGGATCGATCTGCCTGCGACATCCCTTCCGAGCCGCGAGAAAGCACCGATGTACGACCAGAACACGACTGAGGATGATCCCGACATGCCCGTCGGATTCCGTATCGATCCCGTGCTGGCACGGAGTTGGCTGCTGGTCAACGGGGCCCAGGCCGGACGTTTCGAGGCGGCCTCCCATTCGCGTGCCGACATCGTGGTCTTCGACATCGAGGATGCGGTCGCGCCGAAGGACAAGATCGACGCACGCAATCACGTCGTCGACTGGCTGGCCGCCGGGCACACGGACTGGGTGCGGGTCAACGGGTTCGGGACGCCGTGGTGGGCCGACGATCTCGAGGCACTCGCATCGTCGTCGATCGGCGGGGTCATGCTCGCGATGGTGGAGTCGGTCGATCATGTCACCGAGACCGCCAAGCGACTGCCCGACATCCCGATCGTGGCGCTGGTGGAGACCGCTCGTGGACTCGAACGCATCAGTGAGATCGCCTCGGCGAAAGGTACTTTCCGGCTGGCTTTCGGTATCGGCGATTTCCGCCGTGACACCGGCTTCGGCGACAACCCGGCGACCCTCGCCTACGCGCGGTCCCGGTTCACCATCGCCGCCAAGGCCGCTCACCTGCCGAGTGCGATCGACGGCCCGACGGTCGGTTCCAGCGCCCTCAAGCTGTCGGAGGCCACCGCGGTCAGCGCCGAGTTCGGCATGACCGGCAAGATCTGTCTCACCCCCGATCAGTGCCATCCGGTCAACGAGGGGCTCTCGCCGTCGCAGGACGAGATCAGTTGGGCCAAGGAGTTCTTCGCCGAGTTCGAGCGTGACGGCGGGGAGATCCGCAACGGCTCGGACCTGCCGCGGATCGCGCGGGCCACCAAGATCCTCGATCTGGCACGTGCGTACGGGATCGAGTCGACCCACTACGACGACGACCCGGTGCACGCCCAGGCGCCGTCGGACACGTACCACTATTGAGCCGACTGCCGATGCTCTATGCGGTCGCGGCCGGACTGTCGGCCGCGATCCTCGCTCCCCTGCTCGGCTCCGGTCATCTGCTGTACCGGGATGCGGTGTCGACGCCGCGATCGTTCGTGACCGACGGGGCGCTGGGCCTCGGCGGTGTGGCACCGCGTGCGGTGCCGCAGGACTGGGTCGTCGCGAATCTGTCCCGGGTGCTCGACGGCGGTGTGGTGGTCACCGTGATCACGTTCGCCGCGCTCACCCTCGCCGGTGTGGGCTACGGGCGCATGGCGTCGCGTCTCGTCCCCGCGGCGGGTCGCACCGGGGCGGTGGCCGCGACGCTCGTCTCGATCTGGAATCCGTATGTCGCCGAGCGTCTCCTGCAGGGCCACTGGAGTCTGCTGGTCGCCTACGCGAGCCTGGGCTGGATCGTGGTGGCCGCCGTCGAGATCCTCGATCGCGACCGCACGCCCGGACCGGAGTGGGGGTCCTGGGCGCGGCTCGTCGCGGCCGTCGCGATCGCCGGCCTCACCCCCACCGGCTCGGTCCTCACGGCGATCCTCGTCCTCGCCGTCCTCGGTCTGCCGCTCGCCGTCGCGCGGCAGCGGGCGAGGTTCGGGATCGTCTGGGGCATCCTGATTCTCGGCGCACTGCCGTGGCTGACCGCGAGCATCGCCGGTCAGGCCACGACGACCGGCGGATCGGACGGGTTCACCGTGTTCGGCGCGCGGGCGGAACCCGGCCTGGGCACGCTGGGTACGGTGGCCGGACTGGGCGGGATCTGGAACGCGGACGCCGTCCCGGCGAGTCGGACGATCTGGTGGGCGGCCGCCGCGACCGTCGCGCTGTTGATCGTCGTCGGCGTCGGCGCGGGATGGCTGTGGCGCCACCGGGATGGTGGATCGCGCACGATCGGTGTCCTCGCCGCGGTGGCCGCACTGACGATCGCGGCCGTGACGATCGCGGCGCTCGGGCCCGTCGCCGCGGGGCTGTCGTCGCTCGCCGCCGATGTCGGCGGTCTCGGGCTGTTGCGGGACACCCAGAAGTACGTGGCCCTGGTGGTGCCGTTCTTCGCGCTCGCCGCGGCGGCCGCGGTGGACTGCGTCCGACGTTGGGTTCCGGCGGGTTTCGCGCTCGCCGCCGTCGCGCTGCTCGTCGTCGCACCCCTGCCGGACCTCGCCTGGGGGGTGGGCGGCCAGATCCGGCCGATCACCTATCCGGCCGACTGGACCGCCGTCGCCCGGATCGTCCCGGCGGAACAGGGCGCCGTCGCGGTGTGGCCGGTCGGCGCGGTGCGCCGGTACTCGTTCACCGGTGAGCCGTCACTGAATCCGTTGCCGCGCATGGTGCGTGCGACGGTCACCGACTCCGGGGAACTCACCGTCGACGGGGTGGTGGTCGATCCGGCGGGGGGTCGCGGTGCCGAAGTGGACCGGGTCCTCACGGCCGGCGGGTCGCCGGCGGCGCTCGCGGCGCTCGGTGTCGGCTGGGTGGTGGTCGAGAATGATTCGCCGCCATCACTTCTCGCGCAGGATGCCGCGGTCGTGTTCCGCGGCGCCGACCTCACGCTCTATCGGGTGGAGGGACCGGTCGCCGATCGCGACGCCTCGACGTGGTCCCGCGTCGCGGTGATCACCGCGCATCTGATCTGGTCGGCGTCGATCCTGTTCGCCCTCGCAGTGGTCGCGGTCGCCGCACGTCGTCGAAGACCTCGATGAAACCGTCCGCGGTCGCCGACCACGAGTAGTGGTGCGCCTTGCGTTCGGCGTTGTCGCCGAGGCGCGCGACCTCGTCCGGGTTGTCGATGAGTTTCCTCGTCGCACTGATGAGTTCGTCGACACCGTCGACCAGCAGTCCGGTCTCGTCGTCCTCGATGGACTCGACCAACCCGACCGAGCTGCGATAGCCGATCGTGGGGACGCGGTGCTGCGCGGCCTCCATCACCGCCAGTCCCCAGCCCTCCTTGCGGGACGGCATCAGGTGCACGTGCGCCCGGGCCAGTAGCTCGTGTTTGCGGACCTCCGCCACGTGACCGTGGAACGTCACATGCCGCTCGACGCCCAATTCGGTTGCACACCTGCGCAACTCGTCGGACCACCAGCCACCGCCGATCACGTCGAGGTGGATCTCCGGTCGGATGTGCCGCAGTTCGGCCACCACCGCGAGCGCGTCCTCGACCTGTTTGTGCGGGACGAGCCGGGACAGTACGCACAACCGGATGGCCCGGTCGTCTCGCCGCGGCATGTCGGCCACCGACAGGCCGCCCGGCAACGGGTCGACGCCGTTGCGGATCACGGTGATGCGAGCCCGGTCGACGCCGAGCTCGGCGAGCTCCACCGCCGACGGGCCGGACACGGTGACATACCGATTGCGCCGATGGACACGTGGCGACACACGCGATTCGAGGAACCACCCGAACCGGCCGAGCCCCCGGCCGGCCACCGGCCACTGTTCGCGGTGACAGTGATGCACCAGCACCACGGTCGGGGCGCGGGAGACCAGTGCCGCAAAGAACGGGATGCCGTTCTGGGTGTCCACGATGACGTCGGGGTCGGTCCGGCCGAGACGTCCCCGGCCCAGTCGCGCCGCGAGGATCGTGCCGAGCGCGCGCGGATATACCGACAGTCGGCCGCCGGCACGGAGGATGCGGATACCGTCGCGGGTCTCGTCGGCCGCGGCACCGTCGTGCGCCGCCGTGAGCAGGGTGACGCGCATTCCCCGGTCGACCAACTCGGCGCCGACGCGCTCGAGGTAGCGCTCACTGCCCCCGCCCTGCGGGTGGTCGGTGTCGCGCCAGCAGAGCAGCAGGACGTGGGTGGACTCGGTCATCGCAGATCAGCGTACCGACCGTCACCGGGGTGAAAACGGAGAGAGGCTCCCGAGGCCGTACGTGGCATCCCCTCCACACCGCGTCCGATCTTGGGAACCTCGTCCCGCATAACGGGCAGACATCCGTTGCGGCTACACTGTAGCCGAAAGCCCGCGATACGTCTACAACAGTAGTTGAGATGGTTCCGATGCTCTACCCACTCGGCACCGCCGACCGCCACCCACCTGCAAGGACGATCGCGAGCCGATGACCCGACCACCCCCCGCTCAGGATCCAGCCGATCCCCCGCGCGCGGTCGACCCCCGCTTCCCCCCGAGGAGATCTTCGCCGAGGCGCTCGCCCTGCTGGCCGAAGGCGGCGTGGACGGGCTCGGGATGCGGGCGCTGGCCCGTCGGCTGGGGTCCTCGACGTCGACGCTCTACCGCCAGTTCCCCGGCGGCAAGGACGAACTCTGCGACCGGCTCGCCGAACAGGTGATGGCCCGGATCGTGACCGCGCTCGGTACCCCGGACGACGCCGCGGAGTGGAGCGCGGTGGTCGAGCAGTCTGCCGTCGTCGCCTTCGATGTGCTGCGGGGGCTTCCGCATTCGGCGGAGCTGTTCGCCGGACAGGTGGAGTTCGGGCCGATGGGCTTGGTCCGCTATGAGGCGTCGTTGTCCCTGCTGCTGGCGTGCGGGCTGTCGCCGACCGCCGCGGCGGCCGCCGATCACGCACTGGCCCGGCTCATCGTCGGCTATGCCCTGCAGTCAGCGCGGGACGAGGCCCCCGGCCGGGAGTCGGTCGCCGCGTACTATCGTCGGCTCGACCCCACCCGGTTCCCGTCCGTGGCGTCCGTGCGGGCGGCCCTGCCCGAGGATCTGCGGGCCGAGTTCGTCTTCGCGTTGCAGACCTTCATGGTCGGGCTGCGACAACTCGTCGCCGACGCCCGCGCCTGACACCGGGGCCGGGCGAACGGGGACCGAGCGACACACGAGAGGCTGGATCGCGACGATGCCCCGTCCGACGACCGGATTCGCCCGCCGCGCGACGCTGTCCCGGGCGGCCCGTCTGCTCAACGACTTCCGGTTCGAGCAGACCGACCCCGCCCGGTTCTACGGCGCCATCGCGACCGACACCGCACAGCTCGTCGCGGACTGGCACCCGGGCCGTCTCGACGGTGCGGTGGTGCTCGACGTCGGCGGCGGCCCCGGGTATTTCGCCGAGGCGTTCGACGCCCGGGGCGCCCACTACATCGCCATCGAGCCGGACCCCGCCGAGATGCACTCCGGTGGTCTCGATCATCGCGCCACCGTCCGCGGCGACGGCAGGCAGTTGCCGTTCGCCGATGACTCGATGGACGTCACGATCTCGTCGAATGTCGTCGAGCACACCTCGGCGCCCTGGCAGATGGCCGACGAGATGCTGCGGGTCACCCGGCCCGGCGGCACGGTGATCGTCAGTTACACGCTCTGGTGGGGTCCGTTCGGCGGTCACGAGATGGGCCTCACCCATTACGCGGGAGGGCATCGCGCCGCCCGCTGGTACACCCGACGTCACGGGCATCCGCCGAAGAATCTCTTCGGCACCTCGTTGTTCCCGGTCACGGCCACCGACGGTCTGCGCTGGGCCGACCGCGTGGCCGACCGGGCGCATCGCGTCGCGGCGTTCCCCCGCTACCTGCCGCACTGGCTGTGGTGGGTGATGCGGGTGCCCGGTCTCCGTGAGGTGCTCGGCACCAATCTCGTTCTGGTGCTGCGCAAGCTCTGATCGCGGCACAATGACGTGACGGCGCGGGACGTGACGGGGACCACATCCGTGGATCCGCCCCAACGCCGGGGAAAGGACGGGCCGCATGTCAGGTGCGCTCGACGCAATCAAGGACCGACTCGACGACATCGCCCGCAACATCAAGAGTGCGGCGGTCCTCCAACGGACCGGTGTCCTCGACTTCACCGACCCGAAGGCGATGCTTCGCGGGATCAAGTGGGCCAACACCATGGGGGCGCAGGCGTCACTGATCCTGCGCAACGCGCAGGAGTATCCGGATGCGCCGGCTCTCGCCGACGAGCGCGGGGAGATGACCTACCGCGAGTTGAGCGATGGCGCCAACGCCCTCGCGAACGCCATGCTCACCAGCGGCATCGAACCCGGATCGGTCGTCGGTGTGCTCGCCCGCGATCACCGCGGCCTGTTGTTGTCGATCACCGCCGCCGGACGTGCCGGCTACAAGTTGGCACTGATGAACACGGGTTTCGCCAAACCCCAGTTCGCTGAGGTGGCAGCGCGCGAGAACCTGCGGGCGGTACTGCACGACAGCGAGTTCATCGACCTCCTCGGTGCGCTGCCCGCCGATATCCCGCGCTACCTGACCTGGTCGGACGGCGAACACGGGGATTACGCCGCGCCGATCGTCGACGACGTGATCGCATCCGGCGACACGACCCTGCCGCCCCTGCCCGCGAGCCCGGGCGGTTTCATCATCCTGACGAGTGGCACCACCGGTCTGCCGAAGGGTGCACCGCGCGGAAAGATGAATCCGTTCGCCTCGGCGATGTTCGTCGACCGCATCCCGTTCCCGGAGCGCGGCAGCGTCGTCATCGTGTCCCCGATCTTCCACTCCACCGGGTTCGGCATGTGGGGCGTGTCCACCGCCAAGGCGAACAAAGCCGTGCTGCTGCGCCGCTTCGACGCCGAGAAGACCCTGGCCGCACTCGCCGACCACCGGGCCGAGATGCTGGTCGCGGTACCGACCATGCTGCACCGGATGATCGCCCTGGGACCGGAGACCTTCGGCAACTACGACCTGAGTGCATTGCGGGCCATCGTCATCGCCGGCTCGCCGTTGACGCCCGCGCTCAGCGAGGCGGTACAGGACGCGTTCGGCGATGTCCTCTACAACATGTACGGCTCCACCGAGGTCGCCGTCGCGTCGGTCGCCCAACCGCAGGAACTGCGCCTCGCACCCGGCACGGTCGGACGGTCGACGGTCGCGGGCCGGCTGCGCCTCTACGACGAGGACGACCGGCAGCTCACCGACAACCATCAGAGCGGCCGGCTGTTCGTGCGGAGCTCTGCGCCGTTCGAGGGATACACCGACGGGCGTCACAAGCAGATCATCGACGGCTACATGTCGACCGGCGACATGGCCCACTTCGACGATCACGGTCTGCTGCACATCGACGGGCGCGACGACGACATGATCGTGTCCGGCGGCGAGAACGTCTACCCCGGTGAGGTGGAGAACCTGCTGGCCGAGCACGCAGACATCGACGACGTCGCGGTCGTCGGCGTCGAGGACGACGAGTTCGGCACCCGCCTACGGGCATTCGTCGTCCCGACGCCGGGCGCAGCGCCGACGGAGCAGGACATCCGCGACCACGTCCGGTCGCAACTCGCCCGCTACAAGGTGCCGCGCGACGTCATCTTCCTCGACGAGCTGCCCCGCAATCCCACGGGCAAACTGCTGCGCCGCGAACTCATCGCCCGCGGGGACGACCTCGCGACGTAGCGGGTCGCCGCGACTTTCGTCAGCGGGTGGCGGTCACGACGACGGCACGGTGGCCGCGCAGCGCAGCGGGCCGCCGTTGCTCGTCGACGACGCCAGCAGTTTGTCGCCGTGCAGGATGGTGCACGTCACCGGTCCCCGGATGACGATGGCGGTGATCTCCGCCGACGATCCGCCGACCGTGGTGGCCTGTGACCACGGTGCACCCGCAGCCGCCACCACCGTGGAGCTGTTGCCGCTGACGAAGCGGATGCCGATCACGTCGCCGTTGCCGGTGAGCTGATAGACGACGGCGCCCGGCGCGACGGTCGGCGTCGTCGTGGTGGTCGTGTCCTCGGTGGTCGTGGTGGTCGTCGAGGTGGTGCGGCTCGACTCGGTGCGCACGGCCGACGACGAGCTCGCGCCGGCGGTGGTACCGCCGTCATCGCTGCCGGAGCCACGGGCGATCAGCACCACGACGAGCACGATGACGACCAGCGCGACGAGGACGGCCAACGCCAGCCCGACCGTCCGGCCGGTGTGCTTCTGCGGCGGTGGTGGGGGTGCCCCCGCACCGGCCGCCGGGCCATATCCGGGGCCGTAGCCCGCGCCGGGCTGCTGATAGCCCGCCTCCGTGTAGGCCTGCGGCGACCCGTACGGGTCGTCCTGTGGGCGATACGCGGCGGTCGCGTCCGCGGGTCCGTACGCCGCCGTCTCGTCGGCGGGCCCGTACGCGGACGTCTCGTCGGATGGCTCGAACCGTCGCGTCTCCGGAGATTCGCGATTCGGGTCCCAGCGGTCGTCGGGCGGTTGGGTCATGGCACCGATTGTGGCATTGTCATCGCCGTCGGCGGCGCGCCCGCGCCGCCGACACGGTGACCGGCCGCCTCGATCGACGGCCGCATCCAGACGGACAGGTAGGCCCGCAGCGCGTCCGGTGCCGGGATCTCGTCGTCGGGACGATGGATGTAGGCACCGATCACCAGCAGGCACCACTCGATCAGACCGTCGAACGTGGTGTCGTCGAATCCGAGCTTGCGCCAATCGAACTCGAGCTCATCGAGGATCGATCTGGCCTGGTCGCGGGCGGGGACGCCGGTCATCGAACCCCCCAGCAGCCCGGTGCTGGCACCCGGACCGAGCAGGAACACGAGGACCTTGTCGGTGGTGAGGATCTCGATCGCCGACGCGACCAGTTCCACCACGATCGCGGCCGGATCGGTCATCGCGCGCACCCGGTCGATGATCGTCGGGGCGGCCGTGCGCCCGGAGTCGAGGGCCACGGCCTGGAGCAACTCCTGCACGCCGGCGAAGTACCGGTACACGGTCTGCCGCGTCACCTGGAGTTCCTGCGCGACCAGCGTCACGCTGACGCCGGCGCCCTCGGACTCGATGACCGTCCGCGCCGCGGCCAGGATGCGCGCGACCGCGTCGGCGTCGTCGATCGGGAGTACGCCACCCCAACCCGTGCGTCGTGCCATGACGTCACCCTAACCTCGCCACTGAACATACAACGTTCCACACATGTATGGTCAGAGCATGATCTCGGATGAGAGCGTGGATCAACCCGGCTCGACGACCTCGGGCGACCGGATCGGTGCGCGCGGGATCTGGCTGATGTGCGTCGCCTGCGGAGCCCTGTCGGTGGTGGCGGGCGCGATGACCGCACTCAACGTCGCGCTTCCCGAGATCGGGCCCTCGATCGGCGCGAGTTCCACGCAGATGACGTGGCTCGTCGACGCCTACACCGTCGCGCTGGCCGCGTTGCTGCTGCCGTGCGGGGCGCTGGGCGACCGGTATGGGCGGCGCGGACTGCTCGTCGTCGGACTCGCCGTCTTCGCGGTCGCGTCGCTCCCGCCGCTGTGGGTCGACGATCCGACCGTCGTCATCGCGAGCCGGGCGCTGGCCGGGGTCGCCGCCGCGATGATCATGCCGTCCACGCTGTCCTTGCTGACCTCGGAACTGCCCGAATCCCGCCGCCCGCTCGCCGTGGCGATCTGGGCCGGCGTGGCGGGCGCGGGCAGTATCGGCGGCTTCTTCGTGAGCGGGTTCCTCCTGGAATGGTTCACGTGGCGCTCGATCTTCATCACGTTCGCGGTCGTCACGGCGGTCCTGGCCGTGGCGTCGTGCACCATCGCGACGTCCCGCGACGACGAGCCGAAGCGCTTCGACGTCCCCGGCGCCCTGCTGTCGACGGCGGCCGTGTTCCTGTTCGTGCTCGGCCTGCTCGAATCGCCGAGCCGCGGCTGGGACGACGCACTCGTCATCGGCGCACTGATCGCCGGTGTGGCGCTCGCCGTGCTGTTCGGATTCGTCGAATACCGGCGTGACACACCACTTCTGGACGTTCGCCTGTTCTCGAACCGGGCGTTCTCGGCGGGCGCGTTCACCATCCTGGTGCAGTTCTTCGCGTCGTTGGGACTCTTCTTCGTGGTGCTGCAACGCCTGCAACTCGACTTCGGCATGTCGCCGCTGATGGCCGCCACCGCGATGCTGCCGCTGATCGCGGTCATCATGGTCCTGTCACCGGTCGGCGGATGGCTCGCCGTGCGGTACTCGCTGCGCACCATCCTCGTACTGGGCGTCGGGCTCACCGGGGTCGCGCTGATCCTGATGGGCGTGCTCGACTACTCGAGCTATCTCAGCCTGCTGCCCCTCCTGCTCCTCGGCTCGGCGGGCCAGGGCTTCGCGACGGCACCCCCGACCACGGCGATCATGGCCAACACGCCGTCGGCGAATCAGGGTGTCGGCTCCGCGGTCAACGACACCTTCCGCGAGGTCGGCGCCGCCATCGGCATCGCCCTCGCGGGCAGCATCGTGGCCGCCGGCTACACCCGCAACATCGCACCCATCGCCGACCAGGTGACCGCGACGACCGGATCGGCCGAGTTCGGCGAGCGCATCTCGCGGTCGCTCGCCGAGGCACTCCATGCCCTCGATGCGCTGGTCACCCGGTACCCGGAACAGGCGGGCGCGCTCGGGCACGTCGCCGACCAGGCCAAGGACGCCTTCGTCGCACCGCTGAACACCGCGTGCATCGTGATGGGCGTCGTCATCCTGGTCGGCGCGGTCGTGCTGGTCTTCCTCAGTCCCGACGCGATGACCCCCGCCGGCTCGCCGGCCGCCGAGCCGGAACACGAACCGGCCGCCGGCTGATCGCGGATCGGTCGGCGGCGGGGCTCACGCCTCGGCGATCGCCTCCAACGGCCGGGTCCGCGCGGCACGGACCGCGGGCCACAGTGCGGCGAGGACTCCCACCACCGCGGACGCGACCAGCGTGACAGCGATCAGGCTCCACGGCAGCACGGGCGTGCCCAACCCCCACTTGGCCAGCGTCCGCACCAGCGCCCAGCCGATGACGCTGCCCAGGATGACGCCGAGGATCGCACCGAAGATGGCGATGAGCACCGACTCCAGGTAGATGCTGCGACGCACCTGCGACCGCAGCATGCCGACCGCCCGGAGCATGCCGATCTCCCGTTTGCGCTCCACCACCGACAGCGCCAGGGTGTTCACGATGCCGAGCACGGCGATCAGCAGGGCCAGGCCGAGCATCGCGTACAGCGTGGCGAGCATCTGGTCGATCTGCGTGGAGATCGAGCTCTTGAACTGATCCCGATCCTGCACCTGCACCGTGAGGTACGAGTCGGTGGCGTTCTCCAGGTTCTGCCGGAGCGTGTCCGCGGAGACGCCCGGCTCGGGCGTGACCATCACCATCGCGCTGACCTGTGCGGCCGGTGGCACCAGCTTCGCGTAGACGTCCGGGCCGGCCAGCCACGGCTGCAGCGCCTCGTTGTCGGCGTAGACGCCGGACACCGTCACCGGCACCTCCTCGCCGGTCGGGCCGGTGAAGGTGACCACGTCGCCGCGGTTCCAGCCCTTGTCCTTGCTGGTCCGTTCGCTGACGATCATCCCGTCGGCCGGGAGCTGATCGGGGGCGCCGCCCTGCATGTCCAGGATGGCGACGTCGGCGGGCTGACCGCCGACCGCGGCGTAACCGGCCACGGTGTCGTCGCCGACCTTCGCCTGGATGATGCCGAAGCTCACCGACGAGGCCACCCCGTCGACCTGCTGTACGGCCGTGGCGACAGCACCGGGGATCGGCAGCTGGTTGGCGCCGGCCACGATGAACTCGGCCTTCAGTCCGGTGTCCACGGCGTCGTCGACGGTGCCCTTGAACGAGGTACCGAGCGTGCCGATCACCGCAACGAGCATCAGCCCCAGGGTCAGCGCGAACGCGGTGGCCGCGGTCCGCCGCGGATTGCGGACCGCGTTGGTGCGCGCGAGCCGGCCGATCTTGCCGAACGGCGCACCGATCACGGTGCCGAGACCCCCGACGATCGGCCGCGAGAGGGCGGGACCGGCCAGCACGACGGCGGCGATGGCGCCGGCCGCCCCGGCGCCGACGGCGATCGCGGGCCCGAGTCCGACGCCCATCGCACCGATGACGATAGCGGCCAGGGCCGCCACCCCCACCACGGCGCCGATGATCGTGCGCATGGTGAGCGGGGCCGAGCCCTCGGCCATCCCCGCACGCATCGCCTCCACCGGCGGCACCCGCGACGCACGCGCGGCGGGCACCCAGGCGCTGATCATCGTCACCACCACGCCGACGAAGATCGCCGCCGCGATCGCCGGCACACCGATCTGCAGTGGCGCGTCGGGCAGTCCCGACGCCGATCGGGTCAGCGCCTTCAGCCCCGCGGCGAGCGCGATACCGATACCCAATCCGACTGCGCCACCGATCAATCCGACGATGAACGCCTCGAACAGCACCGACCGCGACACCTGCTTCTGGCTCGCCCCGACCGCGCGTAGCAACGCCAGCTCACGATTTCGCTGGGCGACGATCATCGAGAAGGTGTTGTAGATGATGAAGGTGCCGACGATCAGACCGATCCCGGCGAATGCCAGCAGGATCGCGGTGAAGATGGTCAGGAACTGGTTGACGTCGTCCTTCTGGTCCTGACGAACCTGGTCGCCGGTCCGCACCTTGTAGATGTCCGGGGGCAGCGCGCCGGTGACGCGTTCCTGGAGTTGTTCCGGGCTCACCCCGGCCACGGCCGACATGTCGACCTGCGCGGCATGGGAGCCGTCGGAGAACAGGGCGCGCGCGGTCGCCTGATCGAACTGGACGTTGACGAACCCGCTGGTCGAACCGGGCAGATCGATCAACCCGACGACGGTGACGTCGCGCGGTTCCGCGGACCCCTGACCGAGCACCACCTTGGTCTTCGAGCCGACCTTCAGGTTCGCCTTGTCGGCCGCCGACGAATTCAGCGCGACCTCACCGGCATTCGTCGGCCCCCGGCCGCCGGGCAGGATCTTGCTCGAGTCCGGCGAGAGCGCGACGTCGGCGGGCAGGTAGGCGGTGCCGATACTCGGTGCGCCGCCGGTCTGCAGTGCCTTGCCGTCGGAGTTGGCGATGGTGACCAGGCCCGAGTAGTTCGGCACGATCCGATCGATGCCGAGTTCCTGCTTGCGGGAATCGAGATCGTCGATCACCGACTGCGGCACACCGGGCGATTGATTGTTCTCGGGGGTGATCTCGACGGAGACGCCGGGGGCCGCCGAGTCGAAGATGTCGTTGAACGCCTTCGAGATGGTGGAGGTGAACACGATCGACCCGGCCACGAACGAGGTGCCAAGGACGATGGAGAAAACCGTGAGGAAGAGACGGAGCTTGTGCGCGCGCAGGTTTCGCAACGAGACCCGGCGCATCACCGAGGACGACGCCATGGTCTCAGCGCACCTCGGGGGTGTTGTCGTCGGTGGGGTCGCTGTGGGCGGGGTTGCTGTCGGGTGCCTCGTGCCGGCCGCCCGTGGCGGCGGGCGTGGGCGCCGCGGTGGGCTCGGCCCGCTCGGCCTCGACGGCCGGCTCGTCGAGATTCTTCATCACCTCGAAGACGTCGTCGGCGGACGGCCGCGCGAGTTCCCGCACGATCTGACCGTCGGCGAGGAACACGACCCGGTCGGCGTACGACGCCGCGCGCGGGTCGTGCGTCACGATCACCACCGTCTGACCGAACTCGTCGGTGGCCGCGCGCAGGATGGACAGGACCTCGCCGGACGATCGTGAGTCCAGGTTGCCGGTCGGCTCGTCGCCGAAGATGATGTCCGGCTTGCCCACCAGCGCCCGGGCGCACGCGACGCGCTGCTGCTGACCGCCGGAGAGCTCGCTGGGCAGATGGCTGAGCCGGTCGGTGATGCCGAGCCGGTCCACCACCGCGTCGAACCATTCCTTGTCGACCTCACGGCCGGCGATGTCGACCGGCAAGGTGATGTTCTCCGCCGCGGTGAGCGTCGGGACGAGGTTGAACGACTGGAACACGAAGCCGATGCGGTCCCGCCGCAGCATCGTCATCGCCTTGTCGGACAGACCCGTCAGGTCGACGTCGCCGATGTGCACCCGACCACCCGACGCGACGTCGAGCCCGGCGAGGCAGTGCATCAGCGTGGACTTGCCGGAACCGGAGGGTCCCATGATCGCGGTGAACTCGCCGCTGGCGAACTCCATGGTGACGCCGCGCAACGCCTCCACGACGGTGTCACCCGTACCGTAAACCTTGGTCAGATCCGCCGCTCCGGCGGCGATTGCTCGTGTTCGGTGGTGTGGGCTGTCCGTCTGAGCCGTTGTCATGGCCTCAACGGTGCCAAATCTCGGGCCACTTGGCCATCAGGAATATCCCTGAGACCATCTCGGGGTGCGCGTCGTCACCGCTTGGGCAGGTGGACCTCGAGCGCATGCACTCTGGTCGGCCCGGCGAAAGCGTTGTTGGACACGATGAACAGGGTCCGGGCCCGATACGTCAGCCACGGCCGGTCCGGAATCCAATTGCCCCACCCCAGGCCGGACATGTTCCCGGTGTCCAGACGCGGTAGCGGTGCGGTCGAGAAGATGAGCTTCTTCGGCATCGCCTTCTCCCGCCCGGTCAGCCGTTGCGCCCCGGTCACCGACTGCGCGCCGCGCGTGGTGGTCCAGTAGACGCGGCCGATCCGGCCCTTGCCACGTTCGAGTACCAGGAAGTCGGTGTTGTTGACCGACAACACGTCCGCGGCGACCTTGTCGCCGTCGGTGCGGTACACGTGCTCCGACGTCCCGCGACCGGCCCAGGTGAGCAGGCGCGCCGACGTCGCCGGGTCCTGCTTGAGGCCACCGGCGGTGATCGCGCTGATGCGGCCGCCCGGGCCGACGGCCACGCCGGTGAACCCGCGCTGTCCGTTGAGACCCGTCTTCGCGGTGGGCCGGTAGGCGGACGGCAGACCGAGGTCGCGGATGTAGTTGCCGAACTTGCCGATCTGGCGCACGAACTGGTTCGCCCCGCCACTCGCGACGACGTAGTCGGCCCCGATGCGGCGGATGCCCTCGAACTGTGCCTGCCCGGGCAGCGGCGGCAGGTTGTACGGCCCCAGGATCGGGCCGCCGCCGTTGACCGAACCCGCGCCGAGGAAACCGGTCGTCGACATGAACGGGATCTTCGCGGTGTAGACCCGTGCGGGCCCCTGCCGGCCGACGTCGGTCGAGATCAGTGCGTAGTCACCGTTGTCGGTGCGGTCGATCCCCGAGATGGCACCGAACGTCGGCACCCCGTTGATCACGCTGGAGTCCCGGTACACCGCGTCGGCCCCGGACGGAGCCGCCACGGCCCCACCGGCCGACACGACGGAAAGACCTACGGCACAGACGGACACGAGCGCCGCCCCCCACAAGCGAAGTCTCATAGGGGCAGACCTTACCGCACCGAAACCGATGAGGCCGATGGTGCTCCTGTGCACCCGGGTCGATCAGCCCAGGCGCTGCTTGAGCTGATCGAGCTCGTCCTGGAGCGACGTGGGGAGCTTGTCGCCGACGAACTCGAAGAGTTCCTCGATGAGCGGGATCTCCTGGCGCCATTCGTCGGCGTTGACCGCGAGAGCGGCCTCGATGTCCTCGGCCGGGACGTCCCCGAGGCCGTCGACGTCGATC
This sequence comes from Gordonia insulae, assembly GCF_003855095.1. Lineage (NCBI taxonomy): Bacteria > Bacillati > Actinomycetota > Actinomycetes > Mycobacteriales > Gordoniaceae > Gordonia > Gordonia insulae. The sequence goes on from NZ_CP033972.1 coordinate 3,206,295, forward strand.
TCCGCCGGCTTGGCGACGATGCCGATCGGCGTCGAGATGCCCTCGTGCTGCCCCTCGATGCGGCCGACGATCCACTCCAGCACGCGGCTGTTCTCGCCGAATCCGGGCCACAGGAAGCGGCCGTCGTCGCCGCGACGGAACCAGTTGACGTAGAAGATCTTCGGCAGCTTGGTGGCGTCGGCGTTCTTGCCGAGGTCGATCCAGTGCGCGAAGTAGTCGCCGATGTGGTAGCCGAGGAACGGCAGCATCGCCATCGGGTCGCGGCGGACGGTGCCGACCTTGCCCTCGGCGGCCGCGGTCTGCTCGGAGCCGACGGTGGCGCCCATGAAGACGCCGTGCTGCCAGTCGCGGGCCTCGGTGACCAACGGGACGGTGGTCTTGCGGCGTCCGCCGAACAGGATCGCGGAGATCGGGACACCCTTCGGGTCATCCCACTCGGCGGCCAGCGACGGGCACTGGTCCAGCGGGGTGCAGTAGCGCGAGTTCGGGTGCGCGGCCTTGTGGTCGGAGTCCGGCGTCCAGTCGTTGCCCAGCCAGTCGGTGAGGTGCGCCGGCTTCTCGCCGCCGATGCCCTCCCACCAGATGTCGCCGTCGTCGGTGCGCGCGACGTTGGTGTAGAGCGTGTTGCCCGCCTCGATGGTGCGCATCGCGTTCGGGTTGGAGTCGTCGCTGGTCCCGGGGGCCACACCGAAGAATCCGAACTCGGGGTTGATCGCGTAGAGGCGGCCGTCGTCGCCGAACCGCATCCAGGCGATGTCGTCGCCGACGGTCTCGGCGGTCCACCCCGGAATGGTCGGCTGGATCATCGCGAGGTTGGTCTTGCCACACGCGCTCGGGAAGGCGGCCGCGACGTAGTAGACCTTCTTCTCCGGGCTGGTCAGCTTGAGGATCAGCATGTGCTCGGCCAGCCAGCCCTCGTCGTGGGCCAGCACCGAGGCGATACGCAGCGCGTAGCACTTCTTGCCGAGCAGGGCGTTGCCGCCGTAACCCGAACCGAACGACCAGATCTCGCGGTCCTCCGGGAAGTGGGTGATGTACTTCTCCGAGTTGCACGGCCACGGCACGTCGGCCTGGCCCGGCTCCAGCGGTGCGCCCACCGAGTGCAGCGCCTTGACGAAGAAGCCGTCGTCGCCGAGCAACTCGAGGACCTGCGGTCCCACCCGGGTCATGATCTTCATGGACAGGACGACGTATTCGGAGTCGGTGATCTCGACGCCCAGCTTCGGGTCGTCGGAGCCGAGGGGGCCCATGCAGAAGGGGATGACGAACATCGTGCGACCGCGCATGCACCCGCGGTAGAGGCCGGTCATCGTGGCGCGCATCTCCGCCGGATCGACCCAGTTGTTCGTCGGGCCGGCATCGGCCTCGGTCTTGGCACAGATGTAGGTGCGGGACTCCACGCGGGCGACATCGGCGGGGTCGGAGTTGGCGAGGAACGAGTTCGGTTTCTTCTCCTCGTTGAGCTTGACCAGGGTGCCCGCCTCGACGAGCTGCCCGGTCAGCCGATCCCACTCGGCGTCACTGCCGTCCGACCACACGACCCGGTCGGGCTGTGTCAGTTCGGCGACCTCGGCGACCCACGCCAGCAGTCCGGCGTGTTTCGTCGGGGCGGTGTTCGGGTCCAGTCCAGGGATCGTGGCTGAGGTCATGATTGGGTCTCCTCCGAGGTGACGGCCCGATGCACAGCCGTCGGCGATGTCGTCGTCACCACAGGATACGTTCACCGAGCGCCCGCTAGGTACCGGGGTGATGGAGATGCGGTATATCCCACAGTCCGACCGTGCGCAACCCACCCGCGCCGGCGATCGGCGGTGCCCTCGTCGGGGCGTCAGCCCAGGCGTCCCGAATCGGTCGGCGCCCAGGTTCCGCTGGCCGGGTCGAGGGTCCGCGACGAGAACATCCCCTCCGGATCGATCTCGGTGATCTTGTCGACCTGGCCGTCGTGATCGGAGTCGGTGTAGACGGTCATGCCGCCGGCGCCACTGCGCGTGAGTGAGTCACGGATGCCGTCGGCGTCGGTGTCCACGTCGGCCGGCCCGAGGTCCCACACCCGGCCGTCGGTGTGCATGAACAGATGGTCCTCGGGTGACGTCGCGACCTCGAAATCGTCCGTCGGCGCCGTGTACGCGACGTGGTGAGCTGCCGCGGCGCCGTCGGCGTCGACCGACACCCGATCGGCGTCACCGAACGCGTCGTCGCCGAACGGGTCACCGCCGAGAAATGACATGTCCATCCACGTTCTCCCTCCTCAGAGCGGCCTGCCGTGCCTTCGGTCGGCTCGACCTGCCGCACACCACCGTGATGGTTGGACGCACCGCGCCGTCGAACGGTTCCATCCGGCGTCCATGGACTCCCGTGACGGGGTCAGCCCGCCCCATCTTCCTCCCCCACCAGCGCATCGGCGAGCGCGGCGAGTTCGGCATGCACCGCGCGGACCCGGCCGAGCCGGTCCCGACCGTCCTGTGTGGCGGCCCCCGACCGCAGGGCGCGTAGTCGTTCGTCGAGGTCGGCGACCTCGGCGGCCGCCTGGCGGGCCCGCCGCTCGTAGAAGCGGTTCACCTGACTCGCCAGGTGAGGCTCGGCCGCCGCGATCCGCAGACCGACGCGGTGATCGAGCCGGCCACGGGTCTCGCCGAGGGCGTCGTTGGTCCAACCGCGCAGATCGGCGCGCAGGGCCGCGGTCCGTCGGATCCGGATCACCAGGGCGGCCACCACGACGCCCAGCAACAGCGTCAGTGGCATGCTCACCCACTGCAGGGTCTGGACCGACGCCATCGGCGCGACGATCAGCCGTCCGATACCCAGTCCCGTCGACGCCCCGATCAGCACGAGCAGCGCGTCCTCTCCGCCGCCGCGCCGGGCCGGCAGGGCACGGCCGAACGGCGGGTCGACGGCAGCCTCATCGGCGCCATGCACAACAAGGTCGGGATCCGCGGGCGGCGGGGTGTCGGTCGCGGCGACGTCGATACCCGACAGTGTCGCGGCCCGGACCTCCTCGATGCGTTCGTCGGTGGAGGCATCGACACGGCCGCGCAGGGCGACCGTCTCGCCGGTGAGCCACCGCGCATAGTCCTCGACAGAACCCGCGGTCACCGACGACGAACGCGCGGTGGCCGCCGCCGCGATACCGCGCATACCCGCCGCGACCTCTGCCAGCGACTCGCCGCGCGTGCGGGCGAAACCCGCCCGGGCCGCCGCGAGCCGGTCGGCGCGACCGCGGTCACGCGTCTCGAGCAGCGTCCGGCGCCGGCGCGTGAGCTGTTCGATCAGGTCGTTCCCGGCGTCGGGATCGGTCGCCCGGATCAGTCCGTGCTCGGTGTGCTCCAGCGCGCCGAGCGCCGCAGCGACTCGGGCCCGTTCCCGGCGGACATCCGCCGGCGCGGCGAGGTGCTCGCGTACCCAGTCCAGGACGGCAGGCACCCCGGACTCGTCGGCGGCACCGGAGAGCGCCGCGATCGACGAGACCGCGAACACCGGCAGCTCCTCGCGGGGATCGAGCAGCCCGCGGTGGGCCCGCAGGATGCGCGGCCATTCCCAGAAAGCGTCGATCTTGCTGCCGACCAGTGCGACGATGCCGAACCGCGACCGCAATTCGTCGACGCAACGCCTCTCCTCGTCGTCGATCGACGATGTCGGGTCGAGGACCATCAGCGCTATCCCGACCGTCGCGTCGTCGGCTCGACGTCCCCAACGGCCCTCGACGACGGGCGCCGCCGGGTCCACGACGTGGCAGGCCTCGACCAGGCTCGACACCCCGGTGCCGCCGATCCCGAACACCGCGACGAGGGTTCCGGTGCCGGCGACCACCGACGCGTCGAAGCCGGTGAGCCCGTGCGCGCGGGTCACCAGCACCCCTTCCGACGACGTCCCGGTCATCAGAGGTGGTCGTCCTGCAGCAGATGCTCGATGGCGTCGCGGTCGTGACCGCGGGCCGCGGCAACTTCGAGCCGCGACCGCAGTTCGACGAGACGCCAGTGCCGGACGAGCCCGATCCGTTCCCGGATCGGGCCGACGAGACGGTCGACGCCGCTGCGCGCTCGCAGTGCCGCATTCAGTGCGGTGACGTCGGCGCCCGCGGGATCCCCGTCGACGATCAGCCCCAGCGCGAGGTCGATGCCGTGCTGATCGATGCGTCGCAGCAGGCCGGCCCGCAGGGATCGCTCGTTGCCGAGGAACGGCTCGGCGCCCGGCGGCGTGGGCCGCCCCGCCAGCGAACCGGTGAGGAAGTGACCGGCCATCGACGGCATCGTCTCGCCCGCGACGACCAGTCTGTGGAGGAAGTCGAACTCCTCGTCGGACAGATCGGCGCACGCGAGCAGCTGCGACACCGGGACCACGGGTGCACCGATCCGGTCGGCGCACCCGGCCGCGACGGCCTCGGAGATCTCCCGGTCGCCGTGCGTGTCGGCCTTGCCCAGGACGACGATCGTCCGGTCCCGGGGCAGCGTGGACAGCGTCTCGTGATCGCCGCGCCTCGGCGGTCCGGTCAGCACGTGAATCCACAGGTCGGCGTCGTCGACGCCTTCCTCGACCTCCCCCGGACCGATCGCGGTGACCGCGAGCCGCTCGCGCAGCGCGCGGGCGACGGTGTCCCGACCGGTGCCGGGACGGCCGCACACCTGGACCTGCAGCGGACGCGAATAGCGGCGCGCCGCCGATCCGAGTTCGCCGTGCGCCGGCGACGAGGGGGCGACGAGGTCGACCAGCTGACCCGATTCGACCGCCCGGGCCAGCACACCGGTCCCGTCGATCGTCGGGTGTGCCATGGGAGGAAATCTAGCCGCCGGGCGATCCCGGCGCGCCGCTGACCGGCGCAGAAGCCGTGTCGACTGTCCTCGACGGCACCCGATACGCAACGATGGGCAGGTGAACGAGAGTGTCGATCAGTCACGTCGGTATCCGCGGGTGACCAGTTTCCGGTTCCGTCGGGGCTCGTTGACGACGGGCCAGCAGCGCAATTGGGAGACACTGTGGCCGCAGTTGGGCATCGACCTCCTGACCGGGGCCGACCAGGCGCCGCCCGCACCCGGGGAGACGCGCACGGCCCATCCGCCGCTGGATCTGCCCGCATTGTTCGGCCGCGATGCGCCGACCGTGCTGGAGATCGGTAGCGGCACCGGCATCTCCACCGCCGCGATGGCCGAGGCCGAACCGGACGTCGACGTGCTGGCGGTGGAGGTCTACAAACCCGGGTTGGCGCAGCTCGTCGGCCTGGTCGATCGCGGCGGCCTCACCAACATCCGGATGATCCGCGGCGATGCGGTGATGGTGCTGACCGAACTGCTTGGTCCGGAGAGCCTGACCGGAATCCGGGTCTTCTTCCCGGACCCGTGGCCGAAATCACGCCACCACAAACGCCGCCTGGTGCAGAGCGGCACCATCGAACTCATGGCCGACCGCCTCAAGCCCGGCGGTGTCCTGCACATCGCGACCGATCATGCGGACTACGCGGAGTGGATCGCCGAGCATCTCGCGACGCAGCATCGGGACCGCCCGCACGTCGTCTCGCTGACGACGGACCCACCGATCCTGCTGGACCGGCCGACCACGAAATTCGAGGGACGTGCCGAACGCGAGGGCCGCGGGGTCAACGAGTTCGTCTACACCCGGCCGCACCCCGCGACATCCCGACCCACCGAAGGCGGAACGCCATGACCGACAGCGCTGCGACGTCGGAGACTTCCACTGTCCCAACGTCTTCCACCACGGACGTGCCGTTCGCCGAGACCATCTCCGGCCACGGTGGGTCACCACGGGTCCTGCTGGTGTGGGACGCACCGAACATGGACATGGGTCTCGGCGCGATCCTCGGCGGCCGACCCACCGCCGCGTTCCGGCCGCGGTTCGATGCGCTGGGCCGGTGGCTGCTGCAGCGCACCGCCGACGTCTCGCGCGGCCCATCGGGCGCGGGGGTCGAGCCCGAGGCGACCGTGTTCACCAACATCGTGCCGGGCAGCGCCGACGTCGTACGCCCGTGGGTGGACGCCCTGCGCAATGTCGGATATGCGGTCTTCGCGAAGCCCAAACTGTCCGATGACAGCGATGTGGACGCCGACATGCTCGACCACATCGAACTTCGCAGGCACACTGTGGGTCTAGCTGGCCTCATCGTCGCCTCGGCCGACGGACAGGCGTTCCGCGAGCCGTTGCTCGAGGTGGCGGCGGAGGGGATCCCGGTCACCGTGATCGGTTTCCGGGAACACGCCAGCTGGGCATTGACCACCGAAGAGTTGGAGTTCGTCGACCTGGAGGACATTCCGGCCGTGTTCCGGGAGCCGTTGCCGCGTATCGGCCTCGACTCGCTGCCCGACGACGGGGCGTGGCTCACACCGTTCCGCCCCCTGCAGGCCCTGTTGCACTGACATCCTGGTGCTGACACGAGGTCCGCGCGGCCGACGACCAGCACCGCCGACTCAGCGATCACTCAGGACCGGCTGACAGAATCAACCGTCATCCTGACCGACCAACCAGTATCGACCGCATCACCACCGTGACCCAGGAAGGAACCAGGCGTGTTCGGAGCCATCGGCACTTTCGTTTATCGAATGCGCTTCGCCGTCATCGCCGTACTCATCGCGATGATGGCCGGCCTGGGACTCTACGGGCTGGACCTCGGCAAGTACCTCAGCCAGAGCGGCTGGTTCGACCCGACATCGCAGTCGGTCAAGGGTTCGGAGGTCGCCGACACCGCACTCGGCCGCGACCACCGGTCCGACATCATCCTGCTGATCACCCCGCCCGAGGGCACCACCGTCGACGATCCCGAGTTCGGCGCCAAGGTGGAGAACTTCGTCGATGACCTGATCGCCCAGCACGGCGACATCGTCAACCGTGAGGACCCGGGTCTCATCGACCCCTTCTACCTCCGCGATCAGTCGGCGACGTCGAAGGCCGCGCAGGAGACGATCCGCGCCCGCACCTTCACGCAGGACAAGGCGCACGCGTTCATCAGCATCGGCGTCAAGGGCGACGACGACACCACGATCCTGAAGAACTATCAGACGATCGAGCCGTTCTTCGACGACATACCGGAGAGATTCAACCTCGAGGGCACCACCTTCGAGATGGCCGGACTCCAACCCGTCGCGGGCAGTATGGCCGACGGGATGGACAAGGACATCCATCGAGCCGAGGTGATCGCGCTGCCCTTGGTGGCGATCATGCTCTTCTTCATCTTCGGCGGCGTCGTGGCCGCCTGTCTCCCGGTGCTCATCGGTGGTCTGACGATCGCCGGCTCGCTGGGCATCATGAAGATCCTCGCGCAGGTCACCGAGCTGAACATCTTCGCGCAGTCGGTCGTCACCCTGATCGGCCTGGGTATCGCGATCGACTACGGCCTGTTCATCGTCAGCCGGTTCCGAGAAGAACTCGCCGAGGGCTATTCCACCAGGGCCGCGGTCCGAAGAACCGTGATGACCTCCGGTCAGACGGTCGTGTTCTCCGCGACCATCATCGTCGCGGCACTCGCCTGCCTGCTGATCATGCCGCAGGGCTTCCTCAAGTCCGTGGCCTACGGCGCGATCGCCTCGGTGTCGCTGGCCGCGATCCTGTCGATCACCGTGCTCCCCGCGATCCTGGCCATCCTCGGACCCCGGATCGACGCCCTCGGCCTGCCGTTCCTGCGTCGCACCAAGACCAAGGAAGAGATCGAGAACGGCTTTTGGGGCCGGCTGGCCGGCTGGGTGATGCAGCACCCGGTCGCCACCGCCATCCCGACCGTCCTGATCCTGCTCGTGCTGACCATCCCGTTCGGCGGCATCAAGTTCGGCGGCATCAGTGAGGCCTACCTACCGCCGGACAACCCGAATCGTGTCGCGCAGGAGAACTTCGACAAGTTCTTCCCCACCGAGCGCACCGAAGAGATCAAGCTGGTCATCGCCTACGACCCGAACGACAACGACAGTGGCGAGAAGATCAACACGATCGCCACCGAGGCCAACAAGATCCCGGGATTCACCAAGCAGTTCAGCCCGAGTTCCGACGGCGGCGCCCTCACCGGCCAATACGGCGACAACGGGCCACAGATCCTGCAGATGTCGGCCGGCCTGGTGGACCGCAACACCGCCGCCGCGGCGATCAAGGACCTCAGATCCATCGACACGCAGGGGCTCACCATGTGGGTCGCCGGCACGCCGACGCTGACCCAGGACTCGATCGACGCGCTGATGTCGCGACTACCGATCATGGCGATCATGTTGGTCCTGGTGACCGGATTCCTGATGTTCCTGGCCTTCGGCTCGATCGTGCTGCCGATCAAGGCCGCGTTGATGACCGCGCTGGGCCTCGGTGCGACGTTGGGCATCCTCACCTGGATCTTCGTCGACGGCCACGGCGCCGAACTCGCCAACTTCACCCCGGGTCCGCTGTTCGCGGCCATCCTGGTGCTGATCATCGCGATCATCTTCGGCCTGTCCACCGACTACGAGATATTCCTGTTGTCCCGCATGGTCGAGGCCAGACAGAAGGGCGCCTCCACCACCGAGGCGGTCCGCGTCGGCACCGCGTACACGGGACGCATCATCACCGCCGCGGCGGCCATCCTGGTGGTGGTCACCGGCGCGTTCGGACTCTCCGAGATCGTGATGATGAAGTACATCGCGTACGGCATGATCGCGGCGCTGATCCTGGACGCGACGATCATCCGCATGCTGCTGGTGCCGTCGGTGATGAAGCTCCTCGGCGACGACTGCTGGTGGGCGCCGCGCTGGATGCAGACGATGCAGCGCAAGATCGGGCTCGGCGAGACCGTCCTCGACGACGAGCCCGACGAGCTCCGTGATGATGCCCACGCCCGCGCCCGGTCGGCGGGAACCATCGTCGCGGAGGCACCGACCTCCCAGATGGTCGCCGCCCCGCGTGCCGCCACGGCGCGCCCGGCCACGAGTGCCCGCACCTCGGTTCGCACGGCACCCAACCGTGGCGGGCCGGCGCGGCCCGCCGAACGACTGAACCCGGGCGCCCCCGAACGTCCGGCGCCGACGCCGTCCGGACCTCCCGCACCCGCGGGCGCAGCACCGGCCAACGGACCCGCGTCGCGCACCGGAAGGACTGCACCGCAACAGGATTCGAGCCAGCCCGAGCCGACCGACGCACGCCGGGGACCCTCCGCTCCCCCGTCTGGTGGCCAGCCCCGACCGGGCGCCGCACCGACGCCGCGCGGCCGGATCGGCCGTTCCCGTTCCCGCTCCGACGGCCCCGACACCGGCAGTTGGCGCCTCGGCGCGAGCGGTATCCGGCTGGGCGACGAGCCGGCCCGCCCGGCACCGCCCCGGCCGCCGTCGGGTCCGACGCCGCGGCAGTCCGGCCCGCAGCCGGCGGTTCCGCAGCGACCGCAGCCCCGGACTCCGCGCCCCGCGCCGCAGCAGGCCGCACCCGCGCAGCCGCAGCCGCCGCAGCCTGTCCAGCAGCCGACGCGGCGTGACGACTCCCCGCTCGTCCGGCGCCCGTCGTTGGACTCCACGGGCAAGCGCCCGCTGGCGGCATCCCTCGCACCCGAGGGGCAACGTCCCACGCCGCCGACGACACCTCGCCCGGACGGGTCACCGATGGATCGCGGCCTGAGCGAGACCCGGCCGCCGGCCGGTGACCGTCCGGCCGACGAGGACCGTCGCGACACCGACGCCAGGCGACGCGGCACGGACCGGCATGCGCGGTCGGAGGCCGATGGCGACGGTGCGCAGATCAGCGTGCAGGAACTGCTCCGGCGTAGCCGTTCGGACAGCTGACCTCTTTATCAATCAGGGCCCGCGCGGTATCAAACGTGCCCTTGGCATTGCAGAACTCCCGGAAACACCCGAACCATGGTGTGTTTCCGGGAGTTTCGCGTGTCATCAATCATCGAGGCCGTGCTCGATCGCGTACCGCGTCAGCTCCACCCGATTGCCGAGCTGCAACTTGCGCAGGGTCGCCTGGACGTGGTTCTCCACGGTGCGGTGGCTCAGCGACAGCCGACTCGCGATCTGCTTGGCGCTCAGCCCCTTCGCGACGTACCGCAACACCTCGGTCTCGCGGTCGGTCAGGGTCGGACGACTGTGGTCGGGGTCGGGCTGCGCCGACATCCGGCGGTACTCGCCGAGGATCAGCCCGGCGAGGCCGGGCGTGAACACCGCCTGCCCGTCTGCGGTCGCCCGGACCGCGGCGATCAACTCGGTCTTCGACGAGCTCTTCACCAGATATCCACTGGCGCCGGCCTTCACGGCCTCCAGCACGTCATCGCGCTCGTCGGAGGCCGACAGCACCAGGACGCGCGTCGACGGCGACACGTCGAGCACGGCCGCGGTCGCATCGGCGCCGCTGCCGTCGGGCAACTGCATGTCCATCAACACCACGTCGGGGGCCACCGCCGCGGCCCGACGACCCGCGCTGCCGACGCCGTCGGCGGTCGCGACCACCTCGAATCCCTCCTCCTCGAGGTCGCGGGCGACCCCGTCGCGCCACATCGGGTGGTCGTCGACCACCATCACCCGCAGTCGCGTCGTCGCGGTTTCCGCCGCAGCGGTTTCCGCCTTGTGATCCGCCATCATGCCTCCCGTTCCACCGGAATGGTCAGTTCCCATTCTGTGCCCGCGCCGGGTGCGGAATCGAGTGTGGCCGTCCCACCGAGCGATTCGACACGTCCGACGATCGACGTCGAGATACCCATCCGCCCCTGCCGCCGCGCCTCCTCGAGTCGCCCGGGCGCGATGCCCACCCCGTCGTCGCGGACGCTGACGACGACCCGGTCACCGAGATCCTCCAGCAGCACATACGCGCGGGCCCCGCCCCCGGCGTGATGCCCGACGTTGTCGAGCGCGTTGGTCACCACCGCGCGGATCTGCGCCGCGATCGCCGCATCGACCGGCACAGCCGACGCCGGCGCACTCACCGAGACGCGCTCGGCGGCGAAGGCACGCAGGATCGCGCCGAGGTCGGTGGTGGTCCGGTCCACGCCGATGTCGTCGGCAGCGTCGGAGATGAGCCGCCGCAGCGCTCGCTCCTGCTCGCCCGCGAGCTGCGCGAGTTCGGTGGTGGCACCGCCGATCTCGCGCCCCCGCTTGGCGATCAACGTGAGGACCTGCAACACGCCGTCGTGCACCTCACGGGACAGCCGCTCCCGCTCCTCCGTCGCGGCGGCGATCCCGGCCGCCTGCACGAGCACGGCGTGCGCGCGACGGGCGATCACCGCGGCCAGGCCGACGGCCATGCCGGTCGCGACGATGATGATGATCGTCGCGTTGCGGCCGAAGTTGAGGTCGAACGCGCCCTTCACGAAAGCGCTTGTGCCACCGACCAGCAGGCCACCGGCGATGCCCCAGATCGGTCCGGCGAGGAGCGCGACCGCGATGACCGCGTTGACCGCCCACAGCGTGGTGGGCCAGGTCTGGTTGTTGAACGCCCACGACTCGGTGGCCACATACGACGTCGACAGCATCATGCCGCAGGCCACCAGCACGTCGGCGGCGACCCACCAGCGGTTGCGGCCGAAGCCCACGTAGTAGGCGATCCCGCTCGCCAGGGTCCATGCGGTCAGGACGCCGAACAGCGCCCAGGCGAGGTCGTCGCGGAGCAGATCGTCGTTGATGGCGATCTGGAATCCGAGGGCGTAGAGGTAGGAGAGGAAACGGAACAGCTGCGCGGCGCGCCACAGCGGCCCCACCGGATCGGTGTCGGCCGCCTTCGCGAGCTGCGCGGCCCGGCTCGGGATGGTCCGGGCGGGTGCCCCGTCAGCCATCGTCGCGACGGTGCGCGGTCGGCCCATCGCCCGCGGGCCCGTCACCGCCGGACCCGGCGGCGTCGCCACCGTCCGGCGCCGGCGACCCGGTGTCCGCCGCGTCGGCGACGGCCTCGCGTCTGTCCCACCGCGGTTCGTCCGGCTCGGCCACGTACATCCGGCCGTCGGCCTCGGCCTGCCGGCGTCGCGCACTGGCCGCACTGCCGGACAGATGCCGGACCGCGGTGTTGCCGAACGCGATGATCGGGACGGCGAGCAGGCCCCCGACGATGCCCGCCGAGACGATGCCCGCCGCGATGCCCAGCACCACCGCCACCGGATGCAGGCGGACCGAGCGTCCCAGCAAGAATGGTTGCAGCACATGACTTTCCAGCTGCATCACGCCGACGACGATGGCCAGCGCGATGACCGCGGCGATCCAGCCCTGGGTGACCAGCGCGACCATCACCGCGAGCGTTCCGGTCGCCAGCGCGCCGACGATGGGGATGAACGCACCGAGGAACACCAGGGACGCGAGCGGAAGCGCCAAGGGCACACCGAGAATCGCCAGGCCGACACCGATGCCGAGGGCGTCTACGAAGGCCACCGCCACGGTGGCGCGGACATACCCGACGAGCGTGCCGAATCCGGCGGTGCCCGCCGCCCGGACGCGGCCACGGGTGCCGTGCGGCACCACCTTGGTGACGAACGTCCAGATCTGCCCACCGCCGTACAGGAAGAAGATGAGCAGGAACACGGCCAGCAGTGCACCGGTGATGATCTCGGTGGCGGTGGTCGCCGTTGCCAGCGCGCCGCTGGTCAGCTTGTCCTGGTTGTGCTGCAGGAAGTCGGTGAAGTCGTTGCCGAGATTGCGCACCTGCTCGTCGTCGACGTTGAACGGACCGTCGACGAGCCATTCGCGGGTGCGGTCGATGGTCACCGTGATCTGCTTGGTGAGGTCCGGGAAGCCGCGGATGGTCTCCTGCACCACGAACGTCAGGATCGACGCCAGCAGCGCCAGCGCGACGACCATGGTGACCACCACCGCCAGGGACCGCGGCACCCCTTTGCGGTCCAGGAAGTCGACGACGGGCACCAGCATCGCGGCCCCGAGAATGGCCAGCGCGACGGGTACCAGCACTTCCTCGAACTCGTGGAACACCCGGAGCAGGACATAGGCCGACGCCACGATGACCAGCAACCGCCAGCCCCATTCAGCGGTGGCGCGGACCAGCGGAGGGACTTTCGCGCGGTCCACGGCGGCCAGATCGACGGAATCGCTGTCGAAGGCACTCTCACGCCGCGAACGGCCGGTGGTGTCGGCGTCGCTCACGGTTGCCAGCCTAGCTGTGGATATGGTGTGGGCTATGTCGTCGGAGGGCCCGCGTGGCGGAGGTGTGACCACGCGGCCACGCTTCTGGTGGCTGCGGTGGGTGCTTCTCGCGATCGTACTGGTCGTCCTCGCCGTCGAGATCGTGCTCATCTCGCCGAGTCTCGAGGAGGCGTGGAAGCGGATCGGCGACCTCGATTGGGTCTGGGTCGCGGCCGCGATCGGCGCCGCACTCCTCTCGATGGACAGCTTTGCGCAGGTCCAGCGGGCGCTGTTGCGTTCGGGTGGGGTGCGGGTCACCCAATGGCAGTCCCTGTCGGTGATCCTGGCGTCCAACGCGGTCAGCCAGACCATGCCGGGCGGCCCGGTACTGGCCCCGGCCTTCGTCTACCGCGAGACACGCAAATGGGGTGCGACGCCGGTCGTCGCCTCATGGCAGGTGGTGATGTCCGGCCTGCTCGCCGGTGTCGGGCTCGCCGTCCTCGGATTCGGCGGCGCACTGTTGGCCGGCGCGAAGACGAGCCCGTTCTCCGTGGTGTTCTCCGTCGTCGGCTTCATCGCCGTCGCCGTGGTCTTCCAGTACCTGGCGAGCCACCCCGAGTCGCTGCAGAGCACCCTGCTGCGCATCCTGTCCTGGTTCAACCACGCCCGGAACAAGCCGCAGGACCACGGTCGTGACCGCGTCCTGGAGACCCTCGAACAACTGCGGGCCGTCCAGCTGACCCAGCGCGACCTGTCGATCTCGTTCGCCTGGAGCCTGTTCAACTGGATCGCCGACGTCGCCTGCCTGGCCTTCGCCTGCTGGGCCGTCGGGGCCCATCCCAGCATCGCCGGACTGATGGTCGCGTACGCGGCGGGCAAGGCGGTCGGCACCGCGGTTCCGCTGCTACCCGGTGGCATCGGGGTGGTCGACGCCGTGCTGGTCCCCGCGCTCACCAGCGCCGGGATGCCCGCGGCCGACGCGATCACCGCGGTCCTCGTGTACCGCCTGATCAGCTACGTGCTGATCGCGGCCATCGGCTGGATCGTCGTGGTGGTGAGGTTCCGGCACAACTTCCGCAAGGGCGACACCCTCGAGGAGGAGATGGGTCTCGATGACGCCGTCTCCGGGTCCGGGGACACCGGCTCAGGTCCCGATACCGCCGCCGACACCGACGACGCCCCGACGGACGAGAGTTCCCGCAGACCCGACGACCCGCTACCGTGAAAACCATGTCGAGGTCTCCCGGTGTCGCCGCGGTCGACGCCCCGACGTCGGGACGGCTGCCCATCCCGCTCACCGCACTGTTCGATCTCGTCGCCGTGACCGTGTTCGTGCTGATCGGGCGGGCCAGCCATGAAGAGGGTCTGGCGATCGTCGGGGTACTCCAGACACTGTGGCCGTTCGTGGTCGCCGCGGCGGCCGGATGGTCCATCGTCTACGTGTTGTCCCACGTCCGATCGAGCGACGACGGTTTCGGCCACGACTTCCGGCCTGAGCGGCCGTCCGCGGGCGTGACCGTGTGGTTCTGCACCGTCGTGGTCGCGATGATCCTGCGCTACCTGCTGCACCAGGGTGTCGCGGTGAGCTTCGTCATCGTCGCCACCATCGTGCTCGGCCTGTTCCTGATCGGCTGGCGCGTCGCGGTGAGCACGATCGCCCGCCGGCGCGGCCGCGTCACCGCCTGACCGGCTACCTGATCCGGAAGTACTTCTGCGCGACCTGCAGTGCGGCCGTCCCCGACTTGTCGCCCTCGCAATAGATCACGATCACCTTGCCGTCCTGCATCCCCAGGAACCAGCCCGGACCCTGCGGCCCGTTGGTGCCGACCAGCGCCTTCAGCCCCGGCGCGCGGGTGAGATCACTGGCATCGCCGGTCTTCGCGGTCTCCGTCATCGCCTTGATCACCGGGGCGGTGGTGGCGGCATCGAGTTCACCGAGCGCGCCGCCGACCACATTGGTCGGTACACCCTTGATGACGAACGGCGCGACCGAGGTCATCTGGCCCACCGAACTCCGGGCCAACGCGACGCCCAGCGCACCCATGTTCATCATCGATGCCTTGAGGTCGCCGGGCCGGAAGTCGACGGTCGTCACACCCGGCTGATCGGCGGTCGGCGCACTCGCCCCCGGGACGGTGAACTGGACGCCGAGGCCCAGCCGGTCCAGCACCGCGTCGGTCGACTCCTGGTTGGCGTTGGCCGTCCGATCCACTTCGGTGAGAACCGGATTCAGCGTGCTGCCGACGGGATAGACGCTGTCGACGTTGGTGCCGCGGTCGATCGCATAGCTGTTCTGCGCCATGCCGAGAATCGCGCCGGACATCGCGTCGAGCGCCATGATGGTCGCCGGTTGCCCGACCTCCACGGCAGCATCACCCAGGGTGAGCTGCAGGTTCTGGTCGACCGTGGTGTTCACGGACGGTCCGGGCGGCCCCTGTTCACCGGCGAGCTTGCGCGGTTTGATACCCGGGCCGACCATCTGGACCTGCCAACCCGCGGTGGCGTCACGAATCGCCTGCCAGTAGTTGGTGAGACCTGACTCCAGCGGCGAGGCGAGGCGGCGATCGGCCATCACGAGCATGCCGGCCTTGCGCACCACCACGCCGGGCACCGCATTCGGATCCGATTGCAGCACCTGCATGTCCGGATCGCGGAGGGTGACCGCGGTGATCGGCTTGCCCGGTGTCTCGGCCAGTTTCTCGGCGATCACCTGGTTCGTGATCAGCGGCGCGATCGGCGCCAGGGTGCGCGCGAGCGCCCGGGCGGACCGGTCGACGTCCTTGGTCCTCGTCGGATCGAGAATGATCTCGTTGACCGGCTGCAGGTACATGAACGTCTTGCCGGAGCGGCTGCGGACAGTCGGCGAGGGGGTGGCGTCGGTGCGGATCTCACGGAGCTGACCACCGTAGGGCAGCCCCGGATAGATGACCGACGGTTCCCAGGTGATCTTCCAGCCGGTCGACAGATGTCGCGCGGTCCCCGAACTCGTCGTCTCGAACGTGCGGTTCTTGGCCCAGCGATATGTCGTCTTCAGGGAGAAGGACGCGGTCCCGTCGCTGTACTCGACCGGCTTCTCGACGGTCATGTCGACGTGCTCGGCGTTCATCCCCTGCAACGTCTGCGTCAGCGCCTCGCCCGCCTGGCCGGGGGCCGTGGTGAACTTCGCCGCGCCGCCCGCATCCTGACGTTCCATGGCCGCCGCGAACTCGTTCACGGCTCCGGCGGCATCGTCCGACGAGCTCGACGCACCACATGCACTCAGCGCGACGACGCTGCTGGTGGCCACAGCGCAGACCAGCATCGGCGCGCGCTTCACCCAGATCTTCATAGTCTCAATTTTCACTCTTGTCACACTGGATTTCGATGCCGCCAGCTTCCATTCGGGGATCAGAGGGGTCACGATCCTGTCTCGGGGTGGCTGTTCGGTGGGCGGCGCCACATGCGGGGGCCCGGACGCGTCGGCCCATAATGGGGCATGGGCTTTCGAGTGATTCCTGCCGAAGACCGTGAGGTGACGACGATCGACTGGCTCACGTCCCGCCATAGCTTCTCCTTCGGCGACTACTACGACCCATCAAACACCCATCACGGTGTTTTGTCGGTTAATAACGATGACGTTGTCGCACCGTTACACGGCTTCGACACCCATTCGCACCGCGAGTCCGAAATCGTCACGTGGGTCACGTCCGGCTCACTGGTTCACCAGGATTCCGAAGGGCACTCGGGGATCGTCTATCCCGGTTTGGCACAACGGATGAGCGCGGGAACGGGTGTCCTGCACTCGGAGCGGAACGACACCTGGGCGGAGCGCCCCGACGCCGGGGTGACACCCGCCCGATTCGTGCAGATGTGGGTGATGCCCGACGAGTCCGGCCTCACTCCCTCCTATGCGCAGAGTGAGGTCGACTCCGAGTTGACCGACGGCCGGCTGGTCGCGATCGCATCGGGTGACCCGACCTGCGATTCGGCCATCCGGATCGCCAACCGATCCGCCACCCTGTTCGCCGCCCGCCTCGCCGTCGGCTCGTCGGTCGCGATGCCGGCGGCACGATACGTCCACCTGTTCGTGACGCGCGGGTCGCTCCACCTGGCCGGCACGCCGTTGGGTACCGGCGACGCGGTGCGCGGCACCGATCTCGGCGGCGAATCGCTGACCGCTGCGGCCGATGCCGAGATCCTCATCTGGGCGATGGACCGCGATCTAGGTGATCTCATGACCTGACCCGCGGGCGGCGCCTATCGCGCGTCGTCGAGGGCGTGCAGATTCTTGGCGGTCGGTGACTTCGCCACCGACTCCGGGTCCGGGTACGTGCGCAGCAACCGATCAGCCGTGCCCGAGGTGGTGACGGTGAACCAGTAGTGCTCGTTGCGGTAGTGGTGGAAACGGTGGTTGCGCCAGGTCGCACGATAGAGCCGCGACCGCGGCTTGTAGTCGGTGTGGATCAGGTAGTGCGTCCACTCGTAGACGATGCCGAGCAGACCGAGCACCACCAGGAACGTCAGGCCGCGTTCGATGCTGTCGAACACCACCAACCCGACGAACAGTGCGGCGATCAGCACCGGGATCAGGGCTCGCCAGGGGATGAAGATCAGCGGGATGTCGCGGGGATCGTTGTGGTGTTCGCGGTGTTTACGCGCCAGCAAGGTGTCGAGGGTGATCGGACCGACCCGCTTGGGCCGCCAATGCAGGATGAACACGTGGATCAGCCATTCGGCGACCGGGAACACCGCGGCCATGACGACCGGCACCAGTAGGTCCGCGAGTCCCCATCCGCCGATCCACACGCGGGCGACGACGGCCGCCACCAGGAACACCGAGATCATCCACGGCGACGGATGCCTGACGAACTCGGCGAACGCCGAACGCAATGTCACCTTCCGGCGGGACGTCCGCGCCGTCGTGTTGACCGATTCCGACATCTGTTGCCTCCGTTACCGATTCACACCGTCTGAGGTATCGGCCGCCAGCGCCTCGCACAGTGCCAGCAGCGCCTCGGTCGCCGGCGCGAGCAGGGCGCGCGCCGCATCCTCGGCCTCGGTGGGACGGCGATCCTCGATCGCGTCGACCACCCTGCCGTACCCGGCGACATTGCCCACCTCGGGTTCGAGTACCGCGGCGAGCGCGGGCAGAGCGGGCTCGTAGGCGGCGCGCAACGAGTTGTACATCAGCCGGAACGCGATCGAATCGGCCGCGTCGATCACCCGGCTCCAGAACTCGAGCGCGATCACCTGCTGCGCGATCGGATCGGACTCGGCGGCCAGGTGCGCCACACAGTCCCGCATCGGCGCGACCGCGTCGTGGTCGGCGCGGCGCGCCGCCAGCTCGGCGACCTTGGGCCCCACCAGCGCCCGCGCCTCGACGATGGACCGCGCGACCGCGGGGTCCAGCTCTCCGTTGCGGACCAGCAGTCGCGGCAGGAGGTCGAGCCCGCCGGAGGACGCCGGGTCGAGCACCCGAGTGCCTTGCCCCTGCCGGATCGACACGAGGCCGGCACCCGCGACCCGACGCAGCGCCTCCCGCACCGCGGGCCTCGACACCCCGAGCATCCGCGCGAGTTCCCGCTCGCTCGGCAGGGTGTCGCCCGCGGGGAGGTCCCCGGACAGCACCCCCTCGACGATCTGCTCGTAGACATCCTCGGGGACGCTGCGGGGTGCGATCGGCTCGAACGGCATGCCGGTCACGCTACGACTCGGCGGTCAGGTGGTCAAGTGGTCAGACCAGTAGGTGGCAGACCGTCGGTGGCGCTGCCGCTGTCGCCCACCACAGCCTTCGGGGATCGCGGCGGCTGCTGGCATCGGCGAAGTTCGGCCCCGTGAGCGTCCGCCGAGGGGATATCCCCTCGGCCGGCCCTGAGGGAGCAGATCTCAGCAGCCGGAAACCCGCCGACACCTCGGAAGCACCGACCATGACCCCGGTCGGGTCAGCGCAAGGACTCCAGCAGCCGCAGCCAGACCTCACTGACCGTCGGATACGACGGGACCGCGTGCCACAGGCGATCGACGGTCACCTCGCCGACCACCGCGACCGTCGCCGAATGAACGAGCTCGGCGGTTTCGGCGCCGACGAACGTGGCACCGACCAGGACGTCACGCGATCGGTCGATGACGAGCTTCGCGTGACCCGCGTAGTCGGGCGAGACGAGATAGGAGCCGGCGACCGCGATGTCCGTTTCCGCGATCACCACGTCGATACCGTCGTCGCGGGCCTGCGCCTCCGTCCGCCCGACCGAGGCCATCTCCGGCCGGGTGAACACCACCTGCGGGATGGCGTCACGATCGGCCGACGCGGTGAATCGTGCGCCGTCGAGCGGATGCCCCTCGGCGCGCGCGGCGATCACGTCGCCGGCCACGCGGCCCTGGTACTTGCCCATGTGGGTCAGTGCGACCCGCCCGTTGACGTCACCGACGGCATAGAGCCACGGGTGACCGGGGACGCCCATGTGGTCATCCACGCGCAGCGGACCTGTGCTCTCGATGCCCAGCACGTCGAGACCGAGATCGGTTGTCGCCGGCGACCTTCCGGCGGCCACCAGGATCTCGTCGACGTCGAGCACCGAGCTGCCGGCGCCCTCGTCCACCGTCACCCGCGCCGGACCGCCGTGGATGTGCCCGTAACCGGTGTCCGCGACGTCGGGCCGCTCGACGGCCGAGATCTGCGCACCGAACCGGATGTCGACGCCGCGCCGGGCCAGTCCCGTGGCGACCTGCTCGCCCACGAACGGTTCCGCCTTGGGCAGCAGACGGTCACCCCGGATCACCATCGTCAGGTCCCGGACCCCGAGGTCGAGCAGCCAGGTGACCGCCTCGCACGCGACGACCCCGCCGCCGAGCACCACCATCCGTTCCGGGACCTCGACCATGTTGGTCGCATCCCGCGACGTCCAGGGCCGCGCCTCCCGCAGTCCCGGGATCGGCGGCACCGACGCCGTGCTGCCGGTCGCCACCACCACCGCCTCGCGCGCGACGATCCGGCGGTCGAATCCCCCGTCACTTCGCTCGCCCCGGCCACTCTCCCCGCCATCCCCCACCGCGACCTCCCGCTCACCGACGATCCGGCCGTGTCCCCGGATGACCTCGATGCCCGCGCCGGACGCCCAGTCGACCTGCGAGCTGTCGTCGCGCCGGTGGGTGATGGTGTCGCGCCACCCGAGGACCGCGGTGACGTCGGGGGTCGGGTTGCTCAACTGCTCGCGCGCCCCCGGCAATCCGGCCGCGGCGGCGAGGGCGGCGCCCGGACCGAGCAGCCCCTTGCTCGGCATGCACGCCCAATAGGAACACTCACCCCCGACGAGTTCGTGTTCGATGATCGCCGCGGTGCGATCGCTGCCCCTGATGGCGTAGTCGGCGGCGTTCTCGCCGACCGGTCCGCCGCCGATCACGACGACGTCATATGTGCTGATGTCGGTTGCTCCGGTCATGCCACCACCGTAGAGCGATTCAGCTACGCGCAGAGCGGGCTGACGAATCCCCGGATGCAGTGCCAAGATGGGCGGGTGACCGCTTCACAGACTGACACCACGCCCGAATCCGGTATCGATCTCAGCTGGGTCGACGCCGGCACCCGCGTCCAGGACGACCTGTTCGCCCACGTGAACGGCAAGTGGCTGGAGAGCCACGTGATCCCCGACGACCGGTCGGTGGACGGCGCCTTCCACGTGCTGCGCGACCGCGCCGAGGAGAACGTGCGCGACATCATCACCGCCTGTGCCGGTTCCGATCCGGAGAGCGGGACCGACGCCCAGAAGATCGGCGACCTGTACGCGTCCTTCATGGACACCGACCACATCGACGCCCTC
Organism: Gordonia insulae; assembly: GCF_003855095.1. Classification (NCBI taxonomy): domain Bacteria; kingdom Bacillati; phylum Actinomycetota; class Actinomycetes; order Mycobacteriales; family Gordoniaceae; genus Gordonia; species Gordonia insulae. The sequence goes on from NZ_CP033972.1 coordinate 3,227,092, forward strand.
GGCATCGGACCGATCAGCGGCGAGCTGGACAAGATCGCGGCCATCACGTCGACCGACGAGTTGAGCACCCGCATCGGTCGGCTCCAGCGACATGGCGTCGGGGGACTCTTCGGCCTCTACGTCGACACCGATGCCAAACAGTCCGACCGCTACCTCGTGCATCTCGTGCAGTCCGGCCTCGGGCTGCCCGACGAGTCCTACTACCGAGAGGACAAGCACGCCGAGACCCGGGATGCCTACGTCGCGCACGTCGGCCGGATGTTCACGCTGGCCGGGTTCGACGACGCGCCGGCCCGCGCACAGACCATTCTCGATCTGGAGACGGCGCTGGCCGCCCATCATTGGGACGTCGTGCGCCGCCGCGACGCCGACCTCACCTACAACCTGATGTCCCTCGCCGACTTCACCGAGGCGGCAGGCACATTCGGTGTCGATGCATGGCTCGGCGGACTCGGCACCACCGGCGACGCCACCTTCGCCCAGATCGTCGTCGGACAGCCGTCCTTCGTCAGCGGCGCGGCCGAGTTGATCGCATCGCGTCCGCTCGAGGACTGGAAGACCTGGCTGACCTGGCGCCTGCTGCGGTCGGCCGCCGGCTACCTGTCGTCGGAGTTCGTCGACGAGAATTTCGACTTCTACGGTCGTACGCTCACCGGCGCCGAATCGATCCGCGATCGCTGGAAGCGCGGCGTCGGCTTCGTCGAGGACGCGATGGGGTTCGCCGTCGGAAAGCTGTACGTCGACAAGCACTTCGGGCCCGACGCGAAGGCTCGGATGGACGAACTGATCGACAACCTGGTCGCCGCCTACCGCCGCAACATCTCCGATCTAGACTGGATGACCCCGGCCACCCGGGAGAAGGCGCTCGCCAAGCTGGGCAAGTTCACCCCCAAGATCGGTTTCCCGGCCCACTGGCGCGACTACGGCGCCCTGACCGTCGACCGCGGAGACCTGATCGGGAACGTCGCGCGCGCTTCGTCGTTCGAGCAGGATCGGGAGTTCGCCAAGATCGGCCGCCCGGTCGATCACGACGAGTGGTTCATGACGCCGCAGACCGTCAACGCCTATTACAACCCGGGCATGAACGAGATCGTGTTCCCGGCCGCGATCCTGCAGCCGCCGTTCTTCGACCCCGACGCCGACGACGCCGCCAACTACGGCGGGATCGGCGCGGTCATCGGGCACGAGATCGGCCACGGGTTCGACGACCAGGGTGCCAAGTACGACGGTGACGGCAATCTCGTCGACTGGTGGACCGACGACGATCGAACCGAATTCTCCGCGCGCACACGCAAATTGATCGACCAGTACAGCGAGTTCACGCCGGACGGCCTGGCCGACGAGTACAAGGTCAACGGCGAGTTCACCATCGGCGAGAACATCGGCGACCTGGGCGGCCTATCGATCGCGCTAGTCGCCTACCGGCTCGCGACGGAGGGCACCACACCCCCGGATATCGACGGCCTGTCCGGTGTCCAGCGGGTCTTCTACAGCTGGGCCCAGATCTGGCGGACCAAGACCCGCGACGCCGAGGCGATCCGACGGCTGTCGATCGACCCGCACTCCCCGCCCGAGTTCCGGTGCAACGGAGTGGTCCGCAACATCGACGCGTTCTACGACGCGTTCGACGTGACCCCCGGGGACCAGCTCTTCCTCGACAGAGCTGATCGCGTGCACATCTGGTGAACGCCGACGACCTCTCGCGCGGCCCGCAGGACTCGGCCGCACCGGTACCCGGGCTGCGCGAGGGGGTCGGGCGTCGCCAGGTCACCCTGGCGATCGTGCGGCCGATCATCGCGGCCACGATCCTGCTGACCGGCTACTTCCTCTTGCCGATCGCCAAGGAGAGCTCGGCGAACCTGATCGGACTCACCATCGGCGCCGCGTTACTGATCGCCTTCTGTGGCTGGGAGATCCGACATTTCGTGCATTCGGAGTTCCCGGTCGCCACGGCCATCGAGATGCTCGTGGCGATCGCCGCCCTCTACATCGTCGCGTTCGCGACGACGTACTACCTCTTCTCGGAGTACGGGCACGGCAGCTTCAACGAACACCTGACCCGGATCGATGCGCTGTATTTCTGCCTGACCGTCTTCACCACAACGGGTTTCGGCGACATCGCGGCCGATTCCCAATCGGCCCGGGTGGCCGTGTCGATTCAGATGGCCAGCACGCTGGTCCTGCTCGGTCTGGGTCTCCGGTTCCTCAACCTGCTGGTGAACGCGCGCGTGCGGCGCTGACCGGAGCACCCCGGCCGTCGCGGCAACCAGAGGTCCTACGCTGGCCGACGTGACCATGCACCACAACACGGTGCCCGACGTCTGGTCGTCGTGGACGGCGACCCCGCTCGTCTGGGCACTCCTGGCAATCGCGACGCTCTGCTATCTCCTCGCCGTTCGCCGCGCCGACCACTGGCCGCAGGTGCGCACCGTGTGCTGGTTCGTCGCGATCGCCGGATTCGTCGTCGCACTCAACTCCGGCCTCGCGACATTCGCCCACCATCTGTTCTGGGCGCACATGGTGGTGCACCTGGTGATGATCACCGTGATCCCGGTGTTCCTGGTGTTCGCACAACCGATCCGGTTGGCCACGGTCGCCCTCGACCGGCGCGGCGCGCGTCGCGTCGAACGATTCATGGACAGCCGCGCCATACGGTTCGTGACGGCGCCCTACCTCACGGTCCCCCTGTACACCGCCGTGCTGGTGCTCACGCACCTCACCGGTTTCCAACAGCGGATGGCCGAGCACATGTGGATCCACGACGCCGAACTCGTGCTCTACCTGGTGAGCGGCTACCTGATGCTGCTACCACTCATCGGCGACGAGCTCACCGGCCACGACTACACGTACCTGGTCAGGTTCGCCACCTTGTTGCTGTCGATGGGTGCGGACACGTTTGTCGGCGTCATCCTCATGCTGACCGGCTACGACCTGGCCCCGGGTTTCGCGCAGTCCCGGATGGGCTGGCCCGCACACGCGATCCTCAACCCGTCCGCGATGAACGACCAGAGCGCCGCCGGTGCCATCATGTGGTGGGCCGGCGACGGACTGATGATGGTGCTGCTGGTTGTGCTCGCGTGGCAGTGGATCCGGGCCGAGGGACTCGGCCGGGGACGCCAGGTCTCCGCTGCCGAGCATCTCGGCACCCGGCGCCCGTCGTTCCTCGAATCCGCCCGGCAGGATGCGCTGGGCGCGGAATCCATCCGCGTCGACGACGATGATGCCGCGCTGGCCGCCTACAACGCGCGGCTGGCCGCCCTGAACGGACACAGCGCCCGCGAGAGGTGACCCCTCGCGGGCGCTGTCCACAGAGTGACGACTCTCAGTAGTCCTCGTCCTCGTACACCACCATGCCGCGGATGTTGTTGCCCGCCAGCATGTCGTCGTAGGCCTCGTTGATCTGATCCAGACGGTAGGTCTGGGTGACGAGGTCGCTGAGGTTGAGCTTCCCGGCGCGGTATTCGTTGAGCAGCGTCGGGACCTGCGTCCGCGGGCTCGCGCCACCGAAGATGGCACCCTGCACCCGCTTCTGCAGCAATGTGAGCTCGAAGAGGTTCATCTGCGCGTCGCTGTCCGCGAAGTTGCCCATACCGGTCACGATCACCTGACCGCCCTTGCCGGTGAGGCTGAGCGCGGGCTGGATCATCGAGCCGTCGATCTCGCCGACGGTGAGGATGGTCGTGTTGGCCATCTTGCCCCAGCTGATCTCGCCGATGACGGGCAGCGCCTCCTCCATCGAGGAGAACGTGTGCGTGGCACCCAACTTCTCGGCCATCTGCAGCTTGAACGGCACCGGGTCCACGGCCGCGACGATGCGCGCGCCGGCAGCCGCGGCGCCCTGGATCGAGTTGATCCCGACGCCACCGATACCGACCACCACCACGACGTCACCGGCGTGCGTGGCACCGATCTCCACCGCCGAACCCCATCCGGTGGCGACACCACAGCCGAGCAACGCGGCTTCCTTCAGGGGGATGTCGTCCTCGATCTTGACCAGGGACGCCTGGTTCACGGTGATGTAGGGCGCGAATGTGCCGAGCAGACACATCTGCGTGAGTCCCTCACCCGCCGAGGTCTGGGCACGGTGGGTGTTGTCGGAGATGGACAGACCGCTCAGCAACCGCGCGCCCTCGTCGCAGAAGTTCTGGTCACCACGCGAACACGGCTCACACACACCACACGCCGGGATGAAGGCGGTGACGACGTGGTCGCCCTCCTTCAGGTTCGTCACGCCCGGTCCGACCTTGTGCACGATGCCGGCGCCCTCGTGGCCGCCGAGTACCGGGAACGGGACCGGACTGTCGCCGGTCCGGAGGTGATGATCGGAATGGCACAGGCCCGAGCTGACCAGTTTGACCTGGACCTCACCGGCCACCGGATCTCCGAGCTCGAATTCCTCGATGACCCACGGGCCACCTGTTTCGCGGAGAATTGCCCCCTTGGTTTTCATCGCGCTCCCCTTTCTCGTGACAGCACTGTGCGATCTGACTCACATCGTTGCCCCATATGCACCAGTGCGCATACGAAATGGTTAGTCACGTTGCCGCGGTGTACTTTTCGGCACGAGACGGTCGCACCCCGATGACACGGCCACCGCCACCGATGTCAGACAAGCCGGACATGCGAGTATGGCCACATGGCTTCGACGCCCCGGCTCCGCTGGCTCATCCCCGCCCTGTTGTTGCTCGCCTGGATCGTCATCGGCGGAATCACCGGCCCATACGCCGGCAAGCTGTCCGGGGTCGCGACCAACGACAACAGTGCGTTCCTGCCCGCATCGGCGGAGTCGACCGAGGTCAACAACCTGCTCGGCGGTTTCTCCGACACCGACGCCGTGCCCGCCATCGTCATCGCGGAACGGCCGTCCGGCCTCACGCCACAGGACTCGGCCTTCCTCGCCGAGGCCACCGCACCGCTCGCGGGCACCGAGGGTTTCGCCGAGCGGTTCTCACCGCCGATCCCGTCCGAGGACGGTCAGGCCGCCCAGATGATCGTGCCCATCTCGACGGCCGGTGAACCGGCGGACACCGTCGAGAAGTTGCGGGATGCGCTGTCCTCACCGCCGGACGGCCTCACCGTGCTGGTCACCGGTCCCGCCGGACAGATCGCCGACCTCGGCGAGGCGTTCGGCGGCATCGACGGCCTGCTCCTGCTCGTCGCGGGATCGGTGGTCATCCTGATCCTGATCGTCGTCTATCGCAGTCCGATCCTGCCGTTCGTGGTGATCATCTCCGCGATCTTCGCCCTGGGCCTCGCGTCCGGCATGGTCTATCTGCTGGCCAAGAACGACGTGCTGGAACTCAACGGGCAGAGCCAGGGCATCCTGTTCATCCTCGTCTTCGGCGCCGCCACCGACTACGCATTGCTCCTCGTCGCGCGGTTCCGCGAGGAACTCATGACGCTCGACGACAAGTACGCCGCCCTCAAGGCCGCGTGGCGGGCCACCATCGAACCGGTCGCCGCGTCGGCCGGGACCGTCATCCTCGGCGTGCTCTGCCTGCTGTTCTCCGACCTCAACTCCAACCGCAGCCTCGGTCCGGTCGCGGCGATCGGCATCGCCGCGTCCTTCCTGGCCTCGATGACCTTCCTGCCCGCGGCTCTCGCGCTGCTCGGCCGCACCGCCTTCTGGCCGCTGCGGCCCAAGCACACTGACAGTTCGGAGCCGGGCAGCACTCACCGCTTCTGGGCAGGCATCGCCGAGCGCGTCGCCGCCCGACCGCGCGTGATCTGGATCGTCACACTCGTGGTGCTGCTGATCGGCGCGGCCTTCGCCCCGAGCTTCAAGTCCGACGGCATCGCGCAGACCGACTATTTCCTCGGCTCGGTGGACTCCGTCGACGGTGCCGAGATCCAGGCACGCCATTTCGATGCCGGCAGCGGCTCCCCCACCTGGGTGATCTCCCAGCAGGCGCAGGGCGAGCAGGTGCTCGACGCCGTGCGCGGCGTGGACGGCGTGGCGAACGCGGCCCTCGTCGAACAGGCGGGGCAGCCTGTCGTCGTCGACGGCGAGGTGGCCGTGCAGGCGACCCTGGTCGACAACGCGGACTCCCTGGCCGCGCAGGACACGGTCGAACGCATCCGGGACGCCGTCCATTCGATCGACGGCGCAGACGCGCTGGTCGGCGGCACCACTGCCATCGATCTCGACACCCGGACCACGTCCATCCACGACCGCAACCTGATCATCCCGATCGTCCTGCTCGTGGTGCTGGCGATCCTGATGTTGCTGCTGCGGAGCATCGTCGCGCCGCTGCTGCTCCTCGCGACGACGGTGCTCTCGTTCGCGACCACCCTGGGCGTGTCGGCACTGCTGTTCAACGGTCCGTTCGGTTTCGCCGGCGCCGATCCGGTGGTGCCGCTGTTCGCGTTCGTGTTCCTCGTGGCGCTCGGCATCGACTACAACATCTTCCTCATGACCCGGGTCCGGGAGGAGGCCAAGACGCACGGCACCCGCGACGGCATGATCCGGGGCCTCACCGCGACCGGCGGTGTCATCACATCGGCGGGTGTCGTCCTCGCGGCGACGTTCGCCGCGCTGGCGGTGATCCCCCTGTTGTTCCTCGCGCAGATCGCCTTCCTCGTGGCGTTCGGTGTCCTCATCGACACGCTCATCGTCCGCACTCTGCTCGTTCCCGCCCTCACGCTCGACATCGGCAAGCGGGTGTGGTGGCCTAACTCGTTGTCTCGCTGAGGTTTTGACTCTCTCCGACGAAGGGGTTACCGGCGCGTACGGACTGATGCGACAAACCCGACACCAAATCGCGATCCTGAGAGTTCGGTGAATCCAACACGTTTCGGTACCTCGCGGACTAGCGTCGATTCATCGCACCCCATGATCGTTAGCTGGTGATCTCGATGACTCTTGCCGAACACAAGGCGCCCGGACGTGAAGACTTCGCGTCACTACGCAGCGGTGGCCTCAATTGGGACTCGTTTCCGTTGCGGCTCTTCATCAAAGGCAATGCGCGGTTCTGGGATCCGGTCGCCATCGACTTCAGCCGGGACGCCGCCGACTGGACCGACATCACCGACGAGCAACGTCGCAGCACGACCTTTCTGGTGAGTCAGTTCATCGCGGGCGAGGAAGCGGTCACCCAGGACATCCAGCCGTTCATGAACGCGATGGCGGCCGAGGGACGCTTCGGCGACGAGATGTACCTTTCGCAGTTCTGCTTCGAGGAGGCCAAGCACACCCAGGTCTTCCGCATGTGGATGGACGCCGTCGGGCTGAACGGCGACCTCCAGTCCTTCGTCGCGGACAACCCGTACTACCGACAGCTGTTCTACGAGGAACTCCCGACGGCCCTGCACTCGCTGGACAGCGATCCATCGCCGCGCAACCAGGTGCGCGCCAGCGTCACCTACAACCACGTCATCGAGGGCAGCCTCGCACTCACCGGCTACTACGCGTGGCAGACGGTCTGTTCGCGGCACGGCATCTTCCCCGGAATGCAGAAGCTCATCAAGTTCATCGGCAACGACGAGCGGCGCCACATGGCGTGGGGCACCTTCACCTGCCGCCGCCACGTGGCCGCCGACGACTCGCTCTGGCAGGTGGTCACCGATCGGATGGGTGAGCTCATGCCGCTTGCCCTCGGCATGATCAACTGGGTCAACGAGCAGTTCGACGAGCAGCCGTTCGGCCTGGACAACAACGAATTCATCGCCTACGCCGCCGACCGCGGCCAGCGGCGGCTCAGTGCGATCGAGTCCGCGCGCGGACGCCCGGTCGCCGACATCGACCTCGACTACTCACCCGAGACGCTCGAGGAGCAGTTCGGCGAAGAGGACGTCGTCGCACTGGGCGGGTGAGGCAGGCCGCCGGAGGATCGGGGCCACCCACCCGTGACAACCAACTAGAACACGTTCTAATCTGACATCGTGGATGTCACCTACGACGCGACCAAACGGGAACTGGCCACCGATCAGGGCACCCTGCGCTATCACGAGGCGGGCGACCCGGACGCACCGCCGCTGGTGCTGCTGCACGGCTCCGGACCGGGGGTCACCGGCTGGCGCAACTACCGCGGCAACCTCGGCCACTTCGCGCAGACCCATCACTGCTTCGTGCTCGAGTTCCCCGGCTTCGGCGTCAGCGACGCCGTCGAGGGTCACCCGGTGCTGACCGCCGGGTCGTCGGTGATCCGGTTCATGGACGCCCTCGGCATCGAGAAGGCGCCGATGATCGGCAACTCGATGGGCGGGGTCGTCGGCGTGAACCTCGCCATCAAGAAGCCCGATCGTGTCGAGAAGCTGGTGACGATCGGCGGCGTCGGACCCAATGTGTTCAGCCCGAGCCCCAGCGAGGGGTTGCGACTGCTGCAGGAGTTCACCGACGACCCGAGCCGCGACAAACTGGTGCGCTGGCTGTCGGCGATGGTCTACGACCGCAAGCTCGTCACCGAGGAGCTCATCGAGGAACGATGGGAGGCGGCGATCAATCCGGACGCCCAGAAGACGGCGCAGATGATGTACGGCTCGGCCGCGTTCGAGATGCAGCAGCAGTTCATGGCCGCCTCGGACACCCCGCCGTACTGGTCGATGATGCACAAGGTCGCCTGCCCGACACTGCTCACCTGGGGTCGCGACGACCGGGTCAGCCCGCCGGACATGGCGATGGTGCCGATGCGGCTGATCCCCGACGCCGAACTGCACATCTTCCCGAAGTGCGGTCACTGGGTGATGATCGAGGCCAAGGCAGCGTTCGAGTCCGCGGTGACGGCCTTCCTCGCCCGCTGAGCCACCGCCGGCTTCCCGCCCACGCTGACAACTCCCGCTCACCGCTTTCGTTCCCGCGTACCCGACCGGGTGAGCGGGAACCAACACCGTGAGCGGGAGTGTCGACCTGGAACCGTCCGCGATGTGTCTGCGTCCAACAATGCGTGGCCATCTACCCCACCGATCGATTCGGCATCGTCCGCCGCGAGGCCGCCCTGACTCGTGACATCTCCGACGACGACCTCGCGGCAGCGATCCGACGCAAGGACCTGCTGCGTCTGACACCCGGCGCATTCGTGGTGAACAGCGACTCGTTCACGGGTCCGAGCGGGGCCGACGAGTTGTACCGCCTGCGCTCGGTGGCGACCGCGACGTCGGGGTTCGTCGGGGAGGTCACCCTTCCGCTCAGCCACGAATCCGCTGCAGCAATGCACAAGCTGCCGCTACTCAAGCCGAACCGAGACCTCGTGCACGTCACCAACGGGCGCGCGTCTGGCGGTTCGAAGCGAACACTTCGCCACATCCACGCGGGCGTCCTGCTACCCACCGAGATCGTCGACATCGACGGCATCCGGGCGACGAGCATCGAGCGGGCCGCCGTGGACATCGCGTGCGGCGGCACCTTTGCACAGGCACTGACGGTGTTCGACAGCGCGAAACGTCTCGGCGCGGACGCCGAGCAGATGGCCGAGATCCTCGCAAGGCGACGTCGTCGCGGTATCGCCGCCGCCCGGCGGGCACTGCCCCTGTCAGATGCGCTGGCCGAATCCGTCGGCGAATCGTGGAGTCGCGCGCAGATGATCGACGCCGGCGTCGCCTCCCCGCGCCTGCAGCACAGATTCCGTTGCGGGACAACGACATACCGAAGCGACTTCGACTGGCAAGCCGACGGCGAGCGGGCGGGGGTCGTCGGCGAGTTCGACGGACTGGAGAAGTACGGCCGACTGCGTCGCCCCGGGGAGAGCGTGGCCGATGCTGTCATCCGCGAGAAGGTGCGTGAGGATGCTCTCCGTGCGCACGGGCTCATCGTTGTGCGCTGGACATGGTCCGTCCTCGAACGTGGTGGACTGATCGCGCTGCTGCGTCCGTGGCTCTCTCCCGACGCGCTCGCATCGTGAGCCGGCCGGTCACTCCGCGCACCTTTCTCGTTCCCGCTCACCCGACCGGGTGAGCGGGAACGAAGAGCGTGAGCTGAAGCACACATCGTGAGCGGAATACAAGGAGCCCCGACCGGAACGAATCCGGCCGGGGCTTTCTCAGCTCAGCCCTAGAACTTTTCTCCACGGGCGGCCTTGTCGACGAGCGACTGCGGCGGCTCGAAGTGCTTGCCGTACTTGCTCGCCAGATCACGGGCACGATCGACGAAGCCTTGCAGGCCACCCTCGTACTGGTTGATGTACTGGATGACACCACCGGTCCACGCCGGGAAGCCGATACCGAAGATGGAACCGATGTTGGCGTCCGGCACGGAGGTGAGCACACCCTCGTCGAAGCACTTGACGGTCTCGAGGGCCTCGGCGAAGAGCATGCGCTCCTGCATGTCCTCGAACGGGATCTGCGTGCTACCCGACTTGAAGTGCTCGCGCAGGCCCGGCCACAGACCGGCGCGCTTGCCGTTCTCGTCGTACTCGTAGAAGCCCTTGCCGTCCTTCTTGGCGGTGCGACCGTTCTCGACCATCCAGTCGACGACGGCGTTGCTGCCGTGCTGCGGGACGTCCTTGCCCTCGGCCTTGAGCGCAGCCTCGGTCTCCTTGCGGATCTTCTGCGGCAGGGTCAGGGTCAGCTCGTCCATCAGCTGCAGCGGCGCCGCCGGGTAACCGGCCTGCGTGCCCGCGTGCTCGATGAACGCCGGCTCCACACCCTCGCCGACGGCCGCGATGGCCTCGTTGACGAAGGTGCCGATGACGCGGCTGGTGAAGAACCCACGGCTGTCGTTGACGACGATCGGGGTCTTGCGGATCGCGAGGGTGTAGTCGATGACCTTGGCGAGCACCTCATCGGAGGTCTTCTCACCGCGGATGATCTCCACCAGCGGCATCTTGTCGACCGGCGAGAAGAAGTGGATGCCGATGAAGTCCTCTTGGCGCTTCACACCCTGCGCGAGGCTGGTGATCGGCAGGGTCGAGGTGTTGGAACCCAGGATGGCGTCCGGCTCGACGACGTCCTCGATCTCCTGGAACACCTTGTGCTTCACCTCGACCGACTCGAATGCGGCCTCGATGACGAGGTCGACACCCTTGAAGTCGGCCGGATCGATCGTCGGCGTGATCCGCGCGAGCAGAGCGTCACTCTTCTCCTGCGTGGTCTTGCCACGCGAGAGCGCCTTCTCCTCGAGCTTCTCCGAGTAGCCCTTGCCCCGCTTGGCGGCGTCGAGGTCGATGTCCTTGAGCACGACCTCCATGCCGGCCTTGGCCGACACGTAGGCGATCGCCGCGCCCATCATGCCGGCGCCGATCACACCGACCTTGCGGGCCTGGTACTTCGGAATCCCCTCGGGGCGCGAGCCGCCACCGTTGATGTGCTGCAGATCGAAGAAGAATGCCTTGATCATGTTCTGCGCGACCTGGCCGGTGACCAGCGAGACGAAGTACCGGGTCTCGATGATGTCGGCGGTGTCGACGTCGACGTAGGCACCCTCGACCGCGGCGGCCAGGATGGCACGCGGCGCAGGCATGTTCGCACCCTTGATCTGCTTGCGCAGCAACGCCGGCAGCGCAGGCAGGTTCGCGGCGAAGGACGGGTTGGTGACCGCCCCGCCGGGCATCTTGTAGCCCTTCTTGTCCCACGGCTGCTGTGCCTCGGGGTTCTCCTTGATCCACGCCTTGGCGGCGGGCAGGAGCTCCTCGACGGAGCCGACGACCTCGTCGACCAGGCCGGTCTCCTTGGCCTTGGTCGGGTTGAAGCGCTGACCCTGCAGCAGCACACCCATGAGGGCGTTCTGGATGCCGAGCAGTCGGACCGTACGGACCACGCCGCCACCGCCGGGCAGCAGGCCGAGCGTCGCCTCGGGCAGACCGATCTGGACACCCTTGACGTCGGCCGCAACGCGGTAGTGCGTGTGCAGGGCGATCTCGAGGCCACCGCCGAGGGCGGCGCCGTTGATGGCGGCGACGACCGGCTTGCCCAGCGTCTCCAGACGGCGCATGACCTTCTTCATGGCGTTGGTGCGCTCGGTGATCGCGGTCGCGACCTCCTCCTTGGACTGGGTCCGCTCCGCGGTCATGTCCTTGAGGTCGCCACCGGCGAAGAAGGTCTTCTTGGCCGAGGTGATGACGACACCGGTGATGTCGTCCTTCTCGGCCTCGAGGCGATCGACGATGGTGGGCAGCGAGGTCATGAACAGTTCGTTCATGGTGTTGGCGCCCTGGTTGGGGTCGTCCATGGTCAGGATGACGACGCCGTCGGCGTCCTTCTCCCAGTTGAACATGTTGTCACTCATGTGTTTCGACGATTCTTTCTGTGAAGTGGACGGGTCAGAGACGCTCGATGATGGTCGCGACGCCCATACCGCCGCCGATGCACAGGGTGACCAGGCCGTAGCGGCCGCCGGTGCGCTCGAGCTCGTCGAGGCAGGTGCCGAAGATCATCGCGCCGGTCGCGCCGAGCGGGTGACCCATGGCGATCGCGCCGCCGTTGACGTTGACCTTCTCGTGCGGGATCTTCAGATCCTTCATCCACTTCATGACGACCGACGCGAACGCCTCGTTGAGCTCGAAGACGTCGATGTCGTCGACGGTCAGTCCGGCCTTCTTCAGGGCCAGCTCGGTGGCCGGGGTGGGGCCGGTGAGCATGATGGTCGGCTCGCTGCCGATCTCGGCGAAGGTGACGATGCGGCCGCGCGGGGTGAGCCCGTTGCGCTTGCCGGCCTCTTCGCTGCCGAGCAGCACCAGGCCGGAGCCGTCGACGATGCCGGAGCTGTTGCCGCCGGTGTGCACGTGGTTGATCTTCTCGACCGAGTGGTACTTCTGCAGCGCCACGTCGTCGAAACCGGCCATGTCGGCCAGCGCCTGGAAGGCGGGCTTGAGCTTGCCGAGACTCTCGACGGTGCTGCCCGGACGACGATGCTCGTCATGGTCGAGCACGATGACGCCGTTGATGTCGCGGACCGGGACCACGGACTTCGCGAAATAGCCTGCGGACCAAGCCTTCTCGGCGCGCTCCTGCGACTCGGCGGCGAATGCGTCGACGTCCTCGCGGCTGAAGCCCTCGATGGTGGCGATCAGGTCGGCACCGATGCCCTGCGGAACGATGTAGTTGTCGTACGCCGTGGCCGGGTCGGTGAACAGTGCGCCACCGTCGGAGCCCATGGGCACGCGGGACATCGATTCGACGCCACCGGCGAGCACCAGGTCGTCGAAGCCGGAGGCGACCTTGGCCGCGGCCAGGTTGGTGGCCTCCAGGCCCGAGGCGCAGAAGCGGTTGATCTGGGTGCCCGGAACACTCTCCGGCAGACCGCTCACGAGTGCGGCGGTACGGGCGATGACGGCGCCCTGCTCGCCGACCGGCGACACGACACCGAGCACGACGTCGTTGACGTCGGCGGGATCGAGGCCGCCGTGCCGGGCCAGGACCTCGTTGATCAGGCCGGAGACCAGGTCGACCGGCTTGACGCTGTGGAGCGAGCCCCCACGCTGCTTGCCACGGGGCGTACGGATCGCCTCGTAGATGAACGCTTGATCAGCCACGTTGATGTTCCTTTCGCATGAACCATGTGTGGTTACCTCCCCCAGGCTAACGCGGAATAACTTGTTTGGCCATACCGGGTGGTCAGGTGGTCGCTAGCGACGCAAAACATGCGCTATGGTCGATTCACCATGTCTACCCCGAAACCCAGCAGGCGCACGCGGCCCGCCGACCGCAAGGGACAGCTCGTCGAGCACGCTGCGACGCTGTTCCTCGAGCGCGGCTACCCGCAGGTGTCGCTCGCCGACATCGCGCGGGCGGCCGGGGTGACCGCGCCGTCGGTGTATCGGCATTTCGCCGACAAGCAGTCGCTGCTGGCGGCCGCCGTGCTGGCCGGCGTCGACGATCTCGAAGCCTGCACCGACCGCGCGTTGCGCACCGACCCGACGCCGACCGCCGATCTGATCGCGGCCGTGTGCGCCCTCGGCGTGCGGCGGCCGGAGGCGACGTCGCTGTGGCGGTGGGCCAGCGCGCACCTGACCGACGAGCAGAACCGCGAGGTCGTCCTGCGCACGCGGGAGATCCTGCACCGGTGGGCCGCCGCGCTGTCCGAGGGCACCGACCTCACCGACAGGGAAGCCGTCACCCTCGCGTGGGCGGTCCTCAGCGTCGCGGGCAGCCTGTCGGTGCACAACACCCGCCTGTCGAGCGCACGCGCTCTGGACGAGATCGACACACTGGTCCGCCGGGTCATCGCGCTGCGCCCCGCCGGTGCGCCCCCGCTACCGCCGATGCCCCCGCCGAGCGCGGGGCCACCCACACGCCGCGACGAGATCCTCGACGCCGCGGCCGCCCTGTTCGCGGTGCGCGGCTATGCCGGTGTGGGAGTCGACGACATCGGTGCCGCGGTGGGGATCACCGGACCGAGTGTGTACAAACACTTCAGTTCCAAGCTGGCGATCCTGCTCGGCATCGGCCAGCGCAGTGCGACCCGGCTGGAGGCGGGCGTCATGGCAGCCTGGGCCACCACCGCCGATCCGGCCAAGCTACTTGCGTTGCTGGTGGATTCGTACGTCAACGTGATCACCTCCACTCCGGATCTGTCGGTCGCGTTCAACAATTCATTCGCCCTGGCCGGACAGCCGACGGCGACCGATCTCGTCGACGTCCAACGCCGCTACGTGGCGCGGTGGACCGACCTGCTCCTCGAGGCCGACCCGGACCTCACCCGAGAGCGAGCCGCGGTCGACGTGCACGCCTCGCTGAGCATCGTCAACGACGCGATCCGCATGCGCCGCGGCACCCGGCGGCCCGAATTCGGTGCACAGATGGCGTATCTGATGAAGGGCGTGCTGGCGATCTGACGCGTGGTCTCGATCAGAATCAACCACCCCACCCCATCCGCCGGTCGAGTAGGCACCGAGCGCAGCGAGGCTGCCGTATCGAGACCGCGTACCGCCCCCGTTCTCTATGCTGAACCCGTGACCGCACCCGACGGCGACAGATCCGCCCGTTACACCCGCGACGAACTGATCGCCGAGCTGGGCCTCTCTCCCGAGTACGCGGAAAAGGTCTGGAACGCTTTCGGTTTCGCGCGACGGTCGACGCCGGACAAGATCTTCACCGACGACGACCTCACCGCCCTGCGACTGTTCGCCGACTCCGAGTCCACCATGCCGCAGGACGCCCAGGTGGCGACCGCCCGCGCGATCGGGCAGACGATGGCCCGACTGGCGGACTGGCAGGCCGATCAGCTCCGCGAACTCGACCGCAACCCCGACGTCCCGTGGACCATCGGCCAGATGAGCGCGGCGCTCGGCCAGATCCAGCAGCTCATCTGGCGTCGGCATCTCGCGCTCGCGCTCGAGCACGGCGTCGAGCACGACTCCGACGAGCGACTCGATCTGGTGGTGGGATTCGCCGACATCGTCGGCTACACGAGCCTGTCTCGACGGATCGCACTCGACGAGCTCGAGGCCCTGCTCGAGTCGTTCGAGGAGGACACCTTCGACATCGTCACCGCCAACGGCGGTCACGTCGTCAAGACCCTGGGCGACGCGGTGATGTTCACCTGCCATGATCCCGCGGCCGCGGCCGCCATCGCGGTCGCGCTGCATGCACTGTCCGAGAGTGAGCGGATTCCGCCGCTCCGGGTGGGCCTGGCCCGCGGCCGTGTGCTGAGCCGTCTGGGCGACGTGTTCGGCGAGCCGGTGAACATCGCAGCACGACTCGCCGGATCCGCCCGTCCCGGAACGACACTGGTCGACGAGGCGATGAGCGACGGTGTCACCGATGAGCGGTACTACCTGAAGTCGGTGCCCACCCTGAGCGTGCGTGGCTACAAGCGACTGAAGGCCCGCGCGCTCGAGCTCAACCGGCACTTCGACGACGGCCAGATCGGTGGCCCGGTCGACGGCGAGCCCTCGATCGACGTGGGCCCTCAGTAGACGCGTACCGCGCTCGCCTTCACCGCGAAGAACACCTCGGCACCGGCGACGAGCGCCAGTTCGCTGACCGCGGCGCGCGTCACCTCGGCGCTGATCGTCTGTCCGTCGACGTTGCCCCGCACCATGATCCGGTCACCGTGCGGGATCACCTGACCTACCTCCACCGCGAAGACGTTCCGGAAGCTCGCGTCCTCGGGCGGCGACCGGAACACCGCGACCGCCTCCGGCGCGAACACCGCCGTGACATGGCCACCCTCGACGACGGGCTCGGCAACCATGCCCACCACCGTCATCCCACCTCCGGCGACGACCCGCGACCCGTCCCATGTACCCGACACCAGATTCAACCCGGCGAGCCGGGCCACGAAAGCGTTGGCCGGATTCGCCAGGAGCGCTGCGACGGGTCCGCTATCGACGGCGCGGCCGTCGTCGATCACCACGAGCGAGTCGGCGAGGGTCACCACGTCGACGACATCGTGGGTGACCATGATCGTCGTGCGCGACCGGTCGTCGAGCAGGTCACGCAGCAGCGCCCGGAGTCGTCCGGCGACATCGACATCGAGGGCGCGAAACGGTTCGTCCAGCAGCAGGATTCGCGGTTGCGCGGCCAGGGCCCGCGCGATGGCCACCCGCTGCGCCTGCCCCCCGGACAGCTCACCCGGCTTGCGATCGGCGAGGTCGGAGACCTCCACGGCGGCGAGCCAGCGTGTCACCCGTGCGGCGACCTCGGCACGCGGAAGTCTTTGCGCGGCAGGCGCGAACGCGACGTTGGCGTGCACGCTCAGGTGCGGGAACAGCCGCGCATCCTGCGACAGCAGCGCCACCCCCCGACGATGCGCGGGGACGAACGCCCCCGCGCCGCTCAATACCACTCCGTCGACCGCGATCTGCGCACCGGAACCTCGAAGGAGGCCCGCGATCACCCGCAGCAGCGTCGTCTTCCCGGCGCCGTTGGGCCCCACCACGGCAGTGGTGCCGCCGGAGGCGAAGGTGTGCTCGATCCGCAACGGCGGCAACACATTGTCGATGCTCACCCGCAGTCCGTCGCGCATGCCGGCGGTCACGATGCCACCTGCCCGGTACCTCGACGGCGCGTGTGCACTCCGACGACGACGATCAGGGACACGATCACCAGCACGAGTGACAGCGGTATCGCCGCCTGCGGATCGTCGATCTCCGCGACATAGATGGCCAGCGGCGCGGTCTGGGTGATGCCGGGCGCATTGCCGGCGAAGGTGATGGTGGCGCCGAACTCGCCCATGGCGCGGGCGAAGGCGAGGACCACACCGGCCAGCAGCGACGGCACGATCAGGGGGATCGTGACCCGCCAGAGGGTTCGAGTGGGGCCGGCACCGAGCGTCGCGGCGACCTCTTCATACCGGGTGCCCGCCACCCGCAGTGCACCTTCCACGCTGATCACCAGAAACGGCAGCGCCACGAAGGTCTGGGCCAGCACCACCGCCGTCGAGGTGAACGCGATGTCGATCCCGATGGCGCGCAGGTGTTCGCCGACCAGACCGAGCCGGCCGAAGGTGTAGAGCAATGCGATACCCCCGACGACTGGCGGGAGCACCAGCGGCAGCAGGACAAGGGACCGCAGTACTCGACTGAGCATGCCGTCGTGTCGCGCGAACACCACGGCCATCGGTACCCCGAGCAGGATGCACAGGACGGTGCTGACCGCCGCGGTCTGCAGCGACAGGACCAACGCCTGACGCGACGACTCCGACGCGACCTGCTCGAGGAACGTCGACCAGGGCGTCTTGGTGAGCAACGCGACCGGCGGCAACACGATCAGCGTGATGCCGAGCGCCGCGGGAAGGTAGAGCCAGGCCGGGAGCCCCGCGGGGCCGGACGGTCTGCGTATCAAGGCTTCCCGAAGCCCGCGCCGGCCAGGATCTGCTGGCCGGACGGGCTCAACACCGCGTCGACGAACTCCTTGGCCATCGCGTCGTTCGCCGCGCCCTGCACGGTGGCGATCGGATACGAGTTGACCACCGCCGCGAATGCGGGGTCGACGACGGTGGCGACCTTGTCGCCGGCGCCCTTGGCATCCGTCACGTACACCACGCCCGCGTCCGCCTGCCCCGACGTCACCTTGGTGAGCACCGCCGTCACCGACTGTTCCTCGGACGCCGCGGCGACGGTGATGCCGGTGTTGCGCTCCACGGTGTCGGTGGCGTTGCCGCACGGCTGCGCAGACTGGCACACCACGGTGGTGACGCCGGGCTTGTTGAGATCGGCGAACGACGTGATGCCCTTGGGATTTCCCGGTGCGGTGACGATCACGAGGGTGTTGGTGGCGAAGATCTCGGGGTCGACAGCCTGCTCCCCGAGCTTGTCCATGTTCTTCTCGTCGGCGCTCGCGAACACGTCGGCCGGGGCACCCTGCTTGATCTGATTCACCAGGGTCGAGGAGCCGTCGAAGGAGAGCGTGACCTTCACGCCCTGGTGCTGCTGCTCGAACTCATCGGCGATCGCGGTGAACGTCTTCTTCAGCGACGCCGCGGCGAACACGTTGAGGGTCGACGACCGACTCGCCGACGACGAGCCGGCCGGCGTGGACTCCTCCGACGACGAACATCCGCCGACCACCACCGTCGCCGACAGTGCCATCGCCGCGCAGGCGAGCACCTTCTTCGGGAGCACCTTCGTCACAGTCCATCTCGTTTCGTCTCGACGATCACGGTGGTGGCCTTCACCACCGCGGTGGCGACCGATCCCGGCGCCAGCTGCAGTTCTCGCGCCGCATCGGCGCTCATAAGCGACGTCACCTCGAACGGCCCGCACTGCATCGTCACCTGCGCCATCACGCCGTCGACGGTGACCGCGGTGACCAGGCCGGCGAACCGATTGCGCGCCGACCGGAGGACGCCGTCGGTGTCCGGCGGGGCGCTGGCGCGCTCCCGGGCGAGGGCGGCGAGTTCGGCCCCGTCCACGGTGGTCACCTCGCCCTCGCCGCCGGATGCGGTGAGGCTTCCTGCCGCGATCCAGCGGCGCACGGTGTCGTCGCTGACCCCGAGCAGCCGGGCGGCGTCCCGGACCCTGATGACAGCCATCCGGTCACTCTATCCGCATCTGCGGAGATATCGGCGTCTCAGGCCCATGAATGCGGCCGTTCACTCGAGCGTTGACTTCAAGTCGACCTGAAGTCCTACCGTGACAACCGACCACCGATGACTTCTGACCGCCGGGCTGGTCTGCCCTTCTGCCCATCCGACAAACGCCCGCCGACCCTCCGACCGAACCGATCAGGGTCATCCGACGGCCGAATAATTAGGTCGCTGGATGTCCGAATTGCACCGTAATGTGGAGAAACATGAGCTCACCCACCGTTCCCGCCGTTGCGCAGCGAGGTCACCAGGCGACCCGCGACGTCGCCATCGAGGCCGTCGATCTGGTCAAGAGATTCGGTGATTTCACCGCTGTCGACGGTGTCAGTTTCACTGTCCCCCAAGGCTCGGTCCTCGGTCTCCTCGGGCCGAACGGAGCCGGCAAGACCACCATCGTCCGGATGATGACCACCCTGTCCCCACCCACCAGTGGCTCGGCGACCATCGCCGGCTACGACGTGGCTACCCAGCCCGAGATGGTCCGGCGCAGCATGGGCCTGACCGGTCAGGCCGCCACCGTCGACGAGATCCTCACCGGCCGCGAGAACATCCGCATGATCGGTGGGCTCTACGGCATCGGCCGCAAGGAACTCGCGCGGCGGGCCGATCAGCTGCTCGAGCAGTTCTCCCTCACCGAGGCGGGCAACAAGCAGGTCAAGTCCTACTCCGGTGGCATGCGCCGCCGACTGGACCTCGCGGTCAGCCTGCTGGCCGCACCGCCCGTGCTGTTCCTCGACGAGCCGACCACCGGTCTCGATCCGCGGAGCCGGCAGGAACTCTGGGACGTGCTGCGCAGCCTGGTCTCCGACGGCACCACCCTGCTGCTGACCACGCAGTACCTCGAAGAGGCCGACCAGCTCGCCGACGACATCGTGGTCATCGACAAGGGCAAAATCATCGCGCACGGCACCCCGCTGCAACTCAAGCAGCAGGCCGGCGCGGCGAGCCTGGTCCTTACCGTCTCCGATCCCGAGGACATCCCCGAGGCGGAGGCATTGCTACGCAAGACCGGCGCCGAGGTCTTCATCGACCACGGCGCCCGCCGCCTGACCGCCCCGGCCGAGAACCTCGGCGACCTCACCCGGGTCGTCGCCTGGTTCGACGAGAGCGGCATCGCCGTCGACGACCTCGGGCTCGCACGACCCAGCCTGGACGACGTCTTCCTGTCACTCACCGGCCACCGCGCCGAGGACGACACGGACTCCGAGGAGGAGCAGACCGCATGACCACCACCGTCACCACCGACACCTCGGTGACCCAGCGCCCCGAGATCCACCAGACGTCCATCTGGCAGCAGTCCTGGATCATGGTGAAACGCAACATGATCCACACGAAACGGATGCCGGAGATGCTCTCCGACGTCACGATCCAGCCGATCATGTTCGTGTTGCTGTTCGCGTATGTGTTCGGCGCGTCGATCACCAACACCGGCGACGTGTCCTACAAGGAGTTCCTGCTCCCCGGCATCATGGGGCAGACGATCGTGTTCACCGCCTTCATCGTGTCGACGGGTATCACCGCCGACCTGGAGAAGGGCATCATCGATCGGTTCCGCTCGTTGCCGATCCGCAGGTCGTCGGTGCTGATCGGGCGCAGCATCGCGAGCCTGCTGCACTCGTCGATCGGCATCGTCGTCATGGCGATCACCGGACTCGCGATCGGATGGCGCATCCACGGGACGTTCGGCGAGGCCGTCCTGGCCTTCGCCCTGCTCATCCTGTTCGGCTTCGCGATGATCTGGTTCGGCATCCTCGTCGGGTCGTGGCTCACGTCGGTCGAGGCGGTGAACGGCTTCATGTTCACCACGCTGTTCCCGCTGACGTTCCTCTCGAACGCGTTCGTGCCGACCGCACCAATGCCGACCTGGCTGCGCACCATCGCCGAGTGGAACCCGATCTCCGCGCTCATCCAGTCGATGCGCGTGTTGTGGGGCAACGGACCGGTGGCCCCTCCCGGGTCGCCCTGGCCGCTGGTGCATCCGGAGCTCGCGACGCTCATCTGGTCGGTGGCACTCACCGTCCTGATCGCGCCGTTCGCGTTGCGCGCCTACAACAAGCGGACGTCGGACTGACGACGTCCGGCCACCACAGGATCTGCGGATCACACGATCAGCGGGCGCCTTCGGGCGCCCGCTGATCTGTCACGCGGTGACGGCGAGCGCCTCCAGCGGATCGGTGTAGATCGCGTCGAGTGAGACCGCTCCGGCCGCCTGCTGCTGCACCGTGGTGCCCGAATGCGACACCCGCACATCCCGGTTGGGGACCACCGAGGTGGTCTTGACGGCTTTCGCCACGGTCGGCAGCGTCGCCGGGAAGTCGGTGAACGCCTGACCGCCGAGCACGATGTGGTCCGGGTTGAAGATGTCCGCGATCAGGGCGACGGTGCGGCCGAGGACCTCGGCGCGCTCCTCGAGCAGCGCGCGTGCGGTGGCGTCGCCGCCGCGGGCGAGGTCGTGCACACCCTCGATGTCGGCGACGGGCAGCCCCAGCGCCAGCGCCGCCTCGACCACCCCGGTGTCGCTCGCGGTCGGCTCGAGGCGCCCGGTGTTCTCCGGGTCGAGCAGAGTCGTCGGCCCCGTCGGGAAGTGACCGATCACCGGCGGGCCCGACGTGGGGGTGTGGACCATCCCGTCGACGCAGAAGGCGGTACCCACCATCTCGCGGGCATAGAAGTACAGGAAGCTCGACTTCTTCTGTTCGGGATTGACCACGAGTTCGGCGGCCGCCATCGCCTCGACGTGCGAGGCCACCGACACCGGCAGTCCCACCGTCTCGGCGATGATCCGGCCGACCGGCGCGGCGGTCCAGCCCAGGCGCGGATGGTCGACATGCCCCCCGGCGGTGACCCGGCCACCGAGCGCGACCCCGGCCCAGAGGACCCGGCGACCGGCCCACCGGCCGACGAACCGGCGGGCGCTGACGCCGATGGCGGCGAGCGTCTGCTCAGGTGTGTCGGCGACCGGGGTCGGGATCTGGATCGCGCCGACGACCCGGTGCAACAGGTCGTGCGTGGTGATCGACGTGACCTTGTAGCCGATGTGGATGCCGATGGTCAGGAAGTCGGCGACGTTGAGTTCGAACGGCAACCGCGGACGGCCGATGGCCCCGGCGGGCGCGAGGTCGGCACGCTCGCGGATCAGCCCGGCCTTCAGGAGTGCGCCCACCTGCCGATTGACGGTGGAGATGCTCAGGCCGGTGTGCTCCGCGGCGTCGTCGCGGAAGACGGGGCCGGAGAGTCGTGCGGTGCGCAGCACGAGCGCCGCCGGCTTCGACGACAGCTGGAGCTGCGGGGTCACGATGTGGATCTTGGAGGCTCCCTTCCGCGGCGACCCATAGGCGAGGGGCCGAGGCGCGCGGTTTCCGAGCGGCCCACGAGCCTGCGGTCGGATGGGTGCAGAAGTGGTCGTCGTGGTACTGGGATGGTCGAGCGTTGCGGTCATGTGTGTCTGTCCTCATCGAATGTGCCACATCCGGGTCACGTCTGCGCCTCGGAAACGGGCGCAGGTCCGCTCGGATGAGCGAGAAAGCGAATGGGCCATCGTCGGCCCGAGGGATGAATGCTGGATTCAGCGCATTCGGCGACAACACAGGACACGTGCGAACGGCAGCCGACAGCCCAGAGCGGTCGTCACATAGGTGACCTCTGGGACGTGGGACTGGCTCGTCATGTGGATCAAGCTAGCAACGCATCGACGACGGTGGCAACCCCGGCGGGGCCGCCGACGCCGCGCCTGCCGGCGGGTGAATATGGGCGTTCACCGGCGAATATAGGTCGCCGGCGAGCTTCTCGCGCCTATTGCGCGCAGCCTGATTCAAACCCCGTCTGACGTCGTCGGTCGTTCGGTGTCGTCGGCAATTTTCGGGGGCTGAACCTGTCGGTGGGTTCCCGTAACCTTGATCACATGTCCACCACGGCCACCCGCCCCACGTCAGACGCCGAATTCCTCGAGGTCTCCGAGCCGTATCGGCGGGAGATCCTGGCGCACTGCTACCGCATGATGGGTTCGCATCACGATGCCGAGGACCTCATGCAGGAGACGTACCTCCGTGCGTGGCGCGGGTATGCCAAGTTCGATCGGCGCGCGTCGGTGCGGACCTGGCTGCACAAGATCGCCACCAACACGTGCCTCACCGCCTTGCAGAGCCGGCAGCGCCGGCCCCTGCCGTCCGGGCTCGGTGGGGATGCCTTCGATCCGGCCGACGATCTGCTGCAGGATCACGAGGTGCCGTGGCTCGAGCCGTTCGGCGGCACCGTCGACGAGATCGCGCCCGGCGACGACGCCGACCCCGCCTACGTGGTCGGGGCGCGCGAGTCGATCCGCCTCGCGTTCATCGCGGCGCTGCAACACCTGCCCGAGCGTCAGCGTGCGGTGCTGATCCTGCGCGACGTACTGCAGTGGAAGGCCGCGGAGGTGGCCGACACCATCGGCGTCACCACCGCGACGGTGAACAGCCTGCTGCAGCGGGCCCGCGAGCAGCTCAAGAACGCCTCACCTCAGGAGGATGCACCGCGGACGTTGGACGACGACGCCAAGCGTGAACTGCTCGCGAAGTATGTCTCGGCGTTCGAACGCTACGACGTCGAGGCGATCGTGGAACTGTTCACCGACAAGGCCATCTGGGAGATGCCGCCGTTCACCGGCTGGTATCAGGGACCAGAGGCGATCGGGACGCTCATCCGCAAGAACTGCCCGGCCGAAGGTCCCGGCGACCAGATCCTGCTGCCGACCGTCGCCAACGGTCAGCCCGCCTACGGGCTGTACATGAAGGAGCCGGACGGCATCCACCGTCCGTTCCAACTGCAAGTCCTCGATTTCGGGGCCGACGGCAAGGTCTCGTATGTGGTGGCGTTCTTCAGCGATGACCTCGAGGCCGACTTCGCCCGCTTCGGTCTGCCCGCGACGCCCTACGACGCACCCGAGCGCACCGCGCCGAGCCCGTATCACTGACCTTCGACATCACTGACCTTCGACGATCCGCCTCAGGCGGCGGAGTCGTCGGTGTCCTGCGGGATCTGCGACGGATCCATCCACAGCACCTCCCACGCGTGACCGTCGAGATCGCAGAAGCTGCGGCAGTACATGAAGCCGAGGTCCTCGGGATCGCGCAGGTGTGATCCGCCGTGCTCGAGGGCGGCGTCCGCGTAGCGATCGACCTCGGCCCGCGACGACGCCGACACCGCCACGAGCGCTTCGCGCGCCGTGTGGGGGTCGGCTACCGCGCTCGCCGCATAACCGGCGAACCGCTGGGTGCGGTGCAGCACCACACGGCACCCCTCGTTGACCTCCATGCACAGCGTCCCCTGATCACAGAACATCGGATCGAAGCGAAAGCCGAGAGACGTGTAGAACGCTCGGGACCTCGCCACATCCGCCACAGGCAGGTTGACGAACAACATCGTCGACAAGTCGGACACTCCTCTATCGCACCGTCGGTCCACGGCTCCTCTCGAGTACTGACCCACGCGACGGCCCGAAATCATCGGCACGCCGCGCCAGGCCATAAGGTGTGGTTCATGGGAGTGATCTATCTGGTCCGCCACGGACAGGCCGACCCGCATGCATACGGCATCGCCGGGACCGAGCAGCCGGCAACCGGGCCGGGCGGTCTCACCGATGTGGGCGTGCTGCAGGCCCGGCTGACCGGCGCCCTGCTGGCCGGACTCACCGACAAGATCACCGCGGCCGTCAGTGGCGACCTTCCGCGACAGTCACAGACTCTGGCGGGAGTGCTCGCGCAGTTCGACGCCGCCCCCGCACCCGACGTCGATCCCGGCTGGAACGAGTACGCGTTGCCCGCTCTGGTCGGCTCGGCAACCGCCGAGGAGTACGCCGACGGCCGCAACTACCAGCAGCGCCTCGACGCCGGTATCGGGGAATGGATCGCCGACACCGCCGAGCACCATCAGGCCGGCGGCGAGACGTACCGGGGATTCGCCGACCGGATCTCGTCGGCGGCCGAGCGGGCCACCGCGTTGGCCGGCTCGGGGCAGACCGTGTTGGTGGTCTCCTCCGCCGGATCGATCACCCAGTGGCTCGGTCAGTTGTGGGGCATCCCCGCGGAGCGATGGCCGGCCCTGTCCCGCACGATGGTCAACGCATCGGTGTCGAAGCTGATCGTCGGGCGCAGCGGCGTCTCCGTGGTGTCGTTCAACGAACACGCCCATCTCGCCGACCGTGACGGCGGGCTCGCGACGTACCGGTGAGGTGCGTGATCTCGATCAGCAGCCGGCAACGCCATCCGCTGGTCGAATACCGATCAGCAACCGGCAACGTCATCCGCTGGTCGAGTAGCGATCAGCAGCCGGCAACGCCATCCGCTGGTCGAATACCGATCAGCAACCGGCAACGTCATCCGCTGGTCGAGTAGCGATCAGCAGCCGGCAACGCCATCCGCTGGTCGAGTAGCGAGCCCTGCGACGAAGGAGCCGGGATCGCGTATCGAGACCGGACTCACGCCCGATGCAGATTGCTCCCCGGTCGCGTCAGGATCACGTTGGGCAGCACCGCATATCGCGACAGCTGGGTCACCGAGTGCGCGATGGTCGCGACGTCACCCACGCTGATCATCTCGTCGGCCGGGATCAGCCCCTTGGTCCACTCGGACATGTCGGTGTCGACGTAGCCGGGCGCGATCGTCGTCGCGCTCACCCCGTTGCCCGACTCCTCGAGGTTGAACGTCTCGCACAGCGAGATCAGCGCAGCCTTGGTGGCACCGTAGGCCGACAGCTCGGGCTCCGGATAAACGCCGGTGATCGACGCGATCGCAATGACTTTCGCCGCACCGGCTGCCTCGGCCGTCGACCGCAATGCCGGCAACAGCGACTGCAGCAGGATGTACGGCGCGCGGACGTTCACCTGATAGAGCCGGTCGAAGCGGCGCACCGGCAGATCCGCGATGGGACCCTTCTGCCCCATCCCGGCATTGATGACGAGCGCATCGCACCGACCGAACGCCTCGGCATGCCCGACGGCGAGCGCCTCGACGGCATCGGGGTCGGTCATGTCCGCTGGGATCACCTCGACGCGGCCGGCTCCGAGTTCACCGAGCCGTCCCGCCTTCTCCTGCAGAGCTTCTAGACCACGCGAGCTGATGGTGAGATCCCATCCCTCCGCGGCGAACCGCTCGGCGATGGCGGCGCCGATGCCCCGCGATGCTCCCGTCACCAGTGCCACCCGGTTATCCGACACGTCGTGCCCCCTTCAGTTGTGCCAGGCCTGCCGCGATGAACTCGGCGGTCGCCTCCGCCGCGGAGTCCGCACCGTCGGAGGCCGCGCCGGCGCGAGCCCGGTGGGTGATGCCCTCGGCGATGACGCCGAGTTTGAGATTGGCCAGCGCGAGATAGAAGTCCCAGTCCCCCAGGTCACGTCCGGTCCGCGCGGCATAGCGCTGGGCGATGTCGTCGGCCGCCGGGTAGCGATCGCTGGTCCACGCCGCCTCGAAGCCGACCACCTGATCGAAACCGGGACGGCGGTAGACACACATCAATGCGACATCGGTGATCGGGTCGCCGAGGGTGGACAGTTCCCAATCCACCACGGCCTTCACGATTCCCGGGTCATCGGTGTCGGTGATGGTGTTGTCCACCCGGTAGTCACCGTGCACGATGGTGTTCCGTGTCTGGCCGGGCAGCCGATCCGTCAGCGCGGCGACCAGTCGCTCGACGTCGTCGAGTTCGCGGGTCTTCACGTGGCCCCACTGACGCGCCCACAGTTTGACCTGCCGGGCCGCGAAGCCGTCGGGTCGGCCGAAATCGCCCAGTCCGACGGCCTGGTAGTCGACCTCGTGCAGCCGGGCCAGGGTCTCCACCAACCCGTCGAGATTGCGCTCGACATCGCTGTCCGACAACGCAGTCAGATCATCGGAGGTGCGGATGACCTGACCGTCGACGAAGCCGACCACGGTGAACGGCGCCCCGAGCACGTCGCCGTCGGAATCGATCGCGACGGTCGGCGCCACCGGCACGTCGGTCGACTGCAGTGCGCTGGTGACCGCCCACTCGCGGTTCATGTCGTGGGCCGACGGGGTGAGACCGCTGGTCGGCGGCCGTCGCACCACCCACCGCGACTCGTCGTCGCGGACGCTGAACGTCAGATTGGATTTGCCGCCGCTGATCAGGTCGATCCGTAGATCGCCGACGACGGGGACGCCCTGACTCACCAGGAAGTCGTGCAGAAGAGCAGAATTCAGTGCCGGATGCTCGGTCACCGGTTCGCCTCCTGCACCGCGCGGGCGGCCTTGCGTGCCCGTCCGATCGCCCGGCGGGCGATCGCCCAGCGGTGCACCTCGGACGGACCGTCGTAGATCCGGAACGGACGCAGCTCGCGCTGCAGCCGGGCGAGCGGCAGGTCGTCGGAGACACCCATGCCGCCGCACATCTGCATGCTGCGATCGGCGATGCGCGTATAGGCCTCGGCGGCAAAGGTCTTGGCGATCGACGTCTCGTCCGACGCGTGACTGCCCCGGTCCAGCTCGTGACATGCCTTGACCAGCAACGCCATGCTCGCGGCGAGATCGATCTCGTTGTCCGCGACCATCTGCTGGATCATGCCGAGATCACCGAGCTTGCCACCGAAACCTTCCCGCTGCGAGACGTAGTCGACGGCGACGTCGTGGCAGCGTTGCGCCGATCCGAACCAGCGCATCACATGCGTCATACGCGCCGGGCCGAGTCGCACCTGCGCGTAGCGATAGCCCTCGTCGACCTCGCCGAGGATGTCCTCGTCGGGTACGAACACGTCGGTGAACGTCACCTCACAGTGGCCGCCGATCATCGACTTGTCGGTGGTCACGATGTGCCGTCCGACCGAGATGCCCGGCGTGTCATGCGGGGCAAGGAACATCGTCGCCCCGCCCCGGTCGCCGGGCGAACCGGCGGTGCGCGCCATGATGATGAAGAACCCGGCACCCTCGGCACCGGTGATGAATCGCTTCTCGCCGTTGATCTTCCACCCACCGTCGACCTTGACAGCGTTGGTGCGCAACGCATTCGGATCGGAACCGGCTCCCGGTGACGGTTCGGTCATCGCGAATGCCGACCGCACGTCACCGGCCGCCAGCGGTGCGAGGTATTTGTGCTTCTGATCGTCGCTGGCGATGTGGGCGAGCATATGGACGTTGCCCTCGTCGGGGGCACCGATGTGCAGGGCCACCGGCCCGAACGTGGAGTAGCCCGCCGCCGCGAACACCGGCACCCGGTCGGACATGTCCAGACCCAGACCACCGAACTCGATCGGCGCATGGGGGGCGAAGATCCCCTCGGCCTTCGCCTTGGCGTTCAACTCGCGACGCAGGTCGTCGCCACCGGCCGCGGTGATGTCCCCGCCGTAGGAGTTCTCGATCGGCAGCACTTGGTCGCGGACAAAACGGCTCGTCTTGTCGACGATCTCCGAGACATCGGGGGCATATCGCAGATCAACGGACATCGTGTCTCCTCATCGGTATGCCGACCGAGCGATCGTTCGGCGTCCGCAACCTTGCCAGTTCGGAGCACGACGGTCAAGTCATACGACCGGACCGGACCCGATCACGCCAAGGGGTCGACGTTGCCGTGATAGCCGACGATGTCGCGGGCGAGTTGCTTGTTCCGCGCGATGAGTTCATCGGGGGCGAGTTCGCCGTCGAGTTTGAACCAGGTCGACACACCGACGCACATCGTCGCCACCGCACGACTGGCGTCCTTCGGATAGCGGGTGGTGAAGTCCCCCGCCTCCACACCGGCGAAGACGATCTCGTCGACCATGTGCTGCTGACGGTCGCGGTGCCCGATGTAGGTCTGCTTGTAGGTGTCGTCGAGGCTGCGGATCTCGGTGGACCCGACGAACGCCTGTTCGCGGCGATACATGTGGAACCGCAGCAGGGACTCGACGACGGCGTCGAATTGGTCGACCGGCTGCTCGCCCGCTTCGCGGACGGCCATCTCGGACCGATTGAGCAGGTCGGTCATCGTGCGTTCGAGCAGACCCTGCAGCAACGACTGCTTGGACGGGTAGTGGTGATACAGACCCGGCACCGACAGGTTCGCGCGCGCGGCGATCTCGCGCACCGACGTGCCGTGATAGCCCTGCTCGGCGAACGCCGCGAGCGCGGCGGCCAGGGGCACGGGCAGTTCCGGCTCGCCGTAGTCGCGCCACTGACCGACAGAACTCGGACGTACATCCGTCTCGTCGGTCCCGCTGCTCATGGTTACCAACATAGCCGCAACGACTTCCGCGCAGAGTGTCACCCGCCGCGCATCGGCCTCCCGCGAGGGTTCAGGAGCCGAATCTGTCCGCGCCGTCGGCAAGCGCCATCATCAGTCCGACACTCACCTCGACAACGCCCTCACGGTCGAGGTCGAGATGTCCGTCGAGCCACGCAGCGAGGAGCCGTGCGAGCCCGCCGACCTGGAAGTTCGCCGCCGCGAGCGCCTTCGGATGAGATCGGAGCTCGAGTACACCGGCCGCCGAACGCAGGGTCAGACCGGCGAACAGTGCGGTCGACTCCATCCGCTTCGCCGCGATCGTCGGACTCAGCAGCGACTGGGAGAACAGCAGGCGTCCCTTGCGGCGATCCTCGTCGATGATGCGCACGATCGCCGCGATCGCGCCGGTGACCTTGCTCTCGACGTCCTCGCCGTCCGCGAACGCCGTCAGTGCGTCATCCGAGATCTCGGCGATGACCTCGTCGAAGGTCGCGCCCACGAGCGTCTCGATCGAGTCGAAACTCTCGTAGAAATACCGGGTCGTCAGACCGGCCTCCCGGCAGACCCCACGCACCGTCACCGACCCGCCGTCGGAGGCGCCGAGGAGTTCGAGGACCGCGTCGATCAGCGTCGCGCGACGACGCGCCACCCTGATGTCGCCCTCCTCGCCGCCGTAGGCACGCAGGCTGTCGCCGCCCGATGGGCTGCTGGTCTGGGTCTCGCCGGTTGTGCTGGCCACGTGTCCATCTTGACACCGATAACCTTGCCATCGTTCAATGAAAGCGAAAACGCACGTTGTCAGATTTACGCCGCTACTTGGGGGTCTTGGTGACTACAGAACCGATCATCGACGACGAGGTCGATCTGCCGATCGCATACGCGTCGACCACGCCGGACACCGAGTACCTGCCGCCGGTGGCACGGATGACCCGCGGCGAGCTGGACGCACTGCCCACCCGGATGAACGAGATGAAGGGCATCTCGACACTCGCCGGACCCGCCAACGTGATCATGCAGCTGGCCATGCCGGCCGTCGGCTACGGCGTCTACGAGAGTCGCGTGGACAGCGGCAACCTGTTCAAGCACCCGATCAAACGCACCCGCACGACGTTGAGCTACCTCGCCGTCGCGGTGATGGGGACGCCCAAGGACCGCAAGGCCTACCGCAAAGCGGTCGGATCGGCCCACGCCAAGGTGCGCTCCAACGCGGACAGCCCCGTGAAATACAACGCCTTCGACCCCAAGCTGCAACTCTGGGTGGCCGCCTGCCTCTACAAGGGGTGGGAGGACATGCAGCGGATCTACGGGGACCCCGCCGACATCACCGAGGAGGCCTATCAGAACGGCGCCGTCCTCGGCACCACGCTGCAGGTACCGCGCGAGCTGTGGCCGGCCACCCGCGCCGATTTCGAGACGTACTGGAACGACACCGTCGCGACGTTCGAGATCGACCCGGTGATTCGCGAACATCTGATGGCCATCACCCGGGCCGAGTTCATGCCGCCGGCGGTCAGCTTCCTGATCGGCTGGTGGTTCGAGCTGCTGACCATCGGATTCCTGCCGGAGAACTTCCGCGACAAGATGGGCCTCGAGTTCAAGCCGTGGCAGCGCGTGGTGTTCGACGCCCACAACAAGGTCGCCCGCGCGATCTCCAACCGCCTGCCGAAGCTCCTGCGCGAGTTCCCGTTCAACTTCCTGCTCTGGGACGTGCGCTGGCGGATCCGGACCGGACGTCCGCTGGTGTGAGTGGTCTCGATACGCCCTCGGCTGGCGCCTCGGGCTACTCGACCAGCGGTTTGGAAACCCGCGAGCGGGGCGTCCCCACCACCGCTGTCGCCACCCCGCTGATCGAGTGCCCGCGCGAGCGGGGTGTCGCCACCACCGCTGATCGAGTGGCCGCGCGAGCGGAGCGAGCCGGGTGTATCGAGATCACACCCGCTGCAACGCATCCCGATCCACGTCGGCGATCGACGTATATCCGGCGAGTCCGAGCGTGAGGTCGAGCTCGGCGATGATGTTGGCGACGACGTCACGCGCACCATCGGCGCCCGCGAGCGCGAGTCCGTACATGTGCGGCCGCCCGATGCACGCCGCGTCGGCACCGAGCGCTATCGCCTTGAAAACATCTGCGCCCGTGTGGATTCCGGAATCGACCAGCACCTTGATCCGACCGTCGACGGCGGGCGCGATGGCCGCGAGTGCATCGATCGACCCGATCGCACCGTCGACCTGACGACCGCCGTGGTTGGACACGATGATGCCGTCCACCCCGACGTCGACCGCGCGTCGCGCGTCGTCGGGGTGCAGCACCCCCTTCAACACGATCGGCAACGTCGTCCGGTCGCGCAGACCGGCGATGTCATCCCAGTTCAGGGACGGTCGCGAGTAGATGTCGAGGAAGGTCTGCACCGCCACGCGGGGTTCGGGGGCCGTCAGATTCTTCATCAGCGAACCCGGCGCATTGCGGGCGATCGAGAACAGGGTCTTGATGGCGCCCACCGATATCTCGGGTTTCTCCCCGCCCACGGCGGCGCGCACCCGCTGCGCCACGATCTCGGTGAACCGCGGATCCGACGTGTACTGATCGATGCCCTCACCGCGGGCGAAGGGCAGTGACCCGAGATTCAGGTCCTGCGGCCGCCAGCCGAGCATGGTCGTGTCGAGGGTGACCGCCACGGCGTTCGCGCCCATCCCCTCCGCGCGCGCCAACAAACTGTCCACGAGGTCGTCATCGGTGGACCAGTAGAGCTGGAACCACCGCGGCGCACCGGACCGGACCCGGTCCATCTCGGCGGCGACGGTCTCCATCGGCGCGCTGCCCTGATTGGAGAAGATATAGGGCACACCGAGTTCGGCGGCGGCATGCCCGATGTGCACGTCGGCGGCATGCGCGGCCAACGCACCCGCACCGACCGGGGAGAACAGCACCGGAGCCGGCAACTGCTGCCCGAACAACTCGATGCCGGTCGACCGCGACGACACGTCCCGCAGCACCCGCGGGACGATCGCCCAGCGATCGAGCGCCGCGCGGTTGGCGGCCATCGTCGAGCCCTCGCCCGCACCGCCGGCGATGTAGGCCCACGCCCGATCCGACATGACCCGACGCGCCCGGCGTTCCAGCTCGGCGTGATCGGTGGGTACCCGCGGACGCCGTCCGTGGATGCCCTGGGTGTAGATCTCGTTCTGCCGGAGGCGACCCGCGCCGGCGGGCAGAGCGGTCGGATCGGTCGGAACGGTGGGATCGGTCATGGTCTGCACTCCACGCTCATCGGGGCGATCATGGGCACATCATAGGGATCTCTGTGGATACCTGTGCCGCCTGTCACACCGCCTCGCCCGACGGGCCGATACGCTGGCGGTCACATCGAAGGGGAGGTCCGCCGTGGCGTTGTGGTTGTACCGGCTCGGTCGTTTCACGTTCCGGCACAAGTGGTGGTTCGTCAGTGCGTGGCTTGTCGTCCTGATCGCACTCGGGGCGATCGTCGGCGCGGTCGCACCGAAGTTCTCCACCAACTTCGAATTGCCCGGCACCGACTCCGATCGGGCGATGTCGGTCATGAAAACCGACTTCACGGCGATCAACGATCAGCAACTCAACGCGTCGACCAGCATCCTCGTGGCCGCCGACGACGGGCTGGCCAACCACACCGCACAGATCGATGCGCTCGTGGCGAAGGCCCGCACACTACCGAAGGTCATCGAGCCGCAGACCGTCGTCAATCCCGTGACCGCCGCCCAGCAGAACCCGGCGATGGCCTCGGCGGTGCTCGGCGACGACGGCAAGGTCGGGCTGATCCAGATCCGCCAGGACATCCCGATGCAGGATCTCACCGGCGCAGAGATGGACCAGTTCAAGGAACTGTTGTCGGAGTATCGCGGCGACGGCCTCGAGGTCGAGGGCACCGGCTCCCTGATGCAGGTGTTCGAGCAGGGCGGCGTGTCCGAACTCCTGGGCTTCGCAGTCGCGTTCGTCATCATGATCGTCGCCTTCGGCGCGCTGATCGCCGCGTTCATCCCGATCGTCACCGGCATCCTGGGCGTCGGCATCACCATCCTGCTGGTCACGTTGAGCGCCAAGATCATCGATGTCCAGCAGAGCGCGACCACCATCATCACCATGCTCGGTATCGCCGTGTCGATCGACTACGCGCTGTTCATCGTCTCCCGGTATCGATCCGAACTGAACCTCGGCGGCAGTCGTGAGGCCGCGGTCGGACGTGCGGTCGGCACGGCCGGGTCCGCGGTCGTGTTCGCCGGCCTGACGGTGATGATCGCGGTCGCCGCGCTCGCGGTGGTCGGCATCCCGTTCATCACCCAGATGGGTGTGGCGGCGGCCATCGCCGTCCTGGTCGCGGTGCTCGGTGCCATCACGCTGATCCCCGCACTGCTCGGCGCCTTCGGACGCTTCGCGTTCTCACCGCAGATCCCCGGCATCCGACACGGCGACGAGCCCGACACGCAGCCGTCCAACGGCCTCCGTTTCGCCCGGTTCCTCACCCGGTTCCCGCTACCCGCGGCTCTCGCCGGCCTCATCCTCCTCGTCGTCGCGGCCATCCCGATGACCCAGATGGAACTCGGGATGGAATCCACCACGGACAGCGAGTACGCGGCCACCCAGTTGCTGCAGCGCGGCTTCGGCGAGGGCGTCAACGGTCCGCTGCTGGTGGTCGTCAGCGACGCGCAGAACGGTGACATCGCGCCGGCCGCCGATGATGTCGTCGCGCATGTGAAGACCCTCGACAACGTCGCCAACCCGGCCCAGATCACCTGGATCGGCAACGGCTCGGACCCGGCGAACCCGCAGGCCGGAGCCAAGGCGGCGCTGATCTCGGTCACGCCGGAACGGTCGCCGAGCGGTCCGCAGACCCATGAGCTGATGGAGCAGATCCGCGAGTACGGGGCCACCTCACCCGGGGGTGCGACCGTCAACGTGGGCGGTCAGACGGCGATCATGTCCGACATCTCGTCGAAGTTGAGTTCGGCGCTGATCCCGTTCCTGATCGTGGTCGTCGGACTGGCGTTCATCATCCTGACCATCGTGTTCCGGTCGCTGCTGGTGCCGTTGATCGCGACGCTCGGCTTCCTGTTCTCGGTCTGTGCCACCTTCGGTGCGACGGTGGCGATCTTCCAGCGCGGCGACTTCGGCCTGATCGATCACACCAAGCCGATCATCTCGTTCCTGCCGATCTTCCTGGTCGGCGTCGTGTTCGGGTTGGCGATGGACTATCAGGTGTTCCTGGTGACCCGAATGCGCGAGGAGTACGTGCACGGTGTCTCCGCAAAGGATTCCGTGATCATCGGCTATCAACACGGCGCGCGGGTCGTCGCGTCGGCCGCGATCATCATGATCTCGGTGTTCGCCGCGTTCATGCTGGCCCCGGACACCATCGCCAAGATGATGGGCTTCGCGCTCGCGGCTGCGGTGTTCTTCGACGCCTTCATCATCCGGATGATCGTCGTGCCCGCGGTGATCACACTGCTCGGCGACACCGCGTGGAAGCTGCCGCGCTGGCTCGACAAGATCGTGCCCAACGTCGACGTCGAGGGCACGGCCATCCGGGAGATCCCGATCGAGAAGAACATCGACCCGAGTCTCTGGGAGCCCGAGCCGGCGAAGGTCTGATCACACCGACGCGATCAGCATCGCGCCCATCGCGAGCATGACGACCGCGACGACGGCGTCGAGGATCCGCCAGGAGCGCGGTGACTCGAAGAAGTGCGCGAGCCTGCTGGCACCACCACCGAGTGCGGCGAACCAGATGAGGCTCGCGACGCAGGCGCCGATGGCGAATGCCCACTTGCCGTTGCCGTGACTGTTCGCGATCGCCCCCATGGTCAGCACGGTGTCGAGGTAAACGTGCGGGTTGAGCCAGGTCAGCGCCAGCGTCATACCGACCGCCGCCCAGCGGCTCACCGTGTTGGCCTCACCCGCGTTGGTGACGATGGCCTCACTGCTGCGCAGGCACCGGCGCGCGGCCATCAGACCCAGGACGATGACGTAGATCCCGCCGACGACTTTCGCGATCGTCACCACGGCGGGGTGCGCGGAGACGAGGGCGCCGAGGCCCGCCACCCCCGCGACGATCAGCACCACGTCGGACACCGCGCACACCAGGACGACCGGGACCACATGTGCTCGCGCGACTCCTTGGCGGAGGACGAAGACATTCTGTGGACCGATCGCGATGATCAGCCCGGCGCCGGTGAGGAGGCCGGCGACGGCGGCGAGGACATAGGTGGTCATGCCACCGACGCTAGGGCCGCGCTTCTCGACAATCCAGCGAATGTTTTTCACGAATCATCAGCAGAGCTTAAGATCGGGCGGTGGAGATCAGCCAGGAAGGACTGCAGACGCTGGCCGCCGTGCTGCGCGAAGGCACGTTCGACGCCGCGGCGTCGGCGCTGCACATCACCCCGTCGGCGGTCAGTCAGCGCATCAAGGGTCTCGAGACGTCGGTCGGGCGGGTGGTGCTGCGCCGGACCAAACCCGCCACCGCGACCCCCGACGGCGAGGTCCTCGTCCGGCTCGCCAAGCAATGGGAACTGCTGCTCGACGAGGCCCGCATCGAACTGCTCGGCAGCACCACCACCGACGCCGACGAATCGCGCATCCACCTCCCGATCGCGGCCAACGCGGACTCGCTGGCGACCTGGTTCCTCCCGGTGATCGCCAGGATGCATCGTGACCATCCGGTGGCCATCGAGGTGCTCCGCGACGACGAGAGCCAGAACAGCCGATTCCTTCGATCGGGAGAAGTGTTGGGGGCCATTACCTCCGACCCACTCGGCATTCGCGGTTGCACGATCCGTCCTCTCGGATCGATGCGCTATCTCCCGGTCGCGACGCCGGATTTCGTCGACCGTTGGCTCCCCGACGGCCCGTCCGCCGCGACCTTGTCGTACGCGCCGATGGTGCTGTTCGACCGCAACGACTACATCCAGCGCAACGTCCTCGCCGCTCTCGCCGAACAACCGGTGACTCCGCCGATCACCTACATCCCGTCGTCCACCGAGTTCTATCGGGCGGTGGAACTCGGCATCGGGTGGGGCGCGGTGCCGGAAGCACAGATCGCACCGGCCCTCGACGCCGGGCGCGTCATCCCGATCGTCGACCACCACGTCGACGTCCCGCTGTTCTGGCAGTACTGGAAGCTCAGTTCACCGATCCTCGACGCCCTCACCGAGCTGACCGTCGCGGCCGCGGCGGAGCACCTCGTGCCGCCCCGGACCGGACCTGCCCCGATCAGCCCGGACCCGATCAGCCACCGGCCGTGACGTTCTCGGTGAGCGTGACCGTCAACGGGTTCTCGATCTCGTCGCGCCACAGCCTCGCGGCGAGGTAGAAACCCACCGCGACCGGCACCGGCAGCACGCCGGCCAACACGAACGTCCACGTCAGTCCGATCGCATGGCTCACCGGTGCGGCCAGCGCCATCGACACCGGCATCAGCGCCACCGACACGAAGAAGTCCAGGCTTGCCACCCGCCCCAACAGTGCCGGCGGCACCCGGCGCTGTAAGAGCGTGCCCCACAACACCATCGGTCCGTCGAACAGGATGCCCATCAGGAATCCCGCGACGACGAACATCCACGTCGCGTCAGCGAATCCCATGATCACCAACGGCACACTCGAGACGCTCCAGATCCCGAACATCACCGACAGATACCGTCGCGGCATGGGGATGGACGCGAACACCAGCGACGTCACCGCCGCGCCGATACCGAACGCCGCCAACACGAGTGAATGATCGCCGGCGCCGCCGTGCACCCGTTCCCGCAGGGCGAACGGCACCAACACCTCGATGGGACCCATCGTCGCGAGGACGAGGATGCAGGCGAAGAACAGCGTCGCCCACAACCACGGTGTCCGCCACATGTAGGCGAATCCCTCGGCGATGTCGGTGATGACGGCCCGCACCGGATGTCCGGACACCGCGGTCACCTCACGCCGCACCGAAATCGGGGTCATCGCCACGTAGAACAGCGCCGACGACGCACTCGCCACGCCGGCCAGCACGATGGCCAGGCCCGGCGACGCGATCGAGATGACGCCCCCGGCCGCCATCGGACCCACGGCCTGGAACACCACCGGACGCAGGAAACCCTCGATCCCGTTGGCCGCCTGCAGTTGTGCCGCCTCCACCACGCTCGGCAGCAGCGCCGAATAGGCCGGGTAGTACATACCCATCGTGATGCCACCGATCAACGACGCTGCGACCAGGACCGGCATCGACAACACCCCGAGCATGCCCGCCACGCCGACGATCGCGAACGCCAGCAGTTTCACCATCTCCAGGCCGATCATGATGAGGCGTTGCGAAACCCGGTCGGCCAGCACGCCACCGGCCAGCGTCGAGATCACCATGCCCAGCGCGGCGACGCCGGTGACCGCGGAGAGCTGCCCCGGTCCCCCACCCATGTCGATGACCTGCCACACGACGCCGATCGTCCAGACCCCGTCGGCGAACATGGCCAGCACCAGGCCGAGTGCGAGCAGCCGGTATTGCCGCAGCGCGAACGGTTTCAGCGCTGTGGGGAGGCGGGTGTCCACCCTGCCGGGGTCGACCGGGGTGCTCATCTGTCCAGCTTGCCGGAATCCCAGGTCGGGCGGCCAGCGATTTTCTCGAAGCGAGCGCCTACGCCGACTTCTTCGCTGCGGCCTTCTTCGCCGGCGCCTTCTTGGCCGCGGCTTTCTTCGCGGGGGCCTTCTTGGCCGCCGCCTTCTTTGCGGGAGCCTTCTTCGCCGGCTCCTTCTCGTCGTCGTCGCTCTTCGACGACGACCCACCCGACGACGGTTTGTCCTTCACCGACGCCCGCAGCGCGGCGAGCAGATCGGCCACCTCGGAGTCCTCGTCGGCTTCCGGTTCCTCGTCGCTCTCCGGGAATGCCTCGGCGCCATCGGCTTTGGCCTCGACGAGTTTGGACAGCTCGTTCTGATAGGTGTCCTCGAACTCGGTCGGATCGAAGTCCTTGGCCATCGTCTCGATCAGGGACGACGCCATGTCGAGTTCCTGCTTGCGGATCTCCGGGGCATCGTCGAGGAAGTCGAAGTCGGCCTTGCGGACCTCGTCGGGCCACAACAGCGTCTGCAAGGTCATGACACCGTCGACGACCCGCAATGCGGCCAGCCGCGTCCGGTTGCGCAGGGTGAAGTTGGCGATCGCCAGACGGTCCGTCTCCTCGAGCGCCTTGGCCAACAGTGCATACGCCTTGGGCGACTTCGACGCGGGCTCGAGGTAGTAGGGCTTGTCGAAGTAGATCGGGTCGACCTGCTCGGTGGGCACGAACTCCAGGATCGAGATCTCCGGGCTCTTCTGCACCGGCAGCGTCGCGAGGTCCTCCTTGGTGAGGATCACCGTCTCGCCCGCATCCGTCTCGTACGCGTTGGCGATGTCCGAGTAGTCGACCTCGGTGTCGGTTCCCTCACGGACCCGGCGGTAGCGGATGCGCGTGCCGTCCTTGGAGTCGACCTGATACGACTTGCGGTCGTGACTTTCCGTCGCCGAGTACACCTTGACGGGCACGTTCACCAGGCCAAAGCTCAGATCGCCCTTCCAAATCGAGCGCATGGAGTTCATTGTGCCATCGGATGCCCGAATCCTCGGGCCGGAACGTGGACAATGGTCGTCATGGCGGGTGGTGACGGTCTCGAGGTCGACGGTCGTCGCATACCGATCACCAACCTCGAGAAGGTGCTCTACCCGGAGACGGGAACCCGGAAGTTCGAGGTCGTCGACTACTACTCGCGTATCGCCGACGTCATGCTCCCGCATCTCGCCGGACGCCCGATCACCCGCAAGCGCTGGCCCAACGGCGTCGAGTCGATGCCGTTCTTCGAGAAGGACCTCCCCGCGTCGGCACCGGATTGGCTCGAACGGTTCGGTGAACAACACAGCAAACGGGTGATCACCTATCCGCTCGCGTCGTCGCAGGCCGACCTGGTGTGGTTCGGCCAGATGGCGGCGCTCGAACTGCACACGCCGCAGTGGCGTGTCCCGGCAACCGAGGGGTCCGCACCGAAGGCCGACCGCCTCGTCCTCGACCTCGACCCCGGCCCCGACGTCCCGCTCTCGCAGTGTGCCGAGGTCGCTCTGATGATCCGCGACATGCTGTCCGCGGCCGGACTCACCGCCTTTCCGGTGACCAGCGGCGGCAAGGGACTGCACCTGTATGCGCGGTTCGACCGTCCCGTCTCACCGGACGCCGCGCGGACCGTCGCCAAACAGATCGCCACCAGCCTGGCCGCGTCGCATCCCGCCGAGATCACCGCGACGATGTCCAAGTCGATCCGGACCGGAAAGGTCTTCATCGACTGGAGCCAGAACAGCGGCTCCAAGACGACGCTGGCGCCGTATTCGATGCGCGGTCGCGATCAGCCCTGGGTGGCCGCGCCCCGCACCTGGGACGAACTCACCGATCCCGACATCGGGCAGCTGCTCTTCCACGAGGTCCTCGAACGCGTTGCCGCGGAGGGCGATCTGCTGCGTGATCTCGACGACGCGCACGGACCCGACGACACCGCCGGCGCGGACGACACCGAGGAACTCGACCCCGACGCGGTCGCCGCGGCGGCTGCCACCGCTGCCCCCGTCGCGAATCCTGTTGTCAGCCTTGGTGAGTACCGACGCAAGCGGGATGCGGACAAGACGCCCGAGCCGTTCGGCGACGAGGCCCACCGCGAGCGCGGCGACGACACCGACATCGGTGCCGGACCGATCTTCGTCATCCAGGAGCACCACGCGCGCCGACTGCATTACGACTTCCGGCTGGAACGCGACGGCGTGCTGGTGTCCTGGGCGGTCCCGAAGAACCTGCCCGACGACCCCGGTCAGAACCGGCTCGCGGTGCACACCGAGGACCACCCCATGGATTACGCCGACTTCGAGGGCGACATCCCCGCCGGCGAGTACGGCGGCGGGCATGTGGAGATCTGGGACCGCGGCACGTACGAGACCGAGAAGTGGCGCGAGAACGAGGTGATCGTGCGTCTGCACGGCGAGCGCGTGCAGGGGCGCTACGCGCTCATCAAAACCGGCGACAAGAACTGGCTCGCCCACCTGATGAGCGACGAGCCGCGGCCCATCCTGCCGGACAGTCTCAAGGATCCGCGGCCCATGCTGGCGACCGACGAATCCATCGAGAACCTCGACGGGCGGGACTGGGCCTTCGAGGGCAAATGGGACGGCTACCGCATCCTGGTGCGCTACATCGACGGCGACTTCCGGCTGACGTCGCGCTCCGGGATCGACATGACCGCCGACTTCCCGCAACTGCGTTCCATCGCGGACGATCTCGGGCTCATCGACGTGGTCCTCGACGGCGAGGTGGTGGCACTCGACGCGAGCGGGCGCACCAACTTCACCCTGCTTGCCGCGCGCAACACCACCGATGACGACCTGACACTGAAGCTCTACATCTTCGACATCCTGTTCCTGAACGGGACGTCGCTGCTGCGCCGGCCGTGGTCACAACGTCGCGAACTCCTCGAGGAACTCGCCCCGGCGTTCGCGCGGTCGACCCACGCCGAGGTGCCACCGCTGCTGGACGGGCCGGGCCGGGCGGCCGTGGCGCACAGCAGGGAACAGGGCTATGAGGGTGTGGTCGCCAAGCGTCGGACGTCGACGTACCAGCAGGGCAGGCGCACCACGCAGTGGTTGAAACAGAAGAACTGGAGCGACATCGAGGTGGTCATCGGCGGCTACCGCCCCGGCCGCGGCAACCGCTCGGACACCATCGGATCATTGCTGCTCGGACTGCCGGAGGAGACCGGCCTGCGGTATGTCGGGCGCGTCGGCACCGGCTTCACCGACGCCCAACTCCGTTCCCTCGCCGCCGAACTCGAGCCACTGCGCATCAAGACCTGCCCGTTCGTCGACAAGCTGGACCGCCCGGTGGCGTCGAGTGCGGTCTGGGTACTGCCCAAGATCGTCGGCGAGGTCCGGTTCATGGACTGGACCACCACCGGCCACCTGCGCCATCCCAGTTGGCGTGGCATCCGGCGGGACAAACTGCCCGGAGACCTCTGACCCGAGAATCCATCCGAACGAACCGTGGAAAGGACTGCTGCCGTGCCCTCCGAGATGATCACCGTCGACACCCCCGACGGCACCGCCGACGCCTATCTCACCCGACCCGACGACGACGGACCCCACCCGGGTGTGCTCTTCATCATCGACGCCATCGGCCTGCGACCGCAGACCAAGGCGATGGCCGACCGCATCGCGTCGTGGGGCCATGTGGTGTTGGCGCCCAACGTCTTCTACCGTTCCGGCAGCGCGAGCGAGCTCGAGCCCACCGTCGACCTCACCGATCCATCGAGTCGAGACGAGTTCTTCACGGACGTGATGCCGCGGGTCCGAGGCCTGACCGACGACCTGGCGACCCCGGACCTGGCCGCCTACATCGACGCGCTTCGTGGCCTCGAGGGCGTCACCGACGGTCCCATCGGCGCCACCGGGTACTGCATGGGCGGCCGGCTCGCACTGCTCGCCGCCGCGACCCGCCCGGACGATGTCGGGGCCATCGGCATGTTCCACACCGGCGGACTGGTGACCGATGACCCCGCGAGCCCACATCGTCGGCTGCCCGACGTGCGTGCCGACATCTTGGCGATCCACGCCGACCAGGACCGCTCGCTGCCGCCGGAGGCGGTCGCCACGTTCGAACACGCGCTGACGTCGACCGGCGTCACACATTCGGCGTCGGTGTATCCCGGTGCGATGCACGGGTACACGATGGCCGACACCGCGGTCTTCCACCCCGAGGCGACCGAGCAGCACTTCACGGAGTTGCGGGCGCTGTACGCCCGGACGCTGCACTGAGCGAATCCACCGCGTTCGCCGACAGGAATCGCTGCGATCTGATTCATTTGGCTATCGACGGACACGGTGGACGAACGGAAGCAGGTACAGCGTGAACCGACACCTCGGCATGGGACTGCTGACCGCAGTCCTGCTCGTCGCCACGCCGGCGTTCGCCGCGTGCGGGACGGAGAACGAAGCGGGTGGCCCGTCTGCGAACGGATCGTCGGGGACCACCTCGCATGCCCGGCACTCGGCCGAGGCGGCGCGGGTGGCGCCCGGACCTCGTGCGGTCCCGCAGAAGGGCACCCCGACCACACCTGAACAGGCCGGCGGGCCGGGTGCCGTCCGCGCGCAATTGGCCTACCTGTGTTCCGTCGGGGACGCCGATGCGTCCTTCTGTACCGAATCAGGCCTGGCCGTCCCACCCGACCCCGAATCGTCGACGCCCGACCCGGCACAGCTGCGAGACCTGTGCTCCCGCGGCCAGGCGGCCGATGCGCTCTGTGGCGCAGCCGGATTCAGCATGCCTGTCGCCTCGATCGGCAGCGGCCCGGCCGACAGTGAGTTCACCCGGCTGTGCTCAGACGGAACCATCGACACGTCGACGTGTCGCGGCGCCGGATACTGACCAGGCGTCCAGGCCGCACGTCCGGGTGGTGTCGAGAGAGCTGTCAGAGTCCCTGACGCTGTCGCTGCTGGGCGACGAATCTGGCTGTCATCCGCTGCATCGTGGTCGGTGCGATCCGGGAGAAGCGCCACGCCGCCCGAGCCTGCGCCGGTACGACGAGCAGCGCCTTGTCACGTTCGACGGCGACCAATGCTTCCGCGGCGAGCCGGTCGGCGCCGTAGGCGGTGCGCACCCCCTGCCCGGACAGATAGAAGGTCCGGCCGTCGAATCCGCCGACCCCCTCGCCGTCGAGCAGTGGGGTCTCGACCGCGGCCGGGCACAGCGCTGTGACGCCCACGCCGTGCGCGGCCGCCTCCGAACGCAACGCCAGCGTCAGTCCGACGACCGCATGCTTGGTCATCACGTAACTGGTCATCAGTCCGGCGGCGGTGAGACCGGCCATC
The DNA here is from genome assembly GCF_003855095.1 of Gordonia insulae. Lineage (NCBI taxonomy): Bacteria > Bacillati > Actinomycetota > Actinomycetes > Mycobacteriales > Gordoniaceae > Gordonia > Gordonia insulae. Next base: position 3,270,049 of record NZ_CP033972.1, read on the forward strand.
GACGCGGTGTTCACGATGTGACCGGAGTGCTGACGGATCATGTGCGGGTACGCGGCCGTGACCCCATGGACCACGCCGCGGATGTTCACGTCGATGATGGCGTCCCATTGGTCCGCGGTGAGGAGTTCGGTGTTGCCACCGAGGGCCATGCCCGCGTTGTTGAACATGAGGTCGAGGCGACCCGATGTCGAGACCACGTCGTCGACGAGGTGGCGGACGGCCTCACCGTCGGTGACGTCGAGGCGCACGGCCCGCGCCGACCCCGGTGCGGAACCCAGACCCTCGACGACGTGTCGCGCGGCGTCGAGATCCCGGTCTGTGCAGGCGACATCGGCGCCGGCCGCGACGAGTGCCCGGGTGAGCGCCGCCCCGATCCCCGAGCCGCCACCGGTCACCACCGCGGTCGCCCCGTCGAATCGCGTTGTTTCCTGGCCGCTCCTGCGCGCTCGTCGCCTCATCCGCCGACCATGATGTGTGGGCTGCGCTGTGTCAACCACCGACGTGTGGGCGGCGACACGGGACGTCGACGGATCGAGGGCCTCGTCGTGCCATCTGCGGACGGTGTGACTAGCCTCAGGTGAGTCCGTCACCTAGGAGCTTGTGTGTTCGTCGTCGCCCACATCAGCGACCTGCATTTCAACGGCACGCGGTACAACCGCCGCCGGATCGAATCGACGCTGGGATACATCAACGCCCGCGCCGACGGCATCGATGCGCTCCTGGTGACCGGCGACATCACCGACGAGGGCAGCGAGTCCGAGTACCGCGAGGCGCACGGTGTCCTCTACAGTCCGCTGCCGATGCTGATCACCGCCGGCAATCACGACCATCGCGAACGGTTCAACGCCGGCCTGCTCGGCCGGGAGACCAGCGAACCGGTCAACCAGGCCGAGGTGATCGGCGGCGTTCTGTTCGTCGTCTGCGACAGTTCCATCCCGGGCGAGAACGACGGCTATCTGACCGACGAGACACTCGCGTGGATCTCCGCGACGATCACGGCCGAGGGGGCGGCGACACCGGTGCTGATCGCCTTCCATCACCCACCCACGACGCTGGGTATGCCGTTCATGGACTCGATTCGGCAGACCGGCGAAGCCCGGCTGGCGGCGCTGGTCGACCGGCACCCGAACATCGTCGCGTTCCTCTGCGGGCACGCCCACACCCCATCGGTCACGACCTTCGCCGGACGTCCGCTGGCAGTCGCACCGGGCGCGGCGTCCACCCTCAATCTCCCGTTCGAGGGCACCGAGATCGTCAATCGCGGTCAGCCGCCGGGCATCGCGTTCCACTTCCTCGACGGCGTCGGTGGCCCACCCGACGGTTGGCGCCTGGTCACCCATTTCCGTTCGGTGATGTTCTAGGGACCGGCCGGAGGCGTGCCGTTGCGGGCACGCTCAGCGCGACATCTCCACCACGGTGCCCACACCCCGCTCGGCAGCGGAGTCCACGAGCAGTCGTGCGGTGACCAGGTCCTGGAGCCCGATGCCGACCGAGTTGAACAGGGTGATGTCCTGATCGGTGCGACGCCCCAGACCGCGATCGACGATGACGTCGCCGAGTTCGAGATCCACGGCGGCCGCACCGAGGTGGCCCTCGCCGATCGCCATCAGCACATCGCCCGATTTGGCCAACGCGGTCGCGCGGCTGTCCACCACGAGTCGAGCCGACCCCATTCCGGCACCGTCGATCTCGCGGTGATCGGCGCGAGGTGGAGCCCCGACGGCGTTGAGGTGCAACCCCGGCCGGAACCACGCACCCTGCACGATCGGATCGAGGGAGGGAGTCAGCGTGCAGACGATGTCCGCCGTCGACACGACATCCCGGGGCGACTCCGCGTACACGACCTCCACGTCGAGGTCGTCGATGAGTTGCCCGAACCGGTCCACGGTTGCCGCACTGCGCGACCACACGAACACCTTCCCGATCGGCCGGATCCGCGCGATCGCCCGCGTGTGCTCCACCGCCAGCGCGCCGGCGCCGATCAGCCCGAGCGAGGTACTCGAGTCGCGGGCGAGGTGCGCGGTCGCCACGGCGCTGGTCGCCGCGGTCCGGATCGCGGTGATCAGCCTGCCGTCGAGCAACGCCTCGCATTCACCGGTCTCCGCCGAGGCCAGCAGGATCGTCGACCGCTGCGCGGGCAGACCGATCTCGCGGTTCGCCGGCATGTCGGACAACAACTTCACCGCGCTGCTGCGGGCGCGGACCGAGGTGGCCGCCATCGGCAGAACCGTACCGGCTCCGATCGGCAGGACCGCCGGGGCCGGATTGGCGGCCGCGCCGGTCGACAGGTCGGCGTGGGCCTGCTCGACGGCGTCGTAGACGGCACGGCGATCGATCAGGTCGGCGACATCGGAATGGGTGAGGACGATGGCCATCACGGCCCCTTTCTGAGGTGGTCGTCAGACTCGTCCGACGTAGGGAACGGTCAGGCAGGACGGCGCCCGGCGACCGCCCACGAAGCCGGCGACCGCGACGATCGCGACGATGTACGGGAGCATCACCAGGACGGCGTACGGAATGTCGACGCCGACGGCGGGCAACGCGAACTGCAGCGCCCGGGCGATCCCGAAGAAGACTGTCGCCACGAGGATTCCGGTGATCCGCCAGCGGCCGGCGATGACCGCGACCACCGCCAGGTAGCCCATGCCGGCAGTCATGTTCTCGCTGAAGGAGCGAACCTCGGACAGCGCGAGCTGGGCGCCGGCCAGTCCGCCTGCGCCGGCCGCGATCAGCACGCCGAGCACACGGATGCGATTGACCGCCAGCCCGGTCCACCCGGCGGAGGTGGCGTCCTCGCCGACGGCGTCGATGCGGATGCCCGGCATCGTGTGTGCCGAGAACACCACGGCGAGAACGATGATGACACCGATGCACAGATAGCCGAGCAGCGTCTGGCCGAACAGGGCGGGCCCTACGATGGGCAGGTCGTGCAGGACGGGGATGTCGAGATCGGCGAATGCCGGTACCCCGGTGCCCTTTCCGTCGGCGAGCAGGATGCGCGCACCAAACGTCGTGAGGCCGAGCGCCAGCGCATTCGCGGCGATGCCGATGACGATCTGGTCGGCCCGGAAGCGCACGCTGAGCAATGCGTTGCCGACACCGAACACCAGGCCCGCCGCGATCCCGGCGATGACGCCGACACCGGCCGATCCGGTGGTGACCGCGGCGAGAACACTGGCGAACGCACCGCACAGCATCATGCCCTCCATGCTCAGGTTCAGGACCCCGGCGCGCTCACTGATCGACTCCCCTGCCGCCGCGAGCATCAGCGGGATGGCGAAGGCGACTCCGCTGGAGAGGATCTCGGTGATCATGTCGACGCTCATGCGGGCACCTCCACGTCGGTCGAACGGGTCGTGGACGGATCGTCGGCGTCCGGTTCATCTGGTGTGCGGGATCGGCGAGCGGTGGTGGTCCACCACGCGGTTCCGGCGATCAGGAGGATCAGCACGCTCTGCACGACGGTGATGGTCGACGACGGGACACCCGCGGCGAGTTGCAGATTGATCCCGCCGGACACCAGGAACCCGAAGAGCAGCGAGACGCCGGCCACCGCGGTCATCGAGCCGCGGGCCAGCAGCCCGACGACCAGCCCGCTGAACCCGAACCCCGACGAGAAGCCCTCGGCGAGGACGAACGGTGCGGTCGTGACGAGCAGGCCGCCGGCCAACCCGGAGAACCCACCCGCGGCGGTCAGTCCGAGGAAAGAAGTACGGTCGACCGGGATCCCGAGCCGGGCCGACGCGGTGGGTGACAGCCCCACGGAGCGGAGGCGGAGCCCGATCGCACTGTTCCGCAGCATGATCCCGACGATGACGGCCAGGACCACGGCCGCGATCAGGGCGATGGTCGCCGGGTTCTTGGACAGACCGAGAAGGGGCAGATGAGCTGCCGGCGAGAGTGATTCGGACTGGGGCAGGGTCTCCGAAGAGGTCATCGGCTGCCGCAGCAACGAGGGCTCGTGCACCATCAGGACGACCAGCGCGAGCCCCACGAAGTTGAGCAGCAGCGTGGTGATGATCTCACTGGTCCCGCGACGCACCCGCAGCCACGCGGCGATCGACGCCCAGGTGGCGCCGGCCAGGATAGCCGCGGCCAACGCGAGTGGCAGTCCGAGCGACACCGGAGTCGACGCCGGTAGCGACACACCGACTGCGGTGGCACCGATCCCGCCGAGGCAGATCTGACCCTCGCCACCGACGTTGACCAGACCGGCACGGTAGGCGATCGTGAAGCCGACGGCCACCAGCATGAGCACGGCGGCGCTGTTCATCGAGGTGCCGACGGCGAACGGGGAACCGACGGTGCCCTCGATCAGGGCGTCGATCACCTCTGCCGGACCGGCGCCGGCAGCCGCCGCGAGAGCGAATCCGACGGCGGCGGCGATGACGAGCGCGCCGACGGCGACCACCAGCGGGTGGCGCGGATTCAGCGCCGGGGTCGCCGAGCGGAGCTGTATCCGTGGCCGTGGCAGTGTCATTCGCCCACTCCTGTCAACAGTCGGCCGATGGTCTGGGCGGCGCGTGGATCACCGGTGTCGACCGATCCGCGCAGACCGCCCCGGTAGGCGACCGTCACCCGGTCGCAGACCGCGATGAGTTCGTCGATCTCGCTGGAGGTCACCAGAACTGCTGCGCCGGCGTCGGCGGCGTCGCGGAGCCGGTCCAGCACGAAGGCGACCGCCCCGACGTCGAGTCCGCGAGTCGGTTGGGCCGCGACGACGACCCGCAGTCGGTCGGTCGCGAGTTCGCGCGCCAGCACCACCTTCTGCTGGTTGCCGCCGGACAGTTCTCCCATCGTGGTGTCCGGGCCGGGTGCACGCACGCCGTAGGCGGTGATCGCGTCCGCCGCATCGACACGCATCCGTCGGCGATCCAACAGTCCCCAGCGCCGGTAGTTCGCCAGACGAGGCATCGCGATGTTCTCCGCGATGGACAGCGCCGCGACCATCCCCTCGGCGTGCCGGTCCTCCGGGATCACGGCGACACCCGCACGGGTACGCCGCGCCGGCGATGTGTCGGTGAGGTCCTCGCCGTCGACGCTGACCGTCCCCGCGTCGGGGGTCGACGCGCCGGACAGCACCGCGGTGAGTTCCGACTGCCCGTTGCCCTCGACGCCGGCGATGCCGACGATCTCGCCGGCCCGTACGGTCAGGTCGACGTCGGACAGCGCGGTTCGACCGTCGGCCCCCTTGACGGTGATCCCATTGACCTGCAAACAGATCGGCGCATTCGTCGGAGTGTCGCGGCGCGGCGCGCGTTCGGCGGTCACCGGTGGCGCGTCGCCCAGCATGAGTTCGGTCAGCGTCGACAGCGAGACGTCGGCGAGGCGCCCGCCGCCCACGACCGTGCCGCCGCGCAGCACGGTGGCCTCGTCGGCGGCGCGGGCCACCTCGGCGAGCTTGTGGGTGATCAGCACCACCGACTTTCCGTCATCGGTCAACGCGGCACACGTGGCCATCAGGGCGTCGATCTCGGCGGGGTCGAGGACGGCGGTCGGCTCGTCGAGCAGGATCAGCCGCGGATTCCGCAGGAGCGCCTTCACGATCTCCACCCGTTGGCGCGCACCGACACTCAGGTCGCGGACCGTCGACTTCGCGTCGACGCTCAGTCCGTAGGTGTCGGCGATGCGGTCGAGGTCGCCGGCCAACTCCCGCCGGGCGGGGCGGAAACCGTCGCCGCCCAGCAGGAGGTTGTCGCCGACCGTCATCGTCGGGATCAGCGAGAAATGCTGATGCACCATCGCCACCCCGGCTCGCAGTGCCTCCACCGGACCCTGCGGCCGGTAGTCGGCGCCGGCGAGCGTCATCCGGCCCGCGTCCGGGGACACCGTGCCATAGATCGCGTTGCACAGGGTGGACTTGCCCGCCCCGTTCTCGCCGAGGATGCAATGCACCGAGCGTGGTTGCACCGCAAGGTGAACGCCGTCGAGGGCGCGGACGCTGCCGAAGGATTTGCCCACTCCGTCGAGCGTGAGCAGCGCGGTCGTGTCGGGTGTCACCGTGTCGGGTGTCATGGTGTCGGGGGTGATGGTCATCGTCGGTCCCGGTCAGTACGGGGTGACCGAGCCGTCGGCGATGGCCGTCTTGGCGCGGTCGACGGCCTGCTTCACGGCGGGATCGGACGAGCAGATGATGTAGTCGGTGCCCCCCTTGTCGCTGGTCAGCCCGAACGGGACCTGCTCGGCCCGCCAGGTGCCGTCGAGGGTGGAGTTGACCGCGTACTCGACCTCCGTGCCGATGTCGGTCCGCACGTATCCGCTGTAGACGGCGTTGGTGCAGTCTCCGGGGATGGGTCCGCCGCTCATGCGGTTTCCGGTCTCCTGTGCCGCCTGTTCCATACCCTGCTTGCCCAGGTTCACGATCTGACTCAGCACGTCGGCGCCGCCCGCATATGCGGTGGACGCGGCCTGCTTGGCCTTGGCCGGGTCGTTGAAGTCACCGACATACTGCGGTGGGAGCACCTTGATGTCCGGCCGGACGAAGGTGGCTCCGTTCTGGAAGGCCTTTGCGGAGTTGACGATCGCGGGCAGCTCCACGCCACCGACGAATCCGACGGTACCCGACTTGGAAGCCGCCCCGGCTGCCGCGCCCGCGACGAACTCCGCCTGGGCCTGCTGCGGGTCGTAGTACGCGAGATTGGGCATCGGCTCGGCGTCGGCGGGTCCACCGATCTCCACGAACTTCACGTCCGGGAACTGGGGCGCAACCTTGCGGAGGTCCGCGTCGGTCTGCCCGCCCACCGAGATCACCAGGTCGTTCTCGGAGGCGAAGCGCTGCAATGCCTGCTGGTAGTCCGCCGCGGCGACCTGCTCGACGTAGCTGGCGTCGACCTTGTCCCCGAGCTGTTCCTGAATGCGGGTGTAACCGGCATAGGCGGACTGCATGAATCCGGTGTCGTTGACCGAGCCGGGCAGGAAGACCCCGACCGACAACACGTCCGAGTCACCGTTCTCCCCGGACGATCCGCATGCCGTGAGGCCGAATGCGAGTACACCCGCCGCGACGAGTGCGATGGGACGAAAGCGTTTCATGGGAGCTCCCCTGGATTCCGGTGGTCACCACTTAGCGGTATACCGTTACTAGAAGAGTCCACTCGGGTCATTTCCGTTGCATTACGCGGCAGTAAGAGTGCGGTTACCGGTATACCGCTAACTTCCCCACGGCTATGCTGGCTCTCGACGCCCACAGAGATGAGGACCATCGTGACCACCGCCGCGTCCGATTCGACGAAGAAGTCGTTGCGCGAGCACGCCTATGACGAACTGCGCACGCGGATCGTCGGACTGGACCTCCCGCCGGGAACGCGACTCGTCGAGCGCGACCTGGCCGCCGAACTCGAGGTGTCACGCATCCCGCTACGGGAGGCGATGCAGCGGTTGCAGCAGGACGGGCTCGTCGTCATGGTCCCGCGTCAGGGCGCGATCGTCGCACCCTTCACCGTCGACGATGTGCGCGACCTGTTCGACGTGCGAGAGGGCCTGGAGGTACTGGCCGCCCGTCTGGCCGCCGAACGGGCGACGCCCGAAGGCCTCGATTCCCTTGCCACCCAACTGGACATCGCCCGTACTGCGACCGCGCGCGACGACAAACCCGCCATCGCGGCGGCGAATGCGGGATTCCACACGATCATCGTGGACCTGGCCGCGAACCCGCTGCTGGAAGGCATCCTGCGACCGCTGGAGGCGCGCACGCAGTGGCTCTTCCACCTGACCAAGGACCGGGACCCGGGCGTCCAGTGCCGCGAGCACGAGGAACTGCTCGCCGCGATCGCCGCGCACGATCCCGATCGCGCGGCGGAATCCGCCTTCCACCACGTGCATTCCGGACGCGCGACCAGCCTTGCGATGGCTGCCGAATGGTCGGCATCCGACCTCGACCCGATCCAGCTCACCAAGACCCGTCGACGCTAGACATCGTCTGCGTCGACGGGTCCCGGACGAGCGCTACGGCAACAACGACTCCGCACGTGCGTCGGTACCCGCGAGCCGGACACCGGTGGCGGTGACCTCGAAGACCTGCGCGGTCGGGATGTCGAAGAACAGTCCCACCACACGCAACCGGCCGTCGGTGGCCGCGGGCCCGACCACCGGATCCCGCATCAGGTTCTCCATCTGCTTCGCGACGTTGACCACGGCGAGCTGATCGACCTCCGGGAACCCGGCCTCTGCTGCGGCCCGACCGGCCGGATGGTCGAGCCGGAAGGCAGCCAGGCTGGGAATCGCGTGACCGAGCCACGAGCCGATCTTGCCGTCACTCGTGTCGGCGCCGGCGAGCATCGCCTTCATCGCACCGCACGACGAATGACCGCAGACCACAACCGAACTCACCCCGATCTCACCGATGGCGAACTCGAGCGCGGCGGCCACCGACGTGTCCGTGGATCCCTCACCGGGAACCAGGTTGCCGACGTTGCGGACGGTGAACAGGTCGCCGGGACCGCTCGCGGTGATGATGTTGGGCATCAGTCGCGAATCGGCGCACGTGAGGAACAACGAGTCCGGGTCCTGACTGTGGGTGACGTCGGAGGTGGCCGCGCGCAGGACGTCGGCGTGGTCGCGGTGGTACTCCGACACCCCGCCCATGATCGATTGCAGCGATGGCGGAGTCGCGGCGCAGGGCGCGTCGCCGTTGTTCCGCCGGCTGCGCCACGGGGTGAGTCCGATGATGCCGGTGGTGTGCCGGCGCGGCGGCGCCTCGCGCGCATGATCGAGGCGCGCCTTGCCGCGTTCGAGCACCAGCACCGAGCCGCCGGTCGCCTCGTGCGCCCACTTCCAGTCCTCGATCGCCTCGGTGGCGGCGTGATCGAGGAAGTCGACGTCGAGTTCCAGCGTGACGTGGGCGGCCTCGGGCACCGCGGTGAGCGCCTTGTTCAGCTTCGGCAACGAGAGGAAACTGAGCGAGCCGCGGGCCCGGATCAGCCACTGCCGCGAACCCTCGGTCCCGAACGGCTCCGAGGTGATCTCCGCGCGGACGACGCGCCACACCACCAGTGCGATCGCCAGCGCCAGTCCGATGGCCACGCCCTCGAGAAGATTGAGGAACACCACCGAGGTCACCGTGACCGCGTAGACCCACAGGTCACCGGTCTTGAGCGCGGTCTTCATGTGGGCGAGCTTGACCAGCTGGATGCCGATGACCACCAGCAGGCCGGCCAGCGCCGCGGTCGGGATCTGTTCGACGAGACCGGTGAGCAATGCGGCGAACACCAGGACCCAGACGCCGTGCAGGACGGCGGATGCGCGGGTCTTCGCGCCGGTGGCGACGTTGGTGGTACTGCGCACGATGACGCCGGTGACCGGCAGACCACCGAGCAGCCCCGAGGTGATGTTCGCGCTGCCCTGACCCAGCATCTCGCGATTGAAATCGCTGCGGGGACCGGTGTGCATCTTGTCGACCGCAACCGCGGACAGGAGCGATTCAACGCTGGCGATCAGTGCGACGGTGATGATGCCCATGACCACCGCACCCCAGTTGCCGGTCGGCAGTTCGGGCAGGGCGATGGCCTCGAAGAAGTTGCCGTCCAGTGAGATCCGTTCGATGTTCAGACCCAGGATGACGGTCAGTGCGGTCGCCACGACGATCGCAACGAGCGGTCCGGGCACCTTGCGCACCGACACCGGGAGCATCGTCCAGGTCAGCATCATGACGATCACCAGACCACCGATGACCGCACTGGGCCAGTCGATGTCCATCAGATTCGCGGGCAACTGGGTGACGTTCTCCCACGCGGTACTACCCGATTCGCCACCGAGCAGCACGTGGATCTGCTGCAACGCGATGGTGATACCGATCCCGGCCAGCATGGCATGCACCACCACCGGCGCGATCGCCAGGGCCGCGCCCGCCTTCTTGCTGAGTCCGAACAGGATCTGCAACAGGCCCGCGGCCACCGTGATGAAACATGTGATCTTCCACCCGAAGTTGGCCACCAGTTCCGCGACGACGACCGTCAGACCGGCCGCGGGTCCGGATACCTGAAGCGGGCTACCGCCGATCAGGCCCGCGACCACACCGCCGACGACCGCGGCGATCAGGCCGGCCATCACCGGGGCATCGGACGCTATCGCGATACCCAGCGACAGCGGAAGGGCGACAAGGAAGACCACCAATGACGCAGGGAGGTCGTACCTGAGGTTGGCGCGGATCCCGCGCAAAGAGGACATCTCCGACATCTGCATGAACTCGACCGTACCGACGGGATGTTAAGCCGAGCTTTCATCGCGGCTGTGAATCCTGTGAGAACAGCCAAAGGCAGCACCGCGATGTGGGTCACTTCACCCGATCGCCCTACCCGACGTGAATCATGCGTATCTGCTTATGTTTTCGTGGTGGAGCGGACGGTCGCTCAGTTGGCTTCCGACGATCCCGTCCCGAGCAACGTCTCGAGCAGCTTCCCGCCGAACTCCGTGATCAATCCGGGTCCGGTGTCCGGAAGGTTCTCCGGCAATGGCAGACCGAGCTGTCGGGTCGCCGGGATCTTCGCGGTGCGAGTGGCTTCGAGCCGGATTCCCTTCTGCTGGTCGCGCGTCAGCGGTGTCGCATACTTGGCGATATCGGTCGCGGTGGTCACCGTCGCGACGGTCCGCAGCCCGACGGCAGCGAAATCTGCTGCGCCACGGCGGATATGGTTGGGTGACGTGACCAGGATGATGTTGCTGACACCCTGCGCGCGAAGGATCTCGGCGGTGTTCTGCGCGTTGGCCACGGTGGAACCGGACCTGCCCTCCTCGGTGATGCGGGCGGCGTCGACCCCGTTGGCCACCAGCCACTTCTTCATCGCCGCCGCCTCGGTGATGCCCGCCTTCGGTACCCCACCGGTGACGACGATCGGTGCGGTGGTGGTGGTTTCGGCCTGCGATTTGCCGGCGGTGACCCGTCGGACGAGTTCGGGAGCCATCTTTCCGTCGCGGTTCAACCCGAACCCGAGCACGACGATCGCGGCCCGCCCGGCAACGGTCTTCGGCGTGGTGTCCGGGACGATCTGTGCGGCCGCGGCCACGCCCTCGATGATGTTGCGGGCCGCGGTCGCCAGAGCCGGGTTGATCCCGCCCAGGCGCGCCAGCGCAGCCTGCCGGGTGGCGGCATCGTCGGCCTGGTCAGACCAGATGGCTTGCAGAGCAAGCGCATCCGGGTCCACCGGCACGATGGAGAGCGCCTGCTTGATGGCGTCGAGGCCGCCGGGGACATCGCCCGCGGCGAACTTCTGCTGCGCCGAGTTGTAGAGCTGGGCCGGATCGACAGTGGTGGCCACGGTGGCCACGGATCGCTCCGACACGACGGGCATCGTCCCGACGGCGACACCGCCGATACCGGCGACGGCGATCACCGCCATCGCAGCAGCCCGACGTCGAGTCACTCTGGTCACATTTGTCACTCACGTAACAGTAGGACGTCCGTGCAACACCGGGGCACCCGTCCGATCCCAAGTCGATAACACCCACCGCCGAGATGGCGATCTCCCGCTCACGCAGTTCGTTCCCGCTCATCCGGAGCGGATGAGCGGGAACGAGCCGGGTGAGCGGGAGGTCACCGGTGCAGGCCGACGACCTTCAGCAGTTCCGGGCGACGCAGGACCAGGCCGACCCACATCAGCACACCCAGGTAGACGGCGAACAGGGTGGTGCTGACGAGCGGCGACTCGACCCGCATGTTGGCGGTGACCGCACCACCGAGATAGGCGGTGATGCCGAGCGCACCGAGCACCGCCGTGCGCGGGATCACGTACACGACAAGGCAGATCAACAGGACGGTGCCCATCACGTAGGCCTGCTCGATCGGGAAGCCGAGCTTGGCGGTGCCCTCGACGACCGCCTCGGGCTGAGTCAGCTTGCCGACGACGTCGAAGGCGAGGAAGGCGCCGACGACGACGCTGATGACGACGCCCACGATCTGCCGCACGCTGCGGGTGCCGGTGGTGCCGACGGTGGACGGGGTGGTGGTTGCGGTGGCCATGACGAGCTCCTCGGTGGGTGGTGTGTGGTGTTGTGCTGAGATAGACACCACCCACCCGGAAAACTCATCGTCGCCGAGAACGACGGCGGTTACAGCGCCTTGAGCTCCTCGATGACGCTGTCGACGCTCTTCTTCGCGTCGCCGAAGAGCATGCTGGTGCCGTCGCCGTAGAACAACGGGTTCTCGATGCCGGCGTAGCCGGAACTCATCGACCGTTTGAGCACGATGACCGAGCGGGCCTCGTCGACGTTGAGGATCGGCATGCCATGGATCGGGCTGCTCGGGTCGTTGCGCGCCGCCGGGTTGGTGACGTCGTTGGCGCCGATGACGATGGCGACGTCGGTGCGGTTGAACTCACCGTTGATGTCGTCCATCTCCTTCATCGCGTCGTAGGCGACGTCGGCCTCGGCCAGCAGCACGTTCATGTGCCCGGGCATACGGCCGGCGACCGGGTGGATCGCGTACTTGACCTCGACACCCTTGCCCTCCAGCAGCCCTGCCATCTCCTTGACGGCGTGCTGGGCCTGGGCGACGGCGAGTCCGTAACCGGGCACCACGATGACCTGGTTGGCGTAGGCCATCTGGATCGCGGCGTCCGCGGCCGAGGTCGCCTTCACCGTGCCACCGGCATCTCCGGCGGCACCGGCAGGTCCGGCATCGCCGCCACCGAACGAACCGAAGATGATCGCCGGGATGGACCGGTTCATCGCCTTGGCCATGAGGTTGGTGAGGATCGAACCCGATGCGCCGACGATCATGCCGGCCACGATCATCGCCTGGTTGTTGAGCGCCAGACCCGCTGCCGCGGCCGACAGACCGGTCAGCGCGTTCAGCAGGGAGATGACCACCGGCATGTCGGCGCCGCCGATCGGGAACACCACGAACAGGCCCATCAGGCCGGCGATCACCAACAGCAGCACGATCCAGAACCACGGCGTCGCCGACGTCGAATCCGCGCTGATGCCGATGTAGACGGCGATCGCAACCGCCGCGATGGCCAGCACGATGTTGGCGAACTGGAAACCCTTGGCCGCCTTGACCAGAGACTTCTCCAGGTTCTTGTTCAGCAGTTCCTGGAGCTTGGCGAACGCCACCAGCGAACCCCAGAACGACACCGAACCGATGATCGCGGCGAACAGCGATCCGACGATCACATGCACATCCGGGGTCTCGCCGACCGCGGTGAACCCGTCGGTCTCGATGTACTCCGCCCATGCGATCAGCGCGACGGTGCCACCACCGACACCGTTGAACAGCGCGACCAGCTGAGGCATCGCGGTCATCTTGGTCTTGAGCGCCGGCGGGATGCCGAGCACCACACCCACAGCCAGGCCGACAACGATGAGCACCCAGTTGATCGTCGGGACCCCGACGTCGCCGGCGTTGTTGTAGACGCCCAGCAGGGTCGCGACGATCGCGATGCCCATTCCGGTGGCGGCGATCCAGTTGCCCCGCACGGCGGTCTTGGGTCCGGTCAGACCCATCAGGCCGTAGATGAACAGCGAGAACGCGATGATGTAGAGGACGGTGACCCCGTAGCCGAGGCCCGCCGACACCTGCCCCGACGATTCCACGGCGAGGTTCAGGCTCGTTGACTGCAGGACGGGCGCGCTCACTTGGCGGTCTCCTTCTTACCCTTGAACATGCCGAGCATGCGGTCGGTGACCGCGAAGCCGCCGACCACGTTCAGCGTTCCGAACACGAGAGCGACGAACGCGATGATGCGCACACCCCAGTTGGCGTCGGCGGGCAGGGAGCCCAGCACCACCAGGGCGCCCAGCACGACGATGCCGTGGATGGCGTTGGTGCCCGACATCAGCGGCGTGTGCAGCGTGTTGGGGACCTTGGAGATCACGGCGAAACCCACGAATCCGGCCAGCACCAGGATCGCGATGTTCGCGAGCAGTTCATTGTACATCAGGCCACCGCCTCTTCGCGTGTCACGCACGACGCGGCGAGCACCTCGTCGTCGAAATCCGGTGCGATCGCCCCGTTGTCGTCGAGCATCAGCTCGATCAGTGCCAGCAGGTTCTTCGAGTAGAGCTCGCTGGCGTGCTCGGGCATCGTCGCAGGGAGATTCAGCGGCGAGGTGATGGTCACGTCGTGCTTGACGACGGTCTCGCCCGGTTCGGTCAGCTCGCAGTTGCCGCCGGTCTCGCCGGCCAGGTCGACCACCACGCTGCCGGCCTTCATACCCTCGACCGCGGCGGCGGTGACCAGGCGCGGCGCGGGGCGGCCCGGCACCAACGCGGTCGTGATGACCACGTCGAAGCTCTTGATCGCGTCCTCGAGCGCCTGCTGCTGCTTGGCGCGCTCGTCGTCGGTGAGCTCGCGGGCGTACCCGCCCTCGCCGGCGGCGTCGATCCCGAGGTCGAGCCATTGCGCACCGACCGAACGGACCTGCTCGGCCACCTCCGGACGCACGTCGTATCCGGTGGTGCGACCACCCAGACGCTTGGCGGTGGCCAGCGCCTGCAGGCCGGCGACGCCCACACCCAGGACGAGTACCGTTGCCGGTTTCACCGTTCCGGCCGCGGTCGTCATCATCGGGAAGTAGCGCGTCGACAGATCCGCGGCCACCACGACCGCCTTGTAGCCGGACACGTTGGCCTGCGAGCTGAGCGCGTCCATCACCTGGGCGCGGGAGATACGCGGGATCGCCTCCACCGCGTAAGCCTCGACACCCGCCGACTTCAGCGCACCGATCTGGTTGTCGGCGTTGCGCGGCGCGAGGAAGCCGATCAGCTTCTGACCACTGCGCAGCCTGCCGATCTCCTCGTCCGACGGCGGTGCGACCCGCACCACCACATCGGCCGAATACGGGTCACCGATGGTGGCGCCCGCCTCGACATAATGCTCATCGGGGATCAACGCCCCCAGACCGGCTCCCGATTCGACGATCACCGGGACACCCTTACCGACAAGCGAGCCGACGACCTTGGGAACCAACGCCACTCGGCGTTCGCCCGCGGCAGACTCGCGCACGACACCCACACTCATGATTCTCACCTTGTCTGGTTTCACACCGGGCAGACCGGACCCCGCGGTCGATGCCGACATCACGGCCGCGACGGGCCGCGATGCACCGGGAGCGATGCACTGTCACCCGGCTCACAAAAACGTGCGACGAACATAGCATGACCTCACCTGATGGGGGCGTCCCAGTCGGATTGGTCACTTCCCTCTTGACTGAACATGTTCCACCATGGGTGGACAGTTGTCCAGCCTAGTGTCCAGTTGTCACTCGCCCGAGGTCGAGGTGTTTCCGCCGTCGGACGACTCCGACGACGAGCCGTCCGCGTCGGAGGCGTCGGAGGTCTCGGTGTCGGCGGCGGCGGTCTCGGACGTGTCGCTCCCGGTGTCCGGGGCATCGGTGTCCGGAGTCTCGGTGTTCGGGGTCTCGGTGTCTGGGGTCTCGGCGGGACTCTCGTCTGCACTCGCGGTCTCGGCGACGGGGCTCGACGGCGTCACATCCGCCGGGTCGGTCGACGTTCTGGCGGGCGTCGTGGGAGGTGCCGCCGGGGGTGCCGTGGTCGAGTCGTCGGCGGTCGTGTCGTCCCTCAGCCGGTCCTCGACGTCGGGGTTCCGGTCGGGGTCGGTGACCGGGACGGTCAGTCCGAGCTTGTCGGCGACGATGTCCTGCAGTTCGCGCGGGGTCGGGATCACATGTCCGGCGATCGTCGCCTGCTCGCCCGGCATCGGTACGGGGACGACCGCGCTGACGAAATCGTCGAACTCCTTCGGGACCGGCACACCGAGGTCGCGCAGCACCATGCCCCACGGATTGCCGCCGTCGTAGACGGTGTACGTGGTGTTGTTCTCGGTCCAGGTCTTGGCGACGTCGTATTCGTTGATCCGATAGGTGAGGAAGGCGTGCACGTAGAAGCCGGGGATCAGATAGAAGAAGGTCGACACCGGGTTGGCGAAGGGATTGCCCACGCCGCAGGTCGCGTCGCCCCGCACGCAGTACGAGTGGACCTCGACGTCCCCGGTGTCGGCGGTGTCGCGATCGCCGTTGGTGTACATGCCGGGGATGAAGCTGGGGACGACGTTCTCGACACCGGTGTTCGGGAATCGGGAATCCGCACCGAGGACGACGATGATCTTCTCGTCGGGGATGGTGCCGCGCTGCCGGAGCATGTACGCGACGTCCATCGCCACGGGGGCGCTCTGCGAATAGCCGTTGATGACGATCTTCTGATCCGGGTTGGCGGCGTAGGCGGCCTCGGCGGCGGCCACCCCCTTGGCGGTGCCGATCTCCACCGATTCGTTGAACGTGCCGGTGCCCGCGAGGTAGATGGGGAAGTCGCCGATGGTGAACCCGAACGCGGCCGGATAGTTGACCACCTGCACGGTCGGCTGATGCGCGGGATCGACCCCGAACATCCCGATGTCACGGGTCCGGTTGAGCTGATCGGCCCCGTCGTAGTCGGTGGTGCCGGGGATCAGGATGACGGTGTCGTCCTCGGTGAGCTCGGGCATCCAGGTCGGCTTCGCGATGACGGTCGGCTTGGATTGGTCGATGGTGACCGGCGGGTCGATGTCCGGGAAAGTGATCGGGCCGATCGTCAGCGCCTGCGCGCCGCCCGAATGGAAACCCGGCTGAAGAAATAGCCCGACCGTCAGGAAAACAGTCAGCGACAACAGAATTCGACGCACGATCCCTCGACCCACTCCGGCGACATGAAAGTGAGCAGAGTGTACCGACGCGCGCTGGCGAGCGGAGGGTGAACACCGGAATTGTGAGAACTCCCCGTACCAGACGATGCAGAGCCCTTTTGCACGCCCGCTCCCGGGCACCGATCGGGTCAGGACACCTGGTAGGTCCGGGAGTCGAGTCCGGTCGCCCCGTCCGGGATCGGTGACGCATACGTCTCGACCTGCGCGCGGCCTCGCCGATCGATGGCACGGCAGTACACGGTGTGATCGCCCGGCGTCGCGACCCAGGTGAACCGCCACTGACGCCACGTGTCCAGCGAGTACTCGGTGGCGAGTTCCGCACGCTCCCACACGCCGTCGTCGATGCGCACCTCGACGGCCCCGACACCGGTGTGCTGCGCCCATGCGGTACCGGCGACGATCACCTCACCCCGCTCGACATCCGCCCCGGATGCGGGGCGGTCGATCCGCGAGGCGAGTTTGATGGGCCCGAGCGCAGACCATCCGCGGGTCGTCCAGTACGCCTGGACATCCGAGAATGTGGTGAGCTCCCAGTCGGTCACCCACTTCGTCGCCGAGACGTACCCGTACAGGCCGGGCACGACCTGCCGGACGGGGTAACCGTGCTCGACCGGCAGCGGCTCGCCGTTCATGCCGACCACCAGCAGCGCGTCGCGGCCGTCGGTGACCGCGGACACCGGTGTGCCGCAGGTCCAGCCGTCCGCGCTCGTGGACAGCAACATGTCGGCGCCCGGCCGCACCCCGGCGCGGTCCAAGAGGGTTTTCATCGGCACGCCGAGCCACCGTGCGTTCCCGATCAGGTCGCCGCCGATCTCGTTGGAGACACACGTCAGGGTGACCAGCCGCTCGGTCATCGGCATGGCGAGCAACTCGTCCCAGCCGATCCGGATCTCGTCGTCGACCATGCCGTGAATCCGCAGCGACCACTCCTGCGTCGTCAGACTCGGCACCTGCAGCGCGGTGTCGATCCGATAGAAGTCGTTGTTGGAGGTGACGAACGGCGTGGCGTCGGGAACCTGCAGTTCGGCCCCGGCGGGTATCGGCGGGGCGGCGGACCGTGGCGTCGGCAGCAGAACGCGGGTCCGGTCGGCGACGGTGTGTGCGGCGTCGGCGAGCACCCGCCGGCTCATCACCCCGACCACCGCGGCCAGCGCGGCGATTCCGCCCGCGGTCAGGACGAACCGTCGGCCGACCGCACGGGATGCCGGTTGGCCCGCATCGTCTTCGGCCCCGCTGCCGTCGGCCCCGTCGGACGCGGTCGGCGCTGTCTCGGCCGGCCGCAGCATGCCGACCAGAATCCGCAGGACGAGGATCGCGACCAGTCCGGCGAGGATGGACGGGATCGCGTATGTCCACCGCGAACCCGGACGGTCGAGGGCTGCGATGGCGCCGACGACACCGAACAGTCCGACGATGACCGCGCCCGCCGGCGGTCGGTGCCGCTCGGCGAGACCGCACCCCGCGGCGATGGCGGCGATGATCCAGCCCATACCGATGAACAGCGCGAGCTTGTCCGAGGTGCCGAAGGTGTTGATGGCCCATTCCCGGACCGCGGTCGGCGTGTGGTCGACGACCGCGGAACCGACCGCGAAGTACGGCGATGCATTGAGGTCGACCATGACCGCGGCGACCTCGCCGACGGCGAGACCCGCACCCACCGCGACGATGCCCGACAGCGCAGCCGGCCAGAGTCGGCCGGACGAACGCGCGGTGGAGGTCACACTCCTTGATACCTCAGTTGTGGGTGCAGAGGGTGGGTGCGCAGAGGGTGGGAGCGCAGCAGGTGGGTGCGCAGAGGGGGGGGTGCGCAGAAGGGGGGCCTCAGTCGGCCGCGACCGTCGTCGCCTGCTTCGCCGCGTGCCGCCCGGCCCGCCGGCCGAAGTACGACCCCTCGCCGAGCTGGGTACCACTCGCGTAGCCCTTGCCGTCCTGCGCGATGTTCGCCGCGCACGCGCCGGCCGCGTAGAGCCCCGCGATCGGGCTGCCGGCACCGTCGAGGACCTCGGCATCGATCGAGGTGGCCATGCCGCCCATGGTGAAGCATGAGTACATCGCCTTGCCGAGGCTGAGGTCGAACGCGCCCCACGGGCCGCGGTCCTGGGGTGCGAGGAACTCGGCGGCCTTGTGGAACTCGGGGTCCTCTCCGCGGGCGGCGTGCTCGTTGTAGTCGGCGAGCGTCTTCTGCAGCCGCCCTTCGGGAATCCCGAGATCGGATTCCATCTCGGCGACCGTCTCCCAGCCGTCGATGAGATTGATCAGTGGCACCTCGGGTCGCCGCATGTGCGCCTCGTCGACGATGAGGAACGCGGCCGAATCCGGTTGATCCATCACGAATCCCGAGGTGCGGGAGTGGTAGGAATCCTCCGCGACGAACCGGTCGCCGTTCTTGTTCACCACGATCCCGGTCAGCAGGATGCTCGGCGGGTAGATCGGTGCGGTCACGAATGCCTGATCCATGTGTTTGAGTGCGGCACCGACGGATTCGCCGAGTCGGATGCCGAGCCCGTCGTCGTAGGTGCTGCCGAGGGTGAACGGCTTCTCCGCGACGTGCGGGACGTAGCGTGCCACCATCTCCTCGTTCATCACGAAACCACCGGCGGCGATGATCACCGAGCGCGCGCGGATGACACCCTCCTCGCCGGGACGTTTCCACGAGGCGCCGACCACGGCTCCGGCCTCGTCGACGACGAGTTGTCGGGCGCCGGTCTCGTAGCGGATCTCGGCGCCGAGCTCGGTGAGTCGTTTGACGAGCAGATCGACGACCATCGACGCACCACCGGTATCGCCGGGCACCGGCACCTTGTGACCACGCGGAGCGGGCGTGGCGATGTTCTTGAACGGCCATACCTTCTCGTTGCCGGTGAACATCAGGCCCTGGGTCTGCGGCTGGATGACCGCCTTCTCCGGGTAGAAGCTGCGTTCGAAACTGAAGCCGAGGGCCTCGAGCCAGGTGAAGTGGTCGACGCTGTCGACGCAATAGGCGTGGATCTTGTCGGGTTCGGGGTCACGCGACACCGCGGTGATGTACTTCTCCATCTCCTCGGCACTGTCGTCGTGTCCGGTGGCCTGCTGCACCGCGGTCCCGCCACCGAGGTAGAAATGCCCTCCGGCCATACAACTGGTGCCGCCCGCGGCCGCCGCGCGTTCGAGGACGAGCACCCTCGCACCCGACGCCGCGGCCTCCACCGCCGCACTGCCACCGGCCACACCACACCCGATGACCAGCACATCCACCTCGTCGGAGAAGGTCTCCACCGAGTCGAGAGCGATGGTGTCCGGGATCTCAGAACCTGCCATGTCCACAGGGTAGACGATGGACTAGAACATGTTCTAGTTCCGGGGGCTATCCTCGCGGATGCGGCCGGAATCGCCGCAGCCGGAGGCTGTTGGCGACGACGAACACCGAGGACAAAGCCATCGCTGCACCCGCGAGCATCGGATTGAGCAGTCCGGCGGCGGCCACCGGGATCGCGGCGACGTTGTAGGCGAACGCCCAGAACAGATTGACCTTGATGGTGCCGAGGGTGCGTCGGGCGAGCCGGATGGCGTCCACCACCGCCCACAGGTCACCACTCACCACGGTCAGGTCACTGGCCTGGATCGCGACGTCGGTGCCGGTGCCCATCGCGAGGCCGAGGTCGGCCTGGGCCAACGCTCCGGCGTCGTTGATGCCGTCGCCGACCATCGCGACCGAGTGCCCGTCCGCCTGAAGCTCGGTGATCGAGGCCACCTTGTCCGCGGGGGTGACCTCGGCGATCACGGTGTCGATGCCGACAGCGGCGGCGACGTGGTGCGCCGCGCCGGCGTTGTCACCGGTCAGGAGTACCGGTGTCAGACCCATCCGGCGGAGTTCGGCGATCGCCGCGGCGGAGGACGGTTTGATCCGGTCGGCGACGACGATCACGCCCGCAGGCCGATCGTCGAACAGCACGACCACCGCAGTGGCACCGCGGGCATGCGCGTCGTCGATCGCCACGGAAAGACGTTCCGGCAGAGGATGTTCGATGCGTGACGGACTCATCACCGCCACGCGGGCATCATCGACGACGCCGGTCACGCCGCTCCCCTCGACCGCGCGGAAGCCGGTGACGTCCTGGCGTGATCGGGGATACCGATGCTCCGCACCGGCCACGATCGCGGCGCCGATCGGGTGCTCCGAGCCGGCCTCGACGGCGGCGGCGGCACGCAGCAGGCGTTCGTCGTCGACGTTCCCCGCGACGACCACCGATTCCAGCGTCATCTCGCCGGTGGTGACCGTGCCCGTCTTGTCGAGCACTATCGTGTCGACGCGGCGGGTCGACTCGAGGACCTCCGGCCCCTTCAGCAGAACACCGAGTTGCGCGCCGCGGCCCGTTCCGACCATCAGCGCGGTGGGGGTGGCGAGCCCGAGGGCACACGGGCAGGCGATGATGAGCACCGCGACGGCGGCGGTGAACGCGAACGTCACCCCGCCCGTTCCCCCGGCGCCGAGCCAGAACCCCAGCGTCGCAACGGCGATCGTGATCACCGCGGGGACGAAGTACGCCGAGATCCGGTCTGCCAGTCGCTGTGCATCGGCCTTGCCCGCCTGCGCGTCGGCGACCATCTTCGCCATCTGCGCCAGCGCGGTGTCGGCGCCGATCCGGCTCGCGCGCACCACCAACCGGCCACTGGTGTTGACGGTGGCGCCGATGACATCGTCGCCCACGGTGACCTCGGCGGGTACCGATTCCCCGGTGATCATCGATGCGTCGACCGCCGACGCCCCCTGCACCACGACCCCGTCGGTGGCGATCTTCTCGCCGGGCCGGACGACGAACTCGTCGCCGACGGTCAGCTCCGTCACCGGGATGCGACGTTCGGCCCCGTCGATCATGACCACGACGTCTTTCGCGCCCAGGTCGAGCAGCGCCCGGAGGGCGTCGCCGGCGCGACGCTTGGCACGTTTCTCGAAGTACCGACCGGCCAGCAGGAAGGTGGTGACGCCGGCAGCCGCCTCGAGATAGATGTTCGCGGCGCCATCGCCACGAGAGGCGATGAGGTCGAACCCGT
The DNA here is from genome assembly GCF_003855095.1 of Gordonia insulae. Lineage (NCBI taxonomy): Bacteria > Bacillati > Actinomycetota > Actinomycetes > Mycobacteriales > Gordoniaceae > Gordonia > Gordonia insulae. The sequence goes on from NZ_CP033972.1 coordinate 3,291,713, forward strand.
GCCGCATCCCCGGCTCCCCCGCCGTCCCGAAGAACAAGGCGTACACCGACCAGGAGAACGCGGCGAGGGTCCCCATCGACACCAGGGTGTCCATCGTGGTGGCGCCGTGGCGCAGGTTGATCCAGGCAGCACGGTGGAAGGGATAGGCCCCCCACACGACGACGGGCGCGGCCAGGGTGAGGGACAACCACTGCCAGTAGGTGAACTGCCAGGCGGGCACCATCGCGAGCGCGATCACCGGCGCGGTGAGTGCGGCGGAGACGATGAGCCGCCGGCGCAGTCCGTCGAGCTCCCGGTCGCCCCCACTGTCGGCGCGATCGTCGTCGGCGTCGGTCGACGCGTCCCGCGGGTGTACCGGTGTCGCGTGGTAGCCGGCATCACGGACGGCGGTGATCAGGTCACCGGAGTCCAGTTTCGTCGGGTACTCGACGTGCGCCTGCTCGGTCGCATAGTTGACAGATGCGCTGACGCCGTCGAGCCTGTTGAGCTTGCGTTCGATGCGATTGGCACACGATGCGCAGGTCATGCCGTCGATGTCGAGGTCGATCTGCGCGAGGTCGGTGGTCATCTCGGTCCTACTCCATGTACTGGTGAACACCCGGATCGTGCGTCGGGGTGTCACCGTCGATCGGCCCCACTGCCCGTCCGACCCCGAAGGCGATGCCGAACACGGCGACCATCGCGATCACGAAGCCGGCGACCCGGGTCGTGGCACTCGGTTGGGGAACGTTCATGTCAGTTGGTAGCCCGCTTCGGCCACCGCGGCCTCGACCTCCGCGCGGTCGAGCGTGCGCGTGCTGGTGATCTCGACGGCTCCGGTGTCGAGGGTGACGTCGACCCGGTCGACGCCGTTGATCTCACCGATCTCCTCGCGAACCGACGCGACGCAGTGGGCGCAGGTCATCCCGGTGACCATGTACGTGGTGGTCATCATCAACCTCCCGGTGGTGGGTTTGTTGGCGTAATGGTTTGCGGTACTGGGCTTTTCGTCCGCTCAGGACTTGACCAGGCGCGCGATCGCCTGCATCGCCTCGTCGACCTTGGCCTGCCCCGCGGCATCGGATTCCTGCGCGGCGTTCACCACGCAGTGATTCATGTGCTCTTCGAGGAGTCCGAGGCTGACCGCCTGCAGCGCCTTGGTCATGGCCGAGACCTGGGTGAGGATGTCGATGCAGTAGGCCTCCTCCTCGACCATGCGCTGCAGACCGCGGGCCTGGCCCTCGATCCGGCGGAGCCGGCGCAGGTAGTCGTCCTTGTTGCCGATATAGCCGTGCTGCGCGTGCTCCATTGATCCGTCCTCCGTCGAGCGTCTGATACCCCCTACAGGTATACCAGGGTGCAGCGCATACCGGTACCCCCATGGGGTATCTGGTCAATATGACTGAACCCGACCCGCCGGAGGTCGGTTCGGATTCGGTCAGGGATTGCGCGGACGATTCATCGCCGCAGCCAGCTTCTCCAGCGCCGCCGCGACCTCACGCAGCGCCGAGGCGACGTCGGCGCCGAGGCGCTCCCCCTCGTGTGGGGTCGCCGGACCCGGGGTCTGCGGCACGGTGGACGGTGGCACGGTGGATGGCTGCACGGTGGACGGCGGCACCGTCGCCCGCGATGGTGGCGTGGGTGCCGAGGGTGGTGTCGGTGCCGGAGGCGCAGCGGCGTCGTCGGCATCCGGAAGCCGATGACGGCTGCCCGGTCGAGCGGCGTCGTCCGCCGGCGGCGGCGCCCCGGTGGAACGGCGTCCGGGCCAGTAGCCGTCGTGTCGACCTGCCCCGGCCTGCGCTCCGGCCGGCTGTGCTGCCCGTCGCGACGCCGATTGCGGATCACTCTGGGGAGCCTCCGGCGACGACTCACGCGTCGCCGTCGTCGAGGTCGGCCGGATGACCGGGATGTTCGTGTCGGTGGTCATCCGCATCTGCTCGGGGCGGGCGTCGGCGCGGTGGCCGGGCGGCACGGGCTGTCGGGGTCCCACGGGGGGCGTGGGCCGCGACGTCGGTCGCGGCGTGGGCCCGGACTGACCGGCCGGCGGCGGATTCTGACCCGGGCCGGGCTGCGGGCCGCGGGACGCGACCGGCGCATGCCCGTTGGAGGCCGCGAAGAAATGCGGTCCGCCGTGACCTTCGAAATACAGGCAACCGGCGCCGTGCGGCGACCGGAACGAACACGGATTCCGCTCGATCAGCGATTGCGCGTGATCGTCGAAGTCGTTCCACTCCAACCAGAGTCGGCGATCGGTACGCGGACGCGAACTCGCATCGGTCGCATGGTTGCCGCGGTGCCCGGCGGCCAGCCGGCAATGCAGCAACCATTCCGACTGCCCGGTCAACCCCAGCGCGGACCGCTCCGCAGGTGTGCAGACGACCGTCGACCAGCAGCCCTCGCCGTTCATCCGGCCTCTCCTTCACGCTTCACGCGCACGTGCGATCGTTCACACTGTTCGCTCCCTGCACTCGTGACCGTGACGCGCGACGTGATGAACCCATGCCCCGCGGAATCGTCGATCTCGATGCCTGCCCCGGCGGACAGTCTACGAAGGAATCGGCCGTCCCCGCCAGAGACGCGGCCCAAATATGTACTTCCGGTGATTCGCACCCGGCTACCGGTGTGCGCCGATGAAGTCCAGGACCACCTGGGTGAAGGCGTCGTTGTCGTCGGCGGCCGCGGTGTGGGCGGCGTCGGCGAGCTCGACGACCTCGGCAGCCGGGACGACCGCGCGGAAGCCCTCGACGGCGTCGGCCGGCACGACGTCGGACAGCTTGCCGCGGATCAGCAGGATCGGTGCGGCCAGCGACGCCAGTTGCTCCTCGAGATGTTCTGCCCGGACGAACCGGTCGTCGCCGGGTTTGGAGCGCACGAAGGCCGGGTCCCAGTGCCAGTACCAGCGGCCGTCGTCCCCCTGACGCAGATTGCGTTTGAGCCCTTCGGGATTGAAGGTCTTGTCGCGGTGCGGGAGGTAGGCGGAGATGGCGTCCGCGGCGTCGTGCAGCGTGTCGAATCCGTCGACGTTGCCGGTCATGAAGTCGCGGATCCGCGCGCTGCCCTGCTGATCGAACCGCGGTACGACGTCGACGAGGACGAGTGCCTCGACGACGTCCGGGCCGAGCGTCGCGGCCGCGCCGATGCCGCTGAGGCCACCCATGCTGGCGCCGACGAGCGTCACCGGCCGGCCCATCTGTCGGACGACCTCGACGACGTCCCCGGTGAACAGCTCGAGGCTGTAGCGACCGTCGGGCGACCAATCGCTGTCGCCGTGACCACGGGTGTCGAGCGAGACGACGTGGGCGCCGGCGCCCGCCAGACGCTCGCCCGTCTTCTTCCACGAATGCCGGGTCTGTCCCCCTCCGTGCAGCAGCAGGATGGTCGAACCACCCTGTTCCGTGCGGGGCCGCCATTCGTCGGCGCGCAACGTGACACCGCCGACGCCGGTGAACGAGACCTGCTGGACCGCGGCGGTGGATGTCGACATGGCATCGAGTGTGCGCCCGGCACCGGACGCCGGACCGGTCGGGGCCTGCATGTCCGGCGGTGATCCCAGGAAGTCGATGATGTGCCGGTGCGTCACGTCGGGCTGGTCGAGGTGCACGAAGTGTCCGGCATCGGCGACGCGCACGACCGTGCTGCCGGCGGGCAACAACTCATCGAGACCGTCGACGAACCCCACCTGCATGCATCCGTCGTCGACGCCGTGCAGGTAGAGCATCGCGGTGGACGGCGGCTGCAGCCAGGTCGTGGCGAGGTCGGCGTAGCGGCGGTCGACACGTGGCCGGGTCATCGCCCGGTAGTAGCCGAGCACCGCGGAGCCGTGTGCCGTGGTGGGGACGGTCGCGAGCGCGTTGGTGATGTCGGCGGGATCCGGGTGGGGACCGCGGCGCGGACCCCACCGCCGCCAGAGCAACGGGATGAGCCGGTCGAGACTCCGCTCGGGCAGGAACGGCAGTTGGTTGTACGCGATGTACCAGCTCATCAGCGACTGTCGGGCGAGCAGACGCAGCTGGGAACGGGCCGACGTCCCGGCCTCACGGATGGCGGCGATCGGCGGCACCGCCAGCGCGACGACCCTGCGGAACGGATGCTCGGCGGCGGCGATGCCGTGTACGGTCAGCGCACCCCAGTCATGCCCGATGAGCACGGCACGGTCGTCGCCGTCGAGGGCCCGGTGCAGCGCGAGGGCGTCGTGGGCGAGCGCGGCGACGTGGTAGTCGCCGTCGGCGGGGATCTCCGCGGGCGCATAGCCGCGGGTGAAGGGGGCGACCACGCGGTACCCGGCGTCGGCGAGAACCGGCCCGAGATGCCGCCAGGTCCACGCGGAATCCGGGAAGCCGTGCAGGCAGATGGCGAGCGGCGCGGTCGCATCGCCCCAGGTGAGGGCATGCAGCCGGACGTGCTCGAGGTCGACGACGATCCGATCGGGCGCGGTCATGATCGCCGACGTTACCGTCTGTCCGAGTCTTCTCGTCCCGGCTCGGCCGGCGTCTGGTCAGCGCACGAGGGCGTCGACCCGGGTGATCGCATCGCTGCCGTCGCACTCGGCGATCTCGCCGTCCATGTACCCGAAGCACCGCGTCCGAGCGGTCGGATCGGTGTGCGGGTGGTCGGTGCGCGCGTGGCACCCGCGTGACTCGGTGCGTGCCTGTGCCGCGGCGACGACGACCTGCGCGGTCAGCGTCAGCGCCGCGTCCTCGACGTCGGCGTCGGCTCGGACGACGCGCTTGGGCGCGCCGTGCAGTGCGGCCGCCACCGCCCCGAGCCCGGCTGCATCACGCCGGAGCGCCACTGCCCTGGACATGTTGTCCTGCAACTCTTCTCGGTTCATAGCCGGGATCTCCCGCGCCGCCGTCGGTGCGGCGTCGACGACACGTTTGTCCCGCCGGCCCACCGCGACCGCTGCGGCCCGACGACCCATCACCAGACCCTCGAGCAAGCTGTTGGAGGCCAGGCGATTGCCCCCGTGCAGGCCGGTCCGGGCGACCTCACCTGCAGCGAGCAGGCCGGGCACCACGGTCTGACCGTCGACGTCGGTGAGCACGCCGCCGCAGAGATAGTGGGCGCCGGGTACCACGGGGATGAGGCCACGCGCGACGTCGAGCCCGGCGGCGGCAACACCGGCGGTGACCGTCGGGAACCGGGCGGCGAAATCCGGGATCGACGTGACGTCGAGGTAGACGCAGGACTCCCCGGTGTCGGTCAGTCTCGCCTCGACGGCGTTCGCGACCACGTCGCGCGGTGCGAGGTCGCCCATCGGATGCACACCCGCGGTCACCGAGGTGCCGTCGGCGGCGACCAGGCGCCCGCCCTCGCCGCGCACCGCCTCGCTGATCAGGGTGCGCCGACCGCGGGCGCCCGGCACGTAGAGCATCGTCGGGTGGAACTGGATGAACTCCATGTCGGCGACCACCGCGCCCGCCCGCAGGGCGAGCGCGACGCCGTCCGCGGTGGCCCCCAACGGATTGGTGGTCGCGGCGTAGAGGTGGCCGGCGCCGCCGGTGGCCAGCAGCACGGTCGGCGTGTACACCACGCGGTCGCGGCCACGTGTCCGGTAGCCGACGCCAGCGGTCTGGCCGTGGGCGCGCAGGATCTCCGTCGCGTTCGCGTCGTCGAGGCAGATGACCGAGCCCGCCTCGGCGGCGAGCCGCACGCGCCGGCCCAACGCCTGCTGCACCTGCGCGCCGGTGGCGTCGCCACCTGCGTGGATGATGCGGCGCACCGAATGTCCGCCTTCGCGGGTACGGGCCAGTCCCCCGTCGGTGCGGCGATCGAACTCGGCGCCCCATCCGATGAGGCCGGAGACCGCCGACCATCCGTCGGCCAGGATCGGTCGGGTGGTCTGCGGGTCGGTGAGGCCGGCGCCGGCCGCGAGCGTGTCGGCGAGATGCAGATCGACGGAATCCTCGACGTTGTCGGGCTCGACGACGGCGATACCGCCCTGCGCGTAGAAGGTGGAGGTCGACTGCTCGGCACGATCCGCCCGCCAGGCCGGCCCCTTGTTGAGCACCGCCACCCGCAGGCCTGCTTCGGCGGCGGACACCGCGGCGGTCAGTCCGGCGACCCCCGCACCGACCACCACGAGATCGGCTCGGATCTCGTCACGGTCGGCCGCTCGGCGCGCGCGCCGCTGCCATGTCGTCTGTGCCATGTCGCACCTCCCGGGAGGGATCACCGTCGTTGGAGATCAACCACCCCGACCTGTTTTCGATTCCCAGTCGAAAACCATACCCTGCCGGCGGCGCGGTCGACAGACCCGAACCGGCACCGCTCTCACCGCACCGCTCTCACCGCACCGACAGGTTCGCCCGGCGCAGCATCTGGGCATTGAGCGCGACGATCACGGTGGACAGTGACATCAGGATCGCGCCCACCGCCATCGGCAGCACGAATCCGACAGGTGCCAGCACTCCTGCCGCGAGCGGGACGGCGGCCAGGTTGTACCCGGCCGCCCACCAGAGGTTCTGCCGCATCTTGCGGTATGCCTCCCGCGACAGATTCATCGCGGAGACCACCGTGCGCGGGTCGTCGCCGGCGAGCACCACGCCGGCGGATCCGATTGCGACGTCGGTGCCGGCACCGATCGCCACACCGACGTCGGCGCGGGCCAGGGCCGGTGCGTCGTTGACGCCGTCGCCCACCATCACCACGGTGTTTCCCTCGGCCTGAAGGTCGGCGACGATCGACTCCTTGTCCTCGGGCCGGACGCCGGCGTAGACACGCTCGATGCCGAGGTCGGCGGCCACCCGCTCGGCGACGTCGCGTGCGTCGCCGGTCGCCATCACGGCTTCGACACCACGGTCGGCGAGCGCTCGCACCGCCTCGGCGGACTCCGGTCGCACCTCGTCGGCGAGCGCGATCGCGGCCTCCACCACCCCGTCGACGACGACGTACAGGACCGTGTTGCCCCGGCCGACGAGTTCGTCGGCACCATCGAGCGCGGTGAGCCCACGTTCCGCGAGCAACCGTGGCCCGCCGACCGCGACCTCGCGGCCGTCCACGTCGGCGCGGACGCCGACCGCGGCACTCGACGAGAAGTTCCGTGCCGCAGGCACCGTCACGCCTCGATCGGCCGCCGCGCGCAGCACTGCCTTCGCGAGAGGGTGCTCGCTGTCCGACTCTGCGGCCGCAGCGAGCGCGACCACCTCGTCGCCTGTGAGCGCCGATCCGGTCACCACACCCACGACCGCGGGCTCACCGCGGGTCAGGGTTCCGGTTTTGTCGAAGAGCACGACGTCGGCGAGGCGCAAGGTCTCCAGCGCCACCCGGTCGGTCACCAGCACGCCCATCTTCGCCGCCCGTTCGGTCGCGATGGCCACGACCAGCGGGATGGCCAGTCCGAGGGCGTGCGGGCACGCAATGACCAACACTGTGATGGTGCGGATGACCGCGTTGTCCGGCTGACCGACAGCGGTCCAGGCGATCGCGGTGATCAGGGCCGACCCCAGCGCGAACCAGAACAGCCAGCCCGCGGCACGATCGGCGAGACGTTGGGCACGGCTCGACGAGTTCTGGGCATCGGACACCAGGCGCTGGATACCGGCGAGGGCGGTGTCGTCACCGACCGCGGTGACCCGAACGCGGATCGCGGTGTCGGCACTCACGGTTCCCGCGACGACTCGGTCACCCACCGTCCGGGTCACCAATGCCGATTCCCCGGTGATCATCGACTCGTCGACTTCCGCAGTGCCCGAGACGATCTCACCGTCGGCGGGCACCCGACCGCCAGGCCGCACGATGACCAGGTCCCCGAGTTGCAGATCGGCGGGCGACACGGTCTGCACCACGTCGTCGACGACCCGCTCGGCTTCGTCGGGCAACAGTTCCGCGAGGGACTGCAGCGCGGACGTGGTCTGCGCGATCGACCGCATCTCGATCCAGTGACCGAGCAGCATGATGACTATCAGCAGTGCGAGTTCCCACCAGAAGTCGAGTTCGTGGTGGAGCAGACCCAGTGCAGCACCCCAGGACGCCACGAACGCGACGGTGATCGCCAACGCGATCAAGGTCATCATCCCCGGTGTCCGCGAGCGCAATTCGCTGACCGCGCCGGTCAGGAACGGCCGACCTCCCCACACGAACATCACCGTGCCGAGCGCCGGCGACACCCACTCGAGCCATCCCCATGAGGGCAGGCCGTAGCCGATCAGGTCGGCGAACATCGGGCTCGCGAACACCACCGGGACCGCGAGCACCAGCATGACCAGGAACAGCCGACGGAACATCGCGACGTGGTCGCCGTGAGATCCATGACCGCTGTGAGATCCATGACCGGCGTGCGGGTCGTGGTGGCCGTCACCTTCGGCGTGGCCTTCGTGATGCATGTCGAGGTCACCGCCGGCGACTCCGACCGGACTGTGGTCGACGTTGTGGTTCATACCTCCGTTGTATACCCCCTGGGGGTATCAGTCAACCGCGTCAAGTGCACCTCAAGCGGACCCCAAGCCCGCGCAGAGACGATGTGCGCATGACCACGCCGACATCCACGATTCTGCGACACCCTGCCCACCTCGCGGCGCTCGCCGGCTGTGCCTGGCTGCTTCTGGGTGTCGAGTCCATCGTCCGACCCGAGCCGATGAGCTACCGGGACGTCGCTTTCGTGATCCCGTGGCTGCTCACCCTGGCGACCGTGGTGGCCCTACACCGTGGTCAGCGCGCCCGCGGTGACGCCGCCGAGCGACTCGGCTACCTGGGCGTGGCCGCCACGATGGTCGTCATCGCCGTCGGCGGCCCCGCCCTCGTGTCGGACTCGACGCTCGTCACGCGGATGGTCGCGGCCGCCACGGTGTTGTGGATGCTCTCCATGGTGGCGTTCGGCATCGGAACCGTCCGGGCGCGAGTCCATCCGGCCCGTGTCGGAGTGGGCCTCGTGGTGGCCGAACCCCTCACCATCGCCACGGGCGCGGCGTTGTCAGTGTGGGTCCCGGTGAGCGGCCACGGCTCGTACACGGGTGCCATCGCCAACGGGGCGTTGTTTCTGATGATCAGCGGGATGAACTGTTGAGGAACCCTGCCACCATCCCCGGCCACCGGCGCAGCCCCTCCGGCGTCGCCGCGACCTCCAGCCGTGCGGTCGGCAGAGTGGCAGCCAGGCGTTCGCCACTGCTCACCGGATGGGCCTCGTCCGCGGTCCAGCTGAGGATCAGCGTCGGAAGGTCCAACGCAGCAAGCTCTTCCGGTGGCGGAAGGTCGGAGATCGCCGAACCGCGGAGCACCCACGGATAAATAGCCGACGGCACGTCGACCGGGCTGACGTGGCGTGCGGCTTCTGCGAGCGCGGGCGATGCCGGTGTATTCGGCGCGGCCCGCATGTACGCGGCCAGCCCGTCACGTTCGATCTCGACGGCGTCGGCAATCCGCTGCGTCGCCATCGCAGCCCGGGTATCCCAGATGGTCGGCGGCGTGGTCAACACCAGCCGATCGAACCGATCCGGTTGTGCCCGAGCGGCATACAGTATCGTCGCGGTGCCCATCGACGAGCCGATCGCGGCGACCGGCTCGCCGGGGGCGACCACGTCCAGCAGCGCGAGCAGGTCCCGTCCCAGCTCAGGCCAGGTGTACTCGTCCGGGGTACGCCCACCCGAGGACCGTCCGTGACCGCGGGCGTCATAGCGGATGAGACGGTGCGCCGAAGAGACCGGGCGCCAATCGAATTGCCCCGCCGACTCTTCGGCGTAGCTGCTCGAACTCATCCCGTGCGCCCAGATCACCGCCGGACCGCGACCGGTCTGGTTCCAGGCGATCCGCGCGCCGCGGATGTCGGCGAACCGGAATGCCGGCGTCATCGTCGGTTCCGTCGGGACTCAGGCCGCGGAGGTCACAGCGTCGCCGTGTCGATCACGAACCGGTACCGCACGTCACTCGCGACCACACGGTCATACGCCTCGTTGATCTTGTCCGCGCCGATGACCTCGATCTCGGATCCGATGCCGTGCTCGGCGCAGAACTCGAGCATCTCCTGGGTCTCGGCGATGCCGCCGATCATCGAGCCGGCGAAGCTGCGCCGGTTGGCCGTGACCGCGAAGGCCGGCACCTCGATGGGATGCTCGGGCAGCCCGAGCTCGACGAGCGTGCCGTTGATGGCCAGCAGGCTGAGGTACTGCTTGATGTCCAGGTTCGCCGACACGGTGTTGATGATCAGGTCGAACTCGTTGCGCAGCGCCGTGAAGGTGTCGGGATCGCTGGTGGCGTAGTAGTGGTCGGCGCCGAGACGGTGTCCGTCCTCCATCTTCTTGAGCGACTGCGAGAGCACGGTGACCTCGGCACCCATCGCGTGTGCGATCTTGACGCCGACGTGGCCAAGCCCGCCGAGACCGATGATCGCGACCTTCTTGCCCGGCCCGGCCTGCCAGTGGCGCAAGGGCGAGTACAGGGTGATGCCGGCGCACAGCAGCGGCGCGGCGACGTCGAGGTCGATGCCTTCCGGAATCCCGCACACATAGTTCTCATCGACGACGATCGCGGTGCTGTACCCGCCGTGGGTGGGCTCGCCGTCGCGATCGACCGCGTTGTAGGTGCCGGTCATCCCGCGTTCGCAGTACTGCTCCTCGCCCTGTTTGCAGGCGTCGCACTCACGGCATGAGTCGACGAAACAGCCGACGCCGACTCGATCGCCGACCTGATAACGCGTCACCTCGGAGCCGACGGCCGACACCAACCCGGCGATCTCGTGGCCGGGAACCACCGGGAACGCGGTACGTCCCCACTCCGAACGCGCGGTGTGGATGTCGGAATGACAGATGCCGGCATAGGCGATGTCGATGACGACGTCGTGCGGCTTGGGGTCCCGGCGTTGGATGGTGGTCGCCTCGAGCGGCTGGTCAGCAGCGGTGGCGATGTAGGCGTTGACGGTGGTGGGCATTGGTGTCTCCCTCGATTCGACGTCAGATGTGCGGGCCGGACTCGTGATCCGCGGCTCCACAGCGGTCATCCCCCGATTGACCACACCGTCTCCAGTGTTCCGGAGAAGCGCCGAGGCATGGGGTGCCGAGCGAATAGATCACATTCAGGAATATTTATGTGCGCATATGCGCACATGTGACCTACTCTCGGGTCGTGGCCGCGCTCCCCGACATCCCGACGTTCCGGCGCCTCTTCACCGCCCAGGTCGTCTCCCTGCTCGGCACCGGACTGATGACCGTCGCCCTGGGATTGCTGGCTTTCGACCTCGCGGGGCGCGACGCCGGCACCGTGCTGGGAAGTGCGCTCGCCGTCAAGATGATCGCCTACGTCGTGATGGCACCGGTGATGCGTGCCGTCTGCGCGAGACTTCCGGCGCGCACGGTCATGGTGGGCGCCGATGCCGTGCGGGTCCTGATGGCCGCGGCACTGCCGTGGGTCGGCGAGGTGTGGCAGATCTACCTGCTGGTGTTCGCCCTGCAGTCGGCGTCGGCGACGTTCACCCCGACGTTCCAGTCGGTGATCGCGACCGTGGTGCCCGATCGTGACGACTACACGCGCGCGGTGTCGGCGTCGCGGATCGCCTATGACCTGGAGTCGGTCGCCAGCCCGATGATCGCTGCGGTTCTGCTCGGCATGATGGGCTACTCGTGTCTCTTCGTCGGCACCGCGGTCGGGTTCACGGCATCGGCTGTCCTGGTGGTGACATCGGGCCTGCCGACGGTCCGCCGAGCTGCCGACGTCGGCTCCGCGACGGTGCGCGGCTTCTGGGGCCGCGCCACCGTCGGACTGCAGATCATGTGGTCGCGAACCGCGCTCCGCGGCCTGCTGTGCGCGAATGTCGCTGCCGCCGCGACCACCGCGGTCGTCGTCGTCGGCTCCGTCGTCTACATCCGGTCGACGCTCCGGTTCGGCGACTCGATGCTCGCCGTTGCCCTCGCCGTCTTCGGCGCCGGCTCGGTCGCCGCAGCGCTCGCGTCGCCCCGTCTGCTGCGGACGGTGACCGCCGGTCGGATCGTCGTCGGCGGCTCGATGGTGTGCGCATCCGGGTTGACCGGGCTCGCGATCATGCTGGCGTTCGGCCCGGAACTCGTTGCGCTGCTGGCTCTCTGGCTTGTCCTCGGCGCGGGTACCTCGTTGATCACCACCGCGTCGATGCGGTTGTTACGCGATCACACCGACGACCGAGATCGGGATGCGGTGTTCACCGCCCAGTTCTCGGCGTCTCATGCCGCCTTCCTGGTCACCTACCCGGTCGCCGGGTGGGGACCGGGCGTCGTCGGACCATCGGTCACCCCGCTGCTGCTCGCCGCGTTCGCGGCGGTGGCCGGACTGGCCGCCCTGCGCATCTGGCGTCGCGTCGAGCCGTCGGGCCACGACCGCGCGGCCCGGTCACCTACGATGGCGGGCGAGGCGCTGACCGGCTGAGATCTCGGACCCGCGGCCGGCTGCCATCGAGGAGGTTCGGCGACATGGTGGACGAGACGACGTCACCACGTGACATCCGAAGCCTGCATCACTCCGTCGAACCCGATCCCGCGCTGCTGAGCACCGCGACGTCGGTGTTCGCGATGCTCGCCGACCCCACCCGGCTGCACATCGTGTGGCTGCTCTCCGACGGCGAGGCCGACGTGAGTGCACTGACCGAGGCCACGGGTGCATCGCGCACCGCGGTCAGCCAGCATCTCGCGAAGCTGCGATTCACCGGCCTGGTCGACACTCGCCGTGACGGCCGTCGGATGATCTATCGATTGCGCGACGGGCATCTCAGCCGACTGATCGAGGAAGCGCTCAATCACGCCGATCATCGACTGACCGGGGAACCGGCGCACGACTGACGACCCGCCGACAGCTCGAACCGAACAGAGCCCGGAGAGTGTCGGGACCCACCGACACAGACGTTCCGCGGAACGCGCTCGTTTGACTGCCGAGGCGCGTCCCGCGGACCGTTGGCCGCATACCGCCGGCCAATCCAGCTCAGGCTCAGCTGAAACCGTTCCAGCCGGTCAGGGTGAGCGGCGTCTGACCTGTGGGGCCCTGTACGTAGCGGCTCATGTAGGCCTTCTGCCAACGGTTGTTCCACTCCGGCAGCGGAAGTGGGAACCAATACCCGCTGTCGAGCCACATCTGCCCCAGCAGCGGAACGGGCTGACGCGAGATGTCGGTCCAGGTGCCGATCGGCGGATTGTCGAAGGTGCCGTAGTGCGAACCGGGACCACCCCGCTTCTTGCCGTCGACGTAGAAGGGAGCGATGTCGGTTCCCGCCTCCTTGCCGTCGATGTAGAACCTGACGTCCTTGCCGCCGAGGACCACCGAGTAGTCGTGTTCCTTCTTGAGGATGTTCAACGGCAGCAAGCGGATCTGCGGGACGATCTCGCCCGCACGCTTGGTCATCAGGAAGAACCCGCGGGGGAAGTCCATGCCGAGGGCGTTGATGATCGGCTTGGCCAGCGTGCTGGCGTCACCGACCGGCTTGTTCGCACCGTTGTACATGAACCAGGCGAGCTCGAGACCCAGTGGATCGATGGATCGGTTGGACGCGCCCCAGCCCGTCGTACCGGCCCAGGTCGGGATCTGTTCGGTCCCGCCGACCCGCATCGTCATCGTCCACCCCGGCTTGAACACCGGTTTGGCGAGCAGCTCGGCATTGTTGTACGGGAACAACGCATGCGGCGTATCCGGGATGCCGAACGTCGCGCCCTTCGGCTTTCCGAACCAGAGTCGGCTGTAGCCCACGGAGGTGTTGCACCAGTCCTTCGGTGGCGAGGTGAAGGATTCGTCCATCTTTCGCGCCGGCTTGGGATCGTTGGTGCCGATATAACCGGCGAACGCCCGTGGCTGGAGGACCGCACAGTTGGGCACACCGTCATCGACGCCCGGTACCTGAATGTTCGGGTCCGCGGCGGCCGAGCCCGCGCCACCCCAGACCATCGCCGCCGCGAGAACCGCGACCAACGCCCGACTTCTCCACCCCGCCATGTGATTCGCCCCTTCTCGAGTTGCTGAAGGTCTACCACATACCAGATATATGTTCTCAGCCGGTGCTCATATTTGGGTCTGCTAACTTGCGAGTTCGGATAGCCGAAAATAGGGTGGGCGCATGTCAGCGGCCCGGCGGTACGCATTCGCGGTTCTCGCGGTGCTCGCCGTCGCCCTGTCCAGCGCCTGCTCGGTCACGACGACGACGGACCGCCCCACCGTGCTGACCACCTTCACCGTGCTCGCCGACATCGCCCGCAACGTCGCCGGCGAGCATGCGGACGTCAACTCGCTGACGAAGTTCGGGGCCGAGATCCACGGCTACGAGCCGACGCCAGGTGATCTGCACAAGGCCGTCGACGCCTCCCTCGTCGTGGTCAACGGACTGCACCTCGACGACTGGTTCGAGCGGTTCCTCGACGACATCCACGTGCCCAGGATCGTCGCGTCCGACGGCATCGCGCCGATCCCGATCAGTTCGACCCCTGGCGACGTGACCACGTCCGGTGCCAAACCCAATCCACACGCCTGGATGTCCCCGGTCGCGGTGAAGACCTACGCCGACAACATCGCCGCGGGCCTGGCCCGGATCGATCCCGGACACGCCGACGACTACCGGAGCAACGCCGCGGACTACGGCGCGCGCCTCGACGCCGAGCAGCGACGGTTGGCGTCCGCCGTCGCCGCGCTGCCCGCCAACGAACGCGCCCTGGTGTCATGCGAGGGGGCATTCAGCTACCTCGCCCGCGACACCGGCCTCACCGAGCACTACATCTGGCCGGTCAACTCGGAGCAGGAGGCCACGCCTCAACAGATGCGCCGCACCGTCGACTTCGTCCGGGATCGTCAGGTGCCGGCGGTCTTCTGCGAGTCGACCGTCAACGATGCCCCGATGCGTCAGGTGCAGAACTCCACCGGGGCGCGGTTCGGCGGCATCCTGTACGTGGATTCGCTCTCCGAACCGGACGGGCCGGTACCGACCTACCTCGACCTGCTCCGCCACGACATCAACACCATCGTCGACGGACTGACCGGAAAGGACGCAGCGCATGTGGAACCGTGACTCTCCTGCGCCGCAACAAGGTTCGGCGACGCAGCGGGACGAGCCCCGGCCCGCGATCGAGATCGCCGACCTCACCGTGCGGTACGGATCGGTCCTCGCCCTCGACGACGTGTCACTGACGCTGCAGCCCGGGCGCATCTGCGGCCTCATCGGCATGAACGGGTCCGGCAAATCCACGTTGTTCAAGTCGATCATGGGACTGGTGCGACCGTCGTCCGGCCGGGTGTCGATCGCCGGCCACAGCCCGAATCACGCACGTACGCGTG
This sequence comes from Gordonia insulae, assembly GCF_003855095.1. Taxonomy (NCBI): domain Bacteria; kingdom Bacillati; phylum Actinomycetota; class Actinomycetes; order Mycobacteriales; family Gordoniaceae; genus Gordonia; species Gordonia insulae. Next base: position 3,306,899 of record NZ_CP033972.1, read on the forward strand.
GACTGGTGTCCTATGTCCCCCAGGCCGAGGACGTCGACTGGGACTTCCCCATCTCGGTGCGCGAAGTCGCGATGACCGGGCGTTACGGCCGCCAGAATCGCTTCCGGCGCATCACCGCCCGGGATCGGGATGCCGTCGACGACGCCCTCGCCCGCGTCGGGCTGACCGACCTCGCCGACCGGCAGATCGGCAAACTGTCCGGCGGACAACGTAAACGGGCCTTCGTGGCCCGGGGGATCGCACAGGAGGCGGAGATCCTCCTGCTCGACGAACCGTTCGCCGGGGTCGACAAGCGTTCGGAGAGAACCATCATCGACCTCCTGGTGGACCTTTCCGCCGATGGGGCGACGATCCTCATCTCGACACACGACCTGTCCACGCTGCCGTCGTTCGCCACCGAGGCGGTGTTGCTGATGCAACGCGTCCTGGTGCACGGCACGCCCGCCGACGCGTTGCGTCCGGAGAACCTGGCGCTCGCCTTCGGGGTGGACGTGCTCGGCGACGGTCGCGCGGAAGGCCAAGAACCACAGCGTGATCGCCGGCCTTCACCGGAGAACGGGGCGGCGTGATGATCGATTTCCTCGTCGAACCCTGGTCCCTGTCCTTCATGCGCGACGCCTTTCTCGCCAGCGGTGTGGCGGCCGCCGTGTGCGCCCTGATCAGCTGCTGGATCGTGCTGATCGGCTGGTCGCTGATGGGAGATGCGGTGTCGCACGCCGTTCTACCCGGAGTGGTGCTCTCCTACATCATCGGGATTCCGTTCGCGATCGGCGCGGTCGTCTTCGGGTTCCTGGCGGTCACTCTGATCGGTACGGTCCGCGACACCAGCCGCGTCAAGGAGGACGCCGCCATCGGCATCGTGTTCACCACCCTGTTCGCGCTCGGACTGGTCCTCGTGTCGGTGACCCCGAGCCAGACCGACCTCAATCACATCCTGTTCGGCAACGTGCTGGGGGTCTCGGGTGCCGACCTGTGGCAGTTGGTGATCCTGGCCGCGGTGGTCGCGGCCGTGCTGATCGCCAAGCGTCGGGACCTCACACTGTTCGCCTTCGATCCGGTCCACGCGCATGCCATCGGGTTGTCCCGACGATGGTTGGGCGCACTCCTTCTCGGGCTGCTCGCGCTCACCTGCGTGGTGGCCCTGCAGGTCGTCGGCGTCATCCTGGTGGTCGCGATGCTGATCATCCCGGGCGCCGCCGCACATCTGTTGACCGATCGGTTCGGCCACATGCTGGTCATCGCACCGACGCTGGCCGTCGGCGCGACCGTCGTCGGCATCTACATCAGCTACGGCGCCGACGTCTCGCCCGGCGGAATGGTTGTCGTGACTCAAGGTGTGATGTTCGCCCTGATCTATCTTTTCGCACCCCGGAACGGGCTGCTGACCCGGTGGTTCACCCAGAGACGGACGTCGTTCGCACCCGCCTGACACCCGAGTGGGCTGGGATGCGTCCACCGCGATCGTTACACTTGCCGATGGTGACAAAGCAGAGCTCCGCACACGACGGCTCCCACGCCGACCTCCACACCCAGCTGCCACGGGTGTCGCCGCTTGTCGAGATCACCCGATTCGGGACGGCGACCGCACACGCGGCGGCAGGTGTCGGGCGCTTCGTGCTCCACACCGTCGGCGACGCCCTCCACGGCAAACCACCCACCGCACAGCGCGTCGCGCACGAGGTCCGGACCACCTTCGAACACCTCGGACCCACCTACGTGAAGCTCGGCCAGCTCATCGCGTCGAGCCCCGGCGTGTTCACCGAGACGTTGTCGACCGAATTCGAGTCGCTGCTCGATCGCGTGCCGTCGGCGGATCCCGCCGAGATCCGCGCGCTGTTCATCGAGGAACTCGGTCGGCCGCCGGAGCAGGTGTTCGCCGCCTTCGACACCGAACCCATCGCGTCGGCCTCGATCGCCCAGGTGCACACCGCGACACTGCACAGCGGTGAAGAGGTCGTGGTGAAGATCCAGCGCCCCGGGATCACCGACCGCCTCGCCCCCGACGTCGCGCTCCTCGAGCGGTTCGCCGGCCTCGCCGAGATCTCCGAGTACGGGCGGATGTTGAGCGCCCGGCATGTCGTCGAGGACTTCGCCGAGGGGCTGTCCGCCGAACTCGACTTCCGCCACGAAGCCGCCACCATGCGGGAGTGGTACGAGTGCCTGCGGCCGGGTCCGTTCGGTGATCGCGTGCGGGTGCCGCTGGTCTACGACGACCTGACGACGTCGCGCGTGCTCACCATGGAACGGATCTACGCCATCCGGATCGACGATGCGACCGCCGTGCGCGCCGCCGGCCACGACGGTGTCGCGCTGTGCCGCAACCTGCTCCTCTCCCTTCTCGAGTCCGCGTTCCACGGTGGCCTGTTCCACGGCGACCTGCATGCGGGCAACGTCCTCGTCGACGCCGACGGCACCCTGGTGCTGCTCGACTTCGGGATTGTGGGCCGGTTCACCCCACGCACCCGGCGCATCCTGCGTCAGCTGGTCGTCGACCTCATCGTCCGTGGCGACTACGAGTCCGCCGGTCGGGCGATCTTCCTGCTCGGTGCGGTGCACAACCCGACGTCATCGACGGCCAAGGGCGCCGAGGACATCAGGAAGGTCACGTCCCCGCTGTCGACCACCGACCTCGGATCGATGTCCTACACCGACCTCGGGCGCCAGCTGGCCGCGGTGGCCAAGGCACACGACGCACGGCTGCCGCGTGAACTGGTGCTCGTCGGCAAGCAATTGCTCTACGTCGAGAAGTACATGAAACTGCTCGCACCCCGCTGGAAGGCGATGTCGGACAAGGAGATCTACGGCTACATGGCCGGGATCACCAAGGAGGCCGAGCGGGAGCGACGTGCCGACGACACCCGGTCCGGTTGAGGCCCCCGGCGAGCCGTCCGTCGGCGACCGGAAGATATATGGCACCGTCGGTGTCAGGAATGTCCGAGACCTGCGACGGCTCGCGACGGGGCGCCGCTACTGTTGTGGCGTTGAGTCCGGATAACGGGAGTGGAGAATGAGACGATTTTGGCTGGCGCTGCCGGCGTTCCTCGGCGCCGCGTGTATTGCCGCTGCCATCGCCATACCGCTGTTTCTGGTACCGCAGCTGCGGGTGGTCCCGCTCGACCTCGACATCACGTCGGTCGCGACGACGGTGCCCGAGGACGGCTCGACGGGTGACCGCTACCCCGCGCGGATCTTCGACCGCTGCTCGGTGAGCGAGCGCAAGGCGGAGGTCTTCGACGCGAACCTCACCCAGCAGCGTCGTTCGGTGATCGTCGATCCGTCGGATCGTCGACAGGCGACGCTGCAGTCGGCGCAGACCGTGGAGATCGATCGCTATCGGACGGCCGATGGCACCGAGACCGATCCGACCATGGCGCCGGTCGACGCCGACCGCAAGTGCAGTGACGGTCTGCTCACCGCGAACATCGACCGGGTGTCGGTGAACCGCAAGTCGTCGGTGCCCAACGGCACCGTCAGCTCGCTGCAACTCGAGGCGGCCCCGGAGGGTGTCGACCCCAAGGACGTCTCGGTCGATCTGCCCGACCGCAAGGGATTCCAGTACAAGTTCGGCTTCGACGTCCAGAAGCGGTCGTACCTCTACTACGACACCAACACGCGCCAGGACATCCCGGTCAACTTCGTCGGCGAGAAGACCATCAACGGACTCAAGACCTACGAGTTCGTCGGCGAGGTACCCGAGACCGATGTCTCCGGTCTGCCGAACGCGCAGGGTGAGGCGGCGCTCGGCACCATGCTGACCATGCCGGCCAGTTGGTGGGGCATCTCCGGTCGCGGTGTGCGACCGAACGACAAGATCACCATGCACCGCTACGCCACCGCCACACGGCACGTGTTCGTGGAGCCGCAGACCGGCACCATCGTCGACGGCCTCGAGGATCAGCATCAGTACTTCCGGTCACCCGACCAGAGCTCGGACACCCCGGCGCCGGTCCGCGACTTCCGGATGGATGTCCTCAAGGCACGGTTCAAGTGGTCCGACGAGACCGTCAGCTACCAGACATCGCGTGCCGACGACTATGTCGGCCAGCTGCGTCTCGGCAGCTTCTGGCTGCCGCTGATCCTCGGCATCGTCGGCGTGCTGCTGCTGGCGCTCTGGGGCTTCCTGTTCTGGCGCAACCGGCGCAAGGGCGACGGCGACCCGGACGGGGATCAGACCCCGCCGAACGCCGACGACCCCGGTACCGGCTCGTGGCTCGACGGGGCGCCGCACGGCGACCAGACCGCGCCCACGGCGGCAGCCGGTACCGCGGCAGCGGCCGGTGCGGGTGCTGGTGCGCCCTCGGGCGGCGTCGATCCCTGGGATCGACCGACCGAGCAGATCCCGGTGGTCCAGCCGGACAACCCGGCAGCCGACAACACCACCACGCAGTCGTTCACGCCGCCTCCCGGCGACGATGACACCAAGCAGTTCCGCCACCGCTCGACCGAGTAACACCAACAGCCGAACCCCGGCACCGCACACACTCAGGCTCCCACCTCTCGCCCGGATTGCATGACGGGCGGACGGTGGGAGCCTGAGTCTTTGGTGCGGGTGCGGGTGCGGGTGGGAATGCGGGTGCGGGTGCTTGTCTTGGTGCAGGTGCAGGCAGACCCACAGACAGCAACGCGGCCGGTGACCCGAAGGTCACCGGCCGCGTGAGAAGCCGATCAGTCCGTGGCGATCAGAAGAACGCCGGACGGAACGTGGTGTTCCACGACTGCTTGAAGTCGTTCTGCCAGTAGTCCCACCAGTGGACGCCGTCCGGGGTCACGTGGGTGGTCAGCTTGACGCCGGGGACCAGGGCCACGCGCGGGATGTACAGCTGGGTGCTGACCGACGCTGCGGTCTCCAGCGGAACCATCTGCGAGAACTTGACCGGGTCGAAGTTGCCGCTGGTCGGGTTGACCGAACTGTCGTACTTGCTGCCCAGGCCGCTGCCGGAGGAGAGGTAGACGTGCTTGCCCGCCAGGTTGTTGGCGCTCAGGAACGGGTCGTTCGCGAACCACTCGCCGGCCGGGAAGAAGCCCCACATGTTGGTCGGGTTGCCACCGGTCTGCGCGACGGCGACCTGGATGCCCTGGGTGAAGCCCGGGGCGGTGACGGTCGGGTAACCGCTGTAGGACGCGACGGCGTCGTAGAAGCCGGGATGGCGCGACGCGAGGTTCAGTGCCGAGGTGCCCGACATCGACAGACCCGCGATGCCGTTGCGACGGTTGTCACTGTTGTGGCGGGCCTTCATGTACGCGGGCAGTTCGCGGGTCAGGAAGGTCTCCCACTTGTTCACGCCCAGCTTGGGATCGGAGCGCTCCCAGTCGGTGTAGAAGCTGCCGGCCCCGCCGAACGGGATCGCGACGTTGGTGCCCTTGCCGACCATGTACCGGTCGACGTCGGTGTTGATCAGCCAGCCGCTGCTGTTGTTCGGTGCACGCAGGCCGTCGAGGACATACAGAGTGGGCTTCGGCCCGCCCCCGCCGCCGTCGATGATGCGAACCGGCACGTTGCGGTGCATCGCGGCCGAGTACACGTACTCGGTGGTTCCGGCTGCCTGGGCGGTGGGCGCAACCACCAAGGTCACGCCCGACAGGGCCACCAGGGCCACCAGTCCGGCGACCAAGCGCTTACGGGCGCGAGTCAGCATTCAGTAATCCTTATCAATCTTGACCACGAGGCGGGCCACAGCAATTCTTCGGGCAACTCTCACGGGATTCTATGGCGCGAAGGCCCGGACGATACCCGTCCTGAGGCAGTGTAACGGCTCGATAACACTCCGGCAAAGGCAAGGACGGGCCCCCTGACCGGCGACAACGCTCCCAACCCAGCGCGCGGACCACGCGACCTGCATAAACATCCGGTGGATCGCAAGTCCGCGACCGCCCGTTAATGGGACGGACGTCCAACGCTATCGGGCCGTTATCGGATTGCTCGATCAACGGTGATCATTTCCTGAGGCCCTCGGGCACCCGGTCGCACACGTCCATCCGAACAGACGACGGAGACGCCTCCGAACGTTGCGCGACCCTAGACTCACGATGTGCTGAGTTGGCTGACCGGACATTGGTCCGAGGTCCTCGGATTCGTCACCGGGGCCGGATGCGTGATTCTCGCGGCACGCCGCAACATCCTGACCTTTCCGCTCGGCATCGCCAACAACCTCGTGTTCATCGTGCTGTTCAGCGCGAATGGTCTGTACGCCAACGTGGGTCTGCAGGCGCTCTTCCTCGTCCTCGGGATTCACGGGTGGTCGAACTGGCACCGGTCGCGCACCCGACCGGCCTTCGCATCGCACACACCGCGTTCCGCGATCGGCGTGCTCGTCATCGCGGCAGTCGCCATGACCGGTCTGCTCTACCTCGTGCTCCGGGTCCGGGGAGAGTCGACCCTGCCCATCGCCGACGCCGCCACGACAGCGGTGAGCCTGACGGCCCAGTACATGCTGAACCGGCGCTGGTTGGAGAACTGGCTGGTATGGATCGCCGTCGACGTCGCCTACGTGGTGCTCTTCTGGTCCACCGGTCTACCGATCACTGCGCTGCTCTATCTCCTCTTCATCGGACTGTGCATCCACGGCTACGTCGGCTGGCGACCGACTCTCCTGACCAGCGCCCCCACAACCGTCATCGACACACCCGCGGCGCGAGATGCCTGACCCGACGACGGACTCGCGCGCCGACGTGAGATTCCGCCATGCGCTCGTGCTCGGCAAGTTCTATCCCCTGCACATCGGCCACGACCATCTGATCCGCTCCGCGATCCGCTCGGCCGACTCGGTGACGGTGCAGGTGATCGGGTCCGTCGTCGAATCCATCCCGGTCGCGACCCGCGAGACCTGGGTCCGCGAGGTCCACCCGACGGTGCGCGTGGTGTCGGCGGTCGACGAGACTCCGATCGACTTCGACTCACCCGAACTGTGGGACGCACACGTGCGCGTGATCAGCGGCCTGCTCGACGAACCGGTCGACGCGGTGTTCACCGGCGACGGATACGGCGCCGAACTCGCACGTCGACTCGACGCCACCTGGGTTCCGGTGGACCGGATGCTCAATCCCGTCTCCGGGACCGCCGTCCGCGACGACCTCGTCGGGCGTTGGCACGACCTGTCGGCCACCGTGCGCGGCGATCTGGCACGTCGAATCGTCATCCTCGGCGCCGAGTCGACCGGCACCACCACCCTTGCCCGAGCACTCGCGGACGCGATGTCGACCGCATGGGTTCCCGAATACGGACGCGAGTACAGCGTCACCCGGCCCGGCGGGCCGCGGGCACCGTGGCGCTCGGACGAGTTCGATCTGATCGTCGAACGACAACTGCGAGCCGAACGGGCGGCTGCGCGCCGGTCGCCGACACCGGTCGTGATCTGCGATACCGACGTACTCGCCACCGGTGTGTGGCACGAGCGGTACCTGGGCTTCACCTCGCCGAGCGTGACCGCGGCAGCGGCCGATCACCGCCCCCTGCACTACATCCTCACCGGCGATGAGATCCCGTTCGTCGACGACGGCACCCGAGACGGCGAACTGTTGCGCCACAGCATGCAACGACGCTTCCGTCAGGTACTCGGCGCGCAGACGACGCCGTGGATCGAGGTGACCGGGTCGGTGACACAACGTCTCGCGGCCCTCACCCCGGTCATCGACGCAGCGCTCCGGGAGGCGCTGACCTTCAGCGAACCGCTGGAGAAACAGATCGCCGGCCGACTCCACTTCACAGACGGGGGAATCATCGATGACGCAAGGTGATCGTTGGCAGGAGATCTCGGCTTCGCCGACCGTGCCCCACCGCGCCACACCGGCGGACGAACTGACCGCGGCCGATCTCTTCGCCGAACCCGCGGACCAACCGGCGGGACTCGACGAGAAGCTGCGCCGCACGTACTTCTGGCTGGTCAACCGCGCCGTCATCTCCCCGTACTACGATCTGGAGTTCGACGACGACGCCCCGGTCACCTACCCGATCGGCGATGCCGGCGCCCGACTGTCGCTGCCGACGTCGCAGTCCTATTCTTCGGCGGTCCTGCTGCCTCTGCTGACATTTGCGGTCGGCGGCAGATGCCTGCTCGTCGGCGGACCGGGGCGCGGCAAGACCACGCTCGCCGTCTTGATGGGGGTACTCGCCGGCAGCGCACCGGATCTGGTGCGCCGAGGGGTCCAGCAGGGACAACCGCAGCTCACCATCAGCGACCTCGTGGGCCTCCCGCTGCCGCGCGACCTGGTGAACGCCACCAGTCTCTCGGAGATCACGATCGCGTGGCGCCAGTGGCTGACCCAGCCGGTGAAGATCGTCGACGAGTACAACCGCATCCCGACCAAGACCCAGTCGGCACTACTGACCATGGTGGCCGAGGGCTACGTCGAATCGCACGATCAGATGCTGCGCACCGCACCGGAATCCGGCGTCGAGAGCTGGTTCTTCACCGCGAACGACGATGCCGGCGGCGGCACCTTCGCGGTCATCGCCGCTCTCCGCGACCGGATGGACGTGACCGTCAGCGCACCCGGTTTCAACAACCGCTTCTTCGCCGAGCTCATCACCCGCGTCGAGGCGGACGAGGCCCCCGAGACCCACGTACCGTCGGCGCTGGTGTTCAGCCCCGGCGAGCAGGAGCGCCTCCGAGCAGCGATACTCGCCATCCCGCTACCGGACGACGTCCGACGACGCCTCGAATTCTTCATCGGGCATTTCGAATTCGTGCAGCACGGGGGCCGCCGCTTCGAATACCGCACCAAGGACACCGTCACCACCGGCGGGGGCAGCGTCGCCGAGATCATCGATGCCAACACGGGCGCGGATGTGGAGAGCGACATCGGCAGCCAGACGCTCAACGGGGTGTCGGTCCGCTCGCTGAAATCGTTGATCACCTTCGCCAAGGCGATGGCCTACTTCCGGGGCGGCGCGGCGGTCGAACTCGCCGACGTCACCGCGATCCTGCCATTCGTCCTGCGCGGCAAGCTGTCACCCAACCATCGGCACCCACGATTCGACCGGGCAGAGGACACCGAGCTGACGACCGATCAGCTCAGTTGGCTGTCCGACCTGTTCGCCGAATCCAACCGCGAATACGCCGTCCTGGGGCTGGACGAGAACGACGCCGTCGGCGAGTTGATGACCGAGTTCGGCGCGGGCCTCGACGGCCTGGGCGCCCTCGACGTCACCCGGCGGATCACCCGGGTGCAGATCGAGATCGACCGGATCTCGGCCACCGGGAAGGCCTACGGTCGCAACTTCGACGATCTGCTCGCGTTGAAGTACCTCCATCAGCGCTACTCCAACTACCTGCACTGGCTGTCCGACACCGGAACATCGACATGAGCCGCAGGACACGTTTCCCCGTCGACGAGGTCACCGCCTTTCCCGAACCCGATCCCCGAATCCTGCCCGGTTCTGCCGACTTCGAGATCTCTGTCCGCAACGTCGGGGCCTGGGGCGCCGACGTCCCGCGCTACCGCGCGGCGGTCGCCGCCGGTCTCGGAGCCGCCACCACACGCCGGATTCCGGTCACCCTCGCCGACGTCGCCACCGTTGCCGCCTGGCGCGCCGGAGTACCTCAGATCCGGTCCGATGCGCTCGCGCGGATCATCCGGTCCGTCGAGATGAATGCGCACAGCTCGCTGATCTTCGCGGCGACACTGGGTTTCGCCCCGGAAATGATGTCCGCCTTCCTGTCCGCCCAACGCGTCGACCCGTTCGGCTGGCCACAGCCACTACCAGTGCTGGCCGCGTTCGGCGGCTACCGCGGGATCGGCGGGCGATTCCGCACCGCTCCCGTCGGCATCTCCGCCGAGGCCGGTTCGGCATCGTGGTACGTCGCCGGCGACGGCGAGTGCTGGCGCGTGCAGGCCGACATCTTCGGAGCCGCCCTGACCCCATGCGAGCGCCCGGCAGACCAGGAATGGTCCTCGCGTATCCCCCTGTCGGGCAACGCTGTTGCGACCGTCTTCCCGACCTCGTACCTCGTGTGGGTGTTGCCGAGGTCCGCACCGTGACCACCGCACACGACACACGAGACGTCGATGTCGATGGCGCGTGGCGAGAAGCCCTGCGTCTCTGGAACATCAGCCTGCACGCGCCGGCCGTCCGGGACGGGGACGGGGCACGCATCGGCAGCTTCGCGTGGTTCTCGTTTCCACCGGCGGTCCACATCGACCTCACCCGCGCATCCGAGGTCGGCGCCGCCGATCATCTCGAGTCGGTCTTCGCGCACGAGATCGGGCATCACGTCCTGGCGCCGAGTACACGGATCAACCAGCTCAAGATCACGCACCAGATGGCCCGGAGTCTGACCGCCGGCGGAGTGGCCGCGGCCGATGTCGGGGATCGCGCACGGCTGCTCGCCAATCTGTGGTGCGACATCGTCATCAACGACCGGGTCGTGGCGATGCAGCGGAGATGCGGGCGGCACGGGATGATCGAACTGTGGCGAACACTCACGGCCACAACGCGATCCGGTCCGTCCGGCCCGTCGGCGATGATCGACGTCATGTGGTGGGTGATCCACCGCGGCTACGAACTGCTCTGGTCGCTGCCGGCCGGCGAGCTCTGCCCGCCGGCGCCGCCGCCGGTCGAACCGCCACGCGGCGAGACCGATGGGACGTCCGGCGGCGGCCTGCGGCCGGGATCGCCCGGCAACAGGTCGGCGGCCGACCTGCGTGCCGAGCTCGCACGCATCACCCAGGTGTTCCCGATCGCCGATGCGCAGATGCTCGCCGACCTCGCACGGTCCTACGCCACCGATCCGATCGGCGGCGCCCTCCCCTGCTCGATGCTGCTCGCGCCCTACCTGATCGACGAGCGCGATCTCGACCCGGGCAGATCGTGCGGCGGGGTGTCGATGACCGCGGCCACGGCGGCCGAGCTCGAGGAGGTGCTGGGCGACGCGCGGATGTCCGAGGAACCCTGGCACCCCGGCATCGGCCGGGTTCCCTCCGCCGCCGGGCTCACCGGCAGATCGTCGGGCAGGACGGCGACCGGTGCCGGGCAGGGCTACGGGCTGGCCGAGACGCTGGCCCTCTATGCGGGCTCTCCGCCCGACGCGGTCGTGTCCGCCTGGTATCAGACCCGCGCCCGGGTGGCTGTTCGCCCGCTGCGCCAACGCCTTCGGAAACCCGAGCAGGTGGACACGATCCCCGGGCCCGACGAACTGTGGGAGATCGGCGACGACCTGACCGACATCGACTGGCCCACGACCCTGGCACGCGGCACCGACGTGATCGCCGGTGTCACCACCCGCAGACGGTCCCTGCTCGCCGACGAGCCGGATCGCACCGAGCAACCGGTGGAGCTCGACCTCTACATCGATTCCTCCGGGTCGATGCCACAGCCGGCCACCGAGTCACCGGCCGTCCTGGCGGGCACGATCGTGGCGCTGTCCGTGCTGTCCGCGGGCGGGCACGTGCGGGTCACCTCGTTCTCCGGTCGCGCATTGGTCTCCGGCACGCACGGCTACACCCGGAACACGGTGTCGGTGATGGCGGCACTCACCACCTACCACGGGCACGGCACCGTCTTTCCCCTCGACCTGCTCGCCCGCCGACATCCGCCGCGCGCCGAGAACATTTCCACCACACATCTTCTGGTGCTCTCCGACGACGGTCTCGAATCCATGTTCGGCCGCGGCCAGGAACAGTACGCCGAGGTGGCGGCCGAGACGAGGACCCGACTGGCAACCGGAACCCTGGTCATCATCGGTGCGGGCCGCTCCGTCGACGAGAAGGCCGACGCCGCCGGATACCGCGTCGTGCATGTCGATTCGATCGATCAGACCCCCGCGGTGTGCGCCCGCATCGCCGCCGGGATCGCCGGATGGGAGGCCGACGATGACCGATGATCACGCGGCGACGGACCCCGAGAATCTGCTGAGGCTCTGGGCCGAATGCGGCTACGACGCGGAGCAGGTGTGGGCGGAGATCGGCCGGGGCGACGATCGGGTGCGCGGACCGGAGGTGAATGAGCTGACCGCCCGACTGTCCACCGTCCCCGGGTGGTTCCTCACCGATCCCATCCGGGTCCGCGCCCTCGCCGGTGACGTCCTGGGCGACGGGGACAACCGACGTGACGTCGGCGAGATCGCCAGGCTCACAGATGAACTGGATGATCCCGCGGCACGCACGATGGCCGGTCTCTGCCTCTGGCTGTGGGCCAGCGAGGAGGTCATCGGACCGTACAGTCGCGCACTACGCCGGGACCTCTGCGGCCGCGCACTCGCCGCCTTCGCGTTCCGGCTGGCCGCGGTCGTACCGGCCCGCGACCTCATCGGGCTGGCGGAGCGGCGCGAGGAGGCGGCCCGCACCTTCTTGCTATGGTCGGGACAGCGCCCGGGCTCAGAGGACATGGTCACCGCACACTCGCTGCTCGACGCCCGCGATTCGTTGACCCGCAACGCCTATCTGGCCGAAGCGCTCGTCCAGCAGGAACATCGCCTGGCCGTGGCCCGACGCCTCGCCGAGGCGCGGGCTCGTGAGGCCACCGCCCGTTACGGCGCCGAATGACCGACGGGCGCAGACCATGAGACCGAGACCGGCACCGGAGCCGGCGTCGGGGTCCCAGCCGGACGACGAACGTCCCGACGTACTCGCCATCGCGGAGTACTCGCCCGGGTCGGCGGAGGCACTCACCGATGCGCAACGATGGCCGACCCTCGACGACGCGAGCGGTCGGCGTCTGGAGACGATCCGTCGCCACCCGCACGCACCCGCCTGGTCCCACAGTGCCGGTGACCGGCTCGACGCCGACGCGGTCCGGCGTGTGCAGACCGGCTCGGGCCCACCACGATCCGACTGGCTCACCACACATCTCGACGTCGCCCGCGCGCTGCCCGCCTATCGCCTCATCCGTGACCGTCTGCGGACACTCGACGACTTCCCCGTCATCGGTCGGGATGATCTGCTGCGTGACGTGTCCGCATTCGTGCCCTACGACTGCGATCTCGACCAGATGATGCACGGCACCAGTTCCGGATCGACCGGGCACGCGCTGGTCATCCCCGACGACATCGAGGACACCGCTCGGACGTTGTGGTTCATGGTCGATCTCGTCCGCCGGCTCGGCGTGGACTGGCGACCCGAACCCGGTCGGATGGCGCTGGCACACGTGGTGCGGCAACGGCAGGCATTCACCTACGCCTCGATGATCAGCACCTTCGAGATGGCACCGATGGCCCGCCTGAACCTCGATCCGGCCGCATGGCCGGACCGCGACGCCTTCCTGCTCGACATGGCACCGCAGGTGTTCAGCGGGACCCCGGCCGGCCTCGAGGTCCTGCTGGCCCCGCGACTGGTGGCGGGGTTGCGTCCGCTCGCGCTGTTCAGCTCCGCGACCGAACTCACCGCGGGTCTGCGGGCCGAACTCGAGAATGCCTATCGGGTCCCGGTGATCGACGTCTACTCACTGCACGAGACCCGGCCGATCGGGGTCAGTACCGACGGCGGACCGTTCGTGATCGTCGACCGGAAGGTGCACGTCGAGATCCTCGTGGACGAGGTCCTCTCGACGACACCGGGCACCTACGGCGAGATCGTGGTGACCGCGGGCGAGAACCCGCTGCTGCCCCTGGTGCGCTACCGGACCGGCGATCACGGACGGATCGTCGAGGTCGGCGGGCGCCGGGCGATCGCCGACCTCGAGGCCCGCGCGGACACCCGGTTCGTCACGTCGACCGGACAGCAGGTGCCGTGCGTGGACCTCACCCAGCAACTGCAGCGGTGCGGTGCCCGCGGATGGACGGTCCATCAGCGTCGCGACGGCACCGTCGACGTCGTGGTCGTCGGCGCCGAGCGCGCACGGGTGGAGTCGATCCTGCACGCGTTGCTGAACCAGCCGGTCACCGTCTCGACGGTCGACTCCGTCCGGGACCTCGGGCCGGGGAAGCCCCGCAGATACCGATGCGACGTCACGTCGGGAACGCACCGCTGACACCCGGACATGTCTAGGCTGTGCCCGTGAACCTCGATGAGTATCGCCGTCACGACGCCACCGCCCTCGCCGAACTCGTCGCGACCGGCGAGGTCACCCCACCCGAGCTGCTCGCGCTCGCACGGCGACGCGCCGACGCGGTCAATCCCCGGCTCAACGCGATCGTCCGCAGGATGGACGACACCGCCGACGCCCGCGCCGCCGACGGCGGTCTGTCGGGTCCGTTCGCCGGTGTCCCGTTCCTCATCAAGGACCTCGCGCAGGAGTACAAGGGATACCCGACGTCGAGCGGCTCGCGATCCCTGTCACGCCATGTCGCGCCGGAGCACTCGACCGTCGTGCGCCGGTTCCTCGACGCCGGGCTGGTGATCTTCGGCAAGACCAACACACCGGAGTTCGGCGCCAAGGGCGTCACCGAACCCGACCTGTGGGGTCCGGCCCGCAATCCCTGGAACACCGACCACACACCGGGCGGCTCGTCGGGCGGCTCGGCCGCGGCGGTCGCCGCGGGCATCGTGCCGGCCGCGGGCGCCAACGACGGCGGCGGCTCCATCCGCATCCCGGCCGCGTGCAACGGGTTGGTGGGACTGAAACCGACGCGCGGACTGGCCCCCTTCGGCCCGGCCACCGGGGAGTCGATGTTCGGCATGGCCGTACAGGGTGTGGTGTCCCGGACGGTCCGCGACGCCGCCGCACTCTACGACGCCATCGTCGGTCCCACCGACAGCTCCGTCTATCCCACCCCGACCCCGACGACGCCGTTCGCGCAGCAGATCGCGACCCCGCCGTCGGGACTGCGGATCGGGTACTCGACGTCGTCGGCGATCACCTCGAACCCCGATCCGGAGGCGATCGCCGCGGTCGACCACGCGGCGAAACTCCTCGACGGTCTCGGCCACCACGTGGAGGAGGTCGCGCCGCCCTACGACGACGCCGCCCTCGCCCGCGACTTCCTGACCATCTGGTTCGCCGTGCTCGCCACCGAGGTCGACGAGGCCCGCGCGCTGACCGGCGCATCGGACCGTGATTTCGAGGCCGACACCCTGGCCATCGCCGAGCTCGGGCGGTCGGCCGGGGTGATCGCCGCGATGAGCGCACTGAACAAGGTGAACGACTACGCCACGTCCCTGCAGCGGTTCCATCGCTCCTACGACTACTTCCTCACGCCGACACTCGCGACCCCGCCGCTGCGGGTCGGCGCGACGTCGACGCCGCCACCCCTACAGGCGGCGTCCCGCGTGATCTCGAAGATCCATGGGGGGAACCTGTTGGCGCGCACCGGCATCCTCGACGACCTCATCGAGCAGAGCCTCGGCTGGGTGCCCTACACCCAGCTCGCGAACCTCACCGGGCGGCCGGCGATCAGCGTCCCGCTGCACTGGACGTCGGACGGACTCCCACTCGGTGTGCAGTTCGTCGGGCGGCTCGGCGCCGACGGCGATCTCCTCGCCCTGGCCGCGCAACTCGAGCAGGCCGCACCCTGGGCGCACCGATACGCCGACATCTCGCTCTGAGCGGGCGGACCTGGCACTAGAGTCGAGCTCAACAGATTCGAGGAGGGTGCGTGAGCGAGCAGCAAGCCGATGCGGTGGTCGTCGGATCGGGTTTGGCCGGATTGGTGGCCACCTACGAGCTCACCCGCGCCGGCCGCAAGGTCGTCGTCGTGGATCAGGAGAACCGCAACAACCTCGGTGGACAGGCCTTCTGGTCGCTGGGCGGACTGTTCCTGGTGGACACCCCCGAGCAACGTCGCCTCGGCATCAAGGACTCCGCCGAGCTCGCATTGCAGGACTGGATGGGCTCGGCCGGTTTCGACCGTGACGACGAGGACTTCTGGCCGCGCCAGTGGGCGCGGGCCTACGTCGACTTCGCCTCCACCGTCAAGCGCCAATACCTGCACGACCTCGGGTTGCGGATCACCCCCATCGTCGGATGGGCCGAACGCGGCGGCGGCTTCGCCGACGGCCACGGCAACTCGGTCCCCCGATTCCATCTCACCTGGGGCACCGGCCCCGAGGTCGTGCGGGTGTTCGCCGAACCCGTCCTCGAGGCGGAGAAACAGGGCCTCGTCGAGTTCCGCTTCCGCCATCAGGTCGACGAGATCGTCGTCGAGGGCGACGCCGCGGTCGGTGTCCGCGGTTCCGTGCTCGCCCCCACCGACCTCGACCGCGGGATTGCCTCCTCCCGAGACATGGTCGGCGACTTCGAGATCCGTGCCGACGCGGTCATCGTCACCACCGGCGGCATCGGGCACAACCACGAGCTGATCCGTAAGAACTGGCCGGTCGAGCGTCTCGGACCCGCGCCGGAGACGATGATCTCCGGCGTGCCCGCCTACGTCGACGGCCGGATGCTCGGCATCGCCGAGACGGCGGGTGCCAGCCTGGTCAACCGGGATCGCATGTGGCACTACACCGAAGGCATCCACAACTGGGATCCGATCTGGCCCGACCACGCGATCCGCATCATCCCCGGACCGTCGTCGCTGTGGCTCGATGCCGAGGGAAATCGGTTGGCGCCACCCAATTTTCCCGGTTTCGACACCAACTCGACGATGAAGGCGATCCTGTCCACCGGGCACGACTACTCGTGGTTCATCCTGACCCAG
This sequence comes from Gordonia insulae, assembly GCF_003855095.1. NCBI lineage: Bacteria > Bacillati > Actinomycetota > Actinomycetes > Mycobacteriales > Gordoniaceae > Gordonia > Gordonia insulae. The sequence continues at coordinate 3,323,410 of NZ_CP033972.1, forward strand.
AGCATCATCGAGAAGGAGTTCGCGCTCTCCGGCTCCGAGCAGAACCCCGACATCACCAGCAAGGATCTGCGGTTCGCCGCCAAGAGCCGACTCGCCAAGGGCGCACCCGGGCCTGTCGACGCGTTCACCAAGCACGGCGTCGATTTCGTGGTGCGTGACAACCTGCCCGAACTGGTGGCCGGGATGAACGCGATAAGCCGGGGCCCCAAGCTCGACCTGCAACACGTCGAGCGACTGGTGTCCGCCCGCGACGCCGAGATCGACAACAAGTTCTCCAAGGACGCCCAGCTGATGGCGATCACGAATGCCCGTCAGTACCTGGGTGACAAGCTCGTGCGGGTCGCGAAACCGCACCGGCTGCTCGACCCCGCGCACGGACCGCTGATCGCGGTGCGGCTCAACATCCTGTCGCGCAAGACACTCGGCGGGCTCGAGACCAACCTCGATTCGCAGGTCATGCGGCCCGACGGCACCGCCTTCGACGGCCTGTTCGCGGCCGGTGAGGTCGCCGGCTTCGGCGGCGGCGGGGTCCACGGCTACAACGCCCTCGAGGGCACGTTCCTCGGCGGCTGCATCTTCTCCGGACGGGCGGCCGGACTGGCGATCGCGCGCGGCTGATCTCCTGCTGCCGGGAGGCCTAAAAGGTTTGCCTCGCCTACGCATTCGACGCTGACCACACGGGCGTCCGACACCGCGGGGTCGGCTACAGTGGGCTGGTGCCGGTCCCGCAGACGATCCTGACGCGCAAGACGCGCTCGGCCCTCTTCCTCGTGCTGACCATCGACGACGGTGGGGAGGACGCGGTGCGCGACCTCTTGTCCGACCTCCCGGGCCTCACCCGCGCGGTGTCGTCGCGGGCGCCCGAGGCGGCGCTGGCCGCGATCGCGTCCGTCGGTTCGCAGGCCTGGGACCGGCTGTTCGACGGTCCGCGCCCCCGTGCGCTCCGGCCGTTCGTCACCTACGAGGGGGACGTGCACACCGCGCCGGCGACGCCCGCGGATCTGTTGCTGCACATCAAGGCCGATCAACTCGACCTCTGCTTCGAGGTCGGCCGGTTGGCCATGGCGGCCCTCGGCGATGCGGTCACGGTGGTCGACGAGGTCCACGGCTTCCGCTATTTCGACCTGCGCGACCTCATCGGCTTCGTCGACGGCACCGAGAACCCGGTCGGGCAGGCGGCGATCCGCGCCATCACCGTCGGCGACGAGGACCCGGCCTTCGCCGGCGGCAGCTACGTCGCGATCCAGCGCTACGTGACCGACCTGGAGGCGTGGAACGCGTTGAGCGTCGCCGACCAGGAGGACGCGATCGGCCGCACCAAACTCGACAACGTCGAGATGGACGACGACGTCAAACCCACCAACTCGCACATCGCGCTGAACGTCGTCGAGGACGCCGACGGCGAGGAGATCGACGTCGTCCGGGACAACATGCCCTACGGCGATGCGTCGTCGACCGGTGAACGCGGCACCTTCTACATCGCCTACTCGGCCGGCCCGGACGTCACCGAGGAGATGTTGCGGAAGATGTTCATCGGTGACCCGCCGGGCAACTACGACCGGCTCCTCGACTTCACCACCGCGGTCAGCGGTGCACAGTTCTTCACCCCGACGGTCGACTTCCTCGAAGACCTCCCCGATGCGCCGCCCCCTGACGGTCGAGAAGCGACGAGCGAGCCCGACGCACAGCGAAACCCCCGACCCGCCGACGGTTCACTCGGCATCGGCTCCCTGCACTGACCGACCACCCCTACCCGCCCGACCCCACCTCCAGGAGGCACCATGAGCAATCTGCATCGCGAACTCGCACCCATTTCCGAGGCCGCATGGGCCGAGATCGAGGAGGAGGCGACCCGCTCGTTCAAGCGCAACAGCGCGGCGCGACGGCTCGTCGACGTGAAGGGTCCGCTCGGCAACGACGTCGCGTCGGTCACGCTCGGCCACCGCGCCAAGATCGATTCCCCGGCGGACGGCATCCTGGCCTTCGCCCGGCAGTCCCAATCGCTGGTGGAGCTGAAGGTGCCGTTCACGGTGACCCGCGAGGCCATCGACGACGTCGACCGCGGCTCCAAGGACTCCGACTGGGATCCCGTCCGTGACGCCGCCGCCGAACTGGCCCGCGCCGAGGACCGCGCGATCTTCGAGGGCTACCCGGCCGCCGGGATCAGCGGCATCCGGGCCACGGCGTCGGCGACGCCGATCGCGCTGCCCGAGGATGTGCGCGACTACCCGGAGGCACTCGCCCAGGCCACCAGCGCCCTGCGCCTCGCCTCGGTCGAGGGGCCGTACTCGCTGGCCCTGTCCGCGGATGTCTACACGCTGGTCAACGAGACGTCGAACCACGGCGTACCGATCCGCGACCACCTCCAGCGCCTGCTCGTCGCCGGCGGCGACATCGTCTGGGCCCCGGCGATCTCCGGCGCGTTCCTGCTCAGCACCCGCGGCGGCGACTTCGAGCTGACCATCGGTCAGGACGTCTCCATCGGCTACGACTCCCACGACGGGGACACGGTCACGCTCTACTTCAAGGAGTCGTTCACCTTCCTGACCTACACGCCGGAAGCGGCGGTGCCGTTCACGGTCGCCGGATGACAAGTCGGCGTGTGTTGCTAGCGTCATCGGAGTGACCACGAGCGAGCGAAGCACCGAGGAATCCGGCGCGTCATGCTGACCCGTCTGATACGTACGTACCTGTCGCGCTATCGCTCGTACATGGCGGCCGTCATCGCCCTGCAACTCGTGGCGACCGGCGCGATGCTCTACCTCCCGACGCTCAACGCCGACATCATCGACAACGGCGTCGCGCGCGGCGACACGGACTACATCCTGCGCGTCGGCGGCTGGATGCTGGTGGTCAGCATCGTCCAGGTCGTCTGCGCTGTCGGCGCCGGCTATTTCGGCGCCCGCACCGCGCTGGGGGCGGGCCGCGACATCCGGCACGATCTCGTGCATCGCGTGAACAACTTCTCCGCGCGCGAGGTCGGCACCTTCGGCGCCCCGTCGCTGATCACCCGCACCACCAACGACGTCCAGCAGGTGCAGCTCCTCATCGTGATGAGCACTGCGATCCTGGTGATGGCGCCCATCATGTGTGTCGGCGGCATCATCATGGGCATCCATGTGGCACCCGGTCTGGCGTGGGTGCTGGCCGTGGCCGTGCCCGTCCTGGCGGTCACCATCTCGATCCTGATCAGCCGCATGATCCCGGGTTTCCGGGCCATGCAGGAGCGCATCGACCTGGTCAACCGCATCCTGCGCGAACAGATCACCGGCATCCGCGTCGTACGCGCCTTCGTCCGCGAGCGCCATGAGGTCCAGCGCTTCTCGGTGGCCAACGACAGCCTGTCCGACGCCACCTATCGGGTCGGCCGGATCATGGCGCTCGCGCTGCCGCTGGTCATGCTGATCACCAACCTGACCATCGTCGCGATCATCTGGTTCGGTGGGCACGGCGTCGCCGACGGCTCGGTCGAGATCGGCGCGCTGACCGCGATGATGAGCTACGTCATGCAGATCATGATGTCGGTGATGATGGCGTCGTTCCTGGCCATGATGGCCCCGCGCGCCACCGTGTGCGCCGAACGCATCTGCGACGTCCTCGACACCGAGACGTCGGTGCAGCCGCCGAGCCGGCCGGTGGGCTTCGCGGGTGATCCCGCGACGGTCGAGTTCGATCACGCCGAGTTCCGCTACCCCGGCGCCGACGACCCGGTGCTGCGCGACGTCGGGTTCCGGGTGGAACCCGGCACCACGACGGCCATCGTCGGGTCCACCGGCTCCGGCAAGACCACGCTCGTCGGTCTCATCCCCCGGCTCATCGACACCACCGACGGCTCGGTGTCCGTCGGCGGCACCGACGTCCGGCGACTCGACCCGGACGTCCTGCGCTCGGCGATCGGGCTCGTACCCCAGCGGCCGTACCTGTTCTCCGGCACCATCGCCTCCAACATCCGGCACGGCAAACCCGACGCCACCGACGACGAGATCTGGGCGGCCCTGCGGATCGCGCAGGCCGAGGACTTCGTGTCCCGGATGCCCGAGGGTCTCGACACCGCGGTCGCACAGGGTGGCACCACCGTGTCCGGCGGTCAGCGCCAACGGCTCGCGATCGCCCGCGCAGTCATCCGGCGGCCCTCGATCTACCTGTTCGACGACTCGTTCTCCGCCCTCGACCTAGCCACCGACGCCCGGTTGCGGGCCGCGCTCCGACCGGTCACCCGGGAATCGGCGGTCATCGTCGTCGCCCAACGCGTCTCGACCATCGTCGACGCCGACCAGATCGTGGTCCTCGACCGCGGGCGGGTCGTCGGGATCGGTCGCCACGACGACCTCGTGGCCGACTGCGAGACATACGCCGAGATCGTCCGCTCCCAGCTCGCGATCGCGGACGCATCATGACGCGGCCCGGAGGCGGCCCCCCGATGATGGGCGCACCGGCCGAGAAGGCGCGGTCGTTCGGGCCGTCGGTGAAGCGTCTACTCCGCCTGCTGCTGAGTCACCCGCTGTCCGTCGGGACCGTGGTCGGCTCGACCGTGGCGTCGGTGATCCTGATGGCGGTGGCCCCACGGGTGCTGGGCCATGCCACCGACCTGGTCTTCAACGGTGTCATCGGCTCGATGCTGCCCGCCGGCCTCACCAAGGATCAGGCCATCGCCGGTATGCGCGCGAGCGGCGACAACACGTTCGCCGACATGGTCAGCTCGATGGACGTGACTCCCGGTGTGGGCGTGGATTTCTCCGCGGTCGGGCAGGTCCTGCTCATCGTCGCTCTGCTCTACATCTGTTCGTCGTTCCTCGGTTGGCTGGCCGGCTACCTGCTCAACGTCGTCGTGGTCCGGACCATCCGGGGACTGCGCGCCGAGGTCGAGGAGAAGGTCCACCGCCTGCCCCTGCGGTACTACGACGCATCGGCGCGCGGTGATCTGCTCAGCCGCGTCACCAACGACCTCGACAACCTCTCGCAGAGCCTGCAGCAGACCGTCGCCCAGTTCCTCAACTCGGTACTGATGGTCATCGCGCTGCTGGTGATGATGATCTGGATCTCGCCACTGCTCGCGCTGATCGCGATCCTCACCGTGCCGTTGGCGTTCGTCGCGACCGCGCAGATCGCCAAGCGGTCCAAACCGCATTTCATGGCGCAATGGGCGTCGACCGGCGCGTTGAACGCACAGGTCGAGGAGGCCTTCACCGGCCACGAACTGGTCAAGGCGTTCGGTCGGCAAGGCGAACTCGAGGAGACCTTCGACGAGCGCAACGACAAGCTCTACGAATCGAGCTGGCGCGCACAGTTCATCAGCGGCATCATCATGCCGACGATCATGTTCCTGGGGAACCTGAACTACGTGGCGGTCGCGGTGGTCGGCGGTCTGCGGGTGGCGTCGGGATCGCTGAGTCTCGGCGAGGTACAGGCCTTCATCCAGTACTCGCGCCAGTTCACCCAGCCGCTGACGCAGATCGGGTCGATGTTCAACCTGATGCAGAGCGGGGTGGCGTCGGCCGAGCGGATCTTCGACGTCCTCGACGCCGAGGAGGAGACGCCCGACCCGGCCGACCCCGAGACGCCCGCCGACGACCACGGGCTCATCGCCTTCGAGAACGTTTCCTTCCGGTACCACCCGGACAAGCCGCTCATCGAGGACCTGTCGCTGGTGGCGCAACCCGGACACATGGTCGCGATCGTCGGGCCCACCGGCGCAGGCAAGACCACGCTGGTCAACCTCATCATGCGGTTCTACGACGTCGATCAGGGCACCATCCGCGTCGACGGCGTCGACTCGCGCCGGATGACCCGCGATGATCTCCGGGAACGCACCGGCATGGTGTTGCAGGACTCCTGGCTGTTCGGCGGCACGATCTACGACAACATCGCTTACGGTGACCCGACCGCATCGAGGGCCGAGGTCATGGAGGCGGCGCAACTCAGCCACGTCGACCACTTCGTTCGCACCCTGCCCGACGGGTACGACACCGTCCTGGACGAAGAGGGCGGCGGCGTGAGTGCCGGCGAGCGTCAGTTGATCACGATCGCGCGTGCGTTCCTCGCCAAGCCGACCATCCTGATCCTCGACGAGGCGACCAGTTCGGTGGACACCCGCACGGAGCTGCTGATCCAGCAGGCGATGGCGAACCTGCGCACCGATCGGACGAGTTTCGTGATCGCGCACCGACTCTCGACGGTCCGCGACGCCGACGTCATCGTCGTGATGGAGGACGGGCACATCGTCGAGCAGGGCACCCACGACGAACTGCTCGCCGCAGGCGGCGCCTACTGCCGGCTCTACAACAGCCAGTTCGCCGGGCCGGCCGAGATCGACGAGGACGAGTCCGTCCAGGCCACCTGAGCGACCGCGCGGTCTCGGGGTGCAGGCCCCGTTGGTCACGCGCCGATCCCCTCACGCTCGAGCCATTCCCGCACCATCGGCACGACGCGGCCATGGCGAAGGTCGGCACCGCGAGGCCGTCGATCACGGTCACGTCTGCCGGATCCAGCAGTCCAGAATGGAGGTGCCGCTGCTTCTCGATACGGCCGCCGGTCCGGAATCCGGTGACGAAGTGAACGCGATCCAGTCGCGGATTCAGCAGTGACAGCGTGTGCCGAAGCGCGGCCGACTCGTGGCTGAGGGCGAAATCGCCACCACACAACTCCGCTGCCGCGGCCGACCGCAAGCGATGGAGGTCCTCAGGTACCGATGGGAGTGCGCCCACCGGAACGAACGCGCCCGGCCAGATCCGTGCCAGCTCCTTGTCACTCACCGCGCGTGCGAGCTGGTTGTCGGTGAAGCCACGTGTCACCGCGTCGCGACGGAATGTGATCCCGTGAGAGCCGATGGGGAAATCGTGCATGGAGATTGGACGCGCAAGCGGCATGATCGGGTCCATCGAAGATCACGTACAACGAGATCTCCCACATTCACGCAATGCATTCCGTGATTGTGGGAGTTCTGCGTGTCTGAGCGATCAGAGCTCCCGACCGGGCTCCAATGCGGCCGCGATGCGGCCCTCGAGTTGTTGGGAGGCGGCCGGCGGGACCGCGATGAGACCGTCGAGTTCGGCGCGCGCCTTGCGGTAGGCGGCCTGCCGTTCGGCCGGGGTGGCAGCGTCGTCGGCGGCGACCGCCACCAGCCGTCGGGCCCGTTCGAGCCGTTCCCGCTCCACCGGCGAGAAGTCGCCCTGCTTGCGTCGACGCGCCTCCCGCTCGGCGGCATCGAACGACGTGGCGTACTCGCCGACGGCATCGCGGTATTCGGCGAAGACGGCGGGATCGAGCAGCTCATCGGTGTCGGTCGGCCGCAGGTCGTCGGCGCGCACCTTGGCCCGGTGGAATGCGAGCGTCAACGGTTCACGCAGGTCGGTCATCATCGGGTATTGGATCAGGGTCGCCAGGTCGAGTTCGTAGCCGAACCAGCGCGCGTTCACGTCTTCGTGCCGGGCGAGCACCTTGGTGATGGCCGCCTTGCTGGTCTGGGTGATCCGCAACTGCTCCGTCTGCGCCGACGCCTTGATCCGCGCGAGCTCGATCTTGTCCTTGCGGCGCTTCTCGTTGTAGCTCGCGACCCGCGCCGCCCAGCCCCCGACGACACCACCGATCGGGAAGATCAGCCACCAGTACGAGAGCACGTCGTTCACACAAGCAATGCTACCGACGCGTCGTCGAGGACCTAGGCTCTTCCCATGGCCGACCCCGACGCCGAACACCTCCACCCCACCTCCCTCGACGAGTGGCACGGGTGGCTGCAGGAGAACCACGACAAATCCGGCGGCGTCTGGTTTGTGTTCTGGCGCAAGGAGTCCGGAAATCAGCCTCTCGACTACGACGAGGTCGTGCGAGAGGCGTTGTGCTGGGGGTGGGTCGACGGGCACACCCGCACCATCGACGACGATCGTCGGGGCATGTGGTTCACCCGCCGCGGCCGCAACAGCGCCTGGGCCGCATCCAACAAGGCGCGGGTCGCCGATCTGCTCGAAGCGGACCGGATGCAACCCGCCGGTCAAGCGGTGATCGACGATGCGAAGGCACGCGGCCTGTGGACGCTGCTCGACGACGCCGAGGCCCTCATCGAGTCACCGGAGCTGACCGCCGCACTCGACGCCGACCCACAGGCCCGCGCCAACTGGGACGCCTTCCCACCGAGCGCACGGAAGTTCGCCCTGAGCCAGATCGCGTTCGCCAAGCAGCCCGCGACCAAGACCAAACGGATCACGACGATCGTCGAGAAGGCCGCACGCAACGAGCGGCTGTGAGTGCGCGGTGACCCCTACAGATCCGGGATCGGCAGGTCCAGATTCGGTGCGATGATCCCGCCGTCGACCTCGAGCACCTTACCGGTGACGTACGAGCCGGCCGCCGAGGCGAGATAGAGCGCTGCGGCGGCGATGTCGTCCGGATCGCCGAGTCGGTGCAGCGGTGTCGCATCCTCCACCGCCGACCGCATGCCGTCGTCGCCCGCGACGATCTCGAGCGCCGACGTCAGGATCGACCCCGGCGCGATGCCGTTGACGCGGATCCGCGGGTTCAGATCCATCGCCGCGACCTTGGTGTAGTGCGCGAGCGCGGCCTTCGCGGTGCCGTATGCGGCAAACGCACGGCCGGGCAATCGGCCGACCGTCGAGGTGATGTTGATGATCGAGCCGCCGTCGTCGTTGGCCAGCAGGTGCGGCACCGACGCCACCACCAGTGCATGCGCGGTGGTGACGTTGAAGTCGAACGCCGCGGTGAGGTGTTTCGGCTTGGTGTCGAGCAACGGACGCGGCAACGCCCCGCCGACGTTGTTCACGACGATGTCGAGTCGGCCGAACTCGTCGACGGCGGCCTGGGCCAGGCCGGCCACGGCATCGAGGTCGCTGAGGTCGGCGACCACCACCTTGGCGCGACGACCCGCCTCCCGGATGCGGGCGGCGACCTTGTCGAGTTCGGTCTCGCTGCGCGCCGAGATCACCACGTCGGCACCCGCCTCGGCGAACGCGACGGCGATGGCCGCCCCCAACCCGCGGCCCGCGCCGGTCACCACGGCCACCTTGTCGTCAATACGGAATCTGTCGAGGATCACGCAGTCGAGCATGCCATCGATTCGGCAAAACTGGAACACGTTCTAGAAAGGTTGCCTCAGTAGGCGCTGCCCGCCGTCACGACCGCGATCAGCTCCTCGCCGGCCACGAAGTGCCGGATGTTCTTCGCGAGCCACGGCGCCATGGTGCGCGTGAGCCCCGACGACGGGTTCGCGACGTGCGGCGTGATGATGACATTCGGCATCGACCAGAGCGGGTCGTCGCCGGCGGGCGGTTCCGGATCGGTGACGTCGAGGGCCGCACCCGCGATTCCACCCTCACGGAGTGCGGTCACCAGCGATGTCTGATCGATGAGGGGTCCGCGCGCGACGTTGACGATCCAGGCATGGGACGGCAGTGCGGCGAGGGAGTCGGCGTTGATGAGGTGACGCGTCTCGGCCGTCGCCGGGGCGGCCAGCACCACATGATCCGTCTGCTCCCACACCTCGGCGAGCCGTTCCGACGGCACGGTCAGGGCGGCACCCTCGACGGGCCGGCCGGAGCGGTTCACCGCGATGACCCGCGCACCGCTCGCGGTCAGCCGCGGGATCAGCGATGCCGCGATGCCGCCGGCACCGATGATGGCCACGGTCGAGCCGTGGAGCGACCGCACCGCGGTGTCGATGGGCTGCTTGTCCCAGTGCCGCAGCACGGCAGTGTTGATCTGCCGCAGGCCGGCGAGCAGCAGCGCCAACGCATGTTCGGCGACGTTCTCCGCGTAGAAGCCGGACGCGTTGGTCCACCGGCGCCGGTCATCGATGATCCCCGCCGAGACGTACTCCTCGATACCCGCCGTCTTGAGGGCCACCCACTCGATGTGGTCGGGCAACTCGGGGAAGTCGTCGACGATGCCGATCCACACCAGCACGCGCGCCTCGTCCAACCCGACGACCCGTCCGCCGGCCTCTTCGACCGCGGCGACCAGGTGCTCGTCGTGATTCGGTTCGATGGCGACGGGCAGTGCAGCGGCAGCGGGATCGCTCATCGCCGCGACCCGGCGATCTCGCGTGCGGCGGTGGTGGCCAATTCGTCGGCGATCTCGTTGTAGTGGTCGCCCGCGTGCCCCTTCACCCATTTCCAGGTGACCTCGTGCCGCTTCTCCTCGTCGATGAGGCGACGCCACAGATCCGCGTTCTTCACCGGCTTCTTGTCGGCGGTCTTCCAGCCGTTGCGCTGCCAGCCGGCGACCCACTTCATGATGCCGTTGCGCACATAACTCGAGTCGGTGTACAGGATCACGGTCGACGGCTTCGTCAGTGCCGCAAGGCCCTCGATGGCGCCGGTCAGCTCCATCTTGTTGTTCGTGGTGTCCGGGTCCGAGCCGGAGATCCGCTTCTCCTTGTCCCGGTAGCGCAGCACCGCGCCCCAGCCGCCGGGACCCGGATTGCCCAGGCACGCGCCGTCGGTCGAGATCTCCACGACGTCGGTGGTGGCCCCCTCCGGCGCCCCCGCGTGGGTCACGATGTCGATCTTCGGGTCGTCGAAGGCAGCGTCCGTCACGCAACGAAGGGTACTGCACCCCGATCGCCGCGAACGGTCCCGCGGTGTGCGCGCAGCCCTGCCGCGAACCTGTATCGGACACTAGGGTGGACGCATGCAGACCTGGGACCCGGACCGCTACCTGCAATTCTCCGACGCCCGTGCCCGACCGTATCTCGACCTCATCGCGCAGATCCCGACGTCACCGTCGACGATCATCGATCTCGGTTGCGGTCCAGGCCATCTCACCCGCCATCTGCGCGCACTCTGGCCCGAGGCGCAGGTCCTGGGGATCGACTCGTCGCCCACCATGATCGATCAGGCCATCCGGGAGAACACCGATGCGCTGGCCAACTACGACATCGCCGACGCCGCCGAGTGGACGCCGGACATGCCCGTCGACCTGATCGTCTCCAATGCGATGTTCCAGTGGGTGCCCGACCAGTTCAGCGTCATCGACAGGTTGCTCGGCCATCTCAACGAGGGCGGGGTCTTCGCGCTGCAGGTACCCGACAACAGCGACTCCGCCACGCACCGGTCGCTCGCCGAGCTCGCCGAGGACCCGCGGTTCGCCGATCGGCTGCACGACGTGCGCCGGATCTCGAGCCTCGGCGCCGCGGAGTACCTGGCCTTCTTCACCGAACGGGGATTCTCGACCAACGCGTGGTCGACGACCTACATGCATGTGTTGCACGGCGACGATCCCGTCTACGACTGGATCTCCGGGACGGCGGCGCGCCCGTATCTCCTGGCCCTCGAGGACTCCGACCGGGAGACCTTCGTCGACGAGCTCAAGGAACGGCTGAGGCAGGCCTATCCGGCGAAGTCATGGGGCACGGTGCTGCCGTTCCGGCGGACCTTCGCGGTGGCCGCGCCGTCGTCGTGATCACCGTGGCGCGTTCGCGCTGACGCGCTCCGGCCGACGTCGCAGCACCGACGGCATCCGGGCGTCGAGGACCACATAGGCCACCGCCAACACCAGCCCGAGCACCACCACGAGCAGCGCGTTCAGCAGCGCGCGTCCGTACCCGACGTCGGTGACGTCGAGGAACGGATACGGGTACCAGTCCGTGAAGGCACCCTGGACGAAGATGTAGACGAGCCAGATGACCGGCAGGACGAACGCGCCGGGAACGGTCGAGAAGGTGAACGTCGGGCGCGGGCCGAAGACGAGCCATGCGAGCACGAACGCCCACGGTGAGAAGTAGTGGAACCCGAGGTTGGCGATCTGGGCGGCACCGGTCAGATGCACCTGGGTGGAGAGGACGACCTCGAACACGATGCCGGTGATCGTGATGGCGAGCAGTGCGTTCAGCCAGGCGATCCCCCACAGTGATCCGCGCCGGAGCGGATCGATGATGAACAGCACACTCACGATGAGCACCACGATGTTGCTGTCCACGGTGAAGTAGCTGAACAGCCGCCACAGGCGCACGGGAATGCTGATGGCCTCACCCGTCTCGCCCGAGTTGGCGTCCGCGCCACCGGTCACGATCAGCCAGAGCTGGATACCCAGCGAGAGCGCGATGACGGCCGCGATCGCGGCGTACCACCCGCGGCTCGCGGCCATTCGGCCCGCCTGGCCGGGCTCCTCGGTGCCTGGTCGATCCCGTCCGGAGGTCATCACCCCATTGTTCGACAGGTCATCGGGTTCCGGGCCGGATCCCGGTGTAGACCCCCTCGGGTCGGAACCGCAGTTGCCGTTCGCCGAACTCCTCGATCGCGTGCGCGACCCAGCCGACCATGCGGGCCAGCGCGAAGATCGTCTCCGCAGCATCGGGCCGCATCCGGTAGCGCAGGGCGATTGCCGCCAGTGCGAGGTCGGAGTTGATGAACGACGTCCCGCTCAGCCGGCGCCGGATCTCGTCGACGGCGGGCAGCACCCGTCGGTCGCCGCCGCCGGATCGACGGAGCATCTCCACGAGGAACTCGGCGCGGGGATCGTGGTCTCGATACACCACGTGGCCGGTCCCCGGGATGGGGTTGCCCAGGTAGAGCTGTTCGGCGACGGCCGCCGCCGGATCGGCGAGTGCGCCCTCGAGGAATCGGTGGGCCAGGGTGGTCGCTCCCCCGTGCACCGGACCGTCGAATGCGCCGAGGCCCGCGCCGAGAACCGCATAGACGCTCCCGCGCGCGCTCGCCGCGACCCGGGCGGCAATTGCGCCGGCCGAGAGGTCGTGATCGGCGAGCAGGATCAACGCCGCACCCAGCACCGCGACCTTTCGTGCGGTGGGTGGCTCGGTCGTCAGGCACGGCCACAGTCGCGCGGCGATCGATGCCGTCCCCGGGTCGTCACCGTCGCCCAGTACGTCGACCGCGGCGGCGATGACGGTCGATGCCGTGACCGCGACCGTCGACGGGTCGCGCTGATGACGGCCCTGGTCCCGCGCACCGAGGACGTCCACGGTCAGCCGGATGAGGTCGAGTCCGCGCGCGTGCGGTCCGCCCGCCGCCCGGATCGCGGTGCGCACCGAGGCGTCGGTTGGCGCCGACAGCCACGAGATGTCGCTGTCCCACAAGAGATTCGCCACCTCTTCGAAGCTCGACCGACCCGCCAGGTCGACCGCGTCGCGTCCGCGAAAGAAGAGGCGGTCGTCGTGCAGGAGGGTCAATCGTGTGTGGATGCGCTCGACGACCCCCGCGGGCGCCCGCCGTGGCCGGCCCGCGACGATCGCCTCGACCTCGTCGACGGCGAACACACTTCCGTCGACACCATCGATCCGCACGCTCGTCATCCGTCCCCGGCTGACATAGGCGTACACGGTGGCGACCTTCACCCCGAGCAGCCGCGCGACCTGATCGGTCCGCAGATAGTCACGGCCGTCGTGGTGGATCGGCTTCGGGAAACGTCGGGTGTGCGCTCGGGCCATATGTTGATGAAATCAACATTGACCGGCTGGTTCAACATCGCGCATCGTGGAGGAGCGGCTCACCGAACCGGTTGGGGCCGAATGTGAACGAGGAGTCGAGATGGACCAGCTGATCGCGCCGGAAGGACTGGCGAACGTCGTCGTCGCGGCCACCGAGATCGGTGATGTACGAGGCGACGAAGGGTTCTATCACTACCGCGAGCACTCGGCCGTCGACCTCGCACGGACCCGGACCTTCGAGGAGGTCTGGCATCTCTTCGTCCACGGCGGACTGCCCGATTCCGCGCAGCTCGACGAATTCCGTTCCGTCACCGCCCGATTGGGTGATCTGCCGGACGAACTCGGTGGCCTGTTGCGTACCGTCGCCCTGCTCGGCGACGAGCGGGACACCCTCGCCGGCCTGCGTACCGTGCTGTCGGCGGCCGGTCCGGCCACACATGTCGCACCGCTCTGGGACAGTGCGCCGGAGACCATCCGCCGCGAGTCCCTGCGGGTGGCCGCACTCACGCCGACGATCCTGGCCGCGCTGCACCGGATCCGGATGGGCGAGGAACCGATCGCACCCGATCCCGACCTCTCGGTCGCGGCAAACTGGCTCCATCAGGTCACCGGCCACCTGCCCGACCCGGTGCACGTCCGCGCCGTGGAGCAGTACCTGATCGCCACCGTCGACCACGGATTCAACGCGTCCACCTTCACCGCCCGGGTGATCGCGTCCACCGGCGCCGACATCTATGCGGCGGTCTGCGGGGCGATCGGCGCCTTCTCCGGACCACTGCATGGTGGGGCGCCCGACCGTGCGCTCGAGTCGCTGGACGAGATCCGACGACACGGGGATGCCACCGTCTGGGCTCGCGAGCAGGTCGCCGCCCATCGTCGGATCATGGGTTTCGGCCACGCCGTCTACCGGACCGTCGATCCGCGATCGGAGCTGCTGCGGTCCATCGCGATCGAGTTGGGCGGTCCCACCGTCGACCAGGCCGTCGACGTCGAGCGGCAGGTCGTCGAGGTGCTGCGTGAGGCCCACCCCGATCAGCCGCGTTACGCCAACGTCGAGTTCTACGCCGGGGTGGTGATGGACGCGTGCGGCATCCCGCGATCCATGTTCACGCCGACCTTCGCGGTGAGCCGGGTCGTCGGATGGTGCGCGAACATCGCCGAGCAGGCGCAGTCGCGCAAGATCATCCGGCCCCGGGCGAGATATGTCGGTCCGGCACCGCATTGACGGTGTCCGGGTAACGCCTGCATCTCGGTTCGGACCACAACCTGTGGACATTCGACCGCTTCTGCAACACTGGCAACACTGTCCAGGTCCGCAGGGGGTCCACCCATGTCCAGATGGCGCATGCTCGTCACCGGCGCAACCGTCGCCGCGCTCGCCGTCACCGGCACTGCGCTCGTGTCCGCCCCGGCGCACGCGTCGATCTGCAGCGCGGTCGGGTTCCACGGCGGCGACGTCGGCAGCACCGGCAGTTCCGGGTCCAGCGACATCGGCCTCGGCAGTATGGACTTCGGCAGCTACCGTGCCGATGGCAAGAAGCCACAGGGTCCGCTGGTCAAGCTGCGCGGGGCGAGCACGGCGATCCAGTGGGTCACCGGACCACGCAGCCCCAACCGCACCGACCGGCGGTTCTCCATCACCTCCACCGATGTCGGCGTGCCGTGGGACAACGGTTCCGGCCAGGTGCTGATGGCATTCGGCGACACCTGGGGCAAATGCGCCGGGCAGATGGTGTGGCGCCACAACACGATGCTGCGCAGCAACGGCGCCGCGAACCTCGACAAGGGGATCACCTTCCCGAACGCCATTCCGGGTTCGATCCGCTCGGGCGCCTCGGTCACCCCGCAGCATCCGACGTTCGCGCAGCCGATGCTCAACGCGATCGCGGTCCGCAACACCGAGGTGGGCAAGATCCCGACCGGCGGCATCTCGATCAACGGCGTGCAGTTCATGAGCTACATGTCGATCCACAAATGGGCCGGACCAGGCCGGTGGGTGACGAACTACTCGGCGATCGCCGTCTCCCGCGACAACGGGCAGACCTGGGCGACCGACAACAGCACCATCCGGGCGAATCTCGAACTGACCGTGCCCGGTGTCAGTCAGATCGCCCAGGGCCACGGCCGATTCCAGATGGGCGCGTTCCTGCGGTCCGGCGGCTACATCTACCAGTACGGCACGCCCAACGGGAGATTCGGTGCCGCCTTCATCTCGCGCGTGCGGCCCGCAGGCATCCTGAATCTGAACAGCTACGAGTACTACCGCGGGGGCGGGGCATGGTCGCCGCGCCCGGTCGACGCCGCGCCCATCGTGCGCCAGCCGGTCAGCGAGATGTCGGTGGCCTACAACAACTATCTCGGCAAGTACGTGATGCTGACCGAGAACGC
This sequence comes from Gordonia insulae, assembly GCF_003855095.1. Lineage (NCBI taxonomy): Bacteria > Bacillati > Actinomycetota > Actinomycetes > Mycobacteriales > Gordoniaceae > Gordonia > Gordonia insulae. The sequence continues at coordinate 3,339,191 of NZ_CP033972.1, forward strand.
CGGCAGCATCATGCTGCGCACCTCGCCGACACCGGTCGGGCCGTGGAGTGGCGCCAAGGTGATCGTCCCGGCCGCGCAGACTCAAGGCCTGTATGCGCCCTACATCCACCCGCGATCGACCGGTCAGAACCTCTACTTCGTCGCGTCACGCTGGGACGACTACAACGTGATGCTGATCAAGACGGATTTGGCGAAGGTCCGCTGACCTGCGGACCGATGATTTCGCGCGGCCACCCCGATCAGCGGCGTAACGTCGGGTAGAGGATCGATCCGCACCACGCACGAGCGCCACGCTCAGTGAGGAGTGATCAATGAGTCAGCCGGTCCCACCCCCACCGCCGCCTCCGGAACCTGTGCCCGCGCCGGAACCCATCCCGGAGCCGCCACCCGAGCCGCCCATTCCCGTACCGGAGCCGGAGCCGATTCCGCAGCCCGGTCAGCCGAGTCCGAATCCCGTTCCACCCCAGCCCGATCCGCCGCCGCGGCCGACGGTCATCTGACCCGGCGCACAGCACTCGACGAACGAGGAGAACGTTGCCGCGACGAATCGTGCTGATCCGGGCGATCAACGTCGGCGGCGCCAAGCTCCCCATGGCAGATCTGCGTGCCATGGCCGAGGAACTCGGCGCCACCGACGTGTCCACCTACATCGCATCGGGCAATCTGTTGTGTGAACCCCCGGGCGCGCCAGGCACATTCGATCGTGCCCTCGAGGCCGCCATCACCGAACGGTTCGGGTATGAGCGTGAGGTCATCAGTCGTTCCCGGGACGAGCTTGCGACCGCGCTGCAGGCCCATCCGTTCGACGTCGTCGAACCGCGGTTCTCCTACGTCTACTGCCTCACCGGAAAACCCGCCGCCGCCAAGGTCACCGACTTCGCGACGCGCGACTTCGGCGACGACGAACTGCAGGTCATCGGGAAGGATCTGCACATCCGCTACGCCGGTGGCGCCGGGGTGTCCAAGCTGACCGCCCCCGTCATCGCCAAAGGTCTTGGCGTGCAAGGCACCGGGCGCAATCTCACCACGATCCGCAAGTTGATCGACCTCGCCGACGCCGACACCTGAGGAGAACGTGGTCGGTCAGGTCGACGTCGGCGGGTCATCGGCGGCCTGCTGCCGCTGCAGCATCCGGACCCGAAGCGCGTCGTAGATCGGCTGCGAACGCAGCAACGAGGCCACCACGACCGCCATCGCCCCAGCCATCAGCATCGGAATCGTGACGGTGGTGATCGCGGTCATCTCGATGACGAGCACCAATCCGGTGAACGGCGCCCGGACGATCGCGGCGAACAGCGTCGACATCCCGACGAGCGCGAACGCGATGGTCAGATCCGTGTGCAATCCCGGCACCACGACCTCGGTGATCCGACCCGCGATGAGCCCCATCAGGGCGCCCAGCGCCAGGATCGGTGCGAAGATTCCGCCCGGGGTGCCTGCGGCGTAGGACACCGGACCCGCGACGAAACGCACCGCGACATAGAGGATGACGATCGGCAGTGCGAAGCGCTGGCCGGCCAGGATGAGATCGGCGACCGAGTCGCCGCCGCCGACGACGACCGGCTCGGCGAAGAGCAGCAGACCCACGACCCCACCGATGACACCTGCCTTCACCGTTGCCGGTACCCGGCGGATCATGTCGAAACCGTCGAGGCACAGCAGGATCAGCTTGTTGTAGTACACGCCGAGCACCCCGACGACGACACCGAAGACGGCGAAGATCGGGAGCGTGGTCAGCGAGGGGGTGTCGACCGAGACCACGTCGGTGAAGTCCCGCTCGTTCCCCAGGACCAGTCGACTCGCGCCGACCCCGATGGCCACCGCGACCATCGTCACGATCGCCTCACGCGTCCGAAAGGTCTTCGTCACCTCCTCGAAGATGAAGAACACCGCGCTGATCGGGGCATTGAAGGCAACGGCCAGACCGGTGCCGGACAGCACGGTCTGCAGCAGTCTGATCTCGTTCTGGGCGAGCCGTGCGAATCGCCCGGCGGCGGCACCGATCGCGGCCGCCATGTGGACCGTGGGTCCTTCGCGACCGAGCACCATCCCGGCCAGCCCCACCGAGAGCAGCCCGCCGACGAATCGTGCCGGAACCACCGACAGCGGTGGCGGATCCGATTCGCCGCGGTCGACTGCCTCGACGTGCTGGATTCCGCTGCCGGCCGCCAATGGCTGCCATCGTGCGATCGCGGCGGCCGCCGCGGCTGCCAGGGCGGAGATGACGATCGGGATGATCCAGCCCCACGCCGAATGGGCGTGCGCCCAGTCCACGATGTCGGCCCGCCACCGATCCATGTGTTCGAGGAGCCAGCGGAACGCCCCACCCACGAAGCCGGCGACGGCGCCCGCGAGCGCAGCGAGCACGAGGATGACCCACAGGGTGTGGCCGGTGAGGATGTCGTCGGTGACCCCGGCGTGAGCGGACGGCTCATCGACGGGACCGCCGGCCTCGTCGGTCACCGTCGGCGCCCTTCACGGTGCGCGGTCATGCGCGCGTGAGCGCCGACGTCACCTTCTCGATGTCGTCGATCTGGACCTCTTTCGGCGCCTCCCACAGTTTCTTGGGGAGTTCCTCGAGGACCCGTACGGCCGCCTCCGCCGACGACAGGCGGGCGACCTTCTCCTCGCCCTCGGACATCTCGGCCACGGCGATCAGTTTGTCGTCGAGGTCGAAGACGGCGTCGTCGAGGCGATCACGCACGGCGACGACGTCCGGGTCGTGTGGGATGGCCGGATTGGCATGCACATCGGCGATCGCGTAGCGGATTCGCTGATGGAGCAGGGCTTCCTTCGACGTCGCGGTCGTCCAATCGGCGGGCGCGCGCCCCGGCTTGCCGGGGACGAGGTCGGTCGAACGCGCGAACTTCTTCACCCGCTTGTCCGAATCCCAGGCGAACCATGCCGCGCCGCCCAGGATGAACAGCGCCACCACGATGGTGACCACGATGACGATGATTGCGATCACGCCGGTCACCTCGTCTCTGCGATTGTCGGCTGTGCCATGCCTCGACCTTAGCCGCCGCCCTCCGCGTGACCGGTCAGCGACGTGGCACCTGGCAGTAGCGCTGCACCGGCAGCCACGGGCCGAGCGACCCCAGGTCCGGCAGACTGCTGCTGGTGGTCAGGTAGCGGTTCTGCACTGCCAACGTCGCACCGAGGAATCCGCCTCGCAGGCCCCAGAATTCGACGAGATGACCCACTTCGAGACGTGCCCGCCGATTGCCGGTCCACACACTCGCGCCACCGAACTGCACCGGCTTGCTCGGCAGGACCTGTTGCCAGCCTGACCATCTGGTGCCCGCGAGCGGCACCGAGCGCCCGTTGATCAGGCGCACCACCCGAGTGCGGATGTTGGCGCCTGCTCTCGGTGACAGAACCGTGAATCCGGTGTCCCGCGCGGTGAGTCCGTTGGGTGAGACGCGGCAATCGGCCTGCTTCGCCAGCAGCACCTGACCGGTCTGACCACGTTTGATGTCGATCTGGGCGTCGGCCACCGATCCCGCGGCGAGCACCGTCGCGAGCAGCACGCCGACCGTGATGAGCAGGGCTCGGCATCGAGAGTTGTTCATGATTCGCCTCCTCGGGGCGACCCGACGACAACTACTTCGACGCTAACACCGCCGGCCTGCCCGCGGGAGATCTCTCGACGACGATTCGACTCGGTCCGGTCACGGTTCGGCGGACTCCGCGCGCAACGCTGCCGCGTTGACCCGGGTCAGCACCGAGTGCAGTTCTTCGAGGTCAGACATGTCCACCCCGAGCGCGGCCACCACGGCCGGCGGGATGTCGAGCGCCTGGGTGCGCAGTTCGCGCCCTGCATCGGTCAGCGCGATGTCGACGTTGCGTTCATCGTCGCCGCGACGGCTGCGGACCACCAGGCCGGCCGCCTCGAGCCGCTTCAACAACGGCGACAACGTGGCCGAATCGAGTTGCAGCACATGACCGATCTCCTTGACGGCACGCGGCGAGGTCTCCCACAGGGCCAGCATCACGAGGTATTGCGGATGTGTCAGGCCGAGCGGTTCGAGGAGTCGGCGATAGATCTTGAGGACCGAGCGGTTGGCGACGGCGAGGGCGAAGCACACCTGACGTTCGAGCAGCAACGGATTCTCGTCGATCGTCGCTCCGTCGCTCATTCGCCTCTCCTCTCGACCGCACGTACTACTCAGAGTCTAGAGGTGTTCGATCGTGCGCGATCGTTTCGCTCCCGCCGCCTCAGCTGCTCGGCGTCTGGAACTCTGGTTGGTCGATGATCCGCACCCAGGATCCGTCGTCCCGGCGGGCGACGACCTGTGCGCGCGCCCCGGCACCGTCGCGAGGCGGTGTGGAGGTCAGCGCCAGGTCATCGCCGAAGAACAGCGTCGGCAGTGGGGTTTCCGCGACGAATGTCGGGTTGTGGGCCAACACCGATGCCCACAGTTCGCGGATCGCCGCACGGCCTCGCGTGACCTCGCCGGGTGGATAGGCCATCACGGCGTCCGGGTGATAGAGCGAGGCCACCGCGTCGGCATCGCCGGCGTTCGAGAACTCGACGAAGAGTCGGGTGATGTCCTCGGGAGTGGTGGCCCTGTCGGGGGTGTGGTTCTCGGACATTGTCTCCTCCTGGATCTCCGGTGGTCGTGTATCCACCGTCGCGCCGATCGACGAAGAAGTCCAACTGATCTTATCTATCAGTACTATCATTCTTGCTTATGGAATTGCGTCAGCTCGAGTACTTCGTCGCGGTCGCCGCCGAATCCGGTTTCACGACCGCCGCGGCGCGCGTGCAGACCACCCAGCCCAACATCAGCGCACAGGTCCGCGCCCTCGAACGCGAACTCGGCGCCACTCTGTTCGACCGGTCCGGCCGGCGGGTGAACCTGACCGAAGCCGGTCGTGCCGCACTGCCGGCCGCTCGCGATGCGCTCGCGGCGGCCGAGTCGGTGAGACAGGCGGTGGCCGACGTCAACCAGGTGTTGCGCGGCAACCTGTCGGTGGGGATGGTCGACGGGTGCACGGTCCGGCCGCTGTTCGCCACGCTCGGCCGGTTCCGCGACCGCCATCCCGGCGTCGGCCTGTCACTGATCGAAGGGGCGTCGGACGGGCTCGTCGGTCGCGTGCTGCGCGGCGAGATCGATGTCGCGCTCACGGGGTACGCCGGCGATCTGCCCGACGGCGTGGACGAACTGTGCGTCGTGCGTGAACGGGTGGTCGCGGCCTTGCCGATCGGCCATCGACTGTGCTCGAAAAATACTGTGTCCCTTCGCGATCTGGGTAAGGAACCGTTGGTGGGCCTGCCGCGCGGTGCCGGCATCCGAACCGCATTCGACCGCGGCGCGGGTGACCTGAGAATGTCGTTGGAGGCGTCGTCACCGGATGCGGTCGTCGAACTCGTCGCCGGCGGCCTGGGTATCGGCGTGCTCAGCGAGTCCATCGTCGCCGACCGCGCCGACGTCGTGGTCGGCCGTCCGATCCGCGGGGTGGACGATCCGGCGTCACTGGGGTTCGTGTGGCGCGCCCCCGCCGGTCCTGCGGTGCAGTCCTTCCTCGACCTCGCCCGCACGGAGTTCGGGTTCGACGTCCCCGTCACCTCGCGTGCCCCGGTCGATCAGGCCGTGTCCTGAACCGCGCCGGAGGCGCCCTGATCCGTGCCTGCGGCAACCTGATCCGGGCCGGTCGGCCGGCCCGCGACGAGGTCCTCGACGTCGAGTCCCCATGATCCGTAGCGGGCGTCGAACGTCGTCGCTCGTTGCGTGGCGCGGGCGAGCTTCTCCGGCGAGTAGCGCTTGCGTGCCCACCGCGACCGCGGGCGTGCGAGCCGTATCGCGCCGATCCAGGCGACGGGCGCGATGAAGGCGCCGATGGCCGCCGTCGAGTACTTGCCCTTCGCAACGCAGATCAGCAGGCAGGCAATGGCGATCGGCAGGTTCACCGACAGCACCAGGGGTCCGATCGAGACCTTGTCGCTGTCATCGGACTGCAGCGGGTTGACCCCGAGTACCGACAATCCCAGTGCGGCGATGGTGAGGCAGACGACCTGCACCGAGAGTTGTCCCTCCCTCGCCCAGTAGACGTCCTGCATGTGCAGGATGAGCGCGAACTCGTCGAGCACCAGCGACGTCCCGATGCCGATGAACACGGCACTGATCTCCGCGCCCGGCGACGACCCGTTGACGGCTACCGACACGAAGGCTCCGCCGACGGTCAGGATGATGCCGGGAACCGCGTGGTGGATGTGCACACCGCCGCGCACATTGTTCTTGAACGGGCCTTTGCCGGCGCGGATCAGCCGGGTGATCAGACGTGTGACGAGAAACGTCACCACGAAGGACAGGAAGAGCAGGAACAACGGCAGCCGCGCACCGGTGATGTCGGCCATGTCGATACGCATTGCGATTCTCGGCGCGGGTCAGGACCTGGGCGCGGTGAGGCCGGTGCGGCGTTGCTCGATGATCAGGCAACGGTCCTCGACGTAGAGCAACCCTGCGTCCTCGGCGATCGCGCGGGCCTCGTCGGATTCGATACCCAGTTGCAGCCAGAGCGCGGTCGCACCCGCCGCCACGGCCTGCCGCGCGACCTCCGGCGCATCCTCGGACGGCCGGAACACGTCGACCAGACCGACCTGCTCGGGTACATCGGCGAGGGTGCGGTAGACCTTCTCGCCCACGATCTCGTCAGCATGCGGGTTCACCGGGATGATCCGCCAGCCGTGCTCGGCCATATAGGCGGGCACCTCGTTGGCGGCCTTCGACGGATTGGCGCTGGCACCGACAACGGTGATCGTGTCGTAGGTACGCAGGATCTGTTCGACGACCTCGTCGGTTGTGCTCATGCGGTCGAGTCTAGGGCGGGGTCCGCCACCCCGCCGACGTCTCGGCATCGCCGACAAGGCACTCTCGACGGAGTGACCACCTGGGAACTGCTCGCCGTGCTCGTCGCCGGCGTCGGAGCGGGAGCCATCAACGCCGTGGTCGGCAGTGGCACGCTCATCACCTTCCCCACCCTCGTCGCGTTCGGCGTCCCGCCGGTGAGTGCCACGATGTCCAACGCGATCGGCCTGGTTGCCGGCGGCGTGTCCGGGACCTGGGGCTATCGTCGCGAGCTGCGAGGTCAGTGGCCGCAGCTGCGGTGGCAGATCCCGTCGTCGTTCGTCGGTGCGATTCTCGGGTGCTGGCTGCTGTTACACCTCCCCGAGACGGTGTTCGAGGCGATCGTGCCGGTGCTGTTGGTCGCCGCGTTGATCTTGGTCGTGGCGCAACCGCGGATCCAGAAGTGGGTCGGCCATCGATCCGTCGGGCCGACGGGCGAGACACCGTCGCTGAGTCCGGCGCGGATCGCGGCGATGATGGCCGGCACGTTCGCGGTCGGCGTGTACGGCGGCTACTTCACTGCCGCGCAGGGCATTCTGCTGATGGGCGTCCTCGGGGTGATCGTGCCGGACAACATCCAGCGGATGAACGCGGCGAAGAACCTGCTGTCGCTGGTGGTCAACGTCGTCGCAGCCGTCACCTACACGCTGGTCGCCTTCGACCGGATCAACTGGACGGTCGCCGCACTGATCGCCGTCGGCTCGCTGTTCGGCGGCGTCATCGGCGCCCGCTACGGTCGGCGACTCTCGCCGGCCGCGCTGCGTGCCGTGATCGTCGTGGTCGGCCTCATCGGCTTGTGGCGGCTTCTGACCGCGTGAGTGTCCGGGGTGGGCTTCCCGCCCCGCTGGTCGAGTAGATCGCGAGGCGCCCACTTCCCGGTGGTCGAGTAGCTTGCGAGGCGCCGGCTTCCCGCTGGTCGAGTAGGTCGCGAGGCGCTAGCCGAGTGGGCGTATCGAGACCACACCCGCGCACCGGACTCTGTTTCTGTCGGTGGCCGGTGAGAGACTGTCTTCGGTTCACGCGGAATGCGTCGACACTGCGAACCGATCCCCCGGGGGTGGGGGTTTGGGTTTCGGTGTCTGTCGGACCCGCTGAATATGCTGTTGGTGAGTTTGGTTGTGGTGTGGGCGTGCGCTGTGTGATGACGGGCAGTTGATGAGGGTGTCCCTGTCGGTCGCGAGTGTGAAGGCCTGTGCTGGTGTTCTCTTGTTCGGATCCTGTCGCCGCGGATGCGGCGATCACCTGCGCGTCGGCAGCTGACGCTGCGGTGGCCGCGGGTGAGCATCTACGGGTCAGCCGCCAACACGAAGCCCGTGCCCTGCTCGCGGCGTACCGGTTGGGGCAGTCGGTGTATGACGACATGCTGGTATCGCTGAACGCCACCGGGCAGATGCGGGCCCGCAACACCGCCGACAAAGCCGCCGTCGGGGAGGTCTCGTTGGCGTTGGGCTTATCGCGCACCAAAGCCGGTTCCTGGTTCAACCTGGGTGAAGCGCTGCAACGACTCCCCAAGATCCGGATGCGATATCTGGCCGGCGAGTTCAGCACCCCCCGAATGGCAACCATGGTCTACGCCGCCCAAGCCGCACCCGAAGGCATCATCACCGACCCGAGCACAAACCCGCCTGAGTCGGATGCGGACGACACCCCCGACACCGATCCCAGCGATCCCCTCGACCACGATGATCCGGTCGACCACGATGATCCGGTCGATCCGAGCACCGGTGACGACCCCGCCGATCCGGCTGATCCGGTCGATCCCGACGAACCGGTCGATCCGGCTGATGCCGCTGACTCAGACGGGCACGACCCCGCCGCCGACCCCGCCGCCCCTGGTGAGTCGTCGGCGTGGACGTTTGAGGATCTGGCGTTGGAGTTGGGGTCGCGTGCGACGACCGATCCGGTGTTGCGTGATCAGTTGGCCGAGGCGGTGATCAGTCTCGATCCCGAGGGTGCCGCACAAGCGCGTGAGGAGTTCGGGCAGGCGTGGCAAAACCTGACCGTCACCGCCGACTCGTCGGGGCACATGAATATTGATGGGTGTGTGCCCGCCGAAGACGGCGTCTACCTCGCTCAACGCATCGCCGCGTTGATCGCCGCACGAGTGTGTCGCCGCGATCCGCGCCGCATCGGGCAACAACGGGTGATGGCGTTGGCCGAGATCACCGGCGTGCCCGGCAAAACACTGACCTGCGGCTGCGGCCGCACCGACTGCCCCCACAACCCCACCCCCGACACACCCAACCCCAACGACCCGAACGGCCCGAGCGGCCCGAACGGTCCGAACGGCCCGAGCGATCCGAGCGGTCGGAGCGGTCCGAGCGACCCGACGGACACGACGGACACGACGGGCCCGAGCGGTCCGAACCGTCCGGACACTCCCGAGGTTCCCGTCGAGCCGACAGAGTCGCCCGACGCGAACGGCTATGGCGCCGAGCATGTTCCGGCGGAATCCGACGCCGGCGACATCGGTGACACCGATCGTCGCGGCGCAGACGTAACCCGCGGTCACGATGCTGCGCCCGTCGACGGTGATGGTTCCGGCGAGAACGATGCGCCCGCCGACGACTCCCGTGTCACCGAAGGCGCTGCGGTGAGCGACGATTCGGCACCACCATCCCCACCCGCCTGGACCCTGCTCCTCGACCCCACCACCACCGAGGTCCCCCGACTCCGCGGATACGGGGCGATCGACCCTGCCCTCGCCACAAACCTGGCGCACAAGTCGACACTCATCCCCGCACCCACCCACGCGCAGCGCCGCCGCCCTTCCGGGCTGATCATCGTCGGCGACCACGACCCCGCCCCACCGGCGCCACCGGCGCCGCCGGTCGATCCGACCGGACACGGCGGATACGAGCATCCACCACCGGGAGCACTGACCTACACCCCATCGCAGCGGTTACGCCGACACATCCTGTACACGGATCTGACCTGTCGATACCCGTGGTGCAGCAGACCCTCCCACGACTGCGAGCTCGATCATCTCTGAAGTACCCCAGGTTTAGTTCCGTCATCTGTAGGAGGATGGAGCCATGCCACGTCAGTATCCGCCGGAGTTCCGGCAGAAGTCTGTGCGCATGTTGGAGACGGCGTTGGAGGCCGACGCCGAGCTCTCGGAATTCGAGGCAATCCGTCAAGTTGCGGCCAAGCAGCAGGTGGCCGAGGAAACGCTGCGCCGGTGGCGCCGTAAAGCCCAGATCGACGCCGGGCAGCGGGCCGGCACCAGCAGCGAGGAGCACGCCGAGATCCGGCGGCTGAAGAAGGAAGTCGCCGAACTGCGGCGGACCAACGAGTTACTCAAGTCGGCGAGCGCGTTTTTCGCCTCGGAGCTCGACCGGACCACGACGAGATGATCGCGTTCATCGACAAGTTTCGCGATCAGTTCGGGGTCGAGTTCATCTGCCGCACCCTGCGCGCGGCAGGCGTGGTGTTCCTCACCTCGCGAGGATATCGGGCAGCGAAATCCCGCGCCGCGTCGGCACGTTCGATTCGCGATACCGAACTCGTGGCGGTGGTCAAGCAGGTCCACAGCGACAACTATGCGGTGTACGGGGTCAAGAAGGTGCACGCCGAACTGCGCCGCAAGGGTCATGTGGTCGGCCGTGAGCAGACCCGCCGACTGATGCGGTGCGCCGGGGTGCGCGGGGTGCAGCGTTCGAAGAAAGTGTTCACCACCCGCGCGGACCCAGCCGCTGCGGTTCCGGAGGATCGGGTCAAGCGCACTTTTGTTGCCACACAACCGAATCAGCTGTGGGTCGTGGACATCACCTATGTGCGGACCTGGCAGGGATTCGCCTATGTCGCGTTCGTCACCGACGTCTGTACCCGCAAGATCATGGGCTGGCACGTCGCCTCGTCGATGCGGACTGAGGACCTTCCCCTTCCGGCGTTCGATCATGCTGTGTGGCAGGCGAATACCGATCTATCCGGGTTGACCCATCATTCCGACCACGGGTCGCAATACCTATCGCTGGCCTATACCGACCGACTGATCGAGTTGGGAATCACACCGTCAGTAGGGACCGTCGGGGACTCCTACGACAACGCGCTGGCCGAAAGCGTGAACTCGGCCTACAAGACCGAGCTGATCCGCCAGCGTGGTCCCTGGCGCACCGTGGAGCAGGTCGAGTTGGCCACTCTCGAATACGTGTGGTGGTACAACAACCAACGCCTGCACGAAGCCCTCGGCTACGTTCCCCCAGCCGAGTACGAGGCCACCTTGACCGGGGCCTCACACCCCAGCGAGCCAGCCGTCCCGGCCCTCGCAACCACATAGGAACTAAACCTGGGGTACTTCACTCGTCAAGTTCCACCACGCCGACCCCCACGCCGGCGGCTGGACCATCGACGCCAACCTGGCACCGATCTGCACCCCCGATCACCACCGCAAACACCTCGGAATCTGGCTACCCACCATGCACACCGACCGCACCATCACCTGGCACAACCCCACCACCGGACAGGACGTGATCACCCACCCACGATGACACCTTCCGCCCTAGCGAGACGCCGGCAGCGCCTGGCCGAGCAGCGACCACCAGTACTCCTCGGGGATCTCCTCGCCGGCTCGAAGTACCTTGGCGAGCCCGATCGCCATGAAGATGCCGAGAATGCCGAGCCACAACCCGGACAACGAGATCAGCGTCCACGCGATCGCGACCGCGAACGACCACGGATGGAGGATCAACAGAATCGGCGCGAAGAAGAACCCCGCGGCGACAAACCAATACGATCCCCACCGATCGCAACGCATCACCACCGTCAACCAGCGTGGGCTCGATGCGGTCGGCGCGGCGGTGGGAATCGGAACAGCCTGGGTCTGAGATGTCATGGGGACCTCCTCGATGCTGGGTACCTCCATGCTCCGACTACGGACTCGTCGAATCCACTACCTGCGAGGTAATGGATTCGGTCCCTATTATCGGATCATGACGCACCCGAGCCCACTGATGGCCGAGGCCCGACGGTGCTCCTGATCCGCGATCTCGGCGAGCTCTTCGTCGAGCGAGATTCCGACCGGTACGACCCGGGCGGGGCCAAACCCCGGACGATCCTCGCACTCCTGTGCGCGAACGCCGGACGGCCCGTCCCGGCCACGACCTTCATCACCGAGGTGTGGGGACCCGACGCTCCCGAGAAGACCCAGCGGGCATTGGAATCCCAGATCTGGCGGCTACGCAAGGCGCTGTCGTCAGGCGGCGAGCCCTCCGTGATCGTCACCGATCGTGCCGGATACCGTTTGGACGTCACCGATACGACCGTCGATTCCATCGAATTCGATTCCGCCGCAACCACTTCCCTCGCGCACGGCCGCCCGACATCCATCACTCGGCTCGACGAGATCCTATCGCTATGGCGCGGTGAACCTTTCGCGACCGCGGGTTCGACACCGACGATCGATCAGGCGCGTCGGCGTCTGCACACGATTCGCGCGGCACTGCTCACCCGTCGTGCCGATCTGCTGCTGGCCGACGGCGATTTCGACCGTGCGCTCGGCGAGGCGCAGGCACTCATCACCCGCGATCCCCTCGACGAACACGACTGGGCACTCAAGATTCGCGCTCTCGCGGCGAGTGGGCAACGCGCCGAGGCACTGACGGCCTATCGCGACATCCGCGAACTCCTCGCCACCGAACTCGGCATGGATCCCGGCGACGAGGTCCGCACCGCGCACCGCGGCGTGCTCGACGACCACAGCCGCGCCGTGCGCCGGGTTCATCTGCCCTCCCAGCACACCTCGTTCGTCGGGCGCGACACCGAGCTCGCCGAACTCGTCCGGCTCCTCGAGTCGGAGCGCGCCATCTCCGTCACCGGTATCGCCGGGGTCGGCAAGACCCGCCTCGCACTCGAAGCCGCGCGTCGCGCGGCGGACTCCTTCGACGACGGTGTGTGGTTCATCCGGCGAAGCGCCGACGGCGGGACCACAACCGACCACGCCACCGCGATCCTCGCGACCCTTCGCGTTCAACCGTCACCCGACTTCCCGACCGCACTCGATCAGGTGTGCGCGCACCTGTCGACGATGTCGGCGCTACTCGTGCTCGACGGCCGCGCGCACCCGCAGGACACCGACGTCGCCGACGCCATCCTGCAGCGCTGCGCAGCCGTCACGATCCTCGGCGCCGGCGATCCCCTCGGGGTCGAGGGCGAGCATGTCGTGACCGTGCACCCGCTGCCCGTCGACGGTCCCGCCGGCACACCCTCACCCGCGCACCGACTTCTCGTCGACCGCATCCGGGTTGCGACCGGAACGTTCGATCCGGGCCCTCGAGACCACGCAGAGCTCGACCGGATCTGTCGCGCGATGGGTGGACTCCCACTCGGCCTGGAACTGGCTGCGTCCCGAACCGCGACGTTCGCTCTACGCGAGGTCGCCGAGCAGTTCGGCACATCGGTCCCAGAGCCGGTCGGGCGCGCGTTCGCGCTGGCCTACGAGTCCCTGGGTCCGCAACTCGGCGATCGTTTCATCCGACTGACCGCCCTCCGGAGTCCGTTCACACCGTCGCTCGCGCAGGCGGTGTGCGGTGGCGGTGACGTCGCCGCCGACCTCGCCGAACTCGCCCGCCGCTCGCTGTTGTGGCCGATCCGCGGCGACCGGCACAGGACGACTCGCTTCACCATCCTCGGTACGGTCGCGGACCATGCGCGTTCGACGTCGCCGGAAGCCGCAGGCGTCGCCGTCGCCCGACGCGACGACGCGGTCGCCGCCCTGCTCGCGACGACGCCCATGCGCAGCACCCCTGACTCCGCCCGCGACTTCGCGCGGGTCGAGGACGATCTCCACACCGTCCTCGCGTTCTTGGAATCGGTCGTCATCGATCCCCAGAGGCTCGATGTTCACATCGACCTGATCGAGCAACTCGGCCCGTTCTGGTTTCTCCGACGACGCCTGGCCGACGGTATCCGCATCCTTCGCACGGCCGCCGCCACCAGCGCCGCGGGCGGCTGCTCGGCGCGCACCGACGCGATGGTCAACGCATCCCTGGGCGCTGCGCTCGCCTTCAGTCAACAGATCGATCAGGCGCGGCCGCACCTGACCGCACGCCCGCTCGACGAACTCGGCGTGGTCATCGCCGACGGGGACGCCGACCCGGCCAAGCACGGTCTGCGGCTCGCCTTCCTGTCGCTCGCCGCGTGGACCGGTGACGATCATGCGCTCGCGCTGGAGTTCGCCGAGCTCGCCGCCGACACACTCGACACGGGTGGCCGATCCATGGCCGCGACGGTCACCGCAGCCCTCGCACTCGCCGAACTGACCACCGGGGACATCGGGGCGGGCGCCGATCACGCCCATTCCGCACTCGCCCTGAGCACCGAACAGGGTGATCCGCTCGCGACCCATCTCGCCGCCGTGATGATGGGCATCGGATCGTTGTTCGCCGGTGACACCCAGATGGGATTGCGGTGGAATGATCAGGCCTTCCGCGCATATCTGGACGCCGGCGGTGTGCAGATATGCGACACCGTCGAGCAACGCGGAAACCACCTCGCCCGCGCCGGCGAGATCATCCGTGCAGGTCATGCGTTTGCGGTAGCCCGCTGCTACGCCGTCGACGCCGGGATGGAGTGGCCCCGGGGACCCTTCACCCACGATGCGATCCGCACCTGCCGAGAGACCGACAACCACGCCTTCGACAGCGGGTGGCGCGCCGGTGCGCGAGCCGCCGCAGACGCCCTGCGGGTGGGTGATCACGAGCGGTTCGCGAACATGTGAGCGTTTTGTGAGGACGTCGCGGTGTCCTGTGTCCACCCCATCGACACGCACCACGGAGGTTCCCATGACACATCGAATCGCATTCGCGAACGAGGAGTTCGACGGCCAGTTCGGCCGCACCCTGCAAGCCGCCGCCGTCGGCGCCGCCGACCTCGGCGAGGCCTATGCGACCGCAACCGCGATCGGCGGCAGGTACGACACACAGCGCTGGTACACCGAATGGCTCGCACGCGCCGAATCCGTCAGCGAGATGGCCGAACGGGCCCATGTCGGAGGACATCTCGCCACCGCCCACCAAGCGTACCTGCGGGCCGCCGAGTACTACCGGCAGGCGTACTTCTATCTTCGCTCCGATCTCGACGACCAGCGTCTCCACAACGCCTACCACGCGCACTGCCGGACCTTCGGACACGCGATGGAATTGCTGCCGCACACCAGCAGCCCGATCGTCGCCGACGAGGTGGCCATTCCCTACGCGGCAGACCCGGCCCGCACCGACACCGCACGCACCGACATTCACGCCTGGCTGTTCCGCCCGGCCGCCGACACCGCTCGCCCGCGCCCGACCATCGTGATGCCATGCGGCTACGACTCGACCGCGGAATCCGGCTGGGGGTACGCGCAGGGTGCGCTCGCCCGCGGCTACAACGTCCTGAGCGTCGAGGGCCCCGGCCAGGGCGCGGCCCTCATCGTCGACCGCATCTTCTTCCGTCCCGACTACGAGGCCGTGCTGCCGCAGATCCTCGACTGGCTCGTCACGGCGCCCGGCGTCGACACCGACCGCATCGTGGCCGTCGGCCGGTCGTTCGCCGGGTACCTGATCCCCCGGGGTGTCGCCGGCGAGCCGCGCGTCGCCGCGATGGTCTGCGACCCCGCCGAGACGGACATGGGCGCCAAGATCCCCAGCGGCTGGAAGGGCCGGCTCGCCGCACCGCTGATGACCACGCTCAGGAAGGTCAGCCGTGAACGCGCCGACTTCTTCGGAGGCCGCATGGCCTGCCACGGGATCGACGACATCGGCGCCTACCTCGACGAGCTCAAGACGTTCACCCTGGGCGACCGAGCCGCCGCGATCTCCTGCCCCACCTTCATCGTCGAATCTCCCGGTGACCCGGTCGGCGGTCAGGGCAGGATGCTGTTCGACGCACTGACCGTCGAGATCAAGGAACTGTTCGCACCCGACGCCGGCACGGGGATCGAGGGTCATTGCGGCGGTCTCGGCCAACGGGTCTGGGATTCGGTCGTCTTCGACTGGCTCGACGACGTCCTGGCCCGCACCACGAGTACGGCGAGCACGATCGGCGGACGGCGATGAGGGCCACCCCCGGCCGCATCAGCAGCGGTGGCGGTTTCGGCCTCGGCAGCCGGATCGGTGGACTCACCGGCAACCGGTGGCTCACCCTGCTCGCGATGACCGGCGCGCTGTCGATGATCATGCTCGATCAGACCGTCGTCACCGTGGCCTTACCGTCGATGACACGTGATCTCGGACTGTCCTCGTCAGGTCAGCAGTGGGTCGTCAACGCCTATGTCCTCGCCATGGCGGCATGCGTCGCGCTCGGGGGCAAGCTGGGTGACCGGTTCGGCCCGGTGACGTGCTTCCGCGTCGGCGTGGTCACGTTCTTCATCGCATCGGTCCTGTGTGGCCTGGCACCGGGCGGCGGCGGAGAGGTGTGGATTCTGGCGGCCCGCGCAGCGCAGGGGGTCGGCGCCGCACTGATGATGCCCGTGTCCGCGAAGATCGTGATGGACGCCTTCCCGATCCAGGAACGCGGACGGGCGATGGCGGTGTACGCGGGCGTCTCGCAGATCTTCCTCGCCGTCGGACCGCTGATCGGCGGCGCACTGACCGAGTGGATCAGCTGGCGAGCGGTGTTCTGGCTCAACGTCCCGGTCGGAGTCATCGCGCTGATCCTCGTCGCGGTGGCACGGCCGGCCGACCGGCGCGACCGGACCGAGAAGGTGAGCATCAGTGCCGCCGCGATGCTGGTCACCGGACTGCTGCTGACCGTGCTCGCCATCCAGCAGGGCAGCACCTGGCACTGGGGTTCACCCGCCACCCTCGTCCCACTCGCACTCGGCATCATCATCACCACGGCGTTCATCGTGACCCAATGGCGCTCGGCCACACCGCTGGTCGCCGTCCGGCTGTTGGCCCGGCGCGCCTTCGGCGCCAATCTGATCACCCTGGGACTCGTCCAGTTCTCCCTGCTCGCCGCGATCCTGTTCTCCACCCTGTATCTGCAGGATCTGTTGCACATGAGCCCGATGACGGCCGGACTCGCGTCGCTGCCACTGATCCTGCCGATCACCGTCGCCGCGCAGCTCGGCGGACGCTGGTATGACCGCCGCGGCAATCGCCCACCGGTGCTGACCGGCCTCGCGATCGCGACACTCGGCATGATCTGCTGGACGATCTCGCTCCCGCACCTGGACTATGCGTGGCAGGTACCCGGCATGATCATCACCGGATTCGGTCTCGGACTGGTGTTCTCGCCGACCAACACCGACGCCCTGTCGCGGGTGACGTCGGCCGAGCGCGGCCAGGCCTCCGGAATCGTGCAGACGGTCCGTCAACTCGGCGGCACGCTGGGTGTCGCGGTGATCGGGTCGATCGTCCTCGGGGTCGAGCATCAGGTCACCCGCACGCCGATCCCGCAGCACGCCGCCGACGCCATCACCGTCGGATTCTGGGTGGCGACAGCTGTGTTCGCGCTCGCCCTGGTGTGCGCAGCCGCCTTGTTGTCGAAAGAACGGATCACCGATCAGACGGAGCCCGCCCTGGCGCCCGCGGCGTAGACCGGTCCACCCCGGAACTGCCGTCGACACTCGCGACGCCGTCGTCGTCACTGGTCAACAGTGCGACGGCGGTGGCGCCCGCGATGGCTCCGATGAACCCGACAATCGCGAGCCAGGCCAACCCGTCGATCGCCTTGTCGCCCAGGAAGAGGACACCGATGAGCGCCGGCCCACCCGTCTCGCCGACGACGAGGACCGCGGTCACCGCGTTCACCGGCCCGATCTGCAACGCCACCGTCTGCACGTAGAACGCAGTCGCGCCGGCGATCGCGATCGTCCACGCGGCCGGGTCCAGCAGCAGCCGCGGCAGATCGAACGGACTCACCCCGTCGAGAACCCGGACCGCGACGGCGATCGCGCCGTACATGACGCCCGCGAGGGCCCCACAGAAGATCGCGCCACGTTCGCGGAGCGTCCGCATCACCACGAACCCGGCGATCACCAGGACCAGGCTGACCCCGAACAGCCCCCAGTGAAACGCCATGTGCATCGTCGGCGCCGCCTGGTGGGAGGCCGAGGCGCCCAGCATGCACAGGGACACGACGACGACAGCGATCGCGATCCACTCGCGGCGGCCCAGGACGTTGCCCAGCCAGACCATGCCGAGTATCGCGGTGATCACCAGGTTTCCCGCGACGATCGTCTGCGCGAGGAAGAGCGGCAGGAACCTCGCCGCGACAGCACCACCGGCGAACCCGATGATCACCATCAGCGTGCCGAACAGGAACGTCGGGTCCCCGAATGCCGCGAGCGTCGACCGCGACGATCCATCGGCGTCGGCACCGGTCCGCTGCAGCGCACGCCTCGCGCCGACCGCTCGAAGCACCGTCGACAGTCCGTACGCGATGGCGGCCAGTGCGGCGGCGATCACTCCGATGGCGAACATGCACTGACCGTAATGTCTGGTTCCCGATTCTGCGGGCTTGCCGCACACGCAACGCATGACTGGCACAGAAATCACCGTCATCCGACGGATGTTGTGCGCCGGCGATCAGAGCAGAGTCGATGACATCAGCAACAAGCAACAACAACCCCGCAAGGAGCACACAATGAACGCAAAAGACATGATCATCGGACTGGCGCCGTGGATTCTCTTCTCCCTGGTCGTCTCCCACCTCGGAGCCGGCGCAGCCGGCTGGGCCGGGGCAGCCGCCTGCCTCGCCTCGCTCGCCCTCATCGGCTACAGCGTCGTACAGAAGCGCTCGATCAAGATCCTGGACGGCGCCGGCGCGATCACGTTCGGCGTCATCGCCGCCATCGGCTTCGTCGGCGGACCTGCCGTCGACACCTGGCTCACCGACTACGGTCGCGGCACCACCACCGTGATCCTCGGCCTGGTCATGCTGGTCTCGGCGTTCACCATCCCGTTCACCGAGCAGTACGCCCGGGAGACCGTCGACCCGCGCTACTGGGGCAGCCCGGTGTTCCGTGCGAAGAACCGCACCATCAGCCTGCTGTGGTCCGGCGTGATCTTCGCGATGGCCGCCTGCCACCTGATCGCCGGCGTGCTGGCCTCCGCCGACACCATCTCCGGTGCACATCCCGGCAACATCCTGCTCAACTGGGTCATCCCGATCGCACTGATCATCTTCGCGGTCAAGCGCACCCGGGTCATCGCCGAGCACGACGCAGCACCGGCACCGACCGCAGCAACCCGCTGACCGAGCCCTGACCCGACCCCGGACCACCACCTCCCAGAAAGCGCACCCCGATGCAACTCCCCCACTCCACACACTCCGCCTACAGCAAGGGCTTCTACTCCGACAGCGGCCGCGACTTCGCGGTGCGATTGATGCTCGGCTACTGCAACTCCGGGGCCGCCGACGCCGGCGAGATCTTCGCCACCATCGACTCGCTCGGCAACGGACATGAGCGCGACTGGTTCGAGGCGTGGCACGGGCTGGGACGGCGACTGGTCGCCGAGGCAGACGCGAGTGCCACCGGCGGCCACCGGATCAGCGCCGCCTTCGGCCATCTCCGGGCCGCGACCTACCTGTCGGAGGCGTTCGACGCCCTCGACGGGATCTCCGACGACGCCGAACGCATGCCGATCTTCGCCGAACATCGCGCCGCCTGGGAGAAGTTCGTCGACAACGGGCCGTTCGTCGCCCAGCGCCTCTCGATCCCGTACGACGGCACGCAGCTGCCGGGCTGGTTCTTCTCACCGACCGACGCGGGTGACGCCCCTCGACCCACCCTGGTGATGGTGAACGGCAGCGACGGGTCGGTATCCGCCCAGTGGTCGTCCGCGGCGCACGGTGCGTTGCAGCGCGGCTATCGCGTGGTGATGTTCGACGGACCCGGCCAGCAGTCGATGCTGTTCGAGCACGGGATGCCGTTCCGTCACGATTGGGAAGCCGTGCTCACCCCGGTCACCGACGTCGTCCTCGGGCTGGCCGGCGTCGATGCCGACCGGCTCGCCGTCTACGGCATCAGCCAGGCCGGATACTGGGTTCCGCGGGCCATCGCCTTCGAACACCGTTATGCCGCAGCGATCGCCGACCCCGGTGTCGTCGACGTCGAGGCGTCCTGGCTGGCGAACATCCCGGGGCCGCTGAGCCGACGGCTGGCCGAGGGCAAGGACCACGACTTCGACCAGATGATGGAGATCGGGATGAAGGCGAGCAAGGCCACCAAACGGATGTGGGACTGGCGGGCCCGGCCCTACGGTCAGGACACCTACTCGGGCACGATGAAAGCCGTTGCGCAATACACACTCACGCCCGACGTCGCAGCGCTCATCCGCACCCCGATGCTCATCACCTCACCCGAGCACGAGCAGTTCTGGCCCGGTCAGTCCGAGCAGCTCGCAAAGTTGTCCGGCGGCACATCCACCGTCGTCGAGTTCACCGCCGCGGAGGGCGCGAGCTGGCACTGCCAGCCGATGGCCCGGGCACTCACCGATCAGCGCATGTTCGACTGGCTCGACGAACAATTCGTGTGAGACGGTCGCAGACCACGGCACCACTCAGCGGTAGGGCTGCCGCGCGGTTTCCGGGTCGCCGTAGGTGATCGCGCGTTCACGTCGCGAATCGGTGAGAAGTGTTGCACCCCAGTTCACCACGGTGCCCATCCGATTCCGGATGCCGGCCAGGAAGGCGATGTGGATGACACCCCACGCCACCCAGCCGACATATCCGGACAGGTTCATCTTCCCCGACTGGACGACGGCGTGACGCCGCGCGATGTAGGCGGCGTTGCCGAGGTCCCGATACCGGAACGGCGTCCGGTCGGTGCCGCCGGCGGCGAGGTGCGCGATCACCGCGCCCACATGCCGTCCGCCCTGCATGGCCACCTCGGCAACGCCGGGCAGGTCGTCGCGCGAACTCATGTCGCCGACGACCCAGATGTTCGGATGACCGGCGACGGACAGGTCGGCCTCCACCGGGATTCGACCGCCATGATCCTGCTCGACACCGAGCGCTCCTGCCAGGGCCTTCGCGAACGGCACGGCCTCCACCCCGGTCGTCCACAACACGGTGCGCGCCGGATATCGGATGACCTCGTGGGGTTCGGCCTTGGCGGTGGTCTCCACCTCGTCGCCGGTCACATCGGTCACGTGGACACCGAGATGTGTCTCCACGCCGAGTTCGTCGAGGATCTTCTGCGCGCGTCGCGACAGCACCTTGCTGAACGACGGCAACACCCGATCACCACCGTGCAGCAACAGAACCCGGGCCTCGCCCGGGTCGATGGTCCGGAACTCGTGATGCAGGGCGAGCGTCGCGAGCTCGCGGATCTGTCCGGCGAGCTCGACGCCGGTGGGCCCACCGCCGGCGACGGCGAAGGTCAGCCACGGCCGCCGCTGCGCCGCGTCGGGCAGCGACTCCGCCATCTCGAACGCCCCGATGATCTTGCGGCGGATGGCAAGTGCGTCGTCGAGAGTCTTCATCCCCGGCGCGTGTCGGGCGATGTCGTCGCGCCCGTGATACGCGGTGCGCATACCGGCGGCGACGACGAGATGGTCGTAGTCGATCGACATCGTCGAGCCGTCCGGACGGTCGACGGCGAGTGTCCGGGACGTCGGGTCGATCCCCTGGGCCTCGCCGAGCACCACCTGCGCGTTGCGCTGCCGCCGCAGGAGATGCCGGATGGGACTGGAGATCGCCCCCTCCGACAGCAGCCCGGTGGCACATTGGTAGAGCAGCGGTTGGAACAGGTGGCTGGTGCCGCGGTCGACCACGGTGACCCGGACGTCGGCCTTCTTCAGGCGCCGCGCCGCGTGCAGCCCGCCGAACCCCGAGCCGACGATCACGACATGTGGCCTACTGCTTTTCGCGCTGTGGGTGGGCACGGGTCGGATTCTTCCAGACCGGACGCGCCGACGGCGGGGAGTCAGCCCTTCCGTGTCACCGCATGGGTAGTCGCGGCGGTCGCCGCGGTCACCGCGAACACCGACGGCCACGCCCCGATCTTCTTCGCGAGCGGATGGGACGCACCGAACGCGCCGAGGTACCCGGTCAGCAGACCCGCCGCGACGACCGGACTCTGCCGGGCCCACTCCCGCGTGCACCAGGCGCCTGCGCCGGCGAGCACCACGCCGCCGAGTTCGCGGCGGCCCGTGTAGCGCGCGGCCGCGAAGCCGCCGACGAGACCGGCGGAGGAGACCAGAACCGTGGGGTTGACTCTCATGGCGGTCAGAATAGGCCCACAATATGGCCATGACCGAACCAGGTACCCCTGATCCGATCAGCCCGGCCGACCCCGCCGAGGTCGCTCCACAGATGGCGGTGAGTTTCCTCAAGGAACGGGTCTACGCGACCTTCACCGGCCTCGCGATCGTGCTCGTCATGTACCGCACCTACGACCATCTCACCGCCGCATACGCGGTCGAGATCCTGGTGCTCGGCGTCGTCGCGGTCGTACTCGCCGGGTTCGCCTCGGACGGGATCGCGCATCTCGCGGTGCATCAACAGTTCCCGCACGGCAAGGATCTGCGAATGCTGTTCCGGGTGGCGCTCAGCGGGCTCGGCACGCTGGTGATCCCGCTGATCCTCATCACGCTGGCGGGTATCGACGTCCTGGCCTTGGACACCGCACTGCTGATCGCGGGCTACGTCTACATCGCGACATTGGGTCTCATCGGCTGGCTCGCGGTGCGCAATGCGCGCATCACCTGGTGGCAGAAACTCGCGGCTCTGGTCACCCTCGCCCTGATCGGACTGATCGTCCTGGCGATCCAGGTGCTGGCGCACAGCCACTGACCACAGCCACCGACTGCTCAGACGACGACCGAACCCGCACGGTCGCGCACACCCGAGAAGTGCAGGTGTTCATCCGCGACGTCCCCGCGCAGCAACCGACGATCGGTGTAGTAGCTCATCGACATCACCCACGGCGCCTCCGGGCCCTGCTTGGGCAGCGTCTCCAGCGCACGCTGGACGTAACCCGCACCGAAGTCGAGCAGCGGGCGGGTCGGCATCGCCGGGTCGGCGACGGCCCACACACTGTCGTAGCCGTGGGCGTCCAGGTAGGTGAGGAGCTTGCAGAAGTACTCGCAGAGCAGGCCGATCTTCAGCGTCCACGACGCATTGGTGTAGCCGATGGCGAGCGCGAAGTTGGGTACCCCGGACAGCATCATGCCGCGATAGACGACGGTGTCGGGCATCGACACCGGCCGGCCGTCGACCGTCAGGTCGATCCCGCCGATGATCTTGATGTTCAGGCCGGTGGCGGTGACGATGATGTCGGCCTCGAGTTCCGCACCGCTCTCGAGCAGGATCCCCGTCTCGGTGAAGCTCGCGATGCGGTCGGTGACGATCGACGCCTTGCCCTTGCGCAGGGTGCGGAACAGATCGGAATCCGGTACCACGCACAGTCGCTGATCCCACGGGTTGTAGGGCGGATTGAAGTGCGTGTCCACCGGGTAGCCCTCCGGTAGCTGAGATGCGTTGATCTTGCGGATCATCCGCCGCGCGACGGACGGGAACCGTTGGCAGAGTTCGAACAGCAGGCGCTGCTGCGCGACATTCTTCTGCCGGGTCAGCGCGTATCCGCGCTTGTCACCGAGGATCTTCTTGAGGGCGTTGGCGATGGCGTCCTCGCGGGGCAACGGGATGATGTAGGTCGGCGTGCGCTGCAGCATCGTGACGTGCTCCGCGTCGTCGGCCATCGCCGGGAGCAGGGTCACCGCGGTCGCGCCGCTGCCGATCACCACCACGCGCTTGCCCGCGTAGTCCAGGTCCTCCGGCCAGTGCTGCGGGTGCACGATCTGGCCCTGAAACCGTTCGCGCCCTTCGAATTCCGGGGTGAAGCCCTCGTCGTAGTCGTAATAGCCCGAGCCGCAGAAGATCCAGCCCGCGCTGATCCGGGTCCGCTCACCGGTGTCGGTCCGGTCGATCTCGACGAGCCACCGCGCATCCTCGGACGACCACGCCGCGGACACCACCCGATGCTGATAGCGGATGTGGTCGGTCAGTCCGTTCTCGTCGATGGTCTCGTGCAGGTAGTCGAGGATGCGGGGTGCGTCGGCGATGGCCTGCTTGTCGGTCCACGGCTTGAACTCGTAGCCGAAGGTGTGCAGATCCGAGTCCGATCGGATACCGGGGTAGCGGAACAGGTCCCAGGTGCCACCCGCTGCCGCTCGGCCTTCGACGATGGTGAACGACTTCGCCGGGTGCTCGGTGGTCAGGTACCGGGCGGCGCCGATACCCGAGATCCCGGCGCCGACGATGAGGACGTCAACACGTTCGGTGGTGGTCGAAGTGGTCACCCGAAGCTCCTGTGGTCGATCGCGGTCGCAGCTGTCTCTACCAGCATGCGCACACACGCGCGTCGACGCCAGGGACAAAGTGCAACCACGAACGACCGCGCATGGTGCAGAATGTGCCCGTGACAGTCAGCCTGGTCGAGTGGCCTCGATCGTCGGCGCGTGTTCGTGAACTGCTGCGACGCGGCGCCGAGATCGCCTTGCAGCCGCCCGAGGAGTGGATCGAGGAGATGCACGCCGCCGCGTTGGGCGGGGTGCGGATGACGACGGTCGCCGACGATCCGGTGCTGGCCGAGGGCACTCGCCGAACCAATCTGGCAAACATGCTGCACTGGGCGGCGGCCAACATCCACGATCCCGGCGCACGGGTGTCGGTGAATCTGACCGGCGAAGTGCTCGACACCGCCCGCGACCTCGTGCGCCGTGGCCTCGGCGAGTCCTCGCTGGACTCGTACCGCACCGCGCAGAGCGTCGCGTGGCGGAGGTGGATGGACATCTGCTTCGGCCTCACCGACGACCCCGCGGAGCTCCGCGAACTGCTCGAACTGTCGTCGTTGTCGATCTCGACGTTCATCGACGACACGGTGTCGGCGATGTCGGCGCGCATGGAGGCCGAGCGGGCCGACCTGACGCGGGGCACGCACGCCGAACGGCGCCAGACGGTCGCCCTGCTCCTCGAGGGCGCGCCGATCCCGACGGGGCGGGCGGAGTCCCAACTCGGCCATCGGCTGAGTGGGCCGCACACCGCCGCGGTCATCTGGAGCGACGCCGGCGCCGATGCCGCACGCGAACTCGAGGCCGTCGCGGACACGGTGACCAAGGCGACCGAGGGCCGCGATCGCCTCACCGTGGTCGCCAGCGCCGCCACCCTGTGGATCTGGCTGCCGACCGCGACCGCGCCGCCGATCCGCCGGCTGCCCGAGCACACCGGTGTGCGGGTGGCGTTCGGGCGGCCGGGTCACGGCCTCGACGGCTTCCGCCGCAGCCACTTCCAGGCGCTGGCCACCCAACGCCTGATGGCGCAGCTGGCCTCCCCGCAGCAGGTGGCCGGGCACGAGGACGTCCGGCTCGTGTCGCTCCTGACGAGCGACCCGACGGCGACCGACGAGTTCCTCGCCGACACCCTCGGCGACCTCGGCACCGCCGACGTCGACACCATCGAGACCGTCCGCACCTGGATTGCCGAGCAGTGCAACACCTCCCGCACCGCCGAGCGGCTGTATGCCCACCGCAACACCGTCA
This sequence comes from Gordonia insulae, assembly GCF_003855095.1. Classification (NCBI taxonomy): domain Bacteria; kingdom Bacillati; phylum Actinomycetota; class Actinomycetes; order Mycobacteriales; family Gordoniaceae; genus Gordonia; species Gordonia insulae. The sequence continues at coordinate 3,364,509 of NZ_CP033972.1, forward strand.
TCCGACGACTCGCCCGCGCCGACGAACTACTCCCCCGCCCCGTCGCCGCCAACCTGGTCGACGTGGCCGCCGCACTGGAGATCCTGCGCTGGCGCCCCCACGACCACTGACACCCCGCCTGAACACAATGAGCACAACCTTGAAGCGCGCCCGTCGGAGCTCGATGATCGAGGCACATCCGACGAAAGGTGTCGCCCATGCCCGAACGACGCGAGGACGCCGGGATCGCGCCCACCCGTGTCCGTCCCGACTGGTCGGTCGCACGGAGTTGGCTGCTCCTGCCGGGAACTCCGGACGGCGAGAACATCTTCGACGACGCGATCGCCTCGGATGTCGACGTTGTGGTCCTCGACCTCGAGGACGGGCTGCCCGACGCGGAGACCGCACGTGGACGCGCCACGGTCCGCCGGTGGCTCTCCGGCACCGGGCACGCATGGGTACGGATCGCCGACACCAGGACACCGGCATGGGCCGACGACCTCGCCGCAGTCGCGACCGCGCCGGGTCTCGGCGGTGTGATCCTCGCGAAAACCGAGTCGCCGGAGGATGTCCGGGCGACGGCGCGACGCCTTCCGGACGGGATGCCGATCGTCGCACTGATCGAGTCCGCGCTCGGGATCGAGAGAGCGTCGGAGATCGCCGGTGAACCGGCCTGTGCGCGAATGGCCTTCGGCGTCGGCGACTTCCGACGCGACACCGGGATGTCGGCCGATCCGATGGCGCTCGCCTACCCGAGAAGCCGGCTCGTCGTGGCGAGTCGCGCCGCGGCGATCGCCGCGCCCATCGACGGTCCGACGCTGCGATCGGACACGCGCCACCTCACCCGGGATACCGAGATCGCCAAGTCGATGGGCATGGGCGGGCGACTCTGTCTCGATACCGGGCATGCGGCGACCATCAACAATCTCCTCAGCCCGTCCACCGACGAGATAGATTCCGCACGAACGGTTCTCGCCACCCTCGGCGGAAGCGGCGGCGTCTACGACGGCAGTTCACGGCCCACGATGGCCCGCGCCGAGGACACACTGACACTCGCCCGCCGACTCGGACTCCTCGGGGACTCCTGACGCCGACGAGTCCCGCGTTCAGTCCGTTCGGCCGAGCCAGTCCTCGGCCGCGAAGTCCTGCGCGACGTGACCGGAGACGACGGTCTCGGCGAGCGCCTCGCCGATGACCGGCGCATGTTTGAAGAGGTTGTGCCCGGCGAGCGCGACGACCGGTCCCAGCTGCCAGATCGCGACGCCGTCGTCGCCCCACGGCAGGCTGGTCACCCAGCAGTGCACGATGCCCGTCGGCGTGGGGTCGAGCCCGGGTAGCGCGGTCGACACATACGCGACCGCGGCATCGGCCGACTCGGCGAGCCGTTGGCCGTCGTAGATGGCGCCGTCGTCGTGGGCATCGACGCTGTCCGACAGTCCGAGACCGTACCCGGAGCGATCCGGGTAGGCGGCCGCATAGATGCCCGTCGCGCCGAACACCCCGCTGCCGTCCTGCAGGGTCGGCAGCCGGTCGATGGGCTCGCGCAGCCCGAAGGACACCCGGACGTGCGCACCGAGTCGCACCGGCAACGACAATCCGAGCCCCCGGACCAGCGCGGGCGTGCCGCGGCCTGCGCAGATCACCACCGTGCCGTGCTCACCGAGGGTTGTCGGTGTCCGGACCGCAGCTCCCGCGCCGGTACGGTGCACCGTGATCACCTGCTCGGTGACCGTGCGGTCGGCGAAACGCTCGGCCAGCACGTCGATCGCGGCCCTCGTGTGGATGGAGCCACCGCCCGGGTCCAGCATGGCCGCACCCTCGTATCCGGCGAGCACCGGCAGCAACTCGCGCACAGCTGCCGGATCCAGCTCTTCGGCCGCGACGCCGGTGTCCCGCAGCAGTGCCAGGCGGCGCGGTACCGACGGGCCGAGCGCGACCGCACCGTCCTCGGACACCAGTTGCGTGCCGAACTCGTCGGACCACGCGCGCCAGCGCTCACGTGCCCGCACCGCGAGGCGGATGAGCCGGGGATCGTCGTGCGCGTGCCGGAAGATCCTCGATTGGCCCGCCGACTGCCCGCGACCGGGCACGCCCGCTTCGTAGATGGTTACCGAAAGGCCTTGTTCAGCAAGGTGATAGGCAGTCGAGAGGCCGATGATCCCGGCTCCGATGACACCGACGTCGGACGTGACGGACATGCCCCGACGCTACGCCTCGCGGTAGACCTGCGGCCGCGACGTTGACGTTTACCGCACGCACGGAGCGGGTAGGCAGTGCAGACGAGGTCCGACATGAACGGATGATTCGACACGAACGCATGAGAGGATTCGAACCCATGCCCGACGAACTCAACGGCATCACCGTCGCCTTCCTGGTCGCGCCGGAGGGCACCGAGCAGGTCGAACTCACCGAGCCGTGGAAAGCCGTCGAGGCCACCGGTGGTACTCCGAAGCTCGTCTCCACCGCAGGCGGGACCATCCAGGCGTTCCGTCACCTCGACAGGGCAGACACCTTTCCCGTCGACGTGACCACCGACAGCGCGGAGGTCGGTGACTTCGACGCCCTCGTGCTGCCCGGTGGCGTCGCCAACCCGGATTTCCTCCGCACGGTGGACAGCGCCGTCGCCCTGGTACAGGGCTTCTTCGAGGCGGGTAAACCGGTCGCCGCGATCTGCCATGCCCCGTGGACGCTGGTGGAGGCGGACGTGATCGGCGGCCGCACCCTCACCTCGTATCCGAGCGTGCAGACCGACATCCGCAATGCCGGCGCGACCTGGGTCGACGACGAGGTCGTGGTGGACCGCGAAGGACCGAACACCCTGATCACCAGCCGTAACCCCGACGACCTACCGATCTTCAACGCGACCTTGGTCACCGAGTTCGCGAAGGCGCGCGCCTAGCCGCACGGCCCGCGCTCACCCGTCCTGTGCGTCCAACTTCGCCGCGACATCCGCGGGGAACCCACCGGTCGCGAGCGGACCCCAGCGGGTCGGCGTGACGCGGATGAGCGATTTGCCCTGCACCCGCATCGCGGCCCGGTAGTCGTCCCAGTCGGGGTGCTCGCCGGAGATGCTGCGGAAGTAGTCGACGAGCGCGTCTTCCGCCTCGGGCATGTCGAGCACCTCGGCGTCGCCGTCGACCTGCACCCACGCGCCGTTCCACTCGTCGGACAGGACACACACGCTCACGACCGGCGTATGCCGCACGTTGGCCGCCTTGGCCCGCCCCGGGTAGGTGGAGATGACGATTCGTCCTTCGCCGTCGACGCCTCCGGTCACCGGTGACAGTTGCGGACTCCCGTTGGATCGAACCGTGCTCAGGATCATGTGGTGGCGCGGGCGGATGAAGTCGAGCAGCGCGGAGAGGTCGACGGAATCAGCGGTTGCAACGGTTCTGGCCATGGTGTCGACCCTACGCGCGGAGTCCGCCCGTCAGAGCTTGAAGCGCCCCGCGAATCCCCGCAGGGGCATGTCGGCGCTGGTGAGGATGCCCGGTCGCGCCGCAACCACGGATCTGATGGAGTTCAGCGCGGGCAGGCCGGTCACCGTCATGCCGATCGATGCGAACGCCGACGGGTCGGAGAGGTCGACGCCCGCCTTCGGGAAGATCATGTGTTTGCTGTAGATCGACGGATCGCCGGTCACCTGGGTGATGTAGCAGCCCTTGATGTCCCAGGACGGATCCGTGTACGGGGTCATCTGCCATTCGAGGTGCGATTCGACGCGTGCGACACCGTCGACCATGCCCTGGTACTTGATGTAGCTGCCGCCCAGCGATCCCTGCGGCAGGCTGTACCAGCCGAGGTCGATGTCCTTGGTGCACGCACCGAGCTCGTAGCTGAACGTCACCTCGTCGAGTGCCAGGTCGAAACAGTCGGCCATCAGGTACACCGAATCCGCGAAGACCTCGGTGTACTTGCGCAACGAGTCCGGGATCGTGGGATCGTCGACCGGACGCCCGTATCCGACGGCCTGCCACGTGTCCACCGAGTGGTGGCACGAGACGTCGACCGACTCGGTGACGGTGACGTTCTCGATGTCGGCGACATCCATCGATCCGACGATGCCGAGCACCTGGCACGCCCCCGGATTCATACCGGTCCCGTAGAACGTGGAACCGCCTCTCTGGCAGGCCTCTTCGATGATGTCGGTGGTCTTGCGCCCACTAGGGTGCGGATGGTTGGTGTTGCGATGGAAACCGGTGATCCAATCGGCGGTGGTGACGATGTCGATGCCGGCCTCGAGCACCCGCACATAGAGGTCCTCGTCGGGGAACACACCGTGGAAGGTGAGCACGTCGGGCTTGGCGGCGATGATCTCCTCGACCGTCCCGGTGGCGGTGACCCCGACGGGTTCGATCCCGACGATCTCGCCGGCGTCGCGGCCGATCTTGTCCGTTGTGTAACAGTGCAATCCGACCAGTTCGAGATCGGGGTGGCTCCGGATGCGCCCGATCATCTCCGTGCCCAGGTTTCCGGTTGCCACCTGGAACACGCGGATCGTGTCGGGAGTACTCATCTGGTCAAGCCTTCCTGTCGTGATGTGGCCGCAGCGAGAACAGCGCCGCTCTCGGGTCGTACGGGATCGGGGCCGGCCGGCCCGCCGTCGGGATAGAACTGCCTGGCCCACTCGCGCAGCGCGGTGAACCCTTGATACTCCTTGCGCGACAACGCCGGCGGGTCCGAGTAACGCTGATGCGACCAGATGTGGACATCGGCGGCGAACTGCTCGATGACGAAGTCGGCCATCGTCTTGCCGTACACGGTCATCGGGCCGTCCTCCTCACCCGCCTTGCGGCCGATCCACACGGTGAATCGGACATCCGAGGTGTACTCGTCGACCGGGGTCACCGCCGGCATGGTGCGGTTGTCGACCATCCCCCAACTCTTGGTGACCGAACACCCGAGTCCGGCATTGATCGATTCGACTCCGCTGGTGGCGTTCTCGAGCGTCGCCCCCTCGTCGAATGCGATCGTGAAATCGACATGGGAGACCGGCCCGGAGAAGTCGTGGCGGGTGAACTCCGGCATGAACGGCGTCTTGTGCACAAAGGTGAAGTGGGCGAAATCGACCCCGTTCTCCATCACGTACTGCGGATGCATCTCGAGGTCTCGGCGGAACAGCGTCGCGTCGGGCACCGGCGGGTAGTAGTCGGCGGCGGTCCGTCCGTCGCCGAAGTCCGCGAAGATGTCCGGCACGTCGAAGTACGGTTCGCCCCCGTCGACGTCGTACCAGATCCACACCGCCTCGTTGCGCTCGACGACGGGGTAACTGCGAATCCGGCGGCCCTTGTTCGGGCGTTTCTCGTAGGGGATGCATACGTTGCGCCCCTCGGCGTTCCATTCCCATCCGTGGAAGGGACACACGAGATTCTCGCCCTCGACATGTCCCCCGTAGCCGAGATGCGCGCCGAGGTGTTCGCAGTAGGCGTCGAACACCGACACCACGCCGGACGCCGACCGCCAGGCCACCATCTCGGTGCCGAAGTACTTCATCGTGTGCACGTCGCGCTCGGTGATCTCAGCCGACCAGGCGACCTGGAACCAGCCTGTCGGCTCCATGGACAGGGGCGGTTTCGCCATTCGTACGTCCTCCCGCGCAGTCGGGTTGTGGGGCTGTCGAAATGATAGTGGGTTCTGCGAAAGAATGACAGGGGGTTCTACGAAAACCGGTCGACCACGACTAGGATCGGCGGACATGACCACCGGAGCGGGCGTCAGCGGCCGACGCACCAATCGCCGGGGCAATGCCACCCGGGAGGCAATACTCGACGCCGCACTGACCTCGCTCGCGTCGGGCGGGCCCGGGTCGGTCTCCGCGAATCGCATCGCCAAGGACATCGGCGCCACCTGGGGAACGATCAAGTATCAGTTCGGCGATGTCGACGGGCTCTGGACGGCAGTGCTCCGGCGTACGGCAGAACGTCGCGGCGAACTGCCCTACCGCGAGAACAACACGATGCCGCTGCCCCGGCGCGTCGCGGAGATCGTGGAGATGCTGTTCGTCGGCCTGACGACGTCGGTCGACGCGCGCGCCATCGAGAATCTGCGGGCCGCCCTGCCTCGCGACCACGCCGAGCTCGAACGCCTCTACCCGAACACAGCCGCCGAGCTGGCCTCGTGGAAGGAGAGCTGGGCGCGGGCCTGCCAGAAGGCGTTCGCCGACCTCGACGTCGACCCGATCCGCGTGCGCGAGGTCGCCGCCTTCATTCCGGGCGCGTTGCGGGGCATGGTCTCCGAAGCGCAGCTCGGCACGTACTCCGACCTCGACGAGGCCCGCCGCGGACTCACCAACTCCATCGTCGCCTACCTCGGCGCGCCGCGCGATCAGTGATCGAAAAGTGCCCGTCCCCATCGGTTTCCGCACGCGCTGTTTCGACTGAACCCGCCACCGGCGGCCGGTGATGCCCTAACGTTCGTCGGTGTCACCATCATGTGGATCGAATCAAGGAGCTGTGCAGTATGTCCGAAATCATCGTCGTCGCGACCATCTCCCCGAAGCCGGGCGAAGAGGCAGCGGTACGGAACGCCATCCTCTCCGCCATCCCCAAGGTCCACGACGAACCGGGCTGCATCGCGTACGCCCTGCACGAAGCCACCGGCGACTCGACGGATCTCGTGATGATCGAGAAATGGGAATCGATGGAGGCTCTCGGCACCCACGGCAGCGCACCGGCCCTCGCCGAACTCGGTGCCGCGATCGGGGAGCTGCTCGCCGGACCGCTCGACGTCAAGACCTTCACCGCCGTGGCCGCAGGGCAGGACGGCAAGGGCACCATCTGACCGCCGCCCGGCAGACGGCGGCGTAACCCGCGGAAGTCTTGATTCCGCGGGTTACGCCGTGCTAGACACGTAGAACGAGCGTTAGATCGGCGATGCGGATCGCATCACACGCCGATCCCGTGCACAAACCCGTCTGGGAGGACCCACATGCCCGAAGCCGTCATCGTCGACGTCGTCCGCCTCGCCTCCGGCAAGGGCAAGCCCGGCGGCGCCCTCTCGGCCACCCAACCGGTCGAGCTCCTGGCCCACGTGCTCCGCTCGCTGGTCGAACGCAACGACCTCGACCCCGCGCTCGTCGATGACGTCATCGGCGGCTGCGTCGGCCAGGCGGGCGAACAGGCCCTCAACATCTCCCGTACGGCGCTGCTCTCGGCCGGCTTCCCGGAGTCGGTGCCCGCGACCACCGTCGACCGCCAGTGCGGCTCCAGCCAGCAGGCCGCACACTTCGCCGCCCAAGGCGTCATCGCCGGGGCGTACGACATCGTCATCGCGGCAGGCGTGGAGTCGATGAGCCGGGTGCCGATGGGCTTCACCGTCGCGGGCCAGAACCCGTACGGACCCAGCATCGCCGCCCGCTACCCCGACGGCCTTGTCGGCCAGGGCATCTCGGCCGAGCTGGTCGCCGCCAAGTGGAAGCTGGACCGGGATGCGCTCGACGCATTCGCCGCCGAATCGCACCGGCGCGCCACGCAGGCCGCCACGGACGGACTCTTCGACCGGGAGATCATCCCCATCGACGTGACCACCACCGACGGTGCCCAGATCACCCACACCGTCGACGAGACGGTGCGCGCCTCGACCACCGCCGAAGGACTGGGCGGCCTGAAGTCGTCGTTCTACTCCGAGCAGTACGCCCAGCGATTCCCCGAGATCAATTGGCACATCACGCCCGGCAACTCGTCGCCGCTCACCGACGGCGCGTCGGGCGCGCTGATCATGAGCGACACGATGGCCGCCAAGCTGGGGCTCACGCCGCGGGCACGTTTCCACTCGTTCTCGTTGGCCGGCGACGATCCGGTGTTCATGCTGACCGCACCGATCCCGGCGACCCGCAAGATCCTCGAGCGCTCCGGGCTCTCCATCGACGACCTCGACGCGTACGAGGTCAACGAGGCATTCGCGTCCGTACCGCTGGCGTGGGCGAACGAGTTCGGCGCCGATCCGGCCAAGCTCAATCCGCGTGGCGGCGCGATCGCGCTGGGACACGCACTCGGCTCGTCCGGCACCCGACTGCTCGGCACCCTGGTCAACCACCTGGAGGCCACCGGCGGCCGCTACGGGCTGCAGACCATGTGCGAAGGCGCAGGCATGGCGAATGCCACGATCATCGAACGTGTCTGAGAGCGCACCCATTCCGACGCCGACCGCGGTTTCCGAGACGTCCCACTGGCGGGTGATCGAGCCGATCGCCCTCCCGGTCACCCTGGCCGCCGCGAAGGACTGTTTCCACGATCGCGGATTCCACGGCACCTCGATCCGCGACATCGCGTCGCGGGCCGGGGTCTCCCTGCCGACGCTCTACTACCACCACGACAACAAACAGGGCATCCTCGTCGCGTTGCTCGAGGCGGGCATGAGTTCGGTGTTGCGACGGGTCACGGCGGCCATCGCCGATGCCCGGACACCGTCCGACCAGCTCTCCAATGCGATCGAGGCCATCGTGTTGCACATGACCGCCGACCTCGAATTGGCCAGTGTCTCACGCGAACTCCGCTACCTGGATGCGGACAACCCGCATCGCCAGCACTACGTCGGCATGCGGACCGAGGTGGAGGACCTGCTCGCACAGATCCTGCGCGATGGCATCGATGCCGGCGACTTCCGGATCGACGGAGATGCGCGGGAGGTCCTCCGCTACCTCCTCGGTGCCTGCCAGGAGGTGACCACCTGGTATCACCCGACCGGCGCGCGATCCCCCGCCGACGTCGCGGCCTCCTATGCCGCGACGTCACTGCGCGCCGTCGGCGCCACCCGGCCTACGACCTGACGAACATCAGAACTGATCAAGGAGTTGATGGAACACCATGAAACGCACCGTCTTCGAGTCCGAGCACGAGCAGCTGCGGGCGACCGCACGTGAGTTCCTGGCCCGCGAATGCGCCCCCCATGTGGAGAAGTGGGAGGCCAACGGGCAGGTCGACCGCGAGGTCTACAAGAAGGCGGGCGACGCCGGACTGCTCGGGTTCAACATGCCCGAGGAGTACGGCGGTGGCGGAAGCACCGACTTCCGCTTCAATGCGGTGGTGGCCGAGGAACTCTCCCGCTTCGGCGGCGCCGCTCCCGGCCTGACCCTGCAGAACGACGTCGTGGCGCCGTATTTCCTGCATCTGGCGAATGACGAGCAGAAGAAGCGTTGGATGCCAGGAATCGCCAGCGGTGAAACGATTCTCGCGGTGGCGATGACCGAGCCGGGCGCGGGCAGCGACCTCGCAGGCATCAAGACCACAGCCAAGCGCGACGGCGATCACTACATCGTCAACGGCAACAAGACGTTCATCTCCGCCGGCATCAACTCCGATCTGGTCGTCGTGGTGTGCCGCACGAACCCGGATCCGTCTGCCGGACACAAGGCGTTCTCCCTGCTCGTCGTCGAGCGCGACATGGAGGGCTTCGAACGTGGGCGCAAACTCGACAAGATGGGCCTCAAGGCCGCCGACACCGCCGAACTCCACTTCACCGACGTCCGGGTGCCCGCAGAGAACCTGTTGGGCGAGGAGGGCAAGGGTTTCTATCACCTGATGCAGAACCTGCCCTCGGAGCGCCTCTCGATCGGCGTGAGTGCCATCGCCGGGGCGCGCGCGGTGTTCGAGGAAACGCTGCAGTACGTCAAGGACCGCAAGGCCTTCGGTCAACCGATCGGCTCGTTTCAGCACAACCGCTTCGTGCTCGCCGAGATGTCCACCGAACTCGACATCGCGGAGCAGTACATCGACCGATGCCTGCGCGCCGTCCTCGACGGTGAGCTCACCGCGGTCGACGCATCGAAGAACAAGTGGTGGTGCACCGAGTTGGCGAAGAAGGTCATCGATCAGTGCGTGCAGCTGCACGGCGGCTACGGCTACATGAACGAGTACCGCGTGGCCCGCGCCTACACCGACTCGCGCATCCAGACCATCTTCGGTGGCACCACGGAGATCATGAAGGACCTCATCGGTCGCGACATGGGTCTGTAGGACGATCGGGGCCGGCGTGCCAGGTGATCTCGATACACCTGGCATGCCGGGCCTACCCGAGGCGCTTCGTCAGGTTGTGCGCCTCGTCCATCAACAGACGCCCGAGGCGCGGTAGACGCTCCCGGCCGAACCGGGTCTGTACGCCGGTGATGCTCAACGCCCACAACGGGTTTCCCGCGCTGTCGAATACGGCCGCGCCGAGACCCCAGCTCCCCTCGACGATCAGCCCGGGATTCTCCGCGTATCCGGTCCGGCGGGTTCGCGCGATGCGCCTACGGATTCCCGCCCCGTCATGGGGATCGCGCCAGGTCGGTTCCGGCGTGATCGCGGCGATCACGCGGTCCTGCTCCTCCTTCGGCAGATGCGCGAGTATCGCGAGACCTGCCGATGCCACGCCGAGGGGAAATCGGGTGCCCACCTGCAGCACGTGGGAACGCAGCGGGAAGCTGCCCTCCTCGGTTGCGACGCACACCGTCTCATCTCCCTGCCGGGTCGACAAGTAGGCGCTCTCCCCGGTCTCGCGCGCCACGCTCACCAGCGAATCGCGTGCCAGTTCGACGATGTCGTATCGCGTCGCGGCCACGGTACCGAGCAGGTAGATCTGCGACCCGAGGTGCCAACGTCCGTTCCGGACATCCCGGTCGATCAGTCCCGCCTCCGCCATGTCGGCGAGCAGCCGATGGGTGGTCGCCCGTGGCAGCGACGCCTCGCGGGCCAGCACGCTGGTCGTCGACCCATCGGGTTCGTGCCTGCTCAGCGCGGTCAGCACCGCAGAGGCACGGGCGATGACGCCCGATGACGGCGCAGGCACATCCATGACGACATCGTAGGGCACTCGATCCCGCAATCGTCCACTATATGGACGGATTCTCCCCGTCTGGTCCGGATAGTGAGCACTTTCGATCGCCGAGTGACTGCTATCTGGACGCTGTCCGTCCGTCTGGCATTGGATGGCCGACATGGTCAGCAAGGTATGTGCAACGGCATCGATCGGCGTCGGTGATCTGAGTTCGGGAATGTCGATGGTGGTCGGCGGCTTCGGGTTGTGCGGTGTTCCCCACGCATTGATCACCGCGGTCGAGGAACTGGGTATCGACGAGTTGGAGGTGTACTCCAACAACTGCGGGGTGGACGACTACGGTCTCGGAATCCTGCTGTCGGCGCGGCGGATTCGCCGGGTCACCGCGTCCTACGTCGGAGAGAACAAGGAGTTCGCCCGGCAGTATCTGGCAGGCGAGCTCGAGGTCGAACTGACCCCGCAGGGCACCCTGGCGGAACGGATGCGGGCCGGCGGGGTCGGCATCCCCGCCTTCTACACACCCGCGGGAGTGGGCACGCCCGTCGCGGATGGGGGCATGCCCTGGCGGTACGCGCCGGACGGCACACCGGCGATCCTGTCGCCGGCCAAGGAGACACGCGAGTTCGGTGGGCGTCGTTACGTCCTCGAGGAGGCCATCTCCGCCGACGTCGCGCTGGTGCGCGCCGACATCGGGGACACCGAAGGCAACCTCGTGTTCGACCAGTCGGCACTGAACTTCAATCCGCTCGCCGCGATGTCGGGGCGACTGACCATCGCCGAGGTGGGCACCCTCGTGGAGCCGGGCCGGATCGACCCCGCGTCCGTGCATCTCCCGGGGATCTTCGTCGACCGCATCGTGCAGACCGGCGCCCAAGAGGGGCGCATCGAGAAACGCACCACCAGGACCACCGAAACCACCGAGAGGACTGCACCATGACGTCGACCGGGTGGACCCGTCCGGAGATGGCAGCCCGTGCGGGCGCCGAACTCGCCGACGGCTCATACGTCAACCTCGGCATCGGGCTGCCGACGCTGATCCCCGACCACCTCCCGGAGGGGGTGCGGGTGACCCTGCATTCCGAGAACGGCATCCTGGGCACCGGCCCCTACCCGGCCGAGGACGCCGTGGACGCCAACCTGATCAATGCGGGCAAGGAGACGGTCACGGTCAGGAACGGTGCGAGCTTCTTCGATTCGTCACTCTCCTTCGGGATGATCCGCGGTGGTCGCATCGACACCGCCGTACTCGGCGCGATGCAGGTGTCACGCACGGGGGACCTGGCGAACTGGATGGTGCCCGGAGCGATGGTCAAGGGTATGGGCGGTGCGATGGATCTCGTGCACGGCGCACGACGCGTGATCGTCCTGATGGAGCACTCTGATCGCGCCGGGAACCCGAAGATCCTGGAGGAATGCACCCTGCCGCTGACCGGCCGGGGCGTGGTGCACCGGATCATCACCAACCTGGCGGTGATCGACGTCGACGACACCGACGGACCCATCCTGCGTGAGCTCGCCCCGGGCATCAGCATCGAGACCGTCCGTGCGGCCACCGGTACGGACCTGATCGACGCGATCGGGTGAGTGCACTGGTCGGAGTGCCCCGGAGGTCACCCTCGAAGCTTGCGCCGCAACAGCTTCCCGGTTGCCGACCGCGGTAGCGAGGCAACGAGTTCCACCTCGCGCGGGTACTTGTACGCCGCCATCCTGGCACGGCAGTACGCGACCAGTTCGGGTTCGGTCACGGCACCGTCGGTACGCAACACCACGTAGGCCTTGGCCGATTCGCCGCGATAGTCGTCCGGAATGCCCACCACGGCCGCCTCCTCCACATCGGGGTGACGCATGAGGATCAGCTCCACCTCGTGGGGCCAGATCTTGTACCCGGACGCGTTGATCACGTCCTTGCTGCGGTCGACGACGTAGAACCAGCCGTCGGCATCCATGAATCCGATATCGCCCGTGCGGAGTTCGCCGCCGGACAGCGCCGTGGCCGTCGCCTCCGGATCGTTCCAGTAGCCGGGGATGACCTGGGGACCGCTGGTGATCAACTCGCCTATCGCCCCGACGGGCAGGTCACCCCCGTCGTCGTCGACCACACGGACCACCGTGTCGGACACCGGAATCCCCACGGACAGGACACCGGTCTCGGCATCGACGGGCGCACGCAACCCGGGCGGCACGATGTGCGATGGCGACGTCGTCTCGGTCTGGCCGTAGATGTTGTACACATAGCCGCCGAGCGCTTCCTCGAGTCTGTCCGCCACAACGGGTTCGATCGGCGCCCCACCCGAGTACCGGAGCCGTAACGGTCGCATCTCCGTCGGGGTGGTGTCCGATTCGTCGGCGAGCCCGAGGTAGGCGGTGATGGCGGCGACGGAGAACGCCGGCGACCGTTCCCGGATCGCAGCGGCCACCACGCCCGGATGAATCCGGTGTGTGAGCACGACCGCCGACCGCAGCAGCATGCCGAGGGTCACCGCACCGACGAGGCCGGTCACGTGAAAGATCGGGGCGAGCGCGAGGACGGGCTCGCCCGGGCTCAACCCGGTCCAATCACGATACGTCTGGGTGTTGAAGGTCAGGTTCGCGTGACTGATCTGCGCGCTCTTCGGGAATCCGGTGGTACCGGACGTCCCCAACAGCACGGCGACATCGCCGGGGCCGACGGGCCGGCGCCCCGGCATGCCCCGATGGGCACCCACCAGCGACACGAGATCGATGGTGTCGGGTGGGCGCCGCCGGGTCGTCCCGGCGAAGGCGCGAGGGTCGTCGCGGGTCTGCCAGTCGAGAGACGATGACGTGACCACGATCGGCACCGCGATATCGGTTTCGGACGCCAAGATGTCGCGGACGACATCCTCGTACAGGTCGTCGAGCGCGAGCAACGCCGTCGGGGTGTGCTGCCGCAGGAACCAGACCACCTCGTCGGCCTTGCTCATCGGACTCATCGCGGTGGGCACTCCCCCGACCTTCCACCCCGCCACGAGTCCCACGACGAAGGCCGGGTCGTTCTGCACGCACAGGGCGATCCGGTCCCCGGCCCGGAACCCTCGGGCGATCAGCAGGGCGGCGACGGCATCCGATGCATGATCGAGCTCGGCCCACGTGAGAGTCGCATCGAAATAGTGGATCGCGGGATCCTCCGGTGCCGCTGCCACCGCTGCGTCGAACATGTCCATCGCCGTGCCGAACTCCACGCGCTGATGCGCCGGCCGACCGCCGTAGTGCGCCAGCCAGGGGCGGTCGTCGTAGGCACTCACGGCTGCAGTGTACGACGGCTACTGTGTTCAGCATGGCTGAACTCAACGCGACCGGCGCCGCCGTCCGCGAGACCCGGGTGCGGTCGGGTCGCACCCTGCGCGCACTGGCCTCGGCCATCGGGGTGAGCGTCGGGACGATGAGTGCCATAGAGAACGGCAAGGTCGCACTCACCATCGACCGGCTGAACGAGATCGCACGGCATCTCGACGTCGCGCCGGCGGATCTGCTCACGCCTCGGCCACCGCACGAGCCCGCCCGCACCGCGCCGGTCACCGACGACGACTGGCGCCATTTCACCGACCTCGACCTCGACCCGGCGTTGCGCGCGGCGGTCGAGGTGTTCATCGACCTCGGCTACCACGGCGCCACCATGCGGCTCGTGGCGACGGCCGCCGACAGCAGCGTCGCCGGGATCTACCACTACCACCGGAGCAAGCAGCACCTGCTGGCCACGTTGATGACATCGACCATGGAAGACATCGAATGGCGGGTCACAGCGGCCGACGCCGAGGGACGACGCCCGGCCGAGCGGTTCGCCCTGATGGTGGAGGCGCTCGCGCTGTGCCACGCCATGCGGCGCGATCTCGCCTTCATCACCGCCACCGAGATGCGCAGCCTGGAGGAGCCCGACCGGGGCCGCATCATCGCGGCACGCCGGCGGTTGCAGGGCCGCCTCGACGACGCCGCGGAGAGCGCGACCGAGGACGGCTCGTTCGCCACGACCAATCCACGCAGCACCGCACGCGCGGTCGCGACCATGTGTATGGCGTTGCCGTACTGGTTCTCGTCGACGGGACCCATGAGTCCCACCGACGTCGCCCGTGAGTACGCCGACCACGCCCTGGCGATGATGCATGTTCAGCCAAGCTGAACCGGAAAACCTGGGCACGTCAACGGCATTCGGGTTCTGTGCAACCCCTTGACGGACGCGGTCAGACCTGTGATTCTCATCTCACTGAACATTCCGAACGTTCGCTCGGAATCGTTCAGTTCCCGTCATCGACTCATTGGAGAGGCGCCCCATGACCACTGCACCCGATCTCACCGAACTCCTGGCCGATTCCCCGACCAACTGGGGCAAATGGGGAGCCGACGACGAGGTCGGCAGCCTCAACTATCTGACCGCCGAGCAGGTCCTCGCCGGCGTCGGACTGATCAAGAAGGGCGAACTGTTCACCCTGCAGCGACTCATCGGCGATCCCAACGGAGACCCGGTGTGGCCGGGGCGCAGTCCGGCCACCCGCGAGATGATCTTCGACGAGTCGCACTGGGACGAGGGTGGCGACGGGCCGGCGTTCCCCGGCGGTCTGCATTACGCCGACGACAAGATCAACGCGTTTCTGCAGGGTTCGACGCAGTACGACGCCCTGGGCCACGTCTGGTACGACGGCCAGATCTACAACGGCTACGACGCCCGCACCACCGTCGGCGGGTTGGATAAGGCCAGCGTCGAGCCCATCGCCCAACGCGGCGTCGCCGGCCGCGCCGTGCTCCTGGACATGGCTCGCCACCTCGGTGTCGCCCATCTCGAGGCCCGACGGACCTTCGACCACACCGACCTCGAGAAGTGCGCCGCCGCACAGGGAATCGAGATCAAGCCGCGTGACATCCTGCTGATCCGCACCAACCACCTCGACCTGTTCTTCGAGGACGAGGCGGCGTTCTACGGCGACTTCTGCGAGCCCGGCCTGGTGTACTCGGCCGAACTGGTGAAGTGGTTCCAGGACAAGGAGATCCCGAACCTCGTCACCGACACGATCGCGAACGAGGTCACCACCGACCCGCACTCGGGTGTGGCCCTCGTGCTGCACAACGCCCTGATGCGCAACCTTGGCATCGCCTTCACCGAGATCTGCGACCTGGAGAAGCTCGCCGAGGACTGCGCCGGCGACGGTGTGTACGAGTTCTTCTATGTCGCGGCCCCGCTGAAGATCCACCGCGCCACCGGCGCCCCGGTGAACCCGGTGGTGATCAAGTGACCTACGCCGATCGGCCGTGGCTGGCCCGCTACCCGGCGGGCAGCCCGGCCGACCTCGAGGTCGAGTACGCCACGGCTCTCGACATCTTCGACGCGGCCGTCGCGGCGGAACCGGATTCCGCCTTCCTGCACTACTTCGACGCGACATTGACCTTCGCCGAGGTGAACTCGGCCGCGGATGCGTTGGCCGCCAGGCTGATCGCCGAGGGGTTCGGCAGCGGTGATCGGCTCGCGGTCTACGTCCAGAACAACCCGGCGTTCGTGATCGGCATCGTCGCGGCGTGGAAGGCCGGCGGCATCGCGGTCGCGATCAACCCGATGAACAAGCAGCGTGAGCTCACCTACATGCTGATCGACTCCGGCGCAACGGCATTGCTGACCCTCGACGACCTCTATGTCGACGTCGCCGAGCCCACGATCGCCACGGGGTCGACCGCGGTGCGAACCGTGTTCACGTCCTCTCCGCTGGATTTCCAGACCCGCGACGACCCGCGGTTGTTCGACGGTCTGCGACGACGGCGCCTGCCCGGGACCAACGATCTGGTGGAGATCATCGACAACTTCGACGGCTCGCCGGCACGGACACCCACGCTCTCGGCCGATGACACCGCGGTGCTCACCTACACATCCGGCACAACCGGAGAACCGAAGGGGGCGATGAACACTCACGGCAATCTGGCGTTCAACGCACAAACCTACCGCGACTGGACCGGGCTCAAACCCGGCGACGGTGTGCTCGGCGTGGCACCGCTGTTCCACATCACCGGTCTGGTCGGCCACGTGATGACCGCCATGCTGGCGCGGGCGCCGTTGACACTGACGCATCGGTTTGCCCCGGACGTCACCCTCGACGCGATCCGGGAGCGGCGACCGGTGTTCACGGTTGCGGCGATCACCGCCTTCAACGCGCTGTCCGCGGCGCCCGGGGCCACCCCGGCGGACTTCGAGTCTCTGCGCATCCTGTACTCGGGCGGCGCGCCCATCGCGCCCGCGATGGCCGACCGTCTCGAGCAGGTCTTCGGCGCCTACATCCACAACATCTACGGCCTGACCGAGACGTCGTCGCCCTCGCACGGGGTTCCGCTCGGGGTGCGGGCGCCGGTCGACCCGACCTCCGGGGCGTTGTCGGTGGGGGTCCCGGTGTTCAACACGATCGTGCGGGTCGTCGGCGAGGACGGCGACGATGTCCCCGTCGGCGAGGTCGGCGAGTTCGTCACCTCGGGACCGCAGGTGATCAAGGGGTACTGGAACAAACCGGACAAGACGGCCGAGTCCCTCCCCGGCGGTGCGCTGCGGACCGGCGACGTCGGCTTCATGGACGCCGACGGCTGGTTCTACGTCGTCGACCGCAAGAAGGACATGATCAACGCGTCCGGGTACAAGGTGTGGCCGCGTGAGGTGGAGGACGTGCTCTACACGCATCCCGCAGTCCGTGAGGCAGCCGTCGTCGGCGTGCCGGACGAGTATCGCGGCGAGACGGTGAAGGCCTACGTGTCGCTGCACAGCGGCGCCACGGTGGAACCCGCCGAACTGGTCGAGTTCTGCAAAGAGCAGATGGCGGCGTACAAGTATCCGCGTTCCGTCGAGATCGTCGGTGAACTGCCCAAGACCGTCACCGGGAAGATCCTGCGCCGGGAGCTGCGGCAGCCGGCCACATGAGAATCCGCTGATCCCGCTCCACCGGCGGATGCACCGAACTACGGTCGAGGCATCCGCCGGTGCAGTCGCGCGACGCACCGGCATGGCACCGAGGAGAACTCATGGTCGACGTCCACGGCACCCACGACCCACGTTTCGCCGGTGTGCGTGACGCGTTGGCCGAGCAACTCGATTCCGGTGAGGAACTCGGTGCGGCCATCGCGGTCGACATCGACGGCGACCTCGTCGTGGACATCTGGGGTGGGCACCGGAACGCGGCACGCACTCGGCCCTGGGAACGGGACACCATCGTCAACGTGTGGTCGACGACCAAGGAGATCACCGCCCTCGCGATCCTGATCCTGGTGGAACGGGGCCTCGTGGACCTGCACGCGCCGGTCTCGACGTACTGGCCCGAGTTCGCGCAGAACGGCAAGGCGGACATCGAGGTCCGTCACCTCATGGCACATACCTCCGGCGTGTCCGGATGGGATCAGCCGTTCTCCGTGCCCGACATGTACGACTGGGACAAGTCCGTCGAACACCTTGCCCGCCAGGCGCCGTGGTGGGAGCCGGGCACCGCGTCGGGGTATCACGCCCAGAATCAGGGACATCTGCTCGGCGAGATCGTCCGCCGGGTCACCGGCAGACACCTCAAGCAGTTCGTCGCCGACGAGATCGCCGCTCCGCTGGGTGTCGACCTGCAGATCGGCGCCGGACCCGAGGACGACGACCGGATCGCCGAGATCATCCCGCCACCACCGTTGGACCTCGATCTGAGCTCCGTGTCGCCGGATTCACCCATGGTCCGGACGTTCACCGGGCCCGCGGCGAGTGCCGCCGCAGCCAACACCATCGAATGGCGCCGCGCGGACATGGGTGCGTTGAACGGCCACACCAACGCCCGCGCGCTGGTGCGCACGATGTCGGCGATCTCTCGAGGTGGCGCCGTCGACGGTGTGAACCTGTTGTCGGACAAGACCATCGATCACATCTTCGACGAACAGGCGCGTGGGGTGGACCTCGTCCTCGGCGTCCCACTGCGCTGGGGCATCGGCTTCGGGTTGCCCGAGCCCGCCACGCTCCCCTACCTACCCGACGAGCGAATCTGCTTCTGGGGCGGCTGGGGCGGCTCGATGACCATCATGTTCCCGCTGCAGAAGATGACCATCTCCTACGTGATGAACAGGATGGCACCGGGCATCATCGGGTCGGACCGTTCGGCCGCCTACAGCCGCGCCATCCTGGCGGCCGCCGGCTGAACGCAGGTCAGTAGGATTGCACCCCGTATCCACTCGTGATCGGAAGGTGCCCATGTTCGACGGCGTCCGGACCCTGTACCGCCTGACCCGGGGTGAGCGCGTGGCGGAGGACCGGCCGACGCCGAGTACCGTCATCGCCGACGGACCGCATCGGCACCTGCGCCGCTGCGGCACCGACGACGACCTCACGAAGGCACGTTCATCGGGGCGCACACCGGTGCTGCTCGTGCCGCCCCTGGCAGTCCCCGCCCGCTGCTACGACCTGTCGCCCGACATGTCGGTCGTGGCGTTCCTGCTGTCGACCGGCCGCATCCCCTACGTGGTCGACTTCGGCGAGATGGGTTATGCCGACCGGCATCTCGGGTTCGAGGCATTCTTCGACGACATCGTCCCCGAGGCCATAGGACACGTGATCGCCGACTTCGACGGCGGGACCGGACAGGTCGATATCGCCGCCTGGAGCCTGGGCGGCACGGTCGCATTCCTGACCGTCGGCGCACATCCGGATCTGCCGGTGCGATCGATCACCGGCATCGGGACACCGCTGAATTACTCCCTGGTGCAGCCGTATCCGATCGTGAAGCGCATCGTGCGGCCGATCGGTCCGGCCCCGGTCAAGTACACCTTGAAGGCGATGGGCGGGATCCCGGGCCCACTGGTCCGGTTCGCCTACCGCGCGACCGCATGGGAGCGAGAGCTCAAGAAGCCCGGCTACATCATGCGCAACGCGGACAACACGGAGGCGCTGGCGCGGATGCAGGTCATCGACTGGTTCCAGGATGCGCTGCCCGGTTATCCCGGCCGACTCGCCGAACAGATGTGGGAGAACCTGGTCTACCGCGACGAACTCGCCGGTGGCGTCCTCGATTTCGACGGACGGCGGGTCGACCTGACGTCGATCGGGGTGCCCATCCAGTTGTTCGGCAGTCATCGCGATGCGATCGTCAGTTGGGCGGCCGCACGGCACGGCGTGGAGATCTTCGCGGATTCCGCCGAGGTCCATTTCAGCACAGTCGAGACCAGCCATCTGGGGCTGATCGCGGGTAGCGATGCAAGCGGGCAGACGTGGCCGCGGATCGACGCGTTCCTGTCGAGTCTGGATCGCGTCGACGCCTGAGCGTAGTCAGACGCCTCGGGGTGGTGGCGCACCGCCATACAGCGTGCGGCCCACCCCCTGGGCCGCCACCTGTGCCGCGGCAACCAGCGACGCCCGGTTTCTGCCCAGCGACGGCACCACCACCCCGAGCGCCGCGACCACCTCGTCGTCGCGGCGGATCGGCACCGCGATTGAGCAGGCGCCGAGCGTCATCTCCTCGATGGTGGTGGCGTAGCCCTGCTGTCGGATCTGCCGAAGCTGACGGTCGAGCACACCGGGTGCGACCACCGTGTGCGGCGTCATCGGGGGCAGATCGCTCATCGCCTCGCGGCGCACGTCCTCGGGCGCATGGGCCAGGAGTACCTTTCCGACCCCGGTGCAGTGCAACGGAAGTCGGCTGCCCACCCGGCTGACCACCGGCACCGACGCCCGACCCGACAGCCGATCGAGATAGAGAACCTGGATGCCGTCGCGGACGGCGAGATGCACCGTCGCGAACGTGGCCGCATAGAGATCCTGCAGGAACGGGGCGGCGACCTCCCGGATGCCGGACTGGATCGGCGCGAGGAGCCCGAGGTCCCAGAGCCGCCTGCCGACGACGAACCGAGTGTCCGGCCGTCGGGTCAGGGCTCCCCAGGTCTCGAGTTCGCGGACGAGTCGGTGGGTGGTCGGCAACGGCAGGCCCGCACGGTCGGAGATCTCGGTCAGGGTGAGGGAACGATGCGACCGGTCGAACGCGCCGAGCACAGCCAGCACCCGGGATGCCACCGATTGCCCGGGTGCGCTCGTATTACCCGCCATCGCCACAGCCTTTCACTCAGTGGAATCCACGGTACCCCTCCCGCTGGTCCGCCCCCCGCTGGTCGAGTAGCGCCCGAACCACCCCACCCACCGCTGGTCGAGTAGCGTCCGAGCCGCTGGGCGAGAACGCGTATCGAGACCCCTCACCTGCACCGATCAAACGTGTCAGACCCATGTCATAGATTGAAACCCAGCGAAACCGGAGTGTTGACGTAAAGCCGGAGCAGCCCCGTCAGAGGCTGTCCTCTCAGAGATATGTGGGACGAGTGGTTTCGCCGTGTCCATTTCTCTGAAGGGGTGTTGCGGTGCCGGGTCCGGTGTGGGCGTTGTCGTCATGGTGGGGTGAGGCCTCACCGTGGCCGGACCTGTCACGGCTGTTCACCGGACGCGTCCATGCCGACGAGATCGCCGACGTCGACACCAACCTCCTCCTCGGGTCGATGGCCGCAACACAACGCGGGCGGGCCTATCTCGCCTGGCACGACTACCAGTTGGCCGCCGAACTACACCATCGCGTCGTCGGCACCGACGAGCAGCCCGAGGACATCCTGGTGGTGGACCGCTTCGCCGACTGCGCGGCCCGCATCGCGTTGGCGTTGAGCATCTCCCAGCGCGCCGCCGAACAACTGGTCCGCGAAGGTCTCGCGTTGCGCGACCGGCTCCCGCAGGTGGCCGAACGACTCCGCAACGGACAACTCTCCCAGGCTCGCGTGTCCTCGATCATCGCCCGCACCGACCTACTCGACGGGCACGACTGCATGCCCGAGGTCGATGAACAGATCGCCGCCGAACTCGATGTGCACGCCGGCGCCTGGTCGGCCGAACGACTGCGCGACATGGTCGACCGCATCGTGTTCCGCCACGACCCCGACGCAGTGCGCGAGCGGCGTCGGCGCGCATTGAACGAGCGGCGGATGTGGACCACACCGAAGCCCGATGGGATGGCGCAGATCGCGGCGACGATGCCTGCGGAGAACGTTCGTATCGCCGCCGCCGGCGTCCGCGCCCTGGCCGGGTCGGTGTGCACGCACGACGACCGCACGAGACAACAACGTGCTTCGGATGCGATGTTCGCGTTGCTGTCCGGCACGCGGTTCGAATGCTTGTGCGGCCGAGAGGATTGCACCGCACAGATCCCCGAGCCCGGCGCCGTGCCGCCCGTCGACGCCAAGGTCGTCATCCACGTCGTCTGTGACGAATCCACGCTCGGTGAGGATGCCCGCCACGCCGGATTCCTCGCGGGTCACGGCGTCATCTCCGACGAACACGTGCGGGACCTGGCCGCTCGCCGCGACGCGGTGATCAGGCCGCTTGTCCCCAAGGACACCCCCAAGAACCCCGACGGCACCTTCACCCTGCCCGCGCACCTGCCGACTGACCCGTACCGGCCGAGCACCGCGCTGGACACCTATGTGCGGATTCGAGATGGCTACAGCGTGGTGCCCGGCAACGACACCCCGGCCTTCGACGGCGATGTCGAACATGTCGCCGAGTTCGACCACGCCGACCCCACCGCAGGCGGGCAGACGCTGCCGGAGAATCTCAATGTCAAAGACCGCTTCTTCCATCGGCTCAAGACGTTCGGGCACTGGCTCGACGACCAGTTCCGCGACCCCCTCGGCCGACTGCGGACAGAGTTCACCACCCCCGAAGGCCTGGTGATACCCGGCGACCCCAACACCACGGAACCCCTGTTCCCCGGCCTGCGACGGATCCGGTTCACGACACCACTACAGTCGCCGGAGGCGCATGGTCACCCGATCCCGTCACCACCCATCCGGCCGATGACCCGGGTGGCGGCCAAACACGCCCGCAGGCAACGAGAACGAGAACGCAACCGACGCCGCCGAGAGGACGGTCAGAGATGACGCTCAGTCATCACCCTCGGCGAACACCCCGTTGGCGATCCGGAACGCGGTATTCGCATCCGGTACCCCGCAGTAGATCGCCGACTGCAGGAGCACCTCCTTGATCTCGTCGCGGGTGAGACCGTTGCGCAGGGCGGCGCGCAGATGCATGGCGAGTTCCTCGTGATGGCCGCGGGCGATCAACGCGGTGAGGGTGATCATCGATCGGCTGCGACGGTCCAGACCGGGGCGGGTCCAGATGCTGCCCCACGCATACTCGGTGATGAGTTCCTGGAAGTCGCTGGTGAGGTCGGTGATGGCGTCCGTGGCCCGGTCGACGTGTGCGTCGCCGAGCACCTCGCGCCGCACCGCCATGCCGTCGTCGTATCGGCTCATCGGGCTTCTCCCCTGTCCATTGCTCCTGTGATGCGCGCGCGTTCGAGTTGCGCGTCGATGTAATACGTTGTCGCGCCGAGGTAGTTCGCCTCCGGTCGATGACCGGCGATCGTGGCCATCGACACCTGTTCGGATCGCACCGCATCGCCGGCATCGGCCAGGTTGGTGGCCATGCGGTTGGTGTGGACGCGCAGATCGTCGACGAGACGGGTGGTCTGGCGCGCCGCGACGACGCTCCGACGGACAAGATCCCGGATGGCGGCCCACTCCGCATGCCAGCCGCCGGAGGTCCGTTCCTCGACGGCGTCGGCCGCGGCGAGATGCAGGGTGGCCCCGAGTTGTGGCGCCGAGATCGCGGCCCGCCGGATCTGCACGGACAACGCCGGATTGGCCTTGTGCGGCATCGTCGACGACGCTCCACCGGCACCTTCGGTGAGCTCGCCGAGCTCTGGGCGCGACAGGGTGAGTACGTCGTTGGCGATATGGCCCCAGGCGTCGGTACAGCCGACCGCGGCGTCGCCGGCGCGGGTGATCGCGGTGCGCACCGAATGCCACGGCGTGGAGGGCTCGAGCCCGAGTTCCCGCGCGACGATGGTCGATGTCTCCGCGACCAGGTGCCCGGGATTCACCGTGGCACCGGCGAGTTCGACCACGGCGGCCGACGTCCCGGCCGCACCGCCGAGTTGCACCGGAAAGCGCAGCGCGTCGACCTGCTCCCGTGCGTCGAGCACGCCACGCAGCCACAGCGCGGCCTTGAGTCCGAAGACCATCGGGACCGCCTGCTGTGTCAGCGTTCTCGCGACCATCGGAGTGGCGCGGTGATCGTCGGCATGGCGCGCGAGGATCTCGACCTGCCGATCGAGTTCGCCGGCGATGGCGGCGAACGCCTCGGCGACACAGATCATCAGTGCCGTATCCACGACGTCCTGACTGGTGAGTCCACGGTGCAACCAGGTCGCGGCCGGGGACGAGCCGAGGCCGTCACGAAGCCGTCGCACCAGCGGGATCACCGGGTTGCCTCCGGATTCCGCCTCCACCGCGATCTGCGCACGGTCGGCACCGGTGATCAACCCGCGGAGCGTATCCGCCGTGACAGCGGCCTCCGGCGGAGCGACCCCGGTTGCCACCAGAGCCGCCGACCATGCCGCCTCGACGGCGATCATGGCCTCGAGAATCGCTGCGTCGGTGAGGATTTCACCGGCGTGGTGATCGCCCGGCCAGAGGAGGTCGGCCACAGGTCATCGGCCTCCGTGGTCGAGGAAGACCGTCTCGCCGTCACCCTGAAGGCGGATGTCGAAGCGGTAGCCGCCGTCCTCGGCGATCGAGATCAATGTCGATCGACGATCCTCGGGGACGGAGGTCAACAAAACGTCGGCGGCCAGCGCGCGAGCACTGTCGGGCAGGTAGGCACGCGTGAACAATCGGTCGAGCAGTCCGCGTGCGAAGACACAGATCGCGAAGAACGGAGCAGCCTCCGAGACGATCGGTCCGGGCGCCACCGTCGCAAACGAGTAGTGCCCGGTTCGATCGGTCTGGACGCGACCGAACCCGGTGAAGGTGAATCCGTCCCGCCGCAGCGATCCGGGCTCCTGGCTGACGTGGCCGGCTCCGTCGGTCTGCCAGATCTCGATCAGTGCGTCGGGCACCGGGTCACCTGCACCATCGAATACTGTGCCGTGCAGTCGAATCCGATCCGGATGTCCGGACGGCACCAACTCCGCACCACCGTCGAACGGCAGGGCGTAGTGGAAGAACGGACCGACGGTCTGGCCGGGGGTGGGTGGATGAGTCACTGGTCCTCCTCCATCGGGGTCTGGCGACTGCCGGTGAGCACGATGTCCCAACGGTATCCGGTGGACCACTCGTGCTGGGTCAGATCGTGGTCGTAGGTGGCGACGAGGCGGTCGCGCGCCTGCTGATCGACGATCGCCTGGTAGATCGGATCGAATGCGAAGAGCGGGTCGCCGGGAAAGTACATCTGGGTGACGAGCCGCTGGGTGAAGGCGGTGCCGAACACCGAGAAGTGGATGTGCGCGGGGCGCCACGCATTGTGATGGTTCTTCCACGGGTACGGGCCGGGCTTGATGGTGGTGAACCTGTACCACCCGTCGTTGTCGGTGAGGCAGCGGCCGACTCCGGTGAAGTTGGGGTCGATCGGCGCCGGGTGCTGGTCACGCTTGTGGATGTAGCGCCCCGCTGCGTTGGCCTGCCACACCTCGACGAGCTGGCCGCGGATCGGGCGGCCGTCACCGTCGAGCACACGCCCGGTGACGACCATCCGCTCACCCACCGGTTCGCCGCTGTGCTGGATGGTGAGGTCGGCCTCCAGGGGGTCGACGTCGCGGTGCCCGAATGCCGGCGACCAGAGCTCGATCCCCTCCGGATCGGAATGATGAAAGCTCTTGGTGGGATGGCGGAGCAGACTCGACCGGTAGGGCGCATAGTTCAGGCGCGGTGCGGTCTCGGGTGCCGTCCCGGCCGACACCGACGAGGCGTACTCCGCACCGATCCGTGCGATCTCGTCGCTGATCTGCTGCTGTGTGCCCGCGGCGGCGTCCGAGCCGGCGATCAATGGTGTGGCCATCCTGTGTACCCTTCTGCGAGATAGGTTGAGCCGGCCTCCGAGGAGACCAGGGACTGAAGCTCTCCGAGTTGTCGCTGTTCGTCGAATTCCGAAGCGCCCGAGACATTGTGGAGCATCGAGGTCATCCAGTACGAGAAGTGCTGCGCCTTCCACACCCGCGCCAGCGCGCGGTCGGTGTAGCCGTCCAGGGCGTCGCCGTCGTTCTTCTTGATGGCACGTTCGATCGCCTCGGCGAGCACCCGGACGTCGGAGAGCGCGAGATTCAGACCTTTGGCGCCGGTCGGCGGGACGGTATGGGCGGCGTCGCCGGCCAGCAGCAGTCGACCGTGGCGCATGGGCGACTGCACAAAACTGCGGAACGGCAGCACCGTGCGCTCGATGACCGGCCCCTCCTGGAGTCGGAAGCCGTCGGAACCGGACAGCCGAGTGTGCAGCTGATCCCAGATCCGGTCGTCGGACCATTCGCCCGGGTTCTCGCCGGGATCGCACTGGAAGTACATGCGCTGCACGGTGTCAGTGCGCTGACTGATGAGCGCGAAGCCCTCGGGCGCCCGGTTGTAGATGAGTTCGGGAGCGCTCGGCGGCGCCTGCACCATGACGCCGAACCAGGCGAAGGGGTACTCGCGGAAGTACTGGTGAGCGTCGGCGACCAGTGATCGGCAGATGCTGCGGGAACCGTCGGCGCCGACCAACAGGTCCGCGGTCACCTCGTGCGAGATGCCGTCGGCATCGGTGTATCGGACGGTCGGAGAATCGAGGACGCCGTGCACCTCGGTGTCGGTGATGCCGTAGCGCAGGTCGCCACCGTCACGGGTGCGGGCCCGGTGCAGATCGATGAAGACCTCGGTCTGCGGATAGAGCCAGCATGATGCACCGGTCAGCTTCTGGAAGTCGATGCGATGGCTGACACCACCGAAGCGCAGCGCGATGCCCTCGTGCTCGTGGCCCTCGGTGAGCACGCGATCGGAGACCCCGGAGTCGACCAGCAGCCGCACGCTGTCGCGCTCGAGGATGCCGGCGCGGTGCGTGGTCTCGATCTGCTCGACGGTCCGGTTGTCGACGACGACGCTCTCGATCCCGGCGACGTGCAGCAGGTGAGAGAGCATGAGGCCCGCCGGCCCGCCGCCGACGATGGCCACCTGGGTTCGGGTGGTGGGCCCAGCGTTCATGGACTGTCTCCGCGTTCTGTGAGGTGGTGCAATGGGTCGACCATAGGAGTCGCCGATCACAACTGTCGATGCGCGGATTTCACTCAGTGAAAGTTGGTTGGTCCGGGTTCAAGTTCGGGTTCGGGTACCTCGGACAGTCGCCAAGCCGCTCCCGGGAAATGCACCCCGGAAATGCGCCCGACTCAGCGGAGGCATCGACACTGTGTCGACGGGCTCGCTGCAGGGGGTGCATCTCCGGGGCGCATTCCCGGGCCGCAGGTGCGGAGCGGCTTCCCAGGGAGCGTTTCCCAGGAGCATTCCCAGCGCCACCATCTTGCCGGCACGCATCAGATCGGACGTCCGCGATCAGCACGCCCGACGGCGATGGATCTGCTGACGCATGATCCGCTGGATGTCGGCGTAGGTGGCCTCCCATTGCCGGAAGACCTGACCATAGGTGAGGCGGAGCGGGATGTAGCCATCCGCGACCAACAACCGATCCCGACGACGGTCGGATTCGTAGTTCGTCACACCCGTGTGGTGGTCGCGGCTGTCGAGTTCGACCGCGAGCCGCTCCCCGACGAGCAGATCGATGTGCCCGACACCGGGGACGTGCTGCTGGACCTCGACGGTCTCCCCGGCCGCGCGAAGCCTGAGCCGCACCGCGGTCTCGGTGCCGGATCCGGCCAATTTGTCGCGCCTCTCGATCAGCCGACGTATCGAGTCCGGAGAATGCCGGAATTCGGTCCTCAGCTGCTCTTCCGTGAGCTTCCCGTGATGCATCGCCGAATCGCACAGGATCACGAAATCCTCGGCGGAACAACACCGCGCGGCGTAGTGCAGCGCGGTCATCACATCGTCGATCGCGCCGACTGCCGGCGTCGGCCGACCGTGGCGTCGGCACCGATCATGGGATTGCCGGCGTCCATATCGTGTGACGCGCGAATGCACACCCTCGTGTCCCTCTGGGATCCACAGACCGTGCCGGGTCAGCGCGGTGATGCACGTGACGAGGCACCCGTCCTCGACCGTGCTCACCACCTCGAGATCCGCATCGAACGTTGCGTACCAGCCGTGCCGGAGGCGTCTGAGCACGTCTGCGTCCACCGCCCGACGGATCGCTTCTTCGCTCTGTCCCGACTCGAGCAACTGGCGCGTGGAGACCACGCCACCGAACTTCTCGATCACTGCGTCATAGTCCACGACGACGAGCGTGACCGGATGTCAGTCGAATTCCGGACCCGAGATCTCAGATTGTCGAGATCTGGGGATGAATATCCACCGGTGGATAGATGGGAGGCTGACCCGGCACACACCGTCGCAATCCGTCCCTCCACCCGGAAATGCGCCCCCTGCAGAGGCGCCGACGACACAGTGTCGATGGTCCCTCTGCAGGAGGCGCATTTCCGGGGCGGTTTTCCTGGGTGGCTCCCCGGGTGTACTGCAGGGGGCGGGTCTCCGAGGCACACTTCCGGGGCGGCTTCCCGGCAGAGTTTCCCGACGACCCCTCACCAACCGATCAGAACCCCTGCCCTGGAATCCAACTCGTGCCGGCCAGCGGCACGCGTGCCATCGCCGACGCCTCGATGGTGATCGCCACCAGGTCCTCCGGCTCGAGGTGCTGCAGATGCGCCTTGCCGCAGGCACGCGCGATGGTCTGCGCCTCCATCGTCATCACGCGCAGGAAGTTGGCCAGCCGACGGCCACCCTCGACCGGGTCGAACCGTGCAGAGAGCTCGGGGTCCTGCGTGGTGATGCCCGCCGGGTCCCTGCCCTCCTGGAAATCGTCGTAGTAGCCCGCCGCCGAGCCGAGCTCCTCGTACTCTGCCGAGTACCGAGGATCGTTGTCACCCAGAGCGATCAGCGCCGCGGTTCCGATCGCGACGGCGTCGGCGCCGAGGGCCATGGCCTTGGCGACGTCCGCACCGTTACGAATACCACCCGACACGATGAGCTGGACCTCTCGGTGAACTCCCAACTCCTGCAACGCCTGCACGGCCTGCGGGATCGCGGCAAGGGTCGGGATTCCGACATGTTCGATGAAGACGTCCTGGGTCGCAGCGGTGCCACCCTGCATGCCGTCGACGACGACGACGTCGGCGCCCGAATGCACGGCCAGCTTCACGTCGTAGTAGGTGCGTGTCGCGCCGACCTTGACGTAGATCGGCTTCTCCCAGTCGGTGATCTCACGCAGTTCGTTGATCTTGATCGCGAGATCGTCGGGACCGGTCCAGTCGGGATGCCGGCAGGCGCTGCGCTGATCGATGCCCTCCGGAAGGGTGCGCATCGACGCGACGCGCTCGGAGATCTTCTGACCCAGCAGCATTCCTCCACCGCCGGGTTTGGCTCCCTGACCCAGCACGATCTCGATCGCATCGGCGCGACGCAGGTCGTCGGGATTCATCCCGTAGCGCGACGGAAGATACTGGTAGACCAGGTTCTTCGACTGACCGCGCTCCTCCGGGGTCATCCCGCCGTCCCCGGTGGTGGTCGACGTCCCCACTTCCGACGCGCCGCGACCCAGCGCCTCCTTGGCGCCCGCCGACAACGCGCCGAAGCTCATTCCGGCGATGGTGACCGGGGTGTCGAGATGCAAGGGGAACTTGGCATTCCGCGAGCCGAGCACGACGTCGGTGTCACAGCGCTCGCGGTATCCCTCCAACGGGTACCGCGACATCGAGGCACCCAGGAAGAGCAGGTCGTCGAAGTGCGGTAGCTTGCGCTTGGCGCCCCAGCCGCGGATGTCGTAGATGCCGGTGTCGGCGGCCCGCTGGATGGCGGCGATGGTGGTGCGGTCGAAGGTGGCGGACTCGCGGAGCCCGCGCTGTTCGACGGACAGATTGTCGGTCATGGTGTTCTCCGAGGTCCTCAGTAGGCCGACGTGTTGTCGACGTGGAAGTGGTAGAGCTCGCGGGCCGACCCGTATCGGGTGTAGTCCTTCGGGTCGTCGTCCTTGAACCCGGCGGCCTTGAGCAGGCCGGCCAGTTCGTCGAGATGCTCGGCGCGCATCGGCTTCGCGATGCAGTCGGCACCGAGGGAGCCGACGTCACCACGCACATAGATCCGCGTCTCGTAGATCGAATCACCCAGCCCGTCACCGGCATTGCCGCGGATGACGAGGCGTCCGGCCTGCGCCATGAACGCACTGTTGTGGCCGACGTCGCCGCCGACGACGATGTCGACACCCTTCATAGAGATCCCACAACGCGCGGCCGCGTCGCCCTCGACGACGAGGAGACCGCCATGCGCGGTCGCCCCGGCCGACTGCGAGGCGTTGCCCTTGACGACAACGGTCCCGCTCATCATGTTCTCGGCCACACCGGTTCCCGCGTTGCCGTTGATGGTGATCTCCGCCTGCTGGTTCATACCGGCGGCGTAATAGCCGACGTGTCCGTCGACGGTGATCTTCACCGGTGCGTTGACACCGGCCGCGACACTGTGCGCCCCGGAGGGGTTCTCGACGAGGATCTCACCGGAGATGTCGTCAGCGTGCAGCGCGGCGTTGATCTCCCGCAAGGGGGTCGTGGCGAGATCGAATGTGTGATGGGGATTCAGCGTGTCCATGCGTAGACCACCTCCGGCTCGGGTTCCCAGATACGTGCGTCGGCGACGCCGGGCAGGTGGGCCAGGGCGCGGTACTCGCTGGCCATGGCGACCCAGTCGTCGGTCTCGGCGATGACCGCCGGCTTGCATGCGATGGCGTCGCGCACCACCGCGAACGAATCGTGATTCGAGACGAGCAGGGTGTAGAAGCCGTCGAAGGTGGCGCACACCTCTTTCAGTGCGGTCTCGACGTCCTTGCCCTGTGCGAGCTGATGAGCGACGAAGCGTGCACCCACCTCCGTGTCGTTCTCGCTGTCGAACTCGACACCGACAGCACGCAATTCACGACGGATGGTCGCATGGTTGGAGAACGAGCCGTTGTGCACCAGGCACTGCTCGGGTCCGACGGCGAACGGATGTGCGCCCGACGGGGTCACGGCAGACTCGGTGGCCATACGGGTGTGTCCGACACCCTGCCAGCCGCTCGCGTTCGACAATCCCCACGCCTGCACCAGATCACGCGGCGCACCGACGCCCTTGAGGACCGTCAGGTCGGCACCGAAACCGGCGACGAGAGCGTCCGGGTACACCGTGATGGCCGTCGCGAGGAGGATCTCCGAGTCGACCTCCGCGCTGAGCACCAGCGTGTCGTCGACGAGCCGACCCGCGACCTCGCTCCCCAGTGCCGCTCCGACGGCGGCGGTCGCGGCATCGAGTTCGGCTGCACCGACGCCGGTTTCGAGCAGCGACACACAGCCCTGCCCAGCAGGTGACCAGGTCGGATCACCGTAGATGGCGATGCCGGCCGAATCGGCGCCACGGTCCTGCATCTCGCCCAGCATCTGGCCGAGGAGCTCACCGAGGCGAGGATGGAGTTCGGGGTTGCGCAGGTGCAACCCGACGATTCCGCACATGTGTTGGCTTTCCTGTTCTGTCTAGAAGGCGGTCAGGTAGTTGTCGATCTCCCACGGCGACACCGCGGAGTGCCAGGTGAAGAACTCCTCGCGCTTGAGGTGAGAGAAGTACTGCGAGACGGTGTTCTGCGCCTCCGGCCAGTCGTCGGGCAGCGCGGCGTCGAGGGTTGCGGACACCACCGGGTCGTTCTCGAGCGCCTCGACGGCGTGCAGCAGGGTGAGCGGCAGCTCGTCGACGTGATCGGGGCAGGTGCCCAGCGGGCCCGGGTCCAGGCTGCGCTTGATGCCGTCGAGCCCGGCACCCAATGCCGCGGCGATGGCGAGATACGGATTGGCCGAACCATCGCCGCCGCGCAGCTCTGCGCGCTGGGCGTCGGGGATGCGGACGTAGTGCGTGCGGTCGTTGCCTCCGTAGGTGGCCCGCCGCGGCGCCCACGAGGCACCCGAGCGGGTGGCGGTGGCCCCGGTTCGCTTGTAGGAGTTGACCGTCGGTGCCATGACCGCCTGCAGGGCGGGTGCATGTTCGAGCACGCCGCCGACGAAACCGTAGGCCTCTGGGGACAGGCCCAGGCCGCGCACGTCGTCGGCCTCGATGCCGGGGAAGACCGGTTTGCCCGCCGATGTCAGGGACAGGTGCAAGTGCAGCCCCGATCCGGTCCGCTCGGCGAACGGCTTGGGCATGAAGGTGGCGACCATGCCGCGTTCGGCGGCGATGGTCGACAGCAGATAGCGCAGGGTGACCACCCGGTCGGCAGTGGTGAGGGCATCGGCGTACTGGAAGTTCTGTTCGAACTGGCCGTTGCCGTCCTCGTGGTCGTTGGCGTAGTTGCCCCACCCGAGCTGGTTCATCGCAGTGGACACCGCGGTCAGGTGGTCATACATGCGGGTCAGACCGCGCACGTCGTAGCAGGGCTGATTCGAGTCGTCGGCGTCGTCGGCGGTGACCAGCGAACCGTCGGCGGCACGCTTGAGCAGGAAGTACTCGACCTCGGCGCCGACCCACGGCTCGAAGCCGGCGTCGGCGGTCTGCGCGATGAGCGACTTGAGGATGTTGCGCGGCGCGAACGGCCACGGCTTGCCCTCCACGTGCGGATCGCAATGGACAAGAGCCAGTCCCTCTTTGATGAACGGGATCGGAGTGAAGGACGCGACGTCGGGGATCGCGACGAGGTCGGGGTCCTTCGGCTCCTGGCCGATCGCGCCCACCGCGTATCCGGCGAAGCCCACTCCGTCGTTCGCGAGTTCCTCGACGGCCTCGACGGGCACGAGCTTGGCACAGGGCTTGCCGCGGAGGTCGACGAACATGGCGAGGATGAACGTGGTCCCCGACGCCGCGCAGAGGTCGGCGAGTTCGTTGCGGTCGGTCATGAGGTTTCTCCGATGTGAGGTGTCGAGATCAGTATGTCTGCTGTTAGGAAACTTTGTCTACACCGAGTAGACAGTCCCCATATTTCGATCCCGTTACATCGTCATGAGTGCTGTGTGTCCATCAGATCAGCCGTCCACGCGTTGTGCCGCCCGCAGGCATTCGATGAAGCCCTCGACCGCCGGATTCGTGACGTCGGAGCGGCGTGCGATCACCAATGCAGTCGTCGGGGCGCCTGCGATGGGCCGGATGACCACGTCTGCGGGCCGGAATCGCGACACCGACGCCGGGAGGATCGAGATCCCCACACCCGCGGACACCAGGCCGACGACCGTCTCGTGGTGAATCGCTTCCTGGACGACATCCGGCTCGGCGCCGACCGTCGCGAACATGGCCCAGATCTGCGCCACATATGCCGGCATGAGGTCGTTCGGGAACAGGATCAGACGCTCGCCGACGAGGTCACGGACATCGACCTCCGACCGCAGCGCCAACGGGTGTTCCACCGGCACCACGGCGACCATCGACTCCTCGAGCAGCGGTTCCACCACGAGTCCCGGTTCCGCACCGCCGGAACGGATCAGCCCGACGTCGAGTGCCCCCGCGGACAGGCCATCGAGTTGTTCGCGGGTGGTCAGTGGTGAGAGATCGACGCGTACCCCCGGGTGGATCTCTCGGAAGATCCGGAGTCCGGGGGGCAGGACGGTGCCACTGGCAGAACTCACGAAACCGACACGGATACGACCCCGTCGCCCCTCCGCGTGATCGCGCGCCTCGATCACCGCGTCGTCCAACTCGGCCAGCAGCCCGTCCACGCGCGCCGCGAAGACGGTGCCGGCATCGGTCAACGACACGCGTCTGGTCGTGCGGTCGAACAGGCGGGCGCCCACCTCCCGCTCCAGCTCCTTGATGTGCGCGGTGAGCGGCGGCTGCGAGATGTGCAGTCGGGCCGCGGCACGACCGAAGTGCAGCTCCTCGGCGAGGACACGGAAGTAGCGAAGATGTCGAAGCTCCATCGAATTATTCTGCTTACCAGAATAATAGTCGTCAAATACATATTGGAGTTTTGCCAATCGAGCGCATCTACTGAGTGCATGACAATCGACTGCGCACCGCCACCCGGTTCTTCGACGGGGGTGGCGACGGTGATCCGCGTTTCGGAAGTCACCCCGACGGCGTGGCGCAACGGCGGCGGCGTGACGCGGCGCATCGCGACCGGAGGCGTCGAGCCGACGGACGCCGGTTGGACTCTCAGTCTGGCCGACATCGAAACCCGCTGCCAGTTCTCGACTTTCCCGGGGTTGGTCAGGACCGCGGTGGTGGTCGGCGACGACCCGGTGGACCTGACGATCGACGGGTTCACCCGCACCCTCGCGCTTCTCGATCGGATCACCTTCTCCGGCGAGGCGGAAGTGCATGCCGAGCCGACCCGCCGGGCGACCCGCCTGCTCAACCTGATGACGCGACGCGGTTCCCACGAGGGCACGCTGTCCCTGCGCCACCTGCGTGGTACCCACCCACTGGGCCCCGACGACGGAGTCGCCTGCGTCGTACTCGCCGGCACCCTCACCGTCGCCGGTGCCCGGTTACGTCGTTGGGACACCATCCTTCTGGACGGGGCGCCGATCGAGGCCGCCGGCGCGGCCACCGTCGCCATTGTCCGCATCCGCCCGATCACCGCCCCGTCGACCGAGGAGGACACCCTCTCGTGACCGAGACCCCATCACAGACCACCTCGGTGAGCGGCCTGCTCGCAGAGATCGCCCGGATCGGCACGGACAGCGCCCGGGGCGGCTACAGTCGTCCCGTCTACTCCGCCGCCGAACTCGAACTGCGGGAATGGTTCACCGCCTCCGCGCGGCAGCGATCGCTCGAGATAGAGGAGGATCGCAACGGCATCATCTGGGCGTGGTGGAACCCGTCGGGTCTGCCACTCGCCGACGCCGTGGTCACCGGAAGCCATCTCGACTCGGTCCCCGGCGGCGGCGCCTTCGACGGCCCGCTCGGTGTCGCCTCCGCGCTCGCCGCGATCGATGCCCTCCAGGCGGCCGACCTCCGCCCGACCCGCCCGCTGGCACTCGCCGTGTTCCCCGAGGAGGAGGGTTCGCGCTACGGACTCGCCTGTCTCGGTTCGCAATTGATGACGGGTGCCGTCACGCCGGAGCGGGCCGCCGCGCTCGTCGACGCCGACGGCACCACCTTCGCGGACCTCGCAGCCCGCAACGGTCTCGACCCTCGCGGGATCGGTCGTGACGACGAACGACTCTCGCAGATCGGATGTTTCGTCGAACTCCATGTCGAGCAGGGACGTGGACTGATCGACCAGGGCCGTGCCATCGCGATCGGATCGTCGATCCTGGGGCATGGACGGTGGCGATTGTCGTTCAGCGGTCAGGGCAATCACGCGGGTACCACCCTGATGAACGGTCGACGGGACCCGATGCTCGCCGCGGCCGCCAGCGTGCTCGATGTCCGACGGTTGGGCCGAGCGGTCGAGGGCGCCCGCGCAACGGTCGGGAAACTCGACCCGATCCCGGGTGGCAGCAACGTGATCGCGTCGCGCGTCGACGTCTGGCTCGACGTGCGGCACGAGGACGATGCGGTGGTCGCCGCCCTGGTCACCGATATCGCCGCGGCGGCGCGCGAACACGCCGCGGCCGAGGGATGCGCGGTGACGCTGACCGAAGCCTCGATGAGTCCGCGTGTGGATTTCCATCCCGGTCTGCGCGGCAGACTGTCGACCATCCTGCCCGACGCACCCATCCTCCCGACCGGTGCCGGCCACGACGCCGGCGTGCTCAAGGAGGAGATCCCCACCGCGATGCTGTTCGTCCGGAACCCTACGGGGATCTCGCACTCCCCCGACGAATACGTCGAAGACCCCGACGCCGACGCCGGCGGCCATGCACTGGCCACCGTTCTCGCCGACCTGATCACGTACACGACCTCACCGCCCCAACACTTCCCCCTCATCGAAAGCGATCCCACATGACCTCCACCACCACCCGCTTCCTCATCGTCGGCGGCGGCCTCGAAGGACTCGCGATCGCGTGGTCGCTCGCCGATCAGGGCGAGACCGATGTCCTCGTCGTCGAACGCGACACTCTGTGTTCCGGCATGACCGGAAAATCCAGCGGCGTCGTGCGCTGCCACTACGGCAACCCGTCGCTCGCCGCGATGTCCTGGTACGGCGTCGACATCTTCACCCGCGCAACCGAACTCTTCGGCGACGACATGGCATTTCAGCAGTGCGGCTACGTCGTCGGCGTCGGCGAGAACAACGTGGCCCCGTTGCACGCCAACGTCGAGATGATGCAGGGCCTCGGCATCGACGTCTCCATGATCGGTCACGAGACGATGGCCGAGCTCTGGCCCGGGTTGCATCTCGAGGACTTCGCGGCGTTCGCCTACGAGCCGCTGGGCGGCCGCGGTGAGGCGTACATGGCCGGGATGGCCTTCGGTGCGGCGGCCCGCAAACTCGGCGTCAAGGTGCGCCAGTCGACGACCGTCACGAAGCTGCTCCAGGGCGCGGACGGCCGTGTCGTCGGCGCCGAGCTCGCCGGCGGCGACACCATCCACGCCGACACCGTGATCGTGGCCGCAGGCCCGTGGACCCCCGCGCTGACCGAACCCGTCGGAGTACCCGTGGACGTCCGCGCGCAGCGCGCCCAGCTCGTGCTGATCGACCAGGGCGAGCCGACTCCGGTGGTTCCCGTCCTCTCCGACCTGGCCGGACTTTCGTACGTATGCCGCGAGCCGAACGGCGAACTGCTGGTGGGCAATTCCGATCATGCTGCGCCGCAGTACATCGACCCCGACAACTACATCAACCGGGCCGATGAGAGCACCATCGACAAGATCATCATGAAGATGGGTCATCGCCTGCCGGACATGCCCGACCCGCGCATCACGAGCAGCTACGTCGGCGCCTACGACGTCACCCCCGACTACAACCCGATCATCGGGCCGTCACCGGTCGACGGCCTGTTTCTGGCGACGGGATTCTCCGGCCACGGCTTCAAGATCTCCCCCGCGGTCGGCAAACTCGTCGCCGATCTCGTACTCACCGGCGACACGACCCTCAAGAACGTCGATCCGCGCGACTTCCGGTACTCACGGTTCGCCGAGGGCGATCTCCTGCTGAGCCTCAATCCGTACGTAGGTGCGGGCGAGATGCGTTGAGGGCCCGCACCACACTCCCCGGTGATCATCGACGCGAGCTTGGCTCCTCGCGTTCGGCGGGCGGATACTCGAGACATGGACATCGCCTCAGCGATCGACGTGGCCGTCGTCGGCACGTTGAACATGGACGTCATCATTCGGGTCGACCGGATGCCCGACGTCGGGGAGACCGTCATCGGCCGCTCCCGATCCGAACGCCCCGGGGGTAAGGGAGCCAACCAGGCACTCGCCGCGGCCACCGTCACCCACACGGCATTGATCGGAGCGGTCGGCGAGGACGACGCAGGGCTCCGTCTCGTCGCGGGTCAGGACGAGGGCGGCGTCGACATCGCCCACGTGCAACGCCTCAACGGCCCCAGCGGCCAGGCGATCATCGAGGTCGACGAGAGCGGCGACAACCGGATCATCGTCCTGTCCGGCGCCAACGCGATGCTGACGGCCGACAGTGTCACCCGGGGACTCGAGGCGATCCACCCGAAAATCGTTCTCACCCAACTCGAATCGCCGCAAGAGGTGACCAGGGCGGCCGCCAGCTGGGCCGGTGATCGGGGCCGCAGGTTCATCCTCAACCCCAGCCCGGTCGCCGACCTCGACGACGAGATTCTGGCCGCGGCCGACCCGCTGGTCGTCAACGCGGGCGAGGCCGCCCATTACGCACGACTCGACACCGACGACCCCACCGCCCTGGCCCGCCGGTTGCTCGACGTCTCCCGTTCCGTGGTCATCACCCTCGGCGCGGAAGGTGTCGTGGTCGCCGACAACGGGGAGATCCACCGCATCGAGGTGGACAGGGTCCGCGTCGTGGACACCACCGGTGCCGGTGATCAGTTCGCCGGCATCCTGGCCGGGCACCTCGCCCGCGGCGTCCCGGTGCTCGACGCTGCCGAGCGCGCTGCCGCGGCGGCCACCGAATTCGTTGCGCGTCCGCGTCTCTAGGACGCGATCAACGCTTCGACCACCTCGCCACCCGTTCCTTGTGCTCGCTCGTCTGGTGCGCGAGTGGTTGCATCGCCGCTGCCAGGTTCAGCACGGTGTCGAGCGAACTGGTCCGCGACTCGGTGAGGAGACGCTTGGCCATCCGGAGTGCGTGCGGCGGGTTCTTCGCGATCCGCTCTGCCAGCGCCCGGGCCTCGCCGAGCAACTCGTCGTCGGGCACGACGCGGCTCACCATGCCCCACTCGAGCGCCTTCGCGGCGTGGACCCGGTCACCGGTGAACGTCATCTCGGCGGCGCGCTCGTAGCCGATCGCCCGTTGCAGGAACCAGGACCCGCCGTCACCGGGGATCAGTCCCACCTGCACGAAACTCTCGGCGAAGAACGCCGATTCGGCGGCGACCCGCAGGTCGCACATCATCGCCAGATCGCAGCCCGCGCCAACCGCGGCACCGTTGACCGCGGCGATGACCGGGACCTCGAAGCGCAGCATCGCGCGGGGAATCCGTTGTATCCCATCGGCATAGCCGAATCGCTGCTCGGCACCGCCGAGACCGAACAGACCCTCCTCGTCGGCCATCTCCTGAACGTTGCCACCCGCCGAGAAGATGTGGCCCGCCCCCGTGAGGATCACCGCACGCACCTCGGTGTCCGCGTTCGCGGCGTCGACCGCGTCCTCGATGGCGGCGACGAGGTCGATCCCGGTGATCGCATTGCCCACCTCCGGCAGGTTGATCGTCCACACCGAGACACCGCCATCGGTACTGATGTCCAGAGGTTTCTGCACGGTCATGCCGCCTTTCGATCGGGAACGCTCTCTGCACCTTACGACGAAGGACCGCGGCCGGGATCGCCCGAGTTGCCACGCGTGGGGCGCGACGTACCGTTGGACCATGACGAGCACCCGTGACCGCGCCCTGTCGGCGAGCTCGATCGCCGGCGACCCACAACGGCACCTCCTCCGCTACGGCGGCACGATCTCCCCGGAGGTGATCGGCCGCGCCGCGGGCAGCTATGTGTACACGGTCGCCGGTCGCGGGCTCCTCGATTTCACCTCAGGCCAGATGTCGGCGATCCTCGGCCATTCGCATCCGGACATCGTCGCGACGGTGCAACACCAGATCGGTACGCTCGACCACCTGTTCAGCGGGATGCTCTCGGAGCCGGTCGTCGAGTTGTCGGAACGGCTCGCCGACTCCCTGCCCGCGCCGCTGGACAAGGTGCTGTTGCTGACCACCGGAGCGGAATCCAACGAAGCGGCGATCCGGCTGGCCAAGCTCGTCACCGGCAAGCACGAGATCGTGTCGTTCGCACGATCGTGGCACGGCATGACCCATGCCGCAGCGGCTGCCACCTACAGCGCCGGACGAAAGGGTTACGGCCCCGTGGCGGCAGGCAACCTCGCCCTGCCGACCCCGAACTCCTACCGTCCCGATTTCGTGGCGGCCGACGGATCCTTCGACTGGCGACGACAACTCGACTACGGCTTCGACATGATCGACGCCCAGTCCGTCGGATCCCTGGCCGCCTGCATCGTCGAGCCCATCCTGTCCTCGGGCGGCGTGATCGAGCTCCCGCTCGGATACCTTCGCGCGCTGAAGGACAAATGCGCGGAGCGGGGGATGCTGCTGATCCTCGACGAGGCCCAGACCGGGCTGTGCCGCACGGGCGACTGGTATGCCTTCGAGCGCGACGGCGTGGTCCCCGACATCCTCACCCTGTCGAAGACACTCGGCGCCGGCCTCCCGCTGGCCGCGACCATCACCTCGGCGGAGATCGAGTCCGTCGCCCACGAACGCGGCTTCCTGTTCTTCACCACCCACGTCTCCGATCCACTCCCCGCTGCCGTCGGCAACACCGTGCTCGACGTCCTCATCCGCGACGAACTCGACACTCGGACCGGACAATCCGGGGAGGTGCTGCGAAAGGGCCTGCTGCAGATCGCCGAACGCCACCAGACGGTCGGCGATGTCCGCGGACGAGGGCTCCTGCAGGGCATCGAACTCGTCACCGACCGCGAAACCAAGACCGGCGCAGATGAACTCGGCGCCGCGGTCACCCGCCGATGCTTCGAGCTGGGTCTGCACATGAACGTCGTCCAACTCCCCGGCATTGGCGGCATCTTCCGCATCGCCCCACCACTGACCGCCACCGACGACGAGCTACGACTCGGGCTCGAGATGCTCGATCAGGCCATCGGGGAATGCACTTCGGCGTAGATTCCGACCATGCCGATCACCACCGCCGTCGGGCCGTCGGCCGGCGACCTGCGGGTCACCAAGTCGTATCGCAACCCGGAGGGTGTCACCGTCGCTCCGGAGGGTGCCGAGCCGCTCGGCGGTCTGCCGCCGAAGTTCCCTGTCTACGACGACTTGAGTACCACACTGCTCGCGGGACCTGACTCCGCCGACGAGGCCGACCGGATGGCGATCGCCCACACGCTTGCGGTCGCGTCCGGATATGCCTACTCGGATGTCGGGACCGAGGCCCAGATGATGACGCGGATGGGCCTGGAGAAGAGCCGATGCATCGCCGCCACGCTGTCGGTCGACGCCATGTTCATCAAGAGCACCGCCTATGTCATCCAGAGCGCCGACGGCCGCGTGGTGATCGTGGCGTACCGCGGGACCGAGCCCACCAACTCGATCAGTTGGCTCGCCGACGCCGACGTCCACCCCGACCGCATCGCCTTTCAGTTCGGCAAGGACGTGGTCCATCCCGACAAGACCTATCCGATCCACGCCGGCTTCTACCGCAACGTACGAAGCACGCGGCAGGTGGTCATCCAAGCGCTCCTCGACGCATCCGAGGGAAAGCCCATCCACGGCGATCCGGATCCCGATCTGCCGACGCATCCGATGGAAGCCCTGTACATCACCGGACACAGCTTCGGCGGCGCTCTGGCGTCACTTCTCTCCGTGATGCTCGTGACCGATGACCAGTACCAGGACAGATTCGGCTCAAAACTCAAGGGCACCTACACTTTCGGTCAGCCGATGATCGGATCACGAGAGTTCGCGCAGACCTGCGACGAGATCCCGCTGCTGAAGCACCACACGCGGCGCTACGTGTATCAGAACGATCCGGTTCCCGCGCTGCCACCGAAGGCGAGCGGCGATTTCGCACACCACGGCACGGAACTCGAGATCCACGAAGGCAGCAGAGGCAAGGCGGTCGAGCGACGATCGAGGCAACAGGAGCGATCACCGCTCCGGTTGCTCTGGGCGCCGGTCGGATTCATCACCCGGAAGTTCCCCGAGCTGAGCGGGATATCACTGCCCTATTCACTCGAGGATCACTTTCCCCATCACTACATCTCGGCGCTGACGCCCGAAGGCGTCGCCAACGAATTCGGCGATGCGGAGCTCTACGCCCGCAGCTGACCGCCGGCAGTCAGACGATTCCCGGCGTCACTTCGTGGCGGGATCGTCCACCGCGGATTCCTTCGACGCCCAACCCTGCGTCCACTTGTAGAGCCATGCGAGCACCGCGACGAACAGGACGACGCCGAGGATCTCCGAGCCGGTCTCCCACGCGTCGCCGATGAACGGGAGGTTGAGCACCGCGTCGTTGCCGCTCGCCGCGACGATGGCGGCGAACACGACGTTCCACAGACTCTCGCCGACGATCAGTCCGGTGGCGAGGAGCACGCCCATACGCTTCTTGCGGGCGACATTGCCACCGGTCCGCTCGGCCCACCTGTTGTACCACCGACCGATGAACGCGCCGATCGGGATGATCAGGGTGACCGACATCGGGAGGTACATGCCCATGCCGACGGCGAGCGGCGGCACCCGGAACCTGGTGCTGGTCTTGGCCAATACCTCGTCGACGATGATCACCACGGCACCGATCAGGATGCCGATACCGATGAGCGCCCAGTCGAGATCTCCGCCGAACACACCTTCGGCCAGCGACGAGATCAGACCGGCCTGGGGCGCGGGCAGGGCATCCTCGCCTGCTCCCGGCGCGCCGACGAAACCGAAGGCGGTCTGCATCAACTGCAGGACCGGCGGGATGACCGCGGACCCGAACACGACGCCGATGATGAGGGCGACCTGCTGCTTCCACGGTGTCGCGCCGACCAACTGGCCGGTCTTGAGATCCTGCAGATTGTCGTTGGAGATCGTCGCGACACCGAAGACGATGGCCGCGGTGAAGAGCGTGTAGGCGACGAGCGCGGCGGATTCCTCGGCGTCCGCCGAGCCGAACGTGACCTTGATGAGGACCGCGGCCACCAGCACCACGACGATGCCGACGCCGGAGATGGGGCTGTTCGACGAGCCGATGAGCCCGGCCATGTAACCACAGACCGATGCCACGACGAGACCGATCAGGAACACGAAGATGATGCTCACCGTAATGATCCCGCCCGCGCTGCCGTGCAGGGCGGTCCCGTGCGCGAAGTCCCAGAGCATGAACCCGATCGGGATCAACGAGGCCAGCACCACACCGGAGACGATGGTGACCGGGATGTCTTGTTCGGTGAGATCGACCTTGTTGCCTGCGCGACGGGCACGGGTCGAGACCAGCGCGTCCTTGATGCCGCGGGCGATCGGCCCGATGATCTTGATCAGGGTCCAGACAGCGGCGACGGCGATCGCACCTGCACCGATGAATCGCACGTCGTTGGCGAAGGCGTCGCTCACCACGTCATCGATGGGGCCGCTGGACGGGAGGTCACCCCAGGTCTCGATCGGCAGCAGGACACCGTAGGAGATCAGGAGTCCGATCAGCATCGAGATTCCGACGGTGACGCCGACGAGGTGCCCGACACCGATGAGCGAGAACAGCAGTCCGGCACCGAACATCGTGCCGCCCGAACCGACCCGGAAGAATCCGGAGATCGTGCCCGCGATCAGCTTCGTCTGAGTGAGGATCGAGAACAGCGCGGAGACAACGGAGCCCACCACGATGACCCGCATTCCGCGTCGGTTCTCCTCGGCGCCCTGCGCGGTATCACCGACCTTCAAGACCTCGGCAGCAGCGGCGCCCTCCGGATACGGCAGGTCGGAGCCCGTCACCAGCGCGCGGCGAAGCGGGATGGAGTACATGACCCCGAGGACGCCGCCGATCAGGCAGACGGCGACCGTTGTCCAGTAGGGGAATCCTGTCCACCAGCCGATCATGATGAGCCCGGGGAGCACGAAGATGATCGCCGACAGCGTGCCCGCCGCGGAGGCGATCGTCTGGACGATGTTGTTCTCCACCACGGAGTGATCGGCGAAGTACCGGAGCAGGCTCATCGAGATCACCGCCGCCGGAATGGCGGTGGCGAACGTCAAGCCGACCCGCAGACCCAGGTAGACGTTCGCTGCGGTGAAGACGAGCGTGATCAGGCCGCCGAGGATGATCCCGCGGAGGGTGAGTTCACGCAATCCGGCAGACGCGGAGCCCTTGATGATGGAGCCTGGCGTGGACATGACGGCGACCCCTTACCCCGACCGGTTAGGCGTTGTGGACTGCACCCAACTGTAGGAGTGGGGTCGGTGATCCGCAGGGATTCGTCATCCGTCGGCCATGTTGACCCGGATGCGTGACCGAAATGTCGGATTTCTGGTGTGCGCCAAGGGCGTCAGTCGGTGGTGCCCGGTACCTCGCACCCGTCCGGACCGCACGTATCGGCGGCCTCCACACCGACCGGGACGAGCTGGTCACCCCACGCGAGTTGCAAAGCCCGCGCGAACGTCTCGGCCGGTTGAGCGCCGGAAACCGCGTATTTCCCACCGAAGACGAAGAACGGCACGCCCGTCGCGCCCAGCGCGGCCGCCTCCTGCTCGTCGCGCCGGACGGCGTCGGCGAAGGCGTCCGGGTCGTCGAGGACCCGTCGTGCGTCGTCTTCATCGAGTCCGGCGCGGACGGCGACATCGAGCAGACGCTCCCGATCACCGAACAACGCCTCGTTCTCGGCGAAGTTCGCCGCGTAGAGCGCGTCGAGAAGGTCCTCCTGCTTTTTTTCGGCCAGCGCGTGATGGAGCAGCCGATGCATGTCGAAACTGCTGCCGAAGTCGCGCCCGTCCGTGAGATACGCCAGACCGACCTCGGCTGCCTGCGCCGCTATGCCCCGCTCGTTGGCACGGGCCTGGTCGACCGGTATGCCGTACTTCTCGGCGATGTGTTCGGCCACCGACCCGCTGACGTCGGGGGCCAGATTCGGATCGAGCTCGAACGAGCGATGGACCACGGTCACATCGTTCCGCTGCGGGAACTCGTCCAGCGCCTGCTCGAAGCGCCGTTTGCCCAGGTAGCAGAACGGGCAGTTGATGTCGGTCCAGACGTCGACCCTGACGCTCATCGCAGACAATCCTCTCCGCCGGCGCGTCCATCGCTGCCGACACGGCGTGTTCAACGCCCACCAACCGGTCGATGTTCCGACCGGCCGGTGACACCGCCCCCTGCTCCATCGCACGCCTGGGTACGCTGTCTGCGTGCGGGCCGACGGGGACCCGTCGGGCCTCGACCACCGGCCACTCGAGAAGGGGACTGCGACGCCATGGGCTCGGATCCGATCAGCGACCTGGAGAGCGAGCTCGCCGACATCTGGCGCCGCGGCCGCATCCAGATCCGCGAACGGGCCCGGGTGATCGACCCCGGGCTGGAACCCACCTGCTATCCCCTCCTGGTGCTCCTGTCCCGCCATGACGCTGTCCCGATGTCCGGGCTGCTCGCCGAACTCGGCCTCGAGAAATCGACGCTGACCCGACAGATCGATTCGGTGGTGCGACTCGGGTTGGTCGAACGCCACCCCGACCCGGCGGACGCGCGCGCCCGACTGGTCGCTCTGACGGACCGAGGACGAACGCGATTCAAGGAGGTCACCGAGTCCGCGCTGAGCGAATGGCGGGAACGGCTGTCCCGCTGGGATCCCGCCGACGTGCAGCAGTTGGCCGAGTTGCTGCGACGGTTGGCGGAGAGCACCACGTAACGCTCCACCTCTGCCGGCATCACACCTGCGTCGCACGCTCGAAAAGCGCTATCAGTTCTCGCTTTTCGTGATCGGGGTCGCCACCCGCGGCGATCCGGGCGAGTGCCGCATCGAGGGTCGCCCGGATCGTCGCGGCCAGAATCGTCGGGTC
Organism: Gordonia insulae; assembly: GCF_003855095.1. Taxonomy (NCBI): domain Bacteria; kingdom Bacillati; phylum Actinomycetota; class Actinomycetes; order Mycobacteriales; family Gordoniaceae; genus Gordonia; species Gordonia insulae. The sequence goes on from NZ_CP033972.1 coordinate 3,409,268, forward strand.
GAACTCGGCGAACTCGCCCTCGCGAATTCCGGTGGACAGCAGGCGCTCGAGCTCGAGAAGCTCTGCGGCATGCTCGCCCCGACCGGATCGGGCGTGGCCCGGTGACCGATAGATCGCCGTCAGCGCTGCCATCTCCGCGGGGTGCCGAGCATAGAAGTCGATGCTGCCGCCGATGAAGGCGGACAGCGACTCCCTCGACGACCCGGTTCCGTGGACGCGTTCCCCCAGGACGTCTGTCGCCAGCGAATACACGTGCTCCACAACCGCACTCAGCAACGAGTCACGATCGGTGAAGTGATACGAGATGACGCCGCGGCTGACTCCGGCCCGGTCGGCGATCCGCGACGATGTCGCGCGCTCGACCCCGACCTCGTTGATCACGGTGATCGCCGTGTCGACGAGTTGTCGTCGACGCGCCTCGTGGGTGAAAGTCGAGGCCGACGTGCGCACAGAGGGCATGACCGATCACCCCCAGAATCCGCAGTGGTGGTCGGCGGCCACGTCGACGACTTCGGTGGATGATGTCCCCAACCGGAGCACGTCGTGCGAGTTCTCGGTTGCCTGGACCATGTCCGGTGCACCGTCCGCATGAGGGGTCTCGTCGCGGGCGAACGACGACCAGTAGTCGATCATCTGATCGGCGATCTCCCGCTGACGCGGAGAGGTCAGCAGATTCTTGCCACCGAGATCGAAGTAGTAAGGGAGGTCGGTGGCGTGCGCGGCGTTCTGGGGGATCGTCGTCACGCCGTTGACGTTCGGCGCCGTGGTATCGGCGAACTCGTAGGCGAAGGTCGGCGCCGACCGCGACATGAATTGTGCGCCACGCAGTGTCGGGCACGTCCACGAGGCATCCGTGACGACTGTCGCCCATGCCACACCCGGACTGGGGAAACCGGCCAACGGATAGCGTGCCAGCACCTCCGGCGCACGGTCGCCGAATGACTTTCGCACCAGATCAGGATAATTCGCTCTGGTGACAGCGTCGGGCTGCACCGCGAGAAGCCCACCGATGAACGACCGGTGTTCGTCGTGGGTGCCGCCGGTGATCACCGGGATCGCCAGCCGGCGCCCGTCCGCGATCGCCTCGGCCGGATCGCGCGGCAGGAGCCCGGTCCCATAGGTGAGTTGGTTACCGAAGTCCTCGTTCTGGGTGAGGAGACGGTCTGTCGACAATCCGCGCATGCAGCTCATCTCGGATTCACCTGCGCACCCGAGTTGTCTTGCCGCTGCGGCACTCGTCGCCTGACTCTCGGATCGGCCGGCGTACGGCGTCTGCGCCGGGGCCTCGGGGAAGAGTGCTCCAGCCGGCCAGTTCAGCATGCACGATCCCGATGCCAGGATCGCGCGGTCGATCAACCCATGTGCCGCGGGCGAGGTCATCAACGCGCACGCGGCCAGCGATCCGGCCGATTGACCGAAGACCGTCACGTTGCCCGGATCTCCGCCGAATGCCCTCGCGTTGGCCTTGATCCAGCGCAGGCTCTCGATCTGATCGGCGAAGCCGAAGTCGCCGCCGCCGTCCAGCCCGGGCGCGTTCAGGTACCCGAACATGCCCAGACGATAGTTGACGGTGACAACGATGACATTGCCGCGGTCCGCGAGTCGCTGCGGGTCGTAGGCACTACCCGCCCCGGTGGTGTAGCCGCCGCCATGCCACCAGACCATCACCGGGAGTCCGGTGGGGTCGTCGATCGATTGCGGCGTGGTGACGTTGAGTGACAGGCAGTCCTCCGACGGCGCCGGGTGATCACCGGGCACAGGTGCCGTCTGCGGGCATGGACTGCCGGCTCGGCCGGCATCGACCTGAGCCGACGGCGTCGCGATCGGGCGAGGCAGTCGCCACCGGCGCTCGCCGATCGGCGGTTGCGCGTATCGGACACCGAGGAATTGCCGGGCATGTGCGGTCCGGATCCCGGTGAGTTCGCCGCTCGTCGTGGACACCCGAAGCGGCGCCGGTCCGTCCGCAGACGGCGAACACCCCGCCAGAGATGCGGCCACAAGAAGTGCCGAGAGGATCAGTCCGGCCGCGGCAAGGGTAGTGCTCGCCGTGCGCCCTGGGATGCCCATGCGTTCGTCGCGATGCATGTCTCCACCATAGACAAATATTTCCCAGCAACGGGAAATTCGAGATCCGCGCAGTTCAGCACGGGTCCGAGTAGTGGAGCGCAGGACCGAGTGGGCCTGCTCCGCGAAGTCGCGTACCCGGCTACGCACGGCCTCGACCATCTTCCGCCCTAGCGTTCGAACGGTGAACCAGCAGGAGACGAGTCCGGACAGGCGGTCCCGCCTGCGATGCTCCGCGGCAGGTGGGGTCATCGCGCTGATCGTCACCGCGTGCTCTCCGGGGACGGTCGTCGACATCCGCGACTCGGCACAGATCACGCCGCGGATCGTCCGGCCCGCTGGTGAACGCGCCGGTGAGTCATCCTGTGTCGACCCGGCGACCGCGGCCGCCGGACTCACGAACCGCCTGCAACGCATCCTGCGGACACACGATCTCGATTCACCGCAGAGCACTCCGTCGATGCGCCCCGTGGCCGCGACGTCCTGTTCGCCGTGACGCGCAGGGCGGGGTCACACCGGTTCGACGCGCAACTCCAGGCGGCCGGCGATGGTGACGCCGACGGAGGCCTCACCGTCGGCGTCTGCGATCAACTCCGCACGGTCCGCACCCATCACCCGATACCGGCCATGCGGGGCGAGACGCGCCAATTGCAGTGTCGTGCGACGATTTCCGCGACCGGGCCGCAGGACCAGATCCAGCGCCGTTCCGTCGGTGATCGCCTTGGCGACCAGAACGTCGGGATACGGTGCGCCCGCCAGGATGGGCCCGGTCCGCCACGCCGCGGGGACGTCCCCGTTGGCCAGGCCACGCACACTACCGGCCTGGATGAAGCGGGAGAATGCGTACGCACAGTTGGCCCAGGTGGACACGCCCGCCAGTTTGCGCGCGCCGGCCGACGACCGCTCTCGGGTGAATCGATCATCCATGGCGACGTCCACCGCACCTGCCACCTCCGCATCACCCATCTCGCGCGCCGCGCACGCCACGTTGACCCATGCCCACGCGTCGCCCATCCGATAGGACCCGACATCGAGATTGTCGATCGGCGCGGTCGCCAGGCGAGCTCGTCCTCCCCGCAGCGTGATCTTCCTGTCCCGCAGGTTCTCCCAGGTCTCCTGCGCGAGGTCGGGCATCACGCAGGACAGCCAGTAGGTCATGACCGCGTCGTTCGACAGCATCGCCGGCAGCTTCAGCCCAGCCGGGCCGAGTCCGAACCGGAACCGGCCGTTGGACATCAGATATCCGTTGCGGTGGAACGATTCCCGGATCTTCACCACGAGATCGTCCGTCAGGTCGGTGCCGTGCAACCGGTCGTACCCGGCCAGACCGGCAACCGCGATCGTGTTGCACATGGGATAGATCAGATGCGGCTCACAGGGATACAGCGTGTGCGGACTCTGCCGCATGTTGTGCTCGATCGCCTGCGCGATCCTGTGGAAACCGTAGTCGTAGCGAGTGTTCCGGCTCCACACCAATGGGAGCGATCCGTCGTCGTCGAACGACCGGTCGTCGTTGAGCGTCTCGTAGAAGGAGAGCATGGTGGCGAAGAAGCCCGTGTACATGACGTTGGCGAACACCATGGGGTCGGGATTCCACCGGAGGTAGCCGGCCAGCCGTTCCGTCGCCCAGTAGCCCCACACCTTCTTGTCGCACATCTTGCGGATCATGTTGGCCTGCGCCTCGGCGAGATACCCGGTGAAGGCCGGTGTCCGCGTGTACTGCGCCATCGAGAGCGCATAGCCGACATAGTTCAACTGGTAGCGAAGCGCACTTCCGCCGATCTGCTCGAGCCGCGTGAAGCCGTCCCATCGGTCGACGGGTTGCAGCGCGAGGTCGAGGAGATATCGCAGGGACGCGAGGTCATCGAGATCGGACTCGCCGACGTCGGCGATGGGAGATACGGTATCGGACAACGTCATCCTGACTTCGATGAGACAGCTCGGGCCGTGAGGGCGGGTCTGGCGAGCGCATCCGGACACGCGACGAACAACATGCCGCCGAACACGGCGAGCACGGGCAGGCCTTGCATCACGAGGTGCGCCACAGTGCCGTGAACGTGGTACAGGTGCAGTAGGTGCATGTCGATCACCATGAGCCCCAGCCCCGCGATACCGGCACCCATTGCGCCGTAGCCGACGATCTGCGCCCGCGTCGACGGGTCGTATCCGCGCCGACGGATACGCGTGGAGAGATGCAGCAGGACGACGATCGTCGCCACTAGGGCGAGCGACCGGACCACCCAGGCCGTGACCGTTCCGGTGTCCGCGCCGAGACCCGACGCGAGCAGGGCGGCCGCCGCGACGAGGTAGACCGCTGTGCTCGCCGCGACGGACCGCGCCGTCCACGACAACGCGGCGGAGCGCTGATCGAGCTCGGGCACCGCCGTCGTCGACGGCGCCTCGACGTCACTTCCGGGCGACCCGGTCCGGGTCGCGACGGGGGCGAATCCGCCGTCGTCGCAACGCGACCTCCACGGCATGACTCGCTGCGCGATCAGCAGGACGAACGCCGCCACGACACAGCAGACCATGGTGACCTCCTCGTCCCGAACCCCGCACGGATGAGACGAATCTACATCTTCGTCCCAACCCGGTGGTGCGGTTTCACGAGTTCGCCGGTGCGCGACACGTTCACCGGCAACACGTCTCGCGAGCCGCTACCGCGGGGGTGCCGTCGTCGCGCGGATGACCAGTTCCGGCACGAGCGTCGACGCCCAACGTTCGGTCCGCCGGCCGTCGAGCCGCCCGACGACGGCCTTGATCGCCCGATCGGCCTGGGCTCGCGGCTGCTGGCTGACCGTCGTCAGGTCCACGCTCGACAGTCGTGCCAGCACGCTGTCGTCGTATCCCGTGACCGAGACATCCCCGGGCACGTCGACGCCGGCCCGGCGTAGGACGTCGAGGACACCGACTGCGAGTCGGTCATTGGCGCAGACGACGGCGGTGGGCAGGTCGGCGCCCAGGATGATGCGCCCTGCCGCCATCCCGGCCTCCTCGGTGAAGTCGCCCGCGTCGATGACCGCGTCGTCGGTCACCAACCCGGTGCGTTGCATCGCACGCAGGAATCCGGTGCGACGATCCGCGGCGATGACGCCGGGGCCGGCGGCGACGTGCACGAGACGTCGGTGCCCGAGGCCCACCAGGTGGTCGACGACGCCGCCGATACCGCGGCCGTCGTTGGTACGAACGACGTCGACCGAGGCCACCCCGATCCGGCGGCCGATGACCACGGTCGGCAAGCGCTCGCCCAACTCCGCGATCACCCTCGAGTCGAGTTCGGGACCGATGAGAAGCATTCCCTCACAGCGGAAATCGATCAGAGTCTCGATGACCTTCGCCTCACCGTGGGTGGGCGTCACCGCGCCTAGCACGATCTCGTAGCCGGCGAGATCTGCTGCAGCGACGATACTCTCGACGATCTCGGCGTGAAAGCCGTTGCGGATCTGCGCGGCGACGCCGATCAGATGCGAGCGCCGGGCGGTCATCAGCGCGGCCGCCCGGTTCATCCGATAGCCGAGTTCGTCGGCGGCACGAAGAACATCCTGCCGGGTCTTCTCGCCGACACCCGGGGCCTTGCGGAAGACCAGCGACACCGTCGCCTTGGACACCCCGACGCGGTCCGCGACGTCCTGCATGGTCGGCCGCGCAGACGTGTTCGCCATCGACCCTCCTCTCCCCGACGAGATCCTCACCCCAGGGCTTGACATACCCCTGTGACTCGGCTCATAGTACAGGAACTAGACCGGTTTAGTAGACCGGACAAGTTGAGACCCCGAACACGCCGGACGACCAACCGGCAGCACAAAGGAGCTGGCCCAGTGACCGAGAAATCGATCGGAGTCGCCGTCATCGGTGGCGGAATGGCAGGACGCGCCCACGCCGCGGGATACCGGATGGCGAGCACCCTGTTCGGCACCGACCGTCCGGACGTTCGCCTGGTGGCGATCGCCGATGCGAACCAGGCGGTCGCCGACGACACCGCCAAGCGCTACGGCTACGAGCGCGCGGAGTACGACTGGAAGGCCATCGCGGATGCTCCCGACATCGACGTCGTGAGCGTCGTCGTGGCCAATCATCTGCATCGCGTGATGGTCGAAGGCCTGCTGGCAGAGGGAAAGCACGTGCTGTGCGAGAAGCCTCTCGCCGGCTCGGCCGAGGACGCCGAGGCGATGCTGCTCGCGGCGGAGCGCTCCGACAGCGTGGTCGGCGTCGGCTACACCTACCGCCGCTCGCCCGCCGTCGAGCAGATCCGACGCGAACTGGCAGCCGGCACCGTCGGCGACCTGGTGCACTTCAACGGGCACTACTGGTGCGACTACGGGCTCGACCCGAGCTCACCGATCACCTGGCGCCACCGCGGCGGACCCGGCACCGGCGCCCTCGCCGACGTCGGCAGCCATCTGATCGATCTGTCTGAGTTCGTGTGCGGACCGATCACCGAGGTCAGCGGAGCCACCTTCCACACCCTCATCACCGAGCGCCCGGTTCCGGTCGGCACCACCTACGGGCACACCAAGGCCGAGGTGACCGGCGAGATGGCGCCCGTGGAGAACGAGGATGTCGCCACCTTCACCGCGACGTTCACCAACGGTGCCGTCGGCACCTTCTCCGCCTCGCGCGTCGCCCATGCACTGCCGGACGGACTCGGCTTCGAGCTCTTCGGATCGCAGGGCTCGGCATCGTGGCAGCTCTTCCGCGCCAGCGAGTACGAGATCTCCGTCGTCGGCGATCGTCCCGAGCTCTCCGGTCCGCGTCGGGTGATCATCGGACCCGACCACCCCTACATCCGCGGCGGCCTCCCGATGGATGCCGGCGGCGTCGGACACGGCAAGGCGGAGTTCTTCGCCTACCAGGCGCGCGCCTTCCTCGACCAGGTGGCCGGGATCGACGGCGGCCTCGCCCCGGTGCCCGACTTCACCACCGGCGTGCACAGCATGCGCACCGTCGCCGCCATCACCGAGTCGGCCCTCGGTGGGGGCGCCACCGTCAAGGTCGTCTGACCCCGGACCCGTTCCACAACAACCTTTCTCTTCCTGACCCCCAAGGAGACATCCACCATGAAGCTCGGCGTCTACACCGCGATCCTGCACGACAAGCCACTGCGCGAAGCCCTCGAGATCATCGGCTCGATCGGCCTGACCGGCGCGGAGATCAACGCAGGCGGATTCCTGCCGACCCCGCACCTGCCCGTCGACGACCTCCTCTCCGGCGCGGTGACACCGCAGGAGTACCTGGCGAACTTCGAGGGCACCGGCGTCTCGATCGCGGGCCTCAACTGCAACGGCAACCCGCTGCACCCCGATCCCGAGGTCGGTCCCGAGGACGCCGACGACCTGCGCAAGGCGATCCGCGTCGCCGGACTGCTCGGTGTCGACCGTGTGGTCACGATGTCCGGCCTGCCGAACGCGCATCCGGGCGGCGAGTGGCCTGCGTGGCACGTGAACACCTGGGACTCAGGCTATCTCGACTCGCTCGACTACCAGTGGGACGAGGTCGCGGTGCCGTTCTGGAAGGAGATCGACGCCCTCGCCCGCGAGCACGGGGTGAAGGTCGCGATCGAGATGCACCCGCAGAACCTGGTGTTCAACCCGCCGACCCTCAAGCGCCTCGTCGACAAGGTCGGCGCCACCAACGTCGGTGCCGAGATGGACCCGTCGCACCTGTTCTGGCAGGGTATCGACCCTGTCGCGGCGGTCGAATGGTTGGGCCCGCTGGTGTTCCACGCCGCCGCCAAGGACACCCGCATCAACGACAACTGCTCGATCTACGGCGTTCTCGACGAGCGATTCACTCGAATCCCGCTGTCGGAGAACCCGACCGGCCTGGGCGGCAAGCACGTCGTGAACAAGTGGCCCGAGGACTCGGCCTGGGACTTCGTGGCTGTCGGCCGCGGCCACGACGTCGACTTCTGGGCCCGCTTCCTCCAGGCACTGGAGAAGGTCGACCCCGAGATGTGGGTCAACATCGAGCACGAAGACGTCGAGTTCGGCGCTCTCGAAGGCCTGCAGGTGGCCGCAGAAAACCTCCAATCCGCCAACTCCGCTCTGGTTCACTGAGACCCGGCCGGAAGAGAAGAGACAATCATGTTCACCACCGGAAGCCGTTCACGCGGCACATCCCTCAAGGTCGCCGGCTCTGTCGCCGCGGTGCTCGCACTGATGACCGCCTGCTCCAGCACCGGCGGTAAGCCCGACTCCAGCGGTGGCGGCATGAACGCGGGCTCCGCCGACACGCCACGGTTCACCGTCGCGATGGTCACCCACGGCCCTCCCGGTGACACCTTCTGGGATCTGATCCGCAAGGGCGCCGAGACCGCGGCGGCCAAGGACAACATCGACCTCAAGTACTCCTCGGAGTTGGAGGCGCCCAACCAGGCCAACCTCATCCAGAACGCGCTGGACAGCGATGTCGATGCGGTCGCGGTGACCCTGGCCAAGCCGGAGGCGCTCGCGCCCAACGTCAAGAAGGCCACGGACGCCGGCATCCCCGTCGTCGCCTTCAACGCCGGGATCGACGCCTGGAAGGCGATGGGCGCCAAGTCCTTCTTCGGTCAGGACGAGCAGGTCTCCGGCGAGGCGGCCGGCAAGCGTCTCCAGGAAGAAGGGGCCAAGAAGGTCGTCTGCGTGATCCAGGACCAGGGCAATGTCGCGCTCGAATCGCGATGTGCCGGAGTCAAGGCCGGGATGGCCGGTGGGGTCGTCGAGAACCTGAACGTCAACGGCACCGACATGCCCAGCGTGCAGTCGACCATCGCAGCCAAGCTGCAGGAGGATCCGAGCATCGATCACATCATCACGCTCGGTGCGCCCATCGCGTTGACCGCCGTCAAGTCCGCCGACAACGCCGGCAGTGACGCGAAGATCGCCACCTTCGACACCAACGCGGCGCTGGTGACCGCCATCGAGGACGGCTCCGTGCAGTGGGCGGTGGATCAGCAACCGTTCCTGCAGGGTTACCTCGCAGTCGACTCGTTGTGGCTCTACCTCAACAACCGGAACGTGATCGGTGGTGGCCTGCCCACACTGACCGGCCCGGCGTTCATCGACAAGAGCAACATCGATGCCATCGCCGACTACGCGAAGAAGGGGACCCGCTGATGAAGGTCGCTCTCGACCCGACGCCGTTTCACCACAGCCATGACCTGCTGGAGTTCCCCGCACTCGTCGCCGACCTGGGTTACGAGTACCTCCAGCTGACCCCGCACCGGGACTTCATCCCGTTCTTCAATCACCCTCGGGCCGATGATGATCTGGTCGCGAAGTTCCGCGCGGCGTGTGCCGACGCCGGCGTCGGGATCGCGTCGGTGCTCCCGGTGCTGCGGTGGTCAGGCCCCGACGAGGATGCGCGAGAAGCGGCGGTCCGCAACTGGAAACGCGTCATCCAGATCACCGTCGACCTCGGTGTGAACGTCATCAACACCGAGTTCTCGGGTCGTCCCGAGCGCGCCGAGGAATCGGAACGGGCGTTCTTCCGGTCGATGGAGGAGCTCGTCCCGATCATCGAGCGCGAGGGCATCGACGTCCGGATCGATCCGCACCCCGACGATTTCGTCGAGGACGGTCTCGAGGCCATCCGCATCATCCGTGGCGTCAACTCGCCGAACATCGGCATGGTCTACGTCGCGTGCCACAGCTTCCACATGGGTGGCAACATGGCCGAGATCATGGCCGCGGCCGGTGAGCGGCTCCGTCTGGTGCACGTCGCGGATTCGATGGATCACCATCGCTCCCACGGCCTGCGCTACATCACGAACCCGCCCGGCAACGCCGTGCGCGTCCATCAGCACCTCAAGATCGGCGACGGTGACGTCGACTGGGACGAGTTCTTCGGCGGGCTCGGCCGACTCGGATTCTACGATCGCGACGACACGGTGATGGTGTCGTCGGTGTTCGCGGAGAACGAGAACGCCGCCGACGTGTCGCGCTATCAGCTCGAGACGATGCGCACCTACGTCGACAAGTACCGCACAACCCGGCCGATGAGCGGGTCGCGCGGCCGTTAGCAGTCCTCACCAGCATGTACAGCAAGCGTGTGGGAGGGCATACTGACACCGCCCGATGAACCTCCGCGAGGAGCCGACCATGCCCGCACTGCGCATGCCCCGATCATCGTCGAACGACCTGGCGGCGCTGTCCGGAAAGGTCGCCGTCGTCACCGGTGCGGCGCGCGGTATCGGCAGGGCCACAGCGCTTTCGCTGGCACGGCACGGCACCGACCTCATCCTCCTGGACATCGACGAGCCACCCCTGCGCGACCTCGCTGACGAGATCGGGGCGGATCATGCGATCGCGCGTCGTGTCGACGTCTCCGACTTCGCTCAGGTCCAGGCGGCAGTCGACGAGGGTGTTGCGCGTTTCGGTGGGATCGACCTCGTGCTCGCCAACGCCGGCATGGCGTCGTATGGCTCATTGGGCGTCGTCGACCCGGCGGCGTTCGCCCGCGTCGTCGACGTCAATCTGACGGGGATCTTCCACACGTTTCGGGCCGCCCTGCCCTCCGTCATCGAGCGCAAGGGTTACATCCTCGTCGTGTCGTCGGCGGCAGCGTTCGTCCCGCTACTGGGCCACTCCCCGTACAACGCGAGCAAGGCCGCAGTCGATCACCTCGCGTCGTCGCTACGCGCGGAGATCGGATACCGCGGGGTGGCGGTGGGTTCGGCCCACATGTTGTTCATCGACACACCGTTGGTCCAGGACGCGTCGGCCGATCTGCCGTCGTTCTTCGACGCACTCGACGAACTCCCCGCCCCGATGCGGGCGATCATCTCGGTCGACGACTGCGCGGCGGCAATGACGCGTGGTCTGGCCCGGCGTAGTCGTCGGGTGTACGTCCCGTCGTGGGTCGCGCTCGCCGCCTGGCTCAAACCCGTTCTGGCATCACGCATCATGGACAAGGTGTATGCCGGGATCGCGGAGCGCCACCTCGATCGGGTCGACGCCGAGGTCGCCGCACTGCATCGGTTCACGAGTGCGCGCAATGTCGCAAGCGGCAACCTGCCGGCCGGACCGATCTCCGAGCAATGAGCAATGAGCACCGTACGTCACACGACGATCTCCACGTCACTCGGCGACACGACGCTGGTCGCCGACGGCGACGTCCTCATCGGCTGCTGGTTCGACGCCGACGACACGCCCGCATTCGGCGAGCGCACGGCCCCCGAAGGTGATCCGGTGCTGGACCGCGCGGCCGCGCAGCTCACCGAGTATCTCGCCGGGAACCGCACGGACTTCGACATCCCGTTGCGCGCCGACGGCGACGAGTTCGCCGGCGAGGTCTGGGCAGCGTTGCGCGACGTGCCATACGGGGAGACGACCACTTACGGCGAGTTGGCCACCCGACTCGGCGACCGATTCCTCGCGCAGCGCGTCGGTCGAGCACTCGGACAGAATCCGATCGGAGTGTTCATCCCGTGCCATCGGGTCATCGGTGCTGATGGATCGCTGACCGGCTACGCCGGTGGCCTGGACCGCAAGCGCCGACTGCTCGAACTCGAAGAACCCGAACACATCCGGGGGTCGCGGCTGTTCTGAGCGCAGTTGACGCGACCTATTCCGTGGGCAGGGAACCGATCTCGGCTCCGGAGTCCCCGAAGTGCCGGTACAGGGCGCGGTCACGTGCCCGCCGTCCGCGCCACTCCAGGTATCGGTCACCGACCGGCGTCCGCCCGATGAGTCGATAACTGACCGTATTGCGCACCCAGGCGGTCCCGAACGCCCACGGAAGGCGATGCGGCAGTTCGAGATCACGCATGCCGCGGGCACCCAGGAATCCCTCCAGCATGCTGAGGAGACGTTCGCGGGTGTAGCGGGCCGACAGTGCGGGCAGGTGTCGGTAGTTCAGGTCGCGCTGGACGTCCACGAGTGCGTTGGCGAGTTGGGGTCCGGCGGCCGAGACGTCGGCCTGCGACAGCAGGATCGCATAGCTCAGTTGGTGTTGGTCGCGCTCGTCGTCGAACAGCCAGTCGTCGTCGACCCCGATCAGCCATCCGACGTACTTCCACAGGTGCATCATCGCCCGGGAGTCGTCGCGACCGATCGGCACACCGAGCGCCCGCACTCCCATCATCAGGGCACCGCTGAAGAGGTTCAGCGTCGACGCGAGGTCGCTCTGGTTGATCGGCAGCCCCCACTCCGTGCTGTCCCATCGGCCGTTGCGCTCGAACGACGCATTGACCAGTGCGTGCATCAGCCGGACGTGCACGGTGAGCTTCCAGCCCTCGCCGTGCCGGTCCATCCCACCCTCGCGACCGACGGCGATGGCCCACGTCTGTGTCTCACCGAGACGCCGTTTGGTGGTGGCGCCCGACAGCCCGCCCGTCTCCGCGAGGAGGTCGACCGGTCCACCGAACCGATAGCCGCCGATCAGGGAGAGTTGGAGCAGCACGTCGTCGGCGTTCTGCCCGAACCGACGGAAGACCGTGGCGCCGCGCTCGCAGAGGTCCCGGTCGACCCACGACGGGGTGGCCTCCACCTGGGCGAAGAAGTCGCGCAGCGCGCGGGGATCGTCCTCGGACACGCCCACGTCCAGCGCGTGGTGGAAGCCGCCCATGCTGACGCGTTCGGGATCGTCCTTGGGCAGGCGCATCGCACGTACCAGTGCCGCCGCGGGCTCGTCTCGCTTCATCAACCGCTCGCCCAGTGCGGCGAGTTCGGCGTCCGACGGCTCGCGCAGATTCCAGTAGAGACGCAGCAGGCGACCCATCTGACGGCCGCGGGCGTCGGCGGACCGGTGCCGTCGGGGCAGGACGGTGGAGGTATCCGTCGTCGCAGTCATGAGACCAAATTAGCAATTCGTCTCACTCGGGACAATCTTCGTTCGCTGCTGCCTACCCTCGGAGGTCATGGACGAGAACGAGAAACTGACTGCCCTCGCCGGCCGTCGCGCCGTGGTGACCGGTGCGACCAACGGGCTGGGCATGGCGACCGCGCGTGCGCTCGCCGTCGCCGGACTCCGCGTCGTGCTCGCGGTCCGCGACGTCGAGCTGGGCATGCGGAGGGCACACGAGTTCGGCGGCGACTGCGAGGTCATCCATCTCGATCTCGCCGACCTGGCGTCGGTACGGCAGTTCACCGAACAACTCGACGGTCCGATCGACTACCTCATCAACAATGCCGGCGTGTTCCCGCATCAGCACCGGACCACGACGGACGGGTTCGAACTGGGTATCGGCACCAACTTCTTCGGCCCGTTCGCACTCACGAATCTGCTGCTGCCGCGGATCACCCGGCAGATAGTCTCGGTCGCCTCCGACGCCCACCGCGGCGCCCGGATCGATCCCGACGATCTCGACCTGGTGCGCGCATCGTGGAGTCCGCCGCGGGCGTATGCACGGTCGAAATTGGCGGTGATGGTGTGGGGCCTCGAACTCGACCGCCGCCTCCGCGCCGCGAGCTCACCGGTCAGCGCGATGCTCACGACGCCGGGCTGGGTCGCGTCGAACATCTCCAACAAACCGCATCTCGGCGTCGCGCACCGGGCGGTGCAGGGTGCCGCGTCCAGGTTCGCCAACGATGTCGATGCCGGCGCGGAGACCACGTTGTACTGCTTGACCGAACCGATCGCGCCGGGCAGCTACGTCGGCGTCGACGGCCTCTGGGCGCTGCGGGGGAAGCCGGTGCTGTTCGGACGATCCTCGGTCGCTTGCGATTTCGACCTGGCAGCGCGGCTGTGGGCCAAGGGGGAAGAACTGACCGGGACGTCCTGGCCGCTCTGACGTTCAGAGGCCGAATGCGGCCCGATAGCGCGCATAGACTTCGGCGACCTCGTCCGGAGTCAGGCCGAACTCCTCGAGGGTGTAGGTGTGCACGCCGTGCGAGTGTTGGCCATGTCCCTCGCGATGCCGCTCCATCTCGACGCGGATTCCATCGGTCAGTGCGAAACCCGCTGCCGTATAGATTCGTTCGACCTGGGCGATCGGATCGTCCATCAGGTCGTCGTACCGGACGTCGACGAACACGTCGGGATGCCGGCCCCGGACGTCGAGAGCCCGGTCGACCATGTCGCGGTTGAGTTCGAGCCAGTGCCGGGCAACGGATTCTGCGTCGACATGGTCGCTGAACATCGAATGCCCGTGCGCGAGCATGCTGGAGAACGACGCGGTCGTGCGGACAGGGTCACGATGCGTCTGCACGATGACCGCGTCGGGGAAGACATCGAGCAATGCGTCGAGATTCTCCAAGTGCGCGGGCGTCTTCAGCACCCAGCGCGGGCGAGGGTTCTGGGTGTGCAGGATCTGCAGCAACGTCTTGAGATACGCATACGATCCGCGCATGTCCTGACGTCGCAGCCACGCCGAGTAGGACGGCACGTCGAGCATCGCCTCGGGAACCTGCGAGAGCAATGAATATTCTTGCAGCAGAACGTCTTCCTCGGGTCCGTCCGCCTCCACCGCATGGATCGCGAAGAACTGCGGGCTGAGGTAGCGCAACGCCAGTTCCGCGAGCTTCGTCTCCGCGAGTCGCAGGGTCGGCTTGCCCGGCTTCTCCCTCGAGCCCGGCAGCAGATGGATGACCTCCCACGAGCCGACCGCGCGCATGTCCGGGTCGGCCGCGATGAGCCGGTGCAGCATCGTGGTTCCGCTGCGCTGCAGACCGGCGATCACGATCGGCGGTTCGATGGGCGTCGCGAGGATCTCCGGACGGGCTCGGATCAACTCGGCCACCCGGAGTCGGGTGCAGAGTATGCCGTGCATCCGGGCACGGATGACGAGTGAGCCGAACAGGCTGAGCTTCGCCTCGTCGACGATCGCCGCGCACAAGACGTCGAGCGCCTCGTCGGCCTGCGGGTCTGCCGACCAGGGCAGTCCGGTCGTCTTCTCCGCACGGCGGCGGAGAGCGTCCGCGGTGAGGTCGACCGGCGAGACACCACGCGCACCCATGACTTCCCCGATCCGATTGATCAGCCGGATCGGGCGGCGCCGGAACGGCACGAACGTGACCGTCATCGTCAATCCAGCTGTGCGAGTTCAGAGATCGGGACCACCCGGGTGCGCGGTTGCGGATGGGTCGTCGCCCGAATCCAGCGGAAGGACATCGCGCCACAGTCATGTCCGGTCGTGTCGATCCAGTTGGGCAGACCAGGATCCCGGTGGGTGACGATGATCCGGACGCTTCCGTCGGGCCGGTACGTCGCGGTGTGCTTGTTGACGTGGATGGTGTGGTACCGGTAGTCGAGGGACTCGAGCCAATGATTGTCCAACTGGAAGTTCCAGCCGTCGCAGTCCGGGATCTCACTGTCGATCACCAACGCCTCTTTGAGGCCCAGACGCCAATAGCTGTGGTAGTAGATGATGTTCGGGTCCCCGCCGGCCTTGGTGGACCGCTCCGGATCGAACATCGGCAGTTCGTTGGTGTGTTTCTGAAAGTCCCTCGCCCATTTCGCGAACAGCATCGACGCGCCGGCGACGAGCAGACTCGCCTTGCCCAGACCCGCATCCAGTTGCGCGGGTGTCAACGGTTCCGGGGCCGCCGACCCGGCGAGCAGCTCGATGTGCAGGTCGGCGGGGACCTCCGTGGACCGATCCGCGAAGGTCTGCCGGACGATCAGCAGCCCGGTCGCCGCCGTCATCGACAGCCAGTTGCCCTCGTGCTCGGTGGCGCTGAGGATGAGCTCGAATCTGCCGTCGGGCCCGATCTCCAGGTCGGCGGCCTCCACGTAACCGGTGGTCGGCATCTGGCCGCCCTCACCGTAGTTTCCTTCCTGGGTGCCGAAGCCGAGGTAGTCGACCGTGCCACGGGTACCGGTGATGCGGTAGTCGAGTGTGCCGTCGATGGTGGCGTTCATGTAGTGGTTGTCCGGGTTGTCCGAACCCATCTTGGCGGTCTCGTGGATCATGCGCCGCAGCACCGGCGCCCGGGGATCCGCGTACTCGACGAACGCCTCGAGGCCTGCGCGGGTGAGTCGGCTGAGGTAGCGGTAGCCCTCCGCCTGGGTCAGCGGATCGGTCGGCGTGCCCGGGAAGACGATCGCAGCACCGGCCGACTTGAGGGTGTCGCAGAACTCGTCCCACGATGTCCCGCTGACGACCCGTTGCTCGGCGACGGTGTCGGGGGTCTGCCCCCGCAATTTCAGATACGCCACCCGGGCCTTCTTGAACTGACCCAGCGCGGCCGTCGCAATCGTCCTGCCGTTCATCGCCCACCTTTCGTGATCGGTGGTTCCATGATCAGGTAACCACCGCCGAGATGTCGGCGAATGACCCGTCATGGCCGCGGCCCTCGACGCGGGACGCGACGGACTGTGGACGCTCGTCACCGCGTGACCGGCGTCTCGGCACTAGCCGCCGAAGGCGCGCCGCCCGATGAGCGCGACCGCCAGGCCCAGCACGACGAAACCCGCGCCGATACATGCCAGATACGAGGTCGCGGACGACGATGAGATGACCGCACCACCCAAGACCGCGCCCACCGCGATGCCGACGTTGGACGTCGCGTTGATCCAGGCGCCGGCGATCTCCGGGGCATCGGGGAACGCGCGCACCGCGACGGACTGGAAGATCGACGGGACGCCGCCGAAAACGCCGTTCCACAGTGCCACCACGATCACCAGGACGACGAGCCACTGGTGTGACAACCCGACACCGACGATCGCGGCGGCGAGCAGGCCGAGGACGGTGAGGACCGTGGCGGCCGGCCGCGGGTCGATGGTCCGGCCGGCACATGCGAGTCCGAGCAGGCCACACAGACCGCACAGCAGGAGCAGAGGTCCGATCCACGATTCGTCGGCACCCGCGGTCAGCAGCACCACGCTGATGTACGTGTAGACCGTGTACTGGCCGATGAAGGTCAGCATGTTGGAGGTCACCACGATGCTGAGACCTCTGCGTGCGCCGGGCGTCTCGATCCGCCGGCCCGCGGGCGCGCCCCCGACGGCGGGCAGGAAACGTACGATCAGCACCCCCGTGACGACGGCCAGCACGGCCAACAGACCGAAGGCATTGCGCCAGCCCACCGCCGCCCCGAGTGTGGTCGACAGCGGGACACCGAGCACGAAGCCCGCAGTCGAGCCGCCGGCCACGACTGCCAACCCCCGGCCGACCTGGCCCCGCTCCACCAGACGCGGGACGTACCCGATACACACGGAGAAGAAGAGGGCGTGCGCGATGCCGCCGAGCACGCGGCCACCCGCGACGAACGCGAAGGTGGGCGCGGTGGCGATCAGCAGGTTGCTGACCAGATACGCCCCCACCGTCGCCAGGATCAAGGGCTTGCGACGCAACCGCGTGGTCGCGATCGTCAGCGGAACGGCGAAGACCGCCACCATCGTGGCGAACACCGTGACGAGCAGCCCCATCGTCGAATCCGCGACGCCGAACGCGTCACCGATCGCGGGCAGCAGCCCGACGGGCAACATCTCGGTCGTGACGGCCAGACATGCGGCGATGCCCAGCGACAACAGCGCAGGCAGGTTCTCGCGGACGCCCCGCTCGGGGGCCGTCACGTCGGTGGTCATCGTGGGCACCCGCACGAATATACTCTGTTTCAGAGTTTAATAGAAAGCGATAATGACCCGGTGACCTCCCAGCCGACCGGCGCGACACCGTCGCGCTGGTTCACCACCGCGCGACTGATCGATCTGGTGCGGACGAAACCCGACATCACACGTGCCGCGGCCGCCCACGAACTGGGTATCGGCAGCGGTGCCGCCACCGAGTTGTCGGCTCGACTCCGTCGCATCGACCTCCTCGACGAGGCGCCGGCCCCCGTCCACGGCCGCGGACGTCCGACCACCATTCTCCGACCCCACCCGCGCGGGCCGATCGTGATCGCCGCCGAGCTGTCCACCAACGGCTGGCGGGTCGCGACCGCCGACATCGACGGCAGGCCCACCGTGGAGGCGTCGGCCCGGCGCCTGGCCCGCAACCCGCAGCGCGTGCTGACCGACATGGCCGACGCGATCCGGACCATCCACGCACGCGAGACCCGCCGCGTACGCGCGGTGTCCGTGTCGGTTGCGGGCACGGTGATGGACGACCGCCTGGTCCAGTTCACTCCGCGTGGATGGATGGACATCGATCTCTCGCGGGTGACGTCGGAACTGCCGGCCGACGTCGACCTACCGGTGCTCGTCGGCAACGACGCCACGCTCGCCGGTCTCGCCGAGGCGCGGACCGGTTCGGCGAGCGGCGTCGGCACCACCCTGCATCTCATCATCGCGGTGGGTCTCGGCGGTGCCCTGATCGTCGACGGTGTGCCGGCGGTCGGCGCCCACGGAGGCGCGGGCGAGTACGGCCACATCCCGTTCGGGGATCCCGCCCGCCGCTGCCCGTGTGGCGCGTACGGATGCTGGGACCTCACGGTCGACGGGCGCGCGCTGGCCGCTCTGCGCGGTGACCCGGAACCGAAGAACGCGCTCGCCTACGGCTACGACCTGCTGGACCGCCATCGGACCGCCCCGGACGTCGACGAGACGACCGGTCCCGCGATCCGCACGGTGGCCGGCTCCCTGGGCCGCGGCATCGCCGGTCTGGTCAACCTCCACGACCCCGACGTGGTCACCCTGGGCGGACTCGCGCCACCACTACGCGCGGCGGCGACCGCCGAGTTCGACGCCGCATACCGGGCGGGGTTGATGTCCTTCCGGAAAGAGGCTCCCCCACCCGTCATCGACGGCATCCACGGCGACGACGGTCCGCTGCACGGCGCCGCGCTGCGCGGCATCGACCACATCACCACTCCCGAGGCGCTCGCCGAATGGGGAGATCGGTAGTGCACCCGGGCGTACAGTGAAGTGCATGCCAACCATCGTGATCATCGGCGGCGGTTTGGCCGGCGCCAAGGCGGCCGAAGCGTTACGGGCAAAGGACTTTGACGGACGTGTGGTGCTCTTCGGCGGCGAAGAACACCTCCCCTACGAGCGGCCGCCCCTGTCCAAGGAGTTCCTCGCCGGCAAGAAATCCCTGGACGACTTCACCGTGCACGACGGAGAGTGGCATCGGGACAACAGGATTGACTTCCGCCCGGGTACGACCATCGAGAAGGTCGATGCCGCAGCGAAAACCGTGCACCTGCCGGACGGCTCCACCGTCGACTACGACAAACTCCTGCTCGCCACCGGCTCCCGATCCCGTCACCTCGATCTCCCGGGTGCCGATGCCGACGGCGTTCATCACCTGCGGACCATCGACGACGCCGAGCGCCTGCGCGACGCGATCACCGAGGGCTCGCGCGTCGCCATTCTCGGTGGCGGATGGATCGGACTCGAGATCGCCGCCGGGGCCCGCGAACGCGGCGCCGACGTCACCGTCGCCGAGGCGGCCGCCGCACCGCTGCTCGGCGCGCTGGGCGCGGAGGTCGCCGAGGTGTTCGCCGACCTCCACCGCGCGCACGGCGTGGACCTGCGCACCGGCGTCGAGGTGGCCGAGATCGTCACCGGTGACGACGGCCGCGCTCGCGGCCTGCGCCTGAAGGGCGGCGACACGATCGACGCCGACGTCGTGCTCATCGCGGCCGGCGCGGTGCCGAACATCGAACTCGCCGAGGCGGCGGGGCTCGACACCGGTGGTGGCGGAGTGCTGGTCACCGCAGGTCTGCGGAGCAGCGATCCCGACATCTATGCGGTCGGCGACATCGCCAACGCCGAGCACCCCACACTGGGGAGGCGCGTCCGCACCGAACACTGGGCCAACGCCTTGAACCAGCCGGCGATCGCTGTCGCCAACATGTTGGGCGGCGACGCGGAGTACTCGAATCTGCCGTATTTCTTCACCGACCAATACGACCTCGGCATGGAGTATGCCGGGCTGGCCACCGACTACCACCAGGTGGTGTTCCGCGGCGACGTCGAGGGCCGCGAGTTCGTCGTCTTCTGGCTCGACGACGCCGCCCGCGTGCTGGCCGGGATGCAGGTCAACATCTGGGATCAGCTCGAGGACATCAAGGCGCTCATCGCCTCCGGGGCCGCCGTCGACACCGCGGAGCTCGCGAATCCTGATGTGCCGCTGTCTGATCTCGCCCGCTGACGGTCAGCCGTCCGGCAGGTGCTTCCGATAGCTCGCGAGCACGGCGAGCGTGGAGAAGATCAGCAGGACCATCAACACCAGCAGCAGACCGATGGTCGTGAACGGCGGAGTCAGTGCGGCCAGGATGGTGGGCACGGCGAACCCGAGGTAGGCGATCGCATAGAACACACCGGTGAGCTTGGCCAGGTCTGCCGGCGGTGCGATCCGCTGGACCTCGAGAAGCCCTGAGACCAGGCCGATTCCGAATCCGGCACCGAATACGACGCCCGCCACCGCACCCACGACGAGCCGGCCGGTGGCGACCGCGGCGATCATCACCGACAGTCCGACGGCCAGGGTGGCGAGTGAGACGACGATGCCGCGCGCACTCGAGGTCGAGTCGATGCGTTTCGCGACGGGTTGGATCAGCGCACCGGACACGAGGGCGATGACGCTCAGCGCGGTTGCATAGGCCAGGCCGAGTCCGCCGGCCTCGTCGCCGAGCAGCACCGGGAGGTACCCGTAGGATAGCCCGCAGGCGGCGAAAAGCCATGGGCCGCACACCAGCACGACCCGTACGAATCGGCGGTGACGAGCCGATGGCACCGCGAGCCGGGCGCGCAGACCCGCGCTCGCCGCCTGCCGGGTCACCGTCTCGGGTGGCCGACGGACCAGCCACAGGAACGGAAGGGTCGCTGCGGCATGGAGAGCGTAGGGCAGCACCTCGGGCCATGGCCCCCATTGCGCGATACTCCCCGCGACCAGTGCGCCCAGCGCGGAGCCGAGGGTGAAGGCGAGCGATGCCCGGCGGGCGCCCGCGCCGGCGTCGCGCACCCGGCCGCCCTTGCCGGCGCGCAGGTCGTACGGCGCGCTCGACACCTCTTTGAGCCAACTCGACCCGACGGCCATCGCCGTACCGACCGACATACCGGCCACGAGCCGACCGAGATAAATGGGCACCGAACCGAATTCACCGAGCGCCAGCAACAGGCTTCCCATCAGCCCGAAGCACACGGCGTAGAACATCGGCGTGCGCCTGCCGATGTGGTCGGAGACCGCACCCGCGATGACCAGGGCAGGTGCGAGGCCCAGGACGTAGATGCCGAGGAAGCTCGTCACCACGCCGGCCGAATAGTGCTCGACGTCCCTGTACAACAACAGCATCGGACTGAACTGGTTACCCGACCACGAACACACGAACACCGCGCCGAACACCAGCAGCCACGGGCGCCGCACCGCCGGGGACGGTGCCCGGGGCGGCGCGGATTCCGCGGTGGAGAGGCTCATATCGCCCCCTGATAGCGCCGGAGATGCGCGGCGAGGGCATCGGTGAATCGCGTGGCTTCGCCGCAGACGAAGTAGTCGGCGAGTTCGCGGTGATCGTCGTACGACGATTCGAGCGTCGCGGGATCGACACGCAACAGGAGGTTGCGCAGTCGCTGTTGCCTGCTGCGTAGTTCGTCGTAGAAGTGCATGGCCACCGGATTCCCGGACGCCTCCACCATCAGCGCATGGAAGTCGTCGTCGGCGGCAACGAAGCCGGGGACGTCGCGGGCGGCGACATGGCCGCGCTGGAGTCGGAGATTCGCGGTCAGCAGCTCGGCGAACCGCTCACCCGGACCGCCCGCGGCGAACACCTGCGCGGCCGAGGCCGATTCGATGCCCTGACGCATGGCGAGCACGTCGGCGGCCTCGGTCGGGGTCATCGGTCGCACGATCGCACCCTTGCGGGAGACCAGTTCCAGCAGCTGTTCGGCGCTGAGCAGGAGAAACGCCTCATGAACCGGGGTGCGGCTGATCCCGAGCTCGGCGCCGATCGCCCCTTCGCTCACCAGCGTGCCGCCCGGTAGCTCGCCGCTGATGATCCGCGCCTTGGTGTGGGTATAGGCCCGCTCGGCGGCGACCGGCCCCGTCGTCGTGGTCATCACGGGCACGCTACACCCCTTGCATGTAACCTTGCATGCAAGGGGTGATCACCCCCGTGGGGTCAGAGGAGTTCGGTGATGGCGCCCGTCAGCTTCTCGGGCTTGGTGGCCGGTGCGAACCGGTCGACGACCTCACCGTTACGGCCGATGAGGAACTTGGTGAAGTTCCATTTGATCCGGCCACCGAGCAGACCCGACTTCTCCGCCCGCAGCCAGGCGAACAGCGGGTGCGCGTCCGGCCCGTTGACGTCGACCTTCTCGAACATCGGAAACGTGACGTCGTAGGTCAGCGAGCAGAAGTTCTTGATCTCCTCGGCGTCACCGGGCTCCTGATGGGCGAACTGATCGCACGGGAAGCCGAGTACCTGCAGACCCTGGTCGCCGAAGTCCCGGTACAACGTTTCGAGGCCCTGGTACTGCGGCGTGAAGCCGCACTTCGACGCGGTGTTGACGATCAGCAGCGGCAGGCCGGTGTAGGTGGCCAACGGGACGGCGGTCCCGTCGATGTCGGTGGCCGTGAAGTCGTACGCGGTGGTCATTGGTCTCCTCGAGAGCGAAACAGCGGAACGGTGCGATCCCGTCCATTCTGCATCGCCTCGTCACCCGCAGACGAGCACCCGGTTCGGTCCGGCCGCTATGTGTATGCGCGCTGTCCGAGGATCTGATCGCACGCCGCGCCGCCCTCGACGACACCGCGTTCGAACGCCCGCCCCCGCTCGGGTCCGGCGCCGTGGTTCGCCCGGTCGGGAAGGGAGTACATGAAGGTCGTCGCCTCGGCGAGGTCGCGGGCCGACAGTTGGCCGTCGGCGACCAGCCACGCCCAGCCGGCGCCGGACCAGCAGTCACTCGCGTTCTCCAATCGCCGCATCTCCTCGGCGGGCCCGAAGAGCGTGGCGGACACCGGTTTGCGGCCGACGGCCTCCTGCACCCCGTGACTCGATTCGTGCAGGAGCACGGTGACCGCCCGAGCACGCGTCGTGATGAGGGGGGCATCGGCTGCGGGATTGACGAACGTGGTCGAGTTGCAGTGGTGCAGACCCAGGCTGATCACGGTGCCGATCTGTGCATACCCGCAGACATCCCGGTTCACGCTGTTCCACGACACCCCGGCCGACGGATCGAGGACGCGCACCGTCTGCCGCACTGCCGACGACCTGCCGCGATGAGCCAGCCATATGTCCGTCAGCGCAACGGCACACGCCATGTTCTTCTCCGCGGTCTGCTCTGCTGCGCACGCTCCCCTGTCCGCCGCCACGAGAACGGTTCGGAAGGGTGCCGCGTGCACGTGCGCCCGGTCGCCGACGAGCATCGCGGCGACCAGTGTCGGTACCGCGATCACGATCATCAGGCCGCGTCTCAGGATCTCCCGACCTCCACTCGGCTCGCCGTCTCGGTCGGCACCGAAAACGTGGGATGGCTCAACGGTATTGGTTCACCCGCCGCGGTACTAGTGTCGGATCATGCGATACGGCATCTGCATCCTGCCAGAAAGGCCCTGGCGAGAATCCCGTCCGTTGTGGGAGCGAGTGGAATCCATGGGATTCGACCACGCCTGGACCTACGACCACCTCGTCTGGGGCGGGCTCCCCGATTCGCAGTGGTTCTCCTGCATCCCCACCCTGACCGCCGCGGCCGCGGTGACATCGCGGATTGCGCTCGGCGCCTTCGTGATCTCCCCCAACTTCCGTCACCCCGCGGCGCTGGCGCGCGAGGTGCAGACCGTGAGCGACATCGCCGACGGACGGCTCCTCGTGGGCCTCGGCGCCGGCGGCAGCCCAGACGACACACTCCTCGGCCAGACCGGTCTCTCGGCCCGCGAACGGGTCGACCGCCTGCAGGAGTTCACCACGCTCCTCGACCGCACGCTGCGCGAGGATCACGTCTCCGCCGACGGCGACTTCTTCACGATCCGCGACATGCGTCTCGTGGGCGGGTCTGTTCGTGATCGGATTCCGTTGCTGCTCGCCGGCAACGGACCCCGATCCGTCCGGTTCGCCGCGCGTCACGGCGACGGCTGGGTGACCACCGGCGGGAGCGCCGAGACCGTGGACGACTGGTTCGCGGGCGTCGCCCGCAACTGCGAGATCCTCGAGCAGGCCCTCCTCGATCGCCCGGGCGGCGGCGACATCGCTCGCTATCTGAGCCTCGACTCCGGTCCGCGCAACGCACTCGAGAGCGTCCATCACTTCGACGACCTGGTCGGGCGAGCTCAGGACCTCGGATTCACCGATGTGATCGTGCACTGGCCGCGGAGCAGCGAACCGTATCGCGCCCCGGGCAACGTGCTCGACGCGATCGCCGAGCGCGGCCTCCACTGATACAACGCCCGTTGTAAGGCGTTGTCGGCGTCGAGTAGTGTCAGCCTGAGTCAGGTGACTCAAGCAGACATGCGCAGGGGGAGGCGGCATGACAGCGGAACTCACAGTGGTGGTCGATCTCGTTCCGACACTGGTCAGGCGGGCGCTCTCCGACGTCCTGGTCCTGCCACCGACGGTGTTCGACGACGCCACGCCACTCGCCGATTACGGCCTCGATTCGATCTCGGCGATCGACCTCACGGTCCGCCTGGAAGAAGTCTTCGACCTGCGGATTCCGCACCGGGACATCGGTCGGCTCGTGACCGTCGATCGAATAGTGGCCTACATCCACAAACTCGACGACTGAACTCACACCCCACCTGTTGACAGGGCATTCCATACCCTTCATTCTGTTGCGTAATGAGCATTGGTTGCTCATAGCGCAACAGGAGAACCTATGGTTCAGCCCACCATCGTCATCATCGGCGCCGGTATCGTCGGCACCTCGCTCGCCGACGAGTTGACCGCCCGCGGTTGCCGGCGCGTCACCGTGCTCGACCGCGGACCGCTGTTCTCCACCGGCGGCTCGACATCTCACGCGCCCGGTCTTGTCTTCCAGACGAATCCGTCGAAGACCATGACGGAATTCGCGCAGTACACCGTCGAGAAGTTCCGGGGACTCGGCGCGTTCGACCAGGTCGGCGGGCTGGAGGTGGCGGCGACCCCGGAGCGGTGGACCGATCTGCATCGCAAGCAGGGGTGGGCCCGTTCGTGGGGTGTCCCCGGCCGGCTGTTGACTCCCGACGAATGCGCCGAACTGAACCCGTTGATCGATGTCGGCCGGATCCATGGCGGCTTCCACACCCCGACCGATGGTCTCGCGAAGGCCTTGCGTGCCGCGACCCTGCAGGGCGAGCGGGCGATGAGCCGTGGCGCCCATTTCATCGGCGAGCAGGAGGTCACCGAGGTGATCGAGCGCGGTGGGCGGGTCGTCGGCGTCCGGACGGCGGCCGGTGACGTCCACGATGCCGACGTCGTCGTGTCGGCCGCCGGGTTCTGGGGCGCACATCTGGGCAAGCAGGTCGGCCTGACGGTCCCGCTCGTACCGATGGCCCATCAGTACGCGAAGACCGGTCAGGTCGCCGAGTTGCGGCTCGATGGTCGACCGGACCCCGACGATGGCGCGCGGATGCCCATTCTCCGCCACCAGGATCACGACCTCTACTACCGCGAGCACGGCGACCGGCTCGGCATCGGCTATTACGGTCATCGCCCGATGCCCGTCGACATGGACACGTTGCTCACCGATACCGCGGGCGAGGCGATGCCGTCGATGCTGCCCTTTACCGACGCCGATTTCGACGAGGCGTGGTCGCAGAGCACGACGCTGCTTCCCACCCTCGCCGAGACGAAGGTGGAAGAGGGGTTCAACGGCATCTTCTCGTTCACCCCCGACGGCTTCTCGATCATGGGCGAGCACCGCGAACTGGCCGGATTCTGGGTTGCCGAGGCCGTCTGGGTGACCCACTCCGCGGGCGTGGCACGTGCGATGGCCGAGTGGATCCTCGACGGCACGCCGAAAACCGATGTGCACGAATGTGATCTGTATCGGTTCGAGGAGGCGGCGAAGAGCCCGGACTTCATCCTGGCAACGAGTTCGCAGGCGTTCGTCGAGGTCTACGACATCGTTCATCCCCATCAGTACCGCAGCGAACCACGTGAACTCCGGGTGAGCCCGTTCTTCGCTCGGCAACAGGCGCTCGGTGCGTATTTCTACGAGGGAGCGTGCTGGGAACGACCCGCGTGGTACGAGAGCAATGCGGAACTCGTTGCCGAGCTCGCCGCCGGGGGTGTCGCGTTCCCGGAACGCGACGACTGGGCCGGACGGTACTGGTCACCCATCTCCATCGCCGAAGCACGTTGGACCCGTGAGCATGTGGCGCTCTACGACATGACGCCGCTCACCCGCTACGAGGTCACCGGACCGGGCGCGTGCACATTCCTGCAGCGTATGACGACCAACAACGTCGACAAGCGCGTCGGGTCGGTCACCTACACCCTGATGCTCGACGAGAACGGCGGGATACGAAGCGATCTCACCGTCGCACGGATGTCCGACGATTCGGTCCAGGTCGGTGCAAACGGACCGCTGGACCTCGATTGGTTGGTCCGGCATGCCGGCCCCGACGTCACCATCCGCGACATCACCGGCGGCACCTGCTGCATCGGGCTGTGGGGCCCACGGGCACGCGATGTGGTCGCGCCACTGTGTTCCGCGGATATCTCGCACACGGCCTTCGGATACTTCCGGTCGTTGCAGACCTTCATCGGCTCCGTCCCGGTCACCATGATGCGGGTGTCCTACGTCGGCGAGTTGGGTTGGGAGATCTACACGACCGCGGAATACGGCCCCCGACTGTGGGATCTGCTCGTCGAGGCCGGCGCCCCCCATCGCGCCATCGCCGCGGGCCGGATCGCGTTCAACAGTCTCCGAATGGAGAAGGGCTACCGCGCCTGGGGCACCGACATGACCACCGAACACACCCCGGCAGCGGCCGGGTTGGGATTCGCCGTCAGCTCCACGAAGGGTGACTTCCTCGGCAGGTCGGCGCTCGCCGATCGCGCAGCGCCGACGACATTGTGCAGCATCGTGTTCGACGACCAGAACGCCGTGGTACTGGGCAGAGAACCCGTCAGCATCGACGGCGCCCCGGTCGGCTATGTGACCAGCGCCGGATACTCCGCCACGATCGGCCGCAGCATCGCCTACGCGTGGCTGCCGGCCGGCACATCCGTGGGGACGCGCGTCCAGGTCGACTATCTCACCGGAACCCACACGGCCACCGTGCATGCCGAGCCGGTGGTCGATCCCGCCATGACATTGATCCGGAGATGACGTTGAGCGACAAAACCTATGACGTGATCGTCATCGGCCTGGGCGGGATGGGCAGCGCCGCGGCCTATCACCTCGCCCGCCGGGGTCAGCGCGTGCTCGGTCTGGAGAAGTTCACCCCGGCACACGACCGCGGCTCGAGTCACGGTGGCTCACGCATCATCCGGCAGTCCTACTTCGAGGACCCGGCCTATGTGCCGCTGCTGCTGCGCTCGTACGAACTCTGGCAGGAGCTGGCGGAATCGACCGGCCTGGAGGTCTACCGCACAACCGGTGGATTGTTCGTGGGGCCACCCGACAGCCTGACGGTGGCGGGCAGTCAACGCGCGGCGCTCGAATGGGATCTGCCGCACGAGATCCTCGAGGCCGCCGACATCCGGCGCCGCTTCCCGAGCTTCGATCCGGCCGATGGCGAGATCGCGCTGTACGAGGCGAACGCCGGGTTCGCACGGCCCGAGATGACCGTGCAGGCCCACCTCGATCTGGCCGCCCGCGAGGGCGCCGACCTCCACTTCGGCGAGGCCGTAACCGACTGGCACGACAGCCCTTCCGGTGTCCGCGTGACGAGCGGCAACGCCGTCTACCACGCCGATCAGCTGGTCATCTGCCCCGGGGCCTGGGCACCGGAGGTACTGAGCGATCTCGGCATCCCCATCACCATCGAGCGCCAGGTCCTGTATTGGCTCGAACCGGCAGGCGGCACCGCCGCATTCGACGACCAGCCGATCTTCATCAGCGAGAACACGGAAGGCCAACAGATCTACGGCTTTCCCGCGATCGACGGGCCCGATGGCGGGGTGAAGGTCGCGTTCTTCCGCAAGGGCCAGGAGTGCACACCGGACACCATCGACCGGACGGTGCATCCCGACGAGATCGATGCGATGCGGGACCGCGTGACAGAGCTCCTCCCCGACCTCTCCGGACCCGCCGTGCACACGGCCACCTGCATGTACTCGAACACCCCCGATGAGCACTTCGTGATCAGCCGACCCGCCCACCTCACCAATGTGACTGTCGCCTGCGGATTCTCGGGGCACGGTTTCAAGTTCGTCCCGGTGGTCGGCGAGGTCCTCGCCGACCTCGCCACCTCCGGGACCACCACCCATCCCATCGCCCTCTTCGACCCCGCACGGCTGGTGACCACATGACAACGTTCGACGACTCGTCACCCCTCGACGTCTCGCCACCGGCCCCCGAGGGCTCCCTGGTGCCGACCCTCGGCGGCCACTACTATTGCGCCCCGGATGTTTTCGTCGGCGAGCAGCAGACCATCTTCGAGACGATGTGGATGTGTGCGGCACGCACCGCCGAGCTCGCCAGACCAGGCGCGTTCCGCAAGGTCCAGGTGGGCCGGGAGAGCGTTCTGGTGGTCCGCGGCCGCGACGGCGAACTCCGCGCCTTCCTCAACATCTGTCGCCACCGCGGCGCCATGCTGTGCACGGAGGATTCCGGCGAGGAGCCGCGCGGTCTGCGCTGCCCCTATCACGCGTGGACGTACCGACTGGACGGAAAGCTCTTCGCCGCACCGAATCTCGGCGCACTCACCGACGAGACCGGCGGTGGGATCGACCGACGCCGATACGGTCTCATCGAGGTCGCCCTGCGTGAATGGCTCGGCTACGCCTGGGTGTGCCTCGCCGATGAACCGCCGTCGTTCGAGGTCGACGTCATCGGCTCGGTGACCGCTCGACTCGGCGACACCGAAGCCATCGACCGCTACCGGATCGACGAACTCGCCCTCGGTAAGCGTGTCACCTACGACGTCGCCGCCAACTGGAAGCTCATCGTCGAGAACTTCATGGAGTGCTATCACTGCGCGACCATCCATCCCGAGCTCACCGAGGTCCTCCCCGAGTTCGCCGGCGGCTTCGCCGCCCAGTACTACGTCGGGCACGGCGCCGAGTTCGCCGAAGGTGCGCAGGGTTTCACCGTCGACGGCAGCCCCGGACTCACCCCGATCCCCGGGATCACGCCCGAGCAGGATCGTCGCTATTACGCCATCACGGTCCGGCCCACGGTGTTCATCAATCTCGTCCCCGATCACGTGATCATCCACCGCATGTATCCGATGGCCGCCGACCGCACCGTCGTCGAGTGCGATTGGCTCTACATGCCGGATGTGGTCGAACACAAACGCGACGTGGCGCGGTCGGTCGAGTTGTTCCACCGGGTCAATCAGCAGGACTTCGAGGCCTGCGAGCGGACCCAGCCCGCGATGGCCTCACGCGCCTACCGGCGTGGTGGGGTCCTCGTGCCGTCGGAGCACCACATCGCCGAGTTCCATCGATGGACGCTGGACAGACTCGCCGGCACGGACCGGGCATGACTGGTCAGCGTGTCGCAGACGGCGGCCATCCGAGATCGATCGGGGCGCCGACTATGCTGGGGCACGCCATGCCCGAACGCGCACACCCGTCCCAGTCCGGGGACAAGTCTGCCGCCGACAAGTCTGCCGCCGACAAGTCCGTGGCGGCAGTGCAGTCGGTGGACCGGGCGCTCACCGTGCTGGAGATCATCGGCAGATCCGGCACCGCCGGCGTCACCGAGATAGCCGCCGAACTCGGCGTGCACAAGTCGACGGTGTCCCGGTTGATCGCCGTCCTCGAGTCACGGGGGTTCGTCGAACAGCTCTCCGACCGAGGTAAATACCAGCTGGGGTTCTCCATCGTCCGGCTGGCCGGCTCCACCAGCGCCCGCCTCGATCTCGCCAAGGTGAGCCAGGATGTCTGCGACGACCTCGCCCTGCGCACCGGCGAGACCACCAACCTGGCGATCCTGGACGGTGTGCGCATCATCAACATCGTCGAGGCCATCGGCCCCGGCGAGATCGCCCTGCGCACCTGGGTGGGCCAGAGTTGTCCGGCACACGCCACCTCGAGCGGCAAGGCCCTGCTCTCCGGACTGACCACCACCGCCGTCCACGACCTGCTCGGTCGGCGGCTGGAGGTGTTCACTCCGAACACCGTCACCGATGTCGGAACTCTCGACGCTGAGCTCGACCGGACACGACTCAGCGGATGGGCCAGTGTCCGTGAGGAACTCGAGATCGGGTTGAACGCCGTGGCGTCACCCGTCCGGGACGGCGACGGCCAGGTGGTGGCGGCCCTGAGCGTCTCCGGGCCGGCCTACCGGCTCGACCCCGACACCTTCGACGACGTCGCCAAGCAGACGACGGCAGCGGCCGCGGAGATCAGTGGACGACTCGGCCACATCGGCTGACGCCGGCCGCAGCACACCCCACGACGTCCACGTCTGGTTGGACCGGTCCGGTTAGGCTCGGTCAGGTGAGTGTGCGCGCAGGCATCGTGGTCACGGGTACCGAGGTCCTGACCGGTCGGGTCACCGACCGCAACGGCCCGTGGGTGTCCGAACAGCTCCTCGACCTGGGGGTCGACGTCGCGCACATCACCATCTGTGGCGATCGTCCCGACGACCTGAGTGCGCAGCTCCGATTCCTGGCGGAGCAGCGGGTCGACCTGATCGTCACCACCGGCGGCCTCGGGCCCACCGCCGACGACCTCACCGTGGCGACGGTCGCCGCGTTCACCGGGCGTGATCTGCATCTGGACGTCGGACTCGAGGCCCGCATCGCCGACATCATCCGGCGTTGGCAGCAACGCTCACAGGTGACGTCCGACCCCGAGTCCACCCGCGCCGGCGTTCGCAAGCAGTCGATGGTTCCGGCAGGGGCGCAACCGATTCCACCTACCGGAACCGCTCCGGGTATCGCCATTCCCGCCGGGTTCGGCGCGGCCGGCGTTGCGGATGGCGTGGCACCACCGGCGATTCTGGTGTTGCCCGGTCCGCCCCGGGAACTGCAACTGATGTGGCCCGCCGCGCTGGACACGGATGCGGTGGTCGAGGCGCTGGCCGGCCGCTCGGAGTTCCGGCAGGAGACGATCCGCGCCTACGGACTGTCCGAGGCCGAGCTCGCGGCCTCGCTCCGCGCCGCAGAACTGTCCGTCGACGGCTTCGCCGACCTCGAGATCACCACCTGCCTACGTGGCGGTGAGGTCGAGATGGTCACGAGGTTCCCGCTCGGCGCCACACACGCCTACGACGCGCTCGCGGCGGTGATCGCCGACAATCATGGCCGGCAGGTCTTCTCGACCGACGGCTCGACCATCGACGACCTGCTCGCGGCAGCACTCACGGATCGGCGCATCGCAACCGCGGAGTCGTGCACCGGCGGGATGATCGCGGCACGCCTCACCGACCGGCCCGGCTCGTCGGCTTATGTGATGGGCGGCGTGGTGTCCTACTCGAACGCGGCGAAGTCGGCGGTCCTCGACGTACCGGACACACTCATCGCGACTCACGGCGCGGTGAGTGAGCAGGTCGCCGCGGCAATGGCCGAGGGCGCCGCACGACATCTGGCAGCCGACGTCGCGGTGTCGACCACCGGTGTCGCCGGGCCCGGCGGCGGCACGGAACTCAAACCGGTCGGCATGGTGTGCTTCGGCGTCGCGGTCGCGGGACGCCCCACGGTGACCCGCACCCGTCGATTCCCGGGTGACCGGGCGACGGTGCGTGCGCTGGCCACCACCGCCGCCCTGCACCTCATCGCCGACGTGCTGGGCGACGACACCAGAACATGAGGCATCATCATCTTCGTGGTGGTGAGCAAGGGCAATCAGTCGGCGACGACCAGACAGCTGCTGCTCGAGACCGCCGAGCGCCTCTTTGCCCTGCACGGGATCGCCGCGGTCTCCAACCGTCAGATCAGCAGGGCCGCCGGGCAGGGCAACAACTACGCGGTCGGGCATCACTTCGGTGACAAGGTCGGCCTCATCCGGGCGATCCTCGAATCGCACAACTCGCGCATCGACGAGATCCGTGCCCGCGTGCTCGCCGAGATCGGATACATCGCGGGCGTGCGGGAATGGATCGACTGCCTGATCCGCCCCGAGATCGAGCATCTGGCCGCACTGGACGGTCCGTCGTACTACGCGCGGTTCTGCGCCCATCTCGCCGCCGACCCCGAGATCGGCTATCTGTTGTATGACTCGGTGGCCGTGTCGCAATCGCTCACCGAAGTCCTCACCGGGTTCTATCGGGTGCTTCCGGCGATGCCGAAGCCCGTCATGGACACCCGGCTGACCATGAGCCAGCACATGGTCATCCACGCCATGGCCGACGTCGAGCGCACGATGGACGGTCCCGGTGCCGCACAATCCGTGGCCGCGCATTCCTGGTCACAACACTGCGACATGATCGTCGACGCGACGGTAGGGCTCTGGCTCGCGCCGAACACCAGTCGGGATGTCCGTTAAGTCAGCTGCAAGGCCTTTGGCCGACTTTTTCGTGAGCTGCCTCACATAACCTCGAAGAGTCCTTCCATCTCTCAGTCATATGACTGATGATGTCTGGGTTACTGCTGCCTGTCGGTCACGAAGGGGAGGATGGCTCGACAGAGCGGGGACTGTGACCGGCCGTCGGGGTGATCGCTCCGACCGGTCGGGCGCGCCCTCATGTCGGGGCGTGCGACCCGTCCCTCGCCCGGTCACCGTCGCCATCGCCCGTTCATCACCTGTCGGTGACGCAGTCGCACAACCTCATCCGTGCCCGGACAGCCCGTTCTCGGTCCGACGGAGATCCGCAAGCACTGACGCCATGCGACAAGGAGATTCGACCGTGCCCTTGACCCGACGTTCATTCCTCACCGGCGCCGCCGTGACCGGGGCCCTCGCCCTGACCCCGGCGACCGCGGGGGCCGCACCCGCGGGACGGCGCGTACGGACCACCCGGGAAGAGCACCGCGTGATCGTCGTCGGTTCCGGTTTCGGCGGCGGGGTCACCGCGTTACGGCTGACCCGGGCCGGTGTTCCGGTCCTGCTTCTCGAGCGTGGAAAGCGTTGGCGCACCGGCCCAAACGCCGAGACGTTCCCGCGCGCCAGCTCCCCGGACAAGCGGATCGTGTGGCACAAGTCCGTCGGCCAGATCATCGGGCGCCCGCTGGAGGTCGAACCCTACGTCGGCCTGGTCGATGCGGTCGTGGGTGACAACATCACGGCGCTCGCACCTGCCGGCCTGGGTGGCGGATCCCTGGTCTACCAGGGGATGACGCTGCAGCCCGCCGAGGCCGTGTTCAACGAGTTCCTGCCCGAACAGCTGGACTGGCAGACCATGAACCGGGTTCACTACCCCCGGGTCGCACGCATGCTGCAGATCCGGACCGCACCCGACGCGCTCATCGCCAGTAAGAACTATCTGGCGGCCCGGGTCTTCGCCGCCAACGCCCGACGCGCCGGTCTCCCCGTCTCCAAGATCCCGATGCCCATCGACTGGAACTACGCACTCGCCGAACTCCAGGGCCGGATGAAGCCGTCCTACACCAATGGGGACGGCGCAATGGGCGTGAACAACGGCGGCAAACACAGCGTCGACGTCACCTACATCAAGGCGGCGGAGGCCACCGGACGGTTGACCGTGGAGACGATGCACGAGGTCATCGACGTCGCACGAACCGCGGACGGCAAGTGGCGCCTGCACGTCGACCGAACCGACCTGACCGGCAAGGTCCTCGAGCGCAAGATCCTGACCACACCGACGTTGGTCATGTCCGCCGGCAGTGTGCACACCACCCGACTCCTGGTCCGCGCCGCCGCGACCGGTGCCATCCCCGACCTGCCGGACGCGATCGGACACGGGTGGGGAACCAACGCCGACCGGATCTACGTGTGGAACAGCCCCGACGACGACTTCGGCTCCCCACAGGGCGGACCGGTCATCTACGGCAGCCTCAACTGGAAGAATCCGGCAACGGCCCACACCGTCATCCAGGCATCGATCCCCCCGTTGTCCGTCGACCCGAACAGCACGATGATGGTCGGCTACGGCGTCAGCAAGGACCGCGGACGATTCAGTTACGACTCGGGCCGCGGTGACGCGGTGCTGCACTGGCCGAAGAACGGCGACGCCGCCATCCAGTGGAAGCACATCCACCGCACCGCATCTCGTATCGCCGGACCGTCCGGACGGCTCATCGACACCAACGCCGCGCTCAACACCACATGGCACAGCCTCGGTGGCGCCTGCATGGGCACGGTGTGCGACCTCGACGGGCGAGTCCACGGCCAGCGCGGCCTCTACGTCATCGACGGCGCATTGCTCCCCGGCAACACCGCCGCCTGCAATCCGTCGATGACCATCGCCGCCGTCGCCGAACGCGCGCTCGACAACATCGTCGCCTCCGACGTCGGACGGATCATCTGATCGCGAAGACCTGTGTACGGTCGGCAGTTCGGGAGGGGGAACGGCGGGGCGGTGAGAACGGCGGGGCGGTGAGAACGGCGGGGCGGTGAGAAATCACGGGGGAAGCGGACAGTCCCCTCGCTCTTCTAACGTATAGCGCAGAGGGGGCCTTGCGGCAAGGCCCCCGGTGGGGTGCAGGATTGGGTCCTCGTCCGCGACAGATCGGAGTCCCCATACATGCGCAGCTCGACGACCAGCGCGTTCAATCTCCCCGAGAGTCGTGCGTTCAAAGACGCTCTTGCGCTGATCGATGCCGACGAGGACCACTTCGCGTTGATCGCGGAGAGCCTCGAACTGTCTGTCGACGGGTTGACCCGACGGTTGGAGTCACTCCGCAAGTCGCCCGGCGGCAAGGGACGTCAGGCCGCGGACCGCGATCTCGAGATCCATCAGGTCACCGCCCGCCTGCGCACCCTGCGACGATTCAGTCTGGACCTGTGCCTCGGCCGGGTCGTGTTCGACGACGGCCAGGAGACCCTGTACATCGGCCGGATCGGTCTGACCGATGCCGCCGGCCGGACTCTGCTGGTGGACTGGCGTACGCCCGCCGCGGAGCCGTTCTTCGCGGCCACGCCGGCCAATCCACTGGGGGTGGCGAGCCGACGCCGGTATCGCTGGACCCACGGCCGGATCACCGACTACTGGGACGAGGTGTTCACCGCCGATGCCGTGGACGGTCACGTCTCGCTCGACGACGAATCCGCGTTCATCGCGAGTCTCGGCGCCAGCCGTTCACCCAGGATGCGCGACGTCCTGGGCACCATCGCGTCCGATCAGGACGCGATCATCCGCGCGGGCTCGCGGGGTGCGCTGGTCGTCGACGGCGGCCCGGGCACCGGCAAGACGGTCGTCGCCCTGCACCGGGCCGCGTACCTCATCTACGCCGATCCGCGGCTGAGTGG
This sequence comes from Gordonia insulae, assembly GCF_003855095.1. Taxonomy (NCBI): domain Bacteria; kingdom Bacillati; phylum Actinomycetota; class Actinomycetes; order Mycobacteriales; family Gordoniaceae; genus Gordonia; species Gordonia insulae. Next base: position 3,444,541 of record NZ_CP033972.1, read on the forward strand.
CAACCGGGGCGGTGTCCTGGTGGTCGGGCCCCACGAGCCGTACCTCGCCTATGTCGCCGACGTGCTCCCCAGTCTCGGCGAGGAGAGTGTGCAGACCTGCACCCTGCGCGACCTGGTGGCCGAAGGCCGTGCGGCCGGGGTCGAGGCCGACCCGCGGGTCGCCGATCTGAAGTCGACGACCCAACTCGTGTCGGCGATCGAGACCGCGGTGAAGTGGTACGAGGAACCGCCACGCACGGATCTGACGGTCGAGACCCATTGGGACGAGGTACGGCTCACGGTCGCGGATTGGGCGCGCGCCTTCGATGTGCCCGAGCCGGGTACGCCGCACAACGAGGGACGTGACCAGATCTGGGCGGAACTGGTGCGGATCATCCGCGACAAGCACCACGACGACGTGCCGGTCGACCTGCTGCGGAAATCGTTGGCGCGCAACGAACAGCTGACCAAGGCCGTCAACCGGGCGTGGCCTGTCCTCGAACCAACCGACGTGATCGCCGACCTCTGGTCGGTGCCCGCGTTCCTGAGGATGTGCGCGCCCTGGCTCAGCGCCGACGAGATCGCGCTCATGCAGCGCGAGGACCCGTACGGATGGACCGTGTCCGACCTGCCGCTGCTGGATGCGGCGCGGCAGCGTATCGGCGACCCCGCGGCGTCGCGGCACCGCCGTCAGCGGGAGGAGGTTCTCCGCTCCGAGCGGGCGCGCATGGATCAGGTGGTCGACGATCTCCTCGACGCGCACACCTACGACGACGGTGAAGGGTTGACGACGATGTTGCGCGGTCAGGACCTGCGCGACTCGTTGGTCGACCAGTCGGCGGCACCGGCACTCGACGCCGACGCCCTCGCCGGGCCGTTCGCCCACATCATCGTCGACGAGGCCCAGGAGCTGACCGATGCCGAATGGCAGATGCTGTTGAGCCGCTGCCCGTCCCGCAGTTTCACCGTCGTCGGAGATCGGGCCCAGGCCCGGAACGGGTTCACCGAGTCCTGGACGGAGCGCCTGGAACGCACCGGATTCCGCAGCGTGACGATGGCGTCACTGAGCATCAACTACCGGACCCCCGAAGAGATCATGACCGAGGCGGAGCCGGTCATCCGGGCGGCGCTGCCGGACGCCAACGTCCCGACATCCATCCGCAGCAGCGGTCTCCCGGTGATCCACGGCCCGGTATCGGACCGGGACACGATCCTCGCGGACTGGGCCGCCACCCATGCCGAGGGAACCGCCTGCGTGATCGGCGACCCCACCTTCGACGCGACGTCGGGTACCGGCAACATCGCGACCGGCCCGCAACGATTCGACGTCCGATCGCTGAGCCCGGAGCATGCGAAGGGGCTGGAGTTCGACCTCGTCATCCTGGTCGATCCCGCGGAGTTCGGCACCGGCGTCCGCGGTGCCGTCGACCGATATGTGGCGATGACCCGGGCGACCCTGCAATTGGTGGTCCTGACCACACCCGATCAGGCTCCCGAGCTTTCTCGCTGATCCACTCATCCGCCCGTCCGACGTCTCCGAATACCTGCCGACGCGCCCGGCGGGGCGTGAGCATGCCGTGGCCCGGGCCGGAGGAGTTGATCTGCAGATGCGCACCTCGGATCCCGACGTCGTCGCCTTGGTCGACGACGTCCTGTACCAGCATGTCGAAGAGCACTGCAGCGTCCTGACCGGCGTCGACGACGAGCTGGCACCGCTGACGGATTCCCTGCGCGGCGCGGTGGGCGGCGGCAAACGCGTGCGGGCCACGTTCTGTCTGCTCGGGGCCCAGGGTGCATCCGGCGGTCACCGTGTCCCGGGCGTCGTCGAGGCCGCCGCGGCCATCGAACTGTTCCATCTCGCCGCCCTCGTCCACGACGACCTGATGGACAACAGCGCCGATCGTCGTGGCAGGCCGACCGTGCACCGGTCGTTCACCGAGGAGCATCTGCGGGCGGAGCGACTCGGCGACCCGGCGGCACACGGTGCAGCCGTGGCCATCATGGCCGGTGACCTCTGTCTGATGTGGTCCGACGATCTGATCGCCCGCGGCCTCGCGACCGCCGACGGCACGGTCGCCGGTGCCGCACGCCGCGAGTGGCAGGGCATGCGCGACGAGGTCTTCGCCGGTCAGTTCCTGGACATGCTCAGCCAGACCCAGTCGGCGACGTCGAAACATCGTGCACTACAGGTGCTTCGGTTCAAGAGCGCCGAGTACACCGTCGCACGGCCGCTGCGTCTCGGCGGAAGTCTCGCCGGCGCCACACCCGACCTGCTCGACCGATTCGACCGGATCGGGCTCGCGGCCGGTGAGGCATTTCAGCTCCGCGACGACCTGCTCGGTGTCTTCGGCGACCCGGGACGGACTGGGAAACCCGTCATCGACGACATCCGTGAGGGCAAGCGCACACTGCTCGTCGCGTTCGCCGAGGAGCGGGCGTCCCGATCCGAAAGGCGCGTGCTGGCCGATCATCTCGGAAAGCCGGAGCTGACCGAGGACGAACTGCGCATGGTGTGCGAGGTGTTGATCCGGACCGATGCGGCACGACTCGTCGAGGAGCGGATCGACGACCTGGCCGATCGAGCACTGCGTGGCGTCGACGACCTCCCCGTCGACGACCGCACGAAGGCCGAGTTGTCAGCGCTCATCAGGCGATGTGTCTGGCGCGACGCGTGACCGGGGCACCCCGAACCGACCACGGTGTGGTGGTCGAACTCCGTGTGTGGCACGTCGATTCGATCGTGCAGGCGGTGCGGCGGGTGGCGGGCGACCGCCGGCGCCTCCGCACTCTGCCCGGTCTGCTGTTCGCCAAGTCGCTCGGCACCGGCTCGGGACGCACGTTCACCATGCGCGACGCCGATCCGCACCGCTGGGCTCTGCTCACCGTCTGGCAGGACGGCGATGCCGCCGCAGACGGCGCGAATGCCGAAGTGCTGCAGTCGTGGGCGGCCAACAGCGACGAAGAACTCCGCGTGACCATGCGGCCGCTGACCTCGCGCGGCGCCTGGTCACGCACGGATCCGTTCGGCGCAGGCCGGGCGGCAGACCGGAACACCTGGTCCGGTCCCGTCGCCGCCATCACCCGGGCACGACTGCGGCCCACCCGGATGCTGTCGTTCTGGCGTGCGGTGCCCCCGGTCGCCGACGCCCTCACCGACGCATCCGGCCTGCGTCTCGCCGTCGGCATCGGCGAATCCCCGATCGGGCTGCAGGGCACCTTCTCCCTGTGGGATTCGACCGACTCGCTGACCTCGTTCGCGTATCGTTCTCCGGCCCACGTGTCCGCGGTGCGGCGGACCAAGCCGGCCCGCTGGTATGCGGAGGAGCTGTTCGCCCGACTCGCCGTCACCGACGTCGTCGGCACGTATCAGGGGCGCACCCCGTGAGCGCCTCACCGGGTCGGACGGTGCTGGGGCGGACGGTGCTGGGGCGGACGGTGCTGGGGAATCGCCGTGCCATGGCCACCGGTGACGGACCACGCCGGTGGACGCGGGTTGTCGCCTGGGTGTTGTTCGGGGCCACCGTGATCGTGCAGATCATCTTCCCGTACACCGACGGCGGCACCCTGTCACTGACCGTCGCCAGCGTGCTCCTCCTCACCGCGGCGGTGATCGTCGACGTCGGCGTCACCCGCGGTCCGGGCGCCGCGATGATCCTGGTGGTGGTCGCCGGTGGTGGCGGGTTGCTCGCCGAGACGATCGGAGTGCACACGGGCCTCCCCTTCGGAACCTATTCGTATTCCGGCACACTCGGCCCCGAGGTGCTCGGCGTCCCGGCCCTCGTCCCGTGCGCCTGGATCATGATGGCCTGGCCCGCACTCGCCGCGGCCCGGCGCCTGGTGGGTACCCGTCGACGGTGGGCGACGGCCGCGGTCGCGGCCCTGGCACTGACGTCGTGGGACGTGTTCCTCGACCCTCAGATGGTCGATCAGGGTCATTGGGAGTGGCGATACCCGACGCCCGCCATCCCCGGGGTGGAGGGGATTCCCGTCACGAACTTCGTCGGCTGGATGCTGGTCTCGCTGGTCATGATGGTGTTGCTCGACCGGTTCATCTCGCGCGGTCCGTCGACACCACCGCCGGCGGACGCCCTGCCGATCGCCGTCTACCTGTGGACCTACGTGTCGTCGGTGCTGGCACATGCGGTCTTCTTCGGCCGCCCGCCGGTGGCGCTGGTCGGCGGCCTGATCATGGGCGTCGTCGCAGTGCCGTTGGCGATCAATGTCATCCGTGAGGTGCGAGATGCGCGGTGAGATGCTCGCACGCGCGGCGGTGTGGTCGGGGACCGCAACCGCCGTCGCCTCCCTCGCCCTGACGATCGACAACGCCCGGCGCATCCGGCGTCCCGATCATGACGCGGCGCCCGCACCGGAGTCGCTCACGGTGCTGCTCCCGGTCCGCGACGAGGTCGACAACGTCGCGGCCTGCCTCGACTCCATCGGTGCGGCGGCCGACCGATGGCCGGGTCCGGTACACATCATGGTCCTCGACGACGAATCGACCGACGGCACCGCAGATGTGTTGGTCGACCTCGCGGTTCGTGACCGGCGCATCGAGGTGCTGTCGGGCAGTCCACCGCCGCCGGGATGGCTCGGCAAGGCATGGGCGTGTGAGCAGTTGTCCGGCAGGGTGTTTCACGACGGTGTCCTGATCTTCGTCGACGCCGACGTCCGGGTCGCGCCGTCGGCCTTCGCGGCGTCGGTCGCGCTGCTGCGCCAGACCGGTCTCGACCTGGTGTCGCCGTATCCGCGACAGATCGTCGGCGGTCCGGTCGAACGTCTCGTCCAGCCGCTGCTGCAGTGGTCGTGGATGAGCACCCTGCCACTCGGCCTGGCCGAACGCTCACCTCGGCCGTCGCTGTCCGCGGCGAACGGACAACTGCTGGTGGTGGATGCGGCCGCGTACCGCCGTGCCGGCGGGCACGGGGCGGTGCGGGACGAGGTGCTCGAGGACATCGGTCTGCTGCGGGCCATCAAACGATCAGGCGGCCGCGGAGTGGTCGTCGAGGGCAGCGAGCTGGCGACCTGCCGCATGTACGACGGGTGGCAGGAGGTCCGCGGCGGCTACGGCAAGTCGCTGTGGACAGCATTCGGTTCGATCCCAGGAACGGTCGCGGTCACCGCGTTGCTGATCCTCGGATACGTGGTCCCCGCGGTCGCGGCGACGCGCGGATCGCCGGTCGGTGCGCTCGGCTACCTGGCGGGCGTCGCGTCACGGGCCATCACGGCCCGCCGGACCGGTGGCCGGGTGTGGCCCGACGCGTTCGCACACCCGCTGTCCGTCGTCGCATTCGCGGCGCTCACCACGGATTCGGTGGTGGCGCATCGTCGCGGGCGGCTGCGGTGGAAGGGCCGACAGGTGAGCTCGTGACGCGGATCATCGTGGTGGGGGCCGGGGTCGGCGGACTGGCCGTCGCGATCCGACTGCAGGCGCAGGGCCACCAGGTCCTGGTCCTCGAGCAGGCCGAGGAGGTAGGCGGGAAGCTCGGCGTCCTCCACCACGACGGCTTCACCTTCGACACCGGGCCGTCTCTGGTGACCATGCCGCACATCCTGGAGGAACTCTTCGCCGACACCGGCGCACCGCTGTCGGAGGTCCTCACCCTGCAGCGACTGCCCGTCGCCGCCCGCTACCGCTTCCCGGACGGCACGGAACTGGACATGCCCGGCGAACTCGATGACATCCCGGCTGCGCTCGACGATGCACTGGGCCCCGGCACGGGCGATCAGTGGTCATCGTTCCTCCGCCGGGCCGAGAGGATCTGGGATGCCACCCACGGCCCATTCCTGGAATCACCGGTCACGTCCGCCGACATGATCCGGATGGCCCTGCGACCGGCCGATCTCCTCCGGGTGGCGCCCTGGCGTACGTTGCGGGGTGTGGGCCACCGCTATCTGCGTGACCCGCGGCTGGTGATGCTGCTCGACCGCTACGCCACGTACACCGGCTCGGACCCGCGGCGCGCGCCGGCCGCGCTCGCATCGGTGCCGTGGACCGAGCAGGCCTGGGGATCCTGGTATGTGCGAGGCGGTCTCGGCACCATCGCGACCGCGCTCAGGAATCGCTTCGAGGATCTCGGCGGTCGGGTCGAGACGGGCACCGAGGTCGCCGAGATCACCACTTCCGCCGGTCGGGTCGACGGCGTCGTCGCGGGCATGAAGCATCGATCGGCCGATCTCGTCGTGGCGAACGCCGACGCGCACGAGGTCTACGATCGGCTCGTCCTCGACCACCGGGCCCTACGCGAGGGCAGCCGGATTCGGCGCACCACCCCATCTCTGTCCGGGTTCGTCATGCTGTTGGCGGTCGACGACCCACCCGCCGATCAGCCGCATCACCAGGTGCTGTTCGCCGAGGACTACGACGCCGAGTTCGATGCCGTGTTCGGCCGTGGGGGCAGTCATCGTCCGGTGGAGCGGCCCACCGTCTACATCTCCGCACCGGACGATCCCGCCGTGGTGCCCGGGCCCCGGACCGGGGCGTGGTTCGTACTCGTGAACGCTCCGCCCCACGACACCGGACTCGGAACCGATTGGGACGCTCCGGGTCTGGCCAACAGCTACGCCGACCAGGTGATGGCCGTCATGGCCGAACGCGGAGTGGACGTCGCCGACCGGATTCGGCACCGGATCATCCTCACCCCGGCGGACCTCGAGCGGCGGACGATGACGCCCGGCGGCTCGATCTACGGCACGGCCTCCAACGGTCCGCGAGCGGCATTCCTCCGGCCCGCCAATACCTCCCCCGTTCCGGGGCTCTATCTGGTCGGCGGGTCGTCGCATCCGGGAGGCGGGCTACCTCTGGTGATGCTGTCGGCGCGGATCGTCGCCGACCTCATCGGTCGGTCGGGATAGTCGCTCGAGAGATCACGTACCAGACCGCGAGACAACGGCTTCCGGCACCGGCAGCGGCCCGACGGAGCGGTCTCCGCGGACGCGCTTCCGGACGAGTTCGGCGCTGATCAGGCACATCGGCAACCCGATTCCCGGTGTGGTGCTCCCTCCGGCATAGAAGAGACCCGAGACCTTGCGGGAGCGGTTCGCGGCACGCAGGAATGCGCTCTGCCGCAGCGTGTGTGCGGGACCCAGCGCACCCCCGGACCACGAGTTGAGATCGGTGACGAAGTCGGCGGGACCGACCGTCCGCCGCACGACGACACGGTCGGCGAGGTCGGGCACGCCGGCCCAGCGGGCCACCATCTCGATGGCATGGTCGGCGGTCTGCTCGATGAGCGGGTCCCCGGTCCCGTCGATACCTCCGCGCCCCAGCCCGGGATCGGCCGGGACCGGCACCAGGATGAACAGATTCTCGTGATCTGCCGGAGCCACCGAGCCGTCGGTCGCCGACGGCTTGCACACATACAGCGATGCGGGAGTCGGTATCCGCGTGGGTTTCTCGAAGATCGAGTCGAAGTTCGCCGTCCAGTCCTCGGTGAAGAACAGTGAGTGATGCTGCAGTTCGGGCACGGGGCCGCGCACGCCGAGGTAGACGAGGACCGCGCCCGGACCGGATGTCGCGCGATCCCACCAGCGCTGCGGGAACGTCTGCAGTTCCGGTGGCAGCAACCTGGTCTCGACGTGATGGAGATCGGCGGCACCGACGACGATGTCGGCCGGGACGATCTCGGTACCGCCGCCCGGCGTGCGCACCTCGACGCCGCTGACCGCGGGCCGTCGGCGACGAGCCGGCGAGGTGGGCCTGCGTGACTCGGTGAGGATCGCGGTTGCCGGCGTCGACGTGCGGATGCGCACTCCGCGTTGCTCGGCCAGCCTCACGAGCGCGTCGACGAGTCGGGTGAATCCGCCATCGGGATAGCGCACCCCGTCGGCGAGATCCAACAGGCTCATCAGGTGATACATCGCCGGTGCGCGGTCGGGTGAGGAGCCGAGGAACACCGCGGGATAGCCGAGGATCTGGCGCAGACGCCGGTCGCGGAAGCGCGCCGCGATGTGCTTGTCGAGGGTACCGACGAGCAGGGCGGCCAGACGCGGGGCGTTCGCGAGGACGTCGCGCCCGAGGAATGCCCGCGGTGAGTCGAAATTGGTGTACAGGAACCGTTGCACCGCAAGGTCGTAGGCGTGTCGCGCCGATGCCAGGTACTCGTCGAATGCTACGCCCGCTCCCGGCTCGACGGCATCGAAGAGCGCCCGGTTGACGGACTCGTCGGCCATGATGTCGATGCTCTCGTCGTGCCCTTCGAAGAAGACGCGATAGCCGGGATCGAGACGTCGCAGGTCGATCTGTTCGGCGGTCGTCGTACCGAGTAGTCCGAAGAAGTGGTCGAAGACGTCGGGCATCAGCCACCACGACGGCCCGGTGTCGAAGCGGAAGCCGTCCCGGCTCCATGAGCCTGCCCGACCACCCGGTTGCTCGTTCTTCTCCACCACCTCGACGTCGTGCCCGTCCTCGGCCAGCAAGGCCGCGGTCGCCAGGCCGGCCACCCCGCCGCCGATGACGACGATTCTCTTCGGCGCGCCGGTCACCCGTGGACCGCCCCGGCCGGCGCGGGCCTCGGCTGCCCGCGACGCAGCGCCGCGGCGGTCGCGATCCTCGCCTTGGCCGCCGACGACACCCGCACGCGTTGCCGCAATGCGACGTCGGCCGGCGTGTCTCGCAGCCGGGTCGAGAGCGCGGCGAAGAGATCGTGGGCGGTGCAGACGGCGATCCGGCTGCTGCGCGGCAGTCTCGGGATCACCGCGGCCGCGGCCGCCAGATCCAGATCGATGTCGTCGAGCCAGCGGTTCCACGCCGTGTCGGTCGGGTCGGCGGGGTCGAGTCCCACGAGGTATCGGCGACCGAGTTGCTGGCTGTCGTCGCCGAAGTCGCGGAGGAAGTTGATCTTCTGGAAGGCGGAACCCAGGCGCTGGGCTCCCGGTGCCAGGTCGTCGTAGTCGGCGGCGCACCGTGGGTCGCCGGCGAGGAAGGCGCGAAGACACATCAGGCCGACCACCTCGGCCGATCCGTAGATGTAGGTCGCCAGGCTGCGCTCGTCATGGGTCACGACATCGACGTCGGATCGCATGGATGCGAAGAACGGGGCGGTCAACGACGTGTCGATTCCCACCCGCTGCGCGGTGCGCGCGAATGCGTGGATCACCAGGTTGGTACTCACCCCGGTCGCCATGGCCGTGTGGGTCTCACGTTCGAAGGCGTCCAGAGCATCTCGGCGTTGAGCCGAATCCTGTTCGGGTCGTGGCGCATCGACGATCTCGTCGGCGACCCGCACGAGAGCGTAGATGTTGTGCACATCGCGACGGACCGGCTCGGCCAGCAGTCGCGAGGCCAGCCCGAAGGACGAGGAGTACGACCGGATGATCAGACTCGCGCTGGCCTCCGCCAACGCGTCGTAGTGGTGATACGGCAGGTCTGCGCGGTCCGTCGACGAACCGCGTGTCACCGACGTCATGACCGCCCCGATCGTGTCGCCGCGAGTCGGTAGGGGTCCCGGCCCGTTCCCAACGACAGGATCTGTTCCACGAACCACGGGCTCAGGGCCCACGGACTCCGCTCCGCGAGCGACCACACGTCGGCGATGTCCGCCCACACGAAGTCCATGACCTCGTCGGGATTCGGCTCCGGGTGACCGTTCGCGCGGGCAACGTAGACCGGGCAGATCTCGTTCTCCACGGTGCCGCTCGCATCAACCGCCCGATACCGGAAGTCGGGCAGGACCGCCTGGAGGTCGTACACCTCGAAGCCGAGTTCACGCGGCGCGTACCTGCGGACCGCGTCTTCGACAGTCTCGCCGGGGCGCGGATGTCCGCAGTACGAGTTGGTCCACACGCCCGGCCATGTCCGCTTCCCGAGCGCGCGGCGGGTGATCAGGATGCGACCCTCCCCGTCCACGACATGACAGGAAAAGGCCAGATGAAGCGGGGTGTCGGGACCGTGGACGGTACGTCGGGGTGCGGTGCCACGCGGCCTTCGGTCGGCGTCGATCAACACCACGAGATCGTCTGTCATCCCCTGCTCCTCCATCACTCACCACTGACCAGTGTGCTCGGGCAGTGAGTGCTTCGGAGCCGACGGGGTTCCGGATGGCGCTCAGCGGCGCGGATTGCCCCGGTACTTCCGGTGGTATTCGTCGTAGAGGTCGGCGTTCTGCTCGCGTTCACGCTTGCTCACCAGATCGGGATCGAGCCCGTGCTGTGCGAGGCGGTGACGTCGGTACACGCGATTGAGCGCGATCGAGAAGAAGATGTACGGGAGGATGATCGGGATCGTCATGTTGAGCCGGACGATCCAGTCCGCGGGGACGAACAGCATCGGCACCAGGATCAGCACACAGGGAACCGCCCAGCGAAGGACCATGCGCGTGGTCGCGCCGGGGCCCGTGAGGTCGTTGGTCACCCAGGTCCTCATCGACGCCGGCAGCTTCGCGCCGTAGGCGTATCGGACGTACTGCCATCCGGTGGGCCGGGCGGCGTCGCTGGTCCGCCCGGTTCGCGGACCCTCGAGTGACCTACGGACCGACTGGTGAGCAGTCTCGCGGGTCATGGGCTCTCCTCATCCGGGCGTCGGCGGCACCTCTCCATTCAATCGTACACGATTGAATAGGTCCCTATCGTCGTCACCTGAGCGTTTCCATCTCACAGATCGACCGCGCGCGTCCGCTGCGGCGGAGGTCCGACGAACTCCAGGTCGAGGTCCGCGGCCGCGGCCCCGAGTTTGGCCATCATGTCTCCCGGGTTGATGAGTCCTTCGGTGTGCACGAAGTCGTCGGTGTTCTCGCCGGTCACGTCGAAGAAGCTCTCGAACACGTCGGAGGTGAGCATGCCGAGCATCGTGGTGTTGTGTGCGTCGAACGCGAAGCTGTGGATGGTGCCGGCGGGCGCGTGCAGGTAGTCGCCGGCGGTGAGCAGCGTTTCGACACCGTTGGCGTACAGCCACACCCGTCCGGAGACGACGAAGAAGTTCTCGGTGTGCTGACGGTGGAAATGCTGCGGGATGTACGGCGACTTCCCGCCCAGGGTCAGCACCGAGAAATAGCGGCCTCCCGTGGTGCGGCCACGAGTGCCGTAGGCGTTGATCGCGTCGGGCCAGGCACGTCGGTCGCCGGTGTGTGCGCGCAGAAAGTAGCCCTCGACGCTCTCCGGCAGGACGTCGTCCCACGCGTCGCACGCCGCCACACGCGGAAGATCGTGCAACCGAGCACCGGTCGGCGCGAACAATTGATCCGCGTTCCTCGATATGCCGGATCGTCCATCGGCCGAGTAGATGCGGGAGACGACGTCGGCGCCGGAATCGGCCAGTGCGTCGAGGGCTCCGCCGGGCGCCGACCAGAACAGCAGCTTGGTCATGTGGCCGAGCATCCGGTACGCGACCGGGATGCCGGGCGGCACGTGGACAGAATCGCCTGGGGTGAGGATGCGACTCTCGCCGGGTAGCCAGAACTGCACGCATCCGTCGAAGACGTAGTAGGAGCGCTGATGGTCGGGCAGGCTGTGGAAGCCGGCACCCGCTCCGCGCGGGCCGAGAATGTATGCGGCGTCGAACAATCCGCCGGTGTCCGCGGCGCGAGCGATCACCGTCCAGAGTTGGTTGTCGACCTCGTAGCGCATCCCTTCGCCGTCGGCGAGACGGTACGGAACGGGTTCCCCCGGGAGCGCGTCGACCACTGGGGCGAGCTGGTGGATGGCACTGAGGTCGGTGGCCGGGGTCATCGGATTCCTCCTGAGGTCGTGTTCATTGCGCGCGGAGCGGGAGCGGCGAGGTGTCGGGCGAAGAAGTCGCCGATGTCGTCGAATGCGAACGTCGTGCGGTCTTCGGTTCGGACGGTGTCGCGCGCCGAGAGGTGCAGCGCAGCCGCGGGACCCTCCGCATCGAGCCGGCCGTCATCCATCACCGGCGGTGACGGTACGTCAGATCTGTTGGGCGGGTTGAGGAATCCGTGTTGGAAGCCATCGACGAGGTAGAGGTCGACCTCGACGCCGGCGTCCGCCAGCGCATCGTAGAGCCGTCGGCTGTGGTCGGCGGCGACCAGCAGATCACCGGTGCCATGGGAGATCTGGAACGGCGGCGCACCCGCGGTGACGTGGTGGAGCGGACTTGCGGCACGCGCAGCGTCGGGCAGGTCGGCCGGGTCCCCACCGATCAGCCGCCCCTCCGGGCTCTCTGCGGGTGAGGTGACGCCGGGCAGTGGCAGCCCCGGCTCGATCTCGCCGGGGACCAGGGTGGCCGGGCCGTAGGATTCGGCGACGGCCTGCACGCCGGCATCGCCGGTGGTGGGGCCCTCACCGGGCAACTGGTCGACGGCGGAGAACAGACCGGTCAGTGCGGCGAGGTGACCTCCGGCGGACGCTCCCCAGACACCGATGCGGGTCGGATCGAGACCGAGATCCGATGCGCCATCGCGCAGATGCCGGATGGCCGCGCGCACGTCGTGGAGCTGGGCGGGGAAGTGCGCCTGTCCGCTGAGCCGGTAGTCGATGCTGGCCATCGCGAATCCGCGCTCACAGAAGTGGCGTACCAGGTCCGGGCACAGGGTCCGGTCACTGGTGAACCATCCACCGCCGTGCAGGAAGACGATCACCGGCGCAGGCACAGGTGCGCCGGGGGTGACGAGGTCGAGGTGCAGGTCGCCGGCCTCTCGACGCGCATAGACTAAGTCGCGGCGGACGATTCCAGAGGATCTCACGCTCCCCAGTCTGTGGCGGCAGGGTGACCGAGTCCACAAGGAATCCGTGCACGATCATGAGGCCCGGCCTCATGATCATCGGCGAACGAGCCTGCTCACCGCCTCCACTGCGACCGCCTCGAACGCGTCGATCAACGGAATGGCGTGGGACTTCCGTCGGCACAGGTAGGTGGTCACCGGTGGAAGGTCGGTGATGGGGATGTAGCGCAATCCCGGCCGGGCATGCGTGGATGCGGCGGTGGCGCCACAGATGTTGACGCCGACACCCGCGGCGCACAACTGGAGCACCTCGTCGAACTGGTTGGCCAGCGGCAGGATCCGGGGGTGGACGCCGCTCGGCCGCGGGTCGACGAACCAGCCCTGGGCTCCCCCGGCATCACGTATGCCGATGAAGGTCTCCTCGTCGGTTTCCTCCAGCCGGACCGATTCACGATCGGCCATCCCATGCGATTCGTTGACCACCAGCATCCGGTCCTCGGACCACAAGGGCGTGGTCTCGATTCCGTCGACATGTGGCCTCTCATGACCGATCATGAGGGACACCTCGACCTCGCCGTCACGCACCGCGGTCAACGGATCGGTCAACGGAAGACTGTGGATCTGCCATTCCACGTCGGGAAACCGTGCGACCGCGGCCGCCAGGACCGCGTTGGTGAACTCGTTGGCCGCGGCGACCCCGATCCGGAACACCCTCGGGGACTTGCGATCTGCGTCCGCCCATGCCGTGACGCCGTCCATGGCGACAGCAACGCTGCGAGCGAGCGGGACGAGGTCGGCGCCTCGCGGGGTGAGCTGCACCTGCCGGGAGGTCCGTCGGAACAACGGTGTGCCGACGCGCCGTTCGAGTTGCTGGATCTGCTGACTCAACGACGACGGCGAGATGTGCAACCGTTCGGCGGCCCGGGCGAAATGGAGTTCGTCGGCGACCGCGAGGAAGTACCGCAGGTGCTGGACGGTGAGATCCACGGTGACCTCCGAACTCGGCTGACTATCGCCAGTGTCGCATATCGCGCCGGGCGGGCATTGGCCCGCAGGTCACGTGGCGGTCAACACCTCAGCGAGGGACCGATAGACTCCCGCCGGTCACCTTGTCCGGGACGATCTCGCCGGCGGCGATCCGATCCCTGATCTTGAACTTCTGGATCTTTCCGGACGGGGTCATCGGGAACGATTCCGCAAAGAACCACATCGACGGAACCTTGTGCGCCGAGATACGTTCGCGACACCAGGCTTTGAGCTCGTCGGGGTTCGGCGGCGCCGCCGGATCGATCGCGCAGATGACCGCACCGATCTGCTCGCCCCAATAGTCGTCCGGAACTCCGACGACAATCACGTCATGCACCTCTGGATGGTCGAACAACAGGTCCTCTATCTCCCGCGGGTAGATGTTGACCCCACCGCGGATGATCATCTCCTTCAGCCGGCCCGAGATCTTCAGAAAGCCTCGTTCGTCCATCGTCGCGAGATCACCCATGTGCAGCCAGCCGTCGTCGTCGATGGTTGCAGCGGTCGCCTCCGGCATGTCGAAGTAGCCGATCATGTTCTGGTATCCGCGGCAGCAGATCTCGCCTTGTTCACCGAGCGCGACCACCCGACCGTCGATCGGATCGACCAGTCGGACTTCCAATTCCGGGAGCGGCTGCCCGACGGTGGTCGCCTGGTCTTCGGCGGTGTCGGTGACCTTGGTCTGACTGATCACGCCGTGCATCTCGGTTTGTCCGAAGAGAATCGAGAAGCTGCAGTTCCAGGTCTCGGTGACCCTACGGACCAGCGCCTCGGGGACGGTTGCCGCGCCCGAAAGCACGGTCTGCATACTCGACAGATCACGGGTGGCGCTGTCGGGGTGATCGAGCAGGGCTATCAACATCGTCGGCACGAGCAGTCCATGCGTACCACGGTAGGTCTCGTACGCCTCGAGGACACCCGCCGGATCGAAACCGGGCAGCACCACATATGTTCCGTGCGCCGACATCGTCCCGAGTTCGGTGACCGCACCACCGCCGATGTGATACATCGGCATCGCGTTCACACAGACGCCGCCATCGCCCATCCCCGCGCGCTCGAAGACAAAGGTGGCTTCGTTGACGATCCCCTTGTGGTGCAGCAAGGCTCCTTTCGGAAACCCTGTGGTCCCTGAGGTGTACTGGATCTGGACGGGATCGGTCGGCGCCACGTCGGGAAGTCGAATCGCGGCGTCGCTTCCATCGGCGAACTTCTGCCACTCATCGTCAGGGATCGTCGTGCGGACCGTATCGACCTCTGCCCCTGCCGCGTCGACGATGGCAGCGAGATCCGCACCGCGGTAGGAACGCTGGTAGAAGATCCCGACGGCCCCGGACTGACGCAGAACGTACGCCAACTCGTCTTTTCGGTATGCCGGATTGGCCGCAACCACAATCATTCCCGCCATCGCGATCGCCTGCTGCAGCACCACCCAGTCACCGCTGTTCGCCGCGAAGATCGCGATGCGGTCGCCGGGCTCGAAATCGGCCAGAAGCGCTCGCGCGTACCGCTCCGTGTCCCGTAGGAGTTCTGCGTAGGTCCACGAACGACGCTCACTCGGGTCGGGAACCGCGTCCACCAGGGCAACCCTGCCCGGCGCAGCGGCGGCGCCTTCCCGGAGGAGTCCGGGCAACGTGATGTCCCTGACTCCTGAACTCGGCACAGCCGGCCAATCAGATGTCTTGAGCTTCATGGTTTCTCCTGTCAGAAGTTCGAGAGCCTCCGGCAGACAGCCGCCGAATCAATCGGGCCTGGAGTGCTCTATGTCACATAGTAACGGTCGGACCATTGGTCCGCAACTGTTGCGATCGGCGTCATAGAAATGACTGATCCCCCGAACATGCTGCGCTGCAACGTGTTCGGTAACTCCGCAACGGGCCGTCATCGTCGGTGGTAACTCACCGAGGCAACGGTGCACAGCCGATCGTCAGACGTCCGCGACTCGACCCGCACCACCGCCGAGTTTCGACCTACATGTAGTGGAAGACAACGGAATACCAATCTCGAATCCGCTCTTCCCGGCCGAATGTAGGACATCTGCAGCAAAGTAGGCGTCAGTCCGTCAGTGCATGTATCAACCGTGGCTGTTGCCGCCCGCTCCGACATGAATGCCGCAACTCCACCATGCAGAGAACCCGCGGGATTGAGACAGAGACGACCGACGTCGAGCACGCTCGCGTCACTTCGACACCGACCTCCCAACAACGTGATCACATTCCCGCTTCCACGGTCGATCGCCTCGGGAGCGGTCTGAGCATTTGAGATCGACTGGTCAAGTGTGAAGACCACTCGCTCTACAGCTTTGGCGACCACGTCACCGCCGAACGTCACGATTTCACCGTCGGAGACGGCCGATCGCTCGTCCCTGAAGATCGTACGGCTCGAGGACCGGAGGTCCGAGCCGTCGACGACCGGGGCGCCGCAGAAGGTGATCGACAAGTCGGTGGTGACCGCCCACGCATTCCGAGGCCGGTGTGCGACCGCCGGGCTGCCGATCGCGGTGTCGATGAAGACGCAGAGTGCACCATAGGCGATCCGACCGTCCTCACCCACCAACCACTCCCCGGTCGTCATGGCTCCCGCCGTGTTGCTGGAGGTTCCGATCACCGAGTGCACGCCGAACACGGCCTCAGGGTTTCCCAGCACCGCCGTGATCGGTGGATCATCCACCGCGATAACGCCCTTGGCGTCGACGACAGCGGCCACGGAGCACACCTCCTACAGTTCTTTCGAGACCCGCGCGTTGAGACACTGCATCAGAACGCGGAGATCCCACCGTTGACACTGATGGTCTGCCCCGTCAGCCGTGCCGCCGCGGGGCCGGCCAGGAAGACGATCAGGGCGGCCAGGTCATCCGGAACTGCCACGCCCAGGTGGGCCTGGGTCGCCGCCTTCTCGAACAGTGATCGACTGAATCCGTCACTCAGCACATTGTCGGCCGTACGGGTTCCCTCGATCAGGGAAGGTGTGACCGCGTTGACCCGCACGCCATTTCGTTTGGCTTCGACCGCGGCTACCCGCGAGAACATGACTATTGCAGCCATCGCAGCACCCAACGCACTCTCGCCCGGCGTCGGGACCTTGGCGGCATCCGAGGCGATGTTGATGATGCTCCCCCCGCCCTGCGCTTGCATCAGCGGAAGCACCGCACGTGTGAACAGCATGGGCGGCAGAGCCTGGCCGCTCAGGATGGCGGAAATCGACGCGGAAGGCGTCCGATGTAGCAACTCCGGCTTGTAGGCCGTCGTCGTCGAATTGACACAGATGTCCACCGATCCCATCGCGTGCTGCGACGCGGAGACGACGCGATCGACCTCGGCCTCGTCGGAGGCATCTGCGGCCAGGAACAGGACGTCCGCTTCAGGATGGCTGTGCAGCACCGTTTTCCGCGCCAGACCTCCTCGCTCCTCATTGCGGCCGACGAGCACCATTCGTCCGACTCCGGCGTCTGCGAGACCGAGGGCAGTGGCTAGTCCGACACCGGACGTCCCGCCGACGATGATCGCACCGGCTTCCTCGTACCTGCGAACCAGTGGGGGTTCCGACATTCACTTCACCTCTCGGGACAGCCGACTACATGCACCCGAAATTTCGTGTGCACATGGTCTCTAGTTTTACACCATCGACTACTTCATAGCTAGAGTTGTATCATTTCAATATCTTGCCACCCCGGCACGTCCCCCGCCCCTCCTGGAGACCACTGTGAACCCGATCGTCAACCGCTACACGCAGCTCGTCCAGATCGACCATCCGATCGTTCAAGAGGGGCTCGGACCCTTCCGAACACCCAAGCTCGCCGCTGCCGTGTCGAATGCCGGCGGGCTCGGTACGGTCTCCATGCCCGGGATGCCGGCGGACCTGGCGGCCGGTGCCCGCCTGTTCCGCGACCACATCGAGGAATGTCGATCACTGACCGACCGTCCGTTCGCAGTGAACATCCCGGTCGGCGTCGACGGCAACGGAGTGGTGTTGCCGTTCACCGACATCTACATCCGCATGGTGCTCGATGCGCGGCGCGAGGACGCCGAGTTGGCTCGTCAGCTCACAGTCCTCACGACCTCGGCCGGGTTTCCGGGGGACTACATCGCCCCGATCCACGATGCAGGCATGATCCATCAGCACAAGGTCGGCTCGACGCGACAGGCCGTCAAGGCCGCGGAAGCCGGCGTCGACGTGATCATCGCCGCCGGGTTCGAGATGGGTGGACATGCGCCGAGCAAAGCTGTGCACTCCTACGTTCTCGTCCCCAGCGTGACCGAGGCCGTCGACGTTCCGGTCCTGCTGACCGGTGGCGCCAGAGATGCACGCGGGCTCGCAGCGGCCATGGCCTTGGGCGCAGATGGCGTGGCCATGGGAACCCGATTCATCACCAGCACGGCGAATACCGACTGGCACCCGGCCTACATCCAGGCGCTCATCGATGCGAAGGAAGGAGATGACGTCGCCTTCGACGGCGTGTACGGGCCCTGCCGGGGGCTCAGGAACGCCGCCTCACGCCGGCTCACGGACCACGGCACGCCGGACTCCGGAGAGATCGCCGACGCCGTCGAACTCACCCGGTGGAAGATCGAATCGATGCAGCGCGCCCAGACCGACGGGGATGTGGAGCAGGGACTGGTCCTGGCGGGGCAGGTGGCTTCGGCGATCGACGACATCATCGACATCGCGGAGTTCGTCCCGAGCACGGCCCGAGGTGCGGCGGAGATCCTCCACACACTCGCTTCATCGCTTCCCACACCGGCGGTTTCAGCGTGACTGCCCGGGCGTGAGCGTCAGGGCCAGTCGCTACGATGTCGCTCATGACCGATCGTGCCGCCGAGTCGGCGGAAAGGCCCGCGACCTCGATCGGCAGCGCTCGATCTGCTCTGATCTCCATCCTCGGCGAGCTCGTCGCGCCATACCGCCAACCGGTACACACAGCGGCCTTGCTCTACGCGCTCACCGGGGTGGGCTTCGGAGAGTCGGCGAGTCGGCAGGCAATAGCCCGGGCAGGGGCGTCCGGATTGATCTCCGCCGAGCGTGATGGACGCGAGACGAAGTGGGCGGTCACCGAGCGTACGTACGAGATATTCCGCGAGGGCGTCAACCGGGTGTTTCCCGATGCCTCTGCCGGCCGCCGTTGGGATGGTAAGTGGCTGGTGATCATCGTGCCGATTCCCGAATCGCATCGCGCGACCCGCAAGAAGCTGTACGCGGCCTTACGGTGGGCCGGTTTCGGGAATCCGAGCGCGGGAATCTGGGTCACTCCCCACGTCGAACGACTGCCTGAAGCCCAGGCAGCGATCGAGTCTCTCGGATTGTCGACCAACACGATCTCGTTCATCGGATCGACCGCGACGATCGGGATACCCGAGGCCGAACTCGTGGAGCGGTCATGGGACCTCGAGAAGGTCTCGGCGGCATACGACGAGTTGCGGGAGCGATTCGACCACCCCGAACAGCTCGCGGGCAAGGACGCCCTGGTGGCACACATCGAGCTGATCGACGCCCTGCGCCACACCCCTTATATGGATCCGCAACTGCCACAAGAACTCCTGCCTGACTGGCCCGGCCTCACGGTCGTCCATCGGCTACAGGCCCTGCGTGCCGAACGCGCACCTGCGGCGCACGCACACTGGCTGACGATCGCCCGCCTCGACTGAATATCCAGGACTCATCGCCCTGCTGAATCCTGCCCGCAGCACATTTTACATTTCTAGACATCTTCATCCTGTAGTTGTAGTATTTGATCGACGCCACGATGAGACTTTCCCAGTCCACAGCCACCGCGTCTCATCCACAGCCAAAGGAATCTCGTGAGCGAACTCCACGCGCCCTCGATGGCGATGTTGCAAACGGTCGCCGACGACCCCGTCACATACGCCAACAACTGGAAGACGGCCCACCAGCGCCCCGTGGTCGGGTCATTCCCGATGAATTTCCCCGTCGAGCTGGTCCACGCGGCCGGCGCGCTGCCGGTGATCATCCAGGAGAGCCGGACGCCCATCACCGAGGGCCGGAGCCTGCTCGCCGAGTTCTACTGCGGATACACGCGGAGCGTCGCCGATCAGGCCGCCATCGGCGAACTGGATGTGTTCGACGCCTTCGCCGCGGCCGACCATTGCGTCCAGCTGCTGGGTGCGGTCGACGCCATTCGATATACCCGCCCGGAAAAGCCGGTCCACTTCGCACAGTTCACCAGCGCCATGGATGACGCGTGGACGAAACCGCGGGTGGACGGCCGGATCGCTGAGCTGAGGTCGCAGATCGAGACCGTGACCGGGACAGCGGTCGAGACTGACACACTCTCGGCAAGTATCAAGGCGTTCAACAGAAATCGACAGCTTCTCCGCCACTTCTACGAACTGCGGCGGTCGGGTCGTGCGCGCATCACCGCGAGCGAGATGCAGCTGTTGGTCAAGTCAAGCATGGTGATGGACATCGACCAGCACACAGCGGCCCTGCAGACCATTCTCGCCGAACTCCCCGTCCACGACGAAGCACCGGATGACGTGGTCCGCCTGCATATCTCGGGGCACTTCTGCCACGCACCCCGTCCAGAGATCCTCGATGTCATCGAAGAATCCGGCGCCATCGTCGTCGACGACGACCTGTACACCGGATTTCGATACATCTCGACCGACGTCCCCGAGAGTCAGGACCCACTCGCAGCCCTCTCGTCGTGGTATCTGGAGCGCAATGTCAAGGCGCCGTGCCCCACTCGAGTCACCAGCGAAGTCGATTGGGATACATATCTTCTGGACTCCATCGCAGCCAGTGGCGCGTCGGGCGTCCTGGTTCTGATGGCCAAATTCTGTGAACCGCACATGTTGTATTACCCGGAGCTACGCAAGGCACTCGAGAGCCACGGCATTCCGTCCTTGCTCATCGAGACGGAGCACGAAGGAATCCCGGTCGAGAAGCTGCGAACACAGATGGAGACGTTCGTCGAACGAATCCGTCGCCACGTGACCACGGTCGCGGTCTGAACCAAAGGAGTGCACTGTGCAAACCGAACTGTTCCAGAAGGACAAGACCAACAAGCTTTCCAGCACCCGGGTCGGCGGCAAGATGACCGCCGATTACTGGGAGAACATCTTCACCGCGAAGGAACGCGGCAAGCACGTCGTCTGGTACAACGGGGCCGCCATGAACCCCTTGTTCCAAGCGGCGGGTCTCGAGTGGTGTCACGGCGAGGCATTCGCGGCGCGCCTGGCGGCGCAGCATCTCGAAGAGCCCGCGCAGGCAGCGGGCGCCGAGTACGGGTACATCGGCGAATTGTGTTCATATGCCAGGACACATCTGGGATGCGCGGTCCTGACGCAGCAGAGTCGCACCGAAAGCGAGACCGGCGTGGTCGGCCTACTGGACCAGAAGGAACTCGCCGCAAAACTGCCCGCACCGGACTTCTTCGTCAACGGCTACGCAGGCTGCAGCACCGGTCAGCAGTGGGATGCGATGACCTACCGCGTCTTCGATCGCAAGCTCCCCGTCTTCAATGTCTCGCTGCCGATGCTATGGGGCAACAAACCCGACGCCGGCTATATGCGCGGCGAGGAATGGGTGGAGGTCAGCGACTATGCCGAGGGGCAGCTTCGCGAGCTGATCACCTTCCTGGAACATCAGACTGGCCGGCCATTCGACTGGGATGTGTTGAGTGAGAGCATGTCCTTCATCAAACGTGCCTCGGAACTCCGGCTCGAGGCGATGCAGCTGTGTACTCACGCACCGACGCCGGCGACGTACTGGGACTGGGTCGCCAGCATCGCGCCCATCAACTTCCTGCCCGGAAATCAAGCGCTCGTCGACTACTTCGCCGGAGTGAAGGCCGAGATCGAGCAGCGCCTACGGGATGGCGTGTCCGCGGTGAAAGACGAGCGCTACCGCGTGTACTTCGACGGGATCATGAACTGGAACAAGCTCGGTTTCCTGACGAGGAAGTTCGCCGAGTACGACGTATCGGTCGTGGCCGGCCGTTACACGCATGAATCATTTTGGCAGGAACCACAACTCATCGATGTCGACAACCCGCTGCGCGGCATGGCGCAACACTATCTGCTATGCCCGTTGAACCACGGGCTGAAGAACCTGCAGGAGCTGTTGCTGCGCCGGCTCGACGAGTACGCGATCGACGGCATCGCCTTCCACTCGACTCGAACCTGCCGGGCCATGACGAATCCACAGACCATGTTGGCGAAGACGGCCGAGCGTGAACGCGGTGTGAAGTCGTTCTTCTTCGAAGGCGATGTCGCAGACGCATCCTTCTACAACGACGAGCTGTTCGACAGCCGCCTCGAGGCGATGCTGGAGGCGATCGACGTGCAACGCACGAAATCACTGGTCTGATGACCTGGTACACGATGGGGGTCGATCTCGGGTCGACGACCGCCAAGGCGGTCGTCGTCGATCAGGACGGCACACGTGTCGGGTCGAGTGTGATTCAGATGGGTGCGGTCAGCCGCGATGCAGTCGTTCTCGCGATGGATCGTGCGCTGAGCGCGGCCCAGCTGGAGGCACGAGACATCAAGCGCATCATCAGCACCGGCTACGGACGCAAGCTCGTACCCGGGGCAGATCGGTCGTTCACCGAGATCACCTGCCATGCCCGGGGTGCCGCCGCCATGCATCCCGGCGTTCGTCTCGTGATCGATATCGGCGGCCAGGACAGCAAGGCGATCACCGTCGATGCCGACGGACTTGTCGATCGTTTCGCGATGAACGATCGGTGCGCGAGCGGCACCGGACGCTTCTTTGATGTTCTCGCGCGCGCGCTGGAAGTGGATGTGAGCGAGGTCGGGGCGCTGGCCATGTCCGGAACCGACGGTCTCGAGGTCAGCAGCATGTGTGCGACCTTCGCCGAGACCGAGGTCATCTCGATGCTTGCCCAGGGCCAGGCGAAGCCCGATATCGCAGCGTCCGTACACAAGGCGGTCGCCGCGCGCACGGTTGGACTCGTGTCGCAGGTCGGCAAGGCGACGCCGACGGTGATGACGGGTGGGGTCGCTCGCAACGAGGCGGCCCGCCACTACCTCGAGAAGGCTCTCCGTCAGCCGGTCGAGTTGCTGTCAGAGCCGCAGATCGCCGGCGCCTACGGGGCCGGCCTTCTCGCACGCGACGAGTACCTCGGATCGCTCGGCCGGGCCGAGACCCGGGACTCGGCAGCAAAAGGGCAACTGGCCGATCGTGCGAACGGCATTGTGCCGCAATGCGCGGGATGCAACGGGAGCCTGGGCCACAGTCACGATCACGAGCCTGTCCCGCTGACCCTGCGGAGCAAATTGTGACGCCTGTGGGTCTCAACGATTCCACGGTCGTCGTCGTCGACGACGACACCCCGCTCGGGCGTCTCGTGGCGCTCCGGTTCGTCCGGGCCGGGTCGCAACGTATCGGCATCGTCAGTTCCGATGCCGCACGCGCCGAGGCCACCGCCCAGGAGGTGTTCGCCGCAGCGTCGGGAATGTGGGCGGTCGCCGCCTCGGGCGATCTGTTGTCGAGGTCCGACGCACAGCGGATGGTGTCGGAGCTCGCAGCCTCACTGGGCGACGCGGATGTCGTCGTCAGTTGCCGCCCCAGCTCAGAGCTGGTCAGCGACGTCGTTACGGAAGACATGGCCGCGCGCGAAGCGGGCATGGTGATCCGTGTCGGCGCCCACGATGCGCACGAGGTCATCGGGGGCGTCACCGTCTGCACAGCCGCCACAGATCGCGAGCCCCGCGACACGGCGGCGTCGATCGTCGACGCTGCCTTACGATCTCGCACCGTCACCAATCGTGACGCGCGGTAATCGCACGAGATGCGTGGACGCTGCGATCAGGTTGTCGAACGCGGCGCAGACTCCGCGACCAGACTGGTCCACCGCGAGTGGGCGGTGGCCGACCACTGCTCTCGGCGCCGCCGAAACAGGGCTGCTCCCTCCCTGCCGACCCACTCCGGAAGGAGTTCTTTCGGCAGTTGCGGATCCAGCCGCATGAAGCGCTGCTGAAGCGAGACCAACTCGATGTAGGCGAGGAGCACCTCGTCGTCGTCTGACGGGTCGGCCCCACCGTCCTGGGTCAGCAGTGTTCGGTAGCTCGTCTCCAGATCGGAGAAGTCCCAGGCCCGGGCCACGATCTCATCGGTGGCGAGTCCGCCGAGTCCGAGAGAGCCGGTCAGCACGAGCGCAGAATCGGACAAGCCGAGCGTCGAAACCAGATCCGCGAGTTCTCGCTGACGGTCGACGTGCGGTGTCACCCATACGCCCGGATTGACATTTCCCATTCCAAGCCAGCTCAGGCCGCCGTTGAGTCGGTTGCGCACGGTGCTCTTCCGTTGCGACACCGTCACTGTCAGCACGAGCCACTCATTGTCCCAGGGCGACGGTCCCTCGAGGTACGCACTCGACCGCTTGATACCGTCCGCCGCAAGCGCTCGACCATGTTCGGCGAGATGCCATCTCACGCCGCGCCCGACCCGCTCGCGCTCGATCCACTTGGCTGACGCAGCACGTGAGAGGAGTTGCCGCACGGCGTGTTCCTCGATACCCATTCCCCCGAGCACCTTCATCAACGCGGCAGTCCATGCGCCCTCGTCCGAGTCGAACAAGAACTCGCCGATGACCGTCAACAGCATCGACCGGGCGCTCGGCGGCGGCAATGGCTGCCGAGCGAAACGGTGGTACGCGATCAACGACTCCTCCTATGGTGTGCTGACGAATTTACCCACTTGCACCTGCGAGAGGAACTCATAGGCACTCAATCTGTCCTGCAGCGACTCGACGTCCACATTCGCCGCGCCATCGGCACTCACCACCACTGTGACATGGCGTCTGAGCCCGGCGTCATCGATCTCGATCACGCAATCGACCGGCGCGCGACTACAACTGGCCACCACTTGATGGACCTCATCTCTCAACGCCAGCGTCCGCAATGCCGGTTTCGAGATCTTGCCCACGGGTGTCAGGGGAAGCCGATCGAGGACCGTCACATGCGCCGGAACCGCCGCCTTCTCTTGAACGGAATCACGACAGAACATCAGGAGGTCGGCCGATTCGGCGGTCGCCCCCGCCTCCAGTTGCACGTACGCAACCGGCATCTCGCCCTTCGCCCGGTCCGGCCTGCCCACCGCGGCCACCATCTCCACGGCCGGGTGTGCCGCCAGTGCTTCCTCGATGTCCCGCGGGTCGATGTTGTGCCCACCGCGAATGATGAGGTCCTTACTGCGCCCCGACACCCACACGTAGCCGTCATCGTCGATGGAGCCCAGATCACCGGTTCGCCCCCAGACACCACCGTTCGGCACGTCCTGCACGAAGAACTGCGTGTTCAGTTCCTCGTCGAGATAGCCTTCGCTGACCGTCGGTCCGCCGATCAGCAACTCTCCCGGCTCACCCGGCCCGCAGTCGCGCAGCCAACGACCGTCATCGTCGAGAAGCACCGCCCGCACTCTCGACTGCGGCAGGGGCCGGCCGGCAGAGCCCACACGGGGATGCTGATCGTCGTTGGGGTGGCCGGTGATGGTGCCATGAAACTCGGTGCCGCCCCAGCACTCTCGTAGCCATATGCCGAACCGTTGGTGAAAGCCGCGGATCAGCGCGGTCGACACAGTGCTCCCGCCGACGTTGAAATCGGTCAACGTCGTGGGGCCGTTCGGCGCCGACGGGGCGTGCAGCAATGCGAATGCTGTGGTCGGCGTGGTCATCGTCGAGGTCATGCCGTATCGCTGCACGATGTCCCAGAAACTGTCGACGACATCGCGGGACCGGAAGCCGCCAGACGTCAGCGTCAGCAGCGTCTGACCGTAGACCACGGACCGCAGTGCCAGTGCGATGCTGCCCCCACAGTGAAAGTTCGGCATACCGTGGCCGATCACGGTCTCTTCTTCGCATCCCATCAGCGCACCGACATTCCACGCGATGATCAGTTGGCCGTACTGCGACATGCGCACCAGTTTCGGAGCACCCGTGGTACCACCGGTGGGCATCACCATGCTGTCGCGGTGAGGATCGTCGTCCACGTCGACCCGGCGGTCACGATGGTCTTCCACTGCGGCAGTGAAGGTGTCGTGTTCCCCGCCGACGAGCAGAATCTCGTTGAGAGTCGGCACTGCTGCCAGTATCGCCGGAATGTCCGAAGCTCGCTCGGCGAGAACCTGACTGGTCGTGACCATCACCGTGGCGGCTGTGCGGTTGAGGGTGTTGACGAGAGAGGCGATCTCGAGGAAAGGGTTGAGCGGCACCGCGATCCCCACTCGCTGCGCACCCCACGTCGCGATGAGCCCCTCGGGGAACATGGGCAGCATCACCGCGACCACGCTCGGTGCACCGGCGGCACGATCGAGGAACATCGCTGCCGCGCGTTGCACGGCCTCCGCCAGTTCGCGGTAGGTCACCTCCCGCCTGGGGGTCATGAAGTCGGGCGCCTCGAGGTGCACGATCGCTGCCTTGTCCGGGAAACGGCGAGCTGATGCGGCAAGGCAGCCGTATATCGTCCGAGCGGGCAGAAGGTGGTCGTGATCGCGGCGTTCGACGTCGAGAATGTCCTCAGGCGTCCGGACTCGGTGCCGCACCACCGATCGTCGCACAGTCGTGTCAGACAACGGAGATACCCCCGTTGACGCTGATCACCTGTCCGGTGATCAGACGCGAGAGTGGCGACGCGAGGAAAAGGATCGCATTCGCCAGATCCTCGGGCTCGGTCAATCCGAGTTGTGCCTGGGACACGATCTTGTCGAAGATCTTCTTGCTGAACTCGGCGCTCATGGCGCGATCGTACGAGCCGGTGTTGACGATCAAGGAAGGTGTCAGCACGTTCACTCGCACGCCGTACCGCTTGGCCTCGACGGCGAGCGTCTGGGAGAAGGTCACGATGGCTGCCATCGCCGCTCCGATCCCTGTTTCACCCGGCGTGGGCACCTTCGCGGCGTCCGACGCTATGGTGACGATCGAGCCCCGACCTCGTTCGCGCATGACGTCGACGACAGCTCTGCTCATCAGGACCGGCCCGAGCGCCTGCTGGACCAGGATGTCCATCAACTTCTTCGGAGCGATGTTGTGCAGCAACGTCGGCTGGTACTGCGCAACTGTGGAGTTCACGAGGACATCGACATCACCCAGGTGCTCCTTCGCCTGGCGGACGACGTCGTCCGCGGCCCCGACCTCGTTGATGTCTGCGGCGACGAACAGCACATCGCACTCGGGATTCGATGCCGCCAGGGCGGTCACCGCATCTTTCCCGCGTGCCTCGCTACGTCCGACGATGACCTGTTTCGCGGCTCCGCAGTCCGCGAAGTAACGGGCGGTGGACAGGCCGACCCCCGACGTGCCACCGGCGATCACTATGCCTGTGCCTCGGAAGTCGTATCCGTCTCGGGGAGAGGGTGCTGAGGTGATGTGTGCGTCGGTCATTGTGCGTTACTCGCTTCTTTCGACTGCGTGGCCTGCGCCGCGAATGGGATGGACTCATGTTGTGGAGCATGGATTTTGACGATGTACTTCGCGCTCACCGCGCCCAGTGCGCACATGGCCAGGCACAACCCACAGACAGTCCACACGCCGCCGGCGGTGGGTTCGAGGGCCGTGGCGACCAGCGGCGCGAAACCGGCGACGAGCGCGGCCAACTGCATGCCGAACGAACCAGCCGTGTATCGCACGGCGGCGGGCAGACTCTCGACGACGAAGGCCGGAAAGATCCCGTTGACCACTGCGTGACCCAAGCCTGCGACCAGTATCAACGAGATGAACACAAGGGCGAGATTGCCGACCCCGAGCATGGCGAAATAGAGAAAGAGCAACAGCGACTCCGCCAACAGACCGAAGATGATCAGACGGCTGCGGCTGACCCTGTCGGACAGGGCACCCCACACCGGGTTCATGAGGACGACGACGAGAGTTGCCGCCGAGACCACCCACAGCATGCTGGTGCGAGGAATCCCCGAATTGCTGACCGCGTAGCTGAGGCTGTAGACGGTGATCACGTACCAGATCGACATCATGCCCGCCATGATGAAAGTGATGCCGAGGATGGTCGTCGGGTACTTCATGAGCGCATCGCGGATCGGGCGGTGTTTCACCGCAGCCGATCCGGCGGGGCCGGTCGCCCGGTCCGCCTGGCTCTGCTTGAAGTCGGGAGTCTCGTCCAGCCCACGGCGGATGAGCATGCCGACGAACACGATCACGGCGCTGAGAAGAAACGGCACGCGCCATCCCCATGAGTCGAACTGATCATCCGGCATCAGCGTCACGATCGCGAAGACGATCGTCGCCAACAACGTGCCGCCCTGCGCCCCGGCGGTGGAGAAGCTGCCGTAGAACCCGCGTTTGTCACGCGGAGCGTGTTCCACCGATATCAGCACCGCCCCGCCGAGCTCTCCACCGACCGCCAGTCCCTGTAAGACACGAAGCACCACCAACAGAACCGGCGCAAGCGCTCCGATCGTGTCGTAGGTCGGCAGAAGACCGATGCACACTGTCGCGGTGCCCATCACAGCAATGGTGAGCAGTACGGCCGTCCTGCGACCGTGTTTGTCGCCGATGTAGCCGAACAGCAGGCCACCGATGGGCCGTGCCAGGTAGCCGGCGGCGAACGTCGCGAAGGACAGCAGCAACGCCACGTGAGCGCTGACATCACGGAAGAACAGGTCACCGAAGACCAGCGCGGCGGCGGTTCCGTATGCGACGAGGTCGTAGTACTCGATTGCCGATCCCGAGAACGCAGCGAGCGACGCACGTCGCGACGTCGCCCTCGAGGGCGGCGACGCGACGGCAACGGGCGGGGATGTGGACATGTGAACTCCTGACAGGGTGATGGGATTCGTCGAGTGAAGTGGTGACGACATCGTGGTGGCTGGACGACGATTGGTACGACCATAGAATGTGAGCTGGGTCTCGTCAAGGGCTGTTCTGGCACCAACCAGATCGAATATCCTTGCGCACCAACATCTTCAGCACCGACGCAGTGCGCTCCGCACATGTGTACGAACCGCCGGTGCCGTACGGCGCAACTGGGGCCGCCACGGCCCAGGTTGCCCCGATTGCCTGTACAGCACTATGTGGAGCATAGCCCCTAGCTGCAACGTTGTACACTTTTTTTCACATACATTTGCATTTCGTCCAAAGTGGGCGCATGATCGGGTCGTCAGGTGGAACACAGCCCAGTGCACCCACACATCCGGCACATCGCCACGCGAGAGAAGGACGAGCGAGACCCATGCCGTCGACGTTCACACAGGCAATGGCCACCTTGGGGGCCGCTGCCGAGTTTCCCAATACCTATGTCGCACAGTGGAAGCAGCGAACAGGCGGAAAGGCCATCGGACTGTTCCCGATGAACTTCCCCGCCGAACTCGCCCACGCTGCGGGCGTGTTGCCGGTGATCATCCAGGAAGATCGCGAACCCATTACCGCAGGACGAAACCTGCTGGGCGAGTTCAACTGCGGCTATACACGCAACCTGGCCGATCAAGCGGCGCTCGGCCGGCTCGACGTCTACGACGGATTCTTTCAGGCCGACCATTGCATCCAACTGCTGGGCGCGGTTGACGTCGTGCGTGAAGACGAGCCGGACAAGCCCGTCTACTTCGGTCAACTGATGTCGTCCATGGGCGACGAGTGGACGTTTCCACAAGTGCTGGAGAAGATGAACGACTTCCGTGTCGAGCTCGAGAAGTTCACCGGCAGAGCTGTCTCAGATGACGACATCGCGAACAGTATCGAGATCTTCGATGAGAACCGCCGACTGATGCGGTCCATCTTCGACCAGCGCCGGCACGGTGACGCCGCGCTCGCGCCGGATCAGATACAGGTCCTGGTCAAGTCGAGCATGATCATGGACAAGCAGGAGCACACAGAGTTACTTCGCGAGGTGATGGCTGAACACGGCCCGGTTCCTCGCGACGACAGGATTCGCGTTCACCTGTCCGGTCACTTCTGTCACGCACCCAACCCGGAGTTGCTCAAGGTCATCGAGGACAGCGGCGCCATAGTCGTCGACGACGACCTGTTCCACGGAACCCGATATGTCTCTACCGACGTCGGCAGCACCGACGATCCGATGGCCGCGCTAGCATCGGTATATCTGCGTCGCAACAGTGCCGTTCCCTGCCCGACCCGGGTCCAGCACGACGTGGACTGGGACCGCTTTCTGGTCGATTCGGTGATCGCCAGCGGCGCACAGGGTGTCATCGTGTTGATGGCGAAGTTCTGCGAGCCACACATGTTGTTCTATCCAGAACTTCGAAAGGCATTGGAAGCCCGGTCTATCCCGTTGTTGCTCATCGAGACCGAACACGAAGGTCTACCGCTGGAATCCATCCGGACCCGGGTCGAAGCTCTCGTCGAGCGGATCCGGCGCAAACAGCTCACCACCGTATAACGCCCGCTTCGACCTCACCCGGAGGACAACTGTGTCAGCCCCCACGCTCGCCAATTCGAACAAGCTCGTGATCCCCACCGCCACCAACATGGTCGGTGACTACTGGGACAATCTCTTCACCGCGAAAGAACGCGGCAAACAGGTCGTCTGGTACAACGGTTCGGCGGTCAATCCGTTCTTCCAGGCAGCCGGCCTCGAATGGTGCCATGGAGAGGCCTTCTCGGCACGCCTTGCTGCCCAACAACTGGAGAAGCCTGCACAGCTCGCCGGTGAGGAGTACGGGTACATCGGCGAACTGTGCTCGTACGCACGCACACACCTCGGCTGCGCCGTCCTGACGAAGCAGGCGAGATCCGAGGACGAGACCGGCATCGTCGGCCTCGTCGATCAACAGGAACTCGCGTCTCGCCTGCCTGCCCCGGACTTCTTCGTGAACGCCTACGCCGGCTGCAGCACCGGTCAGCAATGGGACGAGATCTCCTATCGCGTATTCGGCAAGCAGGTCCCGATCTTCAACGTCTCGCTTCCGTTCCTTCCCGGCAACAAACCGGACGCCGGTTATCTGAGCGGTGAGGAATGGGACCAGGCGTCCGGATATGTCGCCGATCAACTCTACAAGTTGGTCGAGTTCCTCGAGACGATGACTGGTCGTCCATTCGATTGGGATGCATTGCGACAGAACATGTCCTACATCAAGCGCGCATCCGAGCTCAGGCGAGAGGCCATGGCCTTGTGTAGAGCAGCACCGACACCTGCGACCTACTGGGACTGGATCGCGAGCATCGCGCACATCAACTTCATGCCGGCCGGGCCCGAGTTGGTCCAGTACTTCACCGATGTCAAAGCCGAGGTCCAGCGTCGTCTCGACAACAGCACCGCCGGAGTGCGCAACGAGCGGTATCGCCTCTATTTCGACGGCATCATGAATTGGAACAAGCTCGGCTGGCTCTCGCGCAAGTTCGCCGATGCCGATGTCGCCGTGGTGTGTGGACGGTATACCCACAACGCGTTCTGGCAGGAGCCGCATCTCATCGACACCGAGGACCCGATTCTCGGCATGGCGCAGCATTACCTGCTCTGCCCGACAAATCACGGTGTCAAGACACTCAAGTACCTGACCAACCGCGACTGTGTGGACTACGGGATCGACGGCATCGTCTTCCACGCGTCTCGCACCTGCCGCGCTTTCACCAACCCGCAACACCTGCTCGCGAAGTCGGCACAGAAAGAACTCGGCATCCCGTCCATGTTCTTCGAGGGCGACGTGGCGGACGCATCCTTCTACAAGGACGAGATCCTCGAGAGTCGACTCGCGGCAATGCTCGAAGGTATCGACGTCCGCCGAAGCCGGATCTGATCGACCGTGACGGACCATTTCATGGGCGTCGACCTCGGGTCGACCTCGGCGAAGGCCGTCGTCCTCGACGACGGTGGACGGCTGTGTGGAGCCAGCGCGGTGCAGATGGGAGCCGTCAGCAAGGCCGGGCTGCAGCGAGCCGTCGATTCGGCGTTGGCAGAGGCATCACTGCGCCGAGCAGAGATCACGGCGACCATCAGCACCGGCTATGGGCGAAGACTCGTCCCGGGTACCGGACGCACCTTCACCGAGATCACCTGTCACGCGAGAGGAGTTGCGGCCCTGTGCCCCGGCGTTTCGCTCATCGTCGACATCGGCGGGCAGGACAGCAAGGTCATCGCCGTCGATGGCGACGGACTGGTCGAGGACTTCGCGATGAACGACCGATGCGCCAGTGGAACAGGACGGTTCTTCGAAGTGCTTGCACGCGCGATCGAGTGCGAGGTCGACGAACTCGCCGGTCTCGCCCTGTCCGGCGACAAGAATCTCGAGGTCAGCAGCATGTGCGCCACGTTCGCCGAAACCGAGATCGTCTCCCTGCTCGCGAGTGGCTGCGAACGAACCGACATCGCAGCTTCGGTTCACCGCGCAGTGTCGGCCCGGACACTGGGGCTCGTCGCCCAAGTGGGCAAGCGCTCGCCGATCGTCATGACCGGAGGCGTGGCCAAGAACGCCGCAGCGGTGCACTATCTGAGCGCCGCACTCGACGCGCCCGTCACGGTTCCGCCGGATCCGCAGATCACCGGCGCCTATGGCGCCGCCCTGTTGGCCCTCGAAACCTACGGAGCGAGTATTTCGATCGAGGATGTAGAGGTCGAAGGAGTCGGAGCAGCCACCGACGCGAGCCACTCGTGCGGGGGCTGCGCTGGATCGACCCCGCTGCACATGCCTTCGGTTCGAGTTTCATAGATTCACGATCCACCCGCTCGCGAGCCGCCATACCGGCCGGCTGCCATCCAGTCGAACGTCGCTGCATAGAAAGCAGGAGGACGCCATGGAACAGACACATCATTCGTTCTGCCGAGTCTGCATCAACCAGTGTTCGATACTCGTGAAGACCGAGAATGGCGTAGCGACTGCTGTGCATGGCAACAGCAGCAACGAGCTCTACCGCGGGTACACGTGTGTCAAGGGAAGGTCTCAACCCGATTACCTCCGACACTCGGACCGCCTCATGCACACTTTGGCTCGAACTGCCGACGGTCACCACCCGATGCCGGTCGAGACGGCGCTGGACCAGATCGCCGACCAGTTGGCCGATATCCGTGATCGCCATGGCCCCAGGGCGATCGCCAGTTATGCCGGCACGATGGCCCACATCACCACCGCGCCGACGGCAGCGCCGTTGCACGACGCATTGTTTGATGCGATCGGCTCCGACATGCGGTTCGACCCGAACACCATCGACAAGGGCGGGAAGCAGGTCGCCGCATCGCTGCTCGGCTCCTGGGGTGCTCCTTCTCAGGGCTTCGCGTCCCCTGAGGCGATCTTGTTGATAGGCATCAATCCAGTGGTGACGTGCACGGGTCTTCCCGCGGGCGCACCCAAACGATGGCTTCTCGATACGCTTGCGGCCGGCTGCAAGTTGATCGTCATCGATCCACGCCGCACCGAGGTCGCTCGACTTGCCGACCACCATCTGCAGGTGGCCCCCGGACATGATGTCGCGATCCTCGCCGCCATGATCCGTACCGTGATCGAGGATGACCTCTTCGATCACGATTTCGTACATCGTCACGTCCGAGGTCTTCCGGAGCTTCGTGCCGCCCTGAGCGCATTCGATCCCGATCAAGTGGCCCGACGTGCCGGAATAGCCGCCACAGACCTCGCCGCTGCGGCTCGCTGCTACGCAGGAGCACCGCGGGGATACACAATGGCCGGGACCGGGCCGAACATGGCGGGGGACGGAACTCTGGTCGAGTACCTGGTGTTGGTTCTCGAGACACTGTGTGGCCGCTGGCTGCGAGCCGGTGAGACGGTGGCCGCGACGCCGACCTTACTCCCTCCGACATCTTATGTGGCACAGGCTAGTTCATTTGAGGGCAAGTGGGCGCTACCCGGAAGGATACGGGTGCGCGGCCTGCGACGAACGAAGGCCGGTATGCCCACAGCCGCGTTGACAGACGAAATTCTCACGCCAGGTGAGGGCCAGGTCCGCGCACTGATCAGTTGGGGTGGTAACCCCGCCGTGGCATTCCCGGACCAACAACGCACAATCGAAGCGCTCAAGTCGCTTGACCTTTTTGTTCAGATCGATCCGTGGTACTCGGCATCGGCTCAGTTCGCCGATTACGTGATCGCACCTACGATGCCGTTGGAGGTGCCGTCCACGACGGTCTTTCTCGACTACCTTGCGGCCCGAGGCACCGGCTACGGGATCGGGCAGGCCTACGGTCAATACACGCCCGCAGTCGCGGAACGACCCCCGGGGTCCGATCTCATCGAGGAATGGCAGTTCTTCCTCGGCCTGATGCGGCGCATGGGATATCCCGTCGAGGTGACACCGTTCGGCACTGGGCCGCAAGGGCCGCGCTACACGATCACCGGTCAGCCCACCACCGACCAACTCATCGAAATCCTGTCCCAAGACGCGTCCATTCCGCTCGCAGAGGTGAAGTCACATCCCGGTGGATTGTCCCGGTCCGACCGCCTGCAACGGGTCGACGAGGGGGATCCTGAGGTGACCGATCGTCTCGACATCGGCAATCCTCTGATGATTGACCAGCTTTCCGAACACCTCGACGTGTCCACGACAAAGGACCGCTCCGACCGACCCTTCCGGCTGTTGTGCCGCCGTTATCTGCACGTTTACAACTCTTCCTGCAACGTCGAGCGGACCAATCGGGGAAAGCCCTACAACCCCGCATACATGAATCCTCACGACTTGGCAGCCCTTGACATCTCGGAGCGTGACCTTGTGCGGATCACCTCCGATCGCTCAGCAATTGCAGCTGTGGTGCATGCGGACGCCCAACTCAGACCGGGGGTGGTCTCGATCGCCTTCGGCTACGGTCCAGCGACCCGAGACGACGACGTGTGGGCAGTCGGAAGCAGTCCGAGTCGGCTCGTTTCGGTGTCTGATGTCTTCGACAGGTACACCGGCCAACCGCGGATGACGAACATCCCCGTATCCATCGAAAGGATCACGTCCGAGCCGCAGCGTCATCAACAATGAGGCGCACTCCCCGGATTCGTTGCGGTGCCGGTTCACACACGCAGATCCACAGAGTCACGGACCCTGCCGGATACGGCCTCCGCCGGCGCGCGCCTCCGCCGTGACCGCATCCGACCTCCCCAGCTCCTCGTGATCGAGCGAGTATCGATACGATCCCATGCCGAGCAGGCATGCGATACCGGCGACGACCATGACGACGATCGGCAATGCACCTGCGGCGTAGGAGCCGGTCGCACCATAGACCTGTCCCAACAGGAAGATGCCGAACGCCGAACCCATCGCATACAGGAAGTACACACATCCGAGGACTCGTGCGTACGAGTGCTTCGGGAAATACCTGCTGGTCATGTACGCGGCCATGTCTCCTTCGGCACCGAGCGCGAAGCCAACCAGAATCGCGCCGGCGAAGAGCAGTGTCGTGGTCGTCGGCAGGATCAACAGCGATACACCGACCGCACACAGCGCGAAGATCACCGAGCCCACGATCGGAGCGAAGACCCGGTCGAGGAGGTACCCGACCACGAGACGCGCCAACACCGACGACAGGCTGAGGACCGACAGGATGACCACTGCGGTGCCTCGTCCGATTCCCTTGTCGGTCGTCATGGGCACGACCTGCGACATCAGCCCGAACGTGGCCGAGGACACCAGGAAGATCGCAGCCGCCAGAAGCCAGAACTGCCGGTAGTTCTTGGCGATGGAGAACAGTGACTCGCCGGCAACACGTCCGGCGGCGCGGGCCTCGCGGCGTTCGGCCTCATGCTGAGCCGGCATACGCGTGACGAACGAATACACAGCGGCGGGGATCAACGTGCACAGCGCTCCGATGACCACAAACGTGGTCCGCCACCCTGCGAGTCCCAGCACCCAGTTGGCGAGGTAGGGCATCAAGACACCACACGCCCCCAAACCCGCCATGAGGACTCCGAGCGCAAGGCCCCTGCGATTGCCGAACCACGCGCTCACGACTGTCGCATGCGCGACCGGGTTCAGCGCACCGGCTCCCGCACCGATCAACACGCACAGGGCGTAGAAGGCGACCTGGCTGTCAGGCATTGCCGCCATCAACATCAGTCCACCGCCGAAGGCGAAGACCATCGGTACCGAGGGCCGGCTGGGCCCGTACCGGTCGACCAGTAAACCGAGGACGACGATCGACACGCCGGTCAGGATCGTCTCGATGGACAGACCGTTGGATATGACGCTTCGATCCCAGCCGAACTCCTCGGACATCGGCTTGCCGAGCACGTTGAACAGAACGTTCACGGCGGTCGTGCCGAACAGGAGGGTGAGGAAACCTGTTGCGGCATACCACCATTTGTTCAACTGCCGGCTCTGGGCCGTGGTAGTCGTCGTACTCATCGGAAGTCCTTCTGTCGCGGCCGATTCGTGCAGCACCGGAGGCCCCACCCCCGTTAGGTGCCCGGCGTCACAAAATGACACCATATGGACAGTCCAAAAGTAAATATCGGACCAAGAATCGACAACCCGCTTCCCCTACTCGAGCTCGGGTATTGCCCATCGGGCGCCCTCGCAGCTAGTGTTGTGCAAATGGTCAGTCCTAATGACCAGAAGATCACCGAGGGCCCCGCGCCCACGACATGAGAGGACACCGAAGTCTGATGGCCGACGATTTCACCGACATCACCTACGAGGTCGACAACGGGCTGGCATGGATCACGATCAACCGGCCGGACCGCTACAACGCCTTCCGTGCGCAGACCGTCGACGAACTGATCCTGGCGTTCAAGCGTGCATGGGCGAGTTCCGAGGTCGGCGTCGTCGCGCTGACCGGTGCCGGCGACAAGGCATTCTGCGCGGGTGGCGACCAAAAGCAGCGCATGGAGACCGGCGACTACGGTCCTTCACAGAGCGGTCTTTTCGAGGTCGAATCCCTACATCGAGTCATCCGCGACAACCCGAAGCCGGTCATCGCGGCCGTGAACGGGCTGGCCATCGGCGGTGGGCATGTGCTCCACGTGCTGTGTGACCTCACGATCGCCGCCGATACCGCGCAGTTCGGACAGAATGGTCCGCGGGTCGGCTCGTTCGACGCCGGTCTGGGGTCCGGTTACCTGGCCCGCGTCGTCGGCGAGAAGCGGGCGCGCGAGATCTGGTTCATGCTTCGCCGTCTGTCTGCGGAGGAAGCCCTCGACTGGGGCCTGGTCAACAAGGTCGTCCCCGCCGCCGATCTCAAGGCCGAGGTCCGCGCGTGGGCGGATCAGATGCTCGACTTCTCCCCCACCGCCCTGAAGGTGCTCAAGCAGTCACTCAACACCGACACCGAGCATTTCGTGAGCATCGGCCAGATGGCCTACTCCACGCTCGAAATCTTCGGGGAGACTCCCGAATCGCGCGAGGGGATCACCGCGTTCAACGAGAAGCGCAAGCCGGACTTCACTCCTTACCGAGGAAAGTGACTTGCAGTTCTCACCCGAGCAGCGCGAGTTCGCGACGGCAATTCAAGACTACTGCCGCCGCGAACTCGCCACGGTTGCACAGCGTGACGCCGTCACCGACGGCGGCACACTCTCCAACAGCCCCCAGGTGCTCAGCGACTTCGCGCGCCACGGCTGGCTGGGGGTGTCGCTGCCCGACGAGTACGGTGGCGGCGGTGCCGGTTTCGTCGACGAGTGCGTCTTCCTCGAGGAATCGGCGCGTGGACTCGCTCCGATCACCGGGTACTCGACCGGGCTGACGGCCGCGCAGACGTACCTGCGTTGGGGCAGCGACGATCAGAAGAAGACCATCGTCACCAACCTGACCGCCGGCCGCCTGGAAGCGATCGCACTCAGTGAGCCCGGCGCCGGGTCCGATCTCGCCGGCCTGCGGGTGACGGCTCGCCGCGACGGTGACCGGTATCTGATCAACGGGCAGAAGACCTGGATTTCGGCGGCGCACGTCGCGGAGCACATCCTGGTTCTCGCGCGCGAGGACTCCTCGGGCACCAAACACCAGGGGATGACTCTCCTCATGGTCCCGACGTCGACTCCAGGCCTCACGATCCGCGGGATCGACACGATGGAGGCCCACACGTGCAACGATGTCTTCTTCACCGATGTCGAGGTTGCGACATCCGCCGTCGTCGGTGAACCGCGCAACGCCTGGAAGCAGCTGATGCGCGGGCTGAGCATCGAACGCCTGATCATCGCCGCGATGAGCATCGGCGGCGCGCGACGGGCGCTGGACGACGTCATCGCGTACGCGAAGGAACGCGAGCAGTTCGGACAGACATTGTCGTCCTACCAAGCGCTTCGCCATCGCCTGGCCGACCTCGCCACCGACATCGAGGTTGCGCGGGTCTTCCTCTACGACGCCGCCTCGCAGATCGATGCGGGTCTCGAAGATGACCTGTCCCGCCAGAGCGCAATGGCCAAGATGCGCTGCACCGAGGTCGCCAAGCACGCGACGCTCGAGGCGATGCAGATGATGGGCGGCTACGGCTACGCAAGGGAATACGGCATGGAGGGCCAGGTCCGCCGGGCTCTTGCTCCGCCGATCTACGGTGGCACCAACGAGATTCAGCGCGAGATCATCGCCAAGAACATCGGCTTGTGAGATACACGCACATCTCCTGAGACAACGAGGTACATGATGACCGAGGATACGACTTTCTCACCGAAACTATTGTCCGGCAAACGAGTGCTCATCACCGGTGGTGGGACGGGATTGGGTCGCGGCGTCGCGCGTCATCTGGTCGACCACGGCGCCGAGGTCCATCTGTGGGGGCGCCGCGAAGCCGTGCTCGCCGAAGCGGCGGAAGAGGCCTCTGCATCCCGGCCAGGGGCCGTTCAGTACCACACCGTCGACGTGCGCGACTACGAGAACGTCGACGAGACGATGGGCCGGATCTGGTCGGAGTTCGGGCCGTTGACAGGTGTGGTCAACAACGCAGCGGCGAACTTCATCGCGCAGACCAAAGACCTGAGTCCTCGTGCATTCCAGGCGATCACCAGCACTGTGATGAATGGCTCGTTTCATACCACGCACGCGGCCGGTAAGCGCTGGATCGCCGATGGACTCCCGGGCAGCGTGCTGTCCACGTTGACGACGTGGGTGTGGACGGGATCGGCGTTCGTGGTGCCATCCGCGATGGCGAAGGCCGCGGTCCACTCGATGACGATGTCGCTGGCCGTCGAGTGGGCCAAGCACAACATCAGGCTCAATGCCCTTGCTCCTGGCCCGATTCCGACGGACTACGCGTGGGAGATGCTCAACCCCACCGACAAGAGCTCGGTCGGCGCGACTCAGGCCGATCAGATTCCCGCCGGACGGACCGGCACCATGGAGGAACTGGCCAATCTCACCATGTTCCTGCTGTCCGATGCGTGCGATTACCTGACCGGACAGACCATCGCGATGGACGGTGGGCAGATGCTCGCCGGTCCGGGAACCTTCGCCGGGCTCAACGGTCTCACCGACGCCGACTGGCAGCAGATCAAAGAGACCAGCAAAGCCGCCTCGGAATCCGCCAAGGCGCAGCGGAGCGTGTAGACGGGCGGACGTATGCATACGACGGTGGGGCGCATCAATTCGATGCACCCCACCGTCATATCCGCACTTGTGGTCAGGTCACTGCGGAGGAGACCCGTTGCGCCGACCGTTCGATCGACACGCGGTCGCCGGCCACTCCCGGCTTCCAAGGCAACAGAAGTCGGTCCCGGCCCTTGTCGACGTACCGAGGAATCACGTGAAGATGGAAATGGAACACCGTCTGCCACGCATCCGCGCCACAACAGTTGAGCAGGTTGACACCATCTGCCCCGAGTTCGGTGATCGCCTTCCGAGCGACCCGTTGCGCCGTCAGGGTGACCGCGCTCAGGTCGTCCGGAGGGATGTCCAGCAGATCCCTACTGTGGCGCTTGGGGACGACGAGCAGATGGCCATCGGATGCCGGGTTGACGTCCATGAATGCGAAGGTTGAATCATCCTCTGCCACCTTGTGACTGGGAATCCTCCCGGCCACGATGCCGCAGAACACACACTGGTCGGCCATTCCGGAGATCCCCTCGTGGACGGTCAGAGCGACGGCCGGTACTGGTACTTGCTGCTGCGGGTGAGCGCGAACTCGAAGATGCCCGTACCTCTCACCCCATCCAGATCGAAAGCGCACAGGCGGTCGGTCAACGCGGAGTCGAGCGAGCGTGGCGACACGGCTCCGCCCAGGTCGTAGCGATCTGACTCGACATGGTCCACGCCGCGCGACACCCCGTGGTGCCCACCGTATCCGGCGCCGGCCATGAAACCGCCGCCGGCCCGTGCATCGGCATGTACCCGATATACCTCGCCAGATGCGGTCGATACCTCGACCTCGCCGTCCACGAGGTCGAGGTCGTCGGTGAAGGACAACGCGTGCCGCACACCGGTGATCGGATCGAGCCGACCGTTCTCGCGCATGACAGCTCCCTCCAAGAGAAGCCGGTCACCACTTCGGGTCTCGACCAGTAGGAATCCGATCGAGAAGTCGGGGAACTGCGCTTGATACCAAATGTGCAGCCCTTGGCCGCCCGACATGGTGCGGACTCCGCGCGACCGATCACGCTGGCCGTACCAGCCGTCGACGGACACCGATTCTCCGTCGATGGTCAACTCACCGTCGTAGCGCCCGGACTGGAACAGGTGATCGAACGACGTCCGCTTCGCTGACTCGTTGGTGACCGCGACCTCTCCGAACCACGCCGGGGTTCGGGCACGCCAACGGACATCGAACTCGACCCCGATCTCGTTGGCGGCGAGCTGAAGTCGCCACAGTGCGTTCGGCTCGACGACCTCGAACCGGAACGGCCCAGCACCAGATCTGTCGGTGGCACTCAGCAGACTCGCATGCCGGAGATTGCGTTGCTCTCCCTCGTGCGACAGCACCACGAAGCCGTCCACGGTGTCTTTGGGCGGATAGATGCCGAATCCCATGATGATCGAAGGTGACAGCTCATCGGTCGGATGCATGTTGAACATCAGGCGATCGAAGAAGCCGTCCGGCAGGTCGATTGCGTCGGCACCGACGAGCGGATCGTGGAAGGTCGTCGCGTCATCGTGGGTGGTTGACATGTGCACTCCTAGGTGTGTATTCGCGGTCGTCGGGCGAACCCTGTCGATGTCAGAGGCCGGCCGGATCCACGGCTGCCAGGCCGGCCGACCGGCGCGCGTCACGGAGGAAGCTCTGCACGAGCGCCGGGTCCGAGTAATAGGGATCGCCGATGCCGTCGCGCACGCGGCGACGGCTGTATTCGTAGAGGACCGCCAGTTTCCACAACGATAGCGTCGTGTACCAGGCGAGGCTGCTGACGTCGCGGCCCGTTCGGTCACCGTAACGCTGTGCCAGCTCGGATTTTGTCGGATATCCGTCCTCGAGCATGGCTGCGCTCAACTCGGCGGTGGGATTCATCGGCTGCCCCGGATCGGGTACCGTCGCGAGGAGATAACCCAGGTCCAGGAGTGGATCGCCGATGGTGGCCAGTTCCCAATCCAGCACCGCGGCAATCCGACCCGGTGTGTCGGGCGCGAGGATCACGTTGCCGATGCGGAAATCGCAATGGATGAGCGTCGCACCCGACTCCGTCGGGACGTTCTCCTCCAACCATGCATCGACATCGGCGAACTCCGAGGGCGGAGTGCCGTTCTCGTCGGAGACGAGGCGGCGCATGCGCTGGAGGTGCCGCGCGTTGAATCCTTCTGGGCGTCCCATCCGTTCGAGCCCGGCCTCTCGCCAGTCGACGGCATGGAGGTCGGCGAGAGTGTCTACCATGCTCTGACCGATCGCCCGTCGCTGCGCGACCGAGTCGAGGGGTGGAGGAGTTCGGTCGGTGACCACCGGCCCCGTCGCGAAGCTCATCACATAGAAGGGGACGTCGAGGACCTCGCCGTCCTGTGCCACCGCGAGCACCTCCGGCACCGGCACCACTGTCGGGTAGAGCGCGGTGAGCAACTTCGCCTCCCGCACCATGTCGTTGGCACCCGGGGGAATCGGCGGCGGCGGTGGACGTCGTACGACCACGCTGGTCTCCCCATCGCTGACCAGGAACGTCAAGTTCGAATGGCCGTCGCCGATCGGCCTGGTCGTGATCGAGCCCGTCAGAATCCCACGTGTCTCGAGGAAGTCACGCAGGGCATCCCGCGTCTCCACATCCCAGTCCCATGACATGTCACATCACCGACCGGTGAACTCTGGCTGCCGCTTCTCCTTGAAGGCCGCCAGCGCCTCGGGCATGTCATCGGTGCGCGTCAGCAACGCCTGACCACGATTCTCGAGTTCCAGAGCTGCTTCGTACGAGGATATCTCGGTGTTGCGCTGGATTGCCCGCTTCGACATCCGTACGCCTCCGGGTGAGTTCCGTGCGATCAAACGCGCCATCGCGAGCGCCTCGTCAAGAAGCTGCTCCGACGGCACCACCTGATTCACCAAGCCGGTCCGGAGTGCTTCGTCGGCCTTGACGATCCGCGCGGTGAATCCGATCTCCGCCGCCCGAGCGGGCCCGACCAGGCGCGCGAGGTTGTACGAGGTGCCCAGCTCCCCCATCGACAAACCGACCTTCACGAACGCAGCGCTCATTTTCAGAGTCGGTGCAGCGAGTCGGATATCGGCGGCGAGGGCGAGCGCCATCCCGCCGCCCGTGGCGGGACCGTGCAGCGCAGCGATCACGGGGAAGGGCAGGTGACGGATCGACTGGATACCGCCGGTGGCGGTCTCCTGGAACTTCAGGAACTCGCGCACGCCCATCTCGGTGATCACATGGATCTCGTCGAGGTCGAAGCCGGCACAGAACGCTCGCTCACCGGCCCCGGTCAGGATGAGGGCGCGCAAACCGCTGTCTCGCAGCGCCCGACCGGCGGCGAGATGTTCGTGGAACATGGTCACCGTCTGCGAGTTCATACGATCGGGACGGTTGATACGCAGGATGCCGATACCTGGTTCTGCCTCCTCGAAGGTCAAAGTCTCGAGATCGGGGAATTCGATGGTCATCTCTCGGTGCCTAACCCTGGTGTGTGGTGTCGCGGAACGGTCATCGGCCCTGGAAGACCGGTGCCCGCTTCTCTTTGAAGGCGGCGAGGGCTTCGGCCATGTCCGGACTCCGGGTGAGCAGCGCCTGCCCACGGTTCTCGAGTTCGAGCGCGGCGGCGTACGAGCCGACCTCCAGATTCGCTTGCAGGGCGCGCTTCGAGAGCTGCACTCCGCCGGGGGAGTTGGTCACGATCTGCTCGGCAAGGGCGAGCGAGTCAGC
The DNA here is from genome assembly GCF_003855095.1 of Gordonia insulae. NCBI lineage: Bacteria > Bacillati > Actinomycetota > Actinomycetes > Mycobacteriales > Gordoniaceae > Gordonia > Gordonia insulae. Next base: position 3,487,233 of record NZ_CP033972.1, read on the forward strand.
GAGGACGTCGTCAAGGCTGACCGAGTTCACCAGACCGAGTTCCTCGGCTTCGGCCGCCTCGACGATGCGGCCCGTGAAGCAGATCTCGCTGGTCTTGGCCGGGCCGATCAGGCGGGTGAGCAGCCACGAGGTACCAAGGTCCCCGGCCGACAGTCCGATTCGGACGAACGCCGCGTTGAACTTCGCCGTCGTGCCCGCCAACCGGATGTCGGCGGCCAGGGCGAGAGAGAATCCACCGCCCGCGGCGGCGCCGTTGACCGCCGCGATGACCGGCACCCGCAGAGACCGGATAGCGGACAATGCGCGGGCGGCGCGTTCCTGCTGATCGAGCATGCCGAGCGCCCCCAGGTTGGGCAGATCGTCGGCGTCGGCGAGGTCATACCCGGAGCAGAACGCCTTTCCTGCGCCGGTGAGAATGACGACCCGGCAGTCGTCCTCGGTCTCCAACCCCCACGCGAGCTGTTCGAGCTCGACGAACATCAGGTTGGTCATCGCGTTGTATCGGTCGGGTCGATTGAGCGTCACAACGACGATGCCCGGCTTGACCTCCTCGGCGAGCAGGGTTTCGAACCTCGTGTCCAGGGTCTTCATCATCGAACTCCTCGTGCTGGTGTGTGATGTGGTCGACTACCGATCAGCGGAACTGCGGTCTGCGCTTCTCGACGAATGCAGTGATGCCCTCCGCTGCTTCGCCGTCCTCGAAGAGCGTCTGGATCTGGTCGACCTCGAACCGCGCGCCGTCGGCGAGCGGAAGGTCGAACGCCCCGTCAACGGTGCGGACCACGGCGAGTTGTGCAGGCAGGGACGGCCCGACGAGTTCGTCCGCGAACGCCAGTGCAGCCTCGACGGCGCTGCTGTCCGTCAATCGGTCCACCAGCCCGATCCGATATGCCTCGTCGGCCGGGACCTGCCGCGCTGTCAACATGATGTCGAGAGCGCGCCCACGCCCGACGAGTCGGGGCAGGCGCTGAGTCCCGCCAGCGCCCGGAATCAATCCGAGCTTTACCTCGGGGAGTCCGAGCTTGCCGTTCGGCCCTGCCACGCGCAGGGTGCATGCCAGGGCCAGCTCGAGCCCACCGCCCAGCGCGATACCGTCAACGGCCGCGATGGAGATCCAGCCGGCCGCGGCGATCCGGTCGTTGACCTCGCGCATCTTGTCGCCGTACGCAGTGAACGATTCGGCATCGATCGACGACAGGTGTTTGATGTCCGCGCCGGCGGCAAAGAATCCCTGCTGCGCCGAGGCGATCACCATGACCTTGACGTCGCCCGCCTTCTCGGCGGCGTCCATGGCGAGGTGGAGGCCGTCGAGCAATGGGATACCCAGCGCGTTGGCGGGTGGACGTTCCAAAGTCACGGCGACGATTCCTGGTTTGACCGTCTTCCAGGTGACGACATCTTGCGCCTGGTCTGCCATACGTCCTCACATTTCGCCTACTGACCCCCGTTCGACGGTCAGATACTCCTCCCTGGAAGCTATCCAGTCCGCCCGTTCAAGTCAACCATTATTTTGGTACGACCAAAAGACGTTTGAGCAACACTCCCTGCGTATGGGGTCGCGACGACAAGGGCGTTGCTGTTAAATTAGGTACGACCAAATGCACAGAAAGCAGGTGGCAATGCCCGAGTCGCCCTCGTCGAGCGCGGTCGCGCGACACCCGGTACAGCTGCAACCAATGCAGGTACCCAAAGCATCAGATGTACTCGCCAACGACCTCCGCGAGCGCATCCTTCGTAACGAGTTCCCCTCGGGCACCGCGTTGCCCCCGGAACGCGAGCTGGTCACCCAGACTCGCATGAGTCGCACCACGGTCCGCGAAGCGTTGCGAATCCTCGAGGTTCAAGGACTCGTCACGATCAAGACGGGGCGGTCGGGTGGTGCGTTCGTGCAGCAACCGGGGGGCGATGCACTCGCCACGTCGGTGAGTCTGCTCATCCGCGGACAGCAGTTGAGGTTGACGGCCCTACTGGAGACCCGCGAGGCCATCGAGCCGGCGTGTGCGAGCCTTGCCGCGAAGTACCGGACCGACGACGATCTGGCAGCGCTCGACGCCGCCAACACCGCGATCGGCGACCTCGATCTGTCTCTCGAGTCGTTCCTACAGGCGAACGTGGACTGGCACCTCGCGGTGGCCACTGCAAGTCACAACGAACTGCTCACGGGCTTCATGAGTGCGCTGTCCCACGCGATCTACACGTCGACGGAGAACAAGGCCTTCGTGGACGACGACGTGCGCAGGACGACCTACAAGGCGCACAAGACCATCACCGACGCGATCAAGGCCGGCGATTCTGCTGCTGCGATGCGTCGTATGACCAAGCACGTGCACGGCTATGCAGAGGCGGTGGTCCAGGTCGAGGAGCGCACGAAGATCGACCTGGGCGAGTCCTGAAAGGGTTCAGGTCTCGATACGCCGCCTCGCGCCAGGGCGCTCGGAGGCGTACTCGACCAGCGGTCAGTCGATTTCCGATGATCGAGGAGGCGACGAGCGCGAGGAGCCGTATCGAGATCGGCCGAGGTTCAGACTGTCGCGGGTGACGACAGGTGCTGCCGAAGGCCCGCCAGGATCTCCGTGTTGATGTTCATGGTCTCCTCGTCGGAGAGCCCCCAGGGCGGAGCGATCAGGTCGAGGTGGTCGAAACCGGAGGGGATGCGGCCGAGCGCGGCAGCGAATTCGGGCGGCCGGCAAGCGATCGCGATCGTATCGATCATCTCGTCACTCACCGCACGCACGAGCGCATCGGTATCGCGATCCCTGGCTGCCTGCCGGATCACCTCCTGCGCGGCACTCCAGCCGTGCAACTCGAACAGCCGGTCGTAGACCCGTGAGGCCGCGTACTGGCCGATGGCGAACGCCGCCTGCCGACGTGCGAGTTCGACATCGTCATTGATCGCGCAGATGCGAATACCCATGATCGTGACGTCGGCGGGGTCGCGTCCCGCACGTTCGGCACCGATCGCGATCTCGTCGGCGACGGGCCCTCGTACGTAATCAGCGGTGAACATCGGGTGACCGACGAGGCCGTCGGCATGCTCACCCGCGGTGCGCAGCATGAGCTTGTTCACGCCCGCTATCCAGAGCGGGATGGTCGGCCGAACCGGTTCCGGCACATCGGAGGTCGGCCTGATATGGATGCTGTAGAACCGGCCATCGTGATCCACCGGCCCCTCGTGCAGCCGCCACAACGCCTTGAGAACGGTCAGCAGCTCGGCCATACGCGCCGCGGGTGCTTCGCCACTGACGCCGTGCCAGGCCTCCATCATCTTCGGTGTCCCGTTGCCGAGTCCCAGGATGATGCGGCCGCCCGACAGTTCGTCCAGGTCACGAGCCTCCGCTGCCCACATGAGTGGGCTGCGGCCCACACCGTAGGCGATGTTGGTTCCGATCGCGATGGTGTCGGTACCGGCAGCCAGCGCGGCCATCGGGATCGTCGCGGACCTGCTGTACAGCTCACTGGTCCAGACCGCGGCACATCCCACCGCTTCCGCCTCACGGGCCAGCTCGGTCATCGTCTCGAATCGACGACGACCACTACCCACTCCGAATGCATTGACACCGAAAGTCGCCACGGTAATTGTCCTTTCATCGAGCATCAGGCGCGCCGGGGGAAGCGGTCGAACTCGGGCCTGCGCTTGGCCTTGAATGCCTCACGCCCCTCCTTCGCCTCTTCGCTGGCGTAGAACAGCAGATTGGTGTCATGCGCGAGTTGTTGGATGCCGGCGAGTCCGTCCTCGGCGGCATGAAAGCTCGCTTTCATCAACCGTAGAGCCATCGGTGAGAGTTCGAGCATCTCCCGGCACCACCGCACGGTCTCTCGTTCGAGATCGGCCAGCGGTACCACAGTGTTGACCAACCCCATCTCCAGCGCCTGCTCGGCGCTGTACTGACGGCAGAGGAACCAGATCTCCTTGGCCTTCCGGATCCCGACCATGTCGGCCAGCAGTCCGGCCCCGAAGCCTCCGTCAAACGATCCGACGCGCGGACCGACCTGCCCGAGACGGGCGTTGTCGGCGGCGATCGTCATGTCGCACACGATCTGCAGGACGTGCCCGCCCCGATCGCATACCCGGCGACCATCGCGACGACCGGCTTCGGCAATCGGCGGATCTGCACCTGTAAATCCGTGACGTGGAAGCGCCCGACCGCGTCGGGCCGGTCGGGCTCGGTCAGATAGCCCGTGTCCCCGCGGACCCGCTGGTCACCGCCCGAGCAGAACGCCTTGTCGCCCTCCCCGGTGAGCACGATGACCCCGATACTCGGATCCTCGCGTGCATGGGTCAATGCCTCGGAGATCTCGATGAGTGTCTGGGGCCGAAAGGCGTTGTGCACCTCGGGTCGGCAGATCGTGATCTTCGCGATGCCGTCATCGGTCCGGGAGTAGTCGACGTCCTCGTAACGACGGACCGTAGACCACTCGACCGTTGGAGTGGTCACCGTCAGGCCATCGTGAGGCCGCCGCTGACCGACAGGGTCTGACCGGTGATGTATCCGGTCTCGTCGGAGGCGAAGAAGGCGACTGCTGCAGCAATGTCGGCCGGGAGGGCAAGGCGCTTCATCGGCACGGCACGGGTCATTCCGCCGAGCACCTTGTCGGCGTCCTGGCCGGAGTTGTTCGCGAACTTTCGAAGCGCCGGGGTGTCGGTGGGTCCGGGGCACACGGTGTTCACGGTGACGCCCTTGGTCGCGACCTCGCGCGCGAGCGTCTTGGTGAAGGCGATGATGCCGCCCTTGGCGCCCGAGTAGACCGCCTCCAGCGACGAGCCGACACGTCCCGCATCGGAGCCGATGTTGATCACCCGGCCGAAGCCCCGCTCGATCATGCCGGGCACGACGGTGTGGTTGACACGGAGCGCGCCCTTGAAGTTGATGTCGAGGATCTTGTTCCAGAAGTCCTCGTCGGTGTCGAGGAACTTCATGAAGTCATCCCAGCCCGCGTTGTTGACCGCGACGTCGATCGGGCCGAGCTCCTGCGAGACCTGTTCGACCGCAGCCTTCACCGAGGCTGTGTCGGTGACGTCGATCGGAACCGCGATGGCCTCTCCCCCGGCCGCGACGATCTCCTTCGCGGTCTGCTGCGCGACCTCGAGGTTGAGGTCGGCGACGGCGACTCGGAAGCCGACCTCGCCCAGCTTCCGGGAGATGCCTTCGCCGATGCCCTGGGCGCCGCCGGTGACGAGCGCAACTCGATTGCTCATGACTTGGTGTCCTTTCGTTGGTGTGGTGTCTGCTTGTCTCATGCAGCGGCTTCCACCGCGTTCGTGAGTTCGTCTCGGAACTCGGGAGCGGCGACCGCGATCAGTCTGCGCCGCCGCTCGGCGAGTGGTTGGCCCCGCAGGTGTGCGATGCCGTGTTCGGTCACCACACAGTCGACGTCGGCGCGTGCTGTCGTCACGACGCCTTCGTCGAGCGTGAACTTGATCGACGATCGCCCACGCATGGTGGAGCGCAGGGCAACGATCGAGCATTTCCCGGTGAGGGCGGCAGCTCGCGCGAAGTCGACCTGCCCACCGACCGCCCCGAGATAGGTGCCCCTGCTCATCTCCGCACCGACCTGTCCGGTCAGGTCGACCTCGATCGCGAAGTTGACCGCGACCAGCGAGGAGAGCTGCGACAAGACCTGTGGCGCATGGGTATAGCTGGTCGGCCGGAACAATACCGGCGCCGCGGCTATCCGCGCGTACATGTCGGCCGAACCGAGCGCCGTACCCGCCACGGACAGCCCGGGGTCGATCTGTTTGCGCGCGCCGGTGATGACGCCTTTGTCGATCAAACTGAGCACGCCGTCGGTGATCATCCCGGTGTGCACGCCGAGATCCTTGTGACCGGCAAGCGCGTCGAACACTGCAGCGCCCGTCGAACCGATACCCACCTGGAGGGTGTCGCCGTCGTCGACGAGTTCGGCGATGTACTCGGCGATCGCCCGATCCAGATCGCCGGGTGCGCGGCGCGACTCCTCCTGCAACGGCCGGTCCGTTTCGATGGTGGACACGAATCGACCCAGCGGGATTCGCGGGGACCCGGGTACCACCGGCATCTGCTTGTTGATCTCGGCGAAGAGCAACGACGTGTGGGCGATGGCGTCCGCCATGTAGTCGACGCCGATACCCAAGGAGCACATGCCGTCCGCATCGGGCGGTGCCACCTGCAACAGGCCCGCATCGCACGGCAGCCGATGCTCGGCGAACATCCGCGGAAGTGCCGAATAGTGACACGGCACGACCTCGAGCTGGTCGGTCGCCCCGAGATCACGCAGCGCGCCCAGCCCGCCATACGACACCATGGTGTCGGTCGGCGAGATGGCCTGCGCCAACTGATCGTTCCAGCTCAGTCCAGTGAACAGCCGCAGCGGTCCGAGCTCCGGTGCCTGCTCGAGGAGTTCGTCGACGAGCGGGCGCGGCTCGGCGGCCGCCTGACTCCACCACACGCCCGTCCCGGGTTTGAGCAGTCCCCCGAAGTCCACCATCAGTCCACTCGCTCGATCAGGGTTCCGGTTCCGAGACCACCACCGCAGCACATGGTCACCAGTCCCAGATGGCTGTCCCGTCGTTCCATCTCGTTCAGGATCGTGGCGATCAGACGCGCCCCGGTGGCACCGACCGCGTGGCCGAGGGCGATCGCGCCGCCGTTGACGTTGACGCGGTCCTCGTCGGGTTTGAGTTCACGCTGCCATGCCAGCACCACCGAGGAGAACGCCTCATTGACCTCGAACAGGTCGATGTCGTTGATCGTCAGTGCGTTTCGCTCGAGAAGCTTGTGTGTCGCCGGGATGGGACCGGTCAGCATGATGATCGGATCGACACCGACGGTGGTCTGATCAGCGATGCGCGCACGCACCCGCAGACCGTGTCGATCCGCGGCTTCGCGTGTGCACAGCACGACCGCCGCCGCACTGTCGCAGATGGGGCTCGACGACCCCGCCGTGATGCGGCCGTTCTCGGGGCGGAATACGGCCTTGAGCTTGCTCAGCGTCTCGAGTGATGTTCCCGAACGTACGGTTTGGTCGCCGGTGCGGACCTCGCCATCCAGTTCCATCGAGACCATCTCGTCGACGAACCGACCGGCCTCGATGGCATCAGTCGCCAATGCGTGCGAGCGCACGGCGAACTCGTCCATCTCCGCGCGCGAGATGCCCCAGCGTTCTGCGATGAGTTCGGCGCTCTCCCCTTGCGTGACGAAGTCGTAGCGTTCGCGCAGTTCAGCCGGCCATGGCTCGCCATAGAGTTCGCTGATCTTGGCGGGCGAGTTCATCGGCACATGACCCATGTGTTCGACGCCGCCGGCGATCACGATGTCGTGCACTCCGGAGGACACCAATGCGGCAGCGAAGTTCACCGCCGTCTGCGCCGACCCACACCGACGGTCCAGTGTGGTCGCGGGCACCTCTGCCGGATATCCGGCCTGCAGCCAGGCATTTCGGCCGATGTTGCGGGACTGTTCACCGAACGGCGCCGTACATCCGATGACGAGATCTTCCACCACACCCGGGTCGATACCCGTGCGTGCGACCAGATCCTGGTAGCACGCGGCGAGCATCGCGTTCGGATGGGTGTCGCGGAACCAGCCCTTCTCGGGATGCGATTTGCCGATGGGGGTACGCACCGCCTCGACGATGACCACCTCTCGTCCCGCGTTGACGAAGGGGCCGGACACCTTTGCTCCCATGTCAGATCACCGTCCCGCCGTCGACCGGCAGGATCTGCCCGGTGATGTAGGCAGCCGCATCAGAGGCGAGAAACACGAAGGTCGGCGCGATCTCGTCCGGATATGCCCAGCGACCCAATGGGATTCGCGCCAAGGTCTTTGCCGCGAGCTTTTCGTTGCTGCGGATGTTCTCGGTCATCGCGGTGGCCGCGAGGGGTGCCACCGCATTCACGGTGACCGACTGCCTCGCCAGCTCACGAGCGAGCGACTTCGTCAGGCCGATGATGGCCGCCTTTGCCGCTCCGTAGTTGGCTTGGCCGATCGTGCCGGTCAGTCCGGCCGCCGATGTCACATTGATGATCCGGCCTGTGCCGTCCTCGGGCAGCACGTCCAGCGCGGCGTGGCTGCAGTGGTAGCTACCCATCAGGTGGGTGTCGAGCACCCTGCGGAACTTTGCCTCATCCATCTTCGGGAACATTGCCGGCGCGATCACGCCGGCGTTGTTGACGAGGATGTTCAGTGTCCCGCTGCCGAGTTGAGCAGCCGCGGCCACCGCATCCCGCGCGTTGTCGGCGTCGCAGACATCCAGCGCGAAGGGCTCCGCCGTGCCACCGGCGGCGGTGATGCGTTGGCTCACCTGGGCCGCCGCGTCCTTGTTGATGTCGGTGACGAGTACGGCGGCGCCCGCAGCGGCGAACGCTTCCGCGACGGCCGCGCCGACGCCACTGCCGGCGCCGGTGACGAGTGCGGTGCGTCCACTGAGCCCGAAGACGCTGATTCCCTTGGGCTCCGAAGATCCCGAATAGTCACTCATCAGTAGCTCCTGGGTAGGCCGAGGACGTGCGATCCGAGGTAGTTCAAGATCATCTCCTGGCTGATCGGCGCGATTCTGGTCAGCCGGGCTTCGCGGAAGTACCGGGCAACGTTGTATTCCTCGGAGTAGCCCATTCCGCCGTGTGTCTGCAACGCACGGTCGGCTGCTTCGAACCCCGCGTCGGCACACAGATACTTCGCGGTGTTCGCTTCTCGGCCACAGGGTTTCCCGTTGTCGTACAGCCACGTCGCCTTGCGGAGCATGAGTTCGGCCGCGTCCAGCCGCGCGAGCGACTCGGCGAGCGGGAACTGGATTCCCTGATTCTTGCCGATTTGCCTGCCGAAGACCTCGCGGTCGTTCCCGTACCGGACACCGGCACGAAGCGCGGCCCGGCCGATACCGAGAGCCTCTGCGGCGACGAGACACCGTTCTGGATTGAGGCCGTCGAGAATGTACTTGAATCCCTGGCCCTCCTCGCCGACGCGGTCTTCGATCGGGACCTCCAGATTGTCGATGAACAACTCGTTCGACGTGACCGCGTTGCGCCCCATCTTCTTGATGGGTCGGATGTCGACCTTGTCGCGATCGAGATCGGTCAGGAAGAGCGTCAGACCGTCGGTCTTACGCGGAGATTCGTCGAACTTCTGGGTGCGGGTCAGCAAGAGGATCTTCTCCGACTCCACGGCCTTGGAGATCCACACCTTACGGCCGTTGACGACGTACTTGTCGCCGTCCCGCTTGGCGAACGTGGTGATCTTGGTCGTATCGAGGCCGGCTCCCGGCTCGGTCACGCCGAAGCACACATGCAGATCCCCGTTGACGATGCGCGGTAGCGTTCGCTTCTTCAGTTCCTCGCTGCCGTGCACGATGACCGGGTGCATACCGAAGATGGACAGGTGCATCGAACTGGCACCGTTCATGCCCGCACCGGAGGCCGCGACCTGTTCCAGAAGGATCGACGCCTCGGTGATCCCGTACCCGTGGCCGCCGTACTCCTCCGGGGTCGTGATCCCGAGCCAGCCCCCCTCGGCGAAAGCGTTGTAGAACTCCGTCGGGAATTCGTGCTTCTCGTCCTTTTCCTGCCAGTACTGGTCATCGAACTTCGCGGCGAGTTCGGTCACCGCATCACGAATCGTGATCTGGTCCTCGGTCAGTTCGAAATCCACGTCAGTTCTCCATCTCCTCAGTCCTGGCAACTATACCAATGGACTGACCAAATAACGCAAGGGGTTGTGATCAGGTTGTTGCGGCGGGTTCGTCGAGCAGGGACGCGGCGATGCGCTCGTTCCAGGTGCCCGGGGCGCCATAGAGGGTCCGGTCCAGCTTGGCGCGCTTGTAGAAGAGATGCAGATCGTGCTCCCACGTGTAGCCGATGGCGCCGTGGACGGTGAGCGACGATTCGGCCACGTCGGCCACCACCTTGGTGACCTGGGCCTTCGCGACTGCCGCAATCGTGTCGGCGTCCGGAAGTCCGGCGTCCACCGCCGCCGCGGCGTAGAGCGCGATCGAGTACGACGACTCGACGGCGACGAGCATCTGGGCGGCGGCATGTTTGACCGCCTGGAACGCCCCGATGAACTGGCCGAACTGCTTTCGTTGTTTGCTGTAGTCGACCGCCAACTCGAGCATGCGTTCGGCGGTTCCGAGGGCGTCGGCGGCCACGAGGATCGCCGCCAGCGCCGAGGTCCGTGAGAATGGACCGTCATCGTGCGCGACGAATCCGTCGGCCGCGGCACCGCTGAACTCGACGGTCGCCGCCGCGCGTGAACGATCCAGCAGATTCGTTGCGGACAGGGACGCCGCCGATGCCGCCACCCGTACCCATCCGGGACCGTCGGCACCCTCGACCGGCACGACGAAGACATCGGCGTCGACAGCCCCGAGGACGTGGGTCACCGTGCCGGAGACGGTTGCACCGTCGATGGTCAGCGGCGCCCACGTAGGTGCGCGATCGGCACGAAGAGCGAGAGCGAACTTCTGGTCGCCGGCCAGCTGGGCAGCCAACTCCTGGTCGCCGAGCAGCGGCGCAACAAGGGCTGCGGCGAGCCATCGCGAGTCGGGAACCGCTGCGCGGCCGAACTCCCGCGCGGCGAGCGCCAGCTCGAGAACCCCACCTCCCTGGCCTCCGGCCTCCTCGGGATACCCGACTCCCCACCAGCCCTCGCCGATCAACGCGTCGGCGAAGCGCGACGAGTCTCCTGTGGCCTGCAACTCCCGGACCGTGTCGGTAGGGAACTTGGCGGAGATCCATTCGCGCAGTGATGACGCGAACAGCTCCTGTTCATCGGACAGTTCCCAGTGCATGGGCGCTCCTCACTTCACAGCCGCGTCGGGTGCGGCTTCTCGGTCGGCGCCGTGCACAACGGCACTGATCGCCTCGACGGCCTCAGGGTTCTCCGCACTCGACAGGTCCCCGGGGTCGGTGCCCATCGCCGCGGCGCGAACAGCGCGGCGGAGGATCTTGGCAGAACGGGTCTTCGGGAGGGCGTCGACCGTCCAGACCTTCGCCGGTGCGAACGGTTTGCCCACGCCGGTGGCCACCAACTGCCGCAACTCATCAGAGACACCGCCGGTGGGCACACCGGGACGGGGAACCCAGAAGGCCCACACGGTTTCGCCCTTCTTCGGGTCCGGGACGCCCACCGCCGCAGCCTCCGCCACTGCGGGATGCGTCGTGAGTACCGATTCGACCTCGGCCGGGGCGAGACGCTTGCCAGCGACATTCATGACGTCGTCGGATCGGCCCAGGATGTACCAGCGGCCGTCATCGTCGATCAGCGCGAAGTCGCCATGACACCACATCCCCGGGAAGGTGGACCAATACGATTCGAGGTACCGTTCGCGATCACGCCACACGCCCCGGGTCATCGCCGGCCACGGCTGCCGGCAGACCAGCTCGCCGATACTGCCGCGCAACGGCTTCCCGTCGTCGTCGACCACATCCACGTCCATCCCGAGCGACGGCCCGCCCAGGGAGCAACTCGGGATGGACTCCACCGGGTAGGGCGCCAGGAACGAGCCGCCCACCTCGGTACCGCCGGAGAAGTTGATCACCGGAACGCGTCCGCCGAATACTGTTGCGGCCAGCCAATCGTAGGAGTCGGGATCCCACGGTTCACCAGTCGATCCGAGTACTCGCACCGACGACAGGTCGCGCTTGGCGATCTCTTCGAGCGGCGTCGATCTGATCGCCCGGATCAGGGTCGGCGAGACTCCCAGCATTGTGACGCTGTGACGCTCGGCGAGATCCCAGAGCCGGCAGGTGTCCGGCACATCGGGAGAACCTTCATACAACAGAAGCGTTGCGCCGTTGGCGTGCGTACCGAATGACGCCAACGGGCCCATGACCCAGCCCATGTCGGTGATCCAGCAGAACGTCTCGCCCGCCGAGATGTCGAACGAGTACGCCACCTCGGTCGCCACCTTGATGGTGAAGCCGGTGTGGGTGTGGACGGCGCCCTTGGGTTTTCCGGTGGTACCCGACGTGTAGCCCAGCATGAGCGTCTGCATGGCGGGGAACGGATGGAACTGGTGTGGTTCCCGCGCGGGGTCGATGAGCGCATCCCAGCTGACTGTCGCGACGTCGGCGCCGCCGACGTCGACTACGCCGCCGACGTTGCCTATGGTGATGATCGAAGAGACCGACGGCGTCTGCGACAGCGCCTTGGCGAGTTCGTCGGCCATCGGCACGGTGCGGCCCCGTCGAATGGTGCCATCCGCCACGACGACCGCCTTGACCTCGGCATCGTTCAGTCGCGACGCGATCGCCGGCGCGGCGAACCCGGAGAAGAGGGGGACGAGGATGGCTCCGATACCGGCCGTGGCATACAGCGCGACAACAGCTTCCGGGATCATCGGTAAGTAGATACCCACTGCATCGCCCTCCCCGACACCGAGTTCGATCAGTCCCGCCGCGACGCGGCCGACCTGATCGGCGAGTTCGCGGTAGGTCATCGTCCGGACCGTCCCGTCCTCGGCCTCATGGACAACGGCTGCGCGGTCCGCACCGTCGGCGAGCCACCGGGTGATGCACGCGTCGACGGCGTTGAACGTTCCGTTGACGAACCAATCCGGGAATTCCGCGCCGCGGGAGGTGTCGAGGACCTTGTCGTACGGCGTCGCGAACGGGATGCCCAGGTCCTCGATCGCCGATTCCCAATACCAGGACACGTCGGCCGTCGACCGCTGTCGGAGTTCGTCGATCGACTCGATGCCGTGTGCGCGCCCGAGGCGCAACACGTTGGCGTTGTCGATGTAGTCGCTGGTCGGATTCCACGTGTATGTGCTCATCACGCCGCCTTTCTCAGCTGCGGGGCATCCCGAGCACGCGCTCGGCCGCGATGTTGCGTTGGATGAAGGTAGAACCGCCCGCGATAGCGGTGCCGCGAGCTTGGTAGGCGAGGCGCAGCCAGCGCTGTTGGTCGCCATCCGCGGTCTGCGCACCTGGCGCCTCGTCGCCGGCCGCGAGCCCGAACTGCCCACCGAAATCGCTGAGCTCGAGCCCGAAATCGGCGATGTCCTCGACCAACGGGCAGAAGTAGAGCTTGCCGATGGAGGTCACCGGCCCCGGCGGCTGCCCCGAAGCAGCGCCGGTGATGACCCGCTGACCGATCAGATAGTGCGTCAGGGCACGGCCGTAGAGGTCGGCGATACGCTGCCGGATCTCGGACCTCCCCATCAACGGGTTTCCGTCATCGTCAATGGTTCGTCTGACCTGATCGATCAGGTCGCCCACCGCTCGAGTGGTGTTGACGCGACCGGTGGCGATCCCGACGCGCTCGAACGCGAGCGTGCCCATCGCGACCTTCCATCCGCCATCGACCTCGCCGACCACCGCGGAGTCCGGCACGAACACATCGTCGAGGAATACCTCGTTGAACTCGGCCTCGCCCAGCATGTGCTCGAGCGGGCGCACCGTGACCCCGTTCGCAGTCATCGGCAACAGGAAGTAGGTGATGCCCTTATGCCGGTCACCACCTCCGGTGCGCGCCAACAGGATCGCGTTGTCGGCAATCTGCGCGCGCGACGTCCAGATCTTCTGGCCCTGGATCGTCCATCCGCCGTCCACCTTGGTCGCCTTGGTGCGCAACGACGCGAGGTCTGAGCCGGACTCCGGCTCGGAGAAGAGCTGGCACCAGATCTCGTCGCCCTTCAGGATCGGCTCGAGATACCGCTGTTTCTGCTCATCGCTGCCGAACGCGACAACGGTCGGCCCCGCGAAATCCTCACCGATGATGTTCAGTCGCTCGGGCGCGCTGGCGCGGTCCATCTCCTCGTTGAAGATCGCCTTGATCTTCGCATCGGCACCCGCGCCGCCGAAATCAGTCGGCCACGACAGCCCGGCGAAACCGGCATCGAACAGTTTCCTCTGCCACACCGACCAGAATTCCCGTTTGTCCTCGAGCCGTGTCGACTCCGGCCAGGACAGAGCCGGCACAGTATCGGTCAACCATTCACGAACGCGAGTCCGGAACTCCGCTTCGTCCGGCGAATCGCTCAGATCCATCTGAACCTCCACATCATTATGGCTCAAAGGTACTATAGGTCAGACCATAAAATCTAGGAGGTTTGGATGACGAGATCCTCGACTCAGGGGATACCCATCGGTTCGGTGCTCGACACGGTGTCGTTCGAGGTCGAAGCCGGGAAGATCATGGAGTTCGCACGAGCCACGCATGCCGCGGACCCCGTGCACACCCACCCCGAGGCCGCCAGGGCAATGGATTTCCCCAACGTCCCGGCGACTCCCACCCACGTCGTTGTCGCCGCACATCATCGCGATCAGAAGGAGTTCGTCGCGGCTCTCGGCCTTGCCATCGAGCGCGTCGTGGTCGGCTCGGTGGATTGGGAGTACATCCGACCGATCGTCGCGGGAGATCGATTGACCGGAACCCGCCGCGTCATCGACGACGTCACGCGGGAGGGCAAGCGTGGTGGGGTGATGCGTCTGGTCACTCTCGAGACCGCCTGGGTCGACGACACAGGCGCCACCGCCGTAACGCAACGTGAGGTACTGATCGAGAGAGGCGCGTGATGGGCCGTCCGGCAGCGACATTGGAAGTCGGCCAAGTAGTGGAATCGCGATCGATCGGACCGATCACTCAAACCGACATCGTCCGATTCGCCGGTGCCGGAGGGGATTTCAATCCGCTGCACCACGACGCGGCGTACGCGCGTCAGGCCGGCCTCCCCGACGTCATAGCGATGGGCCAGATGCAGGCAGGAATGCTTGCCGCATGGATCGCCGACCTCGTGCACGTGGAGAACCTGCTGTCGTTCTCGGTCCGGTTCGCGTCTCCGTTGGCGATCGGCCAGACGATCGAGATGACCGGGACGGTCTCTTCGGTTAGTACCGAGGATGCCACGGCTCACCTCGAACTCCTCGCGAAGTCCGGTGACAGAGCGGTCATCTCAGGGCGTGCACGCGTCAGAATCGCACTCTCCGGATAGCCGTCGAGATCGTGCTGCGATCAGCAGCGCAGCACGATCTTGCCGAATGCTCCGCCGGCCTCGAGTTCTGTGTGGGCCGCAGCTGCGTCGGCGAGTGAGTAGGTAGCGGCGATCGCCGGCGGAACAACTCGACCCGTCGAAACGAGGTCCATGAGATCACGGAAGTCCTCACCACCGCCCATTGTGGTGCCGAAAAGACTGTACTGTCCGAAAAAGAACGGCCGGACGTTCATCGTGACCTGTTCGGCGACATTGGCGCCGAGCACGACGAGTCGCCCACCCGGCCGCAAAGTCTGAACGGAGCGATCCCAGAGTCCAACCGGATCGAGGACGACATGGAACCCTGCGCCGTTGGGCGAGAGCTCCTTTGCCAGTTGTGGCCAGTTGTCGTCGGTGTGCAGGACGCCGCCCGCGGCTCCCGCGCGCTGCGCCTTGTCCAGCTTCTCCGACGTCGACGCGGTCACGAATGTCTGCGCTCCGACTGCCGATGAGAGCGCGAGCGCCATGGTCGACACACCACCCCCCGCGCCGATGACGAGCAGCGATTCGCCTGACGTGAGACCTGCACGTGTCAGCAGAGCGCGGTAGGCGGTGACACCGACAAGTGGTAGAGCCGCGGCCTGCTCCCACGAATAGCCGGCGGGACGAGGTGCGAGGCATTCCTCCGGGACGCTGACGTACTCCGCGTAGGTCCCCGCCGTGTGATCACCGAGAATCTGGAACTGCGGCGATGGCGCCGCTGACCGGTGTCCCCAGTACAACGACGGCAGGATCACCACTTCTTCGCCGGTGTCGACACGAACACCGGCGCCATCTGCACCCGGCGTGTGCGGCAACGGAGAGCGGTACTGGCCTCGGCGAACCAGAACGTCGTGCCAGTTGAGCGCGGCCGCATGCACTTTAACGATGACCCAGCCGGATCGCGCGATCGGCTCGTCGACCTCGCGCGGAACGAGCACCTCGGGGCCACCGAAGTCCGACATGACTATCGCCTTCATGCTGTCGACCCTGTCACGCTGTTCACCTCTGCACGACCACGTTCGCAACGGCACAGAGCTTACCCGTCGAACTCCTGGCGTTCACTCGCACCACGGCGAGCGAACGGCCCCGGTGGACCACCTCGGCCTCGAAAGACGTCATGCTCGCAGCATCTCCGGGGCGGACGTAGGCGATGTCGATGCTGGAGGTGCGGAGGACACCACCGGCATCGAGCGCCGACATGGCGGCGAACTCCGACCCGCAGATCAATACGCCACCATGCACGTTGCCCATGCCGTTGGCCGCCAGGGGTGTCGGCGACAGTTCGACGATCCCGGCGGTGATGTCGCGGAATCCTAGAGCATCGCGAACCGTGACCTCACCCGCCGGCAGCTCGAAGTCCACGGTGGAGTTCGACGGACGGGTCGCGACCTCAACCAGATGAGAACGCTGGGTCACCAACGCAATCGGACGGCCGGAGGCGTCGGCCACCACGCCGCGCGTGGTACCTCCAAGGTCGTCGCGTGCGATCAACTCGCCGGTGACGGTCATAGGTGGGCCCGCGATCGGGGGATCGGCGAGGAAATCCAACCGGATGCCGAGGCTGACAGGCCACCTGTCGGTGCCCGAGCCGGCCGCCACGACATATCCGGTCACGTCATCGAGCGGAACACCTAGGGCACCGCGGCAGGAGCCGGCCACCGGGTCATTCAGCCAGCCGCCGGCCTCCACAGCGAGTTCACCTCGATCGGAACCGAGGGTCACCGGACTGACCCGTAGCAGTGCTTCGGCTCCGGAGACGACGAATTCGGCGGTTGTTGTTGACATCCGGTTCAGAGTGCACCGGCAGCGGTCGGCTGTTCGAGCTCGGCCGCCACCTTCTTGCGCAGCACATGCTTCTGGATCTTGCCGGTCGCGGTCATCGGCAACTCGTCGATCGCGATCACCCGCTCAGGAGTCTTCTGGATGGCCACGCCCCGATCCGTGAGGTAGGTGCGGAGATCGTCGACAGACGGGACAGGGTGTCCGTCCTTCGCCACGACGTAGCAGCACACCTTCTCACCGAGCTTCTCGTCGGGCATTCCGACGACGGCCAGCGAGAGCAGATCCGGATGATCGGCGAGCTTGTCCTCGACCTCACGGACGCTGATGTTCATGCCGCCGCGGATGACGATGTCCTTGGTACGACCGGTGACCCGGACGAAACCGTCCTCGTCCATGACCCCCAGATCACCCGAACGCGAGAAGCCCTCGGGGGTATACAGCTCGGCTGTGTCCTCGGGCCGATTCAGATACTCGATCATGTGCGACGGGCCACGGTAGGCGATGTCGCCCTCGGTGCCGCGTGGCACAGCGAATCCGTCGGCCCCGACGACCCTGACCTCCGCACCCGGAAGGGCAGCGCCATCCGAGGTGATCGCACGGTTCGGGTCGTCTGACACGGTGCAGGTGGTCGTTGACAGGTTCTCGCTGCGGCCATACAGCGACAGCACTGACGTACTCGGCAGGTGAGCCGTGGCATTCTCGACCACCGACGCGGGGATCGGCGAGCCCGCACAGGTCCATACCCGCAGTGACGACAGATCGGCCTCCGGATGACCCTCCGCTGCCGCCATCAGGGTCTGCAGGAAAGTCGTCGCGGTGACGGCTGCCGTACACCCGTACTTCTGGATCTCGATGAGTCCCTGCGCCGGGCTCCATTCCGCCATCACATGTGTGGCGGCTCCGGCGATCAACGGGATCAGCACACTGGTGACCAGGCCGGTGGTGTGGGTGATCGGAGAGGGACCGAACTGGACGTCGGCTTCAGTGTGACCGAAGGCGATGGTGAGCGCGCGAGCACCGGACGCATACGTGTTGAAGGTGTGTACACAACCCTTCGGCCGCGAGGTGGTCCCGGACGTGTACACGATGACGAACGGGTCGTCGGGGTGCACCCGAAAGTCCAGTTCGGCGTCGACCTCGGCAGGCTCGATCCCGTCGACTATCAGATCCTCGAACACCGTGATGTCACGGGCGGCAAGCGACTCGTGCGTGTTCTCCGGAGCACGTACGGCGACGATGGATTCGAGCGTTCCGGAATCTTGACGGATCTCGTCGAACATCGAGACATAGTCGAAGCCCTTGAACTCCGCCGGCGCGATCGCCATCTTGATCGAAGCATCCGATACCACGTGCGACACTTCGTCTTTGCGGTAGATCGGCATGATCGGCACCATCACTGCGCCGATCCGCGACAGTGCGGCCGCCGCCACGACGAATGCAGCCCAGTTCGGGAGTTGTACCGCTACCCGATCGCCGGCCGCGAGACCACTTCGGCGCAGGCCCAAGGCAAGCCGCTGGGCGGTGCCGTACAGGTCGGCGAACGTGAGCGAGTACGTCCCGTCGGTGATGAACACCTTGTCCGGGTGCGCCTCCGCACGGGAGCGAAGGAGTTCGGTGAAGTTCTCGTCCGTCCATTGCCCGCTCGCATAGTACTCATCGATCTGAGCCTGGGTGTATCGGCCGAGGTCTCGCTCGCTCGTCATGGTGCCCGTCCTTCGTCGCCCTGCTTGCTACGTTTGAAGATTAGAATGGTTAGACCGAATAGCGCAAGGTTCTTTCTTGATGCTCCCGCCAGGACCGAGGTCGCAGGGTCGATCGCCAAAAAATTCACCCGAAAGAGGCAGGAACCGAGTCAAGAGGGCTATTTTTATGGTCCTACCAAACAAACCATTGAGCTAAGGCCGTTCCTCGACCATGCTGGAGTGACGCCGTTCACAGGCACCGCAAGAATCATTTGTGCACACGCCGCACAGGAGGAGCGAGATGACAACCATCGACTACCGCGAGTTCTACATCGATGGCGGCTGGAAGAGGCCTGCGACGAGCGAAATGATCGCGGTGAACTCACCGACCACCGAGCAGGCGATCGGCAGCGTTCCCGCTGCATCGACGGCGGACATCGACAATGCGGTCGCGGCGGCACGGCGCGCGTTCGACGATCCCGATGGCTGGTCGACATGGCATCCGAAGCAGCGCGCCGAGGCCCTCGATCGCTTCGCGTCCGAGCTCGAATTGCGGGCGGCCGAGACAGCGCGACGTGTGTCCATCCAGAACGGCATGCCCATCTGGCTGGCCGAGCAGTTCGAGGGCGGCTTCCCCGCGGTCCTCCTGCGCTACTTCAGTCAGATGATGGTGGATTCGCCGGCCATCGATGAACGTCCCGGAATGCTGGGTGGCACGGCACGGGTCACCCGACACCCCATCGGAGTCGTCGGAGCCGTCGTACCGTGGAACGTCCCGCAGGCGATCTCCTTCCTGAAGCTGGCTCCGGCGCTGGCCGCGGGATGCACCGTCGTACTCAAGCCCGCTGAGGAGACGGTCCTCGACGCGTTCCTCATGGCCGAGGCAGCGGCCGCGTCAGGACTCCCGGCAGGAGTGCTCAACGTCGTCCCAGGTGGACGCGATGTCGGCGCTTACCTGGTTGAACACCCGGGTATCGACAAAGTGTCATTCACCGGATCCACGGCCGCCGGTCGTAAGATCGCCGAAGCGTGTGGCCGGCTCCTTCGCCCCGTCACCTTGGAACTCGGCGGCAAGTCCGCTGCCATCCTGCTCGACGACGTGGACCTGAACGCGTCTCTCGAGTCCCTCTTCGGGGTGACGTTCCTGAACAACGGCCAGATCTGCTGGCTCAACACGCGAGTGCTGGCTCCGCAATCGCGATATGGAGAGGTGGTGGACACCCTCACCGACCTGGCGAAATCGCTCAAGATCGGCGATCCGCTGGATCCGGCGACCAAGATCGGCCCGTTGGTGTCTGCGCGACAGCGCGAGCGTGTCGAAGGCTATATCGCCAAGGGCAAGAGCGAGGGCGCCAGATTGACCACCGGAGGCGGTCGGCCGGCCGATCTCGACACCGGGTTCTTCATCGAACCAACGATCTTCGCCGACCTGGACAACGACGCCACCATCTCGCGCGAGGAGATCTTCGGCCCTGTGCTCAGCGTCATCCCGTTTGCCGACGAGGCCGAGGCCCTCGCGATCGCCAACGACAGCGAGTACGGTCTCGGCGGATCGGTCTGGTCGTCGGACATCGAGCGTGCCGCCGACATGGCCTCGAAGGTGAAATCCGGCACCGTGGGTGTGAACCACTACTCGAACGATCCCGTTGCACCCTTCGGCGGCATCAAGAGCAGCGGGATGGGTCGTGAGCTCGGACCCGAGGGCCTGCACACCTTCCAGCACCTCCACACGGTCTACCTGCCGCCTGCGGGATGAGACCTCGACAGATGACGATCCGCTAGACTGTGTTCCGCATCACAGTACGGAGTGCATGGAGTGAATCAATCGATTATGACGACAGAACCGCAGACCGATGACTCCCCTTTCGGAGGATTACGGCGGTTCCTGTCACAGCTCCAGCAGGTCGATGAGGCCGACCTCGCCTCGGCGACCTGTCGCGAGGTGTGCTCGGATCTCGGGTTCTCGAAGGCGATGTTCTCGCGCGTCACCGGCTCGTCCTGGGCGCCGGAACACGTCTACGTCGCACCCGAGCTCGAGGACGGATACCGCGAACTCTGCGATGCTGTCGACGGGACACCGGTGCCGTTGCTCCGGGCACCGCGCGAAGCCGACCTGGTGAGGCTTCGCCGTCCGTACGTGCTCAACCGTCGGGCATTTCATCGCGAGGCATATCGGCCGTTGATCGATCTCTCGGATCCCGCGGCGTACGCGGCCGCCCCGATCCTCGTCGACGGGCGGACGGTGGCGATCCTTCATGTCGATCGAAACCGCGAGAGCATCTCCGACGACGATGTCCGCGCCCTCCTCATGGCCACCCGGATCTCTGGAATGGTGATGGCCACGAAACAGTATGTCCGACATCTGGACACCCGGCATCGGGCACTCGCCGGCATGGTCGAGGAGTTGATGGCCACTGACCAGGCACCGGCGACGACGTTTCGTCGGCGCGCAGTCGACACCCCCGATCCACATCGCCGTGAATCGGACGACCGCGACGCCCTGCTGACCGAGCGAGAAGGGGATGTGTTGCGGCTGTTGGCCGACGGTGCCACCAACCGCGAGATCGCATCACAGCTGTTCATCTCCGATGGCACGGTGAAGTCCCACGTTCGTCGCATCTTCCAGAAGCTCGACGTGCGATCCCGCGCACAGGCGGCCGCGCGTTATCGGGAGAGACGGCCCGGCGCGTTCACCCACGCGTGATACCCGACAGGAATAAACGGGAGCGGGTCGAGGCCGCGTTGGTCTCGGTCATGGACGCATCCGACCACGACAGCCTCGCCCAGGTCTTCTGTCAGGCGATGGCTGCCATCACGGGTTCCGAGAGCGTCGCGCTCGCCGAGATCGACGACGTCACGATTCACGAACTGGCGCGCGTCGAGCGACCTGGCGCGCCGTCGCTCCTGTCCAACGATCGCCTGACCGTCGGACTCGCCCCGCGCGCGTCGACATCTGTCACATGGCACCAGGCGGCGGGCGCGAACACGCCTGGGCAGGGCACGGTGACAATCGTCGATCTGCCCTCGGACGGGACACGAACCGTCGTGTTCATCGACGGTCAGGTCGATCAGGACGATCGCGAGTCGGTTCTGCTCCTCGTGGACATCGCCGGCGCGACGGCGGAACGTATCGCCGGCGCAGAGCGGCTGCGGGATCAGGACAACCGCTTTCGGTCGCTGAGCGAGCGGATCAAGGCGCTCGGGAACAACGACCCGGAGGACATCCATGACGATCGTGCCGCTGAATTCGCCTCAACCGCCGCGCTTCTCACGGAGCGTGAGCGTGACATTCTCGAGGACCTTCTCCGCGGGGCCTCCAACGCAGCGATAGCGGAGACACACACCCTCTCGATCGAGACGGTCAAGACCCACGTCAAACACATCCTGCGAAAAATGGGCGCGAACAACCGAGCCGAGCTGATTGCCCGTTCCGGGTGACGGTCGACACTTACATCGCCGAATCGACGACCTCGACGTGGACCTCGCTCTGATCGGCGATCACGAGCTGGCACGACAGGCGCGAGTTCGGCCGCGCGCCATCCAGGAACTCGATGAGTTCGGCCTCCTCATCAGTCGGCGGATCGAAGCCGTCTGTCATCGGATCATTCAGATAGACATGACATGTCGCACACGAGCAGCTACCGCCACATTCCGCGACGATACCCGGCAGATTGTTGCGTACCGAACCGTCCATGACCGTCTGGCCGGCCGGGACATCGACGGCCTCCTCGGTGCCGTCGGGCAGGTGGTAAACGACGCGTGCCATGTCTGTCTCCTCGATAGTTCAGGCTGTGCGAGATCTGCGACCTCCGCCTCATCGTGTGCCAGATCGAACCCCAAAGCATCACCTCTTCGGTGTAATCGCTCACCCGACAGAGGTATACGCCGTCACATGGTCTGTAGATCCCTCCTTGTGTGGGACAGATACCCCGTCGGGGGGACGAGCCGGACGTGATGCAGCGCACACACTGGACCACGTTCCAGCCCAGTGTGACGCACGAGATAGGACGCTCATGACCTCCACAGCGCAATCCCCCGCCGATCTGATCATTCCCGACGACGTCGCACAGCAGATCGTGCTTCCGGAAGGGCATCGCGACGACGGCCGCCTATTCGAGGCGTACCGCTGGCTCCGCGAGAACAATCCCCTGGGACTGGCACGGGTCGACGGTTACGACCCGACCTATCTGGTGAGCAAGCATGCCGACATCATGGAGATCGAGCGGCAGCCGCAGATCTTCACCAGTGCCGGCGGCGAAGAGAAGGGGAAGTTCAACCCGATCCTGGCGAACCAGGCGGGTGACGAGTTCACCAAATCCATCAACAACGGCAGCCTGCGCGTCCTGGAGACGCTGACCTATCTCGATCCGCCCGAGCACACCGTCGTCAAAGACATTGCCGCCGACTGGTTCCGACCCAACAACCTCAAGCAGTGGGAGGACACGATTCGGACGTTGGCCCGTGAGTCCGTAGATCGCCTGCTCACGACGGACGGAAGGATCGACTTCGTGAAGGACTTTGCGCTGCAGTATCCATTGCACGTGATCATGAGTTTGTTCGGGGTCCCGGAATCGGACGAACCTCGGATGATGGCTCTGACTCAGGAGTTCTTCGGTACTGCCGATCCAGACGCGGCCCGCGACGATGTCGAGCCGCTGACCCCCGACGCCGCTGCCAAGCAATGGGTGGCAACGATTCAGGACTTCTATGCGTACTTCGACGAACTGCTCATGAGTCGCCGCGCGAATCCGACTGGCGACCTGGCCTCCATCATCTCCACCGCCAAGGACCCTGACGGCGAGTACTTCGCGAAGGAGGTTGCCTACGGCTACTTCATCGCGATCGCCACCGCAGGCCACGACACCACTTCCTCCACCATGGCCGGCGGCATCCACGCGATCTCGCAGAATCCCGGGCTCCTCGGTCGGCTCCAGGGAGACCTGTCCCTCGTCCCCAATCTCGTGAACGAGTCGCTCCGTTGGGCATCGCCGGTCAAGCACTTCATGCGCACCGCAGTCGAGCCTTATGAGCTGCGCGGCCGCTCGATCCAGCCGGGCGACCGGTTCATGCTCCTTTACCAGTCGGGCAACCGCGACGCCGATGTGTTCGACGAGCCGGATGTGTTCAACATCGACCGACGCCCCAATCGGCACATCGCCTTCGGCTACGGGCCACACATGTGCATCGGCCAGCACCTGGCGAAGATCGAACTCCGCATCATGTTCGAGACCTTGCTGCCCCACCTCACGAATGTGCAATTGGCGGGAGACACCAAGTTCATCCAGACCAACTTCGTCGGCGGCCTCAAGAACATGCCGGTCGAGTTGGCGTTCGCCTGACGATGAGCACAACAGGCAACCCGGTTGTCATCGTCGGTGCCGGGCACGGCGGAGCGGGACTCGCCGCCCTGCTCCGTCAGTCCGGCTTCGACGGTGAATTGGTGCTGGTCGGCGCCGAAGCCCACCACCCATACCATCGGCCACCACTGTCGAAGAAGTTCGGCGGCGACGAGGAGTACCAACTGCTCCGCCCCGCGGAGTTCTACGCCGAGAACGGCATCGACTTCCGGCGCGGGGTCAGTGTCGTCAGCGTCGATCGGCCCGCCATGCGCGTGGAGCTGTCGGATGGATCGAGCCTGGGCTATCACGTGTTGGTGCTCGCCACCGGATCGACGCCGCGGCAGCTCCCGATTCCGGGCGCCACCGCGAGAGGCGTGCTGACCTTGCGCACCCTCGACGACGCATGGGCATTGGGCACGGCCCTCGACAGTCGCGCGCCGTTGGTGATCGTCGGTGGAGGGTACGTGGGCATGGAGGTCGCCGCTGTCGCCCGGTCGCTGGACATCCCGGTCACCATCATCGAACGCGAGCGGCGCGTACTGGCACGCGTCGCCAGCCCCGAACTCTCCGAACGCCTCACCGAGTATCACCGTGGTCGTGGAACCGATATCCGAGTCTCCGCACAGATCAGGGCAATTCGTACCGAGTCCGGCTCAGCGTGCGGTGTGGAACTGACTGACGACACGCTCGTCGAGGCCGCCACGGTTCTGGTCGGCATCGGTGCCGTACCCAACGAAGGGTTGGCGGGCGCAGCCGGATTGGCCTGTGCCAACGGGGTGATCGTCGACGAATGTGGCCGAACCAGTGATCCGAGGGTGTTCGCCATCGGCGATGTCGCCCGTCGACCACTCCCGGGCACCGACGAACTCGTCCGGCTGGAATCCATACCGAACGCCACCGAACAGGCCCGGCAGGTCGCTGCGGCCATCCTCGAGAGCGCGCCCCCCGAGCCCGAGGTCCCGTGGTTCTGGTCGGACCAGTTCGATCTCAAGCTCAAGATCGCCGGCCTGATGGCCCCCGGGTGTCGCGTGGTCGCTCGTGCCGGAAAGAAGCCGGGCGCATTCGGCCTGTTCCATGTCGCCGACGATGCCACCGTGGTGGCCGTCGAAACCGCCAACTCGCCGGGCGATTTCGTGACAGGAAAGAAGTTCATCGCAGCACGGACGTCCATCGATCCCGAGCGACTCGCCGATCCCGATGTCTCGCTGCGCGATGTCGCCGCCATACCGGCAGCGGGCGTATGAGATCCCACCCAACCAGTCGAACTCAGGAGAAGAACATGCAGACACAGGCAGCGTTGCTGACCGGACCCGGTAGTGATTTCACCGTGGCCGACATCGACATCGACGGACCGCGGGCCGGCGAGGTACTCGTGCAGATCGCCGCTGTCGGCATCTGCCACACCGACCTCGCCGCTCGGGATGGGGTGCTGCCCTTGGAATTCCCCGGTGTCGCCGGCCACGAAGGCGCAGGCACGGTGTTGGCCGTCGGCGATGGCGTCACCAAGGTCAGCATCGGCGACAAAGTAGGCGTCACCTTCAACAGCTGCGGCCGGTGCACCACCTGCACCACGGGGCGCCAGTCCTATTGCGAGAACTTCAACGAGATGAATTACAGCGGTGTCCGCAACGACGGCAGCAAGCCGCTCAGCATGGACGGAAAGCCGGTGGGCGGCCTGTTCTTCGGCCAGTCGTCGTTCGCCCGAGTGGCTCTGGCCAACGAACGCAACGTCGTGAGGATCGATGACGACATACCGTTCGAGCTACTCGCACCGTTGGGCTGTGGCGTGCAGACCGGGGTGGGCGCCGTCATGCGGTCCCTCTCCGCCGAAAAGGGCTCCACAATCGCCATCGCCGGCGGCGGTTCGGTGGGCCTGTCCGCGGCGATCGGCGCTGTCATCCAGGGTTGCGCGACCATTCTGGTCATCGAACCCAATCAGACTCGCCGCGAGCTGGCCCTCGAACTGGGTGCTACGCATGCCATCGACCCATCGGCCGGGGGCGTCGCCGAGCAGATCCGCATGGCGGTTCCCAACGGCGTCGACTACATCGTCGACACCACCGGGATCCCTGCAGTGGTCGAAGCCCTCATCGGCGCGACCGCGGTGCGCGGAACAATCGGCCTGATCGGCGTGCCGTCCGACCCGACCGGCACCATCGGCCTCAACATCATCGCCGCGCTCACCCTCGGTCTCACGATCACCGGAATCATCGAGGGCGACAGCGTGCCCGACGATTTCATCCCGGAACTCGTTGCACTCCACCGCGAAGGCCGCCTCCCACTCGAGAAGCTGGTCACGACCTTTCCTTTCGAGAAGATCAACGATGCCGTCGCGGCTCAACACGATGGCTCTGTGGTCAAGCCGGTACTGGTGTTCGACGACGAGTCATAGCGCGTCCCGACCTGGCGCTTGGCCCCGCAATGTCCTCTGATCGCGGCGGGGCCAAGTGCCTTCGATGGCTTTGCAGACAATTGGTCTGTCCAAATATTGGCGCTTGGGCTACGCTGAGGCAACTCGTTCGATGCCATGGAGGAAAGATGATCGGCCCCAATATGCTGTACCCCAACATATCTGAGTCAGATCGATCGATGATTCGTTACCTACTGCGCTGGGCACCGTTTGACGGCGGTGACGACGAGATCTTCCCGACGTTCGGAATCAGCCCAGGTACTTTCTACCTGCGCGTCGGCCGACTGCTCCAAGCCGAACCCGACCGAATCCCGCATCACAATCTCGCAGAGTTGATCGCGTACTGTGCCCGAAAAGCGAGGGCGACGTCAACAGGTCGCTGATTTCGAGCGGTTACCCGTTATCCCACGCCAGGACCCGCTGTGCCTGTTTCAGATGAGGAAGATCCAGCATCTTGCCTTCCAGCGCAACGGTTCCCACATCCGCAGAGAACGCTTGCACCACCCGCTGGGCGAACTCGATCTCGTCGGTCGAAGGGGTGAACGACGAGTTGATGATGTCAACCTGGGCGGGATGGATAGCGATTCGTCCGCTGAAACCCTCTGCGCGCGCACGTCGCGAGGACTCGGCAAGGCCGGCGTCGTCGCGAATGTCGACGTACAGGGTTTCCACCGCTTCAACATCGGCGGCTCGCGCGCCCATGAGGGTCAGGGAACGCACCACCTGATAGGTGGTTGCCCACTCGCCGGTGGAGCCGAGATTGGTCGACGCGCCCAGGGCAGCGCTGAGGTCCTCCGCACCCCAGGTGAGGCCGTACAGCCGGTCCAGCCCCGCGGTCGCGAAGTCACCGAGCCTGAACGGTGCGAGCGGCGTCTCGGTCGCAACCGGCAGAACCTGCACGGTTCCGGTCACGATCCCGTAGGCAGCTTCGAGAGCGTCGATATAGTGGTGCACGCGCCGCACATCCTCGGGCCCTGTGATTTTCGGGATCATGACGCCCGCGGGAACGGCAGGGATCACCGCCGCGAGGTCCGCCAGCGCGTGGCCGGTCTGGAGTGGATTGATCCGCACCCACAACTGCGGACCACCGGTGGATACGAGTTGGGCAACAACAAACTCGGAAACCAACTGACGCGCCAACGGCTTTCGCGCAGCGCTTACCGCATCCTCAAGATCGAGAATCACCGCATCGGCGGTCGTTCCGGCAACCTTGCCAAGCTTCTTCTCGCTGTCGCCGGGAACGAACAGAAAGGACCGAAGCGGGCGGCTCATTCCTGCGGCTTCTTCCGCTGCAGCCCGCTTCGCTTACACGTCGCGACCAGTTCGTCGTTCTGATTGAACGCCTGATGCAGAAAGGTGACGATGCCCTCGTCCGGGCGGGATTTGGAATCGCGCAGCTCGATCACCTCGGTGACGACATGAATTGTGTCACCGTGGAACAGCGGTTTGGGGAACCTGACCTCGTCCCATCCCAGGTTGGCCACCGCGGTACCCAGGGTGGTGTCACCGACGGAGATGCCGACCATCAGCCCGAGTGTGAAGGCGCTGTTCACGATCCGCTGCCCGAACGGCGTGTCCTTCATGTATTCCTCGTCGAGGTGCAGCAACGCCGGGTTATGCGTCATCGCCGTGAAGAGCACGTTGTCGGTCTCGGTGACCGTGCGCCTGATCGGATGATCGAACCTCTGCCCGACCGACAACTCGTCGAACCACACACCAGCCATGGCGCACCACCTCCGCAATCGAATTAACGGATCAATGGTACGACCATAAGCTGGATGCGGTCAATCAGTTCTCAGTACGCCGAGTTGACGTTGTCCATCGAGCCGTAGGTATGCGCGGCGTAGTTGCATGCGGCGACGATGTTGGCGACCGGGTCCCAGACGTCGAACTTGGTGCCCTCGACGTGGTACGCCGCAAAGGTCGGGTCGATCACCTGCAGCAGCCCCTTGGACGGGATGCCGGCGGCAGCGTTGGAGTCATAGAGGTTGATGGCCCGCGGGTTGCCGGTGGACTCGCGCATGACGTTGCGCATGATGCCGTCGTAGCTCGCGGGGATGTTGTTCGCCTTGAGGATGTCCAGCGACTGACGAATCCAGCCGTCGAGGTTGTCGGCGTAGACCGGTCGCGGCGGCGGGGCCGGGGCCACGATGGGCTGGACCGGCTTGTTGGCGGCCATCTCGATCTTCGGGGTGGGTGCGGTCTTCACCGGGAAGGCCGGCGTGGACGCGGACGCGTCGGTCTCGGCCGACGGCGCGGTATGGGTGGTGGCAACCGGCTGACGCTCGGCGTTGGCGGGCTCGGTGGTGCTGATCGCACCGGCGGTGATGGTGGCCGCGACCGCGAGCGTGGCCGCGCCGCCGACGTAGCGGATGTGGGTACGGGACGCGCTGGTCCGGGCACGCCGGAGCGACTTCGAGAGAACGAACATGTAACTGGTTTCCTGAGTGTTGGTCCGCCCATCGGCGGGCAGCAGACAACCTCCGAGGCGCGGTGGCGCTCCCGGCTACGTGGGTCATCGCTGACATGGACTTGTTGAACAAGGGACGCTGCCGTCCCGGCGCATGCCGCAATCGACCCACCGCTGTAGGGTCCAGGCGAGAATCGCTCAGGCGGCGACGGTGGCGGTGTCAGCCCCGATAGCCGCAGCGAGACCGCGGATTGCGCATGCGGGAGAAATCCGCATAGCTACTCCACTTTCTCGTGCTGCAGACGTCTCGTCTGCGTTCGTGGTTGATAACAGATTGATATACGTCCCTGAGAAAAGTCCAATAGCGGACCCGCGCACGGGGCCGATACGGCATCGAACCGACCCGTGTCAATGTCCGAAAAATGTGGTTTGCCCTGGAGGTATGCGAAATTTCGGCTCCGTGATCCGTTTCACAAGTTTGCTGGTCGAAATTCCGCGGAATCGGCGCCGGAAGGTCACGAAACAGTTCATTGAATACGCACGGACCCCGGGGGCCACCGTAGGACCATGACCTCGGTTGGCGACCTCGAGAGGGCCTGAGCGCGCTTAGGTGGACGCCGTGTCTCTTCCGTTGCCATTTCTTCGCCGATCCGGTGCCTGACCGTCGCACCTCGCCCGTCCGGCGACGCCTATCCTGCTGACAAGTCGACCATCGGGGGGCCACCGAAGGGATGACCGTTGGGCGGACAGCGTCGACGTCTCGTCGCCGCCACCATCGCGGCGATCCTCGCGGTGCTCATCGCAAGTGGATGTCAGGACACCGCGACCACACCGCCGGCGAGCCCATCCCCGTCCCCGGATCGCATCCCGGCCGATTTCGATGTGACGTTCCGCTGGATTCCAGGCGCTGTCTTCGACGTCTCCGGCCAGGAAGGCACTTTCGTCCGGGCGTTCGTCGAGTCGTTCGAACTCGCGAACGCCGGACGGTCGGTCGACTGGGGCTACCACGGATTCGCCCATGCCGCCCCGTCGAACATCGCGCAGATGATCGCTGCGTACCCGCCGGAGCAGTCCGCCGCCAACCCCGGCGTCGGCACCGCGTTCTTCACCGGCCTGCGCCGCGTCGACGATGGCGACTGGACCCGAATCATCTTGTGTCGCCATGGTTATCGTTCGATCAAGGTCAGCGATCGCGAGTGGTCGTCGCGCGTTGATCGCCCACGGCCGATCGAGATCGACTTCCGGCGCAGCCACACCGCACTGCCCACCAACACACGGGGTACCGCCCGCACACCGCGTGGTGATGTGTTCGGCGACTGGTACGCCACCCGCTACGACTTCTCCGCGATCTATCCGCGAACCACGGCCGACGAACACGCCTGCGCCGCTGCGGCACCGTCCGAGGTACCCGCACGTGCCCCCGAGATCGGACCCCGACCGTGGCCGAGTCTGCCGCCGAGCCCGGGCTGGCAGGCGACGTCGCCGCTGTGATATCGGTCCCGACCGACCGAAGGAACTGGCGGCCACGACAGCTGGAGTGCCACCATGGATAGGTGAGTCATGCAACTGATCGAGCGAGGGTGGGTGTGTTCCCGCTGCTCTCCCCACGGCGGTGGCCCATCATGCGCCTCATCAGCGGCAGCCCGCTCATCCGGCGAACCGATCGTGTCCAGGCGCTGGCGACCTGTCTCGCCGCCCTCGTGGCGCTGATCGCGATCCCCCTGGCGGTGCAGGTGGAGGACGAGGTCCACACGGTGCGCTCCGCCGAGATCGCCGAGCACGCCCGAACGACGCAGGCCGTCGAGGCGACGGCCGTCGAGGACAGCGCCGTGATCCTCGCCGAGGGCCAGACGGGCACCACCGTCACCGCACGGTGGACCTTCGCCTCTTTTCCGCATCGCCAGGTCGTCAGTGTCGACAAGGCCGTCGTCCACACCGGTGATCACTTCACCGTCTGGGTGGATCCGCGAGGCCACGCGACACACGAACCGCTGTCGGAATCCGAAGCCGGCGTCGGTGCGGCTCTGACCGCGGTGGCGTTCTACGGGGCGGCCCTCACCCTGTGCGCGTTGTTCGTCCTGAGCGTGCGCACCATCGTCGGTCGGCACCGCGGGCGCGCCTGGGACGCGGCACTGGCCGCACTGACCGGCACCGATGAGGACCATCACCGCCAAATGTGAGCACCTCGCCCGGCGCGCGTTTGCGACAGTCCGCGGCGGGGTATCGACTCACGATGGAATCGCAGATCACCCTGTCGGTGAACGGCGTGACGTACGACCTGGTGGTCGACACCCGGACCACACTGCTGGATGCGTTGCGCGACCGCCTCGACGTCTACTCGCCGAAGAAGGGTTGTGACCACGGCCAATGTGGGTCGTGCACCGCTCTGATCGACGGAAGACGGGTCACCACGTGTCTGTCACTCGCCGTGGCTCAGGACGGTGCGACGATCGTGACGTCCGAAGGACTGACCGACCAGGCAGACGGATTGCATCCGATGCAGCAGGCGTTCATCGACCAGGACGGCTTTCAGTGTGGGTACTGCACTCCCGGACAGGTGTGTTCGGCAGTCGGGATGCTCGACGAAGTCGCGGACGGACACCCGAGCCACGTCACCACAGACCTCGAGGGTGAGATCGAGCTGTCCGATGCGGAGATTCGAGAACGCATGAGCGGCAACCTCTGTCGATGCGCGGCGTACCCCAACATCCTTGCCGCGATCCGACAGGCGGCAGCGCGATGATCCCGTTTCGCTACGAACGCGCCACCGACGCACCCAGCGCGGTCGTCACGCTGAGGGAGAACCCCGGCGCCAAGGTCCTCGCCGGCGGCACCAATCTGGTGGACCATCTGAAGCTCTGCGTCGCGACACCAGAGCTGCTCATCGACATCTCACGGCTTCCGCTGGACACGGTCGACACGTGGGGTGACGGGACGGTCCGGATCGGTGCGAATGTGCGCAATAGCGACCTGGCGGCGCACCCCGCCATCCGTCGCGGGTATCCGATGCTGGCGCGCGCACTCTTGTCCGGGGCGTCCCCGCAGCTTCGCAACCTGGCGACCACCGGCGGGAATCTCTTGCAGCGCACCCGCTGCGTGTACTTCCAGGATCTC
Organism: Gordonia insulae; assembly: GCF_003855095.1. NCBI lineage: Bacteria > Bacillati > Actinomycetota > Actinomycetes > Mycobacteriales > Gordoniaceae > Gordonia > Gordonia insulae. The sequence continues at coordinate 3,518,898 of NZ_CP033972.1, forward strand.
TCCACCCCGTGCAACAAGCGAAACCCCGGCAGCGGATGCTCGGCGATCGGCGGATACACGCGCTACCACGCGATCCTCGGTGCATCCGAACACTGCGTGGCCACACATCCGTCGGACATGGCTGTCGCGCTGACCGCCCTCGACGCCACGGTGGTCGCACTCGGGCCGAATGGCGAGCGCCGCATCCCGGTACCGGAATTTCATCGACTCGCCGGCGACGAACCCGATCGCGACACCGTGCTCGAACGGGACGAGCTGATCGTGGCCGTCGAGCTCCCGCCCGTGGTCCCGGGTGCCGTGTCGACATACCGCAAGGTCCGGGACCGTGCCTCGTACGCCTTCGCGCTCGTGTCGGTGGCAGCCGAACTGCGCATCGGTGACGGCACCATCCGCGACGTCCGGATCGCATTCGGTGGCGTCGCCCACAAACCCTGGCGCGCCGTGGGTGCAGAGCATTCCTTGCTCGGCGCGGAACCGACGCTGCGGGCGTTCAGCGCCGCCGCAGATGCGGAACTGTCAGCAGCCCGCGCACTCCCCGGCAACGAGTACAAGATCCCGTTGATACGGCGAACTCTCGTCGCAACACTGCGCGAGTTGGTCGAATGATGAACGCCATCGGAACGTCACTCCCGCGCATCGACGGACAAGCCAAGGTCACCGGCACAGCGCGATATGCGTACGAACACCCCGTCGCTGATCCAGTTCATCTGTTCCCGATCACGGCCGAGGTGGCCCGCGGCCGCGTCACCCACATGGAGACGGAGGGCGCAGAGGCGCTGCCCGGCGTGCTGCTGGTCCTGACACCCGACAATGCACCACGCCTGGCCGACACGTCTGATGGCGACCTGACGATCCTGCAAACGACAGACGTCTCCTACCGCGGCCAACTGATCGGCGCGGTGGTCGCCGAGACACCCGAGATCGCCAGGCAGGCAGCGGGCCTCGTGTCTGTCCGCTACGACGAGCAGGACCACGACACCGGTTTTCGAGTCGACCATCCGCAGGCGTACCGGCCCGAGTCGGTCAACGGCGGGTACGCGACCACAACGGACGCCGGCGATACCGAGTCACTGTTCGCCCGGCCCGCGGATGCCTCTGTCGACCACTGGTATTCGACACCGGAGGAACACAACAACCCGATGGAGCCGCACGCGGTCATCGCGCTGTGGGATTCCACCGAACCGCTGCTGACAATGTATGACTCGACGCAGTCGACGCACGGCGTGGTGTCCGCGCTCGCGCCGGTCCTCGGCCTCGAGCGAGACCAGATGCGGGTGATCGCACCGCATGTGGGCGGAGGATTCGGGTCAAAGGGGTCCCCACACTCGCACGATGTACTGGCCGCCATGGCGGCGATGAGGCTGCCGGGTCGCCCGGTCAAGTTCGCTGTGACGCGCCGGCACATGTTCGCCTTCGTGGGTTATCGGGCCCGCACCGCGTCTCATGTGCGCATCGCTGCCGACCATAGAGGACACATCACTGCGCTCGCACACGACGCATTCGCGCAGACGGCGCGTGTCAAGGAGTACGTGGAACAGGCTGCGGTGCCTGCGCGAAGCATGTACGCCAGTCCGAATCGGCACACCGATCACCACGCCGTCCCGTTGGATGTGCCGGTGCCCTACTGGATGCGCGCGCCCGGCGAGGCCCCCGGCATGTTCGCCGGGGAGGTGGCGATGGACGAGCTCGCCGCGGAGTGCGGCATCGACCCCATCGAGCTGCGTGTACGCAACGAACCGCTGTCCGATCCCGAGACCGGAAAACCGTGGTCGTCGCGCCGAGTGCTGGATTGTCTCCACGAAGGTGCCCGCCGATTCGGTTGGGACACAAGGTCAGCGTCCCCGGCGAGCCGGCGCGAGGGCAATTCCCTGATCGGCATCGGTGTAGCCGGTGCCGCATATCCGCACATGGTCATGCCAGGTACCGAGGTGTCGATCGGGTTCGGTGACAACGGGCGTTACTCCGTCCGTACCGGGGCCGCCGACATCGGCACCGGCGCCTGGACCACGCTCACTCTCATCGCTGCTGACGCCCTCGGGTGCCCACCCGAACAGATCGCCCTGGAGATCGGCGACAGCGCCCTGCCCAACGCGACGGTCGCCGGCGGATCGTCGGGCACCTCGTCGTGGGGCTCGGCGATCGTGACTGCCGCCCATCAGTTTCGCGCCCGATTCGGCGACGATCCGCCTCCCGGCGCCGAATTGACCGCGCACGCACCGGACAATCCGGATCTGGAGAAGTACACGATCTCCTCGTTCGGCGCTCATTTCGTCGAGGTACGCGTCGACGTCGACACAGGCGAGATCCGGATACCGAGGATGCTGGGCGTCTTCTCGGTCGGCCGCGTGATCAATCCACGAACAGTCCGTTCACAACTCATCGGCGGGATGATCTTCGGTGTCTCGATGGCGCTCCACGAGGAGAGTGTGCGCGATCCGCGTTTCGGGCACGTGGTCACCCACGACCTCGCGGAGTATCACATTCCGGTGCACGCCGACATCGCGGAGATCGATGCCACATGGCTCGACGACACCGACGAGCACGCGACGCCGATGGGCTCGCGGGGCGCCGGTGAGATCGGCATCGTCGGCAGCGCCGCCGCGGTGGTCAACGCGATATACAACGCCACCGGCGTTCGGGTACGGGACCTTCCGGTTCGCCTGGATGATCTGCTGACCGGGCTGCCCGCGCAGTGAGCCGCCGGATCAGCCGACGCTGGACTCCGACGGTGGCGCCGAACCACCTTCGGTTGTACGGGTGGCCATCAGACGGATGATCTCGTCGCGATCGGACGTGGACGGCAGACCCATTGCCGGGGTGTAGCCGTAGACCTCGTGCAGCGGCGTGGAAGCGGTGCGGCCCGTGAGGATGTCGACCGAGTCGCTCCCGATGAGCCCGGGATGTTCCACCCCACACGCCTGAGACACTTTGAGTAGATCTCGCCGCAGGGTCTTGATGTAGTTCGCCACCCGCACTGCCTTCACCTCGGGGACCAAACCGCGCGCCAGCCAAGAGTTCTGTGTCGCCACTCCCGTTGGGCAGGTGTCGGTGTGACACTTCTGCGCCTGGACACAGCCGATCGCCAGCATGGCCTCCCGGGCCACGTTGACCATGTCGCAGCCCAGCGCGAACGCGACGACGGCGTTGTCGGGGAGCCCGAGTTTGCCCCCACCGATGAAGGTCACTTGTTCGGCCACTCCCCGTTCGGCGAAGATCCGGTAGACCTGTGCGAACCCGAGCTGAAAGGGCAAGGAGACGCTGTCGGTGAAGATCAACGGGGCCGCGCCCGTTCCGCCTTCGCCGCCATCGATGGTGACGAAGTCCGGCCCGCGGTCGGTCGAGTGCATGAGCTCGGTGAGTTCGTACCAGAAGTCGAGGTCACCGACGGCTGCCTTGATCCCCACGGGCAGCCCGGTCTCGGTGGCGAGCAGTTCGATCCAGTCGAGCAGGCTGTCGGTGTCGGAGAACTCCGCATGCCGCGACGGGCTGATGCAGTCCCGGTCGGCCGGGATGCCCCGCGCCGACGCGATCTCGGCGGACACCTTGGGCGCGGGCAACAGGCCACCGAGGCTGGGCTTGGCACCCTGACTCAGTTTGATCTCCAGGGCGCGTACCGGTGCGCCGGCGACCACATCGCGGAGCTTGGCCAGGTCGAAACGACCCTCGTCGTCGCGACAGCCGAAATAGGCGGTACCGATCTGGAAGATCAGGTCGCCGCCGTGGCGGTGATAGCGGGAGATCCCGCCTTCACCGGTGTTGTGCAGGCAACCTGCCAGGGCCGCGCCCCGATTCAGTGCCTCGACCGCGTTGCCGGACAGCGAGCCGAAGCTCATCGCGGAGATGTTCACCACCGACTCCGGCCGGAACGCGTGCTGCCGTCCGCGTGCTGCGCCGATCACCTTGGCGCACGGCAGGCTGACCTCGTGACCGGCCTCTGGCGTCGATCGCGGCACGGTCCGCGTGAACGTGCGATGCTTGATCACCGCGTATCCGGCGGTGAACTCGAGGTCGTTGTCGGTGCCGAACCCGAAGTAGTTGTTCTCCTTCTTCGACGACGCGTACACCCATCGCCGCTGGTCGCGGGTGAACGGCCGCTCCTCATCATTGGCGGCGACGATGTACTGCCGCAGTTCCGGCCCGATCGACTCGAGCCAGTAGCGGGCGTGCCCTACCAGCGGGTAGTTGCGCAGCAGGGCGTGTTTGCGCTGGAAGAGGTCGCGCAGGACGACGGCGGTCAACGCCGACGCGGCACCCACGGCGGCGGCAGACATCGATCTGCTCATGCCGTGAGGATTACCGCGCGTCCGCCTGTCGAAACCTCATCACGCCGACGATTCCAGTCCAAGCAACGGTCCCGGTCTGCACGGGTCACGGCCGCATCAGCACCGACGTCGACGGGAAACTCTCGGCGAAGTTGTCGGTCAGCGGTGCGATGAAGACGTTCTCGGTGCGGGTGCGACTCACCCGCCACCGCCCGTCCTCCTTGCGGAAGGCGTTGTTCAGCCGGCTGGACCGCAGCAATGCGCGACCGTCGGAGAACAACCACGGCTGCATGTGAATCCATTGGCCCGTCGCCTCGTCACCGTCGACGTGGATTTGTTCGGAGGTCAGGTAGTGGGCGTTGAGCAGCAGAGCGGGGTCGGACTTCTGACCCCAGAAGTTCTGAAAGTGCTCCCGGATCGCGGCTTTGCCCTCCGCGCGACCGAACTGCCCCGTGTAATACTCGCCGACGCCCTCCCACACCGCGTCCTCGGTGTAGAGGTCGACGATGAGTTCGATGCGCTCGGCGTCGTCACGCACACCGAACTCCGGACACGGTGTGTCACAGAGGAACATGTACCGGGCCTGGATGCGCCGGATCTCCGATTCGGCCTCCAGGCACTCGACTCGCGCGGTGAGTGCCGCGATGATGTCGGCGGTCATCGTTCCAGGACCTCCACCACTGCGCCGGCCTGACGTATCCACTCGCTGATGCGTGCCCCCGATTGGCGGGCGGGCAACTGTCCCAGGCGAAGCGTCATCGAGTAACCGCCGTTCGGGTCGCGGATCGGCAGCACCAGCGACCCGACGTCGTAGATCTCGTCGTCGGCCAGATCGCGTACGTGATAGTCGACGGGCGAACTGCCGATGGACTCCCGGATACTGCGCTCCTGTAAAGGTGTCAACCGACCACTCTCGTACTGTCTTGTCGCCGCACGCATCTCGTCGTAGGCCGCATTGCCCTCGGCCGGCAGGAACGAGATCAGGTATCCGTTGTCTCGCACGAATGCCAGTCGGGCACGGTGCATCTCCTTGACGGTGTCGTCGGCGCCACGCAGCTTGGCGATCCACCGCTCCTGTGCGTCGTGGTCCTGATCGAAGACATAGGAGTCGCCGATCGGTGGGACCATCGGAATCCGATGTGCGAGGCCCTCTTCGCGATCCACCCCGGGCGCGGTCGCCGAGAGCACCGTGGCCATCTCGTCCGAACTGACCGCGGTGAACACCGAGACCTCGCATCCGATCGACGACGCCAGGGCGGCGACCTGCGGCCGGGCGGCGTGCGCGGCGTGGATCGCCGGCAGGATCTCGTGGTCCATGCGGGCCATCAGTGAGGTGCACACGAAACTGCCGTACCCACCTTGGAAGAAGATCAGCGGCGACACCGGATTGGTGACGGCCAGGTCGCGGACCTCGCACAGGGCAATCCAGTGATCGCCCGCTTCGACGGTGTCCCACAGCCGCGTGTCGATCCAGGCCACCGAATCGCTGAGCACCGGATCACCGGACGGGGATTCGAACCAGTCGATCCCGTCGAGCTTGTTCTCCCACCGCTGCGCGATCGTGAGAACGACATCCTCCTGTTCACCGCCGAGGATGTTGATGCACAGCGAGGAGCACGCCCGCATCTTGTCGAACGTGCGGGAGGTCTTCATCGGCATGAACGACACCAGCGGCGGTTCGAGGGAGACGGAGCTGAAGGTGCCGACTACCATCGCGAGGATCTCGCCGTCCTCGTCGCGCCCGGTGACCACGACGACACCCGTGGGATAGTGCCCGAGGACATCGCGGAAGACCTTGGGGTCGAGGGCGGCAGAGATGTTGGTGGACATGGCTTCTCCTGAGTTCGATGGTCGTCGCGGCGTCGGGTTCACGATCAGGCCGCTTGCTCGGCGTCCTGCGTGACGTATCTGCGCTGCAGCGTCGCCCCGAGGCGCTCGGGCCTCAGGAAGGCGATGCACAGGGCGCCGCCGATCAACAGCACGATGCCGGTGATCGTGAAGGCCTGGTGCACACCGTCCGCCATGTGCTGCGACATCTCCGCACTCGGTGTGACGCCCTTCGGCGGCGAGATGTAGCCGGCCCGGGACATCAGCCAGCCCACCAGGATCGGCGAGATGACCGCGCCGAGCGAGGTGATACCGCCGAGGGTGGCCATCATGATCGGCCGCTGACGGGCACCGACGGCGTAGCCGATGGCCGATGCCGTCATCGGATAGGCCAGACTGCATCCGCCGGCGATGCAGAGCAGGGCCACCGCGACCACCCCCGACGTCGCCTGGATGGCGATGAAACTGAGTCCGGCCACCACTGCGGCACAGCCGAACGGCACGGCGATCGCCACATGGGCGGTCCGGCCACGCCGCAGCTGCCGATGGCCCACGACTCCGAGTCCGAGCAGCACCAACGCCCCGACGATCCACGGCAGGGTGGTCACCACCCCGACCTGAGGAAGCGACAGCCCGACGACGGTGCCGAGGTATTGCGGTAGCCAGGTCGTCAGGAAGCCCTGCACCCAGAAGTTGGATGCGCCACCGATCACCGCGGACAGGAAGGCGATGCTGAGCAATGCGCGCCAGATGGCCACCGGCTTTTGCTCGTCGACGGCGGAGGTCTCGACCTCGTTCGCGGCAGCCGCATCCGTCGTGGCCTCGTCGCCACGCGCGGGTGTGCTCGACGCACCGTCGGTGCGTGTGCCGGCCCGGTGCGGGCCGTCGGCACCGAGGAGGAACCAGGCCAGCGTCCACACGAGGCCGACGATGCCGAGGACGCCGAATGCCCATCGCCAGCCCCACGCGGCGATGACCCACGCGAGCACCGGCGCCGCGATGACCGGGCCGAGCGTCGATCCCATGGCCACGAGATTGGACGGGAACGCACGTCGCAGGGGCGGGAACCAGGTCTGCGCCGACGTCAACGACATGGCGGTCGCCGGTCCCTCCGCACCGCCCAGGACGATGCGGGTGATCAGCAGGATCGCGGCTCCGCCGCCGAGCAGCATCGGGAATTGCAGGACCGCCCAGACGATTCCCATCGTGAAGAGAATCCATTTGACCGAGAACTTCGACGCGAGGAAGCCGGTGATCACCGACACGATCGCGTAGAGGAAGAAGAACGAGCTACCGATGAAGCCGAACTCGACTGCGGTCAAACCGAGTTCGGGCATGGCATCCGTCGAGACGAGTCCGAGTACCGCCTTGTCGGCGAAGGCGATGATCTGGAAGAGGACCAGCAGTCCGGTGACGAGCCATGCCCGGCCCGATACTCGTCCGAGGTCGAGTCTCGGTCGGTCGGCGTGCCGATCGACCGGTGCGGTCGTGGTCGCGGTTACTTTGGTGGCCATCGTCTTTCCTTCGCCGTCTTTCCTTCGCCGGGCGGCTTGGGGGATCTGCTGGTGGACCGGGTCGGGGGACCTGGTGGTGCGAAACTATGTCGCGATGTCCCTACGGCGGTAGGAGGGAAATCTTTACTGTTGTCGGCGCAGCCCGCGGGGCACACTGGTACTCACCGGAAGAAGGAGGAACGGTGAGCTCGGCCTACGTGACCCAGCCCGTCAGCGACCAGGCGACCGCAGTGCACGAGAGTGTGGTGTCCGCGGAGACCCTCGTCGCGCAGGTGCGCGACGAGATCGTCCGCGCGGAACCCGAACTGTCGGCCTGGGTCGAACTCTCGACAACCTACCTCGACGACGCACGCTCGGAGGACATGACGCCGGGGCGACGCCCGCTCCGCGGGGTCTCCGTCGGCGTCAAGGACCTGATCGATGTCGCCGGATTGCCCACCCGCGCAGGCACCACCGTGACCTCGGCTCTGCCGGCCACCACGGATGCGGCGTGTGTCCGACGACTGCGCGAACTCGGCGCCGTCGTCCAGGGCAAGACGGTGACCACCGAGTTCGGCTACTTCTTCCCCGGCCCGACCCGTAATCCCTTCCACCCGGGACACACCCCGGGCGGCTCGTCGAGCGGATCGGCCGCCGCGGTGGGGGCGGGCGTGATCCCCCTTGCCCTGGGAACCCAGACCGCGGGCTCGTTGACACGACCCGCGTCGTACTGCGGTGCCGCCGGGATGGTGCTGGCGCAGGGGACGACGAGCCTCGACGGTGTCACCGGCCTCAGTCCCTCACTGGACTCCCTCGGCCTGCTGACCCGCACGGTCGCCGACCTCGAATACGCCTATACGGCGTTCACCGGACGCGCCCCGCGCACTCTCGGGCGGGCCGTGGTCGGCACGGCCCTGCGATGGCACGGCAGCGATCTGCACGCCATCGATCCGGCCATGACAGAACTCCTCGCCGCGCTCCCCGGGATCCTGGCCACGGCAGGTGTCGACTGCGCAGACCTCGAATGGGACGACCACGTCCAGACCCTCGCCGACGATCACCTCACCGTCATGGGCCACGAGGCCGCCGCGACCCTGGCCGACACCGTCGACGCCCACGGCGAGGACCTGAGTCCCCAGCTGCTGTCGCTGGTGCGCACCGGACACACCGTGGCCGCCGACGATCACCGCGCGGCACTGATCCGTCGCGATCGGTCGCGGGAGTTGCTGGCGGAGATCCTCGGGCCGACCACCGTCGTCGTCGGTCCGGCCGCACCCGGCCCGGCACCGAAAGGACTCGATGCCACCGGTTCTCCCGTGCTCAGCCGACCGTGGCAGCTGCTGGGCTGTCCCGTCGTGGTGGTGCCCGGTGCCCGCACCGCCGACGGTCTGCCCCTGGGCCTGCAGGTCATCGGATTGCCCGGGAGTGAGTCGCACCTCTTCGAGGTGGCGACCGCCCTCGAGCCGTTGTTGCGCGCCCGACCGGATCAGTCAGCCTGAGCTACCGGATGTCCCGAGAGAAGTCGACCAACATGGCCATCAAACCCCGCCCCGTCACCCACCACCGCATGTTCCTCACCTGCTACGAGGACACGTTCAACTACGGCTGGCATCACGTCGACCTGTTCGTCCACGACGAACTCGGACGCGAGGTGAACTGGGTGCACTGGACCGTCGAGGCCGACGGTCCCGAAGCCGCCGACGAATCGGTCCGCAGCGAGGAACCGTGGTTGCAGCGCACGTCGCCGTGGGAGCATCGGGTGAGTGCGGTCGGCATGAACTACTGGACGGCCGATGCGTCCTGGGACGACGACGAGTCAGACCGGGACCGGCCCGGATACGAGGACTGATGGCGGAAGCAGCGGGTGAGGCGGCGTCGTCGACGACCGTGTATGTCGTCGACGATGATCCTGCGCTGTGTGAATCGGTCGACTGGCTACTCGGCAGCATCGGGATCTCACCACACATCTGCCACAGCGCCGACGAGTTCCTCGACGCGTATGACGGCGGCCATCCGGCCTGCATCATTCTCGACGTCCGCATGCCCCGGATGAGCGGGCCGCGCCTGCAGGAGAAGCTGAACGAGTTCGCTCCGCACGTGGCGATCATCTTCGTGTCCGCACACGGCGACATCCGGATGTCGGTGTCGACCCTGCAGGCCGGCGCATTGGACTTCCTCGAGAAGCCCTACGACCCCCAACGACTGCTCGACGCCGTCCAGGCCGGCATGGACAAGGCCACCGAACGTTTCCACACCTTCGCGCAGCGACGATCCATCGAGGCCAAGGTGGCGTTGTTGACGCCGCGTGAACGCGACATCCTCGCTCTCGTGGTGGAGGGTCTGCCCAGCCAGAACATCGCCCGCCGGCTGCAGATGAGTGTGAAGACCGTCGACGTCCATCGTGCGCGGATCAAGAGCAAGACCGACGCCGACAGCATCAGCACGCTTGTCCGCGACATCCTGAGATTCGATGTGGCGGTGCCGACGGACGCCGCCTCCTGACCTCGACGGTTCAGTAGTAGTCGAGCACGATGCGGGAGCCCCTCGCACGCGAGACGCAGACCGCGATGACCTCTCCGGATTCCCGTTCCGCCTTGGTCAGCACGTTGTCGCGATGCTCGGGGTCGCCGTCGAGGATCTGCATGATGCAGGTGCCGCAGATACCCTCCTGGCACGAGGTGTCGACGTCACATCCGTTCTCCTCCAGCACTTCCACGATGCTCTTGTCCGCTGGGACCCGATAGCTCTCGCCCTCCAGTTCCACCTCGAACGCCGTGTTGCTGTCTGCCGATGGCTGCTCGGTGGCATGGAAGTTCTCGAAGTGGACCGCCTCGGCGGGTACGAAACGCTCCGCCAGTGCGACGACCTTCGTCATGAAACCGTCCGGGCCACAGACATACACGTGGGTACCCTCGCCCGCCTGCGACAGGGCGGAGGCCAGCAGGGCCTCCTGCCCGTCACGGGGGACACCGAGGTGTGCATGCAACTTCTCCGGGCAGCGGTCACGCAGCAAGGGCAGGAACGCCGCATCCTCCTCGGTCCGCGAGAAGTAGTGCAGTTCGAAGCTGATGCCCTGCACATCCATGTACCGCGCCATGCTGAGCATCGGTGTGATCCCGATGCCCGCCGCCACCAGCACGTGGTGAGTGGCATCGGAGCCGATCTCCAGGAGGTTGCGGGGTTCGCTGATCTTGAGGGTGTCGCCGACCTTCACCTCGTGCAACGCCACCGAGCCGCCACGCGAGTTGGCCTCGCGCTTGACGGCCACCGCAAACGACTCACGTCCGTCGGGACGGCTGCACAACGAGTACTGCCGTGTGATGGCGGTGGGTCCCACGACGTCGATGTGGGCGCCCGGCGAGTACGAACCGATGGGTGTGCCATCGGATTTGGACAGATAGAAGGTCTTGACCGTCGGCGTCTCCTGGACGACGTCCGAGACGATCACATCGATGAGCGACATGGATGATTCTCCTGGTACAGCGGGTTGGGTCAGCGAACGTAGAGTCCGCCGTTGACGTCCCAGCACGCGCCGGTGACGAAGTAGGCATCGTCCTTGGTGAGCAGGCCGACCATGTCGGCGATGAACGACGGGCTGCCGAGCCGACCGACCGGGATGCCGGCGATCACCGCATCGAGTCGATCGGGCGGAACGGTCGCCTTCACCACCGGAAGGTCGTGCGGCCCCGGGGCGATCGCGTTCACCGTCACCCCACTGCCCGCGAGTTCACGGGCGAATATCTTGGTCGCGGTGAGGATCGCACCCTTGGAGGTGGCGTAGTGGGCGCCGGTGGCGGTGCCACCGTTCTGGCCGGCCAGCGATGCCATGTTGACGATACGACCGTAGCCACGTCCGGCCATCGCGCCACCGAAGACCTGACAGCCGAAGAAGATGCTGTTGACATTGGTGTTGAGCACCTGCGTGAACTCGTCCTCGGCCAGCGTCATGAGATCGGCGGCCTGGGTGCGGGCGGCGTTGTTCACCATGATCGTCGGTGTCCCCCAGAGGGTTCGGCACTCGTCGAGCGCACGCTCGAAGTTCTCCTTGTGCCCGACGTCGAGGGGGATCGCGCGCGCCGTGGAGCCGTCGGCCGAGAGTTCGTCGGCGACCACGGCTGCGGCCTCGACGTCGATGTCGGTGAGCAGGACGCGGTGTCCGTCGGCATGCAGACGCCGGGCGATGTGAGCGCCCATCCCGCCGGCCGCCCCGGTGACAACGGCGATACCGGAAGTCGTATCTGGTGCTGTGGTCATGGAACCCGTCCTCACAGAAGGTATCCGGACGCGCTGACCGCGTCCTCGCTGTCGATCAGGCGGGCCACCTTCAGCGCGATCTTGTCGCCGTCGTCGGACAGCGCGATCCGATGCGTCATCTCGGCACCGATGGTGGAGAACGCATCCCGCTTGAAGGCGTTGAGGATCTGCGCGGACCGCAGGATCACCGCGTCGTCGTCGACCTCTTCGACGGTGAACCGCGAGACGATCCGCACGGTACGCGCGGCGGCGACAGCCGACGGCGCGTAGCCCTGCATCATCCGCTGGACACGCAGACTCCGCATGCGCTTGTCGTCGTAGACCATGTTGAGCGACGACGCGAAGTCGTCGGTGTCCGGGTCGATCGGGATCACATACATCGCGTCGTCGGTGTACATCGACTCCCAGGCCACGTAGTCCTTTGCGTCGAGGACGGCCGCCTCTTGCCAGACCAGCTGGATGGCCCGCAGGACGCGAGTGTCGGTGAAGGTGAGTACGTCAGACATCGCTCATCATCCTCTTCCACATGTCGTAGGACTCCCGCATGCCCGTCTCGTCGGTGACATGCGATGTCGGCCAACCCTCTTCGGTCGTGTATTCGCGGTTCTGCCCGCGGTTCACCAGGATCGGCATGTTCGGATTGCCGCCGGCGCCGATCTGCACGCGGTCCCAGCCCTCGGCATCGTCGGGGCTACCGAAGCCGAACGGTCCCTGGAAATGCTCGTGGATACGCAGGCGTTCCCGGTTGATGCTCTCCGGGCCACCGTCCATACCGATCGCCATGTGCCACACCTCGGTCACGTCCACGCTGATCGGGACGAGGACGCGGAAGAACGACGACGACATCGCGATGTTCGGGAACATGTTGAGGTTGAACCCACAGCCGTGCATGGACCGCATGTACCGGCGGATGCGTTCGGGGCTCTCGCCCGCCTGCTCGAGTTCGTCGACCAGATGCTGGAAGCGCGGCTGGATCTCTTCGTCACCGTTGTCGACGTCGAGGTCGGCGTGCGCCGCCGCCATGATCGCGACGCTGTGTCCGTTGCCCAGCGCATGGGTCTCGGCGGCCGGATCGTCCATGAACGACATCATGTTCGCGGTCTCGGCATCCACCGAGGCCATCCACGACTTGTGGACCATGGGGAAGTGATAACCGTCGGTGGTGTTCTCCAGCTGGATCTTCCAGTTGCCCTTGAAGCGGAACTTGTGCGCACCCAGCACCTTGGTGGGGAATCCGTTGGACTGCTTCAGGAAACGCTCCATCCAGATCTTCGCATCGCCGAGGAACTCCTCCAGCGGTTCGATGTCCTGGTCGAACGTCGCCCAGATCATGCCCAGGTAGCTCTCCGTGCGCAGCTTCTGCAGGGGGAAGTCGTTCTTGTCGACGACGCCCTCGTACCCGTCCGGGTACGGGATGCCGCGCAGTCGGCCGTCCAGGGTGTACGACCAGTTGTGATACGGGCAGGTGAATCCGTTGGCCTTGCCGCTGCGCTGATCGCACACCGTCGCACCGCGGTGGCGGCACCGGTTGAGCAGGGTGTTGAAGTTGCCCTTGCGATCCCGGGTCACGATGACCGGCTGATCACCGACCTGGGTCGTCTTGAAGGATCCGGCCTCGGGGATCTCGCTCTCGTGCGCGACCCACACCCAGGTCCGGTAGAAGATCTTCTTCATCTCCTCGTCGAAGATCTCCGGATCGGTGTAGAGCGCTCCGGCGACGCGGTCGTTCTCGGCCAGGTCGGAGAATCCGCGGGTCGGCCTCTCAATGGTGGTCATCGGTGTCCTTCACTGTCTTCGCCATCAGGTGTGCGGCGCTGGGAAATCGGTTGGTCAGACGTCGTCGCGGATCGTGAGTTCGCGACCCATCCGGGCTTCGATCTTGAAGTACTTCCAGAGCGCGAACTCGCCGACCATGGTGGTACGCAACAGGTTGCACGCGTCTTTGACGGTCGGCTGGTCGCGCACGTCGGCCAACACATAGAAGGTCCACGGCCATCCGTCGGACGGGCCGACCATGTGCGCGTCGTCGTCGAAGGTGCCGATGATGTCGACCCCGTCCATGTTCTTCAGCGCGGACAGGAATCGCACGGTGGCGTCCCAGACCGGGCCGATATCGGCCTTGGGGAGGTCGAAGAAGTTCTGGTTGTTGCCGACACAGAACAGCGTGCGCAGGGGCGCGGCGGCCATGAAATACTCCTGGATCGTCGATGATTGCGGGCTGGTAGGACGCGGACGCGTCCTAGCGGTCAGGGGAAGCTGGGGATGCCGGCATCGAGGCCGAGCATGAGTGCGCCCGCGGCCTCGTAGGTGTTGGTCTGCAGCATCGCGTGCTGCGCCGGCACGAGCGCATCCTGCAGATAGCGCTGGAGCGGGTGTGTCTCGTAGATCGCGCCGGTGCCGGCGAGGTCGAAGGCCTGCAACACGACTCGACGTCCTGTGTGCGCGGCATGGGTCGCACTCAGACGCAGCATCGCCTTGTCGTCGGTCGAGATATGCTTGTCGGCAATCGCTTTGGCCCACACCGCTTCGGTGGACTCGTAGAAGAATGCGCGCGCGGAGCGCAGCTCGGCTTCGGCGACGGCGAGCCCGGACTTGTAGGCCGGGCGGTTGCCCTTGCTGGCGCCGCCGGTGATCGAGGTGCGGGCCGCCCCGACCTCGAGGGCGTAGTCCAGAGCACCGCGGGCCGCGCCGAGGGTGACCACCGCAAGGACCTGCGCGGCATAAGCGAGAGCGGGATAGCGGGTCAGCGGCTCGTCGATCAGTGGTGTGCCGCCGCGGACGAAGGTCATCTCCTCGGGAACGAAGAGCCGGTCGGCGCGCACGGCGTGGGATCCGGTTGCCTTCATCCCGGCGACATCCCAATTGTCGACGATCTCGACGTCGGCCGGATCGACGAGCGCGGTCAAGGGCTTGCCCTCGGTCTGCGGTCCGCCCGAGAGCCCGATGCCGATGATGTCGGCGCCGCGGCAACCGCTCGCGAACTGCCACACGCCCGAGCAGAGGTATCCACCGTCGACCTTCTCGGCCTCCTGCATCGGGAACAGTCCGCCCGCGTAGGCGATATCCGGTCCGTCGGCGTAGATCTTCTTCTGGGTGGCCACGGGCAGGGGCGCGAAGTAGACCAGGGACGATCCGAAACTCGACACCCACCCGGTGGCCGGGTCGACCGCGGAGATGCTCTCCACCTTCGACATGAAGTCGGCCGGCGCCATCGGCTCACCACCGAACTCGGTCGGCGTCGACGCCCGGTACATGCCGGCACGCTTCAACAGGCCGATGAAGTCCCGGGGGACGTACCGCTGCGCATTGAACTCGTCCCGGCGATCCCGGAGCACGTCGAGCGCGTGATCGAATGCGGCGTCACGTGCGGCGCCGGCTGGTTCCGCCACCACCCGTTCGGTCAGGCTCTCCGTGGTCATCGCTGTCTCCGTTCAGATTCGACAATCGCTCTGGGCGCTACACTATGGACGCGTGCGCATCGCCGGTATCGGGATTTCCTGCGCTGTCGCTAAGCATTTCCCTTACTTGCGCCGCACCACGAGACGATCGATGCTGTCCGGTGAAGGCGAGGTGATGATGTGTTCCCTGCGCGTCGCGACTTCGAGCAGATGATCCTGAACACCGGCACCGGGATACTCATCCACGAGGCCGGCTCGAAGAACATCCTCTGGGCCAACCCGGCCGCGTGCCGCATGTTCGGCTTCACTCTCGAGGAGCTCAAGCCACTCAAGGCCCATCACATGAGCGCCCAGGAACGCCAGTATCGCCGCGAGGTCGGCGTCGCCTGGCTGCAGTCGGCCGTCGTCTACGGCTCCAGCCGGAAGCAATGGAAATACCGCGCGAAAGACGGCACCGACTTCCTGACCGACGCCCGCGCGACACTGGTGCGCTGCGAGGACGGTCCGGTCATCATGGTCGAGTTCCGCAACATCTCCGAGGAAGTCGAGTTGCAGGAAGAGCTCAGCTGGGTGTCGGACTCGCTCCAGCGGATCATGACCCACACCTCCGCCGGGCTGGTGGTCCTCGACGACGACAACTGCATCGACGACATCTCCCCGCTGGCCGCGCAGTTGTTCGGCAGTACGCCGGCGGCACTGTCCGGGGTCCACCTCGAGGACCTGGGCCGGTGCGATCCCCGGCTCAACAGCGACCAGGTCGTCGCACGCCTCGACGGCCGGGCGGGTTCGGTGAGCATCCAGCAGGAGATCATCAAGGACGACGGCACCACGGTCTGGCTCGCAGGCGAACTCGAGATCGTGGCCCACGACGGCATCCGGTCACGGGTGCTGACGATCCGCGACGTCACCGACCGGGTGGAGTGGGAGCGCCGCAACGCCTACCAGGAAGCCAACCTGCAGTACCTGAGCCGGTATCACGCGATGGGTGACATGGCGATGATCCTGGCCCATGAGCTGGGCCAGCCGCTCGCCGCGTCAACGAACTACCTCAGCGGACTCAAGGCCCGGCTGTCCGCGGAGACGGTCGACGCGCGCAGCCTCGAGTACGGGATGGACCAGATCGAGAAGCAACTGCGCCGCGCGGCGGACATCGTGACGTCGGTGAAGCGCTATGTCCGTCGGATCGAGAGCACCACCACGCTGATGGATCTCAACGAGACCGTCGAGGAGAGTCTGTATTTCGTGCGACTCCGCGCGGCGGAGCGGGGCATCCGGGTGTTCGCCGAGATTCCTGATCGCACGCTGTCCATCCAGGGCGAGAACGTCCTCATCGGGCAGGTCATCATCAATCTCTGCGTCAATGCGCTCGACGAGATCGCCCAGCCGACAACCGAGGTCAAGGAACTGGCCGTGGAGACCGGCGAGGACGACGGCAGCGCATGCGTCTGGATCCGGGACCAGGGACGCGGCATGACCGGTGTTCCCGCCGACCGGCTCGCCACCGGCGCCTTCTCCGCGAAGCAGGACGGCTCGGGTATCGGCCTGATCATCTCCGAGCACATCGTCGAACGCCACGGCGGCACGATCGAGTACCTGCCGAACGAGCCGTCGGGGACGATCGCGAAGGTGTCGCTGCCCCTTGCCGACGCTCCGGCACCGAGCCGACCTGCGAAGACCGGGTAAAGGTTTCTGTACCCCGACGTTGGCAAGACCCAGTGGTGCGGCGTCGGCGCGCTGGATACTTTGGTCTGCAGCGGCTGCGACAACAGCCGTCGATCGAGACCGACAGCGCCGTCACGTCTCCCACGTCATCCGAAGTCATCAGTGCGGAAACGTGTTTCGTGACAGGCCCGGCGCCGGCGCGCCCGCGGGTCTCGTCGACGGGTACGCGTCGTCCGCAACCAAGGAGGATCACATGCCCAGTCCCGACGTACTCGTGCTCGGCGCCGGTACCGCCGGTTCGGTCATCACCCGACGGCTGCTCGACGCAGGTCTCACGGTGAGCCTGGTCGAGGCGGGCGGCGCGGACACCAATCCCGCGATCCACGACATGTCACGCGTCGGTGAGCTCTGGCTTGGCCCCGAGGACTGGGGCTACTTCTCCGCACCGCAGCCCAACGCGATGAATCGTCGACTGCACATCCCGCGGGGCAAGGTCGTGGGCGGCTCCAACCAGCTCAACGGCACCATCTGGGTGCACGGGTCGCCCTGGGACTACGACCAGTGGTCCGCCGCCGGCAATACCGGGTGGGACTGGGAATCGGTGTCGCCGTTGTTCAAACGTATCGAGAGCGCACAGAGCCCGGATGGCATGATCGACACCGTCGAACCCGATCTGTCACCGATCCAACAGGGCATCCTCGACTCCGCCGTCGCACACGGCCTCCCGCTGAACCCCGACTACAACTCCGGTGCCCAAGAGGGCGTTTCCCGGATGAAGCTCAATCTCCGCGACGGTCAACGCCTTTCCACCTGGGCCGCCTACATGCGCCCGGTTCTCGACCACCCGCGCCTCACCCTGGAATCGAACGCACTCGTGCATTCCCTCATCGTGTCCGACGGCGCTGTGCGCGGAGTCCGGATCATCGACGCCGACGGCGGACGGCGAGAGTTGCACGCCGGTCTCGTCGTGCTCAGCAGCGGCGCGATCGGATCACCGACCATCCTGCTGCGCAGCGGGATCGGCCCCGCCGATGAGCTCCGGCGGCAGGGCATCGACGTTGTCGCCGACGTCCCCGGTGTCGGAAAGAATCTGCAGGACCACTTCCTGGTCCCGGTGATCTTCGGAACCGACAAGCCGATCGACCCGCCCCGGCCGTTCCAGCCGGTGACCCAGACCCACTGGTTCTGGAAGAGCGACCCGAACCTTCCGGTGCCGGATACGCAGCCGATCAACTTCAGCGTGCCGTTCTACTACGACGATGGGATGACCGGCCCGGCTTCGGGATTCACGCTGCACGCCGGACTCATCCGTCCGCACAGCACCGGCAGCGTCACTCTGCGCGACACCGATCCCGGGTCGGAGCCGGTCATCGACTTCAACCTGTTCGACGACGAGCGCGATCTGTTGGCGCTCGTCCGGTCGGTACGGCAGTGCCGCGAGGTCGGGCGCACAGGCCCGCTCGCCGACGAGTGGGGCGCCCGCGAGGCCCTGCCCGGCCCCGACGTCGACGACAGCGACGAGGCACTCGCCGCGTGGGTGCGCCGAGCCGTGAACACCTACCACCACCAGGCCGGTACCTGCCGGATGGGCGCGGATCCCGACGCGGTGGTGTCGCCGGCGCTACGCGCGGTCGCCGTGGACAACCTGGTGATCGCCGATGCATCGGTGATGCCCTCTGTCACAACAGGTAACACCAACGCGCCGACGGCGATGATCGCCGAACGCGCCGCCGAACTGATCACCGCGGGTTGACCAAGCAACCCACGCAGCACCAAGGAGTAGTACCGATGATCGACATCTCGAACCTGCATACCGGCCTCTACATCGGCGGCGAATGGCGCGACGGTCGCGACACGTTCACCACCCTCAACCCGGCCACCGGTCAACCCCTGGCCGAACTCGCCGCGGCCGACGCGGGCGACGTCGACGCCGCGGTGTCGGCGGCCACGGCCGCCTTCCGCGGCGACTGGGGTGCGCTCGCGCCGTCGCGAAAGGGCGCCCTGCTCAACAAGCTCGCCGATCTCGTCGAGCGTGACGTCGAGCAGCTCGCCGCCCTGGAGTCCCTGGACATGGGTCGTCCGGTCGGCATGAGCGCCGCGATGATGATCCCGAATCTCATCGGGACGCTGCGGTACTACGCGGGCTGGGCCGACAAGATCAACGGAGAGCTGATCGCCAACGACGGCTACATGGGCGGGCCCGTGCCCACCCACGCATACACACGCCGTGAGCCGCTCGGTGTGGTGGCGGCCATCGTGCCGTGGAACGCACCACTGATGATCCTCGGCTGGAAACTCGCCCCCGCGCTGGCCTGCGGCAACACCGTGATCATCAAGCCCGCCGAGGACGCCTCCCTGTCGATCCTGCGACTCGCCGAACTCGTCACCGAGGCGGGTTTCCCGCCGGGCACCGTCAACGTCCTCCCGGGCGTGGGCAAGGTCGCCGGCGAGGCGCTGGCACTGCATCCGGGGATCAAGAAGATCTCGTTCACCGGCTCCACCGCCACCGGACGCGCGATCCTGCAGAACTCGGCGTCCAACTTCAAGCGCACGGCGCTCGAACTCGGCGGCAAGGCACCGCAGATCATCTTCGACGACGCGAATCTGGAAGCAGCGATCCAGGGCACCGCGATGGGCCTGTTCTTCAACCAGGGTGAGGTCTGCGCCGCGGGCACCCGCGTGATCGCCCATCGGAAGGTCTACGACGCCGTCATCGACGGACTGAAGGGCGCCGCACAGGCACAGGTCATCGGCGACCCGTTCGACCCGTCGACCACGATGGGCCCCCTGGTGAACGAGCGCCAGCGCGATCGCGTGCTCGAGTACATGAAGACGGGCGCGGGCGAAGGTGCCGACGTCGTCACCGGCGGTTCGGCGCCGGAAGGCCCCGGATTCTTCGTGGAGCCGACCGTGCTGGCCGGCAACAACGAGATGACCGTTGCGCGTGAGGAGATCTTCGGCCCGGTGGGCGTCGTGATCCCGTTCGACAGCGACGACGAGGCCATCGCGCTGGCCAATGACAACCAGTACGGACTGTCGGCCACCGTCTGGACCAGTGATGTGACTCGGGCACACACGATTTCGGCGAAGGTCGAGGCCGGCGCGATCGGCGTCAACGGATGGTCCCCGCTGGCACCGCAGCTGCCCTGGGGTGGCGTGAAGGCCAGCGGCGTCGGACGAGAGCTGGGCTACGAGGGCATCTTGTCCTACACCGAGCCCAAGACCGTCACCATCGTCTTGTGATCAGTCGGGTCCACTGATCCGGCGAGGTCAACGATCGACTGCGGGGTGGGCGATGTGCGGTAGCCGTCGCCCACCCCGTTTGTCGTGTGCTCACTCGGCCGGGGTCGCGAGGACGGTGTCCAGCAGCGCCAGCTGAGTGGCCCGCGACGTGCTCGACCGGTCGAGGACGGCGCTCACCTGCAGCCCGATGATCGCCGTCATCAACACCTCGACGCCCGCGTCGACCTCGCACGACGGGAGTTCACCGTCGTCGATGGCTTCCCGCCAGTAGGTCGCCATCCGCCGCTTCCAATCGGCGACGGCGAGGTTGTTCACCGCAGCCATCCCGGCGTCGGTCATCGCCCGCTGCCACAGTGACACCGCGATCCGCGCCTCCAGCCTGGCCTCGTCGGTGAGCGGCATCAACTCGATACACAGCCTGCGCAGGGCCTGACCACCGGTCCCGTCCCCGACGGATGTGTCGATCCGCTGGTTCGTGGCGTCGATGACGTACTCGAACGCCGTCCGCAGGATCTCGTCCTTGCCCGAGAAATAATGACTGAGCGCGCCGTTGGTGTAGCCGGCCTCGGTCGCGAGGTCGCGCATGTTGATGCCGTCGATGCCGCGATCGGCGATCAGCCGCCATGCCGCGGCCACGATCGTGCGGCGTCGTTCGTCGTGGTCGACCAACCGCGGCATCAGCGATCCGCCCTCTCGACGTCGACGGGTAAAGGTTTCCCCGATGTCGGGGCCGACTCGACCGCTGTAACCTCCATCACAACGTTTGATTCTACGCATGTTGAACCAAACCGCCTCAGGTACCCCACCCACGTCGCGCGATCAGCCCGGGCGACGTTCAGACAGAGGACGATCATGTTGGAAAACCCCATGGTCACGCCGCCGGTCACCGGCGACCGTGACTCGCGCTCGCTGAAGGGATCGATCGGCGTCGCCGGCATCGTCTTCCTGGTCATCGCCGCCGCCGCACCACTGACCGCGGTGGCCGGCTCGTTGCCGGTGATGATCGCGATCGGCAACGGCGCCGGTGCACCCATGGCGTACATCGTGGCCGCGCTGGTCCTGCTGGTGTTCAGCGTCGGTTACGCGGCGATGAGCTCGTCGGTCACCGACACGGGCGCGTTCTACGCCTATGTCACCAAGGGTCTCGGGCGCCCCACCGGTCTGGGTGCGGCAGGTCTCGCGCTCCTCGCGTACACCACCATCCAGGCGGCGATCTACGGTCTCGCCGCCTCGACTCTGAAGGATGTGGTGATCCGCTTCGGCGGTCCCGATCTGCCGTGGTGGCTCTGGGCCTTCGTGCTGATGGCGATCGTCGCCGTACTCGGTTACCGCAGTATCGATCTCGGGGCAAAGGTGCTCGGCGTACTCCTCATCGCCGAGATCGCGCTGATCGTCGCGTTGTCGGTCGGTGTGCTCGCGAAGGGAGGCGCCCACGGCATCGATTTCGTCTCGTTCACCCCCTCCGCATTCTTCTCGGGTTCGCCCGGCATCGCGTTGATGTTCGCGATCGGTTCATTCGTCGGGTTCGAGGCCACCGCCATCTACGGCGAGGAGGCGAAGAACCCCAAGCGGACCGTGCCGATCGCGACCTACGTCGCGGTGATCACGATCGGCGTGCTGTACGCCGTCGCCAGTTGGGCCGTCGTCATCGCGTTCGGCAGCGACAATGTGCAGGCCGCCGCGCAGGAGAACACCGCCGACCTCACGTTCATCGCCGCGTCGCAGTTCCTCGGCGGCGTCACCGCCGACATCATGATGGTGATGCTCGTGACGAGCCTCTTCGCCGCTCTGCTCGCGTTCCACAACGCCATCGCGCGCTACACATTCGCCCTGTCCCGCAACGGTTTCGCGCCGCGTCGACTGATGAACGTGCACACGCGGCACGGTTCCCCGCACGAGGGTTCGGCCCTGCAGACGGCCACCGCCTTCGTCCTCGTCGGTGCGTTTGCCATCGCCGGTGCCGATCCGGTACTGCAACTGTTCACCTGGATGGCCGGGGTGGCGATCGTCGCGATCCTCGTCCTCATGGTGCTCACCAGCGTCGCGATCATCGCCTACTTCCGGCGGTCGAAGGTCGACAACCGGCTGTGGCACACCAGGATCGCACCGGTACTCGGCACACTCGGGCTGGTCGGGATCACCGCGCTCGTCGTCGCGAACTTCACCACGCTCATCGGCGGCTCCCAGGTTCTGTCCGTCATCTTCCTCATTGCCATCGCCGCCACCTTCATCGGCGGTTGGGTCGCGGGCCGGGTGTTGCTCTCCCGCCGCGAGAATGCCGACCCCTCGGCTCGGCCGATCCCCTGAACCCCGAAACCCAACTGACAGGAGACACTTCGATGTCTGACACGCAGAACACCCGGAAGGTCGTCGTCGTCGGTGCCGGCTTCGCGGGGCTCATCGCCGCCCGCGAACTCGAGGCCGCCGGAATCGACGTCCGTATCCACGAGGCCCGCGACCGTATCGGCGGTCGCGCCTGGACCGATGAACGCCTCGGTGGTCACGCGCTCGAGATGGGCGCGACGTGGGTCCACTGGATGCAGCCGTTCGTCTGGACCGAGATCACCCGATACGGCCAGGAGATCTACCCCAGCCCCGACATCGAGGACGCGTACTGGGTCAGCCAGGGCGTGGTGCACCAGGGTACCGAGCACGATCTCGACGAAGCGCTGAGCCGGTTGCAGGAGAAGATCTTCGAGGGTTCCCGCGAGTTCTTCCCCTACCCACACGATCCGTTCGCGATCCTCCGCGACGAGTCCACCGATCCCGACCTGATCGAGCGATTCAGGCAGGCCGACAAGGGCAGCGTGCTCGACTGTCTGCGCAACGGCGACTTCAGCCAGGAGGAGATCGATCTCGCGGATTCGTACTGGTCGGCCGGCTACCAGGGGTCGACCGCCACCGCGTCACCGCTGATGGCCAAGCACTGGGCATCGCTGAGCGATCATCGGAGCTCGTTGATGGACGAGCAGACCCTCCGCTTCAAATTGACCAACGGTATGCGCGGCCTCTACTCGTCGATCGCCGCGGACCTGCGTGCCGACATCTCATTGAACTCGCCGGTCGCGGCCATCGAACACTCGACGGACGGTGTGCGCATCACCCTCGTGGACGGGTCGGTGGAGACCGCCGACGCCGTGATCGTCACGGCACCGATCGGCGCCCTCGGCAACATCCGGTTCAGCCCCGAACTCCCCGCCACCCAGCAGAGCGTGATCGAGGAGGGCACCAACTCGGTCGGGTTCAAGATCTGGATCAAGGTCGCCGGTCGCCACTCGATCATCGCCGGCGCGCCCGGAGACCACCCCATCTCGCTGCTGCGCAGCGAGTACTTCCTCGATGACGAGGACGCCACGATCCTCGTCGGCTTCGGCTCCGATCACACGACGATCACCCTGGACGACGTCGAGTCGGCGCAGCGGGCCGTCCGTGTGTGGCGTGACGATCTGACCGTTCTCGACTGCGGCGGGCACGACTGGGTGGCCGACACATGGTCGGGCCAGACCTGGGCAACCCTGAAATCGGGTCAGTTCTTCAACGGCTGGAGTCGGTTCCACACCACCGACACCCGACTGCGCTTCGCCGGCGCCGACTTCGCCAAGGGGTGGAACGGCGTCGTCGTGGACGGCGCGATCGAATCCGGCATCGTGAACGCCCGCGCGCTGATCAAGGAGCTGGTGGTCGACCGGCGGCGGTGAGCGGATGGTGGGCCCGGACCGTGCCTGAGCGACGCGACGGCATTCGTGCAGCTTGGGTACGCTCGGACCGACACCGGACGACGAAAGACACACCACCATGAACGCAACGGTCACCCCTGAAGCCGAGAGCGCGATCATCGACATCGCGCAACGCCACGGCCTCTCCCGCGATGCGGTGCTGGCCATGCTCCTCGCGGTCAACAACGGCGGCGGCACGATGGCGCAATTCTCCATCCCCGAACTGGGCGGCTCCGGGCAGTGGATGCGCGGCGGTATGACGATGGTCGGCAACATGTTCGACAACGCGCTCAAGGCTCGCGTCGATTCGCTGTGCGCCGAACTGTCCCAGCTGCTGGCGACCACCACCATCTTCCCGCCCGCCGAGACCGGCTATCGGTCCGGCTTCACCTCGAACAACTGGTGGCCGGGTGATCTCGGAGTCCCCAGTTCGTCCGGCGGGCAGAACGACGCACGCTACGCGGTGTTTCCCGGCACGAGGCGGCTGGCGATCCAGGTCAACGGTGTCACAAGGGTTTTCGACACCGGCGAGCACAACATCGGCGGTGTGCAACAGCAACAGGGCGGCGCGTACGGCTCGGTGAACTTCACCAGCCAGTTCGGCACCTTCGATGTCTCGAGTCTGCAGGAGCTCGGAACACAGCAGGTGGCCGAGACACCGGTCGCCGCGCCGGCGCCCCAGGAGACCTACGAGCAGCCGGCACCGCCGCCCGCATACCAGGAACAGGCTCCCCAGTACGCCCCGAGCACACCTGGACCGACAGACGATTCCGCCGGCATCATCGCCGCTATCGAATCACTCGCGGGACTGCATCAGCGCGGGATTCTCTCCGACGAGGAGTTCTCGGCGAAGAAGGCGGAGTTGCTCGGGCGGCTCTGACGCGTGGCGCCGATCAGCGTCGCGGCACGGCTGTGGTCCCCCGAACCATGAGGGTGGGTTCGAGCACCTCGTCGATCGGCCCGGACTGCGTCTCCTCGAGTAATCCGATCGCGAGTTCGACTGCTTTGCAGGCGATCCCGTGTGCATCCTGGTGGATGGTGGTGAGGTCGATGCGTGGGTTGTCGGACAGGAGACTGTCGTCGTAGCCCATCAGTGACACGTCGCCGGGCACGTCGATGCCGGCACGGGTCAGCACGTCGAGGAGGCCGAGCGCACAACGGTCGTTGCCGGCCAGGATCGCGGTCGGCAGGCGCGGCGCGGCCATGATCACCCGCGCCGCATCGGCACCGGCGATCTCGTTGTGCGCGCCGGGCACAACGGAGATGTGGGCGCCGAGTCCGTTGGCCGTCATCGCGCTGCGGTAGCCACGCCGACGGTCGCTCGAACCCGGATCGTGGCCGCCGTCGACGTGCACGATGTCGCGATGGCCCAGTCCGACGAGGTAGTCCACCGCTTCGCGCATCCCCTTGGCGTCGTTCGTCCGGACGGTGGCCATCGCACCCTCCATTGCTTTGCCGGGTAGACGCTGCCCCACCAGTACCGTCGGGACCCGCTGCGCCAGGTCGGCCAGGTACGACGGAGACGAGCTGGGACCGAGGAGGATCACCGCACCTGACCGGTGAGCCAGCAGCGCATCGATGGACGCGCTCTCCTGCCTGCTCGGCAGGTTCGCCGACAGCAGCACCTCGTAGCCGTACTTCTCCGCAACCGGGTGGATGTCGGTGACGAGTTCGGCCTGGAACAGCTGCCGCACGTCCATCAGGACCCCGAGCGTGCGACTGCGTCCCAACGCCAGCGTCCTGGCCGCCGAGTCGGGCCGATAGCCGAGTTCGTCGGCAACCGCCAGCACCCGCTGCCGCGTCTCATCGCTGGCGCCGGGTTTGCCGTCGAGCACGAAGGACACCAACGTCCGCGACACCCCGGCACGCTCGGCGACCTGCGCCATCGTCGGCCGACGACGGGCCTTGCTGTCCGATGAACCAGGTGACACGGCACACCCTCCCCTGAAAGTGACGGTTGACACAGTTGCGTCTGCCCCACATGATAGACCTCACGCGCGTTACTAACGCGCGTTAGATCGAGAACTCCCGGCGGAACGAGGACCCCCGAATGTCCACCACCCAGCAATCCACGGCGTCTCACGGACGCTTCCTGACCAAACTCACCGTGATCGCCACGCTCGGCGGCCTCCTGTTCGGCTACGACACCGGCGTCATCTCCGGCGCACTGCTCTACATGAAGGACGACCTGGCCCTGACGTCGTTCACCGAAGCGGTGGTCGTCAGCTCCCTGCTCTTCCCGGGCGCGGCGTTCGGCGCGCTGTTCGGCGGTCGCATCGCCGACCGCCTCGGACGAAAGCGCACGCTGCTGCTCTGCGGCGCGATCTTCCTGGTCGGCGCTCTCGCGTGCGCGCTCGCGCCGTCGGTCGCCGCGATGGTCATCGCCCGGATCATCCTCGGATTCGGTGTCGGTGCCGCCGCCGTGACGTGCCCGCTCTACCTGGCCGAGATGGCGCCCGCTGATCGACGCGGCCGGATGGTCACCATCAACGAATTGATGATCGTCACCGGACAGATGCTCGCCTTCGCCGTCAACGCACTGCTGGATCACCTGGTCAGCGACCCGCACGTCTGGCGGATCATGCTCGCCGTGGCCTCGATCCCGGCCGTGACGCTGCTAGTCGGAATGCTCTTCCTGCCCGACTCGCCACGCTGGTATGCCCTCAAGGGCCGGATGGGTGAGGCGCGTTCGGTTCTCGAGCTCAGTCGCACCTCGTCGGAGGCCGACGCCGAGTTCGCGATCATCGACGAGCACACCAAACACATGCTCTCGTCGACGAAGACACCGTTGTCGGTCCTGCGCGACGTCCCGTGGATTCGACGCATCGTCCTCATCGGCTGCGGGTTGGCCATCGTCCAGCAGGCGACCGGCATCAACACCGTCAACTACTACGCACCGACAATCCTCGAAGACAGCGGCCTCGGCGTCAGCGCCGCCCTGGTGGCCACGATCGCGGTCGGTGTCACATCGGTGGTCACCACGATCATCGGCATCATCCTGCTCGGCTACATCGGGCGCCGCACCATGCTGCTCATCGGGTTCGCCGGTGTGGCCGCGTCGCAGGCGGCACTCGCCCTCGCCTTCCTCCTCCCCGAGACGACCAGCCGCAGCTACATCATCCTCGCGTGCATGGTGCTGTTCGTCGCGTTCGTGCAGATGTTCATCGGCACCTGCGTCTGGTTGCTGCTGTCCGAGATCTTCCCGTTGAGCGTTCGCGGATTCGCCATGGGCATAGCCGTTTTCGTCCTCTGGTGCACCAACGCGGCCATCTCGTTCGTCTTCCCGCTGCTGAACTCGGCGCTGGGTTCCACCGGCACCTTCGGTTTGTTCGTCGCCGTCAACATCGTGTCGTGGCTCTTCGTTTACCGCACGGTGCCCGAGACCAAGGGCACCACCCTCGAAGAGCTCGAGGAGCGTCTCGAGGTGGAGGGCACCGATCGGTTCGCCGCGATTCCGGCGACTTCAGCGGCCTGAGCACGACGCAGGTCGATACAGTGAACCGGTGGATGACGAGTTCAGCCTGTTGCGAGACAACGCCGCAGAACTCGGTCTCGAGATCCCCATCCCGTCGGTCACCCGTGTCGACACGGCGGTCGGCGAGCACGTTGTCAGCGCCCTCGCGTGGGGATCGGCGAATCCGCGGGCGGTGTTCCTGCACGGTGGCGGCCAGAACGCCCACACGTGGGACAGCGTGCTCCTGGCCTTGGGCGTGCCGGCGCTCGCCATCGATCTCCCCGGCCATGGGCACTCCTCCTGGCGCGCGGACGGTGACTACACACCGGCACCGAATGCTCTGGCGATCGCCCCGGTGATCGCGGAGCTGGCACCCGACGTGGAACTGATCGTCGGGATGTCGCTCGGCGGGCTCACCACCATTCGCCTCGCCGCCACCGACCCGGATCTGATGCCCCGCGCGGTCATCGTCGACGCCACGCCCGAGTCACCGCAGCGCGCAGCCGAACTCGAACGGCAGGCCCGCGGCACGGTGGCCCTGATGGAAGGACCTCAGGAGTTCGACAGCCTGGAGGAGATCGTCGACCTCACCCAGGCTGCCGCGCCGACTCGATCGCTGTCCTCGATCCGCCGCGGCGTCGTCCACAACACCCGGCAGCGTTCGGACGGCACCTGGGTGTGGCGCTACGACCGAATCCGCAAGGCCCCTCCGGTGCAACCACTCTGGGATGATCTCGCGGTCGCCGAGGTGCCGATGACGCTCGTCCGCGGTGGTCGTTCCCCGTTCACCACCGACGATGACATCGAGCGTTTCCGGAGTCGGAGCGCATCCACCGACGTCGTGGTGATCGAGGG
The DNA here is from genome assembly GCF_003855095.1 of Gordonia insulae. Lineage (NCBI taxonomy): Bacteria > Bacillati > Actinomycetota > Actinomycetes > Mycobacteriales > Gordoniaceae > Gordonia > Gordonia insulae. The sequence goes on from NZ_CP033972.1 coordinate 3,547,062, forward strand.
CGCCGGCCATTCTGTGCAGAGTGATACACCAATCGAATTGGCCGGGGTGATCGCAGCAGCGCTGGGCGATCGATGAGACGGATTCCGCGTCAGGCGAACCGCGCAGCCAGCGCTCGCAGCGTGCCCTCGATCCCCTCACCGTTCTTCTTGTCGTAGCCGAGGATCTCGATGATCTTGGGCACCTTGATGGTCGAGTAGTCGAAGGTCTCGGTGACCTCGGTCGCCGTCGGCGAGGTCTCGTTCAGTTCCCAGCGCCAGCGGTGACCCATCGGGTGCTGCCATTCGACGACTCTGCCGTCCTGGAAATCGGTCACCGTGGAGGTGATCTTGTAGGGCACGCCGTACTGCTTCATCCCGACGCTGAACCTCGCACCCAGGCTCAGCGCGTCTGGCCCCTTCACCGGTGTGTCGCGCACGGTGCCCGACCCGTCGATCTCGGGATGCCGATGCGGGTTGGCGATCAGGCTGAAGATCTCTGCGGCGGGAGCGTTCACGACGACCCGCCGAGATACCTTGTGCGCGCCGGACTCGATCCTTGTGACGGTTGCTTCTGCCATGGAAACCAACGTACGCCGCGTGCGGCGGCCTACGATCTGCACACAGTCGTTCGATGTTCCCCGCGAGAATCGAGGACCCATGAGCAGAGATCAGTTCAGCGAGCCCGAGACGCTGGCGGACGGCAGCACCGTCATCTACGTCTCCCGCCCCACCAGACAGGGGGAGTCACGACCGATCGGGATGTACACGGTGGCCAACGGCGCCACCACGTGGACACCGGCCGTCGATGCCGGCCGCGCCGCATTGATCGGCGCCAGCACCGGTTTCGTGGCAGCACTTCTGGGCACCATCGCGGTGGTGAGGCGACCACCGTGGCCGGATCTGACCGAACGTGCGATGACGGCGATCCAGGCGGCAAAGGGTCGCGCGACGGACTGATCGTCGGCCTGGTCGTCGGACCCGGTCACCGGGCGATCTCCGCCGGCACACCGAAGTCCCACTCCCGCATCAACATACGGGTCAGATGGTGTCGATGAGTTCACCACCCGCCCGGGATCGGCCGTCCTGACTGTCGTGACCAGAGATCGGGGTCGTCGCGGAGAAGACGATTGCGCCCTTTACGGCGGTACCGCCAGATCTGCGTCGCGCCGAGTCCCCACAGGAGGAACTGCGCCGACATCGCCCAGGTGAATGCCGCTGCCGGGTAGCCCGCGGCGTCGTCGGGAGTGCGCCAGTCGAGAAGGATGCCGATCAGCGCCACCGTGGTCAGACTGGCGAGGAATCCGCCCTGATTGATGATCCCGGTCGCGGTGCTCACCCGGAACACCGGATTCGATGTGCGTCCGAGGTCGAAACCGACCATCGATGCGGGACCGCCCATGCCGCAGACCACCACCAGCACGACGAGCAGCCAGAACGGCGCCGTCCCCGGCCAGGCCAGCACCACCGCCCACATCGTCGCGATCGAGGCGATCACCAGCAGCACGAGTGTCGACCGATGCCACGGCCAGCGGGTGATCAGCCACGCGAACGCGGGACCGAACGCCATGATCGAGAGCACCATGATCGTGAGCAGGAGACCCGCCGCCTCCGGGCTGAGTCCCTCGCCCTGCACGAAGAACGGATACCCCCACAGCAGACCGAGCACCGTGGCACTGAACTGCGTGGAGAAGTGCATCCAGAAGCCCAGTCGTGTGCCCGGATGCTCCCACGACGCGGCCAGGCTGTCCTTGATCCCGGACATTCCCAACAACGGACCCGAGGTCGATCGTGATTCGACGGAGTCGCGCACCACCACCAGGGTTGCGACGAGCAGCACGGCGCCGCACAGGCTGGTCGCCAGGTACGCGTGTGTCCATCCCCACGACGACAGCGCCCAGGTCATCGGGACTGCCGCGGCGACGGCGCCGAGCTGTCCCAGCACTCCGGTCAGCTGGGTCATCAGCGGGATGCGGCGGGCCGGGAACCAGGAGTTCACCAGGCGAAGGACGCACACGAACGTCATCGCATCGCCGACTCCGACGAAGAATCGCGACGAGAGCGCCCATGCATAGGTGTCCGCGAATGCGAAGCTGAGCTGCGCCGACGTCAGGATGAGGGTGCCGGCCAGCAACACCCGTCGTGGGCCGAACCGATCGACCATCAACCCGACCGGCACCTGCATGAGTGCATAGATCAGCAACTGCAGCACCACGAACGTCGACAGCTGCGAGGCGGTGATCTCGAAACGCTCCGCCGCCAGGAGTCCGGCCACCGCGAGCGACGACCGATGCAGGACCGCCACGAAGTACACCGACAGCGCCACGAGCCAGATCAGCATCGCCTGGCCGCGATGTGCTTGCGCCATCGTCGTCACGAGCGCGGCCGGTGTCGCGCGGTCCAGGGTCTGTCGATCACCCGACCATTGTCCAGGGCACAGGTGCGCCGTCCGACGTGCCCCCGCACTTCGTCCGCGTCGGGCAACGAGGTCTGGCAGGGTGGGCGTGAGATGAGCGCATCAGGTCTTGGCGGGCAACTCGACGACATGACGAACGTGGTGATGCTGATCATCGTCGTCGGTGTCGGTGTCGCCGCATCGGCGTGCGCCGTCGCGGCCGCCTACGTGTATCTGCACCCCGGCCGGGACCGTGACGTCCGAGACCGACTGGCACGGCGGTGGCTGGTGGCCACCGCCGTCCTCGGATTCACCGTCATCGGCCTGCGGTTCGTCTGGGTGCTACTACTCTGATCCGACCGTCGCGTTGGCCAGACTCTCCAGAGTGCTGGTCGCGTCGATGTACTCCTGCACCCAGCGCTCGATGACCGCGGCGGAGCGCTCCACCTTCTGGAACTGCCCGACGACCTGGCCGACCGGGTTGAAGGCGACGTCGATGCTCTCGTCGGGATGCTTGTGGGTCGCGGCGACCGCCATGCCGGACACCATGTACTGCAACGGCATTCCCAGCGGATCCGGATTGTTCGGGTTCTCCCAGGCCTCGGTCCAGTCGTTGCGCAGCATCCGGCACGGCTTTCCGGTGAACGACCGGCTGCGCACGGTGTCGCGGCTGCCGGCGTTGATGTAGGCGGCCTGCTGGACCGGAGTGTTCTCGGACTCCTCGACCATCAGCCACTGCGACCCGGTCCACGCCCCCTGGGTGCCGAGCGCGAGGGCGGCGGCGATCTGCTCACCGCTGCCGATGCCACCGGCAGCCAACACCGGACGCGGTGCGACGGCCTTGACGACCTGCGGCCACAACACGATCGAGCCCACCTCGCCACAGTGGCCGCCACCCTCGCCGCCCTGCGCGATGATGATGTCGACATCGGCGTCGGCATGCTTGAGTGCCTGCTTTGGGGAACCACACAGTGCGGCCACCTTGCGGCCCGCCGCGTGGATCTTCTCGATCATGTCGACCGGCGGGGTGCCGAGCGCGTTGGCGATCAGTTTCACCTTGGGGTGCTGTAGCGCGATCTCGACCTGCGGCGTCGCCGTCGCCTCGGTCCAGCCGAGCAGCTGCAGCGAGTTGTCGTCCTCCTCGTTCAGCGGAACGCCGTGATCGAGAAGCAGCTTGCGTCCGAAGTCGAGCGTCTCGGCCGGCACCATGTCCTGGAGCATCTTGGTGAGCTCCTCGGTCGACATGTCGGCGTCCATCCCCTCGTACTTGTTGGGGATGACGATGTCGACACCGTACGGGTGATCTCCGATGTGCTCATCGATCCAGTTCAGCTCGATCTCGAGCTGTTCAGGAGTGAAGCCGACCGCACCGAGCACACCGAATCCACCCGCCTTGCTGACGGCGACCACCACGTCGCGGCAATGGGTGAAGGCGAAGATGGGGAACTCGATACCGAGCTCGTCGCAGATCGGGGTGTGCATGGGACTCCTTCGAGCACGGCAGGACAGGTCTAGAACGTGTTCTAACACAAATCTAGAACACGTTCTACTATGCCCCCATGGATATGAAGAACAAATCGGTCCTGATCACCGGCGGCGGCAGTGGCATCGGCGCCGGCGTCGCGGCGGTGTTGGTCGAATGTGGCGCCAGGGTGACCGTGGTCGGGCGTACCGAGGAGCGCCTCCGTGAGGTCGCCGAGCGCCTCAACGCGCTGTCGGGAGGCGACGGCCCGGTGCTCGCGCATGCCGCCGACGTCACCGACGAGGACCAGATCGCGGCCGCGGTGGCCGCCGCAGCCGCGCACGGCGACGGGTTGCACGGCGTCGTCGCGTGCGCGGGTGGCAGCGAGACCATCGGCCCGATCACCCAGATGGACTCGGACGCATGGAAGCGCACCGTCGACCTCAACGTCAACGGAACCATGTTCACGCTCAAGCACTCTGCGCGCGAACTGGTCCGGGCGGGCGGTGGTTCCTTTGTCGCGATCTCGTCCATCGCCGCGAGCAACACCCACCGCTGGTTCGGCGCCTATGGCGTGACGAAATCGGCCGTGGACCATCTGGTCGCGCTCGCTGCGGACGAACTCGGCGCAAGTAGTGTGCGCGTCAACGGAATCCGACCGGGACTGATCCGCACTGATCTGGTGACCGCGATCCTCGACGATGCGGCGTTGAGCGAGGACTACCGGATCAACACGCCGATTCCGCGTATCGGCGAGGTCGACGACATCGGCCAGTTGGCGGCCTTCCTGCTGAGCGATCTGTCGGGCTTCATCACCGGGCAGGTGATCAACGTCGACGGCGGTCAGATGCTCCGGCGCGGACCGGATTTCAGCTCGATGCTGGAGCCGCTGTTCGGGAACGACGGACTGCGTGGGGTGGTGGGGACCTAGACCTATCGCGCGTTCTCGGGGTACCCGGCGAGCATCAGGCCGGCCACAGCCGAGAGCGCCTCCTCCCACGCCTCGGTCATCGGAGTGGTCCACTGGCTCCCGGCGCGTTCGGCCATCGTGGCCACGAGGGTTGAGGCCACGAGCCCGAACATCTGCGGCGTGACGCCGTATCCGGCGTGGCGTGCACCGAGCGAGCCGAGATGCGCCTGCAGCCAAGCCGGATCATCGAGGTGGTCGAGGACCGCCACCAGCGCCTCCTGGAGCATCGAGGCCTGCGCCCGCATGTCGGCGCTGAACAGATCGCGAACCTCTGGATGATCGTCGAAGAGCCGCTCGTAGAAGGCGGTGGTCAGCCCGGCATCGTCGTCGGCAGAGAGCGCCAGGCCTTCGAGAAGCAGTTCTCGGTTCATCCGCGTACCCCGTCCCTGCCTGTTCAGGCCTCAGAACCACATCCGCATGAGTCAATGAAACTCTCGATGTAACTCTGTAACAAGTAGCACGGTGTGTCGCCGATCACAAGATCGGGTGGGTGCAAGCGCGACGGAAGACGTCATGCCGCCGTCGAGGGTTCAACTCATGTCAGGTGACCCCAGCGCCGCACGGACTGTACGCACGACACCGTCTTCCTCGTTCGACGGCGCCAGGTGGCGTGCCGCGGCGAGGATACGGGGATGAGCGTTTGCCATCGCGTACGACCAGTCGGCGGTGTCGAGCATGGCGAGATCGTTGAGATAGTCGCCGAAAACCATTGTCTGCGCGGGTGATATGCCGAGACGTTGCTGGACCGCACGGACGGCGACGGCCTTGTCCACGCCGGGCGCCATGACATCGAGCCAGTGCTCACCCGAGACCACGACCTCCATCGCACCGTCGATCGCCATGATCTCTGGGGCGGTCACGGTCTCGATCCCGCCGAAGTCGTAGACCGCGACCTTGACGAAGTCGGCGTCCACACGGCTGAGATCGTCGACCACCTCGTGCGCGTAGTAGTACGGACTGACCTGCTCGAGGAAGGCGTCATCCGAGCGCTCGATGTATGCGCGATCGGGTGCGCACAGGACCACACCGATATCCGCCGAGCCCTCCGCTGCGAGACCGCGTGCACGCGCGAGCACCGCCTTGACGGCAGCCATGTCGAGGTGCACGACGTTCAGCACCTCTCCGTCACGCGCGACCACCGAACCGTTCTCGGCGATGACCACCAAACCGGGAACCGCATGACCCAATTGGTGAATCAACGTCGCCGCCTGACGACCGCTCGCCGGACTGAAGACGATCCCCCGACGACCGAGGTCGTCGAGCAATGGCCAGAGCGAGTCCGGGATGCGTTTGGCTGCGTCCAGCAGGGTGCCGTCCATGTCGGTGACAACCAGCCGGACGTCGTCGGGGACGGGTGGGATCGGGGTGCTCATCGCATCCATCGTTGCAGACGGGTGACGTCGCCATCCCCGCGGCGAACCGTTGGCCGGCGCCGAGTCAGGCGGCCTCGCACGCGTGATGGTCGCGCGAACATGTCAGCTCATGGACTTCACGATCTGGGTGAATCGCTGCAGCAACGTCCTGAGTTGATCCACGTCGGAGCCAGAGAGCTGTTGCAGCAGTAGTTCGTTGGAGTCCTTCGCACCGTGGTTGATCAAGTCGAGAACGTCTCGCCCGGCAGGCGTGAGCTTGAGAAGTGGGGACGTCTTGTGGTCGGGGTTGACGACCTGCTCGATCAGACCTTCATCGGCGAGCGAGTTCGTGAGACGGAGGATGTGCTGGCGGCTGACCCCGAGCCGGCGAGCGATCTGCGGAACGGTCATCGGTCCCGCACCGATCGTCCACAGGGTCTGCCAACGCGCCTGGGTCTGGCCGGCTCGCGCGGCGATCCCTTCGCCGAGTCGACGACCGGCACCAGCGGCTTCGTAGAGTTCCGAGAACAACTTCTCCGCACTGACCGCATCCGCCATGTCCGAATGATAGCCGCCTGACTCCTGAGCACCATACTGACATGCATGTGCAGTATTGACACCTACGTGTCGAAGTGTCACCGTTGAGTCACGCCCCCTTTTTTTGCCAGTCAGCTTCACACAAGGAGTCACCTGATGACATCCATCATCGACACGGTCACGACAGCCACGGCCCGTGGTGCGGCAGTGCGTCCCGTGATCGGCGGATTTCCGTACCTTGCCGAGGCCATGCGTCAGGCCGGGATCACCATGAACTACTTCGACGTGCCCTCGCAGTCGATGGTCTTCGTCACCGACGACGGGGACGTGCTCCAGCCGGGAAGCCTGCTCCATTCCGAACCGACCATCATGCCGCCGTTCGACGAAGCGGGACTGATCACCGCGCTGCGGGCGGACCAGCAGGGACGAAGCACCTTCCCGGAATTCGTTCGAGCCACCTTTTGCGCCGGAGTCGTCCGCTATGAGGTGGATCTGATCGCGCGCACCTGCACCTACGTCGGGGCCCGCGGCGAGCGGTATGTCGAGAACTACCCCGCAGTCGAGCTTCCACCCCCCGAGTCGACATCCGCGGGGGTCGAGCGTCTCTACGGATGACCCCACCACCCCGCTGGTCCGGCCCGACCTGCGCGCGCGCCGCTATCGATCGAAACCCACGAACGTGGCGGCCTCAGCGATCGACTTGCGTTCGGAGACCACGGTATTGGCCGGAAAAGTCTCGTCCGGCCAGCCCAGCGCGATGCTCTTCATGATCACCTGATCGTCCGGAATGCTCGCATGCTCTCTGACCACGGGCGACTGCATGATGCCCTGGCTGTTGATCACCGCGCCCAGGCCCCGCGACCAGGCGGCGTTGACCAGCGCAGTCGAGACAGCACCACAGTCGAACGGGGTGTCGTCGCTACCATCCAGAATGCGGTCGTAGGTCACGATGACGCATACGGGGGCGTCGAACTGACGAAATCCACGCAGCACCCAGTCCTGCCGCATGTCCACATCGTCACGGGCGATGCCCATCGCGCCGAACAGCTGCTTGGCGACCCGGACCTGGCGGTCACGATGGGTGCCGGTGAACTTCTCCGCGCCTGTCCGGAACTCTCGCGAATGGGGCACACCGGCGAGGTTGCGCTCGGTGTTTCCCGCGCGGATGCGATCCAGCGGTTCGCCGGTTATCACGTGGAAGTTCCACGGCTGAGTGTTCATCGACGACGGTGCCCGCATGGCGAGGGTGAGGATTTCCTCGATCAGCTCTCGGGGGACGGGGTCGGGCGTGAACCCGCGGATGCTCCTACGCCCCAGAATCACTTCGTCGTACTGCACCGACCCCTCCTCGCCGAGAGAACACGGACTACCGTCCACTTCATCGGTGACGAGGCTACCGTCGGCCGATTCGGTTGCGGGCAGCCCGTGACCGACCGTCACCTCGCGCGATCTGTTCGATGCGCGGGAGTGCGAGCGCCAGCACCGGCAGGTATCCGGCCGCCCACATCGGTGCTCCGAAACTGAGCACCGTTCCGCCTCGGACCGGCCTCACCTCGTGACGCGTCGCGGGTACACCCGCCACCGTCCACGCCCAGACGCGTCCGTCGACGAACTCGGTGATCTCGAACGGCAGGCGGACGCCCACGGTGGTCGTGACGGTTCCCTGGACGCCGGCGGCCAGTGGGGCGTCGCCGTCGACCTGTGCGACGGAGACCGTGGGTCCCCATTGCGGCCACATCGTGGTGTCGGTGATGATCGACCAGACCGTGGACGGCGTTGCCGCCATGCGCAATTCGGCCGTGAGCATGCCGTGGTCCCATCCGGGGCGGACGTGTCCCGCCGAGCGCACCCATGCCGGCAGATGCGGGATCGTCGGGATTCTCATCTGGCGCTGCGGTCCGTCTCATGCGATGAGGTCTCGGCCAGCGACCCGAGCAGGCCCAGCTTCTCCGCGTCGGCCGATCCGGGCTCCGCGTGGTAGGCGACGAGCATCAAGCCGCCGGCTCCGCTGATCGCGAGTTTCTCCCGGTCCAGACGGATCTCACCGACCGATGGATGGTCGAAGGTCACCGTGGCGCCGGTCCGGGGTGCGACATCGTGACGGGCCCACAACGTGCGGAAGAGTGGGCTGGCGAGCGAGAGTTCACCGACGAGTTCGATGTAGCGCGGATCATCGATGTCGGTGCCGACCGACTGGCGGAAGCCGGCGACCAGCGCGCCGGCCGCACGGTCGGCATGGGAGAACAGGGCTTGTTCGGCGGGGTCGAGGAACACGTCCCGCAGCCGGTTGCGGCCGACGCGCAGCCGCGGAGACAGTGCGGTGGCGAGCGGATTGGCGGCGAGCACGTCGAGGTAGCGACCCTCGATGAACGACGGGTAGGGCAGCTGCGACACGAAACGTGCCGTGGACGGCGGGACGGTCTCGCGCCGGGCGCGCCGGGGGCTGCGCCGCTGACGTTCTGAGGCGAGCGAGCGCAGGTAGCCGTCGTCGTCGAGTTGCAGCACCCGCGCGATCGCCTGGAGTACCTGGTCGGACGGGTTCCGGTCGCGACCCTGCTCGAGGCGCAGGTAGTACTCGGCGCTGATGCCGGCGAGCATCGCGACCTCTTCGCGCCGGAGGCCCGGCACCCGCCTCGAGGTGAGGGACGGGATGCCGACCTGATCCGGCGTCACCAGTTCGCGACGAGCACGCAGGTACTCGCCGAGCAGGTTCGGTTCGCCGGTCACACAGCCACGGTAACCACGGATCCGCTCTGTCAGCCTGTCCCTGCCACTACCAGTGTCAGCGGGGACCTGTCCCGACCGCCGCGATCGCGCCAGCCTGGATGTCATGAACAACGGAACTGTCCTCGTCACCGGCGGCTCGGGTTTCATCGCGGGCCACTGCATCCTCCGACTACTCGACCGGGGCCACACGGTCCGCACGACCGTGCGCAGCCTCCGCAAAGAGGCCGAGGTACGCAGCATCCTCGACGACGCCGGCATGAACCGCGGCGACGCACTCACCTTCGTCGAGGCCGACCTGACCGACGACTCCGGATGGGTGGCAGCGATGGATGGCGTCGACGCGGTGCTCCATGTCGCCTCACCCGTGCACATCGGTGCGGTCAAGGACGAGACCGACGTCATCGGGCCCGCGCGTGAGGGAACGCTGCGGGTGCTGCGCGCGGCGCGCGACGCCGGGGTGCGTCGTGTGGTGCTCACCTCCGCGTTTCACGCGGTCGGGTTCGGCCACGGCCGAGCGCACGCACCGTTCACCGAGGAGGATTGGTCTGTCGCCGACGGCCCGGGTGTCGACGCGTACGGTCGGAGCAAGCTCTACGCCGAGCGCGCCGCGTGGGAGTTCATCCACACCGAAGGTGGCACAACCGAACTCGTGACGCTGCTGCCCGTCGCGGTCATGGGACCGGTGATGGGCCAGAACATCTCGGGCTCGAATCACTTGATCCAGAACCTGCTGAAAGGGCAGATGCCCGGCATCCCCAACGTGTACATCCCTATCGTCGACGTGCGCGACGTCGCCGGCGCGCATGTCGCGGCGATCGACGCGCCGGGCGCTGCGGGTCAACGCATCCTCGTCGCGAGCGGCGAACCCGCCGTGGCACTGTCGGATGTGGCTGCAATGCTGCGGGATTCGCTCGGCAATGCCGCGGCGGAAGTTCCGACTCGACGGATTCCGGACCTTGCCTTGCGCGTTCTGGCTCTGTTCTCTGACGACGCGCGCGGTCCGGCGGCCGAGGTGGGGTTTCAGAAGATCGTTCGGATCGACAGGGCGCGAGGGATGCTCGGATTCTCGCCACGGAGGTCGGAGGAGGCAGTGGTCGCGGCGGGGAGGAGCATGGTGGAGAAGGGGCTTGTGCAGACGGGGCGTGGTGAACGTTCCGCGGAACGCTGTGGAGATTGCCCTACCGCGGCTTCTCCAGGAAGGTGTGCTGACGCGTGTCAGTATGAGAGACGATGACCGTGCACGCATACCGTGATCGATCGGCGGCCGACTGGCTCTTCGGTCAGGATCAGGTCTGGGCCGACCTCGCAGTCCTCGCTCCGATCGGCTACGCACGCTACGCGCGTCTGCGCTTCATCCCCGATCCCGAATTCCCCGGCCAACGCGAAAGTGACGCGACCATTCCGGACCTCGGAGGCCCTGCGCCGTCGGAGATCTGGCAGATGGGTGTCGCGGTAGCGCACCTCGCGCGTCACACGACCACTCCGACCGACTGCTTCTACCTGATCTGGGACGGCTGGCCCGACGTGGCATCGCTGTGCACCGGACTGGGAGCCGCCAAGGTCGACCTCGCAGACGACCGCGGTTCTGTTGTCCGTTCGTACTACTTGCTACGCGGCAACGCCGATCTGATCGCATGGGACGAGGACGAGCGCGAGGGACTCGGTTCTCACCTTCCTGTTCCGGCATTCGTGTGGCCGGCCGACCGTGCCTGGTGCATGGTTCGCGACGTCGATCCGCACTTCGCCAGCATCGGAGGGACTTCGGCGGCAATTGCTGATGTGCTTGCCGATTCCCGCATCGACGTCGTCGAGGACGAAGATCCTCGTGAGCCGCCCTGGTATGTGTGACGGTCGGCCCGCCTCCGAGCGGCAGACGTGGTCGCCGGCCCGCCGCCCCCCGACAACCTGATCCTGTTGTGCTCTGCTCACCATCGCGCGCTGCATCGAGGGGAATTCGCGATCAAATCGCTTGGCGGCCAACTGTTCAGCTTCCACAGATCCGACGGGTCGACCATCGAGCAAGCCCCGGCAGGCCACAAACCCGACGGATGGGAAGCCGATACGACGATCGAGGACGACGCAGTGCTGCCGATCAGCCCCGGACGTCACCTCGACGCGGGCTACGCGACCGAGGTCCTGTACGCCGCGTGGGCGTGGAAAGCACGGCAGTCCAACGACGATCTCGCTGCCGCGTGACGTTCCGCGGAACGTTCGTGGTGATGCGCCTAGCCCCGCGCCATATCCACGAACTTGCTCAGGTGCAGTTGGTGCGCAACGGTGATCGTCGCCGTCGGACCGTTACGGTGCTTGCCCAGAATGATGTCGGCTTCGCCGGCTCGCGGGTCGTCGCGCTCGAAAGCGTCTGGTCGGTGAAGGAGGATGACCATGTCCGCGTCCTGTTCTAGTGATCCCGACTCACGCAGATCCGACACCTGCGGCTTCTTGTCGGTCCGCTGCTCCGGACCACGGTTCAACTGACTGATCGCAACCACCGGAACCTCGAGTTCCTTTGCGAGCAACTTCAATTGGCGGGAGAACTCGGAGACCTCCTGCTGACGTGACTCGACCTTCTTACCGGAGGTCATCAGCTGCATGTAGTCCACCACGACGAGTCTCAGGTCGTGGCGCTGCTTGAGACGCCGTGCCTTGGCCCGGATCTCCATCATGGTCAGGTTGGGTGAGTCGTCGATGAACAGCGGCGCCTCGGAGATCTCACCCATGCGGCGGGCCAGCCGGGTCCAGTCGTCGTCGCTCATCGTGCCGCCACGCATGTCGCCGAGCTTGACCTTCGCTTCCGCCGACAGCAGGCGCATGACGATCTCGGTCTTGCTCATCTCCAGCGAGAACATGGCACTGGTCTGCTGATTGTGGATCGAGCACGACCGCAGGAAGTCCATGGCGAGCGTCGAGTTGTGGGTGGGCACCATCGCCTCACCGGCGAGGTACATGTGGTCGTCGTTGTCGACCTGCACGCACCGCACGGGCACGTTGTCGACCGGGCGCACCGCGATCAGCCGACGCACTCCCGCTCGACGACGAAGTTCCTTGTGCCGCACCGCCTTGTGATGGACGGTGAAGACATCGTCATCGGCGTCGACACGCAGCCAGCCGGTGGCCGAGCGCTTGTAGTTGTAGCCGAGTCCGGCCACCAGGTCGGCGACGACGGCGGTCATGTGCCGCGTGGCGGCCGGCACGGTGATCCAGCCGTCGTCGTCGACCGTGGCACGCGCGTCGAGCAACCCCGCGAGCAGTGCTCGACGCTGCGCGATGGACCCCCGCAGATAGTCGAAGGGGATGCGCCCACCCAGATCGGCCATCAACGTCATCACGTCGACCGGCCCCTCGGCGTCGATCCGCATGGCGATCTCCGGGTCGTCGAACGCCATCCCGGCGAGCGCGGCGACGGTGTACGGCCCGTAGGCGAACCGCTTGCGCGGCAGATCCAGCGGCTCGGTGTTACGCACCACCGCACACCCGACGTGAGCGCGCAGACCGTCGGTGGTGACGGTCTGACGCTTCCCGTCGATGTCGGCCACCCATTGATGCTGTTCGTCCGCGACGAGAATGGTGCCGTCGTTGAATTCGACCTCGTAGCACGGCCGTTCGGTCATCACCTCGGTGGCGGCGACCACCCGCGTCGGGCGACCCCGGGCGTCGAGCAACTGATCGCCGACGGCGACCTTGCCCATCGTGGTCCAGCCGGTCGGGGTCGGCAGCGGGGTGTCGAGCGCAAGCGCCTTGCCGACACCCGGCCGCGCCGCCACGATGATCATCTGTCCGGGATGCAGGCCATTGGTGATCTTGTCCAGATCGACGAAGCCGGTCGGCACACCCAGCGAGATACCACCACGCGAGGCGATGGAGTCGATCTCGTCCATCGTCGGCTGCAGCAGTTCTTCGAGCGGCACGTAGTCCTCGGCGGTGCGGCGTTCGGTCACCTCGTAGACCTCGGCCTGCGCCCGGTCCACGACCTCGGCGACGTCCTGACCGTCGGCGCCCGCGTACCCGAACTGCACGATGCGTGTTCCGGCGGTCACCAGGCGACGCAGGATCGCCTTCTCCGCGACGATCTCAGCGTAGTAGCCCGCGTTGGCCGCGGTCGGCACCGTCGAGATCAGCGTGTGCAGATACGGTGCGCCACCCACCCGACGGAGCTCACCGGCCCGCTCGAGCTCGTTGGCGACCGTCACCGCATCGGCGGGCTCGCCCTTGCCGTACAGCTCCAGGATGGCGTCGTAGACCGCCTGATGTGCCGGCCGGTAGAAGTCGGCCGGGCGGAGTTTCTCCACCACGTCGGCGATCGCGTCCTTGGACAGCAACATGCCGCCCAGGACCGACTGCTCAGCAGCCATGTCCTGCGGCGGCTGCCGCCCGAAGTCCTCGGCGGGGACCCCATCGTCCCCGCGCCCTGCTCGCCCGCCGGGCACCGACTCCAGGTGGCCTGGGTCATGCCCGCGGTCATCGACAACTGCCACGCGTGTCAAACCTCTCGCAGTACTTGCACCACTCGACCTCGAGTGGGTCCGACTCTGTGTGGCGTCGGCTGCTGGCGCCGCCGACGTCGGTCGTGCTTCCGTGATAGCCACGTGCACCGACAAATCCGCCGGCGAGCTCGCGCAGTCATCTCAAGAAGCACTGTCGGAGCACATTAGGGGTCGTGTCCATCCCGCCCAAACCGGACTGTGCACAACTCTGTCAGCAAACTGTGGACGGTCTGTGGACGCTGCGGGAAGCGTTGTGCACCCCCTGTGTACAAACTGGGGAATTGCTCTGTGAGCAAAAATCTCTTTGCAGGTCAGCGCCTTGAAAAGTTTCCACAGGCGGACGGAAAAACTGGTTCGGCGTGTCACGGTGAGAGCGCCGTTCGGCGTGTTGCGGTCAAGGGTTCAACAACGTGCGACCAACAACTGGGTAAACATTTGATGTGACCCAGGTAACAGCTGATCACAACGGTGCCCAAATGTGATTGTGGGGCGGGCGTCCAGAAATGTGCGTCGTTCGGCGCCCGTCGGCGTGTCCCTGTGATCCAATGTCCGTCGTGGGGACACAGGTGCTTGGACGTTCGCGTGCCGATCGACGATGGCGTCGGCTCGCCGTCGCTCTGACGGTGGTCGGGCTGGCCCTCACCGCGCCCCTGGGCGCCGCCTCGGCGGCTCCCCCTCCCGGGCCGACGATGCCCGTCGAGTTCGATCTGACGCGCTATCAACCGGTCGGCGGCGCACAGTTCCGCCCGGTGGCCTACTCCGACGACGGACGTGCCTTCCTCCGCATCGGCGGCTGGTTGTGTCAGATCGGCCCGGACTACCGCTACGTCGGCTGCCAGGGACGCCCCGCGACGGCACCCCGGGACGTGCGTGGCGCGGCGATCTCCGGCGACCAGCAGGGTCCGTGGCGGATCCCCGACTGGTCGAACTACCGCTTCGGCGCACCGTCGGGTTTCCGTGCGCCGACCCTGCCGGTCGGGAAGCGGGTCACCATCGCCGGCGTGACCTGTACCGCGCCTCGACCCGCGACGGCCGCCTGCCGCACCGGCTCGCGGGCGCTGATCTTCACCCCCGGCTGGCACAAGTTCTTCTTCCCGAGCGGCGACACCGCGCACAGTCCCAATCCGGCGCCGCGCGAGCTACCGCCTCGCCTGCAGTACTGGAATCAGCTGCCCGCCACACCCGCTCCGCCGCGTTGATTCTGAACTCGTTGCACCACAACGAGTTCAGAGGATCGACCGCATCTGGGTGGCAAAGTCCAACACCCAGGCGCGGGTGGGTCGAACGGTAGAGCGGCGCGGCACTTCGGCCGGCGCCTGTGCGGCGGCACGCCGAGCCGACCTCTCCTGACGCCGAAGTTCCCTGCGCGCCGCACGATCCCGGGCGGCAATGAACTGTCGGGCCTCATGTCCGTCGTAGTCCAGCGAGGGTTGGAGGAAGAAGGTGAGGACGTAGATCGCAGCGCCGACGATGACGAGGGCGATGAGCATGGCAGACGTCTCCTGGTGTGAACGTTTGTGTCAGTTCACGAGTCCGGTGGACGTTGCGCTCCGTTGCGGCCGATCCGGCCCCCCCGGAATGAACTCGCAGAAGTGAAACTACGGAGCCCTCGGGAGTAGCGGATGCGTAGAGCACTACGCGAAATACTCGGCCGTGTGCGCGCACCGCGTGGCGGCACTACGCAGACGACGAAGGCCGGGCGGATCAGATCCGCCCGGCCTTCGTGGCCGATGTGTCGGCTGTGTCAGCCGGCGACGACAGCCAGTTCGACGTTGGCCTGCACCTCGGGGTGCAGGTTCACGACGACCGGGTAGCTGCCGGTGGCCTTGATGTGCCCCTTCGGCAGTTCGACGCTGCGCTTGTCGACGACCGGGCCACCGGCCGACTTGATCGCACCGGCGACGTCGGCGGCGGTCACCGAGCCGAACAGCTTGCCCGAGTCGTGGGTCTTGACGCCCAACGAGACAGCAGTGAGGGCCTCGAGGGCCTGCTTCAGCTCGTTGGCGTGCTCCAGACCGCGGACCTCGCGGGCCTCCTGCGACCGGCGGATGCCCTCGACCTGCTTCTCCGCGCCGCGGGTGGCCTTGATGGCCAGGCCGCGGGGCAGCAGGTAGTTGCGGCCGTAGCCGTCCTTGACCTCTACGGTGTCGCCTGCTTCGCCGAGGTTCTCCACGGCGGCGGTGAGGATGAGTTTCATATCAGCTCTCCTCCCGCTCAGCGTCCGGTCGAGGTGAAGGGCAGCAAGGCCACCTCACGCGAGTTCTTCACGGCCACCGCGACGTCGCGCTGGTGCTGGACGCAGTTGCCCGTGACGCGGCGCGAACGGATCTTGCCGCGGTCGGACAGGAAGCGCCGCAGCAGTGCGGTGTCCTTGTAGTCGATGACAGCCTTCTTGTCTTTGCAGAAGCTGCACGCCTTGGTCTTGGTGACCTTCTCGACGCGCGGCTTCCGCGTGCTCTTAGCTTTAGCCATTGGTACTCCAGTGTGTTTCTAGAAAGGTGGTTCGTCGTCGCCCCCGCCGAACGATCCACTCGCGGGCGCACTGCCCCACGGATCGTCGGCGACCTGCTGGTTTCCGCCTCCGCCGCTGCGGCTTCCGCCGCCACCGCCCGAGGAGAAACCGCCGCCGCCACCGCTGCCACCGCGCGATGCGCGGTTGACCTTGGCGGTGGCGTACCGCAGTGAGGGACCGATCTCATCGACCTCGAGTTCCACCACCGTGCGACGTTCGCCTTCTTTGGTCTCGTAAGACCGCTGCTTCAGGCGTCCTTGCACGACGACCCGGGTTCCCTTGGACAAACTCTCGGTCACGTTCTCGGCCGCGTCACGCCAGATGTTGCAGCGGAGGAACAGCGCTTCGCCGTCCTTCCACTCGTTCGTCTGACGATCAAAGGTGCGCGGTGTCGAGGCCACCGTGAAGTTGGCCACCGCGGCGCCCGACGGCGTGAACCGGAGTTCCGGATCAGCGGTCAGGTTTCCGATGACGGTGATGACCGTGTCGTTCGCCATGTGTCTCCCCTTGGGTCGTGGTTGGGCACTCGTTGATCGACGTGCACCGGTTCGTTGGGTCAAACGCTGGGTTCAACCCTAGAGCCCGGCACCGACTGCATAGGCGTCGATCAAGGAACTGTGGATTACTTCCGCAGGACCTTGGTGCGCAGAACAGACTCGTTGAGCTTCAGCTGACGGTCGAGTTCGGTGACCGTCTTGGGCTCGGCGTTGAGATCGACGACGGCGTAGATGCCTTCGTTGTGCTTGAGGATTTCGTAAGCGAGACGGCGCTTGCCCCAGATGTCAACACCATCAACAGTGCCGCCATCCTTGCGGACAACGTTGAGGAAGGTATCGAGAGAGGGTGCGACGGTGCGCTCGTCCAGATTCGGATCGAGAATGACCATCAATTCGTAGTGACGCATAAGACCACATCACCTCCTATGGGCTAGGTCGGCCACGGACTGTCCGTGGCAGGAGGGTCGCCTGCGTCGGCAACCGCTCCAAGATACACGACGAAGGTCTGACCAGCGAAATCGTCGTCGGGTGGGGCTGGCCTTTGACCACTCCCACCCGCTCGGATTGGAGAGATCGGGTGTCCAGCACCTACCCTCTAGGCCATGTCCGACGCCCCTGTAGCACGCCCGGCAGGGTCGTCCCGCCTCACGAGCAGCCTGGCCGGCCGCGGCCGGATGGCACTGATCCTGCTGGTCTCACTGTTGTCGTCGTGCCTGGCGATGCTGTGGAGCTACCAGGCCAAGATCGTCTGCGGCGGCCCCCCGTTCCTCGCCGAGGGGCGCAGCGCGCACTGGCCGGTCGGCGACCCGAACGCGGCGATCCCCTGCTACTCGGACCTGATGTATCTGTGGATCGGCCGCGACATCAACAACCATGTCTTCCCCTACATCAGCGGCGGCATCACCCCGGACGGCAAATTGTTCGGCGGGGTCGTCGAGTACCCGGTGCTCTCGGGCATGTTCATGTGGCTCGGCGCGATCGGCGCGCACACCGACACTGAGTTCTTCCAGCACTCGGTGTGGCTGCTCGTCCCGTTCGGACTCGCGATCACCGTGATGCTGGCGTTCATGACCCGCTGGTGGGTGCTGCTGTGGGCGGCCACACCCCCGCTGGTGCTCTACGCCTTCCACAACTGGGAACTGCCGGTGGTGGCCACTGCGGTCGGCGCGGTCGCGGTGATGGCGTGGGGTTCGACGATCGGCCCGCGGACCGGCGAACGACGACTGTCGCTGCGGACCGCGGCCATCCTCGCGGCGATCCTGTTCGCGATCGGGTTCTGCCTGAAGCTCTATCCCGGCTTCTTCGTCCTGCCGTTGGCGATCTATGTCCTCACCCGGGGCGCGGGTACCGACGACGTCCCGGCGGCGCGGCGCACGCTCGACTGGGTCGGTGCCGCATGGGTGGCCGCCGCGGCGACGCTGACCGTGATCGCGATCCAGTTGCCGTTCATGGTGCTCGGGTTCGACGGCTGGAAGGCGGCGCTCTCGTTCCAGGGCAAACGCAAGTCCGACGTCGACACCAACTCCATCTGGTACTGGGGACTACGTCACTTCACCGGCGGACAGAACGACACCTACAACACACTCGTGGGCCTGCTGTCACCGCTGCTGATCGTCGCGGCATTCGCGACGTCGGTCTACCTGGGTTGGCGCGTCTACCGGCGCGCGGGCGCCTACCCGTGGATCGGTGTCTCGGCGTCGATGCTGGCCGGATTCATGCTCTTCCACAAGGTGCACTCGCCGCAGTACACGCTGTGGATTCTGCCGTTCTTCGTCTTGCTGCAGGTCCGCTGGCCGGTCATCGCGGCGTACCTGGCAGCCGACCTCGCTCTGGATCTGACGATCTTCCGGCTGTTCGGCATCTACACGTCGGGTTCGCCGATGCAGTGGTGGGTGATCACCGGCGTCAACGTCGGGGTGTGGGTGCATGCGGTGTTGTTGGCGTATCTGATCGTCGCCTTCGTCCGCGCACCGTTGCGGGAACCGTTGGCGTCCTTCGGCCGTCGACCGCGCCCGGCGACCGAACCCGACCTGGTACCCGCGCCCGCGTGAGCGCCTGGCTGGGCACCGCGACTCTCGCGCTCGGCCGAGTGACGTTGCGGCCGTTCACCGTCGACGACGCCGAGGCGCTCTCGGAGGTCGTCGGCGATCCCGAGCGGTTCCGCTGGGTGCCCGGCGTACCGACCGACGTGTCGTCGAGCCGGACGTGGATCGAAGCCGCGCTCGCCGATCCCTCGAGGCGCATCGCCTACGCCGTCGTCGACAACACCGACGGCCGGCTGGTCGGCACCACCAGCTACTACGACATCGATCCCGGAAACCTCACCGCGGCAATCGGTTACACCTTCTACACCGAATCCGTACAGGGCACCGCGATCAATCCGACGGCGAAGTACCTGCTGATGCGTCACGCGTTCGAGGACTGCGGGGCGGTCCGGCTGGTGTGGCACACGCACGAGAGCAACGCGCAATCGCGGGCCGCCATCGCCAAGCTCGGGGCAACCTTCGAAGGTCTCCTCCGCAAGCATCGCCGCTTCGGGGAGGGCTGGCGGACGACGGCCCTGTACGCGATGACCGACGACGACTGGCCCGGCGCGCGGGACCGGCTGCTCGCGCGGATCGGGCGGTAGACCCGCGGGCCGGTGACGGGCAGGCCCGCAAGAGCGCCCCAGAAATGCACCCTCGAGGGAGCGGCCGTGAGCACTATGTCGATGGTGGCTCTGCGGAGGGCACATTTCTGGGGCGCTTTTCAGGACTCCTCCCGCGCTACGGCTTCTCCGTGTGATCGGGGTGACCGTGCGTGCGTCGACGTTCCTTCATCCGCGCCTCGTACAGGTGCCGGACCCCGTCGGCGACGTCGTCGCGGATCTGCTTCTCGGTGTCGCGCAGCGGACCCCAGTACGTGTCGTCGAATTCCTCCACGACCTGGAAGGTCCAGCGCCCGTCGATCACGTTGCGGCCGACGATCTCGGTCTCGAGGAGGTCGGCGGCCTCGGTCCGACCGTCCGCGCGCAGGGCCTCGACGGCCTCGCCCAGAACGCCGTCCGCGTGGCCGATGAGCTGATGGAAGCTGTAGAGGTGTCCACGCGCACGCTCGACGTACTCCAGTGCCTCCGACAGCTTGCCCACGGCCTCGGCGGTCGCGTCGGAGATGTGCTCTGCTCGGTCGGACATGTCGTGTCAGTACCCGGGAGCGGTCACGGCCAATCCCCGATCAGAACTCGCCGGCGACGATGACACGGGTGCGTCCGGTGATTCCGCCGCCGAGGATCTTCTTGATCGACTTCGGCAGTTCGGTGACGGCGACGTCGGTGGTGACGTCGGCGAGATGCCGGGGCTTGAGGTCGGCGCCGAGCCGACCCCACAGGGCGCGACGTCGACCGATGGGCAACTGAACCGAATCGATGCCGGCCAGGGTGACGCCGCGCAGGATGAACGGGTGGACCGTCGTCGGCAGGTCAGCACTGCCGGCCAGTCCCGATGCCGCGACCACCCCGCCGTACTCGAGTGTGCTGATGGCGTAGGCGAGGGTGGTGCCGCCGACACAGTCGACGACCGCCGCCCAGCGCGACTTGCCGAGCGCGCGGACCTTCTCGCCTTCTTCCGGTACCCGGCCGATGACCTCCGACGCACCGAGCGATCGCAGCAGTTCGGCGGCGTCGGACTTGCCGGTCGACGCGATGACCTCGTAGCCGGCCGCTGCCAACAGATCCACGCTCACGCTGCCGACGCCACCGGTCGCCCCGGTCACCAGCACCGGACCGTCGGACGGCGTGATCCCATGGGAGGTGAGAGCGTCGACGCTCATCGCCGCGGTGAAGCCGGCCGTACCGATCGCCGCGGCCTCGGCCGCCGACAATCCGTCGAGCTTGACCACCATGTCCGCGGGCAGTCGAGCGGTATCCGCGTAGCCACCGTGCCGGCCGGTGCCGATGTCGTAGCCGTGGGCGACCACGACATCGCCGACCGCGAACTCCGGCGAAGTGCTCGAGCGTACGGTGCCGGCGAGGTCGATGCCCGGGATGAGCGGATACGACCGCGCCACCCCGCCTTTCGGCGTGACCACCAGTGCGTCCTTGAAATTGACGCCCGAGTACTCGACCGCGATCTCGACGTCACCGTCGGGTAGGAAACTCTCGTCCACGGCCTCGTGCACGAGGTCGATGTTGCCTTCGTCGTCCTGATGCGCCACCAGCGCTTGCACGTCGCCCATGTCTCGAACCCTACTGAAGAACCTCGGCAGATGGGTCCGGACCCGGCTCCGCGGTCAGCAGGGCCGACACCGCGATCACGCGGCGCAGAAAGGCCTCCTCGTCGAGCTTCTTGCGTCGCATCCAGCCGGTCACCTCGGAATTGCACTTGCTGGCATTACACGAGCGGCAGGCGGGCACGACGTTGAGCCGCGTGTAGCGGCCGCCCACCGACAACGGCTGGATGCAGTCCTTCTGCAGCGGGGTGTCGGAGCGGGCACAGTAGGCGCAGCCGCCCCACGCGTCCTTGATCTCCTGCCACTGCGCGACGCTCAAGTCGTTGCCGGCGTTGCGCATCCGACGTTGTCGTCGCCGTCCCGCCCGGGCCCGCCTCGAGTTGGTGCTCGCCATGGCGAGAATCGTAAGCGGACGCGCTGCGGATCCTCGACAGGGCCGGTCCCCGGCGGAGTGTCACGAGCGCGGTCGGATGCCCGCCGACCGGGTATCGCGATCCGGTCGGGTGCGCCGTCGAGGACGCCGCCCGCGGGGTCGTCGAGGAGTTCACCGGGCTCATCGGGTCGTCGGCGGTACAGGTCGTCCTCGGGATGCCAGATCTGCCACACCACCACGACGCAGAGCACGATCACCATCAGTGCCCGGAGAACGATCGCGACGGTGAACCACTGCTCGGGCAGCCAGCGACGGTCGGCGTCGAGATAGAGCGCCATCCGCGGCACCCAGACCAGGGCGTCGACGAACATCCACGCGAACAGCAGTCGGGTGTGCGGGATGGCCAGGACGGCCAACGGCACCAGCCACAGCGAGTACTGCGGACTCCACACCTTGTTGACGAGCAGGAAGCCCGCGACCATCAGGAACGCCATCTGCGCCACCCGCGGCCGCTGCGGTGCGCGCAGGCCGATGAACGCGATGCCCACGATCACCGCGATCAGCAGACCCAACGACAACGCGTTGAGGACGTCGATGTTCCAGGTGAACCCGGCGGCGTCGCTGATGATCCGGTACACGCTGTCGCGTTCGGCGGCCCGGCCCTGGTTGTAGCGGAAGAACTCCCACCACCCGTTGGGGTAGGCGATCAGGATCGGGAGATTGACCGCCACCCACACCAGTGCCGCCGCCGAGGCCGCCTGCGCGAACTCACGCACCTTGCCGGCGCGCAGGCACAAGATCAGCAACACCACCAGCAGCAGCGCCGGATAGAGTTTCGCTGCGGTGCCCAACCCGATGAAAACCCCGGCGAGCCATGGCTTTCGACGGGCCCAATACAGCAGGGCCAAGGCCACCATGGCCATCGCGATGGCGTCGAAGTTGGTGAAGATGTGCACGATGACCAACGGCGACAGCGCCGCCATCCACGTCGCCCAGACCCGGGTGCGGGCGGTGCGCGAGGTGGCCCAGATGGTCACGAGCCAGAAGAGTGCGAGACCGAGGGCCGCGAGATCGAAGAACAGCACGACCTCCAGAGCACCCGGCACACCCCACTTCTGATGCGCCGAATCCCATTGCTGCGCAACCCAGGCGACGCCGTACATGTACATCCCGGTGACCACCGGGTACTCCATGTAGCGCTTGACCTGCCGGCCGTCAGCACCTTCTTCGAACCAGTAGGTGCGATACGGGAAGGCGCCCTCGTCGAGTTTCTCGGCGCCGAAGAGACCGATCACATCGGAGTAGCAGAGGTTGGTGTACTGGCGCTGGTTGTCCCAGTCGAGCCGCAGGGCGGTGCCGGCGGCCGAGTTGCCGTCGGCGGGCGCCTGCTGGAGACAGCCCGCCTTGCCGAACCAGCCGAGTGCCAACGCGCACAGGGCGAGCGCGAACAGGATTCGGAGCGGTGTCCACGTCCGGCTCCGGCCGATCGCGGCATGTCGCCCGACCGGCCCACCCACCACGGTTGACGCGTCACGAACCACGGCGTCGGTGTGGGACGGCAGTACACGGTCGACGTCGATTCGTCGATCGGTGGCGAGAACGCCTGGCGCATCCCACGATTCATCCTCGTCGGGATTCCTGCCCGTCATGTCGTCACCCCGGGCACCGGGGTACGCATCGTCCTCTGCCACGGTCGCCGGACTAGTTCAGCGCCGGGGGCTCCGGAACATCTCCGCCACCGCCGGTGTCGCCGCCACCGGTGTCACCACCGGTACCACCGCCCGCGCCGGAGTCACCACCGCCCTGGCCACCACCTTGACCGCCGCCGCCTTGACCGCCGTCACCCGGTGCCGCGTTGCCCGGCAGCGGGATGGTCACGCCGGGAGCGAGCGTGATGTTGCCGTCACCGTTGCCACCGCCCGGGAAGCGCTGCGTGGGGCCGTCGCCGTTGCGCGGCGACCGTGTGCGGGGCGAGTTGTCGTAGGTCACCGGCGGTGGCTCGTAAGGCACACCGGCCTGGCCACCGACCGACTGCGGTTCGGGGAACTGCTGGATCGGCTTGCCCTCGAGGGCGCCGTCCATCGTGGCCTTCCAGATCTGCGCGGGTAATCCACTGCCGTAGATCGAGGAGCCGCTGTAGTTGGTCAGCGCGGTCCCGCGATCGGTACCGACCCAGACGGCGGTGGACAACTGCGGCGTGTAGCCGACCATCCAGGCGTCCTTGTTCTGGCCGGTGTCGCCGAGCTGCGCGGTGCCGGTCTTGGCTGCCGACGGGCGCGAACCCAGCGTCGGATCGGAGAGCGAGTTGCCGTTAGAGTAGCCGGCGATCGGCTCGAGCGCGGCCGTGACATTGTCGGCGACCTTCGCCGGGATGCGGCGTTCGCCCTGCTCGGGCTGCCGGTCGAACAACACGTCACCGGAGGACGTCTCGACCTTCTGCACGAAGAACGGGGCCCGGTAGACGCCGGATGCGGCCAAGGTCGCGTATGCGGAGGCCATGTCGAGCACGCGCGACGGGTACTGGCCGAGAACGACACCGCCCTCGATGCCACCGTTCTTTTCCTGCAGTGTCTGCTGGATGTCGCCGAAGCTCTCCGCGACACCGGCCTTGTGCGCCGCGTCGGCGACAGCCTTGGCCTGCCCGTTGAGATCCATCATCAGCCGGTAGTACACCGTGTTCAGCGACATCTTCATCGCCGTCGCGAGGTTGCACGAGCCGCAGCTCTCGCCGTCGGAGTTCTCCACGGTCAGACCGCCGGGGCCGTCGTAGGGCGCCGAGCTGTAGACCTTCGACAGCGGGATGTCCTGTTCGAGCGCGGCGACCAGCGCGAAGACCTTGAACGACGAACCGGTCTGCAAGCCGGCCTGCGCGTAGTCCCAGCCGTTGGCGTCGTTGCCACCGAAGTAGCCCTTGACGCCGCCGGTCCGCGGGTCGACGGAGACGATCGAGGTACGCAGCTTGTCCGGTTCACCCTGGAGCTTGTCGTTGGCCGCATCGATGACGGACTTCTGCACCTGCGGATCGATCGAGGTGGTGATCTTGAGGCCTTCGGTGCGGACCTGCTGCTCGGAGATGTTGAGCGCCCCGAGCTCGGCGAGCACCTGCCGCTTGATGAGTCCGTTCGGGCCGGGCGTCTCGTCGGACTGGGTGGCGCGGGCCGCGGGCACCTTCGGGTACTTGATCGCCGCACGCTCGGTGGGCGACAGGGCCCGTGTCGCGACCATGCCGTCGAGCACGTAGTTCCAGCGGGCCTCGGCGGCCTCCGGATTGATCTCCGGGTCGTAGTAGGAAGGCGACCGGATCGCCGCGGCCAGCACTGCGGCCTCGGCGGTGTCGATCTTGCTGATGTCCTTGCGGAAGTAGGCCTGCGACGCTGCCGACACACCGTAGGCGCCACGCCCGAAGTAGATGGTGTTGAGGTAGGCGGCCATGATGTCGTCCTTGGACCATTCGTTCGACATCTTGGTCGCGAGCGCCAGCTCCTTGAACTTGCGCTCATAGCTGTGCTCGTCGCCGACCAGCGCGTTCTTCACGTACTGCTGGGTGATGGTCGACCCACCGCCGGCCTCACCACCGTTGCCGGTGACCTGGCCGATCGCCGCCCGGGACAGACCACGGACCGAGAAACCGGAGTTGCTCGCGAACTCGCGGTCCTCGGCCGCGATCACCGCATCCTGCATGGCCTTGGGGATCTCGGTGATCTTGACGTCGGTGCGGTTGCCCTCGGGCGGTACGACCCGCGCGAGGGGTTTGCCGTTGGAGTACGTGATCGTCGCGACCTGGTTCTGCTTGATGTCGCCGGGAGCGGGAACCGAGGCACCGACGTAGGTCAGCATGAAGGCGAGGATGCCGATGAGAGCGATCGCCGGCACGATGCCGCCGATGATGCCGAGGCCCCAGGCGAGCCACTTCTGCCGGCGGCGCGTGGGCTCATCGGCCGGTGACCCTGTCTTCCGGGCACCACCGCGCGGGGTCGGCGATGTACCGCGTGTGCTGCTCATCGACCCACCATCCGATCTCCGCGCCCGACCAGTTCAGCGCTACTCACAAATCCATCTCCGTCATTCGGCTTGCACACCACTGTGACCCACGCGGGGGTACCCGGGCAAAAGTTGTCCGGTCGCGCAGGCTCGTGGAAGTTACTTCGCCACCCGTCGCGAACGCGACGAACGTGGCGGCAAACCTGCAACGTACGACTGGACGAGATGGTTCCAGCTACATGTGCGGCACACCTCGACCACATGCACCGAGAACTCCTCGGCCGACGTCGCCAACCGGGCGATCTCCTCGTTGGTCCGGGCCGAACCGGACACCTGGCCGAGCTTCTCTCCGAAGACCCAGGACACCAGCGTGACCTGCTCTTTCCGGCAGATCGGGCACAGCGTGGACGACTGCCGTCCGTGGAACTTGGCCGCACGCAACAGATACGGACTCGCGTCGCAGACGTCGGCCATGGCGGTCCGTCCGGAATGGACATCGGACAGCCGCGACCTCCTCTGCAGGGCGTAGTCGACGATCTGGCGTTGCACGAGTTCAAGGGTACGTGGTCGACCTGACGCCTGTCGGTGTGACGGCCACCCCACGGCGACGTGTCTGAGTCGATTCCCACCGGTCGATGCACCCGCTGTAGACGCGAGTTATATCGCTGCGATACATTGACAATCACATCAGCGCGACCTGTCGACCGGGAAGGGGTGAGCACCGATGTTGGAGCTCGCAATTCTCGGACTGCTCCTGGAGTCCCCGATGCACGGCTATGAGCTGCGCAAACGGCTCACCGGCCTGCTCGGGGCGTTCCGTGCGTTCTCGTACGGGTCGCTCTATCCGACACTGCGCCGCATGCAGGCCGACGGAATCATCGACGAGGCGACCGCACCGGCCGCGGCCAAGGTCCGACGAGGCCGCCGCGTGTACCAGCTCACCGAGAAGGGCCGCGAGCGCTTCAGCGAGTTGGTCGCCGACACCGGTCCGCAGAACTACACCGACGACGGGTTCGGCGTGCACCTCGCGTTCTTCAGTCGGACACCGGCGGTCGCGAGAATGCGAATCCTCGAGGGCCGTCGCCGACAGGTCGAGGAGCGACGCGAAGGGCTGCGCGAGATCGTCGGCCGGTCCAACAAGGCCGTCGACCGGTACACCCGCCAGTTGCATCAGCTCAGCCTCGAGTCGAGCGAGCGCGAGGTGCGCTGGCTCAACGAGCTGATCGCCGCCGAGGCGTCGGAGAACGACGAGACGCTCGCCGACGACAACCGGCCCGCTCGCTCCGCTCCCGGCGCCGACGACAACAGGCCGAATCCGATGACGGACACCGCCGACAGAGACTTCCGTGTTGCGGGCTCAGAGCTGAGCCGTGACGGGGGACAAATGGAAACCGATCAAGAGAAAACACCGGTGGCGCAGCGATCTGCGACGCCCCGAGTAGAAGGAGAACCCGACCATGGGTGAGCCAAATAAGGTGCGCGTGGCCATTGTGGGCGTAGGAAACTGCGCTTCATCCCTGGTCCAGGGCGTGCAGTACTACAAGGACGCCGACGAGACCGCCAACGTGCCGGGCCTGATGCACGTGAAGTTCGGCCAGTACCACGTGCGCGACGTCGAGTTCGTCGCCGCGTTCGACGTCGACGCCAAGAAGGTCGGCTTCGACCTCTCCGACGCGATCTTCGCGAGCGAGAACAACACCATCAAGATCGCCGACGTGCCGCCGACCGGCGTCACCGTCCAGCGCGGTCAGACCCTCGACGGCCTCGGCAAGTACTACCGCGAGACCATCACCGAGGCCGAGGGCAGCGGCGTCGACGTCGTGCAGGCGCTCAAGGACGCCGAGGTCGACGTGCTCGTCTCCTACCTGCCGGTGGGTTCGGACCAGGCGGACAAGTTCTACGCGCAGTGCGCCATCGACGCGAATGTCGCTTTCGTCAACGCCCTGCCGGTGTTCATCGCCTCGGATCCGGAGTGGGCGCAGAAGTTCGTCGATGCCGGTGTCCCGATCGTCGGCGACGACATCAAGAGCCAGGTGGGCGCCACGATCACCCACCGCGTGATGGCCAAGCTGTTCGAGGATCGCGGCGTCACGCTGGACCGCACCTACCAGCTGAACGTCGGCGGCAACATGGACTTCAAGAACATGCTCGAGCGTGAGCGCCTGGAGTCCAAGAAGGTCTCCAAGACCCAGGCCGTGACCTCGAACCTGACCGGCTCGCTGGCCGGCAAGGTCGAGGACAAGAACGTCCACATCGGACCGTCGGACCACGTCGCGTGGCTCGACGACCGCAAGTGGGCCTACGTGCGCCTCGAGGGACGCGCCTTCGGCGACGTGCCGCTGAACCTGGAGTACAAGCTCGAGGTGTGGGACTCCCCCAACTCGGCCGGCATCATCATCGACGCCGTGCGTGCCGCCAAGATCGCCAAGGACCGCGGCATCGGCGGCCCGATCCTGCCGGCCTCGGCCTACCTGATGAAGAGCCCACCGAAGCAGCTTGCCGACGACGTCGCGCGTCAAGAGCTGGAAGCGTTCATCATCGGCGCGTGACCCACGGAGTCGTTGCGCGACTGAGTGACTGAGATCGTCCCCGTCAGGGCGGTCCGGGGGATATCCCCTCGGATGACCCTGACGGGGACGATTGTCGTCGTGAGGCCGCACCACCTCAGAAGTGGATCGTGCCCAGCACGTCGGAATGCCCGTTCCGACGGCACCAACTGACGATGTAGCGGGCATGGACGCCACACCAGCGGTAAACCACCGACTGCGTCATCGGCAGCCTGTCGTCGTGCTCGCCCCGACTCTCGATGATGGGCCCGAGGTAGTGGCTGGTCACCTTGTTGGCGGTGTTCGGTGAGACCTTGGCCGCCGCCGCGAGCGTTGCGGTGTCGGCCGCGTTGCCCGACGCGATCGCCCCGGCGAGGCGGCCCGCGGTGTGTCCGCGACGTCCGACGAACAGCTCGTAGAGCGGCGGTCGGCGGCTGGGCGTGGTCGCGGGCAGCCGTTGGCCGAGCGCGACCGTCCGGATCGCGTTCATCAGGGGCATCAGCCCGTCCGACTTGGCGATCACCCCGGACACCTCCGGGCGCAGGCGCGCCTCCTCGAGATGGTCGCGTTCCATACTGTGCCCCTGGGTGGCCAGCAGAACGGGCGCGAGTCGGTCGGCATTGTTCAGCGCATCGATGGCGTCGAGACCGTCGAAGCTCCATTCCATCTCGGGCCGGTTCCAGATGAGGTCGGCGACCACGACGTCGAAGCGCACCCGGCCGGCGACGCCGCGGACGAATTCGTCCTGATCGGCGGCCACCACCACGGTCACGTCGTCGAAGCCGGACTCCAGCGGGCCCGCCACGACCCGACCGAGCGGCGATGCCACGAGGATGCGTAATCCACTGCTCACATGCGTGATCTTGCCTGCTTCCGGAAGATCATGCGCGATTCGACGCGACGTTCGTTCGTTTGAGTGATTCTGCACCCCAAACTCGTGCGGACTGGTCGCAAGAAGTGCTGACTCTGTCGGTGCCGTAACCGAAGCTATGTTCACATCTTCACACTTCGAGCACCTCAGGACGCATCATGACCGTCGACATCGACCGCGAACTCCGAGTTCCACTTCACTCTCTGCCGACTCCCGCCACCGTCGCGATCATCGCTGAGCGCGACCTCCTCGACGCCGCGCTCGTGGCACTCGTCGAGCGGCTCGGGTTTCACACGGTGCTGGTCGACCTCGACCTCGAGACCGGTCCGGTGCGTCCGATGGTCGCTGTCGTACGTTCCGACGCGAATCTCGCGCGGCTGCGCTCCCGTGCGGAGATGCAGCAATGCGTCATCGCGGCGATCGGCATCGACATCCGCGATGCCCCGGGCGTGGCCATCGCCGACTCACCGCTGGCGGCGCGCCGGCTGCAGCAGGTGCTGGAGGAGACCGCGCGACGGAGACCGACGCTCCGCAATCGGGTGAACATCACCGCGCGCGAGCTGGAGATCCTCAGCACCTATGCGCTCGGTGCCACACTTCGCGAGACGTCGCAGACACATTTCGTCGCCGAGAGCACGGTGCGCGCGCACTACCGGCGGGTATCCCAGAGGTATGCCGACGCGGGGCGGCCGGTGAGCAACAAGTCGCAACTCCTCCTGCAGTTCATGGCGGATGGATGGGTGCAGCGCCGTCCGATGGCGGTCTGAGACGTGGACAGGCCGTCGTAGCCTGGAAGGCATGCGCACACAACGCTGGGTGGCCACCGGATTCGGCGGACTCGACGACTTCGCCTTCATCGACGACGAACTCGGACCGCCCGGACCGGGCGAGGTCACCATCGGAGTTCGGGCCGCAGGCGTGAATCCGGCGGACCTCAAGCACACGCGACGCGTCACCGACCCCTCGCAGTTGCCGCTGCCGATCGGGTACGAGGTGGCCGGTGAGATCCTCGCGCTGGGGCCCGACACCGAGATCGCCTCGGGCGGTGGAGCTGTGGGTGATGCCGTCATGGCATTCCGGGTCGCGGGCGGCTATGCGACGGCGCTGACGGTGCCTGCGGAGAAGGTGTTCGCCAAGCCCGCGGCCCTCGACGATCCGGCGGCCGCGAATCTGCTGCTGGCCGGGTGCACGGCCGCCGACATGGTGCGCGCGGCGCACCTGGAGCGCGACGAGACCGTCCTGCTGCACGCCGCCTCGGGAGCCGTCGGCGTGGCCCTGATGCAGCTCGCCAGGTTGCGAGGCATCCGGGTGATCGGCACGGCCGGGCCGTCGAGCTTCGACCGGGTGCGCGAATTCGGCGGAATACCAGTCGAATACGGGCCCGAGCTGGTCGACCGGGTGCGGGCCGCGGTGCCCGGCGAGGTCGCTGCCGCGCTGGACTGCGCGGGAACCGACGAGGCCATCGACGCCTCGCTCGAGCTGGTCGCCGACCGTTCGCGGATCGTCACCATCGTCTCGCCCCAGCGCGCCGCCGCCGACGGTTTCGTCGCGCTCGGCGGGGCACAGCCGGAGAGTCTCGCGTTCCGTGACGCCGTGCGCTCCAATCTCATCCGCCTTGCCGCCGCGGGAGATCTCGTTGTCCCCATGGCCCGCACATATCCGCTCGCCGAGGCCCGTGCGGCAGTCGCCTACGTCAGCTCCGGTCACCCGGGCGGCAAGGTCGCGTTGATTCCCTGAGTGTCAGGGCTTCAGCTGATCTCGCCGCTGTCCTGCAGCACGGTTTCCTTGGCCTCCTGGACGTCGGATTCCGCGTCTGCGGCCAGCCGCGGGATGAGGCCGCCGGCGAGCACGTCAGCCACCTGGCGCTGCGACAATCGATGCCGGACGCCGAATGTGGTTCCCTTGGTGACATTCTCGATCGTCAACTCATCCTTGGATTCCAGAGACGCGCGGAGATCGGTGACCTTGAGCACGTCGTCCTGCTCGATGGTGTCGTGGTCGGCGGGATCATCGAACTCGACGGCGAGCACACCGAAGTTGGCCAGGTTCTGCCAGTGGATGCGGGCGAACGACTTGGCGATGACCATCCTCAGGCCGAGATGGCGCGGCGCGATCGCGGCATGCTCCCGCGACGACCCCTGTCCATAGTTCTCACCTCCCACGATGATGTGACCGCCCTCCGCCGCGGCCGCGCGCTCCGGGTAGGTCTCGTCGACCTGGGTGAAGCTGAACTGCGCCAGTTTCGGGATGTTCGACCGGAACGGCAGCGCCCGTGCACCGGCCGGGGAGATCTCGTCGGTGGAGATGTTGTCGCCGACGGTCAGCAGCACCGGCGCCTCGATGACGTCGGGGAGTTCGTCGAGTTCCGGGAGACTGGAGATGTTGGGGCCCTTCACCGGTTCGACCTTCGCCGCGGCCTCCGCAACGATCGGCTCCACCAGCATCGCCGTGTTGATCGAATGCTCCTGCGGGAAGTCCAGATGCGGGTAGGTCATCCCCACGTCGGCGGCCCAGTCGCGGGGGTCGGTGATGTGGCCGGTCAGCGCCGACGCAGCCGCGGTCTCCGGCGAGCACAACCACACCGAGTCCTCGCGCGTCCCAGAGCGCCCGGGGAAGTTGCGCGGCATGGTGCGCAGTGAGTTCCGGCCTGTCGCAGGCGCCTGCCCCATGCCGATACAGCCCATACATCCCGCCTGGTGGATCCGTGCCCCACCGATCACGAGTTGGGTGGTCGAGCCCATCTTCGTGAGGTCGGCGAGGATCTCCCGCGACGTCGGATTCACGTCGAAACTCACCTCGGGCGCCGTCTGACGCCCGTCGATCATGGCAGCGGCGATGGCGAAATCGCGGAGCCCCGGATTGGCGCTGGAACCGATGACCACCTGGGAGATCTCCTCGCCCGCGACCTCACGCACCGGTACGACATTGCCGGGCGACGACGGCTTGGCGATCAGCGGCTCGATCTCGGACAGGTCGATCGTGTCGGAGATGTCGTACTCGGCGCCGTCGTCGGCGAGCAGCTCGGTCCAGTCGTCCTCGCGTCCCTCGGCGCGGAGGAAGTCGCGCACCTCGTCGTCGCTCGGGAAGACCGATGTGGTGGCACCGAGTTCGGCGCCCATGTTGGCGATGACGTGGCGGTCCATCGCGGTCAACGACGCCAGCCCCGGTCCGTGGTATTCGATGATCCGGTTGACCCCGCCCTTCACGTCGTGGCGGCGCAGCATCTCCAGGATCACGTCCTTGGCCGAACACCATTCGGGCAGTTCGCCTTCCAACCGAACTCCCCAGATCTCCGGCATGCGGATGTTGAGCGGATGTCCGGCGATCGCGAGCGCGACCTCGAGCCCGCCCACCCCGATCGCCAACATCCCAAGCGATCCCGCGGCCGGCGTGTGCGAGTCCGAACCGACCATCGTCTTTCCGGGCGCGCCGAACCGCTGCATGTGGGTGGGGTGCGAGACACCGTTGCCCGGCTTGGAGAACCAGAGGCCGAACCGCAGGCACGCGGTGCGCAGGTACTCGTGATCCTCGGCATTCTTCTCATCGGTCTGCAGCAGGTTGTGATCGACGTACTGCACGCTCACCTCGGTGCGGGCCCGGTCGAGGTCGAGCGCCTCGAGTTCCTGCATGACCAGGGTTCCGGTGGCGTCCTGGGTGAGCGTCTGATCGATCCTGATCGCGATCTCCTCGCCGGCGGTCATCTCGCCGTGCTCGAGATGGGAGCCGATGAGTTTGCGGGCAACGTTGTCGGGCATCACGCACTCCTCGCCGCAGATCGTCTGCAGCGGCGACGTCTCCCGACAGCTCGGGTCCGAGCAGATGGGCTGTCGTCGAACCGTCGGTGGGGCCCGCCTCGGGCCCGGCCTCTGCGACGCGATCTGACGTTGCGCTCGGACTGACTCCATGGTTCCAGTCCGAGCGCGCGCCCGCCACGAGATCGGAGTGATCAGGCGCCGGATCGGTGACGTTGGGCCCACGACAGACGCGCCTTGACGGGTGCATGCTGAGGATATGAAACCCGCAACTGCCCTCACGGTCGGGGCGTTGGCTGCAGGCGCCGCGGCGGTGGGCTATCGCCGTTTCCTCCGGCAGCCGATCCTCACCTGGGGCGCCACCGATGACGAGGTGGTCGCGACCCTGCCCGGTGACGACCTGCTGCCCGACGCGGACGGCACCTCCACCCGCGCCATCACGATCCACGCTCGGCCGGCGCACGTCTACCCGTGGCTCGCGCAGATGGGGCCGGCCCCGCGCGGCGGCGCCTACACCTACGACTGGATCGAGAACCTCCTCGGTCTGCACATGCACAGCACCGATCACGTGCTCGAGGAGTTCCAGCATCCGACGATCGGCGAGGTCATCGCGCTCGGACCGAACCGGATGCGGATCGCCGTCGCGGACGCGGGACACGCATTCGCGACGCGTTCGGAGGACGGCAACTGGGTGT
Organism: Gordonia insulae; assembly: GCF_003855095.1. Classification (NCBI taxonomy): domain Bacteria; kingdom Bacillati; phylum Actinomycetota; class Actinomycetes; order Mycobacteriales; family Gordoniaceae; genus Gordonia; species Gordonia insulae. Next base: position 3,580,398 of record NZ_CP033972.1, read on the forward strand.
GGTCGTTCACGCTCATCGACCTCGGCGACGACACGACGCGACTCATCAGCCGCAACCGTTTCCGTCTCCCCCGGTTGCGCGACCGGATCGGGATGCTGCCGATGGAGCCGGGGTCGCTGATCATGGAGCGCAGGATGCTGCGGGGCGTCCGGGAGCGCGCCGAGACGTTGGCGCGTCGCGAGGAGGTCATCTCCACCTGAACCCCGACGCGCCCGCCATAATCAGCGAATGAACTCCTACGTGCTGGTCGTCGTGGGACTGGCCGCGCTGATCGTCGGTGCGGAAGGGCTGGTGCGTGGCGGTTCGGCGATCGCCGCTCGACTGGGGATCTCACCGATGCTGGTCGGCGTGACGGTGGTGTCGATCGGCACCAGCCTCCCGGAGCTCGCGGTCGGGATCGACGCTGCCGTACACGACGCCGGCCCGTTGGCGGTCGGCAACATCGCCGGCACCAACATCGTCAACCTCCTTCTCATCCTCGGCCTTTCCGCCGCTATGGTGCCGCTGGCATTGCGCCCGCAGACCGTTCGCCTCGATCTTCCCGTGATGGTCGCGTCTGCTCTGCTCGTGTGGGCACTGGCGGCCAATGGAACTCTCTCGCGACTCGACGGCACGATCCTGCTGCTCCTGGCCATCGCGTACACGATCACCGTCATCCGCGCCGAGCTGACGGGCTCCGACGAACTGCCGGTCGACGCGATCACCGCCACGGCCCCGACACCGGACCGGATCGGCTGGCGGACACTGCAGCTCGTGGCCGGGATGGCAGTGGTCATCATCGGAGCCGAGTGGCTGGTCAGCGGCGCGGTGGAGGTGGCCGGGGACCTCGGGGTCAGTGAGGCCGTCATCGGTTTGACGGTGGTGGCGATCGGGACGTCGGCGCCGGAGCTGGTCACCACCGTCATGTCGACCATCCGCGGCGAGCGCGACCTGGCGATCGGCAACCTCATCGGGTCGAGCATCTACAACCTGACCTTCATCCTGGGCGCGACGTCGCTGTTCCGGCCACTCGAGGTCACCAGCGAACTGATCCGCATCGACCTCCCCCTGATGGCGGCTGTCGCGCTGATCTGCGTGCCGGTCTTCCTGACCGGGCGACGGATCACGCGGGTCGAAGGGATCGCGTTCGTCGTCGGGTATGTGGTGTATCTGGTGCTGGTGATCGCGTTGCGTACGTGAGGGTTCGGTGGTCTCGATACGCCGGGCTCGCTACGCTCGCTCGGCTACTCGACCAACGGACGGGGGGCGCCACTCGACCAACGGGCAAGGGGGCGCCACTCGACCAGCCGGACGGCTACTCGCCCAGCGGACGGGGGCGCCGATCACCCCTCGACGCGGTTGCCCTTCTCGTCCCAGTGCGCGGCGACCTTCTTGCTCGGCTGGACGCGTGGCGGCTCGCCCGGCATCTTCGGATAGCTGGGCGGATACGGCATGTCGCCGAGGCCGTTCCCGTCGTCGCGCTGCACCATCTCGAGTAGCGGCTCCAGACCGCGGCGGTGGTCGGCGATGTCGGCCATCGGATCACCGCGCCGCGCAACGAGTTCCGGAACCGTTGCGATGGTGCAGTCGTCGGGATTCACATCCGCGAGTTCGTCCCAGGTGACCGGCGTCGACACGCGGGCGTTGGGACTGCGGCGCGCCGAGTACGGCGAGGCCATGGTGCGGTCGCGGGCATTCTGGTTGTAGTCGATGAAGATCCGCTCTCCGCGTTCCTCTTTCCACCACGCCGGGGTGACCGCGTCGGGGGCGCGACGTTCCATCTCGCGGGCAATGGCGATCACCGCGCGGCGACCCGCGATGAAGTCCCATCGCGGTTCGATCGGCACGTACACGTGGATGCCCCGCCCGCCGGAGGTCTTCGGGAAACCCTTGTAGCCCAACTCATCCAGCAATGGCGCCAAGACCTCGATGGCGACCCGGCGGACGTCCTCGAAGTCGGTTCCGGGCTGCGGGTCGAGGTCGATGCGTAACTGATCGGGATGATCGTTGTCCGGGTCGACCGTGGGCCAACTGTGAAAAGTGAAGGTACCCAGGTTCGCACCCCACACGATGTCGGCGGGGATCGTCGGCTTGATCGCGTCTCCCGTCCTCCCCGAGGGGAACACGATGCGGGTAGATTCGACGTGGTCGGGCCGCTTCTTGGCGATGTGCTTCTGGTAGATCTCCTCTCCCTCGACGCCGTCCGGGAAGCGCTGGAGAAAGGTCGGCCGGTCACGGACCGCGGTCATGATCGCGCCCTGCAGCGCGATCTCCCGGTAGTAACCGACGAGATCCCGCTTGCGCCCGCCGTTTTCGCCGAGTTCGGGGAAGTAGATCTTGTCGGGATTACTGAGCCGGACGGCGACTCCGTCGACGTCCAGTTCCTCGGCGGGTGAGCGGGATGCCATGTCAGGAGTCCCCTTCCAACACGTCGTGCAGGTCGTAGGTGAGGGGCACCTCGAGTTGGTCGTAGGTGCAGCTCTCCGGTTCACGATCGGGGCGCCACCGCACGAACTTCACGGTGTGCCGGAAGCGATGGTTCTCCATCTGGTCGTAGGCGACCTCGACGACGAGTTCCGGCCGTATCGGGATCCACTCACCCGACTTCTCCGATCGCCACCGCGTCGGTTCGCCCGGGCTGAGTTTGTCCGGGTCGGTGCGCATCGGCTCGAACATCTCCTGCAACTCGATCCGCTTTGCGTCGGAGAACGCCCCCGCGCCGCCGACCATCCGGAGCTCACCGTCGGCATAGAGCCCGAGCAACATGGAACCGAGCCCGGTGCCGCTCTTGTGCACCCGATAGCCGAACACCACGCAGTCGGCGGTCCGCTTGTGTTTGACCTTCACCATCTCCCGTTTGCCCTCGACATAGCGGCCGTCGAGCTTCTTGCCCACCACACCGTCGAGACCCGCGCCCTCGAACGCGGTGAACCAGTCGGTGGCGATCGCCGGATCACCCGTCACCCGGCTGACCTTCAGACGTCGTTCGGCTCGACCGTCCGGGTCGATCGCCCTCAGCAACGCCTCACGACGTACCGGGAACGGTTCGTCGAGGACACTCGCCCCGCCCAGTGCGAGTGCGTCGAAGCCGATGAAGATCGCCGGCGTCTTCTCGGCGAGCATGGTGACCCGGGATTCGGCGGGATGGATCCGCTGCGCGAGCGAGTCCCAGTCCAGCCGGTGGGTGTCGCCGATCAGCGCAGGGACGCCGATCTCACCGTCGACGACCGCCTTGTCCGGCAGCTCGTCCTTGGCCGCGGCGACCAGCTCCGGGAAGTAGCGCGCCAGGTCCTTTCCACCGCGCGATCCGATGGCCACCTCGTCGCCATCGCGAAAGATCAACGCACGAAAGCCATCCCACTTGGGCTCGTACGACCACACCGGAGCGCCGTCGGGCTGGTCGGGGACGGCCGTGACAGCTTTGGCGAGCATCGGCGCGATGGGCGGCATTACCGGGAGATCCACGGGTCCATCGTCCGATACTTGTAGTGTCATCCGCAATGGATCCGGGACACACCGCGCCGCCATCGGGCCGGTTCGCGCCATCGCCGTCGGGCGATCTGCATATCGGGAATCTGCGTACGGCGGTGCTGGCCTGGCTGTTCGCTGCCACGACCGAGCGCGCCTTTCTGATCCGCATGGAAGATCTGGACCGCACCGCGGCCGGCTCCGACGTACGGCAGATGGCCGATCTGTCTGCGCTCGGGCTGACGTGGTCGCCGGACGTGGTCTACCAATCCGAGAGGTTGGCGTCGTATCAGGCGGTGATCGATGCCCTGCACGGCGGCGGCCGCACCTTCGAGTGCTTCTGCACACGGCGGGAGATCCAGGAGGCGCCGTCGGCGCCCCATGCCCCGGAAGGGGCCTACCCGGGCACCTGCCGAGACCTCACCGATGCGCAACGAGATGCACGTCGGGCCGCCGGCCGACCACCGGCGATACGCCTGCGCAGCGACACGGACGACTTCACCGTCTCGGATCTCCTGCATGGCCGGTACACCGGGATGGTGGACGACTTCGTCATCCAACGCAACGACGGCACCCCCGCCTACAACCTCGCCGTCGTCGTCGACGATGCCGCCCAGGGGATCGATCAGGTGGTGCGCGGCGCCGACCTCTTGTCGTCCGCGCCCCGGCAGGCTTACCTCGCGACACTCCTCGGACACCGCCCGCCTGTATATGCACACGTGCCGATGGTGCTGAACGACAAGCGGATTCGACTGAGCAAACGCGACGGCGCGGTGACCCTCGACGATCTCGCCGAACGCGGAGTGACCGCGACACAGGTGCTCTCGCACATCGCCCAGTCGTTGTGGCTCGCCGAATCCGGCGAGGTGGTCGACCTCCCAATGCTGGCCGAGCGCTTCCGACCCGATGCACTGCCCCGCGAGCCGTGGATTCTGACGGCCGCGGAGTGGGAGTGATCCTGCCGATTGGCTGCACGGGCTTCGGCGAGGCCCGAAGTTGTCGGATCGCTTCGTAGAATGGGAGGTTTCCCCTTAGCCGAGATTTGTCGAAATATGTTGCCGCGCACCCGACCACCGGCCGAGACCGCGCACGACCCTGGACAACACCACAGTGTGGGCCACGGGATCACCCAGATGTGGTCGCCATCAGCCGCTCGAGCACGTCGTCGAGGGTCAGCAGCCCGATCACCCGACCGTCGTCGACGACGGTCGCGATGTGCTGACGGGTCTCCCGCATCGTGCCCAGTGCCTCGTACACGGGCACCGTCGATGCCAATGACAGAACCGGACGCATGAGCTCGGCGGCTGTCGTGTCCGGGGAAGCGGCCAGACTGTCGCGTACATGCACCACGCCGTCGATCAACGCGGGACCCGCTGTGTCGTTGCTGCGCACCAGGAGTCGTCGGTGCCCGCTGTCGCGGGATGCCGCGCGGATCTGCGCGGGCGATGCGTCGCGCGCCACACCGGTGACCTCCCCGTGGCCGGTCACGTCGGCGACGGTCAGCGATTCGAGTTCGAGGGCGCTGGTCAGGTGCGCGTGGTAGCGCTCGTCCAGTGTGCCGACAGTTGCCGAATGCTCGACGAGATGTCGCAGCGCCTCCGAGTCCTGGCCCGCGCCGACCTGATCCACCGGCTCGACGCCGACCCGCATCAGACACCAGTTGGCCAGCCGGTTCAGTCGGACGATGACCGGGCGGGTCACCCACATGAACGCCCGCATCGGGATCGCGAGCAGTGTGGCCGAGCGTTCCGGGTGCGCGATGGCCCACGACTTCGGGGCCATCTCACCGACGACGAGGTGCAGGAACGTGACGATCACCAACGCCAGGATGAAACCGGCGATGTCAGCGGACCACAGTGGCAAACCCCAACTCTCGAACGCCGGGGTCAACCAGTGATGCACCGCAGGCTTGGTGATGGCACCGAGGGCCAGCGTGCAGACGGTGATGCCGAGTTGCGAACCCGCCAGCAGCACCGACAACTCCGATGCACTACGCAGGGCCGCCCGGGCCGAGCGGCTGTCGGGAGCGGCATCCTCCAAGCGATGCCGTCGGGCGGCGATCAACGCGAACTCGACGGCGACGAAGAACGCACTGGACGCGATCAACACGAACGTCGCCGCGGCGACGATCCACGGGTTGCTCATCGGGTGCCTCCGTTGTCGGCCGCCTGCAGGTCCTCGACGGTGAGCAGGACCGACGACGGCACATGTCGCTCCACCTCGAGAACCTCGATGGTCATCGTGCGCGGGGCCGATTCCTCATCGACCGGCAGTCCCGGGTCTGAAGCCAGTTCCACCGACACCGTGTCACCGACGTCGGGCAGGTCACCGAATTCGCTGATGACCAGGCCCGCGACCGTCTCGTGGTCACCGTCGGGCAGCTCGTGACCGATCTCGCGGGAGACTTCGTCGAGGTGTGCGTCGCCGCGGATGCGCCACCCGTCGTCGGTGCGCTCGATGAACTCGGGCATCTCGAGATCGTGCTCGTCGTCGATCTCGCCGACGAGTTCCTCGGCGATGTCCTCGACCGTCACCACACCGTCGAAACCGCCGTATTCGTCGATCACCACGGCCATCTCGTCGGACGCGTCATGGATGCGGGTCAGCACCTCCGGCAGCGGGAGCGAGGTCGGGACGATCACCGCGGGACGACAGAGGGTCGAGGCGGTGGCGGCGGGATCCGCGCTCGGGCGGGCCTCCCAGTCGAGCAGGTCGTGCAGGCGGATCACGCCGATCACCTCGGCGTCGTCGTCGATCACCGGATAACGGGTGTGTCCGGTGCTCATTCTGGTGAGCACGGCCGACGCCGTCTCCTCGGCGCGGATGCTGTCCACGCGGGTGCGCGGGATCATCGCGTGTCCGGCTGTGCGCGTGGGAAAGTCGAGGACCCGGTCGAGCAGCGTGGACAGGTCGGCGGGAAGCTCCCCGGCCTCACGCGATTCCGCGACGATGTGCTCGAGGTCGCGGGGCGTGGCCGAGTGCTCGACGTCATGCACCGGCTCGATGCGCAGCAGCTTCAGCAGCAGGTTCGACGACTTGTCGAACAGCGCGATCAGCCAGCCGAACACTGCGAGATAGGCAGTGGTGGACGCCGCGAGCCGACGCGCGACCGGTTCGGGCCGGGCGATGGCGAGGTTCTTCGGGAACAGCTCGCCGAGCACCATCTGGACGACGGTGGAGAACAGGATGGCGAACACGGTGCCGATCGCGACACCGACGGCGACCGGGATGCCGACGTCGCCGAGCAGGTCACCGACGCCGCTGCCGATGAGCGGTTCGGCGACGTAACCGACCAGCAGACCGGTGACGGTGATGCCGAGTTGGGCGCCGGACAACATGAACGAGGTGCGGCGGGTGACCGTGAGTGCGCGGGCGGCCGCGGCGTCACCGGCTTCGGCACGGGCTTTGAGCCGGGAGCGGTCGACCGCCATGTAGGCGAACTCCTGAGCGACGAAGTAGCCGGTCAGGGCGGTGATGAGGATGACGACGAGGACGCCGGCGGCGATGCCGAGGAGGGTCAGCACGACGACCTCCGGGCGGCCGCGACCGGGTGGTCGTCAGGCAGGGTCGAGCAGGGGTGGCCGGATCGTCGTCGGCGTTTTCGGCGCTTTGCGCGTCGCATTGTCTCTCTCGGTTCGGGCTCGGCGGGACCCTTTCAGGGTGCCGAGTCGGATGGATCTACGCAAACCGAACGATCGGGGACTCGGTCGGGTTCCCGAGTTCGAGTGCCCGATCAGCCCGACCGCACCAGTTGTACGAGTTCGTGACGCGACGTGGTGAATGATCTACAGGCATGACGGACCTGCGCATCGGCCTGCACGCACTGGGGATCGGCACGGGGGCGAACCGCGACGTCATCGACGCCGTCGCCCGCCGGGCCGAGCGCCGGGGCTTCGCAACCCTGTGGTCCGGCGAGCATGTCGTGATGGTCGACGAACAGGCCTCGCGATATCCCTATGCGGCCGACGGGAAGATCGCGGTCCCGGCCGATGCGGACTGGCTCGATCCGACCGTCACGTTGTCCTTCGCCGCCGCAGCCACCTCGACAATCCGACTCGCGACCGGTGTGTGCCTTCTACCCGAGCACAATCCGGTGATCATGGCCAAGCAACTCGCGTCACTGGACCACCTCAGCGGTGGCCGGCTCACCGCCGGCGTCGGGATCGGCTGGTCGCGTGAGGAATTCGACGCACTCGGCATTCCGTTCGAGCGCCGCGGCGCCAGGACCGCACGGTATGCCGAGGCGATGCGCACCCTCTGGCGAGACGATCCGGCGACCTACTCGTCCGAGTTCGTCTCGTTCGACGCCATCCGCGTGCGGCCCGCGCCGAGCCGAGGGAGTATCCCGATCGTCGTCGGCGGCAACAGCGACAACGCTCTACGTCGCGTCGCCGACTGGGGCGACGGCTGGTACGGCTTCAACCTCGACGACGTCGATGCCGTGGCGGAACGCATGCACCGGATCACCGAGATGTGCGCCTCCGCCGGCCGATCCGCCGATGAGCTCGCCGTAGCGGTCGCGTTGCGTTCGCCGTCGGTCGCCGACATCGAACCACTCGCCGCGCTCGGCGTGACCGAACTCGTGATCGTGGATGCGCCGCCGGCCGACGCGGGCGAGGCAGTCGAGTGGGTGGATGGCCTTGCTGCCGAATGGATTCGCTGACTCAGGAACCGGAGCTGCGCGAACCCGCGTAGTACCTGCCCAGGAAGTCGTCGCGGTACTCGATGTAGTTCCCGGCCTCGATGGCGCGGCGTGCACCGTCGACCATCTGCACGACGAACGAGACGTTGTGCAGGGTCGCGAGAGTTGCCGCCAGCCCTTCCTTGGCCTTGAACAGGTGATGCAGGTATGCGCGGGAGTACTGCGAGCTGTAGTTCTCGATCTCGGGATCGAGTGGCCGGAAGTCCTTGCGGTAGCGCGCATTCGTCACGTTGTACCGACCGTCGAGCGAGTAGATGGCGCCGTTCCGGGCGACTCGGGTCGGGGAGACGCAGTCGAAGGTGTCGGCGCCGTTCTCGATGGCGGTGAAGATGTCGTCGGGCTCGCTGATGCCGAGGAGGTGTTTCGCGGAGTCCTCGGGCAACTCGTCGTTGACCCAGCCGACGATGGTGCCGAGGTCGTCCTTGGTGAGCGCGCCACCGATGCCGTACCCGCCGAAGCCTTTACCGCCGTCGGCCTGATCCCGGCGACTCAGCTCGCCGAGGTCGCGGGCCGCCTTACGCCGCAGATCCTCGTACTGGGCCCCCTGGATGACACCCCACAACGATTGCGGCGGCCGGTGGATGCGCTCGCGCGACAGCCGATTGTGTTCGGCGAGACAGCGGATCGCCCACAGTCGGGTGCGCTCCAGTGAGTTCTCCTGATAGGTACGGGTGTTCATCAGCGTGGTGAGTTCGTCGAACGCGAAGATGATGTCGGCGCCGAGTTGGTGCTGGATCCGCATCGACACCTCCGGCGTGAACCGGTGCGTCGACCCGTCCAGATGCGATTTGAAGGTGACACCGTCGTCGTCGACGGCGGACAGCCGCTCCTTGCCCGGCGCGACGGCGTCGTCGTTCTGCTCCCCGACGACATCCATCGAGATGACCTTCTTGAATCCGACGCCGAGCGACATGACCTGGAAGCCACCACTGTCGGTGTAGGTCGGCCCGGGCCAGTTCATGAACGCGCCGAGACCGCCCGCCTCATCGATGATCTCCGGGCCCGGCTGCAGGTAGAGGTGATAGGCGTTGGCGAGGACCGCCTGCGCGCCGAGCGCTGCGACCGATTCGGGCAGCACCGTCTTGACCGTCGCCTTGGTGCCGACCGGGACGAAGGCCGGGGTGTGGATACGGCCGTGCGGGGTGTCGATGACACCGGTCCGTCCCCTCGTGCCGGGCAGCGACGTCCCGACGGTGAACGAATGGTCGGGGCCGATGGCGGGGTCGTCGGAACTCACGGGTGCATCCTTGCAGGTGGGGGCCTCACCGCCCAAACCTGGACGGCGATCGGACCCGGTACGGTGATCCCATGTCGCGTAGCTTGCATCGAATCGTGCTCGTTCTCGCCGCCGGGGTGCTGGGCCTCGCGCTCGCCGCCTGCGGCAGTGAACAGGAATCCTCGACCCCGTCACAGGGGGCGGCGACCACCGTGTCGGAGAACCCGAGCGCATCCGTCGTCGGCGGGCCGAAACCGGCCTCGCCGACCACGTCGGTGGCCGACGACCATGCCGGGCACACCGAGTGCGGCACCACCAAGGGACCCGACGGCGCGCTGCGCATCATCGTCCTCGAGGGTGCACTGGACTGTGCCACCGCCGAGCAGGTCGCCACCCACTACGGGCCGAAGATCGCGACCGGACAGCCGCAGCAGGTGTCCGGTTGGGATTGCGGACCGTCGGAAACCGCGGGCATCCTCGCGGCATGCAGCAAAGACGACCAGGAGTTCGGGCTGGCGCCGTAGGGTCGGTCCCGTCGGAGGGGTCCCCGGAGAAGCGCCCACGAATTGCGCCCGGTGCAGGCGGCCCGGCCACGCATTGTCGACGGCGGCGTTTCACGGGGCGCATCCCCGGGGCGGTTTTCCGGGGTGGCCTCCGACGGGGCGCATCCCCGGGGCGGTTTTCCGGGGTGGGCCCTCCCACCCTTGACCCTGACGCGACGTGAGGCCCGAGAGTGTCCGGTGTGAGCGAAGGAGAGCACACGGTCGGCGCCGTCGCCCGACTCGTCGGGGTCAGCGTGCGGACGTTGCATCACTACGACCGAATCGGTCTGGTGGTGCCGTCGGGCCGCACCGCAGCCGGCTATCGCGTCTACGACGACGCCGACATCGAACGGTTGCATCGGGTTCTGACCTACCGTGAACTGGGCTTTCCGCTGGAGCAGATAGCGACCCTGCTCGACGATCCGCACGTGGATGCGCTGGCGCATCTGCACGATCAGCACGCATTGCTGACCGACCGGATCGATCGCTTGCACCGGATGGTCGCAGCTGTGGAGGAGATGATGGGCGCGAAGAAGAAGGGCATCCAGCTCAGCGCGGAGGAACAGGCCGAGATCTTCGGGCGGGACTGGCCCGGCGACGAGTACGCGGCCGAGGCCGAGGAGCGTTGGGGCGACACCGAGGCGTGGCGGCAGAGCCAGGAACGCACCGCACGGTTCACCAAGGACCAGTGGCGTGCGGTGAAGGACGAGACCGACGCGCTCGAGGCCCGACTGGCCGACGCACTGCGCGCGGGTGTGGCACCCGGATCCGCCGACGCCAACGCCCTCGCAGAGGAGCATCGGGCGTCGATCAACCGGTTCTACGACTGCAGCTACGAGATGCAGGTCAACCTGGCCGAGATGTACGTGGCCGACCCCCGATTCACCGAGCACTACGAGCGGATTGCCGACGGTCTCACCCGGTTCGTCCACGACATCATCGTGGCGAATGCGCAGGCGCGGGGCTGACTGTCAGCGGTCGAGCGCGGCGGCGACCCGTTCCAGGGCGGCGACGCGACTGCCCTTGACCAGCACCGCGTCGCCCGCCTGGAGGTCGGCGAGCACGGCGACAGCGGCGTCGACGTCGGCGACGTGGCGGACCGCGTCACCGTAATCGGGCTCGGCGACCGCGATCACGTCGATGCCGAGGTCGCGGGCCCGCAGCGCGATCGCCGCGTGCTGCTCGGCCGAGTCCGCACCGAGTTCGGCCATGGTCCCGAGCACCGCGACCCGACGTCGGGCATCGAGCGCGGCGAGCGACTGCAGCGCCGCGGCCATCGACGTCGGGTTGGCGTTGTAGGCGTCGTTGAGGACGGTGACGCCGGACGGCGTGGTCACCAACTCCATCCGGAGTCCGGAGAGCGCGGCCCCCAGCAGACCGCCGGCCATCTCGTCGACCGGCACACCCAGCCAACCGGCGGCGGCCACCGCGGCGAGCGCGTTCGGCACCTGATGCTCGCCGCGGGCACCGAGTCGGATGTCCGTCTCGCCCCAGGGGCTGTGCAGGCGGAACGATGCGCGCAACTGGTCGTCGATGACGATGTCGGACGCGTGGATGTCGGCGGACGGGGTGAGGCCGAAGGTCAGCACGCCGGCGTCGGTGCGATCGGCCATGGCCGCGACCAGCGCGTGGTCGGCGTTGAGCACCGCGAGACCGTCGACGGGCAGCGCCTCGACGAGTTCACCCTTCGCCCGGGCCACCGATTCGATGTCCCCGAACAGTTCGAGGTGCACCCCCTCGACGCGGGTGATGATGCCGACGGTGGGGCGGGCGATGCCGCAGAGCAAGTCGATGTGCCCGATCCCGCGTGCACCCATCTCGACCACGACGGCCTCGGTGTCGTCGGGGGCGTTGGCCAGGGTCAAGGGCAGACCGAGTTCGTTGTTGAACGACTTCTCGCTCGCCGTGGTGCGGTAGGTGGTCGCGAGCACGCCGGCGAGTAGATCCTTGGTCGACGTCTTGCCGACCGAGCCGGTCACGCCGACCACCCGGTCCGGCAGACGATCCCGCGCGGCACCGCCGAGGTCGGCGAGGGCGGCCGCGGTATCGGTCACCGTGATGGCCGGAAGCGTCACGTCGGGGATGCTGCCCTCCGACGACAAGTAGGCGGCCGCACCACCCGCGGCAGCCGCACCAACGAACTCGTGGCCGTCACGGGCGGCGACGATCGGCACGAACAACTGTCCGGCCGTCGCGCTGCGCGAATCGATGCCCGCACCGTCGATCGGTACGTCGTCGCCGACCAATCGGCCGCCGACGGCCGCTGCCACCTCACTCGCCCTGAACTGCACACCGCAACGCTACAAGCCTGCTGCGCGTAGAGCCCCCGACCCCCGGTGGCCGTATCGTGTCAGCCATGGTTTCACCCCTGCTGCGTCTGGTCGTCCTCTACGGCGGTGTGTCCGCGGAACACGACGTCTCGTGTGTCACGGCCGCGCACGTGCTGGCCGCGGCAGACCGCAGCAAGTACGACCTCGTGCCGATCGGCATCACCAAGTCCGGATCGTGGCTGCGCAACGACAAGGCGATCGCCGCGCTGGCCGAGGGCAGCGATCTGCCCGAGAGACTGGAACCGGCGGGCACCGAGGTCGAACCGCTCGCCGCCATCCGCGGCGCTGCCGACGATCAGGCGATCACCGTGGTGCTCCCGTTGCTGCACGGGCCGCACGGTGAGGACGGCACCATCCAGGGAATGCTCGAGCTGTTCAAGGTGCCCTATGTCGGTGCCGGGGTGCTGTCATCGGCGCTCTGCATGGACAAGGCGATGGCCAAGATCGTCGCCGAGCAGGCGGGCATCCCGCAGTGCCGGTGGATGGAATTCCGTGACGGCATCGACGATGCGGACACGATCGTCGCGCGCGCCGTCGAGATCCTGGGGCTGCCGGTGTTCGTCAAGCCCGCCAACCTGGGATCGTCGGTCGGCATCACCAAGGCGCACGACGCCTCCGAGTTGGACAAGGCCATCGACCTGGCCCTGCGCTACGACGACGTGGTCATCATCGAGGAGCATGTGACCGCTCGCGAGGTCGAGGTCGCGGTGCTGGGCAACACCGCCCCCGAGGCGTCGGTGCCCGGCGAGATCCTGCCCGGCAGCGAGTTCTACGACTACGAGGACAAGTACGTGACCGGCGCCGCGACCCTGGTCATCCCGGCCGAGCTCCCCGACGACGCCGCGCGGGAGGTCCGCGAGCTCGCGGCGAAGTCGTTCACCGCACTCCGCTGCGCGGGTATGGCCCGGGTCGACTTCTTCTACGAGGCCGGCGGTCGCGGCTGGCTGTTGAACGAGGTCAACACGATTCCCGGCTTCACGCCGGGCTCGATGTACCCGAAGCTGTGGGAGGCATCCGGGGTGAGCTACCCCGATCTGATCGACCAGCTGGTCACCCTCGCACTGGAAAACCATCGGCGACGGGTCGGGTTCTCGACCGAGCACTGACGGGCGAGCGGTAATGTGCTCGACGTGACCGACCCCCAGACGCAGCCAGTCTCGGCGCTGCGCGTGTTGGTCTATTCAGACCATTCCGACACCCGTGCAGCCGTCATCGGCGCTCTCGGTCGACGGCCCGACGCCGACCTCCCGGAACTGAGCTTCATCGAGGTGGCCACCGCACCGATGGTGTTCGCGCAGCTCGACGCCGGCGTCATCGACGTGGTGATCCTCGACGGCGAGGCCACACCCGCCGGTGGCATGGGCCTGGCGAAGCAGATGAAGGACGAGATCGACCCCTGCCCGCCGATCCTGGTGCTCCTGGGACGCGCGGACGACCGCTGGCTGGCCGATTGGTCACGCGCCGACGCGACCGCGACGCTGCCTGTGGACCCCATCGCGCTGTCGACGACCGTCGTCGATCTGCTGCGGAGCACGGAACTCTAGACACTCCTACAAAAGCTCGACAACGGCGGCCCTCCCGCTTGTAGGCTTGTGTTGTAGCTCACATTAGGCGCAACCGTGGGGAGGCCGTCACCCTATGAATGCATATGTCCCGATCATGGTCCTCGGGGCAATTGCTGTGGGGTTTGCGGTCTTTTCGGTCGGCATCGCCATGTTCGTCGGCCCGAAACGGTACAACCGCGCCAAATTGGAAGCCTACGAGTGCGGCATCGAGCCGATGACCGAGACGCACTCCCTGTCGGCCGGTGGCGGCGTCGCCACGGCGATGCGCACCGAACGCCTGATCCAGCGCATTCCGGTGAAGTACTACCTCACCGCGATGCTTTTCATCATCTTCGACATCGAGATCGTCTTCCTCTATCCGTGGGCAGTCGCGTTCGACGCCCTCGGGTGGTTCGGTCTCGCCGCCATGGCCCTGTTCATCGTAAACGTGTCGGTGGCCTACGCCTATGAGTGGCGACGCGGAGGACTCAGCTGGGAATGACCACCTCCGCCGACGTGCGCCCGAGTGGCGCGCGCCGGAGGAGACCGTAGACGCAAGGAGGTTCGCGAGATGGGACTCGAGGAGAAACTGCCCAGCGGATTCCTGCTGAGCACTGTCGAGGACCTGGCCGGGTTCATGCGCAAGGGCTCGCTGTGGCCGGCCACCTTCGGCCTCGCCTGCTGCGCCATCGAGATGATGGCGACGACGTCGGGTCGCTACGACCTCGCCCGCTTCGGCATGGAGGCGTTCCGGGCCTCCCCGCGACAGGCCGACCTGATGATCGTGGCGGGCCGCGTCAGCCAGAAGATGGCGCCGGTGCTGCGGCAGATCTACGACCAGATGGTAGAGCCCAAATGGGTACTGGCCATGGGGGTTTGCGCGTCGTCGGGCGGGATGTTCAACAACTACGCGATCGTGCAGGGCGTCGACCATGTGGTACCGGTCGACATCTATCTGCCCGGTTGTCCGCCGCGGCCGGAGATGCTGCTCAACGCGATCCTGAAACTGCACGAGCAGATTGCGCAGATGCCGCTCGGTGTCAACCGCGAGCAGGCCATCTGGGCGGCCGAACAGGCCGCGCTGCAAGCGAAGCCGACCATCGAACTGAAGGGGCTGCTGCGATGACGGCGCCGGAGGAGAAACCGGCGAGCCGATCAACCACCCCCGGCCAGGACGACCCCGCACCGGAGACCGTCGGCACAGCCGGTGAACTGACCAGAGACGAGCAGACCGGGCCCGAGCAGATCGGGGTGCGCAAGGGCCTGTTCGGGGTGCACGGCAGCGGCGACACCTCCGGGTATGGCGGCCTCGTGCAGGCGGTGACCCTGCCGGGGAGTTCCGAGCGACCCTTCGGCGGCTACTTCGACGACATCGCGGACGAACTCGCGGTCGGTCTGGGCGAACTGCCACCGCCGGGATCGAGCTACGACGACGCCATCGAGAAGGTGGTGATCTTCCGCGGCGAGATGACGTTGCACGTCCGCCGCGAATACCTGCGCGCGGTCGCATTGACCCTGCGCAACCGCGACACCCTCCGGTTCGAACTCTGCTTGGGCGTCAACGGCGTTCACTATCCCGACGACCACGGGCGGGAGCTCCATGCGGTCTGGCCGCTGACCTCGATCACCCACAATCGACGTCTCCGCCTGGAGGTGTCGGTCGCCGACTCGGACCCGCACATCCCGACGCTGACCGACATCTACCCCACCGACGACTGGCACGAACGCGAGACCTACGACTTCTTCGGCATCGTGTTCGACGGGCACCGGTCGCTCACCCGGATCGAGATGCCCGACGACTGGCAGGGCCACCCGCAACGCAAGGATTATCCGCTCGGCGGAGTTCCGGTGGAGTACAAGGGAACCCGTATCGCACCACCCGACCAGCGGAGGTCGTACAGCTGATGACCACCACCGACAACGGTTCCCCCACCCACCGTCCGCCCAGCGATGCCGGACCCGGCGCCGACAAAGACGTACGTCCCACCCAGACCTACACGGTCTCCGGTCAGGACTGGGACGAGATCGTCACCGCCGTCCGGGAACGCGCGGCCGCCCAACCCGGCGACGAACGCATCGTGGTCAACATGGGACCGCAGCATCCGTCCACCCACGGGGTCTTGCGACTGATCCTGGAGATCGAGGGCGAGACGGTCACCGAGGCACGCTGCACGATCGGCTACCTGCACACCGGGATCGAGAAGAATCTCGAGTACCGCAACTGGACCCAGGGCGTCACCTTCGTCACGCGGATGGACTACCTGTCACCGTTCTTCAACGAGACGGCGTACTGCCTCGGGGTGGAACGCCTTCTCGACATCACCGACGACATCCCCGAACGTGCGAGCGTCATCCGCGTGATGTTGATGGAGCTCAACCGCATCACCTCACATCTGGTCGCGCTGGCCACCGGCGGCATGGAACTCGGCGCCGTCACCGCGATGTTCCTCGGCTTCCGGGAACGCGAGATGATCCTCGACCTCTTCGAGCTCATCACCGGACTGCGGATGAATCACGCCTACATCCGACCGGGCGGGGTCGCGCAAGATCTTCCCGCGGACGCGCTGGACCGGGTGTCCGAGGTACTCGACGTCCTGCCGTCGCGGCTCGACCAACTCGGGGATCTCCTGAACGACAACTACATCTGGAAGGCACGCACCCAGGGTGTCGGCTATCTCGACCTCACCGGATGCATGGCGCTGGGCATCACCGGGCCGGTCCTGCGCTCCACCGGACTGCCCCACGACCTCCGGAAGTCGCAGCCGTACTGCGGCTACGAGAACTACGAGTTCGACGTCATCACCGACACCACCTGCGACTCCTACGGCCGCTACCTGATCCGGGTCAAGGAGATGCGCGAATCGATCCGCATCGTCCGCCAATGCCTCGAGCGCATCCGGCCGGGACCGGTCATGGTGGAGGACCGCAAACTGGCGTGGCCCGCCGACCTCGCACTCGGACCCGATGGCCTCGGCAACTCACCCGAGCACATCGCGAAGATCATGGGCACCTCCATGGAGGCGCTCATCCACCACTTCAAGCTGGTGACCGAGGGGATGCGGGTGCCGGCCGGCCAATGCTATGTGGCCGTCGAGTCACCGCGCGGCGAACTGGGCGTGCACATGGTCAGCGACGGCGGGACCCGCCCGTACCGGGTGCACTATCGCGACCCGTCGTTCACGAATCTTCAAGCGGTGGCGGCGATGTGTGAGGGCGGCATGGTCGCCGACGTCATCACCGCCGTCGCCAGCATCGACCCGGTGATGGGAGGGGTTGACCGATGACCGACCCGGTGTTCGTGGATCTGACCGCACCACCCGCGGAAGGTGTGCCGATCGTCGCGCCCGCGCCCCACCCGACCATCCGTTTCGACGGCCCGCCGGCATACCCCGACGATGTCGCCGAACGGTTGGCCACCGACGCCGTCGGCATCATCGCCCGTTATCCGCAGCGCCGGTCCGCGTTGCTGCCACTGCTGCACCTGGTGCAGTCCGAGGACGGCCAGATCACCCGCGCCGGTGTCACATTCTGCGCAACACAGCTGGATCTGACCACCGCCGAGGTCGCGGCGGTCGCCACCTTCTACTCGATGTACCGGCGATCACCCACCGGTGAGTACCTCGTCGGGGTCTGCACCAACACCCTGTGCGCCATCATGGGCGGAGACGAGATCCTCGCCGCCCTGACCGAGCACCTGGGCATCTCCCCCGGCGAGACGACCCCCGACGGTCGGATCACCCTCGAACACGTCGAATGCAATGCCGCCTGCGACTTCGCCCCGGTGGTGATGGTGAACTGGGAGTTCTTCGACAACCAGACACCCACCGAGAGCATCGAACTCGTCGAGGACCTCCGGGCGGGCGTCTCCGTCACACCCGCCCGCGGCACCGGCACGGTGTGCTCGTTCCGCCAGACCGCGCGGCTGCTCGCCGGGTTGACGGAACGTCCCGTCGACGGGGATCTCTCATGACCGCGACCCTGCCGGGCGCCGAACCCGCCGAGCCCCCGGTACTCAGCCGATACTGGTCCGAGCCCGAGTCGTGGTCGCTGCGGAACTACGAGTCACACAACGGCTATACCGCGTTGCGTACCGCGCTGACCACGGCGCCGGACGACATCATCGAGACCATCAAGGCCTCCGGTCTCCGTGGTCGCGGCGGCGCCGGATTCCCGGTCGGCCTCAAGTGGTCGTTCATCCCGCAACAGGATCCCGACCGGCCGACCGATCCCACCGCACCACCGCATTATCTGGTGGTCAACGCCGACGAGTCCGAGCCCGGCACGTGCAAGGACATGCCACTCATCTTCGCGTCCCCGCACGCGCTGGTGGAGGGCGCCATCATCGCCGCCTACGCGATCCGCGCCCACCACGCGTTCATCTACCTGCGCGGGGAGGTCGCGTCGGTGCTGCGGCGACTCCGCGCCGCCGTCGAGGAGGCCTACACCGCAGGCTATCTCGGACGCGACATCCTCGGTTCCGGCTTCGACCTCGAGTTGGTGGTGCACGCCGGGGCCGGTGCGTACATCTGCGGCGAGGAGACCGCACTCCTCGACTCACTCGAGGGACGTCGTGGACAGCCCCGCCTGCGGCCGCCGTTCCCCGCCGTCGCGGGGCTCTACGCGAGTCCTACCGTCGTCAACAATGTGGAGTCGATCGCGAGCGTGCCCCCGATCATCCGCAACGGCATCGACTGGTTCCGTGCGATGGGCACCGAGAAGTCGCCCGGGTTCACCCTCTACTCGCTGTCCGGGCACGTCACACGACCTGGTCAGTACGAGGCGCCACTGGGGATCACGTTGCGGGAGTTGCTCGATCGTGCCGGTGGGGTGCGGGCGGGACATCAGTTGAAGTTCTGGACGCCGGGCGGATCGTCGACGCCCATCCTGACCGACGAACATCTCGACGTCCCCCTCGACTACGAGGGCGTCGGTGCCGCCGGATCGATGCTGGGCACCAAGGCCTTACAGATCTTCGACGAGACGACGTGTGTGGTGCGCGCGGTGTTGCGCTGGACCGAGTTCTACGCCCACGAATCGTGCGGCAAGTGCACGCCCTGCCGGGAGGGCACCTACTGGTTGGTGCAGTTGCTGCGCCGGCTCGAAGCCGGCGACGGCGCACCCGAGGACCTCGACACGCTCGCCGACATCACCAACACCATCGTCGGAAAGTCGTTCTGCGCCCTCGGTGACGGCGCCGGCAGCCCGATCGTCTCGTCTCTCAAGTACTTCCGCGATGAGTATCTGGCCCACTTCGACGGTGGCTGCCCGTTCGATCACCACCGGTCGACGGTCTTCGCCGACGCCGCACCCGCCGCAGGAGGTGTCCGTTGACCGCAGTCGACGATGCTCGAACCGGACAGCAGCCGGCGTTGGTGTCGGTGACGATCGACGGCACCGAGGTCTCCGTGCCGCCCGGCACCCTGGTGATCCGCGCCGCCGAGATGATCGGCACGCAGATCCCCCGGTTCTGCGACCATCCCCTGCTCGATCCGGTCGGCGCCTGCCGACAGTGCCTCGTCGAGGTGGAGGGCCAGCGTAAACCGTTGGCGTCCTGCACCACCGTGTGTACCGAGGGCATGGTGGTACACACCCAGCGCAGTTCCGAGGTCGCCGAGAAGGCGCAGCGCGGCGTGATGGAGTTGCTGCTGATCAACCATCCGCTGGACTGCCCGGTCTGTGACAAGGGTGGCGAATGCCCACTGCAGAACCAGGCGATGTCCTCAGGTCGGGGTGACTCCCGATTCACCGGCGTGAAAAGGACCTTCACCAAACCGGTGCCGTTGTCGTCGGAGGTCCTGCTGGACCGGGAACGTTGCGTGCTGTGCGCCCGGTGTACCCGATTCGCCGGCCAGGTGGCCGGCGACCCGCTCATCGACCTGGCTGATCGCGGTGCGCTGCAACAGGTCTCCATCTACGAGGACGACCCGTTCGAATCGTACTTCTCCGGCAACACCGTGCAGGTCTGTCCGGTGGGCGCGCTGACCAGCACCGCCTATCGGTTCCGGGCACGACCCTTCGACCTCGTCTCCTCCCCCAGCGTCTGCGAGCACTGCGCGAGCGGGTGCGCGCAACGCACCGATCACCGTCGCGGAAAGGTGTTGCGGCGCCTCGCCGGCGACGATCCCGAGGTCAACCAGGAGTGGAACTGCGACAAGGGCCGGTGGGCGTTCGCCTACGCCACCGCCGCCGATCGTCTGACCGCGCCGATGATCCGGTGGACGGATGGCTCGCTCCGCGAGGTGTCGTGGGCGCACGCCTTGCGACACGCCGCCGAGGGTCTCGCCGCCGCGCACGGCCGGACCGGCGTGCTGACCGGCGGCCGGCTGACCGCCGAGGATGCCTACGCGTACGCGCGCTTCGCCCGAACCGTGCTGGACACCAACGACATCGACTTCCGGGCCCGCACGCACAGCGCCGAGGAGGCCGACTTCCTGGCCGCGCACATCGCCGCCCGGCCCGACGACGTCACCTACGACGAACTGGGCGCGGCGCCGGCCGTA
Organism: Gordonia insulae; assembly: GCF_003855095.1. Lineage (NCBI taxonomy): Bacteria > Bacillati > Actinomycetota > Actinomycetes > Mycobacteriales > Gordoniaceae > Gordonia > Gordonia insulae. The sequence goes on from NZ_CP033972.1 coordinate 3,600,679, forward strand.
CTCATGGTGGCGTTCGAACCGGAGGAGGAGTCGCCGATCGTGTTCCTCCGGCTGCGCCGAGCGGTGCGGACCGCGGGCCAGCAGGTCACCACCATCGCGGCGTTGCGCAGCCGCGGGGCGGCGAAGCTCGACGCCGCATGGCTCCCGACCGTCCCGGGAGACGAGGCGGCCGCGTTGGATTCCGACGCCGCGGTCGAGGCCGCCGCCGCACCGGGCTCGGTGATCCTGGTGGGTGAACGGCTCGCCGGAAGCCCGGGCGGACTCAGTGCGGCCGTGCGCCTGGCCGAACGCACCGGAGCGCGGCTCGCCTGGATACCCCGGCGGGCGGGCGAGCGGGGTGCGCTGGAGGTCGGCGCGGCGCCGAACCTGTTGCCGGGTGGTCGGCCCGTCGCGGATCTGTCCGCACGCACGGAGATCGCGCTGGCCTGGCAGCTCGCCGATCTGCCCAGCGTTCCCGGCCGCGACACCACAGGCATCCTGGATGCGACACTGCGCCAGGAGATCTCCGCACTGGTGATCGGCGGGGTCGAATTGGACGACCTGCCGGATCCGGTGGCCGCGGCGACCGCGGTCGGCCAGGCGGGCTTCGTCGTCAGCCTCGAACTCCGCCGCACCGCCGTCACCGAGCACGCCGATGTCGTCCTACCGGTCGCCGCCGCCGCCGAGAAGGCCGGCATGTACCTCGACTGGGAAGGGCGGGCGCGCCCGTTCGCGACGGCGCTGCCCGAGGTCGGCACGCTACCCGACCACCGCGTGCTGGGCGCCCTGGCCCGGCAGATGGGCGTCGACCTGCGGTGTGACGACACGACGATGATCCGCGCCGACCTCGAGCACGTGGGCGCCTGGCACGGTGCGCGTCCACCGTCGCCGACCGTCGAGGCGGCCTCTAACAATCATCTCGCCGACGAGACCCGCCGGGCGGTCCTCGCCACCTGGCGCATGCTCCTGGACAACGGACGCCTGCAGGACGGCGAACCCCATCTCGCCGGTACCGCACGAACTCCCGTGGCCCGCATGTCCCCCGCCACCGCCACCGGGATAGGCGCGACCGACGGCTCGTCGGTCGAGATCGGCACCGAGCGCGGTGCCATCACCCTGCCGCTCGAGATCACGGACATGGCCGACGGGGTCGTGTGGGTGCCGGCGAACTCACCGGGATCAGCTGTGCACGCTCAGCTACGGGCCGACCCGGGCGACGTCGTCGCGATCGCCGTCGCGACCCCGACCCAGGAGGCACGATGAGCTTCCCCTCGCTCGCCGACTTCGGTCACGATCCCTGGTGGCTCATCCTCATCAAGGCGGTCGCCGTGTTCGGCTTCCTGGTCGCCAACCCGTTGGCCGCCATTCTCATCGAACGAAAAGTCATGGCGCGGATGCAGACCCGCATCGGCCCCAACCGTGTCGGTCCCCGTGGCCTGCTGCAGAGCCTCGCCGACGGGGTCAAGCTCGCGCTGAAGGAGGGGATCGTCCCGGCGGGCGTCGACAAGCCGATCTACCTGCTGGCCCCCATCATCGCGGTGGTGCCCGCGGTCATGGCGTTCGCGGTGATCCCGATGGGGCCCATGGTGTCGGTGTTCGGTCACCAGACTCCGCTACAGCTCACCGATCTCCCGGTGGGTGTCCTGTATGTCCTCGCGATCACGTCGGTCGGCGTGTACGGCATCGTGCTGGCAGGGTGGTCCTCGGGTTCCACCTACCCACTGCTCGGTGGCCTGCGGTCGACCGCACAGGTGATCTCCTACGAGATCGCGATGGGCCTGACCTTCGCGGCGGTCTTCATCGATGCCGGCACCATGTCGACGTCGGGCATCGTCGCTGCGCAGGAACATCATTGGTATGTTCTGCTGCTGTTGCCCTCGTTCGTGATCTACGCGATCTCCATGGTCGGTGAGACCAACCGCGCTCCGTTCGACCTGCCGGAGGCCGAGGGTGAACTCGTCGGCGGATTCCACACCGAGTACTCGTCGCTCAAGTTCGCCATGTTCATGCTGGCCGAGTACATCAACATGGTCACCGTGTCGGCCCTGGCGACCACGCTGTTCCTCGGCGGCTGGCAGGCCCCCTGGCCGGTCAGCATGTTCGACTGGGCCAATTCCGGGTGGTGGCCGATCCTGTGGTTCACCATCAAGGTCTGGGTGTTCCTCTTCGTGTTCATCTGGCTGCGCACCAGCCTCCCCCGTCTGCGTTACGACCAGTTCATGAATCTGGGTTGGAAGGTGCTCATCCCGATCTCCCTGACCTGGGTGATGGTGGTCGCGCTGATCCGGGCGGCGGTCGGAGGATCTTCCGACGACGACCTCGTCCGCTCACTGGTGTCGGCCGGGGCCGGGCTGGTGGTGACCGCATTGATCGGCTACGCCGTCTGGCGGCTGATGAGATTGCCGACCGCGCCGGAGGTCTCGACCCGCGGCTCCTCCGTCGCCGCCACTCCGCCGGCGGGGGAGACGTTCGATCCGATGGCCGGCGGATTCCCGGTGCCACCGATGCCCGGACAGGTGCTGCCGCCGCGAACCACCACACCACCACCTCCATCCGACCACGCGAAGGAGACGACCGATGCCTGACTTCCTCTCACCGATCAGTGGACTCGGGGTGACGTTCTCGTCGATGTTCTCCCCCACCATCACCGAGCAGTACCCCGAGCAGAAGACACCGACGGCACCGCGCTATCACGGTCGCCACCAACTGAATCGCCATCCCGACGGGCTGGAGAAGTGCATCGGCTGCGAGCTGTGCGCGTGGGCGTGCCCGGCCGACGCCATCTACGTCGAGGGCGCCGACAACACCGAGGACGAACGCTACTCGCCGGGCGAACGATACGGCCGCGTCTATCAGATCAACTACCTGCGCTGCATCGGCTGCGGACTCTGCATCGAGGCATGCCCGACGCGGGCGTTGACCATGACCAACGACTACGAGATGGCCGACGACAACCGCGCCGACCTGATCTACGAGAAGGATCGGCTGCTCGCGCCGCTGGAACCCGGCGTCGAGCCGGCACCCCACGACATGGCGCCCGGCTCCACCGAGGAGAACTACTACCGCGGTGAGGTGTCCACGGACGGTCGGCTCGTCGCCAAGGACGAGTCGTGACAGCACTGCTCGCCGCCGAGCTCACCCGCACGTCGTCATCGCTCCCGCTCGCTGCGCTCCCGGCGACCAGCACGGGCGAGGCCGTGCAGTTCTGGGCGCTCGGCGCGGTCGCGGTCCTCGGTGCACTGGGCGTGGTGTTCGCGACCAAGGCCGTCTACTCGGCCGTCTTCCTGGCCACCACGATGATCATCCTCGCGATCTTCTACGTCGCGCAGGGCGCATTGTTCCTCGGCGTCGTACAGGTGGTGGTCTACACCGGCGCGGTGATGATGCTGTTCCTGTTCGTCCTCATGCTGATCGGTGTCGACTCGTCGGACTCGTTGGTGGAAACCCTTCGTGGACAACGTGTCGCAGCCGTCGTCCTCGGTATCGGCTTCGGTGTGTTGCTGATCGCGGCGATCGCGAACGCATCGCTGGCGGTGTTCGCGGGGGCACCGACGGCCGGGCCGCCCACGGTGTCCGGCACCACGGGCTCCGACGGCAACATCGAGGCGATAGCGCAGTTGATCTTCGTGCAGTATCTGTGGGCATTCGAGCTGACCGGTGCGTTGCTGATCGCGGCCACCCTGGGCGCGATGGTGCTGGCGCACCGGGAACGGTTCGGACCGAAACGCAGTCAGCGTGAACTGTCGGAGGAGCGGTTCCGGCTGGGCGTCGACATGACACCGATGCCGAGTCCCGGTGTCTACGCCCGTCACAACGCCGTCGATGTCCCGGCGCTGCTGCCCGACGGCACCCCGTCGGAGCTCTCGGTCAATGCGACGCTGAAGCCCCGCCCGCCCGTCGTCGCGGGTGACCGCGAATCGGACACTCACATACCCGGTCGCTCCGCGAACGACAGCATCCGCCGATCTCTCGGGGAGGGCCGTCGATGAACCCCGAGAACTACCTGTACCTCTCGGCGCTGCTGTTCACCATCGGCGCCGCCGGGGTACTGCTGCGCCGCAACGCGATCGTCGTGTTCATGTGCGTCGAGCTGATGCTCAACGCGGCCAACCTGGCGTTCGTCACCTTCGCGCGGATGCACGGATCGTTCGACGGCCAGGTGATCGCGTTCTTCACGATGGTCGTCGCGGCGGCCGAGGTGGTGGTGGGACTGGCCATCATCATGACGATCTTCCGTGCCCGGCGTTCGGCCTCGGTCGACGGCACAGATCTGTTGAAGCGGTAGGAGGCCCGGGTGAGCACTGATTCGTCCGCAGCTCTGCTCTGGTTGGTCCCCGCTCTTCCGTTGGTCGGCGCGGTGATCCTGCTCATCGCCGGCCGGCGCACCGATCGGTGGGGACACGTGCTGGGCACCGCGCTCGCGCTCGCGTCCTTCGTACTCGGGTCGGCCATGTTCACCGGGATGCTGGGCCGTGCCACGGATGACCGTGCGGTGCACCAGGTCCTGTTCACCTGGGTGCCGGTCGGCGAGTTGCAGGTCGACTTCGGTCTTCAACTCGACCAGCTGTCGATGTGCTTCGTGCTGTTGATCACCGGCGTCGGTTCCCTGATCCACATCTATTCGATCGGCTACATGGCCGACGACCCGGACCGTCGTCGATTCTTCGCCTATCTCAACCTCTTCCTGGCCGCCATGCTGGTGCTGGTGCTGGCCGACAACTATCTCGGCCTCTACCTCGGCTGGGAGGGCGTTGGTCTCGCGTCCTACCTGTTGATCGGCTTCTGGCAGTACAAGCCGACCGCGGCGACCGCCGCGAAGAAGGCGTTCGTGGTGAACCGGGTCGGCGACATCGGCCTCGCCGTGGCGTTGATGCTGATGTTCGCGACATTCGGCGCGGTGTCCTTCGAGGCGGTGTTCGGTGGTGCTTCCGCCGCCGGTCAGAGTGTGCTCACCGCACTGGGATTCATGTTGCTGCTGGCGGCGTGCGGCAAGTCGGCACAGGTTCCGCTGCAGTCGTGGCTGGGCGACGCGATGGAGGGCCCCACCCCGGTGTCGGCGCTCATCCACGCCGCCACCATGGTCACGGCAGGCGTCTACCTGATCGCCCGCTCCAACCCCATCTTCGATCTCGCACCGGCGGCTCAGGTCGGCGTCACCGTCGTCGGCGCGGTGACCCTGCTGTTCGGCGCGATCATCGGCTGTGCCAAGGACGACATCAAGAAGGCTCTCGCGGCGTCGACGATGAGCCAGATCGGGTACATGATCCTCGCCACGGGTCTCGGGCCCGCCGGTTACGCGTTCGCCATCATGCACCTGCTGACCCACGGCTTCTTCAAGGCCGGCCTGTTCCTCGGCGCCGGATCGGTGATGCACGGGATGAACGACGAGACCGACATGCGGCGCTTCGGTGGGTTGCGCACGGTCATGCCGATCACGTTCGTCACCTTCGGGCTCGGCTACCTCGCCATCATCGGTGTGCCACCGTTCTCGGGGTTCTTCTCCAAGGACCCGATCATCGAGTCGGCGTTCGCCTCCGGCGGGGTCGGCGGCTGGCTCCTCGGCGGCGCAGCCCTGCTCGGCGCGGGTATCACCGCCTTCTACATGACGCGCGTGATGCTGTTGACGTTCTTCGGCGAGCGCCGCTGGCAGGAGGATGCGCATCCGCATGAGTCGCCGGGCGTGATGACCGCGCCGATGATCCTGATCGCGATCGGATCGGTGATCTCCGGCGCCGTGCTGGCGTGGGGTGATGCGTTGGTGCACTGGCTCGAACCCGTTGTCGGCGAAGAACACCACGAGCTGGCGGTGCCGGCCTGGGTGGTGACCGTGACGATCCTCGCGGTGGTGGCGATCGGTGTCGCGATCGCGTGGCGCCAGTACGCGACCCGCCCGGTGCTCGAGGTCGCCCCGGAAGACGTGTCCGCCCTGACCGTCGCGGCACGGCGAGATCTGTACGGCGACGCCGTCAACGAGAAGCTGTTGATGCGGCCAGGCCAAGAACTCACCCGCCAGCTCGTCGCGGTGGAGAGCGACGGTGTCGACGGTCTCACCACCGGGATCGGCACCACCGTCGGCCGGCTGTCCCAGCGAATACGCGGCTGGCAGAACGGCTACGTGCGGTCATACGCGCTGTCGATGTTCGCCGGGGCGGTCCTGATCGTCGCGATGGTGATGGTGGTGAACGTCCTGTGACCGCACCGTGGCTGACCATCCTGTGGCTCCTGCCGGCCGTCGGCGCCGTTGCGGTACTGGCGGTTCCGAGTAACCGGCCCGGCATCGCCAAGTGGCTCGGGCTGGGCGTCACCCTGGGTGTGCTCGCCGTGTCACTCGGCCTGGCTGCCGGCTTCGACACCACCGGCACCGGTGCGCGGTACCAGTTCGTCGAGGACCACAGCTGGATACCCGCGCTCGGCACACGCTATGCACTGGGGCTCGACGGTATCGGGCTGGTCCTGGTGTTGTTGACGGCGGTGTTGTTGCCGGTGCTCGTCCTGGCCGGCTGGAACGATGCGGACCATGTCGGGTCGCTGGATCATTCGGGCGGTCGCCGGCAGAAGGGACCGCACACCTACCTCGCGTTGACCCTGGCGGTCGAGGCGATGGTGTTGATGAGTTTCGTCGCCCTCGACATCCTCCTGTTCTACATCTTCTTCGAGGCGATGCTGATCCCGATGTACTTCCTCATCGGCGGATTCGGCACGACGGTCGGTGTCGACCGATCCCGGGCGGCGGTGAAGTTCCTGCTGTACAACCTGTTCGGCGGTCTGATCATGCTGGCCGCGGTGATCGGACTGTACGTGGTCACCGCCCGCTCCGGACTCGGCACCGGCGGTGGCGGGACGTTCGACCTGCGAGCCGTGGTCGACGCGGTGTCGTCGGGACAGCTCGACGCCGGCACCGGCCTGATCAAACTGCTGTTCCTGGGCTTCATGTTCGCATTCGCCGTGAAGGCGCCCCTCTGGCCGTTCCATTCGTGGCTGCCCGACGCGGCGGTCGCCGCCACCCCGGCCGGCGCGGTACTGATGATGGCGGTCGTCGACAAGGTCGGCACATTCGCGATGCTGCGATTCTGCCTGCAGCTGTTCCCGGACGCCGCACGGTATTTCGCCCCGCTGATCGCGGCCCTGGCGGTGATCGGCATCGTCTACGGCGCGATCCTCGCCATCGGCCAGACCGATGTCATGCGGCTGATCGCCTACACCTCGATCTCGCACTTCGGTTTCATCATCCTGGGCATCTTCGCGCTGACCAGTCAGGGGCAGACCGGATCGACGCTCTACATGGTCAACCACGGGATCTCCACCGCCGCACTGTTCCTGATCGCCGGCTTCCTGGTCTCTCGCCGCGGTAGTCGTCTCATCGCCGACTACGGCGGAGTCCAGAAGATCGCGCCCGTCCTGGCCGGGACGTTCCTCGTGGCCGGGCTGGCCACACTGTCGCTGCCCGGCCTTGCACCGTTCATCAGCGAATTCCTCGTGTTGATCGGGACATTCACCCGCTACCCGGTGGCGGCGGTGATCGCGACGAGTGCCCTGGTGCTGTCGGCCATCTACGTCCTGTGGCTCTACCAGCGGATGATGGGCGGGCCGGCCACGCTCACAGAGGGCCCCGGCGCGGCGACCCGGTCGATGCGCGATCTGCACGGTCGGGAACTCCTGGTGGTGACGCCGCTGATCGCTCTGCTCCTCGTCTTCGGCGTCTATCCCAAACCTCTGCTGGATCTGATAGATCCGGCGGTCGCGCACACGATGAGCACGATTCACGAACAGGACCCCCAACCGGCGGTCCCGACCGATCAGGACGGAGGTCCGAGATGACCGTCATACATCTCGACTCATTCCCCGTCGCTTCCCTCGCCTCTCCCGCCATCGATCCGCCCAGCGTCGAGTACGGCCTGCTCTCGCCGATGCTGATCGTGTTCGGGGTCGCCGTCGTCGGGGTGCTCGTGGAGGCCTTCTCCCCGCGTCGTTTCCGTTACCCCATCCAGCTGGTGCTCTCCCTGGTCGGTCTGGTCGCCGCGTTCATCGCGGTTGTCGGGGTCGCCGTCGCGGAGGCGAAAGACGGTGGCACAGGACAGTTCGCGATGTCGGGGGCCGTGGTCATCGACCGCCCGACGCTACTCCTGCAGGGACTGCTGGTGCTCGTGGCGATCCTGGCGGTCGCGTTCATGGGCGAACGTCGCCTCGAACGGGTCGTGGCGGCGCCGTCGATGACGTTGCGCATCAGCGACGGACCCGGGGCGGCCGCGAAGGCGACGCTGGACTCGGTCGAGGCGGACATGTTCACCCCGTCGGGCGCGTCCGTGCCCAACACCGACGCCGAGTTCGAGGCGACGCGCGCAGGCGGGCTCACCACGGAGGTCTTCCCGCTGACCCTGCTGGCGGTCGGCGGCATGATGCTGTTCCCGGCGTGCGGCGACCTGCTCACGATGTTCATCGCCCTCGAGGTCTTCTCATTGCCGCTGTACCTACTGTGCGGGCTGGCCCGGCGCCGGCGACTGATCTCCCAGGAGGCGTCGCTGAAATACTTTCTGCTGGGCGCGTTCTCGTCGGCGTTCTTCTTGTTCGGCGCCGCATTCGCGTACGGGGCCACGGGCTCCCTGCAGCTCGGCGCGATCGGCGAATCCATCGCGGGGATGGTCGCCGACCCGGGTGGCGACACCATCCTGCCGCTGATCGCGCTCGGCCTGCTGTCGGTCGGCCTGCTGTTCAAGGTCGGTGCGGTGCCATTCCATTCGTGGGTTCCGGATGTGTACCAGGGTGCCCCGACACCGGTGACCGCGTTCATGGCGGCGGCCACCAAGATCGCCGCCTTCGGCGCCCTGCTGCGCGTGTTCCATGTCGGCTTCGCCGACCTGAAGTCCGATTGGGAGCCCGCGCTCTGGGTGGTCGCGATCGCCACCATGCTGGCCGGCGCGCTGATGGCGGTGACACAGACCGACGTCAAGCGCATGCTCGCCTACTCGTCGATCACCCACGCCGGCTTCATTCTGCTGGGCCTCATCGCGTTCGACGAGGCAGGTGTCGCCGCGACATTGTTCTATCTTGCGGCGTACGCCTTCTCGACGTTCGGTGCGTTCGCGACGGTGGCGGTGGTTCGCGAGACCGACCGGGCATCGGGGCCGCATCTGTCCGGCCGCGAGGCCACCGAGATCTCCCAGTGGGCCGGTCTCGGTCGACGTTATCCCCTTGTGGGGGCGATGTTCTCGATGTTCCTGCTCGCCTTCGCCGGCATTCCGTTGACCAGTGGATTCATCGCGAAGTTCGATGTGTTCGCCGCGTCTGCGGGCGCGGGCGGCGGCGTACTGGTGGTGATCGGTGTGATCAGCAGCGCCATCGCCGCATACTTCTACATTCGGATCATCGTCGCGATGTTCTTCGCCGACGTCCCCGTCGATGCACCGCACGTGGTGAAGCCGAGCGTGCTGACGACGTCGTCGATCGCCGTCTGCACCGTGATCACCATCGCATTGGGCATCTTTCCGCAACCACTGCTCGAACTCACCGAGAAGGCAGCGCAGTTCTTGAGCTGAGGCGTCCACCGACCGGACGACGCTCATCCACGCCGATGCGAAGAAGGGATCGATGCCATGACCAGCCGACGTGGCGGTGTGGCGACGATTCTTCTCGCCGTGACCGTGCTCGCCGCCTGTGGCGAGTCCACGCAGACCACCTCGTCGAACTCACCCGGCCAGGTGATTGTCACCTCGTCGTCCACACCGCCATCGTCGGCCGCCGCGCCGATGCCGTCGCCCACGCCCGCGGCGCAGCGCTATGTGGCGGCCTCGGTACCGGTGACGGGCGTTAGCGGCACCACCACCGTCGACGTTCTCCTGCCGCAGGTGACCGGTGGAGACGCCGCTGTTCGCAGCCGATTCAACAGCGGGATGCGCGCGGGCCTCGACGATCTCATCGGCAACGTCGGCGGTGGCCAGTTCACCGTGGCGAACGGCTCACTCGTGACCGACGAACGGAGCAGGGTCACCACGATCACCGAAACCGTCGTCGCCGGCGTCGGGATCTACATGACGAACGCACCCGGGGCCGCACATCCCAACAACCACGTCGCGACCACCACCATCAATGCGTCCACCGCGCAACCGATTCTGCTGACCGACGTCTTCGTCGATCCGGCTGCGGCCGCCCAGCGCCTGGCGATGCTGGTGCCGCGACTGGACAGCCGGGCAGATCCGCCGCAGCCCGCGATCGACAGTTTCCTCAACTGGGTTCCGCTGAGCACCGGCTTCCACATCTACGTGTCCGTGATCCATGCGCTCGGCGACTACCTGCCGGTCACCGTGCCGTGGGACGACATCTCCGATCTGATGAAGCCCGGCATGGCCGCAGTGCTCGGCGGGTAGGCGCCACGGAGCTACTGCTCGTAGCTCTCCAGCGCGTCCACGGTTCGCCAACTCGGCCAGGTGGTCTCCCACACCCGGTGAATGCGACCGTCGAGATAGGACGCGATGAGCACCACCTCGATCCGCGTCGGCGTCTCCCCCGGTCGGGAGGTGGTGATCCACACGCGACCCGCGACCCGGTCGCCCGCGTCCACCCAGGCGTCCTCGTCATACTCGATCGCGTAAGCGATGTCGGTCGCATAGACGCGACGATGACCGTCGGCGAAATCGGCGAACTCCTCGGTCAGTCCGTCGGAGGTCATCACGAAGTCCGGGTGGTAGTAGCGCCCGATGAGGTCGGCGTCCTTACGCACGACCATCTGGTCGAACATCTCCTTGAGGCGAGCCACGGTCATGGCGGCGACGGTATCCGAACCGGGTGCCCGACACGACGAAAACGGCCCCTCATCTGGGTAGATGAGGGGCCGTTCGCTGCGGTGGCGGAGGGATTTGAACCCTCGGTACGGGGTTACCGCACACAGCATTTCGAGTGCTGCACCTTCGGCCGCTCGGACACGCCACCGCGGAAGACTGTACCGCAGTCGGCGTCCAGGCCTAAATTGGCTGGTCAGAGCACCCTTTGCGGGGCTTTACCCCTCGGTGCCGGAGACGCTGCTCCGCAGAGAGGCTGGTGTCCTAGCGTCCGGTGAGTTTGTCCTTGAGGTCGTCGACCTTGCCCTTGACCGCATCCGCGGCCTCGGTGACCTTCTGCTTGCCCTGGGCGACAGACTTGTCGCCACGGCCTTCGTCCTTGAGGTCCTGGTTGTCGGTGAGATCGCCGGCAGCTTCTTTACCGCGACCCTTCAATTCTTCGGCCTTGTTCTTGGCGTCGTCTGCAACTCCCATGAACTGCCTCCTTCTACTTCTCCCGGGACCCGGTGTCACCGGCGTTCAAAGGCACTTCCACCGTGCCACGGAAGACCGGCGCCGACCACAATCGCAGGTCAGGCAGATCATTTGCCGGTGATCTTGTCCTTGATCTCGTCGAACTTGTCCATTGCGGTCGACAGTGCGTCCTGCACCTTCTCGTTCCCCGCGATCTCGCCGAACTTCTCCTTGGCGGTGTCGACGGCGCCCTGGACCTTCTCGTGCTCGGCGAGCTCGGTCAGCTTGTCCTTGGCGGTACCGACGGCCCCCTGGACCTGGTCGCTCGCCGCGAACTCGTTGATCTTGTCCTTGACGGTGTTGACCGCCTCGTTCACCTTGTCGGTGGGGTCGGACATCTTCTTCTCCTCGGGTCGGGTGGGCACGGCCAGGTGCACGCGCCCATGTGCCCAATCTGCCAGAGCTTCCGCTGTTCCGAACCCTGATTTCCACCCTGATTCCTGCGCTGCGAAGCCAGGGTCCGATCGCGTCGCGAGGCCTCAGTCGGTACGCCGGGCACTGAAGAAGTCGAGCATCAACGCTCTGCCCTCCTCCTCGCGCACACCGCCGACCACCTGCGGCCGATGGGTCAGCCGGGGATCCCGCACGACATCCCACAGCGACCCGACGGCGCCGGTCTTGGGCTCCCACGCACCGAACACGAGCGTGTCCACCCGTGCCAGCGTGATCGCCCCGGCGCACATGGTGCACGGCTCGACGGTCACCACGATGGTGCATCCCGGAAGCCGCCATCCGTCGCCGAATCTGCTTGCCGCCGTGCGGAGTGCGAGAATCTCGGCGTGCGCGGTCGGGTCGCAGTCGGCCTCCCGACGATTACCCGCGCGGGCCAGTTCGATGCCTCCCGGATCGAATACGACAGCCCCGATCGGGACGTCGTCGGCGCCGCTGTCGTCGACGGCGGCCAGCAGCGCCGAACTCATCATGGACTCCCATTCCGCGCGCAGCGGCCCGGCGGGCGAGGACACCATGACGGGCGGGGTCAGTGGCCGAGTGAGTCGAGAACCTTGGACAGCTGGTCGGCGAACCCGAGCCGCGCGGCGATCATGCCCACCTGCTCGTCGGCGTACAGATCGGTGTCACCGACGATGATGCTCATGACGGCGTCGGGTAGACCGAGGTCCGCAAGGATGCCGAGATCGCCCTCTTCCCACGGGTCGATGTCGTCGAGTTCGTCGGGATCGAGGTCGGGCACCTCGATGTTCATCGCATCGAGCGCGTCGGCGGCGACGTCGTAGTCGACGCCGGCGGTCGCGTCGGAGATCAGCAGTTGAGCACCGGACGGCCCGGGCCGCACGACGATGAAGAACTCGTCGTCGACGTCGAGCAGACCGAACACCGCACCCGTGGCCCGCAGCTCACGCAGCTGCAGCTCGGCATCATCGAGATTGCGCAACGCCGACGTATTCAACGCGGAAACCTTCCACGCGCCCTCGTCGCGGACGACCGCGACAGCGAAACCCTCGATCTCGTCGTTGACGTCCTGCTTGTTCGAACCACCCGATACATTCGCGCCGGCACCTGCCATGCAGGTCACCGTAGCCGTAATCGGCGGACCACCCAAGTCCCGCACCCGCCCCTCGCCGCCACACCGGATGGGGCGCGTGTGGGAATCTGAAGGGGTGACTGCCCCTGCCGCCCGCCTCGACCCGCACGCCGGACCGCCGGTCTGTGTTCTCGGCCTCGGCCTGATCGGCGGATCGTTGCTGCGGGCACTGCACGACGCCGGTCGGCAGTGCTACGGATACAACCGGTCCACACAGACCGTCGAGGCCGCGACCGCGTCCGGCCATCGCGCCTCCACCGATCTGATCGCGACGCTGCGCCAGGCTGCCGCCGACGATGCACTGCTGGTCCTCGCCACGCCGATGACAACCATCGACGATCTCCTGCCGGTCATCGCCGAACAGGCGGGCACCTGCCTGCTCACCGACGTCGTCAGCGTCAAACGGCCGGTCGCCGAATCGGTCACCCGCCTCGCCCGCGGTCAACGCTACGTCGGCGGGCACCCGATGGCCGGAACCAGCCGATCAGGTTGGGCAGCAACCGATCCCACGCTCTTCCGCGATGCGATGTGGATGGTGAGCACCGAGGACCACACCGACCCCGACGACTGGCTGGTGGTCGCGTCCCTGGCGCGGACGGTCGGGTCGTTGGTGGTACCCGCCGCGCCCGATGCGCATGACCGGGCCGTCGCGGCCATCTCGCATCTGCCGCATCTGACGGCGGCCGCCACCGCGGCGGTCGGTGCGGGCGAGAGCGATCTGGCGCTGCGGCTGGCCGCCGGCAGCTTCCGCGACGGGACGCGGGTCGCCGGCACCGCACCGGCATTGCAGCGAGCGATGCTGGAGGCCAACGGGATCGCACTGCTGAACGTCCTCAGCGAGGCCATCAACCGGTTGACGGCCGTCCGCGACGAACTGCGCGACCGCGGCAGCGTCGAGGTGCTCGTCGACGACGGGCACCGGGCACGACTCGCCTACGAGGCGATCGCCGGTGCGGACCCGGTCGCGATCAGCGGCGTGACGGTGGGCGATCCGGGATGGGCGGAGGAACTACGGCGTCAGGCGCACCGCGCGCGGGTCTGGTTCGGCTGACGCGTGCGCTGGGTCCGGGTGCGGCTCAGACGCGGGTGGCCAGACCGGCGTAGTCGACCACGAAACCCTCGTCGTCGACGGTCAGCGTGGAGGTGACGATCGGCGAGATGACGCCGATCGAGTCGGGCCCCGGGGTGTAGTGCAGGGTGGCCGGCTCGACGGTGCCCGCCGGGAGGTAGAGGTAGGCGACCGGCACGTCGATCTCGTCGCCACCGCGCTGGAGTCCGTGACGGCGGATCGGCAGGGCGTTGAACATCGGGGACAGCGCCAGGTCGACGTCCTCGGCACCGTTGAAGTCACTGCGGTTGGTGCCCTCGCTGGTCTGGACCAGCCAATTGTTCTCTCCGTCACGCGTGATGCCGAGCTGTGTTTCTCCACTCGCACGCACCAGATGGACGGACAACCGCTTGGTGACACCGGAGTCGTTGGTGACGAGCTCGTAGGACGCCGAGAACGCCTCGTGCTCATTCGTGGCTGCCGCGATGATCCGGCCGTAGGCCTTGATCCGGGAACCGGTGACGTGCAGACGGACCTGTTCGAGCCGGTCAGCACCCTCGCCGCGCCACGTGATCATCGTCTTGAAGTCGGCCGATGACGACGCGTCGCCCTGCGGGGCGGTGTTCTCTGGGGCTGTCTGAGAGGAACTCACGGGTCTACGGTAGCGACCTCGGGACCTCGGCACACAGTCGATGCGCTCGGAAGACGCCCCAATCTGTGATCGGGGTCACCTCAGGCCCGGCAGGACACCGTTCGCCGAGGTGACTCCGCGGCGATCCGATCGGTGGCGACGGTCCGTCCGTCGACCGTGATCGCACAGGTGGCCGCCCCCTGTCCGGCGAGCACCAGGACGCGCAGCGGATTGGCCGAGCCGGTGAACGTGATCGTCCACTTCGTCGAGTCGTCGACGGTCGTCCGCAGGCCGTTGTCGTCGACGTAGAGGATCGTGGCCGGACTCGACGTGGTCACCTCGTAGATGACCGCCTTGCCGATCGGCAGGGTCTGCCCGCCGGGCGCGCCCGGGGTGTCGGGTTCGTCGTCGGGCGCCGCCGTCGGCATCCGGGTCGGCAGCTCGGAGATCACCACGGGCATGTCGGGCTGCGCGGTGGGTGGTTCGTCGTCGCGCAGGGCGGCCCGCCCGACGGTGACCGCGAGCAGGCTCAGTGCGGCGACCGCGACCAGCGCCAGCACCCCGACCAGGCGCCGGTCCGACGACGCGAGCCGGCGCGACGTCTCGTCGGGTACGTCACCGTCGTCGGCGGGCGTCGGGACAACCTCATCGCGCTGTTCGAGGGTCGGGTCCGGACCGGACGGCTGCCCCGGCACGAAGACCGGCCGGCCGTCGGGGGTGTACCCCAACGGCGGATACAGCTGGGCATACAGCGGTGTGCGGTAGAGGTCGTCGGGTGGCGGACGGCTCCCCTGCGGCGACCGTTCGGCGGGTTCTCCCAACTTCGGCCTCCCGTCGGCGTCGTCTGGTCCCGGCAGATGCCCGACCACGGGCCGGACGACCCGCACCTTCGACAGTACGACGACGCGTCGCCGACGTCCGCCGGCCGTCGGCGACCGAGATCAGAGACGACTCTCGAGGCGCGCCGACAAGCCCGCTTCCTGCAGGTCGAGGCGTTCCAGCATGGCGCGC
The DNA here is from genome assembly GCF_003855095.1 of Gordonia insulae. Lineage (NCBI taxonomy): Bacteria > Bacillati > Actinomycetota > Actinomycetes > Mycobacteriales > Gordoniaceae > Gordonia > Gordonia insulae. The sequence continues at coordinate 3,616,176 of NZ_CP033972.1, forward strand.
ACCGCCTCATCGTCGACCTTCCCGGCGTCCCGGTCGGCGACCAAGGCCTCCCGTTGCGCATGCAGCACCGCGCGGTAGAGGGTCGCGAACGCGTCGTTACGGGCCGTGTGGGCCTCCGGGTCCGGCATCTCCTCCGCGTCGCGGGACTGTCGCGCGACGGTGTCCTTGATGAACTCCACGGTCGCGGCATCCAGTTCTGCCGGCGGGCGGTCGACGAAGTCGGCGAACACCTGATCCGCGGCCGTGTGCACGATGGTCTCGGTCCGGGCCGTCTGATCGTGGTCGTACCGTTCCTCGTCCTCGTTGTGCAGGTTCAGCCGTGCGATGAGCCACGGCAGTGTGGGTCCCTGGATCAGGATCGTCCCGACCGCGACCACGAAGGCGATCGCCTGGATCGCCGAACGCTCGGGGAACGGTTCGCCCGACGCCATGGTCACCGGGATGCCGGAGGCAGCGGCGAGGGTGACCACGCCGCGCATCCCGGTCCAGGCGACCACCGTCGACTCCTGCCAGGTGAGTGGGCGATGATCGATGCGGTCGGCAAATCGGCGCCATCGTCCGGGCGGACGGTCCTCCGCGGGAACGGGTCTCGTCGAGCGCCGAGGGTTGGCCGGCACCTCGACGTTGACCGCGCTGTCGATGCGCCGGCTCACCACGCCCCGGCCGAACATCGCGAAGACACAGATCGGCCGGATCGCCAGCACCACGACGAGCACCAGGACCGAGGCGGCGACGATGTGCAGCAACGACTCTCGGGCGTCGCGCAGGTCTTCGATGATGAACCGCATCTGCAGACCGATGTAGGCGAACACGAAGGCCTCGAGCAGGACGTCGACCGAGTTCCAGACATACCGTTCCTGGAGTCGCGTCTGGTAGCCGGCGTGGACCGATCCGGAGCCGACGACGAATCCGGCGATCACGACGGCCAGCACGCCCGACGCGTGGAGGTGCTCTGCCGCGAGGAAGGCGGCGAACGGCACGACGAAGCCCTGCACGGTCTCGAGGGCAGGGTTCTGCAGATGCCGACGGATCCAGAGGGTGAGCATGCCGAGCACCGCACCGACGATCGGGCCGAGGATCGCGTTGTAGCCGAACAGCGCGAGCGGGTTGCCGATGAACGAGTGGGTGTCGGCGATCTGGGAGATGGCGATCGCGAACAGGGAGAGCGCTGCGGCGTCGTTGACCAGACTCTCACCGGTGAGGATGGTCATCAGCCGCTTCGGCAGGCCGAGTTTACGGCCGATGGCGACCGCGGTCACCGCGTCCGGCGGCGCGACGATCGCCCCGAGCAGCAGCGCGAGGATGAACGTGAACTCCGGGATGACCAGTGACGCCACCCAGCCGACGGCGACGGCGGTGATCACCACCATCGCGACACCGAGGCCGAGGATCGGCTTCAGGTTCCGCAGAAAGTTCGGGAACGAGAAGCCCAGGGCCGCCGAGTACAGCAGTGGCGGCAGGACAACGGTCAGCAGGATGTGCGAATCGAGTTCGACTCGCGGCATACCGGGGATGAACGACACCGCGAGCGCGATCACGACGATGATCAGCGCGGGTTGCATCCCCCGGCGGTCGGCGACGGCGGTCACGATGATGGCACCGACGAGTACCAGGATGAGCAGTTCCATGCCGGGATTGTCCCAGGCAGTGGCGATTTCCGCTGACCGCCACAGCGGTCAGCGGAAACGGATCGACGTCATGCCTCCACAGAATCCGAGCGGGAGGCGGGCGTTGCCGGGGCCGACTTGGCGCCCAGGACGAACTTCCCGTTCTCGAACAGCAACGGGTAGAGCACCCCGCCGATGAGACCGCCGAGAAGTGGTGCGACCCAGAACACCCACAGCTGTCCCGGCGCACCGTTCCCGTTGAAGAAGGCGACAGCGGTCGACCGTGCAGGGTTCACCGACGTGTTGCTGATCGGGATCGAGATGAGGTGGATCAAGGTCAGCGTGAGGCCGATGGCCAACGGCCCGAAACCCTTGTTGGATCGCTCCTCGGTGGCGCCGAGGATCACGATCAGGAAGAACGCGGTGAGCAGGACCTCGGCGATGATCACCGCGGCCAGCGAGTAGTTGCCGGGCGAGTGTTCGCCGTAGCCGTTCGCGGCCATGTTTCCCTCGGCGACGAAACCTGGTTTGCCCTTGGCGATCACGAGAAGGATCAGGCCCGCCAGGAGCCCACCGACGACCTGGGAGATCCAGTAACCGGGCAGTTCCTTCCATGACAGACGGCCGCCGACGGCAGCGCCCAGGGTGATCGCCGGATTGAAGTGCGCCCCCGAGATGTGGCCGACAGCGTAGGCCATGGTGACCACGGTGAGGCCGAATGCGAGTGCCACACCGAGGAATCCGATACCTACCTGGAACGTGTTCTGCCCGTCGTCGGACTGGGCGATCTGCTTGGCCGCGAAAATCGCACTGCCGCAACCTCCGAACACCAGCCAGAAGGTGCCGAAGAACTCGGCGGCGAGTTTCGCCGCGGTGGATGGAGATGCCATGGAAGTTCCTTTCGTTCGATGCACAAAGGAATCCCCCGCGACACTACGGTAACCAAAATTATCTGAAGTGCGGTGAATTCTGTGAAAAATCCGCACAGCGATCAGAATGTCCTGACACGCGATTCACGCGGCGACGAAAGGGCCCCGATGGAATCCTCGTTCGTCAGCGTCGGTCTACCGGTCGCGCTGGCCGTGGTCATGTTCGGCCTCGGGCTCTCGCTCTCGGTCGCCGACTTCCGGCGTGTGGTGGCGACGCCGCGCGCAACGGTGATCATCCTCGGATGCCAGATGCTGCTGCTCCCCGCGGTCGCATTCGGACTGGCGATCGTGTTCGACCTGGAACCATTGCTCGCCGTCGGCCTGATGACCCTCGCGGCGTCCCCGGGTGGGTCGATGGCCAGCCTGATGAGTCATCTCTTCCGCGGCGACGTCGCGCTCAACATCACCCTGACCGCGGTTAACTCTGTGCTCGCTCTGATCACCCTGCCGATCGTGGTGAATCTGTCGCTGGCGTACTTCACCGACGCGTCGGACAACATCGGTGCGCAACCGGGGAAGCTGTTGCAGGTGTTCGCGGTGGTCCTCATCCCGGTCGCACTGGGCATGCTGGTCCGGGCACGTGCCGAGGGGGTCGCGACGCGCGCCGACCGGCCGGTTCGGATCGCATCGGTGGTGCTGGTCGTCGTCGTACTGCTCGGCACGCTGCTCAGCGAGGACCGCGTGATGGATTTCCTCGTGAAGGCCGGCGCGGTGACGTCGGTGTTCTGCGTGGTGTCCCTGGGTCTGGGCTATCTCATCCCGCGGCTCGCGGGTCTGGGACAGGCCCAGTCGATCGCCGGCGGCTTCGAGATCGGGCTGCACAATGCGACGTTGGCGCTCGCGGTCACCCTGACGGTGCTCGACAGCACTGAGATGTCGGTGGCGCCCGCGGTGTACGGCATCGCGATGTTCCCGTTGGCGGGGGCGTTCGGTGTGGTGGTCTCGCGGCTCGGGCGGGTGGGTGCCCGGTGAATCATCCCGGTTCTGGCCGCAGCTTCGGATTCCGGCACGGAGCAGGAACTGCGGCCAGACACCGGAACTGAAGCCAGAACGAGAAACCCCCGCCATCCGACGTGGTCGGTTGGCGGGGGTCTCGTGCGGTGCGCCCGTAGGGATTCGAACCCCAAACCTTCTGATCCGTAGTCAGATGCTCTATCCGTTGAGCTACGGGCGCGTGCTATTCAGTTGTGCCCCGCTGTGGGCGGGTCGGCGGAGGCGAGAGGATTTGAACCTCCGGTCCCGTTTTAGCGAGACAACTCATTAGCAGTGAGTCCCATTCGGCCGCTCTGGCACGCCTCCTAGCGGAGTCCTTTCGAACTGCCGAAGCGAAAGATTACACACGTCTGCGCACGCGAAGCAAACCAGCACCGTTTTGGCCGTTGGCCGGGCCCGGACCTACATTTGTCGGGTGACCCTGCGCATCCGCCCAGACCTCGACGACCTGCCCGTCTACGTGCCCGGCAAGACGTTTCCGGGCGCGGTGAAGCTGGCGAGCAACGAGGTGACCGAGGGCCCGTTGCCGAGCGTTCTGGAGGCGATCACCGCCGCGGCCGGGTCGGCCAACCGCTATCCCGACAACGGCATGGTGGAGCTCACCGCGGCGCTGTCGAAGAAGCTGGGCGTCACCGAGGACGAGATCCAGGTCGGCTGCGGTTCGGTGATCCTCTGCCAGAACCTGATCACCATCACCAGCGGCCCCGGCGACGAGGTGCTGTTCGGCTGGCGGTCGTTCGAGACGTATCCGCTCGCGACCCGGGTGACCGGCGCGACGCCGGTACAGATCCCACTGACCCCCGACCTCACCTACGACCTTCCGGCGATGGCCGCGGCGATCACCGAGCGCACGCGCCTGATCTTCGTCTGCAACCCGAACAACCCGACCGGCACGGTCGTCGAGGCCGACGCGCTTCGCGAGTTCCTCCGGGCGGTGCCGTCCGACGTCATCGTGGCCCTCGACGAGGCCTACTTCGAGTACCTGCGCCTGGGCCCGACGCAGGCCTACGACGCGGTCGAGCTGCACCGCGAGTTCCGCAACCTCGTCGTCCTGCGGACCTTCTCCAAGGCCTACGGCCTCGCCGGGCTGCGGGTGGGCTACGCGCTCGGCGATCCCGAGGTCATCACCGCCCTCGGCAAGGTGCATGTGCCGTTCTCGGTGAACAGCCTCGCCCAGCACGCCGCGGTGGCATGCCTCGACGCCGAGGACGAGCTGCTGGCCCGGACCGAGGCCGTCGTCGCCGAACGCATCCGGGTGACGCATCGGCTCCGCGAGCTCGGCTATCGCGTGCCGGATTCGCAGGCCAACTTCGTCTGGCTCGACCTGGGCGACGCGACCGTCGACTTCGCGCGGGACTGCGTGGCGGCCGGTGTGGTGGTCCGGCCGTTCGCCGGTGACGGCGCGCGGGTCACGGTCACCAACCCGGCCGAGGACGACGCGTTCCTCCGCTTCGCCGAGCAGTGGAGTGGGCGCGCCTGACGAGCGCCGCGCCCGTCTACAGGTCGCGTGAGATGGTCGGCCAGGCCGCCGGGAGATCCTGTTCCCAGTAGACCCAGTTGTGGGTCCCGATGAGGCGGAAGCCCTCGGTGAACGGGACGTTGTTGGCCCGCAGGGTCGCGGCGAACTCCAGCGAACAACGCCAGGCCCCGACCTCCAATGCCGACGCTGCCGCGGTCACGGCCGGACGCGGACCGTCCTTGGGGTCGTAGGGTGCGGTGAGGTCGAGGGGACCGACCGCCCCGGAGCCGGCGGCGAGGTAGATGTTCTTGCCGCGCAGCCTGTCGAGGTACCGGCTCGGATCGTGGGCATTCCAGTTGGCGGACCCGAACGGGCCCCACATGTTGGTGGCGTCGCCGCCGCTCTTGGCGACCGTGGTGCGCACGTAGCTCTCGTTGACCGGGCCGGACACCGGCGGGCACCCGCTCAGCGACGCGATCCCGGAGTACAGGTCGGGGTGCCGTGCCGCGAGCGCGAACGCCGACTGGCCACCCATCGAGAGGCCCACCACCGCATTGCGGCCGGTTCCGTCGAACCGGTCATCGACCAGCGGCGGCAGCTCCCTCGTGAGGAACGTCTCCCACTGCGGCTTGCCGATCTTCGGATCGCGCCGGGTCCAGTTCGTGTAGAAGCTGCCCGCGCCACCGGTCGGCAACACCACGTTGACGTTCTTGTCGGCGAAGAACTTTCCCGCCTTGCCTTTGGTGATCCAGTCGCTGACGTCTTCACCGGCGTCGGCGCCGTCGAGGAGATACACCGTCGATCGAGGTCCGCTGCTGTTGCGCGGGGTGAGGACGGAGACCTTGACCTTGCCACCCATCGACGGCGAGTTGACCCAGACGTCGGTTCGTTCCGGGCTCAGCCGAGCGGTCTTCGAGATCTTGGCGACCTTGGTGTCGGCGTGCGCCACCGTGGGCGCTCCCATCAGCGCGATCATCAGCGCGGCGACCACCGCCGCCCATCGACTCGAGTTCCGCATGTTCTCCCTCACTGCGCACGCCCGCGACTGCACCCGAACGCCGGTCTCGGCGTCGGTATCGGCATCGGACACGCGGCATCCCCCCGGCGCCGCCTCCCCTGACAGGATACTGATCGGTAATCGCCTTGCGGAACCCCGACGAGGCCATTCGTGCGTACATCCGGCAACAGTTCGGCGACATTCTCGAGAGGCGGATGCAGATGACACCGGTGGAGACAACCCGCGACACACCCGAAGACGCAGGTCACGGCGGTCTCGGCCCGGGCGGCTTCGCGTACGTCGCGCATGTCCCGGTCCGCTGGTCGGACATGGACGCCTTCGGCCACATCAATCATGCGCGCATGGTCACGTTGATGGAGGAGGCTCGGGTGGCGTGGCTGCTCTCGACCGGCGCCGGGAGCGAAGCGAGCGGGCCGAATGTCACTGGCGCCGGGAGCGAAGCGAGCGGGCCGAATCAGACCGGCGCCGGGAGCGAAGCGAGCGGGCCGAATTCGCCCGGCGCCGGGTATGCGCCGTTGATCAAGAGCGCGATGATCGTGCACGTCGAGATCCGCTACCAGCGACAGCTGCGCCACGACGACTCGCCGCTGCAGGTGGGCATGTGGATCAAGGGCAACCGGTCGGTCGACTTCACCATCGGCTACGAGGTCCGCGCCCGCGACGACGCGCCCGGCACGAAACCGGCGTGCGTCGCGAGCACACAGATGGCCGTCGTGGACATCGAGGCGCACACGCTGCGTCGGCTCACCGCGACGGAGAAGGAGTACCTCCGGGCGTGGTCGCGATGAGATATGCGGGGTCAGGACGGCTCGTACCGCGCCGGCAGCTCCCGCGGCACGGCCGGTGAGATGCGGGCGATGTTGCCCTGCAATACATCCCGATAGATTCGTAGCTGATCCTCGCCGCTGCGCACCTGTTCGGTGAGTCGCTTCGCATTGTCGACGGAGATCTCCCGATCTCCCGATCGGGCAATGAGCGCATCGATGCGGTCGTCGATGGTGGTGGCGCGGTTGTACTCGGCCAAGACCCGCAACTCGATGGCGGCCGACTCGACGACCGCGGCGACCTCACCGAGCGCCTGTACCCGATCGAGCAACTCCGTCCACACGGGTCGCAGCGTGGTCTCGCGGCGGTCGATGTGCTCGGCGAAGGACTGATCGAATCCGCCGTTGCGTTTCGCCCGGTCGAGATCGATACGCACCGCCCGCAGCGCGATCACGTCGGCCGCGATCTCCGCGAGCTCGGCGTGCAGGTTGACCTGGGTGCGCTGGATCTCGAAGTGATCCGACAACCACGCCGGGTTACGCACGATCCGGTCGTAGAAATGAGCGGCGACGAACAGCAACGTCTCGTATCCGTCGACGAAGGCAGCCGTTCCGGGCGTACCGACCGGCGCGGTGGGCGCGTCGCCACGCTCGGGCACCAGGATCTGGCTCGCCCACTCACCCGCCTGCGCGTGACCCGACTTCGCGGCGACCTGGCCGACCACCCCGGCCAGACGATCGAAGGCCGCGGTGCCTGCGCGGCGCATGTACCCAGTGGTGTTCACGTTCGGTGTCGGGGTGCACATGAGCCCCGCGAACAGGCGCTCACGTTCCTCGATCTCGAGATAGACGTTCTCGCGGCGCTCGCGCCGGATGGCGCGGGTCCCGCCCGCGAACACACCCTTCGCCGTGACGAGGGTCTTGCGGGCGTCGTCGCGGCGCCGGTACAGCCCGTTCAGCCGGTTGCGCATCACCGCGGCGACCACACTCGGCATCATCGGATTGCCCAGCTGATGTTCGGTCTGCCCGATGGCGCGATGCAGACGCCGGAGGTCGCCGAATCCGCCGGGCAACACCGGCACCGGCAGGCCCGTCGAGATGCGACGCACCAGGATCGAGCGACCGCCGGGCGTCAGGAAGCCGGCCGCGACGAGCACGGCCGCAGTGTCGGAGAGTTCGGGTCGTTCACCCGGCAGGCGCGACTGATCGCACCACGACCGGATCTCGTCACTGGTGGTGACGCCGGTCGGAAGCCCTGGACGCCGGATATCGGCCATCGGATAACCCTCGATTCCCCTGCCCGGACCTGCGGGAGGACACCTTCGATGCTACCTGCGCCCGCCGACCGCCCCGGGGTTCCGAGGACGCCGCTGCTTCATCTTCATCAGGCCCGCTCGCTCCGCTCCCGGCGCCAGCACATCAGGCCCGCTCGCTCCGCTCCCGGCGCCAGCACATCAGGCCCGCTCGCTCCGCTCCCGGCGCCAGAGCGGCCTGGTGACCCGGTGCAGCGCCCACGCCACCGGCACACTCACCGCCGTCGTGACGACGAAGGCGACCGGCGTCGATCCACCGAACACCCCGAAACCCAGTACGTCCATCACCACCTCGAGCACCACGACGTGTACGAGGAAGAACTCGTAGGAGATGTCACCGAGCCACACCATCGGTCGGCTACCGCACAGCCGCGCCCACCAGTCCGACTGCTCACGCATCGCCAGCGGCCCGATCAGCGCGACGGCGATCACCGCATAGAGCAGATGCTTGACGATGGTCGCGGACGCCGTCGTCGGCGTGATGGTCGGTTCACCTGCGATCGCCGCCCCGGACAGCAGGAAGGCTCCGGCCGCGACGGCTACCGAGATGGTCGCGTCCCAACGTCGGATCAACCGGGTACACACCGCGAGGAGCATGCCCGCGACGAACCAACCGAGGAAGGCCGGCGCCCACAGCCGTGCGGTCGGACTGATCCCGGTACTGCCCGCGACGATCACGGACCAGATCGGGGACACCGTCATCAGGGCGAGCAGTCCGACGACGAGCAGGTCGGGACGCCATCGCCGGCGACAGATCACCACCAGGACCCACGCGATCACCGGCAACAGGAGATAGAAGACCACCTCGGCGGCCAGACTCCACATCTGCGTCAGTCCCGAGTGCAGATGCCCGAACCCGTAGACCTGGGTGAGGGTCATGTTTCGGATGAACCCCGACCACCCGGCACCGGTCGGCGATGCATCGGGCGGTTCATAGACCAGATAGAGGGCGTACACCGCGATCACGGTGAGCCAGTAGGCCGGCAGGATGCGGCGCGCCCGGTGCCCGAGATAGCGGCTCACCGAGGGCATCGAGCGCTGCTCGGCGAGCGCGGCGATCCACGGCGAGAACAGCAGGTAACCGGAGAGGACGAAGAAGATCGCGACGCCGACCTCGAAGCGACTGAGCAGCCGCCCGACGTAATCATCCGTGTAGTGGCCGGTCCAGAATGCGGCGTGGGTGAGGCACACCGACAGCGCTGCGATGGTCCGGATTCCGGTGAGAGACGGGATCCGCGCGGCCATGCTGTGATCCTGCCATCGGCCCGCCGGTGGCAGGATGTGGGTATGTCCGAACGCATCCGGGGTCAGATCTGGCGCGACGGCCAGAAGATCGACGGGTTCGAGCTGGGTAAGGTCTCGGACTGCATCGAGGATGACCGTCTGCTGGTCTGGGCGGATCTGGAATGCCCCACCCACGAGACCATGACCCGCCTCGCCGACGAACTCGACCTCGATCCGTTCGCGGTGGAGGACACCACCGCGACGGCGGAGCGCGTGAAAACCATCAGCTACGCCCACCACACCTTTCTCATGGTGTACGCCGTCACGATGACGGACGACGGCGGGGCCCGCGACAGCGACCGCGCCGAACGCGGCGCACCTGCCCGACCAGCCGATCGAGCCAAAGCATTTGATCTGCATCGTATTTCGGTGTTCATCAAGAAGAACGCGCTGATCACGGTCCGGCTGTCCGAAGGTTTCGACATCGACCAGGTCACCGACCGGTGGGATGAGATCGGCGGCGAACAGTACGGAATCGGCGCATTGCTGCACGGACTGCTCGACGTCGTCGTCGACGGCCACTTCGACGCCGTCCAACGCCTCGACGATGCGATCGAGGACCTCGAGGGATCGCTGTTCGACGAGAAGGTGGCGTCGCGGACGCTGCAGCGCGAGACCTACGATCTGCGTAAGGATCTCGTGCTCCTACGCCGGGTCGTGCTGCCCATGCGGGAGGTCATCGGGAGCATCCAGCGACGCCGATTCGACAACGAGGCGCCGCCCGAACTCGACCCGCACTTCTCCGACCTCTACGACCACGCGATACGAGCCGCCGAGTGGACGGAGTCTCTGCGCGACATGATCACCACCGTGTTCGAGACGAACCTGTCGCTGGCCGACGCCCGACTCAACACGGTGATGAAGAAACTCACCGCCTGGGCGGCGATCATCGCGGTGCCGACCGCGATCACCGGCTTCTACGGTCAGAACGTGCCCTACCCCGGGTATGACCGCCTGCTCGGATTCATCACCAGCACCGTACTCATCGTCGCCCTGGTGATAGGTCTCTACGTCAGCTTCCGGCGCCGTGACTGGCTGTGAGACAACCGATTCACGGTGACTGTCGCGATCACGCGGGACGCGGGATCGCCGCCGCGTTGCTCTGACCGATCCAGTCCGGCACATCGCGCCGGACCTCGGATGAGGCGAGCACGGTGATCCGATTGTCGGCCAACGCCGTTCGCCAGGAGACGTCGCCGCGCCACACTTCGGTCAGGGTACGCAGGTCGGTGACCACGGTGGCGTCGACGTCGTAGCCGGGATGGAAGTCGCAGACCTCGGCATCACCGTCGCTGACCACCAGCCACCACGAGCCGGCCTTCCCGATGACGTCGCGGAAGGTGAACTCCACTAGGGTGCGCCGTCGGGGCCACCGGTCGATCGGGATGGTCCGGTGCATGTCCCACATCAGCAGATGCGGATCCAGATCGGCGTCGCCGAGCTCGCCGATCCATCGGGTACCCCACGCGCTCAACGCTGTCACGACCTCGGTGAGCTCCTCCCCCTTCTCGGTCAGCGTGTACACCGATCGCCCACCGACCTCGGCTCGCCGGATCACCCCGGCCCGCTCCAGCCCACGCAGTCGCTTGGTCAGCAGTGCCGGCGACATCTTCGGCACGCCGCGCCTCAACTCGTTGAAATGCCTACTGCCCAAGAGGAGTTCACGTACAACGAGTATCGTCCATCGTTCGTCGAGCAGCTCCATTGCCTTCGCCACCGGGCAGAACTGTCCATATGAGGTCATTGCGACCACCTCCGTCGACCGTGTTCAAGTACACACCCCGACGGCGACGATGACCAGTACAGATTCTGAACCGGGGGTGGTTCAGATCTTGATCTGGAGGACCGCGGCTCCCCGGCGGGATGCTGACCACGGCAGAAACCCCGACGGCGTCCTCCGATTCGACGTCGTATGAATGAATGAAGGAGTCCTCCATGTCGATCGACGACATCACCACCGACACCGCGGTGAAGGCGAAGCACCGCGCACTCTGGGCATCCGGCGACTACCCGGCGGTGGCCGACGTGATCGCCGCCCTGGGCCCTCGCCTCGTCGAGGCCACCGGTATCGACCGCGGCGACCGCGTCGTCGACATCGCCGCCGGCGCCGGCAATGTCGCCATCCCGGCGGCCCGGGCCGGCGCACATGTTGTCGCCACGGATCTCACCCCTGAGCTCCTGGAGATCGGCGAGCAGCGCGCAGGCGATCTCGGGATCGTCTGGCGCACCGCGGATGCCGAGGATCTGCCGTTCGACACCGGAACCTTTGACGTCGCGGTGTCGTGCGTGGGCGTCATGTTCGCGCCGCACCATCAGAGCTGCGCCGACGAACTCGTCCGCGTCTGCCGGCCGGGCGGCCGGATCGGTCTGATCAACTGGACGCCAACCGGATTCATCGGCGAACTGTTCGCCGCGATGAAGCCGTACGCACCCCCGCCACCGCCGCGTGAAGTGGGCCCGCTCGCTACGCTCCCGGCGCCCGGTACGCAACCCGGTGTGCGGTGGGGCGACGCCGACCATGTGCGGGCCCTGCTCGGGGATCGCGTCCGCGATCTCACCGCGACCACCGACTCCGTCCCGATCACCCGGTTCGCCGACGGCGCCGCGTTCCGCGACTTCTTCAAGGCCAGCTACGGGCCGACCATCGCGACGTTCAGGGCGATCGCCGACGAACCGGACAAGGTCGCCGCGCTCGACGGCGCGATGGCCGCGCTCGCCGACCGTCACCTCGACGCCGGCCGGATGAGCTGGGAATACCTACTGGTGACCGCCACCGTGGCCGACTGAGGGACCGCCCGTCGGGCATCGGCCCGGTCACCGCGCCGTTGCGGAACGGTCTCGCGATTGGCTTACCGAGAGGCAATTCGGACATACTTCTTCTGATACGGATGGGACAGAAGTGACGAATGTTTCTCGGGTAGGAGGTCAGTCGGTGGCTCGACGGGCACGTTTCCTCGGTGGGCTGACCGCGGCCGCCGTGGCCATCGGTGTCGCGGCGACCGGTTCACTGACCGCACCGCGCGCGGCGGCCGCACCCGACCCGACCAAGCCGTACGTGATGTCGACGGTGCCGTTCGACGGGCGGGAGCGGCTGAAGGTGTGGTCGCCTGCGATGGCTCGCGCGGTCACCGTCGATGTACAGCGGCCCGCCGGCACCGGGACGGGCTCCGACACCGCCGGTGCCCGTCCGACGCTCTACATGCTCGACGGCGCCGAGGCACACGACGAGGAGTCCGGCTGGTACGCCCTCACCGACCTCGCGACACTGGCCGCCGGCGAGAAACTCAACGTGGTGACGCCGGTCGGCGATGCACACAGTTACTACACCGACTGGCGTGCGGTCGATCCGGGCGTCGGCAAGAAGTACATGTACGAGACGTTCTTGACCAAGGAACTGCCCCCGCTGATCGACGACGAGTTGGGCGGCAACGGCCGCAACGCGATCGCCGGGGCGTCGATGGGTGGCGTGGCGGCGCTGACGCTCGCCGCCCGCGCGCCCGAACTCTATCGCGGGGTGGCCGGCTACAGCGACTGCGCCAACATCTCCAGCATCCCGAATCAGCTGCTCACCCAATGGGATGTCAGTCGCGGGGGCGGCGACGTCGCCAACATGTGGGGTCCGGTCGGCGATCCCGAGTGGGCCCGCCACGATCCGTACCTGATGGCGGACAAGCTGCGCGGCACAACGATCTACCTGTCGTCGGGCAACGGCGTGCCGGGTAAGTACAACAACCTGCTGGCCGACCCGATCGACGAGACCTTCCGGGGCATCATCGGCGAGATCGGCACGAGTTTCTGCACCGGCCAGATGACGACCCGACTCTCCGCGCTGGGGATTCCCTATACCGCGAACCTGCGCACCACCGGCACGCACAAGTGGGGGTACTGGAAGGACGAACTCGCGGTGTCCTGGCCGGTGCTCATGCGCTCACTCGGACTGCGCTGAGCGGCAAGAACTTTCACACCATCGGTACAATTCGGGGGATGAGCGCGATGATCGACACCCTCCCCGACCTGCTGACACAAGCCCGGCGGCTGATCGACCTCGGCGTCGGCCGGCTCGCGGGGGTTTCCGATGCAGAGCTTCTCGACGCGGCCGGACGAAGTGACGCCGTCGGAGGCGGGCTCCTCGTTCCGGGCCCCGAACTGATCGCGCCGTCGACGCTGGCGCCGTTGCTATCCCGGGCCGGCAAGCCGGGATTCGTCGTCGTGGACATGACCGACCTCGACGAGTTCGCGCCGATCACCGGAATCGACATGCCGGACAGCCCGTTCTACCTGCTCTCCGACATCGATCGCGGCGACGCGATGTCGAACTGGAGTCCCGACGAAGCACTGCCGGCGATCACCGGGGCCGGACGGACCCCGCTGACCATCGGCGAGGGCGTCGCGTGGCTACTTCAGCAACCGGACCGGCTCGAGCCGAACAAGTGCTTCATGACGATCGGTTCCCGGCTCACCAAGGCGAACGGGAAGCTCGACGCCCGCACGCCGGCGATCTGGATCTCCGGCGGCACCGGCCGGGACGGTCGGGAACGCAAGGGCGCACCGAAGGTCGGCTGGTGTTGGGCCGGCAACCGGCACACCTGGCTCGGATTCGCGTCCGCGGCCGGTCGGCACGCGCTGTAGACGTCTGCGGCGCTCAGGCGGCGAACGCCGCCTCACCGTCCGGATGCCGGGCGACGTGACGTCGCGCCATCACGAAACAACCCAGCGCCATCACCGCCGAGCACACCATGACGCACGCCATCGGGACCGCGGTGTCGTCACCCGCCAGGCCGCCGAGCGGTGAGACTGCGCCGCCGACGAGGAACATGAGCCCGCCGAGCACCGCGCTGCCGGCGCCTGCCGCGTCTCGGCTGTGCTCCATCGCGAGGGCGGCGCTGTTGCCCATGACGAAGCCGACCGCGGTCACACCGATGAAGAGCGGGATCACCAACAGCCACGGCACCGGTGACAATGCTGCACCGAGGACACCGACCGAGGCGGCGAGCAGTACCGGCAGGGCCACCCGGATCGTGGTCGCGGGGTGCACGCGCCTGCGGGACAGACGCGCCGCGATCAACCCTGCCACGGTCATGCCGAGAGCGTTCACCGCGAAACACAGGCCGTAGACGACCTCGGATGTGCCCAACACCCGCTGATAGACGAAGGAGGAGCTGGAGATGTAGGACATCAGGGCGCCGAAGGCGAAGGCCTGGGTGAACACGTAGGCGAGGAAGGCCGGGTGCCGGAAGCGGGTCAGCAGCTCGTGATGCCGCAGACGTGGCGCCCGCCGGTCCGTCGGCAACGTCTCCGGCACCGACGTCACGGCCAGGATCAACTGCAGGACAGTCGCGCCCAGGATGACAGCCAGCACCCAGCGCCAGGAGATGTGCCCGGCGAGCACGCCACCGATGACGGGTGCGATCACCGGCGCGAGGCTCTGGATGGTCATCATCAGCGTCATCGAGCGGGCCCCGGCGAACCCGCGGAGCAGGTCGGCGATGATGGCGCGCGCGATCACCATGCCCGCCGCTGCCGCCACCGCCTGCACGAACCGGGCCGCGATCAGGACCTCGATGTTCGGCGCAAGCACCACCACGACGCCGGCCAGTACGGCGGCCGCCGAGCCGATCAACAGCGGGTTACGGCGACCGAACCGATCCGACACCGGACCCCACAGCACCTGGCCGCCCGCGACGCCGACGAGGAACGCGGTGAGCGTCAACTGCACGTGCGTGGCGTCGGTGCGCAGGGACTGCTGCACCTCGAGGAACGACGGGAGGTAGAGATCGGTCGCGATCGGCGCCGTCGCCGACAGCAGCGCGAGCGCCAACAGCAGCCGCGGACCGAGACCTTCGCTGGTCGTGGTCGTCGTGGTCACCCGGGAAACGATAGTCAGGTGATCATGCGGGCGAACTATCGGACGTCCGTCGTCGGATCACACTCATCTGCCGAAACGTTGATCGTCGGCGGTGGGAATCGCGGGACACGCCCTGGAGTGTCCCGCGCTCACTGGTGTGCCCCGCTCCGCACGCCCACAGCCCGGGAGCGTTCGGCGTCGGCGGGGGCCGCGTCCGCGTAGCGCCGCCGTGCGATCCGCTTGCTCCCGTTCAACGCGTCGTTGAACCGGTCGATCGCCCACGCCGCCCGGACTCCGACGCGCCCCATGACCAGCCCAACGGCGCGACCGAACCGCGGCTCATCGGCCCACACGGCCCGCAGGTCGTCCGGCGTGGTGCCGGTCGCTATCCGGTCGGCGATGAGGGAGCCGATGTACGTGGCCTGCGCAAGTCCGTGACCGTTGCAGGCAAGCGAGTAGTAGACGTTCTCGCCAACCGTCCCGGCCACGGGCAGCCACGTCGAGGAGATGCCGATCCATCCGCCCCACGCCCGGTCGACGGCCACATCGGCCAGAGGCGGGAACCGGCGGTGGAACGCCTCGGCCAGCTCGGCCACCACGGACGGGTCCGGGCTGCGCTCTGGGAGCGGATAGTCGACGGCGCGCTCGATCCGGCGCACCCCGAACACGATGGTGTTGCGCGCGGTCACGCGGTAGTTCTCCATGATGTTGTGTTGGGTGACCAGGCCGGATCGACTGGTCCAGCCGAGTGCGGCGAGCCGTTCCGGGGCGATCGGCTCCGTCTCGACCTCGGTGACCCACATGGGCGAGGACAGTCGCTTCGGGGTGATGTCCCACTCGCCCGCGTGGGCGTTCGTGGCGAGTACGACGGTGCCGGCATGGACGACGCCGCGCGGGGTCGTGACGAGCACCCCGTCGTCGTCGCGGACGATGTCGGTCACCTTCGACTGCTCAAAGACCCGAACCGGCGAACCGAGCACCGCAGTACGGAGGCCGCGGAGGAATTTCCCCGGGTTCATGATGCCGCCGTGGACCTCCCGCATACCGCCGAGGAAGCCGTGGGGGATCCCCAGCTCACGGGCGTTCCCCTCCTGGACCTCGGCGCCGGCCCTGCGGAGGATCTTCGCGATCCGCCGTGTCCGGCCCAGCTGGCCGCGGGACACCGCTGCGAAGACGTTGCCGGTGGCCTCGTAGTCGCAGTCGATCCCCCGCCTCTCCATGAGGTCCTCCACGTGCGCCGCCGCGTTCTCGGTGAGGCGGATGATCGCCGGCATCCGTTTGCGGTACAACAGATTCAGGAGTTGGATGTCGCCGCCCGGCGCGCTGGCCAGCTGGCCCGCGTTGCGCGAGCCGGCGCCGTGCCCACAGAACGCGGCTTCGAGCAGGATCGTGTCCACGCCGTGCTCGGCGAGCCGCAGCGCCGTCGCCATCCCGGCGAGCCCACCGCCGATCACGGCGACGGAGCAGGTCAGGTTCTCCGTCAGCGGAGGACGTATGTCGACGGGCGGATCGATCCAGCCCGAGAATTCGGTGTAAACCGTGTTCGTCGTGGCGCTCATGCCTTCTCAGCCCCCTGGGCGACCGCTGCGCGAGCGCTACCCGCGCCGTCTGCGGCGCGGTTGTGCGCGTCGAAAACGACGTACGAGCGGTAGATCACGAGCATCGCCAGGCCCCAGGTGAACAGCGCGAGGATGTAGAACAGCGTGTGGTCGGCGTCATCACCGGGGATGTGCGCGAAGTCGTAGATCGACGCGACGACCACATTGAGCGCCGTCGCGAACCACACCCATCCGGCGTGTGCGTGCTCGCCGAGCGCCCACAGCCGCTGCCCGTAGTACACGAGGAAGGCACTCACGCCGAGCGCCATCACGAGGAAGAAGACCTTACCGGGCGTGCCGATCTCGGTGGCGAACTGCGACAGGAGGAACCCGAGCACCGCTGCCAGGGCGAAGGCGCCGACCTCGACGGCCTTCGTGGGCTTGTACCTGTGCGTGACCATGAGCAGGCCGAGCACGAGGATCACGGTGAAACCGATCGACCGGGAGAACGCGTCGAGGAAGAAAGCGACGTGGTACATCGGCGAGTCGGTACCGGCCTTCGTGATGCCGTAGATCAGGAAGTTCGAGCCCGACGTCGCCATGATGATCCACTCGAGGCCGATCAGCCAGTTCGAGTACTTCCTGATGAATGTGATGCCGCAGGTGAATCCGATGGCGATCATCCAGATGTCCGCTGCGGCGAAGAGCAAGTCGCGCATGGTGCCGTTCCTCCATGAGATGTGATCCGTGTCTCGTGACGCTTCTCACGGTGTCGCGACGAGCCCTCCGCGCGCTACCGCGAGGTGCACCATCCTCGGCTGACATTCGCGACACCTTGCACCAGTCGGTGCGATCGCAAGTGACCGAGCACGAGGTCGGTGTGCACAGTGCACTACCCCGTCGAAGAACTGGGAGCAGTGCGTTGTGGATCACACGACGGCTGAACCGGCAACGTCGTAGGCACACCAAGTGACCACCGACACATCGTCACCACCGAAAGGGCCCACGATGAAGACTCTCCCGCAGACCGACGACTTCGACATCGTCATCGTGGGTGCCGGCATCTCCGGCATCGGCGCCGCAAAGTACATCACCGAGGCGTTCCCCGGAAAGCGCGTGGTGATCCTCGAGGGCCGCACGAACATCGGCGGCACCTGGGACCTGTTCAAGTACCCGGGCATCCGGTCAGACAACGGCCTGCACACCTTCGGCTACGAGTTCAAGCCGTGGACCGACCCGGACGCCATCGCTGAGGCGCCGAAGATCGTCGACTACCTGCAGGAGACGCTCGACGAGTTCGACCTGAATCGGCTGGTGCGCTTCGAGCACAGCGTCGAGCACGCCTCGTGGTCGTCCGCCGAGGCCCGCTGGACCCTCGACGTCCACACCCCCGACGGCGACCGGCGCATCACCACGAACTGGATCTTCGCCGGCACCGGCTACTACCGCTACGACGAGGGATACACCCCGCCTTTCGAGGGCCGCGAGGACTTCAGGGGCGACATCATCCACCCCCAGCACTGGCCCGAGGACTACGACTACGCCGGAAAGAAGGTCGTCGTCATCGGCAGCGGCGCCACCGCGGTCACGCTGATCCCGTCGATGCTGAACCACGCGGGCGCCGCCGAGCACGTCACCATGCTGCAGCGCACGCCGACCTACGTCGTGCCGTGGCCCAAGGTCGACAGCTTCGCCCAGCTGCTCAGCCGACTGTTCGGCGAGAAGCGTGGCTACGCGATGACCCGGTTCACCAACATCTGGACCGACCTCGGCCAGGTCAAGTTCATGCGCGCATTCCCGAACCTCACGCGCAAGATCATCCGGCGCGTCAACGCCAAGGCCCTGCCTGAGGGCTACGACGTGGATACCCACTTCAACCCGCCGTACAACCCGTGGGACCAGCGCCTGTGCCTGTGCCCCGACGGCGACTTCTTCGAGGCGCTCAGCACCGGCGCCGCCTCCATCACCACCGACACGATCGACCGGTTCACCGCGTCCGGGATCGCGCTCGAATCGGGCGAACACCTCGACGCCGACCTCATCGTCACCGCGACCGGCCTGAACATGCGCATGCTCGGCGGTATCGACCTCGAGGTCGACGGCACCCCGATCCACCTCCCGGACACGGTCGCGTACCGCGGCGCATTGCTCTCTGGTATCCCCAACCTGGCCATCTCGATCGGTTACACCACGTCCGCATGGACGCTCAAGGTCGGGATTCTCGCCCGCTACTTCTGCGACTTGGTCAAGCACATGGACGTTTTCGGGTACGACAGCGTCCGCGTCGAAGCCGACCCGGGCATGGAGCGCCGGCCGATCGTCGACCTGAGTTCCGGCTACGCCCAGCGCGCGCGCGACGTCATCCCCAAGCAGGGCACGGGCCTGTTCCAGATGTCCATGTCGTATCAGCAGGACGCAAAGATCCTCCGCGGTCCGCTGCTCGACGATGCCCTGGTGTTCGGCTCGACGACGGACGACGCCGCACCGTCGACGGCGAAGGAGGCCGTCTGTGTCTGAGCACACCGAGGACAGGTTCGCCCCGCTGCCGGGCGGCACCCGCATCTGCTACCGGATGGACGGCGAGTACGGCGCGCCGCCAGTGCTTCTCATCGCCGGACTCGCCGAGGACCTGACGACCTGGTCGGACCGATTCGTGTCGGCGTTGACCGCCACGGGATTCCTGGTGATCCGCATGGACAACCGGGACTGCGGGCGGTCGACGTACGCGACGACGCCACCGCCGAATACGCTGCAGCAGCTGCTCGGCAAGGCCCGCCGCGACGCCTACACACTGGCGGACATGGCCGACGACGCGGCCCAACTGATCGAGCATCTCGGGCTCGGCCCCACACACGCTGTCGGGCGGTCGATGGGCGGCATGATCGCGCAGACCGTTGCCGCGCGATACCCCGAACAGACCGCGTCGCTGACGTCGCTGTACTCCACCACCGGGAATCCGAAGGTGGGACAGCCCGCGCCATCGACCATGGCACTCATCGCGAGCCCGCCCCCGCGAGACCGGGTGGGCGCCGTCCGAGCGCACCTCCGGATGACGGCCCACCTCGCCGGCACGGCGTACCCGGTCGACGAGGTCGAGGAGGCGGCACACGCCGTCACCACCTGGAACCGCACCGCCGGCGACGGTGACGCGGGGACCGCTCGACAGATCCAGGCGATCGCTGCCTCGGGCGACCGCACCGCCGAGCTGGCACGGATCACCGCACCCACCCTGGTGATCAACGGCGACCGCGATCTCATCGTCGCGCCGTCGGGCGGCGATGCGACGGCCGCCGCGATCCCCCACGCCCGCCACATCGTGATCCCGGGCATGGGACACCACCTGCCCGACGCGCTCGCCCTGCGCATCGCAGATCACGTCGTCGCCCACATCGAGAAGGTGGCGGTATGACAGCGCAACGCACCGTCGATGTCGTGGTGATCGGTGCCGGGATCTCCGGGCTGACGGCGGCGCGCCGGCTCACCCAGGCCGGACGTTCCGTGGCCGTGATCGAGGCCGGCGACCGCGTCGGCGGCCGCACGATGAACCTGCACGTGACCGACGGCGTGATCACCGAGGGCGGCGGCCAATGGGTCGGCCCCGGCCAGGACCGCGTCCTCGCATTGATCGACGAGCTGGGCCTGCGCACCTTCAAGACGTTCATCGACGGCAAGTCGATCTACCACCGGCGCGGTCGGTCGAGGCGCTACGACGGAACGATCCCGCCGATGAACCCCCTGGCCATCGCCGACTTCGCCCAGCTGCAACTGCGGCTCGAGCGGATGGCGAAATCGGTTCCTCTCGAGGCCCCGTGGACGGCGCGCCGGGCGCAGGAATGGGACGCGACGACGTTCGGCCGGTGGCTGGATGCGCACTCGTTCACCGCGGAGGCCAGGGAGATGTTCACGATGGCCTTCACCGTGACCAACGCCGAGGACCTGCACAGCACCTCACTGCTCGTCCAGCTCGCGCGGATCAAGGGTGGTGGCGGTATCGACCACGCCGTCAACATCACCGACGGTGCGCAGGAGTCGCGGGTGGTGGGCGGCACTGCGGCGATCGCCGACCGGATGGCGGCCGACCTCGGGCCGGCTGTGGTGCTCGACTCCCCCGTGTCCGACGTCCACCAGGACGCCGACGGGGTGCTCGTCCGCTCCGCCCGCGCCGACGTCCGGGCGGACCGCGTCATCGTCGCGATGTCGCCCGCGGACGCCGCCCGCATCCGGTTCACACCCGATCTCCCGACCCGGCGCAGCATGCTGCAGCGACGGTGGAGCACCGGCTCCGAGAACAAGCTGTTCGCGGTCTACGACCGCCCCTTCTGGCGCGAACAGGGGCTCAACGGCCAGGCCGTCACCGACCTACCGGTCGCGAACTACGTCGTCGACAACTCCCCTCCCGACGCGAGCGTCGGCATCCTGCTGACCTTCCACGGCACGGCCGGCGCCGGCTGTGGCCAGCACTGGTCCGACGCGATCCTCGACGATCCCGCGGCGCGCCACGACGCCTTCCTCGCCGACCTGACCACCCTTTTCGGGCCCGAGGCCGCGAAACCGGCAGCGTACCTGGAGAAGGACTGGACGCACGAGCAGTGGATCAGCGGCTGCGTCGGTTCCCGCGCGCCCGGATCGCTGACCCAGTACACCGACGCCGACCGCCGGCCGACGGGCCGGATTCATTGGGCCGGCACGGAGACGGCGATCCTGAACCAGGGCTACATCGACGGTGCCGTCAGCGCCGCGGAGCGCGCCGCCTCGGAGGCTTTCACCGCGGCGGGCACCCGGGCGAGCGGGAGCGTGCTCTCATGACGCAACAGCGCGAAGTGCAGTCACCCGAGGTCGGCACCGGTCTGAACCGAACCCTCGGTGTCCCGCAGATCGTCTTCATGGTCGTAGCGTTCGCCGCGCCACTGACGGTGTTCGCCGGGCTGATCCCCCTCATGCTCGGCACCGGAAACGGTATCGGGACGCCCGTCGACTTCATGATCGTCGGGATCGTGCTGGTGCTGTTCACGGTCGGCTACTCCGCGATGACACCCGAGGTCCGGAACGCCGGTGCCTTCTACTCGTACGTCCAGCGCGGCCTGGGCACCGCCATCGGCCTCGGCGCCGCTGCGCTTGCCCTCGTGACCTACGCCGTCCTGATCGTCTCCGTGACGGGCTATCTCGGTGCCGCCGCCCGCAACGTGCTCACCACGTTCACCGACGTGTCGGTGCCGTGGTGGATCCTCTCCGCCGCCGGGCTCGCGGCGATCGGCTACCTGGGCTACCGCAACGTCGAGGTGAGCGCCCGCGTCCTCGGTGTGCTGTTGGTCGCGGAGATCGGGGTCGTCGCGCTGGTCGACCTCGCGATCGTGCTCCGCGGTGGCGCCGAGGGATTGTCGGCCCAGCCGCTGTCCTGGGGCGCGTTCACCAGCGGGGCGACCGGAACCGGGATCATGTTCGCGGTCTTCGGATTCGTCGGCTTCGAGGCGACCGCGGTGTTCCGGTCCGAGGCCAAGGACCCCGACCGCACGGTCCCGCGCGCCACCTACATCGCGGTGATCCTCATCGCCGTGATCTACGCCTTCTCGTCGTGGGCGATGATCAACGGACTCGGGATGTCCCGCGCCGCCGAGGTCGCCGCTGCGGACCCCGAGGGGCTCGCGCCCGCGCTCGCAACGCGCTACGTCTCGCAGGTCGCCCACGACGGGGTGCAGGTGCTCCTGGTCACCAGCTTCTTCGCGTGCATCCTCACCGCGCACAACGTGGTCGCGCGGTACCTGTTCGCCCTCGGCCGGCAGGACGCCCTGCCCCGGCGTCTGGGCCACGTGCACCCCGCGCACGGGTCGCCGCACGTCGCTTCGCTGGTCACCTCCGCGGTGATCAGCGTGCTCGTCGCGGTCACCGCGATCGCCGGGCTCGACCCGGTCACGCAGGTCTACGCATGGTTCGGGGGCGCCGGGACGCTCGGTCTGATCACGCTGCTGGCGCTCACCTCGGCCGCGATCGTCGTGCATTTCCTCCGGGAGCGGACGACGGGCCTGTGGCGCGGCACAGTCGCCCCTGTCCTCGCACTCGCGGCGCTCGGGGCGATCCTCGTGCTGGTCGTGAGCAACTTCGGCGTGCTCATCGGCTCGGGCACCCTCGCCGACGTCTTCCTCGCCGTGCTGGTCGCCGCGTTCGTCGCCGGCCTCGCGTGGGCGCTCGTTCTGCGCCGCAACCGGCCGGACGCGTACGCGACCCTCGAATGACACCGGCCGCAACGCCGTCCTTCCTCTCCCCCTTCTCCTTCTTCCCTTCCCCCACAACCGATCAGGACACGCCATGGAAACCACCACCCCACCTCCGGCCCCGCTCGCGGGCGACGCCGTCGTCATCGACGACGATGCGACGCCGATCGTCCGGCTGCTCGGCAGGACCCTGCGGGACTCGTTCCGGACCGGACACGCTGTCGACAGCCTCGAACACCTGTCGGGCTCCGTCGCCGTCCGGTCGCACAACACCCCGCAGGCCGCCACTGTCGTCCTGCGTGACGGTGCCGCGACCGTCACCGGAGGGACCGCGGGACGCACGGACGCCGCGCTCATCCTCGACCTCGACGACCGACTTGCGGCAGTCGCGACCGACGGTGATCCCCTGCTGGCCGGAGCGGTGCGCCAGGCGCTGTGCCCGCCGCTGCCGTCGTGGCGCGACGCGGCCGCGCGGTTCTGGGACCTCACCCGCGGAATCCGTGGCATACCCGACGTCCTGGTCGCGGTGGCACTGGGCCCGGACGGCCCCGAGGAGGCCAGGTTCGGCACCGGCGCGGACACCTACCGCATCGTCGGCACCCCGGATCTGCTCGCGGGCGTCTTCACCGGCGCCGACTACCTCCTCTCCGCCCTGGAGCGCGGTCTTCGCGTCCAGGGAACGCTCTCGCAGCTGTCCGTCACGACCGCAGCCTCCTGGAAGGTTCGATTCGATGTCTGATCTCGCCGCCCCTGAACGGGACACGCAGACCAAAGCCGTGCGGCTCGAGGCCACCAACCACGACGGCAGCTTCATGGGCAAGAACGTCACGCCGGCGAAGTTCGCGTCGGGCAGGGAATCCGGCTTCGCGTTCGCCGACGTCCTGTTCGCCATCGACATGGGTACCGACATCGTGTTCGGCGACGCCTACCCCGATTGGCGCGGCAACCTCTACGACATCTCGATGATCCCCGACATGAGCACGCTGGTCCGGTGGAAGTCCGGCGTCGACTCCGTGATCGGCGACTTCTGGCTCAAAGACGGACGCCCCGTGCCGATCTGCCCACGCAACATGGTCCGCCGGCTGATCGATCGGCTCGCGGCCCTCGGCTACACCGCCACCGTCGCGGTGGAGATCGAGACGACGCTGTTCGAGGAGTCGATCCAAGAGGCCAGGGCCCGCGGTTACCGCGACCTCACGCCGCTGGGCGGCAACTCCGGATCCACCTACTGCCTCGCCCGATCCACCGACTGGATCGACTACATGGAGGCCGTCACCGACCGCCTGGACGAGCTCGGCATCGTCTGGGAGGCGTGGACCGACGAGGCCGCACCCGGCCAGACCGAGCTCAACATCGCTCCCACCGAGCCTCTGGCACTCGCCGACGCGTGGGTGCGGACCAAGCAGGTGATGCGCGAGATCGCGTGCGAGCAGGGCCGGTCGGTCACCTTCATGGCCAAGCCCACGGCCGGTTTCGGGCAGGGCGCGCACATCAACCTGTCGCTGCAGCGCGACGGCGCGAATCAGTTCTACAACCCTGACGGCCCGTCCGAGGTGATGCTGCAGGCGGTGGGCGGACTCATGGCGACGATGGCCGGCAACACCCTGCTCGCGCTGCCGCAGATCACCTCGTACCGCAGGCTCGTCGACGTGTCCGGGCCGCCGACAACCATCTCGTGGGGCGTCAACAACAAGACCGCGGCACTGCGTGCCATCGCTGGTCACCCGAAGTACTCCCGGCTCGAGTACCGCGTGCCCGGATCGGACGTGAATCCGTACTACGCGCTGGCCGGCATCCTCGCGGGTGTCGTCGCGGGCATCGAGCGGAAGATCCAGGCCCCGCCGCAGGTAGACGACATGGCGTGGTGCCTGCCCGACGACTGCGGCGTCGAGCGCATCCCCGACTCCATCACCAAGGCGATCGCAGCGCTCGACTGCGACGAAATCCTCCGCGAGTACCTCGGCGACGAATTCGTGGACTTCTGGACGGCGTCGCGGCGCTGGGAGTGGATGGAGTTCCACACCAAGGGCGGCGATCCGTACGCCGAACTCTCCGAGTGGGAGTCGCGTCGATACTTCGAGTTCTCATGAACCGCCGGCCACTCATCGGGATCACCGGCCGCCGTTTCGAACTGAGCCTGATCGCCGGGTCCGACCCCCGCTACGGAAAGGCGTGCATGGACTCGTTCATGTCCGCGTTCGCGACCCGGATCGCGCAGGCCGGCGGCCTGCCGGTGCACCTGCCCTACGACGCCGACCCCGACGACGCCTGCGAGTGGCTGTCGGGCGTGGTGATCACCGGCGGGCAGGACGTGCATCCCGTTCGTTGGGGCGGCGACACGACGGTCGTCCGTGACGTGGACCCACGCACCGACCCCAACGCCCACGATCCGGAACGTGACGAGTACGAATTCGCCCTCACCCGTGCGGCCGTCGACCGCGGGATTCCGCTGGTCGGCGTGTGCCGGGGACTGCAGGTGCTCAACACCGCACTCGGCGGGACGCTGATCGCGGACCTTCCGCCGGGACCGATCCCCCATCTGTCCCCGCAAGCCGCCCCCACCGACGGCGACGCCGTCCACATCGTGCGGTTCGAGCCCGGCTCGACGGCCGCGCGCGTGTTCGGCCCCAGCATGACAACGAATTCGTGGCACCACCAGGCGGTCGACCGTTGCGGCGACGGCCTGATCGTCACCGGCCGGACGTCCGACGGTGTCATCGAAGCGGTGGAGGCGCCCGGGGCACCGATCCTCGGGGTGCAGTGGCACCCCGAGTGGATGGACAGCGACGACCCGGCGATGAGCTGGATCGTCGACGAATCGCAGAGCCGACAGGAGGCCTGGCAGTGACCACACCTCATATCGACGAGACCGCTCGGCGGGTCGCCGTCGACCCGAGTGAGCTCGGCGACGCCCCGCGGATCGGCACCGTCACGGGACTTCTGGCCGACGGTGCCGCCCGCACGCCGGGCGCAGAGCTGTTGCGGTTCGGCGACGAATCGTGGACCTACGAGCAGGCGGACGCGGCGTCGTCGGGGCTCGCGCACCTGCTGATCTCGGACCACGGCATCGCCCCGGGTGACCGGGTCGCGATCATGCTGCCGAACGTCGTGGGCTGGCCACTCACCTGGTTCGCCGTGCTCAAGGCCGGCGTGGTTGCCGTGCCCGTCAACTCCACCTACCGCGCGGTCGACCTGCGGTTCGTGCTGGAAGACTCCGGTGCCCGCGTGATCGTGACCGACGCCGACCATCTGCCGCTGGTGCGCGAGGTGATCGCGGGCGATTCCGCGTTGGCCGGCGTCGGCGTCGTCGACATCGCCGAGACCACCACCACCGAGCACCCGTCCACCGCCCCGGACGTGGACGTCCGCCCGGACACCCTCGCGAACCTGCAGTACACGTCGGGGACCACCGGTTTTCCGAAGGCGTGCATGCTGACCCACGACTACTGGACCCGGATCGGCTGGACCTGCGCCGGAGCGGCCGGCCTCGGTCCCGACGACGTGCTGCTGACAGCCCAACCCTTCTCGTACATGGACCCGCAGTGGAACACCGTGCTGGCGTTGACGACCGGCGCTCCGTTGGTGGTACTGCCGAAGTTCTCGGCGTCCGGCTTCATGCGCGACGTGCGCCGCCACGGCGCGACCTTCTGCTACGTGCTCGGCTCGATGCCCACTCTGCTGTTCAAGCAGCCGCCCGGCACCGACGATCGCGTGAATCGCCTGCGCGGCGTGTTCTGCTCCGCC
This sequence comes from Gordonia insulae, assembly GCF_003855095.1. Classification (NCBI taxonomy): domain Bacteria; kingdom Bacillati; phylum Actinomycetota; class Actinomycetes; order Mycobacteriales; family Gordoniaceae; genus Gordonia; species Gordonia insulae. Next base: position 3,642,879 of record NZ_CP033972.1, read on the forward strand.
ATTCCCACGGCGCTGCACGCCGCGCTGGAGGAACGCTGGGGCGCGCCCTGGCGCGAGGTGTACGGGATGACGGAGAGCGGGATCGACCTGTTCAGCCCGTTCGACGACGCCGCTGCCGTCGGCAGCGGAACCCTCGGGCATCCCGTACCCAGCAAGCAGGTCCGGATCGTCGACGCCGACGGCGCCAAGGTCCCGACCGGGACACCGGGCGAGCTGACCGTGGCCGGTGCGCCGATGATGCTCGGCTACTGGAACCGCCCCGAGGAGACCGCACGGTCCCTGCGCGACAGCCGCCTGCACACCGGTGACGTCGCCGTCGAGGACGAGCACGGTGGGATCCGCCTCGTCGGCCGGCTCAAGGACATGGTGCGGCGCGGCGGGGAGAACGTTGCCGCCGCCGAGGTCGAGGCCGCACTCGAGCGCGACGACGCCGTCGTCGCGACCGCCGTGGTCGCCGAACCCGACGACGTTCTCGGCGAGGAGGTCAAGGCCTTCGTACAGCTCGCCGCGGGTGTCGTCGCCGACCGCGGGACGGCCGAGGCGATCATCGGCCGCGTCGCCGAAGGCCTTGCCCGCTTCAAGGTGCCGCGCTACGTCGAATTCGTGTCGGACTTCCCCCGCACCCCGTCCGAGCGGGTGTCCAAACCCGCACTGAAGGCCCGTGCCGCGCACGCCCCCGGCACCGTGTACGACCTGCGCGCGCCGGCACCGTCGACCAAGGAGAACCCCGTGAACAAGACCGACCAGGCGACCGAGCGCGTACTCGTGGAGGTGACCCGGGATGTCGCCGTCATCACGCTGCGCCGGCCCGACAAGCTGAACGCGCTGACCGCGCCGATGCGCAGACGCCTGTCCGCGCTGATCCGCGAGTACGGCACAGGCGACAAGGCCAGGGGCATCGTGCTCACCGGGACCGGACGCGCATTCAGCGCGGGCGAGGACCTGGCCGCCGCGCCCACGTCCTTCGAGGAGATGCGCGAGAGCTTCGAGAGCTTCCACGACGTGACCCGCGCCGTGATCGAGACCCGGGTCCCGGTGATCGCGGCGATCAACGGGATCGCCGTGGGCGGTGCGTCGGAGATCACGCTGTGCTGCGACGCACGCCTGGGCACGCCGCGGACGGAGTTCTACCAGCCCGAGAACGGGCGCGGCCTGACCATCTCCAACGCGTCGAGCATCTTGTTGCCCCGCCTCGTCCGGGGCCACGCGATGCGCATGGTCCTGGCATCCGAGCGTCTGGTAGCCGACGAGGCGCTGAGGATCGGCCTGCTCGACGAGATCGTCGCACCGGAGGCGCTGCTCGACCGCGCCATCGACACCGTCCACGCGTGGACCCCCGAGGACGTCAACAACACCGCCCTGCACCTGGAACTGCTGCGGCCGTCGATCGAGGAGATCGAGCGTGCCTTCGAGCGCGAGGACGCGGCGGCTGACGAGTCGTGGAACAGCGGCGCGCTCACCGCCGGTGTCCAGGGCTTCTGGGACGCACGCACATCCGCGACCGCGAACGGAGCGAAACGATGATCATCACCCGCGCTGCCGTGCTCACCGAGGTGGGCCGGCCCCTGCACCTGACCGACATCCACGTCGACGATCCCGAGCCGCACGAGGTGCGGGTCGCCGTCACCCATGTGGGGCTCTGCCACAGCGACCTGCACTATATGACCGGCACCGTCGAATCCGAGATGCCGGTCGTCGTCGGGCACGAAGTGGCGGGCGTCGTCGAGTCGGTCGGCTCTGCCGTCACCGACCTCGAGCCCGGCGACCGCGTGACCGGCGCGCTGACCCCGTCGTGCGGGCAGTGCGCGAACTGCAACGCGGGCCGCTCCACCCAGTGCCGGCGGCAGGCGGAGATCCGGCGCCGCCCTCGGCCCGCGTACTCGCTGCCTGACGGGACGCCCGTCGCCCGCCTCGGCGACGTCGGCGCGTTCTCCGAGCACATCCTGCTTCGCGCGAACGCCGCGGTGATGCTGCCCGACGACGTACCGACCCGCGTCGGTTGCCTGCTCTCCTGCTGCATCGTGACCGGCGTCGGCGCTGTGTTCCGCGGGGCGCAGGTGCGCCCGGGTTCCACCGTCGCTGTGATCGGCTGCGGCGGAGTCGGATCGGCCATCATCCAGGGCGCGCGGCTGGCCGGCGCGACCGCCATCGTGGGTATCGACCTCGACGACGCCCGCCTCAAGGCCGCCCACCAGTACGGCGCCACGCACACCGTGAACGGCGCGGGCGACGTGCCCGCGGAGATCGTCGAACTGCTCGGCGACGGTGTGGATTTCGCGTTCGAGGCCGTCGGCTCCGCGCGCACCGCCGCGACCGCCCTGGCTGTGGTGCGGCCGACCGGCACTGCCTGCCTCGTGGGTATCGCGCCCGACGGCACCGACGTTTCCGTCCCCGCCTCCGACTTCTTCTTCAGCGAGAAGCGCCTGATCGGCTCCTACATGGGCTCCGGCCAGGCACGTGAGGACATCGGGCAATTCGCCCGCCTCTACCAGCAGGGCCGCCTCCTCCTCGACGAGATGGTCACGGACGTCATCGGATTCGAGGCGATCGACGAGGGCTTCGAGGCCATGCAATCGGGCGACGTGACGCGGATCGTCGTCGCCATGCCCACCCGCCCCGAGACCGAGGAGACGACCCCGTGACCACCGAAACCACCACCATCCTCGCCCAACCCCGCAACCACATCGCCGGCGAATGGGTCGACTGCGAGGCGCTCGACACCTGGAACGCCGACCCGAACACCGGCGAGCCAGTCCACCGCACGGTGACCACCGTCGCGGCCGACTTGGAGCGGGCGTTGGATCTCGCGCAGCGCGTCTACGATGCGACGGACTTCACCGCCGACGACTTCCGGATCGAACGCGCCGAGGCGCTGGAGCGGGCCGCGGCGAACGTCGAGCAGCGGATCGAGGAGATCGCCCGCGTCGACGCGTTCACCAGCGGCACGGCGATCGGTGCCACCCGCAAGGTCGCGGCGTTCCTTCCGCACCGCCTGCGCGGCGCGGCCGCCGAGGCGCGCACCATCGCCCGCGTCAGCCCACTCACCGCGGGCGGGCGCGACGTCCGACTGCACCGCATCCCGTGGGGCCCCGCAGCGATCCTCACCCCGTGGAACGGCCCCAGCTTCATCCCGGCGGCCAAGGTCGCGAGCGCCATCGCATCCGGCTGCCCCGTCCTCCTCAAGCCCTCCGAGCACGCACCCGCGAGCGCGCAGGTCATCGCCGAGTGCTTCGTCGACGCCGGCCTGCCCGACGGTGCGCTTCAAGTGGTGCACGGAACCGGCCAGATCGGCGCCGCCCTCACCGGCGACCGTCGTGTCCAGGTCGTGTCGTTCACCGGCGGCCCGGGGGCGGGCAGGGCGATCGCCCGCGCGGCTGCGGAGGACTTCAAGGTCCTGCAGCTCGAACTGGGCGGCAACAACCCCGTGATCGTGCTCGACGACGCCGACCTCGACGTGACCGCCGACGGGATCCTCACGGGCATGACGAATCTCAACGGCCAGTGGTGTGAGGGGCCGGGCAAGGTGCTCGCGCCGCAGCACCTGGTGCAGCCGCTCCGCGAGGCGCTGCGCGAACGCATCGCGAGGCTGCGGATCGGGCACTCGCTCGACGAGGCCACCGACATCGGCCCGATCTCCAACGAGCCGCACCACCACACGCTGCGGCAGCGGATCGACGGTCTCCGCGCGCTCGGAGCCGAGATCGACCAGCCGGGCGAGCTGCCCTCCCTCACCGGGTTCTTCCTGTCCCCCACTATCGCAACCGGATCCGACCCCGATCGCACGACGGCGGAGCTGTTCGGGCCGGTCGTCTCGCTGCACGGCGTGGACTCCGAGGCGGAGGCGCTGCGGGCGGCGAACGCGCACGCCTCGGGCCTGGACGCATACGTCTTCGGCACCGACACCGACCGTGCGATCGCCGTCGGTGCCCGGGTGAAGTCCGGCGAGGTGCGCGTCAACGGCGCGAAGGTCGCCGACCTCGGAGACGAGTCCGCGCAGAGCTTCTGGGGCCAATCCGGGATCGGCGGGCACGGTCCCGCCGAGTCGATCCGGGTGTTCTGCGGAGACCGGGTGGTCGGGGTCGATTCGCCCGACCTGCCGATGTAAGGCGAGGAGACCAGCCGCGATTGGCGGCGACGACTTCACGACCGACCCCGCGTCAACCGGTCGGGGGACGCGACAGCGGTCAGTCGCGTAGCTGCACGAGCATGAGCGCCGCGACGACGCTCGCGGCGTTCTCGGCGAGCGGCGCCGGGAGGAGCTGGTCGGCCCGCGCAAGCCTCCGCTCGACGGTGTTCCGGTGCGTGAACAGACGCTCGGCGGCGGCGGAACCGTTGAACCGCTCCTGCACGTAGACAAGCACCGTTTCGCGCAGCGCGGGATCGGCGGTGACCAAGTCACCCAGTGTGTCGGCGACGAATTGATCGGCCTGCGCCATGTCGGCGGTGAGCACGGACAGGAGTGCGACGTCCTCGTAGCGGACGACCTGCCGGGTCGACCCCACACGGGCAAGCATGCGCTGCGCGGACGCGGCGTCGAGATGGCTGCGGCGGAAACCTTCGAGGTCCTGGCCGTGGCGACCGAAGGCGACGTGGATGCCAGGGGTGTCCGCGACGATCTGTTCGGCGACCTCCACCGGTGGGACCACGTGCGCCGGGACCCACACCCACAGGGCGGTGGTGCTCGCATTGAGTGTGAGCCGACGCAACGCGCCGCACACCCGCATCACCGCCTCCGCGGCGGCGTCGAGGTCGGCCGCCTCCTCCGCCGAGTCGCTCCAGACGATCGCGGCCACATGGTCACCCGTGAGTACGTAGCCGAGCCGCGATTCGGCCCGGGCGCGCCCGATCGGCGCACCCTCGAGCAGTAGCTGGACCGTGGCGTGCCGCTCGGCGTTCGCGCCCTTCGCGAGATCTGCGCGTTCCTGCTCCACGAACTCGTCGAGCGCGGCGATCGAATCGTCGATGAACGTGGCCATCGACCGCTCGGAGACCTTCATCAGGTCCCTGAGTTCGTCGAGGTCGCTCGTCGCGGCAAAGCACCCGTCGACCCACATCGACCACGCCCCGTGCTGGGCGCCACGCCAGGAACCCAGGTCGTGCAGATCGAGCCCGCGGCGCACCACGTCGCGCGCGAACTGCAGGATCTCGGGATCCATGCTCGGCGGGACCCTCGTTCCCGGGGCCTGGATGTTCGCAGACAACCAGTGCAGCATGTTGGTCCGGTTCATCCGGCGGTCGGCCGCGACGAGCTGTGGGTCCTCCAGCACGGCGCGGTAGTCCGCCGACTGGTGTGCGGAGGCGGTCACCTCTTCGGCGGCCGTGTCGGCCGCCGCGAGCATGTGCTCGGCGACCTCGCGGATCAGCGTGGCGGTACGCATGTTCGGGCGCGGCCAGGACGACTCCATCGTCGCACTGTAGCGCTGCGTCGGTCCGGCCAGTTGCATCGCGGACCACGAGGCGCTCCGCCAGATTGTCGTGGTCCGGGTGCCCGGCGCCTCATGTTCGGCTCGCACCCGCCGCACGACGGAACCCCTCCCATCTGCGGAAGCGGAGGGATTTGAACCCCCGGTGGTTTTACCCACGCTCGCTTTCAAGGCGAGTGCATTCGGCCGCTCTGCCACGCTTCCCTGCCGAAGAGGCTACTGGAGCGAATCGGGCAGACTCGCATCGACCTTGCCGAACACGGCGTCGAGAGTGCGCAGCTCATCGTCCTCGAGATGGTCGAACACGTGCCTGCGGACGCGGGACACGTGATTGGCCGTCGCGGCGAGCACCACGCCCCGGCCGCCGTCGGTCAGCCGGACCAGACGCGTACGCCCATCGGTGGCTTCGGTGACCTGCTCGACGTGGCCGAGGGCGACCAGTCGGGCGACCTGACGGCTGATCCCGCTGCGCGACACCATGCCCTCCTGCGCGAGATCCGACATGCGCTGTGGTCCGTCACGCGCGATGGAGATCATCGTCCGGTACTCGGCGTAACTGATGCCGTCTTCGGCGACGAGCCGTTCGTCGAGATGGTGGAACAACCGCATGGAGCCGACCAACATGGTCAGCCAGACGCGCAGTTCGTCCTCCGACAAGCCCTCGGGTACGGGCAACGTCCTCCCCTGTCTCCCCGACCCGATCGTGTGTGCCCCCGAACCCGACTGCCGTCAACCCTATGCGGTCGATCCGCTGCGGTCACTCATCCCGATGGGCGGCGCTTGTGACAGCATCGGGAGGGTGCGCGCCATCGCCGGATCCGACCAGCTGTCCGTAGTCACCCTCCCCGATCCCGATCCCGGTCCGACCGAGGTCGTCATCGATGTCGTCGCGGCGGGGGTGAATCGCGCCGATCTCCTGCAGCGTCGGGGCCTGTATCCACCCCCACCGGGCGCGGTCGACACCCTCGGCCTCGAGGTGTCGGGCCGCATCTCCGCACTCGGCGCGCACGTCGCCGGCTGGTCGATCGGTGACGAGGTCTGCGCCCTGCTCGCGGGTGGCGGATACGCCGAGAAGGTGGCCGTCCCCGCCGTCCAGGTGCTGCCCAAGCCGGCCGACGTCGACCTGGTCTCGGCCGCCGCCCTGCCGGAGGTCGCGTGCACCGTCGCGTCGAACGTGTACGACACGGCCCACCTCGAGAGCCACGAACTTCTTCTCGTACACGGTGGTTCGAGCGGTATCGGCACGCACGCCATCCAGGTCGCGCATGCGCTGGGATCGCGTGTGGCGGTCACGGCGCGGACCCCGGCCAAGCTCGCACGCTGCCGCGAACTCGGCGCCGACGTTCTCATCAACTACTCGAAGGACGACTTCGTGGAGGTGATCCGCGAGAGCGGTGGAGCCGCCGTGATCCTCGACATCATGGGTGCGGCCTACCTGGAGCGCAACATCAAGGCGCTGCGAACCGGCGGCCGCCTCGTGGTCATCGGAATGCAGGGCGGGGTGAAGGCCGAGCTCAACATCGGCGCGCTGATGGCCAAACGCGCGTCGGTGTCCGGCACCACCCTGCGGTCGCGCCCCGTCGAGGGTGCGGGGTCGAAGGCCGAGGTCGTCGCCACGACTCGGCGGATCACCTGGCCACTGCTCGACGCCGGCAAGGTGCGACCGATCGTCGACTCGACGTTCCCACTGGCCGACGCCGACGCCGCGCACGCCCGGCTCGACAGCGGCGACGCGATCGGCAAGGTCCTGCTCACGCTGGACTGAGGACCACCGGGTGCGGGGTGTCACCGGTCGGTCCCGATGCCCCGCTGCGCCAGACCCGCACCGATCTTGCGGAACACCTCGCCCAGCGTCTCGAATTCGTCGGTGGTCACCTGCTCGATCACCAGTCGGCGGATGAGCGCGTCGCGGACCCGGACGTGGTCGTCGAGTACGTCTCGACCGCCGTCGGTGATCCGCACGAAGCGGTGCCGCCCATCGGTGCCGCGCTCCACGCGCTCGACGATTCCGTCGTCGATGAGCCGGGCGATCTGTCGTGAGACGGTGCTGACGGTCATATGGACGGTGGCGGCGAGTTCACTGATCCCGAGTTCGGATCGTCGGCCGAGCGCTTCCAGCACCCGCAGGTCGGCCTGCGACATCCCGTGCGCCGACATCGCGGCGTTGATCTCTGCGAGCAGGCCCCAGCCGCCGTGGGTGAAGCTGCGCCAGACCTCGCGTTCGGTGGGCGTGAGCGGCCGGTCGGACTCTCGGGGACCAACGCCCATCAGCTTTCCGGGGCCGATTCGACAATATTCATTGACGTAAACCTAATGGCCACGATGCCGAATTGCGAGTCGTGTGGCGAGGTTCTCAGTCAGTTGACCCACTTCGGGTCAACCCAGGGAGCCCAGCGCCCTGACGAGATGATCCACCTCATAGGGGGTGGAGTACGGCCCGAGCCCGATGGTGACCGCTCCGCCGAAATCGCCTGCGCCCATCCGGGCCAGGGCTCGGCTGGGCGGATCGGCGAGTGCGCAGATCCCGTTGTCGGCGAGACGACGCACGACCTTGTCCGCGCTGACGCCGTCGAAGGTGAAGCTGACGGCCGGTATCCGGTCGTCGACGGTACCGACGAGGTTCACCTGGTTGAGGTGCTGCAACGTCGTGGTCAGGTAGAAGGTCAGTCGCTGCAGATACTCGTAGACGCCGTCGAGTGCGGTGACGAGCCGAGGCCGCCGTTTCCCGATGGCCGCGTCGTCGAGCGACGCGAGGTGCTCGACGGAGGCGACCAGGCCCGCGAGCAGCGCCCCCTGGTGCGGTTCGGGTTCCAGTCGCGCCGGCCCCTCGGCTCGCGGGTCCATCGACAGCGGGCGCAACCGATCCAGGCCGGCGGTGCTGCGGAACGCCATCGCGGCCATCCGCGGGCCACCCCACCGTTCCGCGGAGACGACCAGGACATCCGCCCCGAGCTCGCCGATGTCGATCGGCAGGTAGGGCGCGGCGCTCGTCGCGTCGACCACCAGCAGCGCGCCGGCCGACTTCGCCTGCTCCGCGATCGCCCCGACGTCGGTGATCGCCCCGATCGTCGACGACGCCAGCGTCACCGCGACAACCGCGGTGCGCTCATCGATGAGGTCCTTGTACTGCCACGTCGGCAACGCGCCCGTCTCGACGTCGACCTCGGCCCAGCGGATACGGGCGCCATGGCGGTCGGCGACACGCAGCCACGGCACGATGTTCGGCTCGTCGTCCTGCCGGCTCAGCACGACGTTGGCGCCCAGCCAGGTCAACGCCGGCAAGGCCTCCGCGAGCCCGTTGACCAGTGCCGAGCGCGACGGACCGAGGACCACGGTCCCCGGCTCCGCCGCCAACAGGTCGGCGACCGCGCGACGCGCCCGGTCGACGGTCTCCGCCGACGCGATCGCGGCCGGATACACCCCGCCCGGAGCCGCCGCGAGCTGCCGAAACCCCTTCGAGACCGCCGACGCGACCGAGTCCGGAATCTGCATCCCGGCCTGCGGGTCGAAGTGGATCCAGCCGTCACCGAGCGAGGGAAACAATCCACGCACATGTGCGACGTCGAAGGCCATAGGTCACACGATAGACATGGGGTATCCCCACCACCCGAGCGCGGCCTTCGGCACAATGGGTGCCATGACATCTGGACCCTTTCCGGGCAACGACCCACTCTCGAGCGGACCCGGCGGCGGTGCAGGCGAGGGTTCCGACCGCGTGATCGTCGTCGGCGGTCAGGGCGCCGACGACAAGGACGGCGACGGTCACAGCGTCGCGGACATGGTCGAACAGCCCGCCAAGGTGATGCGGATCGGCACGATGATCAAGCAGCTCCTCGAGGAGGTCCGGGCCGCTCCGCTCGACGACGCCAGCCGCAACCGGCTCCGCGAGATCCACGAGTCGTCGATCCGTGAACTCGAGGACGGGCTCGCGCCGGAACTCCGCGACGAACTCGAACGTCTCGCGCTGCCGTTCACCGACGACACCACTCCCTCGGACGCCGAGCTGCGCATCGCGCAGGCACAGCTCGTGGGGTGGCTCGAAGGGCTGTTCCACGGCATCCAGACGGCGTTGTTCGCCCAGCAGATGGCCGCCAGGTCCCAGCTCGAGCAGATGCGTCAGGGCGCGTTGCCGCCCGGCGTCGTGACCGGCGGCGGACCGCAGGGACCCAGCACGGGGCAATACCTCTGATGCCCCGCTTGTATGCTGAGTCCCCGTGTCATCGGTAGTCAGCGACGAGGTACCCCCAGCACCTGCGGTGTCCGATTCGCGCACGCTTCGTCGCGCGATCAAGGATCTGCGCGACGGCCTGGCCGATTCCGAGCTCTGGCTGCACCTCGGCTGGCAGGACATCAAGCAGCGCTATCGCCGATCGGTTCTGGGTCCGCTGTGGATCACCATCGCCACGGGCGTCACCGCGGTGGCCATGGGCCTGCTCTACGGCGAGCTGTTCGGCATGGACATCAAGGTGTTCCTGCCGTACGTGGCGCTCGGCTTCATCTTCTGGAACTTCATCCAGAGTTCGATCCTCGACGGCGCCGAGATCTTCTCCAAGAACGAGGGCCTGATCAAGCAGTTGCCGGCCCCGGTGAGCGTGCACGTGTACCGCGTGGTGTGGCGACAGCTGATCATCTTCGCGCACAACGTGGTGATCATCGTGGTGATCTTCCTGATCTTCCCGCCGCCGCTGAACTGGACCGTCCTGCTGGTGATCCCGGCCATCTCGCTGTACGTCCTGAACTCGCTCTGGGTCGCCATCGTGTTCGGCATCCTGTCGACCCGCTTCCGCGACATCGGTCAGCTGCTGACCACCGTCGTGCAGTTGGTGTTCTTCATGACGCCGATCATCTGGACCACCCAGAGCCTGGGCAAGACGACCGGAGAGACGTCATCGCGGCTGAAGATCGTGGAGCTCAACCCGATGTTCCACTACCTGGAGATCGCCCGTGGCCCCCTGCTGGGGCAGTCGGTCGAGTTCTACCACTGGGCGATCGTGCTGGGATGCACCGCATTCGGCTGGCTGATGGCGATGGTCGTGATGCGCAACTATCGGGCCCGCGTGGCGTACTGGGTGTAGGACGGGCACAACATGGCAACTGAGAACGCGGTTCGCGTCGACACCTGGGATGCGTGTGTCGACTTCCCCATCTTCGACGCGAAGACCCGGTCATTGAAGAAGTCGGTCATCGGCGCCGCCGGCGGCGTGATCGGCTCGACGGCGTCGAACGTCGTCGTGGTCGAGGCGCTGAAGAACATCAACCTGCATCTCCAGCACGGGGATCGGGTCGGTCTGGTCGGACACAACGGCGCCGGCAAGTCGACCCTGCTGCGCCTGCTGTCGGGAATCTACGAACCCACCCGCGGATCGTGCCGGGTGCGCGGCCGGGTGGCGCCGGTGTTCGATCTCGGCGTCGGCATGGACCCCGAGATCTCCGGCTACGAGAACATCATCATCCGCGGCATGTTCCTCGGCATGAGCCGCAAGGAGATGCTGAAGAAGATCGACGACATCGCGGAGTTCACCGAGCTCGGCGACTACCTCCAGATGCCGCTGCGCACCTACTCCACCGGCATGCGCGTGCGCGTCGCGCTCGGCGTGGTGACCAGCATCGACCCGGAGATCCTCATCCTCGACGAGGGCATCGGGGCCGTCGATGCCGACTTCATGAAGAAGGCGCGCGTGCGACTGCAAGCGCTGGTCGAGCGCTCCGGAATCCTGGTGTTCGCCAGTCACTCCAACGAGTTCCTCGCGCAGTTGTGCGATCGCGCGCTCTGGATCGACCACGGCGAGATCCGGATGGAGGGCGGTATCGAGGAGGTCGTCGGCGCCTACGAGGGTCCCGGCGCCGCCGCACACGTCCGCAAGGTGCTCGCCGGCCTGGAGAACCCGAGCACAGCCGAGGACACCAACCGATGAGCGAACGGGTGATCGCGGTGGTGGTCACCCACCGACGGGTGGAGCTGCTGGCCGGATCACTGGCGGTGATCGCCACGCAGGACCGCCCCGTCGATCATCTGATCGTCGTGGACAACGCCGACGAGGCCGAGGTCGCCGAACTGGTTGCCGGACAACCCGTTCCGACCACCTATCTGGGGTCGCAGCGGAATCTGGGCGGCGCGGGCGGGTTCGCGCTGGGCATGCTGCACGCGCTGACCCTGGGGGCCGACTGGATCTGGTGCGCCGACGACGACGGCCGCCCCGACGGCCCGACCGTACTCAGCACCCTGCTCGACTGTGCGGCACGCCATCAGCTCGACGAGGTGTCGCCGGTCGTCGCGAACATCGACGACCCGGACACGCTCGCCTTCCCGCTGCGCCGCGGCATGGTGTGGCGGCGCAAGCGATCCGAACTGTTCGCCGACGGCGCCGGCAACGGGCCGACCGGCGGCGCCCAGGAGGACGACTTCCTCCCCGGTATCGCCTCGCTGTTCAACGGCGCCCTGTTCTCCGCGAAGGCGATCGACGAGGTCGGTGTCCCCGATCTGCGGCTGTTCTTCCGCGGCGACGAGGTGGAGATCCATCGACGACTCCAGCGATCCGACCTCGCCTTCGGCACGTGCCTGACCGCGGGCTACCTGCACCCGGACGGCTCCGAGGAGTTCCGGCCGATCCTGGGTGGCCGCATGCACACCCAGTATCCGGACAATCCGACCAAGCGCTACTTCACCTACCGCAATCGCGGCTACCTGATGAGCCAACCCGGCATGCGTAAGCTGATCCCCCAGGAGTACGCCCGGTTCGGCTGGTACTTCCTTGTCCAGCAACGCGATCCGAAGGGGTTCGCGGAGTGGATGCGACTACGCCGACTGGGCCGTCGGGAGCGGTTCACCCGCCCGTAGGCCGGCACAGACGACGGGGAACGTCGCGAATTCCGATACGTTCGACGTCATCCGTGAGCGCGCCTCGGTGGTTTCATGCCCAGCGCGGTGACCGCCCCCAGTACGGCGACACCGCCGAGGACGAACCACGCCGCCTGAAAGGCGCTGTGCGCGGCCACATATCCGACCGGTGCGCCGACGATCGCGACGAGCAGGCTGACGCCCAGCGCCATCCCGATCTGCCGGCTCATGTTGACCACGGCACTGCCCGTCGCGGACTGGTGTGCCGGCAGGTCGGCGGTCGCCGACGACAGGATCGACGGAAGAGCGAGGCCGACACCGATACCGCCGATCAGCCAGCCCGGCAGGATCTCGGTCGCGTAGTCGGGGGTCGCGTCCACCGACAGCGCGATGATCACGCCGCCTAGTCCGAACAGCAGGCAGCCCGCGGACACGATGGCGCCCACCGGGATACGGGCGCTCAGTCGGTGCGCCACGGCGGCGAAGATCGGCACCATCAGCGGCCCCGTCGAGACCGCGAAACCGGTCTTGATCGCCGAGTATCCCCAGACCTGCTGTAGCCACAGGATGTTCGCGAGCAGTGCCCCGGCGAACGGGATCGCGAAGAGCACCGCGGTGACGTTGGAGAAGGAGAACGCGCGCACCCGCAGCAACGCGGGATCGATGACCGGCTCGGGATGTCGCGCCGAGCTGACGATGAACGCGGCCAGCGCGGCGACCGCGACGATCCATGCGCCGATGATCCGTCCGTCCGACCAGCCCCATTCGGGTCCCTGCACGAGCCCGAACGTCAACGCGCCGATCGAGATCGCGAGCAATGCGGCGCCGACGAGGTCCGGCAGTCCGGTCACCGTGTCGTTGCGTGACCGGGTCAGCACGAGGGCCCCCGCGACCAGCGCGGCGATACCGACGGGGACGTTCACCAGGAAGACCCAGCGCCACGAGGCCTCGACGAGGAGACCGCCGACCGCGGGTCCCAACGCCGCGGCGAGGGCACCGGTGGCCGCCCAGATCCGGACCGAGCGGGCGCGCACTTCGGGCGGCATGGTCGAGACGACCAACCCGAGGCTGGCCGGGGTGAGGATCGCGGCGCCGACGGCCTGCACGCATCGGAACGCCACCAGCCACCAGACCCCGTCCGCCGCGGCACACGCGACGCTGGCGGCGGTGAAGATCGCCAACCCGAGCAGGAACCCGCCCTTGCGGCCGTACCGGTCGACGATTCGCCCCGCGGGCACCAGCAATGCGGCGTAGATGATCGTGTAGGCATTCAGCACCCACGACAGTTCGGAGAGACCGACGCCGCCGAAGTCGTGGCCGATGTCATCGAAGGCCACATTCACGATGAAGACGTCGAGGCTCGCCATGAACGCGGCCAGCGACAGGATCAGCAGCACCACGCCCGGACGGCCTGCCGCTTTCTGCGCGGGCACGTCCTCAATGAGTTGTTTCACGCAACTGATGTAATCAGACTTGAGTTGCTTGACGCAACTCACTAGTGTGGGCGTCATGCGCCGCGCAACCTTCACCGAGATGAACTGCTCAGTGGCCCAGTCCCTCGAGATCGTCGGGGAATGGTGGACGCTGCTGATCGTTCGCGACGCCCTGCTCGGCGTGACCCGCTTCGACGAGTTCTCGACCCGACTGGGCATCGCGCGCAATGTCCTCACCCAGCGTCTCGACACCCTCGTCGAGCACGGAGTGCTGGCCAAAGAGCCCTACCAGGACAAGCCGGTGCGCTACGACTACCGGCTCACCGACAAGGGCCGGGACCTGTGGACGGTGATCGCCGCCCTGCGCCAGTGGGGTGACAAATGGGCGGCCGAGGACGGGGCGCCGGTGATCACCACACATCGGACGTGCGGCCACACGATGACCGTCGAGCCGGTGTGCTCGGAGTGCGGCGAGCCGCTCACGCGTGGATCACTGCGGGTGCACCCGGGTCCGGGTGCACGTGGCAACCCACTACCCCGGCACCACTGAATCCCCCGTGCCCGGAACCTCCGGCGCACATCGTTTTCGACGATAGGAATCCCCATGCTCATCGACGGCCACAACATCCTCGTCACCGGCGCCTCCAGCGGCCTGGGTGTCGAGTTCGTCACCCAGGCGCTGCACCGCGGCGCCGCGAAGGTCTACGCCGCGGCCCGACGCGACATCACCCACCCCGATCCGCGGGTGATCGCCCTGCACCTCGACGTCACCGACGCCGACAGCATCGCCGCAGCCGCGGCGGCCGCGCCCGATGTCGACGTCCTGATCAACAACGCCGGCCGCCATGGCGCCACGTCGCTGCTGACGTCGCCGATGGCGGAGATCCGGGATGTGTTCGACACCAATGTCTTCGGCGTTCTGGAGATGACACGCGCCTTTGCACCCGCCCTGGCGGCGCGGGGCGGCGGCGCCGTGATCGACATCGCGTCGGCGCTCAGCTGGATCGCGACACCGGGTGCCTACTCATCCTCGAAGGCGGCGCTCTGGGGCCTGACCAACAGCCTGCGGGCGGAATTGGCGGGTCAGGGCACGCAGGTCCTCGGCGCCCACCTGTCCTATGCGGCGACGCCAATGACCGATGGTCTGACAGATGCGCCGAAGCTGGCCCCCGAGACGGTCATCAAGCAGATCCTCGACGACCTCGAGCGCGGTGCGGACGAGTCCATCGTCGACGACATCACCGCCGCCGTCCGTGCCTCGTTGGCGACCACCACGACGGCCGCGCTGACCGCCTGAACCGCACCGCCTCCCGGCGCAGGACCGAGTAGACGCAGGACCCAGCAGACGCAGGGCTTAAACGCAGGGCTCAGTAGCTGAATCGCCGGACCGAGTCCGGGTGGATGACGAGGCACACCTGATCCTCGGCCAGGATCTCCGCGAGGTCGCGCGCCCGGTCGGGGTCACCGAGATCCCAATAGCGGTCGGCGAGGCGCGCGGCCAGGCCGTGGGCGCCGTCGGCCGCCACGGTGACCCGACCGGATACCGAGACCCAGCGCTCACGTTCGCCGACCGGTGCGGCGACGACGATCGACGCGCGGGGGTCGCTGCGCAGTCGTCGGATCTTCACCGAGTCGGGTCCGGTGAACAGTTGGATGACGCCATCGTCGGTCGCCTCGAACCAGACCGGTCGAGGCTGCGCCGGAACCGGTCCGGACGCCACGGACAGGAATCCGTGCAAGGGTCGGCGCAAGAACTCGAGATCGTCGGCAGTGAGTGAACCGTTGTCTGTGCTCATGGTCCGGGGAACGCGCCGTGCAACCGGACAATTCCGGCGAGCCCGCCCGTACCCCTCCCGCCGGGAATTAGAACGTGTTCTACTCTTGGTGAAGATCGTCACACGTCCCGAGGAGCACGATGCGCTTCACCTATGCCGAGGCAATGACCGACCCGAGCTTCTACCCGCCGCTCGCGCAAGCGGCTGAACAGGCCGGATACGCCGGATTCACCATCCCCGACTCGCTGGCCTATCCCGAGGAGTCGGACGCCACCTACCCGTACACACCGGACGGCAACCGCGAGTTCCTCGACGGCAAGGCGTTCATCGAGACGTTCATCCAGGCCGCCGCGCTCGGTGCGGTGACCTCGACCATCCGGTTCACCCCCTTCGTCGTGAAGCTCCCGGTCCGCCCGCCCGCACTGGTCGCCAAGCAGGCGAGCTCCGTGGCCTACCTGACCAACAACCGGTTCGCGATGGGCGTCGGGACCAGCCCGTGGCCCGAGGACTACGACTTCATGGGCGTCGACTTCAAGCGCCGCGGCAAGCGGATGGACGAGTGCATGGACATCATCCGCGGACTCACCACGGGTGAGTACTTCGAGTTCCACGGCGAGTTCTACGACATCCCGAAGATCAAGATGACGCCCGCCCCGACCGAGCCGATCCCGATGCTCGTCGGCGGCCACGCCGACCTCGCGCTGCGCCGGGCGGTCATCCGTGGAGACGGCTGGATGCACGGCGGCGGTCCGGCGGAGGAACTCGACGCGCTGCTCGACAAGATCGCCGAGATCCGCAAAGCCGAGGGAAAGACCAACGACCCGTTCGAGATCCACGTGATCTCGACCGACGCCTACACGGTCGACGGATGCAAACGCCTGGAGGACAAGGGCATCACCGACGTCATCGTCGGGTTCCGGTTGCCCTACATCAAGGGACCGGACACCGAACCCCTGGACAAGAAGATCCAACATCTGAACTGGTACGCGGAGAACATCATCGCCAAGGTCAACGGCTGACTCACCGCCCGGGTCGGCTCGACGACGCCGGCGACCTCATCGTCCGAGGTGTCGCAGGGCCGCACGGGCGGCGTGATGGCCGCACATCCCGTGCACCCCACCGCCCGGCGGGGTCGCGGACGAGCACAGGAAGACACCGGGGATTCCGGTGTCATAGGGGTTCGGCGACAGTCCGGGCCGCGCGATCAGATGGCGCAGATCGTTGCGTCCACCACCGATGTCACCGCCCACCTGGTTGGCGTTCGCGAGTTCCAGGTCGGCCGGTGACGTGCTCACCACGTCGATGATCCGGTCCCGGAAGCCGGGCGCGAAGCGTTCGATCTGCGCGGTGACGGCTGCCGTCGCGTCGCCGGTGTACCCGTGCGGCACATGGGCATACGCCCACAGGGGTTTGAGCGAGCCGACGGCTCGCGATGGGTCGGCGAGCCATTGCTGCCCGACGAGGGTGAAGGGCCGGCCGGGCATCACCCCGGCGACGACGTCGGCCTCGGCGGCGGCGATCTCGGCGAATGTCCCACCGAGATGTACCGTGCCCGCGCGGCTGCAGCCGGGGTGCGTCCAGCCGACCTCTCCGTCGATGAGGTAGTCGACCTTGAATGCCGCGGGCCCGTGTCGATACCGGTCGTACCGTCGGGACGCACGCGCCGGCAACCTGTTCCCGAGAATTCGCGATGCCGCACCGGGCATCACGTCGAGCATCACGACGTCCGCATCGCCGATCTCGTCGATGTCGGTGATCGTCTGACCGACGGTGATGCTGCCACCCGCGTCGATCAGCGCGGACGCCAGCGCGGACGTGATCGCCGACGACCCGCCCTCGGCGACCGGCCACCCGTACCTGTGCCCGGCCGCGAGCAGGATCAGACCCGCCGCCGCCGACCCGGGCCGATCCAGCCGGGTGAAGGCGTGCGCGGCGACGCCACCGAACAGGGCTCGGGCGGCGTCGGAGCGGAACACGCGGGCGACACCGGTCGCCGGATACAGCGCCCGATGCCCGAACTCCGCCAACCGGACCGGATGTCGTGGCCACGCCAGCAGCGGGCCGAGAAGGTCTTCGGCGAGGTCGTCGAAGTCCGCGGCGACACCGCCGATCATGTCGCGCCAGACCGATTCGTCGACGTCGAGGCCGGCCGCGGTGTCGGAGACCGAGCGGCGCAGCAGCGCGGCCCCGCCCCCGTCGAGAGGATGCGCGCAATCGATCTCCGGCCACCGCCAGCGCAGTCCGTGCTCGTCGAGCTTCAGTGCGCGCAACGCCGGTGACCCGGCCCCGAGGGGATGGAACGCGGAACAGTGGTCGTGCCGGGTCCCCCGGCCGAACAGGTCGCTGGTCCGGGTGCCGCCACCGATCTCGTCCGCGGCCTCGATGACGCGCACGTCGCATCCGGCGCGGGCCAGCATGACCGCCGCGGTCAGGCCGTTGGGCCCGCTGCCCACGACGACCGCGGTGGTCATACGTCAGCGAATCCGGAAGATGACGAGGCGTTGCACCACGAAGTTGATCACCGTCGCGGTGCCTTGGGCGATGACGTAGGCGCCGAAGCTGTAGATCAGCGTCTCCGGCCACATGTGCGAGAACACGGTGTAGAGGCCGACGTTGACGAAGAACGTGACACCGTAGAGGGCGGCGACGGCGATGAATCGCATCGCGCTCGGCTCGGCCTCGAACGTCCAGCGCCGGTTGAGCAGATACGCGGTGGTGGTGCCCAGGATGAAGCCGAAGGACTTGGCGATCCAGAACGGCGTCCCGACGACGTATTGGAGCAGGATCGTGAGGCCGAAATCGAGGACGCCGGACCCGGCGCCGGTGATGGCGAACCGGATGATCTGGGTCTTGAGGTCGACGTTCGTCGATGCCTCGCCGTCGTTGAACGGCAGCTCCAGCGGCGTCGGGGCGTGGCGGGTCGTGAAATCCTCGTGGCGCGGGTGTTCCTCGCCGGCGCCGGACTCGGGTCGAGACACGCCCCAAACCCTAGTCGAGACGTCGATCGGGCGAGGTGTGGGTCTAGAACTCCTCTTCGACGTCGGAGTCGCGCGCCGCCTTCTCACCGCGGTCCAGATTCACGAGCGCGGCCAGGTCGTCGGCATCGAACTCGAAGTCGAACAGGTCGGCATTCTCGAGCTGACGTCCGGCATGCGATGACTTCGGGACGACGCTGATCCCGTGCTGCACCGCCCAGCGCAGCGCGATCTGTGTGGGCGACTTGCCGTACTTGCGGGCTAGGCGGATCACCGAGGCCTCCCCGAGCATCCCCTCCTTGCGGCCGGTGGGATGCCAGGCCTGCGCATGGATTCCCTTGTCCTCCATGAACTCCCGCAAC
This sequence comes from Gordonia insulae, assembly GCF_003855095.1. Taxonomy (NCBI): domain Bacteria; kingdom Bacillati; phylum Actinomycetota; class Actinomycetes; order Mycobacteriales; family Gordoniaceae; genus Gordonia; species Gordonia insulae. The sequence goes on from NZ_CP033972.1 coordinate 3,661,685, forward strand.
TCCGACCGGGCCAGTGCCGGCGAGCACTGGATCTGGTTGAGCGCAGGCCAGCGACCCGTCTCGTCGTAGAGCATCTGCAGGTGATGTTGCTTGAAGTTCGAGACACCGGCCGTCCGGATGAAACCCTCGTCGGCAAGGGTGAGCAACGCCTTCCAGGACTCGACGGTGCGGCCGAGACTCGGACACGGCCAGTGGATCAGATAGACGTCGATGTGGTCGACACCGAGTCGGCGCGCACTGTCCTTGGCGGCGTTGATCGCCTCGTCGAAGCCCTGATCGCCGCCACCGAGTTTGGTCTGCACCACCACGTCGTCCCGTGGCACGCCGGATTCCCGCAGTCCGAGACCCACACTGCGCTCGTTGCTGTACCGCGTCGCCGTGTCGAGCATGCGGTAGCCCGCACGCAGTGCGCCCGAGACCGCCGAGACACTCGGTCGCCCCAGCATGTCAAAGGTGCCCAGGCCGACCATCGGAATCGAGAATCCGTTGTTCAGCTTCACTGACGGAATGTCCACCATCCAAGGATAGGTGCAACACGACATCTCGGCGTGCCGGTCGAGTGGGTGATCTACGGTGAGAGATCATGAAATCTCGACGGGCTCCGCGCCGTTTCACCGCTGTCCTCGCGTCCCTGCTCGTCGGGAGTGCGGTTGCCCTCACCGTGAGTCCCGCGCATGCCGACGACCTCGCCGCCACCCCTGCACCGAACTGGTCGGGCCTCGACGTCGCGGACTATTCCGGGCCGATCCCCACCGACGCCGGCCGTCTGATGGCGCAGGTGCCACTCGCCGCGTCGGTGACACTGCCCGATGCCGGGCGCGCCTTTCGGATCCAGTTCGCGACCCCCGACCAGCACGGCCGGATGGCGTCGAGCACCGCAGCCGTCTTCCTGCCGAAGGGGTCCGCCCCGGCCGGTGGATGGCCGGTGATCGCCTGGGCGCACGGCACCACCGGACTCGGCGATGCCTGCACACCGTCGGCTCAACCGCGCAGCGACCGTGACGCCGCCTACCTCGGCCACTGGCTGCGGCAGGGTTATGCGATCGTCGCGACCGACTATGTCGGGCTGGGCACGCCAGGTCTGATGAGCTACCTCAACGGGGAGTCGGAGGCGCACTCGATCGTCGACTCGGTGAAGGCCGCCCGGCAGACGGGCCTCCCGCTCAGCCGTCGATGGGCGATCGTCGGTCAGTCACAGGGAGCGGGCGCCGCCCTCAACGGTGCGCGACGGGCGACCGAGTTGTCGCGGGGATCGGGCCTCGACTATCGGGGCGTCGTCGCGACCGGCACGCCGGCCAACATCGAGCAGATCGTCGCGCTCGGCGGTCCCGACTTCCCACCGGTCCGCCTGCCGGCGGGGTTGAACACCTACGTCACCTACATCCTCGCCGGCTTCATCGATGCACGCCCGGATCTCCGTCCGCAGTCGGTGCTGACCCCGCTCGGCGCGCAGCTGATCGAGAAGGCCCGGCATCTCTGCTATCCCGAGATGGCGTCGGTGATGACCGGCCGGGACCTGCGCACCCTGTTCCGTGCACCGATGAGCAGCATCCCGGGCGTGCGCTCGGCGCTGGCCGAGTACATGGGCACGCCGTACTCGGGGTATGACCGTCCGATCTTCCTCGGGCAGGGGCTGCTGGACACGGATGTGCCCGCGCCGTCGACACTTTCGCTGTATGCACAGATGCGCGCAAACGGTCAGCCCGTCGAGGTGCACGTCTACCCCACCAAGGACCATTCCGGCACGGTGCTCGCTTCCATGCCCGACTCGACCCCCTTCCTCCGCCGCATCATGAGGTGATCCCGACATGACCGCAGCACACCAGTTCGACGACATCATCATCGGTGCCGGACACAACGGGTTGACCGCCGCCGCCTATCTGGCGGGCGCGGGCCGTTCGGTGCTGGTGGTGGAGAAGGCCGATCACGTCGGCGGTGCCGCGGTGTCGGCGATGCCGTTTCCCGGCCTGCCCGCCCGGCTGTCGCGGTACTCGTATCTGGTCTCGCTGCTGCCGCGCCAGATCATCACCGACCTCGACCTCGACATCCGACTCATCCGTCGGCGCTACTCGTCCTACACCCCGTTGCCCAACGATCCGACCACCGGAATCCTGGTCGACAACGGCGACCTGGACGCGACCGCCGAGTCATTCCGTCGCGCAACCGGTTCCGACACGGTGTTCACCGCGTGGCAGTCGTTCTACACCCGGCTGGGCACCGTCGCCGAGCGGGTGTTCCCGACGATGCTCGAACCGCTGCGGTCGGCCGCGGAGATGAACGAACTGGTCATCGGCACCGATACAAGCAATGCCGAACTGTGGGAGGCGCTGACCACCCGACCGCTCGGCGAGCTGCTCGATCAGTACTTCGACGACGACGTGGTGCGCGGGATCGTCGCCACCGACGGCCTGATCGGCACGTTCGCCGACCTCGACGACGAGGCCATGCGGCAGAACATCTGCTTCCTCTATCACGTGATCGGGGGCGGCACCGGCGACTGGGATGTGCCGCTCGGCGGGATGGGGGCGGTGTCGGGCGCGCTCTACCAGGCTGCTGTCGCGGCGGGCGCCGAGATCCGAACCGGGGTGCGCGTTGTCGGGATCGATCCGGACGACGGCACGGTCGAGCTCAGCGACGGGTCCGTGCGTGGTTCGATGCTGTACGCGGCGTGCGCGCCTCAGGTCGTCAACTCGCTGCTCGATGACCCGATCGACACCGAATCCGGCACGCAGGGAGCGCAGCTCAAGATCAATCTGCTCCTCGAGCGACTCCCGCGCCTGCGTGACACCACGGTGTCACCGGAGGCCGCCTTCGCCGGCACCTTCCACATCAACGAGAGCATCAGCCAGCTGCACGATGCGTGGCGGCAGGCTGCCCGCGGTCAGGTACCCGAGCTCCCGCCGTGTGAGATCTATTGCCACACCTTGTCCGATCGGTCGATCCTGGGGCCCGAGCTCGACGGCCGCCACACCCTCACCCTGTTCGGCTTGCACACCCCACCCGAGGTGTTCGACGCGCCCGGAGCCGTCGAGCATGCGGTCGGTGCGACTCTGGCGTCACTGAACTCCGTACTGGCCGAGCCGATTCAGTCCGTCATCGCGCACGACGTGACCGGCAGTCCGTGCATCGAGGTGAAGACGCCGCAGGACCTCGAGGAGACCCTCGGACTCCCGGGCGGCAACATCTTCCACCGGAGCCTGCAGTGGCCGTGGGCGGAAAGCGAGCGCGAGATCGGCACGTGGGGTGTCGAGACGCGTCATCCACGGCTGCTGCTGTGTGGTGCGGGCGCGCGGCGCGGCGGTGGGGTCAGCGGCATCCCGGGCCGGAACGCGGCCGCCAAGGTCCTGCAGAGCTAGACGCTCACATCCGCGCGATCACGCACTCGCTGCGCGCGACAGCGACTCCCCATCGGTTCGTGGCCCGAGTTCGTCGAGGCGGCGGGCAACCACCGCGGCGATGTCCGCGGCCGTTTGCGGATCCAGACCCTGGTGATCGCCGAGGGCGTCGCGCAGGCGAAGGAAGTAGTCGCGCTCGGACAGTCCGAACTCGATCATGATGTCGGACGGATCGCCGCCACCGTAGCGGTACCACCGCTGCGCAAAGGCCACCACGTCGGCAGCCTCCTGAGGTTGTGATGTCATGACATACATAATGCCCGAGGCCGGTGAACAACAGATTGCAGATGGCGCACCCTGTCTGTGACTGCTGCGGTGCCGCGATCCGGGTCCACGCATCGGGCAGGATACGAACCATGGCTGACCGCGACGACCACCTTTCTCCGGCCACGGGACTCGAGGAGGTCGAGGCCCGCCGATACCTGACCACGGATGCGGGCCGCCCCGACCGCGTCACCCGGCGACACGCGGCCGGCAGGCGGACCGCACGCGAGAACATCGCCGACCTCGTCGACGACGGATCACTCATCGAATACGGGCAGTTCGTTACCGCGGCACAGGAGCAACGCAGCGAGTTGGTCGACCTGGTCACGCAGACCCCGGCGGACGGACTGATCGGCGGTACCGCGACCGTCGACGGTCTCGCCTGCGCGGTGATGTCCTATGACTGGATGGTGCAGGCCGGCACTCAGGGCATGCGTGGCCATCACAAGACCGACCGGTTGATCGACGTCGCCACCCGACTTCGGCTGCCCTCGGTGTTCTTCACCGAGGGCGGGGGTGGGCGACCGGGGGACACGGACTACCCGGTGGTCTCGGCCCTCGACGTCGGGTCATTCCGCATGTGGGGCGCCCTGGGAGAGGTGGCACCCCGCATCGCGATCGTCTCGGGTCGGTGCTTCGCGGGCAATGCGGTGCTGGCCGGCTCGGCGGACCTGCGGATCGCCACCCCCGACACCAACCTCGGCATGGCCGGACCTGCGATGATCGCCGGCGGCGGCCTGGGCCAGGTCAGCGCCGACGAGATCGGGCCGGCCACCGAGCAGGCCGAGAACGGCGTCATCGACGTGCTGGTCGACGACGAGGCAGAGGCGGTGGCCGTCGCCCGTCAACTCCTCGGGTTGATCAACCCGGCCGTCACCGAAACCCCCGAGGCGAGCGACCAGACGCTGTTGCGCGACCTCATGCCCGCCAACGACCGCGAGGCCTTTGACGTGCGGCCGCTCGCCGAGACGATCCTCGACGTCGGATCGGTCATCTGGCTCCGCGAGCACTGGGCGCCCGAATTGGTCACGGCCCTGGCCAGGATCGACGGCTTGCCCGTCGGTGTGATCGCCAACCAGTCGTCGCATCTCGCCGGTGCGTTGACCTCCGACGCCGCCACCAAGGCAGCCGACTTCCTGGACCTGTGCCAGCGATGGGGTATCCCGATCCTCAGCCTCGTCGACACCCCCGGCTTCATGGTCGGGCCGGAGGCCGAACGAACAGGCCTGGTGCGCACCGCATCACGGATGGTCAACGTCGGCGCCCGCTTCACCGGGCCGCTCATCGGCGTCGTCCTACGCCGCGGCTACGGACTCGGCGCCCAGGCCATGCTCGGCGGCGACACCCACCGGCCGATCCTCACCGTCGCCTGGCCACAAGCCCACCTCGGCCCGATGGGACTCGAAGGCGCCGTCCGGTTGTCGATGGCGAAGCAACTCGCCGCACTCCCCGAGGACGAACGCGAAGAACTCGTCCGCACCAGTACCGACGCGATGCGCGAACACGCCAAAGCGCTCAACGTGGCACGGGTGTTCGAGATCGACGACGTCATCGATCCGGCGGACACGCGACGGGTGGTGGTGGGGATGTTGCGGCGGGCGGGTAGTCGCGCCTGAGATACCTCGGTGATCGCAGTTGTGGCGATCATCACGACCTTCCTCGCCGGCATGGTGGCGGCGCTCCCTCTCCCCCGGCGTGCTCGCGATTTTCATGCTGTACTTCGCTCTGTACAGCCGACACCGGCTCGTCGCGAACTCTCCCAACGAGGAGTTCGCAGCACTGGCCGAGGCCGAGGAGGATCTGCGATGAGATACACCCAGTCGATCTCGGGAACCACCTACGAGTTCGACGGGCTCGTCGACCTCATGGCCAAGGCGACCCGTTGCGCTCCGGCGACGAACTCGCCGGGTGCGCGGCACACTCCGACGCCGAACGTGCAGCTGCGGCATGGCAACTCGCCGACCTCCCGCTGACGACGTTTCTCGACGATCAGGTCGTGCCGTACGAGTCAGACGAAGTGACCCGGCTCATCATCGACTCCCACGACCGGATGGCGTTCCAGGCGATCTCGCATCCGACGGTCGGAGGCCTGCGCGACTGGCTCCTGGCCGTATCCGCGCGGGAGGACAGCGCTGCTCAGATCGCGCAGTCGCACCGGGTCTGACCCCGGAGATGGTTGCCGCGACGTCGAAGATCATGCGAAACCAGGACCTCATCCTCGTGGCGTCCGCGCCGACGGTGACCGCATCGTTCCGGACCACCATCGGGCTGCCCGGTCGGATCACCACGCGTCTGCAACTCAATCACCCCACCGACGATCCGCGCGGCATCGCGGCAGCGACCCTCGACGGACTGCTGATGGGCTGTGGCGATGCGGTGATCGGCATCAACCCGGCCACCGACTCGCCTCATGCCACGTCGGATCTGTTCTACCTGCTCGACGACATCCGGCAACGCTTCGAGATCCCGATGCAGTCGTGCGTCCTCTCCCACGTCACCACCACGGTCGAGCTCATCGAGAAGGGTGTGCCGGTCGATCTCGTGTTCCAGTCGATCGCCGGCACCGAGGGCGCGAACAGCAGCTTCGGAATCGACATCTCGATCCTGCGCGAGGCCAACGAGGCCGGCCGCTCCCTGAAGCGCGGCACGGTCGGCGACAACGTCATGTATCTCGAGACCGGGCAGGGATCCGCTCTGTCGGCCGGCGCGCACATCGGGACCGGCGGCAAACCTGTCGACCAGCAGACCCTCGAGACCCGCGCTTACGCGGTCGCCCGGGTGCTCGAGCCGCTGCTCGTCAACACCGTCGTCGGGTTCATCGGGCCCGAGTACCTCTATGACGGCAAACAGATCATCCGCGCAGGTCTCGAAGATCATTTCTGCGGCAAGATCCTCGGACTCCCCATGGGCGTGGACGTCTGCTACACCAACCATGCCGAGGCCGACCAAGACGACATGGACACCTTGCTGACCCTGCTCGGCGTCGCCGGAGCCGCTTTCGTCATCGCGGTTCCCGGAGCCGACGACGTGATGCTCGGATACCAGAGCCTCTCGTTCCACGACGCCCTGTATGTTCGCCAGGCACTTGGCCTTCGGCCTGCACCCGAGTTCGAGGAATGGCTCGCCGGACTCGGCATGGCGGATGCGCAGGGGCGGATCCTCCCCGTCGACGTCGCGAGCTCGCAACTCCGATCGCTGACTGTCGCGCGATGAGCACCACACCGGAGCCCGCCGACGACCTGTGGGCCGACCTCCGACTCACCACCCGGGCGCGAATAGGCCTCGGACGCGCAGGCAATTCGCTGCCCTCGCAGCGGGTGCTCGAGTTCAAAGCAGCCCACTCCGCAGCGCGCGATGCCGTGCACGATCCCCTCGACATCGACGACCTGACAACCCAACTCGGAGACCTCGACGTCGACGATGCGCTCCACGTGCAGAGTCGAGCCGGCTCCCGCAGCGAGTACCTCCGTCGCCCCGATCTCGGACGACAGCCCGCCGACGTGTCCCATCTCCCGGAGACGGGCGCCGACATCGCGATCGTTCTCGCCGATGGGCTCTCGCCCAGGGCACTCACCGATCACGGCCGTGGGCTGCTCGAGGCACTCGTGACGGCGCTCGGTACGCGCTTCACGCTCGCACCACCGGTCATCGCCACCCAGGCGCGCGTCGCCCTGGGCGATCACATCGGCGAAGCCCTCGGCGTCCAGACGCTGATCGTGATCATCGGCGAACGGCCGGGCCTGTCCGTTGCCGACAGCCTCGGCATCTACCTCACTCACCTCCCTCGCCCCGGCCGCAGCGATGCCGATCGCAACTGCATCTCCAATATCCATCCACCCGACGGGCTCGACTACGCCACTGCCGCAAGGATCGCGGCCGCACTCGTCGACGGCGCGCGCAAGCTCGGTCGCTCCGGCGTTGCGCTCAAGGACACCTCACGAGCACAGCTCACCGAGAGCGAGGCTGCCGTGTTGGAGCAGTCGTAGAACGGCCACTCACCGTTCCGGGAGCGAGAGGAAATCGCGGAGCCACACGTCGACCTCACCCATGGTGTCTGTGTCGACGACACCGATCACGTCATGCAACCGTTCGCGCGTGACCGTACGGGGTTGCTCGGTCATCGCGAATGTCGGACGGGATGGCGTGAAAGCCGTTCCGCGCAAGCGGATGTGATTCGGCCAGCCCCGGTCCGTCGTCGTCGCGGGCAGGATGATCGCCAGCGAATCCGCCTGTTCGAGATACAGATTGCTCGCAATCACCAGCGCCGGACGCCTGCCGGACTGCTCGCGTCCTCGCACGGGATCCAACTCGGCCCAGACGACCATGCCGCGCCGAAGGTCAGCCGACATCGTCGCCCGAGCTCACTGCAGTATCCCAGTCGCCGAACTCATCCCAGTACTGGTCGTCGGCGCCCCGGATAGCCCGGCCGAACTCCTCCATCCGTTGCCGCCGTTCATATCCGTCGAGCAACTTCTCGATGAGACCGGCCGCGGTCACGCCATGGGCTTCGGCGTCGCGGTTGATGCGGTCCCGGAGTTCGACGGGCACTTTGATCGTTGTCGTCGCCACCGAATCAGTCTACCTGGGGGTATACCTAGTAGTCTACCTTTCCCACACGGGCACCTTGGGCCGCGCCGCTCCCGCCATCTACCTGACCATTGACGAACGTGACATTAGGTGATGTCATAAATCGGTAGCCTCATTCGTCCTCGACAGCCGCTCGATCGTCGACGACGCACAACTTTCTGGGAGACGCTCATACATGTCCGTAGGCACTGACCCACACCCGATCTCAGATACCGGAGCCGTCGAGAGTTTCTGCGACACCGGCCCCGACGAGGTGTCGGACCGGTTGCTGCGATCGGCCGCGCGCTCCTCACGCAACGCGGTGGTCGAGATCGACTGGAACGCACCCCTCGATCCGACGAAGTACGGCTGCAGCCCGGAGTGGTCGACACTGTTCGGCACCGCCTACTGGAACGAGATGACCGAGGAACAACGGATCTCGCTGACCCGGCACGAGTTCGCGTCGATCATGAGCATCGGGATCTGGTTCGAGATGATGCTGCAAGAGTTGGTCTTTCGCGATCAGTACCTGGCCGACTATCACCGGCCGGAGTTCCAGTTCGCCATGACCGAGGTCGCCGACGAATGTCGCCACTCGCTGATGTTCGCCCTGGCGACGAAGAAGATGGTCGGCACCTGCTATCAGCCGCATCCCCGCCTGGGGCGATTCGCGAAACTGTTCAAGAGCACCGCCAGAAACGAGGTCGCCTACGCCGGCATTCTTGTGGCCGAGGAGATCCTCGATGTCTTCCAGCGTGGATGCATGCGCGACGAGCGGGTTCTGCCATTCATCCGCACGGTGAACGAGATCCACGTCCTCGAGGAGTCCCGTCACATGCGTTTCGCGCGTGAGGAGGTCAGGCAGCGGATGCAGGGAGTCGGGTGGCTGCGCAGGCAGTGGAGCGCGCTGCGTCGCCATCGCGTCGTCGTACATCGTGTTGAGCCTTGTGCGACCTCGCGCCTACGCCGACGCGGGCCTGGACTACCACCGGGCTGTCGCCGAGATGCGTGCGAATCATCATTTCCAATCGATGGTGCGCAGCGGCTGCGCTCACCTGATGCAATTTCTTGACGAAGTGGGCCTACTCACTCCGGCAGCGGCACGCATCTATCGGAAAGTGCACATGCTCTAGGCACCGACTCATCGGCGCTCGGTCAACGACACTTCCACCTCGTCGCCGACTCCCTTCCCGATCTGCGACAACAATGCCGCCGTGATCGGAAGCTTGTGCCGGCCGTCGCCGAGCGCCATGAACGAGCTCTCGAACGGGCTGCCGTCGATGGTGCCGGTGACCTTCACCAAACCGCGTGTCCCGAAATGCGCCGCGGTCCAGTCAGTGACCACATAGGTCCATCCACCGGCCGCCGGGCTCTTCTCCACGACGGCGGTGAACGTCTTGTCCAGTGGGGTGCTCATGACGACCTCCTCGATGTCTGAGTGTCCCTCAGACCGACCACGCGACCACCAGGAATTCATCGGTAGCGAATCGCGCGGTGCCCGGCGTCTGATCGTGACGGCATCACCGATATCGCCAGCCTCGTCGCCGGAGCTCGCACGCTCAGTCGAACTCGTGAACACGATGACGTATGAATCGGCCTTTCCACTACCGAGGTGCTGGAGGGTATATCGGGCGCGAATCACGCGCGTCAAGCCTGACCACTTCATCCAGTGCCGTGCAGATCTCGCGGGACGCTCAGACAGGGGGCGGCCACGCGACGATCGCCACCTTCACCGTCGAACGCCCGCGGCATGGCGCCTGCGGGTAGTCGCACGCCCAGGCGGAGTCGTCCGGCCTCCCTCGGGCACGACGTTTTCCGGATATCGGCGGGGGCCGTCACGCTCGTCACCAGCAGTGATGTTGCCAGAGCGCACCCCTGGGCCGATGCGCTGAGTGGATTGACCACGTGTGTGGTCGCCCTCACACTAGTCATAAGGAAGCCTTACTGTTCTTGGCCGCGAACAGCGGTCTCGGATTGAATCAGATCAAGGAGATCTCAATGACGCGCACACTCCCTCCCGGTATCAGCGAGGAACAGTTCGACACCGCACTGCAGCGGTTCCGTGACGTGGTCGGGGACAAGTGGGTGCTGTCGGAAGCGACCGAACTCGAGAGCTTTCGCGACCCGTATCCGGTTGGTGCCGAAGAAGCGTTCATCCCCTCGGCGGTCATCTCTCCCGAGACGACCGAACAGGTACAGGACATCGTCCGTATCGCCAACGAGTACGGGATTCCGTTGTCCCCGGTCTCCACCGGCCGCAACAATGGCTACGGCGGCGCATCCCCGCGTCTGTCGGGCTCGATCATCGTCAAGACCGGCGAGCGCATGAACAAGATCCTCGAGGTCAACTCGAAGTACGCGTACGCACTTCTCGAGCCGGGCGTGTCGTACTTCGACCTCTACGAGCACCTGCAGGCCAACAACCCCGACCTGATGCTGGATTGTCCAGACCTTGGCTGGGGCTCCGTCGTCGGCAACGCGCTCGATCGCGGGGTCGGTTACACACCCTACGGAGATCACTTCATGTGGCAGACCGGCATGGAGGTCGTTCTGCCGCAAGGGGATGTCTTGCGAACAGGCATGGGCGCCCTGCCAGGCAGCGACACGTGGCAACTGTTCCCCTACGGCTTCGGCCCGAGCCCCGACGGCATGTTCACCCAGTCCAACCTCGGCATCGTAACCAAGATGGGTATCGGTCTGATGCCCAAGCCGCCCGCATCGATGTCGTTCGTGATCACCTTCGACAAGGAGGAGGATCTCGAGCAGATCGTTGACATCATGCTGCCGTTGCGTATCAATATGGCTCCGCTGCAGAATGTCCCGGTTTTGCGCAACATCTTCATGGACGCGGCTGCGGTCTCGAAGCGCGACGAGTGGTTCGCGGGGGACGGCCCGATGCCGGCGGACGCGATCGACAAGATGAAGAAGGAACTGAACCTCGGGTACTGGAACCTGTACGCGACGCTGTACGGGCCGCCGCCGATGATCGACATGTACTACTCGATGATCAAGGAGGCCTTCGGCCAGGTCCCTGGCGCCCAGTTCTTTACGCACGAAGAACGTCACGATCGCGGTGGCCACGTTCTCGCCGACCGTCACAAGATCAACAACGGCATCCCGAGTCTGGACGAACTGCAGTTGCTGGACTGGGTCCCCAATGGCGGTCACATCTGCTTCTCGCCAGTGTCGGCGCCCGATGGCAAAGAGGCGATGAAGCAGTTCGAGATGGTGCGGGCACGTGCCAACGAGTACAACAAGGACTACGCCGCGCAGTTCATCGTCGGCCTCCGCGAGATGCATCACGTGTGTCTGTTCGTCTACGACACCAGCGATCCGGACATTCGTCAGCAGGCCCTCGACATGACTCGCGTACTCGTGCGGGAAGCGGCCGAATCCGGATATGGCGAGTATCGGACCCACAACGCCTTGATGGACGACGTGATGGCGACGTTCAACTGGGGTGACGGTGCACTTCTGAAGTTCCACGAGAAGATCAAGGACGCCCTCGACCCCAACGGCATCTTGGCGCCGGGTAAGTCGGGCGTGTGGCCCGAACGCTTCCGCGGCGGCAACCACTAGCCACCCTTGTTCAGACGGTGACAACATGTCCTGCAATGACTCCCGGGTCGGCGGCGCACGCCGCCGACCCGGGCTCCACCCCTCAGTGAGCCGGATCTCCCAACGCGTTACGACATGCGGACAGATAGTCGCGGAAAGCATTTCTCTGGCGCGGACTCAAGCCGTCCACCATCGTGCGCTCGAGTTCATCGACTCTCGCGTCGTACTCTCGCAGCATCACCCGAGCGTCATCGGTGAGGCTGGTCAGCATCCGACGACGATCAGCTGGGTCCACACGGCGTTGTACGAGCCCGCGCCGCTCGAGAGTCGTGATCATCTCCCCCATGGTTTGGGCGGTGACGAAAGAATTACGCGCGAGCTCTGCCGAGGAGAGGCCGTCGCGGCGGCGCAAGACGGTCAGTGCGGTGTACTGCAGCGCCGTCAGGTTCATCGGGCGAAGCAGATCGTCCATGTGCGCTCGAATGGCCAGCTCGACCTGCTTGATCGCATACAACAACGTCGGCGCAGGATCGACGTCAGCAATATCGACATCGTCGACGACATCGTCAGGCAGGCCCACGCTGGCGCTCATCTCAGGTCCTCTCATCGTTCCCGCCGGAAGAAACCCTTCAGGTTTCCTGTCATACTAGAGGATCACACTCGACGACGGTGAGTGAGCGACCGCAATCGCCGCTTTCCGAAAGTTGTTACTCGAGAATCTCTTCCAACTCTTCTTGTCAGGCCCTCCCCTCCCACCCAACCACAAGGAACCCTTACTATTTGGGTTCGAACTTCCTACATGAATTCAGAGGCGACTCGCATGACCACACTCGACGATGCCGGGACGATCACTCGCCCGCAGCTTCCGCCCCGACAGCTCTACATCGACGGTCGCTGGCGCGAATCCTCCAGCGGCCGCCGCACCAACATCATCGATCCGTCCACAGGTGACACATTGACGTCGGTATCCGAGGCCGACTCCACTGATCTCGACCATGCTGTGCAGGCTGCGCGGACAGCGTTCGACGATGCCCGCTGGAGCGGACTTCCCGGACGCGAGCGCGCTCGTGTCCTCAACCGCGTGGCCGCACTCGTGCGTGAGCGAGCGGACGAGATCATCGCCGTGGAGAGCGCGAATGTCGGCAAGCCGGTGTCGTTGTGCAGACCGGTCGATGTCATCACCACCGCCGAGCAATATGAGTACTGCGCGTCTCTCGCGCAGCTGAATGATGGTGCAACTCGGGCCACGCCCATGCCCGCTCATGCTTACACCCGCCGCGAACCCCTGGGCGTCGTCGGAGCCATCACCCCGTTCAACTTTCCGTTGATCCTGTCGAGTTCGAAGATTGCCCCCGCCCTGGCCGCCGGAAACACCGTTGTGCACAAGCCGGCGGAAGACACCCCGCTCAGTGCCCTACTGATGGCCGAGATACTCACCGAAGCCGGTGTACCGGACGGCGTCCTCAACGTCGTGACCGGGCTGGGCGCTGAGGTGGGCGAGGCTCTGCTTCATCATTCGGGCATCGACAAGATCGCCTTCACCGGTTCGACGGCGATCGGACGACACGCGGCCAGCGTCGCGGGCGAGAATCTCGTCCCCGTCACCATGGAGTTGGGCGGCAACGCCGCGCACATAGTGTTCGATGACGCGGACGTGGAGAAGGCCATCGGTGCGATCATCAAGGGCTTCGTATTCAACACCGGACAGTTCTGCATGGGTGGGCCGCGCCTGCTTGTTGCCCGCGCTCTCCATGAAACCGTCATATCCATTCTCGCCGAGGCGGTCCCGGCCGTACCGATCGGCGACCCCTTCGACCCCGAAACCATCATCGGTCCGATGGCCGGGGACAAACACGTTCGCAAAGTCGAGGAGTACGTCTCTCTCGCCGAATCCGAGGGTGCGCGAATCGTGTGCGGCGGCACGCGATTGCCACGTGAAGGATTCTTTTACGCGCCCACAGTCATTGCCGAGGTGGACAACGACTCACGGGTGGTTCAAGAAGAGATCTTCGGGCCGGTCCTGACAGTGCAGACGTTCGACTCTGAAGAAGAGGCTGTCGAACTGGCCAACTCCACCGAATACGGACTGGCTGCCGGCCTACAGACACGTGATGTTGCGCGCGCGCACCGAGTCGCCGCGCGCCTCCAGGCAGGCATCGTGTGGGTCAACGACTGGGCAATGCTCGATCCCGCAGTGCCTTTCGGGGGTGTGAAGAACTCGGGCTTCGGCCGTGAGTATGGCCCCGAAGCCCTCGACTCGTATACCAAGACCAAGTCTGTTGTCATCTCACTCGCCTGACCTTCCGGTCGAACCAAGGAGTACATCGTCATGACCAGCACCACTGCCGCCGTCGTCGAGTCCGGAGGGGCTGAGTTCAGCCTGTCCCCGGTAGATCTCGACGAGCCTCGCCACGACGAGGTCCGTGTTCGTCTCGTGGCGGCCGGACTGTGCCACACCGACCTCGGAGTCGCGTCCGGCGCGCTTCCCTTCCCACTGCCCGGTGTCCTCGGACACGAGGGGGCCGGCGTCGTCGAGGCTGTGGGTGCGGGTGTGTCACGCGTTGAGCCCGGCGATCATGTTCTGCTGTCCTTCACCTCCTGTGGCACGTGCGGGAACTGTCGTGACGGTCACCCGGCCTACTGCGATACGTGGTTGCCGCAGAACCTGATCGGTGGTGCCCGAACTGACGGCAGCAGCCCGGTCACGCGTGACGGCAAGGACCTGGGTGGACACTTCTTCGGCCAGTCCTCCTTCGCTCAGCATGCAATTGTCGACGAACGTAGCGTTGTCAAGGTCGACTCCGCTGCACCACTGGACCTGCTTGCTCCACTGGGGTGTGGCGTCCAGACGGGCGTCGGCGCGGTGTGGAACGTGTTGCAGCCGCGTCCGGGACACACGCTCCTGATCACCGGGGCCGGAGCCGTGGGGCTGTCGGCGGTGATGGCGGCAGCGATGACACCGGCAACCACGATCATCGTCGTCGATCGCGTGGCCGAACGGCTGCGGCTCGCCACGGAACTGGGCGCCACCCACACGATCGATGCATCCACTCAGGACGCGGCTGAGACGATTACCGACATCACCTCTGGTGCTGGGATCGATGGCGCTGTCGAAACCACCGGCAACACCGCAGTCCTGCGGACGGCGGTGGATGCGCTCGCCCCTCGAGGTACCGCGGTCATCGTCGGCGCCCCCGCATTCGGCACAGAAGTGGCACTCGACGTCAACGCGATGATTCCCGGGCGCAACGTGATTGGACTGACCCTGGGAGACAGCGAAACCCAAACCCTGATCCCGGCACTGGTTGCCATGGTGCAATCCGGTCGCCTACCGCTCGACAAACTGATCACCCACTACCCGTTCGAGGACATCAACGTCGCCGTGGCCGACATGGTCGGCGGTTCCACCATCAAGCCCGTTCTGAGATTTCAGTAACCACCACCTAGTTCAGAGGAGCACAACAGACATGGACCTCAGCGGAAAAGTCGCCGTCGTCACCGGTAGCGGACAAGGCCTCGGCCTGGCTTACGCCCGCGCCCTTGCCTCAGCAGGGGCCGCCGTCGTCATCAACGACGTGAACCCCGAGACCGCCGAGAAGGCCGTCGCCTCGATCAATGAATCCGGTGGCCGCGCTGTCGCAGAGGTGACCGCAGTCGGATCGGAGGAGGCAGCATCAGCTCTCGTCGAACGCGCAGTCGGCGAGTTCGGCCAGCTCGACATCATGGTCACCAACGCCGGAATCTTGCGCGACAAGGTGCTGTGGAACCTGGCCGCCGACGACTTCGACGCGGTCATCCGAGTCCACCTCCGCGGCACATTCCTGTGTGCGCGCGAGGCCGTCAAGCATTTCCGAGAGCGCGGCAACGGCGGACGGCTCATCCTGGCCGGCTCGCCCGCGGGTCAGCGCGGAAACTTTGGGCAGACCAATTACGCTGCGGCCAAGGCAGGTATCGCTGCGATGGCACGCACCTGGGCGATGGAGTGCGCGAAGGCCAAGGTCACGGTCAACGCGATCGTTCCCAACGCCGCGACTGCGATGACCTCGACGATCCCGTTCTTGGCGCCGTACGTCGAAGGCCTGGAGAAGGGGGAGCCCATCCCCTCAGTGGTTCGACGGGCTGCGTCGTTCGGCACCGCCGACGATGTCGCCGGACTCGCGGTGTTCTTGGCCTCCGACGCCGCCGCCGGCATCAGCGGCCAGTGCATCGGCATCGGCGGCGATCGACTGACCCTCTGGTCACACCCATCCGAGGTCGCCTCGGCGTTCCACGACGGCGGGTGGTCCGCCGACGACATCGCCGAGGCCTTCGACTCCAGCATCGGCGAGCGTCTCGAGACCTACGGCATCCCGCTGCCGAACATTCCTACGACACAGAAGGGATGATCGTGTGAGCACCACACTGGATCTGGAAAACCTCACTGCGATAGACGTTCACACCCATGCCGAGAACGATGGCTGCGGCCATTACTCGCTGCCGGACGACCTTCGCGCCGGTGCCGGAACGTACTTCGGCTCGGACGAGGGACCACCGACCCTCGACGAACTGGCCGATTACTACCGCAGCCGCAAAATGGCCGCAGTCGTGTTCACTGTCGACGCCGAGGCCGCGCTCGGGCACGGGCGTATCAACAACGAGGCAATCGCCGAGGCGGCCGGGCGTCATCCCGACGTGATCATCCCGTTTGCCAGCATCGATCCGGCCAAGGGAAGGCTCGGGGTCCGCGAAGCACAGCGACTGATCGACGAACACGGCGTAAAGGGCTTCAAGTTCCATCCGAGCGTCCAAGAGTTCTATCCCAACGATCGCGGGGCGTATCCGCTCTACGAGGTAATCGCGGAAGCGGGCCTGCCGGCGCTGTTCCATTCCGGACAGACCGGCATCGGGTCCGGGATGCCTGGCGGTGGCGGCATCCGTCTCAAGTACAGCAACCCGATGCACCTCGACGACGTCGCGGTCGACTTCCCCGACCTGACCATCATCATCGCCCATCCGTCGTTTCCCTGGCAGGACGAAGCACTCGCAGTGGCCACGCACAAGCCGAAGGTCTACATCGACCTCTCGGGATGGTCGCCCAAGTACTTTCCGCCACAACTCGTGCAGTACGCCAACTCACTGTTGAAGAACAAGGTGCTCTTCGGCTCGGACTTCCCACTGATCAGCCCAGACCGCTGGCTCGAGGACTTCGACAAGATCACGATCAAAGATGAAGTGCGTCCGAAGATACTGAAGGACAATGCGATTCGTGCGCTGGGACTGAAAGACGCCGGCCATGGCCAATGACATCGCGTCCGCCGACACCGGCCTCGGGAGCTGGCCATGGCGGCGTGCACGCATCACACCTGATCGCATCGCACTGATCGACGACGACCGTTCGCTGACCTACCGTCAGTTGGCCGACAACACCGAACGGCTGGCGTCGGCGTTTCGTGTCGCAGGACTCGACCGCGGGGCCCGGGTCGCCTACCTGGGCCCGAACGACATCGCGGCATTCGAATCGCTGTTCGCTGCCGGTCTCGGCGGACACGTATTCGTGCCACTCAACACGCGGTTGTCGGCGCGAGAGATCGACTTCATGCTCGAGGATTGCAGTGCCGATGTGCTGATCGTCGCGCCGAGCCATCACGACGTCGTCGAGCAACTCACCGTCAGACCATCGACGATCCTGACGCTGGGTCCTGGCGACGATGTACCCGGGGCCAGGGAGTTCCGCAACTTCATGGCCCAGGGAGGCCTCGGGGACGGCTTCGCGCCGGTCGGACTCGATGATCCCTGCCTGGTCCTCTACACGTCCGGCACCACCGGGTTGCCCAAGGGCGCCGTGCTCACCCACGGCAACCTGACCTTCAACACTGTCAACCAACTCGCCCACCTCGATGTACTGAGTTCCGACAGAGCACTTGGCATCGCACCGATGTTCCATGTCACCGGCCTCAACCAGGTGACACTGCCCACCTTGTTCAAGGGCGGATCGGTGCGCCCGGTAGGCAAATTCGACGCGGGGACAGTGCTGAAGAGCATCGAGGAACATGCTGTCAATTGCTTCTCGGCGGTGCCGACCATCCTGCAGATGCTCTGCGAGCACCCTTCATGGCAATCGACCGACATAAGCACGGTTCGTTACGTCATCTACGGCGGTTCACCGGTCATCGAACGCGTCGCCAAGGCGTGGTTGGACCGAGGCGTGCAGTTGCTCCAGGGATATGGAATGACCGAGGCGGCCGCCGGAATCTATCTGTCGATCGCCGATGGCGCCGCCGATCATCCCGTGTCAGTCGGCTTTCCGCACTTCTACACCGACGTCGGCATCGCGAAAGACAACTCGGTTCATCCGGTCACCTCCGACGACCGGGGTGAATTGCTGGTGCGCGGACCAAACGTGTTCTCGGGCTACCTGAATCGCTCCGAAGCAACCGACTCGTCATTTGATGGAGATTGGTTTCGCACCGGTGATGTCATCGCCACCGATCACGCCGGCTGGACGTCCGTCGTCGATCGGGTGAAAGACATCATCATCTCCGGTGGCGAGAACATCTACCCTGCCGAGGTCGAGGCAGTCCTGACCGACTACCCGGGAGTGGTCTCGGCCGCGGTCGTGGGGGTCAACGACGACAAATGGGGTGAGGTAGGCACTGCATTCGTGGTGACCGATGGTCGAGCGATCGACAAACACGACATCGCCGAGTACCTCGCAGGGCAGATCGCGCGCTACAAGATCCCCAAGAGTTTCCATGTCGTCGAGGACATCCCGCGCAGTGCCACCGGCAAGATCCTCCGAACCGAACTGCGGACCATCGCGGCCGACCAGGTACCGCACTGACCCCCTGATTGCATCACGTGATCACCGAACCGATAGGAGCACAACATGACAACAACCATTTCCAGCCCGAAGGATTTGCTCGATCTGGCCGGCCAGGACCTCGGGGTCAGTGAGTGGCTCGAAGTTCCTCAGCGCGACATCGACACCTTCGCCGAGGCAACTCACGATCATCAGTGGATTCACACCGACGTCGAACGAGCGAAGACAGGTCCGTTTGGTGAGACCATCGCCCACGGTTACCTGACCTTGTCCCTGCTCATCCCACTGTGGTCGGAGATCCTCGAGATCACCGAACTGAAGATGGCCGTCAACTACGGGTTGAACAAGGTGCGATTCCCCGCTCCGGTGCCTGCCGGATCGTCGATTCGGTTGGCCGCCAACGTGGTCTCAGTCGAGGAGGTCAAGGGTGGCGGCTATCAGGTCACCGTCGCCGCCACAGTGGAATGCAACCGCTCGGAGAAGCCCGTCGTGATCGCCGAGATGGTCTACCGCTACTACGGCTAGAACACACTCTCCGCTTCGGGGAGTCGTGGAGCCCTCTCGCCACGACTCCCCAAAGCGATCGGCAGCACGCTACTCATCGACCGACAACCATCATCCGGCCGCAGTCGGTCACACTCTCAGGGGCCCAGTCCTCACCCTTTGCCTGCCAGATAGAGTGCGCCCTCGGCCGGGACAAGCGTGTGACGCGGAGTGGAGCGAAGCGCGTTCGACGGCGTCTCCCCGAACATCTCGCGGTACTGTCCGGCAAAGCGACCGAGGTGGGTGAATCCCCACCGGAACGCGACTTCTGCGACTCCGACTTCGGCGGCATCGGCTGCCAGCAGATCCTGACGCGCACGACGGAGGCGTAGGTCCCGCATGTATCGGGTCGGAGTGGTCTGTAACGACTTCTGAAAACCACTTTGTAAAGCCCGCAAACTCAGGCCCACGGCTTGCGCGACCATTTGCGGCGTCACGTGCTCGTCGACATGCTCGTGCATGTATTCGCGGGCGTGCGCGATCGCGGCTGGACAAGCTGCCTCTCCCACCACCGACAACCGATCGGTGTAGTCGTGATTCGACGCCAGCAAGAGTCCCATGATCAAGCTTTGGGTGAGAGAACCCGCCAACATAGGATTTCGGAACAGCGAGTCGCTGACGCGCAGCGTGCTCGCGAGGGCCTGCACCACCGACCACCACTGCTGACCGTGTCCGCTCGAGATGTCCAGAGCGAGGTCGAAGCCGATCGGGTCCGCGATCTGCTGCCCGAGCATGGCCGAGAGCTGTTCGTCGACTGCATTGCGGTCGATCTTCACCGCCAGCATTCGGGAGGGGGTGTCCCCCCACCCCCGCAGGATCGTTCCCTGATCCGCACGGTAGACCGCGGCGCGGTCCTTGGTTGCGACAACTCGGTTGCTTCCCGAACCTGTCAACAACTGCCCGGCAAACGGGATGTTGATGTGATAGGAGTCCTCGAGCGGACCGGTCTCGATCTGCACCTCGGTGTCGTAGGTCAGCCACCCCAACGTGACGGGCCCCAGACGTGCCGCGTCGATGTGCATGCTGAACTTGCGCGCATCACCGAGGACATCGACGGAGTGCGGGTAATACAACCGTCCACCCACCTGGCGGGCCTCATCGACGTCGGCGCTCATGACCGACAGCCGTCCCCCGCCCACGCCTACTTCACTTTCCATGGATCAATGAGATCAGAGTCACACCTTTATTGCAAGGAACCCTTACCTTTCCGCACCGGCATTCCGGTTGCGTTGGATGGACAACTCCCGGCGTCCAGTGGATCGACGGTGTGTGAGGGCGGCCCTACCGTTCATTTAACGAGTGGTTCGCATCACACCGACCGACGACAGGAATCAGCATGACTGTGCAACACGATCTCCCCGCTGAGAGCACCACCCCTGACGGCTGCCCGGTTTCGAGTGTCACCGAGACGCCGACTGGCTGTCCCATCTCCCACCAGGCTGCGGCGTTCGATCCGTTCAAGGGTGACTACCAGGTCAATCCGGCCGACTCGCTGCGTCTGGCCCGGACCGAGGAGCCGGTCTTCTACAGCCCAGTTCTGGACTACTGGGTGGTCACCCGCTACGACGACATCAAGGAGATCTTCAAGAACCCGGACCTGTTCTCCGCAGCCATCACTCTTGAACAGATCACTCCGGTCAGCGAGGAAGCCATCGAGATCCTCGACAAGTACGACTTCGCACCCGGACCCACCATCGTGAACGAAGACGAACCGATCCACACGGAGCGTCGTCGTGCACTGTTCGCGCCGTTCGAGGCCGAGGCCGTCGCCGAGCTGGCGCCGGCGATCACCGAGGTCACCAACGAGTACATCGACAAGTTCGTCACGCGGGGTCAAGCCGACCTCGTGGACGACCTGTTCTACGAGGTGCCGTGCATCGTTGCACTGAAGTTCCTCGGAGTGCCCGACGAGGACATCGAGACATGCCGCCAGTTCGGCATGCAGCAGACCCTGTTCACGTGGGGACGGCCGCCGGCCGAAGAGCAGAATCGCGTCGCCACCGGTATGGGGCAGTTCTGGGAATTCGCCGGCGGACTCGTCGAACGTCTCAAGCAGACACCAGATGCGCCGGGTTGGATTCCACACGCCATCCGTGTGCAGGCCGACAATCCCGAGCTCATCACGGACAACTACCTGCAGAACATCATGATGAGTGGGATCCTCGCAGCGCACGAGACCACCACGAACGCGTCCGGTAACGCTTTCCGGACCTTGCTGGAGAACCGGCACGCGTGGGACGCGGTGTGCGAGGACCCGGATCTCATCCCCAAGGCAATCGAGGAGTGCCTTCGCTATGCGGGGTCCGTGGTGGCATGGCGCCGGATGACAACCGACGACACTGCTGTCGGCGGTGTCGAGATCCCCGCCGGCTCACGCGTTCTCATCGTCACCGCATCAGCCAATCGCGACGAGACGATGTTCCCTGAACCGGACGAGTTCGACATCAACCGCAAGAATGCCCGCCGACACCTGACCTTCGGTCTCGGCACGCACACCTGTATGGGAGCCACCCTGGCACGACAGGAGTTGCGCATCTTCATCGGCGAGATCACTCGTCGTCTGCCCCATCTGAGACTGGTCGAGGATCAGTCGTTCACCTATCTGCCCAACACGTCGTTCCGCGGGCCGGAGCACGTGCTCGTCGAGTGGGACCCGAGCCAGAACCCCATCCCCGCAGACCGCCCCTGAGCACCAGGAGACAACTGATGTATCACGTCACCATCACCTACGGGCATCCCGAGGATCCCCAAGCGTTCGACGAGTACTACTCGACAACCCATCTGCCGCTCGCGGCCAAGATCCCCGGCGTCCGCGCCTTCTCCGCCGGGAGGACCGAGACACTTGACGGTACTGCGCCGTCCGTGTACTACCTGGCGTCGATCACCTTCGACGACAAGGAATCGGCGGCAGCCGGATTCACATCTCCCGAGGGCCAGGCCGCTGCCGCCGACATCCCCAACTTCGCCACCGGCGGGGCGACCCTCCACTTCAATCCGGCGGAGATCTCCATTCCCTGATCGACCGACCAATCCCGACCACAACCCCGATTCCAGTAAGGACTGACCCCATGCCCAGCTTCACCAACGCCTCGGACCTCTACACCTTCGTCGGCGGAATCTTCGAAAAGGCCTACCAGGACCCCGATCTCGGACCCAAGCTCTCGGGAACCGGAGCTGTTCTCCTCGTCAAGTGCACCGACCCGGACAGCGAGGTCGTCCTCGACATGCCCAACAAGAAGGTGTACCCGAGCGCCGCAGACTCGCCCGAAACACCCAACGCCACCATGCGTATGGACACCGACACCGCCAACCGATTCTGGCAGGGCAAAGTCAACATGACGCTCGCAATGGCCAAGGGCCAGGTCAAGACCGAAGGCGCGATCATGAAGGTACTCAAGCTTGTGCCCAGCACCAAGTTCCTGTTCCCCATCTACATCGATGACCTCAAGAACGCCGGTCGCGAAGACCTGCTCGTCTAGCACGCACCACCGCTACGGCGCAGCACTCTCAGAAATCCGAAAGCGAGATGGGACTCATGCCCACCATCACCTATGTCCAGAATGACGGGACCAAGCAAGAGCTCGAGGTACCTGCAGGCAAGCGGATCATGCAGGCGGCGGTCAGCGCCGGGATCGACGGCATCGTCGCCGAATGCGGCGGCCAGGCAATGTGCGCCACGTGCCATGTGTACGTGGATGCCGCATGGCTCGACAAGCTGCCGGAGATGAACGATGACGAGGACGAGATGCTCGAGGACACGATCAGCATGCGGACGGCCGAGAGCCGCTTGTCCTGCCAGATCCCGGTTACAGAGGATCTGGACGGCATCGTCGTGCGACTGCCGGAGACGCAGGTATGACCGCCACACCGAACCGGGTCGTCATCGTCGGTGCGGGGCAAGCCGGATTCGAAACCGCGACGTCATTGAGAAGTCGAGGATTCGAAGGCGCCATCACCGTGTTCGGCGACGAACCCGATGTACCGTATCAACGCCCACCCCTGTCGAAGGCCTTCCTCAAAGGCGAACCCGACCCGGATTCGGTGTGGCTTCGTCCGCTCGACTACTTCACGTCCCACCGTATCGATCTGCGGTGTGGAAGCCCGGTGGTCGCCATCGATCGAGATGCCCAGCAGGTCGCTCTGCTCAGCGACGACACCATCGGCTACGACCACCTGGTGCTGGCCACCGGGACACGGAATCGAGAACTGCCCGTACCCGGAGCCGGCCTACAAGGTGTCCAGTACCTGCGCACGCTCAGCGAGGCTCATGAACTCGCCTCCACCCTGACCTCGTGCAAATCGGTCGTCGTCGTCGGCGGCGGATTCATCGGGCTCGAGGTGGCCGCGGCCGCCTCACGCCATGGCGCCAGTGTCACTGTGGTCGAGGCGCTGGATCGCCCCATGGCGCGTGCCGTCAGTGAGACGATCTCGTCGTTCTTCGTCGACGAGCACGCCAAGCGCGGAGTCCAGTGGCGGCTGGGTGTCGGAGTGACCGAGATAGAAGAGCGGGACGGTCGAGCCGCGGCGGTGCGAACCAGCGACGGGGAGACCATTCCCGCCGACATCGTCGTCGTCGGAATCGGTGTTCTGCCGAACACCGAACTGGCGAGCGATGCGGGCCTGGCGGTGGACAACGGCATCGTCGTCGATCGCCATCTACAGACCGAGGACGAGCGCATCTCCGCGATCGGCGACTGCGCAAGCTATCCCAACACCGCAGGTACCGGACGGCTTCGGCTGGAGTCGATCCAGAACGCAGTCGACCACGCGCGCTGCGTCGCCAATCGACTGGTCGGGAACGACCGCCCCTACGCCAGCGTCCCGTGGTTCTGGACCGAGCAGTACTCGAGCAAACTGCAGATGGCCGGCTTGGTCACCGGCCACGACAACACCGTGGTGCGCGGATCGATCTCTGACGGCGAGTTCTCAGTCTTCTGCTTTGCAGGCGACCAACTACTCGGAGTCGAATCGGTCAATCGCACGCGCGATCACATGGCTGCACGAAAGTTGTTGGCAGCCAACGCAACACCGACGAGAGAACAGGTCACGGATCTCGACTTCGATCTCAAGTCCCTGGCCCGCGCATCCTAGCTTCTACCTCATGATCGACCCTCCAACCTGACCGTCATCGGTCGGTCAGGCACGTCGGTGCAGCACGGGGACTGCGACCGACCTCGCCCATCGGCGCCATCACCCGCAGTGGCCATCAGACCACGACGTCAGGAGAACCCGTGCACATCACCGAGCCCAGCCTCGACGACCCCGAATCGGGCGAGGACATCGAGTACCCGATCGAGCGATACGACGGTCGCGACACCAACGCCGTGGCCGCGTCCGTCGCCTCGCTGCTCCGGGACAACTTTCACGCCGACCCGGGCCGAGCTCGACTGAGCCGCCGGTTGGGCAGACCGGTCGCCATCTATGACGCGAGTTCTGACGACAGCGCGACGATCGATTTTCGGGCCACCGGCGCCACCGTTTACAACGGCATCGCCGGCAGACCGACGATAGTCGTCGAACGCGAGCCCGAGTCTCTCCGTGAGTTGCCGGCGATCGCCGTTCGTCGATTCAGTACTGCCGGCACGCTGTTGTTCACCCGCACCGGGGCCGCGATCCTCCGTGCCGTACTCACGGGGACCGTGCCCGTGCACCGTGCCGTTCTCCATCCCCTGGTCACCGTGCGGCTGCTCGCTATTCTCGCCCCGCCGACGGACCCCGCGCACACCGAGATGAGCGCAGACCCATCGACCGCGACGAGCGCGGCATGAATGGCCGCACCGCAACACCGACAGCTAAGCGCCGAGTGGCTCAGGCAGCCCTCGTCATCATCGTGGTGGTTGTGGGAGTTCTGTACATGGGTCCGAGACTGTTCAATCTGACGGCCACACCATATCGGCTGGATCAGACCATCGTCTCGGCCGACAACTACAACCCGGCGCTGGACACGATCATCGGCCATGAGAAGACGACACTGGCGGCATTCGATGCACTCGACGAGATGCAGAAGGCAATCGACAGCGTGCAGGTCACTGATACCCGCGTCGACGCCGAACTGACCACATTGACTCGTCAGATCAGTGACGACATCCGGGCGACTCTGGCGCGGGCCAACGTCAATCTGGGTGGGTTGATCGGCGAACTCGATGGCCTGACAACCCGTATCGACACTCTGTCCGGAACTGTCGACGGCACCGCGAACAGTCTGAACGACAACCGCACTCGGTTGGCCGCAATTCTCGACGATGCACGGGCGACCGCGGCGAAAGTCCACAAGACCCGTCAGTCCGCGGATTCAGCCGCCGACGACCTGTCTGGACAATAGGGAGAAACGACGATGACTTTCTTCGGCAAACAGGGCGGGCCGGTCCGCATGGTGCTGGCGCTGGCCGCGGTGACCATGCTGGCTCTGCTCAGCTTCGTCATCTTCAACCTCAACACCAGGCTGGACAATCAACATCAGGCCAACCTCGACAGCATCCAACGATCCGAGCAGATCGTCACTGTCAACGACCAACTCACCGGTCAACTGGCGGATCTGACCGCACTGACCGCTGACGCGCAGAAAGCGCTCGACGCCACCGCTGCGCTGGGCCCGGTACTAGCGAAACTCGGCGATGCCATCGCCCCGGCAGCCGAGCTGCTCACGACCAACACCGCAGGCGCCCAGCTGACCAACGAGCAGCTCGGCGCCATCGCATCCGCACTCAGCCAGGTGCACGGCAAGGTGCAGGCCCTGCAAGCCTCGGCGCAGGAATTCGGCAACCAGGGTGACCAATTGCTGCAGCTGGTCGCAGGATTGGTCACCGACCTGCAGAGCTCGGTGTCCTCGGCACAGACGATCAATCAGATGCTGCCGCTGCCGGGCTGAGGTCCCTCGCCTTCCACGACGCCTTACATGACCGCGAAAGGGACCCCGTTGTCCACATTCACACTCGCCACCCGACGCCCCTGGGCCGATCAGGTCCGTACCGATCTCCCCCCGGACGAACTGCCGACATCGAGCCGGTTCGCCATCGTGACCGAATGGGCCGGAAAGTTCGCAGCCGTCCTGGCAGTGGTGTTGTTCATCCTCGTGCTCCTGGCCATCCACAAAGGACTGCTCGTCCAGCACACTGCCAAGACCGTGGTGACCGACTTCCGCACCACCAACCAGTACTTCGCCGATCGAGCGGACCTGACCGCGCCGGCCACCGCCCGCAAGCAACTCGAACAACTACGGGCGGTGCTCGACGACCTCAACTCTGCCGGGGCCCGAGACGTCGATCAACTCAACGCCCTGCTCCCCGACGCGCGGGCACTGCTGGTCGCCGGCCAGAACGACTCGCAGATCGCCGAACAGCTCCGCGGGGTCACCGGCTCGCTGCAATCGGCGGCCACATCGATCCACAAGATCGCGGCGACCGCCGACAACACTGTCGCCCAGGTAGCGGTCAAACTCGACCAAGCGTTGCGCCTGGCCCGCCAGCTCAACGCCGAATTGAACCGAACCACAGTCAAACTGGCGCCCATCCCCGCCCAAGATGGCCTCATCCCCCCACCAGGAGAAAACTGATGACCAGCACTCGCACCTGGATCGGCATCGTGGTCTGTCTCGGACTCATACCAGCGGTCGTGCTCTGCCTGATCCACGGCTTCATACCGCAGTGGCGCGACCTCAGCGACCCCCTCGGGCGGCCGTCGACGCTGAGCAACGAACTCATCGTCTCTGCCGATCAGCTCGACAAACTCACCGCCGAGATGGCACCCAAGCACGCGACCTTGTCGGTCACGATCCAAGACATCAGCCCGTTGGCCCGAAGCCTCACCGAACTGACCACGCTGGCAGCACAACTGCCCGACAGCGCCCGCACGGTCAACGCCGCCACCACGTCCGTCGCGGGAACCGCCCGACCCCTGCCCGACATGATCTCCGACCTGGTGGCCAACTCCGGACAAGCCTCCACCACCGTGGGCAACATGACCGGAGCAGTCTCCGGCGTGACCGCCCGTCTCGACGACGTCGACTCTCAGATGAGTTCTGTGCAAACCACACTCAAGACCTTGGGGCCGAAAGCCACCACCATCTCCAAGACCCTGAACACCATTGAAGAAGAGGCCGCTCGAGTCGCCGCCCTCGGGCCACTGCTCGCCGTTCTCGGACCCGCGGTCAACGGACCGAAACGACCCGCACCCCACACCACTACAGGACGCTGACGTGCACAAGACCTCCTGGGCCATCACCGCGGCCATGACCATTGCCCTACTGGTGGGCCTGCTGATCCTCACTCGCGACCTGTCCATCTCCAACGACACGTTCAAAGACGGAGTGAACCAAGCCGCCACCGTGAACGGCACAACCGACGACGCGCTCGACGGCGCCGACCAACTCCAGCCCGCCGACACCGCCACCCGCGCAGGAATGCCCGAAGTCACCGGCATCATCGGATCACTGGCACAAGCCGACCAGACGCTGGGTGAACTCGGCACCAAACTCAACCAACTCGGCGGAGCTCTCACCGGAGCAAACACTTCACTCGAAGGAATCATCACCAGCGGAAACAGTGCTGTCGGACAAGCACAACAAGCCGCGACCTCAGCCGGCGCCATCGCCAACCGACTGACCGGAATCAACAACCAGGCCGCACAGATCTCCGCCGAACTCGACAACACCCAAGCTCTCTCACACACCATCGACACCAAGCTCCGCATCGCCCTGCTACTCCCGAAGACGCCTCAGTGAGCTTGACGACTGCCTCGAGCGAGCATGCTGACGCGGTACTCGGAGTGGGACCCGGCGGACGACGGGTCAGTGTCCGATCCCGCGATGGATCGCAGGGTCGGCAGCACGCCGTGAACATCGACCGCGTCGTCACGTCCGCGGCCGTCGACGGCGAAACGCGCCGGCTTTCGGAAAACAGCAGCAACGCCTGGGTCGTCGGCGACGATCACGATGTCATCGTCATCGACCCGGGCAACCGCGCTGAGCCGATCATCGAAGCGATCGGTGGTCGCTTCGTGACCGCCGTCATCTGTACCGATGGTCGACGCGAACGAACTGCTGCGGCACCCGACATGGCCCACGAGCTCTATGCACCACTGCTGATCCATCCCGCCGACGACGAACTGTGGCGCGAGACCCACGGCGACGCCCGTTACATGATGCTCCATGATCGCCAAGAGATCGCCTTTGCCGGAATGGTTTTGACCGTCCTGCACACACCGGGGCGCACCACCGGGTCGGTGTGCCTCTACGCCGACGCTATCGCCGCCGTCTTCACCGGAGACACCCTGCGCGGCCGGGAGATGATGACCGGCAGGAGGACTCGGCGCGAGGTTCCGACCCTCGCCGCTCGCGAACGTCTGTCGACCTTGCCGTCGACGACGACGGTTCTGCCCGGACGCGGTGAAGCCACGACGGTGGGTGCTGTGAGATTGCGCCGACTCAGCGGCACTGGCACGAGCGACGACTGAGAGGGCCGAGCGGAGCTTCAGCGACTCTTTCTCACCCACACCTCCACCACGTCGCCGATCCCTTTACCGATCTGCGGCAACAATGTCGCCATAATCGGGAGCCTTGTGCCGGCCGTCGCCGGCGCCATGAACGAGCTCTCGAATGGGTAGCCGTCTGCGTGTCCCTCAGATCGACGACGTGAGCACCACGAACTCATCGGCGAGCGACCTAACGGTGCTCGGCGTCTGATCGTGACGGCATCACCGATATCGCCACATCGGGCTGAAAACAATCGTAGGGTGACAGATGATACGGAGAAACGTCATGTGTTTCTCTGTATCACGCGACATTCGTTGAGAAATAGTCGGATACATCGGGAACGGCGTCAAAAGAAAGAATGGTGCACAATGCTCGCAACGATCTTCTATGCGATCGAGGCTTTCGACAACATGCTGTGGGACATCGCCGAGTCGATAGTCACCGGCAGCAGCGGATCGTAGGCCGCCAGGGGTCGTCGCGATCCTCGAGCGCCGTCCCCGCCCCTGTCACCAGCAGAATCTGATCGCGAACAGGCCGCGTAGGCGGCCAGGTACCCTCATGAGCGATGTCTACTGAAGAGTTGTTGCCGATCGAGACCCGCAAGCTGATGGGCTGGGGCCGCACGATGCCGATCCTCGGGCACGTGCTCTCGACACCGTATCCCGAGGTCATCGCCGAAGCGGTGGCGCGCGTTGCCGACGACAACGCCGACAAACCGGACTACCTCAAGCGCGGCGTGATCGCCCGCGGCCTCGGCCGTTCGTACGGTGAGAACGCCCAGAACGCCGGCGGCCTCACCATCGACATGTCGCTGCTGAACCGGATCTACTCGATCGACCCGGACACGGCCATCGTGGACGTCGATGCCGGTGTGGATCTGGACACCCTGATGCGCAAGGCGCTGCCCCACGGACTCTGGGTTCCGGTCCTGCCGGGGACCAGGCAGGTCACCGTCGGCGGCGCGATCGGTTGCGACATCCACGGCAAGAACCACCACAGCGCGGGCAGCTTCGGCAACCACGTCGTCGAGATCACCCTGCTGCTCGCGAGCGGCAAGATCATCACGATCACGCCTGACGGCACCGACGACGATCCCGACGCCTCCATCTTCTGGGCCACCGTGGGCGGCATCGGCCTCACCGGCATCATCCTGCGGGCCAAGATCAAGATGACGCGGACCGAATCGGCCTACTTCATCGCCGACGGCACGGTCACGCACTCGCTCGACGAGACGATCGCGCTGCACCAGGACGGCAGCGAGTCGAACTACACCTACAGCTCCGGATGGTTCGACGCGATCAGCAAGCCACCGAAGCTGGGACGCGGCACCTTCTCCCGCGGATCACTCGCCACCCTGGACCAGCTGCCGCCGGAACTGGCGAAGGACCCGCTGAAGTTCGATGCGCCGACGCTGATGAACTTCCCGGACATCTTCCCGAACGGTCTGGCCAACAAGTTCGACTTCTCCATCGTCGGCGAGGCCTACTACCGAATGGGCGGCAACTACACCGGCAAGATCCAGAACCTGACGAAGTTCTATCACCCGCTGGATCTGTTCGGGAACTGGAATCGCGCCTACGGCTCGAAAGGTTTCCTGCAGTACCAGTTCATCGTGCCGCCGGAGGCCGTCGAGGAGTTCAAGCAGATCATCATCGACATCCAGGCGTCCGGTCACGTCAGCTTCCTCAACGTGTTCAAGCTCTTCGGGCCCGGAAACCAAGCGCCGCTGTCCTTCCCGATGGCCGGCTGGAACATCTGCGTCGACTTCCCGATCAAGAGGGGACTCGCCGAGTTCTGCAACGAACTCGACCGGCGGGTGATGTCGATCGGCGGGCGCCTCTACACCGCCAAGGACTCGCGGACCTCGGCCGAGACCTTCCACGCCATGTACCCGAGGGTCGAGGAGTGGATCGCGACGCGCCGCCGCGTCGACCCCGACCGCGTCTTCGTCTCCGACATGGCACGCCGCCTCGAACTGGTATGACCGGACGCACATCGAACTCATCTGAGTGACAACAGCTTTCAAAGGAGAACTCACACATGATCAATGCCGTCGGCGTGCCGCGGTCCGTCCTAGTCCTGGGCGGAAGTTCCGAGATCGGTCTGGCGATCACCGAGGAATACCTGAAGAAGGGCCCGATGCGGGTGGTGCTGGCGACCGTCCCCGGCGATCCCGCCGCGGCAGCCGCCGCGGAGAAGATGACCAAGGCGGGCGCCTCGAGTGTCGAGCAGATCGACTTCGACGCCCTCGCCCCCGACACCCATCCGGCCGTGCTGGACAAGGCATTTGCCGGCGGCGACATCGACGTGGCGATCGTCGCGTTCGGTATCCAGCCCGACGACGAGAAGGCCTGGCAGGACCAGCGGACCGCGGTGACCGAGGTCGGCATCAACTACACCGCCGCGGTGTCGGTGGGCGTCCTGCTCGGCGAGAAGATGCGCGCCCAGGGCTTCGGTCAGATCATCGCGATGAGTTCCGTCGCCGGAGAGCGCGTGCGCC
This sequence comes from Gordonia insulae, assembly GCF_003855095.1. Taxonomy (NCBI): domain Bacteria; kingdom Bacillati; phylum Actinomycetota; class Actinomycetes; order Mycobacteriales; family Gordoniaceae; genus Gordonia; species Gordonia insulae. Next base: position 3,692,779 of record NZ_CP033972.1, read on the forward strand.
GCAGCAACTTCGTGTACGGCTCCACCAAGGCCGGCCTGGACGGCTTCTACCTCGGCCTCGGTGAGGCGTTGCGCCCGTTCGGCATCCGCGTCCTGGTGATCCGACCCGGCCAGGTCCGCACGCGCCTCTCCGCCCACGTGAAGGAAGCACCGCTCACCGTGGAGAAGGAAGACGTCGCGCGGCTCGCGGTGGCAGCCGCCGACAAGGGCAAGGACATCGTCTGGGCACCCGGCCCGTTCCGCTTCGTGATGATCATCCTGCGGCACATCCCGCGCCCGATCTTCCGTCGACTGCCCATCTGATCGTGGGCGTGCCCGTTCGCCACGCCCGTGATGTCGGGGAGCTCATCGTCGGCGCCGTCCTCGGTGCGCTGATCGCGTTCGTCGGACTGAAGGTCATCGGAGGCGTCGACTGGCCGGCGTTCAACTCGTCCAACGTGACTCGCGCACTGACGACGGTCGGACAGGTCGTCGCGGTGGCAGTCCTGCTGCTCGCGGTGCTCCTGCACCGTTACGGCAGACCCCGATGGTTGGTCAATCTGCTGTCCGTCGGCGCGACGGCGGGCCTGGCCACCATCACGCTCGGCATGCCGCTCGGTGCCACCCGGCTCTACCTGTTCGGGTTGTCGGTCGACCAACAGTTCCGCACCGAGTACCTCACCCGGATGACGAGCAGCCCACGCCTGGCCGACATGACCTATATCGACCTGCCGCCGTACTACCCGGCCGGATGGTTCTGGTGGGGCGGTCGTTACGCGAACATCGAGGGTCTGCCCGGCTGGGAGGCCTACAAGCCGTGGGCCATCCTCACCATCGCGGTCGCCGCGGCGGTGGGCGTCCTGCTGTGGAACCGGATGGTCGGCGCCACCCGCGGAATCCCGATCGCGCTGGCCGTCACCGTCATCACGATCATGTACGCGTCGCCGGAACCGTACGCGGCAGTGCTGGTCCTCATCGGTACGCCGATGCTGATCCCGTTGCTGCATGCGCTGCGCGGTCGATCCCGCGCCGCCGACGGTCCGGTGGGCGGCTTCCGCTCCGGCACCAGTTGGCCCGCCGTCGTCGCGGCCGGTGCGTTCATCGGCCTGAGCGCCACCTTCTACACGCTCTACACCGGCATGTTCGCCCTCACCGCGGTGATCATGGCGCTCTATCTGATCGTGGTGGCGTGGCTCCGCGCGTCCAACAAGGCTGTCCCGGACGGCGAGATCGCCGGGCAGCGGCGATCGGTGATCCTGGCGATCGCAGGACGTCTGCTCTCGATCGGTGTCATCTCCGGACTGATCGCCCTCCTGGTGTGGGCGCCGTACCTGTGGTCGCGGGCCCGGAGTGAGCCCGCCAGCGGCGGTACGGCCGAACACTATCTGCCCGAACGCGGTGCGATCCTGCCACTTCCGTTCTTCCACTTCACCCTCGTCGGACTCATCACCCTCATCGGCCTGATCTGGATCCTGCTGCGCTTCCGGGAGCGCACGATCGCGCTGGCACTCGGACTCACCGTGGTCACCATCTACCTGTTCTGCCTGCTCTCGATGACGCTCACCGCGGGTGGCAGCACGCTGCTGTCGTTCCGGCTCGACCCGATCCTGAACGCCACGCTCGCCGCGGCCGGCGTGCTGGGTGTCGCGGAGTTGTCGCGCTGGGCGGTCGGCAGATTCGGTGACGTCCGCTTCGTCATCGGGGCGGTTGCGACGGTGTCGGCGATCGCGCTCGCGCAGGGCGTGCCGGGCTTCCTGTCCACCGAGATCACCACGGCATACACCGACACCGACGGTTACGGGAAGCGTGCCGATCAGCGGCCGCCGGGCGCCGAATCGTACTACCCGCAGATCCACCGGCTGATCCGCGAGCAGACCGGCAGACCCGCCGATCAGAACGTCGTCCTCACCGCCGACTACGGTTTCCTGTCGATCTACCCGTACTGGGGTTTCCAAGGGCTGACGTCACACTATGCGAACCCGTTGGCCGAGTTCGACAAACGGGCGAAGACCATCGAACGCTGGGCCGACTCCGCCACGCCGGACGAACTCGTGCGCAAGCTCGACCGGTCGCCGTGGAAGCCGCCGAACGTCTTCCTGTTCCGTTATGGCGCCGACGGTTACACGCTGCGGCTCGCCGAGGACGTCTACCCGAACGATCCGAATGTGAAGCGCTACACCGTCACCTTCGATCCCGCGGCATTCTCCGATCCGCGTTTCCGGGTCACCGAGGTCGGGCCGTTCGTCGTGGTGGTGCGACGGTGATCGGGAAGAAGGTCAACTTCCGGATCAGCCGGGTCGACGCGGGTTCGTCGTCGGCGTTTCTGGTCCACAGCGATGTCGTCAACTGGATTCTGCTGCAAGCGGGTTCGGACATCACGCTGATCGACGCGGGTTATCCGGGTCAGGCGTCGGATGTGGTCGAGTCGATCCGGCAGATCGGTGGTCGGCCGGAGGACATCCGCGGCGCCCTGCTCACCCACGCCCACGTCGACCACCTCGGCGGACTCGTCTCGCTGAGTGAGCAGTACGGGTTCGACGTGTTCATGGACCCGGTCGAGGTGTCCCACGCCCGCCGCGACCACCTGCAGCAGGCGGGCCCCGCCGACATCGTGCCGATCGCCTACCGGCCGCGAGTGCTGCGCTGGTTGGCCACCGTGACCCCGCTGGGAGTGCTGAGCCGGACCGGTATTCCGGACGCCAAGCCGTTTCCGGATCCGCTCGATCTGCCGGGACGCCCGCTCCCGGTCGCAGCACATGGCCACACCGACGGGCACAGCGCGTACCTCGTCGCCGACGGTCAGGTCCTGGTGTCCGGCGATGCGCTGGTCAGCGGGCACCCGATCTCGAAGATCGATGGTCCGCAATGCATCTCGAACGCCTTTCAACACGACGTCGAGACCGCGCGACGGACCGTCCGGTCATTCACCACCCTGGACGCGACGACCCTGTTCCCGGGACACGGACCCCGGGTCGACGGGTCGGTGGCAGCCGCCGCGCGCCGGGCACTCGAGGTGTCCTGAGGGCTGATCCGGTTCCGGTGGCGACGTTCCGCGGAACGCTCACCCAGCGAGGTGATCCCGCGCGAGTCCCAGCTCGATCCGCCAGCCCTCGACGTTGCCGTCGAATCTCTGCCGGCGCTCCGCCGCCGTCCCGGGCAGAGAGGCGAATCCGCTCTCCGCGACCTTGAGGACCACTCCGTCCCCGGTGTCGTCCGGGGTGACCCAGAACTCGACGAGGGTCGACTCACTGTCCACGACATCAGGATCCGCGAGCCAGCGGAAGGCCGCATAGCGCGGTTCGTCCAGGCTCACCGTGCGGAAGGCGAACTTCCCGTGGGTCGGGTCGTGGACAACGGAGAGATCGCCGTCCTCCTCGATGCGATGCTCCACGATCTGCGAGTCGTTGATGTACCAGCCCGGTTCGCTGACCAACGCCCACACCTTCTGTGCCGGTGCGGCAATGGTGATCTCGCGTTCGATGCGATCCAGTTCGAGTTCTGTGCTCATGACTTCTCCTTCGAAGAGTTCTCGGCCAACGACCTGATGCGGTCGAGGCGACGGTCCCATCCGCGGGCGATGGCGTCGAGTTGGCGCGCGACCTGGCTCAGGCGCGCACCGACCGGCTCGTAGCGCAGTTCCCGACCCGCTCTGACCGAGCTGACCAAACCCACGTCCTCCAGTACGCGAAGGTGTTTCGCGATCGCCTGTCGGGTGATGGGTAGTTCGGCGGCCAGTGCCGACGCCGACGCCGGCGTGCGGGACAACGTCACGAGGATCTGCCAACGACTGTCGTCGGCGAGCGCCGCGAACAGATCGACCGGCGCGGCGCCGGCCACGGCCTGCGCACTCGGATCGCTCGTCCCGCCCACATCCGACTCAGGCACGGGCAGCGGCCCCGGCGAGGTGGTCGGCGGCCAGATCCAACTCGATCCGCCAGCCGTCGGTGTGGTCGTCGAATCGCGAGCGGCGATCGGCCTCCGGCTCGGACAGCGAGGCGAACCCGGATTCCGCAACCCTGAGCACCACGCCGGAATCGGCCTGGGTGACCCAGAACTCCACCAGCGTCGACGAACTCGTGGGATCGTCGGCGTCGATGTGCCACCGGAAGGCCGCGTAGGTGGGCTCATCGAGCGTCACGGTACGGAATGCGAACTTGCCGTGTTTCGGATCGTGGACGTAGCTCATGTCACCGTCGTGCTCGATGCGGTGGTCGCCGATCCTCTGATCGTTTGCATACCAGCCGGGTTCACTGACCAGTGCCCACACCCGCGCGATGGGTGCGTCGATGGTGATCTCTCGTTCGATGCGATCGAATTGCGTGTCCATGGGGTTCTCCTCGGGTCGAATGGACGAGCTATCTGCAACTCAATAGTTGCAGATGCCATCGGTTAGTGCAACCCCTGAGTTGCAGAAATCCTCCGTTCGATCCGCCGAGCGCAGTCGAGGCACCGCGGCAATGCACCGACCAGCGACAGCGGGTATCGTCGACGACCTGGGACCGGCAGTGAACCCGTGCCCCGTTCGGTTGGCAGCGTTGCCCGAGCCCCCGTGGCCGTCTGTGACCGTGGACGTTCCCGTGACCGCGGAAGTTTGAACCAATGACCACTTCATTCCTCGTGGATACCGACGTGTTCGGTGCCGACCTGACGACGGCAGCAGCGCGGTGGCGTGCGGTTGCCGCAGCGCGCGCCGATGCGACCGCGGTGCGCACGCCCGAGGCGTCGCTCACATTCGCCGAGACCGCCGCGCAGGCAGATCGACGTGCCCAGCAGATCGTCGGCATGACCGAGGCCGGGCGCCCCATCGCGATCTCGATCGAGTCCGACACTGACACGGTTGTCTCGATGCTGGCCGTGCTCTGCTCCGGCCGTCCGCTCGTCCTGCTCGATCCGTTCCTGCCCGCGGATCGTCGCGAGCGCGTCCTCCGACTGTCCGGCGCCCACCTCTGGGAACCATTGGACGCCGACGTGGATCCCGGGGGCACGGTGTCCGGGGCGCCCGAACCCGCACCCGACGACCCCGCCGTCCTGCTCTTCACCTCGGGCTCCACGGGCACCCCGAAGGGCGCCGTCCTGTCCCAGCGGATGCCGGTCAACCATGCTCGCGACGGCCGGCACTTCATGAACTTCGGCCCCGAGGACCGGGCCGCCGTGCTGTTGCCGCTCAGTTTCGGTGGCGGCCTCGACGCGCTCGCGATGAGCCTGCTCAACGGCGCGACCGTGCTGCTGTGGGACGTCCGCCGACGAACCACTTCCGGCCTGCGTGACTGGCTCGCGGCCGAGCGTGCCACCACCGTGCACAGCACACCGTCCCTCCTGCGTTCGTGGCTGGGCGAACTCACCGCCGATGACGCCGTCGACTCGGTTCGCCTGCTCTCGACCTGCGGTGAGCCGACACACCACACCGACGTGCTCCTCACCCGGGAAACCCTCATGCCGCACGGCATGTTCTGCAGCGGGGCCGGTGCCTCCGAGGTCGGCAACCTGGCCTTCAACCTGCTGTCACCGGAGCAGGAGATCGAGGCCGGACCGGTACCGGTCGGTCTCCCTGCGTCGGACAAACACATCCGGATCGTCGACGAAGACGGCGCAGACCTGCCGGCAGGCACCACCGGCGAGGTGCTGGTCGAATCCGCCCACATCGCCTCCGGGTATCACGACGACCCGGAGCAGACGGCCACCGTTTCGAGGAACTCGCCGACGGCCGGACCCGTTATCGCACAGGCGACCTCGGCCGGCTCGACGAGAGCGGCGGACTCCACCTGCTCGGGCGACTCGACGACGCCGTCAAGATCCGCGGGTACCTGGTCGAACCCATCGAGGTCGAAGCAGCGCTCCGCGCCCTGCCCTGGACCCTCGACGCGGTCGTCACCGCCGATCCCGACGCCGGACGACTGACCGCACACGTCGCCGTCGACCCGCAGAAGTGGTCGCCGACGTCCGCCGAGATCCGTCGCGCACTCGGAGAGTCGCTGGCGTCGTGGATGATTCCACGAGACATCGTGGTGCTCACCAAACTCCCGCGCAACGAGCGGGGCAAGGTCGACCGCGGCGCACTACCGCCCCCGCCGCCGCGTCCCGCGCCGGAACCGCCGCGCGGACTGACCGAGATGGCGTTGCACCAGTTCTGGTGCGACATCCTGGGTCTCGAAAGCATCGGGCGCAACGAGGATTTCGTCGAACTCGGCGGCGACTCGCTGGCCGCCGCGAAGATGCTCGCGGAGGTGCATCATCACCTGCAGTTGGAGGTGACCACGGCGATGCTCGCCGAGGCCCCCACGATCGCCTTGTTCGCCCAGCGCATCGAGTCCGCCGCGAAGGAACGTTCGGCGAAGGCGACCGGCGCGACGCTGGTCCCGCTGCGGCCGGGCACCGGCACCCCGATCTTCCTGATCGCGGGCGCGGGCAGCCTCGCGACGAGTCTGACCCCGATGGTCCGGGCGATCAGCACCGTCCGTCCCATCTATGCCATCCAGGCGCGCGGAGTGGAGACACGCGGTCGGGCCGACCACTCGATCCGCGCGGCCGCGCGTCGCGCGATCGCCGACATCCGATCGGTCCAGCCCCACGGTCCGTATCAGATCGGGGGCTACTCGCTGGGCGGATTCATCGCGGTCGAGGCCGCTGCCCGGCTGACCACAGCGGGCGAGACATGCGGGATCGTGACCGTCATCGACTCCGCATTCGTCCCGGCTCTCGCCCGGCGGCTCCGAGGTGAGCGCGTCGGCGTGTTGTCGCGGGCGCGTGCGGCGTTGCGCTCCCTCACGGCGGAGGACGACACCCTGCCGGACCGGACCGGCGACGCAGCGGCGAAACCTGCTGCTCCCCTACCGCAACGCATCGTGCAGCAGGTGGGTCTCCACGCGCTGATGCTCACCGCGGGACTCGTCCCCCTGCCGACGGCCTTGCAGTGGGTGGTCTTCTTCTCACTCGGTACCAGGATGATCGGGCGCCATCGTCCCAGTCCATTCGCCGGACCCATCGCGGTCATCCGTTCACGCACCAACTCCGACGACCCCGATCTCTGGGGACATCTGACCTCCGGCGAGGTGGAGTTCGCCGACGTCAGCGGTGACCACATCTCCATGATCCGTGCGCCCTACGCCACCGAAACGGCCCGGGCGCTCGAGGCGGTACTCGCGCGCACCGACGGCCCGGCCTGACCTCGAGGGAGACGGCTCCCGTCAGCCCACCAGCTCGGCCAACCGCCGGATCGCGAACTCGTAACCACGGATGCCGTAACCGACGATGATCCCCGCAGCGATCGGCGAGACGTAGGAGTGGTGCCGGAACGCCTCGCGTTTGTGGACGTTGCTGATGTGGACTTCCATGATCGGCACCTCCGGGACCACCAGGGCGTCGGCGAGTGCCACCGAGGTATGGGTCCAGCCGGCCGGGTTGATGACGATGCCACTGATCTGTCCACGGGCCTCGTGGATCCAGTCGATCATCTCGCCCTCGTGATTGGTCTGGGCGGCGCGCAGCCCGAAGCCCAGTTCCGCGGCGGTCCGTTCCGCCAGTTCGACGACGTCGGCGAGGGTGTGTGAACCGTAGACCTCGGGCTGCCGGACGCCGAGCGTGTTCAGATTCGGGCCGTTGAGCAGCAGAATCGGCAAGGTCTCTGGGCTGGTCGCGGTCTCCGGCATGGCCCCAACCATAGTTGAGCGGTTCGGCCGGACAAGGCGCCGCGGGGCAACGGTTACCATCTCTCTTTGTGCCAGTGCAGACGGTTCGACGAGCCAAGATCGTCGCCATCATCACCGGACTGCTCGGTTTCCTCATGGCACTCGCGACTCCGCTGATGCCGGTCAACCAGACGACCGCGCAGATCTCCTGGCCCCAGGAGGGCCGGATCGGGTCCGTCGAGGCGCCGCTGATCAGCTACGTTCCGATCGATCTCGACGCCCATGTGCCGTGCAGCGCCTTCGAACAGCTCGGCGACGGCGAGTCCGTCCTCTTCTCGACCACGCCCAAGCAGGCGGAGAAATCCGGCGAGCGCGGCCTGTTCGTCCGCAAGACCGGGCAGCCCGGCGATCCGGCCGACCGGCAGACCGTCGAGGTGGTGATCCGCAACGTCCCGCTGGTGTCGGCGACGCTGGCGCAGATCCGCGCACAGGACTGCCGGGAGATCGCGGTGCACGCGGATGCCGACGCCGTGTCCGCCGAGTTCGTCGGGATGCGCGACGACGAGGGCGAACCGCTGTCCGGTACCACCTCCGGCCGGCAGTCGAACACCTACGCCGAGGATCAGCGGCCACAGGTCACCGGCCTGTTCACCGACCTCGACGGTCCGGTGGCGAACGTGCCGGGCCTGGATGCGCATGTCACCATCGACTCCCGCTACTCCACGGCGCCGACGATCCTCAAATGGGTCGTCCTGGTGGTCGGCATCATCTGCACCCTGCTCTCGCTGGCCGCTCTCGCCGTGCTCGACTCCACCGACGGTCGTCGGCATCGCCGCATCCTGCCCGCCCGCTGGTGGCGCCTCAACGCCCGCGACTACGTGGTCATCGGCTCACTGATCCTCTGGCACTTCATCGGACCCAACACCTCCGACGACGGCTACCTGCTGACCATGTCCCGCGTCGCCCAGGACGCGCAGTACACCGCCAACTATTTCCGTTGGTACGGCGCGCCCGAGGCGCCGTTCGGCTGGTACTACCAGGTCTTCGGACTGCTCAGCCATGTCAGCGTCGCGAGCCCGTGGATGCGGATACCGGCGTTGCTGTGCGGCATCGGGGTGTGGCTCATCATCAGCCACGAGGTGCTGCCGAGGCTCGGTCGCGCCGCCATCATCCGCCCATCGGTCGGGTGGACGGCTGCGTTCGTCTTCCTCATCTCGTGGTTCCCCTTCAACAACGGCCTGCGCCCGGAGCCGATCATCTGCCTCGGCGCGCTGCTCACCTGGTGCTCGGTGGAACGCGCGATCGCGACCGGCCGCATCCTGCCCGCGGCGGTGGCCTGCCTCATCGGCGCGTTCAGCCTCGCGGCCGGACCCACCGGTCTGCTCGCCGTCGCCGCCCTGATCGCGGGTGCCCGGCCGATGATGCTGGCGCTGATCAAGCGCGCCAAGGTGATCGGCGGTGATCGCTGGTCGTATGTCGCGCTGCTCGCCCCGATCGTCGCGGCAGGCACGTTCGTCGTCTTCGTGGTCTTCTCGAACCTGACATTGCGGTCATTCGTCGAGGCGTCGAAGATGAAGTCCGCGCTCGGGCCGTCGCTGCACTGGTACAACGAGATCGACCGATACTCGTCGCTGTTCACGTTCTCGGCGGACGGATCGATCGCGCGCCGCTTCGCCGTGCTCGCGATGATCCTCGCGCTCGTGGTGTCGGCCGCGATGCTGATCCGACGTTCCCGCATCCCGGGAACCGCGCTCGGGCCGTCGAGGCGCATCGTCGGAATCACGTTCGCGTCGTTGGTGTTCCTGATGTTCACCCCGACCAAGTGGACGCACCACTTCGGGGTGTTCGCCGGTCTCGCCGCGGCCCTGGCCGCCATCGCGGCGATCGCCGCCAGCAACGACACGATGCACTCACGACGGAATCGCACGTTGTTCGCCGCACTGGTGCTGTTCATCGCCGGTCTCGCGTTCACCGCACCCAACTCGTTCTACTACTCCTCGGCCTGGGGGATGCCCTGGGGCGTCGGGCAGGTCACGTTCGGACTCAAGCTCGCCGACATCTTCCTGTACGCGGCGCTCGCCCTGCTGCTCCTCGCACTCTGGTTCCATTTCCGAGAACCGTTCGCGGGCACCGACCCCGCCGATCCCGCGCACCAGCGCCCCCGGACCTGGTATCGCCGGCTGTGGTCGGTGATCGCCGGTGCGCCGCTCGCCTTCATCTCGGCGGGCGTGGTGATCTTCCTGATAGTGACCGCCATCTTCGCGGGCATCCAACAGAGTTCGTCGTACTCGGTGCCGCGGTCGAACCTGGAAGCCCTCCGGGGCGAGGAATGCGGCATGGCCGACAAGGTGTGGGTGGAGACCGACCCGAGTCGGTTCCTGCTCCAGCCGGTGGACGGTTCGATCGCCGACCCACTCGCCGGACCTGCCACCGCACCACCCGACGCAACACGGCCGGCCACCACAGGTTTCACCGCCAACGGCGTCCCCGTCGACCTCGCCACCAGCGCGAGCGAAGGGTCGCTGGGTGTACTCGCCGGCACCGCCGTCGACTCGCCAGACGTTCTGACCGCCAACACCGGCGGCACCGGAGGCGGGGTCGTGTCCACTGCGGGCGCGAACGGCAGTTTCGCCAAGCTGCCATTCTTCCTCGACCCGGCAAAGACTCCGGTGATGGGCAGCTATTCCACCACCGACCAGGTCCCGGCTCGTCTCACCTCGGCGTGGTACGCGCTGCCGTCCGACTTCAGAAGCCGTCCCCTGCTGTCGTTCTCGGTCGCCGGCCTGTACGACAACCCGAATCTGCTGCTCGAGTACACGACCGATCCGGTCGGTCCCGGTACGCGGGACGCGTCGTTGAAGGCCACCGGTGAGACCGAGTTGATCGATCCGGGCCCGCGACCGTCCTGGCGCAACGTGCGGGTCACCACCAGCTCACTGCCGTCCGACACCACCGCGGTGCGGATCGTCGCGAACGACGACAACCTGTCGTCGGATCGCTTCATCGTGGTCACGCCGCCGCGACTGCCGGAGATGAAAACGCTCCAGGAGGTCGTCGGGCGTGAGGACCCGGTGCATGTCGACTGGACCTCGGGCCTGGTGTTCCCGTGTCAGCGTCCGTTCACGCACAAGAACGGGGTGGCCGAGATACCCCAGTGGCGCATCAAGCCGGGTGCCGACCTCGCGGCCGCGGTCTCGGCATGGCAGGACTCCTACGGCGGCGGCCCCCTCGGCTGGATCGAGGTGTCGCAACAGGCGAATTCGATGGCCACCTACCTACAGGGCGACATCGGGCGTGACTGGGGCTCACTCGAGCGCTACACCCCGTACGGCGACGTGAACACGCTGGCCGACATCGAGACCGGCACCGCGACCCGCAGCGGACTGTGGAGCCCGGCGCCGATCCGGCACTAGGCCGACACGTGGACGGTCGTCATGGCGGTGGTCCGCGCCGGGCGCGGAGCACCGCCATGACGTCCGGTTCAGTTCTTGATCGCCCGCATCGGACCCGGTGTCCACATCCCGCCGTGCACATCATCGGTGACCACGAGCTCGGCCTCGACCTGCGGCTTGAGTGGGGTGAGCCGCTGCAGGCTGCCCCAGTCCTTGGCCCAGTCGCCACGGAGGTAGGCGGGCAGCACGACGGGCCGCAACTCGTTCTCGACGATGCCGAGCGGTCCGCCGTAGTCGCCGGCCATCCAGCGCCGTGAATTGACCCGTTCCCCTTCGGCATCGGGGGTGATCCGCCACTGCGGGGTCTCCAGCACCCCGTTGACCGCGGAGGCGGGCCGCTGGCATGGGAAGGCCAAGGCCACCTCCCAGTCGAGCAGCACCGGATCCTCGCTGCCGACAAGGTCGTTGAGGGTGACCATCGAGGTCACCCGCGGAGGGGTGACGGCCAACCACTTGGCCGGGTCACCGGACGTGTCGTCGGCGACCACCCGTGCGACCGTCGCGCGCGGCGGTGCCTGGTCGAGCGGAAAACGCATGTTGCGCCATTCCGGTGCCGAGTCGAGTCCCAACGGGATCATCGACGCGACAGTGGTGACCTGACCGTCGGGTTCCACCCGCCCGAACTCGAGGCGGAGCTTCTGCCCTGGATGACGGACCGCGAGTTCGTCGATGTACTCGATGTCCCCGGCAACCGACATCGTGACCAGCGGCGCATCGTCGCTGCGCGGAGGCAGCTGATACCAGTCCGACGTCAGACTGCCACGGCCCGTGGGGGTTCCGTAGGTACCCAGAACCGGGACCCGCGCCTGGTCGAGACCGAACGGCAGCTTGACCGACGATCTGTTGACACCGCGGGTGCCGGTGGTTCCGCCGCCGGTGTCGGCCGCTCCCGCCGTCCCGGTCGGTTCGTCCTGCGCGGTGTCGGGGTCGGTCTGGGTGCGGTCGAGTTCGGTGGAGTCGCCGTCACTGTCGGCATCGCTCTCCAGGTGCGCCGACACCCCGTCCGGATCGAAGCCCACCATCCCGTCTCCGGCGAGTGCCGCCCCCGGCGACGGATCGGTCTGCCCGGCAACACGAGCGGGGGCGAGCACACCCTTGTTGGGATCGGCCTCGACGAGTACCGCATCGGCGAGCGCACACGGATGGCCGCGCATCGCATCGATGTTCGAGCCCGTCCACGACCACGAATCCCGCTGCGTCTGAAACGCCTTGGCGAACGACACGAACGTGAAGAGCAGGATGACCGCGGAGATGATCGCCAGTGAGTAGGTCGGCATGCGCTGGATCAGGCTCGGATTGCCGGCCGTCTGCATAGGTTCGCCGACCTCGGCACGCCGGTCGTCGCGGTAGTACTGCCACGCGCCGTAACAGGTCAGGAGGATCGCGACGGCGACGATCGGCACGAACAGCCCGATACCCCGGACGTTGGGGGTGTCGTCGCCCCACGGGATGCCGTAACTGCCGACGTACCACCATTGGTTGCGCCCGGCGAAGGCGACCGCGAGAGCGTACGCGCACGCCGCCGCGATGAACGTGCGGTTACAGCGACGACGCATCACCGACGGATAGAGGAATGTCGTTGCCGCCGCGGCGAGTACACCTGTGAGACAGGCGAACGCACCCATCTGATGGGTGGCCTTGGTCGGTACGAACGCCAACACCGCCACCGCACCGGAGGTGACCGCGATCAGTCGCCACAGCGGCGCACTCGCCACCCCCGGCACCCGACGCTTGCTCAGCAGCGTGAGCACGATGATCGCCACCGCGAGGAACGTCACGAAGATGCCGACGCGGCGGGCGATGGACCCGTCCGGCGTCGGATTCAGCAGGATGTAGTACCGCATCCCTTCGGTCCACCACTTGTTGGTGGGACCGACGATGCCCTGCACCTCGACGCCTTCGAGGATCGCGGCCAGCGGTTGGTCGGCGAAGATCTCGAAGAGCACGGCGAGTCCCGATGCGACGATCGGCACCAGCAGCGGCAGCAACCCGTCACGTCGGCGGCGTTCCCGCAGTCGTTTCAGCAGCGGCCGCACCGCCGCCAGCAGCGGCAGGATCGCGATGGCACCGGCCGGGTGGACGGTCAGGGTCAGCGCGGCGGACAGGATGCCCAGCGTCAGCGGGAAGAACCGTCCGGAGGCGATGGCGCGTTCCACCAGCACCCACGTGAGCAGGATGCCGACGGACAGGATCGGTTCGACGCGCAAGCCGTTGTTGAACGGGAGCCACACGGCCAGGAAGCCCAGGCCGGCCGCCCAGCGCGCCGCGCTCGATGTCCGGACCGCCTGCCCGAGTCGGGGAATCGCGGCGCGGCTGATCAGGAACCATCCGGCCAGCGCGAACAGCAACGGCAACAGACGCAACCAGGGTGTGGCGGTGCTGACCTGCATCCACAGCGCCAGATACTGGTAGTGCCAGCCGAACGGGTCCTGCGGCGCACCGAAGTACCGGTAGTAGTTGTCCAGATAGCCAGCGCCCGGCGCGATCCGGCCGACGGTCACCTGATATCCGTCGTCGGCGGTGTTGCCGCCCACGAACAGCCAGATCACCAAGACCGCACCGACCACGACGTCGACAGCGGTGGGACGCCACCAGCGGGCCGGGAGCAGACGGCGCAGGCGTCTGCCGTCACGAGCATCGAGCACCGCGAGCGCGAGCATCGAGGCAAGGGTCAGCAGAACACCGACGATCAGCGCAGCGCGTTTGAGCGGCGTCGGACTCGAGATGAACCGGGTGTCGATGGTCGATCGGAACGAGAGATCCTGTGTGGATGCGCTTTTCGGCAGGTCGGTGTAGACACCGATGATCTGCGGGCGCGCATTCGGGTCCTTGAGGTCGAAACTCTGGACACCGCCGGCATCGGGCGCGAGTCCTTCCGCCGCACCACGGGTGCCGGTGGTGTCCGCGTGGATCACGATGCGGCAGTTCGTGTCCTGTTGCGCGGCTGATCTCGGCACGTTGATCAGCACGGCATTGCGCTGCGTCACCAGCAATCGATCGGCGGTGGCCCGGACGAACAGCCCGACGGTGCTCGCCTCCGCGCCGTTCTCCGGCACCGTGGACAGCAGCACCCCACCCGACGCGGGCAGATCGGCGGCCAGGTCGCACGGCACCGATACGTCCATCGACACCGGCACATACGACACATTCGGCGCCGCGACGTTCTCGACCGAGTTCGCTTGCGGCCACTGCAGCTCGGACTTCGTATAGGTCACCGGCAGGAATGGCGACGCCAGTGCCAGCAGGATGCCGAGGGCACCGGCCACCACCGCGACGATCTTGGCGATCCGGATCGTCCGCGGGCCCGGACCGGTGGCGGTCTTCGCCGGTTCGACCGGTGTCGTGTCGATGTCAGTCATCCTGCGGTACCACCCTGAGAGCTCCCGACCGGGTCCAACCCCAGTTCGTCGTCGTGCCGGTCGTCACCGACGCCGGCTCGGCATCGGGCACCAGCGACGACAACCGTTGCAGGCCACCCCAATCGCGGTACCAGTCGTTGTTCAGATAGGTCGCCATCGTCGATGCGCGCGTCAAGGCCTCGGAGGTGGTGAGGATCCCGCCGTTGACCGACGCCTGCCACGTCTTCGACTTCGAGTTCGTCGTCGTCTGATCGGGGACGATCCGCCACTGCGGAACCTCGCTCACCCCATGACGGGTCGTCATCGGGTGCTGGCACGGGAACTGGCTGCCCACCGACAGATCGAGCAGCACCGGCGTCTGCGATCCGATGACCTCCTGCAGGGTCCGCAGCCGCGGTGCGCGCGGCGGGGTGACCGCCAGCCACTGGTCGGGACTCACGTTGTCGTCCACCGCGACGATCCGCATCGCCGTGGCGCCTGCCGGCACCTCGGACATCGGGATGCGCAGGTTGCGCCACGGACGGTTCGGGCGTTCCGGGCCGGGATCGATGGGGATGTAAGGCGTACCGACGCGGGTGAATGTCCCGGGTCCACCATCGGTGCGGCCGAACTCCACCTTCAGTGACCGACCGGCCTGGGGCACCCCGTCCTGATCGACCGAGAACACCGGGCCTGCCGCGGTGATCACCAGTAGCGGAGACGAATCACGGTCCGGCAGCCCATACCAGGACGAGGTGAGTTCGGCGGTCCCGTTGTCGTGGCCGTAGCTGCCCAGCACAGGGGTACGTGCCGGGTCCAGGCCGAACGGCAGCGCAGCCGTCGACCCGTTGACGGTCCGCAGCCCGACACCGCCGGTCGTTCCCGGCGGACCGCCCGTCACCACGAACGGACGGGCGAGATCGCCGGAGGTGTTGATGGTGCCCGCCCCGAGCGACGTCGGATCGGGCAGGAGGTCGCCCGCCACCCCGTCGGGGGTGAACCCGCTCGCCGCACCGCTCTCCCCGCCGCCCAGCGCACGCGAGATGTCCGACGTGCCGATCGGTTGCAGTGCACCGTTGTTGGGGTCCTCCTCCACCAGCACCTCATCGGCCATGCCACAGGGGTTGCCGCTCAGCGCGCGCATGTTGGCGCTGAACGTGGTGTAGGTGTCCGAGCGCGCCACCGCGGCCTTGGCGAACAGGGCCAACTCGGCGATGACGACGAGGGTCGCGATCACCAGCATGGGTGACGATGCCACCGCGACCTGCCACGTCGAGCCGGAACGCTTCTCGCGCACCACTCCTCGCTCGGCGTCGACGTCGATACGCAGGTGGAACCAGGTGGCCACCACCAGTGCGAGCACGGCGAGCACCAGGAACACCGACGACAACGGGGTACCCGCCAGCGAGGGCGCCTTGTCGAACCAGGAGATGCCAAAATCGTAGGCCCAGCCCCACGCGTTCTCGCCGGCGACGGCCACCGCGCAGGCGAACAGGAGGACGGCGATGTACATCCACAGATTGCGCGGTGACCGTCGGGCCGACTGCGCGACCGCGACCGTCGCGACGGCGGCCATCGCCGCGGCCACCCCCGCATAGATGCCGAACTGGACGGTCCACTTGGTCGGGGTGAACGACAACAGGAGCACGGTCAGCAGGATCGCGCCGACGAGGCGCCAGACCGGTCCGGGGTCGACACCCCGAACATGCTTGCGGCGCAGCATCACCGCGAGCGTGACGAACACCGCGGCCAGCAACAGCAGCAGCGGCACGCGACGCACCAGCGAGCCGTCCTGCGTGGTGAGCGACAAGTAGTAGAAGCGCAACAGTTCCTGATACCAGACCAGCGTCGGGCCGACCGTGTAGCGCACCCGGATGGCCTCGGCCATCGTGGCCAGCGTCTGATCGCGGAACACCAGGATCACCACGAACGCGGCAGCCGCCCCGATCGGCGCGAGCAACGGCAGAATCCCGTTCTCGCCGCGACGTTTTCGGATCGTGCGGAGCATCGGCCGCGACCCGGCGACCAGCAGCGCAACCGCGATGAGCCCCTGGGGCGCGACCGCGAGAGTCAGACCTGCGGCGAGCGCAGCCCCGGCAGCGGGCAACATGCGCCGCGTGGCGACCGCCTGTTCGACACCCCACCACGTGAGCAAAGAACCGAGCACGACGATGCCCTCGCTGCGCAGCCCACTGGCGAGTGGCATCCAGAACGCGACGAACACCGCGGCCGCCGTGAGCATCGCCCACTGCGAGCGGCGCACCGCGCCACCGAGTCGCGGCAACAGGATTCGACTCAGGATGAACCAGCTGACCAACCCGGCGACGAGCGCGGGCAGCCGCATCCAGATGCCCGCCGTGGAGATCGAGGCCCAGTGCGACAGGAAGCTGTAGTACCAGTCGAACGGGGCCTCGGGGATACCGGAGAAGCGATAGTAGTTCGCCAGATACCCTTCGTCGTCGGCGTTGCGGCCCATCGCGAGGATGTACCCGTCGTCGGACGATCCGGCACCGAGGAAGTGCCACACCACCAGCACCGCGGTCACCGCCAGGTCGGCGATGCGGGGCGCGAACAGTCGGCGCACGTCGACACGCCCGATCCTGCGGTGATAGCCGTGCGCGACGTCGAGGGCCGCGATCGCGACGAAGGTCACGAGAACCGCGAGTACTCCGAGGATCATCACGAGCAGTTTCAGCACCGACGGACTGCTCTCGAATCGGTTGTCGACGTCGACCCGGACGGCCAGCCCGTCGGAGGCGGCCGCCCGCGCCACGACGTCGGGTTCGAGGCCGGTGAAGATGCCCGAGACCTGCGGCCGGTCCTGCGGGCCGGTCGCGGCTGCGCTCCCGGCGGCGGGCTCATTCGGCCCGCTCGCTCCGCTCCCGGCGCCCGGCTGATCCGGCCCGACGGCACGGGCTTCGACTCCCGACGGGGATGAGCGCACCTCCAACCGCTCGCACCGTGCGAGATCGGCGCGGGGAATGCGGAGTAGCTCCGTACCGCGGACGGCGACGGTCACCGCGTCGGCATCCGCGGTGACGAACAGTGCCTTGTCCCTGGCATTGAGCCCGGCCGCCGGCATCGTCGACAACACGATCGTCGACGCGGTCGCCCCCGCGCCGGTACCCGCCGGTCGGGTGTCCTCGGCGAGGGTCCGGCACCCGATGGCCACATCCAGACCGGCCGGTGCCTGCGCGACGAGCGGCGCCGTCACCGACGCGCTGGTCGCAGCGCCGAGAGCACGGCCGGGCCAGTCGATGGACGCCGTCTTCTGGGTGACCGGCAACAGCGGCGTCAGCACGGCGGCGACGATCGCGACCAGTCCGGCGACGGTGGCGATCGTCGCCCAGACACGCGGGGACACCGATCGGAAAGAGGAAGTCATCAGAGGGTGACCCTAGTAGAAGGCCGAACCGGGATCTCCCGGCGCTCCGAAGCAGCCCGAGGTTCGACTATGTCCTCTCAGGTAAGTCGCTTAGCATCAGACATCGTGCCTGTGACAGCCCCGTCCTCCACGCCGGAGGCAGCGACCCCGCCTGCCAGGGTGTCCGCGGGCACCGCCCGCACCGTCGCGGTCGTGGCCGGGCTCCTGGGCGTCATCCTGTGCGCGATCACACCGCTCCTGCCGGTCAAGGCCACCGACGCGTCCTTCGACTGGCCCCAGGGCCAGCAGTTGACCGCGGACAGCCCGTCGATCTTCGCGCCGCTGATCGCGCAGACCCCGGAGTCGCTGGACGCGCGCATCCCCTGCGCCGTGCTGGCCGACCTCCCCGCCGACGGCGGCCAGGTACTGACGACCATGCCGACCAACGCCCCGAAGAGCAAGGCCTCGGCCCTCTACGTGACGGCCACCCGGGACGCGGTGTCGGTTTCGTTCCGCAACACCGTCGCGGCGAGCGCACCCCGTGACCAGCTCGGACGTTGCAGCGAGCTGCGCATCTGGTCGTCACCCACCGGGCCCGGAGCACAGTTCGTCGGGCTCGGGGATGCGCGCCCGACCATTCTGCCGCCGGACAAGCGACCCCAGGTCGACGGCATCTTCACCAGCCTGACCACCGAGCAGGTCACCGCGAACCCCGGTCTGCGGGTCCACGTGCAGATCGACAATCGGTATGTCAGCTCGCCGACGGTCCTCAAACTCATCGTGATGGTCCTCGCGGTCATCTCGGTACTCGTCGCCCTGATCGCGCTGTTCCTCCTCGACCGTTTGTACGGCTACCAACGTCGCATCGGCGCGCGCACGGCCTCGCTCTGGCGATCACTGATCCCACGGGCCAGCGACATCGTCGTCACCGTCGTCCTGCTCATCTGGGCGCTGCTCGGCGCCGGTACCGCCGACGACGGCTACATCCTGAACATGGGCCGGACCGCCGACGCGTCGGGTTACCTCGCCAACTACTACC
Organism: Gordonia insulae; assembly: GCF_003855095.1. Classification (NCBI taxonomy): domain Bacteria; kingdom Bacillati; phylum Actinomycetota; class Actinomycetes; order Mycobacteriales; family Gordoniaceae; genus Gordonia; species Gordonia insulae. The sequence continues at coordinate 3,711,575 of NZ_CP033972.1, forward strand.
GCTACTACGGCATCCCCGAGGCGCCGTTCGACTGGTACTACAGCTTCCTCGCCCACTGGTCGGGGATCTCGCCGTCGATCCTGTGGATGCACATCCCGTCCCTGATCGCGGGGCTGGTCTCCTGGTTCGTCCTCAGTCGCGTGCTGCTCCCGCGGCTGGGTGCGGGGGTACGCCGCAGCGGATGGGCCGTCTGGGCCGCCGCGCTGGTGTTCATCGCGTTCTGGCTGCCGTTCAACAGCGGGCTGCGCAGTGAGCCGATCATCGTGCTCGGGTCCGTCCTCACCTGGTGGGCCGCGGAACGGGCCATCGCCACCCGTCGCCTGCTCCCGGCGGCACTGGGCGCCCTGGCGGCCGGCCTCACCCTTGCCCTCGCGCCGCAGGGTGTCATCGCGGTGGCGATCCTGCTGGTGTCGGCCCGGCCGCTGCTGCACGTCCTGCTCGACCGCCGCAAGGAGTCGGGCACCCTCGCGCTGCTGGCCCCGGTCCTGGCGGCGGGGTTGCTGGTGTTGATCGTCGTGTTCCGCGACCAGACCCTGGCAACGGTGGCCGAGGCGATGAAACTCCGCTACCAGGTCGGTCCGGTGATCAGCTGGCATCAGGAGTTTCTGCGCTACTACTTCATCTCGGTGACCACCGACGACGGTGCGCTGACGCGACGCGTGCCGGTCCTGTTGCTGCTGGCAGGCCTGATCGTCACGGTCGCGGTGATGCTGCGCCGCACCCGCATCCGCGCGGTCGATCCCGGGCCGACGTGGCGGCTGATCGGTTCGATCGGTGTGACGCTGCTGCTGCTCGCATTCACCCCGACCAAATGGACCATCCAGTTCGGCATCTTCGCCGGCCTCGGTGCCGCGATCGCGGCCACCGCCACCCTCGCGGTGGCGCAGTCGGCGGCGCGGTCCACCCGAAACCTGTGGGTGTTCGTCTCGGGCCTGTTCTTCGCGCTGGCGGCCGCCATGGCCGGCTACAACGCGTGGCCGTTCGCCTATGAATACGGCATCTCCTGGTTCGACCGCGCACCGGTGCTCGCCGGCCGGCCGGTGTCGACCCTGTTCCTGGTCCTGGCCGTCATCACCGCGATCATCGCCGTGTGGCAGCACCTGCGCCTGGACTACGTGGCGAACAAAGGCCTGTCGCACATCACCGACGGGCCGGGCGAGACGCGCGCCGATCGACGGCGCCTGTTCCTCGCATCGTCACCGATCGCGGTGGTCGCCGGGCTGATGGTGGTGGCCGAACTGTTGGTGTTCGCGAAGGCCGCGGTCGCGCGGCATCCCGCCACCACGGTGTTCGCCGAGAACGTGAACGCTCTGCGCGGCAACAGTTGCGGCATGGCACAAGAAGTTCTGGTGGAATCGGACCCGAACGCCGGCATGCTGCGACCGGCGAACGGCGCGTCGGTGTCGGCCGCGCTGAGCGGTACCGACCCGGTCGGCTTCACCCCGGACGGCATCCCCGGCGCTCTCTCTCCCGAGCCCGGCAGTCAGCGACCAGGACAGATGAACGTGTCGGCCAGCATGGCGCGGCCGTTCGCCATCACCGGCGGACTCGGTGCGGGCACCACCGGCGGCACCGGACCGCGGACCGTGAACGGGTCCACCACCGCCCTGCCGTACGGCCTCGATCCGTCGACGACGCCGGTGCTGGGCAGTTACGGCTTCCCCGGCGAAGCTCGCCTGACCACCGGTTGGTACGACCTGCCCGCCGACCGAGGCGCCTCGCCCCTGCTGGTGTTCAGCGCTGCGGGCGCCATCTCGACGATCGACACGTTCGGCGTACGGAACTTCGGGCAGAAGCTCGTGGTGCAGTTCGGTCGTCCCGGACCCGATGGCTCGTTCGAACAACTCGGACCCGATGTGCTGCCGATCGATCCCGGGCCGGTCATCACCAACCGGCCCTGGCGCAATCTGCGGGTGCCGATGAGCGCTGCCCCACCACGTGCGACCGCGATGCGAATGGTGCTGCAGGACAACAACCTCGGTCAGTACCAGTTCATCGGCATCACGCCGCCGCGCGCGCCGCAACTGCAGACCCTGCAGCAGGTCGTCGGTTCGCAGGCGCCGACGCTGATCGATTTCACCGTCGCCGCACACTTCCCGTGCCAGCAGCCGCTGCAGGTGACCAATGGCGTCGCGCAGGTGCCGCAGTGGCGGATTCTGCCGGACTATCCACTGGCCAACTCGCAGTCGAAGACCTGGCAGGCCGCGGCCGACGGTGGGCTGCTGTCGATCTCCGAGTCGACCACGTCCGCCGAGGCGGTTCCGACATATCTCAAGGACGACTGGGCGCGGGAATGGGGTGCGCTGGAGCGATTGACACCGCTCGTCGACGATGCGGGCACGGTCGCGGTGAACACGTCGCAGACGACACAGTGGGGCTGGTCGCGCACCAGTTCGATCAGGGTGGAGCCACAATCCGATGACGAGTGAGACACCGACGTCCGATGCGCCCGATGGCTCCGCGCCGGTGGAGCAGGATTCGGGGTCGGCCCCACGCACCCGCGACTACCGGACGGTGAAGATCGTCGCCGTGGTCACCGGCCTCCTCGGCTTCCTGATGGCATTGGTGACGCCGCTGCTGCCGGTCGATCAGACCACCGCCGAACTCAATTGGCCGCAGGGCAACGGCGTCGGCAACGTCGCGGCGCCGCTCGTCTCGTATGTCCCGATCGACATGGACGTCTCGGTGCCGTGTGCCCTGGCAGCCGAGTTGCCCGCCGCCGGCGGACTTCTGCTGTCGACCATTCCGGAGGACGGGCAGGACGCCCGGGCCCGAGCCCTGATGGTGCGCGCGAGCCAGGATCAGCTCACGGTGACCGACCGTGACGTCGTCATCTTGACCACGGATCGTGCGCCGGCACAGGCGAACCCGGACTGCCGCATCGTGTTCCACGCCGACGGCACCGGCGTGAACGCCCGATTCGAGAATCTGCCCGGCGCCGGGAGCGGCGCGACCGGAGTGGACCGGGGCGATCAGTCCGGTGGTCTGCAGACCTTCGCCGCCGCCGACCAGGAGATGCGCCCACAGATCGTCGGCGTCTACACCGACCTGCCGGAAACCGCTCCGCGCGATGGCCTCTCGCTGCATGCGACCATCGACACCCGCTACGTCAGCACACCGAGCTCGCTGAAACTCGCGGTGATCGTCCTCGGCATCATCATGACCATCCTGTCGCTGATCGCGCTCGGCCTGCTCGATCATCGGGACGGTCGGGGACACAAGCGTTTCCTGCCGTCCGGATGGTGGACGATCCGTGGGCCCGACGTCGCGGTGTTCCTCATCCTGGCGTTCTGGTGGTTCGCCGGCGCCAACACCTCCGACGACGGCTACAACTTCACCGTCGGACGGATCACCGGCGATGCGGGCTACGCGGACAACTATTTCCGATACTTCGGAGTGCCGCAGGATCCCTTCGGCTGGCACTTCCAGGTGATCGCGGCGATGTCGCACGTCAGTCTCGCCGCGCCGTGGATGCGCCTGCCCGCGTTCCTGCTCGGCCTGCTGGGCTGGTGGCTGATCAGCCGCGAGGTGATCCCCCGACTCGGTCGCGCCGTGCGCAACAGCACCCCGGCGGTGTGGTCGGCCGCCTTCGTGTTCCTCGCGATCTGGTTGCCGTACAACAACGGTCTGCGCCCGGAACCCGCGGAGGCGGTCGGCGCGCTGTTGACCTGGTGCTGCGTGGAGCGCGCCATCGCGACCCGCCGCATGCTGCCGTACGCGGTCGCCGTGGTGGCCGCCGCCTTCACGCTGGCGCTCGCCCCGGGCGGTCTGATGGCCGTCGCCGCTCTGCTCGCCGGTGTCCGCCCGGTGGTCAAGACCCTGGTCACGCGGCGCAAGCGGGACGGGTTGCTGCCCATGCTCGCCCCGGTTCTCGCGGCCGGCACCGCCGTGCTGTACCAGATCTTCTACGACCAACCGCTGGCTGCACTGGTCGTCGGGAACAAGGTCGCGACCGATGTCGGCCCGACGCTGGAGTGGTGGCAGGAGCCGGTGCGCTACTACTACCTGATCCTGCCCACCGCCGACGGCACGCTCGCGCGACGGTTCGGCGTCCTGCTGATGATCCTGTGCCTGGTGGTCGTCCTGCTGCGACTGCTGCGCCGTGAACATCCGAACGGTGTTGCCCGCGCGCCGATCTGGCGCCTGATCGCGGTCACGCTGGGCACCATGTTCTTCATCGCGTTCACCCCGACCAAGTGGACGCACCACTTCGGCGTGTACGCCGGCATCGCGGCGGGACTGGCCGCGGCCGCCGGCGCGATGATGGCTCCGGCCATCCTGCGCTCTCGACGCAATCGGACCTTCTTCGCGGCAGCTGTTCTCGCGGTCACCGCCATCTCGTTCACCGGCACCAACGGTTGGTGGTTCGTCGGCAGTTTCGGCATCCCGTGGTGGGACCGACCGCCGTCGATCGCGGGGATCAAAGTCGGCTGGATGATCCTGGTGGTCGCGGTGATCACCGCACTCGTCGGCCTCTGGTTCCACTTCCGCGACGACTACGTGGACGCCGAGACCCGGACGCGTGGCGGATCGGGTTGGCCGTCGAAACTGAAATTCTCGCCGCTGCCGGTCATCTCGGGGCTCGTGGTGATCTTCATGGTGATGTCCTTCGCGAAGGGCGCGTACGAGCAGCGCGACAGCTGGTCGTGGCTGAAGTCGAACGCCCGTGCAATGACCGGCAACGAGTGCGCGCTCGCCAACGACGTTCTCGTGGAACCCGATCCGAACACCGGTCTGCTGACGCCGGCCGCCGTGAACGGCCGTCCGGCGCCCACCATCTCCGCTGCCCTGGCCGGCGAAGGTCCCCCGGACGGTTTCACCCCGAACGGCGTCCCGGACCGGCTGTCGGTCGATTCGACCGAGGAACAGGACACCGCGACGACGTCGGCGCAGAACACCGCGCAGACCGGCGCCGGGGCCGATGAGTCCACGCAGACCAGTGAGTCGGCGCAGGGCGGCACCGAGGGCGGGCAAGGCGCCCGCGGCGTCAACGGATCGACGGTCGGACTGCCGTTCGGCCTCAACCCGGCCAACACGCCGGTCCTGGGCAGTTACGGCTCGCCGAGCGGTACCGGATCGCTCACCACCGACTGGTATCAACTGCCGGAACGCAACGCCGATGCCCCGCTGCTGACCATGTCGGTCGCGGGTTCGGTGCAGGCCGTGGACGGTCTGGGGGTGCAGCATTCCGGACAGCAGGTTCGCGCACAGTTCGGTCGGACCGGCGCAGACGGGCGGGTCACCCCGGTCGGCGTGATGTCGCCGATCGACATCGGCGAGGTGCCCATCTGGCGCAACCTGCGCTACCCGCTGGCCGACGCCCCGCCGAACGCCGACGTCGTTCGGATCGAGGTCCGCGACACCGCCGGTGCACCATCGGAATGGGTGGCCATCACCCCGCCGCGCGTGACCGAGATGCGCACGCTCAACGACGTCGTCGGCACCACCGATCCCGTCTTCATCGACTGGCTACCCGGGTTCGTCTTCCCGTGCCAGCAGCCGATGGCGGTGCGCAACGGTGTCCTCGAGGTGCCGCAATGGCGCATCATGCCCGACGCCGAGGCGACCCGGAAGAACAGCCAGACCTGGATGTCGGGCAAGGCGGGCGGTCCGCTCGGCATCACCGAGGCGATGCTGACCCCGACCCTGCTGCCGACGTATCTCCGTAACAACTGGGGACGCGACTGGGGTGGCCTGCAGCGTTTCACCGAGATCGATCCGGCACCGCCGGCGGAGCTCGACACGGGGACGGCGCGTCGGTCCGGCCTCTACAACCCGGCGCCGATGCGATCGAGTGGTTACTGACCGGCAGGCTCCGCGACGATTCCGGTGTCCGGCGACCAGGGGGCGCGATAACCTGAGGTCAGGAACCCTCGGCGCTGAGGAGTGATCCGATGACCGTCATCGACCGCAATGACGCCGCCCCCGCGGGGCGCGAGCACGACGGTTTTCAGCACGCCCATGTGGCCGACGTTGCCCGCGCTCGGAGCCGCCGACGGGTACGCCGCACGGGCGACCTGGTGACCGGGCTGGGACCGACCATCGCCGGCGCCAACGTGATCATGCAGCTGGCGAACCCCAAGGTCGGCCACGGGGTGGTGGAGTCCCGGGTCGACTCCGGCAGTGCTGTCAAGCACCCGATCAAGCGAAGCCGCACCACCGGCACCTTCCTGGCAGTCGCTCTGCTCGGCGATGCGCGGGATCGCGCCTACGTCCACGACGAGCTCCAGCGGGTGCACGAACAGGTCTACTCGACCTCGACCAGCCCGGTGCGCTACAGCGCCAACGACTCCCGCCTTCAGCTGTGGGTCGCGGTGTGCCTGCTGAAGTACTTCATCGACCAGTACGAACTGCTGTACGGACCGCTCAGCGCGGACGAGCGCGAGAATGTCGTCGCCGACTCCCGCTGGCTCGGAACGAGTCTGAACGTGCGCGACGACCAATGGCCGTCGAGCTACCGTGAACTGCACGACTATTGGCAGGCACAACTCGATGACCTCACCATCGACCCGCCGGTACGTGAACTGCTCCAGCGACTCTCGGACCTGTCCTTCCTGTCCTACCGGATGGGGCCTGCGGGCACGGTCGCCCACAAGGTGCTGGGCCGGCCGATGAACTACCTCATCAAAGCGGGCCTCCCGCCGGAGTTCCGCGCCATGATGAACTGGCGATGGAGTACCGCGGACGAGTGGCACTACGAGCGGGCGCTCGCGATTGCCCGGATCGTCGACCCGGCCGTCGGCCGCGTCATGCGCGGGCTGTTGCAGGCGTACGTGTACGACATGCGTCTCCGACGCCGGTTGGGACTCAAGGTCTTCTGAGCCCTGGGTGTGACCGGACTCACACCGTCCAGCGAATCCCCATTCGCGCTGCTCGTCATATCTCGGAGCTGATCCACGCGCAATGATTTCGTTCTCAGCATCCCCCAAGGCAATTTGCAGCGATCCCATCTTGTAAGCTGCCGACGGACGAACGACGGTCACGCCCGACTACCACATGCGTTGTAACAGGTTGCGGCGCCGTCACTTTCAAGAGCGAATCCTGTGAGAGGGAATCAATGAGCAAGTTCAGCAAGCTCGGGCTGCGTCGCGTTGTCGGTGCCGGCGCGCTCGCCGCCGTCGCGGCGGTCGGCATGGCCGGCATCGGGGCGGGAGGCGCAGCGGCAGCTCCGTTGCCCAACGGCTACAAGAACGCGGCGGGTGTCGATGGCGAGTCCATTCAGACCTGGCGTACCGGTGAGTCGGCGCTGCCGGCTCCGTCGGTGGCCAACAACGGTGCGGGTCGCGCCGCGGTTGTCTCGGGTACCTACCGGGCCAAGGCCAGTGCGGGTGTGAACGGCAACATCGCGGTCAAGGTGCTCATCGGTTGCCAGGTGGACATCACCGGCCTCGAGGGCGGCCTGTCGGGCAGCATCACGCAGGCGCTGAGCCCGTCGCTGTCGGGTTCGCTGACCATTCCGCTTACCCCGGGTCAGGTCGCGGTCGTGGATGTGACCGACAAGGACATCAAGGAGGGTGGTGTCGCGGCGATCCAGCTCGATCAGTTCGGGATCAACGTGGAGAGCTGCGGCGGGTATGCCTCGGCGCGCACCATCGTCAAGACTGTCGGCGCCAAGGGTTACAACACCGATGACGGCACCGTCAACGGTGAAGGCACCTACATCCAGTCGACCCTGTACGGCAAGCCCTTCAGCCTCAACTGAGCGGCGAGCAGACAATTCAGCACAACTCTGATTTATCTGCCCCGAGCAGATTGATATTCCACGAAGGGGAATCATGAAGAAGATCAACACTCGCGTGGCCGCAGGCTTCGGCCTCGCCGGTGCCGCGGTGATGGGCCTGACCAGCCTGGGTGCCGGTGGCGCCGCGGCCGGTCCGCTGCCCGGCGGGTACGTGACCAAGACCCTGGTCGACGGCACCCCGGTCACCGTCCGCCTGTTCGACGAGTCGGTGAACGTGCAGAGGGCTGTCACCAATGTCGCGACCAGCCGTGAGGTCTGGCTGTCGGGCAAGGTGAAGGTCACCGTCGGCGGCAAGGCCACGGGCGGGACCATCGCCGGTGGCTACCTGGTCGGTTGCCAAGTCGACTTCGGCGCAGGCGCCAAGGGCGGCGCGGGCGTGGAGGTCGCCCCGGGCGGAAGCGGCGGCGCCACGGTCACCCCGGGTGGAAATGCGGGCGGCGGCTTCACCCTCGGGCCCGGTAAGTCGTCCTACGTGCCCGTCATCAACACCACCTCTGGTGACAGCACGGCCTACAAGAAGTACACCGTCAACGGGTACACCTTCAAGGGCGCCAACGGTGGCGTGGCCTACAGCCAGGAGAAGTTCGGTCTCGACGGCTGCGCAGGCTACGCCTCGGCCAAGGCCAAGATCCGCGTGTCGGTCAACACCGACGCGGTGAAGGGTGTCATCACCCTGTACGGCAAGCCGTTCAGCCTCGGCTGAGTTCGGAGTGTGTGCGCCCCTGATCTTCTCGTGAACGCGGGAAGGCCAGGGGCGTCATGCTTTTCCGGATCGATCATTCACCTCGTGCCGCCGCGCAGATGACCGGACGTGTCACCGGTGAAGTCGAGCAGGCCGTAGTCGCGTGAGGTGAATGCCCAACCGTCGCCGGTGCGGCGCATGGTGTCGTGATGGCGTCCGACGGCGATCACCTCGATTCGTCCGTCGCGCGGTTGAAGCACGGTGTAGCAGGATCGAATCCGTGCACTGTCGGCGTCGGCGAACTCGATGATCGGATTCGAGATCAGGTGTCGCGTCCTGGGCGTGCCGTCGTCGTACAGGATGACCATCGCCCGCAGCATCCCCTCCACGAAGTCGGCACCATGCCCGACCACGTCATCACCGACGACGATGTCGGCGTCGGCGAACAACGCTCCGACAGCGCCGAAGTCACCGGCATCCACCAGTTCGGCATAGCGGTAGAGCGTGCGGTGGATGGCGTCGGTGTCGGCCGGCGGGTGATCATTCATGCGCCCAGTGTCGATGACCGGTAGCGGTAAGGCAACGTTTCCCTTGCTTGCGCGAATACCTCTGCCGCAGTTGAGTTGACGCATGTCGATCGAACACGAACACCAGCATTCCGGTGAGCCGCACCGGGGATCGTTGGCCAATCGGCTCAATTGGCTTCGCGCCGGCGTTCTCGGCGCCAACGACGGAATCGTGTCGACAGCGGGCATCGTGGTGGGCGTGGCGGCGGCGACGGTCGATCGCGGGCCCATCTTCACCGCGGGCATCGCCGGTCTGGCCGCCGGTGCGGTCTCGATGGCATTGGGTGAGTACGTCTCGGTCAGCACCCAACGCGACACCGAGCAGACGCTGCTGGCAAAGGAGAGGCGTGAGCTTCGAGAACAGCCGGAGGCCGAGTTCGAGGAGCTCGTGGGCCTGTACGAGGACAAGGGTCTGACTCATGAGACCGCGTGCCGGGTCGCGCGCGAACTCACGGACCACGACCCCTTCGAGGCCCATGCGGAGGCGGAACTCGGCATCGATCCGGATCAACTCACCAATCCCTGGCAGGCCGCGGCGTCCTCGGCGGTGTCGTTCACGGTGGGCGCCCTGCTGCCGTTGGCCGCGATCCTCATCCCTCCCGCGGGATGGCGGATACCGGTCGCCTTTGTCGCGGTCCTGGTTGCCCTCGCCCTGACCGGCGCCACCGGTGCCGCTCTCGGCGGCTCCCGGCCGTGGCGCCCGATGCTCCGGGTCGTCGTCGGAGGAGCCGTCGCCATGATCGTCACCTTCCTCATCGGCCGACTCGTGGGGCACACGGTGGTGTGATCGGCCGCGTCCGGGGAGTAGTCCACAGGCGGGCAGACCGGAGGCCGGAATTGTCGGACTTTACCGGTATCCTGGAGACGCCGTGTGACGTGTTCTAGCGTCGAAACCCGTTGGTGGACAACATTTTTCCTTGACACGAACGTGTGTTCGAGTACTCTGGTCGGCATGGGGGAACTCAGCACGATCATTGCTCGCACGCGTGAGGTCACCGTCGCCGATACGGCGTCGGGGCGGCAGGTGTTCGACGCCACCACGGCGTTGATGGAACTACGCAACATCGTCGACCACCAGTTGGCGGTACACGCCGCCGCCCTGGACCGGCTCGGGGTGGCACGCCGATCCGGTGGCACGACGCGGAACCTGTTGATGCAGATGGGTGCCGCACCCGCTGTCGCCTCACGGTGGCTGCGCATCGGGGCGGCGATGAGCATGCTGCAGCGGTTACCCGGGTATGCCGGAGACGGTGTGTTCTCCGGAGAGCATGTGGCTGCGATGGTGGCCGGCCTGGCGCACATCGACCGTCGCGCCGCCGACGGACTGTGTGACGAGGAACGCCTCGAGCACGAACGAGCGCTGATCGCCCACGCCCTGTCCGGTGCCACACCCCGCGAGATCGAGAAGGTGGCGCGTGGACTCGGCAATCAGGTCGCCGCCGACACCGGTGGACCACCGGCCGGGGAAGACCGGCGGATCAACGAGTTCAGTGTCGAACCCACCACCGACGGACGCGTGACGGTGCAAGGTGACCTGGATGTGGTGATCGGCGAGAAACTGACCGCCGCGATCGACTCACTCACCACAGCGCGTCCCGAACCCGACGGCTCCCCCGACGCGCGCAGCAGAGGTGCCCAACGGGCCGATGCGCTCGAACAGATCCTCGACGCCGCCGCGGGCAGCAACATCCCGTTCATGACCGCCCCGAAAACCCATATCAACCTGACCATCCCCGTCGACACCCCCGACCTGGCATCCCTGCAATGGTTGGGGCCGATATCGCAGGCCACCGCACGAATGTTGGCGTGCGATGCCGCGATCACCGAGATCATCATCGACGGCCACCGGGCACCCCTGGACATGGGCTACGAACAACGCCTGTTCACCCCACACCAACGCAAAGCGATCATCACCCGCGACCAATGCTGCATCAAATGCGGTGCCCCCGCCTCCTGGGGACACGTGCACCACATGATCTTCTGGAGCGACGGCGGCCCCACCGACCTCGACAACGGCTGTCTGCTGTGCCCGTCGTGTCACGCCCACGTCCACGCGCACGGTTGGGACATCGTCCTCGGCCTCGACCGCCACCCCTGGCTCATCCCACCCACCGACATCGACCCACACAGGACACCACAACCCGCCTACAACCGACGCACCCCGCACCTCGACACCATCGCCGCCTGAGGCCTCGACACACCTCCTCACTCCGTTCGTCGGCACTCGACCAGCGGCCACAGCTAGACACGTTCGTCGGCTACTCGACCAACAGACCAGACCATCGAACAGCGTTACAGCGCAGCACATTTCACGACGCACATTCACCACGCACCCGACCACCAGCCGGGACCGCGCACGACCCTTGACAACTCCACAGTGTGGGCCCTTCCGTGGGCTCGTTATCGTCTCGTGACCCCTGTCTCGGTTGGATTGCCATCGTCGGGAGACCGGCGATGGCTCATCGAACGCGACCTACCGTCGGAGACATGACCTCATTCACCGCACCGGGCTTGTCCATCGAATCCGCAACCACCGTGTCCACCACCTTGCAAGAACGACTCAGCGCCCTCAACGATCTGCACCTGACACTCAAGCACATTCATTGGAATGTGGTGGGCGCCAACTTCATCGGCGTCCACGAGATGATCGATCCGCAGGTGGAGCTGGTCCGTGGGTATGCGGACACGCTGGCCGAGCGGATCGCGACGCTGGGGTCGGCGCCTCGCGGCACGGCCAAGGCCATCGAGGACGACCGCTCATGGAGTGACTACTCGCTCGGCCGGGACAGCGTGGCAGCGCACCTCGGCGCGCTCGACCTCGTCTACGACGGCTTCGTCAGCTCGCACCGGGACGCGATCGCAAAGATCGGCGAGCTCGACCCGATCACCGAGGACATCCTCATCGGCCAGACGGCGGAGCTCGAGAAGTTCCAGTGGTTCGTCCGAGCACACCTGGAGAGCAACTCGGGCCGGCTACCCACCTCCGGCGAGTCCAGTGAGGCAGGCGCCGCCGAGGCGGCCCGCAACGGCGGCTGATCGGTCGGGTGGCACCCGTCGCCACGTTTGTTATTCTGGCCGCAGGCTGCATGTTTGCCTTGTCCAGGATGTGAAGCAACCCGCGTCCGCTCAGTTCGATCAGAGCGACCTTCCGCTCTGGCGGGAGGCGCCGAGATGGCCACGGTTCGACCATGACGCCCGATTCCGGGCGACCTCCGGCAACCGAGAGCGGGTTCACCCTGTTCGAGGATCTGGAGCTCCACATGCAGTTCGCGCCGGTCTGTCGGCTCAGCGATGGGTCCATCGCCGCCGTCGAACTGCAGCTCAAAGGTTCGAGTGGCACCCGCCTCGGCACCGCCGATGCCCTGCGTCGCGCCGCGCGGCTCATGGAGCAACATCACGTCGTCGATGTCCGGCGCCGGCAGTTCGCCCGATCGGCGCGTGCGCAATCGGTGGCCAAGATCCTTCCTCTGCTGGTCGGCATGGACCTCGACCTCTTCGACGAACTCGAGGACGCGACCGTGGACGCCCTCGAACGGCAGATCCTGGTGGTCCTGCCGAGCGCGGTCACCAGCAGTCCGCAGCGCACCCTTGCACGGGTCGCCAGAGCACGGGCCGCCGGCAAGATCATCTGCGTCGACGGCCTGACGCGCAGCGAACATGCGGCGACCCTGTTGTCGCTGATCGAACCGGACATCATCGTGACCGGTGCGGAGTTGCTGCAGCAGAACGCAACTCAGGAGTCTGCCCGCTTGGCGCACATCCTTGCCGCGCACACCGAACGCAGCCAGGCGGTGGTGATCGCCGAGGGTGTCGACGACGAGGCACGACGGATCACCGCGATGACCATGGGAGCGTCGTTCGGTATCGGCGCCCTGTATCCGGCAGTGGAGAACCCGGCGTCGCTGCCCACCGCGACCGTCGTACCGTTGCCCGACATGCCCGTCTGGTCCACGCCGGGACCGGATCAGGCGACACCGTATGCCATCGCGACCGTGTCGATCACTCCCCGCCGCGGCGACAAGCGGCTGCTGATCGAGATGAGCAAAGCCCTGGAACACCAGGCCGCGATCGGCGGTGCCGCCGTCGTGCTCGGCACGTTTCAGCACGCCAAGCACTTCACGCAGCACACCGCAGATCGCTGGCGGGCGATGTCGGAGAACACCGGCCTCGCCGGCGTGTACGGGGTCGGCCTCGCCGACGTTCGCGACGGCAACGTGCACCGCGCCCCGCTCCGGCCCGACGACGATCTCGTCGAGGAGTGGAACGTCGCGGTGCTCGGCCCGCACTTCGCCGCTCTGCTGTCGGCGCGCGACCAGCACAGCGGCGGAGACGATCTCGACCGTACCTTCGATTTCGTGCAGAGTTACGACCGCGTGACCGTCACCCAGGCCGTGCATTCGATCCTCATGCGGTTCGGCTGACGGTCTCGGGTCTCAAGCCGCACTCGCAGTCGCGTGACCAGATCTGGAGCCGCGCGTGGCCTGATCCGAAACTGCCGGGTAGCCTGATCCGGATAAGCGCCCCGGAGATACGCCCCCTGTAGAGGGGGCGCCGACATTGTGTCGACGGCCGCGCTGCGTGGGGTGCATTTCCGGGGCGCTTATCCGGGCGGGACGCTTATCCGGGGCCCTTATCCGGACGTGGCGGTCCGCCGACGGCTAGATGGGCATCAGGAAGTGCTTGCGCGGCGTCCGCAACGTCTGCTTGTCACGCAACTGCGCCAACGCTTTCCGAAGCTGCAACCGGGTCTCCGACGGCTCGATGACCGCGTCGATGTAGCCACGCTCGGCCGCCAGATACGGCGTCGCCATCATCGTGTTGTAGAACCCGATGAAGTCGCGACGCACCTTGTCCGCCTCGGCGGCCGACATGCCCTCGGTCTGCCGGCGCGTCAGCACCGCGGCAGCCGACTCGGCACCCATCACGGCGATCTTCGCCGTCGGCCAGGCGAAGTTGATGTCGGCGCCGAGCTGTTTGCAGCCCATCACCGCGTACGCGCCGCCATAGGCCTTGCGCAGCACCACCGTCACCTTCGGGACGTCGGCCTCGACGTACGCGAACAGGAAACGGCCGGATCGACGGATCGTCCCCTTCTGTTCCTCGACGAGCCCCGGCAGGATGCCCGGCGTGTCCACCAGGAACACCAACGGGATGCCGAAAGCGTTGCAGGTCCGGACGAATCGCGTCGCTTTCTCCGACGAATCGGTGTCCAGCACACCCGACATCACGTTCGGCTGATTGGCGACGACACCGACGGCACGACCGTCGACGCGTGCGTAGCCGGTCAGGATGTTCGGCGCGAACAGTTCGGCGACCTCGTGGAAGGCGCCGTCGTCGAACAGCTTGATGATGATGTCGTGCATATCGTAGCCGGCGTTGTCGTTGTCCGGCATGAACTCGTCGAGCGAGAGATCCGATTCGGTGATCTCCGGTTCGAGACCGGGGTTGACGATCGGCGGCTGCTCGTACGCGCTCGACGGCATGTACTGCAGGTACTCCCGAACCCAGTCGAACGCCGACTTCTCGTCGGGGGCGACGTGGTGGATGTTGCCCCACCGTGCCTGGTTGTGCGCGCTGCCGAGGTCCTCGGCGGAGATGTCCTCACCGTTGACCTGCTTGAGCACATCCGGACCGGTGACGAACATGTAACTCTTGTCCTCGACGGCGACCAGGATGTCGGTGTTCGCCGGGGTGTACACCGCACCGCCGGCGCACTTGCCGAGGATGACCGAGACCTGCGGCGCCAGACCGGACAACAGGTCGTTGCGACGACCCATCTCGGCGTACCAGGCCAGGGACGTGACCGCGTCCTGGATGCGCGCACCCGCCGAGTCGTTGATGCCGACCATCGGGCAACCGATCTTGCCGGCCCACTCCATCAGCGCGGAGACCTTGCGGCCGAACATCTCTCCGACGGTTCCGCCGAAGACGGTCTGGTCGTGCGAGAACGCCGCGACCGGCCGCCCGTGCACCATCCCGTGGCCGGTGACGACGCCGTCGCCGTACCCCGAATGTGCCGCACCCGGCATCTTGGCGAGTGCGCCGATCTCCACGAACGTGCCCGGATCGAAGAGCATGGTCAGCCGCTCCCGAGGCGAGCAGATACCCTTCGCCTCGCGCTTGGCGATCGCCTTCTCACCACCCGGTTCCTGTGCGGCAGCGAGCTTCTCGCGCAGGTCGGCCAGCTTTCCGGCGGTGGTGTCAGTCACGATGCTCACTTTCCTTGCTTGCCGACCTCACCGGGACTCTCCGACATCCTTCAGTCGCTTGGTGAGATCCGCGCCGACCTTCCCGATGTAGGGCTCGTCGACGATGGACAGATGGTCGCCGCCGATGTGGATGATCTCCAGATCGTCCACCACCTCACCCCAGCGGCCGTCCTCGTCGATCTTCGCCCACTGGGGTTCGAGTTCGATTGCGCCGTCGTGCATCTTGTCGGCACGGTAGAGGATCACCTTGCCGTCGTATGCGGTCGGCTCGATGTTCGTCAGGGCACGGTTGTCGAGGAACGAGGTGCGCTGGTGCTCGATGATGCCGCCGGGGATCTTGGTGCCCGACATCGACATCATCTCCATGATGATCTGGAACTGACCCTCGTCGTCGGCCTCCACGAGCCGATCCATCGGGATCGGGACGTCGGCGTCAAGGTCGTAGGTCTTGACCGCGAAGTCCCGCCACCGCTCGAGGCGCGCCCGCTTGGTGTCCGGCGTCTCGACGACCGGCTCTGACGGCCGGACCACGTCGATGAGGCCGACAAACGCGACCTGCTCACCCTCGTCACGCAGCACCTGTGCGCAGCCGTAGGCGAGCGCACCACCGAGCGACCACCCGATCAGCACGTACGGGCCATGCGGCTGGACCTCCCGCAGACGCGGCATGTACTGCCGCACACGCTCTTCGATCGAGCCCTCGACGCGGTCGAAACCGATGACCGGCCGGTCCTCGGGGAGCCGCTTGAGCAGCGCCTCGTATGCGGACGTGTTGCCACCGGCCGGATGGAAGAGCAACGCCGGGACCGGATCGCCGGCCGCGGGGTCGTAACTCTTCTTCCCGCTGGGCACGAGCCGCAGGTAGCGGAGGAAACCGTCGGTGTCCGCACCGGCGTCGAGATACTGGCGGACGTAGTCCGACATCTCCTCGATGGTCTCCGAGTCAAGGATGTCCTCGACGTCGATGTCGCCACCGGTCCGTTCGTTCAGCCGATCCGTGAGTTGTTGCGCCACATCGTCGGTGAGCACGGGGAGCTTGTTGAAGATGCCGCCCGCGGACTTCTTGGTGACCACCGCGTACACGCCGAACGTCAGCCGCTCCGCGGCGTCGCGCGGGGGGACATCGGAGCCGGTGGCATCGGCCACCGCCTGCTGCGAGCTGAGATCGGTGGCGGCAGCGGCCGGGGCGGAGGTCTCGGCGGCATCGACAGATTCCGCGGAGGGAGCCGCCGACTCTGCCGGCTCCGCCGTGTCCGCGGCGGGTTCCGGACTGTTGCCGATGGGTTCCGGCGTGCTCTCGGTGGAATCCTGGTTGCTGTCCGCGGGTTTCTGGGTGCTCTCGGCGTCGATCAGAGCGTTGAGCGCCGCCGTGTCGATGTCCCCCTGTCCGGCAGCACCTTCGGCGAGTTGCGCAACCTCGTCGCGGTGCTCGACGGCGTAGGTGACGAACTTGACGACGTCGGCGAGATTCGCCTGACGCATCGCCTGCAGCTGGAGTTGCGGGATGTCGAACTCGAACTCGACGCGGTTCTTGATGCGTACGGCCATCAGCGAGTCGAGGCCCAGCTCGATGAGCGGGATCTCCCGCGGCAGGTCCTCCGGGTCGTAACCCATCGACTCACCGACGATGGTCGCGAGCCGATCCTCAACCGACTCACCGGAATCCGGATTCCACTTGTTGTCGACGTCGTGGACCACCTCGTCTTCGTTGACCACCTTGTCGTCGGCGAACACCGCGGCCGGCGACGTCTGGGCATCCTGCGCGCCCTGGCCGTCGGCTCCTGCTCCGGGGATCGACGCATCCGGAGCAGCGGCCCCGGTGACCACGGCCTCGAAGAGCAGCCGGAAGTTCTTGTCCTCCTTGCCGTGCACGGTGACCGACGCCCCACCCGGATGCGGGCTCAGCGTGGTGGTCAGCGTGCCCGACGACGGGATGTCGCCGTGGCCGATCGCCGCGCCGACGGTGGCGTCCGGCAGCACCTGGGCGGCTGCTGCGCGCACCAGCTCCCGCGGATCGGTGACCGCGGAGGCGTTGACCTCCCAGGCGTGACGACCGTCAGGCAGGGCGACATGCGATCCGGGCACCTTGCCGGACGAACCGCCCGACGACAGTTGCGCCTTGAGCCAGAACTCCTTGCGCTCGAACCGGGTGCGCGGGATGTCGGCGAAATCGCCTGCACCGAACAGCGATCCGACCTGAACCGGATGCCCGTGCACGTAGAGCTTGGCGAGCGCGTTGACGACGCCGTGACTCTCGTCCTCCTTGCGGCGCAACGTCTCGATCAGCTCGGCGTCGTGCAGCCCGGCCGAGAAGGTCACCGCCGCCACGGAGATGAGCACCGCGGGGTTGGGCGAGAGTTCCAGGAAGGTGCGGTGACCGCTCTCCACGGACTTCGCGATGGCCTGGCTGAACCAGACACTGTGGCGCAGACCCTTGATGAAGTAGTCGATGGTGTGGACCGGCTCGCTGTTGGGGCGGTAGAACGCCTCGCGGTCGACCGAACTGTAGAACCCGACCTTCGGGCGCAACGGCTCGATGCCGGTGAGCTCGTAGGCGAGTTCGCCGAGGATCGGGTCGGTCTGCGAAGTGTGGCTGGCACCCTTGGTCTGCAGCTTGCGTCCGAGTTTGCCGTCCGCCTCGGCGCGCGACACGATCGCGTCGACCTGCGCCTCGGGTCCCCCGATCACGGTGTGCGTCGGAGCGGCGTAGACGCAGATCTCGAGTTGCGGGAAGTCGACGAGGACGCCCTCGATGTCCTCGGCGCTGTACTCGACGAGCGCCATCGACCAGATGTCGTCACCGGTCAGCATCGACTCGCCCTCGCCCATGAGGCGCGACCGCTGGCAGATCACCCGGGTGGCGTCCTCCAGCGAGAGGCCGCCGCTGATGTAGGCGGCCGAGGCCTCACCCATCGAATGCGGAACCAGCACACCGGGTTCCGCGCCGAAGTGGCGAAGAGTGTCGGCCAGCGCGACCTGGATCGTGTAGATGCCGACCTGGCTGGTCTCGATGCCGTACGTCTGCTCGTCGTCGAGGAACATCTCGGCGATCGAGTAACCGAGTTCGTTCTGCACGTACTCGTCGACCCGGTCGACGTACTTCGCGAACACCGGGTTCTCGGTGTAGAGCTGCTTGGCCATCTTGCGGTGCTGCGAACCGAATCCGGAGAGCAACCACACCGCGGAGGCGGCGTCGGGCGCGTCCGCGGAGTAGACCAGCGGGTTGTTCTTGCCGTCGGCGATCGCGCGCACACCCGCGACCGCATCGTCGTGGGTGCGGGCCATCACGACCGAGCGTGACCGACCGTGGTTGCGATGCGCCAGCGCACGACCGATGTCGACGAGCGGAGTGGCCTGTCCCGCTTCGGATTCCAGCCATTCGAGCAGATCGGCCGCGTACTTGCGGCGACGCGACGGCAGGAAGCCGGACAGCACCAGCGGCACCACGGAACCCTCGGCCGCGCACGGCGCGAATCCGTCGGCGGGGTCGGCCTCATCGGCGGACGCGGTATCGGTCGGTGTGGTCGCCTGCGCCGCCAGCACGGCACGCTCGGCCTCGGTCAGGAACTCGTCGTCGTCATCGTCGATGTCGAGGTGGCCGGCGGTCGCGACCTGCGTGACCTCGGCGTCCGGGTCCGCGAGGACCGGACCGGCCAGGTCACTCGGCAACACCTCGCGGATGACGACGTGTGCGTTGGTACCGCTGAAGCCGAAGCCGGAGACACCGGCGACCGCGTGTCCGCTGTAGCGCGGCCAGTCGGTCGGCTCGGGGATCACCTTGAGGCCTGTCGAGTCGAACTGGATGTACGGGTTGGGGCCGTTGTAGTTGAGCGACGGCGGCAGCTTGTCGTGCTGCATCGAGAGCACGACCTTCGCCAGCGCACCGGCGCCCGCCGCGGATTCCATGTGTCCGAAGTTGGTCTTGGCCGATCCGAGGAGCGCGGGTGCGCCGAGGGTCCGGCCACGGCCGACCACCCGGCCCAGCGCGTCGGCCTCGATCGGATCGCCGAGGACGGTACCGGTGCCGTGGGCCTCGACGTAGTCGACGGTCCGGGGGTCGATGGCTGCGTCGATGTAGGCGCTGCGCAACACCTCCACCTGAGCCTCCGGATTGGGCGCAGGCAGGCCGTTGGAGCGTCCGTCGGAGTTGACCGCGGACCCGGCGACCACGGCGAGCACGGTGTCACCGTCGCGCCGTGCGTCCGACATCCGTTTGAGGACGACGAGACCGCCGCCCTCGGCGCGGATCATGCCGTCGGCGTCCGACGAGAACGCCTTGATGTGGCCGTCCTTGGCCTGCGCGCCGATCGAGTCGAAACCCAGGGTCGCGGCCGGGGTGAGCAGCATGTTGACGCCACCGGCGAGCGCGACGTCCGACTCACCCGAACGCAGACTGCGGACCGCCTGGTGGACGGCGACCAGCGACGACGAGCAGGCGGTGTCGATCGCGACCGCCGGCCCGTGGAAGTCGAAGAAGTAGGAGACGCGGCCGGCGAGCACCGACGTCGACGTCCCGGTGAGCGCGTATGCCGCGGTCTCGTGCGCGTCGTCGGCCAGGCCCAGGGTGGCCAACATCTGATAGTCGTTGGTCGAGGTGCCGATGAAGACACCGACCTGCTCACCCTTGAGGTCGCTGGCCGGGATGTGCGCATGCTCGAGCGCCTCCCAGGTCAACTCGAGGGCGAGGCGCTGCTGCGGATCGACCATCTCGACCTCGCGCGGGCTCATCTGGAAGAAGTCGGCGTCGAAGGTCCGCACGTCGTCGAGGTAACCGCCCTTGACGTTCGACGTCTCGAGGATCTCCGCGATCCGGGGATCGGAGCGGAACTCGGTCCAGCGGTCGTCCGGGAGGTCGGAGATGCCGTCGCGGCCCTCGATGAGGGCTTCCCACGTCGAATCGGGTGTGTGTCCCGCCTTCGGGAAACGCGTCGACAGGCCGACGATCGCGATGTCGTCGTCGGCGCTGCGCTCGCGCTGCCAGAACGTGGCGGCGACGTCGTCGAGTCCCTCGTCGGGATCGCCCTCGATGATGCGTTTGGCCAGCATCGCGATGGTCGGGTGGTTGTACGCGGCGGTCGCGGTCAGGATGACGCCGGTCTTGTCCTCGACGTCGGCGGCGAGTGCCACCGCGTCGCGCGACGAGAGTCCGAACTCCTCCATCGGTCGGTCGTCGGAGATCTGATCCGCCGGGATTCCGGTGGCCGCCGACACCCAGCCGCGCAGCCAGTCCCGCAACTCGGCGACGGTCAGGTCGCCGGCCGTCTCACCTGCGGTGCCCTCACCCGCCGTGCCCTCACCCGCGGTGCCCTCACCGGCGCCCGCGTCCGCGGCCTCCACCGACTTCTCGGCAGGTGCGGCGCGGTCGACCCCGCTCGACGACGGTTCGTCGTCGGGCACGGATGGATTGCCGGAATCTTCGGTATTCAGTTCAGACATCGTTTCCAGACTACTGATCGAAGGACCCTTCGTGGCTCGCGAACTCGCACCTCAGGGATCGGGAATTGTGGCTCGCACGACCGCACCCCGGGACCGTGCCTCGGGGAGCGCGATGGTGACAGCGAGAGCAAGTTACTCCGCGTCCGGGAACGCGGTCTGCTTGTAGCCGCCGCGCAGACTGCCGTCGATGTAGGCCGTCCGGGTGGCCCGGCGGGCGATCTTGCCGCTGGACGTGCGCGGGATCGATCCGGCCGGGACCAACAGGATGTCGCGGGCCATGACTCCGTGGCGCTGCGCGATCGCGGCGCGCACGGAGTCGGCCACCTCCTGCGGGTCGTTCTTCTTGCCCGGACCGCGTTCGGCCACGATGACCAGTTGCTCGGACGCGTCGTCGGCGTCGAAGGTCAGACCGCTCGTGGACTGCTCGAAGACCACCGGCGGGAGCTGGTTGGACGGCACGGAGAACGCCGCGACGAATCCCGGACGCAGGCTCGAACTGGCTTCCTGCGCACTGTATTCCAGGTCCTGCGGGTAGTGGTTGCGACCGTCCACGATGACGAGGTCCTTGACCCGGCCGGTGATGTAGAGCTCGCCGTCGAGCCACACGCCGTAGTCGCCGGTCCGCATCCAGGTGGCGTCGGCGGGCGCGCCCTCGGTGTGCGTGCCCTCGGCGAGCGGGTGGGTCACCTTGTTGTGGAAGGTCTCCACGGTCTCGTCCGGCTTGTTCCAGTAGCCGGCCCCGATGTTCAGGCCGTGCAGCCAGATCTCGCCGACATGGCCGTCGGCCTGCTCGGTGGCGGTTTCCGGATCGACGATCGCGGCCCACTGGCTCACCGCGACCTGACCGCAGGAGACCTGCGTGACGGCGTTGGGCGCATGCTGATCGACGAGCTTGAAGCGACCCGCGTTGAGCTCGTCGCGGTCGACGTAGATGATCTTGGCCTCGTTCTCGCGCTGCGTGGCGGAGACGAACAGCGTGGCCTCGGCCATGCCGTAGCAGGGCTTGATCGCGGTCTTGGGCAGACCGTACGGACCGAAGGCGTCGTTGAACTTCTTCATCGAGCTGACCGTCACCGGCTCCGAGCCGTTGATCAGGCCGATCACGTTGGAGAGGTCGAGGTCCTCGCCCTCCTTCGGCAGACCGCGCGCCGCGGCGTGCTCGAAGGCGAAGTTGGGGGCGGCGGCGTACGTCTCCGCGCCATCGCTGGCGGCGGCCAGTTCCTTGATCCAGCGGCCCGGGCGTCGCACAAAGGCCTGCGGGCTCATGATCGTGATGTAGCGGCCGCCGAGCGCGGGCAGGATCACCGTGAGAAGTCCCATGTCATGGAACATCGGCAGCCAGGTGACACCGCGGGCGTTCCGGTCGATCTCGATGGTGTCGTAGATCTGCAGGACGTTGGCGGCGACGGCCTGATAGGTGATCTCGACGCCTGCCGGCACGCGGGTGGACCCCGAGGTGTACTGCAGGTAGGCGACGGTGTCCTTGTTGTGGTCCCGGCCGGCGACGGGCGCGACCCAGCTGGATCCGACCGAGTCCGGGACCGCGTCCACCGCGATCACGCGGGGACGCTCCTTGGCGGGCAGCGGCTTGAAGAAGTCGCGGACCGCCTCCGCGGACTTCGTGGAGGTCAGGATCGCGGTCGGCTTGCAGTCGTTGAGGACGGCGTGCAGGCGATCCGTGTGGCCCGGTTCGTCGGGCGAGAAGAGCGGGACCGCGACGTTGCTCGCGTAGAGCGCGGAGAAGAAGCCGATCACGTATTCGAGGGACTGCGGGGCGAGGATCGCGACACGATCGCCGGGCTTGGTCACCTGTTGTAGCCGGGCCGCCACCGCGCGCAGCCGCTTGCCGAACTGCGCCCAGGTCAGATCCTGGGCCTCCCCGTCACGCTCACGGCTGTAGTCGATGAACCGGTAGGCGAGGGTGTCCGCCTTGTCGCGCACGTTGTGCTCGACATAGTCGACGAGTGTGTTGTCCTCGGTGAAGTGCAGCTGGCCGTTCTCGTCGAGGAACTGCTCAAATTCAGTGTTCAACATCCATTGCTCCTGTGGCCCCCACGTGAAGGTCGCATTGTCCCCGGTCGGTCGGCCTCCCCCGCGATGCCACCGGCCTGCGCCTTTCCACGCCCGTTAGTACTACCGCGGTCACGGTAGTCCAATTCGTTACCTGTTCGAAATACTCTCGATAGTCAACTCGATCTTCGTGCTGGCGCACATCGGACTCTGCGCCCGCGCGCCGCGCACCCGATGTCCGCTCACCTCGTCAAATGCGTCCAGGCCGTCGGCCATCCTACTCCCCCTTCAGAAGCTGGATGATCGGCGCGAACGCATCCATCTGCGTCGGGAAAACACCCACATACGACATCGATGTCCGCCGGCGCACCTCGCGGAGTTGGTCGGCGATCTCCTCGAACGTGCCGATCGCGAGGTACGGCGACCGCAGGACGTCGTCGACGGTGAACTCGGTGTCGCGCTCGATGTTGGGCGGGTAGCCCTGCTCGAGTGCCTTGAGCGCCATCTCCGCGGTTGCCTCGCGGTCGTCGGTGATGACGATGACGGCGATCGTCCAGTTCAGTTCGAGGTCGTCGAATCGTTCGCCGGCGACGTCACGGATCCGGTCGACTCGTTCGGCGGTCTTCTCCAACGTCATGTCGGAGAGCCGCATCTTGCCCTCGCGGGTGGTGCTCGGCGCCACCGAGATGATGTCGGCGTGCTTGGCGGCCAGCGCCAGCATCTTCGGCCCACCGCCGCCGACGGCGATCGGTGGTCGAGGTCCCTGGCGTGGCCGTGGGCTGCCTTCGAGTCCGTTGATCTGGTAGAACTCGCCGTCGAAGTTCACCGTCTCGCCCCGCATCAGGCCGTCGAGGACGGTCAGCGCCTCGTCGAGGCGGCGGATGCGCACCCCCGGCGACTCGAACTCGATGCCGGCCTTGTCGAACTCCTCTTTCATCCAGCCCGCGCCGATGCCCAACTCCAGGCGTCCCTTGGACAGGACGTCGATGGTGTTGGCCTCCTTGGCGAGCAACGCCGGATGACGCCAGCCGTTGGCGAGCACCGACGTGCCGAGGCGGATCGTGCTGGTGGCCTGGGTGAGCGCACCGAGTGCCGCGAGGGGACCGACCTGGTTGCCCAGGTGGTCGGGGACCGCGAAGGTGTCGTAGCCGTACTCCTCGGCGGTCTGCGCGAGCTTCACGAACTTACGTGCGCCGCCCTCGTCCTTGTTGCCTTCACCGCCGGCACCGAACCGGAACTTGCGCAGGTTCCCGGGTTCGCTCATTCACTGTCTCCTCATGCGCTGTGCGCTTCGTCGTCTGGGCTCCGCCGTCCTGGAACACGGCGCCCGATCGCCCACACACGTTAATGGAGTACGAGGGCACCACCAAACGAATCGGCAAAGGTCGGCGGCATTTTAGGGCGCATTCCACATCTGGGACCGATGACCCACCGGCGGGCCGACGTGGCCCACGACACAGTCGGGACGACTCAGTTGTGTTTCGGCCGAGGCGCCTCGTCGATGACGTCGCTCGCCCAGCCGTACATCCACTGCGTCGCCGTGGAGCCGTCGAGCGACCAGTACCGCGGCGTCGCGTACATGGCGTGCACCGGGTTGTTGATCGCACCGGCGAGTTGACTCGCCGCCCGTAGCGGATTGGTCACCGTCGGCGAGTCGCAGATCAGATCGCCTGGCGCGCAGATGGATTGGACACGGTCCTGCAGCTCGCCGAATCCGCCGCTGCGCGGCCCGGTCATGGTGATGCCGGGCACGATGCCGCGCATGCCGGACAGTGCGATCTCCGCGCCGACCCCCTCCGGCGATGGTCCGATGTCGTTCTGCTCGCCGGGTTGGCGGCGCCCGTCGGCGATGAGTCCCACACCCAGGACCAGATCCTGATCCGAGGCGTCGAGGACACCCCGGCCGTTGCCGATGTTGCTCGCGAGGTCACCGGCGATGACCGCGCCCTGCGAGAAGCCCATGATGACGTAACGGGTCAGCGGACAGTTCTTGTTGGTGTCGATGATCTTGCCGGCCGCCCGCTTGTAGCCCTGCGTGCGCGAGACGTTGTAGTCGGCCTGCCGGTCGGCGAGATTGGTCGGATTCCGGAACTGGGCGATGTACGGGACCGTGTAGACGCTCGTGCGCGACGACGGGAACTGTTCGGAGAGCGCACTGGAGACCCGCAACATCAGCGACCGCGGATTGGCGCTCGGGTTGTACGGGTCGTCGTCGGGCGACGACTCCCAGGTGCCCGGGATGACCACGGTCAGTACGTCGGGGCAGTCGGCGGACTGGGCGTCGGGACGCTCCTTGGTCTCCGACGTCGACGGCCCACCCGGGATGCGCGGGAGGCGCGGCGGTCCCGGCTGCAACAGCGTGATCACCAGGACCACGATGAGGATGATCGCGAGGATCGCCAGCAGACCGAGAAAGAGCAGGAGTTTCGGCAGCCTGCGCTTGCCGCGCGGCTTCGCCTTACGTGCACCCACCGTCAGCAGTAGTGCTCGTCAGCGGCCTTGATCACCCGGTCGGCCTTGGCATTGGCCTCGGCCACCGTCTTGGTGCCCGGGCCGACGGACGCCGTGACGAACGCCTTCACCGTCACGGGGTCGGTGCCTTTGCGACGCTCGTTGCAGACGTACTCGGCCATCGTGAGCGCGACGGAGTTGTCGGCGTCGCCCATGAACGTCACGTTCTGCGACTTCAGGGCGGCGAGATAGGCCTGCCCCTTGGGCGTCATCTTCTGCCCGTTCGGACCCGGGAAGTTCTGCGGGACGTTGGTGCTCGGGTTGGGTGCGGTGGCCGGCAGCGCCGAACCGGCGGTCGGCGATTGGGTGTCGTCCGCCGACGGCGCCGCGGAGGCGGCCGACGACTCGTCGGCTGAACTCGGCTGCGTCGAATACATCGATGTGGTCGTGACCGGATTGCTGGTGATCGGAGCGGTGGCCGTGGAGTCGTCGGCACACGCCGACACCGAACCCAGCGTCAGCGCGGCTCCCGCCACCACCATCGCGAGTTGCAGAAACTTACTGGTCATCGTCACTTCCTCGTCGCGCCAGAGCGGTGGTCGTCGTGCCCCGTCCGCCCCGGCTCCCACACCTGGTGCTGCGCCCTGCCTCTCGGCGGTCCGCCTTGCCGCCAGGCTACCCGCTCAGCACGACGTCTCCGGCCGCCCGACCCGCGCGACCAGCGGAAACGCTTCGATTCCTCAGCGAAGTTTCAGGCCGGGCGACCCCTGCGCTCAGATTGGCGCCCGGCCGGGCCGTGTCACTTGGTGACACGGGCCCCGTCCTTGACCGTCCAGACGATCTTCCCGTGCTGGAAGGTGTTGAATCGGCCCTTGCCGTCGCGGGTAGGCATCTCGTCGCTGGTCGGTAGTCCCAGCTTGCCGCCCGGACCACCGGCCGCCACGTACGCGCCGCCGATACCGCCGCCGACGATCTTCGGTCCCTTCGGCCCGGTGATGATCCGGCCGCCACGGAAGTCCTGCGCCTTGCCGCCGGGCACGCCGTACACGGGTGTCAGGCATTCACCGAGCGAGGAGCGGTTGGGGTCGTAGACCTTCTTGAACGATCCGGTGACGCGGCAGGCCGGGCGGTCGCCGAGCAGACCCAGCGCTCCCGCGGCCTGCGGCCACGACTGCTGAAGCTCGAACTGCCAGTACGGCCACGTGTGGGTACCCGACGGCCGGTAGACGGCCTGACCGGGGATGCCCAGCTGGTTGAGCTTGATGGCGAATTGCTGCGACGTCACGCGGCTCAGGATCTCCAGCCCCACCCCGGAGTAGTTGGTCGCCAGCATCGGGATGTCGGAGGGTTTGTCGTGCGGGCCGACGAGGCCGTTGCCCGAAGAGACGTAGATGCTGGTGCCGCGCAGCTTGTCGGCAAGGAGGTAGGGATCGTGCTCCTTCCACGCCGGGTCGCTCGGCGGACCGAACATCTTCATCGAGTCGTAGCCGCCACCGTCGCGCAGGGCGAACTGGATGGCCTGCGGCATGCCGTACGAGGTCATCTGCAGGATGCCGGAGAACGACGCGGCGTACTTGTAGAAACCGGGGTTGCGGGACGCCAGCATCATGGCGGCCGACCCACCCATGGACAGTCCCTGGATGCCGCGCACGTCCGTCGAGCGCCAGGGGCCCTCGAGGATCGGCGGCAGTTCCTTGATCAGGAACGTCTCCCAGCGGTAGAGCTTGCCCTTGTCGCCCTCTTTCCAGTCGGTGTAGAAGCTCGACTCGCCACCGATCGGGAGGACGACGTTGACGTTCTTGTCCTTGTAGAAGTCCTCGATGTTGGTGTTGATGATCCAGCCGCTCTGATCCTCCTGCGCGCGCAGACCGTCGAGTGTCACCAGCTGGGGGAACTTCTCCCGCGGCTTGGCCCACCAGTCCCGGGCCAGCAGGATCTGCACCTGGATGGTGGCGCCCATCGCCGGTGAGTACACCCAGAGGGCGACGCGACGATCGGAATACCAGAACGTGTTGGTGACCCGGACCGGCTGATTCGCGGTCGGCGACGGCACCAGCGGTGCGGCCGATCGCGGGGCCGGAGCGGATTCGGGAGCGGCCGGCTGGGGTGCCGGGGCGCCCGATCGCGGTGCCGGTGCCTCGGGTGCGGGCGACTGGGGCGCCGATGGCGGCGCGGCCGGGGCGCCCGGCTGTGGCGCGGGCTCGGCGCCGGCGGGGAGGGCCGGTGCCACGATCACGAGGACGGCTGCGACAACTCCCGCCGCGCCGGCCACGAGCCTGCCCCTGGGCACCTCGCTGCGCCCCCGTCCACTGTGCGTCGTATGACGCCGAATCACTCGCCAGTTCACCCTCGGAACTCCTTCTCACCCACTGAGCATCTCGGCGTCTGCGCTGGTGAGCGAGTAACTCTTTCCCCAGAAGTCACATCAAACCCACAGATAACAGAACGCCCTACGTGTTTCTTACACGTAGGGCGTTCTGTTTTGCGTGCGCCACGCTGTTACGCGTGGGATTTGTGTGACTGATGTTGCCGGGCTGGGTGGGTCTCCACCCGCCCCGCCGCGATCAGCGGAAGAAGCCTCGGTTCTTGGCGTTCCACAGCATGTCCTGCCAGTAGCCCCACGCGTGGGTGCCGTTGGCGTAGTAGGTCATGAGCGGCACGCCCTGGACGAACGCCGCAGCCTCGAATGCCTTCGCCTGGGTGAATGCCAGGACCTCCAGCGTCGAACCCTTGAACAGGTCGTCGAACACGTTCGGCAGTGCGTTGTACTGACCGAACAGGCCGTTGCCCGAGCCGACGAAGATCTTCATGCCGTGCATGCGGTTGATGTTCATGAACGGGTCGTTGGCGAACCAGCGCGGGCTCCACGGCGGTCCCCACATGCTGTCGATGTTCCACGGCTTGGGGTCGACGTCGAACATGGCCAGACGCAGCGCGGTGCGCATGCCGGGCGCGTTCAGGAAGTTGTAACCCGACAGCGATGCGGCACGGTCGAAGTTCCGGCGGTTCTGCGCACCGATCACCAGTGCGGCGTTACCGCCCATCGACAGACCGGCGACCGCGTACTTGCGGCTGGCGCCGACCCGGAAGCCACGCGCATCGAGAGCGCGCACCAGGGTGTTGGTGATGACGCAGTTCCACTTGTAGGTGTAGCGCTGTCCGTTGAAGTTCGACGGCGCATCCCAGTCGGTGTAGAAGCTGGCCGGCCCACCGATGGGTTCGACGACGTTGACGCCGGAACGCACCATCTCCTGGACGTTGGAGTTGATCTCCCAGCCGCTGTAGTCGTACTGGGCGCGCATGCCGTCGAGCAGGATGACGGTCTTGTAGTTGCCCGGCCGCTTCCAGGCACGGACCTTCACGTTCGGCATGCCGCAACCGTTGACGTAGAACTGCTGCAGTCCGACCTGCGTCCCACCGATCCGGGCGTTCGCCTGGCCGGCGCCGCCGATCACACCGGCGAGCCCGACGATCGTCGCCATCGCGATGAACGCGGCGATGAATCGGTTAGGCGCCCGGCCGGCCATTCGCGGCTTGGCAGAAGCTTCGCGCATCGACTGATATCTCCCTCTGTCACCCGGTTCCACCAGGGAATCCTCCCCGTTTCACCAGATCGTTCTGCGACACCCGGCCGCCGGCCTCCCCCGAAACGGCGCCTGCACGAACCTGTGAATCGTTCGTCACGCAGCCCGTTTTCGGCCGCTCAGCACCGTTTGGGGAGCCTATTGCATACCCCCAACGCTGACAAACCCTGTGATTGCACTCACATGAATCTGACGGCAACCTGTGATCCGGCTGAGGCCTTGCTTCCGCTTCCGGGTGTCCTGGTTCCGTAGCTCTATCGAACCCGACGGGCCGAACGTTACCGATTCGAGATATTGCGAGGCAAACCGGGCGCTCAGGTGGGTCTCAGGCGCCGGGAGCGAAGCGAGTCAGCGCGGGTGGATACGTGGCGGCATCTGCAGGCCGCAGCGCTGGATCTCGTACTCGGGTTCGCGCTCGATCCGGTAGTCGGTGAAGACGAACGACTGTTTGAGGTTGTGCTTGAACCGCTCGAAGCTCCACGGCCCCTCGAAGGAGGCGAACCGGTCCTTCGTCTGCGGGCAGGTGAGAGCCACCTGGGCCTGTCGCACGAGGTCCTCGTCGAGGTAGCCGGGCAGCACCGGCTTCTTGGGGTAGGCGCCCGCCTCGGCGACCACCCATTCCGACGGCAGCACCTTGTCGTGGCCGATGCGACCGTCCTCGAGGCGTTCGGTGTGGGCCGCCAGCGGATAGGCGAGGCCCATCTGGTCGATGACCCGGACGTCGAGCGGCGCGTTCATGCTCGTCATGCCCAGATTGAGGAAGTAGACGGTCACCTTGCGCTCGGCACCCTTGGGCATGACGCCGGGTAGCTGCGCGACGTACCACTCGTCGTAGTTGAACGACGGCAGGATGACGCCGCCCTCGCTGTGGTACTTGTCGATCCACTCCACCATCGCGCGCATACGCGGGTAGTCGAGGTAGTCCTCGGCGGTCACCGGGTTCTCGTTGCCCATGTTGGTGACGTAGAACCGGCGTTCGTCGACGATGCCGCTGCGGCCGATGTCGATGCCCGCGTTGGGCAACACGTTCTGATGGCACACGACGGCCCACGCGACCGTGGTCACCCACAGTGCCGCCATGATCGTCGACCCGGCGAGCTGCAGACGGGTGCGACGCCGGGTGCCGTCGACCGGGGCCGGGTTGCCGTCGGCGGGTTCCGATTCGCCGTCGGTGACATCGGTTTCGCCGGCGGCGGGGGTCCGTCGGAACGCCGCGCGGACGTGGGCCGGGATCGTGATCGGCAGGACCATCAGCGGGAGCAGCAGGGTGAACAGCGGGACCAGCATGACGCGGCCGTGCATGAAGTCGCCACCCTGGCGAATCCAGTAGATGCCGCCGATCAGACCGGCCACGAGGATCGTGACGGTCACCGCGGTCGGCGTCTGCAGTCCGGCCGACCAGGCGCCCAGACGTCGTCGCCACGACTTCTCGTCCGGCTTCTCGACGGCGTCGGTGCCGGTGGCTTCATCGTCGGTGGCTTCACCGTCGGTGGCGGCGGCGTCGGTGGCGGCGGCGTCGGTGGTTTCGACGTCGGGTTCGTCGCGGAACCGGCGTGCGACGACGAGCAGCACCCCGGCGACGATCACCAGGACGACGGGCAGCACCAGGACATACGGACCGAAGAGATTGCCGACGTAGATGAAGCCCTGATGCCACTTGGCGCCGCTCGCATCCTTGGCGACGGCCGGATTCGGTACGAGCAGGCCGTAGTAGCCCATGCGGAAGATCTGGTAGCCGACCGGTAGAACGGCCGCGACGACGACCATCCCGATGCGCAACTTCCACGACGACGGAGCCAGCAGCACCAGCAGCAGTGTCAGACCACCGAGCACGGTCAGTTCCGGACGGACCAGCGGCGCCAGGCCGGCGGTGAAGGCCAAGGCGAGGTTGGCCGCGACCACACCGCGTCCGCGGCCGGTGCGCCGACTCCACGCCACCAGCTGGCACCACAGCAGCGCGATCCAGAAGATGCAGAGGCCGTTCTCCAGGCCGCTGGTCGCGAAGTCGCGAGCCGGCGGCAGTGCGATGTAGACGATCGCGCCGAACGGGAGCAGCAGGGTGTACCCGTCACCGGTCAGCCCGCCCAGACGGGTCCGGAACAGTCTGGCGGTGCCGTACATCGCGATCGGGATCGCCGCCAGGGACATCACCAGCGCCACCCAGAGGGCGACGTACTCGAGCTGACCGTCGGTGATCCAGGCCCAGAACCACAGGATGTAGGTCCAGGCCGTCGAGGTGTTGGCCTCGACGCGTTCGCCCGCGTTGAAGACCGGTCCGTTACCGGCGAACAGGTTGCGCAGGGTGCGCAGGACGATGAGGCCGTCGTCGGCGATCCATCGACGCTGCCACGCACCGATCGCGAAGAAGGTGGTCACCGCGATCGCACCGACGGCGAAGCTGATGGTGGGCACCCATTGGCGCGGCCCCCAGGAGCCCGGGAAGCGACGCGTCCCGCGCCGGGTCGCTGTGTCGCGCTCGGTGTCTACGGAGTCGTCGGCCGATTCGTCGGTGCTGTCGTTGAGGACCTCAGGAGACTGCATAGACCGCGACACCCACGCATACTAACCAGGCGACGGCCAGCAACTGCAGGATGCGGTCCCCGAGCGCGATCTCCTCGGGTTCACCCGCCTGGCCACCGTCGATGTCGACGGCATAGCGCAGGATGGCGATGGTGAACGGGACCATCGAGATGGCGTAGGCGACGTTGGTGTCGTGGCCGGAATTCTTGTCGAACGCCCACAGTCCGTAGAAGACGACCACCGCGGTGGCCGACAGTGTCCAGACGAACCGCAGGTAGGTGGTCGTGTAGTACTGCAGTGCCTTGCGGATCTTGGCGCCGGTCCGCTCCGCGAGCTGGAGTTCCGCGTAGCGCTTGCCTGCCGCCATGAACAGCGAGCCGAAGGCCATCACGAGCAGGAACCACTGCGACAACACGATCTCGGCGGCCACACCGCCGGCGATGGCGCGCAACAGGAATCCCGACGACACGATGCAGATGTCGATGACGGCCTGGTTCTTCAGACCGAAGCAGTAGCCGAGCTGGATCACCAGATAGATCGCGATCACCACGGCGGTCTGCCAGTTGGCGATGAGGGCGATGCCCAGCGACGCGACGCCCAGCACCACGGCGAGCCCGAAGGCCAGCGGCACCGGCACCACCCCGGCGGCGATCGGCCGGTAACGCTTGGTGGGGTGATTGCGGTCGGACTCCACGTCCATCGCGTCGTTGACGAGATAGATGCACGACGCGACCAGACAGAACGCCACGAAGGCGATCGCGACCGGGCCGAGCACATCGCCGTCGCCGACGCTGCCCGCGGCCAACGGCGCCGCCAGGACGAGGACGTTCTTCACCCACTGCCGGGGTCGGACGGCCTTGATCAGTCCGGTCGCCAGATTCTTCGGCGGTCCCAGTACCGGTTCGTGCTCGATCGGCTCTTCGCTCATGTCCTCGGGCTCATCTCAGGGCGGCTACCCACGGTCGTGTGTCGCGATCAGTCTGTCACCCGCCACCACGGCGGCCGCGCTCGCGGCTCCGATGGCCGCACCGGCGAGCACGTCCGTCGGGTAGTGCACGCCGAGGACCAGCCGGGACAGCAACATCGGCGGCACCAGGGCGGCGGGCAGCGCGGCCGGCGGCAGGCCTGCGGCGCGGCCGATGAGAATGGCGGCGGCGGTCGTCGACGTCGCATGCGACGACGGGAAGCTGAGCTTGCTCGGGGTGGACACCCCGATCCGGATGCGCTCGTCGTGAGGGCGCTTGCGTCGGACCACGCGCTTGATGATCACCGACGCCGCGTGCGCACCGAACGCCCCGACACCGGCCTGCGCCCAACGTCGGACCGCGACGTCGTCGCCACGCCGGTAGGCGGCGGCTGCGCCGACGCCTGCGACGGCCAGCCAGCCCAGCGAATGTTCGCCGAAGTGCGACAGCCCCCGAGCGGCCGACACGACCGCCGGGCGGCCTGCGGCGAGTTGCTGGACCGCGAGCAGCGCCGCGACCTCACCCTTCGCCGGCGGGATCGCCACCGGCTCGCCCACCGACAGTGTCTCGTGGAGCGACGGCGAAGGCGACTCAGTCGATTCCGAAGACACGCGCCCAACTCTCCTGACTCGTCAGTTCCTGGTGTTTGGCGCGGTAGGTCTCACGCATCGCCGGGAACCGGTCCTTCAGTTCACGGACCAGCGCCGCCGATTCCTTGGCCAAGGCGATCATCTTGTCACGGTCACGTTGCCGGTAGACGACGCCGCGGCCATCGGCGGTGGTCACCGTGACCCCGTCGACGCGGCCCAGGCTGAACCAGCGGGCCTCTATCGGCGGGTAGTTTGCCTGCGGCACCTCGTGATGTCGCGGATCGGCCGGACGTGCGTTGTTGACCACCGCCGCCGCCAGCGCCTTCACCTTGGCGACCTTGCCCACCGGAGCGTTGGTGCCCAGCTGGGTCGCCTCGCCACTGGTGCGGGGCAGTTCGGTCGCCGACGGCAACACCACGGCGTCGGGATACTGCTTGCGCATCGCGGCGACCTTCGGCAGCGCGGTCGGCAGCAGGCTGCGGATGTGATCAGGGCCGGCGAGGAAGTCGCGGATCGCCTCGTTCTGGATCGCCACCGTCGAATACTCCAGGCACAGAAGATGTTTCGCGGTTGCCTTGACCATCGACCGTAGGATTCCGTCGATCGGACCGTCGTGCACGATGGACGCCACGACCAGTCGGTTGCGCAGGTGGAAGTACGCCTGCCAGTCGATCGCGTCGTCCTTGTCGCTCCACGCCATGTGCCAGATCGCGATACCCGGCACCGTCGCCGTGGGGTAGCCGGCCTTGGCGGCGCGCAGCGCGAACTCCCAGTCGTCCCACTTGATGAACAGCGGCATCGGCAGTCCGATGGTCTCCGCGCACTCACGCGGGATCATGCACATCCACCAGCCGTTGCCCTCGACGTCGATCCGCCGATGCAGGTTCTTGGAGTTCTCCCGGTCGCGCAGTGGATGTTTCGCGAAGTTGTGGTCGTAGGAGACGAACGGCGCGGCGGTCCACATGAAGTTGTGTCGGTTGATGACCTCACCCATGCAGTGCAGATGGCTGCGATCCTGCAGGTTCAGCATCTGGCCGCCGACCAGCATCGGCGTCTTGGCGAACCGCGACATCGCCAGCGCACGCAGGATCGAGTCGGGCTCGATCATGATGTCGTCGTCCATGTAGAGGATGTACGGGGAGTCGGTGCGGCGCAACGCCTCGTACATGATCCGCGCGTAACCGCCGGACCCGCCGAGGTTGGGCTGCTCGAAGATGGTGAGACGTTCCCCGAGCGCAGCCGCCGCCTCGGTGTAACCGGGCTCGTCGACGACCTTGCGCGTGCCCTGATCAGGCATCAGCACGGCGTCGATCACCTGATCCACCAAGGGATCCGACGTCAGCGCGGCGAGCGCGTTCACCGCATCGGTGGGGCGGTTGAAGGTAGGGATGCCGACGGTGACGCGCTTGGTGTCGTCGGAGGACGGGCTGTCGATCGGCGAATACCAACCGGCGGAGACGATCTCGGTGTCGGTGTCGGTGGTGATGTCGAACCAGATCCAGCCACCGTCCTCGAACGGACCCAGGTCGAGCTCGAATTCCGCTACGCCGCGGCCACTCTCGTCGGTCGCGATCAGGTCGCCGCCGATGCCGATGCGTGAGCCGTCGAACTTGGACCGGTAGAGGTCGACGCGACAGGTGCCGATCACCTCGATGCGCAGGACCACCGAGGTCAGGATGCTCCAGCGACGCCAGTACGACGCCGCGAAGGCGTTGAAGTACGACTCGAAGCTCACCTCGGACTCGGCGCCGAGCGCCACCGACGTCCGGTTGTGCGCGTGGGCGCGCCGCGAATTGTTCTGCGATTCCACCAGATACAGGGAGCGGACGTCGATCGGCTCACCCGGCCGCGGGAAGATGACGCGTTGCAGCAGCGAAGTCGCCTTCGAGATCCCGGCGCCCGCCTCGCCGATGTCGGCCTGGTCCACAGGAGTCACTGTCATCTATTCCGCCTTCTCATTCGGCCCGCTCGCTCCGCTCCCGGCGCCTTCTCATTCGGCCCGCTCGCTCCGCTGCCGGCGCCTTCGGCCAGCGGCGCCCCCTCGGCGAGGTGCGGGGCCAGCGTATTGTCGAACATGGTGAGCGCACTCGCGATGGCCATGTGCATGTCCAGGTATTGATAGGTGCCCAGCCGCCCGCCGAAGAGCACCTTGCGCTCGGCGGTCTCCGCCTTGGCGAGATCCCGGTACCGCGCGACCATGGCCCGGTCGTCGGGCGTGTTGATCGGGTAGTACGGCTCGTCGTCGTCCTTGGCGAATCTGCCGTATTCACGCATGATCACGGTCTTGTCGTCGGGATAGGTGTCCCGCTCGGGATGGAAGTGCCGGAACTCGTGAATCCTGGTGTACGGCACGTCCGCGTCGTTGTAGTTCATCACCGGCGTGCCCTGGAAATCGCCCGTTTCGAGCACCTCGGTCTCGAAATCCAGTGTGCGCCAGCCCAGTCGGCCGACCGAGTAGTCGAAGTAGCGATCCACCGGGCCGGTGTAGACCACCGGGGCGTCCGGGCTGGCGGCGCGCAGGTCGTCACGCACGTCGAACCAGTCGGTGGACAGGCGGACCTCGATGCGGTCGTCGTCGGCCATCTTCTCCAGCCACGCGGTGTACCCGTCGACCGGCAATCCCTCGTAGGCGTCGTTGAAGTAGCGGTTGTCGAAGGTGTAGCGGACCGGGAGTCGGGTGATGTTGCCGGCCGGCAGATTCTTGGGGTCGGTCTCCCACTGCTTGGCCGTGTAGTGCTTGACGAAGGCCTCGTAGAGCGGGCGGCCGATCAAGCTGATCGCCTTCTCCTCGAAGTTCGCGGCCTCCTTGGTATCGAACTCACCGGCCTGCTCGGCGATCAGCGCCCGTGCTTCGTCGGGGCTGAAGTACCGGCCGAAGAACTGTGACACCAGTCCGAGCCCCATCGGGAACTGATAGGCCTGGCCCTTGTGCATCGCGAACACCCGATGCTGATAGCCGGTGAAGTCGGTGAACTGGTTGACGTACTCCCACACCCGCTTGTTCGAGGTGTGGAACAGGTGCGCACCGTACTTGTGGACCTCGATGCCGGTGGTCGGCTCGGGCTCGGAGTAGGCGTTCCCACCGATGTGATGACGTCGATCGATGACGAGAACCCGCTTGTCGAGCTGGGTTGCCGCCCGCTCGGCGATCGTCAGGCCGAAGAACCCCGAACCCACGACGATCAGATCGAACGGGGCATTCCCGGCGCGTTCGCCCCCACTACCGGTGTCCTGACTATTGCCTGCCACGGAAACTCAGGGTAACGGACCCGACCTGAGGAATGTCCGTGCACACGGCACCGCCGGTCGGAGTCCGATGGTGCGGTGACGGAACTCACCCACGCGGGTATTCTCGGCACATCAGCCTGTAGCCATCGGGCCCGGACCTCCATCA
This sequence comes from Gordonia insulae, assembly GCF_003855095.1. NCBI lineage: Bacteria > Bacillati > Actinomycetota > Actinomycetes > Mycobacteriales > Gordoniaceae > Gordonia > Gordonia insulae. The sequence goes on from NZ_CP033972.1 coordinate 3,747,723, forward strand.
CGATGTTCAGGGGCTGCCGATGTCCGTTTCTCCCGTAGTCCATGCCGATCGTCGCGCCATCGATCGTGTTGTCGTCGTCGTGCCCGCGCACAACGAGGAGGAGCTGCTGCCCGCCTGCCTCGCGGCGCTGGGCATCGCCGCGGACCGGGTGGACGTGCAGGTGGAGACGGTTGTGGTCCTCGATGCGTGCACGGATGCGACGAGGCACGTGGTGCCGCCCGAGGTCATCACCATCGCCTGCGCGACGCAGTCGGTGGGCGCGGCCCGGCGCGCCGGGTTCGCCCGCCACCTCGACCCGGCGACTGACGGCGCAACCTGGTTCGCGACGACCGACGCCGACTCGGAGGTGCCCGCGGACTGGCTGGTCACCCATCTCTCGTCGGCGGCGGCCGGTCACGACGCCTTCGTGGGCACCATCGCCCCGAAGAGCTGGGATTCGTGGTCCGCACACACGCGCGAACTGTTCGACGAGCGCTACGTGACCGACGACGACCACCACCATGTCCACGGCGCCAACCTCGGCATCCGCGCGGACTGGTATCGCCGGATCGGCGGCTTCAGTGCACGCACCGGCGACGAGGACGTCGAGCTCGTCCGGCGGCTCCACGCGATCCGTGCACGAGTGGACCGGAGCGCGCGATCGCCGGTCCTCACCTCCACGCGGCCCGACGGTCGCACCGACGACGGCTTCGCCGCGTATCTGCGCGGGCTCGAGCGCCAGGGCCGGACCGCTGCCGCGTCGCACCGATCCCGGCTGACCGAGGGGTCGCGATGACGACCAACGCCCCCGACCTGGCCCGCATGATCGTCACCGAGGGCCCGCTCGACGTCCCGCTCCCCGGCCACGGTCGGACGGCGGAGCGATTGCGCGCCCTCGCCGACCTCGGCCACCGCGACATCGCCGTCGGAAGGCTCGTCGAGGCGCACCTGGACGCCGACGCCATCCTCGACGAGATCGCGGGTGAGCGCGCCCGGCCGGGAGAGTTCTGGGGTGTGTGGGCGGCCGAGCCGCCCGAGCCCCGCGTCGCCGCGACCCACGGCCGGGCCGGCCGGTGGGAGCTCACCGGAGCGAAGCCGTGGTGTTCCGGCGTCATCACCTGCACCCATGCCCTGGTCACCGCCGACGTCGGTTTCGACCGCCGCCTCTTCGCCGTGGACCTGCACCAGCCGGGCGTACGCCCCGAGCGCGGCGGCTGGATCGCGACCGGCATGCGGGCCACCGAGACGGGCACCGCGCGATTCGACCGGGCGACCGCCCGCGCGATCGGCGAGCCCGGCGCCTACCTCGACCGACCCGGTTTCTGGCACGGCGGCATCGGGGTGGCCGCCTGCTGGCTGGGCGGTGCGCGCAAGGTCGCCGACGTCCTCTACACCGCCGCCCGGGACCGCGACGACGACCTCACCCTGATGCACCTCGGTGCCGTCGACGCGCTGTTGGCGCAGGGCGGCGCACTGCTCGAGCAGGCGGCCGTGACGATCGATGCCGACCCGACGGACGAGGCGGCCGCCCGTCATCTCGCCTTCCGGGTGCGCTGGAGTGTCGAGCAGATCGCGACCGCCGTCGTCGACCGGGTCAACCGTGCGCTCGGCCCCGGCCCCCTGGTACACGACCGCGCGCACGCGCAGGCAGTGGCGGACCTGACCGTCTATCTCCGGCAGTCACACGCCGACCGCGATCTGGTCACCATCGGTCGGCTGGCCGCCGAGCAGGCGCGCAACGTGCGGACCATACCGACGGAGATCCTGCGGTGACCGCCCCCGACCCATCGCCTCGCGGTCTGGCGGAGACGCCGGTCCGCGCCGACGGCACTCCCGAGTCCACGTGGCAGGAGTGGCTGCACGCGCAGGGACCGTGGCCGTCCTTCACCCCCGACGTCGAGCGGCTGGTGGTGGTCGGCGCCCATCCCGACGACGAGGTCCTCGGCGCCGGCGGGATCATGACCACGGCCGCCGCCGACGGGGTCGACGTGGTCATCGTGTGCATGTCGGACGGCGGCGGCTCCCATCCCGGCTCACCGACGTTCACGCCGGAGGAACTGGCCGACCGACGCCACCTCGAGCTCGACGCCGCCACCGGTCTGCTGGGCCTGGACCGCCCGCGCTGGTTCGGGCTGAGTGACGGCGCACTGGCGGACCAGCACCACACGATGGCGGGCATCATCGGCACGGTTCTGGACGAGCGGCCCGACGTCCCGACCGGACTACTGTCGGTGTGGTCGCACGACGGTCACCCCGATCACGACGCCGTCGGACGATGCGCGGCCGAGGTCGCCGACAAACGCTCCCTGCCGATCTGGATGTATCCGATCTGGATGTGGCACTGGGCGATTCCCGGCGACCCGGCCATCCCGTGGGATCGGATGCACGCTCATCGCCCGGACGCCGCGGTCCTCGCCGTCAAGCACGCCGCGATCAACGCCTTCGACACACAGGTTCGCCCGTTGTCGGCCGATCCCGCCGACGAGGTCGTGCTACCGCCGCACGTCCTCGCCCATCTCACCCGCCCCTGGGAGTACGTCTTCACATGAATCAGCCATCCCCGTCACCGACACCTCGATCACCCACTGCGCGGACGCTGCCCGTCAGCTATTTCCACGAGATGTACGCCGCCAGCGACGACCCGTGGGGGTTCGCCGATCGCTGGTACGAGAGACGTAAGTACGCACTCACCCTCGCGTCGTTGTCGTCGGAGCGCTACGGACGGGTCTTCGAGCCCGGATGTTCCATCGGGGTGCTGAGCGCCGAACTCGTACTGTTCAGCGATCAGCTGCTGTGCATGGACGTCAGTCCGCGAGCCGTCGAACTGGCACAGCGACGGCTGGCCCACCATCGCGGTCGCGCAGCCGTCGTCATCGGAGATCTCCTCCACGACTGGCCGTCGGGTCACTTCGACCTCATCGTGCTCAGCGAGGTGCTCTATTACCTGGAGCCGGCGGAGCTCGACGAGGTCATCCGACGGCTTCCCGGGTCGTTGCACCAGGGCGGCGAGGTGGTCGCCGTGCATTGGCGCCGCAAGGTCGCCGAGTACCCCCAGTCCGGCGACGACGTGCACGAACGCCTGCTCGGCTCCACCCTGCATCGCCAGGGCGGCTACGCCGACGCCGATTTCCGGCTGGATGTGCTGACCGTGGACGACCGGGTCTCGGTCGCCGAGCGGGAAGACCTCGTAAGCTGAGGTCATCAGGTGTGCCGCGCCCGGCAATCACCGACAGATGTGTCGTCGAGGAGTTGACATGATCTCCGAACAGTCATTCCGGATGGCCGAGATCGTTCGTGAGTTGCGCGCCCAGAGCGACGACACCGAGGAGATCCTGCGGGCCATCTCGAAAACCGCGGTGGACTCCGTCCCGGGAGCCGAGTACGCCAGTGTCACGCTGGTGACCGCAGGCCAGATCGAGACCCCGGTCATCGTCGGTGATCTCGCCGGCAAGTCGGACAATCTCCAGCGCGAGTTCGACGAGGGTCCGTGCGTCCGGTCCGCCATCGACGACGTCACGATCCTGATCGATGACATGCGGCACGAGCAGCGGTGGCCGAGGTACGCCGCCGCGGCAGCGGAACTGGGCATCGGGTCGGTCGCCTGTTTCTGTCTCTACATCGAAGGGCGCGACTTCGGCGCCCTGAATCTGCTCAGCTCCACGCCGCATGGCTTCGACGTGGACGCGATGGGGATCGGTGAACTGTTCGCCGCGCACTGCGCGACCGCGTTCTCCGCCGTCCGGGAGAAGGAGCAACTCCGTGCGGCGCTCAACTCACGCGATCTGATCGGGCAGGCGAAGGGCATGATCATGGAGCGCTACCGGATCGACGCCGACGCCGCGTTCCGACTGCTCGCACGGCTGTCCCAGGACAGCAACATCAAACTGGTCGACGTCGCCGTTCAGATCATCGAATCCGGCCCCGAGTAGGGCCGTCACACTGGGTCAGCGCTAGCGCAGTCGGTCGACCTTCGGATAACCCAACACCGGAAGTCCGCCCCGGGCAAGGTAATCCGACAGCCCACGACCGACCAGCGCACGGGCTCCGGTCTGCGTGCTGAAGAACATCATGCCGCGCTGGAACAGCTGGACGACGCCGTTGCCGTCGGGGGTCAGGTTGGGTACGCCGATGGCCTGCCCGAGTGGGCCGGTGATCCCGCCGAGGTCGTCGAACTTCCCGTTCAGGGCTTCCGTGCCGACGCTGAGCAGTTGTGACGAACCGGGGAGCAATCGGTCGGGCAGCGTCAGCAGACTGCCGAGGTCGAGCGAGCCTCCGGGAGCGTCGGGGCCGGTCGGCGGCTTCACGATCCGCGGCTTGGCGACCTGTCCCTTGATCGCGAACCACGACGACTTCAGTTGCAGCCGGGTGCGCGCCTCTTCGCCGCTCACCTCGACCGTCCCACCCGATCCGACGGCGCGGACCTTGATCGCGCGACCGTTCTCCGGACCGAGACCGTTGGCCTCGACGACCTCGAGGCTGCGCAGCGCACCCACCCCGAAGGCCGCGCCTGCGCTCCCGGCGCTGACCGTGGCGGTCCAGTTGCGGTTGGGCGACATGGCGTCGCCGTCGTCGCGGACGGCGGGGAATCGTCCGCCGGCGGTGTAGCCACCGGTGGACGACGAGAACTCGGTGAAGGCAGGCTTGCCACTCTGCAGCAGGATCTGGCCGGCGGTGGCGTCGGCGGCACGGTTGGTGCGCGGATCTTCGCTCGCGACCGCACCGTAGACCTGCGAGTTCTGCGTGTCGTCGATCTTCTTGCCGCCCGCGATGGCGGCGAGGGCATAGGTTCGCGCGGCAACGGCCTGCGCCTTGAGGGCTTCGGCACCCCCGGAGTCGGCCCACTGCGGCACGCTCTCCTTGGGGATGACGCCCTTCACGTAGTCATCGATGTGCAGGCGGTTGACCACCCGCCCGCCGGCATATCCGAGGGCACCCCGGAAGACCTGGTTGGAACCACAGAATTTGAGGAACTCGTTGCCGGGCCGGCTCGGTCCCATGTTGATCGGCTCCACGAACGGCGCCGGAACAGATCGCACCACTGCGCCGCCGCATCCGTTCGTGATGGTGGCCGTGGCCCCGGACAGGCTGACCGCCTGTCCGGGAGCCACCATTTGGCCACCGACTCGCATCCCGGCGTCCGCGTGCACATTCACCGAGTTCTTCCCGGTCAAGATCACCGAGATCTCGGGCCTGTCCACCTTCCCCGCGGTGGTGCCGCCGTAATAGTGGCGCAAAATCTGTGCTGCCGACCATCCCTTGCGGGCGTAGCCGTATGCGCCCCACTGCCCCAGTCCGCGACCATGGCCGAGACCGTGCCCGATCAGGGTCAATTCCGACCCGACCGAGAGCGTGACCTCGTCCGTGGACGTCTTCGGGCCGCCGACCGTCAGCAGACCACCGACGATCAGCACAGGCGCGAGTCCGATCGCGGCGAATGACAGCGATCGGGCCCGGGCGTGCCGAGGGCGTGCTCTGACCAACGTCTCGGGAGACCTTCCGTGCGGCTGGAAGTGAAGCGACAGGTGTTACTGATGTGACTGTTGTGACGATAGTTAACGTTTGCCGGAATCGACAACCTCAGGAGGTCACAACCGCGTCACGAGTTCCGAGCGCCGGTGGCACCCTCGGGCTCCACTCATCGTTCTGGCCGCAGTTTCGGGTTCTGGCCAGAGGCCGCAACTGCGGCCAGATACGACAGGTGCGGCCAGAACGGGGGCCGACCCAACCTCGCGACGAACACAAAGATCACAGTGGGGTTCGGTTGTCGACCGATGGGTACCCCGGTGGTCTTGATCGATGACCAGGGAACCGACCAGGTCGTGATCCTCGACGACGGGTGATGATGACCGACCTCACTGTGGAGAGTCTGTACCTCGCGGCAGGTGTCGCGTTGCTGCTGGCCGCGACCGTCCCGCGCCTGTTCCGGAACCGGGCCGTGTCGGCACCGATGCTGGTGCTCGGCGTCGGCGCGATCGTGGGACTCGTCGTGGGGCGGTTGGGATTGAACTCGATATCGCCGCGGTCGCATCCCGAGGTCACCGAGTACCTCGCCGAGATGTGCGTCATCGTCGCGCTGATGGGTGTCGGCCTCGCCATCGACCGCCCGCTGCGTTGGCGCACCTGGAACTCGACGTGGCGCCTGCTGCTCATCGCGATGCCGATCTGCATCGTCGCCGTCGCGGTGTTCGGGTGGTGGGTCGCCGCACTCACGCCGGCCGCCGCGGTGCTGTTCGGTGCGGTCACCGCCCCGACCGATCCGGTTCTCGCCTCCGACGTGCAGGTGGAAGGGCCGACGTCCGGGGAGGATCCGCACGAGGAGGACGACGAGGTGCGCTTCGCGCTGACCTCGGAGGCCGGACTCAACGACGCGCTCGCCTTCCCGTTCGTCTACTTCGGGATCTTCCTCGCCGTGAAGGGGTCGATGAGCGGATGGTTCGTGGAATGGCTCGTGTGGGACCTCGTGGGCAAGATCGCGATCGGTGTCGCGGTCGGATGGATCTCCGGTGACCTGCTCGGGCGGGCGTTCTTCCGACTACCGATCCCCAACGTGCGGCTGGCCGATCGCGGTGAGCCGATCGCGGCACTGGCAGCGGTGTTCGCGGTGTACGGGGTGACCCAACTCGTCGGCGGGTACGGCTTCCTCGCGGTGTTCCTGTGCGCTGTCGCGATGCGCCGCATCGAACGTGGCAGCGACTACCACGGCGAGATGCACGGCCTCATCGAACAGTTGGAGCACGTGCTGACCCTGGTCGTGTTGCTCGTGCTCGGCGCAGCGTTGACCTCTGGTCTGCTGAGTGCGCTGTCGTGGCGCGGTGCACTGGTGGGCGTCGTGCTGATCCTCGTGATCCGACCGGCGGCGGGCTGGCTCAGCCTGCAACGCAGCGACCAGTTGGGAACGACGGAACGCCGGATCACGTCCTTCTTCGGCATTCGTGGGATCGGGTCGCTCTACTACATGTCCTACGTGGTGATCCAGACCGATCTCGGGGCCGAGGCCGACGAGCTGTGGGCCATGGTCGCGTTCACCATCGTGCTGTCGGTGGTCGTCCACGGCGCCTCCGCGGGCTGGGTGATGACCCGTCTGGAACGGCAGCGAGAACGGGACGGCGCGCTGTCGTGATCCGGGTCAGACCGAACTGATCCGGTCCTGCATGATCTCCGCGAGCTGTGCGCGGGCCCGATTCAGTCGTGACTTCACCGTCTGGACCGGAACCCCCTGGTGGGCTGCGATGTCGGCGTAGGTGAGGTCGCCGAACTCACGGAGGACGATGACCTCGCGGAAGTCGTCGGACAACTGGGCGAGCGCGTCGCGGACCGCATCGCGCAAGGCCAGCTGTTCGTCGAAGGCCGGGCTCCCGTCGTCGTCGACGAGTTCGACGGGTTGATCGGGATCGGTGAAGTCGGTCAGCTGGGTGTTCGGCTTGCGCCGGCGCACCACCGAGAGCGCGTTGTTGGCGGCGATGCGATGCACCCAGGTGGAGAAGCGGGCCTCACCGCGGAACTTGTGCAGGTTCTGCCACGCGGCGACGAGGGTGTTCTGCAACGCGTCCTCGGCGTCGTGCGGATTCCCGCAGATGTTCAGGCACACCGCCCAGATCTGGTTGCGGTGCGCGCTCGCGAGGTCGGCGAACGCCCGCTGATCGCCGTCGCGCGCCCGCATCAGCAGAACCGCCTCGTCCATCAACTCCCCCAACCTGATTCAGATGTCATGGTCGCCGTGGTCGTCATGGCCGTGGTGGTCGTGGATGTCGCCGAGATCCACACCGTCCGTCGAGTCCCCGTGGTCGCCGAAGGCGGAGTCGGCAGGGACGTCGTCGAAATCCGGGTCACCACCGCCGTCGGGTGTGTGCGCGACGTCGGTGTGCGCGCCGGAGTCATCGTGGCCGGGATCGTGGCCCGGGTCGTTCACGACGAGAACATCGAGGTCGTCGTCGTCCGATGGGACCGAGTCGTCCATGTCGGGCACGGTGTCCGGGTCGGCGACCGCGGACGGGTCGAACGCGGCCTGGACCGCCGAGTCCCAGACGCCCTCGGGCGGCGGCGGGACGAGCGAGGTGGGGTCGATGCCGAGTGAAGCCAGAATCGACGGCTCCTTCTCCTGCATACGTGACCTCCGATCGAGTGGTGGTGTCGCCGGCATCCGCGTGATGGCCGGTCACAGGGTTCGATGCTACGGAACCACCAATATGTTCCCCCGTCGGCGCTCGGCCCCTCTGCGGAAAAAATCCGTTCGTTCGGTGGAACATTCCGGGCACCCAGGTGCATCAGACTTTCGACAAGCACAGCACACCTGACCGAAAGGCCACGACATGTCCGGCAACCCCACCTCCGATTACCCGACCTCCGGCCACCGCGACTCGAGCCCCGCCGGTGGGCGCGACGACGTGAAGCACACGACCGATGCCAACGGGAACGACGTCTACGTCCACTACGACGCCGCCGGCAACGTGACGCTCGTGGAGGCCGACACCGACGGCGACGGCTCGATCGACACCGCGGCGGCCAAGGGTCCCGACGGTACCGTCCTGGTCGCGAAGGACCTCGATGACGACGGTGAGGCCGACAAGATCGTCCACCTCAACCAGTCCGGCTCGATCACCCAGGTCGACACGGTCGAGGACGGCCGGGTGGTGGCCTCCACACTCGACCGCAACCACGACGGCGATCCGGACACCGTGATCGCCGACAGCAACCGCGACGGTCGGGCCGACACTGTCGGCGTGGACAGCGACGGCGACGGCCGCCTCGACCGGTTCGGGGCGGACACCGATGGAGACGGACGCCTCGACCGGTTCGGTGCCGACACCGACGGAGACGGACGCCTCGACACGCGGTCCGACGCCTCGCCCTCCTACGAGGATTCGCCCTCCTACGGCGACGATTCCCCTTCGTACGGCGACGACTCGCCGTCCTATGGCGGCGACGCACCCCGCGACGAACCGGGTCACGACTACTCGGACAACCACTCGATCCTCTGACCCTGCCCCAGCGGCCCCCGATCACCCAGGCGGTGATCGGGGGTTTTCGCGTTCCCGCCGATCACCGCACGCGAGCGCCGACGGTCGCCGCCCCTCCCAACCGCTGATCGACCAGGCCCGAGCAGCCACCGGCCGCCCCCGCCCCTCCCGCGGATCGAGTAGACCGGAGGAAGGACGGTCGCCCCTACCTGACCGCTGATCGAGTAGACCGGAGCGCCAGCGGCCGCCCCGCCCCACCCCTGATCGAGTAGACCGGAGCGCCAGCGGAGGTCGTATCGAGATCACCTGCCACACATACGATTCCGATCAGCGTGAACTCAGCCTGCCGACCGTGTAGCTGACCAGGACCGTCGCGATGAGCAGGAGCGCACTGAAGCTCAGCGTCGAGTTGAGCGCACCGGGTTCCCACAACATCGCGCCCGCGGTCTGCGGTGCCAGCGGAGAGATCCGATTGAGGTCGACGGCCGACGCCGCACCGGCATACCCCCAGTACGACGGGAAGACCCACGACAGTTGCGCCAGCCCCGGGGTGGTGAGCCGAAACAGCCCGCCACAGAACACCAGCTGGGAGATGACGATGATGACGAGCGGCGGCATGGTCTGCTCCGTGGATCGGACGGAGGCCGAGATAACCAGCCCGACAAGGGCACCCACACATGCGAGCACGGCGAGCGCGAGAAACAGTTCGACGGGCGCGCTGCCGGCCACCCCACCTGTCGGCACCCCCTTGCCCACGTAGGTGATGGTGACCATGACCGCGACCTGAAGGGTTGTGGCCGCGAAGAACACGGCGATCTTCGCGGCCAGGTAGGCACCGGGCCGCAGCCCGACGGCACGCTCCCGCTCGAAGATGTCGCGTTCGCCGACCAGATCGCGAACCGTCAGCGCGGTGCCCATGAAACCGGCACCGATCACCAGGATCACCAGGATCTGCAGGGCCTCGCCCGCGGTGTCGGCGACGTCGTTGACACCGAATCCTCGTGAACCGGGGATGACGAGCGTGAGCAGCCCGAGCACGACCGGCATCGCGGCGAGGAACGCGAGGTAGCCGCGATCGGCGAGGATCAGCCGGACCTGCCGGCGGGCGACGGTGCTGCACTGGCGCAGGGCGGTGGTCTGTGGTGCGGCCGTCGCGCGACCGGCGGGACGACGTGTCGGTGGCGTCGAGGCACGACGACCGTTGCGGCGCAGGTGTTCCCGATGAGCCGAATCGGGATGGGCGGCGACGTGGGCGAAGATCTCCGCCCAGTCGTGTGTGCCCAGGGCCTCCGGCACCCGATCCGGCGGTCCCGCGAACGCGGTCTTGCCGCCCGGCGCGAGGAGGAGAACCTGATCGCACATCGTGAGGTAGGTCAGTGAGTGCGTGACCACGAGTACCACCCGACCAGCGTCGGCGAGGCGCCGCAACGCCGACATCACCTGACGATCCAGCGCCGGGTCGAGCCCCGACGTCGGCTCGTCGAGGATGAGCAGCGACGGTCCGGTGAGCAGTTCCATCGCCACCGACGCGCGCTTGCGCTGTCCGCCGGACAACGTGTCCACCCTGGTGTCGAGGTGCTCGAGGAGTTGGAGTTCGCCGAGCACATCGGCGATCACGGCATCGCGGTCGGCGGTCGACAGGTCCGGTGGGAGCCGCAGTTCGGCGGCGAACCGCAGCGCCTGACGCAGGGTCAGCTTGTGGTGCAGCACATCCTGCTGCGGCACCATCCCGATGCGGGTGCGCAGCGCGTCGTACTCGGCATGGACGTCGTGGCCGGCGAAGGTGACCTGCCCCGCGGTCGGTGTGACCAGACCCGCCACCACCTTGGACACCGTCGACTTCCCGGCCCCCGACGGTCCGATCACGGCGGTCAGCGTCCCCGGTCGCGCGGAGAAGTCGACGTCGTGCAGGAGTTCCTTACCGCCGTCGACGGTGAGGCCGACGCCGCGCACCGACAGCCCGTCGGCGACGATCGCACGTGGCGCGCGGCTGCGCACGAGCGCACCGCCGCGGACGTGGAAGTCGGTGTTGCCGATGGTCACCACGGCGCCGTCGGTCAGCAGCGAACGGTCGATGCGCCGGCCGTCGAGGTAGGTGCCGTTGCTGCTCCCGACATCCTCGATCAGCAGGCCGCCCGGGTGGCCGGAGAGGCGCGCATGATGGCGTGACGCCAGCATGTCGTCGACGACGATGTCGTTGCCGGAGGTGCGACCGATCGTCTGGAAAGCCATGTCCGAGTGGCTGTCCCCGATGTCGGCCAGCGGACGCCAGCAGTCGTCGTCGAGCGCCACCACCAGGACCGGCCCCGATGCGGCGTTACCCAGGTGTAGTCGTGCGGACGACGTGATCGGCAGATCGGTGACCGCCCGGCCCGCCGTGACGACGACGGCATCGCGGTCCACGCAGCCGGCCCACCAACCCTCGCCGCGCCACTCGATGCGCAGGTGGTGGCCGGAGACCAGATGATGGTCCACGACGATGTCGTTGTCCGGTGCCGAACCGACCGTGAGACACGACGAGTCGCCGATGCTGCGGAGCGCACCGTCGATGGACACACTGCCTGGAATCCTGTTCATCGAAGATGAGACGACCCGGGCGGGTGCCGATGTTCCGGATCGTCAGGAAATCAGTCCGGACCGGGTCAGGAACGCCTTGCCGTCGTCGATGGACTTGATGCCGAACACGGTGATCACCATCCCGGTCGACTGGTTGGCATAGCTGATCTTGTAGTCGCCGTCGGCGGTGCCGGATTGCGACGAGATCTCCCCGGCGGCCTGCCGCGCGGCATCCTCGACGAGCGTGCCCTCGCCGGCGGAGTAGACGCCGTCGCGGATGTTGAGGATGTTCGACTTCGCCTCGTTCGCGTCGACGTGCGCGCTGATGAAGTAGTTCATCGCGCCTTCGGTGCCCAGGTCGGCGAGCGGGCCGTCATCGGTGAAACCGCAGATCACCTCGAGCGCACCGTTCGTCTTCTCACCGGCGTTACGGCACTGGGTCACCGAGTTCTGCAGCTGCACCGGCATGGTGGCGATGACCTGGTCCTTGTCGGTGACGATCATGCCGCCGTCCTTGCCGGTCTCCGCCGGTGCGGAGCTCGTGGCACCGGCGGTCGGTTCGGCGTCGGGCGAGCCGTCGTCACGGTTCATCAGCGCCACGGCCCCTGCCGCGATCCCGACAACGGCGACCACCGCCACCACGGCGGCGGCGATGCGCCCCCACCGTCGCCCGCCTCCCCCGGCGGCGCCCGGCGGTTGTGCGAACTCCGGTGCGGCGACCGGGCCGCCGTACGCGGGCGGGCCCGACTGCGGCTCACGCGGCGCGGTGGGTTGGCCACGCCCCGGGGTCTGCGAGCCCTGGCCGTGCCACGACGGCATGAGGTCACCGGCGCCCGGTATCGCGGCGCGCTCGGCCGTCGATGGCGCGGACTCGGTCCGAGCGACGAGCAGAGCACCCTGCGCGACAACGGTCTTGGGGTCATCAAGGGTGGCAACCGGCCCGAGTTCGCCCAGCTTCTGCTGGATCAGCGGGATGCGCGACGATCCGCCGGTCAGGTAGAGGGCGGTCAGCTGCCGCGCATTCGTGATGCCGACGTCGAGCAGCGTTGCCGTGGTGAGTTGCATGGCCTCGACGACGGCCGGTGCGATCAGTTCGTCGAACTCGTCACGGGTGATCTGCAGCGGGATACGCCCCGAGGGGGTCGGGACCGTGATGGTCGCCGAAGGCGCCTCGGACAGCAACTCCTTGCCGCGCCGGATCGAATCCTGCAGGGACTGCACCACATCCATCGGCGCCTGCCGTCGCAGCCAGGCGACGAGGCCCGGGTCGCGCTCCTCGAGTCTGGCCTCCACCCAGCGCTGCACGAGGGCATCGAGGTTCTTGCCGCCGAGCCCGTTGTTGCCGCGTGCGGCGATCACCTGGAAGGTGTTCTGCGCGGACACCGACAGCACGGCGATATCGAGGGTGCCGCCACCGAAGTCGAACACGGCGATGCGGGCGCCGGGTTGCAGTGCGTGCGAACGGGAGTAGTGCGCTGCTGCCGCGCGGGGCTCGGAGATGGTGGTGATGCGGGAAGGGTGGACGCCCGCGACCGACGCCGCATCGATCAGGATGCGGATCTGTTGCGGCGCCCACGCCTCCGGGTGCGTGAGCACCACCTGGGTAGGCGGGACCCCGGCGTGGGCGGCCTTGCCACGCTGGATGATCGCCCCCATCACCGCGGCGACGAGCGAATGGGTGGGCATCGTGAACCCGTTCACCGTGGTGGTCGGGTTGCCCCCGATCAGACGCTTCGGGGACGAGACGAATCCCGCCGGGTTCTGCTGGGCGTGATTGACCGCGGCGTCGCCGACGATGATGCGGTCCGGTGCCGCGACGAACACCGACGACGGCATCAGGTTGCTGGTGTGCGACAGCGACAGGGTCTCGATGCCGCCGCTGGTCGCCCCCGAATGCGCGGCGGCGCTGTTGGAGGTCCCGAAATCGATGGCAAGAGTCCAGGCGGGCGATGACATGGGTGGGGAATCCTCTGCTCCTCTGCGCGATCTCGCTGCGCGGCTATCCGGTGGTCAACGGGGTGTAGGTGCGGATGAGCGTGATCAGCGCCGCGTCCTCGGCGGCCGACGCGGTTGCCAGGGATCGTTGCTGCGCGACGGCGAGTCGTCGGTGCGCCTCGGCGGTCACCGCATGTCTGGGCGCGTCGGACGGGAGTCCGACCCGCCCTGCCGGCGACGTCGCGGTCAGGATCGTGTGCAGTTCGGCGGTGACCGCGGCGTGCGGATCGGTCCGCAGCATCCGCTGATAGTCCTCGAGGGCGATCACCGGATTCAATTCCGGTGCGGACCGCATCTGCGCCGTGAGCGCCCGGATGTGATCACGCGCGGGATGGCGATACGAGAGCTGGTCGAGCCGCGCCAGGATGCGGTGCGCCCGATGCAGGATCGCGAAACGCGCCATCGACGCATCGAGCTCACGGTAGAGCCCACCGATGCCGGACCGGTCGGCGAGCCAAGCGTTGAGCGCCGCCGCACCGCCGGCGGCGATGTGCCGGCCGTTGAGCACCCCGTATTCGCCGAGCAGCTCCAGCAGGCGGATCCGCAGCGGGCGGGGGAGGATCGCTTCGGCGGCGGCGTCATCGTTGTCGAAGACGCGGACGACGTCGAGCCGCGACAGTCCCCGCAGCCCGGCGAGCGCCGCGGCGAGTTGTTCGGTCAGGGCCCCCGTATGACTTGTCTGGGCCATCAGTCCCGAGATCGGCACCACCGTGTCGACCGTCTCGTTGAGGTGGGTGGCCATGGTGGTGGCGTGCTCCGCCGCATGCGTCAACGGGTCACGCCGGCCGAGTGCGCCCTCGCCGAAGGAGTCGGCGCGGGAGAGCACCCCCAGCATGGTCAGCGGCGTGAACGGCAGCTGGGAGATGAACTCGACCTCGTCGGCGCGCGGGGCGGCATCGAAAAGGAACACCGCGGCGTCGGCGTCGACCGATGCCGCACGCGTCTGCTCGAAACCATCGGTGGAGTTTCCCGTCGCTCCGGTCACGTTCCCCGTCGCTCCGCTCGCCCCGATCACATTCCCCGTCGCTCCGCTCGCCCCGATCATCGCCCGGCGAGTCGCCGAATCGTTGGCTACGGTCAGCGTCGACAGGCCGGGGGTGTCGATCAGGGTCCGTTGCCGCAATGCGGTCGACGGCAGCCAGCGGTCCACGAACGCGATGTCGGGGGTCTCCAGCGGCAGCCGGATCGACTCGTGCGGATGCACGGCCACCGGGTGCCGGCGCCCGTCGACCCCGACGACCTCGGCGCGCGACGGCGACCCGTCCTGATAGACGGTGACCACGTTCGTGGCCTCCAGCGCCGCGGTCTCGGCCACCGGCGCACCGATGAGCGCGTTCACCAGCGTCGACTTCCCCGCCTTGAGGCGCCCGACGATCACCACCCGCGGCGGCGACCACAAGATGGTGCCGATCGAGTTGGCGTGGGCGATGAGATCCCCACCGAGACCGGCCAATTGGTGCAGGCCGCGGTCGAGAACGGCGTGCACCGGATCGACGTTCGGTGGAGTGGTCACGGCCGGCCGCCCGCCAGGAGCCGTTCCGCGGCGACGATCCGCTTGTCGACGATCTCCAGATTCGTGGTCAACCGCTGCGTCGACTTCTCGCGCGCCGCGGCGTCGGCCGATGCCGCCTTCTGCACTTCGCCGATCGTCTTCTGCAGGGTGTCGATGTTGGTGCGCAGGTACTCGCGATAGCGGATGACGATCTCCGGGCGCGATTGGGCGACCGCACTTTCCACGAGTCGACCGGTCGCGGCCTTGGTGGTGGCGATCGTCTCGCGCAACCACGTGAGCAGGTTCGACTTCCCGGCGCGGATCGCCCGGAAGCTGAGATTGATCCCGACCCAGGCGGTTCCGACGACGACACCCACACCCATCAGCGCCGACAACCCGAGCAACCCGCCCAGCGTCGACGACCCGATCACGCCCATGGTCAGCAGCGTCGGGTCGAGCAGGCCGTGCCGCTTGCTGCCCACCTGATGCGTCTCGATCTTCTTGTCCTGCATCGACGCGACGATCCGCGAGCTCAGCTCCTCCCACACGGTGGGGTCGTCGCGGAACCGCGGTTCGATGATCGTGTCGTGCAGTCGCTGCAGGAACCCCGAGAGCGTCTCGGCCATGGCGAGCTGGAGGTCGGTCTGCATGTCGGCGGTGAACTTCTGCGCGCTGCGCCGCAGCACCTCCATGCCGTGGGTATTGATGAAGGTCGTCCACTTGTCACGCACGTCGTCGAGACGTCGCTCCAGGTCGTCGATCGCCGACTGCCGCAGCAGGGTCAGGTCGCGCGCGAGGTACTGCTCCCACTGCCGCGACTGCTCCTGCAGCTCGGTCAGCCGCTCCATGTCGGCGGTCAGGTCCGGCAGCGCCCGCGCACCCGCCTCCACTGCCGCGAGTTCACGGGTCACCCGTCCGCGCACCACCCGCAGTCCTTCCAGGCAGGTGCGCACGGCGTCGACGTGGGGCAGGGTCGACGCGGCGTCGAGTCGCCGGTCGATCTCCGCGCGGAGGGCACCGATGCCGCTCTCGCTCTCCAGCCGGTCACGGATCGCGGGGTCCGCGGATTCGGCGGCCATCACCGCGAGCAGGCTCGACACCCCGATCACTGTCACCGGACGCCGCAACTGCTCCGCCAGGAGGCGTTCGTCCTCGGCCACGATCTCGCGCCATCGTCGAAGGTTCTTGTCGGTCTTGGTGACCGCGACGACCACCGAGTCGACCGTTGCCGCGGACTCCCGCACGAACGCCATCTCGGGTGCCGTGATGGGGCTCGACGCATCACAGACGAGGACCAGTACACACGCCTGCTGCGCGGACTGGGCCGCGCGCGTGGCCAATCCGACGTCGAGGCCACCGACCCCAGGGGTGTCGACGAGGGTCACGTCGGACATGCGCCCCTCGCGTACCGCGATCGCCGCAGCCGTCGGGAGTTCGTCGACCTGAGGATCGCGCACCATCGCACCGCCGATGGTCACCCACTCGGCGAGGTCCGCGGACGGCACCGGGCGCGCGCCCGACGGGAAATAGAGCTCGGCGGTGCTGTCGGCCTCGAGGGTGGGGTCGGGGGTGACCCCGACGGAGACCGACGAGGTGACATCGACGCCCGCCGGGCACAGATCCCGCTGCCCGATGAGCGCGTTGACCAGTGAACTCTTGCCGCGCTGCACCTCGCCGACGACCACAACGGTGCGCGGCTGTTCGACCCGGTTCAGCTTGTCGAGCGCGACGTCGGCGAGTGCGTCCATCTGGTACGCGCGCAGCACCTTGACCGACCCGTCGACCACGCGGGCGGCCCCATCGTCGGGCGCACGGCCCGACGCCACCCCCTGCGACGCAGGTGTCTCACCCATCAGCGCCACTCCATCAGTGCCACTCCATCAGTGCCATTTCCCAGATGCCATTTCGCTGCTGCCATTCCCCTGCTGCAATTCCCCAGCTGCAATTCTCCAGCTGCCATTCCCCGAGGTCGACTGTCTCGGACCTCAGCAGAACACGGATCACCGTCGGTGTGCAGCAACAAGTCCCTCACAGTACCGGGGGCCGCGCGCGGCGTCGTCCGGCCGGACGACACGGACCATTCCGGCCGCCGGTGCACTAACGTGCAGGTCGAGCGCCTGAACCAGACGGCTCGGCGACCCGGGAACTTTTCCGGGCGACCGCAGCATCCAATCCACGTCGGCACGGTGTCCGGCGCCCGGGGCACCGAGCCCGCTCCCGGGGCAGGCGAGAGGGGAAGACGGTCAGATGAAGAGTTGGCAGCCGGCAGTGCGCTGGATGGGAATCGCCGCAGCAGCAGCCGTGATCGCAGGATGCACCACGAACGGTGAGGCGACCAGCGTCGACGCCGCCGGCGCGGCCGGATCGTCGTCGGCCGCCGACCCCTCGGTCGACGTGGCCGCGCTCGACACCGGCAACTACCCGACCAGCCCGCGACCGGCGTTCGGCACGGCCACCCAGGACGACATCCTGCAGATCGAGGGTCAGCGAATGGCCCAGTTCATCGTCGTGCCGTTCGAGATCGACCCCGATCTGACGAACACCAAGATGCCGACCATGGTGATCACCGGCCAGAACAATCTGAAGGGCGTCCTCAGCGATCGGCCGGCAACCGTGCCGGCGAACAAAGCACTGGTCGGCGGATTCGTGACGACGGCGTCGACCCAGTCCGCCCGCGACCAGAGCTCGATCAACAACATGGTGGTCCGCTACCTGACCCCGGCCGATGCGAAAGCCGCAGCCGAACAGATGGCCGCGGCAATGGTCGGCCCGGGCACCACGCGCACGACGCTGCCGGGCCTGCCGGACACCCTGGTCCTCCGCAGCGATGAGGGTGGCAGTCCGAAGATGATCGCGTTCACCGCGCACAACAACTACGTGCTGTATCAGTGGCTCAAGACCCCACCGGAGAAGCAGGCCGAACTCGAGCCGACGATCCGCAAGGCGATCGGATTGCAGACCACACTCATCGACCAGTTCCCCGCCACCCCCACCAAGGCGGAGGCAGCGGCTCGCGGCATCCCGGGTCGCAGCCTGCCGGTCATCGACCAGAACCACGTGCTGATCTATGCGCTGCCGTACACCGACGAGGAGATGCGCGACGCGAAGAAGTTCGTTCCCGGGGCCAGCGTCCGCGCCGTCTACGGTCCGCGCGGGATCGCGCACATGAGTTCCGACCCCGTCACCGACTACAGCGTCCTCACCAAGGTGGGGTCCACCGCCAACGCGGTCGAACGGTCCACCGTCTACCGCGCCGAGACGCCCGAGGGTGCCACGTCGATCGTCGACACGTTCCTGGCATCGAACCGCAGCAAGGGATGGTCCGACGTGGCGAGCCCGGCCGGGCTCCCCAACGCCAAGTGCCAGACCATCTCCCGCAACGGTGTCCGCTACTTCTGCATCGTCCAGAAGGGCCGGTACGTCGGCTCGGTCAGCTCTGACCGGCCGGATGACGCCCACAAGCAGATCTCCGCGCAGTACGTGATCCTGACGAAGGCGGATCAGGACGCGCACTAAGGTGACCGCAGACCGGAATCACACTCATCACACAGGCCTCACTAGATAACAACCGCATCACGAGTTACCGCGTCTCGGCGCGCGGCGTGGCTCCGGACGTCGTCGACCCACCACGATGGCGAACCATGCGCCGACTTCGCCCCAGCCATCGCCCCAGGCCGTCACTCGTCCTCGCCGCCGTCGCCGCATCGATCATCGCGACCCCGTTCGCCGTCGTGCTCGCGGGTTCCGATCCCAGGTCCACCGATCGGCATCGCGACCTGCCCGCCACCTCGATCGATCAGGTGGGGCTCGCCGATCTGGCGACGGCGGTCGTCGACGTCGCAGAATCGGGCCTGTCCGCCGCCGGGGTCCGGTTGCCCGAGATCGACCCCAACACGTTCGGACTGCCCGACGTCCCGGACCTCGAGGAACCGTCGGGGCCACAACCGGCGGCCGGGGACGGTGCGGCACCGGCCGACACGGGGAAGCCGGAGGCTGCTCCGCGGATGGCCGATGGACGTCCGGTCGGAGCCGCGGTCAAGCACCTCGTCCGCGACACCCCGCTGAAGATGGTGGCGTTCACCTGGGATCAGGCGGTCGACGCATCGATGCTGTTGCGCGCCAAGAAGAAGGACGGCAATTGGGGCGAGTGGATCGAGCTGGAGCCGGTGGACAGCGGGCGACCCGTCACCCGCGAGCACCCGATGGGCACGGAACCGGTGTGGGTGGGTGACGCCACGGAGGTCCAGGTCGCGATGACCGACGACGGCCTGGCCATCCCGGCCGCCGAACCGCAGGGCGGCGGTCTCGCCGAACTCGGCATCGGTACCGCGAGCACGGTGATCAAGACCCTGCTGACCACCGCGATGTCCGCGGTGAAGGCGACGCTGATCAGTCCGGAAAGCCTTCTGTCGCTGGGCTCGTCATTGCTGACGCCGCTGCTCGGTGGCCCCTCGGTGGTGGCACGCGCTCAATGGGGTGCCGACGAATCGGTGCGGTGTTCGCAGCCGACCTACTCGCCGACGACGCGCGCCGCGATCGTGCACCACACCGCGGGCAGCAACGACTACACCCCGGAACAGTCGGCCGAGATCGTGCGCGGCATCTACGCCTATCACGCCCGCACACTGAACTGGTGCGACATCGGCTACCACGTGCTGGTCGACAAGTACGGGCAGATCTTCGAAGGGGCGTTCGGCGGACTCGACCGTAACGTCGAGGGCACGCACACCGGCGGGTTCAACAAGTCGACCGTCGGGGTGTCGATGATCGGCAACCTCGACCAGGTGGCGCCGACCACCCCGATGGTCTCCGCCGTCGCGAGGTTCCTCCGCTGGCGGCTCGGCAAGGCCGGGGTGAATCCCGCAAGTGTCTCCCAGCTGACTGCGGAACCGTTCTCCGACAGCAAGTTCCCCGCCGGCGCGATGACCAGTCTGCCGACGATCAGCGGGCACCGCGACTACAACAACACCAGCTGCCCCGGCGAACTCGGGTACGCCGCGCTGGCACCGATCCGGGCGATGGTCGGGGGCGCGGCTCCGTCGGAGCCGCCGCCGGCCTCACCGGCACCTCCGGCCCCGGCACCCGCTGCGCCTGCCCCGGTGGCCGCCGCGCCCTGAGATCCGGGCCCCGCCGTAACACGGAACTCCCGTTGTCAGAGTTCGGTTCGGCCCTACCCGAACCACCGCTCCAACACCCGCGCCACACCGTGCTCGTTGTTGCCGACGGTGATCTCGTCGGCGGCGGCCAGGGCGGCCGGGTGCCCGTGCGACATCGCGACACCGTGGTCCGCCCAGGTGAGCATCTCGACGTCGTTGGGCATGTCGCCGAACGCGACGGTCGCGTCCGCCGACAGCCCGACCAGTCCGACGAGCTCCGCGAGACCGGCGGCCTTGTGCGTATCGGGCATCGACAGTTCGATCAGCCCGTTGTCGGTGGAGAAGGTGATCTGCGCGAGTCCCCCGACCGCGTCCCTGAGCCGGGCGGCCATCTCATCGCTGCGCATATCCGGCTGCCGGACAAGGAGTTTGACGGCGGGCTCGGCGTACACGTCGTCGTCGCCGACCTCGATGTGATCCGGGTTGAGCCAGGCGTGCCGGTAACCGGCGGTGGCGACGAACGGCAGCGTCGCGGCGTCGTGTGCCGACCGTCCGGCGCGTTCGGCGGCGATCCCGCATCCCGGGATCTGGCTGTAGGCGCGCTCGACGAGCTTCTCCAGGATGTCGGGATCCAAAGTCGCCGCAGACAACACGCGGTCGTGCTCGACGTCGTAGAGGATGGCGCCGTTCGCGCAGACCGCGTACCGCACCCGTGCCGGCGTGCCCTCGAACTGGTCGGTGATCTCGGCGATCCAGCGCGGCGGGCGGCCGGTGGCGAGGACGAACTCCGACCCGGCGCCCAGCGCGGCACCGATGACGTCGATGGTACGGCGTGACACCCGGTTCTCGTCATCGATGAGGGTGCCGTCGACGTCGCTGGCGATCAGCGTTGGGGGACCGAAATCGGTTGCACTGGAATTGTTTTGCTGGCCTTCGGGCGCGCTCAACGCCCTTCCTGCGCTCTCTGCGCGCGGGCTGCGGCCTTCTCGGCGGCTTCGGCATCCTCGATCACGTGCGCCTCCTCTGGCGTCGGTGCGGACCCGCCCAACCGCGCCGGTACCCAGAAGGCGCCGGCGGGATGCGGTCCGTACGACTCCTGCACCTCGTGCAGGAGGGTGGTCATGGTGTCGCGCAGGCGGGCCGTCGCCGCCTCCGCGTTCTCGTCGGTCCCCACCGAGAACGGCGTGCCGTAGCGCACCGACACCGGGATGCGGGCACGCCCCATCCGGCGGTTGCCGGGCGCGGTCTTGGTCCACTGCCGCTGCGCGCCCCACACCACCGACGGGACGATGGGGACGCGCGCCTCGGCCGCCATCCGGACTGCACCGGTCTTGAACTCCTTGAGTTCGAAGCTGCGACTGATGGTGGCCTCCGGATACACCGCGACGATCTCGCCCTCACGCAGCCGCGACACCGCCGCCTGATACGCCTCCGACCCCATCGACCGATCCACCGGGACGGTCTTCGTGTGGTTGACCAGGAAGCGCATGATCGCGATGTCCATCACCTCGGACTTGATCATGTACCGGGTGCGACGGCCCGCCTGATAGATCCCGAGCGCGGCCGGCAGGAAGTCGGTGTAGGCGGTGTGGTTGACGGTCAGCACCGCGCCGCCGGTGTCCGGGATGTTCTCGAGACCCGCGAACCGCAGGTCCAGTCCCTGCGCACGGACCAGGCCGTGCGCAATGATCTCGAGCGTCCGGTAGACCGGTTCCATACCGCCAAGCCTAACCGGGCAGCTCCGACCGACAGTCGCACATCGCGCGTCAGGATGCCTCGCCGCCGGCCTCGCGCTCCGCTCGCCTGGCTGCCTTCGCCGCCTGCTCTTCGGCGTCCATCTTGTTGGCCTCGTCCAGCGTCGGGGCCGATCCGCCCAGCCGCGCGGGGACCCAGAACTCACCCTTCGGGTGCTCACCGTAGGCGTCCTGGAGCTCGAGGAGCTTCTCGCTCATCACCTTGTGCAGCTTGGCGGTGATCGCGTCGGCGTCGCCGACGGGTTCGATCGGCTCGGCCACGCCGATCATGATCTTGTAGCCGGTCCGCCCGAGTCGTTTCGGATGGCCCTTGGTCCACACCCGCTGGGCACCCCAGATCACCGTCGGCACGATCGGCGCACCGGACTCCAGTGCCATCCGCGCCGCACCCGACTTGAACTCCTTCAGTTCGAAGCTCCGGCTGATGGTCGCCTCGGGGTAGACCCCGACGAGTTCGCCACGCTTGAGGTACTCGACCGCATCCTGATAGCTCTGTGCCCCACTCGCCCGATCCACCGGGATGTGTTTCAGCGCTCGCATGATGGGACCGGAGACCTTGCTGTCGAAGACCTCTTTCTTCGCCATGAACCGGACCTTGCGCTTCTTGAGGAAGGCCGGGATGCCGGCGTAGGTGAAGTCGAGGTAGCCGGTGTGGTTGATGGCCACCACGCCCGCGCCGTGGTCGGGCACGTGCTCGACGCCCGACACCTCGAACTTGAGGCCCTCTGCCAGCCACAACAGGCGGGCGGTACCGATCACGGTGTCGTAGACGGGTTCCATGTCAGAGAGCTTACGAGGACCGGGACCGCGCGGCGAGCCGCCCCTGACCGGAGCCGGACCGCCCACTGCACGATCGGATCGCCGCGTGTTTCGGCCAGTTCTGACCTCCGGGACCGATGGCCCACGACATCATCGGCGGGTGGTCGATAGATTGGTAGATCGACAGCGCGACCCGCGCCCAGCCCAGCACTGCCCAGGAAAGGCCATCCGTGCAGATCACCAGCGTCGGACATGCCGGCTTCCACATCCAGACCAGCGCCGGTTCCATCCTCTGCGACCCCTGGGTCAATCCGGCCTACTTCGCGTCGTGGGTGCCGTTCCCCGACAACTCCGAGCTGGACTGGAAGGCCCTCGGCGACTGCGACTACCTCTACGTGTCGCACCTGCACCGCGATCATTTCGACGAGCGCAATCTGCGGGAGAACATCAACAAGGACGCCACCGTCCTACTCCCCGACTACCCGGTGCCCGACCTGCGGCGCGAGTTGGAAAAGCTCGGATTCCATCGCTTCGTCGAGACCACCGACTCGGTCAAGACCACGGTGACCAACGAGAAGGGGTCGCTGGACGTGATGATCATCGCGTTGCGGGCCCCTGCCGATGGACCGATCGGCGACAGCGGGCTCATCGTCTCCGACGGCGAGACGACCTGCTTCAACATGAACGACGCCCGGCCGATCGACCTCGATGTCATCGGCGAGGCGTTCGGACACGTCGACGTCCATCTGCTGCAGTACTCGGGTGCCATCTGGTACCCGATGGTCTATGACATCCCGCGCAAGTCGAAGGCCAACTTCGCCGCACAGAAACGCCAGCGGGGCATGGATCGGGCGCGCTCGTACATCGAACAGGTCGGTGCGACCTGGGTGGTGCCGTCGGCCGGCCCGCCGATGTTCCTCGACGACGATCTGTTCGGGCTCAACGACTTCGGCTCCGGTGAAAACGCAGATGTCACCTCGATCTTCCCGGATCAGGAGACCTTCCTGGAGCAGATGCGGATTCACGGCACCGACGACGGTGAACGCCACCGCGGTCTGATGATGGTGTCCGGTTCGGTCGCCGACTTCACCGGCCCGACGCTCAACGAGGTCTCCCATCCCTATGCACCGCACGAGGTGTTCGGGGAGAACAAGCGGGCCTATCTGGAGCGGATGAAGGAGAAGTTCGCGCCGGTGATCGCCGCCGAGAAGGCCACCTGGGCCGCCGACGACGGCGAACCTCTGCTGGAGCCGCTGCGCCAGGTGTTCGAGCCGATCATGGCGCAATCCGACCTCATCTGCGACGGCATCGGCTATCCCGTAGGCCTGGTGATGGGCGACCAGACCGTCGTGCTCGACTTCCCCAACCGCATCGTTCGCGAACCCAAAGAGGGAGAGGGCAAGTACCGCTACGGTTTCCGGATCGCCCCGGAACTGGTCCGGACCGTGCTGCGCGACGGCGAGCCGGACTGGGTGAACACCATCTTCCTGTCCACGCGGTTCACCACGTGGCGGATCGGCGGCTACAACGAGTTCCTCTACACGTTCTTCAAGTGCCTCACCGACGAGCGGATCGCCTACGCGGACGGTTGGTTCGCCGAAGCGCACGACGATTCGGCGTCGATCACCAAGGACGGCTGGGAACTCCAGCGTCGATGCCCTCACCTGAAGGCCGACCTCTCCAAGTTCGGCGTCATCGAGGGCGAGAAGCTGACCTGCAATCTGCATGGATGGCAATGGGATCTGCCGACCGGCCGATGCCTGACATCGAAGGGCCACGAACTGCGGGCCCAGCGAATCGACACCTGACAACCACGAGATCGAATCCCGGACAACGAGATAACGCCGTGCCACAACGCTCCTATGGTGGACGTTCCGTCGCCGAACGTCAGGCCGAACGCCGAGAACGCTTCATGGCGGCCGGACTCGAGGTGTTCGGCACACAGGGTTACGCCGGCGGCACCGTCTCGGCGATCTGCGCCGAGGCGGGACTGTCCCGCCGACAGTTCTACGAGTTGTTCGAAGGTCGCGAGGATCTGCTGATAGCGGTCTACGACATGATCCACGCGGAGGCACGGATGGCGGTACTGGCCGCCTTCTTCGACGTCGACGTGCCCGAACCGCGGATCGAGGACCGCACCCGTCCCGCGGTGACCGCGTTCTTCGATTCCGTGGCCACCGACCCGCGGCGCATGCGGATCGCGTTCATCGAGGTCGGCGGCGTGAGCGCACGGGTGGAGAGCCACCGCGTGCAGAGCCGTGGCGAATGGACCGCGTTCTTCTCCTCGGCCGCCGACGAGTTCGCCGACCTGTCCGGCTCGGAGTTCGGTTTCGACTACGAGGCCGCCGCATTCATCGGGGCGATGACCGAGGCAGGTCACCTCTGGGCCAGCAGCACCCGCCGCCCGGATCGGGACACCGTGGTCGACATGCTCGTGGCGATCATCCTGTCGCTGGCGGCGAGTCGGTCGTCGGGGTCCGGCACAGACGACTGATCGTTCACCGAGTCTTCACCGCCCGGGCGCATCCAGAGCGGTCCATCGCGTTGCCTGCGTGCGGGGAGCGTGCTACCTTCGGCGCAATGTGGAACGCCTGGTTCTCACATTGACCGGTATGCGCTGGTCACCACGGTGCGCTGCTTGTTCGTCAAGACGCGTGTCGGTCTGGGGGTCACCGGAGCGGTATGCGGATCCGATCCGACTATCGCTCCGGTGACGGACCCCGACGGCAGCACCGGCCCTCACCGCGGATCACCTCAGCCTTGCGGCACCGCCGGCGACGACGCCACCACAACCGCCCCCACCACCGCGGCGATGAACGCGATCACCGCGATCGGCCCCCAACCGTCGCGGGTCGCGTCACCGAGCAGAAGGATGCCCGCCACCCCCGGCACCACCGTCTCGCCGACCACCAGCGCAGCGGCCGCGCCGTTGACGGATCCCGTCTGCAGCGCCACGGTGAACAGGTAGAAGCCGCCGACACCACACAGGACGACGGCATACGCGGCGGGATCGGCGAGGATGTCGCCCACCGAGAACGGGTCGATGCCGTGGGTGATCCGCACGGCGATCGCCATGACACCGAAGATCGTGCCGGCGAGCAGGCCGGCCACCACGGCGATCCGCGCACCGAGCAGCTGCACCAGCACGAGCCCGCCCGCGATGAGTACGACGCCCAGGATCAACACGGTCCAGTGCAGCCACGCGCCGTCATGGCCGTGGCCCTCGGTCGCCGATGCGAACCCAAGTACCACGAGCGCGACCACCACCACCCCGATGGCGATCCGGTCCCGCATCCGCAGTCTGACGTGCAGGATGATCGCCGCCAGCACGGCGGTCACGACGAGATTGGCGCTCACGATCGGCTGCGCCAGGAACAGCGGGAGGAGTCGGGCCGCCACCAGGTTGCCGGCGAAGCCCACGCCGTCGAGCACCATCCCGACGAGGAACGAGACGGTCACCATCGCCGCGAGCGTCGACCGCATGCTCGGTGCGTGACTCGTCGCGCCGTCGGTGGGCGGCGGCTCGGCGACGCTTTGTGCACCCCGGGCCTGCAGGACCGTCGCGGTGCCGTAGGCCAGAGCCGCGACAACCGCGGCGACGATCCCGATGATCATCGGATCAGTATCACCCGCCGCGATAGCCTGGGGCACGTTCTGTGCAGCACCCGAGTCATGGAGGCGTCATGAAACCCACCGCAGGCGACGTCGACGAGTTCCTCGCCAAGACGAGCCCGGAGCAACGGCGGCGCGATGCCGAGACCATGACGGCGATACTTCGGGAGATCACCGGTCGCGAACCTGTGCTGTGGGGGTCGATCGTCGGTTTCGGCGCGTGCCATTACCGGTATCCGACGGGTACCGAAGGAGATTCACCGATCCTCGCCTTCGCCGCACGCAAGAAGGCGACCACCGTCTACCTGCTCGACGGCATCGACGCGCACACCGGCGACCTCGCGACACTCGGTCCGCACCAGACCGGTCGTGGCTGCCTCTACCTCGGCGACGTCGATGCCACCGACCGGGCGGTACTCAGATCGCTGCTCGCCGAGTCCTACCGGCGTGTCGTCGACAATGCGGTTCCGGGTGCGGAGATCACGGTCACGGACTGAGACCGGACGCGGTCACAGCTGCCTCTCGGCCTTTCGCCGATCGATCTCCCGCGGCGGATGCCCATACCCGCGTGGCAGATTGGTGGCGTCGGCGGACTCCACCGCGGTGACCGCGGTGGACGATGCCAGCACCACACCACCCAGCACGGCTGCGGCGAACGCGACGATCGCGACGGGCCCCCACCCGGCGCGCGTCACGTCGCCGAGGAAGATGATGCCCACCGCCCCCGGCAGCACCGTCTGCCCGACGACGAGTGCCGCCGCCGCACCGTTGACCGAGCCGGTCTGCAGCGCGACAGTGAACAGGTAAAAGCCGCCGATCCCGCTGAACAACAGGGCATACAGCGCCGGATCGGTGAACAGCGCGCCGGCCGAGAACGGGTCGAGACCGTCGAGAATCCGCGACGCCACGGCCATCACGCCGAAGACCGCGCCCGCGATCAGCCCGACGGCAGCGGCGAGGTGCTTGTGCATCACCCGCATCACCACGATGCCCAGGCCGAACAGCAGCGGGCCGGCCACCAACACGGCCCAGTGCATCCAGCGGTCGTCGTCCACGCCCTCACGCCCCGCCGACACCGCCAGCAAGACCAGCGACGCGATGACGACCGTGCCGGCGATCCAGTCGCGCATCGTCAGCCGGACGTGCAGCACGACCATCGCCAGCAGCGCCGTGGCCACCAGCCGGGCCGAGATGATGGTCTGCGACAAGAACAGTGGGATCAGCCGCGCCGACATGATGGTCGAGACGAAGCCGATGATGTCGAACACGAAGCCGACGAGGAACGGGACGGTCAGCATGGTCGCAACCGTGGACCGCAGCGACGGATGGGATTTCGACGATTTCCGGCGTTCCTCCCGGACCGCAGCGCGCTGCGCCACCTGATCGGCTCCCAGCGCCTGCAACACCGCTGCCGCGGCAAAGGCGAAGGAGCCGATCACCGCGATGATGATGCCGGTGGTCATGGCGTCGGATCAGTGGGGGCTGAGGACGTCGGTGCCGACGAACCGCGCCAGCTCCGGCGGGAGCTTCACCGAACCGTCCGGCTGCTGGTGGTTCTCCAGGATCGCCACGATCCAACGGGTGGTCGCGAGCGTGCCGTTCAGCGTCGCAGCGATCTGCGGCTTGCCGTTCTCGTCGCGATAACGGATGGAGAGCCGACGCGCCTGGAACGTCGTGCAGTTCGACGTCGACGTGAGTTCCCGATAGGTGTTCTGCGTGGGAACCCATGCCTCACAGTCGAACTTGCGTGCCGCCGACGATCCGAGATCGCCGCCCGCCACATCGATCACGCGGTACGGCACGTCGATCGCCGCCAACATGTCCTTCTCCCAGCCGAGCAGCTTCTGGTGCTCGGCTGCCGCGTCCTCGGGTTTGCAGTAGATGAAGCCCTCGACCTTGTCGAACTGATGGACGCGGATGATGCCGCGGGTGTCCTTGCCATAGCTGCCGGCCTCGCGCCGGAAGCAACTCGACCACCCGGCGTACCGCTTCGGACCGTCTGAGAGGTCGATGATCTCGTCCGAGTGATACCCCGCCATCGGCACCTCCGAGGTACCCACCAGATACAGGTCGTCGTCGGCCAGGTGATAGACCTCGTCGGCGTGCGCACCGAGGAAACCGGTGCCGCCCATGATCTCCGGACGGACCAGCACGGGCGGGATCATCAGGGTGAAGCCGTTCGCGACGGCCTTCTGCGCGGCCATGTTCAGCAATCCCAGCTGCAGCAGCGCGCCCTGTCCGGTGAGGAAGTAGAAACGCGAGCCCGAGACCTTGGCGCCGCGCTCCATGTCGATCAGGCCGAGCGACTCACCGAGTTCGAGATGATCCTTCGGGTCGTCGATCCGACGCGGCTCGCCGATGTGATCGAGGATGACGAAGTCGTCCTCGCCGCCCGCGGGTGCGCCCTCCTCGACCAGATTGGAGATCGCGCGCTGCGCGGACGACGCGGCGTCGTCGGCGGCGGACTGTCGAGCGACTGCCGCCTTCACCTGCTCGGCGAGTTCCTTGCCCTTGGCCAGCAGCGCAGTCTTCTCGTCACCCTGCGCCTTGCCGACCTGCTTGCCGAGCGTCTTCTGCTCGGAACGCAGCGCATCCGCCTCGACGATCGCGGCCCGTCGCGCGGCGTCGGCGTCGAGCAGCGCGTCGACCAGGCCGGGATCCTCACCTCGGGTCCGCTGCGACGCGCGCACGAGGTCGGGGTTCTCACGAAGAATCTTGAGGTCGATCACGTGTGAAACCCTACCGGCCCGCCCGCTCCGCTCCCGGCGACGGCCACATTCGGCCCGCTCGCTACGCTCCCGGCGCCGGCCACATTCGGCCCGCTCGCTACGCTCCCGGCGCCGGCCATAATCGCCGGTAGTCCTCCCGCCCGAACATCCGCGCGGCGTCATCTGCCGACGGCGTACCGGCATGCGGGTCGGCTCCGCCCCGCACCAGCGCGTCGACGACGTCGTCGTGCCCCTTGAACACCGCCCCGGCGAGTGGGGTCTGCCCCTTGTCGTTGGCGAGGTTCGCATCGGCGCCGTGGTCGAGCAGCGCGGACACCGACGGTGCCGACCCGTGATAGGCGGCCAACATGAGTAACGTGTCGCCGGCCTGATTGCGCAGATCCACCGGCACGCCGGCGTCGAGGTAGGCACGCAGGCTCCCGACGTCACCCGCGCGGGCCATGTCGAAGAGCCGTCCGGCCAGTTCCCCGACGTCATCGGGGACGGGGTTCTCGTCGGGGACGTTCACCGCCGCGAGTGTATGCGCGCCGCCACCGGAGCCGGCCGATCCGACACGAGGTGGCGCACCCCGGTACTCCAACCCACCGGCAACAGGCATGATGGATCCCGATGAACGCCGAGGACGACACCACTCCCGACGACGATCGCTGGGTCACTCTGCCCGCCGACGCCGGAGTGGACGACGCCGACGACCCACATCGCGACGACGAACCACCGGCCAGCGGTGGCTGGAAGCGATCGTTGCTCGCCAACCCGGTGCGCGTGGTGCTCTCCGCGGTCGTCATCGGTGCGATCGTGGCAGGTGCGATCGCGCTGGCCATGGGTGTCTTCAACGACAGCGGCAGCGTCGGGGGCACCAACATCGGCGAAGGTGAACGCCTCGCCGAGAACGCCTTCACCGAATCCGTCGCCGGCGACTGCCTCGATTGGGCGGCCGGCGACCCCGGCAACCCGACCAAGGTGACGTGCGACCAGAAGCACCGGTTCGAGGTCGCGGGACCGCTCGACACCGCGCTCCTCCCCGGCTCCGAGTTCGGCGAATCCGCGCAGTGGCCCGGGACCGAACGATTCACCGCCATCCGCGACGAGCAATGCCCGGTGATCGTCGACGGCTACCTCGACGGCCGCCTCGATCCGCAGGGCCGATTCTCCGTCGGCATGATGTACCCGTCGCAGGTCCAATGGGACAAAGGGGCACGTGAGCTGCGCTGCGGCCTCCAGCAGACCGGCAAGGACGGCGCCCCCGAGCAGTTCGTCGGACGCGTCGCCGACCAGGACCAGTCGTTCCAGTGGCCGCCCGGCACCTGCATCGGCATCGACCGGGCCACCAAGCAGCCGACCACCCCGGTGAACTGCACCGAGGCCCACGCGTTCCAGACCACCGGGACCGTCGTCCTCGCGCCGCGCTTCGGCGACCGGCTGTCGGGCAAGCCGTGGCCCGGCGTCGCGGCGCAGAACGACTACCTGCGCTCGATCTGCCCGGTGCAGGCGACGCGCTTCCTCGGTGGCAAACCGAAGCTCGACGCCACCACCCTCAATGTGCAGTGGTCGGTCCTCTCGGAGCCGAGTTGGCTGGCCGGCAGCCGGACCGCGGTCTGCTACCTGGGTCTGCCCGACGGCGGTGGCTTCGCCACGTTGGTCGGCGACGCACGGTCGACCCTGCTGATCAACGGCAAGCTGCCCGTCCCGCCACCGCAGGCGCCACCCGGGCGGGCGTTGCCGACGCCGGTGCCGCTGCCCCCGGGCATCGCACCCAATCCCGCCGAAGAGCCGGCCCCGGCCGGGTGATGTGATGCCGGTCCGCATGTCCGACGACGAGTTCGACGGGCTGGTGTCCGACGCGCTCGACACCATCCCCTCCGAGCTGACCGACAACATGTCGAATGTGGTGATCCTGGTGGAACCGCATCATCCGGAGGAGCCGGGCATCCTCGGGCTCTACCACGGTGTCGCGCTCACCATGCGTGACCACGAGTACGGGGGCTTCCTCCCGGACACCATCACCGTCTACCGGGAACCTCTGCTCGCGATGTGCAACAGCCGCGACGAGGTCGTCCACGAGGTCGCGGTGACCGTCATCCACGAGATCGCCCACCACTTCGGGATCGACGACGACTGGCTGCACGCCAACGGGTGGGGCTGAGCGGCACCGGGTGCTGGAAGTCTCCGCGCTCAGCCCATCGGGTCGGTGACCAGCGGCTCGTCGACGCGCGGACCGAACGGCCCGGTGACCGCACCCCAGCGGAGTAGGCGCCACAGTCCGTCCACGTACTCCAGTTCGATGCTGCCGGTGTTGCGCAGGTGGGTGCTCGCGGCGAAGGTCGGGTCGACGCCGGCCAGGCGTGCGGCGATGAGCCGGATCGCCGCACCGTGGCTCACCACGTAGACATCGCGCGGGTCCTCGCCGGCCAGGTGACGCCCGCTCAGTTCGTCGATCACCGGCAGGTAACGGTCGTAGACCATCGCCAGTGATTCGCCACCGGGGATACGTGCCTCGAGCTCACCTCGGTGCCACCGGTCGACGACGTCCTTGAACACCTCGTGCGCGTCGTCGTCGAACCGATCCTCGAGCTCGCCGACCTGCACCTCGTGGATACCGTCGGCCACAGCGGGTTCCACTCCCCAGACCGACCCCATGAGCTCCGCGGTCTGTTGCGCCCGGCGGGCCTGCGAGCTCACCAGGATCGCGGGCTCGGCGATCGGGTGTTCCAGCGCGAAGCGGACCCCTTGGCGCACACCGAAGTCCGTGAGAGCGGCGCCGGGAAGCGCGGTGTCGAGGCGGCGCATGACATTGGAGGTGGTCTCGCCGTGCCGGACCAGATGGAGGCGCGCCACTAGCGGACCTCCCCCCGTCGCAGGCCGTCGAACCAGGCGACACTCTCGGCGGTGTCCGGCGGTGCCGCACCGCTGCGGCGATCGACCGGCCAGGACCCGAGGTAGACCACCCGCTCGCATCGCCGGTACAGCGCCCGCAACGCCTCGCCGACGGCGTCGTCGTCGAGGTGCCCGACGGCGTCGAGGAAGAACCGGTACGAACCCGGCACGTCTCGTCGCGGGCGGGATTCGATGCGCGTCAGATCGATTCCACGCGAGGCGAATTCATCCATCGACGTCATGAGACTGCCGGGCACGTTGGGCAGATCGAGGATCACCGACGTCCGGTCGGCACCGGTGGCGGCGGGCGGCGCGGCGGGCGGGCCGATCAACAGGAAGCGGGTGTACGCGTCGTCGACGTCGGCGACACCGTCCGCGAGCACCACGAGACCGGACATCTCGGCGGCCAGCGACGTGGTCACGGCGGCATCCGCGCGTCCCGCGGCGACGTCGGCGGCTGCGGCTGCATTCGACGACGCCGTGACGAATTGCGCTCCCGGATAGAGCTTCTCCACCGACTCGCGGACCTGCGCCGCGGCAACCGGGTACGCGGCGATGGTGCGCACGGCCGACGCCGCGATCGGGTCGGCCGCGCCGATCGTGAACGCGACGTCGAGCACCACCTCGGCGAAGACCTGCACCCGGCCGTCGGTACCCGTGCCGGGCGGCACCAGGCCGTCGGCGGTCGCGGGGACCGCGCCCTCCACCGAACTCTCGATCGGCACGCATCCGAAGTCGACGGCACCGGTGCGCACCATCTCGATGGTCGCCGCCGGACTGTTCGCCGCGATCTTCTGCACCGCACCGACCGGACGGGGCGCGCTCTGCAGCGGCAGGCGCGTCGCGATCAGCTTGTCGAGGGCGATCTCGGTGAACGTCCCCGAGGGCCCGAAGTATGCGAACACAGACACGACAAAAGCCTAGTCGAGGTCCGGGGTGGCCCGATCCGGGTTTCGAACCGGACGGAATTGAACATTGACGTACACCGAGCCGGCACTTAGGTTAGGGTTACCTTCATTACCTAGACCACTACCGCTGAAGAGTGAGGGAGTCGCATGACCCACGCCGTCACCGACCGCCCGTCGGATGCCGAACTGATCCAGACCGCGTGCCGCCGGGTGACCGGTGCGACGCTCGCCGTCGAGGGCGCGGAGACCACCCCGGTCAACGTGGTCCACCTGTTCGAGTCCCAGGCGTTCGTCCTGGTCCCGACGGACGGCGAGGCGATGACGCTCGCCGACGACAGCAACGGGGGCCTCGCCGCCATGGTCGAGGTCACCGACTGCGCGCCCATCGACCTGCGCGAACGCGTCCGGTCGCTGATATGGCTCAACGGTCACCTGCACGCGGTCCCGGCGAATCTCGAGCGCGACCTGGCCCTGGAGATAGTCACCGAGCACCCCGACGACGGGCTCCTCGACATCGGCCACGGCTACTCGATGCTGCGCCTGCAGATCGACAGCGCGGTCATCGCAACGGCGTCCGGTGCCGCATCGGTGTCGGCCCCCGATCTGGCCGGCGCCACACCCGACCCGTTCTGGGAGTACGAGGGTGACTGGATCGCCCACCTCGACGCCGACCACGCCGACGTGATCGGACAGCTCGCACGCAAGCTGCCGCGGAACCTCCGCGATGGCCGGGTGCGCCCCCTCGGGCTGGACCGCTTCGGCATCCGCTTCCGCATCGAGGGCCCGGGCGGCGACTCCGACGTCCGGATGCCCTTCCCCCGGCCCGTCGCCGACGTCTACGAACTCTCCCAGGCGCTGCGCAATCTGGCCGGGTGCCCGTTCATGAACAGCCTGCCGGACTGACCTCGGGTCGCGCATGACCCCGTAGGCTGGCCGCCATGCGCGCGACCGTCCGAGCTGTGCTCAACCCCGTGCGGCCGGCCGGGATCGACGTGGTCACCGACCGCACCGAACGTCGGGCGATCGTCGTCGAACTGGTCATCGTCGGGATCCTGACCTTCCTGTTCTCCGCGATCGCGGCGGCACTCTCGCTGATCGAGGCGCAGTTGGCCGGCGGGATCGGCAACACCACGGTCGCGCTCAACCCGTCTCGCTCGGATCTCGACTGGATCGACTTCGCCCGCCAGCTGATGAGCGCGATCCGCCTGTTCGCGATCGGCGCGCTCGGCATCTATCTGTTGTGGCGCAGCGGTATCGGACTACAGCGCGTCGGCCTGGGCCGGTGGTCGCCGCGCCGCGACGTCCCCGTGGGTCTCGGCCTCGCCGCCCTCATCGGCCTTCCCGGGCTCGCTCTGGTCGCCATCGCCCGCGCCCTCGGTATGAACGCCCACCTCGTGCCCAGCGAGGTCGACGGTGTGTGGTGGCGCTGGCCGATCCTGATCCTCATCGCGATCGGCAACGCTGCCGCGGAAGAGATCATCGTGGTGGCCTACTTCATCACCCGGCTGCGTCAGCTCGGGACGTCGGAGAACACCTCGCTGGCCGCGAGTGCGGTGTTGCGCGGTGGGTATCACCTCTACCAGGGCGTCGGCGCAGGCCTGGGCAACATCGTCATGGGTCTGGTCTTCGGTCGGTTCTTCCAGATCACGTCACGGGTCTGGCCACTGGTGATCGCGCATGCCCTGATCGACATCGTCGCGTTCGTCGGCTACGCGTTGCTCCACGATCACCTGAGCTGGGTGGGGTGACCGACTCGTCGGGCGGTCCGGGCATCAAACAACCAGGGAATCCAACGGATAGGGCGGTTGCCCGACGCCGACGACGCGCACCGCGCCGGATGGCGTGACCTCTGCGAGGCGCGCGTCGACCGGTGCCCGACCGCCGACGGAGACGGTCACGCCGACCACCCGCTCATCCTTCCAGCGGCGCGCGTCGTCGCCGAAGACCGTTCCGGCCCAGTGGTAGCGGCCATCAAGGGGGTCGATCGCACCGGTGATGCGCAGACGCGCCGATGCCGTGTCGCCGTCGGCCACCAGCAGCGCGTCACCGTCGAACACGTCGTCGTCGATCGAGGCCGATCCGATCCAGTCGTAGTGGTCGGGATGAAAGTGCCGCAAGCGTTTCCGGAGTTTCCGTGCCGACCCTGCGGCCGACCATTCGATCTGGACGGGTCGTCGCACGACCACCGACCTCGCGCCGGTCACCACGAAATGCTGGATCAGATCCACGAGGTAGCCGACGGCCCGGTCGTCGTGCAGGAACAGCTCGCCCGGCCGGTCCGCGGCGGCGACACCCAGGAAGCTTCCCGCCGGCGCCTGTTCCTCACGCACGCACAGGTCACCGGGAGACGCGTGGTCGACGACGTCGATCATCAACGGCGACTTCTCGATCCGAGACAGGAACGCCCGCGCGAGCGGCCCGTGGCCGTGCACCGCGACCGACGTGGGATCGACCGTCACCGGAGAAACCCGCCCCGCCGCCAGCCGTACCGGGAGACCCGACTCATCAGTCCAGCATCCTCGAGGAATGCTGCGAGGGAGGCGAACCCGCGGACCTGGGCCTCGCGGAACGTCGGGTTGGCCCGGGCCGCCCGGGCGGCGGCACGACCGTCGAGTCCGGCCCGCGTGTACATCGCCGGATTGGTGAACAGGCGCTGGAAGAGCACACCGGCGACGGCATGACCGTTGGCCGCGACGAACGTCTCCCACCGCCCGCGGACCGGCTTGCGACGCATGATGCCGTCGCGGGCGAACCCGATGTGACGCGCCTCTTCGGCCACGTGCACCTGCATCAGGCGCGCGATGAGTGGTTGCAGCTCGGGGTCGTCGAGCATCTCGCGCTGCAAGGCGTCGAAGATCTCCTCGCCGACGAGAGCGGCCACCCACAGCAAACTGCCGCGGAGAGCCTGCGGCAGTAGTGCCATCACCGTCCGCTCCCACAACCGCATCGAGAAGGGTCGCGCGCCGGCCCACTCGATTGCCCGGCCGAACATCACCATGTGCCGGCATTCGTCGCCCATCTCGGTCAACGCGTAGTGCGTGGTGGCCGACGCCGGGTCCGCGGTCATCAACCGGGCCAACAGGGTGCGGTTCAACAGGTTCTCGAACCAGATGCCGACGGACAGGATGTTGGCCATCTCCTGCCGGGACACCTCGATGCGCTGTTCGGTCGACAGCCCGTCCCAGAGGTCGGTGCCCGCCAGCGACAGCACCGACGGTGGCAGGAAGTAGCGGTCGGGCTCGGGGTCGCGTTCCCAATCGAGATCGACGATCGGCGCGTACGACCGCTTGACCGAGCCCTTGATCAGTCGGCGGGCTATCGCGTCCCGCCCACCTGCGTCATCACGTCTCACCTGCGTGGTCGTCGTCATCGGACACCTCCGGATCGTCGTCGGGTCTGTGACCTCCGACACTAGGACCGCGGTCGTTATGTGTCAATACTCACTGTCACAATAGCCAGTGATCTTCTTCCGCGTCCGGTCCGCGGACGCTGACACAGGTCGAATCCGCAACGGCGATGCGTACATTGGTTGGGATGAACGAGCCGGATCCGCCGATGATGCGCAGGCGCGAGGTCCCTCCGGGGCCGCGCCGCGCGCCGGCGATCCCACTCGCCGCGCCGGTCCCCCGCCCCGCAATCCGCCCCCGCGCATCCCCCCGCCACCCAACCCACCGCCGCGCCGGGTGGCACCGCCCCCGGGCACGCCACCCGAGGCGACCGCCCATCTCCGCGGACGCCGTGTCGACGACGCCCGCTACCAGCCCCCGCTGGCCTGGTCGGACGCGCCCGCGGGTCGACCGCGCCCCGACCATCCGCGCCCGGCCCAGCCCCAGCCCGACCGTCGGTCGGCGGGGTACGCGCCCACCCAGAAGCCCGAACCCCTTCCCGGTGACGACCGACCGCGCCGCTCCACGGCCGACCGCGCCGACGAATCCCGACGGTCGGCGTCCCGGGGGTCGTCATCGCGCGGGTCGGCGGGCGCTCCGCCACGTAAGCCGCGCTCCCGGGGGGCCGCACCCACCCCGGCCGCCAAGCCGAAGCGACGACGCCGCCTGCGCGTCGGCAGACTGATCCTCGCGGTTCTGCTGCTGTTCGTCGTGGCCTCGGTCGGCCTGCTGTTCTACTACGACAGCAAGCTGAACCGCACCGACGCGCTGGTCGCCTATGCCGGCCGACCCGCGGACACCCCGGGCACGAACTGGCTGATCGTCGGCACCGATTCCCGCGCTGACCTGTCCGCGCAACAGCGGGCGCAACTGTCCACCGGAGACAGCGACGGTTCCCGCACGGACACCATCATGATGGTGCACAAACCGCCCAGCGGCCGGTCGATGATCATCAGCATCCCGCGCGACCTCTATGTACCGGTCCCCGGACAGGGGTCGCACAAGGTCAACGCGGCCTTCAACATCGGTGGGCCACAGCTGCTGGTGCAGACCATCGAGCAATTGAGCGGCGTACGCATCGACCACTACGCGGAGATCGGTTTCGGCGGCTTCGACAGCGTCGTGGACGCCGTCGGCGGCGTGACCATCTGTCTCGACCAACCGCTCAACGATCCGAAGGCGGGTCTGCGACTTCCGAAGGGCTGTCAGGAACTCGACGGTCGCCAGGCCCTCGGACTGGTGCGCACGCGGGCATTCCCGAACGCCGATCTCGAGCGCGTGGTGAACCAGCGCAAGTTCCTCAACGCCCTGATGGCCAAGGCGACGAGTCCGTCGGTGCTCGCCAATTTATTCCGGTTGATCCCCTTTGCGAACGGGGCCGTCGATGCGGTGACCGTCGATGACGGAGATCACATCTGGAATCTCTTCGGTCTCGCGCTGGCGCTGCGCGGTGACCCGATCACCACCACCACGCCGAGCGCAGGGAGCGAGTACACCTCCGATGGTGACTCACTTGCGGTGGGGGACAACACCGAACAGTTCTTCGGCTATCTCCGCAAGGGCACCGCGGTGCCCGACGAACTCCTCTCGGGACCCGGCGGAGTCATCGGCGGCTGAGCCCGAAAGTTGGTGAGGCTCAACTCAGTTAGGTTCAACTGGGCTGATCTGGGCGTTTTCGGGTCCCTACGATGGACCCATGACAGTCACCACTGACGAATCCGTCTTCCAGAAACTGCTGCACGCCCAGATCGCCAACGAGTTCGCCGCGTCACAGCAGTACATCGCCGTCGCCATCTACTACGACGGCCACGACATGCCCCAGCTGGCCAAGCACTTCTATGCCCAGGCCGTCGAGGAGCGCAACCACGCGATGATGATCGTCCAGTACTTCCTCGACCGCGATGTGGACGTGGAGATCCCCGGGGTCCCCGCGCCGCGCACCGACTTCGCCGACTACCGGGCGCCGATCGAGCTGGCGCTGGCCCAGGAGAAGTCGGTCACCGAACAGATCGTCGACCTCGCCCGTGCCGCACGGGACAGCGGCGATTACCTGGGCGAGCAGTTCATGCAGTGGTTCCTCGCCGAGCAGGTGGAAGAGGTCGCCACCATGACCACCCTGCAGACCATCGCCGAGCGGGCACAGGGCAACCTGTTCGACCTCGAGAACTTCGTCCAGCGCGAGATCAACGGCTCCGGACCTGCGGCCGCGTCGGCACCCGCAGCAGCAGGCGGAAACCTCTAGCCCCGCTCGCCAACCGCGCTCAGCGCAACGTGACCTGGCGGCTACGCAGACCGTCGCGCGAGCCGAGTTCTGCGGTGCTCAGGTCACCGGTCACGGCCAGGGCCTCGGTCAGCCACTCGTCGAGCTGATCGAGCCCGGCGAACCACTCTTCGTGGTGCCGTTCGTTGTCCAGATCGAACACGGGAACCAGCAGTCCGTGGGTGCGGAACGAACCGGCGAATCGTGAGCCCTCACCGAGGGTCAAGCGTCCCGCCGCATGCAGCCGGGCCAGCGCGGTCATCAGGTCGTCCTCGGATTCCGGTCGCACCCAACGCAGATGGGCACGCTCACCGGCATCCACCCACCACGGTGCGCCGATGCCGCTCTTCGATGTCAGGCGAGCGGTCGGCATGATCGAATCATTGGCCCGCACAACCATGTCCGCGATCTCCGGGGGCACGTCGGTACCCGGGAACCACCACGAGAAGTCGTCGTAGACAACCAGGTCGAGCTCGGCATCGGCTCGGATGACGTCGGTCAGCGCGCCGAGCGTGTCGTGCGGCGTGTAGTCGGTGTTCGGCTCGGCGTGGGCTGCCCACCGGATGGCATCGGCCAGGCCGCCCACGATGTCATCGCGATCGGGATCGGTCTGCACCGCGACGACGCCTTCCGGCCCGTTCTTGCCCTCGCGGACGATGGCGGGTACCGCGCCCGGCAGGATCGTCGCGAGGAGGACATCGTTGCGGACGCCCTCGGCGCGTGTGGTTTTCGCCGTCGCAGCGGTGTCGTCGGGGACGACCGACGTGAGTTCCGGCTCCGGCGGGCCCGGTTCGACGAGATCGACCCTGGCCGTGGCCGAGGCGACGAAGGCGCGCAGCGCCACCAGATCGCACTCGGCGGCCAACCCGGCGAACGGCCGCGGCGGCGGGGCCATCGCGGCCAGCTGGCGCTCCTTGCGCGCGGCGACCCGCTCTGCGCGATTACTGCCCGGACGCGGCCCGGCGCCCCGTTTGCTTTTCTTCGCCATGTGTCCACCCTCTCATGGAGCCGTCCCGTCCCTCCCGGGCGCTCAGTCGACGGTGACCAGCCAGTCCCGCACCTTGGCCGGACGGTTGGTGGCGACCCATCGGACACCGAGATCGGCGCAGAGCTGGACATCGACGAGTTCGTCCACGGTCCAGCAGTAGGTGACCCGACCGGCAGCGGCAGCCCGGTCGACCAGATCCGGGTAGAGGCGCAGCGTCTCCACCGACGGTCCGATGCCGGTGGCCCCCACCGCGGTGGCCGCGCTGCCGCCGAGCAGCCGCGCGGTGTCCCCGAGCAGGATGGTGGGCAGCATCGGTGCGTGGCGCCGGATACGCCACACCCCGGCCGACGAGAACGAGATGACCACGGCGCGACTGTGATCGGCCGACGGTGGCATACCCACCCCGAACTCGTGGAGCAGGCCGAGCAGTTTCTGTTCGACGAGGCTGCCGTAGCGGACCGGGTGCTTGGTCTCCACGAACAACCGGACCGGTCTGCGCCAGTCCAGGGTGAGGGTCAGCAGTTCACGCAGGGTGAGCACCGACGACTTCTTCCCCGACTCGTGCCAGCTGCCGAAGTCCAGTTCGCGCAACTCCGCCAGGGTCATCTCGCTGACGACGCCGGCAGAGTTCGAGGTGCGGTCGATCGTGCGGTCGTGGATGCAGACGAGTTCGTGGTCGCTGGTCAACCGGACATCGCATTCGAGGCCGTCGGCGCCCTGGTCGAGCGCGAGTTCGTAGGCGGCGAGGGTGTGCTCGGGGAGTTCGGCGGACGCACCGCGGTGGGCGACCACGGCCGGCTTCCCGGATCTCGATATGTGCTCGACGCCGGTCATCCGACCGTGACCCAACGTCGCGACGGCACCGGTTCGGCGTGGGCGGCACCGAAGACCGCCGCGAGCCGGTCGGCCAGCCACCAGGCGAACACGGCCGAGCAGATCGAGCTGATGATCACGGCCGCGAGACCGTTGGCCGCCGTCTGGATGGAGCCGGAGAACATCGCGACGACGCGGGTCGCGATCGCCACCAGTGCCAGCACGTTGACGATCGTCCAGGCCACCCAGATCCGCGTGAACCGTCGCCGGGTGCGATCGGGGTCGAGATCGTCTCGCAGCCGGGCCACCTCGTGCAGCAGCAGCGCAGCGCCGGCCACATTGAGCAGGGGCACCGCCGCGAGTACAGCGATCTGCCAGCGCGGCCGCGGGTCCCGGCGGTCCCGACTGCGATACGTCTCGGCGCGCAGATCGATGATCCAACGGGTGAAGACCACGAAGACGTACACGTAGGCCCCCAGCGCGAGCAGACCGACGAACATCACCAGCACCGAGCTGGTCCAGTCGGTCCACGCCGGGACCGGCATCGACTTGTTGACCACGATCAACACGTATCGGGCGAGGTGAACGAGCGCGGCGAGCCCCAGGACCACGGCCAGCGAACGCAACCCGCTCACGAGCGCGGCCAGCAGCACCTCGGCCCGCGAACGCGGGTCGGCGGAGACCTCATCGGGAACGTCGCGCAGGCCCCACTGCGGAATGTAGACATAGCGCGGGATCGGCCGAGGCCCCATCGGTGCGGGAGGTCGGCGGGCCGGGATCGCCTCAGGCGGGCGGCGGGCCACCCATCGGACATGACGACTGCGATAGAGCCGTCCGCTGCGTGGTCCGCTCGTGACCGGCCGCGGCGGCGGGGGTGCCGGCGGTGGCGCGGAAGGCGGTGGCGTGGAAGGCGGTGGCGTCGACGACCCGGTTGCCGACGACGTACCGAGGAGATCGGAATCCAGGACGCGCAACGGCCCGCCGCATCGCGGGCACTGCTCGCGGCCCGGACGATGCGGCGCCTGGATCCGGCACCGCGGACAGAGGTCGATCATTACGACCCGGTACTCCCCGTCTCGACCGGCTTGCCCTGTTGGACCCACTCCACCATGCCGCCGCTCACGCAGCTGCCCTCGTACCCGATCTGGGCGAGGTACTGCAGGACGCGCATCGACCGCCCGCTCGAGTGGCAGACCACCAGGAGCTCGGCATCGGGGTCGATCTCCTCGATTCGCGCCGGCACATCGCCGAGGGGGATGTGCGTCGCACCCCGGACATGGCCCGCGGCCCACTCATCGTCCTCGCGGACGTCGAGCAGGACCCGACCGACCTCGTCGCTGAAATCGTTCGGCAGCTCCGTCACCGGCACCTGTCGGATGTCGCCCATGCTCACCAAACCATGGTGGCACAGCCACGCGGGTCGCGGCGGCGGCCTGTGCACAACCGCTCCGGCCGATGCTCGAATTGACACGTGCATCGGCAAGCGACCCCCACTATGACGACCTACATATAACTATCCACATGCTGGTTTGGCAATCGGACAGTTCGTGTGCATCGATGACCATCAACCTGTGGATGAGACTGTGGAAAATGTGGACAACCAGGTGAGCGGGTCGAAAATGTTGTGACAGCCCTCACAGCGGCTGTGATGACGGTCACCGATCTGGTCCAGTACGGGCACAAACTCTTCGACAAAGTGCAGACGTACGTCACATCAAAGGTTTTTCGCCTTCACAACGTCCGTTGTGGATAACTTGGGGAGAAGTGCGCGACGACGCGTTGTCCACCGCCCGGATGACACCGATTCAGCGCCAACGGATGGCTGCACCGCGATCGAGCGCGGCCACAGCACCCGACACGGCGCTCTCGATCATCGCGCCCGCACTGAGTTGGCCTCCCACGAGTCGGGCGACGAGCGGCTTGGGTGCTTCCACCATGGTGATCTCCGCGTCCGGATATCGCTCGGCGACGACCGACCGCATCACCCCGATCGCATCGACCAGACCGACCTCGACGGCCCGCGTGCCGACCCAGATGTCGCCGCTGAACAACACGTCGTCGGGTGCGCTGAGCTTCTTGCCGCGACGTTGCCGGACCCAGCTCTTGAACTCGTCGTGCAGCTGCCCCTGCAGACCCTCGAGCCACGCCACGTCCTCGGGTCGCTCCGGGGAGAACGTATCGAGGCGGGCCTTGTTGTCGCCCGCCGTGTAGAGGCGCCGTTCCACGCCGAAGCGCGTCAGCACATCGGACAGCCCGAACCCCGATGACACGACTCCGATCGAACCCACCATCGAGGTGTGCGCTGCGAAGATCTCGTCGGCCGCGCATGCGATCCAGTAACCGCCCGACGCGGCGACGTCCTCGCAGAACGCCAGCACCGGGACGCCCTTCTCCGCGGACAGCTGCCGAATGCGTTCGGCGATGTATTCGGACTGGGCCGGGGATCCGCCCGGCGAGTTGATGACCACGACGACCGCCTTCACGCGCTCGGTACCGAACGCGCGTTTGAGGACCGGCTCCAGCGAGTCGGTGGTGAGGCCGGGACGACCCATCCCACTCGCCCCGATCGGACCGTCGAGGCGGACCACCGCCACCCGATCACCGTGTGACCGCGACATCCGCTTGGTCACCCTCTTCCACGGTCCACCTGTCATGTCGCCGAGTGTAGTGCGGATGCCGGCCGCCCCGACGCCGCCGACATTAGACTTTGCGCGTGCACATCCGATGGCTCACCGCCTTCCTCGACTTCCCGGTCGACCAGTTCGGTGCCGAGGTCACCTTCTGGCGTGCGATCGCGGGCAGCACCGTGTCCCCGCCGCGGGGCGAACACCGCGAGTTCGCCTCCCTCGAGCCGTTCAACGGCGATCCGCACCTGCGGGTGCAACGTGTCGACGACGGACCCGGCGGAATCCACCTCGATCTGCACGTCGAGGACCCGCGGGCCGCGGCGGCAGAGGCGATCGCTCTGGGCGCCAACGTGGTTCGTGATGACATGCAGGGCGACTACCTGTCGCTGGAGTCACCCGGCGGCTTCGTGTTCTGTCTCGTCGAATGGCACGGCGAATCGGAGCGTTCCCGACCGATCCGCTGGCCCGGTGACACCATCAGCATCATCGACCAGGTCTGCATCGACGTCCCCGACGGGCTGTTCGACCGCGAGGTGACGTTCTGGGCGCAGCTGACCGCCCGGCCGACCGAGCCCACCAGCCGTCCGGAGCTGGTGCGGCTGGCCCGCGATCCCGCGCTCGCCATCGGCCTGCTCTTGCAGCGCAACGGAATCGATGACGAATCCACCTTTGCCACAGGACATCTCGACCTGGCCGCGACGGCTGTCGAGGACGAGATGGCCCGCCACGAGGACTGGGGTGCGCGGATGGTCGAGCGCCTGCCCAACTGGACGGTGATGGCCGACCCGGTCGGTCGCCGATACTGCATCACCAGCCGCAACCCGCGCACCGGGAAGTGACGCAGATCAGTCAGCTGTATCGCAGAACTGCTGCAGCCGCTGCACTTCGGAGTCGAGGTCGCGTCGGTCTCCGGAAGCGAGGTCGGTCATCATGTCGGTGACCACCCGGCCGTGGTCGAGCCGCCAGGTGCCGGCCAGACGCCCGTCCACGAGGATGAAA
Source organism: Gordonia insulae (assembly GCF_003855095.1). NCBI lineage: Bacteria > Bacillati > Actinomycetota > Actinomycetes > Mycobacteriales > Gordoniaceae > Gordonia > Gordonia insulae. The sequence continues at coordinate 3,791,507 of NZ_CP033972.1, forward strand.
CCGGGAGACCTGCCGTTCACGGTGATGGTGCTCCGATAGCGGTCATCGTCGGCTACCCGCCGTCGATCCGCCTGCGCGACAATCACATTGTCGAACGGAGCGATCAGACGGAGTGGGGCCGGCGTGTCCCCGTCGATGATGTCGAGACCATCGAGATCGAAGAGTTTCTCCCCGGCCGGACCTTCCATCGCGACGAGTTCCCAGTCTGATTCCATCTCCTCGACCAGCGACGTGAGCCGGGTGAGTCCACACCAGCTCTGGATGCCCTTGACAGTGGCCGGCCCGAACCCGCGCAGGTAGAGGCGGATCAGATCCTTGCGGGCCTCGTCGCCGGTCACGGCGGGCGCACCGGGACCGATCCAGTCGTCGAACAGCTGGTAGGTCGGTGCCGCCGAACCCTGCCAGAGGCCACGGGGAGGGATCTGCACCAGCGGAAGTCCGCATCGCGCCACCGCAACGAGTGTCGACGGGATGTCATCCGGATGACGTTGCGCCAGTTCCCTGCCCAGCGCGGCGCCCGACATCGCCTGCCCGGAGAGCAGCTCGGTGGCCTCGGCGAGTACGTCGTGGGCGCGGGTGCCGCGCAGACGACGCTCGTGGATCGCGACCTCGGTGTCGAGCGTCGGCTGCGCGATCGGGCGTAACCACCGCGCGTCCTCGGCGTCGATGAGGAAGATGGTGGACCTCAGCAGTGCGATCCGGACCACCTCACGGTCGGTGAGCAGTTCGTCGAGCTCAGTGGGGTCGAAATCCTTTATGCGTGACCATAATCCGAAGAACGGGGCCTTCGGCTCCTGCGCCTGCAGGCCGACGCAGCGGTCGAGGACCTCGATCGCGTCCTCGTCGACGCGGGTCAGCAGATGCTGACGATGCAGCAGGGTCCGATTCCACTGACCCGTCGTGATCCGATCGGCCACCGTTCAGGCGGCCGGGTAGTGCAGCCCGGTGGCGGCGTGGCAGCGATAGCCGTTCGGATGTTTGGCGAGGTACTGCTGGTGATGGTCCTCGGCGTAGTAGAAATGACCGTCGCCGGCCTCGGCGAGCGACGTGATCTCCGTGGTGATCGGCCCCAGCCCGGCGTCGGCGAGCACCGCGCCGAATCTCTCCGCCGTCGACCGGGCGAGCTCGGCATCCGCCTCGGACACCGTGTAGATCGCCGAACGATATTGGGTCCCGACGTCGTTCCCCTGCCGCATCTCCTGCGTGGGATCGTGGGTCTCCCAGAAGATCTTCAGCACGCCCTCGAGGTCGATGACCGCAGGGTCGAACACCACGAGAGCCGACTCGGTGTGCCCGGTTCGGGCGGTGCAGACCTCCTCGTAGGACGGGTTCGGCGTGTACCCACCGGCGTAACCGACCGCCGTGGTCCAGACCCCGGGCACCTGCCAGAAGATCTCCTCGACACCCCAGAAGCATCCGCCGGCGAGCACGACGGCGGACAGTCCGTCCGGGAATCGGCCGATGCCGTTGTCCACGGCGTCGGCGTCCCCGCGCATCGGGTGGTGCAGCAGCAGGTGTTCGGCGGCCACCGGCACCGGGATAGTGCGGCCCGGCAGGGCTTCATCGGCGGAGATGAGTTGACGTTTGCGGGTTTGCCCGGAAAGTAGCTGGTCAAGCCAAGACATGCGCCCGATCCTACGCCGACGACGGGAACCGCCGGGTTGATCGTTGTCCGCAGGTCTGCCTATCATGACCACCACGTCGGGTTGTGACGACAGTCACTGCGATCCGGCCCCCGCAAGTCCAGCCCACGGCGCGCCTCGCCGTGATCAGCGACGACGAAGGGCTTTCATGGCAACGCACGCGAGTTCCGATCTCCGCCGGGCCCTGGCCCCGCGGCCGAGTACTCCGCGCGCCACCTACAACGTCCGCTCCGCATGCGTGGGCACCACGATCAGCATCCTCGGACTGATCGCTGTTCTCGTCGTCCTGATGCTCATCTGATCTCCGTCGACACGTCGCTTCGCCGAGGTCAATACTTCAACCGCACTTGAAGTGGATTCCGTCGCACTGTTTGCAATCCCCCATGCAGTGGGTAAGGGTGGAAGTACTCGCGTGGTCGGCGTCGAACGCCGCAGCTTGATGCGCGCAGAGTGAGTACGAGCACAACCTCAGAGAGGAATATCGTGGCTGAATACACCTTGCCGGATCTCCCGTATGACTACGCGGCGCTCGAGCCGCACATCTCCGGCAGGATCATGGAGCTCCATCACGACAAGCACCATGCCACCTACGTCAAGGGCGCAAACGACACACTCGAGAAGCTGGCCGCGGCCCGCGACGACGAGACGATCGCCGGCAAGGTCTACGGGCTCTCGGCGACCCTTTCGTTCCACCTCGGTGGTCACACCAACCACTCGATCTTCTGGAAGAACTTGTCCCCCAACGGTGGCGACAAGCCCGAAGGCGACCTCGCCGCTGCCATCGACGACCAGTTCGGTGGCTTCGACAAGTTCAAGGCCCACTTCACCGCGGCCGCCACCACCCTGCAGGGCAGTGGCTGGGCCATCCTGGGCTACGACACCATCGGCAAGAACCTGGTGATCCTGCAGCTCACCGACCAGAGTGGCAACATCCCGGCGGCCATCATCCCGGTCGTCATGCTCGACATGTGGGAGCACGCCTTCTACCTCGACTACCAGAACGTCAAGCCGGACTACGTCAAGGCCTGGTGGAACGTCGTCAACTGGGCTGATGCGGCGGAGCGTTTCGCCACCGCGAGCAGCAAGGGTGCGGGCCTGATCGTCCCCGCCTGATACCGCAGTTCACCAGAATTGCCGCCCTCCCCGGTACCGGGTGGGGCGGCAATTCTCGTCTCAGCGTGTCCGCGCCTGCCGCTTGTCCTGCGCGACCAGCGCGCGTCGGGTCATCCAGCCGTAGCCGAACCAGATGAGCAGATAGGTGAGCAGCGCCCCGACCACCAACGCGATCGTAAGAATCACCGCGAGATCGCCCCGCGACAGCACGTCGTCGACCACTCCCGGACTCGCGACAGAGACCACCGCCAACGCGAGGATCGTGATGATCATCGCGACCGCGAACGACATCCAGATCAACCGTCGACGCTCCTCCGGCGTCGGCACTCGACCGTGATCCTTCACGAACTGTCCACCCGAGGTGGACGCGGCCAACATCGGGACGATCGCGGAGACACCGCCGCCGATGTCGAGGAACGACCCCACGACGGCGAGGACCACCCCGAGGACGACGTAGGAACCGACGAACCACGCTATGTAGCGACCGAGTGACATCGGGCAATTCTGCATCGCCCCGGTCGGTCACACGATCTGGGTGCCCGCGATGTCCGTTGGTCGAACGACCCGACCCCGACGTGTCAGAGCAGGATGGTCGCGACGATCGCACCCGCACAGGCGATCCCGACCACGATGAGGACCACCGCATCGGCCCGTCCCGGTCGCGACGGGTAGGCCGTCAGGCGGCCGGTGCCACCGCGCGCGGTGATCGCCTCCGCCATCTCGGCACTGCGCCGCAACGCGCTCGACATCGCTGCGGTGATCATGTCGACCACGCCCATCTCGGCGGCGGGATGCCCGCTGCGCGCCGGCGCCGACGGTCGTAACCGGTGCGCCGCACGGAGCATGCGCAACTCGTCGATGAGCATCGGCAGCCCGCGCAGACAGAGCGCGATCGCAACCGCCCACTCATCGACCGGCAGGCGCAGGAATCGCAGCGGGCGCATCAATGTCGCGATCGCCGGGGCGACCTCGGCCATCGGCGTCGTCCAGATCACCAGGATCGAACTGGCCACGAGGACCAGTCCCAGGGTGACCGCCCGCAGGTAGACGACCAGGGCGGGTGGCCCGAACGCGAGGTTGAGCGCTCCGCCCGCGATGATCAGACCCCAGAACCACCAGGGCGGCCGGGGAATCGCGCCCAGCGGGATACCCGCGGTGATCGCGGTCAGCACCACCACCGCCGCCACCAGCCCGAGCGCGGGCCAGGACGGCAGCACCCAGGTCATCACCCCGAGCGCCAGCACGATGATCAGCTTGGTGCCCGCCCAGAGTCGGTGGACCAATGAGTCGCCCGGCACCTGCCGCAGGGGAACGGTCTGCACACTCATTCGACGACCTCCCGAGAGACAGGCGGAAGTGCCTGGGCATCAACGACTTCCGCACCGAGGGCCGGTGCGCCACCGTCTGGCGGTGGATGGTTCGGAATCGTGGTCAGGCTTCCCCCGGTCAACTGCACCCGACGGTTCACCACGACATCGAGATCGGTGAGGTCGTGGGAGATGATCACGATGGTCAACCCGTCGGCCCGCAGCCGGGCGAGCATCCCGACGATCTCGGCACGGGCGTACGGATCGACACCGGCCAACGGTTCGTCGAGGAGCAGGACCTTGGGACGGCGCGCGATGAGGCCCGCGAGCACCACCCGGCGCATCTGACCGCCGCTGAGCGAATCGATCCGGCGCGCCGCCATGTCACGTGGCAGACCCACGGATTCGAGGACGCGGGCCACTTCGGCGGTGCCCACCTCGATCCCGCCGGCCGCCATGATCTCATCGCCGACGGTCTGCTTCTGCAGTTGCAGCCGGGCATGTTGGAAGGCCAGCGCGACGTCGCCGACCTGCCCGGCGACCGGCTTGCCGCGCAAGGTCGCCGTACCGACCGTCGGCGCGATGAGACCGGCCATGATCCAGGCCAGGGTGGTCTTGCCCGAGCCGTTGCCCCCGACGACGAGGACCCCGTCACCCTTGTGCACGGTGAGCGAGACGTCGCGCAACGCCTCGACCTGCCACGGCGAGCCCTTGAGATAGGTGTGGCCGACGCCGTCGAGGACCAGGACCGGCTCGGTGGGCATGCTCCGATGGTCCGGCCCGTCGTGCGCATCCGGCGCGACGACGACCGGTTCCTCGACCGTGCCGGGCCGCGGAACCCATTGCGGCGGATGGGCGATCATCCGTCCGTGGTGCAGATGCACCACCCGATCGGCCGCCGCCGCCTCGGCGCCGCGATGCGTGATCAGCACAACCGTCATGCCTCGCCGGTCGGATTCGGCCCGCTCGCTTCGCTCCCGGCGCCGGTCGGATTCGGCCCGCTCGCTTCGCTCCCGGCGCCGGTCGGATTCGGCCCGCTCGCTTCGCTCCCGGCGCCGGTCGGATTCGGCCCGCTCGCTTCGCTCCCGGCGCCGGGCCGGGAGGCCGGCGAGCAGCGCCAGCAGATCGTCCCGGCCGGTGGGGTCGACCATCGACGTCACCTCGTCGGCGATGAGCAACGCGGGTTCCCGGGCCAGCGCACCGGCGATCGCGAGTCGCTGCTGCTGTCCGCCGGACAGATCCGATGTCTCGCGGTCCCCCATGCCGGCCAGCCCCACTTCGGCCAGGAGTCCCTCGACGTCGACCTCGACACCGGGCGGCAATCCCCAGACGACGTCGTCGGCGACTCGCGAACCGAGCATCTGAGTCTCCGGTCGCTGCAGCACCATCGCGGTGCCGCCGTGGCGGCCCAGCCCCGCCGTCCCGGGGCGGTCCACGGTGCCCGTCGTCGGGGCGCGGCCGGCGAGGATCTTCGCCAACGTCGACTTGCCCGATCCGTTGGCGCCGACGACCGCGACGAACTCCCCCGGGACCAACCGGAGGTCGATGTCGTCGAGCACCAGCGGGCCGTCGGGACGGTAGCGGAACCCGATCCCGGACAACGTCAATGGCAACGGCCCGACCGTTTCGTCGGCGCCGATGGAGAGGTCACCGGCGTCGAGGGTGTCCTCGCTCGGGATGTCGGCCAGTCGACCGACCACGCCTCCGAGCATCCACCACGCGACCGCCAACGACAACGCCGTGCCGAGCGCCCCCGACACCCACATCCAGATCCACCAGTCGTCGACCATGCTGTTGCCGAGTGACTCGATCGTGTCGGCGAGCCCGGAGAGTGCGGGAAAGTTGTTCAGCAGCTTGACCAGTCCGCCGACGGTGTTGCCGAGCGCCTCGAGGGCCAGTGTCCGCAACGGCACCAGGACCAGCAGCACCAGCACCGACAGACCGCCGATGATCGGCGACGCGATGATGCTCGCCACGGTGATCGTGCCGAGCCCCCGTCCTCTCCGCTTGGTGTCCCCGACGATGCCGCCGATCAGCGCCGACCCGAGGACGGTGGCTGCCGCACCGGTCCCCGCCATGGCGAAACTGACCCCGGTCGCGGCAACGGATGCCGTGATGAGGGCGCGGGGTCGGGTACGGGCGGCGACGAGCGCCAACGGTACGGGCGCGAGCAGGCCGACGGCGGTGGCGAGCGGCACCACCGACGCGACCACGATCGCGGCGACGGTCAGCCCACCGAAGATGGCGATGGACGCCATCTCCATCGGGCGCAGCGGAGCAGAACTTCTCACCCATCCAGTGTGCCTGGTGCGCCGGACATGGTCGGTCGAGCGCAGCGACGGGAAATGTGACCAGGGCGAGCGCAGCGACGGGGAATGTGACGTCGTGTAAAAGAACCATCACAACAACCGTGTTCGAGTTGTCTCCGGGCCGACGCGGGTGGATTCTTCTTCCACAGGATGCACATCTGTGGATCCGAGTTGGGACCGTGGCCCTGTAACAGAGGGAGACCAGCGATGACGACCTCCATACCGATCGGCCTGACGCCGTTCCACTTCGAGGGGCAACTGAACGGCATCGTGATCTCGGGCCGGTGGCCCGAATCCACGTTGGAATGGACTCAGACGCTGGTCGCGTCGGTCCGCATCGCCTGCCGTCCGGGGTTCCTGCCGACGACGACGATCTTCGGTGTCGTCGAGGAGCGGCCCGACGAGGCCGACCCCGATGCGGTGGGGATGATGGTCGCGGTCGGCAACGTCGTCGACGACAGCTTCGTCGAGGCGGGCCGTTTCCTCAGCAATCCGCCCGCGCTCGTCATGTTGCACCCGCCGTCGCAGACGCGGCCGTCGTTGCCGGAGTGCTCACAGGTCGCCTCGGGCTGTGTCCTGCTCCCGGGGCTGCCCGAACTCGGGCTCGAACACCGCGCCGGATGGGCCGAGGCGGAGGCGGATGGGACCGTTGTCACACTGCGTAACCAAGTCGGTATAGATCCCAACGCGGACCCCGACACCGCGGTGTTGGCGATGCTGCTGGCGGCCTGACCTGGGCGAAGCGAGTTAGGGTTCCCAAACTTTTAGTTTTGAGCCTCCCACCTGCGGAAATACGGCCATGCAATCTGTTGCACGGGCGGTTGTGGGCACCCTAACCTGGCTTTCGTGATTGCTGCCCTGTTGCTGAGCTTCGGCGTGATCTTCGTCGCCGAACTCGGCGACAAGTCGCAGCTGATGGCCATGACCTATGCCCTCCGCTACCGCTGGTGGGTCGTTCTGTTGGCCATCACGGTGGCCACCACCGCGGTCCACGCGGTGTCCGTCTTCTTCGGCCACTTCCTGGGTCTGTCCATCCCGTCGGACGTCATGTCGATCCTGGCCGGACTCGCGATGCTGGTGTTCGGTCTGTGGACCATCCGCGGCGATCACCTCGACGACGACGAGGCGGTCAAGGCCGATCGCGTCGGCGCATCGGTGTTCTTCGCGGTGATGTCGTCGTTCTTCCTCGCCGAGTTGGGCGACAAGACGATGCTCGCGACCATCACACTGTCCACCAACAACGACTGGCTGGGTGTCTGGATCGGTTCGACCATCGGCATGGTCGCCGCGGACGCCCTCGCCATCGCGATCGGCGCACTGCTCGGCAAGCACCTGCCCGAGCGGACCATCGCGCGGGGTGCCGCGACCCTCTTCTTCGGTTTCGCCGCGTGGCTGCTGTGGGAGGGTCTCAGCGACGCGGGCACGGTCACGGTCATCGCGACCCTCACCGCGGTGGTGGTGCTGCTCGGCATCGGCGCGGTCTACATCCGCCATCTCCGGAAGTCCGCGGCTGCGGCCCGGATCCCCGACGACGAGAGCGCCGCCCGAACGATCGCTCGGTGATTCGGGGGGTTGCGGATCGCCGACGTCACGCGTCTGTCTAGGGTGATCGGTGACACCGATCGCCCGGTCGTCGGTCTGCTCCTCGTGCCGGCAGCCCGGGCCCCTCGAAAGGATTCCCCATGGACGTTTCCGGCTCATCCGTCTTGGTCACCGGCGCGGCGTCGGGTCTCGGCGCCGCGACGGCCAAGCGCTTCGCCGCGGCCGGCGCCCAGGTGTTCGGCCTCGACCTCCAGCCATCGATCGACAAGGCCGAGCAGGTGGGCGGGGTGACCCTCCTCGCCGCCGACGTCACCAGCGAGATCGACGTCCGTGCGGCCATCGACACGATCGCCGACTCCGGCGCTCCCCTGCGGGTTGCGGTCAACTGCGCAGGCGTCGGTTGGGCCGCGCGCATCCTCGGCAAGGACGGGCCGCATGACCTCAGCCTCTTCCAGAAGATCATCAACATCAACCTGGTCGGCACCTTCAACGTGATGCGCCTGGCCGCCGAGCAGATCTCGAAGGAATCGACGGTCGACGATGACGGCCAGCGCGGCGTGATCATCAACACCGCATCGGTCGCCGCTTTCGAGGGGCAGATCGGCCAGATCGCATACGCCGCGTCAAAGGGCGGCGTGCATGCGATGACGATCTCGGCGGCCCGTGACCTCGCCCGCGCCGGTGTCCGCGTCTGCACCATCGCGCCGGGCACCATCAAGACCCCGATGCTCGCGGGTGTGACCCCCGAGTTCCAGCAGACGCTTGCCGAGGCGATCCCCTTCCCCCAGCGGCTCGGCGAGCCCGACGAGTACGCCCAGCTGGCCGAGGTCATCGTCGCGCACAACTACCTCAACGGCGAGACCATCCGCATGGACGGGGCGATCCGGATGGCGCCACGCTGATCGGGTGACCCAGGTGTACTGACCCGCCGGACCACCATGTCGGGTCAGTGCACGGACTGGCCGGCGACCGCGCGCGACAACTCCAGCAGTGGCGCCGCGTCGGCCTCGATGTCGGCGCCGCCGGGCACGACCTCGCGGACCGCCCCGCGGGAGGTGCCGGCGATCGTGTACTCCTCGACTGCCGCCCAGAGCATGTCCGCCCGCGCCGCGTCGTCGACGACCTCGAAGTCCTCGGTGAGATAGGGACTCAGCTGGGTCAGCGCATCGCGGATCTCGACGACCCGACGGTGCAGCATCATCGTCGGCGCCGGCGAATCCTTGGTCGGCAGCACCACTTCCGGGATGGCCCCGGTCACGAGTTCCCACAGCGGCCCGAGTTCGTCGGCCTCACGCCGGTGTCGCCGCTGCGCGGTGACGCTCTGCCACCGGGCATGCAGCATCGGGTAGCTGATCCCGACGAGGAATGCGACCACACCGACGATCGAACACACGCGGCCGGCACCGAGCAGCCACGGCAGACGGAACCATCCGGTCGACGATCCGATCACGAACACGATCTGCATCAGGGTGCTGACGGTCAGGAACACCAGGCCCGCCATCAGCAGCGTCAGCGACGTCTTCAGATAACCCTGCGAGAGCTGGAGGAAGCGTCGGATGCTGCGCACGCACGCCACGAAGCCGTAGGTGAGGTACCCGCTGGCGATCAACACGAACAGTGCGTACGCGACGTTGCGCGCCGTCCATTCGGACAGATTCTGGGTGCGCATGTCGTCGGGGATGACGAGCATCGTCACCTGCAGCCCGATGAGCGCCACGATCAGCGGAACCGCCTCGATTCCTGCGCGGCGTTCGCGGGTCGTCGAGCGGCCCGGGAAGAAGAACACGACGATCAGGCCCGCGACACCGATCGCGAGGAGCGCGTAGAAGAGGACGCGGGCCGCGCCGGTGAAGAGCGTCGCGTCGATGGCCTCGGTGACGTCCTTGCCGGAGACCACGAACGCCAGGGTCAATGCGGCGATCGCGGTGGTCATGGCGATCGCCTGCAGGCCGCCGCCCTCGCGCCGGATCTGCTCGAGTCGCCAGCACAACGCGGCCGCGAAGATCACCGCGGCGATCGCGTTGACCACGCCGACCACGATCACGCTATAACCACCCCTTGTGCCCGCCCAGTAGCCGTTGGATACCGCGGAGGTCGGCATTCGCCGGCGTCGAGCCGACGGTATCACTGGCGTCCGCGGCCCAGCTCAGCATCATCGACGCCAGCATCTCCGCTTCCCACTCACGGTCATCGGAGTAGCAGGTGCGCTGCAGTGCATCATCGGAGTCGCCGGCGGAGGGGGCGGTCAGAGCGGAGGCCGACACCGCGCCGAGCATCTGATGTCCGGCGATGAGATGGCCGAACTCGTGGATGACGATCTGGTCCTGGTGCAACCGGGACGTATTGGATTGGTAGAAGAAGTAGTCCGCGTCGTCGGCGGCCAGCCACACCCCGTTGGGCATGCCCGCCGGAAGCGGATGCGCGATGAGTCGGATCGGCCGTCCGCGGCGCTCACCGTACCGGTCGCAGAGTTGCGTGACGTCGAGGGGAAGGTCGAGGTCGAGGCCCTTCAGCGTGTCACGGCACAGCGCACGGAGTGCGCGTTGACTTCGCATCACACGCTCACGTCGGAGATCACGCCCGGATTCGGGCAGATCAGTCGAGCTTCGACTGCCCGCCGACGACCCGGAGATGCGCATCCTCCAGCGTCGCCTCCGAGATCCCGGCCGCCAGCACGTCCGGTGGATCCTTCGGCAGACCCTGCTGCTCGCGCAGCACCTTGATGAGTTCGTTGACGACGGTGACCGAGTCGCTCGACAGCCCGGCCAGACGGAAGGCCGCGAGCTGGACGTTGGTGTCCGCCTGCAGGCGCATCAGGTCTATCTCGTCGCGAGTGCGCTGTGCCGCACGGTCTTCCAGGAAATAGTGCACATCGACGCCGAATGCGGCGGCGATGCCTTCGACGGTGCGGAACGAGGGCGACTTCGCCTTCCCGGAACGCAACTGGCTCAGGTACGACTCCCCCAGACGGAATCCGCGCTCGGTCGACCGGGCCGCGATGGCCTTGGCGCTGTACGCCCGGCCGTTGGGTCCCGGAACCGTACGAAAGAGCTCTTCCAGACGCCGGGCAAAGAGGCCCGGATCAAGTGTTTCGGTCCGGACGCTGTCGATCACCTCGGCGTCGGTTCGACGTCCGCCATCCCCTACAGGCATTTCCGCACCTCGCGATGTCATTCTTCTCCCCGGCAAAACCAAAAGTTTGAACTTGCAAACATTAAAGACGCGCGTGCATCGTGGATGCAACGCTCAGTACGATCAGAACGTACCCGACCGTCGCTGCCCACGTGTATCACCTGTGCCAATGCTGTAACGATTACCCATTGTGGCATTGTTCACACTCGATCGTAAATAACGTGCGGTCGGGCAAATCCGAGTTTACCGGAGGGTGAACAGTGGACGACGATGTGACCACACCTGTTCTCGTCCGCGTAACCGAACCAGAGGTCTGATGAAGCACCGCCTACCGCAGCCGCCGACTCGACGTCGCACGAGCGCGCTCGCCGCCGTGATCGCGCTGATCGCGGTCGCGGTTCTGGGCATCGGTGCCGGTGTGGCCTTCTCCTCTCCGGACTCGTCGGGCTCGGGCGGTGGTTCCCGATCGCAGGGATCGGCGGGGTCCGGCGGATCGCGGGACCACGACGGCCGAGGTGGCCAGGGCTCGGGACAGAGTGGCCACGGCCAGGGCGTTCACGGCGGTCACGGTCACGGCGGTCACGGTCACGGCGGTCACGGATCGGGTGGCGGGCGCGACGGCGACGACACGTCCGAGGGCCCCGGTTCGACGGGCATCCCGACCAGGACCGCAGACCCGACCAAGACCACGGAACCGACCAGGACAACAGAGCCGACGAAAACGACGGACCCGACCAAGACCACGGATCCGACCAAGACAACAGAGCCGACCGAGCCGACCGAGACATCAGAGACCACCGAGACATCCGGCACCACCACCGAGACCTCGGAACCGACCACCACCTCAGCGGACAGCGCCGGCGGTGGCGCCGGCTTCGTCATCCCACCCCGACCTCCGCTGTTCACATCCACCCCGCAGACCGGCGGCGCGATGCCCGGCAGCAGCGGAGGGTCGTCGAGCAGCGGTGCCGGCACACCTGCCGCCGGCGGAGCCGGCCCCGGTGCGCCGAACGGGGCTGTCCCCAGCGTGCCGACCGCGAATGCGGCCGGCTCGGATGCGCCGACCGGCGGACCCGGCGGCGGCGCGGCCGAGGGCGCGACCGGGTCCCGGGGCTCCGCTGCCGGATCGGGTTCCAGCGCTGCGGGCGCCGACTCGACAGCGTCGGACGGCTCGTCGAACTCTCCGGGGAGCGCATCGTCGAGCGCCGGGTCCGCGAGCGGATCGAGGCAAGCCGCGCAGGCCGCACCACCGGTCGTCGGCGACAGCGTGCTGACCGCTACCCGGCGGATTCTCGTCGGCCTGGCGCCGGGCGCGCTGTTGGTTCTCGGCGCGATAGCACTCCTGGGCAGCGGGTCGTTCCTGGAGGCACTGCGGTCATCGCGGCCGTGAGCTGACCGGGCCGCCGACGTTCAGCGGTTGCGGAACTCGAGCACCTGATCTTCGTGCGGGACTTCATCTTTCGCGCGGCCATCGATCCATTCGCGGAGCACCTTGGTGGCCCGGACGTCGTCCTCGTTGTACTCCAGAAGCCGTTGTCGCTGAGTGAGATCGGGTGTCGATCCACCCAGCCCGACGGCCTCACGGTACCAATCCATCGACGCCTCGCCGCTGGCCTCGGCGTCGCGCCAGGTGAAACCGGCCACCGGGGCGACCCGCTTGAGCCCCTTGCCGTTCGGGCACACGAAGTTGCGGCCGACCGCCTCGTAGATGTCGACCCACTCGTCGGAGGCGATGAAGGCCTCCACCTCCGCACGTGCCGGCATACCCGCCGCGTCCGGGAATCGGGTCGCCGACGACAGCAGCCACCGATTCTCCGCCTGTTGCGAATAGCAATATGCCGCAAAGGTTTTACCGGCCGCATGGGCTGCGGCGCGCTCCTCGTTCAGCCATGTCCAGAACTCCCCGAACGACCGCCCCTCGTCCGGGGTGGGCAGCGGTTGCCAGGTCACGAAGGCGCGGTAGCGGACCTCCCGCGACGGGTCGGTGTTGTCGGTCAGCAGCGTGCCCCACATGTATGCGCCGTGCTCGCCGTAGCTCTCCATGTCGACATCGACCTCGATGTCGGCCCGCGCCACGTGCGGCTCGGCCAGCCGTCGGATGAGCGGGGTGTCGGTCAGCCACGCGATGGCGTTGAGCACCGCGTCGTCGAAGCGAACGTTGCCCGGCCAGTCGTCGGGGGCATCGCCCCGGTAGTGGGCGAGCTGGTCGATCGTGGTGATCCCGGCGTCGAACAGGGCGGCGCTCTGGTTGCCGCCGACCACGAGGCTGACGTCGCGCCGCTCCTCCAGTTCCGGTCCGCAGCGCGTCCACCACGGGCACCCGCGGCACTCGCCGATCCGCCGCGGTGTGGTGGCGATGTGTCCCTGGGCGATCGCCATCCGGCGGTCGAACACAGCCCGGTAATCCTCCAGCAGGGCGGCCATCTCGTGCACGACGATGCAGTCGGCGTCGAGGCCGATCACCCCGGCACGCAGTTCCTCGGGGACGTCGGACGTGGCGAGGCGCAGGTCGAGCAGCATGACCGTCAGCTGGGCCAGGCGCAGTTGATCGCGCCGTTGATTTCGGCCGTTGCGGGTGGGGTCGGGGGTCGGCGCCCAGGTCCAGACCGGACTCGTCAGCGTGCCGTTCCCCGCTGTGTTGAGCACACCGTTCGGCCGTCGGTCGGGTTTCGCGCGATAGCTCACCCGATGGTTGACGACGATGACCGGGACATAGCCACCACCGTCCCGGATGAGCAGTTCCGCGTGGCCGCGACGGCCATGGTCGCGGTCCGTCGGAAGGGTCGCGTTCCAGATCCAGTCGGCCGCGTCGGCGCAGGCCGCCAGGGTGGCCGCCACCCGGGTCGCGTGGTCGGCGTCGGGATCGATCAGCACGACGGTGCCGGCGGGTTGATCGCTGTGCAGTCCGCGCACCATCTCCCGGACCCCCGCACGATGGTCGGCGGCCGCGTCCTTTCGGCGTCGGGCTTCCGGGGTGTCCGGCCGGGCCCGCACGAGGTCGGGGTGCGACTGGTCGAGGGACAACCGATGCTCGCAGCCGGCGAGGTCGCGCGGATGCAACACGACTGCCGTCACTGCCCATCCTTTCCCGACGCCTGTCCCCTACCGAAGTAGTAGCACGCCGGCACGCACGGACTCGGTTCGCGCGGGTCCCGCGTCATCGAGCCTATGTAATGCTTGTACCGACGCACGCACTCCCCGACCGGTGTTTCCGCCGACGGGTGGTCGACAGCTCCGCTATACCCAAGCTCCGCGACACCGCAGAAGGAGGTCGGTCCTCAGATGGGATTGTTCTCGTCGGATGGCAGGTCACGCGCTCAACGCAAGGCCGAGGCGAAGGCTTTGAAGGCGAAGGCCAAGTTGGAGGCGAAGCTCGAGGCCAAGGACGCACGCAAGTCGGCGAAGGCTCAGCGGCGCGACGACCGCAAGTTCCGCTCGAAGGAGCTCAAACAGCAGCGCAAGACCGCGAAGGCCGAGGGCAAGGCCCAGGAGAAGGTGGTCAAGGCCGAGGCGAAGGCTAATGCGGCGAAGGCCAAGGCCCTCGCGGACGCGAAGGCGTTCAGCCCGACCAGCGTCCGCAGGTATCTGACGGTGGCGCGCCTCTTGTCGCCGATCATCGTGCCGATCGCCTACCGCGCGTCGGTGGCCGCTCGCGGTCAGCTGACGGCGTTGCAGGCGAGTCGCGCCGGGGTGGCCCCCGAGGTGCTGCGTCAGTTCTCCGGGCACGGGGCGACCCTGTCCGCGCGGATCAGCACGACCCGCGCGTCACTGGAGAAGGTGGCCGCCAAGGATTCCTCCGCCGAGGGTTCCGCCTTCGTGTCGGCGATGACGGCACGTCTCGACAACCTCGCGATCGCCGTCGACACCGCCGAATCCATGCCGACCGCGCAACGTCGTACCGCACATCAGTCGATCGAGTCGGAGCTCGCGGCGATCGACGCCGACATCCTCGCCCGACTGGGCGTCCGCGCCTGACCGTCGTGGCGTCCCGGTCCGGTGCTGGCTCTAAGATTGGCACGGACCGGCCGGATTGATTCACCGCGCAAGGGAGCGTGACGCAGATGACCGAACCCGAACCGAACAGCACCTCGCCCGACGATGGGTCGGGTGACTCGTCGAACGGGGTCACGGGTTCGTCGGAAGCAGGGCCGGGCGCAGCGGGATCCGACGCAGCGGGATCCGACGCAGCGGGATCGGACGCAGCGGGATCGGGCGAGAAGCCCGCCGCCGAGCAGGCACCAGTGAAGAAAGCGCCGGCGAAGAAGGCTCCCGCCAAGAAGTCGGCAGCCAAGACATCCGCGGCCAAGAAAGCTCCGGCGCGAAAGGCTCCCGCCAAGAAGTCGGCGGCGAAGCAGTCACCACCGAAACCGGCTGCCCCGCCCGCGGTCGAGACCCCTCCCGCTGCTGCGGAATCACCCGCACCCACGCCCGCCGACGACGCTCCGACGCCGCAGTACGACCCGGGCACGCCGAAGCACGTCGTCGCCAAGGCCGCGACCTCCAAGCCTCCCGTACGGAAGAAGGCGTCGACCGGTCCGTCGGGGCCCGCCTCCACCTCGCCGACGGCACCGTCGTCGCGCCCGTCACCGTCCGTCATCGACGCGGTCGCGGAATCCGACGCGCAGCGAGCGACTTTCGCTCAGCTCCGCGCGGGCGCGCCCACCGAATTGCCGACCGCCAACCGGACCATTCCGGTGGTCGCCGCGGCCGGCGCGCTCGGCATCCTGCTCATCCTCATCGCTATCCTCCGCCGCCGGCGCTGATCGGCCGTCCCGCGCGGTCGATGATCGCGGCCGCGACGTCGTCCGGTCGGCTCTCCGGCAACCAGTGATCAGCACCGTGGACGATACGGAACTCGTACGGCGCATCCACCCAGGTCGCGGTCAGTCGGGCTCCTGCCTTGCCGAGGGCGAAGTCCTCGTCGCTCCAGAGATAGGTCGTCGGGATGACCACCTTCGGTGTCGCGCGATCGTCCGTGGTCCAGAACGGCATCCCGCGATACCAGTTCAACGCACCGGTCAACGCCCCTGACGTGACGATGTCGTCGTAGAACCTCCCGGCGAACGGCTCGGGTAACCCCATCCGCGCACCGCCACCCGCCTCGGGCCGAAGTGCCTTGGACAGGAACAACTCCGGTAGCTTCGGCAGGTTGAACGCCGCCATGTACCACGACCGCAGCAACTGGCCACGCGGCATCGCCTGGATGAAAGCCGACGGATGCGGCACCGAGATCGCCGTCAGCGTCGTGATGCGGTCGGGATGTCGCGCGGCCACCGCCCACGCCACAAAGGCGCCCCAGTCGTGGCCGACGAGGTCCACCGTGTCGACCCCGAGCGCGTCGATCAGTGCGATCACGTCGCCCACCAGTTCGCCCGCGCGATAGTCGCGGCGGCGCGACGGGCGCGCGCGTGGCGAGTATCCCCGCTGATCCGGCGCGATGGTCCGGAAACCCTTCTCGTGCAACAGCGGAACGACGAGTTCCCATGCCGTGGCGCGCTGCGGAAACCCATGCAGCAGCACCAGCGGCGACCCGTCGATGGGGCCGCTGTCGATCACGTCGAACACGTACGACCCATTGGTGAACTCGGTGAGACGCTGCGTCATCGTCAATCCCCTCCCCGTCGGATGCCCTGACCTTACTGGGATGGTGCCCACACTCGGCAAGGCCTGGTGCGACGACCTGCTCGAGAAGCGAGCCGTCCGCGAGGTCGATGCCTCGCGGACGGCTCGTCGATCCCCGGTCAGGTCAACGCGTAGACCGTGGTCCCACCGACCGTCGTGGCGGTGTAGTTCTCCGCGACCCAGGTGGCGATCTCGGAGTTGCCGCCGGGCCCGCCCTGTCCACCACCGATGTAGTAGGCGATCTTGCCCGACTGCACGTAGGAGATGAACTGCTGCAGCGTCGGTGCGGGATCACCGCTCCATCCGCCGATGGCCATCACAGCGGTGCCGGTCGCGATCTCGATACCTGCCGCCGACTGGGAACCATTGGTTGCCGCCGCCCACTCGTTGTCGGTGGACTTCAACAGATTCACGAGCTCCGTGTTCGATGAGATGTCGCCACCACCGCCCGGACCGCCACCGCCGCGGACACCGTCCTGGGCCGAACCCTGCTGTGTCGAACCCTGCTGGGCCGAACCCTGCTGGGCTGTCACACCGTTCGGCGGAGTGCCGCCACCTCCTCGGCCACCGGTGCCACCCATGCCGCCGGGGCCGCCCATGCCGCCGGTCTCCATCGAGGTCTGGACGGCGGTCGGGATCGACCCGCTGTGTGCGGTCGCCGCGGTGGCGATCGAGAACGCAGCGGTACCGCCGAATCCGGCCAGTGCACCGGCGATCACCGCTCCCGCCACCACCTTCCGCCAGGCCATCACGCTGCCGACGAGCACCGCGATCACACTGATCGCCGCGATCGCGCCGATCATCCAGCGGCACCACACCGGCCCGAAGTCGTTGCGGTTCACCAACACGATGGACCACCAGGCCGCGAGTCCGACCATGCCGGCCAGCGTGATCCGGCCGTCCCAATGATCACGTCTGCGCCAGGCGAACACGCCGCCGATACCGATCAGCGCGCCGATCGCCGGTGCCAGCGCCACCGTGTAGTACGGGTGGATGGTGCCGCTCATGAAGCTGAAGATGAGCCCGGTCACGATCAGCCAGCCGCCCCAAGCGACCATGGCGCCACCCTCGATTCGGTTGATGCCGTTGGTGAATCGGAACATGGGGAAGCTGCGCACCATCAGGTACAGCGCGAATACGAGAGCCAACAGCGCCACCGGGAGCAGCCAGGAGATCTCGTTGCCCATCTCGGAGCTGAACAGTCGGTTGAGTCCGGTGGCACCGCCGAACGAACCGCCGGCCTGACCGCCGCCGCCTCCGCCACCGCCGCTTCCTCCGCTGATCCGGCCGACGCCGTTGTAGCCCCACACCAGATCCATGAAGGTGTTGTCGGTCGATCCGCCGATGTAGGGCCGCGCGGACGCGGGCACCAGCATGGTGACGACGACGAACCATCCGGCCGACACGACGAGCGCCACCGTGGCACCGATCAGGTGCCCGATCCGCTTGAGCCAGCCGTTGTTCGCGAACATCAGGTAGGCCAGCCCGAACGCGGGCAGCACCAGCAGTCCCTGCAGCATCTTGGTGAGGAACGCGAAGCCGAGCGCGACTCCGACCAGCGCGAGCCACCGGCCCGAGTTGGTCGCGATCGCCCGGGTCAACGCGTAGCCGGCGGCCACCATCAACAGCACCAGCAGTGCGTCAGGGTTGTTGAACCGGAACATCAGCGCCGCGGCGGGGGTGAAGGCGAGGACGGCGCCGGCGATGAGCCCGGCCGCCGTACCGTGGCGCGGGTCGGCGAAGGTGCGGCGCATAGCGCAGTAGAGCAACGCGACGGCCGCGACACCCATCAGCGCCTGCGGGACCAGCACCGCCCAACTGTTCATGCCGAACAGCCGAACCGACAATCCGGTCAGCCACAGCGACGCCGGAGGCTTGTCGACCGTGATGAAGTTCGACGAGTCGAGGGCCCCGAAGAACCAGGCCGTCCAACTCTGTGAACCGGCCTGGGCGGCGGCGGCGTAGAAGGTGTTCGCATACCCGCTGGCCGACAGATTCCACAGGTAGAGGATCGCCGTGGCCACCAACAGGCCGGCCAGTGCGAACGGGCTCCAGCGGACCGCGCGCTCGCGGCGCAGCCTGTCGGCGATGCGGCGGCCACGACGGCCCGCCCGAGGTGGCGGTTCGCCGGGTGTCTGGGCACCCGGACGTTCCAGCACTGTGGTCATGAGGTCCTCCTGTGTGGGATGTGTTGATCCCACAGTGGGCCCCGGTACTCCGGTCAGGCTGGATGGTGGCTGGGAGAAACCTGTGAGCGCTGCCGCGATCGTCAGCCGACGGCCAACACCCGCGCGGGTGCACCCGTGCCGCCGGCGAAGCGCGGGACGCCGACGACCACGGCCGCACCGGCGGGCTGCACCGAGGACAGGTTGGCCATCGCCTCGACGGCGTAGCGGCCCGCACCGAGGATCGCCGTGTGCGCACCGACGGCTCCACGCACGTCGACGCTGAGGGTGTCCGTGCCGATCGCGACGACATCCCGTTCGCGGACCAGCATCAGCACCGCATCGGGATCGAAACCGGGGGCGTCGGGACCGCCGGTCCGCGGCTGCCACCCGCTGTGCAACGCGACCAGTGCGCCTCGCGGGATGCGGCCGTGCCGGCGCTCGTACTCCTCGACGTCCCGTTCGGTGAGGGTGGCACGACGGTTTGTGCGTGCGCGCGCGGCGATGCTGATGACGGCCAGCGGTGCGACGAGATCCTGCGCCGCGATCCGATCGATGGTGATCCCGTTGCCGATCTTGTGCGCGGGCGCGTCGACGTGGGTGCCGGAATGTTCGGAGAACGACATCCAGCGCGTGGCGAAGCCACGGTTGCCAGGTCCCACCGCCGACGTCGGGACGGCCACCACAGGCGCGTTGCCCGGCCATTGCGGAAAGTCCCCGGACAGCACGTGGGTCAGATCGATGACCCGCCGACCCTGCGGCTCAGTTGTCGGGGGCTCCGCCGGGGCGGCCGACGCCTCACCCGACGCTCCGAACGCCACCGCACCGACCACGCCGCCTGCGGCGAGACCACCGGTCATCTGCAGGGCGGTCCGCCGCGAGAACCGTCGCGCCTCCTCGTGCGCGTGGCGGACCAGCTCGTCGTCACACATGGTCGACGTCGCTCACGCCGCCAGACGAACCCGCAAGATGCGGTCCGAGCCGCCGTTGTCGGTGCTCACCAGCAATGAGCCGTCCCGGTCGAGCGCGAGGGCGCGCAACCGGCCGTAGGTGTCCTGCAACGCGTCAGTGGTGCGGACCGTCGCGTTCCCCGCACCGTTCAAGGTGACGAACACGAGATGCTTGCCCTTCTGCGCCGAGATCGCCACGGACCCACCGAGCGATCCCCAACCGCTCGACGGCAGGAACTGCAGCGCAGGCGTCGCGATGGTGGGACTGCCGGACTTCCACACCGCGCCGACCGCACCGGGCACCCGGACCGGGTCGGTCATCGGCACCGATTCGTCGTAGATGAACGGTGCGCGGTCCGGCTTGTAGCCGTAGTTGGCGCCCGCACGAAGGAGGTTCAGTTCGTCGTCGGTGCTGGTGCCCTGCTCGATGGCGTACACGCGGCCGCCCTGGGTGACCGCGACCCCCTGCACGTTGCGGTGGCCCAGGGTGTAGATGGGACTACCCGGATACGGGTTGCCGGCCGCGGGCGTACCGTTGGCGTTGATGTGGAGAACCTTGCCGCCCAACGAGTTCCGGCTCTGCGGGTTGGTCGGGATGGCGTTGTCGCCGGTACCGATCCACAGCGAGCCGTCGGGTGCTGCGGTGAGTCCGCACCCGGCGTGCCGTCCAGACGAATTGACCGGGATGCCGGTGAGTACGGTCCGCTCGCGGACCATGTTCGTCCAGTCGCCGCTGACCCGCCAGGACACCACGTTGATCACCTGGCCGGTGTTCGGCCAGGGCAGTGGCAGATTCGCCGCCGAACCCGGGACGATCGCCGCGCTCCCGCCGGTCGTCTCCGCCTGACATGAATAGACGCGCCGGGTCTGCGCGAACCGCGGATCCAGCGCCAGCCCCATCAGGCCGGCCTCCTTGGTCGCGAAGATCCGCGAGAGGTCGGCGCGCACGGTCCGCCGCTCACCCCCGGGCATCACTGCGACGAACTTGCCCACGCGTTCACCGGTGAGGATCACGCCGTCCGGGGCGACGACGATGTCCCACGGATGGTCCAGGCCGGAGGCGACGGTGGACACCGCCAGCGGTGGGGCGGCATTCGCCGATCCGGCGGTACACAGGCCGGCGACCAGAGCTCCGACGGTCAGGCCGACTGCTGCGGCGCGCTTCGCGAGGGCACGGGTGGGCACAGTCCGGGATCGAAGTCCGTTCACGTGGGTACGGTAACCCGCCGCCGACGACGACCGCGGCAGGTCGACGGGATCGTGTCCGATTTCCCCGGTCGCGGCTCCTTCGCGTCAGAGGCCCTCGCGCCGGGGGCGTCACGGAAAACCGCCCCCGACAAGCGCCCTCACGAGCGGAGGCGTCGACATAGTGTCGACGCCTCTGCTGCGAGGGGCGGATGTCCGGGGCGGTTCTCCGGAGGGCCCGCCTATCCGCCGCCCCGGGGAACCCTCAGCGACCCGGCAGGTATTTCAGCGCGCGGATCGCGTACGGCGTGACGGCACGATAGACGCCCTGCGGAATGCCGGGCGCCCGGTCGATGCCGAGGAATCGCTGCTCGGCGACGGTCTGCGGCTCGGTGTACTTGAGCAGGCCTTCCTCGCCGTGGCGGCGCCCGACGCCGGAGATGCCCATGCCGCCCATCGGTGCCGCCGTCGACGCCCACGCCGCCGCGTAGCCCTCGTTGATGTTGACCGTGCCGGCACGCAGCTGATCGGCGATCGCGTTGGCCTCGGCACTGCTCCCCGCGAAGACGCTCGCGTTGAGGCCGTACCGGGTCGCGTTGGCCAGCTTGACCGCTTCGTCAGTGGAGTCGACGGGGTAGATCGAGACGACCGGGCCGAAGGTCTCCTCGGCGTAGCAGGTCATCTCGTCGGTGACGTCGGTCAGCACGGTCGGCTCGAAGAAGAACGGGCCGAGGTCGGCACGACGACGACCGCCCGCAAGGATCTTGGCACCCTTCGACACCGCGTCCTGCACATGCTCCTCGGCGGTGTCGATCTGGGCCGCCGATGCCAGCGAGCCCATGTCGGCGGTGAAGTCGTAGGTGGCGTCGAGCTTCATCGCGGACACGAACGCGCCGAACTTCGCGGTGAACTCGTCGGCGACGGCCTTGTCGACGTAGAGCCGCTCGATCGAGATGCAGAGCTGTCCCGAGTTCGAATAGCACGCGCGCGCGGCACCTTCCACGGCGCGATCGATGTTCGCGTTGGCACTGACGATCATCGGGTTCTTGCCGCCGAGTTCGGCGGAGAATCCGATCAGTCGACGGCCGGCCTGCTCGGCGAGCGCGGCGCCGGTCTCCGACGACCCGGTGAACATCACATAGTCGGCGGAGGCCACGATCGCCTGTCCGACAACACTTCCCGGTCCCGGCACCACGGCATACAGCTCGGCCGGCAGCCCCGCTTCATAGAGCAGCTCGGCGAGTGCGAGTGCGCAGTACGGTGTCTGGCTGTCGGGCTTGATCACCACGCCGTTGCCGGCGAGGAGTGCTGCGACGGCGTCGGACACGGCGAGGGTGAGCGGATAGTTCCACGGACTGATCACGCCGACGACGCCCTTGGGCTGGTAGCGCACACGAACACTCGTGGCGCCGGGCAGCATGCCCTTGACCTTGTGCTCGGCCAACGTCTTGGGCCCGGTGGTCGCGTAATACCGCGCGGTCAGCGCGACGTCGATGACCTCTTCCTGGGCGTAGATGCGCGCCTTGCCGGTCTCGGCCTGCGCGATGTCCATCAGCTCGGCGGCGTTCTTGTGCACGAGCTCGGAGAACCGGTCGAGCACCTCGGCTCGCTCGGCCGGAGTCCGGTGCGCCCACCCCTCCTGAGCGGCGCGTGCACGCGCGACCGCGGTCTCGAGATCCTCGGCGGTTCCGACCGGGATCGTCGCCATCTCGACACCGCTGAATGCTTCCAGCACGGGCCGGGTGGGCCGGGCGGCGGCGTCGTCGATGGCCACCAGCGCGGCGAGCCGGCGGAAGTAATCGGGCGTGGGCTTCGGCATGATCGGTCCCTCAGCTCTCGGTGGTGGTGTCGGTGTCCGGGGCGGCGTCGGTGCCCGGGGCGGTGTCGGTGTCCGTGGCGGTCTGTGTGTCCGTGTCGCCGGTCTCGGACACCAGCACGATGCCGTCGTCGTCGGAGTAGACGATGTCGCCGGGGTTGAACGTCTCCCCGCCGATGGTCAGCGGGATGTCACGGTCACCGACTCCGGTCTTGCTGGACTTGCGCGGGTTGGTGCCCAGCGCCTTCACGCCGATCTCCATCCCGCCGATCGCCTTCGCGTCGCGGATCGCGCCGTTGACGATGATGCCGACCCAGCCGTTGGACCGCCCGAGTTCGGCGATGATGTCGCCGACGAGCGCGGTGTGTACCGACTCGGCGCCGTCGACGACGAGCACCCCACCGGGATTCGACTCGGAGAGGATGGACTTGAGCAGGGCGTTGTCCTGGAAGCACTTGACCGTGGTTACCCGGCCGACGAACTCACGGTGGCCGCCGAACTGGGTGAACTGGGTGTCGCAACTCCGGACGAGGTCGCCGATCTCATCGACGAGGTCGGCGGTCGGCGTGAAGGTCAACTCGGTCATGGCGACCAGTTTATGCGGATCGACCGGTAGATGTTACCGGCGGGTACAGCTACTGCCCGGCACCGGCCGACCCCGGACGGATCGCATCGATCGCCTCGGCCAACTCGTCCGGCCGGTCGAGGACCAGGAAGTGCTGTCCGGCGATGAGCACCCGCGATGCCCCGAGCATCTGCGCGTACCGCGTCTGCTTCCACGCCCAGTAGTGGCGCCACGGCCGGACCCCGTGCACCGCGCCGACCACGACCCGCGGCACGCCGGGCATCGGACGTCGGCGACGAAGCGACCGCAGATCAGCGTTGAGAGCGGGAAAGGCCGCATGCTCGATCAGCGTCGCGCGCACCATCGGCCGCTGCCCGAAGACCGTCGTCGCCCAGTACTGCTGCGTCCCGTCGAATCCCTCGGGCGGCGCCGGTAGCAGTCGCGGCCGGAGGTCGGCGCTTCGCCGTCGCAGACCGAGGCCTCGACTCAGCATCTCGACGACGCTGTCGAGGCGTCGCGCGATGAAGGTCCGGCCGCGTGTGGGCAGCATCCGCCACGGCACCATCACGAACGAGCCGTCGATCATCACGACACCCGCGGTCCGTTCCGGACACCGTCGCGCGAACGCCTCCGCGTAGATCGACGCCATCGAGTGGGCGACCACCGTGACCGGTCCGTCGATGCCCACCGCGTCCAGGACCGCGCAGATCCTGTCGACCTCCCCGTCGAGCGTCGGATGAGCCAGTGGCCCAATCGGTTCCGACAGGCCGTAGCCGGGGCGGTCATAGCGGATGACCCGCCACGATGCACGGAGCCGATCGGTCAGTGGATCGAGATCGAACCAATTGCTGCCCAGGGCGGCCAGCAGCAGGAGGGGTGGGCCGTCGCCATCGTCGAGAACGTGCAGCGAGCTGTTGTCGACGTCGACGAGGCGGCCGGGAGGTCGGTGGGTCACCGTGTCGTCACCCATGACCGCGGATGTCGGTCGATGGATTGCATCTGCCATCGGTGCGGGCTCGGCGCGCCGTGCGCGCGGTAACGTCGACGTCGCGTCGCCCTGGTCCGAGATGAATGTCGAAGGAGCCGCCGAGGTGTCCCAGCCACGAGAGCGCGATCCCGCGCTCGGCGAGGTGTTGACCGCCGTCGGCCACCTGGTGCGCGGCACCGTGCGCCCGAGGCCGCCGGACGTCAGATTGATGCAGTCGATCACCGATGCCGGGCCCCCGGCGGGCGACCAGACCGTCACGGTCCGAGCCTTGCCTCAGGTCACTCGACGAGTGCCGGCGATGGGACTCGTAGAGGGTGCGGCTCCCCTCCGGCGCCTGGACTCCGCCCTGACGTCGTTCGTCGTCGAACACCCTGCAGCCACCTTTCTGGTGGACCCCGGTTTCTGCCGGCAGGCACGTGACCGTGTACTGCCCGAACTGCCGTTCCTGACCCGACGGGTGGTCACGCCACCCAGGACAACGGTGAGCACCGTGGACGGGCTCAAGAGACAGCCACCGGCTCGACAACCCGAGTTCGCGCTGCCGACCCATGCTCACTGGGACCACGTGTGCGGCCTCCTGGACCTTCCCGGCCTGCCGGTGCTCCTCCGCGACACCGAGCACGCGTGGATCCTCGACGGCGTGCGTCCCCCGGCCGGAGGTGTCCGACCGACCCTGACCGACGGCAGGCCCGTCCGCACCTACGGCCTCGACGGCCCGCCCGTGTTCACGTTCACCGCGAGTCATGACCTGTTCGACGACGGATCGGTGGTGCTGGTCGATCTCGCCGGACACACGCCCGGAAGCATCGGTGTCCTCGCGAGAACCGCGCGTGGATGGGTACTGCTCGCCGGAGACGCCGCGTGGCACCACGAGCAGGTCGATCGGCTCAGGCAGAAACCCGCCTTCCCGGGCGAGTTCGTCGATGACGACCGAGACGCCGCCTTCGCGACGCTGCATCGACTTCACCTCGTGCGGCGTCACATCCGGGTCATCCCGACCCACGACTCGACGGTCACGGCGCATTTGTGTGGGTGACCTGGCCCGTTGCCCTCGCGCTTTTCCTCTAGCCCTCCTGCGGCTTCGCCAACGGGAAAGCCAGGGATTCGCGGATCGACTGCCCGGTGATCAGCATGACCACGCGGTCGACGCCGACGCCGAGACCGCCGGTCGGCGGCATCGCATACTCGAGTGCCTGCAGGAAGTCCTCGTCGAGTTCCATCGCCTCCGGGTCGCCACCGGCCGCCAGCACCGACTGCGCGGTCAACCGATTGCGCTGCTCCACCGGATCGGTCAGCTCGGTGTAGGCGGTACCGAGTTCGACGCCCCAGGCGACCAGGTCCCAGCGCTCGGCCACGCCCGGAATCGATCGGTGGGCGCGGGTGAGCGGCGACGTCGACGTAGGGAAGTTGGTGTAGAACGTCGGGAAGGTGGTCCGGTCCTCGCCGAGGTGCTCGTACAGCTCGAGGACGACCTGGCCGGCATCCCAGTCGGGCCGATGCGCGATCTCCAGCCGGTCGCAGATGGCGCGCAACGTCTCCACCGGCGTCTCGGGTGTCACCTCTTCGCCGGCGCCCTCAGAGACCACCTCGTGCACCGTCTTGACCGGCCACGCACCCGAGATGTCCACGCGCTCTTCGTTTCCGTCGTCGTCGGTGCGCACGATCACCGGCTCTCCGTACGCTGCGGTGGCGGCGTACTGGATCATCTCCCGCGTCAGGTCGAGCATCTTCAGATAGTCGCTGTGTGCCTCGTAGGCCTCCAGGCTGGTGAACTCCGGGTTGTGACTGAAGTCGACGCCTTCGTTGCGGAAGTTGCGCCCGATCTCGAAGACCTTCTCGACGCCGCCGACGCACAGTCGCTTCAGGTAGAGCTCCGGTGCGATACGCAGATAGAGATCGAGGTCGTAGGCGTTGATGTGCGTCTGGAACGGCGTGGCGTTCGCCCCGCCGTGGATCTGCTGCAGGATCGGCGTCTCGACCTCCAGGTAGCCGCGCTGGGCGAGAAAGTCGCGCAACGACTTCACCACCAGACTGCGGGTGGCCAGCAACTCGCGGCTGCGAGGGTTGATCGCCAGGTCGACATAGCGCTGACGCACCCGGGCCTCCGGGTCGGTCAGTCCGCTCCACTTGTCCGGCAGCGGCCGCAGGCACTTGCCGTTGAACCGCCAGGCGTCGATCAGGATCGACAGCTCGCCGGATCGGCTCTGACCCACCACACCCCGCGCCTCGATCAGATCGCCGAGATCGACGTCCGCCCCGAAATCCGGAGTGCCGGGAATGACCCGGGACTCCTCGACCAGCACCTGCACCTGACCCGACCAGTCGTGCACGTCGGCGAAGGACACCTTGCCGAAATCGCGGAGCCGCGTCACGCGGCCCGCGATGGTCACCACGGTGCCCTCCGGTTCGGCGATCGCCTGGGCGATCGAGTGCGTCGGCGGATCGGAAGGCGGGTAGGGATCGAAGCCGTCGGCGACGAGTCGCTCCATCTTGGCCAGTCGCACCCGGACCTGTTCGGGCCGATGCACTTCCACCGCCGACTGCTCGGCCTCGGCGTCGAGCTCGTCGATGAGTGCGTCGACGTCGACTCCGGCCGGGATCGCCGACACCCCCTCGGTGTAGTGGCGGGCCCGCCCGAACCTCGGTAGCTGAACGAATCCCTCGGTGACGATCGCGGCGAGCCCGACCCGCGGCAATACCGCGTTGTCCTCGAAGCACAGGTAGCGCGGCTGCCAATCCGGCCGGTACTTGGCGTTGGACTTGTAGAGCGACTCCATCTGGAAGAACCGTGAGCCGAACATCAGTGCCGAATAGGTCGCGCGCATCACGGGTCCGGCCCCGATCTCGGCGCCGTGCTCGAAGAAGGCGCGGAAGGTCGCGAAGTTCAGCGAGATCTCGGTGATGCCGTACTGCTCGGAATTCTTCGCCAGTTCGGTGACCATCGTCTCGACGATGCCGTTCACCGAGTCGCGGTCGCGGCGCATGACGTCGAGTGACACCCCGGTGCGCCCCCAGGGGACGAACGACAGCATCCCGACGACCTTCTCCGCGTCGGTCCCCTCGTTCTCGACCGCCTCGACCAGGAGACAGTTGCCGTCGGCCGGGTCGCCGATGCGGCCGAGCGCCATGGCGAAGCCGCGTTCCTCGTCGGTGTCGCGCCAGGCGTCGGCGCGTGCGACGACCTGGGCCATCTCGGACGGCTTCCCGTCGATCGAGCCCCCCTTCCCGTCGATCGAGCCTGTCGAGATCTCACTGTGTCGCCGGATGCGGATCGTGATGCCGGCACGTTTGGTCCTGGTGACCGCCTGGCGCACACCGCGCATGGCGGGTCCGTTGATGCTGTAGTCGCGGGTGTAGAGGATCGCCTCGTCTCCGATGGAGAGTGATCCGAAGCCGGCGGCGTCGTAGGCCGCGGCACCGCGCGCACTCGATCCCATGGCCGCGGGATGCCAGCCGTACCTGTCACAGAGCGTGAGGAATTCGGCGATCGCGTCGCCCCAGGACTCCGGGTCACCGATGGGATCGCCACCCGCGAGCCCCACCCCGAGCTCGACGCGGTAGGTGATCGCCGCACGACCGTCCGGCGAGAACACCACCGCCTTGTCGCGACGGGTGGAGAAGTAGGCGAGCGAGTCGTCGTCGTTGAACCGGCCGATGAGGGCACGGATCAGTCGTTCGTCATCGGCGGTGATGAGCGCCTTGAGCCGGACCGACCGGAACAGTACGACCGCGGCGACGATCAGCGCGACCGCGCCGAACAGTCCGAGCAGGCCGTTGACGGGCGCGAAGCTGTGCCGGCCGTCGAAGGTGGTCTCCTGGTCGATGGCGCCGAACGCGACGACGCGGTTGAACGCGTACGGCAGCCGGTCCGCGCGGGTCAGGGTGTGCGGGAACAGCCACACCAGCCCCCAACCGAGCAAGGTGCCGATCGCGAGACCGCAGATCAACGCGCCGATCGCCCGCAGCACCGCACCCCGACGGACCCGGGTGTAGAACTGCCGGTACGTCGCGAGCAGATAGATCAGCGCCGCGACATCGATCACGATGCCGATCCACAGGTTGATGCGGTCGTTGTCGGTCACCGACAGTTCGTCGGCCAACGCCGGGATCAGGTAGATGACGTTGCCGAGCGTGTACAGCGCGAGGTAGACCACGCAGATCCACCACGCGATGCGTTTGCGCATCGACAGCGCGAACGCGACGAGCGCCAACACGAACGCCCACGCGAAGCTGGTGTCGGGCAACGTGATGATGAAGGTGTCCACGTAGTCGCGGGGGACGTGGATGAGATGCCGGAAGAACGGGAGCACGCTCGACAACAGCGAGATCGTGGCCAGCACCCCGACGACGGTTCCCGCGATCCGCGGCGCCAGACGCCCGAATCCGCTCGGGGTCCGGATGTGGTCGATCAGATCACGTGAGCGACGCTCGGCAGCGGTCTGCGGACGATCCGCGGCCGCGGTGGCGAGATGGTCGGGGGCGTCTTCGGGCAGCGCGGCGCGCGACGCTTCCAATGTCATGGACCAACGTTAACCGGCCGGGCTCGCCGAACACGGTGTCGTTGGGCAAGATGTCGGGGGTGGACGAGATACCGATCCGGGACGCGTCGATCCGATTGGGCCAATTCCTGAAGCTGGCCAACCTCATCGACTCCGGCGCCGAGGCGAAAGAGGTCATCGGCGACGGCATGGTGTCGGTCAATGGTGAGGTAGAGACCCGGCGGGGCCGACAATTGGCGCCCGGGGATGTGGTGGAACTCGGAGATCAGGCCGCGCGTGTCGGCAACGACTGACTGATCACGACTTGAGGCGCCGGAGTTCGGCGGGACTCGCAAGCCTCTCCGCCTCGGCAGGGAACATCCGTGCAGGACGCGATCGCCCGAATCGACCTACGCTGATCGAACTCAGCTTGGCGCCTCGGCGAGGACCGGAGAATGTATCAGCCAACCTCATGACCAATCACTTCCCTTGTTTGCTACATCGGACCTGAACTTCGCTTTACTGTAGTCGGTCGGTTACCCGCACCCAAGCCATAAGTGACGTCGAAAAACGTATTCTCCGCCACACCTGATCACGCTCCGGTCAGGTCGTCCGGCCCGAGATCGCTGGCATCCGGTACATCGATGTTCCCACCTGCGCTGTTACATCTGTGGTAGCGACAGACCCTCGATGTAGTTCGTTCGAATGGACCGCGCACCGGGTTCGTCGCGGCCGCGATCTCAGGCGAGTCCCGCCAGGAAACCGTGCGCCCACTCGACGGCCGTCACGCCCGGACGCACCTGGAAGGACCTGTAGACCCCGTGCGCCCCGGATTGCAGGAACTGATCGAACGCCCTGATCTGTTCACGGGCGCGGGTATTGGACAGTTCATCGACGATCTTCCCGGGCCCGCCCAGGGTCGTCAGCTCGGCCACGATGGCTCCGGCCTCGGCCTGGTACTGCGCGATCTGGCTCGGCGTCGGGTCGCTGGTCTCCGCGAGGTATCCGACGATCCTGGTGATGAAGTAGTCGCGGGGCACGTTGCAGTAGAGGTCCGAGGGTTGGCAGATGGTGAACGCCCGCGGCAGTACCCAGCCCATGCCGTCGAGCCGGGGACCACCACTGCCCTCGCCGTTCAGCGCGGGGCCGATCAGGTTGTCGCGCCGCGAGCGACGCGGGTCGGCGATCAGCACGACGCCGGCGACCTGTCCCGGCCGGATCTCCGCACGGCCGGTTCCGATCTCCGACGCGACATCCCCGGCGGCGTCGGCGCCCTGGCTGTAGCCCGTCAGCGCGATGCGCGTGCCGGGGCAGCGGCGCAGCATGGAGATCGCGAGGCCCTTGGTGTTGGCGACGGCCTGGGCCTTGGATTTGCCGTAGACGGCCTTCTCCCACGGGAACGCGGTCGCGTTGTACCCGACGAACTGCACGCGTGTCTCGGGGCCGAGCCCCGACGTCACCTCGCCCATGATCCCGGGGCTCGTGCCGTTCGCCCAGGTGCCGGGAATGGCGAGCACGTAGATCTTCGGGCATCCGGGTGGTGCCGCGGCGGCGGGTGCGGCCGTGACCACCACCGATCCGATGGCCATCAGCGTGGCCGCCACTCCGGCGATCAGTGCGCGCAGCCGCATCCTCGTCCCTCCCACTGCCATCGGGCCCGTCCGGGTTCGCGCTCCCGAGTGTAGTGGCCCGACGCGGGACTGTCGGCGCATCGAGAAGGCCATCCGAAATCCGGCCTGTGCCGAATAGCGGTATATCCCTGCATCGTTGCCGAACAAGGAGTCGCCGTGGTCGACGTGTCCCGTACGTTCACCGTCCAACGCCCACCGGCCGAGGTCGTCGCCTATCTGCGCGATTTCGCCAACGCCGTCGACTGGGATCCGGGGACGGTGCGGTGCGAACAGATCGGCGCCGACCCGGTGGGTCTGGGCACGAAGTGGCACAACACCACCAAGCTCTACGGTGTCACCACCGAACTGGTCTACGAACTGACCCGCGACGATCCCGACCATCTGACGTTCACCGGCACCAACAAGACGGCGACGTCGGTCGACGACCTCTCCTTCGGGACGAGCAACGGAACCGGCGACGGACCCGCGACGATCATCACCTACCACGCACACGTCGAGTTCAACGGCGCCGCGCGGTTCGCCGACACCCTCGTCCAGTTCGCGTTCGACCGCCTGGCCGAACCCGTGGAACGGCAGATGACGCAGGCACTGACGTCGATCTGAACGACGCAGGCGTCAGACCCCGACCTCGACGAGCGACGCGTCCAGCACGGCCTTGGCGAGGTGGCAGGCGTCGTCCGGAAGGGTCGGCACCCGAAGCGCCTCCACCCGCACCACACCGTTGATGACCGCGAGTGCCAGATCGACGAGCGTCTGGGCCTCGTCGGCGCTCAGCTCGGGCCGGCACATCATCTGCAGACGCCGCCACTCGCTGACGTACTCGAGATAGGTGCGCGCGAGCAGCGCGAGTGAGTCGTCGTCGAGCAACACCGTGTGCGACAGCAACACCGCGATCAGGTCCCAGTGCGCGTAGGCGAAGCGCGCGTAACCGGACAGCAACTGGTCGAGGGCACGGGCGGGATCGGCGGTCTGTCCGAGCACCTGGCCGAGCTCGAGCCACATCACGTCGAACGCGCGCCGGATACCGCACACCAGGATCTCGAGTTTGCTGCCGAAGTGGTTGTAGACGCTCGGGCCGGCGATACCGACGGCCTCGCCGATGTCGTCGAGGCTCACGTTGGGGTAGCCGCTGACGGCGAACATCGTGATCGCGGTGTTCAGCAGGGCCTCGCGACGTGCCAACGGCATCAATCCGCCGGCCGGATCCGACCGCACCGGCCCGGGTGCGGAGTCGGGTGACGGGCGTGACCGGACGGCGTGCCGCCCGGCAGTGACGATGGCATTCGCCGCCGCCATCAGCATGCGCGGCTGGTCGGCGTGGGACACCGACAACGGCCGGTGGCCGGGCCAGTTCACCACCGCGAGCATCGCCCAGGTGGTGACGTGGGCGGGCACCCGGTCGGGCCCCGAGTCCGCGCCGACGATGCCTGCGGCCCGGTCGGCGACCGTGCGGATCCGCGCCAGGATCGCCGCGCGCTCGTCCGGATCGAGATGACCGTTGTCCCGGCTCCAGGCGAGGTCCAATGCCTGCGACGCCGTCGCCACGTGCACGATGCTGCGTGTCATCTCGAGCGGATCGTCGACGCCGTCGACCGCTTCCTCGTACCTGCGGACGGACTCGTCGAACGAAGCGACCAGCAGGTCGTGCTTGTTGCGGTAGTGGCGGTACAGCGCGCTCGGGACGATGCCGACCCCGGCGGCGATGTCGCTCATCCCCACGTTGTGGAAACCCTCGTTGCGGAACAACTCCGCGGCGGTGGTGAGGATGTGCTGCTTCCGGTCCTTCGGGCGGGTGCGCCGGTAGGGACCATCCGCGCGGGCAGTCGTCATTCGAATCCTGTCAGGTCGTGAAGACGTGGTTGTCCTCCGAACGGGGGACAACCACATCTCCCACTCTGCTACAGAGTGGGCCCAACAGACCCGAGAACGCACGCAAATCGCAGGAACGTCACAGTCCGGACTTCGCTGGTCAGGTCTCCGCTCAGCGCTGGGCGACCTGCGTCGGGTAGATCGGCGCGGGACCGGATCCTCATTCGTGCACTGCCGTCACCTTCCAGTGCGCAATGAGATGCCCGGCGACATCAGCATCGAGCAGGACGGCCGCGCGGAATCCGGTCAACAGATCGACCGAGAGGTCCGGCTCGCTCTCCAGCAACGGCATGGACATGTCGTACAGGGCTATCTGCTCGTGCACGGCGTCCGCTTCGACATGCTCATCGAAGAACCGAGTCGCCTCGTCGCCGAACCCGAGCCTCCGCAACCCCTCCGCATACCTCTTGTTCGGGATGGACGACGTGCATTCGAGCGCGAGGAGGTGTCCGACGACGGCGGCCCGGAGTCGACGGCGGGACGCGAAGAGTGACAACGTGTTCGACCACGCCAGGGTGACCGCGGGAAGGGTTTCGGCATAGGCGCCGTAGTCGCTGGAGAGTCCGAGGGAGTTCATCGACCGAGCGAAAAGAGTGGCATGCATGTCCTCTTCCCTGCCACCGCCGTACTCGTCGCTCTGGATCTCGACGAGTGCCGCCTTCGCCCGGCCGGTCAGCCTGGGGATCGCGATCGTATGCGGATCGGCTTCGCGAAGGTGATACAGCGACCGATGACGCAGAAGGTCCCGATAGTCGGCCGCGGTCCCCTCGCACCGGAGATACGACGACAGGGCGGGCGCGGCGATGCCGTCGAGTTCACGTCGCACCCGTGCGGGCAGCTCTTCTGCTGTGCACGGATCCATCGCACCCACACGATCGCGGATGGCCGCCTCCAGGGCGTCGCCGATGTCCAGTCGTAGCGAGGCCACCGCGGGATGGTCGTTCCACCGATCGTCGACCCCGCACACTCCTCGCCCATCGAGTTCGCCGATGATGAACCACGCTCGTTGCAGATCCAGATCGTCGAGCAACGCACGCCCGGCGGGCTTGGCGCTCAGGACGTGGGCGACGTCGGTCAGATCGACGCCCGACGTCGTAGGCCTCTCCCGCAACATCCTCCACACGATCAGACTCAGGGGGCCACGGGGCTCGAGCATCGGGCACCGGGTCGGAGTCTGCCCGGCCGCGGTCATGATTCTCCGCCCCGCCGATGTCGACACCGCCGGATGCCGGCGTCGCTCATCATGGACTCATGGACATCCCCACAGAACGTCGATCCACGCCCACCGGACACGGATCGGCGCGGATAACGGTCACGCCGGGTGGCCCGCTGGTGGTTCGCGGTGACGTCGAGATCGTGGACGCCGCCGGAAACCCCATCCCACGGCACCGCGCCACCGTGGCCCTCTGCCGATGTGGCCGCTCGAGCATCCAGCCCTACTGCGACGGAACCCATGCCGTCGGTCGTCCGCCCATTCACGGCGACTGACACGACTGCCACCTCCCTTCGATCCGTCGGTGGATGGCTCGGGCGATCTGGTGAACGGTGTCCGGGCCGAGGCCGGCCTCGAGTCCGGTCACCTCGATACCCAGGCGACCGTCCACCATCGGGGAGCCCTCGATCTGCAGCACCCAGCGCCCGCGATCGGGTCGAAATGCGATCATCTCGCCGAGTGCGGACCCGCCGTCGATCTCGGGTGACCACCCGATGAGCACCGGGACCGGAAAGACGTCCGAGCCACTCACGGGACGACCCGCGAGAAACAGGATGTCCTCCATCGGGGTGGTCGCGGCATCGATCCACCGCCGCGCGACATCCGCACTGACTGTCGGATCGGCGCCCGCCTCGATCGGGATGATCGCGCACAGCACGAAGTCGCCGACGAGGTTCTCCCCTCCGGGCGGTCGACGCGAGACCGGGGTCGCCGACAGCACCCGCCGGTCCCCCGTCACCTCGGCCAGGGTCTCGGCGATCTCCGCGCGGAATGCCTCGACTGCGGTGATACCCCTGGCCGCTGCGTGAGAACGGAATTCCCCGAAACCGGCCGCCGAGACCTGTGCAGTCTGTCGGATCACCGCGCGGTCCCGGATCCCTTCGACCCGAACGCCGCCGAGCGTCCACGCCGAGTCCGGGAGCGACGCAAGATGTTCGAGTCGGAATCCATCGTCTGAATTGCCGCCGGCGCACGGGGCGGGCATGCACACGTCGGCCCCGGGAAGCGGCGGCAGGTCTGCCCCGCACAGCAGTCTGTCCATCTCCGACGCCAGGAGGGCGAGGGACTGACCGTCGGCGGCGATGTGATGCGCGACGGCCACGACACCGCTGATCGACCCGAGCGCATCGATCACCAGGGTCACGGCGAGCGGCAGACCCGAGCGGACGTCCAGGCGCTCGGCCATCCCGTCGGCAACGGCCTCCAGATCATCTCGAGTCGGATACGTCGAGGCCGTCACCCTGTCGACGACCAGGCCCGTCGGCACGTGCGGGGCCACTCGCCGGACCGGACCCTCGACGGTGTCGGGGAACGATGACCGCAGCGCCGGATGCCTGTCCAGCAGAACGCCGATGATCCGCTCCAGGTGCTCGGCCGATGGCCCGGCGCCCACTGGGACCAGCCACCCGACACGGATGATCTGAGCATCGGGGTCGTCCCGGGCTCGGCTCACGGTTCGCTGCGCCGGTGTCAGCGGAGTCTCGCGGTCGGCCGTCGTGCGGTGCTCGTCGGGTCCGTCCGGCGGACTCAACGGCGCGGCCACCGGCGGATTCGTCAGTTGCGCAGCGACCGATGCCAGATCCGTCGCACGCAACAGATCGTCGGGCCCGATCTCCCGGTGCCCCGCCTCCACGAGCCGCTGCACGATCCGGATCACCGCCAGTGAATCACCGCCCTGTTCAAGAAAGCTCGCATCCGGGTCCACCGTCGTCAGGCCGAGAACCTCGCCCACGATGTGGAGTAGCAGGACTTCTCGCCATCCATCAGGTACCCGGCCGTGTCGCCGGTCGGCCACGGCCAGTGCGCACAGAGCAGCGGAGTCCAGTTTGCCCGTAGCCGTCCGGGGGAGTTCGTCGCACACGACGACCCGCGCCGGAATCATGTACGGCGGCAATGTCAGTGCAAGCTTCCGACGCAGCTCCCGAGGCCCCGCCGGCGCACCACACTCGGAGACGACGAACGACACCAGCTCGGACCTGCCTGACGGCAGCTCACGCATGATGGTCGCCGACCGTGCGACACCGGCGATCCGGGCGAGTGCGGTGTCCACCTCACCGAGTTCGATCCGCAGACCGCGCATCTTGACCTGGCCGTCGCGCCGTCCCAGGACGCGCACCTCACCGTCCGCCGTCCACGTCGCGAGATCACCGGTGCGGTACATGACCGGGTCGGCCGAGATCGACGAATCGAGGAAGACCTCGGCCGTGAGCTCGGGAGCGCCCAGGTACCCATCGGCGACCTGGGGACCGGACACGTGCAGCACGCCGATTGCGCCCGGCGGCTGGGGGCGCCCCCATCGATCGAGTATCGCCTCCGTCACCCCGACCATGGGAGGCCCGACAGTGACCGGACACCCCGGGAGCATCGGGCCGGAGAAGTTGACGCTGCATCGTGTCTCGGTGGGTCCATACGCATTTCGCAGCGGGACCCGGGCGCCCCAGGCGTCCACGATCGATGGCGGAACCCGCTCCCCGCCGAGCACGACCTGCTGGAGTTGGTCGCAGAGCTCACGCGGCAGCGTGTCGAGGACCGAGGGGGTCACGATGAGATGCGTGACCTTTGCCTCGTCGATGAGGCGTGCGAGCGGAGCACCCGCATCGACGCCGGCCGGCGCCACGACCAGCGTGGCACCCGTGGCGACCGCGGACAGCATGTCGACGAGACCGGAGTCGAAGGTTGGCGAGGACACGTGAAGCATGCGTGAGTCCGGTGACAGCGCATACGACTTCCGGATCTCCGCCACCAACGCGGGCAGTCCTCGGTGCGGCATGTCGACACCCTTCGGCTCTCCCGTGGAGCCCGAGGTGAACAGCACGTAGGCCCTATCATCGGGGCCACGATCCAGTCCGGGTAGATGCCGGTGTTTGACGCCATCGTTCGGGCCCGCTGCGGCGATGTCGATCTCGATCCATCGGGTGGGTCCGACCTCGTGGTGGCCGGGAGCGCTCAGCCCGACAGCGACGTCGAGTCGCCCCAGGATCTTTCGCTTCCTGGCGACAGGCAGCGTCGGGTCCATCGGCAGCCACACCGCTCCGGCGCGGATCACCGACCAGAAGGCGACTACCGAGGCGGCCGACCGTTCCAGCGACACGGCGACCGCGTCCCCTGGTCTCACCCCCGCGTCGATGAGGGTCTGAGCCCAGCGGTCCCCCTGATCGAGCAGGTCCGATCGTGACAACGCCAGCCCGCCCGACACGAGACCCGGCCCGGCCGGATCGTACTGGGCGTACTCGTCGAGCAGTGCGGACGTCGGCGCGAATGGCGGTGCAGGAGAACCCGATCGACTCCGAAACAACGTCCATTCGCCGGGCAGGAAGATCGACTCCGCGGGAACAGGTCTGCCGTCGTCGATCTCGACCAGGGTGGCGGAGAGGAATCGGTCGAACCGACGAGCCAGGTCGTTCAGTGCTGCGGTGTCGAACCGCGTCGCCGGGGCTTCCCAACTGATCCCGCGATCACCGTGTTCGTCGGCCGGGTGCACCGTCATCGAGACATCGGTGACCGGCCCCGTGCGCAGCACCTCGACGTCCCATCCCAGGCCCGGCACGTCGGGAATCGTCACGTCCGGCAACAGGTTCACCATGGGGCCGAAGTCGACCGTGTCGTCACGACCGCGCACCATGTCCTCTCGGCGATGCAGCTGATGGCGTAGCGCACCGACGATCGCGATCCTGACGTCGGCCACCGCCTCGGCAGCGGTTCGATCGCCGATGCCGTCCAGCGTCAGCGGCACGACGGTGGACAGCGGCTGGACCGCACGTCGTCGCAGGGCCGACGTGCGCGCCGCGACCGGTAATCCGAGACCGATGTCGGCGCGATCCAGAAGCCGAGCGCAGAAGCCGGCGAACGCAGCGACGGTCTCGTCGGTCGAGGGTGGTCGGGGACTCGAGATCCGGTGGGTGACACGGGTCAGACGGGATGTCGGTTCGGACGGCATACCGCCGGCGAGGAGTGCAGGTTCGTGCCGGTCGAGAACGTCGCCCCAGTAGCGTGCGTCATCTCGGTAACGTCCCGAGGCCGCGTACGCAGCCTCGGCGGCCTCGAGGTCCTCGTCGGCGGGAAGTTCGAGCCCGAACGGGTCGGCTGTCCCCGCGTACACGTCCGCTATGTGCGACACTACGCGGAGCGCACCGGCGCCGTCGGTCAGCACATGATGCACTCGAATCACCCAGCGATGCAGTTCCGGCGAGAGCACATGCAGCTCGCTACGCCACAGTGGCTCGGTGAGGTCCGCCCCATCGGCCGCGTCGACGAACTCGGCTGTGCGCCGGGCACTTGCGGTCATCGGGTCACCCACCGGCGGCCGCAGATCCACCACGGTGACGGATTCGCATCCAGTAGGTCTGCGCCGCAACGGCTCTCCGGCCCCGACATCCGCCGGCGACAGGCCGGCGGGGATGTGCACATCCCTCCAACCCACGTGGTCGAGCACGGCATCGACCGACAAAGTCAGCCGCTCGACATCGAGCGGACCGGTGATGGTGACCGCGAACGCGACGACATGGGAGACGTCGGGGCGCAGAACCTGTGCGAGCCACAGCGCTCGTCGGGTGGCACTCATGCCGACCGCCCTCCCCGGTGCACACGTCCGATCACTGCCATACGGCACGCGACCCGCTGTCGCCGATCCGGTAGACCGTCACCAATGCACCGAGCGCGACGATCACCGTCGCCGCGCCGATCACGATGTCGACGATTCGTCGTCCTCTCGGCGAGAGATGCAACCGGCTCGCGAGGTACTCGCGAGCCCGTTCGTCGTGGAGAACCCACCACACCACCGACAGCGCGAAGAGTGGCCCGACCCAATAGATCATCTGCTCGCCGAGTCTGGTGTGGCGTTCCACCGCGTCCGTGTGTGGGACGCGCTTCTCCAACGCCTCGCCGGCGCTCGTGGCCAGCGGCACCATGACAAGCGCGACGAGTGCCACCAGCGGTGTGAGGAATCCCAGCCGACGACGCGCCGCCGGCCAGACGACCCCCAGGATCGTCATGACGGCGGCCACGGGTACGAGTACCACCACACCGTGCACGAACAGCGGGTGTGCCGGGATGCCATTGATGGTGTCCACGCGACGACGGTATTCCCGCCGAGTTGAAAGGACGCTGAGAGCGCTCCATCGCTACCAGAGCTCACGCTCCGAGTGCGCGTGCGAACATCGGCCACGATTGATGCATCTGGTCCTGCCAGTATCCCCACGAGTGTGTTCCGGTCGCGGGGAACCTCACCGTGGCCGGGATTCGGAGCTGCGCGAGACGCTCTGCCAGGGACACCGTGCACGATCGGGCCGCCGCTTCGTCGAGGCCGCCGACGACGATCTGCTCGGCGAGTTCGCCGGCGTTCCCCGCGATTCTCCGGTCAGCAAGGTTGTCGTGCGCACCGGGAAGGCCGGAGGCGGCGCTGATCCAGAGTGCCGGTGTACGCCGAGACAGCTTGTACGCGTTGATGACCGGGTCTTGAGCAGCCCACTCGGGGTCACCCGGCGGTCCGTACATGTTGCTGGCGTCGGCACCGCCGGGCACTGCGGCGACGACACGGAGAAGGACCTGGCCGCGGCCCGAGGCGGTGTCGGCGCACCCCGAGTACGCTCCGACTGCCCGGTAGAAGCCGGGATGGTTCTCTGCCAGTCGCACCACCGAGGTCCCCGACATCGAGATCCCGGCTATCCCGCGCGCCCGACCCGGACCCGACGTTCCGTGTGCGTTCTCGAACGCGGCCGGCAACTCCGCGGTCAGGAAGGTCTCCCACCGCAGAGGCCTCGCGGTCTTGACCCCGAAGCGGAAGTTGGCGGACGGGTCCACGCGCCGCCAGTCTGCGTAATAGCTTGCCGCACCGCCGATCGGCGTCACCGTCCACACATTCTTGCGGGCGTAGAACGCATTCGCGTCGGTCGCGTGCGTCCAGTCGTCGTTGTCCTCTCCACCCGTGGAACCGCTCAAAAGGTACATGACGGGCGCGGCCGGACTCCGGTTCGCGGGTGACTGGACGAGAACCGGCACCTGCGTCCGCATCGATCGCGACCACACGGAAGCGACGAAATTCCTTGGTGACAGCCGGGTCTCGCGGTAAGGCAAGCCTGCACTGGCGTGCGCGTAGCGGACGCCCGCCAACGTATCCGCCCCGGCGTGGGGCGACGTGGCGACACTCAGACCCGCTGCCACCGTGATGAGCGACAACATCACTGAGCCGATCCTGGCGATGGATGTGAGCGAGATGCGATGCATGTGTGGGCTCCCGGGTCGACGCGAGCTCGGGGGCGTGGAAGCCGAGCTCTGTCATAGTAGGCACATGCGGGGTCGTGCAGCGTGACGATTGGGTCACTTGTCCAGGAGCACGGGTGACGGGCCGCTCCGACAGGGCAGACCGCGCCCCGACTCTCGCGGTGGCGGTGTTGGCATTCGTCCAGTTCGTCATCGTCGTCGACGAGACGACGGTCTCGTTGCTCGGGCCCGCGGTGGCTCGCGACCTCGGCCTGGGTGATGAGGCCCGCCAATTGCTCGTGACCCCGTTTGCAGCCGGCTTCGTGTGCGCTCTGCCCGTCGCCGGAGTGGTTCTCCGACGAATCGACCCGCGTCGCGCACTGATCCCGGCGACCGCGGTCTTTGCCACCTCCGCCGCCGCCGGAGCGCTCGCCGACTCCGCGGCCCTGCTCGCGGCGACTCGGGTCGCTCAGGGCGCCTCGGGCGCCGTCACCGCCACCTGTGTGCTGGGAGCGCTACACATGCTGACCCGTGGCGCCCTCGGACGGCGCCGCGCCTTCGCCGTGTTCTCATTGGTGTCCGGATCCGGTGCGGTGGCCGCACTGGTTCTGGCGGGACCGTTGGCAACCGAATCGTGGAGGTGGTGTTTCGTCGCAGTCGCGGTCGCGGCTCTGGCGGGCGCCATTGGGTGGGCCGTCGTCCAACCGCCCCGGGTTGTCGGGCAGACGCATCATGCCTCGGGACCCGATCGGGTCGCAGACGACACGGGCCACCCGGTCGACCGACGGATCCCGACCATCGTGTCCT
This sequence comes from Gordonia insulae, assembly GCF_003855095.1. Classification (NCBI taxonomy): domain Bacteria; kingdom Bacillati; phylum Actinomycetota; class Actinomycetes; order Mycobacteriales; family Gordoniaceae; genus Gordonia; species Gordonia insulae. The sequence continues at coordinate 3,832,040 of NZ_CP033972.1, forward strand.
TCCTCGCCGTCGTGGGTGCGAACGCCGTATTGGCCGCAACCGTGATCTCGGTCAGCTTCGCACTCCAACAGGACCATTCGTGGTCACCGATGATGGCGGGTCTCGCGTTCCTGCCTCTCAACGCAGCGGCCGCCGTCGGAACCATCGTCATCGCAAGGAGCCGAACGCGAGGCGTGATCGGACGGACTCTATCTGCCGGCGTCATCGTGCTGGTGATCGGTTGCACGGCAACGGCGGCAGTCCCATCCGTTCCCGGTGCTCTGATCCTCGCGTTGCTTCCGGTCGGACTCGGGGTGGGGCTGGTGTTCCCCCTCGTCAACGACGGCAGTCTCGCGACGGCCGGCGCACGCCCGCTCGGCCGGGCCGCCATGCTCGGGGCGGCCCAACAGACAGGGCTGGCGTCCGGAGCGCTTGTGGCCGCCGCACATTCCGATGCCGCTCTCGGCGCGCTCGCCGTTGTACTCGCGATCACGACAGCAATCACGGTCATCGGCGCCCGAAGGCGTTGACTTTCAGTCGTCGCCCGATGCGATCGCCGCGGTCAGCGCTGGGCGACCTGCGTCGGGTAGATCGGCGCGGGAAGGTCCGACCGGCCGGCGAGGAACGCGTCGGCCGCGGCCGCGGCCGAACGGCCCTCGGCGATCGCCCACACGATCAACGACTGCCCGCGGCCGGCGTCACCGGCGACGAACACGCCCGGCAGCCCGACGGCGCCGAAGTCCTCGTCGCGGGCGATGTTGCCGCGCTGGTCGTACTCGACGCCCATCTTGTCGAGGAGGTCTTCGCGCTCGGGGCCGACGAAGCCCATCGCGAAGAGCACCAGATCGCATTCGAGTTCGAAGTCGCTGCCCTCGACCTTTTCGAACCGTCCGTCGTTCATCACGACCTCGTGGGCCTTGAGCGCGGTCACCTTGCCGTTCTCACCGATGAACTTCTCGGTGTTGACCGAGTAGACACGTTCGCCGCCCTCTTCGTGGGCCGACGACACGCGATACATCAGCGGGTAGGTCGGCCACGGAGTGGACTCGGCCCGCTCGTGCGGCGGCTTGGGCATGATCTCGAACTGGTGCACGATCTCCGCGCCCTGCCGCAGCGAGGTGCCGAGGCAGTCGGCGCCGGTGTCGCCGCCACCGATGATGACGACCTTCTTGCCCTTGGCGCTGATCTGGTCGGGGACCTGGTCGCCGAGCTGGATCCGATTGGACTGCGGGAGGAACTCCATCGCCTGGTGGACGCCGTCGAGCTCGCGGCCCGGGATCGGCAGGTCACGGCCGATGGTCGATCCGTTGGCGAGGACCACCGCATCGAAGTCCGCGCGCAGCTGCTCCACGGTGAGGTCGACGCCGACGTTGACGCCGGTCCGGAAGACGGTGCCCTCGGCCTCCATCTGCGCGAGACGGCGATCGATGTGGCGCTTCTCCATCTTGAACTCAGGGATGCCGTAGCGCAGCAACCCGCCGATGCGGTCGGCCCGCTCGAACAGCGTCACGTCGTGCCCGGCGCGGGTGAGCTGCTGTGCCGCAGCCAGTCCGGCGGGACCCGAACCGACCACGGCGACGGACTTGCCGGTCTTCTCGGCCGGCAGGACCGGCGTCACCCAGCCGTTGTCGAAGGCGTTGTCGATCAGCTCGACCTCGACCTGCTTGATGGTGACCGCGGGCTGGTTGATGCCCAGCACGCACGACGCCTCGCACGGTGCCGGGCAGAGCCGGCCGGTGAACTCGGGGAAGTTGTTGGTCGCGTGCAGCCGCTCGATACCGTCGCGCCACCGGTCCTTGTAGACCAGGTCGTTCCACTCCGGGATCAGGTTGCCCAGCGGACAGCCGTTGTGGCAGAACGGGATACCGCAGTCCATGCATCGGCTGGCCTGGGTCTTCAGCTCCGACTTCTCGAAGTCGGTGTAGACCTCTTTCCAGTCGAGCAGACGCAGCTCGACCGGACGACGGTCGGGCAGCTCCCGTTCGGTGTGCTTGAGGAATCCTCTGGGATCAGCCACGTGCGGCCTCCATGATCGCTTCGTTCACGTCTCGTCCATCGCGTTCGGCCGTCTCGATCGCGAGCAGGACGCGCTTGTAGTCGCGCGGCATCACCTTGGCGAACCGCCCCTGGGTCTGCTCCCAGTCGTCGAGGACCGCGCCGGCGACCGGCGAATCGGTCTCCGCCCGGTGCTCTTCGATGATGCCGGCGAGGAACTCGATGTCCTCGGGCTCGAGCTCCTCGATGTCGACGAGTTCGGTGTTCAGGTTGGCGGCGAACGTACCCGCCGGGTCGTACACATAGGCGATTCCGCCGGACATACCCGCCGCGAAGTTGCGCCCGGTGTCACCGAGCACCACCACACGACCACCGGTCATGTACTCACACCCGTGGTCGCCCACGCCCTCGACGACGGCGGTGGCGCCCGAGTTGCGGACGGCGAACCGCTCGCCGACGACCCCACGCAGGAAGATCTTGCCGCTCGTCGCACCGAAGCCGATCACGTTGCCGGCGATGATGTTGTCCTCGGCCACAAAGCCTTCGGGAGTGTTGCGCGCGGGGCGCACCACCAGCCGGCCACCGGACAGGCCCTTGCCGACGAAGTCGTTGGCGTCGCCCTCCAGCCGCAGCGTGATGCCCTTGGGCACAAACGCGCCGAAGCTGTTACCGGCGGACCCGGTGAAGTCGACCATGATGGTGCCTTCCGGGAGTCCATGCGCGCCATAGGTCTTGGTGACCTCGTGGCCGAGCATGGTGCCCACGGTCCGGTTGACGTTGGTGATCTTCGAGCTGAACGAGACCCGGGTGCCGTTGTCGATGGCCTCCCGGCTCTGTGCGATCAGCTGCTGATCGAGCGCCTTGTCCAACGAGTGGTCCTGCACGCCCGAGCAGTACAGGTCCTGGTTCATGAACGGCGACTCGGGGATCGACAGCACCGACGACAGGTCGAGCTTGCCGGCCTTTGCCGAGCCCCAGTGCGCCAGCGCCTTCGCGGTGTCGAGCGTCTCGACGTGGCCAACCGCCTCCTGCAGCGTGCGGAAACCGAGCCGGGCGAGCAGCTCGCGCACCTCTTCGGCGATGAACAGGAAGAAGTTCTCCACGAACTCCGGCTTGCCGGTGAAGCGTTCGCGCAGCAGCGGATTCTGCGTCGCGACTCCGACGGGGCAGGTGTCGAGATGGCAGACCCGCATCATGATGCAGCCCGAGACCACCAGGGGTGCGGTCGCGAAACCGAACTCCTCGGCGCCGAGCAGCGCCGCGACCACGACGTCGCGGCCGGTCTTCAGCTGGCCGTCGACCTGCACCACGATGCGGTCGCGAAGACCGTTGAGCAGCAACGTCTGCTGGGTTTCGGCCAGGCCGATCTCCCACGGTGCGCCCGCATGCTTCATCGAGGTGAGCGGCGTTGCGCCGGTGCCGCCGTCATGACCCGAGATGAGCACGACGTCGGCGTGCGCCTTGGAGACGCCCGCCGCGACGGTGCCGACGCCGACCTCGGAGACCAGCTTCACGTGGATGCGGGCCTGCGGGTTGGCGTTCTTCAGGTCGTGGATCAGCTGAGCGAGATCCTCGATCGAGTAGATGTCGTGGTGCGGCGGCGGCGAGATGAGGCCGACACCCGGCGTCGAGCCACGGACCTCGGCCACCCACGGGTAGACCTTGTGCGGCGGCAGCTGTCCTCCCTCACCGGGCTTGGCACCCTGCGCCATCTTGATCTGAATGTCGGTGCAGTTGGTCAGGTAGTGCGACGTGACGCCGAAACGTCCGGACGCGACCTGCTTGATCGCGCTACGCCGCCAGTCCCCGTTCTCGTCGTGGTGGAATCGACGCGGATCCTCGCCGCCCTCACCGGAGTTCGAGCGTCCACCGAGCCGGTTCATCGCGATCGCCAGCGTCTCGTGCGCCTCGGCGGAGATGGAGCCGAAGCTCATCGCACCGGTCGAGAAGCGCTTGACGATCTCGCTCGCCGGTTCGACCTTGTCGATCGGGATCGGGTCGCGGTCACCGAAGTTGAAGTCGAACAGACCGCGCAGCGACGCCATCCTGCTCGACTGGTCATCGACGAGCTTGGTGTACTCCTTGAAGACCTTGTACTGCCCGGTCCGGGTGGAGTGCTGCAGCTTGAACACCGTGTCGGGGTTGAAGAGGTGGTACTCACCCTCACGCCGCCACTGGTATTCGCCGCCGATCTCGAGCTCGCGATGAGCGCGCTCGGTGGGCCGCTCGCTGAAGGCCAGGGCGTGCCTGCGCGCCACATCGGCGGCGATCTCGGCGAGACCGATGCCGTCGAGCTGGCTGTTCAGTCCGGTGAAGAACTCGTCGACGGTGTCCTGCGACAGGCCGATGACCTGGAACAGCTGCGCACCGGTGTAGGAGGCCACGGTGGAGATGCCCATCTTGGACATCACCTTGAGCACACCCTTGCCGGCCGCCTTGATGTAGTTCTTCCGCGCGGTCGGGAAGTCGATACCGCCGAGCGCGCCGCGCTCGACCATGTCCTCGATGGACTCGAAGGCCATGTACGGGTTGACCGCAGCGGCACCGAAGCCGACGAGGGCCGCCACGTGATGGACCTCGCGGCAGTCACCGGACTCGACGATGAGCCCGACGCGGGTGCGCTTGCGTTCGCGGACGAGATGGTGGTGCACGGCCGCGGTCAGCAGCAGCGATGGGATCGGCGCCAGCTTCTCGTCGGACTCGCGGTCGGACAGCACGATGATCGAGACGCCGTCGTCGATGGCGGCGCTGACCTTGGCGCGGATCTCGTCGAGCGCCCGGCGCAGACCTTCGCCACCCTCGGAGACCTCATAGAGCCCGTGGATGTGTGCACTGCTGAAGTCCGGCAGGTCGTCGTTCTCGTTGATCCGGACCAGCTTGGCGAGGGTGTCGTTGTCAATGACCGGCGACGGCAGCGAGATCTGCCGGCACGACTCCGGACCCGGGTGCAGCAGATCGGCTTCCGAGCCGATGGTGCCGCCGATGCTGGTGACCACCTCTTCACGGATCGCGTCCAGCGGCGGGTTGGTCACCTGCGCGAACATCTGCTGGAAGTAGTCGAACAGCATGCGCGGACGGGCCGACAGCACCGCGATCGGGGTGTCGGTGCCCATCGAACCGATCGCCTCGGCGCCGGTCGTGGCCATCGGCGCGACCAACAGGTTGAGCTCTTCGTCGGTGTAGCCGAACACCTGCTGACGCAACGTGACCCGGTCGTGCGGCATGTGCACGTGCGGGAGTGCCTGGACCTCGTCGATGTGGACCAGACCCGCGTCGAGCCATTCCTGGTACGGATGCTCGGCGGCGAGTTCGTCCTTGATCTCCTCGTCGTCGACGATGCGCCCGGCGGCGGTGTCGACCAGGAACATACGTCCCGGCTGCAGGCGCAGTTTCTGCACCACGTCGGCGTGGTCGATGTCGAGGACGCCGACCTCCGACGCCATCACGACGAGTCCGTCCTTGGTGACCCAGATCCGGCTGGGCCGCAGGCCGTTCCGGTCCAGCACGGCGCCCACGACGGTGCCGTCGGTGAAGCAGACCGACGCCGGTCCGTCCCACGGCTCCATCAGCGCGGAGTGGTACTCGTAGAAGGCCTTGTGTTCCGGCTTCATCGACTCGTGACGTTCCCACGCCTCGGGGATCATCATGAGGACCGCGTGCGGAAGGCTGCGACCACCGAGGTGCAGCAGTTCGAGCACTTCGTCGAACCGTGCGGTGTCCGAGGCTCCCGGCGTACAGGTCGGGAAGATCTTCTGCGCGACATCCGCATCCCCGAACGCGCTCGCATCGATGAGCGCCTCACGGGCCCGCATCCAGTTCTCGTTGCCGGTGACCGTGTTGATCTCACCGTTGTGCGCGACCCGACGGAACGGGTGGGCCAGCGGCCACGACGGGAAGGTGTTGGTGGAGAAGCGCGAGTGCACGAGTCCGAGCGCGCTCTCGACGCGGGAGTCCTGCAGGTCGAGATAGAACTCGCGAAGCTGCGGGGTGGTCAGCATGCCCTTGTAGACGAACGTCTGGCCGGACAGGCTGGGGAAGTACACGGTCTCGCGTCCGGGGCCGTCGGCGCCGGCACCCTTGGTGCCGAGCTCGGCCTGCACGCGCTTGCGCACGACGAACGCCTTGCGCTCGAGGTCCATACCCGATGCACCCGAGATGAAAACCTGCCGGAAGGTCGGCATCGCGTCGCGGGCCAATGCGCCGAGCGAGGTCTCGTTGGTCGGCACCTCGCGCCAGCCGAGCAGCGTCAGCCCCTCGGCCTCGATGATCTTCTCGACGCCCTCGGTCGCCACGCGCGCGTCCTCGGAGCCCTGCGGCAGGAAGGCGATACCGGTGGCGTACGAGCCCTCGGCCGGCAGTTCGAAGTCGACGCTTTCGCGCAGGAACCGATCGGGCACCTGGATCATGATCCCGGCGCCGTCGCCCGTGTTGGGCTCGGCTCCGGCCGCACCGCGGTGTTCGAGATTCACCAGCGCGGTGATGGCCTTGTCGACGATGTCGCGGCTGCGCCGCCCATGCATGTCGACGACGAATGCGACACCACAGGAGTCGTGCTCGTTGACCGGGTCATAGAGGCCCGTAGGGCCTGGAGCATGCTTCATAAGTTCGCCTCACTCTGTGCGCGACGCTGCGCACGCATTCACCATTACGTGTCCTTGCGGGACACCTCAGTGTGTCCTCGGCGACCCCGACCACCGGCCGCTTCTCCTGTACCCCTAATCCTTGGGCTGACCTGGGGTTATATCGGCCGTGTGGCGGTGTCCGTGCCAGCGTCGTTGCTGACGGCGCACCCGGGTTCGAACTGTTCTACCCGGCACCACCCTGCTCGGTGAAAGCATTGTCGGCCATTTTCTCACGACCGGTGCCCACTATCGAAATCCGGATAGCACAACTGTGACGATTGCGCAGCTTACGCGGCCGAAAGCACCCTGGAGCGACCCCGGTTCGTCTAGCGTCAGCAGCGTGCGCACGCCCACCTCGGAGCAGCAGTGGCGACCGGTCGGTCGAGGGTCACTGCGGTCTCGCGCGATCAACAGCTATCTGTCCCGGGTCTCGGCCCCTCTGATGACGGCCGCCGGCCTCGGCGGGGCGCTCCCGCGGGCCCAGATGATCACCGCGATGCGACCCGGTGTGAACCGATCGCTGGCGGCCCTCTCCCCGGTCCCGGACGGCACCCGGATCGAGGCAGTGCGCGAGTCCTTCGGCGACGGACGGGTGCGCGGCGAGTGGGTCAGCGCACATGCCGGCCCACCTCGGGGCACACCGGGCGATCAGACGATCCTCTACTACCTACACGGCAGCGGGTACGTCATCTGCTCGCCGCGCACCCATCGCGGTCTGGTGGCGCGTCTGTCCCGCCGCACCGGATGGTCGGCCTTCAGCCTCGACTACCGACTCGGGCCCGAGTACCCGTTCCCGACCGCGGGCGACGACGCCATCCGCGGCTACCACTGGCTGCTCGACGCCGGCTACCGCGCTGATCAGATCGTGGTGGCCGGCGATTCGGCCGGCGGTCACCTCGCCGTCGACCTGATCGCCGACAATCACCAGACCGGGACACCCCAGCCGGCCGGGCTCGTCGTCTTCTCCCCGCTCTACGATCCGACCTTCGATCTGGCGGTCGCCAACCAACTTCGCGGAACCCGCGACCCTCTCATCGATGCCGTTGCTGCACAACGCATTCTGCGCCTGTACACGCGCGGGGCCGAGGCCGATCACCCCCGGATGAGAATCGCTCTGACGCCGGAGATGTCGCTTCCACCGACGCTCATCCAGGTGGGTCAGTACGAGGTGATGGGCGACGACGCGCGTGCGATGTACCGCGCGTTCACAGCGGCGGGTGGCGATGTGCGCCTGCAGGAATGGCCGGGTCAGGGACACGTGTTCCAGATGTTCCCATTGTTTTCCCCCGAGTCACGACAGGCGCTGAACGAGGCCGCGGGCTTCCTCGGTCAGGTGGTCAGCCGCTGACCCGTGCACCTCGTCGCCCGCGGGTCGCCGGTCCGGGAGCACCACATGACGGAGATACCAGTAGAGCATCAGCACACTGGCCATGCTGTGGAACAGGTGCAGGATCAGCGCCGGCCCGACCGGCAGATCGAGCACATAGACGAGGTAGATGAGGTTGCCGACGTTTGCCAGGGCGATGTTGCCGGGACTGTAGGACCTCACGTCCCTGGTCCGCCATGCCTTGACCAGCATCGGCAGCGTGCTGGCCGCGAAGACTGCGGTGGCGACACCTCCGGCGAGAATCGGGATGTTCATGGCTCGCTCCCACGACTCCGGACTTCAGAACCGTTGTCCGACCACGGGGCTCGTCGCATACCGGTCGCCACCCTGTGCATAGTTGAGGTGGACCTGCGCATAGACCTCGTCGTCGTCATCGAATGCGTTGTCGTCCTCGTTCAGGTACTCGCGCGGGACAGCCATCACCTTCAGGTAGTGCAGGCCGTCGTCGGCGGCGACCAGGTGCCCGCCCGGCATCGTGCCGGTGCCGGTCACCAGGCGCTCGAACAGCACCGGATCACCTGTGCCGACGTCGTCGCCGCGCAGCGTGTAGCGCACCCCGCCGACCCGCTGATCGACCATGTACTTGATGATCGTGTCGGCGTCGACCCGGCTCATCCGGAAGACGCCCTCGATGGTGATCCGGATGTTGTACGGATCGGTCTGGTAGGCGGTGAGCCGAGCGCCGGTCGCGCGGGGCGCCGCGTGCGCATCGCCGGCCGCGCCGGCCATCGGTGCGATCACGCCGGCCGCGATCGCGGCGGCGGCGACCACCGGCGCCACGCGCGCCCAGCCGCGGCGATGGTGCTGTGGCCGAGCGGGCGTGTTCGGGGCGTTGCGCTCGCGAGGTGAGATGTTCATGGTGTGCTCCGATCGTCGGGTCGTGCACCCGTGCATTCGACGGGCATGACCCACGATCGGCGGCGGCGAGCGGATACTCATCGGGGAAACCTCCCCAAGTTCCGAACGCGTGCGGAGTCAGTCGACGACGCCGAGCGCACGCGCGCGGCGTACCGCTTCCCGTCTGCCGGCCACCTCGAGACGACTCAGGATCGCCGACACGTGGTGGTCCACGGTCTTCTCCGACAGGAACAGCCGTTGGGCGAGTTCGGCATTGGTGAGCCCGTCGCACATCAACGCGAGCACCTCGGCCTGACGTGGGGTGAGTCCGGCCGGGTGCGCCATGCTCGCGCGGCGTCGCCGGGACGGCACCGCCGCCACCCCCGTGGCGCGGAGATCACGCCGCAACTTGTCGGCGACCAGGTGGGCACCGAGGCGATCCAGCGCGGCGAGTCCGCGTGCGATCCGGTCCGGGTTCCCCGATTCGACGGATGCGAGGGCGCCTTCGTAGGTGATGCCGAGACCGTCGAACGACTCTGCGGCACCCGCGATGTCGCCCGCGAGCTGCTGCCGGTAGGGCTCGGCGAGCCGCTCGGCGACGGCGTCCGCGGGGAAACCGACCGCGGTACGGCGTAACCACACCGCCAGGTCCCCGCGCGACCACTCCAACCCGGCGGCATCGGTGTCCACGAGCAGTCTGACAAACGTGTCGGTGCGAGGGTCGGCGACGCCGGTCAACCATGACCGCTCCACCAACGCGGACGCGGCGGGCATGAGGCGCAACGGTTCTCCGTATCGTTCGACCAGATCCCAAGCCCGTTCGAGATCGTCGGCCCCACCGCCGGTCGACCGCAGCGCGACCAGCCCACTCACCAGCAGCGGCCAGATCTTTGTCAACGGTGCCGACCCGCTGTCGAGGACCTCGGCGCAATCCGCCTTCGCCCCAACCCAATCGCCACGGATGAGACCGAGTCTCCCGCGGGAACCGACCTGCCACGCGCGGCACACCGGCAGGTCACGCTCGACCGTCATCCCGATCCCGGTCGCGAGCAGATCGGTCGCCTCGACGATCCGGCGCTGTTCCACATCGAGATAGGTGAGGTTGCTGTATCCGCTCGAATAGATCTCGTCGAGGTGCGCAGGCGCGTGGGCCAGCCGCTCGAGCACCGCCTGCCGGCCGGCCGGGGTCCCGTCCATCACATCGCAGCACCCCGCGATGATGTCCACCCTCGCGGCGAGTTCGGGAGAATCGAGACGGGTCGCGAGTTCACGCGCGCGAGCCAGATCGCGACGGGCGTCGTCGACCCGGCCCGCCTGCATGGCCAGGAACGCCGACATCGCGTGGCCGTGTCCAGACGCGACCGCGGCCGGGCCGGCCTGCGTCGAACCGACGGTCGCGGCAATGGATTGGGCGACGTGGTGGTCCGCGGCGGCACGATTGGCGTTGTACCACTCGTAGACGGCGAGGGCGTGGTGGTCGGCGCTGACACCGGCGGCGTCATGGCTCGCGGTCCGAAGGGCCAGCGCGCGGGTACCCGCCGCGACGGCCTCGTCGAGCCGATCGATCAGGTAACACTCCCAGGCGAGCAGCTCCAACAGCTCGGCGTCGGCCGAATCGTCGCTGCCGCCCGCGGACAGTGCCATCCGGAAGAACTCCGCACTCTGCTGGTGTGCCCCTGACCTCGCGGCGACCCGGCCCGCCTCGGCCGCAGCGGCCCGCAGGCGCGTGTTGTCCCCCGCGCCGCGCGCGTGATGGACGATCACCGCGGGGTCCGCACCGACCGCATCGTAGGCGGCGATCATCCGCTGGTGCAGCGCCGGTTCGGCTCCCGGCGGGATCACCGTCTGCACCGCGTTGCGGCAGAGGTCGTGGCGGAAGGACACGCCGCGTGGGGTGCGCTGGATGAGGCGGGTCTCCCCGAGCCGCTGCAGTCCGGACGAGGGGATGGCCAGTTCGGCGATCACGGTCTCGCTGATCGCACCCGGCGCACAGGCGAGCAGGTTGAGTACCTCCCAACCCGACGAGTCCAGACCGACGGTGCGGGCGAGTACGGCGTCGCGTACCGAGGCGGGCAGATCGACACCGCGGTGGGCGAGCATCTGATCGACGAAGAAGGGATTCCCACCGGTGCGTCGATGCAGCTGCTGCGCATCCAGCGCCCGATCGCCGATCATCGACGCCACCCCGTCGACCGAGAGGGGCGACAGCGCAATGGATCGCGCGTTCTCGGTGCGCGCGATGTCGCCGAGCAACAGTCGTACCGGGTCCGCGTCGACGACGAACTCGCCCTCGCGTGCGGTGATGATCACCATCGTCGTACTGCGCCCGACCCGTCGCAGGAGGTGCCGTAACAGGTCGATGGTGCCCTGGTCCGACCAATGCGCATCGTCGATGACGAAAATTGTTGGCTGCGAGCTGAAGTCGTCCCAGACGGCGTCGAACATCTGGTAGGCGTGCTCGGCTTTGGTGAGCGCCTCCCGGGTCCGGGGGAGCAGATCCCGCGCGACGTCGTGCAGGGGCCCGAGGGGGCGTGGCGTGGCGAGTGGGTCGCAGACGCCCCAGAGCACTCGATCGTTGTCGGGCCGTTGCCGGGTGAACTCTTCGATCAGCGCGGTCTTCCCGGCGCCCGCCTCGCCGGTGATCATGACGAGATTGCCCTCGCCACCGTGCGCACGTGTCGCCAGGGCGGTCAGCGCCGCCAACTCGCCGTCACGTTCGATCAGGCCCACGCACAGACAATAGGCGCGGTCGTCTGGGCTGGACAAGACCACGAAAGATGGGTGACTCCTCCCGATGTGACGACGGATCCGGTGGCGGGACTCTGGGTGGGCATAATTCCTTCGACCAGGAGAATCCGATGAACACCACCCCCACGGACCCCACCATGAAGACCTTCGTCATCGAACGCGAGATGCCCGGCGCGGGAGCCCTCGACACCGCCGCGCTGGTGGAGATCTCGCGCACGTCGAACGCGACCGCGGCGACACTGGGTGTGCCGTATCGCTGGGTCACCAGTTACGCCGCCGGCGACAAGGTCTACTGCATCCACCAGACCGACAGCGAGTCGACGGTGCGGGAGCATTCGCGGAGAGCGGGCTTCCCGTGCACGACCGTCACCGAGGTGGGCACGGAGTTCGGCCCTCGGACAGCGGAGCTACTGCTGCCACGGTGATCCCGATGTCCACCAATCGGTGGACATCGTCATCCACCGGTACATCGGCCGGTCGGCGGAGTTCGTCTCGACCCGGATCCCGGGAAAGTCATTGGTGTCACCACGACCACACGGTCCACCCACACCAGCACCGACCCACCCGAGGAGAACCCGATGAACACCACCACCCGCCGCATCACCGCCACCACCGTCGGCCTCGCCGGGATCGCCGCGGCAGCCGGCATCGGCCTGCTGGGTGCGGGCGCCGCGAACGCCGGCACCATGCCGGTCACCCACCCGGGCGAGCCGTCGGTCGCGATGACGATCACCAACCACACCGACAAGGTCGAACACCTCATCAGCTCCGGCACCAGCGGCAACGGTGTGTGGGTCAACGGCCCCAAGCAGACCCTGGGACCCGGCGCCAGCGAGACGATCACCGCGGTCGCCCCACAGGGCAGCAAGCTCGCGGTCAACGTCGCCTACAAGATCGGCGTCGGCGGACCCACCGCGACCTATGAGGTCCTCAACTCGCAGTCCAACACCAATGTCGGCACCAGCGGGATCTCCGGTCCCGGAGCGTCGCACTACTGGATGGCCCACAACTTCAGCAGCCACTTCCCGGCGACGAATGTCGGCTTCGACCAGTGGTGAACGACCTGCGGTGAGTGGAGGACGCCCACCCACCATGCCGGCGCAGACCCGCGACGATCATCGTCGCGGGTCTTCGCGTGTGTCCGGGTGAGTGCTCACGGCGGTAACGATGTGCGCGACGTCGGGGATAGTCCGGGTAGGTGGCGTGTGTCGTGATCGAGTCTCTCGCGTGTCCTGGCGGCACCAAGGCGCGCCAACCGTGCAGATGACCACCCTGGGCGCCGGGCGCCCGACGATGCGGGTGTTGACCACAGAAGGGGTTTCGACATGAGGCACAGAAGGTTTCGCATCACGACCACAACAGCCGTCCTGGCCACCGCCGGCGCTGTCGGAGCGCTGGTGATCGGCGGGACCGGATTGTCGGGGCAGGCCGCCGCAGCGCCCAGCGCCGAGTATCCGCTGACAAACTGCATCGGACCGAGCCCCAATATCGTTGATCTGCCCTACAACCCGACACGGATCATCGTCTCCGACTACGCCGGGACCACTTGGCTGACGACCGAGTTCAGCAGCTTGTGGGGCTACCGGTCGGCGGTCCGTCTGGACCTGCAGAACCTGGCGACCGGAAAGCGGGTCACCAAGCTGTCGGACCGCGCGGTCTCCCCGCCCTACGTCGGTACCCATCAGATCTCGCTGCCGACGTCGCAGATCGGAAAGGGCAGGGTCAAGGCCACCCTGAGCTCGGTCAATCGGAATGCGCTGTGGGCGATCCCGGCGACGACCTGCAGCGGAGTGATCCAGGTCCGCTGACGGGCGGGCGGGCAGGATCTGCGGTACACCGACGAGTCGGCGGCATCGGTGCCGCCGCGTGTCGAGAACATCAGCGCCGGCTGAGACGATGGCCGCATGACGACAGAGCGGTTCGACGAGTTGATCGCGGCGGGCGCATCCGCGGACGTATCGGGGTGGGATTTCTCGTGGTTGGACGGACGCGCGTCTGAAGAACGGCCGCCCTGGGGATACGCACGTCGACTGGGCGAGCGACTTCGCTCGGCCTCGGCCTCAGTGGACATCCAGACCGGTGGCGGGGAAGTGCTCTCCGAGGCAACGGTTTTCCCGCCGACCGCCGTGGCCACCGAGTCGTGGCCACCGAATATCGCCCGCGCGACCGAACTGCTTCATCCTCGCGGTGTGGTTGTGGTGGCCGACCCCGATGAACCACCCCTGCCGTTCTCCGATGACGCATTCGATCTGGTCACCAGCCGACACCCCGCCACGATCTGGTGGGACGAGATCGTCCGCGTCCTCCGACCCGGCGGCACCTACTTCGGCCAGCACGTCGGCCCTGCCAGCGGGTTCGAGCTGATCGAGTTCTTTCTCGGACCACAGTCCGCAGCGCGCCGGCGTCGTCATCCCGATGACGAAGTGGCGGCCGCAACGGCCGCCGGCCTCGACGTCGTCGACGTGCAGACCGCGACCCTGCGAATCGAGATCCACGACATCGCGGCGGTGGTGTATCTGCTCCGCAAACTGATCTGGTGGGTGCCCGGATTCACCGTCGAGAAGTACCTCGACAGATTGCTCGACCTCCACACCCTGATCACCGACGGCGGACCATTCGTCACGCACTCGACCCGCCACCTCATCGACGCTCGCGCGCGGGGCTGAACCGGCGAGGCGTGTGCTCAGTCCCCCGCCTTCGTATTGATCCGCAACCGCCGACGCCGGATCCGCCCGGCCTCCGACCCGTAGCCCTGCCGGTCGGCCGCCTCGGCGAGCCGCCGGTCCAGCGGGGTCACCCAGTCACGGTCGACCGCGGCGTCGAGCGCGGTCAACCGTTCGCGGAGCGGCTCGTGCTGATCGTCGGGGCATTGCTCCATCAGCGTCTCCAGCAGGGCGCGCAACCGTCGCTGCACCTGGATGGAACTCCGACTGTAATGACGGATCTGATCGGTTGCGATGCCCACGTAGTCGCCCCAGGTGCGCCGGTAACCGCCGATCATCGTGAGGCTGTTGTCGTGTTCGTCGGCGCGGACCCGCGGCCCGAGCAACAGCAGCAGATCCTCGGAGTGATCAAGCGCCTGGACCGCCCGGCTCGGGTCGTTGATGGCCGGCGACAGCGCCTTGAGCGCCACATCCGAGATCGCCTGCAGCGCTGCCGCGGGGCTCACCGACGGGCGATGCGTGTCGCCGAACAGCAGGCACGTCAGGAGTTGGTGTGTGCGGACGTCCCGATGGTCGCCGATGATCTCGAAGACGCCGGCGTTGTGCGGCACATAGTCACCGATACCGACGAGCAGATCGACGCGGACGTTCCACCGGATCGCCAGGCGCTGGATGCGCACGAGGTCGATGGCCAGCAGCACTCGCCCCCTGGTCGGGGTGTCGCGCAACGTCACGACCAGGCTCACCGGCCGCTGATCCTCGTCCACCTCTCCGCCGTGGACCGGGAACGACGTTCGGCTCTCCGGCATGACGTCGGGGTACAGGCGGTAGACCGCCGCCCGACCTTCGGATTCGATCCAGCGCAGCAATTGTGACGAGTTCAGGATGCTCCCGACCTTGCCGACCAGCACGATGAACATGAACGTGCTGACAAGGGTGAGGAAGATGGCGATCGTCGTCGAGATGACCGGCGCGACTTCTTCATCGGCGACGGTCGCGAGGTCGACGGCGACAATCACGGTGAACGCGAAGGTGGACAGGAACAGACCGATCGAGGCCCGCATCACCCCGTCCTGCTGCAGCATCGGGATCACCCGGATCGAGATCTGCGAGGCGCCGAACTGCATGGCGAGGGTCACCGCGGTGAACACCAGGCCGGTGAGCGTGGCCATCGCTCCAGCGATGACGCCGAGCAACGTCGCGGTGGTGCCGGCGTCGAGTTCGTAGGTGCCGAAATTGTCATCCAGTCCGACGGCGACGAGTCCCGCGATGATGGCCACCGTCACCATCACCGTGGGCAGACGCCACGGCGGGTCGCGGCGGAGTTCGCGCCGGGTGCGACGCCACCGCAGCGCTGCCGCAATGCGATTGGGTGCGCTCGGCGCCGGCACGGCCCCGTGGTCGACCATGGCGACCGCGGGCAGCGCGGCGGCGGTCGCAGTCGGTTCGGGCACACCGAACCGTCCGGCCACCGCCTCCTGGACCACGATCTTCCAGCGCACCACCGGTTCCCGGTACCGCTGCTCGCGGCGGATCGACTTGGCCATCTTGCCCGGCCGCTTCGTGTACCGCCATCGCGCCCACGGGGAGCGCGGTCGCGCGATCCGGATGGCGCCGAAGAACAGAAGCGGGGTGATGAACAACCCGATGAGTCCGGTCCACAGTTTGCCCTTCAGCAAGGTGATGATCGCGAGGGACACGACGATCACCAGCAGCACCAGGACCACCACCCGGGTGGTGTTGTCGCCGGCCTCCCGGTATTCGGTGACCTCGCCGAACCCGATCGGCCGCAAGCCCATCAGGAACAGCAGGCCGACTCCGATCGCGACGAACACCGCGTCGATCGAGGACCGGCCCTCTTCTTCCCAGTACACGTCCCGCAGGTGCAGGATCAGCGCGAACTCGTCGAGCACGAGGGCGCAGCCGATACCGAACAACGACGCCAGAACACAATTCGCGATCGGCGTCTCGAAGGTCGCCAGGGCCACGAAGGAGAACCCGGAGATGAGCATGAGCAGCACACCGAAGAACTCGTGGTGCATGTGCACACCGCCGGGAGTCACGTTGCCCGGCCACCAACTGACCTCGGCGCGGATCATCCGCACGCTGAAGCGGATGAACAAGAACGTCAGCACGAACGCGACGAGCAGGAAGAACAGCGGAAGCCGACCTGTGTCGACGATCGTCTGATCGAACCATCGCGCCATGGTGCGACCCTACTGCGCTGCGAGTTCTGCCGTCACGGACTCCGCGGTGGCCCTATCCTGAGCCGGTGGATGCCCTGGTGACCGTGGTGGTGGTCGACGATCACCCGTTCTTCCGAGACGGTGTTTCACGTGGCCTCACCCAGAGTGGCCGCGTCCGGGTCGTCGGCGAGGCCGGCGACGGTGCCGAAGGGCTCGAGGTGATCCGCCGCGAACAGCCCGACGTCGCTGTCGTCGACTATCAGATGCCGGGAATGACCGGTGTCGATGTGGCACATGCGGTGGCCCGGGACGGGTTGCCCACCAAGGTGCTGCTGCTGTCTGCCGTCACCGACGGCCCGATCGTCTTCCGCGCGCTGGAGGAAGGGGCGTCGGGCTATCTGTCCAAGGACGCCGATCGGGACGAGATCGTGGGCGCGGTGACCCGCGTGGCCAAGGGGGAGACCGTCGTCCCGCCCGAACTCGCCGCCGGGCTCGTCGGCGAGATCCGCGTCCGGTCGCAGTCGGATGCACCTGCCCTCAGTGAACGCGAGCGTCAGGTGCTGACGGGCTTCGCTCGCGGCCAGTCGATCCCGCAGGTCGCCGCCGAGCTCTACATCGGTGCGTCGACGGTCAAGACGCACACCCAGCGTCTGTACGAGAAGCTCGGCGTCTCCGACCGCGCGGCCGCGGTCGCCGAGGCGATGCGTCGTGGCCTCCTCGAGTAGCCCGGCGCCCCTGCTGGGGCTGGCCGAACTCGCCGACGAACAGCGCATCGACACGATCCTGATCGATCACGCGTTGCAGGGCATCCGGATTCAGGTGCTGTTGCGTCTGCTGCTCTCTGTGTTCGTCCTGTTGTCGGTGTCCCTCGAACCGCCCGTGTACAACGCACCGATCTGCATCGCGATCGCCGCGGCGTACGTGGCGTGGTGTGTGCTGGGCGTCATCCTCGCACCGCGGGCCGGTATCCTCGCCATCCGGTTCTCCTGGCTCACCCTGTTCGTCGATCTCCTGGTCCTCGTCGCGGTGACCGCGGTGGCCAGCGAGTCGGACCAGATCAGTTGGACCGCAGACGTTCTGGTCACCGGCTTCGCACTCGTGCCGATGATCGCCGCGATCAGCATGCGCCCCATGGTGTGCGCCGCCGTGGTGGCGCCGACAGTCGTGGTCTACTTCGTCGCGAACGTCATCGCCCGCGTCCCCAACGGACGGCCGTGGACGGTGATCGCGCTGAGCACCTTTGTCATCGCGGTACTCGCGCTCGGCGCGGTGCTGCTGTCCCGCCTCCAGCGCTCCCGCGTGGTGACCATCGGATCGCTGGCCGCCGAACGCAGCCGGCTGCTCGACGACGTCATGCAGATCGAGCACCGCGAGCGTCGCGACCTCGCCGAACACCTGCACGACGGCGCCCTGCAGTACGTGCTCGGCGCACGTCAGGAACTGGCCGGGCTCGCCGACGCGAGCCCCGATCCCGAGGTCGTCCAGCGGATCGACGAGGCACTCCGCGAGTCCGCCCGCCTCCTGCGCTCGACGCTCGGGGAGCTCCACCCGGCCGTGCTGGAGCAGGCCGGCCTTGCGGTCGCGCTCACCGACCTCGCCGACTCGATCGAACGACGAGGCGCGTTCAGCATCTCCGTCGACACCGTGGGCTGGCCCGACAATCTCCGGACGACGGTCGATCCCGTCCTGTTCGCCGCGGCGCGCGAGTTGTTGACGAATGTGGTGAAGCACGCGCAGGCGACGTCGGTGCAGCTGACCGCGGAGGTCGACGAGGGCCGCGGCCGGGTGGTGGTGGTCGACGACGGCATCGGTGTCGACCCCGAACAACTCACCGGTCGGGTGGCCGGCGGTCATATCGGCCTCGCGTCCCGACGTGTCCGGCTCGAGGGGCAGGGCGGAACACTCACCATCGCACCCCACCCCGCCGGCGGTACCGTCGCGATCGCGGAGGTACCTGTGCCCCAGCCCAAGCTGTAGCTATAGCTGTGACGAACCGGCCTCAGTCGCGGCCGAACCTGATCAACCCCGGGACGTCGGCAGGCGACGTCCACCCATCCCGCGCGAAGCCGGCCCACAGCCTGCGCAGCCGGCGCCCGTTCTGCTCCACCTCGGACCACTTGTGCCCGACCAGAACCGGGGCCCCGTCCCACGTCGTCTGATCACCGAAGAGCAGCGGGATGTCCACGGTGTGTGCCGCGCGCAAGGGATTGCCCGGCACTCCCCATTCCAGGACGTAGCGCGCCGCGAGTCCGCCGACTCGTCGGTGACGCCGGATGAATTCGTCTGCGGCACTGGTGTAGACCGCTTTGGTGACACCCCGCACGATCAACTCGTAGAGGGCGGGCCCGGCGATCGGGATCTTCTGCAGTCCACCCAGTAGCGAGATACCTGCGGTGAAGAACGCCGCCTCGCGGGCGTTCCAGCCGACGAGGATCTCCACGTCGGCGGCTCGATGCTCCCACGCGGTGTCGACCTGGTCCTCGGCCGGAAGAGGTGCGTGACCGTACTGCGTGCCGAACGCCATCAGTGCGCCCCGGCCGTGGCGGAGCAGGGCGGGGTTGCGGGCCAACGCACTCTGCGTCGCCAAGACCTCGTCGACGGGTGTGGTCGAGTCGATCTGCCGCGTCGCGTCGACCATCGCCGCGCACATGCCCGCACGACCGCGCGCGAGTCCCAGTGGGGCGCTTTGCATGATCACCCGCCGGAACAATCCCTCGGTGCCGTCGGCGATCATCAGATGCGCGGCGGCATCCGCCCCGGCGGACTCGCCGAACACGGTGACGGAGTCGGGGTCGCCGCCGAACGCCGCGACGTTCCGCCGCACCCACCGCAGCGCCTCGATCATGTCCAACAGGCCCAGATTCGCCGGACGGTTGACCCCGTCGCCGACGAAGCCGAACAGCCCGAGCCGATAGCCGACCGACACGACCACGATCCGTTGTTCGGCAACGAGATTCGCCGGATCGTGACACGGCGCATCCGCGGCACCCAGCACGTAGGAGCCCCCGTGAATCCACACCATGACCGGCAGCTCCTCGTCGGGGTCACGGTCGATGGGCCTGGTGACCGAGACCCTCAGACAGTCCTCGTCGCCCGTGAGATCGCCGAGCGCGGCATCGCCGAGCTGATCTCGCAGCAGATTGTCGGACTCGTTCTGTGGACATGCGGGCGACCACATCGTCGCGTCGATCGGTTCCGTCGAGGCGGGCTCCGGCGTCGGTATCTCGAAGCGACCGGCACGCGCGTAGCGGATCCCGGTCGCGCGGATCACCGCACCATCCACTCGGCCGACGACGGTGCCCGCCGGGCACTCGAATGTGACGGTGTCGACGTGGGTCTCGGTCATGGTGCTCCTTCGCCTACGGCTGCTCGCTGAGGATCCAGTCAACCACCACGTCCACTGATCGGGGGACACCCGCATCAACCTGCGGATCAACCGGTCGGTGGAGTTCCCCTGTCACCGACCCAGGGCAGAGTCATGGGTGTCGCCGGAACGAAGATTGGAGAACATATCGAGCAGAACCGAACAGTCACTCCCCTTCATCGAATCCCCGCCCTCCTCCCCTGGGCGGGGATTCGAGTCACTGCCGGCGCCAGAACGACGCCGAGCCCGCGACCTCGTGAGGTCGCGGGCTCGATCTGCGGTGGTGACCGCGGGGGATCAGGGCACGAGCGATTCCAGGGAACCGAAGGCACCGCCTGCGCCGGTCGCCGCGAAGTTCGTCGTGCAGCCGTTGAACGAGACGTTGTCGACGTTCACCTTGCCGGCCTTCTCGTTCGGCTGGCTGGAGATGCCGTAGTGATCGACCACGGTCTTCTTCCCACCGGTGTTGGCGGCCGCGATGAGCTGCGCGAGGGTGGCGTTTGTGCCACGGGTGATCCCGGGCAGGTCGCGGGTGGCCCACCACTGGTTCGACGTACTGGCATCCGCCTTGCCGGCGCCCTCGGGTGCAGACCAGACAAGTGTCGCGAATCCGTCACTCTGACCCGTATCCGCGCCGGTCACACGGATTTGCCAGTTCGCATTTCCGCCGGTCTTCTCGAATGTGAGCGGCTTGTTGGCGATATCAGCCAGCGGCACCTTTCCGGCGGCGTGATACGACGCCTGACGTGGGGTTTCGGCGGTGGTGGTGAAACCGAGCGACCCGTCGTCGTCGACGACCTTGGTCTCCGTCACCTTACCGGCCTGGCCCCGCTCGTCCGAGAACGTGTTTCCCCACCCATTTGCGCTGGTAGGAGTGGACACTCGGGCACAATTGCCCTCCGACACCGGAGCCGCCGTGGCCACCGTCGGCACCGCGAAGGACGCTGCGCCCAGGGCTGCTCCGACAACAATTCCACGAATGACATTTCGTCGCATACGGATTCTTGCCCCCATCTCGTTTGTTGGTGGATAACCACACGAAACTAACAAATTGATCGAAGGGTATCCACCCTGTTCGAAAAGAATTCGGCATCGACATCACAAATGAACAGATGATATTAGGAAATATTCATTCGGAGAATCCGACCTCGGTTACGACCCCGAAATCGAGGCGGGCGAGGTCAGCGCGATGCGACCACGAAATCCCGGAACCGCTCCGCCGCCTCGGACAACGGCTGCGGCCGAAACCACGTGAGGCCGATCTCCCGGGATTCGCCGGTCAACGGGACCAGCGCGACATCGCGAGCACGGACCGCATCGTCCACGGGGACGACACCGACGCCCAGACCGGCACCGACGAGACCCGTGATCGTCGACAACTCGGCCGACGAGAACGTGATCGCCGGGGCGATGTCGGCGGCGGCGCACAGTTCGTCGAAGATCCGCCGCATGCCGAATCCGCGTTCCATGACGATGAACTCCTCATCGGCTGCCTCCGCGAGGCCGATCGTCGTGCGGTCGGCGAACCGGTGTCCGCGCGGCACCACCAGTGCGAGTTCCTGCTCGGCGATGGCGAACCAGGCCATGTCGGTTCGCATCGGGCGGGGCGACACGATGGCGAGGTCGGCGTCCCCGTCGGCGACGTGGTCGACGACCGTCGCCGCGGCATCCTGGGTCAGCGTGAACCGCGCCTGCGGATTCTGGTCGCGGAACCGTCGGATCAGATCCGGCACCAGCGTGACTCCGAAGGAGTGCAGGAACGCCAGCCGCACCATCCCCTGTGCGGGCCTGCGCATCTCGTCGACCTCGCGGCGGGCGGCATCGAGTTGGGCCCGTGCGCGACGCGCCCGCTCGAGATAGACCCGGCCGAACCGGTTGAGCACCAGACGCCGGCCGTGCCGTTCGAACAAGTCGACCCCGAGATCGTGTTCGAGCCGGCCGACGAACCGCGACAGCGTCGGCTGCGAGACGTGCACCTGCTCACCGGCCGCGGTCAGGTTCTCGGCTTCCGCGATGGCGATGAACCAGTCGAGTTCGTGGTGCATCACATCATCCTATCTGCAGTTATTCATTTATGAATGATCTGTCACACATCGATTCATTTTGAGCAACAGCGGTTGCGGTGTGACGCTTGAGCGCAATGACGACGACGGCCACCACCACACCGACGGCCCGCCACCTCCCGGTTTCGGCGGGATATCGACGCGCGACGGTCGCGCTGTTCGCCGCGGGCATGACGACCTTCATGGCGCTGTACTACGTACAGGCACTGCTGCCGCAACTCTCGGACCATTTCGGCATCTCCCCGACCACCTCCGCGCTCGCGGTGTCGTTGACGACCGGATTCCTGGCGGTCGCGATCATTCCCGCGAGCGTCCTCTCCGAACGATTCGGGCGTGTTCGCGTGATGGTGATCTCCGCGGTCGCCGCGTCCCTGATCGGCATCCTGCTGCCCTGGTCGCCGACGATCGAGGTGATGCTCGCCGGACGGGCGCTGCAGGGCGTGCTCTGCGCCGGGGTGCCCGCTGTCGCGATGGCCTATCTCGCGGAGGAGGTCGACGGACGCTCCCTCGGCACCGCGATGGGCCGGTACGTCGCGGGCACGACGATCGGCGGCCTGACCGGGCGACTCATCCCCGGGTTCGCCGTCGACCTGGTGTCGTGGCAGTGGGCGCTGGAGATCGCGTGCCTCGTTTCCCTGGCGTTCGCGCTCGTTTTCTGGAAGACGGTTCCGGCGTCGCGATTCTTCACCGCGCAGCACGTGTCGCCGACGACGACATTGCGCAATCTCCGCGATCACCTGCGCGATCCCGCGTTGCTGCCGCTGTTCATCGTCGCGTTCGTGCTGATGGGCGGGTTCGTCACGGTCTACAACTTCCTCGGATACCGCCTGCTGGAGCACCCCTTCGACCTCAGCGAGGCTGTCGTCGCGACCGTGTTCCTCATGTATCTGGCCGGCACGTTCTCCGCCACCTACGCGGGTCGCCTGGCCGACCGGATGGGCCGTCGGGGCGTGCTCGTCGCATCCGTGCTCATCATGCTCGCCGGCCTTGGACTGACCGTCCCGGATTGGTTGCCCACGATCCTCGTCGGCATGTTCCTGTTCACCGCCGGCTTCTTCGCCGCCCACTCCGTTGCCAGCGGCTGGGTCTCGGCACGCGCCACGGACCACCGCGCGGAAGCGTCGTCGCTCTATCTGTTCCACTACTATCTCGGCAGCTCGGTCGTGGGAGCGCTTGGCGGACTGGCCTTCTCGTCGTTCGGCTGGGCCGGTGTGGCGGGCTATGTCGGCGTGCTGGTGCTCGTCGGCATGGGACTGGTGGTGTTCAGGTCCAGTGCTCGGTGATCGCCTCGATCGTGGATATCACCGAGTCGGCGTCACCTTCCGGCGTTCCGTCCGGACGCACGGTGACGTCGTTGCCGAGGAGATCGATGATGCCTTCGGCATATGCCTGATCGGGGTCGGTGCGCGTCTCGAGCTCTGCCGCGGCCTCTGCGCCGGCATGCGCCAGCACGCTCGCCCGGATACGCGCTCTCTGATCGTCGCTGAAGGGTTCCAGGAAACGCATCACTGCCTCCATCCTGCCCGGTTACGCGGCCAGCATGTCACGACCTTGCCTTGACTGTTCAGTACGACTGTCGCGTTGCGGCCGTCGTAGCGGAAGGTCGTGCCGTACGGACCCGACTGCCGGACCACGCGAACGGGATTGTGGACTGCGTCCTGCAACGCGCCATCATTCACGCCATGTCCATTCCTGTTGAGACGGTTGGCCTGGCCATGCTCGGTGTATCCGGTGATCCTCTTGGGCGCTGCCGGCGGCAATGCGGGTCGCTGCTTCGGCGGAGCGACCGCCATACAGCGTGCCCGCCACTGAGCCTGCTCGGCCCGCAGAGCTGCCGCCTCGGCGTTGTACGCGTTCGCCTGGGCCTGTTGCTGCGGCACCCGGAACACGTGGGGCTTGGCATTGTGTGCCTGTATCCGGGCCTGGATCGATCGCGCTTGGGCCGCGCAGGACGACGACGGTGCGGCGTCGGCAACCGCGGCGATCGTCGGCGAGCCGGAGAACACCAGACCCACCAGAACAAAAAGGAGAACGACTGCACGACGAGTCATCACGAGTCACCTGTCCGGACGAGAAGCTGCGTGGCGGAGTCACTTTCGATGTTCCACCCCGGCAACCGGTCGATCACCGGTCGTCTGCGGATCACGGTAACGAGCACCTCGGGTGGATGGCATCATTCATCCGGTCGATCGTTTCGGTGACCGACCCCGGGAACATTCACGGCCACGAGGGGCGTCGGCGCCGCGCCCGATGACATGATCTACGCCGTGAGCACAATCGTTTTCGTCCATGCCCATCCCGACGACGAGGGCACGGCCACGGCGGGCAGCATGATCCGCGCATCGCGCGAAGGGCACCGGGTGGTTGTCGTCTACTGCACCGACGGCGATCCGGGCGAGCGTAGCGACGGGGAAATCGATCCGGGCGAGCGGGCCGACGGGGAGATCGAGCCCGGCGACGTGCCCGACGACCTGGCGCCCGGCGAGACGATCGCCAGTCGACGACGCGCGGAGGCGGAGGCCTCGGCGGCAATCACCGGCACGGCGCGGGTGGCGTGGCTGGGATACTCCGACTCCGGGATGACCGGATGGGCACGCAATCACGCCGATGGCATCTTCTCGCGCGCCGACCCCGACGAGGCGGCCCGCCGACTGGCGGATCTTTTCGACGAGGAGGACGCCGACGTCGTCGTCGGCTACGACTGGCACGGCGGGTACGGCCACCCGGATCACATCATGCTGCACCGCACGACGCTCGCCGCGGTGGAGATCTCCGCACGCCGCCCCCGCTACCTCGAGGTCACCATGAATCGAGATCTGATGCGGCAGTTGTTCGTACTCATGACCGAGATGGGCATGGAGGGCTTCGACCCGGACACCAGCGGCGACGACGGCAACCCCATCGGTACTCCCGAGGCCGAGTTGCACTGGGCGGTGGACCTGGGCGACGACGTGCTGGCCAAACGCGAGGCGCTCGCCTGTCACGCCAGTCAGAGCGACGTCCGGCAGTTGCTCGAGATCCCCGTCGAGGCGTTCCCGTTCGCCTTCGGCACCGAGCACTACATCGAACCCGGCCGACCGGCCGGCATGGTTCGCGGCTGGTGGCTCGATGCGGTGTCGGGTGTCGGGTGATCTCGATACGACTCCTCACTTCGTTCGTCGTCTACTCGATCAGCGGTTTGGGGTTCGTCGTCTACTCGATCAGCGGTAGGGCGACTTGACCGCTGGTTGAGTAGCCGCCGAGCCGCCAGGCGAGGCGGCGTATCGAAACCTCCTATGGCTCAGCCGAAATCCGACCCCACCCGCGGCGGGCAGGCGTCGAGCCAGGCATTCTCGGCCTCGTCGAACACCCGCGACCGCGAGAGGAACCGAACGCCTTCCGGCGCTTCGAGACTGAAGCCGGCGCCGCGGCCCTTGACGACGTCGAGGATCAGCTGGGTGTGTTTCCACAGCTCGAACTGATCGCCGTTGATCCAGACGCGAACGTCGGGAAGCGGGTCCGGCAGCCCGATCTCGCCGACGAGGACATCGCGCTGACCGATGCGGTATTCGCCGACCGGATAGCACATGGGGGCCGAGCCGTCACAGCATCCACCGGACTGGTGGATCATGAGTCCGCCGTGCAGCTCCGACAATTTCGTCAGGAGCTGCACGGCGGCGTCTGTGGCGACCACCCGATCAGGGATCGTTTGTTCGGTGGTCATCTGTTGCACCTCTTCGGATCAGAAGAAACCCTTGGCGTTCTGAGCGTATCCAACCAGCAGGTTCTTCGTCTGCTGGTAGTGCTCCAGCATCATCAGGTGGTTCTCGCGGCCGATGCCCGACTGCTTGTAGCCGCCGAACGCCGCGTGTGCCGGGTAGTCGTGGTAGGTGTTCGTCCACACCCGACCGGCCTGGATCTCACGGCCCGCGCGGTAGGCGGTCGCGCCGTCGCGGCTCCACACGCCCGCGCCCAACCCGTAGAGGGTGTCGTTGGCGATGTGGATGGCGTCCGCATAGTCCTTGAAGGTGGTCACGGCGAGCACGGGGCCGAAGATCTCCTCCTGGAAGATCCGCATCTTGTTGTGTCCGTCGAAGACCGTCGGCTTGATGTAGTAGCCGCCGGACAGGTCGCCGCCCAGGTCGGCGGGCTCGCCACCGATGAGCACCTTGGCGCCCTCCTCCTTGCCGATGGCGAGGTACGAGCTGATCTTCTCGAACTGATCGTTGGACGCCTGCGCACCCATCATCGTGTCGGTGTCCAGCGGGTTGCCCTGCTTGATCTGGCTGACCCGGTCGATCGCCTTTCCGATGAAGTCGTCGTAGATGGTCTCCTGGATCAGCGAGCGGCTCGGGCAGGTGCAGACCTCGCCCTGGTTCAGCGCGAACATCGTGAACCCCTCGAGTGCGCGGTTCAGGAAGCCGTCGTCCTTGGACAACACGTCCTCGAAGAAGATGTTGGGGCTCTTGCCGCCGAGTTCCAGGGTGACCGGGATCAGGTTCTCCGAGGCGTACTGCGCGATGAGACGGCCGGTGGTGGTCTCACCGGTGAACGCGATCTTGCGGATGCGGTTGCTCGACGCCAACGGCTTGCCGGCCTCGACACCGAAACCGTTGACGATGTTCAGCACGCCCGCCGGGAGCAGGTCGGAGATCAGTCCCGCGAGGTACAGGATCGACGCCGGGGTCTGCTCGGCCGGCTTCAGCACCACCGCGTTGCCCGCGGCGAGTGCCGGAGCGAGCTTCCACACAGCCATCAGGATCGGGAAGTTCCACGGGATGATCTGTCCGACGACGCCGAGCGGCTCGTGGAAGTGGTAGGCGACGGTGTCCTCGTCGATCTCGGAGATCGAACCCTCCTGCGCACGCAGCGCACCGGCGAAGTAGCGGAAGTGATCGACGGCGAGGGGGATGTCGGCGGCGAGGGTCTCGCGAACGGCCTTGCCGTTGTCCCAGGTCTCGGCGACGGCGATCTTCTCGAGGTTCTCCTCGATGCGGTCCGCGATGCGCAGCAGGATCAGGGATCGCTCGGCGACGGAGACCTTGCCCCACTGCGGCGCGGCCTTGTGGGCGGCGTCGAGCGCCAATTCGATGTCCTCGGCGGTCGACCGGGCGACCTCGCAGAAGGTCTTGCCGTCCACCGGGGAGGGGTTCTCGAAGTACTGGCCCTTCACCGGCGGCGTCCACTGCCCGCCGATCCAGTTGTCGTAACGGGACTCAAAGCTCATCACCGATCCGTCGGTGCCCGGCTTTGCGTAGACGGTCATGTCGTGCTCCTCAGAGTTGTTCCGATTGAGGTGTCAGGGGTGTCACACGCACCACGCGATGCAGCACATGTGATCTGTTGCACAGAGTAGGGCGGTGCGAGTTGCACCTACGTTGCAGCCGGGTACGCAACGTTGCAACGATCTGTCTGCGCAGGTCAGCGGCCTCGCGGAGCCCTCGAATCGCTCAGTCGAGAACGCTGCCGATCCTCCTGAGCGCCTCGGTCAACACCTCCGGGTTGCACCCGACGTTGAGGCGGGCGAAGCCACGGCCCTGCGCGCCGAACGCCGGCCCGGAATGCAGCGCCACCCGACCGCGCTCGAGGATCGCGGCGGCCGGATCGTCACCGAGTCCGGTCGCCCGGAAGTCGAGCCACGCGAGGTAGGACGCCGCCGGGCGGTGCAGCACCACGTCGGGCAGGTGCCGGGAGAGGTGGTCGTCGAGCAGATCCAGGTTCCCGACGATGACGTCGAGCACCGAGTCCAGCCACTCGTCGCCTGCCGCGAACGCCGCCTCGGTGGCGGCGCGCCCGATGATGCTGGTCCGGAAGCCGACCTCCTCGGGCTGTCGGTCGAGCAGGCCGCGGGTCCGATCCGACGCCGCCACGAGGAGCGCACACTTCGCACCGGCCAGGTTGAAGCCCTTGCTCGCCGAATGCGCGGCGATGCCCACCTCGCGGGCGGTGTCCCCGACGGCGAGGAAGGGGGTGTACTCGCGGTCTGGGTGGACCAGCGGCGCATGGATCTCGTCGCTGACCACCACGGCGTCATGCGCGGCCGCGAGGTCGGCCAGCGCCGCGAGATCCTCGGGTGGATGGACCAGCCCGAGTGGATTGTGTGGATGGCAGAGCAGGATGGCCCGCGCGCCGGCCGCGAACGCGCGCCCGATCCCGTCGAGATCCAGCGACCAGCGGACCTCGTCGTGCTGCAACGGCACCTCGACGACGCGCCCGCCCGCCTCCGGGATGAGCTCGAAGAACGGCGGATACACCGGCGGGGTGATCACCACCGGGTCGCCGGCCGCGATCGCGACCCGCAGCGACTCGACGATCACCACGCTCACGTCGGTGGTCAACCGGACATCGGCCGGGTCGACGTCCCATCCCCAGCGTCGGTGTGCGAACCCGCGGAACATCTCGCCGACCTGCCCTGGACCGTTGCAGTACCCGATGTCGGAGGAGCGCACCTGGGCGATCATCGCGTCCGCGACGACCGGCGCCAGCGGAAAGTCCATCTCGGCGACGAACAACGGGAGCACGTCGTCCGGATACGTCCGCCACTTGGCGCTGGTGCGTCGCCGCAACTCGGAAAGATCGGGTGCCACGGGCGTATTCGTCACGCGCTCCTGCTTACCACTCGCCGCGCCATGCCGCGGTCGGCGATCGGGCACGGCATCGCGTCCGAGAATTCGGACAATGACTTCGCGCGCCGCCTTCGGCAGACTGGGGACATGACCTTCACCGCACGCGATTTCCCTGTCCGTATCGGCGTCCAACTGCAGCCGCAGCATGCACCGCAGTACTCCCTGATCCGCGACGCGGTCCGTCGTGCCGAGGACCTGGGCGTCGACATCGCGTTCAACTGGGATCACTTCTACCCGCTCTACGGCGACCCCGACGGCGAGCACTTCGAATGTTGGACCATGTTGGGCGCGTGGGCCGAACAGACCAGTCGCGTCGAGATCGGCGCCCTCGTCACCTGTAACTCGTACCGCAACCCGGAGTTGCTGGCCGACATGGCACGCACCGTCGACCACATGTCGGGCGGCCGGCTCATCCTCGGCATCGGATCGGGTTGGTTCGAGAAGGACTACGACGAATACGGCTACGAGTTCGGCACCGCGGGCGGTCGACTCAACGACCTCGGCGCCGCGCTGCCCCGCATCAAGGACCGCTTCGGCAAGCTCAATCCGGCGCCCACGCGCGACATCCCGGTGCTGATCGGTGGCGGCGGGGAGAAGAAGACGCTGCGCCACGTCGCCGAGTACGCGGACATCTGGCACTACTTCGTCGACGTGCCGACCTACGAGCGCAAATCGGCGATCCTCGATGAGCACTGCGCCACCGTCGGCCGGGATCCGTCGCTCATCGAGCACTCCGCGGGCCTCCAGGCAAAGACTCCCGAGGAGGCCGTCAAGGCGGCGGAGGAGCTGGTCGGCGCCGGCATCTCCCTCATCACCGTGGGCGCCGGCGGACCGGACTACGACCTCTCGGTGCTCGACGCCGTCTGCCGTTGGCGGGACTCACACAACAGCTGAGCCGTCGGGCGTGGGCAGACAGGGGGCTGACACCGGCGCCCGTTAGATTGGGAGCCATGCTTGCCACCGCCACGTTCTTCCGTCGGCTCGGCCTGATCCTCGTCGTCCTCGGTGTCGCCGGCGTGCTGGTTCCCGGTCTCCTCGGCGCGGGCCGTGCACATGCCGAACCCCCGTCGCGTCTGCCCACCCAGGTGGTGGATTCGGCGAACGTGTTGACGTCGGCGCAGCGAAGTCAGCTGCAGAGTTCGATCGACCAGCTCTACACCGAGCACGAGGTCCAGTTGTGGGTGGTCTATGTACGCGACTTCGACGGCCAGTCGGCCGAGCAGTGGGCGCAGCAGACGGCGGCGACCAGCGACCTCGGTGACCGCGACGTCCTGCTGGCCGTCGCCACCGATGACCGGGCGTACTACTTCAACTCACCCGAGGCGATCGACGAACTCGATCAGGACACGCTGAACGACATCGCCCGCGACGACATCGTGCCGGCATTGAAGAACAGTGACTGGGCCGGTGCGGGAGAGGCAGCGGTCAACGGCATCAGCTCGGCGATGACCCCGTCCAACACCGGGCTCATCACCGCGGCGGCGGTCGGCGGGATCGTGGTCGTCGGCGGCGCGGGCGGCCTCCTCTACTCCCGCCGCCGCAAGCGCCGTCAGGTCGATGCCGGTATCGAGGCGCTTCGCGAGCAAGAGCTGACCGGCGACCAGTTGGTGCACCAGCCCCTCGATGTGCTCGATCCGTGGTCGCGTGAGGTGTTGACCGACACCGACAACGCGATCCGGACCAGCGAGGAGGAGCTGCAGCTGGCGATCGGCGAGTTCGGGGAGGCCGACACCGCGCCGTTCTCGGCGGCGCTGGCCTCGGCGAAGAAGGGTCTGGCCGACTCGTTCGTCCTGCGTCAGCGTCTCGACGACGCGATCCCCGAGACGCCCGACGAGCAGCGTGCACTGCTGGTGCAGATCATCACCACGTGTACCGATGTCGACGCGGAACTGGATGCGCAGGTGGAGAGCTTCGACGCCATGCGCAACCTGCTCATCAACGCCGACAGCCGCCTCGCCGAACTCACGCAGAAGCTGGTCGCGGTCCGTGCCCGCATCGAGCAGTCGCAGGCGACGCTCGACACATTGATCACGAAACACGGTGAGCAGGTCCTGGCGTCGATCAACCAGAACGTCACCCTCGCCCACGACGAACTCGATTTCGCCGAGCACAGCGCGGATCAGGGTCGTGAGGCGGTCGCGGCGCCCGCGGGCGAACAGGGGCCCGCGGTCGCGGCGATCCGCACCGCCGAGGGTGCGCTCGATCAGGCGAACAAACTCCTCGACGCCATCGACAACGCGGACCGCAACATCGCGGCCGCCCATTCGCGGATGCCCGCACTGATCGAGGAGGTCGACGGCGAGCTGGCCGAGGCGGCCGCACTCACCACCGACGGCGGCCCGGCGCTCGCGACCGCGATCGCGAACGCGACGACGGCGGTGGCGGACGCGCGGGCCCGCTTCGCCGACGATCCGCTGGGCACCTTCACCGCTCTGGTCGACGCGGACGCCGAGTTGGACAACGCGCTGGCCGCCGCGCGGTCGGCATCGGTCGAACGGCAGCGGCGTTCCGAGCTCCTCACGGCGGCGATCACTTCCGCGCAGGCGAAGGTCTCGGCGGCGAGCGACTTCATCGGCACCCGGCGGGGAGCCATCCAGTCCACCGCGCGCACTCGTCTCTCCGAGGCGCAGCGGCTGCTGCAGGAGGCGACCGATGCCGCGACCACCGATCCCGCAGGCGCGGCCGACACCGCACGCCGTGCGGGCTCGCTGGCCGACCAGGCGTTGATGGCCGCGCAGGGCGACGTGGCGCAGTGGCAGCAGAGCCAGCGGTCCGGCCCGTCGGTCGGTGGCGCCGTCCTCGGTGGAATCCTCGTCGACAGCTTCCTGCGGGGTGGTCTCGGCGGAGGCGGCCGCGGTTGGGGCGGCGGTTTCGGCGGTGGCGGCTACAGCAGCGGCGGCCGCAGTCCCGGTTCGTTCGGCGGGTCCGGGAGCTCGGGCCGGATCGGCGTCGGCGGACGGTTCTGACCGTGCCGCCGACGCTCACCGTCGACGGCGGCTAGCTCCTCGACGTGCGGCGCAGCCGGGCGTTGACGAACTCGCCCATCCCCCAGCGCCCGAGTTCTCGACCGTAGCCGGATCGCTTCACGCCGCCGAACGGCAGACCGGGGAGTGTGGTGCCGTGCTCGTTGACGTAGGCCATGCCGACCTCCAGCCGATCGGCGACCTGTTCGGCCCGCTCGGGGTCGGTGCTCCACACCGATCCGCTGAGACCGAAGTCGACGTCGTTGGCGAGCGCGACCGCCTCGTCGACCGAGGACACCTTGTAGACCATCGCGACGGGACCGAAGATCTCCTCCGCGTACGCGTCCATGTCCGAGGTGATGCCGCTGAGCACCGTGGGTTGGAAGAACGCGCCGTCCCGATCGATCGGTGCCCCGCCGGTGTGCAGCGTCGCACCTTGCTGCACAGCGGTTTTGACCTGTTCGTCAATCGTGTCCCGTGCCGAGATCGATGACATCGGACCCATCTGCGACGACGGGTCGGACGGGTCGCCCACCGTGGTCGCCTCGAAGTTCTCTACCAGCCCGGCGACGAAGTCGTCGTACAACTCGTCGAGGACGATGAACCGTTTCGGCGAGTTGCACGCCTGACCGCCGTTCGAGAGTCGCGCCCGTGCGGCGACCTTGGTGGTACGCGCCATGTCGTCGGTGTCGAGCAGGATGAAGGGATCCGAGCCGCCCAGCTCCAGGACCGACTTCTTCAGGTTCTCGGCGGCCACCTTCGCCACCGCCGCACCGGCGGCCTCGCTGCCGGTGAGTGACACTCCCCGGATCGCGGGATTCGCGAGCAGATCGGCGATCTGGTCGCTGCCGGCGTAGACGTTCACGTAGGCGTCCTCGGGAACCCCGGCGTCGTGCAGGATCTCCGCCATCAGCGCCGACGACGCCGCACAGATCGAGGCGTGCTTGAGGATGATCGTGTTGCCGATCAACAGGTTCGGCGCCACGAACCGGGCGACCTGGTAGTAGGGGTAGTTCCACGGCATCACACCCACAAGCGGTCCGATCGGGACCGACTGGACGATCGACGAGTCCGCGCCCTGCGGGTCGAGTGTCTCCGTGGTCAGCAGGTCCGGCCCGTGTTCTGCGTACCAGCGGTAGATGTCGGCGGCGAGTTGCACCTCGCCCGCGGCCTGCTTGGCCGGTTTGCCCATCTCGGTCGTGATGGTCGCCGCCAGTTCGTCCGCCCGCTTCTCATAGAGTTCGGCGGTGCGTGCCAGTGCCTCGGCGCGCTCGGCCGGCGGTGTGTCCCGCCACGCCCGGTATGCCGTCACGGAACGCTCGGCGATGCCGCCGAGTTCATCGTCGGAGAGTCCGGGAAAGTCGCGCTCGGTCACACCGGTTGTGGGATTCGCGGTCACATATGTGCTCACCTGAACACCTTCCTTTCGACGAACCCGTCGGGTACCCGGCACCCGGCGACTCAAACCCGTCGCTGGTCGAGGTGCCCGCCGACCGGTGTTCGCCCCGTGTTCACGTCCGGATCGACGCGAGTTTCCGTTGACTCCCTAACGTTCGGACGGTTCTCGATTCAGCCCACAGCTCTGTTCAGCCCACAGAGAGCGTCCCGGGGAGGGTCCGCGTGCGTATTCCGCTGCAGTTGTTCGCGCCGTCAGGCGAAGACGTCGGCCGATCGGCCCGTGCCCGGGTCACCTGCCGGTACAAGTGCGGCGAGGCGTGCTGGCACGAGCCGGGCAACACCGGCGACAATCCCTACTTCCGAGATCTGTTGCGCGCCCGAGCCTCCCGACGAGCCGTGTTGCGGTCGTCGGCCGGCGCCGCCGTCGCCCTGGGCGCGACGTCGGTGCTCGCGGCCTGCGGATCGGACGAATCGACCGGTGCCGCAAGCTCGTCGTCGACGAGCGGCGGCACGGCCGCATCGGGGATGAACTTCACCCCTGTCGCCGCCAACACCGAAGACGCCCTGGTGATTCCGGACGGCTATCGGCAACAGGTGGTGATCAGGTGGGGCGATCCGGTCCTCCCCGGGGCCCCGGCCTTCGACTTCGCCGCCCAGACGCCGGAGGCACAGGCACAGCAGTTCGGGTTCAACAACGACTTCGCCGGACTGATCCCCGTCGACGGTGTGCCGAACCATCACTACCTGGTGTGCAATCAGGAGTACACGACCGAAGAGTTCATGTTCACCGGCTACACGCCGAAGGAGCCGACCGAGCAGCAGGCGCGCATCTCGATGGCCGCACACGGCATCACCGTCGTCGAGGTGGCGGCCCAGCCCGGCACCGGTGCCCTCACTCCGGTTGTCGGACAACGCAATCGCCGGATCACGGCATCCACCCCGACGGGCCTGACCGGCCCGGCCGCCGGCAGCGAGTTCGTGATCACCTCGGCCGACCCGGCGGGCACGACCGTGCTCGGCACCATCGCCAACTGTTCGGGCGGACTCACCCCGTGGGGGACCATGCTCTCGGGCGAGGAGAACTTCAACAACTACTTCAGCAACGCGAGCACCGTCACCGACCCCACCACCAAGGCCGATCTCGAGCGGTACAGCTTCACCGACGACGGCGACTATCACCAGTGGGGCCGGTTCGAGAAGCGCTTCGACCTCGCGCAGGAACCCAACGAGGCCAACCGATTCGGCTACGTCGTCGAGGTCGATCCGCACGATCCGACGTCGACCCCGGTCAAACACAGTGCGCTCGGCCGACTCAAGCACGAGTCGGCGACCATCCATGTCGTCGGTTCGGGGCCGGACGCCGGCACCGTCGTCGCCTACAGCGGCGACGACGAGCGTTTCGAGTACATCTACAAGTTCGTGTCGACACGGAAGATGAAGACCGGGCTGTCGTCGACGGCCCGGACCCACAACCTCGGCATCCTCGACGAGGGCACCCTCTACGTCGCATCCTTCACCGGCGACGATCCCGGGGCGATCGACGGGTCCGGAAAGCTCCCGCCCAGTGGGTCGTTCGCCGGCAGCGGGACCTGGCACCCGCTGCTGACGGTGAACTCCGACGGTTCTGCCCGGTCGCACGTCGACGGCATGAACCCGGCGCAGGTGGCGGTGTTCACGAGGACCGCCGCCGACAAGGTCGGCGCCACCAAGATGGACCGGCCCGAGGACATCGAGCCGCATCCACGCACCGGCAAGGTCTACTGCGCCCTGACCAACAATTCCAAGCGCGGCACCGACGGTGAGGCGCCCGCCGACAGTGCGAACCCCCGCAACGAGAACAAGAACGGCCAGATCATCGAGATCACCGACAACCACACCGGCACCGACTTCACCTGGGATCTCCTGCTGGTGTGCGGTGACCCCGAGGAGGCGGACACCTATTTCGGTGGATTCGACAAGGCGTCGGTGAGCCCGATCTCCTGCCCCGACAACGTCGCGTTCGATCCGCATGGCAACCTCTGGATCTCCACCGACGGCAACGCACTGGACAGCAACGACGGCCTGTTCGCGGTGGCGCTCGACGGCGACCGACGGGGCGAGACCAAGCAGTTCCTCACCGTGCCGAACGGCGCGGAGACCTGCGGGCCGATCATCGATCGCGATCGGGTGATCGTATGCGTGCAGCACCCCGGCGAACTCGACGATCATTCGGCCGACAACCCCGCGTCGCACTGGCCCGACGGCGGATCGTCGCAGCCGCGGCCGGCCGTCGTGGCGGTCTGGCGCGACGGGGGTCAGCCGATCGGGGTGTAGACCCTAGTACCCGCTCCCCTTCCGCCCGAAGACGAAGTAGGCGATCGGGCCGAAGTAGTTGACGAAACTGAGGCCGACCCACAGCGGCTTCGGGCCCTTGATCTGCGCGGCCGGTCTGCGCTTGATGTCGCGCAGGGCTGCTCCCTGCAGGATGAACTGCACAATCGCCCCGACGATGATCGATGCGCGGGACCGGGCCGGGAGCTGCGAGAACCGCTTCGTGCGTGCTGTCATGCGTCTCACACTAGTCGCGACTTTTATTTCGTATACCTAAGTATTAGGCTTGCGAATATGTCCGACTCGGTTCCCGAACTCGCCGCCTCCCTCCGGCCGTCGGTGACGCGGCTCTACCTCAGTCTCCGCAGGCGCACACCCATCGCCGAATACAGCGCCGCGCAGGCGTCGGCGCTGTCGGTGCTGGCCTCCGACGGCCCGATGCGCATGGGTGAGCTCGCCGATCGTGAGTCGATCCGGATGCCGACGGCCACCGCGCTCGTCGACGGGCTGACCAAGACGGGACTCGTGGAGCGCCGTCCCGATCCGCAGGACCGTCGCGCGGTGATCGTGTCGTTGACCGACTACGGACAGCAGTTGCTCGACCGGGTACGCGGGGAGCGCGACGTCATCCTGACCACCGCCCTCAACGAACTGAGCGCGGCAGACCGGGCCGCCCTCGCGGCCGCGGCACCCGCACTGGACGCACTGCGCAATCAACTCGAGCGCCAACAACTCGATGCCGGCTCCGCACACGATGCGCCCGCATCGACCGATTGATCAGAGGAACAGATGACAGTCACCGAGAACCAGGTCGCGCCCGCGCCGGCGTCGGCCCCCGAGCATCGCGAGCCATCGTTGATGGAGACCTTCCGCGAACAGCCGCGCACGGTGTGGGTCACCGCGTTCGCCGCGGTCATCGCCTTCATGGGCATCGGTCTCGTCGACCCGATCCTCAACAGCATCGCCGCCGCGCTCAACGCCCCGCCGGAGAAGCTGACGCTGTTGTTCGGTGTCTACGTCGGTGTCCAGTGTGTGGCCATGCTGCTGACCGGATGGGCCGCGTACCGCTACGGGCCCAAGCGCACCCTCACCGTCGGTCTGGTGCTGATCGTGATCGCCGCGGCCGTATCCGCCTTCGCCGGCAACATCGACCAGCTGATCGCGCTGCGCGTCATCTGGGGTCTGGGCAATGCGTTGTTCATCGCCACCGCCCTGGCCTTCATCGTGTCGGCGGCCAAGGGCAGTCAGCACGGCGCGATCATGCTGTACGAGGCGGCGCTCGGCGTCGGCCTCGCCGTCGGTCCGCTGCTGGGAGCCGTTCTGGGCGAATGGAGTTGGCGCGCACCGTTCGGTGGCACCGCGCTGCTGATGCTGCTCGGCGCGATCCTCTGCGCCGTCATGCTGCCCGCCGACGGGCCCCGCACCACCCGCACGCCCGTCCGGATCGTCGATCCGCTGAAAGCACTTCGTGACCGCACGCTGCTCATCACCTCGATCGGTTCCGCGTTCTACACCGGCGCACTGTTCACCGTCATCGCCTGGGCCCCGATCGCGATGGGACTCCGACCGATCTACGCCGGTCTGGTCTTCTTCGGCTGGGGTCTGCTCACTGCGCTGGCCGGCGTGTTCATCGCGCCGCGGCTGGCCGAGCGGGTGGGCCAGAAGGGCGGCGTGATCACCGCCATCACCGCCTATGCACTCGTGATGGCACTCGCCGCGGTCGGCGTCCTGGTCGGCCAGGTGTGGCTGATCGGTCTCGCGGTGATCCTGTCCGGGCTGCCGTCGGGCATCCTGAACACCTTGTTCACCGGTGTGGCCATGTCGTCGGGTGACGGCTCCACCCCGCGCTCGGTGTCCAGTGCCGGCTACAGCTTCCTGCGCTGGATGGGCGCCGCCGTCTCCGCGGTGCTCGTAGCGCATCTCGCCGATTGGTTCGGCTCCATCGCCGCGCCGTTCTGGTTCGCGGTCGCCTACTGTGTCGTCGCGGTGATCGTGGTGTCGTTCGTCCGTGGCCGGGCCGCCGAGAAGCGCGACGTCGACGAGCAGGCCGCACTCGTAGGCGCCGAAGAATACTGAGCCGCACCCGTCCTCGCCGCCCCATCCCCCGTTCTTCCCCCGGGTATGCGTTCGTCCTCCGCCTGCATGCGGGGGACGAGGCGATACCCGGGGGAAGAACTACCTGCTGATCTCCGCCCGCGCCATGGTGACGAGCTCATCGACCAGTTCCTCGGCCTGCGGCCACCAGCCGTACCCGGATGCCGGGTTGAGGTGGCCGACGTCCCCCAGGTCCACGAGACGACTGCCCCAGGTCTCCGCCATGCCGGCGATGCGGCGATATCGTCCGAGCCGGTCGGTACGACTGGCCGCCACGATGCTGGGAAACGGCAGACGTTGCCGCGGGATCGGGTTCCAGCCGCCCTCGTCGAGCTCGAGCTTGGTCGGATAGCCCTCGGGCAGAGCCAGTTCCAGATCCGCCGGCGTTGCCAGGAGCGCGCCGAGCACCGGCCGGGTCGCCCGATGCGCCCAGTGCACGGTGGTCATCACACCGGCGCTGTGGGCCACCAGCACCACCGGGCCGTCGACCTCGCTGACAACGTTGTCCAGGGCAGCGACCCGCGCATGCCGGCTCAGCTTGTCGCGCTCGAGGGGCGGAACCGTACGCGCCTTCTCCAGTCGGTCGGCGAGCATGGACTGCCAGTGGACCGCAACGTGGTCACGCAGACCCGGGACGAATACCACGGTGGGCACAGAAGACGAGTTCACGATGTTTCCTTGGCGAGTTTACGAACGGCTGCCGGGTGCAGGCGTCTGCCGGCCACCAGTGCGACGATGGCGAGCACGTACACCAGAGGCGACAGCTGCATGGCCATCCGCAGTCCGACGTGGTCGGCGAGGATACCGATCACGAAGGGCCCCAGGGCCAGTCCGAGCAGATTGTTGGAGACGGTCAGGGTGCCCATGGCCGAGGCCCTGATGGACGGGTGTGTCAGGTTCGCCACCATCGCGGCGGTCGGGCCACACGATCCCGCGGCGAAGAATGCTCCGATACCCATCAGGATG
This sequence comes from Gordonia insulae, assembly GCF_003855095.1. Classification (NCBI taxonomy): domain Bacteria; kingdom Bacillati; phylum Actinomycetota; class Actinomycetes; order Mycobacteriales; family Gordoniaceae; genus Gordonia; species Gordonia insulae. The sequence goes on from NZ_CP033972.1 coordinate 3,870,220, forward strand.
AGCTGCGCCGGTCCGTTGCCGAGCGAGAATCCGACACCCAGGCAGACCATCGAGATGGCGCAGTAGGCGATCGCGGAGGTCCATTTGCTGCGGACATCGTGCCGCCCCAGGCGGTCGGTGATGATGCCGCAGACCACCATTCCGGTCCCGACGAGAAGCACGACCGCCGCGGCGGCGGTGGCCGCCTTGTCCGGTGCGAGCCCGTAATAGCGGTTGAAGAAGCTCGGTGTCCACGACAGCAGGACCGCCGCGGTGAACATCTGCAGCCCGCCGCCCACGTAGGCACACAGCACCGCGGGGCTGGTGAACAGGCTCGACACCGGCGCGCGATATCCGCTCGACGCCGTCCCGGCCGCCGACGGCGTCGCGTTCGGTTCACCATCGGCGGGCTTGTCGGCGGCGTGCCGATCGAGGGAACGTTCCGTGACGAGTGCGCGGAACAGCGCCACCAGCAGCAAGCCGAACACCGCCATCGCCGCAAACGACCACCGCCAACCGAGATGCACCGCGATGTAGCCGCCGACGGCGACACCCAGTACGGAGCCGAATGAACCGCCCGCCATGAAGGCGCCGCTGAGTGAGGCGTGCAGGCGGGGGCTGAACACGCTGAGTACCAGCGCGATTCCGACGCTGCCGTAGGCGGCCTCGCCGACTCCGACGAGGAACCGCGCTGCGAGCAACTGCTCGAAGTTGGCCGCCACCGCGCAGGCCAGTGTGGCCAGCGACCACAGGACCGCCATCACCACGAGGCTGCGGACCCGCCCCCACCGATCGGCCAGCAGTGACAGCGGCAGTGTCAGCAGGCCGACCATCAGCGCGACGATGCTGGTCAGCGACGCCAGTTGCGAATCGGTCAGTGCCCATTCCGCTTTGAGGAACGGGAAGATGGCGCTCAGGACCTGACGTGACATGTAGTCGGACAGCAGCAGACCGAACGTGAGCGCGAAGACGATCCACGGGTAGCGCGATCGCCGCGCGGGTCGTCGCGCCGCGGTCGCGACGCCATCGGTGCTGGTCGACACCGAACTCGTCGACACCTTGCTCGTCGACACCTTGGTCGTCGACATGTCGCTCGTCGACGTGCCGGTCGACACGGTGGAGGTGGGCAGTCCCATGGCAGGAGTCCTTCTGGGATCAGGCGTGCTGGGTGAAGCCGACCTGGCCGGCACGACGGTTGGGCGGGTAGCCGAGCTTGGCGAGGGTCTCGTCGGCGTCGCGGTAGGTGTCGCCGATGCGGTAGATCTCGCGGGCTTCCTTTCCGGTGGCGACCTCGCGACCGAGCTCGCCGGCGATGCGGACCAGCTGCTGGATCTGCTCCACCGACGTGTACTTCTCGCCGACGCGGCCCCAGATGGTGTCCTCGTTGCCACACCGGGTGTGCAGGCCCATCGCCATGGCCATGGTGTTGACCGGGAGCACCGACCGCATCAACGTTTCCAGGGTGAGGCAGGCGCCGTCGGGCACGCGCTGGATGAAGTTCATGATGTTGTACGGGTTGGGCCCGTCGAAGCCGCCGCCGATGCCGACCCACGTGAGGTTCAGCGGACCGGTGTAGACGCCGCGACGGATCAGCCGTTCGACGGTCTCCAACTGCGGGATGCTGGAGAGCTGGAAGTGGGGCTGGATGCCCGCTGCCTGCAGTCGGCGCAGGTGCTCCTCCACCCATTCGGGTCCGGCGGGGACGGTCATCTCGCGGTAGGTGGCCGACAACTCCGGACGTTCCATCGAGGTACCCGCGATGTCGTCGGCGGTCATCAGTTCCATGATGTTCATCTGGCTGGTGTTGATGGCGATTGTCACCTGGTCGGGTGCCGGGTCCAGCTCGGCGAGCATGTGGCGGGTGTCGTCGGAAAGCCATTTGGCGTCGGCGCCTTCACCTTCCGGTGCGAACGAGATCGATCCGCCGACCTGCAGGATCATGTCCGGAACGGCCTCGCGGAGCCCGGCCAGCAACTCGTTGAACTTCGACAGGCGCTTGCTGCCCTTGCCGTCGAGTTCCCGCACATGGATGTGCAGGACGGTGGCCCCGGCGTCGTAGCAGTCGACGGCCTTCTGGACGTGCTCCTCCATGGTCAGCGGCAGGTCCTCACGGAAGTCGTCGAGTTCCCATTCCGGGCCGTAGGGGGCGGCGGTGATGACCAGCTTCTCCTGGGTTTCGGGGAAGAGGGCGTCGTCGTGGAAGTGCATGGTGGCCTCCTTGAATCGGGTTGTGCAGGTGATTGTTTGGTGCGTGTGTCCGGATGGCCGGTCTGTCAGAACGGCCGGTCGCCGACGATCCCGGCGCGCTCCATCTTGCGAACCGCCGGCCAGTAGTCCTGGACCGCGTAGTGCTGGGTGCAGCGGTTGTCCCAGATGGCGATGCTGTTCTCGGTCCACCGCCAGCGCACCTGGTATTCCGGGATCGATGCCTGGCTGGCGAGGTACTGCAACAGGTTTCCGGCACCCGGGGCGTAGTCGCTGCCGAAGCGCACGTTCTCCGAGGTGTGGTAGTTGACCAGGTGCGTGGTGAACGAGTTCACGAACAGGATCTGCTCGCCCGTCTCCGGATGCGTTCGTACGACCGGATGTTCGGCGTCCGGGAAGCGGTCGTGCAGTTGATGCCGTTGCTCGATCGACATCCGCGCGCCGAAGCTGGCCTCGATGCTGTGCCGAGCACGCAACCCGGCGATCTGGGACTTCACCGCTTCCGGCAGGCGCCGATACGCCTCGGCCATGTTGACCCAGATCGTGTCACCGCCGACCGGTGGTGCCTGCACACAACGCAACACCGAGCCGAACGGCGGATTCACGCGCCACGTGGCGTCGCAGTGGAAGGAATTCTCGAAATGCTCCGGCGGACTGTCCATGTCCTTGTAGATGCGGACCAGCCCGGGGTTCTCCGGGTCGCTGCCGAGGACCGGATGGTCTTCGAGCGGACCGAATCGCTCGGCCAGCGCGACGTGCTCGGCGCGGGTGATGTCCTGGTCGCGGAAGAACAGCACCTTGTGCTCGAGCAGCAGCGAGCGCAGCCGCTCGAACTGGGTGTCGTCGCGAGAGACCTCACCGAGGTCGACGTCGAATACCTCGGCTCCGAGGGAACACGTGAGCGGTTGGACCCGAAACGGGGTCTCCACCGGCTGTCGGATTGCATTTGTCATGATTTCTCCTTTGGCACAGGGGAAGTGGTACGCGGGTCAGAGGGTGAAGACCGACGACCCGATGCTGCGGCCGGACTCGAGGTCGCGGTGTGCGGCCACCGCGTCGGCGAGGTCGTAGCGTTGGTTGATGTCGATCGTGATGTGCCCGGCGGCGACCATGGAGAACAGTTCCTCGGCGAGCACAGCCCGCTCGGCGGGATCGGCGATGTAATCGGCGAGTGCGGGCCGGGTGACGAACACCGATCCGTTGACGGCGAGCTGCATCGCGTCGATCGGGGGGATCGGACCCGATGCGGTGCCGAAGCAGACGAGCAGCCCGCGTCGCGCAACCGATTTGAGGGATGACTCGAATGTCGTGGCGCCGATGCTGTCGAACACCACCGGAACGCCGGCGCCGTCGGTCAGTTCGCGAACCCGGGTGGCGATGTCCTCACGTCGGTACACGATGACCTCGTCGCAACCGTGGTTGCGGGCGACCTCTGCCTTCTCGTCGGTGGACACGCTGCCGATCACGTTGAGACCCAGCAACTTCGCCCATTGGGTGACGATCAGGCCGACGCCGCCGGCGGCCGCGTGCAGCAACACGGTGTCGCCGGAGCGAAGCGGCCAGATCCGGCGCAACAGGTAGGCCGAGGTGAGACCGCGCATGGTCATCGCGGCGGCGGTCTCGAAGGAGACCGCGTCGGGCAGCTTGATCAGGTGCTCGGCGGGCATGACCCGTTCGGTGCTGTACGCGCCGAGCGGACTGCCGGTGTAGGTGACCCGGTCACCCTCGGCCACCGACGTGACGCCGGGGCCCACCTCCTGCACCACGCCGGCCCCCTCCACGCCCATCCCGGCCGGCAGGGGCGCCGGGTAGAGCCCGGTGCGGAAGTACGTGTCGGCAAAGTTCAGGCCCACCGCCTCGTGTGCGATGCGCACCTCGCCGGGTCCGGGGGTGCCCACCTCGACGGTCTCCCAGCTCAGCACCTCCGGTCCGCCGACCTGGTGGAAACGTACGGCCTTCGCCATGTCCTCGATCTCCTTTCGACCCCATGGCGTTCGGATACGCAGCCGGTCAACGCCTGGTCGGGGTCCATCTGATGTGGCGAACATTTCGTCTGCCCGCCTGATGTGATGGAGACAACATTACGAGGGTTGGGCCGGAACTGCTTTTCCTGAAGGGACACTCAGATGTGCATTTCGGGACATAGGCTGGTCGTGTGAAACCTCTCGCCCGCTACGCCGCGCTGAACAACTATGTGGAGCTCGGGCACTCTCTGGGGCTCGACCCCGCACAGCTCGTCCGTGACGTGGGCCTGGACCCCGCGAGTCTGGCGTTGCAGGACCGATGGGTGCCCGCCGATGCCGTGGCCGAACTACTCGAGCGATCCGCGACCGCCTCGGGCCGTGCAGATTTCGGTCTCGCACTGGCCCGTCATCGCCGCCTCGGCAATCTGGGTCCGCTGAGTCTGGTGATCCGCGAGGAACCCGATGTCCGCAGTGCGCTGCGGGTGTTGATCAGGCATCAGCACATGTACAACGAAGCCCTGCGCACACGCCTGTCGGAGGCGGGCGGGATCGCCACCCTCGCCACCACGGTCGACGTGGGAGGTGACGGAGAGGTGGGACAGTCGGTGGAGCTCGCCGTCGCCATCCTGTTCCAGCTGCTACAGGGCTTCATCTCCCCCGCATGGCATCCGCTGGCCATCTCGTTCGCCCACCCCGCGCCGCCCGAGCACCGCCCGCACGACCAGTTCTTTCACACCACCGTCCGGTTCGATCAAGACTTCAACGGGATCACCTTGTACACAAAGGATCTCGATACCCCCAACGCGATGGCGGATCCGGAGCTGCGTCGCTACACCCAGGAACTGCTCGACGGTATGGCCGTCTCGCCCGATCCCGACACCGCCTACCGGGTTCGCGAGCTCATCGAACTGCTGCTACCCACGGGACGGTGTTCGGTCGACCAGGTGGCCCGCAGCCTCGGCGTGGACCGTCGGACGGTGCACCGGCGGCTACGTGCCGAGGGCGAGACGTTCTCGTCGGTCCTCGACTCGACCCGGGTGGGACTCGCCCGTCACATGGTCGGCAGCGATCGCCGTTCACTGACCGAGGTCGCCGATCTCCTCGGCTTCTCGTCCCCCGGCAACTTCTCGCGGTGGTTTCGACAGCGGTTCGGTCAGAGTCCCAGCGAGTGGCGTCGCGCCGGGTGAGTCAGTCCAGCCAGTCCAGCACGGCCGCCGCGGTCCAGCTCTGCTGCATACTGCCCAGTGGTTCGCCGGTGAACGGTTCGTAGTACTCGGCGAAGGCGCCGTCGGTGGCCTGACGCAACCCCTCCTCGCGCAGTCTCGCCGATCGTTCGGTCCAGCCGCGACGAGCGAAAGCCCAGCTGAACAGCCAGGTCATCACCGGCCACACCGGACCTCGCCAGTACTCACGCGGCCGGAAGTCCATCGAGATCGGTGACGTCGACGGTGGAACCGCGTAGCGCAGATCCGGATGGCCGCAGAACCTCGGCCCGTCGAACAGACGCAAGAGCGCCCGTTCCCGTTCGCGCGACAGGCCGCCGCAGATCAGCGGCGCGAACACCGCGAGGGTCTCGGTGTTGATCCACGAGTCGGTGCGGAGATCGTAATCTCGTGCCGCACCGTTGCGTTCGTTCGTCGACGCCACCACGCCGGCACGGAAACGGTCGGCCCACGCGCGAAGGTCCCGGACATCGGATCGTGGCTTGGAGTAGTCCTCGCCGATGGTGGCGAGCACATCGCAGGCGACCGCGAAGATCGCGCTGACGAACACGTCCTCGACGGCGAAACTCATCACCTTCGGCAACAGGTCGTCGTCGTAGTTCGACCTCTTCATCTGTTCGACGAGCCAGATGTAGCGGTCGTACTCGAGGTCGGTCGGCCGCATCGACAAATCCGACACGTGGTCCAGGTCGGCCCGCGCATACGGCGGAAGATCTTCCCCGGGAACGACGTTCGCGTACGGACGGTCCCAGCGCGGCGAGTTGTCCATACCCGATTCCCAGCCGTGGAAGAGGGTGACGCGACCGTTGCCGTGCGGGTCGCGGGCGTGCGCGAGCCATCGATGCCACCGCACCAGCGATCCCCATCGCCGGTCGATGAACTCGTTGGCGACGGCTCTCGTGGTGCGGCCGTGGCGGCGGGAGTGATCCAGGATGCGTTGCACGGCAATCGCATGCACCGGCGGTTGGGTGATGCCCGAGGTGTCGGGATAGTCGGGTGCGCAGGCGGCCAGCCGCGCGCACTCCCACCGGGACGGACCGGGAAAGTAGCCGTCCCGGCCGTTGGCGAACACGATGTGCGGGATCATCCCGTTGTCCCACTGGGCGGAGAGCAGCGTGTCCATCTCGATGACGGCGCGCTCCACCGACAGCGGAGCGAGTCCGACGGTCACGAACGCGGCGTCCCAGCTCCACATGTGCGGATACAGCTTGGGCGCGGCACTCGTCATCGTGCCCAGGTCGTTGCCGCGGAGTAGGTACGCGGCACGCGCGGACAGTTGAGTCGGGGTGAATCCATACCGGGCCACCTGTCGATTCTGCACTGCCTCGCGCATCGTCGCGCACCAAGGGCTCGACGCCGGAACGCGCGACCCCCGACCTCAGTACCCCCGACGCCAGTACCCTCGGTCACTGTGCCCACCGCATTGATCACCGGGGCCAGCCGTGGCCTCGGCGCCGAGATCGCCCGCCAGCTCGCCCCTACCCACGACCTGCTGCTCGGTGGGAGGCCGTCGACGGACCTCGACGAACTCGCCACCCAACTCGACGGTGCGACCACCTTCTCGGTGGAACTCACCGACTACGACGAGGTGGAGAGCGCCGTCGAGACCATCTCCGAGCTCGACGTCCTGGTCCACAACGCCGGCGTCGGGAGCAGTCTGGAGACAGTCGCCGACACTCCGGTCGAGGAGTGGCATCAGGTGCTCGAGGTGAACCTGGTCGCCGCCGCCGAACTCACGCGGCTGCTGCTTCCGGCGCTTCGGGCGGCACAGGGTCACATCGTGTTCATCAACTCGGGCGCCGGCCGTCGGGCGAATCCGCGGTGGGCGCCGTACGCGGCCAGCAAGTTCGCCCTCCGCGCCCTGGCCGACGCGTTGCGGGCCGAGGAGCCGACGCTTCGGGTGACGTCGGTGTTCCCCGGCCGGATCGACACCGACATGCAGCGCGATCTCGTCGCGATCGAAGGCGACGACTACGACCCGTCACGATTCCTGAAGACGTCGACAGTGGCCGCCGCCGTCGTGCACGCGGTGACCACGTCAGCCGATGCACATCCCGAGGAGATCGTGCTCCGGCCGACGGGCCGCGGCTGACGCACAGACGTCAGAGCTGCTTCAGATCCGACTGCTCCCACACCGCGCGCATCGACGTCACCTTGCCGTCCGCGTCGAACACCATGATGTCGATCGGGGTGATCTCGAACTTCATCCCCGACGTGCCGGTGACCAGGGTGAACTCGAAGACCGCGGTGTCGCCGGCAACCTTGCGCCACTTCAGCGTCGCCGAGCGCTCATCCATGCCGGTGATGATCGAGTAGAACTCGATCAGTTCCTCACGGGTGGTGCGCAGATCGGCACCGATCGGGTCCTCGACGGTTGCGTCCGTGGCGTACAGATCCGCGATCTGCTCGGCCGTCCCCGAGGTGAGGTACTCCACGTACGCATCCACCGTGGCGTTGATCTTCTCGCTGAGCGTCCCCTGCTCCACCGTCATCGTGAGCCTTTCGTCGAAGTAGAACGTGTTCTACTTCGAGACGGTAGCACCGTCAGGCGTCGAGGCGCTCATAGATCGTCGCGTTCGCCAGGCCACCCGCCTCGCACATCGTCTGCAGCGCGTAACGCTCACCGCGCTGTTCGAGGGCGTTGATCGCGGTCGTCGCCAATCGGGCGCCGCTGGCACCCAGCGGATGACCGAGCGCGATGGCACCACCGTTCACGTTCACACGATCGAGGTCGACGCCGAGCTCAGCCGCCCAGGAGAGCACCACCGGCGCGAACGCCTCGTTGACCTCGAACACACCGATGTCCGCGAGGTCGATACCGCTGCGTGCGAGGACCTTGCGTGTGGCCGGAATGATCGCCGTCAGCATCAACAGCGGATCGTCGCCGGCGACGGAGAACGAGTGCACACGGGCCCGCGGACGCAGGCCGAGTTGCCGGGCCTTCTCCTCGGACATGATGAGGACCGCTGCCGATCCGTCGCTGATCTGGCTGGCGTTCGCCGCGGTGATCTTCCAGCCGATCTCCGGGAACCGCTGCGCCATCGCCTCGTCGTAGTACGCCGGCCGCAGCTTCGCCAGATCCTGAAGCGAGCTGCCCACCCGGATGCCCTCGTCCGCGGCGAGTCCGGCCAGTGGGACGATCTCGTTCTCGAACAGACCGTTCTTGGTCGCCACCGCGGCCAGATCGTGCGATCGCAGCGAGAACTCGTCGATGGCGGTCCGCGAGATGTCCCACTTCGCCGCGATCAGCTCGGCCGCGATGCCCTGGCCGACCAGTCCGTCCGGATAGCGCGCGTCGAACGCGACGCCGTTGAGATCGGCGGTGCCTGCGACCGCGGATCCCATCGGCACCCGCGACATAGACTCCACCCCCGCGGCAACCACCACGTCGTACGCGCCGGCGATGACGCCCTGCGCCGCGAAGGCGATGGCCTGCTGCCCGCTGCCGCATTGGCGGTCGATCGAGACGCCCGGGACGGATTCGGGATATCCCGCGGCCAGCAACGCACGCCGCGCGATGTTGAAGCCCTGCTCCCCGGACTGCGTGACGACGCCGGACACGACGTCGTCGATGAGCGCCGGATCGATCCCGGTGCGATCGACGAGCGCGGAGAGACTGTGCGCCAGCAGGTCGACCGCGTGCACGTCGTGCAGTGCTCCGGTCGCCTTGCCCTTGCCGATGGGCGTGCGTACCGCATCGACGATGACTGCGTTGGTCATGGTTGTTCCTCCATCTCCGGGACTCTGACTATAGAGAGCCATAGTTAGAGGTCTACGCTCTGACTATGGTTTGGTCAAGTCAGAGTAGGATGGATCACATGATGAACCTGCAGGGCGTGTTGGCCGACCGGGATTCCTGGACGGCCGACAGCTGTTCGATCGCCAAAGCCCTCGAGATCATCGGCACGCGATCGGCGATGCTGATCCTCCGGGAAGCGCTGTACGGCGCGACGAGGTTCGACGAATTCACCCGTCGGGTGGGGATCACCGACGCAGTCGCGGCCGCGCGGCTGAAAGAGCTCACCGCGGCCGGAATCTTCGACAAGGTGCCCTACCGGGAGCCGGGCCGCCGCGTGCGCCACGAGTACCAGCTGACCGAGATGGGCCGCGACCTGCAGCCCGTGGTGCTGAGCCTGATGCAATGGGGCAACCGGTACCTTCAGCCGAACGGCGCACCACTGCGCCTGACCGATTCCGGATCGGGCGACCCGATCATCGTCGACGTCCGCACCGAGTCCGGTGCGATCGTCGAGGAGATCGACGTCGCGGTGGCGCGACGGCGGCGGTGAAGCTCTCGGAACCGTCATCCGCGCAACGGACATCGACGCTCCCCGACGCCCGTTTTTGGTAGTTTCGCCGCAACGGTGGCGGATCATCGGCACCACGCAGAACCCGATGAATCAGATGGGATGACCGAGCGGCCATGACGGAGATCCCCGAGCACGACCGGCAGTCGGGGCAACCCACTGTGGGCGGCGGTTCGTGGGTGGCACCGGGTACGACCGGTCCCGCGCCGGACATCGGAGCTCACCTCCCGCCGCCCGGTTGGGCACCGGTGCCGGATACCCGGCCGCCCGGGTACCAGCCGCAGGCCGACGTGCGATCCCCGCAGCCCCAATGGGGTGTCGGCGGGACCGATCCCGGCGCCTGGGCCAACCCATTGTCAGCCCACAAGCCGGGCATCATCCCGCTGCGACCGCTGACCGTCGGCGACCTCGTCCAGGCCACGTTCACCGCGCTTCGCCGCAGTCCCGGCACCTATTTCGGACTGACCTTCGCGACCTGGATGGTGTTCGCCGTCGTCGCCGCAGTCCTCGGCGGGCTCGGCCTGACGGTTCTCGTGGCCGTCGACGCGTCCGGTGGCGACCTCGCCGAGGCCGGCCTGATCTCCGGCATCATGCTCGTCGGTGTGCTCAGCGGCGTGGTCACCGCCGCGTTGTGCGGCGTCCTCGCCTACCCGGTGAACCAGCAGGCGGTCGGCCGTGCCCCGACGCCTGGAGAGACCTGGCGCCACACCCGATCCCGCCTCCTGCCGCTCGTCGGGCTCTATCTCGTCGTGATCGCCGCCGCCGCACTTGTCGGCGGCCCCCTGTTCGTACTGTCGATCTGGTCACTGAGTTCGGGGGGTGCGCTGATCGTGGTCGGCCTCGCCGCGCTGGTCGTCATCGCGGTGGCCGGCACCTGGCTGTCGGTTCGCATCGCGCTGTGCCTACCGATCCTGGTGGTCGAACGACTCGGGGTCGTCGAATCGATCCGACGATCCTTCCGGCTGACCTCGCGGGTGTTCTGGCGCACGTTCGGTGTCCTGCTCCTCGTCGTGGTGCTCACGTCGATCGCAGCGGCGGTCATCTCCGGTGCCCTGCAGAGCATCGCGGTGCTGCTGGTCGGGGTGGGCGGCTCCGACGTCGGGTTCAGTCCGCTGGCGATTGTCGGGATCGGTCTGCCCATCCTCGGTTCGGTCCTGTCCAACGTCGCGATCCAGCCGTGCATCGCGATCACTGTCGCCCTGCTGCACATGGACGCCCGAATCCGCACGGAGGGGTTCGATCTCGTCCTGGCCGGTGGCGCGGCGGAGGTGGCCGCCGGGCGGCATGCCGACGGGTGGTCGGCGTCGTGACGGCGGTGGTGCTCGCGGCGGGGCTGACGCCGAGCAACGACGAGGCCCGTGACTGGCTCGAGCGCGAACTCGCCAAGCCCCGCTACGGGACGAGCGAGCCCGGCCTGCTGGAGCGCATCGGACGCGCCATCGAGGACTGGCTCGACTCGGTCCTCAGCTCCATCACCGGCACCTCCACACCGCTACCCGGCTTCGTCGCGGCGATCGTCGCGATCGCCCTACTCGCGCTCGGGCTCTATCTCCTGCGCTTCGTCCGGCGGACGCCGCGGGCCGCCAAGCAGTCCACCGCCAGTGTGCTCGGCGGGCACGACCTGACCGCCGACGAGTTCCGTCGACGGGCCCAGGTCGCCTGTACCGATGGGCAGTTCGACGTTGCGGTGCTCGACGGCATGCGCGCGATCGCCCGTCGGGCACTCGAGCGCACCCTGCTGCCCGATGCGCCGTCGCTGACCGCGCATGAGGTCGCCATCGGGTTGGCCGGCTTCTTTCCCGCCTCGGCACACCGATTGTCGGTGGCCGCAGCCGTTTTCGACGAGGTCGCCTATGGCGGGCGGCGGGCGACATCCGCCCAGGCGCAGGAGATCCTGGACCTGGACGGCGAACTGTCATCCACCCGACCGAGATCGGCGACCCACGAGTCCGTGGAGGTCACGCGATGAGCGGGCCGGTGACCACCGCAGCGCCGCCATCCGCTCCCGCGGTGCCGCCCTCTTCCGGGGGTGCCCGGCGCAACTGGATCGGCTGGACGCTGGTGGCCGTCGTGGTGATAGCCGCGCTGGTCGGCCTGGTGGTGATCGCCGGCGGCCGCGGGCAGGAACGCACGGATCCGCTGGATCCGGAGAACCCGGGACCGGCCGGAACCGCGGCACTCGCAGCCGTACTCGATGATCATGGCGTCCCGGTCGCCGTCGCGCGTGGACAGGGTGACCTGCTCGCCGAGCCGCGTCCGGGTTCGGCGACCACCATGGTGATGAGCGAGACCGACGAACTCACCGAGTCCACCGCGCGGTCCTTCCTCGACCGCGCGCGCGACGCGGACCGCATCATCGTGATCTCCCCCACGGCCCGATCCCTCGAGTTGCTCGGTCTGCCGATCCTGCCCGGCTACTCGGCCGGTGTGACCGATGCCGTGGACGCCGACTGCACCCTCGACGGTATCGCCGCCGACGACGTCGTCCTGCACGACACCTCCGGGTACCGGCCGACACCCGGAAACACCTCGCCGACAACCTGCTTCACCATCGACGACACATCCGGGCTCATCTCGGTGCCGGCCACCGCGGGTCGGCCCGAGATCATCGTCGTCAGCGGGTTGATGCTGCAGAACAGCGAGATCACCCGCTTCGACAACGCCGGCGTCGCCGTCCGGACCTTCGGTCACGCCGACCGGCTCATCTGGTACATCCCCGACCACAACGACGGTGCCGTCGGCGGCGATGGTGACGAGGACTCCGACATCCCCCGCGCCGTCGGGCCGCTGGTACTGCTGGCGTTCTTCGGTCTGCTCGCGCTGATGTTCTGGCGGGGAAGACGTTTCGGCCCGTTGGTGACCGAGCCGTTGCCCGCTGTGGTCAAGGCGATCGAGACCACCCAGGCCCGCGGCCGGATGTACCACAAGGCCCGTGCGGACGCCCGCACCGCCGGACAGCTGCGCGTACACACCATCGACCGCATCGCCCGGCATCTGGGACTGCCCTACGACGCTGCGCAGGCCACGGCCGCTCTCGGCGATGGCGATGTGGCGACGAGCCATCACCAGGATCCGCGTCTCGCGCCGATCGTCGCCGCGGCATCCCGCACCGCCGGCCTCGACCCCCGACAGGTCGGCGCACTGCTCGGCGGGCCACTTCCCCAGACCCCCGACGACCTGCTGCGTTTCGTCACCGATCTGACCGCCCTCGAGAAGGAAGTCCGTCGCACACCATGACAGTCAATCCAGGGATTCTCCCCGACGCCCGCGCCGCGCTGGCCGCGGTACGCGACGAGGTGTCCAAAGCCGTTGTCGGACAGGATGCGGCGGTCGCCGGCATCCTCATCGCACTGCTGTGCCGTGGGCACATCCTGCTCGAAGGTGTACCGGGTGTGGCGAAGACGCTGCTCGTCCGGTCCGCGGCCACCGCGCTCGCCGTCGACACCAAACGGGTGCAGTTCACCCCCGACCTCATGCCGGGTGACGTCACCGGTTCACTCGTGTTCGACAACGCGACGTCGGAGTTCACGTTCCGCGAGGGCCCGGTGTTCACCAATCTGCTTCTCGCCGACGAGATCAACCGGACCCCACCCAAGACGCAGGCCTCGTTGTTGGAGGCCATGGAGGAGCGGCAGGTCTCGGTCGACGGCATCCCGCGCCCTCTGCCGGCACCGTTCCTGGTCGCGGCGACCCAGAACCCCGTCGAGTACGAGGGCACCTACCCCCTGCCCGAAGCGCAACTCGACCGGTTCCTGCTGAAGGTCACTCTGCCGCTGCCCTCGCGCGACGACGAGATCTCCGTCGTGATGCGGCACGCAGCCGGGTTCGATCCACGCAATCTCCGCGCGGCTGGATTGCGTCCGGTCGCGTCCGCGGCCGACGTTCTGGCCGGGGCCGATGCCGTACAGCGCGTGGCGGTCTCACCGCAGGTGGCGTCGTACATCGTCGACATCGCCCGCGCGACCAGGATGTCGCCGTCGTTGTCGCTCGGCGTCAGCCCGCGCGGCGCGACGGCATTGTTGGCGACCAGCCGCGCCTGGGCGTGGCTGAACGGTCGCGACTACGTGACACCGGACGACGTGAAATCCTTGGCGCAATCGACTCTCGCCCATCGACTCTCGCTGCGGGCGGAAGCAGAGTTGGAAGGGGTGTCGGTGGCCGCCGTGCTCGACGCCGCAATCGGATCGGTACCCGTCCCGCGATGATGGTCGGCTGAATGTTCGTCACGGGTCGGTTTCTCGCCCTGGTGCTGCTGGGTGCGGTGCCGATCGTGGTGTACCCGGATTTCGCGACGGTGTGGCTGTGGGCGCTGTTCTGTCTGGTCGTCGTGGTGATCGATGTGGTGTCGGCTGGTCCCACCACGGTGGTACGTCTGTACCGTTCTCCGACGCCACCGATCCGGTTGGGCGATGCGACCACGTCCACGCTGTATGTGGAGAACACCGGTTCTCGGCGTTTCCGCGGTCAGATCCGGGACGCGTGGCAACCGTCGGCCGGCGCCGGGAGCGGAGCGAGCGGGTCGAATCGTCACGGCGCCGGGAGCGCAGCGAGCGGGCCGAATCGTCACGGCGCCGGGAGCGGAGCGAGCGGGCCAAGTCGTCATGAAGTGGTGGTGCCGACCGGTGAGCGACGGGCACTGACCACCGTGCTGCGTCCCACTCGCCGCGGCGATCGACGAGCCGTCCGGGTCACCATTCGTCGCGCCGGGCCGCTCGGCATCGCGGGGCGCCAGGGATCGCAGTATGTCGCGGGCCACGTGCGAGCGTTGCCGCCGTTCGGTTCTCGGAAGCACCTTCCGTCACGGCTGGCCCGGCTGCGTCAGCTCGACGGACGGTCCGCCGTTCGGATCCGCGGGCAGGGCACCGAGTTCGACTCGCTGCGCGACTACGTCGAGGGTGACGACGTGCGGAGCATCGACTGGCGTGCGACGGCACGGCGACGCTCCACCGTCGTGCGCACCTGGCAGCCGGAGAAGGACCGGCACATTGTCATCGTGCTGGACACGTCGCGCACCTCCGCCGGACGCGTCGGCGACGTTCCGCGTCTCGATGCCGCCATGGACGCGGCGTTGTTGCTCGCGGCCCTCGCCTCCCACGCAGGCGACCGCGTCGACCTGATCGCCGGCGACCGCCGTGTGCATCGTCGCGTGGTGGGGTCGGGACGCACCACGCTCCTCAATGACCTGGTCAATGCCATGGCACCGTTGGAACCCGCTCTGCTGGAGGCTGATTGGCCGATGCTGGGCGCGGAGGTGGCCAAGATCAGTCGGCAGCGGGCGCTGTTGGTGTTGCTGACCCCGCTGGAGCCGGCCGCGGTCGAGGAGTCGCTCCTTCCGCCGCTGTCGGTGCTCGCACAACGCTATCGGGTGGTGATCGGATCGGTCTCGGATCCGGCGCTGCCCGAGATGCTCGACCGACGCGACGACGCCCGCGAGATCTACGACGCCGCCGCCGCGGCGCGGACCCTCGCGCTGCGGAATCGGACAGCGGCGGCGGTCGGGCGGATCGGGGTGGATGTGGTCGATGCCGACCCCGAGCAATTGCCGGCTGCGCTGGCCGATCACTATCTGTCGTTGAAGGCGCGCGGGTTGTTGTAGGTGCACCCGTCGACGGCATTGCCCGTGATCTTTGACGGCCCGTCGGTCGTGCCGGGAACGGCTGTTCGCCGGGCCCGCAGCAGTCGCCCGACAACAGGGCGACGGACCGGCCGAGCGATTCCATTGAATCCCGCGATGAGTTCCACCCCCAGGTGCAGTCTGACCTACATGGGCACACTCATCTATGGCTTCAACGTCTCCGTCGACGGCTACATCGCCGACGCACAGGGCAACTTCGACTGGTCGGAACCGGACGAGGAGCTGCACCAATACTGGAACGACTTCGAACGGGAGACCGTCCTGTCGCTGTACGGGCGGCGACTCTACGAACTCATGTCCGCGTACTGGCCGACCGCCGACCAGGACCCCGACGCCGGGCCGATCATCGCCGACTTCGCGCAGGTCTGGCGCGACATGCCCAAGGTCGTGTTCTCGCAGACCCTGGAGTCGGTCGACTGGAACTCACGCCTGGAGCGGGGCGACCCGGTCGAGGTGGTGAGGAAGCTGAAGGCCGAGACCGACGGCCAGATGGAGGTCGCCGGTGCGACGCTGGCCGCGCCGATCGTGCAGGCCGGATTGGTGGACGAGTTCCGGCTCGTCGTCGCGCCGACCGCCGTCGGGGGTGGCCTTCGGTTCTTCCCGACGCTGCCGTCGTGGATCTCGATGCGGCTCGTGGAGAACCGCACCTTCCCGGGCGGCATCGTCCTGCTGCGGTACGAGATGAAGCGGGACTGATGGGGCGCACGTATCACCCCACCGTCGGAACCGCCGCGCCGCGCTCGGCCTCGCTGACATCGCCTGCCTCGCCGGCGTTGTGCGCCCAGCGTCCCAGCGTGAACACGTAGGCCAGGAAGCCGCCCCACGCGATCAGCCCGACGCCGATTCGCGCCCAGGTCGGTAGCTCCGACGGTGTGACGAAGGCTTCGATGAGGCCGCAGATCAGCAGCAGCACAACCAGTCCGAGGGCGACACCGATCGCCGCACGACCCTCTTCACCGAGGGCCTGCACCCGTGTTCGCGCACCGGGCGACACCCACGCCCAGAACAGGCGCAGCCCGACGCCCGCGGCGACGAACAGGCAGGTCATCTCCAGCAGCCCGTGCGGCGTGATGAGTCCGAAGAACAGATCGCCACGTCCGTGGCGGATCATGATGGAGCCGACGATCGCCAGGTTGAGCATGTTCTGGTACAGCATGTAGATCACCGGCAGGCAGAACACCCCGAAGCCGATACACAGTGCGGCGAGCCAGAAGTTGTTGGTCCACACGCGCGCTGCGAACGAGGTGGCCGCGAATTCGCTGTAGTAGCCCTCGAAGTCGTTGTTGACCAATTGATCGATCTGGCTCTGCGACATCAGCGAGTTCTCGATGCGCGGGTGGGCGATCATCCACCACCCCATGATCACCGCCGCGCCGAACGACGCGACCATCACCGAGATCCACCACCACCGCATCCGATAGAGAGCGGCCGGGAAGGTGCGCGCGAAGAACCGGCCGACGTCGGACCAGGTTGCGGCGCGGGTGCCTGCCGCGCGGGACCGCGCCCGGGCGAGCAGCGCCGAGAGATAGGCGACCAACGAGGCGTCGGGTGCGGTCGAACGGATCACCGACAGGTGGGTGGCGACCCGCTGATAGGTGTCCAGGATCTCGTCGGCCTCGACTCCCGACAGGTTGCGTTGCCGCGAGAGTCGGTCGAGCCGCTCCCACGTCGCGCGGTGCGCGGCCACGTAGGCGTCGAGATCCACGCGGTCAGCGTATCCGCCACCACACCCGGTTCGCCCGCATCGTCATTCATCCGTAGCAGAGGGCCGCGCGAGACGCGGCGTGACGACTACGCTTGGCCACCATGTACGGCCCCCTGCCCCCGACGATGGTGCCGCCCGGCGTCAGCGGAACCGTCGGCGTTGGTCGCGACGACCTCGTGTCCGGCGAGGCCGTGGCCCTGGATCTCCCGCCGGCCGGCATCGGACTACGTATGGTCTCCGGTCTCATCGACCTCGTCTTGGGGTTCGCGGCCTGGTTCGCCTTGCAATGGTTGAGCCTCAAGGTGGTCGGCGACACCGACTTCGCCCTCTTGGCCGCGTCGTTCACCCTGTCAATGGTCACGGCCCTGGTGGTCGTCCCCACGGTCATGGAGACGCTCACCCGCGGCAAGACCGTGGGCCATTACGCCCTCGGGCTGCGTACGGTGCGCGACGATGCCGGGCCCATCGGTTTCCGGCATGCGTTGACCCGTGCGCTCCTCGGGGTGGTGGAGATCTACGGATGCTGGGGACTGCCGGCGTTGATCGCAGCCGTCGTCACCCGCAAGGGCAAACGCTTCGGCGATCTGCTGGCCGGTACCTACGTGATCCGCGATCGGCACAAACTCGCCGCGCCCGAGCCGATTCCGATGCCGCCGGAGTTGGCGATGTGGGCGAAGACCGCCGACGTCGCCCCGTTGCCCGACCAACTCGCCATCATGGTGCGACAGTTCCTCACCCGCCGCGACGGTCTTGCGCCGCAGGCCCGGATGCTGTTGGGGCAACGGCTGTTACGTGACGCGGCGCCGTTCGTCGCGCCGGCCCCACCCGCCGGCGCGCCGGACGAGATGGTGCTTGCTGCGATCATGGCCGAACGGCGACAACGTGACACTGAGCGGCTCGCGCGAGATGAACGGCTACGGCGGAGGTTGTTGCGCTGATCTGGTTCTCAGGTCTCATCAACTGATCAACCGACTCGACTCCTGCCTCGGCCCTGACTCCGCCGTACCCCGGCGAGACCGCAGCACCACCGCGCCGACGATCGCGAACATGACATCCGCCAGGATCTCCACGACGGCAGTGACCCACGAGAACCACGTGACACGCGCGGCCGGCGGGGCGTTGATGAAGCTGTCGCTGAAGAATCCCCACGTCGGAAGGAGATGTGCCACGGTGAATCCGATGGCGCTGAGCGATCCGACCCCGACGGCGAAGTAGGGTGCGGCACGACTTCCGGCGAACACCAACACCACGGTGATCGCCGCGAGCATCAGTTGCACGGTGCCGCCGATCATCACCGCGCGAGGGACCACATCCATGCCCCGCCGGAGATGATCCGCCGCGTGCAACGACAGAGCACACGCGAAGATGACCGTGGCCCAGCGGAACACACGTTCGATCTCGTTGGGGTCATCGATCTCGAGCATCATCGTGTCTCCTCGGGGCGTTGTCGGTCCTGTCAGTCCTCAGTCCTCAGCGCCGCCCATGCAGCTGACGCGAAGGCGTCGACCGCCCTACGGGGGATGCTCGATTCGGTACCGAGAACCCAATACCGGCTGTATTCCTGTGCGGGTCCCAGCCACAGT
Organism: Gordonia insulae; assembly: GCF_003855095.1. Lineage (NCBI taxonomy): Bacteria > Bacillati > Actinomycetota > Actinomycetes > Mycobacteriales > Gordoniaceae > Gordonia > Gordonia insulae. The sequence continues at coordinate 3,888,821 of NZ_CP033972.1, forward strand.
GCCGCGGTGATTCCGGGCTCCATCGGGCCCACGACTCCATAGGCATGGTGCGGACGCCACCAATCGGCGACCGCGGTCAAGAAGGCGTGGTTACGGTCTCGCAGTTCCGGACTTTCCAGCCGATCGCCGAGAAGCAGCGCAGCCTCGCCCCGGTGCTCGACGACCCACTTCAGGTGGTACTCGACTCCTGCTCGGATTCCACCTTCCGCGGTCGGTTCCAGCCGGAGAATCTGCAGGAATCCGTCTTGGAATTCGCCGATGAGTTCTGCGAAGACGGCCGCCGCGAGCGCCTGCTTGTCCGGGAAATGGTGATAGAGGGCGCCGACGCTGACACCGGCGTCGCGACGCACGTCGTCGAGAGCCGGCGCCAGCGTGCCGTCTGCGGCAAAGCGTCGGCGTGCCGAATCGATCAGCCGACCCCGCGCATCCGAACTGCGCATCCTCGTCACGAGGATTACTCTACACTGACCGAGGTTTTCTCTGTCAACGGTGAGAAGGTTCCATGGCCGACTACGACGCGATCGGAACCACATATTCGACGACCCGCCGAGCTGATCCGCGCATCGCAGCCCGGATCACCGAGGCCTTGTCGGGGACCGCATCGGTCGCCGACGTCGGCGCGGGGGCGGGGTCGTATGAACCCGCCCAGACCGTCATCGCCGTCGAACCGAGCAGCGTCATGATCGCCCAGCGACGACACGATGCCGCTCCGGCGGTCCGCGCGGTGGCCGAGATGCTGCCCCTGCGAACGTATTCCGTCGATGGTGCGATCGCCGTGCTGACGGTGCATCACTGGCACGACGTGGACCGGGGCCTGGCCGAACTGGTCCGCATCGCTCGCCACCGGATAGTGATCCTCACCTGGGATCACCACGTGTTCAGGGACTTCTGGCTCGTCCGCGACTATCTGCCGGCTGCTGCCCGGACAGACGGACGACTGTCGGTCCCGATCAACCGGCTCACCTCGTTGCCCGGCAGGGTCTCGGTGACGCCCGTACCGATCCCACATGACTGCGTCGATGGTTTCGGCGGCGCGTTCTGGCGTCGGCCGGAGGCCTACCTCGACCGGACTGTGCAGGCCGGCATGTCGATGCTTGCCCTGACGCCGCGATCACAACTGCACGAGGGCCTTTCCCGGCTCCGCGAGGACATCGCGAGCGGCCGGTGGTCGGATCGCTATCCTGAGCTCGCCGCCCGGTCGGAGTACGACGCCGGCTACCGACTCATCGTCGCCGAGTTCTGATCGATGCGTTCTCGCGTCGATATGGCGGAGGTTGTCGGATCGTCTGCGGTCCGAGGCCGGCGGCACCGGAGCGCGTCACTTGACCTTGACGCCCACAGTCGTTCCCGACCGCGTGGTCATGGCCAGATCTGTCTCACCCTCCGGATTCACGGCCGAGGACGTCGTGCCGCGTGATGCGACCATGAGGATGTTCCAGCCTTCCGAGCCCGCCGGCGTGGTCAGGGTGAGCCGCCACGTCCCGGCACTGGGTGTCCATGCACACGTGTTGAAGGGGTTGGCATCTCGTAGGTAGGCCAGGGTGTCCTGACGTGTCACTCCCGCGGCATTCGCCGGCACCGTTTGCTGATAGTCGACGGTGTTCTGATGACTGACGCACACATCCCCGGACGGTACGGCCTGAACGCGATACGTCCGCGCGGTCGGCACGTTGCCGGGGAACTCGAGACGCAACGTCATGTAGGTGTCGGTGACGGCCCCACCACCCGGTCCCCCCGGTCCCGAGGATCCGCCGTCCAGACTGCCGAGGGGCCCGGCCGACGCCTGACCGGCCATCCCACCACCCGCGGTCACCATCGCCAGCAGCGCTACGCAGGTCCAGAGACGTCGTGCACGCATCATCGGAGCTCCTGTCGGTGTCCGGTCCCGGGGTCGCACCGCTCGGAGTGATCGTAAGCCGTCGGGTCCGGCCCGCGGACGCGATCGCGCTACTTCAGATCAGCACTCGACTTGCCGAGCACACGCCGGGCGATGATCAGCTGCTGGATCTGCTGCGTGCCCTCGAAGATGTCGAGGATCTTGGCGTCGCGCGCCCACTTCTCCAGCAGCTGGGTCTCCGAGAATCCCGCAGTGGCACCGACTTCCACCGCCTTGTTGGTGATGTCGGTGACGGTGCGTCCGGCCTTGGCCTTCGACATCGACGCCTCGGCGGAGTTGGGCTGCTTGTTGTCTGCCATCCAGGCCGCGCGCACCGTGTGCAACCACGATGCCTCCCAGTCGGATTCGAGGCGGATGAACTCGCACACCGATGCGTGCTGGGCCGCTGCCGGCTTGTCGTAGTCGACCGGGTGACCGGCCTCCTCGAGCATGCGACGCAGCTCCTCCAGGGCGGCGCGGCCGAGTCCGATCGCCATCGCGGCCACCACGGGGCGGGTGTTGTCGAAGGTCTGCATGACGCCGGCGAACGCCTTCTTGGTGTCCACCTCGGGCGAGCCGAGCAGATTGTCGGCGGGCACTCGGGCGTTCTCGAATCGAAGCACCGCGGTGTCCGACGACCGGATGCCGAGTTTGTGCTCGAGGCGGGCCACGGTGACGCCTTCGGTCGTCATCGGGACCACGAAACTCTTGATGGCCGCCCGCCCGGCGCTGCGGTCGACGGTCGCCCACACCACGACGTGATCGGCCCGCGACCCGGCGGTGACGAAGATCTTCTCGCCGTTGATGACGTACTCGCCGCCGTCACGGGTGGCGGTGGTCGACACGGCGGCCGAGTCCGACCCGAAACTCGGCTCGGTGATGGCCATGGCGGCCCACACCCCGGAGAACTTCTCGAGCTGTTCCGGATTGGCGACGGCGGCGATGGCGGCATTGCCGAGGCCCTGATGCGGAATCGATAACAAGAGTCCGACGTCGCCCCAGCTCATCTCCCGCGCCGAGATCAGCGCCCGCATGTTGGGACCGTTCACGGTGTCGGCGTCGGCCTCCGCCGGCTTGTCACCGTCGGCGGCCTTCTCCTTCTGACGCGACTGCTGAGCCAGTTTGCCCAGCTCATCGAGCTCCGTGGGGTACTCATGCTCCGCATTGTCGTACTTGCGCGAGATGGGCCGGAAGATGTGCTCGGCCGCCAGGTGAGTGCGCTCGACCGTCGAATCGAACTTCTTCGGGAGTTCCAGGTTGATCGCCATGCGAATATCTTACTCATCAGTAAGTTCTTTTCCAACCATGAGTTCTCCACAGGGCCGGAGCGAATCCTTTTCCAACCCCCGTTGAGGACATACTCTCGAACCCGTGACTTACGACGACGACCTCGCCTACCGGATTCGCGGAATGCTCGCCGCCGAATGTGGGGTGGACGAGAAGTCGATGTTCGGCGGTCTCGCCTTCCTGATCAACGGCAACATGGCCATCGCGGCCAGCGGGCAGGGTGGCCTCATGGTCCGTGTGCCGCCCGAGGAGACCGAGGTGCTGCTCGAGTTCGACCACACCGCGCCCATGGTCATGTCCGGCCGCGAGACCCGCGGATGGTTGCGGGTGTCCGACGACGGCATCCGCACCGAGCGTCAACTGCAGCGCTGGGTGACCATCGGCAGCGATTTCGCGCGAAAACTGCCGCCGAAGTAGATCTCGATACGGCCCCTCGCCTGGCGGCTCGGAACCTACTCGATCAGCGGTTCGAGGACGGTGTCACCCAACCCCGCCGGCCCCCACCGCTGGTCGATCAGCGAGTCGAGGACGGTGTCACCAACCCCGCTGGCCCCCCACCGCTGGCCGATCAGCGGTTCGAGGAGGATGTCACCCAACCCCGCCGGCCCCCACCGCTGGTCGAGTAGCGAGCGAGCCCCCTGGGGCGAGCCCGCGTATCGAGACCCGCAGACCCCGTCCCTACGGCACCACGTTGACCATGCGCCCCGGCACCACGATCACCTTGCGCGGTTCACCGTCGAGCAGCGGGACGATCTTTTCGTCGGACAGCGCGGCGGCCCGGATCGTCGCCTCGTCGGCATCGGCGGCCACCGTGATGCGGCTGCGGACCTTGCCCTTCACCTGGATGGGGATCTCGACGGTGTCCTCGACGAGCCACTTCTCGTCGGCCTCCGGGAACGGACCGCGGGCCAGCAGCGTCTGCCGGCCGAGCCGATGCCACAGTTCCTCGGCGATGTGCGGGGCCAGCGGCGCCAGCATGACGACCACCGACTCCACCACCTGACGGGGTGCGCCGGCCGCGTACTGCTTGGTCAGGTGGTTGGTCAGCTCGGTCAACTTGGCCACTGCGGTGTTGTTCCGCAGCGCCGAATAGTCCTCGCGGACACCGGCGATCGTCTTGTTCAGCAGCTTGAGTGTGTCGTCGGACGGCGCATCGTCGGTCACCCGAACGTCGCCGGACTCCTCGTCGACGACCAACCGCCAGACCCGCTGCAGGAACCGCTGGGCACCGACGACGTCCTTGGTCGCCCAGGGCCGCGACTGATCGAGGGGGCCCATGAACATCTCGTAGACGCGCAGTGTGTCCGCCCCGTAGTCGCGGCAGATGTCATCGGGCGCAACGGAATTCTTGAGGGACTTGCCCATCTTGCCGTATTCCTGGGACACCGGCTCGCCGTTGTAGAAGAACCCGCCGTCGCGCTCGGTGACCTCTTCGGCCGGGACATAGACGCCACGCGCGTCCGTGTAGGCGAAGGCCTGGATCATGCCCTGGTTGAACAGCTTCCGATAGGGCTCCCGACTCGTGACGAACCCAAGGTCGAACAGGACCTTGTGCCAGAAGCGCGAATACAGCAGGTGCAGGACGGCGTGCTCGACACCGCCGATGTACAGGTCGAGCCCGCCCGGATCGTCGGGCCCGTGCAGCGCAGGCCGCGGACCCATCCAGTAGGCCTCGTTCTCCTTGGCGCAGAAAGTGTCCTCGTTGGTCGGGTCGATGTAGCGCAGCTGGTACCAGGAGCTACCGGCCCACTGCGGCATGACATTGGCGTCGCGGGTGTAGGTCTGCACGCCGTCACCGAGGTCGAGGTCAACAGTCATCCAGTCGGTGGCCTTGGCCAGCGGCGGCGACGGCTCACTGTCGGCGTCGTCGGGATCGAAGGACACCGGCGCGTAGTCGTCGACCGCCGGGAGTTCCACCGGCAGCATCGATTCCGGCAGCGCGTGCGCATTGCCGTCCGCGTCGTACACGATGGGGAACGGCTCGCCCCAGTACCGCTGCCGGGCGAACAGCCAGTCGCGCAGTTTGTACTGGATGGTGCCGGTGCCGGCCCCCTGCTCCTCCAGCCATTCGGTGATCTTCGCCTTCGCGGCGTCAACCTGCAGACCGTCGAGGAAGTCCGAGTTCACCGCCGGCCCGTCACCGGTGAAGGGTTCGGTCGCCACGCCCTGCTCGGAGCCGATGACCTCGCGGATGGGCAGACCGAACACGGTCGCGAACTCGTAGTCACGGGTGTCGTGCGCCGGCACGGCCATGATCGCCCCGGTGCCGTAGCCCATCAGGACATAGTCGGCGATGAACACCGGAACCTGTTCGCCGTTCACCGGATTCGTGGCGAACGAACCGGTGAACACACCGGTCTTCTCCTTGTTCTCCTGCCGCTCGAGGTCCGACTTCGCCGCGATCGCGGAGCGGTAGGACGTGATGGCCTCGGCCGGGCTCGCCGAACCGCCGGTCCAGCGATCGTCGGTGCCGGCGGGCCACGTGTCGGTGGTCAGGGTGTCGACCAGGTCGTGCTCCGGCGCGAGCACCATGTAGCTGGCCCCGAACAGCGTGTCCGGACGGGTGGTGAACACGTCGATGGTGCTGCCGGTGGCGGGAACGGTGAACGACACCTGCGCGCCGCGGGAGCGCCCGATCCAGTTGCGCTGCATAGTCTTGACCTTGTCCGGCCAGTCCAGCAGGTCCAGGTCGTCGAGGAGGCGATCGGAGTATGCGGTGATGCGCATCATCCACTGGCGCAGGTGCTTGCGGAACACCGGGAAGTTGCCGCGGTCGCTGCGACCGTCGGCGGTGACCTCCTCGTTGGCCAGCACGGTGCCGAGTCCCGGGCACCAGTTGACCAGCGAATCGCTCTGGTAGACCAGCCGATACGAGTCGATGACCTCGTTGCGCTCGGCCTGGCTCAGGGACTGCCAGTCCCGCCCGTCGTCCGGAGTCCGCGTCCCCGCATCGAACTCGCCGATCAGTTCGGCGATGGGCCGCGCCTTGGCCTGATCGGTGTCGTACCACGCGTTGAAGATCTGCAGGAAGATCCACTGCGTCCAGCGATAGAACTCGACGTCGGTGGTGGCAACCCGGCGACGTTCGTCGTGACCCAGGCCGAGACGGCGGATCTGGCCCAGGTACCGCTCGATGTTCTCCTCGGTGGTGGTCCGCGGATGCGTACCGGTCTGCACCGCGTACTGCTCGGCGGGCAGCCCGAAGGAATCGAAGCCCATCGTGTGCAGCACGTTGCGACCCGTCATCCGCTGATACCGGGCGAACACGTCGCTCGCGATGAAGCCCAGCGGGTGCCCGACGTGCAGGCCGGCGCCCGACGGATACGGGAACATGTCCTGGATGAACAGCTTCGCGTCGGCGTCGTCGCCGGCCCCACCGAAGGCGGAGAGATCGCCGGCGAGCGGCCCGACCGGGTTGGGTGCCTCATACGCGTGCTGGTCCGCCCAGTTGCGCTGCCACCGCGCCTCGATCTCACCGGCCACCTCCGCGGTGTACCGATGTCCGGGCACGCCGGCGTCCGTGGCGGTCGACGCGGCGTGGGCAGAATCAGCTGAAGTCACCCGACCAGCGTAAATCCTCCGTTCGGGGGTACCGGCGACGGGGAGTGATCTGCGACGCGGATTGGTCACCCCACTACAGGCGGTCGTATGGTTGTCGATGTGAGTGTCCTGCCTGTTGTCGCCGCCGTCGTCGTGTTCGCGTTCGCCGCGATGTGGTCGGCCGTCGGTGTACTGGGCCTTTCCGGACGACTGCCGCGTAACCGCTGGCTGGGCGTCCGCGCGGACGAGACCATGCGTTCCGACGAGGCGTTCACCGTCGCCAACCGGGTGGCCGGGCCCGGCCTGCTCGGTGCCGCCGGAATCCTGATCCTCAGCGGCATCGTCACCCTCGGGGTGGGCGGCTACTGGTCGATCGTGTTCGCGGTGGTCGGGCTGATCGCCGCCATGTTCGTGGTCGGCCTGGTCAGCGCCTACGGTGTGCGTGCCGCGTCCGCCGTGCCCGCCGATGACGAGGCCGGTTGCTCATGCTGCTCGTCGCACGACGATGCCGCACCCGCCGCCGCGGAATCGGCGACGGCCGGCGATGAAGCCGCCCACGCCGCCGACTGCGGAACGTCGCGCTGCGGCGCCTGCACCCTGCGCGGGATCTGCTCCAACGAGTCCGCCCAGGCCTGAGCCTCGGTGCGGTCCCCCATCGCGGTCGGGCGCGGTCTGCTGAGCCGATCCCCGCTCGACGGCTTCATCCTCGCGATTCTCGGTGCGGTCCTGCTCGCCGCCGTCCTCCCCGCACGCGGTGCCGCGGCCGACGTGCTCGAGTGGGTCGTGATCGTCGCGATTGCCCTGCTCTTCTTCCTGTACGGCACCCGCCTGCATCCGCGTGAGGCACTCGAGGGTCTCAAGCACTGGCGCCTGCACCTGACCATTCTGGCGTTCACGTTCGTCGCGTTCCCGCTCATCGGACTCGCGATGCGTCCGATCGTCGAGCCCATCGTCGGCGCCGACCTCTACGCAGGCCTGCTGTTCCTCTGCCTCGTGCCGTCGACGGTCCAGTCGTCGATCGCGTTCACCTCGATCGCCCACGGCAACGTGCCCGGCGCCATCGTGAGCACGTCGGCGTCCAACATCATCGGGGTCTTCCTCACCCCGCTGCTCGTCGTCGCGCTGATGACCACCCAGAACGACGTGCACATCGACGGGACATCCGTCCTGAAGATCGTCGGGCAGATCCTCGTCCCGTTCGTCCTCGGTCAGCTCGCCCGACCGTGGGTCGGCGGGTTCTTCACCGGGCACGCGCGGGCCACCCGGTTCGCCGACCGCGGTTCGATCGTCCTGGTGGTCTACGCCGCGTTCAGCGAGGGCGTCCGCGACGGCATCTGGTCAGTCGTCGACGCCGGACAGGTCGTCGCGGTGGCGATCATCTCGCTGATCCTGATCGTGGTGATGCTGCTGCTGACCCGTTGGGTGCCCCGACGTCTCGGGTTCGACCGCGGCGACGTCATCGCGATCCAGTTCTGCGGCACCAAGAAGAGTCTCGCGACCGGGCTGCCGATGGCCACCGTGCTGTTCGCCGGCTCGACCGTCGGCCTGATCGTGTTGCCGCTGATGATCTTCCACCAGATCCAGCTGATCCTCTGCTCGTGGCTGGCCACCCGCTACGGGCGCGACGTCCACTCTCAGGAAACAGAAGTTCGCTAGACTGCCGGCATGACAGCCGACGTTTCGAAGACCGTCCGCGACACCGGCGATCCGGCACCGGTCCAGCGCGAGGTCATCGGGGACCCGCCGACCGGCGGCGACCTGGAGGCGGCAATCGCGCATCAGGTCCGTCTGCTCCGGCGCAACGCGGGCATGTCGGTGGCCGACATGGCCGCCAAGGTCGGCATCTCCAAGGCGATGTTGTCGAAGATCGAGAACGCCCAGACATCTTGCAGTCTCTCCACTTTGGCTCGGCTCGCGGCCGGCCTCGACGTCCCGGTCACCTCGTTGTTCCGCGGCGCCGACGTCGAGCGTGAAGCGGTGTACACCGAATCCGGCAAAGGTGCCGTCATCGTCGGGCGTGGCACCCGGGTGGGTCACCACTACGAACTGCTCGGCGGTCTGCGTGGGCAGCACAAGCGGCTCGAGCCGGTGCTGGTCACCCTCACCGACGACAGCGAGGTGTTTCCCCGCTTTCAACACCCCGGCACGGAACTGCTCTACATGCTCGAGGGCGTGATGGTCTACGGCCACGGCAACGCCGAATACACACTGCGCCCGGGTGACTGCCTGTTGCTCGACGGTGAGGGCATCCACGGCCCGCACGACCTGGTCCGTCTGCCGATCCGCTTCCTGGCCGTCACCGCCTATCCGGACAATCACGAGTCGGAGTAGGACGCCCCGCCCTCGAGGTCCGGACCGGGTATCGACACGAAGTCGAGGATCTCGCGGACCAACGTGTCCGGCGCCTCGACATTGACCAGATGACCAGCATCCGGGAGTACCACTAGTCGTGCTCCGGGAATCGCGTCGGCGAGGTCGCGCATGTCCGCCGTCGGCACCAATGCGTCGTCGGCGCCGCCGAGGACGAGAGTCGGTGCCGTGATGGTCTCCAGTGATCGGCCGTCGAACGCGCGATTGGCCGCGTACTGGTACAGCCAGGCCTCGCCGGCCTGCTCCTCCACGCCGTCGGGGAACTCGAGTGCGGCCAGATTTCGTGGCTCGGACAGATACTCCGACGAGAAGAGCCACGGTCCGACGAGTTCGAAGATCCGGCGGTCGGTCGCGCCATCGCGCACGAGTGTCTCGATGCCGTCGAGGAACAGTCGGGCCCGCGCGCCGATCGTCAGGTAGGTCGACGCGAGGACGAGTCGATCCAATCGTCCGGGGTGGCGGGCCGCCAGACTCTGCGCCACCAGACCGCCCATCGAGAACCCCACAATGCTTGCCCGCGAGACGCCTTCGGCGTCGAGGACGGCACACACGTCGTCGGCCAGATCGTCGATGTCGTGGCCACCCGGCGTCGCAGAGGTGCCACCCGAGCCGCGTAGGTCGATCGCGATGACCCGCAGATGCTCGCCGAACGGGCTCATCACCTCGGACCAGAAGTCGACGTCACCGCCGAGACCGTGCAGTAGGACCAGCACGCGCTCGCCGGCACCGGCGATGACCCGATGGATGTGGAGACTCGCGGCCTTCCCGGCACTCACGGATCCGGATACTACGCGGCGCCCTGGCGTTCCGTGGGGGTGATCGAGCGTCGCCGATCGGCTTTCGACTCCGGCGAGATGATTAACAAAACGGCAACACGCACGACCGCAGACCGCCTCATCCACTGTTTCATACTGTTGGCCGTTGATTAGTAACAGTTAACCTCGCAAAGCGTGCAATGCGGGTGGGGAGAGGAACACGATGGACCAAGCGATCACGGCGGCCAACACCGCCTGGATGTTGGCGGCGTTCGCCGCCGTAGCCCTGATGGTGCCCGGGCTCGCCATGTTCTACGGCGGCATGGTCAGCGTCAAGAACACCCTGAACATGGCGATGATGACCTTCGGCGGATTCGCCGTCGTCGGCGTCCTGTGGATCATCTTCGGCTACTCGGCGGTGCTCGGCGATTCGATCAGCGGCTGGGGCCTGCTCGGCGACCCGTTCGAGTACTTCGGCTCCAGCCAGCTCATGACCGCACCGGCGGATGACGTCCTGCCGCCGGCCATCGTCTCGGCGTTCCAGCTGTTGTTCGCCGGCATCACGGTCGCGCTGATCAGCGGCGCCGTGGCCGATCGGATGAAGTTCGGCGCATGGATGGTGTTCGCCGGGGTCTGGGTGACCTTCGTCTACTTCCCCGTTGCCCACTGGGTATTCGCCTTCGACTCCGCCGACGGATCGGTGATCGGCGGTTGGATCGCCAACACACTGGGCGCCATCGACTTCGCCGGTGGCACCGCGGTCCACATCAACGCGGGCATCGCCGCGCTGGCACTGATCCTCATCGTCGGCAAGCGCCATGTCTTCCCGAGTCCGCCCCGCCCGCACAGCCTTCCGCTGACCATGCTCGGCGCAGGCATGCTGTTCTTCGGATGGTTCGGCTTCAATGCCGGTTCCGCGCTCAGCGCGGGCAACAGCGCAGCGGTCGTCGCACTCAACACCGTCGCCGCCGCCTGTGCCGGCATCTGCGGCTGGCTGCTCGCCGAGAAGCTGAAAGAAGGGCGGGCCACCTCGCTCGGCGCGAGCTCCGGTCTGATCGCCGCGCTCGTCGGCATCACCCCCGCGTGTGGTGCGGTGTCCCCGATCGGCGCGCTCATCATCGGCGGCATCTGCGGCGTCGCCTGCTGCCTCGCCGTGTCGCTGAAATACCGCTTCCGCTATGACGATTCGCTCGACGTTGTCGGCATCCATCTGGTCGGCGGCATCATCGGCACCCTGCTCATCGGCTTCCTCGCCGACGGCTCGGCACCGAACGGGGTGTCCGGCCTGTTCTACGGCGGCGGCTTCGACCAGTTGTGGCGCCAGCTCGTCGCGACCATCGCGGTGCTCGCCTACAGCTTCACCGTCACGTTGCTCATCGCCCTGGCCATCCGGGCCACCATGGGCATCCGGGTCGATGAGGAGAGTGAGCGGGAAGGCCTCGACGTCGCGGTACACGGTGAGAGCGCCTACATCATGGAGATCATCGAGACCGGCTCCACCACGGTCGCCGTGCCGGCCGACGCCGTCGACGGTGCGACCGCGATCACCGGGTCGTCCGCGTCACCGGAACGGGCACCGACGAGCTGACCGTCGGATCTCACCGAGAAGCACTCTGCCGACCGGGCCTTTCGGGCCCGGTCGGCAGTGCGCACTTGGGAATTAGCTGGTGGGAATTGCTTGAATCCGAGAAACTGCTCTTCGAAGGCTGTCGCTATTCGAGGCCGCATCTGGAACGCTCCAATGTCTCTCTGCAAATTCATTCAGGTGCTCCGTGTAGAGCTCACCCGACTTGCCATCCCTTCGGACAACCTCTGAACGAATCTCGCGGGATGATGAGGCTTCGCATAGTCCCAGCAGTATCGCTTTGGGATTCTGCAATTTCTCGGGGTCTCGCGGGAGTTTCCCAGGCTCGACATGAAAGTACCGTGCGAATCCAGCGCGATCGGCAAGAAGCCAACTCTCAGTCATTGCATGAACGATACGGAGTTGAAATAGTACAGAAATCGATTCCACATCCTCCATGAGCTTCTGCCGGAGGCTGACAGGACATACGGTGTCCGAATCACGAAAGACCACGTACGGCGATCGTTTGGCAGCTGCATTATAGTTCGGGATCAGTGGATCGAGTCTCGTCTTCCCACCTTTTACAATGACCCGCGCGCTTTCATATCCACACTCGAGGAGCACTGCGCGGGCCATGCCGGTGTCCGACGCGCCTTCGACGACGGCGTTAATCATTTCTTCTTAGTGTCTCGCCCCACAGTGACCAAGTCCGAGAGGTCGCGTGGATCAATCAAACTCTGCACAATATCGGACTTTGGCAGCCGCGCATCCAATTCGTCGGCTGCCTCATCGATGTCCGCGAGCAACTCTGCGTCTGTTCCTTCCTTGGCCGGCCTCAGGACGAGGATCTCGTCCGCATGAACACCTTCGTCATCGAGTAACTCCGGTGCATGTGTCGAAAGGATCACTTGTATATCTTTCGCACGCTGTGACACAGCGAGCATCGCTGGGAGCTTTCGAACGACGCTAGCGTTGAGCGACAATTCGGGCTCTTCGAGTAGCAATACCCCTCCATTAGCAGGTGTGCTTACCATCGTCCACAGAAGTCCGATGAGTCTTAGAGTACCGTCCGAAAACTCGGCCTCAGATTGCCGTGCTGGATTCTTGCGCCAGTTCTTATACCCGGCCATCAAATGCGGTCTTCCGGCGGCGTCGACTTCGATATCGAGAGACTCAAACTCGGGAACTGCAGCCCGGAGCGCGTCCCGCATTCGCCGGAGCCACGCGTCACGAGTTTTCTGTGGCACTGCATTCATTTGCGCGATAAATTCGCCACCAAACTCCCCCGGAAGATCGTAGCGAGAGGGTTCGCGAATGATCTGTGGTACCAGGTGAAAGTAGCGAACTTTCGCGAAATAATCGGCTAGAACTCGAAAGTCCTGGTTCGCCGCAATCTGCTCAAGATGTGTTTGAGTTAAGCGCTCTGAGTCGACTCGGTCAGCCTGGTTTGGACGATCAAGAACGAGTTCCCCGTTGAAGTGGACCGACTCCCCATCGACGACGGGCCGGTTCTTTCCACCGCTCTCACCTCTGATGGAGAGCCGATAACTCCATCGATCATCGCCGTCCTCAAGGTCAATCTCAATTACCAGACGGCCACCAGCATGGTTTCTGGCAAACAGACTCCGGACTTTAGATAATCCTCCACGCTGACCTAAGGCGGACGAGAGCCCCCCACCCGGCTTAGCGATATCACCCAGGAAGCGCAAAAGGTCGATGAGATTGGACTTACCCGCGGCATTCGGTCCGACGACGAACAGCCTCGACGTCATCGGAAAATCAAGCGTCTTGAAGTTGCGCCAGTTGCTGGCGCTCACCCGAGCAATTTGCACGCACTTCTCCCTCGCGACCGACACCCTATTCAGACTGCATAGGAGCAATGATAGCCGTCGCGACCTTCCGTTCCGCCCTGCTGCCGCGCGACCGACGGAGTCTCTCCGTTCTGTCGCGCTGCCAACGGTGTCAGGGCAGCGGCGCGGACAGCGGGAGGTTCACGAAACTAGGCCGGTTCGGATCGAGCTGGATGTGCTCCGGCTTGAGCTGCGACTCGTTGAGCAACGGACGCAACGGAAGTCCACGCGGCAGGTTCATCGCGAACACGTCGACCCGCAACCGGTGACCTGGCTTGATCAGCGCCTCGGTGGGCAGCAACCCGATGTCGATCGCGACAGGCCGGCCCGGGGCGACGCGCTGCCGCGATGCCAGGGTCATCGTGTAGAACGGGTCGATCACGTCGCCGTTCGCGGCGAACTGCGACCGCGACCGGTCGTACCCGCGCAACGACGCCATCACCTGCCCGGAACTGATGACCTTCGACGTCCCGTCCGGCGCGACGTCGTTGAGCGTCGCGGTCCAGTATCCGTCGGTCGCGTCCATCACCGCGTTGACCCGGACGTTGCTGTACCCCGACACGCTGCGGGTGGTGCGGACCGGTGGTGTCGTGAACGTGAGCGCATTGCGCTCGGAGATGCGAGCGTCCTTGGCGCAGAAGGGGAACAGTGCGGTGGCACCGGCCATCTGCTGGGCCGAGTCACGCGAGCACAGCGTGAGCACCCCCGGCGAGATGGTCATCCGGCCACGGGACGCGGGCGGCGCCGAGGTCAGGCTGCCGTCGCGGACGGCGTGGGGCGCGGTTCCACTGCGGCGATCACCGAGATACAGCCGCTGACGGGTCATCCCGGCGCGCGGGAACTGCTGCGCACTGATCCAGCTGTCGCCCACCTGTTTGAGGTTGACCGGCCCGTAGCCGTCGATCCCATTGTCGATTCCCTTGAGCCACTTGTCGAACCACGCCTTCTGCAGCACATCGAGGCGCGGCGGGGTCCCCGCCCGGCCCTGCTGGCCGCCACCGATGGTCAGGTGGTAGCCGTCGCCCATGATGAGTTGCTTCTGTCCCGGCGGCAACGGGATCTTGTTGTACATGCGGACTTCACTGTTGGTGAAGAGGTCGAACCAGCCGCCGTAGATGAACGTCGGTGTGCTGATGCGGTCCGCATGATCGAGCCATGCCTGCCGTGGTTCGGAGGTGTCGGTCAGCAGTTCCTTGAGCTCCGGTGGTACCGACGGGATGTCGGGCGTCAGCAACGCCGCGAAGAGTTGCGGATAGAACGTCACGGGATCGGAGATGCGGTCCGCCAACCACTTCCAGTCGAATGTCCCGTTGAGCATCGACGCCACGTTGGGGACCATCTTGGTGGTGTTGACCAGCGTCAGCCACAGCGGCAGGAAACCCGAGCCCAGCGCTCCGCCGGGCGCGACGATGTCACGGATCAGGTCGCCACCCGGCTCCACCGGGAAGATCGCCTTGAGTGCCTTCGGGTTCTTGTTGGCGGCCTGGATCTGGTTGATCGCCGAGTAGGACACCCCGGACATCCCGACCTTGCCGTCCGACCAGCGCTGCCGCGCAGCCCAATCGATGACCTCGAGAGTGTCCGCCTGTTCCCGGTTCTGGAAGACGTCCCAGGTGCCCTGGGAGAATCCGGTACCGCGCACGTCGACGACGACCTGGGTGTAGCCGCTGCGCACGAGGTCGAAGTCGGCGAGGAAGGTGCGGGCGCCGCCGTCGCGGAGGGTGTCGGTCAGCTGGCTGATGTCCAGCGCTCCGCTGATCGGCTTGCTGATCTGACCGATCCCGGTCGCGACCTGCGTCAGCAGCGGCCCGAGGACCGGATGCTGGGTGACCGCGGACCCGAGCGCGGTGACGAGCTTGGTGTACGGGGTCATGTTGACGATGACCGGATTCTGCTTGGCGGTCGCGCGTCCGGAACGGTCGGCGGGCCGATAGATGTTGGCGCGCAACACCGTTCCGTCACTCATCCGAATCGGCACGTCCCAGGTGACGGCCACTCCGGCGTACGGCTGCGGCCCGTCGTGCGACGCCGCCCAGCGCGCGGCCGGCGCACCACCCGACGGTGACGTCGGCGCCGCCCCCGCGGTCGCCGGTGCCGCCACCAACGCAACAAGGATCCCGAAGACCCCCGCGATCATCCCCACCCGCATGACACCGACCCCCAGTCCGTGTTGATCAAGCGTCAGTAACCTAGCAGAGATGGTGGCGTGCGTCACTCGTCTCCGTGTACAGAGATCAGGACACGCGCTCGACCGTCGCGTGGGTCAGTTGCGGGAGACGTCGATCGGATGGCTTGCCAGCAGCGGCGTCGGCCATGGTTGCCGGCGCAGGACGCCGGCCCAGAGGTCGGTGGTGGTGGGTGCGAGCAGGTCCCTCGCGAGCGCGGACGCCAGCATCCAGCTGTCCTGCTCGAGCTCCCCGTCCAGCTGTCCGATGCCCCAGCCCGAGTACCCAGCGAACACCCGGACGCCCTCGAGCACCTCGGACAGCTCTTCGGGATCGCCGTCGAGATCGACCAGCACCACTCGCCCGTCGATCGGCCGCAGCGCGTCGTAGCCGGTGGCGTCGGCGCCGAGTTTCATCACGCCGAGACAGAGCGCGGCATCCTGCTTGACCGGCCCGCCGACGTACAGTGCGCGCGGCGTGGCCGCGAGATCCGACCACTGCGGCAGCAGATTGTGGACCGCCGTCTGGCTCATCCGGTTGAGCACCACACCCAGACTGCCGGCGTCGTTGTGCTCCATGACGTAGATGACCGTGCGGGCGAACGTCGGTTCGAGGAGATCGGTCGAGGCGAGGAGGAGCGTGCCCGGCCGGACTCGCCGGGAGGAGGAGGTGTCGCGTGCGGCATCGGGCGCGCCCTCCGAGTAGAACTCGGGGGTCGGGTCCTCTGAGTCGTCGCCGCCGGCCACCTTCACATCATGGCATGGCTGGGCTGTCCAGGTCGGTAGTCTGGATCAGTGATGTCTGGGTCGCCGCACGGCACCCCCGGTCTGCGGGGGTTCATCCACTCGCTGGGCCACTCTCCCGGGCTCGGGCGGCTCCTCGCGGTGCGACTCACCAGCCAGATCACCGACGGCGTCTTCCAGGCGGCCCTCTTCGGCGCGATCCTGTTCAACCCCGAACGACACGCCGACCCGCTGGCCATCGCCGGTGGTCTCGCGGTCCTGCTGCTCCCCTACTCCGTCATCGGTCCGTTCGCCGGCGCACTCCTCGATCATTGGGACCGCCGCAATGTCCTGATGTACGCCAACGTGATTCGCGGCGCACTGATCGCCCTGGTGGCGCTCTGTATCGCCACCGGGACAACCGACACCGTCGTCCTGATCGGCGCTCTCGCGGTGACCGGCGCAAGTCGATTCGTCGCGTCGGGTCTGTCCGCATCCCTGCCACACGTGGCTCACCGGGACGTGATCGTCGCGACGAACGCGCTGTTCACCACCCTCGGAGCCGGCATGCTCGCCGTGGGTGCGGGCATCGCCGCGATGCTGCGCGCGTTGTTCGGTCCGGACAATTCGGGGAGTGCACTGACCACTCTCGGTGGGGTGGCGATCGCCCTCGTCGCCGCGACGGTGGCACACGGATTCGGGCGGCTGCAGTTGGGGCCCGACGAGCCCGACGATCCCGGCCGGTCGGCGTTCCACGCGGTCACCGTCGGCTTGCTGCACGGCGCCCGGGCGGTCGGCCACTCACGCACGGTGTCGGCCGCGCTGTCGGCGATCGGCGCGCACCGTCTGGTGTTCGGCATGAACACGCTCATGCTGCTGGTGCTGAGCAAGCACGCCGGACTCGGTGACGGGCTGGCCGGTGTCACCGTGGTCGCGGGGTTCACCGCCGGCGGCGCATTCCTCGCCGCGGTGGTCACCCCGTACTCGGTCGAGCGGTTCGGCAGGCGCATCACCCTGGTCACCGCTCTCCTCGTGGGCGCGGTCGCCGAACTCTCCCTCCTCACCTTCAATGCCGTCGTCTTCTGCATCGGTGCGTTCGTGCTGGGCCTCATCGGCCAGGTGGCCAAGTTGTGCGGCGACGTCGCGATGCAGGTGGACATCGGCGACGCGGTCCGCGGTCAGGTGTTCTCCGTGCAGGACGCGGTGTTCAACATCGCCTACGTCGGTGCGGTCGCCCTTGCCGCGTTCGCCATCCCGGAGAACGGGCGATCGATCGCGCTGGTGGTGCTGGGCACCGTGGTCTATCTGATCGGCGCGGTGGTGGTGCGATTGCTGCACACTCCACACCATCCGAGGCACCACACGGTCAACGACGATCGAATCGAGGCGAACGGTCGTCAAAGCTGACGTCGGCACGACCGTCGCCGTTCTCGTCGATCAGCACCCGGTCGTAGCGGCCATCGCCGTCCTCATCGATGTAGAGCCGCTGCGCGGTCGGGATCCCGGCCCGGCGTGAACCGATCACCTCGATGTCGGCCGTGCCATCGCCGTCGAGATCCTCCGATCGCACCACGACGGCGTCATTCGACGAGGGCGGGGCGGGCTGAATGGGCGGAGCACCGTGCTCGGGTACCGGGTCGGCGACCCGGCCCGGCGCGGGTGGGATCTCCGGCTCGTCTGCGGCAGGGTCCGGCGCGGGACCCGCGACCCGCTGCCCCCACACACCGGTGCCGGTGTCGCGGAAGAATTCGTCGGGCCTGCCGTCGTCGTCGCGATCGATGACGGCGACGTCGGCGCGACCGTCCCCGTCGGTGTCCCACATCGCGTCGTCGCGCTGTCCGTCGCCGTCGAAGTCCAGCGTGACCGCGTCGTCGGTGCCGTCGGAATCCAGATCGGCGTCGGCGGCCGACACCCACGACGTGGTGTGCCCGTCGCCCATCCCGAACAGGTACTCGATGGCGGAATCCATAGTGTTTCGACGCAGCGGAGGGCGCTCGGGTTCCACCCCCTCGTGTGTCCGACCCGATGATCCGGCGGTCGACGCAGGCCGGTAGGTTCAGGGTCTATGTATGTGAGCGAACTGGGTGAACAGTGGCGTCGTGCTCGCCTCCGCCCGGAGATCGTCCACCTCGATTCGGCGGCCGCGGGGCGGTCGTCTAACGCCGTGATCGGCAGCATCTCTGCACACCTCTGGCGTGAGACCGAACGCGGTTCCTATGTCGCCGCCGAGGATCGGGCAGACGAGATCGCCCGGGACAAACGGGATCTGGCATCGTTGATCGGCCATACCGCCGACGAACTCGCCTTCCGGGAGAGTGCTCGTGCGGCCCTGCGTGCGCTGCTCACCTACTGGAACCTGCCGATGTCGACGACGGTGTGGGTCGCCAAGAACGAGTTCGGACCCAATCTCGTCGAGTTCGAGCGACGCGGCTACGCGGTGCGTCCGCTACCCGACGCCGACCTCGCCGGCCACGTCGACACCGACGCCCTGGAGAACATGCTGCAGTTCGAGCAGCCCGATTTCATCCACGTCTGCCACGTCGGTTCGGCGTCGGGAGTGGTGCAACCGGTCACCCGGATCGTCGAGATCGCCCACGCCGCGGCTGTACCCGTGGTGATCGACATGGCCCAGTCGGCGGGACACACGCCGACCGTGACGGGCGCCGACGTCGTCTACGGGACGAGCCGTAAATGGCTGACCGGCCCGCGCGGAGTGGGATTCGTCGCGGTCCGATCCGACGCGTTGCGACCCGTCGAGGTGGAGAGCTCCGAGGCGTTCGTGGCCGGTCGGCTCGGACTCGGCGTCGCCGTCTCCGAACTGCTGGCCATCGGTCAGCAGCGGGTGTTCCGGGAACTGGCGGCGATCGGCCGCTACACGCGCGAGCGTCTGGACGGGATCGGCAGCTGGGAGGTGCTCGAGCCGATCGACGAGCCGTCCGCCATCACCACCCTCGCGCCGCCACCCGGCTGGCAGACCGCCGACGTCGCGGCCGCCCGCGACAAGCTCTTCTCCCTGGGCATCCTGGTGACGGCCGCGGACTCCTGGCGCGCGCCGCTGGCCACGGAACAGTCGGTGCTGCGCGTCAGCCCGCACCTCGACGTCGAGCGCGAGGACCTCGACCGGCTCGCCGACGCGTTGCGGACGATGGGGTACTGAGTCGATGTCGACCGGAGCCCCGGTCCCAAGGTGGTCACCCCACCGGTTGTAAGGGATGTGCTGATTCGAGGTCGTCGGCCGCCATCAACACCGCGGCGGGTTTGCGGTGCTTGGTGATCATGATGATGTCGTGGGTGGTCTCGGCGCTGTCGATGAGCGCGGAGAGCTTGTCCTTGGCCTCGCCAAGTGGCACCGTCGTCATACTCTTTCAGTCTCGCCACGAAAGTAGCCGACAACTAGCCATACCTTTAGCCCTTTGCAACCGAGGTCGAACCCCCGGCGTCGAGGATCTCGCTCAGCCGCCCAGCTTCTTGTCCACGATCTCCTGCACCGCGTCCCGCGCCAGGTCGGCGTCCGCGTCGACCAGTCCGATACGGGTCCGTCGGTGCAGGATGTCGTCCGCGGTGAGCGCCCCCTCGTGCGACACCGCGAACTCCACCTCCGCTCGCGTGACGTCGAGCTGACCGGCGATCGGCTCCAGCGGCCGGTCCAGCTGGGCGGTCGCCACGACTTTCCTTGCCTCCGAACCGAATCGGCGGACCATCGATGCGGGTAGCTCGGTGTTGCGGGGCATGCCGGCGGCGCCGATCAACGGCGTCGTGGTCGTGATACACGCACCGGCGGTCAGTCCACCGGCGGCGACGGCGGCGTCGACGGCGTCCTGCGCCATCCGACGGTAGGTGGTGAGTTTGCCGCCGATCACGCCGACGAGCGTCCGGTCGGTGACGCTGACCCGGTGTCGGCGTGAGACGTCGGCGAGATCACCTGTGCCGGTGCCGCTCTCGGGACCGCCCTGGTCGATCAGTGGCCGCAGTCCGGCGAAGGTGCCGATGACGTCGGCGCGGGAAATCGGTTGCTGCAGAGCAGGGTTGATCGCGTCGATGAGGAAGTCGATCTCGTCGTCGGATGGCTGCGGGACGTCCGGTACGGGCCCGGGGGCGTCGACATCGGTGAGGCCCACGTAGACCCGACCGAGTTGCTCCGGCAGGGCGAACACGAACCGGGAGATCGATCCGGCCACGGGCACGGTGAGTGCGCCGACGGGATCGCCGAACGTCGCGGCGTCGACGACGAGGTGGGTGCCCCGGCTGGGCCGCAGCCGGACCGACGGATCCACGTCGCCGGCCCACACGCCGGTCGCGTTCACGACGGTGCGCGCAGCGACGTCGAAGCTCTGCCCGCTGCGCGTATCCGTCAGGCGCGCACCGCTTCCGGTGACCTGGTCGGCGCGGGTGTAGGTATGGATGCCGGCCCCGAACACGGCGGCCGTCCGCGCCACCGCGACGACGAGCCGCGCGTCGTCGACGAGCTGGCCGTCGGTACTGGCGAGGCCACCGCGCAGTCCGCCCCGCGACGTCGCCGGACACAATTCCAGCGTCTCGCCGATCGAGAGACGCGCGGGCCCGGGCAGCACCGACGACGGCGTCCGCGCCGCACGCCGTAGCAGGTCACCGGCTCGGAAGCCGGTGGCGATCAGCGCGGACGAGCGCCGCGAACCGAGGTCGGGCACCACCTGGCGCAGTGGGCGGATCAGGTGCGGGGCGATCCCGGTCATCAGGTGATGTCGCTCGACGGCACTCTCGTACGCGATCGGCAGATGCCCACCGGCGAGGTAGCGAAGCCCGCCGTGCACGAGCTTGCTACTCCACCGTGATGTGCCGAAGGCGAGGTCGTTCGCCTCCACCAGTGCCACCCGCAGGCCACGGGTCGCCGCGTCGAGGGCGACGCCCACCCCGGTGATGCCACCACCGATCACCAGCACGTCGAGCGGCTCGGCCGACTCCGCGAGAGCGGCGAGTCCGGCCTCGCGATGTCGGGCGTCGAGTGTGCTCATCGGGTCGCCCCCATCAGGTCGCAGTGGGGAGATCGTCGGGACGTCGCAGGTACGCGGAGAGCGCATAGTGCAACTCACGACTCCACTCGTCCCCGAGGATGGATTCGACCAGCGCCCGCGACTGGATCGCCGACTGCGTGATGAGCAGGACCATCGACGCCATCTTGTCCGGGTCGCCGTCGCGCACCTGGCCGCGTTCCTGCCCCCGGCCGATCGAGTCGGCCAGGATGTCCAGCACGCCCTGCTGACTGGTGCCGAGGCGGTCGAAGACGTAGGGCATCATGAATTCGCGCTGTTCCCGCCACAGGGCGGCGACGAGTTCGTCGTCACGCAGCGCCGCGACGACCCGGACCACCAGGTCGATCGTGGCGTCGAAATCGGCGGTCCGCAGGGGCGTGACGTCGGTGACCGCGGCGACGACGCTCATGACTTCGCGGGTGAGCAACGCGCGCAGTATCTCGGACATGTCCGGCCAGCGCCGGTAGACGGTCGGGCGGCTGACGCCTGCCTCGCGCGCGACCTCGGCGACGGTCACCTTGCGGCCGTCCTTGCGGATCAGGCAGTTACGGGCGGCGTCGAGTACCTGGTCGGCGATGTCCTCTTTACAGATTGACATGATATGTAACACTGTAACCCATGGGATCCCCGCCCGGCTCCACCCCGGATGACCACCGGGTTCGCCATGTGACGATTCTGGCCAACCCCCATTCGCGACACGGCGCCGGCCGGGCGGTCGCCGATCAGGCCGTGACCGAGTTCTCCGCCCGCGGGATCGATGTGGAGCTCGTCATCGGCCGCGACGCCGAGGATGCCGCCGAGAAGGCGGGCAAAGCGGCCGTCAGCGACACCGACGCCATCGCCGTGGTGGGTGGGGACGGCAGCATCCGGCTGGCCGTCGAGGCGATGTCCGGTACGGACACCCCGCTCGGCATCATCCCGGCCGGCTCCGGCAACGACACCGCCCGCAATCTCCACATCCCGCTCGACGACGTCGCGGCGGCGGTCGAGGTGATCGCGAGGGGGCGGACCCGGGCCGTCGACCTGGGCCGCGTCACGTTCCCGGACGGTCGCAGCGCGCTCTTCGCCACAGTCGCGGCCACCGGTTTCGACGCGTCGGTGACCGCTCGCGCGATCCGGATGTCGTGGCCCAAGGGCCAGGCCCGCTACACCATCGCCGCCGCGCTCGAACTGATCGGGCTGCGCTCTCGGCACTATCACGTGCGGGTCGACGACACCGAACTCGACGCCGACCTCGTCTTCGCCGCCATCGGCAACACCACGTCCTACGGCGGAGGCATGCAGATCACCCCGACGGCGTCGATGACCGACGGGCTGCTGGACCTCACCGTCGCGACCCGACCGAAGCGATTCGCCCGGCTCACCGTCGCGCGGGTGTTCCCGAAGGTGTTCACCGGTCAGCACGTCGAGCACCCCGTGGTGCGCACGATGCGCGGCCGGGAGGTCGAATTGTATTGCGATCCAACGGCTCTGGTGTCCATCGACGGCGACATCATCGGTGAGCTGCCGGCGGTCTTCGAAGCGGTGCCGGGGTCGGCGAGGGTGTTCGCGCCTTCGGTGTGAGCGTTGTGATCGGCTGTACCGCGGGTGATCTCGATACGTTCCTCCGCTGGCGCTCCGGAACTACTCGATCAGCGGGGGGTGCGTTCCAGTTCGGAACTACTCGATCAGCGGGGGGTGCGTTCCAGTTCGGAACTACTCGATCAGCGGGGGGTGCGTTCCAGCTCGGAATAACTCGATCAGCGGGGATGCGCTCCGGGGGGACTCTGACTGCTCGATCAGCGGGTGAGGCTCAGCCCTGCTGCGCCGCCCACCACTCCCGCAGGGCCTCGACGGCTTCCTCGTGGGACAGCGGACCGCGGTCCAGACGCAGTTCCTTGAGGAAGCGCCAGGCCTGACCCACCTTGGGACCCGGGGGCAGGCCGAGCAACTCCATGATCGCGTTGCCGTCGAGGTCGGGGCGCACGCGGTCGAGATCCTCGGCCGCCTGCAGAGCCGCGATCCGCGACTCGAGGTGGTCGTAGTTCTCCTGCAGCCGACGCGCGCGCCGCTTGTTGCGGGTCGTGCAGTCGGCACGCACCAGTTTGTTCAGTCGATCCAGCAGCGGTCCGGCGTCGGTGACGTACCGGCGGACGGCCGAATCGGTCCAGGCGCCGTCACCGTAACCGTGGAACCGCAAGTGCAGGAACACCAATTGGGCCACGTCGTCGACGACGGCCTTCGGATACTTCAGTGCGCGCATCCGCCTGCGGACCATCTTGGCGCCGACGACCTCGTGGTGATGGAAGCTGACTCCCCCGCCGGGTTCGTGTCGTCGGGTGGCGGGCTTGCCGATGTCATGCAGGAGGGCAGCCCAGCGCAGGACGAGATCGGGGTCGCCGTCCTCGAGGTCCATCGCCTGCTTGAGCACGGTCAGCGAGTGCTGATAGACGTCCTTGTGCTGGTGGTGTTCGTCGATGGTCAGCTTCATGCCGGGCACCTCGGGCAGGACGCGCTCGGCCAGCCCGGTATCGACCATCAGGTCGATCGCTTCGAGCGGATGCTCCCCGAGGATGAGTTTGTCGAGCTCGGCATGGACCCGCTCGGCGGTGATGCGTTCGATCTGCTCGGACATCTCCGTGATCGCGTCGAAGACCCGCGGGGCGACTCGGAACCCGAGCTGGGAGACGAACCGGGCGGCCCGCAGCATCCGGAGCGGGTCGTCGTTGAACGACTCCTGTGGTGTCGCCGGGGTGTCCAGGACGCCCGCGAGCAACGCGGTCATCCCGTCGAGCGGATCGCAGAACTCGGCCGGACCTTCGGCGGTGATCCGGACCGCCATCGCATTGACGGTGAAGTCACGACGCACCAGGTCGGCGTCGAGTGATTCGCCGAAGACGACCTCGGGATTGCGGCCGACCCGGTCGTACGCGTCGGACCGGTAGGTGGTGATCTCCACGAAGTGGTCGCCCTTGCGCCCGCTGACCGTGCCGAACTCGATGCCGGTGTCCCAGACCGCGTCGGCCCAGGCGTTCATGAGAGCGGCCACCTGCTCGGGCCGGGCGTCGGTGGTGAAGTCGAGGTCATTGCCCAGTCGACCGAGCACCGCATCCCGCACCGAGCCGCCGACCAGGAACAACTCGTGGCCTGCGGTGGCGAACACCGCACCGAGCGGCACCAGCACATCGGCGAGGCCCCGCAACGTCACGGCCGCCGACGCCAACAGGCGCGTGCGGCGTTCGGGGTCTGTCACGGCATGCCAGCCTACCGCCGCGGCATCGGCCGACCACAAATCATGCGACTGCCATGGATCGCCGCGGCGTGACCGCCACACCGCCCACGGCCCATCCAGGCAAACGCCAGGTGACCAACGGCTAGCATCGAGAGCGTGTCCGCCGATCCGTCCACCGACCCCTCTGACGTCTCTTCCGACGTCACGGCGGGTGGGCGCGGCCCCGGCGACTCCGCTCATCCGCCGTCGGTGAGCCGATCCGACGGCGGAACGGGACGTCGGGTGACCCCGGGCGACCTCGCCCGCGCGAACACCGCGACCACGGACGACGCCGCCGGCGGGCAAAGTCGTCGCGGTCGTCGGGGACGACGTCGACGTGGCCGACGACCGTCCCATCCGGCGCCGGCGACCGCCGACGCAGCGGACGGCGCCCCCGAACAGACACCGATCGCCCGGCCCGTCGAGCGTCGCGACGCCCCCAAACCGGGCCCGCCGCCGAAGCGGCCGGTGGACCCGGAGCGCATCCCCGAGCGCCTGACCGAGCGTGACGGGGACGACCTGCAGCCCACCCATACCCGGGTGTCGCCGCCGAAGCCGTCCGATCTGGTCGCGGTCACCGCCAAGATCACCAAGACGGGCCTCACCCATGCGGTCGGCGGGGACGGCACACCCAGCGGGGGCAAGAACAAGAGCCGTCGACGCAACGCGCACCGACCCGATCGGGCCGGCGACGAACGCCTGCGCACCGTCCGCGAGACGTCGGCGGGTGGCCTGGTGATCTCCGACCTCGATCTCCCGGTCGACGAACTCGCTGCCGCGCTGATCGGCCGCATGGACCGTCGTGGTCGAATGATGTGGTCATTGCCCAAGGGCCACATCGAGACCGGCGAGACCGCCGAACAGACCGCGATCCGCGAGGTCGCCGAGGAGACCGGCATCAACGGCACCGTGGTGGCGCCGCTGGGCAAGATCGACTACTGGTTCGTCAGCGAGGGTCGTCGCATCCACAAGACGGTGCACCACTATCTCCTGCGCAGCATCGGCGGCGAGCTCTCCGACGCCGACTACGAGGTGAGCGAGGTGGCCTGGGTGCCGCTCCGCGAACTGCCCCGCAAGCTCACGTACTCTGACGAGCGGCGACTGGCCCGGATGGCCCGCGGCGTCATCGCCGATCTCGCCGCCGACCCGAACAGGTTGGCCCAGTCCGAGGCCGAGAGCATTCGCACCGAACCCAACGCCTATGAGAGAGCCGCAGCCGCACGCAACCAGCGCCGTAACGAACCGCCGGCACCGGCGCGGTCTCGTCGGCGCCGGCGGCGGCCTCGTCGTCCGTCGGCCGGCGATGCCTGACGGCCGGGTGATCAGGCTTCAGGCGAAACTCCGACGATCCGCACACCTGTGTGCCGTGATCCTCGTCGTCCTGGCGGTCTCGATCTTGTCGGCACCGGTGCTGTCCGCGCCGACGGCGTCCGCGGCACCGGATTCGGCGGACGCGTCGACGACCGCGGACGGCGAGGTGCCCGCCGAGTTCCTGCGACTCTCCATCAACACGGTGACGCCGTCGATGGTCACCAGCAGCGGAGCCGCGGTGGTCACGGTCAGTGCCCGGATCGAGAACATCGGCGACCGGATGCTGCGCGATCTGTCCGTTCGCCTCGAACGCGGTGATGCGGTCTCCGACGCCGCCGGCCTCCGCAGCAGCCTCGCCGTCGACCCGGTGCCGGTCAGCGTCGCGACCCCGTTCCGTCCCATCACCGGTGAGCTCGCACCCGGCTCGGCGGTGTCGTTCACCATCAGTGCGCCGCTGTCGAGCGGCGAGGGCCTCGACATCGAACGGACAGGGGTCTTCCCGCTGAATCTCAACGTGAACGGCCTGCCCGACTACGGCGACCGGGCGAAACTCGCCCAGTCACGCACGCTGCTGCCCGTCCTGTCCCTACCGCCCGATCGCGCCCGCGCCGCCGAGTACGTCGATCCCAGTGGCGACGCCGGTGAGACGGGACCGGAGAACACCGATCTCGGTGCGGACGGATCGGTGTCCGCGAATCTGTCCAGCCCCACCCCGTTGACGATGCTCTGGCCACTGGCCGCACCACCACAGCTGACCCCCGGGGTGCTCGGCGGCAACACCGAGACGGTCCGCCTCGTCGGCGACGACCTCGCCCGCTCCCTGGCCCCCGGCGGGCGACTCAACGTGCTCCTCGCCGCGGCCAGATCCGTGGCGGGCGACGCCGAATCCTCCGGCGACCAGACCGACGGGGAGTCCGCGACACCCGGCTCGCAACCCGCGACGAGCGGCAACGGTGCGGCACAGCCGACCGAGACGTCCCCACCCGCCTCCGGCGAATCCCCGGCACCCGCAGCCCGGACGCCGTCGAAGCTCGAGCAGAGCATGTGTCTCGCCGTCGATCCCGATCTGCTGGTCACGGTCCGGGCCATGTCCCTGGGCTACGTGGTGTCAGACGACCCGTTGGATCCGTCCTCGCCGACGACACCCGGTACCGGCCAGCCCGCGGCCCTGCAGTGGCTGACCGACCTGCGTGAGCTCGCCGCGCAGATGTGCGTCGTCGCGCTGCCCTTCGCGCAGGCGGATCTGACGTCGCTGGCCCGCATCGGCAACAGCGGACTCACCGCCGCCGCGCTCAGTACCCCGGCCGACATCGTCGACGCCGTCCTGGGCGTCCGCAGCGTCCGCGGGATCACCATCCCGGCCCTCGGCGCGATCGACGCCGCGGGTGCGGGTGTGATGTCGTCGGCGTCCCTGAACAAGGCTGTGACCTCGACGAACAGTGTGGCGCCGGCCCGCACCGACGCCGCAGGCCGCTATCGGATCGGCGATCTGCGACTGCAGACCGCCGAAGCCCCGGTCACCGACGCACTCGCCGGTATCGGCGATGCCCCCGCGACCACCCCGCTCACCCCTGCCGACCAGAAGGTCTCCTTCGACGGCGAGTCGGCGGCCGCTCGTCGACAGGCCGCGGCGGCGGCCCTGGCCTACCCGGCCATCGCCGCCCCCGCGACACCGACGGCGGGCACCGCCCGGCCACCCCTGCCGGTCCCCGGACGCAGTTCGTTCGTCGTGCCGCCGACCTACTGGGCACCGTCGACCGACGACGCCAACGCGCTCTTCACCACCGCCACCCTGCTCCTGGAGTCCGGGGCGGCCACGCCCGCGGCACTGCCGGACGTCGTCCGCGACCTCGACGACGTCTCCGCACCGGCCCGATTCGCCGCGCCACCCGGTGTCGGGTCGCTCGCCTCACTCGGACTCGCCGTCACCGACCCGGTGGCCACGCGCATCCGCGACCAGTCCGAGCTGTCGTTCCAGCTCCAGGCGTCGCTGATGCGCTCGGTCGACGTCGCCGCCACGCCGGAGCGCTACATGGCGCCGCTCCGGGAGGATCAGCTGCGCGCCATCCGGACCCCCGACCGTGCATCGCCCGATCTCCGCGCGGAGATGCGGGAACAGCGCGCGGCCCGCGTCACCGCCGTCGGCTCCACCCTGCAGCGGATGCGCAACTCGGTCACCGTGCTCGACCCGGGCGGGCGGTACACGCTCGCCTCAGAGCGCAGTCCCCTGCTGCTCGTCGTCCGCAACGATCTGTCGCTCCCGATCCGTGTCCGGATGAACGTCATCGCACCAGAGGAGCTCGACGTCGGCGATCTCGGTGTCATCGAGATCCCCGCCCGCGGGACACGGCAGATCCAGTTGCCCACGCGTGCCGAGACGTCCGAGGCGATCACGGTGACGATCGGGATGTCGACGTCGAGCGGAATCTCGCTCGGCTCGCCGATCCGCCTGTCGGTGCACGCGAACGCCTACGGCAAGCCGCTGTTCTGGATCACCATCGTGGCCGGGATCGTGCTGGTACTGCTGGTCGCGCGGCGTCTGTGGCACCGGTTTCGGGGCGAACCCGACCCCGCCGACGAGGACCGACCCGACCCCGATGAGCACGATCGGATCCTGGCCGGCAGCACCTATCAGCAACGTCGCCGTACCCTGCATCAGGAGAACCTGCCGCCGCCCGCGACGCCGGGCACGACCGACCGAGAAAGGCCATGACCGACCAGGGACCACGCGAGCCGCGACGCGCCGCCCCCCGCCGGATTCCGCCGGGCGGGCCGGGGCGAGCGCAACGACCGGGCAGTACACCGGCCGGTGACCCGCGCCAACGCCCGGGCGGGACGCTGCCGCCGCTGTCCGGGCCGGTCGCCGATCAGCCGCCGATCGCCGGACGATCGGTCCCGCCGCCGCGGTACATCGCGCCTCGGCCACCCGGCCCACCACCCGCGACTCCCCCGACGTCGGGACCCGGCGACGCGGATCGTCCACGATCCCGACCGGCGCCCGCCCGCGGCACCCTCACCGAATCCCCGACGGCCCGACGCGCCGACGACCAGGGTGACGACGACTCGTCCACCGGACTCGCGCGCGACTCCGACTCGAGCATCCTCAAGACCAGTGGCTCGATCGCCCTGGCGACCCTGACCAGCCGCATCACCGGCTTCGTGCGCACCGTGCTGGTGCTGGCGATGCTCGGACCCGCGATCGCATCGGCGTTCCAGGCCGCGTACGTACTACCGAGCATGATCGCCGAGGTCGTCCTGGGCGCCGTGCTCACCGCGATCGTGATCCCGGTGCTGGTCCGCGCCGAGGCCGAGGATGCCGACGGTGGCCGCGGCTTCATCAACCGGATCTTCACCCTCGCGGTCGTCACCCTGAGCACGGCGACGGTGATCGCGATGATCGCGGCACCGTTGCTCACGTTCCTCAATGTCGGCGACGGTGACGTCAACCGGTCCCTCACCACCGCCCTGGCCTACCTGCTGTTACCGGAGATCCTCTTCTACGGCCTGTCCGCGCTGTTCATCGCGATCCTGAACATGAAGGGTTTCTTCAAGCCCGGCGCGTGGGCTCCCGTGCTGAACAACATCGTGCAGATCACCACGTTGGTGCTGTACGCCCTGATGCCCGGTGAGATCACCCTCAACCCGGTCCGCATGTCCGATCCGCAGCTCCTGGTGCTGGGCATCGGCACCACGCTCGGCGTCGTCATGCAGGCGGGCGTTCTCCTCCCCTGGCTCAAGCGCGCCGGTGTCCACCTCGCCTGGCAGTGGGGTCTGGATGCCCGGCTGCGCCTGTTCGGCAACATGGCGCTCGCGATCATCACCTACGTGGCGATCCTGCAGGTCGGCATGATCATCACCTACCGCATCGCCGCGCACGCCGACGCGTCGGGCATCTCCGTCTACGCCACCCACTGGCAGTTGCTGCAGCTCCCCTACGGCGTGCTGGGCGTGACGATCCTGACCGCGATCATGCCCCGGCTGTCGCGCCACGCGGCCGCCGACGACGACCGCGCCGTCGTCGATGATCTCTCCCTGGCCACCCGACTGACGATGGTCGCGCTGGTGCCCGTCGTCGCGTTCATGACCTTCTTCGGCCCGGCCATCGGCCTCGCGGTGTTCAACTTCGGCAAGTTCGACGCCGACGTCGCCTCGCAGCTGGGCTCGGTGCTCGCGTGGGGCGCGTTCACGATCATCCCCTACGCGATGACGCTGGTTCAGCTGCGCGTCTTCTACGCCCGGCAGGATGCCTGGACCCCGACGGCCATGGTCCTCGGCATCACCACGGTGAAGGTCGCCTCGTCCTATCTGGGACCGGTGCTGTTCGACGATCCGCACATGGTGGTCCGCTGGCTCGCGCTGTCGAACGGACTCGGGTACCTCGTCGGGGCGATCGTCGGTCACTACCTCCTCCGGCGCCGCCTGCACGACGCGAAACTGACCGATGTGACCCGCACCACGGTGGTGACGATCGGCGTCTCGATCGGCGTCACGGCGGTCGTCTGGGCGGTCGCGAATCTCTCCGGACTGCACCGGATGACGAGCGAGGCCGGCAAGCTGGGGTCGATCGCCTACCTGTTCCTCACCGCGGTGGTCGTGCTCGGCGTCACCTACGCCGGCCTCGCCGCGGCCCGTGTCCCCGACGTCGTGTCCATCGGGATGTCGGTGCGGCGCATGCTCGGTCGGTTCATTCCCGCCCTGGCGCCGCCGGCCGGTTCGGTAACGGAATCGACACCGACCATCACGGTTCAGTTTCCGCGGGTCACTGCCGACGAATCGCTCCCGTACTCTGGTCAAGTACAGGTGCTCCGGCGATTCGACCGGGGCACAGCCACATGGCAGTCGTACTCGGTGCACAGCGGTGGAGCCGCGCGCCTACGCGATGGCGGCGAGGCCCGGATTCAGACGCCCCGCGACATGCGCTACCGCAGGAGAGGAGCTCGGCGCGTGAGTGACAGTGAGATCGGTACCACCCAGGACACCGAGATCATCCCGGACACTCCGACCCCCGACGTCGGTGCGGTCACCGTCGAGGACCGGGAGACGTCGCCGGCCGGCGATGCCCCGGCCCCCGAGCAGAACAGTGCCGACCAGAGCCATCCCGAGTCGAGCGGTGCCGAAAAGGACTCGGGCACAGACACTCCCGACACGGTCAGGACCGCCACGCCGCCCGCCCGCCCGCGCGGTCCGCGGTTGGTGCCCGGTGCCGCGGTCGCCGGCGGTCGCTATCGATTGCTCGACCATCACGGCGGGAGCCGCGGTCTACAGTTCTGGCGCGCGCTCGACATCAACCTCGACCGTGAGGTCGCGCTGACCTTCGTCGACGCCGATCAACTCGCGCCGCCGCCGCAACGTGGCGAGGCCGCCAAGGTCACCGACGAAGGTCCCCAGGCCGTTCTGTCCCGCACGCTGCGGCTCGGCCAGATCTCGTCGTCCGGTGTCGCGCGGGTCCTCGACGTCGTGCGCGGTTCCTCCGGTGGAATCGTCGTGAGCGAATGGGTGCCCGGATCGTCGCTGTCGGAGGTGGCGCGTTCGCAGCCCTCCCCGATCGGTGCCGCCCGCGCCGTCCGCGCGCTCGCCGCCGCCGCCGAGGCGACCCATCGATCCGGCGGCGCCCTGTCGATCGACCATCCCGACCGCATCCGGATCAGCACCGACGGCAACGCGGTCCTCGCGTTCCCCGGCACGCTGGCCGGCGATGACAAATCGTCCGATGTCCGGGGACTCGGTGCGGTGCTCTACGCCCTGCTGCTCGCCCGGTGGCCACTCGATCCGGAGAACGGCTCCGACCTGGTGACGACCGACGACACCACCGACCTCGTCGGCGGGTTGCCCATCGCCGAACCCGACGCCGACGGCAATCCCGTCGAGCCACGCAAGGCGCGCGCCGAGACCCCGTTCGAGATCTCCGCCGTCGCCGCCCGGGCGCTCGACGGCAGCCGCGGGATCCGCACCGCGGGCACCGTGCAGCACGTCCTCGATCAGGCCACCGTGATCGATCTGAACACCGACATGCTGCCGGCGATCCAGACCGACGAACCGCCGTTCGCGGTGTCGACGCCCACCGACCGCGGCGCGGGTGCGGGCCAGACAGAGCAGCCGGCGCGACGCAACCTCGCCCTCCTCATCGGCGCCGGGCTGCTGACCCTGTTCATCGTGGTGGCCCTGGTGGTGTGGGCGACCAATCTGTTCGGTTCCGACGGCGACTCCTCCGACATCGACTCCATCCTGACCACGACGTCGGCGCCCCCGTCCCCGACCGCTGCCGGCGCACCGCCGCCTCCGGCAGCACCCGCACCGATACCCCTGCAGAACGTGACACTGGTCGACTACTCGACGCAGCCGCCGGACAGTGCGACGAACCTGGGGAACGTGATCAGTGGTGCCGCGCCGCCCTGGCGTACCGACACCTACCGCGGATCCGCCGACTTCGGCGGCCTGAAGGACGGCCTCGGGTTGATGTTCAACCTCGGTGGGGCGAAGACGGTGAAGACCGTGACCATCGCGACACCGACTCCTGGCTTCACCGTGCAGATCCGGACGGCGACGTCGGCGCGCCCGACCTGGGCGGACACCAGGGAGGTGGTCGCGGGGACCGTCGCGCAGCCGACGACCACGCTCACGATCCCGAACCCGCAGTCGTCGCCCTACCTGATGGTCTGGCTGACGTCGCTGCCGCAGGCACCCAACGGCTACCAGGCGCAGATCGGCCAGATATCGATGGCCGGCTGACTCTCGGATTTCGGTCACCGGCACTCGAATCCCCACTTGGCTGCCGGCATCGTGCTCGGAGCAGGTAGACATACTCGTGTGCTCGTCCGCCGCCGCTCCGCCGAGAGCCCACCCGTCGTCGACGATCGTCTACCCCGATCGACGGTCGCGCGGTACGCGATCGGATCCGTCGGCACCGCCGGCTTCGCGACCCTGCCCGGCCTCGTCCTGGTCTACTACCTGACGGACACGCTGGGTGTGGCCGCCGCGGCGGCCGGCGCGATTGTCGCCGTGGCAAAGATCTGGGATGTGCTGATCGATCCGTTGATCGGCGCGGCCAGCGACCGGGCGGCACGAATCCGCGGGACCCGACGCCCCACCATGGTGATCGGTGCCGCCGCCCTGCCGATCTTCTTCGCCCTGACCTTCGCCGTACCCGCCGGTCTCGCGACCCCTGTCGAGGCGATCTGGGTGGCCGTGGCCTTCCTGCTCGCCGCCCCCGCATTCAGCCTCTTTCAGGTGCCCTACATCGCGTTGCCCGCCGAACTCACCGGGCAGTACGACGAACGCACCCGCCTGCTCACGGCGCGCGTCGTGGTGCTGACCGTCGGAATCCTCGCGTTCGGCGCGGGCGGTCCCGCACTTCGTGAGCTCGGTGGTTCACCTCGCGTGGGCTATCTGATCATGGGTGTGGTCGCGGCCGCGGTCATCGGGGCGAGCCTGCTCGTGGCGACCCGGGCCGCGGTCGGTCGACCCGAGGTGGCCCCGGCCCCGGCGGCCGAGGCGTCGACGTCGCCGGGGGAGTCGTACCGATCCGCGATCGCCGTCCTGCGCCGCAGCCGGCCACTTCGGCTCTTGTTGGGCGCGTTCCTGTTACAGGGTCTGGCGACCGGACTCATGCTGGCCGACGGCCAGTACGTCGCCACGTGGGTCCTCGACGACGAGGCCGCCGTCTCCTACCTGTTCGTCGCCCTCATCGCGCCCGCCGTCGTGTTCGCCCCGATCTGGGGCGCCGTCGCCCGGCGAATCGGGAAGGAGGCCGGTTTCGCCACGGCCACCGTCATCTTCGCGCTGGCCACCGCGTCGCTGCTGGGGCTGCACTGGGCACCCGGATGGTGGGTCTATCCGGTGATCGGGGTGGCCGGCGCGGCCTACGCCGGCATGCAATCGCTGCCCATGGCGATGGTCCCCGACGTCATCTCGCACGACGAGCGCCGTCACGGAGCCGGGTCCGCCGGCGTCATCGGCGGGGTGTGGACCGCGGGTGAGACGACCGGCATGGCGCTGGGCGCCGTCCTTCTGACCGTGTTGCTGACCCTCGGTGGATACGCATCGTCGGATGCCGACGCCGCCGTGACCCAGCCGTCCGGCGCGCTGTGGGCGATGGTCATCGGATTCAGCGCGGTGCCGACCGTGCTGGCGCTGGCCAGCCTGGCCCTTGTGCTCCGATATCCGTTGCGGCGCAGCGATATCGACAATCATGCCGCGACACCGACCACTACCGAGGGGGAATCTGATCGTGGTTGACCAGCGCTCCGCCGACATCCTGCGCCGACTCACGGAACTGACGGCCGACGATGCGCCCACACACGGCGGGCGCGTCCTGTCCTATGTCTATGACTCCGGCCTCGCCGAACTCGACGAACTGGCACGGGCCGCGGCCGGTTCGGTGCAGGCGATCAACGGCCTCGATCCGACGGCATTCCCCTCGGTGGCCCGGATGGAGGCCGACGTCATCGAGTTCGCCGCCGGACTCGTGCACGGCTCCGCCCGCGAACAGCCGATTGTCGGGCTGGTCACCAGCGGCGGAACCGAGAGTTGCCTGCTCGCCGTCAAGTCCGCGCGGGACCGGTGGCGTTCGCGCGGGTCGTCCGGCACCCCGACCATCGTCGCGCCGGTGACGGTGCACGCCGCATTCCAGAAGGCGGCACATTATTTCGGTCTGGATCTCGACCTCGTCCCGGTCGACCGGCACGGCGTCGTCGCGGTACCGGACGTCGTGGCGCGGCTCGACGACCACACGGCGCTCGTCGTGGTGTCGGCGCCGTGTTACCCGTTCGCCGTGCTGGACCCGATCGTCGAGATCGCCGCGGCAGCCGCCGCGCGCGACATCGACTGTCACGTGGACGCGTGCATCGGCGGCTGGGTGCTGCCGTTCTGGACACAGCTTCGTGCCGATGCGGTGGGGGAGGGGACCGAAGTGCGGAACTCCTTGGCGCCATGGGATTTCCGCGTCCGCGGTGTCACGAGCATCTCGCTGGACGCGCACAAGTACGGCTTCGCGCCGAAGGGTGCGTCGGTACTGCTGTTCGCCGACCGCGACGCCAAGCGGGCCGCGTCGTTCGCGACGACGCGCTGGCCCGGCTATCCGGTGGTGAACCCGACGATGTTGGGTAGCCGTTCCGCGATGTCGCTGGCTGCGGCATGGGCGGTGATCGCCTACCTCGGCACCGATGGTTTCGCCGCCCTCACGGTGCGCTCGCGCGAGGCCACTCTGCGACTGCGGGAATGCATCTCCGGCATCCCCGGCTTGTGCGTGGTCGGGGACCCGGTCGGTCCACTGTTCGCGGTTGCCTCGGATAGTTCGGTGCCACAGCAGGATCGGGTGGATCCACACGTCTGGGCGGATGCCGTCCGTGCGCTCGGGTGGGTCCTTCAGCCGCAGCCCGGTCTTCGACAGTCCGACGGCCCGGACCTGCCACGGACCACCCATTTCACGGTGACCCCGGTGACCGGCAACGAGATCGACGCCCTGACAGATGCATTGGCGACCGCTGCCGATCAGGTGCGGGGCATCCCGCCCGTCGATCTCGGCGAGTTGTCCGGCGCACTACCGCAACTCGCCGTCGACGACGGTGCCGACGCCGCGACGGCAGGTGCCATCCTGGCCGATCTCGGTCTGGGCGGCGACGACGCGGGCCCGGCGTTGCCGGATCAGCTCGCGCCGGTGATGGCGCTGCTCGACGT
This sequence comes from Gordonia insulae, assembly GCF_003855095.1. Taxonomy (NCBI): domain Bacteria; kingdom Bacillati; phylum Actinomycetota; class Actinomycetes; order Mycobacteriales; family Gordoniaceae; genus Gordonia; species Gordonia insulae. The sequence continues at coordinate 3,924,195 of NZ_CP033972.1, forward strand.
CGTGCCGCACGGTCGGTCGGAGTCGCTGCTGACCGAACTGCTCGCCCGGCTCAACGAACGCTGATCGTCTCGACGGACCTCGTCCCGCGGCGTCCACCCCGGTGGTCCGACGAGGAATCCGAGGCGGTCGCGGAGACTTCGGGCAGACCGCACATCCCGCGCGATCGAGACGTACTCGTGGGTCTGAAGACGCCAGATGTTGTACGTGTCCACCGGTTTCGTGAGGCCGTAGGTCGGCCGGTGGGTCTCCGGCGCGAACGAGCCGAACATCCGGTCCCAGATGATGAAGGTGCCGCCGTAGTTGCGATCGAGATATTCGCTGTCGCTGCCATGGTGCACCCGGTGATGGGACGGCGTGTTGAACACGAATTCGATCGGGGCCCAGAGCCTCTCGACGTGTTCGGTGTGAATCCAGAACTGGTAGACCAGATTCAGCGAGTACACGCCGAACACCACGGCCGGCGGCACCCCCAGCAGCGGGAGGGGCAGCCACATGACGATCCCCGCGCTGTTGTTCCATTTCTGCCGGAGCGCGGTGGTGAAGTTGAAGTACTCGCTGGAGTGGTGGGCCTGATGTGTGGCCCAGACCAGTCGTACGCGATGCGCGATGCGGTGCTCCCAGTAGAAGAGGAAGTCGAGCGCGACGAACGCGATCACCCACGTGTACCAGGCGCCGGTCGGCAACTGCCACGGCGCGACATAGGCGAAGATGGCCGAGTACGCCAGCAGCGCCAGGGACTTCCAACCCGCGCTGGTCGCGATGGACACCACGCCCATCAGCAGGCTGGCCCGCGAATCACGCGTGTTGTACGACCCGGGAGCGGCGGGTGTGCGCGTCGCACGCTCCGACGGGCGATCCACCTCGGTGTGCTCGAGTTTCCACGCCGCCACCCATTCGAGCGTCAGCATCAGCACGAAGAACGGGATCGCGAGCACGGTCGGCTCGCGCATGGCCTCGGGGAGGACGTCGAGCATGGCGGGTACTCCTGAACGCTCTGGATATCTGTCCGGCGGCATCTGACACGAATACATGTCAGATATCCGACGTCTGACACGATAGCGTGTCAGATACAGTCGTGTAAAGCGTTCGCGCCACTGACCTGCACCGATCATCACCCACCACGAGGAGGCACCCCGCGATGACCACATCCGAGGGTCGCCGCTATGCCGGCGCGGACGCAGACGAGCGACGAGAGCGTCGCCGGGCTGAGCTCGTCGGAGCCGGCCTGGAGGTGTTCGGTTCCGAGGGATTCGCGGGCATATCGATCAAGCGACTCTGCGAGCACGCCGGATTGACGCAGCGCTACTTCTACGAGTCCTTCGCCGACCGGACCGCGCTGCTGGCCGCGGTCTACGACGACTGCGTCGCCTTCGCCCGATCCGCAACCGTGTCCGCCGCCGCCGAGTTCGTGGCCGACCGCGAATCCGACGGGGTCGCGGCCACGGACGCGCCGGCCGTTGCGCGCGCCGCCCTCGGCGCCTTCGTGCGCACCCTGGCCGACCACCCGCGTCGGGCGCGGGTCATGCTCGTCGAGGTCGTCGGCGTCAGTCCGCAACTGGAACGGTTGCGGCTCAACGCCATCCACGGTTGGGCCGATCTGATCCTGACGCTGGCGCTGGGGGAGCGGAGCCCCGACCGGACACAGCGCCTGGCGGCGATCGGTCTCGTCGGTGCGGTGACCCAGCTGTTGGTGGACTGGTACACGAGCACGACAGGGGAGTTCGCCGCCGACGAGCCGACGCCGGAGGTGGGCCGGATCGAGTCCGCGTCCGCAACGGCCGCGAGCGGTCCGGACCTCTTCGAACTCGATGCGATCCTCGATGTGTGCGTTGAGCTCTTCGTCGCCGCCTACGAGAGTCTGCTCGACTGAATCGACCGTCTCCTCCGGAGCCATCCACAAGCCGGGCGTTGTCCCCAGAATTGTGGACAACGCGCAGGTCAGTGGCGCAGTGACCCCGCAGGTCCATTAACCTTGCGCCCATGACTCGGGGGAGCGTCGACGCGCGCAGCGACGAAGACCTCCTCCGCGCGCACGTCCGGGGCGATCCGGTCGCCTTCGGGACTCTCATCGAGCGCCATCACACCTATCTCTGGTCGCTGGCGTGCCGGACCAGCGCCAACGCCGACGACGCGGCTGATGCACTGCAGGATGCGCTGCTCAATGCCCATCGGATGGCGGATCGGTTCCGATCGGATGCCAAGGTCACGAGCTGGCTGCACCGAATCGTTGTGAACGCCTGCCTCGACCGCATCCGCCGCAACCGCGTACGCGTGACCGTACCCATTCCGGAGTACGACGTGCTGCCGCTGGCCGACGAGCGCGATCAGATGGCCGCGGTGGATCTGTCGATGTCGATCGGGAAGGCGCTGGACACCCTGCCGCCGGACCAGCGCGCGGCAGTTGTCGCGGTGGATCTGGAAGGCTATTCGGTCAGTGAGGCGGCGGAACGTCTCGGGGTTCCGCCCGGCACCATCAAGAGCCGCTGCTCTCGAGGCCGGGTGCGGTTGGCCCAGGTTCTGGGCCACCTTCGCGACTCTTGATCGGCGCGCGGCGTGACGTCGGCGAGAATCGATCCCGATCCGATGGAACCGGACCGCGGACCGCTGCGTCCTAACAAGTGACGATCACACCGTTCGTGGTCGCCACCGACAGTGCAGACCAGACCGAATACCAGTCGTACGCCGAGCTCGATCCAGACCACCGTGGATCCCGGTCGGGGGGACAGAAGTGGGAGAGTGGAGCGATGATCCCGCCGGGAGCAGACGACCCCGAGAATGCCGCGTCGCGCTATCCGCAGCCGCCGTACCCGGTCGATCTGCTCGCCGACCTGCACGCCGGTGTGCTGCCTCCCGACGTCGCCGATCACATCCGGGCACACCTCGCCGACGATCCGCAGGCACAGTCCGTCCTCGACGCGCTGGATCGGACCGTCGCGCAACTGAGCGGCGCACCGGTCGCATCCGTCCCCGTCCCGTCGGCAGTCGTGGCCAGGACCGCCCAGACGCTCGACAGCATCCGTTCCGAGGTCTCGTCGACCGGTGACGGCACCGTTGCGGCACTGCCCACACCCTCGGATCGCGCACGACGAAACCGGTGGTTCGCGGCCGGCGGCATCGCCGCGGCCGCCGCCGTCGTGGCGGCTGTCGCCATCTCCATCAGTGTCGTCCGGACACCGTCGACGGATCCTCCCGTCCAGGCCCAGCCCTCGGCCTCCGGCACGATCGGCGACCTCGCTCCCGGCGAACGGGTGGCGCTGCTCTCCGTGCTGGGCCGGAACGACGTCGCGCCCTTCCCGTCCGAGGCCGCCCTGCGCCGATGTCTCGCCGCCAACGGTGTGGCAGCCGACACGGTGATCTTGGGCACCGGCCCGGTGACGGTCCGCGACCGCCAGGCAGTGGTGATCTTGCTGGGCACCGGTGTCGCCGGTCGATTCGACGCCCTGGTCGTCGGACCCGACTGCGCGACCGGCAACCCGGCCACCATTAGTCGGAGCCTGATCGGCGGCTGAGCCCACCGGCCCGGCACACCACCGGCCGGGAACATCTGCCCTTACCCTGATGTTGAGACAGCCGAGACACCGGTGCGGCCTCGACCAGGAGCCGCGCCGTCGAGCACGGAGGACGGATGACCCAGCACGACAGCCAGCAGATCCACGACCTGATCATCATCGGATCCGGACCCGCCGGCTATACCGCGGCGATCTATGCAGCGCGCGCAGAGCTCGCGCCGATCGTTTTCGAGGGCACCCAATTCGGTGGCGCGCTGATGACCACCACCGAGGTGGAGAACTTTCCCGGATTCCAGAGCGGCATCCAGGGTCCGGCCCTGATGGACGAGATGCGTGAGCAGGCGATCCGCTTCGGCGCCGACCTGCGGATGGAGGACGTGGACACCGTCCGCCTCGCCGGCGCCGTCAAGGAGGTCGAGGTCGGTGGTGAGGTCTACCGCTCCCGCGCGGTGATCCTGGCCATGGGCGCGGCAGCGCGCTACCTCGGCATCGAGAACGAGCAGACCCTCCTGGGTCGCGGGGTCTCCGCGTGTGCGACCTGCGACGGGTTCTTCTTCAAGGACCAGGACATCGCCGTCATCGGCGGCGGTGACTCGGCCATGGAGGAGGCGACGTTCCTGACCAAGTTCGCGCGCAGCGTGACCCTGGTGCACCGTCGCGAGGAGTTCCGTGCTTCCAAGATCATGCTGGAACGCGCCCGGGCCAACGACAAGATCCGGTTCGTCACCAATTCCGCCGTGACCTCGGTCCTCGGCGACACGTCGGTGACCGGCCTGCAGCTGTCCGACACCATCACCGGTGAGAGCAGCACCATCGACGTCACGGGCATGTTCGTCGCGATCGGTCACGATCCGCGCAGCGAACTCATCCGCGGCCAGGTGGACCTCGACCCCGAGGGTTACGTGCAGGTCGACGGCCGGACCACCTACACGTCGCTGCCGGGTGTCTTCGCCTGCGGCGACCTCGTCGACCACACCTATCGCCAGGCCATCACCGCGGCCGGCAGTGGGTGTTCCGCAGCGATCGACGCGGAGCGTTGGCTGGCAGAGCAGGCCGACGTCCTGCCCGACCGCAGTGTGGACGGCGAATACGTCGTCGTCGATGCTCCGGCACCGGCCTGAGCGAACGTCTCGACAACCGAAACACAGCTTCAACGTCCAGAGGAGGACACCCATGGGAGCTAACACTGTCGCCGTCACCGACGCGACGTTCAAGGATCAGGTACTCGGCGCGGACAAGCCGGTGCTGGTCGATTTCTGGGCAACCTGGTGCGGACCGTGCCGTATGGTCGCACCGGTGCTCGAGGAGATCGCCCGCGACCACGGCGACAAGCTGACGGTCGCCAAGCTCGACGTCGACGAGAACCCGGCGGTCGCGCGTGACTTCCAGATCATGTCGATCCCGACCATGATCCTGTTCGAGAACGGCAAACCGACCAAGACGATCGTCGGTGCCAAGGGCAAGGCCGCGCTCCTGCGTGAGCTCGACGGAGTGGTCGGGTCGCCCGCATAGCCGTTTCACCTGCGCCTATTCTGTGCCGAGACGTTCGGCCGGGTACCGTGGGAACAGATGATGGCGCCCTCGTGGCGCCATCATTTGGTCGTGCCGCCGCGACCTGAGAGAATGCTCGGTGTTTGCGGCGGTGCACGATGAGCACCAGACGGGGGTCGTCGACACCCGTGCCCATCCGACGCACTGCCAGGACGAGGAGTTGTGAAATGCCGTTGTTCCGACTCGGGGATCATGGCTCGGCTGTCGCCGAGATCCGCAACATCCTCGTCGGACTCGGGTTCCTGACGTCCAGTCCGGCGCCCGATGCCATGTCCGGCACCTTCAGCGGCTGGACGCCCCCCGAAGCGATCTTCGACGATCCGTGCGATCACGCGGTGCGCGCTTTCCAGCAAGAGCGCGGACTCATCGTCGACGGCATCGTCGGCCCCGCCACCTACCGCGCCCTGCGCGAGGCGTCGTATCAGCTCGGCACCCGGGTGTTGCTCTACCGACTGTCCGCACCCATGGTCGGCGACGATGTCGCGACCCTGCAGGCGCGCCTTCAGAATCTCGGCTACTACACCGGACTCGTCGACGGCACGTTCGGTGAGACGACCCACAACGCCGTCTGCCTCTACCAGAGCGAGTACGGCCTGTCGTCGGACGGCATCTGCGGTCCCTCGACGCTGCGGTCGCTCGAACGCCTCGGCACGCGGGTGACCGGAGGGTCTCCGCATGCGATCCGCGAGGAAGAGCAGGTTCGTCGCTCGGGCCCACAGCTGTCCGGCAAGCGGATCCTCATCGACCCGGGTTCCGGTGGGCTACATGACTTTTCGACCGGGCAACGCGCCGACCTGGAATCCGAGGTGCTGTGGGATCTCGGCGCCCGACTCGAGGGCCGGATGGCCGCCGCCGGCATGGAGACCTTCCTGTCGCACGACGGTCGCGGACGTCCCGCCGACGACGAACGCGCACGGGTCGCAAACCTGATCGACGCTGATCTGATGATCTCGTTGCGGTGCGGCCATTATCCCAACGAGCGCGCTCATGGCGCGGCATCGTTCTACTTCGGCAACTCCCACGGCTCCTTCTCGACGATCGGTCGAAACCTCGCCGGCTTCATCCAGCGCGAGATCGTCGCGCGGACCGCTCTCAGCGACTGCCGGACACACGAGCGCACGTGGGATGTCTTGCGCCTCACCAGGATGCCGGTGGCGTTGATCGACGTCGGCTACATCACCAACGGTGGTGACGCCGAGGTGCTCAACGATCCGCAGACGCGTGACGTGATCGCCGAGGCGATCCTCGTCGCCGTGAAACGGCTCTACCTGCTCGGCGAGAACGATCGGCCCACCGGGACCTACACGTTCGCGGATCTGCTTGCCGCGGAGCGCCTTTCCAGCTGATCCGGTTTTGCCCGGGTGCGGGACTGGGGGCGCTCAGCGCTGCCGGCGCCCCACCGGTACCGACGCCGACCGCTCGCGTCCGGCCAGATCGATCGCCGCCATCACCACGAGCTTCTCGAGCGCGTGCTCGACCTCGTGCTTCCACCCGAGTCCCTCGTCGAGTTCCAGACGGAACCGCGGGAACCGCGGGTGCGATGCCACGACGTCGAACCCGGAATCCTTCAGGAAGTCCGCATCGATGATGCATTCGGTGCACAAGTCCGACTGCGGGCTATCGTGCATCGCGCGGGTGATCTCGACGATCGCCTCGTCGGCCCAGAAACTCAACTCACCGGAAATCGATTCCAGGGCACCCAGCTCGCCGACATCCTCCGGATGTGGCAGAGACTCCGCGGGCGGTGAGTCGGGTGATCGGGATTCCGCGGGGGTGCGCACGATGCCGAACGCCTCCACCGCGCGCACACCGCGACGGACGAGATCGGTGACGACACTGTCGAGCAGGATCGGCACCGCCTCCTCGAACCCGGGCTCGGAGCGGATGGATGTCAGCAGCACCGCGTCCGCACTCACCGGGGAAGTGGGGAAGTGGCGTGAGCGGGGCACGCGGCCCGGCGGGGCGTAGAACGCCGTCCCGACGAAATGACCGGTCTGTCCGTCGACCGCCACTTGTCCGCAGGTCCCCCATTCGAGGAGCAGACCCGAGATCCAGGCCTCCTTGTCGAACTCGCTTTCGAAAGCGCCGAGGTCTCCGAAGATCGCGTTCTCCGCGGTGCGCGCTGACGACGCCGGATCCACTTCCCAGAACACACAACGCCGGGCATGCAGCGGCAACGACTCGAAAGATTCGAGATCGAGCCGGGTGACCGCGAGTCTCATGCCGACGTCCCCGTGCGAACTGTGTGCGAGTAGCCGAAAGTGATGTGCGACAAGAGATTTCGTACTTTCACTGTCGTCCTCGCTGATCTAACGTCACTGTGACGTATCGTACCGGTACTCGGATGTCGGCCATCTACGCCGTCACGAAACCCCTCGGGGGTCGATGACACCGACGATGCGCTCGAGGTCCTCGACGGAGCCGAATTCCACCACGATCTTGCCTTTCCGCTTCCCGAGACTGACTGTAACCCTCGTGTCCAGACGATCAGATAGCCGCTCGGCGACATCTTGGAGCCCTGGCATCTGCATCGGCTTGCGCTTGGCGGGGGAGGAGTGGGGCGCGGTGTCGTCGCCGCGGTTCGCCAGGGTGACCGCTTCCTCGGTGGCGCGCACCGACATGCCCTCGGCAACGATCCTCGCTGCGAGGGCCTCCTGCCCCTCGCTGCCGATCTCCAGTGACAGCAATGCACGCGCATGTCCGGCCGACAGCACGCCGGCCGCCACTCGTCGCTGCACGGGAATCGGCAACTTCAGCAGTCGGATCATGTTGGTGATGAGCGGTCGCGACCGGCCCAGCCGGTTCGCGAGTTCCTCGTGGGTGACCCCGAACTCGTCCAGCAGCTGCTGGTATGCGGCAGCTTCTTCAAGAGGGTTCAGCTGCGCTCGGTGGATGTTCTCCAACAGAGCGTCGCGGAGCATGTCGGCGTCGGCCGTCTCGCGAACGATCGCCGGGATCGCTTCGAGGCCGGCCTCCTGACTGGCCCGCCACCGCCGCTCGCCCATCACCAGCTGATAGACGACCCCTTCCGCCGTCGGCGCCGGCAACCGACGTACGACGATCGGCTGCATGAGCCCGAATTCCTTGATGGAATGCACGAGCTCGGCGAGTGCCTCTTCGTCGAATACCGTCCGCGGCTGCTGCGGATTCGGCTGAATCTGCGCCGGCGGGATCTCGCGGTAGACCGCGCCCATGTCGTCGGCGGTGGGGGTGGAAGCAGCGTCTGCCGCACTCTGCGTGGCCCCGGTGGTCGAGCTCGTGGTCGAACCCGTGGGACCCTTGCCGATCACGACGTCCGCTGCCGCGTTGCCCAACCGCGGTCCACCCGGGTTCTCACCGTCGGGTGGACCAGTGGGGATGAGCGCGGCCAGCCCGCGTCCGAGCCCGCCTCGACGCTGTGCGGTATCTCGCTGACTCACTGCAGTCCTCTCCGTCGGTACACCGGCATCGCCGGGTCGTGCTCAACCACGCCTTCGGATCCTATCCGCACCGACCGACGAGCAGCCGCGCGCGGCGAGCACCCTGTGGAGTCTTTTGTCTTCCCGAAATCGCTCGTCGTGCCGAAGTCCGTCATCGCGCCACGCCGCGCAGTGCGAGCTCGCGGGACGCATCGAGATAACTCATGGCTCCACGTGAACCCGGGTCGTACTCGATGATCGTCATGCCGAAACCCGGGGCCTCGGAGACCTTGACGCTGCGGGGGATGATCGTGCTCAACACCTTCTCGCCGAAGTGGCGACGCACCTCTTCGGCCACCTGATCGGCCAGCTTGGTCCGTCCGTCGTACATGGTGAGCACGACGGTCGACACATGGAGCGCCGGGTTGAGATGTGCCTGGACCAGCTCGATGTTGCGGAGGAGCTGACCCACACCTTCGAGCGCGTAGTACTCGCACTGGATCGGGATCATCACCTCCTTCGCGGCGACCATCGCATTGACGGTCAGCAAACCGAGTGACGGCGGGCAATCGATCAGCACGTAGTCGATGCCGAGGTTGCGCAGCGTCTGCTCGTCCAGAGCGTTGCGGAGCCGGTTCTCTCGAGCGACGAGCGAGACCAGCTCGATCTCGGCACCGGCAAGGTCGAGCGTCGCGGGCACGCAGAACAGGTGATCGTTGTTGGGACTCTGCTGGATGGTGTCGGCCAGCGACACCTCACCGAGGAGAAGTTCGTAGACCGACGCGATGTCGGGAGCTCGGTGATCGATCCCCAGTGCGGTGCTGGCGTTGCCCTGCGGATCGAGATCGATCACGAGGACACCGAGCCCATGGAGTGCAAGCCCGGCCGCCATGTTCACGGTCGTGGTCGTCTTGCCCACGCCGCCCTTCTGGTTGGCAATCGTGATGACCCGCGTTGCGGGCGGGCGGGGTAGCTCGCCGGCACCACCTGGCGTCAGAACCTGGCTCGCCCGCGCTGCGGCCGCGGCTATGGGGGTGTCGTCGAATCCTTGGCTCGGGGTGGGGGAGGCGTTCCCGCCAATGGCTGTTTCACGTGAAACACTCGGGTCTTGCTCGACCACGCTTGGACTCCTTCGCCCGACTTCATAAGCTTCGGCGACCTGCCCCGCGTGAGCATCAGAATTGTCAGTGGCTTCGGTCGCCGCCGACGGTTCACCGGCCTGTCGTCTATTCTGCGCCCTCCGTGGACTCCACACCAATCCGCTCACCCCTTCCCATGTCGTGTCCGCGACGACTTGCCGGACGTACTGTTCTTACCTCGCTTTGTCCCGACGATCGCAGTCGTCGGAGTATTCAGAATGGTCGATCCACACTGTTCGACGTGAAGCTCGGCGATGCCGTAGCGCCCCGCCACATCACGGTCTCGCGCGATCTCCTCTGCGGCCGACGATCCCTTCACGGCCACCATCCTGCCGCCTGAGCGGATCAGCGGACCCGACCACTTCGCCAATCGCTCGAGTGGTGCCACCGCGCGCGAGGTGACTACATCCGCCCCGCCGACGCTCGCCTGGACGGCCTTCTCCTCTGCGCGCCCGCGCACCACGGTGACATCGACGCCGAGTTCGGCAACGATCCGCGTCAGGAAATCACTCCGACGCAGCAGCGGCTCGACAAGGGTGATCCGCAGATCTGGCCGGGCTATCGCGAGAGGGATGCCCGGCAAGCCTGCGCCACTCCCGATGTCGACCACCGTCTCGCCGTCGAGGATCAAGTCACCGACAACCGCACAATTCAGGATGTGCCGCTCCCAGAGCCTCGGCACCTCTCGCGGCCCGATCAAACCGAGCACCACACCATCGTCGGCGAGCGCCGATCGATAGCGCTCTGCCAACTGGAGACGATCGCCGAACACCTCCTGCGCCGAAGCCGGGGGAGGGGAGTCCGCAGACTCGTTCGGTTTCACGTGGAACATCCTTTCATCGCGGTGGTACGTCCTTATCGATGTTTCACGTGAAACGGGCGGCACTGGTTTGCCATCCCTCGCTCATTGTTTCACGTGAAACTGGGCAACTTCACGGTCCGTGAGCAAAGAACTACATCGATGTCATTCCGCCTGCCGGAAACGACAAAGTCCCGGCCAACGACCGGGACTTCATCGACTCTCCACGGGCCAGGCCCGTGCGCGCTAGCTCGTGCGCAGAACCACCACCCGGCGCTTGGGCTCGGCGCCCTCGCTCTCACTCACCACACCGTCCACCGCGGCCACCGCGTCGTGCACGATCTTCCGCTCGAATGGGGTCATCGGATCCAACTCCTCGCGATCGCCGGACTCCAGCACTCGCTGGGCCACCTCGGTGCCCAACCGCGCGAGGCGGTCACGACGATCCGCACGCCACCGTGCCACGTCGAGCATCAGCCGGCTCCGCTCACCCGTGGCCTGTTGCACCGCGAGACGCGTCAGCTCCTGGAGCGCGTCGAGGATCTCGCCCTTGCGACCGACGAGCTTGGTCAGATCGTCGCCACCGTCGATGCTCACGACGGCACGATCACCGTCGACGTCCAGATCGATGTCCCCATCGAAATCCAGTACGTCGAGGAGTTGCTCGAGGTAGTCGCCGGCGATCTCGCCTTCCTCGACCAGACGCTCTTCATCGTCCAGATCGTCCTCGTCGTCATCGTCAACGTCATCGTCGGCGCCGTCGGCCTCTGCGTCATCGGCCTCCCCGGCGGCGTTGTCAGCGGGGGAGTCCTCGGCGGGAGCGTCCGCGGCCGGAGCACTGTCGGCCTGATCGCTCTCCGCCGTCGTGGTCACAGCGCTCTCGGTGCCGGACTCATCGGCAACCGCATCCGCGACGTCGTCCCGGACTTCCTGCTCGTCGTGCGCAGCGGTCTCAGCTGTCATCTCACATTCCACCTAACTCTGCTTCTCATCGAACGTCTCTGTGCCACCCGCGCCAGGCGAGGGGAGTGGCTGCCCTCGTCCGCCGACTCCGTGAGCCGACAGGCCAATGTCAGTGGCGTCCGCCGGGACGGCCGCCCTTCTTGCGTTTGGAGTTGCCCTTGCGGTTCTTGCCCGCGACGTGTGCGGTACCCGACTTCTGTCCGGACGCCGACGTCGCGCCGCCGGCGGACGCGGTCGAGTTGGCGGTCGGCTTCGTACCGCCACCGGAGCCACTCGCGGGACTGCTCGCGTCATCGGTCGTCGATTCGACCGTCTCAGAGACAGCGGAGTCGGACGCAGTCGGTTCGGAGACAGCCGGTTTGGAGGCAGTGCGGTTGGGACGCAACCAACGCTGCACACCGCTCAACGGACCCGACGGGGTCTCGGCGACGACGGTGGTCGAGGTCGTCTCGACGTCGGTCGCCGGCGCATCATCACCCTCGACCTTGGCCTGTTTGCGTGCGGGATCCGGGCGCGCACCGGGCTTGGGAGCGTTCGCCTTCAACTTCTCCTGCTTCGCCAGCTTCGCTTCTTCTTCTTCCTTCTCGATGCGACCGAACACCAGATGCTGCTGGCCGTAGGTCCAGATGTTGTTACTCATCCAGTAGAGGAGGATCGCCACCGGGAAGAACGGACCGGTGGCGAGAATGCCCAGCGGGAAGATGTAGAGCGCCAGTTTGTTCATCATCCGGGTCTGCGGATTCTCCAGCGCGGCCTCCGGCTGGCGAGCGACCGATGCGCGGGAGTTCATGTGCGTCGCGATGGACGCGATGATCATCATCGGGATGACCACGATGGCGATCTGGGTGCGCGTGAAGTCGATCGGCGAACCCGGCTCGACGAAGGCCTGGAACTCGGCAACCGGCTCGGTGATGAACGACGACAGCGGAACACCGAACAGTCGCGAGTCGAGGAAGTTCTGGACGAGTTCCGGACTGAACGCGTAGTTACCCAGCGAGCGGGTCTCCTCGGCGGTCATGCCGAGCTGTCCCATGCCGGTCGCCATCCGGTTGAACGAACGCAACACGTGGAACAGACCGATGAACACCGGAATCTGCAGCAACATCGGCAGACAGCCCAGCAGCGGGTTGAACCCGTGATCCTTCTGGAGCTTCTGCATCTCCTCGGTCATCTTCACGCGATCCTTGGCGTACTTCTTCCGGATCGCCTGCAGCTGAGGATTGATCTCCTGCATCTTCTTCGTGGTGCGGATCTGCTTCACGAAGGGCTTGTAGAGGATGGCGCGCAGGGTGAACACGAGGAACACCACCGACAGCGCCCAGGCAACACCGTTGCCGCCTGGGGTGTCCGGCGTGATGTGGCTGAACAGCCAATGCCAGACCCACATGATCCAGGAGACCGGGTAGTAGATGAAGTTCAGCACGGGTCAGTTACCCCTAACCTCTGACGATGTCATTTCTCGGGCGTTGATCTCAGTGGTATCTATCTCAGTGGCGTCGATATCGAAGGTGTCGATCTCGGTGGCACTGTGTTCACTGGCTGTGAAGAGTTCGCGGAACCCACGATCGGGTACCGGGTCGTAGCCGGGCTTGTGCCACGGCCCGCACTTGAGCAGTCGGATCACCGACAGCCAGCCGCCGTAGAAGAACCCGTGTCGGGTCAATGCCTCGACGGCATAGGCCGAGCATGTCGGTTCGAAGCGGCAGGTCGGCAAGCGCAGTGGGGACACCCAGGTGCGGTAGAGCTCGATCAGGAAGACGACGACGCGGCGCGGCAGCAGATGGAGCCGGCGCATCAGCCCGGTCCGGTCGACCACGGGGTCGTCGGTGGTCACGGCAGAACCCGCGATGCGGTCTGTCCCGTTGCCCCGGTGGACTCGAAGGCCTCCCGAACACGACGTCGGGAGAGGGCTTCGACGAGCTGCGTGCCGAGGGCGACGCTGCTCAACTCCGCAGCCGACGGCCGGGCACGGATGACGGTCATCGTCTGCGACGACGGATAACTGTCCCGGTTGTGCATGAAGGCCGCCCGGAGTCGCCGTGCCACCCGATGCCGGATGACCGCGTTGCCGACGGCCTTGCTCACGATCAGTCCCAGCCAGGGGCCGCCGACCGTGGCGATCCCGGTGCTGCGTGGGTCGCCTCGACGGTCGTCGGAACCGATGAGGGGAAGAACATGGATAACGAGGTCAGGGGTCGTCACCCGCACGCCCGTTTTCAGCGTGCGATCGAAGTCGGATCCCCGAGAGATCCGATGCGCGGTGGCCACCATCGAAACCAGCGACCGACGGTGGTCACTCCCACCGCCGGTGATGTCGCTGTCGACTCAGGCGGTGAGCTTTGCGCGGCCCTTGCTGCGGCGACCGTTGACGATGGCACGGCCGGCGCGAGTGCGCATCCGCAAGCGGAAACCGTGCACGCGCGAACGACGACGGTTGTTGGGCTGGAAAGTCCGCTTTCCCTTGGCCATGGGTGACTCCTTGTGCTCCTGCGTGACGCCGCGCCGACCTGCATGCGCGACCCACATCTTCCTTGGTGGTCTGCTTGATCCAGGCGCGGTGCCGAACTGACGTCGGTTGGGTGACGTGGGGTGTCACCTCGAAAATCCGCAACCTGGATGACCAGTCGAGACTACTGAGTACGACCGGGAGAATCAAACGAGCGCGATGCAAGCACCGCTTCTGGTGACCTTGCGCACATCAGCGCCCGCCGGCGTCGTCCCCGGCACCGTACCGAACGGGTGAATCGGCCGATTCACTTTGTCGGTGCGACTGCACTCTGTTAACTTCGGCGCAGAGTCAACGAAGAGACGATTCAGTGGACCCCTTCCGGCCGCCGGACCACTCGACATTCCCCCAGATCTGTACACAGCTGTGGACAACTATGTGGACAACTCGTGGCAGGTGCGGCATGGTGACATGCTCATGACCGAACGCTGGTCGTTTTCCCGGCAGGAGGGCATAGCACCGTGATGAGTGATCGCGATTCGTTCGGCGAGATCTGGCAGAGCGTCGTAGCCGAGCTCAACAACGATGCCGCCGCTCACGACCACGAACCACTGACCCGGCAGCAGAAGGCCTGGCTGTCCCTCGTCCAGCCACTCACCCTCGCCGAGGGTTTCGCCCTGCTGACCGTGCCCACCCCCTTGGTGCAGGAGCAGATCGAGCGCAATCTCCGCGACACCATCCGCTCGGTCCTGAGTCGCCATCTCGGGCAGCCCGTCGATCTGGGTGTGCGCATCTCCACACCCGTCGTCGAGGACCCGCTGCCCGACACCACCACCCCGGTCATCGATCGCCTCGATGGCACCCGCGGCACGTCGCAGATCGACGGCGCGGTCGCCGCCGTGGCGGCACCGACCCCATCCACCGCGCCGAGCGGTTTCGACGGGCGCGGGGAGCGTGCGACCGGACCAGAGCCCGCCGACTGGTCGACGTATTTCGCCGAACGGCCGACCTCCGGACAGTCGCCGTCGAGTGCCAACCTGAGTCCCAAGTACACCTTCGACACCTTCGTCATCGGTGCATCGAACCGCTTCGCCCACGCGTCGGCCGTCGCGGTCGCCGAGGCGCCCGCACGCGCCTACAACCCGTTGTTCATCTGGGGTGAGTCCGGCCTCGGCAAGACCCACCTGCTGCACGCGGCGGGTCACTACGCCCAGCGTCTCTTCCCCGGCATGCGGGTGAAGTACGTCTCCACCGAAGAGTTCACCAACGACTTCATCAACTCGCTGCGCGACGACCGTCGGGTCGCGTTCAAGCGCCGGTACCGCGACGTCGACGTGCTGCTCGTCGACGACATCCAGTTCCTGATCGGCAAAGAAGGTATCCAGGAAGAGTTCTTCCACACCTTCAACACACTGCACAACGCCAGTAAACAGATCGTCGTGTCGTCTGATCGACCGCCGAAACAGCTTGCCACGCTTGAAGATCGGCTACGCACTCGATTCGAGTGGGGCCTCATCACCGACGTCCAGCCGCCGGATCTGGAGACCCGGATCGCGATCCTGCGCAAGAAGGCACAGATGGACAACATCGCCGTGCCCGACGACGTCCTCGAGCTCATCGCCTCGAAGATCGAGCGCAACATCCGCGAACTCGAGGGCGCGCTCATCCGGGTGACCGCGTTCGCGTCGCTGAACAACGCCGAGCTCGACAAGTCGCTGGCCGAGGTCGTCCTGCAGGCACTGCTACCGAACTCCGGCACGCTCGAGGTGAGCGCCGCGAGCATTCTGGCCATCACCGCCGAGTACTTCGACATCTCCGTGGAGGAACTCCGCGGGCCCGGCAAGACCCGCTCCATCGCTCAGGCCCGGCAGATCTCCATGTACCTGTGCCGGGAGCTGACCGACCTCTCCCTGCCCAAGATCGGTGAGACGTTCGACCGCGACCACACCACGGTCATGTACGCCGAGCGCAAGATCCGCAAGGAGATGGCCGAGCGACGCAAGGTCTACGACCACGTCCAGGAGCTCACCGCGCGCATCAAACAACGCGCGGTCTGAGGGTCACTTCTCCGTCGTCCTCCCGCATCCCATCGCGCGATCGGGCGGCCGATCTGTACCCGCCAACTCACAACTCTCAACACGAACCACAGGGTTCGTCGGCGCCGGATCCAACGGATCCGGCGCTTTTGTCATGCGCGAACTGTCATCACCAGGTGTGGATAACCCTCGGGATAACCGGGGACGATCTGTGCACCGCCCGTGGACAGAGATGGGACGGCCCTCCGTCGGCTCACAACTCTTGTCATCCCCTCGACAGGTATCCACCGCACATCCACAGCCGGGCACGGCGACTGACCTGCAGGATCCAAGGGTCATACACAGTTTCACAGGCCCTATTACCATTATGGATCCCTCTCTAAGAGAACTCTTTCAAAAGAAGGTCTTGTGCACAGTTCTCGGACCGGGCACGACCGGCCTGCGACCATCGCGGCGCGCAGTTCCCCCCAACAGCTCCCCGTCTGGCACCCTCGTTCTAGAGTGGAAATCCGCAGTGAAATCCCCACTCCGTGTCCCTCCGATCTCCGATTCGTGTTCGGTGGGCCCGAGCGTGGGTGTGACGAGGGTCAGCAGACAGAGAAGGGCAACCCCCCAGCATGAAGTTCCGTGTCGCGCGTGACGAGTTCGCAGATTCCGTTGCCTGGGTGGCCCGAAGCCTGCCGGCGCGTCCGCCGGTTCCGGTTCTGGGCTGTGTGGTGCTGACCGCCGGCGACAACGGCTTGGAGGTCTCGGGATTCGATTACGAGGTCTCCGCGCAGGAGACCGTCGCGGCCGAGGTCGCCGACTCCGGCAAGGTGCTGGTCTCCGGTCGTCTGCTCGCCGACATCACCAAGGCACTGCCCAACAAGCCCGTCGATGTGAGCCTCGACGGCACCCGCGTCGCCATCACCTGCGGCAGCGCCAAGTTCTCCCTGCCGACGATGCCGGTCGAGGACTACCCCGAACTCCCGAAGCCGCCGACGGTCACCGGCACCATCCCGGCCCAGATCTTCGCCGAGGCCATCGGTCAGGTCGCCGTTGCGGCCGGGCGCGACGACACGCTCCCGATGCTCACCGGCGTGCGGGTGGAGATCGACGGCAATCGTGTGGTCCTCGCGGCCACCGACCGTTTCCGCCTCGCTGTGCGCGAGCTCGAATGGGATCCGACCGCACCCGACACCTCGGGCGCCGTGCTCGTACCGGCCAAGACTCTCTCGGAGAGCGCGCGGACCGCCGGATCCGAGTCCACCGGCCAGATCTCGCTCGCATTCGGCAGCGGGTCCGGCATCGGCGGCGAGGGCATTCTGGGCATCCTGGGCGAGACCAAGCGCACCACCACCCGCCTCCTCGACGCCGAGTTCCCCAAGTTCCGTCAGTTGCTGCCGGCCAGCCACACCGCCGTCGCGACCATCGACAGCGCGCCGCTGATCGAGGCCATCAAGCGCGTGGCCCTGGTCGCCGAGCGTGGCGCGCAGGTCCGGATGGAGTTCAACGAAGGAAGCCTGTTGCTGACCGCGGGCGGCGACGAGGCCGGCAAGGCCGAGGAAGAACTCCCGGTGCAGTTCCAGGGTGAGCCGCTCACCATCGCGTTCAACCCGGGATATCTGCAGGACGGGCTGTCGGCGATCGGCGTGCCCTCCGTCGACTTCGGGTTCACCACTCCCAGTCGGCCGGCCGTGCTGCGCCCCTCCACCGGCGAGGAGCCGGTCGCGGACGAGTCGGGGGCGTTCGTCGCACCGGACAGCGTCTTCACCTACCTGCTCATGCCGGTTCGCCTTCCCGGCTGATCTGCCATCCGCTCCACCTCGGAGCGCCGTCAGCACGAATCGTTGACAATTGGAGGGACGCATCATGCAGCTCGGACTGGTCGGCCTCGGCAAGATGGGTGCCAACATGCGCACCCGCGTCCAGGAGGCCGGACACCAGGTCGTCGGGTACGACCCGCGACCCGAGGTCTCCGATGTCCCGTCCCTCGCGGACATGGTGCGCGGCCTCGAGGCGCCGCGGGTGGTGTGGGTGATGGTCCCGTCCGGGGATCCGACCCGGGGCACCGTGAAACAACTCGCCGAGCTGCTCGAGCCGGGTGACCTGGTCATCGACGGCGGCAACTCGAAATACACCGACGATCTTCCGAACGCACAACTGTTGGGCGACAAGGGAATCGGATTCATCGACTGCGGAGTGTCCGGTGGCGTCTGGGGTCTACGCAACGGATACGGTCTGATGGCGGGCGGCTCGGACGACGACGTCGCGCGTGCGATGCCGATCTTCGACGCACTGCGCCCGCCCGGCGAACGCGCGGACGGCTTCGTCCACGCGGGACCGGTCGGTGCCGGGCACTACGCCAAGATGGTGCACAACGGTGTCGAGTACGGACTCATGCACGCGTACGGCGAAGGTTACGAATTGCTGTGCGCGGAACCGTTGATCACCGATGTCGAGGGCACCCTGCGAGCCTGGACCACCGGCACGGTTGTGCGGTCCTGGTTGCTCGAACTGCTGGTCCGGGCGCTGCAGGAGGATCCGGGATTCTCCGAGATATCCGACTACACCACCGATTCCGGTGAGGGACGCTGGACCGTCGAAGAGGCCATCCGGCATTCGGTGCCGGCGAATGTCATCTCCGCGGCGTTGTTCGCCCGATTCGCCTCCCGCCAGGACCAGGGCTCGCCGGCTCTGAAAGCTGTTTCGGCACTGCGTAATCAGTTCGGCGGGCACGCGGTCACCGATACGACGGGGCGTTCGGTCGGCGAAACCGGTACGCCGGCTGCCGATTGACGTGTTCGTTCGCGAACTCCGGCTGCGTGATTTCCGGTCCTGGCGGGACATCGATCTGACGCTGCGTCCTGAACCGACGATCTTTGTGGGACGCAACGGTTTCGGTAAGACCAACCTGCTCGAGGCGGTGTACTACCTGGCCAATCTGCGGTCGCATCGGGTGAGTTCGGACGGACCGCTGGTGCGCAGCGGGTCCTCCGCCGCGACGGTTCTGGGTACGGTGGAGAACACCGGTCGGGAGTTGACGGTACAGGTGCAGATCAACGCCGAGGGCGCCAACAAGGCGACGGTCAACGGCAGCCCGTCGCGGCGTGCCCGCGACGTTCTCGGGATCCTGCGCGCGGTGATGTTCGCGCCCGAGGACCTGCTGCTGGTCCGGGGTGACCCGTCGGATCGCCGACGTTTTGTCGATGAGCTCGTCGCGCAGCGTGGACCTCGTTGGGCCGCAGCACGTTCCGACTACGATCGAGTGCTGCGTCAACGCTCGGCGCTGTTGAAGACGGCGGGAGCCGCGCTCCGCCGGGGCGGATCCGACGCGGACTCGGTGATCAGCACGTTGGATGTCTGGGACGGTCAACTCGCCGACCTCGGTGGTCAGGTGACCGCCGCGCGGATCGACGTGTTGCGCGATCTCGCGCCGCATGTCACCGCCTCGTACGCATCGATCGCCCCGCATTCACGCCCGGCGACCCTGGCATATCGCGCCGCGGCGGGTCCGGAGGTGACGTCGCCGGCGGAGGGCACCGCTTCGGCGGCGGGCATCGCGGAGATCTTGTTGGCACGTCTCGGTGAACTGCGCAGCAAGGAGATCGACCGGGGTGTCAGCCTGGTGGGTCCCCACCGCGACGACATCGACATCGTGTTGGGTGACGACGTCGCCAAGGGGTTCGCCAGTCACGGCGAATCGTGGTCGCTGGCGCTCGCCCTGCGACTCGGATCCGTGGAACTCGTGCGTGCCGAGGGGGTGGAGCCGGTGATCATGCTCGACGACGTCTTCGCCGAGCTCGACGTCCAGCGCCGTGCCCAGCTCGTGGCGTTCACCGAGTCCGCCGAGCAGTTGCTCATCACCGCCGCGGTGCCCGACGACATCCCGACGTCCATCGCGGGTCGTCGTGTTTCTGTCGGCGTGGTGGAGGACAATGGCGGTCGGCACTCGGTGGTGCTCGACGACGTCCAGGCGAGCGAAGCGACGGGGAATGTGTCGGCGAGCGAAGCGACGGGGAGTGTGTCGGCGAGCGAAGCGACGGGGCAGACGACAGCGGGGGAGGGGACCGGATGAGCGAAACGGGATCCCCGGGTGGCGGGACGTCTGAACCGACCGGATACGAACGGGCGCGGCAGGCGCTGGAAGAAGCTCGTGCGGCGGCGCGGGCCGCAGGCAAGTCCGTCGGCCAGGGTCGGTCGTCCCCGGCGGCGCGGTCGCGGCGAACCGCCGGTCGACGTCGCACCTGGTCGGGTTCGGGCCCGGATGCTCGGGATCCGCAGCCGCTGGGGCGGCTCGCCGGGCACATCGCCAAGGAACGCGGGTGGCAGCCGCATATCGGTCAGGGCACGCTGTTCGGCATGTGGGATCAGATCGTCGGTGTCGACATCGCTGCCCATGCTCAACCAACAGCATTGTCGGACAACGTCTTACACATCCAGGCGGAGTCGACGGCCTGGGCCACGCAGCTGCGGTACATGCAGGGCACCATCCTCGCGAAGATCGCGGGCGCCGTCGGCGACGGCATGGTGACCACCCTGCGCATCACCGGGCCGAAGGCGCCGTCCTGGCGTAAGGGTCCGCGCCACATCTCCGGCCGGGGCCCCCGCGATACCTACGGCTGACGCTTTCGTCGCCTCCGCCTACCAGATGGGGACGTCGAAAGCGAGCCAGCTTTCCCCAGAAGGCTGATTTGGTGCCGATCCACAATCGGACCGGCATCGAGCGCAGAAAATCGATCTACGCGGTCGTTAGCGGCCCCGGATACCCGTTTCTGGTCGGGTCAGGCAGTACTATGTAGGGAGTTGTCCCGACAGGGGTGGACATCAGCCGGGTCACGCACCCGGGCTGCACACCGTTCTCGTCCGTGTCATCGACGCGGATGAGGTCGCCGTGTGTTCATTCCTGCGGTATCACCGAGACAGAACAGGAGCGGACGCACCTCGTGGCCGACACCAATGACACCCCCGGGTCAGACAGCGCTGCCGAAAAGAAGCGGAAGACGAAGAAGCCGGACGAGTACGGCGCCGAATCGATCAGCATCCTCGAGGGCCTCGAGGCCGTCCGTAAGCGGCCCGGTATGTACATCGGCTCGACCGGCGAGCGAGGGCTGCACCACCTGATCTGGGAGGTCGTGGACAACTCGGTCGACGAGGCGATGGCCGGATACGCGAGCCGGGTCGACGTCTCGCTGCTCGAGGACGGCGGGGTGCAGGTCGTCGACGACGGCCGTGGCATCCCCGTCTCGATGCACGCGACCGGCGTCCCGACCGTCGAGGTCGTGATGACCCAGTTGCACGCCGGCGGCAAGTTCGACTCGGACTCCTACGCGGTGTCCGGCGGTCTGCACGGCGTCGGTATCTCGGTGGTCAACGCGCTGTCGACGAAGGTCGAACTCGAGATCCAGCGCGACGGACACAAGTGGAGTCAGACGTACGACTACGCGAAGCCCGGCACGCTGGAGAAGGGTGACGCGACTCGCAAGACCGGCACCACCACCCGTTTCTGGCCGGACCCGGCGATCTTCGAGACCACCACGTTCAGTGCCGAGACGGTCGCGCGGCGTCTGCAGGAGATGGCCTTCCTGAACAAGGGCCTGACCATCACCCTCACCGACAACCGGCTCAGCGATGAGGCAGCGGTCGCCGAGGCCGAGATGGACGGCAGCGGTGACGACACCGCACCCGAGATGATCAAGTCGGACGCGGAGAAGGCGCGGAAGGCGGCCAAGGTCCGCACCCGCACCTATCACTACCCGGACGGTCTCGTCGATTACATCAAGCACCTGAACCGGACCAAGAACCCGATCCACACGTCGGTGGTGGGCTTCACCGCCAAGGGCACCGGCCACGAGGTCGAGATCGCCATGCAGTGGAACGCAGGCTATTCCGAGTCTGTGCACACGTTCGCGAACACCATCAACACGCACGAAGGCGGCACCCACGAAGAGGGCTTCCGTGCGGCACTGACGAGCACCGTCAACAAGTACGCCGTCGACAAGAAGCTGCTCAAGGAGAAGGACGGCAAGCTGACCGGCGACGACATCCGTGAGGGCCTCGCGGCGGTCATCTCGGTCAAGGTCGGCGATCCGCAGTTCGAGGGTCAGACCAAGACCAAGCTGGGCAACACCGAGGTGAAGAGCTTCGTGCAGAAGACCTGCAACGAGCATCTCGGTCACTGGTTCGAGGCCAACCCGGCCGAGGCCAAGATCATCATCAAGAAGGCCGTCGATTCCGCCCAGGCCCGCATGGCTGCCCGTAAGGCGCGAGAGTTGGTGCGCCGCAAGACCGCAACCGACATCGGCGGCCTGCCCGGCAAACTCGCCGACTGCCGTAGCAACGATCCCAGCAAGTGTGAGGTCTACATCGTCGAGGGCGACTCGGCCGGTGGCAGCGCCAAGTCGGGTCGTGACTCGATGTACCAGGCGATCCTTCCCTTGCGCGGCAAGATCATCAACGTCGAGAAGGCCCGGATCGACCGTGTTCTCAAGAACACCGAGGTCCAGTCGATCATCACGGCGTTCGGTACCGGCATCCACGACGAGTTCGACATCGCCAAGCTGCGGTATCACAAGATCGTGCTGATGGCCGACGCCGACGTCGACGGTCAGCACATCTCGACGCTCCTGCTGACCCTGCTGTTCCGCTTCATGCGGCCGCTCATCGAGCACGGCCACGTGTTCCTGGCGCAGCCGCCGCTCTACAAATTGAAGTGGCAGAAGTCCGAGCCGGAGTTCGCCTATTCCGACCGGGAACGCGACGGCCTGCTCGAGGCCGGTCGCGCCGCGGGCCGAAAGATCAACGCCGACGACGGCATCCAGCGGTACAAGGGTCTCGGCGAGATGAACGCCAAGGAACTCTGGGAGACCACCATGGACCCGGCAGTCCGAGTGCTTCGTCAGGTCACCCTCGACGACGCCGCCGCTGCGGACGAATTGTTCTCCATCCTGATGGGGGAGGACGTCGCCGCCCGCCGGAGCTTCATCGCCCGCAACGCCAAAGATGTCCGCTTCCTTGATGTCTGAGCAGACTCA
The DNA here is from genome assembly GCF_003855095.1 of Gordonia insulae. NCBI lineage: Bacteria > Bacillati > Actinomycetota > Actinomycetes > Mycobacteriales > Gordoniaceae > Gordonia > Gordonia insulae. The sequence goes on from NZ_CP033972.1 coordinate 3,947,050, forward strand.
CTCGTGATGTCTGAGAAGGAACCTTCATGACTGACACAACGCTGCCCCCGCCGACGGCGCCGGGGACCGCATCGAACCGGTCGATCTCGGCCAGGAGATGCAGAACAGTTACATCGATTACGCGATGAGCGTGATCGTCGGGCGCGCCCTTCCCGAGGTGCGCGACGGTCTCAAACCGGTGCATCGTCGCCTGTTGTACGCGTCCTACGACGCGGGCTTCCGACCCGATCGCAGTTACGTCAAATCGGCGAAACCCGTTGCGGAGACGATGGGTAACTATCACCCGCACGGCGACACCGCGATCTACGACGCGTTGGTGCGTCTGGCCCAGCCGTGGTCGATGCGGTACCCGCTCATCGACGGGCAGGGCAACTTCGGGTCGCGCGGCAACGACGGTGCGGCCGCCATGCGTTACACCGAGGCCCGCCTGACACCGCTGGCGATGGAGATGCTGCGTGACATCGACGAGGAGACAGTCGATTTCACGCCCAACTACGACGGCAAGACCAACGAGCCGACGGTTCTGCCCGCGCGCATCCCGAACCTGCTGATCAACGGATCCGGTGGCATCGCCGTCGGTATGGCCACCAACATCCCGCCGCACAACCTCAATGAGGTTGCCGACGCGGTGTTCTGGGCACTCGAGAATCCCGATGCGGACGACGAGGTCACCCTCGCCGCGTGTATGGAATCCATCAAGGGACCGGACTTCCCGACCGCCGGACTGATCGTCGGCGGCCAGGGTATTCGCGATGCCTACACGACCGGGCGGGGCAGCATCCGGATGCGCAGCGTCGTGGACATCGAGGAGAACAAGGGCACCACCACCCTTGTGGTCACCGAACTGCCGTATCAGGTCAACCCGGATAACCTGATCCAGTCGATCGCCGAGCAGGTGAACGAAGGAAAACTCAAGGGCATCAGCCGAATCGAGGATCAGTCCTCGGATCGCGTCGGCATGCGGATCGTCGTCACCCTGCGCCGCGACGCCGTGGCGAAGGTGGTGCTGAACAATCTCTACAAGCACAGCCAGCTGCAGACGAGCTTCGGCGCGAACATGCTCTCGATCGTCGACGGGGTGCCCCGCACCCTGCGGCTGGACCAGATGATCCGCTTCTATGTGGCCCATCAGATCGACGTCATCGTGCGTCGGACGCGCTACCGGTTGCGCAAAGCCGAGGAACGCGCGCACATCCTGCGCGGTCTGGTCAAGGCACTCGATGCGCTCGACGAGGTGATCGCCCTGATCCGCGCATCGGCGAACACCGAGGCCGCGCGTAACGGACTGATCGATCTGCTCGACATCGACGACATCCAGGCCGACGCGATCCTGGCCATGCAGCTGCGTCGCCTGTCGGCGTTGGAGCGTCAGAAGATCGTCGACGAGTTGGCCGAGATCGAGCGGGAGATCGCCGACCTCGAGGACATCCTCGCCAAGCCGGAGCGTCAGCGTGCCATCGTGCGTGACGAGCTGAAGGTCGTCGTCGAGAAGTACGGCGACGAGCGCCGCACCAAGATCATCGCTGCCGACGGCGACGTCACCGACGAGGATCTGATCGCGCGTGAGGACGTCGTCGTCACGATCACCGAGACCGGTTACGCCAAGCGCACCAAGACCGACTTGTATCGCAGTCAGCGCCGCGGTGGCAAGGGTGTGCAGGGCGCCGGCCTCAAGCAGGACGACATCGTCAAGCACTTCTTCGTCAGCTCCACGCACGACTGGATCCTCTTCTTCACCACGAAGGGTCGGGTCTACCGGGCGAAGGCCTACGAATTGCCGGAGGCCAACCGGACGGCCCGCGGTCAGCACGTCGCGAACCTGCTGGCCTTCCAGCCGGAGGAGCGGATCGCGCAGGTCATCCAGCTGAAGACGTATCTGGACGCGCCGTACCTGGTGCTCGCCACCCGCAACGGCCTGGTCAAGAAGTCCAAGCTCGAGGACTTCGACTCGAACCGCTCGGGCGGTATCGCGGCGATCAACCTGCGCGGCGAGGACGAGTTGGTGGGTGCACAGTTGTGCAGCGCCGACGACGATCTGCTGCTGGTGTCGCAGAAGGGACAGTCGATCCGCTTCCACGCCGACGACGAGGCGTTGCGGCCGATGGGCCGGCAGACCTCGGGTGTGCAGGGAATGCGCTTCAACGGCGACGACGAGCTGCTCTCGCTCAACGTGGTCCGCGAGGGGACATATCTGCTGGTCGCGACGTCGGGTGGCTACGCGAAGCGCACCGGCATGGACGACTACCCGGTCCAGGGCCGCGGTGGCAAGGGCGTGCTGACCATCGCCCACGATCGTCGACGCGGCGAGTTGATCGGTGCGCTGATCGTCGATGACGACTCGGAGCTGTATGCCATCACCTCCGGTGGCGGCGTCATCCGAACCGCGGCGAAGAGTGTCCGAAAGGCCGGCCGTCAGACGAAGGGGGTTCGCCTGATGAACCTCGACGAGGGCACCACGGTCATCGCCATCGCGCGCAATGCCGACGAGCCGGACGAAGAATCGGACGGATCGGCGACTTCCGGCAAGTAGCAGCGGGGGTACGTGTGGGGTAGCCGTTAGTGTGGGTCGTACGACCACTCGAAGAGGGAATGCCAGTGAGCTCACCGAACACACCGGACGACAAGAAGCCGACCAACGGGGACGTCGGTCCCCAAGCGGCATCTGGTCCGGGGCCGCAGGGGACCGCACCCGGTGGCCTCGTGCCGCCGTGGCAGCGTGGTCCGAACGGATCTGGTTCCGGACCTGCGCCGACGGGGCCGCACGGACCGTCGCAGCAGGGTGACGGCCCGAACGGGACGGCTCGGCAGTCGGGTCCGCCGCCGCGCGGGATCGTCAGCGCGACGGCGGCCGCCAGCATGTCGGGTCAGCAGGCGCCGATCACCAAGCTCGACGATCCGCGTGAAGGGGCCGAGTCGCGTGGCGGCACGGCGACGGCGACGGACGATTCGACGGAGAAGTTCGTCGAATCGCCGACGCGTCACATCGATCGCGACGACCTGCCGGCGGAGAAGCTGCCCAATCTCGACGCGATCCACCACGTGAATGCACCGCCGCCGCAGGCACCGGTGCAGCAGCGGTCGGCGCCCACCGAGATCGGGGCGACCCGTGCGCTGCGGGCATCGGTGCAGATCCGTCGGATCGACCCGTGGGCGACGTTCAAGATCGCCGCAGTGCTGTCGGTGGCGGGGTTCCTCATCTGGATGATCTCCGTTGCCGTGCTGTACCTGATCCTCGACGGCATGGGTGTCTGGGACCAGGTGAACAGTTCGTTCGGCACTCTTGTCACGGCCGACGGCTCGAGCAGCGAGGGCGACATCATCGGCGCCGGCGCGGTGTTCGGTTGGGCTGTTCTCCTGGGAGCGATCAACGCCATCCTGTTGACCGCCCTGGCCACCATCGGTGCGTATATCTACAACCTCTGCGCCGATCTCATCGGCGGTGCCGAGGTGACACTCGCCGATCTGGACTGAGCACGTTCGACGGACGCCCCTTGCCCTCGGCAAGGGGCGTCTTTGTCGAGTGTGCGTGACAAGTCGCACGTCCGGTGGCGCCGAGCCGGATCCCGTCGCTCGTGCAGCGGACGCGAGCCAGGTTCCCGTTGGTCGAGTAGCGGGGGCGAGCCGCATCCCGTTGGTCGAGTAGCGGCGACGAAGGAGCCGCGTATCGAGACCCCGACCAGCCCGTTTTGGTTATCCGGGGATAGGTCGGGTAATCTCACACCTCGGTTCAAGGGCCTATAGCTCAGGCGGTTAGAGCGCTTCGCTGATAACGAAGAGGTCGGAGGTTCAAGTCCTCCTAGGCCCACTGCGAGAGGTGTTCCGCACACCCGATTCGCACCCAGTTCGGTCGTCACCCGACCGGTCCGGGGCCTTAGCTCAGTTGGTAGAGCGCTGCCTTTGCAAGGCAGATGTCAGGAGTTCGAATCTCCTAGGCTCCACCAGTTTTTCGATCCTCTCGCGTGTTCGGCCGCGAGAGAAATCTCATCATCGGTCACAGTGTGAATCGGTCACGCCCGGCTCCAACCTCATCGCCCGTTGGATGTGGATGGTTTCACGGGAAACAATTCGGTCACAACGCTGGACAGTCCGCGGCCGCTGCAATCTCAGTCTGCGTAATCCGACCGAATGAATTCGGCCGGTGTTGCTCACACTGGCCGGTACCGACACCAGACTTCTCCAACGGTCATGGAAGAATCCGGGCGGCGGCACAACGCCGATGAGGCCGGGAGGGACTCGTCGGCAATGGGTCGTCGACTATGTCGGGTGCATGTTCTTCGGGGTTCCGTGGCGACACAGGGGGAGTTGTCCGCGCTGCGCGGCGACGCGGCGTTGCGCGCTGCGCTCCGGACGTCTGTGCGCGAGCACGCCGGCCATTCTCATGACGGAGCGGCGCGGTGCTGAGCGGAAGCCGACCCGAGTGGTTCGCGGACATACCCGCGTGGCCCGCCGGGAACGAGACCCCGGCTCGGGAGCTGGCCCGCGCACTGTCGGCTACGCGACTGGTAACAGTCGGCGCGCCACCTGCCCCGGCACCGGAAGTCCCATACGAGCCGACCGTCCCAGAACCTGAGCAGCGCGGATCCGATCAGGTACCTACGCACGCACCCGCCGCGACCGACGCCGAGCCACACGATGGTCCAGCGACCGCCGACGACCTTTTCGAGCAGATGCGTGTTCGCACCGTGACGCCCAAAGGCGGCGGACCGTCGCGATTCTGGAAGGACCACCGACGCCCGATCGTGGGGGCGGGGGCAGCGGTACTCGTCATCGCTGTCGCAGCCGTACTGGCAGTTGGCCAACTCGGTGGTGATGACGATGACTCGGTCACCCAACAGTCCGCGCCCGCACCGAGCTCCACCACGTCAACTCCACAAGCGGGGGGAGACGACTGTCGGTCCTCGACAGACGGCGTGGTCACGACGGGACACGACTCCGGTGATCAGAATTCCGGGCCCGGCGTGATCAAGGCTTTCAACTATGCGTATTACACGCAGCGATCCGCGGTGAAGGCACGCTCGGTGGCGGCACCGAATGCAGTCGCCTCACGGGATGTGATGCAGAAGTACATCGACCAGCGCCCCGCGGGTACCCAGCATTGTCTGTCGATCACCAAACGCGGAACCGACACGTACGCAGTGGTGCTCACCGAGATCCCGCCTGAACCCGGGGCCGTGCCGATCGTCTACCGCCAGATCATTCAGACGGTCGAGGCCCGCGGAAAGACCTGGATCCTGTCGATCAAATCCACCGAATGACCATGCGCCACCGGCGCACACATCGAGACCACTGACTCCTGCGGGGAGTAGTCAACGAAAGGAACCATCACGCATGGCTCACCAACCCAAACGCGCGTCACGCCACCGGCACGAGACCGACGAGCGACGCGTGCCGTTGCGGATGACCGTGACATCGGCGGCGCTGGCAGCGACGATCGCGACCGGTCTGGGGGCCGGTATGGCACAGGCGGTCCCCGAGCAGGGCGGCACAAGCCCGAGTGACACCGCGCCGCAGCAAGGCGGCACCACACCGGACGCACCTGCTCCTCAGCAGGGGGGCACCACGCCCACGCCAGAGGTGGCACCTGCGTACAACCCGGGCCCGGGTTCGATTCCGGCTCCGCCGCAGGAAGCGCCGTACCAACCGTATGTGGAACCCGGGACCTACACTGCGCCGTCGTACGACAACGCCTATAACCCGGTGCCGAATCGTCCCCTGACCGCACCACGGCCCACCGCCCCGGTCCGGCCGATCGCGCCGCCGCCCGAGAAGATCCGTGTCGGCAACTTCGTCACGGAGATCCCGAAGGGGATGTCGAAGAAGGACGTCAACTCGATCAACGCTTGGTCGGCGTACGGCGAGGCGAAGATCGCTCAAGGGTTGATCTCGGTCGGGGTGCCCGAGGATGAGGCGTCACGCCAGGCGGCATCGACCATCATCGGAGTGATGACCGGCGGCACCGCCGGCGCTGTGACGCTGGGCATTCCGGCTGCGGTGCTGGGTGGCGTCGGGGGCGCTGTTATCGGTACCGGCGTTGGGGCCGTTGCGGGAGCGATCTATAACGGCGTCATCTTCTCTCCATTTGCCGCTACCCCTGCATATCCGGGATTGATCGGATTGGGAGCCGCCGCCGGAGCTGGTATCGGACTAGCGGCCGGCGGCGCGATCGGTGCTATTGGCGTCGGTGCAGCGGGTGCTGCCGTCGGCGCAGCGGTCGGCGGCACTGCGGGTGGTGCGCTTGCGTACGCTCTCGGCGCCGGCGATCCCGGTGCCCATCCCGATGAGCCTTGGAAGCAGGGCGGGCCCCACGCTCCGAAGGCGAAGCCACTCCCGAATCCCGGTGCCAATCAGTTCGAGTTCACCTTGGCCGCAGACGAAGCGCGCAAGTCCGGCCTTCCTCCTGTCGAGTACGTCGTCAACAACCGCGGCGACGTCAACGTGCAGGTGGGTTCTGCGAAGGCGCATTGGTCGGTGGAGCAGGCGTTGGCACCGTACGGATTGCTGGGTGGCGGCGCGAAGCAGGGCGAGAAGTCGGCGCGCGACTACACCAAGCAGCACAGTAAACAACTGGAGTCCGCGGCGCCAGGCTCGGAGGTCGCGTGGCCACAGGAAGCCAGATAATTCGCGGCCTCCCGGATGAACCGACGCTCCTCACCGAGTCGGAGCAATGATGTTCAATCGAAAGCTCAGTGCGCTAGCCGTGGTCGTCGTCATGGGAGCGATGACCTGGCTGGGAGCGGGCACAGCATCGGCTGAGCCCCAGCTGCCGCGGCTGACGACAGCGTTCACCGACAACGTCGGAACCCTCGGAGATCATGACTCCTGTCGGGGTGCGTTCAACGTCGGAATGGTGACGCCGAAGGGCAAGCGAGGCATCGTGCGATTCACTCTCACGTCGTTCGGCTTCACGGGCGACGGTGCGGGCTGGAGACGCGATCCGCGGTGTCGGTTCCTGGTCAATATCAGCTCCACAAGCGGCAAAGCCTATGCGCGACAGACCTTCTTCAAAGTCTCGTTCGGTTCACGAAAGGGAGAGAAGGTGGTTCGCGATATCCATACCGGTTCCGGCCTGGCCCTACTCACGATCGCAACATTTGCGTCAATTACCAAGGCCAGGGTGCCGCAAGGCTACGGCAACACCATGTACACGGTGATTCCCTGACTCGAATCGATTTGAATTGTGGCGCATGTGCTGTCGGTGATCCGCGATCCGGTACACCGAACAGCACGAAGTGTGCTCCTCGACAATGGCGGAAACTCCGCATGTGTGTCGCTACGGGTGACTTGCAAGAACTGCCGGCCAGCCCATGACTTTCGACGGAGGATCCACTCGTCAGTAGACTAAGCGCGGCAAGCGGACGCGATGGCCGTGCCCGTGACCATCGAACAGCACGAGACCTTCGAGAGTGACGATGAGCGAGGACGCGCAGAGCCAGCAGCCTGATCCGATCCATCCGCCGAACACGGCTGAGCGCAGCGTGGTTGTGTGCGGAACAGCGGGTGGCGTCGGCGCTTCGGTGGTTTCGGCGTTATTGGCTGAGTACCGGGCAGCAAGGTCACTCGGGGGTGCGTCGTGGTGGGTGGACGCCGCCGGCAACGATGGCGACCTGCATCAGCGCCTGCGCGCTACGGGCGACCAAGCGCTCCTGCGGACGGCTTCCGGCACCGGACTGCTTCCGGCGCCCGACGCAGCCGTGACCGACGTTGTTCTGCATTCCTGGCGCTTCGGAGCAGTCCCTGTCGTAGACGCAGGTGCCCGACCATTGACCGTACTGAGCGAGCTCGAGGCCACCGAACTGCAGAGCGTCACACCAGTTCTCGTGGCGGCCCCCAGACCCGATCTCCTGAATCGTGCGCGCGAGATATTCACAGAGTGGGACCATGCCGGTGTGCTGGGACGCACAATTGTCGTGATCTGCTGCCAGGTACCGACATTGAATCACCAGGCGCTGACAGACATGCTGATCGACGTGGTGTCGGGCAAAGTCGCCGGAGTGATCGGACTCGACTACGAGCCCGTACTGGGAGACGGAACAGCGGTCGACACTGGGGCACAGGAACGCTTCTCACAGTCGACGTGGGGATCGTTGGAACAACTCGCTGCGCTCACCAGGCATACCCACACCCGGGCGCCGATATGAGCGCTGGCACCAGGCAGGCGTGGCAGCAACCTATCAGCTGACGCGATCAGGGAAATAGCGTGTAGTTGCTTGTCGGAAAAGCGATTCCGTTACCGACGTATGACAGGACATGGAGTCCTGAACTGGGTCGAATCATCTGCCGCACGGGCTTGCCGCCCCGTCGCCAGTGAATGCACGTGGTGTGTAGGTCACGAAGGCCTTTCCCGGTGCTCTGCGGTCGACGGTGATGCCGACATGGATTGCGGCCTCGGCAACCGCTGTTTCCGCCGACAGCCCAGACGTCTTCGCTGTACTGGCTTATTCGCGGCGCGGGCGTCAGGGAACGATGAGGTAATTTGCCGATCCCACGCTCGTACCTGTTCCGCCGACGACGATTTGGTGCAGTCCGGAGCCGGGTGTGACGGTTAGTCGGATCTGGCGCCCGCCGCGGGGTCCTGCCGTGACCGTGCGCTCCCATTGTGGCGTCGACCTAAAGAAGTCGACGACGACCTTGCTGCGGATCTTGCAGACCGGATTCCTTTGCCACCCTGGTCCGTCACCGACAAATGCGCGTGGGGTGAGGGTGATGAATGCTTTCCCCGGCTGTTGTTGATCGACCTGGATGCCGACGTGGATGGCTCCGCGGCATCCGTTGTTGGCGCCGACCGACCAGATGTCTTGGGAGTACTGGCTGATTCGGGGAGCTTCGTATGGCCGGGCGTTCGCCGCGCCCGTCCCGACGATCGACACCACGATCAACGCAACGGCACTGCAGACGAGCACTAGGGATCGACGGAACACGTCAGTCCTTTCGGATCGATTCTGGCGAGGCGTCGCCCGGTTCGACCGCAACCGTATCGAACACGATTCATCCATGAGGAACCGCACCCGCTCAACAGAGTTCGCTGTCGTCTACCCGAACGACAGTGACCCCGAAGCGGTTCGAGCTGCTAGGAGCCCTGACCCGCGATCCAGAAGTACGTGATCAACGCGAGCACGAAGACCACCACGTACAGCCAGCCGAGCCAGATGGCAACGCGTGCAAATGGTTCACCGAGCTCGCGGGTTCGGGCGATGCTCGACCGCGCACGGTAGCCGAGGTAGAGGCCGATCGGCGCGGTGATCCCCAGGATGGAGAGGACCAGAGCCCAGATCGCGGTGCGGTTGGTCGGACGGCGAGATGCTGCAGCGGTACGGGACGGCCGGGCGGCCTCGGAACGGCTGCGTGGCGGCACGGGTTCCTCCGGAACAGCTTCGTCGATGGTGGTTGTCGCCGAGTAGGCCCGCGGACGATCGGCGTCGTTGTCCTCGGCCCGGTCGTCCGTCGTCGAGGGATCGATCGGTTCGAAGTCGTCTGGTGGCCCGAGGAACGGCTCCGGCCGCGCGACGCGGCTGGTCTCCTGGTCGGCACCGGGCTCGCCCGGGGTGCGGGTGGTGGGTTGGTTCGGTGCGTCGGCGGGACGCGGCATCGATGCGGCCCGGGTGGGTGCGGCACTCGGCGCAGGGCTTCCGGGGCCGGCGGCACGCGGAGGACCGCCGGGAGGCCGTCCGGGACGACCCGGCGGTGGCGGACGCTGGCCGGGGGGCGGTCGGTAGCCGGGAGGCGGGGGACCGCCGCGGCGTGGCGGCGGCGAGTTCCGAGCGCCGGGAGGTGCCGTGTTCCACGGCGGAACGCCTGCACCGGGAGCTCCGCCGGGCGGCGGGGGATTACCGCGAGGAGCGGGACCGGGACCACCGGGTCCGCGTGGCGGGACGTTCCGAGGTGGAGGACCGCCCGGACCGGGCGCGCCGGACTGAGGTGGTCGGGGGGCGGGCCTTCCCGGTGGGGGAGCATTGCCCGAGGTGCGGGGCGGTCCGGAGGTCGGCGGCGGTGGCGAACCGGGTGCGGTGACCGGAGCGGTGGGGCGACGCTCCCACGGTGCGGACACCGGCATGTTCGTCGAGGCCGCTGACCCGTCGTCGTCGGCCCCGCTCTCGGGAGGGCCCGAATCGGCGGGTCGGCGCGAGCTGTCGTCGGAGGTCACCATTACAAATTACCGTTGCGGGCGCGCAGACCGCGCCGCTACCGGTGGCTGATCGGTCGTGGGTACCGGGCCGCGGTCCGTGTCACGAGGTCGCCGACGTCGCGTCACCGCGGTGTGCGTTGAGTTCTTCGACGCGCGGGATCGTGGCCGACACCGTCGGTGGCTCGCGGCGAGAGCGGCGCACGACGACCACTGCGACCGCGGTCGCGAGCAACGAGGCCAGCACCGACACCGCGGTCCACACGTACTTGTTCGACATGCCCACCAGCGTGCCAGCCGGACAGACCACCTGTCACCTCGGGTCCACGGCGTCACCGTCGGCCGACGTCCCGTTTGTTCGCGGAGGGCCGAGCCCCGATCGCCGTACAAGTGGTTGGATGGACATGTGACTACTCAGAAGCAGACCGCGACACTTCACACCAACCGCGGCGACATCGTTGTCGAACTCTTCGGCAACCACGCGCCCAAGACGGTGGCCAATTTCACCGGCCTCGCCGACGGCTCCAAGGAGTACAGCCAGCCGAACGCATCCGGCGGCAACAGCGGCCCGTTCTACGACGGCTCGGTCTTCCACCGCGTCATCGAGGGCTTCATGATCCAGGGCGGCGACCCCACCGGAACCGGCCGTGGCGGCCCCGGGTATCAGTTCGCCGACGAGTTCCACCCGGAGCTGCAGTTCGATCGCCCGTACCTGCTGGCGATGGCCAACGCCGGCCCGGGCACCAACGGCTCGCAGTTCTTCATCACCGTCGGCCCCACCCCGCACCTGAACCGCAAGCACAGCATCTTCGGTGAGGTCGTCGACCCCGAGTCGCAGAAGATCGTCGACGCCATCGCGACGACCTCCACCGACCGCGCCGATCGCCCGCTCGACGAGGTCGTCATCCAGAAGATCGAACTCAACTGACCGGGCCGCACCACCCCGGTCCGCAGTACACCGCCGGTCCGCCGGCGGTGTGCTTCCGGCATCCCGACCGCCCGACCGGCCTGTCCTGCAGCCGGTGCGGGCGGCCGGCGTGCCCGGAGTGCCTGCGTTCGGCTGCCGTCGGCCAGCACTGCGTCGAGTGCCTGCGCAACGACGGTGTGCAGAGGGCGGCGGTACGGCCGACCTTCGGTGATCGCGGCATCAGTCCGATGGTCGCCAAGCCGATGGTGGCGTCGCGGCCATATGCGACCTACGGGCTGATCGGGATCAACCTGATCATCTTCGCCGTCTGCGTCTTGCAGGCGCGGGGCTTCGAGATGGTGCGCTCGCAGCTGTTCGTCGACTGGGCCCTGGTCAAACCGTGGGTCGCCGACGGCGAGTATTGGCGGCTGTTCACCGCGGGCTTCCTGCACTTCTCCGTGACCCACATCGCGGTCAACATGATCTCGCTCTACGTGCTGGGCCGCGACCTCGAGATCGCCATCGGCATCCCGCGCTACCTCGCCGTGTATTTCACCGCGCTACTCGGCGGCAGTGCGGCGGTGATGGCGCTCGGTTCGGGTACGGCCATCAACGCCGGCGCCTCGGGGGCGATCTACGGTCTGATGGGTGCGGTTCTCGTGGTCGTGCTGAAGGCGCGGGTGTCGCCGGTCCCGGTGATCTCGATCATCGCGCTCAACCTGGTCCTGTCGATCACGATCCCCAACATCTCGCTGCTCGCCCACGTCGGCGGTCTCGTCTTCGGCGCCGCCGCAACCGCGGGGATCATCTTTCTCCCGCAGTGGGTGTTGCCGCAGGAACGTCGCACCGCGACCTCGGTCGCCCGGGTCGGATGGATCGCGGTGGCCGTGCTGCTCGTCGCGGCGGTGGCCGTCAGCGTCGGTGTCGGAATCTCCTACGCGAACACCCACATCCTCGTCGGGTAGCGGCCCCGGCGGGCCAGGCGGCTAGGCGCGCTGGTCGTCGACGACGAACCCGGCGCGACGGAGTTCGTCTGCGACGTCGCTGAGGTCGGCTCCGAGGTCCCAGCGACCGAACACCACGAGCCGGGTGTCGTCGCGCAGACCGTCTACGATCGCCGTCGTCGGCGCATCATCGTTCAGAAAGTCGAACTCGAGCTGACCGGTGCGCCGGCCGATGCGTCGAAAGTCCAGCAGGCGGATCCGCTCGATGCGATCGCGCGGATACGTGTGGGTGCCGCCGAGGGAACGGATCACCACGGCCGGCTGTCCGTCGAGGCTCGTCACGGCCAGTCGCGGCCGGATCACCAACGCGTGCGCCGCGAAACCCAACAGCATCAGTCCGGCGATCCCCATGAGCACCAGTCCGGCCGGGTCCGAGGCCGCGATCACGGCTGCGACCAGCAGGATCACGCCCCCGACGGCCAGCGCGCCACCGGCCGCACGAGACGGCGACCACGCCCATGTGGACACAGAGGCAGAGTTATCCACAGGGATTACTCACAGTGGGGATGGATTACACACATGTGATTTCCACAGTGTGGATGAATTACACACATGTGAGTAGACCGGTCAGCGCCACCGCATCGTCATCAACAGACCCACCACCATCAGGGCGAATCCGATCAAGAAGTTCCACGGGCCGAGGTTGTACATCCAGTGCAACGCCTTGCCCTCGGCGCCGAGTGCCGACGGGGTCGCCACGAGATAGAACACGATGAGCCAGGCGAGTCCGAGCAGCATCAGGCCGAGCATGATCCAGACGTAGATGTTGCTCGACGGCCCGGCCTTCACCTTCACCGGCGTACGGCTGGCCGGATTGATGGTGTAGTCGGTCTTCTTCCGGACTTTTGACTTCGGCATGACTTCCTCTGTAGTGCTGAACAGCTCATCGGGCTGTCGGTCGGCGCGGCGGTGCCGGGAGGGTCAACACCGGTACTCGGCGATCCGCCGCTCTCGCAAGAACTCCTGTCTACGGTATCTCACCAGGTCGCCGACCCGACAACGTCGCGGCGACCAGCACGTTCCGCACCTGGGAAAACCGCGTGTCCCGGCCCCGGTCACCCGCGGTAGCCTGACGGGGTGAATCAGCCGTCTGCGCACGTGGGAGCCGGATCGACCACCGGCCGCATCCTGGTCATCGACAACTACGACAGCTTCGTCTACAACCTGGTCCAGTACCTCGGCCAGCTCGGCGTCGAGGCCGTGGTGTGGCGCAACGACGACCCGCAGCTCGACGACCCGGCCGCAGCGGTCGAGGGATTCGACGGCGTACTCCTCAGTCCGGGTCCGGGCACGCCGCAGCGCGCGGGCGTGACCATCCCGATGGTCGGCGTGGCGCGCGACCGTGGCACCCCGCTCCTCGGCGTCTGCCTCGGTCACCAGGCGATCGGCGCGGCCTTCGGGGGCACCGTCGACCGGGCACCCGAACTTCTGCACGGCAAGACGTCGCAGGTGTTCCACGACGGCGGCGGTGTGCTCGCCGGCCTGCCTGACCCGTTCACCGCGACGCGCTATCACTCATTGACCGTGCTGCCCGAGACGATCCCCGACGAATTGATCGTCACCGGCCGCACCGAATCCGGCATCGTGATGGCGATGAGGCATCGCGAGCTGCCCATCCATGGCGTGCAGTTCCACCCGGAGAGCGTCCTCACCCAGGGCGGTCATCGCATGCTCGCCAACTGGCTGGCGGTGTGCGGCGTCGACGTCCCGGAGTCGAGGGTCGCCGTCCTCGAATCCGAGATGGCCGAAGCGATCGGCTGACCGCACACCGACCGTCAGCCGGGTAACAGACTGCCCTGGCCGACCACGATCGACACCGAGCCGTCCTTGCGTACCCGCGACCCGGGGGCCGGGCTCTGGCCGATGACCTTGCCGTCATCGGGGCTGGTGATCGGCACGTTGCGGCTCGATCGGGTGAGTGTGGTGTCCTCCCAGCCGGCCCCGGCGAGAGTGCCCCGGGCCTGCGCCGGCGTCTGACCGCGCAGGTTGGGCATCACGAACATGTTGCCGCGGGACACCACGATCTGGATCGTGCTGCCCTGCTCCACCGTGACGCCGCCGTCGGGGGAACTGCTCACCACGCGACCGGCCGGCAACTCGGAGTCACCGGCGACGGTGACCACGCGGAGGCCGACCTGCTCGAGCACCGTGCGGGCGGCATCCTCGGTCTGCCCGGTGACGTCGGGCACGGTGATCTCCTTGGGTCCGTTGCCCACATGCACGACGACGGCGCCGTTCACCGGCGCCTCGGCTCCGGTCGGCGGCGTGGTGTTGACCACCTTGTCCTTCAGCTCACCGGTCGAGTCCACCCGATCGGTCTTCACATTCGAGAAACCGAGGACCCGCAGCGCCTCGGTCGCCTCGTCCGGCATCTTTCCGCGCAGGTCGGGCATCTTGTGGCGTTGTGGACCGGTCGAGATGTACAGCGTGATCTCCGACCCCTCCGACGCCAGCACGTTCTCGGCGGGCGTCGACCGGGTCGCCGATCCCGCAGCGACGTCGAGGCTGGGTTCGTCGAGCTGTTTCACCCGGAATCCGGCCTTCTCGAGACTGTCGCGCGCCTGCGTCGACGGCTGACCCACCACAGTGGGCACCGGCACCTGCCGCGCGACGTCGGAACCCCACGGCGACCACAACAGCAGTCCGGCCACCAGCACCACCACCGCCGCGACAGCACCGATCACCAGTCCGCGCATGCGTCGGCGGGGGGTCGATGCGTCATCGTCGCCGTCGGGATCGCGACGATGCGACGTGACGGGACGTCGGGGGCCGGAATCGGTCAGTGCCCGACGCGGGCCGCTGTCCATGAACTCGGTGCGGTCCTCGTCGGACAGCAGCATGGGCGCCGACGGCTTGCCCCCGGCGAGCACCTTGATCAGGTCGGATCGCAGATCGGCGGCCGACTGATAGCGGTTGGCCGGGTTCTTGCTCATCGCCTTGAGGACCACCGAATCCAGCTCGCGCGGGATCTCCGGCCGGATCGACGACGGCCACGGCGGATCCTCGTGCACGTGCTGGTGTGCGACGGCGACCGGGGAGTCGCCGGTGAACGGTGGCTCGCCGGTCATCAGTTCGAACAGCACGCAGCCCATCGAGTAGATGTCGCTGCGCGGATCGACCTTGATGCCGCGTGCCTGCTCGGGCGAGAGGTACTGCGCGGTACCCATCACCGCGGACGTCTGCGTCATCGTCGACGTCGAATCGCTCATCGCCCGGGCGATGCCGAAGTCCATCACCTTGACCGCGCCGGCCTTGTCGATCATCACGTTGGCCGGTTTCATGTCGCGGTGCACGATTCCGTTGCGATGGGAGAAGTCCATCGCGGCGGCGACGTCGGCCATCCACGTCATCGCCTGCCGCGGTGACACCGGGCCGTTCGACCGCAGGACATCGCGCAACGTCTCGCCGTCGACGTACTCCATCACGATGAACGGCAGCGGACCGTCGGGCGTCTCGGCCTCGCCGGTGTCGAAGACCTGCACGATCGTCGGATGGTTCAGCTTGGCGGCGTTCTGCGCCTCGCGCCGGAATCGCAGATAGAACGTGGGGTCGCGGGCCAGATCGGCGCGCAACACCTTGACCGCGACGTCACGATGCAGTCGGAGATCGCGCGCGAAATGCACCTCCGACATTCCGCCGAAGCCGAGTGTCTCGCCGAGCTCATAGCGATCGGACAGATGGTGGGGCGTCGACATCACCGTGCGCTCACCATCTTTCGCTGTTCCGATCGCGCATGGCGCCCGGCCACGCCGGACCGGGCCGTCTCTCGAACCGACACCTCACCCATTATCGCCAACTCATCCGCCCGGGAGACCGGGGATGGTGAACGTGGGGAACTGTGGCTGTTCGGCGGTCGGTGCGCCGGGGTCGGTGGTGTCCGGGACCTCGGTGGTCGTCGGCGCCTCCTCGGTCGTCGTCTCTTCCGTCGTGGTCTCCCGCGTGGTCGTGCGTTCGCGGGTCGTAGGTTCCGGCTGTTCCTCGGTGGTCTCCGGGGCCTGCGTGGTGGTCTCGGTGATCGTCGTCGTCGACGACGGTGCCGGCACCTCGGCGGGCGACGAGTTCAGGTTCAGCAGCCAATAGCCGATCAGGCCGAGCGCCGCGACCAGCAGCGCCGCGGCCACGCCGGCCAGCACCTTCTGTCCGGTGGTCCAGCTGTTGTCGTCGGCGGGTGGCACCGGCCGGCTGGGCGGACGGCTGGTGGTGCGCGCGGTCGACGGCCGTGACGCCGACGTCCCGGTCATCGCGCGGGTCGCCGACGGTCGCATCGCGGCGGCGGCCGCAGCCCCGCCCACGGCACCCGCGGCGGCGGCTCCGGCGATGGCACCCGGCCGTGGCGGACGATGACCTGCACGGATCGCGGCGACCGCGTCGGCGAACTCACCGCCGTTGGCGTAACGCTGACGCGGATCCTTCGACAGCGTGATGTCGATCAGCTCACGCACGTTCGCCGGAACCGTCGTCGGCAGCGGCGGTGGGGTCTCGCGGATGTGCTTCATCGCGACCGTGATGGCACCGTCGCCGAGGAACGGACGGCGGCCGGTAAGGGCCTCGTATCCGACCACACCGAGCGAGTAGACGTCCGACGCCGCGGTCGCCTCGTCGCCGGTCGCCTGCTCCGGCGAGATGTACTGCGCGGTGCCCATGACCATGCCGGTCTGGGTGACCGGCGCCGAGTCCACCGCCTTGGCGATGCCGAAGTCGGTGATCTTCACCTGTCCGGTCGGCGTGATCAAGATGTTGCCGGGCTTCACGTCGCGGTGCACCAGACCCTTGGTGTGCGCCGCCTGCAACGCACGTCCGGTCTGCTCGAGCATGTCGAGACTGTTGGTCAGTGAGAGCCGGCCCATCCGGGAGATCACCGAGTTCAGCGGCTCACCGTCGACGAGTTCCATGACCAGGTAGGCCAACGGCTCGCCGCCGCCGCGATCCGGCGTCTCGCCGTAGTCGAAGACGTTGGCGATACCCGGGTCGTTGAGCTTCGCGGTGGTCTGGGCCTCCGCGCGGAAACGTGCGGTGAATTCCGGGTCGTGCGAGTACTCGGCCTTGAGCACCTTCACGGCCACCCGCCGATTGAGCCGGGTGTCGAGTCCCTCCCACACCTGACCCATGCCACCGGTGGCGATGAGGCGCATCAGCCGGTAGCGGTCGGCGATGGTGGTGCCGCTCTGCAATGTCATCAGCTCGCACCTCCCACCAATGCGTTGATCACTGCTCGTCCGATCGGAGCCGCCACCGTACCCCCTGTCGATGCCGGTCCGGGATCCCCGTTCTCCACGATGACGGCGACCGCGATCTGTGCGTTCGACGACGGCCCGAACGCGATGTACCAGGAGTACGGCGTCTCGGACTCGACATCGGAGGTGGCCGAGTGTTCGGCCGTGCCGGTCTTGGACGCGATCGAGACGGGACCGCCGGCACCCTGGGTGCTGCGTTCGGACTCGATCATCATCGAGGTGAGGGTGGCGGCCTGATCCGAACTGATCGGCTCGTTGATGGTGGTCGGCTGGGTGGTCTGCAGGGTCCGCAGATCCGCCGCCTGCAGCTTGTCGACCAGGTAGGGCTGCATCCGGACGCCGCCGTTGGCGACCGTGGACGCGATCATCGCCATCTGCATCGGTGTCACCCGCACGTCGCGCTGACCGATGGAGGCCTGCCCGAGTGCCGCGCGATCGGGGATCTCTCCGACGGTCGAGCGCGAGACCGGCAGCGGGGTGTCGGGCTGCTTCTCGTCGAGGCCGAAGCGTTGCGCCGTCTCACGGAACACGGTGATCGGATCCTTCATCTTGCTCGTCGTGAGATCGACGAATGCGGTGTTGCACGAATACTTGAACGCCTGCACCAGCGACACCGTGCCGCCCGACGACCCGGGGCACGTCTGGCCGCCGTAGTTGGTCAGCGAGGTCTCCGTTCCCGGCAGCACGATCGACGGCGCCGCGGTGAGCCGGATGTCGGGAGAGATGTTGTCCCGCAACGCCGCGGCGGTGGTCACCACCTTGAACGTCGATCCCGGCGGATAGAGCTGGTTGATCGCCCGGTTCAGCATCGGGTTGTCCGTGTCACCCGGCTGATTCCAGGCCGCCCAGTTGCGTTCGCGCACATTCTGGTCGTGGCTCGCCAGTTTGTTCGGGTCGTAACTCGGTGTCGAGGCCATCGCGAGGATCTTGCCGGTGTTGGGCTGCAGGGCCACGACCGCGCCGCGGCAGCCACCCTGACATCCGTTGCGCAGTCCGTCGTAGGCGGCGCGTTGCAGCCGCGGGACGATCGTGCTGACCACGTTGCCGCCGCGCGGGTCCCGGCCGGAGAACATGTCCATGAACCGTTGGCCGAACAACCGGTCGTCGTTGCCGTTGAGGATCGAGTTCTCGTAGAGCTCCAGACCGGTACTGCCGTACTGGAACGAGTAATAGCCGGTCACCGGGGCGAACGCCTCGGCGCCGTTCGGCGGATACGTGCGCAGGAACTTGAGTCGGCTGTCGGTGGGCACCGAGACCGCCACCACGGAGCCGCCGTCGGCGGTGATCGACCCGCGTTGACGCGCGTACTCGTCGAGCAGCACCCGGTTGTTGCGGGGATCGGCACGCAGCGCATCGGCTTTGAACACTTGCACATAGGTGGCGTTGGCGAGGAGCGCGACGATCATCAGGATGACCGCCACGGACACGCGCTGGATCGGCTTGTTCATCGGGTCACCACCCGCGTGGGCGCCGAGTCGATGCTCTTGGGCGGCGGCCGTTTCCGCGTGGGGTCGGGTTCCCGGGCGGCGTTGGAGATGCGGATCAGCAACGCCAGCAGGATGTAGTTCGCCAGCAGCGACGACCCGCCGTAGGAGAGGAACGGTGTGGTGAGACCGGTCAGCGGGATGAGCTTGGTGACACCACCGACCACCACGAACACCTGCACCGCGATGGTGAACGAGAGCCCGGTGGCGAGCAGTTTCCCGAAGCTGTCGCGCACGGCGATCCCGGTACGCAGGCCGCGCATCACGAAGATCAGGTACAGCACCAGGATCGCGGCCAGCCCGACCAGACCCAGCTCCTCACCGATGGTCGCGATGATGAAGTCGGTGTTGGCGAACGGCACGATGTTGGGTCGACCGGAACCCAGACCGGTGCCGAACAGGCCGCCGGTGGCGAGCCCGAACAGGCTCTGTCCGATCTGGTAGCCGGCACCGTCGAAGTCGCTGAACGGATCCCGCCAGATCTCGACACGCACCTGCAGGTGCGCGAACAGCTGGTAGGCGAGCAACGCACCGACGACGAACAGTGTCACGCCGAGCACCAGCCAGCTCGCGCGTTCGGTGGCGACGTAGACCATGGTCAGCATCGTCGAGAAGATCAGCAGCGAGCTGCCCAGGTCCGACGAGTAGGCGAGCACGGCGATGGAGACGAACCAGGCGGCGAGCAGCGGTCCGAGGTCGCGGGCGCGCGGGAAGTCCATGCCCAGGAAGTGTTTTCCCGCGGTGGTGAACAGATCACGCTTGGACACCAGGAACGCCGCGGTGAAGATGATGATGAGGATCTTGGCGAACTCGCTGGGCTGGATGGAGAAGAACGGCGTGATGATCCAGTTCTTCGATCCGTTGATCTGCGACATCGACGACGGCAGGATCGCCGGGATGATCAGGAGGACAAGACCTCCCAGGCCCAGGGTGTATGCGTACCGCGACAGCGTCCGGTGGTCACGGATGAAGATCAGTACCGCGGCGAACACGATGATGCCCAGCACCGCCCACAGCAACTGCTGATCGGCATTGTGCGTGACGTCGGTCGTGTTGACGGTCTCGCCGGTGCGGCCGGTGCCCAGGTCGAGTCGGTGGATCAGCACCAGGCCCAGGCCGTTGAGCACGGCGACCACCGGCAGCAGCAGGGGATCGGCGTGCGGCGCGTATCGACGGACCACGAGGTGCGCCCCACCGAACAGGAGGATGTAGGCGGCAACGTATTTCGCGAGATCCCAGGTGATGCTCTGCCCCTGCGCGGCCTGCACGATGAGCAGGGCCACCGTCACCAGTCCGATGGCGAATCCGAGCAGCACGAGTTCCGCGGTCCGACCGGTCTGTTCCGGTGGCTGACGCGGTGGGGCGTGGACGGGACCCGACGGTTGGCTCATCTAGTGGCCTCGGCAGATCTTGTTGCCGTCGCTGTCGTACTGCGCGGGTGACTGCAGCGAGGTCGTGGTCGACCCGCTGGGGGAACTCGGCTGGGTCGGTCCGGTGCCGGGCGCCGGTGCGGTCGCGGGTGTACCGGGAGCGGGTGGCGTCGGCGATGCGGTCGCCGGGCTCGGTGCCGCGCCGGGTGCCGGGGCCGGTGCGGGTGCCGGCGCGGGCAGCGGATCCGGGCACAGCGGAAGGAAATTCAGCTGTTGTACCCGATTCTGCGCATCGGCGAGCGGCATGTTCCGGATCGAGTTCCCGGTGACGGCGTTGCGGTCGAGTTCGGCGAGGTCCGAGGTCTGCAACGGCGTGCAGGTGTCGGCGGCGTCGTGGTCGGCGAACTCGATCTGCGGGTCCGCCTGGTCGAGCCCGGTGACGCAGGCCAGCTGATTGGCCGAACTGAGGTCGAGGAACAGCACCTTGTCGGGTGATCCCTGATAGATGACCACGTCACCGTCACTGGCGCCGACGTAGTAGTTGTTGCGCACCATCGAGCGGGTGACGAAGAACCCGGCGATCAGCAGCGCGATCACCGAGACCGCGACCCCGCCCACGAGCCAGCGGCGGCGCGGATTCCGTGGCGGCGGCGTCTCATCGGCCATGATGGTGGGCCGCTGCGGCTCGGCCGCCGGCGGACGCAGCGCTGCCGCCCGTCCGGCCGCGGTGGACGGATTCGGGGTGTAGCCCTCGTCGTCCCCGCCGGCCGCACCGCCCACGATGGGCCGGGATTCCCCGTACTCGGTGTCGACCACGTCGGCGACGATGACCGTCACGTTGTCCGGACCGCCACCGCGCAGAGCGAGTTCGATGAGGCGGTCCGCGCACTCCTTGTGGTCCGGGATGGAACCGAGGGTGTCGGCGAGCGTCTCCTCGCTGACCACATCCGACAGCCCGTCGCTGCACAACAGGTAGCGGTCACCGGCGCGGGCTTCCCGGATGGTCAGGGTCGGCTCCACCTCCTGCCCCGTGAGCGCGCGCATGATCAGCGACCGCTGCGGGTGGGTGTGCGCCTGTTCGGCGGTGATGCGACCTTCGTCGACGAGGGTCTGGACGAACGTGTCGTCGCGGGTGATCTGGGCCAGCTGGCCGTCGCGGTAGAGGTAGCCACGCGAATCGCCGATGTGGCAGAGGCCGATCCGGCTCCCGGCGAACAGGATCGCGGTGAGGGTGGTGCCCATGCCGTCGAGCTCGGGGGAGTGTTCCACCTGGGCGGCGATGGCGGCGTTGCCGCTGTGGGTGGCCCGGTCGAGCTGTGCGAGCAGGTCGCCGCCGGGCTCGTCGTCGTCGAGGTTGCGCAACGCCTGGATCACCAGCTGGCTGGCGACCTCACCGGCCGCGTGACCACCCATGCCGTCGGCCAGGGCGAGCAGACGCGCGCCGGCGTAGACGGAGTCCTCGTTGTTCGAGCGCACCAGGCCCCGGTCGCTTCGCGCGATGTAGCGCAGCACGAGTGTCACGGGCGCAGCTCGATCACGGTCTTGCCGATGCGGATCGGCGTGCTGAGCGGGACCTTGACGGCCGTGGTGACCTTCGACCGGTCGAGGTACGTGCCGTTGGTGGATCCGAGGTCCTCGACGTACCAGTCGTCGCCGCGCCGCGACAGCCGTGCATGCCGCTCGGACGCGTAGTCGTCGGTGAGGACAAGTGTCGAATCGTCGGCGCGACCGAGCAGCACCGGCTGTGTGCCGAGGGTGATGCGGGTGTTGGCCAACGCGCCGTGCGTGACGACCAGATAGCGTGCCGACCCGCGGGCGGCACGCGCACCACCGGAACGCTGACGCTTCTCGCTGCGTGTGTAGCGCGCCAGACGCGAACCACCGGCCGTGGCAATGTCGGCGCGAAGGGTGCGGATGACGGCGTAGACGAACAGCCAGAGCAGCAGCAGGAACCCGATACGGGTCAGCTGCAGCACCAAGCCCTGCATTTAAGTGTTCACCTCCAGCGCCATCACGTCTCGCAGCCCGCCATGTTCCACCCCATGCGCCGGTCGTAGAAACGGACCCGACTGCATCTTATGGGCAGACCGTGCGTTCCCCGGCATTGAGATGTGACAGTTCAGTATCAACGCCCGGCCCCGACATGGGAGACCGGGCGGATGACCCTGGACTACTGGAACCGAACGGTGATGTCCGAGTGGCCGACGCGGATACGGTCGCCGTCGGCGAGCTCCCAGCTGCTGACCTGCAGGTCGTTGACCGTGGTGCCGTTGGTCGAGTTCAGATCGGTGAGCATCGCGGTGGTGCCGTCCCAGCGGATCTCCACGTGCCGGCGGGAGACGCCGGTGTCCGGGAGACGGAACTGGGCGTCCTGCCCACGGCCGATGATGTTCGATCCGTCACGCAGCTGGAAGGTGCGGTTGCTGCCGTCCTCGAGGAGCAAGGTGATCGACGCGGGAGCGTAGCCACCCGGCCGTCCGTAACCCTGGTCGTAGCCGCCCTGCCCGTAGCCGTAGCCGGGCTGCTGGGCGTAGCCCTGCTGGTAGTCGTAGCCGGGCTGCTGTGCATAGCCCTGCTGCTCGTAGCCGCCCTGCGGGTAGCCCTGCTCGTACCCCTGCTGGGCGTATCCCTGTTGGTCGTACCCGCCCTGGTAACCCTGGTCGTACCCGGGCTGTGCATAGCCCTGCTGGTCGTAGCCGCCCTGGTAGCCCTGGTCGTACCCCTGCTGGCCGTAACCGGGCTGTCCGTACCCCGGCTGTGCGTAGCCCTGGTCGTACGCCGGCTGTCCGGCGGGCGCTGCGGCGGGCTGACCGCGGTCGTAGCCGGCCTGCTGGTAGTCGTACCCACCCTGCTGGCCACCCTGGTCGTACGCCGGGTCGGTGCCCCTGCGCTGGTCGTATCTGGGGTTATTGGTCATCTCTGGGGCTCCTACTTGTCGTTGTGCACTTTGTGGGTGCTGCTCATGTGGTCGTTGCGGTCCGGGCGCGGCCGGCCGGGGCGTGGCGTCCGGGTTCACCGCGCCGCGGGTGCGGAACATCCCGGTGTGCAACGACGGCGACTGTTCGAACTCTACGACGACCCGCCCATATGTCTGCCAGCCGTTGTCCGAGATGAAGTTCTCCAGGTGTTTGGAGAACGTCTTGCGATTCAGCTCGTACTCCGCCGCGATGTGGTCGTAATCGGTGGGGCTGAACAACAACGTATAGCTGTTGGGAGCGAGAATTGCGCCGTCACCGAGATCCTCGAGCGCCTGCTCGGCCTCTCGTTGCAGACCGTTCTCGATCTCCTTGGGTGCGACCTCGCCCCCGAAGACACGTGCGAAGCCATCGTCGACGGCTCCTTCGAGTTTGCGTTCGATACGCTGCAGAATTCCCACCGGCGACCTCCCTTCGCGGCTTGGTGCACACGGCTCTTGGCGTGTCGCCGTGCGTATGGCCTTGATAGATGGTACCGAACATGCCCATTCGGCAGGGGATGATGTCAATGCAGCACCACGCGCAACATCACTCACCTGCGATGTCGTGCCGGCAATGCTACCCGTGTCGGAGTGTCTGACCTGCTGTTCTCGCTTCTTCGATCGCGTACCGGACGGCGGGCGGTGGGTGGCCGCCCGAGTGGGTTTTACTTCGGACGGCACGACTTGCTATCGTCTTCCAGTCTCATGCAGATGCAGACAGCCACGGGCGAGTGGCGGAATGGCAGACGCGCTGGCTTCAGGTGCCAGTGTCCTTCGGGACGTGGGGGTTCAAGTCCCCCTTCGCCCACCGAGTAACTGAACAACGAAGAAGCCCCGGCCGATGGTCGGGGCTTTTCTGTTCACCGGTCGACCCTGTTCCCCGGTCGACGGCGTGGCCGGATTCCCGATGCACCATCCACGGCTTGGTACCGTGCCGGTGCCCGACCACCGAGGAGTCCGATGCCGTCTATGTCCGCGACCAACACCATCATGGATCTGATGCAGCGTCGCACCCTGCTGCCGCCCGTCGTCGAGAACGCGGTGTCGGGCCGCGGTCGCGACGTCACCGGGCTCACCATCCTGATCACCGGCGCATCCGCGGGCATCGGCCGCCAGGCCACCCGGCAGCTCACCGGGCGCGGGGCGACGGTCATCGCCATCGCGCGGCGCGAGTCCGAGTTGCGCTCTCTCGCGGCGGAGACCGGATGCGAGTACCGCGTCTGCGACCTGTCCGATGAGGATGCGATCGCCGACTTGCTGGAGGATCTCGCCGGGCGTGAAGTCGATGTGCTCGTGAACAACGCCGGACACTCGATCCGACGTTCCGTTCTCGACTCCGCCGACCGGCTGCACGATTACCAGCGCACCATGCAGCTCAATTACTTTGCCGCAGTACAGCTCACACTGGGTCTGCTGCCGGGCATGGTCGAGCGCGGGCGCGGCCAGATCGTCAACATCTGCACCTGGGGGCTGATGGCCAACACGTTCCCACGGTTCTCCGCGTACGCCGCGTCCAAGAATGCGCTGGCCATCTTCGGGCGCAGCCTGAACGCCGAGAAACCTCATGCGGACGTACGCGCGACCAACGTCTACTACCCGTTGGTGCGCACCGAGATGATCGCTCCCACAGCCGAATACGACGGGGTCCACGCGCTGAGCGCGGACGAGGCCGGCCGATGGATTCTGCGTGCGGTCACCCATCAACCGACCGCGGTGGCGCCGGCAGCGCTGCGCGCGCTGCTACCGGCGATCGACTACTTCGCACCCACTGCGGCGGACAAGGCGATCGCGTCACTGACCTGACGCGCGCTCGGATCCGACACCCGCGCACGCGGAACGCTCGACCTCACACCGGGATGGCTTGACCCCGCACTGTCGACGGTGGCACAGCGGGATGACGCGGCCTCCGCCAACCACGAGCGGCGTTGCTCACGAAGGAGAAGTACAGGGGCACTCCGTCGGAGACAAACTGGTCGAGCTGTGTCCGGACGGAGGCGGGTGATCTCGCACGAGTGGCGAGTCGGGGTGAGGTCGAGCGTTCGCGCAACGGCAATCCGCGCTTACCAGAGGAAGTTTCCGACGGCTTTGAGGATGCCGGACACAAGTTCTGCGATCATCAACAACATAGGGAACACCTCCCTCCGACATCTGACGCATCGAAGACATCAGTGTAATCCAGATCACACTGACGGGTCGACGCTCTTGCTTCAACCGGATGACCCACGATCGTCGGAGAACTCACGATCGCCCGCCGGTTGCATCGTCGGAGGGAAGCGGTTCGTTACACCCCAATTCTTTAGTGCTGCAAACGAATTACATCAGCTCGCCGAATCAGCCCGCAGATGCGCCGACGACCGCGACCCGACCGGCTCGCTGCCGGACCGGATCGGGGTAGGGGACCGCCGCCAGCAGCGCGCGGGTGTACTCGTCTGCGGGCGCCGTCAGCACTGTGCGTGCATCGCCGGTCTCCACCAGCAGCCCGTCCCGAAGGACCGCGACGCGGTCGGCGACCCGTTCCACCACGGCGAGGTCGTGGCTGATGAACAGCGCCGCGAACCCGAGGTCGCGCTGCAACCGGGCGAAGAGTTCCAGGACTCGTGCCTGCACGGAGACATCGAGGGCACTGGTCGGCTCGTCGGCGATCAGGAGCTTCGGATCGACGGCGAGTGCGCGCGCGAGCGCGACGCGTTGGCGCTGCCCGCCGGAGAGTTCGTGTGGCAGCCGGGCGGCGAACGACCGCGGCAACTGCACGGCGTCGAGCAGATCGGCGACACGGGAGTTCTGCTCGTCGCGGGTGCCGATCCGATGGATCTCCAGCGGCTCGCGGACCGACTCCGCGACGGTGAAGCGTGGATCCAGCGACGCCGTGGGGTCCTGCGGCACGAAGGCGATGGAGCGCCGCAGCGCCCTGAGCTCTTTGCGGGACACCGCTGCGAGATCCTTGCCGTCCAGCAGGATCCGGCCCGACGTCGGGGTGATCAGGCCGCCGATCGTTCGCCCCAATGTCGTCTTGCCCGAACCGGATTCGCCGACCACGCCGACGACCTCGCCGGGGTGCACGGTCAGCGCCACCTTCGACAGCGCGGTGTGCGGGGCGTTGCCGAATCTCCCCGGGTACCGGACGGTGATGTCGTCGACACGGACAACGGCGGTGTCGGGCTCGGGTTCGTTGACCGTCGCGACGGCGGTGCCGGCCCCCGGCGACGGCAACGTGGGGACCGCCGCCAGCAGTTGCCGCGTGTAGGGCTGGGTCGGATTCGCGA
The DNA here is from genome assembly GCF_003855095.1 of Gordonia insulae. Classification (NCBI taxonomy): domain Bacteria; kingdom Bacillati; phylum Actinomycetota; class Actinomycetes; order Mycobacteriales; family Gordoniaceae; genus Gordonia; species Gordonia insulae. Next base: position 3,973,388 of record NZ_CP033972.1, read on the forward strand.
AGATGTCGAACACGTCGCCGCGCTCGATCACCTCGCCGAGTTGGACCACGACGACCCGATCGGCGATGTCGGCCACGACACCGAGATTGTGGGTGATGAGGAGGATTCCGGCGTCGGTGCGCTCCCGCAGCCGCAGCAGGAGATCGAGGATCTCCCGTTGCACAGAGACGTCCAGCGCGGTCGTCGGCTCGTCCGCGAGCAGCAGCACCGGGTCATTCGCGAGCGCGAGTGCGATCACGACCCGCTGCTTCTGCCCGCCGGACAGCTGATGTGGGTAGTACCCGACGCGGGTCTGCGGATCCGGGATCTCGACGAGGCGCAGGAGTTCGATCGCCCGCTCCTGGGCGGCACGCCGGGACAACCGTTTGTGGGTCCGCAGGGCCTGGCGGAGTTGCCACCCGACGGTCTGCACCGGATTGAGGGCCGTCTGCGGTTCCTGGAAGATCATCGCCACGCGGGTGCCGCGCACGGCGTTGAGTTCCTTCTCCGATCTGTTCAGCACCTCGACGCCGTCGACCTTCACCGAGCCCGACGCCGCCGCGGTCTCGGGGAGCAGGCCGATCGCCGCCCGCGCGGTCATCGTCTTGCCCGAACCGGATTCGCCCACGAGTGCGAGGATCTGTCCGCGGTCCACACGCAGGCTGATCCCGGCGACGGCCGGACGCGGATAGTCGAAGGTGACCCGTAGGTCGGTGACCTCCAGCGCCGGGACGCCGGAGGCCTCGACGTCGGGGTCGGCAGCGGTCGGATCGGCTGGTGCGGACATCACTGCCTCCGGGTTCGTGAGATGGACTGTGCGATCAGGTAGAAGCCGAGGACCAGGGCCGAGATCACCACGAGCGGTCCGAGGGAGAACCACGGGTTGGTCTCCAGGTATCCGTTGCCGGCGGCCAGGATGGCACCGAGCGAGGGGGTGGGCGGCACGACGCCGATCCCCAGGTAGCTCATCGCGCCCTCGACGAAGACCGCGAGCGAGAGCGACAGCGCGAACTGGACACCCAGGGCCTCGACGGAGTTCGGCAGTACATGCCGGAGCAAAACATGTGTCGTGGTGGCACCCGAGACCCGTGCCGCCTCCACGTAGGGCATCTCGCGAACCTTGAGGACCGACGTCCGGGTGAGTCGCCCGAAGATCGGTATCTCCGCGAGCGCGATCACGATGACGATGGTCTGCGTGCCGGGGGACAGGACCGCGGTGAGCGCGATCCCCAACAGCAGCGCGGGGAACGCGAGGATCACGTCGAAGGTCCGCTGAGCCACGACGTCACTCCAGGGGTGGGTGACGGTGGCGAGACCGGCAGCGATGCCGAGTATGGCGCCGATCGGAACCGCGGTGAAGATGATCAGCAGGTCGATCCGGATTCCGTACAGCACGCGGGTGAGCAGGTCGCGGTTCAGATCGTCGGTGCCGAGCCAGTGTTCCCCGCTCGGAGGTAGCAGGTAGGCGCCGTCGATCTGCTGGTCCGGCCCGAAGGCGGTCAGCAGCGGGCCGAACACCCCGAGCAGTACGACGACCGCGACGAGAACCGTGCCGACCAGGCCGGACCCGCGGAAGAGGCTGTGCCACAGCGGTGGCCGTGTGCGGGCGCCGTCCTTGTCCGCCGGGAACTCCGGGAGCAGACCGGGTTCGACGTCCGGCACGGGGTCGACGCCGAAAGTGGCGGCGAGGGGATCGGAGGTCGTCGACGACGTCGTGGTCGTGTGTGTGGACATCACTGGCCTGCCAATCGGATTCGGGGGTCGAGCCACGCGTGCAGGACGTCGGCGGCCAACTGGAGGACGACGAACACCGTCACCGACAGCAGCACCAGCACCTGGACGAGGGGATAGTCGCGGGCGAAGATGCCCTCCTCGGTCAGCAGACCGAGGCCCGGCCAGCCGAAGATGGACTCCACCAGGATGGCGCCACCCAGCAGGCCACCGATGACGAGACCGAGTGCGGTCAGAGTGGGTGGCAATGCATTACGCAGCGCGTTGCGCACCACGATCGTGCGTCGGGGCACGCCGAGTGACCGCGCGGTGACCGCGTACGGCTGACGCAGCTCGGTGTGCAGCGCCTCGGTCAGGAACCGGGCGAGCACCGCACCGGCCGGGAGGCCGAGCGTCAACGCGGGCAGCAGGAGGTATTGGAGGCTGAACTGCAGGTTCTCCGTGTAGCCGCCGGGTGGTGTGCCACCCGCAGGCAACCACCGGAGCTGGACACCGAACACCAGGATCAGCACTGTGCCGATGACGAAGGTGGGGATCGCGATGGCGACCGCGTTGATGCCGACGAGAACGGCGTGTACCCACCGGTTCTCGGAGATCGTCGCGGCCAGGCTCAACGTGAGTGCCAGGGCCACCGCGATCACCAGTGCGGACAGGGTCAGCACCACGGTGTTGATCAGCCCGTACCCGATGAGGTCGCTGATGGCACCGCCCACCTGATAGCTCTGCCCGAAGTTCAACGTGAGAATCCCACCCAGCCAGGCGAAGTACTGCACCAGGAAGGGACGATCCAGGCCGAGGTCGTGGCGGATCGCGGCGAGCTGGTCAGGCGAGGCGTCGGGGCCGGCGAGTGCCGCCTCCGGGCCGCCGGGGATCAGTCGCAGGATCGAGAAGATGAGGATCGATGCGACCGCCAGCACGATGAGGGCGGTCGGGATCCGTCTGATCAGATAGCCGAGCATTACGAGTTCCGTCCGCTGGTGTCGAGGTAGGTGTCCTTGAGGTGCAGTTGGTTGCGGCGATCCCAGTCGACGTTGCCGACCGAGCTGGACGTCGCGATCTTCTGGAACACCACCCCGATCTCCACGAGGAACAGGTCGCGCAGCCAGATGTCGTCAAGCTTCTGATAGGCGGCGAGCGCAGCCGGTGACGATCCGTCGGCCACCGTCCACGCCGCGGTCGCGGCGGCGGCGTAGTCCGGGTTGATGTAGTTCGACGAGTTCTTGGCCGCGTTGAACGGGTACGCCGACACCGCCAGGGTCGACGGGGTGAACTGGGCGAAAGCGTGCTGCAACAGCCAGATTCCCTCGAACTTGCCGCCGATGAGCTTCGACGCCTGCTGGGTCTGGTCGTTGGGGATGAGGGTCACCGGGATGCCGACGTCCTTGAGATTGGACTGCACGATCTCGGCCACCACCCGGTCCACCCCCTGGGTCGAGTAGTCCAGCGGGATCGGCGGAACCGGCCCGTGTTCGGCGACGAGGGCCTTCGCCTTCTCGACGTCACGCCGGTACGTCGAGTTGGCGCCCGCGTCGTAGGCCGGGGACCACTTCGGCCACGGCAGGTTCACCACGTAGCCGCTCTGGCGGAAGACGTCGTTGATGATCCGTGGACGGTCGATCGCATACGCGATCGCGCGTCGCAGGCGCACGTCGGACAGCGCCGGATTGGTCACGTTGATGCCGACGTACTCCTGCGCCTCGGCACCGGTGAACGTCACGTCCTTGAACCCGTAACGTTGTGTGGCCAATTGCTGGTCGTGGTAGTTGAGTCCGTAGGCCACGTCGATCTGGCCGGTGCGGAGCCGGGTGTAGAGCGACTGCTGGTCGCGAATGATCGCGAAGGTCACCGCGTCGAGATTCGGCCGACCTCCCCAGTAGGAATCGTTGCGCACCAGACGCAGCGACGAATTGGGTTGCCAGGAATCGAATCTGAACGGACCGGTACCGACGTAGGCCTTACCCGCCTTCAGCGCAGGCAGTGTCTGTGCATCCAGGATGGGCGCGGAGTCGAGGAGGTCGAAGATGTTGCTGAGTGGGTGTGCGAAGCGCAACACCACCCGGTGCGGATCCCCGGTGTCATAGGAGGTGATCGCGGCTGCGGTCCGCTTGAACTGGGGCGTCCACGGGCCGGACAGGTAGGCCTTGAGGGATTGCTCGACGTCCGACGACACGAACGGTTTGCCGTTGTGGAAACGGACGTCGGAGCGCAGGTCGAGGGTGAGGGAGAGACCGTCTGGCGCCAGGCGCCACCCGGTGGCCAGGGACGGGCGGACGGTGAGATCGTCGCGGGAATAGCGGATCAGCGTGTCGAACACATTGCTGACCACCTGACCGGCCAGGTTGCCGGTACCGATCTGCAGGAACGTCTTCGGCGACATGTCGCCGAGCACGCCGACGCGCAGATCGCCGCCCTGCGGCGCGGCCTGGCCGGGGGCGAGTGACCGGGTGGCGGAATCCTGCTGCTGCGCGATCGCCGACTGACACCCGGCCACGAGGAGTACGGCGGCAAGCGCCAGGGTGAGTGCGCGCAGGGTGCGGGTACGTCGACGGGGCATGGTGGGGAACTCTTTCTTGCGCATCGGCTGAGGGGTCGGGCGTCACATCGGACGGCCGTCCCAGGTCACCACTGTGGGCAGAGAAACGGCCGATCGCCAAGCCGAGAGGGGGTTTGTGAAGGGCGTCGGCGAAACCCTTGACAGGCCGCTGTGATGTCTGAAAGGTGCTGTGACGCACGGTGTCACCAGCGCGATCACCCAGCCCGGTGTCGCGATGCGCCGGAAAGCGACGAAAGGTACAAGCCCATGCCGAAGTTCGACAGCCCACCCGACCATGCACGCGGTTACGCGGATTTCGGTGGGACCGTCGGCCGTACCTCGTCGGTGTCGGAGCCGTGGTGGCCGGCCGAGCGCACCGCCCCGCAGGGCGCGCCGAACATCGTGGTTGTCCTCATCGACGACATGGGCTACTCGGACATCGGGCCGTTCGGCGCGGAGATCGACACCCCGAACATCGACGCGCTCGCCGCGCGCGGGCTGCGGTTGAGCAACTATCACACCACCCCGGTGTGCTCGCCGGCGCGCGCCGCGTTGCTGACCGGTCTCAGCCCTCATCGTGCGGGTTACGGCAGCGTGGCCAACTCCGACCCCGGATTCCCGGGTCTGCGCCTCGAACTCGCCGACGATGTGCTCACGCTGCCGGAGATCCTGCGCGAGAGTGGTTACGCCACATACGCTGTCGGGAAATGGCATCTGGTCCGTGACGCGAACATGGGCCCGGGCCGCAGCCGGGACTCGTGGCCGCTCCAGCGCGGGTTCGACAGCTACTACGGATCACTCGAGGGGCTCAACTCGTTCTTCCACCCCAACCAGCTGATCGCCGACAACTCCGTCGTCGACGTCGACGAGTATCCCGACGACTACTACGTCACCGACGATCTCACCGATCGCGCCATCCGGCAGATCAAGTCGTTGCGGGCGCAGGATCGCGAGAAGCCGTTCTTCCTGTACTACGCGCACATCGCGATGCACGGCCCGCACCAGGTGAAGGACACCGATCTGGCGAAGTACCGCGGCCGGTACGCCGACGGGTGGGACACCATCCGACAGAACCGCTTCCGGCGCCAGGTGCAGGACGGGCTCTTCGATCCGGGCACGCCCATCGCCGAACGCAACACCGAACCCGGCTACGACGCACCCCCGTGGGAGTCACTGACGGACGACGAGAAGCAGCGCTACCAGCGCTACCAGGAGGTGTACGCGGCAATGGTCGACAGCGTCGACCAGAGCGTGGGCCGCATCGTCGACACGTTGACCGAACTGGGTGAACTCGACAACACGATCATCGTGTTCACCTCAGACAACGGCGGAACGGCCGAGGGTGGCCCGGTCGGGACACGCTCGTACTTCAGCCAGTTCGTGCACGGACCCGTGCCACCGGACTGGGAGCGCGACGTCCCGCACGACGAGGAGCTCATTGGATCGTCCGCGCTCGGCGTCCACTACCCACGCGGTTGGGGGCAGGCCTCGAACACGCCGTTCCGCTTCTACAAGGGACAGACGTTCGCCGGCGGCGTGCGCGTGCCGTTCGTCATCTCGTGGCCCGCCGGCCTGCCGCGCGCCGCCGAGGACAACGGCATCCGTCGTCAGTACTCCTACGTCACCGACGTGACACCCACCCTCCTTGACCTCGCGGGCATCTCGACGCCGACGGAGCGACTCGGCCGGCCGGCCCAGGACCGCGACGGCGTCAGCAGCGCGCCCTTCCTGCTCGACGGCGCGGCGAGCTCGGCACACATCGAGCAGTACGCCGAGTTCGGCGGACATCGCGGCTTCTACCGCGACGGATGGAAACTGGTCTCACTGCACACCGATCCGGCGCAGGTCGACGACCCGCGGTGGGAGCTGTACGACGTCACCGCGGACCCGGCGGAGACCACCGACCTCGCCGCGGAGCATCCCGATCGCGTCGCCGAACTCGCGCAGGCATGGGAGGACGCGGCCTGGCGCAACACCGTGTTCCCCCTCTACGACTCACCGGCCGACCAGGTGCGACGACGACCAGCCGAGGAGCGGCTGAGCGAACCGGTGCGGCTGCTCGCCGGTACGCCCACTCTCGAGCGCTACCGATCGAGCCGTCTGATCGCCTACCGGGACTTCGACGTCGAGGTCGAGCTCGACGGCTGGAGCAGCGAGGACGAGGGAGTTCTTGTCGCGCACGGTGATCCGCAAGGCGGCTACCTGCTCTACATCGAGGACGCATCCCTACATCTCGTCGTCAACAGTTATGGCAGATTCGCCCGCGTGTCGGCGCCACTCGCGCCCGGAACAACCGACGTCACCCTGCGTGCGGTGGCGACCCCGACGGTCCGCTGGGACTTCACGGTCGAGGCCACCGTCGACGGACAGGCCGCGGTGATCGCGAAGCTGCCCGACCAGTTCCAGCTGATCGGCATGGCGCCCTGGACGGGCATATCGGTGGGACTCGACGCCCGGGGGCCGGTCGATCCGGAGCTACGCGAGCGACGAGGAGTGTTCCGCTTCGGGCCGTCGCTGCGATCGGTGACCTACCGGCCGGGGCCGATCCGGGTGCCGGCATCGGTACGGCGTGCCATCGACGAGAGCGCTGAACATCACGCGGACTGACCCACGGCTTCTCCGGATCAGCGTGAGCACAAGTCTCGATTGCCGCACGCAATCGTGGGGCAATGGAATGAAGAGAACAGAAAGGATTGGCCAATGACATTGGCGCAGATCGAGCAGCGAGCCGATCGGGAGGCCCGCGCGCAGCAGGTCTACCGCAACGCCGGCATCACCGTCGACAAACTGGGCGAGCACATCGGCGCGAAGATCGGCAAGGTGCGCCTCGGCGGCGACCTGCCGGCCGAACAGGTGGAGGCGATCCGCCTGGCGCTGGTCACCAACAAGGTGGTGGTCTTCAGCGATCAGCAGCACCTCGACGACGATGCGCAGTACGCATTCGCGGAATTGCTCGGCGATCCGACTGCCCCGCACCCCACGGTCACGTCGCGCGGCTCCCAGTTGCTGACCATCGAGGGCGCCGCGAACAGCTGGCACACCGACGTCACGTTCGTCGACCGCATCCCGAAGGCGTCGATCCTGCGTGCGGTCACCCTGCCGCAGTACGGCGGCGCGACGACATGGGCGTCGACTGTCGCGGCGTATGAACAACTGCCGAAACCGCTGCGGGCGTTGACCGAGGAGCTGTGGGCCACCCACAGCAACCTCTACGACTACGTCGGGCTGAAGGAGCCGACCGGTGGCGTGGATGTCGCCGACAAGGCGGAGCACTACCAGGAGTTCACCAGCACCGAGTACCAGACGCTGCATCCGGTTGTCCGGGTCCATCCGGAGACCGGCGAGCGCAGCCTGCTGCTCGGACACTTCGCGAAGGAGTTCCGCGGCCTCAAGTCGTCGGAATTCGCGAGCCTGTACGAGCTGCTTCAGTCACGGATCATCAAGCTCGAGAACACCTTCCGGTGGAACTGGCGTCTCGGTGACGTCGCGATCTGGGACAACCGTGCCACCCAGCATTACGGCATCGCCGACTACGGCAACCAGAAACGCTCCCTTCACCGCATCACGCTGGCCGGCGATGTGCCGGTCGACGTGCGCGGTGAAAGGAGCCAGATCCTGCAGGGCGACGCCTCGCACTACTCAGTGGTCGAGGAGCCGAGCCGAATCCAGGTGTTCGCGGCCTGACGGCCCTATTGTCCTGAGGGTCTCAATTGTCCCGAGGGTCTCAACGTGGTGGGCGGCGTGCGTACTCAGTAGTAGTGCGCGCGACCGCCCACTGCGCGTCCGGTTGCACCGAGGATCGCCAGGATCGCACCGATGACGAGCAGGATGATGCCCAGGGTCCACAGGATCGGGATACCGAAGATGAAGCCGAGCACCAATAGGACGAGTCCGAGAATTATCATGTGTGCCTCCCCGCAATAGCGAGCCCGCACTCGACGCTGCTGCAAGTGCCTTCGGTGTCAGCCTAGTCCGACCGCGACGCAACAAGCGATTTCTTGATCACTTTGTGGTCCTAGGCAAACCCCGACGCCCGCCGACTTCCACCTTCCCCAAGCTCGCGTCCGCGCACCCGGACACTTGAACCTGAACGCAACTTCAAGTAGGTTCACACGAAATCCGACGGTGCAGAGGATGTGGTGATGCAGCTCGAGGGCAAGGTGGCCATCGTGACCGGCGGCGGGGGCGGCATCGGTGCCGCCATCGCCACAGCGCTGGTCGCACAGGGTGCGCGCGTGGTGCTGACCGATCTCGACGAGCGGTCGGTCACCGCTGCGGCGGCAGAGATCGAATCGACGACCCCGGGATCGGTGGCCTCGATCGCCGGCGATGCCGCGTCGAGCGCGCACATCGAGGCCGCCATCGACCTGGCCGAGTCGCGGTTCGGCCCGGTCGATCTGTACTTTGCCAACGCCGGAATCGGCGGCGCGCCCGGACTTCTCGCGAGTGACGAGGACTGGGCCAAGGTCGTCGAGGTGAATGTCATGGGACACGTCCGTGCCGCCCGACGGCTCGTCCCCGAATGGGTCGAGCGTGGCGGCGGCTACTTCATCGCGACGGCGTCCGCCGCCGGCCTTCTGACCCAGATCGGGTCGGCGACCTATTCCGTCACCAAGCACGCCGCCGTCGGGTTCGCCGAGTGGCTCGACGTCACCTACGGCGATCAGGGCGTTCGGGTGAGTTGCCTGTGCCCCATGGGCGTCGACACCAAGTTGCTGCGCCCGGACGACGCCCCCGCCGACGACGACGCGCTCCTGATGCAGCGTGCCGTCGAGACCGCGGGTCGGGTGCTGACCACCGCCGAGGCCGCCGACACGGTCATCGAGGCCTTGGGTGACGAGCGGTTCCTCATTCTGCCCCACCCCGAGGTCCTCGACATGTATCGGCAGAAGGGCGCCGACTACGACCGCTGGATCCGAGGCATGCGGCGATACCAACAGAGCCTCAAGCAAGAACCCGCTTCGTAAGGAGTCACCATGGATCTGCTCAACCCGTCCGAGCGCGCCGAACAGTACCGCGCGCAGCTGCTCGAGTTCATGGACACGCACGTGTATCCCAACGAGTCGGTCTACGACCAGCAGATGCGTGAGTCCGAGAACCCGCATGCCACACCTCCGGTCCTGCTCGAACTGAAGGCGAAGGCCAAAGAGGCCGGGCTGTGGAATCTCTTTCACCCCCATGCGGATTGGGGACCGGGGCTCAGCAACCTCGAGTACGCGCCGCTCGCCGAGATCATGGGCCGCGTCACCTGGGCATCCGAGGTCTTCAACTGCAATGCCCCGGACACCGGGAACATGGAGGTGTTCACCCTCTTCGGTACCGACGAGCACAAGGAGCGCTACCTCAAGCCGCTCCTCGACGGTGAGATCGCCTCGGCGTTCGCCATGACCGAACCCGAGGTCGCGAGCTCTGATGCCACCAACGTCGAGTTGTCCATGGTGCGCGACGGCGACGAGTACGTCCTCAACGGCCGGAAGTGGTTCGCGTCCAATGCGGTCCGTCCCGACTGCAAGGTTCTCATCGTCATGGGCAAGACCGATCCGACGGCGCCCACCCACCGCCAGCAGTCGATGATGGTGGTACCGACCGATGCTCCCGGGCTGACCATTCTGCGCAACCTTCCCGTGTTCGGCTATGTCGACCGGGAGAGCCATGGCGAGCTCGTCTTCGAGAACGTCCGGGTCCCGTCGAAAGACGTTCTCAAGGGTGAGGGCGAAGGCTTCGCCATCAGCCAGGCGCGTCTCGGACCGGGCCGCATCCACCACTGCATGCGGACCATCGGCATCGCCGAGCGTGCGCTCGAGTTGATGTGCGAGCGCGCGTCGCGGCGGGTGACGTTCGGGCAGCCGATCGCCGACCGTGCCAACATCCAGGACTGGATTGCCGAGGCGCGCATCGACATCGAGATGGTGCGGCTGCTCACTCTCAAGGCCGCCTACATGATGGACACCGTCGGCAACAAGGCGGCGGCCACCGAGATCGCCGCCATCAAGGTGGCCGCGCCGAACATCGCGCTGAAGATCATCGACCGCGCCATCCAGGTGCATGGTGGCGGCGGCGTCACCGACGACTTCCCGTTGGCGATGGCATACGCGCACATCCGCACCCTGCGCCTGGCCGACGGACCGGATGAGGTGCACAAGCGGGCCATCGCCCGACGTGAACTGCGCTCCTACCGGCAGGACGCCGCCGTCTCGGAAACGGTGGCCGGCGTGTCGGATCAGGCGCTCGTCTCTCGATGAGTCCGAACACCGCGCGGCCAGCCGCGACGATCCCGGACACCGACATGTCCGGGTTGGTCGGCTGGCTGCGCACCGTCGGTGTGCGCCCGGAGGGTGAGATCGGTTGCTCCCGAGTGGGTTTCGGGCAGTCCAACCTGACCTATGTGATCCATGACGAAATGGGTGGGCGCTGGGTGCTGCGTCGGCCCCCGGTCGGCCACCTGCTGGCCTCGGCGCACGACGTCGAGCGGGAGGCCCGGATTCTCGCCGGACTCGCGGGTACCGACGTCCCGGTGCCGCAGATCTACGGTGTGTGCACCGACGAGACGGTCAGCCCGGTGCCGGTGGTCGCGATGGAGTTCGTCGCGGGCACCGTGCTCACCGACCGGATCGCGGGCGAGTCGATCTCGCCGGACATTCGCCACGAGGTCGGGCAGTCGATGATCGACACCCTCGCGCACATCCACGCCGTCGACCTCGACGCCGTCGGACTGTCCGACCTGGCCAGCCACAAGCCCTACGCGGCACGGCAATTGAAGCGGTGGAGCGCGCAGTGGGAGCAATCCAAGTCTCGCGACATCCCCGAACTCGACGATCTCACGAGGCGTCTCGCCGCCAACATCCCCGAACAGCACGAGACGGCTCTGGTACACGGCGACTTCCACATCCGCAACGTGATGATCGACCCGACGTCGGGCGCGGTGACGGCGGCGCTGGATTGGGAGTTGGCCACGCTCGGCGACCCGCTCGCCGACATCGGCAGCACACTCGCGTACTGGCCGGCGGTCACCGACGTTCTCCTCGGAGAGCCCGTCGAGATCATGGACGGTTTCCCCACCCGTGCCGAGCTCGCAGATGCCTATCTCGCACGCACGGGGCGCGATCGCGACGCGCTCGCGTACTGGCAGACGCTCGGGCTCTGGAAGGTCGCGATCATCGCCGAGGGGGTGTTGCGTCGCGCGCAGGACAATCCGGCCAACCGCGCGGCGGCCGGGGTGCCGACACCCGCGCACGTGGACAACTTCGTGGCCCGGGCGGTCGCCGTGGCCGATGACGCGGGATTATGACCTCATGCCGAACACCTCCGACGACACCGTCCGATCCCGTCCGCTGACGGCGCGCGGGGCGCGGACGCGGGCGGCGCTGATCGTCGCGGCGCGAACGGTGTTCGAGCGTGACGGGTTCAACGATTCGCGGCTCACCGACATCACGGCGGAGGCCGGATGCGCGACCGGATCGTTCTACACCTATTTCGACAGCAAAGAGGACATCCTCGACGCCGTGCTCGAAGGAGCGCAGGAGGAGATGCTGCATCCGGGCATGCCCCACGTGCAGCCGGAGTCCGACGACGATCCGACCGCGGTCATCGAGGCGGCCAACCGTGCCTATTTCGAGGCGTACCGGCGCAACGCGCAATTGATGCTCGTCCGCGAGCAGGTGTCGGGTATCAGCCCCGAGTTCCGGGAGATCCGTCGTCGGCGCGGGCAGGTCTTCGCCGAACGCAACGCCAAACACATCCGCGACCTCCAGGCGCGGGGGCTCGCGGATCCCGATCTCGATCCGTTGCATGCCGCGCGCGCGTTGTCGGGCATGGTGTCCCGGATGGCCTACCACTGCTTCGGACTCGGCGACGACATCGACATGGACGAACTGGTGTTCACCGCAACTCGACTGTGGGTCAACGCGATCGGGTTGCGTAAGGAATGACCCCCGAACAGTGAGACGCTCGGCCACACCATGGATGGACGAGTACATCGCGTCAACGGGAGTCCGGGGGGGACCAACTCCCGACGTGCGATGGATTCGTTCAGATGGTGAGGCCGAGCGGCCACATGTCACGCGCGTACTAGACGCCCCAGAGTCCGGTGAGGAAACCGAGGGCAGTCTCGACGAAGGATTGCAGAATTGCGAACAGATCCATGCTGTTTCACCTCCTTTCCTGATCAATGCGGCCGTCATCAACCGAGCGAGGTACCGGTCGGCACCTCGGTCGGGCGATGTCTCCGATTCTTCGGAAGTCTTTGTGATCGCCTGTACTCGACGATCTCAATAGTGCTTTCGTTCGCGTGGATTCGATTGTTACACCGAACCGTACGGTTTGTTTCGCTGAATCTGAATCCGAGTGTACGACGACGAATCAGGGTGCGCGCGGAATTGGGACTCTTGACCGGAGTGATCGCCCAATGTTCACGAAAGGCCAGCTAAAGGCCACTTTCGGTTACCGGTGAATGCATATTGACAGCTCTCCAACATATGTTGAGAATTGGTTTCAACCATTGTTGAGTCGATTCTCCAACACGTGTTGAGAAAGCGCGCCGGAACAACCGGAGACCAGCAGGAATCGTCTGAAAATGCGAAGTCTCACAATTCTTCGCACACGATCAGTGCTCGATCCTACGCAGCGCGTCCCGATCGATCGCACGCTTGAGGATCTTGCCTGTCGCGCCCTTCGGCAGCGCATCGACGGTCTGGACGATGCGGGGGATCTTGTAGGCGCTGAGGCGCTCCCCCGCCCACTCCCGTAATCCATCGGCATCGAGTTGGGCGCCGGCCCGGGGTGTGATGACGGCGGCGATCTCCTCGCCGTAGTGATCGTCGGCGACGCCGACGACAGCCACCTCGACGATGTCGGGGTGTTCGTAGAGCACCTCTTCCACCTCGCGCGGGTACACGTTGTAACCGCCGCGGATGATGAGGTCTTTCGCGCGGTCGACGATGCGCAGGGCACCGTCGGCGTCCATGGTGCCCAGGTCGCCGGTGCGCAGCCAGCCGTCGGTGAGGTCGGCGGCGGTGGCATCGGGGCGGTTCCAGTACTCCTTCATCACCGTCGGGGCCTTGATGAAGATCTCCCCGATCACCTCGGGTGCCACGACTTCGCCGTCGGGATCACGCACCTCGATCGTGAAGCCGGGCAGGGCCGGGCCCACGGATCCGACGGCGCCGTCGGCGCCACGGAAGGTGGCGGCGCCGGAGGTCTCGGTGAGCCCGTACCCTTCCATGATCGCGCAGCCGAACCGCTCCTGGAAGGCGCGGATGACCTCGGCGGGCAGAGAGGCCCCGCCGGAACAGGCGAGACGCAGATCGGCGAAGTCCGATGGTGGATAGTCGCCGGTCACCTGGAGCATCGCATTCCACATCGTGGGCACGCCGCACGCGATGGTGATCCGCTCGTCGCGGAGGAGGTCCATGAACGCGGCGGGCGTGAACGGGCTCAGCAAGGACAGACTCCCGCCGGTCGACAACGCCCCGTTCATCACGATCGCCTGGCCGAACACGTGGAACAGCGGTAGCGCGGTCGCCCACCGTTCGGCCGATCCGAGATCGAGCACCTGCCGGAACGCGACGGGACACGCAGTGATGTTCCCGACGGTCAGCGCCGCACCTTTGGGGCGGCCCGTCGTGCCGGAGGTGTACAGGATCACTGCGACGTCATCGTCCGCACGATCGACGAACGACGTCACGGGAGCCGGACCGCCCTCCTCGTCGTCGAACGGTCCGATCTCGACGAACGGCAGGCCGGCGCTCTCGGCAACGGATCGGGCGTTCGTCGCGCACTCGTGCCACGCGACGATCAGTGACGTGCCGGAATCGCCCACGACATACTCGATCTCGGGCACGGTCGACATCACGTTCATGGTGATGATCGTCGCCCCGGCCGTCTGCAGACCGTAGTACGTGACCACGAACTCCGGCACCGACGGCGCGATGAACAGCACCCGATCCCCGATCTGCACGCCGAGTTCGGCACACCTCGCCGCGGAACCGGCGATGCGTTCGCGGAGCTCGCCGTAGGTCAGCGTCCTCGTTCCGCTGCCGACCGCCATCCGCTCCGGCGTCTCATCGGCGTTGCGCCACAGTTCCGCGACGATGCTTGCCATGGTGTCTCCCTCAGCTCACTCGAAGTACCGACGCGGGACGTCGACGAGCATCGTGTCGATGTCCTTGTCGCTGACCCCGCGTTCGCGCAGGGCGGGTAGCACGTCCTCGCTGATGTGCCGGTAGTTCCACTTCGGCACCGCCTGGCGTTTGGCCTCGGGGCCGAACCAATCGATGAAGCACGACGCGTCGTGTGCCAGCGCCATCCGGTCCGCGTACCCCTTCTCCACCAGCGCGACGACCGTGTTGATCCGGTCCTCGAACGGGAGCAGGACGTCGAGCCCGAAGCGATCCATGCCGAGGATCGAGCCGGCGTCGGCCAGCTTCATCAGATAGTCGAGGTCGGTGGAGTCGCCTGAGTGGCCGATGACCACCTTGGTGAGGTCGGCGCCTTCCTCCGAGAGCACCTGTTGCGCAACCAGTCCGGACTGCGTGTGCGGATTCGTGTGCACGGTGATGGGTGCACCGGTCTGCACGCTGGTCTGGCCGACCGCGCGCATCACCCGCTCCACGCCGGGCGTGAGTCCCTGTTCCTCGATCGCGCACTTGAGGAACGCCGCCTTCACCCCGGTGTCGGCGATCCCCTCGGTGAGGTCCTTCACGAAGAAGGTGACCAGCGGCTCGGACACGTCGAACAACAGCCCCGGGCCGGTGTAGTGGAACTGGAACGGGATGTCGTTGTACGTGTACAGACCGGTGGCGACGACGATGTTGAGGTCGATCTGTTCGGCGATCCGTTGAATCCTCGGGATGTAGCGCCCGAGGCCCAGCACCGTCGGATCCAGGATGGTGTCCATGCCGAGGCTCTTGAGTTCACGCAGATCGCGGGCCGCCTCCGCGATCTTCTCCTCCTCGTCCCAGTCGTACTGATAGTTCTCGCGGTATTCCTCACCCAGGACGAAGACGTGCTCGTGCACCAGGACGTTGCCCAGCTCGGCGGAATCGACGGGACCGGTGACGGTGTTGACGGTGCTCAAGGCGGCTCCTCCGGACAGTGCGGGTATGTGTTCTGGGTCACTCCGGCCAGACTGTATTTGAGGATGAGTTCAACTTCAAGAGCGGGTCGACCGCGCACCGCGCCGGGTTGCGCTCACGCTGATCGGAACTGTGTGACGAGCACGAGGTCGACGAGGCGCCGTTGTCATATCCGTGCAGGTGAGCGCGAGTCGTGCATGATGGACCAATGCCGACCACGCAATCCTTTGGCGCGGCAGGCGCTGAAGCGCAGAGCAGTGCAGCGCCGCGCGAGAACGTTCTGCTGATCCACTGGCACGACCTCGGTCGCCACCTCGCCTGCTACGGCAACGAGGGTGTGGACAGCCCGAACCTGGACGAACTCGCCGCGGACGGAATCCTGCTCACCGACGCCCACGCGACCGCGCCGCTGTGTTCACCCGCCCGGGGATCGCTCTTCACCGGCCGATATCCGCATCGCAACGGCCTGGTCGGCCTCGCCCACCACGGGTTCGAATACCGCGACGATGTCCGGACGCTGCCGGCCCTGCTGTCCGACGTCGGCTACCGGACCGTGCTGTTCGGGATGCAGCACGAGAGTGCCGACCCGACCAGCCTCGGATTCGACACCATCGACGTGTCCGACTCGCTGTGCGACTACGTGGTGGCCCGGTCTCAGGACTGGCTGCGCGATCATGTGCACGCCTCCGACGAACGCCCGTTCCTGCTGACCGCCGGATTCTTCGAGACCCATCGCCCGTATCCGGCGGATCAGTACAAGCACGCCGACCCCGCCTCGCTCGATGTGCCGAGCTTCCTGCCCGACACCGACGATGTCCGCGAGGATCTGGCCGGGTTGCACGGCAGCATCACCCAGGCCGACGCCGCGGTCGGTCGGCTGCTCGACACGGTCGCCGAGCTCGGCCTGGACGAGACGACGTGGATCGTCTTCTTCACCGACCACGGACTCGCCTTCCCCCGCGCGAAGTCGACGCTCTATGCCGAGGGCACCGGCATCGCATTCATCGTCCGGCCGCCGTCGCGGCGCGGCGTCGCCCCGCACACCTACAACGACCTGTTCTCCGGGGTGGATCTGACCCCGACGATCCTCGACCTGCTGTCGGTGCCCGCACCCACGGGGATCGACGGCGACTCGCATGCGAGCCAGTTGCTCGTCGACGACGCACCCCCGGTGCGCACGGAGGTCTTCACCGAGAAGACCTACCACGACGCCTTCGACCCGATACGTGCCGTGCGCACAAAGGAATTCAGCTACATCGAGAACTACGCCGAACGTCCGGGGCTGCTCCTGCCCCTCGACATCGCGGACAGTCTCTCGGCGAAGTCCCTGGATCCCGACCGCATCAGCGCCCCGCGACCCCGGCACGAACTCTACGACCTGACTGCCGATCCCGATGAGCGAAACAATCTCGCCGATGACCCGGCGTACGCGGCGACCCGCAGGCAACTCGAGCAACTCCTGTCCGAGTGGCGTTCGCGGACAGATGATGTGATCCCCGACGACCACGAGGGAACGGCGTTCGCGGAGCTCTTCATGTCGCAGTACTACGCGAAAGCCGAGGAAACCCGTCCGGACGAGGAGGCTCTGCCGTCTCGCCGACCGCGTGGCGAACGGCGCGAGCTCCACGGCGAGATCAGCACCCTCGGCAAGACCCGCCACCCCTGACGCCGGCCGCCAGCACACAACCATCGTATTGTAAATACTTTGCGCTGCCCTGACCGTAAATGCCCAGGTTGCGAGCGGTTTCCACGTGATTACACTGATCCGCGTGTCCGACGTCTCGAACTACCTCGTGTGCGCGAGTCAGCGCAGCGGCAGCACTCTGTTGGTGGAGTCGCTCGCCGCGTCCGGCGTCGCGGGTAAGCCGCAGGAGTTCTTCCAGTACTTCACGGCGTCGTCGCAGGCGCCGCAACCGCGGGAATGGTTCGCGGGTGTTCACGACCCCGAGATCCTGGACCTCCTCGCCCCGATCGACGACGGCATCGTCGACACCCGTGGCAGCGAGGAGTGGAAGGCCGACATCCTCGATCAGGGGCGGTCACCCAACGGGGTGTGGGGCGGGAAGCTGATGTGGAATCAGACTCCCCTGTTGATCGCCCGCAGCCGCGTGGCGTCGGGATCGTTGCGCACGGCCATCCGATCGATCTTCGACGGTGTGGACCCGGTGTACATCCACGTCTACCGGGAAGACGTGGTGCCGCAGGCGGTCTCGATGTGGCGGGCGGTGCAGACCCGGGTCTGGCGCGACGAGGCGGGCGTGCATTCCTCCGGTGAGGACGGCGCCGTCTACCACGCCGGCGGCATCGCGCACCTCGCCGGAATCCTCCTCGAGCAGGACCGCAACTGGCGTCGCTGGTTCGCCGCCGAATCGATCGAGCCGGTCGAGGTCGGCTTCGGTGATCTGGTGCGCAACCCCACCGACACCACGGCACGCGTGCTCTCGGCGATCGGCCAGGACCCCGACCTCGCGCCCCCGCCACCGCTCAAACCGCAGTCCAACGCCCGCTCCAAGGAATGGGCGGATCACTACCGCATCGACGCGACACGGAACGGATACCCACTATGAGTGCAGAACCGGTGGTCGACGACCTCACCGACGACCTCACCGACGACCAACGTGTCGACGATCAACCCGCCGAGGATGTCGATCACGTTGCCGCGCTGCGTGTTCTCGAGTCGGAGTCGGTCCACATCATCCGGGAGGTGGTCGCCGAACTCGAACGTCCCGTGCTGCTCTTCTCCGGTGGCAAGGACTCGATCGTGTTGCTTCGTCTGGCCGAGAAGGCCTTTCGTCCGCACCCGCTGCCGTTTCCGATCCTGCACGTGGACACCGGCCACAACTTCGACGAGGTCATCGAGTTCCGTGACCGCCGGGTCGCGCCGACGCCCGACAACCCCGGCGGCATCAGGCTGATCGTGGCGTCGGTGCAGGAATCGATCGACTCCGGTCGCGTCGCCGAGTCCACCGATCCGTCCGGCTCGCGCAATCGCCTGCAGACCCGCACCTTGCTCGACGCGTTGGAGGCGGGTGGCTTCGACGCCGCATTCGGCGGTGCCCGCCGCGACGAGGACCGCGCCCGCGCCAAGGAACGCGTGTTCAGCTTCCGCGACGAGTTCGGCCAATGGGATCCACGATCCCAGCGACCGGAGCCCTGGTCGATCTACAACGGCCGCATCCGGCGAGGGGAATCCGTCCGGGTGTTCCCGCTGTCCAACTGGACCGAGACCGACATCTGGCGCTATATCGAGATCGAGAACCTCGACCTCCCGCCGATCTACTATGCAAGCGAGCGTGAGGTTTTCGACCGCGACGGCATCCTGCTCGCCGTGTCACCGCACAGCCGGCCGCGCGATGGTGAACAGGTGAGCACGGAATGGGTGCGGTACCGCACCGTCGGCGACCTCACCATCACCGGAGCGGTGCGATCACGCGCCACCACCATCCCGGAGATCATCGCCGAGATCTCCGACGCCACCGTCTCCGAACGCGGCGAGACCCGCGCCGACGACCGCACGTCGTCGGCGGCCATGGAAGACCGGAAGCGCGAGGGATACTTCTGATGAGCACCACGATCGCACCGCAACGCTCCGGCCCCGCACCGGAATCCCGCCGACGGCAGATCCTGCGCCTGGCCACCGCCGGCAGTGTCGACGACGGCAAGTCCACGCTGATCGGGCGGCTGCTGCACGACACCGGCAGCCTCCCGACCGACCATCTCGATGCGGTCACCGACGACGAGGGGGTCGCCGACCTCGCCGCGCTGTCCGATGGTCTGCGCGCCGAACGTGAACAGGGCATCACCATCGATGTCGCGTACCGCTTCTTCTCCACCGCGAGCCGCAACTACGTGCTGGCCGACACCCCCGGACACGAGCGCTATACACGCAACACCTTCACCGGCGCGTCCAATGCCCACGTCGCGGTGTTACTGGTGGACGCGCGCAACGGATTACAGGTCCAGACCCGCCGCCACGCACGGATCGCGACCGTCCTCGGCGTGCCGCACGTGATCGCGGCCGTCAACAAGATCGATCTGGTCGACTACTCGGCAGAACGGTTCGCCGAGATCGAGGCGGACCTCGCGGAGCTCGCCACCCAGGTGGGCATCGACCATATTCTGGCGATCCCGGTGGCGGCCAAGGACGGCGACAATGTGGTGGACCGCTCGGTCAACACCCCCTGGTACACGGGGCCGACGCTGCTCGAGTACCTGGAGGGGGTGGAGCTGGTCGCGCCGTCACCGACCACCGACGAACTCCGGTTCCCGATCCAGTGGGTGTCACGACCGACGGATCTGCATCGTCGCCGCTACTACGGACGACTCGCCGCCGGTCGACTGCATGTCGGCGACTCGGTCACGATCCTCCCCTCCGGCAACAGCAGTGTGGTCACCGCCGTCGACACGCTCGACGACGACCGTGAGTTCGCCGTTGCGCCGCTGTCGATCTCGATCGAGCTGGCCGACGACATCGACGTCGGGCGCGGCGATGTCATCGTCAGCGCCGCGGAGACCGCGCACGCGCCGGTGCTGGCCCGCGAGCTCGACGCGACGGTCTGCTGGTTGTCGGACACGCCACTGCACGCCGGCGATCGGGTGGCGCTCAAACACGGCGCCGCCACGGTACGTGCCACCGTGCAGTCGTTGGAACGTCGGCTGGACCCCGAGACACTGATCGAGCAGGTGGGTCCGAGTTCGTTGGGCCTCAACGACATCGGCGTCATCACCTTGCGTACGTCGTCGGTGGTCGTGGCCGATACGTATCTCGAGAACCGCGACACAGGTGCGTTCATCCTGATCGACGAGTCGTCCAACGACACCGTCGGCGCGGGCACCATCACCCAGGCCCGAGAAGTGGTTCCCGGCAAGGCCACTCGCAACGACATCAAGTGGCATCCGAGTTCGCTGATCCGCTCCGAGCGCTGGCAGAAGACCGGCCAGCGAGGCGCGACGGTCTGGTTGACCGGGCTGCCCGCCTCCGGCAAGTCGACGGTTGCGGTCGCGCTCGAGCGGGAGTTGGTGAGCCGCGGCCGGGTCGCCTATCTGATCGACGGCGACAACATCCGCCATGGCATCTCCGACGATCTCGGATTCTCGCCCGGCGACCGCGCGGAGAACATCCGTCGCGTCGGACACCTGGCTCGCCTGTTCGGCGACGCCGGCGTGGTCTCGATCGCATCGATGGTGTCGCCGCTGCGGTCCGACCGGGAGATCGCCCGCCAACTCCATCACGCGGCCGACCTCGAGTTCATCGAGGTGCATGTCAGTACGCCGGTGACGGAGTGCGAGCGCCGCGATCCGAAGGGTCTCTACGAACGCGCGCGCCGCGGGGAGCTGAAGGGCCTCACCGGAGTCGATGCACCGTATGAGAAACCGGAGAACCCCGACCTGCGCTTCGACACGACCGGTGAGGACATCGAGGAGCTCGCAGGGCGTGTGCTCGCCGTGCTCGTGGAACGCGGCGTCCTCGACGGCTGACGTCTCACTCGGACGAGGCCGGGTCCTCGTCCTCGGACAGCGCGACGACGTCCGGGTCGTCGGCGAAGACGAGGGTCTGATCGTCGACCGCGATCCCCCACCGGCGTGGCTGCGCGCGGCGATGTTCGTCGATGCGCACGCTGCTGTCCCCGACCGGGATCATGTCGCTGAAGTCCTCCACGATTGTGCCGGTGACGGACTCACCCTCGGGCAGGTTCACCCGTACGCGGCTCGAAACGGCCAGGTCGTCGGGCGGCGGGTCGTGTTGTGGGTCTGATTCGGTAGACACGGTGCACCACAGTAAAGTGTCGATGCGCTATAGAGCAACAGTCGTTGACACATTCTGTGGCGATCACCACGTTGGCCGCGTCGGGCCGCGGCCCGATAGATTGCATCGTGTGACCAACGCCGAACCAGCCCCTACCGGAAGCGAACCCGCCGCCGGCCGCGGTCCGGTGTCGCCGCAACGCCCGGACATCGCAGCTGCGTTCTGGTGGGAATCCCAGCCGAACGACAAGCTGGACCGACTGGTGCATTACCTCCGCGAGGACGAGATCCTGTTGGGTGCCCGTAATGCGTGGTTTCGGCGGGCGTGGGGAATCATGGCCGTCACCACGCGCCGGATCCTCATGGTGAGCACGGCCGGGGACGGTTATGCCTTCGAGTTGCCCATCGACGCCGCACTGGAGATGACCGACGGCGGCGACGACGACGGGTATCGGATCTTCTATCTGCACGACTACGAGGCGTCGACGAAGCTCTTCTTCACCAACTCGCTGGTGGGCGATTCCGTGTACGACCGTCTTTACTGGTGCGTCTCCCGGTTGATGCTCGACCGACGTGACGGGGACCTCGATCAGGCCGACGACCAGGGTGTGATCGGTGAGTTCGACCGGTTCCGAAAAGTGAAGGACGCGTTCGAGGCCGGCGCGCTCGACGAGGAGGCGCTACGTAACGCGACGTTGCGGGTGTTCCTCGGGCCAGAGCGGCAACCGCCGCCACGGACTGTCTGACCGGACCAGCAGCGCATTCACCCAGTCGCCGGCGACCTGGGCCTTCTCGGCGGTGGTGCCGATGTCGGTGATCGCACTCCAGTACGCGCGACCGATCACGACGCCGTGCGCGAACTGGCGCCAGTTGGCGTAGTACCCACGCGCCGAGTCCAGTGCGGCGAAGAGCATCGGCCAGCACTCGTCCTCCTGCAGGTAGCCCGAGCGCAGGGCGGTCCGCACCACAAACGGCACCCGTCCGAGATCCCACGCGCGGATGTGCGTGGGAAAGTACTTGTCGGTCACCGAGTTCCGCAGGACCTTCGAGGTTCGCAGGGTGTAGAGGGCGTCGTAGTGGGTGATCCAGTAACCGGGCGATGAGCCGCGTGCCGCGGCCCGCGTGGCGAGGAACTCCCGGTGTGCTGAGGGATCGTGTCCGGCGGTCTTCTTCATCGCCTCGGCGACCAACGGTGCGATCACCTCGAAGGTCGAACTGTGCATGCCGTCGAGCAACTGGCCCACTGTCTTGCGGGCCGAGATCGCATCGGTGACGTCCCACCATTCGTGCAGGCGCCTGCGGGCGGACTCCGCGCTCTCGCCGATGGTGATCGAGTCGCAGGCGAACTGGTTCGGGATCCACATGTGGGCACCCACGTCGAGGGCGGCCTGCCGGCGTTCGGGCAACGGGGTGTCGGCCTGCCAGAGGAAGCGACGACCCAGCGACGACCTCTCCCCGAACGGGAACGGTGTGATCGGCGGGATGGGCACGGAGATCAGGGTAGCGGTCGGCGAATCCTGTCCGAACAGACAGGAGTACCACTCATCTGTTGGGTTGAACATATGTGTAGCCAGACAGGTAAGCTTGTGGCGAGTGTGACCTGGGGAACATCGTCGGAGGAGTACACCCCCGTCCGTCACAAGGAGTTTGACCCCATGGCAATCGAGTTGAACCAGATCTGGGACTTCCCCATCAAGGACTTCCATCCGTTCCCCAACGCGAAGATCGGCGTCGGGGCACACGACATGCTCGGCGTCGAGGCCAAGGAACTCGGCATGACCCGCGCGTTGCTGATGACCACGGGTCTGCGGGGCTCCGGGATCATCGAGGAGCTCATCGGCAAGATCGAGTACCAGGGCGTCGATGTCGTCCTCTACGACAAAGTGGAGTCCAACCCCAAGGACTACAACTGCATGGACGCGGCAGCGCTGTACCAGTCGGAGAAGTGTGACGGCATCATCTCCGTCGGCGGCGGATCGAGCCACGATGCCGCCAAGGGTGCCCGCATGGTCATCGCCCACGACGGACGCAACATCAACGAGTTCGAGGGCTTCTCCAAGGCGACGAACAAGGAGAACCCGAAGCACATCGCGGTGTCGACCACCGCGGGTACCGGGTCGGAGACATCGTGGGCGTACGTCATCACGGACACCTCGGACATGAACAAGCCGCACAAGTGGGTGGCCTTCGACGACACCTGCCTGGTCGATCTGGCGATGGACGATCCGCTGCTCTACTACTCGTGCCCCGAGCACTTCACCGCCTTTTGCGGATTCGACGTCCTCGCGCACGCCAGTGAGCCGTATGTATCGCGATTGGATTTCGCGCCGTCGCTGGGCAATGCCAAGTACTCGATCGAACTGATCCGCGATCACCTGCGCACCGCCGTCTACGAACCTCGCAACCTCGAGGCGCGCACCGGCATGATGCATGCCCAGTACATCGCGGCGCAGGCGTTCAACTCCGGCGGTCTCGGCCTCATCCATTCGCTGTCGCATGCGGTTTCGGCGTTCTACGACAGTCATCACGGACTGAACAACGCCATCGCGCTGCCCCGCGTGTGGGAGTACAACCTGCCGTCACGATACGAGCGTTACGCCGACATCGCGGCGTTGCTCGGTGTCGACACCACCAACATGACCAAGGTGCAGGCTGCCGACGCAGCGGTCGAGGAGGCCATCCGCCTGTCGAAGGATCTCGGCATCCCGGACAACTTCGGTCAGCTCAGTGTGAACAGCTACGAGAAGAACCGGATGAACAGCGGCAAGTACGAGGGCCGCGGCGACACCATGGACACCTCGGACAAGCAGATCCGGGCGATCGCCGAGCACATGATGGACGACTGGTGCACGCCGGGCAACCCGCGTGAGTGCACGGTGGAGTCCCTCATCCCGATGGTGACGCACGCGATGACCGGGAGCTACTGACGTCGGTAGTGGGTACTCCCGTGGGGACGACCCGGGCGAGGCTTGACCTCCTTCGCCCGGGTCGCACTCCGCAACATCATGTCTCACCTGTCCCGCAATCGTCCGTCCACAGCAGCCGAATCGAGGAGCCGATGCCGACCACGTCGACACTGCCGACACCGATCACCAACTTCGACACCGTCGAGGATCTGGTGGACGGTCTGGGCGGACAGGGATATCTGGCCGATGAGGACCTCGCCGTCGTCGTCCATCTGGCGACTCTGCTGGACCGGCCGTTGCTGCTCGAGGGACCGGCCGGCGTCGGGAAGACCGAGCTCGCCAAGGCGCTTGCCGCCGCGTCGGGCCGCGAGCTGATCCGCCTCCAGTGCTACGAGGGACTCGATGAGTCCCGTGCGCTGTACGAGTGGGACTACGCCCGTCAGCTGTTGCACGTGCAGATGCTGCGCGATCGGATCAGCGCCGAGCTGGCGTCGGAGCCCAGCCTGAGTTCGGCGTCGGCGGCGCTGGCGCGCACCGATGTCGGCGTGTACACCGAGGACTTCCTCGTGCCGCGTCCGCTGCTGGCGGCGATCATGTCGACGGTACCCACGGTTCTGCTCGTCGACGAGATCGACCGCACCGACGAGGCGATGGAAGCGGTGATGCTCGAGGTCCTCGCCGAACGTCAGGTCACCGTGCCCGAGCTGGGCACCTTCACCGCACGGTCGGCGCCGTGGGTCATCCTGACCTCCAACGACACCCGCGAACTGTCGCCCGCACTGAAGCGTCGATGCCTGCACTTCCAGGTGGAGTACCCCACTGCGGAACGCGAGCGGCGGATCGTCGCCGTCCGTGCGCCCGACGTCGAGGACAGCGTGGTCTCCGAGGTCGTCGACCTCGCACGGCGGCTGCGTGACCTCCCGCTGCGCAAGAGCCCCTCCATCGCCGAGGTGATCGACGCGGCACGGGCCGCATCCCATCTCCGGTCACGCCACGGCCTCGCGAAACCGGCTGATCGCGAACAGAGTTCGCTGGATCGGTCCCTGCTCGCGCTGCTGGTGAAATTCGGCAGTGACCTCGACATCGCCCGCCGCGCGCTCGACGGCCCGGCCACACCCGGCGGCATCGAACGCGGGATCGGCGTGGACGGGTCCACCGCGACCGGCTCGGTCACCGCCACGGCCTTCGGCGCCGGCCGGGCGCGCAGCACCACCCGACGGTAGGCGGCGAGGCCGTGCCCCCCACCCCGATCCCCATCGAGCGTGTGCAGCTCGCGGCCGACCGTGCCCGGTCCGTCGACACCCTCGACCTGCTCGCCGTCCTGTTCGGTCGCGTTCTTCGACAGCACGGCGTGGCCGCCTCACCCGCGGAGGTGATCGAGATCCGCCGCGCGCTGGCGATCGTCGGTGCCGGCGACGTCGCACGGCTACGCGCGGCCGTGCGCGCTGTGGCGGTCAAATACGTCTATGAGACAGCCGGTTTCGAGCGTGCCTTCGACCTCTTCTTCCTCGGCGCCGAGCCGGACGAGGACGACGAGCCGCTGCCCCGGCCCCGCGGCGCCGCGGCGGATCTCCCGGACGACGTGGTCTGGGACGACGACTTCGAAGGTGCGGCCCGGCGGATCGGCGCCGACGAACACACCGACGAGATCGGTGAACTGATGGCCGACGATCCCGATGCGGCCGAACGCCACGGGGAGAGTGCGCACCGCGAGGACAACGACTTCTCCGTGTCCGCCGGGGCCGAACAACTCGGCGTCGATCCGGATACCCAATCCGTATCCGGCGGAATCACCTACACGGTGGAGGTCGACGAGGCGGACTCGGCCACGGTCGGCGAACTCGTCGGCACGGCGACCCGGGTCAAGGGAACACCGTTGGGACTCAAGGGTGCCGCCGCCATCCTCGCCGCCCTCGACGCCTACGACGCGCGCCGCGCGTACGGCACCGACGGCGCCGAAGGACTCGACGACCTCCGGCGCGCCGAACTCGAACGCGCACTGGCGGCCTTTGTCGACGCGCTGTCGACCCGGCTCGAGGCGGACGCGGTGCTCGGCCCCACCGATCCCGACACGCAGGTCGTCTCCGATCAGGCCGATATCGATCGCGCCTGCCACCGGTTGGTGCAACGCATGCGCGGCGCTCCCCGGCGTGCGGTGCGCCGCGGCGACCACGGTGCGCTCGACATCCGTCGGACGATGCGGGCCGCGGTCACCACCGACGGTGTGCCGCTCACGTTGTGGCGGCGCGTGCACACGCCGGGTCCGGTCAGACTCCTCATCCTGGTGGATGTCTCGCTGTCGGTGCGTCCGGTCACCGGATTCATCTTGCGACTGGCCCAGACGCTGCATCGTGTGGGTGACCGATGTGAGGTGATCGCCTTCGTGGACAAGCCCGTCCGCGTGACGGATGCACTGCGCACGGCGTCGGCCGACACCGCGTTGGCCGCGGTGCTGGCCGCCGACGGACTGGATCTCGCGGCCACGAGCGACTACGGCACCATGTTGGCCGGCGTTCTCGACGACTTCGGTGACCTGCTCGGGCGCCGGACGTCGGTGTTGGTGGTCGGTGATGCCCGCAGCAACGGCTTCGACGCGCGCGTCGACCTGTTCGGCGAGATCTGCCGGAGGGCACACCGGGTGGCATGGGTGACACCGGAGCCGTCGCGATACTGGACCCAGACCGGCTGTGCTCTCGCCGATTACGCGGAGCACTGTGCCGGTGTGGTCATCGCACGCGATGGTGCCGAACTGGTCGGCCGCGCCGACGATCTGGGAGTCGCGCTGAGCTGACCCGACGTCCGGAACGGTCGGCCCGCAGCCGCTTCGTCGCTCGGCTGTTTGTTGTCCTCTGAGCACAACTGCCCGCCCGAAGTCTGGCCTGTCAGGCCGTTTCACCTGCGGTGTCGCACCCATAGTGTCGTAGCTCACAGCCACTTCTCACAGTTGCGCTGCCGACCACGACGAAAGGGTTTCACCGTGACCGCCTCCTACTTCGCCTGGGATCTCGCCGACCGGGGGGCTGCGCCGTGCGTGCGCGACGACGACTCGGAGTTGACGTATGCGGAGTTCGCGGAGCGGGTCGAGGGGTGCGCCGAACAACTGCACCGGCTCGGCATCGGTCGCGGTGACGTCGTCGCCACCTTCCTGCCCAATCGCGTCGAACTCCTCGTCACGCTGATGGCCGCGTGGCGCCTGGGCGCAGTCGCGACCCCTGTCAATCCGGGCTTCACCGGCCACGAGGCCGACTATCAACTGGGCGACTCGGGTGCCCGAGTGGTCATCGCCGCCGGCCACCCGCTGACATCGGGCCCGGACCGCATCGTTCTCGACGTCGCCGACCTAGCGACCAGTCCGTCGACGACCTGGCAGCCACCCACCACACCGGGCGCCGACGACGATGCGCTTCTCATCTACACGTCCGGTTCCACCGGGCGGCCCAAGGGTGTTCGACTCTCGCACGCGAATCTGCACTACATGGGCTCGGCGATGACGCGTCACTGTGCGCTCACCGCCCGCGACCACGCATTGCTGGTCCTGCCGCTGTTCCACGTCAACGCCATCTGCGTCAGCTTCCTCGCCCCGATTCTCGCCGGCGGTCAACTGTCCATCACGGGGAAGTTCTCGGTCTCCCGCTTCTTCGACGACGTGGCGCGACTGCGGCCCACCTACTTCTCCGCCGTGCCCACCATCTATGCGATGCTCGTGTCGCATCCCGACCTGAGCACCGAACAGCTTGCGTCCCTGCGGTTCGCGATCTGCGGCGCCGCGCCGATCTCGAAAGAACTCCTCGACCGCGTCGAGCAGACCTTCGGCATCCCGATCGTCGAGGGCTACGGCCTCACCGAAGGCACCTGCGCCTCCGCCTGCAACCCGATCGACGGAGTCCGCAAACTCGGCACGGTCGGCCCGGCGCTGCCCGGCCAACAGATCTCGATCGTGGACCCGGACGGCCGCGATCTTCCCGCCGGCGAGACCGGCGAGGTCGTCATCGGCGGGCCGAATGTCATGCAGGGCTACCTGAATCGGCCCGACGCGACGGCCACCGCCCTCGTCGACGGACGGCTCCGTACCGGCGATGTGGGGCGACTCGACGACGACGGCTACCTGACGCTCGTCGATCGCATCAAGGACATGATCATCCGGGGCGGAGAGAACCTCTACCCCAAGGAGATCGAGAACGCTCTGGCCACCCACCCCGGAGTACTCGAGTGCGCGGTCGTCGGCGCGCCCGATGAGCTCTACGGCGAGGTTCCGGTCGCGTTCGTCGTCCCTTATCCCGATCAGCAGGTGACAGCTGCGGTACTCGGAGCTCACCTGACCGAGCGGCTGGCGAAGGTCAAGCAGCCGAGCAACATTCACATCCTCGACCAACTCCCGCGCAACCCGGTCGGAAAGATCGACAAACCGACCCTCCGCACGCTTGCGCCGGTCGACTAGCCGCGACCCCGCCACCCCTCCGCTGGTCGAGTAGCCGCGACCCCCACCTGTCCGCTGGTCGAGTAGCCGCGACCCCGCAACCGTCCGCTGGTCGAGTAGCCGCGACCCCCATCTGTCCCGCTGGTCGAGTAGTCGCGACCCCGCAACCGTCCGCTGGTCGGGTAGCCACGACCCCCACCTGTCCGCTGGTCGAGTAGTCGCGAGCCCCCAAGGGCGAGCGGCGTATCGAGACCACTCCACCCACACCCACACCCCCACACCCCCGACCCGAAAAGGAGCCATTCCCATGGGATTCAAAGAAGCCGACTTCCCACCGGTCGATCCGCAGACCTTCCTCGACAAACCGTTCCTCGACCGACTCCGGGTCCTCGGCGCGCACTGGGCGGAGTACGGGTTCGGTTCACCCAAGATGGTGCACGTCATCTATCTGCTGAAGGTGTTCGTGTTCTACGCCGGCGTCGGCATCACCCTCGCCACCCTGACCTCCGGGCTCAATCCGCTGCACGTCTCCGAGTGGTGGAATCAGCCGATCGTCTATCAGAAGGCGGTCCTCTGGACCGTTCTGGTGGAGGTCCTGGGTATCGGAGGTTCCTGGGGGCCGCTGGCCGGCCACTTCAAGCCGATGACCGGAGGGCTGCTGTACTGGTTGCGGCCCAACACCATTCGTCTCCCACCATGGCCGGGTAAGGTGCCCTTCACCAAGGGCGACAGCCGCACCCCGTTCGACGTGATGGTGTATGCGTTGCTCCTGGCCAATCTGGTCGTCGCCGTCGTCCTGCCGGGCGTTTCGTCGACGTCGCTGGACGGCGCCCTGCCCGACAACCAGGGGCTCGTGAATCCGGTCCTCATGTACACCCTGATCGCGCTTCTCGTCCTGATGGGGCTGCGCGACAAGGTGATCTTCATCGCGGCGCGCTCCGAACAGTATCTGCCGGCGTTGATCTTCTTCGGCTTCCTGCCGTTCGTCGACATGATCCTGGCGCTCAAGCTGCTCATCGTGACGGTCTGGGTCGGGGCGGGCGTCTCCAAGCTGGGACACCACTTCTCGAACGTCATCCCGCCGATGCTGTCCAACACGCCGTGGCTGGGGAGCAAGGCGATCAAGCGGTCGCACTACCGAAACTTCCCCGTGGACATGCGCCCGTCCAAGCTGGCCGCCGGTGTCGGCCACGTGTTGGGGACGATCGTCGAGATCGTCACGCCGTTGGTGTTGCTGTTCTCCACCAACAAATGGCTCACGCTGGCCGCGGTCGCGTTGATGGTGTGCTTCCACCTGTTCATCCTCTCCACGTTCCCGCTCGCGGTTCCGCTGGAATGGAATCTGCTCTTCGCCTATGCCGCGATCTTCCTGTTCTGGGGATTCCCGAACTGGGACGGCTACGGACTGACCGACACGACGATGCCGTGGGCACTGGTCGCCATCGCGATCGCACTCTGCTTCTTCCCGGTGCTCGGCAATCTTCGGCCCGACCTCGTCTCGTTCCTGCCGTCCATGCGGCAGTACGCCGGCAACTGGGCATCTGCGACCTGGGCCTTCGCGCCGGGTGCGGAGGACAAGCTCGACAAGTTCGTGGTGCGCGGTGCCAAGAACACCCGTACGCAACTCCTCGCGTCCTATCCTCCGGAGGTCGCCGACGTCGTCATGCATCAGATGATGGCCTGGCGGTCGATGCACAGCCAGGGCCGCGCGCTGTTCTCCCTGATGCTGCGCCACCTGGGCGACGACATCAACACCTACACGCTGCGCGAGGCCGAGTTCTCCTGTAACTCGCTGGTGGCCTTCAACTTCGGTGACGGGCACCTGCACGACGAGAAGATGATCGCCGCGCTGCAGCGTCGCTGCGACTTCGCACCCGGCGAGTTCACCATCGCGTGGATCGAATCGCAGCCCATCCACAAGGGCACCCAGAGTTACAAGGTCATCGACGCCGCACTCGGCGTGATCGAAACCGGCACCTACCGCGTCAAGGACGCCGTCGAGGAGCAACCGTGGCTGCCCAACGGGCCGATCCCGTTCGAGGTCGACTGGACGCTGGACGTTGACGCGGCTCGCGCCCTGACGGATCCTGAGATCGTGCGGGAACCGAAGATGCGATCCGGCGCGGTGGGCGACGCCGCGCAGAACCAGGTGCAACAGTGACGACTGCGGT
Source organism: Gordonia insulae (assembly GCF_003855095.1). Lineage (NCBI taxonomy): Bacteria > Bacillati > Actinomycetota > Actinomycetes > Mycobacteriales > Gordoniaceae > Gordonia > Gordonia insulae. The sequence continues at coordinate 4,003,942 of NZ_CP033972.1, forward strand.
CGTCGTCGGCGGCGGGCCCAACGGGCTCGCCGCCGCCCTGCACCTCGCACGCAACGGCGTGGACGTGCAGGTCCTCGAGGCGGCGGACACCGTCGGGGGCGGCGCGCGGTCCGGTGAGCTCACCGTTCCCGGCGTCATCCACGACTACTGTTCGGCGTTCCATCCGCTCGGCGTCGGGTCGCCGTTCTGGTCGGAAGTCGGTCTCGAACGGTACGGGCTGACGTGGAAGTGGCCGGAGATCGACTGTGCGCACCCGCTGGACTCCGGCGATGCGGGCCTGCTCTACCAGTCCATCGAGACCACCGCGGCCGGCCTCGGGGCCGACGGCCGGCGCTGGGAGCTGGTCTTCGGGGACCTCGCCCGCAATTTCGACGACCTCGCGCATGATCTGCTGCGCCCGATCGTCAACATCCCCGCACACCCGTTCCGGCTCGCCGCCTTCGGGCCGCGCGCGTTGTTGCCCGCGACCGCACTCGCGCGTCTCTTCCGCACCGAACGCGGACGTGCCCTCTACGGAGGCATCGCCGCCCACCTCTTCGCACGCCTCGACCGACCGCTGACCGCGTCACTCGGCCTGATGATCGCCGCGAGCGGTCATCGGTACGGCTGGCCGGTCGCCGAGGGCGGCTCGGGCGCGATCACCTCCGCCGCGGCCGCCGCCGTCACCGACGCCGGTGGCAAGATCGAGACCGGTGTACGGGTCGGGTCCCGCGCCGACATCCCGCCGGCCGACCTCGTCCTCCTCGACCTGTCACCCGCGCAGGTGCTGGCCATCTACGGCGGCCAGATGCCGGCACGGATCCGGCGGGCCTATCAGCGCTACCGCGTCGGCTCGTCGGCGTTCAAGGTCGACTTCGCCATCGAGGGCGACATACCGTGGTCCAACCCGGACTGCGTGCGCGCCGGAACCGTGCACCTCGGTGGGGATTTCGACGAGGTCCGGGACACCGAGAAGCGGCGCGCCGCAGGGGTGATGGTGGAACGGCCGTTCGTGCTGCTCGGCCAGCAGTACGTTGCCGACCCGACACGCAGTAGCGGACCGATCAATCCGATCTACGCCTACGCCCACGTGCCTCGTGGCTACGACGGCGACGCGACCGAGGCCATCACCGCGCAGATCGAACGATTCGCGCCGGGTTTCCGCGACCGGATCGTCGCGACCGCGAGTGCGGGCACCGAGCAACTGTTGTCCTACAACCCGAATTTCGCGGCGGGTGACATCATCGGCGGCGCCAACGACGGTCTGCAGATGGTGCTGCGGCCGCGACTCGCCGTCGATCCCTATGCGATCGGCGTCGACGGTGTGTACATCTGCTCCCAGTCGGCTCCGCCGGGTGCGGGCATCCACGGCCTCTGCGGCTTCCATGCGGCGTCCTCGGCATTGGCCTCGCTCGGCGCCCGACGAGCATGACGATGTCCACCACCGCACCGGAGGTCGCGTCGGCGGTCGCCGTCGTCGCGAAGAGGTTGCGGGACAGCGAGTCCGCCCTCGTCACCGACATGGCGACGATGATGAAGAGCGAGATCGAGCACCTGGACTCCGATCCCAAGCTGGTGGAGCTCCTCGAGGCCAGCGTGCACGGCAACGTGTCCACGATCATCCATGTGCTGGCCAACGACATCCCTGTCGATCACCTGCAGCCGACCACCGCGGCCGTCGAGTACGCGCTGCGGCTCGCGCAGCGCGACGTGCCGTCGAACTCGCTGATGCGCGCCTATCTCATGGGCCAGAACAGCATGACCCGGCACTGTTTTCGACTGGTCGAGGAGATGGACCTGCCGGCGGACGACACGATGGCCGTGACCCGCCACATCTCCGACGTCCTGTTCGGCTACATCGAGTGGATCACGCTGTACGTCTTCCAGGCCTATGAGAACGAGCGCCGCCGCTGGCTGGGTGCCGAGGGCAACGTGCTCTCGTCGACGATCCATCAGCTCCTCGGTCCGGGAGACCCGGACGGGCGTGCGTTCGAGGCCGAGACCGGCTATCGACTTGCCCGCGTACACATCGCGGTGATCCTGTGGACCGCCGACGACGATGCGCGTGAGCTCAGTGTCCTCGATCGGGCGGCCCGCGACCTCGCGGGACGTCTGCGAACCGACGGTCCACCGATCGTCACCGCCATCGATCGCTCGACCGTGTGGGCGTGGATTCCGTTGGGAGAGGGCGGCCGCGGCGTGGCGACGGCCGAGGGCACGCCCGCGTTCGATCTGCCGAGCGGGGTCCGGGCAGCGGTGGGTCTACCCGCCGACGGTATTCGTGGCTTCCGGCGGTCCCACGAACAGGCGAAGGCCGCGTATGCCGTCGCGACCATGCCGGGGAGTTCGGCCTCGCCGATCGTCGGTTTCGGTGATCGGGGAGTGGCGGTGGTGTCGTTGCTCGCTCAGGATCTCGAGTCGACCCGCGCCTGGGTCCGAGAGGTGTTGGGTGGTCTCGCCGACGACACTCCGGGCACCGCCACGCTCCGTGAGACACTGGCCGTCTTCTTCGCCACCAAGGAAAGCCACCTCCACACGGCCGAACAGATGAACCTGCATCGCAACACGGTGAAGTACCGCGTCGGTAAGGCCCTCGCCGAGACGCCGTCGCATCGTGACCGTCTCGATCTCGCGCTGGCCCTGACGGTCTGCGAGTTCCTCGGCCCCGCCGTTCTCGCCGGCGAGTCCGCAACTCCCTGAGGACTACTCGTCGTCCTCGCGTGAGATGTCGGTCAAACGGACGACGCCGGGTGAGGCGTCGGTCGTTCGAACACTCGTGGTCTGCGGCCTGTCGGCCTAAGCTTGTTCCGTGCCTGCCACCTGGCCACTCGTGGAGCGTCGAGACGAGTTCGACGCCATCAACTCCACTCTGTCCGAGGTGCAGCGAGCGGCGCGACGACCCTGTTGCGGCACGGTTCTCACCGGGCCTGCCGGAGTCGGGAAGACGACACTGGCGCGGCAGGTCACCGCCGAGCACAACGGCGTCCGATGGATCGCCGGAACCGAGTCGGCACGCAGTATCCCGTTGGGGGCATTCGCGAACGTCGTCGCCCCGGCGGCCGCGCGCGACACGATCGGCGTGCTGTCTTCGGCACGGGAGTCACTGTTGTCACGCGGCTCGCTCGTCCTCGGCGTCGACGACGCGCATCTGCTCGATCCACTGTCCGCGACCCTCCTCCATCAACTCGCCATCGACGGGGACGCCCGCATCGTCGTGACGGTGCGCAGCGGTGAGACCCTCCCCGACGCCGTCATGTCGCTGTGGAAGGACGACTACCTCCGCCGGATCGAATTGTTCCCGTTCACCAAAGAGCAGAGTGTGCAGTTGGTGGAGCGTGCCCTGGGCGGTCACCTGGAAGGCCTTTCGGCCGAACTGATGTGGGAGGCGTCGGGCGGGAATGCGTTGTTCCTGCGCCACCTCGTCGACGGTGCGGTCGAGAGCGGGCACCTGCGCGAGGCAGACGGTGTGTGGCAGCTACGCGGAACCACCACGGTGACAGCCGAGTTCGCCACACTGCTGGATTCGCGCATCGAGGCGTTGCCCGATCCGGTGCGCCGGGTGCTGGACCTGGTGAGTCTGTGCGAACCCACCGAACTCGACCTGCTCTGCGGGCTCGCGGGCGAGGACGCCGTCGACGACGCCGAGATCCGTGAACTGATCCGGATATCCCGGGGCGGCAACCGCCTCGCCGCGCGCTTCACCCATCCGCTGTTCGGCGAGGTGGTGCGCAGCCGGCTCGGGCGGGCGCGGGCCCGTCGGCTGCGCGGGAAGCTCGTCGGTGCGATGCAGGAACGGGGCCTCGACACCGGCAACGACAAGATGCGCCTCGCCGAGTTGGCGGTGGAGAGCGACCAGGACATCGGTGTGGTGCCGCTGATCGAAGCCGCGCGCGTCGCCATCGGACTCTCGGATGTGGCGGCGGGGGAGAGGTTCTCGCGGGCGGGATTCGAGACGGCACCCACCATCGACACTGCGGACCTGTTGGCCCGGAGCCTGCTCTGGCAGGGGAAGCCCTACGAGGCCGAGCGCGTGATGTCGAGTGTGGCGACCGATGACCTCGATGAGATCGGGGTACTCCGATGGGGTATGACCCAGGTGTCCAACTACAGCTTCGCCATGGGCGACAACGCGCGGGCCTCGCAGATGCTGCAGATGCTGCGTGAGCGGATCACGATTCCCGACCTCGTGCTGATCGTCGACGGCATGGACGCGGTACTGGCCATGCACGCGAATCGCCTCGAGCCCGCCGTCGAGTTGGCCCGTGCGGTGCTGGCGACCACGGGTGCGTCGCCGACCGCACGCTTTTGGGCCGGATTTGCCGCCCAGCGGGCTCTGGCGTTGATGGGCCGGTCGACCGATGTCGCCGCGATCGCCGCCGACCTCAGGGTTCCGTCGAGTGTGGATGGTCTGCTGCGCTACTCGGCGGCGTTCGGAGAGGAACAGGCGCTCGTCAACGCCGGCGACTTCGAGGGTGCCGACAGGTGCGCGGCGAAGTACGCCGAGTTCAGCTCCCCGGGGCAGTATCTGGCCTGGGGTATGACGCAGACGCTCTCCGGCTTCGCGGCTGTCGCGCGGGGACGGTTTCCGGAGGCGATCATCCGTCTACAGGAGGCCACTGCCGCGCTCGCATCAGATGCCTTCTCGGCGTGGAGTTTTCCCGCACGCACCGCGTTGGTCCAGGCGAATGCCCTGCTGGGCCGGGTCGAGCCCGCCCGGGAGGTGGCGTGTGCCACCCGCGCCGCATTGAAACCGCACGTCGCGGTCTTCGAGCCGTCGCTCCGAGTGGCCGAAGGGTGGCTCGCCGTGGCGGAGGGCGTGACCGTGGAGGGACGTCGAGTGCTCGGGGAGGCGGCTGTCTCGGCGCGAGAATCCGGGCAGTATGCGGTGGAGACGGGGGCGTTGCATTCGCTCGCCCGGCTGGGTGACGGCTCCGTGAGCGGGAGACTGGGCGAGTTGGTCGATCGTGTCGACGGCGATCTCGCGCCCGTCTACGCCCGGCATGCCGCGGCGGTGGCGGCGAAAGACGCCGGCGTCCTCGAGAAATGTGGGATGGAGTTCGAGCAGATCGGTGCCATGCCGTCGGCGGCGGACGCTTTCGCGCAGGCGTCGGCGGCGTATGACCTCCGGGGAAACGGATCGAACTCGAGTCGGACGGCGAGAGCGGCACACCGGCTCGCGACGGACTGCGGGGGTCTGGTCACGCCGGCGCTGACCTCCATCGACGATCCGCTGCCACTGACTCCGCGCGAGCGCGAGATCGCGAACCTCGTCGCGGCAGGGTTGAGCAATCGCGAGATCGGCGAGCGGTTGACACTCTCAACACGCACCGTCGAGGGCCACATCTACCGCGCGTGCATCAAGCTCGACGTCACCGACCGCGGGGACCTCGGTGGCCGAGCCCGCGGTGAGCCCTGACCGAGGCTGGTTGGCATGCGCCGGCGGCGGGTGATCAACTGGTCGCATGGAACTCCTGCTCGTCCGTCACGCTCGACCGTTCCGGTCGAGTGATCCCGCCGGCGCGGATCCGGATCTGATGCCGGAGGGGCAGGAGCAGGCGCGACGTCTGGCCAAGGCTCTCGCCGACGGCCGCTACGGCCCGGTGAGTCGGCTCGTCAGCAGTCCCATGCGCCGAGCGACCCAGACCGCGGGGTTCGCTCGCGAATCCCTGTCGCTCGAACTCGCACTCGACCCCAGGCTGGTCGAGCTCTCGCACGGCTGGCCCGCGTACGGCATCGCGGAGGCCTACACCGACCGCCGACTCCTGCTGGACCACATGAATGCCGGTCGGCTGGGTGACAACACCTTCGACGTGGACCGGTTTCGCGCGCGGGTGGTCGACGGGATCGAGGCCCTCACCGATCGGGACGACGACTCGGCGACGGTGATCGTCTGTCACGGCGGCGTCGTCAATGCCTACCTCTCGCACGTCATCGGTGCTCCGAAGACGTTTTTCGTCGACCCGTTCTACACGTCGGTGTCGAGAGTGCTCGCGTTGCCCGGTGGCTATCGAGAGGTGTTGTCACTCAACGAGATCGATCATCTGCGGTGAGGTGCAGCGTCAACCGCCCTTCCTGAGTGTGACCGGTCGCTCGTCCCCGGCCGCGGACTCCCAGCGACCTCACAGGATCTGCGCAGGGTGGTGCAAGTCTGTGCCGGCATCGTGATGGGTGTTCGGATTCCACCGGGGAATCCCCGCACGAGAATGTGACATCATGCCAACCCAGCAGCGTCCCAATCGAATCCCGCAGACCCCCGCGCGCCGTCGGCGTCTGGTGCGGCGCTACGACGTCCGGGCGCATCGCTGGAACTGGATCTGGGAGTGACGTCGCGCGGCTGACTTCTCTCGGGTGATGCCGGCCGCCCGCCCTCAGTCCGCGCCGGCCGTGACGGTCAGCCAGATCGTCCGGGACAGCGCAGCGATCAGCTTGTCGTCCGAACCCTCCTGGCGGGGACCCAGGGCGTACTGGGTGACGCTGCGCTCGACCATCCAGGTCACCGCCGCCACCGACTCCGTGGTCACCGACGGGTCGACCCGACCGGCCGCCCGCCAACGCGCCACCTGCCCCGCGGCGAAGTCGATGAAGGTGTTGATGCGGCCGAACCAGAACTCGGCGACCTCGGTGTCGTATGCCGACACCTCGCCCAACGCCCGCATGAGCGTCCAGTGTTTGCGGAACTCGGCCACCATCGAGGCGATCGCCCGCTCCACCCCGGCAACACCGGCGTCGAGCGAGGCGTCGTCGGCAAACCATGAGGTCGGTGCCGCGAAGAACTCCGCCGACGCCACATCCGCGACCTGGATCAGCACCTGACTCTTGTTCGGGAAGTACTGATAGAAGTTGGTCCGCGACATCCCCGAATCCGCGGCGATGCGTTGCACCGGGATCTCCGTGAACCGTTCGCCCGTCGCGAGCAGTTCCTCCACCGCACCCAACACCCGTTCGACGACCTCGGCACGCCGTTCACGCGCGTGCACCGCCTGCGACCTGGTCACCGAACCCATGGCGCTGATGCTAGCCCATCCGGCGGTCGGCAGCGGGACCTTGACACCCCACCTGTACAGGCATAATGTCGGCCTGACACTGTGTCGGACGTCATGTCGGGCACTTTGGTCGGGGAGGCGCCCATGAGCTCGTCCGCCGAGCGGTTCGACGCGGTCATCGTCGGGGGGCGCTGTGCGGGTTCGGCGACTGCCGTCGCGCTCGCACAGCGCGGACTTCGTGTCCTCGTCATCGATTCGGCACGCTTTCCATCCGATACCCTGTCGACTCACCTGCTGTGGCCGACCACGATGGCCGAGATCGCCGCGATCGGCGCGTTGCCGGCCGTCGAGGCCATCGGCGCACCGCGCATGCCCCTCGCCGAGGCAGTTCTCGACGACGTCGGCTGGCGAACGACCTATTCACCTGTCTCCGGGGTCGACTACGCGATGTGTGTGCGCCGTATCCATCTCGACCAGGCCTTGGTGCAGACCGCTGTGGCGGCCGGTGTCGAATTCCGTGAACGTTGTACGGCAACAGGTCTCGTGTGGCGGGACGGTCGGGTGTCGGGTCTTCGCTACACCGACGACGAGGACGTCACCCATGAGGTGCACGCGTACATCGTGATCGGCGCCGACGGCCGCAAGAGCTTCGTCGCCGAGGCGGTTGGCGTCCGCACACCCACCCTGGTCGCTCCGAGTGGCCGTGCCTGCTACTACGCCTACTGGTCCGACGATCGAACCGATCTGCGCCACATCGCTTCTCAGTGGCGGATCGACCGTCTCCTCGGTACCGCGTTCCCCTGCGACGGCGGTGATCTGCTGTCGCTGCTACAGCCGCCGATCGAGATGGTCCCCGAGTTCAGCGGCCGCAAGGCACAGGATGCGTATCTCCGCGGCATCGAGGCGCTGCCGGGACTGGCACGTCGACTCGACGGCTGCGAGATGGTTTCGCGCGTCCGGTCCTGCACCGGCATCGAGTCCTACTTCCGCAGATCCCACGGGCCGGGGTGGGCGTTGCCCGGGGACGCCGGCCATTTCAAGGACCCGGTGACAGCGCAGGGGATCCGTGACGGCCTCCGCTACGGACGGCTGCTCGGTGAGGCGCTCGCCCCGGTCCTCGGCGGCCGCGACGGTGTCGACGCCGATGCGGTCGACACCACGACCGCGCGATGGGCCGCGCAACGTGAGCGCGACTGCATCGACGTGTTCCAGTGGACCAACCTCCTGGCCGCCGGGACCGCGCCGTCGCCGCTGGAATACGAGCTCTATCGCCGGGCGACCGATCGACCCGACTATGCCCGCATACTCAGCGACATCTACAACCGCGTGCAGAAGCCGTCCGCGATGATGCCGGTGACCACCGTGGCCGGGTCGGTGATGCGTGCGGTTCGGCGTCCGGACACCACGCCGCGCGAGATCCTGGCCGATCTGGGCGTCCAACAGCGGCGCATGCTCGATGACTGGCGGGAGAAGCGTCGCTTCCTCCGGGCGAGCAGCGCGGAACCACACCCGGCAACATCCCGGCCCGCGCCGAGAATCCCACAAGTCGTGTAGCGCAATCTCGATGGTGCCGTCTGCTCCGCTCCGCAGACCCGGCCCGAGCGCAGATGTCAGAAGTACCCGTTGGCGGGCAACGGCGTTCCGTTCACCAGGCGGTCGCCCAGCGCGATCGCCTTGTATGACGTGGGATTGTGCAGTGTGACGGTGCGGATGTTGCGCCAGTGCCGATCCAGATTCTTGGCACGGCTCGCCGACGACGCACCGCCGATGTCGAAGAGGTCGGTCGCAGCCTGCAACCCGACCCGATCGACGTGCACCTTGACCCGAGCCGCAGCGACCGACGCCCGCGCGAAGAGTTCCGGCTCGATCCGGCCCCGGCGGGCCGGCCCGAACGCGGCCTCGACGTCACGCGCCGCCGACAAGACGGCGGCCCGCGCCACGTGGGCCGCTGCGTCGATCTCGCCGACGGTCCGCAACAGGATCGGATCCTTGCGGGGAGATTCGTGTGGTGCGTGGTCGAATGTCCTCGAGCGAGAATGCAGCAATGAGGTCGCGTCGTCGGTCACCGAGAAGAGGATGCCGGTGATCAACGCTTGGAGATAGAGCTGCAGGAACGGCCCGTCGGTGGCCATCGGCCGGTCCGATGATCCTGACTCGCTGAGCTCGAGGACGTCTTCAGGCCGGACCCGCACGTCGTCCAGGTTCGTCGAGCCGGTCCCGGTCCGGTGCTGACCGATCCCGTCCCAGTCGTCCACGATGGTCACACCCTCGCGGTCCACCGGCAGCACGACCCGCGCGACCCGATCCTCCGACGAATCGGTGCCGCGGACCGTCGCGGTCACCGACACCCAGTCGGCGAAGGCGGTGCCGGTGCTGTAGAACTTCGCCCCGGTCAGCAGCCAGCCATCCTCGGTCGGGCGCAGCTCGGTCCGGAAGTCGCGGGTACCGGCGTTCCCGGTGCGCTCACTGGTCGCGTTGCCGAAGATCTTCCCGGCGCGCACCTCGGCGGCCCAGCGCTCGCGGACGGGACCCGCGGGGAGGCGCCGGACCTGCTCCACGAACCAGAAGTGGGCGCGCAGAATGTGCGCCACAATCGGATCCGCGCGTGCAAGGTCGATGAGGAACTCGAAGAACTCGACCACGTCGGCACCGTCTGCCGTCGCATCGTCGAGTGTCAACGCTGTCAGTCCGGTGTCGGCGAGCAACCGCACCTGCTCGTGCGGATCGGTGCCCGTCCGTTCGCGGACGGCCGCCTCGGCGGCGACCTCGGCGAGTACCTCGGCCGGGTCCGACGCGATCCGGGTGACCACGGCGGTCACACCGGCACCTCGGCGAACGCGCCGCGGTACCGGGCGGCCGGATGAGAGTCGGGCAGTCGATCGCGGCCGGTCAGCTTGCGCCGCACCGTGCCCGGGGCGTACTCACGTTGTGCCAGACCGCGATCCCGAAGCACCGGCAGCACGTGGTCGGCGAACTCGACGTAGCTGTTGGGGATCGTCGCGTTGATCACGTTGATGCCGTCCACGCCGGCGTCGCGCCATTGCTCGAGGCGGTCGGCGATCTGTTCCGGCGTCCCCACGACGCGCCCGCTCCGACTCCGCAGTTCGGCGAGATCCCGGACCGTCGGCTCACGATCGGGGACCGCCTCGCGCAGCCACAGCAGGGTGCTCTGTGTGCCCTCGGTCTTGATCTCACCGATAGGGGTGTCCAGGTCGTAGAAACCGAGATCGAAACCGAGCCCGCCCGCCGAATGCGCGATCATGGTGCTCGGATCGATGAACTCGTCGAGTTCCGCCGATTTGCGTCGCGCCTCCTCCTCGGTGCTGCCGATCACGAACGAAAGTCCTTGGAAGAACTGCAGATCCTGTGGGTCTCGGCCCGCCTCGGCGACCAGCCGGCGGGTGTCGTCCACCAGTCCGCGTGCGGCATCCGGAGTGGGCGAGACGATGAACTGCGCCTCGGCATTTCGCGCCGCGAACCGGCGGCCGGTGTGCGACGAGCCGGCCTGGAACAGGATCGGGGTGCGCTGTGGCGACGGCGCAGACAGGTGCGGACCCTCGACGCGGTACCGCTCGCCCACGTGGTTGATCTTGTGCACCTTGTCGAAGTCGGCGTGGATGCCACTGACCTTGTCCTGGATGAGGGCGTCGTCGTCCCAGGAGCCTTCCCACAACTTGTAGACCACGTCGACGTACTCGTCGGCCCAGGCATAGCGGTCATCGTGCCCGGTGATGCCGTCGTAGCCGAAGTTCCGCCACGCGTTCGACGACAGGCTCGTCACGATGTTCCACGCGACGCGCCCCTGCGACGCGTGATCGAGCGTGGAGATCTTTCGAGCGAAGTCGAACGGATGCTGCTGCAGGATCGAGCTCGTGATCGCGATGCCGAGGTTCTCGGTGTGTGACGCCAGCGCCGAGACCAGCACCAGCGGGTCGTTGCTGGGAATCTGCAGTCCGGAGTCGACGAACTTCTTCCAGTCGCCCTGGTAGTCGTCGTAGAGACCGACGACGTCGGCGAAGAACACGAAGTCGAACCGTGCGTCCTCCAGCGTTTTCGCCAGATCGATCCAATGGTTCAGCGAGTTGAAGTCCGTCTGCTCGGCCTCCGGAGTCCGCCACGCCCCATGCAGGATGTGGGATGTGGTGTTCATCACGAAGGCGGAGAAGCGCAAGGGCTTTGGGTGTGCCACTGGCCTGACGGTAGTCAGGCGGGTAGCGGCTGCGAGGTGTTGCGCTCAGCGTGAACGGAACGCCTGACTTCTGCGGCTGCGGTCGCTAGGTTTCTCGCCGAACCCGCCGTGTGTGCTGCCGCGTGCTCACCGCCGACCGACCGTCAGCGTCGGAATCCGAAGTCGAATCGAGGAGATCCACCGTGCCCAGATCCGTCCGCCCCGCGCGGGCTCGAGTGCTGATGGCCGTAGCACTGTCGGCGGCCGCGCTCCTGTCGGCCTGCGGGCAGCGACCCGAGACCGGTGACGGGACCTCGACGGGCGTCGCGGCGACCCCGGGGGAGTATGAGACCGGCGGGGTGATCGAGTACGGCCACGAGCAGGAGCCGCCCTGCGTGCACGGGGGTTGGGTGCAGAACGCCTACCTGGCGCGGCAGTACCTGGACAACCTGGTCTCGCTGGACGACGCCGGCACGCCGGTGCCCTGGCTGGCGACCAGCTGGGACATCTCACCCGATCGGCTCACCTACACCTTCCACCTCAAGCCGGACGTGAAGTTCAGCGACGGGACGACACTCGATGCGGCTGCGGTCAAGACGAACTTCGACGCCTACCTGAACCCGGACAGTCCCAACGGCACCGTCGCCGCCTACATCGGCCAGTACTACGCCGGCGGTGAGGCGCTCGACCGCACTACCTATGCACTGCATCTGAAGTCGCCGTACAGCCCGTTGCTGACGGTACTCACCCAGGGCTACTTCGGGATTCAGTCGCCCACGGCGTTGGCGCGGGGTGCGGAGGCCAACTGCTCGAAGCCGGTGGGCTCCGGGCCGTTCGTCATCGATCGGTGGGATCGCAACCGCAGCATCACCTTTGTGCGGAACCCGGACTACAACTCGGCGCCCGCCAACGCCAAGCATCAGGGACCGGCCTACGTCGACAAGGTGATCTGGAAGTTCCTCAAGGACCCGGTGCTCCGGTACGGGTCCTTGACCAGCGGGTCGTCGGACGTCATCTACAACGTTCCGCCGATCAACTGGGCCGACGCGACCGGACGCTTCCAGACGCGCCAGTACGTCACGCCGGGCCGGCCGAACGCGATCACGCTGAACGTCGACCACGCGCCGTTCGACGATGTGCGGGTGCGGCAGGCCTTCGCCTACTCGGCGGACCGTGAGAAGGCGGTGGAGACCGCCTATCTCGGTGTGGTGCCGTACAACCCGAACGGCGCGCTCAGCCAGAGCACCCCCGACTACGACGCCACCGCCGGTGCCTATGTCCGGGACCCGGCGAAGGCAGGCCGGCTGCTCGACGAGGCGGGATGGACACAGCGTGACGGCGACGGAATCCGGGTCAAGGACGGTCGTCGGCTGAGTGCTCGCGTCGTCTACGCGTCCGACGCGATCATCGGTCCGGAGGGCGCGGCGGTACTGCAGGACGTCGCATACCAGGCCCGCCAGGTCGGATTCGACATCGAGTTGGTGCCCGCCACCCAGAGCGAGTACTTCGGCGGACGGTACGCGAAAGCGGACACCTACGACGCCTACGTCGGCTATTGGACCAGCCCGACGCCGGGTCTGCTGTACATCAACTGGCGTCAGCGACTCGAGGACAACCCCAATCCCTACAACAACGCCTTCTACAACGATCCGTCGCTGCAGGGACTCATCGAGAAGGCCAACAGCTCAGCGGATCCGGCCGAGCAGCGGCGGTACTACAGCGAGGCGCAGAAGGTGATCGGCGACCAGGCGCTGGCCATCGGCCTGTACACGCAGACCACCTCCATCGCCGCACAGCCGAAACTGCACGACGTGTGGATCGAGAAGTCCCAAGGTGAACCGGTGTTCTCGGATGCGAGGTTTGTGCGATGACCACTCTGGTCGATCAGACGACGACCCCGGACGGCGGTGCGACACCGTCGACTCCACAACGCGGCCGGGGCACCTCGGCGGTGTGGTTGCGGTGGCTCGGCAAACTCGGGTCCGCGGTGTTCGTGCTGTGGGCCGCGGCGTCGGTGACCTTCCTGCTGCAGGTTCTCGCACCCGGTGACCGGGCGACGCTGCTGCTCAATCTCTCCTCCGGGCAGAGCCGCGAGCGCACACCGGACGAGATCGCCCCCGTCAACGAGCAGTACGGCTTCATCGACCCGATCTGGCAGCAGTACCTGCACTATCTGCAGGGGCTTCTGCACGGCGATCTCGGGACCTCCTATCAACTGCAACAACCGGTCACCGAGGTGATCGCCGAGCAGGTCGGCCCGACGCTCGTCCTGACGGTCAGCGCGTTGATCGTAGCCTGGCTGTTGGTGCTGGTGACCACCACACTGACGGCGGGTCGTCGAGGACCGCTCGGCGGTCTGGGTGCGCTGCTCGAGACCGTCAGCGCCGGCCTCCCGCAGTACTGGCTGGGATCGATCCTGCTGGTGGTGTTCGCCATCAACCTGGCCTGGTTCCCGGTGGAGAGCGGTACGGGCCTGCGCGGTTTGGTGTTGCCGGTGCTGACGCTCGCGATACCCTTGGCCGGCTTCCTCGGCAGCATCGCTCGAGATGAGTTCGCCCGGGCCCTCGACCAGCCGTTCGTCCTCACCGCGCGCAGCCGCGGACTCGGCGACCTCTCCGTGCGCGCCCGACATGTGCTGCGGCACTCCGTCATCCCCGCGGTGACCGTCTCCGGGTGGGCGATGGGCGCGTTGCTGTCCGGAGCGGTGATCGCCGAGACCGTCTTCGCGCGGGCCGGCATCGGACAGACGCTCGTCGCGGCCGCCAGTTCCCGCGACGTGCCGCTCGTGAGCGGCATCGTGGTGCTGGTCGCCGCGATCTACACCGTCGCGAACCTGCTGGTGGACTTTCTCTACACCGTCATCGACCCCCGGATCGAGGTCCCATGACCACCTTGTCGACACGTGGCCCGCAGTCGGGCACACCGGCGACAGCGCAGACGCCGGCACCGGTGGACCGGCGCCGTTGGCCGGTGCCGCCCACCGTGATAGCGGCCCTGGCCGTGTTGGTCCTGCTCGCCGTCGCCGTGGTGGCGCCAGGTGTGCTCGCCCCGTACGACCCGTTCGCGATCGATCTCGATGCCACTCTGTCGCCGCCGAGTTGGGCACACCTGTTCGGCACCGATCTCTCCGGCCGAGACCTGTTGAGTCGCGTCATCTTCGGCACACGCCAGTCGCTGGCCATCGGCCTCGGGGCCGTCGCGGTCGCGCTGGTGCTGGCCGTGGCGCTCGGCATCGCCGCCGGGTTGTCGGGACGTGTCGCCCAGGCGCTCGCCAACCGGTGGATCGAGGTGATGTTCGCGTTTCCGACGATCCTGCTCGGGCTGCTGCTGACGTCGGTGTTCGGGCCGGGACCGTACACGCTGATCTTCGCGATCGGGATCGGCATCGCACCGGGCTACGCGCGTATCGTGCGCGGGCAGGTCCTCAGCGTCCGCACCGCGCCCTACGTCGAGGCGGCCACCGCCCTGGGTCACTCCCGCCGCCGAATCCTGTTCCAGCACATCGGCCCGAACGCGCTGCGCCCGATGATCGTCACGGCGACTCTCGGCGTCGGGCAGGCCATCATCTGGGCATCGGGCCTGGCCTACCTGGGCCTCGGCGTCGCGCCGCCGGCACCCGAGTGGGGAGCACTGCTCGATGCCGGCCGCACCTACATCACCGAGGCGTGGTGGCTGGAGATCTTCCCGGGTCTGGTCATCGTGATCACCGCGCTCGCATTCACCACCGTCGGACGTCATCTCGGCGCCCGACTGGAAGGAAGCAACCGATGAGCACCCTGCTGAGCACCGAATCCGGCGTCGCCGGGTCCGGCACCGCGCCACTCGCCGAGGTCCGCGACCTGCACGTCGCCTTCGGCGGCCGTGAGGTCGTGAAGGGAGTCTCGTTCAGCGTGACGGCCGGCGAATGCCTCGCCATCGTGGGCGAGTCCGGATCGGGGAAATCCGTGACGGCGCGCACCCTCATGGGACTGACCGGAGAGGGCGCACGGATCACCGCAGACGCCATCACGTTCGACGGCCGGTCACTCGTGGGCCTCGACGACCGTGACTGGCGGCGACTCCGGGGCCGCGAGATCGGCTTCGTGCTGCAGGACGCGTTGGTGTCACTGGACCAGTTGCGGACGGTCGGCAGTGAGATCGGCGAGGCGTGGAGCGCGCACCATCCTGCCGGGTTCGGCGGGCGCCGACTGCGGCGAGCCGAACGCGAGGAGAAGGTGGTCGAACTCCTGACCCTGGTCGGGGTGCCCGAGCCGCGCGTGCGTGCCGGGCAGCGACCACACGAACTGTCCGGTGGACTCCGTCAGCGTGCGCTCATCGCGTCGGCGTTGGCGCAGGACCCGAAGTTGCTGATCGCGGACGAACCGACCACCGCACTCGATGCGACGGTGCAGGCGCAGATCCTCGACGTGCTGGCCGAGGCCAAGGAACGTGGCAACGCGGTCATCCTGATCTCGCACGACCTCGCCGTCGTCTCCCGGCTCGCCGACCGGGTGGCCGTGATGCGCGACGGTGAGATCGTCGAATACGGGTCCACCAGCGACGTTCTTTTGCGTCCCGAGCACGACTACACCCGCGGTCTGCTCGCGTCGGTGCCGTCGCGCACATCGAAGGGCACGCTGCTGACCAGCGGCGACACCGTGCCCGAACCTGCCGCGCCCACGGGCGATGCGCCGCCGGCCCTGCGTGTGCGGGATATCCGCAAGTCCTTCGCCGCCAAGGACAGATCCACGCGTGCCGCGGTCCGTGGCGTGAGCTTCGACCTCCAGCCCGGCCGCACCCTCGGGATCGTCGGCGAATCCGGATCGGGCAAGACCACCACGGCCCGGATCGTGCTCGGGCTCACCGATCCCGACGCGGGCACGGTCGAACTCAACGGGCGGCCCTGGAGCGCACTGAGCGACGCCGCGCGCCGGGCCGATCGCCACCAGATCTCGGTCATCTACCAGGACCCGCTCAGCTCGTTCGATCCGCGCTGGAACGTCGATCGAATCCTGCGGGACAGTCTGCGGTCCAGAGACTTACGTGGCTCCGACGTCGACCGACGGGTGTCCGAGCTGCTCGACCACGTGGGCCTCTCGGACGAGTTCCGGCACCGGCATCCGCTGCACCTGTCGGGAGGACAGCGGCAGCGGGTGGCGATCGCGCGGGCCCTGGCACCGGAGCCGACGGTGATCGTGTGCGACGAGCCGGTGTCGGCTCTCGACGTCTCCATCCAGGCCCGCATCCTCGACCTGCTCGCCCGGCTGCAGGCGGAAACCGGTGTCGCACTCGTGTTCATCTCGCACGACCTCGGCGTCATCCATCACGTCGCCGACGACATCCTGGTCATGCGCGACGGAGAGGTCGTCGAGTACGGCGACGCCGATCAGGTCTTCGGCGAGCCGGCGCACCCCTACACTCGGGAACTCCTCGCTGCCGTACCGGTCATCGACGAGAGTGAACTGGTCGCCTGACCTCCGCCGACGTCGGCAACTCTTTCCGCCGGCAGTCGCCTCTCCTCACCAACACCACCTTCGTCGCGAACGAAGGTGGTGTTGGCGTTTTCACTGATGGTGCTCTCGCGGCTGTCCACCGACAGCACGGATCGAGGCCATGTTAACTGGATTCGCCACTCAATTATTCCCCCGGTAACCACGCGGAAATACAACGGGCGTGAACTGAATCTCGTAGCGGAACACAGCTACTCAGTCCGATCCGCACGGATCGACACCCTCGTTCTGGGGCAGCGTCGCCTCGCCCATCCGTTCTGTGCTGCCGGCTTGCGCCCGGCTCATCCATCATAGGAGACGAAGTGCCTTCTTTCGACGAGACCATCACCGAGAACATCGCCAAGTCACTCGGTGAGATCCCGCACCCCTCCCTGCCGAAGGGTTCCAACATCTACGGCGGGACCAAGATCTTCCCCGACTACCAGGCCGAAGACGGCGAAACCTACTTCACCCTGGTCCACGGCATCGCGCACGAATCCTCGGTGTCGTTCGTCGCGGTTCTGCAGGCCACCCGCGCGCTGCGCAAGGGCTTCGAGTCCGCCGTCTACTTCTACGGCCCCGGCGCCATCAATTGCCTTGCCACACGCGGATTCCCGAAGACCGGTGATTCCGGATTCCCCGGTGAGCAGAACATCAACGACTCGCTGGAGACGTTCATCGCCGAGGGAGGCACCGTGTTCTGCTGCCGCTTCGGGCTCGCCCTGCACGGCGGCCGCGAGGAGGACCTCATCGAGGGAGTGATCCCGGCGCACCCGCTCGACGTGCAGGACGCCATCATCCACTACGCGCGCAAGGGCGCGATCATCAACTCCACCTACATGGTGTGACCGACCCCGAGGCATTCTCATGACCACTCTCGCAGCGGTCGCGGCCAATTTCACCCGCGATCTCGAACAGAACTACCAGACCATCGAAACGTATGTGGCGCAGGCCCGCGAGCGCGACGTCGACTTCCTGGTGTTCCCCGAAGCAGCAATCGGCGGATACCTGTCGTCGCTCGGCAACCACGGGGACACCGTCAAGACCACGTCACGCTCGCTACCGCCGGCCATCCGGCTCGACGGACCGGAAATCCAACGGGTGCAATCGATCGCAGGTGACCTCGTGATCGCCATCGGGTTCTGCGAGCTGGCCGAGGACGGGGAGACCCGTTACAACGCCGCCGCGGTGCTCGACGGCTCACGCATCTACGGCAGCTATCGCAAGGTGCATCAGCCACTGGGAGAGAACATGTCGTACTCCTCCGGCACCGATTACGGCGTCTTCGATACACCGATCGGCCGCGTCGGACTCCAGATCTGTTACGACAAGGCCTTTCCCGAGGCCGCGCGGGTGATGGCCCTCGACGGCGCCGAGATCATCGCCAGCCTGTCGGCCTGGCCGGCGGCGCGCACCGCGACCGCGGAGAACCTGCAGGAAGACCGGTGGACGTACCGCTTCAACCTGTTCGACACCGCCCGCGCCCTCGACAACCAGGTCTTCTGGATCGCCGCCAATCAGGCCGGCACATTCGGGTCGCTGCGCTACGTGGGGAACGCCAAGATCGTCGACCCGGGTGGCAACATCCTCGACTCGACGCTGCTCGACAGTGGCATGGCGGTCGCCGACGTCGACATCGCCGAGACGTTCACCGCCATGCGTGGGGGCATGTTCCACCTTCGTGATCGACGGCCCGACGCCTACGGGGTCCTCACCGAACTCGACGCCACCGGTGACGCGGGTTGGCGGGGACTCGCTCATGCCTGAGATGACCTTCGCGGTGCGGTGGCCCGACGGCGCCGTACAGAACTGCTACTCGCCGAGTCTCGTCATGCACGATCATCTCGACGTCGGCGCGAACTACACGGTCGCCGATTTCCGCACCCGCGCAACGAGTGCACTCGACGAGGCAGCCGAGCGCGTCCGCGCGAAGTTCGGATTCGCCTGCACCTCGGCAGCCGCCACCGCCGACGACATCGTCCGCAACGCCAACCGATACGAGGACGACGCGGTCGTCGAGGTCCTCACCATGCACCCACCACTGGAGACATCATGAGCACCACCGCTCATACCGCAGAACACCTCCCCGTCGTCATCGTCGGCGCCGGTCAGGCCGGCCTCTCGGTCAGCTGGTACCTCGGCCGCGCCGGCGTGGAACACCTCGTCGTCGAATCGGCGACCCCCACCCACGCCTGGGCCGACTCACGCTGGGACAACTTCACACTGGTCACACCGAACTGGCACTGCCGGCTGCCCGGCTACGCCTACGACGGTCCCGACCCCGACGGCTTCATGACGCGCGACGAGGTCGTCGAATGGCTCGCCGGCTGGCTCGACACCTTCACCCCACCCGTTCGTGATCACACCACCGTCACCCGACTCCGGCGGACCGGAGACGCCGGATTCGAACTCACCTTGACCGACGCCGACGGCGATGTCACCGTCACCTGTGACCAGGTGGTCATCGCCACCGGCGGCTACCCACTCCCGGTGATCCCGACCTATGCGGGCTCTCTGAATTCGGAAGTGGCGCAGATCCATTCCGAACAGTACTTCAACCCGGAGCAACTGCCCGACGGCGCCGTACTGGTTGTCGGCTCGGGACAGTCCGGTACCCAGATCGCCGAGGATCTGCATCTCGCCGGTCGCGACGTCCACCTGGCGATCGGCAACGCGCCCCGGGTGGCCCGCTTCTACCGGGGCCGTGACTGCATGACCTGGCTCGCCGACATGGGCCTCTACGACACTCCCGCTCAGGAGTATCCGGGAGGTAAGGCCGCACAGGAGAAGACGAATCACTATGTGACCGGGCGAGACGGCGGACGCGACGTCGATCTCCGGCAGTTCGCCGCCGAGGGAATGCACCTCTACGGCACGCTCACCGACGGCAAGGACTCGACCCTGCGGTTCGCGCCCACGCTCACCTCATCACTGGACAAGGCGGACTCGGTCTACAACTCCATCTGCTCCGACATCGACCGGCACATCGAGGCCAACGGCATCGACGCGCCGCCACCCTCGCGTTACGAGCCGACGTGGCACGCCGATGCGGACCCCACCGAGCTCGATCTCGCAGCTGCCGGGATCACCAGCATCATCTGGGCGATCGGCTTCCGTCCCGACTACCGGTGGATCGAGGCGAGCGCCTTCGACGGTGGCGGGCGGCCCATGCAGACCCGCGGCGTCACCCAGGTCCCGGGCCTCAGTTTCATCGGGCTGCCGTGGATGCACACCTGGGGATCGGGCCGATTCCTCGGGGTCGACCGCGACGCCCGCCACATCGCCGACACGATCGTCGCGGCGCTGGGCGAATCCCACCTGCGCCTCGCTTCCGGACAGTAGCGGAGCGACAACCATGACCCGACAACCGATCTCCGCGGTCTTCGCCGACCGCGCCCGGACGGCCCCCGAGGATGTGATCGTCGTCGACCGCACCGGCCCGGCGACAGCCGCGGAGATCGACACCCGGGCCACGCGAGTGGCGCGGTTGCTCCTCGACCGTGGCGTGCGACGCGACGATCGGGTGATCGTGTCGCTGCCCAACGAGATCGGCTTCGTGGTGGCCTGTGTGGCGATCTGGCGCGTCGGGGCGACTCCGATGCCGATGTCACCGGAGCTCCCCGACGACGAGCGTGCGCAGATCGAGGATATCGCCCGTCCGACAGCCGCTTTCGGCCGACGACCGGCCCGTGCGGAGATCGCATGGGTTGACGAGGATCACGCCGGTGCACTGTCGGACGACCGACTTCCCGATACCTGGGCGCACAGCTGGAAGGCGCCGACCTCGTCGGGGAGCACCGGCCGCCCGAAGGTCATCGCGAGTACTGCACCCGCTCTCGTCGACCCCGACGCAGCCGTCGCGTCCTTCGTCCCGCAGCACGCGATTCAACTGGTGTCATCGCCGCTGTGGCACTCGACAGCGTTCACCTACGCGTTCCGCGGCCTCACCGCGGGCCACCGGATCGTGCTCGAGCCCTCCTTCGACGAGCGTGCCTTCCTCGCCGCGGTCGAGCGTCATCGGGTGACCTGGGCGGTGTTGTCGCCACCGTCGGTCCGACGGTTGCTGCGGCTGCCGGAATCCGCACGGGCGGAGCGCGACCTGAGCTCACTGCAATCGATCCTGCATCTCGGTGGCCGCTGCCCGGCCCCCGACAAGTACGCGCTCCTCGACTGGCTCGGCCCGGGCCGGGTCGTCGAGGTCTATGCCGGAAGCGAATCCAACGGGCTCACCATGGTCACCGGTGGCGACTGGCTGTCCCGGCCGGGAACCGTGGGACGGCCGGTCGGCGGAACGGAGATCAGCATCCGGCACACGGACGCCACGCCCGCACAGACAGGTGACATCGGCACGATCTGGATGCGCCGCGGGATGTCCAGCGCCTACACCTACCTCGGTGCGCCGTCACGGCGCACCGACGACGGCTGGGACACCCTCGGCGACATCGGATATCTCGATGACGACGGCTACCTGTTCGTCATCGACCGGGCCGCCGACGTCATCCGATGTGGCGACGCCACCGTGTACCCCGCCGATGTCGAGCAGGCGTTCGAGGAGCATCCGATGGTGCGTGGTGCGGTGGCCGTCGGCGAGCCAGGACCGCATGGGGTCCACGGGCTGACCGTCGTAGTCGACGTCGCGGACGCGGAGGTCACCGCCGCCGCCCTGCACGCGTTCGCCAGGCGACGGCTCCCGGAGGTCGCCCGGCCACAACGTATCTGTCTCACCCACCGTCCCATCCGCAACGACGCGGGCAAGATCCGTCGACGTGCCCTTGCCGGCTGCAGCCGGTACGGCACCGAGCACACTCTCCTCCGAGCGAACGGAGCATCCGCGTGACTGTTTCCACCCGAGTCGACCTCGCCCTCCTGGGGATCCGCGGCACCCCGCCGGTCAACCGCACCGGCGGCGCCGGGCCCACCGACGACGGTCACCTCCTCGTCGACGGACTCAACGCGGCCATCCCACGGAACGAGAACAGCCCGTTCGTCTTCGACGGTGATCGTGTCCTCTACGACGGCGAGGACACCGGCCTGCAGATCGCGACGATCGCGCGACCTCGCTTCTACGATCTGCGTACCGACGAGGGTGTGCCGTTCGAGAAGATCGCCAAACTCCATGGCGCCGACGTCCTGGCGACGACGGTCGTGCAGACCTGCATCCGCTACGGCGAAGACCAGCGGTGCCGCTTCTGCTCCATCGAGGAATCTCTGCGGTCGGGCTCGACGGTCGCGGTCAAGCGGCCCGCCGACCTCGCTGCGGTCGCCCGCGCCGCCGTCGATCTCGACGGCGTGACGCAGATGGTGATGACCACCGGTACCTCTGCCGGAAAGGACCGGGGCGCCAAGCATCTCGCCCGCTGCGTCCGCGCGGTCAAGGACGCTGTACCGGAACTCCCCGTCCAGGTCCAGTGCGAGCCGCCGGGCGACCTGGCCACCATCACCGACCTGCGAGACGCCGGTGCGGATGCGATCGGCATCCACGTCGAAAGCCTCGACGACGACGTGCGCCGGCGATGGATGCCGGGCAAGTCCGCTGTCTCCCTGGACGAGTACCGCGCGGCATGGGCCGAGGCGGTGCGCGTGTTCGGACGCAACCAGGTGTCGACCTATCTGCTGGTCGGTCTGGGTGAGGACGCCGACGAGATGATCCGGGGCGCACGAGAGCTCATCGACATGGGGGTGTACCCGTTGGTCGTGCCGTTCCGGCCGCACGCCGGAACCCTGGCCGTCGACGTCGACGGCGCCGTCGCACCCCCGCCGGCGATCGTCGAGAAGATCAGTCGAGAAGTCGCACAGCATCTCCGGCTCGTCGGCATGAGCGGCTCCGATCAACGGGCCGGCTGTGCCGCGTGCGGGGCCTGCAGTGTGCTGCAGAACGTGGGAGGCTGAGGCGATGCTGGACGGCACGGTGATCCCTACGCGCACTCGGTCGACACGCCCGGGTGACCTCTCCATCCTCGCTGGAAAAGCCACTGCGGCAACAACTCCGCCGTATCTCATCACGGTCGCCGACACCGCGTCCACGCTCGTCGACTACCACGCGCTGCGACATGCCGAGTTCGTCGACCGGCAGGGCCTGTTCACCCGAACCGACCGCGACGACACCGACAGCGACCCGCGCACCGCCGTCCTGGTCGCCACGACCGCGGACGGGACCGTCATCGGCGGCGTCCGTGTCGCGCCGGCCACGACGGACGACATCGGTTGGTGGTCGGGAAGCCGACTGGTGGTCGCCGACCCGGCGCATGCCGCAGGCGTCGGCGCCGCCCTCGTCCGTGCGGCGTGCGCCCACGTCGAATCGCTCGGCGTCCTCCGGTTCGACGCGACGGTTCAGGACCGATACGTGGCTCTGTTCCGGTCACTCGGCTGGGAGGATCGAGGTCCCGCACCGACGATCAACCGGCGGGCGCATCGCCGCATGCTCTGGCCGATCCATCAGATCCAGTGCACCGCCGACAGCACCAAATCGATGCTCGCGGACATCCTGTCACCGCTCGGCCGTCAGCCGGGGGGCTTGGGGCCCAGTGGTTTCCGCGGGGACGACGGGGTGCCGTTGCCGGACTCCGACATCATCGCGGCCTGCGACGCGATCCTGCCGGCGATGGTCGAGCGCGATCCCGAGTGGGCCGGCTGGTGCGCGATCCTCGTGAACATGAACGATCTCACGGCGATGGGTGCGAGCCCGCTCGGATTCCTGGACGCAGTGGGTGCGCCGACCAGATCTCACCTGACCCGCATCGTCCGGGGTATCTCCGCCGCCGCACAGGCCTGGCGGACTCCCGTGCTCGGCGGGCACACGCAGGTCGGTGTGCACGCATCACTGTCGGTGACCGCGCTGGGCCGCGCCGCCGATCCGATCCCCGCCGGCGGCGGCCGCGTGGGCGACACGGTGTCGCTGATCGCGGACCTCGGCGGGTGCTGGCGGCCCGGCTATCACGGCAGGCAATGGGACAGCACCAGCTCCCGCTCGGCCGACGAACTGACCCGCATGGCCGGGCTCCTGCGCGAATTCCGTCCGGCCGCGGCCAAGGACGTCAGCATGGCCGGGATCGCCGGGACCCTCGGCATGCTGGCCGAGGCCTCGGGCACCGGCGCCGAACTCGACGTCACCGCCATCCCGCGACCACACGACGCGGAGATGGGTGCCTGGCTGACATGTTTCCCGGGCTACGCCATGCTTGTCGCCGACCGCGCACCCGTGCACGCCGCGCCCGGCCCGACCACGGCGTCGGCGTGTGGCAGGCTGACGGCCGATCCGGGCATCCGGCTACGGTGGCCCGACGGCGAGGTCACGACCGCGGTCGCCTCGGCGGTCACCGGCCTCGGCGCCGCGTGAGGGGCGCTTCGATGAGTAGAGTGCGATGACATGACCACGGTCACGCTCGGCGCTCTCGCAGCGCATTTCGGCCGCGACGTCGAGCGTGGTGTGTCCAAGGCGGTCGGCATCGTCGAGGCGGCGGCCCGCGACGGCGTGCAACTGCTGGTCTTCCCCGACGCGTCGATCGGCGGCTACATCGGCGACCTGCGTGCGCCCGACCCCGACGAACTACCACCCGCCCTCGATCCCGACGGTCCGGAACTCGCCGCTGTCGCGGCGGCTGCCGGCGACATGACCGTCTGCATCGGCTATACCGAGGCAGCCGGCGACGTGCGCTACAACACCGCGGTCTGCCTTTCGGGCGACGGTATCCTCGGCACGCACCGCAAGGTCCATCAACCGGCAGGCGAGTCCCTGGCGTATGCCGCAGGCGACTCGTTCCACGCCTTCGACAGCCCCGTCGGTCGTATCGGCATGCTGATCGACTACGACAAGACGTTCCCCGAATCCGCTCGCACCCTCGCACTCGACGGCGCCCGCATCATCGCCGCGCTGTCGGCGTGGCCGGCCAGCGTCACCGATCGGGCAGCCCGGCTCCCCGCCGATCGGCAGTCACGTCTCTTCGACCTCTACGACTGTGCGCGCGCCGCCGAGAATCAGGTGTTCGTGGTGTCATCCAATCTCACCGGCGTCACCGGATCGCTGCGATTCCTCGGCCAGGCCAAGGTCGTCGGACCAGGTGGCGACATCCTGTCCACCACCCGCTCCAAGGGCGGACTGGCCAAGGCCGATGTGGACGTCGACGCCGAGATAGCGCGAGCCAGAAGGGTTCTGAACCATCTCGCCGAGCTACGCCCCGACACCTACCATGCCGACGAGTCCATCGGGAAGGGGTGAGACCGTGCGCGTCGCGTTGCTGACGTACTCGACCAGGCCGCGTGGCGGCGTGGTGCACACCCTCAATCTCGCCGAGGCGCTGAGCCGAATCGGCGCCGACGTCACCGTGTGGAGCCTTGCGCGCGGCGGCGACGACGGATTCTTTCGCACTGTCGATCCCGGTGTGACACAACGACTCGTCCCGTTCGCCGACGTTCCCGACGAGACCATCACGGAGCGCATCGTGCGGTCCATCGACGCGCTCGGCTCGGCCTTCGAGCCGTCTGCCTTCGACATCGTCCATGCACAGGACTGCATCAGCGCCAATGCGGTCGGCACCTGCATCCGCACCATCCACCATCTCGACCAGTTCACGACGCCGATCCTGGTGGAGTGTCATGAGAAGGCGGTGGTGAACCCGTACGCGCGGATCTGCGTGTCGCGCGCAGTGGCCGACGAGGTGCGGGTCGGATGGGATCTCACGCCGACGGTCATCCCGAACGGTGTCGACCACGGACGATTTGCCGGGGCCGCCGCGGACACGCCGGAGGCCACGGAACTCCGACGGCAGTGGCGCGACAAGCTCGGCCCCTATGTCCTCGCCGTCGGCGGCATCGAACCGCGCAAGGGCAGCATCGACCTGCTCGAGGCGTTCGCCGCACTCCGCGCCGACGCACCCGATCTCTCACTGGTGTTCGCGGGAGGGGAGACGCTGTTCGACTACCGCGACTACCGTACCGAGTTCGAGAGGCGCCGTGACGTTCTCGGCATCGACCCGGTGGTGCTCGGTCCGGTCCCCGACGACGATCTCCCGTCGCTGGTCGCCGCCTGTGACGTCTTCGCGTTCCCGTCGACGAAGGAAGGCTTCGGCCTGGCCGCGATGGAAGCACTGTCCGCCGGCCGTCCCGTCGTCGCGCGGGAACTACCCATTCTGCGAGAAGTGTTCGGCGACACCGTCACCTACGCCGACAGCCCGTCATCGCTGGCCCGCGCACTTCTCGACGCCCGGACCCCGGACCCACACCGACGCGACGCCGGCCGCACGCTCGCGCAGTCGCTCACCTGGGACGCCGCCGCCCGCTCCCATCTCGACTTCTATGCCCGTCACCCCTACCCCCGCGCACACTGACCGAACCGCTGTCGACGCCCACAGCACCCCGCCGACCGGGTCCGGCGCGAAACCTCAACGCTCCCCGCTCATCGTGTTCATGATCGAGAACGTCACCTGGTCCGGCCGATAACGGTCATCGGAGTACTCGAACGGTTTGCCCTGCGGGTCGAAGCTGGTACGCCGTTCCCGGAGCAACGGCGCCGCCACCGGAATCTGCAGTGCTTCGGCGTCCGTGCCGTCCGCCGCGATGGCGTCGAGTTCGTGCCGCATGGAGGCGAACTCCACGCCGACGTCGACGAGATGGTCGGTGATGGAGCCCTTGTCGGCGTCGAACTCGAACAGACTCTGGCCCGTGTCGAGGGTGAATCTGCTGCGCTCGAGCAGCGCGGGTACGCCGTCGAGCGTCCTCAGTCGCACGACCTCGACGATGAACGCGCCCTCGTCGAGCTGGAGTCCGTCGGCGATCTCACCGTCGGCCCGCCGACGGGACACGCTCAGCGTGTGATTGCCCGGTTCGCGGCCGGACGTCAGTGCCCATTGCGAGAACGGGGTGAACGACGCGAGCGTCTGGGTCGGCTGGTGCGGGCGGCGAACGCGGGCCGGCCGGCCACGGGTGGTGTAGATCAGTCCCTCGGACCGGAGGTTGTACAAGGCCTGACGAATAGGTCCGCGACTGACCTTCCACTCCTCCATGAGGACCGTCTCCGGGGGCAGCTCGTCGCCGGGCTTGTAGTCGCCGTCGACGATCTGGGCACGTATCGCCTGGTAGATCTCCTGATGTCGAGGGGACAACCCGACCTCCGTGCCGTTGGGTACACCTGGGAACTTGTCTACCTACCCTAGCCGACGAGGAACGGGTGGCCGCCCGTGCGAGGGCGGCCACCCGGAGTGGATCGGTATCGGTCAGTCGGTGCTCGGCACCCGGTTCCAGTGCGGCAGCAGAATCAGCGCGGCCACGGCCGCCGCGCCTGCGAACCCGTAGAAGAGCGCCGTCGTGCCGAGGTAACCCGGCAGCAGCCCACCGAAGATGGCCCCGACCGAGCCGCATCCGTTGATGATCCCCGACGCGGCACCCGCATGCTTCGACGTGCCGAAGTCGACCGCCGACACGCACGACACCATCGCGTCGGCACCGTAGAGCGTCAGACCGATCACAAACAACACCGCGACCATGATCCAGACGTTCTGCATTGCGGTGAGCGGGGTGAACAGCACGAGCGCCGCGACGAGGATCACCAGCGAGATCACGCAGGCGGGGATGCGCTTGGCCTTGAACACGCGGTCGGAGATCTGGCCGAGCAGGATCGGTGCCAGCACGCCCGCGACACCGAACGCGATCGGGACGGTGATCGCGGTCAGGTTGCTCGCTCCGGTCAGCCTCTCGGCGACGATCACCGGTCCCCACAACAGGATCGCGTACCGTGCGGGCTTGAGGAGGAAGTACGTGAGGCCGAGGGTGATCACCATCTTGTTGCCGAGCACGGTCCGATACGTCTGCCACGCCGACGTCGTCGGCTGGGCCATGTCCCGATCCTCGTCGGTGACGTCGCCGACGGGTGCCGGCTCGTGCAGTTCGGCCCGGAACGCCTCGATCTCCGGAAGCCCGACATCCTTCGGTGAGTTCCGCTGGAACCGGAGGGTGATGAGGATGATCACGCCGACGACGGCAGCCCCGGTGAAGAATGCGACACGCCAGTCGTCGAACACGCTGTAGGCGATCCAACCGAGGAACGGGGCGGCCGCGAGTCCGCCGAAGGCGTAGTTGGTGCTCCACAACCCGAGGATTCGCCCGCGCTCGGAGATCGTGAAGAACTGGGCCATGTTCGTCAGCGTCCCCGACCATCCGGTCGACTGCGCGAGGCCCTGCAGGATCATCAACGGTGCGAGGAACACGAGGGCCGGCAGCAGACCCATCAGGAGAGCGACGACCGCCGATACCGCGAGGCCGCCCAACAGAACTCGGCGTGGGCCGAACCTGTCCGACATCGCGCCCCAGACGAATTGTCCGGCCGCGTATGCCGCCAGGTAGGCGGCATCGAGGTTGGCCAGGACGCTCTTGGAGAGAGTGGTCGACAGCACCGGGTCTTCGAGGATGCCCAGCTTGGCAACCGAGAACGCTTGACGCGTGAAGTAGAAGCCGGCGTAGATGATCCAGGTGACGGCGAAGGTCTGTACCCTCCACCGTCGGTAGAGGGGGACGATCTCGGCATCGCGGATGCCGTCGAGGGTGGGTGAGGTTGTCATGACGTCCTTCGATCTTCGGGGAAGAGTGCGAGAAATGCACGGGTTATCGAGACGCAGCGACGATGATGCGCGTGTGAGTGGCGAGAGGCCGGGCGCACGAGAGATGGGGGCGCCAGAACGGCGAGAAGGCGTGCGGGATCGTGTCCGGCGGGTTCGCGAGCCGTCACCAGGGTCGCTGGTGATCGGGTGGTTGACCGCGAACCCGCCCGATGGATCAGAGAGATGGTGCGGGAGGAGAGGGTTCGGAACTAGGGGAGGAGCGCCGCGAGGTCGACGACCCCGTCGACGACGTGGTGTGCGCCAGCGGCCGTGAGTTGGTCGCGATCATGTGCACCGCTGAGCACGCCGACGAGGACCCCGGCGCCCGCGCGGACTCCGCTCGTGATGTCGGAGGCGGTGTCCCCGACCACCATCATCGCGTCGACGGAAGTGGTCCGCGTGCGGATCAGGGCTTCGAGCGGCATGTCGGGGTGGGGCCGGCCGCGCAGTTCGTCGGTGGGGCACAGCACGACGTCGGCGACGTCCTGCCACCCGAGCGTCTCGAGGATGGCGTCCTGCGTCGGCTTGGCGAATCCCGTTGTCAGGGCGATCTTCACGCCTCGGTCCCGACAGCTCCGGAAGAGGTCCTCGGCGCCCGGCATGGCACTGCATCTGCCCTCGGCTACGAGGGAGGAGTACGTGCGCTCGAACTCCTTGTTGGCCGACTGTGCCTGCTCCTCGTTGCCCTTGCTGAGGTGGCGGAAGACGGTGATCTTGGACTGGCCCATCGTCTCCTGGACGTAGTCGAGCATCGCGGTGCGGTCGGCGTCGGACGCCGACAGACCGGCGTGCTCGTCGGCGGCGAGGAAGGAGGCGACGACGAGGCCTTCGTCGGCCACGGTCGTCCCGGCCATGTCGAAGACGACCAGCTCGATGGGAGTGGAGGTGGGGGTGGTGGTCATGTCTGTCAGTACCTTTCGGGTGGAGTCGATATCAGGAGAGGACGGTGGCGGAGCGGTCGAGGGCCTCGGCGACGCTCGCCTGGGCGAGACCCATGCTGGTGGTCATCCCGATGCCCGTGGTGACCGTGACGATGTGGGTTCGGGGGAACGGTTCGGTGCGCAGGAACTCGTGTCCGGCAGCGCTGCAGTACACGCCCTGCCACCGCTCGATGACGTCGATCGACGTGACCCCGAACAGCTCCTTGGTGACCTCGATCAGCGTGGTGAATCCCTCCTCGGACTGGAACGGCAACGGCGTCACCTCACGAATGTGGGTGTCCCCGATGAGAACTGTGCCGTCGGGCTGTGGTGTGTACATCTGGTGCAGGTCCAGAGCGGTGTGCTCGGGATACGTCGCATGGAGGCGATCGGCGACGACGCCGGTCGACGGCATGGCCTCGAATCCGCTGTAGCGCAGTAGCGACCATCCGGTGAACAGCGGACTCGTCATCGGAAACCGCAGGGGTACAGCGGCCTTGATCATGTGCAGGGCACACCGTCGGAGATCGATTCCCTCGGCGATTTCCGGGAACAGGCGGTCGATGTCGTGATTGACGGTGATGAAGGTGGTCGCGGCCCGCAGGTCGCCACGTGTCGTCCGGACCAGCCCGGGCTCGAATGACGTCGCGGATGTCCGCCAGAAGAACTGCACGCCTTCGGATTCCAGCCACCGGGCGATCATCGGCGCTGCCGACCGGGGATCGACCTGCAGGTCACGCGGCATGAACATGCCGCCGACGACACCGTGACCATCGGCCGGCACGCGGTCGAGGATCTCGGTGCGATCGAGGACGCGGGCCTCGGACGCCCCTCTGTCACTGGCGAACTGCTCCATCACGGCGAGTTCGTCGTCGTGCCGTGCGATGGCGACCGTGCCGGTCTCCGCTGCCCAGAACCCGGCTCGGCGCGACAGTTCGAGCCAGTGCTCCCGGCCGGCGCGGGCGTAGTCGAGCGCCTCGCCGGACTGGGCGGTGATGCATGCGTGGCCGAAGTTACGGACCGAGGCACCTGCGACCCGGTCGGCGTGATCGAGGATCGCGACCGACAGGCCGCGACGATGCGCGTGATATGCGTGCGCGAGGCCCACGATCCCGGCTCCCACGACGACGACGTCGAACTCGGTGTCTTTTGTGATCATGGTCATACTTTCCCGCTGATGAAGGCTGATGTCAATACTTACGAGAAAGAAAGCTATACAACTATGGTTGCGAGAAAGCTACGCTGGGTAAACACCCGGTTACACGTGAAACAAAGGCATACTTCGCGCGGGGAACATCAAGCCTTCTGCACCAGCAACGGCACCAACTGTTCCGCCGCCGACCACGCCCCGTGATGGCCGGGCATGTTCACCTCGGGCGCCGGATCGGTGAGCGAGCGGGTGAGAATCGACGTCCCTCGCGCGACGGCCACCAGGTCGCCGATCCGCTCGGCCACCACGTCGGTGACCTCGGCGCCGAACCATTGTTCGTCGAGCACCTGTTCGCGCGGAACCAGAAATGCGTTGTCGCCCAGCACATCCGTCCAGAATGCGCGCACATCGTCGCGGGCACCCGGCCGGGTGTAGACCTGGCGTACCCGCATCTCCCCGCCGACCGCCTCGACGCCCTTGAGCATCTCGTCGGTGGTGTCGATGTCGATCCGGTTGTCCGCCTCGATCATTCCGTGATCGCCGGTGACCACGAGGGTGGCGTCGCGCGGCAACTCCGAGGCGAGGTCGGCGACAAGCTTGTCCGCGATGGCCAACGTCTTCCGCCAGGCCGGTGAACCCGGTCCGAACAGGTGGCCGGCGGCGTCCAGGTCCGGCCAGTAGGCATAGACGAACCGGTGCCGAGGTGTGCGCGGCGTCAGCGTCTCGCCGACGCCCGCCAGGATCTCCGCGGGATTGTGGGCGCCGACATAGGTGCCCTCGACGCGAAAGGCGGCGCGGCTGAACCCGGTCCCGCGATACGCCAGCGGCATCACGTAGGTGACGTCGACGCCGCGACCCGCCATCTCCGCGAGGACCCCTCCGTTCGGTTGGATCTGTTCGGGCACGTACAGCCCCAGTGCGGATCGCCCGTGCGACGTGTTGAACGTCCACCGTAAGGCGTTGAGCGTGCGGCGTTTCGGGCCACGCGTCTCGTCGCGTTCGGTGCGAAACGAGTAGCCGATGATGCCGTGCGAGCCGCAGGGCGCACCGGCCATCAGACTGGTGATGCTCGTCGCGGTGGTCGCCGGGAAGCCGGCGCGGATCGTCGCGGCACGCATCGACGTCAAGGTCGGGGCCACGTCCGCGTGAGCGTCGAGCAGGGTCGCGCCCAGTCCGTCGATCAGCAGCAGCACGACGTCGCGGCTCGCGGGGATCGGCACGCTCGACGACGGGCTCCGGTCGAATGCGTCGTCGATCGCCGGCAGGACGTCGGCGAGTGTGGCGTAACTGCTCCACTGCAACGGGTGGAGTTCGTCCGACGGTGCACTCACATACGACACCGTAATCGGATTGTCTGTGGACAAGCCGCGCGCGTCGTCGTCGACGTCGGCGTCGGGTCCTAGCCTGTGTGCATGCCCGATCTCGATCCCTTCGCCGAGTCGGCGAGCGACCTGCTCGTCGACTTCGACGCGGGCACGGTCAGTCGGGGGTCGGATTACGCCGACGAGGGCCGGGTGTTCCGGATGGCCTGGTCAGACGACGAGCTGACCCTGGGCGGATTGTGCCGGGGCTCGGGCGGCCAGGTCTACGAGACCAGTGCGTCCTTCAGCGCGGTCGGGACGTCGCGGACGTTGGACTTCACCCAGTGCACCTGCCCGGTCGGGATCATGTGCAAGCACGGTGTGGCGCTGCTGCTGACCGCGCTCGAGGCCGAGGCGGCCGCCCTCGACGGCACACCCGGATCCGAACTCGCGCAGGTCACCCAGCTTCCCGCGCAGTGGCGCACGACGTTGGGCGCCTTCGTTCGCGATCAACCGGCGGTGGACCCGGTCCCGCTCGCCATCCTCGTCGAACTGCCCGCCGTACACCGGCTCATGCCGAACCCGGTGCCGACGCTGCGGCTGGTCAAGCAGGGTAGGGGCGGCACCTGGGTGAAGAAGGGAATCAACTGGCGATCGGTGGCGCGGCGGGCCGCGGGCCATCCGTCGGCCCCGGGACGTTCCGACTTCGAGCCGGCTCAGCTGCGGGCGGTCGTCGCCATGGCGCGCGCCTATCTGAACACCGGCATCGACGAAGACGCGATGTCACTGGGCTGGGCCCCGTCGGACATCTGGGAGTTGCTCGCGGCGGCGGATGAGGCCGGCGTGACGCTGCTCGCCGATCCGTCCACCGGCGCCACTCGCATCGACCTCTTCGCCGGTGCACGCATCGCATTCCGTGTCACACGCGCCGCCGACGGCGCATTCGTCGCGCCCTACCTCCAGGTCGACCACGACGACTGGCACGACTCGCCGGTCGGACTGGTCGGTGCGCCGGTACCGCACGGCGCCTTCACGGTCGACGACGGGACCCTGCTGATGGGCCCGTTCGACGCGACCTCGGATCGCCAGGCACTCGAGAAGCTCGCGTCGGCCGGCGGCATCCTCATCCCCGACGCCGACCTCGACGAGTTCGTCGCGGAGCTCCTGCCGGCGCTGGCCGCCACCGCTCCCGTCGACATCGAGGACGGGGCCATCACGCCGCCCACGATCGAGGGGCCGACCCCGTTGCTCACCATCCGCGTCGGGGACGAGTCGTCGCAGGTGGACTGGCGGATCAGCTATCGCATCAACGATCGCCGACGCACCTTCGATC
This sequence comes from Gordonia insulae, assembly GCF_003855095.1. Lineage (NCBI taxonomy): Bacteria > Bacillati > Actinomycetota > Actinomycetes > Mycobacteriales > Gordoniaceae > Gordonia > Gordonia insulae. The sequence goes on from NZ_CP033972.1 coordinate 4,036,832, forward strand.
GACACGAACCGGTCGCTGCGACCAGCATGCGCAATGCCGAGGACGAGACACAGGCCTGGAAGGACGCCCGCGGCGCGATGGAACTGGTCGCCCGCCGGTGCACGCGTTGGCAGACCCAGGCCACCCGCATCATCCACCAGTCGTTGCGGGGTGGCACGCGGGCCCTCGACGGCGACCTCGACGCCGTCGTCGCCGACGACACGGAGACCGCCGTTCAGCGGGCGAGCACCGACCTCCTGTGCCGGACCTTCACCTACTCACTGATCGATACCGCCGTCCTGATCGGCGAGCTGGTGCCCGAGCTCGGCGAGGACATCGAAGTCGAGATCATCGGCGACCCGGTCGACTTCCGCCCCGCCGAGGACGACCCGGAGATCAGCATCAGCGAGGACGAGAGCCCGGTCGGCAACGACTGGCTCAACCTTCGCATCACGGTCGAGGTCGACGGCCACGTCGTTCCGCTGGGCGCCATCATCCGGGCGCTCGCTGCCAACGCCACCCACCTGCTGTTGTCCGACGGCACCTACTTCTCGCTCGACAATCCCGAACTGCGACGACTGAGCGAGCTCATCCGGGAAGCGCAGGACCTCGGCGAGATCGAGAACGGACTCGTCCGCCGCAACACCTACAACGCGACCCTCTGGGAGGAGTTGCTCAGCCTCGGTGTCGTCGACGACCAGCTGGCCGAATGGCATTCGCGGGTCAACCGGCTCGCCAACGCCACCCTGCCGGCGCCCAGTGGACCGCCGGCGGGGCTACACGCCGACCTACGCGACTATCAGCGCACCGGCCTGGACTGGCTGAGATTCTTGTGGCAGAACAGGATCGGCGGCATTCTCGCCGACGACATGGGGCTCGGCAAGACGGTGCAGGCACTTGCGTTGATGGCCGAGGCCTCCGCGGAGATCCCGACCGGCTGCTTCCTGGTGGTCGCGCCGACCAGCGTGGTCGGCAACTGGGTCAGCGAGGCACAGAAGTTCGTGCCCGATCTCGAGGCGGTCGCGGTCACCGCCACCGAGGGCAAGAGCGGCATCAGCTTCGCCGAGCACGTGGGCGGCGCGCAGATCGTGGTGACCTCGTATACGTTGCTGCGCCTGCAGTTCGACGCGATCAACCAGTTCCGGTGGACCGGCGTCATCTTCGACGAGGCGCAGTTCGTGAAGAACCACAAGAGCAAGACGCACCAATGCGCCCGGCGACTCGGCGCCGAGATGAAGCTCGCGATCACCGGCACCCCGATGGAGAACAATCTGATGGAGCTGTGGTCGTTGCTCTCGCTGACCGCGCCCGGACTGTTCCCGTCGCCCATCGCGTTCGCCGACTACTACCGCAAGCCGATCGAGTCGGGTGAGAAGCCCGAACGCCTCGAGGGGCTGCGGCGACGTATCCGGCCGGTGATGTTGCGCCGCACCAAGGATCAGGTGGTCTCGGACCTTCCGGCCAAACAGGAACAGGTGCTCGCCATCGAGCTGGCCGCCAAGCACGAACGCATCTACCAGACCCGCCTCAATCGGGAGCGGCAGCGCGTCCTCGGGTTGCTGGGGGACTGGGAGGAGAACCGCTTCGCGATCTTCCGGTCGCTGACCATGATGCGGCAACTGAGCCTGCATGCCGGGCTGGTCGACGAGAAGGACATAGGTGTCGCCTCTGCAAAGATCGACTATCTCGCCGAGCAACTGCCCGAGCTGATCGCGGAAGGCCATGCCGCACTGGTGTTCAGCCAGTTCACCGGCTTCCTGGGGCTGATCCGCGAACGCCTCGACGACCTGGGGATCGACCACAGCTACCTCGATGGATCGATGAACGCGAAACAGCGCAAGACCGCCATCGACGAGTTCACCAGCGGCGCCTCGAAGGTGTTTCTCATCAGTCTCAAGGCCGGCGGATTCGGTCTCAACCTCACCGAGGCCGACTACTGCTTCGTCTGCGACCCCTGGTGGAATCCGGCGGCTGAGGCGCAGGCCGTCGACCGTGCCCACCGCATCGGCCAGACCCGTCCCGTCACCGTCTACCGGCTGGTGTCGAAAGGGACCATCGAGGAGAAGGTCGTCGGGCTGCAGGACAAGAAGAGGGCGTTGTTCGATGCCGTCGTCGACGACGGTGACCTGTTCGGCTCGGTCATCAGCCCCGACGACGTGCGCGCAATGCTGGGAGACATCTGAGCGGTCCACCGCCCCCGTTCTGGCCGCAGTTCCGTCATCTTGCCGCACCTTTCGCGCCAAGCCGGAAACCGAAAGTGCGGCCGGAACCGCCGCCTCCATCCCCATGCCTACCCCGCCAACAGTCGCAACCCCAACTCCTCCGCCACGTCGTACGAGCCGGGCACCACCGACATCCCGTAGGTCACCAGGGAACCCTCGTGCAGCAGCAGCAGCTGGTCGCCCACGGCGTCCGGATCGGTGACGCCGGCGTCGGTCGCGATCCGCGTGAACAATTCGAGCATCCAACGCTTCTGTCCGACGATGATCGGGTACGCGGGGTGGGTGGCGTCGTGGATCTCGGCGTGCGCGTTGATCATGCTGCAGCCATTGGGACTTCGCTCGACGGACCATTGCCGGGTGGCACCGAACACAGCGGACAGCTGCGCGGCCGGATCGTCGTCGGCGTCGTCGAGCCGCCGCTGCAGCAAGTCGCGCCAGGAACGGTCGCGTGCACGCAGGTACTCGACGACGAGCCGTTCCTTCGATCCGAATCGGTCGTACAGCGTGCGCTTGGTGACGCCGGCCCGCGCCGCAATCGCCTCGACGCCCACGGCGTGAATGCCCTGGTCGTAGAACAGTTCGGACGCGGCATCGAGGATCACCCGGGCCTTCGGCGTCCAGTCCACATCGGTACTCACATGACAAAGACTACACCGATCGGTAAAGTCGGCGACCATGCAGACTTCACCGATCGGTAAAACCCGGGGCTCGTGGGTGACCGCGTTGCTCGGCACGCTGTTCGTCGTGTGCTGGTCATCCGGCTTCATCGGCGCGAAACTGGGCGCCGCCGATGCCCCGGTCACCACCGTCCTGATGTGGCGGTTCGTGCCCATCGCCCTCGCACTGACTCTCGTCGCACTGGTGATCCACGGACGTCGCACGCCGGAGCGCTACAGCCGGCGCGAATGGGGTACGCAGATCCTGGTCGGCGCGCTGTCGCAGGCGGGCTACACGGTGACCGTGTTCTGGGCCATCGGGCTCGGCGTCAGTACCGGGACGACGGCGTTGATCGACGGCATCCAGCCTCTCGTGGTCGCCGCGCTCGCCGGACCTCTCCTCGGCGCGGCAACCCGCGGGCACCAATGGTGGGGCCTGCTGGTCGGAGCCGTCGGCGTACTGGTGGTGACCTGGACGGATGCGACCGCAGCCACGAGCAGCGCACCCCTGTGGGGCTACCTCGTACCGCTTGTCGGTATGGGCTGCCTCGTTGCTGCCACCTTCCTGGAACGGCGGTCGGCGCCGACGATGCCGCCCGTCCAGACGCTCGCGGTCCATTGTGCGACGTCGGCGGTCATCTTCACCGTGGCCTGCCTGGCGACCGGCACCGCGACACCGCCGGCGGATCTCGGGTTCTGGCTGGCCATGCTGTGGCTGATCGTGTTGTCCACCATCGGTGGCTACGGCCTCTATTGGGTCATGCTCCGGAGGGTCGGCGTCACATCGGTGAACACGCTGATGTTCCTGATGCCGCCGGTGACCGCGCTCTGGGGTACGGCGATGTACGGCGAACCGTTCACCTGGACAACGGCTCTGGGTCTCACGATGGCGCTGGGAGCGACCTGGGTGGTGAATCGGTCGCCTGCGGACGAGTCCTCGACCGGCCGGCGGTCGCCACAGCGGACCCTGACGCACTACGCTTAACCGTTGTTTACATCCATACGTTTGAGGTGCTCATGACCACCAAGCCGTCCACGGTTCGGCGACGACCGAAGGATCGCAAGGCGCAGATCCTCGAGGCGGCGCGCGCGTTGATCGTCGAGGTCGGGTACCCCAAAGTCTCCATGGCCATGATCGCCGACCGCGTCGGCATCACCGCAGGAGCGCTCTACCGGCACTTCGCGAACAAGTCGGTGTTGCTCGGCGCCGTGATCGAGCAGAGCTTCGCCGAGGTCACGCCCGCCTTCGGATCGACCACCACCCTCGACCAAGCCTTGGCGGAGAGCTGCGCGCACGCCGTCGCCCACCGCGACGTCGGGGTGCTGTGGTGGCGGGAGGCGCGCAATCTGCCGGACGACCGGCGTGATGATCTGCGCGACCGGCTGTATGCCACCAATCGGCAGTACCGCGGCCTCATCGCAGCCGAGCGCCCACAACTCCCTGACCAACAGACCGAAGAACTGGCGTGGGGGATTCAGGCCATCTTGGCCAGTCCCGGTTCGCACACCTCGCGGATCGGCGATCCGGAGTACGTCGAGCTGATGACCACGGCGGCTCGACGCATGTGCGCGGTGGAACTGAGTCCGCCGAGCGACCCGCCGTCCCCCGTGTCTTCCGCGCTGGAACCAGTCTCCAAACGGGAAGCGCTGCTCGGACACGCCATCGTCCTGTTCGGCCGAAACGGATACGAGGCGACGGGCCTCGACGACATCGGCGCGGCCGCCGGTGTCTCCGGGCCCAACCTCTACAGCTACTTCGAAAGCAAGGCCGTACTCCTGCAGGTCGCGGTCGAGCGCGGCACCAGCGCCCTCTGGTTGCTCCTACACCGAGTGCTGCGGGAGAACTCGGATCCGGCGCACGCACTCCCCGAACTCGTCCGTGGATACGCCGAATTGGCCTTGGACAGAACGATTCTCACATCACTCCTGCAGACCGAACAGGCCACCCTGGCCGCCGAGTCGCGCGCCCGCCAGCGCGAATACGTCGCAGAATGGACCGCTCTCCTGCAGGCCATCCGCCCCGACCTCGATGCGACGACGGCACGCATCCTGGTGCACACCGCGCTCAGCATCATCCACACCCTCGCCCAGCTCGATCACCTCCAGGTCAACGGATCGTTCCCGGATGATCTGACGGCGATGTGCATGGCGGTCCTGCTCTCGCACTGATCCCCCTCGACATCCCCTCCCACTACGCCCTTGCCTTGCAAAGTAAATCCCTGTTAAGGTGACTGGCATCACTCGGATCGAGAGGATGTGCAATGACCACCACCGTCCACGTCGCGGGCGTAGGAATGATCCCGTTCACCAAACCCGGCCGAAGCGGGTCATACGCCGAGATGGGCGAGACCGCAGCCAAGGCCGCACTGGCCGATGCGGGCATCGACTACACGCTCGTGCAGCAGGCCTATGTCGGCTATGTATACGGCGATTCAACATCGGGGCAGGCCGCGCTCTACGGCCTCGGGCTGACCGGCATCCCGATCGTCAACGTCAACAACAACTGCTCCACCGGGTCGTCGGCCCTGTGGCTCGCACGGCAGGCGGTGGAGAACGGCGTCGTCGATTGCGCCCTCGCTCTCGGCTTCGAGCAGATGGTGCCGGGCGCGCTGGGTTCGGTGTACAGCGATCGGCCCAGCCCGATGGCCCGGCAGGAGAGCCTTCGCGACGAGTTGCAGGGCACCGACCCGAACTCGCCGATGGCCGCCCAGTTCTTCGGCGGCGCGGGCCAGGCCTACGTCGACGAGTTCGGCGTCGACCCGGCGATCTTCGCGGAGATCTCGGTGAAGGCCCGCAAGCATGCGGCCAACAACCCGAATGCGGTCTTCCGTGACCTGCTGACCGTCGAGCAGGTACTCGAGTCGCCGGCGATCTACGGACCGCTCACCCGATTCCAGTGCTGCCCGCCCACCTGCGGCGCGGCCGCCGCGGTGATCTGTACGCCCGAGTTCGCCACGAAACACGGCATCAAGGCCGATGTCATCATCCGTGCGCAGAGCCTGACCACCGACACCGCAAGCACTTTCGAGTCGCGGGACATGCGCCAGGTGATCGGGTACGACATGGCCGCGGCCGCCGCGAACAATGTCTATGAGGCTGCCGGCATCGGACCCGAGGACATCCACGTCGTCGAACTGCACGACTGCTTCACCACCAACGAGTTCCTCACCTACGAGGCCCTCGGACTCACCCCCACCGGCACGGCGGAGAAGTTCATCCGCGACGGCGACAACACCTACGGCGGGCGCGTGGTCACCAACCCGTCGGGAGGATTGCTGTCCAAGGGGCATCCGCTCGGTGCCACCGGACTCGCGCAGTGCGCCGAACTCGTCTGGCAACTACGCGGCCAGGCCGACGCACGCCAGGTCGACGGTGTGAAACTCGCCCTGCAACACAACCTCGGACTCGGTGGCGCCTGCGTCGTCACCCTGTACCAGAAGGTGGACGCCCGATGAGTCTCGACACCACCGCGATCGGTCGGGAGTTCGAGCCGGTCTCACTGCTGATCACCCGCAGTCGGCTGCGCGCCTTCGCCGAGGCCACCGGTCAACGAGATCCCGTCTACACCGACGTCGATGCGGCGAAGCAGGCCGGCCATCGCGACCTGCCGGTGCCGCCGACGTTCATGTTCGGCATCGAGCTCGAGGCGCCGAATCCCTTCGCGTTCATGGCGGACCTCGGTGTCGATCTGCGGACCGTGCTGCACGGCGAGCAGCAGTTCGACTACCACGAGATGGCCTATGCAGGCGATGAGCTCACCGCGACCAGTCGCATCGCCGACATGTACGACAAGAAGGGCGGACTCCTCGACTTCATCGTCAAGGACACCACGGTGACCAACCAGGACGGCGCGACCGTCGCCGTACTGCGGGGCATCACCGTGGTGCAGAACCGAGCCGGGAAGGATACGAAATGACCACCCCCACAATGGACGTCGGCGCCGACCTCCCGGCTTTGGAGGTCGACCCGATCTCGCGGACCACCCTCGCGCTGTTCGCCGGTGCCTCGGGCGATCACAACCCGATCCACGTCGACCTCGACGTCGCGAAGAGCGCGGGCCTCGACGACGTGTTCGCCCACGGCATGCTGTCCATGGCCTATCTCGGTCGATTGCTCACCGATCTCGTTCCGCAGCAGCAACTCCGGTCATACAAGGTGCGGTTCGCCGCCATCACCCCCGTGCACGGACAACCCACCTGTACCGCCACTGTCACCTCGACCGACGACGTCAACGGGGAACGGATCGCGACGCTGGAGCTCAAGGTCACCCTCGCCGACGGCACCGTGACCCTCCTCGGCGAGGCGCTCGTCGCCCTCGACTGAACATCGACACCTCCACTCACACAGAAGGAAACACACATCACCATGGGAAAGCTCAACGGAAAGACGGCGATCGTCAGTGGTTCGGGACGCGGCATCGGCCGCTCCATCGCCCTCAAACTGGCTGCTGAAGGTGCCAACGTCGTGGTCAACGACCTCGACACCGACCCCGCGCAGGCGGTCGTCGACGAGATCACCGCGGCCGGCGGCAACGCCGTCATCTGCGCAGGCAACGTCACCGCCCCCGACTTCGGCGACCGCTTCGTCGGGACCGCCACCGGCGAGTTCGGTGGCCTCGACATCGTCGTCAACAACGCCGGTTACACCTGGGACACGGTCATCCAGAAGATGGGCGACGACCAGTGGGACGCCATCCTCGATGTCCACCTCAAGGCGCCGTTCCGCATCTTGCGGGCCGCGCAGCCGGTGATCAGCAAGGCGGCCAAGGCGGAGAAGGAATCCGGTATTCGGGTGCAGCGCAAGGTCGTCAACATCTCCTCGATCGCCGGCCTCTACGGCAACGCCGGTCAGGTGAACTACTCGTCGGCCAAGTCCGGGATCGTCGGTATGACGCGCACCCTTGCCAAGGAATGGGGTCGGTACAACGTCAACGTCAACGCGGTAGCGTTCGGATTCATCGAGACCCGTCTGACCGAGGTCGCCGCCGACGGCAACTAGACCATCGACATCGAGGGCCGCGAGATCAAGGTCGGCGTCAACCCGCATCTCCTGGAGGCGATGAAGCAGACCATCCCGCTCGGCCGCGCGGGGACCCCCGACGAGGCCGCCGGCTCCGTCGTGATGCTCACCTATCCCGAGGCGGACTACGTCAGCGGCCAGATCATGGTCACCGGCGGCGGATACGAGGGATAGGACGACCCGAATGCCCTCCACCACCTATCGGTCGCCCTGGCGGGACGACGAGACCACCGCACTCGGCGAACTCGCCGACAAGTTCTTCGCCCGCGAGATCATCCCGAACCGGGAGCGATTCGAACAGCAGCACTTCGTAGACCGCGACGTGTGGACCAAGGCCGGGGACATCGGACTGCTCTGCTGCTCCATCCCCGAGGAGTACGGCGGTGGTGGAGGGACATTCACCCACGACCTCGCAGTGTTCGAAGCCCAGGCCCGCGCGTTGGACACCGGATTCGGCAACGCGGTGCACAGCGGCATCGTCGCGCACTACATCCTGGCGTACGGCACCGAGGAGCAACGTCGTCGCTGGCTGCCTCGGATGGCGTCCGGAGACACCATCGCCGCGGTGGCGATGACCGAACCGGGTGCCGGTTCGGATCTGAAGAACATCAAGACGACGGCGATCCGCGACGGGGATCATTGCGTCGTCAACGGATCGAAGACGTTCATCTCCAACGGTTCCCAGGCGGACCTGATCGTCGTCGTCGCCAAGACCGACCCGTCCGCGGGGGCCAAAGGTGTCTCGCTGGTTGTTGTGGAAACCGCGGATGCGCCCGGATTCACCCGTGGTCGCATCCTCGACAAGGTGGGCCAGCAGGCCGCCGACACCTCCGAACTCTCCTTCGAGGACGTCCGGGTCCCGGCGGGCAACCTACTCGGAGGCGAGGAGGGTCGCGGATTCGGTCAGCTGATGACGCAGCTCGCACAGGAACGACTGATCATCGGTGTCACAGCGGTCGCGACGATGGAAGCGGCGGTCGCCGAGACCGTCGCCTACACCAAGTCGCGTAACGCCTTTGGGCAGACGATCTTCGACTTCCAGAACACGAAGTTCGTTCTCGCCGAATGCGAGACACTTGCGCACGCGTGTCGGGTGTTCATCGACTCCTGCATCGACCGCCACCTGAACGGACAGCTCGACGGCACGACCGCCGCGATGGCGAAATGGTGGCTCACCGAACAGCAGTGCCAGGTGATCGACCGATGTGTCCAGCTTTTCGGTGGCTACGGCTACATGCGCGAGTACCCGATAGCGCGTATGTATGCCGATGCACGCGTACAGAAGATCTACGGCGGCTCCAATGAGGTCATGAAGGATCTCATCGCGCGCGCCTTGTGATTCGTCCAGGACTCGACCCCGATTGAGGAGCCCCCATGTATCTCACCCAGCCACTCCACCGCAACGTCCAACTACAACCCGACGCCATCGCCACCATCTGCGGCGATCGCTCGTTCACCTTTGCCGAGATGTGTTCGCAGGTAGCTTCTCTCGCCGGCGGCGTACGTGAGCTGGGCGTCGAGTCGGGTGACCGCGTCGCGATCCTGTCGCTGAACTCGGATCGCTACATGCACATGATCGTGGCCGTCGCGTGGGCCGACGCGGTCATCGTGCCGGTGAACACGCGCTGGAGCACCAAGGAGATCGCCTACTCCCTGGTCGAGGCCGACGTGCGCGTTCTCGTGGTCGACGACGCGTTCAGCGAGTTGGTCGGTGAACTGCGGTCACAGTGTCCGGACCTGGACACGGTCGTCCACTGCGGTGACGGGGCGACACCCGCAGGCATGGTCTCCTATGCGCAGATCGCCGGGGCCGAACCGATTCCGGACGCGCGGCGCGGCGGCGACGAGCTGGCCGGGATCTTCTACACCGGTGGGACCACCGGATTTCCGAAGGGCGTCATGCTCAGCCATCGGAATCTCTTCGCGTCGGCCATGGGCTCGGCGGCCAGCGGCGCGTGGTCGACGAGGGGACGAGTGCTGCATGTCGCGCCGATGTTCCACCTCGCCGACCTGGCCTCCACCATCGGACACATGCTGCTCGGCGGCACGCACGTGATCATCCCGGGCTTTGATCCGGTGGCCACGATGACAGCGATCGCGGAGCAGGGGGTCACCGACGTCCTTCTGGTGCCGACGATGATCCAGATGACCGTCGACCACCCGCGGTTGGGGGATTTCGACCTGTCCGGCCTGCAGGTTCTGATGTACGGGGCGTCGCCGATCTCCGAGGCACTCCTCGAGCGCGCCCGCAGCGCCTTCCCGTCCGCCCGGTTCCTGCAGGCGTACGGCATGACCGAACTGTCACCGGTCGCGACCCTGCTGACCGACGACGATCACCGGGATCCGGTGCGTCGACGTTCCGCAGGCCAAGCGGCACCACAGTCGCTCGTGAAGATCTTCGACCTCGATGGAAACGAGGTCCCGCGAGGGGATTTCGGAGAGATCGTGGTGTCGGGCGAGCACGTGATGCTCGGCTACTGGAAGAAGCCGGACGAGACCGCAGGCGCAGTCCGCGACGGCTGGATGCACACCGGCGATGGCGGCATCATGGACGATGCCGGCTATGTCTTCGTCGCCGACCGGATCAAGGACATGATCATCTCTGGTGGCGAGAACGTCTACTCGATCGAGGTCGAGAACGTCATCGCCAAGCACCCGTCGGTTCTGCAGTGTGCGGTGATCGGGGTACCCGACGATCAGTGGGGCGAGCGCGTGCACGCTGTGGTGTCTCTCAAGCCCGGTGCCACACTGTCTCTCGACGAACTGCGTGAGCACAGCAAGGCCGAGATCGCCGGCTACAAGGTGCCTCGCAGCCTGGAGATCGTGGAGGCGTTCCCGATGTCGGGCGCCGGTAAGATCCTGAAACGCGAGCTACGCAAGGCCACGGTGTAACGGGCGCCATCAGGCGGGAGGCGCCGATGGGCGGTGATGGCGTCGGAGGACCCGAAGCCGTCGGGGCGCGATGGAACGACAAGTCGCGCAGGCGCCTTGAGCGTTCACGCGTCGGCCATCGGGCCGAGCGCGTAAGTTCGCACTCATGCTGGACCACGTCGCGCTGCAGTGTGCCGATCCCGCCGGCGCCGCCGAGTTCTACACGACTGTCTTCGCCGCCCTCGGGGTGCGCGAGGCCATGCGCTACGAGCGCGATGGGGGACCGGTGATCGGACTCTCCGGCGCCGACGGCTTTCCTCACCTCTGGGTCGGTCCACTCGACGACACGGGGGATCGCCCGATTCACCTTGCCCTCACCGCCCCGAGTCGTGCGGCCGTCGACGCGGTGCTCGCGGCGGCCCGCACCGCGGGCGCGACGATCCTCCACGAACCCCGGGTGTGGCCCGAGTATCACCCCACCTACTACGGGGTGTTCCTGCGCGACCCCGACGGCAACAACGTCGAGGCGGTGCATCACGGGTTCGACGGCTGAGTGAGGCTCAGCGCCTCGCAGCGAGCTCCCAGCAACGGTCGATCCGACCGCAAGGTTGGCCGGGCATTGTCAATGGTGTCAGAGCGAGCCGACACCGGCCGGACCAACACGAAGGGGCTACGATGCCGACAAACAACCGAAACACTCAGCGCACCAACAACAACCAGCCTCACCGCCGACGCCGCGTGCGCAAGTTCGATCAGCGCACCCGCCGCTGGAACTGGGTCTGGCAGTGATCTGATCCGGGACGGACGCACACACCTTCCCACCCGGCCCCGCCGCGACGACGCCGTCGTGGCGGGGCCGCGGTCCGTTCCGGGGGTCAGGGCCGCGGTCCGATGGTCTTCGGCTTCGGCGGCGTGAAGGATTCGTTGTCGGGCAGCGGCGTCTCGCCCTTCGCCTCGCCGACCTCCCGTACCGACTTCACCTCTGTCAGCGGCGAGGTCCCCTGACGGGCGAGCGAGTCGTCGTACCACTCGAACCAGGGGTGATCGTGCTTCCGGTACTCGGCGATGGTCAACGGCTGATGATGCGGCTCATGTCCGGTGAGTGCTTGCCACGCAGCGGAATTGACGATGTGCAGCACCGACGCCGCGTGGGCGCTCGGGTGCCAGTTGTCGCGCGATTCGATCGGCGTCGCGATCGATTGCTTGATGGAACCACCCGCACCCAACCCCATCCCCGGAGCCATCGCCACGGCCCGAGAGGTGAGGCCCGGCGGACCAGCGACTTCATCGCAAGTTGTTCGCATCCGTGACCTCTCATCCCAGATCTCCCCGCGCAGCGGGATCACCTCGATCCGGACACTCCCATCGTCAGCACCGGAGAGCTGCTCGGCCACCGAGTACCCCTGGCCCAGCGGGACCGCCACGAACTGCCGAACGGTGTGCGGGTCGGTACGGAATCCGTCGAGCCATGGTTGGATCGGCACCTCCACGTAGTCCTCGGTGGCGAAGTCGATGTCCGCCGAGAGCGGCTCACCGGTCACCGCGTTGATCCCACCGACCCCGATCCGGACGAGAAACGGATAGACGGCGGAGAAGTTGATCCATGACGCCTCGGACTGCCACATCGGCAGCACCACGTGACCGGCATCCCAGTGGGCCGGCGCACTCCGACAGTTCCCCGCTGCGACCAGCTCGAAGGAGCCGAGCCCCGGGGGCAGCCCGTAGGTGGTCTCGTCATCGGGCACGCGCAGGGTGCGGATGAACGAAATGGTCAGGTTGGCGTTGTCGTGGACCTCCGGAAACGAGAATGCGAGGCCACGTTGTGAGACGGCGACGGCCATGGCGGGCTCCTCACGAGTGGGACACCCATGGTAGGCCCGGGCTACGACAGCAGCGGCCGCAGAAACCGACCGGTCACCGACACCGCAGGTTCCGACGACCCGCCGCCCACCACGAGGGTCGCGAACGCGAGGTCGCCGACGATCCCGGCGAACCATCCGTGCGGATTCGTGTTGTCCCCGTACTCGGCGGTCCCGGTCTTGCCGCCCAACCCGGGCACATCGCGCAGCGCCGTGGCCGTTCCCGAGGTCACCGTCTGCCGCATCATGGAACGCAGATCATCGACGACATCGGGTGCGAGGCGTTCGGTCGGCGTGTCGGAGGTGGTCCGCTGACCGGAGATCAGCTGTGGTGTGACGGTCTCGCCGCGCGCGAGACTCGCCTCGGCGACGGCCAGGCCGAAAGGACTGACCGCCACGGTGCCCTGCCCGATGCCGTTCTCCACCCGGAGGGCAGGGGTGTCGGCGTCGGGCACACGACCCGTGACCGTGGTGATCCCGGGAATCACGTAGTCGACGCCGATGCCGAGTTCTCGAGCCGCCACCGGTAGCGCGTCGGCGGGCAGGCGATTCGCCAGGGCGCCCATCGTGGTGTTGCACGAGTGGGCGAACGCCGACGACAGCGGGATGCTGCCGAGGTCGAAATCGTCCTCGTTCGGGATGGTGCGGCCCTCGATGGTCGCCCGCCCCGGGCACGGCAGCGCGGTCTGGGGGCGAACGGTGCCGCGTGCGAGCCCGGCCGCCGTGGTGACGGTCTTGAACGTCGATCCCGGCGGATACAGCCCCGAAAGGGCGATCGCCCCGGATCGGTCTGCGGCCGGATTCTGGGCGACGGCCACGATCGCGCCCGTCGAGGGTGCGATCGCCACCAGCACCGCCGGTCGGCGTTCGGCATCGACGGCACGTTGCGCCCGGGTCTGGATGTCCCGGTCGAGCCCCGTGCGGACGGGCGGAGTCGGTTGCGGCGAAACCTGTTTCAGCAGGTCTGTCGGTGTACCGTCTGCATCGACGAGACTGACCGACCAGCCCGCGGTTCGCGTGATCGTCTCACGCCACACGTCCTCGAGGCCCGCCATCGCAGGCGAATGCAGCGCTCGGGTGGCGCTCAGCAGGGCTCCCTGGTCGGAGATGGTCACTCCGTCAATGGCTTTGAGTGACCTTTCGACGGCAGCGAGGTCGCGCGAGCGCAAGCGGATCACGGTCTGCACGGCGTCGGTCGACGCGGCGAACTGACGACGGATCCCGGCGCCGGTCATGCCGGGCTCGACTGTGCGGAGTACGGCGGCGACGCGGTCGGCGGAATCGACGTGGTCTCGGTGCAGCCCGATCAGTGACACGGGCTGCCAGGTCATGAGTGGCCGGCCGTTCCGGTCGAGGACCGGGGTCCGATAGTCCATGTCGTCGCTGTACGAGAAGGTCTGCCCGTTGCGCAGGGATGGATGCAGGACATCGGGCTGCCACCGGATGAGCCACGCCGAGTCCTGCTTCTCCAGTGCCGCAGTCGACTGGTATCGCACCGTCCGGTCGTCGCGGATCGTCCAACCGTAGTCGATGGTGCCGGTGACCTTCTTGTCGTCGATCATGCTGCCGGACGCGGTCAGCCGCGCGTGCTCGCCCATCCCGTCGAGCATGGACTGGATCGCCGGACGTGCGGCGCGGGAATCGGTGGTGAGGCCCGCCGCGGCCGCGACGTCACCGCGCGAGAGCGCGTCGGCGAACCCGGTCACCACGTCGTCCGGCGAATCCGACCGCAGGAAGCACCCCGTCGCCGCACCCAGCACCACGACACACACCACCACCAGTCCCACCCAACGACTCATGTCTGCAGCCAACCGTCTGACAACTGCGGGAACAAGGTCGCGACATGCCCGCGGCACATAGCGTTTTGCTATCACCGCAGGTGAGGCGCGGTGTGAATGGCTATGTCGGCAGGCGCAACTCGGTGACGACCGCGCGCGCCACTCGGCCGATGGCCCGATCCACCTCGGGCAGTGACGGATCGGACCGCGCGCTCTTGGTGAACACCGCGATCGCGACGGGATGCTCGCCGGGGAACTCGACGACGCCGATCTCGTTGCGGATTGCGGCCAGCGTGCCTGTCTTGCCGGCCACGGCGACGTGGCGGAACGGGAACCCGGATGCGAGTCGGGAGCGCAACACCTGCGCGCGCATCGTCGCGCGGATGAAGTCGCACGTCTCGGGCACCGCCACGTCATCTCGCCACAGTGCCGCGAGCAGTGAGGTGCAGTCTCGTGGTGTCGACGCACTCGAGTAGGCGGCGTCGTACGCCGACACGTCGGCGTCGACATCCGGATCAGACAGCGCGGCAAAGGCTTCGGCGACCGTGCTGGTCCCCGTCTCACTCTGCAGGCGCGCGTGGAGCTCCCGCATGCCGCCCACGATGCGGGTGTGCGCGAGGCGGAGGTCGGCGAGGTCGGCGAGAACCGTGTCGAGTCCCACGCGGGTGAGGATGACGTCGGCGGCCACGTTGTCCGACACGGTCATCATCGATGTCGCCAGATCCCGCCAGCTCATCCGCACCGGGTCGTGCAGCAGCGCCAGGCCGGTGGCTCCCGACGACCACTCGTCCGGGGCGACCTCGACCTGCTCCGACATGTCGAGCTCACCGCGATCCGACATGCGGCACAGCGAGATCATCAGCGGCAATTTGTACACCGAGGCGAGGACGACAGGGGCGTCCGCGCCCGCGCCGAACGCGTGATCGGGGCGGCCCAGCGACTCCGCGTGCACCCAACCCGCGCAGCCGGCGTCGGCCAGGATGGCCGTCACCTCGCGGGTCAGGCGATCATGAATCGTCCGGTTCATCCCGCGTACCCACTACCGGCGACGTGACTTCGCAGGGCCGACGTGAGTTCGCCGGTGAGCGCGGCATGGTCCGGGCTCCGGTGAATCACCTTGAGCCGCAACGCGGTGACATCGTCGGACATGGTGACACAGCGAACGGATGCCACAGCCGCGAACAGTTCCCGATGCGCGGTCAGCCCGAACGCGGAACCGCCGGTCACTGCCGCGACCAGTTCCGTGTCGGAGGCGATGGGCCGGGCAGCCGAGTCGAGTCCGTGTTCGCGGAGTCCGTCGAGCAGCTGATCGTGGGCCGGCGGATTCCACGCCCGCGGCGGCAGGCACAGTGACAGATCGGCCAGCTGACGAAGGCGCGGCCGGGCAGCGGAGGCGGCGGCGTGGTCGGCGGGGACCACCACCCACCGTGGCAGGCGGACCACCGTACCGGCCGTCAACGTGCCCGTGACGCAGGGATGATCGATGACGGCGACGTCAAGGCTCCCCGCGATCACCTGGGCCACCAGCCCGGATGCGGGTTCGGTGACCATGTCCTGATCGGTGGCCGTTGCGGCGACCTGCGCCGCGCACACCGCGGTGAGCGCGGCGCCCAACTGCGGAACAGCGCCCCAACGCAGGACGTCGGCGCGGTCTGCCAGGCGACGTGCCTCGGCCGTGAGGCGCCGGGCGTCGTCGACCAGAAGTCGGGCGCGCGGGAGGAGTTCGCGCCCGGCCGGCGTCAGATCCGCGCCACGCGAGGTGCGGCGGATCAATGCCACCCCGAGTTCCTTCTCCAGCCTGCGCAAGCCTTGCGAGACCGGCGGCTGCGTCATCTCGAGCCGCGCAGCCGCATCGCCGAAATGTCCCTCTTCGGCGACAGCGACAAAGAAATTCAGGTGCCTGACGAGATCCACGAGGTCAGCATGGCACGACCGGTGGTCAAGAATTCTCCGCCCGCCACGTCACCGTGACCGGCACCTGGTCATCCCATGGCTGCCTCGTGACGAGATCCGCGACATTCACGTAGCCGCGCTCGAACTCGCCGACGGCGGGATCGACCAACCGATACTCCTGGGTCTGTCGATGGATCGGCTGGGCATCGAGCAGGACGATCCGCACCTCACCGGGCTCGAACCGGCACCGGCGTTGCAGCGACTCGATGAGTTGCTCGTTGGAGAGGTGGCCGTCGCCGAAGTTCCATCCCATCGCTGTGCTGCAGATCCGCTCCCCGTCGGTGAGCACGTAGCCGCTCTCGTCGAACGGCGTCATCGCCCGATGCGCCAACGTGAACAGCGCCCGACCGTGACTGTTGAACGAGCGGAACGCATATCCCATGTACAGCGGGATCTGCGCCGCCTCGGGGCTGCCGTAGAACCGTTCGAGTTGTGCTGCGGGCATCGACGCGATCGCGACGATACCGTTCTCGATCTTCGCCGACGCCGACGGCTTGATGCACCAGAGTCCGGTGTCCCAATTGCCTGCGTAGTACCGCATCCCGGGCAGGAAGGACACCTTGCGCGGCATCAGGTTTCCGATGACGACCGTTCCGGCGGACACCACGAACAACAGCACCGGCCAGGGGGACGTCAGGTCGCCGAGCCCGATGTCGGCATGACCGACGAACACCGCGAGCACGCCGAACATCATGAAGACATTCCATTCCAGCGGCACACCCATCGGGATCGACGACAGGATGCCGAAGTGGAAGATGAGCATGATGGTCGCGGCGACGGCCGTCAGCCAACCGCCGCCGGAGAAGAACAGCACGATGGGCACACACATCTCGATGACGGTCGAGAAGTGTGCGATCCACCTCGACCGCCGACCGGGTCGGAGGTCATCGGGGAAGTGCTCGAAGAACTTCCGCTTGACGGCCGGTGAGCGCCAGATCGGGTTGTTCGACATCATCGTGGCGATGACGAAGGGGAAGTGCTTGTTCAGTTTCGACGTCGCCGCACCGACCCAGATGCACAGGAAGATCAACTTGGCGCCGATGATCATGTCGACGCCGGCGAACAGGAACGTCACCGTGAGCGCGCCGTAGACCTCGCCCCGGGCCGCCAGGAAAATCGTCTTGTCGCGCAACGCGAGTACGGCGAGGAGCGCGAGGATCGTCCAGATCTTCCACGTCGGCAGGAGACCGACGGTGGTGTCGAGGGCGGGGATCGCACCGGTTCCGGAACTGAACAGGGCGACCAGGATCATGACGAGGAACGCCGCGTAGAGCAGCGCGTCGAACGGTTGTCGGGTGTCGCCGGCGGTGAGGGGGATGCGCGGCCAGGGTGGTTGGCGAATCGTCTTGGGTCGCAGCCAGTAGAGGATCGAGCCGAGTGGTGGGAAGAACCGGTTGTTCAGCGGCCCGAACCCGCAGCCGAGTCCGACGACCTCGAACAGCATCGTGTAGAGCACGACCTTCTGGAAGACGATCGGCTCGTTGTACCAGGAGGTGACGTCGAAGAAGCCGTCGATGCCGGGCGTGGCGATCACGATGATCCACGCGAGCAGGATGTACAGCAGGATCTTGCCGACGTAGAACAGGTGCAGCGCGACCGGTGTCCCGAAACCCACCTCGGCCCAGTGCCGGGCCATCGGCCGGATCTTCTCCGCCCGCGTGCCCTGACTCCAGGTCGGGAAGTCGATCTCCGGCGTGTTCTGCTTCAGGAATCCCACCGTTGCGAAGCTAGCAAACCAAGCTAGTGCTTGGTAGGGGTTCGGCGTCGCGCAGGACCCGATGCCGGTGGTCCACAACCAGTCTGTGTGAGCCGACAAAATGCGGTTGACCGTCGCAAATACCCGCTTCATCCGTGCTTGGATATCCCGGACGGCGACATTGCTGTCGTGAACCCGCCATTGGCGGTACTCCGGAGGTGTTGAGGTGAAACGTGTGTTCGCGGCAATCGCCGCTCTGTTCGCCCTGTGTCTGATCGTGGCGGGCTGTTCCGGGTCGAGCGACTCTGCGGAGTCCTCGACGACATCGGCGAGCGTGCAGAGCGCCGGCGGTTCTTGGGACGCGGAAGGCAAACCGGTCAACGGTGGTCCGGCGGGTTCGGATGGGTCGACCGGGTCGAACCTGACCAAGGACTACTGCGCCCACAACAAGGATGCGAAGTGCCCGACCGGAAGCTATCTGGGCGCGCACGTCGCCGCGCATGCGAAGAGCGGATCGTGGGATGCCAACGGCAATCCGGTCAACGGTGGTCCCACCGGCGCGGACGGGTCGACCGGCAACAACAAGACCCAGGAGTATTGCGCCCGCAATCAGGATCCCGCCTGCCCCAAGGGCAGTTACGTGGCAGCAAATGCGGTCAAGAATCCTGACGGCAGCCACTCCTATGTGAAGTGCGAGGGCACGGTCTGCACGAATCCCAATCATGGTGGCGGCGAGGGCACCGGCGCCTGGGATGCCGACGGCAAGCCGGTCAACGGCGGCCCGCAGGGCGCCGACGGATCGACCGGCAACAACGTGACGCAGGCCTACTGCGCCCAGAACCAGGATCCGTCGTGCCCGCAGGGCACCTATGTCGCCCCGAACGCGATCCAGAGTCCCGATGGCGCCAACCGCTATGTGCCGTGCGAGGGTTCGATCTGCACCAACCCCAACCACGGCGCCGGCGACGACTCTCCCGCGACCGAGAACGCGCCCGCTCCCGACGACGCCCCGGCAACGACTGACGCACCCGACGGCGGTGACGGCGGCAACTGAGCGCACGTGCGTGTCGGCCGGCGACGTGCAGAGCGGGACGTCGCCGGCCGATGGCATGATTCGCTTCATCAACCACTCGCACTGATCAGGAACCGGAGCGATGACCACAGGTCCTCACCTGACAGCCATGCGCCCGCGCAACCCCGAGGAACCCGGCCGCACCGCGAGCACCTTGGAGCTGTTCTTCGACCTCGTCTTCGTGGTCGCCGTCAGCATCGCGGCCGTCCAACTGCATCACGCGCTGACCGAGAACCACATCGTTGACGGACTCACGTCATATGCGATCGTCTTCTTCGGAATCTGGTGGGCGTGGATGAACTTCACCTGGTTCGCCACGTCATTCGGCAGTGATGACTGGCTCTACCGGGTTCTGACATTCGTGCAGATGGCCGGGGTCCTCGTGCTGGCGGCGGGCGTCGAGCCGGCCTTCGTCGACCGGGATTTCAATCTGCTGGTCTACGGCTACGTCGTCATGCGCGTCGCGATGGTCGCGCAATGGCTCAGAGCGTCGCGTGCGGCCGGTGAACTACGACGGACCACGCAGTTCTATGCAGCCGGCATCGCGGGTGTGCAAGTGCTCTGGT
The DNA here is from genome assembly GCF_003855095.1 of Gordonia insulae. Taxonomy (NCBI): domain Bacteria; kingdom Bacillati; phylum Actinomycetota; class Actinomycetes; order Mycobacteriales; family Gordoniaceae; genus Gordonia; species Gordonia insulae. The sequence goes on from NZ_CP033972.1 coordinate 4,056,503, forward strand.
TGCTGTGGCTCCTCATTCCCGCGGGGGTCGTCTCCACGATCGGACTGATCGTCTTGATTGCGGCCGAGCTTGCCGTGCCCGTGATATCCGAGCAATGTGGCACCACCCCGTGGCATCCCCACCACATCACCGAGCGCTACGGACTCTTCACCCTCATCCTGTTGGGAGAGAGTCTTCTCGCGTCGTCGAACGCGATCATCGAGGCGTTGCACAGCGACCAGGAACTCGCGCCGCTCATCTCGATCGCAATCCTCACCTTCATCGCCACGGCCGCACTCTGGTGGATCTACTTCTGGCCGCCGCACCATCGGGCGATCGGCTCACTCGGCCAATCCCTTCGCTACGGATATGTCCACTACTTCGTCTTCGCCGCGGCGGGAGCATTCTCCGCGGGAATCGAGGTCGAGATCGACGCCCTCACCCACCAGGGCGAACTGACCGAGACGCAGGCATCGTTCACCGTGACCATCCCGATCGCTGTGTTCATCCTCGGGATCTGGTGGATTGCCATCCGCGACAACGCCGATCGCGTCCTCAACATCGTCGTCCCGATCGGTGCGCTGCTCGTGCTGCTCGATCCTGTGATCCCCATCCCGTTCGCGCTGACCGCGGTGTTCCTGATCGCCATCGTCGTTGTCCTCGTGGTGCGTCCGCCGCTTCCGGACAGCAACCCGACAACGCCTTTGGATCGCAACGATTTATAGCCTCGGGTAGGTGGGCCCTGCGCCGCGACATCCCGGACCCGCCGTGGGGGTGGGGTTCGCCGGAGTCGACGGGTATGGTGGAGCCGGCTCGGAGCGGTGGCATCCCGTCGCGGTGAGCCGGACGCTGCGTCACACGCGTGGATCGCCGTCGCCCGCGATCAACGCCGACCGCACGTCGGAGTGTGTGTGCGGCAACCACATCGCCTGCACCGGCGCCAATGGTGGGTCGACGAAATCGATGGCCTTGACGGCGCCCCCCTGGATGTCGCCGGCCGGGTCTGTCACGAAAGCGCACGCGTGCGGGTAGCGCTGGACCGCGGTGAACGGCGGTGTGCCCTGGATCGGGTTCACGATCAACGTCGGCTCGAAACCCTTGCGCCGACAATACGACACGAGGAAATCGGTGTAGAACGATCGTCGCTCTAGTGCCCAGACGACGATCGGGGTGTCGGCGAGATCGGCGGCGGTCACCGAGTCCTTCCCGGCGAGTGGATGATCGGCGACGACTGCGATGCGCAACTCGTGGTAGGTGAACACCGCCGACGCGAGGTTTGGTGGTGAATCGACCCCACGACGCAACGCCACGTCGATCTCGTTGGCGAACAACAACTCCCGCAGCTGTCCGGGAAAGACCTGCCGTGCGGTGATCGGCTGATCCGGGTGGGCGGCGATGGCGGGTGTCAGCAGCCGATAGACCTCCTCGCCGGAGATGGCGGGGGAGTGGCCGACGACGAAGGGTTTGGGTGCACCCTGCGCGACCTCTCGCACGGTGCCGATCAGCGCGGCGTTGCCGGCGAGCAACGACTTGGCGCCCGCGTAAAGGGCGCCTCCCGCCTCGGTGAGATGCAACTTGCGACGACTCCGGTCGAAGATCGAGACGCCGATGTCGCGTTCGAGCTGGCGGATCGACGCCGACAACGCCTGCTGGGTGAGGAACAGCCGCTGCGCCGCAGCAGACAGCGTGCCCGACTCCACCGCCACCACGAACTGGTGCAACCGTCGGGTGTCGAGGATCGATGGGTCCGCGTCGGTCATGCCTCTCCTCGCAACCACACATCTCGCAACGACACGTCGATGAACAAGCGCAACTTGTGCTAACACCATACATAGTCGATTGACGTTTGTGAGTAGTGCTCGAAGACTGGAGTCATGACCACGAACGAGCAGAACGCAACCCAGACTCGACTCGACGGCAAGGCCGCGCTCGTTGCCGGCGGGGCCAAGAACCTCGGACGACTCGTCAGCCTCGACCTGGCCGGACGTGGCGCCAACGTATTCGTCCACTACAACAGCGACGCCACCAAGTCCGCTGCCGACGACACCGTCGCCGAACTCAAGGGCTTCGGCGTCGAAGCCGCCTCCTATCAGGCCGATCTGACCACCGCCGCGGCGGTGACCGACCTCTTCGATTCCGCAGCTAGGGAGTTCGGCGGGATCGACATCGCGGTGAACACCGTCGGCAAGGTGCTCCGCAAGCCCATCGTGGAGACCACCGAAGACGAGTACGACTCGATGTTCGCCATCAACTCCAAGGCCGCCTACTTCTTCATCAAGGAGGCGGGCAAGCATCTCGAGGACGGCGGAACGATCATCACCCTCGTCACCAGCTTGCTCGCCGCCTACACCGACGGCTACTCCACCTACGCCGGCGGCAAGAGCCCCGTCGAACACTTCAACCGCGCCGCCTCCAAGGAGTTCGCCGACCGAGACATCACGGTCAACGCCATCGGACCAGGCCCGATGGACACCCCGTTCTTCTATCCTCAGGAGACCCCGGAGCGGGTCGAGTTCCACAAGTCGCAAGCCATGGGTAACCGGCTCACGAAGATCGAGGACATCGCGCCGATCGTCACCTTCCTGTGCACCGACGGACGGTGGATCACCGGGCAGACCCTGCTCGCCAATGGCGGATACACCACCCGCTGACCGAAAGGACCTCACGATGAGCGAGACACCCACTCCCGTCCAGCGCCTCCTCGACGCCGTCAATGCCGGCGACACCCACGCCTTCCTCGCATCGTTCACCGAGGACGGGTTCGTCGACGACTGGGGACGCGTCTTCACCGGCGGCGACGCGATCAAGGGGTGGAGTGACAACGAGTTGATCGGCAAACAAGCCACATTGGCGCCCACGCAGGTGACTGGCGAGGGCGGCGCTGTCACCGTGATCGCCACCGTCGGCGGGAACGGATTCAACGGTCCGTCGACGTTCACGTTCGGTGTTCGTGGGGATCAGGTGAGCGGGATGACGATCCGGGAGTGACGGCTGACCGGTGGGCGCACACGAACCGGCCAATCGTCCCCCTGACGTCGTACCGAGGGACCATTCCGGCGGTGCTCGTTGGGGGACGATTCCGCCACCGCAGCAGAGCACCTTGCGCGCGTCGGGCCCATCGGGTTCGCCGTCGAGCCCTCACACCGCTGACGGCACAATCGAGGGATGACCGTCGACGACCACTGTGGCAGCCGCTCGGATGAGCGCGTCCTCGACAACCCGGCGTACGCCGCGCTCACCGGTCCGCAGGCCCATTTGGCCGAGCGCCGTGGTGACGTGTTGCGTTATCCGTCGGACATGTCGCCGTTCCTCACCATCCCCGAGCATGCGTCTGCTCAGGTCTGGGAGGACGTCGCCGCGCTCGTCGGCGCCGGAGGCGTCGTCCCGCTCGCGGCCATCTCGGTGCAGCCGCCCGATGATTGGGAGGTCGTGATGGACATCCCGGAGTGCAGTTGGTCGACGACGGTGTGCCGGCCGCCCCCGACCCTGACGCGGTCATCCTCACCGCGGACGACGTTCCCGAGATGCTGGATCTGGTCGCACGCACCCAACCAGGGCCCTTCCGCCGACGCACCATCGAACTCGGCACCTACCTCGGACATCGCTGCGACGGAAAGCTCGTCGCCATGGTCGGCGAGCGGATGCACCCGCCGGGATGGACGGAGATCAGTGCCGTCTGCACCGATCCCGCGTACCGTGGGCAGGGACTCGCCACGAGGCTGGTTCTCGCTCTTGCGCACGGTATCCGGGAGCGCGGAGAGGTGCCGTTCATGCACGCAGCCGCCGACAACACGCACGCGATCGAGCTCTACGTCTCGCTCGGGTTCCGTCTTCGGCGGCAGGTCACCTTCGCCGCCGTCCGCGTGCCGGGCTGACCCGCTCAGCTCTCCGAGCGGCTCGCCAGTTCGATCGCCTGTCGAAGTAGCCCACTCATGGCGTCGAAGAGTCGGAACATGTTGTCGTACAGCTCGATCTCGTCGTCGGGCTGACCGGGTCTGTCGGTCGAGGCCGACGCATGCCAGTCCGCAGCGGTCGTCTCGGCAGCCGCCAGGTACTCACGCAGCCGCTCGACTTTGCCGTTGGTCAGATGGACGATCCGGTCCGGGGTGAGCGGGTCGGCCAGATGCATCTCCACCAAGGTCTGTAATCCGACGGGCAGACCGTTGTGGTTGCAGTCGTGCGAGCCCGGGGGACCGGGATTGAGTTGACGGATCATCGATGGACCCGCCTCGTTCAGGAAGTGTCGCCAGTCGGTGAGCGCCGACGACACGATCCGCGGATGGAACACCGCGCAGTCGACGACGCGCTGCGCGTAGACGTGATCATGATTCACGGTGAAGGAGATGTCTTGCCAGACGGCCGAATGCTCGATGATGAACCGGCCGAGCAGTGCGGGGTCGATCAGTCGGTGAGTCAACGTCGTCGTGAAGACGAGCTTCAAGCCCTCGTCTGTCACAAAGATTCGAGATGGCGCAAAATCGATGTGCGGCAACTCGATCAATCCGTCTACGACGGCGACGTCTCGCTGCAAGTCTGTCGACACCACCGTGTACGCGAGATCCAGAAGGCCGTCGGCACAGCACGGAATGATCCCGATCTCGGTGGTCGGCGGTTCGTTGTCCGACTCGGCGTCGGTCGGCGCGTTCACACCGGTCACCGCCGCCAGCGGGCGCGGCGGGCGCTCGTTCGGGACGTCGACGGGCGGCTCGTCGGCAGGTAGGAACGGATCGTGAGTGGTCAGCTGTGACGGCTGGGAGATCCCGCAGGTCTCACGCAGGGTCCGAGTGACCAGAGCGGTGAGATCGTCCAGCGCACTGCGGCCGACGTCGCGGACATAGACCCACTTGCGCGGCAGATATCGCCAGCCCAACTCCTCGAGGGCCTCCCTGCGCTCCCGAATCGTCGCGACGTCGGCGATCGGGAACGCCTGTCCGCCGATGCTGCACCGAACACGACCGGACCCGGTGACCCGGAACTCCATCAGGGAGCGGAACGTCCCGGTGTCGGTCCGGGCGATCTCGACGAACTCGTTGCGCTGCAATCTCGTCAATCGGCCGGCCAACCGCGCCGCATACCCCTCCCAGGAGCCATCGGATGAGGGTTCGAACAGATTGCTGGACATGACAACTCCGATTCTCCGACCGACAGGTCGTGGTGTCGATCGCGGTCGACGACGCCACAGCACGAACCTTAGGCATCTGCGGAGACATCACGACGGTGTCGTCGGAGTTGTCCACAAGTGCCGTCCACCTGTGGAATACAGCGGGTCGATGCGCGGCGATCTCGGGCCACCCGACGGTCCCCGAGAATCTCGACGACCGTGTCCTACTCTTGGTCGAGCGTGCCCAACCCGGACCCGGTCGGCGAGTACTTGGACCCGGTCTGCGCGCGGGTCGGCACCGGCCGATGGCGATTCGCGATCGCGTGGTGGATCACCCCGTTCGCCTGCTCGATGACGTTGCTGAAGCTCGCGGCCCCCGTATCCCGCGCGCGGGCGACGTTCCCGGTGGTCGCGAGCTCGTCGGCGGCGTCATCTGCTGCAGACGTCGCGCCGACCATGAGCATCTCCGGCGCCCGGAACAGCACGGCCGAGCCCACGTCGATGGCGTCGAGAGCAGCTGCTTGCGCGGGGGTGGTCGGCGTCGCGAGTTGCGGAGGGTCGATGACGACGGGCGCGTGGAGTGCGTCGAGAATGCGGGAGCGCGCGGTGTCGAAGGCGCTGCTGACCGCTCCTGGTGCAGAGCCCGACTGCGCGGTGTCGGCGACGCGCAGCATCTCGACGACGGCCACCTCCAGCGCGTTCTGCGCGCGTGGCAGCACCAGGTTCAGGTCGTTGCCGATGATGCCGTTCATCGCTGAGTTGGCCGGGGCTGTCACCGACGCCAAGGCGATGCCGGCGGATCGGTCGACGGAGTGGGTGCGGGCCTGCGCGACGGTGAACACTCCGGGGGCCCGCACGACGGCGACCGGGACGTCGATCACGAAGTCGAGGATGTGCGGACAGATCAGCGAGCAGTAGGTGAACTGATTGGCGACGAAGGCTGCGGCGAGGGCGCCGGGTGGCGGCGGTATCGGCCGCTGGATGGCGGAGTGGTGAACGGTCACAATGGGAGTGGCGCGGGCAGCGGCCGGGACGGCGAGCACTCCGAGCACCGCGACCGAGATCGCGGTCGGTGCGCCGATTCGACGAGACCATGACATCTCCGACCTCCGGTGTCAGTGCGGGCTGGTTCGGTCCGAGTGTGCGCATCCAATGCTGAAGGTTGGCTGAATTGCTGGGAACCCGACGTCAGGAGGAACGCGGGTGTCGTCGGAATCCGGGCCGATGTCGGTCAGGTTCCCGATGATTGGACAGTGAAGCGGACCCGCAAACGACGAGGGATGGGTTTGGCAGAGACCTGGTGCTCAGAAAGACGCTGATTCGCTGCCTATCCAGGACCAACACCGGACTGTCCCAAAGGTTATGTCCGCTACTATAATTCCCACAATCAACTGCTAGACGTCAATGGGAAGCCCGCCGATCGAGGAGTCGTTTGAGTTCTCGAACGGGGTGATCGGCTGACGATCGACCCACGGACGGCGAGCCGCCCTGGCACCGCCGGACATTGTGGGCAGCAACGTTGCCGACGCGACGTACACCGATGATTTCGGCTGGTACATGACGTTCAGCAATGGCGGGAGAATCCATCTGATTCCGGATGGATCGGGGGTACGAGTCCTGGCATGTGACACCTCCTGACGAAGTGGTCATCGTGGGTTGAGCCCATATGCACCCCGCACGGGATCGCGACTCGGACCCGAAGTGCCGATCGGGCAGACCCTCCGATCATCGATCAGCCGCTCGCCCCCACATAGAAGTGGCGTTCGCATGCGCGCAGTAGCCCCACCGAATGAGTGCAGTGGGTCGGAAACCTGCACCGCGCACTAGGGTGACATCGTGAACTGGTCCTTTGAACGCCTCTCGCACGGGCTGTGGCAGCCAGATCTCGTCGGCGGCTACTTCGCCGACCGTGGACTGTGCGGAGCCTCGGGTAACAGCGGACTGCTCCGATTTCATGACGACCACACCGGAACGGTCGCGCAGGAATTCGTCGACATGGCGTTCGGCCCGCGAGGGGTGCGCGCGGAGGTATTCGCCTTCGACTGGCGCGCTACCCAATTCGCGATCAGTCGCAACATCGACATCGACGGAAACCTTGTCGACGACGGGCGGCCGGGCACCATCGTCACCCTGGACCCGTTCGACATGTCGGTGAGTCCGTGGGGCCTGGCCGTCGATACCTTCGAGGCTGCCCTGTCACTGCCGATTGTCGAGCAGTCCCTGAGGCCGGACCTGTTCGACGACTGGCGCAACGCGAAGGACGTTGACAGGCTGACCCTCACTCAGTGTGCGGGCGCGACGGTCCCGGCGTTTTACGGTGGGCAAGCGAGCATCGACAACTTCGCACTGAACGACGTCGAGGTCTACCTCTCATTTGTGGCGCAGGTATGGGCGTTCGGTCAGCAGCACCCGGGTGAGCCGGCGCCGCACTTGCGGACGCAGCGATGACCGACGAGCCGCCGCGCAACAGTTTGGGCGACAAGGACGGCCGCGAGCGTGTTCTCGTGATCGTGCTCGCCCTGGCCGGTGCGGTCTCGACCCTCGCGCTGTCGATGCTGCCGGTGATCGCGGGTGTGCCACACAATCCGGTGTTCGCCGCGCTGATCGGGGCGGTGAACACGATCGGCTATCTCGCGATCATCCTGATCGCCGCGCAGTCGCCGCTGCGCTGGTGGTTGGTCCGGCGGGTGTCGCTGGCGATGATCGGCGCGTCGGTGCTCGCGGCGATCGCGGCCGTGACGATCCTCGACGACAGCTCCGGCGGATCGGGCTTTCTGCTCGCGATGTCGGCGTTGATGGCGGTGGTCATCGTGGCGGTGAGCAACCTCAGGGACTCGTCACCCGGCGAGGAATCCTCGCCACCTCGCGAGCGTTGAACCTCTACGCAAGCAATGCCTTCGGTTGTGCACGGCATCAATGGAGATGCGTCACGCGGGAGGCCGGGAGGTGACCATGGCCACGTATGTCGATGAGGTATCCGCACAGACAGGTACCGATCCGCTACCACTCCCTACCCAGGACCCGTTCTACGACGCGCCAGCCGACCTCGACGGCATGCGCCCCGGTGAGATCATCCGATCCCGGCAGGTCGAGCTCAAGGACTATTGGGCTTCGCACCATCGCAGCGCGGCCCGCCAGCTGCTGTACCGGTCGACGGATCTCAACGACACCCCCGGCGTGGCCGCCACCACCGTCGTCCTGCCGCGCAAGCGTGCGCGTGACGGCGAGTTCCAGCTGCTGTCGTTCCAGTGCGCGATCGACGCCGTGACCTCGCAGTGTTTCCCGTCGTATGCGTTGCGTAAGGGCGCCGACTCGTCGAAGACGATCGCGCCGTTCGAGTTCCTGGTGGTTCGTCGCGCCCTGGCGAAAGGCTGGGCCGTGTCCATCCCGGACCATGAGGGCATGCTCGGCGCCTGGGGTGCCCCGCGCGAACCCGGCTACCGCACCCTCGACGGCATCCGCGCCGCCCTGGCCGTCGACGATCATGAACTGTCCGCCGAGACGCCGATCGGCCTCTGGGGTTACTCGGGCGGCGGGATGGCGACATCGTGGGCCGCGGAGATGGCAGCGGAGTACGCGCCGGAACTCAACATCATCGGCGCGGTCCTCGGCTCCCCGGTCGGCGACATGGCGTCGGCACTGATGCGGCTGAACGGCGGATTCCACGCCGGACTGCCGGTGATGGCCATCGAAGGACTTCGGCGGGTCTATCCCGAGTTGGACCGTGTGATCGTCGACCACGCCACCGACAGTGGGCGCCGCCATCTCGCGGAGATCGCCGCGATGCCCACACTGGATGCGTTGCGCCGCTTCAAGAGTCACGACATCGACGACTACCTCGACATCCCGCTCGCCGACGTCCTCGCGCGACCCGAGATCGTCGAGATGATGAACGACCTGCAACTCGGCACGCACGCGCCGACGATCCCGCTGCTGGTGGTGCAGGCTGTGCACGATGAGGTGATCAGCGTTGACGACATCGACGGCCAGGTCGACCGCTACCGCGATCAGGGTGCCGCGGTGACCTACGTGCGTGATCAGCTCAGCGAACACTATTCGTTGCTGCCGTTGTCCGGACCGCTCGCGGTGTCGTGGCTGGCGCACCGGCTCGAGGGCCGTCCGCACCGGAATCGGACGGTGACGGCGGTCGCCGGCCAGCGCGCGCCGCGATGGCCGAAACGACTGGTCGCCGGACGGACGTCGAGCGGGATGGCTGTCGACGACGGTGACGACGCGTCAGCAGCCTGAACAGATGTAGTCGATCGTCACGGTGACCGTTGCGTTCGACTACACCTGTCGGCGCCTACGCCCGCGGCGCACCTACACCCGCGTGACCTCCAACTCGCCATCGCTGTACTGCGACCGCAGCCGCTTCTTGTCGAACTTGCCGACGCTGGTCTTCGGGACCTCGTTGATGACCGTCCAGTTCTCCGGCAGCTGCCACTTGGCGACCTTGTCGGACAAGAACTCTCGTAGGGTATCGACCGTGGCGTCGGCACCGTCGCGAATCACCACGGCCACCAGCGGTCGTTCATCCCACTTCTGGTCCGGGACGCCGATGACCGCGGCCTCGATGACGTCCGGGTGGCCCATGACGGCGTTCTCGAGGTCGACCGAGGAGATCCATTCGCCGCCGGACTTGATGATGTCCTTGGTGCGGTCGGTGAGGGTGAGGTAGCCGTCGGGGGTGATGGATCCGACGTCACCGGTGCGCAGCCAGCCGTCCTGGAACTTGTCCGGCGCGTCGACGCCGTAGTACGAGCCGGCGATCCACGGACCACGAACCTCGAGTTCGCCGATGCTGTCGCCGTCGTTGGGGACCACCTCCCCGGCGTCGTCGACGAGACGGGCCTGCACCGATGCCGGGAATCGGCCCTGCGTGTAGCGGTAGTGCCACCGCTCGTCGCCCTCGGTGCCGGCGGGTGGACGAGCCACCGAACCGAGCGGCGACGTCTCGGTCATTCCCCACGCGTGCAGCACCTGCACGCCGTGGTCCTCCTCGAAGGTGTGCATCATCGACGGCGGTACGGCCGATCCGCCGATCAGCACGTCGTGCATACACGAGATGTCCTGCGGATGCTGCTCGAGGTAGAGGTGCAGACCCTGCCAGATGGTGGGGACGGCCGCGGACATGGTGGGCTGTTCGGCGGCGATGAAGGCGGCCAACGGTTCGGGCTGCAGGAACCGGTCCGGCATGAGCAGTGAGGCGCCTATCATGAACGCCGCATAGGGCAGGCCCCACGCCATCGCATGGAACTGCGGAACCACCGCCAGCGCACGATCACCCTGCTTGAGCGCAGGTCCATCGGTCATGCACACCTGCATGGAGTGCAGGTAGATCGACCGGTGCGAGTAGGCGACACCTTTCGGGTCGCCGGTGGTGCCGGACGTGTAACACATTGCGGCAGCGGAACGTTCGTCCACCTCGGGCCAGTCGAACTCGGTCGGCTGGCCGGCGATGAGTGCCTCGTAGGCGTGCACCTGCATGCCGTCGGGCACCTCGACGCCGTCGACGGAGTCCCCGGTCACGATCACATGTTTGACGGTCGTCAGCTGCGCAAGCTGCGGTGTGAGCAGGGGGATGAGCGTGGGGTCGACGATGACGACGTGGTCTTCGCCGTGGTTGGCGACGTGGATGAGTTGCTCGGGGAACAATCGGATGTTGAGTGTGTGCAGCACCGCGCCCATCGACGGCACCGCGAGGTAGGCCTCGAGGTGTTCGGCGTTGTTCCACATGAACGTCGCCACCCGCTCGTCGCCGGTCACGCCCAGGCCACGCAGTGCGTGCGCGAGTTGCGCGCAGCGGCGTCCGACCTCGGCGTAGCTGCGTCGTCGTGCCTCGGCTCCGGTCCATGTCACCACCTCGGCTCTGCCGTGCACGGTGCTGCCGTGTCGTAACACCTGTGCCACTGAGAGCGGGGCGTCCTGCATCGTGCTCAACATCGGGTACTCCTTGATTCTTGTTCGGCCAGGAGGGTCGCTTCTGAGCCTCGCACTCGAGCACCGATCGGGTGGGCGGGTTTCAGAAATGCGACGAAGTGGACCCAGGGAGACCCGTTCAGTCCTCCTCGACGAGGTCCGGCACCGCCCACAGGTGTCGGACCGGCCGCGCCGGGGGAGGGGCGGGAGCCTGCGCCTGCGGCCGCGGGCCGAACGGATCGTGGACACTGATGTCGGCCGGGTGCGTGAACTGCCAGATCTGTTGCAGGCTCAGCGCCATGAGTTCCGCGAGATCGTCGACTCGTCGACGACCGACCTCGTGGATCCACTCCAGTTTCCGGGGCAGCCACTGCCAGCCCAGGTCGGTGAGTTCGATCCGGGTCCCGTCCCACTGCTCCTTACTGCGCCACTTGATGGCCATGCCGCTGATGGTGCAGCGGACGCGCCCCGAACCGGTCACCGTGACCTCCAGCAGCGAGTGCCAACCCGTGCTGTCGGGCTGTGCGATCTCGAGGAACTGGCCCTGCTGGAGGTCGGCACAGCGTCCGGCGATCAACGCGCTGAACTCTTGCCAGGCGACGTCGGTGGTGTGGTCGAAACCATTGGTGGGCAAAGGGTATTCATTCCAATCGTGATGGGAGCGGCGAGAACGAGGTGAGCACCAGACTAGGGGAGTGTTGAGACAGTACGGGCGTCGTCGCGGAGTTGTCCACAACGTCCGGGAATGCGGTGCTCCCGACGCCTGAGCCCTAGGAGCGGCCCGGGTGCATACCCGCGCGGACGGTGAGTGCGAAGTCGGTCATGTCGTCGACCAGTCGCGTGCGTGCGCGGGGGCGAGTGCACCGTCGGCTCGGTCGAGGGCGTCGGCGATGAGGTCGAACAGTCCACCGGTCACCGCGATCGCCATGTGCTCGGCGGGCGCCTCGGTGGCAGCTTCGTCGAATCGTGACCACACGGCGCGGACGAGTTCGGCCGCCTGCCGGCGGTTGGCGCGCCGCTGCCGCTCGACGGTCGGCGAGATCCCACCCGATTGTCCGAAGGTCACCGCGCCGACGCGCGGGTCACCGGCCAACGCGTCGACGAAGCTCTCGAGCAACCGATGCGTGACGTCCGCCTCGGACCCGCTCGACTCCTCCATGGTGGCGTACACCCCGGCGAAGATTGTGTGGGTATTGCGTTGCAGCAGTTCGAGATAGCACGCTTCTTTGGTGGAGAAGTGTTCGTAGAACGCCTTGTTCCCGACGTAGGCCAGCTGGCAGATCGCCTCGATCGACGCGTTCGCGTACCCCTCCCGGGCGAACAGGTCGAGCGCTGCGTCGAGGATGAGCTCACGGCGCTGTTGGGCGCGCTCGCTCGCGTCGAGGCCTTTGATGCGGCGGCCGGCGGTGGCCTGTTTTCCCGCGGTTCGTGCTCTTCCGGTCACCTCACGAAGTGTAGATCCATTTTGAAACAAGAGCTCTTGTTCAAAACAAGGCCGTGTGCTGTACTGCTGTGACTGGCATCACCGACGATGGGGGTAAAGACGCGTGAATGGTCATCTCACGGATCCGGTTCGACCGACGGACCCGCGTGTCCGCCGACGTCTGCTGACGGTGGCGGTCGCCGCCATGCTGGCGGTGGGACTGCTCGCCGCCGGTCCGGCAGGCGCGAATCCGGCTTTCCCTCCGGCATTTCCGCCGAATCAGAACCAGCTGCCCCAGCTGCCGCGCGAACCCGACATCTATCGCGCGCTGCCGATAACCACGCCGGACAGCGATCCCTGGTACAACGATCCGCCGAACATCGCGGCGTACCGGCCCGGTCAGATCGTGCGTTCGCGTGTCGTCCAGACGCGGGTGCTCGGCATCCCGTTCCCCGTACACACCAAGCAGTTGCTGTACCGATCCGAGAACGCCCACGGGCAGCCGATCGTGACCGCCACGTCCGTGATCATCCCGGGCGTTCCGTGGTCCGGCAGCCCGCGACCTGTCGTCTCGTTCCAAGAGGCCATCGACTCCACCAGTTCGGCGTGCAATCCGTCGTACACCCTGCAGACCGGCACCTTCAAGGAGGCCACCCTCGCGACATCCTGGCTCGCCCAGGGTTTCGCGGTCAACGTCCCTGACTTCGACGGCAAGTTCAACACGTTCAGCACGTGGGACGAAGGCAAGATGGTGCTCGACAGTCTGCGCGCGATCAAGAACGACTCCTCACTCGGCCTGCGGCACTCCGGGATCGCGCTCTACGGGTACTCCGGCGGCGGGTCGGGTTCGATACGGGCGGCCGGTCTGCGCAAGACCTACGCCCCCGACGTCAAGATCCTCGGCACGGCCATGGGCGGCGCGCCCGCGGACCTCGCCGCCCAGGCCCACTACGCCACGACGGGCCAGCCCGGCGTCACCGGTATCAGCAACTTCACCATGTGGCTCGGATTCGCGGCCTTGTCCCGCGAGTATCCGCAGATCTTCGACGCGCGGAAGCTGCTGACTCCGGCGGGTCAGCAGATCGTCGCCGATCTCGGAGATCGCTGCGTCTACACCGCAGCCATGACCGGCATGTGGCGGCCGATCCGCGACTACTTCCAGCCCGGCAAGTCCCTGGCCACCTCACCCGGAGTGATGCCGTTGCTGCGAGACCTGAGTCTCGACAAGCACATTCCCGATACCCCGGTGCTGTGGTTCCACGGAATGTGGGATGAGCTCATCCCGCCGTCGAAGGTGGTGCTCCCTGTGGTCCGCAAGTACTGGGAGGCCGGCGCCGATCTGCGCTTCACCACCCTGCCGTTGCCCGAGCACGTCACCAATGCCGCGGTCGGCTGGGTTCCCGCGCAGGCCTGGGTCAGTGCGGTACTGCGTGGGGCGTCGCCTGGTCCGAGGTTCAAGCTCGACTATCCGGCGCCGCTGCCCAAGGGTTTTCCGGGGACCTGACTGCTGCGTGGTCAGGTCCGGTCGGGCGTGGTGAAGACACGGAACATGACCTCGCGCCGTACGTCGAAGCCCAACGCCGCATACAGTCGGATCGCGCCGACGTTGCGGGCGTCGGCATGCAGGATCGGGATGTCACCGCGCCGTCGGATGCCGTCGGCGAGGGCGAGCACGATCCGGCTCGCGAGCCCCTGGCCACGGGAGTCGGGATCGGTGCAGACCGCGCTGATCTCGGTCCACCCCGGAAGTCGTAGGCGCTCACCACCCATCGCGATCAGGCGACTGTCGCGGCGGATGCCGAGGTAGGTGCCCATCTCGATGGTGCGCGGTAGGAACGGGCCGGGTCTGGTGCGGCGCACCAAGTCCAGCATCTCCGGGACGTCGGTCGCCGACAGCACGACCGCTTCGTCGTCGGGGGCGCACTCGACGCCACCGTCGATCATCTGCACGCCGGGTAGCTGCATCGTGGTCTGCCAGACGGCCGGCGGTCGGACCGTCACGACGGGCAGGAACATCGATCCGCCCGGCCCGACAAGTGCCGCGGCGTCGGCCCAGTCTCCGGTCGACGGGTCGTCGGGCAGTGCCGCCATCGGGCACACGTCGGGGTGGTAGCGGACAGCGGTTCCGTGGTGTTCGGCGAGGTGTGCGTGTGGGCCGGTGAGGGCGGCGAGGGCAGGGTTGTCGAGCGGGTGGTGTTCGGCCATCGGTTACCGGCGCCCGCCCTCGGCCTCCGGCCCGATATCGGTGCGCAGCTTCCCGGTGATCTCGTCGATCTTGGCGCCGGTCGTCGGCGCGAACCGCGAGTCGTCGAAGCGCGGTTGGCCGTCGACGGTCAGCTGGTACCGGGCAAGCTGATCGCGCACAGGCGATTTCATTTCCGCGAAGATCAACGTGATGCCGTGGGAGCGGAGATAGTCGTCGAGCTCGACCAACTCGTCGACGGCGGTGGCGTCGATCTCGGTGATGGGTTCGGCGGCGAGGATCACGGTGTGCAGGGTACGTCCGCCTGCGCGTGCGGCGCGCACCTCGCCGCGGACGTAGTCGTCGAACATGCCGCCGTTGGCGAAGAACAGCGGGGCGTCGAAGCGCAGGATCAGCACGCCGGGGATGCGTTCGGCGGTCGGGTTGCGTGTGACGTCGTGGTAGCCGCGCATGCCGGGGACCCGGCCGAGTTCGGTGCGGTACGGCCGCCATGCCTGGTTGACAAAGGCGATGAAGGACAAGCCGATTGCCACCAGGATGCCTTGCAGCACGCCGATCAGCGCGACACCGAGGAACGCCGCGATCGACAGCGCGGCCTCCACCCAGTTGACCCGGAACAGTTCGACGACGCTGCGGATGTCGATCAACGACAACGCCGCCGAGATCACCACCGCGGCCAGCGCGGCCGACGGCAGGTACGCGGTGATGCCCGGCGCCACGAAGATGAACACCACGATGAGCACCGCGCCCACCAGGGGTGCGAGTTGTGTTCGCGCCCCGGCCTGTTCGGCGACCGGCGTTCGCGACGACGACGCCGAGATGGGAAACCCGCTGAGAAATCCGGTGGCCACGTTGGCGACGCCGACCGCGGCCATCTCCTGGCTGCCGTCGACGGTGGTGCCGGCGCGGGCGGCGAACGTGCGGGACAGCACGCTGGTGTCGGCGAAGGCGATGAGCGCGATGCCGACGGCGGGGCCGAGGAGGCTGACCACGTCGTCGAGGGTGATGCCCTCCAGGGATGGTGACGGGAAGCCACGCGGCATGGCGCCGGCCACCGAGAGATCGTCCTGCCAGCCGAACACGGCGACCGCGATGATCGACCCGGCCACGGCGACCAGCACACCGGGGATGGTTTTGCGCCAGTACTTGAGACCCAGGATGACCACCAGGCAGATGACGCCGATCGCGGTGGCCAGCCAGTCGATCTCTCCGTTGGCGATGCCCCTCACGATGGCGACGGCCTCGTCCAGGATGGAATCGCCCTCGATGCTGAAGCCGAGCAGCTTGGGTAGCTGACTGAGCAACACGACGAGGGCGATGCCGTTGAGGTAGCCGATGCGGATCGGTTTGGACAGCAGGTCGGTGACGAAGCCGAGGCGCAGCAGTCCGGCGATGACGAGAACGGCACCGACTTCGAGGGCCAATACCCCGGCCAGTGCGATGCGTTCCTCGTCGAAGGCGGCGAGCGGGATGATGGCGGCGGCGATGATCGGCGCGAGCGAGGAGTCGGGACCGAGGACCAGGATGCGAGACGGCCCGACGATGGCGTAGGCGATCAGAGGGATGATCGTCGCGTACAGGCCGGTCACGGGTGGTAGCCCGGCCACCTCGGCATACCCCATGCCCGCGGGGATGAGCAGAGCCGTGAGGACGATGCCGGCGACGATGTCGCCGCGCAACCAGCTGCGCTGATACGAGCGCAAGGTGGTGAGGCCGGGGAGGTAGCGGCTCACGGTACTGGGCTGTGGGGCCGGGGTGGGCATGGGGTGATTAGACCACTTAGCGCAGCTCGGAGCGGTGGTTCAGCGAGCAGACATCCGCGGGCGGAAACAAAGCTGGAAACACCCGGAACCGAAAGGGTCGCCCCTGCGTCCTATATTCAAGTGTGAGCCGAGTCGTCTCGGCGTCAGGATCTGGGGGCGGGGACTGAATGACTTCACCGAATGTCAGGGTTGATCCAAGCGAGCTGGAGGCCGCGGGTTCAGCCATTGCTGGTTTCGGGTCGTCCGTGCGTGAGTTGGGGTCGGGATCCCTCAGTTCGATGGCGTCGGTCATGCCGGGCATCTCGAGTCCGAATGCTGCGGCTGGAGGCCTGGCCGGTTTCGAGACCGCCGAGGCAGTCGGGCGTTCTGACGAAGCGGTCCGCCAGGCATTGTCGACGATCACTGGGCGTTGCGAGCAGTTCGCCGGCGCGCTGAAGGTCGGGGCGCACGTCATCGTGTCGTCCGAGGCCATCGCTGCGCGCCAACTACGGTCCGTCGGCGATCTGAACGAGCCCTCTGGGATCTGATCCATGACTCGAATGACGCGTGGCGTGGTCGAACGTGCTGACGTGAGCCAACTCGGCTCAGTGGCCGACTCGCTGAGTCCTGTGAGCGACGGAATTGGCCGGGCTGCGGACAACGTCCATCGGACCATCCACGGGCTCGACTGGACTGGGCAGGCCCGAGTGGAGGCCCTTGGTCGCGCCGACAGCGAGAAGTCGCAGATGCATCGAGTGAGTGGTGCTGTCACGAATCTGCGAACCGCACTGACAAACGGACAGTCGATCATGTCGCCAATGGTCGACGACCTCAAGACATCAGCACGAAATCTGGAAGCTGCAAACTACGACGTGGCGGATAACTGGACGGTGACCGACGCGTACAAGTACGGATTGGCGGAGGCTTTCGCGGCCGGTGACAAAGATGAACAAGCCCAGATCGAAGAGCTGAAGCGGCAGCGAGCCGAGGAGGCGCGCAACGCGACCGTACGTCTGACGCGACTCGCGCAGGACTTGGAGGCAGCGGATACCGCATGCGCGAACGCGGTCCGCGGCGCCAATGAGGAGATCACTGCGATGGCACCGATCGGAGCGGGGCTTGTCGGCGGCCAGGCCGCCGGAGATCTGAAGGCCATGCGGGCCGGAAGCATGACACCCGAACAGGCCGCAAGGCTCAGGGCTGCAACCACGCTGACACCCCAGCAACTCGAGGAGCTGCGAGAGGGGCGGCCCGCCTTCATGTCCTAGGGCCAGTTCGACTACCTCAAGTCGCTGATGGGTGAACTCGACGGTGTGAGTCTGCAGGAGATGAAGGACATCGGTGAGCGCAATCCAGGTGCTCTTGGGGATGCACTGAGGCTGATGTCGATACCCAATCTCCAAACCGTCGGAGGCGAGTCCGGAGGCATGAGTCGCCTTCCTGTCGGAGTGCGGACATTGCTGCAGGAAAAGGCATTTCGCACCGACACGACCGTGACGAACGGCCAGTTGAGAACATTCACCGATGTTCCTCGACTGGAGGACTTCAAGGCTCTGAATGGATTGCTCGGCGAAGGCAACCAAGGACTTCGACTTGGCGCCGACATCGATCGCGGACTACTGAAGCAGGCTGCCGAGATCGGCGGGAACATGTCCCCACGGGGAGCCGATACCAACTACGGAAACTACCACCACACCATCGACGCATCGGACCTCAGAGAAACTGTCGATGCGATGTTCCACAATGGTGCGGGCGACCACCAGGCCGTTGCGGACTTCCTCACCGGTGACAACATGGACGTGACTGTCACCGCGGGATCGCACTACAACGCGGATGATCACATCTGGGAAGTGATGACCACGAAATGGGAGCCGGACGAACTCGGAGCGAAATCTGTGATGAATTGGTTCGGGGATTCCGCCGGCGCGCCAGGACACGAAGGCGTCGCCGCCGGGCGGTCGATGGAAGCAGTGTCGGACTTCATCGTTCGGCATGAACACGAGCTGACGAAGTTGGACCTCGGTGACGACCAGTACACAACGTTCGGGCAACGAAACCCGGAGTTAGCTCAGACGATTGCTCGCAGCGCCGCACCGTTCATCGGCAATTACTTCGGACTGCCCGACGACATGCTCGTCAACCACACGGTCGGACCGCTCGGTAAGGAGAGTGACTTCTCCAGCTTGCTCTGTGTCCTCGGTACCGACGGAACGGCGGGCGAGATGATGGTACGTAGTTCGTCTGCGTGGGAGAACCACATCGCGCATGAGTTCGGCGACGACCCTCGCCAGTCAGGTCTGGGCGTCGCGGCTGGCCAGATGCACAGAGCTGTCGAAGCCGGTATCGCCGATCTCGACACTACTCTCACCGACAACCATCAGTGGAACGAGAACGTCGACTTCAACGCGCGCGGCGCGAAGATCGACGGGGTCCTGGCTCTTCTCCAGGGCAGCGGAGTGCCTGGCCTTTCAGACGCGGCGACGATCGCCGGCCCGGCGATCAAGGGTATGGAACTCGGTGACCCACCTGGAGATCCGGGGGAGATCAAGCCGTGGAGTTCGCAGATAGAGAACTACACGGATACTCATCAGCAACTGACCACAGGCGTGCCGAGGTCCTACCTGATGATGGAGCCGTTCTTGGTAGACCATCCTAAGTTAGTTGACAGGAATTGGAATGGCGACGGCAAAGGGCCGATCGACTTCTTCGACTCCAATGGCGAGTTGGATTGGAACACTGTTGTGGAGAACAGGTCTCGGTTTACAGCATTCTACGACCAGAATCTGGGTGTACTCGATGACAACTTCAACGAGAATACGACCTCATTGGTCGGTGGTTCGCAGATCGACTTGTCCAAGGAACCTGAGCCCAACGATGCACGCCGACCGCCGAGCTAACTCGATGCTTCGTATCATCAATATCGGAACAGCAGCTCTCTTAGCTGTCACGCTCACGAGCTGTTCATCAGGACCGGCGAGTGAGAAGGACCAGGTCCCGTCCTCCAGTTCGTCCGTGCAGCCGGATCAGGAGTCGAATCTTAAGCTGAGAACCTCATGGGATGGGGGATCGGCTAGAGTCGACTCACCCGACGCCACATTCCTGCGCGCCGCATTTGAATCCGACTATCGAGTGTGGATCAGCGGTGACTTCGCTGAAGCTTTTCCTGGCTACAGATCAGCTCTTGATGACACCAGGATTCTGAGCACCTACGACAGTGGTGGGGGGTATGACCTGGCATACTCCTACAGTCTTCGATTGCGGATTTCTCGCATCGATGCACAATCTGATGGTTCCGCTCTTGGACGTATCTGCACGATGGAGCGATTGCGCCTCCCAAATCCATCGAACAAGATCACCGAGTCAGGCCCTGGAATGGTGTTCATCCACTACGAGCGCGTCGGGGCTGTGCCTCCAGCACATCAACGCGGCCCAGCCGTGGTTCCCAGCGAGAACGTGTTTGGCGGCTGGAGGATCACAGAGGTCGAACGTTCTTGGGAAAACGGTGATCTGACCAAGCCCGACCCCGCCAAGAGTGCGGACCGATGGACCCGCCACCAGCTTCAGGCCCTTCGCGTCCTGGTTGGCCAGCCCTCGCTGGCAACTAGGGCGGCGTGACGCAGGTGGCAATCGCGCCCCGGCGTGAGCCGCCGTACCACCGCGATCGTCGAGCTATGGAACCAGAACGTATGCACCCGTGCCGTTTCCCTGCGCCACCCGCGGAAGGCCGACGGTGTACGGAATGACTGAGACGAGCGCCAGACCCGAGCCGGTCACGATGTCGCGAGTGACATTCTGCCCGGCCTGCCGCCCGAACGCAGCGAGGATCGGGGTCTGTTTCATAAAGCTGTTTCCGCTGGTCTGATTGATCACCAGCAGAACTCGGCAACGCGGGTTCGTCGTCCACGACGAGCCGTCACCCGTGAACCCGTGCGAGGTGAGCGATACGCGAACCACGCCACGTTTTCCTCTGGGCGCGAACATCTTCAGATTCGCTGCGCCACGACAGGATGCGTGATCTCCGAAGGTGCCGAAGTCCTCGCCGATGGTGGTGAACTTCGGAATCTGGGGTTGGGCCGACGACGAACCGGCGCCCGTCCACGTCATCGCGAGTGCAACAATCGATGTAAGAACGATAGGCAGAGCCCGTTTCATAGGTTCTCTTCTTCTTAGCGCAAACTTTCAGGGGAACCTAGCGGCCCGTTTCCTGTGGCCACGACACTTCACCGCCAGGCACCGCCGACTCGATCTGCCCGCTCCACTGCTTGGTCAAGGCGCGAGCAGAATCCTCACCCTGCTTTGCTGCGCCACTCAGAAGTCCATAGGGCGCCAGAGCCTGTTCGACACTCCACTTTGCCTTCATCCCACCGACATCGAGGCTGACATCGCCCCGTTTGTTCACGATGTACTCGACACCGGGCAGACCGGACTTGCGGGCATCGTCCGACGAGAGCTTGTACTCGAACCGATTGCCATCCGGATTGGGTAGCGGTTTGCTCTTGGGAGCGTTCGGATTTCCTTGCCTCCACGGCTCGCGCGGGTCTGCCCCTGGGTCCCCGGCGCCCAACGCATACGCGAGTGCTCCGCCCGCTGTTCCGCCGATTGCGGCTCCGAGCGTGGCCCCTGCTGCGCCTGCGCCTGCTGCGCCGATGGCGCCACCAGCAAGCAGGCCGATACCCGCTCCAGCGGCTGCGCCGGTACCAATGATGGGAAGCGCGAGTGAACCCCCGGATGCCACGATCAGCGATCCGAACACAACGCTGTTGTAGATCCCTCCGGCGATGGCTCCCACTCCGGTCCCGATCACCGCGCCCCCAGCTGCTCCCAGAACCGCCGCCGGAATCCCCAGTGTGACCGCCCCCGCGGTCCCGCCCGTCATCACACCGATGATCGTCGACGCCGCCTGTCGGGATGCCTCATCCGCCGGCACACCCACCGAGATCAAGCCCTGGGCGATCTTGGCCTCACCGTAGGCCGACCAGGCGTTGACGGAGTTGACGTCTTTGTCGGACATGCCTTTCGGGATGTCGGTGACGAAGTTGCCCACGCGGATCTTCTCCGGCGGAGGCGCGATCGGACGCACCGGGGCCGTCGGCTTCGGCGCGCTCAGCGGACGATTCGGCACTGGGTTGTAGGCGTTGTCGTACGAGGGTGCGGTGTAGGAACCCGGCTCCACATACGGCTGATAGGGCGCCTCCTGCGGCGGACCCGGAATCGAACCCGGCCCAGGCGAATAGATCGGCGCGACCTCGGGTTCGGGCGTGGGCGTGGTGCCGCCCTGTTCCGGCGAACCCGGAATCGGAGTCGGACTCGTGCCGCCCTGCTGCGGGGCGGTGTCACTCGGGCTCGTCCCACCCTGCTCGGGAACGGCATAGGCTGCGCCCGAGCCGACTCCGGCGGCGATGGACGCTGCGAGAGCTGCCGATGCAACGCTCACACGGATGGGGGTGCGACGTCCGGCCGCGTCTATGTGACGGTGTCGTGCTCGACTCTGTGAAGTCGCCATGCGGTCAGTACTTCCTTTGCTGCGGCTGGAGCGTGCTCTCGCCGATTGGGTCACGGAACAATCGTGTAGATCGACGACGCGAACGACTGCGGCGCACCTTTGCCGTCGTGCAGTGGCGCCGTGCCCACCGTCAGGTCGACCAGGCCGGAACCCGTGTACACCTCGCGAACGAACTTCTGTCCCGGCCTTGCTCGGAATGAGACTGGGACAGAGATCCAGCGATAGCCGACGGCGGCGCTGATGACGGCGTAGTTCAACCGGAATCGGCAGTTCGGGTCACGCTTCCAACCGGGACCATTGCCGGTGAACCCGAACGAGGTGACCGTCAGTCGGACGACGCCGCGTTTGCCCTTCGGCGCAACAGTGCCGAGGTTGAGCGAACCACGGCAGAAGTCATGATCACCAACTGTGCCGATGTTCTCGCTGTACTGGATAACCCTCGGCAACTGCGGCTCCGCCGCCACCCTCCCGGCCCCCAGCAGCGACAGACCAGCCGTCGCCATCACACTCGGACCCGAACTCGACACCCCGACACCCGCACCGAGTTGAACCCGCCACGTCAGGACGGATTCACGGGCGCGGTCGAAGCACGGACCTCCGGCGCCGAGGCGCACTGTCTGGCTGAGCTGGTGGTAACCCGGAGGAAGTTCGCCGCCGGTCCCGCCGACCTCCGGATACGTGAAAGGCGCGGCCCGCAGACGTGCTGCGGTGTCGCCGTCGAGCGGACGCCATCGTCGACCCATGTCGCGATTCAACCCCATTCCGCTGGAATGGTCATCCCGGCCTGGTCGTTGAAACGACCGTGGACGAGCCGGATACGGCTCCGGTCCGGAATCGAGGTGCAGAATGACCGCACAGCTGGAGACACCGATTGACGCAGTCGACAGCCACCTGATCCTTCCTGTCGACGACCCCTTCTACGACGCCCCGGACACCCTCGACTCGTTGCGTCCCCGGCGAGATCATCCGCACCCGCCAGGTAGAGCTCAAGGACTACTGGGCATCACAGCACCGCAGTCGAGCGTGGCAACTCCTGTATCGATCGTCGAACCTGAACGGCTTACCCGACGTGGCCACGACCACGCTGGTGCTTCCGCGAAAGCGTGCTCCCGAGAGCACCTTTCAGCTGTTGTCGTTCCAATGCGCGATCGATGCGGTCACCTCGCAGTGCTTCCCGTCGTACGCGCTCCGCAAGGGGGCCGACTCGGCGCGCACCATCGCGCCATTCGAGTTCCTCGTGGTACGACGCGCCCTTGCCAAGGGATGGGCGGTGTCCATTCCGGACCATGAGGGCATGGTGGGGGCTTGGGGCGTTCCGCGCGAACCCGGCTATCGCACCCTCGACGGCATCCGTGCAGCCTTCGCGTTCGACGACCTCGACGTCGCCGACGACACACCCGTCGGACTATGGGGCTACTCGGGTGGCGGAATGGCGACGTCCTGGGCAGCCGAGATGGCCCCGCAGTACGCCCCCGAACTCAATCTCATCGGCGCGGTCCTCGGATCACCCGTCGGCGACATGGCGTCGGCGCTGATGCGGCTCAACGGCGGCCTGCACGCCGGTCTCCCGATCATGGCGATCGCCGGGTTGCGGCGTGTGTATCCACAGCTTGACAGGGTGATCGACGAACATGCTAAGGACTCCGGACGCCGGCAACTCGATGAGATCGCCGCCCTGCCCACGCTCGACGCGATCCGCCGATTCCGGCACCACGACATCGACGATTTCCTCGATCTCCCGCTCGCCGACGTCCTCGCCCAACCCGAGATCGTCGAGATGATGGACGACCTGCAACTCGGCACCCACGCGCCCACCATCCCTTTGTTCGTGGTGCAGGCGGTGCACGACGAGGTGATCAGCGCCGACGACGTCGACGGACAGGTCGGACGGTATCGCGATCGCGGGGTGCCAATGACGTATGTGCGCGATCAGCTCAGCGAGCACTACTCGCTGTTGCCATTGTCGGGCCCGCTGGTGGTGTCGTGGCTGTCGCATCGGCTCGAGGGGCGGGCGGCGCGCGACCACACGGTCACCGCGGTCGCGGGACAGCGTCGGCCGCGGTGGGCGAAGCGGCTGACCGCCGGACGCACGTCGGGCGGGACGAACGTGGCCGCCAGCCGGGGCGACGTCTCAGCCGCCTGAACAGATGACGTGGATCGTAACGGTCACCGTTACGATCCACGTCATCTGCTGACTCCTACACCCAGGCGGCACCTACACCCGCGTGACCTCCAACTCCCCGTCGCTGTATTGCGACCGCAGCCGCTTCTTGTCGAACTTGCCGACGCTGGTCTTCGGGACCGCGTTGATCACCGTCCAGTTCTCCGGTAGCTGCCATTTCGCGACCTTGTCGGACAGGAACTCTCGGAGATCCTCGACGTTCGCGTCGGAACCTTCACGGAGCACGACAGCCACCAGCGGCCGTTCATCCCACTTCGCATCGGGCACACCGATCACCGCGGCCTCGATGACGTCTGGGTGGCCCATGACGGCGTTTTCGAGGTCGACCGAGGAGATCCATTCGCCGCCGGACTTGATGATGTCCTTGGTGCGGTCGGTGAGGGTGAGGTAACCGTCGGGGCTGATGGTGCCGACGTCGCCGGTGCGCAGCCATCCGTCATGGAATTTATCGGCGGCGTCGATGCCGTAGTACGAGCCGGTGATCCACGGGCCGCGAACCTCGACCTCGCCAATCGATTTGCCGTCGTTGGGAACCACGTCGCCGAGGTCGTCGACGAGCCGAGACTGCACGGATGCCGGGAACCGGCCCTGCGTGTAGCGGTACCGCCAGCGCTCTTCGCCCTCGGTGTGTGCCGGCGCTCGGGACACCGAGCCGAGCGGTGAGGTCTCCGTCATCCCCCAGCCCTGCAGGATCTGGATGCCATGGTCGGACTCGAAGGTGTGCATCATGGACGGTGGTACGGCCGATCCACCGATCAGCACGTCATGCATGCACGAGATGTCCTGCGGATGCTGTTCGAGGTACTGGTGGAGTCCCTGCCAAATCGTGGGCACCGCGGCGGAGAACGTGGGTTGCTCGGCTGCGATCAGCGCAGCAAGGGGTTCGGGCTGCAGGAACCGGTCGGGCATGAGAAGTGATGCGCCGATCATGAAGGCGGCGTACGGCAAACCCCATGCCATGGCGTGAAATTGGGGGACAATAGCCAGCGCGCGATCCCCTTGCTTGAGTGCCGGGCCTTCGGTCATGCACACCTGCATCGAGTGTAGGTGGATCGAACGATGTGAATAGGCAACACCTTTTGGGTCACCCGTGGTGCCGGATGTGTAGCACATCGCGGCGGCCGAGCGCTCGTCGACATCTGGCCACTCGAACTCCGTCGGCCGGTCAGCGATCAGCGTCTCGTAGGCGTGCACCCGAACACCGTCGGGCACCTCGATACCATCGGTCGAATCACCGGTGACGATGAGGTGTTTGACGGTGGTCAGCTGGGGCAGATGCGGCGTCAGCAACGGAAGCAGCGAGGGGTCGACGATGACGATCTGATCTTCGCCGTGGTTGGCGACGTGGATCAGTTGCTCGGGGAACAGTCGGATGTTGAGTGTGTGTAGTACCGCGCCCATCGACGGCACCGCGAGGTAGGCCTCGAGGTGTTCGGCGTTGTTCCACATGAACGTGCCCACCCGCTCGTCGCCGGTGACTCCGAGACCGCGCAAGGCGTGCGCGAGTTGCGCGCAGCGGCGTCCGACCTCGGCGTAGCTGCGCCGCCGTGCGCCGGCGTCGGTCCAGGTGACGACCTCGGCGGCGCCATGGACGGTGCTGCCGTGGCGGAGGAGCTGGGCGACAGAGAGTGGGGTGTCTTGCATAGTGCTGAGCATGGTTCTCCTTCATCGAACTGCGGCGTCAGCTGTGGTCCGCGCGCAGCGACTGCTCGGGATGTGATCGCCCGATCGTCGGATCGTTGCGTGGTCGGGATGACTTCCCAAGGTGTGGTGGGGGCCTGCGAAACTATTGATACCGAGTCACGGCCAATGCGGCGCCGAAGATCATCACCCCCTCGAAGCCGCCGGGGTTGACCCCTGTCAACGAGGCAACCCGGTGCAGTCGATTATTGATCGTATTGGGGTGCACTGCAAGCGCTCTGGCGGTTCGGCCACGGTCCATGTCGCAGCGTAGATAGCACTCGAGGAACTCGATCAACTCAGGAAACGGCTGGATCGGTTCGAGGACGTCGGCGAGGGGTGCGCGAGCGGGGCTTGGCCTGGTCAGCTGGTAGTCGAGCGCGACATCGGCGAGGCGGTAAACGGCCCCGTCGCCGTCACGCATCGCGGACAGTCGCAACACTTCTGACGCCAGTTGTCCGGCAGACGGAATCTCCGCGATGGGTACGGACTCGACGATACCGGCCCGAAGTGGAACCCCGACGGCCGAGCGGATTCGACCGACCAGATCACATGCGGTGTCGTAGGGCGATGTGTCCTCGTCCGTGTCGATCGGCAGGAGGATGTGACCGCCGGCGGGGCCGAGCGTAGTGATCAGCGCACGGGAGCGGCGAAAATCAGCCAGCTCGAGAATCTTTCGCATCTTCCGCCGACCGGCGACAAGGCGACCGGTCGTGTCGTCGACGGCTTCCTCCGGCATTGGTGCGATGTCGAGCGCCAGGACGCTGTACTGCGCGACGAGCTCGATCTGAAAGCGATCCGCGTACGGACGGGCATCCTGACCGTCGAGCACCATGCGTGCAACCAGATGTCCGGCGCCGCTCTTCTCGCTGCCGAGAACGACCTGTTCTTGTTCGTACGCCTCGACGAGCGTCGCCGTATACGTCCCGAACAGGGACAGCAGTGCCGTGCCCAGATACTCGACCTCGGCGGTCTCGTCGGCGAGCGCCACAGCGGTCGCCTCATCCCAGAGCCGTCGAAAACCGCGCTGCCAGTTTCGG
This sequence comes from Gordonia insulae, assembly GCF_003855095.1. Classification (NCBI taxonomy): domain Bacteria; kingdom Bacillati; phylum Actinomycetota; class Actinomycetes; order Mycobacteriales; family Gordoniaceae; genus Gordonia; species Gordonia insulae. Next base: position 4,083,275 of record NZ_CP033972.1, read on the forward strand.
ATGACCAGCGAGAGTGGGACGCCCTCGTCAGCCCGCTGCACCGCGATCTCGCGTGCAGGCCGCAGATCTTCGTCACGAGGGCCGGCGTTCTCGGCTACGGCCCGGAGGATGACGGACAGATTCCGTCGTGTCACCGAAGGCAGCTCGGTCTGCCGGATCTCGGGTGGCAGGGAGCGCAGCATGTCGGTGTCGTCCAGCGCGGATTGCCGCACGAGTTCGGAGACGCGGGTCTGCACCCGTTTGAGGAGCTCGCCGGTTCGCGGCGGTGGCGCAGCGGTCGAGAGTGCTGCCACGTAATACACCTCCTGGTTGTGCGTTCGCACATTTGTCCGTCGGTCAGAGTGTGAAAAGACGCCATTGCGATGGTCGAATGCCCATCGTAGCGTGAAAAGCGTACCGAGAGTGTGATTGGTAACACATCGCTGGCGAGCGGTGATGGACCAGGCACGCGAACCCGACCCGACCCGACCCGCCGCGCCTCGTCCGAGAGGCAGGCCAACCGACTTCGTTCCGGCGACGGCAGTCGTCCTCGACCCTAGGACCTTTGATGGATCAACCGATCACTCAGCAACGCGGTGAGCCGACGGCGATAGCACCGGCGCCTGCGCCGGCGCGGGCGCGTCGAACCGGTCTTCGTGGTGCGCGGTTACCCGCGCCCGTCGTCGGGGGCACTCGCGCCTGGATGATCACCGCGATGTTGATGGTGTTGATGATGATCAACTTCGCGGACAAGGCAGTGCTGGGATTGTCCGCGACCAGCATTCGCGCCGAGTTCGGCATCTCTGCCCAGCAATACGGCACCATCTCGAGCGCGTTCTTCCTCTTGTTCAGCGTCGCAGCGCTCGTCGTCGGCCATCTCTCCGACCGATTCAGCACCAGCAAGGTGCTGCTCGTCCTCGCGCTGATCTGGTCCGTCTCGATGTTGCCGGTCATCGGGCCTGCCGGTTTCACCGTCCTGTTGGTGTCGCGAATCGTGTTGGGCGCGGCCGAGGGTCCCGCGTTCGGCGTTGCCCAGCACGCGCTGCACAAGTGGTTCGAGGACGCCGATCGCAGTATCCCGACGGCATTGCTCACCATCGCGACTTCGGTCGGGATCATCGTCGGCGCACCCGCGCTGTCGTGGATGATCGTCAACCACGGCTGGCGGTCGGCCTTCGTCCTCGTCGCCGTCATCGGGTTGGTGTGGAGTGCCCTGTGGGTTGTCATCGGTCGCGAGGGCCCCGTCGATGTCCACAGCGTCGCGGCCCGGCCGGAGCTCACCCGTCCCATCGATCGGGTTCACGTCCCGCTATGGCAGATCCTGACCTCACGGACCTGGCTCGGATGTGCGCTGAGTTCCTTCGCCGCGTACTGGTCGGTATCCCTGCTTATCGCCTGGCTGCCCGCCTTCCTGACCGATGATCTCGGCTACAGCAAGACCGAGACCGGATTCATCGCAACCCTGCCGTGGATCGTCGCGGTGATCACCCTTCTGGCCCAGGGCCTGGTGGTCCAGCGCCTGATGCACAGGGGCGTGTCGAGTCGCTGGGCACGGGGAGTCCTGCCCGGCATCATCCTGCTCACGTCGGGCATCTGCACCCTGGCATTTGTGTACCTGCCGCACAGCGGATTCACCATCGTCCTGGTGGCGCTGGGACTGGGTTTGTCCGGCGCCGTGTTCGCAGCCGCGACCACTGTCTGCGGCGAGATCGCGCCGATCGGCCAGCGCGGGGTGGTGCTGGGAGCCTTCGTGGCGGTGTACAGCCTGGCCGGGGTGATCGCACCATTCGTCGCCGGTGTGCTCGTCGGTGCGGCCGAGAGCGCCACCGACTCGGGCTACACAGCAGTCTTCGGCATCACCGGGCTCATCGTGATCTGCGGTGGCGTATTGGCGGTGACGATGATCCGCCCCGAACGCGACAAGGCCCGCCTGACCGCCGCCGGTGCAGCAACGAACTGACACCTGAACCTTTCCAACGTTTCACAACCACGAACGGAGACTCCGTGCGCAGCATCGCAAAACCAGCCACCCAACACACCATCACGGCCAACGCGAAGGTCGTTGATCAACTGCCCTTCCAGGATCGGCAGGCCTACGCCGACGCGCGACAGGGATTCATCGGCACGATCGACCCGTTGGTGATCACTGACGACTCCGGCCGGGTGGTGTGGGACCTCGAACAGTACGCATTTCTCCAGGACGAATCGCCGACGACGGTCAACCCCAGCCTCTGGCGAATCTCGCAACTCCACATGGCACACGGCTTGTTCAAGGTGACCGACCGGATCCACCAGATCCGAGGATTCGACATCTCCAACATGACCGTCATCGAGGGCGAGAGCGGCTACATCATCGTCGACCCCCTCACCTCCGTCGAATGCGCTCGAGCTGCAATCGAATTGGTGTACGACCATCTGGGGGAGCGACCGATCCGTGCGATCATCTACACCCACAGCCATGCCGACCATTTCGGTGGGGTCAAGGCTCTCATCGACGAGGACGACATCCACCCTGGCGGTGTTCGGGTGGTGGCACCCTCCGGGTTCATGGAACACACGGTGAGCGAGAACGTGTACGCAGGCAACGCCATGTACCGGCGCGCCCAGTACATGTATGGGCAGAATCTGTCCGTCGACCCGACCGGGATGGTCTCCACGGGACTGGGAATCGCATTGTCACAGGGTCAGATCAGCTTGATCGAGCCCACGGATCTGATCTCCGACAGCGGGCAAGAGCTCGTCCTCGACGGTGTCCGTATCGAGTTCCAGTTCACACCGGACTCCGAGGCGCCGGCCGAGATGCACTTCTACATTCCCGAAATGCGGGCATTGTGCATGGCCGAGAACGTGTCTCACCACATGCACAATCTGTACACACCGCGTGGAGCGCAGATCCGCGACGCGGCGGCGTGGAGTCGATACATCGACGAGGCGATGCGGCGTTACGGACACAAGTCTGATGTGATGTTCATCTGCCATCAGTGGCCGGTGTGGGGGACCGACTCGATCCGAGACTTCCTGACCGAGCAGCGCGACCTCTACCGCTACATCCACGACGAGACCCTCAGACTCGCCGCACATGGGCACACGATGGTCGAGATCGCCGAGATGATCGAGTTCCCTGAAGGACTCGCCACCACGTGGACGGCCCGCGGGTATTACGGAAGCCTCAACCACAACGCCAAGGCGGTCTACCAGAGGTATCTCGGCTTCTTCGACGGCAACCCGGCGAATCTGCACCCCCATCCGCCGGTCGAGTCTGCTCGCCGCTACGTCGACTTCATGGGTGGTGCGGAGGTGATTCTCGCCAAGGCGCGCAGGTCGTTCGACGACGGTGACTACCGCTGGGTCGCGCAGGTCGTGAACCACGTTGTGTTCGCCGATCCGGACAACACCTCGGCGCGCGAACTGCAGGCCGACGCATTGGAGCAGCTCGGCTATCAAGCTGAGTCGGCGCCATGGCGAAACTTCTACCTCACCGGAGCACAGGATCTTCGGGAGGGAGTGCGCACAGACGAGGCCACGCTCGGCACGTCCGACGTCCTGTCGGCAATGACCACCGACATGCTGTTCGACTACCTGGCCATTCGGCTCAACGGTCCCAAGGCGAGCGGACGCAACTTCACAGTGCTCGTGCATGTCACCGACACCGGCGAGACGCGACTTGCCGAACTGATACACGGAGTTCTCATCTGCACGCCGGTGGATGGCCACGCCGACGCCGACACCTCCGTGCGCCTCGACAAGCCGACACTGACCGGGTTGGCGCTGGGAGCGGCCACGCTCACCGACGCGGTGAGCGCGGGCGCGGTTGATCTGTCCGGGGACGACGAACTCGTGTACGACCTCTTCACCCTGTTCGACACCTTCAGCCGGAGTTTCGACATCGTCACACCGTGACGAGCATTCCCCCACAAACACTCTCACCCCGAATCACACTTCAGCGAGGAGCCCAGATGGAAACCAAGGCCGCAGTTCTGCGTGGCATCGACGAGGAATGGCAGATCGAGACGGTGGAACTGGCCGATCCGGTGCCCGGTGAGGTGCAGGTCCGCCTCGTTGCGAGCGGCATGTGCCACTCGGATCATCACCTGCGCACGGGTGCCAGCCCCGCACCGCTGCCCATCGTCGGTGGCCACGAGGGAGCCGGCGTCGTCACCAAGGTGGGCGCAGGCGTCACCGGATTCGCCGAGGGCGACCATGTGGTGACCGCGTTCATCCCGGCCTGTGGCACGTGCCGGCCGTGTTCGAGCGGCTTGCAGAACCTTTGCGACGAAGGTGCGCGGCTGCTGACCGGACAGGCGATCGCCGACGACGGATTCCGGGTCACCGCGAATGGACAGCCACTCGGCCAGATGTGTCTGTTGGGCACGTTCTCGCCGTACATCACCGTGCACCAGGCGTCGGTCGTGAAGATCGAGAAGGACATCCCGCTGGAGTCGGCTGCACTGCTGGGCTGCGGTGTCGCGACCGGATGGGGATCAGCCACCGTCGCGGGTGGGACAACAGTTGGCGACTCGGTTGTCGTCGTCGGCTGCGGCGGCGTCGGGATCAACGCGGTCCAAGGTGCTGCCGCCGCCGGCGCCCGCCACGTCATCGCCGTCGATCCGGTTGCCTTCAAGCGGGACAAAGCAATCGAATTCGGCGCCACCCACGCGTTCGAGTCCATGGAGGAGGCGCTGGAACCGGTCCGCGAACTCACCTGGGGGACACTCGCCGACGTCACCGTCATCACCGTCGGTGAGCTGGAGGGCGACATGATCGCACCCGCAATGGCGCTGACCGCCAAGGGTGGGAACGTTGTGGTGACAGGCATGGGACATTTCGAGGACGTCGCGGTCACACTGAGTCTGTTCGAACTCACCCTTCTGCAGAAGCGCCTGCAAGGAGCGATCTTCGGTGGAACAGGTCCGCGCACCCAGATACCGGCATTGCTCAACGAATACCGCAGCGGTGCACTCAAACTGGATGAACTCGTCACGACGACGTACAAGCTCGAAGAGATCAACCAAGGGTATGCCGACATGCTCGCCGGCAAGAATCTCCGCGGTGTCATCCGGTACACGGATGCCGACTACTGACTCGGATTCAGCGGCACTGACTCCAGCGATCCAGAAACGGAAACCAGCATGAAATCAGAACATTTCAGCGATCTCTACATCAACGGCACGTGGGTTGCCTCGGCGGGCACCGGCACCATCGACGTCGTCAACCCGGCGGACGAGAGCGTTCTCGCCGCCGTGCCCGACGGAACCCCGGCAGACGTCGACGCAGCCGTGAGCGCGGCCCGCGGTGCACTCTCGGCGTGGTCGAGCACCGCACCCGACAAGCGCGCAGCGTACCTGCGTGCCATCGCCCAAGGGATCGAGGATCGCGCCGAGGAGCTCATCCGGACGATCTCCGACGAGATGGGAACGCCGCACAGCTTTGCTGCAGAACTGCAGCTCCCGTTACCTGTCAACAGCTTTCGGCAGGCCGCAGACCTCGGAGAGAAGTACGCATACGAGCGGCCGGAGGGTCCGTCGCGGATCGTGCGCGAGCCCATCGGCGTCGTAGGGGCCATCACTCCGTGGAACTATCCACTGCACCAGCTCGCCGGCAAGGTGGCGTTCGCCCTGGCCGCGGGTAACACCGTGGTCGTGAAACCCAGTGAGGTTGCCCCGCTCAACGCGGTGATCCTCGCCGAGATCATCGACGCCGCGGGCCTGCCCGACGGTGTGTTCAACCTGATCAGCGGACGGGGACCCACCGTCGGCGAGGCGCTGGTGGCCCATCCCGACGTCGACATGATCTCGTTCACCGGCTCCACACCCGCCGGAAGGCGCGTCGGAGAACTCGCCGCCCAGACCGTCAAGCGGGTGGCCCTGGAACTCGGCGGCAAGAGCCCGAACATCATGCTCGACGACGCGGACCCTGCCGAGGTCGTTCCGCACGCTGTGCAGTGGGCATTTCTCAATTCCGGTCAGACCTGCTCAGCCTTGACGCGGTTGCTGGTGCCCCGCAGCAAGATCGGTGAGGTCGAGAGCATCGCCAGGCATGTGGCCGAATCATTCACCGTCGGCGCACCAGACGCTGAGGACACCGTGCTCGGTCCGCTGGTGTCCGAGGCGCAGTTGACGCGGGTGCGCGGTTACATCGAGAAGGGAGTCGCGGAGGGCGCCAAGCTGGTCACCGGTGGCGTCGAGCCTATCGCCGAACTGCCTGTCGGCTACTACGTCCGGCCGACGGTCTTCTCCGAGGTCACCACCGACATGTCGATTCATCGTGAGGAGATCTTCGGACCCGTGCTGTCGGTCATCCCGTATGACACCGAGGACGACGCGGTCCGCATCGCCAACGACACCGAATACGGGCTCGCAGCGTCGGTGTGGTCGGGCGACACTCACCGTGCCCGGGCCGTCGCCCGCCGCATCCGTGCGGGCCAGATCGCGATCAACGGCGCCGACTTCAACCCGAACGCGCCGTTCGGTGGACACAAGCAGTCGGGCAACGGACGCGAGTTCGGCATCCACGGGCTGGAAGAGTTTCTGGAGGTGAAGGCGATCCAGGGGTGACGGCGGTGGATCGGAGGGACCGTACGTCGAGCGCCGCGGAGGAGACAGAGACGGAAGGGGTGATAGCGGTGATCGATCAGGAACCCGACTACCGCTTCACCCTGGCCAACGAACGCACCTTCCTCGCGTGGGTCCGCACGGCGCTGGCCTTGCTGGCCGCAGGTGTCGCGGCAGGTGAATTGATCGGCGACACAGGCGAATTCCACCACGAGGTGCTCGCGGTGGCGTGTGTGGTGGTAGCCACCGTACTGTCGCTCGGCGCGTTTTATCGATGGCGACGTGTGCAGATGGCGATGCGTCGCGACGATCCGCTACCGCCGGCCGCCATCGTGCAGGTCACGGTCGGCGGTCTGTGCGCGATCGCGCTGGCCTGCCTGGTGATCGTGATCGCGTGAGGTCGGCTGTGCGGCGCGATCCGGGGCTGCAGCCCGAACGCACGCTGCTGGCCTGGCGTCGAACGACGTTGACCGCCGGCGGGGTCCTGTTGCTGTCCGGTCGTGCGCTCATGCTGGAGCACACAGTGATGCGCGGTGCAACGGTCGTCCTGTGCGGCGTCGTCGTGGCAGCGCTGTGCGGTGGAATGGCAGTGCGCCGTCGGCGCTATCGAGCAGACCCGGGATGCGGAAAGCAGATGCCCGCCAAGCTGTTGGTCGCGATCGTGCTCGCGATCGCTTGTGCGGGTGTGTCGATGGCGGTGGGCTAGCCCGGCAAGATCCTCGAGAAGGCGCCCGGGGGGATGCGGCTTCTGCGAGAACTCAGTGTGGACAGGCCGATTCCAGAGGTGACTTAGAATCGATGGGCCTCATTGCGCTCTGCAGTCCGCAAGCTTGTCCGGGATCCTCGTAGAGGCCGATCCGTGGATTGACTACAAGTCTTGGTTGCCAACTGTCGGGTGGCGCACCTCTGCATCACAGCCGCCGCAGTTAGAACCCCACGCACATGCTGCCGAAGTTCAGACCCTCGACGACGGTTACCTTGGTGGTAAGCGGCGGATACTGCTCGCCCTGTGATGCAAACAATGTCCAGTCTCCCGCGACTGGCGGCTGAAATCTGTTCGCGGCGGTCGCCCGGCCGTTAATCACTTGTGCATAGCCGATGAACACGGCGGGTTCGCCTGGCTTTGCAGCTTGGAAATAGACGGGTTCGGCACCGTCTGCCAAAGCGCTGATGGTATAGCTACAGCCTCGCACAATGCCGTACGCAGCACCATCGAGCTGAGGCCCTGGCGGCAGGACCGCGGCGCCGGCCGCGCCAGTCGAGGCGATCGCGGCGGTCATGGCGATGCCAGACACGAGAGCGGCGAGTGCGCTGCGAGATTTCACAGGGTTGGTTCCTTGCGAGGCAATGGTGAACCGGATGCTACGCCCATGCTGAAGGGAGTGTGGAGTATTGGATCACCACAATTGTTGGAGACGCAGACTGCTGTCCCTCCGTCCCCAAAGGATAATGGTCGGCAACGGAGTGCGATCTTGCTCCAACGTCGGAAGCTACGCTCACCAAGTCTTAGTCAGCTCAGCCGGCGGTCAGTCGTGGTGCTCGCGCTGCTCCTGTGCACGCCGGCAGTGGTGGCCGCGCCGGTGGCGTCGTGGCCAGCGGTCGTCGCATACGGCGGACTGTCGTTTGCTGCTGTCGCGAACTCGGCGGCATTCTGGGCCTTCCCCTCGTCGCCACTCCCATCGCACTCGGCGCGGTTGTCCTTGCGGCGTGCCATCACTTCCTGCCATTGTCGGGGAGTCGGCGCGCGCTCAGGCAGTGACCGACGCCGGTTCCACCATGGTGGGTGAGCGGGGAGTGGCCGTTGAGCATCGATGCGAAGCGCCGTCGATGGGCGTACGTCGTGGACACTGCGATTCCCGGTCTCGTTTTCCTCACCGGATGCGTTCTCGGCGTGTGCTTGCCGTTGTTGGCGTCGACGATCACTCCGCAACTGCCCGTGACCGGCGCAGGGGCATCCGCTCACTACAACTCAAGCATCTCAAACCCACCGCTCGTGTTCTGGCTGATCTGGGCACTCGTGCCGATCATTGTCTACGGAGTCGGCGGCCTGATGTTCGCCCGCGTCAAGACGTGCCGATGGTTCCTCGGTGCGTTCTGGGCGGGGTTCACACCGGTATTCATCGTGACGGCACCGATTGTCATGTTAATCGATGTGGGCGCGTTGGGCTCGAGCTGACCGAAGCCGACGCACGTCGGACCACCAACTGTGCTTTCGTGAACTGATGAGTCCGCTGTCGACCGCTCCCGCGAGCGCGTCGAGGCCTGCCCGCCGGTCCCCGCGAGACCACGGGCTCCTCCCAATTCTGTGCATCCTCACCACGCTGCTCCTGGCCGGCTGTGCGCCGTCGCCCGGCCCAGACTTATCACCGACGAACGGTTCGCCCGTCCTCTACGTCCTCGGCGACTCCTACGCCACAGGCTTCACCCACGGCGAGGACAACGCCTATCCCGAGGTCATCGAAGACCGCACGTGCTGGGACGTGGAGGTCGACGGTGAGGACGGCACCGGGTACGTCAATTCCGGCTCGCGCAAGAACGGACAGTCGACCTACCCCGAACGAGTGCCGCGCGCAGCCAGCGCGCATCCCCGCATTGTCCTGATCCAGGGCAGCGACAACGACATTCGATACCCACCCGAACAGATCACGCGCGCAGCCGAACGCACCTACGACGAAGTACGCACTGCCCTCCCGGACGCCCGCCTGGTTGCGGTCGGGCCGGTCCAGGTTCCGGCGATTCCGCTGCCTCAGCTCGAACGAGTACGCGACGCGCTGGAGCGGGCGACGGCGGCGAAGGATGTCCAATTCATCGACCCCATCGCACTGAACTGGATGTCAGACCCGCGGCTGTTCGAGTCCGACGGCGCGCACCCGACCCTGCGCGGACATCGACACCTCGCATCGGACATCATCCGACAACTGTGGGTTGGTGGCTCGCCGACGGAGTGCATTTCGACAAGTCCATCTCGCCGCTGATCGAGGGAACCAACCCGGAGGCGTCTGCGTCCAAGAGTCACGGGGAGCGCCACACGGGCTCCGCGTCGCCGTAACAGTACGTGGTGCCGTAACGGTGTCCCACTGGGGCGCGATAGCGTACGATATCACCAGGTAGGGAGGTTCCCGTGAGCGATATCCTGATTCGAGGCGTCCCCGATGACGTGGTGGCCGCAATCGATGCGCGCGCCGCGCGGTTGGGTCTTTCGCGGACCCAGTACCTGCGCCGTCGGCTTGCTCTCGATGCTGGTGCCGAGTCGACCTCCGTGACCGTCGAAGACCTGCAGTCGTTTGCCGACACGTTCTCCGCGCTCGCCGACGATCACCTGATGTCGCAAGCGTGGCAGTGACGAACTCGTGGCTGATCGATAAGTCGGCACTGGTTCGTCTTGCCGGCAGTCCGGACGCCCGTGAGTGGGCGCTACGAATTGAACGGGGGCTTGTCTGCATCGCGACGATGACCCGACTCGAGGTTGGCTACTCAGCCAGGAATGCGCACGATGCACGGACAGCTCTGCGGAGCTCCCCGCTATCGGCGATGCCCGTGGAATACGTCACGCCAGCGATCGAAGATAGAGCGCTAGAGGTCCAACTCCAGTTGGCCGAGCAGGGACACCATCGCGCGCCCTCGATACCAGACTTGATGATCGCGGCCACCGCAGAATTGGCCGGTCATTGTGTCCTGCACGTAGACAAGGATTTTGAGCATATTGCCGGGGTGACCGGCCAGCCCATCGAACGATTGTCGACGTGACTTCGTCATAGACTCTCAAGAAACTCCACCATCTTCGCATTCACCCGATCCGGCTCCTGCATCTGCACAAAATGACCAGCTCCCGGAATGAGCTCGACGTTGCGTAAATCGGGGACGAGCGAGGCCATGGCGGCGAGCGGATCACGGCCCATCATCGCGAGAACCGGGTCGCGGTCGCCCGCGATGAAAACGGTCGGCGCGAGGACCAGTTTGTCGTGCAGCTCGGCATTCTGTTCCCACACGAGGTCGGCGGCGCGGTACCAGTTGAGTCCACCGGTGAATCCGGTTCGCGTGAATTCGTCTACGTAGTAGTGGAATTCGTCGACCGAAAACCACTCCCACGGGAGTGGCGGAGCCGGTGGCAGCACATCGAGGTAGCCGTTGTCGACGGCGGGATGCTCCCAGCAGGTCAGGTAGCGGTCGGTGTCGCTCAAGGCCCAGAACACCCGTCGGAGGAACTCATCGACGTTGGTGTCGAGCTCTTCATCGGCGACACCGGGTTGCTGGAAGTAATGCATGTGGAAGAAGTGGTCGCGGGCGAGGAATGCGGAGATCTCGTTGGGCCGCATCGGTGCTCGTGGTGTCAGAGGAACACTCAGCTGGATCAGCCCGGCGACGCGCTCGGGAATCCAACGAGCCAGATCCCACACCAGATGGGCGCCGAAGTCGTGTCCGGCGAACACTGCACGCTCGACGTTCAGCGCGTCGAGCAGTCCTTCCATATCCGCGACGGTGGTCGCGCGGTCGTAGGCGCCGACGTCGGTCGGTCGGCTGCTGCGGCCGTAGCCGCGCATGTCGGGGGCGATGGCGTGCCACCCGGCGCCGGCGATCGCCGGGAGCTGGTGTCGCCAGGAGTAGCCGAGTCCGGGGAAGCCGTGACAGAGGATGACCGGATCGCCGTCGCCTTGCTCGGTGATAGCCAGGTCGATGCCGTTAACGTGCAGCGTTCTCGTCGACATTTGTGTGCTCATCTCCTCATCCCGGCCACTCGAAGTCCACCCGCGCCAACAGCCCAACCCGATTGCGCCCCTGCCACACTGGTGTGCTCGGCGGCTGTGTGGCGTAGAGACCGCGTCCGGCGGTCACGACGCGCTCATACTGGCTGGGCCAGTTGATCTCAGCGGCAAGCCCATCGAGCACCGGCCGCCCGCGATCAAGTGCTCGTCCGACGTGCTCCGGCGCGGGCAACAGATCGGACTTGCTCGAGTTGCAGCCCTGGCAGGCCAGCACCAGATTCGTCAGTCCGTCGATCCCGACCCGCGACCACGGGAGCACATGATCGACGTGCCGGCCGCTCCGGGTCGACGCGCTGCAGTAGAAGCACGTCGGTCCGAACCGCTCAGTCAGCGCGTCACCGGCACGCTGCAGCGATACCCTGTCGGCGCCGAACAGGTGGTGGGCGAGGTCGAGCCCGTCATCGAGCACAGACTTGTTCATGCGCCGTACGTCGTCGACCCAGGCGAGCTGGAATGCGGGCTTCAGGAGCGGCGCCAGGCGCGCGAGGGTCACACAGACGCCTGGAAACAGGGTGAGCGCGTTGCCGTGGTCGGCGATCACCCGCTTCGATGCGGTGCCCATCCACGAGTCGTCGTACAGAAAGCGCTCGTTCTCCGCGGTGGTGGTCAGATTCTGTAGCAGTTTCAGCGGATAGCGAACCAGCGTCTGCTTCACCGTGGCGTGCGCCACCAGGTACTCGCCCGATCCCTGTGCGACAACCAGATCCACCGACGGCGTGCGATGCGTGGCGGTGACGGAGGAGCGAAGGTTGGCGACGGCGTCGAAGATGACGCCGCGTCCATCGGAGGATTGCCGCAGTCGATGACCGTCGAGTGGTCGCATCTGTCGCCAATAGAGTTCGATGACGCGGGTGGTCAGGTCGTCGAGGTCGACGTCCACCGCAGCGTCCAGGTCGTCGGGCACGGACTCGACCGCGAGGTCCAGCAGCGCCATGAGCACTGCCAGCTTGTAGGTGGCGGTGCGACGGCCGCTCTCGAGCACCGCGACCAGCTTCTGGCCGAGCGTCAGCGGATCGGTGAGAGGCGGCATCAGGAGTTCAGCCTAGGCCAGCAAGAAGTACGGAACCAGACCGAACACCAATCCCAACAACATCATTCCGCCGACGACTCCGACGACGATCCCGAATCCGTTCCACGGTTGCGGACTCGGACCGAGCGCGCCACGACTGAATGTCCACACCGGTGCCCGGTACTCGACGACAGTCGGCTGCTGTGGGTGAACAGTGACGGATAGTTCTGCCGGCCCGACCCGCGACGGCAGGTAGTACGGCACGTAGACCTGCAGATGGTAGCGACCGGGCGGCACAGGGATGACGTTGTGGCCCCAGCGCGTGTGCGGGACCTCCCAACCGTTGACAAAGATCTTGGGACGGACGAAGGCGAAGAGGAACGCGAGCACAAAGTGTTGGGCGTCGACGACGATCGCCGACTGCGGTGCTGGACCGAAGTTGTAGCTCGGTGTCGTCATCCGATCCCGTCTCGATCAGCGCTCGTACAGACTGCCGATGAACGCAGCCACGTTCTGTTCGATGATCTCGTGCTGCCAGCCCGCGATGATGGGGAACAGCTCGATGTAGGTGATGTCCTGCGACGTGATGCTCTCGAACGGACCCGGCCGTCGGGTAGTTGGTGACGACGTGGGTGGTGGCGTCGAACAGTTCTTGCCGAAGGTGTCGCGGCGCTATCAGCAGGTCATCGTTGGCGACGTTCGCCTGGTGGATGTACCAGGCGGCGTGATCGGCGTCCATCATGGGATCGTCGGCGGCGTGCAGATTCCACAGGAGTGAAAGGGCTTGTGCCTGTCGAGAACCGAGGTGGCTTGTGTAGTCGGTGCAGGGGCGCGGGAACACATAGTCGGGGTGGAGGATCGGGAGCATGTGCCGCGGTCCGGTTAGAGGAGTGCCAGCATGGGTTCATCGCTCATCGTGCACGTCTGTCGAACATCGCGATCCCGAACGAGGACGCAAGCCAAGTCAGCGGAATCCACACGTAGCAGGACAGCGCGTACCAGAGGCTGACTACGGCGAAACTCGCGCCAAGGCCAGTAGCGCCGGGACCTCTGTGGGGCACTATGCCGATGCCCCAAAACGCAATCATGAAGAGGGCATAGCTGATCGGAATGGAGACCAGGAAGAGCTTGAGTGAGTATGGTCGCAGCAGGGGAGATCGCTCCTCGCGTTCGGCGTCAGTTGCCTCCAACGGACACCTCGTGATGGCCGGGGAGGTGTTTAGCGGGTCCCCATGGGTCTGATGGATCTGGCATGAACTTGTAGACGGGGGTGGTGGTGCCGGACTCGCTGTCGTTATAGACCTCCCAGGCTGGATAGTTCGGCAATTGACCGTCCAGTGCGGGTGCAGCTCCGTCAAACGGTTCTGTGATGAGAGTGCCCCGCACACTTGTGCCGACGGTGCTCGACGCCCATTGCCCGACTTTCTGGTCGTAGAACGGCATGTACGGATCCTTGGCCTCGAACGTCACCTGGACTCGATCTCCGTCTTGAGCTACCCCCATGGTCGGGGTGCCGACCTTGACCGCGCCCGAAGGGATCTCGACGGACGGGTTCTGCCGCATCACAACCACGCCGCGGTCGTAGTCGACGTAGATGGAGACACGGCTATCCTCTGGCCCTGCATTCGGATCGAATCCGCGTGCGTCTCCTCGATTCTGGTAGGGAATATTGTTCACGCTGTCGCGTGGAATGAATGCATTGATTCGTTGAAGGCCGCCCCCGGGCACTTTGTCGATAGTTTTGACCACGACTGACGAATCGACGCCCTTGTTGACGGGGTTGTATGTATTGGTGTCCAGAATCTCCGCAAGCTTCCAGTCGTTGTCGGTCCGTGGATCAAAACCGAATCGATCGTGAAATGCCTTTATCTGGTTCTTCTTTCGAGTGACGCTACTCGTGTTGGTGAGTGGGTCGACGTCCTCGACTGGAAGATCGCCATCTGCCCCATCGATCACAGCCGCGAGGTCGTCGTCTACCCGTCCGGCCTCGACAAGTAGTCGATCGAGTCGATCTTGGATAGCCTGCTTTTTCATCAAGTAATCGGTCTGCTGTGCGGTAGACCAGGTTGGCCAGAGCGGAGGGGTTGGGCCGGCGACTTTTCCGTCAGGCTGGACGGACAGCCCAAGTGAGTTCGCGTCCGATCGGATCGAAGCAAGCTTCGACTTCACGCTGTCGATATCGTCGGCGGCCTGTTTTGCGGCGAGACTGATCGTTGCAGCTTGGTCTCGGTGAGCGGAAAAATCTTTGATCGTTTGACTGATCGAATCTTTGGACGCTTCGGCAGTCTTCCCAGACCACGAATTGAACACGTCGAGATTGGTGAAGCGGGTAATGGTGGTATCGCAGTTTGCGATATTCGCCTGCGTCTGACGAAAGACTTCCCGCACCATCTCAGAGTTCCAGCGGTCGATATCCCCGACAGATACCATCTAGTCGAGCCTGAGTGATCGGTCGGACGCCGAGGGCCGGAGATCCTCGGCGTTCTCTAGTTCGACCTGCACAAAAGTCTCGTGTGCGATCCGAAGCTCTTCCGTATGGCGGTGAACCCTGTCTGCCAACCGCTGATGCTCGCGTTCCCACCGGCTCGCCAACTTGGCCATGGACTGCCCCGAACTGCCGGCCCATCCCGAGGAGATGCTGTCGCCGACCGCGCTTCCGAATCGGCTGAACTGATCGGCACAATCGCCATGCCAGGAAGTGATGCGGGCACGCGCCGCGATGAGCTCGGCGGGGTCGACTTCGAAGTCGGTCATGCGGTGCAGACTAGCAACTGGCCGTGCACACAGCAGTCGTGTCATTCATCCAGGCCACAGACGCTTGGTGTGTACCAGCCCGCCACGTTCATTGGGCCCGGCGGACCGCACAGCAAATTCGCTGGCTGATGCGTCGATCTCGGGTGGCTTTGGTGACATCGTTCGATGCGTCACGCGACGAGGCTTGAGCCAGAATCTGACGAGGACTTGTCCATACTGCAGACTGCGCTCCACTGCCCGGATTCGGGACGACCGCGCTGATAAGTGAGGGCACACAGGAGCCATGCCCTCACTTAGCCGCCAAGCGAGGGCATGCGTCAGTCGGACCCCCGACGCACCTCCCGACCCCACCCACCGCAGGGCATACTTGTTCCTGATTCGTGCACCTTTCGTCTGGAGGTTCCTGTGGCCGGTGGCCTCGTGGCTTTGTTGGATGACATCGCGGCCCTGACCAAGGTGGCCGCGGCGTCGATCGACGACATCGGCGCCGCAGCCGGTAAGGCCAGCATCAAGGCAGCAGGCGTGGTCGTCGACGACACGGCCGTGACACCGCGGTATGTCCACGGCTTCACCCCCGATCGTGAACTGCCGATCGTCCGCAAGATCGCCGTCGGCTCGATCCGTAACAAACTGCTGATCATCCTGCCGGTGGCGATGATCCTCAGTCAGTTCCTCCCGCAGGCGCTGCCGTATCTGCTGATCGCCGGCGGTCTGTTCCTGAGCTACGAGGGTGCCGAGAAGGTCTACGAGGCGCTCGGTGGCGGGCACGGGCACGACCACACCGACGAGGTGCCGGTGTCGGAGAAGGGGCCGGAGTTCGAGAAGTCGATGGTCAATGGTGCCATCCGCACCGACCTCATTCTGTCGGCGGAGATCATGGTGATCTCACTGTCGTCGGTCGAATCCGAACCGTTCCTCACCCGGCTGCTGGTGCTCATCGTCGTGGCGTTCCTCATCACCGCACTCGTCTACGGGGTGGTGGCGCTGATCGTCAAGATGGACGACGTCGGGCTCGCCTTGGCGCAACGGCAGTCGACGGTGAGCCAGAAGATCGGCCGCGGCTTGGTCAAAGCGATGCCGAAGATCATGTCCACCCTGACCGTGGTGGGCATCGCCGCGATGCTGTGGGTCGGCGGCCACATCCTGATCGTCAACGTCGGCGAGGCCGGATTCCATTGGCCCGCCGACCGACTGCACGACATCGAGCACTGGTTCGAGGAACTCTCCCACGGGTTCGGCGGCGTCCTGTCGTGGACGGCGGGCACCGTGGTCTCGGCGCTCGTGGGATTGGTGATCGGCGCGATCATCGTGGCGATCATGCACGTCATCCCGAAGCGTGGCGGCAGGAGAGAAGCAGCGGCTCAGTCACCGGAGTGAGTGGGATCGTCTCGGCGCCGTCCGCGGCTGCAGAGGCCAGCGCTGTTTGCGGACTCGGCGGCGCTCGTGATCGTGCTGTACTGGAGAAATGATCAAGCTCCTCGTGATTGTCGTCGTCGCGGCGGCGATCGCGATTGCGTTGGTCGTGATCGGTTCGTGGGTGGTCAGCGGTGTCCGATCGCTGGGAACCGGGATCGGCCGCCTGGTGCGCGGCGACGGCACGGCCGGCGATGACCGCCCCGAGTTGCCGGCGATTGACGCCAGTGCGGAGGTACCCGACGACCCCTTCGCCCAGCTCGCCGACGATCTGCGCGCGGCCCGCGCCCGCAGATGGTCGCGGTGCCGGGCGATCCAGGAGTTCGCCGAACCCACCGAGTCGCGGCGATACCTGGACCTCGCGGTCGACACCTGGACTGGCGGCTCGGATGACAGCGCTCAACTACGCAACGACCCGATCGGCGAGATCGCCATCTCCGCCGGCATGGTCGCCGACCGCGTGAGCGACTACCCGGCCTGGAAGCTCGCCTTCTTCGACCTGCACGGTGTCCGCGTGGACCTCGCGGCCGAGGTCGTCGCGCTCACGACGTCGGCGGCCCACGTCCATGAGCAGGTTGCGCTTCTCGGTGAGCCACCCACGCACCTGCGAGCCGACGAAGACGTCGTCGACACCTACACCGCGAAAGCTCTGTTGCTGTCGCGGCGGCTCGACGGGCTTGTCGAACGGCTCGGTGCGCTGGGCGAGTACCAGCAGATCGTCGCCGCCATCCAGCAACGACAGGACAAGCGGGACTGGCTCGACCGGGTCAGCGCAATCGACGAGTTCGAGAACGAGGTCGATGCCCAGTGGGACGTCTCCGAGGCCGACCGGATGCGCGCCACCGCCGACGAGTCGGAGATGCTCGCCTCAATCTACTTGGATGCGCTTGCGCCGCTGGCGAAGACGCTCGAGCACAGGGATGATGGGTAGCACTGTGAACGATGACAGGATCTTCGCCGCCATCGCCGACGAGCGTCGCCGTCTTGCTGATGTGGCCGGCAGGTTCACGGATGAACAGTGGGCGACGCCGTCGCTGTGCACCGGCTGGACGTGCCGCGACGTGTTCGCTCATCTCGTGGTGCCGCTGGTGGTGTCGATCCCCAGGTTCGGCCTGGCGATGGTGCGCGCTCGTGGCAATTTCGATCACGCCAACATTGCAATGGCAGCCAAGGTTGCACGCGTACATCCGGACCTTCCGAAGACGCTGCGCGACAACGCCGACAAGCGGTTCACCCCACCGGGCCAGGGGCCGCGCGCGCCACTCACCGATGTTCTGGTGCACGGCCTCGACATTCGCCGGCCGCTCGGTATCGCGGCGAACCTCGATCCCGACCGCACGCGGGTGGTGCTCGACTTTCTCGTCGGCACCGCCAGCGACGGCATGTTCGGGAAGGTGCCGACCACGGTGCGCTGGGTGGCGACCGACGTCGACTGGGCAGCCGGCGACGGGCCCATTGTCGAAGGCCCGACAGAGGCCCTGCTGCTGGTCCTCACAGGGCGGTCGGCCGGCATGGACGAGCTCGCCGGTGACGGTGCGGCACAACTCAGGCGGCGTGCTTGAGCAGTGTTAGTGCGAGGCGTGCTTCCACGGGCGAGATGTGTTGCGGCATCTCGCCGGGGTGCAGTTTCTCGTCGGGCTCGGGCGGTGGCGCCTCGACGTTGAGTGATGGGTGGATGCGGGCACGCGCCTGGTCGAGCTGCTGCCGATAGAGAACGGCGACATCGGGGCGACGGTTGAGGCGTTGAGGGTTCGGTGGTGCGCCGGGTCTGTTGTTGCGTCGCCACCAGGTTCGGCCCGCGTCTGGGCCGTCGCGGTGGACGCCGGTGGTGAAGTATCCGACGCGAGGGCCGACCATCCGGTTGTGGCGTGGGCAGGCCGGAGCGAGATCGACGATGTCGGTGAGTCCGCCGTCGGCGAAATCGCGAGCCGCATGGTGCATCTCGACGTGGGTGGCCGGTTGATCACAGTCTGGTGCCGAGCAGACCTCGCCGTCGGGGCGGGCGAAGGACACCAATCGTTGGGCTCGGGTGGCTAACCGTTTGGCCTGACCGAAGTACAGGGGCAATGCGGTGGCGTCGTCGAACACCGCCAGGTACTGCTGCGCCTGCCCGGCGAGACGGATCACGTCGGCGATCGGCAGGGGGGTGCCGGTGGCGGTGACCCCGACCCCGGCTTCGCGGATCAGGTCGTTGAGGTCGGCCTTCACGATCAACTGCACCGGCAACCCGCGATGCGACTTCCCGAGCAGCCCGTCTGTGAACACTGCCCGCAGCAACGCCGCCAACGCATCGTGGTTGCGTTGGGCTTGCGATCGGTTGTCGCGGTCGGCGGCGGCCTTGAGTGCGTCGGGATCGGCGTCGTCTTCGCCGCCACGCGGCGAGTCGGGGTCGTCGGGGTTGTTGAGGCCGGGTTTGGCCCATACCGCCAGCAGCATGTCCAGCAACGCACGGGTTTCCGGATCCAGATGCCCGGTCAGTTTCGACATCTTCTGCGCATCGGCCCGGTTGGCCCACAGGTTGCGGCGACGTCGACGGTCCCGCTCGTCGGTCACCTCGCCGTCGGGATCGAGATGGGCGAGCAGACGATGCCCGAGTGCGGTGATCTCGGTCGGGGTGTGCTCACCGGCCATCCCGGCCAGGGTGACCTCGGCGGCCACCTGCTGGTCATGCGGCAGCCGGTGGGGCAGGGCGTCGAGGAACTCGATGGTGGTGTCGAGGTGGGCCGGCCCCACCGCACCCGCGGCGAACGCGTCGGCCAGCGTGGGATACTTCGGTTCGGCCCGCTGCCCACCGAGTTGGCGGAACCGGGCGGTGGCCGTCATCTGCCTTCTGCGGCGGCCCGGATGTGACACCCGCAGTTCGGCGTTCATGAAGTTGCTCAGGCTCCGAAACCCCATCGCCCGCGGCACATCGCGATCCGACAGTTCCAGGATCTGTCGGTTGCCCTCGAACATCATCCGGTTGATCGCGCGTTCGTGGGCTTTGGCCACCGCCACCAACTCGGCGTCAGCACACTGCGTCACATCCGCCTCGGCCAACCGATCGAGCACAGCGTGTAGCTCGGCGAGCAGACCCGGCACCTCCGACTGCGGTTCACTCGACGGTGACGGCTCGGTCACGTCGTGAACGTTGTTGTTGTGCTCGGTCATACTCACCCCCGCGAGACCGTGCTTCGAATGTATGTTCGAGAATACGCCCGATTGCTGCGGCGTGCAACCCGCGAATTTCTGGTTGCGGGCAGGTGAGCTCGACCGGCCCTCACCAGGTCCGCGGCCCGCGCATCAACGGACCTGCTCGACAGCGTCACCGATGTCCTGAGACATCGCACTTCACGAGTTGACCACACGACGATCCACAT
Source organism: Gordonia insulae (assembly GCF_003855095.1). NCBI lineage: Bacteria > Bacillati > Actinomycetota > Actinomycetes > Mycobacteriales > Gordoniaceae > Gordonia > Gordonia insulae. The sequence continues at coordinate 4,103,103 of NZ_CP033972.1, forward strand.
CAGCTGCCGGTGGAAACGACAAATCCCATCGGATTGCTTAGGGTGGGGTGATCGAAGGAGCTGATCGTCATGGCGCAGCCGGGCCCGCACGACAACCCTAGAAGCGCGGCGCAATACTCGCCCGATCTCGCCGGGGCGCGTGCCAACGATCTTGCAGCTCTAGAAGCGGCCGCGAGGGCCGATCTGGGCGATCCAGACTTGTGGTTCGTGCCGACGGGCTATCGGAAGTCCTTGGCGTTATGCGTGATCGACGCCGTCTACGCGAGCGGCCAGGACGCGGCAGTGACCGCCGACGTCGTCAGCCATTACGTGGCCTACCGCCGAGCGGATGACGCTGACGCGGAGACCGACGGATTGCACGAGCTCCTGAAGAGCATCAAGCAGTTGGGCGGCGTACAGAACTGGGCAGAGAAGGTCAACGATCAGCAGGCCATGGGCGATGCAGGTGCATCCGTCAAGGCTTCGGCGGTACAGCAGGTGGCGCTGAAGTTCGCGACACGTGGTGTTGCCACTGTTGATCATCTCAGTGAAGCGATTGCCAGGGGCCGGGCGAGGGAGCTGCGGCGGATGTGGTGTGCGGCTCCGGGGCAGGAATCAGGGGTCACCTGGACCTATTTGTTGGCGCTGGCCGGCATCGGGGGTGCCAAGACCGACCCACTCGTCGCCGGCTATGTGGCGCGGGCGTTGGGTGTCACGTCAGTGAGTACCGAGTCCGCAGCTGAGCTGATGAACAGGCTGGCGATGCAGGTCGGCTGGGACCCCGTGGCGTTCCATCTGACCGTCTGGCAGTTCGAGTCCACGCGACGCTGAAGCCCGGCCCTAGAGGGGGCTCGGTGCGACCTCGTGCGATCGCGGCGCAGGGTTCGTCGGAGTGATAGCAGCGTCGTCAACAGGCGTGACGGGCTCGCGCACCGCCTCCCCGTCGGGCCCCTCGAACCGCCGCCCCCAGCCGGTGATGATGGAGAACGCCATCACCACCGACAGCACCAGCGGATAGAACGTGACGGCGAACAGCGCCAGCGCCGACACCTCGTTGGGACCTTCGGTCAGCATGCTGGCGATCAGCAGGAACGAACTGACCACCGGCACGACCGAACCGAGGCCGAGGACGTTGCAGTCCATCACGTTCGCCCGGCGATAGGGGTGCAGGCTGACGCGGGAGCCGATGCGGTCGACGAGCGGTCCGTAGAACATCATCGTGGGTCCGTTGACGCCGGCGAACAGCCCACCCGACACGATGGCGCCGACAGCGATGGTGGCCTCGGTGCCGCGCGGGGTCGCGGTGAATCGCGAGCTCGTCACCGCCTCGACGATGGCGTCGAATACGCCCGAGCCCTCGAGCACACCGATGATGGCGAACACGATGATGCCGAGCCCGATCAGCGGGAGGACATCGGTGATGCCGTCGACGAGGAAACCGGCCGCTGCATCGTCTTTGGCGGAGATGATGTCCGCGGGGGTGATGAGACCGAACGCCAGCCCGATGACCGTGCCGACGACCAGCCCGCACGTGGTGGCCAGGAACAGGTCACGCTTCCAGAACGCCACCGCGAGGAGCACCGCCACAGCGACGAGCATGATCAGCGGCTTCGGGCCGACGTCGGTGGGTGTGGTGATGGAACCCGAATCACTGGTGAGGACCAGTCCGACAACGACATACAGCACCAAGGCGATCGCAGCGGTGGTCAGCGAGTAGCGCATGCGGGAGCGCACCACACCCGCGATGTCGGCGACGCCCTCCTTGCGACGGAACCGCTGGGTCGCCGACGACACCACCGTCGAATCCGAGATCGGCGCGAGGTTATCGCCGAACAACGCTCCCGACAGGATGGCGCCGGCCAGCAGGAGCGGGTGGGCGCCGAGCGCGGTGCCGGCCGGGAAGATCACCGGGAACGCCGTGAACAGCGTGCCGATCGACGTTCCCGTCGACATCGACATCACACCCGCGATGACGAACGCGATCGCCGGGAACAGGCTCGGGGACACCCCGGCTTCCTGTGCCGCCCAGATCAATCCGTTCGCCGCACCCGAGGTGCTCAGCAGCATGGAGAACAGACTCACCGCCAGCAGGATCATCAGCAGCGTGCTGGCCGTCGGCGACGACAGTCCACGCAGCGCCGCATCCCAGTAGCTCGAGTACTTGCGGGCCAGGAGTGCGCCGAGGAGCAGACCCACCAGCCCGGACGCGGTGAGTGCGGACATGTCGAAGACGTTGAACGCGATGAAGTAGGAGATCACGCCGGCCAGGAAGATGACCGGTGCGACGAACGCGACGTACATGCCGCCGCGGAACTCGAGGCGGTCGGGTGTGGTGGTGGTTTCCATTAGGGACTCCGATGTCAGGGGCGGCGGTAGGCCGCGATCGCTGCGATGATGCGGTCGACGTCGTTGTCGGTGTTGTAGTAGTGGAATGAGATTCGTAGCCGTTTGCCGCGAGGTGCGGTGCTGATGCGATGTTCGGCGAGCAACCAGGCGGCGAGGGTGTCGGGGTCATCGTCGACGAGCGCCACCTGCGGGCCCGCGACCGCGAGATCCTCCGGGCGATCGATCTGCTCACCGAGCGCGCGCAGCTCGGTGGCGGTGCGCTCGGCCAGCCGTTGCACGTGCGCCCAGCCGGCGTCGGCGTCGACGGTGTCGAGAGCGTCGAGTCCGCCGAGTGCCGCATACACCGACGGGACGCCGGGAGTGCCGGTCTCGAACTTGGCTGCGGTGGAGGGGGTATCGATGTTCGCGGGGTCGAAGTTGAACGGATTCGTTCGGCCGAACCAGCCGGTGAGTCCCGGGTTGTCGAGCTCCTCGGGATTGCGGACGTAGAGGAAGGCGAGGCCGGGTAGGCCGAGCATGTACTTCAGGGTGCCGGTGACGAGGAAGTCGCAGCCGAGCTCGTCGACGGTGTAGGGGACGACGCCGCTGCCCTGGTAGGCGTCGACAAACATCTTGGCGCCTGCGGCATGTGCGGCGTCGGCGATGGCTCGGACCGGTGGCCTGGTGCCGTTGACGTAGGAGACGAGCGGAGCGGAAACGAGGCCGACGGTGTCGTCGATCTGCGCTGTCCAGGCTGAGGTGGTCAGCACGTCGTCGGCGGCCACGGACCGGATCGGGGTGCCGTCGGCGGAGGCGCGCCACACGTGGCCGACGGACGGGAACTCGTGGTCGCTGGTCAGCAGCGCCTTGCTGCCGCGGGCGTGGATGGTGGAGCGCACCTGGTAGGCGGCGATCGACGCGTTCGGTGCGATCGCGACCTGCTCGGGTGCGGCGCCTATGCGGGCGGCGAACCGGGCTCGCAGGGTCTCGACGAGTTCCATCCAGCGACCCCACGGTGCCGGATCGGCGATGAGGTCGTCCTGCATGTCCTGCAGGCGGCGCTGGAGATCGATCGAGAGCGCGCCCTGGCTGCAGCTGGCGAGGTGCGTGACGTCGTCGAGGTGCGGGAACCGGGCGCGGAACGCGGCAAGCTGCTCGGTCGCCGACGAGGTGGCTTCCTGGACTGTGGTCATGGAGTAATCCTGCGGCACGGTATTAACCCTGTCAATCGGAATATTAATCTGGGTCCACCCGTCGGTTCACTCGGTCGCCTGCAATGATGCTGGTGTGCTGGGGACGACGATTCGCGAGGTGCGCAAGGCGCGCGGGCTGACCATGGTGCAGCTCGCCGAGCAGGCGGGTGTCTCGCAGGGCCTGATCAGTCAGGTGGAGAACGGGCGGGCCGACCCGAGCCTGGAGACGCTGCGGCGCCTCGCCGAGGCGCTTGGTGTGCCGCTGTTCGACCTGTTCCAGGACGGGGCGCCGAGCCCGGTCAACGTGCTGCGCGCCGGCAGTCGGGTCTCGGTCACCACGCCCACCGGGTCGTTGACGTACGAGAAGCTGTCGCCGCCCAGTGCGACGCTGGAGGTTCTGCGGGGACGATTGGAGCCGAACGACGTGTCGAGTGCGGAGCCGCATGCGCATCCGGCCAGTGAGTGCGTCGTTGTGGAGAGTGGTGCGATGGTGGTCGAGGTTGCGGGGGAGCGGATTGAGCTCGGCGCGGGGGACAGTGCGATCTATGACTCGCGGCTGCCGCATCGGTATTTGAATGAATCTGGTTCGGTGGCAGTGTTTTTGGTGTTTGCGTCGCCGCCGAGTTTTTGAGAACCTGAGCCCCAGGTCGCTTGGCTTGCTGTGTAGGCTTCGACGGCGCGCGATGCTAGGCGTCGGAGGCTGCAGTGTTGCCAGCGCGGTCGGGAATCGATGGCGGTGCGCAACATCGCCGAATGCCGCGAGTGCCCCGATCAGCGCTCTTAGTCAAAGAAATAGTAAGCATTGTCAGGGTCGACGGCCGATTCCGATTTAGTTATCATTAACATCTTCTGCGACTCGGATAGTGAATGATGACTCCTTCGCCGCGCGGCACACTGTGATCGAGTTGCCGGACACCGAGTGGGGGGTCTTCCGACAACTATTCCGTGTCGAGATGTCGCTTCTATGGAGGCTTTCCAGGTGGCCGGAAGTCCACCTGTGTGGAGGCTCGCCAGGCGGAACATCTGTTTCCGCAGATCGGCATGAATCGCGATGGCAAACTGAGACCGTCAAATTCCAGCAGACTTCGCCAAATTGAATTCTCGAAAAGATATCAACGAAACGCCGAACCCTTCGACGAACGGGAAGCGACTTTGTCTGTGATTCGAGCTATCACCCGCTCTGGGTCCTTCCACTTCATCGCGAGCCGGTCGTGGTCCATCCCGTGCTGAGCCACAATGTCACGCAGTTGCTCCAGGTCCAGCTCCCCTAACCGCTTACGAAGCCCTGCTTCGCCAAGTTCGCTGAATACCGTGAATGGATCAATGACTCCCTGCTGCCGTCGTCGAGCACGTCTCGGGCGTGCGATTTGCTCGTCTTCGACGGACAGTGCCGTCTGTAGCGCAGTGGCGAACCGTCCCGTCCGATTGGCCTCGTTGGCAACGGCGACAACCAGTCTCGCCAGCACAGCGGCGAGTTCAGGTCGGGTGTCACTGAGACTGACGAGCGCAGCAGCCGCTTCCTGGCCGACTTCCTTCGCATCGATCTCTTTCATGCGATCTCATCTGCGGCGCTGATGAACTCCTTGGCCAAGGCGCGGAAGACTTCGTACCCGCCTTGGTACTGGTACTTCTGCCGCAATGTTGCTGTTGTCGAGTACTCAGCTGATGCGGCAATCGCGTTGCCTTCAGGTACCCAGGTGTCGAACACCGGCGGTAGGTCTTCACTGTCGACAAGTCGGTTGATCGTAGTCGCATGTACCGTCGATGCAGAACGATATTTGGTGATGACAATACCGAGCTCGTGAATGGTTTCACCAATGTTATCTGCGAACGACATCACCCGGGATTGGATCTGTGGGATTCCATATGTCGAGAGTACGTCCGGGATAGTTGGGATTATGTAGCCGTCCGCGATGCGGAGGCCGTTGAGGGTGACGATTCCGAGATTGGGAGGACAGTCAACCAACACATAGTCGTAGTTATTGAGTACGGGCTTGACGGCTCTGCGTAGGAGATCGGTTGGGTTGTCTGAGTAGAACTGGCCTGACGGCATGGAGGCGAGCCGGTCTTGGACATCGATCAGGTCGAGGGAAGATGGAAGCAGGTCGACGGTGCGGACCTCCTTCACTGGGCTGACCTGCCTCTGAAGTGATGCATCTAGGTCGAACGATGCATCCTCGCCGGCTCGTCGCAGCGCGTCCGTGAACAGCGATACGAGCGTTTGCCCGCGGTCGTTCAGTTCTCGCCATCGGTCTTCTCCGATCAAGACTGTTGTTGCATTGGTTTGTGGATCGAGATCGATGACCAGAACTTTCTTTCCGAACTCCGCCGACAAGAACTCGGCAAGGCCAATTGTTGTGGTTGTCTTGCCGACGCCGCCCTTGAGATTAATAGTTGCGATTACCTGTGCCACAGCCTTTTTCCTCCTCATAAGGTACTTGACAATGTCGTCGAAATCGAACACTGGCCCACTCCGCAAATCCGCGACCGGGGTGGGAAACCTGTTGTCGCGGGTTCTCCAATTCGATACGACGGTGCGGCTGACGTTGGCCAGATCCGCTACCTCCGCGAGACCGACCAGCTCTTGGCTCGACATACAGATCCTTCCGTGGACGTCGTTCACGGCGACGAATACAAGTGTGAATGTTGTTCACGAAGCTGTCAAGAGAGGCTGCCCTGTCCCGATTGGCCGTGTCGCGATCGCTAGCTCTAGCTGGTGTAGCTCTGGATGTATCGATAGAAGCTGATCAGCTCTCCAACTCCTTCACTAGACGGTCAGCTTCCGGCATGACGCTGAGCACAGCTCGGGCCGCGGCACGGCGCCCGACCTCCATTGTTGCTTCGTCATGTGGGTTTCCCGCTTTCTGAGCGTCTCGAGCGTCCTGATCGAGCACCAAGAGTGCCACCCCGACACCGACGGCGTACCGCTCACGGGACTTCTCCTTGCTCTCGTCGGTGAGCTCGGCAGCTCGAGCTTGTATGTAGTTCTTCAGAGGCGAGTACGTGCGGTTGAGAACAATGGTCGGAATCTCGCCGTCAACTTTGGCAAGCGGTGCGTACTCGGAGCGTTGGCCAGCAAGGTCTTTCGCGGGAACCATCTCGATCTCGCCGACGGTGGCGGCGGACCAGTTCTCGACGCCGTCGTCAGCCTCGCTCTTCCAGATCAAGGCGACGAGACCGCCGTCGCCCGGGCCGGAGGTCCCCGGATCCCTTCCGCCCTTCGGGCCGGTCGGTTTGGAGGGGGCCTCTTCGATGATGTCGATTTTGGTGGACCATTCGAACTTTGGCCCGAGGCCTCCGGAGGTTCTGGTCCATTCGGGGATCTCCACGTCGAGGTTGTACGTCCCGAGGTCGGCGTTGTCGGGGACGGCGATAGAGACGCGGACTCGTCCCGAGCGAAGCTCGCCGACCGTGATCTCTGCGGGGCCTATATCCGGATGGTCGCATGTGACCTGGAGAAATGCCCGTTGGGTGATGAATCCATCGGTGGCGTTAAGCTTAAAGTATGCCCCCTTGACCTTCCCGACCTGGGCTTCGATTGATTTGGGGCCCTCGAAGTGGGTCGGATCGTGATAGAGATCCTCGGGTCGGGTGGGTTCAGGCGGCTTGCGGCCACCTCCGCTACCGCCCATGCCGATCCCACCGAGTGAAAAGCCTTTGGCTTTGAAGGCTCGGGCGATCTGCTCGGCAACGGCGATCGTCGGTCGGTCGTTGTTGTCACCGGAGATGGCCTCACGGATCAGGGCGCTGTTTGCGTCGCGGAGTGCAGGCCAGTCGTTAAGGAAGGCCGCGATTTCTTTCTCCAACCGGATAGCGACGGCGCTACGAACGAGTTGGGCGCGATCGGCCGTGAACAGTTCCGTGCGAATCTCGATCGGAAGCTGATCGCTTGCGACGATGACGAGGACGCGGTCGTAGAGCTTGTTGAGCTTGGTTTTGAGTTTGAAGTCTTGCGGCGACCAGTGTGAGTGAACCTGGCCGTTAGAGGTCAGGAGCAGCGCATGGCCGTGAGCAACAAAGTTGCGTCTTTGTCCCCGACTGCCCGCCTTCGTGAAGAGCCGAAAGCGGATCGGGAGATGGTATGTGGTGCCGTCGTGGTTGAACGGCAGAGTGTCGAGGCCTTCGGTTCCAGCCTCTCCGGGATTGTCGTTGAGCCGACGCTCAAGTCCGTTCAGCGTTTCGGCCCGATCGGTGCGAGTGATGTTGTTTCGGTACTTGATCGGCAACACGGGGCGAAAGAGCCGCGTGTTCAGAATCGTGTCGAACGATTTCTCGTCGCCCGAACGCCGGCCCAGGCCTTCAGTGTCGTAGGCGATGAGCGCGACGTGGGTGCCTGGTTCAAAATCGGGGTAGTCGGCGGAGGGAACCGAGAACGGCACAGCCTTGGCCCACGTCGTCGGATCACCCTCGATCCAGGGCTCGGTCACGAGATAATAGGCATTGGCCGTCGTGTGCACGCGTTCGCGCTGAACGACGGCGATGCTGATTCGATCCTCGTCATCCGGTTCGAGAAGGTCGGGGTGGCGCCGAGTGACGACGACCACGGCGCCCGCGTTGAGGTAGGTGAGTGCGCCGCCTAGACCGTAGGTTCCCTGCTGCCAGTTAACCCCGTTCTTGTGGCCAGCGCCCACTTGGAAGATTGTGCGGGGAACTTCGTTGACGACAATGCCACAGCCGTGATCGCGCATGACCAGGGTGATTCGCTTCTTGTCGGAGCCGACCGCGGCCTTGTCGATCGTAACGGTGGCCAGCTCGGCTCGCTCTTTCTCTCCGAGCTCGCTGAGGAGCGTCGACGCAGCCTCATGGGGTGTGTTGAAGGGGACTGCACCCCGGGTGCCGTACGTCTGTAGTGCGTACAGCTCAATGACGGCGTCCTGCATGTTGGTGACAACTTCGAGGGACTTGTGGTCGTAACTAGCGCCGGACCCAGTCAAAATACCCTGGTTATTTCCCTTGTCTCCGAGGGGCCGCTGGTAGCGAGTCCCCAATGCTCTGGCGATGGATTGCTGAACAATCTCGGCCTCCTCGATGGAGCGTGCTGCGAGAGCGGCTTTCACGATCCTCTTGTTGTTACTCATTGCTTTCCTCCGGTCGAATGCTCGTGGCCTAGCGGGGTCAGGTGGTACTTGGATTTGGTTTGTTTGGGCTCGATGAGGCCCCACTCGCGAGCACGGGCGATGTAGCCCGCGGCGTTCGTAGAAACCTCGTTGTTGGTCCACGACGGCCATGCCTGGGCGACGTGCGCAAGCACATCCTGGCGCGACGCTCCACCGCTTCCGATCGCACTAATGATCTCGGTGAACCCACGCCAGTCTTCCGGGGCGAAATTGGCGAGGTGTTCAAAGAACACTCGCGCAGCGTTGTATGGGTGCGGCTCCTCGACAGATATGCCCGCGATGCCCCTGAGCAAATCCCAACCGGCGCCGGTGAGTCCGACGCGCGGTTCGTGGGATTCACCCATAGTGAGGCCGGCGACGCGCCACTCGTAAAGTGGCCCGTTGGTCGAGTAGACGTCCCCATCGACTCGGTAGTCGCCGAGTGCAAACGATCGGAAGCCAGTCTCGGCTGGCTTGCGTTTGTCTGAATTTGTCGGAAAGAGTGCGGTGCACTTTGCCCCGGTGTCTTTCTCGGTGGCGAGGAGGAGCTCGCCGAACCGCCACGCCTCCCGGAGTACGTCCGTGACGTAGTCCTCAACAGGGATCGGCCCCTCAGCGGCGAGGGCGGCAAGTTTGGTGAGCGCCCACAGTGAGGGGTAATCGCGGTTGTGCAGCCCGAACAACGCGCGAGACTCGGGTCGACTGAGGTCGCCTGCGGCAGGCACAACATAACCGGCCACCGGAGGAGACAGTACCGTCGTTGGCCGGTCCTTCCGACTCGTGACCGGGATAGTCTTACGCACAGTTGATTCGTACGGCTGGGCGCCGGGCTCCTCTTCCTGCCTTGGCGGAGGGCCAGCGTCCTCTGTTTCCTCCACCGATAGCTCTAGGATCCGCTCCTGGATGGCGTCGACGATGAACTCGGCGCGAGTTGCGTAGCCCCCGATGCCCTGGATGATGACGGCGTCCATCTCGCGGATCAGGGGAACGGGAAGCGGAATGCGCATTACGCGGTGATCGGTTGCTGCCATCTTGCGTACCCTAACGCTCGGTCCTCATGTGTTCACCATATAACAAATATAGTAAGAAAGCCAGCAAGTATCTAGGATATATAGCGCGTCTGCTCGGTACAGGCAATATACCTGCCTGCAGGTAGTCGTCCCCGGTGGCGTGTGAGCGCCTCCGTACGGCGTTGATCCCACCCCGCGCGACATCCATGTGTGGCACCGACCGCGGTATCGCCTCGGAGGGCGGATCGCTCCAGCCGCCGTAGGCCGCCTATTCGTCCGTCGTGACAATTGGCGATCGAACAAGTGCGCGGACGTTCGAAGTTCTTCGTGAGTCTTCTTCGCGCTGAACAACCCTGGCCTGCGATAAGTGCCGCCGTGTGCGTCGCTGGCCGATGGAAGCCGCATCGTCGGGCCGTCCGTGAAAGACCTCGTTCCGACGATGAAGGCGATGAATCTTTGACCGCCTGCAGCTCGCACTAGCCTGGTAGTCAACTGTCGTGAGGTCTCAAAGGTAGGTGTCTGTGAAAGGGCATGATTCAGGTGGACGGATCTTCAAATCATCTGTGCGGGAACTCGTGGTGGGTTTCTCGCGCGCATGAGCCTTGCTGTGGAGCTGATCCAAATCTCATTGCAGATGCAGCCGAGAGATGCTATCCGTGGCGGAGGCCACTATGAACGCTCGCCCCAAAGCCTCTTGTCAGAGTGTCAGTTCACGTATGAGCAAGCAGAAGCGGAGGGACACGGAAGCCGAGCTGCGCGTTCGACGCAATCTCCACGCGCGCGGCATTCGATTCAGGGTTGATGTGAAGCCAGAACCCGCTCTCCGGGCAAGAGGTGACATCGTGTGGCGCGGCATCAGGTTGATTGTGTTCATCGACGGGTGCTTCTGGCATGGATGCCCTCAGCACGCCACCCGCCCGCGGGCAAACGCAGAGTGGTGGGCTGAGAAGTTAGACAATAATATTCGGCGAGACAGACGAACGGACCTCGCCCTGATCGATCGTGGATGGACCGTCCTCCGGTTTTGGGAACACGAGGACTCCAAGGGGGTGGCCGATAGGATCGTCGCAAGGATCGAGGAGTTGAGGTCGGTGGACCTCTGACTCGCGTACGTTAGCTGAGGACCGCGACGCGTTCACCATATGGGTCAGCGGTGGCCAGCGACACTCCGCCGTTCTGCGAGACTTCCCATGGTTCGCGCACGGCCCGATTGAGAGCGTCGACGTCGATAAGCAGGTTGAGCGCAGCGGCCAAGACATGAACCGATAGGCGGGGCGGTATAGCGTTACCGATCTGCTGACCGACATCGCTTCCAGCCCAAGGATAGTCAGGAGGAAATGTCTGAAGACGACCCGCCTCTTGATGCGTGAAACGACTGAAGTCATCGTTCGAGAGCTGAAGACGGTTGCGCATGATCTTGCCTGTCACTGTCGCCGCCGGTTCGTCTGATTGCCGCTGGCCGCGCTTGCGAGGATCACCGCCACTTCCATAATTGGAGATGACCGTGAACGCCAGGTCGCGATCAAGCGCGTCCGCCATCGACACCCAGGGTTCACGATTGGCCATGCTTTGCCTGGGTACTCCTCGGCGGAATGCTTGATGTGTCGGCTTCGGCAGCCTGACATCCTCGTCGTCGAGTCGTGCCACAAGCACGGCGCGTCTACGAGTCTGCGGAACGCCGAACTCCTCGGTGCGGAGGATCCCGTAGTCGACCCCATAGCCGTATCGCTCGAGGACCTCCTGGAAAGCCGCCCAGATAGGTAGCACCTGCGGCACCTGCTCGAGAACGATGGCTTCGTAGGGTGTGTCCGCCCGCAACGCCTCGAGTACCCAGCGCATCGGTTCGAGGACCAACCCGGTTCGCTCGTCCTCGAGCACGGAGAGACTGTCAGCCGCGTCATCGCCGTCAGCCATCCTAGTCATGAGCGCGATGACGTCGTTCAATGCTTTGCGACCGGTTCCGGTGCCAGCCACCGTGAACGTCTGACATGGTGGGCCACCCGTGAGAATTGTGGCGTCGGGGAAATCAGCTGGCCCGAAATTTCGGACGTCTCCTGGTGTTGTGACGAGACCGGCGGCGGATCGTGTTGCGCAGGCGTTCCCATCGAGTTCGATGCCCTCCGCCGAGATTCCGAGCCATGCCGCCCCGACGTCTAGACCGCCAGGTCCGGCGAATAAGTCGACTATTCGCGGGCGATCTTTCGACGAGTCCAATCCCAACACCATGAATGAAATGGTAGCCGGCGCGACCCACAACGTCGCGCAGGCCAGAGCTGGCGCAGTCGATGGCCGTCGCGTGGCGTTCCTTCCGACGCTCGGCTTACTAGGTGCCCGAGCTGGCCGCCCTGTCGTGGGTATAGGGCCACGCGCGTTCCGCTGAGCCGTTGCCGCCGCTGATCGACGCAACGCTCGTGTCCGTGCATTCGGGCTCTATGGGTAGCGCATGTTCGGTGGCGCTATGAACGAGCGCAACCGAAACCTTAATCGTCGACCGAGTGAAGTGCGAATCGCACGAGCGACCTGCTCGCAATTGCCCCTTCAATAGCGGATCGCTCGGTCCGGTGGGGTCGTCGCCGTCAGCGACCACCTTCGCAGTGGTGTGGCGAAACGGCGTTGCTGCCGAGTCGTGTGATGCCGCCATTCCTGGACCGATCACCTCGCTGCCGAAGTTCTCCTGGCTGTCGAGCAAAACGGATGCAGCTCCGTGGTTGCGAAAGCCCGCGCTTCGGTTAGCGCATTTCGGAGGTGGGCCGAAGCGTCGCAAGTATCAGGTTTGAAAGCCAGGCATTGGTGCCACACGGGCAGCGGATGCTGCCGCCAGCCGAGAAGGTCTGAGGAATGGAACCATTCCACCGAGCGGCGGCTGCCCAGCACGCTTGCGCTCTGGTAAGGCGGCACGCGAGACCAAGGTAACCGATCGCAACTACATCGGGGTGGCCCGCCACTCTTTCCCGACTGCGTGCGCAAAGGGCCTCATCGTTGCGTTACTACGGTCTTTATTCATGTGGGATGATTGCGGGGCGTCGACGTTTAGGGTCACAAAAACAAGAGGTCAACGTAGCCGAGCCTCACCCACCCCGCCTCCCCGGCGAACCCGGCAACCCCGGAACACACGTCACCGCAAAGCAACCCGGATTGCCCTGGAGTGGCGCACGCAGCGGCTTCGACCCACACGCAATCACCGTGCAGTCCTTCGGCGCATACGGTCCGACGCCGAGCGCACCCAGCGCCACGTTCGGATCGGCGAACTGGACGGGATCGAAGTTCAGGTTCATTGTCGGCCGGTACGGCCCGGGATCGGGGAGTCGAGGAGCTCGGAATGCGGCGGCGAGTCGTCGGAAGAACTCGCGGTAGAGCTCGCTGTTGAGGCTCGCGCTCAGGACGGTGCCCGGGTCGGGGGAGACATCGCCGAGGAAACCGTTCCAGCTCACCAGCAGGCCGAGGCTCGGCACGATGAAGTTGTTCTGCTGCAGGAACCCGACCATCGCGTAGGCGTCCGACGGCAGGCCCGCGAGGGGTGCGAGGTTGGACGTCTGCCGCGACGGGAACGACGGCCCGGTACACGGAGAGCTGTTGACCCAGAACAGATATCCGTAGCACCGATTCGCCGACGACGGTGACCGCAACTGCCGAATGTATCCCGAATCGATGATCCGCTTGCCGTGCCACACACCGTCGTTGACCATCAGCAGCCCGAGCCGCGAGTAGTCGGCGGGCGGCATGAAGAGGAAGGCGTAGCCGTAGGTGTTGCCGCTGCGGTCACGGGTCCAGAAGTAGTCGCTCTTCTTGATACCCAACGGGCCGAACAGGTTCCGCTGGGCGAACGCCTGCAGATCCTCGCCGACGGCATGCTGCACCACGTACGCGAGGAGGTCGGGGCCGTGCTGGGTGTACTCGAAGAACGTGCCCGGACGATGCTCAACCGGGAGCGCGAGGGCTTCCTTGCCGATGTTGGGGTCGACGTCGAGGCCGGCGGTCAGGGCCTCGCTGATGATCGACTGCCGCAGCCCCGACGTCTGCGTCAGTAGATCGCGCACGGTGATCGCGGCGTGCGCCTTGTCGACCTCGCCCGCCGGGAGGTAGCGCGCGATCGAGGCGCCCAGATCGAGCTTGCCCTGCGTGTACGCGATCCCCGCGAGCATGGACACGACGCTCTTGGTGGAACTGAACAGATTCCACGGGGTGTTGCCGGTCAGCGAGTTGAGGGGTCCGGTCCCGACGAGACAGTTGTTGCGAAACACCTGGATGTGGGTGCGCATCCGCGACGCGGCGAACGCGATGGCGTCGTCGAGTCGCTTCTTGTCCAGGCCGACCGCCGATGGGGCAGCGGTCTGCGGGTTACCGGAGCCCGACGGTTCGGCGCACTGCTGCTGTTGCTGAGGATCGGCGGGGGCGGCGTGACTCTCACCCGGGGGCAGGCCGACGACCATGCCGACAGCCACGAGCAGCGACACGACGAGTGCCGCCAGAAGGCGACGGCCGGGAACACCCCGGCGACCAACGCGACCGACCATGAGACCCCCTCGATGCCGCGGTGCACCATCTCGGATGGTGGCACGTCAGCAGCGTCAGGGTCAGCAGTTCACGAGTATCGGCTGGTCAGAAGACCGCGATCAGTGAGCGCAGCATCACCGAGCCGCCTGCCGGATCACTCCCGCCACGGCCGCCGGATGCGAGACCAACGACGCGTGCGACGACGCGATCTCCGTCGTACGTGCACGTATCCGCTTGGCCGCATCGCGTTGGGCGGCAGGCGGGATCACCCGGTCGTTCGCCGACACCACGTACCAGCTCGGGGTTGTCGCCCACGACGGCCGACCGCTGAGTTCGACGTTGGCCGCCGCCGCGAACGACTTCTGATGAGCGAGCATCGTCTTGATCGTGGCCGGGCCGACGTCCTGCGCGAAGATCCGCGGGAATGCCGACGCCTCGATGTAGGCGTCGAGGTTGTATCCGCCGACACCCGTCGAGTCACGCACCACCTTGAGCTGCAACGCGGGCGGCAGCAGCTGGCTACCCGGGTACTGCAACGGGTTGATCGCCGAGGCGATCGGCTCGCCGGCGCCGGGGGCGAACGCGGCGACCTACACGAGACGCGTGACCTTCGGGTCGTGGATGTTGGTGATGACGGCGCCACCGTAGGAGTGACCGACCAGGACGACCGGACCGGGCAGGGTGCGGATGGTGCGGTCGACCACCGCCGCATCATGGGCCGGGCCGCGTAACGGATTGTCCACGGCCACCACGCGATAACCGTCTCGCCGGAGGATCGAGGCGACGCCGTCCCAACTGGTCTTGTCGGCGAACGCGCCATGCACCAGCACGATCGTCGGTCGCGGCGCCGCCTGCGCGGTCGGCACCGCACACGTGAGCGTGATGCCGATGGCGCACAGCGCGATGGTGAGCGTCACCAGCATGCGGCTCAGACGTCGGAACATGGCAGTCTCCTCGGATCGGTGATCGAGCTACGCCTTCGGATCGATGCTATGCGCTGTGAGGAAGCCGAGGGCGTCGGTCGCGAGTTCCTGCCAGCCGTGATCGGCGGAGAGGCTGTGCCCGCGGTCGGGGTAGAGCTTGAACTCGGTCGGCGACGCACTGCGCTTCTGCACTTTGTACCCAGCCTCGACGGTCGACGCCGGCACCGTGCGATCCTTCCCGCCTGCCATCATCAGCAGCGGACCTTCGCGGCCCTTGAGATCGATCGCCGCCGGACTGTGCCGCTGGAAGTTCGCAAACGCCGCCTCGAACAGCGGACGGCACGGCGACGGAATGGCGAACTCGGCGAACAAGGCGTCGGACTCCGCGCGGTCGACCGCACTGGTGAACCCCGCGTGAAAAGTGTCGGCGGTGTGCGCCCACGTCTTGTGCCGCAGGCCGGGGTGGGCGAGGACTGGCGACGCGGTCTTCACCTGAACAAGTGGCGGCGGCTTCTTGACGCCGCGGAAGGCCGCCGGTGCGATCGCCACGCACGCCCGCGCGAAACCGCTCGCATGCAACTTCTGTGCGATGAGCCCGCCGAACGAATGCCCGATCACCACCGGCGACGCCGGAAGTCCCGTGATGATCTCTTCGTAATGCTTGGTGATGGCCTCGATGCCGACATCGTCCTGCGTCGAAGCGTCCGCGCGGGTGTCCGCCGGAGTGGCCGCCTCTCCCGGCCAGCCCGGGGCGACGGGCGCAAATCCGGCATCGGCGAAGAACGTCACCCACGGGTCCCACGACGACGCGTGTAACCACAGGCCATGCACGAACACAACAGGTATGGCGTTCGGGGATGTCATCGCAACCTCCGGGGATGCTGAGCTCGACCGCCTCAGATGATCTGGGGACGTTACTCGCAAGCACCGGCATGCGCTGGGCGTATGGACGTCGTCCATCCCGCGTTACCACGCACAGAGCGTTGCCGCTAGACGCCCACCGCCCTTTCCCGATCCAGATACCTCAACCAACCGCCGAAGGTGCTGATCTCTTCCGCATCGTCCAGAGCCGATGGGCTGCAGGAGAATCCGACAACTCGGCGTCCGTCGGCATGAACAGTTGCGGCTGAACGATGGCGACCTCACTCTGTTTGTCGGCGGCACAGACCCCAACCCAGGTGCACGCCAGTTGCCTCATTCTCTGCGCTGCGCGTCGCCCTCGCAGCCCTCCAATGGAGTGCAAGGGTTAGAGGTGAACGTAAAGCGTGCTTATCCGGTTTGGTCCGAGCCGGCTATTGCAGATTTGTCTGTGCGGATAGGCCTCCGGTGGCATAGTTCGCAGTAAGACTGAGCCTCCGCTGGTGATGATCGTCTACGACGTCGCCTACGGTGCCGAGGTGCATCACTTCACCGCTGCAGACCAGCAGACAGTGGCCTTTCCCTACACCAACATCGCTGTCACTGCGGGTGGATTCGGTGCTAACTGTGTGACCGTGCGGTCGGTTGATGATCTCGGCGGGGCGGGATTGGCCCGACCATTGGTGATCGATCCAAAGTTCGCGAATGTCGGTGAGTTGTGGTGGCTTGTGGAGGCGTATGCGGGCTTTGAGGTGCGATGCTTCACAGTGTCCGCTATGAAGCGCGCTGGCCCAGCATCGATTGGAACAGAGCGAACTTCTTCTCCTCGTCGAAGTCGAGATCACTAGTATCTCGTGGAGCCAATTCGGCAAACTGATTCGTCAACTTGTCAGAGTCTCGCGTTGTCGTATAACTCCTTTCGGTCATCTCTTCAGCGAGGTCCGTCATCCATGAGCCGACCGTGATGAACTTCCCGCTGGCCCTATTAAGCAACCATGATCGCCAAGTCGCTCGAGTGCTTCCTGCCAAATCATCCACTCGGGCACAGGTGAGGCGCGAGTCTCTTTTGTGTTCTTCTTTCCGTAGGCGGACGTTCTGTAAACGACTCTTTCCGGCCCACGCGGCGATGCCCGTCCTTCCGGTGGCGCGAACGATGTATGCCTCTGCGGCCGAAATGTCCAGAGATCCGTCGAGATCCAAATCTCTTCGCAGTTGGAGCACTGTTTGCAAGAGAGGGTCATTGTGCAGCAGTCGTCGTCCCATCACTGTGATCCGCATTTCAGTGACATCTGAATATATTTCACTCGACAAGAACGAGAGAGGTAGCACAATACCTCCAATTATCGTGCAGTAAGTGATTAAGAATATACCTTCACCGACAAGTCCGTCACGCAAGGCAATTGCACCTGTCGCGATGCCGCCGCTGACTATCAATAGAGGGAAGATCCACGAAGCGAGTACAAGGATGAGTGCCAGGATCACAACGCCGGCTGCTGCTGGTCGGGGCCGAGTGGCCTGGTTGAGGGAGTCCATCGCTGCCAGCAATTTCACTCTGTCTACTGACGATCGATCTTCGAGGTCTAACTGCACACGCTCGGGAATCAGAGTGTGAAGCTCATTCCATTCATCGACATGAGTGCGCCGCCCTCGCCGGGTGGCGATGAGAGAACGGACGACACCGACGATCCATTGGATAGTGGTGGTGACGGCGAGGGCCGCTAGGAATATGAGCAGGCCATTCCAATTCGCAGTGACGATAATCTTCGATATCTCGGTGACCATGAGCGTGTGCCCCCAACAACTGTTGTCCGGAAGAGTTCTGCGGCTCATCGCCGCTTCGGTCGGCGATGACGACAGGGTGTCACAAGGCACCGACAACCTACGGTGCGGTCACCTCTGGCTCGTTGTGACGTCGATGCGGGTCCGGAAGAGACAATCGAAACTCTCGTTCCGTCACTCGAGAAGCGCATTAGCTGACTCCCTGCCGAACCGGAAAAGTGGAACTCTTGGTCGTCACACGCGTAGACGCAGGCCACATCCAAGGAGTCGCCCTACTCATGCGCTCCGACCTCGAGACCTTCGAGCTCATCTGAGCTGGCAGAATCGTCCTCACTCGACGAAGGAGGCCGGCAATGGCAGGGCATCGGATCTTCACCACCAGCTTCGCCAGCATCTACCCGCACTACGTGGCCAAGGCTGAGCGGAAGGGTCACACCAAGGACGAGGTCGACCAGGTGATCTCCTGGCTGACCGGCTACGACGACGCAGGTCTCGAGAAGGTGATCGCCGACGAGACCGACCTCGAGACGTTCTTCGCCGAGGCGCCCGACTTCAACCCGAACGCCGAGCTCATCACCGGTGTCATCTGCGGTCATCGCGTCGAGGACATCGAGGACCCGCTCATGCAGAAGATCCGCTACATGGACAAGCTCGTCGACGAGGTCGCCAAGGGGAAGAAGATGACGTCGATCCTGCGCGGGTGAATTGCCGGCCGCGTGCACGTCACACCGAGTCTGCGCCCACGAGTTCGGCGATCTCATCGGTCACGTTCCGCCGCGCCCGATCCTCCCACTGTGCAAGCCCGAACACGGTGTGAAAGATGCTCTGCTGGTTCAGAAGTCCTCGTAGGACGTCGGCGCGTCCGGGCCGGAAGTACTCGTCGGGCACGCGTGCGTACTCGTCCCGAATCTGGTGTCGATAGCGTGCGTAGTCTGCGGGCGGTGCAGCGAGGATGGACAAGTCGGCGTCGCACAGCGCCGCGGCGTTGTGGTCGCCGGGATCGACGTGGTGCGTGGCGGTAATGCGGACGAGTCGCGCCACCTCGTCGGCCAACCCTTGATCTGCGAGCATCGTCGACGCCAGCTCGGCTGAGCGAATCTCGTTGTCGTGGCCGGGAATATCGTAGACGGCGTCATGGAACCAGGCAGCCAGTCGCACAGATGTGGCATCGAAGTCGACGCCTGCGGTCTGGAGTTCCGCCAGCGACCGCAGGACTTGTCTGAGGTGGTCGACGGTGTGGTAGCGACGTTGCGATTCGCGCCATCTCGATAGCAGGTAGTCCCTTTGATCCTGGTCGAGGTGCGGTTCGACCAGGTCGGGGTCATTCATGGAACTGGCCCTTGGGCAACCGGGGTCGAGCGGTGTCGGGCCATCCGGCCTCGGGCGTGATCACTGTCCACGTATCCGGCGCGGTGGTGAAGTCCATCCAGCGGCCGTGTCCCAAATAGAGCGAGTACAGGGGCTCGTCGGGGAAATTGCCCAACCGGAGGTAGAGCGGCGTCGCTGGGCTGCCGCCGCGATACCAACCGGTGTCGTCAGGATCTGCCATAAAGCTCACCTGGGTGGCCAGTGCGACCTCGAGGTCAGGGACCGTCGTTGCGCGGGTAACCATTGAGAGCCTCCTCAGTCCTCGAGATGCGCGGACTTCACAGTCCGAAGCAGCGCGGACCAACGGTCCGCGGTCTCAGACGCCGTGGTGCCGGTGCATTGCAGTAGGTAGACAACGTTGCCCCGTTGATAGAGAACGTATTTGGTCACCGCGAAGAGCCACCCTGCGGTCTGGTCCCGGTAGGAGCCGGCCTGGATTGTGCCGCCTTCGTTGCGGTCGGTGATGGGAAATCGCTCGGCCTGCTGCTCAGTCCAGCCCGACAGCAGGCGCGCGTCGGTGAATGCTTCGTCGAGCGCGTCGTTGACGTCGACGCCGTGGTCCACGATGAAACGGGTGAGGACGAGGAAGATGTTGTCCCGGAACGGCGACAGCGGAGAGTCGGGTGCGACGAGCGTGGTGAAATAGCCGAGCTCCTTACCGCTCGGATCTTCCTGCCAATCCGTCTGTGCTGCGTCGATGCGGATGGTGCCGGCAATGGTGCGTGGTTCCACGACGCGCGCCGCCGCCACCGACATCAGCCGTACCCGTTCATATATCCCGATGTGGCTCAATCGAATAGCCCTCCAAGCTGTTTCCCGGCATGGCCACCGAGGAGGCCGCCCGCCAGACCGCCGATCACGGCACCGGCGGCGATGCCCACCGGACCGCCATACGCTCCCACCAATGCACCGTACTCGGCCCCTGCCCAAGCACCGGCCACAGCGCCGGTCCCGGAGCCGGCGGCTTCGGGGATCGACTCCGTGCCATCCTTGACCTGGGTGTATCCGTCATACACCTCGTAGGCAAGGGCAGCGGGCAGTGCGGCCTTGCCGATGACGCGGAGGGCGCCCCGACCGCCCTCCGGAACTGCATCGGCGGGTCCGGCGCGAGCGGACATCCTCGATTCGACTTCCCGTGGATCGGGCAGTTTGGGGTTGTCCGGGTCGACGCCGTAGGCGGCGTTGACGCTGCCGCGGCTCTCCGACGACGATCGAATGATGTCCTCGAGGGCCTGCTCCCGGTTCATCCCGTACTTGGTGGCCTTGTGCTCGATGAGCTCGTCCATCGACTTGTTCGGCTCTTGCTTGAACAGCTGCGCTGCCAGACCGCGATCAGCCATCAGGTCCCGCGCCTTTGTTCGGATCTCGTTTCGCAGATCCTGAGCTATCCGCGCGCGCTGCTCGACCGGTAGATCAGACTTGGCCAGCGTCTCGTTGAGAGCCTTGAGCCGCTTCTCGGCCTCGGTGTAGTAGTTCCGTGTCTCGGCCTCCGTCAACGAGCCGTCGGGATACTCGGGCATGCCGAGCGACGTGACGCCATACTTCCCGTGATAGGAACCGTCGAATGCCGTCGCGGGAAGATTCTCCGGCCGGATCTCACCATCTGCCGCCTGAATTGCCGCGGCCAACGCATCATCGGCTTCTTCCGCGTTGATGAGGAGCTGGTTCACGAGAACCTGGAGTGCGGCTCGGTCGGCCTCGCGCTCGTTGGCGGCTTCGACGGTCATCACGGTTTGCAGGATGGACCTGACGGTTCCATCGTTGTCGATGGCGAACATCTTGACTGCGGCCTCGGCCCGGAGGCGCTGGAGGTTGTCCTTGATGGCCTGGACCTTCGCCGCCGCGGCACTCGCGGCGCGTGCGATGGCTCCGACCTTCTCGCCGTGCTGGGTCAGATCGACCCTGGTCCGGCCCACCGACCGTTCGGCGGCGGCTGCCGAGTCGCCGTCCCACGTCGAGAAGGTCGAGAGATTGCGCAGCTGAGTCGCTTGATTGTCGCAATGTTCCTGCTGTGCTGCGCACACATTGAAGACCGCTTCGATATCGCCGACGTTCCACCGGTCGATATCGTCGATGCCGATCACAGGTTGAGGTGACTCGATGAGTCCGTCGGGCTGGTCGGGATGACCCGCGAGATAGTCTCGCCGGACGAGTCGTCCTGGCTTTCGAATTCGTGTGCGGAAAGGGTGAACTTTGTCGAATGGTCACCCAGGCGAGTCGTGACCGCCTCGGCGGAAGTACGAAGCGCATCAAGCCGCTCGCCCAGCGCGGCGGCCGAGGCCCCCACCCAGCCCGACGCAGCATCGCCGATCTGTGTGTGTTCGGTGTCAAACACCCGGGCAGTGTCGTCATGCCATCCACCGAGCTGATGTGCGCCGTAGCGCAGGTCGGCAGGGTCGACGTTGACGTGTTCCCCCATCAACAACCCCCTGGTATCCGAACCGCACGCCGCCCCATGACTGTGCGAAGCTGACGCTAGCACTGCTCATCTGCAGCGTCGCCTGCAAAACGTGGCGCCGACTACGCAAACCGGACATCGCGCCTCGCAAATCATTCGGTTGGAGGACGGGTGAGACCGTCGGGGCTCGTCGATCGCCGACCCGGTGCTGGGTCAGCAACCGAACATCGCGCGCACCTCACCGGCCCGGTCCCACAGGACTCCACGCCCACGCGCGCTGGGCATCACATCGAGGATCGCGGCAGGAACCTCCTCGGCCGGGTTCCCGAGGACGACCCCGTAGGCGACCGCGACACTGGGTGTCCGCTGATGTCCCGCAACACTGTGCAGCAGAACGGTTTTGCCCCCAGCCCTCGAGTCCATCAGGTGGGCCATCCAGCGCGATCGGAACGGCCACCACGGACGGCGAGCGTCGCGAGTGCGACGAGGTCGTGGGCGTCGCTGGGTCGCCCTTCGCGAGGCCACCCGTGGACGGCACGCCGCCACTGCCACGGCACCGCGCTCGCACCCCACCGGGCGCCGAGCAAGCCGCCGGCGATTGCCGCGACGGTGTCCGTGTCGTTGCCGATACGGATCGCGGTGTCGAGGGCGTGCTGCAGATGCAGGCACGCGGTGGTCTCCGGGATCGTCGTCTGCTGGATCGCGGCGGCTGCGGCCTGCAGCGCGGTCACTGTGAAACCGTTGGGTGTGAACACCTTCGGGTCCTTGATGCTCGCATCGTCGAGCCATGCACCCCACTGGTCGGCACGGTCGGCGGGAATAAGGTCGAGGCCGGCGCGGACGTCGATTCGGCCGTCGAGCACAGCTACCCGGATCGCCTCGCACCACAGCACACACGAGTCGCCGGCGAGCGGGTCGGCGTGTGTCAACGACGCAACCAGTCGTGCGGCAACTGCCAGTTGATCACGGTCGTCGAGATGCGCGAGCGCCACCGGCGCGGTGCGCATCAGCGCGCCATTGCCCGCAGAGCGCGGATGGGCCTCCGCGAATCGATCCGACTCCTCACGCATCACCCGACTGACACCGCGCTCGCCGGCGTCGAGTCGACGACGGGTGGCGCCGAGCACGGCGCGGGTCTGGTTGCCGACGTCGGGTGGGTTGCCGTCGTACCAGCGCAGGAAGTTCTCGGCGACCGCGTCGATCGCGTCGTCGGTGGTGAGGTCGGCCCCGGTCGACGCGACCAGTGCGACCGCCATCGCCATCGACGTGTCGTCGCTCCACTCGCCGGGCTCGAAGTTGCCGAGGCCGCCGCCAAGCATCTGCGGTGACTCGTCAGAGGGGAGTCGGCGGGACTCGAACTCGTAGGGGACTCCGAGGGCGTCGCCTACGGCGGTGCCCAGGAGAACGCCTGCGGCGCGGTCGAGTTGGGCGGTGGCGAGGTGAGGCACGATGGGTCCTTCCTTCATCCCGGTGTACGACCGGGCGGTACTTTTCGCGATTGTGAGAGTACTACTTTGCGCACTGATTAGCAAAGGGGTTGGCGGTGTCGAAGGAAGGGTGGTGCCAGAGTGTGAAGGCACGCATCGGCGGGATCATCCCGCGAGGAAGTAATCTGCTATCGACCTGCCGACCGTTGTTCAAGTCTCTGCGACCTGCAACTGGCAGGAACGATCATCGGACCGCCGTAGGTAGCGAGGACCATATGGATAACCAGGATCGAGCGACGAGCATTCGGCGGCGACAGCGTCAAGCGCTGATCGGCTACGCCGTTGCCATGTTCGTACTCTTCGTGCTGCTCGGGGTGACTGTATCGTGGCCGGTTGCCGCACTGATCATCGTTGTCGCCGCCATCTTTGGCGTGATCAAGTTCGGCGCCTGGTGGCGACCTCGCAGGTAGCCCGACGGCGAGGGGCGAAGTAGCCCTGACCGGCTACCGCGATCGTCAAGTGGTCGGCCACCTGAGGGCGGCCAGGGTTTCTGGACAGGCCTACGACGTTTCGACGGTCCGCGCCAGAATTCCCAGCGTCGCACGGAGCCCCGCCTCCGGGAGGATCGGGAACCGACCCCGGATATCCTCACGCACCACGCGACTCCAGTCGTAGTACGAGGTGACAAGTGTTCCGCCGTCGGCGGTTTCGAGCCGGTAGCCATATCGGTGGTCCAGTGGCGGGCGGACGGTGCCGGCGATGGTCCACTCGATGAGGCGGTCCTGCTCGAACTCGGTGATGATGACCTTGACGTCGTACTTGCCCATCGGCAGGTCGTTGAGCGATTCACGGTCCATGTGCACCAGGAACTCGTCGCCCACCGCCGCGACAGAGGCGCCGTCGGCGCTCTGCAGCATGCCGGAACTGTCGATCGTCACGTGGCCCTCGGGCGACGACAGTAAGGCGAAGATTGCCGCGGGATCGGCGTTGATCAGGCGTTGTACCTCGAACCGTTCGGTCATCGCTGCGTACTCCTTTGTCCGGCGAAAGCGGTCACCGCCCAGGCTAGTCGTCCAGGTGTCCTCCTTGGCCGCCGCCGGACGTGCCGGCGCGAATATTCGGATGACCGGCGAGGCGGCGCCTGCTACCGTGCACTCAGACCGCGAGAGTCAGGCGAAGGAGGTGGTACCCGTGAACGATTCAACCCAGTGGGTGCTCCCTTCGTCGAGCGGTCGATTCTGACATCAGGTGTCGCCGGGAGTGCCTCCACCTCAAGGCATTTCGAAAGGCACCACCATGCAGTTCACCAATGAAACCCTCACCGGGAACGGCGTCGTCGAGCGCGACTTCACCGTCGACGACATCCCCGGCGTCCTCTGGATGCCTCCCACCGTCCGCGAATCGAGGTCGCTGGTCCTGATGGGCCACGGCGGCGGCCTGAGTGCACGACACCCAGGTGTCGTCGCCCGCGCGCACCACTATGTGGAGCACTACGGACTGACGGTCGCGGCCGTCAACACACCCGGGCACGGCGGCAGGCCGTGGACGGACGAGGACCGCGGCTGGATCGACGCGTTACGGGCGGCCCGCGCGGCGGGCGAGTCCATTCGTCCGGTCGTCAGCGAGTTCAATCAGTCACTGGCCGAACGTGCCGTGCCCGAATGGCAGCGGGTCCTCGACGAGCTGCAGCAGGTACCCGAGATCGGCGTCGAGGCTCCCGTCGGCTACGCCGGCCTGACCCTGGGGACGGCCATCGGGATTCCGTTCACCGCCCGTGACCCGCGGATCTCGGCGGCGGTGTTCGGCGGCTATTACGACTACGAGTCACTTGTCGAGGCGGCCCGGCAGATCACCGTGCCGATCGAGCTCATCCTCTCGTGGGACGACACCGAGATCGACCGTGTTGCCGGGCTACGGCTGTTCGACGCGTTCGGCTCCCCGGACAAGACGATGCGGGCGCACGTCGGCGGGCACAAACGGATTCCGCCGATCGAGGCGGACAACACCGCGAGATTCTTTGCCCGGCAGTTGACGGGCGTACCAGCCTAGTGTCGCTCGGCTCCCGCCCGTAGGTACACCGACGCCCACGTCCGGAACGGGCGCCACAACTCCGACACCTCGGTGACTGAACGGTCCGGACCATACAACTCGGTGACCACAGCGTTCAGGCGCTTCTCGTGGGTCGGCACGGCATCGGGCGCGTTCGCCCCGCGCAGCACGATCAGCTCGGCGGCGAACGGCCCGATCCCGGTGATCGACTGCACCGACTCGATCGCGTCCTCCGGCGCCATCGCGCGGAGGCGGGCGGTGTCGAGTCGGCCGTCGAGCGCGGCGTCGGCGACCGCGTGCAGGTACTCGGCCTTGCGGCCGGGGAGTTCGAGGTCGAGGGTGGCGAGTCGTTCGGGCGTGGGGAAGGCTCCGTCATCTCCGTGGCTGTCGGTGATGCGCTGTCGTAGCGCTGCGGCCTGCGCCATCCGGATGCGCTGGGACAGCACCGACCACGCCGCCGCCTCGTACGCGGAGTGAAAACCGCAGGGCCGCAATCCGGGTAGCGCCTGCTGCGCTCGGCCGATCACCACGTCCCGGTCACCGACACCGGGCCAGTCCCGGGCGTCGACATCGAGAGCGAGGAATCGTGCGGTCTGTGCCGCTGCGGAGTCGAGGTCGCCGTCCCCGCTCAGCGACAGCTCGGCGACCGGCCCGCGCTGGGTCACCGTCACCTGTGCCGCCGACCAGTCGGCGTCGACGCGGAACACCGTCGACAGAGTGCCGGTCTTCTGTCCGGTGTCGAGCGCCGCCGGGGTGAAGCCCTCCCAGAACTCGCGGCTGGTGTCCAACGACCATGGGCCGAGAACCTCGCGTCGCACGGTGTGAGTGCTCATGGTGGTCCGATCTGTGAGGTGCAGTTTGTTCGACGGTACGTCGGCGCATCGACGCCTGCGGGAGACGACCGTTCATCCGAACGGCTGAATCAACATCGACCGAGGTCGAACCGTGTAATGGACGCCGACGACCGGCGTATACCCAGCGTAAGCACCTCCCGTGTGACAGAGCGCCCGTCATCCTGCGTCACCTGCTGTTCCAGGCGGCGGCCACCTCACGAAACGAGTTCGAGCATGTCTGAAACGCCCCACGTCCCGGCGAGCTCATCACCCGAGGACCAGCCTCCGGTCTTCCCGGCGGACCCGCCGCCGGTCGAGCAGCATGTGAACGGGGCGGTCGCACCGACCTCGCCGCCGCCGATGATTCCGACCGCGCCGGTCCCGGTCGCATCCGGGCTTGCGATGAAGCGTCGCAACCCGTTTGCCGTCTGGATCGGTTTGCCGCTCATCACTCTCGGCATCTACTTCTATGTCTGGTACTACAAGATCCACAAGGAGATGGCGGAGTTCGACCGCCGTCGGCAGATCCCCGTCGCCGGACCGCTGCTGGTGATGATCTTCCTGTTCTGGACCGTCATCGCCCCGCTGATCAGCTATCACAACGCGGGTGCGCGAATTCGTAACGCGCAGACCGCCGCCGGCCTTCCGGCCACCTGCTCGCCGACGTTGTGTTGGGTCCTCGCCTTTGTGTTCGGCACCAACCTGCTGTACATGCAGTTCGAACTGAACAAGGTGGTGGACCGTTACGCGGGGGCGCCTCCGCACACGACGGTTCCGCTGTTCGTGTGAGTTCTGAGTCGACGCGATTGCCTACGATTTGCGCCGGCAGTTCCGGAGCACCGGCAACGCATCTGCTCGACCCTTCGCGTCCGATCGCGCCTGTGACAACGTTGCGTGAAACGAATGGTCAGCGTTCTCAGCTAGGTTCAATGGCAGGTCGAGGCGATGGATGAGTTCCCGTTCGCAGAGCCACGGCGCAGTGTAGACAATGCACGACACACGGGCATGCTCCGACATCCAATCGCTCAGTACAGCCTCGTCGCATCCGAAATGACGTTTGCCGGCAGTGCCGACGCGACGCAGCTCCAAGCCAAGTTCGTCGGCTAGGAGACTCCCCAAGGACAACCGCAGAGTTGACGTTGCTGCCCGGCCCCTGCAGTGGGTGCAGACCCTTTTTCGAAGCGTCGGGGAACTAGGTTTTTCGGCATTGTGCGGCTTGCTCGGGCTGATGCCGACGTACAGCAGGGTCCACTCATCCCGCGTTTGGCAGCCACTCGCGTCGATGTGCGAACAGGGCATCCGGTCAAACCACCAGCCGTACAGCCCCGGTGCCGCAGGCACGGGGCACGGCGCGCTCAGCACCTCAGACCTCGTGTGGAGCGGTGCTGCGAGAAACTCGTCGTGCCAGTCGCTCATGAGACCAGCCTCTCACCGCGCGGATGCCGGGAACACGTTCGAGCGATCCTTGACACGGGGCGTTCCGGGCCCTGCGGTCTTCACCGCAAAGCCGCCAACACCACATCCACCCGCTGATCCAGCGGCCCGGCCAATTCGATCACACGCAGATCGCCCATCACCTCCAGATCATCGGCGTAGACCACCTCGATCAACGACTCGTTGACTGCTGCGCGCAAGCCGAGCATCTCGGGTTCCGGCAGGTCTTTCTCGGTTGCACCGGAGATCGGCACGAGGACAAGCAGATCGAGGCCGGCCATCGCGGCACGGACCGCATCCGCGTCCACTTCTTCGTCGAGGTCGGCACCGCACGCCGCCAGGTAGGCCAGGAAATCCATTGGTGTGCGATCGAATACGACGTTTTCATATGAATTGTTCAGCGCATCGATCGAGCGAGTCAGCTGCATCCGGTAGTCGGACGGCGACGGTGGGTGAGCGAACTCGTGGCCCTCGTCCTCGAGGAGGTGGTACGGCTCCTCCATCGCCACGTGGTCGCCCAGTGCGGTGCACAGGTCGTCGACCAATGTCGTCTTCCCGGTCCCGTGTGGCCCGGACACCCCGATTCGCATGTCGACCCTCTCCGTGTGGCTGTCGCAGAGTATGCCGTCAGTGAACTCTCCCGTCCGCGCGTCGCGCCGAGCATCCACCCACTTTCACCCCAATCTGGTCGATGATCAGTACATGCCCGGCACCCGCTCACCGAAGCGCCCTCTCCTCATCGCACTGGCCGTGGTCGTTGCCGTGCTCGCCGTTGTCGTCATCTGGCACGGCCGGTCGACGGTCGACGATCGAGGGGAACGCAAGGCAGAGGCGACGCAACGGTGCCAGGACGCGGTCCGTGACGACATCCGGGAACGCCTGACCGCGAGCGGCGACGGCGCGGCGCAGGAACAGACCGCCGACGCCGGGTTCAGCGACATCTCCACCCGAACCACGAGTGTCGGACCCGACGACGAGGCCGCGCTACGCAACGCCGGGCTGACCCGGGCGTCGGTGGCCACGGAGTGGACGGTGCAGGGCGCGGTCTCGATCCCGGGCGAATTGCCCGGTCCCGCGCGGCTCGGGCCCACCAACACCTTTGTCTGCAACGCCGTGGTCCTCACCGATGACTCGGTGATGGTGACCTACCGCAAACTCAACTGATCGACGTTCCGGCACACGGGGGACGAACACCAGTCAACGTGTCAGATGCCGCAGTCGGTCTGCGGGTCGCCGACGACGATGAGGTACACGAATCCTGCGATCGCGATCAGAGAGACGACGACTGCCGCGAACAACCGTAGGATGCGAAGGCGTTCGATGGCTCGGCGGCGTCGGATCGCTTGTGCCGCCACGAGAGTACCGAGGCCGATCATCACCACGCCGGTGCAGGTGAGGGTCCACTGCCAGCGAGCAGCATCGGCGTGGCGTTCGTCGACGCTCGAGTAGGAGGGGTCGCAGAAGTCGCCGCCGCCCTTGAGTGTCGCGAGCGTTGCCAGGACGACCACACCGGCGACGAACGGTGACGTGACGGCGAAGAGCCACGGCCAGACGTCAGGCGCAACGCGACGACGCCCGTTACCCGACGACATCGTCACCATCGGAATCCGAGTCAGGTGCCAGGTCCGCAAGCGATTGCGCCAGAAGCGTGTTCGTCGTCTCCGTGAGGGTGACCCGGGTGGCCGCGTCGGCCAGTGCGCGCAGCTGGATCAGCGTCAGCGTCGCCTCGGTGAGCCGACGCCCTCCGGCGTCGTCCGATGACGCAGTGCCGGTGAGTGTGTCGGCGGCGTCGACCATCGCCTGGCCGAGCGACTCGAATGCGGGCGCGACCTTCTCGATGACGTCGATGACCAGCGATGCGGGCCGCTTTTCGGTGACGAGCGGGAGGATCGCGTCGAGAAGTGCCGGCTCAGTGACGATCACGTCGTCGGGAGCGGTGATCCGGAGGATCTTGAGATGTTCGAGTCGCTCGGCGTCGTCGGCGGGGACACCGGCGCCGGCGAGATCGGCCAGGGTCGTCGAGCGTGTGGGCGGCGATTCCTCGATGTCGGCGAGCTCGGTCTCCAGGCCGAGGATGTCGCCGATCTGCCGACCCTCGTGCCAGGCGGTCATCAGTTCGTCGATGTGGGCGATCGTGTACCCCCGCGAGAGCATCGAACTGATCAGGGCGAGTCGTCGGACATGGGACTCGGAGTACAGCGCGATCCGGCCGACGCGATGGGGCGGCGCCAGCAGACCGCGCTCGCGGTACACGCGGATGTTGCGCGTCGTCACGCCGGACACGCGCGCGAGGTCGTCGATGCGGTACTGCGCGACGGGCGGCTGCCCGCGGGCCTGCCGCGTCGCGTTGGCGAGGAGTTTGGTCACCGAGATCTCGAGATCGCGGGACTGCCTGCCCACGTACGACGGCGTGGCCGACATGTGTTCGATCAGCGCGGCCACCTGCGCCAGGCGCGTCGACGATGCTCGGGCCACCCGGTCTTCTCCTCCATCGGCGATCGTGTTGTCCCAGCGTACTGCCTGGATTCTATTTCACCGACAACTGTGCCATTGACAGATGGCGCAATTGATGTTGCGATCGAGGTGTGACGCAGACCTCACGAGCCTCCCGTCGGGCGGCATGGGTGACGCGGCGGACCCTGCGTCCGTTCGCGGAGTTCCTGCCGGCCGGCCCACTGCAGATCCTCACGTCTCGGGCGCTCGTCGCCGCGGGAATGCTGATCGGCTGTCCGCCACCGCATCACGTCCGCATCGACAAACTCAGCACCGGGACCTTCCGCGGGGAGTGGGTCTATCCGCCCGAGACACGCGAGTCGCGGCAGGTGATCCTGTACGTGCACGGCAGCGGATATGCGATCTGCTCGGCACGGACCCATCGCGGCATTGTCGCCCGGCTCGCCCATCTGACGGGCATGCCCGCCTTCACCGTCGACTATCGGCTCGCCCCCGAGCATCCCTTCCCCGCGGCCGCCGACGACGTGGAAGCGGCCTACGCCTGGCTGCAGGACATCGGTTACCGCGCGGAGAACATCACCCTCGCCGGAGACTCCGCCGGCGGCCATTTGATCCTGGACCTGTTGGCGGAGAACGCGCGTCGGGGACGGCCGCAGCCGCGATCGGTGGTGATGATGTCGCCGCTCGTCGACCTGACCCTGGAACTGGCCCGACGCCGCGAACGTGAGGTCGCGCCGGATCCGCTCATCTCAGCGCGCGCTGCACGACGACTCGTCCGGCACTACACCGCCGATCATCCCGACGACCTCCCGCGGCTGAAACTGACGCTCGACCGCGCCGACGACCTGCCGCGCACCCT
Organism: Gordonia insulae; assembly: GCF_003855095.1. Classification (NCBI taxonomy): domain Bacteria; kingdom Bacillati; phylum Actinomycetota; class Actinomycetes; order Mycobacteriales; family Gordoniaceae; genus Gordonia; species Gordonia insulae. The sequence goes on from NZ_CP033972.1 coordinate 4,133,582, forward strand.
GATCCAGGCCGGCGGTGCGGAGATGCTCGTCGCCGACGCCGAGGAGGCACGACGAATGCTGGTCGACGCCGGCGCCGACTGCACGCTGGAGATCTGGCCGGGACAACTCCATGTGTTCCAAGCACTTCCGGCGTTGATCCCGGAGGCCACACCTGCGCTACGCGCCGTGGCGGCCTTCATCACCGAACCATTCACCGCCGAAGCATCCACTGCAACGGGGGAACCCGAGGACGTGTCGATCGATCAGAAGGGATATGCGAGCGCATGACAACCAGGAGATCTCACGACGCGCGGGCGGTGGTCACCGGCGCCGGCAGCGGCATCGGACGTGCCTTCGCCCTCGAACTGGCTCGCCGGGGCAGCCGAGTGCTGTGCGCCGACATCGACATCGACCGGGCATCCGAGACGGTCCGGATGATCGACGACGCCGGCCGTGGTGAGGCGACCGCGATCTTCTGCGACGTCGCCGACGTCGACGACCTGCGGACGCTTGCCGATCGCGCCCCCGACCTGCTCGGCGGCCCGACCAGCCTGATGATCAACAACGCAGGCGTCGGTATCGGTGGCAAGGCGGTGGGTGCCATCGGGCTCGACGACTGGCAGTGGGCGCTGGACATCAACCTCCGTGGCATGGTCTACGGCTCTGAACTGTTCCTGCCGCAACTACGTGAGTCCCGTCGGGGCGGGCTGATCAACGTGGCGTCGGCGGCGGCGTTCTCCGCGGCCCCCGGCATGGCCGCCTACAACGTGGGAAAGGCGGGGGTGCTCGCGTTGTCGGAGACGATCGCAGCCGAACTGTCCGGAACGGACCTGGCCGTCACCGTGCTGTGTCCGACCTTCGTGCAGACCAACGTCGCCGCCGACGGCCGAATCACCGGCGAGGCGATGAAGGTCGCCGAGGCGCTCATGCGCCGCACCGGACGATCCGCGGAACAGGTGGCGCGGCAGACGCTCGACGCCAACGACCGCGGGCGGCTCTACGTCGTCCCGCAGTTCGACGCCAAGGCGATCTGGCTTGCCAAACGACTCATGCCGCGTACGTACGCCTTCGGCGCCGGGCTTCTCCATCGCATCCAGCCGCAGTTGGCCGTCACCCGCTCGGTCACCGCAACCAGCACCGGCGCCGAGACGCCGACAACCACAGCGCGCAAGCGCATCCCGGAAGGAGTGTGACATGCCGATCATCCTCGAGGACGTGCTGCAGACCATCAAGGACCGTCAGTGGGCGCTCGCCGACATCGACTGGGAGGCACCCGGGGCCGAGCTGATCACCGACGAGCAGAAGCCGAAACTCAAGGCGTTCATGGCCGATCTGGTATGGATCGAGAACGTCGGTGCCCGTGGGTTCGCCGCACTCGCAAAGAAGGCCCCCGACGACACCCTCGCCGAGATCTACCGCTACTTCCACGCCGAGGAGCAGAAGCACGCCAACGCCGAACTCGCGCTGATGCGCCGGTGGGGGATGCTCGAGGACGACGAGGTGCCCGAGCCGAACGTCAACATCCGCCTCGCCATCGAATGGCTCGACACGTTCTCCGACCGGATGTCGTTGTCGGTGCTGGGCACGGTGATCCCCATGCTGGAGGTCGCGCTCGACGGCGCACTGCTCAAGTTCCTCCTCGAGGAGGTCAAGGATCCCGTATGCCACGAGGCGTTCCGCAAGATCAATGCCGACGAATCACGCCACCTCGCCGTCGATTTCCATGCACTCGACATGATCGGCAACTCGCGGCTGCGCAAACTCGTCATCGAGGCGGTCGGCACGGTCGCGTCGCCGGGCGTCATCATCGGCGCGCTGATGTACGTGCCGCTGCTGAACAAGATGCGCGACAACATCGTCGACATGGGTCTCCAGGAGGAGCGGCTCTACGAGGCGATGAAGCGCTTCAAGAAGAACGGCGAGCGCGGCAACGGGACGAAACTGCTGACGTACCAGGTGCTCAAGTATCACGCGGGATGGGTCATCAACCGGGACAGTCCGTATCACTACTTCGCCGATGCAATGGTCAAGCTGACCGATCACTATCCACGATCGCTGCTGCGGGCGCAGCCCACCTGGTCGAAGGAACTGACCTACGAGCCGGTCGCATGAGCGCCCCCACCGTCGACACGACGACCCTCATCATCGGCGCCGGATTCGCCGGTATCGGCACCGCGATCCGTCTCCTCCAAAAAGGTCACGACGACTTCATCATCCTCGAGCGAGACGTGCGGCCCGGCGGAACATGGCGCGACAACGTCTATCCGGGCGCCGCGTGCGACATCCCGTCTCGGTTGTACTCGTACTCGTTCGCACCGAATCCTGATTGGTCACACACCTATTCGGGCAGCAACGAGATTCTCGCGTACATCGATCGGATGGTCGCCGATCACGACCTCGAACGCTTCATCCGCTACTCCCACCTCGCGGTCGGCATCGAGTTCGACGAGGCGACCGGAACGTGGCGCATCGACATCGCCGACCGCGAGCCCATCGTCGCGCGGACCGTGGTCGTGGCGTCGGGACCGTTGTCGACGCCGGGGTATCCCGACATCACCGGTATCGACGACTACACCGGCCATCGGATGCACTCCGCGGCATGGGATCACAGCTACGACTTCACCGGCAAGAAGGTCGGCGTGATCGGTACCGGGGCCAGTGCGGTGCAGATCATCCCGAAGCTCGTGGACGCGGGTGCCGAGGTGACGGTCTATCAGCGCACCCCCGGATGGGTGCTCCCGCGTCTCGATCGGCGCATCACGTCGGCCACCCGCCAGATTTATCGGACGGTGCCGGGCACGCAGGCCGCCGCTCGTCGGCTGTGGTTCTGGGGCCATGAGTCCGTCGCCCTCGGAGCGGTATGGAACTCGCCGTTCACCCGGGTCATCGAGGGTGTCGCGAAACTGAATCTGCGTGCCCAGGTGGGTGATCCGTGGATGCGGCGGCAGCTGACACCGGATTTCCGCGCCGGCTGCAAGCGGCTGCTGATGACCAGCGACTACTACCCGGCACTGCAAGCCGACAACTGCAGGCTGATCACCTGGCCCATCGCCCGCATCTGCGAGCAGGGTGTGCGGACCGTCGAGGGGATCGAGCGGCACTTCGACTGCCTGGTGTTCGCGACCGGGTTCGAGATCGCCAAGCAGGGCACGCCCATTCCCATACGCGGACGCAACGGACGTGTGCTGGCCGATGAATGGTCCCGTGGAGCGTACGCATACAAGAGTTTCGCGGTGTCGGGTTACCCGAACCTGTACTTCACGTTCGGTCCGAACTCCGGTCCCGGCCACAACTCCGCGCTGGTCTACATGGAAGCGCAGATCGACGCGATCGTCACCGCCGTCTCCCTGGTCCGTGACCGCGGACTGAAGCTGCTCGACGTACACCGGCCGGCGCAGGACGCCTACAACCGCTCGATCCAGAAACGCCTGGAACGAACGACCTGGAACTCCGGCTGCCGCAGTTGGTATCTCACCGACGATGGCTTCAACGCCACCATGTTCCCCGGGTTCGCGACCCAGTTCATCGGGCAGATGCGGTCGGTCGACTTCACCCGTGATTTCCGGGCGGTGGCGGGTGATGAGGTGAGTGTCGAGGTGCGCTCACCGTCGCTTGCGTGAGGCGCGTCGACAGCATCCCCATCTGCCGGTGGGTCAATGGTGTCGACGGTACGTCCGTCGAGTGACAGGATCGATCGGTGTCGGATCTCTGGATGTTGGAAGATCTCGAACCGTGGCCTGACCACCCGGAATCCGGGGAGACCTGCGCCCCGACGACCTTCTGGGCGAGCCCGGACACGATGGAACTGCCTGCGACAGTGTGTACAACACTGACGGTTCGCGTCGAGGCCCGGCGGATCGGCGGTCGGATCGAACGTATCGCTCACCTCGGCGATGGATTCACCACAGTCGTCGGTGCCGGCGATGGAGAGACCGGGGAGGTGACGTTGACCGGCTGCCTGGTCTGGGATCGCTACCTGTGGATCGACTATCGCACGATCCCGGAAGGCAGCGTCCGGATCACGCGTCGCGGACATCTCGTCCAGCGGGAGGTCCTGACGCCGACGAGGCACGAAGGCTGGTTCAGCGTCGACTACAGCGGTCCGGTCGAGTATCGGCCGGCAGGCCAGGTGGAGCGTGGGTTCGGCATTCGATGGAATGCGCTGACCGTGGAGCTCGGTCGCATACCCGGTCATCAGATCGCGTGAATCGTCGGGGTTCCCCGATGGCGCCGGCGGGCGCCCGGCGTGTCCGAGTAGATCGACGATTCGCGAGTATCAGTTGTTCGCACAACCTGCGTAGCCGCCTACGCGTTACCCCGGCGCAGCCGGTGGACACGATCGACTGGTGCGGAGATCCCCGCCGCACAGTCACCCATCAGGAGTCATCATGTCCACCACCACCTCCACTTCATGGCGTCGGTCCCGCGCGACGGCCGCAGTGGCGACGTTCGCCGCGGCGGCAGGCGCCGCCACCCTCGTCCTGGCCGCGCCCGCATCGGCGCAGACCACCAGCGTCTCGGTGACCCCGGGACCCGGGGGCCGGATCGGCACCAGCTGCACCTACGACGTCGTGGCGCCTGTCACCGGACCCAACACGGTCCGCTTCTGGGACAACGGCGCACTCATCGCCGGCAGTCCTGTCCCCGTATCCGGAGGCGTGGCCACCATCAAGTGGACACCCACCACTCGGGGCACGCACACGATCAGCGCACAGCAGGGCACGGGTAACGGGCCGATCCGCTACACCACCGTCCAGGTTCGTCGCGGGATCAACACCGGCATCGTCTGCGTTGTCCTCTGACCATCGTGGCGAGGGTGGAGTCGGCGTCCCCCGGCCGACTCCACCCGCCGGTGTTCGGCCTGGTCAACATGGTTGGGAACATTCCCCGCACCCGGATGCATCCAACTCACGACAGCGCGAGAAACCGCCTCCCGCTCCAGACTCGTGAAGGACACCACCGATGCGTATCACCACCACCGCCAAGCGCACTGCCTCCGCCGGACTGCTCGCCGTTGCCGCCGGCGCATCACTGCTCGCCGTCCCAGCCGAGGCCAATGCCGACACCGGCCACATCTACGGAGCCATCGCCATCTCCCCGCGCACCGGCAACACCGCCTACGCCATCAACTACTCGTCCTCCATCGCGGCCAAGCGGGCGGCCGAGGCCAAGTGCCAGGCGTCCGACTGCCAGTGGGTGGTGCAGATGGACCGCAACTGCGGTGCCGTCACCCAGCAGCCGTCCAGCCGGCGCTGGGGCTGGGCCTACGCACCCACCCGCCGTGCCGCCGAGGTCACCGCTGCGAGCAAGTCGGGACCGGGCTCGCGCACCATCATCTGGGCATGCACCGCCGGGGCGTGAGCCGGGGGCGTTGCCTTACGGCGGCCACTCCGTTGAGATGGCACCATGATGTTCGTCTGGTGCCGTGCCCGCGAAGACGAGAAGCTGGTCTCGATCGAGCTGAGGCGTCGCCGGTGACCGCAGACGAGCAACGCTGGAGAGGAACGTCGCCCGCCGACCGAACCGAGGATCGTCGGCGACGACTCGTCGAGGCTGGATGCGAACTGCTCGGCCGCGAAGGAGAGACGGGCTTCTCGGTACGTGCGGTCTGTCGAACCGCGGCCGTCGGACCCCGCCACTTCTACGAAATTTTCGCCGATCTCGACGCGTTGCTCACCGCTTCTTACGACCATGCGGTGGGACTTCTCGCAGAGTCCGTGTCGACTGCGATAACTGCGGAGCAGAACCCGGCAGGACTGTCGTCGCGGGACCGTCTACGCCTGATCTTCTCCGCGGCGGTGTCGCATCTGGAGGCGCATCCCGACGTCGCACGGATCGTGTTCGGGATCGCCATGGCAAACGATGTCCTGCGAGTGCATGCCGCTGTAACCCTCACATCATTCGTCGACGGGGTTCGCGACAGCGTGGTCGACGACGGGCCGACGCGCGACGCGCTGCAGACCACGATGCTGTCGGGAGGTCTCGCGGCAGTGTTCTCCGGGTGGTTGTCGGGCGGACTGACCCGCTCGCGCGACGAGATCGTCGACTATTGCACCGATGTCAGCATGATGATCCTCGCAGGATGATCCGACTCGGCTGTTGACAGGAGCACAATTCATAGGAAACACTCGTTTCCTATGAATGGCGACTGCGGTTACTTCGGGCCCGACTCGATGTCATGGAGGGTGCTCACCGCGCCCGCTGTGCCACTCATGGTCGCGCAGATCACCAACCTCCTCGAGGTCCCGCACGTCGACTTCCAGTCCGTACTGCTCGACCACGACCCGCTCTACCCGACGAATGCCAAAAGGCAACGGGGATGGCCCCGTGGGGCCGGGCGAAAAGGCGGGCACTTTCACGATCGACTTCGTCGCACGGTGTCGGTTCCACTGCCGATTGTCTTGGGTGACAAAGCCGCAGCGAACAGGTGTGCCACTCGCCTGCGCAAGTATCACGAACCGATGCGAGGGGTCGGCGAAGACGGACATACGCCGTACTCGGCAACCTCTGCCGATGCGATGCTGTTCGCGGCGGTCACGATCACCCATGCTGCGCTGATCGCCTACGAGAGCTTTGTGCCGCGCAAAGGGATTCTGCCACAGCGTCTCTCACCGGAAGATCGAGACCGCTACTTCTCCGAGATGTCACACATGGCGTCGTTGATGGGTGCGGACCCCGGGGCGGTGCCGACGAGTGCCCAGGCGGTGGCTGACTACTACGACTCGATCTCGGCGAGCTTTCGGTTCAGATCGGGATGGTTCTCCGCGCAGATCCGAACCGCGACATCGCTCATGTGGCCCGCGAATCGCCACGATGTCGGCGCGACCCTGGCCGACCTGATCCTGATGGCATCCGCGGTCCTTGCACTCGCGGTCTTGCCGCGGCCGTCGCGTCGACTCAATGGCATTCCGGCTGTGTGTGATCCGGGGTTGCGGTTGCTGCACCTCGCGTGCGTGCCGGGCTGGGCACTTCTCCGGCTGGAACCCGTGCGACGGTGGGCACACCGATCGTTCCTCGGCGCCGACGACGCCGAAGTGGTCCAGCGGGCGGCGATGGAGGTCGACCGTGTTCGCGTCGCCGCGTGACGATCTGGCCCGCCGGACACCGACCACACTGCAGAAAGTGAACTTCGATGACTGAACTTCCCGCCGTCTTGACCGCGACCGGAGAACGGCATTGCAACGCCGACGATGTCACCGCCTACTTCGACTCCCTGCCGGCCTGTGACATCCAGATGCTGAAAGGGCGATTCGCCGGTCAGGAGATCTTGACCGGACATTCGCTCGACGGTTCCCTCGCTGCGGTGTCATGGTTCGGGAAGCAGTTCGATGCACCGGACAGGGTGCATCCACTCCTCGTCGCCGACAGTCGCGGTCGCGTCTTCCCGCTCCGGCCCGGCGTGATTCCCATGGCTGCGATGACCGGATCGATTCCGATTCCGCGGGTCTCCGCGTCGGCGGCGCCAGGTGCCTGGAGTTTCCTCGGTCCACTGGTACGCGCACGCCGCTACGGCGCCCGACTCGAGGAGCGTGACCATCGCGGGATTCGCACTGCGGCAATGCCCTACACCCACAAACCCATCGTCGATGTATTTCGCGCCATCGACGACGAGACAGTACTGGGGATGATGGAGTACCCCCAGATGACCCGACCATATTTCTTCACCTTGCGCCGCGAACGCCAGGAATACTAGAAGCGCTCTGCGACAAAGCAATCGAAAGGACTCAGATGTACAGTGAGGAAGCGTTCCAGGCGGCGTTGGCGCAACCGCGTCTGTCCAAGCCGGTGCCGGAGTTCTTGGACTCGAACCGTGCGGTACCGATCCGGGCGATCCCGGAGAAGGAACTCCAGGCGACCACCGTTGAGTGGTTCGACATGTTCGCGAAGAAACTCGACTACCTCAGCCGCCAGCACGATATGGATCTCGGTTGGATCATGACCTGGGCCAAGAAGTACTGGTGGAGCTTCCTCGTGAGGGACATGAGCATCAACGACGAGTTGTATGCGCCGGACATCCGGTACACGGACGTCACGACATTCGGTCGGACCATCGTCGGCATCCCGGAGTTCGTCAAGTACAACTTCGCCTTTTTCGACGCGATACCCGACTGGCGATACGACCCGCTGCCCGATCAGGTGTACATCGACGTGACACCCGAAGGCACTGTGCGCACGGTCATTCGCTATATCGGCAGCGGCCACTGGTCGGGTCCACTGCGTCTGCACCCCTACGATGACACGGCACCCGTCATCTACGGCACGGGCCGGTTCATCTAGTGCCCGGCGGTCGACCGGTACCACTTCAACAAGGATCAGGTCATGGAAGAGGGAGAGACCCTCTACGATTTCCTCGACGGCGTCCAGCGGGCCGGAATCCTGCCTCGCGACGACAGCTGGCCGTTCCGGACTCTCATGGCCGCGTCGAGAATTCCCGCGATCGCGCACCGCGTCGGGCAGCGATGGCGCCCGACCCGCTGAGCGAGTCTGCGCGACCCACGACCCTCGCGGTGGGAACGCCCTAGGGTGAGCTCATGTCCTCAGCCGACGACACCGACGACCTCACCCGCCGCCTCGACGACCTCGCCAGTATCGACGCCATCAAGCAACTCAAGCACCGCTACTGGCGGGCCTGTGATGGCAAGGACCCCAAGGCCTTCCGCGACTGCTTCATCGCCTCAGGAGCTCGTATCGATTACGGCCCGCTCGGCGCGTACGACGATGCCGAACCGTTGGCGACGATCTTCGGTCAGGTGGCGCTGCACAAGGTTGACGGCGAGTACGTCATCTTCGACATGCACCACGGCATGCACCCCGACATCACGCTGACCTCGGCCACCACCGCGATCGGCCGCTGGACACTGAAGTTCCGGCAGGTCAACCTCCTCGACCGCACCGAGACCCTCATGACCGGCGAATACGACGACGAGTACGTCGTCGAGGACGGCGAGTGGAAGATGTCGGCGAGCACGCTCACCGAGCGGTGGGCGCTGCACCGGCCACTCGGCGACGATGCGGTTGTGCGTCCCGGCACCTTCCTCGAGTAGGCGGACTATGCGACGGTCCGCCGGTCCGGCTCCACTTCTCGTCGTACATTCACCAGCGTCAGCGGACCGCTCAGCAGCGGGATCACCGCGCCGATGCGAGTACGGATCGTCAGGCCGCGACCGAGCAACGCTGTGACCGCAACGGTCAGATAGAACGCACCATGCACGGGGCCGAGAATGCTTGCGAGCGTTTCGTTGTGCACGGTCGCGACATTCACCAACAGTGCCACGACGCTGACCAGTTCTAGCAGTGACAGCGCACCCAGCGCGCGCAGCAGCGGGGTCACGGATAGCTCGATCCCGGACGCACGATCATCAGCACCACCACGACCGCCCACAGCAGATTGAAGATTCCGGTCAGCATGGCGAGGCGCCGCAGTTGGGAACCGTCGCCGGGGGAGTCGAGCGCCTCGTGTTGTCGCGGGGCGATCTGCAGTGCGAGGAGAGCACCCGCGATGGCGGTGAGCACCATCGCGACGACCACCCAGATCTCGGTGGTGCGTCCCTGGACAAGCGCGAGGAGCAGGCCGACGACCGGAACGGTGAGTGCGAGGACCCCATAGACACGGGTGACGCGATGCAGCACGCGGGCGGTGCCGAGGCTGCGCTCGACCCGCTCGTCGTCGGGGGATGCGGTGACCGGTGCATACCGGGGAAACAAGCTGGTCGTGACGGCGACCGGACCGACGAAGAGGATGCCCGCCAGCACATGGACAGACAGTAAGAACGATTTCACAACCTTCAGACTAGCTGAAGGTCTATCCGCCGCCCGACATGAGCTCCAGCATCTGCGCGCGCAGCGACTCGGTGAGATCGGGATGGCGGGCGGCGAACTCCGCGTCGAGCCGGCTGACCTCCTGCCCGGCCTCGGCCAATATCGACTCGCCCTTGGCGGTGACGCGCAGCTTCGAGGCGGATCCCGCATGTGCGGTGCCGTCGTCGACGAGCCCGGCCTCCATGAACGCCATCACGGCCGTGTGGGCGCTCTGTGCGGTGATGCGAGAACGACGCGCGAGCTCGCTGAACGAGATTCCGGGAGTGCCACGGATGTGGCCGAGCAGCCCGTACTTGCGGGTCGTCAACCCGAGCGGCTTGAGAGCGTCGGTGAGCGCCGCCTCCCACACCCGGCTGATCGTCAGCAGGGCGATGGTGGGGCTGAAGGGTGGCGGCTCGGGCATGGGTGAAGGTTACCCGTCGTTGCTACTCAACCAGCGGGCGTTGACAGTCGATTCAGCGCGGCCCGCGGATCGAGGGTGCCCGGCTCGAGGCCTTCGATCACCACGCGGGTCGTCTCCGCCTGCACCAGCTCGTTGACCGGAGTCGGCACACCGTGCAGCCGGCCGAGGAGGACGATTTCGCCTGTCAGGTAATCGATCTCGGACTCGCGGGCGCCGCGAGCCACGCTCTGCCAGGTGGAGCTCTCCAGGCTGTCCTCGCCGGTGTCGCGACGGACGATGAAGTCGCCGCGCCGTTCCTTGTCGATGGCGGTGCTGACCACGTCGATCCCGGCGGCCGCGAGCACGGCCTCACCCTCGTCCCGGGCGCGACGCATCAACTCGAGGTCGGCGTCTCCGTCGCGGTGGAACGTGGCGTCGATGCCGTTGCCGAGATTCAGCATGAGTTTGCGGTACTTCCAGGCCATGATGTCGTCGCGGGTCTGCGATTGGAAGGTCGCTCGGCGGAGGTGATCCGAGATCGATTCGGCCACTTCGTCACTCCCGCTGGGGAACCGTCCGACGTCGAGGATGCCCGGTGCTGCCGACGACCCCTGCACCACCACACCCGGCTCGAGGTGCAACGCCGGCAGCATCACGCAGATCGAGTAGGTGTTGCCGAAGCGGCGCAGGATCGCCGACTCGTTGGCGACACCGTTCTGCGCGGACACGATCGGCGTGGCCTGCGGGGCGTGGGCTTGGAGATCGTCGAGGGCGGCGGCCGTCTGTTGCGACTTCACGCAGAGCAGCACCACCGAGTCGTCCGTCCAGTCGACCTCGGACGCGTTCGCCGCAGCCGTCACGGCGCAGGTGTGTCGGCCGTCGGCGGTGTCGAGGACGAGCCCCTGCCCGCGGATCGCCTCGAGGTGTGCGCCGCGCGCAATCACCGTCGTCGGAATCCCCGCGCGGAACAGATGGGCACCGATGACTCCGCCGATCGCACCGGCGCCGAAGATGACGAAACGCATGGTTCCAGAGTAAGGACGTCCAGGAGTGGGCGTCACCGCGAGGCACCTTGACCTCAAGTGAACTTGAGCTCTTAACGTCGAGGCCATGAAACAGATGCAGCCACCGCTACAGCAGCCCATCGGATTCTGGACCGCGCGCGCCGGCGAGGCGATCCGAACCCGCACCCAATCGCGTCTCGCAGACGTGGCCGTCAGCCAGCCCGAGTGGTGGGTGCTGCACCAATTGTCCCTGCATACAGCCGGTATGGGCGAGCGGGAGATGCTCGCGACCATCGGACCGAATGCGACCGACGAGATCATCGCGCAGGCCATCGACGACGCGATCTCGAAAGGGTGGGTCGAGCGCGCTGACGGTGCGCTGACCTCGACCGCGGCTGGCCGTGAGCGGTTCGCGGTGGCCGCCGACGTTCAGCGCGAGCTGAACGCCGAACGTCGTCAGGGCATCTCCGACGCCGACTACGCCACGACGATCGAGGTGCTGCAGCGCACCATCCGCAACGTCGGGGGCGATGCCTGGCATTGGTGACGGGTTCCGGGGCGGCGCCACGTGACCATCCGCGAAGATGGAGTCGAACCCGCGTGACGCCCGACTGAATCGAGGAACCATGACCACTCCCAATCCCATCTCCACCTTCCTCGACGCCCTCGCCACCGGCACCCTCGAGGTGGTCGACCTGACCACCCCGTTGAGTGCCGCGACCCCGGCGCTGCGGCTGCCCGAACCGTTCGCGAATCTCATCGATTTCAGCCTGGAAGAGGTCAGCGCGTACAACGAGCCGGGGCCGTTCTGGCGGCACAACAACATCCACACCGGCGAGCACATCGGCACCCACCTCGACGCTCCGGTGCACTGGATCACCGGCCGCGACGGCGATGACGTCTCCGAGATCCCGGTACAGCGACTCATCGGGCCGGCCGCAGTGCTCGACCTCACCGCGAAGGTCGCGGCCGACCCCGACTACCTGTTGACCATCGGTGACGTCGAGGAGTGGGAGGCCACCAACGGGCGGCTGGCGACCGGCGCATGGTTGCTGCTGCGCACCGGGTGGGAATCGCGCGGCGGGTCCGAGGCGGAGTTCCTCAACACCGACGACACCGGCTCGCACACGCCGGGTGTGGCGGTCGACTGCGCCCAGTGGCTGGCGACCGCACGCGAGATCACCGGCCTCGGCGTGGAGACCGTTGGCGTCGATGCCGGCTTGGCCGGCGGATTCGATCCGGCATTCCCAGTGCACAACTACTTCCTCGGCAACGACAAGTACGGGCTCACCTCGCTGCGCAACCTCGGCCGACTGCCCGCCACCGGCGCGCTGTTGGTGGTCAGCCCGCTGCCGATCGTCGGCGGTACGGGGAGCCCGTCTCGGGTCCTGGCCGTCGTCGACGGAGCAGGTGCGTGACCACGTACGGCCCAACGGTTGCCGATGTCGTCGGACGGGTGCTCGCCGATCTCGGTGTCGGCCACTGCTTCGGGGTGGTCGGCAGCGGCAACTTCGTGATGACCAATGCGTTGCGTGCCGGTGGCGTGCCGTTCACCGCGGCACGTCATGAGGGCGGCGCCGCGACGATGGCCGACGCGTACTCGCGGATGTCGTCGCCGTCGCATTCGCTTCGCTCGCCCCTGACAGATTCCCCGTCGCTTCGCTCGCCCCTGCTGGGAGTTGTTTCGGTGCACCAGGGTTGCGGACTCACCAACGCGATGACGGGCATCACCGAAGCCGCGAAAAGTCGTACCCCGATGATCGTGTTGGCCGCCGACAGCCCGGCAGCCGCGTTGCGCTCCAACTTCCGCATCGAGCAGGACGCACTGGTCACCAGCGTCGGCGCGATCAGCGATCGGGTCTATTCACCGGCGACCGTGGTCGCCGACGTCGTCCGGGCCCATCGGACGGCCGTCACGCAGCGTCGCACTGTGGTGCTCAACGTTGCGATCGACGTCGCGGGCGCGGCGGCCTCGGTGGACGGTCCGATCGAGGCGGTGATCGAACCACCGCGGGTCAGGCCGACTGCCGAATCCGTGGCTCGGCTCGTGGACGCCATCCGCGGCGCGGAGCGACCGGTGTTCGTCGCCGGCCGGGGTGCACGCGGCGCCGGACCGGAGATCGCCGAACTGGCCTCGGCAAGTGGGGCATTGGTGGCGACGTCGGCGGTGGCGAACGGACTCTTCCGCGATGATGCATTCGCGCTGGGCATCTCCGGCGGGTTCTCGTCGCCGACCACGGCGGAACTGATCTCCGACGCCGACCTCATCGTCGGATGGGGCTGTGCCCTGAACATGTGGACGATGCGACACGGCCGCCTGATCGGGCCGCAGGCGACCGTCGTGCAGGTCGACGACGACGTAGATGCGATCGGCGCGCACCGACCGGTCGAGATCGGTGTGATCGGTGATTGTGGGCTCACCGCGGCGGACGTGCTGGCGGAGTTGGGCACCGCCGGGCCGGCGCGGTACCGGACCGACGATGTTCGATCGAGGATTGCGGAATCTGCTCGCTGGCGAGATGTTCCGGTCGACAAGGTGCCGTCGACCGACAAGATCAACCCCCGGGAACTGTCGATCGCACTGGACGAGATCCTGCCCGCAGACCGCATCGTGTCCATCGACTCCGGCAACTTCATGGGCTATCCGGCGACGCACCTGTCGGTTCCCGACCAGAACGGCTTCTGCTTCACCCAGGCGTATCAGTCCATCGGACTCGGTCTGTACACGGCGATCGGAGCCGCTGTCGCACAACCCCATCGGCTCCCGGTGCTCGGCACAGGCGACGGTGGGTTCCTGATGAGTATTTCCGAGCTCGACACCGCCGTGCGCCTGGGCTTACCGTTGGTCGCGATCGTCTACGATGACTCCGCCTACGGTGCGGAAGTGCATCACTTCACCGATGGTGACCACGACACGGTCACCTTCCCGGATACCGACATCGCCTCTATCGCACGGGGGTTCGGAGCGGAGGGAATCACCGTACGTACCGTCGAGGACCTCGCAGGAGTGCAGGCGTGGGTTGCTCGATACAGCAGTGGCGAGTCCGTTCCGCCGCTCGTGGTCGACGCGAAGATCGCCGACGACGGCGGATCGTGGTGGCTTGCGGAAGCCTTTGCGGGACACTGATTGGGAGAGAACGACATCCATCCGCCCGACATCGCGTGAAACAGCAGACCCCGCCCAACCGGGCGGGGTCTGCTGCGTTCGGGTCATCGACCGATGGTGGTCCGCATCACCACTGATCGAACCCGACGTTCACCATGGGGTAGCGGCTGCTGATGTTGTGGTTCATCCAGTAGTTCTGGGCATGCGGACCCCAGATGCCGCTCATCGCGGTGTTGGTGTTGCCCTTCATGTTCTCGATCTCGTAGTTGGCGGTGGGGCCGAAGAGTCCGATGCGGTACTGGGCGTTCGCGGTCAGCGAGTTCGCGAACGGCGCTACGGCCGTCACGGTCTCGCTGGCACCGGGGTAGAGCACTCGCTGCGGGGCGTTGACCCACTGACCGCCCTGGCCGGTGGTCGAGCCGAGCAGGTACTCGGGCTTGTCGGTGTGGTTGGTGATCGTCATCGCGATGGTCGGCTCACCGGGACGGGTGACCGGCATCGTGCCCGCGTTGGCGGCTCCGGCGAGGCCCAGTCCGATGCCGGCGGTGGCAGCGAGGGCGGCAATTCCGGCGGTGATGCGGCGAGTCGTGGTGTTCATTGCGGATCTCCTGGTGGGGGGCCGGAGCGCTTCTCGTTCCGGCGACACCAATGACTCTGCTCTGTTCGGATGCCCGGCAGTGCCCGCCGATCGGGTGATGCACCGGTGGAACGGGGGGTCCACCGATTGGGGGATGCGATCTCGATACGCCCTCCGCTGGCGCTCCGGGCTACTCGATCGGCGGTTGGAGGAAAGTCCTCCGCCGGCGCTCGTGGCGGGAGACGCTCACTTCTTGGTCCGCCGACTACCCCCGTGCCAGTCCTCCTGCACTCCGACCTCGGCGTCACTCACACCGAACGCCGTCAGCTGCGGCTTCTCGCGGAGGCTGCGCTTCAGTTCGGCGAATCCCGGGAAACGGGCCAGGCCGATCACGTGATCCCACAGGACCACCGCGTCCTCGTCGCTCGGCAATCGGCTGATGACCGGCCCGAAGAAGGCGACGCCTTCCGGCGGTTCGAAGTGGATGATGGGCGTGCCCACATCGCGTCCGGTCAACGCGAGAGCCTCGTCCGTCTCGGCCTGGATCTCGGCATCGAAGGACGAATCATCGAGCGCCGCGACGTGGTGATCGGGGAGGCCGAGCTCGGCGAGGACAGGTCCGAGGAAGTCCGCGGTACCGCGTAGGTCGGTGTTCTCGGCGGTGTAGGTCCCGGTGTGGGTGTCGAAGATGCGGGTGCCGAACGCGGCGTACAGCGGGTCGATGGCCTCGCGTCCGTGCTCACGTCGGATGCTTGCCGCGGCGCGCAGCAGCCGCAGGCCTGCGGTGTGGCCGGCTTCGTACTCCGGCGGGAAGTGCGCGTCGTAGTCGATGTGCGCGTTGAGGAGTCGCAGGGAGATGAACCGCCAGTCGACTGTGTAGTCCCGTTGCGCACGCACCTTGCGGACCCATTTACTGGTCATCCAGGCGAACGGGCACACCGGATCGAAGTAGAAGTTGATGTCGGCGTCGGCCATCAGGAGTCAGCTCTTCTCGGTTGCGGGTGTCTCGACCCCACGATAGCGCTGTCTCGTCGTGCCGTTGGGTGTGCGCAGATGACGGCGAACGTCACGCTGACCGATACGTTCGCCGTCATCTGTGGTCGGGTGGTGGTGCTGGGTGTGGTCTCGATACGCGTCGGGCTCACTACGTTCGCTCGTCGCTACTCGACCAGCGGTTGGGGGGACTGGACCATCGGTGGCTGGGACGGCGGGGCGTCGATCACCGCGAGGCCGTGCCGGATCTTCTCTTGCACTTCCTCGGCGATTCGCCGATGTCGTTCTGCCGCTGCATCATCGCCGAGTAGTTCGGCGAGCTCGGCGAGCACCACATCCATCGGGCCGAACGAGACGCTGGCCGAATCGAGGCCGGCGACGGTGCCGGACCAGTCCTTCAGGATCGCGTAGAGCCGTCGTGCGTCGTCGATCATGCCGAGGCGCACCAGAGCACGTGCGTGGAAGACCTCGATCGTCGTCCAGTAGTAGTCCCGGGTGACGTGGGGGTCGCTCTCGGCGATCGCGCGCGCCTCGTCCTCATGCCCGGCCTCCAGGAGTGCCAGCACGTAGACCCACGACACGGTGTCGGGCGCGCGCTCGTACCAGGCTGCGGCGTACTCGAGCACGAAGCCGATCGAGCCGCGCGCCCAGCCGATGGACAGCTCGCCGACTTTCTGCAGGTCCGTGCCCGACGGCAGGCCCGCGGCGGTCAGTTGCATACCGAGCAGGACATACGACTGTTCGGCAGCCTCGAGCCGTCCCCGCATCAGATCGAGGACGGCGTTGAACGACGACAGCACCACCACCAGCTCGCCGACCCGTCCGCTGGTGGCGCATTGCATCGCGCGGTCGACCTCGGCCACCGCGGCAGGCAGGTCGGTGCGGCTGGTGTGCACGAGGAACAGGAAGAACCGTGCCGCCGCCTCGTATTCGAGACTTCCGGCTTGCTGTGCGACGGCGACGAACTCGGTGGCCAGCGCGGGGTACTCCCCCCGACGGTCCGGACCGAGCGAGGTGTACACGCGAGCATTGAGTGCCGCGCAACGCAGTTCGAGGTCACCGAGCGCATCGGCGAGTTCGAGTGCCTCGGCGGCGTAGTCGCTGGCGCGCTGCTCCTGGTTCCCCTCGTACTCGAACACCGCCGTCACCAGCAGTCGGACGCGGTCGGCGCCGGTGCTCCCGGGGAGTGCCTCCTGCAGTGCGTCGGTCATGACCTCGTCCGGGATGCCCTTGACGCGTGTCGTCCAGATCGTCGGTGTGCGCCAACAGGTCAGGGCCGATCGGATCACGGCGAGGTCGCCGATCGATCGCGCCAACCGCACGGCTTCTTCTCTCCGGGTGCGGGCGAGGGAGATCTCGCCACGATGTGCGAGGGCCGTGACCAGATCGCCCAGCGCACCGACCAGCGCGACGCGCAGGGCCGTGTCGGCGCCATCCCGGTCATGCCCGGCCAGCAGATGAAGGTCGACGGCGTGCTGCCAGAGTTGGGCGGAGTCTGCGGCCAGATCGGAGTCGAGACGATGTCGTGCGGCGGACTCGACGACGTGCAGCGCGCGCTCGGCGGTCGAGCCCGATGCGCCCAGCGCGGCGTGTACGGCGAGTTCGTCGGCGGCGGTACGCGGGACGGATTCGAGATACTCCATTGTGCGCCAGTGCAGTCGACGTCTCCGGAGGGACGGGATGCTGTCGTAGACGGCGTCACGCATCAGGACGTGGTTGAACCACACACGGTCGACTTCGGCCGTCAGCAGTCCCGCGACGACGGCGGTGTCGATCGCGTCGAGCACGGCATCCTCGGCGTCGGCGGGGTCCGCCCAGAGCGCGACGAGGGTGTCGACGTCGGCGCCCCGGCCACAGACCGCGAGCAGACGGAGCATCGTGACGGTGTCGTCGGGGAGGCGTTCGACCCTGTGCAGCAGTACCTCTCGCACACCGCTGGGTACCGCGGTCTGCGCGTCACGCGAGCCCCGCGACGCCACCAACTTGGCCAGCTCGCGCACGAACAACGGGTTGCCGTCGGTGCGCGATCGCAACAGCGAGAGGGTCGCATCGTCGATCGGATCGAGCCCGACCTCGGCGGCCAGTGCCCGGATGCCGTCGTCGGACAGGCCGGCCAGCGTCAGGATGTCGGCAGTGACGGAGACGAGGGATGCACCCGTCGCCATGAGTTCGGTGCCCGCCTCCGAGGGTCGGTAGGTCGCGATCACCAACACCGGGCGATCAGACAACCAGGTCACCATCTGCCGCAGCACCTGCAGGGTCGCGCTGTCGGCGCGGTGGGCATCGTCGAGGACCACGACGGTCCCGGCATCTCCGGAAGGCCCACTCTCGCACAGGGCGCGCACCTGTCGGGCGATCAGGAACGGGTCGTCGAGTTCGTTGTCACCGCCGAGTTCGCCGACGATCTCCCGCCACGCCCAGGCGGTCGGCGCGCCCTCGACCTCGGGACAGTGCCCGACGGCCGATGCCCACCCCGCTGCCTGCAGACGACCTGCAGTCAGTTGCGCGAGTGTCGATTTGCCGCCGCCGGCCTCTGCGGTGATCCAGACGATCCGCAAGCCGGTTCGCAGCACGGAGTCCGCGTGAGTGGCGAGTTTCTCCAACTCGGTCTCGCGACCGGCGAACTCGTGGCCCCGGGGGGTCGTCGACGCCGCGCTCGCAGGTGTCGGCTGGGGTGAGGTGGCCGGGGCGGTCGGCTGCGGCAGTTGCAGGCCCGGATCCTGCTGCAGGATGGCGGCTTCCAGCTCGCGGATCGGCGCAGCGGGGTCGACGCCGAGTTCGTCGGCCAGGTACTCACGAACGGTCCGAAGGGTGTGCAGCGCATCCGCCTGCCGGCCGAGCCGGTACTGCGCCAGCGCGCGGAGCCGGAACAACTCCTCGCGGGCAGGATGACGCTCACACGGACCGGTCAGCGCGGACACCACCTCGGCGGGTCGGCCGAGATCCAGGGCCGCCGCGGCGCGGTGCTCGACACCGGTCAGATACAGCTCATCGAGACGGACCACTTCGGCGCGTGCCCACTCGTCGGTCGCGTGCGGGCCGAACGGTGCGCCCTGCCAGAGTGAGAGTGCCTCGCCGAGGCGGTCGTACCGGACATCGGGGTCACCGTCGGCGGGGGTCACCAGATCCTCGAACCGCCACAGATCCACGGCGTCGCGAGGCACGCGGAGTGCGTAACCGGGCGCTTCGCTGACCAAGATCCGAGCAGGCGAGCGCGGTGGGCGGCCGGGCTCCAGGATGCGGCGCAGATTCGAGATGTGGACCTGGAGTCCGCCGAGTGCCTTCGGCGGCGGCTCACCGTTCCACAGGTCGTCGATCAGACGGTCCGTCGACACGACGTGTCCGTCGGCGGCCACCAGCCGTGCCAGCACCGCCCGCTCACGACGCGACTTGACCTCAGCTGGTCGGCCGGCGACCTCGATGCCGACCGTGCCGGACATGGTGACCGACACAGCGGACGGTGGCTCGACGTCGCTCGACATCGCTCACCCTCCTCGTCATCGTCACCGGCGTTCGGCGCTCTGTCGAGAGGATAGCGGCTGCGTGCGACTCTTCGCCTGTCGTTCAGTCGGGCGGATCGGTGCAGGTGGGGCCGGGTGCGGTAGGTAGCGGATGATCCGCGGTGGATGGGGCGGCCGTCGTCGACATCAACGTACGCCTTCAGGCCCGGGGGTCGGGTGCGGGCGTAGCAGGGGTGGTCACGACGGTTCGGACATCTCGGTGCGAAACAGGTTGAGTTTGTAGGTGCGGACAGGCGGGAACCAGCTCAGCGCGCGCATCCCGTACCGATGCTTCGCCGGCCACCGACTCGCGACCTCGCGTTGCGGGGATGCGAAAGTGCGGGATTCGACGAGCGCCAGCCCGAACTGTTCCAGCGTTCTCGGGTCCTCGCAGACCCACTTCATCCGCGCAGGCACTTGTCGGAAATCCGGATTACGGTCCTGGTTGTTCATCATGATCGGACCGCCGGTGTCGAAGGCGAGGGGGGTCGACGGAAATGCCTGCGCCAGTTGACCCAACACCGCGTTGACCTCCTCGGGCGGAAAGTACAGCAGGACTGCCTCGCTGAGCAGGAACACCGGCCCCGAACGTTCCCGGACCTGCTCGTACCATTCCGTCGAGAACAACGACCCGGCGATCATCGTGTACCGAGTGGTGTCCTCGAAGAACTTGCGCCGCAACGCCATCGTGTCGTCGACATCGAGATCGAACCAGCGCACGCGGCCGTTGTCGAGCCTGTCGAAGCGGGTCGACAGGCCGCAGCCCAGATCCACGACCGTGCCATCGGGATGCTCGTCGAGGAAGTCGCGGACGTACTGGTCGAAGATCGACGCGCGCAGGACCGCGCCGCCGAGCGAGGGCCCGGTGAACTTGGCGAAGTCGTAGTCGATCTCCTCGACGAGCTTCACCGCCATGTCGTCACCCAAGATGCTGCGGGTGTCCCCGGCATCGCGGGCCCGTCCGTAGAGCGGAATCAGCAGAGTCTCTTGCACCTCACCCAGAGATACGGGTTCACCCATGGCGACCAGCGTAAGGAAGGGTTGCCTAAATCGCCAGTGTGACCGAGGCTCACTACGTGGTGAACAGTGTCGATACCGTGTCAGTATCGATGGCATCCACATTTGACTTGGACATGTATGGATGCACGGTCCTACCGTCGAAGCATGGCTCGGGTCGCGTCAGGTGATCCCCGACGCGACCGGAGCCGCACCACCTCGACCGCCGACCAAAGGATGGACGCAATGACCACCGCGCAATCAACTCAGGCGCCGGCGACCGCGACATTGACCGGACAGATGATCATCGCCGGTGAGTACGTCACCGGCACGGGCAGCGCGGTGCACGCCATCAACCCGGCCACCGACGAACGACTTCAGCCGGCCTACGCGCACGGCACCGCCGAAGACGTCGCCGCCGCCACGGCGGCCGCCGCGGCGGCGTTCGCCACTTACCGCAACACGTCCTCGGCGCAGCGTGCCGAGTTCCTGACCGCGATCGCCGACAACCTCGACGCCGCCGTCGACACCCTGGTGGCACGGGCCACCGCCGAGAGCGGACTGCCGGTTCCGCGTATCACCGGCGAGGTCGGCCGCACCAGCGGTCAGCTCCGCCTGTTCGCCTCGGTCCTGCGCGAGGGCAGCTGGCACGGCGCCCGCATCGACCCGGCGCAACCGGACCGGACGCCGTTGCCGCGCGCCGACATCCGGCAGCGCAAGATCGCCCTGGGACCCGTCGCGGTGTTCGGCGCCAGCAACTTCCCGCTCGCCTTCTCGGTGGCCGGCGGCGACACCGCCTCTGCGCTCGCCGCCGGCTGTCCGGTGGTCGTCAAGGCGCACGACGCCCACCCCGGCACGTCGGAACTCGTCGGTCGCGCCATCACCGAGGCCGTCGCCGCCACCGGCATGCCCGCCGGCACGTTCTCCCTGCTCTTCGGCAGCGGGCCGGAGCTGGGCATCGCGCTGGTCACCGACCCGAACATCAAGGCCGTCGGCTTCACCGGGTCCCGTTCCGGCGGAACGGCTCTCGTGCGTGCCGCCGCCACCCGTCCCGAGCCGATCCCGGTCTACGCCGAGATGAGCTCCATCAACCCGGTCTATCCGCTGCCGGGCGCGCTGCGTAGCCGGGCGGCCGATCTCGGCCGGGCCTTCGTCGGGTCGCTGACCATGGGGTCCGGTCAGTTCTGCACCAACCCCGGCCTGATCATCGCCGTCGACAGCCCTGATCTCGACACCTTCATCGACGCGGCCGCCGAGGCCGTGCGGGGATCCACCCCGACGCCGATGCTCACCCCGAACATCGCGCGGACTTTTGCGCAGGGCATCGACGAGTTCGACGGGGCCGCGACGGTGGTGGCCCGTGGCTCCGAGACGACGTCGCCGAACGCCTGCCGGGCGGCGTTGTTCAGCACCGACGCCGACACCTTCCTCGGCTCGGAACAGTTGCAGCAGGAGGTCTTCGGATCATCCAGCCTCGTCGTGAAGTGCCGGGACCAGCAGCAGGTCCGCGACGTCACCGCAAAGCTCGAGGGCCAGCTGACCGCGACCGTGCACGTCGACGACACCGATCATGACGACGCGGGTGCGCTGCTGGAACTGCTCGAACTGAAGGCCGGACGCATCCTGTTCAACGGCTGGCCGACCGGTGTCGAGGTCGGTCATGCGATGGTGCACGGCGGCCCGTACCCGTCGACCTCGGACAGCCGTACCACCTCGGTCGGTTCGCTTGCCATCGAACGATTCCTGCGGCCCGTCGCCTATCAGGACGTCCCGGCCGGACTGCTTCCGCCCGCCATCGCCGACGGCAACCCCGAACAGATCTGGCGCCGCGTCGACGGCGAACTCACCCGCGACTGATTCCCCTCGCTTCTCGTCACCTCACCCCTCCCAAGGAGTTCCAATGCTCAACGGCGTCCTGTTCTTTCCCGTCACCCCCTTCGACAGCAACGGCGAGGTCGACTACCAGCGTCTGGCCGAGCACATCGACCGTGGCGTCGCCGCCGGCCCGGGCGGAGTGTTCGTCGCCTGCGGTACCGGTGAGTTCCACGCCCTCGGACTGGCCGAGTTCGGCCGCATCGTGCAGTGCGCCGTCGACACCGTCGCCGGCCGTGTCCCGGTGTTCGCCGGTGCCGGTGGCTCCCTGGTGCAGGCACGCGAGTTCGCGGCCAGCGCGAAAGAGCATGGCGCCGATGGCATCCTGCTGCTCCCGCCGTATCTCGTGACGATGCCGCCTGCCGGTCTCGCGGAGTACACGCGTTCCGTCGCGGCCACCACCGACCTGCCGTTGATCGTGTACAACCGCGGGAACGCCGTCTTCGACGAAGCGGCCGCGATCGAGGTCGCCAAACTGCCCACCGTCATCGGATTCAAGGACGGCACCGGCGATCTCGACAACGTCTCACGCATCGTCATCTCCGTGAAGGAGGCACTGGCCGACTCCGGCAAGGAGTTCCTGTTCTTCAACGGCCTGCCCACCGCCGAGATCACCCAGCAGGCCTACCGGGCCATCGGCGTCACGCTGTACTCGTCGGCCACCTTCGCGTTCGCCCCTGAACTGGCACTGGCGTTCTACAACGCGCTCGAGACTGACGACGCCGAGCTCACCGACGCGCTGCTCCGCGACTTCTTCCACCCGCTCGTGCGACTGCGCAACAAGGTGCCCGGCTACGCGGTCTCGCTCGTCAAGCACGGTGTGACGATGGAGGGCATCGACGCCGGACCGGTCCGCGCGCCGCTGGTGGCGCTCACCGCCGAGCACCAGGCCGAACTCGAGCGCATCACCGCGGCCGGCCGCTCGGTGCTGGCGAGCTCGCTCGCCGCGAATGCGACCGCGTGATGCAGCCCACCACAATCACCGGGGTGACGGTCACCCCGGTCGCGTTCATCGACCCGCCACTGCTCAACACCGTCGGCGTGCATCAGCCGTACGCGCTGCGCGCGATCATCCGGATCGAGACCGACGGCGGTCTGCGCGGAGTGGGGGAGACCTACGCCGACACCGCTCACATCACCCGGATGGAGGCGGCGGCCGAGGCGATCATCGGGCTCGATGTGTTCGCACTCAACCGGATTCGTGACGCCATCGACCAGCGCGTGTCCCGGATGACGGTGACCGGCGGCGACGGGGTGGCCGGCATGATCACCACCGCCAGCACCACCGATCGGGTGTTCTCCCCGTTCGAGGTGGCCTGCCTCGACATCCAGGGCAAGGCGTTGGGCCGACCGGTCAGCGACCTGCTCGGTGGCGCCGTGCGCGACCGGGTCCCGTTCAGTGCCTACCTGTTCTACAAATGGGCAGGCCATCCCGGCGCGGCCGACGATGGCTGGGGCGAGGCGATCGATCCGGCCGGCCTGATCCGTCAGGCCCACCGGATGATCGACGAGTACGGGTTCACCGCGATCAAGCTCAAGGGTGGAGTGTTCCCGCCCGATGAGGAGGTAGCCGCCATCAAGGCGCTGCATGCCGAGTTCCCGAACATCCCGCTGCGCCTGGACCCGAACGCCGCGTGGACCGTCGACACCTCGGTGCGGGTGGCCGCCGAACTCGACGGCATCGTCGAGTATCTCGAGGATCCGACCCCGGGCCTCGACGGCATGGCCGAGGTCGCCGCCGAGGCGAAGATGCCGTTGGCCACCAACATGTGCGTCGTCGCCTTCGATCACCTCAAGCCCGCCGTGGTGAAGAACTCGGTGTCGGTGGTGTTGTCCGATCACCACTACTGGGGCGGACTGCAACGGTCGCGTCAGCTTGCTGCCATCTGCGACACGTTCGGCATGGGGCTGTCGATGCACTCCAACTCGCATCTGAGCATCAGCCTGGCCGCGATGGTGCATCTGGCCGCCGCGACACCGAATCTCACCTATGCCTGTGACACCCACTGGCCGTGGAAGACCGAGGACGTCGTGAAACCCGGTGTACTCGGCTTCTCCGACGGCGCGGTCCCGGTGCCGACGGGCCCCGGCCTGGGCGTCGAGATCGACGAGGACGCCCTCGAGCGGCTGCATCAGCAGTATCTCGACTGCGGCATCCGCGACCGCGACGACACCGGCTACATGCAGTCGATCGACGCGGGTTTCGAGAACACCAGTCCGCGTTGGTGAGGTGAGTTGCGGCAATCGTCCCCCCTCATAGGCCGCCGAGGAGAATAGACCCCGCTTCGGGGCGCGGTGCACTAGCGTGAGCTACCAACCGCCGCGTGATACCGAAAGTGGATCGATGTTCTCCCTGTCGCGCCTCTCGTGCTTCATCGCCGTCGCCGAGGAGCTGCACTTCGGCCGTGCCGCTGAACGCCTGCACATGACCCAGCCGCCGCTCAGCCGGCAGATCCAGCAGCTCGAACACGAGCTCGGCGTACAGCTGATCGAGCGCAGCAGCCGCGCCGTGTCGCTGACCGCGGCGGGTGCGGCCTTCCTGCCGGATGCCCGACGGATCGTTGCGTTGGCCGAGGGTGCCGCGCTCACCGTCCGCCGGGTGCCGGCCGGGGATCTGGGCACCGTCAACATCGGGTTCACCGGTGCGTCCGCCCGCGCGGTGCTGCCCAGGTTGATGCAGACCGCGCGTGAACGTCTGCCCGATGTGCGGCTGGTCCTGCGCGAGATGGTGACGGCGGCGCAGGTGGAGGCGCTGGCCGCAGGTGATCTCGACCTCGGCATCGTGCGACCGCCCATCTCACGCCCGGGTATCCACACACGGGCCCTGCACCACGAGCGTCTCGTCGCGGCACTGCCCGCCGATCATGAACTGGCCGGTGTCGAGCACCTGGCGATCGAGGACTTCGACGGCCAGCCGGTCATCATGTACTCGCCGACCGACGCCCGCTACTTCAACGAACTCCTCATCAGCAGCTTCACCGCGGTGGGCGCCTCGCCGCGGTACGTCCAGTACGTGACGCAGGTGCACACGATGCTGGTGCTGGTGCATTCCGGACTCGGGATGGCGCTGGTGCCGGAGTCGGCGATGACCATGCATCCGGATGGCGTCGTCTTCAAGGAGGTGACGGCCATCCGTGACCGGCCGGTCCAGATGAACGTCGCGTGGCGGGCGGACAATCCGAATCCCGCGCTGGCGCGCCTCATGAGAGACGTTCTGCCCGAGCGGGAGTGGATCTGACTCACACCGGGATGGGCGGCCTCAGACCGCCGCCCGCACCGGCGGCTTGATCGCGGCGACCGGGCACTGGGCGTCGAGTAGCACGCGTTGCATTGCGCTGCCGGTGAGGAGCTTGCCGACCGGGGAACGGCGCTTGAGGCCGATCACCAGCAGTTCGACCGCCTCGTCGTAGGACGCATCGATCAGTTGATCGGCGTGCGAGAGGGCGGGGTCGTTCTCCGCGACGCGATAGTCCACCCCGTCCGCCTCGGCGGTCGAACGTGCGTTCTCGAGATCGACGAGGAACTCCGGCGTCGCCGCACTCTCGCCGTCCGCGACCACCACGAGTTCGCTGCCCCGCATCCGCGCCTCGGCGAAGCCGAACGCGAGGGCGCCACGGCCCTCGGGGGTGGGGAGATAGCTCAGTACGACGCTCATCGGGCATCCTTTCCGCGCACGGCCGGATTCGGTACGACGACCGGCGTGACCAGATCCCCGGTCTGCAGGTAGGCGGTGAGGTTCCGGATCGTCAGGTCCTGCATCGCGGCACGTGTCTCGACGGTGCCACTGGCCAGATGGGGAAGCAGCACGACGTTGTCGAGCTCGATCAACTCGGCCGGAACCTGAGGTTCGTTCGCGAACACGTCGAGGCCGGCGCCGGCGAGGCGCCCGTCCTGCAGCAGCTCCACGAGGGCGTCCTCGTCGACCACGCTCCCGCGGGCGACGTTGATCAGGAACCCGTTGGGCCCGAGGGCTTCCAGTACCTGACGGTCGACCAGGTGACGTGTCCCGGAGCCGCCTGCGGCCGCGACGATGAGGACGTCGACGCTCGCTGCGAGTTCGGCCGGCGACGCCGCGTACCGGAACGGCGAACCGTCGACGGTCCGCCGATTGTGATACGAGATCTGGCACCCGAATGCGGACAGTCGGTCGGCGATGGCCGACCCGATCCGGCCGAGGCCCAGGATGCCGACCCGCGCGCCGGACACCTTGCGGGTCAACGGGACGTTCCCCTCGGCCGGCCACCGGCCGGCGCGTACGAAGCGGTCGGCCGCGGTGAAGCCGCGCATGGTGTCGAGGAGCAGCCCGACCGCGGTGTCGGCGACGCAGTCGGTGAGGACGTCGGGGGTGTTGCTGACGCCGATACCGAGCTCGGCGGCCCGATCGACGTCGGTCGTGTCATAGCCGACGCCGAAGTGCACGATCGCGCCGAGTCGGGGCAGCGCGGCCATCAGGTCGGCATCGACTCCCGTGCGTCCGGAGGTGACCACCGCGGTCACCTGATCGCCGTATTCGGCGAGGAAGGGCGCCCGCGCGTCGCCGTCGGGGAGGCGGACGGCGTGGAAGTCGGTGGTCAACTCCTGCTCGAGGGAGGGCTTCAACGGACCGACCCGGAGAACCTTGCCCGTCGCTGCCGGGAGTTCTTGTCCGGCAATGACTTCGGGTGATCCCGCGGTGGTGGTGAGGCTGCTGCGCATCGGTCCTCCTCGACCGGTCGGGACACAGAGATGTCCGGAGTGGATGAATCCACGGTAGGGCGGCCTGCGAATACCTGTCCAACACGCAAATAACATGGATCGATACCCAAACTGTATGGACGCGTCGGGCGTCGATTCGACGGATGTGTCGACCCGGTGGGAATCGTGAGGTCAGGACCGGTTTCGGGCCCGCGACACTGCTCGCCGTGGCCCGCCGTCGAGGCGCCGAAACCCGCGAAAAACGCTGTTTGCTGGGCTTTTGCGCTGTTGACGGCATCGTTCGGACGCTCTTAGCGTGTGTCTACCGTCACAAACCGCGGTCCCAGCCCCCAGGGTCACGCGCAGTGAGTCACCCGTAGTCCGTCTTCATCGGAGGTTCCCATGCAGATCGCATCTCTGCGATCCCCGCGACGCCGCATTGCCGGCGTCCTGGCCACCTCGGCGGTGGCACTGCTGACCGTCAGCGGCTGCAGTGTCGCCAACACGACCCAGAGCGAGAGCGCCAGCCCCGACACCCTCCGTATCGTGCTCCCGCAGGAGCCGCCGACCCTCGAGCCGTGCGACGCCTCGCTCACCGCCACCGGCGTCGTGGTCCGCTCGAACATCACCGAGCCGCTCATCGAGCGCAATCCCACCACCGGTGAGCTGCAGCCGCTGCTCGCGAGCGGGTGGAAGCAGGTCGAGCCGAATGTCTGGCGCTTCACCACCGTCTCCGGGGTCAAGTTCAGCAACGGAGCCACCTTCGACGCAGAGGACGCCGCGTTCTCCATCAAGCGCACCTTCAACGGCGCGATCGGTTGCGACGTCAACGGCTACGTCTTCGACGACAGCAAGACCGAGGTGAACGTCGTCGACCCGAACACCGTCGAGGTCCGCACCGAGGCGCCCGATCCGATCCTGCCGCTGCGCCTCTCCTTCATCGAGATGGTGCCGCGCACCACCGACCCCGACGCCAAGGTGCGCCAGCCGATCGGCACCGGGCCCTACATGGTCGACTTCTGGGACTCCGGGCAGCGGATCGCCCTCAAGGCCAACCCGAACTATCACGGCGACGCACCACAGTTCAATCGCGCCATCTACCAGTGGCGTGGTGAGGGCAGCGTGCGCGCGGCGATGGTCACCAACGACGAGGCCGACCTCGCCACCTCGCTCGGACCCGAGGACG
This sequence comes from Gordonia insulae, assembly GCF_003855095.1. Lineage (NCBI taxonomy): Bacteria > Bacillati > Actinomycetota > Actinomycetes > Mycobacteriales > Gordoniaceae > Gordonia > Gordonia insulae. Next base: position 4,161,671 of record NZ_CP033972.1, read on the forward strand.
GCGCCGGCGACCTGGGTACCGCCTACGTCAACAACGAGACCACCGCACTGCGTATGCAGGGCACCGACGCGCCGCTCGACGACATCCGGGTCCGTGAGGCGATCGCCTACTCCATCAACCGCGACGGCATCGTCGACGCACTCTTCCAGGGCCTCGGCAAGCCGGCAGGCCAACTCGTCGGCAAGGGCATCGTCGGCTACAACGACCAGGTGACGCCGACGGCCTACGACCTCGACCATGCGAAGAAGCTCATCGACGAGGCGCGCGCCGACGGTGTGCCCGTCGACCGCACGATCCGCCTCATCGGCCGTACCGGACAGTTCCCCAAGATCAACGAGACGATCGAGGCAATCCAGTTCTCGCTCAGCAAGATCGGTCTCGACGTCAAGATCGAGATGATGGACACCTCCGGTCAGATGCAGTACCAGACCCGGCCATTCGTGCCCGGTTCCGGGCCCGTGCTGCTGATGATCATGCACGGCAACCAAGCCGGTGACACCCAGTTCACCCTGGACCAGTACATGCTGAGCGACGGTTACCAGAGCACCTTCGGCACAACGGAATACGACGAGGAGATCCGCAAGGCCGAAGCGCTCACCGGTGACGCCCGCCAGAACGCGCTCGCCCAGGTGCTCGCCGACGAGCCCACCAAGATCCGCCAGTACGCCTACATAGCCCACATGGAAGCTGTCCTGGCCAAGTCCCCCAAGGTTGCGTACCAGCCCAATTCGGCCACCGGCGACGAGATGCGTCTCGCCGAGATGACCCACGCCACCTCATCCAACGACTGAAACAGAGGCGATGACCGATGTTCACCTTCCTCCGGCGCCGGATGTTCACCAGCTTGATCCCGCTGGTCATCGTCCTGTTCGGCGTCTTCTTCATGGCCCGACTGACCGGCGATCCCACCAACCTCTACCTACCGGTGTCGGCGACCCCCGACCAGCGCGCCGAGTTCGCGGCGGCGCACGGTCTGGACAAGCCGATCTGGCAGCAGATGTTCGACTACCTGTCCGGAGTGATCCACCTCGACTTCGGTGAATCACTCAAGACCGGCCAAGAGGCTGCGGGTATGGCGCTCAAAGCGTTTCCCGCCACACTGCAGCTGGCCTTCGTGACGCTGCTGCTGTCGATCCTGGGCTCGGTCATCATCGGCTGCTGGGCCGCCTACCGTCCCAACTCGATCGCCGACCGATTCTCCAGCCTGCTGTCGATGACCGCGGCCAGCGTCCCCGACTTCTGGTTCGCCATCACCGGCATCTGGATCTTCGCGGTTGTCGCCGGGTGGCTGCCCACCTCGGGTACCGGCGGTGTGTTGTCCTGGGTCCTGCCGATCGCGACATTGATGATCCGGCCGCTGGGCGTGCTCACCCAGGTGGTGCGCGGCGCGATGGTGTCGGCACTGTCGGCCCCGTACGTGAAGGTGGCCCGCAGCAAGGGCGCAGGCGATCTGCGGGTGGTCACCCACCACGCGCTGCGCAACGCGGCCGCCCCGGCCCTCACCGTCGCCGGCGACTTGGCCGTGGGCCTCATCAACGGCGCGGTCGTGGTGGAGGCGATCTTCGGCTGGCCCGGTATCGGCAAGCTGATGATCGACTCGATTCTCCAACGCGACTTCGCGGTCCTGCAGGCAGCCGTGCTGCTCACCGCCGTCAGCATCTTCATCCTGAACATCGTGATCGACGCGGGCCTGGCCCTGCTCGACCCGCGCGTTCGCGACAAGGCCACGGTCTAGAGGCGTAAGGAACACAGGAGAACATCATGTCGATAGTCACCGAACCCCTGGACGCCACCAGTCCCGTCGCGTCCACCGATCCCATGGGCGACTCGGTCGCGGCCAAGAAGGTCCCGTCCGGCCAACTCCCACTGTGGCGACTGCTGTTGCGCGACAAGTTCGCCACGGTCGCCGCCGCGATCCTCACCTTCGTGCTGCTGGTCGCCGTCTTCGGCCCGTGGCTCGTCGGCGACGCGGCCACCGACCAGAACCTCGACGAGTCCAATCTGGCACCGTTCAACCTCGACACCGGCTGGATGAACGTCCTCGGCACCGATCCGCTCGGCCGCAGCATGCTCGCCCGCCTCGTCGTCGCCTGCCAGACGACCCTGATGGTGTCGCTGCCCGCGGTGCTGATCTCCTGTGTCATCGGCACCGCGATCGGCATGTGGGCCGGCTATCACCGCGGATGGCGCGAGACCACCGCGATGCGCGTCGCCGACGTCATCATGAGCTTCCCGTCGCTGCTGCTCGCCGTCGTCGTGCTGTTCGTCTTCTCCCCGAGCGCTGCGAACATCGTTGCGGTACTGGCGATCACCCGAATCCCGATCTACTTGCGCACCGCTCGCGCGGAGTCGGCCGAACTGCAGAGCCGGGTGTTCGTCGACGCGGCCCGTACCTTCGGGGCGAGCAGCGGACAGATCCTGCGCGGACATGTGCTGCCCATCCTGCTGCCCACCATCCTCACCGTGGCCACCCTCGACTTCTGCTACGTGATGCTGGCCGAGTCGTCGCTGAGCTTCCTGGGCATCGGCATTCAGCCCCCGGACATCAGTTGGGGCCTGATGGTGTCGCAGGGCCGAACCTACCTGCAGACCGCCTGGTGGCTCTCGTTCTTCCCCGGCCTGGCCATCGTGATCACCACCGTGTCGGCGACCCTGCTGGCGGCGTGGGCGCGCATCGCGACCGATCCCGGCCAGCGGTGGCGCCTGACCACTCCCAAGGCCCGCACCTCCATCTTCTCGTCACGAAAGGCTGTGCGATGAGCGCCCCCACCCTCGATCGGCCCCCGACCGACACCGATGACCGTGTCGCCCTGGAGGTCTCGGATCTGACCGTCGACCTCCGAACCCCCACCGGGACCGTCCGGGCCGTCGACCACGTCTCCTTCCGCGCCCGACGCGGCGAAACCCTGGCACTGCTCGGCGAATCGGGTTGCGGCAAGTCGATGACCGCGCAGGCGCTCGTCGGACTGCTCGAGCCGATCGCCTCCATCACCGACGGATCGGTCACCCTCGACGACGTCGACCTGGTCACGGCCAAGGAATCGGTGCGCCGGCAGATGGCCGGCACCGAGCTCGCGATCGTCTTCCAGGACGCGCTGACCGCGTTGAATCCCGTGTATCCGGTGGGCACCCAGTTGGCCGAACCGTTCCGTATCCATCGCAAGATGTCGCGGAAGAAGGCACGCCACGAGGCCATCGAACTGATGCGGCACGTCGGTATCCCCGAGCCGGAGTCGCGCATCGACTCCTACCCGCATCAGTTCTCCGGCGGTATGCGGCAGCGTCTGCTGATCGCGATGGCGGTCGCGTTGAGCCCCAAGGTGTTGCTGGCCGACGAGCCGACCACCGCACTCGACGTCACGGTGCAGGCGCAGATCATGGCGCTGCTGCAACGGCTGCGGGAAGAGCACGACATGGCCGTCGTCCTCATCACCCACGACCTGGCGCTGGTCGCCGAGCAGGCCGACCGGGTGGCGATCATGTACGCCGGCAACGTCGTGGAGACCGGCCCGGTCGCCGAGGTGTTCGGCAATCCGAAACACCCGTACACCAAGGGACTCCTGGATTCGGTCCCGGTCAGCGCCGAGCGCGGGGCCGACCTCAAGTCGATCGGCGGTACCCCGCCGGACCTGCACTCCATCCCGTCCGGCTGCGTTTACCAGGCACGGTGCCCGCTGGCCCGCGCTGCCTGCATCGAACAGCGACCCACGCTCACGATCGTCGGCGAACACCGTGCCGCCGCCTGCCACTTCTCCGAGGAGATCAGCAATGTCTGAGTCAACCGCGCCCGATGCCACCCCGTCCGGCACCGACGAACCCCAGGTCCTCGAGGTCCGGGACGTCGGCAAGACCTTCTCGGTGTCCGGTAAGTCCGGGCGCAAGGAACTCCGGGCACTCGACGGGATCAACCTCGATCTGCGCCGCGGCGAGACGCTCGGACTGGTCGGCGAATCCGGTTGCGGCAAATCGACTCTCGCCCGCACCCTGATGATGCTCGAACGCCCCAACACCGGCACCGTCCGGTGGGACGGCACCGATCCGTACAAGCTCAAGGGCAAGGATCTGCTGGCGCTGCGCCGCAAGGTGCAGATGGTGTTCCAGGATCCGTATGCGTCGCTCAACAACCGGATGTCCGCGGCGGAGATCATCGCCGAGCCGTGGCGCACCCACCGGGACCTCTACCCGCGCAAGCGGGACCGCGCGGCCCGGGTCCGTGAACTGCTGCACCTGGTCGGTCTGCGGCCCAGCGACGAGAACCGCCGCCCGCAGGAGTTCTCCGGTGGTCAGCGTCAGCGGCTCGGCATCGCCCGTGCGCTCGCGCTGAACCCGGAGGTCATCATCTGCGACGAGCCGGTGTCCGCGCTCGACCTGTCGGTGCAGGCGCAGGTCCTGAACCTGCTCAACGAGTTGCAGCAGGAACTCGACATCTCCTACATCTTCATCTCGCACGACCTGTCGGTGGTGCGTCACGTCGCCGACCGGGTGGCGGTGATGTATCTGGGACGGATCGTCGAGACCGGCTCCACCGAAGCGGTGTTCGACCATCCCGCGCACCCGTACACCGAGGCCCTGATGTCTGCGGCTCCCACGTTGGATGTGGCGACCCGGCGGCAGCGCATCCTGCTCAGCGGCGAGGTACCGTCGCCGCTCAACCCGCCGTCGGGCTGCCGGTTCCGCACCCGCTGTGCCCATGCGACCGACATCTGTGCCACCGAGCTGCCGCCGACCGTCACCGACGATGCCGAGCCCGGCCACATCGCCGAGTGCTACCACCCGCGCGGGCGCGTCACTCTCGGCATGCCCGCCGTGGCGTGAGTGTCGTGGCCTTCGCCGTCATCGGCGTCGCCGTGTTCCTCGCGTCCTGCATGCAGGCGTCGATCGGCTTCGGGATGGGGATGCTGGCCGCGCCGGTCGTGGCGCTGATCGCACCGGCGCTGCTCCCCGGCACGTTGATCGCGTCGGCGACGGTTGTCACCCTGATGGTGGTGATCCGCGAGCGGGAGAGTCTCGATCTGCGTGGCACCGGGTGGGCGTTGATCGGCCGGGTCCCCGGCACCATCGCGGGGGCGCTGCTCCTCGTGTGGCTGCCGACGCGTGGCCTCTCGCTGCTACTTGCGGCAGTGGTCCTGGGTGGGGTGGCCGTCGCGTCCGTCGGCTGGCAGCCGGCCCGGATGCGGCGCAACCTGGCGACGGCCGGGGCCGCCTCCGGATTGCTGGGCACGGCGACATCGATCGGTGGCCCACCCATGGCGCTGGTGTACTCGGGCGAGGAGAACGCACATGTGCGCAGCAATCTGAGCGCCTTCTTCCTGGTGGGCAGCCTGATGTCGCTCGCCGCGTTGGCCGCCACCGGAAGTCTGCACACCGACATCATGTGGGCGTTCGTCGCGCTGACACCAGTCGTCGTGCTCGGTTTCGTGGCCTCGCGCTTCGTGAACCGCTTCCTGGACAAGGACCGGCTGCGCACGGTGTCGATCACGGTGTCCGGACTCGGCGCCGTGCTGCTCATCGGTCAACAGATCTTCTTCTGACCTTCTTCGAAAGGACCCATCATGACGACAATGACTCCGACGGTCACCGAGATGCGGGTGGTTCCGGTCGCCGGCCGTGACTCCATGCTGCTCAACCTCTCCGGTGCCCACGCGCCCTACTTCACCCGGAACCTGGTCATCCTCACCGATTCCGAGGGTCATCAGGGTGTGGGCGAGGTGCCCGGTGGCGAGCCGATCCGCACCACACTCTCCGACGCGCGGGCCATCGTCGAGGGCCGTGGCATCGGCGAGTACAACGCCGTGCTGCAGGACATCCGGCGGACCTTCGCCGATCGTGACAAGGGTGGCCGCGGCGACCAGACGTTCGACCAGCGGATCACCATCCACGCGGTCACCGCCGTCGAGTCGGCATTGCTCGACCTGCTCGGACAGCACCTGCAGGTGCCCGTCGCGGCGCTGCTGGGCGAAGGGCAGCAACGGGATCGGGTCGCCGCCCTCGGCTACCTGTTCTTCGTCGGCGACCGCACCAGGACCACCCTCGACTATGCCGACGGCTCCGGCGAGACCGACGACTGGTTCCGGCTGCGCCACCAGGAGGCGCTCGACGCCGATGGTGTCGTCGCGCTCGCCGAGGCAGCCCAGAAGCGTTACGGATTCGCCGATTTCAAGCTGAAGGGTGGCGTGCTCGCACCCGACGAAGAGGCCGAGGTCGTCACCGCCCTCGCCGATCGTTTCCCGACGGCGCGGGTCACCCTCGACCCCAACGGGGGGTGGCTGCTCGAGGAGGCGATCCGCATCGGTCGCCGGTTGCGCGACGTCGTCGCCTACGCAGAGGATCCGGTGGGGCCGGAGGGCCGCTTCTCCGGCCGCGAGATCATGGCCGAGTTCAAGCGGGCCACCGGCCTGCCGACCGCGACCAACATGATCGCGACCGACTGGCGGGAGATGGGGCACACCATCCGCACCAACGCCGTCGACATCCCCCTCGCCGATCCCCACTTCTGGACGATGGCCGGCTCGGTGCGCGTTGCCCAGATGTGCGACGCCTGGGGTCTGACCTGGGGTTCGCACTCCAACAACCACTTCGACGTCTCGTTGGCCATGTTCACCCATGTCGCGGCCGCGGCGCCGGGCGACATCACCGCGATCGACACCCACTGGATCTGGCAGGACGGGCAGCGGCTCACCGTCGATCCGTACGAGATCGTCGACGGTCACCTCACGGTGCCGGACCGGCCCGGCCTCGGTGTCGACCTCGACATGGACCAGGTGGAGAAGGCGCATCGCCTGTACCTCTCGGAGGGGCTCGGCGCCCGCGACGACGCGATCGGCATGCAGTTCCTCATCCCAGACTGGTCGTTCGACAGCAAGCGCCCGGCGCTCGTGCGGAGCTGAGCTCGTGAAGGTCGTCGTAGGCGAGCGGAACCTGTTGCCGCACCGTGAACTGCTGGTGTCCCTGATACCCGCCGACGTCACGCTGTCGTGGCATGAGCGGTTCGACGAGGAGGCGGTGGTCGCCGACCTCGGTGATGCCGACGTCTATGTCGGCGGTCGGGTGACGCCCGCGATGGCCCGGGCCGGCAGACGATTGCGGCTCGTGCACATCGGAGGTGTCGGTACCGACAAGGTGAGCTTCGCCGACCTCTCGTCGGACACTCGGGTGGCCAACACCTTTCATCACGAGGACTCGATCGCCGAGTACATCATGGCGGCCGCGGTGATGTTGCGGCGTGGGCTGATCGGCCAGGACGCCGCCCTGCGACAGGGCGTGTGGGCGACATCGGTGTATCAGGACGGTCCGCCGCAGCCGCCGACGATGCGGGGCGCGGTGGTCGGCTATGTCGGCTTCGGCCACATCGGACGTCGAACCGCGGATCTGTTCGGTGCACTGGGTGCCCGGGGGTGCGCGGTGACCGGATCGGGGCGGGTCGGCGACGCCGGCGGACTCGACTGGCACGCCGACACCACGGAACTCGGCCGCCTCATGAAAGAGGCCGACGTGGTGGTGGTGTCCGCGCCGTTGACCGACCGGACCGCGGGCATGATCGGGGATGCCGAACTGGAGGCGCTCGGTCCCAACGGCATCCTGATCAACGTCGGACGCGGTCCGCTGGTTGCGGAGGGTGCGCTGTTCGAGGCGTTGCGGGACGGCGTGATCGGCGGCGCGGCCATCGATGTCTGGTATCGGTATCCGAGCGGTGGGGACGCGGCAGATGCCGACCGGGCACGGCCGTCAGAGCTGCCCTTCGACGAGTTGCCCAATCTGTTGATGACCCCGCACACGTCGGGCGTCACCCGCGACACGTTCGTCGGGCGCGTTCACGACATCGCGGACAACATCTCCCGGTTGTCCGACGGACGGTCGCTGGACCGGGTGGTCTGGCCGGTCCGGTGAGACCGGACGCTCGGGCGCCACGGATCCGGTAGCAGCACGCCGGCGGCCGCCACGAGCAGCACCGAGATCAGCACATCGCTGGGGCGGTGCCAGCCTGCCGCGATGAGTTCGAGACCGATGATCGCGGCCCAGCCGCCCACGACGATCGTCGTCAGCACGCGCAGCCTCGGTGGTGTCGCCAGGACGAGCACCACCGCGACGGCGGCGACCGCCGCGGCATGACCGCTCGGCGCGGAGTTGGCGGTCTCCGCGATCCAGTCGTGTAGCTGCGGGCGGGTCAGCACGTGATCGCGTAGCACGCGGGCGCACAGGACGGCGACCGGCGGGAAGATGATCAACGCGGCGGTCACCGTCAAGGTGCGTCGCGCATCCGATCGGGCGCGGAACCGGCGGAGCTGGATCAGGACCACCACGACGGCTGCCACCGCGAGCCAGAGCAGTGGGCTGGAGACGACGTCGATCCGCAGAATCGGCGGAATGTCGGTCGCGGGGACCTGCCGGCCGAGTTCGAGGAGCCATTGGTCGATGCGCTGTCCGGTCGGCGTCCACACCGCCGCCAGGAAGACTCCCGCGGCGCTGAGGAGGAGTGCGACCGCAACCACCGCTGCGCGTGAGAGGGACTTGGGTCGCGGCGCAGCGACAGTTGCGGTCATGTTCCCGACGTTAGGGTGCGAATCTGGGAACGCCCTGCGGGAAACCTGAGGACAATCGATGTGCTGCAAGATCGTTATCTGTGACCGGAGACACAGACTCTGTGTACAGTTGTGCACAAGGGCTGGGAGGAGTCCCGTATGGATCTACTGAAGTGGAGCAAGCGGCCCGCAGTGGGGGTCGACGCAAAGAAACCCCAGGTCAACATCGTGCGTGGGTTGATCGCCCGTGCGACGACACCGTTGTTGCCCGACGATTACCTGCACCTCGTCAACCCGTTGTGGTCGGCGCGTGAGCTGCGGGGTCGGGTCATCGACGTGGTGCGGGAGACCGAGGACACGGCCACGGTCACGATCCGCACGGGGTGGGGATTTCCCGACTCGTACAAGCCGGGTCAGTACGTCGGCATCGGGCTCCAGGTGGCGGGGCGGTGGCATTGGCGCTCGTACTCGCTGACCTCGATCGGGGACGAGGTCGACAAGACGATTGCGATCACGGTCAAGGCCAACCCCGACGGGTTCCTGTCCGCCCACCTCGTCGAGGGCGTGTCACCGGGCACGATCATCCGGCTCGCGGCGCCGAAGGGCGACTTTCATCTGCCCGAGCCGTTGCCCGACGGTCTCCTCTTCATCACTGCGGGCAGCGGGATCACGCCGGTCATGTCGATGCTCCGGGCGCTGAGAGCGCGCGACCAGCAGCCCGACATCGTGCACGTGCATTCGGCGCCGACCCGCGACGACGTCATCTTTCTCGAGGAGATGGAGAAGATGGACGGCGACCTGCTGTCCTACGACCTCCAGTTGCAGCTGACCCGGGAGAAGGGCAAGTTCAACATCGATCAGCTCGATTCCGAGGTCCCCGACTGGCGCGATCGGTCGTGCTGGGCCTGCGGACCGGTCGCGATGCTCGATACGGTGGAGGAGCGTTACGCCGAGGAGGGGCTGCGCGAACAGCTCCACATCGAGCGCTTCGCGATCGCCCGTACCGACGTCGGCGGCGAAGGCGGCACGGTGACCTTCACCAAGTCGGACAAGAGCGTCGAGATCGACGGCGCGACCACCATCCTCGAGGCGGGCGAGGATCTCGGTATCCAGATGCCATTCGGATGCCGAATGGGGATCTGTCAGACCTGCGTTGTTCCACTCGCTGCGGGTTACGTGCGTGACCTGCGCAGCGGCGACGAACACCGCGAAGGAGAACGAATCCAGACCTGCATCAGCAGCGTGTCCGGAGAATGCACAATCGACCTCTAGGGGGCGGCATGGCCATCACCGATATCGATCAATATGCACATCTGACCGACGCCGACGTCGAGGCTCTGGGGGCCGAGCTCGACGCGATCAGACGCGACATCGAGGAGTCGCGCGGCGAGGCGGACGCCCGCTACATACGCCGGGCGATCACCGTGCAGCGCAGCCTCGCTGCCGGCGGCCGTGTCGTCCTGATGTTCAGCAACCGCAAGTCGGCCTGGGTGGCCGGCACCGCGATGCTGTCGCTGGCGAAGATCATCGAGAACATGGAACTCGGGCACAACGTGATGCACGGTCAGTGGGACTGGATGAACGACCCCGAGATCCACTCGTCGTCGTGGGAGTGGGACACCACGTGCCCGAGCGTGCAATGGAAGCACTCGCACAACTTCGTGCACCACAAGTACACCAACGTCGTCGGCATGGATGACGACGTGGGTTACGGGATTCTCCGGGTGACCCGCGATCAGCCGTGGGAATGGTGGAACGTCGGTAACCCGATCTACAACTTCACACTCGGAACGTTCTTCGAATACGGTGTGGCGCTGCATCATCTGGAGACGGAGAAGCTTCGGAAGAAGGAGAAGTCGTACCGGCAGGCGCTCAAGGATCTGCGGATCATCGGCCGCAAGGTCGGTAAACAGGCGGCCAAGGACTATCTCATCTTCCCGGCCTTGGCGGGGCCGAACTGGAAGTCGACGATCACGGCCAACTTCACCTCGAACATCGTCCGCAACTACTGGGCGTACATGGTCATCTTCTGCGGGCACTTCCCGGATGGAGCGGAGAAGTTCACGGTGGAGGAGTACGAGAACGAGGACCAGCCGCGCTGGTATCTGCGACAGATGTTGGGCTCGGCCAACTTCCGGGCGGGACCGCTCATGCGATTCATGAGCGGCAACCTCAGTCACCAGATCGAGCACCACCTGTTCCCCGACCTGCCGAGCAGTCGGTACGAGGAGATCGGTGTCCGCGTGCGTGAGCTGTGCGACAAGTACGATCTCCCCTACACGACGGGTTCGATTGTCCACCAGTACTTCCAGTCGTTCCGCACAATCACCAAGTTGGCATTGCCCAATGCACTGCTGAAGGCGACCACCGACGACGCGCCGGAGACCGCATCGGAATTGCGGTTCGCGGTGCGTGAAGGCGTACAGGATCACTTCGGTGTCGACCCGGCCACCGGACGGCGGCGCGGACTGCGAACTGCCCTGCGGGAGTTGAAGAAAGCGCCGGTGCGGGCAGCCGCGTAAGGGCGGACCCCAGCCCCCGCCGTTGATCCACGTCGATCAACGGCGGGGAGCCGTACCGTTTCACTCTATGGAGTTGTCAAGGGACGGTTGCGGTCCCGGCGGTGTGTCGGGTGCGTGGGTGTTTGTTGGGGTGGGTGTCAGGCGGCGGTGGGTAGGTTGTCGAGGGTCAGGGTGCGTCGGTTGTAGGCGGGTAGGGGTGTTCGTTGGGGGTCAACGGTGGCGGGTGGGATGAGCCAGGGGTGGTTGTCGGTGCCGATGATGACGTCCCAGCCGTTGTGGTGGATGTCGGCGTGGCAGGACGGGCAGAGTAGGCAGCCGTTGTCGAGGACGGTTGTGCCGTTGTGGGCCCAGTGTTGGATGTGGTGGCCGTGGGAGCGGGCGGCGGGTGCGCCGCATTTGATGCAGCACTGGTCGCGGATGTAGAGGGCGGTGCGGAGGTGTCCGGTGAAGAAGCGGTCGTTTTTGCTGAGCTGTAGGGGGACCTGTTGGTCGTCGATGATGACGGTGGTGACTGTCGCGTCACAGGACAACTGCTGCAGGGTGGTTTCGGTGAGTGATCCCATGAACTGCAGGGTGGCGGTGGTGGGGCGTTCGGCGGGCACGGTGATCAGCACTTGGGGTCGGGGTGTGGAGGTGGTCGTGTCGCCGCGGGCGGCGAGGTCCAAAACGGTTTCGAGGGCGTCGGCGTGGCGGCGGGCGGTGGAGCGGGCGTCGGGGGAGCCGTCGGGTTCGGGGCGGGGTGCGCCGAAGTGTTCGAGGGCGGCCTGAAGTTTTTCGCCGACTTCGGTGTCGAGGTCGGCGCGGATGTGGAGGCGTCCGTGGTCTTCGTGGTGGGTGAGGGTGTTGAGGGTGCGGTCTTCTCCGGCGGGTAACCCGCCGGCGGTGGTGGCGGCCAGGTCGTTGCCGAGTTGTTTGGCGCGGTGTGCGATCTGGGCGGGGGTGGCGCCGGAGAAGTAGTGGCCGAGCAGGTCGCTGACCTGGGTGTAGCGAGCCTCGCTGTCGACGGGTTGGGGTGATCGCTGCGCGATGTGGGTGATGCCGGTGGTGATGGCGTCGATGTGTTCGGCGGGGATGGCGCCGTCGGCGGCGTGGGCGTGCAGGGTCGGCAGGGTGGTGGTGGAGCCGGCGATGCGGATCAGGCGTGCGGCGACCGCGGGTGCGTAGCCCATGACGATCAACAGTTCTCGTGTTGTGCGGCCGTGGGTGGTGGCGACGCCCAGGCGGTCGAGGGTGGCGACCAGGTGTGCGGCGTGGTGGTCGATCAGGTTGCGTAGCGTAAGGATGGTGCGCATCGCGTTGAACGCGTCCCGGCCCGACAGGTCGTCGTCATCAACGTTGAGGTCGCGCAGGGTGTCGGTGAGGGTGGGAAGGTCTGACACGGTGGTCATGGCGGGGCCTTTCAGAGAACACGGTTACGGCTGTCAGGCGTCGTCATCGTTTCTCTGGGTGACAGAATCTGGCTGTCCTGTCACCCGGCTTCGCTGTCATCAAAAGATCTGTTCGGAACCAACCTATCGGTGGGTACCGACACATTCGTTCGCGTCGTCACAAGGTGTGCACATCGTCGAACTTCTCGGTCCCGCGGTGTGCGTCGTCATCTCGACCTTCTGGGAAGAGCATACCGGCAACCACCGGCAGGCTCGGAATCATCTGCAGGACAACACCACCGGAATCTCCGGCTGACAGAACTGGATGTCCTGTCAGCCAGCTTCGCTGTCATCATTGATCTGTTGGGGACCAAGCTACCGGCAACCACCGACAGAATCAGAAGCGGCCGCGGACACCCACCCGGATGGCCACGACGCCGGCGTCAGAAGCTCGCCGTCGGAGCTCCCATACCCGGATCGATCTGTACCGGACCGTCTTTCGACGGGCCGATGGGGAAATCGAAGATCGCGGTCGGGATGTACACCGTCGCACACGAATTGGGAATGTCGACCACGCCGGACAGCCTGCCCTCGATCGGCGCAGAGCCCAGGAGTAGGTACGCCTGCTCCGGGCTGTAGCCGAACTTGGTGAGGTAGTCGATCGCGTGCAGACAGGCGCGCTGATAGGAGAGGTCGGAGTCGAGATAGCGCTGCTCGCCGTCGAGGGTCACCGACGTTCCGGAGAACGCGATCCACTCCGAGTACTGCGGGTCGGTGTTGCCGGGCATGAAGATGGCGTTCTCGTGCACGCCGTATGTCTCCATCCCGCCTTTGATGAGATCGACATGCAGATCCATGAATCCGCCCATCTCGATCGCACCGCAGAAGGTGATCTCGCCGTCGCCCTGGGAGAAGTGGAGGTCGCCGAACGACAGCTTCGCCCCCGGGACGAACACCGGATAGAACACGCGGGTGCCCTTGGTGAGGTTCTTGATGTCCTGATTGCCGCCGTTCTCCCGCGGCGGAGCGGTACGCGCGGCTTCGCCTGCTACACGGTCGAATTCGGCCCCCGTGAGTGATCCGAGGATGGCGCCGTCCGGTTGCGGCGGCAGGGCCAGCGGTGGAACGCGATCGGGATCGGTGGCGATGAGGGCCGCCTCACGGGAGTTCCATCTGCCCAGGAGTTCGGTGGACGGCGCCGTGCCCATCAATCCGGGATGCACGATGCCGGTGTACGCGACGTGCGGTACATGCCGCGACGTCGCCCGCTGCCCGCTGAAGTCCCAGATCGCCTTGTAGGCATCGGGAAACTGCTCGGTGAGGAATCCGCCACCGTTACGGGTGGCGAAGATGCCCGTGTAGCCCCACCCCTGTCCGGCCAGCGGACCGGAGTCCTCCTGCGGTATCGGCCCGACGTCGAGGATGTCGACGATGAGGAGATCGCCGGGCTCGGCGCCCTCGATCTCGAACGGACCCGACAAGGTGTGCACATTGTTGAGCGGCGCGTTGAGGATGTCATCGGCGGAATCATCGTTGTGGATCGCGCCGTCGAACCATTCGCGGCAATGAGCGCGGAAGGAATCACCCGGTTTGACAGTCACGGCCGTCGGGATGTCGGGGTGCCAGCGATTGTGGCCGACGATCTGTTGATCGGTGAAACTCTTCGACGAATCCAACGGGAACAACAACTCGGGCACGGCAAACTCCCTCATCTCATCCGACGGGTGGTCCGTGGTCGAGTGTAGTGACGGCAGCCGACGCCGGCAGCGTCAACGATGCATCTGACTGTCGCCGAACGACTATGGTGTTGACATGCCGACCTACGTGTACCGCTGCGGCGACGGTTGCAGCGATTTCACCGAGCGCCACCCGATGGCGGCGATCCCGGATTCGGCGAACTGCCCCGGATGTGGAACAGGCGCCCGGCGGGTGATCGGGACGCCGGCACTGGGCGCGAGCGACCCGGCGGCGATGCGCCTGCATGATGCGACCCGGGCCACCGCGGAGACCCCGGCCGTGGTGTCGAACGTGCCCGGACGCCGCCGCCGCGCGACGCCGGTCTCGTCGAATCCATTGCATCGCAAGCTACCGAGACCCTGAGGCCCGCACGGGATCGTTCTCGGTGAGGGGATCGGGCCGACATCGGTGTGTTTCCGTGTCGTCCGGATGAAGGACTTTCGTCGTCAGGTCTGTGATCCGACGATGTGGTCGACCTACTGTCACCTCGAGACCATCCACCTATGACAGACGGGTCGAGACACATGAGATCTCCCGCGCGATTCTCCAGCCGCATGACCTCCTTGATCGGTGCGTGCATCACCGCGTTGGCGGTGATCCTCATCGGCTCCCTGCCCGTGACACAGGCCCTTGCCGCGTCGCCACGGAGCAGTGGAACGACCCAGTCGAACCCGGGTGCAGGTAAGAGCCAGAAGGCGAAGCCGCCGTCGTCGTCGAACCGGGGGCCCGAGGCCCACAAGATGAACCCGCGCCCTTCGCCCGGGACGTCGGGGCCGCGAAACACCTCGCCCTCCTCGCCCGGGACGTCGAGCTCCCCTGGCACGCAGCGTCCGTCGAATCCGGTGAGCCCGAAGAAGCCATCGACACCTCGCAAGTCGCCGGCGAAACCGGACCGCGATCCGCACAAGTTCTCCCCCGGGACGAAGGCTCCGAACGCCACCCAGCGCAACGACCGCGACAGCAGTAAGCGGGACCGTGACCGGAAGCAGGAGCGCGCCGACAGGTCCGATCTGGGCGACAAGCGATCCGGCCCATCGGCGAACCGTGGTCCGAACAAGAGCACCCCGAAGACCTCGGCGCGTCCGGATTCGTCGGCCGGCCAGAACTCGCACGGCCGGCCCGGAGACAACAAGAAGAACCGCTCGTCCGAGACGGACCGGCAGTCGGACCGGCGTGACCCGCCCGCGCGGATTCTGACCCCACCGTCGCCGCGCTCGCCGCGGGGAGACACCACGCCGGCCACGCCGATGGACAGCCCGGGGCTCGACGGCGTCGACAACAACCACGACGGCATCGTCGACAACGAGAACCCGTTCGTCGAGCTCCCGCCGGTCGAGATCCCCATCCCTCGCGGTGGTGGACTCCCCGGCTTCGGTGGTCCGAAGGGGGCACCGTCGGCACCGAAGGCGCCGAAGCCTGCCGAACCCGCGCCGAAACAGTCCGCACCCGGCGACAACGACCGGACCGATCGAGGCGACGGCCGCGATACTCGGGGCCGCTACTCGAAGGGCAACGACGGGCGGAGCGGCAAGGAGGCGGAGAAACGCGAGCTCGACAACCTCGAGAAGCGAACCGGCACGCCGATCATCCGGGACCAGAAGCGGGCGTCGATCGACGGCGTGCCCCGGGGACGCTACTACGACGGACTGATGCCCAACGGCGACGGAACGTACACCGGTATCGAGGTCAAGAGCGGCGGCGCGACCAAGGACGCATGGCAGAAGAAGTTCGACGACATGGTGAGTCCCGAGCGCCCGGCGCAGGTGACGCTCCCCGATGGCACCAAAGTTAAGATCACGAATGTCATCGACATCAAGGCACCGGAGTAGGCGACGATGAAACCGACTCATCTGTACGAGTTCTCGGACGGTACGACCGCCACGCTTGGACCCGACGAGCAGACCCGTCTGCTCACCCATCCCCTGACGGTTCTCGACGGTGGAGAGGAGAACCACGTCATCCTCTCCCGCCTCGTGCGCCAGGAATGGCCCGACGAGTTGACCGAGGCGGAGCGCGACGAATCGCTGTCGTCCTTCCTGCAGGCCGGTGGCAGCGCCGACGCGATGACACTCGAACTCCGTCGGCGCGAAGCCGACGGCAGCCACCGGCAGTACATCGTCGGACGACCGTCAGGCGACGCCGCCGAGCCCGACATCGGCATCGACGTCGGCGAACACACCTACCTGGTCACACCGAACGAGGTCTTCACGGCCGATGCGGCAGGCGAGGTGTTCGTCTACTACTTCCATCACCGCGACGTGCCCGAAGGGTTCACGCTGCGGGAGCTGTAGACCCACCTTAGTGCGATGGCGCGCAAAGGGCGGTCGTCGCGGCGACACGATCCCCTAGGGTGTGGGGTATGGCGAGGTCCGCGCGGAAGAGGTTGGCCGACTACCCACATCCGAATGTCGCCGTCGATCTCGCGGTGCTGACCGTGGTCGATCGTTCACTTCGCGTGGTCATCCTGCGGGACGAGGAGGGTCGGGCGGCGCTGCCCGGCCGATTCGTTCGGGAAGGGGAGCGGGTCGAGGACACGGTGCACGAGGTTCTACGCCAGAAGTTGGACCTACCGGCCGACGGCGTGGAGCCGCACCTGCAAGCCGTGTTCAGCAAGCCCGACCGCGATCCGCGCGGGTGGACGATCTCCATCGCGCACGCGGTGACCCTACCGGCCGCACAGTTGACCACCACCCGGGGCGAACTGGCGGCGGTGACCGCGGACGGGACGTTGGCGTCCGGCGAGCGCCTCCTGTACGACCACGACGAGATCCTTTCGAGGGCCATTGTCGGACTGCGTGAACGGTACGAGGATCGGCCGGACCCCGAGCGACTGCTGGAGTCGCCGTTCACCCTCAGCGACCTGCGGGCGACCCATGAGGCGGTATTGGGTCGGCGGTTGATGCGTGATTCGTTCAATCGCCGGGTGGAGCCGTTGTTGGAGGTCGAGATCGACGACGACGGGAACCCGGTGACCAGAGTCGGAGGCGGCCGCCCGGCCCGGTTGTTCCGATTGCCGGACACGACGTCGAGCTTCGGATGGCGGCTGCCGAGTCACTGATCCGACCAGACGGGCAGATCAGACGAGGGCCCCGCGGTCCCACCAGTGCTCGCCCGAGCGACGAGTTCCGGCTGGAACACCGGATTGGCCGGGGTTCGTCGTGACGTCGAATCGGCGGCGGCCGCGATGAGCAGGTCGACCGCCGTCGCACCGATGCGGGTCGTCGGCTGGCGGATCGACGACAGTGGGACGACCGCGGAACGCGCGAAGTCGATGTCGTCGTAGCCGATCAGCGCGATGTCGTCGGGGACCCGGATGTCGCCGAGCATCGTGAACGCCTGCAGCACGCCCATCGCCAGGAGGTCGTTGGCGCAGAACACGCCGTCGGGGCGGTCGCGACTGCCTCTGCGCCGCAACGACTCTCCGACGTGGCGCCCGGCGAGCACACTCAGCGCCGGCGTGTCGATCACCTCCAGCGTGGCCCCCGGCACCTCGGATACCGCGGATGCCGCACCGCGACGTCGATCCGTGACCTGCCGCAACGTCGCCGGGCCACCGACAAAGGCGACGCGCCGACAGCCCGTGTCGAGGAGATGGGACACCGCCAGACGCCCGCCGGCGAAGTCGTCGACGGCGACCGAATCGAACGGGGTGCCGGTGCCGTCGCGGTCGACCAGGACCACCGGGGTACCTCGGCGGCGCAGCGAGTCGAGGCGGTCGAGATCGTCCCCGACGGGAGAGACGAGCAGGCCGAACACCCGTTGCTCGTCGAAGGCGTCGATGTAGGTGCGTTCCCGGGTGGGGTCGTCGTCGGAGGTGCCGAGCAGGATGGTCAGGTCGTGATCCCCGGCTCGACGTTCCGCGGAACGCGCGATGTCGGTGAAGAACGGGTTCCCGACGTCGAGGACCACCAGACCCACACAGCGGGACCGGCCCGCGCGGAGCTGGCGGGCGGCGTCGTTGCGGACGAACCCGAGCTCGTCGATCGCGGCCTGCACGCGCGTCACCGTCGCCGGTGCCACCTTGCCGGGCGTGTTGAGCACGTTGGACACCGTGCCGACCGACACACCGGCCACCGCGGCGACGTCTCGCATGCTCACACCCACCGCTCCATCACACCAGATCGTCCGTGGAATGACCGGCGCGGCGGGCTCGTTCGGCGGGAAATCCGCGCGGTTCGACGTCAGGTCGAGGCGAGGACGGCGTCTCCGGCCATCGTCCGCGACGTCCGGGGGTGGAACACGTGGGGCGGGAACTGCGCGGCGACGAGCGTGCGCATCGCCTGCAGATCACCCTCGATCAGTCCGTGCGCGCGGGCCGAGATCAGCACATTGCCCAGCGCGGTCGCCTCCACGGGCCCGGCGAGGACCGGCAGCCCCAGACGATCAGCGGTGAGTTGGCAGAGCAGCCGGTTCTGCGAGCCGCCACCGACCATGTGAACGCGCTGCACCGGGGTGTCGGACAGCTCGGCGGCTTGCCGCACTCCGTCGGCGAAAGCGGCGGCCAGGCTCTCGACGATGACCCGGACGGTCTCCGCACGGGTCTCCGGCGGCCGCAGCCCCCGCTCGTCGTACCAGGACCGGATGCGGGCCGGCATGTCGCCCGGTGCGAGGAAGGTCTGATCGTCGGTGTCGAAGACGTCGAACGGGGTGGTCACCTCGGCGGCCTGGGCGAGTAGCTCTGCCAGATCCGCGCGATAGCCGTCCCGCTCGTACTGTCGGAGCGTCTCGCTGAGCAGCCAGAGGCCCATGACGTTGTGCAGGAATCGGATTCGACCGTCGGCTCCGACCTCGTTGGTGAAGTTGGCCTTCCAGCCCGCCCGTGACACCACCGGCGCCGGGAGTTCCACGCCGACCAATCCCCAGGTGCCACAGGAGATGTAGGCCGCCGACTCGGGATCCATCGGGATCGCCGCGACGGCGGCAGCGGTGTCGTGCGAGGCGACCGATGTCACCGTGGTCGCCGGGCTCAGTCCGAGATGCTCGGCCACCGCCGGCAGCAGCGGTCCCAGGGTGCTGCCGGTCTCGACAATGTCCGGGAACAGGTCGGCCGGGAGGCCCAGTTGCTCGAGCATCGCCGTATCCCACCGACCGTCGGTGCGCAGCAGGCCGGTGGTCGACGCGTTGGTGCGTTCGGTGCCACGTTCACCGGTCAACCAGTAGCCGATGAGGTCGGGGATCAGCAGCGCCGAGTCGGCGACGTCGAGCAGGCCCGACGCCTTCTCTGCCGCGAGCTGATAGATCGTGGTGAACGGGAGGAACTGTAAACCGTTGCGCAGGTACAGATCCACCGGACTGAGCTGCTCGTGTACGGCGTCGACGCCGACCGCGGTGCGCTCGTCGCGATAGTGATGGGGGAGGCCGAGCAGCCGCCCCTCACGCAGCATCGCGTAGTCGACCGCCCACGAATCCACTCCGACACCGACCAGGTTGTCGCACTGCCGGCCTGCCTCGGCGAGGCCGGCGCACGCGCTGTTGTACAGCCCGGGAAGATCCCAATGCAGCGCGGTCCGACGTCCATCCCAGATCTGGACCGGGTCGTTGGCGAACCGGGCGACCTGCTCCAACTCGAGCCGGCCCGGCCCGATATCGGCGACCATGACCCGGCCGCTGGTGGCGCCGAGATCGATCGCCGCCACCTGGCCGGAGCGGATTCGGGTGGTCATCGCAGGAAGGCGGCGGCCACGCCGGCGTCGACCGGCACGTGCAGTCCGGTGGTGTGCGAGAAGTCGGAACTGCACAGCGCGAAGGCGGCATTGGCGATGTTCTCCGGTAGCACCTCACGCTTGAGCAGGGTGCGCTGCGCATAGAACTTGCCGAGATCCTTCTCCTCGACGCCGTACACTGCGGCGCGCTTGGCACCCCAGCCCCCGGCGAAGATGCCCGAACCACGCACCACACCATCGGGATTGATGCCGTTGACCTTGACGCCGTGTTCGCCGAGCTCCGCGGCGAGCAGTCGGACCTGGTGTGCCTGGTCGGCCTTGGTGGCCGAGTAGGCGATGTTGTTGGGTCCGGCGAACACCGAGTTCTTCGACGAGATGTAGAGGATGTCGCCACCGAGCTTCTGGTCGATCAGCGCGCGCGCCGCAGCCTTGGACACGAGGAACGAGCCGCGGGCCATCACGTTGTGCTGCAGATCCCAGTCCGCGGCGGTGGTGTCCAGCAACGACTTCGAGAGCG
This sequence comes from Gordonia insulae, assembly GCF_003855095.1. Taxonomy (NCBI): domain Bacteria; kingdom Bacillati; phylum Actinomycetota; class Actinomycetes; order Mycobacteriales; family Gordoniaceae; genus Gordonia; species Gordonia insulae. The sequence goes on from NZ_CP033972.1 coordinate 4,181,996, forward strand.
AGAGCCCGGCGTTGTTCACCACGAGGTCGATGCCACCGAACGCGAGGACGGTGGCGTCGATCGCGGACTGGACCGCGGCCTCATCGGTGACGTCCGCGGCCACGCCGATCGCGACGTCGGAGGAGCCGATCTCCTCGGCGGTGGCCTGGGCCTTGGCGGCGTCCAGGTCGGCGATGACCACGCAGGCACCTTCGGCGGCCAGACGCTGGGCGATCGCCTTGCCGATGCCCGATGCCGCACCGGTGACCAGCGCGATGCGGGTCGCGAGCGGCTTCGGCTTCGGCATGCGCGCGAGTTTCGCCTCCTCCAGGGCCCAGTATTCGATGCGGAACTTCTCCGACTCGTCGATCGGGGCGTAAGTCGAGACGGCCTCGGCACCGCGCATCACGTTGATGGCGTTGAGGTAGAACTCGCCTGCCACACGCGCGGTCTGCTTGTCCTTGCCGTAGCTGAACATCCCGACGCCGGGAACGAGGACGATGGCCGGATCGGCACCGCGCATGTCCGGGCTGTCGGCGGTGGCGTGACGCTCGTAGTAGTCGCGGTAGTCGGCGCGGTAGGCCTCGTGCAGCTCGGCGAGACGCTCCTTGCATTCGTCGATCGTCGCGCCGGCCGGGAGGTCGAGCACGAGTGGCTTGACCTTGGTGCGCAGGAAGTGGTCCGGGCAGCTGGTGCCGAGCTCGGCGAGGCGAGGATGTTCACTGCCGGAAAGGAACTCGAGCACGGCGGGGGTGTCGGTGAAGTGTCCGACCTGCGGCTTGTCCATCGACGCCAACCCGCGGATGAACGGGGCGAGGGCGGCGGCCTTGGCGCGTCGGGCGGGCTCCGACAACGCGCCGAAACCGTCGAGCGGTGTACCGAACGGTTGGGGCCTGCCGTTGGCGGCGATGAACTTCTCGGCGGTCTCGATGATCTCCAGCGAGTGGGCCTGCGCCTCCTCCGACGAATCTCCCCACGCGGTGATGCCGTGCCCGCCGAGGATGCAGCCGATGGCCTGGGGGTTGGCCGACTTGATCGCGGAGATGTCCAGCCCGAGCTGGAAACCGGGACGACGCCACGGTACCCACACAACCCGGTCGCCGAAGATCTTCTGCGTCAACGCCTCACCGTCGGCCGACGTCGCGATCGCGATACCGGAGTCCGGGTGCAGATGATCGACGTGTGCGGCGTCGACGAGCCCGTGCATGGCGGTGTCGATAGACGGTGCCGCGCCGCCCCTGCCGTGCAGGCAGTAGTCGAATGCGGCGACCATCTCGTCTTCGCGGTCGAGGCCGGGATAGACGTCGACCAACGCGCGCATGCGGTCGAGACGCAGGACGGCGAGGCCGCCCTCGGTCAGGGTGCCGAGATCTCCGCCGGAACCCTTGACCCACAACAGGTCGACGTCCTCGCCGGTGACCGGGTCGACGTCGGTGCCCTTGGCGGAGGTGTTGCCACCGGCGTAGTTGGTGTTCTTGGGGTCCGCGCCGAGTCGGTTGGAACGCGCGATGAGAGCGGCGACCGTGGGATTGGTGGTCATGTCTGGATCTCCTTGGTATCGAGGGGTATCGGGCTCAGGCGCCCCAGGACGACTGGGTTCCGCCGACGCGCTCGGCGGCGATCGTCTCGGCGTGACCGGACGCGGCGTAGGCGGCCATCGGGTCGGCCGGCAGGCCGCGCTCCTCGCGATGTGCGGCGAGGATCGGGCGAACGTCGGTGTAGAACGCATCCATGAAGACGGCGTTGGCGCCCAGCACGTCTCCGGTCTCCTGCGCGGCGGTGAGCGCGTCGACATCGACGAGCAGCGCGCGGGTGGTCATCTCCTGCACGTTGAGCACGGATCGCAGCTGGCCGGGGATCTTCTCCTCGACGTTGTGGCACTGGTCGAGCATCAGCGCGACGTCGGAGCCGGCGTCGAGGCCGCCGCCCCGGATGACCTCGAACATGATGCGGAACAACTGAAACGGGTCGGCAGCGCCGACGATCAGGTCGTCGTCGGCGTAGAAGCGGGAGTTGAAATCGAACGACCCGAGCTTTCCGAGGCGCAGCAGCTGGGCGACGATGAACTCGATGTTGGTGCCGGGGGCGTGGTGTCCAGTGTCCAGGCACACCGCGGCGCGCTCGCCGAGTGCGGTCACCTGCGCGTAGGAGGTGCCCCAGTCGGGCACGTCGGTCATGTACATGGCGGGCTCGAAGAACTTGTACTCCAACACGAGTCGCTGATCGTCACCGATGTGCTGATAGATGGTGGCCAACGACTCGGCGAGACGGTCCTGCCGGCCCCGGATGTCGCCCTGCCCGGGGTAGTTGGTGCCGTCGGCGAGCCAGATCTTCAGGTCCCGCGACCCGGTCTCGCCCATGATGTCGATGCACTTCAGGTGATGGTCGATGGCCTTCTGCCGCACCGTCTTGTCGGTGTGGGTGAGGCTGCCGAACTTGTAGTCGTCGTCTTGGAAGGTGTTGGAATTGACGGTCCCCAGGGCGACCCCGTGATCGCCGGCGAACGAACCGAGCGCGGCGAAGTCGTCGACGATGTCCCACGGGATGTGCAGTGCGACCTTGGGTGCCAACCCGGTGAGGCGGTGCACGACGGCCGCGTCGGCGATCTTCTCCTGGACGGTGCGCGGGGTGCCGGGAGTGCCGAACACCTTGAACCGGGTGCCGGAGTTCCCGAACGCCCATGACGGCAGTTCGATCGCGAGGTTGTCGAGGATGGCGGTGTCGATGGTGGTCATCGGAGAAGTCCTTCGGTGGTGGGGTTTCACCCGGGGTGACGGCGGGGGGCGGCATCACCCCGGGTGAAACGTTTCAAGCCGGCTGGGCTCGAAGTCGGATCAGACGACGGTGCGTGCCGGGGTCGGCATACCGGAAACGTTCTCCGTCGCTGCGCTCGCCTCGGAAACACTCCCCGTCGCTGCGCTCGCCTCGGCGGCCGAAGGTGCGACCGCCTCGGGTGAGATCGGAGTGCCGTAGCGCTCGACCTCGATCTCCTGCAGCGTCTTGCCCTGGGTCTTCGGTGCGAACACCGCGCCGATGATCAGTGCGACGGTGAGCAGGCCGACCAGCAGGCTTCCGACGACGGGCAGCCCGGTGGCGGCCAGAAGGGTCGGGAAGAAGTAGCTGAGCAGTCCGGTGGCGGTGCGGACGACGAAGAACATGACACCCTGCGCGCTCGCCCGGTACGGCGTCGCGAACAGCTCACTGGCCCACAGGCTGTAGAACGCCTGGGCACCGATACCGCTGGAGATGCCCCAGAGCACGGCGAACGCCAGCATGGTGGGGATGCCGCTGCTGGTGAACGCCACCAGGATGATCCAGCCGGCGATGCCGAGTGCCGCGCCGATCACGTAGAGCAGGCGCTGGGACATCCGGTCGGCGTAACGCATGAAGCCGAAGTACGTCGCCGCGACCGTGCAGCCCCAGACCAGGACCTGCAGCAGATTCTGCTGGACCGGGCTGTGCAGGCCGGCGGTGTCGTAGACGCGGGGCATGAAGATCCCGGCCTGGCCGGCAACGGTGTTCCAGAAGAGGTAGATGCCGCCGAGGAACAGCAGGGCGGTGATGTTGACCTTGCGAGAGAACAGGCCGCGGAGTCCGCGTGCGCCGACCGACGAGCTCATCTCGCGTGTTTCGTCGCGACCCTCGTCCTTCCAGATCTGCGACTCCTGCAGTCCCTGGCGAATCCACCAGACGACGGCGGCGACGACGAACAGGTGCAGGAAGATCAGCCGTGAGCCGAGCAGGCCCAGCGGGGCCAGCGCGGCGGCGAGTGCGAATCCGATCAGTGGGCCGATCGACCAGGCCAGCTGCGCGGTGCCGACGTGCTTCGCGCGTTCGGTCATCGGCGCCTGCTCGGCGATGTACGTCCACGACGCGGGCACTCCGGCCCCGACGGCGATGCCGGTGATGATGAACGCGGCCAGCAACATGGTGAAGTTGAGCGCGAACGCTGCCATCAGGACGCCGGCCATGTAGACGAGGAGATCGTAGGTGTAGATCGCCTTGCGGCCGAAGCGATCACACAGCGGACCGCCGAGCGCGGCGCCGATCGCCGCCCCGAAGGCGTTGGCGCTCAGCGCGGCCAGCAGGCCGACCGCGAAGTTGCTGATGCCGAAGGCATCCTGCCAGAAGGCGAGGCTGGTGGCGATCGCGATGATCGATCCGGCCTCGATGTAGTTGGACATCGCAACCGAGATGGTCGCGCGCCATCCGGTGGTGGAGCGTGCTCCTACTTTCATGGGGTCTTCCTCGGGTTCGGTTCTCAGTAGAGAGTGTGGGCGTTGCCGTGGTCAAGGGGCCGAGCGGTCTGGAGGATGGGTCACCTGCCTCACTCGAGGTGGAAATACTCGACGAGTTGATTGCGGATGGTGTCGGGATCGGCGCCATCCGCGGAGTCGGTGGGGTCGGCCGGCCGGAAATACTCGGACATCTGGGACTGCCACTTCGCGTTGATCGCGCTCGCGGTCATCGCCGCGGAGGCACGCTCGAAGTCGTCGGTCTCGAGGTAGCCGACGACGAGGCCGTCGTCGGGACGCAGGAACAGCGAGTAGTTGTGCCAGCCGGTCTCCCGGAGGGCGTCGAGCATCTCCGGCCAGACCTCCGTGTGGGCCTCGAGGTAGTCGTCGACTCGCTCGGGCTTGAGATGCATCAGGAAGCACACGCGCTGGTGGGTGGGCATCGGGAACGCTCCTCGGCTCGGCTGGTCTGCTCCACGAGTTGAAACGTTTCAATTCGTGATTGGAGCCACATTAGGTCATCCGATGTGACCGGGTCAAGGGGATCGCCACGATTCGACCGGACGTTGCGCGGCCCACCGACAGCACGAACGCCCAGACCCCTGCCTGCTTCCCGGAGTGCGCGATGGGAAGTGACAGGGGTCTGGGCGTCGATCAAACGCTGCCGCGGATCAGGCCGACGGCATCAACATCAGGCCGGCGGCATCAACACGGTGTCGACGAGGTAGACCGTGGCGTTGGCGGTCTTGACGCCACCACACACGACGCCCGCCGAGTCGTTGACCTTCAGGTCATCGCCCGAGCCGGTGACGGTGAGGTTCTGACCCTCGAGGGTCTTGTGGTCACCGGCGATCGCGTCCGGTGCGGTCTGTCCCGAAACCACATGGTAGGTCAGGATTTTCGTGAGCAACGCGGAATCGGTCTTCAGTTGCTCGACGGTCTCCGGCGGCAGCTTGGCGAACGCATCGTCGGTGGGGGCGAACACGGTGTACTGCCCGTTGTTCAGCGTATCCACCAGATTGACCTGCGGATTCAGCTGTCCGGATACGGCCTGGGTGAGGGTCTTGAGCATCGGGTTCGCTGCGGCGGCGGTGGCCACCGGGGCCATCGCCATGCCGTCAACCGATCCCGGTCCCGACGGGTTGGCCTCGGCGTACGCCGCGCAGCCCGGGCCGACCATTGCGGCCGGAGCCATGGAGGGCGAGGCACTTTCGGACATCATGCCACTCATCGGGGCCATGCTGGACGCGGCCGAGTCGGACGAGGAGGTGCTGTCATCGGAGGAGCAGCCGGCAATCAGGCCGATGGCCAGTGCGGCACCTGCCGTTGCGGTCAGGGCACGTTGAATTCCCTTGAGGGCCATGATCGATCCAATCTGTTCGGAATGAACCCGACGCGTGACGGGTCTCACTGAGGCATTCGGTGACGGGGTGGGACCGGATGGGTCGAAGATTTCTCGGGCTGTCCCACTTGGTGTTTCGCGACGTCATCGCGCCGTACCCATCCAAGGTGGTGCCGGACGCGAATAGATCGTGAGGCCCAACCCGGGGCGAGGAGCAGAACAGCAGGTCGGCGTACCTCCTGTTGAGGAAGGAGGCCGTCATGCGAGTGCGGGCAGAGACAGCACTGCGTGGGGTGTTCTCCGGATTCGTCGCGGTCGGTGCGGGGGTGGCCGCAGGTGAACTCGTGGCCCTGCCGATCTCACGTTTCGCATCGCCCTACCAGGCGGTGGCGGCCTTCCTGGTCGACCATTCGCCGGCCTTCGCCCGCGAGTGGGCGATCGAGACCTTCGGTACCGGCGACAAGCAGGCCCTCATGATCGGCATGTCCGCGATCATCGTGTTGCTGGCCGCACTGGCCGGTCTCGTGCAGGTCTGGCGTCCGCCGCTGGGACTGGTGGTGGTCGCCGCGTTCGCCGGCCTCGGCGTCCTCGCGGCGGCCACCAGACCGACGATGCAACCCCTCTATGTGGTGCCGCCGATCGTCTCCGGGGTCGTGGCGGGCGCGGTACTGATCTTGCTGTGTCGGGGGTCGTCGCCGCGGACCGCCGACGACCCGGAGCAGGGCTGGAGTCGTCGACAATTCGTGGTGGCCGTCGGCGTCATCGCGGCGGCATCCGCCGTATCGGGGCTGGTGGCGCGGCAGGTCTCCCGCGCCGGCGACATCCTCGCCGAGCGCATGGGGCTGCGGCTGCCGACGCCGACGTCGACGGCCCCGGCGATCCCACCGGGCGCCGACCTCGACGTCGAGGGCGCGACCTCGTTCATGACCGACAACGCGACCTTCTACCGGATCGACACCGCACTGCAGGTCCCGCAACTGAGTACCGACGACTGGCAGTTGCGCATCCACGGCATGGTCGACAAGGAAGTGACCCTCACGTGGGACGACCTCATGGCGATGGGTGCCCGGGAACGCATCGTGACGCTGACCTGTGTGTCCAACGAGGTGGGCGGAGATCTGGCCGGTACCGCGCGATGGCTCGGATTCCCCATGACGGACATTCTCGACCAGGTCGGGGTCGGCGCCGATGCGGACATGCTCCTGTCGACCAGCGTCGACGGCTGGACCTCGGGATCACCCCTGTCGGCGATCACCGACGGGCGCGACGCGATGCTCGTCATCGGGATGAACGGTGAACCGCTGCCCCTGGAGCACGGCTATCCGGTGCGTCAGGTGATCCCCGGTCTCTACGGGTATGTGTCGGCGTGCAAATGGGTGGTCGACTGGGAGATCACCAGGTTCGATCGCGCACAGGCATATTGGACCAAGCGTGGTTGGGGTGTGCGCGGACCCATCAAGACGGCGTCCCGCATCGATCGCCCGGCTCCGTTGTCGGTGCAGCCGCCCGGAAAGGTGATCGTCGCGGGCACCGCCTGGGCGCAGCATCGCGGCATCGACCGCGTCGAGGTCCGGGTCGACGACGGGCCCTGGCAGCAAGCCGAACTCGCCCCCGAATACTCGATCGACACATGGCGGCAATGGTTCTGGGAGTGGGACGCCCCCGCCGGTCAGCACACCCTCTATTGCCGGGCCACCGACAAGGCCGGCCGGACCCAACCCGAGCAGCGGGTGGCACCGATCCCCGACGGTGCCACCGGATGGCACAGCAGGGTTCTGCGGATCGAGGCGTGACGGTCGATCAGACGGCTGCTGGCGCCCGTCCGAACACCATCGAGTCCTCGACGTCGTCGAGTCGGTGATCGATGGCGTCGCGGTAGTAGTTGTGCCGGACCCGCCAGTGTCCGTGGGTGCCCGACTTCGGCAGTGCCTCGGGCGAACGTTCGACATAGCCGGCCTTGAGATCCCACACCGGTTGCGCCGACATGGACACCTCGCCCAAATGCGGATACGCGTGTGTGTAGCCATGAGAGCGCATGTAGCGCAGCAACTTCGCGACAGCACGCGCCGTCATGTCGGCCCGCAGTGTCCAGGATGCATTGGTGTATCCGACCGACCAGGCGAGGTTGGGCACATCCTCGAGCAGATGACTCTTGAAGACGAACCGGTCGTGCGGCTTCACCTCGGCGTCGTCGACCCGGATTCGGATGCCGCCGAAGCCGAGGAGCTGCAGCCCCGTCGCGGTGACCACGACATCGGCGTCGAGGTGGCGACCCGATTTCAGGGTGATACCGGTCGCGTCGAACCGATCGACGTGATCGGTCACCATCTCCACCTTGCCGGTCGTGATGGCCGCGAACAGATCGCCGTCGGGCACCATGCACATGCGCTGATCCCACGGGTCATAGGTCGGGTTGAAGTGCACGTCGACCGGGTAATCCTCCGGGAGTTCCTTCGCGACGCCCGACGTGAGGAGCTTGCGGCCGATCCTGGGGAAACGGTGCAGCCCGTGCACCATGGCGGCCGTCTGCGCGGCATAGCGTGCCCGGATCACCCGGTGAGCGGCCTTGGCGGGCAGGACTTTCCGGATGAGTGGGCTGAGCCGCTGGGTCTGGGACATGGATGCGATGTAGGACGGTGACCGTTGCAGCATGGTGACGTGGTCCGCCGTGGCTGCCAGCGACGGGATGAGGCTGACCGCGGTCGCGCCGCTACCGATCACCACGATCCGCTTGCCGGAGTGATCGAGATCCTCGGGCCAATGTTGCGGGTGCACGACCGTGCCGGTGTAGTCGTCGAGCCCGGCGAACTGCGGAGTGTAGGGCTCGTCGTAGTCGTAATAGCCGGTCGCGAAGTACACGAATCGGCAGTGATGGGTCTGCTCGCCCTGATCTCCCTCGACCGTGATCGTCCAGGTGTCGGTGCGCGAGTCCCAGTCGGCGGTCTGCACGTGCTGCCCGAACCGGATGTGGTCGGTGATGCCGTGTTTGCGTGCGGTCGCGGTGACATACTCCCGGATGTCCGGTCCCTGGGCGAGCGCTTCGGGGCGCTGCCACGGCTCGAACGGGAAGCTCAGGGTGAAGATGTCGCTGTCCGAACGGATTCCCGGGTAGCGGAAGAGATCCCAGGTTCCCCCGATGCGCTCCCGGCGCTCGAGGATCAGGTAGCGCAGGGAGGGGTTCTCCTCGCGCAGTCGGTAGGCGGCGTCGATGCCGGACAAACCGGCCCCGATGATGATCACATCGTAGGTCTCGCTCACCTGGGAACCTCCTCGTCGAGTTCCGTCCAGCTGGTGCTGGGGAAGGGCGCCGTGTCAATCACGTACGTAGGCAAGTACGTTCGTGACCGCCTGCTGCGCGCTGCCGGCCGCGGCCTCCATCGTCGACGGAAGCCCGGTGTCGGTCCAGTCGCCGGCCAGGAACAGGCCGTCGACCGGGGTCCGTGTTGGCAACCGTAGTTCCTCGAAGCCCGGTTGGGCGGAGAATGTGGCTTGTGGCTGGTGGATGACATGGGTGCGCAGTACGTCGGCATCGGCGAACGCGGGATAGTGCCTGCGCAACGAGTCCAGTGCCGCGTCGATGAACTCGTCGCGACGGGCGTGCACCACGTCCCAGGCCGCACTCACCGCCAGGGCGTAGCAGTGATCGTCACGACCCTGCATCCGACCGGTGTCGAAGACCCATTCGATGGTGCAGTCACGCAGGTTCTCGGCCAGGCGGACGTTGCCCAGGGGGCGGTCCAGCCATACGTAGACCGACGAGATGGGGGCCGCCTCGATCTTGCGGGTCGGAGAGAAATGGTCGTACGAGCCCAACACCCCGCGGTCGAGCAGCGTGGTGAGCGACCACGGGGGCAGGGCCAGCACCACCGCCGACGCCGGCCGGAACGTGCCGTCGGCGAGGTGCACCCCGGTCGCCCGCCCGTCGACGATCTCCACATCGGTCACCGCATTACCGATCACGACGGTGTGGTCGCGGTCCAACAGGTACTCAACGGCCGGTGAGACGAACAGGTCGTCGAGCGGCACCCGAGGCCAGACCGCATCCATGCTGCGCGGGTTGCCGGCCACGGCACGCCGCAGGCCGACGTGCAGTGTCTGGACGAAGGTGTACGCCGACACCCGGTCGGGCTTCTCGTTGAGCAGGCCGATCACCAGTTGATCGAGGTGGATCCGGCGCAGTGATCGCGGCACGCGGATCCGGGTGAACCAGGCATCGACGGTGAGGTCGTCGAGGGTGATGTCCGGGAAGACGGCCGCCCGAGCGACCCGCAGCATGGCGATCGCCGCGGCCGGGCGGTCCCGCAGCGGGATCGGCAACCGGGCCATCCACAGGGCGCCGAGCGAGCGGCGGATGCGTAACGGCAACCACGACGGCCCGCCGTCGAAATCCAGCAGACGATCCGGGCCGGTGCGGATGGCGAACGGCGGCACGTCCCACAGCAGTTTCTCGCGGCTGCCGATGGTGTCGACATAGGCCAGGAGTGCGTCATAGAAGCCGGCGAACAGATGTGGCCCGTTGTCCACGAGTTCGTCGACGCCGGGCACCTCGAAGGACATCGTGCGCCCGCCCAGGCGCCCGCGCTTCTCGACGACGGTGACGGGTACGCCGTCACGCGCGAGCCAGACGGCGGTGGCGAGTCCGGCGAGCCCTCCACCGGCGACGATGACCGGATCACCGGCATCCGGATCGTCCTGGCTGGTGAACTGCTGCGTAGCTGTCATGCGGCCCCGACCCCTGCAGGAAAGCGTTGTGGACTGCCACCGTCGCCGACAAAGTGCGACATCGATGTTGCATGTACGCTAAGCCGGTGACTGCGGACGCGCAAGTACGTGCAGACGTCGAACGCAACCGCGCGGCAATCATCGAGGGTGCGATCACCCTGCTCGGCCAGTCGCCCAGTTCCTCGATGCAGCAGATAGCCGAGGCGGTCGGGGTGAACCGCGCGACGCTGTATCGCCACTTCACCAACCGGGAACAGCTGCTGACGGCCCTGCACCATGCTGTCCTGGCCGACACCGCCGCGCTGTCGGAGCAGTTGCCGACCGAAGGTCCGGTGGTGCCCGCGTTGCGCGGCTACCTCGACGATGCGATCACCATCGGTGAGCGTTACCGGTTCATCCTGATGTATCGGCGCACGGACCCCGGGATGTTCGAGATGGAGGCGGCCGCGACCCTGCCGGTCGTCCGGACCATCCGGCGCGGTCAGAGCCAGGGTGAGATCGACGTGCGGTTGGACCCCGTGTTCGCCGCCGGCCAGATGGCGATGCTGGTCGTCGGTGCGGTCGGCCTGGTCGAGCGTGACGCGATGACCCTCGACGCCGCGCGGTCGCAGGCGCAGATCGCCTTCGGCAACGCGGTGGTGCCCGCGCGTCGATGACGACCAGACGGGCCTCGCGACCCGGCGGCAATCGTGCAACACTTGTTGCCAGATGTGAACGGGGTCACTCAACACGGGAGCGCCATGCGCGAGGACAAGGTCACCTACTGCCGGATCTGTGAGCCACTGTGCGGGATGATCGCGACTGTCGAGGACGATCGCCTGATCGCCCTGCGGCCGGACAAGGATCACCCGCTGTCGAAGGGGTTCGCCTGTCCGAAGGGCGTCGCGTTCACCGAGATCGTCAACGATCCGGATCGTGTGCTGTACCCGCTGCGCAGAAGCCGCGACGGAGAGTTCGAGCAGGTGTCGTGGGATACCGCGATGACGGAGATCGGCACGAAGCTGCGGGATGTCCAACGCCGCCATGGGAACTCGGGTATCGGGTGGTATCTCGGCAACCCGGCGACCTTCTCGACCGGCCACACCCTCTGGTCCGGTGCATTCATGAGCCTGCTCGGTACCCCGCACTCGTATTCGGCCGGGTCGCAGGACGTGAACAACAGATTCGTCGCCAGTCACTTCCTGTACGGCAATCCCACCGCGGTGCCCATCCCCGACATCAACCGCGTCGAGCTCCTGGTCATCGTCGGCGCCAATCCGGTTGTCTCCCATGGCAGTGTGATGAGCTCGCCGCGCATCCGCGAGGGGTTGAACGCGATCACCGATCGGGGTGGTCGCGTCGTCGTGGTGGACCCGCGACGCACCGAGACCGCGCGCGAGTTCGAATGGCTGCCCATCGTCCCGGACACCGATGCCCTGCTCCTGCTGGCGTTGCTGCATGTGATGTTCGATGAGGGTCTGGCCGATGCGGAACGCCTGGCGCGGCAGGCATCGGGCATGGACACCCTGCGGGGAGTCGTCGCGGAGTTCTCGCCCGAGGTGGTCGCGCGTCGCACCGATGTGGCGCCCGAGGTCATCCGGGAACTGGCGCGCGCGCTGGCCGGCACCGAGCGGGCGGCGGTCTACGGCCGGGTCGGCACGTCGCTGGGGCGGACCGGAACCCTCACCACCGCGCTCCTCGACATCGTCAATCTCGTGGCGGGCAACCTCGACGTCGTCGGCGGATCGATGTTCGGCGACCTCGGCGTCCCCGGGCAGAGGCTGGGAATGACCGCACTGCAGCATGTCTCGACGTTCACCTGGGCCGGCCGGCGGAGTCGGGTGGGCAATCTTCCGCAGGTGCTGGGTACGGCACCGGCGTCGGTGATGGCCAAGGAGATGCTCACGCCCGGGCCAGGGCAATTGCGCGCGTTGTTCGTGAGTGCGGGCAACCCCGTGTTGTCGGTACCCAACGGTGACGAACTGAGTGCTGCGCTCGACGGCCTCGATCTGCTGGTGTCACTCGACATCTATCGCAACGAGACCAATGCGCACGCCCACTACATCCTCCCCGCGACCACGATGTACGAACGTGGCGACTTCCTCCTCCCGTTCCAGATGCTGTTCACCACACCGTTCAAGCAGGCCACCGATCCGGTCATCACGCCTCGTGGCGAGGCGCGTGAGGAGTGGACGGTCATCAACGAACTGGTCGGTGTGCTCGCACGTCGTGCGCCGATGCTCGCCGCGCTGCATGCGATCAACACCGTGTCGTCGGTGCTCGGCCGGGTGCCGAGCCCGCGGATGTTGTCCGACCTCGTGGTGCGGATCGGCCAGGGTGGCAACCACTTCGGCTTCAGTCGAGGTGGCCTCACCTACCGGAAACTGGTCGAGGAGAAGCCACACGGAGTCGTCGTCGCCGACCACCTGACCCCGGGAGCGCTGCGGAAGGTGGTGACGCACCGGGGCCGGAAGGTCCGCGTCGACGACCCTGATCTGCTGGCCGAGATCGATCGGCTGCCCACCGACGATGATCCCCCGCTTCCCCTACGCCTCATCGGCATGCGGGAGATCCGCTCGGAGAACAGCTGGCAGCACAACGCGCCGATGTTGCTCCGCGGCGGTCGTCGGCACACGGCGCGGATGCATTCCGACGATGCCCGGGCGCGCGGGATCGGCGAAGGGGATCTGGTGGAGGTGCGCTCGATGCACGGCCGGATTCGGTTGGCGGTCAGTGTCATCGACGACATCAAGCCCGGCGTCGTGGCGATCCCGCACGGTTGGGGGCACAACGGCTCCGGCGGCTGGACGCGCGCGAACGCCGCCGCGGCCAACGATCTGGGCACCGGCGGCGCCAACGTGAACGCGCTGATCTCGTCGAATCCTGACGATCTGGAGCGACTGGCGGGTATGGCGAACATGACCGGGGTGCCCATCGAGGTGTCGCCGCTCGAGTCCGCCGCGCCGGACATTCCGGTGCGCGATGCGTCGACGAGTGCGAACGCCTCGATGAGCTGACCGGATCAGCTCCAGTCGATCTCCGGGCCGTCGTAGAGCGCGGCCATCGTCGTCTGGCCGTCGAGCGCCTCGCGGATGATGTCGGCGTGGCCGGCATGGTGGGCGGTCTCACGAAGCTTGTGCAGCATCATCTTCCGGATCGTCCACCACTCCCGCTCCGGCTGCCACGGCGCGGTCATCTGCGGGATGAGCTCATCGAGACTGTCGACGTTCGCGACGTACTCGTCGAGGGCGGCCGCGGTCTGGTCATATTCGGTGATCCAGTCGGCGAGCGTCTCGTCGTCGCGGAGGTTGTAGGCGTCCGCGACACCGCTGATGTCGAACTCGGCGTTCTCGTCCCGCTCGACCAGTTCCTCGAGCGTGGCCTTCTCGCCCTGGGCGAGGTGCTTCACCAGACCGCCCAGGGTCAGCTCGCTGACCGTGGTGCGTTGCCGGGCCTGCTCCTCGGTGATGCCCTTGAGGGTGACCCGGAACATCGCCCGCTGATCGGCGAGAAGCGTCAGCAGATCCTCCTTCTCGCCGCTGACGGTGAACGGTAGTGCGACGGGAGTGTAGGTGCCGGCCATGATGGTTCCCTCTCGTTGTCCTTGATGATCTGGACACAACGCTATTCGGGATTGCGGACAGTTCCGGTCCGCATTGAATCCGGTGGAGAGAATGCCGGTGAACGATCTTCGCCGAGCGGGCGCCTCACTCTTGCTTGCGGAGGATGAATCGCTGGATCTTGCCGCTCGGGGTCTTGGGCAACGAGTCGACGAAATGCACGGTGCGTGGATAGGCGTGGGCGGCGAAACCCGTCTTCACCAGTTGCTGGAGCTCGCGTTCGAGTTCGTCGCTGCCGACCACGCCGTCGGCGAGCACCACGAACGCCTCGAGTACCTCACCCCGCAGTTCGTCGGGGCGTCCGACGACCGCGACATCGACCACGGATGCGTGGGTGATCAGGACGCTCTCCACGTCGAACGGCCCGATGCGGTAGCCGGCCATGATGATCACGTCGTCGTCGCGGGCCGAGAAGAAGTAGCGGCCGTCCTCGTCGACGCGACCGGTGTCACCGGTCAGGTACCACTTCTTGTCATCGGTGAACCGGGCAGCGGTCTTGTCCGGGGCGTCGAGGTAACCGGTGAACCACATCAGCGGACTCTGCTCGACGTCGATGGCGATCTGACCGTCGACGATGCCGGCGGCGAATCCGGGCATCGGCTTGCCCATCGATCCCGGGACGAGCGGCTCGGCGACGTCGGGATGCCAGTGGTTGTTGATGAACATGCCGTGCTCGGTCTGACCGTAGTGATCCCGGACCTCGGTCTGCAGCGCGGACAGTGCCCAATCGATGACGTCGGGGGTCAGCGGCTCGCCCGCCGACGACGCCCGCCGCAGCGAGAAGCCGGTGAACGACGGGTCCTTGGAGAGTGTCCGGTAGACCGTCGGAGCCGCGGCGAAGTTGGTGACGCCGAGTTCCCGGATGATGCGGGCGGTCAGCTCGGCGGAGAAGCCGGCGTGCAGCAACAGGTTTCGACGCCCGAGCGCCAGCGGACCGAGGATGCCGTAGTAGAGGCCGTAGGCCCAGCCGGGGTCGGCGGCATTCCAGAAGACGTCGTCGGCGGAGACGTCGAGCCCGTAGTGCATGTAGCAACAGAACGACGCGAGGCCACGAACCGGGACAGGGACGCCTTTCGGTGCACCGGTCGTGCCACTGGTGAACAACAGGATGAGCGAGCCGTCGCCGCCCACCGAGACGGATTCGGCGACCGGATCGTTGCCGGTGACGAGCGCATCGAACTGATCGCCCGCGACGATGGTGGTGATCCCCCCGATGCCGTCGAGCTTGTCGGCCTGGCTGGGTTCGGTGATCACCACACGCGCGGCGCCAGCGGTCAGTCGCATCTCGATCGCCGGAGGCGCGAACGCGGTGAACAACGGGATGTACACCGCACCGAGGCGCGCGATGGCGAGCAGCGAGACCACGAGCTCGGAACGCTTGCCCATCAGGACTCCGACGGTGTCGCCCCGCCCGACACCGAGGTCGGCGAGAGCCGTGGCGAATCGCTTGGAGGCGTCTGCCAGGGCACCGTAGGTGAGATCGACGGTCGTCAGGCGATCACCGTCGATATCGATGGTGGTGAAGGCGACCGCCGACGGGTCGTGACGGTCGACGAGAAGCTCGGCGGCGTTCGCATCGGTGTCGCCGAAGGTGGTGAGCCAGGCGTCGAGCGTGTCCGCGACGGAGGCGTGGTCGGCGGGGACGGGGGCGGTCTGCGTCATCGTGAACCTCTGGGGATGCCGGGGAATGATTCGATCGGGCCAGGTCGAAACCGGTCCGGGTAAGCTGAGTCACATTCTGCGCGCCTGGCGGCGCCGGGAACACCCCCCGAAGAGGGGTCGGAAACTGGGCGGAGGTGACATGAGCGAGACATCCTTGGTGATGGATGCATTGCGGCGGATACGCCGATCGAGCGGCGTCTCGTTGGCCTTCGCCGGCATGGTCTCCTCCGCGGCGACGCCGAAGCGGCAGAGCCTGCGGCTCGAACACTTCGTCGGGAACACGGCGGGCGCGCTGGCCGGGGTCGCGGTGGATGCCGGTCACGGCCTCGGCGGCAAGGTCATCAGCGTGCAGCGCCCGGTCGCCGTCGACGACTATCTGCGTACGCCGAGCATCACCCATCGGTACAACACGATCATCGCCACCGAGGGGCTTCGTGCGATGGCGGCGGTTCCGGTGATCGTCGACCGTCGACCGGTCGCGGTGCTCTACGGGGCACTGCACACCGACGCCCCGATCGGTGCCCGCACCTTCGACGTCCTCTCCGGCGAGGCGCGCGCGCTGGAACAACAGATCGTCGCATCCCGGGTGATGGGACAGGGTGACGCGGTCACCGAGGCGGACGAGTTGCGTGACCGGCTGACCGAGGCCTACGGCAAGCTGCGCGTACTCGGCCGGTCCGTCGACGATGACGTGCTCGCCGCGGAGCTCCATCGCATCTCCGAGACCCTCGTCGACAGCGGGTCGGTTCCGGGCCCGAGTGTCTCGCTGACCCGGCGCGAAGAGGACGTCCTCGCGCTGGCCGCACTCGGGCACAGCAATGCCCGCATCGCCGAGGACCTCGGCATCGGCGTCCAGACGGCGAAGGGCTACATGAGGGACGCGATGGGCAAGCTCGGTGCGTCGACCCGCATCGAGGCTGTTGTCCTCGCGCGGCGCGCGGGGCTGCTACCCGGCTGAGCGACGCCGACGCTCCACCGCGATCAGTGGTTGCGGAGCTTCTCGATGAGCTCGTCCTTGTTCAGGTCCGAGTAACCCGAGAGATCGAGTTCCTTTGCGCGATCCTTCAGTTCGTCGACCGTCCAGTCCTCATACGACCCGGACTTGCCGCCCTTCTCTCCGACAAAGGATCGGGACTCGTTGTTCGCCGCATTCGCGATACGGGCCGACTTCTCCTTGGAGTTGCCCTCGTCGCGGAGCTTCTCGTACAGCTCGTCGTCCTTGACGGATGGGCCGGGCTCCTTCTGACCTGGCATGATCGCCCTCCTCCTTTGTGTCGCCCCGCGCTACGGGACTGCTCGTACGCCGACGCCGGCGCGATCGGCGAGGCGAGCGTTCCCGTTCGTTGCGGAATCGAAACGGACCAGCGGGTCGGCGCCCGATGTGCCGGATCCGTTCTAAGGTGGCGATAGCCACGACGACGAGGGGATGTCATGACCAAGAAGCGCAAGTTGATCGGTCGCCTCGAGACCGAGGTCGAGCGGTTGAAGCAGGAACTTGCCCGCGTCGACAAGGAAGCGAAGAAGCGGCTCAAGAAGGCCGAGCAGGACGCGTCAGCGTTGCGGACCGAGCTCCTCAAGCTGATCGGTCAGGGCAAGGGTGGCGGGTCGGATGACGAGAAGAGCGCGCCGGCGCCAGCGGTCGCCCCGAAACCTTCCACACCGCCGAAACCTCTGAAGCCGGCCGCTGACGCCGACCCGGCGGCCGCCAAGGTGCCCGGCCTTCCGGACGCGACAGCCACACCCGACCCCGCGCCCAAGCCCACGCCGAAACCGGCAGCCACAGTGAAGCCCCCGGCCGCGAAGGCGCCTGCCAAGAAGGCTCCGGCGTCCAAGGGTCCGACCGTGGCGCAATTGCGAGCCGAGGCAAAAGGCAAGGGCATCAAAGGCTATTCGACGATGACGAAGGCACAGTTGATCGACGCACTGGGCTGACTACTCACAGCCCGGTGATCGAGTATGCGCGGAGTTTGCGGTAGAGCGAGCTTCGCGACATACCCAGTGCGGCTGCGGCATGCATCCGATTGCCGCAGGCCTCCTCGAGAGCCCTGACGATGGCGTCGCGTTCGGTGGTTTCCAGCGGCGTCAGAGTTCGCGTGCCCGATGTCCGGCAGAAACCAGGGAGGTCTTCGGCCTGGATCTCGCCCACCGGCCGACGCTGCAACGACCAGTGCAACGCTTCCCGTAGTTGAGTGATGTTGCGCGGCCAGGAGAATGCGGTCACCACCCGAAGGGCCCTGGGACTGAGTCGAACCTGCCGCTGCGGGGCGAGATCATGCAGTGTTCGTGCGACGAGCGCGGGGACATCCACGGTGCGTAATCGCATTGGGGGAACCGTGACCGACTGTCCCAGCAGCGCGATGACCCGGCCGACGGTGTGTTCTCCAGCATGGGCGCCCCGCAATGTCGCTGCCACCGCGTGTCCGGAACTTTTTGCTAGCTCGATCGCTTCGAGGGCGACCTCTTCGTCGTCGGAGGTCATCATCTCGGCGTGCCGGATGATGAGGAGACCATCGGTCGATTTCCCGATGAAGGCGATATCGGTGGTGTTCAGGGACGCGCCGTCGAGGACGAAGACGGGCGTGTCACCGTGCAATTCGGCAAAGCATTCCGTCACCATGGTCACCTTGCCGGTGCCTGGCTCGCCGATCATCAGGAGCCCGGTCCCGCCGGCGAGAGCAGCAAGGGTGTCGCCCCGCGCGGCCAACCAGCCGGTGCTGCGCATCGGACCGACACCGTACCGGCGATGTGGGACGCTCGGCTCGAATGCCTGGGGGGCCGGACGAGCCGATGGCGTCCCCGCGTTGTTCACCTGCTCATCGAGGAGTGCGACGATCCCCACCACTTCGTCGCGGCAGATGATCTGTTTGCCGCGCAGGCGGATTCGGCGCCCAGAATCGAGGGTGACGATGTGCGCAACCCGATCGTCCATGGTGAGCAGGAACTCGGCGTGCTGTGCGATCATGCTCTGCTCATCCGGTGAGAGCAGTTGTCGGGCATGCTCGTTCACGATCACCGTGTCCCCCGAGGCCATCACCGCCTGGCGCGGTCGCGAATCGGCCCGGAGGTAATTTTCGAACAGTGCCCGTTTCGCCTGGCTGCGGTCGAGGAAGAGGTTGCGACTGATGTCGGCGGCAGCAGACCGTACGAGTGCGTGGATCAAGGAGCTCCAACTGTCGGCGAGCATGCTCACGTCGAGCACGCCGGCCACCCGCCCGGTCATCGGATCGAGGATCGGTGCGCCGGTGCAGGCGAATTGCACCAGTTTCTGGTTGAAATGCTCGGAACCCACCACGCTCACCGCGGCCCCGACCTCGAAGACGGTGCCGACACCGTTGGTCCCGACGCTGCTCTCCTCAAAGGAGAACCCGCGCTGGAAGTCGACGCGATCGAGCACGCGACCGACCGCCGTCGAGCAGTCGCGGCGATCGACGATACGGGCGTGCGCATCGGTGAGGGCGATGGTCAGGGGTACGTCGGCCATGTCGTCGGTGAGTCGTTCGATGACGGGCCGAGCGCAGCGCACCAGACGGGAATCGAAGTCGATGTCCTCGTGGAAGGGGACGGAATACAGGTCCGCGTCGACACCGGCCGACTTGCTGCGTTCCCATGATGCGGCGACGACGTCTGTCACCCCGACCGCGCCCGCCGGACCGTACTCCAGGAAATCGGCACGCGCGGCGGCGGTGCGCAGCAGTTTGTCGTTCTGGTCGATCAGCGTCGTCACCTCCTTCACCTGGACCGACGGTCATGGCTGTGACCGGCAGCACATTGATTATCCCCGGGTCGCCCCGCGGGAGCCACCACCGAAAGGACAGTTCGACTGTCCCAATTTGGGACGGCGGCGAGGTGTGGGACAGATCAAACAATGGCCACCGTAATGATCTGAATCACATGAAAGGTGTGCGACATGGCAGACAAGACTCTCGACGCCCTGGTGATCGGTGCCGGCGTAGCCGGCCTGTATCAGCTCCACATGCTGCGTGAACAAGGCCTCGACGTGCGTGCCTACGATGCCGCATCGGACGTCGGCGGCACCTGGTACTGGAACCGCTACCCGGGTGCGCGGTTCGACTCCGAGGCCTACATCTATCAGTACCTGTTCGACGAGGACCTGTACAAAGGCTGGAGTTGGAGCGAGCGCTTCCCCGGCCAGCCGGAGATAGAGCAGTGGATGCACTACGTCGCGGACTCGCTCGACCTACGCCGCGACATCGTGCTCAACACCCGGATCGAGCGGGCCGTATTCGACGAGGACACCAACCGCTGGACGGTGACCACCGATTCCGGCGAGACCATCGACACTCAGTTCCTGGTCACCTGCTGCGGCATGCTCTCGGCGCCCATGGCCGAACTCTTCCCCGGTCAGGGTGACTTCGCCGGCCAGATCTTCCACACTGCGCGATGGCCCAGGGAGGGTGCGGAACTCGCGGGCAAGCGCGTGGGAGTGATCGGCAACGGCGCGACCGGGATACAGGTGATCCAGACCATCGCCGATCAGGTCGATCAGCTGAAGGTGTTCATCCGGACCCCGCAGTACGCCCTGCCGATGAAGAATCCCGCGTACGGTCCCGACGACGTGGCCGGGTACAAGTCACGTTTCGACGAACTCCGGCAGAACCTGCCGCACACGTTCACCGGCTTCGAATACGACTTCACCGTCGCCTGGGCCGATCTCACCCCGGCGCAGCGGACCGTGCGGCTCGAGGAGATCTACGACAACGGCTCACTCAAGCTGTGGCTGGCGTCGTTTGCCGAGATCTTCTCCGACGAGCAGGTGAGCGAGGAGGTGTCGGAGTTCGTGCGCGCGAAGATGCGTGCCCGGCTGAAGGACCCGGAGCTGTGCGAACTGTTGATCCCGGAGGACTACGGATTCGGCACGCATCGTGTCCCGCTGGAGACCGGCTACCTCGAGATCTATCATCGCGACAACGTCGAACCTGTTGCCGTCAAGAACAATCCGATTGCGCGCATCGTGGAGAACGGCCTCATCCTCACCGACGGCACGCTTTACGAGCTCGACGTCATCGTCATGGCAACCGGCTTCGACGCCGGCACGGGAGCGCTCACCCGCATAGACATCCGTGGCCGCGGCGGTCGCTCGCTGAAGGAGGACTGGGGCCGCGACATCCGCACGACGATGGGCCTGATGGTGCGCGGCTACCCGAACATGCTGACCACCGCGGTGCCGCTTGCTCCGTCCGCGGCGCTGTGCAACATGACGACGTGCCTGCAGCAGCAGACCGAATGGATCAACGAGGCGATCCGGCATATGCGCGCGCACGGCAAGACCGTGATCGAGCCGACCGAGGCCGGCGAGGACGCCTGGGTGGCCCACCACGACGAGTTGGCCGACGCGAACCTCATCTCCAAGACGTCGTCGTGGTACGTGGGATCGAACGTTCCGGGCAAACCTCGGCGCGTCCTGTCCTACGTTGGCGGGGTGGGGGCATACCGGCAGGCGACCCAGGAGGCCGCGGCCGCGGGATACAAGGGCTTCGCACTCGGCTGAGCGCGGGTCTGACGCATCCCAACCACATCGATGAAAGGCAACAAGTCATGACCAGTGCAGTTCACGGACTCGACCGGGCGACCTTCCAACGTTCCGCCGACGGAATCCTGCAGTCAGCGGTCGACGCCGAGCAGCCCGTGCCGGGCGTCGTCGCGATGGTGACCGATCGCAACGGCAATGTCTACGAGGGGGCCGCGGGTGAACGTCGCTTCGGAGCTGATGTCGACATCACCACCGACGATGCGTTCGCCATCTTCTCCACCACGAAAGCGATCACCGCCACCGCGGTGCTGCAGCTCGTCGAGGAAGGCAAACTCGATCTCGACAAGCCGGCGAACGAATACGTGCCCGAACTCGGCACGCTGAAGCTGCTCGAGGGGTTCGACGGCGACGGCGAGCCGATCCTGCGCGATCCGCGTGCGTACCCGACGACACGTCAGTTGCTCACGCACACCGGCGGATTCGGCTACGACTTCTTTGACGAGAGTTACAACCGGCTGGCGCAGGAGAAGGGCCAACCGAGTGTCACCACCGCGACCAGGGCCGCGCTGACGACGCCGTTGCTGTTCGAGCCGGGGGAGCGCTGGCAGTACGGGAGCAACATCGACTGGGCCGGTCAGGTCGTCGAGCAACTCCGCGGCAAACGGCTGGGCGAGGTGTTCGCCGAGCACATCTTCGCGCCGCTCGGCATCGACGACATGACCTTCGCACTCAACGACGAGTTCCGGACGCGGCTGGCCGAGATCCACGCCCGAGGCGCCGACGGCTCGCTGACACCCATGGACTTCGAACTGCCGTCGCCCCCGAGGTGGACTTCGGCGGCCACGGGCTCTACGGGACCGTGGGTGAGTACATGAAGTTCATCCGCATGTGGCTCAATGACGGCCGGGGCGAGCACGGTCAGGTGCTGAAGCCCGCGACCGTCGAGATGGCGGTGCAGAATCACCTCGGCGACCTGCCCGTGACGATGTTGCCGGGAGTGATCCCGGCGCTGTCCAATGACGCGGAGTTCTTTCCCGGGCAGTCGAAGTCGTGGTCGCTGCCGTTCATGATCAACAACGAGGTGGCACCGACGGGTCGGCCCGCTGGTGCTCAGGCCTGGGCGGGGCTGGCCAACCTCTTCTATTGGATCGATCGGGAGAACGGATACGGCGGATTCTGGGCGACCCAGATCCTGCCCTTCGGCGACGCAACCTCCTTCACCAAGTATCTGGAGTTCGAGACGGCGTTCTACAACGCACTGGACTGACCCGCGGATATCGGTGCCCGGCCCGCTGACGTGGCCGGGCACCGACGCGACGGGAGACGCGATCCACAGGTTGGCCGGTCAGAGACAATGGGCACGTGACGACCGAACCGGAAACCTGGCGGCAGCTGCATGCCGTCCTCGACGGACCGCTGCCCGAGATCGCGCAACGATTCTCCAGGTTCCTGGCGTCGGACAGCCCGCACGAGGCGCTCGTCATCTTCACCCGTGAGTGCACCGGGCGTCCGCGGAAGGTTGCGGGCGCATCGGAGATCGTCGACCGAGTGTCCATCGACGAGCTCGACGCCATCAAGGAATCGGTGGCCCGTGGTGTCGTGGTGGACGCCGCAGGCGTGCTCGGCGGGACGTCGCGGAACCTCCGGATCCTCCGCGACGAGTCCGACACGCTGCTGGTCCTCGTGCCCCGGAAGTCATCGCGCGGGGGTCGCGCGGCAGCACCGGACTGTCTGTTGCGTGCGTGGTTCGCGATCGTGGCGACATCGATCCGGCAGCAGGTCGCGCAGGCCAGCCCGGACTATCTCGCCGAGTCGCGGGCGGCGTCGAGCGAACGGGCCCGAACCATCGCGCAGCTCACCGAAACCCACGAGGACACGCTCGGGTCGATCCTCGGCACCCTGCGGTCCCGCGACCTCGACGATCGGACGGCACGCGCGTCGGCCGCCGAGACGGCGTCGTCGGCGCTCATCGCGCTGCGGTCGGTCGGTGACACCGACCGCAAACTGGCGACCGAGGCGGTCGCGACCGCGTTCGCGCGGTTGCAGGCCGAACTCGAACCCGTCCTGCGCCACCTCGAAGCCGACGTCGAGTACGTGCAACCGGCGACGGACGGACGCTCCCTACCGGGCGAGATCGCCCACGCGGCACGCGCGATCGCCCGCGCGGTCGCGGTCGCCCTCGGCGCGCAGCCGGGAGTCACGCGGCTGCGGATCGCCTGGCAGTCTCGCGGCCACGATCTCGTGGTCGACATCCGGGACCAGTGCGCAGGGGGCCTCGACGCGGACGCGTTGGAGCGCCAGCTCTCCGGCCGGCTGCGGACCCTCGACGGGACACTCGAGGTGGAGACGATCGCGGGATGGGGGAATCGGGTGACCGCGACGATCCCGCTCGAGACACCTGCCGCCCGCCCCGACGAGGATCTCCTGTCGTCGCTCAATCCGCGCGAACTCGAGGTGCTCGGTCACCTCGCGCTGGGGCGCCGGAACAAGTCGGTTGCCGCCGCGCTCGGCGTCAGTGAGAGCACGGTGAAGTTCCATGTCACCGCGATCCTGCAGAAACTGCGGGTGTCCAACCGTGGCGAGGCGGGACTGCTCGGGGCCCGCGCCGGTATCGCCGCGGACTGAACAGGCCGTGCCGCAGACGCCCGGGCGGAGGCGCTGTACTTTCGTCTAGGTAGAACCATCCATTCGGATGGCTGCATGTATCGCCCGACCCCGTGAGACTGGGAGTCGTAGCGGACTGCCCCGGCTTCGTTCAGAGTCGGGCAGTCCGGAGTGGTCACCGAAAGGATCGAGAAACCGATATGTCGCAGACGGTCAAGGGAGTCATCTCACGGAGCAAAGGCGCGCCGACGGAGCTTGTCGACGTGGTGCTTCCCGATCCGGGTCCTCGCGATGTGATCGTGAAGATCCAGGCCTGCGGTGTCTGCCACACCGACCTCGCCTACAAACAGGGTGGGATCAACGACGAGTACCCCTTCCTCCTCGGTCACGAGGCGGCAGGCATCGTCGAGACCGTCGGCTCCGACGTCTCCCACGTCGAGGTCGGTGACTTCGTGGTACTGAACTGGCGAGCGGTGTGCGGAGAGTGCCGGGCGTGTAAGCGGGGACGTCCCTGGTACTGCTTCGACACCTTCAACGCCAGCGTGCCGATGTCGCTCACCGACGGCACCGAACTGACCCCCGCCCTGGGCATCGGGGCGTTCATCGAGAAGACGCTCATCCACGAATTGCAGTGCACCAAGGTCAATCCGGAGACCGATCCGGCGGTTGCGGGACTCCTGGGCTGCGGCGTGATGGCCGGTCTGGGTGCCGCGATGAACACCGGCAACGTTGGCCGTGGCGACTCGGTCGCGGTCATCGGGTGCGGTGGCGTCGGTGACGCCGCGATCGCCGGTGCACGACTCGCGGGTGCGACGACGATCATCGCGATCGACCGCGACCCGGCAAAACTGGAGTGGGCCAAGGACCTCGGGGCCACCCACACCATCAACGGTGCCGAGGTCGAGGACGTGATCACCGCGGTGCAGGAGCTGACCGACGGCAACGGCGTCGATGTGATCGTGGACGCGGTGGGCCGTCCGGAAACCTACCAGCAGGCCTTCTACGCGCGGGACCTCGCGGGGACCGTGGTCCTCGTCGGGGTGCCGACGCCGGACATGAAGCTGGAGTTGCCGCTCATCGACTTCTTCTCTCGCGGTGGCGCATTGAAGTCGTCTTGGTACGGCGATTGCCTTCCGGAACGGGACTTCCCGATGCTCATCGACCTCTACGAGCAGGGTCGACTGCCGCTGGACAAGTTCGTCACCGAGCGGGTCGGCCTGACCGACGTTGAGGCCGCCTTCGAGGCGATGGAGGCCGGCAAGGTGCTGCGTTCGGTCGTGGAGCTCAAGGCATGAGCGGCGACCTGCGTATCGACAACGTCGTCACCTCCGGCCAGTTCTCGCTCGACGGAGGCACCTGGGATGTGGACAACAACATCTGGCTCGTCGGCAACGACGACGAGGTGATCATCATCGATGCGGCCCACGCCGCGAAGCCGATCCTCGACGCTGTCGGTGACCGCACGGTCACGGCGATCGTGTTGACCCACGGCCACAACGACCACATCACGGTCGCGCCGGAACTGTCCGAGGCGACGGGCGCACCGATCTGGCTGCACCCGGGCGACGACATGCTGTGGAACGAGACGCATCCGGATGTGTCGCACCAGGATCTCGAGGACGGGCAGCGCATCGACGTCGCCGGGACGTCGTTGACGATCATCAACACCCCGGGCCACTCGCCGGGATCGTCGGTGGTCTACGCCCCCGAGGCCGCAGTGCTGTTCTCCGGCGACACCCTGTTCCAGGGTGGGCCCGGTGCCACCGGCCGCTCGTACTCGAGTTTCCCGACGATCATCGCCTCGATCCAGGAGAAGATCTTCACCCTCGACCCTGCGACGAAGGTGTACACGGGGCACGGCGACGGCACCACGGTCGGCGACGAGTCGCCCCATCTCGAGGAATGGATCAAGCGCGGGAGCTGAGCGTCCCCTGTGTGCGAACGGTCACATGCGTGCCGGTATCGCTGGACCCGAGACGGGCTTACTGCTTGGGTTAGGTAATGCTTACCTTCCTCGAGAGTAAATCGCAGTGGGCCATCGGCGCCTTCCGGATCGTCGTGGGGTTCATGTTCTTCTGTCACGGGGCATCGACGCTGTTGGCGTGGCCCGTCGCACCGCACGGAGGTGCGACCGCGGAGTTGGGCGCGTGGCCGTCCTGGTGGGCCGGGGCCATCCAGTTGATCGGTGGCTTCCTGGTGATGGTCGGCTTCCAGACCCGGTGGGCGGCGCTGATCGGATCGGGATCGATGGCGGTCGCGTACTTCTGGAAGCATCAGGCGGATGGCCTGCTCCCGATCCAGAACGACGGTGAATCGTCGGCGCTCTACTGCTGGGCGCTGTTCCTGATCGTGTTCGTCGGGGCCGGCAGGCTCGCCGTGGACAACGTGGTGTCGCGGCGGACCGCGGACCAGCGGACCGCCGAGGCGCGGGTCGCCGAACCAGAGCGCGTGTAGCCGAACCGGTTCGAGCACAACACAACCACCTGTCAGCGGGCGCTCGCGATGATTGTCGTCGCGGGCGCCCGCTGACCGCGTTTCGGCGGGTAACGTCGACGGCGATGAGGTTCTCCCGTGTCGTCGAGGCGTCGGGTGCGGTCGCCGCCACGCGTTCACGCACCCGCAAGACCGCCGAGCTCGGAGGGCTGCTCGACGACGCCACCGCCGAGGAGATCCCCACCGTGGTCGCGTGGCTGTCCGGTGTGATCCCGCAGGGACGACTCGGCGTGGGGTGGCGTTCACTCACCTCGCTGACCCCGACACCGTCGGAGTCGCCGAGCCTGACCGTGGCCGGCGTCGACGACCTGTTCGTGCGACTGGCCGCGGCCGGTGGGCCCGGTTCTGTGGCGCTCCGCCAGGGTCTGCTGACCGAATTGTTCGGCTCGGCAACCGAATCCGAGCAGGACTTTCTCCGCCGGTTGATGACCGGCGAACTCCGCCAGGGCGCGTTGGCCGGGGTGATGGTCGATGCGATCGCGAAGGCGTCGGGCCAGCCGCTCGACCTGGTGCGCCGCGCCCACATGCTGACCGGCTCGCTCCCGGAGACGGCGTCGCTCGCGGTGCATGGCGGTGCGCAGGCACTGGCCGGGGTCGGGCTGCAGGTCGGTCGGGCGGTGGCGCCGATGCTCGCGACGCCGGCGGACTCGCTCGCCGACGCCGTCGCGGCGCTCGGTCCGGATCTGGTGGTGGACTTCAAACTCGACGGCGCGCGCATCCAGGTGCATCGCCGCGACGACGAGATCGCGGTCTACACCCGGTCGCTGCGTGACATCACCGCAGCGGTGCCCGATCTCGTCGAGGTGGTCCGCGGGCTCCCGTGTCGCACGGTCATCCTCGACGGCGAGACACTCACCCTCGACGCCGACGGACGTCCGCGGCCGTTCCAGGACACGATGAGTCGGTTCGGATCGTCGGGTGAGCTCGCCGACGACCCGAACGGACTGCTGCGGCCGTTCTTCTTCGACTGTCTTCACCTCGACGGCATCGATCTCATCGACCGGCCGCTGTCCGAACGTCTGGCGGCGCTGACGACCGTTGCGCCCGGCATGCGCATCCCTTCGGTCACCAACCCCACGGTGGCGGAGGCCGAACGGCATTTCGACGCCGCTCTCGCCGCCGGCCACGAGGGTGTGATGGTGAAGTCGCTGGCCGGACCGTACGCGGCCGGCCGTCGTGGAAAGGCGTGGCAGAAGGTCAAACCCGTGCACACCATCGACCTCGTCGTGCTGGGTGCGGAATGGGGATCGGGACGTCGCACCGGATTCCTCTCCAACCTGCACCTCGGTGCGCGAGACCCCGACGGCGGCCCGCCGATCATGGTCGGCAAGACCTTCAAGGGACTGACCGACGCGCTGTTGCAGTGGCAGACCGACGAGTTCGGCCGCCACGAGACCCATCGGGATGGCCATACCGTGTACCTACGTCCGGAGATCGTCGTGGAGATCGAACTCGATGGTGTGCAACGTAGTTCGCGCTATCCCGGCGGGGTGGCCCTCCGGTTCGCCCGCGTGGTGCGCTATCGGCCGGACAAGACCGTCGACGAGGCCGACACGATCGACGCGATCCGCGCATTGCTGCCGTGACCCTTGCGGGCGTCTCGGCAGGTCAGCTCAACGGCAACTGCGCGACGAACGGGCCGGTCGGCTGCTGCGAGCCGCCGGGCGGCTCGACGGTGAACGCCAATGTGGTTGCGTCGCCGAGGTTCTTGAGAACCGCCGTCGTCGACGGCGCGACGTCCTTGTCGGTCATGGTGCCTGCCGACGTGTTGCCGTCCGGACCGACCAGCCACATCTGGTAGACGGTGCCCGAAGCGGGCGGCGGGACGTCGTTCATCACCAGCACCCCGGCGTCCGCGGACGGCGAGTAGGTGACGGTGGCGTGCCCGCTCGCGACGTCGCCGGATGACGTCCGGACATCCTTGGCGGCGAAGACCTGTTCGGCCGTCGGCGGTTGGGACGGTTCGGAAGTCGTCGACGAGCCGATCGCCCAGCCGACCGCGCCGATCGCGATCGCGGCGACAGCGGCTGCGGCGAGATACGTCGCCCGTCGCCGTCGTCGACGCAGCGGGGTGACGGTCGCGGGGGCGGGCTCGGGCGTTGCCGGGACCTCGACCACCGGCGGCAGAGCAGTGACCGACTCGGCCCGCGCGGCGCCGAGGATGCGCTCGCGCAAAGTGTCCGGCGGTGCGGTCGCGGTGGCACTGCTCACGTTCGCCATCGCCTCCCGCGTCGCGGCGACCTGCCGATCGAACTCGGCACGGACGGCGGGACCTGCGGCATCGAGCTCTCGATGCAGATCGTCGAGTTCGGCGCCGTGCACCGCATCGAGGCCGACGAGTGGGGCGAGATCCAGGATTTCGTCAGGCATCAGGATCTCCCAGACATTGCCGGAGGCGTTTCAGACCGTCGCGGATACGGGACTTCACCGTCGGTAGGGCCACGGTGAGGCGTTCGGCGACCTCCCGATAGGTGAGCCCGTGGTAGTAGGCGAGGTCGACCGATTGGCGCTGCACGTCGGTCAGCGTCTCCAGGCACCCGACCACCTCACGCGTGGTCTCCTGCGAGGTCACCGTCTCGGTCACCTCGTCGAAGGCCGAGCGGGTGTCCTCGAGACCGTAGGCGATGTCTCGGCGGGTGGACGCGGACTCCGAGCGGACCCGATCGACGGCCCGGCGGTGCGCCAGCGTGATCAGCCAGGACAGCGCCGACCCGGCGTTGCGGTCGAACGAACCGGCCGACCGCCACACCTGGAGGAACACCTCCTGGGTGGCCTCCTCGCTGTACCCGGGATCGCGCAGCACACGCAGCACCATCCCGTAGACGCGGTCGCACGTCAGGTCGTAGAAACGGGCGAACGCCTCGGAGTCGCCGGAGGCGATCCGATCGAGCAGGGCCGGCAGCGCGGCCACGTCGGATGCGGGGTCTGCTGTCACCGCGAACACTCGGTCGTCATCGACGATCAGCTTATCCGGCACTCGACCCGCCCTCAACGACATCAGGCTCCGTGACTCCCGGGACACGATGAGCGTCATGGGACCGACGAGCCGGTGCGGCGCGGCGGTCGCGGGAGAAAGTACGACGTCCGCTGTTGGTACTCGGGATAGCCGGGGCGCTTGCTCATCGACTGCTCGAGCAGCCGCGCTCCGGTGGCGAAGACGAGGAAGTAGGTCATCGCGACCGGCGAGAGCACGGTCAGCACGCCTGGCCAGCTGCTCGCCGCGATCAACCAGAGTCCCCACCACATGCTGGAATCGCCGAAGTAGTTGGGATGCCGGGTCCACGACCACAGGCCGCGGTCCATGATGGCGCCCTTGTTGGCGGGGTCGGCCTTGAACCGGCGCAGCTGGGCGTCGCCGACGGCCTCGAAGCCGAAGCCGAGCACCCACAGTGCGACACCCGCGACCAGCACGACGAACCAGACACCATGTGTCGGCCCGACCACCGCCGACACCTGGATCGGCAACGACACGAACCACTGCGAGATGCCCTGCGTCGCGAAGATCTTCCGGGCCACCAGGGCGAGGTCGTGGCCGCCCGCGGGGTCGCTCTCCCCGTCGCGACCCGCGCCCCGGCTCAACAGTTCCTCGTAGCGGGGGTCCTCACCCTTGCCGGCCGACTTGACGTACATGTGCCAGCTCAGCCGTAGGCCCCACACGGTGATCAGCACCGCGAGGAGCCATCGTCGCAGACCGTCGCCGGGACCGAGGATGAGCGCCAACCACGCGACACCGACGAACCCGAGTCCCCACGCGACGTCGACGACGTTGTAGCGCCCGATGCGATGACCGATCGCCATGGTGACGCCGTGCAGGATCGCGAGGAACAGCAGCGACGCGACGGCGATGATGCCGAACGCCGCCCAGCCGGACTGGCCGCTGATCATCGGTGGTCTCCGTCGGGTCGGGTGAAGACCAACTGGTGGACGTCGAGGTAGCCGGATCGGAAACCGGCCTCCGAGTAGGCGAGATAGAACTCCCACATACGCCGGAAGGTGTGGTCGAAGCCGAGCTCGGCGACCTTGTCGCGCCGGCCGGTGAACCGTTCGCGCCACAGTCGCAGGGTCTCGGCGTAGTGCCGGCCCATCGCGTGCGATTCGGTGAGCCGCAGCCCGGTGTGCCGGCGCGAGACCGCGTCCAGCGCCTTCAACGAGGTGAGCTGGCCGCCGGGGAAGATGTACTTGTGCACCCACGTGTAGGTGTTGCGGGTGGCGACCATCCGGTCATGCGGCATGGTGATGGCCTGGATGGCCGCTCGTCCGCCGGGCGCGAGGAGCCGCTCGATGGTCTCGAAGTAGACGGGCCAGTACTTCTGGCCGACCGCCTCGATCATCTCCACCGAGACCACGGCGTCGTAGACACCGTCGACCTGCCGGTAGTCGCAGAGGTCGATCTGCACCTTGTCGCTGTATCCGGCATCCGCCACCCGGCGTCGCGCGAGTTCCTGCTGCTCCGACGACAAGGTCACCGAGCGGACCGTCGCGCCACGGGCGGCCGCGCGCAGGCACAGTTCGCCCCAGCCGGTCCCGATCTCCAACAGCCGAGTGCCGGGTCCGACACCGGCGAGGTCCAGGAGCCGGTCGATCTTGCGGTGCTGCGCCTCGGCGAGGTCGGACCACGGCGGACGCGTGCCCCGGTCGAGGTCGGCGAACAACGCACTCGAATAGGTCATCGTGTCGTCGAGGAAGAGGGCGAACAGGTCATTCGACAGGTCGTAGTGGCGCGCGATGTTACGACGGGTGTTGGCCGTCGAGTTGTCTTCGGACGACGGCTGTTTCGGCAGGACCGCGGAACGCAACACCTGCAGCGGACGCGGGACGAGCCGGGCCATCCGGGTCGCGAACGGGGTGAGCACGCCGACGAGGTCGTCGGTGGTCCAGTCGCCGGCCATGAACGCCTCGCCGAAACCGATCAGGCCGTCGTTGCCGACGCGTCGTGCGAGCGCGTCGGGCCGGCGGACGATCATCCGGGGCAACACCCGATCGCAGTTGCGACCGGACATCTCGCCGTCGGGGTACTCGACGCGAACGTCGACATGCCGGGAGGCATGCCGGAAGAGCCAGGCCGCCGCACCACTGCGGATCGCGGCGATCGGACCGATGGGCAGCGCGGCGACGTCGGGCCAGCGGGCCGCCTCGTCGGGGGTGAAGTCGCCGGGGAGGTCACGAATCGGGGCGTTCATCGTTCTCCTTCTTCGGATGGGGTCGCGTCTGCGACGGTGATGGTCGAAGTGTGTGCGGGTCGGGTGACGACCGGGAGGCGCTTGAGCCACAGGCGGATTCCGTGCAGGCGAATCCGTGCTGCGACGACCAGCGGGGCGAGCGGGGTGGTGATCTGTGTGGCGAGCACGGTGCGTGTCGTCGCGGGGACGGCCGCCCCGGTGAGGGCGGCGACGAAAGCGCCCTGGCCCACGCGGTCGAGGGTCACCGACACCGCCACCCGGCCGTCGGGGTCGGGCGGTGGCACGTGCAGTCGGTACGTCCCGCTGACGTCGTGGAACGGCGACACATAGAACTCTTTGTCCACCCGCGCATTTCCGTGCTCATCCGGGTCGACGACATAGGTGTGGCGTTCGCCGTAGGTGTTGTGCACCTCGGCGACGACGCAGCCGAGGGAGCTGTCGGGGTGATGGCACCAGAACACGCTGAGTGGGTTGAAGACGTAGCCTGCCACCCGCGGTGAGAGCAGTGCGATGACCTGACCCGCCGGGAGTGCCACACCCGCGGATGCGGCGTGGGTCTCGAGTCGACTGCGCAGGGTGTCATCGGGGCCGGCGGGTTGGGGGAAGTGATCGGCCGGGGTGAATCGCGCGAAGGCCCGCAAGGGGGCGGGAAGCTCTGGCGGACGGTCGATGTCGATCAGCCACGATGCGCTGCGATACGTGAAGGCGTGGTGCACCGGTGATCGGCGGGTGTGGGTGATCCGCGTCCGGACGACGGCGGGTGTGGTCGCGGTCGGCTCGGTCGCCCCGTGGGCGGGCGCGGGATTCCCGTGCGAAGGTGCGGTGTCGCGGCCGGCACGCGCGCGTCGACGATCCTCGATCGCCCGGCCGACGGAGGTCTGTGCACGATCGACGACGACCTCCGCCCGGCGGGCGAGGTTCTTCGCACGATGGGTGAGAACGCGCGTCCGGTCGGTGCGGGAGCGGTCTGTGGTGGGACGAGTCGCGCGGGTCATGTCGTCACCTCGGCGATCTCCGGCCGGCGCTCGAGACGTGCGGCCGCGTGGGCGCCGGACAGCGCACCGTCCTCGTGGAAGCCCCACCCGTGATAGGCGCCGGCGAACACCGTTGTGTCGGTGGCGATGTCGGGGAGGAGAGCCTGCGCGGCAACCGATTCCGTGGTGTACAGGGGGTGCTCGTAGTCCATCTCCGCCAGCACTGTCGCCGGGTCGACCAGGTCGGTGCGACCCATCGTGACCAACATGCGCGGCTGGGTGGTGGGCAGGCGCATCAGTCGCGTCAGGTCGTAGGTCACCGCCACGTCGGAACCGTCGGAACGGATCTGATAGTTCCACGACGCCCACGCCCGCCGGGCTTTCGGCAGGAGTGAGACATCGCTGTGCAGAACAGCATGTTTGGCGGAGTACGGAATTGCCGACAGCACACGTTGTTGCAATGCGGTCGGACGACTGAGCATGCTCAGGGCCTGATGCGGATGGGTGGCGATGACCACCGCATCGAAGTCCAGCGCGCCGGCGCCGTCCGGGACGATTCGGACGCCGCGACCGTCGTCGTCGGGATCGATGGCCGCAACGCGGGTCCCGCGATGGACGTTCCCGCCCGATGCGGTGATGCGTGCGTCGATCTTCTCGACATAGCGGGCCGAACCGCCGACCACTGTCCGCCAGGTCGGGGACCCGAACACCGACAGCATGCCGTGGTGGTCGAGGAAGGTGAACAGGTATCGAGCGGGGTAGTCGGCGGCGACGTCGGCGTCGCAGGACCAGACTGCGGCCACGAGCGGCAACAGGAAGTTGTCGACGAAGTACGGCGAGAATCCCTCACGGGCGACGAACGCGGACAGCGGCTCGTCCGAGTCCGGGCTGTCGAGTACGCGGCGCGCGCTCTGGTGGAAGCGCGTCACCTCTCGCAGCATCAGCAGATACCGGCCACGGGTCAGCGAGCGCAGCGTCGGGAAGAGGCCGCTCAACCCGCGGGCGCCCGCGTACTCCAATCCGTTGATCTCCGACCGGATCGACATCGACATGTCGGTGTCCTGGGTGGCCACCCCGAGATCGTCGAACATCTGCAGCAGGGTCGGGTAGGTGCGGTCGTTGTGCACGATGAAGCCGGTGTCGACCGACAGCACCTCGCCGTCGGGCATGGTCACGGCGTGGGTGTGGGCGTGGCCGCCGAGGCGGTCGTCGGCCTCGAACAGGGTCACCCGATGCTGATCCGACAGCAGGTGCGCTGCGGTCAGACCGGCGACACCGCTACCGACGATCGCGATCGACCGGGACGATGAAACGTTCATGTCGGTTGTTCGGAACCGGGGGGCCCGCGGATGGGTTTCTGCTCAGGTCACAGCACCCGCCGTGGCGTCGATCACGCCGGTCAGTAGGCGGCGCGCTGCGCGGGCGGCGGCCCGCCAGGCATGTACTCGTCGGCGGACACGATCGTCGCCCCGAGCGGCAGGAGTGAGATCGGCACCATCTTGAAGCTGGCGATGCCCAACGGGATGCCGATGATGGTCAGGCACATGGCGATCCCCGTCACCACGTGGCCGATGGCCAACCAGATCCCGGCGACCACGAACCAGATGATGTTGCCGATCAGCGACATCGCGCCCGCAGTCGGCTTGCGCACGACGGTCCGACCGAACGGCCACAGCGCGTAGTTGGCCATGCGGAAGGACGCGATGCCGAACGGGATGGTGATGATCAGGATGAAGCAGACGATGCCTGCGACGGCGTAGCCGATGGCCATCCAGAATCCGCACAACACGAGCCAGATCACGTTCAGAACGGTTCTCATGACGCCATTGTCCGCTACCGTGCCGACGCGCGTCGAGAAAACAGCGCGTGGACGAAACAGTTGGGGCGGCGCCGCGGAGCCGGGTGATGTCGTCGGCTGCCGGTTACCCTGGCGCCATGGCCGATCGGGGACGGGAAGCGGTGCTGGCGGTGATCACCACCGTGGTGCTGGTGGTGCGTTTGCTCGCCACCATCGCCCTGGTGCTGCTGGCCATCGGCTGGGCGGTGGCATCGGTGCGGGGGTCGTTGCTCAACGAGTTCCTGTGGCCCGCGGTGATCACCGCCGCGGTGCTGCTGATCAGCACCTACCTGTACAGCTTCTTGCGCGTACGGCATCCGCGACGCAACGGCTGGATTCCATAGGGCCCGTCCCGGTGACATTTCCCGTCGCTCCGCTCGCCCCGGTGATATTTCCCGTCGCCCCGCTCGCCCCGGTGACACTTCCCGTCGCTCCGCTCGCCCCGGTGATATTTCCCGTCGCTCCGCTCGCCCCGGCTACATTTCCCGCCCGAGCTTGGCGAGTAGTCGGGCCTGACGATCGGCGCCCGCCGGTGCCTCGACACCCGATTTACAGACTCCCTCGCCGTAGAGGGCCGGTCCGAATCCGTCCGCGGCCGTTTCCATCAGGTCGAGTTCGTCGTCGGTGAAGCGCAACTCCTGATCGGTCGCGGCGGCGACATCCCAGCGGTGCGCCACCATGTCGAACCCGTAGAAGCGCAGCAGGGTCTCGCCGACGGTCGTCGGACCGAAATGCCCGTCGAAGGCCTTGGACCCGACGGCCGGATCGTCGAGTCTCTCGGCGACGGCGGTGCGATGGATCTGCCAGGCCGCGGCGGGATCGTCGAGTGACGGCCGGGTACCGAGGTCGATCTCGTGGCCGGAGAAGAAGTCGCGCTGGGTGTCGATGAGGTGGCCGACGACCTCGCGTGCGGTCCAGTCCTCGCAGGGCGACGGTGCCGACCATCGCTGTTCCGGAACTGCGTCGAGAACTGTGCCGAAGCCGTCGGCGAGATGGCGATATCGGCTGCTCAGATCGGTGTCGGCGTCGTGGGTGGATGTGATGTCGGATGAAGTGGTCATGATGGAAAGGTAACGAGACCGACCAGAGTGGGGATTGATGAAATCCGACAGATCAGGTGATCGGGCCGGCACCCGGGTCGATGATGTGGAGCGCGCGCATCTCGTCGACCCCGCCGACACGTCGTTCACCATCGGCCGGTGGGCACCGAGCCCCGATCTGACCGACCTGATCCGACGTTTCTGGGTGCCGACCTGGTCGGTTCCGCCGGGCGGGTCGGCCCCGCAGCGTGTGCTGCAGTATCCGGTGTGCCTGGTGGTGGTGACCGCCGACTATGCGCGGTTCTACGGGGTGAACACGGGATTGTCGGAAACCGAGCTGACCGGCGACGGCTGGGCCATCGGCACGATGCTCGCCCCGGCCGCGGGTGCACTCATCACCGGCGGATCCGTGGCCACCTGGTCGGATCGGTTCGACGACCTGTCCGAGGTGGCCGGTGCGGCCGGCCGCACGCTCACCACCGACATCCGTGCCGTGATGGCCGGTGACCCGCACGATGTCGGACGCCAGCACGAGGCGACCGATCTCGTCGAGGCGTGGATGCGCCCCCTGCTGCCCGCCGACCGGGACGGACTCCTGATCAACGCGATCGTCGAGTTCGTCGAGAACGACTCGTCCGTGACGTCGGTGACCCAGATCTGCGACCGTTTCCATCTCACCGAGCGCACCCTGCAGCGGTTGACGAACAGATTGCTGGGTCTCACCCCGAAATGGCTGATCCAGCGGCGTCGCCTGCACGAGGCGGCCGAGCGACTGCGTGGACCGGAGACCACGCTCGCGATGGTCGCGGCCGAACTCGGGTACGCCGACGAGGCCCACCTGGTCCGCGACTTCCGCACCGTCACAGGTATGACGCCAGGACAGTTCGCCGCCCGGTTCGATGACCGCTGAGACCGCGATCGGCACGACCGGCGTGTGATTCTCCTCGGATGCGGCGATGATGTGCCTGCTCAGCCACCGATCCGCGGCCGACGTGTCGTCTGCCCGGCGGACGCCACGCGCTAGTCTTGCTCTGAGGGATCGTGTTGCTCTCATCACAGGTGGGGCGACGCGATCGGAGCAGACGAGGCGAGTGACGGAGGACGGATGAGCGATTCTGTCTCGGCGTCCTCGCGCGTCCGCCGGGCCTACGAGGACTTCCTCTCCGGCATCACGCCGCAGGCGGACTCCGTCCGGTCGATCGTGCAGGATTCGTGGGCGCGGTCGGTCAAGAAGGGCGTCAACCCTGGCGAGGCCGTCCCGGAATCCGACACGACGTCGATGACGGCGTCCGAGTTCGCCGAGTACCGCGACGCCCACCCGATCACCGCGGTGCGCCCGCTGGTGCAGTCGTTGATGCTCGATGACATCGCCGACTCGGGGGTGGTGGTGGCGTTGACCGACCAGGCCGGCCGCCTGCTGTGGGTCGAGGGTGCGAGCGAGGCGCGCGACAAGGCGGCCCACATCAACTTCGTCGAGGGCTCGCTGTGGAGCGAAGAGGTCGTCGGGACCAACGCCCCCGGACTCGCGCTGGCCGTCGATCGCAGTGTGCAGATCGTCGGCCCCGAACACTTCGCGGGACCCGTGCAGGAGTGGAGTTGTGTCGCCGCACCCGTGCACGATCCGAGCACCGGGCACGTCATCGGCGTCATCGACGTCACCGGCGGCCGCGAGGTCGCCGCACCCTTCGCGATGGCCGCCGTGCGGTCGGTCGTCGCGGCAGTCGAACGCGAACTACAGTCGCGGGCAGTCGATCTCGCCGACCCCGCCACCTTCGCGGCTCCGGGTGGAGCGCGTCTCACCGTGCTCGGCGGCACCTATCGATGGCGACGTGACGGAGATGCGGGCGAACGCACCCTGTCGCGACGACACGCGGAGATCCTCCTGCTGCTGCAGGCCTATCCGGAGGGCCTCAACACCGAGCAACTGGCGATTCTGCTCGCCGAGGACGGCGTCGACCCGGTGACCGTCCGTGCCGAGATCTCCCGACTGCGTAGGGATCTGGGGACCGACGTGGTGGAGTCGCGCCCGTACCGGCTGACCGTCGACCTCGTCTCGGATGTCTCCGAGATCCGCGAGCGTGTGGCCGGCGGGGGTGATCTGAGCGCGGTGATCGACGTGCTGGGCCGTGGTGGACTGTTGGTCGAGTCCTCGGCGCCCGGGTGACCGAGATGTTCGAGGAAATCCGGGAAGACCTGCGGTCCCGCGTGATAGCCGACGGGGACGTCGGGTCCCTCCGGAAGTGG
Organism: Gordonia insulae; assembly: GCF_003855095.1. NCBI lineage: Bacteria > Bacillati > Actinomycetota > Actinomycetes > Mycobacteriales > Gordoniaceae > Gordonia > Gordonia insulae. Next base: position 4,219,398 of record NZ_CP033972.1, read on the forward strand.
ACGACGTCGGCGCACGGTCGCGACGATCTGCCCGCGTGGCGTCGACTCGAACACCGCCTGCCGCCGGGTCATCCCGACCGCGCCGTCGTCGGTGGTCGAATCCGGTTGCTGGACAAGCGGTACGGGATCTAGCCCGACCGTTCGGGTCAGGCGTCGGGCCGCGTGTCCGATCGGTCCTCGACGTCGCCGCCGTCGGCGGGATTGTCGAACGTCACGGCGATGTCCTGGAAGCCCTTGCTGCGCTGGGCCTGTGCCTGCGCCGAGTAGGCCGCCTCGTCCCCCGCGGTGAGGTGGACATTGTCGGTGAACGGCGTCAACAGCGAGCGGGGGAAGAGTTTGTTCACGCGAACCGCGTTGAACTCCAGGCACATCACGATCATGATCGCCGCGATGTAGAGGAAGGCCAACAGGCCCAGCACGACCGCGAACACGCCGTTGGTTGCGCTGGCATTGCCGATCACATGCTGCACGTAGACGCTGCCGAAAGTCTGCAGTACCTGCCACCCGACGGCGGCGGCGAGGGCACCCGGCAGGACCTCTCGGATCGTCACCGCACGCGCCGTCCCGATCCGGAATGCGATCACGAACACTGCCGTGTTCAGGACAACCGAGCCGACCAGGGCCAGCAGGCGGCCGTCGGTGCCGAGGTCGATCGCGGCGGCGAAACCGTTGATGACCGTCAGGCCGATGACCGCGGTGCCGACCGTGGACAGCAGCAGGAGACCACGTCCGCGCGCACGGATCGGGTCCGGGCGTTCGTTGCGCGGGACCGCCCAGACCGTGTTCATCGCGTTCTGCGCGGCAACGGCCACGCCCAGACCGCCGTACAGCGAACCGAGCACGCCGATCGTGATCGCCGTGGCGCCACCACTGAGCTGATCCGGTTCGCCCAGTTGATCGCCGATCACCGGGATCTGACTGAGTGCCGAGTCGATGATCCGTTCCTGCAGGTCCGGGTTGTCGGCGAGCACGATGCCGAGCACGGTGGAGAACAGCAGGAGCAGGGGGAAGAGGGAGATGAAGGCGTAGTACGCCATCAGCGCGGCGAGATACGCACCCTGATCGTCGACGAACTTGTAGACCACGGCGAGGGGGAACCCGGTTGCCGGATGCTTGCGCTGGAAGGAATCTATCCGCTCGGCAACCGACATCAGCGTGCCTCCCGTTGTCGGTGTGCCTGCTCCCACCCGAGGTCTGGTGCGTGGGCCCCGACCGCTGTGTGGGTGCTGATTCTATCCCGGCATGGGTCGAACGGTCAGGAGGCGGAGCGCTGCGCGTGCACGACGACGTCGTGCGTATGTGCACCACCGCCGGCGGCCACCCCGCGCTCGCGTGTCTCGTCGGTGATCACCGTCCACGAGTCGTCGAGCACGGCCACGACGTCCCCGGGCTGGAAGTAGTCGTCGGGGTTACGCCCGTGGGCGCGAATACCTTCCGCCTCGTGCGAGACGACAAGCAGATGCCCGCCAGGACCCACGGAGTCGAGGATCCGGTGCAGGGTGGCGTCGTCGGAGCGCGCGATCGGGAAGTACTGCAGTGAGACGAGGCCGAAGTCGCGACCGGGCACCTCGTCCTCGGAGAGGTCGGCCCGCAGCCATGAGATGGCCTCGCGGGTGTCGGTCTCGCGGGCGCGGTCGATGGCGACCTGGGAGATGTCGACGGCCGTCACCTGCCACCCCTGGTCCGCGAGCCAGCGGGCGTCCGCACCCTCGCCGGACCCGACGTCGAGGGCCGTGCCCGGTGTGAGATCGGCGGCCTCGGCGACCAGGGCGGGATTGACGTCGGCGGTCCAGAGGCGGTCGGCGCTGCGGTAACGCTCGTCCCATTCGGCGGCACCGTCGAAATCGCCGCCGCTCGCTCCGCTCCCTGGTGTGTGGTCGCTCATGAAACCGACGCTACCTGTCGTACCTCCGTGCGAACATATGTTCTATGCGAATCGAGCGGAAGGAGCGGCCGGCGGCGACGATTCTGCATGCCGACCTGGACTCCTTCTATGCCTCGGTCGAGCAGCGGGACAACCCCGAACTGCGCGGCCGACCGGTCATCGTCGGCGGTGGCGTGGTGCTGGCCGCCAGTTACGAGGCCAAGGCGTTCGGTGTACGCACGCCGATGCCGGGGCGCGAGGCGCGGGCATTGTGTCCGGGCGCGATCGAGGTGCCGGCACGCTTCGACGCCTACATGGACGCCAGTCGCGCGGTGTTCGAGATCTTCCACGACATCACGCCGGCGGTGGAGGGCATCTCCGTCGACGAGGCGTTCCTCGACGTCGGCGGGTTGCGGCGGATCAGCGGTTCGCCGGTCGAGGTCGCGACGATGCTGCGTGAGCGGGTGGCGACCGAGGTCGGTCTGCCGATCTCGGTCGGCATCGCGCGCACCAAGTTCCTCGCGAAGGTCGCCAGCGCGGTCGGCAAACCCGACGGTCTGCTGGAGGTCCCGCCCGGCACCGAACTGGACTTCCTCCATCCCCTGCCGGTGCGGCGGCTCTGGGGTGTCGGGGCGGTCACCGAGGCGAAACTGGCCGACGCGGGCATCGCAACGGTGGGTGACCTCGCCTCCTTCGGCGAACACGGACTCTCGAACCTGCTGGGCCGTGGGTCGGGCCGGCACCTCTACGCGTTGTCGATGGCGCGGGATCCGCGACGGGTGGAAACCGGTCGTCGACGCCGGTCGATCGGGTCGCAGCGGGCGCTCGGTCGACGTGTGAAGAGCGAGGCCGATCTGGAGGCGACGGTGGTGGCCATCGTCGAGCGGCTCGGCAAACGACTCCGTGGAGCCGAACGTATCTGTCGCACAGTGATTCTGCGGCTCCGATTCGACGACTTCACGCGCGCGACGCGCTCACGGTCCTTTCTCGAGTCCACCGATCGCACCGACATCATCATGGCCGTCGCGCGTGGTCTGCTCGACGACGCGATGCCGTTGATCCGCGATCGGGGCTGCACTCTGATCGGGTTGTCGCTGACCAACCTCGACGACCACGACAACGTCCAGCTCGCTCTCCCCTTCGAAGCCGATCGCGGCGCCGAACTCGACATCGCGATGGATCAGCTGCGCAACCGCTTCGGCCGGGACGCGGTCACGCGCGCGGTTCTGGTCGGGCGGCACCACGGTGACGATGCGCCGATGCTCCCGGACTGATGCATCGACCCGCCGCGCGCCCGTGCCCCCTCGGGTGGGTCGGTCGCGGGTTGTGCGCGTGAGTAAAACGTGCAAAAGACGACTAATGAGCACAAGCGTGACTGTGACCTGCATTACCCGAAGACTGCGTCTGTAACGGCCACTACGCCCTGACGGGGCGATGCCCACGGTCGTTCCCCACACGCAGAAAAGAGCACGCCAATGTTGGTAGCACTCGGCCTCGGGATGGTGGCCACCTTCATGTTCCTGATCATCACGAAACGGGCGACCCCGGTGGTCGCCCTGATCCTGGTGCCGGTGGCGTTCGGTCTGTTCGCCGGGGCCGGCCTCGACATCAGCGACATGATCACCGACGGCATCAAGGAACTCGCCCCCACGGCGGCGATGCTGTTCTTCGCGATCATCTTCTTCGGCATCATGATCGACGTCGGGCTCTTCGACCCGATCGTCCGCTTCGTCGTGCGGATGGTCGGCAACGACCCGGCGCGACTGGTTGTCGGCACCGCGGTGCTGGCGATGATCGTCTCCCTCGACGGTGACGGCTCGACGACCTTCATCATCACGACCGCCGCGCTGCTCCCGCTGTATCTGAAGCTGGGGGTGAGCCCGGTCGTCCTGACCGTGGCCGCCGGTCTGGCGAACGGGACCATGAACATCGTGCCGTGGGGCGGGCCGACCGCCCGCGCCGCCAGCGCCCTGAAGATCGACACCAACGCCGTGTTCCTGCCGATGGTCCCCGCCCTGATCGCCGGACTCGTCGTGGTGCTCGTGTTCAGCTTCCATCTGGGCGTCCTGGAGCGCCGCCGCATCGGCCGTATCGAGATCAAGGAATCCCTGCTCATGCCGCGCGAAGAGGTGCTGGTGGCCGCCGGTGGCGGTGGGGGCACCGGTACTCCGCCGAAGTCGCGTCGATTCGGGCGTGGGTCGAGCGGAACCGGTTCGGCCGCCACCGGTTCGGCCGGCTCGGATTCTGACGATGACACCTCGACCCGGGACTTCCCGGTCGGCGACTACGACCCGAACGAACTCAACGAGGAGGGCGAGACCACCTTCACCGGTGTGCTGGACCCGAACCGATCGACCTTGCGTCCCAAGCTGTTCTGGGTCAACGCAGGCCTGACCGTCGGACTGCTCGCGCTGCTCGGCCTGAACGTCCTCGCCATCCCGGTGCTGTTCATGATTGCCGCCGGAATCGCGCTGGCCATCAATTTCCCGCACATCAAGGAGCAGCAGGAGGCGATCACCCGACACTCGTCGAGCATCGTGTCGGTGGTCGCCATGGTGCTCGCCGCGGCCGTCCTCACCGGAGTGTTCAGCGGGACCGGCATGGTCGACGCGATCGCGCATTGGCTCTCGTCCGGCATCCCGGACTGGATGGGTCCGCACATGGCGGTGGTGATCGGTGTCCTGTCCATCCCGCTGACCTTCCTGATGAGCAACGACGCCTTCTACTACGGCGTGCTGCCGGTGCTGTCGGAGACCGCGACCCGCTACGGTATCGATCCCGCCGAGATGGCCCGCGCCTCGATCACCGGCCAGCCGTTCCACATGCAGAGCCCCCTCGTGCCGGCGATCCTGCTGCTCGTCGCACTGGCCGGGGTGAGCCTGGCGGATCATCACAAGAAGGTGCTGTGGCGAGCGGCCGCGGTCTCGATCGTGATGCTGGTCGTCGGCTGCCTCGTCGGTGCGATCCCGTTCTGACCTGAGCACCCGACGCCCGGCATAGGCTGACCGCATGCGATTGCGAACGCAGGTTCTCCTCCTGCAACTCGCCGTCATCGCGGTCAGCCTCGCCGTCGGTTTCGGGCTGGTGATCTCCGGCGCCGACGATCGCGTCCGCGACGAATACGCACAGCGGGCGCTCGCCATCGCGCAGTCGGTCGCCGCCGACAGCCAGGTCCAGACCGAGGTCGCGCTGCACCAGGGCGACGACCTCGACGCCGCGGAACTCGCCGGCGGGCCGCTCCAGGCGGAGGCCACCGCCGTGCAGCGACGCACCGGTGCGTTGTTCGTGGTCATCGGCAACGCGCTCGGCCGGCGGCTGGCCCATCCCGAACCGGCCGAGCTCGCCAAGGTGGTCTCCACCGATCCGTCGAATGCGTTGGCCGGCAACGAGGAAGTGACCACCGACCGCGGCACCCTGGGCGAGTCGGTGCGTGCCAAGGTCCCGGTGCTCGACGGCGCGCGTGTCGTCGGTTTCGTCAGCGTCGGCGTCTCGACGGAGCGTCTGGCCTCCGAGACGCGCCGGGACACCCTCACCACCATCCTGATCGCGCTCGCCGCACTCGGCGTCGGCGCCGTCGGGTCGGCATTGCTGGCGCGGCGATGGCGGCGCCTCACCCTGGGTCTCGAGCCGGACGAACTCACCGAACTCGTGCGGGAACAGGGCGCGGTGCTGCACTCCATGGCCGACGGCGTCCTCGCCGTGGACAGCACCGGGATCGTCCGCGTCGCCAACGACACCGCGCTCCGCCTGCTCGACATCGCCGACCCGGTGGGCCGGACCGTCGACGACCTCGATCTCACCCCACGCATCCGCAGCGTGCTCGATCGGCCGGTCGCCGAGCCCATCGCCGCCACCGTCGGTGACCGGGTGGTGCTGGTGAGTTCGCATACCGTGGAGGCCGATGGTCGTGATCTGGGCATGGTGATGTCGGTGATCGACCGCACCGATGTCGAACGTCTCACCCGGGAGGTGGATTCGATCCGGGCGATGAGTACCGCACTGCGCGCGCACCGGCACGAGAACGCGAACCGGATGCACGTGCTCGCCGGCCTGCTGCGACACGGTCACTCCGACGAGGCGATCGCCTATCTCGACGAACTGACCGGCTCCGGCCCCAGCAACTTTCGGCTCGAGGGCCTCGACAACGTCGGGGAGCCGCACCTGCAGGCCTTTCTCGACGCGAAGGCCGCACACGCCCGCGAGCGGGGCGTGACGTTGCGGCTCGGCGATCAGACGTGGGTGCAGGGCGCCCTGCGCGATCCGGTCGTGGTGACCACGGTGCTCGGCAACCTCGTCGACAACGCGATCGACGCGAGCGCCCCGGAGTCCCCGGAGGCCGGTCACGACCAGCCCTCAGTCGAGGTCGAGCTGCTCACCGACGGCGACGACATGTTCCTCACGGTCACCGATTCCGGTCCCGGTATCGCATTCGCCGACCCCGGGCGGGTCTTCGACGAAGGGGTGACCACCAAGGTCGATCCGGGGGTGCCCGGCGGCCGGGGCATGGGGCTGTCGCTGTCGCGGCAGATCGCCCGGCGCATCGGCGGAGACATCTGGGTCGCCGATGCGCGCGGGCCGGCCGGGGCGGTCCTCGTCGCGCGCCTGCCGTCGGTGTTGCAGGCCGAGACGCCGACGCCCGCCGGAGGTGACGCCCCGTGACCGACGACCTCGGTGTCCTCATCGTCGACGACGACTTCCGGGTCGCGGCCCTGCACGCCACCATCGTCGACGCGGTCCGCGGGTTCCGGGTGATCGCGCGGGCGGGCAGCATCGCGGCCGCCCGGAGCGCCGTCGGCGATCATCCCGGCATCGACCTCGCGCTCCTCGACGTCTACCTGCCGGACGGTTCGGGAATCGACCTCGTTGCCGAATTGCCCTGCGACGCATTCATCGTCGGCGCCGAGACGGACGCCTCGGCGGTGCGCAGGGCGATGCGCGCGGGAGCTCTGGCGTATCTGATCAAGCCGTTCGACGACACCGAACTCGCGCGCCGCCTCGCCGGTTACGCCCAGTATCGGCGAGTCCTCGCCGCCGACAACGTCGATCAGCACGCCGTCGACTCGGCCCTGTCGGCGCTGCGATTCGGCACCCGCGGATCGGACCGGCCGGACGCCGGCTCGCACACCGAACAACGCATCCTCGAGCTCTTCACCTCCAGTGACGGACCTCTGTTCGCCGACCAGGTCTCCGAGGCCGTCGGCGTCTCGGCGGCGACTGCGCGACGTCACCTCGCGCACCTGGTGTCGTCTGGTCGGCTGCGGATGTCGCTGCAATACGGGACGACCGGCCGGCCGAGGCAGGAGTACCGGTTGCCGGGCTGACCACGACGTCGTGCTGGTGCAGTCGGTCGCGTAGGAGGTCGCCGAGTTCGGCATCACCGTCAACGTATGGGCGCATCCGATCGGCCGAACGCGGCGCGGAGTCCGGGCCGGGCACGGTAGAACTGAACAGGAGGAAGTGTCCGACGAATCGGAGTGTGCCGAAGGAGTCGAGATGACCGACGTCCGATCAACGACAACAGGGGCGAGCGAAGCGACGGGAAAGACAACAGGGGTTAGCGAAGCGACGGGGAAGGTCACCGGAGCCGCCTACGCCGCCCACGAGCTCGACGCGGACCTGAGATGGTGGGCCGCGGCGAACTACCTCACTGTGGCGCAGATCTACCTGCAGGACAACGTGTTACTGCGCGAGCCGCTCACCGCCGAGCACATCAAGCCGCGCCTGCTCGGCCACTGGGGCACCAGCCCGGGATTGTCCGCGATCTATTCCGTGCTCAATCGCGTGATCCGCGAGACCGATTCGCGATGGCTCTATGTCACCGGGCCCGGTCACGGCGGGCCGGCGCTGGTGGCCAACGTCTATCTCGAGGGCACCTACACCGAGATCTATCCGCATGTCTCACGTGATGCGCGCGGGGTGGCGAAGCTGTGCCGTCAGTTCTCCACTCCCGGTGGTATTCCCAGCCATGTGAGCGTCCAGACGCCGGGCAGTATCCACGAGGGTGGCGAACTCGGCTACGCCCTGGTGCATGCGGCAGGTGCGGCCTTTGATCACCCGGAGCTCGTCGTCGCATGTGTCGTCGGCGACGGTGAGGCGGAGACCGGTCCGCTGTCCGCATCGTGGAAGATCCCGGCCTTCCTCAATGCCGCCCGGGACGGCGCCGTGTTGCCGATCCTGCATCTGAACGGGGCCAAGATCGCGGGTCCGACGGTGCTCGGTCGCAGCACCGACACCGAGGTCGCGGACTACCTCGGCGGGCAGGGTTGGGCGCCGATCTTTGTCGAGGGCGACGACCCGCGGGCGGTGTTCGCCGATCTGAAGTCGGCGATCGATCAGTCGTACAACAGGATTCGCGATCTCCAGACCGCCGCGCGGGACACCGGCCCGACGGTCAACACCCGGTGGCCGGCGATCGTCCTGCGTACTCCGAAGGGCTGGACCGGACCGCATGAGGTCGATGGGCAGCTCATCGAGGGCACGCACTGGGCGCATCAGGTACCGCTGTCCGGCGTGCGGGAGAACCCCGATCACCTCCGCATCCTGGAGGAGTGGCTGCGCTCGTACCGGCCGGACGAGATCTTCGACGACGCCGGCGCGGTGGTCGCGGGCATCACCGCGCTCGCCCCCGAGGGTGACCGCCGGTTGGGTGCGACACCGTACGCGAACGGTGGCCGCCTGTTGACGCCGCTGAAGCTACCGCCGATCGCGCGATACGCCCTCGACATCGACAACCCCGGCGCCACGGTGCATGAGACCACGAGGGTCCTCGGCGAGTACATGCGCGACATCTACACCGACAACAGCGCACCCGCAGGCGAGGATGCCCATGGGGGCGGGTCGTTCCGATTGTTCAGTCCGGACGAGACGTCGAGCAACCGCCTCGGTGCGGTGTTCGAGGTGACCGACAGATGTTGGCAGCTGCCGACAACCGAGTTCGACGACAATCTCTCGCAGTCCGGGCGGGTCATGGAGGTGCTGAGCGAGCATCTCTGTCAAGGCTGGCTGGAGGGCTATCTCCTCAGTGGACGACACGGACTGTTCGCCACCTACGAGGCGTTCGCGATGGTCAGTGCGTCGATGGTCATCCAGCACACCAAGTGGCTGCAGCACGCGACGACGCTGGATTGGCGCGAGCCGGTCGCCTCCCTGAACATCCTGCTGACCTCCACGTGCTGGCGCAACGATCACAACGGATTCTCGCACCAGGGGCCAGGACTGATCGACTGCGTGCTGCCGCTGGCCCCCGACGTCGTCCGGATCTGGCTGCCGCCGGACTCGAACTCGCTGTTGTCCATCGCCGAGCACTGCTTCCGCAGTCGCAATCACGTGAACCTGCTCGTCGTCGACAAGCAGCCGCACCTCCAGTACCTGACGTTGGCGGAGGCCAACGACCAGGCGGCGGCCGGTGCGTCGATCTGGGCGTGGGCGGGCACCGAAGGCGACAGTGTCGACGATCCCGACGTCGTGTTGGTCGGCGCCGGTGACGTACCGACCCAGGAGATCCTCGCGGCGGCACAGATCCTGCGCGAGTGGGTGCCGTATCTCCGGGTACGGGTGGTCAACGTCATGGACCTGATGGCGTTGCTGCCGCAGGCCGATCATCCGCACGGGATGACCGACGACGACTTCGCGGACCTCTTCACCGAGACCGGGCATGTCATCTTCGCGTTTCACGGCTACCCCGAGCGGTGCACCAGTTGCTGCACGGGCGGCCCGACGCCGATCGGTTCCACGTGCGGGGATTCTCCGAGCAGGGCACCACCACGACACCGTTCGACATGGTGGTACTCAACAAGATGAGTCGCTATCACCTGGTGCTGGAGGCGCTCCGACGAGCGCGACGGGTACCGGAGCGCAGCGACGAACTCGTCGAGTACTGCCAGCGGCAGCTCGCCCGTCACCACGACCACGTCCGCGAACACTTCGAAGACCTTCCGGAGATCCGGGACTGGACCTGGGCGTAGCCCCGCGGCGTCCCCGGCATCCCCGGCCGGGAATGCTGCGACCCCCGGGATTGTCGTTCATCATCGAACCCGGCCGCCGACAACGGCGATGCCGGCGCGGAGGGGGTGTCGCTCGGTGGTGGTGAATGCGCGAAGGTTGAGCGAATGGCTCCGCACCGAATCCGGTAGCGCCGCACTGCTCGTGGCCGTCACGATCGTGGCGCTCCTCTGGGCGAACTCGGCGATCGGCGACTCCTACACGGAGTTGTGGCACACCGAGCTGGGCATCGTGTTCGGCGAACACGACTTCGAGATGTCGCTGCACCACTGGATCAACGACGGCCTGATGGTGGTGTTCTTCTTCGTCATCGGTCTCGAGGTCCGGCAGGAGTTCGCGGTCGGTTCCCTGCGTGACCGTCGGCGGGCCATGGTCCCCCTGGTCGCCGGGGTGATCGGGGTGATCGTGCCCGCCGCGATCTACCTGGCCATCGCCGGTCGCGACGCCGTCGACGGGTGGGGCGTGGTGGTCGGCACCGACACCGCATTCCTCCTGGGCGCGCTGGCGATCGTCGGCCCGCGGATGTCGAACCAGCTGCGCATATTCCTGTTGACGCTCACGGTCGTCGACGATTTCCTCGCCGTCTCCATCATCGGCGTCGTCTACACCGAGGATCTGCAGATCGTCCCGCTGCTCATCGCGGTGGCCGGTCTGGTCGGCCTCTGGCTGCTGTCGCGCACGTCGGAGTGGCGCAGTGCGCCCTATGTCATCCTCGTCATCGTCGTGTGGGCGGCCACGCTCGCGTCCGGGGTGCACCCGTCGCTGGCCGGGATGGCCGCGGGTCTGCTGGTGCCGGCGCGCCCGACCGAGCGAGGGCATGTCGAATCGGCGAAGACCCTCTTCCGCGACTACTGGCAGTCGCCGCAGGCCACCGTCGCGCGGACCGCGCGGCGCGGGCTGGCCCGATCGATCTCGGTCAACCAGCGCCTGCACGACGTGCTGCGTGCGCCGGTATCGCTGTTCGTCGTGCCGGTGTTCGCGCTCGCCAATGCCGGCATCTACCTGGGCGGCGGTGTCCTCGGCGAGGCGTTCACCTCGACCATCACCTGGGGTGTCATCGTCGGTCTCGTCATCGGGAAGTTCGCGGGCATCGGACTCGGCACCTGGTTGGCCATCCGCGCCGGCCTCGGTCGGCTGCCCGACGGGGTCGGGCCGGGCAGTGTGCTCGGCGGTGCCGCACTGTCGGGGATCGGGTTCACCGTGTCCCTGCTGATCATCGGTCTCGCCTTCACCGACGGTGACGACGCCGCGAAGGCGACCGTCGGTGTGCTCGCCGCGATGGTGCTGGCGACTGCGCTGGGCTGGACGATCTTCTCCCGGGCCCGGGTGAAGTGGGGCGAGACGTCGGCGGATCTGCCGGTCACCCTCGACCCGCCGGTCGATGTGACGTCCGATCACATCCGCGGCCCGGCCGATGCACCGCTGACCGTGGTCGAGTTCATGGATTTCGAATGCCCGTTCTGTGCCCGGACCACCGGCATGTGGAAGGACGTGCACGCACACTTCGGCGACCGGGTCCGCTACATCGTGCGACACCTGCCGATCCACGAATATCACCCGCACGCCTTCCTGGCGGCGACCGCGGCGGAGGCCGCGGCGCGGCAGGGCAAGTTCTGGGAGATGCACGACATCCTCTTCGCGAACCAGGCCGAGTTGGAGGCCGAACACCTGCTGGCCTACGCCGAACAGCTCGAGCTGGACATGAACCGGTTCGTCATCGATCTGGAGAGCGAAGAGGTGGCGACCCTCATCGTGGCGAACGAGGAGAGTGCCAACGTGAGCGGTGCGCGTGGCACACCCACGTTCTTCCTGAACGGCCGGCGTCACCGTGGCCCACACGACGCGCGCACATTGATCGCGGCGCTGGAAGCGGGTTCGGAGACGGAGTCGGCTGCGCGTCGGCGGTCGTGACCGATCGGAGCATCGTGGACCAGGGGAGATCGCTATTGTGTCTGCCATGACGATGAACGTGGACGCCACCAATCCGGATCTGGTGACCGTCGGAGTGCCGACCCACTGGTACAACCTCGCGGCCGAGCTCGACGTGCCGATCCCGCCGCACCTGCACCCGGGTACCAAGGAGCCCGTCGGGCCGGAGGACCTCGTCGCGCTGTTCCCGGCCGGTCTGATCGCCCAGGAGGTGTCCACCGAGCCGTACATCGAGATCCCTGATCCGGTGCGCGAGATCTACCGGATGTGGCGGCCGTCCCCGCTGATCCGTGCCCGCCGCTTCGAGGAGGCGCTGAACACCAAGGCGCGGATCTACGTCAAGTACGAGGGTGTCAGCCCGGTCGGCAGTCACAAGACCAACTCGGCGGTGGCGCAGGCCTACTACAACAGCATCGACGGTGTGCGGAAGCTGACCACGGAAACCGGCGCCGGGCAATGGGGTAGCGCGTTGGCGTTCGCGGGCGCACAGTTCGGCATCGACATCGAGGTCTGGCAGGTGCGGGCCTCCTACGACTCGAAGCCCTACCGCGGACATCTGATCCGCACCTATGGGGGCACCCTGCACCCGTCGCCGTCGGACCTCACCGAGTCCGGCCGGGCGATGCTCGCGAAGAACCCCGACACCACCGGCAGCCTGGGCATGGCCGTCAGTGAGGCCGTCGAGGTCGCCGCGGGTGATCCGGACACGAGGTATGCGCTCGGCAGCGTGCTCAATCACGTTGTGTTGCATCAGAGTGTGATCGGTGTGGAGGCCGTCGATCAGCTCAACGCCGTCGAGCCCGGCGGCGCCGACGTCGTGTTCGGCTGCGCCGGTGGCGGTTCCAATCTCGCGGGGCTCTCGTTCCCGTTCCTGCGGGAGAAGATCCACGGCCGGTCGAACCCGCGGGTCGTCGCGGCCGAACCGGCGGCGTGCCCGTCGATCACCGAGGGCGAGTACCGCTACGACCACGGTGACGTCGCCGGCCTGACGCCGCTGCTCAAGATGCACACGCTCGGTATGGATTTCGTGCCCGACCCCATCCACGCCGGCGGGTTGCGCTACCACGGCATGGCGCCGGCGCTGAGCCACACGGTGGAACTCGGGCTCGTGCAGGGTGTCGCGATCAGCCAGCACGACGCGTTCTCGGCGGGCGTGCAGTTCGCGCGCACCCAGGGCATCGTGCCGGCGCCGGAGTCCACCCACGCCATCGCTGCCTGCGCAGCCCATGTGGCCGACAGCGACAAGGAGGAGGTCGTGGTGATCGGCTTGTCCGGACACGGACAGCTCGACCTACCGGCATATGCGGAGTTCCTCGACGGGAAGTTCTGAGCGTCAGCAGGATTCGGTGGAGCGGTGAACCGGTGATGCGGACAGCAGGCGTCGACCTGGCCGCGTCGCCGCGGCTGACCGCCGTCGCGGTGATCGAGTGGTCGGATCGTGCCGCGCGCCTGGTCGAGCTGGCGATACCCGCCGACGATGCGCGGATCGCGGAACTGGTCGTCGATGCGGAGAAGGTCGGCATCGACGCTCCGTTCGGCTGGCCGGATGCGTTCGTGGATTTCGTCGTCGCACAGCATCGGGGGGAGCTCGGGACCGGACGGTCGCTCGACGACATCGAGCAGCGCCGTCCACTGGCGTACCGCCGGACCGACCGGGTCGTCGTGGAGAACGGGTGGGGTCGTCCGCTCAGTGTGTCCGCCGACCAGATCGCCCACGTCGCGTTCCGGGCGGCCGGGCTGATCGCGGATCTGGGGGTCGTCGATCGCGTCACCGGCTGGACGGTGGAAGCGTATCCGGCTGCGGCACTGAAGAAATGGGGGCTGACGTCACGCGGATACAAGGGTGTTGCGCGACGTGCGGTGCTGGCGGCGTCGTATGACGCACTGGTCCGGCGCGCACCATGGCTCGACCTCACCGGGCATCGCGAGCTGCTCGTCGCCGATGACAACGCGTTCGACGCTGTCATCACCGCCCTCATCGCTCGTGCAGCCGTCTTGGGGAAGACCGCGCTGCCCGGTCGCGCCGACCGGTCCGTCGCCGCGCGTGAGGGATGGATTCACGTGCCCGACTGCGCACTCGACGAGCTGGTGACTAGCTGAGGTCGAGCCGCATCAGCACGCGTGGGAAGCCGTTGAGCACCGACGTCGTGTCGGCCGCTTTGCTGAATCCGGCCGCTTCGAACAACTTTCGCGTGCCCACGTAGGCCATGGTCAGGTCGACTTTCTCGCCCTGGTTGTCCACCGGGTAGCCCTCCACAGCGGGTGCGCCGTTGTCGCGGGCGAAGTCGACCGCGCCCGCCAGCAACGGATGCGAGATCCCCTGTTTTCGATGGCCCGGGCGGATGCGGATGCACCACACCGACCACACATCGAGATCGTCGACGTGCGGGATCCTGCGGTTGCCGGCGAACGTGGTGTCCGCGCGCGGGGCGACGGCCGCCCAGCCGACAACCTCGTCCCCGTCGTAGGCCAGAACACCCGGCGGCGGCTTCCGCCGACACAGCTTCTTCACGAACTCCCCGCGCTCCTCGCGAGCGAGTTGCTGGTTCAGCTTGTTCGGGATGCGATAGCTCAGACACCAGCAGACGTTGGCGTCGGGACGTTTCGGCCCGACCATGGTGCGGACATCGGCGAACCGCGTCGCCGGGCGGACCTCGATCGCCATGTGATCAACCATGGCCGACGGGCACCGGATCGGCAAGGCCGTCGACACCCGTCGGCCGCGGCGTCACGAGCGGAAGAACTCGAGAAGATCCGCGTTGATCGTTGCCGCCTCGGTGGTCGGCATGCCGTGGGGGAAGCCCGGGTAGGTCTTGAGTGTGCTGTTGGGCAGCAACTCCGCCGACCGCAAACCGGTGTTCTGGTACGGGACCACCTGGTCGTCCTCGCCGTGCAACACGAGCGTCGGGATGGTGATCTTCTGCAGGTCGTCGGTGAAGTCGGTCTGGGAGAACGCGACGACGCCGTCGTAGTGGGCCTTGGCGCCACCCATCATCCCCTGCCGCCACCAGTTGGCGATGATGCCCTCGGACGGCTCGGCGCCGTCGCGGTTGTAGCCGTAGAAGGGGCCCTCGGCGAAGGTGCGGAAGAAGTCGGCTCGGCCGCTCGCGACCTGTGCCTGGATGCCGTCGAAGACCTCCTTGGGAAGCCCGCCCGGATTGGCGTCGGTCTGGACCATCAACGGGGGAACCGAGCTGATGAGTACCGCCTTGGCCGCGCGATCCTGGCCGTGCTGTGCGAGGTAGTGGGCCACCTCGCCGCCGCCGGTCGAATGGCCGACATGGATGGCGTCCGACAGGTCGAGATGCTCGACCACGGCAGCGAGATCGGCAGCGTAATGGTCCATGTCGTGACCGTCGGCCACCTGTGCCGAGCGCCCGTGTCCGCGACGATCGTGGGCGACCACCCGGTAGCCCTCGCCGAGGAAGAACATCATCTGCGTGTCCCAGTCGTCGGACGAGAGCGGCCACCCGTGACTGAAGACGATGGGCTGCCCGCTGCCCCAGTCCTTGTAGAAGATCTCGACGCCGTCGGAGGTGGTGATTGTGGGCATGGGCGGTGCTCCTTAGATAGGTTTCGCCAGTGATCGGACGGTCGGCTGCCGCGCGTGGTGTACCAGGTCGCAACCGGCCACTTCAGTCTGCCGCGTGCGGTGCCGGTCCGGTCCCACTTCGCGCGCCAGGAATACCCCGATTTGCGACACCCGGCGAGGCGCGATGCGGGTGGGGGGTCAGACCGCGATCGGTCCGGTGGTGGTGAAGCGCTGCTGGTATTTCCGGGGCGAGATCCCGATCCGGGCGACGAACGCCCGGCGCATCACCTCGGCGCTGCTGTAACCGGCGGCCTGCGCGGCCTGGGCGACGCCGAATCCGGTGTTCAGGCGGTCGCAAGCCACCTCGAAACGCGTGGTCGCGACGTAGCCGGCCGGTGTGGTGGCGAGTTCGTCCCGGAACAGACGCGTCAGGTGTCGGGCGCTGACGTTCGCATGCTCCGCGAGGCTGCTGACCGTGTGCGGCAACCGTGGGTTGCCGCGGATGTGATCGGTGACCTTGCGTACCACGCTGCTCCGGGCGATCGGTCCCTGCAACGACGCCGAGAACTGGGACTGGCCGCCGCCGCGCTGCATGTAGACGAGTAGACCCTGTGCGGTGCGCCGCGCGACCTCGGCACCGTGGTCCTCCTCCACCAGGGCCAGACTCAGGTCGATGCCCGCGACCACCCCGGCCGAGCTGTAGACATCGCCGTCGCGGACGAAGATGGCGTCGTCGTCGACCGTTATCGTGGGGTAGCGGTGCGCCAGGTCGGCGGTGAACTTCCAATGCGTGGTCGCGACGCGACCGTCGAGGAGTCCCGCCTCGGCGAGGACGAACGAGCCGGTGCACACCGACGCCAGTCGGCGTGTGCGCGTGGACAGGTCGAGGACCGCCTCGATGAGTTCGGCGGTCAGGAACTTCGGCGGCGCGAGCTCGCTGCCCGCGACCAGGACGGTGTCGAAGCGGCCGGAACCCGCCACAGGCTCGGTACCCAATCGTGCGTGGACCGACGTCATCACATCGCCGCCACCGGGGGACAGCACCACGACCTCGTAGTCGCCGGCGTGCTGGTTGGCTTCCACGAAGACCTCTGCGGGGCCGGAGAAGTCGAGCAATTTCACTCCGTCGAACACCACGATGCCGATGCGCCGCAGTGACGGCACCGCAGAGAGACCAGCAGGCTTCATTCCGCTCAATCTAATCTGCGGTGAGCGTGTCTGCCGTGATCGGGATGCGACGTCGATCGGTAGGGTGTCGACATGAGCGCGGGCGATCCGACACAACCGCAGGTCACCATCGTCGAGGTGGCGCCTCGTGACGGTCTGCAGAACGAGAAGGTGGCACTGTCCACCGCGCAGAAACTCGAACTGGTGGAGCGCGCGGTTCGCTTCGGTGCCCAGCACATCGAGGTCACGAGCTTCGTACATCCCAAGAAGGTGCCGGCCATGGCCGACGCCGAGGACCTGGTCGGTCTGCTGCCGGCTGACGACGGGGTGGCCTACAGCGCGCTGGTGCTCAACGAACGCGGACTCGACCGTGCGCTCGCGGCGGGCGTGACCGAGATCAACGCCGTCGTGCACTGCACCGATACCTTCAGCGGCCGTAACCAGGGCACCGACGTCGACGGGGGTGTGGCCATCTGGCATCGCATCGCCCGCACCGCGCGCGAAGCCGGCGTCACGGCGAATCTGACGATCGCCGTGGCGTTCGGCTGTCCGTTCGAGGGAGAGGTCCCGGTCGATCGACTGCGCACCGTTCTCGACCGGGTACTCGAGGAGCCGCCGACCGAGCTGTCGCTGGCCGACACCATCGGCGTCGCGGTACCGAAGGACGTGCGCGCGCGCTTCGCCCTGGCGGCCGAGCGGACCCCGGATGGCACGGCATTGCGCGCCCATTTTCACGACACCCGCAGCTGCGGGATCGGCAACGCGCTCGCCGCGGTCGAATCAGGCGTCACCATCCTCGACGCGAGCCTCGGCGGTATCGGCGGCTGCCCCTTCGCGCCGAACGCCACCGGCAACATCGCCACCGAGGACCTCGCCTATGCGCTGGACCGCACCGGGATCTCACACGGCCTGGACGCGGCCGCGTTGCAGGCGTCCGGGGAGTGGCTCGAGGGCATCTTCGGGCGTCGACTGCCTGCCATGGTCCTGCATGCGGGTGGGTTTCCGGCGACGCAGTCGGTGGCGTAACGGAACCGATTCCGCCGCGAGACGTGTTGCCACCAGGACATTCAGGACCGACCAGGTGGCGTAACACAAAGTAAAACGCCAAGGGGTCATCTGCTTGGCACGATGGCGACATGTTGCTGATGACGCCGCAGGCGCCCGCCGCACGCAAGGGCATGACCTGGATTCCCGGTGGCACCTACTGGATGGGCTCGGACGACTTCTATCCCGAAGAGCGACCCGTCCACCAGGTGGCCGTCGACGGCTTCTGGATCGACACGCACCCGGTGACGGTCGCGCAGTTCCGCCGCTTCGTGAAGGACACCGGCTACGTCACGACCGCGGAGCGGCAGCCCTCCGCCGCCGACTTTCCCGATGCCGATCCCGATCTGCTCGTCGCCGGCTCGATGGTGTTCACACCGCCGAACGTCCCGGTCCCGCTCGACGACTACCGCCGATGGTGGTCATATGTGCCGCAGGCGGATTGGCGGCATCCCGAAGGCCAGGGCAGCAACGTCGGCGAACGCAATCATCATCCGGTGACCCATGTCTCCTACCTCGACGCGTGCGCCTACGCCGACTGGGCAGGCAAAGTCATCCCGACCGAGGCGGAGTGGGAGTTCGCGGCGCGCGGTGGACTGGACCGCAAGCGCTACGTCTGGGGCGATCACGACGAGCCCAACGGTCGGCCGGGTGGCAACGTGTGGCAAGGTCAATTCCCTTGGGAGAACCTCGAAGAGGACGGTTACGCGAGGACTTCTCCGGTCGGGCGGTTTCGGCCCAATGGCTATGGGTTGTTCGACATGGCCGGGAATGTATGGGAATGGACCTGCGACAATCACACCGCCAGCCACGCCGACAGCGACAAGAACATCGCACCGGCGAGCAGTTGCTGCATACCACGTAATCCTGTGCAGCAGAGCGCTTCTGCGGACGATGAGGTCGATGCGCGGCGTGTCGTCAAGGGCGGCTCGCATCTGTGCGCGCCGAACTACTGCAATCGATACCGCCCGGCGGCCCGGCAGGGCCATGCCGACGACGCATCCACCGGTCACATCGGATTCCGCTGCATCGTCCGAGAAGGCGATGCACGATGACCATGACGGACGATACCGAGATCGCATACGGCGCAGACTCGATAACAGTTCTCGAAGGTCTGGATGTCGTCCGCAAACGACCGGGGATGTACATCGGGTCCACCAGTAGCCGTGGGCTGCACCACATGTTGTGGGAGGTCATCGACAACGGTGTTGACGAGGCGATGGCCGGGCACGCGACGACGGTGGCGGTGCGGCTGCTCGCCGACGGCGGCGCCGAGGTCTCGGACAATGGTCGTGGAATCCCGGTGGCCATGCACGCCAGCGGAATACCCACGATCGACGTCGTCATGACGCAACTCCACGCCGGCGGGAAGTTCGATGCCGAGGGCGGCGCGTACGCGGTGTCCGGGGGCCTGCATGGCGTGGGCGTCTCCGTGGTGAACGCGTTGTCGACGCGGCTCGAGGTCGACGTTACGCGGGACGGATACCGCTGGTTCCAGCGATACGATCGGTCGATCCCGGGTGTGCTGCAGCGTGGCGAGCCGGCAGAAGACACCGGCACGACAGTCCGATTCTGGCCGGACGCCGAGATCTTCGAGACGACCGACCTCGATGTCGAGAAGGTCGCGCGTCGCCTCCGCGAGATGGCCTTCCTCAACAACGGACTGGAGATCACTCTCGTCGATGATCGGATCGACGCCGACGCTCAGCGCTTCCACTACCCCGGTGGCCTGAACGACTATGTTGCGCACATCAACCGGACCAAGGAGGCGCTTCATACGACGGTGATCGGATTCTCAGGCCACGGAGCGGGTTACGAGGTCGAGATCGCCCTGCAGTGGAGCACCGGCTACGCCGAGTCGGTACACACCTTCGCCAACACCATCAACACACCTGAGGGTGGGGTGCACGAGGAGGGCTTCCGCGCCGCCCTCACTGCGGTGGTCAACCGCTATGCGCGATCCCTGAAAGTGCTGAAGGAGAAGGACACCAATCTGTCCGGCGACGACATCCGCGAGGGACTCGCGGCGGTGGTCTCGGTCAAAGTGGCCGACCCGCAGTTCGAAGGCCAGACCAAGACCAGACTGGGCAACAGTGAGATCCGGTCGTTCGTCCAGCGCGTGTGTCACCAGCATCTGGCCGAGTGGTTCGACGCCAACCCCGCGCAAGGCAAGGCCATCGTCAGCAAGGCCGCGTCGTCCGCGCAGGCGCGGATCGCGGCGCGGAGGGCACGTGAACTGGTTCGACGCAAGACTGCCGGCAGTCTCGGCGGCCTTCCCGGGAAGCTCGCCGATTGTCGGAGCAGCGATCCCGAGAAGGGCGAGATCTTCATAGTCGAGGGCGATTCCGCCGGGGGCAGTGCCAAATCCGGCCGCGATTCGATGTATCAGGCGATCCTGCCCATCCGCGGGAAGATCATCAACGTAGAGAAGGCGCGCATCGACCGCGTGCTGAAGAACACCGAGGTCCAGTCGATCATCACCGCGTTCGGCACCGGGATTCGTGACGAGTTCGATCTCGCCAAGCTGCGCTACCACAAGATCGTGTTGATGGCCGACGCCGACGTCGACGGTCAGCACATCTCCACCCTGCTGCTGACCCTGCTGTTCCGGTACATGCGTCCGCTCATCGAGCACGGTCACGTCTATCTCGCCCAGCCGCCGCTGTACAAGATCAAATGGCAGAGGGGAGAGCCGGAGTACGCCTATTCCGACCGCGACCGCGATCGATTGCTCGCCGCCGGACGGGCCGCCGGCCGTCGGGTGGACGTGGACAGTGGAATCCAGCGATACAAAGGCCTGGGCGAGATGAGTGCGACCGAGCTGTGGGAGACGACCATGGATCCGGACGCGCGGGTACTGCGGCGATTGACGCTGACCGATGCCGCCATCGCCGACGAGCTGTTCTCGATCCTCATGGGCGAGGACGTCGAGGCGAGGCGCAGCTTCATCACCCGCAACGCCGGTGACGAGCGGTTCCTCGACGTGTGATGCGCCCGGCGCCCTGCAGGCTGGTCGAGTAGCGAGGCGCCTTCCCCTCCGGTGGTCGAGTAGCTTGCGAGACGCCAGCTTACCGCTGGTCGAGTAGGTCGCGAGGCGCTGGCCGAGGGCGTATCGAGGCCACACCCGCCTCCGCTGGTCGAGTAGGTCGCGAGGTGAAGTACCCCAGGTTTAGTTCCGTCATCTGTAGGAGGATGGAGCCATGCCACGTCAGTATCCGCCGGAGTTCCGGCAGAAGTCTGTGCGCATGTTGGAGACGGCGTTGGAGGCCGACGCCGAGCTCTCGGAATTCGAGGCAATCCGTCAAGTTGCGGCCAAGCAGCAGGTGGCCGAGGAAACGCTGCGCCGGTGGCGCCGTAAAGCCCAGATCGACGCCGGGCAGCGGGCCGGCACCAGCAGCGAGGAGCACGCCGAGATCCGGCGGCTGAAGAAGGAAGTCGCCGAACTGCGGCGGACCAACGAGTTACTCAAGTCGGCGAGCGCGTTTTTCGCCTCGGAGCTCGACCGGACCACGACGAGATGATCGCGTTCATCGACAAGTTTCGCGATCAGTTCGGGGTCGAGTTCATCTGCCGCACCCTGCGCGCGGCAGGCGTGGTGTTCCTCACCTCGCGAGGATATCGGGCAGCGAAATCCCGCGCCGCGTCGGCACGTTCGATTCGCGATACCGAACTCGTGGCGGTGGTCAAGCAGGTCCACAGCGACAACTATGCGGTGTACGGGGTCAAGAAGGTGCACGCCGAACTGCGCCGCAAGGGTCATGTGGTCGGCCGTGAGCAGACCCGCCGACTGATGCGGTGCGCCGGGGTGCGCGGGGTGCAGCGTTCGAAGAAAGTGTTCACCACCCGCGCGGACCCAGCCGCTGCGGTTCCGGAGGATCGGGTCAAGCGCACTTTTGTTGCCACACAACCGAATCAGCTGTGGGTCGTGGACATCACCTATGTGCGGACCTGGCAGGGATTCGCCTATGTCGCGTTCGTCACCGACGTCTGTACCCGCAAGATCATGGGCTGGCACGTCGCCTCGTCGATGCGGACTGAGGACCTTCCCCTTCCGGCGTTCGATCACGCTGTGTGGCAGGCGAATACCAATCTATCCGGGTTGACCCATCATTCCGACCACGGGTCGCAATACCTATCGCTGGCCTATACCGACCGACTGATCGAGTTGGGAATCACACCGTCAGTAGGGACCGTCGGGGACTCCTACGACAACGCGCTGGCCGAAAGCGTGAACTCGGCCTACAAGACCGAGCTGATCCGCCAGCGTGGTCCCTGGCGCACCGTGGAGCAGGTCGAGTTGGCCACTCTCGAATACGTGTGGTGGTACAACAACCAACGCCTGCACGAAGCCCTCGGCTACGTTCCCCCAGCCGAGTACGAGGCCACCTTGACCGGGGCCTCACACCCCAGCGAGCCAGCCGACCCGGCCCTCGCAACCACATAGGAACTAAACCTGGGGTACTTCAACCGGACACGGCGGATACGGCCATCCACCACCGGGAGCACTGACCTACGCCCCATCGCAGCGGTTACGCCGATACATCCTGTACACGGATCTGACCTGTCGATACCCGTGGTGCAGCAGACCCTCCCACGACTGCGAGTTGGATCATCTCGTCAAGTTCCACCACGCCGACCCCCGGGCCGGTGGGTGGACCGTGCACGCCAACCTGGCACCGATCTGCACACCCGATCACCACCGCAAACACCTCGGAATCTGGCTACCCACCATGCACACCGACCGCACCATCACCTGGCACCACCCGACCACCGGACAGGAAGTGATCACCCACCCACGATGATAGGTGGCGTTTCACCCCACCTTGCGCCATCCCATAGCCGCTGGCCAGCCGTTTGAGCCTGTACACGGTGGCGTAACAGATCGATAATTCCCAGGAAAATCAGCGGGAATGTCGAGTTGGGAGCGTAGAGCCATGACATCGAGGCCACGGATTCCACCCAAGGACTTCCCGCGCCCACCGGCCCGCAAATACGCCGGCACCCGGGAGGACGCCGCCCGGTGGGTGCGCGATGTCCTTCGGACCCAGATCCTCGATGGCGCATTCGGTGGACTCGCCGCGCCGCGGCCGATGCTGCCTCCGGAGAACGAACTGGCAAAGGAATGGGGTGTCAGCCGTAATGCGATACGCGAAGCGCTTGACCTGCTTCGTGCCGAAGGTCTGATCACCCGCGTGCAAGGTGCAGGCACCTTTGTGACCGGTGCCAAACTCCGGCAGCGTATCGATCGGCTCGAGGGGTTGGCCGAATCGCTGGCCGGACACCAACTCTCGGTGCAGAACGAGGTGCTGTCGGCGCGCGAATCGACGGCGACCCCGTCGGTCGCCGACAAACTGGACATCCCTGAGGGGAGCCCGATCCTGTTCATCGAACGGCTGCGGTCGGTCGCCAATGTCCCGCTGTCGCTGGACACCACATCCCTGCGCCCCGAGGCCATCGACGCCCTGGACGGCGCAAATCTCGCCGAGGAGGACGTGTTCCGACTTCTGGAGGACAAGCTCGGCGTCCGCCTGGGCCAGGCTGAGAACACTGTCGAGGCCGTCGCGGCCGACAAGGGCACCGCCAGGCATCTCGGCGTGCGTGTCGGATCGCCTGTCCTGCTGCTACACCGACTCTCGTATCTCGAGGATGGGACACCGTTCGACCTGGAATCCGTCCGCTACCGCGGAGACCGCTTGTCGCTGGTCTCCGTCAATCCCCGGGTCAGGGGTTCGGACACCGAAACGTCTGACTGACCACTCGACCCGCGTTCGTCACATTGTCACCAACAGAAAGGAAGTGAGGCATAACCATGTCCACACCCAGTAAACAACCCAACATCGTGTACTTCCACGTCGACAATCTGGGGCTCGGCGAGCTCGGCTGCTACGGGGGCGGAATCCTGCGCGGCGCCGACACCAAGAACATCGACAGCTTCGCCGGCGAGAGCCTGAAGCTCTCCCACTTCGTGGTCGAACCGCAGTGCACACCAACGCGTTCCGCGCTCATGACAGGTCGGTATCCGATCCGATCGGGTAACCACACGATCGCGCTCGGCGGCAACGCCGGCGGCCTGGTCGCCTGGGAACGCACCATGGGTGACATCCTGTCCGACGCCGGCTACGCCACTGCCTGCTACGGCAAGTGGCACATCGGCGCCGAAGACGGACGCTGGCCCACCGATCACGGCTTCGACGAGTGGTACGGCCCGGCCCGAACCTACGACGAGTGCCTATGGCCTGACGACCCCTGGTACAAGGGTGAACGTGACGGCTGGTCCTACATGTACGACGGCACCAAGGAAGGCGGCGTCCGCACCACCGACGAGCAGTTGACCGTCGAACTCAAGGGGCGGATGGACGCCGAGTACGACCGTCGTGCCCACGCATTCATGGAACGCAGTGTGGCTGAGGACAAGCCGTTCTTCCTGTATCACAACCACTCGTTGCTGCACTTCCCGATCGAGGTGCGGGAGGAGTTCCGCGGCAAGAGCAGCAACGGGGACTGGGGCGACGCCCTCCTGATGCTCGACCACGACTTCCAAAGCATCCTCGACAAGCTCGACGAGCTCGGTATCGCCGATGACACCATCGTGGTGTTCGCTGGCGACAACGGACCCGAGGACCACCTGGCCGGTCGGGGCACCGCAGGCTTCTTCGACGGCTCCTACTTCAGCTCGGCCGAGGGCGGTATTCGAACCCCGGCACTGATCCGCTGGCCCGGGCACGTCAAGCCACGCGAGAGCAACGAGATGATGCACGTGACCGACATGTTCACCACGCTGGTCCGCCTCGCCGGATGCGAGGTCCCCCTCGACCGGGAGATCGACGGGCTCGACCAGCGCGAATTCTTCGCCGGTGCAGAGGAATCGGCGCGCGAAGGGTGCATGGTGTGGCTCAACGAGGAACTGCACGCCGTGAAGTGGTCGCAGTTCAAGATCAGTTTCGTGCGACAGCAACATTTCCATGACCCGGAGATCCCGCTCGGGTTCGCGCGCATCATCAACCTGCTCGAGGACCCCAAGGAACGCGAGGCGGTCAACCAGACCTTCGTCCGGTGGTGGGTCATGCAGCATGCCCACCGCATCATCCGCGAACACGATGAGTCAGTCGAGCGGGAGGAACTGATCCCGCCCGGCGCGCCAATCGATTTCGTGCCTCAGCGACAAGAAGTCCTGGCAGCAGCCCAGGCCTGAGCGAGGGGTGTATCGGCGGGGGATCACCATGATCCTCCGCCGGTGCTGTTCTCGCGCGCGGTATGCGACCGACGACAACGATGGAGATCCCTGGTGAGCATTGACTCATTGCGACGTCCCGCTGTGCGCACGCACGTGGCCAACACGCTGTCGCGAACAGCCGTCGGCGTGCGGAGGTCGTCGACGCTTGCTGCCCTGCGGAATCCTCGGCAGCTCCGAACAGAGTTCTTCGCCGGCCTCGTGACCGCGCTCGCGCTCATCCCGGAGACGATCTCGTTCTCGCTGATCGCCGGTGTCGGGCCTGCGGTAGGCCTGTTCACTTCGTTCATCTTCGCGATGACCATCGCGTTCGTCGGTGGACGACCAGCGATGATCTCGGCGGCCGCCGGATCGGTGGCACTGGTCGTGGCGCCGGTGGTCCGGGAGTACGGCGTCGACCACCTCATCGCCACGATCCTCCTCGCCGGAATCCTTCAGGTGGTGATGGCGTGGTTGGGAGTGGCCAAGCTGATGCGGTTCATCCCGCACAGCGTCATGACCGGATTCGTGAACGCGCTGGCCATCCTCATCTTCACCGCACAATTGCCGCACCTGATCGGGGTCCCGTGGCTGGTCTACCCGATGACCGCGGCGGGACTGCTGATGATGGTGTTCCTACCCAAGGTCAGCACGGTGGTCCCCGCCCCGTTGGTCGCCACCGCAGTGCTCACCGTCATCGCCGTGGTGTTCGCCGTCGGCGTGCCGCGCGTCGGCGATGAAGGGCCGATGTCATCGGAGCTGCCGAGTCTCGGCATCCCCGGTGTGCCGTTCACCCTCGAGACGTTGCGGATCATCTTCCCGTACGCCCTCGCCGTCGCCATGGTGGGTCTGCTCGAATCGCTCATCACCGCCAAGCTCGTCGACGAGCTGACCGACACTTCGTCAGACGCCAAACGAGAGAGCTGGGGCCAGGGTGTCGGAAACCTCGTCACCGGGTTCTTCGGCGGAATGGGCGGCTGCGCCATGATCGGCCAGACCATGATGAACGTGAAGAGTGGTGGCCGGACCAGGATCTCGACGTTCGTCGCCGGTGCGGCCCTGCTGTGCCTGGTGCTCTTCTTCAGTCCGGCACTCGCGGCGATCCCCATGGCAGCACTTGTCGCGGTGATGGTGGTGGTCTCGTTCGCGACCATGGACTGGCATTCGATCTCGCCGAAAACCCTGCGTCGCATGCCGATCGGGGAGACGGTCACCATGCTGATGACGGTGGCGGTCACCGTCGTCACCCACAATCTCGCGTATGGGGTGATCGTCGGTGTGCTGTGTGCGATGGTTGCGTTCGTCAGACGGGTGGCCGGGCACGCGTCGATCGAGGAGCACTACCTCGTCGTCGATGACGACCCCGAGCACTCGGGGCCGGTGCAGACCTATCGGATCACCGGCGATCTCTTCTTCGCGTCCAGCCATGGTCTCGTCGACCGCTTCGACTACGCCGGCGATCCGATGCGCGTCATCATCGATTTCTCGGCGGCGCACGTCTGGGATGCCACGTCGGTCGCGACGCTCGAGGGGATTCGCGGCAAGTATCACGCCGTCGGCAAGTCTGTGAGTTTTGTGGGCCTCGACGATGCGTCGGAGGCCTTGCACGCCCGACTGGCCGGCGCGTTCCGCGCAACCTGAAGGCGCGTTGCGGACCGCAGCCCCGGGTATCGATCATCCGATCGGTACCCGGGGCTGCGGTGCTGTGTACGGCACCGCGGATCAGAGTGCGGCTGTGGCTAGCAGTGCCACCCCAAGCAGGGTGATCGTGAGACCCGTGAACGTCATCAGGTGACGTGCGGCGACCGGCCGCGACAGCGGGCGACGGGCGAGGTCGTGCGCCCGCCGGCGACCGGCGAGGTAAATGGCCAGGGCGAGTGTGACGGCGGCTGCGGCAACCGCCCATCGGACGCAGCTCCACTCGTCGGGATGACTCACCAGGTCTCGACCGGCCACGAGAATCCCGTTGGCGCCGAGGGCGATCGAGGTACGGGACCACGACAGGATCGTTCGCTCGGCCTGCAGGCCCCGGTCGCTCGTGGCCGGAGTGGTCTCCGCGGTCGTCATCGGACGCCGAGCACCGGCGCGAGCGCGAGAATGATTGCGATCACGCCGACCACGGCGAGCACCGACGCCACATAGGCGATCAGACGGGGCCGCGGCAACGGCTGATCACGGCGGATCGCGTCGTCGTTCCCGCGCCACCTCGCGAGCCCACCCACAGAGGTGGCGACGGACAGCGCGCCCAGCAGACCCCCTACCCCGTACCGGACTGCCGGATGAGTGTCCTCCGGCAGGAACTGCAGCACCGCCACCGCCGCCGCGAGCAGGCCGAGCGAGGTGCGCTGCCACGCGAGGAATGTCCGTTCGTTCGCGAGGGTGAACCGGTAATCGGGTTCGCTGATCTCCATGACCACCAGGCTTCCGTACCCGCCGATGGAACGCCAACGAATCATGGTGGCGGTATGCAACTTTCGGCTGAATGTCGTGATCCCGGAGATGGCTCACGTCGCCGAGAGCTATTCGAGAAGTGTTCTCATGCAACGTATTACGTCGCAATCCTTGAGTGCTCGGCGCAGCCTTCCTGGACGCGCACCGCGCTGACCTGGTGGCTTAACCGTGCTGCAACGGTGGTTCGTTCAGATGTAACAGTTGGCTCCGAGTCTTGTGTCATGACCGAGAACACCATCCAGCGCTTCCCCCGCCGGCCCTCGGCGGCGCGCATCAGCCGCCGCGGCCGGGCCGCGCTGGCCGTCGGCACCGCGACCCTCGCGCTGAGTTCAGCGCTGACCGGCTGCGGCATGTTCGACTCCGAATCCGTCGTCGTCAACGTCGGATATCAGTCCAAGACGATCAACACGGTCAACGCGGGCACCTTGATGCGTGATCGCGGGGCATTCGAGGCCGCGCTCGATGAAGCCGGCGAGAAGTCCGGCAAGAAGTACCGCGTGGTGTGGCAGGACTTCTCGTCGGGAGCCCCGCTCACCGCGGCGATGATCGCCTCGCACGTCGACATCGGATCGATGGGCGACTACCCGTTGCTGACCAACGGGTCGAAGACCAAGAAGTACGACGACGCGCAGACCGACTTCATCGCGACGACCGGATACAACCTGCGTGGTTCGCTGAATCAGGTCGTCGTCCCGACCGGGTCCACGGCCACCGGCCTGGACGACCTACGCGGCAAGGACGTCTCCACCAGCCTCGGCTCGGCCGGTGACGGAATGCTGTCGACCGCGCTCGAACGCGTCGGCATCACCAAGGATGACGTCCACATCGCCAACCAGGACCCGTCCATCGGCGCGGCCGCCGTCGAGGGTAAGCAGGTGGACGCATTCGCCCAGTTCGTTCCCTGGCCGCAGTTGGTGATCTTCCGCAACCAGGGCCGGCTCGTCTACGACGGCGGCGACAACGAGGTGCCCACGTTCCACGGTGTGGTGGCCCGGCATCAGTTCTCTGAACAGCATCCCGAGGTGATGGCGGCCTTCATGCAGGCGTTGAGGGAAACCACCGACCACATCACGGCGCAGCCCATGCAGGCGGCACTGCGGGTCAGCGAGATCACCGGCATCGAGCCGGAGGTGGTCTATCTCTACAACGGGCCGAACGGTCTGGTGTCCTTCGACCCGACGATCAAGAAGCAGTTCGGCCCGGCGCTCGAGAAGGTGAAGGCCTACCTCGTCAAGCGTGGCTCCGTTTCCGAGGACTTCGACATCGCGTCGTTCACCGACACCCGTCACCTCGAGAAGCTGTACGGCTCCGACTACGCGACGAAGACCGCCGACATCGGCAACCCGAGCCGGCTGACCGGCACCGACGAGGTCTGCGGCCTGCCGGTGGCGGACCCCGCAACCGCATCCGAGGTCTGGTTCGCCGGACAGCAGTCGACGTCGGTGGCCGCTACCCCGAGCTGCGCGCTACGACGGATCGCCGACACCGGCACGCCGGTTCGTGCTGCGTACGTTCCCGACGCGGTCACCGCGACCAAACTCTTCGCCGACCACGCCACCTGGCTGACCGACCCGGCCGCACCCGCATCCCGACGCTATCTGGCCTTCGCAACCCAGGACGGCGCCGCGACGTACCGGCGATCTCACCCGACCCTGACCGAGGTCTCCTACGAGACAGCTCTGTCGCAGTCGCGATCCACCACCTGACCGGCCGACCTCACCATCCACGTTCCTCCCGACCCGCGTTCGACCCCTGAACCCGACCTCTGACCCCTGACCTCTGACCCCTGACCTCCGTGAAAGGAGAATGCACATGGCGCACATGGCCCCGACCCAGGATCGCCCGCTCGCACCAGGCGAGCCCGCCGCCGACCCGACCGAGGCAGCAGCACCGCCGATGTCCGGTCATTCCACGCCGACGAGTTCTGACGGGAGCTCGGCAAGTACCTCGACCAAGCTCCGCCGGATCGCGTTGACCATCGTGCTCCCGCTGATCCCCATCGCCGCGTTCGTGGTGATCTGGCATCTCCTGACGACCAACCAGGTGGTGGCGTGGCTGCGCTTCAATCGGATGCCCACCCCCGGTGCCGTGTTCGACGGGTTCGTCGAACGGCTGAGCTCGGGCGGCTACTACGCCGACCTCTTCGCGAGCCTCCAGCGAATCCTCCTCGGCTTCGGACTCGCCGCCATCATCGGAATCACGCTCGGCATGGTGATCGGTAGATCCGACATCGCGCGAAAGACGTTGCGGCCATTCATCGAGATGATCCGTCCCATCCCGGCGATCGCACTGGTGCCACTGACCATCCTGCTCTTCCCGTCCAGCGAGCAGGGCATAGTCTTCATCACCTTCTTCGCCGCCTTCTTCCCCGTCCTGGTCAGCACCATCCATGCGATGGACTCACTGCCGAAGGTGTGGGAGGAAGCCGCGCTGACGATGGGCGCGAGCCGATGGACCATTCTGCGCTGCGTCGTCCTGCCCGGCGCGATGCCCGGCATCTTCGCGGGTCTCTCGGTCGCCATGGGCGTCGCGTGGATCTGTGTGGTGAGCGCGGAGATGATCTCCGGACAGTTCGGCATCGGCTACTACACGTGGCAGTCGTACGGACTGCTCGACTACGCCGGTGTGGTCGTGGGCATGCTCTCGATCGGCGCGCTCGGCCTGATCACCGCCTGGATCGTCGAGCTCATCGGACGACGAGTCAATCACTGGCTGCCCAGGGCGTCGCGATGACGACCGCAGACATCACCAACCGGCCGCACACCACGACGAGGACTGACACCATGACAACCACCGATTCCGGCGTCGTCACCGACGTCAAAGCCACATCCGACATCCCCGTGTACAGCACCGGCGCCGGCGCGGGCGTGATCCTCGATCATCTCCAGCTGGGGTTTGACGGCAAGATCGCCGCGAACGTCACGCTGGACATCGAACCCGGTGAGGTCGTCGTGTTCCTGGGGCCGTCGGGCTGCGGCAAGTCGACCATCCTGCGAGCTCTTGCCGGTCTGCTCGCACCGATGGGTGGTGCGGCCACGGTGAACGGACAGGCCATCACCGGGAACGACGCACACTGCGCCATGGTGTTCCAGGAGGACGCCCTCTTCCCGTGGCGAACGGCCCTCAAGAACGTGCAGTTCCCGCTCGCGCTGCGCGGTGTCCGGGGACGGGAATCGAAGCGCGTGGCAACCGAGTACCTGGAGCAGGTCGGCCTCGGCGGCTACCTCGACCACCTGCCCAGCCACCTGTCCGGTGGCATGCGCCAGCGCGTGCAATTGGCCCGCACCCTCGCCTGCGAACCGAAGGTCATGCTCATGGACGAGCCGTTCGGCGCACTCGACGCGCAGACCCGCCTGGACATGCAGCAGCTGCTGATCTCGGTCTGGGAGCAGACCAAGATGACGATCCTGTTCGTCACGCACGACGTCGACGAGGCCCTGCTGCTCGCCGATCGCGTCGTCCTCCTGACCCACCGGCCGGCCACTGTCGCCGACGTCATCACCATCGATCGACCTCGCGATCCGCAGGCGCCGTTCGATGACGCCTACCAGCATCGCCGGCAGTCGATCCTGGAGTTCCTCGGGCACTCACCCGTGGGCGCGCACTGACCGAAACCAATGAGACCGCAGCGGGCCGTCGGCAACTCAGCCGGCGGCCCGCCGGTGTGTCCGCATCGGTGGCGTCCGGGGAGCGCGGCGGGTCCCGGTAACCTCGACCCATCATGGATGGAGTCGATGTCATCGTGTCGCACTGGGCCGTCGCACGTCCCGAGCTCGACGTTTCGGCGCTCAAGGTCTTCGGACGTCTGCACCGCAGCTTCCTCGTCTACCGCGCGCGCATCGCGTCGACCTTCGAGGAACACAACATCACCGAATCCGGATTCGATGTACTGGCGTGTCTGCGTCGTGCGGTGCCGGATCACCGGCTGACCGCCGGTCAGCTCGCCGAACAGACACTGGTGACCACCGGCGGATTGTCGTTGAGGGTCAAGCGCCTCGAAGATGCCGGCCTCGTCACCCGTGCCAAGGACGCGCACGACGCCCGCGTCGTCTACGTCGAACTCACTCCGGAGGGTGCCGCGCTCGTCGATCGCATCGCCGACGAGCATTTCGCGAAGCTCCAGACGATGCTTGCCGGGTTGTCCGAGGACGAGGCCGTCGAGCTCGCGCAGTTGCTCGGCACGTTGGAGCGTTCGGCGCGTTCGGCGATGCTCGGTGACGGACTGGATCCCGGCGAATCGGACCCGATCACCGCCGGCGGGTAACTTTTCCGCAGAAGAATTTTCGGCGCAGTGATCGCCACCACATGCAGTGTGACCTGCATCTCTACGATTTCCGACGTGTAAATCGCTCGTTACAAACGCCTGTGCAGCCATTTCTGGCCTTGACCTCTTAGCGCTAAGACATTAGAACTGTCTTAGCGCAAAGATAAATGTTTCGGAGCGCGGAACCAGTCGAAGAAGCTTCCCGTCGGAACGGACACCACGCATGTCGCTCGTCGCGAATACCCCGTACGCCTCAGACCTCGCGTCGCAGGGCATCGATACCGGTATCGACCTCGTCGATCGCATCTGCGTCGCCGGCCGTTGGGAGATCGGCACCGGGGACCTGATCGAGTCGGTGGACCCCGCTACCGGCCACATCTTCGCGACCCTGCACGGCGCAACGCCCGAGACCGTCGACACCGCAGTGCGCGAGGGGCTTTCGGCCGCGACCACGAGCGGCTGGGCCACGATGCTCCCGCACGAACGGGCGGCCGTTCTGCATCGGATCGGCAATGCGATCGACGCCTCTCGCGAGCGGATCGCTGCGCTGCAGACCCTCGACACCGGCAAGACCCTCGCGGAGACCCGCGCCCTTGCGTCCAGTGCTGCCAACACCTTTCGCTACATGGCGGCAGCGCTGGAGACGATGGACGGCGCGCTGACGACGCCGCGTGGACCGTGGATGACGATGTCGACGCATCGGCCGATGGGAGTGGTCGGGGCCATCACCCCGTGGAACTCGCCCATCGCCTCCGATGCACAAAAACTCGCACCGGCACTTGCCGCCGGCAACGCCGTGGTCAGCAAGCCTCCGATGTGGGCACCGTGGGTGACGCTGTTGCTGGCCCGACTCTGTGAGGAGGCGGGTCTGCCGCGTGGAGTGCTGTCGGTCCTGCCCGGCCCCGGACGCAGCGTCGGTGAGGCGCTCGTCCGGCATCCGCTGGTCGCCAAGGTCAGCTTCACGGGCGGCACCACCACCGGCCGTCATCTCGCGCACGTCGCCGCGGACAAGCTGATGCCGATCACCCTGGAACTCGGCGGCAAGTCGCCGACCATCGTCTTCGACGACGCCGACATCGAACGAGCCTTGCAGGGTGTGTTGTTCGGCATCTTCTCGTCGAGTGGCCAGAGCTGCATCGCCGGATCCCGGATCTTCGTGCATCGCAGCATCGCCGACGCGTTCACCGACGAGTTGGTGGCGCGTGCCGGGCGACTGCGACTGGGCGTCGGCACCGATCCGGCCACCGATGTGGCGCCGATGATCGCCGCCGCACATCGTGATTCGGTCGCCGCCATGGTCGACGACGCCGTCGCCGCCGGAGCCCGAGTGCGTTGCGGCGGAGCGATTCCCGACGATCCGCGGCTCGCGGCGGGTACTTACTACCCACCCACCATCCTCACCGACGTCACCAACGCCGACACCATCTGTCGCGACGAGGTGTTCGGACCCGTCGCCGTGGTCATCCCGTTCGACGACGAGGCCGACGTCATTGCGCAGGCCAACGACACCGTCTACGGGCTCGCCTGCGGCATCTGGACCGAGGACTACCGGCGAGCACTGCGTGTCGGGGAAGCCATCCATGCCGGGACGGTCTGGGTCAACACCTACAAGCAGTTCTCCATCTCCACCCCGTTCACCGGGCTGCGCGACAGCGGACTCGGCATCGAGAAGGGGCGCGACGCCGTCCGACAGTACGCCGACCAGAAGAGCTTCTATCTCGATCTCAGCGACTCCCCCCTCGCCTGGGGATCGCCCCGGTAGCCACCGGCCCGGACCCGGTAACCGACATCCAGAGCATCCAACCACCCCATCAAATCGAAAGGACGTCACACATGACCATCGCCGTCGACGCGGACCATCGCGCAGCGCATCCCTACAGCCCCGCCTTCGCGGTGGCCGGATTCGGATTCGTTTCCGGCGCACTGTCAGTCGACCAGAGCGGGCACGCCGTGGACGGGGTCGAGCCGGCGTTCGACGCCGCGATCGCCCGGCTCGCCGAGCGTCTCGCGACGATTGACATGACTCTCGCCGACGTCGTCAAGACCACCTACTTCGTGACCGACGTCTCGCTGCGGGACGCGGCAAACCGTCACTACGAGAAAATCTTCGACGATCCGCGGCCGGCTCGGTCGTTCGTCGAGGTCGCAGCGCTCCCGTACGGCGCAACCGTCGAAATCGAAGCCATCGCGCACGCCGCCTGACCCCCGACAGATACAACCCACCCGAAAGGACGTCATCATGACCGCACCGGAGAAGACCACCGTGGACCTCGACCAGCAGATCGACGCCTGCATCGCGAGCCGCGACACCCGCTACGAGGACTGGGACACCCTCGGATTCCAGGCCGCCAAGGGCGGAGATCGATTCAAGCGCGCGCAGATCCGCTATATCGGATCGGGTGCCACCGGCAACCATGACGGCGACAACCGCACGCTGCCGTCCGAGCACTTCACCTTCTCGAACATGCGCCTGCCAGCCGGCGCGGTCGGACCCGAGCACACGCACCACGACGTGGAGGAAGTGTTCTTCGTCCTCGAGGGCGAGCTCGAGGTGGCCGTCCACGACGTCGAGGACGGCACCAAAAAGGCGGTGCGCCGCCTCGGATACCGCGACCTCATCCGCGTGCCGGCCGGTGTGCCGCGCAGTCTCGCCAACGTCGGGGACACCGACGCGCTGTTCTGCGTGATCATCGGCGCCCCGAAGCCCCAGCTGCCCACCTACCCGCCCAGCTCGGAGATGTACGGCGTCACCCGCTGACCCGTCACCCGACCGACCGGAAAGGATCGCCACCGATGTCCGCAGCGCACACGAGCTCAGACACGTCGAGAATCCTTCGCGTCCAGCAGAAGACGTGGGAGGCCGACGGCATCACCAGCGTCACCTTCGTCGATCCGACCGGGGCCCCGCTGCCGAGTTGGGACCCGGGTGCTCATGTCGCGCTACACCTTCCGGGCGGACTGATCCGCGAGTACTCCCTCTGCTCGGACCCGCGCGACACGGCACGCTGGACGGTCGCCGTGCTCCGCGCCGAGCAATCGAGGGGTGGCAGCACGCTCGTCCACGACCGGCTGTCGGTCGGCGCCGAGATCCGGATCGACGGTCCCCGCAACGCATTCGCACTGGAACCTGACGCGACGGAGCATGTGCTGGTCGCCGGCGGTGTCGGCATCACCCCGATCGTGGCGATGATGCGCAGACTGCAGGACAGCGGGAGTCGCTGGCGGATGCTCTACGCCGGCCGGTCACGCCGGACGATGGCCTTCGTCGACGAGGTGACCGCCCACGGTGACGTCGTGACGATCCACGCCGACGACGAGGTGGGCGGCCTACCCGACCTGGAGGCCGCAGTCGGTGTCGCGCAGCCGGGTTCGGTGGTCTATTGCTGCGGCCCGGCGCCGCTGCTGGACGCGGTTGCCTCGGCCGTGCCGGACGGTGTCACAGTCCGTACCGAGCGGTTCTCGGCACCCGTCGCTGTCACACCCGTCGGCGACGATCCGGCCTTCGACGTCGTGCTCGAACGCAGTGGCCAACGGGTCCATGTCGCACCGGACATCTCGGTGCTCGACGCCCTCATCGACGCGGGCGTCGACGTACCGAGCTCCTGCACCGAAGGAATCTGCGGTACCTGCGAGGTGGGTGTCGTCAAAGGCGACGTCGACCACCGGGACTTCCTGCTCAGCGAGACCGAGCACGCCGCGAACACCACGATGTTCCCGTGCGTATCACGCTGCCGCTCCGCCGAACTCGTACTCGATCTCTAGAAGGAACCACCGTGCTCCACGCCCCGATGTCACCGCTCGCCGACGGGCCGGTCTGCCGCCTGCGCAGCCTGCGTTCGGTCGCGCTGACCGTGCCCGATCCGATCGCCTCCCGTGACTTCTACCACGAGGTCTGGGGGCTGTCGACCGTCGATGAGGACGGCGACCGATTCTGGCTGCGCGCCACCGGCACCGAACATCATGTCCTGGATCTGCGGGCCGGTGATGTGAATGCTCTGGGCCGCATCACCTTTGCGGTCGCGACTCCTCGTGAGGTGGACGACGCGGCCCGTGTACTCGAAGCGCTGGGCATCCCGCTGCTCCGTGCGCCCGGGCCGCTCGACGACGCGGGCGGCGGATACGGCCTGCAGCTCGTCGACCCCGAGGGGCGGACGATCGAACTGTCCGCGGACACCTTCGCGGTCCCGACGGATGAGCCGGCCGGACGTCGGGCGGTGCCGCGGAAGATCGCCCACGTCGTCCTGAACACCACCGACATCGAACGCACCGCGTGGTTCTACACCCGTGTCCTCGGCATGCGTGTATCCGACTGGTCCGAACGGCAGATGGCGTTTCTGCGGTGCAACTCCGATCACCACGTCATCGCGCTCAACCAAGCGTCCTGGCCGTCGCTCAACCACATCGCGTACGAGATGACATCGATCGACCACTTCATGCGCGGCATCGGAAGTCTGCGGTCGCACGGCATCTCGCCTCAATGGGGACCCGGGCGACACGGGCCGGGCGACAACACCTTCTCGTACTTCACCGACCCCGCGGGCCTCGTCTGCGAGTACACCTCCGAGGTCGCCCAGATCGACGAGGACGCCTGGCTCTGTCGCACCTGGCGGCGCACCCCCGAGCTCTCCGATACCTGGGGGACGGCCGGGCCGCCGAGCAGCACCATCCGGTCGGCCATGGCCGGAATCCCTGACCTCGGTGCGCGGGCGCTGGTGGCGGCGCACGAGGACTACTTCTACGGGGCGCCCGAGACGGCGGGTGTCTCATGACCGTCGCAGCTTCCGCCGTCGACGGTCTCAACGTCGTCGAGCACCGATCGCACCGCGAGATCCGCACGGATCGGCCGGTGCTCCTACTGCACGGCATCGGCGGCTCGGCGGACTCGTGTGCGCCGCTGGCCGAGCGCCTCGCCGCGGCAGGTGTGCCGTCCTGGTGCCTCGATGCGCCCGGGTACGGCAGGTCCGCCGATCCGATGCCCGGCGTCGACGTGGTCGCCGCGGTCATCGATCTGATCGAGCGCACGTGGCCGGCGCAACCCGTCACTCTCCTCGGTACGTCGTGGGGTGGTGTCGTGGCCATCGCGGTCGCCCTCCGCCGCCCCGAGATCGTTGCCGCACTCGTCCTGGCCGACAGCACCCGCGGGTCAGGCACCACCGCCGGGAAGGCCGACGCCATGCTCGCCCGGATCGCCGAACTCCGCGAACGTGGTGCCGACGCCGTTGCGGCCGAACGCGCCCCGCGGCTGACCGCCCCCGGAGCGGCACCCATCGTGTGCCAAACAGTACGTCGATCGATGGCGGACATCCGGATTCCCGGTTTCACCGCGGCAGCAGAGTTCATGGCGACCACCGACCACGGCCCGGACCTGGCGCGGGTCGACTGCCCGACGCTGGTCCTCGTCGGCGAGCACGACGTGATCACCGGCGTCGACGAGTCGCGGGCGCTCGCGAACGGTATCCGCGGTGCGCAGTTGCACATCATCGGCGCCGCGGGCCACGTGGCCGTCCAGGAGCGGCCCGACACCGTCGCCGATCTCGTCCTCGAGTTCCTCGGTGGTCTGTCATGACCCCCGGCACCATCGTGGTCACCGGCGGCGGACGCGGCCTCGGCCGCAGCATCGCCGAACGCTGTTGCCGCGAGGGACACCGCGTCGTCATCGCCGAGCGCGACCCCGATACCGCCCACGCCGCCGAGCGCGACCTCCTCGTCGCCGGGCACGACGCCACCGCGATCGTCACCGACATCGCCCACATCGGGTCGGTGCGGGCACTCGCGGACCGCCTCGACGCAGACGGCCACCGGGTCGTCGGCCTCGTCAACAACGCCGCCATCGCCGACGGAGTCGGTGGTGCAACCTTCTTCGACCTCGCCGATGACGAGTTCGACCGGCTGTCCACCGTGAACGTCCGCGGCACCTGGTCGGTGACCAAATATCTGTGGCCCATGCTGTCCGCCGCGCAGGGCTCGGTGGTGAACATCGCCTCCGACGTCGCGCTGTACGGGTCACCCCGCCTGGTGCACTACGTGTCGTCGAAGGCTGCGGTCATCGGCATGACACGTTCGATGGCGCGCGACGCGGGCGAGTTCGGCGTGCGCGTCAACGCAGTCGCGCCCGGGCTGATCCGGGTCGAGGCGACCGAATCCGTACCCGACGAGCGGTATCGCACCTACGCCGAGGGCCGGGCTCTCAAACGCGAACAGACACCCGAGGACGTCGCCGGGGTGGTGCGGTTCCTGCTCTCCGACGATGCCGCATTCGTCACCGGCCAGACCATCGTCGTCGACGGCGGCTTCATCTTCCGCTGACCGACTCACGCCACCACCACACACCACCACACGAGGAGAACGCCATGGATCTGCAGCTCGACGGCCGCCGGATTCTGATCACCGGTGCGAGCTCCGGGATCGGACTCGCCACGGCGCGGCTGCTCGCGGAGGAAGGGGCGCGCCTCGCCCTGTGCGCACGCGATGTTCAGCGGCTGCGTTCCGCCACCGAGGAACTGGCCGCAGTCACCGACGTCGTCACGGCGGCGTGCGATGTCACCGACCGGTCCTCGGTGGACGACTTCGTCGACTCGGCGGTCGACCGACTCGGCGGTCTCGACGGCGTGGTCTGCAACGCGGGCCGGTCGCTGATGCGCACCCTCGACGAGACCAGCGACGAGGAGATCCGGGACGAGTTCGACCTCAAGATCTTCGGCGCCCTCAACGTGGTCAGGGCAGCACGCCCCGCGCTGGCCAAGTCCGATGCCGGGTCGATCGTGGTCGTCAACGCAATCCTCTCCCGCCAGCCAGAGCTCCGGCTCGCGATCACCGCTGCCGCACGGGCCGGGCTGCTCAACCTGTCCAGGTCGCTCGCCGGAGACCTCGCCGTCGACGGGATCCGGGTGAACTCGGTCCTGCTCGGGCTCGTCGACACCGGACAGTGGCAGCGGCGCTTCGTGGAGAGCGGTTCGCCCGCCGACTTCGACGAATGGAGCGCGGAGATCGCCCACGACCGCGGAATAGCGTTGGGCCGCTTCGGCACCGCCGACGAACTCGCCTTCCCGGTGACCACACTGCTGTCCCCACGAAACAGCTACATGACCGGCGCAGCCCTCGACGTCGGTGGCGGTGTCCACCGCTACGCCTGACACCGACGACCATCCCTCAGGAGACCACCATGACCACCCAGCCCGAGTCCCACCGCCAGACCGGCGGCGACGTCCTCGTGGAGGTGATGCGCCGCCACGGCATCACCACCGCATTCGGCGTCGTCAGCATCCACAACCTGCCACTGGTCGAGGCTGTCGACCGCGACCTCACCTTTGTCGAGATGCGACACGAGGCCGCCGCGGTCAACGCCGCCGACGGGTTCGCGCGAGCGTCCGGCGGGATCGGGATCGCGTTGACGAGCACCGGAACCGGAGCGGGCAACGCGGCCGGATCGATGGTCGAGGCACTGACCGCAGGGAGTCGCGTCCTGCACATCACCGGACAGATCGAGAGCGAGCACCTGGCACCGGGGCGCCCCGCCGCGAGTCGCGGCGTGATCCACGAGTTCCCGCGCCAACCACAGATGCTCGACGCGATCTCCGCGTACTCCGCGACGATCCGCGACGCGAAAGAAGCCG
The DNA here is from genome assembly GCF_003855095.1 of Gordonia insulae. Taxonomy (NCBI): domain Bacteria; kingdom Bacillati; phylum Actinomycetota; class Actinomycetes; order Mycobacteriales; family Gordoniaceae; genus Gordonia; species Gordonia insulae. The sequence continues at coordinate 4,258,473 of NZ_CP033972.1, forward strand.
GGGCCGAACTGGAAGCAGCGATCGCGCGGGTTCTGGCCGCTCCTTCGGGCCCGGCCAGCGTCGAGTGGCCCACCGATCTGCAGTACCTTGCCTCTCCCGATCAGCAGCGCCCATCCGAGTCGGCACCGCGACCCGTCCCGAGCGTCGACGCCGACTCCGTCGCCTGCGCAGCGGATCTCCTCCGTACTGCCAGGTCGCCGCTGATCTGGCTCGGTGGGGGTGCGGCGGGTGCGGGCGTGGCCATCGGCGAACTCGCACACCGTCTGGGCGCGGGCATCCTCACCAGCAACTCCGGCCGGGGCATCGTGGACGAGGACGATCCGCTGGTGATCGGCAACTTCGCCACCACACCCGCCGCCCGCGAACTGATCGCCGACGCCGACGTCCTGCTGGCGATCGGTACGCATTTCCGCTCCAATGAGACGGCCTCGTACAGCCTTCCGTTGCCCGCGAATCTGATCCAGATCGACGTTGTGCCGGCGACCATCGGCCGGGTCTATCCGGCCACCGTCGGTGTCCTCGGCGACGCCGGTGAGTCGGTGCGTGCCATCGCCGCGCACCTCGACACCGGAACCGCCGAACCCGGATGGCGCGACCGGGTCACCGAGGTTCGCGGCGTCGTACGCCGCCAACTGACCTCGTACATCGGCGGCTACGCGGAGATCTGCGAGGCGATCCGCACCGCCGTGCCCGCCCGGTCGGTCATCGCCCGCGACGTCACCATCCCGTCGAGTCAGTGGGGTAACCGCCTGTTGCCCATCCACGAGCAGGCGACCAACGTGTTCCCTCTCGGCGGCGGGATCGGGCAGGGGCTGGCCATGGGTATCGGCGCCGCGCATGCCCGCCCCGACGTTCCGACGCTGGTCATGGCCGGCGACGGCGGCCTGGCCGTCCACCTCGGTGAACTGGCCTCCCTCGCCGGCTCCGGAGCACATGTGATCGTGCTGGTGTTCAACGACGGCGGATACGGAGTTCTGCGAAACATGCAGGAAAAGAACGGATTCCGTCGATCCGGAGTTGACCTGCACACCCCCCGCTTCGATCTGCTCGCGGCGTCGATGGATCTGCCGTACCGACTCGTCCAGGGCCCCGGATCCATATCCGCCGCACTCGACCAGGCCGTCGGTCGGCGGGGGCCATCGGTCATCGAGGTCGACGTCGAAGCGCTGGACCCGGTGCCGGGACCGTTCGTGCCGCCGGTGCACGTGCCCACCGCAGATCACCAGAACGGTGGACGGTCGTGATCGCCCCGAAGCTCTGGTGGGACGACGGCGCCCTCGCCGCCGTGGCGGCGGGCGAGCAGACTCACGTCTTCGCCGCCGGGGACCACGTTGCCGACGCCATCCGGCTCGCGGTAGCGCACCCCGAGGTCGTGTTGAGTCTTGTACTGGCCGAGCCGGTTCCGGTGCCTGACGACGTCGTCCCGTTGCTCGCACAGGTCGTCGTACCGACTCTCGTCCTGGCGTCGGCGCCATCATCTGACGCGGATCTCACTGCCGCCCAAAAGCTCGCGGGTGAGATCGACAACGGCGTGTTCGTCGTCATCGATGGTGCGCCGCGACCGGTCCACACCGAACGGCGGGAGTCGTTCGCCGAGTGGTCCGCATCCTTCGTCGCCATCGCCGAAGGTCTGGCCGCCCGCGACGGGCGCCTGCTCACCCCACCCACCCCACTCATCGAAGGAGCTCTCCGATGAACACTCGCACAGCGAAATTCCCTGTCGATGCGCTCGGCCGGGCGACGTTCCGCGAGCCCTATCTCGAGACGCATCAGACCCACCCGGAACCGATCACACCCTACGAGGACAAGCTCGCCGGCTCGTTGTCCGAGGTGTTCGCCGACGGTGCAACGACTCTCGACGATGTGGTCGACGGCCTGAATGCCCTGGGACTGCACGGACCCGATGGTGGCCCGTGGACCGACGAGACCTTCCGCGCCGAGATGCGCAGATTGGGGAAATGACATGACCACCACCGAAACCCGCACCACGCCCCGGCCGACACCACGAGGACGACCGACCTTCGCCGTGGGCACCCGGCGTCACCTGGACGCCGACGAGATCGCCGCCACCGGTCTGCGCGACCGCTGGTACCCGATCCTGCCGTCGCACATGGTCGAGGCCGGGGCGATGGTCCCGGTCCGGCGTCTCGAGGTCGACTGGGTGCTGTTTCGAGACGCCCATGGCGTTGTGCACATGCTCGAGGACCGCTGCCCGCATCGCAGCGCACCCCTGTCGGTGGGTCAGCACCTCGGCGATCGGATTGCATGCGCCTACCACGGTGTCCAGGTGGATGGCGGCGGCACCGTGGTCTCCGTTCCCGGGATGCCGGGCTGCGCACTCGAAGGGCGGCGCGCGACGGCCTCGCTCGAGGTCGTCGAGGCCGCCGACACCATATTCGCCTATATCCCGCTGACCGCGGACTCGGTGCCCACGCCGTTCGTGCTCCCGGACCGGCTCTCCGATCCGGAGGTCTCGTGGTTTCCCAACTTCGCGGAATGGGCCGGACCGTGGCGGTTCTACATGGACAATGTGCTCGACCCGATGCACGGCGCATTCCTGCATCGCAATTCGCACTCGATGTTCGGAGGTGACACCTCCGCTCGATTCCGCATCCGCGAGACCGACCGCGGGTTCTTCTTCGAGAAGACCGATCAGTGCGGCGTGAACTTCGACTGGGTCGAGTTCGTACGCGGTTCCATGGATTACGTCGATCTGGAGATCCCGTACGGACCCGCCGCCGGTCCCGGCGGGGTGTTCGGCATCGTCGGGATGAGCACACCCATCGACTGCTCGACGTCGGCGATCTTCCACTGGCGTACCCGTCGAGTCAGCGGATGGGAACGCGAGGCCTGGCGGTTCCTCTACCGGACACGGCTCGAGGAGAAGCACTGGGAGGTGCTCGAGCAGGACCGCCTCGTCCTCGAGGTGCTGGCGAACGACGCCGATCGCGAGGAGCACCTGTACCAACACGATCTCGGAGTGTCCCGCATCCGGCGCATCTATCGGGCCGATGCCGTCGCGCAGGCCGCCGCTCTCGCCGCGGCGAACGGTGCGGGGTTGGCGACGTGAGCGGCATCGACGGTGGTATGGACGACACGATGCTGCTGACGGTGGTTCTGCGGCATGACCAGTCGCAGAATCTCGCGCAGCTACAGGGCCGGCTCGACGAGAACGACTGGTGGCACGGCTTCCCTCCCGAGGGCTGCGAGATCGTGTCGTGGGTCGTCGCGATGGGGCTGGGGCAGGTAGTCACGCTGCGCCTGCCCGCCGATCGACTGGCCGCCGTCAACGTGGAACTCGAGCGCCGCGCCTGGGGCACGTTTCAGACGGACTTCTACCCGACGTACGACTTCGCCCCGGTCCGCGTGCGGCTCACCGAGGAGTCCGATGCACGACGCGCTGTGAGGGCGTCATGACCCGGGTGGTCGAGCCCACCGTCGCGGAACCGCCACGACGGGACATGTTCAGCAACGCCCGAATCGTCGGCGGTCAGTTCTTCCTCTCGGGAATGCACGCGGGTGGGCCGTCGGGACCCGGTGCCGCCGCCGACACCCACGCGCAGGCCGTCGAGGCCTTCCGCCGTATGCGGGCGCTCACCGAAGCGTGTGGCGCCACCGTCGACGACATCGTCGTCCTGCGCATCTACCTCACCGACATCGACGACAGATCCGCTGTCGGCCGCGCCCGGAGCGCGGTCTTCTCCGGCGATTTCCCGTGCTCGACCCTCGTCGAGGTGTCGGCCCTGGTGGAGCCGGGCCTCACCGTCGAGGTCGAAGCCCAGGGGTTTCTCCCCACGGCCGATCACCCCGGCCGGCCTTTCACCGCCCAGTAGAATCATCCACACGGCGTCAGCCACGCCGACAACCACAAGGACGCCATCATGAGCGGACCGCGCATGAGTTCCCCTCCCGTCAGCAGCCCGGATGCCATCACCCGGCCCAACTGGCCGGTACTGATCCTGGCCTTCGTCGCCGTCGTGCTCGACGGCTACGACACCATCGCCCTCGGGCTGTCTGTGCCCGCGCTGGCCGACGACTGGGGTGTCCCGGCCTCCCACTTCACTCCTGCCCTCTCGCTGACCAGCCTCGGCGTCGCCCTCGGTTACATCGCGGTCGGGCGCCTCACCGCGCGCTTCGGCTGCCGGCACGTGGTGCTGGTCGCTGTCGCGGTGTTCACCGTCGGCTGCCTGCTCACCGCATGGGCGGGCTCGATCCTCGAGCTGAGCGCGCTGCGGTTGATCACCGGATTCGGGCTCGGCGCGGTGATGCCCGCTGCCGTTGCGCAGGCCACCGCCCTCAATCCGGCGCGGTATCGACAATCGATCGCCGTCTTCGTGACGATGGGTATCTCGCTGGGCGCGCTCATCGCCGGAGTGTTCGGCAGCCAGGTGATCGGGACGTTCGGCTGGCCGGCCGTCTTCATCGTCGGCGCCGCCGCCTCGGCCCTGCTGTTGCCGTTCTTGTGGGTCTGGCTACCCGATGAACGTGCGGTGACCCGGTCGACGATCGCGCCTGCCGACGCCAAACACCATGCCTCGGTTGCGCGACTCTTCGATCCGGCGGTCCGGACCCGCACGATTCTGTTGTGGGGCTTCGCGTTCCTGGTGTTCTCGGTCTACTACATCTTCTCGTCGTGGCTGCCTACGCTGCTCACCAGTTACGGGTTCAGCACCGGCCTCGCCCCACTCGGCTCGGCCGCACTCGGGGTGGGCAGCATCATCGGCGCGGGCGTACTCATGGTGGGGGCGTTGCGCTTCCGGATGACGTCGGTGCTCGCGGGAACCACCGCGGTCGCCATCGTGTTCCTCGTGCTGTCCGCGTTTCTCGGTGCAGACAAGGCCCTGTTACTCCTGGTGTTCGGTGGTGTCGGGCTCGGCCTGCAGGCGGGGATGATCGGGCAGGCCGCCGTCGCGGTGTCGCTCTACCCACAGGCGACCGCGGCCACCGGCGTGGGCTGGACGTCGTCGATGGGCCGTCTGGGATCCGTTGTCGGGCCGATCGTCGGAGGAGCGCTCATCGGCCTCGGGATGTCCACCAGTGCGATCGTGCTGATCGCCTGCGTGCCGGTGGCTGCGGCACTGGTGCTCATCGTCGCGCTCGGACGGACGGCGACCCGACGCAGCCCGTCTCCGGCGGCGGAGCCGGTCCCGGCCGCTTCGTAGCAGATGTCTGCGGCACCTGAACGGCCGCCCGTCGGCGTCGCCTCACTCCAGCAGCTTCTTCTGCACCTTGCCCATGGCGTTGCGGGGGAGTGCGTTGACGAACCGGATTTCCCTGGGCCGCTTGTGATGTGACAGCTCGGCGGTGACGTGGTCGATGAGCTCGCTGTCGGGTATACGCTCGCCGACCACGTAGGCGACGATGCGCTGGCCGAGGTCGTCGTCGGGGATGCCGATGACCGCCACCTCGTCCACCGACGGATGACCCAGCAGCACGGTCTCGATCTCGCCGGCGCCGATACGGAAACCGCCCGACTTGATCAGGTCGGTGGCCCGCCGGCCGACGATGCGGTGCATACCGTCGGGATCGATCACCGCGACGTCGCCGGTCGCGAAAAATCCGTCGTCGAGCCAGGATTCGGCGGTCTTGTCCGGCTGGTTCAGGTAGCCGGCGGCCATCATGGGCCCCCGCACGTGGAGGTCGCCGACCGACTCGCCGTCGTGCGGGAGGTCGGCGTCGCCCTCACGGAGTCGGGTCTGCACGCCTGCCAGCGGGAGGCCCACCCAGCCCGGTCGGCGTTCCCCGTCGGAGCGGGTGCTGACGGTGATCATGGTCTCGGTCATCCCGTAGCGCTCGACGATCTCGTGCCCGGTCAGGTCGCGGATGCTCTCGAACACCGGGACGGGTAGCGGCGCGCTGCCGGACACCAGCAGTCGCGCCGACGACAATGCTTGCGCCGCAGTCGGATCGGCCGCCACGCGGTGCCACACCGTCGGGACACCGAAGAACATGGTCGCGCCACGTTGCATCGCGGCGGCGTAGTTCTCGGCCTTCGGTGTGATGGTGTGGATCAGCCGCCCGCCCCGACGCAGCGGCCCGAGCATGCCGAGGATGAGGCCGTGCACATGGAACAGCGGAAGACCGTGGGTGAGAACGTCATCCGACGACCATTGCCACGCGTCCGCGAGCGCATCGAGGCCGGCGGCGATCGACCGCCGGGTGATGGGTACGCCCTTGGGTAGGCCGGTGGTGCCCGATGTGTACAGGATGAGCGCGATCGACGACTCCGGCGGCTCGGGGTGGCGATGCCACGAGCGGGCATAGCGACGGACCGGGATCACCGGCAGCGTGGCATCGTCGGGCGCCGCGCCCAGCCAGGCCTGCGCGCCGGAATCGGTGAGGATGTGGTCGAGTTCGCGTGACCCGGAGTCGGGTGGCACCGGCACCGCGGCCACGCCGGCGATCAGACATCCGACGATCGCGAGCACAGTGTCGGTGGTCGGGCGGGCGAGCACTGCCACCGTCCGCGCGCCGGCGATCCGTTCCGCCACCGCGGTCGCCGCACCGACGAGATCCTCGCGGGACAGATGATCGTCGCCGACCGAGATCGCGTCGGGCAGATCGGGAGCATTGGGCGTCAGCGTCGGGAACAGCACCTGTCCAGCTTTCCAGACGACGATTCGTCGATCATCACGCCGGCCTGCTACGGTGGGGGTCACGTTCACGCGATGCTGTAACTCGCTTGTTGAACCAGAGGCCGGGGTGATTACAGAAACCCCCGGTCTTGTCCAAACTTCTGATTCCGGATTCCCCTTGTTCTGCCGTGGCCGCGTGGTGCGTGGCCGAGGCCTTGCCGACGTCGGCGTCCGGTGTGGCAACCAATGGCTCCACGGTTCCCGGCCGGCTGGCGAGTGCGGACAGCGACTGAGATCTGCCCCGACACGCCCTTCCGAGGGGATATCCCCTCGCCTGCGCCTCAGGGGGCCGATCTCAGTCGACACCCGAGGTAGACCCGCACCGAAACGCACAACTCCCGCCCAGATCGACGATCGAGGCGGGAGTCCTGGCGGAGGATAGGGGATTCGAACCCCTGAGGGCTGTTAACCCAACCCGCGTTCCAGGCGAGCGCCATAGGCCACTAGGCGAATCCTCCAACCTGGCGATGATAACGGTCGCGGGCCGCCGAACCCAAAACAGGGCTCGGCCGGACCGGCCGGTCCGCCCGGCCGTCGAGCATCCCGACCACCGGTTTGCGGTTCCGGTCAGCCCGCCCGCTACACTTGACGGCGGATCCCGCGCGGCGTGCATCCTGTGAACTCCCCCAGGGCCGGAAGGCAGCAAGGGTCAACGGGCTCTCTCGGGTGCGCGGGGTCCCCTATCTCAGATAGTCACCCAGTTTCTGAGCGTCACCGCCCACCGGCGCGGTGTCACTGGAGAGGTCCCCGCGTTGAACTATCACTCGATGAGTGCCGATCAGCTCCGCGAAACCCGATCCGATCTGCAGAAGCTCTACGACGCGTTGTGCGCGGCAGGTCTGAAGCTGGATCTGACGCGCGGCAAGCCGGCGCCGGAGCAGCTCGATCTGTCGAACGCGCTGCTGTCGATGCCGGGCGAGGACTACCGCGACGCCGCGGGCACCGACACCCGCAACTACGGCGGCATCAGCGGCCTGCCCGAGCTGCGCGAGATCTTCGGTGAGCTGCTCGCCGTCGACCCGAAGAACCTCATCGCCTTCGGCAACTCGAGTCTCGAGCTGATGCACGACCTCACGGTGTTCGGACTGCTCGGTGGGACCGTCGACTCCACCGAGCCGTGGAACTCGGGACGCGTCAAGTTCCTCTGCCCGGCGCCCGGCTACGACCGGCACTTCGCGATCACCGAGTCGTACGGGATCGAGATGATCCCGGTGCCGATGCTGCCCAACGGGCCCGACGTCGACGCCTGCGCCGCCCTCACCGCCGACGACCCGTCCATCAAGGGCATGTGGGCCGTACCGACCTACTCCAACCCGACCGGCGTCACGTTCACCGAAGAGGTGACCCGCGGGCTGCTGGAGATGCCGGCGGCCGACGACTTCCGTATCTATTGGGACAACGCCTACGCGGTGCACACGCTCGTGGAGGCGCCGCCCACCCCGCTGCCGGTGCTGGAGATGGCTGCGGCCGCCGGCAACCCCAACCGGGTCTACGTGCTCGGATCGACGTCGAAGATCACTTTCGCGGGTGCGGGGGTCTCGTTCTTCGGATCGTCGACGGAGAACCTCGACTGGTTCACCGGCCACCTGTCGTTCAAGACCATCGGCCCGGACAAGATCAACCAACTCCGGCACGCCAGGTTCTTCGGCGACGCCGACGGCGTGCGCGCCCACATGGCCAAGCATCGCGAGATCCTCGCACCGAAGTTCCGCCTGGTCCTCGACATCCTCGCCGACCGGCTCGCCGACTCCAAGGTCGCCGCGTGGTCGGAGCCCGAGGGCGGCTATTTCATCAACCTCGACGTCATCGACGGCACGGCTCGCCGGACCATCGAGCTCGCCAAGCAGGCCGGGATCGCGCTGACCGGCGCCGGTTCGGCGTACCCGTATAAGGAGGATCCGTTCGACCGGAACATCCGGTTGGCTCCGACCTTCCCGTCGACCGACGACCTCCGTCAGGCCATGGACGGGGTCGCCACCTGTGTCCTGCTGGCCGCGTCGGAGACCTTGTTGGCGTCGCGCGAATCCTGACGGTGAAGATCCGAACTGCGGGACGCATGACCGTGACAAACAATCGAGCGTGAAGACGAGGCGGGCGGCCCTGGTCGCCGTCGGCTTCGTCCTCGTCGGAATTCTCGCCGTCTGGTTGCAAGACGTCGTGGTGCCGTACACGACCCCGTTCTGGGGACTGTTCGACAATCAGCTCGACCTCGACGTCTATCGGGCGGGCGCGCAGACCGTGCTCGACGGTGGACGGCTCTACGAGGCCAAACTGCTGGGTCAGATGGACTACACGTACGCGCCCATCTCCATCCTGCTGTTCGCCCCGTTCACCTGGGTGTCCTTCGAGACCGCACGGATCATCTGGACCGCGGGGATCTTCGTCGCGCTGTACCTGGTGATCATGCTGAGCTTCAAGAGCCTCGGCCGAGCCGCGTCGTGGCCGCTGCGGGTGATCGCGCTGTCCCTGGTGGCGGTCACGCTGCTGCTGGAGCCCGTGCGCACCACCATCTGGTACGGCCAGATCAACGTGTTCCTGCTGCTGATCATCGTCGCCGACCTGGCCCGACCCGGTCATCGGGGAGTGCGTGGGGTCGGGACCGGCATCGCGGCAGGCATCAAATTGACGCCGCTGATCTTTGTCCTCTACCTCGCGTTGCTACGGCAGTGGCGCACCCTGATGGGTGTGCTGGCCGGCTTCACCGTGACCCTCGTGGTCGGGTTCGCGGTGCTGCCGCGGGAGTCCTGGTCGTACTGGACCGGCAAGTTGTTCGACTCCGATCGGGTGGGTGCACCGCAGACCCCGGGTAATCAGTCGCTGCGCGGTCTGCTCGCCAATCTGCTGCACTCCGACGCCCCCAACGGGATGCTCTGGATGGTCCTCGCGCTGGCCGCGCTGGCGGCGGGGATGTACGCGGCGATGCTCGCGCATCGGCACGGGCAGGAGCTGCTCGCGATCACCATCGTCGGGATGACGTCGTGCGCGGTGTCGCCGATGTCGTGGGGGCATCACTGGGTGTGGTTCGTGCCACTGCTGGTGATCGGGGTGCACATGCTGATGGCACCCGGTCGCCGGGCGATCGACCGCGTGGTCGTCGCGGCGGGTCTGATCGCGTTGCTCCTCATCGCTTTCCCGTGGCGGTCCTACCTCGCGTACCCGATCTGGTTTGTCACCAAGACCGTCCCCGACGCCTACCTCACCGGTTTGTTCTTCAAGAACGGCATCGTCTGGCTCCGCGTGTTCACCTACTACCCGTACAACGTGGTCTTCCTGACCACGATCGTCGCGACGATCGTGGTCTTCCGACGACCGGCCGGCCCGCCGTCGACGGTCGATCCCGAACTCCTCGACTCTCGCCCGGCGTCCTGACCCGGCGACCGCCGGGTCACGCTCTCGCATCGACTCGTATGCGTCGCTAACGGCAGGTGAGTGACCCACGACACACCGGACAGAGGGCGGGCACGGCCCGTGCGCGTGCACCACAGTGAGGAGACGGACATGCGACGTCGAACGATGGTGACCGCGGTGGCGATCGCGACGCTCGCCACGACGATCGGCGCGGCCGGGCCGGCCGACGCCGCGTTCCGCACACAGAACATCGGCATGAACTGCTGGAGCCTCAACCCGAACATCGCCGACGTCCCGTTCTACGCCGGCGTGTCGGTGCGGACCGACACCACCAGACCCGGCCTGTTCAGCATCTGGGCCGACAGCAAGAGCCTCTTCCCGTACACCACGGACTCGACCGTGACGGTCACCAGCCTCGCCACGAACCGGTCGCAGACGTTCCACCGCCGGTGGCAACACGGACTCGCCGACCTACCCGGGTACCGCATCGACGATCTCCGCGGCAGCGGGCCCATCAGGGTCACCGTGCGGTCGGTGAGTCATGGTCTGATCCCGACTCTGCCGGCTCCGGTCTGCAGCGGCACCGCCACCGTCTGAGGCCTCGTCGGGAACTCGCGCCGGGCCTGTGGGGGAGCGCGCCGCGGTGTCGCAGTCCGCCGGTAGTCTCGACGCGTGGCCCTGTATCGCACCTATCGCCCGGCTACCTTCGCCGACGTCGTTGGTCAGGAGCACGTCACCGATCCGTTGAGCCATGCGCTCGACTCCGGCCGGATCAACCACGCCTACCTGTTCTCGGGTCCGCGTGGCTGCGGCAAGACGTCGTCGGCGCGCATCCTCGCCCGCTCGTTGAACTGTGTGGAGGGACCGACCTCGACGCCGTGCGGGGTGTGCAGCTCCTGTGTCGCGCTGGCGCCGGGCGGGCCGGGCAATCTCGACGTGATCGAACTCGACGCGGCCAGCCATGGCGGCGTCGACGACACCCGTGAGCTCCGCGACCGGGCGTTCTACGCACCATCGGAATCCCGCTACCGCGTCTTCATCGTCGACGAGGCGCACATGGTCACCAACGCGGGCTTCAACGCGCTCCTCAAGATCGTCGAGGAGCCGCCGGAGCACCTCATCTTCGTGTTCGCGACGACCGAGCCGGAAAAGGTCCTCCCCACCATCCGCTCGCGGACGCATCACTACCCGTTCCGGCTGCTCGCGCCGCCGGTGATGCGTGCCCTGCTCGAGAAGATCTGTGCGAGTGAGCAGGTCACCGTCGCGGCGGACGTCTATCCCCTCGTGATCCGGGCGGGCGGCGGATCGCCACGTGACTCACTGAGCATTCTCGATCAACTCCTCGCCGGGGCCGGCGACCGGGGCGTCACCTACGACCGTGCGCTGGCACTGCTCGGCGTCACCGACGTCGCCCTGATCGACGAGGCGATCGACGCTCTCGCCGCCGCCGACGGCTCCGCACTGTTCGGGGCGGTGGAGAAGGTGGTCGACGCGGGACACGACCCGCGACGATTCGCGATCGACCTGCTCGAGCGGTTACGCGATCTGATTCTGCTGCAGGCTGTTCCGGATGCGGCCGATCGAGGACTGGTGGAGGCGCCCGGAGATCAGTTGCAGCGCATGCAGTCACAGATCGAGTCGCTCGGTCCCGCCGCACTGACGCGCTTCGCGGAGACGGTGCACGCGGCCCTCGGCGAGATGCGGGGGACCACCTCGCCCCGACTCCTCCTCGAGGTGATGTGCGCGCGCATGTTGCTCCCGGCGGCATCGACCGAGGACGCCGCGCTGCTGCAGCGGCTGGAACGCCTCGAGTCCGGTGTCGTCGTGGCGGGATCGTCACCGGTGAACTCCTCGGCCGCGCCGGGCGCGGCCCCCGAGCCGGAGTCGCCGCCGAAGTTCGTCCGTCCGTCGCAGCGCAAGGCTCAGGAGTCGGCGCCTGCAGCGCCTGCGACGCCTGCGGCACCTGCGGCGCCGCCCGAGCCATCACGTCCGGAACCCGTCGCCGCGACGACGCCGGAACCGGCCGCGCCCGCGACCCCTGAATCGGCACCGGCTGCCACCGCATCGCCGCGGGCCACCTCAGCTGCGCACGACCCCGAACCCGCTGTGTCCGAAGCGGTGTCGCAGCCCAAGTCCGAGTCCAAGTCCGAGCCCGAACCCGAGCCCGAACCGACCCCGACGCCGTCACCTGCGCCGGTCGAGCGTGCGCCGATGACCCCGACGCGGCCCGAGCCGGTCGGACGGGTGGACGCGTACGGTACCGACGACGACATCCCGCTGCCGGACGAGCCGTCGGACGAGTTCGGCGTGCCGGATCCCGAACCCCGCGCTGCCGCACCGGAGGCGGAGCCGGCGCCGCCGACCGTCGACATCGGCGTCGACGCCGACGAGCTGCGAAAGCGGTTCCAGGAGGTGCGCGCGGCCGTCCGCGAACGCTCGAAGAGCCTGGAGCCGATGCTGTCCGCAGCCGTCATCCACGATCTGCAGGACCGGACGGTGGTGCTGTCGCATCCGGTGGAGGTGCTGGTGGGCCGACTCTCCGCGGCGCACGCGACCGACATCATCCGCGCGGCGCTGACCGAGGTCTTCGGCACGGATCTCGACGTGCGAACGGTGCATCAGCCCCCGGGTGCGGCCGCGCCGGCCGCCACCGGCAGAAGCGCCGCGACCGAACAACCGGCACCGCGCCGCCAGACCTTCTCGCGGCCGAGCCGGGCGGGCGCGCCGGGTGGGGAACGGCAGGATCAGCCCGCCTCGGCGGCGTCCGACCTTCCGCCCGAACCCGAGGAGCCTGAGCCGCCACGCGCCGACGAGGAACTGACCGACGCCGAGCGCGACGAGATGGTCGCCGACGCACACTCCGGACCCCCGGAGCGGCGCCTCGATCCCGATCAGGTGGCGTTGGAGTTGCTCAAGTCGGAGCTGGGCGCGCGACCGCTGGAGTAGATCACCGTCGGTCGGGTGGCGGTTCGGCTCAGGCGTTCCACCACGGACGCAGTGGAAGGTCGTTGCCGCCCCTGTCGTCGAGCTTGGTGGCCAGCACATGGTGCAGCTGGATGATGTCGCGCTCGAAGCCGATCCGGCAGCCGGCCATGTAGAGGCCCCACAGGCGTGCGGTGCCCTCGCCGACCTCCGCGACGGCCTCGTCCCAGTGATCCACCAGGTTGACGTTCCAGTCACGCAACGTCAACGCGTAATGATCGCGGAAGTTCTCCTCGTGCACGACCTCCATGCCGCCGATGTCCTGCAGCTTGGAGATGATCTTGCCGGAACCCGTCAGCTCGCCGTCGGGGAACACATAACGGTCGATGAACGACCCGGCCCGGCTGCGGCTCGAGTTGTCCGGCCGGGTGATGCAGTGGTTCAACAACATCCCGCCGACGCGGAGCCGATCCCGGATGAAGCCGAAATAGGCGGGATAGTTGGCCACGCCGATGTGCTCGGTCAACCCGATCGACGAGACAGCATCGAACCCGGTCTCGGTGACATCGCGGTAGTCGCTGTGACGCACCTCCGCCAGGTCACTCAGACCCTCGTCCACGATGGCCTTCTGGGCCCACTCGGCCTGCTCGGCCGACAAGGTCGCACCGATCACCTTGACCCCACGATGTGCGGCGTAGCGGACCATTCCGCCCCAGCCGCAACCGATGTCGAGCAGTCGGTCACCCGGCTTGAGACGCAGCTTGTCGAAGATGAGCCGATACTTGTTCTCCTGCGCGGTCTCCAACGACGCCTCGAGATCCGGATACACCGCGCAGGTGTAGGTCATCGACGGCCCGAGCACCCACTCGTAGAAGGTGTTCGACACGTCGTAGTGGTGATGGATGACCTCGGCGTCGCGAGCCTTGCTGTGCCGGAAGCCTTCCGCGAACCGGCGCCACCGCGGCAGCGCTTCCTGGGGAGGTGGTGCGATCGGCTTGAAATGCTCGATGCCCAGAGATCGCGCGATGGTGGCCAGCGTCAGCGGCGACGGGCGGCTGAAGTTGAGATCCGAGGCGAGGGCCTGCAGCGCACCATAGGGATCGCCGGGATGTGCGCCGACGAGCTCGAGATCGCCTGCGATGTAGGCGCGGGCCAGACCGAGATCGCCGGGGGCGGTCACCAGATAGGTCGTGCCCCGCGGAGTCTTGAGCTTGAGGCCGAACTCGGCGTCCTCCGGGCCGGCCGCACTACCGTCGTAGGCGGTGATGCGGACGGTCAGGTCGCCGCCCATCAGCGATTCGAAGATCTGGGCCAACGTCATCCTGCCCGACGGGGTCTCGCCGCCGGCGTGCAAGGGGCTGTCCTTGAATGTGGTCATTGTCGTTTCACCGCTTTCGCATACAGATCCAGCAGACGGCCGCGGGGGTCGTACCGCTTCTTGAGCAGTCGATAAATCTCGCCCCCGTAGAGTTCGTCGAACTCGTCGGGGGAATAGAAGGATTCGGAATAGAGCGACTTGTGGCCGTCGAGCTCGGCCACCTTGCGTTCGATCACCTTGTTGGTGTGTCCCGGATCGCCCGGGGTGACCGGCACGGCCGACCAGAACCCGACGTTGACGTAGGTGCGGTGTGGCTCGAGCGGATAGAGCGGCCACGGCCGCACCTGATCACTACTCGGATCACTGCCCGCGTGCGTCGTTCCGGTCGAATTCGGCCCGCTCGCTCCGCTCCCGGCGCCGGTCAAATCCGGCCCGCTCGCCGGCTCCCGGAGGCGCAACGGGCACAACCAGATCGGCTCGATCGGAACGTTCTGCAGGAACCACTCCACGTAGGCGGTGGTGTTCTCGATCGGCACCTCGATGTCCTGGACCACGCGCTCGTTGGGTGGCTCACCCTTGCGGGCGCTGAGTTTGTCGCCGATGTTGTACCGGTGGTCGAGGGCGATGATCTTCCAGTAGAAACTGCTGCGCAGCAGTTTCTTCGGCCACAGGCGGCGGATGCGGGGGTTCTGCGCCCCGAATGCTCGGGAACACCAGAACCAGTCGGTGTCCCACCGCCACAGATAGTCGTGGATGGTGAGGCGGTCGGTGGTTCGTCGCTGGATCGACCGGTAGAAGATGTCCATCCCGGTGTAATCACTCGTCGGACCGGGTTCGTCGGTCTGACGCCCCAGCGTCAGGTACGACTCGTCGGCCGTGAACACCACGCCGTCGAGGTAGTCGACCCGCTCGCCGTCGTAGGAAGCGTCGGCGATGATCGTCGCCATCGTCTCCTGCAGGTCGACGATTCGGTCGAAGCGGACATGCCGTAGTGCCACAAACGGTTGTACCGCTTCGAGTTCGATCTTCAGCCGCACCGAATAGCCGAGCGTCCCATACGAATTGGGAAACCCGAAGAAGAGGTCGGCGTATTCGTTGGTCGGGGTCGCGGTGATGATCTCGCCGTCGCCGGTGAGGATGTCGATCTCCAGGACCGACTCGTGCGGCAGGCCGTTGCGGAACGACGTGCTCTCGATACCCAGTCCGGTCACCGCGCCGCCGAGCGTGATGGTCTTCAACTGCGGCACGACCTTCGGTGCGAGGCCGTACGGCAGCGTTGCCGCCACCAGGTTCTCGTACGTGCACATCCCGGCGACATCGGCGGTCTTCGCGTCCTTGTCGACCGAGATCACCCGATCCAGCCCGGAGACGTCGAGTCCGGGAAAGGGATTGTCTGCCCGCTTCCGGAAGAGGTTCGACGTCTTCTTCGACAACCGCACCGTCGCACCCGTGGGGATGGCACGGTAGCTCGCCAGGAGGGTGGCCACACCCTCGTCGAATGCCAGCGGCCCCATCTCCAACCGGTCCGAGCTCACTTGGATAGCCTAGGTCGTGAGTTTGCCCCCCGCCAATCAGTTCTAAGGAGTGCCCGCTGTGGGTCAGGTTTCCGCAACCCAGTCGATCGACATCGCCGCCGAGCCGGACGCCGTCGTCGCGGCACTGGCCGACTACACCGAGGTGCGCCCCGCGATCCTGCCGTCGCAGTACCGCGACTACGCGGTGATCAGCGGCGGAAACGGTGACGGCACCGTCGTGCACTGGATTCTGCAGGCCACCGAGAAGCGCCAGAGGGACGTCAAGGCGACCGTCAGCGTTGTCCCCGACACCGTCACCGAGAACGACGAGAACTCGTCGATGGTGACCACATACACAGTCTCGAAGTCCGGTTCGGGTAGTTCGGTCACCACCACCACGACGTGGACCGGGGCCGGCGGCATCGGCGGATTCTTCGAGAAGACGTTCGCGCCCAAGGGCCTCAACCGCATCCAGGCCGAACTCCTCGGCAACCTCAAGAAGCGTCTGGAGAGCTGAGCCGCCGACGTCGCCGTGACCCGGTCGCGCCGCTCCCACCGCGCGACGGGGTCGATGCCACCCGCGTCGTCCTGAGGTCCGGGCCGGAACGCACGGTCGGGGAGTGCCTGCAGGAGACGCGTTCGCTGGCGGGCCTGACCATCGACGCCCTGGCCGCGCGGGCCGCCCGCGGGGAGATCGTCGACGGTCGGGGCAGTCCCGTCGACCTGGATCGGCCCGCCCGGCGCAACACCTCGGTGTATCTGTACCGGGACCTGCCCGACGAGCCGCCCATCCCGTTCGATCTGCCGATTCTCCATGCCGATGAGCACATCGTCGTCGTGGACAAACCGCACTTCCTGGCGACCATGCCGCGCGGCCGCCACGTCACCCAGACGGCCCTGGTCCGCCTGCGCCGGGAACTGGGTACCGACCTGGTGTCGCCGGCCCATCGGCTCGACCGGCTCACCGCGGGTGTGCTGCTGTTCACGCTGCGGCCGGAGGTGCGCGCCGCGTACCAGTCGCTGTTCGCCGACCGGCTCGCGGTGAAGGAGTACCGCGCGCTGGCGCCGGTCCGCACCGACCTCTCGACGACGACCAGGGTGGCCGATCGCATCGAGAAGACCGCCGGTGACCTGCGCGCCTGCGTCGTCGACGGGGAGGTCAACGCGATCAGCGACATCACCCTCGCCGAGGAGACCGACCGCGGGGGCATCTACCACCTGCGTCCGCACACCGGCCGGACCCACCAGCTGCGCATGCACATGGCGTCGCTGGGCGTCGGGATCGTCGGCGATCCCCTCTATCCCGACGTCCGGCCCGACCTCGCCGAGCGACCCGATCGCGGAGATTTCAGTCGGCCACTGCGGCTGATCGCCCACTCGCTCGCCTTCGACGATCCGCTCACCGGTGAACCGCGACGGTTCATGAGCGGGCGGTCGGTGCTGGACGGGGAGTGAGCCCCACTGGCTACCCTGGCCCAATGGCCATACAGACGACCTACGAGCGTCATCCCGACCTCGGATGTGAGGCCGTCGTCTTCATCGACGACGAGTCGATGGCGTGTTTCCAGATCCAGCGTGACCTCGTCGGCGGACCGCGGGCCCACGAGTACTGCGTGACCACCGGCGCCAGTGCGCCCATCTACGGCGCCATCGTCGAGTGGCGTCGCGTCGACGACAGGTTCGAATTCTCCCTGACCAGGCGCGCCGGCCGGCTGTTCGGCGACGACGTCCTCTCGTTCGTCGTGACCCCCGGGCACGGGGAGACCGTCGACGAGCTCGCCGCGCATGTCGATCGGTTGCTCCGCTGACCTGGCGACTACCCTGGACACCGTGACTCAACCTTTCGACCCCAGCGCACTGTTCGGCGGCGGTGAAGGCGGCGACAACCCGATGGCGGGATTGCTCGCGCAGGCCCAGCAGATGCAGGAGCAGCTGCTCACCGCGCAGAACGAGATCGCGGCGGCCGAGGTGACCGGATCGGCCGGCAACGGCCTGGTGACGGTGACCGGAAACGGGACCGGTGAGGTCACCGCGGTGACCATCGATCCCAAGGTCGTCGACGCCGATGATGTCGAGACGCTGCAGGACCTGGTCCTCGGTGCGCTCGCCGATCTGTCGACCAAGCGTGAGGCGCTTGCTCAGGAGAAGATGGGACCGCTCGCCGGTGGGCTCGGCGGCGGTCTGCCCGGTCTCGGCTGAGTCGACGCCGCCATGTACGAGGGACCGATCCAGGATCTGATCGATGAACTGGCCAAGCAGCCGGGCCTCGGTCCGAAGGGTGCGCAACGGATCGCGTTCCATCTGCTGGGCGTCGAGAACAACGAGATCGATCGGTTGATCGCGGCCCTCGGCCGGGTGCGCGACGACGTCACCTTTTGCGCCGAGTGCGGCAACGTCTCCGCCAACAGGCTGTGCCGGATCTGCTCGGACGCGCGTCGCGATGCGACGAAGATCTGCGTCGTCGAGGAGCCGAAGGACGTCCACGCGATCGAACGCACCAAGGAATTCAACGGCCGGTACCACGTCCTCGGCGGGGCGTTGGACCCGTTGTCGGGGATAGGCCCCGATCAGCTGCGGATTCGCGAACTCCTGCGTCGCCTCGCCAACCAGGAGGACGGTGTCGACGTCACCGAGATCATCGTCGCGACCGACCCCAACACCGAGGGCGAGGCGACCGCCACCTACTTGCTGCGGATGCTCAAGGACTTTCCGGGGCTGTCGGTGACGCGACTCGCATCCGGACTCCCGATGGGTGGCGATCTGGAGTTCGCCGACGAACTGACACTGGGACGGGCGCTCTCCGGCCGGCGGGTGCTCGCGTAGGCGGCGATCGCGCCCGCGAGGGAGCGTCTGCTACAGATTGACCCGTGACCACACCGGGAATGACGCGAATCGGTCGACTGTCCGTGTTGGCGGTGACGCTCGCCGCGGCCGTCGGCATCGTGACGGTGCCGCAGGCCGCCGCGGCGCCGACCGAGACCCGGCCCGCCCATACCGGGCCCACGCAGACCCTGCGGTGGGGCCGTGCCCGGCGATCCACGGAGCCGGTCCGGACGTCCGCTGCGCGACCGTGCACGTGCCGCGCGATCACAGCAAACCCGCGGGTCCGACGATCGAGGTCACGGTCAGCCGTATCCCGGCCCGCGATCCCGCCCGCAGGCGCGGGGTGCTCATCGGCAATCCCGGCGGGCCGGGTGGTGACGGGATCGCCATGTTCTCCGCGTTGCCCGTCCCGCAGGCGATGCGTGACGAGTGGGATCTGGTCGCCGTGCAACCGCGCGGACTGCTGTCGGCCACGCCGGTGAGATGCGCACCGATCACCGAATCCGACACCGTCTCGTCCCTGGTGTCCTTCGGCGGCATGAACCGTGATCGCTGCGACAAGGCCGACCCGGGATACGTGCGCACCATCACCACCGAGAACACCGCACGCGACATCGAATCGGTCCGTCGCGCACTCGGCGTCGACAAGGTGAGTCTGTACGGCATCTCCTATGGCACGCTGCTGATGTCGACGTACGCCACACTCTTCCCGCAGCATACCGACCGCCTGGTACTCGACTCCGGCGTCGATCCGTCATGGGTCTGGAATGATGTGCTGGCCGGGCAGACGTCCTCCTACAAGCGTCGCACCCACGAGATGATGGCGTGGATCGCCCAGCGCGACAACATCTATCACCTCGGACGTACACCGCTCGCGGTGTACCGGTCGTGGAGTGCGAAGGTCACCTCCGAAGCCGGGGTACCGCCCTCGCTCGCCGCACCGCCCGCCCGGGTGGGCGACGTGCCGCCGGGTCTGCGTGCCGTGGCGCAGCAGTACATCGCCGGCGTGGATCTCACCGCGGATGCCCGTGCCCGGGCGGAGAACCTGGTGGCGACACTCCTCGTACCCGGTGGGGTGCAGGCGAACTCGTCGCTCTTGGGCCTGACACGGATGGCCGCACCGGACCGCAACGCCTGGCCGCTGGTGGCCCTGCGCACCGCCGGCCGGGCGCGGCCGCCCGGGCAACTGCCGCCCGACGTCGTGAAGATCCTGACGAATCTGCAGGAGATGCAGAACCTCATCATGTGCAACGAGAACCAGGCGCCGGCGCAGCCGGCGCAGGTCCCCGCGTCGGTGTTCGCCAACTACATCGTCGGCGACATCTTCGACGGTCCGGGCCTGATCTACCAGTCGGGTATGGCGTGCGCCGGCGCCCCGGCGGTCACCCGCCCGGTGGCCGTGTCCAATCGTGGACTCGCGGTGCAGCCCTTGCAGATCCAGAGTGTCGGCGATCCGCAGACGCCGTACCGTGGCTCACTCGAGATGCAACGTCGGATGCGCAGCCACCTGATCACCGTGGGCGGCGGTGACCATGCCCAGCTGGGACGTAAGAACGGTCCCTTGGACGGTGCCCTGGTCGAGTATCTGCGGACCGGCCGGACTTCCGTGCGTGCCGTACCCGAACCGCCGATCACCGCATCCCTCACCACGGCGCCACGCACCGTCCTCGGCCGATGATCGCTGCCACCCTCGACGATCAGCTCGACGAACTGGCCGCCGAGATGGTCTCGGGCATCGTCGCCATCGACGGACCGTCCGGGGCAGGCAAATCGACCGTGGCCGACGAACTGGTGGCGCGCCTTCGGGCCCGCGGCACCGGTGTACAACTCGTCCGCACCGATGATTTCGCCACCTGGGACGACCCCGTCGCCTGGTGGCCGGAGCTGGAAACCGATGTGCTGCAAGCCTTCATCCGCCGGCACGACTACCACTATCGCCCGCGCGTGTGGCGCGGCGGTGTACCCGAACCGGGCAAGCTCGTCTGGCTGCGCTGGGAGCCGTTGCTGATCATCGAGGGTGTGTCGTCGGCGCGGCGGCGGATCGCCGAACGACTCACGTACTCGCTGTGGCTCGACGGCGGTCCGTCGGCCGAACGTCTCGAGCGGGCGGTGGCCCGTGACGGCGAGGAATCCCGGCCGATGCTCGAGCGGTGGCAGCAGTTCGAGCGCGGGTGGTTCGCGGTGGATCGCACACGGGAGCGATGCCGGGTCCTGGGGTGACGGTCGTGCGGATCGTGACCTGATCCCGACGGGGTTACCGTGGGGTGTGGGCTACCACAGCATCGGCGAACTCGACGCCGATCTCATCGAGTGCCGGGCCTGTCCGCGGCTGGTCGCCTGGCGTGAGCAGGTGGCGCGGGAGAAGCGGGCGGCCTTCGCCGACCAGACCTATTGGGGACGCCCGGTGCCCGGCTTCGGCCCCGACGACGCGCGCGTGCTGATCCTCGGACTCGCGCCCGCCGCGCACGGCGCGAACCGGACGAGCCGGATGTTCACCGGCGACCAGAGCGGCGACGTACTGTTCCGCGCGCTCCACGACGTCGGGCTGGCCAATCAGCCGGTGGCGACGTCGGCGGACGACGGTATGGAGTTGTTCGGCGTGCGGATGACCGCACCGGTGCACTGTGCCCCGCCGCAGAACAAACCGACCGTCGCCGAACGTGACCGATGTGCGCACTGGCTCGATGCCGAACTCCATCTGCTCCTGCCGACGTTGCGGTCGGTGGTGGTGCTCGGCGCCTTCGGCTGGCAGGCCGGCCTGCGGTCCTTCGCCGACCTCGGCTGGGCGGTCGACCGGCCGCGGCCCAGGTTCACCCACGGTGCTCGCACGGTGATCCGGCTCGATGACCGGGAACTCGCGGTGTTCGGGAGTTATCACGTGAGCCAACACAATACGTTCACCGGACGGCTGACGCCGCAGATGCTCCGCGACGTACTCGGCGCGGCTGCCGACCACGCCGGCCTGACTTCGCGAACCCGTCGTTGACCAATCCCGACACGGGTAGGCTGCGATGGGCACGGCGATCGACGGGCGATCGGTGCGCGAAGGGAGTGGGAGGCGCCTGATGAGTAGTGCGCTCGCGCAGTGGTTGGGCCGCAGTCCTGATTCCCGATGCCGATGCGGGCACCCACGGGATGCCCATACCCACTACCGTGCGGGTACCGATTGCGCCATCTGCGGGCCCACCGTGTGCGCACGATTCCGGTTCGACCGCTTCCACCGGGGGTGACGTTCAGCCGCGTCGCCCGGCCGCGAGGCGTTCCTTGCGCAGTCGCTCCACCTGTGGAAGATGCAGCGGGGAAAGCGAATCCACACCCATCGCGCGTTGCAGGAGATGATCGGCGAGCTCAGGATTGCGGGCCAGCGCCGGTCCGTGCATGTACGTCCCGAGTGCCGTGCCCTGGATGACACCCTCGGTGCCGTCGCCGACCCCGTTCCCGACACCATGCCGGACGCGGGCCAGTGGCCGCGCGTCGGATCCGAGAGTCGTTCCGCCGCGGTGGTTCTCGAATCCGCTCAAGGGTGCCTGCAGGCCATCGACGGCCGGCTCGGTGACCAGCTCGCCGATGCTGCGCGTCGCCTGGGGTGCGGTGGTGAGGTCGAACAGCGAGATCCCTTCCACGCGTTCGCCGGCCGACGTCTCGTACCAGTGGCCGAGTACCTGGATGGCCGCGCAGATGGCCAGGACCGGCCGGCCAGCGGCGGCGGCCCGCTGGAGTCCTGGGTAGCGGGTGAGATGCCGCGTGGCCAGGCGTTGGGCGTAGTCCTCGGCACCGCCGAGGGTGTACACGTCCAGCGAGTCGGGCACCTCGTCGTCGAGGGTGATCTGCACGATCTCGGCGTCGATGCCGCGCATCAATGCGCGCTGGCGCAGGACCAACGCGTTGCCGCCATCCCCGTAGGTGCCCATGACGTCGGGCAGGACCAGGCCGATCCGGAGGGTCGATTCGCTCACTGCCCCGAACCTCTCTGCAGGTCGGCGCCCCGCGCCCGCTCGGCACGGTCGAGGGCGACGCCGAGGTCGCGAAACGCGGTGTAGTTGGCCAGGACCTCCACCCGCCCCGGTGGACAGGACTCGATCGCCTTCATCGGGTTCGGGATGGTGGTGTGTTCGGCGCCTGCGTAGAGCAGTCGTACAGACAGGTCCGCGGCGCGTTCGCCTGCCGCGATCACCTGCATCGTCTCGAAGGCCTCGAACCGGACGTCCCACAGCCAGGAGAGATCCTCGCCGTCGGGGACCTGCCCGTTCACCGCGATCACCAGGCCGTCGGCGTCCTGGTCGATCATCGACAGTGCCTCCTGCCATCCGGCGGGGTTCTTGGCGAGCAGGGTACGCACGGAGTGGTTGCCGACCTGATGGATGCCGTAGCGGCCGGCGACCTCCCCGACGGTGCCGACCGCGGCGACCGCCTTCGCGGGATCGGCGCCCATCGCGACCGCTGCGGCCACTGCCTGCGCGGCATTGCCCCGGTTCGCGCGTCCGGGTACCGACAGGGTCATCGGCGACACGAAACCATCTGGTCCATAGAGATTCTCGTCGTCGAACCACCAATCGGGGGCCGGCCTGCGGAACTGCTCGTCGCCGCTGGAGTGCCAGTCGTCGCCGTTGCGGATGATCGGTTCGCCGGTGCGTGGGCAACTCACCGAGTCGCCGACCCAGCCGGCGCCCGCGGCCACCCAGACGACCTTGGGTGCGTCGAAGGCGGCCGAGGTGATGAGCACATCGTCACAGTTGGCCACGACCGTCGTCGCCGGGTGCCGGGCGATGCCATCTCGCAGGCGCCGTTCGATCATGTTGATCTCGCCGACCCGGTCGAGCTGGTCGCGCGAGAGGTTGAGCATCACAAGGACTTCGGGGTCGACGGCATCGCTGACGTGGGGCACGTGCAGCTCGTCGACCTCGAGCGCGCAGATGGATGCGGGGCGATGCAGGGTGAGGGTCGCGATGATGCCGGCGTCCATGTTGGCGCCGTCGGCCTGGGTGGCGACCTCGCCCAACTCGGACAGCGCCGCCGCGGTCATCCGTGTCGTCGTCGACTTGCCGTTGGTGCCGGTCACCAGCGCGGTACGTTTGCCCGCGGCGAGGCGGCCCATGATCTTCGGGTCGATCTTCGCGGCGACCAGGCCACCGATCATCGAACCCTTGCCGCGGCCTGCGGTTCGTGACGCCCAGCGTGCCGCGGATGCGGCGGCCAGTGCGACGTTGGTGCGCATCGGTGTTCTCACGCGGTCGGGCATGGCATCGAGTCTGACACAGGCGGTCGGGGCCGGCGCGACCGTCTTCTTGGGTACGCTCACGTCGTGAGTCAGGCCACAGCGATGTCGCTCGAGTTCCCCGCCCGCGTGCAGCGGGCCCTGATGCGCGGGGCGGGTCACCTTCCGCCCGGGCTGCTGCGCTTCGTCGGTCAGTGGGGACGCGTGAACGCCGACGGGGACCGGTTGGCGCCGGAGATGGCGTTGACCGGCTGGGTGGCCGAGCGTCTGCCCGCCTTCGCGCTCGCCGGGAAGTCGGTGGAGCAGGCCCGCGCCGATGTGCGGGCGAACGCGTCCACGATGGCGGAGAAGCTGCCGCCGATGGCGGTCGAGGAGGATCTCGTCATCGACGGCCCCGGCGGTCCGATCCCGGCGACGCGATATCGGGCGGAGGTCGATTCGGCCGGCATCGTCGTGTTCTTCCACGGTGGTGGCTGGGTGGAGGGCGACCGCGTCAGCCACGACAACCTCGTGCGTCGTCTCGCGATCTCCACCGGCGCGGACATCGTGTCGGTGGATTACCGGTTGGCGCCCGAGCACCGATTCCCCGCCGCGGTGGACGACGCGCTGGCCGCCTGGCGTCACGCCGTCGCCACGGCACCTGCCTGGGGTGTGCCGACCGATCGCATCGCCGTCGCCGGGGACAGCGCGGGCGGCAACCTCGCGGCGGTGGTCGCCCAACAGGTCCGCGGCGACGACGTCACGCCGTGTCTGCAGATGCTCATCTATCCGGTCACCGATGCCTCGACGAAGCGGCCGTCGCGGCTCGAGTTCGCGACCGGGCTCTACCTGACCGACGAGCACATGGACTGGTTCCTGGACAACTACGTTCCCGACGTCGAACAGCGGACCGATCCGCGGGTGTCGCCGCTACTTGCCGACGACCTCGCCGGCCTCGCACCCGCCTATGTGATCGTCGCCGGCTTCGACCCGCTCCGCGACGAGGGCATCGCCTACGCCGACCGATTGAAGGAGGCGGACGTCCCGGTGACCCTCGACCGGGCGGGCAGTCTCATGCACGCCTTCGCGAACATGACCCTGATCAGCCCGGACGCCCGGGCGGCCGTCGATCGGATCGGTGCGGCGCTCGCCTTCGCCCTGCGCTGAGGCCGGCGTCGGCGGCATCGGCCGCGAACGTGGGGCGGCGAGGACACCCGCAGCGCAGCCCGCGATCACCGTGGCCGCGCCGAGGATCTCCAGCACGCCCGGGGTCTCGCCGAGCACCAGCCACGCGGCGGTGATCCCGACGACGGGTACCAGCAGCGACAGCGGCGCGACGCGGCTGGCCTCGTACCGGGACATCAGCATCGTCCAGAGTCCGGAACCCGCGACGGTGCCGAGGATCACGGTGTAGGCGAGTCCTGCGAGCGCCAGCGCTCCGGTGTGCGAACCGAGGGTCGTCAGCGATTCGATGCCGGCGGTCGGACCGTCGAACGCCAAGCTCATCAGCAGGAACGGGATCGGTGGGACCACCGACATCCAGAGGGTCATGCGGAGTGGATCACCCGGCCGTGCGGGCTGGACGCTCACCGCGAGTCTGCTACCGATGTTGCCGAAGGCCCAGCCCAGGCCGCCCAGGACGGTCAGGATCATCGGAATGATCGCCGCGACCCCGAGTGAACTGTGGGTGGCGCGATCGATCCCGATCAGGATCATGCCGATCACGGCCACCGCGATACCGATGACCTGGAGCGGGCTCATCCGTTCGCGCAAGAACAGCACACCGAGCAGCACCGTGAACGGGGCGGAGGTCTGGAGCACCAGCGACGCGAGTCCGGTCGGCATCCCGAGGTCCATCGCGAGGAAGAGGAACGAGAACTGCAGGACGCCGAAGCCGACCGCGTACAGCAGGAACCATCTGACTTGGACCCTGGGGAAGCGTACGAACAGCACCACCGGGATCGCCATCACCGAGAAACGGAGCGCGGCGCAGAAGAACGGCGGGAACTGATCGAGGCTGAATCGGATCGCGATGAAGTTCAGTCCCCACAGCACGACCACGCTCAGTCCGAGGAGCCGATCGCGAGTAGTCATGACGACCATCGTCGTGGCGGTTTTCGTACAGCACAATCGAAATAAATCGCATCAATGATGTAGCTGAACTACACAATCTCGGCGGTGCGGCCGACGTTGTCGTCGGCGGACCGGTGTCAGCGCCAGCCGAGCTCCGGTGCGACGTGCGTCAGGATCGACTCGATGACGTGCGCGTTGTACTCGACGCCCAGCTGGTTCGGCACCGTGAGCAGCAGGGTGTCGGCGGCGGCGATGGCCTCGTCCTCGCGGAGCTGCTCGATCAGCTTGTCCGGCTCGTCGGCGTAGCTGCGTCCGAACCGCGCGACGGTGTTGTCGATCACGCCGACCTGATCGTCCTCCGTTCCGCCCCGGCCGAAGTAGGCGCGGTCGCGGTCGTCGACGATCGCGAAGATGCTGCGGCTCACCGACACCCGCGGTTCACGGGCATGTCCTGCCTCTGCCCACGCGTCGCGGAAGCGCTGGATCTGCTCGGCCTGCAACTTGTGGAACGGCACCCCGGTGTCCTCGGTGAGCAAGGTGGAACTCATCAGGTTCATCCCCTGCTGCGCCGTCCATTCGGCGGTTGCGCGTGAACCCGCACCCCACCAGATGCGCTCCCGGAGACCGGGGGACCGGGGCTCGATGGGCAGTGGTCCGGGTGGATTCGGGAACATCGGACGCGGATTGGGCTGGGCGAATCCGCCGCCCTCGATGACCTGTAGGAACACATCCGCGTGCCGTCGGGCCATCTCGGCGTCCGATGAATCGTCCTCCGGCACATAGCCGAAGTACTTGTAGCCGTCGATGACCTGCTCCGGCGAGCCGCGGCTGATGCCGAGCTGCAAGCGCCCGCCCGAGATCAGGTCGGCGGCACCGGCATCCTCCGCCATGTACAGCGGGTTCTCGTAGCGCATGTCGATGACGCCGGTGCCGAGTTCGATGCGACTGGTCTTGGCGCCCGCGGCGGCCAGCAGCGGGAAGGGTGATGCCAGTTGCCGGGCGAAATGATGCACCCGGAAGTAGGCACCGTCGGCGCCGAGTTCCTCGGCGGCCACGGCCAGGTCGACGGACTGCAACAGCGCGTCCGATCCGGACCGGACCTGCGAGCCCGGCGCGTCCGACCAATGGCCGAACGACAGGAAACCGATCTTCTTCATACCGGGTTAAATGGAACTCGGGTCCGGTTAATTCCCGGGCATGGTCACACCAGGGCCGCGCGACCCTCCACGGCCGAACTCACCAGATTGCTCTTGGGGAGTGCGCTGCCCGAATCGAGCGCCGCCCGCCAGTCCGCGGTGGTCGCGACCGCGGCGAAGTTCGACTGCAGCAGCACCATCAGAGTCTGGTGCAGAGCTTCGGCGGACACCGTCCCGGCCTCGTTGGCGAGGTGGATCGCGCCGGTCGCATCCGACAGGATCTCGCTGGTCAGGCCGAGTCCCTCGGCCTCCACCGCGGTCGCGATGTCGCAGTTGTTGGCCATGAACCCGACGATGGTGATGGTGTCGACGTCGTGTCCGGCGAGCCAGGCGGCGACCTCGGTGCCGGCGAACACCGACCCGAACTGCTTGCGCACGTACTCAGCGGAGGTCGGGGCGGCCTCGACGATCGCCGGGTGCAGTTGCCACCCGGCGGTTCCCTCGGCGAACACCGGCGTCCCGTCGGGGTAGGTGTGCTGGACCACGGCGACCGGGATGCCCGCCGATGTCGCGGCGTCGAGCGCGGTCACGATGTTCGCGAGCGCGTCGTCGCGCGGCGGGTACTGGATCTGCAGCGGCCCGTCGAAATACTCCTGCTGGACGTCGACGACGATCAGTGCGCGGCGTGGTGTGGTCATGCTCGGTCTCCTCGGGTGTGCGGAACGGGTATGGCCAAGCCTGCGCCGGTGTGGTTCCGTTGGGGAGTGGCCCGCAGGCGTACCTGCGATGAGATCGGGCCACATTCGGTGCTCGAGGTGCCCACCGCTGACGGAGGATCATGCGTACCGCCATTCATGTCTTCGACGATGCCTCGCTCTTTCACGTAGCCGCCCCGCAGATGGTGTTCGGTGAGGTGGCGCGACTCGGTCTCGCCGAGGACTGGACCACGGCGCTGTGGTCGCTCGACGGCGGTGCGGTACGCACCGCCGAGGGCAACACGCTGTCGGACATCGCGGGCCCGTCGGCGACCGACGACGCCGACATCGTGGTCATCCCCACCTGGCCGGCCGAGTTGCCGCCGATCAGCGACGACCTCCGGACGGTGATCCGCGATGCGCACGCGCGAGGCGCGGTCATCGTCGGTCTGTGCCTGGGCGCGGTGGCCGTCGCGGACACCGGTCTCATCGCCGGTCGGTCCGCGGTCACCCACTGGCAGTGGATGTCCCGCCTAGCCCGACGTGATCCGAGCCTGCAGATGGACTCATCGGTGCTCTACATCGACCACGGCGATGTGATCACGTCGGCCGGTACGGCGGCGTCCATCGACGCCTGTCTGCACATCGTCCGGCGGTTCCTCGGTGCATCGACCGCCAATCGGGTGGCGCGCAGTCTGGTCGTTGCGCCGCATCGCGACGGCGGGCAGGCACAGTACATCGAACGACCCGTCGCCGATCATCCCGCCGGTGACCCGGTCTCGGAGGTGTGTGCCTGGGCGTTGGCGCACCTCGACCACGACCTCTCGGTCGACGAACTCGCCGTGCGGGCGCGGATGAGCCGTCGGAGCTTTGTCCGGAACTTCCGGGGAGCGACGGGGGTGTCGCCGGCGAAATGGGTTCTGGAACAACGTCTCGGCGAGGTCCGCGTGCTGCTCGAGCGGACATCCTGGGGCATGGATCGCATCGCGCACGCCTGCGGATTCGGCAGTGCGGTGACGATGCGGCAGAACTTCGTGAAGGAGTACGCGACCACGCCGTCGGCATACCGCGCGTCCTTCGGGGTCGGGGTCGCCGCGACGTCCCCCGCGTGAGACGGGATCTCGCCCGGTGACGATGTAGCCCATCTACATCGTTGTCACCCTTCGATAGAGTTCGTCCTCATGGATGTGAAGCGTCTGCGGTTGCTGCGCGAGTTCGCCGACCGCGGATCGGTCGGCGCGGTCGCCGATGCCATGCACATGACGCCATCGGCGGTGTCGCAGCAGCTCAAGGTGCTCGCCCGGGAGTCCGGCGTCGAACTCCTCGAGCAGGATGGCCGTCGCATCCGACTCACCGACGCGGGGCGGGCACTGGTGCTGCGTGCCGACGAGGTCATCGCCGCCGTGGATCGGGCGCAGGAGGAGATGGACGGCTATCGGTCCGGCCATCCCTCGGTGCGCCTGGCGATGTTCCCCTCCGGTGCCGCACTGCTGCTGCCCGGTGTGCTCGATCGGGCCGTACGGTCGGGAATCGACGTCCACGCTTCCGAACTCGACGTCGGCTACCCGGATGCGGCGCCGGCCCTCGCCGATTTCGACATCGTGGTGACTCATCGGGACGAGCGAACCGCGCCGGTGCGGGTGCCGCGCGTGGAGGTGACCGAACTCATGCGTGAGCCGGTCGACGTGGTGGTGGCGCGGGATTCGGCGCTGGCGGCACGCGACACCGTGGAGGTCCGGGAACTGGCCGAGCACGACTGGATCAGCGTGGAGGGTGGATTCCCGGTCGATGATGTGCTGCTGTCGATCTCGGCGGTGACCGGTGTCGCGGCCCGGGTCACGCAACGCATGCTCGATTTCTCGACGATCCAGGCCATCGTCGCCGCCGACCACGGGATCGCGCTGATCCCGCGGTTCGCGGTCCGCCACCCGGGTGTGAAACGGCTGGAGCTCAGAGGCGTTCGCGCGGCACGCGTCTATGAGGCGCTGACGCGACCACAATCACGAAACGCCATCACCCGCGTCGTGGGGGACCTGGTCGACGCGGCGGCGACAGTCCTACGCTCCTGAGTACCCGTACCTTGTACCGGCAGAAGGCGTGCAGGTCGTCGCGGTGCTGTGACGGAACGCGTGAAAGGAGCTCCGGCCGTTCCAGTTCCGACAGGATGCGGCGATAGAAGGTCGCGGGGGCAGTACCGAACTCGACGAAGATCTGGTCGTCGGCGCCGCCGAAGGGCATCCATGCCACCGCGTGGTCGATCATGTCGGACAAGTACCTGTCCGACGATTCCGGTGCCATCGATCGCGCCGGTTGCGCTGTGCCGGATTCACCGATGCTCATGCCGGGCTCCACCGTCGCAGTCCCAATGACCCGAAACCGACGACGTAGATCAGTGTCCACAGGACCAGCCAGTCGACGAATCCGAGTGCGTTGCCGCTGATGCCGGCCGCAACCGAGGGCTCGTGCAGGATGTGCTCGGCCGCGAAACGGTAGTAGAACAAGAATGTGCCGATGGCGAGTGCAAACGTGAGCACCGCGCGGACCGCTGGGCCGAATCGATTCCCGAAACCATTGGCCCAGAAGATCATCCAGAACGCCCAGCACACCCCGATCTGGGCCGGGAACTGGTTGATCACGCCACCGATCTCGGCGGGCGCGGTCGATCCGATCAGGATCCTGGCAAGTGGCAGCATCGCGAAGTAGATCGCGGTACCGAGGACGACGTTGCCGACTGTCGCGGCAAGGGCGGTACGTCCACCGCCGCCGAACATCCGCCACGGCCAGTTGTCCAGCGTCTGGCCGGTGAGGATGACCGCGACGACCATCGAATAGAACCAGCCGAGCACGGTGTCGACCGTCATCAAGGAGTGTGTTGCCGTGAGCGACACCGACGGCAGTCCGAACACGAAGTACAACGCAAGCGTCGGTACCGCCACGAAGGCGATCTCACACAACCCGACGAGGGGTTGCGTCAACTTCAACGCCGTCCACGGCCAGTGTTGCCAGTTCAGGACCACCATGACCCAGGTGGCGAAGCCGAAGAGCACGAACAACGCACCGGCGAAGTAGCCGAGGCCGCCCTCTCGCGAACCGGCGAAGTCGGGGTAGATGGACCCGAGGCCGCTGCCGAGCAACCAGGTGACCGCGACGGCGAACACGGCCGTCGAGGCCAGGATCGCGATGCCGCGCATCGGTTGTGCCAGTTTGTCGAATCCGGCGAACTCGCAGTTGAAACCGATGAACACGACGAACAGGATCGCCCAGAAGAGCGCGGCGTTGAACGGTAGCGGATAGAAGCTCCATGGACTGGTCGTGGGGTCCGCCAGCAGATACCAGGTGGCCAGCGAGAGTGCCACGACCACGACGAGGTTCGCGAGCCCGACGGCGAGCCATCGGCCACTCCGCGTGGCCGGCGGCGAAACATCTTGGAGCGCGGTCGGTTCCACGCCTGCGGTGGCGGTCATGGGCAATCTCCTCCGGTCGGGTCGATGGGGCGCTGTAACTATGGTCTGGATCACATCCGGCCGTCAGGGTTGCGGAGGGTTGCATCCTTCGGCGACAGGGTTGCAACGGATTGCAACCCTGTCGGATGTGCTCCGGGTCACATAGACATGGCGTATCGGCACGACGCCGAGGAATCAGGAGCAAAGACCATGTGTGCAACTGCGTACCGTCCGACCACCAGAAACTGTGGGATCGATCCGTCGGAGGTGCGCGCATGAGCGTCGCACTCGTCACCGGCGGTGGGCAGGGGATCGGGCGCGGGATCGCGCTGCGGCTGGCAAGGGACGGACACGACATCGCCCTGGTCGACGTCAACGAGGCGGGTATCGAGTCGGTGGCCGCGGAGGTCCGCGAGATCGGCACCAAGGCAACGGCCTTCGTCGCCGACGTGAGCGATCGGGACCAGGTGTTCGCCGCGGTCGATCACGCGGCGGAGGCGCTCGGCGGATTCGACGTGATGATCAACAACGCCGGCATCGCCCAGGTGGCCCCGATCGACGATGTCCGACCCGACGACGTCCAGAAGATCTGGGCGGTCAACGTCGACGGGGTGCTCTGGGGAATCCAGGCTGCCGCAGCGAAGTTCACGTCGGCGGGCCGGCCGGGCAAGATCATCAACGCATCGTCCATCGCCGGACACGATGGCTTCGCCATGCTGGGCGTGTACAGCGCGACGAAATTCGCCGTCCGCGCGTTGACCCAGGCCGCCGCGAAAGAGTATGCAGCCCGGGGGATCACGGTGAATGCCTACTGTCCGGGAGTGGTCGGCACCGACATGTGGGTCAGCATCGACAAACGCTTCGCAGAGCTCACCGGTGCCGGCGAGGGCGAGACCTACGACAAGTTCGTCGGCGGCATCGCGCTGGGTCGTGCGCAGACGCCCGACGACGTTGCCGCGTTCGTCTCATACCTCGCGGGCCCGGACTCCGATTACATGACGGGGCAGGCGGTCCTGATCGACGGAGGGCTGGTCTTCCGCTGATACCGGTCCGGGGTGTTCACTCCCGCGTCGGGATCACCACGCCGGCCTCATCGAGTGCCTGTTTCACGAGAGCCTGGAGAACCCACGCGAAAGTGTCTGGTGCCCGGTGTGTTCCGCTCTCGTATCCGACCAGGAGGTACATCGCCGCGGTCGCATAGCGGTCGGCGACCTCGCGGTCACCGAACACCGCGAAGTAGCTGTCGGAGATGAAGCGATGCCGCTCCTCGTCGGCCTCGATCTGCACGACCCGCACGTCCGCGTCGTGCTCGGCCCACACGCGGATCGCCGCCTCGGAATCGTGCGGAAGACGCAGGGCGATGTCGATCAGGAACTGCAGCCGTTCGACGGGATCGGTGACCGCGGAGGCCTCGGCGATGGGACGATCGCTCTCCTCCTCGCGCCAGTAGCGGATGAGCGCGGTCGTGTACTCACCCCAACTCGCGAAGGCGTGATAGAAGGAGCCGGTGGTGGCGCCGACGGTGGCACACACCGTCGCCAACTTGAGCCCCGCATGCCCCTTCTCTGCGAGCACCTGGAGTCCGGCCTCCAGGTATCGCTCCTTGGCCGTGCGGGAGGCCGTGGTGCGCTTCTTCGCGGGCGGGGTCACCTGTTCATAGTAGGTTGTGACCCCTTGCACAAGAACATAAGTAGACTTATGCTGACCTCCTACTCGCCGAGGAGGGTGACGTGCGCAAGCCGAACCGTAATGCCGGGCTCGATCCGGAGACCCACTACCCGGAGATCTACCGGAACCTGGCGACCTATGAGTTCCCCTGGGACATCAACCAGGCGCTGAGTTTCGCGTTGTTCCGGACGTATGCGGTGCCGACCATCGGTCGACTCCTCGACGACACGGGCGCGTTCACCGAGGCCACGCAGAAGCGGTACGACGACACCGCCATCCTGCTCGAGACCCCCCTCGTCGACGGAATCGACAGCGCCAGCGGCAAGGCCGCCATCCGCCGGATCAACCAGATGCACAAGATGTACGACATCTCCAACGAGGACTTCGTCTACGTGTTGTCGACGTTCGTCGTGGTGCCGGTCCGATGGCTTGCCGACTACGGATGGCGTCCGCTGGCCGACAACGAACTCGTGGCCATCGTCCGTTACTACCAGGACCTCGGGCGGCACATGGCCATCAAGGACATCCCGGAGACCTACGACGAGTTCGCGACGCTGATGGACAGCTACGAGGCGGCGAACTTCGCCTTCGATCCGGGGTCCCGCCGGGTGGCCGACGCGACGCTCGACCTGCTCGCCTCGTTCTACCCGGGTTTCGCCAAGCGGGGCGTCGACGTGTTCAGTCGCGCACTGATGGACGAGCCGCTGATCAACGCCTTCAAGCTCGACGATCCGGGACCCGTGGCCCGTACGATCTCGAGCGGCGCCCTCAAGGCGCGCGCTCGTCTGCTCGCCGTGTTGCCGCCTC
Source organism: Gordonia insulae (assembly GCF_003855095.1). NCBI lineage: Bacteria > Bacillati > Actinomycetota > Actinomycetes > Mycobacteriales > Gordoniaceae > Gordonia > Gordonia insulae. The sequence goes on from NZ_CP033972.1 coordinate 4,292,049, forward strand.
GGCGCAAACCGGCGCTTGTACAGAACATGCCCCGGATCCGTTCCTATCCCGACGGTTTCGACATCGAACGGATGGGTACGTTCGCCGGTGGTTGCCCGGTGCACCACGTGACTGACGCCCAAGAACCGACGACGGCGACGTCGGTCGCTCCGAGCTGATCCCGCGCGGGAACCGGTTCGGCTACGAGGCAGACTTCGCGCGCGTGCGCGGCGCTGACTTCTTGGCGGGTGCCTTGGTGGCGCGGGTTCGCTTCGCGGGCTTGGACGTCTGCTTCTGCTCGTCGATCAGTCGGCTGGTGTGGTCGAGGATGCAGGTGAGTCCGTACTCGAAGATCTGCTCATCGGGCGCGCCACCGACGCGTCCCTTGCTCGCGGCCTCGGCGAGCAACGGGGTCTGCGCGGTCGTGATGATCAGGTTCCCGTGGTGGGCCTGCGCGCCGGCGTCCTCGGCCTTGTTCTTGTCGTAGAGGCGCTCGAGCACCACCGAACCCCGCACATGGAGTTGCACGGCCGAGTAACTGTCATACGCGTCCTCGAGTGAGAGGCCTTCTCGCATGAGGTCCTCCAGCGCGTGCTCGATCTCCGACGCGCCGAGTTGGGCGTTGCGCGGCCCGCGGGAGGAACGGATGAGGATGAGGTCGCAGAGGATCGGGTTCGTCAGGAAGGCACCGCGCATCGCGTGCGCGTGTTCGTAGAGTCGCTCACGCCAGTCGTCACTCGAGTACGTCAGTGCCGTGGCGAGGTTGTAGCGCTCGATGGCCCGGTCGGTCATCGCGCTGAGCAGGTCGTCCTTCTTGCGGAAGTACCAGTAGATGCTGGTGACTCCGACGCCGAGATGCCGGCCGAGCACCGGCATGCTGAGATTGTCGACACCGACCTCTTCGGCCAATTCGAAGGCGCCGTTGATGATCTCCTCGGGATCGATCGAACCGCGTTCGCGCCGCTCACGCTTCGGGGGATTCTCCTTGCGCGGCATGCTCGACCAACCTTCCTCACCGGTATGGGTGCGCGACCCCCGGACAGCCGCAACGCGGTCACCGTATCGCATCCGGAGTCGCCCATGCGGTATGCCCAACTGTAGCCATGCCGCGACGTCAGCCGGGGGAAGGGACGAATCGTCCCGGTCAGTACGCCATGAACAGGATCTCGTCCCGGCTGTACTCGTGGTCGGGGTGGTTTTCTGCCAGGTGCTCCTGGACCTTCTGCACGAGTTCGTCCTCGTCGGCGCCCTTCATCTGGTCACCGCAGGGGCAGGTCAACCTCGTCTTCATCGGCGCGCACTCCTCGTCGTCGGTACGTGGACGTCGGTCCCGGTCACCGATCGAGGGTACCGCCGCGGTGCGGCAGCCGGAAGGACTCGGGTCGCGTCGGGGCACACCCGCGCGGACGATCACCGGACGGCGTCGAACTCCACATCGGCGAATTTCACGTCGGCGAATGTCGCATCGGTGTCGTCGATGCGTACGGGCACGCGGTGGGCGTCGGCACGCGCGATGATCCCGATCAGGGTCCCGACTCCGACGGTGGCGAGGGTGAGCACCGCCACCAGGGCAAAGACGTAGGTCATCTGTAATGTATCCATGTCATTCCATTGTCCGGACGGAGGCACCCGTTGGCACGTCAACCGCAGGTGAACGTCGGCAGCCTCACAGTCGACGCGGTGATGTGATCCAGTGTCGACATCGTTGCGGCCCGGCCGGTCCGCCATCGTTCGCGGCCTCGTGGCAGGGGCCCTCGCGGCAACTCTGATCGCAGTATCCGCACTGGTCAGTGCGCCTGCGTCGGCAGGTTCACAGCAAACCGGACTGGCGACGGCGGTCTCCCAGATCGGTGGCGAATGGGGCGGCCTGACGGGCGTCTATCGCATCTCGTACCGAACCATAGACGCCCGTGGTGAGGACGTCGCGGCCTCCGGCATCGTGCGTCTGCCCAGCGGGCCCCGCCCGCCCGGCGGGTGGCGGATCGTCTCGTGGGCCCACGGCACATCGGGACTCGGTCCCGACTGCGGGCTGACCGGTTCCGCGGACCTGATCCGGGGGACCGCACCGGCGATCGCCGCGCTGAACCGTGCGGGCTACGCGGTGGTCGCAACCGATTACATCGGGCTGGGTCCGGGTTCGACGACCCCGCACCCCTATCTGCAGACGTGGTCGGAGGCCACCGCCGTGGTCGACATCGTGCGCGCGGCGCGGTCGGTGTTCGCCGGGCTGTCCCGCACGTGGGCGGTCGGCGGATCGTCGCAGGGCGGGCACGCAGCGCTCGGGGCCGGGCACATCGCCGCGCAGTACGCGCCCGACCTCGATTTCCGCGGTACCGCGGCCCTCGCGCCGGCCTCGAACTTCGAGAGCATCATCCCCCTCATGCGGCCGGGTATCCCGGCGCTGCCCAAGGGTATGTCCGGGCCGTTCGCCGCCATCCTGGCCGGCATGTCCGCCAACCAGGACGACGTCGACGTCGAGGCGTACCTGTCACCACTCGGCAAGCGGGTGGTCGACGAGGTCTCGCGTTCCTGCGGGCCGCAGTGGGAGGGCATCCTCGCCGGCGCCCGACCCGACAGCCTGCTGTCCAAACCGCTCGGCGACAATGCTTTCCGGTCCGCGCTGCGCGACTACATGAGTGTGCCGACCGCCGACTACGGGCGGCCCATCCTGGTCGTGCACGGGTTTCGCGACACCACCGTGCCGATCCCGCTCACCTACCGTCTGCTGGCCGGATTCCGTTCGGCAGGAACCGGTTACGAGTTCGAGACGATCAACGCGAACCACACCGATCTGCGAGCAAAGGGTGGCATGGACGACGCGGTGACGTTCTTCGAACGGGTCATGCCGGCGCAGTGAGCGCCGCTCTCACGCGAGCGCTTTGGCCTTGAGCGCCGCGAACTCCTGCTCGGTGATGGTGCCGCTGTCCAGCAGGGACTTGGCATCGGCGATCTGGTCCGCGGAGGATTTGCCCGCGACCGATTTGATGTAGTCGTCGGTCTGTTGCTGCGCCTCCGATCGCGCCTCGGCCGCGCGACGGGACATGCCGTGGCCGCGTGCGATCAGGTAGATCAATGCCGTTATCCAGGGCACGAAGATCAGGAACACGATCCACACCGCCTTCCACCATCCGGACAGCGCCCGGTCGCGGAACAGGTCGGAGATGACCCAGAACAGGATCATCAGATAGGCCAGGAACGAGAAGATCACCAGGGTGTACCAGATGAAGTCCCAGAATGAATCCCACATGTACGTCTCCTCGGGTGCTGCGGCACCATCGGTCGGTGCGCATGTTCGGTGTCCGGTCACATCATGCGTGTGGCCGGGTGCGGCGCGGATCATCCGGATCGGGTGACTTGCGCCGCGACGCCGCGACATTCATACCGTCCGGATGATGCTCCCGGCGAGGCCCGGTGACACTGTCATAGGCATGGAGACCGGAGTCGTGACCGACGGTGACGGGACGCGTGCCGCGGCCCGATACCCCTATCGGACCCATGTCGATCGTCTGGAGACCGGGCGCGCGGCCCGCAACCGGGTGTCGCCGGCCGACCTCGGTGAATTACCCGACGGACTGCTCGCCGGTACATCCGATCGCGATGCGACCGGATTGTTGCTGCAACAGGCCCACTCGCGTGTCGCCGACCTGGTGCCGATCCGCCACGGACGGATGGCACGGACGCCGTTCACGTTCTACCGTGGCGCCGCGTTGGTGATGGCCGATGACCTGTCCCGGTCCCCGCACAGCGGGTTGACCGTCCAACTGTGTGGTGACGCGCATCTGAGCAACTTCGGTTTCTTCGCGAGCCCGGAGCGACGACTGGTCTTCGACGTCAACGATTTCGACGAGACCTATCCGGGCCCCTTCGAGTGGGACGTCAAACGCCTCGCGGCGAGTCTCGCGGTGGCCGCATTCGACAACGGATTCGACCGCAAGGAGGCGAAGAAGGTCGCCCGGGCGTGTGCCCGTGAGTATCGGGAAACCATGGGGAACCAGGCCGGTCTGGGTACCTTGGCGAGCTGGTACACGCACGCCGAGCCGACCGACAAACTCGACGAGATGCGGCGCATCGTCGACGCCCCGACCTCCGACAGCATCCGCCGGCAGATCAAGAAGGCCTGGCGTCGCGACAGTCTGCAGGCGTTGTCCAAGCTGACCACGGTGGTCGACGGTGAACTCCAGTTCATCAGTACGCCACCGCTGATCGTGCCCGTCGAGGAACTCGCGGTGGACCGGGACGTCTCGGCGATCTACGGCGAACTGCTCGAGCGACTGCCGGCGTTCCGCGCCACGATGTCCCCGCACCACCGCGTGCTGCTCGACAAGTTCGAGTTCCTGCGTATGGCGCGCAAGGTGGTCGGTGTGGGCAGCGTCGGCACGCAGGCGTGGGTTCTGCTCTTCCGTGGCAAGGACAACGGCGACCCGTTGTTGTTGCAGGCGAAGGAGGCCCAGGAGTCGGTGCTGGCCCGCTACCTCGACGGTCCCGAGTACGCGGACCAGGGGGAGCGGGTGGTCAACGGGCAGCGACTCACCCAGGCGGTCAGCGACGTGTTCCTCGGATGGAACTCCGGGCCCGGTTTCGACGGGATCAGGCGCGACTTCTACCTCCGGCAGTTGCGCGACGGCAAGGGGTCGGTGCTGATCGAGGCGCTCGATGCGGCCGCGTTGTCCGCGTACGGCCGCGTGTGCGGACGCGTGCTGGCCTACGGCCACGCCCGGTCCGGCGACGCCGTGTCGATCAGCGAGTATCTCGGGACGGCCGACGAGTTCGACCGCGCCATGGGACGATTCGCGGTGTCGTATGCCGAACGCAACCTCGCCGACCACACCGAGTTCGTCGCGGCGATCGACCGCGGCGCGGTCGCCGCGGTCGACGACTATTAGGTAGCCGACTACCAGGTAGCCACCCGCCAGCCGACCGACCCACCTACCGCCAGGAGCATCCGTGACGGAACCGATTCCGGAGACCGCCCGTCCACTCGACGCGGACGAACGTGCCGAACTCGAGCGCCTGCGTGCGCAGGTCGCCGAGCAGGCGTCGACCCGTGCCGAGCGGTCGGGAAATCGTATGCTGTGGCGCCGGATCGGCGCGGGAGTGCTCGTTCTCCTCGTCGCGCTGCTGACGCTGGCGTCGGTGACCACGAGATATGTGCGCAGTGAGATCCTCGACTCCGACCACTATCTCGCCACCGTGACGCCGTTGGCGTCCGATCCGGCGGTGCAGCGCGAGGTCTCGGACACGGTGGCCGAACAGATCGATGCCCAGGTCGACATCCAGGGGATCACCGCGTCGGCGTTGCAACAACTCGTCGACCTCACGCCTGCCGAACGTCCCCGCCTGGACCAGGCCGTCGTCGGGTTGGCGCCGGTCATCGCCGCGCAAGCACAGTCCCTGATCCATCAGACCGTCACCGAGTTCGTGCAATCGGATGCGTTCAAGGATCTGTGGGTGACCGCGAATCGTGGCGCGCACCAGGCGATGGTCGCGGCGGTCACCGGTGATACCCAGCGCGGTGCAGTGCAGGTCGACACGAACAGCGGCACGGTCAGCATCCAGTTGGGCCCCGTCATCGCACAGGTCAAACAGCGGCTCGTCGACCGCGGGCTGAGTTTTGCCGACAACATCCCGCAGGTGAACAAGGAGTTTGTCGTCTTCGAGTCGGCCGATCTGGCCAAGGCGCAGCGCGCGGTGAACGCGCTGGACAAGATCGCGAGCATCCTGCCGTGGCTCGCCATCGCCGCCGCGCTCGGGGCCATCGGGATCATCGGACGGGGCCGGCGTCTGCGGATGCTGTCGATCGTCGGTGTCGCGATCGTGCTGAGCATGCTGCTGCTGGCCATCGCCATCCTCATCGGCCGCGCCGTCTATCTGAATCAGCTGCCTCCCGACGTGCTGGCACCCGATGCGGCGCAGGCGATCTTCGACACCATCATCGGCCCGCTGCGATTCGCGTTGCGTGCGGTCGCCGTCCTCGGGCTGGTGATCGCACTGGTCGCCTTCTTCGCCGGCGGGTCGAGATCCGCGACGGCCGTGCGTCGCGGATTCGGGCGAGGTGTCGGGGCCCTCGATGCCCGTCGCTCGCAGCGCCTGCCGAACGCGTTCGAGCGGGTGCTGTGGCAGGCACGGATACCGGCTCGGATCGCGGTCGTCGCGGTCGCCGCCATCGTGCTGATGTTCTGGCCCTACCCGACCGGTCTCGTCGTCATCTGGATCGTCGTCCTGTGCTGCCTGGTGCTGGTCGCGATGGAGATCGCGATGCGACCGGCCAGGCGTGAACCCGGGTCCCCGGACGAGGCGCCCGACGAACCGGCAGCGGAACACGCTGCCGTGCCGTCCGGCGACTCGGGAGAGCAGCACACGCCCGCCTGAGTGCGGGTGCCGTCCGCTCTCAGCCGCCGGAGCGCCCCGCAGAGCCGTCGTCGCGGCGCTCACGTCGCCGCGCGATCCCCCGGGTGATGACCTCGTCGGATTCGGGGTGTGCGCTGCTGCGGACGACGGGGTGTCCGATGACAGCCCGTCGGTGCACGCGTCCGCCGCGATGGGGCATCTGCCGACCTCCTGTCGTTCGGTCGACGTGCTACGTCGCACGTCGGATCCTGGGGTTCTGCTGATCGTGCCCGACGGCGAGTCGTCTGTCGTCATACCCGCCGGATGAACGACATGCGGATGCCGCCGGATCGCCTACTATTCTCGCAGGTGCCCCGAACCCGCTTCGGGGTGTAGAGATGGGTTCAGCAGTGAGCGCGTCGGTCGGCCACCTTTCGCCGGGTTCCCGCCTGCGCATTTCCCGCCCCGATGTTCCTCCCGGCTATGTGCGCCTCCAACGCGTCGACGACGCGCTCGCGAGCTGCCGTCCCGGCGACGTCACCGTGCTGACCGCAGGTCCCGGGTACGGAAAAACACTGGCAGTCGCCGCCTGGACCCGATTCGGTCGACTCGGCGGTCCCGTCGCCTGGCTCGCGGCCGAGGAGGCGAGCGGCCTCCGGTCGTTCTGGGCGGACATGCTGGGTGCGCTGGCGGTCGCCGACGCGATCCCGCCGAACAGCGCGTTGCGGGAGATCGTTCCCGGCGCCGGCTTCGATTACCCCGAGGTCGAACTCATCATCGCGGGATTCGCGGATTCGCCCTCCCCGATCACGATGGTCGTCGACGATCTGCACCTGGTCTCCGACCGCGCGGTTCTCGACTCCATCCGCCACCTGATCGAACATCAACCCGCTCAGCTGCGGTTGATCCTGATCACCCGGACCGCGGCCGATCTGCGGCTGGAGAAGCTGAGACTGGACGGGCGGCTGACCGAGATCACCGCCGATCAGCTGGTGTTGACCCGCGACGAGACGAACGAGCTCTGCACCAGGGCCGGGGCCACTGTCACCGACGGTGAACTCGACGGCCTCCTCGAGCGAACCCAGGGGTGGCCTGCCGGAGTCCGTCTGGCCCTGCTGAGTGCGCGCGATGGTGACGTCCATCGCGGTCTGCACCGGTTCGGTGGCCGCAACGAACATGTCGCGGCCTACCTCCTGGAGGAGGTGCTGGAGAATCTGGCGCCGACCGACCGAAAGTTCCTGCTGTCCACCAGCATCGTCGATCTGGTGACGCCGGGACTCGCCCGCGCGCTGACGGGCCGCTCGGACAGCCGGCAGGTACTGGACGACCTCGTGGTGAACAACGCACTGACGGTGCGGCTGTCCGACCGGCCCGACTGGTACGCCTTCCACCCCTTGCTGCGCGAACTGCTGGTCGATCGGCTCAGTGCCGAGAGCCCGGATGCGCCAAGCGATCTCCACTGTCGGGCGGCGGCATGGTTCGCCGATACCGGCGATCCCATCTCCGCACTGCGGCATTACGGCTGTGCGGGTGAGTGGACGAAGGTCGTCGAACTGCTCACCACGGTCGCTCTTCCGCTGGTGCTGTCGACACAGGCCCCGGCCCTGGCCACCGCCCTGGCGCCGACCGATGCGCAGACGGCGCGCAGGCCGACCGCCGACACCATGCTCGCCTCCGCCATCGTCGCGTTCCACAACAGCGACTACGACGGCATGTTCCGCAACGCAGGCGATGCCGAACGGGTGCTCGGAGCGGGCTCGTCACCCCCACCGCTCGCCACTCGGATCGTGCTCGTCTTGACGAAGATGGTCCGGGCGCGACAGCGGGATCTCGCCGGCCTCGTCGAGTGGTGTGACGAGATCATCGCACTCGCTGCCGAGGCATCCCGGACGGAGATCCCGGCGGCGGTGGCGTACACACTGATCGCGCGGAACAACCGTGCGATCGGACTCTTCCATCGTGGTGAGATCTCCTCGGCAGCAATAGAACTGGACTCCAGTCGCCAGAGTGCGGAGAGTCTCGGCCTGCCGCTGATGGCCATGGCGGCCGGCACGTACCTGGCGCTCGTCGACCTCACCGAGGGCGCGCTCCCCGACGTCCGGCGGCGTACCGCAGCCATCGCCGAGCTCGCCGAACGCCGCGGCTGGGCTCGTCAGCCGCAGGCGATGGCGCTCTACGCCGCCGCGGCACTCATGCATGTCGAGTGCCACGAACTCGAGGCGGCCGAGCGCGCGATCGCCGCCGGCCGCAAGGCAGTCGAGCTGGGCTCCGACACCGGGGCGTGGCTGATCGTCGAGATCGCGGCCGTCGGAGTCGCTGTCGTGCGTGGAGATGTGTTCGCCGCGCGTGCCGCCCGCAGCCGGCTCGAAGCAGCGCGTCAGGTGAGTGGACCGCTTCCGGCACTGCTGGACACCTGGTATCGCGTCGCCTGTACCGAGGTGCGCATCCTGGGCGGTGACGCCGACGACGTCATCGCCGAGTCGGGTGAGGACGATGTCGGCGACACCTACTCGCTCGCACTGATGCGGGTCAGCCTGGCGAAGGCGTACCTCGCCGCCGGCCGGCCGGCCGATGCGATCGACGTGCTGGGACGCGCGAGTACGTTCGCGCCCTATCGATTGCAGGCCGTCGAGGCGGCGATCCTGTCGGCGGTCGCGGCGGCCAGGTTGCACCGCGAGTCGGTAGCCCTCGAACGTCTGCACGACGCGGTGCGGCTGGCGGCCCCGATCGGGCACATCCGGCCGTTCGTCACCGCCGGACCGTCGGTCAGCGGGTTGCTCGTCCGCCATCAGCAGGTGTCGGAGGAGCACCGGGCGTTCGTCCAGCAGGTGTTCGAGGCCTGCGGCGGCCCGCCCGCCGCGGAGGACTGGGCACCGGTGGACCCGCTCACGGATCGTGAGCTGGTGGTCCTGCGCTACCTACCGACGATGTACAAGGCGTCGGAGATCGCCGCCGACCTGTTCGTGTCGGTCAACACGATCAAGACCCATCAGCAGTCGATCTATCGGAAGCTCGGCGTATCCACGCGCCGCGATGCGGTGGACCGGGCACGCGAACACAATTTGATCTGAGGTGGCGGATCGCCGGCAGTGACGTCGATCGATCAGTGGTCGTCGGCCTCGAGGGTCGCCACGATGGCCTGCGTCGGGATGCGACCCTGCGCCACCAGGCGCGCCCCCGATGATGCGGCCGCGCAGGCAAATCGTCGGGCGCACAGGTATTCCCAGATGATCACCACCGCCGACCGGCCGGGCGCGACGGCTGCTGCCACATTCTCGATGTCCTCGAGGGCCAGGATCTCGGCCACCGAACCGCGGAGCGCGTCGAGTCCCGGATCGCCGATCTCCTCGAGCTCTGTCACGGCAACCGCCCCCGAATCGTCCCGGCGGACGATGAGCAGATCGAGGACACGCACGGTGCCGCCGTCCACCAGTCCGGTGAGCTCGGCGCACATGACATCGGTGAGAGACGTTGTGCCGTCCGGCAGCTCGACGACGAGGTAGTCGATGGGACCAGGTTCGGTCGCGTCGGCCATCCCGACCTCCTCGCCGGTGAAGTGATCCATCGTCGTCGCCTTCCACTGTCGTGTGACAGCGCGACGATGTCCTCATCCGGAAAGGGTGATTGCGTTGTCGACGTGTGGGCGTGCCCTTACCCGAGACAGGGGAATGGGCCGGGACCAGGCCGCGAGGATCACCCGCAGAACTCTGGTACCCGGCCCACACCTGAACACGGTGCATCGGGGGTCACCCGACCATCGTGGGTCTACCGGCGCGGCCGCCTGTGACGGGCTGTTCGCGCCGAGTGGTTTTGGCGCACTGAATAGTGGTGGTGCGCAGGAAGGTTGGTGCTACGGCGCCCAGGTGCGTGGTGCCGCGCCGGCCTCGACCTGATCGGCCGGGGCCGCGACGCGGGATGCACGGTTGACCGCCGAGACGACCGCCCGCAGGCTGGCCGTGGTGATCGACGACGCGATGCCGACTCCCCACACCGTCTCGCCGTTCACCTCGGTCTCGACGTAGGCCGCGGCACTCGCGTCACCGCCGGCCGTGAGGGCGTGCTCGCTGTAGTCGAGGACACGGACCTCGTAGCCGACCGTCGACAGCGCATCGACGAACGCCGCGAGCGGACCGTTGCCGCTCCCACCGATCTCGCGCTCGACACCGTCGACCTTCACGACCGCGGTGATGTGGTCCTCGCCGCCGTCCACCTCGGCGGCGTCCACCTTCTGGCGCATGCGCTCGAGCGGTCGGATCGGGTTCAGGTACTCGTCGGCGAACACGTCCCACATGTCCTTGGGCGACACCTCGCCACCCTCGCCGTCGGTGATCTTCTGGATCTCGCGGCTGAATTCGATCTGCAGGCGTCGCGGCAGGTTCATGCCGTGGTCGGCCTTCATGATGTAGGCGACCCCGCCCTTGCCGGACTGGCTGTTGACCCGGATGACGGCCTCGTAGTTGCGGCCGACGTCCTTGGGGTCGATGGGCAGGTATGGGACCTGCCAGACGATGTCGTCGACGTCCGAATCCGATGCATCCGCGTCGAACTTCATCTGGTCGAGTCCCTTGTTGATCGCATCCTGGTGGCTGCCGGAGAACGCGGTGTAGACCAGGTCGCCGCCGTAGGGGTGACGCTCCGGGACGTTCAGCTGGTTGCAGTACTCCACCGTGCGACGGATCTCGTCGATGTCGGAGAAGCTGATCTGCGGGTCCACGCCACGGCTGAAGAGGTTCATACCCAGGGTCACCAGGCAGACGTTGCCGGTGCGCTCGCCGTTGCCGAAGAGGCAACCCTCGATGCGGTCGGCGCCGGCCTGGTAGCCGAGTTCGGCTGCGGCCACGGCGGTTCCGCGATCGTTGTGCGGGTGCAGGCTCAGGATGATCGAGTCGCGGCGCGCCAGGTTGCGGTGCATCCACTCGATCGAGTCGGCGTACACGTTCGGCGTCGCCATCTCGACTGTCGCGGGCAGGTTGATGATCATCGGGTTGTCCGGTGTGGGAGCGATGATCTCGGTGACCGCGTCGCAGACGTGCTTGGCGTAGCTCAGCTCGGTGCCGGTGTAGGACTCCGGCGAGTACTCGTAACGCCACTGCGTATCCGGGTACTTCGCCTGCTCGACGAGGACCTTGTGTGCGGCGTCGGTGGCGATCTTCGTGATCGCGTCCTTGTCGGCGCGGAACACGACGCGGCGTTGGAGCACCGACGTCGAGTTGTAGAAGTGCACGATCACGCGGTTGGCGCCCCGGCACGAGTCGAAGGTGCGCTCGATCAGCTCGTCGCGACACTGGGTGAGGACCTGGATGGTGACGTCGTCGGGGATCGCGCCGTCCTCGATGATCTCGCGGACGAAGTCGTAGTCGGTCTGACTGGCCGACGGGAAGCCGACCTCGATCTCCTTGTAGCCCATGCGGACCAGGAGGTCGAACATGCGACGCTTGCGGGCCGGACTCATCGGGTCGATCAGGGCCTGGTTGCCGTCACGCAGGTCGACCGCACCCCACATGGGGGCGCTGGTGATGATCTTGTCGGGCCAGGTGCGGTCGGGGACCGAGACGGTCTCGACCTCGTCGGCGAACTGGCGGTAACGGTGTACCGGCATCGCCGAACTGCGTTGGGTGTTCCACGAGGGCTGGCCGGGAGGGATCGGGCCGGACGGCTCTACGATGCGGCTCGCGCCCGAGGTGAAGGTGTCTGCTGGTGCCATGAGAGGTCATTCTCCGGGGTCGAAAGATGTCGATGGAAGAAGATGACCGGCGCGTGAAAAGGCCCCGCGACGGAGAGCCGGTCGATCAGACCCCGCCGCGGCAACCGAGAAGGAGCGCACGCTGCATGCCCTGGACTGTACCCCCGCGCATATCGGGGATCAAATGCCTCTCGGCTGCTGCTCACGGCGTGTAGCGCAACCAATCGACGGTCATCGTCGCCGGACTGGGGGTACCGCCGTCGGTGGCGCCGGGCCAGTTCCCGCCGACCGCGAGGTTCAGCAGCACGTACATCGGCTTGGCGAACACCCACTGTTCGGTGGCGGCGAGTGATGACCGGTTCAGGGTATAGACGCGGGCTCCGTTGAACGAGAAGGAGATCGACGTCGGGGTCTTGGTCACCGAGTACGTGTGGAACTGTGCGGGGTCGATCGGCGAGATGTCGTGACCGTATTTCCATCGACCGTTCAGTCCGTCCGGCAGGGGGATCATGCCGGGCAGGATGTCGCGCAGGGAACCGAGGTCGGCGGAACCGTTGCCCGCCCCGGTGGGGCCGTGCACGCCGACGTGGACGAAGTCCGTGGAGTTGAGGGATTCGGCGATGTCGACCTCGCCGGAGGCCGGGAAGCCCACCGAATCGATGTCGGTGCCGAGGAGCCAGAAACCGGCGTGCATGCCCTGCCCGCGCGGCATGGCGATCCTCGCCGACAGCGTGCCGTAGGTGAACGCGAACGTGCCCTTGGTGGTCAGTCGTGCGGATGTCCAGCCGCTGTCCGCGCCGCGTCGGGCCTCGATCAGCAGATTGCCGTTGCCGTCCAGTCGTGAGTTGGCGCGCTGGTTGGTGTAGACCTGCTGCTCGTTGTTGCCCCACCCTCCGCCGCCGACCTCGTGTTGCCACACGCCGCCGATCGACCCCGCGGCGCGGTTGAACTCGTCGCTGAAGGCGGTGTCCGCGGCACGTGCGGGTCCGGGTGCGGTGAGCGCGACGGCGATGCCGGACGCGATGGTGACGGCGACGGCGACCCTGAACAACCGGCCCCGATGGCGGAATATCTGCACGTCAACGGTGTAGCACAGCGCATACCCTCGGGTACATGCCGCGGCGGCGCGGCCTGGCGGCCTCCCTGGGCGATTCGTCGCGAATGTGAGGAAATTCTCAGTTCTGCACCAGCATGGACGTCCCGTGCAGGCTGGCCCCGATGTGGGTCAGATGATCCAATGGACACATGGGTCACGGGGAATCCACGCCGGCCGTCGCAGTGGTGGTACCGGCATTCAACGAGGAGAACTACATCGGGGCGACGCTCGACGCGTTGCGCGAACAGGAGTTCGACGACGTCGTCCATCGCGAGGTCCTGTGCGGATTCCGCGTCATCGTCGTCGACAACAACAGCACGGATCGGACCGCGGAGATCGTCCGCACCGTCGGTGCCCGGTCGCCGGTGCCGATCGAGGTGATCGACGAGACCGAGGCGGGTACCGGTTGTGCCGCGGACACCGGTTTCCGCCACGCCATCGATGCGGGCGCGGTCTACGTGGCGCGCACCGACGCCGACACTGTGCCCGCATCGGATTGGCTGGCGAATCTGCTGGTGCCGTTGCTCGCCGGGAAGCGCCTGGTGGGTGGCCGGGTCCGCGCGCGAACCGAGCAGGGGGCATCCGCGCGGGTGTTCAACGCGGCGGGGCACCTGTGGCGGCTGGGTCATGCGGCCGAGTGGTGGCGCACACGGCATGAGCCCGACGAGCTGCGGCGCAGTTTCGCCGTCGTCGGCAACAACCTCGCGATCGACGCCGAGATGTACGAGCAGTGCGGCGGCTTTCCCCGGACGGCGATCGGGGAGGCCGACGAGGATCAGGTTCTCCAGCAACGGGTGCGCGCGATCGCCGGCGCCCGTGCCATCACGCTGCGCAAGCAGGCGATCGTCCACACGTCGTTGCGTCGCCTCGAGGCCTACGGGACCACGGGATTCGTGAATTGGTACCGGTCCGACGACCGGTCCGCGCTGGGCCGGCAGGCCGACGTTCGCTGAGTGGTGCCGACACCGGCTCCGGAGATTCGGGCATGCGTGTACATTTCCGGCAAAATGGTCGCTGACCTGCATCAATGGCTGGTGAAATATTGGGCTGATTCTCAGTCGGTTCACATCTGCGGTGGATAGCTTTCCCGGGGTGTCGGCGTGGTCGGCACGTTCGGTATCGCGGCGGCAGTCGCCGTCCGACGGTCAGAAAGGTATGTCCATGGACTTCACCGCCCGCTTCACCCGCAGGGTCGTCTGCAGCATCGCCGGTGCCGGGATCGCGTCGGCGATCGCCGTCGGCGGCGTCGCCACCGCTGCCCCCGCCCCGGCGCCCCATGCGCAGGTTCCGGGCACCCAGTGCTCGGTCGCCCAGGTCGAACGCGCGCTCGCCAAGGAGGATCCCGCGCTCGCCAAGCGGATCGAGCAGAACCCGAAGATGAAGAAGCACTTCGAGTCCGCGCTGACGATGACCAGGGCGCAGAAACAGGCCAAGCGCGCCGAGTTCCGCAAGAATCACCCGGCCGAGGCGGCGATCGTCCGGTTCGCCCGGGACCATCACCTCACCAAGCCGGAGATGGCCCACGCGCGCGACGCGGTCAAGAAGGCCAAGATGACCTGCGAACAGTACTGAGATCGGTCAGGTCTGCTCGAACGGCCGGCCCCAGCTCCCGCTGAACGCGACCTCGTCCAGCGGGAGCCGGGTACGGGGGCGTTCGTCGCGTTCACGGATCTCCGGCGCAACGGCGGCCGGGTCCGCGAGCACACCAACACCCAGTAGCACCAGTGGGCGTCGGTCGTCGGGGACGGCGAACAACTCGCGTGCCCGATCCGGATCGAATCCGGCCATCGGATGCCCGTTGAAGCCCAGCGCCTGCGCCTGCAGGATCATCTGGGCCGTGGCGAGCCCGGTGTCGACGGCCGCGTAGGTACGGGCCTTCTCGTCGTCGGGTTCGCTTGCGGTGCACAGCAGGACGAGGGCGGCCGATGCCGGCGCCCACCCCGCGTTGCCGCGGGTGAGCGTTCGTGTCAGCGCGCCGAAGGTGTCGTCGCCGCGCAGCCCCACGATGAATCGGACCGGTTGGACCCGACCCCACGTGGGTGCCCAGCGGCCCGCATCCAGGATGCTGACGAGGTCGGCTCGATCGATGGTGGCGGCGGGGTCGTAGCCGCGTGCGCTCCAGCGCTGTTCGATGAGTTCATGCACAGGGTCAACGTTAGTGGTGGACGTCCTGGTGGCGGACTCCGTCGGCGGGCCGGTCCCGCATCACGAATGTCAGCACCACCGCGAGCACCGCGAGCGTGATCACCGCAGCGAGGGATGCGGCGTGCATTCCGTCGACGAACGCCGTTCGCGCGGCATCCGCCAATCCGGTTCCGCCGTCGCCCATCTCGAGTGCGCGATGCAGCGTCTCACCGAGTGTGTCCCCGAACGTCCAGCCGCCGTTGCTCTCCCGGAACACCAGTGTGGCGAGCGATCCGAGCAACGCCAGACCCAGCGCGGTGCCGAGTTCGAAGCTCGTCTCGGAGATGCCCGATGCGGCACCCGACCGTTCCACCGGGACCGATCCGACGACGACGTCGGAGACCAGGCTGAACTGGATGCCGTAGCCGATGCCCGCGATCGAGGTGAAGACGAGATAGACCCACAGCGGGCTCGACGTGGTGAGTGCCAGCAACCCCAGGTTGCCCACGGCGGCGAGCAGGACCGATCCGACGAAGGACGCGCGCAGCCCGATCGCGCCGACGACGCGGGACGCGCCGATGGAGAAGGCGGCGACGGCGATGGCCATCGGCAGACCGGCGAGCGCGGCCGAGAGCACGTCGAAGCCGCGGACCGACTGCAGGTAGACGCCGGTGAGGTACGACATCCCGCCGAGCGCCATCATGCCGACGAGTGCCACCGTGACAGCGGCGCTGAACTGCGGATTCCGGAAGAGCGCGAGGTCGAGGAGCGGGGCGGTCGCCCGGCGTTGATGTGCCAGGAACGCCGCGAGCATCACCACACCGAAGACGCCGATCGCGGCGACCGACCCGGTGACGCCCTCCGACGCCATCGTCTTGACGGCGTAGACCAGCGGCAGGATGCCCGCCATCGAGAGGACCACGCCGACGACGTCGAAGCGTGAGGTGTTCGGAGCCCGGTACTCGGGGACCAGGCGTGGGCCGGCGATGAACAGCACGGCCAGCACGGGCACGTTGATGAGGAACACGACACCCCACCAGAAGTGGTGCAGCAGAACGCCACCGATCACCGGGCCGAGCGCGCTGCCGCCGGCGAAGGCCGCCGTCCAGACGCCGATCGCCTTGGCGCGATCGCGAGCGTCGGGGAACATGTTGGCGATCAGCGACAGGCTCGACGGCATGAGCGTCGCGCCGCCGACACCCATCAGGGCGCGCGCGGCGATGAGGATCGCGGCGTTCGGCGCGAACGCGGCGATGACCGAGGCGATGCCGAAGAGTGCGGCACCGGCGAGCAGGATGCGCCGACGTCCGACGCGGTCGCCGACGTTGCCCATCGTGATGAGCAGACCCGCGATGAGGAAGCCGTAGATGTCGAGGATCCACAGTTGCTGGGCCGCCGACGGCGCCAGCGCGTCGGTGATCGCCGGGATCGCCAGATAGAGGACCGAGAAGTCCATCGACACCAGCAGCACCGGCAGTGTCAGGACGGCGAGTCCCCACCACATGCGTCGGTCGGCGCCCGAGGAGTTCTCGGAACGCTGATCGGACGACGGGGTGAGGGTGGACATGACGGACTCTCCTGAAGCGCTGGTGCGAACGACGACGTCGGCGCGGCGGCTCCCGGGCCGCGTACGCCGTACGCGTTTGACGGTACGAGAATGGGTACGCTGTACGCAACCGAATTATTCCCGCTGCTCAGCCGCCGCGGGTCGGACGGATTCGTGGAATCCGGGAGGGAGGGGCCGTTGTCTCCGGCCGAGAAACCTGCCGAGGGTGCCCGGCTCACCCTCGCCGCGATCGTCGACGCGGCCATCGAGGTCGCCGACCGCGACGGCATCGGTGCACTCTCCATGCGCCGGATCGCCGACGAACTCGGCGTCGGGGCCATGTCGCTGTATCGGCACGTCGATGACAAGGACGCCCTGCTCCAGGAGATGTCGGAGGAGATCGGCCGACGGTTCCCCTACCCGGTCGACGACCCGGAACCGATGTCGTGGCGTGACCGCGTGCGGGTCATCGTCGACATCGACTGGGAGCTCTACCGGCGGCATCCGTGGGTGGTGCTGGCCTACTCGTCGCCGCGGCACAGCTTCGGTGACGAATCGCTGCGGTGTCTGGACTGGTTCGCCGCGGGCTTCCTGGAACTCGGGGTCGACCTCGAGGAGGCGACCGGTATGGCACTCACGGTCTGGAGTCATGTGCACGGCGTCGCGCTGGTCGCGGTCAGCGACGACCTGCTCCGCGCCGAGAAGCCGTCGGAGCGGCCGGACGGGCTCGAAGACCTGATCGAGGGTCGCGGAAAGGCGTTCGCGCCACACCTCTCACAGCTCGCCGGCAGCGCCCGCGCGACCCGGCTGGTGGATCCCCGGGCCCGCCTCGACGACGGGATCGGCTACCTGTGTGCGGGCTTCGCGGCCTCACTCGACCAGCGGCGGCTCACATCGCGTGCGGATACACCGTGAGCATGTGTGCGCCGAACCATGCGCTCCCGACGACGACCGGGACCAACGTCGCGAGGGCCACCGATCGTCGCCATCGGGCCAGCACCATCGCCACCGGGATCAGCAGGACGAATGCCGGCAGCAGTAGACGAGCGCGGCTCATCATCAGTCCGCTGGACAGCACGATCGACGCGACCACCAGCGTCCCGTAGAGCAGCACCGGCCACGGCAGTCGCGACCACACCGCGAGACCCAACATCACCAGCGTGGACAGGATGATCCAGGCCGAGGCGACCGGCGCCACCTCGCCCGAATGCACCAGGGCCTCGTTGACGAAGGTGAAGGTCGCCCGACCCCAGTCGAACTCGGTGCCCCAGCCTTCGGTCTGGATGCGGAACCAACCGGTCGGTGAGCCGGTGTGCGCCCACACCACGGCGAGGTATCCGAGGTAGCCGAGGGGACTGAGCACCACCGCGGCCCACGCGCGCCACCCGTCGCGACGGGCGAGGATCGCCGCCAGCATCACCACCGCGATCAGGACCACCGCCGTCGGCCGGCTCGCTCCGGCCAGCAATGCGCAGAACCCGGCGAGCAGCCAGTTCCGCTCCAGGATGCCGACCAGTGCCCACACCGCGAGCGTGCAGAACAGCGCCTCGGTGTAGGCCATGTTGAGCACGATCGACATCGGCGTGGCGGCGAACAGGGCCACCAGGTACAGGCCGGTTCGATGGGGATCGACCCGGCCGATGGGAGAACGCTGCGCCATCAGGCGCGCGCACAATGCGCCCAGCCGCGCCGCACCGACGGCCGCGATGCAGCCCAGCACGAGGTTCACCGTGAGCGCCGCGCCATACGGCGTGATCAGGGGGAGTTTCGCGACCGCACCGACGAGCAGGGGATAGCCGGGGAAGAAGGCGTAGGCGGTGTCGGCGGTGTGCAGACCGCGGGCGTCGGTCTGGGTGAACGGGACGTCGGCGTACCCGTATTCGGCGATGGCGACCATCCACTTGCCGTCCCAGAGCCAGAGTGCGTCGCCGACGGTGGTGTCGCGCAGCTGGGCGAAACGGGCCAGGACCAGGATGCCGACCGCGCGGATGGCCAGGAAGACGAGGATCGGCTCGAGCCAGGGGCGCAGTCGGTGCCCGAGGCCGGTGGGGGTGGTCGATGGCCTGGCCGATGCGGTGGCGGAGTCGCGGACCGCGTCGCGCTCACCGGGTCGGCGGGTGCGGCGTCGCGGCACGCGATCGTCGTCGTGTGCGGTCGCGCCGACGTCGGTTCCGGTGGCCACCTGAGCGATGGTAGGTCGCGTCGGGGGTCGCGACCACCACATCGGTCGGCCGCGGCGGCCCGCGTCACTGCTTGTCGATGTGACTTGTCATCGAATGCCGGGAAAAGGCGTCGCAGATTGTGCGCGATGTCACGTCCGTCGAGGCCGTCGATTCGGGCAGCCAGGGCGCCGACGGTAAGGTGATGCGGCGAAGGTCGCCCCGCACTCGTTCACACTGTGGTGCCGGGAACTGGGGCGATGCGAATCAGACAACCCCGGAAGGTGGTTCGACGTGGCACTCGTGGTGCAGAAGTACGGCGGTTCGTCGGTCGGCACGGCCGAGCGGATTCGTCGTGTCGCCGAGCGCATCGTCGAGACCAAGAAGCAGGGCAACGACGTGGTCGTGGTGGTGTCGGCGATGGGTGACACCACCGACGAACTGCTCGACCTGGCTCAGCAGGTCAACCCGACGCCGCCGCCGCGCGAGATGGACATGCTGCTGACGTCGGGCGAACGGATCTCCAACGCCCTGGTCGCGATGGCCATCAGCTCGCTCGGCGCCCAGGCGCAGTCGTTCACCGGCTCGCAGGCCGGCGTGATCACGACCAGCAGTCACGGCAAGGCCAAGATCATCGACGTGACGCCCGGACGTGTCCGCAGCGCCCTCGACGACGGGAAGATCGTGCTGGTCGCCGGTTTCCAGGGCGTGGCACAGGACACCAAGGACATCACGACCCTCGGCCGTGGTGGTTCCGACACCACCGCCGTCGCGCTCGCCGCAGCGCTCAAGGCCGACGTCTGCGAGATCTACACCGACGTCGACGGCATCTACAGTGCCGACCCGCGCATCGTGCCCGACGCGAAGCGCCTCGAGACCGTCTCCTTCGAGGAGATGCTGGAGATGGCGGCCTGCGGCGCGAAGGTGCTCATGCTGCGGTGCGTCGAATACGCACGCCGCTACAACGTTCCCGTTCACGTGCGCTCGTCGTACTCGACCAAGCCCGGCACCATGGTGGCCGGATCGATGGAGGACATCCCCGTGGAAGAAGCCATTCTCACCGGAGTCGCACACGATCGCAGCGAGGCCAAGATCACCGTCGTCGGCCTCTCCGATCAGCCGGGTTACGCCGCCAAGGTGTTCCGCGCGGTCGCCGACGCCGAGATCAACATCGACATGGTGCTGCAGAACATCTCCAAGGTGGAGACCGGCAAGACCGACATCACCTTCACCCTGCCGCGCGAACTCGGCCCGGTCGGCATGGAGAAGCTCGCCAAGCTGCAGACCGAGATCGGCTTCACCGATCTGCTGTACGACGACCACATCGGCAAGGTGTCGCTCGTCGGCGCCGGTATGAAGAGCCATCCGGGCGTCACCGCGACGTTCTGTGAGGCGCTGAGCGAGGCGGGCATCAACATCGAACTCATCTCCACCTCGGAGATCCGGATCTCGGTGCTGTGCCGCGACAGCGAACTCGACGACGCGGTGCGCGCACTGCACCAGGCATTCGATCTCGGTGGCGACGAAGAAGCCGTTGTCTATGCGGGAACGGGGCGATAGACCATGGGTGTGCGAATCGGAGTGGTGGGGGCGACCGGGCAGGTCGGCGGTGTCATGCGGAACCTGTTGGCCGAACGCAAGTTCCCCGCCGACGAGGTGCGGTTCTTCGCGTCGTCGCGCTCGGCGGGTCGCAAGCTGCCGTGGGGTGATGGCGAGATCGTCGTCGAGGATGCCGCCACCGCAGATCCCAGCGGTCTCGACATCGCGCTGTTCTCCGCGGGCGGAACCATGTCCAAGGAGCAGGCCCCGCGGTTCGCCGCGGCAGGCGTGACGGTCATCGACAACTCGTCGGCGTGGCGCAAGGACCCCGACGTCCCGCTGGTCGTCTCCGAGGTCAACGGCGAGCTCGCGCAGAATCCGCCCAAGGGCATCATCGCGAACCCCAACTGCACCACCATGGCCGCGATGCCGGTGCTCAAGCCGCTGCACGACGAGGCCGGACTGGTGCGTCTCATCGTGTCGAGCTATCAGGCGGTGTCGGGCAGTGGGCTCGCCGGCGTCGAGGAACTCGCAAGCGAGGTGCGTGCCGGGATCGACGACGCCGAGAAGCTCGTCTACGACGGCTCGGCCGTGACCTTCCCGCCGCCCGACAAGTATGTCGCGCCGATCGCGTTCAACGTGCTGCCGCTGGCCGGTGCGCTCGTCGACGACGGCTCCGGTGAGACCGACGAAGATCAGAAGCTGCGCAACGAATCCCGCAAGATCCTCGGGTTGCCCGAGCTGCTGGTGAGTGGCACCTGTGTGCGCGTGCCGGTGTTCACCGGGCACTCGCTGTCGATCAACGCCGAGTTCGCGAACCCGTTGTCGGTGCAGCGCGCACAGGAGATCCTCGCCGCCGCTGCCGGGGTCGAACTGACCGACGTGCCGACCCCGCTCGCCGCGGCTGGCCAGGACAACTCGCTCGTGGGCCGCATCCGGCAGGATCCGGGTGTGCCCGACGGCCATGGACTCGCACTCTTCGTGTCGGGGGACAACCTCCGAAAGGGCGCTGCGCTCAACACGATTCAGATTGCCGAACTGATCGCCCGGTGACAAGCGCGATTGCTGACCGGGTCGGCCACTACTACCGGATCGACGACACCTACCGGGTGGGTCGTGAGAAGGTCCGCGAATACGCCCGTGCGGTTCAGGACCATCATCCCGCGCACCGGGACGAATCGGCTGCGACGGCGCTGGGGCACTCGGGTCTGGTTGCGCCACTGACGTTCACGGCGATTCCGGCGATGGCGGCCAACCGTGTGCTGTTCGAGTCGGTCGTGGTGGGATACGAGACGTTCGTACAGACCGAGCAGGTCTTCGAGCAACACCGCCCGATCGTCGCCGGCGACGAACTGAGCGCCGACGTGGAACTCTCCTCGGTGCGGCGGGTGGCGGGCCGGGACCTGATCACGGTCACCAACACGTTCACCGATGCGCAGGGCGAGGTCGTGCATGCCATGCACACGACCGTCGTCGGGGTCACCGCCGACGAGGTGGATCCGTCGATCGCGGCGGCGGTGCGAAACGTCATGGTGCACGATGTGAACGTCATGTCCCCGGACGAGGCCCATGCGGACTACCGCAAGACCGTCCGTCCCGCGGACGCCCCACAGGCCACCGGCGGCACCGTTCGACAGTCCGCCACGACAGTGCGTTTCGACGATCTGTCGGTCGGCGACGAGTTGCCGGTCCGACATGCCCGGCTGTCCCGGGGTGACCTCGTCAACTACGCGGGGGTCTCCGGCGACGGCAACCCGATCCACTGGGACGAGTCGCTCGCCAAGCTGGCGGGGCTGCCCGATGTGATCGCACACGGCATGCTCACCATGGGTCTCGGCGCCGGTTTCGTCTCGGCGTGGTCGGGCGACCCGGGTGCCGTCACCCGCTATTCGGTGCGGCTCTCGCAGGTGGCCGTGGTTTCCGCGGCAGAGGGCGGCGACATCGAGTTCAGCGGCCGGATCAAGTCGCTGGATCCCGAGACACGTAGCGGCACCGTCATCATCGTCGCGAAGTCGGGTGGCCGAAAGATCTTCGGTCTCGCCACGATGCACATTCGCTTCAGCTGACCGCCGGCCGGGCGCCGGGGCTACTCCTCGGCGACTGCGGTCGCGGCCTCCGCGATGATCGCCCGCATCGCCGTCTCCGCGGCGACGGGATCCCCCAGCCGTATCGCACGGGCGACATCATCGTGCAGCGCAATCGCTTTCGGGTTGGGCCGATCCGGCATCATGCCGTGATGGGTGCGGCCCGCGAGCACCTCGTGGACCACCTCGGCCAGCGCCCGGAACATCTCGTTGCCGCTCGACTCGAGTAGCGTGCGGTGGAACACCTTGTCGGCCAACAGATATGCCTCCAGGTCCACGCTACGTCCGTGTACGGCCATGTCCGACACCGCGGCTGCGAGGATGCGGCACTGATGCTCGTCGGCGCGTTCGGCGGCCAGGGCCGCCGCGACCGGTTCGAATCCGCGCCGCAGCTCGGACAACGTGAGCAGGAATTCGGTGCGGCCGTCGCCGTCGAGTCGCCACCGGATCAGTCGGGGGTCGAAGACGCTCCATTTCGTGCGCGGCTGGATCGTGATGCCGACGCGCCGTCGTGAGGCGACCAATCCCATCGACTCCAGCACGCGGATCACCTCGCGGGCCACGGTGCGGGACACCCCGTGTTCGGTGCAGATGCCGTCGAGCGTCAGCACGCTGCCGACGGGTTGCTCCCCGGAGACGATGCGCCGTCCGATCGTGCTGAGGACCTGGTCGTGCAGCTCGCCCACCGCCGGTGTGTCCTGACTCACCCATTCATCTTCTCATTGATGCGCGAATCTGCCGAATAAACGTATGTATGACAACGGAGCCTTGCAAAAGTATGACTATTGAGGCACTCTGTGTGACCAGCAGCACAGAAGGGTAAGGAAGTCTCATGAGCTCACCAGCCACAAACCCCGTCGCTTCGCCCGCCCCGGTGGTCGTGATGGGCGTGTCGGGATCCGGGAAGTCGACGGTGGGCGCAGCGCTGGCCCAGCGTCTGCGCGTCCCGTTCGCCGATGCCGACGATTTTCATTCTGCGGAGAACATCGCCAAGATGTCCGCCGGTCAGCCGCTCGACGACGACGATCGTCGTCCCTGGCTGGACTCGATCGGTGCCTGGCTCGCCGGCCATGCCGACGGCGGGGTGGTGAGTTGCTCGGCCCTCAAGCACATGTATCGCGATCAGCTGCGTGCCCACGCCCCGACGGTGCGGTTCGCCCACCTCGACGGACCGATGGAGGTGATCGCCCGACGGCAGGCCTCGCGACCCGGCCATTTCATGCCGACGGCGCTGCTCGAGTCGCAGTTCGAGACCCTCGAGCGGCTGGCTCCGGATGAGCACGGTGTGGTGGTCGACGTGGACCAGAGCATCGACGCGATCGTCGACGAGGTCGCTCGTGCGCTCGGAGAGGTGAAGTGATGACCTTCTCGACCGCTCCGACGGTGGCGATGCTCGCCGCCGACACCGAACTCCCCGAACCCGTCGCCGGCGGCGGTCAGCTCGTCCTGGCAGCGCTCGCCGGTATCGCGGTCATCGTTCTCGCGATCACCGTCGCCAAGGTCCACCCCTTCCTCGCCCTCATCGGCGGTGGCGCGACGGTGGGCATCGTTGCGGGCGAATCGATCCCGACGGTGCTCGAGTCGTTCACCGAGGGCTTCGGCGCCACCGCGGCGGGCGTCGGCATCCTCATCGCGCTCGGTGCGATGTTCGCCAAATTACTCGCGGACTCCGGCGGTGCCGACGAGATCGTCGACACCATCGTCGGGCACGCCTCGCCGCGGATGTTGCCGTGGGCGATGGCCCTGGTCGGCGCGATCATCGGCCTACCGATGTTCTTCGAGATCGGCCTCGTCCTGCTGATGCCGGTCATCTACCTCGTCGCGCGACGATCGGGTCTCGGCCTCATCACCATCGGTATCCCGGCGCTCGCCGGGCTCTCCGCGATGCACGGCTTCGTGCCGCCGCACCCGGGGCCGTTGGTGGCCATCGACGCGCTCGGCGCCGACCTCGGCACCACACTCGCTCTCGGTGTGCTCGTGGCGATCCCGACGATCGTCGTCTCCGGCCCGTTGTTCGGCAAGCTCGCCGGCAAGTGGGTCACCGTGCCGATCCCGGACACCTTCGACGCCGATCCCGCGGACGGAACCACCACCCGCCGCCCGAGTTTCGCGATCACGATGTTCAGCGTGCTGCTCCCGGTGGTGCTCATGCTGGGCAAGGCGCTCGCCGAGATCTTCATCGACGACGAGGACGCCGCGGTGCGACGGGTGCTGGACATCCTCGGCACCCCGCTGATCGCGCTGCTGATCGCGGTCGTCGTCGCCATGTTCACCCTGGGCCGCGGGTCCGGTATGGACCGCGCGACGATCTCCAAGTGCACCGGCGCCGCACTCCCGGCGATCGCGGGCATCCTGCTGATCGTCGCGGCCGGTGGCGGGTTCAAGCAGGTCCTGGTGGACACCGGCATCGGCACGCTGCTCGCCGACTGGGCCAGCGATGCCAACATCTCGGTGCTCCTGCTGGCCTGGGTACTGGCCGCCCTGATCCGTCTGGCCACCGGATCGGCAACGGTCGCCACCATCACGGCGTCGTCGCTGATGCTCGGCCTCGTCGACGGTCTGAGTTCCGGCGAGATCTCGCTGGTGGTCCTGGCGATCGGCGCCGGCTCGGTGTTCCTCTCGCACGTCAACGACGCCGGGTTCTGGCTGGTCAAGGAGTATTTCGGCATGAGTGTCGGGCAGACCTTCAAGACCTGGTCGGCGATGGAGACGGTGTTGTCGGTGAGCGGACTGGTGGTGGTTCTGCTACTGGGCCTGGTCATCTGACGAGCCCGCAGAGATGACCCCGGTCACCTGACCAAGTTACTGTGCGGTAGCTTACCTCTGCATGAGACAAAGTTGGGGGATCCTCTCAATCGATTCGGCGCGCTGGGGCAGGTCAGCGCGCCGGATCACCGCCATGGTGACCAGCAGCGTGGTCGTCGGAGCCGGCCTCGCCCTCGCGGCGCCGTCGGCGTCGGCGGCCGGCGACTTCTACACGCCGCCGTCGACGTTCGCGGCACAGCCGGGCTCGATCATCAAGAGCGAGCCGAGTCCGCTGCTGCTGCAGATCCCGGGGGTCGCGAATCAGTGGCCGGGTACGGCCAAGCGGCTGATGTACACCTCGAGCTACCAGGACGGGAAACCTGCCGCCACGACGGGCACGGTGATCGAACCCACCGCGCCGTGGCGCGGCAAGGGATCGCGGCCGACCGTCGTGGTCGGACCGGGCACCATCGGTCAGGCCGACCAGTGCGCCGCATCGCGGTTGATGGCCTTCCCGATGTCCGTCGACATCACCAAACCCAGTGTCGCGGTGAACTACACCGCGCCGGAGATGTACTACCTGCTGACGAACGGTGTGCGGGTCTTCGTGGCCGACTACATCGGCATGGGCACGCCGGGCATCCACACCTACGTCAACCGCCGCGAGACCGGCTACGCGATGCTCGATGGTGCGCGGGCCGCGCTGAGGAGTTCGGGTGCTCCCGCGGACGCGCCGGTCGGGTTCGCCGGCTACTCACAGGGCGGTGGGGCCGCCGCGTCGGCCGCCGAACTCGCGCAGACCTACGCGCCCGACCTGAACGTCCGGGCGACCTATGCCGGTGCGCCGCCCGCGGACCTGTCCAAGGTGATCGACGCGATCGACGGGACCACCATCGCGGGGGCGATCGGATTCGCGATCAACGGGCTGACCGCGCGCTATCCCGTCGTGCAGAAGGTGGTGCAGACCGAGACCAACGCGGCGGGCAAGGCCGCGCTGCGGAAAATCTCCCAGCAATGCATCGGCGACATCATCCTGAGCTTCGCATTCCAGAACACCCGCAACTGGACGAGGACCGGTGAGTCGCTCTCCGCGGTCATCAACCGGCATCCCGAGGTGCAGGAGGTGGTCGCCGAACAGCGGATCGGGCACCTGAAGCCCAACGCACCGGTGTTCCTCGAAGGTGGACTCCACGACGACGTGATCCCGTACGGCCAGGTCGCCCAGCTCGCCACGGACTGGCGCGCGCAGGGCGCCGACGTCCGGTTCGTGACCAACCCGACGCCACCGATCCTCACCAAGACGATCGTGAACCACGTCGTGCCGATGCTCGCGACCCTGCTCCCGGGTATGGAATTCCTTCTGGCCGAGTTCAACCGCTGACCTCGAGGCCGATGTCGAAGTCGACCCATCCCGACCGGATCGCCATCCGAATCTGCGATCCTGTCGGGATGGTGCGCGTGTGGGCGGGGATCGTCGCGGCAGTGGTGGGTATGACCGTGTGGGGAGCGGGCGGCGCGGTGGCCGCGCCCGCCGCGCAGTCCCCGGCGACCGGCGTCGGGCCGACCGGAACGTCGCTGATGCACGGAGACCTGTGGTCCACCGATTCCACCCCGTTTCCCGGGCCCGGACGGACCGCCCGCCTGTCGGCGTCGTCGGTGCCGGGTGGTGCGTGTGCCGCCACGTTCATCGGCCGCGACGGCATGCCGATCTCCCTCTGCACGCAGTTCGTGGGCGGGTCACCCGTCAACGTGGCCGTCCCGACCGTCACCCTCTTCGATCCCCGTACCGCGGCACCGGTCGCGCGCCTGCAACTCGCCAAGGGCGGCCTCCTGGGCGGCGTCTACGGCTACCTCGACGACCGGGATCGGGTGGTGGTCGCCGATGGCTCGGGCGCGATCCTGCGTGTCGCGCACCGTCGGTCGGGGAGTGGCCACCGGCTCTACGTCGACGACCGGGTCGACGTGTCGCGGCACATCCCGGCGGATGACGCGATCACCGGTCTGGCCCCCGACTTCGACGGTCGGACCTGGTTCGCGACGACACGCGGGGTGGTCGGCACCGTCGGTTCCGACGGGGGTGTCCGCTCGACCCACCTGCCGCAGGGCGAGGAGCTGGGCAACGGGTTGTCGGTCCGGGCGGCGGGAGCGTCGATCATCACCACCCACGCGTTGTACGAGATGCGGGCCGGCGCCGACGGCACGCCCGAGGTGGTGTGGCGGCGGACCTACGATCGCGGGTCCGCGCGGCGTCCCGGCCAGCTGACCGGGGGCTCCGGCACCACGCCGACCTACTTTGGTCCCGGTGGCGACGGCTGGGTGGCCATCGTGGACAACGCGACGCGACCACATCTGATCGTGTACGACAGCGATACCGGGTCGACGGTCTGCCGGATGCCGGCATTCGTGCGGTCCGGTCAGGGCACCGAGAACTCGCCGATGGCGTGGGGGAGCTCGCTGGTCATCCCCAGCACCTACGGCTACCAGTACCCGCCGATGGCGGTGTCCGGACCGAGCGTGCCGGCCGACGCGCCGTTCGTCGGTGGCGCGACCCGGATCGATGTGTCCGGCCAGGGTTGCCGGCGGGTGTGGGAGAACGGCGACCGCATCGCCACCCTTCCGCGAATGTCCCGCGCCGACGGGCTCATCCATGCTCTCGGCTACGGACCGTATGTGCCCGGAGCGATCCAGCAGGCCGGTCCGATCTATTACGTGGCAACCGATTTCGCCACCGGAGAACGTGTGCGCACCCTGCGCGTGGGGACCGGACCGGTGGACGAACCACTGGAGCTGACCGGCACGATCGCCCGCGACGGCACGCTGTGGCAGGCCACCGTCGGCCGGATGCTGAAGATCGGTCGATGAGGGGTTCGGCAGTCCGGCGGAGCACCGGGCACAGCGTGGGAGAATCGGCACCATGACCGACCCCGACGACCCGGATCGCATCCCGACGCAGGCCGAGTTGGACGCGGAGGACCTCGCGGCCATCGCGCGGAGTTCGCAGGATCGGGAGCACGCGACCCTCTATCCGCCCCGACCGGGCGACCCGACCCCGCCGCCGGCGGCGCTGGCGGTGCACGCCCGTGTCGCGTGGTGGGGTGCGGCGGTCGCCGGACTGGTGAGCGTGGTCTACGGCTTCGTCAATCTGGGGATGATCACCGATCTGCTGCGCGCGCGACTGCTCGAGGGCGTGGTGAACGATCCGCGCAACGCGAGCCCGGAGGATCGGGTCGACTCGCTGGCGGGATTCTTCCCGCCGTTCATGCTCGTGATGATCGTGGTGTTCCTGGCCATCGAATACGCGTTGCTCGTGGCCGCCGCGAATCATCACAGTCGTAACTGCCGCAACTTCTTCCTCGCCGCCGTCGTGGTGAACCTGCTGTGCATCCCGATCGGCATCGATCTGCTCTTCGACTATCCGGATGTGTGGTCGGCGATGTCGGTGATCGGATGGATTCAGTTCGCGCTGCTGGTCATCTCCCTCCTCTGCACGGTGCGCGGCAGCGTCAACCAGTGGCTGCCCTCCTCGACGCGGATGCGCCCGACGAAGATGTTGCGGGGCAGGTGAATCAGGAAGTGGACTGGTCCAGCGCCAGCAACTCCTTGATGAACTCGTCCTCGTCGATCCGGGTGCTGCGACCGTCGTCGATGACGATCTGTCCGTCCACCATCACGGTGTCGACGACCGACCGTGAGCCGGTGGTGAGCAGGGACGAGCCCGGATCGCGGACGGGCAGCGTCGCGTAGTCCCGGTCGAACCGGATGAGCGTCAGATCGGCGGGGGCGCCGACGCTGACCCCACCGATCACCTCCGGCAGGCCGAGTGCGACATTGGCTCCGCCGCAAGCGATGTCGAGCATCTCGCCGAAACCCAGCAGGTCCGCACGCTTGTGCACGGCGCGCTGCACGTAGGCGGCGATGCGGAACGTCTCGAGCATGTCCTGGGTGTCGTTGCTGGCCGCGCCGTCGACGCCGAGTCCCACGGCGAGCCCACGATCGAGCATCGCGGGAACGGGGGCCACGCCGCTGCCCAACCGCATGTTCGACAGCGGGTTGTGCGACACCGCGACCCCGCGTGCGGCGAGGATCGCCTGCCCGACGTCGTCGAGTTCCACACAGTGCACGGCGAGGACCCGATTCCACAGGAATCCGTTGCCGTCCAGGTACTCCACGGCGCCGACCCCGGCATGCTCGAGACACATCCGGTCGTCGGTCGGCGTCTCGAGCAGGTGGATCGAGACGGGCAGATCGCGCGCCTGGGCGAACTCGCGCAGCGCGACCATCCCCCTCTCGGTCACCGACCGCGGGTTGGGCACGGCGAGCGCCATGGTGATCGGTGATCCGGCCACCTGGTGACGGAGGTGGTCGATGTGATCGAGGACGTCGCCCAACGGCTGCATGAGTCGCGGCTCGAATCCCCACTTGCGTGTCGCGTCCGGACGATCGGCCACCCCGCGGCCGAGTACCGCGCGAATCCCGGTGTCGCGCAGGGCTTGGATGACTGCGCCGTGCACCTCGTCGGACGGGTGCGGCCACATGTGTTCGACGACGGTGGTGGTGCCCGATCGCAGCGATTCCAGACAGGCGGCCACCGCGGCGAGGTAGGCGCGTCGCGGCGTGATCGTGACGGATTCCTCGCCGACGGCGAGCAACCACTCGAGCAGCGGTGTGCACTCGGCGATGCCGCGCATCAGGGACTGCTGCAGGTGGGTGTGGGTGTTGACGAAGCCGGGGATCAGGTATCCGCCCGACCTCTCGCCGGGGCCGGCGGTGTCGCCGATCTGCGAGACCACACCATCGGTGATGCGCACATCCTGATGCGCCAGCCAGCGTCCGCCCGTGTAGACGGTGACGTCGGAGAACATGACGTGGCCTACTTCGCGAAGTTCGCGGCGATGCGCTGCGCGATGTAGTCGGCAGCGGTGATGGGTGGGTGGGTGCCACCCGCACTCTCGATGACGACGTCGGTGTTCGCCTGGGCGAAATAGGCGATCGTGTAGCGCGGTCCGGTGTACTCGCCACGTCGCGGGGCCCGAACCCGATGGAAGTTCGACGGCAGGCGGTCGTCGGACCAGCGCATCAGCATGTCCCCGATGTTGCAGGTGATCGCGTCGTCGGACGGCTCGACCGGGGTCCAGGCCTGGCCCTGCGTCTCGGCACCCGGCAGCACCTGCAGCCCGCCCTGTCCGGAACGCTGGAACAACAGGGTCAGCGCGTCGAAATCCGTGTGCGCCCCGGCTCGCCAGACGTTCTCGGCGTCGAGCTGGTCGTCGGGGAACGCGTAGTAGTGCAGCAGCCGCAGGGTGCTCTGGTAGGTGCTCGACGCCGGGTCGTGCGCGCGGGTGAAGAAGTCGCGGTCGAGGTCGAGCCGTTCGGCGAAGCAGCTCAGCAGGTCCATCGCGAGCTGCCAGCACTTGTGCTCGAAACCCTCGATGGTGGACCGGAATCCGGCGAGCTCGTCCTCGCCGGGCCAGAGTCCGTCCATCCGCGGGCGGGTGAACTGGAACGACTCCTTCTGATCCGGTGTGCCCACCGACGGGCGCACCTGGGTCATGTACTCCCAGCCCGCGTTCTGCCCCTTCTGCAGCGGGAAGCGCTCCTTGACCTCGCGCGGGAGCTCGAAGAATCTGGCCGACATCTCGAACGCGTGCGACACCTCGGCGAGGTCGATGCCGTGGTCGATCACCTGGAAGAACCCGATATCGGTTGCCGCGGACCAGAGTTCGTCGGCGATCTGGGCGCGGCGTGAATCGAAGTCGGCGAGACTGATGCGGCGGACCTCACGGTCGGTCGTCTCGGTGCCGAGCCCGCCCATCGAGGCCTCACGATTGAGTTCGGTCATCGCGTAGGGCGCGGCGCCGGGTGGGGTCGAGCGGGCGGCGGAAGCGGTGCTGATGTCAGACATGGGTGTTCTCTCTGTGTGGCGGAAACCGCATGCGCTTTTCGACGCGACGCCTGAGAGGGGGGTCGTCGCGGACGCGAACAGCGGGACTCCGGCCCGTTGCTACACACGATCTCGTGGTGTCGAGGATAGGGCACCGGCCGGTGGCACGCGACCCGAGAGCGGCGGTGATCTTAGGGTTCCCTCATTTTCTGGACTTCCTCCAAAAACTGGAACTTATCCAGAAACGGCGCTACGGTGGTGTCATGTCGGATCGCATCGAGCTTCACCGCCAGCTCCGGGAGGCGGGCCTGCGGGTCACCGCGCCCCGGGTCGCGGTGCTGGAGATCCTGCATGCCCATCCGCACTCGACGGCCGATTTCGTGGCGTCCGGCGTGCGGGAGCACCTCGGCGGTGTCTCGACGCAGACCGTCTACGACGTGTTGCGCACGTGTGCCGACCGCGGGTTGTTACGCCGGATCGAGCCGGCCGGATCGCCCGTGCGCTACGAGACCCGAACGGCGGACAACCATCACCACCTGATCTGCCGACGCTGTGGCGAGATCATCGACATCGACTGTGTGGTGGGCGATTCCCCGTGTCTGGTCCCGGATCGGGATCATGGCTATCGAATCGACGAAGCCGAGGTCATCTTCTGGGGCGCGTGCCCGGCTTGCCGGGATGTGCATTGATGAGGCGGAAGGTGTTGTACCGCGGAATGTGTTGTACAACAGCCAGATCCGTCGGTGAGGGTGACCTGCGCGATGGGCATCACACCGATTGCAGGAATGAGTGTCAACCGAGAATCGTTGGAACGGGCGAGAGTTCGCCGGAACCGACACCGAACAGTGGAGGATCACAAATATGGCAATCGATACGGTCTACACCATTTCGTCCAAGGCCGCGGGCGGCGGTCGTGACGGAGAGGTCGTCTCCGCCACCGGCCAGATCGACCTGGCGCTGCAACCGCCGAAGGAGATGGGCGGCAGCGGCGAGGGCAGCAACCCGGAGGAGCTGTTCTCCGCGGGTTATGCCGCATGCTTCCTGGGAGCGCTGCGGGCCACGTCCAAGCAGGCCGGCACACCGGTGTCGGACGATTCGACGGTCACCGTGACCATCGGCATCGGCAAGGACCCGGAGGACGGCGGCTTCGGACTGACCGCCGCCATCGAGGCCTACATCCCGGGCGTCGATCAGGCCAAGGCGCAAGAGCTGGCCGAGGGCGCGCACGCCTTCTGCCCGTACTCCAAGGCCACCCGCGGCAACATCGCGCAGACCGTCACCGCGACGGTCTGAGGCGCCCGCAAACCGTAGTCGGCCCAGAAACCATAGTCAGCACGGCGAGCCCGTGCCAGGAAAGGAGTGGTAGCAATGGCCACCAAGACCCCGATCACCAGCACGTTGACCGAGGAGCAGAAGACCGTCACCGGTCAGGCTCTGCAGGACACCCTGGTCGACCTGATCGATCTGTCGTTGATCGCCAAGCAGGCGCACTGGAACGTGGTGGGACGGCAGTTCCGTTCGGTCCACCTCGAACTCGACGAATTGGTCGCGGTGAGCCGTGAGTTCACCGACGCCGCCGCCGAGCGGGCCACCGCCATCGGCGTGAGCCCCGACGGTCGTGCGGAGACGGTTGCGAAGACCGCACACACCAAGGGCTTCGGTGAGGGCTGGACCGCCGACTCCGACGTCGTCGACGCCGTCGTCGAGAACCTGAAGGCGGTCATCGCAGGTCTGCGCGAGCGGATCGACACCACCGAGAAGACCGATCCGGTGACGCAGGACCTGCTCATCGGATTCGCCTCCAAGCTCGAGCAGTTGCACTGGATGTGGCAGGCGCAGGTCGCCTGACCTCTCCCGCGAGTCGCGCCGTCCGCTTCTCCCACACACTCTGTGGTGAGGCGGGCGGCGCGCCGTCATCTACGCAGGTGTGACCGGGCGCACTCCGGCTCCCCGGGCAGAGGTAGCGTGGCCCCGTGGACAGTTGGGGAGCAAGTGTGGGGCTGGGATTACTCGCGGCGGCGCTGGGCGTGATCGCCTTCGTGCGATACCGCGAACGCGAGACCGCATCGATGCAGCGCGACGTGACGCTGGCACGGGAACTGCGGGAACTGGCCGGGGGCGATGACGTGCGGCTGGCCGCCGTGGACGAGTTCGAACTGGCCATCTACCAGCGACTCTTCTATGCGAGCGTCGTCGCGCCGCGTATCCGCAGTGCGGCGTGGGCACTCCTCGGGACCGCGCTCGCGGTGACCGCGACGCTCGCGACCGCGGCGGGCGACGGTCTGCTGTACACGGTCGTCCACGTGTCGACGATCGTCCTCGCTGCGGTGTTCGGGGTGGCGACCCTCGTCTTCACCGCACTCGCGCTCTTCCACACCGCGACGACTCCGCGGGTCTCGTTCGAGGACTCCTACGGCCAGTCCTGAGCCGGGGTCCCCATGCGCGTCGCCCTCGCCGGGTCAGCGGGCGAAGCGTCGCCGATAGATCGTCGGCGAGACGCCGACGGCGGCGTTGAAGTGGTGGCGCAGGAGCGTCGCGGACGCGAAGCCGACCTGTTCGGCGACCACGTCGACCGGTAGCCCGGTCGATTCCAGGAGGCGTCGGGCATGCAGGACGCGCTGCTCGGTGAGCCATTTGTGCGGGGACACCCCGACCTCGTCGACGAACCGGCGCGCGAAGGTGCGGGTGGACATGTGCATCCGTTCGGCCAGGTCGTCCACGGCGATGTCGGTGTCGAGGTGTTCGATCATCCACTGCAGCACCGCGGCGAACCCGTCCGACTCGCACTCGGGCACGGGTGCCTCGACGAATTGTCGCTGCCCACCGTCACGGTGCGGCGGCACCACCATGCGGCGGGCGATGCGATTGGCCACCTCTGGTCCGAACTCCGCGCGGACCAGATGCAGTGATGCGTCGATGCCGGCCGCGGTGCCCGCACTCGTGGTGACCGGTCCGTCGTCGACGAACAGGACGTCGGTGTCGACGATGGCCTTCGGGTACTGCTGGGCGAGCTCGGCGCCGTAGCGCCAGTGCGTGGTGCACCGCCTGCCGTCGAGGAGTCCTGCCGCACCGGCCGCGAACGCGCCCGAGCACACCGTCAACACGCGACCACCGTTGTCGACGACGGTGCGCAGGGTGTCGAGGATCTCCGGTGGGAAGTCGGGCTCGGTGCTGCCGCCGGGGATGGCGACCAGGTCGGCGTCCAGACATTCCTCGAGGGCGTGTGGTGGGACGACGAAGGCGCCGTTGCCGATGCTCAGCGGGACCCCGGGTTCGGGTGAGCCGATGAGGAATTCAAAGGGTGGGACGCCGTCGTCGGTGCGGTCGAGGCCGAACACCTCGTTGACGACCCCGAACTCGAAGAGGGCGACCCGTCGGAAGAGCAGTACGGCGACCTTGTTGAGCACGTCACCAGTATGGCAGAAAATTTGCGAACAATGTCATTCGAGCCACTGTTGGCGGGATATTGACGGGAGAATACTTTCTGTCATGAACACCATGATCCTGATCATGCTCCTGATCGCCTTCGTCGCGCCCGCGGCGGTGATGGTCTACCGCTCTGAGCGGCGGACGGACCACATCTCCCGGGTCCCGTTCGGCTTCGGCGCCGACAGCGACCGCATCCACGACGAACTGGTGGTACTGAACCTGCGTCGGCGCGACTGCTCGTGAGGGTTTGCGTCGCGGGGCTCCGCGGCGCGGGCACGAGGTCGGCCCCGGCTGTTATGTTGGGGCCGTTCCGGGCAGTGGGGTGCTGCCGACAGTCGAGATCCTTTGGGGGGCGTTCGGTCGTATGCCGCGTATCCGCGTGTGGTCGGTCGCCGTCCTGCTCGTCGTGATCGCCGTGATCACCGCGGCATCCGCGGTGGTCAGAACCTCGAGTCCGAGCGCGGCAGCCCAGCTCCCGCAGGGTTCCGCGAGCGTGGCCGGCGGCACCGACGCCGCCGACGGCGTGCTGGTCAGCCGCACCCTCTTCCGTGAGTCCACCGCCGCGATCGTCGTCGCCCCGGGCGTCGCCCCGGACAGCTGGCGAGGTGTCGCGGACCTCGCACGAACGCATCGCGTGCCGGTCTTCGCGCTCGACGACACCAACCGAGCCGCCGTGGCCGCGGAACTCTCCCGGCTCGGCACGACGACCGTCTACGCCGTCGGAGATCCGTCCGTGGCCCGCGACGTGGGTGTCGGTGCGGTGACCACCGACACCCACGACCTGTCCGGAAACCGGCCGCCGGAACCGACGACGTCGTTGGTCTACCTCGACCGCGCCGGCCCGGATGCCGAGATCACCGCCGCCGCGGCCGGCGCCCGGGTGGTGCGGGTCCCGGTCGCCGATCCGCGCTCCACCGGCGAATCCGTGCGTGCGCTGCGGGAGAATCCGGGCGCCGCGGTCCGGGCATTCGGTGCGGACTTCGGCAGCAGTGCCGACTTCGCCGCGCGCGTGCAGACGGCGCGGTCGCAGACCGAACTGCCCGGTGGTGGTCAGCTCGTGTTCCCGGGCCGCCGGTTGGTCGCCCTCTACGGTTCGCCGGGGTCACCGTCGCTGGGTCCGCTGGGCGCCCAGGACCTGCCGGCCTCCGTCGATCGGGTGAAAAGGCTTGCCGCCCAATATCAGCCGGTCAGCCGGGAGCCGGTGGTGCCGGCGTTCGAGATCATCGTCTCGGTCGCGTCGTCGGAACCCGGCCCCGACAACTCGTACAGCAGCATGATCGATCCCGGCGAGATCCGACGGTGGGTGCAGGCCGCGCGGGCCGCCGGGATCTACGTGACCCTCGATCTCCAGCCCGGCCGGACCGACTTCCTGACGCAGGCCAAGCGATACGCCGACCTGCTGGCCGAACCGAACGTCGGGTTGGCCCTCGATCCCGAGTGGCGCCTCAAGCCCGACCAGGTGCATCTGAGTCAGATCGGCTCGGTGTCCGCGGACGAGGTCAATCGGACGTCCGAATGGCTTGCCGGATTGGTCCGCGCCCGCGGGTTGCCACAGAAGACGTTCGTACTGCATCAGTTCGACAGCGCATCGCTGGAGAACCGCGACCGCATCATCACGTCGCGGCCCGAACTGCAGGTGGTGCTCCACGCCGACGGGCACGGGACGCCGCCGGTGAAACTCGGGACCTGGCAGCGCCTGATCTCCGGTTTGCCCCCGAACATCTGGATGGGGTGGAAGAATTTCTACACCGAGGACCATCCGACGTTCCCGCCGTCGCGCACCATGCAGATCCAGCCGACGCCCTGGTTCGTCTCATATCAGTAGGAGACGCTCATGGCCGCGACGATCGACGAATTGGCCGCGTGCCCCGATCCGTCGAGCCGACCCGATCCGATCGCCGTCCTGACGGCGCAGGCGACCTCGCGGGTGGCCGACCTGATCCCGGTGCGCAACGCGCGCATGGCGGCGACACCGTTCACCTTCTATCGGGGGGCGGCGGCAGTGATGGCCGGCGACCTCGCCGCGACGCCGGACTCCGGGGTGACCACGCAGTTGTGCGGTGACGCGCATCTGAGCAACTTCGGTGTCTTCAACACGCCGGAGCGGCGGATGATCTTCGACCTCAACGACTTCGACGAGACGAGCCCCGGACCGTTCGAATGGGATCTGAAGCGGCTGGCGGCCAGCTTCGTGGTGGCCGGACGCGGCAACGGCTTCGATGCCGTCACCACCCGCGACTGTGCCCGCGAGGTGGCCAAGTCCTACCGTCGGTGGATCCTGGCCAGTGTGCAGCAGTCCACGATGGAGTGCTGGTACGCGCGCATCGACGTCGAGGAGATGATCGCCGCCGTCGGCAAGATGTTGGACACCTCGACCGAGGCGCGGACCGTGAAGGGTCTGAAGAAGGCGCGCCATCGCAACAGTCTCCAGGCGCTCGGCAAGCTCTGCGTCTTCGACGAGCACGGCGATCCGCACATCCGCAGCGATCCGCCGCTGTTGGTGCCGGTCCACGAGTTGTTCGGAGACCACCACGCCGACATGGTCGCCGAGCGGATCGGCGAGCGGATCGAGGAGTACCGGGCCAACCTGCCCGACTACATCCGCGCCCTGTTCGATCAGTTCACCCCGGTCGACTTCGCGCGCAAGGTCGTCGGTGTGGGAAGCGTCGGAACCCGCGCGTGGATCGTGCTGATGCGTGGACAGCGCGGCGAGGACCCGCTGTTCCTCCAGCTGAAAGAGGCGCAGCGCTCGGTCCTCGTCGACCACGTGCCCACCGCGCCCTACCCGAACCAGGGTCAGCGGGTGGTGGAGGGGCAGCGGCTGCTGCAGGCGGCGAGCGATCTGTTCCTCGGCTGGACCTCGGGGTTCGACGAGAACGGGGAGAAACGCGACTTCTATGTCCGTCAACTGCGCGACGGCAAGGGGTCGGTCGTCGTCGAGGCGCTGAACCCGGCAGAACTCACGCTCTATGCCCGGCTGTGCGGACGGGCGTTGGCGCAGGCACACGCGCGGACGGCGAGCCGGCACGACATCGCCGACTATCTGCAGAGCGGAAAGGGTTTCGCCCGGGCGATCGCGGACTTCGCCGAGACCTACGCAGATCTCAACGCCGGTGACCACAGCGCGATGACCACCGAGATCGCCGAGGGGCGGCTCGAGGTACACGAACTGGCCTGACGGATGAGAAGGCTCAGCGGTTGCGCGTGAACCGCCTGCTCACCGCCGGTGCGCCGAAACCGATCACCGCGGCGACGACGAGGCCGAGGGCTGTCTCGCCGGTGCGTTCGGCGAAGCGTCCGGGGGCCGACGCCACGTCGTCGGCGGTCAGCATCAGGATGACCAGGAACGTCGTGAACGCGGGCAGGATGTACCACCGGCTGCCACGGGTGCCGCCGGCCGCGGCGAGGACCACGCCCACCGCGACCGCGAACACCCAGGAATCCGGTGCCGACTCCACCAACAGTGCGGCGGCCGCGGCACCGACGAGTACCGACACGAACCGTCCGATGGTGCGCCATTGCTGGAGGGCCGCATCCGGCCGCATGACCAGCAGCGCCGCCGCGCACGCCCAGCCGACGTGGTCGAGGTCGAACGCGA
Organism: Gordonia insulae; assembly: GCF_003855095.1. Taxonomy (NCBI): domain Bacteria; kingdom Bacillati; phylum Actinomycetota; class Actinomycetes; order Mycobacteriales; family Gordoniaceae; genus Gordonia; species Gordonia insulae. The sequence goes on from NZ_CP033972.1 coordinate 4,330,239, forward strand.
ACCCGATGCCCGCGGTGATCACGCCGACCACACCGAGGGTGAGCCCGTAGGCGACACCGGGGAGTCGAGGCGGTGGACTCCCGGCGTTGCCGTCGGACCCGGGGAGCCGACTTTCGGGGATCGCGACCGCCACGATGAACGTGATGATCGCACCGACGATGAACAGTCCGGTGAGCCGTAATCCGGCGGAGAGACCGTCGAGGCTGAGGCCGATGCCGACCATCGGCGGGGCGAGCACGATGAGCAGCGTCGACAGTCGGGGTCGATCGAGCCGCTGAGCACCCCAGGTCGCCAGGACGGGCAGGATGAGCAATGTCGCGAGCGCGAGGGCGGGCCACGGTGACACCGCCGCGCCCAGGGTGATGGGCACCCCCAGGATCGCGGACGCCGCGAGGATGATCACGCGCCGACGTCGTGGCCTGGGTATACCGATCGCCAACGCCGGAATCATTCCCAAGGCCAGCGCGGCGCCCGATTCGACATCGACGAGAGCGGTGATCAGCACCGCCGGGATCGCCGCCACCAAAGCGGCGGCGGCCGGCAACCACCGCCACACCAGTACGGGCGGCGGCGATGCATCGGTCACATCGGGGTCGGTCACCCCCGAACAATAGGGCAGGCCGTGTGCGTCGATGGCCTCGTGGGGAGCGTGGCCCGCTCCCCCGACACCGAGTCGGTGGTGATGGACTCCGCCCGCGCCGAGTGCCAAGCTTCGATGAGCCGTGCCGCGTGTGCACGTCATCGGTCCTGAAGGGGGCGCGAATGGCCGGTTCCCGACGATGGATCTCTCTGGCGGCCACCTGTACCGCCGCCGGCCTGGTGTGGCTGGCGTTCGCCGACTTCGGTGTCGCCACCCCGACGATCGCCGACGAGATGCACGCCGATCTCGGTGGGCTGCAATGGGCGAACAACGCCTTCAGCCTGATGGCGGGGGCACTGGTGATCGCGGCCGGCAGGTTCGGCGACATCTTCGGGCAGCGACGGATACTCCAGATCGGCATCCTGGTGTTCGCCGCCTGCTCGGTGGTCGCCGCCCTCGCACCCGGTGTCGGCACGCTCATCGTCGGCCGCGGGCTGATGGGAATCGGTGCGGCACTGATTCTTCCGGCTACCCTGGCGCTGATCCCCAAGCAGTTCTCCGGCGCCGCACAGTTGACCGCCTTCGGCGTCTGGCAGGCCGTGGCCTGGGGTGGACAGGCGCTCGCACCCGCCATCGGTGGCGTGATCACCGACGGTCCCGGGTGGCGCTGGCTCTTCTGGATCAATCTGCCACTCGCCCTGGTCGCCTTCCTCGTGATCCGCGCCATGACACCGGAATCCGTCGAGGAGGACGCGGATCGCCGAATCGACTGGTTCGGTCTCGCGACCATCGGGCTCGCCGTGTTCGCGTTGCTCTACGCACTGACCGACGGTCCGACGGCCGGGTGGTCGAGCCCATTGGTGGTGTCACTGTTCGTCGCGGCGGTGGTGCTCGCGGTGGCCTGGGTGCTGATCGAGCGCAGGGTCGCCGCGCCCCTGGTGGACCTGTCGCTGTTCCGGCTGCGCGCCTATGACGGTGCGCTGACGGCGAATCTGATGATGAACCTCGCCTATGCCGGGTTGAGTTATCTGCTGGTGCTGTGGCTGCAGAACGCCCGTGGGTACAGCGCGGTGGAGGCGGGTCTGCTGATGCTGCCGGCGACCATCGGCATCTTCGCGCTCATCCCGGTCGGCGGCAGATTGGACAGCCGACTGGGCGGACGCGTCCCGGTGCTGATCGGTCTGGTGGTGCTCGCGATCGGCATGGCCGTACTCGGACCGCTACACGCGGACAGCTCGATGTGGCTGGTGGCGGTCGCGCTGGTGGCGATCGGGTGTGGGCTGGGTCTGCTGTCGACACCCATCTCGAACACCGCGGTCGGCGACGTCCCGGGCCGGCTGTCCGGTACCGCTGCCGGCGTGTTCAAGATGTCGAGCATGGTCGGCGGCGCACTCGGCGTCGCGCTGCTGACGGCGATCACGCGGGGCCTGACCATCGCGGATTCGGATCGCGCCATCCAGGATTCGGGCCTGACGGGCAGCGAGGTCGATCAGGCGCGCGGGGCGCTGGTGAACTCGTCGTCCTTCGCCGACGCGTTGTCCCGGCTGCCGGCCGAGCTGCAGAAGAAGGTGACGGATGCCGTCGTCATCGCGTTCTCTCACGGACTCGGGATGACGATGGTGGTCACCGCGTTCCTGATCGTCGTCGCCACTGCAGCGGTGTGGTGGTTGTGGCCGCGACGCGGAGCAGTTGTCGAGACCGCGGACGCCGACTCCGCACCGTGACACTCTGAGAGAACCGAGAACGGGATCGAGGAATGCTGATGACTGACGATGCGCTACGCGAGCGGGTACGCGGACTGATGCCGCGTGCACAGGAGGACCTCACCGCGATGGTGGGCTTTCGTTCGGTGCACGACGCCGAGCAGGCGCCGCCGGAAGAGTGCGACAAGATGGTCGAGTGGCTGCAGGAGGCCTTCACCGAGGTCGGTCTGTCGCAGGTGGATTCGCATGTGACCGCCGACGGCAGCAAGGCCGTGACCGGCAGCCTCGCCGGACCCGACGACGCGCCGACCGTGCTGCTGTACTTCCATCACGACGTCCAGCCACCTCTCGGCGAGGACGAATGGGACTCCCCGGTCTGGTCGCTCACCGAACGCGGCGGCCGGTGGTACGGGCGCGGCGCCGCGGACTGCAAGGGCAACATCGCCGTGCACCTGGCCGCGTTGCGCGCGCTCGACGGCGACATCCCGGTCAACATCAAGATCGTGGGTGAGGGTTCCGAGGAACAGGGCACCGGCGGCATGGAGGACTTCGTGCCGAAGAACCCCGAGTTGCTGCGCGCCGACGCGATCCTGGTGTGCGATTCGGGCAACTTCGCCGTCGGGAAGCCGAGTCTGACAACGAGTCTGCGGGGTATCGCCAATGTCGTCGTCAGCGTCGAGACCCTGTCGTCGGCCATGCATTCCGGCATGTTCGGTGGTGCCGCGCCGGATGCGCTCGCGGCGCTGATCGCGATGCTGGCGTCGCTGCGGGACGACGAGGGCAACACCACCGTCGCCGGTCTCGATGCATCGGCCACGTGGCCCGGCGTCGACTATCCGGCCGATGCGTTCCGGACCGACGCGAACGTGCTCGACGGCGTCGATCTACTCGGTTCCGGTCGGGTGTCGGACATGGTGTGGGCGCGTCCCGCCGCGACCGTGTTGGGCATCGACTGCCCGCCGGTGGTCGGGTCGTCGGCGTCGATCGTGCCGAAGGCCCGGGCGCGCATCAACCTGCGGGTGCCGCCGGGCATGAACGCGCGGCACGCCCAGGACGCGCTGATCGAGCACCTCACCGCGGCTGCGCCGTGGGATGTGAAGGTGTCGTTCGAGCGTGAGGCCGACGGGTCGCCGTTCACCGGCGCGACGTCGGGCCCGGGCTACGACACCATGGTCGATGCGATGAAGTCCGCTTATGGCACCGACGTGCTGCTGATGGGTCAGGGCGGCTCGATCCCGCTGTGCAACGTCTTTCAGGAGACCTTCCCCGACGCCGAGATCATGCTGCTCGGCGTCGAGGAACCGCAATGCCTGATCCATGCGCCCAACGAGAGCGTCGACCCGACCGAGATCGAGAACATGGCGATCGTCGAGGCGACCTTCCTGCGGGAGTATGCGAGACGGGCTGGCCTCACCCCTCGCTGAAGCGTTCCACCAGAAGATCCTTGAGCTGCGGGCGACTCGCCGCGACGAGGGTGAAGGCGGCTTCACGGGCCAGTCGCTCGGGGTGATTGCCGCGCAACAGGCCGCGGCCGCCGTCGGCGGCGATGAGTGCGGCCGCGGCCTCGAGGGCGAGTTGTGCGCCGTCGGCGCGAGCCGAGATAAGCGTATCCGCGTCGGTCACACCGGAATCGAGCCGAGCGCGCACCGCGCTGCCGCGTTCGCGTAGGGCACGCGCGGCCGGAGTGTGGCCGGAGATGTCGAGCAGGGCGGCGCAGCGACGGAGCAGGCCCAGTGGCAGTGTGCCGTTGATGCGCACCCCGATGTTCTGGGATGCGAAGAAGTCGTCGAGGCTCACCCGGCTCACGACGCGGTCGTCCGGGATGACGAGGTTCTCCACGGCGAGCGCCACGGTCCGGGTGCCATCCGCGACGCTCAGGTGCAGCGGCGTGACGGTGATCGCTGCGGGTGCCGGAGCGAGCGGGATCACCGCAGCGAGTACGTCATCTGTGTCGACGTCGCGTGCGGAGATCTGCAACAGATCGACTATGCCCCAACCACTCACGAACGGCGCCTGGCCGTCGAAGCGCCATCCGCCCGGGATGCGGGTCGCGCGCATTCGTGGCGGGGTGGGCACGACACCCGCGTAGGCGACACCCGCGCGAAGCCGCCCGGCCGCTGTCGCCTCGAAGAGTTCGTCGCGGAGTGTGTCGTTCGAGGTGCCGGTGAGTGTGATGACCACGCCGTGATGCTGGAGCCAGGTGAACGCGGTGGTGAGGCATCCGCTCGCCATCACCTCCATGATCTCGATGACGTGCGCGAAATCCAGTCCGGGACCGCCGGATTCCTCTGGCGCGGCGATCCCGAACAGCCCGGCCTCCGCGATGGCGGTCCAATGCGACGAGGGGATCTCGCCGGTCCGGTCGACGTCGGACGCGGCCGGGAACAACACATCGTCGGCGATCCGATAGGCATCTTCGATCAGTCGGGTGCGCCGCGTCTCCGGATCGGTGGTCACGGGCCCAGCCTACGGCGGGTCCCGGTCCCGCTGGTCGAGTAGGTCGCGAGGCGCTAGCCGAGTGGGCGTATCGAGACCACACCCGCCCCCGCTGGTCGAGTAGGTCGCGAGGCGCCTCCCCCGCTGGTCGAGTAGCTTGCGAGGCGCTAGCCGAGTGGGCGTATCGAGACCACACCCGCGCACCGGACTCTGTTGTCGGTGGCCGGTGACAGACTGTCTTCGGTTCACGCGGAGAGCGTCGACACCGCGGACCGATCCCCCGGGGTGGGGGTTTGGGTTTCGGTGTCTGTCGGACCCGCTGAATATGCTGTTGGTGAGTTTGGTTGTGGTGTGGGCGTGCGCTGTGTGATGACGGGCAGTTGATGAGGGTGTCCCTGTCGGTCGCGAGTGTGAAGGCCTGTGCTGGTGTTCTCTTGTTCGGATTCTGTCGCCGCGGATGCGGCGATCACCTGCGCGTCGGCAGCTGATGCTGCGGTGGCTGCGGGTGAGCATCTACGGGTCAGCCGCCAACACGAAGCCCGTGCCCTGCTGGCGGCGTACCGGTTGGGGCAGTCGGTGTATGACGACATGCTGGTATCGCTGAACGCCACCGGGCAGATGCGGGCCCGCAGCACCGCCGACAAAGCCGCGGTCGGGGAGGTCTCGTTGGCGTTGGGCTTATCGCGCACCAAAGCCGGTTCCTGGTTCAACCTGGGTGAAGCGCTGCAACGACTCCCCAAGATCCGGATGCGATATCTGGCCGGCGAGTTCAGCACCCCCCGAATGGCAACCATGGTCCATGCCGCCCAAGCCGCACCCGAAGGCATCATCACCGACCCGAGCACAGGCGACACCCCCGACACCGATCCCAGCGATCCCCTCGACCACGATGATCCGGTCGACCACGATGATCCGGTCGATCCGAGCACCGGCGACGACCCCACCGATCCGGCTGATCCGGTCGATCCCGATGATGCCGACGTCGCTGACCCGGTCACCGAGGACGCCTCTCCCGATGACGCGTCGTCGGTGTGGACGTTTGAGGATTTGGCGTTGGAGTTGGGGTCGCGTCCGACGACCGATCCGGTGTTGCGTGATCAGTTGGCCGAGGCGGTGATCAGTCTCGATCCCGAGGGTGCCGCACAAACGCGTGAGGAGTTCGGGCAGGCGTGGCAAAACCTGACCGTCACCGCCGACTCGTCGGGACACATGAATATTGATGGGTGTGTGCCCGCCGAAGACGGTGTCTACCTCGCTCAACGCATCGCCGCGTTGATCGCCGCACGGGTGTGTCGCCGCGATCCGCGCCGTATCGGGCAACAACGGGTGATGGCGTTGGCCGAGATTACCGGCGTGCCCGGCAAAACACTGACCTGCGGCTGCGGCCGTACCGACTGCCCCCACAACCCCACCCCCAACGGCCCCAACGGCCCCAACGACCCGACCGACCCGCCCGGCCCGAGCGATCCCAGCGATCCCACCGGGAGGAGCGGCCCGAACCGTCCGGACACTCCCGAGGTTCCCGCCGACCCGACAGAGCCGCCCGACGCGAACAGTTATGGCGCCGAGGAGACTCCGTCGGAATCCGACGCCGGCGACACCGATGGTCCAGCCGACGATGCCGCACTGAGCGTAGATGCTGCATCCGCCGACGACTCCCGTGTTACCGAAGGCGCTGCGGTGAGCGATGATTCGGCACCACCATCCCCACCCGCCTGGACACTGCTGCTCGACCCCACCACCACCGAGGTCCCCCGACTCCGCGGATACGGGGCGATCGACCCTGCCCTCGCCACAAAACTGGCGCACAAGTCCACACTCATCCCCGCACCCACCCACGCGCAGCGCCGCCGCCCTTCCGGACTGATCATCGTCGGCGACCACGACCCACCGGCCCCACCGGCGCCGCCGGTCGATCCGACCGGGCACGGCGGGTACGAGCATCCACCACCGGGAGCACTGACCTACGCCCCATCGCAGCGGTTACGCCGACAGATCCTGTACACGGATCTGACGTGTCGATACCCGTGGTGCAGCAGACCCTCCCACGACTGCGAGTTGGATCATCTCGTCAAGTTCCACCACGCCGACCCCCACGCCGGCGGCTGGACCGTGCACGCCAACCTGGCACCCATCTGCACACCCGATCACCACCGCAAACACCTCGGCATCTGGCTACCCACCATGCACACCGACCGCACCATCACCTGGCGCAACCCGACCACCGGACAGGACGTGATCACCCACCCACGGTGACCGGGTGCGGCTTCTACACGGTGCAGAGCGGTGAGTAGTCGGTACGTCCGCCGGTGGTCGGGGAGACGAGGAAGGTGCACGAGTTGAAGCCGACCTTCTCGATCTCACCGCGCAGCATTCGCAGCGTCGAGGTGCTGACGACCTTGTCGCGCGACAGCAGGAAACCCGAGGTGCGGGTGGGGTCGCCGACGATGGCGAAACGGTAGGGATCTGTCGGGGTCTTGCCGTCGGCGATCCAGGCGACGATGTAATTCGGCGCATTTCCTGGATCGATGCTCGCGGGAACCTGGGGGAACTTCACCGACAGTTGGGCGTTGGTGACCGGGTCGACGACGGTCGCGCGTCCCTGCACGCGGTTGCTCGGCCCGACGAAGGTGGAGCAGGTGTTCACCACACCGATGGTCTTCGCGTCGATCGGGGTGTACGTGGCCTTCGTGTCCTTGGCGCAGTTCAGGTTGAAGAACGCCGGTACCGCGGCGAGCTGCCACCACGACCCCAGATACCTCTCGGTGTCGAGTTTGGGGATCGGCATGAGGGGAGCGGCCGACGCCGTCGCCGAGGTGCCGACGAGTGCTGCGCACACCATCGCAACAGCGGCGAACACGGTGACAAGGGGGCGGATCGTGCGTGTGCTGGACATCTCGGTCGGCTCCGTTCCTCGAGGTATGTGACGACGAGCCATTCGGCACCGAATACCCCGCGGATGGGTGGGTAAACGGGATTCGCACCGTCACAGACGTCCTGGCGAGGATGTCCGTGACGGTGCGAATCAGGAGTGCGAATCAGGAGATCGCGGGCCGACGATGCCGGCTCAGGCGATGTTCGACGGCTTCCAGGTGGCGACGGCCCAGATGACCACGAGGTCGAGCGCGATGATCAAGATGGCCCACAGCGGGTAGTACGGCAGCCAGAGGAACTGCGCGATGATCGAGATCGACGCGATGATGATCGCGGAGATGCGGGCCCAGTCGGCCCCCACCGCGAGTCCGCCGGCGATGATGATCGCCAGGACGCCGATGATCAGGTGGATCCAGCCCCAGGTGGTGAGATCGAACTCGTAGACGTACTTCGGGCCCGCGACGAACAGGTCGTCGTTGGCGATAGCCGAGATGCCCTGGAAGACGGCGACCAGGCCGGCCACGAACAGCAATGCGGCCGCGACGATGGAGATGCCGAAAGCGAAACCTTCCTTGGCTCCGACGTTGGCGTCATGGTCTGGGGAGGTCATGTGCGGTGTCCTTTCGAAAGGCGATACCAAGCTGGACGATCGTGCAGGAAAGTTGTGCAGAAATAGATTAGGTTGCCGACGCAACCCGAGCCCGGTAATCGCCCGTACTGGGCGTAACGGTTTCGTGGTGATCCGCCTTCAGTTCGGTGAACGGCATCTGACCTGGCGATTTAGTCCTGTGGGGGCGGTGGGGGTAAGCTATCGCAGGTTGCACACGGGGTGTGGCGCAGCTTGGTAGCGCGCTTCGTTCGGGACGAAGAGGTCGTGGGTTCGAATCCCGCCACCCCGACTCGGAGGACGAGAATTGGTTCTCGTCCGACCAGAGCCTTCTTGTGGTTGAGAAGTAGATGAGGCCCTGACCAGTTCACCTGGTCAGGGCTTCCTCGTTTCCCATCTCGTCCGCCCAGCGCCCCGCGATGTGTGACGATGGCCACATGCCAACGCTTCTCACATCGGATGAGCTGGAGATCCAGATCCTTTTCACCGAGCCCGCGCCGGACGTCATCGCCTTCGTCCGCGAGGTGATCGAGAAGCAGCAACCGCTGGTGCTGACGACCGGCGGCGACCACACGACCTACGTCGTCAACCTCGCGACCGTCGGGCAGCTCACCCTCGTCGAACACGGCTCGGACGATCCACTCGACGAGGACCGGGTCACCGTCCTCATGTCACTCGCGGAAGTGCGCCAGTAGCGCGAGTCGGGCGTTCCCTCTCTCGCTCTCTCTCCGCCACGCCGGCTCACGCGGGAACCGACTCGGCTCCCCATTCACGAGTCACCGCCGCCGGGGTGTACTTCTCCCGGTGGATGTTGCGGCCCGGCATCCGACGCCGTTTGCAGGCCCTCACGCCCGCATCGACCATCGCCGGCGGGCCGCACAGATAGGCGACGTGGCCGCGCAGCGAGTCGAAGTCCTCGACCAGGGCGTCACCCACGTAGCCCCGACGATCCGCTCCGTCCTCCCGACTCAGGCACGGCACGTAGCGGACACCGGAGTGGCGCCGCGTCACGGACTCCCAGAAGTCGACGTCGTAGAGATCCCGGCTATGCCGGACGCCGTGATAGAGATGGATCTCGCGCTCGGGATCGGCGGAGAGTGCTTCCAGCGCTATCGATTTCAACGGCGCCAGGCCCGTCCCACCCGCCAGCAGGATCATCGGCGCGTCGACGTCCCGATCATGGACGAAATCGCCCCACGGACCACGCATCTCGATCGGATGCCCGTGCTGCAGGGAATCGAAGATCCATCCGTCGGTCGCACGACCGCCGGCGACCCGCCGGATGTGGAACTCCAGGCGGTCCGACCGGCTCGGCGGATTGGCCATCGAATACTGCCGCACATCGCCGGTGCCGGGCACCCGGAACTCGATGTACTGGCCGGCCGAGAAGTCCAGTGGCTCATCGATACCCACGGCGAGCGCGACGGTGTCGTCGGCGAGTTCCCGGATCTCGTGCACAGTGCCGCACAGGTCCCGCAGGACATGTCGGGGCCCGGTGCCGGCATCCAGCGGGACCTCGATGCGTACATCCGACGTCGGGGTCGACTGACAGGCGAGGACATGACCGGCCGCCTGATCGTCGGCGGACACCACGGTCTCCGACGGCGCCGGCTGATCCACACTCCCGGACAGCACCTTCACCTTGCAGGTCCCGCAGGTGCCCTGATTGCAGGAGTTCGGCAGGTAGACGCCACTGCGCAGGAAGGCGTCGAGCAGACGCTGATCCTCACCACACGTGACGGTGCGCGGGTCGGAGCCCGATACCTCGACCGAGTACGACACCATCCTCACACCTCCCAGGTCACGTGCAGCGACGTCGGGCCGCGGAAACCCCAGCCCCAGAACTCGACGTCGTTGTCGGTGTCGCGCTCCAGATTCGGGATGGAGTCGAAGAGCTCCTCGAGGCCGATCCGGCAGACATGGTTGGCGAAATAGATTCCGGCACAAGCATGATTGCCGGCACCGAACGCGAGGTGCGGCAGGGGCGGCCGGGACAGGTCGTACTCCGACGGGGCCTCGTAGACGCTGTGGTCATGGTTGGCCGAACCATACGACATCAACACCACCGAGCCGGCCGGCAGCGCGACGCCGGCCACCTCGACGTCCGTGGTGCTGACCCGTGCGGTCGCCGACCAGATCGGCGACGTCCAGCGCATGCCCTCGGAGATCGCCCGGGGGATCAGACCGGCCTCGTCGACGACGGACTCCAACTGGTCGGGCCGCGTGAACAAGCCGACCAGCGTCGACGCCATCGCGTGTCCGGGTTCCTGCATCGCACCCAGTAGGTAGACGTACAGGGTGGGGTAGATGTAGTCGCGCTCGCGCGTCTTGCCGTCGGGCATCCCGTCGTGCAGCCAGTGGCTGATCGCACTGTCGTCGGGGTGGTCGATCCAGCGGTCGATCAACGGATCGACGATGGCGCGGATCTCCGCCTTCGCCTCGTCGCCCTCGTCGAAGCCTTCGGGATTGGTGAACTCGCCGTCCTCGTCGACGCCGGCGTTGGTGAACGATCGGGACAGCTTGTGGAACCAGTCGCGAAGCTTGTCGGAGCTCACCGACTGCAGCCCGAGCAGGTCGCCCAGCGCCCGCACCGAGACGGGCTCGCAGTACTGCCCGACGAGTTCGGCGCGGCCGACGTCCTCGAAGGTCTCCAGATAGCGCCGGGCGATCGGCCGGACCAGGTCGTCGATCCAGCGGTCCACCTCCTGCGGTTGCAGCGCCGGGTCGACCATGGAGCGCAGGTCGGCGTGGATCGGCCCGTTGACACCGATCACCGCCGGATGCCCGAAGGTGCGCCCACCGGCCTTGGTGATGATGGCCTCGAAGTCGTCGCTGGTGGCGATCTCGCGGCAGATCTCGGCAGTGCTGGCCACATATGAGCCGAGGACGGGGACGTAGGCGAGGGGGACCTCGGCGCGCAGGCGCTCGTAGATCGGATACGGATTGCGCTCGAGTTGGGTCATGGTGATGTCGTCGAGCCAGGAAACGGTGGTGGTCACGGGCTGTGCTCCTCGGTCGGGTGACTGGTGGTCGGATCGGGCGGTGATGCCCGGTGCCGACAGACGCTAGGTGCCGCCGCAGCGCCGATCGATACCGTTTGCGCGGGCGCGAGACGGATCGCGCGAACAATCTGTGATGTGGATCGCATAGCCATGCCGAGATGCGGTAGAACACAAAGACCATGTCCGCATCCGAGCAGCTCGTGGGTACACGGGATTGGGAGACAGCACATCAGGCCGTCGCCGATGTGTACTTCCCGCACGAGCTGGCCGCACTCGACGGCCGCGACGACATCGACCTGTCGTTGCGCACGGTCGAGCTCGGCGGGGTCACCATCGGCCGCCTCACCTGGGGGACGGCGGTGTCCATCGCGTGCGACTACCCGGGTGCCTATGAGGTCAACATCCCGCTGTCGGGACGGCTGCACTCCCGCAGCGGTCACGACGAACTCGTCTCGACACCCGGCCAGGGCACGATCTTCGCCGCCGACACACCGTCGCTCATCACCCGCTGGACCGCGGATTGCCACGTCCTGGGCGTGAAGTTCGACGCCGAGCATCTCGAACGGGAGGCCGATCGGATTCATCTCGCGCCCATCCGCCGACGGCTGTCGCTGCCCGACCGCGTCGACGTGTCTACGGATGCGGGCGCATCGTGGCTCGGTCTGGTCACCGCACTGTCCGCGCAGACGCGCGAGCCGGTCGACCTGCTGGCCAATCCGCTGGTCGGGCCCCAGCTCGCGAGTGCGGTGACCACCGCGTTCCTCCTCGCCGTCACCGGTGCGGACGTCGAGTCGGAGCGGCCGATGCGACCCGGAATGGTGAAACGGGTCCTCGATGCCCTGCACGACGACCCGGGGCGACCATGGACGCTGGCGGAGATGGCTGCCGTCGGCGGCACCAGCGTGCGCCGACTGCAGGAGGCGTTCGCCGAGTACGTGGGAACCACACCCACCCGGGCGCTCGCCGACATCCGCCTCGAGCGGGCCCACGCCGACCTCGACAGCGGCGACGTCACCGTCGCCGATGCCGCGGCCCGGTGGGGATTCAGCAGTCCGAGCCGGTTCGCCTCGGCCCACCGCCGGCGATACGGGGTGAACCCGTCGCAGGTCGTGCGCGGGCACGTGACGGATCGCGCGCAGCGGCCGCCGGGATAGCATCGCGCCATGCCCCGTACGTCCGGACCGCAGCGCCTCCCCGCACGGTCGGCCATCCTCAGCACACTGCTGGGTGCCCATCCCGCGCAGGCGTCGTCGGCCGGAATCCTCGCCATCGCAACCGAACTCGGGATCGGTGAGTCCGCGGTACGCGTGGCCCTGACCCGGATGGTCGCCGGCGGCGACCTCGACCGTACCGACGGCATCTATCGGCTCACTGACCGGTTGTCGGAACGGCAACGTCGGCAGGACGAGTCGATCCGGCCAGCCGTGCGTCCATGGAACGGCCGTTGGCGGCTCGCGGTGATCAGTGTGCCGTCCGACGACGCAGCCATACGGAACGCGACGCGAACCGCGCTGGCCGGGATGCGCTTCGGTGAGCTCCGTGAGGGGGTGTGGACGCGGCCGGCGAACCTCGATGTGGCACTGGATGATCCGGCGGTGGCGGAGCGGGTGACAATGTTCGACGCAGAACCGGATGAACCCGCCGACGAGCTCGCCGAGAGATTGTTCGCGCCGACGGCCTGGGCAGATGAGGCGCGCCGGCTGGTCACGGCGCTCGATCGTGGCGCGGATCTGCGGGACCGGTTCGAGGTCGCCGCACGGGTGGTTCGGCACATCATGCGGGATCCGCTGTTGCCCGACGAGCTGTGCCCGGGGCCATGGCCGGGCGTGCTGATCCGCGAGCGCTACCAGGGTTTTCGGGTCGAGTTCGCGGAGCATGTGGGACGCGTACTCGGTCGGGAGTCTCATTACACTTTCGATTCTCACGATCAGAATATGTAATAGTGGTATCGCGGCGCTGGAACGGCGCCGTCGGACCCACCCGAGGAGACCCCGTCATGGCAACGCACACGGTCACCAACCAGGTACCGCCACTCGTGGATCACGATCTCGCCGACCAGCCGGTCATCCTCGAGGCCCTTGCTCGGGCCCGCGCCGACCATGCACTCGACGACCTGCACTCGACGACCTGCATGAGATCGGACGGCAGGCGGGATCCGCGGAGGTCCTCGATCTCGCCGACCGCGCCGAAGCGCATCCGCCGGTCCTCCGGACGCACGACAGGTACGGCAACCGGATCGACGAGGTCGACTACGACCCGGCGTATCACGAACTCATGCGTCGCGCAGTCGGATTCGGCCTGCACGGAGCGCCATGGGTGGATTCGGGACCGAGTCCGCACCTGGTGCGGGCGGCGAAGATGAGTGTGTGGGGCCCGACCGATGCCGGCCACCTGTGCCCGATCTCGATGACCTACGCGGTGGTGCCGGCGCTACGGGCGAACCCGGAACTCGCGGCACGCTACGAACCGTTGCTGACCACGTCCGTGTACGAGCCGGGCCTGCGTCCGCCGCTGACGAAGGCGGGCCTCACGGCCGGCATGTCGATGACCGAGAAGCAGGGCGGATCCGACGTGCGGTCCAACACCACCACAGCGAAACCGTTGGGCGATGGCGTCTATCGCATCACCGGGCACAAGTGGTTCACCTCCGCGCCGATGTCGGATGTGTTCCTGGTCCTGGCCCAGGCGCCCGGCGGGCTGTCCTGCTTTTTCGTTCCGCGGGTACTGCCCGACGGCACACGCAATCCGTTTGCGCTCCAACGACTCAAGGACAAACTCGGCAACCGGTCCAACGCGAGCAGTGAGGTGGAGTACGACGGCACCGTCGGTTGGCTGATCGGTGAGGAGGGGCGGGGCGTGCGGACCATCGTCGAGATGGTCAATCTGACGCGGCTCGACTGCACGCTCGGGACCGCCACGTCGATGCGGACGGGAGTCATGAACGCGGCGCATCATGCCTCCCATCGCCGCGCATTCGGGGCGGCGCTGATCGATCAACCGTTGATGCGCAACGTGATCGCGGATCTCGCCGTCGAGGCCGAGGCGTCGACCGCCGCAGCCCTGTGGCTCGCGGAGGTGACCGACCGTGCCGTAGCAGGCGATACCCGTGCGGACGCCATACGACGCATCGGGCTCGCGGTCAGCAAGTACTACGTGTGCAAACGCGGACCGATCCATGCGGCCGAGTCGCTGGAATGCCTTGGCGGCAACGGCTATGTGGAGGAATCGCGCATGCCGCGGCTGTACCGGGAGGCCCCGTTGATGTCGGTGTGGGAGGGCTCCGGGAACGTCGCCGCACTAGACGTGCTGCGCGCCATCGCCCGACAGCCGGAGACCCTGGAGGTGTTCTTCGACGAGGTCGAGGTCGTCCGCGGTCAGTCCCCGGCGCTCGACCGCGCGGTGACCGCGCTCCGCGGCCGATTCGCCGACGTCTCCGATCCCGCCGACATCCAGTTCGCGGCGCGGCAGATCGTCGGCGACATGGCGCTGGTATTGCAGGGTTCACTGCTGCTGCGATTCGGTCATCCGGCGGTGGCCGAGGCCTTCGCCGTCAGCCGCCTGGGACCTGGACGTGGCGACGTGTTCGGCTGTCTGCCAGCCGGTCTCGACATCGCGACCATCGTCGACCGCGTCACGCCGAAGGTCGGGTGATCTCGCCGTGGACAGTACCGATCAATCCGGCGCAGCGCCCTGGTACCGGAGTCAGACCGACGGCGACGGCAGCCTGTTCCGCGGACGCCACCGCGCCGAGACAGATCGCACGTATCGGACCCTGACCTACGAGGTGACCGGACGCATCGCCCGGATCACCTTCAACCGGGCGCAACGGGGCAACGCGATCACCGCCGACACCCCGATCGACCTCGCCGCGGCCGTCGAACGCGCCGACCTCGATCCGCACGTCCATGTGATCCTGCTGTCCGGCCGGGGGAAGGGATTCTGCGGCGGCTACGACCTCTCCATCTTCGCGGAGGGCGCGGCCGCCGACGATGATACCGAGTCGCCGGACGGCACCGTCGTCGACCCGATCGTCCAAGCGCGCAACCACGATCCGGCAGCGGTGTGGGATCCGATGATCGACTACGCGATGATGAGCCGCTTCAACCGGGGTTTCGCCAGTCTGATGCACGCGAACAAACCGACCGTCGCCAAACTCCACGGTTTCGCGATCGCCGGCGGCACCGACATCGCCTTGTTCGCCGATCAGATCATCTGCGCCGACGACACCAAGATCGGCTATCCACCGACACGGGTGTGGGGTGTACCGGCGGCGGGGATGTGGGCGCATCGTCTCGGCGACCAGCGCGCGAAAAGGCTCCTGCTGACCGGGGATTGCATTACGGGCCGCCAGGCCGCCGAGTGGGGGCTGGCCGTCGAGTCGGTGCCCGCCGACGAACTGGACGCCCGCACCGAGGAGCTCGTCGCGCGGATCGCGCGGATGCCGGTCAACCAGCTGATGATGGTGAAGCTCGCGCTCAATTCCGCACTCCACAGCCAGGGAGTGGCCAACTCCGGCATGATCAGTACTGTGTTCGACGGGATCTCACGGCATACGCGCGAGGGCTACGCATTCCAGAATCGGGCGGCCGAGAAAGGGTTTCGCGAGGCGGTACGCGAACGGGACGAGCCGTTCGGTGACTGGAAACGGGGGCGTGACGGATGACTCACACCACGGTCAGCGAGAGATCCGAGGGGGCCGTCCGGATCATCGGGATCAATCGGCCGCAGGTGCGCAACGCGGTCGATCGACACACCGCCGACGCGCTCGCCGAGGCGTTCCGCCGGTTCGACGCCGACGACGCGGCATCGGTGGCCGTGCTCCACGGCGAGGGCGGAACCTTTTGTGCCGGTGCCGACCTCAAGGCCATCGCCGACGGCGACCCGAATCGGGTCGCGGACGACGGGGATGGGCCGATGGGGCCGACCCGGATGCGATTGTCCAAACCGGTGATCGCGGCGATCTCCGGCCATGCGGTGGCCGGTGGGCTCGAACTGGCGCTGTGGGCGGATCTCCGGGTGGTCGACGACGACGCGATCCTCGGCGTGTTCTGCCGCCGGTGGGGTGTCCCGCTGATCGACGGCGGGACCGTCCGCCTGCCGCGGCTCATCGGTGCGAGTCGGGCGATGGATCTCATCCTCACCGGCCGGGCGGTCGATGCGGCCGAGGCGCTCGACATCGGTCTCGCCAATCGTGTTGTGCCATCAGGGGAATCCCTCACCGCGGCGATCCGGCTGGCGGGCGAGATGTCCCGGTTGCCCCAGACCTGCCTACGTCACGACCGGTTGTCCCTACTCGAACAGGAAGGCCTCGACGAGACCGCCGCGATCGCGAACGAACTCCGGCACGGCATGGTGTCGCTGGCCGCGGACACCCTGACGGGCGCTACCCGATTCGCCGACGGCGCGGGACGGCACGGGGCCTGATCCACGCCGCCGGCGAACCGGTGCGCCGCCGCCTCAGGCGGTCTTCCAGGTCGATACTGCCCAGATGATGACGATGTCGATGGCGATCACCAGGATCGACCACCACGGGTAGTAGGGCAGCCACAGGAAGTTCACGATGATCGACAGCGACGCGATGATGATCGCGGCCACCCGGGACCAGGTGGCTCCGGTGAACAATCCGATCGCGATGGCGATGGCCACCAGCGAGACGATGATGTGAATCCAGCCCCAGCCGGTGAGGCTCAACTTGTAGACGTACTCGGGACCCGCGACGAAGACATCGTCCTTCGCGACGGCCGAGATGCCCTGCAGGAGTCCGAGGATACCGCCGACGAGCAACAGTGCGCCGGCCCCGATGGTCCCGGCAGCGGCGAAACCCTGTTGAACGCGGTGATCTCCGTGCTGTGTGGTCATGGCAACCCTTCTCTGACGATGGGTGTCGGGAGTGATTTCGCGTCACCTCTACCGCATCGTCGCGCGGCCGACATACGGCGGGCATCCTCCGTTGTGGGTGATTCGGCCTCCGGCCGACCGGGACCGCGACGGCCACCGCCGACTCAGCGGCAGCCGAGCTGGTTCGCCAGATCGTCGAGATCGGTTGCGTGGATGTCGTTCGCGGGAGAGCCGGTGTCGTCCTTCGGGTCGCCGCCCCACTCGTGTGGTCGTTCGATGAATGCCGTGCGCAGGCCGAAGGAGCGGGCGGAGTCGAGGTCGTTCTGGTGCGTGGCCACCATCATCACCTGGCGGGGCGGTACCTCGAGGAGATCGGCCAGACCGCAGTAGGTTTCGCGAGCCGGCTTGTAATGCCGCCACAGGTCGGATCCACCGATCACGTCCCAGTCGAAGCCGTTGTGCTTGGCCATGTCGCTGAGCAGCGCGACCGTTCCGTTGCTGAGCGCGCACACGGTGAAACGGTGCTTGAGCCTGCGGATCCCGGGGGCGGCGTCCGGCCAGCCGGGAATCGTCCGCCACGCCCGGACCAGCCGGTTCGTCTGGTCCGTCGTCAACGTGACGTCGAGGAGGGCGGCGACCTCGTGCACGGTCCGGGTCTGCAGATCGTCGAGCCGGGTCCACGGGAGTTCTCCGGACTCCACGCGCGCCAGGATCGGGGAGTAGTGCCGTCGCCACTCGCGGGCGAATCCGGCGGCGTCGACCCCGGGAACGGTGTCGGCCACGGCACCGGAGATGCCGGTGAACCAGTCGGTGACCGTGCCGAACGTGTCGAACGCGAGCACCCGGACGTTGTCGAGCGGGTCGTCGTCGATCGGTCAGCCGATCTCGGATGCCAGCTGCGGCAGTGAGTGCTCCTCGTCGAACTCCGCGTCACCGTGCGACACCGGTGTCAACGTCAGGAGGCTGGCCTCCGGCCGGCAGCAGAAGCGTGCCGGTGCGAACGGCGACGTGCCGAGACCGGCGCTGACGTGCAACTTCATCGTCGAGCCCCAGTTGGACACGCCCTTGACGCGCGAGCGGTCGATCTCGCAGTTGGTCACCAGCGCCCCGACGACCGGCAGGCAGAGCTGACCACCGTGCGTGTGCCCGGCCATCACCAGGTCGTAGCCGTCCTCGGCGAAACGGTCCAGAACGCGTGGCTCCGGTGAATGGGTCAGCCCCAGACGCAGGTGGGCGAGCGGGTTCGGTCGGCCGGCGACGGTCTCGTAGCGATCACGTTCGATGTGTGGATCGTCGACACCCGCGGCGACCACGCGAACGCCGCTCACCTCGAGTTCGCGGACCGTGTGGGTGGCGTCGAGCCAGCCGCGCTCGGAGAAGGCGGCACGCAGATCCTGCCAGGGCAGCGGGTCGCCGAACGTGCGGGTGTGGTCGGTCTTGAAGTACTGGAACGGATTCTTCAGGCGCGGTCCGAAGTAGTCGTTCGACCCGAACACGAACAGTCCCGGACGCGACAGCAGACCGCCGAGCGACTGGATGACCGCGGGCACCGCCTGCGGGTGCGCGAGATTGTCGCCGGTGTTGATGACCAGGTCCGGCTCCAGTGACTCGAGCTCGGAGACCCACGCCTGCTTGAGGCGCTGATGCGGCATCATGTGCAGGTCACTGATGTGCAGCACCCGCAGCGGCGCCGCACCCGGCTCCAGCACCGCGAGCGTGCTGTGCCGCAACGTGAACGCGTTGCGCTCGATCACCGTCGAATAGAAGAGTCCGGCCGCGGCCAGACCCGCGAGGCCCCCGACCGCCCGGGCCGCGGTCGAGTTCAGGCCGGGAATGACCCGGGCGATTGCGCTGTCGACGTCAACCATTCATTCAGGATACGCAGACAATGCGCTGCCACGCCCACGGGTTTTCCGTTCCCCGCGCGTCGGGATCAGCCGGGGAGCTGGATCACCACCGGCCCCACCCCGGGCACCTGCACCGTCGTCTCGGTGGGTCCCGACGAGTCGTCGGATCGTCGGCCGTTGCTGACGTAGATGGTCACCACGCTGCCCGGCATCGCCGAATCAGACGGTGCGGTGAACACCACCGTGCCCTGCGGGCGGTTGCTGTCGACGTCGAGCTGGTTCACCTTGAACCCGGCCGCCTGCAGGCGGGACGTCGCGGCGCTCGCGGGAAGGCCGCTCACGGACGGGATGCGTCCACGGTCGCTGCCGGCCATGTAGCGCGGGTCGGTCGGGGGCAGCCGGACCGGACCGAACTTGGTGGCCACCGGCTTGATCGCCTGATACCAGGTGCGGGCCGGTTCCATACCGCCGTAGAGGTTGCCGTCGTAGCACTGCCGCAGCGGGCTGCTGCAGATGCCGGTCGGGTTGGGGCCGTCGTTGTAGACGTAGGCGGCGCCGGCGATGTTGTTGGTGAAGCCGACGAAGGCCGACGACCGGTGAGCCTCGGTGGTGCCGGTCTTACCCGACATCGGCAGGGTCCAGCCGACCGAACCGGCGGCACCGGCGGAGGTGCCGCCGCCCTTGTCGTCCTGGCTCATCGCGTTCGCGAGGCTGTTGGCCAATCCCTCTTCCACGACCTGCTCGCACTTGGGTGCGTTGAACGGGACGGCGGTCAGCGCCGGCCGCCCGTCCGGACCCATCACCGGGTTGCCGTACTGGTCCCGCTTGATCCGGCTGATCGAGGCGATGGGGTTGGGCGGACACCAGGTGCCGCCGGACGCGATCGTCGCCGCCACATTGGACAACTCGAGACCGTTGATCGGCAGGGGACCGAGGGTGAAGGAGCCGAAGTTCCCGTCCTTCACGTACTGCGCCATGCTCTTCTCGCCGTAGCCCGACGATCCCGGCACGGTGTAGGACCGCAGCCCCAGTCGCACGGCCATGTCGACGGCCGGCTTCACCCCGGTCTGTTGCAGCAGCTTGACGAACGCGGTGTTGGGGGACTGGGCGAGGGCCTGGGTCACCGACATCGACGCCGGATACTTGCCGTCGTTCTTCACGCAGTACGCGTTCTCCGGACATCCGTAGGTGCCGCCGCTGTTACCCATCCCGTAGACGGCGACCGAACCCGGTACGGGGATGTTCGACGAGACGCCGAGCCCCTTCTCCATGGCTGCGGCGGTGGTGAAGATCTTGAAGACCGAGCCCGCGCCGTCGCCGACCATGGAGAACGGCTGGGGCTGCATGGTCTGCCCGGCGCGGAGGTTGAGCCCGTAGTTGCGGCTCGATGCCATCGCCAGCACGTCGTGCGACTTCTTGCCCGGCCGGATGGCACTCATCACGTCCGCGACGCCGTCGGAGTCCGGGCTGGCCTGGGTCTGCACCGCGCGGACCGTGGAGCGCTGCACCTCGGGATCGAGGGTGGTGCGGATGATGTAGCCGCCACGCATCACCGAGTCACGGGACATGCCGTTCTCCGCGAGGAACTGCAATGCGTAGTCACAGAAGAAGCCGTTGTTGTTGGCCGCGATACACCCCTGCATCGGTGTGCGCGGACTCGGCACCACGCCGAGAGGCTTGGCCTTCGCGGCGACGAGTTCCGCCCGACGGTCCGGGAAGTTGTCGATCATGGTGTCGATCACCGTGTTGCGCCGCTTCATCGCCGCTTCGGGGTTGGTGTACGGATCCAGCGCCGAACTCGACTGGACCATGCCGGCGAGCAGTGCCGCCTGCTCGACGGCCAGCTCGTTGGCGTGGCGTCCGAAGTAGGTCTGTGCGGCGGCCTCGATGCCGTAGGCGTTGTTGCCGTACGGGACCACGTTCAGGTAGCGCGTGACGATCTGCTTCTTCGCCTCCTGCTTGGCGGCGGCGTCGTCGAGCCCCTTGTCACGCTTGGCCTGATCGATCAGCGACTGTTCCATCGTCAGCGCCATCCGGACCTCACGCAGCTTGCGCGCCGGGGTGGTCTCGATCGCGGCCTGGCGATCTGCCTCGGTCCGTGCCAGGACGAGGAGCTGATAGTTCTTGATGTACTGCTGGTCGAGCGTCGAGGCGCCCTGCTGCACCTCGCCCGACGACGAGTTCTTCAGCGCGGCGCGGATGGTGCCCTTCCAGTCGACGCCGTCGTGTTCCAGGAACCGGCGGTCCTCGATGGAGATGATCGCGCGGATCATGTCCGGCGAGATGTCGTTGTAGCCGACCTGATACCGGTACTGGTCGTAGAGCAACGCGATCGGCGTCCCCGCGGAGTCGGTCATCGTGGTGACCTCGGGCAGGGTGCCGTTCAGCAGCTCCGACGACACGTTCTCCACGGCGGCGGCCGCGCGATTGGACACCACGCCCAACCCGCTGGCCACTGGGTACAGCAATCCGGCGACGAGCACACCGGCCAACAGACAGGCACCGCCCAGCGGCAGCAGTTTCTTCGAGATCGGCACACGCACAGGATACGTGTGATGAGCGGGACATCGTCCGACCGTGACCTGCGGGGGGTCGCGATCCCATCTCGGTGGGCTGACCTGCGCAGATCGCATTTGTTTGCACGATGGTGCCATTTTCTTGGCTCCAGGGGTTGCGCTCCCATGCACAGATCCTTAAATTGAGTGCAGAATGTGACTCACCTAACAATCCGCAGGGAATGTGAACCGCCCCGAGCAGGTGGGACGCGTGACCAGCATGAATGGGTGATCGGGTGGGGCATTCACGGTCAAGAACGTCGGGCGATGTGGGAGCACACGACCGGCGCGACACAACGACAGATTGGGGTCGGCGGATGGCGATTGCGGCAGTTTCCACCGGAGATGACGCTCGGTTGATGTGGGTGTCACAAGCGCGATGCCGGGGAGGAAACCCCGACGACCTGTTCGTTCGAGGAGCGGCGCAGCGGAAGGCCGCGACGATCTGCCGGCACTGCCCGGTGCAGCTCGAATGTGGTGCCGATGCCCTCGACAACCGGGTGGAGTTCGGGGTCTGGGGCGGCATGACCGAGCGGCAGCGGCGAGCACTTCTCCGGCAGCATCCGGAGGTCACGTCGTGGGCGCAGTTCTTCGACGCCCAGCGACGACGGCAGCGCGCCGACGCTGTGTGAGTGCCCGACAGGACACGGGCGACACGCGTACGAGACAGGATGGCCGACCCGAGGGGGTCGGCCATCGTGCTGTCCGGGGTCTCAGCCCCGGCTGGTGATCTGCTCGGCGACCGCGCGCAGGGCCACCGCGTCGGCGACCTCGAACGGCAGCGACGGGACCCCGACGATCGGCACCGCCGGATGGGCCGCGGTGAACCGCTGCAGGAGGTGCAGTTCCCGTTTTCCGGTGGTGGCCCGGTCGGCGTGGATCTCCAGGACGCCGCGCGTGAGTTCGTCGTCGACGCTCTCGAGCGCCGCCCGCGCCGACGACTCGGAGATCGTCGTCAGATTCGGATGCGTGCGGTTGAGGATCAGTCCGGCCAGCGGCATGGATTCCTCGGAGAGCCGGTCGACGAAGAACGCGGCCTCACGTAGCGCGTCCGGCTCGGCCGCCGCGACGACGGCGAACCGGGTACCCGGCTGCTTGAGCAGCTCGTAGGTCTTGAGTGCGCGGTCCTGGAAACCGCCGAACATCGAGTCCAGCGACTGCACGAACATCGCGACGTCACGCAGCATGTCGCCGCCGATGATGGTCGACACGCCGCGCATCGCGAGGCTCATCGCGCCGGTGACCATCCGGCCCACGCCACGACCGCCGCCGACGAGCACCTTCATCAACCGGCCGGACAGGAACGACCCGAGACGCTGTGGGGCGTCGAGGAAGTCGAGGGCGTTGCGCGACGGCGGCGTGTCCACGACGATCAGATCCCAGCGATCCTGCTCGAGCAGCTTGCCGAGCTTCTCCATCGCCATGTACTCCTGCGTGCCGGAGAACGACGACGCCATCGTCTGATAGAAGGAGTTCTCCATGATCGCGGCCGCGCGTTCGGGCGTCGAGTACTCGATCACCATCTCGTCGAAGGTGCGCCGCATGTCGAGCATCATCGCGTCGAGCGAGCCCGCGCCTGCGACATCGCTCCCGCTCCCCAGATCCACCGGCTGCGGGTCATTGGTGAGTTCCGACATCCCCAGCGATTGGGCGAGCCTGCGTGCGGGGTCGATGGTCAGCACCGCGACGGTCCGACCGTGCTCGGCCGCATAGATCGCCATGGCCGCGGCGGTGGTGGTCTTGCCGACGCCGCCCGCACCGCAGCAGATGATCACACGTGTGGCGGGATCCGTGAGCACCGAGCCCATCTTGAGATCGAGGGGCATCACGCACCCGCTTTCTGGAGGAGGTTCGCCAGCTCGTAGATCGATCCGAGGTCGATGCCGTCACCGAGGGCCGGCAGCTCCAGCGTCGGGAGTTCGACGTCGTCGAGCTGGGCCTTGGCCACCTGCTGCGCCTGCAGACGGGTCGCGTGCTCGATGGTCTCGGTGAGCAGGCCGGCCAGATCCTCCTCGGACACGGTCAGTCCCGCCGCGGTCAGGTTCTCGAGGACTCGTGGAGCGTCGACGACGCCCTCCGCGATGTCGTCGATGGAATCGGCGGGCAGATGGGTCGGGTTGACCCGGTTGATGATGAGGGTGCCGATGGTGAGGTTCTTGGCGCGCAGCTCGTCGACGGCCTCGACCGTCTCCTGGATCGGCATCGCCTCCAGCAGCGTCACCAGATGGATCACCGTGTCGGGGGAGTGCAGCAGCTTGACGACGCCGTCGCTCTGGTTGCGGATCGGGCCGGTCTTGGCGAGATCGGCCATCGCCTTGGTGACGTCGAGGAAGCTGCCGATCCGCCCGGTCGGCGGGGCGTCGACCACGACGGCGTCGTAGACCCGCCGGCCCTGCTTGTCGGTATGGATGATCCGTTCCTTGATCTTCCCGGTGATCAGGACGTCGCGCAGACCCGGGGCGACCGTCGTGACGAAGTCGATCGCGCCGATGCGCTTCATCGCCCGGCCGGCGAAGCCGAGGTTGTAGAACATGTCCAGGTACTCGAGCAGGGCGTGCTCGATGTCGAGGGCCAGTGCCGACACCTCGCCGCCACCCGACGCGGTGGCGATCTTCGTGTCGGTCGGAGGCAGGGGCGGGATGTCGAAGAGCTGTGCGATGCCCTGGCGGCCTTCACATTCGACGAGCAGCACCTTCTTGCCGTCGGCGGCCAGCGCCAGCGCGAGCGCGGCGGCGATGGTCGTCTTGCCGGTGCCGCCCTTGCCGGAGACGAAGTGCAGGCGGGCACGTCCCGCAGCATCGGGCCATTCGTTGGCGTGCCCGGTGTTATCGAGCGGTGTCTCGTTCCCCACCGCATCACCATATCGACAAGGTGGTACCGGTTAGGGTGGGTCCATGAGTGAAGTGACCGCGTGGGAGTACGTGACGGTACCGCTGCTGACACACGCAACCAAGCAGATTCTCGATCAGTGGGGTTCCGACGGCTGGGAGCTGGTGAGTGTTCTGCCTGGTCCGACCGGTGAGCAGCACGTCGCGTACCTGAAACGACCGAAGGGCTGACGCGATGGCAACGACGTGGTCGCAACGACTCGACGAGCTGGGCATCGCGCTCCCGGCCGTGGTCGCCCCGGTCGCCAGTTACGTCCCGGCCGTGCGAACCGGGAATCTCGTGTACACCGCCGGCCAGTTGCCCATCGTGAACGGGAAGCTCGACGTCACCGGCAAGGTGCACGAGGGTGCCGAGGGCGTGGTGGACCCGGATCAGGCGAACGCCGCCGCCCGCACATGCGCACTGAACGCACTGGCCGCCGTCGACGCGCTCGTCGGGATCGACTCGGTGGTCCGTGTCGTCAAGGTGGTCGGGTTCGTCGCGTCCGCGCACGGGTTCACCGGACAACCCGCCGTCATCAACGGGGCATCCGATCTGCTCGGCGAGATCTTCGGCGACGCGGGCGTCCACGCACGTTCCGCGGTCGGCGTCGCCGAACTGCCGCTGGGGGCTCCGGTCGAGGTCGAACTGATCGTCGAGGTCGCCTGACCGATGTCGCCTGACCGCTAGTGGACGTCGCCCTCCTCATCGCGGCGGCCGCCGCGGCGGGATGGGTCGACGCGGTGGTCGGCGGCGGCGGACTCGTCCTCATCCCCGCGCTGCTGATCGCATTTCCGGGACTGGCGCCGGCGACCGCACTCGGCACCAACAAGCTCGCCGCGGTCTTCGGCACCGCGTCGGCGGCCGTCGCCTATGCGCGCCGGCTGACGGTCGACTTCCGGCGGCTGGTTCCGGTGTTCATCAGTGCGGTGCTGTTCTCCGGCCTCGGCGCATACGTCGCGAGTCGACTGCCGGCCGGCGTGTTCACCCCCATCGTGCTGTGTCTGCTGGTCGCGGTGGGTCTGTTCGTCGCGTTGAACCGGATTCGGTTCGGGCGCAGCGGTTTCCCGGCCACGGTGGTCGATCGTCCTCGGGCTTGTGGTGGCCGGGGTGGTGATCGCCTTCTACGACGGCGTGATGGGTCCGGGTACGGGCACCTTCCTCATCATCAGTCTGACCGCGCTGGTCGGCACCGGATTCCTGGAGAGTTCGGCGATGGCCAAGGTGATCAACACCGGTACCAACCTCGGCGCGCTCGCGGTTTTCGCCTGGCAGGGAAACATCTTGTGGCTGTTGGGGATCGGTCTCGCGGTCGCCAACGTGGCGGGCGCCCAACTCGGCGCGCACATGGCCATCGGACGGGGTAGTGGTTTCGTCCGGTGGGTGCTGCTGGTCGTCGTGGTGGTGATGGTCGGGAAGTTGGGCTACGACCTGGTGTCCGGGTGATCGGCGGCGACGTCGGGACTGGTGCCGGGCGGACTGTGGCGCAACACTGACTGGGTGAGCAATCGACCGAGTCCCGGACCGAGCGATACCGTCCTGTCCACGTCCGACGACGGCTTCCGGCGCCGGGTGCAGCGTCGGACCGTCGCGCTGCTCTGTTTCGCGCAGGTGTTGGGCGGACTGGCGATGGGCTCGTCGCTGGCCCTCGGTGCGATTCTCGGCGAACAACTCTCCGGGGCGGAGTCGCTGGCCGGCTTGCCCACCACGGTCCTCACCCTCGGCGCGGCGGCGGCCGGACTGCCGCTGGCGGCGCTGGCCCAACGGTCCGGCCGACGTCCCGCACTGGCCACCGGTTTCCTGATCGCGACCGCCGGTGCCGCGGTGGTGGCGTCGGCGGTGGACCTCGGATGGTTCCCGCTGCTCCTGCTGGGTATGGCCGGCATCGGCTCGGGCACTGCGGTGAGTCTGCAATCACGTTTTGCTGCAACCGATCTCGCGACACCGCGGACCCGCGGTCGCGACCTTTCGCTGGTCGTGTGGACGACCATGGTGGGTGCCGTCGCGGGGCCCGCGGTCCTGCCGCTCGGCGCGGATCTGGCGAGTCTGCTGCACGTCGACGAACTGGCCGGACCGTTCATCATCGGCGCCGCGGGCACCGCCGCCGCGGCAGCCGTGCTGTGGATCGGTCTCCGTCCCGATCCGCTGCACGTCGCGGCCGATCGTGCGCCGGCGGCCGCGGTGTCGAAACCCTCTCTGGCGCAGGGCTTCGAGACGATCCGACGCCACGCCGGCGCGCGCAACGCGGTGGTGTCGGTGGTATCCGCGCACGCGGTGATGGTGGCGGTGATGGCGTTGACGCCGGTGCACATGTCACACGGCGGGGCGAGTCTCACGGTGGTCGGTCTCTCCATCAGCGCACACGTCGCGGGGATGTATGCGCTCGCGCCGGTGATGGGCATCCTGACCGATCGGCTCGGCCGCGTGCCGACGGTGCTGATCGGGCAGGCGCTGCTGCTGGCCGGTTGCGTCACCGGCTTCGCGCTGAACGAGTCGCAAGCGGGGCTGGTGGTCGCGCTCGTCCTGCTCGGCCTGGGGTGGTCGGCCGCGACCGTCGCCGGCTCCACGATGCTGACCGACAGTGTCGACGTCGCGATGCGACCCCGCGTGCAGGGCATCAGCGATACCTCGATGAGCCTGGCCGGCGCGATCGCCGGGGCGACGGCCGGTGTCGTCGTCGGCCTGTTCGGTTACCCGGTTCTGGTCCTGGCGGCAGGCGCGGTCAGCGTGGCCGCCGCGGCCTACCTCGTGGTGGACCGGGCGCGGTGAGGGGATGAAGGAGTCGAGGTGACGATCGCGGCCGGCCCCGTCTACGGTTGTGCCACAACGGCGACCGCCGGCGGGCATCTGGGACGGGGGCGGACATGATCGGGACGACCGGTGTGGTGACCCTCGCCATCGGCGGCGGCGACGCCCTCGGTGAGGTGGAACTCGCCCTGGCCGGCGGCAGCGAGCGGTTCCTCGCCCTCGCGGCCGAGCCGATCGCCGTCGACGCCACCGTCCTGGTCATCGGTGTCCGAACCGGCCGGATCGTCGACGTCGAGCCCTGGGTGCCGCTACCGAGGTGAGCGGCACGCGCCCGCACCCGGGCACTGACGTGTCGTGCGACCGAAGACACTGTCGTCCGACCGAACGACGGGGTGGAACCGCGCCGTAGCATGGCCCGTCGAACAGGTGATCGCGTCAGCACATCGTCGAATCGTCGTGTGCGGCGCACCGACTGAGGAGGGGCCCAATGCTCGGCTACTACGTTCCCGAACCCGACGAGGCGATGTTGATCTCGGGCAAGAAAGGCCCGGAGGGCGCGCCGTTCGACGTCGTGGTCGGCCACGGAAAGTGGGTGATGCCCTTCTTCCGGAAGGTGCGCTTCCTGTCGATGGCGTTGCACGAGGCGCAGATTCGCGAGGTCTGTGTGACCACGCAGGGCATCCAGCTCAACGTGCGTGCGGTCATCGCGCACAAGGTCGGCGGCGACGTCATGTCGATCGTCAACGCGGGTCAGCGTTTCATCTCCGAGCAGGAGAGCGAGATGAATCAGCTCACCGGCCAGGTCTTCTCCGGACACCTGCGGTCGATCGTCGGCTCGATGACGGTCGAGCAGATCATCCGCGAGCGCGACACCCTCGCCCGCCAGGTGCTCGAGGCGTCGAAGCGGGAGATGGGGTCGATCGGCCTGATGGTCGACTCGTTCCAGATCCAGTCCATCGACGACATGGATTCCGGCTACATCAACGCCCTCGCGGCCCCGAACATCGCGAAGGTGCAGCGGGAGGCGGCCGTGGAACGCGCCCGCGCCGACCAGGAGGCCTCGAAGGCGCAGCAGGAGTCGTTGCGAAACCAGGCCGACTACGAGCGCGAGACCGCGATCAAGCGCGCCGAGATCAAGTCCGAGACCGACAAGGCCAATGCCGAGGCCGCGCAGGCCGGGCCGCTCGCCGAGGCCCGGGTGAACCAGGAGATCACCCGCGAGCAGTCGTTGCTGGCGCAGGCGCAGGCCGACCTCCGGGAGCAGCAGCTGATCTCCGAGGTCGTCAAGCCGGCCGAGGCCGAGGCACGCCGAACCCAGATCATCGCCGAGGCCGATGCGCGGGCCGTCGAGATCCAGTCCGCGGCCGCCGCGCAGCACAACCGCATCGCGCTCGATCAGCAGATCATCGAACAGTTGCCTGCGCTCGTCGGTGAGGTCGCCAAGGGTCTCGGGTCGTCGAACCTCACCGTGTTCAACGGTGCCGAAGGCGTCAACGAGTTGATGACCGGCGTGGTGACCCAGGGTGCGGCGCTGCTGAAGACGCTGCAGACCGAGTTCGCGCCGCGGGTGGTCGACGACGTCGTGGAGGACATCGGTCGGTAGTGTCGGATGACATGACCGACAACGGAAGTGACGCAACCGACGCGGCGCCGGGGCACCCGGCATACGGGGTCGTCCGCGAGGTGACCCCGTACGCGTCGGTATTGCTGTGCAACAACCCGGGGAAGATGTCGCTCGACGGCACCAACACCTGGATCCTGCGGGCCCCGGGGCATGCCGAATGCGTCATCGTCGATCCGGGTCCGCCGAAGAAGAAGGCCCATGTCAGGCGGATCGCGGAACAGCCGGGTATCGCGCTGGTCCTGATCAGCCACCGCCACTACGACCACACCGGCGCCATCACACGGCTCCGCAAGGCGGTCGGCGCACCCGTCCGGGCGCGCCTGTCCAAATACACGCACGGCGCTCCGACCCTCACCGACCGTGAGGTCATCGAGGTCGCCGGCCTGCGGATCACCGTCCTGCACACACCGGGTCACACCGGGGATTCGGTCAGTTTCCTGGTCGACTGGGAGGGGCAGCGCGCACTGCTCACCGGTGACACGATCCTCGGCAGCGGGACCACGGTCATCGATCCGTCCGACGGTACGTTGCGCGACTACCTGAACTCCCTGAACCGCATCATCGTCGAGGGTGAGGACGCGGTGTTGCTGCCCGCCCACGGCCCCGAGCACCCGCAGGTCGGTCCGGTGGCGCGCTACTACAAGGCGCACCGCGAGGAACGGATCGATCAGATCGTGGCCGCGCTCGACGATCTCGGGGTGTCCGCCGCGGAGGCCAAACCGATGAAGGTGGTGCGCAAGGTCTACGCCGACGTCGACAAGAAGCTGTGGCCCGCCGCTCGGATGTCGGTCAAGGCGCAGCTGGAGTACCTGCGGGAGGGCTGACGAACAGACCTGACGAAACACAAAGGACTCCCACCGACATCGGATGCGATCCGGGTCGGTGGGAGTCCTTTGTGGTCTGTGGTGTCCGCGAAACCTAGCGGGCCCGGCGGGCCAGTCGCTCCGAGTCGGCGATCAGCACACTCTTGCCCTCGAGCCGCAACCAACCGCGCTGTGCGAAGTCGGCGAGCGCCTTGTTCACGGTCTCGCGCGAGGCGCCCACGAGCTGGGCGATCTCTTCCTGCGTCAGGTCGTGGGTGACCCGCAGGGCGCCGCCCTCCTGGGTGCCGAAGCGCTGGGCCAGCTGCAGCAGCTGCTTGGCCACACGACCGGGGACATCGGTGAAGATGAGGTCCGCGAGGTTGTTGTTGGTCCGGCGCAGGCGGCGGGCGAGAACTCGCAGCAGCTGCTCGGCGATCTCCGGGCGATCCTTGATCCACGCCCGCAGCGCGTCCCGGTCCATCGAGACCGCGCGCACCTCGGTGACCGTCGTCGCCGACGACGTGCGGGGGCCCGGATCGAAGATCGAGAGCTCGCCGAACATGTCCGACGGGCCCATGATCGTCAGCAGGTTCTCACGGCCGTCAGGGGAACGGCGTCCGACCTTCACCTTCCCGGACAGGATGATGTAGAGCCGATCACCGGGCTCCCCCTCATGGAAGATCACATGCCCGCGAGGGAAATCGACCGGTTGAAGCTGTTTGGTCAGCGCCGCGACGGCCGAGGGCTCGACACCCTGGAATATGCCCGCCCGCGCCAGTACGTCCTCCACCTAAGGAACCTTTCTCATCCTGATCACACCCGCATGACAACCGCACACCAGGAATTTCGTGCATGCGTGTGCCGCCGGCTGCCCTGTTGCCTCGTGCAACGCTACTCTCGCCCCCAGCATAAGTGTTGAATGGGTCACTGGCCGGACCATTGCGGCGAGTCGAAATGTCCGTCGTGGGGGATGTGACGCGTCAGCTCGCGCGCTGCGGCGACGTCGGAAACGTGGTCTCGGAGGTCGGCACGGCCGGTTCGCCCTTCGTCCGGCGGCTGCGGAACTCGTCCAGCGCGGCGGGGAAACCCTCCTTGGCCAGCGTGTCCACGTGCGCGGCGTCGGCCGACTCGAGGAACTCCTCCACGTGGTCGCGGGAGACAGACAGGCGGTCCGTCTTGGCCTGCACCTTCTCCATCGCGAGGGCGAAAAGCATGAGCACAGCCGGGAAGAGCAGCGCGGCGAGACCTTGCATGGGGACCAGTAAACACAATGCGATCGGTCCGGGGCCAACCAGATCGGCCGGATTCACTGACTTGTTACCAATGCGTCGCCGAAGCCGGATCCCGCCGATTCTCGTCCGCCGGGGCGGTCTGGATGGGTCCGATGTCCGGAGACCTGGCTAACCTGAATCAGGTGAGCGCACGGAAGACCACGGATACCCCGGTCCCGGGATCGGGGACCCGACTCCCCGCCGCCGGATCGCCCGCGCGTGGGACGGAGACACACCTCGGGCTGGTGCGGCGCGCCCGGCGGATGAACAGGAAGCTGCAGATCGCCTTCCCGCACGTCTACTGCGAGCTCGACTTCACCACCCCGCTCGAACTGTCCGTCGCCACGATCCTGTCGGCGCAGTGCACCGACGTCCGGGTCAACATGGTCACCCCCGCGTTGTTCGCCAAGTACCCGACGGCCCGGTCGTACGCCGAGGCCGACCGCACGGAACTGGAGGAGATGATCCGGTCCACCGGCTTCTACCGGAACAAGGCGAACTCGATCATCGGTCTCGGCCAGGCGCTGGTCGAGCGGTTCGACGGCGAGGTGCCGAACACCCTCAAGAATCTGGTCACCCTGCCGGGGTTCGGCCGCAAGACTGCCAACGTCGTGCTCGGGAACGCCTTCGGAATCCCCGGCATCACCGTCGACACCCACTTCTCCCGCCTCGTGCAGCGCTGGCAGTGGACCACCGAGACCGACCCGGTCAAGATCGAGAAGGCCGTCGGCGAGCTCATCGAACGCAAGGAGTGGACCGACCTCTCGCACCGGGTCATCTTCCACGGGCGCCGGGTGTGCCACTCGCGTAAGCCCGCGTGTGGTGTGTGCATCCTGGCCAAGGACTGCCCGTCGGTCGGCCTCGGCCCGATGGACAAGGCGGAGGCGGCGAAGCTCGTCAAGGGACCCGAGACCGAGCATCTCCTCGACCTGGCGGGACTGTCGACGCAGTGAACGAATCTTCCGCAGGGGCGAGCGCAGCGACGGGGGACACAGGGGCGAGCACAGCGACGGGGGACACAGAGGCGAGCGCAGCGACCAACGCCGACTCGAGCGCCGCCCCCGGCGCGCCCCGGCCTCCGCGACGTCCCCGATTCTCCTCGTCGGCACGCTGGACGGTCGTGTTCATCGTCGTGATGATCGCGCTGATCGTGGCGATCTGGCCTCGCGACGACGGCACGGGCACCGGGCCCGACGCCACCGCACCGAGCGTGTCCGGCCCCAACGCCACCGACGCGCAGGTCGGTGACGCGCAACTCGCGCAGGCACGTCGGGACGCGGCGCTGGAGCCCTGCCCGGTGACCGGGCAGCCGGTGGGGCCGCAGTCGGTGCTCGCCGGTGTGACGGTGCCCTGCCTCGCCGACGGCCGACCCTACGACGTCGGTGCCGGGACCGCGGGCAAGCCGATGCTGGTGAACATGTGGGCCGTCTGGTGCCTGCCGTGTCGTCGGGAGTTGCCGGAAGTGGCCGCCTACGCACAGCGCGCCGGCGACAAGGTCACCGTCCTGGCCGTGCATGCGCAGGAAGGTGCCCAGAACCCGTACATGGCCCTGCAGTTCCTGACCGAGAACGACGTGCACCTCCCGTCCGTCCTCGACACCGATGCGCGGGTCGCCGCCGCGTTGGGTGCGCCTCGCGTCTTCCCGTCGACGATCCTCGTGCGTCCCGACGGCACGGTCGCCAAGGTGCTGCCGCAGGTCTTCGAGAACCCGGATCAGATCGCCGACGCCGTGCAGCAGTACCTGGGGGTGGCGACGTGAGCCGCCACGACGGCGACCGTCCGGCCGGCGAACCACACATCGGCTCGTTGGTCCCGACCGCGCAGATCCCACCGTGGATGCACCGGCTGACCGACAACGTCACGGCGGTCACCGAGTCGGTGCTCAACCGTGGCGGTGACCGCACCCGATGGGCGTCGATGATCGGTCGCAACAAACGCGACGCCGCGGTGCTGGTGCTGATCTCGGGCAGCTGGGACGCGGCCGCCGACCATCCGGGTGGGCTGCCCGCCGACGCGGACATCCTGCTCACCGAACGCGCCTCGACGTTGCGTCAGCACAGCGGACAGGTCGCCTTCCCGGGCGGCGTCGTGGACCCGGGCGACGATCACCCGGTCGGGACGGCGCTGCGCGAGGCGAACGAGGAGACCGGCCTGGTCGCCGACGGTGTCGACGTCCTGGCCAATCTGCCCTCGTTCCCGGTGCCGGTGTCCGGCTTCGACGTCACGCCGGTTCTCGCGCACTGGCGGGCCCCGGGTCCGGTGCACGTCGTGGACACCGCGGAGACGGCGCGCGTCGCGCGGGTCAACCTGCGCACCATGCTCGCCCCGGAGAGCCGATTCCAGGTGCAGCGCAACGTCCTCGGCGCGCGCGCCTACCGCGGTCCGGCGTTTCTGGTCGACGGCCTGCTGGTGTGGGGTTTCACCGGCGGCCTGATCGCGGCCATCAGCGAGGTGGCGGGCTGGGATGTGCCGTGGGACAAGGACGACGTGCGGCCGCTCGACGAGGCGATCGCGGCGGCCGGTCCGGACACCGCGCAGACGGTGGGTGACGCGGCCGTGATGTCGGACGCGATGCGGCAGGCGCTCCTCGACGACGAGCGCGAAGGCGGACGCCGGTGACGGGATCCGGGTGGGTCGACATCATCGTCCTGATCATCGCCCTGTTGGCCGCCGCCAGTGGCTTCCGGCAGGGTGCGGTCGCGTCCGCGCTGGCGTTCCTGGGCGTGATCCTGGGCGCGGTGGCCGGAATTCTCCTTGCCCCACATGTCATCTCGAACTTCGACGACCGCACGGTCCGGTTGCTGGTCGGTGTCGTCCTGCTGGTCGGACTGATCATCGTCGGCGAGGTGTCCGGGATGGTCCTCGGTCGTGCGGCCCGCAGCGGCATCCGGTCGCGAGGGGTCCGGCGGGTCGACAGCGTGATCGGGTCGGTGCTGCAGGTGATCGCCGTGCTGGTGGCCGCGTGGCTGCTCGCGATCCCGCTCAGCAGTTCCACCGAGGCCCAGCTCTCGACCGCGGTCCGCGGGTCCAAGGTGCTCGGCGGGGTCGACGTGCTGGCGCCCCAGTGGCTGCGCGACCTCCCGAAGGACTTCAGTGCGCTGCTGGACAATTCGGGACTGCCCGAGGTCATCGGACCGTTCGGCCGGACGCCGGTCACCAATGTCGGCCCACCCGACCCGACGTTGCTGCAACTGCCGGTGGTCAATCAGGTCAAGCCGAGCGTCGTCAAGGTCGAGGGGACCGCGCCGAGCTGCCGGCAGGCCCTGGAGGGCAGCGGATTCGTGGTGTCGCCGGAGCGGGTGATGACCAACGCGCACGTCGTCGCGGGTACCCGGCGGCTGAGCGTGTCGTCGCCGAACGGCCAGCAACTGCCGGCGCGGGTCGTCCTGTTCGACAGCGCCAACGACATCGCCGTGCTCGACGTCCCCGGATTGACCGCTCCCGCATTGAAATTCGCCGACCAGGAGGCGCAGACCGGCGACGATGCGATCGTGCTGGGCTACCCGGAGGCCGGGCCGTTCAACGTGAGCGCGGTGCGGGTCCGTGAGGTGATCAACCTGTCCGGCCCCGACATCTACCGGGCCGGCCGGATCCTGCGTGAGGTGTACACGGTGCGCGGCCTGATCCGGCAGGGCAATTCCGGCGGTCCGATGATCAACTCCGACGGCGAGGTCGTCGGGGTGGTGTTCGGCGCGGCCGAGGACACCACAGACCAGACCGGATTCGTGTTGACCGCCAAGCAGGTTCAGTCCAACTTCACCGATTCGGAGCAGCGATCGTCGCGGGTCAGCACGCAGGAGTGCGTGCACGCCTGAGCGGTGTCAGACGGGATCGCGGGCCAGCAGTTCGAGCAGCCGCTCGTTGACCCGGTCGGGTTGCTCCTGGTGGGCGAAATGGCCGCTGCCCTCGATCTGCCAGTAGTCCATGTGATCGGCCCATCGGTGACTCGCGGCCATCAGATGGTCGAGGATGTACGGGTCGTCGCGGCCGCGGAGGGCGAGCACCGGTATGTGCAGTTGCTGGTTCATCAACTCCATGAACCGAGCCCCGTCCGGGCGGAACTGCGAGCGGAACGCCCATCGCTGGTACTCCAGGCTGCAGTGCGCGACGTACGGGATCTGGATGGCCGACCGGTTCCGCTCCACGGCCTCGGTGAAGTCGGCGGTGCCCTGCCAGCCCGCCGAAGCTCGTTCGGTGAAGTACTGCTCGATGAACACGCCGTCACGGCGGGTCAGGTGCCGCTCACCGATCCTGGGTGCCTGATTGCGCAGGAACCCGGTCAGGAATGCCGACCGCTGCCCGCGGTCGCGGAGCACCTCGCGCCGCAGCGCCCGGGGATGTGGTGAGGCGATGACCGCGATGCGATTGACGACGCGTGGATGGAGAGTCGCCGTCGCCCAGCAGACGAGGCCGCCGTCCGCGTGGCCGATGAGCGTCGCCTCGGTGTGTCCGAGTGAACGGATGAGGCCATTCGTGTCGCCGGCCAGGGTCCAGCCGTCGTAGCCGCGCGGCGGCTTGTCGGTGTCGCCGTACCCGCGCAGGTCGACGGCGACGGCTCGATAGCCGGCCTCGGTCAGCGCGGTGATCTGATGTCGCCAGCTCCACCAGAACTCGCCGAAGCCGTGCAGGAGCAGCACGAGGGGGCGGTCGAGCCACTGACCGTCGGCTTCCACCGCATGGAATCGGACGCCGTTGGCGCGGACGTCGAAGTGATGCCAGTTGCCGGGAATCCGGACGCTCGATGGGTCAGGCGGCCCCGCCAAGGGTCACCCCCGCGCGGGGTCGTGCGCTCGGGGTAGCTCCGGGTGGTCACCCGATCGCGGGGACGTGGGTGACGACGGTGACGTCGAGGGGGTCGAACCCGGGTGCTTGCCGGGCAGGACGGTCGAGACCTCCTTGACGCTCTCGATCGTCTTCTCCGGCCCGCGGATCTTGCGGAAGAGGATGTATCCGACGAAGCCCATGATCACGGTGATCAGCACCAGGATCAGGAAGACGATGAGGAACGCGAGCCACCGCGGCATCCAGTTGTCCAACAGTTCGGCGAGGAAGAAGAAGAAGAAAAAGCTCGAGTAGAGCGCCATCACCCCGGCGACGACCAGCAGCCCGGTACCGGCACCCGCCTTCTTCGCCTCGCCGACGAGTTCGGCCTTCGCCAGCGCGACCTCCGACCGGAACAGCGTGGACACGCTGGCCGAGGCGTCCTTCACCAGGTTGCCGATCGTCGGCTCGCCGTCGCGGCCGAGGGTCGGATCCGACAGCGGGATGGACGGGACGGATCCGGGGTCCTGCGTGGTCTGGCCGTGCTCGTTGCGGCTCACTGCATCCTCCGTAGCTCGGGTCTCCGGCTTATGTTGCCATGTGGGGTCACGCCAGGTGTCCCCGCATCGCCGCGATCGCCGAGACCGCGGGATCGTCGTCGCCGACGGAACGTCGGAGGATGTCGGCGGCCACCTCGCCGGGGAGCTCCACGAGGGCCTGTGCCAGGCGGCTGCGCGCCGCCGGGGGCGTCGACTCGTCGTCGAGCAGCCGCCCGAGATCGGTGGCCGTGCGGTCGGCGGTGTCGCCGGCGACGGCCAGGTCGCGCAGCAGGTCTGCGGCGTCGACGTCGTTGGTCCCGGTGACGACCATGTCGATGAGCGTCGGGACGGCCTCGGCATGCCCGCGCGCCCCGAGCGCCGTTGCCGCGCGGCCGCGCACGATGGCGTCGGGATCCGGGAGTGCCCGGCGCAGGACGTCGACCACCTCGGGACCGGCGAGTTCGGCGATCGCGGAGACGGCCCGGCGGCGTCTGTCGACGTCGTCGGACTGCAGTCCGATGGCCAGGACCTGCACACCGGCGTCGCTGCCGGATGCGGCCAGTGCCCAGGTCAGGGCGCCGGACACGTTGGGCTCCGACTCGGCCAGGACGGCGTCGGCGATGGCCTCCGGCGAGAGTGGATGACCGGACGTTGCCATGGCGGCGCGGTGGCGGACCATGGCGGAATCCGAACCGAGGTCGCTCATCAACCGCACCGACCGCAGCACGTCCGCCCAGTCGAGCGGGGTCGTCTGCCCGATGCGCTCGAGCAGCGCGAGCAGTTCCTGTTCGCGGGCGATACGCCGGCGCGAACCGTCGATGAGCTCGCCGATCAGCGATGACGGGTCGGACGATCCGGGCGTGTCCAACACCCGCCGGACCTCGGCCAGCGTCAGTCCCAGCGACCGCAGGCCCTGGACCCGGAACAGCCGGCCAATGTCGTCCGCCGAGTACTCGCGGTACCCGCCGGACGTGCGTCCGGCGGGTGTCACGAGTCCCAGTCGGTCGTAGTGCCGCAACATCCGGGTGCTGACCCCGGAGCGCTCCGCGACCTCACCGATCAGCATCGGCAGCCACCGCGGGCGCTCCCTGCAGCGACAGGACCCGCCGGGCGTGATTCACGGCCGCCGAGAAATCGCCGTCCGGATCGTCCGCCAGATGCTCGGTGGCCAGGGCATGCTCGCGCCGAGCCGCGCTCGGGCCGGACCGGGCCGCCGCGAGGGCGGGTGTCGCCGCGTCTCCGAGGGCGACGAGCGCGCGGCTGAGACTACGCTGCACGTCGCGATCTCCGCGTCCGAGTTCGCTCGCCAACTCTGTTGCGAGAGTGGGCTTCTGGTTCTCGGGAACCAGCACCACGGCGGCGCGCCAGGCGCTGCGGGCAACCTCGTCGTCGGGGTCGTGCAACAGTTCCGTCGGGATCTCGCCCCAGACGCTGCCGTCACCGATCTTCGACAGCGTGTGCAGCGCCTGACTGCGGGCCTGCGGTGCCGACGCGGTGAGCTCCCCGACCAATCGCGGGATCGTGACATCGTCACGGCACCGGGTCAGCGCCCAGGTCAGCATGTCGCGCACGAAGAAGTCCGGCTCGATGGCGCAGCGTGCCACCAGCACGTCGACGAGCGTGTCGTCCGGGTGGGTCCCGGCGGCGAGCGCCGCCTGGAGTCGTGTCGACGGTTGCGTCGCGGACAGGGCCGCGATCAGTTTCGCGTTCATCGCGATCACCTCCTCGAGACCAGTCAAGACCTTGTCACCGTGTCAAGGTCAAGGAACTCGCCGGACGAACGCGCGCCGCCCCCGCCGGGCGGAACCCGGCGGGGGCGGCGAGGTGGTGCTGTGCGCGATGTCAGGACCGGCTCAGGCCTTCCGCTGCCGGATGGCCTCGAAGACGGACGGATCGACCAGCGTCGAGGTGTCGCCGAGTTCGCGTCCTTCGGCGACGTCCTTGAGGAGGCGGCGCATGATCTTGCCCGAGCGGGTCTTCGGCAGTTCGGGCACGACGTTGATCTCGCGGGGTTTGGCGATGGGCGAGATCTCGATGGAGACCTGTTCGCGCAGTTCCTTGATCAACTGGTCGCCGGAGTCCTCGACACCTTCGCGCAGGATGACGAATGCGACGATGCCCTGTCCGGTGGTCTCGTCGGCGGCGCCGATGACGGCGGCCTCGGCGACGCCGGAGTGTCCGACGAGCGCACTCTCGACCTCGGCGGTCGAGATGCGGTGGCCCGAGATGTTCATGACGTCGTCGACGCGGCCGAGCACCCAGAGCGCGTGGTCGTCGTCGTAGCGGGCGCCGTCGCCGGCGAAGTACCAGCCCTGCTCGGCGAAGCGGGACCAGTAGGTCTCGCGGAAGCGCTCCTCGTCGCCCCAGATGCCGCGCAGCATCGACGGCCACGGCTGGTCCAGCACCAGGTAACCCTGCTCGCCTGCACCGACCGGGTTGCCCTGATCGTCGACGATGTTGGCCGAGATGCCGGGCAGCGGTGCCATGGCCGAGCCGGGTTTGGT
This sequence comes from Gordonia insulae, assembly GCF_003855095.1. Classification (NCBI taxonomy): domain Bacteria; kingdom Bacillati; phylum Actinomycetota; class Actinomycetes; order Mycobacteriales; family Gordoniaceae; genus Gordonia; species Gordonia insulae. The sequence goes on from NZ_CP033972.1 coordinate 4,368,799, forward strand.
GGTGGTCACCCCGGGCAGCGGACTGATCATGATGGCGCCGGTCTCGGTCTGCCACCAGGTGTCGACGATCGGTGCCTTGTCGCCGCCGATGACCTCGCGGTACCACTTCCAGGCCTCGGGGTTGATCGGCTCACCGACGCTGCCGAGCAGCCGCACCGACGACAGGTCGTGCGCGTCGGGGATCTCGCGGCCCCACTTCATGAAGGTGCGGACGAGTGTGGGCGCGATGTAATAGATGGTGACGCCGTACTTTTCGATGATCTCGAAGTGACGGTGCTCGTTGGGCGAGTTGGGGGTGCCCTCGTAGATGACCTCGGTGGCTCCGTTCGACAGCGGCCCGTACACGAGGTAGGAGTGTCCGGTCACCCAGCCGATGTCGGCGCCGCACCAGAAGATGTCGCGGCCCTCTTTGTGGTCGAAGACGTAGTGGAAGGTGTAGGACGCCTGGGTGAGGTAGCCGCCCGAGGAGTGCACGATGCCCTTGGGTTTGCCGGTGGTGCCGGAGGTGTAGAGCAGGAAGAGCGGGTGTTCGGCGTCGAAGGCCTCGGGTTCGTGCGTGGTCGACTGCTCGTCGACGGTGTCCTCCCACCACACGTCACGGCCGTCGACCCAGGGCAGGTCGGGATCGTGGTTGGTGCGGCGCACCACCAGGACCTTCTCGATCGATTTCGCGGCGTCGTCACCGCTGCCGAGCGCCTCGTCGACGGCGGCCTTGAGCGGGGCGGGCTTGCCGCGGCGGTATTGGCCGTCGGTGGTGATGACCAACTTCGCCTCGGCGTCATCGACACGCGAACGCAGTGCGCCGGAGGAGAATCCGGCGAACACCACCGAGTGGGTCAGGCCCAGGCGGGCGCAGGCCAGCATCGAGACGATGGCCTCGGGGACCATCGGCATGTAGATGGCCACGCGGTCACCGGCGACCAGGCCGATGGAGGCGAACCAGTTGGCGGCCTTGGACACCTCGTCCTGCAGTTGGGCGTAGGTGAGGTCGCGGGTGTCGCCGGGCTCGCCGACCCAGTGGATCGCGACCCGATCGCCCTTGCCTGCGGCGACATGGCGGTCCACGCAGTTGTAGGCGACGTTGAGCTTGCCGCCGACGAACCATTTCGCGAACGGTGCATCCGACCAGTCCAGGGTGTCGGTGAAATCGGTGGCCCAGTCCAGACGGCGCGCCTGCTCGGCCCAGAACTCCAGACGATCGGCATCGGCACGGTCATAGAGTTCGGCACCGGCGTTGGCCTGTGCGACGAACTCCTCCGACGGTGGATACCCCTGGGCGGACGACGTGGTGGCGGGAGACATCGGTCAGGTGAGCCTTTCACTATCGACGGACATAACGGCGTGACGTGCATGATTGCCGGGTTCTCATTGTGAGGGTAGTCACGTTGGAAGCCCGTTGCAGGTGCCGATCTGCCGGACTACCGCAGATCCGCGACGAATGGTCCCATGGGCACGACGAGCGGTGCAGCGCGTCCCGGCCGGTCCGGTCGCTGCGCCCGATCACTATCGTGAGGAGGCGTGAGAACTGATCCCCTCGCGCCGCTGCTCGAGCTACCCGGCGTCGCCGCCGCTGCCGACCGGGCGCGCGATGCGTTGAGCGCGGTCCATCGGCATCCGGCGAATCTGCGCGGCTGGGACAAGACGTCGACCGAGGCGTCCTGGCGGGCGGGTCGGTCGTCGGCCGCGATCGACGGTGGCAGCGTGGAGTTGCGCCGCGACGGCGACTTCGACGATCCGCTGCTGGCCGGCGCGATGCGGGTGGCCCAGGCCCTCGACGGCGATGCCCTCGATCAGCTCACCGCGGTGTTCCGGCGGGCGCCCGCGCAGGCGTTCGCGCGGCTGCACATGCTGGCCGCCGCCGACCTCGTCACCGATCCGGACGACCTCGGCCGGCCGAGCGCGCAAGAGGGCGTCGCCGGGCGCCTCGATCTGCTCGCGCAACTGATCACCGGCGCGACGTCGGTGCCCGCGCCCGTGCTCGCGGCGGTCGTGCACGGCGAACTGCTCGGCGTGGGCGCTTTCCCCACCGCGAACGGCGTCGTGGCCCGGGCGGCATCACGGCTGGTGTGCACGTCGTCGGGGCTCGACCCGCACAATCTCGGTGTGCCCGAGGTGACGTGGCTGCGCCGCCTCGACGACTACCGGACGTTGTCGGCGGGATTCGCCGAGGGGAGTCCGGACGGGGTCGGCGGATGGATCGTGCTGTGTTGCGAGGCGCTCGAGGCCGGCGCCGCCGAGGCCCGGTCCATCGCGGACGCCGCGCGAGCGGGTTAGCCGGCGGTGCAAGGACTTTCGAGCTCCCGATGAGCCCCCACAACGCACTGCGGGCGGCCTCTCGGCCAGTGAACTGGCCGGGTTGCCGCCCGCGTAGCACGGACTCAAGTTACCAAGCGTGCTTGGTGGGTTGTGTGGACCGCCTCGGCGAGGGACCGCGTGCTGGTCGGTTCGCCCCGGTGTGACCCATGTTCGAATGACGGTACCGTGCAGTCGAATCGAGCTTGTTCGGATCGATTCTTTCCGTCTGGCGAACCTTGCGGTTCGGGTTGATCGGATCGATTCGTCCGGCCCGACGGGGAACTCCTCTTGTTCCCGTCTACGGCCCGTGATGGTCACCGGTTTGTTCCGTGCCAGCCGACGATGTCGCAGGCGCACAACGCTTTTGCCTTATGCGGCTTGCTCCGCGTGGGTGCTTGCCGCCCGTGCTGGGAAGTGCTCGGCGTGGGGGTCCGTTCCTTCTCTTCCGGAGCGAACTTTGCCTTCCGAGATTCCGTAATCCCTTTTGTACACCGTGACCGCGGTCACATCAAGGGTCATTCGGACCAACATTCGGTGGTGTCGTTGTGCTCGACTCAGGCACTGCGATCGCGGTGCCGGCGGGCGAGCAGGGTGTGCACGCCCAGTCCGCTCGCAGCGGCCACGCCGGCCCCGAGCGCCAGTGCCGCGGCCATCCGCGACGACGGCGTGGGGATGCGGGTGCGCAGCGGCACGGGGCGGTTGAAGCTCAGCACCGGCCAGCCCTCGTCGGCCGCCCGCTTGCGCAGTTGCCGGTCCGGATTGACCGCCACCGGATGGCCGACCGCCGACAGCATCGGAAGGTCGGTGATGGAATCCGAGTAGGCATAACACTCGGCGAGGTCATAGCCGTGGATCTCTGCGCGGGTCGCCATCGCGGCGGCCTTGTTCGCTCCGTAGCAATAGAATTCGAGCTCGCCGGTGTAGTGGCCGTCGACGACTTTCATGTCGCTCGCATCGACATGATCGACGCCGAGCATCTCGCCGATCGGCTCCACCATCTCGCGCCCGGACGCCGAGATCAGCACGACGTCATGGCCGCGTGCCCGATGGTCGGTGATGAGGTCGGCGGCCTCGGCGAACACGAGCGGGTTGACGATGTCGTCGAGCGTTTCGTTGACGATGGTCCGGACCTGTTCGACATCCCATCCGCGACACATGTCGGTGACGTGGCGACGGAGATTCTCGACCTGATCGTGGTCGGCCGCGGTCACCAGGAACAGGAACTGGGCGTAGCTGGACTTCAGCACGGACCGCCGGTTGATGAGGCCCTCGTCGAAGAACGGACGGGAGAACGCCAGGGCGCTCGACTTCGCGATGACCGTCTTGTCGAGGTCGAAGAACGCGGCGACCCGGCGTGGCTGATCGGCCGAAGGCATCGACATCGGCCCCTTCGGCGAGGTGTCGGTCACGGAGTCAGACTACGGTCCGCGCACCCTCGGCGGTAGCCCCTCATGCAACGTCATTGCAGCGTGAATCCGCAGGCAGCGATATGAAAATGTGACCTCCGCGGCCGGTTCGTTGTGGTTGCAATGATCGAAAATCGGTGTGTATAGTCGGCCGTAACCGGTTAACCCCGGTGCCTTTCAGCCCGACCCCCGGGGCTGAAACGCGATGACCCCGGCCTCCTCCCCCCCTGGCCGGGGTCGTCCTCTGTTCAGGGCCTTTTTCGCCCACGAGCACCTGGTCTCCCGCCGAGTACGCCCGGTCGGCTGGCGTGGGTTCTGGCGGTCCCGCCAAAACCGGGACACTTGACCAAGCAGTTGCTAGGTTCCCTCGATACGGCGAAGTCGGGGAGGACTCTCATGTCGATCATTCGAAGCACAGGTGTCACCAGTCGTGCGGTCCGGGCAGGTGCGACGATCGCGATGGTCATCGCATGTGCACTGGCGGTCCTTGGTGCCGGTCCGGCGTCCGCGGCGCCCCGCGCGCCGCTGCCCGAGTCGTACAACTTCTTCTCCGGCATCCCGCCCGAGCTCGCGCACCCCGGCGGTTCTCTCCCCGGCTCCAACGACTTCACCTGCCGACCGTCGGCCCGACACCCCCGGCCGGTGGTCCTCGTCCATGGCACCGGCGGTTCGCAGCAGACCAACTGGGGAGCCTATGTCGCGATGCTCGCGAACCGCGGCTACTGCGTGTTCGCCCTGACCTACGGTGCGCTGCCGGGTGCCCCCTGGCCGGTGTCGGCCATCGGCGGCATGACCCGCATGGAGCCGAGCGCGGCTGCGCTGTCGCGGTTCGTCGACCGTGTGCTCGCGTCGACCGGCGCGAAGACCGTTGATCTGGTCGGCCACTCGCAGGGCACTTACATGCCGACCTACTACCTGAAATACCTCGGCGGGGCGCCCAAGGTCACCAAGTACGTCTCGCTGGCCCCGCTCTGGCGCGGTTCCTTCGAGGGCACGCCGTTCGTTCCGCTCGCCAAGGCGATCCTCGGCGACGCCGACATGCCGATCTGCGCCGCATGCGGACAGATGGGGGCCGGAACGCCGATGAACGCGGCGATCTGGCGCGGGGGCAGCCCGTACGTGCGGGGCATCGACTACACCAACATCTCCACCCGCTACGACGAACTCGTGGTGCCGTACACGGCCGGCCAGGTACCGGGTCGGGCCGGCGAGCAGGTACGCAACATCGTCGTCCAGGACAGTTGCCCGCAGGATCACAGCGAGCACATGGCGATCGCCGGTTCGCGGCGAGCGGCGTTCATGGTGCTCAACGCGCTGGATCCGGCGCATCCGGTCCGCGTGCCGTGCGAGTACGTGCCACCGTTCACCGGCTGAACCCACCTATCCCACCTATCCCACCTACGCCCGATCCAGCCGATTCATCCACAATCTCAACGGATTCCACAGTTTCGGTCGGCGAGCGCGGGGACATCCAGTTCGGCGACCGCACAACGCCACGATGGATACGTGGCCGATGAACTCCTCGCCCTGGTGGGCGCTGACCTGCACGACGACGTCGCCCGGTGTGCGGCGGCGGCCGGGTACCGAATCCTGACCGCACACCCGGCGAGCTGTCGACGAGAATGGCTGCGGGCGAGCGCGGTTGCCGCCGATGCCGATGCGCTCCGTGTCCTGGCCGGACTCAGTCCGCCGCGCCGCGACGGCGTCGTGATGGTCACCGACGGTGACCCGCCGCCCGAGATCTGGCGCTCGGCGATGAATCTCGGTGCGGAGAACGCGGTGTCGCTGCCCGCCGAGGAGTCGACGTTGGTCGGGCTGCTGACCGACTTCCGTTCGCCGCGCGGCAATCCCGCGGGTGCGGTCGCGGTGGTCGGCGGACACGGCGGGGCGGGTGCGACCACACTGGCCGCGGCGGTCGCCTTGACCGCCGTCGATCATGCATCGCGGGTGCTGCTGCTCGACGTCGACGAGTTCGGTGCCGGCATCGACCTCACCCTGGGCATCGAGGCGCGCGCCGGTGTGCGCTGGCAGGATCTGACGTTGGAGGGCGGCACGGTTCGCGCCGATTCCCTGCACAACGCGTTGCCGCAGTGCAATGACCGACTGTCCGTCCTCGCTCCCCGCCGCGACAGTCCGCACGCTCTGGGTGCCGACGCGGTCATCGCCGCGATGGATGCGGGCCGGGCCGGTGGCGACACCGTCGTGGTCGACCTGCCGCGCTCGGCTGGTCCGGTCACCGATGCCGTCCTGGACTCCGTGGACCTCGTCGTCATCGTCACGACGGCGACCGTGCACGGTGTCGCGTCGTCGCGGATGGTCGCGGCCCGCATGTGTGGTCGTGGGGTCATCGCCGGGCTGGCCGTCCGCGGACCGGCGCCGAGCGGACTGCGCGCGACCGAGGTGGCCACGGCCGTCGATCTGCCATTGCTCGCCGCCTACCGGTCCGACCCCGGACTGCCGGGTCGGATGGAATCCGGACGGCTCCGGGTGATGCCGCGCAGCCCACTCGGCCGGGCCGCCAGGACCATTCACCGCCGGATCGACCTGGGCGAACGGGCGGCCGCGTGACCGGCGTCCACGACGCCCTGCTCACCCGCGTCCGGGACCGGCTCGCCGCCGATGCCGCCCAACCCACCGCGGAGGTCATCGCCGACGCCATCCGGGCCGAATCGCGCGGCATGCTCGGTGACACCGATCTGCTTGCCGCCCTGCGGTTTCTGCAGACCGAGCTGATCGGGGCGGGCAAACTCGAGCATCTGCTGGCCGAGCCGGACATCGCCGACATCCTCGTCGTCGGGCCCGACCGGGTCTGGGTCGACCGCGGCAGCGGGCTGCAGCTCACCGACATCAGGTTCGACGACGAGGCCGCGGTCCGGCGCCTCGCCAGCCGACTGGCACTGAGCGCGGGCAAACGACTCGACGACGCCCAGCCGTGGGTCGACGGGCAACTCGCCGATCTCGGCCGTCGCGGCCATACCGTGCGGCTGCACGCGGTCATCCCGCCGGTCGCCACCGACGGAACCTGTATCTCGTTGCGCGTCCTGCGCACCGCCACCAGGGACTTCGACGATCTGGTGGGTTTGGGGGCGATCCCCGCGGAGACCGTCGCACCCCTGCGGGCGATGCTGCGGACCCGATTGGCGTTCCTCATCGTCGGCGGGACGGGCTCGGGCAAGACGACATTGCTCGGATCGCTGATCGGGGAGATGGGTGCGACCGAACGCATCCTCTGTGTCGAGGACGCACTGGAGCTCGACCCGCCGCACCCGCACGTCGTCCGGCTGGTCGCGCGGACGCCGAATGTCGAGGGCGCGGGGGAGGTGCCGGTGCGGGCCCTGGTGCGCCAGGCGTTGCGCATGCGGCCGGACCGGATCGTCGTCGGTGAGGTGCGCGGGGCAGAGGTCATCGATCTGCTGACCGCCCTCAACACCGGTCACGAGGGCTGTGCCGGAACACTTCACGCGAACTCGACCGCGGAGGTGCCGGCGCGGATGGAGGCACTGGCGGCGCTCGGCGGGATGGACCGCTCGGCGCTGCACAGCCAGCTCGCCGCGGCCGTGCACGTGGTCCTCGGTGTCGCGCGAACACCCGGCGGATCGCGAGGGCTGACCGAGATCGGGTTGGTCGTCCGCGGCGACGACGGCTTCGTTCGCATCCGCACGGTCTGGCTGCGATCGGTCGGATTCACCGATGCCCTCGGCGAATTCGATGCCATGCTGACCGCCCGGACGATGCGATGACGCTCGTGCTGCTCGCGGTGGCCGTCGCAGTGCACTGGTGGCCGGCCACTCGCGTCGAGCATCGGCTGACCACCTTGAATGTCTCGGTACGGTCCGCACCGTCGGTGCCGTGGACCGTGATCGGGGCATGCGCGGCGCCGGTGGTCGCGATGATCGCCGGCAGCGGTCAGGTCGCCGTCGCGGTGTCACTGGTGTGCGTCACGCTGATGTGGCGCCGCCGGCGGTCGCGGCGGACCCGCGGGCAGGAGCAGGAAGCCTCTGACCTCGCGCTGGCACTGTCGGTGATGATCGCGGAACTGTCCGTCGGTGCCCCTCCCGCACACGCATGTGCGTCGGCGGCTCGCGAGCTCGCTCGTGCACGGGCCGACTCGCCCGTGGTGGCCGGACTCGGCACGATGGCCGGCCGGGCCGAGCTCGGCGGGGAGGTCGTCGCGGAGGGGGAGGCATCCGGGCATCTCTCGTGGCGCCGGGTCGGGGTCGCCTGGCAGCTGGCCGACCGGCACGGCTTGCCGATCGTCGAGCTGCTGGAATCGGTCCGCGCAGACCTCCTCGCGCGCAAGCAGTTCGCGGCCCGAACCCGTGCCGGGCTGGCCGGCCCGCGGGCAACCGCGACCGTACTCGCGGGCCTGCCGGTCATCGGCATCCTGCTGGGGGAGCTGATGGGGGCGCATCCGCTGGGGGTCCTTCTTGGGGGCCGGCTGGGTGGGCTGCTGCTCATCATCGGCACCGCGCTGTCGATGGCCGGACTGGTCTGGGCCGATCGGATCACCGATCGTGTGGCGAACCGGTGAATGCCGCGGCGTTGATCGCCTGCACCATCATCGCTGTCGCACTGTGGGTCTGGCCGTCGTCGCGGTGGTCGCTATACCGGGTCACCGACAAGCCCGGAGCGGATGGCGACGAGGGCGGATCGTCGTCCCGCCGCCCCGACGACCCATTCGCGATCGCCGCGTCATTCGACCTGTTCGCGGTATGCCTGCGGGCCGGTCTGCCGATAGGGGGTGCGGCCGGGGTGGTCGCCGACTCGGCGCCCGTGGGCCTCGCGCAACCGCTCGCGGCGACCGCGGATCTCCTCGGCCTCGGCGCCGATCCCGAACATGCCTGGCGCACTTTCGGTCCGGCAGCGGATCGCCGTCGCCGGTCCGGTCCATCGACGGAATCCGACGTCTTCGACGCGTTGGCAACGCTCGCGCGCCGTTCGGCGAGATCCGGATCGTCGTTGGCCGGGGGGCTCGCGGAGCTCGCCGACAGCACCCGGCGTCAGGCGCACGATGATGCCCTGGCGGCAGCCGAACGTGCCGGGGTGGCGATCAGCGGGCCGCTCGGGCTCTGTTTCCTGCCGGCGTTCGTCTGCCTCGGCATCGTGCCCGTGGTGATCGGACTGGCCGGCACGGTCCTCGGCGGCTGAACCGACGATGACCGCGCCGAACCCGATGGAGCCGAATCGCCTCCGGGTGCGTCCAAGTATCAGCACACAAGTGCATTTACAGGAGGTCAGAACATCATGGTGGACAACATCTTCCGACAGCCGGTGGCGCGACTGCAGACCGCGGTGTGGCGGGCGGTCACCGACGATGAGGGCATGAGCACCGCGGAGTATGCGATCGGCACCATCGCGGCCGCCGCCTTCGGGGCCATCCTCTACACGGTGGTCACCGGCGACAACATCGTGTCCGCGCTCACCGGCATCATCGGCAAGGCGCTCAACACGTCGGTGGGCTGAGTCATCGGACTTCTCGGACGGGTCCTCGACGATGACCGGGGGATGGTCACCGTCGAGGGTGCGTATGCGATTGCCGCGATCGTCGGCACGGTGGTCATCGGTGTGGGCGCGGTGGCGGGCGCCTCGGTCCAGATCCGGTGCACCGACGCGGCCCGGGAGGCGGCGCGGCTCACCGCGATCGGTGACGAGTCGGCGCGTGCGACGGCCGCAGCGCTCGTCGGAGCCGGCGCGCGCATCACCATCACCGACAGCGGTGCGCGGATCGTCGCGGAGGTGTCGGCGGGTGTGCCGTTGCTGCCCGCCCTCGAATTGTCCGCGCGGGCGGTCGCGGCAAAGGAACCCGACGGACCCGTGGTGGTCGAGGGGGATGGCGCCGAGGCGGGCCCGGCGGACACCGTCATCGACGAACCCGACCCCGAGGAGCCGCCGTGATGCGAGCGAAACTGCGCTGCTGCGATGACCGCGGATTCGCCACGATCCTCGGAGCCTTCGTGATCGCGGCGATCGCGGCCGTTTCGGTGGTGATGCTCTACGTGGGTGCGGCCGTGCTGGCGCGTCACCGTGCGCAGTCCGCCGCGGATCTGGCCGCGCTTGCTGCGGCGCAGGACCATGTGGTCGCCGAACCGGATCCGTGTGCGACCGCCCGGCAGGTGGCCGACGCCCAGCAGGTCCGTGCACGGATCGACGGGTGTGCGGTCGACGGCGTGGACGTGGTGCTCACCGTAGAGGTACCGGTGGAGCTCGGCCCGTTCGGCGTGCATGTCGCGAAGGCCTCGGCGCGGGCGGGGCCGGTGGACTGAGCCGACACCCCGGGGAACACCGCGGTCCCGAACCTCTTCCAGTAACCGCGATCGCTGTCGTATGGTCCCTCACGTGACCGCGAATGGGACCGAGCCCCGGGTGCTCGATGAACTGGGCTACTACCTGCTGGCCGGTGCCGGCGGCGAGGGGCCGGCCGCCCTGATGGACGAGACCCGACAGGGCGAGGCCCTCGGGCTGGGTACCGCGTTCATCTCCGAACGATGGAACGTGAAGGAGGCGTCGTCACTCGTCGGGGCGGCCTGTGCGGTCAGTGAACGCATGCAGATCGCCACGGCAGCAACCAATCACAACACCCGGCATCCGCTGATCACGGCATCGTGGGCGACCACGATGCATCGATTGTCGGGCGGTCGCTTCACCCTGGGACTCGGCCGGGGAATCGCCGCCATGTACCAGGCATTCGGGGTGCCCGCGGTCACCACCGCGCAGATGGAGGACTTCGCGCAGGTGATGCGCCGACTGTGGCACGGCGAGCTGATCTTCGGCCATGACGGGCCGATCGGTTCCTATGACCTGCTCTTCCTCGATCCGGACTTCGACGAGGACATCCGACTGGCCATCGTCGCGTTCGGCCCGCAGACCCTGGCGCTCGGCGGGCGGGAGTTCGACGACGTCATCCTGCACACCTATTTCACCCCGGAGACGTTGCAGCGCAGCGTGAAGACGGTCAAGCAGGCGGCCGAGCAGGCGGGACGGGACCCCGACAGCGTGCGCGTCTGGTCGTGTTTCGCGACGGTGGGTGATCATCTGCCCGAGGAACTCCGGTTGAAGAAGACCGTCGGCCGGTTGGCCACCTATCTGCAGGGTTACGGCGACCTGCTGGTGCGCACCAACGGCTGGGATGCCGCGGTGCTGCAACGCTTCCGCGACGATCCGGTGGTGCAGTCGATACCCGGCGGAATCGACCACAAGGCCGACGCGGATCAGATCGAACACATCGCCGGGCTGATCCCCGACGAATGGCTCGAGCCGTCGGCGACCGGGTCACCCTCGCAGTGCGCTGCTCGCATCCGGCAGGAGTTCGAACTCGGGGCCGACGCCGTCATCATGCACGGCGCCTCCCCGGCCGAACTCGAGCCGGTCGTGACGGCCTACCGGGCCGGTGACTGAACCCGGCCGCCCCGTCACGCGTCGTCGCCGCCGACCACGATCCGTTCCGGGTAGACGCGGCGAGACTGCAACGGCGCGAACCAGATCTGGCCGAAATCGATCGCGTCGTCGCCCAGGTACCCGAGACCGAAGGCGTCGGTGTCCGGGGCGTCCGGCATGTAGCGGGTCGCGGCACGGACGAACGGCGTCCAGTGGACCAGTTCACCTTCGGTGAGGAACGCGCCGGCGATGGCCCGGCTGCGGAGGTGCCGAGGCGCAGTCGGTGAGAGCGGGTCGTGGTCGGCGGCCGCGAGGTAGACCTCGCCGAGGCCCGGGGTGACGTGTGGTCCGACCATCGCGCTCTGCAGATACCAGTGCGCCGTGCGGACCACCGCGGCGTGATATCCGCCGCGCTGAGCGGCGCACCAGGCGTAATGGAGATCGAGCGCATCCATCGCGGCGTCGTGATCGAAGAACACGTCGCGCTCGCCGATGGTCGCGGGCAGCGAGTCGGCGTTCTCGGTCGGCCGGGCGAGCAGGAAGTACGCGGGCCGCGCGGACGTGATCGTTCGCGAGGAGTTCTCGCGGCCGTCGGTCCGATCGTCAGTCATGACTCGAGTATTGCCGACCGAGCAGCGTGAGGACCTTGATCGCGCCGTCTTTGTCGAGCGGATCGTTACCGTTGCCACACTTCGGCGACTGCACGCACGACGGGCATCCGGCCTCGCATCGACAGCTCGACACGGCATCCCGGGTGGCGGCGATCCAGGTGGCGAAGGCGGCGAAGCCGCGGTCGGCGAACCCTGCGCCGCCCATGTAGCCGTCGTAGACGAACACGGTGGGCAGCCCGGTGTCGGGGTGCTGGTTGGTCGACAGTCCGCCGATGTCCCATCGATCGCAGGACGCGACCAGCGGCAGCAGCCCGATCGCGGCATGCTCGGCGGCGTGCAACGCGCCGGGGAACCGGCCGACGGTGACCCCCACACCCTCCAGGGATTCCGGTGTCAGCGTGTACATCACCGCGCGGGTGCTCAACGTCTGTCGCGGCATGTCGAGTTCGACGGCGTCGAGGACCTCACCCGACAGCAGGGTGCGCAGGTAGCCGACCACCTGATGGGTGACGTCGACCTCCACCAGCGCGACCGTCAGGTCCCCCAGGTCGAGACGCTGCACCACGTCGGTGACGGTGATGTCGGTGGTCTCGCGGGCCGACGTGGTCCAGTCGGGTTCCTCCGGGTGCGCCAGCGCCAACCCGTCGGTGAGGTCCAGTTCGTCGACGACGTAGGAGGCGCCCTGATGGATGTGCAGCGCGCCGGGGTGAACAGTCGACATCGCACGACCCGAGTCGACGGTGCCCAGCAATTGCGACGTCGTGGTGTCCACGATCAGGACCTGCCCACCTATCCCGCCCCGGATGTCGATGTCGGCGTGCGGTTCCACCCCCGCCGCCACATACCAGCCGGCCTTGCGGCGCTTGAGCATGCCGTCGGCGGCCAGCTTCGCAACGGTCTCGGTGGCCTGCCACTTCTCGATCTCGCTGTCCTGCAAGGGGAGCTCGGCCGCCGCGCAGAGCAGATGCGGACCCAGGATGTACGGGTTCGTCGGATCGGTGACGGTGGCCTCCACCGGACGGCCGAGCAACGCCTCCGGATGATGCACGAGATAGGTGTCGAGCGGATCGTCGCGGGCGACGAGGACGACCAGGGAATCCCCGGAAGTCCGCTGCCGTCCCGCCCGCCCGGCCTGCTGCCAGAACGAGGCGACCGTCCCCGGATAGCCGCCGACGATCACCGCGTCGAGGCCGCTGATGTCCACCCCGAGTTCGAGTGCGTTGGTGGTGGCCACACCGATCAGCTCCCCGTCGGAGATCGCACGCTCGAGCCGTCGACGATCGTCGGCGAGATAGCCGGCCCGGTAGGCGGCCACCTTGTCGACGAGATCGGGGGCGGTCTGCGAGAGCAGATGACGTGCTTGGCGCGCGGTCAGTTCCACACCCCGCCGGCTGCGCTGGAAGCAGAGGGTGCGGGCGCCCTCCACGACGAAATCGGCCAGCAGTCGGGCTGATTCGGAGCCCGCCGAGCGGCGGATCGGGGCGCCGTTCTCGCCGGTCACCACGGGCAGGAAATCCGGCTCCCACAGTGCGACGGTCCGTTCACCGCGGGGGGAGCCGTCATCGGTGACGGCGATCGCCGGCTCGCCGATCAAGCGGGTCAAGGCTTCTGCGGGTTCGGCCATCGTCGCGCTGGTGCCGATGACCGTCGGATCACCACCGGCGGACCGGGCGATCCGCAACAGGCGTTGTAGAACAAGTGCAGTGTGCGAACCGAATACGCCCCGATAGTGGTGGGCCTCGTCGACCACGATGTAGGCGAGATGTCGGAAGAAGTGTCGCCACCGCGCGTGTCCGGAGAGGATGCCGATGTGCAGCATGTCCGGATTCGTGAAGATCCATCGCGAGTGCGCCCGAGCCCACTGCCGTACCTCAACATCTGTGTCACCGTCGTACGCGCACGGTTGCAGATGGATGAACTCCCGGCGTCCGGCAGATGACCCGCCCGGCCCCGATGCCATGAGTAGCGAAGTCACCGAACGGATCTGGTCGGCACCGAGTGCCTTGGTCGGCGAGAGATAGAGCGCCGTCGCATTCGGATCCTTCGACAGCGTGGTCAGAATGGGTAATTGGTACGCCAGCGACTTTCCGGATGCGGTGCCGGTGCACAGCGCGACATGTTCTCCGCGATAAGCGGCCTCGGCCGCGACGGCCTGATGGGTCCACGGTTGCTCGACGCCGGATTCGACGAAGGCGTTCACCAGCTCGGGCGGTGCCCATTCCGGCCACTCGGTGAATGATGCTGCCCGCGAACCGATTACCGACATGTGAGTGAGGCACGACGCCTCGGCGTCGGTGCCCGCCATGCTGCGGTGAAGGAGTTCGGAACCGAATGTTGGATTCTGCATTGTTGCTCGATCAAACGCCGACGGCGTTCGCCAACGTGGACTCCGATGTTACTTCGGGATGTCGAAACGACGAAAAAAGCGAGGTTTTCGCCCAGTTTGGTTGGGGTGACTATCGCGGGCGGTCCGAACATGATTGACTAGTGGCGGTCGCAGCTTTCGTGAGGCGCCGGACATCCGGTTGCGCAGCGAGATCGTGTTTCGGCCGTGGTACTGAGGCTGGTTTGGCGGGGTTCTCCGCGGGGTCCATCGAGGTATGGCGGTCGTGACCGACCACGACACGAGACCATCGTGTCGCGTCTGTTGGAATGTCAGTAAAGGATTGCAGTAATGGCACAGGGAACTGTGAAGTGGTTCAACGCGGAAAAGGGCTTCGGCTTCATCGCGCCTGATGAGGGGTCTGATGACGTGTTCGTCCACTACTCCGAGATCCAGGGCTCGGGATTCCGGACCCTCGAGGAGAACCAGCGCGTCGAGTTCGAGGTTGGTCAGGGCACCAAGGGCCCGCAGGCCACCGGCGTCCGCGCCGTCTAGGAGTCACCTCCTGCAAGCTGCGAAGCAAGCTTGAGCGAAGCCGCTCCCGGTCACCGTCAAGGTGGCCGGGAGCGTCTTTTTTGATGCCCTCCGGGGCGCGCGCATCGACCCCGGTGACGTGTTCACACAGTAATCTCGGTGATGTGGGCCAGCTGTCGTTCTTCTCGGCGCAGATCGACCGGCCCGCGTACGACGATCTCGCGGGGCTGTTGGCCGCGCACGGCCAGGCCGTCCGATCGGATTCCGGTACGCGGGTCTCGGTGGTCGTTGACGAACTCTGGCGTGCCCGCGCACTCGTCGAGGAGATCGCGGAGACCGGCGCCGCCGCGGAGATCGCCACCTCGGAAGAGGGCAGCCCGATCGCGCGGACCGCACATTCCCACGAACTCGACGAATTGCACCGGCGGTGGTCGTCCGGAGCGGTCAAGGCGATGCCCAAGGGGTGGGTGCCCTCGCCGCGCGCACTGCGCCTGTGGGCGATCGCGGCGGGCGAACCCGACGGCGACCGCTATCTCCTGGGACTCGACGCCCACGCGCCCGACACCCACGCCGTACTCGCCACCGCACTGATGCGGGTCGGTATCGCGCCCACGCTGGTGGGGACGCGCGGCCATTCACCCTCACTGCGGATCGCCGGGAAACGTCGCCTGACCCATCTGCTCGAATACGTGGGCGAACCGCCGGCCCAGCCCGGTGCCCATGCACACTGGCCGATGGTCCCCGGCTTCTGACACACCATTCGAACGGTCGAGGTCGAGACCGGCAAGAATCCGCTGACCTGGCGTTATCCGCCGCCCGATGCGCAATTTGTCACACTGGACCTTTACGAAGGGAATCCGGATGTGCAAACAGCGCTATATATAAGGTACAAACCTCAACGAGTGACGATGTGTCCGACCAGCGAGTCCGGACCCACGGCACCAGCAGCGAAAGCGAAGTAAGGACGCCCGGTGGCCGATACCAGCACCGCATCTCCCGCGACGGGGAGCCCGATCCGACGATTGGTCATCGTCGAGTCGCCGACCAAGGCCCGCAAGATCGCGGGGTACCTGGGGTCGAACTACGTCGTGGAGTCCTCCCGCGGTCACATCCGCGACCTTCCGCGTGGCGCTGCCGACGTCCCGGCCAAGTACAAGGGCGAGTCGTGGGCCCGTCTGGGCGTGAACGTCGACGACAACTTCGAGCCCCTCTATGTCGTCTCGGCCGACAAGAAGTCCACGGTGTCCGAACTCAAGTCGCTGATGCGCGACGTCGACGAGCTCTACCTCGCCACGGACGGTGACCGCGAGGGCGAGGCGATCGCCTGGCACCTGCTGGAAACCCTGAAGCCGAAGATCCCGGTCAAGCGGATGGTCTTCCACGAGATCACCGAGCCGGCCATCCGCGCCGCCGCCGAGAACCCGCGGGACCTCGACAACGATCTCGTCGACGCGCAGGAGACCCGCCGCATCCTCGACCGCCTCTACGGCTACGAGGTCTCCCCGGTGCTGTGGAAGAAGGTCATGCCGAAGCTCTCAGCGGGCCGTGTGCAGTCGGTGGCGACCCGCATCATCGTCGACCGTGAACGTGAGCGGATGGCGTTCGTGTCGGCCGACTACTGGGACATCGCCGCGACGATGGACGCCGGCGATGCCGCCTCCCCGTCCACCTTCTCGTCCCGTCTTGTCTCGGTCGACGACGCGCGCGTCGCCACGGGACGTGACTTCGACGCCCGGGGTGTGCTGAAGAAGTCCGACGGCGTGATCGTGCTCGACGGCACCCGGGCCACCAACCTGGCGAGCGCACTCGACCGCGCCGACATGACGGTGACCTCGGTGGAGGAGAAGCCGTACACCCGCCGTCCGTACGCACCGTTCATGACGTCGACGTTGCAGCAGGAGGCGGGCCGCAAGCTGCGCTTCTCCTCGGACCGCACCATGCGGATCGCGCAACGGCTGTACGAGAACGGCTTCATCACCTACATGCGTACCGACTCGACGACACTGAGCGAGTCGGCCATCAACGCCGCCCGCGCCCAGGCCCGGGAACTGTACGGCGAGTCGTTCGTGCACCCGACGCCCCGGCAGTACAACCGCAAGGTCAAGAACGCGCAGGAAGCCCACGAGGCCATCCGTCCGTCCGGCGAGTCCTTCCGGACGCCCGGGCAGGTCGCCAACCAGCTCGAGACCGATGAGTTCCGGCTCTACGAGCTGATCTGGCAGCGCACGGTCGCGTCGCAGATGGCCGACGCCAAGGGCACCACGATGAGCCTGCGGATCTCCGGTACCGCGACGTCGGGTGAGCGTTGCACGTTCGCCGCGTCCGGCCGCACGATCACCTTCCCCGGCTTCTTGTCGGCCTACGTCGAGACCGTCGACGAGCAGGTCGGCGGACAGGCCGACGATGCGGAGAACCGGCTGCCGCTGCTGACCGAGGGGCAGTCGCTGACCGCCACCGAGCTCACCGCCGACGGCCACTCCACCAACCCGCCCGCCCGTTTCACCGAGGCGTCGCTGGTCAAGGTGCTCGAGGAGCTCGGCATCGGCCGGCCGTCGACCTATGCGTCGATCATCGGCACCATCCAGGACCGCGGCTACGTGGTCAAGAAGGGCAACGCGCTGGTCCCGTCGTGGATCGCGTTCGCCGTCGTCGGGCTGCTCGAGGCGTACTTCGAGAACCTCGTCGACTACGACTTCACCGCGTCCCTGGAGGACGACCTCGACCAGATCGCCAGCGGCAACGCGAATCGCACGCGCTGGCTGACCGAGTTCTACTTCGGCGACAGCGCCGATACCGAGGGACACGAAGGATCGGAGGCATCCGGCTCCGACATCGCGAAGCACGGCGGGCTCAAGAAGCTCGTCGGCGTCAACCTCGAGGAGATCGACGCTCGCGAGGTCAACTCGATCCGCCTCTTCGACGACGAGGAAGGCCGCCCTGTCTACGTCCGGGTCGGTCGCTACGGTCCGTATCTCGAGCGCAATGTGGCTGCCGCAGGGGCGGAGCCCGATCTGCAGCGCGCCAACCTGCCCGCCGACATCACGCCGGACGAGCTGACCCTGGCCGTCGCGGAGAAGCTGTTCGCGACACCACAGGAGGGTCGTTCGCTCGGCGTCGATCCGGTGAGCGGCCACGAGATCGTCGCCAAGGAAGGTCGATTCGGTCCGTACGTCACCGAGATCCTCCCGTCGGACGACGACGGTGACGGCAGTGCGCCCGCGACCGTGCCCGCCGGACCGACCCCGCGCGACGGTGGCGGAGCCGGTGGTGGCGCCGGTGGTGGCGCCGAGGTGGTGCCCCTCGACGACGCGCCGGCCGGTGGTGGCACGGCGACCAAGACCGCCAAGAAGACGGCGAAGAAGGCAGCCAAGAAGGCAGGTCCCAAACCACGCACCGGTTCGCTCTTCAAGGCGATGGACATCGCGTCGGTGACCCTCGAGGACGCGCTCAAGCTGCTGTCACTGCCGCGTGTCGTCGGCGTCGACCCGGAGTCGGGCGACGAGATCACCGCCCAGAACGGACGCTACGGCCCGTATCTGAAGAAGGGCACCGACTCGCGGTCGCTGACCAGCGAGGAACAGCTCTTCGACATCACGCTCGACGACGCGCTCAAGATCTACGCCGAACCCAAGCGGCGTGGCCGGCAGGCTGCGGCGCCGCCGCTGCGGGAGCTCGGTACCGACTCGGTGAGCGAGAAGCCGATGGTGATCAAGGACGGCCGATTCGGGCCGTACGTCACCGACGGCGAGACCAACGCCAGCCTGCGCAAGGGTGACGAGGTCGCGACGATCACCAACGAGCGGGCGATGGAGTTGCTCGCCGACCGGCGTGCGCGGGGGCCGGCCAAGAAGGCGGCGAAGAAGACCGCCAAGAAGGCGCCGGCCAAGAAGGCGGCAGCCAAGAAGACGGCGGCCAAGAAGACGGCGGCCAAGAAGACGACGGCGAAGAAGACGGCCGCCACGAAGACCACGGCGAAGAAGACGGCCGCGAAGAAGGCCACGGACTGAGTCGAGTTCCCGGCCGACGACCCGCCGACCGAGCTGTCCCGCTGGTCGAGTACGACCGAGCTGTCCCGCTGGTCGAGTACGACCGAGCCGTCCCGCTGGTCGAGTACGACTGAGCCGCTAGGCGAGGGAGGTATCGAGACCACTTGTGCCGCACGAGGTCTCGATACGGTACTCGCCTAGCGGCTCGCACCTACTCGACCAGCGGATAGGCAGCTCGACCAGCGGCTCGCACCTACTCGACCAGCGGACGGCTCGCACCTACTCGACCAGCGGATAGGCAGCTCGACCACCCGTGCCGGCTCACGTCCCGACAGGCTCCAGCAGCGGCCGGGCCAGCAGGGTCTCGATGCCCCGTCCGCGCAGTTCCACACCCTCGCCGATATCCCAGTTCTCGGCCTCGGCCTGCGACGCGAGGAACACGGCGCGAGCGGAGCCGAGCACACGCGTCGGCTCGTCCTTCGCGAGTTCGGTGAGGCGGGCGGCCTCGTTCACCGGATCACCGATGACGGTGTACTCGAGGCGCTCCTCCGACCCGATGTGACCGGCGATGGCCTTGCCCGCGGAGACACCGATGCCGATGTCGGTGTCGCCGAGTGTGTGATAGAGCTCGGTCCGCAGTTCCCGGGCCGACGCGAGCGCACACCCCGCGAAATCCGCGAGGTCCAGGGGCGCGCCGAAGATCGCCAGGGCGGCGTCACCCTGGAACTTGTTGACGAATCCGCCGTGGCGGCCGACGACGGCGACCACGACCCGGAAGAACTCGTTGAGCAGTTCCACCACCTCGCGCGGCGGCCGGTTCACGGCCAGCCGTGTCGAGCCGACGATGTCGACGAACAGGACGCCGACGTAGCGTTCCTCGCCACCGAGCTCGGTGCCGGTCTCGATGGCCTTGCGGGCCACGTCCTCGCCGACGTAGCGGCCGAACAGGTTGCGCAGTTGCTGCCGTTCGCGGAGGTCGGCGACCATGTCGTTGAACCCGGCCTGCAACAGGCCGAGATCGCTGCCGTCGTAGATCTTCACCGCGACGTTGAGGTTGCCGTCGCTGACCTCGCTCTGGGCGCGGCGCAGCTGCTTGATCGGGTCGTTGATGGCGGCGACGACCCGCACGATCGCGATCACGCTGAACGCGAGAGCGGCGCCCGACATCCACAGGATGGGACGCTGCAGCCCTGCCGGATCGGTCTCGATCCAGCCGAGGCGCTGCATGGTGATCAGCCCGATGATCACCGCCAGCGGCGCGACCACGCTGATCACCCAGAACACCGCGATGCGGGTGGTGACGCTCGGCGCGACCGCGACGTCGGGGTCGTTCGCCATGGCGGCCACGGTGATCGGCCGCAGGACCTTCTCGGCCTGCATGTAGGAGAGGACGCAGGTCACCAGGGCGCCGATGGCGCTGGCCATCCCGACGATGAACGCGTCCTTGTGTGACACCGCGAAATTGACGAGGGTGAACAGCACCCCGCCGATCAGCCACAGGCCGGCGTTGACCACCGACAGCAGATAGGGGAGCTTGAGGGCTCGACGTCGGGCGTTCTCGTTGTCGAGCCGGGTGCGTCTTCGATGCCACACCAGCACCGGCAACGACAGCTGGATGCTGAGGAACGCTCCGACGAGCATCGCGACCACGAGATAGACCGCAAAGATGACCTGATTGAGCGCGGTGATCTCGTCGAGGCGGATCGAATCCTCCATCGGCATGCCGAATCGGAGGAAGGCGAACGTGAACAGCGCGCCGACGACATTCGCCCGGAGCATGTCCAGGGCAAGGATCGGCCACGGTGTGTGCACCAGCCAACGGCCCAGATGCAGGCCCTTTGACCACCGAGACCGACGTTCAATCACGTAACAACGGTAGCTGGCTGCTTGCAGTAGTTGAACACATGCTGGTCCGGGCGGGGCGTCCGAACAGCGCATTAGGCTGATCGTGTGACAAATGTCTTCGATCGGCTGATCGGCCAGGACGCGGTGGCCGACGAACTCCGCACCGCCGCCCGTGCCGCCCGCGCGGTGTCCGCACGGCTCGACGAGTCGGCCGCCGGTGCGATCTCCATGTTCGGAACCACCGACGACCCGGCGTCCGACGTCGTCGACGGGCAGTCCCGTGCGGCGATGACCCACGCCTGGCTGTTCACCGGCCCGCCGGGTAGCGGCCGGTCGGTGGCGGCGACGTGTTTCGCCGCGGCACTGCAATGCCAGGCCGACGAGATCGGTTGCGGCGAGTGCCGGGCGTGCGTGACGGCGATGGCGCAGACCCACGCCGACGTGCGGCATGTCATCCCGGAGGGGCTCAGTCTGTCGGTGCGGGAGGCACGTGACGTGGTGCAGGCCGCCGCGCGACGTCCCGGCACCGGACGGTGGCAGATCGTGGTGGTGGAGGACGCGGACCGGCTGACCGAGCAGGCCGCGAACGCCCTGTTGAAGGCCGTCGAGGAGCCGGCTTCCCGGACGGTGTTCCTGCTGTGTGCGCCGTCGGTCGATCCGGAGGACATCTCGGTGACGTTGCGGTCGCGGTGCCGGCACATCGCGCTGACGACGCCAGCGGTCGCCGACATCGAGCGTGTGCTGATCGACCGGGACGGAATCGAGCCGGAGCGTGCGGCGTGGGCGGCCGGTGTCTGCGGCGGCCACGTCGGCCGGGCCCGACGTCTCGCCACCGACGAGGACGCACGTGCCCAACGCGAGAAGGCCCTCGGACTCGCGAGGGCGGCCACCCGCGATTCCACCGCCTACGCCGCCGCGGAGGCGCTCGTCCGCTCGGCCGATGAGGCCGCCAAGGCCATCAGCGCGGAACTCGACGAGGCCGAGACCGACACGATGCGGACCGCACTCGGCGCGGGCGGCACCGGCAAGGGCACCGCCCGCCCTCCCCGGGGCACGGCGGGCGCGCTGAAGGAGCTGGAGAAGCGGCAGAAGTCGCGGGCCACCCGGGTGTCGCGCGACGTCCTCGACCGCGCCCTGGTGGACCTCGCCGCGCTGTTCCGCGACGCCCTGGTGGTGTCGGTGGGCGCACAGGTCACCGCGATGCATCCGGACAAGGCGGACGACATCGTGGCGCCGATGGCCGCTTTCGCGACGCCGGAGAAACTGCTGCGCTGTGTGGAGGCGGTACTGGACTGTCGGACCGCACTCGACGTGAACGTGAAACCCAAGTTCGCCGTCGATGCGATGGTGGCGACCATCGGATTGGCGATGAACAAAGGCCGCTGACCACCCGCGGTCGACTGATTCGCGATCGTCGGTGAGGGTTACGAGTCGTTAATCCCGCAGCAACACCGGGCTCCTAACGTCACTCGACGATGACATCCGACACGCCCTCGATTCCCGATGCGCCGCGCCCGCTCGGCACCGGGATCGACATCACCGGGCTGACCAAGACCTTCACCAGTCGTTCGGTGCGGGGCGCGACCACGGTCACGGCTCTCGACGACGTGTCGCTGCAGACCTCCGAGGGCTCGTTCCTCTCGCTGCTCGGCCCGTCCGGGTGCGGAAAATCCACTGTCCTAAGGATTCTCGCCGGCCTCGAGAGCCCGACGTCGGGGACCGTGCTGATGAACGGGCAGTCTCCGCAGGATCTGCAACGCGATCACGAGTTGGGCATCGCGTTCCAGGACTCGGCTTTGCTGCCCTGGCGGTCGGTCGAGTCCAACATCAAACTGCCCCTGCAGGTCGGCCGGGTGCCCGTCGACGAGGCGCTCGTCTGTGACCTCATCGAGCTCGTCGGGCTGAAGGGATTCGAGAAGGCGAAGCCGGCGACGCTCTCCGGTGGTATGCGGCAACGGGTTTCCATCGCGCGAGCGCTCGTGGTCCGGCCCACGACATTGCTGCTCGACGAGCCCTTCGGTGCCCTCGACGACATGACCCGGCAGCGGCTCAACGTCGAACTCCTGCGGATCTGGACCGAGAAGCCGGCAACCACCCTGATGGTGACGCACGGGATCGCCGAGGCGGTGTTCCTGTCCGACGTCGTCGCCGTGATGAGTCCACGGCCCGGCCGGGTGATCGAGATGGTGCCGATCGACCTGCCGCGACCCCGGGAACCCGAGATGATGCGGACGCCGGAGTTCCATGCCATCCATGATCATCTCTCCGGACTCCTGTTCGGGCGGACGGGATCCGACGGCCCAGGGGCCGTCGCGGAGGTCGCGGGTGGATAGTGGGGGAGGCGGCCGGTGGCAGGCCGGTGTTGCGGGGATCGTGGGGTTGATCGCACTCTGGTGGATCGCCGGTGCGCTGGAGTGGTTCCACGGCACCATTCCGACGCCGGGTGCGGTGTTGTCCACGATCGCCGACACGGGCGCGACGTTCTACGTCGAGAACTTCTCGGCGACGGTCGAACTCGCGTTCCGCGGATTCCTGTGGGGTAACGGGCTGGCGGTCGCGCTGGCGATCCTGGTGGTCCTCATCCCACCGGTCGAGGGTTTGGCGACCCAATTGGCGATCATCTCGTACTGCACGCCGATCATCGCGGTCGCCCCGATCATCCAGGTCGCCTTCGCCGAGGTGCAGACGATGATCGTGTTCCTCGCGGCGATCTCGGTGTTCTTCACGACGATGATCGGCACCCTGACCGGACTGCGGTCGCCGCACAAGGGGTCGCTCGACCTCGTGCGCGTGTACGGGGGCGGACGACTCGCGCAGCTGTGGCGGGTCCGGTCGGTGTCTGCGCTGCCGAATACGTTGGCGGCACTGAAGATCGCCGCGCCCGCCGCGGTGCTCGGGGCCGTGCTCGGCGAGTTCCTGGCGATGCCGGAGAAGGGCGCGGGCCCGGCGATGATCGTCGCCCAGCAACGCGGCGACATCCCCGAGGTCTGGGCGATCGCGTTGATCAGCGGTGCGATCGCCGGCGTCGGGTATGCGGTGGTGGCGGTGATCGCGCGGTTCGCGACGCGGTGGTCCGCGGGCACGGCGGTCCTGCGATGACGGCCGCCGGACTGTGGGGGATCGCGCGCTTCCTCGGTTCGCTCGCGCTGTCCTTCGTGCTGATCCTGGTCATCTGGTGGTTGTTCCTCCTCGCCTTCCCGGACATCGGACCGATCATCGGCCGGACCCCCGCCGACGTGTTCACCTATCTGTTCACCGCTCCCGATGCGGCCACCAACCGCGCCGAGATCTGCGGCAACCTCCGGATCACGTTGCAGGACGCGGCCATCGGATTCGTCGCGGGTATGGTGGCGGCCACTCTCACCGCGGCGCTGTTCGTGATGTCGCGCCCCGCGGCGCAGACCTTCATGCCCCTCGCGATGTTGTTGCGGTCGGTGCCGCTGGTCGCGATGACGCCGCTGATCACCCTCGTCGTCGGGCGTGGCGTGGCGGTGGTCGCGGTGATGGGCGGCATCGTGGTGTTCTTTCCTGCGCTGGTGATGATCATGACCGGACTCGCCAACGCCCCCAAGCAGATCGACGACGTCATCACCGTGTATGGCGGCAGCCGGCTGACCGCGCTGCACCGATCGGCGATCCCGTCCGCGGTGCCGTCGTTGTTCAGTGCCGCCAAGGTGTCGGTCCCGGGTGCGCTCGTTGGTGCCACCGTGGCCGAATGGTTGGGCACCAACCGGGGTTTGGGTGCCACCCTGCAGCAGGCGCTGCCCGCCGCGGCCTACGACGAACTGTGGGCCTCGGTCCTGGTCATCACCGTCGCGTCCATCGTGCTGTACGCGATCGTCGGCGTCGCCGAGGCCCTGGTACTGGCCCAGATGGGCATGCAACAGAACTGATCCGGGGCCGGTCCCCAGAAACGAAAGGGAACACATGAGCAACTTCGGTCGCGCCGCCTTCGATCGGCGGTCCTTCCTGCGGTACTCGATGATGGCCGGTGGCGCCGCGGGGACACTGGGCCTGACGGGTGCGCTCGCCGCGTGCAGCAGTGGGAGCAGCGACTCCGGTGGCGGTGCGTCGTCGACCAACCCCAAGGTTCAGCTGTCGTGGCAGAAGAACATCGAATTCGCCGGTGAATACTGGGCCTTGGAGAAGGGGTACTACGAGCAGGCCGGTGTGGGTACGCCCGAACTGCTCACCGGCGGTGGTGCGGGCACCGGGGTGGAGACCGGTCTGACGTCGAACAAGGTGTGGATCGGCATGACTGCACCGCAGCTGACCGCACCGGTGATCCTGCAGGGCGCCAAGCTCATGACGGTCGCGGCAACCTTCCAGAAGAACCCCTTCTGCATCGTGTCGTCGGCGCAACGGCCCATCACCACGCCGCAGGAGATGAAGGGCAAGAAGATCGGTGTGCAGGCCTCGAACGAGAACGTCTTCAAGGCGCTGCTCACCGCCAACAACATGTCCGAGTCGGACGTCCAGAAGATCACTGTGCAGTACGACCCGACCCCGCTGACCACCGGCGATGTCGACGGGTGGGTCAGCTACGTGACCAACGAGCCGATCACGTTGGCCGCCGGCGGGTTCCCGAACACCAACTTCCTGTTCGCCGACTTCAACCTCCCGCTGGTGGCCGAGACGCTGGTGGTGCGGCAGGAGACGATCGACAACGAGCGCGACAAGGTGAAGGCCTTCCTCAAGGCCGACATCCAGGGCTGGTACGACGCCGTGGCCGACCCGGCAGGCTCGGCGCGGCTCGCGGTCACCAAGTACGGCAAGGACCTCGGGCTCGAAGAAGGGGAGCAGACCAAGGAGGCCATCGCGCAGAACGGGCTCGTGGTGTCGGCGGACACCCAGGCCAACGGCCTGCTCACGATGACCGAAGCGCTGATCGACGAGAACATCGT
This sequence comes from Gordonia insulae, assembly GCF_003855095.1. Lineage (NCBI taxonomy): Bacteria > Bacillati > Actinomycetota > Actinomycetes > Mycobacteriales > Gordoniaceae > Gordonia > Gordonia insulae. Next base: position 4,394,077 of record NZ_CP033972.1, read on the forward strand.
CGCGCTCGAGAAGGCCGGCTACTCGCTGAAACCCGAGCAGATCTTCGACATGTCGTTGATCACCGAGGTCTACGCGGAGAACCCCGGACTCAAACGCTGATTCACGGCTGGGTCCGGTCGGTCTGCGTCGCGATGTCGAGGAGATCGCGGGCGGGCCCGCGCAGGGTGATGTTGGGGGACCATACCGCGCGCAGCGGGCGGACCATGCGCAGGCCGGCGACGTCGACCCGGACGAGACGGCCGGCCGCGATGTCGTCGTCGACCGACAACCGGGACAGCACCGCTGCGCCCGGCGAGGTCAGCACGGAGGCCCGGATCGCGGTGACCGACCGGAGCTCGATCAGGGGTTCTGCCGGGGTGACCCCCGAATCACGCAGTGCCGCTTCGAAGGTCACGCGTGTTCCGGAACCGGGTTCGCGCTGGATGAGCGGTGTGGCGGCCAGTTCGTCGAGGGCGACGGTCTGACCGTTCGCCCATCGGTGGCCGGGGGCGGCGACCACCACGAGCTCATCGCGAGACACCACCGTGCTGTCGAGATCGCCTGCCGGGCCGGGGCTCTCGATGAATCCGAGATCGGCGTCGCCGCCGTGGACCGTCTCGATCACCTCGGTCGAGTTCATCGGCCGAACGGAGATCTTCACGTCGCTGCGGTGTGCGAGCGTGCTGATCCAGGTCGGTACCAGGTATTCGGCCACCGTCTTCGATGCGGCGACCACCAGTGTCGCGTGCCGGGCTCCGACGAGGCTGTCGACGCCGGTCATGAATTGCGCGGCCCGCTCGACCAATGAGTTGGCCCATTCGAGTACCGCCATCCCGTTGGGGGTGACGTCGACGCCGCCGGCCGATCGGCTGAAGATCTCGACGCCCAATTCGCGTTCGACGCCGCGCACACGGGCGCTGACCGCTTGCTGGCTGATGCCCAGGTCGCGGGACGCCGCACCCATGCTGCCGAGCCGGGCCACCGTCACCACGACGTCGAGCGCGGCGACATCGGGCAGCCGGCGGGCGACCACGCCCGCTACTTCTCGGTCCCGGAACCGCCGCCCTCGGTGTCGTCGGAGCCGGTGTCCTCGTCGTCGCCGCTGTCGCCGTCACCGCTGTCGCCATTAGCGCTGTCGCCGTCGGCGGCCTCGTCCTCCTCGCGCAGGGCGTCGTACCCGTCGACGCCCTCGAGGACCGTCAGCTCCTGGTCGATCGCGGCGGACACGGCCCTGGCTTCCTCTTTGATCTTGTTGATGAAGTCCGACATCTCTGCTCCTCTTGCCCGCCTGACGGCCGTGCGAGCGGCCGATGGTCTCGTCACCACTATAAGGACAGGTGCGTGACGCGAATCACCAGAACCACCCGACCGGATCGCCCGTGTCCGTCGGTTCTCGACCGCCCGGGGGATAGTCGAACAGGCGTACGATCGGAGGTAGTCGAAGTGAACATCTGGCGGGTGTCGTCGGCGTCTTTCGGCCAACCTCACGGTTCACGATGTCGTGACCGGGTCAGGCGGACGGCCATGGAGATCACCACCCACATCGTCAACAGCCACCCCCGAAGTCGTTTGTTCGGCAGCACCGCCGAGTACCACCGCGCGCGTCCCGGGCACTCGACGAAGCCACGTGCCGTGGTCACCGGTATTCAGGAGCAGGACGCCACCCAGGTGTCCGGCGACGTGCTGGCGGAGTGGGACATCCTCTTTCACGGCGAGATCGAGGGCGCCACGATTCCGGCGGTAGGCGACGTGCTCGCCTACCGGACAGTGCGCCGCGCACGTCATTCGCGGACGACTTCCGTCGAAGGTGATGCCCACCCGGTGGTCCTGCTGGCGGAGGACGTTCCGTTCGCCGACGCCGAATCGGTCTGGCGTCGCGTACTCGAGTCGGCCGACCTGGGCGGGACGCTGTCGGATGTCCTGGCCGAATACCGGACCGGAGAGGTCTGAGCTGCTGTTGTTGATGGAGCCGCCCAGGGGAATCGAACCCCTGACCTATTCATTACGAGTGAATTGCTCTACCGACTGAGCTAGGGCGGCATGCTGCGCAAGGCAGCGCACACGAGTGTAGCGAGCGTGGTGTCGAGGACAAAACCGAGGGCCGCCCGAACTCTCACCCCGGATAGTCGTCACCGCACGGCACCCCGACCCGGTGCGCCGGATCCAGCGAGTTGCGCACCAACGCGGCCACGGTGGGCGAGTAGACCATGCCGAGATGACCGACCTCCGACCGCGGGCACACGTCCTGCACCCGGGTGTTGACGACGTTCGGCCCCGGGGACATCAGCGAGTTCTGCCAGGGCGTGACGATCTCGTCGTAGGTCGTGGCGAGGTTGACGTAGCTTATGCCCGGGTGTCGTGGACCCCAGTCGTTCTCGCCGGGCTGACGGTCCGCAGCGGGCAGGCGGTCGGTGATGGTGCTTGTCCGCGAGTAGCCGCGGTTCGGTGCGGAGATCCCCACGATCGTGTCGATCTGCGCCGCACGACCGGGCAGTTGGCTGACCAACTGGGCGATCGCGCCGCCCTGAGAATGTCCGACGAAGTCGACGGTGCGGGCGTGCGTCGCCGCCAGCACCCGGTCGACGAAGGCGGCGACCTGCCGGGCCGACCGGTCCTTGTTCCCCAGGCCGCCGACGTTGCCGCTCCAGCTCGTCTGCCCGTAGGTGAGGCTGAAGACGCAGTAGCCGGCGTTGGCCAGGGTGGGGGCGAGATACGCGAGGTTGGCGTCCTGATTCAGTGCGGTGCCGTGCAGCAGGATCACCGGGTCGCGACCGTACCGATCGCGACAGTCGAATCGGTTCGATCCGGCCGGCGAGGTGGTGGCGGGACGGCTGAAGCCGGTGGCGATCGCCTGATTGACGTCGGTGGTCACCGGGAAGGGTGCGGCCGAGGCCGGACCGCCGATCACCGTGGCCAACGCGGCCGAGACGACCATCAGGCCACTGATCAGTCCGAGACGTCGGAGCGCATGCTGCATGAGGTCATTCTGCCCCCGGCCGCCCCCGCCCGGCAGCGGTTCAGGCGGTCGCCAGATCGGGCGCGAGTTGGGTGAGCCGCACGCTGTTGCCCGACGGATCGCGGAAACCGGCGTCGATCCCGTAGGGACGTTGCTCCGGTGTCTCGGTGAACTCGACACCGCGGGCGGCGAGTTCGTCATAGGACGCCTGACAGTCGTCGGTGGTCAGGAACACCGTGCCGGCAAACCCTTTGGCGGTCAGGGCGGCGATCTCGTCCTGCGTTCCGGCGTCGATCATCGGCGGTCCGGGAATCGCCATCAGGACGATGGACACGTCCTCCTGCCCGGGCGGCCCGACGGTCAACCAGCGGAAGCCGCCCAGCTCGTCGAAGCTGACGTCCTGCCGGATCTCCATCCCGACCTTGCGGGTCCAGAATTCGAGGGCTGCGTCCTGGTCGTGGACCCAGAGCTGTGCGCTTGCGATACGAATCATGGTGATCGCCATTCCTTTTCAGATTCTCGTGTGAAGGGGATGCTGTGGTGATCACCACGCTAGGAGCCGGCGACGTCGTCGGTCTTCTTCCCCTGTGCTGTCTTGGCCTGAGCTGTCTTGGGGAGCGTCGCTCTGGCGGCGCGGGTCGTCGGGGCGGGGCGGGTGTAGAGCCGCATCACACACGTCGGGACCGGGACGAAGGCCTTCGCCGGCGGGAACGAGGTCCGATAGGCGGTCGGTGTCTTCCCGAAGGCCTTCGTGAAGCTCGTCGTGAACGAGCCGACGCTGGACAGCCCGACCGACATGCAGATGTCGGCCACCGATCGGTCCGTGTCGCGCAGCATCGCCGCGGCCCGCTCGAGCCGGCGGGTCTGCAGGTAGGCGTGCGGTGAATCGCCGAACGTGGCTGCGAACGCCCGGGTGAAGTGTGCCCTCGACAGCCCGGCGGCGGACGCCATGTCGTCGACGGTCAGCGATTCGGCGAACCGGGCATCGACGAGGTCCTTGGCGCGCAGCAGGTGGCGCGCCGGAGGCGGACTGGGCATGGATCGATTATGCGCCGGGTGGCGACAATTCACTCCGGATCCGACTCGAGCCGGGTCAGCAGCACCCGACCCCGTGGCGACAACTCGTACCCGACGTCGAGGCTGTGGGTCAGGCCGAGCTGCTTCAGCTTTCGGACGTCGAGCTTGAAATCGGGCCGATTCCTACCCAATTCGGCGGCGAGCTCCGTCGACACGACGGCGGGGCGTCGCGCGATGACGTCCAGCGTCGCACGTGTCCACGGACCGTGAGACGAGCGCGCGTCGAATCGGGCGAGGCGCGTCAGCAGGTCGTCGATGTCGTCGTCGGACAGGGCGTCGTCCTCACGCAACGCGATCCGGGGATCGGGTCCGGCCCATCGCAGACCGACGCGGAAGACCGGGTCGTCGGTACGGCGCAGTGCGGCGATCGCCTTGTCCGGCGAGGCGAATCCGGCACGGCGCGCGTCGTCGTCGGTGATGTCCGCGGCGGCGATCTGTTCGACGGAGACGATCTCGACGACCCCGGCGGAGCTGACGAACGTGGAGCCGACCTTGACGCGCGGGATCTTCCATCGACGGAAGGCCAGGTCGATGGAGCCATCTGCCACACCACGTGCAGTCTTGGCGGGGAGGAGCACAGCGACAGGGTACCGAGGATCGCGTTCCGGTCGTAGGGTCGAGGCATGACCGGATCCACCCGAACCCCAGTCAGCGCCGCGGCCGCGACCGAGGCGATCTCCGACCCGTGGCGGGTGCTCGCCGACACCCTCTACGCCGCGTACAAGACCGGTGGCATGGTGAAGGGTGGTGAGTTCGTCGCCCGGATCATCGACGCCGCCGAAGCCGTGCAGCATCACCCCGACATCGAGTTACGTTATGGCTCAGTTCATCTCGCATTGACGACGCACAGTGCGAATGCGCTGACGGAGGCCGACGTCGCTCTCGCGAACACGATCACGGGAATCGCCGCCGACCTCGGTCTCGAGGCGTTGCCGGCACCGCCCGCCCGGTTCGAACTGGGCATCGACGCCCTCGACATCGCCGCGATCAGGCCGTTCTGGAAGGCCGTCCTGGGTTACCGCGACGAGCCCGAGGAAACGTCGGTCGACCTCGCCGATCCGGCCGGCATCCTGCCGGGAGTCTGGTTCCAGCAGATGGACGGGCCCCGACCCGAGCGCAACCGCATCCACGTCGACCTCTGGGTCCCGCACGATGTGGTCGAGGACCGGATCGCGGCCGCCCTGCAGGCCGACGGCCAGTTGCTCACCGATGAGTTCGCACCCGAATGGTGGGTCCTCGCCGACCCCGAGGGCAACGAGATCTGCCTGTGTACCTGGCAGAACCGTGACTGACCTACTGACATCGGCCCCCTCAGGTGCCGCCGAGGGGATATCCCCCGGACCGCCCTGACGGGGCCGATCTCAGCAGTGAACGGTCGGACTCAGGCCAGGCCCTCCGCGTGCGCAGCGGCGGCGACCGCGGCCGCGACGGCGGGGGCGACCCGCTGATCGAGTGGGCTCGGGACGATCCGGTCCGGCCGGATGTCATCCGAGGCGACCGAGAAGATGGCTTCTGCCGCAGCGAGTTTCATGCGCTCGGTGATACGTCGTGCGCCTGCGTCGAGAGCTCCGGCGAACACGCCCGGGAAGGCGAGCACGTTGTTGATCTGGTTCGGGAAGTCGCTGCGGCCGGTCGCGACGATCGCGGCGTGCTTCGCGGCGACGGTCGGATGGATCTCCGGGTCCGGGTTGGACAGCGCGAACACGATCGCATTGTCGGCCATCGACGCGATCAGCGACTCGTCGATCTTGCCCGCGGAGACACCGAGGAAGACGTCGGCGCCGGCCAACGCCTCGGCGGGGCCGCCGCCGAGACTGCGCGGGTTGGTCCGCTCGGCAAGTTCCTGCTTGATCTCGTTCAGGTCGTCGCGGTGGAAGCTGACGATGCCCTTGGAGTCGAGCACCACGACGTCGGTGACCCCGGCGTGACCGAGGATGTTCGCGCACGCCACACCTGCGGCGCCGGCACCCGAGATGACCACCTTGAGGTCACGCAGATCGCGATTCTGTTGGGCCATCGCACCCTTCAGGGCGGCGAGCACCACGATCGCGGTGCCGTGCTGGTCGTCGTGCATGACCGGGCAGTCGAGGGCCTCGATGACCCGTCGTTCGATCTCGAAGCAGCGCGGTGCGGAGATGTCCTCGAGGTTGACCGCGCCGAAGCTGGGACGCAGCCGGATCAGGGTCTCGACGATCTCGTCGGGGTCCGTGGTGTCCAGCACGATCGGGATCGAGTTCAGGCCGGCGAAGGTGCGGAAGAGCGCGGATTTGCCTTCCATCACCGGCAGCGACGCGCGCGGGCCGATGTCGCCGAGGCCCAGGACCGCGGTGCCGTCGCTGACCACCGCGACGAGCCGGTCGGTCCAGGTGTACTTGTTCACCAGTTCGGCTTCGTTGTCGATGGCCCTGGACACCTGCGCCACGCCGGGCGTGTAGGCGATCGACAGATCGCGCTGGGTGTCGATGGGGGAACGCAACTCCACCGAGAGCTTGCCGCCGAGATGAGCCAAGAAGATCTCTTCGTCGGTGATCGGCAACTCGGCGATCGTCGGCTCGTCTAACGGAGCTCCCGCCGTGTCGTGGGTCGGGGCGTTGTCTGCCGTGCTGGCCACTGTTCCTCCTGCGTAACCCGCATCGTCGCTGAGCGGGTATGACGGTGGCGCCACGTCGGCGGGGCGCCCGAAATCCCTGTTGTCACAACTACCGGTCCCGGCGACGCGGGTGGATGCACCCCGGTCGTGCCGCGTACCGCCGCGTCCGGATGACGGATGAACCTGGGCGCGGAACCTCGTCAGTATCCACCCGCATCAGCGGCCGGATCAAGGTGCCCCCCGATTGATCGTTCGGTTCGATAAGATACAACTTGTGTCTATGTTGGATGCCACCCGGGAATCGGCTGCTGAACGCGTATATCGCGAGGTCAAGGACCAAATCCTCACAAACGAGATCGCCGGCGGTGAGCTCATCAGTGAGGGCGATGTCGCGTCGCGATGTGCCGTCAGCCGCACTCCGGTCCGCGAGGCGTTCCTGCGTCTGGAGTCCGAGGGATGGATGCGTCTGTACCCCAAGCGGGGTGCCCTGGTGGTGCCGATCACCGATCGTGAGGCCCGCGATGTCGTCGAGGCCCGGCTGCTTCTCGAGGGCCACGCCGTGGGCTCCGTCGTCGCCGACGAGGCGGCGCGCGAGGCACTCGCCAGGGCGCTGACCGCGAACCTCGCGGCCCACGCCGCCGCCGACCCCGGGGACGTCGCCGAGTTCTCCCGGATCGACGCCGAGTTCCACCAGCTGATCGTCGCCGCCGGCGACAATCCGTTGCTCGCCGACTTCTTCACCGGCCTCGGTGAACGACATCGCCGGATGACCACGGCGAGCGTCCATCGCGACACCACCGTCGCCACCCGTATCCTGGCCGACCATCGTTCGCTGCTGTCGGCCATCCGACACGGCGACGCGGAGTCCTTCGCAACCGGGCTCGCCGAGCACCTCGCCGGCGTGCACGACCTCCGGTCGGGGGTTCGACGATGAGTGTGCAGACCGCTGAACTCACGACCCCGACACCCGATCGGCCGGGCGCGCGCTGGCTCCCGGTCTCGATGGCCGTCTTCGCGGCGGCGTGGGGTGGCAACGAGTTCACCCCGTTGCTGGTGATGTACCGACAGGACGGCGGGCTGTCCGCGGTCGCGGTGGACAGCCTGCTGTTCACCTACGTGCTGGGTATCGTGCCCGCGCTCGTGATCGGCGGTCCGCTGTCGGATCGCCTCGGGCGACGGCCGTTGATGCTGCCCGCACCGGTCTTCGCCGCGCTGGGTTCACTCCTGCTCGCCCTAGGGCCGCACTCGCTCGCGTTGCTCAGCGTCGGGCGGGTGGCCAGCGGCGTCGCGCTGGGTCTGTCGATGGCCGTCGGCGGAAGCTGGATCTCCGAGATCAGCAAGCGTGACGGCGCGGGGGCGGCGGCCGGGGCACGTCGCGCCGCGATGAGCCTGACCGCCGGTTTCGGCGTCGGCGCGGGACTCGCGGCCGTGCTCGCGCAGTGGGGTCCGTGGCCGACGGTCACCCCGTATGCGGTCAACATCGCGGTCGCCGTCGGTGCGCTGGTCTGGCTCACCCGTACGCCGGAGACCCGCGCGCGACCGGCCGAGCCCGGCCGGCTCCTCGACGACCTCCGGATCCCGGGAGTCGCGCACCGACGGTTCCTGTTCGTCGTGCTGCCCGTGGCGCCGTGGGTCTTCGGGGCCTGCGCGTCGGCATATGCCGTCATCCCGGCGCTGATGGCGGTGCGTACGTCCGGTGCGTCGATCGCGTTCGCCGGGCTGTGCTGTGTCCTCGGCCTGGCCGCCGGTTTCGGCATCCAGTCCCTGGGTCGCCGCATCGACGACCCGGACGGCGTGCGCGGGGTCGTGCTCGCGTTGACCGTCCTCGCCGCGGGCATGGCGCTCGCCGCAGCGGCCGCCGCCGCGCTGACGATCTGGCTCTCGCTGGTCGCCGCCGCCGTGCTGGGGTGCGGCTACGGCATGGCCATGATCTCGGGTCTGCTCGAGGTGCAGCGCATCGCCGGACCCGACAACCTGGCCGGCCTCACCGCGGTCTTCTACAGCGCCACCTACCTCGGGTTCGCGGTGCCGGCAGTACTCGCCTGGGTCTCGGAGACCTACGCGTCGGTGACCTATCCGATGATGTTCGGCATCGGGGTCGTCGCGGCGGCGGTGTGTCTGATCGTCGTCGTCGCCGCACACCGGATCGATCGGCGGACCGGCACCGACCGGTAACCTCATCGTGGTTCACCACGATGCGGGAGGTTTCAGGCGATGATGCTGGGGGCGTGGGTCACCGTGGTCACGGCCCTGGTTCTGGTGATACCCGGTGCGCTGGTCGGGCGTCGGATGGCCCTGCCGTGGCCGGTGGCGATCGCGGCCGGACCGCCGATCACCTTCGCCATCGTCAGCGTCTTCACCGTTCTCTACTCGGCCATCGGCTTCGAATGGAATGCCGTCACCGCCCTGCTGGCGCTGGTGATCACCCTGCTCGGCGCGTGGGCGTACGCCGCGCTGCTGCGTATCCGCCGGCTGCGCCACCTCGCCCCGGAGCCGGGTCCCGACGACGATCCGCCGCTGAGCGGCCGCGCCGCACTGCAGTTGGTGGGCGGGGTGGGCGTCGGTGCGGTGATCATCGCGATCACCTGCATCCGCCCGCTGGTCAACACCGCGTTCGCCGGGCTGAACAACATCTCCCAGGTGTGGGATTCGCTCTGGCATGCGAGCTCGCTGCGCTGGATTCACGAGACCGGGATCGGCTCGGCGCTGCGCATGGGTGAGCTGATGAACTACGACACCCACGGCTTCAACTACTACCCGAACACGTGGCACGCCCTCGGCGCCGTCCTGTTCCCCCTGACCGGGGCCAACCCGGTCGAGCTCTACAACAGCTATTCGCCTGCCGTGCTCGCCATCACCGTGCCGTTCGGGGTCGCGTCGCTGGCCTACTGGTTCGCCCGGCACCGCTTCGACACCTCCCGCTCCGCATTCCTCGCCGGGTCGGCCGCCGCGGTGTCCGCGCTGTTCCCGTCGCTGCCCTACGTCGAGATCCAGTTGACGTCGGTGCCCAACGCGGTCGGCGTCTCCATCGCGCCCATCGCCGCGGTCCTGGTGATCAGTGCGGTCCGCGACCGCCGCCGCGTCCTGCCGGCCGCTGTCGCGCTGGCCGGGGTCACCGCGACCCATCCGTCGGGCCTGATCCTCGCCGGCGTGATCGTCGGACTGTGGTGGGTGTGCGAGGGCCTGTGGCGCCCCGCGTACGGGCGCCTGCGCGATCTGGGCACCTTGGTCATCACCGGGGCGATCACGGTGGTGGGCATCGCGCCGGTCGTCCTGGGCACGATCCGCGTCGCCGACACCAACGAGCTGCCGTTCTTCGACTTCCGCGAAGAAGGGGTCGGCATGGTGAAGGGCCTGGCGCAGGCCGCCTTCAACGGCACCATCCCCCTCGAGAAGCACTACCCGTTGTGGGGTCTGATCCTGCTCACCCTCATCGGGCTCGGTGTGCTGGCGTGGATGCGCGCCTGGGCCGGTCTGGCGGGCTGGCTGGTCTTCGTGCTGGTGACCGCGAACTCGGTGGTCGCCCTGGGTGTCCTGTCCTATCCGCTCGGCGCCATCGGCGGCTATTTCTACAATTCACCGCACCGCTTGACCTTCGTGGTCGCGCTGTTCTCCGCGGCGGCGGCCGGGATCGCGCTCGGTGCGATCGCCCTCGGTGCGGCGAAGGTGTTGTCGCGCATCATCTCCCGGGAACCGTCGCCCGTCCCCGCCCGCTCGGCGCGTTGGGTGGTCCCGACGGCGTTCGCGGTGCTGCTGGTGGTCGTCGCCGGCGCGGGGGTGTGGCGCTACCCGGCGGACGCCCAGATCGCGTCCAAGGAGCGCGGCGGCAAGTACATCGGCCCCGACGACCTCGCCGCCTATCACTGGCTCGACGGGCAGCCCGGCGCCCACGACACGCTGGTCCTCAACAATCTCGATCAGGGCACCGGCTGGATCTACCCGGTCACCGGGCTCACGCCGATGTTCCCGTTCTATCGGGCCAACGAGTTCTCCCAACGACAGCGCGACCTCTACTGGGGTGTCTCGCAGATCGGTGCCGACCCGCACATCGACCAGATCGTGCGAGACATGAACGTGCACTACGTCATCGACAGCCCGCCCAGCTACTGGCCGTTCCAGAACGGGGTGCCCGACCCGGAGAACGGGGTCCAGGGCGACCCGTTCCTCGCCCTGCGTCAGCACGGTGCGCCGGGGCTCACGCCGGTGTTCCGGCAGGGCAACGTGACGATCTACCGGGTCAACGACTCGGTGCTCACTCAGGCGTCCGGGTAGCCGTCCGGGTTCTGCGACTGCCACCGCCAGGTGTCGGCGCACATGTCGTCGATGGTCTTGGTCGCGTACCAACCCAGCTCGGTGTTCGCCTTGGACGGATCCGCGTAGGAGGCGGCGATGTCGCCGGCGCGGCGGGGTGCGATCTCGTACGGGATCGGCCGGCCACTCGCCCGCTCGAATGCCCCGATCACCTGCAGCACCGAGACGCCTTGTCCGGTACCGAGATTCCAGATCGACATGGGATCCGAACCGGCGCTGATCCGGTCCAGTGCGGCGACATGTCCGGCGGCGAGGTCCTCGACGTGGATGTAGTCGCGCACGCCGGTGCCGTCGGGGGTGTCGTAATCGTCGCCGAACACCGACAGCTTCGCGCGGCGTCCGACCGCCACCTGCGCGACGAACGGCATCAGGTTGTTCGGGATACCGCTGGGGTCCTCGCCGATGTCACCGCTCGCATGGGCGCCGACCGGGTTGAAATAGCGCAGCGCGGCGATCCGCCACCGGTCGTCGCTCGCCGCGACGTCGGAGAGGATCTGCTCGATCATCACCTTGGTCCACCCGTACGGGTTGGTGGCCGATGTCGGCAGATCCTCGGTCATCGGCAGTCGCGGCCGCGCACCGTAGACAGTCGCCGACGACGAGAACACCAGGGTGCGGACGTCGTGCCTGGCCATCGCCCGCAGCAGCGAGAACGTGCTGTCCAGGTTGTTCTGGTAGTAGTCGAGCGGCTTGCTCACCGATTCGCCGACGGCCTTGAAGCCGGCGAAATGGATGACCGCGTCGATCCGGTCGTGGGCGAACAGCCGTTCGGTCTTGTCGACATCGGTGAGGTCGAACGAGTGGACCGGGATCGACGTACCGGCGAGCGCCTCCAGCCGACCGATCACGGTCGGCTTGGCGTTGCTGAAGTCATCGACCACCACGACGTCGTGACCGGCCTCGGCGAGCCGGATGACCGTATGTGAACCGATGTAGCCGGCGCCGCCGCTGACGAGTACTCGCATACCGACCACGGTATTCGCCGACGCTGATGGTTCGCCGTCGGGTAGCTGTGTGTTGTCCACCTCATGCGCACGGGATACGGTCGGCGTGTGTCGCGGGCAGACGTGGAATTCAGGTCGGGCGGGCCGAGTCGTCACCCCGGCGCCGGGAGCGGGTCGGGTCGTCCCGGCGATTCTTGTCGTGGCTGGCTCTACCTGCCGGACTCCGGGGAACCGGCGCCGATCATCGTGATGGCGCACGGTCTGGGCGCGGTCAAGGAGATGCGGCTCGACGCCTTCGCCGAGCGGTTCGCGGATGCCGGCTACGCGTGTCTGGTGTTCGACTATCGCCATTTCGGGGACAGCGACGGTGAACCGCGGCAGCTGCTCTCCATCCGCCGCCAGCTCGACGACTGGGCGGCCGCGATCGCCTACGCACGGTCGATCCCCGAGGTGGACAGTGGCCGCGTGGTGCTGTGGGGCACCTCGTTCGGTGGTGGACACGTGATGGTCGCCGGGGCCCGCGACGGGCGAGTCGCGGCGATCATCGCGCAGTGTCCGTTCACCAGTGGAGTCGCGTCCACGCTGGCGCTGGATCCGATGTCGGCGGCCAAGGTCACCGCGCGCGGGATCGTCGACCTGGTGGGGTCTGCGTTCGGGCGTGCACCGGTGATGGTCGCGCTGGCGGGCGTGGCTCACGAGCCCGCCCTGATGACCGCGCCGGATGTGGTCCCCGGCTACCTGCCGCTGGTGCCGGAGGGGCATCCGTTCACCAACGAGGTGGCCGCGCGGGTGGGCCTGGCCATCGTGGCGCACCGGCCCGGTCGTGCGCTCGAGCAGATCACCTGTCCGGTGCTGGTGTGCGTCTGCGACGACGACACCGTCGCGCCCGCTCGGCAGACGGTCCGGTACGTCCGGCGCGGCCCGACGACCCAGATGATCCGGTACCCCGAGGGGCACTTCGACATCTATGTCGGTGAGGCGTTCGAGCAGGTCGTCGCCGACCAGGTCGACTTCCTGGATCGGGTGGTGCCGCTACCGGAGTAGGAGCTCTCAGCCGATGATCTTCTCGGTGGCTGCGTAGCCCGCTTCGACGGTGTGTTTGTTCGGTTGCCACCAGTCGGGGTGGTCGCGGTACCAGGCGATGGTGGCGGCCAGTCCGGTGCGGAAGTCCACATACTGTGGGCGCCAACCGAGTTCGGTGCGTAGCCGGGTGGAGTCGATGGCGTAGCGGCGGTCGTGGCCGGGCCGGTCGGTGACGAAGTCGAACGCGTCGGTGGGTTGTGCGAGTAGATCCAGGATGGTTTCCACGACGGTGCGGTTGTCGACCTCACCGTCGGCGCCGATCAGGTAGGTCTCACCGATCTGGCCGCGGTCGATGATGGTCCAGACGGCGTCGTTGTGGTCGTCGACGTGGATCCAGTCGCGCACGTTGCGGCCGTCGCCGTAGAGACGGGGCCGTACCCCGGTGAGCACGTTGGTGATCTGGCGGGGGATGAACTTCTCGATGTGTTGGAAGGGCCCGTAGTTGTTGGAGCAGTTGGAGATCGTGGCAGCGATGCCGAACGAGCGGACCCAGGCGCGGACCAGCAGGTCGCTGCCGGCCTTGGTGGAGCTGTAGGGGCTCGACGGGTTGTAGGCGGTGTGCTCGGTGAATCGGGCCGGGTCGTCGAGGTCGAGGTCGCCGTAGACCTCGTCGGTGCTGATGTGGTGATAGCGCACGTCGTGGCGACGTACCGCCTCGAGCAGACTGTAGGTGCCGACCAGGTTGGTCTGCACGAACGCCGACGGATCGGCCAGCGAGTTGTCGTTGTGGGATTCGGCGGCGAAATGCACCACCAGATCGGTGCCGGCCACGAGCCCGTCGACCAGCTCGGCGTCGGCGATGTCGCCGGTGACCAGTTCGATGCGCTCGGCGACCGGTGCCAGCGTGGCCGGGTTGGCCGCATAGGTCAGCTTGTCGAGCACCGTGACCTGCACGTCGGGCCGCTGCGACAGCGTGCGCAACACGAAGTTCGCACCGATGAACCCGGCACCACCGGTCACCAGAACCCGCATGTCCAACCCCTTTCGCCGACGCCGCGCCTTCCACGGGCGCAGCTCAGCCTACCGTCGCCTAGTGTGTGTGCCATGCGTGGAATCATTCTCGCCGGAGGCACGGGAACCCGCCTGCATCCGATCACGCAGGGTGTGAGCAAACAGCTGGTGCCGGTGTACGACAAGCCGATGATCTACTACCCGCTCTCCACGCTCATGCTCGCGGGTATCCGTGACATCCTGATCATCACCACCCCGCACGACGCCCCGGCTTTCCAGGGTCTGCTCGGGACGGGAGAGCAGTTCGGGGTCACCATCAGCTACGTGACACAGCCGTCGCCGGACGGTTTGGCGCAGGCCTTCGTGCTGGGCGCCGACCACATCGGCGACGACTCGGTGGCGCTCGTGCTGGGCGACAACATCTTCTACGGTCCGGGGCTCGGCAGCCGGCTGCAGGGTTTCGAGAACGTCGACGGCGGAGCGATTTTCGCGTACTGGGTCGCCGACCCGTCCGCGTACGGTGTCGTCGACTTCGACGACTCCGGAACGGCGGTGGCGCTGCAGGAGAAGCCCGAGCACCCGCGCTCCAACTATGCCGTACCGGGGCTGTACTTCTACGACAACGACGTCGTCGAGATCGCCCGCAACCTGAAGCCCAGTGCCCGTGGCGAGTACGAGATCACCGACATCAACGCCCACTACCTCGAACGCGGCAAGCTCGCGGTGAAGGTCTTGCCCCGCGGCACCGCCTGGCTCGACACCGGAACGTTCGATTCGTTGCTCGACGCGGGCAATTTCGTGCGTACCGTCGAGCAGCGGCAGGGGCTGAAGATCGCGGTGCCCGAGGAGATCGCGTGGCGGCGTGGTTTCATCGACGACGACGAACTGCGCTCTCGTGCGGTGAAGCTGCGGAAGTCCGGTTACGGCGACTATCTACTGGAACTACTCGAACGCGGAAAAGGATTCTGATGCAGCTGCGCCCCTTGGTCATCGACGGAGCGTGGGAACTGACCCCGGTGCAGCACGGCGACGGCCGCGGACTGTTCGCGGAGGTCTTCAAGGGCGATCTGCTCGCCGAGGCCATCGGGCACCGGCTCGACCTCGCGCAGGTGAACCTGTCGGTGTCCGCGGCCGGTGTACTGCGCGGCGTGCACTTCGCCGATGTGCCGCCCGGGCAGGCGAAATACGTCACCTGCGCATCGGGGGCCATCCTCGACGTCATCGTCGACATCCGGGTCGGATCACACACCTTCGGCACCTACGACACCGTGCTCCTCGACGACGTCGACCGCCGCGCGGTCTACCTGTCCGAGGGCCTCGGCCACGCATTCTGTTCCCTGGCCGACGGTTCCACGGTCACCTACCTCTGCTCGACCGGCTACAACCCGACCGGCGAACACGGCATCAACCCGCTGGATCCCGAACTCGCCATCGACTGGCCGACCACGGCCCGCGACGGCACACCACTGAACTACGAACTGTCCGCCAAGGACACGGCCGCACCGGGGCTGTCGGCGGCACGTGAGTCCGGCTTGTTGCCGGTCTACGACGACGTCACGGACTATCTGCGGTCGCTGGCGACGTAACCGCTGATCGAGTGGTTCGCGGAGTGGTCTCGATACGCCGGCTCGCAAGCTCGCTGGCTACTTGACCAGCGGAGGGCGCTCGACCAGCGAACCAAGCGCCCCGACCCATCCGCTGATCGAGTGGTCCGAGGCGCCAGCCGAGGACGTATCGAGATCACCGTCACTCACGAGACTGCTTCTCCGCGTTCTGCAACGCCACCGCGCGCGCCAGGCGCGCGTACTTGATCTCGAGTTCGCGGAACCGCAGATACGTTGACACCGTGGTGAATGCGAAGGCGATGACCAGCAGGAACAGCACCAGGTCGAGTCCTCGCTGGATGCCGATCTTGTTGGCCACCCACGTCACGTCGTCCTGGCGCAGCATCGCGTAGACGCCGAACACCACAAAGGCCACGAACAGCAACTTCACGCCCGCCGACGACCGCGCCGTGCCGCGATGGATCATGAAGAACGTGACCAGGGCCACGAGTCCGAGGATGGCCAGGATCTGGAACCAGATCATCGCGCTCACTTCCTCATCCGGGTATGCAGCAGTCCGTCGGCGACGATGTTCACGCCGTTGATCAGCGACTGCCCCTTCGCCCGTGAGTAGTCGGTGTAGAGGATGGTGACCGGTTGT
The DNA here is from genome assembly GCF_003855095.1 of Gordonia insulae. Lineage (NCBI taxonomy): Bacteria > Bacillati > Actinomycetota > Actinomycetes > Mycobacteriales > Gordoniaceae > Gordonia > Gordonia insulae. Next base: position 4,410,174 of record NZ_CP033972.1, read on the forward strand.
TCGGTCACCCGCCAGTGGTGGTGATCGATGAGCGCGACGAACTCGGACGCGTGACTCATGCCGCTCATCATCAGGTCGAGTTGGTCGGCGACGGTCTTGTTGAAGGCGCGTAACCCGTTGTGCGCGTCGGTGAGTCCCATCCGGCGGGTTCGGGGGCTGAGGAACACGATGGTGCGCAACGCCATTCGCCGCACGAACGGCACGGATTCGCTGCGGCCCTCGGCGAACCGGGTGCCGACGACGATGTCGACGGGTTCGGTGCGCAGGCGGTCGATCATCGCGACCACGTCCTCCACGCGGTGCTGGCCGTCGGCGTCGAACGTGACGAAATACTTGGCGCCCGGCTGTGCGCGGGCGTATTCGACGCCTGTCTGGATGGCCGCGCCCTGCCCCAGGTTCACCGGATGCCGCACCAGGCGGACCCCGGCCTTGATGATCTCGCCGGTCGAGTCATCGCGGCTGCCGTCATCGACGCACACGATGTTGGGGAAGGTCTTCGCGGCGTCGGACGCCACCCTCCGGATCACCTCGGCCTCGTTGAACACGGGTATCACCAGCCACACGTCATCGTTGCTGGTGGCGCCGGAGGTCATGTCGGTAACCCTAGCCGAGCACCGGGCGGCCATGACCTACCCTGGTCGCGTGCCGATCGACGTGATGATGCCGTTCTACGGTGACGTCGCGCAGTTCCGGCAGGCCGTCACCAGCGTGCTCGAACAAACCGACGGCGACCTCCGGCTCGTCGTCGTCGACGACTGCTATCCCGATCCGGAACCCCGCGAATGGCTCGCGTCGCTCACCGACCCCCGCGTCGAGTACCTGCGCAACGAGACGAATCTCGGCGTCAACGGTAATTTCCGCCGGTGCGTCGAGTTGGTGGAGGCCGACCACTTCGTGGTGATGGGCTGCGACGACGTGATGCTGCCCGACTACCTCGGCACCGTGCGTGCGCTGGCCCGGACGCATCCGGGTGCGTCGGTGATCGCACCGGGCGTGCAGGTCATCGACGATCAGGACCGGGTGGTGCGGCCGCTCGGCGACCGGATCAAGGAACTGCTGACGCCGGCCGCCCAGTCCGGGCGGCCGGTCGTGCTCGACGGTGAGGCCATGGCCACCAGCCTCTATCACGGCAACTGGACGTATTTCCCGTCGCTGCTGTGGCGCACCGGTCCCGTCCGCGAGGTCGGGTTCCGGCCCGGGCTGGAGATCGTCCTGGACCTCGCCCTGCTGGTCGACCTCGCGGCCGCCGGGGGAGCCCTGGTGCACGACCCCGCGGTGGTCTTCCACTACCGGCGGCACGAGGCATCGGTCAGTTCGGTCCAGGCCGTCGACGGTAGACGGTTCGCCGAGGAGAACGCCTTCTTCGCGGCCGAGGCCCGACGCTGCGCCGACCGCGGCTGGCCCCGGGCCGCGCGCGCCGCGCGCCTGCACGCGACGTCGCGGCTCAACCATGTTCAGTCGCGGGTGCTCGCCACCGTCGGTCGGTTGCGCCGCACCAACGCGAGCGCGTGAACGATCATCCCGACGACGGGCCCGGCGATCAGCGCGATCGCCACACGTGCCTCTACACCCACGGGTAGGAGTAGCAGCGCGATCGAGGCCCCGGTGGCCGCCCACCAACCCGCGGCGTACCAGCGGTGCGTGCCGACCGCGATCGCCGCGGCGCCGGTCACCGTCAGCAACGCGAGCGCGGTCGCCCCGAGCGTGAACGCGGCCAGCGTGGCCCCGGACAGTCGGAAGTCCGCGCCGAAGACCGTCGTCATCAGCCACGGCCCGATGAGCCACGCGGCCGCCGACCCGGCCACCCCGATCGCGGCGACCACCGCCGCCGGCGCGCGCAGCGCCGACCAGAGGTGCTGCCGTCCGTCGACGAAGCGGGTGATCAGCACACCCTGAAAGCTGTTCAGCGGCACCAGCAGGGGAGCTCGCGTGAGGGTCACCGCCAGGACCACCGCACCGACCGTCGCGGTGTCGGCGTCGTCGCCGTTGGTCGCATTGATCAACACGGGGAAGCCCATCACGAGGACCGCACTCGCGGCCGCGGCGGCCATCGCGGTCACCGTGTTGAGCGTGAGCCGTCGGGCCGCGACGTCGCCGGGTAGGCCGATCGCCCGACGCGCGGCGCTCGAGCTGAGCAGCAGCACGATCCACGACACCGAGCCGATCACGGTGATCACCAGGAATGCGGTGAGGTCGAGGCCGAGCACCACCGCCGCGATCGCGCCGGCCAGCCGGATCAGTGCGTCCACCGACAGCAGGGCGGCGAACGCACCCCACGACGCCGCCCCCGACAACGCGCCCGCGAGGTGGGCGTACACGCCGAACGATGCCACGCCCACCGACAGCAGCAGGACCGACAGCCAGCGGTGCTCGGTGAACACGTGCCCGCTCCACAGCGGTGACGTCGCCGCGACCAGGGCTGCAAGCGTCACCCCGATCAGCGCGTTGATCAGCCACGGCCGGCCCCGTGGCGGCGCATCGGAGGCCGGTGCGTGCTCGTCGATGCCCGCCCGGATCGCGCGCGTAGCCTCCTGCAGTTGACCGTTCTGCGCGCCCGTGACCATGCCGTAGGCCGCCCAGAAGACGGCGAACACCGCATAGCCCGCGGCGCCGAGATCTCGCGCGGCGAGCAGCAGGACCAGATAGCCCGACGCGGCGGCGATCACCGTGGCGACGGTGACACGTCCGATCGCCGAGTTCTTCGGCGTGGCGTCGGGCATCGTCTCGTCCGGTCCTGGTGCTCGAGGGCTCAGGACGGCCCGGGGAACGGCGGTAGCGCGGCGGTGAACAGCCACTCGTCCCACAGCGGGCCCAACGACATCGTGGAGAAGTTGGCGGCCAGGGCGATGAAATCCTCGGTGGTGACCGACCCGTAGCGATACTTGTCGGTCCACCGACGCAGCAGCGCGAAGAAGTTGCCGTCCCCGATCGCCAGCCGGAGGGCATGCAGGGTCAGCGCGCCACGCTTGTAGACCCAGTCGTCGAACATGTGGCGCGGTCCCGGATCGGTGAGTGTCGTGCGCACCGGATGGGTGGCCAGCTTGTCGTAGTACGTGCGCGCCCACTCGGACGCGCTCTTGCCGCCCGACCGTTGGCTCCACAACCATTCGGCATAGCAGGCGAACCCCTCGTGCAGCCAGATGTCGCGCCAGCGCGACAGGGTGACGGAGTTGCCGAACCACTGATGCGCCAGTTCGTGGGCGACGAGGCGTTCGGCGCTGCGGCTGCCGTCGCAGTGGTTGGCGCCGAACGTGGAGAAGCTCTGTGCCTCGATCGGGATGTCGAGCTCGTCGTCGGTGACCACCACGGTGTAGGTGGGGAACGGATAGGGCCCGAACATCTCCACGAAGACGTCGATCATCTCCATCTGCCGGCCGAAGTCGATGTCGAAGGTGCGCATCAGTCGTGCGGGCAGGACGGCGTCGACCGGAAACGGCTTGGTGGCCAACGACTTCTTCTTGTACATGCCGATCTGGACCGAGGCCAGGTACGTCGGCATCGGTTCGATCTGCTGGTAGACCCAGGTGGTCTGCGCGGCGCGGGTCCGCTTGGACTCGAGGATGCCGTTGGCGAGCGCGTAGTACGGGCTGTCGGTGGTGATCGCGATCCGGTACGGCGCCTTGGCGCTCGGGTGGTCGTCGCACGGGAACCACGACGCGGCGCCGTTGGGCTGGTTGGCGCACAGCGCGCCGTCGGTGAGTTCCTCCCAGCCGACCTCACCCCAGGGGCCGCGGATCGGGCGCGGCGATCCGGTGTAGCGGATCACGATCGTCATCGCGCCACCGGGCGGGATGGGTGACTCGGGCGTGATCGACAGCTTCCGGCTGCGGTGCGAATGGCGGGCGCGCTTGTCGTTGACCGTCACCCGCGACACCGACATCGTCGACGCGAGGTCGAGCGTGAACCGCTGCAGATGGATGAACGACGTCGCGGTCAGGGTCGCGACGCCGGCCAGGCGGTTGGGCGAGACCTTGTATTCGAGGTCGAGGTCGTAGCGCGAGATGCGGTAGCCGAGATTGCCGTTGTCCGGCAGGTAGGGGTCGAGAGCATCGAGCGGGGCACCGAGATGGGGCTGACGTGGACCTTTGGCCGACTTACCCGGCACTGACTCTCCTGTCTGCTCGAATAGCGGCCTGTTTGAGAAGCGGTGCTGTGGGGAAAAGTTGGTGCAGCGTCTCGCCGCGCGTTTTCCCACACGGTCCCCATGCCGTCGCGGACACTTAGGTTACCTGCCGCACCCGAGGTGCACCCGACGGTGAGGTCATGAGACGCTGAGAGGCAGGGAACCGGACCGCAGTCCGGTTCATTGGAGTCGGGACGGAAGGGGAGATCATGTTCGGCGTACGCAGTGTGACGTTTTTCTTGGCACGACTGATTCTCGGATACATCTTCATCATGCACGGCTGGCAGAAGCTCCACACCAACGGAATCAGCAATGTGGAGAAGGGTTTCGACGCGATGGGCATCCCGGCGCCCAACCTGGCCGCGCAGTACGCGACCTGGGTCGAGTTCGTCGGCGGCATCCTGCTGATTCTCGGTCTGTTGCTGCCGATCGTGTCGATCCTGTTGATCGCGGACATGATCGGCGCGATCGTCTACGCGCACTGGGATGCGGGATTCTGGACGGCCGACGGTGGGTACGAGTTGCCGCTCGCGCTGATCGCCGGCCTGCTGGCCGTCGGCTTCGCACAGGCCGGCAATGCGGCGGCCGATCACTACGTGTTCCGGCGGCGCCGCCGGGGCGCGGTGGTCGAGTAGGTCGGGATCGAGTAGACCGAAGACCGGTTGGCGTCTGTGCCGAATCCGGCACAGACGCCAACCGTCGACCTCATCCGTTCCAGGGGGCGATCGGGTTGCCCTGCCAGCGGGTGTGCGCGGGCACCACGTCGCCGCGCATCACCAGCGATGCCGGGCCCACGGTCGCGCTCTCACCGAGGCCGGCCGCCGGTAGTGCCACACAATGCGGGCCGAGCGTGGAACCGGCATCGAGCCGCACCTCGTCGATCGCCATCACCCGGTCGTGGAAGAGATGGGTCTGCACCACGCAACCCCGCTGCACCGTTGCCCCGTCGCCGAGCGTGACGAGGTCGGCCTCGGGCAGCCAGTACGTCTCGCACCAGACACCCCTGCCGATGTGCGCGCCCAGCATGCGCAGCCAGAGGTTCAGGATCGGCGTGCCGGTCGCGGCATTGGCGAACCAGGGCGCCGCCACGGTCTCGACGAACGCGTCGGACAGCTCGTTGCGCCACACGAACGAACTCCACAACGGGTGCTCGGAGATCCGGATCCGCCCGACCACCAGCCATTTCGCCGCCGCCGCGATACAGCAGGCCGCAGCGCCGGCGACCAGCAGCAGCAATCCGCTGACCAGGGCCGCCACCCAGTAGTGCGCGTGCTGCGCGATGTACTGCAGACCGATCAGCATGAACAGGCCGAGCCCGAACGACACCATCACCGGGATGATCCGCAACGTCTCGACGACCGACCGCGCGACCTTGAGCCGCGTCGACGGATCGAAGGTGCGGGACGTGTCGGTGGCTGCCGCGGTGCGCCGCAAGCGAACCGGCGGGCTGCCCAGCCAGCTCGACCCCGACTTCGCGCGATCCGGCGTGGCCGAGAGCACCGCGACGAGACTGTTCTTGGGGACCTTGCGGCCGGGGCCCGTCATCCCGGAGTTGCCGAGAAAGGATCGCTTGCCGATCTTCGCCTCGTCGATGTGCATCCATCCGCCGCCGAGCTCGTAGGACGCGACCATCGTGTCGTCGGCGAGGAACGCGCCGTCGCCGATGGTGGTGAACTTCGGCAGGACCAACGCGGTCGAGATCTCGGTGCCCGTGCCCACCTTGACCCCGAGGATGCGGAACCACCACGGCGTCAACAGGCTGGCGTAGAGCGGGAACAGGTAGGTGCGGGCGGCGTCGAGGAGACGCTCGGTCATCCACACCTGCCAGCCGACGCGGGAGCGCACCGGGTGATAGCCCTTGGTCAGCCCGATCGACAGCAGCCGCACGAGCACAGCGGTGATGACCGCGAACACCAGCAGGCTGGTGAGGGTGGCCGCCGGCAGCAGGGCCAGGCAACGCAGTGCGACGCTGCGCAACCGGTCGGCGTGGATGGCCCATGACCCCATCACCGCGAGGCCGGCCGCCAGTGCGATCAGCGGGATCGCGGCCAGCAGTAGCGACGACACCCCGTAGATCGACACCCAGCCACTGCCGCGTGGGGGTCGATGATCCGGCCAGGGATGATCGGCCTTGCGAACCTTCACCGCGGGCGAGCCGGCCCAGTGCTGGCCCGATTTCACGCGGCCGCGGACCGCCGAGCCGGGTGCGACCTCGGCGTCGCGACCCACCACGGCGCCGGGCAGCAGCGTCGACCGCGCACCGATCGAGGCGCCGCGTTTGATCACGATCTCACCGATGTGGACGACGTCGCCGTCGATCCACCAGCCGGTGAGATCGACCTCGGGTTCCACCGACGCGCCCTCGCCGATGGTGAGGAATCCGGTGACCGGCGGAATCGTGTGCATGTCGACGCCACGGCCGATCTTCGCGCCGAGTGCCCGTCCGAGGTGGATCATCCACGGCGCACCGGACAGATTCGATGCGCCGCTCGCCTCGAGCAGTCGTTCGGCGACCCAGAGCCGGATGTGCGTACCGCCGCCGCGGGGATAGTCGCCCGGCGTGACGCCCGCAAGGAGCACCCGGGCACCCGTCGCGGCGATCAGCATGCGTCCCGGCGGGGTGATGAACAGCACGAACGCGACCAGCAGCACCCACCAGTTCACCGAGACGAGCCAGGGCACCTGCCGATTCGTGCTGTCGGCGACGGCGACCGCGATGTTGTTCACCACACCGAGCCACGTCGCCCACTGCAGGCCGGTGAGCGTGGTCAACGGCACCGACAACAGGATCTGCGCCAGGCCGGCCCGGCGCGGGGTCGGTGTGACCTCGCGGGGCGTGACCACCGTCGACGGCTTCCGCGCGTCGAGCATCTCGGCCAGCGAGCCGAGCCGCGGATGGTCGTACAGATCGGCGACGGTGATCTCCGGGTACCGCGCGCGTAGCGCGGTCACCAACTGGGCGGCCGCGAGCGATCCGCCGCCCTCGGCGAAGAAGTCGGCGCCCGAGTTGGTGATGGTCACGCCGAGGACGTCGGTCCAGCACTGCGCCACCCACACCTCGGTGTCGGTGAGATCGACGTCATCGTCGTCGGTGGCCGTGTTTGCGCCGGGCAGCGGCCACGGCAGGGCGTTGCGGTCGACCTTGCCGGAGGTGCGGGTCGGCAGTTCGTCGACGAGCGCGAGGCGGGGCACCATCGGTGCGGGCAATTGGGCCACCAGGGTGGCGTGGGCCTGCGCGACGTCGAAGTCGGGGTGTGGGGACACCAGGTAACCGACCAGCAGGCTGTTGCCTGCCGCCGATTTGCGGACCGCGGCCGCCGCACCGCTCACCCCCGGGAGTTGTTGCAGCGCATTGTCGATCTCGCCGAGCTCGATCCGGCGACCACCGACCTTGACCTGGTCGTCGGCGCGGCCCTGGAAGAGCAGGCCTGCCGGGTCGAGCCGGACCAGGTCCCCGCTGCGGTACGCGCGATCCCATCCCAGGGTCGGCATGGGCGCGTACTTCTCGGCGTCCTTGGCCGCGTCGAGATAGCGGGCGAGCCCGACACCACCGATGACGAGTTCGCCGACCTCGCCCTCCGCGACGGGTCGGCTGTCGGTGCCGACGACCGCGAGATCCCAACCGGGCAGCGGTAATCCGATGCGAACCGGTCCCTTGCCGTCGAGGGGGGCGGCGCACGCGACCACCGTCGCCTCGGTGGGGCCGTAGGTGTTCCACACCTCCCGCCCCTCGACGGCGAGCCGCTCGGCGAGCTCCGGCGGGCAGGCCTCACCGCCGAAGATCAACAGCCGCACCGCTTCCAGGGCCTCCGGTGGCCAGAGGGACGCCAACGTCGGGACCGTGGACACCACGGTGATGTCGCGCTGCACCAGCCATGGTCCGAGATCCATGCCGCTGCGCACCAGCGAGCGTGGCGCGGGGACCAGGCACGCCCCGTAGCGCCACGCCAGCCACATCTCCTCACACGAGGCATCGAAGGCGACCGAGAGGCCGGCGAGGACGCGGTCGCCCGGACCGAGCGGATCGTCGACCAGGAACATCCGCGCCTCGGCGTCGACGAAGGCCGCCGCGTTGCGATGCGTGACCGCGACGCCCTTGGGGGTACCGGTGGACCCGGACGTGAAGATGATCCAGGCGTCGTCGTCGACGGTCGGACGCGATGCCGGCGTTGCATCGGCGGTGTCAGGGAGAGCCTGCAGGCCACCGGGTCCCACGATCGCGTCCACCCGCGCCTCGCCGAACACCAGTTCGGCCCGCTCGTCGGGATCGTCGGCATCCACCGGGACGTACGCCGCGCCCGCATACAACGTGGACAGGATCGCCACGTACAGGTCACGGCTGCCCGACGGCATGCGGATCCCGACACGCCCTCCCCGGCGGACACCGGCCGCGGCGAGTCGTTCTGCGCCGCGTCGGACCAGCGCGAGCAACTGGACGTAGGTGAGAGCCAGGTCACCATCGTCGATCGCGATGGCATCGGGGTACGCCGCGGCGCTCGCATCGAGCACGTCGCACAGGGTGCGCGGGGCGCTGGCCTGCGACGACAGGAGGAATTGGGGAGGAATGACCACGGTCACGACCATCGATTCGGCACGAAGGGGGAAATATAGTCGACGCAACCGACAGCTGTCTGTGACGCAGGTGAACATTCAGTGGCGCGAGTCTCCGCGGTGCCGGCCGGTGAGCTTGCGCGCGAAACCCCGCAGAACACGGGCATCAGCGGGGTCCACCCGTGTAGTTTTCGCACTGACGTATCTCAGCACGGACGGCGGACGGATGTGGCATGCCCGCGCGTGTCCCGCGCCGACTGTCACCAGATGACGAGGATTGAGCAATGCCGATTGTGCACCACCGCAAACCGAGTCTCCTGTCCTATCCGATGTGGCTCGGGACCCGTGCCCTACTGCGCCCGACCCTGTCGCTCTGGCCGCTCACCAGGTCGGGGATGGCGGGTCTGTTCCTGATCGACCGCGCCCTCGCGATCGGGCCGAAGCCGAGCGGTGTGGTCCGGGAACAGATGACCCTCGCCGGGCGCCCGGTGGAGCTCATCATGCCGTCCGGACCGTCGCGCCGCGACTCCGAGACCGCGGTCCTCTACCTCCATGGCGGTGCGTTCGTGGTGTGCGGTCTCGGTTCGCACCGGTCGATCGCCAGCCGGCTCGCCCGCTCCACCGAACTCCCGGTCTTCACGCTCGAGTACCGGCAGCTGCCGTCGTCGGGGGTGGGCACGTCGGTGGCCGATGCGGTCGACGCCTACCGCGAACTCGTGGGAGAGCGCGGGTACCGGCGGGTCATCGTCGCCGGTGACTCGGCCGGGGGATTCCTGGCCGGCAAGGTGGTGGAGGCCGCCGCCCGCGAGGGCCTGCCGCGGCCGACCGCGATGATCGGCATCTCGCCGCTTCTCGATCTCGATGTCGGCACCAACCCGGACCGCTCCAGCCGGTCCGATGCCTATATCCCGCAGAGCAAGATGGCGCAGCTCGCCGGCCTGTTCGGTCGTGGGCCCATCCCGTTCACCGGGGTGCGACGCATCGTGCAGATCGCCGACGCCGACTTCCCGCCGACGGTGATCATCACCGCGGAGGGCGAGATGCTCGAGGCCGACGCCATCGAGCTGATCGAGACGCTCGACGAAGCCGGGGTCGACGCCGTCGGGCACAGCTACGCTTGGCAGGTGCACGCGTTTCCGGTGCTCACGACCCGGCATCCGGAAACCCTGCACGCGATCGAGGTGACCGCGGCATTCGTTGCCCAAGCCATACGAGAGGCGAAGGACGCTGACGAGCGGAAGGACCAGCGGGCCGGCTGAGCCCGGACCGCGCGGGGACACGACCAGAGACGACACGACCAGAGACGGCGCGACCAACGACGACGCGTCCGAGGACGGGCCACTGCCCGTGCCGGGCGGCGTCGATGCCCGGTTCACGCTCGCCGCCGAACGCACCGTGTTGGCCTGGGTGCGCACCGCGCTCGGATTCATGGCCGCCGGGGTGGCCGTCGTCTACGTCGCCGGTGACATCGAACATCCGATACTCGAGACAGCCCTGGGGCTCATCATGGTGGCCCTGGGATGCGTCATCGCACTGCTCGGTGCGTGGCGCTGGCGGCAGACCAGCCTGGCGCTGCGCGAGGGTGGCGAGATGCCGGGGCCCGCTCACGTCACATTCCTGATCGTTGGGATAGTGGTGGTGGCCGTGGCGATAGCCGTGGTGATCGTGATCCAGACCTGAGGTGACTACGTTTCGATGATCAACAACGACTTCCAGCGTGGGGCGCAGAGCTTCTCCCGCGGTATGACCATCGTCGGATCGGTGATCCTGATGGTCTGCGTGGCGTTGCTGACGGTCAACTGGTGGCAGGAGGGACGCTGGGTCTGGGTGGGACTCGGCATCGCCATCGTCATCGTGAACATCGGCCTCGTCTACCTGCAGTTCCGTCGCCGCAAGCTGACGCCGCCGACGAAGCCGCCGTCAGACGGCGCGTGATCGCGCCGGCCACCCGGATCCCGCCGACAGCACCATGACGTCCGCGCAGGAACGGTTCGGGTCGGCGCGGGTGGCACGACTGGCCACGGTGGGATCGAACCCCGCGGGATCGAACCCCGTGGGATCGAACACCGTGGAATCGAACACCGTGGGATCTGAGACCGTGCCGCACCTCGTGCCCATCGTGTTCGCCCTCGACTCCGATGGCCGGACGGACGCGATCTACAGCTGCGTCGACCACAAGCCGAAGCGCACGCAACGCCTTCGACGCCTCGCCAACATCGCCGCCAATCCCGCGGTGTCCCTCCTCGTCGACCATTACGACGACGACTGGACAGCCCTGTGGTGGGTCCGCGTCGACGGACGGGCGGCCGTGGTCGACGCCGACAGCCCGGCGGGCTCCACCGCGATCGACGTGCTCGCCGAGAAGTACGCCCAGTACCGCACCGACCGACCCGACGGACCGGTCATCGTCGTGCGTGATCTGCGATGGCATGAGTGGGTGGCGCGACCCTGACCGGTCGGCGCGACCCCGGATCACGCCGTGAGTTCGGAGACCGTCGCCGGTGCCTGGTCGGCGAACTGCGTGCGGTAGAGCTCGGCGTATCGCCCGTTGCGGGCCAGCAGGGTCGCATGGTCGCCTCGCTCCACGATCCGGCCGTGCTCCAGCACGGCGATCTCGTCGGCGGCGCGGATGGTCGACAACCGGTGTGCGATGACGAGCGACGTACGTCCGACCAGCGCCTCGGAGAGCGCTTCCTGCACAGCCGCTTCCGACGTCGAGTCGAGGTGTGCGGTCGCCTCGTCGAGGATCACCACCGACGGTTGCGCCAACAACAGCCGCGCGATGGTCAGCCGCTGACGTTCCCCGCCGGACAGCCGGTAGCCGCGCTCGCCCACGACGGTGTCGAGACCGTCCGGCAGCGACGTCACCAGGTCGTCGAGCCGCGCCCGCCGCAAGGCATCCCAGATCTTTTCCTCACCGGCCGTCGGGTCGGCGAGCGCGAGGTTGGCGCGCACGGTGTCGTGGAAGAGGTGGCCGTCCTGGGTCACCAATCCGACGGTCCGATGCACGGATGCGCTCTGCAGATCGCGGAGGTCGACACCGTTGAGGCGGATCGACCCGGTGTCGACGTCGTAGAGGCGGGTGGCAAGGTTGGCGATGGTCGACTTCCCGGCGCCCGAACTGCCGACCAGTGCGGTCATCGAACCGGCCGGGACCTCGAGGTCGATCTCGTGCAGCACCGTCGCGCCACCGCGATTATCCAGTTGCGCAACCTCTTCCAGCGAGGCCAGCGACACCTTGTCGGCCGATGGATAGGCGAAGGAGACGTCGTCGAAACGGACCGACACCGGGCCCGACGGTACCTTCTGCGCATCCGGCTTGTCGGCGATCAGCGGCTCGAGGTCGAGCACCTCGAAGACACGCTCGAAACTGACCAGCGCACTCATGATCTCGACGCGGGCGTTGGCCAGCGCGGTCAGCGGCGCATACATCCGGGTCAGCAACAGGGCGAGGGAGACGATCGCGCCGGCCGACAGGTGGCCGCCGACGGCGAGCCAGCCGCCGAGACCGTAGACCAGGGCGAGCGCCAGTGCCGACACCAATGTCAGCGCGGTCATGAAGTAGGCCTGCAGCATCGCGCGACGAACACCGATGTCGCGCACCTGATCCGCGCGGTCGGCGAACTCCCTCGACTCGATGTCGGGACGGCCGAAGAGCTTGACCAGCGTCGCACCGGGAGCCGAGAACCGCTCGGTCATCTGCGTGGACATCCGTGCGTTGTATTCGGCCGCCTCCCGGGACAGGGCGGCCATCCGTTTGCCCATCCGGCGCGCGGGGACCACGAACACCGGCAGCAGCACCAGCGCGAGGATGGTCACCTGCCAGCTGATCGCGAGCATGACACCGAGCGTCAGCACCAGCGTCACGGCATTCGACACCACTCCCGACAACGTGTCGCTGAACGCGCGCTGCGCCCCGATGACGTCGTTGTTGAGACGACTCACCAGCGCGCCGGTGCGGGTGCGGGTGAAGAACGCGACCGGCATCTTCTGCACGTGGTCGAAGACGGCGCGGCGCAGATCCAGGATCAGACCCTCGCCGATGTTCGCCGAGAACCATCGGGTGGCCATGCCGGCCGCCGCCTCGATCACGGCGATCAGGGCGATGACCAACGCCAGCCCGACGATCGCACCACCGCTTCCGCCTGCGGTGATCAGGTTGACCACCCGGCCCGCCAGCAGCGGTGTCACCACGGTCAGCAGAGCCGTGAGTACCGACAACACCAGGAAGATCGCGATCCGCCGCCGATGTGGCTCGGCGAACGTGGCGATCCGGCGCAGTGTGGTGCGACGTTCACCTCGTAACGCGCGGGCCTCCGGCGCGTTCATCGACTTGTACATGGTGTCCCAGCCCACCGATTCCATGCTCATGACGACCACGGTAGAACTTAAAGCTCACTTGAAGTCCACTCGGTGGGTCGGATTTCGCACACGGCGAACCGGGCGCAGCGCGTTCGGGCGGCCCTGAGTACGTTGGACCCAGAGTGATCGATCGGTGAACCGCGAGCTCGACGAGCCGCGGCCGGCAGGAGCGAGGTAAGACGTGGCAGCAGAACTCAAGCTCGGATTCAAGGCGTCGGCGGAACAGTTCGACCCGCGGGAGCTGGTCGAGATCGCGGTGGCGGCCGAGCAGCACGGCATGGACTCGGTGGCGGTCAGCGATCACTTCCAGCCGTGGCGGCACAACGGCGGACATGCCCCGTTCTCGCTGGCCTGGATGGCGGCGGTCGGCGAGCGTACCGAGCGGGTGCAGATCGGGACGTCGGTGATGACCCCGACGTTCCGCTACAACCCCGCGGTGATCGCGCAGGCCTTCGCGACGATGGGTTGCCTGTACCCGGGGCGCATCATGCTCGGCGTGGGTACCGGCGAGGCGCTCAACGAGTACGCGACCGGGTTCCAGGGGGAGTGGCCCGAGTTCAAGGAGCGCTTCGCTCGGCTGCGTGAGTCGATCAAGCTCATGCGTGAGCTGTGGACCGGCGACGAGGTGGACTTCGACGGCGAGTACTACAAAACCCAGGGCGCCTACATGTACGACGTGCCCGAGAAGCCGATCCCGGTCTACGTCGCCGCGGGTGGCCCGGTGGTGGCCCGCTACGCGGGACGGGCCGGCGACGGTTTCATCTGCACCTCGGGCAAGGGCGCCGACCTGTATCAGGAGAAGCTGATCCCGGCGGTCAAGGAGGGGGCGGAGAAGGCCGAGCGCGACTTCGAGACGATCGACCGGATGATCGAGATCAAGATCTCCTACGATCCGGATCCCGAACTGGCGCTGGAGAACACCCGTTTCTGGGCGCCGCTCTCGCTGACCGCCGAGCAGAAGCACAGTGTCAACTCGTCGACGGAGATGGAACGGCTGGCCGACGAACTGCCCATCGAGCAGGTCGCCAAGCGCTGGATCGTCGCCTCTGATCCGGACGAGGCGGTGGAGAAGGTGAAGTTCTACACCGACTGCGGCCTCAACCACCTGGTGTTCCACGCCCCCGGACACGACCAGCGCCGGTTCCTGGAGAACTTCGAGAAGGACCTGGCACCCCGCCTGCGCACGCTGACGGTCTGAGGCCGGAAACCGGAGGGCGCGGGAGATCAGAGCCTAGGAGATGCCGACCGCCGAACGCAGTAGTTCCAGGATGCGTTCGGTGGCCTGACTTCCACCGGTTCGGTGATGGCGTCGCACCCAGATCGACCGGGTCGGTGTCGGCTCGACGATCCGGACCGCGCACACCTCCGCGGGCATCCCGACGAGGGCGAGTTCGGGGACGACGGTGAGCCCGACCCCGGCCGCGACGAACCGGATCGCGGTCGGATAGTCCTGGGTCTGGACCCCGAAGTCGGGTGTGAAGCCGGTTGCCACACAGGCGTCGATGAGGGCCTGGCGGCAGGGCCCGCGGGCGATGTCGTTGTCCACCCACGACCGGGTGCTCAGCTCCTGCAGCGGCACGCACTCGAGCCCGGCGAGCGATGACTCCGCGTGCACCACCGCGTAATACGGTTCGGTGACCAGATGCTCTCGGTCATAGCCGGCCATGCCGGACGTCGCGGCGCCGTCCACGTAGACCTCGACGTCGGGTCCGTACGGGGTGTCCTCGGCCAGCTCGACGAGCCGGAGATCCAGCCGGACGTCGGGGAACTCGCGGGTGATGGTGGCGACGACGGGTGGGATCCAGGTGGTACCCGCCGAGGCGAAGTAGCTGACCGACAGCCGCCCGGCGCGCCCGACCCGCAGATCGTTGACGATCCCGTCGAGACGCGCGAGATGGTCGAAGACCCCTGCCGACTCCTCGGCCAGCATCAGCCCGGCCTCGGTCGGGAGTACGCCGCGACCGTCGCGTTCGACCAGCGCGAGACCGGTCTCGCGCTGCAGGGCCGAGATCTGCTGACTCACCGCCGACGACGTGTATCCGAGTGCTTTCGCCGCTCCGCCGATCGACCCCTCCGCGACGACGGAGCGGAACACACGGAGGCGATGCGGATCGATCATGAAGCCAAGCTATAGCAATGCTTAATTGTCGGCAATGAATAGTCACTTGTGCTAACTGCTGAAGCTCGCGATGCTGGTTCCATGTTGATGCGCACCTCTGCCCCGCCCGCCGGGCCCGCCGTCGCCGCATCGGTGACCGTGGCGCTCTGGGCCTCCGCTTTCGTGGTGATCCGCGATCTCGGGCCGGTCTTCTCGCCGGGTGCGATGGCGTTTCTCCGGCTGCTGTTCGGCGTCGCGGCACTGACCGTCATCCTGGTCATCTCGCGTCGCCGCACTGCGACTGCCGCTTCTCGCGCGCCCCGATGGCCGCGGGGTCGTGGCCTCGGGCTCGTCATCGCCTACGGCGTCGCGTGGTTCGGTGCCTATAGTGTCGTGCTGAACTGGGCCGAGCAACATCTCGATGCCGGCACCGCGGCGCTGTTGGTCAACCTCGCGCCGATCATCGTCGCCGTCTACGCGGGTTTCTTTCTCGGCGAAGGCTTTTCCCGAATGTTGGTGCTCGGTATCGTCATCTCGTTCAGCGGCGTCGTGCTGATCACGGTCGGTGGCGGCGGTGCGCATGCGGATTGGCTGGGACTGGCCCTGGGCGTGATCACCGCAGTGCTCTACGCCGCCGGGGTGCTGTTGCAGAAGGTCGCGCTGCGCGACGTCGACGCCGTCACCGCCACCTGGTTGGGTGCGGTGGCGGGATTGGTCGCGACCCTGCCGTTCGCGCCGACCGCATTCCGTGAACTCGGTGCGGCCGACCCCGGTCAGATCGCGTGGCTGGTCTTCCTCGGCGTCGGACCCACCGCCATCGCGTTCACCACCTGGGCGTACGCGCTCGCTCGCACGGATGCGGGCGCACTGGCGGCCACCACCCTGGCCGTCCCGGCGATCGTGATCGTGATGTCGTGGCTGTTCCTCGGGGAGTTGCCGTCCGCTGTCCGCATCGTCGGCGGCGTCCTGTGTCTGGCAGGGGTGGCCATCGGTCGCGGACTTCTCCGCATCCGGTCACGCCGTGTCGTGGGGACAGAGGTCCGCGATGTCCTCGGCGACGAGGGCGCATCTGGCGCAGAGGGATCGGGCGCAGGGGGATCTGGCGCAGGGGGATCGGACGCAGGGGTATCGGGGGCGGCCCGGACTCGTTAGGGTTGATCGGAGAACTCGAGGAGTCCCCGCATGCGGAAACTGACCGTACCCATCGCCGCCGCTGCCGTTGTCGCCGCGGCCGGCGGGATCACCATGGTCGTGGTCGATCCCTCGCCGACATCTGCCGCGCCGAATCTCGCCCGTTCGTCGTGCGGGAGCTTCGACGGCTTCGGTCCGGCACCTGACTGCGGCGTCGTGATCAACGGCAAGACCGTGCGGGTCGAGTTGCGCAACAACGGAGTTCGCCCGATCCCGGTCGTCTGCACCCTGGGTCGCGTCGGCGCGCAGTCGCCGACCGCCAGCACGACCATGGGGCCGGGCGCGCGGGGGGTGCTGAGCGCGACGTCGGCGCTGTCGGGCGGGCAGGCGTACGTCGTCGACTGTCAGAGCGCCGTGCCCGTCGCCAAGGAGATCTCCCGCACCGCGGTGTTCACCGCCCACTTCGCCGCGCCCGAACGCACCACGTCGAGTGGGCCGCGGTTCGTCCGCCCGGCACCCCCGGACAGATCCACGCCCACACTGACCGTGCCGCGGGTGCGTCCGTCCTCGTCGGCGACTCCCACTGTGACGACGCCCACTGTGACGACTCCTCCTGCGACGACGACCCGTGAGTTCCGTCCGTTCATCCCGCGCCCGACGACGCCATCTCCTGACGGACCCGACAGCACCACGACCACGACGACCACACCCGCTCGCTGACGCCACCCGCAGCACCGTCCGATATGGGCGACGGAGCTGGTCGGATACCGTTGATGACCATGGATCGTGACCGCATGGTGGACGTCGGGGTGGCCCTGATGTCGCGCTTCGGCGCCAAGGCGCTGAGCCTGACATCCGTGGCGCGTCAGGCGGGTGTGGCCCGTGCGACGGCGTATCGGATGTTCGGCGGCAAGGACGCGCTCATCGCGGCGATCGTCGAGCGGGAGGTCGCGACGCTCCGGGTGAAGTTGCGCGAGTGGGCCGACACGGCTCCCGACGCGCCCGGCAAGGTGCGTGCGCAGATTCTCCACGTGTTGCCCTACATTCGCGAACACGAAGCGCTGCAATACATTTTGCGCAACGAACCGGAGGAGATCGTCCGTTCCCTCGTCGCCACCAAGGATGCGACCGGACCGACATTGATCCACCTCATCGTCGCCGAGGCGCTGCCGGATCTGCAGCCGGAGATCGGTGATCGGCTGTACCCGGGTCCGGAAGGGGCCGCCGAGTTCCTGGTGCGCACCATCTACTCGCTGATGCTGATCCCCGACAGCGCTCTCTCGGACGAGGAGATCGCCGATCTCGTCGTCCGCGCGATCGTGAGGTGAGGCGGTCGGGCGGCGCGCTTCGCGTGGAGTTCCGGGGTCGCGCCATTCCCCGGCCGCGTGACAGTTAGGGTGAATGTGTAACGCACCCGAGGAGGCCGGTCGCCATGAACATCCACGCCGATTCACCGAGAACCGATGAGACCGCCCTGCCGGTGGTGCATCTGCGCAGGCCACGATGGGGCGACCCCGCGACGCCCGGCGAGCTCCCGGCGGCCGCGGCCGCGCTGGTCGGCGCCGACGGCACCGAGCGACGGGGTGTGGCCCCCGACGACGTCGTGCTCGCCGAACCGCAGCTACCGGTGGACGCCCGTTCGGCGCTCGTGGAGGCGCTCGGCGAGCATCATGTGATCGACGATCACCGCTCGCGCATCGATCACACCCGGGGATACTCGACGCCCGACATCCTCGCGCTCCGCAGCGGGGACGGCACCGATGCGCCGGACGTCGTCGTGACGCCCGGCTCGCACGACGATGTGCTCCGCGTGCTGGAGATCTGTGCCGAGCATCGGGTGGCAGTGGTGCCGTTCACCGGCGGGACGTCGGTGGTCGGTGGTCTGGCGCCCGATCGGACCGGATTCGCCGGGGTCGTCACCGTGGACCTCGCCCGGCTCGACGAGCTCGTCGACATCGACGAGATCTCGCGCACCGCAACCCTGCAGGCCGGTCTGCGTGGCGTGCGGGCCGAAGAACTGTTGCGCGCCAAGGGCTATACCCTCGGCCACTTCCCGCAGTCCTATGCCGGCGCCGGTATCGGCGGCTATGCGGCGACCCGCTCGGCCGGGCAATCGTCGGCGGGGTACGGACGCTTCGACGACATGGTGGAGGGCATGGTTCTGGCGACGCCACGCGGCACCATCGCACTCGGCGCGGCGCCGAAGTCGGCTGCCGGCCCCGACCTGCGGCACCTGGTGCTCGGTTCCGAAGGGGTTCTGGGCATCATCACCGAGGTCACCGTGCGGGTCCATCCGGTGCCCGACCATCGCGTGTTCGAAGGCTGGCATTTCGACGACTTCGACGCCGGTGCCGCGGCGCTGCGCGCGCTGGCGCAGGACGGGCCGATGCCGACGGTGCTGCGGCTGTCCGACGAGATGGAGACCGCGATCAATCTCGCCGATCCGGACGGGGCCGGCGGGACCGACGCGGCCGGACCCACGGGCGGATGCCTGGCCGTGATCGGCGTCGAGGGTGCGCACGACGAGGTGGAGGCCCGCCATGCGGCCGTCACCGCGGTGCTCGAGCGGGCCGGCGGCGTCTCGATGGGCGAGGGGCCGGGAGAGTCGTGGCGGACCGGCCGATTCCGGGCGCCCTACCTGCGTGATCCGCTCCTCGATGCCGGCGTGCTGGTGGAGACGCTCGAGACCGTCACTTACTGGTCGCGTCTCGCCGACCTGAAGGTCTTGGTCACGGCGGCGTTGACCGACACCCTCACCGCCGCAGGCACCGCACCGCTGGTGATGTGCCACATCAGCCATGTCTACCCCGCCGGTGCCTCGCTCTACTTCACCGTGGTCTGTCCGCAGACCGACGACCCGATCGCGCAGTGGGCCGCTGCGAAGACCGCGGCCAACGACGCGATCCGTGCCGCGGGCGCGAGCATCACCCATCACCACGCGGTGGGCCGCGATCACCGCGCGACCTATCACGCCGAGATCGGGGACTTGGCACTCGACGCCCTGCGCGCGGTCAAGGTCGCGCTCGACCCGGCGGGCGTCTGCAATCCGGGCATCCTGATCTGAGTCTCCACGCGAGCCTCGGGGCGACTCACGACATGCATTCGGGTTCCGGCCGATAGGCTGGTCGCCATGGGTGCAGACACCGTGACGTCGAGCAGCATCTACATCGCCTCCGCGGAGGGGGACACCGGGAAGTCGACGGTGGCGCTGGGCCTGCTGGCCCTGCTGTCGGCGACCGGCGGGCGGGTCGGTGTCTTCCGGCCGATCTCCCGCGCCGCGGCCGGCGAACGGGACTACATCCTCGAACTCCTCATCGATCACGCGTCGGTCGACCTGCCGTACGAGGACTGCATCGGCGTCACCTACGACCAGGTGCACGCCGACCCCGAGGGTGCGATCGGCGAGATCGTGGCCCGCTTCCATGCCGTCGAGGCGCGCTGCGACACTGTCCTGATCATCGGCTCGGACTACACCGACGTCGGGAACCCGTCCGAGCTGAGCTTCAACGCGCGGATCGCGGCGAATCTGTCCGCACCGATCATCCTGGCCATCAAGGCAACCGATCGCACCCCGGCCGAATTGCACGGTCTCGCCGAACTTCTCCTCGCCGAGATCAGCGCACTGCACGCCACCACCGCGGCCATCGTCGTCAACCGGTGCGAACCGGAGCGGATGACGGTGATCGGCAAGGAGGTCGAGAAGACCGGTGTCCCGACGTGGTGCCTGCCCGAGGATCCGGTGCTGTTCGCCCCGACGATGGCCGAGCTCAGGGAGGCACTGGGAGCCGAGATGTTCAGCGGCGACGAGGAACTCCTCGATCGCGAGGCGCTCAAGGTGATGGTCGGCGGGATGACCGTCGAGCACATCCTCGAGCGGCTGACCGACGGAACGGTGGTGATCACCCCGGCGGATCGCTCCGACGTCCTGCTCGCACTGGTGAACGCCAATACCGCGCAAGGGTTCCCGCGGCTGTCCGGCATCATCCTCAACGGTGGGCTGCGACCACATCCGATGATCGACGCCCTCGTGAGCGGGCTGAAGCCGACGTTACCGATCATCTCCTGCGAGCAGGGCACCTACGAGACGGCACGGACCGCGGCCCATACCCGGGGTCGGGTCGGTGTCGGGTCCGCGCGCAAGATCGACGCCGCACTCGCCCTGATGGAGGAGCACGTCGACCCCGAGGCGGTCATGAAGGTCCTCGACGTCCACACGCCGTCCGTGGTGACCCCGCAGATGTTCGAATACAACCTCATCGCACGCGCCCGGTCGGCGCCCAAACACATCGTGCTGCCGGAGGGCGAGGAGGACCGTATCCTGCGGGCCGCCGGACGCCTGCTACGGCGCGGCGTCGCCAAGCTGACCCTGCTCGGCGCGGAGGACGTGGTCCGCACGCGCGCACAGGAACTCGGTCTCGACCTCGACGGGGTGGACGTCATCGACCCGGCCACCTCCGACCTGCTCGACGAGTTCGCATCCATCTACACCGACCTCCGCAAGCACAAGGGGATGGACCATGAACGCGCTGCGGAGACCATGCGCGACGTCTCCTACTTCGGCACGATGATGGTGCACACCGGGATCGCCGACGGCATGGTGTCCGGGGCGGTCCACACCACCGCGCACACGATCCGCCCGGCCTTCGAGATCATCAAGACCAAGACCGGTGTGTCGACGGTGTCGAGTGTCTTCTTCATGTGTCTCGCCGACCGGGTGCTCGCCTACGGCGACTGTGCCGTGGTGCCCGACCCGACCGCCGAGCAGCTCGCCGACATCGCCATCTCCTCCGCCCAGACGGCCGCGCAGTTCGGCATCGATCCGAGGGTGGCGATGCTGTCGTACTCGACGGGGCAGTCCGGGTCGGGCGCCGACGTCGACAAGGTCCGGGTGGCAACAGATCTCGTGCGGGATCGGGCCCCGGAGGTCCTCGTGGAAGGGCCCATCCAGTACGACGCGGCCGTCGAACCGAGCGTGGCGGCCACCAAGATGCCGGACTCGCCGGTGGCGGGGCAGGCGACGGTGCTGATCTTCCCCGACCTCAACACGGGCAACAACACCTACAAGGCGGTGCAGCGCAGTGCGAATGCGATCGCGATCGGACCGGTGCTGCAAGGCTTGAACAAACCGATCAACGATCTGTCGCGCGGAGCCCTGGTGTCCGACATCGTCAACACGGTGGCGATCACCGCGATCCAGGCCCAGGACCAACCGGCGATCCCCGATCCGGAGGCGACGGCGTGAGCACGGCGGCCGCCGGCGCGGTTCTGGTCCTGAACGCCGGGTCGTCGTCGCTCAAATATCAACTGCTCCACCCTGATACGCAAGAGGTTCTGGCCGACGGCATCGCCGAACGCATCGGCGACGAGGGATCGTCGATCACCCACGAGCAGGACGGCGAGGAGATCACCGAGTCATTGCCACTGCCCGATCACCACGCCGCGATCGAGCGGGCGATGCGGTTCTTCGCCGATCACGGCACGGACCTGCGGACCGCGGGTCTACGGGCGGTCGGCCATCGGGTGGTGCACGGCGGGCGGACCTTCTACCGGCCGACACTCATCTCGGTCGAGGTCATCGCCGAGATCAGCCGCATCTCCACGCTTGCGCCACTGCACAATCCGGCCAACCTCATCGGGATCGAGGCAGCACGGTCGCTGTTACCGGACGTGCCGTCGGTCGCGGTCTTCGACACCGCGTTCTTCCACTCGCTGCCCGATGCCGCGGCAACGTACGCGATCGACCGTGGTGTCGCGAGCCTGCACGCGATCCGCCGCTACGGATTCCACGGTACGAGCCACGAATACGTGTCCGAACAGGTGGCTGCCTTCCTCGACCGCCCGGTCGGTGACCTCAATCAGATCGTGCTGCATCTGGGTAACGGGGCGTCGGCGTCCGCGATCGCGGGCGGCCGCCCGATCGACACGTCGATGGGGATGACGCCACTCGAAGGGCTCGTGATGGGTACCCGCAGTGGCGATCTGGATCCCGGAATCGTGATGCACCTGAATCGTGTCGCGAAACTCGGTGTGGACCAGATCGATACGCTGCTGAACAAGCAGTCGGGACTCAGGGGGCTGTGCGGCGAGTACGACTTCCGGGCGATCACAGAGAAGATCGCGGCGGGTGATGACGGTGCGCGCAAGGCCTATGACGTCTACATCCACCGGCTGCGCCGCTACATCGGTGCCTACATGATCGAACTCGGCCGCGTCGATGCGATCACGTTCACCGCGGGAGTGGGGGAGAACGCCGCGGGCGTCCGGGCGGACGCGCTGGCCGACCTCCAGAACTACGGCATCATCATCGACGACGAGCGAAACGCGCTGCGTGGCAAGCACGCCCGCCGGATCTCGGCCGACGAGAGCACGATCGAGGTGCTGGTGGTGCCGACCAACGAGGAACTGGCCATCGCGCGGCAGTCCGCGGAGGTCGTCGCGGAGCTCTGACGCCGCGCGCCCGGCGGAACCTCAGAACAACGTATCCGGCCGAACATAATTCGCGAGGTCGACGAGCATGAACCGATGCGCGCGATTGACCCGGGTCTGCCGTGCGAGCAGGCGCAGACAGCGCTCGGTTCCCGCCCGTAATCCCTGCTCGGTGAAAGGATAGCCGAGCAGGGTGGTCGGCTGCAGCGACGGATCGGCGTCCGGGTTCTCGTGCACCCAGCCCAAGGCGGTCCCGAGGACGATGAGCAACAACCGCTGTTTGCGTGGTTCGCTGTCGGGCATCACGCCCACCCGCCGCGCGGCCTCGACGACCTGCGCCCGGGACACCTGGGCGATCGGTCGGCCGTGGACCAGCGCGAGCACCGCGGTCGCCCGGGCGGTGTTGAAATGCCGGCTCGTGGGCGGTACCTCGTCCAGCGGCGCGATGGCGGCGTCGGCATCGCCGGCCGCGACGGCCAGGCGGGCCAGTCCGAAAGCGGCGGTGACGATGCCGTGGTCGGTGAGCCACAGGTCGTGATAGTGGTGGGCGGCGATGTCGAACAATTCGGTGATCCGCGCCTGGTGGTCGGCCGACGGAGACGACTCGTCGGACAGCCACCGCCCGATCAGCTCGGCGGTACCCGCGACGGCCAGTTTCGGGGCGACCTCACCGGGCATCGCCTGCAGGACGTCGCTGAAGCGCTCATAGGCGAGTTCCGGTTCGTCGTTCATCAGCGCGCAGATCGCCATGTACCACTGCACCCGCCACGAATCACCATGGTGCGCCGAGACATCCCGCAGCAGGGTGAGTGCGGTGTCCACATCGTCGAGCTCCAGATGGGCCCGGGCCTCGGCGAGGTCGATCTCCAGTGACGGGTGACGATCGTCGCTCGAGGTGCCCAGCATCGACGAGAAGCCGTCGGCGCGGGCGGCATGGATCGAGTCGAGCGTCTGGCGCGGGTCGGACAGCGCCGCCGACGTGAGCAATCCGGCCGCCGGGTCCATCGGGTTCACCAGGGGCAGCGGCAATGCGCGGGCGATGTCGACCGGATCGTAGAACGCCGCCTGCTCCGGATCGAAGAAGCCGTCGACCGGTGCGAGCAGGAGATCGGTCCCGAAGGTGGACCGCTGCGGGGTGAACACCGTGGACAGCGACGGCCGGGGCACACCGGTGTGCACCGCGACGATCTCACGCAGCACGTTGAGCACCTGCGTGGTCATCTCGTTCGTCGAGGCGAACCGGTCTGCCGGGTCGGGTGCGGTGGCA
Organism: Gordonia insulae; assembly: GCF_003855095.1. Lineage (NCBI taxonomy): Bacteria > Bacillati > Actinomycetota > Actinomycetes > Mycobacteriales > Gordoniaceae > Gordonia > Gordonia insulae. The sequence goes on from NZ_CP033972.1 coordinate 4,434,132, forward strand.
CGTTGCAGCAGAAGGTAATACGACGGGTTGTCACGGAAGACCGGGGTGTCCTCCGGCGACGGTAGGCCATCGAGGTAGCGGCCGTCCTTCTTGGGCATGTCGACGGTCAGCGCAGCCAGCGTGCGCCCGATGCTGTAGATGTCGGTGGCCACCTGCGGGCCCGTCTTGACGATCTCGGGCGCCTGGAACCCCGGCGTGCCGTACAGGTGCCCGTAGCCGTTGATCGGGGACACCGCGCCGAGATCGATGAGTTTCACCTCGTCGCTGCCGATCATGATGTTCTCCGGCTTCACGTCGTTGTAGACGAGACCGACCGAGTGCAGATACCCCACGGCAGGAAGCACTTCCAGCATGTAAGCCATCGCGTTCTCGACGCTCAGCAGTCCGGCGGGCGCGCTCGGGTCGCCGTCGCCATCGTCACCGGCCGTGATCTGTTTGAGCGTCTGCCCGCCGATGTACTCCATCACGATGTAGCCGAACCGGTCGTCGTACTCGGTGACGTGTTCCACGAAGTTGTAGATCTTCACGATGCCGGGATGATTGACCGACGCGAGGAACTGCCGTTCGGCGACCGCGACCGCCTGTGCCTCGGCGTCCGACGAGTTGAGCAGACCCTTGAGCACCACCGGCCGGTCGGAGACGTTGCGGTCGATCGCCAGGTAGATCCAGCCCAGGCCGCCGTGCGCGATGGCGCCGGCGATCTCGTACTGCTCGGCCACCAGCGTTCCCCGCTCGAGGCCGGGGACGAACGAATAGCGCGCACCGCAGTGTGGGCATTCGCCGGTGAGATCACCCTTGCCCGGACCGACGCTGCGCCCCACCGGCTTTCCGCACCGCCAGCAGGTGCGCTTGCGTTCGGCGATGATCGGATGGCTCAGCACCGCGTCGGCCGGCTCGATGTCGGTGATCTTCGGCAACTCGACCAGGCCGCTGCCCAGTCGGCGATCGTGAACCATCGAACGATTGCGCGGCACCAGGCGACGGCTGGAGCCGAGCGACGTGACATCGGTGGGGATCGTCGGACCGGAACGTCCCGAGACGCGATCGGTCGGCGCGTCCCCGCTCTGGTCGTCCGCCGCCGCGGCCGCCTCGAGGTCGGCCTGACTGGCCTTCTGGGTGCCGACGTCGAGGTCGTCGAGAGTCGCTTTCTGGGTGCCGACGTCGAGGTCGTCGAGAGTCGCTTTCTGGGTGCCGACATCGAGGTCATCGCGGCTCGCGGCCTGCGTGCCGACATCGAGTTCGTCGCGGGTGGCCGCCTGCGTGCCGACGTCGACCGCTCCCACCTCCTGATCGGGAGGTGCTGTGTCGGTGCGGTTCTCGTGGTCGGTCATCTGGGTCCCCGGGTTCTCGTCCTGTTCTGTCGGTGGGTGTATCAGTCTCGGTAGACCGGTGGTGGCGGTCCGTTGCCCGGCCCGAGGATGGACAGCCAGCGGTCGTACATCTGCTGCCACCGGCCGCTGACCCGCAGTTGCTGCAGCACCCCGTTGACGAAGCGGACCATGTCGTCCTGCCCCTTCGGGATGCCGACCCCGTAGTACTCCTCGCCGAGACTCGGGCCCACCAACTGCATCCACGGATCCTGTTCGGCAAGCCCCGCGAGGATGGCGTCGTCGGTGGTGACCGCATCGACCTGCGCCTGCTGCATCATCACCAGGCAGTCCGCCCACGTGGTGGTGGTGACCATTCTGGCACGCGGTGCGATGGACTGTATGCGACCGATGGACGTCGCGCCACGGGCCGCGCACACCTGCTTGCCCGCCAACGCGGCGGGCCCGTCGATGCCGGAGTTCCGGGTGGACAGGATGCGTTGCGAAGCAACGTAGTACGGGCTGGAGAAGGCGACGTCGCGCAGCCGGTCGCACGTGATGCTCATCGTCTTGACCACCACGTCCACCGAGTGGTCGATGAGGGCCTCGGTCCGTTCGGCCGAACTCAGCACCCGGTATTCGATGGTGTTCGGATCGTCGAAGATGGCCTGGGAGATCGCCCGGGCGATGTCGACGTCGAAACCCTGGATGTCGCCGGTGATGGGGTCGCGGAAGCTGAACAGGTTGCTGCCGATGTCGAGGCCGACGATCAGCCGCCCGCGGCCGAGGATGTCGGCCATCGTGGTGCGGATCGGCATCTGGGCCGGTACCGGCATCGGGCCGGGACGCAGGCTCACGGTGGCGTCGCAGGTCTGCGAGTTCGGCGCGGGTTCCCGAGCCGCATCCGGCTCCGCGCCCTGCGGTGTGGGCTGTACACCGAACGCGACCGGCGGCGGCGACGGGGGCGCCGGGAAGCGCACACACCCGGTGGCCGTCGCACAGATCGCCAGGCCCGTCACGATCGCGACGAGCACGCGCCGCGTGCCGTCGCCGTGTCCGGCTCCCTGGCTTCGTCGTCGCATCATCGGTACTCCCGGATACGAGGGATCAAGCCGACCACCACCGCCGCGGCGGCGAACAGCGTCAGCAACAGAATGCCGGTGCCGGTGTAGCCGAGCACTCGCTGCGCGGTGTTGATGTCGTCGCGGAACGACGTCCGGGTGGTGGTGATGGTGTCGACGAGCGCACGGTCGAGGTCGCCGTACGCCTGCGCCGTCGAGTTCGGACCGTCGCCGATCGTCTTCACCCGCGCCTGCGCGAAGTCGCCGGCACTCATCTGGGCGCGCACCTGCGCATCGCGTTCACGCCATTGATTCAGCACGTAATTGGCGTTGTACAGCTGGGAATCGGTGACGGTACCCGTCCCGTCCTCGCTCTTCACCCGATCGAGGGTGCGGGCGATCTCCCCGGTCGTCTCGCTGAACTTACGGTCGAGGTCGCCCTGATCGCCACGCCGCACCAGCGACAGGGTCTCCGCGGACCGGGCTTGCTGGGTGAGGATGCGCGCGGACGTGAGTTCGCGCAGGGGATCGGCGCCGTCCATGCGCGCGTTGTTGGTGGCCGCGACCGACATCAGACCTGATGCCAGCAGCCACACGGTCCCCACCACGACGGCGATCAATGCGGCCAGCACACCGATGTTGAACTTGCGTCGGGTCCGTCGTGCGAGGTAGCGGCTGGTGGCGACGAGTCCCACGATGAGGATGATCAGCGCCGTGTACACACCCCACGGCGGCACGGTGAGCGCGCTCTGCGGATCCGCGATGGCCATCGACCGTCGCTCGTAGAGTCGCTGGGCGGCGGGCAGGATTCGGTCCTGCATCAGGGCGGAGGCCTCACCGAGGTAGGTGGAGCCGACCGGGTTGCCGAGCCGGTTGTTGGTCCGCGCGATCTCGATCAGTCCGCTGTAGACGGGGATGCTGACGGCGAGGGTCTGCAGATCGGCGTCGATCTTGCGTTCGGTCACGGTGGGCTCCGCCTCGTCGGGCTGTGAGGTGCCCGCCGCGATGATCAACGAGGACGACGCGGTGGCCAGCGCGTCGGAGTATCTGGTGCGCAGTTCCGGAGATTCGAGGCCGCCCGAGATGAACGCGGAGTTGGCGGCGGCGTCGGCGATGGAGAGCGAGCTGTAGAGGACCTGGGACGCCTCGGCGAGGGGCTCGGTGTGGTCGATCATCTCGCGCAGGGTCTCGGTGCGCTTCTCCAGCGTCGTCGAGGCGTACAGACCGGTCGCGACGCACATGATCGCGAGGAGCACGAGGATGATGACCAGTTTGCCGGGGCTCGTCACCGCGTAGTGCCGCAGCGTGCTCAACGGGGACTGCGCGCGCTGCCGTGCGGAGGTGACCAGATCGCGTCGCTCGGAGAGCACCTGCCGGATCGGTGGGGAGGTGGGACTGGGCCGGATCGTGCGGCCCGCACGTGTCAGCGCGGTCCGCATGGGCGAGACGTCGCCGGTCACGTCAGGTTCCTTCCGAACTCTCCATGGTGGCGGCGTCTCTTTCCGATAGTGCCGGCGACACCGGCGTCGGGCTCACGATCTCCACCTCGTCTGTCGTCGTGGGCGGCTCACATGTTTCACCCCGAGGGCCGCGAATCCGGGCGGTCGAGACACCCGACCTCGACCGGGATCGGCGTGCGGACCACCTGTTTCAACCCTAGTCCTCGCCTGTCCGCGCGGCTCGACTTGCGGTGCCGTGTCCCGATCCGGTGCGGTGTCGGCCATCGCGTCCCTCTGGCCACTGTCACGGCACTCACATACCGTGGAGATGTCTGGGGTCATTTCGGGGTGGAGAGATCAGCAGGAGGCGGCGTGCGCGGAGACGGTGACGGCTGGGTGATCGATCCGGACGGCTCGCGTTATTGGGGACGAAACGGTGCGGCGGGCCTGTTGTTGCGCGCACCGCTGTCGGACGGTTCGATGTCGATCCTGCTGCAGCATCGCGCGGTGTGGTCGCATCAGGGCGGGACATGGGGTCTGCCCGGCGGCGCACGCGATTCGCACGAGAGCGCCATCGACACGGCGATCCGCGAAGCCGACGAGGAGGCCGGCATCGGCGGGACCGACCTGCGGGTGGTCGCGGCGCTGGTCACCCATCAGACCCCCAGCGGGTGGACCTACACCACCGTGATCGCCGAGACCGATCGGCCGGTGCACACGATCGCCAACGGGGAGTCCGCCGAGTTGCGGTGGGTACCCGAGGGTGACGTCGAGGGGCTGCCACTGCATCCCGCGTTCGGCACCGCCTGGCCCGGCCTGCGCGAGCGGATCAGCTCGCTCGACCCGCAGAGCTGACCCGAAGGCGGTTCGCGCCGGCGATCAGGGCGTTGACGTTGGCCTCGTCGGCGGAGTCCCCGCTGCCATATGCCCAGCACTGCCGGTCGTCGCGCTCGCACAGCAGGAACGTCGTGATCACGCCGTCGACCGATCGCTGATGGAGTCGGACGATCTGCACGGGCGCGCCGATGTCGTGCAGCATCGACGTCATGGCGCCGATCGGCCCGGACGCGCTGGCCTGCAGGGACACGATCCGATCCGCGTCGGCGATGGTGGCCCGGCAGGTGACCATGTCCTCGCGCCCGGCCTCGACGCTCCAGGCGCCGAGGCGGATACCGCCGGTGGGTGCGTACTCGTCGGTGAATCCTTGCCAGGTCATTCCGTATGCCTCCTCGCGGATGCCGCGCGGGAGTGCGCAGCCGAATCGTGTGGCGAACGGATCCCGGGACGTCTCATACGGCCAGGATTGGTGAGAAAGATGAAGGTTGTGCATCTCGAGGTTTCGTTTCGGTCGACAACTCGGTGACCGACGGGCAGACAGCGCAACGACCCCGCAGCGGGGGGTCGGTCAGATCAGACCCCGCTGCGGCGGGTTACGAGGGCGCTCTGCATGCACAACATGGTGTCGGCCAGCCTAGACCCGCCGCGGTCGCGACGGCAAACGTCTTTCATCGGTACGCGACGGGGAAGCCCGGGCCCGGCTCGGGCACGACGTCGCGGGCGGTGATCTCCACACCGCATCCGTCGCATTCGAGGTGGGTGTGGGCCTCGCCGGTGCAGTCGCGGTGCCGGTAGTGCACCGGCGGGCCGTCCGGTGCGAGGTACTTGTCGCCGAAGTCGCGCAGCGCGATGAGGATCGGATAGACGTCGTGGCCCTTCGGGGTCAGCCGGTACTCCTCGTGGGCCGCGCCGTCGGGTCGGTGTTTCACCAGGAATCCGTGCTCGACGAGCCGGTCGAGGCGGTCCTGCAGACGGCCACGGGAGATGCCCATCGCGGAGTGGAAAGCGGTGAAGCGTCGCACCCCGGTGAAGGCGAACTTCATGATCAGGAGCGTCCATCGGTCACCGAGTATCACCAGCGGCCGGGTGATCGAGCACGGCTCGTCGGCGAGCTCCTCGTAGCGCATGATCGGCATTCTACGCCCGATGGTTCCAAAATGAGACCGCCTCGGGTAGCGTCAGGTCTCGAAATGAGACCGCGGAGGTGGATCAGATGACGCAGACCGAGATGACCCATGCCGTCGATGCGATGGCGGCACTCGAGCAGATCATGGACGACCGCTGGACCTGTCGGCAGTTCCTGCCGGACGCGGTCCCGCGAGCCGAGCTCGAGCGACTGTTGCGGCTGGCGCAGCGCACGCCGTCGTGGTGCAACACCCAGCCCTGGCAGGTCCACGTGACCGAGGGCGCGGCCACCACGCGGCTGCGCGACACCCTGCTCGGCCATGTCGACGCGGGTGGCGCCATCTCCACCGACATCGACTGGCCGCCCGGGTACGAGGGTGTCTATCAGGCACGTCGGCGGGAGTGCGGACACCAGTTGTACGAGACCCTCGGCATCACGCGCGAGGACAAGGTCGGCAAGCTCATGCAGATGCGCCGCAACTTCGAACTCTTCGACGCGCCGCATGTCGCGATCATCACCACCACCGCGTCGTTGGGTACCTACGGGGCGGTCGACTGCGGGCTCTACATCGGCAGTTTCCTGATGGCCGCGCAGGCGCTCGGCCTCGGCGCCGCGCCCCAGGCCGCACTCGCCTCGTACTCCGGCGTCCTGCGAGACCATCTCGACATCGCCGACGATCGGCAGGTCGTCGCGGGGATCTCGTTCGGCTACCCGGATACCGAAGCGCCGGTGAACACCTTCCGTACGACACGCGCCGACCTCGACGAGGCGGTCACGTTCGTCACCTGATCGGCCGTGCGGTGACACCGGCGACGAGGTGTGCGGCCGCCGAACGCGGATCATCGGCGCCGGTGATCGCCCGCACCACGACGACTCGTTCGGCGCCGGCGGCGGTCACCTCGGGCAACCGGTCGGCGTCGACCCCACCGATCGCGAACCACGGCTTGGCCGGCGCAGCGGCCGCGGCGGCCCGGACGAGGTCCAGACCTGCGGCCTCGCGACCCGGTTTGGTGGGGGTCGCCCAGCAGGGACCCACGCAGAAGTAGTCGACGTCGGCGTCGGCGATCGCGCCGCGCATCTGGTCGGCGTCGTGGGTCGACAGTCCGATGACGACGTCGGGACCGACGATCTCCCGCGCGATCGCGGCGGGCAGATCGCCCTGTCCGACGTGCAGCACGTCGGCACCGGCGAGTCGTGCGATGTCGGCCCGGTCGTTGACCGCGAGGAGTGCGCCGCGCTCGCGCGTGACCTGGCGCAATCGAGCGAGGATGGCCAGTTCCTCCCGTGCCTCGAGCGTGCCGAAGGCCGATTCGCCGGCCGATCCCTTGTCACGGATCTGCACGATGTCCACGCCGCCGTCGAGCGCCGCCGACACGAAGTCGATCAGGTCGCCGCGTTCCCGCCGGGCATCGGTGCAGAGGTAGAGGCGAGCCGATGACAGACGGTCGTACCGCGGGCCCCGCGGAGATGTCCCGATGGAGGTTGTCACCGTCGCAACGGTAGTGTGGCGGGCAAGACACGGGAGCCCGGGGTACGGCGGGCTGAGAGTGCGGGTCGAGCCCCCGCTGACCGTTTGACCTGATCCGGGTAATGCCGGCGAAGGAAGGATGCCGTCATCGTGACCGTTCACCGATCTGATCCGCGCCCGCGGGCACTCGCCGTCATCGGCGGCGGGGTCATCGGGCTGACCTGTGCACTTGCCGCCGCCGACGCCGGCCGTCGGGTGTGCGTGTACGACGCGGGCCCACATGCGCGCGCGGCGTGGGTCGCCGCGGGGATGCTCGGTTCACTCGGTGAAGGCCACCCCGGTGAGGATGAGTTGCTGGCGCTCTCGGTCGACTCCGTTCGCCGTTGGCCCGACCTCCTCGCGCGCCTCGGTGACCCGGCCGTGTCGGCCGCCGCCGATTCGTTGTTCGTCGCGGGCTCGTCGACCGACGCCGAACACCTGTCCACGCTCGCGGAGTTCGTCTGGGCCCGACAGCCGCGGGCGCATGACGACCTCCGGCCGGTCGGCATCGCGGAGATCCGCCGGATGGAACCAGGACTCAGCTCGCGCATGCACAGCGGCTACCTGGCCGTCGGTGAAGGTGCCGTGGACAATCGGCGCCTGATCGACCGGTTGCGGGCGGCGCTGCTGGATGCAGGAGGCGAGGTCGTCGAGCAGCGAGTCGATGATCTGGGCGCCCTCGCGGCCGACGACGTACTCGTCGCCGCGGGGCTCGGCACCCGCTCGCTGGTGCCCGACGTCCGGCTGCATGCCGCCAAAGGGGAGATCCTCCGGCTGCGGCGCACCCGCTGGTCGGTGCCGCCGCCGTCGCGCGTGATCCGTGCGCGGCTGCACGGCCGGTCCGTATACCTGGTGCCGCGCGACGACGGAATCGTCGTCGGTGCAACCCAATACGAGCCGTTCGACGAGGCGAGCGCACTGCCCGAGGTGGGCGGCGTGGCCGACCTGCTCGCGGACGCGCTCGAGCTGATGCCGGGCCTGCGGACCTACGAACTGACCGAGGCCGGTGCCGGCCTACGCCCGTGCTCGGCCGACGGACTGCCGATCATCCGGCGCGTGGACGAGCGGGTCGTCGTGGCCACCGGCCACGGCCGCAACGGAATCCTGTTGGCGCCGTACACCGCCGACAGGGTGATGACGCTGTTGGACGGGCCGGCCGAGGCCGGCCGCGACGAGGTGGCCACGTCCACCGGAGGAGTGAAGCGATGATGACCATCGTCGTCAACGGGGAGGCAACCGATCTCCGGCCCGACGCATCGGTGCGCGACCTGGTCGCGGTGCTGGGCTTGCCGGATCGCGGGATCGCGGTCGCGGTGGACGGGGAGGTGGTGCCGCGCGGCCGGTGGGATCGGTTGCTGTGCAACGATGCCCAGGTCGAGATCGTCACGGCGGTGCAAGGTGGCTAGCGGGATCGCCGCGGCGACGGATGCACCCCTGCGGATCGCCGATCGGGAACTGACGTCGCGGCTCATCATGGGTACCGGAGGGGCCGCCAATCTCGCTGTGCTGGAGCGGGCGCTGGTCGCCTCGGGTACAGAACTCACCACGGTCGCGCTGCGTCGGGTCAGCCCCGAGTCGCGCACCGGGATGGTCGAACTGCTGCGCCGCCTGGACATCGCGATCCTGCCCAACACGGCCGGCTGCCGCACCACGGCCGAAGCGGTGCTGACCGCACAGCTCGCCCGGGAGGCCGTCGAAACCCATTGGGTGAAACTGGAAGTCGTCGCCGATGAGCGGACCCTGCTGCCGGACGCCATCGAACTGGTCGACGCGGCACGGGCTCTGGTCGACGACGGTTTCGCCGTCCTGGCCTACACCAACGACGATCCCGTGCTGGCCGCGCGCCTGCAGGACCTGGGGGTGGCCGCGGTGATGCCGTTGGGCTCGCCGATCGGTACCGGGCTGGGCATCGCCAACCCGCACAACATCGAGATGATCGTCGCCGCGGCAAGCGTGCCGGTGATCCTCGACGCCGGGATCGGTACGGCCAGTGACGCCGCGCTCGCGATGGAACTGGGCTGCGATGCAGTGCTTCTCGCCTCGGCGGTGACCCGCGCCGACGACCCCGAGCGGATGGCCACCGCGATGCGGCACGCCGTGATCGCCGGCCGTCATGCGGCCGGCGCCGGCCGCATGCCCAAACGATTCTGGGCGCAGGCGTCGTCTCCGGTACGGGAGTAGTCGAGTCTGCGCAGGCTCGGTGGGGCCGGATCAGTCCGCGTCGACCCGCCAGAGTTGCGTGCGGGCGACACACTCGTCCCGACGTCCGGCCATCGCGGCCCGGCGCGGATCGGCCATGTAGGACTCGAACGCGGCATCGTCGTCGAACTCGATGATCTGTGTCTCGCCGGGGTGCGTGTCGTCGGGGTCGACGCTGCGAACCCGGGTGACGACGCGACCTCGGTGTTCGTCCACCAATCGCAGGACGTCGTCTTCGTAGGAATGCAACTCCGCTGATCGCCCGTCGACAGGCCAGAGCAGCACGGCAAAGGTGACCGACACCTGTCCGACGTTACCCACCCTGCGTGTGCATCCGTCCCGCCGGCGCCCATCGTGGCTATGGTCGTGGTGTGCTGAAAGTCGAGAATCTGACCAAGGTTTTCGGGCAGGTGCGTGCCGTCGACGATCTGACCTTCGATGTCCGGCCCGGTGTGGTCACCGGATTCCTCGGACCCAACGGGGCAGGCAAGTCCACGACGATGCGGATGATGCTCGGACTCGACCGGCCGACGGCCGGTACCGCCACCATCGACGGTCGCCCGTACCGCGAACTCGACCACCCGTTGCGGCAGGTCGGCGCGCTGCTCGACGCCGCGTGGATTCATCCGAACCGGAGCGCGCGCTCGCACCTGCGCTGGATGGCCGCCTCCAACGGCATCCCGGCTCGCCGCGTGGCCGAGGTCATCGACCTGGTCGGTCTGTCGAGTGTCGCGGCCAAACGTGCCGGCGGATTCTCGCTGGGCATGAAGCAGCGTCTCGGTCTCGCGGGGGCACTCCTCGGCGATCCGCACACCCTGCTGTTCGACGAACCGGTCAACGGACTCGATCCCGAGGGCATCGTCTGGATCCGCGGATTCATGCGCCACCTCGCCGCCGAGGGCCGCACTGTGCTGGTGTCGAGTCACCTGCTCACCGAGATGTCGCTCACCGCAGACCATCTCGTCGTCATCGGGCAGGGCCGTCTGATCGCCGACAGCTCGGTCACCGATTTCACCAGCCGGGCGACGAGCAGCGTGCGGGTGCGGAGCCCGCAGCTCCCCGATCTGCACCGCGTCCTCGCCGAGGCCGGTCTTGCCGTGGTGCCCGGTGCCACCCCCGACGGGCGGCCGACCTTGTCGATCACCGACGTCTCCACCGAGCAGGTGGGCGACATCGCGGGCCGTGCCGGCATCGTGCTGCACGAACTCACGAGCACGAGCGCATCACTGGAAGAGGTCTTCATGTCGATGACCGCGGGTGCGGTGCAATACCAGGGCGGCGGGCCGCCCGCGCCGGGGCCGGTGCATCCAGGCCAGTGGGGACAGGGGGGCCGGCAATGATCGCCGTGATGAACGCCGAGCGCATCAAACTCACCTCCACCCGGTCGCCCTACTGGTGTATCGCCGTCGTCGCCGTCCTCGCGATCGGGGTCGCCGGCCTCACCGGTGCGACCACCAGCGGGCAGCTGGCGCCCACGCCGGGCGAGGCCGCCTGGACGGCATTGGTCGGGCTGAACGCCATCGGCGTGCTCGTCCTGATGATCATGGCCGTGCTGGCGGTCACCAGCGAATATCGGTTCGGGACCATCCGCACGACCTTCCAGGCGACGCCGAAGCGGTCGAATGTGCTGCTGGCAAAGGCGGCCGTGTTCGGCGGACTCGCGATCGTGGTCACCGTCGTGCTCGCCGCACTCGGGGTGATCCTCGTCCGCGCGCTCGCCGGAGCGTCGAGCGGCATCGAACTCGGCGACAGCGGGGTGCTGCGGCAGATCTGGGGCACCCCGGTCATCGCCGCCCTGTATGTCCTCATCGGCCTGGGCGTCGGGGCCATCGTGCGGCACACGGCCGGGGCGATCGTGATCGTGTTGATCTGGAATCTGGCCGTCGAGACGATCCTGACCATCCTGCCGAAGGTCGGCCCGCATATCGCGCCGTTCCTGCCGTTCGCGAACGGTTCCCGGTTCCTCAACGGGACACTCGACGACACCGACTATCACTGGAACGCCTACGGCTCCCTGATCTACTTCGCCGTGTTCGCGGTGGCGGTGTTCGCGATCGGGATCGTGGTGACGGATCGTCGCGACGCCTGAGCCGACGACTCTGGGAACGCACGTACTCAGAAGTCTCGGTGAATGCCCCGTGAACTGGGCAGACGGACTAACATTTGGCCATGTCGTCGAACTGGCCGTTGGTCGAGCGCGAGAAGGAGTTCCGCATCATCGCGGCCGCTCTGCGCGGTGAGACGGCTGCGTGTGGCGTTGTGCTGACCGGGGATTCGGGGGTCGGCAAGACCACCCTCGCCCGCCATGTCACCGCCGCGCTCGACGGTGGGGTGCGCTGGGTCGCGGGCACCGAGTCGGCCCGCAGCATCCCGCTCGGGGTGTTCGCCCACTTGGTCGGGCCGGCGACCACCAGTGACCCGGTGACCTATCTGGCCGCGGCACGTGAATCCCTGCTCGCCGACGGCAATGTCGTGATCGGCGTCGACGACGCGCACCTCCTCGACGAACTGTCCGCGACGCTGCTGCATCAGCTCGCCATCGACCGCGCCGTGCACATCGTCGCGACGGTGCGCAGTGGTGAGTCGGTGCCTGACGCCGTGACCTCACTGTGGAAGGACAACCATCTGACCCGGATCACGTTGTCGCCGTTCACGAAACATCAGAGTGTCGAGCTCATCGAGTCGGTGCTGGGCGGGCAGCTCGAGGGACTGTCGGCCGATCTGATGTGGGAGGCCTCCGGCGGCAACGCGCTCTTCCTGCGCCATCTGGTGGAAGGTGCCCGGCAGGCCGACACGCTGCGCCAGGTCAACGGTGTGTGGCAACTGCGCGGCCGGGCGGCCATCACCTCGGAACTCGCCTCGCTGCTCGAGAACAGGATCGACCAGCTCGACGACTCGGTGCTCACCGTCCTCAAGTATCTGGCGCTGTGCGAGCCACTCGACATCGATGTCCTCTCCGACCTGGCCGGGGAGGAGGCGGTGGAGGAGGCGGAGATCGCCGGGCTGGTCCGCATCCTGCGCGACGGACGCCGGCTCAACGTCGCGTTCAACCATCCGCTGTTCGGTGAGGTGATCCGGCATCGGCTGGGGCTCGCGTCGGGTCGACGGCTCCGCGGACGGCTGGTCACCGCGCTGCAGTCGCGTGGCACCGACAGCGCCGCCGAGCGGATCCGGCTCGCCGATCTCGCGCTCGAGAGCGACGTCGCCCTCGACCCGACCCTGATGAGCGCCGCCGCGCGGGACGCACTCGGATTCGCCAACGCGCCGTTGGGGGAGCGCTTCGCGCGGGCCGCGGTCGCCGTGGGCGGCGGCGGCCTCGAGTCGGCCGAACCGCTCGCCCGGGCGCTGATGTGGCAGGGCCATGCGGGTGAGGCCGACGCGGTCCTCGCCGGTTTCCGGCCCGACGACCTCTCCGAGATCGAGTTGCTGCCGTGGGGGATGGTGCGATTCGCGACGATCTTCTGGGCGCTGGGAGACGCCGATCGGGCCGACGAGATCCTCGCGATGCTGCAGGAGAGGGTCACCGATCCGTACCTGGCGCTGGTGGTGAAGGGCGTCGCGTCGGTGTGCGCGATCTTCGAGAACCGCGTCGACGAGGCGATCGCGTTGTCCGACGAGGTCCTCGACGCGCCGAGTCCGTCGCCGTGGGCGGTCGAGTGGGCGGTCTTCGGCGGTGGTCTCGCACGGGCGCTGTCCGGACGGGGGGACGAGGTCGCGGCGCTGGCCGCGCGCGCTCGGATCGCGGAGGCGACGACCGACGGCCTGCTGCGATTCCCGGCCGGGTTGGGCGAGATCCTGGCCCTCACGCTCACCGGCCGGCTGGACGAGGCCTCCGCCCGCACGGAACGGTATGTGCGGTTCTCCAACGTCGGCCAGTATCTCGGGTGGGGTATGGCCGGCATCCTGGTGTCCGTGGTCGAGATGGCGCGCGGCGACAGCAGCGCGGTGACCCGGCGTATGGAGCAGACGCTGGCCACCCTCGACAGCGGCAACGGCGCCGCCGAATCGTGGAACTATCCGGCGCAGTTCTACCTGGTCCAGGCGCTCAGCGCGGGCGGTCGTATCGAACCCGCGGAACAGGCGTTGCGCAAGGCCGACCGCAAGTTCGGTCGACACATCGCCGTCTTCGGGCCGATGCTGACGATTGCGCGCTCGTGGCAGCAGGCCGCGGCCGGCACCGTGTCGCTCGCCGTCGAGACGTCGCAGACCGCGGCGGCCGACGCACGTGCGACGGGGCAGTTCGCCATCGAGGCCGAGGCCCTGCACTCGGCCGCCCGGTTCGGCGACGCGTCCGCCGCCGGCCGCCTCCGGGAGCTCGCCGGGCGGCTCGACGGGCCGTTGGCCGCGGCCTATGCGAGTCACGCGGAGGCGCTCGCCGCCGGCGATGCCGTCGAACTCGACCTGTGCGCCGGGGAGTTCGAGGCGCTCGGGTACCTGCTGTCGGCCGCGGATGCGGCTGCACAGGCGAGCGTCCTGCACGAGGCCGCCGGCTCGCGCTCGGCCACCGTCGCGTCCGCCGCGGTCGCCAATCGGTTGGCGGCCGAATGCGGTGGCCTCCGGACGCCGGCGTTGATCGAAGCGGCCCAACCTCTTCCGCTGACCACCCGCGAACGCGAGATCGCGAACCTGGTGGCGGCCGGGCTCTCCAACAAGCAGATCGCGGAGCGACTGACGGTGTCGGTCCGTACCGTCGAGGGCCACATCTACCGGGCGTGCGCCAAGCTCGGCGTCGCCGATCGATCCGAGATCGCCGCGCTGTTGCTGAAGTCCGCCCGACCCCCGACCGACTGATCGCCGGCACCTCGTCATCGAAACCCCTTCGGCGCGGGCACCGGACGGGCGACAATGAGCCTGCGTCGGGGGGTGCGGACGTGAGAGGTGGTCGGTTGTGGGTGACTCGATGGTGCTGGCGGAGGTCCGTACGGCATGTGAGCTGCGTGCGGTGACGGAGTGGGCGGCGGAACGACATCCCGACGCCCCGGTGCGGCCGGCGCAGGGCATCGACCTCGACGGCCTGTCAGCGGACACCGTGCTGATCCCCGCGCGGGTCGCCTGGCTGCCGCCGGTACGCAAGGGCGAGCGTCGGGTGTCGGTCGCCGACGTGCTGGTCCTGTCCAATCCCCGGCGGCCGCTGGCGGTGACCCAGCCCGTCATCAAGCGCCGCAGGCCCGATCGCCTGCGCGTCGTCGAGGGTGAGCCGGCGACGGTCGCCGATCTGCGCCGACGATATGAGCAGCATCTGGCCGAAGGCGAATCGTTCACCGCCTACGTCACGGTGCAGGCGTCGCTGTCGGCCGAACGCGCCGAACGCCAGATCGTCGGTGACCGCTACAAGGTGCCGCGGCTGGTCGCCGAGCAGATCAGCACGTCGGCCCGCTTCCAGGCGGGCGCCGCGAAGCTGGCCGCCGAACTGGGTCGGCCCGCGGCAGTGGTGGTGCAGGAGGCGACCGACAAGATGTCGACGTTCGTCGCCACCCAGAGTCGACTGATGGACGACATCTTCTCGTCCGTGTTCAGCAATCTGCACGAGCGCACGTGGACGGTGTCGGTCGATCTCGGCACTCTCAACCGCCTGCGTGAACTCAACAAGTCGAGCGGTCTGGTGTTCCTGCCGTCGCATCGGTCCTACGTCGATCCGCTGGTCCTGTCGGAGGTGTTGCGCAGCCACGACTTCCCGCCCAACCTGGTACTGGGCGGCAACAATCTGGCGTTCTGGCCGGTGGGCCCGATCGCGCGCCGGGCCGGGATGATCTTCATCCGCCGCAAGTTCGGGTCCGATCCCGTCTACAAGTTCGCGATGCGCTCGTACCTGTCGTTCATCGTCGAGAAGCGCTTCAACCTCGAGTGGTACATCGAGGGCGGTCGGAGCCGAACGGGCAAGCTGCGCAAGCCGATGCTGGGTCTGCTCGCCTACGTCGTCGACGCGGTCGAGCAACTCGACGACGCCGACGTCATGATCGTGCCGACGTCGATCGTGTACGACCAGCTCCACGAGATCGGCGCGATGGCCAAGGAATCGGCAGGCGGGAAGAAGAAGCCCGAGGGTGTCGCCTGGCTGCTGAAGTATGCGAAGGCGCAGCGGGACTATCTGGGCGAGGCGAGAGTGCGCTTCGGAGAACCCTTCTCGCTGAGGCAGGCGCTCGCCGAGTCGGGCGAGGGGCGCGCGAGGCTGGAGAAGGTCGCGTTCAAGGTGATGGACGAGATCAATGCCGCCACCCCGATCTCGGCGACCTCGCTGGCCGGATTCGCGTTGCTCGGCGCCCGCGACCGCGCGTACACCGCCGCCGAGATCGAGGCCATCCTCGCACCGCTGCTCGAGTACATCGATCGCCGCGGTCTACCCGGCCCCGACCCCGAACTGTGCCGCGGGATCGGCCTGCGCCGCACCCTCGGCGTCCTCACCGAAGAAGGGGTGTTGACCCGCTTCGACGAGGGCCCGGACACGGTGTGGTCGATCGCGCCGGACAGCTACGCGGTCGCCGCCTACTACCGCAACGGCGCCCTGCACCACTTCGTCGACCGGGCCATCGTCGAACTCGGGATGCTCGCCGCCGCCGACGGGGCGCTCGAGGACGACGGTGCCGGTGAGCTGCTGCCGTCGGCGCAGCAGGAGGCGCTGCGCATCCGCGATCTGTTGAAGTTCGAGTTCTTCTTCCCGGCCAAGGACGCGTTCCTGCACCGGCTCGGCGCCGAGCTCGACCTCATCTCGTCGGAGTGGCGTGACGTCCGGCCCGACCAGGCGTGGACCGAGCGCACGCTGCGGGAACACGGCGGGTCGCTGGTCGCACGACGCACCCTCCAGCCGTTCTTCGACGCGCAACTCGTCGTCGCCGAAAGCCTGGTGTCGGCAGGCGCCGAGACGTCGATCGACAAGGAGGCACTGCTCGACGCCTGTCTCGGACTCGGGCGGCAACTGTCGCTGCAGGGCGTGGTCCGCAGTCGCGACTCGGTGTCCAAGGAGTTGTACGACGCGGCCTACCAGTTGGCCGACAACCGTGGTCTCGTCACCGGCGCCGACGTCGACGACCTCGTGGCCGGACGGCAGGCCTGGCTCGACGAGGTGAATCTGATGCGCGACCGGCTCGCCCGGATCGCCGCCATCGAGGCGGAACACTTCGGTGAGGCCCTGCGAGGGCTGCGGCGATGAGCGCGTTCACCGACCGGCTGCGCGAGATCCGTTCAGCACCCACCGGGAAGAAGATCGGCGCGTTCTTCGACTACGACGGCACCCTGATCGAGGGGTTCTCGGCCGTCGCGATCACCCGGGCACGGGTGCGCAGCATGGAGTTCGGCCTCGGCGAACTCGGCGATTTCCTGCTGATCGGTCTGCGCGGGGTGAAGTCGGAGCAGGACTACGCCGAGGTCCTCGAGGCGACCAAGCCGACCTTCGCCGGTAAGACCTATGCCGAGATGCTCGAGTTCGGCGAGCACCTGTTCACCCACGAGACCGCGGCACAGCTGCGTCCACAGATGTGGCAGATTTTGCGTGCCCACCGGGAGATGGGGCATCGGATCGTGATCGCCTCGTCGGCGACGCGATTCCAGATCGAGCCGATCGCCCAGGCGATCGAGGCCGACCATGCGCTCGCGACCGATGTGGAGGTTGTCGACGGGATCGTCACCGGCAAATTCCTCGGCCGCCCGCTGTGGGGTCCGGGGAAGGCAGCGGCCGTGCGTGCGCTCGCCCGCGAGCACGACGTGGATCTCGACGCATCGTTCGCCTACAGCGACGGCAACGAGGACATCCCGTACCTCGAATCGGTGGGTCACCCGGCCGCGGTCTCGCCGCGGCACGGACTGCGGGCGGAGGCGGAGGCCCGCGGCTGGCCGATTCTCGACCTGCGGAATCCGTCCTACAACCGGGTGGCCATGGCCGCGAGGACCGGGGCTTTCTATGGGTCGTTCATCGGCTCGGCGGCGCTCGGGTTCGTCGGCGGTCTCGTGCGTCGGGACCCGAACGTGCTCGTCGAGTCGGCGATCCCCACCGGCAACGACGTCGGTCTCGCGCTGGCCGGTGTCGGCGTGGACGTCCTCGACGGCGAGGAGTACCTGACGTCGGACCGGCCGTGCGTGTTCGTGTTCAACCATCAGTCCAAGCTCGACCTCCCGGTCATCATCCACCTCGTCCGCCGTGACGCGACCGGCGTCGCGAAGAAGGAGGTCAAACGGGTCCCGGTGCTCGGCCAGATCCTCGATGCGGCCGGGCTCGTCTTCATCGACCGCGCCGACGCCGGCAAGGCGATCGAGCAGTTGCAGCCCGCCGTGCAGAAGCTGCGGGACGAGGGGGTGTCGCTGGTCGTCGCGCCGGAGGGCACCCGGTCGTCGACGCCGCGGATCGCACCCTTCAAGAAGGGCCCGTTCCACATCGCGATGCAGGCCGGCGTCCCGGTGGTACCGATCGTCCTGCGCAACACCGGCGAATTGATGTGGCGCGGTTCGCAATTGATCAAACCCGGCACCGTCGAGGTGAAGGTGTTGCCGCCGGTCGACACGTCGGACTGGCGCCCGGAGACCGCCGGGGAGCATGCCGAGGAAGTGCGCCAGATGTTCCTCACGGCACTGGCCGACTGGCCGGTCGAGTCCTTCGAGGACGGCCGGATGACCCGCTCGATGAAGGGACGCCCATGAGCGATCACGCCGACCAGCCGCTGGACTGGGCCAACGAACCGCACATGAGCCCGGTCGACGCGCTGATGTGGCGCGGCGACACCGATCGGCGCCTGCGCGGCACCATCAGCATGCTCGAGATCTACGACTGCGTACCCGATTGGGACCGCCTGATCGCCGCGCACGAATGGGGCAGCCGGATGGCGCCGCGCTTCCGGCAGCGCGTGGTGGATTCGCCGTTCGGTACCGGAACCCCCAGCTGGGCCGTCGATCCGGACTTCGACCTGCACTATCACGTGCGGCGGATACGGCTCGCCGGCGACGGCTCGTATCGCGAGCTCCTCAGCATGTGCGAGCAGTTGGCGATGACCGCACTCGATCCGGCGCGGCCGCCCTGGGAGGGCACGCTGATCGAGGGGCTGCCGGACGGCAAGGCCGCGTACTTCCTGAAGGCCCACCATGCGCTCACCGACGGTCTCGGCGCGATTCTCGGTCTCGCCCAACTGCATTCGACGTCGCGTGATCCGATTCCGGGGAAGCCGCAACCGCCCAACCCGGACCCGGTGAACATCTCCGCCCTCGACGTGCTGGGACGCCAGTTCGGCGAGGAACTGCAACGACTCCCGCACCGGGTGGACACCGCGTTCCGCGGGGTGCTGGCGCTCACCCGTCCGCGCCGCGCATTGAGCGAGGCCCTGCGGTACGGCCGGTCGGTGCCGCGGGTGGCGGGACTGGTCACCGCGCCGGGCTCTCCGCTGCTCGCCGAGCGCAGTGTGTCGTGGCGGTTCACCGCGTTCGAGGTGCCCTTCGAGGATCTGAAGGCGGCCGGCAAGGCGGCCCGGGCCTCGGTCAACGACGTCTACCTCGCGGGGCTCATCGGCGGGTTCCGGTTCTATCACGACAAGCTGGGGCAGCCGGTCGAGGCGATCCCGGTGGCCATCCCGATCTCGGTCCGCCGTCCCGAGGATCCGGCGGGTGGCAATCGCATCGCGGTCGGCCGGATGGCCGGACCCGTCGGCATCGCGGATCCGTTCGAGCGGGTGCTCACCATCCGTGAGCAGGTGCGCGCCGCCCGCACCGAACCCGCGGTGGACATCTTCAACACGCTCGGCTCGGTCCTCGCGTGGTTGCCCGGCCAGGTGCTCGCCCAGTTCAGCGGGGCGACGACGATGAACGACCTGCAGGCCAGCAACGTCCCGGGCATCCCGTGGGACACCTACGTGGCCGGGGCGAAGGTGGAACGGATGTTCCCGTTCGGCCCGCTACCCGGCTGTGCGGTGATGGCCACGATGATCACCCACAACGGCATCGCCTGCCTCGGCGTCAACCAGGACGGCGCGTCGATCACGGATGTGGATCTGTTCTCGGACTGCCTCGTCGAAGGGTTCAACGAAGTGCTCGCGTTGGGCGCCGAGACCCGCGCCGACGCGATGTCGGGTTCGTTGCGTCGGGTGGTCTGATCCGTCAGGGCGTGCGCAGGCAGCGCCGGACCTCGTCGTCGTCGACCTGGCGGAAGTCGTCGTAGGACTGACCGACGGCGTGGAACGGGTCCGGGGTCGTCACGCACACCACCGCGCCGACGGTGGGGTCGGCGTCGAATCGATCGATGGTGTCGGCGGGGGCGGTGGGCACCGCGACCACCACGGCGGCCGCCCCCGCGGCGTCGGCCGCGCGCACCGCGACCGCCATCGTCGACCCGGTCGCCAATCCGTCGTCGACCAGGATCACCGTGCGGTCGGCCAGTGAGAGTGGTTGGCGGCCAACGCGATACCGTGTCTCGCGCTCCACCCGGACCGCATCCTCCCGGTCCACGATCGATCGGAACTGCTCCGCCGACACACCCAGCCGCCGGGGCACATCGTCGTTGACGACGATCTCCCCGGCGGCGATCGCACCCATCGCGAACTCCGGCTGCCCCGGGGCACCGAGCTTGCGCACCACGAGCGCGTCGAGCGCGGCGCCCAGCGCATCGGCGACCTCGCGGGCCACGGGCACACCGCCGCGGGCCAGCCCGAGCACGACGATGTGTTCGGTCGGGGTGTCGGTGACCAACGGTTCGCGGCGCAGACGGTCGGCGAGGGCCCGGCCGGCGTCCCGACGGTCCGCGAAGACCACTGCCCGCCACGACATCGTGGTCAGATCCGGATGGCCGGGCCGACGTCGAGTGCGAAGCTCGGCAGATCGTCGAGGCTCAGCTTGGCCTCGTAGGTGCGGTCGTAGCCGGTGGCGCAGATCCGCCAGCCGGCATCGGTCTTGCGATACCGGTCGCTGTAGAAGGCCGCGCCGAAGAGCATGAACTTGAAGTCGGGCACCATCACGCGGTCCTGCAGATACCAGCGTCCGGTGGCCTCGTCCCCCTCGACGTCGATCTCCGGATGGTCGACCCGGTGCTCGGTGATCACCGCGGGGCCGACCGATGTCCGCATGAAGTCGACGAGCTCGCCCCGGTTGGTGAACGCGAGACTCGACCCGTAATCGCCGGTCACGTCCTCGGTCAGCGTCCCTTCGAACACCTCCCAGTCCTTGGTGTCCAGCGCACGCAGATAGCGGTATTTGAGAAGCTTGATCGCCTCGACATCGTCCATGCTCCACATCTACCCGTAACCCGCCCACGGCAATCGGAAATCCACTGATGCCAACCGCTCCTTCGCCGTCGGGAACCCGGCCCGGAGGCCGCCGGCGCCACCACCGTGGTTGACAGCCACGTGCGATGACCACGAGTGTTGAGCCATGACTTCCATCGCCGACGACACCGGCCACCGCACTGCACGCAAGGCGTACGAGACCATCGAACCCTTCCACGTGCTCGCGTACTTCAATCCGGGTCTGCGCGCCGCCAACGAGGACACCGGCCTGGACGCCCACTCCTTCTACGTGGGAGCGCGGGCGGCACCGATGGGGGATTGCCACCCGTTCGTGGTTGTCTCGTCGTTCTACAACTTCGCGCCCGATCTGATCACCACCAGTTGGGACGCCGCGCGCGCGGTCGGGCTCGACAAGGTCGCCGCCCGGCGGGTGCGGATGCTCGACGAACAGTTGCGCACCATCCTGGCCGACCGCATCGACGACCCGCAGATCCCCGAGCTGACCACGCGCTATCGCGAGATCGCCGACGGTCTGCCACTCGGCGGCCGTCCGCTCGCGGCCGCGTGGGCGGCGGCCCCGCTGCCCGACGAACCGCACGTGGCGCTCTGGCACGCGATCGCGGTCATTCGGGAGTGGCGCGGCGACAACCACATCGCCGTTCTCGTCAATCACGGGCTCGACGCGTTGGACGCGGTCACCTTCCACGAGGCCGAGCTGCCCGATACGACGATCAGCCGGCGCATCCTCGGCCGCAAGCTGGTGCAGCTGACCCGCGGCTGGTCGGATGAACAGTGGGACGCCTCGGTGGACCGGTTGATCGACCGCGGCCTCGCCGCCCGTACGGAGACCGGACATCAACTGACCGAGTCGGGCCTCGAGCTCTATCGCACGATCGAGTCCGACACGGACGCGCTCACCGCCCCGGCCTGGTCGGGACCCGACGTCGAGGATCTGCTGACCCGGACCCGCCCGTACGTGAAGGCCGTCATCGACGCCGGTGTGCTGCCGGGTACTCGCAAGAAGGACTGACCGCGGTGCCGTGGGACGGCGGCCCGGTCAGGACGGGTGACCGTCCACGCCGCTGTCCCCGGACGCCCGGTCCCGGCGGGTGAATCGGCTCGACGACGCCCAGCCGAAGAGGTCGTTGCCATCGGCTGGCGGGTCGATCGCACGGGTGGTGCCGTTCTCGACGTCCGCGTCCGTGGTGTCCGCGTCGGAATCCGGATCGTGCTCGGTCGTCTCGTCTTCCCGGCCTCGACGCCAGCCGCCCTTGAGAGGTGGCGCCTCGCCGAAGTGATCGGGATCGCCGGAGCCGTACCAGGCGACCAGCACGGCGCCGATCACGGCGCCGATGAAGCCGACGATCGCCAGCCAGCCCAGACCGGACTTGGCCGTGTCGTCGAGGAACAGCACCCCGACGAGGCTGGGGCCGGCCGTCTCGCCGACGACGAGTACGGCGGTCACCCCGTTCACCGCGCCGACCTGCAGCGCGACGGTCTGGACGAAGAATCCGCAGGCTCCGGCGGCGGCGATGGTCCACGCCGCCGGGTCGGTGATCAGCACGAGCGGCTGGAACGGCTGCACGCCGTCGAGCACCCGTACGGCGATCGCGATCACACCGAACAAGAGACCTGCCATCGCGCCGCCGACGATGGCGGCGTGCTTGCCGAGGCGGTAGACCCGAGCAGCGCGAGGCCGCAGAGCCCGAGGGTGGCCACGAAGAGTTCCCAGTGGAAGACGGCGCTCTCACCGCCGCCGGCGTGCGGCTCCGCGGAGAGTCCGAGCAGACACAGCGACAGCACGACCAGCCAGATCGCGATCCAGTCGCGTGTCTGCAGCGCGATGTTGAGCATGATCGTGCCCAGCAGTGCGGTGACCACGAGGTTTGCCGACACGATCGTCTGCGAGAGGAAGAGCGGGAGGAAGCGGGCGGCCAGCGCGCCGCCGGCGAAACCGATGACCACCATGGTGGTGCCCAGGATGAAGGCGGGGTCGACGAAGGTGGACATCGTCGACTGCAGCGACGGTCCGCCCGCCGCATTGGTCTGACTGTCCTCGGTGCCCTCTTCGCGGGCGGTCGTCGCAACCCGGCGCGCACCGAGCGCGCGGAGTACGGTGGACATGCCATAGGCGACGGCAGCGAGGCAAGCCGCGATGATCCCGATCACGAACATCCGCACACCTCCCCAGACTGGCCTCGAGCGACGTGGGACCTGCACCGACTCGAGATTCCGAATGCACCCCGCGTAACAGCATTGTGCAACGATCCCGACAGCTCGACTATTCCTTTTTCGCCGAACGTTCTCCCCGAGGCCGGTTAGTCAGCCTAACCACCCTCTCCTACACTCCTCACCGTGGGCACCACGGAGCGCAAGCACGTACTGATCACCTTCGGGAGATCGTTCCTCACCCTCGAACTCGCGCGGCTGATGTCGGCGGCCGGGCACCGGGTGACGATCGTCGACAGCATCCCGGTCGGCGTGACGCGTTTCTCGCATGCCGCCGACGCATTCCACCGGGTGCCTGCGCCAAAATTCGAGCCCCGCGCCTATTGTCACGCGCTGGCGAAGATCGTCGCCGACGAGAAGGTCGACATGGTCATCCCGATCCACGAGGAGACCGACATCCTCTCGATGATGGTCGATCTCTTCCCGCCGGAATGTGAGCTGTTCCTGTCGGATTTCGAGACCGAGAACAGCCTGCACAACAAGTTCGAGTTCCAGGAACTCCTTGTCGCACGCGGAATCACCACACTGAAATACGCTCAGGTGCGCGGTCCCGAAGACGTTGCGGCACTCGATTTCGACGCCCCGTTCGCCCTCAAGGAATGCTATTCACGGGGTTCGCAGAAGGTCCACAAGATCATGCCCGACGATCCGCTCGATTGGGTCGAGTTCGATCCGATCAATCCGTGGATCGCCCAGGAGTGGGTGTCCGGCACCAACTACTGCACGTACTCCATCGTCCGCGAGGGGCGCATCCACGCGCACGCCACCTACCCCGTCGACTACGCGATCGGCGGCAGCTCCTGCCTCAACTTCCGGTCGGTGCAGCACGACGGCATTCTCGAGTGGATCTCGAAGTTCGTGCGGGACATGAACTTCACCGGCCAGATCGGCTTCGACTTCATCGAGGACCCGGAGCGCGGACTGTTCTGCATCGAATGCAATCCACGCGCGACGAGCGGGATCATGATGTTCGAACCCGCCGACGGGGTCGATCGCGCATTCTTCGGGGAGAACGACGACGTCATCACGCCGGACCCCGATGTGCACAAGATGATCGGTCTGGGCATGCTGCTCTACGGCTGGCGCAAGGCATCGCGCCGCGACCGGTCACTGCGAGAGTTCTTCCGGACCTTCCGGAACTCGAGTGACGTGATCACCTCGCCCGGCGATCAGCGGCCGGCACTCCTGTTGCCGTTCGCGTATCTGGGCATCCTGCGCAGCTGCTACAAGTACAAGGTCGGACTGGCCGAGGGGTTCATGCACGACCACGAGTGGGATGGCCTGCGCATCTCGGAGTAACGGTCAACGGGGCCTTCGGGAAGCGGTGCTCGTCAGGGGGCGGGCTGCGACACCCGACGTCCGCGCACGTAGACCTCGGCGATGGCGGGCTCACGCATTCCCATCAACAGCGCGAACAGGGTCTGGTCTCGGGCGGTGTCCGCATCGTCGGCGCGGATGCCGTGCCGCAGGATCGACTCCAGCGGCTCCCATCGATCCGGTTGGATGACAAGGAAATCCGCCTCCTTCCCGACGTCGAAGTTGCCGAAGTGGTCCTCCATGTCGAGGGCGCGCGCGCCGGCGAGCGTGCCGGTGAACAGCATCTGTGCCGGATGTATGGCGACGCCGGCCTCGCCGGGTTCGCTGAGATGCACTTTGAACGCGTCGGCGAGCACGCGCGCGATGAGCCATTCGTCGCCGGCGCCGACGTCGGTCCCGGCCGCGACGGTGACCCCGGATGAGACCGTCCGGCGCCATGGCATCGTGCCGGAGCCGAGGAACTGCTGTGACACAGGGCAATGCGCGATGGATGTGCCCGCATCGGCCATCCGGGCGAGTTCGTCGTCGGTGCAGTGCACCGCATGGGCCATGATCGTGCGGCGACCGAGTAGCCCGGGCCCACCGATGCGACTGCCGGGCAGGAAACGTCCGTCGTAGGTGTCGAGGTACGAGTCCACGCCGAAAGTGCTCTTCACCATGTCGATCTCACCGGTCCCGGGCCGGTTGTTCTCGTTGAGGTGGGTGTGGACGTACACCCCACGCGCACGGACGTCCTCGTAGAGTTCACCGAGTGCGGCGAGGGTGCTGGTGGTGACGGAGAGGGAGAACCGCGGCACGATCGCCACCTGCAGCAGAGGGTTGCCCGCATCACCGGAATCCGCACCGTGCCACCTGCTGATCTCGTCCGCGGCGAGTTCGACGGCCCGATCGTCGGTGGTCAGCAACGGGGTCGCGGACGGTCCGCCGACGGTCTGGATGCCTCGGCCGCTCACCAATCTCAGTCCGGCACGGTGGGTTTCGGTGAACAGGGCGTCCTGCGCGGATGGGAAGGCCGAGCCGAACACCATCGCGGCCGTGGTCCCGACCGCGATGCGGCGCGCGGTGAAGTCGCGGGCGATCTGCTGGGCGAACGCCGGATCGGCCAGCCGCGCCTCGGCCGGGAAGATGCAGGAGTCGAGCCATTCCAGCAGTTGCCCCCCGCCGTACGCGTCGACCGAATAGGTCTGCGGGAAGTGGATGTGGGTGTCGACGAATCCGGGGATGAGGAAACCGTCCCCGTGGTCGCGG
The DNA here is from genome assembly GCF_003855095.1 of Gordonia insulae. Lineage (NCBI taxonomy): Bacteria > Bacillati > Actinomycetota > Actinomycetes > Mycobacteriales > Gordoniaceae > Gordonia > Gordonia insulae. The sequence continues at coordinate 4,459,594 of NZ_CP033972.1, forward strand.
ATGTTCTCGGGCGTGTCGGTCGCCTGCGGCCGTCCGTCACGCAGGCCGCAGTAGACGATGGTGCCAGCATCGTCGATGACCAGCGCGCCGTCCGGAATCCAGACCAGGGCGTCGGTCGCCTCGCCGACGGTGGGGCGGCCGGCCACGTGGAAGATCCGGCCGAGATGGGTGGTGCTCACCCGAACACGAAAGCACAGGTTCGCCGGGTCGGCCGGGTGAGTGACCGGCCCGTTCGCCGGTCGGCACAACGCCTGGCAGGTGGCGCGATAGTAGAATCCGAGCCAGGGCGTACCGGGGAGCGTCGCAGCATTCGATGAAGGGACACACGATGAAGCGCAGGATCTCTCTGGTCATGGCCACCGCGGCCGTCGCACTCGGGGTCGGATCGGCAGTCGCACCCGCCGCCGACGCGTCACCGCTGGAACCCCACCCGGCATTCAGCCTCGGTTCGGTGTCGTTCTGCATCAACATCCCGGTCGGACCGGTGCACATCAGCATCTGCTGACCGCACGATCAGTCCGGCGGCACATCCTCGAGCCAGCGGGTGGCGTCCGCGTACGCGGCATCGACGGCCCCGAACAACCGGTCGGTCGCCACGTAGATGTTGTCGGCGCCGATGCTCTCGGCGATGCCGGAGCCCTCCAGGCGCCGGTGCAGATCCTCGGTCACCCCCGCGAGAATGAAACGCCCACCCCGGGAGCGGATCTCGTCCGCCCAGCCGCGGAGCAGCTTCTGCACCGTCGCCGACGGTACGCCCGGTAGTGTTCGCACACTGAGGATCAGCACGCTGCGACGGCTTCCGTCGGTCACCGCCGGCCACTGTTGAGCGATGCGCGGCACCTCGGCGAAGAGTGCGACCCCCGAATAGTGGAGGACCGTCACCCGATCACCGGGCAGCGACGCCGGCGGCTCGCCGGTGACCCAGCCGCCATCCGACGGTGACAGCGTGACCAGCCGGGCCGCTCGCGCCGCCTGGACGCAGTAGAGCACCAACGAGGTCGCCGCACCGACCAGGATCGCGTCCTGTAACGGGATCTGGGTGGTTGCGACAAAGGTGACCACCATCGCGACAGCGCTCAACGGTGCAGTCCGGAACACGATCATGACGTCGTCCCAGCGTCCCTGGATCAGTTCGAAACCGATCACGAAGAGCAGACCACCGATGACCGCCATCGGGATCACCTGCGCCGCTGCGCCGACGGCGAGGACCAGCAACAGCAACCAGACACCGGCGAAGATCCCGGCCCATCGGGTCCGTGCTCCCGCCGACACCGCGACACCGGTCCGGGACAGTGAGCCGCCGGTGGCCAGCGAGCCGAAGAATCCGCCGACGAGGTTCGCCGCACCCTGCGCCGCGAAATCACCGGACGCACTGGGTCGGGATCCGTCCGGATTCGGTACGGCAGCGGAGATGCCGGCGGCCTGGGCGAGCGCGACGAGCGCGATGGCGAATGCGCCGAGGAGCAGATCGGGCAGCCGGGTCAGATCCGGCAGGGTCACCGGCGGCAGGCTGTTGGGGACCTCCGCGATGTCGCCGACGGTCTCCGCATCGACCCGGATCACCGCGCACACCGCGGTGACCACCACCAGCGCGATCAGCATCGCATACGACGCGATCGGTTTGACCAGGCGGAAGATCGCCCACACGGCCACGGTGGCGATCGAGATCACGACCGCGGCGATCGACCATTCGGAGACATGGGCGGCCGCATCGACGAACTTCACCAGCGTGTTGTGCGCCTCCGGCGTGTACCCCGTGACGTCCTTGAGGACCCCGCTGACGATCTGCACCGCGATGCCGAGCGTGAACCCCGTCATCACGGCGCTCGAGACGAAATCCATGATGGCGCCGACCCGCAACACCCCGAACAGGAGCATCACCAGCCCGACCGCGATGGTGAGCATGGCGATGTTGCCGACGTCGTGGGGGTCGAGTCCGGCCGACGACAGCACACTCTGCGACGACAAGGCGATGGCGCTCGTCAGGGTGGTCACCATCAGGACGGTGCGCGAGAAGATCGAGGCCACCATCGTCGGGACCATCCCCGAGTAGAGACCCGTGACCGGGTTGAACCCGCCGATCGACGCGTAGGCCATCCCTTCCGGGATGGAGAAGAGCGCTGTCACCAGTCCCGACACCGCGTCCGCCGGACGCGGGCGGCCGAGGCGGGGTAGTGGTCGTCTGAGTCGATCCGCGACTGGCACGTGACCAGCGTAGGCATGAACGGCTCGGTGGACTACGGTCGGTGACAACATCATCGCCACACGGCTGAGGGAGTCGGTATGGGCTCGGCGCTCGGAGAACTGCTGCCGCTCGCGCTGGGTGTCGCGATCTCGCCCATCCCGATCATCGGTGCGATCCTGATGCTGCTCGGCAAACACGCGCGCACCACCAGCATCGCCTTCGCCGTGGGATGGTTGCTGGGCATCGTCATCGCCACCACGATCTTCGTCTTTCTCGGCGGTTCACTGGGTGATTCGGCCTCGAGCGGCAACGCCTGGATCAAGCTGGGGCTGGGAATCCTGCTCCTGGTCGTCGGCCTGCGTCAGTGGCGCGGTCGCCAGGGCGAGCCGGCCACCCCGAAATGGATGCGCGCGATCGACGAGATGCGGCCGCCGACCGCACTCGGACTGGGCTTCGCCTTGTCTGCCATCAATCCCAAGAACCTGATCATGTGCGTCGCCGCCGGAGTCAGTATCGGGACCGCGTCGCTGTCCGCCGGATCGGATGTCGCGCTCGTCGCGATCTTCTCCGTCCTCGCCGCGACCACCGTGGTCATCCCCGTGCTCGCCTATCAGATCGCCGCCGACCGGCTGCGTGATCCGCTGGACCGGCTCAAGGTGTGGCTGCAGGCCAACAATGCCACCGTGATGGCGGTGCTCATCCTGGTGATCGGCGTGGTGCTGATCGGGAAGGGCATCTCCGGGTTGGGGTGATCGTCCCGACCACACAGGGCGCGTCCCGCGGGGGACGCGCCCTGTGTGGTCGATCGGACTCTGCGGTGAATCAGGGTGTGACCATGGCGAAATCCGGGTCGGGCGAATCGAGATGGCCGGCCATCTGCGCGAACAGGCCGGGATCTCCCTCGACGCTGACCGAGCCGTCGTCGATGGCGGCACCGAGGTCAGCGCCCGCGAGGAACAGCCCGAGCAGAACCGGTTTCGTCAGGGTGAACGTCGCGTCGGCTCGGCCGGGGGCGTCGTCGTCGAGATCGAAGTGCACGAGGAGCCCGTTGCGCAGTTCCGAACGGTGACGGAGGTTCTCGTCGGTGATCACCCAGTCGAGGGTGATGTTCGCGTCCCAGCTGTTGGGCCCGTCGACCCGCAGGGCGACCGCGTCGAACACCTGCTCCACGGACAGGGCGGCGATGATGTCCGGGGCCGCTGCCGTCGTCGGCGTACCCACCGGACCGTTGCGCAACTCGTAGGCGCCCATCAGGAAGAAGTTGCGCCAGGTACCGTTCTCCGCACCGTAACCCAGTTGTTCCAGTGTGTCGGCCTGTAGTTCACGCGCCGCGGCGTGCTGCGGATCGGCGAAGATCACGTAGTTGAGAACGGTCGCCGCCCAACGGAAGTCGCCCGCGTCGAACGACCCCCGCGCCTTGCGGACGGCCTCGTCGGCACCACCCATGAACTCGACGTGGCGCTTTGCGGACTCGACCGGCGGATGCTCCCACAGATGTGCCGGGTTGCCGTCGAACCATCCCATGTAGCGCTGATAGATCGCCTTCACGTTGTGGCTCACCGAGCCGTAGTAACCGTGGGTGTGCCATGCGTTCTGCAGCGCCGGCGGCAGCTGGATGTCCTCGGCGATCTCCAATCCGGTTCGGCCCTGGTTCAGTTGGCGCAGGGTCTGATCGTGGAGGTATCCGTACAGGTCACGCTGCTGGGCGAGGAACTCGGTGAGTTCGGCGGTGCCCCAGGTGGGCCAGTGATGCGACGCGAACAGGACGTCGGAGCGCGAGGCATACCGGTTGATGGCCTCGGTCAGGTACTTGGCCCACACGTGCGGATCGCGGACCAGCGCGCCGCGCAGGGTGAGCAGGTTGTGCAACGTGTGGGTTGCGTTCTCCGCCATGCACAATGCGCGCATCTGCGGGAAGTAGAAGTTCATCTCGGCGGGCGCCTCGGTCCCCGGTGTCATCTGGAACTCGATCGTGACGCCGTCGACGGTCTCGGTGTGGCCCGTCGTCGAGATGTCGTGGGTGGGCACGATCAGTGTCGGTGTCCCGGTCGACGTGGACTGGCCGAGGCCGGCACCGACAGCACCACGGGGGCCGCGGGGGAGGGCGGCACCGTACATGTAGGCCGCCCGACGGCCCATTGCGGTTCCCGCATAGACGTTCTCGGCCACCGCGTGTTCCACCATGCCGGCCGGGGCGATGATGGCGCAGTCGCCGGCGTCGACCGCCTCCTGCGTGGTCACACCCTTGACGCCGCCGAAATGGTCGATGTGGGAATGCGTGTAGATGACGGCCTTGACCGGGCGATCGCCGCGCTCCTGTCGATAGAGCTTCAGGCCGGCGGCCGCGGTTTCCTCGGAGATCAGCGGATCGATGACGATCACGCCCGTGTCTCCTTCGACGATCGTCATGTTGGAGAGGTCGAGACCGCGGAGCTGGTAGATCCGGTCGGTGACCTCGTAGAGGCCTTGTTTGGCGACCAGAGCGGATTGACGCCACAGACTGGGGTTGGCCGTGGGCGGGCAGTCCTCGGTCAGGAAGCCGAATTCGTCACAGTTCCACACGGAGTCACCGTCGGCCCCGCGGATCACGGGCGGGTCGAGCTTGGCGACCAGGCCCCGATCGGCGGCGGCGAAGTCGCGTGTGTCGTCGAAGGGCAAGGATGACACCGCTCCGGAGATCGACTCGGTTACTGCTGGAGTTGCCTCACGTGGGCTCTCCATGGAGATCACCTCTGTTCGTCGTTGTGGTGTCCGTCGTCGGACACGTCCATTGTCCAGGTTTCTGCTCGCCGGCGAGGAGACCCGGACAATGAACGTCCGATCAGTTCGCCGCCTCGCGGGCCCCGACGGTGTGTACGACGACGATCTGCGGATCCCATGGCACCAGGTCGTCGACGGTGTGTTGGAGATCGTCGACCGACGGCAGGTCGGGTGGCGCGAGGACACTCACCGTCACCTTGTCGCCGCTCCACTGGACGTTCGTCACCTCGGCCGACGTCAGGCCCGCGTCGGACAGCCACGAATCGGTGGCCGATGCGATCTGCCGCGACCACAGCGACGACAACGAGTTCAGCACCATCGGCACCGCGACGACGACCAGCGCGATCGCCAGCACCAGGTAGCTGCGGGTCCGATGCGGTCGGGTCCCCGTCCCGGTCGTCTCGGCCTCGGCCGCCTCGCGGTGATATCCGGCGAGCGTCAGGACCACGATGCCGGTGATGATCATCGCGACCACGTTGGACGCGAACAACACGAACGCACCGAGCGCGAGCGATGGCGCGCCCGAACCCAGGCACACCCCGACGACGCCGAGCGGAGGTACCAGCGAGATCGCGATCGCGACGCCGGGCAGCACGTCCCCGACGTCACGTCGGGTGATCGCGATGGCACCTACCAGGCCGGTGGCGAGTGCGGCCAGCAGGTCGACGAGCGTCGGTGAGGTCCGCCCGAGAACCTGCGAATTGGCGAGCACGTTGGTGGGATTCGGCAGGAGCTGGGCGACCACCACACCCAGCACCGTGACCAGGACGACGCCGGCGAGCACATATCCGAGGCTCGTCAGGATCAGTCGGCCGCGCGCGGTGACGATGCCGAGCCCGATGCCGAGGATCGGCGTCGACAGCGGCGCGACGATCATCGCGCCGATCACGGTCGCGGTGCTGTCGGCGACCACACCGGACACGGCGATCACCCCGGAGAGCGTGAGCATGATCCAGAAGGCGGACTGTTTGGCCTTGGCATCGCCGGTGGACAGATCGAGCCGTTCGACGATCTCGTCGAGTGAACGGCGCTGCGAATCAGGGATCAGTGTCGGGACCATGCCAGATGAACCTTCCGGATGACATGTCGGCGCAGCGGACGACTGCCAGGAAAAAGTAGCATCTGAGCAACGCCGCGAGGCGCACCTCGTACGTCAAGGATGACTTGCTGCCAGTCGGGCCGTACCGCGCCGGATACCGTCGTACCCTCGACGGGTGACTTCGACCGTGCCGCAAGCCGATGAGGGCACCGCACCTGCCCGCGCGCCCATCATCCTGGCCGCCCTGATCCTGGTGGCCGGCGTCGCGAACATCAACCTCGCGGTGGCCAACGTCGCCCTGCCCGACATCGGCAGAGACCTCGACGCGAGCTCCACCCAGTTGAACCTCATCGCGGTCGCGTACTCCCTCGGCCTCGCGGCGTCGGTGCTCTACTTCGGCGCCCTCGGTGACCGGTACGGACGCAAGCGCATGCTGGTGATGGGCATGTCGCTGTCCATCCCGGCGTCCCTGGTGGCCGGTTTCGCCCCCAACTTCGAGGTGTTGTTCGGGGCCCGGGTCGTCGGGGGCATCTCGGCCGGTCTCGCCTACCCCACCACGCTCGCGATCATCACGGCGCTCTGGTCGGGCGCCGAGCGCACCAAGGCGATCGCCGCATGGTCGGCATTCGGCGCCGCGATCTCGGCGTCCGGTCCGGTGATGTCGGGCGGTCTGCTCGAGGTCTTCTCGTGGCATTCGGTGTTCCTGGTGACGGTGCCGCTGGCCGTGCTCGCGCTGATCGGTGCGTGGTGGCTGGTGCCCAAGGACGGCGGCGACCAGGCGGCCACGGTGGACAACATCGGCGGCGTGACGTCGATCGTGTTGGTCGGTGCCACCATCCTCGCCCTGAACTTCGCCCCGCTCGGCGACAAACGCACGGCTGTACTCGTCCTCACGGCAGTCGCCGTCCTCGCGCTCGTGCTGTTCGTGGTGCGGCAGTTGCGGGTTCGGGTACCGCTCTTCGATCTGCGGGTGGCGTCACGTCGCACGTTCTGGGTCGCCGCGGTGGGCGGCATCATCGTGTTCGGCACCCTCATGGGTGCGATGTTCATCGGCCAGCAATTCCTGCAGAACGTGCTCGAATACTCCACGTTGGAGGCCGGCGCGATGATCATCCCGGCCGCGCTGGCGATGGTGGTGGTGGCCCCACGATCGGCGAAGCTGGTGGAGGCCAAGGGATCACGATTCACACTGCTCCTCGGCTATCTGTTCATCGTGCTGGGCCTGGCGCTGGCGCTCGTCACGTGGGACGAGGGCGCCTCGGTGTGGTCGGTCATCGGCGCCTATCTGCTGATCGGTATCGGGGTCGGGTTCGCCGGGACGCCTGCGTCGCATTCACTCACCGGGTCGGTACCGGTGGAACGCGCCGGGATGGCCTCGAGCATGTCCGATCTCCAGCGTGACCTCGGCGGTGCGATCATGCAGTCCCTGCTGGGTGCGATCCTCACCGCGGGCTACGCCAAGGCGTTGTCGTCGACCATCTCCTCGTCCCCACAGGCCGATCAGATGACCGCCCAGACCGAGAGCGCGTTGACGAAGTCGTTCTCCAGTGCCGAGGTGATGTCCGAGCGCTACCCCCAGTACGCCGATCAGATCATCTCCGCGGCACGAGATGCCTTCGTACAGGGGGACACCCGCGCCTATGCCGCCGCGATCGTCGTGGTGGTGATCGGCGCCATCGTCGTGTTCTTCGGCTATCCGAAGCACGACGCGGAGCGGTCCGCGATGCGCCGCTACGCCCAGGAGCGCCTCGCCGGTTAGCGGTGCCGCGGCGAGCACCCCCACCCCGCGGTGGTGGGTCCATTTCTGGACGTTCGACCCACCCCGATTTCCGTGCAGTATTCGCGCACAGTGCATTTGGCCTGCCGAAACAGCTTGACACGGCTGTAAGGCAGGGGCTACTTTTCGAGTGGCCCAGATCACATGTACCCGGTTCGGGCCCACGGATCGCCGCCGGCGATCCGGTGCATCAATCCGTGATTCGGAGGCCCTCCCGGGCTGATCTGTCGTGCCCGGGGGTCGGTGGGAAAGGCGTGTGGGAATGCGTAGGAGAACTGGTCGGGTCCTCGCAGCGGCGATCGCCGCTGCGTGTGTTTTCTCCGTTGTGTCGTGTAGCAGCGACGACAGCGGATCGGGCGGCGAGTCGACCGCCGTGGACGAGAGCGGGGTCAAGGCCGCCGGGGATCCGATCAAGGTCGGCCTCTTCAACCCGTCGAAGGGTCCGGCCACCCAGGCCGGTGTCACCACCGGCAAGGATGCCGCGGTCAACTACATCAACAACTCGCTCGGTGGCATCAACGGGCGTCCGATCGAGGTCGTGGACTGCGGGATCGACCAGACCGCACCCGAGTCGACGATCGCCTGCGCCAACCAGTTCGTGCAGGCCGGGGTTGTCGCCGCCGTCGACGGATACGACTCGGAATCGCTTGCCGCCGTGCCGATCCTGACCTCCGCGGCCATCCCGCTGGTGGGGCAGATCCCGTTCAACACGGCGACCGGCGCCAAGGCCGAGAACCGCGTCTACTTCGGTCCGCCGCCGGCAGCATTCCTGGTCGGCTTCATGCAGTCGCTCAAGGCGGCCGGTAAGACGTCGCTTACCCTGGCCAATGCCGATCTGCCGCAGGCGCATCAGGTCTTCGACGGTCTGCTGGCACCGCTGGGCAAGCAGCTCGGCATCGAGGTCAAGAGCGTCTACTACCCGCCGACCGGACCCAACTTCACCGCGCTGGCAACCACTCTCGCGGAGGGCAATCCCGATGCGGCGGGTCTGATGACGGCACCGAACGACAACACCTGCACCAAGTTGTCCCAGTCGCTGCGGTCGGTGGGGTACAAGGGCACCATGTTCATGGCCGCCTGCACCGAGTTCATCGACACGATGGGATCGCAGGCCGTCGGTGCGCAGACGTACTCGCCGGGTTGGCAGCCGCCCGCCGCGGCCTCGGCTCCCGAACCGGCCAAGTCGAACCTGGCCATCGCCGAGAAGTACATCGACGACGCGGACGGTACCGGCGGCTTCTACGCCTACGGCACCTTCGCGACCCTGGTCGACTTCGTCAACGGGCTGAACACCGCGAAGGTCACCGACGTCACCGGACCCAATGTGCTGTCGGGTCTCAAGGGGCTCACCGATTTCCAGAGTTTCCTCGGGCCCAAGCTGACCTGCGGTAAGCCCACCACGCCGAACTGCACGACGGAGATGCTGCTGTTCGAGGTGACCGGGGACAAGACCACCAAGCCCGTCGGCGGTGGATTCATCACTCCGAGTCCGGAAGTGCTGAAGCTCATCCCGGGCGCCGCCTAGGAGCCCGCGGGCTCGTACCGGTCAACCCTCACCGGGCCGGGCGGACGTGAGCACGTCCGCCCGGCCCGTTCACCGACGTTCACCCCACCAGCGCCACACGCGCACTGATCGATTGGTTCGGGCATGGGTCAGTTCCTGCAGTTCGTCTTCCTCGGTCTCTCGACCGGCGCCGTCTACGCCGTTCTCGCCTCCTCGCTCGTCGGGGTCTACGCGGCGACCGGCATCATCAACTTCGCCCAGGGCGCGATGGGTCTCTGGGCCGTCTACGCCGTGGCCGCCCTGCGCACCGACGGCAGCCTGGTCCTGCCGATCGGGACGATCCCACTCGGCAGTGCCGACGATCCGACGCCGATGGGTCTCGCCGTCGTCATCGGAGTCGGATCCGCTGTGGTGTGGGCGATCCTGGCGCACTATCTCGTGTTCCGGCCGCTACGGCATGCCCCCGTGCTCGCCCAGGTGGTGGCGTCGGTCGGCCTGATGTTGTTCCTCCAGGCACTGGTGCAGTTGCGGTTCGACACCGAGAACCTGCTGGCGCTGGCGACACTGCCGGATCGGACCTTCGAATTCGCCGGTGCCGTGGTCAACGTCTCCGACGTGATCCTCGCGGGTATCGCGATCGCCATCGCCGTGATCTTCTGGGCGTACTTCCGACTCACCACCCTCGGGGTCGCGACCCGCGCCGGGTCCGAGGACGAACTCGCCGCCCGCCTCGTCGGGTACTCGCCGGATCGACTCGCCGCCGTCGTCTGGGTCCTGACCGGCGCCGCGACCGGACTGATCGTCATCCTCGCCGCGTTCACCATCGGACTCAGCGTCACCAGCTACACCTTCTTCGTCATCCCCGCACTCGCGGTGGCGCTGCTCGGACGACTCACCTCGTTCGGCATCGCCTGCGGCGCAGGTCTTCTGCTGGGGTCGTTCCAGGCTGTCATCACCTGGCTGACCACCAAGGACTGGTGGCCGGAGTGGGCGCAGGCCGGCCTCGGTGAGGCACTGCCGTTCGTCGTGATCGTGGTGGCGCTGTTCGTCTTCGGCGGGCGCATCCCCTCGCGCGGCTCACTCGGGGAAGTGAAGATGCCGGCCGTCCGCATCCCACGCATCCGGCCGATCCCGACGATCGTCGTGCTCGCCGCGGTGATCGCGGCGATCCTGCTCACGTCGGGTACCTGGCGCTTCGGTGTGGTGACGTCGGTGATCCTCTCGCTCATCGCGCTCTCGCTGGTCCTGCTCACCGGCTACCTCGGTCAGATCTCGCTGGCGTCCATGGCCTTTGCCGGCACCGCGGGTTTCGCCCTGTCGAAGCTGACCGTCAACTGGAATGTGCCATTCCCGTTCAGCATCCTGCTCGCCGCGCTCATCGCGACCGGGCTCGGCATCCTGGTCGGCATCCCGGCCCTGCGCATCCGTGGAGCGCAGCTCGCGGTGGTGACGCTGGCTGCGGCCATCGCCATCCAGAGCTTCGTGTTCAACAATCCGGAGATCACCGCGTACGAGGGCAACATCATCGTCGACCCGACGCTCTTCGGACTCGATCTCGGGGTGCGCGACGGAACCAACCTCGTCACCGTCCGATTCGCGCTGATGGTGCTGCTGGTCGTGGCGATCGCGACGCTCGTCGTGATGCGCATCATGGCCGGTTCCACCGGGCGCGCCTTCCTCGCGGTCCGCTCCAACGAACGGGCCGCGGCGTCGGTCGGCATCAACGTCGCGTCGACCAAGTTGCTCGGATTCGCGTTGTCCGCCTTCCTCGCCGGCATCGGTGGCTGTCTGATCGGCTACAGCCGGGGCCAGCTCTCCGCCGGATCCTTCACGGTGGTGGTCGGTCTGACGCTGCTCGCGATGACCTATGTCGGCGGCATCACGTCGGTCTCCGGTGCGTTCCTCGCCGGGGTGATCGGTCCGCTCGGTGTCGGCTATGTCTTCCTCAACCAGACCCTCGACCTCGGCGAGTACTACGAGATCATCGCCGCGGGCGGACTGTTGCTGATGGCCGTGCTCAACCCGGTCGGCGTCTCCGGGGCGGTCACCGAGTTGGTCGACCGGCTGCGCTCCGAGCATCGGAGTGATCACCCGCCATCGACCACAACGATTGTCACACCGTCGAATTCGGAGGCCGGAGCCAATGCCTGAGACCCTCGGCGCCACCGCCGCAGAAACGCTGTTGCAGACTCGCGGGCTGTCCGTCCACTACGGCGGCGTGACGGCCAACGCGGATATCGATCTCACCGTCGCGACCGGCGAGATCGTCGGACTCATCGGCCCCAACGGTGCCGGCAAGACCACCTTCGTCGACGCGGTCACCGGCTTCGCACGGTCCACCGGGGAGGTGGTGTTGGGCGGCCGGCGCGTCGACCGCGCCGCACCGCATCGGCGCCGCAACGCGGGTATGGCACGGACCTGGCAGGCGGGTGAACTCTTCGCCGATCTGACGGTCGCCCAGAACCTGGCCGTCGCGGTCCAGCGAGTCGGGTTGCGCGCCTTGTTCTCCGACGTCTTCACCGGTTCCACACCGCCTGCGGGCGTCGTCGAGCAGGCGCTCGAGGTGGTCGGGCTCCTCGACGTCGCCGACCGATTGCCGGGGGAGCTGACCCTCGGGCAGCAGAAGCTCGTCGGTGTCGCGCGGGCACTCGTCGGTGGGACACGGCTGGTGTTGCTCGATGAACCCGCGGCGGGCCTCGACACCCACGAGAGCCACGAGTTCGGCGCCGAACTCCGCAAGATCGCGGCCACCGGGATCGGCATCCTCCTCATCGACCACGACATGTCGCTCGTGCTCGACGTCTGCGATCGGCTCTATGTCCTCGACTTCGGGCGGGTGATCGCCGACGGGACCCCGGCCGCGATCCGCGACGACCCGGCCGTCGTGGCGGCCTATCTCGGCAGTCCCGAGGTGGAGGCTGATCCCGAGGACCTGACCCCGACCTCACCCACGGCTCCCGATTCGTCCGGAGAGGATGCGCGATGAGCGACATGAGTGACACCACGACCGACCCGACCACCGACACGACCACCGGCGGCGCGGTACTCACCTTCGATCAGGTGACCGTCGGCCACGGTGGGGTGCCCGCGGTCCGCGACTTCTCCGCGAATGTCGCGCCCGGCGAGATCCTCGCCCTCCTCGGTCCCAACGGTGCGGGCAAGACCACCACGCTGCTCGCCGCGGTCGGGGCGTTGCCGGTGATGTCGGGCGCCATCACCGCGCTCGGGGCATCGATCGACGGCCGGGTGGAACGCAATGCGCGGCGGGGCGTGACCCTGGTCCCCGACAACCGCGGGCTGTTCCACCGGCTGTCGGTCACCGACAACCTGCGGCTCGCGAAGCGTAAGGGCGGCGGCAGTATCGACAGCGTCTACGAGAACTTCCCCAAGCTGCGCAGCCTGCGCGGACGTCGGTGCGGCAACCTGTCCGGCGGCGAACAGCAGATGCTGGCGTTGGCCAAAGCGCTGCTCACCAAGCCGTCGGTGCTGCTCATCGACGAACTGAGCCTCGGTCTGTCGCCGATCGCCGTGCAGGACCTGCTACCCCGGCTGCGCGCGATCGCCGACGATCAGAAGATGGCCGTGATCCTGGTGGAACAGCACATCGACCTCGCCCTCGGGATCGCCGACTCGGCGATCGTCCTGCACCACGGGCGGGTGGCATTGCGCGGCTCGGCGCGCGAGCTCCGGGAGCGCCGCGATACCGTCGAGGCTGCCTACTTCGGCCGACTGGGTGAACCGGACAACGTCGGCTGAGGTGCGTCGGGGGCGGCATCGTTCAGGCACCGGTACAGCCCTACCGGCCCGCGAGGCGACAGCAGGAGACCACAGTGACCAACTCCGGACGGGCCGAGGGCTCGCGTCGCCGTACACGGGGACGCAGCACCCGGAATCGACCGACCGACGATCAGCTTCTCGATGCGGCGCGGGCGGTGATCGCCGAGGTCGGCGCCCAACGTTCGACGATGGACATGATCGCCGAACGCGGCGGCACGACGCGGGTCACCCTGTATGCACATTTCGGCTCACGGGATGCGTTGGTGGACCAGGTGATCGAGCGGGAGCTCGGTGAGTTCACGGAGTGGATGTACGCCGCCTACGACGAGATCGCCGACGAACCCTACGGTGCGCGCGCACGGCACTCGGTGGAGGCGACGTTCGAGTACGCCCGGCGCAATCCGGAGGGTTTGCGCATCCTGTTGGGACATCGGCAGGAGGCGCAGGACCCGGGCCGGCAGCTGTATCAGACCCTCGAGCCGCGGGTGGCGACGCGACTGCGTCAGAACTATGCGACGCGCGGTACCGAGATCGCGGCGAGTGCGGACACTCTCGCGTCGCTGTTGATCGGGATCAGCCTCGACGTCGCGTATCGCGCGGTGATCGTCGACGACGCGGACATCGACGCGGCCTGCGATCTGGCGGTCACCGCCACCATGGCGGTGCTGCGCGACGTGCGGCCGGAGCAGCTGTTGGCGCTGGATGCGTCGTTGGGGAGGGAGTGAGAGGGTGAGCCCCGCTCTGGCTGACATCCCGAGGTCGTGCAACCCGTCTGACGAGATCCGACGCCTAGATGTCGGCGAAAGGCTGTTGGCTGGCGCGTTTCGCGTACACGGATTCCCGAAGTCAGGCATCCTTGCATCGAATTGCGCTCGCATTCGCCGGGCGCCACCGGGCTTGGAGGCGAGGGAACGCGTTGTCGAAGATTCTCGTTCTACATCGTGGGTACGATAAAGAGAAATACCGCTTGTACGAGAACGGCCAACCTGTCACAACAATAAAAGCAGGATCGGATGGTTACGCAGGTGGGAAGGGTGACGTCGGTCTGTCGTCTGACCCATCTGCTGTCACGAGGGACGGTCAGATCTTCGTTTTTCACGAGGACAACGACCATCACGGTGACCTGTGGATGACCAAGCGGGACGCTAGTGGGCTCGGTCTCTACTCGGAGGACAAGAAGATAGCCAGCGAACTCATGACAGAGTCTCCGGGTGCTTTCGCAGACGACAACGGGGTCCATGTCTACTACCAACAGCATAAGAAGGACGGCTTCTGGCTCGCGGGTCTGGAGGTCGACGGCGCCGGGGAGATCAGCAGCCAAAGCCTGGGCTTTCCCGACACGGGCATTACCGGAAGCCCGAGCGCGCTCCAGTTCGATGGCCGCGTCCTCCTTTTCCATCGCGGCCGAACCGACGGATACGGAAACGAGGGACGCCTCTTCTTCAATACCGGAAGTTCGTATTTCGCCTTCGATCGAGAACGGGCGATTCCGGGAGTCTCGATTGCGCACAATCCCTGCGCGGCATTCATGGGGAGACCCTTGGGTTCTTTACCAAGGTGGATCGGGGGACCGTGGTGATGGCTCGTTGTGGCTTTCGATGTTGATCAGTGACAGCTACACGGACGCCAAGTGGGAGCACCGGCGCATTGCAGAGAAGTGCATGTCGGGAAGTCCGTCCGCTGTTTTCGCGTACGACAAGGCGGCGGATCTCTACCGTCTGTATGTCTACTATCACGGTTACGGCGAAGACGGTTCATTGCACGTGAACACATTCGACGGCCATAACTGGTCCGGCGACAGATTGATCGGCGCAAAATATCTCTATGGCAGCCCGAGTGCCGTCGTAGTCGCGTGAGATCTCGCTCAGCGACTAGCAGAATGCCGACGATAACCGAGCTCTGCGGACGATCTTGGTGTTTGACCGACTCCGGAACTGTGCAACGGCATTCGCCGTCGACCTTGCGGTCGACGGCAAATGGCACCGGTATGGCGCAGTGGGCGTCAGCCCGCTATCTGAGATTGAAATTGCCGGCAGCGAATTCTTCCTCGAGCTGCTCGAGTGAGCGACCGCCGGTGTTGGGCAGGAACTTCCAGACGAATGCGATCAGGAGGAGTCCGATGAGGAAGAACATCAGGAATGCGCCCTGGAGTCCGCTGGCGGCCACGATCGACGGGAACAGGAAGGTGATCGCGGTGTTGACCAACCACAACACTGTCACGCTGAGGCCCATGGCAAACCCCCGCATCCGCAGCGGGAAGATCTCGGACAGACACACCCACATCGGCACGTTCAGCATGAGCTGCATGAAGAACAAGAAGATCGCACAGAGGATCAGGATCACGTAGGCGCGCCCCACACTCGGCGCCATCAGCGTGGCCGCGAGCGCGATGAACCCGTGACAGGTGGTCGTGGCCACGAACCCCCACAACAGAATTGAGCGCCTGCTCACTCGGTCGATCAGATAGAAGAGGCAGATCGCGGAACCGATGACGGGAAGGACACCGTTGGCGATGTTGGCGATGATCGCCGACTGGGCCGAGAAACCCGCCTGCGTGAGAAGCTGCGTTCCGTAGTACTGGATCGTGTTGACCCCGGTCAGCTGTTGGGCGGCCGCCAGGCCGCACGCGGTGAGCACGATCCGTCGGATCCAGGGCACCGCGAGGTCGGTCCAACCACCGGTCTGCGTTTCTGCCTCCTCCTGGGCCAGATGCTCGACCTCGGCCATCTCGGCCCGAGCACGATCCTCGGTACGAACCTGTGTGAGCACAGCCAGTGCGTCGTCGTGCCTGCCCTGCGATATCAGCCACCGCGGCGATTCGGGCATCCGCAGCATGCCGACGAAGAGCGCGACGGCCGGGAGTGCGGCGACGGCAAGCATGATGCGCCAGACGCCGTGGTACTCGCCCCAGAGACTGAAGATGATGGCGTTCATGACGAACGCCAGCAACTGTCCGACGACGATCGCGAGCTCGTTGCGACCCGAGAGCGTACCGCGTCGTTCCGTCGGAGAGAGCTCGGCGAGGTACACCGGGACGCTGACCGATGCGGCGCCGACTGCGAATCCGAGAATGACTCGGAACGGCAGCATGACCTCGACATTCGGCGCGAACACTCCGCCGATGGTTCCCACGAAGAACAGAACGGCGATGATCGTCAGCGTCCGCCGGCGACCCAATTGGTCGTTCATCTTGCCGCCGACGAGCGCACCGAGCGCTGCACCGGCGAGCAGTGTCGCCGTGACCAGGCCTTCCAGGGTGGTGGTGAGGTGCAGTTCGTTCTTCATCGGCTCGAGCGCACCGTTGATGACGCCTGTGTCGTAGCCGAACAGCAGCCCACCGAAGGTCGCGACGAGTGCGATGACGTCGAGCCGCCGCTGGTGCGGACCCGGTCTCAGTGGCGGTAGCGTGAATCCGCCACTCTCGCTGTCGCTTTTCTCACTGGGTGATGTTGCGTGGGACATGGGTACTCCTGGGTGTTGTGAATGTAGCGCGATTTCCGGCGGCTACGTGGTGGTCTGGCGAACTGCAGACGTCCGCGGTTGCGGCACTACGTCGCCTTCACGGCGAGGACGGGAATCGGGCTTGCAAGCAGCACTCGCTGGCTGATGCTGCCGATCAAGGCCTTGCCGACGGGCGATCTGCGGCGCACGCCGATGACCACGCGGGAGATCTCCGGATCGGTCTCGATCGTGTGGAGCACGAGGTCGACGGGGTCCTGGTCGTCCTTGCCGCGCCGATCGATCTTCTGCAACGGAATGGAGTCGGGAATGGCGCTCAGGTCGAGGTCACGCAGACCGAGATTGAGCACGATCATGGGTTCCCGGAACGTGCGTGCCTCGAAGACGCCCGCGTCGAGTGCGGCCTGGCCTTCCTCGCTGTCGGTGACGGCAATCAGGATTGACATGTGCTTCGTCCCTTCTGGTGGCGGGCACACGGCGCGCCGAGGTGGTCGGATTTCCGACGGTTGTCGGTTGGGGAGGGATCGGTGTGATGCGGGGATTCGGTCACACGTCGAGTACGAGGCGTGGACACTTCGCCCGCGAAACGCAGACCATCATGCAGTCGTTTCGCGCTTGTTCCTCCGCGGTCAGGATGGAGTCGCGGTGGTCGATCTCGCCCGCGACGACAGGTGTCTCACAGGTTCCGCAGGTCCCTTCGCCGCAGGACGAGAGGATGTGGACACCGGCGTCGGCGAGTGAGGTGAGCACGCTTTGATCGGCGGGCACGGTGATGACCCGTCCCGATGAGGCGAGTTCGATCTCGAACTCCGAGTCCGCGCTGTGGTCAATCACTTTGGGAGTGAACCGCTCCACATGGCAGGCTCCGGAAGGCCACGACGCGTTGCAGATCTCTTCGACGGCGGTCAGCAGCGGTTCGGGTCCGCACGTGTAGACCGCGGTGCCGGTGTCGGGCGATCCCAGAACCTGGGGCAGATCGATGATGCCGTGTGTGTCCTGCGGCCAGAGGGTCACCCGGTCGATGCCGAACGCCTCGAACTCCTTGCGCAGGGCCATCGATTCGAGGGTGCGGCCGCCGTAGACGAGGGTCCATGCTTTGCCCCTGGCCTCGGCCGCACGCACCATCGCGGCAATCGGCGTGATCCCGATGCCGCCCGCGATGAACAGGTACCGCTGCGCGTCGACCAGCGGGAAATGATTCCGCGGTCCGCGGATGACGACGGTGTCGCCGAGGTGAATCGAGGAGTGGACGTAGCGCGACCCGCCTCGGCTGGCCGGCGCGTTCAACACGCCGATGGTGTAGCTCCGTCGGTCGGCAGGATCGCCGCACAGCGAGTACTGGCGGACGAGGTCCGGACCGAGCTGGACGTCGATGTGCGCGCCGGGTGCCCAGGGCGGCAGGGGTGACCCGTCCTGCGCGGCGAAGGTGATGAAGACGACGTCATCGGCTGCGTCGACCCTGTTGATCACGGTCGCCTCGATGACGCTCTCGTGATCGATCTCGGGTGTCGCGCCACGCCCGGCCAATTCGCTTGACGCGGTCGAGGTCCGAAAGCCGTTGAAGGAAACCGGCACCCGGTCGAGCACGTAGCCGTTGGGCGTGGTGACGTAGCGTCGGGGCACACCGTTGAGTTCGAAGATCTCCTTGCGCGCGACCAACTGCTCGAGAGCGACTGTCGTCTCCAGACGGGCAAGAGGATTGCCGAGACACCCGTGCAGTCCCTCGCCGAAGGCCAGGTGCGGCTTGGGCGTACGCAGGATGTCGAACTTTTCGGCGTTCTCGAAGACGGTCTCGTCGAGATTGGCCGAGCCGAGGATCAGGAATACGCGCTTGCCTTGCGGGATGTGGACGCCGTTGACCTCGACGGGCCGGCTGGTCGTTCGGGCGGTGACCTGGAAGATCGTGCGGAAGCGGAGCGACTCCTCGACCGCGCGCGGGATCAGCGACGGATCGTCGTGCAGCGCTTGCTGCTGGTCGGGCGCGAGCGCCAACTGCTCGAACAGCGTCGACATTGTTCCCGCCGTCGTCTCGACCCCGCCGAGGTACAGCGCGAACGCCAGGCCGGTTGCCTCTGCGGCGAAGTCGATCTCCTCCGGTGCCAGCGGCTGGCCGTCGATCTCGGCCTGCACGATTGCGGTGAGGACGTCGTCTCGCGGCTCGTTGCGGCGTTCACGCAGCAGGAAGGCCAGATACTCGCGCAGTTGCTGCGAGGACTCACGAGCGACCTCGGTCAGTTCCGGGGTTCCAGGATGCCGGTCCTTGATGCCGTGGGTCCACTCCACGAACTTGTCGCGAATCTCGCCCTCGGGCATGCCGAGGAAGTTGTAGAACACCTCGAACGGGATCGGCCACGCGTAGTCGGCCGAGATGTCGACCTCGCTCTGGTAGGCGAACCCATCGATCAGTCGGTCGCAGACCTCGCGGACCTCTTCGGTCAGCGCACGGATGCTGCGTGGCATGAACGACCGCTGAACCGCGGCGCGGAGCTGGTCGTGACGCGGGTTGTCGATGTTGGGCAACATGCCGGGATAGCGGCTCTGCTCTTGTTCGGGATCGTCGATGTCGACGCCCTCGAAGCTCAAGTAGGTCTCGTGGTCGCGCAGCGCGGTGCGCACATCGTCATAGCGGCTCAGCGCGTAGAAGTCCCATTTCTCGTTGTAGTACACCGGGGCTTCGCGGCGTAGCCGGGCATAGACCGAGAACGGATCGTTCTGGAACTCGTCGGTGAACGGGTCGTAGATCGGGTCGTATCCGTTCTCGACGAAAGGCTTCTCGATGGAGATCGTCATCGATGGCCTCCTCTCAGGGGGCTGCATCAGTGGGTCTGCCAGGTAGGCGCTTGGGCTATAGATCGATCTATGTTGTAGATCGATCTATACAATGACAGAGAGCCAGGTCACAGTCAAGGAAAACTTGTGATCTCCGAGGAACGGTCCGAGCACGTCGTGCGCGCTGCGCGGGGACGACCGCATGGCATTGCCCGCAATACGACGAAAGCGGCTTGCGCAGTGCGCAAGCCGCCTTCTTATCGCCGGGGGACGGTCAGTCCCAATGGGTGGCGTTGTTGAAGTTCTTGATGAACCGGTGGCGGGTGCGGATCGTGTCGAAGACGTCGTCGGGTAGGTCCGGACCCTCGACTGCGGCGATGTTCGCGACGGCGTGTTCGGGTTGGTGCATGCTCGTGAGAGCAGTGGTGATGCCGCCGGCCTGGGTGACGAACTTCAGGGCGAGGGCGGCCAGGCTCGGCGCGTACTCGGGGACGAATTCGCGCAGCGCTTCGACCTTGTCGAGGTACACGTCCCGCGGCAGCGTCGCATCGAAGTAGCCGTCGAGGTAGTGGCCGGCCGGAAACGCGGTATCGGCCGTGATCGCCCCGGTCAAGCCGCCTTCGTCGAGCACGCAGCGGGCCATGACCGCGACGCCGTGACTGTGCGCCAACGGGACGAGTGCGTCGAGCGCCAACGGGTCGAAGATGTTGACAATGGTCTGGACCGAATCGATCAGACCGCTGGTGACCAGGCCGAGCGCAACGTCGGATCGGTGATCGGGCAGGGACACTCCGATGCTGTCGACCAGGCCTTCGTCCTTGAGTTCGGTCAACTCGTCCATCCAATGGCCTGTCAGACCCCACGTCGGCCACCACAGGTGCAGTTGGAGCAGGTCGAGTCTGTCGAGACCGAGTTCTTTGAGTGACAGTTCGGCGCTGGCCCGAACCTGCCCCCGGGGGAAGACCGTCTCGACGTCGACCGGCATACCCCATCGCCGGCGTGGCCCCAGCGATTCGACCTTCGTCGCCACGATCGGCATCTCACCCGTCCAGCCGCGTAACGCTCTGCCCACCAACGATTCCGATGGTCCGTAGGCTCTCGCCGTGTCGATCAGGGTGACGCCGGAGTCCAGCGCTCGATGTATCGCGGTGGTGCCGGCGGACTCATCCGGCGTGCCGAACCAGTGCGATAGTCCCATCGCACCGAAACCCAATCGGCTGACGCGTTTTCCGGCGATCTCGAGGTCTGCGTAGTGCATCGTGTCGTACCTTTCTGGATTGGCTCGATCTCACCCGCGGGGAGTTCCGGACGAAGCCGAGACTCCCCCGTCGACGGGGATGATCGCGCCGGTGATGTAGCTCGCGTCGGGACTGCACAGAAACAGTGCCGCCCGCGCGATGTCTTCAGGGTCTGCGACGCGGCGCAGGGCTGTGCGATCCATCAGCCGGTCGTAAAAATCATCGTCGGACAACCGCTCTTCGGTCAGGCGTGATCGTGTGAAGCCCGGGGCCAGCGCGTTGACCCGGACGCCGTCGGCGCCCAGATCCAATGCGAGGCTCTGCATCAGCGCGTTGACGGCTGCTTTCGTGGCGTTGTAGCCGAACATCCCCCAGTCCCCGCGCAGTCCGGCGATCGAGGAGATCGCGAGAAAGCTGCCGCGCGTGCGACGCAGGTGCGGCACACTGGCGTCGGCGAGTGCGACCATCGCGTCCAGATTGATGCGCCGCAACCGCTCCCAGGATGAGAGGTCGCCGATGCGACTGGGTTCGCTGGTGCCCGCACTGGCAACCACGGCGTCGAGCTTGCCGAACCGGGCCGCCGCTGCGGCCACCGCGCCCGCGGGGGCGCCGTCCTGCGCGAGGTCGGTGGGATGCACCAGCGCCTGCTCCGCCGGAAACCCGCTCACGGCCTCGTGCAGCGACGTGGCCGATCGACCGGTCACGGCGACCCGAGCGCCTTGTTCGAGGAAGGCCCGCGCCACCGAGCGGCCGATGCCCGTGCCAGCACCGGTGACGAGGACAACTGAATCACTGAAGGGGTAGATGACCGTGGTGATCATGCCGTTCCCCTCGAACGGTCGACGACGCAACACGGCCGAGTGCCGCCGGCCCGCGGATGTGCTGAGGCGAGGGATTCTCGTCGGGATCCTGCTCGGACAGCGTCCGCCATTCGGCACGCCGGGCGAGTATGCGTCGCCAGATGAGTTCGGTGTCGTCGATGCTCAGCGGATCGATCGTGGTGTCGAGCGGGCCGAGGTCGGTGATCCTCCGGCCGAGTTCGTCCAGGGCGGCCTCCATGATGGCGCGCCCATGTTCACCCGAGGCCTCGACGGCGTCATCGCCCTGAGCGAATCGGCCCAACGGACTGGAGCTCTCGTCCGGCACCCGTCCGAGATCGACCAGATCGGGGCGCACGTGAAGGAGCTGTGACAGTTCGTAGTTGCCGGCATGATCGCCGGCGAACACTCCGCTGACGAGCTCTGGGTCGCTGACGGCCAGGATCTGAATCGGGCGGGTGATGGTGAACTCCTCTGCCACGAGGCGTAGATCGGCCTGGTTTCCGTGGTGCCCGGTCACGATGACGATTCCGCGGAAACCGGCGTTCGCGAACGCCCGCATCTGGAAGAGCAGCATCCGCAGCAGGACATCCGGCGGTACGGCGGCCAGATAGGGGTTGGGTCCGCCGATGACCTCGGCGAGCCATGGGCGGTGATAGCCGGTCTCGTGGATGTGATAGCCCTGCGTGGGCGCAACGACGCCACCGTGCCGCCTGGCCGCCTGCTCGCACAGCCATACGGCCTTGAAGGTGTCGAGTCCGAAGGCCGCCGGGTGGCCATGCGGTTCACATAACCCCATCGGCAAATACACGAGTGGCTGCTCTGCTTGACGCGCGACGAACTCACGCGGCATCAGTTCCTCCCACCGGACGATGGTCATGAGTTCTCCTCGGTAGACGTGGTGGGCGACCGCATCCGTTATGGGTCAGCGGAGTGGCCGGGAGGCGTGTTCATGGCAAGATGTCACTCGGGTCGGGTACCTGCCATCGCGCCGCCGTCGAGCGCGAAGTGGCACCGACCTCTATAGCTCGATCTATACGGAAATTAGCAGCACTGTGGCCCGGGACACAAGGGTCTCGGTAGATATTCCTATAGTTCGATCTATATGTGGTCCATTTGATGGTCGGAAGGAGCGCGATGCCCGAGCACACGAACGGGTCGACCAAGGCGCCGACGATGGCAGACGTCGCCGCACGTGCCGGAGTCTCGCGTGCACTCGTGTCGACGGTGTTCCGAAACGTGCCGGGTGCCAGTCCGACGACCCGCGAACGCGTGCTCAAGGCCGCCGCCGACCTCGGCTACCGCGTGGACAACCGTGCCCGTACGTTGCGGAGCAATCGGACTGGTTTGGTGGGAGTCGTCTTTCGCGTCCAGGATGCTTTTCACTCCGACTTCGTCGAGGCGCTGTACCCGGTGGCCGACAAGAGTCGCTTCAACCTCGTCCTGAGCGCCACGACACGCGCCCGATCCGAAGTGGACGCGGCCGAGGCGTTGTTCGACGACAGGTGCGAGGCGCTGATCCTGGTGGCACCGCAGATGCCGGACACCCAGTTGATCGATCTGGCCCAGCGCAGCCCGACGATCGTCGTCGGCCGCAAGATCCGCTCCACCGCAGTCGATGTCGTTCGCACCCCCGACGAGGAAGTGGTGCGCCTCGCCGTCGACCACCTCGTGTCGCAGGGGCACCGCCGAATCGCACACCTTGACGGAAGGTCCATCCGCGGCTCGGTCGACCGGCGGCGCAGCTACCTCAAGGCCATGCGCGGACTCGGCCTCGAGGAGCACGCCACCGTCATCGCCGGCGGCAACACGGAGATCGAAGGCATGCGGGCTGCCGAGACCATCCTCGCCGCGCCAGTGCGCCCGACAGCGATCCTGGCGTTCAACGACACCCTCGCCGTTGGCCTCATGTTCGGCCTCCGGCAAAGCGGAGTCGCTGTCCCCGAAGAGATCTCGGTGATCGGCTACGACGACATCCACATGTCGGCGCTGCCGTTCATCAATCTGACCACCGTTGGCCAGGACGCCACCGCGACGGCGCGCGGGGTGCTCGACCAGGTGGCCGGACGCCTCGACGACAAGTCTCCGGCAGGCAGCGAAAGGCTCGTCCCGCCCTACCTCAAAGTCCGCACCACCACGGCGAGACCGACGAGCTGAGCCGGCCGCGGCCGCGTCGCCGAAGTGGACCTACCACCGTTCACGCACCGGTGTGCGCGCACGATCGCGACGACCTCGGTCAGGAAGCGCAGGCCAGGAGGGGTGGCCACGTCACCGCCTCAGCCGAACTCGGCGGCCACCTGGGCGGCCCGACGCAGTTGTTCGGGATCGGAGCTGGTGGGGATGAGCTGGACCTCGTCGGTCCCGAGGTCGGCGAAACGCCGAAGTGTGGCAGCGAGCTCCTTCTCGGTGCCGGCCCATCCGGTGGTCGGCGCGATGGCGTCGACGAAGTCGGCGGGGATCCAGTTCATGTAGTGACGGAGATGGCGGTGCACCTGTTCGCGTGGGTCGTCGCCGGTCCCGTCGCGATTGCCGAGTGCGAACCAGAACGACGTGGCCAGGTGGGGAGCCGGTTTGGCGGCGTCTGCCCACGCGGCGCGGGCGACGTCGAACAGTTCGTTCTGCTTGGCCAGGTCGAGGTCGAGGGTCACCCCGGCGACGCCGCTCGCCCAGGCCGCGGCGCTGCGGATCGTCTTGGGGCCGGTCGTCCCGACGTGGAGCTCGGGTCCGCCCGCCTGCACCGGGCCGGGTCCGACGGGCAGCACCGACTCGGTGATCTTCTCCCCGGCCCAGACGCGGCGCATGATGTCGACCCGATCGGCCATGCCGCGGATGTTCTGGGTCGCGGTGTCGGCGCCCACGGCGTGGTAATCCTCGTGACGACCGCCGATGCCGAGGCCGACGGTCAGCCGCCCGCCACAGAGCATGTCGCCGGTCGCCAGGGCCTTGGCGAGCATCACCGGGTCGTGCAACTGCGGGACGACGACGGTGGTCACCAGCCGGACGCGGCGCGTCCACGCCGACAACGCGCCGAGCAGGGTGAGGGCGTCGGGATTGTCGAACGCGATGCGCTCACCCCAGCAGAGGGAGGAGAAGGGGCCGTCGTCGATCTCGGTGGCCCAGGTCCGCAGCAGGTCGGCGTCGAGACCGGGTTCCATCACCGGCATGGTCATTCCGATGCGCATCCCGGAGTTGTAGCACGACGGACCGTCCCCGCGGTGACGTGTGCGTCGGATGGGCCTCAGCGTTTGTCGACGAGGAACAGGTGTTCGGTGACGTGAACACCTCGGCCTCGCAGATTCCGGCTGCCGCGGAAGGTGTTGTAGCGCGACCGGAACTCGGTCACGGTGCCGACAGCGGAAAGGATCTCGAGCATCTGCGCGGGAGGGATGAACCCCTCGTCGTTGAACGAGACGATGAGGAACCGGGCGTCGAGGGCGACGGCCAGATCCGCGAACAGCGTCGCCGATTCCCGACGGACGTTGTAGCCCGACCGTTTCCAGTCGACCGGGATGCCGGACACCGGGCTGATCTCCGTTGGTCGACGGTGATCCACCAGGAGGTTGAGCATGAAGTAGTTGGAGCCGTAGGGATGCTGGTTGTACGGCGGATCGAGGTAGGCGAGGTCGACCGGGCCGACGACGTCGGGCAGGGCGTTGGCGTCGATCTGCAGCACACGTTTGACGGCGTCGTGGCGACTCAGCACGGGCGGCGACAGCCGGATCGCACCCAGGATGCGCACCAGCGCGTCGTCGCCGGAACCGCCGAAGCGGCCGAGGCCGGTGAGGCGATCCTTGTGGAATCCCTTGAAGATGCCGGACGTGTTCGCATGGATCGACGCGGCGGAGAGCAACGGCGCCAACAGAAATGGCCGATATCGGAGTTCGGTCTGCTGGATGAGGGTCGCGTACGCGTCGAGTCGGCGGGCGTTGTCACGGGTGTAGAAGACGCGTTCGCCCGGGCGGATCGCGAGGTCGTCGGCCGGTGCGTAGAGATCCTCGATGAACCCGCCGACCGAGAACCCGTCGTCGACGGTGGCATTGATCCGGTCCATCAGCGACGCGACGGTACCGAGGTCGACGTCGGCCCGGTTGGTGAGATGGCACTCGCTCATCACCCGCGCATACGACTCGAGATCATTGGCGATGACCGTGTGGGCGCGTGATTTCAGCAGCCTGGAGACGACGCCACTGCCCGAGAAGGCGTCGAGCACGCTCATCTTGTGGCCGAGCTGCGCCTGGACCTGCGCGGCGGCCCGATCGATGAGGGGGAGCAGGGCCCGCTTGTTGCCGATGTAGGTGAGCAGCTGATCGGACAGGAAACGCGGATCCTCGGGCGCGGCAACGTCCATCGTGGGTGGCTCGGGATCGCGGCTCACCTGCGTGGTCACCTCGCAGCTCGGCAGGGCGTCTGATGGACTGCGGCCTCATCGTCTCACGAGGAGGCACCTGTCGGGGTGCGGTCGGCCGGTTCCGTCGTCCGCGACCGCCCGGTCCGGTGCAGTCGCGCATAGCTGCTGTGCCAGAGCCATTCGAGGGGACCACGCTCGAATCGTCGGAGCCACAGCCGCGAGAGCACCATCAGCACGACGGTGATGCCGAGGAACAGTCCGATCGTCGCGGGCACCACGGTGGTCGGGTCGAGGCGTGCGGCCAGGCCGAGTCCCCACCCGTAACAGATCGCACCGGCCAGTGCGTTCTGGAAGACATAGCAGCTCAACGCCGTCCGGCCGATCGGGGAGAGGGCGCGGCCGAGGACTCCAGGCGACCGGCCGTCGGCGTAGAACGCCGCGATCGCCGCGAGGATCCCGAGTGCGACGATCGGCGCGAGCAGGTAGCGGCCGATGATCAGGCCGGCGTCGCCGCCGGTGATGCCGACGACGAGGTCGATCGGAAACGCGACGCCGAGTCCGAAAACCATCAGCCGCCTCCGCAGCCGGCCGGCCGACGGTACGCGTGTCGTCGGTTCGAGGACGCCTGCCCGCAGGAGCGCGGCGCCGACGAGGAACAGCGCCACCGACATCGGCAGGATCATGACGACCTCGGCGCGGAACAGCGCGATGTGCTCGGCACGGAACACGACGAGATCGAGGAACGAGCCGTCGGCGTACGGATTGGGGGACAGCGGTTGTGCTCGGTCGGTCGGTGGGGCGGTCGCGAGCGCGGTGACGATCAGGGTCAGCAGCAGCAGATGGATGACTGCGGCGATGATCAGCGCGACATGTTGTCGCCGGATGGTCGTCGACAGGATGAACGCCACGATCAGGCCGGTGACGGCGTAACCCATCAGGACGTCGAACTCGGTGAAGAGGAAGTAGTTGACGGTGCCGTCGACGAAGAGCAGTGCTGCGCGCCAGGGATAACCGCCGGGCCACGGTTCGCCACGACGTTCCGCGGAACGTTGCTGGATGGCGAGACCGATGCCGAACATGATCGTGAGCAGGCCGAGGAACTTACCCTGGGCGAGCTGCTGCAGGACGTCCTGGACCAGGGACCACGCCCCGGTCGCCTCGTGGGTGCCGTTGAGGTAGCCGACCAGGCCGTCGACGTTGGTGAAGATCCAGATGTTGGTGGCCAGCGTCCCGAGAATGGCGACGCCACGCGCGACGTCGAGGGCGGCGAAGCGTCGGGGTGCGGTGGGCAGGTCCGTCACGGTTCCTCCGTCGTCGTCGGGAGTCGTCCAGGGGGCAATGCGCACTCGATCTTGGTGGCACGACTGTGTTGGCAACGCGGCCTAAGCTAGCACAGCTGAGCTACCATGCGGAAGTGCCCAAACTGATCGACCACGACGCCCGACGAGCCGAGATCGCGGAGGCGCTCTGGCGGGTGGTGCTCCGCGACGGGGTGTCGGCGGTGTCGATCCGGGACGTCGCCGCCGAGGCGGGGATCTCCGCCGGGTCGTTGCGACATGTGTTCGCCGACAAGGAGGAGATGCTCGCGTTCTCGATGCGGCTGATCTACCTGCGGGTCGGCGAACGCGTCGTCGAGCATGCGGCGATCCGCGACCCGCTGCGGCGCGCGGAGGCGATGCTGTCGGAGGTCCTGCCCTTCGACGATGTGCGCCGGGTCGAGATGCACGTGAATCTGGCGCTGGTCACCGATGCGGTCGCACATCCGGGGCTGGCCGAGGCCGGACTCGAGGCGCACGACGGTCTGCGGGCACTGTGTCGGCGGGTGCTCACCGATCTGAGCGACCACGGGCTCGTCGACGGGCGGCACGATCTGGAGGCGGAGGCGATGAGACTGCACGCTCTTGTCGACGGGCTGGCGGTGCATCTGCTGCTCGGGCACAACGACGCGCCCGCCCGGGTGCGGCGGCTGGTCCGGGATCACCTGGGGTCGTTGCGATGAGGGGCGCGCCCGCAGGTCCCGCTCTCCGGAAACCGCCCCGCCGGAAACCGCCCCGCCGGAAAACCGCCCCCGCCGGAAAAGCGCCCCCGAAATGCGCCCTCCGTAGCAGGGCCATCGACGCATTGTCGACGGGTTCGCTACGGAGGGCGCTTTTCGGGGGCCGGGCCTGCCCGGGTAGTCGCTACGACACAGCCGGACTCCGGCCCGCACCCAAACCGATGTCGGCGACGTTGCGCTCACCCGCCACGACCTGAACCTGGACGGCGGCGGGCTCGTACATGTTGGCGACGATGGTGAACTGGGCGTCGGTGAGACCCTCGATCCGGTATCGACCGTCCGCGTCGGTGGTCACCGATGCGACGATCGTCTGCTCGGGTCCGATGGCCGACACGGTGGCACCCTCCAGCGGTGTGCCGTCGGCGGTGCGCACCGAACCCTGCACGCCGCCGATGGCGACCAGCAGCAGTTCGATCCCGTTGTGCGAGGACGCGTCCACGGTCACCAGCTGGCTCGTCGGCTGGTAACCGGGAACCGACGCCGTCACCGCGACCGTGTCACCCTGCGCCAGGCCGGCGATGGCGAAGCGGCCCTCGGAGTCGGCGTGCACCTGGGTGACCACCGCGCCGGACTGATCGGTGACGACCAGACTCGCGGCCAGGGGCCGCTGCGCGTCACGCACGACGCCCCGCACCGTCGATCCGCCGGCCAGCGCGAAGTCCCGCCGGAAGATCAGGTCGCCGACCACCGACACCGTGAGGGCGCGCGGAGAGCGGCCCGGTGCCGTCGCGATCACCGTGTAGGTCCCGTCGGCCAGATCGTGGATGCCGTACGACCCGTCGGCGTGCACCGCGGCGGAGCCCGCCTGATGGCCGCGGACATCGGTCACGGTGACCGCGGAATCAGCCAGCGGCACTCCGTCGGCCGTGGTGATCCGACCGGCGATACGCGGCCGCTCGGCCTGCGATCCGGCCGTTCCGGCCGACGTCAGACGATGCCGGGGCAGGGAGTCCGCTGCCGCGGCCGACCGCGGTTCGTCGATCAACTCCGACGGTGTCCCGACTCCCGCGTCGGCGGCCACCGCCGCCAGTTCCGCTCCCACGGTCTCCGGCATCAGCGGTGCCTTCTTCGATCCACCGGTGAACAGCGACGCGATCGCACCCAGGACGCAGCAGATCAGGGCGAAGGTGAACGCCGCCGTCAGGCCGTCGGAGAACGGATCGCTGATCAGATGCGGGAAGAACTCCAGTCCGGTGAGGTGATCGACGCTCGACTGTGGAAGTCCCTGCAGCGCTTGACCACCCACCTCCCGAATGGGGTTGTAGCCGAGGAAGGCGGCGAACAGGATGCCGACCGTCGGCAGATGTGCGATGCCGTTGGCGGTCGCGTCCGGCATGCCGTTGGCGGTCAGTCCACTCAGCATGGCGGTCGGCAGGTGCTTGCTCAGACCCGCGATCATCAGTGAGAAGAACAGTCCGATCGACAACACCATGGCCGCGTTCTGGAACGTCGTCATCATGCCCGCGCCCGATCCCCGCGACGTGATCGGCAGGCTGTTCATCACCTCGGCGCGGTTCGGCGAGGCGAAGAGCCCCATGCCGATTCCGTTGATGAGCATGATCACCGCGAACACCCAGTAGGTGAAGTCCACGGGGATCGCGATCAGCGCCGCGAACGTACCCGCGGTGATCAGCATGCCGATGGTGGTGAACCACTTGGTGCCCAGGCGGTCGGAGAGGAAGCCGGAGACCGGCGCGCTCAGCAGGAAGCCGATGGTCATCGGCACCATGTAGATGCCCGCCCACAGCGGGGTGCGGGAGTAGTCGAAGCCGTGCTGCGGCAGCCAGATGCCCTGCAACCAGATGATCAGGATGAACTGCAGGCCACCACGTCCGATGGAGGCCATCAGGTTGGCGAGGTTGCCGAATGCGAACGACCGGTTCTTGAACAGCGACAGTTCGAAGAGGGGACTGTCGACCTTGGTCTCGATGAACACGAACGCGATCAACACGATCACGCCACCGATGAGCCCGGTGAGGACCCACGGGTTGCCCCACCCCATGTTGGATGTCCCGTACGGCTGGATGCCGTAGGTGATCGCGATCAGGATCGCGATGAGTCCGACCGCGAACGTGATGTTGCCCCACCAGTCCATCTTGGCGCGACGGCGCTCGCCGGTGTCGTGCAGCTTGAGGTAGGCCCAGATGGTGCCGACGACGCCGAAGGGCACCGAGACGAGGAAGATGAAGTGCCACTGGATCGGTGCGAGCACGCCGCCGATCAGCAGGCCCAGGAACGAACCGGCGATCGCCGCGACACCGTTGATGCCCATGGCGAGTCCGCGTTGGTTGGCGGGGAAGGCGTCGGTGAGGATGGCCGAGGAGTTCGCCATCAGGAACGCGCCGCCGACGCCCTGGATGATGCGCCAGAAGATCAGCCAGATCGCGGCCTCGCTGCCGTCGAACCAGGTGATCGCCAGAAAGATCGATGACACGGTGAAGATGGCGAAGCCCATGTTGTACATGCGGGCTCGGCCGAACATGTCGCCGAGACGGCCGAAGCTCACCACCAGCACGGCGGTGACGACCAGGAAGCCCATCATCATCCACAGCAGATAGCTGGTGTTCTGCGGCTCGAGGGGATTGAGGTTGATGCCCTTGAAGATGTCCGGCAGGGCGATGAGCACGATCGAGCTGTTGATCGTGGCGATGAGCATGCCCAACGTGGTGTTCGACAGCGCGATCCACTTGTAGTTGGGCCCGAGTTCGTCGAGCGTTCGTTGCCGGGACGGTCGCGCGGCGCTACCCGCGGCGCGCGCGTCGGCTTCGGCGACTGCATGATTCGACATGTGTGCCTTTCAGGTCAGGAGGAGTTCGGGTCGGTTCAGGAGCTGGTGCGGACGGCCTGGATGTCGAGGCTCACGGTCGCGGTGCTGCCGATCTGAGCCACTCCGCTGATCAGCTTGTCGTCGAAACTGATCCCGAAGTCGTTGCGTTGCAGCGACCCGGTGGCGCGGAAGCCGGCGCGGTGACCACCCCACGGGTCGTCGACCTCACCGAGATAGGTCAGTTCGAGGGACACCGGCACTGCGGTGCCGCGCAGCGTCAGAGTGCCCGAGAGCGTCCACGCCTCATCGGTCGACGGCCGCACCTGCGACGCCCGGAACTCGGCGATCGGGTACTGCTCGGCGTCGAAGAACGCGTCGGAACGAAGGTGGTCGTCGCGGGTCCGGTTGTCGGTGTCGATGCTCGCCGTCTTGATCTCGGCGATCACCGCCGACTTCTCGATGTCCTCGGCCACCTCGATCTGACCGGTGAAGTCGCCGAAACGTCCTCGGATGGTGGCGATCCCGAAATGACGGACACTGATCTCGATGGTCGAATGGCCGGGGTCGATCTCCCAGCGGCCGGTCGCCGGGACGGGTGCGCCGCCCGCGCGGGCAGCGGTGATCTGTCCGAGATTCAGCGCGCCGGAACCGGATACGACCGCAACGCGAGCGGTCGGTTGATAGCCCTCGGCCGTGATCACCGCGGTATAGGTGCCGGTGCCGATGTCGGCGGCGACCAGGGCGCCATCCGCGTCGGCGCGCACGATGGCCTGCTGTTCGCCGGCCTGCGACATGACGGTCATCACCGCTCCCTCGAGGGCACGGCCGGTGGAGGTCGACACGCGTGCCGTGATCGTTCCGCTCATGCCTGCCCCCTTGCCCCGAGGACGAACTCGTGCGTGACGACCCGTCCGGCCTCGATGTCGATGGTCGCCGCGACCGGCGCATAGCCGTTGGCGATGACGGTGTAGTCGCCGGGCGCGAGGTTGGCGAACAGGTAGCGCCCGTGCTCGTCGGTCAGTGCGCTGGCCGCCATCTCGCCGGCGTCGTCGAGCAGCGCTACCTGGCTGTGCGCCACCGGCGAGCCGTCGGCGGCGGTGCCGTCGGTGATCACTCCGCCGAGTTCGGCGGCGGTGCGCAGGACCACGTCGATCGTCGCGGCGGCGGTCCCGTCGATGGTCACGGTCTCGGCGACCGGATCACAGCCGGATGCGGTGACGATGACGGTGTAGGTGCCGCCCGACAGTCCGCTCACGTCCCACCGGCCGTCCGCGCTGGTGACGGCGGTGGCGGTGACCTGTCCGGTGCGGTCGGCGACCGCGACGGTCGCCTTGGCGACGGGCTCGCCGGTGGCGGAGGTGGTCACGACGCCGCCCAGCGCGGCCATCGACGACAAGGTGACCTCGACGTCGACCGGACTGCTGCCGACGGCCACGGTGACCGCAGACGGTTCGTGGCCGTTCGCCGAGACGACGAGCACGTAGTGGCCACCCGCGGCGACCCGGATGACGAACGTGCCGTCGGGATTTCCGACGGACCGGGCGGCCTGACGGCCGTTCGGGTCGATGACCGTCACCGTCGCGTCGGCGATTGCGCTACCGTCCGCGCGACGGATGTCGCCGCGGATAGTGCCACCGGGGCTCGAAGGCGGTGACGAGTCGCCCTCGTCGCGGTGTCCGTTGATGTTGGGCTGCATCAGTTCTCCTCCTCTGTCGGGGCGTCGTCTGTGGTGGGAACAGCGGGGGCGTGGGCGCCGGGATGGACGGCGAGCTCGCACAAGGTGTCGGCGAGCAACCGCATGGCCTGTTCGACCTTCTCTCGGTCGTCCGAGTCGAGATGGTCGAGTGCCACCTCGAACAGCTGCGATTTGCGCGACGATGCGCCCCGGATGAAATCGAGCCCCGCTGCCGTCGGTGTGAGCAGGCAGACCCGCCCGTCGTGCGGATCGGCGGTGCGCACCACCATCTCGTGCCGTTCGAGTGTTGCCACCACCCGGGACATCGTCGGTCCCGCCACGCCCTCGCGGTCGGCGAGTTCGGTGGCGCGAATCGGCGCATGCTGCGCGATGGTCCACAGCGCACACATCTGACCCGCGGACAGCGGACCCTCGCCGGATCTCGACCGAACCGCGCGTCCGATCCGGATCAGATCGCGATGGACGGCCGCGGCACCGGTCGGTGTGGTGGTCGTCAGATCGATCGTGCGGGATCCGGACACGGAGACACGCCCCCTCCAACAGACAACTACTTAGTAAAGCTAAATGAAAATTACTTAGCCAGACTAAGTGAATCACCGCCCCGGAGTCGCCTCGGGACGGTGTGAGTTGGGCTACATCTGTGGCGAAAAGACCGGCAAAGCAGTCGATTTCGGACATAGGCGGCATCGGTTCGCCGGATATGTCCGAAGTCGCGACGGTGCCCACGACCGCCGCAGAAGGGTCGTCGAACGGTGATCAGCGGTGCACATCCGGTATCGCGGCCCGACTCGTCCGACGACTGACCAGCAGCGTGGGCAGTGACCACCCTGACGCGGCGTGCGGGAACGCGACGACGGCGACCGACAGCAGGACCATGATCGGGTACTGGCCGATCAGCTGGTCGGCCATCCAGTAGGTCATCAGCATGACGGCGGACAGCGCTGCGGCGGGACGGACCAGCACGCCGATGACCAGGACGATGCCCAGGCCGGTCTCCATCGCCGGGATGGCAACGCCGAAGAGTTCGGTGAGAGGGTCCATCACGAGCGTCGCGAACTCGGTGAAGTAGCCGGGCACTCGGCTGTTGGACATGGCGCCGTCGACCACCAACTGGATGTCGGCACTGCCGAAGTGAGCGCGGTACTTCAGGATTCCCTCGTTGAGCCAGAGGATGCCGAGGGCGATCCTCGCCGCACCCATGAGCACGGGTGCGGCGAGGACGCGAAGGTTCGACGACAGTGTCATGACATCAGCGGTGCGGCACCGAAGACGGCCTTCGCCTTGTCGCAGTTGATCACGACCGTGGTGTAGGAGGAGGCGTCGACACCCTCGAGCATGAAGGTCTGGGAGTCCTTGTCGTAGGCGACGGTGCCGATCTCCTTGCCGGCGCCGACCGCGGTCTGGTCGGTGCCGTTCGTCAGGTAGACGTGCAGATCGGGTCCTTCGTCGGAGGAGAATCCCGACAGGACGATCTCGTCGTCGCTGACCATCGCCATGCCGGACACGGCTTTTCCGTTGAGCCCGCCGAACTGGCCCGTCCGGGACATCTGGGCCTGCGGCGACATCATCTCCGGTGACGACATCATGCTCTGTGGCGACATCATCGCCGCGGACGACGTCGCGGCGGCCGGTTGGTCCGCGTCCGAGCTGCACCCGGTGAGCGACACCGCCGCGGCGATGAGCGTCGCGCCGACGGCGCCGGTGATTGCTGACTTGCGCATGAGTGTTTCTCCCTCTCGATGGTGTGTGACGTCCCGAACGGTAGGAGGGAAATCGGCACCGAGACCGAAGATTTCAAGAGCGTAAGAACTTCACGGCGATTATCGCGGCCACCGAGGTCTATCGTCGATGACGTGGAAGAACGCCCACGCGTGATGATCGTGGAAGATGATCCCACCGTGCTGACGGTGGTGGGTGACTACCTGCGTGCGGCAGGTTATCCGGTGGCCCAGTTCGCCGACGGAGACGCTGCCCGGATCGCGTTGTCCGCCGACGTTCCCGACGTGCTCGTCCTCGATCGCATGCTGCCGGGGGTCAGCGGCGACGAGCTCTGTCGCGAGGTGCGGGCCTCGGCACCCCAGGTCGCGATCATCATGCTCACCGCGCTCGACTCCGTTGATGAGCGGATCAACGGACTCGAATACGGCGCCGACGACTATGTCGCCAAGCCGTTTGCGCTGCGGGAGTTGCAACTTCGCATCGACGCCACGATCCGGCGTGCCCGCGGCGCCACCACCTCGGTGTCTCCGTTCGCGGTGGGACCGTTCCGCGTCGACCCCGCTCGCCGTCGCATCTGGCTCGACGACCACGAGATATCGCTGACCACAAGAGAGTACGAGCTGTTCCTGTTCTTCCTGCAGAATCCCGAGCGGATCCACTCGCGTGACGAGATCCTGCGCGAGGTGTGGGGATGGTCGTTCGGGGAGGCGTCGACGGTCACCGTTCACGTCCGGCGTCTGCGCGAGAAGATCGAACCCGAACCGCGCTTTCCCCGCCACCTGCTCACCGAGTGGGGAGCCGGTTATCGATTCACGGTGCAGGAGTCCGAATGATGCTGAGTGTCAAGGATATTCTCCTGATCGTCGGGATCACCGCGGTGTGTACGGCGGTGGTCACCGGCGTCGCGCTGCTCATCATGCGACTCAACCGGCGCGGTTCGATCACCTCCCAGTTCGCGGTGGTGGTGGCCGCGGCGCCGGTTGCCGTTGTCGCGTCGACGATGGCGATCGCGTCGGAGATGTATGTGTCGCAGCATGATCTGCAGGTGTTGATCTGGGTGGTGCTGATCTCGGCGCTGTTGAGTCTGCTCGCGGCGGTCGTGACCGGCCGGTCGGCGCGGGCCAGGATGGGTGCGATCAGGGAATCGGCTCTGCGCATCGGCGACGGCGAGGTCGTCGATGACGACGCGCACGGCTGGAAGGAGTTCGCCGACGTCTCGACCGCGCTTGCCGACACCTCCGAACGTCTGGCGGCCGCGCGGGCGGAGATCGCCCGGCTCGACGCCTCCCGCCGGCAGTTCTTCGCGTGGATCTCCCACGACCTGCGCACGCCCCTGACCGGCGTCCGGGCGATGGCCGAGGTCCTCGAGGACGGGGCCGCAGAGGACCCCGCCGACTACGCACGCCGAATCCGCGTCCAGGTCGACACCATGAGCCGCCTGGTGGACGACCTGTTCGACCTCTCCAGAATTCAGAGCGACGCGTTGGCGCTGCACTGCGAATCCGTCGGGTTGCTCGACATCGTGTCGGATGCGGTCGCCGACGTCGCGCACATCGCAACCGACCGCGACGTCCGGGTGGTGCAGGCCGGCATTGCCGACTGCATGCTGTGGGCCGACCCGCACGAGCTGACCCGCGTGGTGGTCAACCTTCTGACCAACAGCCTGCGGCATGCCCCGTCGGGGTCGGAGATCCTCGTCTCGGCCCATCGCAGCGATGATGCGCGCGTGGTCCTGAGCGTGCTGGACCACGGCAGCGGCGTGGCCGCGG
The DNA here is from genome assembly GCF_003855095.1 of Gordonia insulae. Classification (NCBI taxonomy): domain Bacteria; kingdom Bacillati; phylum Actinomycetota; class Actinomycetes; order Mycobacteriales; family Gordoniaceae; genus Gordonia; species Gordonia insulae. The sequence goes on from NZ_CP033972.1 coordinate 4,495,275, forward strand.
AGGACCTTGGGCACATGTTCGAGATCGGTTGGCGGGCGAATACGGCCCGGACCCCGGACAAGCCGACCGGCACCGCGTCGGCGGGCGCCGGCCTGGGGTTGGCCATCGTCCGGGGGATCGTCGAGGCGCACGGCGGCGACGTGAGCGCCCAGCATGTTCCGGAGGGCTTCCGTCTCGACGTCGTGCTGCCCACGGCGGCCGGCTGATCGCACGATGTCAGGCGTCGCGCGAGCACCAGTGCCGTAGGATTCGTCGGACGCGTTGTCGGGGTCGTCGACGCGGCGCACGCGATCGGAGGAGGACACTCATGGGCAAGAAGAAGAAGTCCAAGAAGGTGAAGTCGCACAAGCATGCGAACCGCGGCACGATCGCTCCGTTGCCGGACATCGACGACCGCGAATCCGACTCCGCAACAGAGCCTCTGATGAAGAACAAAGAGTTCCGGGAGCTGATCAAACCCCTGCATGCGGAACTCGTCGCGATGCAGGAATGGGTGAAGTCCACCGGCGCGAAGGTGTGCGTGATCTTCGAGGGGCGCGACACCGCCGGCAAGGGTGGCGTCATCAAGGCGATCACCGAGCGGGTGAGCCCCCGCGTGTTCCGGGTGGTGGCGTTGCCGACGCCGACCGAACGCGAGAAGTCGCAGATGTTCCTGCAGCGGTACGTATCGCACCTGCCTGCGGCGGGAGAGGTCGTGATCTTCGACCGCAGTTGGTACAACCGGGCGGGCGTCGAGCGCGTGATGGGCTTCTGCACCGAAGAACAGTCCATGCAGTTCCTCGCCGACGTGCCGGAGTTCGAGCGGGCCGTCGTGCGTTCGGGAATCCTGCTCATCAAGTACTGGCTCGAGGTGAGCGAGGAGGAGCAGACGCTCCGGCTGCAGAGCCGAATCGAGGACCCGCGCAAATACTGGAAGCTGTCGCCGATGGACGTGAAGTCGTACACGCGTTGGGACGACTACTCGAAGGCCCGTGACGACATGTTCCGCTACACCGACACGGGCTGGGCGCCGTGGTACGTCGCCAACACCGATGACAAGAAGCGTGGCCGGCTCAACATCATCACCCACCTGCTCGGCCAGGTGCCGTACACGCCGCTCGAGGCGCCGGACATCACGCTGCCCGAGCGGGAGCTCTCCGGCTACAGCAGCCCGAATCTGGCCATCACCACGGTTCCGGTGCGCTACTGAGCCAGGTTGCTCGCCGAGCTACAACAAATGTTGAAAAACGCGGCAGCTCTGTGCATTTCACGCATCGCTGCTACCGTTGGCAAGCATGCGAAACAAGATTCTGGGTTCTGTGCTCGCCGTGGGAGCGGCTGTCGGACTCGGGTTCGTCGGCTCGGGGGCGGCGAGTGCCGCACTGCCGGCATTCGACCTGACCGATGGCGGCAGTAGTGCGACGACCTCGACCGTCGTGATCGACCGCTCCGCCGACGGCCGCGGCCCCTACACGTGTATCGCCGTCGCACGGCCGAACGGGTTGCCGCCGGGGGTGAACATCGCCATCCCGAGCAATCCGACCGTCGTACCCGCCGACCGCGCGACGCGGCTCACGATCTCCAATCTCGCTCCGAACACCGCCTACACGGTGACGGCGACCTGCACCGAGCTGCCGGGCCTCGACGTCGGCAGCGCGACCGTCGCGGTGCAGACCACCGCCGGTGGTGGGGGCGGCGGCGGGACCGGGAGTCTCAGCTTCTAACCGTCTGTTTCGTTGCTGATTCGGCGTCTGCGGTTGCGTTCGCGTTCCTGCTGTCTGCGGGTGTGCTTGGCTGACACCCGACTCTGCGAACGAGTGGGCGCTGCTGGTGTCTCCACGGTTGGAGCAGGCGTCGTGAGATCCGGCGGACCCTGGGCAGGCGCCGCGAACCGGATGCGGCGTAGCCCGGGGAACAGCACGTCGAGATGCTCGGGATCGCCCGTGACGACCAGGCCTTCGGGGGTGGTGAACTCGGTGTGCAGGCGGCCGGTGAGGTCGCGGTACTGATCGTCGATCCAGTCGCCGAACGTCTTGAGCAGATGCCCGAAGCGGTCTTTGGAATTCAGGTTGTCCGCCGTCGTCTGACCGCCACGCGCCGGATGCCGGTGGTCGTACTCGACGACGTGGTCGACGTCGGCGACGAACGACGACACCGACGAACCCGGGATCACGCTGTAGGCGTCACGAATCCGAACGAACAGATCCAACGCCGACGACGGCCGGTACGGATCCGACGGCCGATACGCGGGCAGCGTGATCGTGCCGTCCGAATTCTGCGGTGTACCCGGCGGTACGAGTGGCCTGACGACGGCATCCGGGCGGGCGATCAGGTCACGGACGTGGGCGTCGGAGACGACGCCGTGCCCTGCGACGAACCCGGCGTTGTGGGCGGTGCCGGCGGCGGTGGATTCGTCGCACACCACGTGGATGACGACCTTCGAGTCGACCGGTGGGATCGTCGAAGATTCCGGAATCTGCGCGCTGCAATCAACGTGGCCGCACTGGCATTCGAACGGAGTTCCGGTCAGCAACGCGAATGCCGCATCCGACGCACGCTGCTGCCTCGTGCGGCCATCGAACTCGCATGCGGCCGCGGCGAGAGCCTTGACCGCGGCAGCCGCGATCTGTGCGTTCTCCGCCGCCATCGTCGCGGTCAACGTCGCGGTGCCGTCCTTGCCGTCGCGCACCCACATACCGCGCGCATCCAGGGCGCGGCGACGGCGCTCGCGGACGGCGTCGGGGTCGTGGCGGAACACGATGCGATCGACCATGTCCTGCACGCGTTCGCGTGACCACGCACCCTCATGAAGATCCAGGGCCGCCGCGACCTCGACATCCACCACCGCCGCATACTCGTGACCGTCGACCAGGTCGCTGCGGGAGATGATCGTCGCCACCAGGTCCGCCGAGATTCGTCCATCACGCAGCCGTTCGGCGACCTGCGGTAGCCGGTCCCGCAAGGCGAGAGCCTGGTTGATGATCTTCTCCGCAGCGTGTTGGGAGATGCTCAGCGAGATGGCGATCCGCGCGGCACAGTCGGCGAAACCGTCCTTGAGGAACAGTGCATGCGGATCCGGATCAGACCCGACGATGCGGGCATGCAACTCGGCGGCGGTCTGGTACTTCTGCCACGCCAGAAACGACTGGCCGCGCTGCAGCGAGACGAAAGAGCCGACAAGGTCATTGGTGTCGGCGGCGGGAATCTCCTCGGCAGACACCCCGCCCGTGAACAGCGGCGCCACATCCGGCCACGGCGAGGGGACTCCCCACCACGACGACAGCGACCACGCTGAACCCGACACCGAGAACACCTTCCGCACGAAGAAACCAGGGAACACCAGGACCGTTCCCACATATCTCTTCGAACATCAGCCACTCCGGTGGGGGCCGACCTCGGGTTCATCAACAACCGATCCTGCTGACAACCACTCTACGAAACCGGTCCGACAAGAATCGATCGCGAACCTGTCGTCGCCTGGTGTCAGGCCGCCTCGACCGCGCGCAGACAGTAGCCGAGCGAATTCGGCTGGGAGAACGACCACTTGGTCTGGTCCTCGGTACAGGTCAGCGACTCGTCCGAACGGGAGACCGCCTCGGCGATGACCGTCGTCTGCGCGGGTGTCGCCGAGCAGTCGCTCTCCCGGTAGTCCACGAGCTGACCGCCGGGCATCGGGATCTGATAGCACTCGCCGTTGACGAAATTGGGTGTCATGCAGAGTTTCTGGGAGTCGCCGGCGAAGGTGAGGCTGGCACTGTTCTCGGCCGCGCAGTCGGCGCCGGTCGAGACCGTCGACGCGGCGTAGAAGGTGAGTCCGTCGGAATCACAGGTGACCTTGGTGGCGCGCACCTTTCCCTCGTCGTCGGTCTTGTCCGCGATCCGCAGACATTCGCCGACCGCGATGTCGGAGGTCTTCTCGACCGGCTTCTCACTCTCGGTGCCGATGGACACGCTGCATGCGGCGACCAACATGAAGCCCATACACGCCAGCAGGAGACCGCCGTGCCGGGCGAGCTGCCATCGCCGGCGCGGCGGGGCGTCGGCGATGTAGGTGATGTCGGGTCGGGGAGAGGAATCGTGGAACGTCATCGGAGGAGCCTTTCGGTTGCTTGTTGTGCGACGAGCATCCCGATCGGCTCTTGTGACGGACTTGAGGTCGGCTTGGTGCGCTGCGGCGCGTCCACTGCTCAGATGACGACGCTCTCGTCGCCGCGTGACGCCATCCGCTCCCCGGATCGGTATCCGCTCCCTCGATCGAAGGAGCGGATACGGATCGAGGGAGCGAGGATGGTCGAGCGGGAAGCCAGAGGTGGCTCAGCGGCCGAGGAATGCGTTGCAGGCCTTCTATGGCTTTGCCTCGCAACAGATGTCGGGCACAGCCCAGCTGGTGACCAACACGAAGGGCGGTGTCAGTTCACAGGTGGGCATGTCGATGGCGCCGCCGCTGTGGATCGTGAACTTCGCCCTGCTCTACATCCTGAAGCCTTCACTGGCGGCAGCGATGCCTGCCCACTGGGCTCCGATTCCTCCCGCGGTGGCTCGCGCCGTGCGGTCGAGTCCCAGCGGGCAGGTGCCTTTCGGCGACTACGCGTCGTACTTCCGGTGACCGATCGGCGCTACGGGGTCTGCCGGGGCTCCTGCGTCTGCCGGGGGTCTTGGGTCTGTCGCGGATCCTGAGTCTGCCGAGGATCCTGGAGGTGACGCGGGTCGGATGATCCGTTGGTGTCCGGCACCTGCCCGTGGCGCGGTGACTGCGCGGAGTCCTGTCCGGGCGCCGGCTGGCGACGATTCCCGTCCCGACCGACATCGGGGTCGATCTTGTCGGCACGGGCGTACTCGCTGTCGAGTTCCTGCCGGGATTCGACGGCTTGCTCCTGATGGGAGCGGGCATGCTCGTTGAGGCGCTTGGCCTCGGCGGCCTTCGCGTCGGCCTCGGCCTGGACCTGTCGTGCTCGGGCCTCGGACTCCTCCGCGATCGCTTCACGGTGTCGCACGGCTGACGCCTGCTCGGACGCATTCTCACGAATTTCCTGTGCCTTGACCCGCTGGTGCGATTTGCGCTGGCGCAAGATCACCAGCAAGGCGACGAGCAGGACGATCACGACGACGATGGCGATGACGACCCAGATTGCGGTATCCACGGTGTACTCCTCGGCTGACGGTGTTGTCGCGGAGGGGTACCCAGAACGGGGCGGAACCAATCCTCGGCGGGGATACGGGTATCCGTGCTCGCGGTCGGGAGATCAGCGCCCGGATGTTTGATCCGGCGCGACGCGGAAACTCTGCGTGTGCGCCCGACGTCGATCCGACGGCGCCGACATGTTGTCCGACCGAGTCGAAAGCCGGCTCCCCATGGCCACACTTCGTTCCAGCCTGACGCGCACGCCAGTGCAGACCGCCGCATTCGCGGTCGGCGTCGGCTTTGTCGTCGCGGGTGTCCTGGGCTTCATCCCGGGTATCACCCGCCGCTTCGACATGCTCGGCCCCGCCGGGCTCGACTCCGGCGCGATGCTCGTCGGGGTATTCGAGGTCTCGGTGTTGCACAACGTCGTTCATCTGTTGTTCGGCGTCGCCGGGGTGATCTGCGCCCGGCGCGGATACACCGCGCACCTCTACCTGATCTTCGGCGGGATGATCTATCTGGTGATGTGGCTGTACGGGTTCCTCGTCGATCGCGAGAGTCCAGCCAACTTCATGCCGGTCAACGATGCCGACAACTGGCTGCATCTCGGGCTCGGAGTCGGCATGATCGGGCTCGGCGCGCTATTGCGCTCGCGGCGACAGCGCGACCTGTCGAAACCGCGCCGCCGATGAACTCTTGCCGCCGAGCCGGTCAACCCCTAGAGAACGCACTGCCATTCGACGAGGAGGACCCATGCGAAAGCTGGCCGTCACGCAGAACATCACACTCGACGGATCGATCGAGATGCTGGAATCCTGGTTCGATCCGGGCGACACCACTCCGGACCTGATCGAGGAATCGCATCGTCAGGACGCCGAGGCCGACGCGTTGTTGGTCGGCAGGCAGACATTCGAGGACTTCCGCGGGTACTGGCCGCACCAGACCGACGACCAGACCGGCGTGACCGACTACCTGAACACGGTGGACAAGTACGTGGTGACCTCGACGATGACCGACCCCGACTGGGCGAACTCGACGATCATTCCCGGCGACTCGATGACCGACGGTGTCGCGGAGCTGAAGCGGCAGGACGGCAAGGACATCGTCGTGACCGGCAGCATCACCTTGACCCATGCGCTGATCGAGGCCGGACTCGTCGACGAGTATCGGCTCTTCGTGTACCCCAGCGTGCAGGGCCGCGGCCGACGATTGTTCCCGGATGGATACGAGGTCCCGACGTTGGATCTCGTCGAGGCGAAGTCGTTCGGTAACGGGGTTGCGCTGCTGAGGTACACGGCGAAGTGACCGAAGCTCTCATCGGAGCCGATGACGGGAATCGAACCCGCGTATTCAGCTTGGGAAGCTGATGTTCTGCCATTGAACTACATCGGCGTGCAAGGCGTTGACCTCGCGATCGACAGACTAGCAAACGGTCGGCGGACTGGCGTGAGGGCGGTCACCGGCGGGTCTTAGAAGTGAAAAACCTACCGGATGGTTTGTCAAAACCTACCGAGCGGTTTATTCTGGCCTCGTGAGTCCAGTCGAGCCATCCACCGCAAAGGGTGCGGCCACCCGCGCCCGCCTACTCGACGTGGCAGCACGAGTATTTGCTGAGAAGGGCTATGGCGCAGCCAAGTTCAGCGAGCTGATCAGCGAGTCCGGGCTCACCAAGGGCGCGTTCTACTTCTACTTCCCGTCCAAGGCGGCACTGGCCCGTGCGGTCATCGACGATCAGGAGCGTCGGTGGGTGGCCGAGGTCCAGCAGCGTGTCCTCGCGCAAGCCACGCCGACGCAACAGCTCGCCGACGTCATGCCGGCGATGCTCGAGCTCCTCGCCCGGGAGCCGGGCGCGTGGAGTGTCGTGCGCCTCGTGCGCGAGTTGGGCGCCGACGCCGGGCTCGCGGACGACGTCGTCAAGCCGATGGACGCGTGGATCGCGTTGGTGGCCGGAATCATCCGCGACGGACAGCAGGCCCGGGAGTTCCGCGCCGACCTCGACGCCGACGGCCTCGCCACGGTCCTGGTCGGCGCCTTCGACGGCATCAAGGGTCTGGTCGATTCGACGTCCCCCGAGGATCGCGAGCAGCGCCTCACGCGATACACCGGCATCCTCGGCGACATGGCCTTCGCCGAGCTCGGCATCCTCGCCCATCCACGCGACCTCTGAAGCCCGACCACCCCGATCCCCGAAACCGAGGAGCAATCATGGACTACCGTCAGCGCACCACCCTCATCACCGGCGCCAGCGGCGGGATCGGTGCGGAATTCGCGAAGACCCTGGCGGACAAGGGCTCCGATCTGATCCTCGTCGCACGCAGCGAGGACAAGCTGGAGGCCCTCGCCGCGGACCTGCGGTCCCGGCACGGGATCCGCGCAGAGGTGATCGCTGCCGACCTGTCAGTCCCCGGTGCCGGCGACGGTCTCGTCACCGAGGTCGGGAAGCGCGGCCTCGACGTCGACATCCTGATCAACAACGCGGGCTTCGGCACCCACGGAGATCTCATCGACGCCGATCCGGCGCGCATCCGCGACGAGGTGTCACTGAACGTCGCGGTCCTCACCGATCTCACCACCGCTTACCTGAAGACGATGGCGGCCAAGCAGTCCGGCGCGATCATCAATGTCGCGAGCACCGCGGGCTTTCAGCCGGTCCCGCACATGGCGGTCTACGCGGCCACCAAGGCCTATGTGCTCTCACTCAGCGAGGCACTCTGGTGGGAGGGCAAGCAGCACGGGGTGAAGGTGCTCGCGCTGTGCCCCGGCGCCACCGACACCGAGTTCTTCGACATCGCCGGCTCCGACGATGCCGCCGTCGGGTCGCGACGGTCCACCCGGCAGGTCGTCGACACGGCGCTGGATGCGCTCGAGGCGGGTAAGCCGAGTGTCATCGACGGTGCGCAGAATCGGATCAGCGCGATCGGTAGCCGTTTCGCACCGCGACGTCTCGTGATCGCGATCGCCGAGCGGGCGGTCCGGCCCAAGAAGGGTTAAGGCCGAAGGGTTAGCGCCGCTCACCACCGGGCAGCCGACACCGGCACGCGCTTCCCGTCGGTCTTCGTCGGCGCCGGACGCTTGTCCTCGGCGAGACACATCGACCGAAGTACGTTGTGGTACACGACGAGTCCGTACAGATTCGGCGCACCGATGATGCCCGCGGACCGTGGCACCATGTCCGCGGTGATCCCGGCACCGGGGAAGAGGTCGTTGAGCAGTGCGGCCGACGGATCGGTGCCGCCCTCCTGCCAGGCCAGCTCCACGACGTGGGCGGCGAGTGCATACGCGTAGTAGGCGGCGGTGAGCGTCTTGGTGACCGTGAGCGACGAGACCGGCACCGTCGCGCCCAGGTCGGCACCCTGGTTTCGGTTGTGGGCCAGACCGATACCGATGTCGAGTGGCGTGCCGCCCACATAGGGGATGAGGACGCCGAGCTGGGACAGCGCGTACTCGGGGGTGGTGAAGTCCGCCGGGTCGGCGGGGATGAGGTTCTGATGGACGCGCGCGTGGCGCATCCAGTCCTGTACCTGGCCCGCGGCCGCCGCGATCTGGCGATCGGTACGCGGGTCGGTGGTGATCAACTGTAGATAGTTCGACGTGCGGGTCACGATGCGCGACAACGGGATGCTGCCGATCGACGGGCAGGTGTCCGCATCCGCGATGTCGACCTGGCCGGCGATCTCCCGGACGATCGCGGGAACCGACTGGGTGAACCGGAGATCCTTCACCGGTTTGCCCGCATTCTCCTTCTGCGAGCGGGTCACCGACGCGATACACGAATCGATCAGCTTCTCGCTGACCACCTTGTAGATCTGGGTCGATGCGAACACACCCAACAGGATCGGGAACGTGAGCAGCGTCCCGACGGTGATGGGGCCGGCGACCGTGGCGATCGCCGGCACCGTGCGTCGGAGGATGGTGAGCGGAACCATCACGGTGACATACAGATACAGCCAGACCGTCTCCACGGCCTGGGCGACGGTGAGGTTCTCCACCTCGATCGCCTGGCCCGACCGGCCTTCGCGGACATCGATCAGCTGGCTGACGATCCACTGCGAGATCGGGTCCCGATACGTCATGATCGGGTCCTTCTCGTCCGCGCCCAGGTGGGCGGGATGGTTGGAGACGGCGAGGCTCGAGATCCGCAGGCCCTTCATGTCCCGATGCGCGCGAGCGCGGATCGTCGAGGACTGGCGCTTGATCTCGGCCGGCAGCATCGGCAGCAGCGAGTCGAAGATCGCGTCGTAGACGGCGCCGAACGTCGCGAATCTCGACCCGACGCATTCCTTCGGCTCGTCGGGCGGCTTCGCGACTGGGGTCACGGACTGCTGCGTCGGTTGTGCCGATGCCACCGCACCGACGCCACGTTCACCGCCGAGCGCCACCGCCAGGCACGCCACCACCACGACCACGGTCGACGACACCAGCCACTTGTAGTTCCGCATCCGCCCCTGATCCCCGACTCGCGCGGGCCGATGCACCTCGGCCGCGACCCCCTATGACGTCTCGTGACCGTCACGCCGCGATCACACGACAATCACGGAGGTCACTGTAGAAGACGCGACCGTCGGTTGACCATGGTTCGGGTCAGGTTGCATCTGGTTCGACAGCTCGCGGTCACGCGCCATTCACCGGAGGTCGTCGGCTAACCTCACAGGCGTGCTGCTCTCCGATCGCGACATCCGTTCCGAGATCGCCGACGGCCGGTTGGCGCTCGACCCGTTCGACCCGACGCTCGTTCAGCCGTCGAGCATCGACGTGCGCCTCGACCGCCTGTTCCGGGTGTTCAACAACACGCGCTACACCCACATCGACCCCGCACAGCGGCAGGACGAGCTGACCTCCCTCGTCGAGCCCACCGAGGGTGAACCGTTCGTGCTCCATCCGGGTGAGTTCGTCCTGGGCTCCACGCTGGAGGTCTGCTCCCTGCCCGACGACCTCGCCGGCCGGCTCGAAGGCAAATCATCGCTCGGGCGGCTGGGTCTGCTCACCCATTCGACGGCGGGCTTCATCGATCCCGGCTTCTCGGGGCACATCACGCTGGAGCTGTCGAACGTCGCCAACCTGCCGATCACGTTGTGGCCGGGCATGAAAATCGGGCAGCTGTGTCTGATCCGGCTGTCGAGTCCGGCCGAGAATCCCTACGGCAGCGCCTCGGTGGGCTCGAAGTACCAGGGGCAGCGCGGACCGACGCCGTCGAAGGCGTATCTGAACTTCACCCTCCCGTCGGACTGACCTGGCCGAACGGCAGCAGTTCACGAACGTCGTTCGACGGTCGTTCATCTCCGATGATCGGAGTTCATCCGATCGATCAGGGCGGGCCATGTCGTGGTCGCGTCGTCGCAGTGCAGCGCGCGTACTCACTGAAGACATGAAGCTCACTGTGATCGGATGCGGATACCTGGGTGCCACCCATGCGGCCTGCATGGCCGAACTCGGGCACGACGTCCTCGGTGTGGATGTCGATGCCGACAAGGTCTCCCGGCTGCAGGCCGGGGAGGTGCCGTTCTTCGAGCCCGGACTCGCCGACGTGCTGCGTCGCAACCTCGCGGCCGGTCGGTTGCGCTTCACCACCGACCACCGGGACGCCGCCGCCTTCGCATCGGTGCACTTCCTCGGTGTCGGGACGCCGCAGGTGCGACGCGGGTACGGCGTCGACCTCTCGCATGTCGAGTCCGCGATCGACGCGCTCACGCCGCTGGTGCGCGGAGAGCATCTGATCATCGGCAAATCGACCGTGCCGGTGGGCACTGCGGCCGCGCTGTCGCAACGGATGGCGGTGCTCACCGCGCCGGGCTCGCGCGTGGACCTCGCGTGGAGTCCGGAGTTCCTGCGGGAGGGCTTTGCGGTGGAGGACACTCTCGAACCCGACCGCCTGGTGCTGGGCACCGACCCCGACGACGAGGATGATCGCGCCGAACAGGTGATCACCGAGATCTATCGGGAAATCCTGGAGACCGGCGTGCCCTTCGTCCGAACCGATTGGGCGACGGCCGAACTGGTGAAGGTGTCGGCCAATGCGTTTCTGGCGACCAAGATCTCGTTCATCAACGCGGTCAGTGAGATCTGCGAGAACGTCGGCGCCGACGTCTCGACGCTGGCCGATGCCATCGGCTACGACGCACGGATCGGCCGGCGATTCCTCAACGCGGGCCTGGGATTCGGCGGGGGCTGCCTGCCCAAGGACATCCGCGGTTTCATGGCGCGGGCCGACGAGGTCGGTGCGGGTCAGGCGCTGCGCTTCCTGCGGGAGGTCGATGCGATCAACACCCGCCGCCGCAGCGCGATGGTCGAACTGGTCGCCGACGCGGTCGGCGGCGATGTCCTCGGCACCAACATCGCCGTCCTCGGTGCCGCGTTCAAACCGGAGAGCGACGACGTGCGGGACTCGCCGGCGCTGAACGTCGCGGGACAACTCGCCCTGCGTGGGGCGTCGGTGGCGGTGTTCGATCCGAAGGCCAACGACAACTCCCGGCGCCTCTATCCGACGCTGGCGTACGCACAGAGCGCGGTGGAGGCATGTGAGCAGGCCGATGCGGTCGTGGTGGCGACCGATTGGGCCGAGTTCGTCCACATGGCCCCGGAAGAGCTCGCCGACGTCGTGCGGGCGCGGGTCATCGTCGACGGGCGGCGCTGCCTCGACGCCGCCGCATGGCGGTCGGCGGGCTGGCGCTTCTATGCGATCGGCGGCCCCATGCGGGCCGTGCCCAGGTCGCCGATCGCACGTCGCGCGAACTCTGACAGTGAGTTGCCGCAGGTCGCAACGGTCGCGACCCCGCCGACGCGCTGAACCCGTGTTAACCTCGGGCGTCCGCACTTCATCGTGAACTTCGGACGCGGGGGGTGCACTCTGGGGGAGTGCGCATGGACGCAGGACATCGGATCTGATGACAGACGACGCGACGGAGCGCGGTCGCACGGCAATCGCCACGACCGCAGCTGACCTGCGCCCACTCGACCCCGTCCTGCTGGGTGACATCGCCGCACGCCAACTCTCCCGCGGCATCCCCGCCGACCTCCCGTTCGTGCTGCTCGACGTCGCGGAGGACGGACTGCACCTCACGGTCGTCGACCCGACCGCCGAATCGGTGATCGAACAACAGGTCGTGCCGACGGTGAGGCCGTCGGTGCTGGACCACCTCCTCGCCGACCATCTCGTGCGCACCGGACGGGTGGAGCAACCCGCGACGCAGGTGTGGACCGCGGAGCTCCTCGATCTGGCGTCCCGTGGGCGGAAACGTCTCGCGTCGTCCGACGGCACCTTCATCATGGGCCGTGAGCACGTCAAGTTCTTCCGCGTCGCCCAGCGCGACCTCGACGAGGCGAGCGCGGGTCAGCTCGCCGAGGTGGTGCGGCTGTCCGCCGATGCGGGTGCGTCCGTGCCCGGCGGGGTGACCTCGCTCGTGTTGGCCCCGGGGCACGAGGCGTGGCCGGGATTCGACAGTGCGCTTGCGCAGTCCGCCGCCGTGCCGGTCCTGGCACTCGACGCCGCGACCATGCCGATCGACGACGCGGGCCGCAATCGTCACGACTCGGGCGCCGAGGTGCCGGCCGCGGCCGACGCCGGGTCCTCCACCGTCGCAACCCCGATCGAACCCTTGGTGATCGCCGCGTCCGCGCTCGACACCGTGCCCGAGATCACCATCGAGCCCGAGAACATCGTCGAACCTCCTCTGCCTGAACCTCCTCTGCCCGAACGCCTTCCGTCGAACCCGACACCGATCGTCCGGCCCGTGTACGAGCCCCGGGAATGGGAGCTCGAGCCGGTGTTCACGAGTCCGCCGGTCACCCGTCCGCGCGCGCTACGGACCTCGGGAGCCAGGGGTTCGGGCACGCGCATGTCGGGGAGGCGCTTGCTGGCGGGCATCATCGCGGTGTTCGCGATCGTCGGGATCGGCACCGCCACAGCGGTTGCGGTGACCGGCGACGACGGCGGGTCCGCCGATCGTCCGATGAGCCTGGCCGATTCGTCGTCAGAGTCCGCCGACGCGGACCCGACCTATGCCGACCCCGCCGACTTCGCGGAGGCCCGCCAGCCCGCCGCGCGGTACGTCGCGCCGCCACCCCCACCGCCGCCGACCGCGGAGAGCACCACCGAGGCGCCATCCCAGCAACAGCCGCGTCCACGGCCGCGACCTCGGCCGCGTCAGCGGACGATTCCCAATCCGATCCCCGGACTGCCGCCGATCGTGCTGCCCGGCTGAGTCACCCGTCGGCGGCGTCGTCTCCGGTCGTCGCCGCGTCGCCTGCTGCACCGGCGGCCGACTGTCGTGCCCGGCCGAGGTATTCGCTGAGCTGACGGGCGAGGTCGCGGTCGAGCGCACGGTCGAGGGCGTTGTGCGCCGACACCGAACCGGCGCGGCGAAGCTCGCTGAGAAGCTCTGTCGCCCATTCGGATTCGGCCGATGTCTGCGGTAGCCAACCGTCCGCGTGCCCCTCGGTGACAGCGCGTCGGCCGGCCGAGATGACCACTTCGGCGACCGCGGCCATCTCGCGGTCGAGCCGGCCGTGCACGTCGAGGATGCCGCTCAGCGGCAAGCCCAATCGGACGAGCCGCCCATACGCCGACACGGTCTCCTGATCGAGGATCGTGTAGTGGTGGGGATGCTTGTGATCGCCCTTCGGCTCGATGAGCCCGAACTCGATGAGCCGCTCGAAGTGGGCCGGGTTCCCCGAGTTGAGAAGCGACTTGAGGTCGTCGGCGGAGATCGACGTCGACGTGGCGGTGGACCAGGGTTCGGAGACGATCTCCTCGAGGCCGAGCACCTCGGCCAGGTTGTCGCCACGTTGGATGCCGGACAGGAAATCGCCGATGTGGCGGATGGTGAACCCGCGCTTGAGCAGATCGTTGATGACCTTCAGCCGGGCCAGATGGGCGTCGGTGTAGATCGCGATGCGTCCACGCCGGACCGGGCGGGGGAGCAGGCCGCGGTCCTGATAGCCACGCACGTTGCGGGTCGTGGTACCCGCGGCTCGTGCCAGATCGTCGATCCGGTATTCGGTCACCGCGACATTGTCCCAGATGGTGCCCCGTCTTCGGCTCAGGCTGCGACACCCCGGGCGATGAGACGGATGACCTGCTCGTACGCCGCCGAGGGATCGATGAACGGCGGATACGACGATGCCAGCTCCAGCGCCACCGCGCCGTGCACGCACGCCCAGATCTGCGCGGCCAGCTGCTCGGGCTCACCGGGCCGGATCATCCCCGCGACCTGGCCGTATTTGACGATGTCGACCAGCTCGAAGAACGCGCGGGCGGCGACCTCGGACTCGGCCTCGCAGTCCATCGAGAACATCAGGGTGTACAGGGTCGGGTTGGCGACCGCGAAGCCCCGATAGTTGCGGCCGCTGTTGAGCAGCCGTGTGGACGGGTCGGCGTCGGTCGCGGCGATCAATCCGGCGAACTCCGCGAAACCATCGGTGACCAGTGCGTTCAGCAGGCCTTCCTTGCCGTCGAAGTGGTTGTAGACACCCATCGGCGCGACCCCGGCCTTGGTGGCGACGGCCCGGACCGTCAGGGCGGCCACTCCGTCGCGTTCGAGGATGCGACGTCCGGCGGCCAACAGGTTGGCGCGCACTTCGGTGGCAGGGGTTCGGGCGGATTTCGGTGGTGACACATTGACAACCCTACTAGAACAATGTTCTTCTTGAATAGAACAACGTACTACAACGGTGTGACGACGTTCCAGAACTGACTCGAGGAGAGAACATGAGAACCCGTTGGCTCGCTCTGGCGGCGCTGTGCTTCGCCGAACTACTCGTGATGGTCGACAACACGATCGTCAACGTCGCGCTCCCCACCATGGCGCGCGACCTCGACGCCGGGATCTCCGGTCTGCAATGGATCGTCGACGCCTACACCCTCGTCTTCGCCGGTCTGCTGCTCACCGGCGGCTATCTCGGTGATCGCTTCGGTCATCGGCGGATGCTGCTCACCGGCATCGCCGGATTCGCCGCGATCTCCGCACTGGCCGCATCGTCGCAGACCCTCGGCCAACTCATCGCCACCCGCGGGGGCCTCGGTTTGTTTGCCGCACTGGTCTTCCCCGCGACCCTGGCGATCATCACGTCGATCTTCACCGAGCCGAAGCAGCGCGCTGCGGCGGTGGGGATCTGGGCCGCGACGTCGGGTATCGCGGTCGCCATCGGTCCGGTGCTCGGCGGCTGGCTGCTCGAGCACTATTCGTGGTCGTCGGTGTTCTGGGTCAATCTGCCGATGGCCGCGGTGGCGGTGATCGCCATCGTGATGGTGGTGCCGGGCACACGCCCGGAGGCCGTATCCCGTTTCGACGCAATCGGTCTGGTGCTGTCGATCATCGGACTCGGGCTGCTCACCTACTCGGTGATCGAGGGGCCGCACTTCGGCTGGGCCGATCTTCGGACCATCGGTGGGTTGGTTGTCGCAGGCATCGCCCTGGGCTTGTTCGCGCGGCGGGAACTGACCATCGCGCACCCGATTCTCGACATCCGGCTGTTCGCCAACCGCCACTTCGCCGCGGCGGCCGGGATGATCAGTGTCGCGTTCTTCGCGCTGTTCGGCTTCATCTTCCTGATCACCCAGTTCTTCCAGGCGGTCAAGGGCTACGGACCGTTGGAGGCGGGCCTGCGGACCCTGCCGTTCGCCGTGGTGATGGCGGTGTTCTCGCCGATCGCGATGGCACTGTCGCACAGGTTCGGCCCCCGGTTGGTCTCGGTCGCCGGCGGACTCTTGATGTCGGGCGGCTTCGCGCTCGTCGAGGTGTCGTCGCGGATGTCGGGGTACTGGGAGTTGATCATCTGGTCGATGTCGCTGATGGCGATGGGCCTCGCGTTCATCTCCGGTCCGTGCACCCAGGTGATCATGGATGCGCTGAGACCGGAGCAGGCGGGCGCCGGTTCGGCCGTCAACGACACCACCCGCGAGATCGGCGGCACGCTCGGCGTCGCGGTGCTGGGGTCGGTGCTCACCTCGGTCTACACCTCGGGCGTCGGAGATCGACTGTCGCAGTTGGGCGTACCCCGCGCCGCAACGACCGTCGCCGAGGACTCGGTGATGGCGGGGATCGAGGTGGCCGCCCGTGCGCCGTCCCAGATCGATCAGCAGGTGCGGTTCGCGGTGCAGGACGTGTTCGTGGACGGCTTGCACAGCGCGGTCTGGGTGGCCGTGGCGATCACCGCCGCAGCCGCGCTCGCGGCGGCGTACTTCCTCCGGGGCGCCGTCGGCGGACGGACCGCAGCGCCGGTCGTCGACGACGCGCCCGGGTCAGAGATCGACGGTGACGTTCCCGCCCGCACTGCGTGACACGCACGTGAGGAACATGCCCTCGGCGCGTTCCGGCTCGGTGAGGATGTTGTCCCGGTGATCCGGTTCACCGGCCAGCGTCCTCACCTTGCACGTTCCGCAGAAACCCTGTTGGCACGAATACGGCACCGAGGGCAGGACTTTCAGGATCGCTGCGAGGGCTGTCTGATCGGCGGCGACCGGGATCTCCTGCCCGGTGGAGGCGAGGGTCACGGTGAAGGGCACGCCGTTCTCGACCGGCGGTGGACTGAACCGCTCGTAGTGCAGTTCGATGTCCGGCCGGTCGCCCAGGTGAGTTCGGAGACGTTCGAGCATCGGC
Organism: Gordonia insulae; assembly: GCF_003855095.1. NCBI lineage: Bacteria > Bacillati > Actinomycetota > Actinomycetes > Mycobacteriales > Gordoniaceae > Gordonia > Gordonia insulae. Next base: position 4,511,970 of record NZ_CP033972.1, read on the forward strand.
ACCGGTCCGCAGCAGTAGACGGCGAGACCGCTCGGTGCACGCCCGGTCTCGGGATCGACCGGACCGAGGAGATCCTCCATCGTCGGCAGACCGTGCCGGTCGTCGGTCCAGATCGTCACCTTGTCGCCGTAGCGGGCGAGCTCCTGTTGGAACGGAATGGATTCCGACGTGCGACCCGTGTAGATCATCGACCAGTCGAGACCGAACCGATCGGCTGCGGCGAGCATCGGCAGGATCGGGGTGATGCCGATGCCGGCGGCGACGAAACGCAGTGACTGCGCCGGCGATCCGTGGCCCGGGACGGCAAGCGGAAAAGCATTGCGCGGTCCCTTGATCGAGACGAGATCGCCCACCCGCAGAGCGTCATGCACCTCGATGGAGCCGCCGCCACCGTCGGGGATGCGGCGGACCGCGATCCGATAGGTGTTCCGGTCGGCCGGGTCGCCGCACAGCGAGTACTCTCGCATCCGTCCCGACGGGAGCAGCAGGTCCAGGTGCGCACCCGGATGCCAACGCGCGAGAAGTCCTCCGTCCGGCGCTGCGAAGGTCAGCGCGACGACGTTCTCGTCCTCGGCCACCACCTCCCGGCCGATCAGTCGCACCGTCGTCACGCCGTCGTCGGCCTCGGTGGGGCGCAGCGGCGCCAGTGGTCGCCAGATCGGCCACCACATCTTCGCGATCACCGTTCCCACCGTGAGGAATGGGTCGTGGCGCCATCGCCCGTACAGATGCGGTGGCGGCGTCGTCATCGAGGTGTTGTGGGGGTGTGCGCGGTGGTTCATCAGCGACGTCACCTCGCTCAACTCGCGTTTCGCGCGGCCGGCGACGCGGCGAGATATGCGACTGCCTGTGCGGTGCTGCCGATCTCGTTGGGGTGGAAGCCGGGTCGGAAGTAGCTGAAGGTGGCGAACACGATGTGCCGCATCTTCGGCAGGACGCCGGCCCGGACACCCCGGAAGTAGTGGTACTGCTGCTGAACGTAGTTGTACCGCAACGACGAATCCTGCCTCATGATGAACCGGAAGCCGCGGTTGATGAGGAGCAGCAGGACCGGCAGCACCACCAGCATCGCGCGTCCGCGGCGGAGATAGCTGTCGCCGAAGTACACGGCCACCTCGTGTGCGACGGCCCGGTGCTCGACCTCCTCGGCGCCGTGCCAGGTGAACAGGTCGGTCATCGTCGGGTCGGCGCCCGACTCCACCCACGTGTTGTTCAGCGCGAAGTCCCCGAGGATCGCGGTGTAGTGCTCGAGCGCCGCGATGAGCCACAGCCGTTCGATGAGATGCTTCTGGCGTGCCCGGGGTGTGCCGGATTCCATGGGCCCGAGGATCTTCCGGAAGATCCACTCCATCTGCCGCTGGTAGGGGCGCGGGTCGACGCCGTGGTGGTCGAGGAACTCCCAGAGCACGTGATCGTGGGCCTCGGCGTGCATCGCCTCCTGTCCGATGAAGCCGCGCATGGTGGCCGCGAGTTCGTCATCGCCTACCAGGGGCAGGGCCTCGTTGTAGGTCTGCACGAACCAACGCTCACCTTCGGGCAGCAGGAGATTCAGCACGCTGATGAAGTTGGCGGCCACGGGGTGGTCGGGAATCCAGTGCAGCGGGGTCTCGGACCAGTCGAAGGCGACGTTGCGGGCATGGAGCTCGACAGGGCCCGGGTCGGACCCGTCGACATCCCGCGGTTCGCGGGCGTCGTTGATCGGATGGGCGTGGTGCGCGTGTGCGGTCGCGGACATCGTCGGATCCTCTCTACTGCGTGACCTTGCGACGTGCCGCGATGCGCGACACCCAGGGCGTGAAGCGATAGATGCGATAGCCGACCTTGGCCTCCGGCGTCACCGGCACCACCGCCTTGTTGCGGATGATGGCGCGCACGATGTCGCGGGCCACCCGATCCGGCGTGAAGCCGCGTCGCCGGTACAGGCCGTCGATCCGATTCCGTTCGGCCACTTCGGTTTCGGCGTCGAGTCCGGCGATCGGGGTGTTGCCGACGATGTTGGTGTCGACGATGCCCGGGCAGATCGCGCTGACACCGATCCGATGCTCGGCCAGCTCGGCGCGCAGCGACTCGGAGAACAGCAGCACCCCGGCTTTGGACGCCGAGTACAGTCCGAGCGAGCGCTGCGGGGTGAAAGCCGCGGCCGACGCGATGTTGACGATGTGTCCACCGACCCCGCGCTCCACCATCTGCCGCCCGAAGGCGCGGCTGCCGGAGATGACCCCACGCAGATTCACGTCGAGTAGCCGGTCGACCTGCTCGTCGGTCGCGTCCAGAGCGCTGCCGGCCAGGCCGATCCCGGCGTTGTTGATGACGATGTCGGGCACGCCGTGGGCTCGTCGGACCTCGTCGGCGAACGTGCTGACGGCGGAGGTGTCCGAGACGTCGAGTTCGTAGGGCGACGCCTGGGCGCCGAAAGCCTTGCTCTCCCGCGCGGTCTCCTCGGCGGCGGCGACGTCGATGTCGGCGAGGACGAGTTCGCAGCCCTGCTCGGCGAGTGCGTATGCGGTCTCCCGGCCGATGCCGCTGCCCGCGCCGGTGATCACGGCGAGCTTGCCGGACAACGGCTTCGGCGGTCCGAACAGTCGGTTGCGATCGAGCCGGCCGGCGACGTCGGCCGGGGTTCGGGGAGCGTGAGCCGAGATGAAGTCGTGCGCCGTCTGCGCCAGATAGGCCGGATTGGTATACGGCAGCCAGTGTCCGGTGGCGGTGCTGCGTCGCCAGAGCCGCTGGGTGTGGCGGTGCGTGCCGTCGAAGATCGCCGGGCGCAAGGCGATGTCGCGTTCGTTGACCACTTCGAGGACCGGCACGAACGTGGGGGAGGTGTGCGGATCGCGCAACTTGGTGCGGATGTTGGCACGGTACAGGCGAAGTCCGGAGATCATGTCCTCGCGCAGCGTGTCCCCGACGACGACGTTCTCTCTCGGGGTGCCCTCGACCCGGTGCAGGAATGCCCGCCACACGGCGGGCGACCCCGCGGCTCCGAAGAACAGCTTCGGCAGTAGCGGCATCTGGAAGAAGACCGTGTAGGCCGACGATGCGGCCTGCGACAACGCATTCCCCAGGTTGCGCGGAGTGGGACGGCTCAGGTTGTCGCGCGCCCAATCGCCCAGCTGATCCAGATTGGGGCCGGACACCGAGACGAACGAAGCGATCCGATGGTCGGCGCCCGGGCGGGTGACCGCCTCCCATGCCTGCACGGAGCCCCAGTCGTGCGCGACGATGTGCACCGGTTGGTCGGGGCTGACGGCCTCGGCCACCGCGAACACGTCGTCGGCTAGCTCACTCAGTCGGTACGGGTCGTCGCCGTCGGGGCGGTCGCTTTCGCCGAATCCGCGGCAGTCGTAGGCGACGACGTGGAAATCCGCGGCGAGAATGGGCGCGACGTGGGTCCACAGGTGGTGGGTATCGGGCCATCCGTGGATCAGCAGAACCGTTGGACGGGGTCGCTCGTCCGCACCGTGTGCCGAGTCCCCGACCTCGAAAACGGCCAGGTTGACCCCGTTGTTGCTGACGACGCGCTTACGCCACTCCACCATGTGACACCCCTCCGAGACAATCGAACGGAGTTGACGTTACCAACGGTCACATGAATTGACCAGAGTGTCCGTGACTCGGCGTCACGTATAGATTTGCGGGGGCGCGCTCACTGCCGATACGACGACAGGAAGTTGCCGATCCGTTCGATGGCGCCGCCCAGGTCACGTGACCACGGCAGCGTGACGATCCGGAAGTGGCTGTGATCGGTCAGGTTGAAGCCGGTGCCCTGCACCACCAGGATCTTCTCCTGCAACAGCAGGTCCTGGACGAACAGTTCGTCGTTGTGGATCTCGTGCACCTCGGGGTCGAGCCGCGGGAAGGCGTAGAGCGCGCCCATCGGCTTCACACAGCTGACGCCGGGGATCTCGTTGAGCTTCTCCCAGGTGACATTGCGTTGCTCGAACAACCGCCCGCCGGGTGCGACGAGCGCGTCGATGCTCTGGTACCCGCCGAGTGCGACCTGGATGGCGTGTTGGCCGGGCACGTTGGAACAGAGTCGGGTGGATGCCAGGATGCCGAGTCCTTCGATGAACCCCTTGGCGTGGTCCTTGGGGCCGGTGAGGACCAGCCAGCCGGCGCGATAGCCACAGACGCGATACGCCTTGGACAGTCCGTTGAACGTCAGACACAGCAGATCCGGTGCGAGGGAGGCGACGTTGATGTGTTCGGCGTCGTCGTAGAGGATCTTGTCGTAGATCTCGTCGGCCATGATCAGCAACGAGTGCTGTCGGGCCAGTTCGACGAGCTGTTCGAGCACCTCACGTGAGTAGACGGCGCCCGTCGGGTTGTTCGGGTTGATGATCACGATCGCCTTGGTGCGGTCGGTGATCTTCGACGCGATGTCGGCGATGTCGGGGTTCCAGCCGTTGTCCTCGTCGCAGCGGTAGTGCACCGCGCGCCCACCCGACAGCGCGGTCATCGCCGTCCAGAGCGGGTAGTCGGGGGCCGGGATCAACACCTCGTCGCCGTCGTTGAGCAGCGACTGCATCGTCATGGTGATCAGCTCGGACACCCCGTTGCCCAGGATCACGTCGTCGACGTCGAAGTAGGGGAAGTCGGGGATCAGTTCGTACCGGGTGACCACCGCACGTCGCGCCGACAGCACGCCCGCCGACTCCGAATAGCCCTGCGAGTACGGCAATGCGTGGATCATGTCGCGCATGATCACGTCGGGCGCCTCGAAGCCGAAGAGCGCGGGATTGCCGATGTTGAGCTTCATGATCCGGTGGCCCTCGGCCTCCAGCCGCGCCGCGTGCGCATGCACCGGCCCCCTGATCTCGTAGCACACGTTCTGCAGCTTCTGCGACTGCTCGAGTGGCTTGAGGTTCTGGTTCAGGTGCGATACATGCGGTCTACTCACGAGTTCAATTGTGACAGCCCAGGGCAAACCGGTTTTCGCGACACCGGCGACCGGTCACCGGAAGCGCTGCACACCCCTCAACGACAACACCACCTCGGTTTCCAAACCGAGGTGGTGTCGTGAAACGGGGTGAGCGTTGCGCCGTCCGATCAGGAGTGCCCGGGCCGCTTCTTGCCGGCCGCGATGCCGAATCCCTTCGCCTTCGAGGCGCCTGCCTCCGAGATCGTCTTCGCCGACGACCCGTTCGGCGACGGCGCGGGCGCGTCGTCGCCGGCCGGGGTCGTGTCGGTCTCCGTCGTCGACTCGGCAGGTGTCTCCGACGAATCCTCCGCCGGTGTCGCGGTCTCGCTCGGGGCCGGAGCGGCGGCCTTGGCCGGTGCCGCCTTGCCGATCCCGCCGGGACGCTTCTTGCCGGCGGCCATGCCGAATCCCTTGGCCTTGCCGGGCTTGGCCTCCGTGGCCGCTGTCTCCGTCGACTCCGTCGTGGAGACCGAACCGCCGTCGGCGGGAGTCTCCTGCGTCGCCGTCGACTCGGCAGCAGCAGATTCGGCGGGCTCAGCGGCAGCGGATTCGGCTGCCGCGGAATCGGATTCGGCCGGGGCCTCGGCGGGCGCCGACGATCCGGCGCCACCGGGGCGCTTCTTGCCCGCGGCCATGCCGAATCCCTTGGCCTTACCGGGCTTGGCCTCCGTCGAAGCCGCCACCGTCGATGCCGCCTCGGTGGCGGGCGCGCTCGGTGCGGGCTCGCTCGTCGTCGGCTCGGATTCGGCCGGGGCTGACTCGGATTCGGCCGGGGCCTCGGCGGGCGCCGACGCAGCAGGCTTGGGCGCCGACGATCCGGCGCCACCGGGGCGCTTCTTGCCCGCGGCCATGCCGAATCCCTTGGCCTTACCGGCCTTGGCCTCCGTGGATGCCGCCTCCGTCGATGCCGCCACCGTGGCCGCTGCAGCCGACGACTCGGTGTCGGCGGTCGGGGCCGCCTCGGGTGCGGACTCTGTCTCGGCGACCTGGTTCTCGGCCGGGGCCGTCACGCCCGCCTCAGATGCGGCCGCGTTGGGCTTCGCGGCTCCGGGCTTCTTCGCCTTGCTGCCCATGCCGAATCCCTTGGCGGCGGGCTTTTTCTCGGCGGGGGCTGCCTCGGCGGCGGACTCGACCGCAGCCGACGACTCGGCCTCGGCGGGTGCGGGAGCGGCCGATCCGCCGGACGCTGCGCCCGGCTTCTTGGCCTTGCCCATGCCGAATCCCTTGGCGGCAGGCTTCTTCTCGGCAGGCGCCGACTCTGCCGGCGCGGCCGGGGCATCCGCCTTCGCGGTCGCTCCGGGCTTCTTCCCGCCCTTCATGCCCAGGCCGACCTTCGGTTTCGCCTTGGCCTCGGTGGCGGTGGCCGTCGCGGCCGCCGCAGCGGCCGGCTCGGGCTCCTTCTCCTCCGCAGCCGGTGCTGGCTCGGCGATACCCGGAATGGATGCCGGGCCGAGATAACGACCGCCGCGACTCACCTCGGGTGCACCACGTTTGACCGATTCGAGAAGCAACTGCGCAACGTCGACGACCTCGACCTTGCCCTCCTGCTCGGTGCCGCTCGTCCGGGCGGTCACGCCGTCGGTCAGCATCACGCGGCAGAACGGGCAGCCGGTCGCGACCTTCTGCGGTGCATCACCCTTCGATGCGCCGAGGGTGTCGAGCGCCTCGTCGACGCGATCGATGTTGATGCGCTTACCGATCTGCTCTTCCATCCACATGCGGGCGCCGCCGGCGCCACAGCACATGGACCGTTCGCCGTGACGCGGCATCTCGGTCAGCTGCGAGCCGGATGCGGCCATCAGCTCACGCGGGGCGTCGTAGACCTTGTTGTGGCGACCCAGGTAGCACGGGTCGTGATAGGTGACACCCTCGCCGAGCGGCGCCACCGGAACCAGCCGCTTCTCGCGGACCAGCCGGTTCAGCAACTGGGTGTGGTGGACGACCTCATACTGTGCGCCGAGCTGCGGGTACTCGTTGCCCAGCGCGTTGAAGCAGTGCGCACATGTGACGACGATCTTCTTGCGCTGTTCGGGCGCCGTCGCGAAGACCTCGCCGAGCATCTCGATGTTCTGCTGGGCGAGCATCTGGAACAGGAACTCATTGCCCGCGCGGCGAGCCGAGTCGCCGGTGCAGGTCTCGCCCTCGCCGAGGACGAGGAAGTTGACCGCGGAGATGTCGAGCAGTTCGGCGACGGCCTTGGTGGTCTTCTTCGCGCGGTCCTCGTAGGCGCCGGCGCAACCGACCCAGAACAGGTACTCGAAGCCGGCGAACGATTCGACGTCCTTGCCGAACACCGGGATCTCGATGTCCATCTCGTCGATCCAGTTGGTGCGCGCCGAGGAGTTCTGGCCCCACGGGTTGCCCTTGTTCTCCAGGTTCTTGAACATGCCGGCGAGCTCGGTCGGGAAATCCGACTCGATCAGCACCTGGTAGCGACGCATGTCCAGGATGTGGTCGACGTGCTCGATGTCGACCGGGCACTGCTCCACGCAGGCGCCACAGGTGGTGCAGCTCCACAGGGTCTCGGTGTCGATCACGGCGCCGAGTTCCTCGGGATCGAACTCGCCGTCGACGGCGCTGACGCCGTCGAGCGCACCCTTGCTGTCGCCGACCAGCTTGCGCGCTGCCTCGGCGCGGGCCGCTTCCGGGATGGCATTGAGCTTGTCCTCGAGGACGTTGCCGTCGGCGTCGACCAGCCCGACCTCGTCGCCGCCCATGTCCTTGCGGCCGCCGGCCATCAGGTAGGGCGCCTTCGCGTAACCGTGATCGCGGAGCGACATGATGAGCAGCTTCGGCGACAGCGGTTTACCGGTGTTCCATGCCGGACACTGGCTCTGGCAGCGACCGCATTCGGTACACGTGGTGAAGTCGAGCCAGCCCTTCCAGCTGAAGTCCTCGACCTTGCCCGCGCCGAACGCGTCGACATCGGGGTCGGCGGTCTCCATGTCGAGGACCTTGCCCTGACTCATCATCGGCTTGAGGGCGCCGAGTGCGACGCCGCCGTCGGCCTCACGCTTGAAGTAGATGTTGGGGAACGCGGAGAAGCGGTGCCATGCGACGCCCCAGTTGATGTTGCGGCCCACCACGGCCAGCCACACCATGCCACTCATCAGTTTGATGACCGCGAAGATGGACACCAGGGTGGGGCTCGCGGGCAGGATCTTGGCGACCTGCATGGTGAAGAAGTCGGAGTAGGGGTCCGAATGGTGGTAGGTGGCGATCTTGCTGGCCTTCACCAGGATCATGCCGAGACCTTCGAGGAGCACCACGATCTCGACGAAGTAGGCCGCGCCGAATCGCGAACCACTGAACCGTGACAGCCGCTCGGGTACGCGCGGGTGATTGAGCTGCCGGATCGCGATCAGCACGAGGATGCCCACAACGGTGCCGATGCCCAGGAGCTCGTCCCACAGGTGCCAGATGAACCAGTCGCCGAAGACCGGCCAGTGGAACTCCGGATCGATCGACTGTCCGTATGCCTCGAACCAGAGCAGGAAGCCGCCGAGGAAGCCGATCATCACGAGCCAGTGCGCCCAGCCGACGGTGCGGAACTTCGTCATCCGGGTATGGGCGATGAATTCCTTGATCATCGTGCCCAGTCGGGGCAGCAACGGCCAGAACCGTCCGCTGTCGACCTTCTGTCCCTGGGCGATGGTGCGCACCATGCGCCAGACGCCTCCGAGGAACAGTGCCCAGCAGAACAAACTGATGATGGCGGCAGTGGTACCGATGGCGATCGTCGTGGATGTCACGGGCGCGTACCGGCCTTTCTTCTAGGTCGTCGCCGAACCATTTGCGCAGGGCTCAGGCGCACGCGGGCCGACGTGTACTACAGGTAACCGTAGTTCGTCACGGCGGTGCAGCGCTGCCAAGGATGACCTAACTAACGCTCGGTGCCCGCCGGACTGACACCATGGATGATACCCACCAGTAACTTACTGTCGAGTCAGTTGCGGTGATTTCGCGGTCCATGTGGGAAGCATCACGCAAAGCCGGTGTACGCCGCCGGTATTGGGCTCACCCGACGATGCCCGCGACCTTCTCCAGTTCTTCGAGGGCGGTGTCGAGGTGGGTGAGGAGACGCTGCAGGCTGGGCAGCTGTGCGCGCGCGCCGATCAGGCCGAAGTTGACATGATCGACCGTGCTCGTGACGGTGATGTTGAGCGCGAGCCCCTCCATCGGTATCGACACCGGGTAGACGCCCTCGAGGCGTGCTCCGTTCCAGTACAGATGCTGCGACGGACCGGGCACGTTGCTGATGATGATGTTGAACTGCGGCGGCGTGTACTGCACGAAGCCGGGCACGGTCGCAAACGCCAGCGGCGCGAAGTTCGCCGCACCCAGTGCGAGGGCCTGCAGTGGCTTCAGCCCCCGCACCACCTGCTTGCTCGTGCGGGTCGAGGCCACGATCGTCGCCAGCCGACGTTCCGGATCGGGCTGGTCCGTCGCCAGATTCACCATGATGGCCGTGATGGAGTTGCCGACCGTCTCGCTGTCGGTGTGCATGGACACCGGGACCGAGGCGATCAGCGGCTTGTCGGGTAGTGCATCTTGATCGATCAGGTAGGAGCGCAGGGCCCCCGCGCACATGGCGACCACGACGTCGTTGAGGGTGATCTGCATGTCCGTCGCCACCGCGCGGAGTCGCTCGATCGGCCACTGCTGTGCGGCGAAACGACGGGCACTGCCGATCGCGACGTCGAGGATGGTGCGTGGCGCCCCGTTGCCGGGGCTGATGAAGTCCGGATCGGTGATGCCCCGCAGCGCCACCTTCGCCGTGGCCGGGATCATGCCGGCGATCTGACCGCCGACGCCGACCGCGGCACCGATCCGTGAGCGGAGACCCACGCCTGTCGACGGCTTCTTGGTACGGCGCCGGGTGAGGCTCGGGTCCCAGGGGGCGGTGCCGCTGCGGTCGTCGGGATCGGTAGTGAGGGTCCGCTGCAGCAGCTTGAGAGCCGACACACCGTCCACGAGCGAGTGATGCACCTTGGTGTAGAGCGCGACCCGGCCGTCCTCGAGGCCCTCGATGACATGGACCTCCCACATCGGCCGGAATCGGTCGAGCAGCGCGCCGTGCTGAAGCGACACGTAGCGGAGGAGTTCGCGCACGCGTCCCGGGCGGGGGAGGACCGTCCGCCGGACGTGGTACTCGAAGTCGATGTCCTCGTCGAAGGACCATGCCAGGTTGCCCAGGATCGTCACCGGCGATGCCGGACGCTTGCGGAAGAGCGGTTGGACGTCGGTGCATTCCTGGAAGGTGGTGAAGATCTCCTCCGCGAGGTCGGTCGCCGACTGTCCCGCGCGGGGCACGAAGAGTTGGAGCCCGCCGACGTGCATGGGCTGCTCGCGCGTCTCGGCGATCAGGAACATCGATTCGGTGACCGGCATGTAGGGCATCGCAGAGTCCTTCGGGGTGACGGCGGGCAACGAACTCGTCCGCGTGACCTCCAGTATCGGTAGTGGACCCGACAGCATCGTGCGATTGGGGAAGTTGGTGACCAACGGCTCATCTACCGTGAGTACGTGCAGCCGGTGTCGCGTGTGTTCGTGGCGGTGCTGGTGGCCGTCGAACTGGTGATCACGATCGGCGCGACGTGGGTGTACGTCTCGTCGTCGGGCCGGATCATCGACGACGTCGAGGTCCCGGCCGGATCGACGGCGCTGGTTCTCGGCTCATTGGTCGACGACGGCGAACCCGGCGACTACGTCCGCGGCCGGCTCGACACCACCGTCGACCTCTACCGTTCCGGTTTGGTCACACGAATCATCAACTCCGGCAACGGCTCCGCCGCCGCAGGCAACGAGCCCGCGGTGATGCGCGGCTACCTCGAGGAGCGTGGTGTGCCCACCGCGGCGATCGCCGACGATCCGCTCGGATTCGACACCGAGGCCAGCTGTCGCCGTGCCCGCGACGTGTTCGACGCCGATCGGGTGGTGATCATCACCCAGGATTTCCACCTGTCCCGCGCGATCGCCCTGTGCAGTAGCCGTGGTGTCGATGCGACCGGAGTTGCTGCCGGATGCGACTGTCCGACTTGGACGTTGGCGCGTAACCATCTTCGCGAGCTGGTGCTCGCCCGGCCCCGCGCGTTGCTGAGCGCCGTCGCCGCCGACTGATGGTGTCGGCCGCGGGTGTCAGCCGCGCGCGGGCCGTAGCGGAAGTCGCGGCCGTCCCGTGAGATACAGCGATCCGGGCAGGCGGCGCAGGGCTTCGACGAGGAGCAGCGATCCGCCGATCGTGGTGATGTACGCGACGATGGTGCCCCATGGCTGGCCCAGGGTGGCGATCAGCCAGGGCTGGTCACCGGACTTCGGCTCGAGGATGAACCACAGCACCAGCACGTGGGCGAGGAACACTCCGAAGGAGCGATTCGATGCGAATGTGACGACGCGGGCGAACCTGGGGGTGAAGTCGCGCCAGTGCGTACCCCAGTGCAGGGCGGCCGAGTACAGGCACGCGATCGCCACCACCAGGAACGGCAACAGCGTGGGGTAGAAGGCCGAATTGTTGTCGTGGACCGGCTTTCCGCCGAACCAGACGCCCGCGACGTAGCTACCGACGGCGAGTGCGCCGGTCAGCACGAGGGCGCCGAACAGCCACCAACCCTTGCCGCTGAGCCATCTCGCGATCGCGTCGCGATGCACCGCGGCGACGGCGCCGTAGAGGATGAAGAACTGATACGGGACGAACGTCGCGTAGTGATGCCACCAGTACGCGGCGATCGACGCGGGCGGCTGCCACGAGGTGATCGTCACGGTGATGGCGATCTGCAGGGCGAGGCTGCCCGCGAGCAGCATGCCGTGATGGCGGGCGGTGGCCCGGACGAGCCACAGCACGAGCGGGAACAGCAGGTAGACCTGCAGCATCACGAACAAGAAGTACATCTGGAAGCCGGACAGACCCCAACCGGCCAGCTTGCCGAACTCGACCAGACCGTCGACCGGGTGCGACACGACGTCGCCGATGCGGCCCTCCGCCCACACTTTCTGGACGAGCCAGTAGATCGCCGACCAGATGATGTACGGGAAGATGACGAGCTTGATTCGTTTGCGCCAGAACGCGGTGGTGCTGAAGTCGCGCTTGTCGAAGTTCTGGTACATCAGCACGAAGCCGGTCAGCGCGAAGAACGTATTACGTGTGAAGTGCAGCAGCAGCGACGTGATGTTGACCGGCATGCTGGTGAACTCGTCGGTGGTCTGGGTGAGGCAGTGCACAAAGATGACCAGCGAGAAGGTGGTCGCGCGGACCAGATCCACGTGGTGCAGATAGGCACGTTTGCCAGCGCCACGGACCTTGTCGACCGTCCGGGGCACGCGCGTGATGGTGTCGGTGCCGGCTGTCGCGGCGGCAGGGTCGTGCCCCGGTGCATACGTGGTCATTCGCGCGTATCAGCCTCAACCGTCGGACGGACTCTGCTCCGAGGTGGCTCGACAGCGAGTCCTCGGCGCTCGCAGCATGTCGGTCGCAATCCGCGGTACCAGCGCGGACGCCCGGCCACAAGCATCGTTTGCCACCCTAACAGCCGAACCTTGGGGCAGCCTGAGATGGCGGGAGAGAAGGGTCTCAGGCGACGGAAGGTGCCGCGGGTGTGACCGGGATCACCACCACTGCAACGACTTTCCCAGGTCGGCGTCGACCGCCGGGATGAGGCTGCGGACGAACGTCGCGGACAGGTGGTGGTAGTCGTGCCACACGAGGATGTTGCCGACGACCGCCGGGCAGTACGCCGGCCCGCACATGGCGTTGCTGTAGTCCAGGAAGTTCATGTTCGGGAAGTCGGCAGCGATCGCCAGTGCGGGATCGGTCGGCGCCAGGGCCAGGTCCCGCGCGACGCCGCAGACCTGTGGCTTCTTGCCTTCGGCCAGGCACTCCGGCGGCTTCAGCTTGCCGTGCGCCCACGGGTTGTCGCGCACCGCGACGACCCGCTGTCCCCGGTCGCGGAACTGGGCGAAGATGTCCTCGTAGTCCTTCGGGACGTAGTCGCCGCGGGCGCCGGGGCCCTCTTCCGGGCGGGTCGAGTTGGTGAACACGACGTCCGGCTTGTCGACGGCGAGGCGGTCCATCACCCGGTTCGACCAGTCGTTGCACTGGTAGTACTTCTGTCCGAACCAGATGAACACGTGACTCGTGGTCAACGCGCAGCCGACCTTGAGGTAGGTGGTCACCTTGAATCCGCGTTGCTTCCCAATGGCGTCGAGCGCGGTGATCCAGTACTCGGCGTGCGAACCGCCGACCAGCGCGACGGTCCGGGCGGCATTCTTGTCGCCGTAGACCCCGACCTTGATCGAGGGGTCCTTCCACCCGCTGATCACCGAGTCGTACGACGTGATCGGCCAGTCCTTGTCGACCACCTCGGGGCTCGGCTGCGGATCGACCTTCGGCACGGGCGCGCCGTCGAGGTAGGCGCGCGCACCGGGGTAGAGCCGGGGGTCCAGGTTCTCGGTGTTGACCGTCGCGTTGGCCGCGTTGCGTTGCCAGATGACGACCGTCGAGCCCGCGACGATGGTGGAGATCAGGATCACTGCGAGCAACGACCGCCGATACCGCGGGCCGAAGGAGATCCCCTTCCCCGCACGCAGAGGTGCCTCGATGAACTTTGTGGTCGCCCAGGCGAGGACCGTCGAGACCGCGAGGATCGCGGTGCCCTCCAGCCAGTTCACGTCGTCCTGATAGCGCCAGGCCAGATAGAAGATGAGCAGCGGCCAGTGCCAGAGGTACAGCGCGTAGGCGATGGATCCCAGCCACACCAGCCGGGGGTGTGCCAGCCCGACGCTGACCTGACTCGGTCCGGCGGTCGGCTCGGGTCGGGTGGCCGCCGATCCGGTCCAGATCAGCAGCAACGTCGCGCCGACGGGCACCAGGGCGAGCATGCCGGGGTACTGCTGCACACCCGCGATCCACCACCCACACGTGATGATCAGCCCGAGCGCGACCACACCGAGTGCGTTGCGCATCCACGGCCGTAGCGCGACGCGCGGCATCCAGACCGCGAGCAGGCCACCGACGAGCGGTTCCCACAGACGCGCGACGGTGTCGTAGTAGTTGAAGGGCTGATTCACCGAATGCCGGTAGTTGGCCCACGCGAACGACAGCACCGCGACCGCGAGCAGGGAGAACCCGACCACGCCGCGGATCACCGACGGGTTGGCGAGCGCCGGCAGACGCCGCGACAACGCCCGCAGAAGGCCGCCCAAGGCCAGCGCGCACACCAGCGTCAGGACAAAGAACTGGCCCTGCATCGACATCGACCACAGGTGCTGCATCGGGCTGTTGGCCGAGTCGGCGGCCTGATAGTCCTGTGAATCGAAGGCGAGGTGCCAGTTCTGGTAATACAGCGCACTGGCCTGGACCTCTGCGCCCAGGGGGCCCCACCGTGTCTTCGGCATGACCAGGGCGATCATCGCGGTGATGAAGACCAGCACCACCAACAGGGCGGGAAGCAGACGGCGCAGGAGGCGCCAGAGCCGCGGCCACGGGTTGATCGCCGTGCTCCACGGCACCGACGCCGGTTGGGTCGCCAGGACGTGCTTGAGCAGGGATGCGACGAAGAAGTAGCCGGACAGCGTCAGGAACACGTCGACGCCGCCGGACACCCGCCCGAACCAGACATGGAAGATCGCGACCAGTGCGATCGCGATTCCGCGCAGGCCGTCCAGATCCAGCCGGTAGCCGGAGGTGTTTCCGGTCGCGGCGTCCTCGTTGGGCGTCGCGGTGGTGGTTACGGCCGTGCTCACAGGCTGCGATGCTACTTGGCCCGGCCCGGGTTTCCGGTGACCAGCCTGCCGACGTCACAGTAGATCTCCGCGAATCGGGCATGCATTTGCGCGCGCTGCGCGTAACCCTTCAACACCACTCCCCGCCACGGCACGCTGACGCCGACACCACACCGGAGAACGACAGAGGGGACCGACATGGCACATGAGGGAAAGAAGAGCGTGGCGATCGTCGGGGCGGGGCTGGCCGGGACCAGCGCCGCGCTCGGCTTCACCGACGCCGGTCACGACGTGACGCTCTACAGCGACCGCGATCGGGAATCGTTGCGCGACAAGGTGCCCCCGACCGGAGTCGGCGTCCTCTTCGGCAAGCCGCGCGAGTGGGACGCCGAGATCATCGACGACCTGTACGAGGTCGGCAACACCACCGGCATCAGTGTCCGGCTGCACTCGGGCAGCGGTGACGACCGTGCCGATGTCCTGGAGTTCAATCCCGACTACGGCTACGTCGCGCAGGCCGTCGACCTGCGCCTGCGCGCCGACGATCGGCTCGAACGATTCCTGGACCGCGGCGGGCGTTTCGAGGTCGCCTCGGTGGACGTCGACCGGCTCGACGAGATCGCCGGCGCGCACGATCTGACCCTGGTGGCCACGGGCAAGGGCGGATTGTCGGCGCTGTTCCCGGTCAACGAGTCGCGCTCGCACTACCGCGAACCGCAACGCAAGCTGCTCCAGGTGACGCTGACCGGCCTCGACCACGGGCCCGGGTCCTTCGCCTACCGCAGCAGTGCGGGCGGCGACCATTCCCTGTTCAACCTCGACAGCGAGAACGGCGAGGTCTTCGTCGGACCGTTCCTGCACAAGGATGCCGGCGCCACCTGGTCGTTCATCGTCTTCGCCAAGCCAGAAGGCGCGTGGGCGCCCAAGGTGGACGAGGTCACCGACGCGTCGTCGGCGCGCCAGGCGATCGTGGACATCTTCACCGAGTACTTCCCGGCCGACGCCTCGGTCATCGAGCAACTCCGGATCATCGAGTCCGACCCGGTGTCGTGGCTGAAGGGTGCGGTCACCCCGACCGTCCGCCACGCCGTCGCCACCACCCGTGGTGGTCATCCTGTCGCCGCGATCGGCGACACCGCCATCGCGGTCGATCCGGTCGCCGGCCAGGGTGCGGCGAACACACTGATCCAGGTCGCCGAGCTGGTGAAGGCCGCCAAGGAGCACGACGGCGCCTTCACCGAGGATTGGCTGGAGGCCGAGTTCGAGAAGCACTGGGAGCGGCGCGGCCGGGCTGCCGTCGAGGTCACCCGTCTCTACCTCGGCGATCCCGATTACGCGACCCATCTCGAGTTGTCGTTCCCCGCTGCTGCCGTCGACACCAACATCGCCGCCGCCCTGTTCGGACTGCTCTCGGACCCGAATCCGCTGTTGACCCTGGAGACCCGCGACGACGTACTGGCGTTCATCACCGCTGTGGCGGGTGAACCCGCCGACGACGTGCTCGGTCGGTTCGAGCCGGCCGGCCGCTTCGCCTCGGCGACGGAGCCGGCGGCGGTGAGCTGACATGTAGTGGTGCCGCCCACCCTCGCGTTTACCGCTCCGTTGTACGGGAACACTCCACCGACGGACCGGCATCTGCTGACGGCCGCGCAGCGGACACATGACGAAAGGGGGCACCGATGGCACACACGCACGAGGCGCCGGACGGTGGCGATCGATCCGAGCTACCCGAGTCCGACGTACGTCTCGCCCGGGAGACGGTGGACGAACTCGAGGACAAGCATGTGAGTATCCCGGAGACCGGTGATGACACGCAGGTCGATCCATCGGCGGCGACACACTCCGGCACCGACGATCCGTCGTCGGACAAGGCCGGGGACGCCGAACCGCCGGACTGATCGACCGCGAAAGGACTCACATGCAGCTCTCCACACGCCGGGTCCCCGTCTCGGCGACCCTGCCGTCGCCGCGCGGCCCGCTGTCCGAACGCGTCATCGACGCTCTCCATGACGGCACCGGGATGCAGGGGCCACCGCTCACCGACGGCGTCGACCCCTACGGCGATGATCTCCAACTCGCGCTGTACGTCGCCTACGAACTGCATTACGCGGGCTTCGTCGGCGTCGACGCGGATCGTGAATGGGATCCCGAGATCCTCGGCTTTCGTCGCGACCTCGAACGTGTCTTCCTGGATGCGGTGCGCGCCGAGGTCGGTCCCGCCGAGGACTTCTCGACCGCGCAGACCGAGATGAATCGGCTGTGTGCCGAACCTGCCGACGGTGACGGTGTCTCGTTCCGCCTGCGCGACAACGGGACCTGGGATCAGTTCCGCGACATGTTCGCGATGCGCTCGCTCTATCACCTCAAGGAGGCTGACCCGCACGCCTGGGCGATTCCGCGTCTGCGAGGAGCCACGAAGGCCGCGTTCGTCGCGGTCGAGTTCGACGAATTCGGCGGTGGCCGAGGAGATGCCGTCCATCAGGAGCTGTTCGCGGATCTCCTCGATGCCGCAGGCCTCCGGTCGGACTACCTCGGCTATCTCGACGTCGCGCCCGGATGGGCGCTGGCGCCGGTGAACCTGATGTCCTGCTTCGGTCTTCATCGGTCGCTGCGTGGGGCGACGGTGGGGCATCTCGCCGCCACCGAGATCACCTCGCCGCCCGGTTCGCAGCGGCTGCTGTCGGGGCTGGAGCGCCTCGACGCCCCGGAGGAGTGCCGACACTTCTACCGCGAGCACGTCGAGGCCGACGCTGTGCACGAGCAGATCCTGCGCACCGACGTCGTCGGTGAACTCATCCGCCTGGAACCCGAGTTGGAGGCCGACGTGGTCTTCGGCATCCGTGGATTCCTGGTGGTGGAAGACGCCTTCGATGTGGGACTACAGAAGGCGTGGCAGGACGGCTGCGTGCTGGGCTGACGACTCCCGAATCACTGACGCCCGAATCAGTTCTCGTCGGTGCGGCGTCGTCTGCGATGGCTGGTGTCGCACAGTGGATATCGACGACTGCGGCCGCACGCACAGACCGCGACCATGAAACGGTCTGACTCGACGTGCGAGCCGTCGGGTAGTTCGATGTCGACCGGTCCGGCCACCAGGACGGGCCCGCCCCGGACCACCCGGACTCGGGTCGGTTCGGATGCGGAGCTCATCGCCGCTCGTCCGATGCCGATGCCGATGTCGACGGTGCGGCGGGGCGATCCGCGCGGATGACCACGAGTTCCTCGCTTCGTCGTCCCGGCTCGAGGAGTCCGATCTGCTCGAGCCACTCGGCACGCGCGGTCATCACCGGTCCGAACGGGATCGATCGCCGTTGCACCACGGCGGCTTTCAGTCTGCCGCGGCGCAGAGCAGCGACAGATGCTGTCGCGTCAGCGAATTCGGACTGGACGATGAGCAGTGTGCCGCCAGGATTCAGAAATCCCGCCGCGCTCGCGCACAGCGGGTCGAGCACCGATCGGCCGTCGGGTCCGGCGTCCCAGGCATGCCGGGGGCCGGCGCACTCGACGATCCGATCCGCTTCAACCGGTGTCGGGACGTACGGGGGATTACAGGTCACGAGATCGAAGGTGCCGTGCTCGGCCAACTCGCCGAGCTCACCGTGCACGACGGTGACCGGTGAGCCCTGGCAGCGCAGCGCGGCCGAGGCGACCGCGTTCGTGCACGAGTCGATGGCGAGCACAGACGCGGCGCCGAGCCGTGCGGTCTCCAGGGCGACGACCCCGGATCCCGTGCACAGATCGGCGGCGCGCGCTCCCGGTGCAGATCGGCTCGCACGTAAAGCATCGATCAACAGCGCCGAATCGTGCTGTGGCTGGTAGACCGCGTGCATGGTCGTCGAGGAAGCGAGTGCACCGGGTGCGGGCTGGTCACAGCTGAGGGTCATGCGCTACTCCAGGGGTGGGGACAATGGACGGTCCGGTCGACGAATCCTTCCCGGTCCCATCGTTGGTCGTGTCGCGGAACGAGTTCCCGCTCGTGGGCCGGGTCAAACACGTGGGTGGGTGGTCGCGCGTCGACATGTCGAGATTCGTTGCGATGGTTGTCGGGCACTGTCGCGGGGTACGCGAAGACCATGCAGATCGAACGCACCGCAACGCGACTCGACGGTGTCCGCATCGTCACCGAGACCGGCCCACCGTGCGCGGCGACCGAACGCGCGGAAGCGCGCGTTCGCCAACTGGTCGAGGACGAGGGGATGAGGTTTCGCGACACCATCGTCACCGAACACACCACGTTGCAGATGAGCCCGTACGACGATCTGGACGCAGGCCTGGTCAGTGAACCGCGGGACGACCTGGAGGCAGTGGTCTTCGTGACAGAGATGCCGCGTGTCCGGGGGCGGCAGGTGGTGGTCGCCGAGGTCGATCATCAACGTTCTGCCGCGGTGATCTCGGTGCCCTCGCTCGGGCCGCTTCCGGGCCGTGCGCTCGCGACCTGCATCGCCGCGATCATCGCCAGACTGCGCGGTAGGTCGAATCGCGGCACCGGGCCGACGGTAGGCCGCTGGGTATCCGACGACGGCGACGGTTCCACCGAATACCTGGTGTGTGGCGGCGCCGTGAGCCGCGCCCGCGTGGTCCTCGGCATGGTCGGGGGCAACCGACCGTGGCGGCTGATCCCGACGCTGACCGGCTTGACGGCCGCTGCTGCTGCCGCGGCCTCGTTCGGCATCTTCTTCTCGTCCATCTGGTCGATGGCGAACTCGCTGAGTGCGTGGCGTCTCTCCGCGATCTCCCTGTTGTCAGTGGCGCTGACAACGGCATGGCTCATCGTCAACAACAAGCTGTGGGAGCGGCGCGGGGACATGTCGAAGTGGCGAGCGAGACTGTTCAACACCGTGACCGTGTGCACGGTGCTGTTCAGCTCCGTGGTTCTCTACGTCGGATTGTTCGTGGCCACGCTGGTGGCGGCGCTGTTCGTTATCGACTCGTCGTTCATGGCGGATCAGCTCGGATTCCCTGTGAACGTCGGAAACTACGTGCTGCTCGCGTGGCTGGCGACCTCGATGGGCATGTTCGCCGGCGGACTGGGATCGAGCGCGGATAGTTATGATGACGTGCTGCGCGCCACCTATGGTCACCGGGAGCGTAAACGTCGGCGACGTGCCGGCAAGTGATGGTGCAGGGTTTTGCTCAGGACCGACAAGGGTAAGACTGACACGAGACGAGAGTCATCTCGTGTGTGAGGAGAGACCAGTGACCGATAACCGCAGCACCACTGATGACAGTCAGGTCATCGAAGAGCTGGCGCAGTCGGCGGATGCACCGGTTGAACTGACGGTGCCCCCGCGTGCCGACAGGCTGCAGATTGTTCGAGCGGTGGTGGAGCGGACGCTCTTCGCGGATGACTGGACGATTGACGACGTCGCCGATGTGCAGCTGGCCGTCGACGAGGTCTGTTCTCAGATCATCGCGGCGTCGGTGGACGGTCGGTCCTTGGGCGTCGGGCTGACGATCGGTCCGGCCGGGTGCATCGGACGGATCACCGGTTCCATTGAATCCGGAATCGACATCGACACAGCAGGATTCGGATGGCATGTGGTGGAGGCCGTGACCACCGCGCACTCGATCAGCTACGTCGAGACCGGAGCGTATCGAGAGGTCACGGTGCGGTTCGGCAAATTCTTGTCCGCACCGTAACCCCTAGATCGTGTCGCTCAGGTCATCGTGGTGGCGCTGAGCTTCGCGCTCGCAGCGGTCACCGAGTCGAACAGTGCGATGGTGCCATCCAATCCACAGGCTTCGACGGGACGTGCGACCGACCGGTCGCACGCGACGGCTACCGGGATGTGGCTATCGGCGGCGTCGGCGCAGAAGCGATCGAGAATCGCCAATCCGGCCGCGCTCATGAAGGTCACGTGGAGGAGATCGAGAACCACACATTCCGGATGTCGCCCGGCGACGCGGTCGAGCGCGGCGGCGAAATCGGCTGCGTTCGCCATGTCGATCTCACCCGAAAATTGTTGCACGCAAAATGTTTTGCTTGCGGTGAGTTGACCTGTCGTTCGCCGCGCACTGCTGGACGGGATCAACGAGGTGTGAAAAGACGTGTTCGTGTCTAGATTCATGCGCGTGTTCCGCCTCGTTCCTGATCGTACGAGTGCGATGTGACACGCCTACTGCGGTCACACCGCCGCAGCTGTTGGCTGAACCGCTGATTCAACCGTACGGTGCCGCCCGCCGGTCTTCAAGTGGAAAGTTTCGGTATGGCCCGCCCGGGGTACGCGCTAGCGTGGTGTCAGCCCACACTTTCGCCGTTCGACACCTGATCGGAGGTCTGCTTGCCGTCGACACCTGAGGACGAGACTGCACCGCGGAAGACCGCGGGGGCAGCACTCGGGGGGACGACTACGGCGACGTGGTCATCGCGATCCAGAAGTTGCGTGACACGACCGACGAACAGATCGGACGTCAGATGCGTGCGGAGATCGTGGAACGGTGCCTCCCGCTCGCCGACCATGTGGCGCGACGGTTCACCGGTCGCGGGGAGTCGTTCGACGACCTCGTCCAGGTCGCCCGGATCGGCGTCGTCAACTCGGTCGACCGGTTTGATGCGGAGCGTGGCGGGAGCTTCCTGTCCTTCGCGGTGCCCACGGTGATGGGCGAGGTGAAGCGGCATTTCCGCGACACCATGTGGTCGATCCGGGTGCCGCGACGCGCCAAGGAGGCATCGTTGAACATCAACAAGGCGAGCGATGAGTTGGTGCAGCGACTGGGTCGGTCGGCCCGCCCAAGTGAACTCGCCGAGTATCTCGACATGCCACTCGATGAGGTGATCGACGGCTTGATGGCCCGCTCGGCCTACAACGCAGTGTCCATCGATGCCGAATCGGATGACGATGAGGGACGCTCCATCCGTGACACGCTCGGGGAGGACGACGTCCACATCACCCAGATTGATGAAATCGTCACGCTACGACCGGCATTGGATCATCTGCCGGAGCGGGAGCGGCGCATCATCACTCTGAGATTCTTCCATGCCATGTCGCAGAGCGAGATTGCCGCCGAGGTGGGCATCTCGCAGATGCACGTGTCGCGGCTGCTGACCCGCACGCTGTCTCAACTGCGCGATGAACTGACCACGCAGCGTGACGATTAGGAGCTCGATTCCTCGTCATCGCGATCATCGGTATGGACCAGTTCCGGTGCAACCTCACGTGTCGCCATTCCGCCCTGCCCGTTGTTGTCGACGGGGCCGGGTGCTTGGTCCTTGGGCGTGGAGTCCGTCGGACGATTCTCGTTCCGCTCCGTGGCATCGTCGTGCGTCATTTCGGCAACCTCTCGTACTGGCGTCGTGTCGAGCTCGGCTTGGTCGAAATCGGGCGTGGCATCACGGCTTCAGGATCACCTTGACCGCACCATCGGCCTTACGTTGGAAGATGTCGTAGGCGTGCGGTGCCTGATCGAGCGGAAGTTCGTGTGTGGCAAAATCATCCACTCCGAGTGGGTCGTCGTCGCCGAGCAGTGGCATGATCGACGGTACCCACTTCTTCACATTGGCCTGACCCATCCGGAGCTGAATTTGCTTGTCGAACAACGTCAACAACGGTAGCGGGTCGGCGGTACCGCCATAGACGCCACTGAGTGAGATGGTCCCGCCGCGCCGGACGATGTCGATGGCCGAGTACAACGCCGCGAGCCGGTCGAGCCCCGTGTACTGCATCAAGGGTTCGGCCACCATGTCCGGTAGATGGCCGATGAGGCTCTGGATCGTCTTGGCCACCGGGGAACCGTGCGCCTCCATCCCCACGGCGTCGATGACGGCGTCGGTACCGCGCCCGTCGGTCAGGTCGCGGATCGCATCTCCGAGATCATCCACCCCGTCCAGATCGATCGTCCGGATCCCGCGTGCCGCCAGGCGTGCCAGCCGCTCGGGTACGCGGTCAACCGCGATCACCTCGGCTCCCTTGTGAGTGGCGATCCGGGCGGCCATGTCGCCGATTGGTCCGAGGCCCAGCACGGTGACCGTTCCGCCCGGCGGGATCGCGGCGTACTCCACCGCCTGCCACGCGGTCGGTAGGACGTCGGACAAGTAGACGTAGCGCGAGTCCGGTGCCTCATCGGGCACCTTGATGTGGGTGAACTGCGCCTGCGGTACCCGCAGATACTCGGCCTGACCGCCCGGGACCGAACCGTACAGTTTCGAGTAACCGAACAGAGCCGCGCCCATGCCCTGCTCGCGCACTTGCGTTGTCTCGCACTGGGTGTAGAGCTCCAGCGAACACATGTGACACGACCCGCAGGAAATCTGGAAGGGGATCACCACCCGATCGCCGACAGCCAGATCGCCGACGTCGGAGCCAATCTCCTCGACGACACCCATCGGCTCGTGGCCCAGGATGTCGCCCGGCTCCATGAACGCGCCGAGGACCTCGTACAGGTGCAGGTCGGATCCACAGATATTGGTCGACGTCACCTTGATGATGGCATCTGAGGGCTCTTCGAGCTTCGGGTCGGGAACGGTCTCCACGGTCACGTTCCGCTTGCCCTGCCAGGTCACTGCACGCATCGGTAATCCTCCTCGGCGGGTCACCGCTTCCACGGCGACCCGTTCGGACATGTGGTGTCCGTGTGCCCGACCGGTGGACACGTCAAACCTGTCGGGCCCCCGAATACGCTTTCTCCCCGCCTGTTCCGGGTTGCGGACAGAATCAGGCGAACGAAGCGCGGGTGGTGCGGAGTCGTCTATCGGTGGCGGGACGGCGCCGGCGGAGCGGTGCGCGCGATGTCGCGGTCAGCTGCGCGTGTCAGCGGCACAGTCGTCCCGTGCTTGCGGCTCGCGTCACGCACCTTCCGCGTGCGCATCATTGGCCTCGCGGGTGATGATCTCGACGACCTGCCGGAATGCCGGAGTGCGGGAATCGACGATCGAGACGTGATTCTCGCCGGGCATGATCACCGAGTAGGCGTCGCCGTCGGCCGCCTTGACCGCGCTGACGTACCTGGTCGCGAGGACCGGTGGAACGACCTTGTCATCGGTACCGGCGACGGCCACGACGGGTGTGTTCGGGTCGATGTTCTGGATCGGGTCGACCGACGTATAGCGATCGGGCACCTCGGCCGGCGTCCCACCCATCACCTTCACGATCCGGTCGTCGCCGAGCGCAACCGCCCGCCGCATGTCGAGCGGGCCGGCCAGCGAGATCACATGCGTAGGCCGGAACTCGGGCTTTGCGCCAACTTCGTCGCTGTTGAGCTTGTGCCGCGTGCCGCCCCACATCGCGAGCTGTCCGCCGGCCGAATGCCCGACTACGACGGCATTGCGATGATCGAGCTGAGGGATCTGGCGGTCGATGTCGGGCACCATGTCCAGTGCGGCGGCCACGTCGGTGAAGGTCGTCGGCCACCCGCCGCCGCTGCCCACGCGCCGGTACTCGACGTTGAGCACGCCGAGTCCGCGTTCGGCCAGATGCCGGGCGAACGGTTCGAAGCTGTCGGCACCTATCTGTGACTGCCAGGCACCGCCGTGAATGAGGATGACCAGCGGCGTCGCGTCCTCCTGGGCTTCGGCGGGTAGATAGAGATCCATCCAGTTCTGCTCGGGATCAGGTTCCCCATCGGGTACCGCGTAGACGTATCGACGTGCGGTGATCGGGGAGTCGGCGGGCAGATTGTTCAGATCCTTGAGCGCCGCGCGAGGGGTCTCCCGATGCGGCTCGGGCACGTTGGCCGTGGAAGATCCGGTGGCGCCCTGTTCGGGTGATCCATCCGTACAGCCGGCAAGGCCGATCGTCAGGGCGAGGACGGCGGTGGTGACGAGAAGGCCTCGCCGAGTGCTGGTCACCCGGTCATTGTGCCGGAGAAATCGGACAACCCACGTAGCGCGCCCGCAAATCGCGGGTCGGCATATCCGCCGGTCGAGTCGCCGAGCAAGCGTGACCCGGGCGATCTCTCTGTTGGTCGAGTGGCCGAGCGAGCGTAGCGAGCCCGGCGTATCGAGACCGACCGAGACCTTGTGGCAGGCTGAAGCGCGATCGGACGGCGCAGGCGCCGCCGGAGGCAGTCGAAAAGGGCGAGAACATGGCGAAGAGTGGGTGGACACCGGCGCAGGCGCCGAGGATGGCGGGCCGGACCGTGGTGGTCACCGGCGCAAACTCGGGTATCGGGTTGGAGACCGCGCGGCACCTCGCGGGAATGGGTGCGCACGTGGTGATGGCGTGCCGCAACGTCGACGCCGCGACCAGCGCACGCGCCGATGTCCTCGACACAGTGCCCGGCGCGCTCGTCGACATCGTCCAGCTGGATCTGGGCGACCTCGCATCGGTGCGCAAGGCGGCCGACGAGATCGGCAACTCCTACCCCGCCGTCGATGTGCTGATCAACAACGCCGGAGTGATGGCGGGACGTCGTGAGCTGACCGCCGACGGCTTCGAGATGGACTTCGGTACCAGCTTCCTCGGCCATTTCGCGCTGACGGGCCTGCTGCTCGACTCCCTGTTCGCGGCGAAGGCGGCGCGCGTCGTGACGGTGGGCAGCAACGCTCACCGCGCCGGCGAGGTGGATCTCGACGATCTCGGCATGGACGAGACGTTCAGCACCTCACGCGCCTATGCCCGGGCGAAGTTCGCCCAGTTGGTGTTCGCGGTCGAGTTGCAGCGCCGACTCGGCGCGAGCGGGCACACGACACCGATCTCGGTCGCCGCTCACCCGGGCGCTACACACAGCGGCGTGATGCGTGATTCGGGCCGGATGTTGTTGTGGCTGTTCACCACGCCGTCGCTGCACTGGTTACGTAGGACGTTCATCATGGAGGGGCCGGAGGGTGCGTTGCCGTCGCTGCGGGCGGCCACCGACCCGGGCGTGATCGGCGGTCAGTATTACGGACCGTCGGGTCCCATGCAGTTCACCGGCCCGCCGACGCTGGTGGTGCCGAGTCCGCGGGTGTTCGATGCGGAGCTCGGAAACCGGTTGTGGGACAAGGCGGAGGAGCTCACCGGGGTCACGTACGCGTTTGCGCGGTGAGTGGTCTCGATACGCCGGGCTCGCTGCGCTCGCACGGCTACTCGACCCACCCGCTGATCGAGTAGGTGAGGAGCGTAGCGACGAGGCGTATCGAGATCACGTGTCGCACCGACCTACTCGACCAGCGACGGACCCACCGCACCCAGCATGGCCAGCTTCTGGTGGCTCTCGCTGCCCGGTGTCGCCGTGTACACCAGCAGGCCCTGTGACCCGTCGGGATCGAGCAGGGTCTGGCACCAGACCTCGATGAGCCCGAGTTCCGGGTGCAGCAGACGCTTTCGACGATCGCTGAGACTGGTCGCGACGTCGTGACGACTCCAGAGTTCGGTGAACTGCGCGCTCTCGGCCAACAACGCGTCGGCGACCTCGGCGGCGTGTGACTTCGGACCTTCGCGGGTCACCGCGGCCCGCAGCCGCGCGGTGTGCGCCTTGGCGTGGTGATCGTGGTCGTCGGACGGAAAGCGTTGTCGGGTGACCGGATCGGTGAACCACCGATAGGCGATGCTGCGCCGAAGTCCCGTGAAGTGGGTTTCGTCGCCGACCAGCGCGACCGCCGGCGCCGTCTGCAGCAGCGTCTCGCCGGCGCTGTTCACCACCATGGCCGGTGTGTCGGCCAGCCGGTCGACGATCCGCATCATGCCCGGACCCACGTGGTCGGGGATCGACTTGCGCCCCGGAGCGTTGTGCCCGGCCAGTCGGAACAGGTGATCCCGCTCGTCGAGGGACAGATGCAGGGCGCGGGCGAGGGCGGCGAGCATCTGCTCCGACGGATGCGGTCCGCGTTGCTGCTCGAGCCGGCTGTAGTAGTCGGTCGACATCCCCACCAGCAGCGCGACCTCTTCGCGACGCAACCCATCAGTGCGTCGGCGGGTACCGAGCGGCAGGCCGACGTCGGCCGGTTGCAGCGCCGCACGTCGATTCCGCAGGAACTCGGCCAGCCCCGCCCGGTCGATCGCCATCCGATGATCCTTCCTGATCTGCACTGACTGGTCGCCCTCGTGGTGACTCCACTGTCGCCGATCATCGCCGACTCATCCAGGGATCGGTGATCCGTGGATGTCCGCGCCCTTGTTGAGTCCGGCGGAGCGGAGTGCAGTGGGACAGGACGAGAACGTCCGGAACAGATCGACAATCAGTAGGAGAAGTCCATGCGTACCAGCGGAAACACCATCTTCATCCCCGGCGCGACGTCCGGTATCGGACTCGGACTGGCGCTGCGACTGCACGACGCGGGCAACCGGGTCATCATCGGCGGTCGCCGTACCGAACTCATGAAGCAGATCGCCGATGACCATCCCGGCCTCGAGACGGTCCGCATCGACACGGCCGACGCCGCCGACGTGGTCCGCGCCTCGGCCGACGTCCAGCAGCGCTTCCCGGAGACCAACGTGATCATCGCGATGGCCGGCATCATGCGGTCCGAGGACCTGAGTGACCCGAGCTTCCTCGATACCGCGGTTGCCGAGGTCGAGACCAATATCCTCGGGCCACTGCGCCTGCTCGCCGCCTTCACCGAATTCCTACGCAACCAGCCGGATGCGACGATCATCACCGTCTCGTCCGGACTGGCCTTCACGCCGATGGCCGGAACCGCGACCTACAGCGCGACCAAGGCGGCGATCCACTCGTTCACCGACAGTCTGCGACTACAGCTGGCAGACAAGGGAATCGGTGTCCTCGAACTGGTACCGCCGGCCGTGCAGACCGACCTCATGCCCGGCCAGGCCGACGCCGACTGGGCCATGCCGCTCGACGAGTTCCTCGACGAGGTGATGGCATTGCTGCCGACCGCGACGCGCGAGATCCTGGTGGAACGCGTGAAGCCGCTTCGCTTCTCGGCTCAGCAGGGCAACTACGACGACCTGATGGCGGCGCTCGCGCACCAGGTGGGATGATCCGTGACCTCGGCGCACCCGCGCCGGGAACTCACTTGACGAGAACGTCGAACGTCGAGATCAGTTCTGCACGAAGCGCATCGAGCGATTCGGTACGTCCGGCGATGAACTGCAGGAGACCACGCTGGAACAGGCCGTCGACGGCGACGTAGGCCGTCGACGGTGATACCGCGGGCGTGGTCTCGCACAGTTCGGCGTAGCGGCTCACCACGCGCCAGATCATCGCTTCGCGATTGTTGTCGATCTCGATGACATCGTCGCGGAACGACTCGTCGAAAAAGCTCTGGTTGCGCAGGTCGTACCAGAGCCGATGCAGTTCGGTGTCTGCCGACAATGTGTCGATGAACGTGGTCGCGAACTCGTCGCGGAGTTCGTCGGCGGTCGTCGCCCGCGCTATGACGTCGTCGTACCGGGTCACACACACCGCCTCGTACTGGCGGACGGCGTGGGTGATGAGGTCGAGCTTGTCGGTGAAGTAGTAGTGCAGCACGCCGTGTGAATATTCGGAGTTCTGCGCGATCTCCCGCAGACTCGTCCGCGCATATCCCAGGGCGGCAAGGGTGTGCAGGGTCGCGACGGCGAGTTCGTTGCGGCGCGCGTCGAACTTGTCGACGCCACTGCGCCGAGCCGCAGGGCTCGTCGTCTGCACGTCTGTCATGGCATCTCACTTCACAGCTGGACCACACCTTCGGGTGTGGTCGTCGGTCGCCCGAGTCTATCGCCCCGACGCAGCCGTCAGCTTCTTGGACGACTGTCAAGGTTTCTTTTGACGAGTGTCCAGGTTTTCCTTGACGACTGTCAAGAAAGCTGTTTACGGTGTGACGCGCAACACTCCGCATCCCTGATGTGAGCGCCGTTCATCGGCGCATGTCGGTCGCCGAGAAGAGAAGGAATGTGCGCATGACCAGTTATGACCTGACCGGGCGAGTAGCTCTCGTCACGGGTGGCGCCCAAGGTCTGGGTGCCGGGATGGCCGAGGCGCTCGCCGCCGCAGGCGCATCCGTCGCGATCGCCGATGTGCAGAACCAGCTGGGCGAGGAGACGGCCTCGGCCCTGCGTGCGCAGGGAGCGAAGGCCGAGTTCGTCGCCCTCGACGTCACCGACGACGGCCAGTGGGCGACCGCGGTGGAGAAGGTCGTCGGTGCCCTCGGTGGTCTCGACATCGTCGTCAACAACGCCGGCATCGAGGTGACCAACCTGATCGTCGACCTCGACGCCGACTCCGCGCGCAAGATGCTCGACGTCAACGTCATCGGGACCGCGCTCGGCATCAAACACGCATTCCGTGCGATGCGCCCCGAGGGTCCCGGCGGCAAGGGCGGTGCGGTGGTCAACATCGCCTCGGTGGCCGCGACCATCGCGTTTCCCGGCATCGGTGTCTACTCGGCGACCAAGTCGGCGATCGATCGGCTGACCCGGGTGGCCGCAATGGAGTCCGGAAAGCTCGGATACGGCGTCCGGGTGAACTGCATCTATCCCGCGCTGACCCCGACGGCCATGGGTAACAAGCTCGCCGTGGACTGCGCGGAACTCGGACTCTTCCCGTCACCGGAGGCCGCCGCGGGCGCCGTGGCAGAGATGACGCCGCTCGGCCGCCTCGGACAGGTCGACGACATGGCCGACGCCGTGGTCTTCCTGTCGTCGGACGCCGCCAAGTTCATCACCGGCGCCGGCCTGCCGGTCGACGGCGGCATGGGTATGTGACCCAGCCGGATTCGACGTCCATCTACTGATTTCCACCAACTGACTAGGAGTACCAGCATGGCCACCGACAAACGTGTCGTCGTCTACGGCGCCTCCGGATACACCGGGCGTCTCATCTGTGAATACTTGCGCGAGTACAACATCCCCTTCCTGGCCGCGGGCCGCGACATCAAGCGGATCAACGAGGCCGTCCAGGGTGTCCCCGGCATCGACACCGTCGACCACGAACTGCTCGAGGTGGAGCACACCGCCGCCGCTCTCACCGAGGCCTTCCGGGGCGCCGACGTGGTGCTCAACACCGTCGGACCGTTCGCGCGGTTCGGCCATGAGGTGGTCGAGGCGTGCCTGGCGATCGGTGCGCACTACACCGACACCAACGGCGAGCAGAACTGGATGATCGACGTCGAGCAGAAGTACGGCGCCGACTTCGCCGCCCAGAATCTGGTTCTCACACCGGGTTTGGCGCAGATGTATTCGATCGGCGAGATCGCCGCCAACATCTGCCTCGAGCAGCCTGGTCTCGACACCCTCGACATCGAGGTGTTCTGGAAGGGACACCCGACGGTGGCATCCACCAACACCATCCTCACCAATGCCGCGTTCGCCAAGGCCTACTACCTGGAGCAGAACGAGTACGTCGAGTGGCCGCCGGATGCCGGTCTCTACGACGTCGTCGTACCCGGGCAGCACGAGCTGGGTCTGGCACTACCGTGGGGCGGTACCTCGCATCCGGTCTGGTTCAAGAACGATCCACGGGTCGCCAACGTGCGTGCGCTCGGTGGCGTGTTCAACCGGCCGCTGATGCTCGGCGTCCCGCAGATCGTCGCGGCCGCGCTCGAGCAGATGGAGGGCAAGTCCGACGAGGAGAAGTACGCGATCGTCGACGCGGTGTCCGGACAGGTCCGCAGCGAGATGCCGCCACGGGAGAATCCGCGCATCAACACCTCGCTCGACTCGGTCTACGCGTCGGGGCCGCTCGGTCGTGCGCACTGCGTGATCCACGGCAACTGCAACTACAAGCAGACCGCACTGCTCAACGCGCACGCGGCGTCCGAGCTGCTCCAATCAAAGCCGCGCGCAGTCGGTTTCGCGTCCAGCTGCCAGGCGTTCGGTCATCGCGAGTTGCTGGGCACCCTGCGCGCCTTCGGGCTGGTGATGGACCCCATCTTCGAGATCCACCGGTGATCGGGCCCCGGAGCTGAGATGAGACTGGTCGAGTACCTGGACAAGGGCGCGTCGCTGGGACCGGATCGTCCTTGTCTCACCATGAACAGTGAGACAAGGAGCTATCGCGCCGTGCGCGACGCGTCGGTCGACATCGCGAGTGCGCTGCAGGGTTGCGGCGTGGAGGCGGGTGATCGGGTCGCCGTGCTGTCGGCGAACGATCCCCTCGCGCTGACATGTGTGTTCGGGATATCGCGGGCCGGCGCTGTCTGGTGTCCGGTGAATCCGCGGAACGAGGCGGTGGAGAATCGGCAGCTCTTCGAACTGTTCGGCTGTCGATTTCTGTTCTTCCAGAGCAAGTTCGCCGATCTCGTCGACCGCATCCGCGACGATCTGCCGCATCTGACCGAACTGGTGTGCCTCGACGGTGACGTCGACTGGGCCACGGCATTCGACGAGTGGCTGTCGGCCAACCGCGGCTCCCTCGACGAGAGCCGGCGGCCGCCCGACGGTCTGTGCATGCTTGCGGGGACGGGCGGCACCACGGGCAAGCCGAAAGGCGTGCGTCTCACCGAGACCAACATGATGACGTCGACGGCGTCAGCACTCATGAGTTACCCCTTCGGTGAGCGGCCCCGCTATCTGGCGCTGGCCCCGCTCACACACTCCGCGGGCGTACTGACCTTCCCGATCCTGAGCCTGGGTGGTGAGGTGGTCATCATGCCCGCCCCGGACCTGGCGGAGTTCTTGCGGCTCATCGAGGTTCGGCAGATCACGCACGCTTTCCTGCCACCCACGGTGATCTATGGCCTGCTCGACCACCCCGACCTCGACGTCACCGACCTGTCGTCGCTGCGGTGCCTCTGGTACGGGGCGGCGCCGATGTCGCCGGTGCGGCTGGAGGAGGCGTTGACCCGGATCGGCCCGGTGCTCGGTCAGTTGTTCGGACAGACCGAGGCGCCCAACATGATCGCCACGCTGGCTCCCGCCGACCATTTCCGCGCCGACGGCAGTGTGGCCACCGAACGGCTGTCCTCGGCCGGTCGGGCGACTCCACTCACCTCGGTGGCGATCATGGCCGAGGACGGTTCGTTCCCGCCGACCGGCGAACGCGGGGAGATCGTCGTCCGCGGGCCGTTGGTGATGCCCGGCTATCACGAGAATCCCGAGGCGACTGCGGAGGTCAGCAGGTTCGGCTGGCATCACACCGGTGACATCGGCTACCTCGACGACGACGGATTCCTGTTCGTCGTGGACCGGGCGAAGGACATGATCATCACCGGTGGGTTCAACGTCTACTCCGCGGAGGTCGAGCAGGCGCTGTACGCGCACCCGGCGGTCAAGGATGCCGCGGTGGTCGGTCTGCCCGACGACAAGTGGGGTGAACGGGTGACCGCCGTCGTGCAGTTGCGGTCCGGGCGGAGCGCCGGCGGCGACGATCTGATCGCTTTCGTCAAAGAGCGGCTGGGCAGCGTGAAAACACCGAAGCAGGTGGAGATCTGGACCGATCTGCCCCGATCCAAGGTGGGAAAGATCCTCAAGACCGACATCAGGACGACCTTGAACCAGTGATCTCGATACGCCCTCCGCTATCGCTCCGGGCTACTCGATCAGCGGTGGGCGGCCTCCGGGCTACTCGATCAGCGGTGGGCGGCCTCCGGGCTACTCGATCAGCGGTGGGCGGCCTCCGGGCCACTCGATCAGCGGTGGGCGGCCTCCGGGCCACTCAATCAGCGGTGGGCGGTGGGGCCGGTGGCTCAGTCCCCGCAGGGCTCCGCGGTGAGGTCGTCGATTCCGTTGCCCATGCACGCGGCGGTGGCCGGGCCCGAGCCGGCCAGTCCGATGCCGGCGACAGCGGCGCACGCGGCGAGCAAGGCCAAGATTCTTCTTCTCATCGGTCGTGTCTCCCTTGGGAATTCACCGAACTGTGTGGCTGCGTGGCGCCACCCTCCGACCCGGGCGGTGGTCGCCCGGTGAAGCCTCGCTGCGTCCATCCTCGCGCGGCAGACCGGGCAGCGCAATAGTCGGCGCGAGGGAAGGTGGTGTCACAACGGTCATCGACGACCTCGCCGGGTGGCCGATCAGTCCTTCGCCGAATGCGCTGCCAGGGCGTCGGCGGCCCGCACGAACGCGAGGTGCGAGAAGGCCTGCGGCGTGTTGCCGGCCTGCCGGCCGGTGTCGACGTCGTACTCCTCGGAGAACAGGCCGACGTCATTGGCCGTCGCGCAGGCACGCTCCATGAGTGCGGCCGCGTCGTCGTGGCGACCGCTCATCGCGTACTGCGTGACCAGCCAGAATGTGCACGCCAGGAACGGGTGCTCGCCGCCGGCGAGGCCGTCAACACCCGAACCGGTGCGGTAGCGCCGCACCAGCCCGCCGTGCATCAGGTTCTGCTCGATCGCGGTGACGGTGGCGAGCATCCGCGGATCGTCGAAGGCGCAGAACCCGACCTGCGGCAGCACCAACAACGATGCGTCGACCTCGTCGGTCCCGGCGAACTGCACGAACCGGCCGGTGACCGGATCGACCCCGTCGCTGTCGATCTCGGCCCGAACACGGTCGCGCAGCTCACGCCAGTGATCGGGTGAACCGTCGAGCCCGTACAGCTCGGTTGCGCGGACCCCGCGATCGAACGCGGCCCAGATCATCGCGCGTGAGTGGGTGAACATGTGTGGCTCGCCACGCATCTCCCAGATCCCGTTGTCGGGCCGTTCCAGATTCGCCTCGACCTGTTCGAGCAGGGCCTTCTGCAGTGACCACGACATCGGCATCTCGGTGAGTCCGGCCGCCCGGGCCGACTCGAGACCGCAAAGCACCTCGCCGATGACATCGCCCTGATACTGATGCACCGCACCGTTTCCGATGCGGACCGGCGCAGAGTTCTGATAGCCGGGCAGGTGCGGCAACTCGCGCTCGGCGAGGTCGCGCTCGCCGGCGATGCCGTACATGATCTGCAGTTCCCGGGTGTTCCCCGCGATCGCGCGCAGCAGCCACATCCGCCAGTGCTCGGCGACGTGGAGAAATCCGTGGCGGGTCAGCGCCTCCAGGGTGAGCGACGCATCTCGCAGCCACACATAGCGGTAGTCCCAGTTCCGAGCGCCGCCGAACTGTTCGGGCAGTGACGTCGTCGCGGCCGCGACGATGCCACCGGTGTCGAGATTGCTCAACGCGCGCAACGTGATCAGCGAGCGAACCATCTGCTGGTGATGTGGGCCGGCGTGCTCGATGCGACGCGACCATCCGATCCACCAGCCGACCGTGTGGTCGAGGGCGGCGTCGACGTCGAGCGGTTCCGGTTCCGGTCGGTGCGAGTGATACCAGGTGAGTGTGAGGTCGACGGTGACGTCGGGTTCGACGGTGAAGAACCCGCGATGCACGTGACCGTCGGGGTGCAGCGCGACGCCGCGCACCACCACCGCGTCCGGTCCGGCGATGGCTCGCAACGCGGGACCGTCGGAGTCGCCGACCTGTAGCACCCACGGCACCGCTCGCGCGTAGTCGAAGCGCATCCGCAGGTCGGTCTGGAACTCGACGTGTCCGGACACCCCGACCACCCGGCGAACCAGGTCGACCCGCCCGCCGTCGAGTGGCATGAACTCGTGGACCTCGGCGACCCCGGTGCCGGTCTCCCAGCGGGTGACGAGGACGAGGGTGTCGCCCGAGTATCGACGACTGCATTGCGCCGTACCGTCCCGCGGTGCCAACGTCCAGCATCCGTGTTCTTCGTCGCCGAGCAACGCGGCGAAGATCGACGGCGAGTCGTAGCGGGGCACACAGAACCAGTCGATCTCGCCGCGGCGGGATATAAGTGCCGCGGTCCGACAGTCGCCGACCAGTGCGTAGTCCTCGATGTTGGCGCGCATACCTCGATTCTCACCCACGCGGGCATCGTGTATCGGCGAGTTCGGCCCAGCGCGGTTTGTCACGGGTTACCGTCGGGCATGGCCGAGACGACTCTGTTCATCCTCGGCGCGACGGGCGATCTCACGTCGCGCCTGCTCCTTCCGGCGCTCGAACAACTGCTGGCGTTGGACCCGGATCGCGACGTCCGGCTCGTCGGCGTCGGCCGACGGGCGGTATCCGACGACGATTGGCGCGCCCGGGTGCGTGATTCGTTCGACGCCGACCCGGCGCCCGGCGCACAGCGACTGGCCGAGCAGACGACGTACCTGCAGGCCGACATCTCCTCGCCCGACGGTATCCGCACGATCCTGGCCGCCACCGAGGGTCGGCCGGTGCTGTATTTCGCGGTACCGCCGGCGATCGCGCAGCAGGCGTGTGACGCGATGACCGGGATCGATCTGCCGAAGGGCACGATCCTGGCACTGGAGAAGCCGTTCGGCACCGATCAGGCGAGTGCGCACGCGTTCAACGAGAAGCTCGCCGCGCTGCTCCCGGAGAACCAGATCTTCCGCGTTGATCACTTCCTCGGTCAGTCGATCCTGTTGGACCTCATCGGCGTTCGATTCGCCAACCGGGTGTTCGAGCCGGTCTGGTCGGCCGAGCACATCGAGTCGGTGGTCATCCGATACGACGAGACGCTCGGCCTGGAGGGCCGCGCCGGCTACTACGACAACGCCGGTGCCCTCACCGACATGCTGCAGAGTCACCTGCTGGAGTTGCTGTCGGTGGTGGCGATGGACCCGCCGGCATCGCTGGGGGAGCGGGATCTGCGCGACGCGACCGCGGCGACGCTACGCGCCACCCGCGTGTGGGGCGACGACCCGCTCACCGCGTCGAGGCGTGCCCGCTACACGGCGGGAGAGGTGGGGGGACACCGACTTCCGTCCTACGCCGACGAGGACGGGGTCGACCCGTCGCGTCAGACCGAGACGCTCGCCGAGGCCACGTTCGAGGTGCGGACCGCTCGCTGGGAGGGTGTGCCGTTCACCCTGCGCTCCGGTAAGGCCATCGAGCCGGCGGTCCGCGAGATCGCCCTCACCTTTCGGCCGGTGCGACATCTGCCGGACCAGTTCCGTGGTGACACCGGACCCAACGTCATGCACTTCAAGTTCGGGCCGGACACGATGTCGCTGCAGGTCAACGTGCACGACGGCACCCACCCGTTCGACCTGCGTGGTGCAACCCTCGACGCCGACCTCGGCCAGGGGTCGGTGCACGCCTACGCCGAGGTGCTGTCCGGCATCCTCGACGGCGACGCCACCTTGGCGGTTCGTGGCGACTCCGCCGAACAGTGCTGGCGCATCGTCGCACCCATCATCGAGGCGTGGAAGTCCGACCAGGTGCCGCTCGACGAGTACCCGGCCGGGTCGAGTGGACCGTCGGGATGGCCGTCGCTGTCCACCATGACTGCATGAGCGACGGTCCGGTTCGACCCCAGCGGTTCAGCATCCGGACGGACCCGGGCGTCATCGACGACCTGCGCGCCCGGCTACGGGCCACCCGATGGCCGGATGACACCGCGGCGGGCGGGTGGTCACTCGGAGCCGATGCCGATTACCTCCGAGAGCTCGTCGAGTACTGGGCGGATGAATTCGACTGGTGGAAAGAGGAAGCCGCCATCAACGCGCTTCCTCACCTGAAGGTGGACGTCGGGGGTGTCGGGGTTCACGTCATCCACGCCCGCGCCACCGATCGATCCGGACCGGCCCTGCCGCTGTTGCTCAATCACGGCTGGCCGGACTCGTTCTGGCGCTACCTCAAGGTGATCCCGCTGCTCGCCGATCCTGGTGCGCACGGTGGCGACCCGGCCGATGCGTTCGATGTCGTCGTCCCGGACATGCCGGGGTTCGGCTATTCCGACCGCCCGCCGCACCCGCTGGACTCGATCGCCGTCGCGACGCTGTGGGCCGAACTGATGACTCAACTCGGATATGACCGGTTCGTCACCGCCGGTGGCGACATGGGCAGCCACGTCAGCCGTTATCTGGCACTCGACCACTCCGATCGTGTCGTCGCGGTCCACCGAATGGATGCCGGATTGCCCCGGTATTCGGGCGATCCGGCCGACCTCACCGACGACGAGCGCGCCTGGATCGACGCCGGCGCGGTCTGGGGCCGGACCGAGGGTGCGTATGCGGCGATGCACAGCACGAAGCCGAACACGGCGGCGATCGGGCTCATCGACTCGCCCGCGGGACTCGCGGCGTGGATCGTCGAGAAACTGCGTGCGTGGAGCGACTGCGACGGTGACGTCGAGACCGCGTTCACCAAAGACGAGATCCTCACGCTGCTCACGCAGTACTGGGTGACCGGGACCATCGGGTCGTCGATGCGCAGTTATCACGCGAACGCTGCGATACCTCTCGAGCAGTACGCGCGTCGGGTCGAGGTGCCCTCGGGATTCTCGTTGTTCCGTGGCGACGTACTGATGCCGCCGCGCGCGTGGCTCCACCGGACCGCCAATGTCGTCAGCGTGTCCGAGCCGGGGCGCGGTGGTCACTTCGCGCCGTTCGAACAGCCCGCGCTCTATGCGCAGGAACTCCGCGACTTCTTCCGGCCGTTCCGAGGCGCGCTCATCACCTGATGACGCAGTGATCGGGCATCGAGCAGGAATCAAGAAGCGTGGACCGTCCGGGCGGGCCTAGCGTTGTCCGCATGACATCAATCACCAGCATCACCCTCGACGTTCCTGACATCTCAGCCGCAAGAATCTTCTACGACAAAGCATTCGGACTGGGTGACCAGATCAGGTTCCGGACCGCGCAGGCGCCCACCGTGGGCTTCCGTGGGTATGTCCTCTCCCTGGTCGTCGCCGATCCGGCCGTCGTCGACTCCCTGGTCCACCCGGCTCTCGATGCCGGTGCGACCGAGCTCAAGCCCGTCAAGAAGTCGTTCTGGGGCTACGGCGGAGTCGTCGCGGCACCTGACGGCAGCATCTGGAAAGTGGCGTCGTCGAGCAAGAAGGACACCGGGGCTCCGGCCCGGCAGATCGACGACATCGTGTTTCTCATCGGCGCCGACGACGTCGCAGCGAGCAAGCAGTTCTATGTCGACCACGGCCTCGCGGTCGCCAAGAGCTTCGGCCGCAAGTATGTCGAGTTCGAAGGTGCGCCGGGCTCGGTGAAGCTGGCGCTCTATGGTCGACGTGCGGCCGCCAAGGATGCCGGCGTCGACGCCGACGGCAGCGGATCGCACCGCCTCACCGTCGGCAGCAGCGCGGGCGCGTTCACCGACCCGGATGGGTTCGAGTGGGAAGCGGAGTAGCGGGACTGAGGTGGTCGGTTCGACACGCGTCCGTGCCGCACGTCGGGCAAAGGGCCGCTAGGTGACGCGCTTCAACCAGAGTCGTTGCCGCGCCACGTGGCGGAGCCGGTGGATCTGCGCGGGATCGAGGTCCCGCGCAGACTCGTCGAGGATGTCGAGCACCTGCCGGAAGAACTCGCGGTCGGTCATGCCGAATCGTTCCCTGATCTCGGCGGGCGGCCCACCGCCGTAGCGGGCCCAGCGGGTCGCGAAGTCGAGCACCTCGGATTCGGTGGTCGCGATGACGGTCATGCAGCTCCTGGCACATCGGGCGGGGTGTCGGCGGCGATCTCGGGGTCGTACAGCCCTGCCGTCGGATCGTCGTCACCGGACATCACGGTGCTCCACCAATCGTCGAGCGGGGATGGGTCGGGCCACACCACCGAGGGCGGACTGTCGGCGTCACGCGCAGTCACGATGATGACCTCCTTCGCTCACCGTCGGACTGCCCGTGTTTCGAGTCGCCTAAACATGTACACCCCGACCGGTCGCAACGGAACTGTTTTCTGCGATCGGATTCGGCGGTTCCGAAATGTGGCGCACAGACGCGCGTCATGACCTAACGTCGAGCCTCGAGGGGGGCGCCGACTCGAGCAAGGAAACGTGATGCGCCGCAACATTCTCGTCCGGATCTCAGTCATTCTCGCCGCGTTCGCCGTGGTCGCCTTCACGGCGCCGGCGGTCGCCGATGCATCGCCGCCGCGACCCGGGGCGACACCCGTCGTCGGGGCCGCGAAGGGCGTGGGCTTCTCGGTCCAGGTGACCGGGCGTCAGATCAAGTACACGGTCACCGACGTGCCCAGGTCGTCGATCATCAGCCGAGGTTTCTGCAGTACCGCCGTCGTCGACGTCATCAAGGCCGCACCCATCATCGGGCCGAGTCTCATCTCCCTGATCCAGGGTGGCCCCGTCGACGTCGTCAAACTGCTGACCGATCTCGCCGAAGCCGACGCGGTCACCGCGAGTCATCTGGCGAGATTCGCGACCAGCGCCGCCCCGAACACCGTGACCGGTACCTTTGACGACATCCCGAACGGCCTCTACGCGATCCTCACCGTGTGCAATCTGGATCCGGACCTCTACGGTGTCACCGGTGCGTTCGTGCTCGGTGAGGGGCTGAACTACGGCTCATCGGCGTAACCCGGTCCCCGCTCTGGGCGTCGGCCGATGAGATTCGACATCGTCGCGAGTCACACCATCACCATCGAATGCGTGAGGGGATCATCGTGAGTCAACTGCTGAAAGTCCAGAACTTCACCGTGTCGCGAGACGGCTTCGGTGCCGGCGACGGCCAGAGCCTCGAGACACCGTTCGGCCATGCCGACCCGATGACCATGATGTCGTGGGCGGGCGCGACCGCGAGCTGGCCCAATCGCACCGACTCCGGGGGCAGTCGCGGACTCGACGACTATCTGACCCGCGACTTCGCCCACAACATCGGGGCGGAGATCATGGGCGCCAACAAGTTCAGCCCGCATCGCGGGCCCTGGGAGGACCACAGCTGGCTCGGCTGGTGGGGCGATGAGCCGCCGTTCCACACGCCGGTGTTCGTGCTGACCCACCACCTCAGGCCGTCGTTCAGCCTGTCCGACACGACGTTCCACTTCATCGACGACGATCCGGCGACGGCGCTGGAAAAGGCGCAGGCGGCGGCCGGCGGAATGGACGTCCGGCTCGGCGGTGGCGCGACCACGGTCCGCGAGTTTCTCGACGCCGGCCTCGTCGACACCCTGCACGTCGCGGTGGCCGACGACGTCGAACTCGGGTCCGGTGCACGACTCTGGGAATCGCCCGACGAACTGCTCGACCGCTATCACTGTGACGTCGTGCCCAGTCCGAGCAGCAATGTCACGCATCACCTGTTCTGGCGGCGATGACGTAACGCAGGTGTGTCGCCCGGCGCCCTGGTACCACGGTCGGGGTCGTCGAGGAGCTGATGGCCGTTCGCGAGCGGGCCGAAGTAGCGGATCCCGTCACCGAATAGCACCGGCACGAGGCTGACACAGATCTCGTCGACCAGCTCGAGGTCGAGCGCCTGCTGGATGATGGTCGGGCTCGCGATGATCACGTCGCGATCGCCGGCCATCTGACGTGCGCGTGAGATCGCGGTGCCGACGTCGTCGACGAATGTGGTCGTAGGCCATCGGGTCGCGGCGTCGGGTGGCGGCTGATGCGTGACGACGACGACTGGCGCGCCGACCGGATGGTTGTCGCCCCATCCGTCGGCGACGTCGAACAGACGCCGTCCGGACACCAGGGCGCCCGCATTGCCGGTCAATTCCGCGAGCATGTCGGCGTCGGCGTCGTCCACGTGGAATCCGATGTCCTCGTTGGCGCTCGGCACCGCGGTCGCGCCCGCGTCGTACCAGGCGAACAACTCCCCGACATCGTCGTTCGGGTCGGCGATGAAGCCGTCGAGCGACATGGTCATGTGTGTGATGACTTTGCCCATGGTCGTGCCTCCTCGGTCGCGGTGGCCATCAACAATTGTGACCAGCCGCGACCGGGGAAGTCATCGGCACGACGGGGTGGTTACAACCGTCCGACGACGTAGCGCGCGGCGTCGAGCGACATGCCGTTGACGGTGTAGAGAACGTGGAGACCGTTGGGCTGGCCTACGGGTGCTCCGTTGCAGATGGTGTCGCCGGGAATGCAGTACCGCTTGGTCTTGGCCTCATAGGGTGCTCCGACGCGGATCTTCGGCGCACCGATGTCGTTGATGAACCGGTCCGACGGCGGCGCGAAGAGGACGACCGCGGCCACGTGGCGGGCCACGTCGGCGGGCAGCGGCGCAGGCACCTCGGACTCGTACTGGCGGTAGCGGTCGGGGATCGCGATCTTGCCGCTCGTCGCATATCCGGCGACCACCGCGCCCTGCGAGTAGCCGCCGAGGACGATCCGGGTGCCGGGGCAGTTGGCGGCGATGGTCTTGACCTGCCGCTGCGCTTCCTTGACGCCGTTCGTCACGGTCCTGACGAACTTGGGACGGTCATTGAAGTTGCTGCTCGCGGGGTAGTTCACACCGATGGCGTCGACCGACTTGCCCGGCAGCTGCGACCGGAGGGACGCGACAAAGGACTGGCCGGTCAGGCCGATCGGCGGCGCAGGCTCGACGGTGCCCCGGGCGAAGACGACTGCGACGTCGGAGCAGGTTGCCGCGGACGCCTTGGGGCTGTTCATCACCACCCCGCCGGCGAGGGCCGCGAACAAACAGAGAAACGACACGGTCAATCGGGTACCGATGGTTTTCATGGCACTCATTGAACTATGGGATTCAAGGTTCATGCACGTGGTTCGGATGCGGATTGGGATCGGATGGGTGGGTTATCTGCTTGATTCGGTCTGAATTCTCGATCGAGGACGAACTCTCGAGGCCGACGAATCGCACTGGATGAGCGTCGTCGCCGGGGTACCTTCTGAGCACAGCCAACCGAGGGGCACCCACCATGACACATGCATCGGTCGACGCGCGAGGCCGATTGCGAGGTCGTGTGGCGGCGAGGTGGGCACGGTCGGCCGCCGTGGTCGCGGGCGCCGCACTCCTCGTGTTGTCGAGCGGATCGACCGCGGGAACCGCAACGGCCCGGCCCGGTGACGCCTCGCCCTTCGGCAGCTCGAACCTCGGGGTCGGCGAGTACCGGGTGCACAAGAA
This sequence comes from Gordonia insulae, assembly GCF_003855095.1. Lineage (NCBI taxonomy): Bacteria > Bacillati > Actinomycetota > Actinomycetes > Mycobacteriales > Gordoniaceae > Gordonia > Gordonia insulae. The sequence goes on from NZ_CP033972.1 coordinate 4,553,188, forward strand.
ACTGACGTTGGACCTCGGGGCGGGTGCGCAAGGTGGTGTCCGGGCGATCGATGGTCACTGTGTGAACGCCAACGGGGAGTTCCCGTTCGCGACGACGAACGATGCGCCTCAGGTTCATGACCTGTGGATCGACGCGAGTGAATCGTTTCCCGTGTGCATCACCGACTTGAGTTCGATGGTCTTCGAGGTCTATCTGACGAGCCCGATCAGGAAAGAGCTGAAGATCGCGATCGGCGAGCGGCCCGGTGGTGGGTACGACATCTATTGCTACGTCCATGTCGACGACCCCAGCACCTACCCGCTGACGTGCACATTCGACAGCACGGACCCCGCTGACCTGGGTACGGCGATCACGGTCCGTCGCCACCGCTAGACGACGGGAGCGTCCCGGATATCGCGGTCACCGCACCGCGTGAGGCGATCGCCGCCGCGTCGGTGACCAGAACATGACAATTCCGCTTCTGGCGAAATATCCCCGGGAACAAACATTCCGCCACCAGGGTTGAGTCGGTCAGACTGAACTTTGGAGGTCAGATGTCACAGACATATTCAGCGCCCGTCCTGTTCGTTCCCGACCTGGTCGTCCTGCCCGGCATGGTTGTGCCGATCCCGCTCGACGACGCAGCTCAGGCGACGGTGGACGCTGCCCGGTCCAGTGAGTCCGGGAAACTGTTGGTCGCTCCACGTCTGGACGACCGTTATCCCACTTACGGCGTGATCGCCTCGATCGTGCAGGTCGGACGGATGCCCGGCGCGGGAATTGCGGCCGTCGTCAAGGGGGAGAAGCGTGCCCACATCGGAACCGGGACCCCCGGGAACGGTGCCGGCCTGTGGGTCGAGGTCACCGAGGTCGACGACCCGGAGATCACCGACGAGGTCAAGGCGCTCGCCGGCGAGTACAAGAAGCTCGTGCTGGCGATGCTGCAACGTCGCGAGGCATGGCAGATCATCGACGCCGTAAACAAGATGACCGAGCCGTCGGACCTGGCGGACACCTCGGGCTACTCGTCGTGGCTGACCGACGTCCAGAAGCGACAGCTCCTGGAGACGCCCGACGTCGGTGAGCGGCTGACCCTGCTGATCGACTGGACCGGTGAGCACATCGCCGAGACCGAGGTCAGCGACAAGATCGCCGACGATGTCCGCAACGGAATGGAGCGCCAGCAGAAAGAATTCCTGCTGCGCCAGCAGCTCGCCGCGATCCGCAAGGAACTCGGCGACGACGAGCCCGAGGGTGCCGACGACTATCGTGCCCGCGTCGAGGCGGCCGATCTGCCCGAGAAGGTGCGCGAGGCCGCGCTGCGTGAGGTCGGCAAGCTGGAACGCGCAAGCGATCAGTCGCCGGAGACCAGCTGGATCCGCACCTGGCTCGACACCGTGCTCGACCTGCCGTGGAGTGAACGGACCGTCGATTCGACGGACATCAAGGGTGCCCGCGAGATCCTCGACGCCGACCACCACGGGCTGGACGATGTGAAGGACCGCATCGTCGAGTACCTGGCTGTGCGTGCCCGGCGCGCCGACCGCGGTCTGCAGGTCGTCGGCGGACGCGGTTCCGGCGCGGTGATGGTGCTGGCCGGACCTCCCGGCGTCGGTAAGACGTCGCTCGGGGAATCGGTCGCGCGAGCACTCGGCCGCAAGTTCGTGCGCGTCGCCCTGGGCGGGGTTCGCGACGAGGCGGAGATCCGCGGTCACCGGCGTACCTACGTCGGCGCACTGCCCGGACGCATCGTGCGTGCCATCGGTGAGGCCGGATCGATGAATCCGGTTGTGCTGCTTGACGAGATCGACAAGGTCGGCTCGGACTATCGCGGTGACCCGGCGGCGGCGCTGCTCGAGGTCCTCGACCCCGCGCAGAACCACACCTTCCGTGATCACTACCTCGATCTGGACCTCGACCTGTCGGATGTCCTGTTCCTCGCGACCGCCAACGTCATCGAGAACATCCCGTCGGCGTTGCTGGACCGGATGGAGCTGGTGACCATCGACGGCTACACCGAGGACGACAAGGTCGCGATCGCCCGCGACTTCCTGCTCCCGCGGCAGGCGGATCGGGCGGCGTTGACGGCCGACGAGGTCACGGTGACCGAGGACGCGCTGCGTGAGATCGCTGCCGACTACACCCGCGAACCCGGTGTGCGTCAGTTCGAACGACTGCTCGCCAAGCTCCTCCGAAAGGCCGCCACCAACCTGGAATCCGGCAAGGCGACCGCGCCGATCGTGATCGACGAGGCCGACCTGAAGGAGTACCTCGGCCGTCCGCGCTTCACCCCCGAATCGGAGGAGCGGACCGCGGTGCCGGGCGTGGCGACCGGACTGGCCGTCACCGGGATGGGCGGCGACGTTCTGTTCATCGAGGCGAACAGTGTCGACGGCGACGCCGGTCTGAAGCTGACCGGCCAACTGGGTGATGTGATGAAGGAATCCGCGCAGATCGCGCTGTCCTACGTCCGCGCCCACGCCGAGCAACTCGGGGTCGATCCGGCGGTGCTGGACAAGGCCATCCACGTGCACGTGCCGGCCGGCGCGGTGCCCAAGGACGGTCCGAGCGCCGGCGTCACCATGGTCACCGCCCTGGTTTCCATGGCGACCGGCCGCAAGGTGCGCGCCGACGTCGGCATGACCGGTGAGGTCACGTTGAACGGGCGGGTCCTGCCGATCGGCGGGGTCAAGCAGAAACTGCTTGCCGCACAACGCAACGGGCTGAAGACGGTGTTCATCCCGCAGCGCAACGAGCCCGATCTCGACGACGTGCCCGCCGAGGTCCTCGACGCCCTCGAGGTCAGACCGATGGTCGATGTCGCCGACATCATCGCGTCGGCGCTGGAGTCGTCCGAGCAGCAGGCCATCTCGGCGGCCTGACCCGGGTCGACGACACCGACGGTGTCGCAGTGGATCATCCGCTGCGGCACCGTCGTCGTCGGTCGGATCGGATTCCGTGGACTGAACCAGCGGTCCCGCGTTTTGGTGGATACTGGTATGCACATGCCCGAGCTACCGATCATCACCGACGAAGAGATGCGGACGAGCCTGCAATACGCGCAGCCGTACTCCGTCGTCATCCTGCGGGCCGGCCCGAGATATCAGACTCCGGAAGCGGAATCGATCATCTGGGAACACGGCCGGCGCAACTTCGCGCTACGTGCCGCCGGGGCGCTGTCGGTGGTGCTCCCGGTCCTCGACGATTCCGACGTCTGCGGGGTGGGCATCTTCGACCGCGACGTCGACACGACGACGGCGTTGATGAACGACGATCCCGGTGTGCTCGCCGAGGTGTTCACGTTCGAGGTGCATCCGGCCCGGGGGTTTCCCGGCGACGCGCTCCCGCCGGAACCCAACTGAGTGGATCGCCAACTGGGTCGATGACGCCACTGGGTCGATCAGTCGTGTGGCGATGTCAGCGCGACGGACGGCCGCGCGGACGTCGTCCACTGTGACGACTCGCTGCCGATGGTGCAGATGTGCGACATCGCCATCTTGACCATCGGGCGGGTGACCGTTTCCAACTTGCCGAGGACCAGTTGCTGGATGAGCCCGTCCATCAGGGCCACCACCAGATTTGCGGCGTCCTCGGGGTGCTCGGGGCGGAACGCCGCACCGACGGCGATCGAGAGCTGGATCAGCTCCTGTCGGTGGTCGTTGATCATGTCCCCGAGTTCGGGATAGAACTGGGCCTCGACCAGCAGCGCGTGGCGCGCCGTCACCACGTCGGGAAACTCGAGTCGCGCCGTCTCGACGAAGACGGTCCCACACTCGATCACCTCATCGGGGGAGTGCGGCCCGGGACTCATGAGTGGACCGAACGCGGTCATCGCGATGGACCGCAGCTGCGCATGGACCGTTTCCAATGCCAAGGCGAGCAGTCGGCTGCGCGAGGGGGCGTAATAGTTGACCGATCCGGAGGGGAAACCCGCGGTCTCGTCGACGGTGCGGTGGGTCAGGGCCCGCAGTCCCTGGGTGGCGATGATCTCGACGGCGGCCTCGCCGAACTTGGTGCGACGTTCGCCGCGGCGCTGTTTCGAGAGTTCCACGACGCGTCTCCCCTCAGAGGTGTGCCCTTGCATCCGGATCGGCCCCACCTTCTGGAGGACGGTCCGGCTCATGCCGGCGTGACCGGAACAGCATATTTGACGAGCGCGCGGTCCGTCCTCGGACAGACTGCGATCGCGGTCACGTTTCTCATTGTCGGTGCCGCGGTCGCGAACGTTTCGGTTCCTCGCAAAAAAGTCCCACCGACCGGGAACATTTCGCCGACATCCCCCGTTGACCAGAGTGAGAAACTTGAGTGATGTAGACTCAACCCAGGTTGACTCCGACGAAATGCTTCGTTAGAACATGAGTCGGATGCACTGAAGTTCGGGTCGCAGACGCGGGTTTCGACAAACCACTCGATTCGAAGAACGTACTTGGGTGCAGACCCATGAACTAGGAGGAAACACATGTCTCGTGCTGTTGGAATCGACCTCGGCACCACCAACTCGGTGGTCTCCGTGCTCGAAGGCGGCGAGCCCGCCGTCATCGCCAACGCCGAAGGCTCCCGGACGACCCCGTCGGTGGTCGCGTTCGCGCGCAACGGCGAGGTACTGGTCGGGCAGCCGGCGAAGAACCAGGCGGTCACCAACGTCGACCGCACCATCCGGTCCGTCAAGCGCCACATGGGCGAGGGCGACTGGACCGTCGAGATCGACGACAAGAAGTACACCCCGCAGGAGATCAGCGCCCGCACGCTCATGAAGCTGAAGCGCGACGCCGAGTCCTACCTGGGTGAGGACGTCAGCGACGCGGTCATCACCGTGCCCGCGTACTTCAACGACTCGCAGCGTCAGGCCACCAAGGAGGCCGGGCAGATCGCGGGTCTCAACGTGCTGCGCATCGTCAACGAGCCGACCGCGGCCGCTCTGGCCTACGGCTTGGACAAGGGTGAGAAGGAACAGACCATCCTGGTGTTCGACCTCGGTGGCGGTACCTTCGACGTCTCGCTCCTCGAGATCGGCGACGGTGTCGTCGAGGTCCGCGCGACCTCCGGTGACAACGTCCTCGGTGGCGACGACTGGGATCAGCGCATCGTCGACTGGCTCGTCGAGAAGTTCAAGAGCCAGAACGGCATCGACCTGACCAAGGACAAGATGGCCCTGCAGCGTCTGCGTGAGGCCGCGGAGAAGGCCAAGATCGAGCTCTCGGCATCGCAGAGCACCTCGATCAACCTGCCCTACATCACCGTCGACGCCGACAAGAACCCGCTGTTCCTCGACGAGCAGCTGTCGCGCAGCGAGTTCCAGAAGATCACCTCGGATCTGCTCGAGCGCACCCGTGCGCCGTTCCAGGCGGTCATCAAGGACGCCGGCATCTCCGTCGGCGACATCGATCACGTGGTGCTGGTCGGCGGCTCGACCCGTATGCCCGCCGTCACCGAGCTGGTCAAGGAACTGACCGGTGGCCAGGAGCCCAACAAGGGCGTCAACCCGGACGAGGTCGTCGCCGTCGGTGCAGCACTGCAGGCCGGTGTGCTCCGCGGTGAGGTCAAGGACGTGCTCCTGCTCGACGTCACCCCGCTGTCGCTCGGCATCGAGACCAAGGGCGGCGTGATGCACAAGCTGATCGAGCGCAACACCACCATCCCGACCAAGCGGTCGGAGACCTACACCACGGCCGAGGACAACCAGCCGTCGGTGCAGATCCAGGTCTATCAGGGTGAGCGTGAGATCGCGTCGCACAACAAGCTGCTCGGTTCGTTCGAACTCGGCGGCATCGCTCCGGCGCCGCAGGGTGTCCCGCAGATCGAGGTGACCTTCGACATCGACGCCAACGGCATCGTGCACGTCACCGCGAAGGACAAGGGCACCGGCAAGGAGAACAGCATCCGCATCCAGGACGGTTCCGGCCTGAGCAAGGACGAGATCGACCGGATGATCAAGGACGCCGAGGCCCACGCCGACGAGGATCGCACCCGCCGCGAGGAAGCCGAGACCCGCAACCAGGCCGAGTCGCTGGTCAACCACACCGAGAAGTTCCTCAAGGACAACGAGGACAAGGTGCCCGGTGACGTCAAGGACAAGGTCAACGCGGCCATCTCCGAGGCGAACGAGGCGCTCAAGGGCACCGACATCGCCGCCATCAAGTCGGCGATCGAGAAGCTCTCGACCGAGTCCCAGGAGATGGGTCAGGCGATCTACGCCGCCTCGGCAGCGGAGTCGCCCAACGGCGACGCACCCGAGGGTGACGCGGCCGGTGGCGACAACGACGTCGTGGACGCGGAGGTCGTCGACGAGCCGACGAACACCGGGGACAACAAGTGACCGCTGGTGGGCCGGACGGCGCACGCCCCGAGGAGCCGGTGACGGTGACCGATCGTCGTCGCATCGATCCCGAAACGGGTGAGGTGCGCGCGGATCCGGCCGCCGGACCCGGCCCGGCAGAAGCCGAACCGGTCGTGGCAGAAGCCGACACGGTCGCCGTCGACCCCGAGGTGGCCGAACTGACCGCCGCGCTTCAGCGCGAGCGGGCCCAGTTCGCCAACTTCAAGCGGCGCGCCGCAGAGGAGAAGCAGGGTTCGGTCAACTACGGAAAGCAACTGCTCATCGACAAGCTGCTGCCCGTCCTCGACGACCTCGACCGTGCCCGCGAGCACGGCGACCTCGAGAGCGGTCCGCTGCGCGGTGTCGCAGACAAACTGGCCGGCGCCCTCACCAGTGAGGGACTCGCCAAGTTCGGCGAGACCGGCGACCCGTTCGACCCGGAACTGCACGAGGCCGTCCAGCACGACGGCGACGGCGAGAACCCGGTGATCGGCGCGGTGTATCGCAGTGGCTACCGCCTCGGCGAGAAGGTGATCCGCACGGCGATGGTCACCGTCACCGACCCGGTCGAAACTGGTGCACAATAAGCGCCAACACACTGTGCCTGCCCGGCGATGCGAACGCCGCGTCGCCGGGCAGCGCACTCTTCACGGCATCGACTACAACTACATCCAGACAACTGAGATATCGAAGGAGGTGACGTCTGGTGGCTCCACAACGGGAGTGGTTGGAACAAGACTTCTACAAGGACCTGGGCGTTGCTTCTGACGCTTCGGCTGAAGAGATCAAGAAGGCCTACCGGAAGCTCGCGCGCGAGCTGCACCCGGATGCGAATCCGGGGGATTCGGCGGCCGAGGAGCGCTTCAAGCGGGTGTCCGAAGCACACAGCGTGCTATCCGATCCCGAGAAGCGCAAAGAATATGACGAGACCCGCGCGATGTTCGCCGGTGGGCGATTCCGCGGCGGGGGCAACGGCTTCCCGGGAGGCTTCCCCGGCGGAGGCGGAACCACGTACTCGACGAGCGGTGGTGCCGACTTCAACATCGGCGACCTGTTCGGCAACGGAGGCGGGGCAACCGCCGACGCGGGCGGATTCGGCGACCTGTTCGAGGGCCTGTTCAATCGTGGCCAACGGACATCGACCGCCGCGCGCCCGAAGCGCGGCAACGATCTCGAGACCGAGACGACGCTGAGCTTCGCCGACGCCGCGCAGGGCACCACGGTGCCCTTGCGGGTGACGAGTCCGTCGCCGTGCACCACCTGTCACGGCAGCGGCGCCAAGCCCGGCACGAGTCCGCGGGTCTGCCCGAACTGCAACGGTTCCGGATTCGTCAGCCGCAACCAGGGTGCGTTCGGTTTCAGCGAGCCCTGCCAGGACTGTCAGGGCACCGGATCGCGGATCGACGACCCCTGCACCGACTGCGACGGCTCCGGAGTGAAGGTCCGTGCCCGCACCATCAACGTCCGCATCCCCGCGGGTGTCGAGGACGGGCAGCGGATTCGGCTTGCCGGCCAGGGCGAGGCCGGTCGTCGGGGCGCACCGTCGGGCGACCTGTACGTCGTGGTCCACGTGACCCCGGACAAGGTGTTCACGCGGAGTGGCAATGACCTCAAAGTGCAACTGCCGGTGAGCATTTCTGAGCTGGTGCTGGGCGCGACGGTGTCCGTCCCGACGCTCGACGGTTCCGTCGGGGTGAAGATCCCGGCGAACACCACCGACGGTCGTACGCTGCGTGTTCGCGGTCGGGGTGTGCCGAAACGGTCCGGCGGCGCCGGTGATCTGTTGGTCACCGTCAAGGTCGCCGTGCCGAAGACGCTGGACGCCGCGGCCGCCGAGGCCATGCGTCAGTACGCCGAGGCCGAGAAGGCCAGCGGCTTCGATCCGCGCGCCGGGTGGGGGCGATGATGATGGCCGGCAAGTACGAGAGCGAGGCGGGCGCGACCTTCATGATCTCGGTCGCCGCCGAGCTCGCCGGCATGCACGCCCAGACCCTGCGCACCTATGACCGCCTGGGTCTGGTCACGCCGCAACGGACCAGTGGCGGCGGTCGCCGCTACTCCTCGCGTGACGTCGAGCTGCTCCGGGAGATCCAGCGCCTGTCCCAAGAGGAAGGTGTCAACCTCGCCGGGATCAAGCGGATCATCGACCTGAGCAACCAGGTCGATGCACTGCAGCAGCGGGTCCGCGAGCTGCAGGCCGAGGTCGAGAGCATGCCACCGCGACGCGGCGGCGAGCTCGTCCCGGTCCCGCGGACCAGTGCGCTCGTGGTGTGGCAACCGCGCCGCAAGCGCAAAGCCGACTGATCCGCACAGCGCAACGCCGCCGCGTCACGGCCTGCATCCACCCGCTACCCTGACTCGGGACAGACGTCGCCGAACCGTCGCCGGAGACAGGACAGGACATGGCCGAGACGAAGACCGCCCGGATCGCGGGAGGCCAGTCGTCGGCCGGTTCGATCCTCGGGATCTCCGTCATCGAAGACCAGATCGCCTCGGTCGTGCGCGGCGCCGACGGTGAGATCATCGCCAGCAATCTCGTCGATCTGCCCGATCCTTCGGCGCAGAGCGCCGAGACCGCGATTCATGAACTCGTCGATTCGGTGCCCTACGAGATCGATCGCATCGGTATTGCGTGCGCGCGGCCGGCCACCCAGAGCTACCTGCAGGCCAATCTCTCGCCGGGCGGCTCGCGGCCCGGCTGGTACGACAAGGTCACCGTCACCGACATGCCCAGCGCTCTCGCCGAGGTCGCGCGCACCGCAGTGACCGGCCACGGGATCATCGCGGTCGTCGATCTGGACCGTTCTGCCATCCCGTCGCCCGGATCATCCGTCGTGACGCTGGACTCGGCGACCGCAGAAGTTCTCGGCACCGCCGAGTTCGCCTACGGTTCGCCGGGTCCGGTCACCGACCCGGCGCACGCGAGTGCGGTCGCCGACGCGGTGATCGCCGCACCCGGCGGGTCGTCGGTGACGTCGGTGGTCTGCACCGGGCCCGGTGCCGAGGTGGGCGGGGCGACGGCAGCGCTCGAATATGCCCTGGCCCGACCGATCGTCGTGCCCGATCAGCCGGCGCTGGCCGCAGCGGTCGGTGCCGCGGTGCTGACACTTCGGCAGCGCTCGACACCGCGAGGGGCGTCGTCCAACCGTCGGTGGTGGATGATCGGCGCCGCCGTCGTCGGTGCGCTGGCACTCGGTGCGATCGCGGCATCCGCAGTGTTCGCCGGGGTCGACGCCGTCGAGAAGCAGGCCGAACCGACCACGACGATCACCCAGCCGGGTCCCACCGAGACCGTCACCCGTACCGCCGAACCGGTCACCGAGACCCGGACCGATCTCGCGACCACCACGGTCACCCGACCCCGGGAGACCGTCACCCGGACCACCACGGCCACCGAGACGGAAACCGAGCCCGCCGGTGAGACGCCGACCGTGACGGTCACCGAGACGGAGACCACCACCGTCACCGGGTATCCGGGCGGCTACCAACCGCCGGCGAGTCCCTAGTCTTCCGAGCAGTCCTACTGAGCGCGGTGGTCAGACCACCGGGTCGTGCTGGATTCGGCTGGCCCGGACCCCGGCGATGACGAGCCGGCGTCGCGTCGTCTCGATCATCTTCGGCGAACCGGCGATCAACACCTGATGGTCATCCCATGTGCCGGACTCGATGACCGCGTCGGCCAGAGTGCCGATGCGGTGTTCGACGCCCAGGGACTCTGGTGTCGCCATGGCGGTGATCCACCACGGATCGGTGGTCTCCTCCGACACCGCGGTCACCGTCAACCACGGATTGGTGGAGGCGATCCGGCGCAGCACCGCGAGGTCGTACAGCTCGCCCGGGTGACGCATGCCGTAGAAGATGTGGGTCGCCGGCGAATCGGCCCGCTTCGACATCTCGATGAGCAGCGCCCGCAGCGGCGCCAATCCGGTGCCGCCGGCGATCATCAGCACCGGTCGGTCCGGCTCGATGTGCAATGTGCCGTGCCCCTGGGCGAAATACCAGACGTCCCCGACGCGGGTCTCGCCCACGATCGCCGAGCTGACCGTCCCACCCTGGACCGCGCGCACATGGAACTCGAGCTCTCCCGCTGGGTTCGGCGGGATGGCGGGGGAGAGATCACGCCACACCTTGGGTCGCTGGGGAACCTGCACCTCGAGGTATTGGCCGGGGGCGAACCGGAGCGGAGAGTCGGTGATCAGCCGCACGACCGCCAGGTCGCGGGTGATCCGGTACTTCTCCACCACCTCCGCCGACCACAGCGCCGGATGCGGTGCGGTCTCCGCCGCCCCACGCATGACACCGGTGGTCAGCATCATCGCCTGAGTGACCGTCTGCGCGGCCTCGTCGTCCCAGTAGTCGCCCATGACCGCGGCGAACTCCGAGATCAACGCCTGGTACATGACGCCGTAGTGCTCGGGCAGTACCCCGTACTTGCGATGGTCCCGTCCGAGCTGGGCGAGGAACTCGATGAGCTCGGCGTGGCCCGATTCGGCCGGGACCACCTCCAACACATGGTCGATCACCCGGAAGAACGCGTCGCGTTGATGGGCCATCACCGCCGGGAACAGCTCGCGCAGGTCGGGATCGATGGAGAACATGCGCGTGTACACGTTGGCGGAGAATCGGTCCGGATCACCATTGATGAGGGTGCGCAGATGTTGCAGTGTGTGCCGTGAATGGCTCGCCACGTCTCGCTCACCTCCCTGCGTCGCATGCCGGATCGCCCCCGACCAGACTAGCGGTGGATCGACGACGAATTACGATCGATCATTCGATATCGGGTTCGCGTCGCGTGTGGCAGTGTCGGTTGTGTGAGCTCGCTCGATGGTGTGATTCCGGGCATTGTCGATGCCCATCTGCACCAGTGGAATCCGCGTAGCACGCCGTGGGCCGCGAACCGCCTGTCGCGGCTCTATCGGTACGTGCCGGCATTCGGCGACCGGGTGTTCCCGATGGTCGTGTCGCAGGCCGACCGCGAGTACGTGCTCACCCCCAGTACGGTGGCGCGGGTCTATGAGCCGGTGCAGTATCTGGCCGACGCGTCTGCGGTGCCCACCATCGCGGGAGTCCGTATCGACACCGTGGTGCACATGGAATCGCATTGGCGCGGCGATGACGCCGCGGGACGGGTGGACACCCCGGCCGGACGGTCGGCCGTCGAGGAGACGAGGTATGTCACCGAGCTGCCGTTCGGGGTCGGTCAATCGCCCCGACTCGGCGCTCTCGTGGCGCATGCCGACCCGCGGGCGGAGAGCTTCGGCGAACTGCTCGACGAACATGCCGCGCTGACCGACCGGCTGCGTGGCGTCCGGTGGATCACCACCCGCCATCCGGACCCGCGTATCCGCAACGGCGCCGACGCCGACGGCATCCTCGCGTCACCGTCGTTCCTGACCGGTTTTGCCGAGGTCGCCGCCCGCAAGCTCGTCTTCGACGCATTCGTCTACTCGCATCAGCTCTACGACGTCGTGATGCTGGCGCGCGAATACCCTGAGACGACCATCGTGGTCGACCACATCGGCGCCCCGGTCGGGGTGTTCGGCCCGGTCGGCTCCCGGACCGGTGCGACCGCAGGCGCCCGGGCCGACATCCTGCGCCTGTGGCGCGAGCGCATGGTCACCCTGGCCGCCTGCCCCAACGTGGTGGTCAAGCTGTCCGGTCTGGCGTTGCCGGTGCTCGGCTACGGGCGCGAGCGGTGGGGCAACATCGGCAGCCGCGCCACCCTCGCGGAGATGGCGGGGCCGCTCGTCGAGCACGTCATCGGACACTTCGGCGCCGATCGGGTGATGTTCGGGTCCAATTTCCCGATCGACAAGCCGAATGCCGCGCTCGACATGATCATCGGCAGCCTGATCGATCTCTTGGCGCCCCGCGGCGACTACGTACTGCGGAAGGCGTTCCGGGAGAACGCGATGCGGGTGTACGGGATCGAGTGAGGTCGTGTGGGTCGTGGTTTCGATACGCGTCGGACTCGCTGCGCTCGTGCGCCGCTACTCAACCATCGGTAATAGCTCCTGCTGGTCGGGTAGTCGGGCGGCGGTGGCGGGTCCGGTGTGTTTTCTGCTGGTCGAGTAGCCGAGCGAGCGTAGCGAGCCCGGCATATCGAGACCACCCGCGTCAGCTCCCGTCACCCTCGGTCTCGTGGCGCGGATGGGGTCCCTCCGGCACGGGTGGTTGCGGTATCACCGGGTACTCGCCGGTGTAGCCCTGACGCTGTGCCGCCATGGTCATCACCTTGCCGCGCACCGCATACCAGCCGCCGACGAGGAGCGGCACCAGCACGACGATGGCGATCAGGTTCCAATAGTTCTCGTAACACATCAGCACGACGACGGCGGCGAGGAACACCAGGGTCGCGTAGCTGGTGTAGGGCGTGCCGGGTAGCCGGAACGTCGGGCGCTGCAGGATTCCCTTCTGCTCCCACCGGTAGAGCTGGATCTGACAGGCCATGATCATCGCCCACGTCGAGATGATGCCCAGCGCCGAGAGATCGAGCGCGATGTTGAAGGCCTCCTCGGGCACGAACAGGTTGAGCACAATGCCCAGCAGCGTCAGTGCACCGGTCAGTGCGATGCCGCCGAACGGCACGCCGTTTCGGTTCATCTTGCCGGTGAACTCGGGGCCACTGCCGTTCAGCGCCATCGACCGCAGGATGCGGCCGGTCGAGTACAGGCCGGCGTTGAGGCTCGACAATGCGGCGGTCAACACCACGAGATTCATGATGCCGCCGGCGGCGGGCACGCCGATCTTGGAGAAGAACGTCACGAAGGGACTCTCGCCGGCCTTGAACTCGGTGTAGGGCAACAGCAGTGCGAGCAGTAGCAGTGATCCGACGTAGAAGACCGCGATGCGGAAGATCACCGAGTTGATCGCGCGCGGCATCACCTTCGGTGGGTCCTCGGTCTCGCCGGCGGCAATGCCGACGAGTTCCACTGCGGCATAGGCGAAGATGACCCCCGACGTCACGATGCACAGTGGGAAGATGCCCATCGGGAACATGCCGCCGTTGTCGGTGATCACCGAGATGCCGGTCGTCTGGCCATCGATCTCGAATCTACCGGCCAGGAACGCGATGCCGACGACGAGGAAGGTGACGAGTGCGGTGACCTTGATGATGGACGCCCAGAACTCCATCTCGCCGAACAGTTTCACCGAGATCACGTTCATGGTGAGCACGAGGCCCAATGCCACCAAGGCGATCAGCCATTGCGGGATGGCCTCGAACATGCCCCAGTAGTGGACGTAGAGCGCGACCGCGGTCACGTCGACGATGGCTGTCGCGGCCCAGTTGAAGAAGTAGAGCCAGCCGGTGACGAATGCGGTCTTCTCCCCGAAGAATTCGCGCGCGTAGGACACGAACGATCCCGACGACGCACGGTGCAGGACCAGTTCGCCGAGGGCGCGCAGGATGAAGAAGACGAAGACGCCGCAGATGGCGTAGACGATGAAGAGGCCGGGACCGGCCTCGCGGAGTCGGCTACCGGCGCCCATGAAGAGTCCGGTGCCGATGGCGCCACCGATCGCGATCATCTGGATCTGCCTCGGCTTGAGGCTCTTGTGATAGCCCTCGTCCTCGTGGGCGAGCGCGGAATTGTCGTATGTGGTTGGCGATTCGGCCGTCATGCTTCCCTCGATGTCGGGTCGTGATGCGGGCAGGAGCTGTACGGATCGCGTGACCCCCGGCGTGATTCATGGCAGAACAAGGTCTGACGCTATTCGCACCCGTGCCGGACGGCATCTCGGGAGATGTTAAGAATTTCCCCATACTGTAACGCACTGACGCAACGGTGAATCCGAAAAGCGTTCGTGCGCAGGGAGTTCGCCGACGATGTCGGAATTTACATTCCAGCGATCCGTTGTCGCCGCCACAGCCGCCGGCGGGGCCGCGGGGCCTCGGGCACCGGCACACCGCGCAACGCGCGCTCCACGATGTCGGTGAATTCCGAACACGTTTCGTATCGATCGGCCGGATTCTTCGCCAAGGCCTTGGTGAACACCGAGTTCAGCGCCGACGGCAGCCACGGTCGCGCGCGTGTCAAGGACGGCACGGGATCGTGGAGATGCGCATAGGTGATGGCGAACGCGGTGGCCCGCGGATACGGGGGATCGCCGGTCAGGAGCTCGAACATGCCGGCGGCGAGCGCGTAGAGGTCGGTGGCCGGCGTGAGTCGTTGCGCCGTCAACAATTCCGGTGCCGCGTAGGCGATCGACCCCTGTACCCGGCCGTTACGGGCCAGCGGGCGGGCATCGTCGAGTAGTTGCGCGATACCGAAATCGGTGAGGACGGCGCGGGTGTGATCCGGCCCCGCCGACACCATGATGTTGGCGGGTTTGACATCTCGGTGCAGGACCTCGCAGGAGTGCGCATAGTCGAGGGCGCCGGCGATCTGTGAGCCGATCGCGGCGACGACGGTGGTATCGGGTTCGGCGGTGCGAGCCGGGATCAACCCGGCCGCCGACATCCCGTCGACGTACTCCATCGCCATCCACAGAACTGTTGCGCCGGAACGATTCTGGTAACCGAGGTCAGCTGGGTCGATCTCGCCACGCGCGTATGTCCCGACGATATGTGGGTGGTGCAGCATAGAGGCGATGGTGAACTCGCGGGCGAAACGCTCGCGCACCCGCTCCTGGTCACTCGACCTGGTGTGCAGGACCTTGAGCGCGACGGGGTCGGGTCCGTCGTCGTGATGGACCCGATAGACCTCGGCGCTGCTCCCACTGCCGAGGTACTGGTCGATGGTGTAACCGGCCACCACGTCGCCCGCCCCGAACACATCGTCAGGGTAGTCGGGTCGGGAACGTCGGGCGCGCTCACCGGTGAAGGCCACGGCGGGCTACACCCGCCTACCCGCCGACCGGAGTGAGCCGGAAGATCGGGAACTGTCGGCCCTCCGAGGTCTCCGTGTACTTCCGGAAACCGTCGGACTTGTCGAGGAACCGCTGCCACCCGTCGTCCCACTCCGCCGGCGACAACTCGCGCACCGAGGCCTTCATCTCGGTGATGCCGCCGTCGGCGGGGACCTCGATGGTGACCTGCGGCAGCGCCCGGATGTTGTGGACCCACGCCGGGGCCTTGGGGGAACCGCCCGCCGAGCCGATGACGAGCCAGGAGTCGCCGTCGGGCAGTGCCAGCAGCGGGTTGATCCGCGGCTGGCCCGACTTCACGCCCACGGTGTGCACGAGAATGAGGTTGTCACCGAAGCCCGCGGTCGTCACGTGGCCGGCGTTGGCGCGGAATTCCTCGATGATCTGCCCGTTGAAGTCGCTCACCCCGTTCATTGTGCCGGGCGATGCTGCTTAAGGTTGAGACATGACTCATGTGACCGGGACCACCGACACCACGGATGCCCTCGCCGCGGCGCTGCCGGACGGGATGGTCGTCACCGATCCCGACATCTTGGCCGCCTACCGCCAGGATCGTGCGCAGGATCCGGATGCGGGTACGCCGCTCGCATTGATCCGTCCGACGACAACCGAGCAAGTGCAGACCGTTGTGCGATGGTGCAACGAGACCGGCACCCCGATCATCACCCGAGGCGCCGGGACGAGTCTCTCGGGCGGCTCCACCGCGGTCGACGGTGCCGTCATGCTCTCGACGGAGAAGATGCGCGAACTGACCATCGACACGGCGACCCGGACCGCGGTGTCGCAGCCCGGTCTGTTCAATTCGGAGGTGAAGGCGGCCGCCGCGGCGAACGGACTCTGGTACCCGCCGGACCCGTCGTCGTTCGAGATCTGCTCGATCGGCGGCAACGTCGCCACCAACGCGGGCGGCCTCTGCTGCGTGAAGTACGGCGTGACCACCGACTACGTGCTCGGGTTGCAGGTGGTGCTCGCCGATGGGCGCGCGGTCCGCCTCGGCGGGAAGCAGCTGAAGGATTCAGCGGGACTCCCGCTGACCAAGCTGTTCGTCGGCAGCGAGGGACTGCTCGGCATCATCACCGAGGTCACGTTGCGGCTGCTACCCCCGCAGGCGCCGGCGTCGACGGTGGTGGGCACCTTCGCCTCGGTCCACGAGGCGAGTGAGGCGGTTCTCGCGATCACCTCGCAGATTCGTCCGGCAATGCTCGAGTTCATGGATGCGGTGTCGATCAACGCGGTTGAGGACATGCTGCGAATGGGTCTCGACCGGGATGCCGGGGCGTTGCTCGTCGCACAGTCGGACGCACCCGGGCCGGCCGGTGCCGCCGAGGTCGAGATCATCTCGCAGGCGTTCGAGGCGCACGGTGCGAGCGAGGTCTTCGCCACCGACGATCCGCAGGAGGGCGAGGCGTTCACCGCGGCCCGCCGCGCCGCGATACCGGCCGTGGAGAAGATCGGATCGCTGCTCCTCGAGGACGTCGGTGTGCCGCTCCCGGAGTTGCCGGCACTCATCGACGGGGTCGCCGCGATCGCCGCGGACAACGCGGTGATGATCTCGGTGATCGCGCACGCCGGAGACGGCAACACCCATCCACTGATCGTGTTCGACCCCGCCGACACCGACGAGGCCGCCCGCGCACAGGTCGCGTTCGGACAGATCATGGATCTCGCGATCTCGTTGGGCGGCACCATCACCGGCGAGCACGGGGTCGGGCGGCTCAAGAAGGACTGGCTGCCGAATCAGGTGGGGCCCGACGTCATGGACCTCACCGCGACGATCAAGCAGGCGCTCGATCCACGGGGACTGTTGAACCCCGGGGTCATCCTGTGAGCGGAACCTCGCTCGCCGGTTGATCGAACGGTGTCCGGTCGTGCGGCGGCGCTTCGATGACCGAGTAGGTGTCGCGGCCGGCGGCCTTTGCACGGAACAACGCGCGGTCCGCGGCGATCATCGCATCATCGACGATGGCCGACGAAGACCAGCCCGGTGGCCGATCCGACGCCGTGTGCGCGACTACCCCCATGCTCATGGTGACCGGCTGACCGGACAACAGCCCCTCGGATCGGCGCCGGATGGTCTCGAGCAGGTCGATCGCCTCCGTGTGGGTGGCGATGGTGGCGACGGCGAATTCGTCCCCGCCGAGCCGCCCGATCACGGCACCGTCGCCCGCGCACTGCCGCAACAGGTCGGCGACCCGCTGCAGCACCACGTCTCCCACGGTGTGCCCGTACAGGTCGTTGATCCGTTTGTAGTGGTCGATGTCGATCACGACCAGGACGAACGGGCCGCCGGTGCGGCGGATCAGGGCGGAGGCCCGATACCGGAATCCGCGACGATTGAGCAGCCCGGTCAGTGAATCGGTGCTCGCCGACGTCAACTGGGTCTGCAGGGTGTGCTGCGACCCGATGGTGTACATCCACAGAAACGCCAGCAGCCCGAGCGACGCGACCGCGGACACGGTCACCATCAGCACGACGGTGGTGATCGGTGTCCCGTCGAGCCAGACCAGGAACCCGAAGCAGGCGATGACGACGGTCGTCACCACGACGTGGAAGATCAGCGCAGGCCGCTTGACGTAGTGGGCGACGTAGCCACTGATGACCGCGAAGAGCGCGGTCATGAACAGCGCGATGGTCGGGTCCTGGTAGGTGGCCAGCGCCGCGGCGAACCCGAGGTCGGCGTAGACGACGAAGGCGGTGTTGATGCCCTTGATCGACGCCTCTTTCGACCACCAGACGCTGCCGAGGGGCACCCTCGTCACGAGGTAGGCCACCGGAACGGTCGTCGCAGACAGGGCGATCACCGCCACCTGCCGGACCGGCGAGCCGGCGGACCCATCCGGAGTCAGGGTGCTGAGCAGCCCGATGGCGCCGAAGACGAGCGTCAGGGCTGCGATGCCGTAACGCTGTATCGGCTCGGACACCCGGACGTGGTCCAGCACGTGTCTCGTGTCGTCACTGATGGTCGTCTGAGCGGGCTTCCCCCAAAGCCCGCGGTTTCCCTCCCGCATGGTCCGAGTTTAGGCTGGCAAATCCGGCACTTGCCACCCGACGACACCGTGACCACGTTGGCCGGGTGGGTCAGACGGCTGTGGCGACGAGTCGTGCGTCCGCCACCGCGGCCGTGCGATGCCGCGCCAACGACTGGTACTCGGGGTCCGTGACCATCTGGCGGAACGCCGCAGGATTCGGATAGCGGACCACGAGGATGGAGTCCCACTGTTCGTCGGCCGGGCCGATCACCGTCGGTCCGCAGTCGCCGTGCAGGACGACTTCGGCGCCGGCCTGCTCGAGGTGCGGCGCCGCCCCGGCCATGTAGATCCGATAGGCGTCCGCCCCGGAGATCGGCTGTGCCGGTTGAAGATCGGCGGCTTGGGAGTAGTCGGCCACCTCACGGTACCGGAGAAGATTGAGCATCGTGACCGGTTGATCCGCCGGTAGCTCGGACAACCGGCCGAATTGTCCCCGCTGGGGGTCGACGGCGCGGCGGTCGATGGGTGGCAGCTCGATACTCATGGTGGTTCAGTGCCTTTCGAGGATGGCGGACAGGTCGGCGGCATCTGGTAACGCCCCGTACTCGAAGCTGCGGTCCGCGCCGAGCCGCGCGGCGATGAACGCATCGGCCACCGGCTCGGGGGAGAATCGGACGAGAAGCGACGCCTCCAGGGCCAGCGCCATCGACTCGACGACGGTGCGGGCACGTCGCTGCGCCGACGATGCGTCCATGCGGGCGAGTTCGCCGAGTTCGTCACGCAGACGTTCGAGGTGGAGGTCCAGGGTGCGGTTGGCCCCCAGCGCCTTGTTGATCTCGGCGTCGAAGGCGGCCACCGATTCCGGCTCACGGGTCATCGCCCGCAGGACGTCGAGGGCGATGACGTTGCCCGAGCCCTCCCAGACCGCCATCACGGGCTGCTCGCGGTAACGCATCGCGAGAGGGAAGTCTTCGGTGTATCCGTTGCCGCCCAGGCATTCCAGTGCCTCATAGGAATGGTGTGGGCCGCGCTTGCAGATCCAGTACTTGGCGACCGCGGTGGCCAGACGCCGGAACGCCCGCTCCTGGTCGTTCGCGTCCTCGTCGTGCGCGCGTGCCAGACGGATGGCCGTCACCGTCGCGGCCTCGGATTCGAGTGCGAGGTCGGCGAGGACCGCGGCCATCGCGGGTTGATCGGCCAGCGTCGCACCGAACGCCGCCCGATGGCGTGCGTGCCAGACGGCCTCGGCCACCGACTGGCGCATGCCGGCTGCGCTGCCCAGTACGCAGTCGAGGCGTGTCTGGGCGACCATCTCGATGATGGTCCGCACACCGCGGCCCGGCTCGCCGACCATCAGCGCGACGGTGCCGTCGAGTTCGATCTCCGACGATGCGTTCGACTTGTTGCCCAGCTTGTTCTTCAGTCGCTGGATACGGAAGACGTTGCGGGTGCCGTCGGGCAGGACGCGTGGTAGCAGGAAGCATGACAATCCCTCGCCGCCTGCACCTTTGGCCTGCGCGAGCACCAGGAAGGCATCCGACATCGGGGCGGAGCAGAACCACTTGTGCCCGGTGAGCAGGTACTCGGCGCCCGGGCCGCCACCGGCCACCGGGGTGGCGACCGTGGTGTTGGCGCGCACGTCGGAGCCGCCCTGCTTCTCGGTCATGGACATCCCGAAGATCGCCGACTGTTTGTCGGCGGAGAGGTTCGGGGAGTAGCTGCGGGACAACGCCTTCGGTACCCACTGGGCCGCGACGTCGGGCTGCAACTCCAGGGACGGGATGACTGCGTGCGTCATCGAGACCGGGCACGCGTGACCCGGCTCGATCTGACCGAACAGCATGAATCCGGCGGCCCGCACGACATGCGAACCGGGCTGTGGATCCGCCCAGCACCGGGTGTGCGAACCGTGCGCGACCGACGCGGCGATGATGCGGTGATATGCCGGGTGATACTCGACCTCGTCGATCCGGTTGCCCCACCGGTCATGGGTGTGCAGCACTGGGGTGATCGCATTGGCGAGCGCGGCGTCGTGCTGGAAGGACTCGCTGCCGACCAGCGCGCCGATCTCGCGGAGTTCATCGTCCGCCCATCCGCCGTCGTGTCGCGCAACCGCCTCGCGCAGAACGGTGTTCAGCTCGTACTCGTTGACGTCGACACGCGGCGCGGACTGATTGAGGACCGTGTGGGTGACGTGCGGCGCGGGGTGTGCGGTGGTCTCGGTCGAGGGTGTCATGTGACTACCTTTCGGGCTTGACTGTCATCCAGCTGGTCGAGTAGGCGCGAATGGAGTGAGTGGCCGTCCTGCCGGTCGAGTAGGTCGCGAACGAAGTGAGTGGCCGTATCGAGACCTGTTGCGCCTGGTCTCGATACGCTGTCTCGCCTAGCGGCTCGACGGCTACTCGACCACCGGGGGAGTATCGAGACCCCGTTAGATCGCATGCTGCAGAACACTTTCGGGGATCTGAAGATTGGTGAACACGATCGCGACCGCGTCCTCGAGGCTGGAGTCGGGCTGCGAACCGGCGGCAGCCTGTTGGATCACCAGCCCGAAGATCGCCGACCAGAACGCCTTCGCCTCGACGTCGATGCCGGCGCGCAGTTGCCACCCGGTGCGGACCAGGGTGCGCATCAGTGCTTCCTCGCCGCGTTCGTGGAGGGTGCGTAGGGTGTCGCTGATGCGCTCCCGCAGATCCGGGCGACGTGAGACGAGAAGCATGGCCGTGGTGAACAACTCGACGTTGCGTGCTTGCGGACCGAGGAGTGAGCTCACCAGGGTGCTGGTGTATTCGCGGACCGTCGCCGCCTGCGTAGCCGCTTCCTCGGCATGCCGGCCGGCGCGCAGGACCGCGGCGCATGCGACCTCGACGAAGAGTTGCTCTTTGGAGCCGAAGTAGTAGGTGACCTGGTTCGGGTACGCGTCCGCCTGCCGGCAGATCTGCGCGATCGACGCCGTCTCGCCGTGCTCCACGAAGACGTCGGTGGCCGCGGACAACAACGCCTTGCGGGTTGCCTTACCGGCCTCCCGCGAACCTCGTCCATTCGGCTTGGTCATCGCCACCTCGGTCTAGTGTTTGTATGGAAAACAATAAACCTACGGATGGGTGAGGGGCAAGGTGACGATCCTGAGGGCGACGAGTCCCTAAGGCATGGCCGGAGGCGACCCGGGATGCTGGGAGTAGGGAGGCTGGGGGAGGTACTGCACGGGCGGCCTCGCCGTGGGGCCGGTGCGCTTGCCTCCGACGATGGCTATGGTCAGTCCGGCGAGGAACATGGAGATGCCCAGGGTCAACGCGATCGTGCCCCCGGTCGAGCGGGTACCCCGGACGATCGCACATGTCGGTCCGAGGCCCGCGTCCGTCGCCGACGACGACCTGTCGTCGGCGGTGATCGAACTGCCGCACCTCGCCTCATCGGTGACGGTGGTCTGCGTTCCGAGGACGATGCTCCCCCCGACGATCAAACCGATTCCCATGAACACCAGCACAATCGCGACGGCACCTCTGCCAGACATCATTTGCCTCCCATGGGAGCAACGTAGGGCGTGCGCGGGTGGGGACGCCATCGATCGGACGAACGACAGCACGCGCCCGCCCCGGTCCGACTACCGTGTGCTCGTGACCTCCTCCGGCGGCGAGTACACGTCCATCAGTCATCCCGTTGCTGATACCCGGGTATGGCACGAGGTCCGCGGAGATGGACTGCCGGTCGTGTTGCTGCACGGTGCCTTTTCCGGCGCGTCATCGTGGGGTGGGCAGGTTCCCGCCCTGGTCGATGCCGGGTGGAAGGTGTTCTGTCCGGAACGTCACGGTCATGGCCACAGCCCCGACGTCACCGACGAGTTCCACTACGCCGACATGGCGGAGGAGACCATCGCCTACCTCGACGAGGTCGTGGGTGGCCCCGCCGAGATCGTGGGCTGGAGTGATGGGGCGGTGATCGGTGCGCTGGTCGCGGTGCGCCGACCTGATCTCGTTCGTCGCCTTGTACTGATCGGCCAGTACTACAACAGTTCGGGACGCGCCGCGGGCGGCATTCTCGACGCGCTCGATACCGCAGACGATGACCTCATGGCGTTCTTCGCCGACGAGTACGCGGCCGAGTCACCGGACGGCGCCGACCACTTCCCGGTCATCTTCGAGAAGACGATGGCGATGATCCGGACCGAGCCGGAGATCGATCTCGCGGATCTGTCGGCGATCTCGTCGCCGACGCTGGTCATGCAGGGTGACCGGGACGAGGTCACGCTCGACCACTCCCGCGATGTGGTGACCGCCATCGACGGTGCGCGGCTGTGCGTGATTCCCGGGACGCATCTGATCCCGATCGAGGCGCCCGGTGCTGTGAACGCGGTCATCGTGCAGTTCCTCGGCGAGGACCGTTAGGTCGCAACACCATTGACTGAAACTGGTGGTGATCCACCAGATTCAGACCAGCGGCCGACCCAGTCGGCAACGAATCCGCACGTCCCACAGCAATACTCGGAACATCAACTGCGACAGCCAGAGTGGCTTTCTGCGTTCACGCGCGACCTGATGTCGGATGTACGCGTCGAACCAATCCTGGTCGGCGTCGGACCACGGAACCCGCAGCGCCGTGCGGAACGCCGGGGGCAGATAGCCGATGGTCCGTCGGCGCTTCACCGGTCCGTAGCGCTTCTGGATCAGCGGGTGGGCATAGCCGAAGTCGGCGATGTCGAGGAGGAAGTCGCGGACCTCGTCGCTGATCTCGATCTTGGCGACCTGGTCGTTCCAGTACTCGCCGAACGCATCTCGATCGGGCGGCCACATCTCGGCGGCCATCTGCAACGTGGTTCCGCACACCTTTCCCTGCTGGTAGAACAGCTCGCGTTCGGCACCGACGAGTGGACCGTTGACCCGTTCGTAGATGTCCTCCCAGCCGAAGTAGAGACATGCCGCGACCCAGAGTTGGAGTTCGGGGTTCATCGCGTTGTACTCGACCGGGCTGTCGTCGTCGGATCGCACCTGGACGTGTTGGCCGTTGACCGCCTGGCGGAATCGACGACGATCATCCGCGTTGCCGAATGCCGCGACCGCGAGGTAGGACGCAGTGGTGCGGGCTCGTTTGACCGGGTGGCGATCGAGTCGACCCTTCTCGACCTTGCTGCGGGCCACGCCGTATCCGACAGCGGGGTTGGCGAGTTGCATGATCACATTCGCGGTGCTCATTGTCTTTCCCATCGACAACAACGACCTGGCGAACAGGCTGCTGTCGATCGCGTCCATCTCGCTGCGCGACATCCGTCGACTGCTTTGCGTCATCTGCACTCCCAATTCTGACTACGACTGTGTTCAGATTAGGGCATGGTGAACGGATCCGATAGCCGCCTGCCTGGGCCCGCTACGCGCGACGGCGACGTCGGCCCGACATCCGTTCACGTCCACGCTCAGGACACCGCTGGATCCCTACCCGAACCCAACCCGATGTCGGCGGTGTTGCGTTGTCCGGCATGTACCTTGACCTGGACCGCGGCGGGTTCGTACATGTTGGCCACCATGGTGAACAGCCCGCCGGTGAGACCGTCGATGCGGTAGCGGCCGGCGGAGTCCGTGGTCGTCGATGCGACGATGGTCTGGTCGCGTCCTATCGCCGACACCGTCGCTCCTACGATCGGGGAGCCGTCCGCTGTGCGCACCGAACCCTCGATGCCGCTGTTGGCGACCAGCAGGATCTCTATGGCTTCGGCGGTCCGTCCGGCCGCGGTGTCCACGGTCACCAAGTGGCTCGCCGGTTGGTAGCCGGGTGCCGATGCGGTGACCGCGACGATGTCGCCCCGGGACAGACCGCTGATGGTGAAGTGTCCGCCGGGGTCGGTCTGCGTCTGCGCCACCACGGCGCCGGACTGATCGGTGACGATCACGTGGGCCGCGAGCGGGCCATCGGCGTCGTGGACGCGCCCGCGCACGACGGAACCCCCGGCAAGGGTGAAGTCGCGGCGGACCGCCGCCTCGCCGACGAGGGAGACGGTCAACGCGCCGGGGGAGTGGCCCGCTGCGGTGGCGATGACGGTGTAGGTGCCGTCGGCGATGTCGCGCACGGTGTAGGTGCCGTCGGTCTGCACCGCGGTGGTGCCGACCTGATTGCCGCGGATGTCGGTGACGGTGATCGCGGCGGTACCGAGCGGGGTGCCGTCGCCCGCGGAGATGGATCCGGTGAGGCGCGGGCGGACGGAGAGGAATCCGGGCTCAGGGGTCTCCGACGCCGCCGCGGCGACCGGGGGGTCGGCGTCGGCAGGCGACTTCTCGTCGGTGTTCGTACCGGAGCGGCGCCGCGCCGTCGGGATGCACAGGGTGATCGCCACACCGACGAATGCGGCGATGGCCCCGATCAGGAAGCACCACCGGAACGCGGTGTGGCTCGGCACATCGGCGGGACCGTAGGCCACCGTCGAGCTGGTCAGGACCAGGGCCATCACAGCCGACGCGCTGGTGGTGCCGATGGAGCGCATCAGTCCGTTGAGGCCGACGGCCGCGCCCGCCTCGGTCATCGGGACAGCGCCCATGATCAGGGTGGGCATGGCCGCGTATCCGATGCCGACGCCGGCCGAGCAGATCACCGACGCCAGGGCCAGTTGCCAGGGTGCATTCATCAGCAGGAATGCGCCGAGATATCCCAGCCCGAGGACAGTGGCGCCGATGGCCAGGGTGAACTTGGCACCGATGGTGTTGATCAGAGTGCCCGAGACCGGCGCGAACACCAGCATCATCAGGCCGCCGGGCGCCATCCACAGGCCGGCGGCGAGCAGGGTCTGGCCGAGACCGCCCATGGCCGTGGGGATCTCGAGCAGCTGAGGAACGACGATGGTCTGGGCCATCATGCCGAAACCGATGGCGATCGCCCCGATGTTGGTCAGCAACACCGCCGGACGAGCCGTGGTCCGCAGGTCCACCAGGGGTGTGGAGTGGCGCAACTCGAACACACCCCAGACGATGAGCACGACGAGCCCGCCGAACAGCAGTCCAAGCGTCGTGGCAGAGCCCCATCCCCAGTCATTGCCCTTCGACACGGCGATCAACACGCCGGACAGACCGATGGTCAGTCCGATGGCGCCGATGATGTCGAAGCGTTCGTCGCCGGTGCTGTCGTCGATGTGGGGGACGAGGAACGCCACGAGTGCGGTGACGATGGCGGCCAGACCGGCCGACACCCAGAACAGGGCGTGCCAATCCCATTGCTGCGCAACCCAGGCGGCCAGCGGAAGGCCGATGGCGCCGCCGACGCCCATCGTGGCGCTCATCGCGGAGACCGCCATCGACGTCAGGCGCGGTGGGGTCACCTCGCGCATCAGGCTGATGCCCAGTGGGATGAAACCCATTGCGAGGCCCTGGACGGCACGCCCGACGATCATCGGGATGAGCGCGGAGCTCAACGCACACACCAGTGAGCCGACGATCAGCAGGAGCGAACTGATGAGAATGATGCGCTTCTTGCCGAACATGTCGCCGAGACGTCCGGCGATCGGCATCGCGACCGCGGCTGCCAACAACGTGGCCGTCACGACCCACGAGGCGTTCGAGATCGTCGTGTCCAGCAGGGTCGGGAGTTCCGGCTGGATCGGGATGATCAGCGTCTGCATGAGCGACGCGACCAGCCCGCCGAAACACAGCACGGCGACCACCGCGATCGCGGCTCCTGTGTGGTTGTCGTCGGTCAGTTCGCTGTCCACCGCCACCGTGTCGGTGGCCGGGGCATCGCCTTTCGGCGTTGTGGTCATAGGGAACCCTCCTCGGGCTGTGTACCCTACATATGTATGGCGCACATGCCAATGGGCGGGGCCGCGACGAGTCGTCGCCCGCATACCGTCGCAGCACAACCTGTAAGAGTGGGTGTCGACTACCCGTACCGACGACGCGTCGTCGACGGCCACCGACAGAAGGACTGAACTCGTGACAAACCGACGAACCATCGTGATCACCGGGGCCAGTGACGGGATCGGCGCGGTAGCCGCGCGGCAACTGGCCGGCCCGGATGTCGACCTCGTCATCGTGGGTCGCTCGACCGCAAAGACCACGGCGGTTGCCGACGAGACCGGGGCCACCGCGTTGATCGCCGACTACGCGAAGCTCGACGACGTGCGTCGCCTCGCCGACGAGATCCGGGAGCGGGTCGGCAGCATCGACGTGCTGCTCAACAATGCCGGCGGAACCTTCGACCCGAAGCAGCGGACCTCGGACGGCCACGAACCGAACTTCCAGATCAACCATCTCGGTGGCTTCCTGCTGACCAATCTGCTGCGTGACAAGCTCGCCGCCGAGGGCGGTGCGCTGGTGGTGAACACCGCGAGTATCGGAAACCTCGCCGGAAGCGTCGATCTGAGCGATCTGGACTTCGAGCGTCGTCGTGCCATCGAACTGCGCTGCTATGGAACGAGCAAGCTGGAGAACATCCTGTTCACCCGAGGTATCGCGGACCGCTGGAAGGAAGACGGGATCATCTCCGCCGCAGTGCATCCCGGTCCGGTCGCGACCAGTTTCGGACGGGATTCGTTCTTCGTCGGCCTGCTGTACCGCACGCCACTGAAGAAGCTCGCGACCATCACCCCGGACAAGGGTGCCGAACCGCTCATCGCCCTGGCGAACCGCGGCACCGATCCCGCGATCAACGGCGTCTACTTCAGTCGCCACAAGGCGAACGGGCCCCAGAACCGGCAGGCGCACAGGCGCGAGCTCATCGATGGGCTGTGGGAGGCCTCGGAGCGATTGGTCGGGATCGGATAACCGTCCGGTCGGGGTGACCGGTGCGTGTGATCCGCACGTGATACCGGTGGCTGCGGCTTCTCATCCGAGCCTCACGAGTTCGCCAGGCGCCCACTCGGGCCACCTGGCGGCTCCGACGAGCACCCCTTGGGTGAACTCGGCGACGATGGTGGGAGCCCGGTCGAGCGCGGTGTTGTAGACCGTCGCCTCGTCGGTCCGGTGAACGGCATCGGCGGCGAGCGGCCAGAGCCGCCGGTAGCGGGCGCGGATCTTGTGCTCTGGCACCGAATGCCCGCCCGCCGATTGTCGGTAGGCGACTCGCAGGACCGCAAGAGCCTCGGGGACGAGCAGGACGTGGAGCACGACAAAGTACCCGGCTGCATGTGCTCGGTCGATCAGCTCGAGCTTTGATTCATGCGAGAACACGGTCTCGGCGATGAACGAGCGCCCGTCGTCGATCAACCGTTCCCGCGTCGCCGCGGCGATTCGCGCGGCATCGTAGGAGCGTGCCTCGGCCTCCTCGGGCCAGCGTCGGCGCGCGATGAGGTCCGCGTTGACGAAGACGCTCCCCGGCAACAGGGGAGCGAGGGTGTACTCGACGAACGTCGACTTTCCGGCGCCGTTCGGGCCGATCACCAGATCCAGGCGCCTCACTCGTCGTCGAGGACTCGGGTGGTCCCGTCCGGCAGGTGTTCGACGATCCGGCCGGCCTCATCGAGCGACACGGTGGTGACTCCACTCGCGGAGAGTTCGCGTCGGTAGTCCGCCGTGGCCAGATCCTCGCTCACCCGGGCGCGGATCTGGGCGTTGAACGCGCGGCCTTCGTCGCCCCCGAGGTCGGTTGTCGGTATGGCTCCCGACAGCGCGGCCTGGACGCGCCTCAGTGACGCGGACTCGTGGGTGGTGAGTGCGCGGCCGACGCGCGCCCAGTACTCGAGTTGCTGTCGTCCGGTTCGCTGTTGACGACGGCCTTCGGCGATCGCGCTGTCGACGAGGTCGGCGTCGACGCGGGTGACCTTGTCCGCGGCTCTGGTCATGGCGTGCCGTTCTGTAGCAGGGTGTAACACATCGTAGCACTCTGCTACAGAATGGGGTGACGCGCCAGCTGCAGTTCCCGGGTCACTCGTCGAAATCGGTACTGCGGGTGAGCCGATCCCACTTCTCGATGTCCACGGCGAGCGCGTCGAGTGAGCTGCGCACGGCGGCCGCCGCGGCGTCGCTGCCGAGCGGTAGAAAGTAGGGAGGATCGGCAGATTCGGCGACCGTGATCAGTGCGGCCGCTGCCTTGGCGGGGTCGCCGGGCTGTGTGCCGTGCACGGTGTCGTTCTCGATCCGTCGTTTGCCTGCGGTGTCGGCGTAGTCGGCGATGGGTTCCGCGGACTGCGTGAGAGACCGGCCGGCAAAGTCGGTGCGGAATGCCCCCGGCTCCACGACGATCGCCCGGATGCCCAGCGGGGCAACCTCTCTGCGCAGCGATAGCGTCATGCCCTCGACGGCGGACTTGGCGGCGGAGTAGTAACCGGAGCCGGCCGGCGACATCCTGGCACCGATCGAGGAGATGTTGATGATGGTGCCGGACCGGCGGGCTCGCATGCCGGGCAGCACGGCCTTGATGGTTCGCGCCGTACCGAACACGTGCGTGTCGAACAGCTGCTCCACTGGACCGTTCTCGCCTTCCTCGACAGCGGCGCGGTAACCGTATCCCGCGTTGTTGACGAGGACGTCGATGCCGCCGAAACGTTCCTCGGCGGCGGAGACGGCAGCTGCCACCTGGTCGTCGTCGGTGACGTCGAGCGCGACGGCAAGCGCGGTGTCGGGATGGGCGCCCACGAGATCGTGGACCGAGGAGACGTTACGGGCGGTGAGGACCGCATTGTCGCCGTGCGCCAGAACGGCTTCGGCCAGCGCGCGTCCGAGTCCGGACGAGCATCCGGTGATGAGCAAGTTGTCATCGAGTCACCTTTCGTGGTCAGAATTGTCTTCTAGCCCAACTGGTCTGCCGGCCGCAACAGGATCTCATTGATGACGAGGTGTCGTGGACGGGTGAGTCATACCGCCAGTTCACACGCTTTCGTGGCCGATTGGCAGTGATGGCTCTTCCCGGTATCGCCAGTACCCCCATCGCCGCCACCGAGGAGGTCGAGCGGCTACAGGAGAAGACCAGACGAGGGTGAACCGCGACGATCGCCGTCACCGGTTCACGGTGACGGCGATCGTTGCTGGTTCGGCATGGCTGGGTCAGGTCAGCGGATGCCAACCACGTCCTTGGCGATCTCGGCGATGCGCGCCTCGGCCGCGGAGACCACGCGCTGCCGGTCCTTGTGCGCCTCCTCGAAAGCGAGGATCACACGGATGTCGGCGGGCTCGTCCAGTTCCTTGACCGCGGCAACCGCTTCGGTGACGTTGAGATCGGCGTAGTCCTCGATCGGCAGTTCCTCGGGCTCGACGATGCCGGTCGCCTCGCGGACCTGGTGCAGGGCATCGGCGACACCCGATGCTCCGCTGTCTCGGGCGCTGTCCTCGATGGCCTCCAGTGCTGCATCACGCCCGGCTGCGGCTGTCGTGACCGCTGCCTGACCGGCGTTGGTGACCGCCGCACCGGCGCGGGCGGCACTGTCTCCGGCGTCCTCCACCGCGTCCCCGACACGGTTGCGCAGCGCCGACACCGAGGCCGGGACCTGGCGCAGCGCGTCGGCGGCGCGGTCGATCCCGCGTGACGTCACGACCGCCGGCAACGTGATCGCCCTGGTCGCCAGTCCGCTCGCCCATTGGGTCGGGCTGCGGCGCAGCGCGGCCGGGCCGCCGAGGGCCTCCTCGGCCAGCACGATCGTGATCCACTCGACCGTCTCGGTGTGCGCCGCGACGAGCTGATCGGCGAGCTCGATCAGTTCGGTGTCTTTTTCCGCGGTCGCGAGTGCCTTCAGATAGTTGGCTCGGCCGACCAATTGCTGTTCGAGCGCCAGATCACCCAGGAGCGCCTCGTCGAGGGGCTGCGCCTGTTCGACTGCCGTCTTCAGTGCTGTGCCGATGCGGCCCAGTACCGGGCGAACCACGTCGACCAGGCCGTCACGGTCGCGTAGTGCGCGTTGGATCCTCGCGGCCCGTTCACGCCCTTTCTGGGCGTTGCCGGCCAACTCCGCGCGGATCGCGTCTGTGCGGGCCTGTGCCTGCCTGGTCTCCGCGACCTGGATCTCGGCATGGGTGAGTGCGAGTAGTGCACGAAGCTGCTGGTGGATGGTGGTGGTGGAAACCGTCATCGTCGAAGCGCTCCCTTCTCGATGGTTGGGGTGCGTACGTCGCCAGGCTGCCCACGGCTGTGCGTCCATAAACCACGTGAAGTCGATGATACGTACCGAGCGGGTCAAAACTGTTCCAGTGCAGCAACTTCCAGGCTTGGGTGAACTACATCACCAGCCATACTGTGTTTCCGATCTTCATATGTATGTGCTACACATATAAATATGCCGGTCTCCTCTGTGAACGCGAACTCGCTCGATGATCTGCTGAGCAGGATTCATCGCGCCCGCCAGCTGCCCGGTTGGCGCCGCCGCCTCTTCGCCGGCCAGCAAATGGTGGACTCGCTGGCGACCGTCCGCGCACTCCGCGCCGTCGAACAGCACGCGGGTGAGAGTGGCGCTTCTGTGAGAGACGTCGCCGACTACATGGCCGTCGAGCACTCGACGGCGAGCCGGACAGTTGCCGGACTTGTCTCGCGTGGACTGTTGAGCAAGCACTCCCACGAGAACGATCAACGTCGCTGCGTGCTGGCATTGACCGAGACAGGCCGAAAAGAATTGCGCGACATCACCCGTCGACGTCACGAGATGATGGCGGAGACTGTGCAGGAATGGTCTGACCGCGACGTCGAAACCTTGATCGAGCTCCTCGGGCGCCTCTCGGTCGACCTGGAACGCGACCCGTCCGCATGACGGCGCGTGTCGAGGCGCATCCCGTTGCACCGGCGCGTGGGCCTCTGCGGCTCCTCGTCGACCGCCAGTTCGGCTCACTGTTCTGGGCGAAGATCTTCTCCGTCGTCGGAGTGTGGACGCACAGCCTCGTCGCCGCGCTGGTCGTCTTCGATGCGACCGGCTCGGCGTTGATGGTCGGCCTCGTCGGTGTCGTCCAGTTCGGCCCGCAACTGCTCCTGAGTCCGCTGAGCGGCACGTGGGCCGATCGGGGTGATCCGGCCCGGCAGATCATGATCGGGCGGGTGCTCTGCATCCTGGGCTCCGGTACCGTGGCCCTTCTGTTGTTCTGCCTTCGGCCCACGGGCGGACCGCAGGTGACAGCCGTTGTGCTGATCGGATCCTTGGTGGTCGGAGTCGGTTTCGTGGTCGGCGGGCCGGCAATGCAGTCGATCGTCCCGAGCTTGATCCGACCCGGCGAACTGCCGACGGCGATGGCACTCAACTCGGTCCCGATGACCGTCGGCAGAATCGTGGGACCGGTGATCGGGGCATTCATCGCCGCACACCTCGGTCCGGCGTGGGCATTTGCCGTGAGCGCGGCACTCAACAGCGTTTTCGTCGCCGTACTCGCCATGGTGCGATTCCCCAGACCCGAACCGAAGGCGTCCGGCCAGGACTTTCGAGTCCGCGCCGCCCTCCGATACGTGTGGCACGACCGACCGTTGCTCTTCGCTCTCATCGGCGTTGCCGCCGTGGGCTTCGCGTCCGACCCGGCCATCACCCTGGCGCCGTCGATGGCAGCCGAGGTCGGGGGTGGAGCACAGTTGGTCGGGCAACTGTCAGCCGCGTTCGGTGTCGGTGCGGCGCTCGCGCTGGCGGTGTTGGCAGCCCTCCGCGGACGATTGGGCGCGTCGACAACGGCCTTCATCGGGCTCCTCCTGCTGGCGACCGGGAGCGCGGCCGTCGCGGTCGCGCCCGGCCTGATCGTCACCGTGATCGGTTTCGGTGCAGCCGGTCTCGGGTTCGGAAGCGCGATGACCGGCCTGAGTACGGTTGTCCAGGAGCGCGCGCCTGACGAACTGCGTGGACGAGTCATGGCCCTGTGGATGGTGGGGTTCGTCGGATCGCGGCCTCTCGCGGCAGCCGTGCTGGGTGGCAGCGCGGACGCCTTCTCCGCCCAGGTCGCGTTCGGGATCAGTGGGCTCGTCGTCTTCGCCACCGCAGCCCTCTGCCGCCTCGGGCCGACGAGCCCATGAGGGAGGATGGCGCGAGGACGGCTTACCGAACCCTCAGGCTTCGGGGATTTCGAGGCCGAACCGTTCGCGGGTCATGACCTCGGGTTCGGGTCCGCCACGGACACCGGTGTCCAACGTGTCGATGGCGGCGAGTTCATCTGCGGTGAGTTCGAAGTCGAAGACGTCGAAGTTCTCCGCGATCCGCGACGGTGTCACGGACTTGGGAATGACCTGCCGACCCTGCTGAAGGTGCCAGCGCAGCATCACCTGGGCAGCCGATTTGCCATGTGCGGCAGCGATCTTCAGAATCGTCGGATCTTCGAGCGTGGAGCCGTGGGAGCCGTCGCGGTAGAAGGTGATGCCGCCTATCGGAGACCATGCCTGCGACAGGATGCCGTGCTCGGCATCGACATCGAGCAGCGCGGACTGTCGGAAGTAGGGGTGCACCTCGATCTGGTTGACCGCCGGCACCACCGATGTCGCGTCGAGGAGTTGCGCGAGATGATCCGGCATGAAGTTGCTGACGCCGATGGATTTCACCTTCCCGTCCGCGAGAAGGCGTTCGAGCGCCTTGTACGCATCGACGGTCAGGTTGAACTCGCCCGGCAGGGCCTGGTGGAGGATCAGCAGATCGATCTGCTCGACGCCGAGTTTGCCCGCCGCCTTGTCGAAGGCGTGCAAAGTGGCGTCGTAGCCGTAGTCGGTGATCCAGACCTTGGTCTCGATGAACAACTCGTCGCGAGCGATGCCGGAACGGCGGATCGCCTCACCGACGCCGGCCTCGTTGAGATATGCGGCAGCGGTGTCGATGTGCCGGTAACCGACGTCCAGCGCAGTCTGCACCGCGGTCGTCGTCTCCTCGGGAGGGGTTTGGTACACACCGAAACCCACAGCCGGGATGTGGATTCCATTGTTCAGTTCGATCTGGGGTATCGCCATGGGTTTCACGCTACGCCGCTCGGGAAGTCTGGAGGAGTGTCCACCGGGCCAGGTACCGGCAGTACCTCCCACGGTTGCGCTGACGGGCCTATCTTGTGGACTACACCAACGGAAGGATTGTCGACGATGACCTGGACCGACGACGAACTCAACCGGATCGGCGAGGCCGACGAACTGCAGGTCTCCTCGTACCGCTCGGATGGCACGCTGCGGCCGTTCGTCACGATCTGGGTGGTGCGAACGGGCGACAACATCTACATCCGGTCGGCATACGGACGCGAGAACGGATGGTACCGACGTGCGTTGACCAGCGGCCGAGGGCAGATCCGGGCCGGCGGAGTCGAGAAGGATGTCACCTTTGTCGAACCTGCCGAAGATGTGCACCCGACCCTGGACGCCGCATATCACGACAAGTACGACCGATACGGGCAGAAGATCGTCGGCACGGTGGTCGCGCCCCACGGCGTCGGCGTCACGCTTCGTCTCGAACCGGAGGCCTGATCCGGCCGACCCGGAAACGCGCTGTCGGCATCAGGACGAGGATGACGACGGCCAATGCGACCGCGAGCAGGATGCTGCCACCGGTGAGCGCGACCCCGACGCGGTGGGTGACCGACGCGGCGCCACCGAGCCCATCCCCGGCATCGGCAGAGATCGCGACAAGAATGCCCAGGCCGAACGCCATACCCAGTTGGTGGGCGGTGTTGAGCAGTCCCGACGCCGCGCCGGCATCAGACGCGTCGACCCCTGCGATACCGGCGTTGGTCAACGGCGCGAACACCAGGCCCTGCCCCGCGCCGATCAGGACCATGGGCAGCGCGACCGCCGACAGGTAGGTGTCACCTGGCCCGACACGGCTCAGCCAGAACATGCCCGCCAGTGAGCCGATCATCCCGGCGAACAACAGCAGGCTGTTGGAATGACGCCTGCTCAGTCGTGGGATGGCGAGCGCCACCGCGAAATTCACGGCCGTCATCGGCAGGAACGCAAGACCGGCCTGGAAGGGAGTGAAACCCAACCCGTCCTGTAGCAGTTGGGTGGTGAAGTAGAAGAACCCGATCATCGCGCCGAGATAGAGGAACCGCACCGCATAGGCGCCGCTGCGTTCACGACTGCGGAACAGCCGCAACGGCATGATGGGTTGCCTGGCGCGCGACTCGTTGGCCACCAGGACGGTCAGCAGGACCACGCCGACGGCCAGCGCGACGATCACCCGCGAGGACGTCCAGCCGTACTCGGCGGATTCGATGACCGCGAAGACGAGGGCACCCATGCCGAGGGTGGCGCAGGCCGCGCCGATGACGTCGAAGTTGCCGCGTCGGCGTGGTGTCTCGGTCAGCACCAACCGCGCGCCGACGATCATCGCGATCGCGATCGGCACGTTGATCAGGAAGGCGGCCCGCCAGGAGACCAGATCGGTGAGCGCACCGCCGACGAGCAGACCGAGGCTCGCGCCGATCCCGGCCGTCGCGGCGTACCAGGCGACGGCCTTCTTCCGCGCTTCACCTTCGAAATATGCGGCGATCAAGGCGAGCGACGTCGGTGCGACGACGGCTGCGCCGACGCCCTGGAGCGCGCGGGCGGCGATCATGAACTCGCCGCTGGGCGCGAGCCCGATCAGCAAGGATGCGCCACCGAAGATCGCCAGACCCGCGGTGAACAGCCTGCGACGACCGACCAGGTCACCGGCACGCGCGCCCAACAGCAGCAGTCCACCGAACACCAGCGTGTAGGCATCCTGCACCCAGGAGAGCGCGGTGGGCGTGAGGCCGAGGCCGTCCCGGATGCTCGACAGCCCGGTGAAGATCACCGAGTTGTCGAGCAACACCATGAAGTAACTGATCAGGATGATCGCCAGGATCGCGGCGGTAGCTCTCGGCCCGCTCGCTTCGCTCCCGGCGCCGGTGGTCTTGGGCCCGCTCGCTGCGCTCCTGATTCCTCGGACGGTCACGGACGGACCGCGACCTTGAGCGCCTCGCGGGCATCCATCGCCGAGTACGCCTTGGGCGTCTCGTCGAGGGTCATCGTCCGATCGAACACCCTGCCCGGCACGACGCTGCCGTCGAGCACCGCGGGGAGGAGTTGGTCGATGTAGGACCGGACCGGTGCGGGTCCGCCGGTCAGGGTGACGTTGGGACCGAAGAGCGAGCCGAAGCCGACCGGTGCCTCGTCGTACTGCGGGACACCCACCCGGCTGATGACGCCGCCGGCACGGACGGCGCCGAGCGCCTGGTCGTAGGCCGGTCGATGCCCGACGGCCTCCAAGACGATGTGGCTGCCGAGCCCACCGGTCAGGTCGCGGACCTGCTCGATGCCTTCATCGCCACGGGCCGCGACGACGTCGGTGGCGCCGAACTCGCGCCCGAGGTCGGTCCGCACCTGGTGACGGCCCATCAGGATGATCTGCCCGGCGCCGAGCTGGCGGGCCGACAGGACAGCGAGCAGGCCGACAGCACCGTCGCCGATCACCGTGACCGTGCTGCCGGTGGTCACGCCGCCGCGCACAGCGGCGTGCCAGCCGGTGCCGTACACGTCGGAGAGAGTGAGCAGTGAGGCCAGCAATGCGTCGTCGGCGGTCTCGTCGATCGGTGCCTTCACCAGGGTCCCGTCGGCGAGTGGGACACGAACCGCTTCGGCCTGGGCGCCGGCCGTACCCAGCTCGGCGTCGCTCCAGAAGCCGCCGTGCAGGCAGGATGTCTGCAGCCCGGCGCGGCAGAACTCGCACGTCCCGCACGAAACGGCGAACGGTGAGATGACGAAGTCCCCCACGCCCAGTGTTGTGACGTCGGCGCCGACGGCCTCGACGACGCCGATGAACTCGTGGCCCATCGGCGAACCGCCCGGGGTGGCCGGCATGGAGTGGTAGGGGTGGAGGTCGCTGCCGCAGACGCAGGCGCGGACCACCCGCACCAGAGCGTCGGTCGGCTGCTGAATGCTCGGATCGGGTACGTCGACGACGCGGACGTCGCCCGCGCCGTACATGTAAGTCGCTTTCATGACACCCAGTCGACCGCGATCACGCGAGCGCGGGGAGTCACCATCGTTCCGGGTACTGCCAGTACCTCCCTGGCCTGCGGCATCGTGCCTACCCTGGCATACATGGGTACCACCGACCTGCGCACTCAGATCCGCGAGTTCCTGAGCTCGCGGCGCGCACGCATCACCCCCGATCAGGCGGGGCTGCCGGCCTACGGCAGCAACCGTCGCGTCAAGGGACTGCGCCGTGAGGAGGTGGCGATGCTCGCCGGGGTCTCGGTCGACTACTACGTCCGGATGGAACGCGGCAGTCTGGCAGGTGCGTCGGACAGCGTGCTCGCCTCGCTCGCCGACGCCCTGCAGCTCGACGAAGCCGAACGTGATCACCTTTATGCACTTGCCCGGCAGTCGCAGACCGGTGCGGGGACGCGTCGTGCGCGGACTCCCGCCTCCACGGTTCGCCCGGCCATTCAGCAGGTACTCGACGCCATCTCCGACGCGCCGGCCTGGGTGCGCAACGGACGTCACGACATCGTCGCGATGAATCAACTTGCGCGCGCACTCTATTCACCCGTGCTCGCCGACCCTCGGCGCCCCGCCAACACGACTCGTTTCGTGTACCTCCAGCCGGAGGAGGCGGAGGCGTTCTTCGTCGACTATGACCAGATCGCGAGAGATGCGGCCGCGATGCTCCGGCTCGAGGCCGGGCGAAACCCGAACGACAAGGCCCTGATCCAACTCGTCGGTGAGTTGTCCACGCGCAGTGAACTCTTCCGACAACGGTGGGCATCGCAGGACGTCCGGTTCCATCGCAGCGGACGCAAGCGGCTCAACCATCCGATCGTCGGGCAACTCGACCTCGACTTCGAGGGAATGGAACTGCCGTCAGAACCCGGCCTGTACCTGAACATCTATACCGCCGCGGCCGGCACACCCACAGCCGACGGCCTCACATTGCTGGCGTCCTGGGCGGCCAGTCAGGACCAGATCGACACCGAACATCACGCGGTCGGGTGAGGCCAGCGCTCGGTGATCAACTCGGTCATCTCGTCCACCCAGGTGTCGTCGAGGGCCGCGTCGTGGCGGATGAGGATGCGAAAGATCGCGGTGCCTGCGACGACTTCGGCAAGCATGGGTAGTTGGTCATCGTCGCGGCGGCCCTGACCGAATCGGGATTCGAAAGCGGTCAGGTTGCCGGCCAATCTCGCGATCATCATCGTGTGGACCTGGGGATCGGCGACGGTGTCGGCGATCAGACCCGGTAGTGCCAACCGGACTTCGGGGCTGTCGAACATCGCGCGCACTGTCTCGACGAGTGCCCGGATGTCTTCGCGCACATCACCGGACCCGTCCGGCGCGGGAATCGACTCGGCCGACAGCACCGCTTCGTGGACGAGTTGCGCTTTGCCGGACCATCGCCGGTAGATCGCGGCCGTGGTGGTCCCGGCGCGGGCGGCGATCGCCGACAGCGACAGAGCCGAGTAGCCCGTCTCGACGATCAACTCTCGGGTGGCCGAGATGATCGCGGCATCGATGCGGCCGTCACGGGGCCGCCCCGGCGACGGGGTGGACCTATTGCCATCGTCGGGGCTTTCTGCTGTCATGAGGTCATCGTAATACCAATACAGCATGCATCGTATTTGAGGGAGAGTCTGTGAAGCTGAGCCCGCTCGACGAGTATCCGATTCATCAGACGCCGGCACCGGTGAGTTGGCCGGCGACCTCGGATCGGAACTTCTACGACCGGTCGTACTTCAACGTGCTCGATCGGGGCGGTCGTTTCATGGCGCTCACCGGAATCGGCTACTACCCGCGCCTGGGCGTCAAGGACGCATACTTCGTGGTCCGTCGCGGCGACACCCAGACCGCGGTGCACCTGAGCGACGCCATCGACGACGACCGCCTGCACCAGCACGTCAACGGCTACCGTCTCGACGTCGTCGAACCGTTGCAGGAGATGCACCTGACCCTGGCCGAGACCGAGGGCATCTCCGCCGACCTGACCTGGCGTGGGCTGTTCCCCGCATCCCTCGAGCAGCCGCACCACATGGTGACCGAGCGTCGGGTGACGTTGCAGGCGAGCCGCTTTGCGCAGGTCGGGACATGGCAGGGCTGGATCGACGTCGACGGCGAGCGGCTGAACGTCGATCATGACACCAGTGTGGCGAGCCGAGATCGATCCTGGGGAATCCGGCCGGTCGGCGACGCGGAACCGGCCGGCCGGCCGGATACGTCATTCCGCGGTATGTGGTGGCTGTACCTGCCACTGGCCTTCGACGACTATCAACTGTTCCTGATCCTGCAGGAGGATCCGGACGGCCGCCGCAGCCTCTACGACTGCACCCGCCGCTGGCGCGACGGCCGCGTCGAACAATTGGACGGGGTACGGGTCACCATCCACTACACGCCCGGCACCAGGATCCCCCACGGCGCCCACGTCGAGTTCATGAACCGTGCGGGCGATCGGATTCAACTCGATGTCGAGTCGAAGCTGTTCGCACCCATCGCATTCGGTTCGGGCTACGGAGGTGACTCCTCCTGGGCGCACGGCACCTGGAAGGACGGGGCGTTCACCGAACGCGTCACATTCGATCTCACCGACCCCGAGGTCATGGCCCGAGCGCCGTTCAGCCTCATCGACCATGTAGGCACAGCGGTGTGTACCGAACCCGACGGACAGACCCGCGAGGGTGCGGGCCTGTTCGAGCACGGTGTCATCGGCCCGCACCATCCGTCGGGATTCGCCGACTGGACCGATGTGGCGGGCTAGGGGCGACGACATGAAGATCATGACAGCGCTGTTCAGTCCCACCGGCGCGGTCGAACGCGCCGCAGCACTCCAGGAAGCCGGCGCCTCCGGGGTGTTCACGTTCGAGGGTCCGCACGATGTGTTCACCCCGCTGGTGTCGGCGTCGGCGGTCAACGGTCTCGACGTGATGTCCAACGTCGCGATCGCGTTTCCACGCAACCCGATCCAGCTCGCCCATCAGGCCAACGATCTCCAACTCCTGTCCGAGGGTCGGTTCATCCTCGGGCTGGGCACGCAGGTGCGCGCGCAGATCGAGAAGCGCTACGGCGCCGAGTTCGACCACCCCGTCGCGCGGATGACGGAAATGGTGGGGGCGCTCCGTGCGATCTTCGCTACCTGGAATGACGGTGAACGGCTGGACTTCCGCGGCGAGTACTACCGCCACACCTTGATGACGCCGACGTTTGTCCCGGGGCCGAATCCGTACGGGCCGCCGCCGATCTATCTCGGGGCCTTGGGGCCGAGGATGACCCGGGCGACCGCTGAGGTGGCCGACGGACTGCTGGTGATGCCGTTCGGTTCGAAGCGGTTTCTACACGAGACGACGCTGCCGTGCGTGCGAGAGGGACTGGCCGCCGCCGGACGGAGTGCCGACGACTTCGAGGTGGTGCCCGAGATCATCGTGTCGGTCGACCCCGGCGCCGACACAGACCATACCTCGACCCGAATGCTGTTGGCGTTCTACGGTTCCACGCCGGCGTATCGACCGGTGCTCGACGCCCACGGTTGGGGTGATCTGCAGCCCGAACTCAACACCATGTCCAAACAGGGACGCTGGCAGGAGATGGCCACCCTCATCGACGACGAGATCCTGCACACCATCGCCGCCTGCGGTACCCCGAAGGAGGTGGCCGCACACATCCGTGACCGGGTCGACGGCGTCTCGGACCGGATCTGCCTGTATCAGCCGGGACCGATCGGTGTCGACGCACTCGCCGAGATCGTCGACGAACTGCGGTGATTCCCATGACGCCCAGCACCATCGAACTCGACGACGTCACCGACGACCGGTACGGCGGCAAGGCGGCCGGACTCGCCCGACTGCGCCGTCTCGGCCTGCCGGTGCCCGGGGGATTCGTGATCGCCGACGTATCAGCACCCGGTGCGATCGACGACGCCGCCACCCGGTTCGCCGAGATGATTGCTGCCGGTGCCACTCCGGTGGCGGTGCGGTCCTCGGCAGTCGGGGAAGACGGCGGCGACCAGTCCTTTGCCGGGCAATACGACACGGTCCTCGACGTGGGCTCCGCCGACGACTTTGCCGCCGCCGTGCGCACATGCGCTGCCTCGGTGCACTCCCGACGGGCCGCGTCCTACCGCGACGAACCCGCAGCCGTCATGCATGTGGTGGTTCAGCAGATGGTCGATGCTCGGGCCGCCGGAGTGGTGTTCACCGCCGATCCCACCACCGGCCGGCGCGACCTCATGGTGATCGACGCCGTCGCCGGACTCGGTGAGGCCCTGGTGGACGGGACCGCCTCACCCGATCACCTCATCCTGGATGCGAGCGGCGCCCTGGTGGTGAACGAGGTCACCTCGCCACCGGTTCTGTCGCCAGAGGACCTCGCGGACATCCGATCCGGCGCCCAGCGGGCTGCCCGCCATTGGGGCAGGCCCATGGATCTCGAATGGGCGATCGACCGAGCCGGCAAGCTGTGGTGGCTGCAGGCCCGCCCGATCACGACGCTGCCCGGCGATCTCAACGAGATGGATTCGCCGGTCGCCGGCGCCGACCATGTGTATACGCGTTGCAACATCGGCGAGATGATGCCGGGGGCATTCTGTCCACTGACCGCGTCGGTGTCCGGCTACGCCATCGACTACGCGATGCAGATGACACAGGTGGTGGCCCGCGCCCAGACCGGCTACGAGACACCGTGGTTGCAGGTCGGCTACTTCTACGGCCACATGTTCCTGAACCTCACCGAGGGCACCGGACTGAGCTCAGGGATCCTGGGCAACTCCCTGGAGCAGTTCTCCATGTCTATCTGCGGGCGGGTGATCGACGAGCTGACACCCAAACCGCCGCAACCATTCCACCGGAAACTGGTCAACACGGTAAGGCTCACCACGCACGCGCTGTCGGTGGGTCCGAAGGTCCGGCGTCTGGACGAACAGATCGCCGGGTTCCGGATACCGACCGGTGACGATCCGCGAGTAGTGCTGCAGCAGTTGGAATCCGGCGTCGAGCTTTACTGCGACGTGACGTTGACTCACGTGCGGTCGTCGTCCCGCGCCGCGGTGGCGGCCAACGTTCTCGAGAGCGTGCTGACCCGTCAGGCGATCAAGGACGGGCGCGGTGAAGACGACGGTCGTGCCGAGGCGACTCGGCTCATGGCCGGCGCCAGCGACGTCGAGAGCGCGCTCATGCTCGAAGAACTCGACGCAGTGGTGCGCTCCATCTCAGCCGACTCCGCGGCCACCGAGGCGTTTCTCTCGGCGACTGCGGAGGACGCGGTCGCCGAGTTACGGGTGACCGACAGCGTGAGCGGTATCGCGTTGCAGCGGTTCTTGTCTCGTCATGGTCATCGCGGCTACCGCGAGCTGTGCATGCGGGATCCATCGTGGGCCGAGGA
Source organism: Gordonia insulae (assembly GCF_003855095.1). NCBI lineage: Bacteria > Bacillati > Actinomycetota > Actinomycetes > Mycobacteriales > Gordoniaceae > Gordonia > Gordonia insulae. The sequence goes on from NZ_CP033972.1 coordinate 4,594,481, forward strand.
CCCCGCAGGTCTGGGTGCCATGATGCAGGTCATGGTGCGCTCCGCGCTCGATCGGCCCGGCCGCGCACCGGTGCAGACCGAGGTCACACTGCCCGGGTCCGCGACCATCCGCCGGCTGGCCGGATTGGCACAGCGTGGCGCGCGTGGACGCGAAGAGACGAAATCGAAGATGGCGCTGATGGCGCACCGGCTCAAGCGGGGCTACCGCCACCTCGGCCAGATTCTCGCCGACGAAGGTCGTCTGCCCGATGCCGATCTGGTGTTCTTCTTCGACCGTGCGGAACTGGGTCGAGTCGTCGGTGCCGAGGATGTTGCCGATCTCGTGCACCATGCGCTGGCGCGGCGAGAAGGGTTGGCATTCCAGGCGGCCCTCGAGTTCGACGACGTTTCGGTGGGGCGGCCGACGCCCCGCGTGACGCTGCCGCAGCTCGGGGCCACCGGCGATCAGATCGTCGGACGCCCGGCCAGTAGGGGCGTGGTGGAAGGCGTGGTACGAGTGGCGAAATCGATTGTCGATGCGCGTGATGTGCGGCGTGGGGAGATCCTGGTCGCGCCGGTCACAGACGTCGGCTGGACGCCGTACTTCACGGTCATCGCGGCACTCGTCACCGACATCGGCAGCTCGGTGTCCCACGGGGCTGTCGTGGCGCGCGAGTACGGCTTGCCCTGCGTGGTCAACACCCTGGTGGCGACCCGGGTCCTCCAGACCGGCGACCGCGTACGGGTGGACGGGGATCGAGGTCTGGTCACGCGGTTGGATCCGGTCGTGGGTTAGCTCGCCCGCGTTCAGGTGAGCACTGTGAAGAGTCTCGCGATCTTCCCGTCTTCGATCAGCGCCACGTCGAAGCCCGACGCGATCACGGTGTCGGAGCCGGGCGCGACGACGCTCCACGCCAGGTGGCCCATCCCCGGAACCTGATGTATCGGACCGGCTTTGACAAAGTCGAGGCCGTTGAGTGGCCCATCGAGGAGCGCGTCGACCTTGGCGGAGATCTGCTCGTGTCCGGTCACCGTGCCCTCGGCGTCGGTGAAGACGACATCGGGGGTGTAGGTGCGGGCAATCGCGTCCCGTCGACGATCGTGGTCACGTTCTCCGAACACCTCGAGGAGGTTGGCCTCCATCAGGCGGGTGATGTCGTCACTCATGTGTCCTCCGGTCGGCCGTCTGGAACGCAGGCTATCGCAGGTGTTGGGCCTGCGCACTCGCTCCCGCGGATAATCGGCTCTTCAGATATAGACAGTCGAACCGCCCGTGGCACTCGGCGAACGACAGCACCTCGTCGAGCTCGGTATTCCAGTGCGGGTCGGAACCCAGCGCGCGCAACCAGAGGGTGTCGAGATAGACCGCATCTCCGTCGACGAAGCCGATGCTGCGCGCCCGCAGGCGTGCCCCGGTGTCGTCCGGGGAGAGCGAGGTGACGACATCGATCCGCCGAAGATCTCTTCTCTCAGTCACTGTGACGGTGCGCGCACTGATGCGGATGACCATGTCCCCACCACCCGGTTCACTGCGCCGGCCGCGCATAGATGTCGTCGATGATCGTCGCGTACTTTGCCGCCACGCCTCGGCGTTTCAACTTCATCGTCGGCGTCAACTCGTCGGAGTCGGGCAGCCACTCGGCCGACAGGAGACGATACCGCTTGATCTGCTCGACCCGCGACAACTGGGCATTCGCCTTCTCGACAGCGTCTTCGATCTCCGCGACGAGGGCTGGATCGGCGACCAGATCCGACGGTGCGGCACCCTCTAGCCCATGCGAGGCGGCGAAGGTTCGGAGGGCATCCGGGTCGAGCACCACCAGGGCCACGTTGTAGGGCCGCTGGTCACCGATCACGCATGCTTGACCGATCAGCGGTGATGCACTCTTCAGCTTGCTCTCGATGTTGACCGGCGACATGTTCTTGCCGGCCGCGTTGATGATGAGTTCCTTCTTCCGATCGACGATCGTGACCCAGCCGTCGTCGTCGATCGTCGCGATGTCTCCGGTATGGAGCCAGCCGTGGTCGTCGATCGCCTCGGCGGTCTTCGCCGGGTCGCGTCGATAGCCGCGCATGACATGGGGCCCGCGCAAGAGGAGTTCGCCGTCGGCGGCCAGCTTGGCCTCGGTGCCCGGCTGTGCCAGTCCGACTTTGCCCACCCTGATATCGGTGGGGATGTTGGTGAAACCGAGGGCTCCGGTCTCGGACATGCCGAAGCCTTCTTGCAACGGCAGGCCGATTGCCAGGAAGAACTCGTGCACGGCCGGCGCGATCGGCGCCGCTCCTGTCATCAGGAGTTCGACGCGGTCGAATCCGAGTTGCGTTCGGAGTGCGGCGAAGATTTGTTCGTCGGCCAGTGATGCTCCGGTGGCGAGATCGGGCGGTACGCTCTCACCTCGCTGTTCGAGACGGACCATGGTCTCTGCGGCATCAATCGCTGCGAGGGTGGGAGTCCGCTGTTCTTCGGGCAGTGCGGAGAACCGAGCCAGCAAGGCGGAGCGCAGCTTCTCCCATATCCGTGGGACACCCAGGAACCACGTCGGATGAGCGTCTGCGACCGCAGCGAAGACGGTGCTCGCATCCTTGACGGTGGTGATCGGCCAACCGGTCACCGTGGCAAGGTAATGCGAGAACACCCGATCCGCCGCGTGGGCGGTCGGCAGATACGAGATCGCGGCCCCGTCGGCCACGAACGGAAACCGGATGTTGCACGTGTGCATCACGAACATCAGGTTCGCGTGGGTGAGTTCGACGCCCTTGGGGGCGCCTGTGGTGCCGGAGGTGTAGATCAAGGTTGCGAGAGCGGTGGGTTCGACGGCACGCCAGGTGGCCTCGAAGTCGAACTCCGCGGGACGACGTCGGCGCAACTCGACCAATGACAAGGACTGCGCGGCACCGATACTGCGGCTCTCGGCGTCATCGTCGACTACGACCACATGCTTCAGTTGCGGTGCCGCCGTGCGTCCGAGGACATCGAGAAATGCGTCTGCAGTCACGACCACCGCATTCCCGGCGTTGCCGAACAGGTAGCTGATCTGAGCGGGCGCGGAAGTCAGGTAGATGGAGAACGGCGTGGCACCCAGGTGTAATACTGCCATGTCGACGATGTGGAACTCCGGGCTGTTCGGCAGCATGATCGCGACGGTGTCACCCCTCGTGACACCGAGGTCGGCCAGTCCGGCTGCGACTTCTTCGACCGCACAGGCATAGTCACGCCAGGTGAGCGTTCGGTTCTCCCCGAACGCGAGCAGTGCGGGGCTCGCGCCGCGGGCCGCTGCGGTCGCCTGAAATGCTCCGACAAGCGTGGTCTCGGCGATCCCGGGCGCGGTGGTCGTGATGGCGGATTCCGCGGTATCTGCTGTCTGGGTCATGCTGGCCTCGTGTCGTTGATTGTGAACCGATCGAAATCAGTGTTCTATTGCGCGGGTATGGATTCGGCGTCAGCGTCGACGACCCCGAGGGACGGCGAGCCGTCGAGTAGGAAGTCGTCGAGGTGCGGTCGGTGAACGCGTCGCCAGTAATCGACGTATCGCCACGGGCTGTTGGTGACGATTCTTCCACCGGCGTTCCGGTAGTAGGTCGTCGTTCCGCCGAAGTCCCAGACGGTATGGGCCAGCGCCTCGTCGAGTTCGGCGTTGTAGTCGTCATGAACATCTTGACGGACTTCCACCGTGGACAGCTCGTCGTCGACCATCGCACTGATGAGGGCGGTGACGTGCTGTATCTGCATCTCGGTACCGGCGATGACCGTTCCGCCGTGTCCGGTATTCGTGTTGGGGCCATACAGACAGAAGAAGTTCGGGAAGCCGGGGATCGAGATTCCCAGATGTGCCCGCCCGTCTCCCTCTCCCCAGACGTCCCGGAGCGCCTTTCCGTCGCGACCGCGAACAGACAACGACGCCAGGACGTCGACAGCCTTGAACCCGGTGGCCAGAACGAGGACATCGGCGTCGAACTCGGATCCATCGGCCGTACGGATGCCGGTCGCGGTGATCGATTCGATGCCTTCGGTCACCAGTTCCACATTGTCACGTGTGAGGGCCCGGAACCAGCCGGCATCGATCAGCAGGCGCTTTCCATACGGTGGGTAGTCCGGCAGGCTCTTGGCGAGAAGATCGGGGTATCCAGCCAATTCGTGTTCGATATACGTGGTGAGAAGTGCTCGGAGCCGATCGTTGGCCTTGTTGACCGCTCTACCGAGATGCGGATAGTCGGGGTCGACCTGGAGCAACTTCCACACCTTGTCGCCCATGCGCCAGAACAGACGGACTCGGTACCACGCGAGGTAATAGGGAACGTGTCGATTGAGAAAGTGGAGAGATTCAGGGACGTCGGCGCCCTTCAATGGATGCGGCATCGCCCATTGCGGTGTCCTCTGAAAGACGGTGACCTTGTCGGCGATCTCTGCGCTTGCAGGCACGAACTGCATTGCACTGGCGCCTGTTCCGATCACCGCGACGCGTTTGCCGGCGAGTTGGATGGTCGGATCCCATGTGGCGGTGTGCAGAGCAGGTCCGGTGAAGTCTTCGAGTCCGGGCAGACTGGGGACACTCGGTTGATTGAGGAGTCCGACCGCGCTGATGACGACGTTGGCGTCGAGAACCTCGGGTTCGCCGTCCCCGGCGGCCGGACCGATCGTCACCGACCATCGTTCTGACTCCTCGTCGAACTCTGCCGTGTGTACCAGCGTGCCGAAACGACTGTGATCGAGGACCCCGTGACGCTCAGCGAGTGCACGCCAGTAGTCCGCCAGCTCCTGCTGCGGCGCAAAGTAACTGGACCAGTCCGGCTTCGGGTCGAAGGAGAGTGCGTAGAGATAGCTCGGGGTGTCGACTCCACATCCCGGATAGACGTTCTCGTGCCAGGTGCCGCCGACCGTATCGTTCTTGTCGATGAGTAGGTAGTCGATGCCGGCCTGACCGAGTCGGACGGCCATCGCGAGGCCAGAGATGCCCGCACCGACGATGATGACCCGGAAGCCCTCCCGGGGTGTTCGTATGGGCTCCGAGTGGCGTGGGTAGACACCCATCTCCTCGCCGAGCAACTGACCGTAGCCGTCGGGGATGGGCTCAGCCAGCATCACCGACAGAACGCGCGCAAGACGTTCTGGATTCGTCGAGGATTCGCGCGTCGACAGTTTGCCGTCGCGCCATGCGAGCAGCGCATCGGCGGCTTCGACGCGGATCTGCTGTGCCGTTTCCTCGTCGAACCCGCCCATGTCGTGATCGCCGAGATCTTTCGGAGCTGTTGGCAGGTAGGGCTGTTCGATCCATCGATCGTCGCCGGTCAACAGGGCCAGCGAACCGAGGAGGGTCGGCAGATTCGCGTTCGCGAGGGCCGCGTGGAGCTCGTCGTCGCCGAAGTCGGCGCTCGGTTCAAAAGCGCCCGCCGGTCGACCGCCGGACAGGGATTCGCTGTGAGGTCTGGACTCCGCCATACATCTGACCATACAATCTGTTCAGACGTGGTGTCAATCACATCGCGTTGCTGCAGAGTCGAGCGGCGGAAGCCGCGGAGAGTGGAGACCCCATGACATTGGTTCGCCGCGCGACCCGGTCGTCGCCGCGATCGAACCGACGTCGTCATCGTCGACGAAATTCCGCTCACCCGTTGGTATCGGCCCGACCATGCCGCGCTCAAGCGGAAGCTGAAGGCCTTGCGGCACTGACTGATACATAGTGTATGGATAGGATGTATGTTACTGGCATGAATGATTCTCCGAGTTCTCGGCGCACCGTCTTCGATGACGAGCACGAGGCGTTCCGCGACAGCTTCCGCACCCTTCTTCACCGTCGGGTGATTCCCGAATACGACAAATGGGAAGCCGACGGCCTGGTGCCTCGCGAGGTATTCGTCGACGCCGGTGCCCACGGCTTCCTCGGTATGGCGGTCGATGACGAGTTCGGCGGGGGAGGTGTCGATGACTTCCGTTTCAACGCCGTCATGGCTGAAGAGGTCGCCCGTGCGGGGGTGATGTCATTCGGGATCAACCTGCACAACGACATCTGCGTTCCGTACTTCATCCGCTACGCAGAGGACGAGCAGCGACGACGCTGGCTTCCCGGACTCTGCAGCGGCGAGCTCGTCGCCGCGATCGCGATGACGGAACCGGGTACCGGCTCCGATCTGGCGGGCATCACCAGTACGGCCGTCCGCAGGGGTGATCACTTCGTGCTCAACGGTGCGAAGACCTTCATCTCCAACGGGATGAACGCCGATGTGGTGATCGTCGCCGCCCGAACCGACAACGGCGCGAATCGACATGGCGGGCTGACTCTGTTCGTCGTCGAGCGCGACATGGCCGGCTTCTCTCGGGGACGCAATCTGGAGAAGATCGGAATGCACGCACAGGACACAGCCGAGTTGTTCTTCGACGACGTCGAGGTTCCGGTGTCCAACGTTCTCGGTGAGGTGAACGAGGGCTTCCGCTATCTGGTGTCCAATCTGCCGCAGGAACGGATGACGATCGCCGTGGCGAGCGCTGCTGCCGCGGCCACAGCTGTTGATCTGGCCGTCGACTACGTCTCGTCGCGAAAAGCATTCGGACGACAGCTCTCCGCGAACCAGAACACCCGATTCACGCTTGCCGACGCTCACGTCCAGACCGAGGTGGTCAGAAGCTTTGTCGACGACTGCTTACGTGCCCACGTGGCCGGGGAACTCGGTGCCGACCGTGCCGCCATGGCGAAGCTCGCGGCGACCGAGGTACAGGGCCGAGTGGTGGACAAATGTCTCCAGATGTTCGGCGGATACGGATACATGGCGGAGTATCCGATCGCACGTGCGTATGTCGATGCCCGTGTGCAGCGGATCTATGGGGGGACCAGCGAGATCATGAAGGAGATCATCGGCAAGTCCCTGTTCGACGGTGTCGGTCGGGGGGCAGCCTCGTGAAGCGGACGATATTCGAACCAGAGCACGAGCAATTTCGCGAGTCGGTGCATGCGTTCCTGCTGAAAGAGGCCGTCCCCCAAACGAAGCGATGGGAAGAGCGCGGAGAGGTCGATCGCGACTTCTGGACGGCGGCTGCAGAGCAGGGCATGGTCGGCTTCGCCGCGCCGGAAGAGTACGGCGGGGCCGGACTCCGGGACTTCCGCTTCAACGCGGTGCTGAACGAGGAAGTGGTACGAACCGGAACGGTCGGAGACGGATTCTCACTGACCAATGACATCGTGCTCCCGTACTTCCTCGACATCGCCACCGAGGAGCAGCAGGGGAGATGGCTGCCCGGCATTGTGTCCGGTGACATCGCAATCGCGATTGCCATGTCCGAACCGGGAGCGGGTTCAGATCTCCGTGCAATCAAGACTGCGGCGGTTAAGGTCGCAGACGGCTGGAAGCTCAACGGGTCGAAGACCTTCATCACCCGCGGCATTCAGGCAGATCTGGTCATCGTTGCCGCGCGGGTACCCGAAGATTTCGGCGGCGGGCTGGGTCTGTTCGTCGTCACAGCCGGTCACGATGGCTTCGTCAAGGGACGCAAACTGGAGAAGATCGGCCGAAAAGCTCAAGACACGGCCGAGCTCTTTTTCGAAGATGTCATCGTGCCCGACTCCGATGTGCTCGGTGAGCCGGAAAAAGGGCTGTCCCTGATGATGGGCAACCTTGCCCAGGAACGACTGTCCATGGCGGTTGTGGCCGTGGCCAACGCCGAGTTCGCGCTCGAGACGTCGGTGTCGTATGGGTTGGAGCGCAAAGCGTTCGGGCAGCCTGTCGGAAGCTTCCAGGCGAACCGCTTCACCCTCGCGGAGCTGGCGACGCAGGTGTCGATCGCGCGTGTGTACGTGGACCGGTGCATCGAGGCGCAGAATGCCGGCGAGCTGACGGCCGCAGAGGCCGCAGGAGCGAAGTTCTGGACGACCGAGTTGGAGTTCTCGGCACTCGACACCTGCCTCCAGCTGCACGGCGGCTACGGCTACATGGAGGAGTACGACATCGCGCGACGCTGGCGAGACGCTCGGGTCCAGCGAATCTACGGCGGTACCAACGAGATCATGCGCGAGATCGTCGGTCGGTCTCTGGGTCTGTGATGACCTGAACGGTGGTTGCCCGGGAGGGGAGGTCGACCGGGCAACCACCAGGTCTCATTCGCTCACAACGCATCCGGATGCGCAGAGATCGTCGATCTCGTCCGTCGAGAATCCGGCTGATCGCAAGATCTCGATGGTGTCCGCACCCGGGGCACGGCGTGGCCGCGGCATGGTCGGCGGCCGGCCGTCGAAACGTGGCGCGGGCGCCGGCTGTACGACTCCGCTCACGGACGTGAATGTCCCGCGCGACACGTGGTGTGGGTGCGACACGGCTTCGGACATCGTCAGGACGGGTGCATAACAGGTGTTTCGTCCTTCGAATGCGCGATCCAGTTCCGCGCGATCGAACGAGGCGACGCGGTCTGCGAGGACCGTCCGGTACTCATCCCACCGGTCCGGGTCCAGGTGATCGTGACGCATGTCCGCGGGCAGTCCGAGCACATCGCACATCTCCGTCCAGAACTGATTCTCGATGGCTCCGATGCTGACCCAGTGACCATCCCTCGTCTGGTAGACGTCGTAGAAGAATGCGCCGGTGTCGAGGAGATTGGATCCCCGCTCCTCGACGAGTCCGCCCTCGGCGCGGTAGGAGTGAAACATCGCCATCAGCGCGGAAGCTCCGTCGATCATCGCGGCGTCGACGACGCGACCGCCACCACCCGCTCGGGCTCTGAGTATCCCGGCCACCATGCCGAATGCGAGAAACGTTCCACCACCGCCGAAGTCGCCCACAAGATTCAATGGTGGCACCGGTGGTTCGTCCTTGCGACCGATGGCGTGGAGTGCGCCGGTGAGGGCGATATAGTTGATGTCGTGCCCCGGCATCGAGGCCAGGGGGCCGGTCTGTCCCCACCCGGTCATGCGTCCGTACACGAGGTTCGGGTTGACGGTCACGCACTCATCCGGACCGATGCCGAGCCGTTCGGCGACACCGGGCCGAAACGTCTCGATGAGACCGTCGGCCCCGGCGCACAGTCGACGAACGATGCCGACTCCCGCGTCCGTCTTGAGGTCGACGGCGATGTGTTTGCGGCTGCGGAACAGGATGCCGTGACCGCCGACCGCCCAGGGGTTTCCACCCGGGCGGTCGACTGTGATCACTTCAGCGCCCATGTCGGCCAACATCATCGCGGCGAACGGGCCGGGCCCGATCCCTGCCAGCTCGATCACCCGAACGCCCTCGAGGGGCGGCCGCTCGGCGTCCGTCATGAATGCGACACCACGGGCATCGCCCCCTTGTTGGCGGCGATGTCGGCATGAACCTCATCAGGATTCGCGACCGCGGTGGCCTTGTCGGCGTGGTCGGGAAGCTTGATGGCGTCATTGAATTGACGCAACATCCCGAATGCTGTCTTCTCGTCGTCGTGCGGGAGCAGTCGACCGAGCCGGTCGGCCGCGGTGACCAGAGGTCGCACTGTCGGCAAGATGTGTCTCCAGCCGGTGCGTTCGGCGCCCAGAGCCTTCATCACGTCGTCGTCGATCCAGGTGTCGAGCAGCCCGTAGACGAGCTTCAGGCGCCGTTCGGTGGTCATGAACTTCGCCACCGGGCCGGGGAGGACCTCGACGTCGCCCGGCGGGTGTTCGACGCTGAACTTGATCACCGAGTGGACCACGTCGCGACAGAAGTCGTCCGGCGGCTGCTCGATCATGGTGTGGAAGTCCGACTTCAGCCGTGCATCCTCGTAGCCGGTGTGCAGGATCTCCTCCGGGACACCGATCACATATCCGACGTACCGGCTGAGAGCGAAGATGTCCTCGAGTTCCCGGTCACTGTAACGGATTCCCGAACTCTGCACCGCGTCGACGAACTTCACGCCGAACTGACCCGCCTGTGTCTCCATGCTGTCGAGATTGTTGATCGGGATGCCCCAGTCGGCCCAATCCCACGAATCCGAGCGACTCAGACTGTGCCGCACCGCGGCATGGATCATGCGGACCTTGGCAGTGAGCCGGAACCCTTCCTCGAATCGATCCATCCCGCCCGGGGTGTAGGCCGCAACGACGTAGCGGAAGCTCTCGACGAGTCGGGTACCGACGTGGTCGGCACTCTTGAGCCGGCCGCTGAACAACACGGGTCGGGTCGCGCTGTACATCGAGAAGCCGCCGGCGATCGTCGCCCATGCCAAGACCGGGGGCACGATGGGGCCGGCACGCCAGAAGGCCACCGCGCCACGGTAGAGCTGATCGAAATCGACCCAGTCGGGCACGTGGTCGAGTTGCTCGAAGAGCGAGACCATACCCGGTGTCGGATCGTCGATCGAGTCGATCCCGCTCTCCAGGGCACGGTCGAATGTTCGCCAGCTCGTCCTGTTGCTCTTGTCCTTGAAATCGAGCATCGCCTGGTACGCGTAGTCGTCCGCGAGCATCGCGTGGTCTGTCATCTTCTCGACGAAACCACGACCGTACATCGCGATCGCCTTGTCCTTGTTGACGATTCGACCCAGATCGATTCCCCGGGGTAGACCTTCCGGGATGTCGAGGTCGCCGCGAAAAGTTCGCCCGCCCGTCTGTGCTGCTGTCATCGCTCTCTCCCTCGCCGATTGCGGTGGGCACGGCCGGTTGTGATTGCCGTTACAGCGAGGGTAGACCGAACTGAACACTGTGTCTACACTTAATGTCTGGCTACGCGTCCAGGTCCGCCCTCACGTCGGGCGCGGACATTCCGCTGATCACGAGGGAGATCCATGCAATCAGTGCGCGGTCGAATCGACGATCAGTCCACCGATGTCCCGCGCGACCTGCTCGCCACGCGATGGAGTTGCCGGGCATTCCTGCCCTCGCCGGTGCCGCGTTCCGAGATCGAGGTGATCCTCGATCTGGCTCGCCGAACGCCGTCGTGGTGCAACACGCAGCCGTGCGGCGTCAGCGCGTCAGGCACTGCGGAACTTCGGACCGTACGGGGCGGTGGACTGCGGTCTGTTCGTCGAGAGCCTTCTCCTGGCTGCGCGCAGCCGTGGCGTCGCCACCATTCCCCTGGAGGCGCTGGCGACACAGGCCCGACCATCCGGGAGCACCTGAGAATCCCAGCAGAACGTCATGTGCTGCTCGGTATCTCGTTCGGCTATGCCGATCTCGATCAGCCGGTCAACGGATATCGCACGAACCGGCAGGAGCTGTCAGACATGACCACGTTCGTCCAGAGTTGAGGAGAAATCGATGAGCGCACGCGATGTCGTGACCGCCGACGGCGTCCGAATCCACATCCGCGAGGTCGGTGACGGCCCGGGCGTGCTGCTGATCCACGGCTGGAGTCTCAGTGGGGAGGTGTGGGACCGGCAGATACGGGTACTGGCCGAAGGAGGTCACCGCGTTGTCGCGATGGACATGCGGGGGCACGGACTCTCCGACGCCCCACTCGATGGATACGACATCGGCACGCTCACCGCCGATGCGGAAACCGTCATCGAACAGCGCGGCCTCGGGCCGGCTGCGATCGTCGGCTGGTCGCTCGGTGGGATGGTCGGCTTACGGTTGGCCCGTCGACGTCCTGACCTGGTGCGTGCTCTGGTCCTGGTCGCGTCGAACGGTGTCGCCGCGTCCCGCTTCGACTCTTTCCCGTTCGGGGTACCGGCCGAGGCGCCCCTGTCGTCGATCCTTGCGGGTGAGCACGCCCATCGGGTGTCGTTGCGCCGAAGCGCTGTCGGTGACCCGTTCAAGGACACACCTGATCCGCACGTTCTGGACTGGCTGCATCGGGTGTCGCTGCAGACGCCGAGCTGGGCCGGCGGTGCCGCGATGCGAACGCTGATGTGCACGGAACAAACCGATCTCCTGGATGGGCTCGAGGTGCCCGTGACGCAGATCGTCGGGACTGCCGACCCGGCGTTGTCGCTGCGAGGTGCGCGATGGCTTCAGGCCCGGCTCGGGAGCGTGCTCATCGAACTCGATTGCGGTCACTACCCGATGCTCGAGCGAGCAGACGAGTTCGATGATGCGCTGACCGGAGCGCTTACCGGACTTCCGACGGCGAATCCCGAGGTGAATGGCGCAGACGCCATGTCCGGACATCAAGTATGATCGTCGCATGACCCAGGGCTCTTTCGTTCGCCGACGACCCCGTGACCACGACGGGAGTTCGACCGCGGAGCTGGCGGTGTTCGACGCGACCGAGAGGCTCCTCGCCGACACGTCCCTCCAGGACCTCACTGTCGCACAGATCCTCGAGACGGCGGGGCTCTCCCGCGCGAACTTCTACCACTATTTCGCCAACAAGTACGACGTGCTCGTGGCACTGCTCGGTCGGGTGTTCGACGAGTCCTACGGGACCGATGCGCCGTGGTACACCGATCCGGGTCGAGACCGCGCCCGGCGGATGGGATCGAGTCTGGAGCAGACGCTCGAGATGTGGTCCGAACACGGCGCGGTCATCTGCGCGGTGATCGAACACATGCACAGCCAACCGTCCGTGGCCGCGGCGTGGCAGCGCATGTTCGAACGATTCGTGTCGGCAGTCGCCGAGCAGGTCACGTTCGAACGAGCCGAAGGCCGGGCACCCGACGGGCCGCCGGCCGAGATGCTCGGCGCGATGTTGGTCGGCGGAGCCGAGCGCGCGTTCTACGTCAGTTCACGCGGACTCGATGATCGGCTCCCCGCGATCGCGAGTGTCACGTCCTCGTTGAGTGCGATCAACGAGGCGGCCATCTATGGGGGGCGGACGGTACGCCGCACGGCGAAGAAGCGGGTCCCCGTCACGGCTGAACGACGCAGCGGCCGAGTGATTCCGGTCCCGGATCCGGCGGCGGACACGGAGACCGCGCAGGGCATCCTGCAGGCCATGCGCGAACTGCTCTTGTCGAGCACCCTGGCGGAACTGTCCGTGGCCTCGATCCTGAAGAAGGCGGGGATATCTCGTGCGTCGTTCTACTTCTACTTCCGGAGCAAGGAAGACGCCTTCATCGTCCTGTTCCGAGAAGCGGCAGCGGACATCGTCGCGGGACTGTCGGGGGTGGCCGACGTCGACCGCAAGGACCCGTCCGCTCTCCTCGCACAGGTCGGCAATTGGTTGAACCTCGACGGCCACGCCGGCGCGATCATCAAGAACGCCGTGCACGAATGGCCCCGACTGCCCGAATTGCGGGTCGAGTATCTGGCGGCGATGACGGCGATGGAGAGCACGCTGGAATCCATCATCGCGGCAGACCGCGAGCGGGGTATCGCCCCGCCCGGCCCGCCGGCCGGTGAGTTCACGGCCACCGTGCTGTGGACGGTCGAGCGCACAATCGCCGGATCTCTTGCGGGCGAAGCGCATCTCGACGATCTCGACGCAGTGACGGCCATGGTCGGTCAGTTCCTGTACGCCTCGATCTACGGAACCCGCTGATCGCACCCGGCTGATCGCACGTGGCTGGTCGTCACACGGACGACGACTTCGAGCCCGGCTGCTGAAACCGCTTGACGGCGCGCCGGAAGTCCGGACCGTCGACAAGCGCTGTCTGCCCGACGATCTCGGCCTCGAATGCTGCATCCAGGTGGGGCAGGAGAGCCGCGTTGAGACTGGCCTTCGTCGCCGCGTAGGCCGCCGTCGGGCCATTCGACAATTGCGTCGCGATGCGCTCGACCTGATCGGTGAACAGATCGTCGTCGACGACGGCGTCGACCATGCCCCAGGACAGAGCCGTCTCGGCATCCACCGTCTCCGCAAGCAATGCCATCCGTGTGGCACGAGTGAGACCGATGCGGGCACCCACCAGCAACGACGCGCCGGCGTCGAGTGTCAGTCCCACCCGGGAGAACGCGAGCGAGAACGAGGCCGCCCGTGCGGCGATCACGTGATCGCAGGCCAGCACAACCGAACAGCCGACGCCGACGGCGGGTCCGTTCACCGCTGCGACAACGGGTTTCGGCATCTCCCGCAGGGCGCGAATGATCGGGTTGTAGAACTGTCGGAGTTCGCTCTCGGTTCGCGGGGCGAGTCGCGTCGCGTCGGTGATCCCCTCCATGGCGATGTCCGCACCGGAGGAGAATGCTCGACCGCGTCCGGTCATGATGACGCTTCGGACGTCGGGATCCGACCCTGCCCGACGGATCGCAACGAGCAGATCCGACTGGAGCCGATCATCAAAAGCGTTGAGCGACTGGGGCCGTGACAGGGTGAGGCGCAGGACCCCCTCGTGTCCTGCGCTCTCGAGAACGTCCGTCTGATCCTTCACCGTCCAGTCCACCATCCCGTCGACCATAGATCAGACGGCATATCCATACAAGCTGTCTGACGCACACGACAACAGCGCAAGAGTGATTGACATCACGTCTGAACACTATGTATGCTCGCGCCATCCCGTCAACGGTCGTGCCGCCTCGGTGTGGTTGCGGCACAGAAGGTCACGGAGTTCACACATGAGCGTCATCGACATCTCACCCGCTGCACGATCCCTCGACTCGACGGATGATCTCGCCGTCGCGCGTTCGGCCTTCAAGAGCGGACGTACCAGGGCGCTGTCCTGGCGCGTCGCGCAACTCGAGGGGCTCCTGCGCTTCATCGACGAATGCGAGAAGGAGATCGTGGCCGCGATCGACGCCGATCTCGGGCGCGGTGCGATGGCCACGTTCATGGCCGATCTGGCGCCTGTGCGGCACGAGATCAAGCACACGCTGGCGAAGCTGGGCAGATGGATGAAGCCGGAGAGGGTCCGCATGAGTGCAGCGACATTACCGGGCAAGGCGTGGGTGGTGGCCGAGCCGAAGGGCGTCGCGCTGATTCTCGGCGCCTGGAACTTTCCGATCCTGCTCACCCTCCATCCGTTGGTGAGTTGCCTCGCAGCAGGGAACGCGGCGGTGCTGAAGCCGTCGGAGTTCGCGGAGAACACTGCGCAGCTGTTGGCCGAGCAGCTCCCACGGTTCGTCGACGCCGAAGCGGTGCGCGTCGTGATCGGCGATGCGACGGTCAGCGCATCGCTCGCCGGCCAACCCTTCGATCACACGTTCTTCACCGGGTCGACGAACGTCGGTCGCGCGGTGATGGAGGCCTGTGCGCGCAATCTGACGCCGGTGACACTGGAACTGGGCGGCAAGAGTCCGGTGATCGTGGCCGCGGATGCCGACCTCGACGTCGCGGCGCGGCGGATCGCCTGGGCCAAGTCGGTCAACGCGGGCCAGACCTGCACCGCGCCCGACTACGTCGTGGTGGAGGAATCGGTGCGACCGGCACTGGTCGAACGACTCCTTGCGGAACTGCCGCATCACGGCTCCCATGACACGACCAGGATCGTGAACGATCGGCACGTTGAGCGTCTTCAACGGGTGCTCGCCGGTCACGGTGGTGAGCAGGTCGGCGGCGTGGTCGACACGGGCAAGCGGACGGTCACGCCGGCGCTGATCACTGACCCGCGCCTCGACTCGGAGCTGATGTGCGAGGAGATCTTCGGTCCGGTTCTCCCGCTCGTCTCCGTCCGAGACCTCGACGACGCGATCGACTTCGTGAACGCACGTCCCAAGCCGTTGGCGTTGTATCTGTTCACCGAGTCGCGTGACGTGGAGCAGGCGGTGGTGGCGCGGACCTCCTCCGGATCGGTCACCGTGAACCACCTTCTCTATCACCTGCTGGTACCCGAACTCCCGTTCGGCGGTGTCGGCGGCTCGGGGATGGGCAACTATCACGGCAAGAACGGCTTCGACACCTTCAGCCATCGGAAGGCGGTCCTGCGTAAGGGGTCGCGGCCCGATCTGGCCGCGATGTATCCGCCCTACGGCCGGCCGATGCAGGCGATGATGCGTCGCCTCATGGGTTGACGCACCCTCGCCGGATCGCGAGCGACCGTGAAACAAAGGACAGATTCTGTCATCTGTTGACCTAAAGCCTTTCGGTTACTACTCTACGGTTTGTGACCCCGTTCACAGGGCCGTGTACGGCCCTCTCACCACGAGCTCGAGGAGTGCGACTGCAATGACGACGACGGAACAGGCCGCGGACCCGATCGCCGCGATCGGCGACAGGGATCAGGTCTTCATCGGGGGGCGGTGGGTCGACTCCACCGGCTCGGACTGGATCGAGGTCGTGGATTCCTGGTCAGAGAAGACTGCCGCACGTGTCCGGGCCGCCACCGCCGATGACATGACGCGTGCGGTGGACGCGGCCCGCGCGTCGTTCGACGCCGGTGTGTGGGCGAACAAGCCGATCGCCGAGCGCGCCGACATCATCGACACCATCGCCGACCGCCTCGATGCCCGCGTGGAGGAACTGACCACGCTCGGTGTCGTCGAGGTCGGTGTCCCGCTTCCGGTCAGTGCGATGACACAGCAGATGACGACCGGCCTCTTCCGTGCGGTGGCCCAGGAGGCGCGAACCGCGACGATAAGTGAGGAGCGGACCCGCGCCGACGGTGGAGTATCCCGAATCCTCAAGGAGCCCAGCGGTGTCGTGGGTGTCATCATCCCGTGGAACGGCCCGATCGGAACGATCGCGTTCAAGGTGATCCCGGCGCTCGCGGCGGGATGCTCGGTCGTGTTGAAGACGTCGCCGGAAGCTCCGCTGTCCCCGTCGATCTTCGCCGACGTCGTCGGTGAACTCGTCACCGAAGGGGCCATCCCGGAAGGTGTTCTGAGCGTTCTGGTCGCCGACCGCGAGGTCTCCGAGTCGCTCGTCACCAACCCGAAGGTCGATCACATCACCTTCACCGGGAGCACCTCCACCGGACGCCGGATCATGAACCTGGCCAGCGAGCGTGTCGCGAAGGTCTCGCTCGAACTCGGCGGCAAGTCCGCGGCGATCATCCTCGACGATGCCGACCTGAACGCCGTGATGCAGGCCCTCCCGATGGGCGGTTGCATGCAGTCGGGGCAGGCGTGCATCGCGCTCACGCGAGTCCTGGTGTCGCGCAACCGCCACGACGAGGTGGTGGCCGCCTACAAGGCGGCGCTGGGCATGATTCCCATGGGCAACCCATGGGAGCAGACGAACTTCCTCGGCCCGCTGACCTCGGCACGCCAGCGGGATCGCGTCGAGAGCTACATCGAGACCGCCCGAGCCGAGGGCGCGGAGATCGTGCACGGTGGTGGGCGTGGCGTCGATCAGGGCTTCTTCGTCGAGCCGACCATCGTCGACAACGTGCGCAATGACATGACGATCGCGCAGGAAGAGGTGTTCGGTCCGGTCATCTCGATCATCACCTACGAGGACGAGGACGAAGCGGTGGCGATCGCCAACGACTCGATCTACGGACTCTCGGGCGCGGTGTTCACTGCCGATCCCGAGCGTGGTTTCGCACTCGCGCAACGTATTCGGACCGGAACGGTCAACGTGAACACGTCCACGATCGACTTCACGCTGCCGTTCGGCGGGTACAAGCAATCCGGCGTCGGACGTGAAGGTGGGCCGGAAGGACTCGAGGAGTTCTTCGAGACCAAGACGGTCCACTTCCCGGCACCGCAGCCGGCCCAGTGACCCGGCGAGGCCGTGGCCGAGGCGCTCAGCCGGCCACGGCCTCGCTGTCCAATTCGTGATCCCGGATGATCCCGTGCAGGAAGCTGCGCACCATCTCCTCGAACAGTTGCTTCTGCGTCAGCGGGTTGGTGGCGAGGGCCTCGGTGAGTAGGGGTTGCGAGGTCTTGTCGACGTTCGGGAAGATCGTCGACTTCGTGCTCGGCGGACGCATCGCCTCCATGAGCACGGTCCCGATCGACAGTGTTTCCATGCCGTCGAGGATGCGCACGTGCAGGTGTGCGGGGACCCCGGAGTCGAGGAGGAACTGAGCGGTGTCCTCGTAGGTGCCGACGAAGAGCTCGCGCGGAAGGTGTTGCAGCAGGATCGGAGCGGCATTGCGGTGGCGCAGGATCGACTGGCGGAAGTTGAGTGCCAACGCGACGAAATACTCGGGCCAGTCGGGACCTGGCCGCCGACGGGGGCGGGCCACGGACGTCCCGGCGATGAAGCGGGCCACCTCGGTGAGGATCTCGTTCTTGTCCGAGAAGTGGTGATACAGCGAGGGCGCTCGTACTCCCATGTGCTTGGCCAGCCTCGGCAGACTGAAAGCCTCGAGGCCTTCGGAGTCGATGATCTCGATCGATGCCTCGACCGCCGCATCGCGACTGATCAGCGGCTTGGATGGTCGCGCCATCGGTCCACCTTCCCGTGCCCTCGTGTTGCCGTACCTAGCAAGAGTAGTTTTTCGCGCCGCGGCGGTCCATGTCCGCGTCCCGGTGGTCGTCTGTGGACGCGTCATCGACTCCGCCTGCACGTGGTCTGTGTCCACGAGGTCGGGTTCCCGGGCTCGAGATCTGTTGCGTGCCAGCCGGTTGCTGGGTGGACAAGGTGCTGACAAATATCGCTTGACGTCTCATGTAAAAAGTCTTACGGTGGCTGCAAGGTGGTCGACATCACATTTCTCGTCAGGTGTGGCGGTCGAGCATCTCAGTGGAGCCCACTCAAGGTGCAGTCGTCGGCGGCCCAGATCGGCGGATGCCCGGGCAATTCGAGAGCAAGGAATCCGATCACATGAAGCTTGAAGGCAAGGTAGCCCTGATCACCGGTGCCGGTTCGGGCCTGGGACGTCAATCGTCCCAACTCTTCTCGTCCGAGGGCGCGCGGATCGCCGTCGTGGACATCGACGGTGACCGGGCAGAGCAGACCGCGAAGCTCGTCGAGCAGCAGGGTGGCGAGGCCATCGCCATCACGGCCGACGTGGCGCAGAAGTCGCAGATCGTCTCCGCTGTGGACGAGACGGTCAAGCACTTCGGCAAGCTCGACATCGCTTGGGCCAACGCGGGAATCGTCTCTCGCGGAGGTGTTCCCACCGTTGCGGGTGGAGAGTCGGTCCTCTTCGAGGACCTGACCGAGGACGACTGGCAGCACGTGTTGGGGATCAATCTCAGCGGCGTGATCTACACCGCGCAGGCCGCTGTGCCGGCACTGAAGGCCAATGGTGGCGGCACGATCCTCGCGACGTCATCGGCGGCGTCGCTCGTCGCGTACCACGACATCGCGCTCTACAGCGCGACCAAGGCGGGCGTCAACGGTTTCGTTCGCGGCCTGAGCCTGGACCTCGGCCCATACGGTATCCGCGTCAACGCGCTGGCGCCGACTCACGGTATGTCGCCGAACTTCCTGATGCCCGCCGGTTCGCCCGTCGTCGGCCAGTCCTACGAAGAGGTCTCCGGCCCGTGGGATCCGTTCGTCTCGCCGATCCCGCTCAAGCTCAACCGTCCGCCGTCACTGGTCGACAATGCCAAGGTCGCGCTCTTCCTGGCCTCGGACGACTCCGCATACATCACCGGCGCCACCATCGGCTCGACGGATGGCGGAACCCTCTCGCGCGTCGGTATGTGGTTCGCGGAGGATCTCGACCAGAAGAATCCCAACGCCTGAACGCCATGTCATCCACGCAGGAGAGCATTCTGACCGTGGATCGGGTCGCGTGCGCCGGGCACGGATTGTGTT
Organism: Gordonia insulae; assembly: GCF_003855095.1. Classification (NCBI taxonomy): domain Bacteria; kingdom Bacillati; phylum Actinomycetota; class Actinomycetes; order Mycobacteriales; family Gordoniaceae; genus Gordonia; species Gordonia insulae. The sequence continues at coordinate 4,613,858 of NZ_CP033972.1, forward strand.
ACGGCGCCGCACCGGACCTGATCGACTGCGACGACCAGGGCGACCCGATAGTGCCCGATCATGCGCTCGGATCAGACGAGGTCGGACCGGCCAATGAGGCCGTGTCCCTCTGCCCCGAGCGTGCCCTGGCGCTCCAGCCCATCACCACAGCCCCGGAGGATCAGTCATGACAACAGCCGAACGTTCCCGTGAGGACGTCACCGTCGACTTCGACGTCTACGACCAGAACATCGCCGCACCGGTGGACCGCTTCCAGGAGATGGCCGCCGAACTCGCGTCCAAAGGGCCGGTGGTCTACTCGACCGCGTACGGCGGTCACTGGATCGTCACCCGCTACCAGGAGATCCATGAGGTGCTCCGGGATGCCGAGACCTTCTCCAGTTACCCCAACAACCTGGTGACGAACGAGGCGTTCGGGAAGTTCATCCCGATCGAACTCGATCCCCCGGAGCACACCGGGTACCGCAAGGCGCTGCAACCGCTGTTCGGGCCCGCGCGCATGAAGAAGCTGTCCGAGAGCATCCGCACGGTGGTCAACGACCTGCTCGACGAGTTCGCGAGCAAGGGTGAGGCCGAGTACATCTCGGCGTTCGCGCACGAGCTGCCCGCCCGGATCTTCCTCGCCCTCATGGATTGGCCCATCGAGGACGCGCCGCTGTTCACCGACGCCACCGATGTGGTGCTGTTCGGCAAGCCCGGTGGTACCGAGGAAGAGTCGCTGGAGGCCCGTGCCATCGCCGGTATGCAGATGCTCGGCTACTTCCAGAAGATGGTCGACGAACGGCGGGCCAACCCCGGCGACGACGTGACATCGCAACTGATCCACACCGAGGTCGAGCTCGCCGACGGGCTGCGTCTGCTGACCGACGAAGAGCTGAACCGCATGTTCTTCCTGCTCCTCATCGCCGGCCTGCACACCGTGCAGGGTTCGTTGGCGTGGGCGATCGTGCACCTGGTCAACAACCCCGAACAGCGGCAGCAGATCATCGACGACCCGGCGATGATCCCGAGCGCGGTCGAGGAGATCCTCCGGATCGAGGCCGCGGTGGTCCCGGGTCGTCGCGCCACGCGTGACGTCGAGTTGGGCGGCATGTCAGTCAAGGAAGGCGAACAGCTGATCCTGCTGCTGTGTTCGGCCAATCGTGACGACGGCGAGTTCGACGAGCCGGACGAGCTCGACGTCACCCGCCGCCCGAATCGCCACCTCGCCTTCGGCGGCGGCGCGCACCGATGCCTGGGCTCGCACCTCGCGCGGATCGAGCTGACCATCGCCCTGGAGGAGATCCACCGGCGGATTCCCGACTACGACCTCGTCGAATCCGACCCGCCCGTCTTCCATGCGAGTCAGGTCCGGGGCTGCGTGAAGATGCCCATCCGGTTCACTCCGGAGTCCTGACCAGGGGGAAGTGACGACGGCCGGCCTTCCCTCTCATCGTCATCGGCGGCCGTCGTTGCCTCTTAAACCTTATAGCTGTAGATTAATGGCAGTGCTGGACCTGATCGGGTCCGGTACTCACAGACCCGGCCAACGACAGCCTTTCGGAGGACCCATGACCACCTCGCTCCCGCGTCAGGATCGGATCCGTCGAGCGCTCGAACTCCTGCGACACGAGACGACGGACAAGTTCGACGAGATCATTCCCTTCGAGCCGGGCGAGTTCACCGACCCGATACTGGCCAAGGACGAACGCGATCACGTCTTCGGTCGGGTCCCGTCGATCGTCGCCCACTCGTCGGAGCTGGCGAAAGCCAACGACTTCATCACCGTGACGATGCCGCGCAACAACATCATCGTGGTCCGTCAGAAGGACGGCGGGGTCAAGTCGTTCGTGAACCTGTGCCGCCACCGGGGTGCCCTGCTGGAGGAGAGCGAGAAGGGCCGTTGCCGCATCTTCTCGTGCGGCTACCACCGCTGGTCCTACGACCCGGACGGGTCGCTGCGAACCATCACCCGCGACTCCACATTCGGTGACGTCGACCGCGGCGACCACGGGCTGATCGAGATCCCGACCGAGGAGCGACACGGCTTCATCTGGGTCGTCGACAACGCCAAGGAGGACATCGATGTCGCCGCGTGGCTCGGACCGGAGATCGACGGAATCCTCGCCGAGTACGAACTCGACAAGTCGGTGTGTTTCCGGGCCGGCGGCTTCGACGAGCCCACCAACTGGAAGATCATGCAGGACGCCTTCCTGGACGGTTATCACATCCAGTACGCGCATCCCAACACCGCCGGCAAGATCATCCACACGAACGTGATGGCGTTCGAGGACTTCGGTCGGCACTGCCGGTTCATCGCACCGCGCAAGTCGATCGATCGGTTCCTCGAGGAGGACCCCGGTGACGAGAACCTCGACAAGTACGTCACCGAAACGCACTTCCTACTGCCCAACAGCACTCTCCTCCGGCAGCCGGATCACTTCCAGCTGTTGACCTTCCGGCCACATCCCACCGACCCGACGAAGTCCCGGATGGAGCAACGGCTGATCGTTCCGACGGTCGAGGACAGCGGGATGGCACAGGAGCGGTGGGAGCGGCTCTGGAACAAGAACTGGGAGATCCTCCTCGCGGTGCTGCACAACGAGGACTTCCCCCTCCTGCGGGACTCCCAGCGCGGCATGGGCAGTGCGGACGCCGGCGACATGTTGCTCGGCCGCAACGAGATCGCCAACCAGGTGTTCCGCAGGGAGATCAAGAAACTCGTCGCCACCGGGCGGTCGAACATCGGCTGACCCATGGTGACCCGACGTGTTGGGCCGAATCGCCCACCCGTCGGCGCTGTCCGAATTATCCTAATTGCGTTAGATGACGGCCACGGCCGCACCCGATGACACCAACCGTCGCACAGACACCGGATGAAGGAAGAACGATGACCGCAACGATCGGAGCCGCCCTGGACTGGTGGGCCCGCACCAAGGGAGACACCGACGCGGTGGTGTTCTCCGAATCCTCGCTCACCTACCGGGATCTGAGGGACTGGAGCAGCCGGGTGGCTCGACTCCTCGTCGAGGAACGCGGTGTCGCCGAGGGGGATCGGGTCGGTGTGCTGGGTCCCAACTCGCTCGAGTGGCCGGTCGCGTCGCTCGGTGTGCTCAAGTCCGGGGCTGTACTCGTCCCGTTGAACAGCCGGTACAAGCCGGCCGAGCTGCGGAAGATCGCCGACGACGCGGGGATCTCGGTGGTGATCGCGGCTCCGGGATTCGAACAGCTCGCCGAGGACACCGCTGCCATCGGGGAGGAGTTCACGGTCATCTCCTACGCGGAGCTCGACGGACTCCGATCGGGTGGGGCAGACGACTTCCGCGTCGATCGCGAGCCCGATGAACCGACCACGGTTCTGTTCACGAGTGGATCGACGGGGCTGTCGAAGGGGGTGATCCTGACCAACCGCACGCTGCTGTCGATCGTGCTGGAGAACACCCTCACCGAGGAGGGTTTCCGGCCGGGCACGACGACGCTGCTCGTACTCCCGCTGGCGTTCACCCCGGGCCTCGTCTACGGACTTCTGATCACCACCGTTCTCGGGGGAACGCTGATCGTCGAACCCGAATTGAATCCGTCCAACGCCGTGACGTTGCTCGAGAAGCATGCGGTCAAGGCGATCTTCGGGGTGCCGCTCATCTTCGAGGCGATCTCGCGCGCACCGGAATTCGTCGACGCGGACCTCAGCTCGCTCAAGACGGCGATCGTCGGCGGCGCCGCCGTGCCCGGCCAGCTTCTCAAGCGATGGGCCGACAAAGGCGTACTGCTGCGCCAGATCTACGGCATGACCGAAGCGGGTGGCGTGGCCACCGCGACGATCCGTGACGAGGCGCTGGAGTTCCCGGATCGTTGCGGCACGGGCTCGATCTTCACCGAGGTGAAGGTGTTCACCCCGGAGGGAGAGCCGGCCGCGCCGGGCGAGCAGGGGGAGCTGGTCGTCCGCGGACCGGGTGTGACACCCGGTTACTGGAACGACCCGGAATCGACGTCACAGGCGATACGCGACGGGTGGTTGCACAGTGGTGACCTCGGGGTCAGCGACCCCGAGGGCCGGGTGCAATTCGTCGATCGACTGAAGGATCTGATCATCTCGGGCGGGATCAACATCTCCCCGGTCGAACTGGAGATCGCCATCGGCGCGATCGACGGCGTCGCCGAAGTGTCGGTGATCGCTGCGCACGACGACCGATTCGGCGAGACCCCCGCCGCCATCGTCACCGTCTCGAAGGATCTCGACGCCGACACGATCGTCGCCCACTGCGAGAAGGTCCTCGCCGACTTCAAGGTCCCGCGATATGTGGTGATCCGCCAGGATCCGCTCCCGCGTCTGCCCTCCGGCAAGATCGCCAAGACGATGATCCGCGACGAATACAAGGACGTCGACACCCGATTCAGCAAGGTGCGCTGACCGTCTGCTGACCACAGCTCGGCCACGAGGCATCACCGACCCCGGTGATGCCTCGTACCATCTGTTACGCCGAACCTGCTGGTCGCTACAACGGACGGAATGCGTTTCTTGTATCGTGACCGATGAAACGCAGGAGGTGAACGGTGGCGCGGCGTAAAACAGGCAATGTCCTCAGCGAGGACGTCGACGAGGCCCGTAAACAGATCATGGTCGCGGCCGAGCGCGTGTTCCAGCGTTACGGGGTCGCCAAGACCACGATGGACGACATCGGTCGGGAGGCGGGAGTCTCGCGTCCCACGGTGTACCGGTACTTCGGTGATCGGGACACGCTGATCTCCGCACTCATCGAACGTCGCGCCCGCATGCTCTTCGTCAAGGCGCGAAAGTTCCTGCTGGATCAGGAGACGTTCGCGGATCAACTCGTCGAGGGGTTGATCTTCCTCGTCGACCGCGGTCGCAAAGATCCGCTCGTCCGCATCCTGGTCAGTCCCGAGCACATGCAGATGGCCGAACCGCTCGTCGGCAGTTCGGGTCTCGCGGCGCGGCTCACCGCAGAGATGTGGGAGCCGGTCATCGACCGGGCCGTCGAGCGTGGTGAGGTCCGCCCGGATCTGGACAAACAGAAGATGGCGGAGTGGATCGCACTGGTGCAGTTCATCCTGGTCGGTCGGCTCGACTTCGATCGCCCGGACGATCCGGTCCATCGTGAGATGCTGCGGGACTTCGTCCTACCGGCCTTTCTCCCGTCGGCCGTGCCGGCCGCGGAGCGCCTGACCTGATATCCGGGAGTCCGATCAGACAGACAGACGACGTCGCCCCTCGCGGAGGAGAGGCGACGTCGTCTGTCATCCGTCAGCGGTTGTTGTAGCCCGCGTCGACCGGCAAGGTGACGCCGGTGATGTAGCGGGCCTCGTCCGAGGCCAGGAAAACCATCGCGTTGCTCACGTCGACGGCCTCGATCAGTTCGACCGGCATCGGGTTCTTGTACGCCTCGTCGTTCGCGACCTCCGGATGGGAGTTCACGAACTCGCCGTACTCGGCATTGGCCACCATGGGGGTGTTGACCCCGGTCGGGTGGATGGTGTTGACGCGGATCGATTCTTTCGCCAACTGCTTGGAGAACAGTCGCATCAGGCCGACGACACCGTGTTTGGATGCCGAGTACCCCGCCTGTCCCGCAAAGGTGTTGAGCCCCATGCTCGTCAGGCCGGCAGCGGAACTGGTGATGATGATCGAGCCACCCTCGCCCTGCGCGACGAGCCGCGGTGTGGCGATGTCGAGGACGTTCCAGACCCCGGTGAGCATCACGTCGATGGCATCGTGCCACGCCTGGGACTGCTCGCCCGGGCCGATCACCGGCATGATCCCGGCGTTGGCGATGACGATGTCGAGGCGACCGAACTGTTCGGTGCCCAGATCGAGGATGCGTCCGATGTCCTCGCGATTCCGTACATCGCCGACCGACGTGACGATCTGGCCGCCAACGGCCTTCACGAGTCGTTCGGTCTCGGCGAGATCTTCGCGGGTGGCCATCGGGTAGAACACGGACGGGATCTGATCGCAGATGTCGAGCCCGATGATCGACGCACCCTCCTCGGCCATCCGGATGGCGTGCGACCGTCCCTGTCCGCGGGCCACGCCCGTGATGAAGACGACCTTGCCGTCGAGTCTCTGCATGTCGGTTCCTTTCTCGCCGGGCCTCTTCTGGGCACGGGGGCATCCGAGTGTGACACCACTCACAAGCAGTAAAACTAACACCAGTAGATTGATGTTGGCAACACCCGCGCCGAGGCACAGGTCTGAGCCGGCCAAGGGGACGCCGCAGGCCGCTGAACTGGGTCAACTGTTCAGAAGTGATTGACATCACGTCTGAACACTATGTATGCTCGGCGTGTTCAAACGCCCAGGATCGCCGCCCGTTACGCGAACGATGACGTTTGGACAGCGGCGGAGCTGATGACAAATAACGATTGACGTATCGCGTCTCATGTAGGTATACACATAGACGTTGTGATGCAGCACACGTGATCAGCCCGGTGTGGTCGCCGCATCAACGAACGGCCCACGCCTGCAGTACCCGACTCGACAGTCCGAGACGACGAATACCGACCGCTTCCGCGGATCGGCAGCCGACAGAGGTAGGAGGAAGGTGTGATGGGCGCAGTTGCGCTTCGCGCAGGTCGCGCATCGCCACGGGGGGCGATCAAGGTACAGAGGATTGCGGCAGGTGTCCTGGACCGTCTGATCCGGAGCATCAACACTCTGGGCCGCTCTGCCCGGCTCGCCGCGGATGTCTTCCGGTTCTCCGTCACCGACTCGCTGGCGCTTCGACTTCCGGTCGGCGAGGTCATCGAGCAGATGTGGAAGCTCTTCAAGGTCACCGCGCTGCCGGCGCTGTTGATGGCCGTGCCGATCGGCGCGGAGGTCTCGGTTCAGGTCGGCGGCGTGATGGACCAGGTCGGTGCCAACTCGCTGGCCGGAGCCGCCAGCGGTCTCGGTGTCGTCGGCCAGGGGGCTCCCATGGCCGCGGGCCTGCTGATGAGTGGTGCCGCGGCGTCCGCCATCGCATCCGACCTCGGAGCCAGGTCGATTCGCGAAGAGATCGAGGCGATGCGGGTCATGGGCGTCAACCCGATCCAGCGGCTCATCGTCCCGCGATTTCTCGCGATGTTGATGATCGCGCCCGCCCTGTGCATCATCATCATCGCGTCGGGCGTGGCCGCCGGCCTGGCGATCTCGGCAAACGTGAACGACGTGGTCCCGGCAAGCTTCTGGCAGTCGTTCGGTGCCTTCGCGACACCGACCGATCTGGCGTTCTCGATGCTCAAGGCAGTGCTGTTCGCGATCCTCGTCGTCATCATCGCCAGCCTGCGAGGGCTCGAGGCGAAAGGCGGCCCGAAGGGTGTCGCGAACGCGGTGAACGCCTCCGTGGTGCTGTCCGTGTTCTGCATCTTCATGACCAATTTGATGGTCAGCCAGTTGCAGACGATGTTCTTCCCGCCGAGGCTGGCCTGAGATGGCGTCGTTGACCGGTGAACCGGCAGGCGCCAACCTCCTCACCAGAGGGGTGCAGGGGATCGGCCGAGGACTCCTCGGCATCGCGATGGAGATCGGGCAGATTGTCGTCTTCGTCTGGAAGACCATCGTTCTGTTGCCCACCACGATCCGTCACTACCGCAAGCAGACGGCCAAGACGATGAACGACATGGCCTGGGGGAGCGGATCTCTCATCGTCGACGGCGGCGTGGTGAGTCTGATGTTCTTCCTGGGGGTCGCCGTCGGGGCGGTCGTGGCCATCCAGGCGTTCATGGCGTTCGACCTCCTCGGTTTCGGTGCGCTCACCGGCATCATCGGCTCGTTCGGCAACATCCGCGTCATCGCGCCCATCATCACCGGTATCGGATTCGCGGCGCAGGCGGGGTGTCGGATGACCGCGGAGATCGGGGCCATGCGGATCTCGGAGGAGATCGACGCCACCGAGTCGATGGGCCTTCGCGCCATCCCGTTCGTCGTCGGGACCCGCCTCGTCGGCGGAATGCTGGTGGTACTGCCCAGCTATCTGATGGCGCTGGTGGTCAGCTTCATCACCGGCGGTTTGATCATCAAACTGTTCCACGAGCAACCGAGTGGGACCTACGACCACTACTTCGCTCAGTTCGTCACGCTGCCCGACCTCATCGCCTCGGTGATCAAGGCGCTGGTGTTCTGTGCCGTGGTGACGATGATCCATTGCTACTACGGCTATTTCGCCAACGGCGGGCCGGCGGGGGTCGGTTCGGCGTCGGGCCGTGCGATCCGCGCGAGCCTGGTGGCGATCGTCGTACTGAACTTCTTGATGACCGTCGCGATTTGGGGCCTGAACCCCGAGTTGCCCTTCAGAGGATGACATGGCCAGGCACACGAGCCAGGATTTCATCCGCGGGGATCTCCGCGGACAGTTACGCACACTTGGAGTGGTGGGCACAGCCAGTATCGCGGTGATTGTGCTCGTCGTCGCGGTCGCGTGGATCGTCTACCCCAAGGCGACAGAGCCCGAGGGCACCCGGGTCCAGTTGGTGATCCCGGCGCTCGGTCCGGGGGTCAAGGTGGGCTCCAAGGTCCTCCTCCGCGGAGCCGAGGTCGGCGAGGTGACCAGCGTATCCTCCCCTCGCGCAGGCGATGTCCAGGTGGACGTCGTTCTCCGGCCATCGGCGACCTCGGTGCTGAGCGACAGTCTCGATGTCGACTTCCGGCCCGAGAACTATTTCGGCATCACCGCGGTCAACCTCATCGAGAAGTCCGGCGGAGCGCCCCTGCGCGACGGTCAGGTGCTGGCACGGGACTCGTCCCCCGACTACACGATGTCGACGATGCTCGAGCGAGGGTCGCTCGTCGTCGACGGCACCCTGACGAAGGACATGATCGCGAGTCTGGACAAGGCGATCCGGTACGCCAACGGACTCGCTCCCTTGATCCGGTCGGGCATCATCGTCGCGGACACCGTCGCCAAGACCCAGCGGCAGATGCCCATCACGCTGATCCGCCGTATGAATGCGGTACTCGACGAGTTCCCGGCGTTCAACCGACAGGTCACCAGTGCGCTCTATGCGATCACGGAGAGTCCCTACAACAAGTTGCCGGACGGTAGCCGGGGGGTCGACGACGCGTTCCACAAGGAGACCGACGCAGCGCTCGAGATCGCGTCGAGCGACCTGTTCGGCAAGGCGGGTGCGCTGCTGGCGTCCCATGACAGCGAATTGACCCCTTTGACAACACTTCTGGAGAAGATGGCCGATCCACTGCCCGGCGTGATCGGCGGCGGGGTGACGATGGACAAGACGGTTGCGCTCATCGACGGTCTGGAGAGCGCGTTCGTCGGGACCAAGGATCAGCAGACCCTCCAGTTGCGTATCGTCCTCGACTCCATGCCCGCCGTCGCAGGTCCGTTGGCACAGATGGGCGTCACGCAACGCCTGCCGAGAAAGGGGAGGTGACCATGTCGCACAGGACGCAGACGATCGTCTCCGCTGTGAAGGTGCTGGCGGTGGCAACCATCACCGTGCTGTTGTTCGTCCTCGTGATCAATGCCATGCGCAATCCCGTACAGGTCGAGACCAGCTCGTACTCAGCCGATTTCACCGACGCCTCCGGTCTGAACGTGAACGGGGACGTGCGGATGAAGGGCATGCGGATCGGAAAGGTGACTTCCGTCGAGCTGCGAGAGGTGGACGGCCGGCCGGTGGCCCATGTCGCCTTCACGATGGGTAGCGAGCACCAGCTGACCGATACGACAGCGCTCGCCATCAAGTATCAGAACCTGACCGGTGTGCGCTACGTCGACGTGTCCGAGGGTGAGAATCCCGGGCGACCCGTGTCGTCGATCCCGGCGAGCAAGACGACGCCGTCGTTCGACATCACCGAACTGTTCAACGGTCTGCAGCCGGTCCTGTCCACGATGAACACGCAACAGGTGAACGAGTTCAGCGAGAATGCCATCGCTCTGCTGCAAGGGGATGGATCAGGCCTCGGGCCGATGCTGGACAACGCGCAGAAACTCGCATCCTTCGCGGACGATCGCCAACGGGTCATCGAGACGCTCGCCCGCAACATGGGACGGATCTCGGACTCGATGGGCGGTCGGTCGAAGTACGTGCTGCAGTTCCTCCATGCGGTGAATCTGCCGATCAGCAACGCGATGACGGTCCTCGACGAGTTCCCGAAGACCGCGACCTACGGACCGGCGTTGCTCGAGCCGATCGAGCGCATCCTGAAGTCCCTGGGAGTGAGTCCTGAGCTGGACGTCGACGTCTTGCTGACGTCGGTGTTCCACTCCATGACGGATGCACTGAACTCGTTCAAGCTCATGCCGAGCGCGCTGGCCGGGTTGCAGATCTCGAACTCGGGGCGGTCGACGTCGACCGGATGCAGCAAGGGTCGCGCACAACTGCCGACTGACGTCCAGGTCCTACTGAACGGGAGCGGGGTCGTGCTGTGCGCGAAGTGAGACAACGCAGATTCGGCGACCGGGTCAAGAACGCATGGTCCAGCGACGCCCTGTTGGGTGTCGGGGTCATCGTCGTCGTGGTCGCCATCCTGGCCACGTTGGGAATCTTCTACCTGCGGCCGGCGAACCAGAAGACCATCGCGTTCGAGACGACCGATGCCTCCGCCATCACCACCGGCCAAGACGTCCGAGTGGCAGGCATCAGCGTCGGCAAGGTGTCCGACGTGACCCTCGAACCGAACCGGGTCAAGGTGTCCATGCGGGTCGACGAGTCGACCGCAGTCGGCGATCAGTCACGCGTCGAGGTGCGGATGCTGACCCCTGTCGGCGGATACGCGATCACCCTGATCCCCATGGGGACACAGGCATCCGCAGGAGTGATCCCCGCCGACCGTGTCGCCGTGCCGTACTCGATCGGTGACGTCCTGCAGAGTGCGCCGACGGTCACCGATCAAGTCGACGCCACCGACGTCAACGCGAATCTCGAACAGGTGGCGAGCGCACTGCAATCAAACTCCACATCACTGCGGTCGATCGTCGAGGGGATGAACGCCGTCACGGGAGTCTTCGACCGACAACGAGCCCAGATGCACCGGGTTGCCGCGCTTGCGAGCGAATACCTGCAGAACTTCAATGCCAACCGGGAGTTCGTGTTCGACCTCATCCGGAAGATCGACATCGTGGTGACGACGTACAACAACAACGCGGCGGGCTTCAATTACACCTATTACCTGCTGGGCATGATCCTCAGTCGGGTGATGCCGTTCGAGAAGTTCTACCTCAAGCACAGCGATCTCGTGCGCACGAACATCTATGCGATCCGTGATGCGATCACCGAGATGCAGAAGCACATGGGACCTGCGTTGGACAATCTCCTGGCGATGCGTGATCAGCTCGCGAAGTGGTTGACGCCGAACGGTATCCGTGAGATCGGTGGCGGCACGATCCTCGCCTCGGACGTCTGCGTGCCGATTCCCGGACGGAGGTGCTGAGATGGGAACACACAAAATGAGCAGGCGGTCGCTTGCCGCGATCGGTGCAGTCGTGGTCGTCGCGATCGGTGCGACCCTGGGCCTCGGGATCAGCAGGGCCGCCGACCGCACCGGTGGAGCGGGTACCGGAGGAGACGGTTTCTGTGCCGAGATGACCGATGCCATCGGGCTCTACGTGGGCAACCCGGTCACCCAGATGGGCATGCCGGTCGGTGAGGTCACCGGCATACGATCCGCCGGGGACCACGTCCAGGTCACCTTCGATCTGCGGTCGGGCCGGGACTACCCGGCCGACGTGCAGGCGGTGACCCGATCCAAATCGCTCCTCGCGGACCGAACCCTGGAACTCGTCGGAAACTATTCCGGCGGAACGACTCTGAGATCCGGAGAGTGTATCGCGGGGTCGCGAACACACACTCCGAAGAGCATTTCCGAGATCACCGGCTCCGCATCCGATTTCATCAAGAACCTGACCAAATCGGGTACCGATGACGTCGGAGGCACGATCAACGGACTCGACAAGGCTCTCGCGGGTACCGCACCGGACGCGGAGAACGTGTTCCGCCACGCGGCGGCCGCATCGAAGAACCCGGATCAGTTCATCGCCGACATCGGCGCCTCGATCGCGAACATGGCTCCGCTCACCGACAACGCATTACGTCAGTGGCCGCAGATCATGTCGATCCTGAACCAGATGCCGGACGTGGCGAGCCTGGGAACAGAGTTGTTCGCGTCCGTCTCCAAGTTCGACCGCGGGGTCGGCTGGACGGTGGCGACCATCTATGACATCCAGCGCAACTACGGCTCGATCCTGTGGCCATTGATGCACGGGCCGGTGACCGACCTGATCACCTTGGCGGCCGCACGCGCACCGGATCTTCAGAAGTTGTACGGAATGGTGCCGTCCATCGCCACTGCCCTGCGGCAGCAGGAGAATGCTGCTGGCGGACTCTCCTTGCCCTACAAGGCACCTGGGGTCTCGGTCTCGGCAGCTCAATGCCGCGCGCTCGGTGCGGCGTGCTCGGCCGAGGGCCGTACAGGCTCGGTGAACCTCCTGAACCTCATCCTGCAGAAGGCGGCGACACGGTGACGATCCTGGGAGCGACCTCCATGCGAACGACTTTGCGTACGTGGCTCTGTCTGTTGGCACTTCTACCCGTTCTGCTGGTCAGCGGATGTGCCTTCGGCCCCAACGACCTTCCCTCGGTGCGGGCGGGCGTCAGCCAGGATTTCGACGTCACACTGCAGTTCGACAGCGTCCTGAATCTCCCGGCGGGCGCGGACGCGATGATGAATGGACTTCGGGTGGGGCAGGTCCGGTCGACCGCGGTCACCGATGACGGTGTCGATGTGAAAGTGGGACTTACGCAGGATGCCCGCGTGCCCGCCGATACGACGGCGATCATCCGGCAGAACACGCTACTCGGTGACACCTATCTCGCCCTGACGCCGGAGGCGCGTGACACCGGTCAATCCGGGTACCTGGCCGAAGGAAGTGTGGTACCGAAGTCGCGCACGACGTCACCGCCGCAATTGGAGGACACGATCGCCGTACTCGCATACTTCGTCAACGGCGGCAGCATCCAGAAGGTCCAGGACACGATGGCGACCCTGAACAAGACGTTGCCCCAGTTGAAGGACGTCCGGAAGATGGCGTCGACTGTGTCCGCCGACCTCGACGACCTGGCGGACAGTACCTCCGAGATCGACCGCCTGCTCGTCGGCTTGGATCGAACGTCCACCTCGTTCACCGATCGGAAGGATCAGATCGCTGCGGTGTTCGGTGAACAGGGCGCGGATTTCTGGACTCGTGTCTCCAAGTCGGTTGTCGGACACATCAGTACGTTGCTCCCGTCGGTGGGTTCGATCTTCGTCGGCGGACTGTGGCTGATCCCGATGCTCACCTCGGTCGCCGAGACCACCGAGGCGGGCCGCGGGATGTGGGACAAGGGCCCGGCGACGGCAGCCCGGCTGTCCGACTTCCTACGAACAACGATCCTGCCGTTCGCGGAGAAGCCGTCGGTCAATGTCACGTCGGTCCAGAATCGGGACGGCGATCAACTCGTCGGCGACGCCACCACGGTCCTGCGGATGCTTGGGGCGGTTCGATGATCACCAAGACCAGAGTCTCCGTGCTCGCCATGCTCGTCCTCGCCGCAGTGTCGGTCGCCTACATCATGAATGTCGGTCTGCACGTGCGTACCCCGAGTGAGCGGTCCGCGTCGTTGGTGGTCCCCGACACGAACGGGATCATGACCGGGTCCCGGGTGTTGTTGCGCGGCATCGAGATAGGTCACGTCGTCGGTATCGACCAGACCGCGACAGGCGTGAAGTTGACCCTGAATTACGACCAGGCTCAGCAGATCCCGGTCGACAGCAGGTTCCGCGTGGACAACCTCTCCGCCCTCGGCGAGGCCTACGTGGCGGTTCTGCCCGAGACGGCTGCGGGTCCCTACCTGGCGGAGAATGCCACGATCGATACGGATCGTGTCTCCGTCCCGACCACGTTCAAGGAACTGTCCGAGCAGCTCACAGTCCTCCTGCAGCAGACCGATTCGGACGCGGTCCGGCGGATCTTCGGCACGGTGGACGAGGGTCTCCCCGACGGGGTCGATGTGCTCGGTACCCTGAACCGGGCCGGCGGACTGCTGTCCGGTGAGCTGACGCAGCAGTCGGACTCGTTCATCACGTTGCTCAGCACGATGCAGCCACTGCTGATGAGATCGGCCCCCATCCCTGCCCTGATGCGGGAGACCTCGCCGAGAATGCTGGGCTTCGGTACGGGTTTCGAGGAGCTGCTGGCCTCCGTCCGGGACGCCACGGTGACCGGACCGCTGCTTGCCGGTATCCGCGACGGCGGTAGTCCGCTGTTCACCGAGCTGCAGAAGTTCCTCGACGAGAACTCGGCACACCTCAACGTGATCGGGGTCAATCTTCTGCCTGCCGCCCAGGCGGGGGCTGCATCGCTCCGCACCGTCGACGTGGGCGCCGTCCTCGATCGCGCACTCGCCGCGACCACACCGAGAGGTGCCCTCACCGTGCGGGTCCCGGCGGGAGGTCGTTGATGGTCGACCGCACCGACGAGAGCGACTCAGGAACCGAGAACGACCCAGACACCGGACAAGGTGAACAACACCGGAAGGAGGCCGACGCCATGTCGACCACGACCACCGAGACCACGACCGAGAAGACAGCCGCAACAACCGAAGACGTCAACCCGGAATCCGACAAGGCCCCGGAATCGACCGACTCCGGAGCCGCGGCGAGCGAGCCGTCCACTGGCGGATCGAGCCGTTGGACCAACAGATCGTTCTCGACTCGGTCGATTCTCGTCACACTGGCCGTCGTCGCGGCCATCGCCGTCATCGCAGTACTGAGCTGGCAGCTCGTCGCGGCACGCTCCGAGGTGGATGATCTGAACGCGGCGAGTGCCGATCGGACGAAAGCCGAGCAGGTGGCGCTGGACTACGCCACCGGCGCAGCACAGATGAGCTTCGAGAACCCGGACGACTGGCGATCGCGGCTGACCAAGGGGACCACGCCGGAACTCGGCGATCGGCTCGACAAGGCGTCGACGTCGATGGAACAACTCATCAAGCCGCTCCAGTGGAGTTCGACCGCGCAGCCCATCTCGGCGAAGGTCGAGTCGGAGTCCGGTGGTGTCTACCAGGTTCAGGCGTTCGTCAACGTGTTCACCAAGAACGCGCAGGCGCCGGACGGCATCGAGTCCACTGCGACCTACAAGATGACCATCGACAAGAACAACGACTGGGTCATCACCGACATCAGCGGGATCGGGTCGAACCTCGGGGGCCAGGCGGCACCGAAGTGATGCGCCGTCGGATGCAGGTGACGCCGTCCGGATCGACCAGGGAGTGAGTGATGGGTGTTGAGGTCAGTGTTTCGGGTCTGACGAAATCGTTTGGTTCGCAGAATATTTGGCGAGATGTCTCGCTGACGTTGCCGACGGGTGAGGTGTCGGCGTTGTTGGGGCCGTCGGGTACGGGTAAGTCGGTGTTCTTGAAGACGCTGATCGGGTTGCTGCATCCCGAGCAGGGGTCGGTGATCGTCGACGGTACCGACATCACGCAGTGTTCGGCCAAGGAGCTCTACGAGATCCGCAAGTTGTTCGGGGTGTTGTTCCAGGACGGTGCGTTGTTCGGGTCGATGAGCCTGTTCGACAACATCGCGTTCCCGCTTCGTGAGCACACGAAGAAGAAGGAAGACGAAGTCCGCGACATCGTGATGGAGAAGATCGACCTCGTCGGTCTGACCGGTGCCGAGGACAAACTCCCGGGTGAGATCTCCGGTGGTATGCGCAAGCGTGCCGGGCTGGCGCGTGCGCTGGTGCTGGATCCGCAGATCATCCTGTGCGACGAGCCGGACTCGGGTCTCGATCCCGTCCGTACCGCCTACATCTCGCAGTTGCTGATCGACATCAACGCGCAGATCGATGCGACGGTGTTGGTGGTGACGCACAACATCAACATCGCCCGCACCATCCCGGACAACATCGGCATGCTCTTCCGCAAGGAACTCGTCATGTTCGGTCCGCGGGAGGTGCTGTTGACCTCGGAGCAGCCGGTGGTCAAGCAGTTCCTCTCCGGTGACCGGTTCGGTCCCATCGGTATGTCGGAGGAGAAAGACTCTGCGGTGGCCGCGCAGGAGGAGGCGATGGCGGCAGCGGGTATCTCCGGTGGTGGTACCAAGGATGATTTCACCGAGATCATCCCGCAGGTGCAGCCGAACCCGGGCATGCCCGAACGCAAGGCCATTGCCAGGCATCGGCAGCGAGTGCTCGAGTTGCTCCCGACGCTACCGCCCGACGCCCAGGAAGCGGTCCGCCGAGGCATGGCCGAAGAGGACGAGATCCGTGCCGAGAACCGGGCACGAGATCATTCGGGTCTCGTGCCGGACGACGCACCTACCGCGCCGCTGCGTGTGGTGGGCGGACGGACCCAGTCGGTCTAGCCCGGCGCGACGGGGTGGCAATGTGGCGCCTGCGCCGAGGACGGGTGGAGTGCGTTCTGTACGAGTCGGAGAGTGATGTCGTCGTAGATGACGGAGCCGTGAAAGACATGATCTTCGGGGCAAGAGTCCTGGATCACGGTGTTGGTCACGTTAGGGGCGGGAGTGAGCGTCGCCTCCGCGGGATCGACGACGAGGTCGTGTCTGGAACTGACGGTCACGTATCGGACGTCGGGGCGCGTCAGGCCGTCGCGCCGGATTGCCCGCATGTACTCGGAGTTCTTGGTGCCGTCCACGGCTGCCGGGAGGCTTGCCTTTAAACCTCCAGTGCCGCCCGGGATCTGGGCGATCCACTCGAGAAATCCGTAACCACTCATGCCCTGGACGGGTGAGGCGAGAGCAATGAAGGTGTTCACCCTGCGGGTGCCGCCGAGCTCGTTGAGGTAGTGGAAGGGCACCAGGCCGCCCTCGGAGTATCCGACGACGTCGACCTGGTCGGAACCGGTGCGGGCGGCCACGCGCTCGATGAACGCACCGATCTCGCGGGCCGAAGTGCGGAGGTCGCCGACCTGATGGAAGGGACCCGAGGTGGGGCCGCCGTAGTCCAGGCCGAACACGCAATAGCCCGCTGCCGCCAGCTGTGGGGCGTACATGGACCACGTCGCATACTTGTTCAGGAATGCGCCGTTCAACAGCACCACGGGACGCGGGTGATCGGTTGTCGGCCGACATCCCGGAACGTTCATCCCGATCGGTAAGGCCTCCGGGTGCTGGATCGAGTAGGCGACAGCTGATTTCCAGTCTGATTGCGTCGGCCCATAGAGGTCGTCCGCGCGAGCGCTCGGCGCCACAGCGAGAACGGCGACCGCAACCATCCAGGCAGTCGTCAGGATGGCGCGATGAAGGCGCTGTGGACGGTCGGTGATCCGGACTCTGCCCATGTGGTCCTCGGTTCCGAGCGGGCTTCATGTTGCTGTCAGAACGATCACACTACCTACTGCACGTAGATTTGTGGCCGAAACGCGGCAGGCCGCCGAGCGTCAGCGACCGACGATCGCCGGCGCGACGAAAGTCCGGAGTTTGGTACGGATGCGCTCCAGTGCGTCACCGTCGTCGTCGTACTGACTGATGTACATGATCTCCATCTCGGAGATCCATTCCGAGATCATGCGCAGATCCAGATCTGCCCGAATGGTGCCGGCGGCCTGTTCATCGGCCAGGATCGGTCCCCACAGCTCGTGGGTCAGTTCGACGGCGCGACCCGACACATTCAGGAGTTGGACCGACAGCGCCATCGACTCCGGTGACACCAGCCGATTGACCATCGGGTCGGAATGGCCCTTCCGAATATCGCGGCAGATGCCCTCGACGATCCGCTCCTCTACGGTCGGCCATCGCTTGATGTACTCACGCGCCTTGTCCATGTTCGCGCGGGCGCGTCGTACGACGAGCTCGGTGATCAGGGCCTCACGGTCCGCGAAGTATCGGTAGACGGTCGCGCGTGACAGCGACGCGGCGCGGGCGATGTCCTCCATCGTCGTCTTCGCGATGCCGAACTGAGCGAAGCATTCCTCGGCAGCCGTGAGGAGCGCCTCGCGGGCGTCGGCGGGGAGTTCGGTGCGTGTGACCACACGAGAACGGTATCAAGCGGTTGATATCGAAAGGCAATAGATAAGACACTAGACATTGAATGTCTCGTGTGTCAGTCTCGACACATGGACCGTGACGAAAAGATCAGGCTCACGCAGCGGCTCATCGCCCACGTGGACAACGACAGCACCGACTATGCGGATGACCTGCTGCGGGTGCCGTTCGCGGTGTTCAACGATCCCGATCTGGCGGCGAAGGAGCGTGACGTGGTGCGGCGATTCCCGCACATCGTCGCCCACATGGACGAACTGGAGAAGACGGGTTCCTACATCACCACCGAGCTCATCGGAACGCCGCTGCTCGTGGTGAAGCAGAACGACGGAACGGTCAAAGCGTTCTCCAATGTCTGTCGGCATCGGGGTTCCAAGGTCGAGTTCGGTGAGTCGGGCTGCAAACGAGTGTTCGCCTGCCCGTATCACAACTGGTCGTACGGCAAGGACGGTGCGCTGCGGGGTATGCCGCACGCCGAGGGCTTCGACGGTATGGACCGTGCAGAGTACGGACTGGTGGAGTTCCCGTGCGAGGTCCGTCACGGACTCGTGTGGGTGGTGCCGACCGTCGGGGCGGATCTCGACATCAAGGCGGTCCTCGGTGACAAGCACGATGCCGAGGTGGCCGACACCGGTATGGCCGGGTCATTCCAGGTCCGCAAAGAGACCTGGAAGCTCGACATGAACTGGAAGATCGCCGTCGACGGGGTCCAGGACTCCTATCACCTGTGCCAGTTGCACACGAAGACGGTGTGCAACTATCTCGAGGGCAACATCACCGCGCTGGACGTCGTTGACCGATCCTGGCGACTTGTGGTGGCGCGCAAGGCGATCACCGAGGTTCGGGATGCCGATCCGGACAGTTTCGATGTTCGCGACTACTCTCTCGCGAACTACACCGTCTATCCGGGCACCATGCTCGTCACCGAACCCAACCACTTCGAGATCTGGACGATCGTGCCGGACAAGGACGATCCGAACGTCAGCCACTGCACCATCCGCCTCCTGTCCCCGAGGAAGCCGGAGACCCCGCGCGAGGAGCGCATCCTGGACAAGAACTGGGAACTGCTGATGGAGACCCTCCACGCGGAGGATTGGTTCGTCACGAAGACGATCACCGACAACGCAGCTTTCGGGCAGGTCGACGAGCTGATCTACGGACGTAATGAACTGCCCGGGCAGCTTTTTCACAAGATGGTGGCCGGAGACGTCGAAGCCCTGGAACGCGAGGGCGCAACGGCGACCGCGGCCGCCGACTACACGCCCGCGGGCTGATCCGATGGGAGAGTTACGTGTCGATCAACCGGCGCCGGGTGTACGCCGACTGACCATCGACCGGCCGGAGGTCCGCAACGCGATCTCGCTGCCTCTGCAACGCGAGCTCGACAGGGTTCTCGCATCAGTGGCCGGCGACGACACGGTCCGGTCTGTGATCGTCGCCGGCGCGGGCCCGGTTGCCTTCTCCGCAGGCTATGACCTCGCAGAACTCGCCGAGTGGACAACCGACGAGGTGGCGGACGCTGCGGCCGAGCGGGATGAGCTGATCTGGCGCTTCGTGACGTTCCCCAAGCCGGTGGTCGCCGCCGTGCACGGGGCGGCGCATGGCGCGGGCACGATCCTGGCCGCGTGTGCCGACATCCGGGTCGGGGGACCACACACGCGATTCACGGTGACCGCCGCACGATACGGTGGCGCCAACCTCACCTGGCTGCTCGACGAACTCATCGGTGCCGGTCTCACCCGGGACCTGTTGATGACCTCTCGGACCATCGATGGGGACGAGGCCCACCGCATCGGCCTCCTGAGCCGGCTGGCCGACGACGGGGATGTGGAAGCCGCGGCCCTGCGCGCGGCCATCGAGCTCGCCGGTCAGCCGCCCGAGGCGCTACGGGAGATCAAGGCGCTCCTGCTCGCCGGTCCCGGTCGGTCTCTGCGATCGCGGTATGACCGTGAGAACGAGATCGCCCGAACGTTGCTGCGCCCTCGCCCGATCTCGGATGTGTTCGCCGACTTCTTCGATCGCGACCGCGCCCGGGCCGAGACGACGAGCACGCCATGACCGACTCCTCGACGATGATCGATCCGTGGCGGCCGCACTGGCCGGATCCGTTCCGCCCGACCATTGAGTGCGACGACGACTACGAGGCGCTGGTGGGAGCCTTGCGCGACGTGCAGGAAGCGGTGACGCGGAGTCGTCCGACGCCGGAGGTCGCAGCGTTCGCGTGCGACACCCTGCGACGGGTGCGAGATCTGCTGTCTCCCTTCGAGGTGGACGAGGACGATCAGATCGCGGGGAAGCGTTGGGAGACAGCCGGTAAGGGCCACGCCCTCGCCCCTGTACTGCATATCGACGAGGTCACCGACACCCGGGCGGTCGCGCATGTGACGGTCGGCCGGTTCCATTCGGGCCGCTACGCCATGAACGGTGGCGTCACGCCCTTGATCTTCGACGAGCTTCTCGCCCGGCTGGCGAACAGTGCGGGTCGGCCGTGGGGCCGGACGGCGTATCTCAACGTCGATTACCGTGCGCCCGCACCGCTCCACGAAGAACTGATCGTGACCGCCGAGCTGGTGGGGCAGCAGGGAAGAAAGCGATTCCTCCGAGGCGCGATGCGCCACGGCGATCGGCTGGTCGCGGAAGCCGAAGGTCTTTGGGTGGAGCTCAAACCTGATCAGACGCAGAATATTTCGCAGACATGAGAAAGTGTGCACGATGAGTGGGTACTCCCTGTTGACCGGCATGAGGATTCTCGAGGTCGCCCAGTTGGCGCCGGCTTCGCTGGGTGGTCATCTCGCCGACCTTGGTGCGGAGGTGATCAAGATCGAATCCGGCCCTCTCGGTGATCCGGTGCGTGTCGGTGGCAGCCGAGCGGTCGGTTCACCTGACGGTCCGGCCTTCATGCATCTGCGCTGGAACCGTGGCAAGAAGTCGGTGGCCCTCGACCTGCGCAGTCGCGAGGGCAAGCAGGCGTTTCTCGATCTCGCACGAACCTGTGACGCGGTGATCGAGGGTATGCGAGGTGGCTACCTCGATTGGCTCGAGGTCGGCTATGAGCAACTGCGCGAGGTGAATCCGGCAATCGTGCTGTGTACCGTCTCGGGAATGGGCGGCGACGGGCCGTATCGCACGCTCGGCACCGGCGGACCCGTGTTCGACGCCTACGCCGGTCTGCGTGACGTGGACACCCCCGACGAGCCACCGTCGACGGGGATGGCCGGGTCGACGACGCCCCCGATCGCGATGTACGCACTCGGCGCCTACGGGGCGATGGGACTGCTTGCAGCAGTGCACCGTGCCGGTGTCACGGGCGTGGGGTGCCACGTCGAGGTGGCCGGTATCGACGTGGCCGCCGCGTGGATGCCGGACATGGTCGATGCCGAACTGAACAAAGACCGGTCGGTTGCCCGTCCCACCTGGCTCGCCGACGGCCGGCTTCCTGATTGGCCACGACTCGAGGCCTACCGTACGAGCGACGGTGAGGCGGTTCTGTTCGGTTCGCACGTCGAGAAGTTCTGGCACAACTTCCTGCGCGCCGTCGACCGCGAAGATCTGATCGACGTCGACCTGGTCACGGTCGACGAGGGCGCTCCTGCGCGCGCGGACATGGTGTGGCGCGCGCTGACGGAGATCTTCGCGCAACGGACGAGGGCGGAGTGGCTCGAGTTGTTCGTCGAACACGGGATCGCGGGCGGCCCCGTCAACAGTGTGGATGACATGCTCGCCGATCCCCATTTCCGATCGCGCGCGAACACCTATCGCGTCGACTACGACGGCGTGGGTGAAATGGAGTTCGTCGTCAGTCCCGTTCGCGTCGCGGGACAGCAGTTCGCTCCCGACCTCCCACCCGGCGTCGGAGACGACAGCGAGGATGTGCTGCGCGACGTGGCCGGATACAGCGCGGAACAAGCCGCTGCGGCGGTCGATCCCAGGTCGCGAGCGCGGGCGGGGAGCTCTACCGGCTGAATCGATCGATGCGGTCGCACTCATGCGAAATATGTTGCGTGAGTGTACTTGTCGTTGCGCTCGGTCAGCCAACGGGTGTGCGATATGTCCGGAATGGGTCATTGCCACCGGAGCCTAAAGCTGTTAGATTTATGTCACACTTCGTGAGGGGGATCACACCCCTTGCAGCAGCCCTGTCGGCGACGCCGCCGGCGATGAAGGAGTACCTATGAATCTCTCGGACCTGACCCGATTCTGGGGTAAGACGCGTC
Organism: Gordonia insulae; assembly: GCF_003855095.1. Classification (NCBI taxonomy): domain Bacteria; kingdom Bacillati; phylum Actinomycetota; class Actinomycetes; order Mycobacteriales; family Gordoniaceae; genus Gordonia; species Gordonia insulae. The sequence continues at coordinate 4,636,046 of NZ_CP033972.1, forward strand.
CGCAGCAGGACGCCATCGTGTTCGGAGGTGCAACGCAGACGTGGGCGGAGGTCGACGCGATCACCGACGCCGTGGCGCGCGGTCTGGCCGCCAGGGGTGTGCGCAAAGGTGACCGGGTCTCGGTGATGATGCTCAATCGTCCGGAGCTCGCGCACATCATCCTTGCAACCCTCAAGCTGGGTGCGATCAGCGTGCCCCTGAACTTCCGGTTGACGGCCACCGAACTGGCTCCGATGGTCGTCGACGCCGCTCCGCGGGTCGTGATCGTCGAGGACGCGTTCGCTCCGCTGCTCGACGTCGCCGCCGAGCAGATCGAGTTCCAGACGTTCTCCATCGAAGGCGGGTCGCATCCCGCATACTCTGCGCTGGTCGACGCCGGGCCCGCACCGATCGTGGCCATCGACGCCGATGACCCCGCTTTCATCTGTTACACGTCGGGGACCACGGGGGTGCAGAAGGGTGCGCTCATCACGCATCGCAATGCGATCACTCCCGGGATCTCGCAGACGATCACGTTCGGCTTCTCTGCCCGCGATCGCGTGCTGTGCTCCGCGCCGCTCGTCTACACCGGATCGGTTCTCTCGATCTTCATGCAGTTGGTGGTCGTCCCCGGGGCGACCATGGTCTTGCTTCGTGAGTACGACCCCGAGATCGCGCTCGACACCTTCGAGCGGGAGCAGATCACTGCGACCACGACCGTTCCGGTGATCTGGGAACGTATGACGACGCTGCCGGACTTCGGTTCCCGTAAGCTGGCGGCCTTCACCTTCGCGGGAACCGGCGGTGCACCCGTCAGTCTCGATCTGCTCGACTTCTATCGCGAGCACGGCATCCCGTTGACCCAGTGTTACGGGCTGACCGAGGCGTCGGGGATGGTGTCGACCCTCGAATACAAGGACGCGATGTCGCGGCCGGGTTTTGCCGGGCTGCCCCTCGTCGGCACCCACATCCGGATCGGTGAGCCCGAGGCCGATACGACCGTGGGCGAGGTCGGCGAGATCCTGGTCCGAGGTGGACATGTGTTGCGCGAGTACTGGAACAAGCCGGAGGCCACCGCCGCGACATTGGCCGACGGTTGGCTACGGACCGGAGACCTCGGGCTGCTGGACGACGGTGGATTCCTGAAGATCGTCGACCGCAGCAAGGACATGCTGATCTCGGGTGGACTCAATGTCTACCCCGCAGAGATCGAGAACGCCCTGCACGGTATCGAGGGCCTGGTCGACCTCGCGGTGATCGGGGTGAAGGACGACCGATGGGGTGAGGTTCCGATGGTGGTGTTCCACAGCGAGCGCCCCGCCACCGACATCGTTCATGACATCGCCGCGATCGCCGGTGAGAATCTTGCCAAGTTCAAGCGTCCGAAACATGCTGTTGCCCTTGATGAACCGCTTCCCCGTACGTTCTCGGGCAAGCTCGCAAAGCCCTCTCTGCGCGCGCGCTTCCCGGAGCCGCCGGCCGATGCCATCGTCGTCGACGGCACCGTGGCACCCGCCTGACCGGTGCCGACGACCGTGCCGCCCGCCACGACCCGCCATACGTCGTACTGCAGGTTGTGTGCTTCCTCATGCGGCGTTCTGCTCGACGTCGTGGACGGCCGGATCACGCGTGTCCTCGGCGACACCCAGCACGCGATCTCGGGCGGCTACACCTGTCCGAAAGGGCGACGGGGCGGTGACCTCGTCCACGGCGCCGATCGACTCACCAGCTCGATGCGACGATCGACGAAGGGCGTGCACGAGCCCATCCCTGTGGCGCAGGCGACCACGGAGATAGCCGATCGGCTGCGGAGGATCGTCGACCGGCACGGGCCGGACTCGGTCGCACTCTTCATGGGGACGCAACAGAACTTCGCCGCACTCACCCCGCCGATGGCACGAGCCTGGTTCCGCGGTACCGGATCGCACAAGCTGTTCTCCACGATGACGATCGACCAGTCTGCCAAATGGGTTGTCGCGGAGAGGATGGGAACGTACCTGGGCGGCAGACAACGGTTCGGGGATGCGGACGTGTGGCTGCTGGCGGGGACCAATCCGGTCGTCTCCGCGAACGGCGGCGACGGCGATGGGGCCGTCGTGCACAATCCGTCCGCCACGCTGCGCGCGGCACGCGAGCGGGGACTGCGCCTCATCGTGATCGATCCGCGGCGCACCGAGACCGCCGCCCTGGCCGATATCCACCTGGCCCCGCGGCCCGGCACCGATGCGGTGCTCCTGGCGGGAATGCTGCGTGTCATCCTCGCGGACGGTCTCGAGGACACCGAGTTCTGCCGCCGATTCACCGCAGATCTCTCCGCGCTCCGGGACGCGGTGAGCGCTGTGACTCCCGGTGTCGTCCAGCGTATCTGCGGCGTACCCGCCGATCAGGTGACGGCGGCCGCCCGTGTCTTCGCGAACGGTCGACGCGGGATGGCGACCTCGGGGACCGGACTGTGCATGGGGCCGCATTCGAATCTCGGCGAGCACCTCGTCGCCGCCCTGAACGTGGTGTGCGGCCGGTACCTCCGTGAGGGTGAACCGGCGGACGATCGCGCAGTCCTCATCCGGCAGGTGACGGCTCGCGCCGAGGTGGCCCCGCCGGCCCGGTCCTACGAGAGCGGATTCCGCAGTCGCATCAACGGTGTGCGGGCGATGCGTGGAGAGTTGCCCTCCGGGATCCTTGCCGACGAGATACTCGAGCCCGGCCCGGATCGGGTACGGGCGCTGATCGTGTCGGGCGGCAATCCGGCTGCGGCGCTGCCTGATCGGTTGAAGGCGCTGCGTGCACTGCGGTCACTGGACCTGCTGGTGTGCGTCGATCCGCGCATGTCGGACACCGCTCGACTGGCCGACTATGTGATCGCTCCGACGACGATGTACGAACGTGCGGACCACACCGCGATCATGGAGGCGTTCTTCCCGCGTCCGTTCGCGCAGTTCACGCCTGCCGTCGTGACACCTCCACCCGGTGTCGTCGATGACTGGCGGTTCTTCCTCGATCTCGCGGCGGCATCGGGCCAGGCGGTCAAGTTCGCAGGCCGCATCCTCGATCCCGCATCGCCGCCGAGCGCCGAGGAGATGCTGGCGATGATGACCGAACGGGGGCGCGTCCCGTTCGACGACCTCGTCGGTGCTCCGCACGGGATTCTCGCCGGTACCGGTGGGGCGGTCGTGGGGCGACCGAGCGCCGACGGCGCGGTCCACCGTCTCCTGCTGATGCCCGACGACGTCCTCGGTGAACTCCGTGCCGCGCTGACGGAGACCGCTGCCGTGAAGCACCTTCCGATGTTGTTGACGGTCCGTCGAATCCGCGAGGCCGTCAACTCCACGGGAACCCGCGTGCCGGGTCTCGTCCCGGGCGGGGACAACCCGCTGAGCATGCATCCCGACGACCTCGACGACCTCGGGATCGCCGACGGGGAGTCGGTGACCGTGCGTTCAGCCTCCGGGCACCTGTGCGCGACGGTTCGGGCGGACGCGACGCTGGCCCGCGGCACGGTGTCGATGACCCATTGTTTCGGCAGTGTCGACCCGACCGCTGACGCCGGGGTGAACGTGAACGAGCTGACCGGTTCCCGTGACGGTGTGCAGGCCATCAACGCGATGCCCACCATGACCGCCGTCCGGGTCGCGGTGGAGCCGGCCGGATGCGGAGAAGCATCGTGACACGGTCCACCGATACCGCTGTCGGGCAGAGGATCTGTCCCCTCTGTGAGTCGTGCTGCGGCCTGATGGTCGAGCTGTCCGGCCGTGCCATCGTGGGTGTCGCGCCGAACCCCGCGGACTTGATGAGTGCGGGGCACAGCTGCGCCAAGGGTCTGGGGCTCGGGCGGATCGAAGGCGACCCGGAACGGATCCGGACACCGCTGCTCCGCACCGCCGATGGCGGTTTCCGTGAGGCCACCTGGGACGAGGCGTTCGCGGAGATCGAACGCCGGCTGCCGGCTTTCACCGTGGACGATCCAGGTAGTTGCGCCATCTACCACGGTAATCCGGCCGCCCACCACCTGGATGCGACGTTCTACCTGGGTGAGCTGATCGCAGCACTGCGCACCCGCAACATCTACTCGCCGGCCAGCGTGGACACCTGGCCGAAGAACCTCGCCCACATGCTGCTGTACGGAACCGGCCTGGGGATGACCCTGCCCGACCTTGACCGCACCGACTACCTGCTGATCCTCGGCTCGAATCCGTTGGTGTCGAACGGCAGCACCGTGACCGCGCCCGGCATGCATCGCCGACTGGCGGAATTGCGAGAACGGGGCGGCACGCTCGTCGTCGTCGATCCGGTGCGCACGCGCACGGCCGAGGTGGCGGACGTGCACGTTCCGATCCGGCCCGGAACCGACGCACAGTTCCTGCTCGGGGTGTTGTCGGTGATCGCCACCGAGGGCCTCGCCCGGGCCGACCGTATCCCGGACGTGGTCGACGGCGTGGAGACCGTACTGGAGCTGGCCGCCCAATTCGACCCCGAACAGATGGCGGCCTCCTGCGGAATCGACCTCGATCTGATCCGGAACGTGGCCCGCGGATTCGCGGGAGCGCCTGCCGCGGTGGCCCATTCGCGGATCGGAACCTGCATGCAGGAGTTCGGGACACTCGCGAACTGGCTCGTCGAGGTGCTCACCATAGTCACCGGGAACCTGGATCGCCCTGGTGGAGCGATGTTCTCGCTCCCTGCCGCCGGCGGCCAGAACACCTGGCCCGTCACGAGGCCGCCGAGGCTCATGTTCGACCGGTGGCGGTCCCGGGTACGGGGATTGCCCGAGGCGATGGGAGAACTGCCGGCGGTCTGCTTCGCAGAGGAGATCCTCACTCCCGGCGCGGGCCGAACGCGTGCACTGATCACACTCGCGGGCAACCCGGCCCGTTCCCTTCCCAACAGCGGCGCGATCGAAGAGGCGCTCGAGGCGCTGGACTTCATGGTCTCCGTGGACTGCTACCTGAACGAGACCACTCGGTACGCGGACGTCATCCTGCCGCCGCCGCCGGTGATCACGCGAGGCCATCACGATGTGACCCTCTCCCACTTCCAGATCCGTAACGTCGCCCGGTACACACCGCCGCTGATCCCCCTCGGCGTCGGAGAGATGTCGGAGTGGCACATCCTGCTCCGGCTGGCCGCGATCGCCAAGGGCACACCGGACCGGCCCGTGGCCGAGATCGACGACGAGGTTGCTGCCGTCGCGACGCGACGTGCCGCGAGACTTGCGGGATGCGAGACCGACCGCGCCGCGGATGCCACGGCTGAACGCAGCGGACCTCAACGACTCCTCGACCTGAGGCTACGGAGCGGGCCCTACGGTGACCGGTTCGGCCTCGAGCCAGGCGGACTGACCCTGGCAGCATTGGAGGATCGTCCCGACGGCATCGACTTCGGCCCACTGTCGCCACGATTACCGGAGGTGCTGCGCACGCCGAACGGCCGCATCGACCTGATGCCGGAGATGATCACCCGCGACCTGCCGCGACTGCGGACGAGCCTGTCCCGGCCGGCTGACGGGTTGTTGTTGATCAACCGGCGGCAGCGACGCGGTATGAACTCGTGGCTGCACAATGCGCTACCGCAGCCGGATGACAGCCAGTGCGCCTTGCTGATGAGTCCGGCGGACGCGGCCGAACATGGCCTGATGACGGGTGATCGGGTAGCGGTGTCGTCGCACGTCGCCACTGTCACCGCCGAACTGCGCGTCGACCAGGCGCTACGCGCCGGCGTCGTGAGCATGCCACACGGATGGGGTCACGACGGGCCGGGACTGCGGACGTCGCGATCCGCGGCGGCTCCGGGCAGCAACTACAACGCGTTGGTTGACGACACCACCGACCTCGAGACACCTACGGCCTCACCGATCTTCAACGGCGTCCCCGTGACGGTGACCCGCACGACCCAGGAGGAGCCCTGATGGCCTACGTGGTCACGCAGAACTGTTGCAACGATGCGACGTGCGTCGCCGTGTGCCCGGTCGACTGCATCCACCCGACGCCCGCCGAGCGCGAGTACAAGCGCACCGAGATGCTGTACATCGATCCGGACACCTGTATCGATTGCGGAGCATGCTCTGACGTGTGCCCGGTGGACGCCATCGTCCCCGGCGACGAGATCGCACCCGACATCGATTTCTACCGAGAGCTGAACGCCGAGTATTTTCGGCATCACCCGCGCGAGACACCTCTGGGTGCGCATGTCCAGCCACTTCCGCTGACGGTCGCGACCTCCGGCGTCGCCGACCCGCCTCCGCTGCGCGTCGCGATCGTGGGGTCCGGACCATCGGCGTTCTACGCGGCCGAGGAGTTGCTGGCCCGGCGTGACATCGCCGCCGAGATCACGATGTTCGAGAAGCTCCCCGTCGCAGGCGGTCTCGTGCGCTTCGGCGTGGCACCGGATCATTGGCACACCAAGACCGTCGACCGGGTGTTCGACCGCACCGCGCGGCGAGAAGGTTTCACCTTCCACCTCGGCGTCGAGGTGGGACGCGACGTCACCGTCGACGAACTGATGACCCACCACCATGCGGTGATACACGCATCGGGAGCGGCGGGCGACCGGCGTCTCGGCGTCCCCGGCGAGAATCTCTCCGGCAGTCACGCCGCGCGGGAGATGGTGGCGTGGTACAACGGTCACCCCGACCACGCCGACCACACCTTCGACCTGACAGGGCATCGCGCCGTCGTCGTCGGCAACGGTAACGTGGCATTGGACGTCGCCCGGATTCTCGTCTCGGACCCCGAATCCCTGCGCAGCACCGACATCGCCGATCACGCACTCTCCGCACTCGTCGACAACCGGATCGAGGAAGTGGTGGTGCTCGGGCGACGCGGACCCGAGCACGCCGCCTGCACCACTCCGGAACTCCTCGCTCTCGGGTCTCTGCCGGGGATCGACGTGCTCGTCGACGGTCCCCTGCACGTGGGCATGGACGCGCCGATGAAGATGAGGATCCTCGCCGACTACGCCGGACGGACGCCCACCCCGGGCAATCGGCGTATCGTTCTCCGATTCGGTTGCAAGCCTGAGGAAGTCGTCGGCGTGGAGCATGTCGAGTCGCTGATCGTCGCGGACACCGACACCGGCGTGACCGAGAAGATCGTGTGCGGGCTGGTGCTCCGAGCGATCGGTTACCGGGGCACGCCCATCGCAGGGCTCCCGTTCGACGACGAAGCGTTCACGGTGGGCAATGTCGCGGGTCGCGTCGTCGTGCCGGAGACGAGCGAGCCGGTCGTGGGGCAGTACGTCGCGGGCTGGATCAAACGAGGAGCGACCGGAGTGATCGGCACCAACCGCTACTGTGCCGCCGAGACTGTCGAGTCCCTTCTCGACGATCACCGTGCGGGCCGGCTCGCTGCACCGACCGCGTCGTCGGCAGATCTGACGGCGCTCGTGCACGCGCGACGACCCGATGCGCTCGGTGGTGGCGATTGGCGCGCGATCGACCGCCACGAGCGCGAGCAGGGCCGGGCCGCCGGGCGCCCGCGGGTGAAGATCGTCGACGCCACCGCGGCAGTCGATGTCGCGATCGCATCCAGAGCATCGCGATGACGCGCCACGTCCACACCTTCTGCCGCATCTGTGAGCCGGGATGCGGTTTGCTCGCGGAGGTCGACGACGGCGACGACGGCGACGAGCAGATCGTCCGGCTGCAACCCGACCGGGAACACCCGGTGCATCGGGGCTTCTCCTGCCACAAAGGTGTGCACTACCTGCAGGTCCATCGCGACCCGGACCGGCTGGACCGGCCGCTGAAGCGGACCAACCCGCGCAGCGAGGAACGCGGAGTGTTCGAACCGGTCGAGTGGGACGACGCAGCCCGGGACATCGCAACACGACTCGGGGAACTCCGTAGCCGCCACGGCCGCAATGCCCTCGCCGTCTATCAGGGAAACCCGTCGGCGTTCAACGGCGCGTACTACGCCAACGCCGGGCGGATCGCCCGGGGATTCGACACCCGGATGCGCTTCAGCGCCGGTACCCAGGACACGTCCGCCAAATACGCGGCGAGCGAGGCGATCTACGGGGCGTCCATGGCGCACCCGATCCCGGATCTGCTGCACACCGACTACTTCCTGTGTCTCGGCAGCAATCCGCAGGTCTCGCACATGACGCTGATCCACATCTCGGATCCGATGGCGAAGATCCGTGAGATCACCCGGCGCGGCGGGACGGTGTTGTTCGTCAATCCGCGACGAATCGAGTCGTCGTCACCAGAGACCGGCGACGTCCTGCTGGTCCGGCCGGACACCGACTTCTACTTTCTCGCAGCGGTCCTGCACGAGATCGTCTTCCGCATCGGATACGACCGGGACGCGGTGGAATCGCACGCCAGACATGTCGACGACGTGCTCGACTTCGTCCGTCGCTATCCCGTCGAGAGGGTGGCCGAGGTGGTGGGCGTGCCGGCTGAGGAGATCCGACGGGTCGCGGATGACTTCTGCTCGGCCCCGAGTGCGAGCATCTACATGGCGACCGGTGTGAACCAGGGTCGGCAGGGCGCTCTGGCCTACTGGATGCTCACCATGGTGAGTCTGTTCTCGGGCAATCTCGGCCGGCGGGGCGGCAACATCTACTCACGGGGTGTCGCGGACACCGTGCAGCACTCCACGCGTAAGCGGGAGGACCCGTTCTTCGACGGCCCCCTCGGCGAGATGCGCACCGTGAGCGGCGATCTGCCTGCAGCCCGGCTGGCGGAGTTCATCGAGGACCCGGCCGACCCGATCCGCGCGCTGATCGTGGTCTCGGGAAACCCGCTGCTGTCGGTCGGTGGAGACGGACGACTGCTTCGAGCACTGCGGTCACTGGAGCTGATCGTGACGATCGATCTGTACCGGACGGTCACCGGGGAACTCGCGGACTATGTTCTGCCGGCTACGGATTGGCTCGAACGGGAGGATGTCAACGTCCTCAACACCATGGGTGTCGCGATGGAACCGTACGTCCAGTACACGCCCGCGGTCGTACCCTCGAAAGGGGAGCGACGCGACGACTGGTGGATCCTGTCCCGCATCCAGCAGGAGATGGGTGTCGCAACGCTGCTCGACGATCCAGACCCTAATCCGTTCGCTGCGATCGACGCGATGATGGCGGGCTCCGGCCTGACGATCGAGGCGCTGTCGACCATGCCGTGCCAGACCGCGGTGTTGCCCCCGGCGGTACCGACGGATGTCTTCGACATCGCGGTTCAGCACGAGGACGGACTGATCGACTGCTGCCCGAACATTTTTCGTCGCTTCTTCCCGGTCGCCGAGCGCATCCTCGACGAGCTGTCGGCAGAACCGCCGGACCAGCTGAAGCTGATCACTCGTCGTACCAACTACATGGTCAACAGCTGGATGCACAACCTGCCCATCCTCAAGCACGGGGTACACCAGGACAATCCGCTGTGGATGAATCCGTGCGACGCGCACCGGCGTGGACTGGTCGAGGGCGATGACGTCGAGGTTCGGAACTCTCACGGACACGTCACCGCTGTTCTGGCGTACGACGACGGACTGCGTGACGGCGTGGTGGCGATGACGCACGGGTGGGGTCAGCGAACGGCTCACGGTCTCGACGTGGCCCGTCGACACCCCGGCGTGAACGTCAACCGCCTGGCGCCGACGGGAGCGGACGGCTACGACCCTCTCAGCAACCAGTCCCAGCTCACCGGGATCAACGTCGACGTCGTGAGGTGTTGATCCTGAGCCGGATCTTGTCATCACAATCGAATGGCTTTAGATTTACTGATGTGGCGCAGCACACGTTCCGAGCCGACGTGCGAACCGCCGGATCGGCGGTGGGACAACCCGCCGCGCCGACACCCCTGGGAGGCAACCGATGAGCGGTACCGTGATCGACGCACTCACCTACTGGGCGAAGATCGTTCCCGACCAGGCGGCCATCGACTTCGCCGGTGACGTCGTCACCTATCGTGAGCTCAACACCTGGGCCGACGGCGTTGCGCACGACCTCGATGATCGCGGCGTCACCGCCGGAGACCGGGTCAGCTATCTCGGTGTCAACACGCTCGAGTGGTGCGTCGCCGCCATCGGAGCGATGAAGGTCGGGGCGATCTCGGCGCCGTTCAACCAGCGCATGCTGGCCGGCGAGCTGACCGTGCTCGTCGACGATTGCGAGCCCGCAGTGGTCTACTGCGACGCCGACCTCCGCGACCGCCTCGAGGAGGTTCACGCGGCGCGGGAGACCTTCGCGATCGCCGAGTTCGAGGCGAACGTCCGATCGTTGCGAGGTGTTGCACATGCGCCGTTCCGCGCCCCCGTCACGGAACAGTCCGACCCCACCGCGATCGTGTTCACCAGTGGCACCACCGGCAAACCGAAGGGAGTGGTGTTCACCCATGCCACCATCGCCGGTGAGATGCACGAATGGTCGTTGATGGAACCGATCGAGCAGAACGGCCTGCGGCCGCTGCTGGTGCTGCCGCTCTTCACCGCGGCCGGCATCATCTGGGGCATCTCCCGGACCGTGCTCCACGGCGGCACCCTCCTGCTGCAACCAGGGTTCGACCCTGCGTCCGCGTTGCGGGTGATGACCGACAGCAAGGCCACCACGTTGACCGGGCCGCCCATCCTCTTCGAGCAGATCTCCCGTGTCCCGGGCTTCGATGACACGGACCTGAGTCACCTGACCACCGCACACGTCGGTGGCGCGCGCGTACCGTCGGCTCTGGTCGGAACCTGGCTCGCCCGCGGTGTGCAATTGCGACAGATATACGGCCAGACCGAGATCGGCGGATCGGCCACCGCGATGCCCCGCCACGAGGCGGCCCAGCATCCGGACAAATGCGGATTCGGTGGCATCTTCACGAAGATCCGTGTGGTCGATGCGGACGGGAAGGAGTGCCGACCCGACGAAGTGGGACAGATCCTCCTGCGTGGCCCCGGCATGATGCCGGGGTACTGGCGCAACGATGACGCCACCCGGGCCGCCCTCATCGACGGATGGCTACACACCGGCGATCTCGGGAAGCTCGACGAGAACGGCTATCTGACGTTCGTCGATCGGCTCAAGGACATGATCATCTCCGGCGGCCTCAACATCTCACCGGCAGAGATCGAGCAGGTCATCAATCGGATGCCGGGCGTCGAGGAGGTCGCCGTCATCAGCGTTCCCGACGACAAGTTCGGCGAGACGCCCGCTGCGATCGTCAAGAAGGTCACCGGCCTCACCGAGATCGACGTCGTCGAGTTCTGCAATCGGAATCTCGCCGACTACAAGGTGCCGCGCTATGTCGTCTTCGTCGACTCCGGTCTGCCTCGGATGGCCAGCGGCAAGATCTCGAAGCGAGAACTCCGCGACACCTATTCGGATGTGCCCCAGACCTACCCGAAGGTCCGCTGATCGTGACCGCGCCCCACCGGGTGGCGGTCGTGACCGGCGGCGGTCGCGGCATCGGCGCCGCGATCTCGAGGCGGTTGGCATCCGACGGATTCGCCGTCGCGGTCAACTACTCGTCGAGTCCATCGGACGCACAGCAGGTGGTCGACGGGATCACCGCCGACGGCGGGAGCGCGGTCGCGATCCGCGCGGACGTCTCCGATCCCGGGCAGGCCGCGAACCTGATCGACACGACCACGGCCGAACTCGGAGCACCGACCGTCCTGGTGAACAACGCCGGGATGAACATCGCGGGTGCGGCCCGTAAGCAGTCACCCGGCGACTGGGACCGGGTGATCGGTGTCAATCTCAGTGGCGCCTTCTACTGTGCACATGCGGCCTTGTCGTACATGTACGAGAATGGCTGGGGGCGCGTGATTTTCGTCAGCAGTCCCTCCGGTGGGCGTCGACCCTCACCGGGGATGAGCGCGTACTCCGCGGCCAAGGCCGGCCTGGTCGGGATGACCCGGTCGATGGCGCTCGAGGTAGCGCGCCGAGGCATCACGGTCAACACCGTCATGCCCGGATTCGTGGAGACCGACATCATCTCCTCCGGCGGTGCGAACGCTGCGGAAAGCCTTGCGGCGCACTGGCCCCGCATTCCCGCCGAGTCCATCGCCTCGACCATCTCGTTCCTCGTCAGCGAGGAGGGCGGGCATGTCTCGGGGGAAGAGGTAGGGGTGTGGCTCGGCGGGCCCGTCGGCGTGTGACGGGCCACGTCGGCGACGCCGATGCTGTGAGATCACGAGGAGAGGGCAGACGATGGCAGAGATGATCGTGACCGAACGGCCACGACCCGGGGTCCTGGTGATCCGACTGAATCGCGCTGACGCGCTGAACGCGATGAACGTGGAGTTGGTCGACGCTCTACACGCCGTGTTGGCCGAGGTCAGGCACGACTCCGAGACGCGGGCGATCGTGTTGACCGGCAACGGCAGGGCCTTCTGCGCGGGCATCGACCTGCGTGGCTACGGCACCCCACCCGGGGCCGCCGAGGGTGAGGGGCGGGCACAGGCGGGTATGCGCGTCCAGCAGCACATCGCCTCGCTTGTCGAGGCGTTCCGGGGTGCCCGGCCGCCGGTCGTCGCGGCGATCAACGGGGCTGCCGCGGGCGGGGGCATGGCCCTCGCGCTGATGGCCGATGTGCGGATCATGGCCGACACGGCCGCGCTGCACGCGTCGTTCATCAACCGTGGGCAGTCGAGTTGCGACATCGGCGTCAGTTGGCTGCTTCCGAGGATGATCGGATTCTCCAGGGCCGCAGAGATTCTGCTCACCGGACGTCCCGTCGATGCCGCCGAGTGCGAGCGTGTCGGGATCGTGTCGTCAGTTGAGTCCGCGGAGTCGCTGCTCGACAAGGCCCTCGACACCGCCGAGAACATCGCCCGCAACAGCCCGTTCGGGGTGTGGATGACCAAGGAGGTGATGTGGTCCAACCTCGAGGTACCGAGCCTGCGTGCCGCGATCGACCTGGAGAACCGGACACAGATCCTCGCGGCGATGACCAAGGATCATCGCGAGGCCGTCCACTCGTTCTTGGAGAAGCGGCCTCCCGTTTATCGCAACCACTGACCGGAACCCCTGCCCGCTCTTCCCCCGGGTATGCGTTCCTCCTCCGCCTGCACGTGGGGGACGAAGCGATACCCGGGGGAAGAACTACCTGCTGATCTTCGACGTCGCCATGACAACGTCATGCCCCCCGCCCGCTCCTGACAGCCCGGCGCGTGCGCGATAATCTAAAGCCATTAGCCTAGGTTTGTGAGGATGATCGTGAAACGCTGTACACCCGCGCACCCGGCCGCTGCGAACCTGGAGGCGGCGCGACCATGAGTGGACCCAGCGTGCCCCTCGACCCACGCACGCCGGTCCTCGTCGGCGGAGGTCAGATCAACGACCGGGACGGCGGCCGTGAGCCCGTGGATCTGATCGCCGACGCGGCGCGCAGTGCTGCCGGGCAGGCGGGCAGCGAGCGGCTGCTCGAACTCGTCGACTCCGTCCGGATCGTCGGCCTGCTGTCGTGGCGGTACCGCGATCCCGGCGCCCTGGTGGGTGAGCGCATCGGGGCATCACCTCGGCACACCGCATACACCGGCAGTGGCGGCAGCACTCCACAGGTCCTCGTCAACATGGCTGCCGAGGACATCATCGCGGGTCGTTCCGACGTGGTGTTGATCGGCGGAGCCGAGTCGTGGCGTACGCGAATGAAACTGCGGGCGCAGGGTGCTCGCCCGGACTGGACGACGCAGGACGAGTCGGTGGCCGCGGCGCCGATCGTCGTCGACGAGGTGCCGATGCGATCGGACACCGAGATGCGTGCGGGTCTGGACCGACCCGCCTACGTCTATCCGTTGTTCGAGCAGGCGCTGCGTCTGCGCGCGGGCAGGACCGTCGCCGAGCACCGAGGCGCGATCGGAGCCCTGTGGTCGGGTTTCAGCAAGGTTGCCGCGACGAACCCGCACGCCTGGACGCAACGCGAGTACACCGCCGACGAGATCGCCACGCCGTCGGCGGACAACCGGTGGATCGTCTCGCCGTACACCAAGTTGCTGAACTCGAACAACATGGTCGAGCAGGGTGCCGCGGTGCTCCTGTGCTCGGTCGAGACCGCCACGGCACTCGGCATCCCACGCGACAACTGGGTGTTCCCGCAGTCCGGAACCGAGTCACACGACACCTATGACATCGCCGAGCGCGGCGCGCTGGATCGCTCGCCGGCCATCCGCATCGCCGGCGCCAGGGCCCTCGAACTGGCCGGCATCGGCATCGACGACGTGGCCCATGTCGACGTGTATTCCTGCTTCCCGTCGGCGGTTCAGGTCGCCGCGCGGGAACTAGGACTGCCGCTCGACGATCCGGGCCGTCCGCTGACTCTCACCGGAGGGCTCACGTTCGCCGGCGGGCCGTGGAACAACTACAGCACCCATGCGATCGCGACGATGGCCGGCCGGTTGCGGGAATCGCCGGGCTCCTACGGACTCGTGACCGCGAACAGCGGCTACCTGACCAAACATGCCTTCGGGGTGTATCGGACCGAGCCGCCCGCCGGTGGATTCCGGCGCGAGGACGTGCAGGCTGCGGTCGACCGGGAACCGACCGTACGGGCCGACCCGACCTACGCGGGGCCGGCGACAACCGAGTCGTGGGCCGTGCTGTACGACCGGTCGGGTGTGCCCGAGCGCGGCTTCGTGGCTGCTCGCGTCGTCGACGGGGCGCGGACACTGGCTTCCACCGCAGACCCCGAGGCGCTGCAGCGGCTGCTGGTCGCGGAGGAGGCCGGAGCGTCCCTCGTCGTGACGGCGGACGGCGGATTCGACTTCGCCTGAGCCGGTGCTCAACGGCCGCCGCGTCGACGGCGCGTGGGCGCCCGTTGACTCACCAATATCTAAAGGCTTAAGGTTAATGGCGAGTCGGCGCACTGCGTCGCAGTGCGCCGACGGCGCCGGTGGATCAAGGAGAATCGAATGGCTGCAGAAGACTTCCGCACGCTGTATGAGCGTCACGTGGGGCATGTCGTGTCGGGGGACATGAAGGCGGCGATCGCCGACATGGTGCAGGAGAACATCCCCGCCGTGTTCGAAGGGGTCGCCGTGCCGCGCGGTGCGGTGAACGGGTTCGAGATCAAGGACGTACGGCTCGACGGGGAGCGACAGATCGGCGAGACGATCTATGACACCGGAGACGGCGTGATCGGGTTGCGATCGATCTGGGAACTCCGCGACGGAGAGTGGAAGGCCGCGGCGCTGGAGAACTTCCCCGTGCCCGGAGCGACGGCATGACCGCCGACACCGTCGTGCGCGACCTCCCGTGGGGGCCGGCCGCGGACGGGCTCGACCGAGAGTACTGGGACGGTCTCCTCGCTGGTGAGCTTCGCCTGCAGCGGTGCGGGAACTGCGCTCGATGGATCTGGGGTCCACAGTGGATCTGCGCCACCTGCCACACGTTCGATCCCGGATGGGAGGCGGTGGAAGCAGTGGGCACGGTCTACAGCTGGGCTCGCAGCCACACCCCGTTCATCGCCGAACTCGCCGATCGGCTGCCGTACGTGACCGTTCTCGTCGAACTGCCCGGAGCGGACAACCGGCGCGTGCTCGGCATTCTGACCGGCGACGACACCGATGTGCAGATCGGGGAGCAGGTCGTCGGACACATCGAACTCGACGAGGGCGCGACGTGGCCGCTGCTGCGGTGGCGTCGACGCGAAGGGACGCAGTCATGAGCGGAATCGCGTTGCGGGGGACCACCGCGGTCGTCGGTGTCTCCGAGCTGCACTACAAACGTGGCGAGGCGCCGCACGGCGAGCTGCGGATGACGCTGGAGGCAGTTGTCTCGGCCTGCACAGATGCCGGGATCTCGCCTCGCGAGCTCGACGGTTTCGTCTCCTATGCCGGCGGCGGTCACGACGGTGCCACCATCGGGGGCGCGCTCGGCGTCCACGACGTGCGGTGGTCGAACATGATGTGGGGCGGCGGCGGTGGCACCGTCGCGGCGGCGATCAACAACGCCGCGGTCGCGATCGCGGCCGGGCAAGCAGAGTGCGTCGTCGTGTACCGCTCGATGTCGCAGGACGACACCGGACGTCTCGGCTACGCCAAGTACTTCTACGGATCCCACTATCTCGCGCACGGCATCGGGTCACCCGCGCAGGTGTGTGCGCTGCGCACGCAGCGGCTGCTCGAGCACGACGGCGTGCCCCGAGAAGCCATGCGGGCGTTGGTGCTCGCCGCATACCGGCACGCACAGAACAATCCGACCGCCGCCGGGTACGGCAAGCCGCTCGACGAGGAGACCTACGATGCGTCGCGGATGATCGCGGAGCCGTTTCACCTGTTCGACTGCTCCAGGGAGAATGACGGCGCGGTGGCGCTGGTGCTGGTCTCTGCTGAGCGGGCCAAAACCCTGCGGTCCGACGCCGCGTATGTGCTTGCCGGCGCGCAAGGGGCGCCCGGTGGCTATTCGTCGATCATCGACAATGACGATCTCTACACCAGTGCGGGTTTCGCGGGTCGACCGGAACGGCCCGGGGTCGCCGATCGTCTCTGGGCCGCAGCCGGTCTCGGCCCCGACGACGTCGACGTCGTGCAGGTCTATGAGAACTTCAGCGGTCCGGCGGTCGCCGCCCTCATCGATCACGGGCTGGCGCCGACCGGCCCCGCAGCGGGCAGCGTACTCACCGTGGACAACTTGAGCGCGGGACTCGGCAAACTGCCCGTCAACACCAGCGGTGGCAACATCGCCGACTCGTTCGTCAACGGTGCGGGTCTGGCCGTCGAGGCCGTGCGGCAGATCCGTGGAACGTCCACGAATCCCGTTGAGGGAGCCAGGACATCGCTGTTCATCGGAGGACCGATGGCGCCACTGGTCAGCTCGACGCTCTTCGGACACCACGACACTCTCTGACCGCCACTCGCCCGACACGACGCGAAGGATCGACATGGACACAACCCTGGATCGGCGCAGCCTGTTCACCGACGGCCAGTGGGTCGACCCGACCGGCGCCGCCACCTACGACGTGATCGAGGCCGCGACCGAAAAGGTCCTCGGCACCGCCGCACTCGCGCAGCAGGCCGATGTCGACGCCGCCGTCTCGGCCGCACGCCGAGCGCTGCCGTCCTGGCGCGCGCTGTCCGTCGGCGAACGCGCCGATCATCTCGAGCGTTTCGCCGCGGCGTTGAAGGGTCGCGCCAAGGAGACCGCGGCTCTCACGAGTCGGGAGAACGGCATGCCGATCGCGTTGTCGGTCGGGGTGAACGGCTATGCGCCGGGGCTCATGCTGCGGTACTACGCCGATCTGATCCGCAAGCAGGAGGCGGACGACGTTCGTCCCAGCGCGCTCGGCGGCCGCACAGTGGTTCGACGTGAGGCGGTCGGTGTCGTCGCGGCCATCACCCCGTGGAACTATCCGCAGTCCCTCGCGGCGATGAAGATCGCGCCCGCTCTCGCCGCGGGCTGTACGGTCGTCCTCAAACCCGCCCCGGAAACCGCGCTCGACGCTTACGTCTTCGCCGACGCAGCCGTCGAGGCGGGCCTGCCGCCAGGCGTTCTGAACATCGTGCCCGCCGGTCGTGAGGTCAGCGCATACCTCGTCGAACATCCCGGGATCGACAAGGTCGCCTTCACCGGGTCGACGCCGGCGGGCCGGGCGATCGGGGAGGTCTGCGGGCGACTGCTACGTCCGGTCACCCTCGAACTCGGAGGCAAATCGGCCGCGATCGTCGCAGAGGACGCCGATCTGGATGTGTTCGCCGCCAATCTGCTCGGGGTGTCCCTGGTGAACAACGGCCAGACCTGCCATGCCAGCACGCGAATCCTGGCTCCCCGCAGTCGATACGGCGAGGTCGTCGACGTGGTCACCGACACCGTGCGCGCTCTGCGGATCGGTGATCCGCTGGACACGGCCACCCAGGTGGGTCCGCTCGTCAGCGGGGCCCAGCGGGATCGAGTGCTCGGCTACATCGAATCCGGTCGCGCCGAAGGTCATCGGATCACCACCGGTGGCGGCACTCCCGAGGACCAGGCCACCGGATGGTATGTGGCTCCGACCGTCTTCGAGGGTGTCGACAACGGAGCCCGGATCGCGCAGGAGGAGATCTTCGGTCCGGTGCTGACGATCACCCCGTACGCCGACGACGACGAGGCCGTCGCCATCGCCAATGACTCGGATTACGGGCTCGGCGGGACGGTGTGGACCACCGATGAGGTGCGCGGCCTGTCGATCGCTGATCGCATCCAGAGCGGAACCGTCGGCGTGAATCACTACGCACTCGATCTGGCCGCCCCGTTCGGTGGTGTCAAGGCATCCGGCCTCGGCCGCGAACTCGGCCCCGAGGGCCTGGCGCCCTACCAGGCCACCAAGTCCGTCTACTTCCGCTGAGACAGAACACGTTCGATCGGAGATCAGCGATGACCCTTCCACTTCGCGGTGTGCGCGTTCTCGACCTCACCGAGGGACTCGGTGAGTCCGCGGGCCGCTACCTGGCCGATCTCGGCGCCGAGGTGATCCGTATCGAGCCGTCGGTGGGCTCGCGCTCACGCGCGGCCGAGCCGGTGATCGACGGTGTGAGTGTTCCGTTCGCCCTGCGCAATGCCAACAAACTCAGCATCACGCTGGACCTCGACAACGAGGCCGGCCCGAGTCGGTTGCGCGAACTGGCGCAACGATCGGACATCCTGATCGAGTCGCAACGACCGGGTCTGCTCGCCGATCACGGTCTCGGGGCCGAGGACCTCCGGTCCCTGGTTCCCGGACTGGTGTGGGTATCGGTCAGCGGTTTCGGGCAGACCGGTCCCTACCGCGACTGGGTGGCGACCGAACCGGTGCTCTACGCGATGTCCGGGGTGCTGTCGCGGTCCGGTGCCCCCGGAGTCGAGCCCCTCCTCCCGCCGGCGGGTCTGGTGGAGGAATCCGTCGGCGCCCACATCGCATGGGCGGCACTCCTCGCCTATCACCGAAAAGTCGTGAGCGGGTACGGCGATACGGTGGATCTGTCGGCGTTCGAGGCGATCGTCCACGGCTTCGACCCGGGATTCGGGACGCAGGGTTCCGCGGCCGCAGGACGGTCGGAGGACTATCCGCGGGGTCGGCCGGATGCAGCGAACTTCTACCCCGTGTTCGCCTGCAAGGACGGTCACGTGCGGATCTGTCTGCTCGCCAAGCGGCAGTGGCGTGCGATGTTCGAGTGGCTCGGCTCGCCGGAGGCGTTCGCCGATCCGAGGTTCGACACCATCCCGGCCCGCTTCGCGGCCGCCGACACACTGCATCCCCTGATCGCCGAACTGTTCGCCACGCACACACAGGACGAGTTGGTCGCCGAAGGCGCACGCCGCGGGGTACCCGTCGGTGGTGTGCACACATTGACGGAGGTTCTCGCCACCGAGCACTTCGATGCCTCAGGATCGTTGATCGACACCGAGATCGCCCCGGGCATGCATGCCCGGGTTCCCTCCGGCTACATCAGCATCGGAGGCGAGCGTGCCGGCATACGAACGCGCGCACCGCAGCTCGGCGAGCAGGACGACATCGACATCGCGCCACGCGAACGCCCGGTCGTCGGTTCAGGCGACAGATCCGCGGCCCCGCTCGCCGGACTGCGGGTCCTCGATCTCGGCGTGATCGTGTTCGGCGCAGAACTGAGTCGACAGTTCGCGGATTACGGCGCCGACGTGATCAAGATCGAGAACGCTGATTTTCCGGACGGCCTCCGGCAGTCCAAGCGGGGGTCCGCACTGGCCGCCTCGGTCGCGTGGGGGCATCGCAACAAGCGCAGTCTCGGCGTCGACCTGCGTAGCCCCGAGGGTGCAGACCTGTTCCGTCGGCTGGTCGCCGGCGCAGACGTCGTCCTCGCCAACTTCAAGCCTGGAACACTTGCGTCGATGGGCTTCTCGTACGAGAGTCTTGCGAAGATCAATCCCCGCATCGTGGTGTCGGAGTCGAGCTCCTTTGGCAGCACGGGGCCGTGGCGCACCCGTCTCGGCTACGGTCCGCTGGTACGTGCGTCGTGCGGTGTGTCGGCGCTGTGGCGCTACCCCGACGACGCCGAGTTGCTCTGCGACGGGCAGACGGTCTATCCCGATCACATCGCCGCCCACGTCGCGGCGATCGCTGTGCTCGCCGCGCTGATCGACCGCCGGAACACCGGCCGTGGTACGAACCTCGAAGTCGCCCAAGCGGACACGGCACTGGTTCAACTCGGAGTCCAACTGGTCACCGAGGGACTGCGGCCGGGTACGGTCACCGCGCCGGGCAACAGCGACCCGTACGCTGCCCCGAGCGGAGTGTTCCCGTGCGCCGGCGACGACGAGTGGTGTGCCGTCACGGTCCGCGACGACGATGAGTGGAAAGCGTTGTGCGGCATCATCGACAGACCAGATCTTGCCGATGACGGCCGCCTCGCGACCAGGGAGCAGCGCCTCGAACACCGCGCCGAGGTGGACGCCGCGGTCGCGGCGTGGCTGAGCGCTCGTGATCCGCAGGATGCCGCCGCGACACTTCAGTCCGTGGGCGTGCCGGCCGGCGCGATGCTGCGGCTTCCGCAGTTGCTGACCGATCCGCAGCTCACCCATCGTGGTTCCTTCACGACGATCGGTCACGACCTGCTCTTCGCCGATCTGCCCGCATCCGCTCGCGTGGCCGTCTTCGACGACATCGCCGACCCGCCTGCCCGACAGGCGCCGCTCGCCGGGCAACACACACGGGAGATCGTTGCGGACCTACTCGGTCTGGGCGACAACGAGATCGATGATCTGGTGCGCTCGGGGGTACTGCAACCCGGTGCGGAAGATACGTCGTCGACCGAGGTCGCTGCGACCCGCTAGCTATCGGGAATCACACGTCGTCGAGGAACTCGATGAGTCCCTCGCTGAGGACATCGTTGTCGTCTCCGCTGACCATGTGCCCGGCACCGCTGACGTCGATCTGCCGCGCAGCGGGGATCAGCTCCAGCAGATCGCGTGCTCCCTCAGCGCTGACGACGTCGGACTGGGCACCGCGGATCAGGAGGGTCGGTACCGTGATCGACCGGGCGGCGTCGCGCGCCTGTTCCTCGCGGACGCCGGCGTTCTCCGGTCCGTTGGCGCGATCGGTGAGCACTCTCGGGTCCCAGTGCCAGTACCACCGGCCGTCGCGCAGTCGCAGGTTCTTCCGGAGGCCGTCCGGCCGTGGCGGGCGCCGGCGATGGGGGTTGTAGGCGGAGACCGCGGCTGCGGCGTCCTCCAGCGAATCGAAGCCGGCCAGTCCGTCGTGCATGAACGAGCTGATCTTCTCCAGCCCTTCGGGTTCCGCACGGGGGGTGATGTCGACGAGGACGAGCGCGCGGGCGAGTGTCGGGTCGGTGCCCTGCGCGATCAGCGAGGTCATCCCTCCGAGTGACGCGCCGACGAGTACCGGGCGGGAATCAAGTCCTGCCACAACGGCGGCCAGGTCGCGGGCGTGAGCCGAGATCGAGTAGTCGCCGTCGTCGGCCCAGTCGCTCTCGCCGTGGCCGCGGGCATCGATCGTGATCGCGGTCCAGCCATGATCGGCGAGTCGTCGGCCGGTGTGCTGCCAGGAGTGTCGCGTCTGACCGCCGCCGTGGAGAAGGAGCGCGATCCCCTTGCGCGGCGGGTCCACGGGATCCCACCGGTCAGCAGCCAAGGTGACCCCGTCACCGCGGAGCCGGACGGCTGTTGTGGTGTCTGGCATCTGCCTCTCCTGTCCTCGGCGACGGTCGTCGCCGGATTAAACTAATGATATAAGGTTTAAGGTGTGCGGCACGAGTGGGGTGGCGAAATGACGGGTGAGGGCAGCGCACGGTCGTCGCGCCGTGTGGTCGTGGCGCTGTGCTGCGCCGTCATGACCCTGTCGGTTCTGCAGGCCGCAGTCGTTCCGGTGATCCCGACGATGACCGATCAACTGTCGGTCGGGCCGACGGCGATCGGCTGGGTCCTCACCGCAAATCTCTTGTCGGCGGCGGTGTGTACGCCCGTGCTCGGCCGGATCGCCGACCGTCGCGGTGGGCGGCCGGTGTTGATCGGCACCCTGGTGGTGGTCGTCGTCGGTTCGGTGTTGTGCGTGGTGGCGCCGAGCCTGCCCGTCCTGATCGTCGGCCGGGTGCTGCAGGGTTCGGCGTTCGCCATCTTCCCGATCGGTGTGGCGGTCCTGCGGATGATCATGGACGAGCGTCGCCTCACCCACGCGATCGGGCTGATGTCGGGGATCATGGCCGGTGGTGCCGGGCTGGGCATGGTGGCGGCAGGCGTCCTGGTCGCCGGTGACGGGTCCTACCGCCGGGTCTTCTGGATGCTGCTGGCGCTCGCGATCACCTCTCTGGTCCTGGTCGGCGCAGCGGTTCCCCGGACCCCGACACCCGAGTCGACCGGTCGCGGGTTCGACGTCGTGGGAGCGGTTCTCCTGGCGATCGGATTGTGCGCGTTGCTGATCGCCCTGGCGGAAGGGCCCCGACGCGGTCCGATCCTGATGGTCCCGCTCGCTCTCGGAGGACTGGGCTGCCTCGTCCTCTGGTACGTCCACGAGCGGCGCACTCCGGATCCACTGGTGCCGCCCGGATCTCTTTCGGGCCGAGGCGTCACCCCTGCCCACATCGCCGCGGTGCTGGTCGGTGCGGCGATGTACGTCCAGTTCCTCGGGATCGCACAGTTCGTCCAAGCGGATCCCGAGGTGACCGGATACGGGTTCGGGGTCAGCGTCTTCGGGGCGAGTGTGGCGTTTCTGCTGCCCGGGTCCATCGCGGGGGTGATCGCGGCCGCACTGAGTGGGCGTCTGATCCATCGATTCCGTGCTTCCCGTGTTCTCGCCGCTGTGTGCGCCTGCGGCGTCGTCGCATTCGCGATGCTCGCCGTGGGGCGCGATCAGCCGTGGCAACTCATCGTCGCGGCAGTGGTGGTCAACATCTTCGTGAGCGGCGCGTACGCGACCCTGCCGTCGCTGCTCACCGATGCGGTCCCCGCATCCGAGACGGCAACCGTCAACGGTGTCAACGCGATTGCGCGGATCATCGGTAGCTCTATCGCGAGCGCTACGGTTGCGTCATTGTTCGCCACGATGACGGGAGTCGGCCACGAGCTCGCGTCTGCGGCGGCGTACACGGTGGTCTTCGTGATCGGCGGGCTGGCGGCCGGTGCGGCGGGCGTGATCGGGTTGTCGTCTCGACCACGCCCGCGCGGATCGGACACCCGCGACGCGCCGGTGGCCGCCGTTGTGGCGAGGCCTACTTCTTGATCAGATCCCGGTGGATGATCTCTTTCATGATCTCGTTGGTGCCACCGTAGATTCGTTGGATCCGAGAGTCGATGTAGGCCTTGGCCACCGGGTACTCCATCATGTAGCCGTATCCGCCGTGCAACTGCACACCGGCATCGACGACACGGCCCTGCAGCTCGGTCGCCCACAACTTGGCCTTGGCCGCATCGACTGCGGTGAGAGTTCCCTTGTTGTGTTCGCGGACGCAGCGGTCGAGGTATGCGCGGGAGACCTCGACGGAGGTCTGCAGGTCGGCGAGGGTGAAGCCGAGGCCCTGGAACTCGCCGATCCGCTTCCCGAACGCAGTGCGCTCCTTGACGTAGTCGAGCGTCCAGCCGAGCACTGCCTCCGCCGACATCTGCGCAGCGATCCCGATGCCGAGGCGTTCCAGCGGGAGGCTCTGCATGAGGTACGCGAAGCCCGCACCTTCCTCGCCGAGCAGATTCTCCATCGGGACACGGACGTCGTCGAACGAGAGTTCCGCGGTGTCCTGCGCATGCAGGCCGACCTTGTCGAGCTTGCGGCCCCGGGTGAAGCCGGGCATCCCGTCCTCGACGACGAACAAGCTGAAACCCCGGGAGCCGGCCTCGGTATCGGTCTTCGCGAAGACGATCACCAGATCGGCGAGGATGCCGCTGGTGATGAACGTCTTCGACCCGTTGATGACCCAATCGTCACCGGAACGTCGAGCCGTTGTGGTGACGGCGCGCAGGTCACTGCCCGCGCCCGGTTCCGACATCGCGATGGCGCCGATCGTCTCGCCGGTGACGAAACCGGGCACCCACCGTCGTTTCTGCTCGTCGTCGGCGTGCCGGAGAAGGTAGTTTAAGACGATGTCGTCGTTGGTGGAGAACCCGGACTGAAGTGCGGAGGCGCCGACTCTCGCGATCTCCGACTGGATGACGACCCGGAATCGGTAGTCGGTCTCGCCGGGGCCCCCGTACTCTGCGGGCGCCGCGAGCCCGAGAATTCCCTGGGCGCCGGCAGCGCGCCACGTCTCCCGGTCGATCAGGCGGTCGGCATCCCATTTCTCGAGGTTGGGTACGACGTTCTTGGTCACGAAACCGCGGACCGATTCTCCGAAGAGTTCGTGGTCGGCGTCGAAGAGATCACTCTGCATGTGGAGATCCTATACCTAACTGCTGTAGGTTTAAACCGTTCCGGTCCGTAGCCCCGCGCGGGGGTGTATACCGAAAAGCGATAGGTGTGTTCGCTGTGACAGGAGTGTTCGACCGATGATCTCGTACGAGTGGCGTCCGAAGCTGTCCGACGACGACCTCGATGCAGTCCTCGAACTCGTCGCCGCCGCGACCGACTACGACGAGGAAGCCGGCTTCGCCCATATCGACCCTGAGATCGTCCGGGCCGCCGACGACGGCAGCGGGACCGTCCGCCACCTGGCGATCAAGGCCCGCCGTGATCTGGGTCCGCAGGAGGACGGTCCGATGGTCGTCGTCGCCTACCTCCACCTGTTCGTCGACGACGAAGGACTCGGCACGGTGTCCTACGTGGTTCATCCCGACTACCGTTCCCGCGGCATCACCACGTTGCTCGTCGAAGAGATCGGACTGGACGTCGGCGGTGTGCGTGGCTGGGACGGCTCGGGTGCAACGGCGTTGCGGTGCTGGGCATACTCGACCCACCCGGCGTCGGAGCGCCTCACGAAACGCTTCGATGTCCCCGCGGTCAGTCGCCAGTGGACGGTGGTCCGGCATCTGACCGGACCGTTTGCCCTGCCGATCGACCGACCCGAGATCCCCGACGGCCTCGTCGTCGGAGAGCCCCGAGAGCTTGCCGGCGGGGACGCCGCGGTCGTCGACATCCTCGGTCGTGCGGCACTTCCCGACGCACAACGCGAACGGCTCGAGTCCGATGTCGGTCGGGGCGGGGGGCAGGTGATCGAGGCGCGTGACGACGCCGGTCGGATCGTCGGGTTCGTCTGGTATTCGACTGATCAGCGAATCCACCTGGAACTCCGTGCTGCGCCCGTCCATGCCGTCGTCCTCGACCCGGGCGCGCGTGGCCGCGGCCTCGGCGGCGTGTTGCTGGTGGCGGCCATGGAGCGGCAGAAAGATGCCGGTGTCCAGGTCTCGATGTTGCGGATCGATCCCGACGATGCCTCGGCCGTGCGGATGTGCCGGTTGCTGGGGTTCGAGCAGGAGGACGCGCACTCCTGCTATCAGGTCGGTGAGACCAGCAATCCGCCACCGGCTTTCTCGTGACCGTACGCGCGCCCGCTCAGTGACCCGACGTGCCGCCGTCCACGGCGAGGGTCGATCCGGTGATGTACGAGGCGCCCGGCCCCGCGAGAAAGACCACGGCGGCGTCGATCTCGCGCTGGGTGCCCATCCGGCCCATGGGGCAGCCGCGGAGGAACTCGCTGCGAGTCTGATCGGTCATCTGCGCGATCATGTCGGTCTCGACGAATCCGGGTGCGATCGAGTTGACCCGAATCCCTTTACGCCCCGACCATTGTTGTGACAGGTCCCGCGTCAGACCAATGACACCGGCCTTGCTCGAGGTGTATGCAGCCTGGGGCAGTGACGACGCGATCAGGCCGAGCATGCTGGCCACGTTCACGATGCTGGAGCCGGGCTCCATCACCCGCGCGCATGCCTGCGCCATCCAATAGCTCCCGAGCAGATTCACGTCGAGTACCGAGCGGAAGTCGTCGGGGCGTTCCCGTGTCGCGGGCGACGTATGCGTGACGCCGGCATTGTTGACCAGGATGTCGACCCGGCCGAACTCCTCCAACGTTCCGCGCACGCTTGCGTCGCACTGCTCGGGGTCGGTCACGTCTGTCGGCACGGGCAGGGCGCGACGGCCGAGTCGGCGGATGTCCTCCGCGACGGACGTCAGCGGATCGGGTCGTCGTCCGGTGATGACGACGTCGGCACCCGACTCGGCCAGCGCGACGGCGATCCCGGCGCCGAGTCCCGAGCCGGCACCTGTCACGATCGCGACCCGACCGTCGAGCCGGAAGAAATCCTGGATCGACGCGGACTGTGTCTGTGGGTGCGCGGTCATGATGATTCCTCCGTGTGCAGGCCATCCGGTGGATCGGGGTGGGGGTCGGATGGCGCGGTTGATCCAATTAATCTAATACCTTAAGATTAACGCGACCGTCCAGCACCACCGACAGAGAGCTGCCATGGCCCAGAACCCGGAGCATGTCCACCACAAGATGCAGGTGGTCACCAAGGAGTCGGTGGCCGACGGTGTGGTCTCTCTGAGCTTGGCCGACCCCGACGGCGGCACGGTGCCCGACTGGCAACCCGGATCGCACATCGACCTGGTCCTCGACGATGACACGATCCGCCAGTACTCCCTGTGCGGAGAGGTCTCCGACCGCTCCCGACTCCGGATCGCCATCCTGCGCGAGTCCGGCGGTCGAGGTGGATCCCGACGCGTACACGACGAGGTCGAGGTCGGCGACATCATCGACGTCAAGGGTCCGCGCAATCACTTTCCCCTCGTTGACAATTCCGCATATCTTTTCGTCGCCGGGGGTATCGGTATCACCCCTCTGATCCCGATGATCGCGCAGGCGGAGTCGTCGGGCGCCGAGTGGACTCTTCTGTTCGGCGGGCGAACCCGATCGGGGATGGCCTTCGCGCACGACCTGGCAGAGCGCCATCCGGACCAGGTTCTGGTGCGGCCGCAAGACGAGTTCGGACTGCTCGACCTCGCGGCCGCTCTGCAGACGGTGCAGCCAGGGACCGCGGTGTACTGCTGTGGTCCCGAGCCGTTGCTCGATGCCACGGAGTCCCTGTGTGCTACACGCGACGACATCGAATTGCATGTCGAACGATTCGCGCCGAAGGCGCGAGTCGACACCGACACGGCCGGAACGACATTCGAGGTGGTACTCGGCGAAGGTGGACGCGAGATCACCGTCGGGGAGGACGAATCCGTGCTGGACGCACTGCTGCGTGAGGGCGTCGACGCCGACTTCTCCTGCCGGGAGGGCACCTGCGGTACGTGCGAGACCGGGGTGTTGGAAGGCGTTCCGGATCACCGTGATTCGGTGTTGACCGACGAGGAACAGGCCGAGAACGACTGCATGATGGTCTGTGTCTCACGGAGTTGTTCCAAGCGACTGGTTCTCGACCTATGACAGAGCCGACGGCGATGAGGAGTCCGATGAACACCACCGATGCACACGAATCCGTTGTCCGATACGACGTGCGTGATCACGTCGCCATCGTCACGCTGAACCGGCCGGATGCTCTGAACGCCGTCAACTCGGCACTGTCGATCGCGGCGGGTGCTGCTCTGGAGCGTGCCGCCGACGACAAGGACGTCCGGGTGGTCGTCCTGACCGGTGCCGGCCGGGCATTCTGTGCGGGAGCGGATCTCAAGGAGATCGCGTCGGGTCGCCGGATCGACGACCCGGATCATCGCGAGTGGGATTTCGCAGGCATTGTGCGCCACTGGATCCCCAAGCCGATCATCGCCGCCGTCAACGGATTCGCCCTGGGAGGCGGCACCGAGATCGTCCTGGCTGCCGACCTCGCCGTCATTGACGAGGAGGCCTCGGTGGGTTTGCCCGAGGTTCGGCGAGGACTCATCGCCGCGGCCGGTGGACTTCTCAGGATCCACCGTCAGGTTCCACAGAAGATAGCCGCGGAGATCGCGCTCACCGGCCGACCGGTCTCTGCGCCGCGGGCTTACGAACTGGGCCTGGTCAATGCGGTCGCTCCCGCGGGGACCGCCCTCGATGTCGCGCTCGTACTCGCCGCTGTGATCGCCGCCAACGCACCGGTCGCCGTGGAGGAGAGCAAGCGCGTCATGCACGAGACGTCGAAGTCGCAGCGCGGCTGGGACGACGATTCGTGGGCGGTCAACCGAGCCGCGATTCGTAAGGTGTTCGCAAGTGAGGATGCCAAGGAAGGTCCGCGGGCGTTTGCCGAGAAGCGTGCTCCGAAGTGGTCGGGGACGTGAGTGAACGGCACTCAGAAGAGTGATTGACACCACATCTAGACACTATGTATGGTCGCGAGTATGACGAATGTTGAACCCGCCACGCTTGCCCTTCCATATACGATCGAGGAGCTCACGCCGGCCTGGGTGAGTGCCGCACTGAGCGGCAGCGGAGGTCGGGTTGTGGTTACCGACGTCGCGATATCACGAGTGATCTGGGGTTCGGCCACCAAGGCGTTCGCGACTCTGACCTTCGAAACCAATGAGCGGGGAATCCCATCTCAGGTTTGTATAAAGGGGGGCTTCGACGAACGCAGCCGGGCATTCGGACTGGGGCCTGCGTACGAACTCGAGGGCCACTTCTACCGCGATCTGGCTCCGGGCTTCGTCGCAGAGGTCCCGGCGAGTTTCTATTCTGAGACCGAGGACGACCAGGGCGTGATCATCATGGAGGATCTCACGACGCGCGGCGCGCAGTTCGGTCAGGCGACGGATCTGTGGTCGGTCGACGAGGTCGCGGCAACTCTCGAAGTTCAGGCCAAGTGGCATGCCGCACTCTGGGGTAGCACTCAAGGCGATCACTCGTGGCTGCCGATCGGTGCCAAAGCGGCCCGCGAGGCGTTCAAAGTCATGCTGAGCCCGGATCAGTTCTATCCATTGATCGGGCGTTCGGAGATTCCCGACCTCTCTGATGGCCTTCGCGACGACGCGCGTGTGCGAGCGGGATTCGCAAAGTTGTGGGAGCACGATGACGCCGCGACTCACACGATCAACCATGGGGATGCCCATTTTGCCCAGTTGTATCGCATTCCGGGAAGCGCGCCGGCATTCCTCGATTGGCAGACGGCGTGTCTGGCGCCGTGGGCGCATGATGTCTCGTATTTCCTCGGCTCCGCTCTGTCGATCGAGGATCGACGTGATCGCGAGCGAGAATTGTTGCGCCACTACGTATCTTCGCTGGCCGGTAATGGTGGTCCGCAGCTTGGTGACGACGATGCCTGGTACGAGTACCGCTTGCACACTTTGCACGGGTTCGCCTGGATGTGCGTACCGACGGTGATGCAGCCGTCGGACGTTGTCCAGGCGATGGCGCACAGGTACGGCGCGGCGTTGGAAGACCATGATCCGATCGGCATGCTGCTGGGCTGATGTGCGGTTTCGCGCCGGTGGCCCACGGACAGAGTGGTCGAGGAAGGGGAACGCACCGGCATCGGCGAGCCGACCGATCAATTGCTCGAACGACTTTCGAATCACCAGACACGTGCGCTCGGATTAGCTTTGGGACGATCGCGATTTGATCTGCTCGTACAACGCGCGCATGTCCGGCCCGATCTCGGCGAGTTCGATGCAGGGCACCCCTGCGTGCCGCGCGTCGAGGTAGGCGAATCGCATCGCGCCTCCCATGTCTCCTGATTGGACAACCGCGACACCGGTGCCTGCGGCGTCGGACACCGCGTCATCGAAGTCCTCGGGCTCGAAACAGATGTGGTGGAGGCCCGGACCGGAGGTACGAAGGAACTCGGTGTAGATACTCTCGCCGCGCGTCGGCTGGATCAACTCGAGCTGCATGTCGCCGATGTAGGACAGCGAGATGTGGGCTGCGAAGTCTGCAGGCTCGCCCCGATAGGTACAACCCGTACCGAACTCGATGTCGGCCATCCGGGTCCATGCACCCGCGCCGCACAACTGTGACAGAAAGTCCTCTGTTGCTTCGATGTCCTCGACGACCCACGCTGTCTGAGTGATCGGGCCCCATGTCGATGCGGTCATAGCTCACCGTACCGCCCACGTATGACCGATCGGGCGGGCAGAATGGCCACCATGATCCGGATCGCCACCATCGGTACCAGCACGATCACCCGCTCGTTCATCGATGCGGCCGCGTCCGTGCCGGAGGTGGCGGTGACCACCGTCTTCTCCCGCGATGCGCAACGCTCGGCGGAGTTCGCGAGCGAGACCGGGGTCGCCGGATCGAGTTCCGATCTGGATCAACTTCTTGCCTCATCGGACATCGATGCCGTCTATATCGCTTCCCCCAACGGGATTCACGGTGCACAGACGCTCGAGGTCATCGAGGCCGGGAAACATGTGCTGGTCGAGAAGCCGGCGGTGCCGACCGCCGCCGAGTTCGGTCGGCTCGTCGATGCGGCGTCCGGCGCCGGGGTGATCCTGCTCGAGGCCATGCGCAATTGCTATGACCCGGCCCTGTTCGAACTCGCCGAGCTGATCCCGGATCTCGGCGTCCTTCGCCGGGCGTCGCTGGCCTATTGTCAGCGGTCGGCCCGTTACGACAAGGTCCTCGCCGGCGAGCGTGTCAACATCTTCGACCCGGCGATGGCCGGCGGAGCGTTGCTGGATCTCGGTGTGTACCCTATCGCAGCGATGGTGAGACTGTTCGGTGATCCGTCGCGCGTGTTTGCCGCGTCGGTGTCGATCCCGGGTGGTGCGGACGGGGCCGGCGTGGCGCTGGCCGTCTACGACGGTTTCGTGGTGGATCTCTCGTACTCGAAGATCACCGCATCCGATCGGGTCAACGAGATCCAGGGGGAACTCGGCACCCTCACGTTCGACCACGTCGCCGAGCCGAGATCTGCGCGATTGTCGTTGCTGGACGGCACGGTCACCGACCACGTCTTCGACGGGCCACGGAACAACATGGTCCACGAGATCCGCCGGTTCGCGGATCTCGTGGACTCCTTGGGTGACGCCTCACCCGACCATGCGCGCACCCTTGCCACGATGCGGGTTGTCGAGTTGATTCAAGCGGTGGGCTGAGCCGTGTTCTCGCCGTCATCGGCCAGTCGGCGTGTGGAGCGGCGGAACGCCCAGACGACGACCACGAGAGCCAGTGCCAGCAACGGGAATCCCATGCCGATCCGCGACACCCCGAGCCAGCCGGTCGCGTCGGCGTCGTAGAGCTGGTCCTGCACGATGAACCGGGCGGTGAACAGCACGGTCAGTGTCAGCGTCGCGATGTCGTGGGCACGGAGCACCGGACGGTCCTGCCGCCACCGATACCTGTTGCCGTGCAGAGCGTTCCACAGCAGTCCGGTCAGGGGTCGTCGGGCGACTAGCGAGGCCCCGGTGATGACTGCTCCGGCGAGGCTCGCCCAGATGCCGATGAGGAAGTAGCCGTCGGCCGATCCGGTCGCGCCGGCCACGGCGCCCGCGGCGATCACTCCGAACACGCCACCGAGGGCGGTCATCACCGGCTCGCCACGGACGACCCGCAACACTGCGATCGCGATGGCGACGGCGATGGCCACGCCGATCGTGATCGGCAGCGGCGCAACACTGTTGGCGATGACGAAAACAACGACGGGGATTGCCGTGTAGATCATCCCGGAGGTTCCGCCGAGTTGGTCGAGGATCAGTTGGCCGGTGTCCGGCTCGTCGTCGCGTCGTCTCTGATCGATCATGCTGTCCGTCCTCCCAGATGGCGAGCGAGGAAGCGCTCGACGGTGCGGTAGAGGGTGATCTGGTTCTCGGGGTTGACGAATCCATGTCCCTCATCGTCGAAGACGAGGTAGTCGACGTCGATCCCGCGCTCCCGCAGGGCGGCGACGATGGTGTCGGATTCGGCCTGGACCACGCGGGCGTCGTTGGCGCCCTGGGCGATCATCAGGGGCCGGGTGATGTCGCCGACACGGCTGATCGGGGAGCGGGCACGCATATCCGCCGCCTGCTCCGCGACGTTCGGATCACCGACATAGCGGTACCAGTTGTTGATGATGCTCGGCCCGATGAACGCCGGTTGGGTCCGCATGAAGTTCTCGAGGTCGGAGATGCCGACGTAGTCGACGGCCGCAGCGAAGACGTCGGGGGTGAAGGCAGCCCCGACCAGTGTGGCGTAGCCGCCGTAGCTGCCGCCCATGATCGCGACCCGGTCGCGGTCGGCGTACCCCTGCCCGACCGCCCAGTCGACCGCGTCGAGCAGGTCGTCGTGCATCGCGGCGGCGAACTCGCCGACGGCCGCGTCGGTGTGCGCCTTGCCGTATCCGGTCGAGCCACGAAAATTGACCTGCAGTACCGCATATCCGCGGTTGGCGAGCATCTGGACCAGGGGCTGGTAACCCCACGAGTCGCGGTACCACGGGCCGCCGTGGACCAGCAGCACCATCGGGAGATCTCGTGGCTCCTCCCCGACGGGCAGTGTCAGATAGGAGGGCAGGGTGAGTCCGTCACGGGCGGTGACGGTCACCGCTGTCATCGGCGCCAGCTCCTCCGGGGCCAGATGCCCGAACGGCCGGAACAGTTCGCGACTCTCTCCGGTCGCATGGTCGTACAGCCACGTCACCCCGGGCTCACGATCGTGGGCGAAGCTGACGACCCAACGTGTTCCGCTCTCGTCGGAGGAGATCTCGCCGATGTCGCCGTCCGACAACGACTCCAACTGCTTCAGGACCGCGGCGAAGTGATCGTCGAGGGCGTGGATGACCTGCCGCTCACCGAGATAGCGTGCGCCGATCAGGCCGCCGGTGGCGCGGTCGTGGATCAGCGGTGACGACATCTGCGCCACCGCACGACGGTCGGCATCCAGCTCGAGGGTGGGATGGTGGTCGACCTCGGTCTCGGCGCCCGTCGTCAGGTCGGCGTGGACCACGCTGGTCAGGTCGCGGTCGCGCTTGGAGCCGATCCACACGCCGGTGCCGTCGGGGGTGATGGTCGCCAGGGAGACCCCCAGCGGATGATCGTCGCCGTCGAGCGTGATGACCGTGCGCAGGTCGCCCGTCGCCGGATCACGCCGCGAGAACTCATAGTCGCCGTCGGCGGTGATCGAGGAGCAGAACAATTCGCCGTCGCGGCCGGGAATCCAGGCCGACCCCACCCCGGGGCTTTCCGCGACCATCGTCAGTTCTCCTGAGGCGACGTCGATCTCGTACAGGTCGAACTGCGCACGGTCGCGGGCGTTCAACAGAATCGTCATGATGCCGGCCCGGCCCCTGGCCCGCTCGAGTCCGATGGCACGGGCACCCGGGTACGGGGTGAGGTCGACGGCGGCGGCGTCCGGATCGTCGAGATCGACACGGAAGACGTGCCAGTTCTCGTCGCCGCCGGAGTCCTGCAGGTAGAGCAACCAGCGCGGGTCGTCGGTCCACTGGTAGCTGAGCACGCTGCGCGTGTCGTCGGCGGTGACGCACCGGGCGTCGGCGATGACTCCGTTCTCGTCGGGGTCGAGGTCCTCGATCCACACATTGAGCCGATTACGCCACGGGGCGAGGAAGGCGATCCGCGTGCCGTCCGGGGAGATGGTCGCGCCGGTGCGGCGCGGCGGTGCGAAGAAGTCGTCGATGGTGATCAGCCGGGGCAAGGTGTTCGTGTGCTGTTCCATGCATTCGACACTGCCCGGACCGCGCCGCGGCCAGTAGTACGCGCAGTCATCGATCGTCGGTGACTTTCCGGGCCGGCCCGCGATGACAAATGTCAGAAGCCGAGCTCAGCGGCTCGGAACCGTTCAGATCCAGCCCAACTCGCGCGCCTTGCGTGCCGCCTCATAACGGTTGGACGCGTTCAGCTTCGCCATCGCCGACGACAGGTAATTGCGGGTCGTGCCCGGCGACAGGTGTGCGCGGGTCGCGATCTCGTCGACGGCGGCGCCGTCGAGGGCGTACTCCAGGACATCGGCCTCGCGCGCGGTCAGCACCGTCTCGCCCGCACTGATGGCCTCCGCCGCGAGTTCGGGGTCGACGTACCGGCTTCCACCGTGCACCGTCGAGATGACCTCGGCGAGAGTGGCTGCCGAGGCGGTCTTGGGCAGGAAGCCGCGAACGCCGGCGGCCAGGGCCCGTTTGAGGTACCCGGGGCGGCCGTGACTCGTCACGATCACGATCCCGGCGTCGGGGGTGATCTCGAGTAGCCTTGTGGCCGTGTCGATTCCGTCGATTCCGGGCATCTGCAAGTCGATCAGGGCGACTGCGGGCCCTTCGCCTGCATCGGCGCGGACACGCCACAGGTCGACGAGTTCTTCCCCCGAACCGACGTGGGCGACGACCTCGATTGATTCCTCGAGGTCCAGCATCGTCGCCATCGCCGCCCGGATGAGGGTTTCGTCGTCGGCGAGCAGCACCGGGATCATGCGTTCTCCCACTTCACCTCGAGCACGAATTCGTCGGCGGTGCAGGAGCGCTCGAGGCGTGCACCCACTTCGGCGAGCCGCTCGGCCAGACCCCGGAGGCCGGATCGTTCGTCAGCCACCGTATCCCGACTGTCAGCCGTCATCGACGATACCCCGTTGTTCCTCAACGTCATTCCGGACGAGCCCATGGTGAAGGTGGCCGACGTCGCCGACGAGTGTTTCACGATGTTCGTCGTCGCCTCACGCACCACCCAGGCGGCGACCTCGTGGAACTCGGCCGGCACCGCCGACGGATCGCCCTCGATACGGAGCTCGCATCCGGCGGCCGACAGCAGGGAGCGTGCACCGGCGACCTCGCCGTCGAGATTGATGTCGCGGTAGCCGTGGACCAGGGCACGCATCTGCTCCATCGATTCGACGGCCAGTGTCTTGATCTCCTCGACCTCGGTGCCCGCGCGGTCGGCGGCGCCGGCCCGCAGGAGTGTCGACGCCAGTTCGCTTTTCACCGCGATCGCGGAGAACCCCCGACCGACGACGTCGTGCAGGTCACGGGAGAACCGCAGACGTTCCTCGGCCACCTGCAGTTTCGCCTCGACGACCCGTGCGCGCTCGAGGTCGTCGACGACGATGAGTGCCCAGCGGGTCAAGAGGGTGGTGCCGACGAGGAAGACGGCCACGGCGAAGGTGATCCCGGCGACCTGCAACATTCCACGAGGACCCGCGGCGAAGGCCGCCCCGGTCGCCACGCTGATGGCGAGAGCGATCCACCAGCGGTGGCGGACGAACGGGACGATCGACAGGGCGGCGAGCATCGCGACGTAGATTCCCGCACTGCGGGCGGCGTCGACGTCGGCGGCCGCCGACATCACCCGGGCAGCGATCGCGTACGCCACCCAGACCGCCACCAGCACCGCAGCGGCTGTGGGCAGCATCCATCGTCGCGGTCGGCCGCGGCCGAGGGTGGTGAACTCCGGCTGGGCCTCGACGGCGAGCAGGGCGGCGGCCCCGGCGATCAGCACGCCGGGCGCCGCCCACGGCCGGGCGGTGGTGACGGCCAGGATGACGGCGACGCCGAGGATGGCGGACTGCAGTGTGAGACGGGTGTAGAGGCGGAACCGTTCGGGTCCGGACAGCCCATGCCACCAGCCCGTCACCGCCGTCACCGCCGTCACCCGCGATCGTCCCACCGGAAGCTCGTCGAGGTGAGGGCGAAAGCCAGAACCGACCATAGGACCAGTGTGGCAACCGGCTGCGCGATCTCGCCGAAGGTGCCCGCGAAGTCGAGGGCCGCGTCGGTCGACGACGCCATCACCGCCTTGCCGGTGGTCCCCAACGAGATGAGGTCGGACACGGCGGCGAACGGTGTCCACCCGGCGACGGTGGCGAGGCCGTCGGGGAGGATCGAGCGGATCGATCCGAGCCCGATGGTGGCGAGCACCATCACCGGCAGCGACGTGATCTGGGCCGCCTCGGCGTTCTTCGTGACGGCGCTGGTCGCCAGGGCGAGCACCGAGAACAGGATGACTCCGGCGATCAGGCCGATGGCGATCAGGATCGGGTTGACCGGTGCCGGCGCGCCGAATCCGTAGACGACTCCGGCGACGATCGTCGCACCGGCCGCGGTCAACAGGACGCCCGGCGCGGCCGGCGCCGTGAGGATCTGCCAATCGGCCGCCTCACCGGTACGCAGGCGTTTGAGCACACCTTCGCCGCGGCGCGTCGTGACCATCGACAGCACGGAGTAGTACTGCACGAACAACAAGGCGGCGTAGGCGAACAACTCGAGCGTGGTGGCCGCGAGAGCGGTGGTGACGTCCGCGTCGCGGCGCGCGATGAAGAACGTCGCCAGGGGAATCCCGATGGGGAACACGGTGCCCATCGTCACGAGTGTCTTGTTGCGGCAGAACTGGCGGAACTCCGCGGTCGCGAGTGCGGTGAGCGGCCGACGGCGAGGGGTGTCGACGGTGGTGGGGAGGGTGCCGGGGCTGGTGGTGGTCATCGATGTGCTCCGATCGGGGTCGCATGTGTGGTCGGCGTCGTGGCCGGGCTGTCGGTGTGACCGGCGGAGTTCGCGTCCCCGGCGATGTCGAGGAACACAGATTCGAGTGATGCCGCCCGCGCTTCGAGGCCCTGCAGGGCGACACGGTGCTCGCGGGCCCACGTGAGGAGCGTGTCGAGGTGGGCCTGCAGGTGCTGGGTGGCGATTGTGACCCGCGCACCGGAGTCGACGACCGCGTCGGGGAACTCGGGCAACACCAGGCCGGGATGATCGAACGCGATCCTGGCCGGGTGGCCGTCGACGATCTCGCGGAGCGTCCCACGGCGGGAGATGGCGCCACGATGCATGATCGCGATGCGGTCGGCGAGCGCCTCGGCCTCGTCGAGATAGTGGGTCGTCAACACCATCGTGACGCCGTCGGCCTTGAGGTCGGACAACAGCTTCCACGTCTGGCGCCTGCTCTCCGGGTCGAGGCCGGTGGTCGGTTCGTCGAGGAAGAGCAGTCGGGGCTGCCCGAGCAGTGCGCAGGCGAGGTCGACGCGACGCTTCTCGCCACCGGACAGTGAACCCACCCGCACATCCGCGCGATCGGACAGATCCACTTTGGCCAGCACGTCGGCGACCGTCGTCGGGCGTGAGCACGTACCGCGCCACATCTGCAGGGTCTCGGCGACGGTCAGCTCGGCCGGCAGGCCACCGGACTGCAGCATGATGCCGACCTGCGGTCGCACGAGGGCACGGTCGCGGAGGGGATCGAGGCCGAACACCTCGACGTCGCCCGCGGTCGGTGCGGTCAGGCCCTCGAGCAGGTCGAAGGTCGACGTCTTGCCGGCGCCGTTGGTGCCGAGGAGCGCGAACACCTCTCCCTCGCGGACGTCGACGTCGATGCCGCGCACCGCCTCGAACGCCGAGGCGCCCCTGCCGTAGGTGCGCCGGAGTCCTCTCGCGGAGATCACCGTCGACCGCTGTGTCGTGTGGGTTCCGAGGTCGACCTCGAACCTGGTGGCATGTCTGTTTCGCATGCACCGAGCATCGTCGGGCGGCATCGTAGGAGGGAGTGGGCGCAATCATCGATTCGTGCTGACAAATGTCATCGCAGAGACGGGGCGGGACCAAATCGGGCGACCCCGTTGTTGGAAGGGGTGTCGCCGCAGCCAGCGGCGCCGACAGGAGGAAATGTGAGCAACGAGTACCGCAAGACCGACGAGGCCGTCCGAGGCCTCACCGACGCGCAGTACCGCGTCACCCAGAAGGACGGCACCGAGCCGGCCTTCCGCAACGAATACTGGGACAATCACGAGCCGGGCATCTATGTCGATGTCGTCTCGGGTCAGCCGCTGTTCTCCTCGACCGACAAGTACGACAGCGGGACGGGATGGCCGAGCTTCACCCGACCGATCGACGCCGAGGCCGTGACCACCAAGTCCGACCGGACGCTGTGGATGCGCCGCACCGAGGTCCGTTCGGCCGGCGCCGACAGCCACCTCGGCCACGTGTTCGACGACGGTCCGCGCGACGCGGGTGGGCAACGCTTCTGCATGAATTCCGCAGCGCTGCGGTTCATCCCGGCCTCGGAGCTCGAGGCGGAGGGCTACGGCGCCTACCGTGAGTTGTTCGACGCCACCGACGACCCCACCGACACCACGACCGAGAAGGATGCCTCATGACGACCGACACCGGACAGATCACCCGCCGCCCCGGCACCGAGACCGCCGTCCTCGCCGGCGGATGCTTCTGGGGGATGGAAGACCTCATCCGCCGACAGCCCGGTGTGCTCGACACCCGGGTCGGTTACACGGGCGGGTCGAACGATCACGCCACGTACCGCAACCACCCTGGTCATGCCGAGGCGGTCGAGATCGTGTTCGATCCGACCGAGACGTCGTTCCGCGACATCCTGGCGTTCTTCTTCCAGATCCACGACCCGAGCACCAAGGATCGTCAGGGCAATGACGTCGGCACCAGCTATCGGTCGGCGATCTTCCCGCTGACCCCTGAGCAGGAGCAGGTCGCCCGCGACACCATCGCCGATGTCGATGCGTCGGGACTGTGGCCGGGGAAGGCGGTCACGACCATCGAGGCAGAGGCGCCTTTCTGGGAGGCCGAGCCCGAGCATCAGGATTACCTGCTCAACTTCCCGAACGGGTACACCTGTCACTTCCCGCGGGCCGGGTGGGTCCTGCCGAAGAGGCAGGACGCGGGATCTCGATGACCCGTCAGCGGGGCCGAAAGGTTCAGTAGGACCGAAGAATCCGTAACAAGTAGGACCCGCAGCAAGACAGGAGAAGCCGCCACCCGGATCACGGGTGGCGGCTTCTCGCAGTTGGACGACGGTCCCGGACAATGCGCCTCTCGGCAAGCGGCCGCTCGAAGCGGCGAAAAGGGGTGGGGCCCGGGGCAGAGATCCCGAGACCGTCAGGCCTTACAACAGGGCACCGCGGGCATCTATTCCTGGATCGTGATCCGCACACCGGTCAGCGCTGACCGCTACGCTCACCGCATGCATTGCGTCGTGGTGGGTGGGGGACTGGCCGGACTGGCGTCGGCGGTATGGCTCGCGGAGTCGGGACAGCGCGTGACGTTGCTGGAACGGCGCGGTTCGCTTGGCGGCCGCACCATCGCCATGCCCGTGGCCGCCGTCGACGATGTGCCCGACAACGGGCAACACGTCTTCGCGAGCGGCTACGAGCACCTGATGCGCTATCTCGACAGCGTCGGCACCCGCGAACACGTCGCCTTTCCCGGGCACATGACCGTTCGCATGGCCGGGGGCGCCACCCGTCGCTCCGCGTTTGGGGGTGTGGCGGGTTTGCGGACGGCGGTCGGGGATCTGCCGGGGGTCACCGGACTCGATCGGCTTCGCACCGCCCGCGCGCAGGCCACCTTGATCCGTCAGGCACTTCGACAGCCCCCGTGGCTCGACGACATCACCGCCGACGACTGGTTCCGACGCATCGGCATGCCGCAGTCGGCGCGCGACGCCCTCTGGGACGGGATCGTGATCGGGCTGACCGGCGACAAGCCGGACATCTCCTCGGCCAAGGTGCCGGCCGACCTGCTGGTCACCGGCATCCGACGGGCACGCGAGACCCGGACGCCGATCTCGATCGGCTACCCGACCGTCGACCTCGACACACTGTTCGTCGACGGTGCGGAGAAGGTCTTCGCCGATTCGGGCGTCGAGGTCCGCCACCGGGCCGTCGTGTCATCGATCGACGTCGTCGACGATGCGGTCACCGGCGTCACTCTCAGCGACGGCGAGCGGATCACCGCCGACGCGGTCATCTGCGCGGTTCCGGTGTGGAACGTGCGAGGTCTGCTCGACCAGGTGCCCGGCCACGAGCGCATCTACGAGGCGATCGACCGCCTCACCCCGGTGCCGATCGTGAGCGTGAACCTGTACCTCGACCGCTCCATCGGGATGGCCGACTGGGGCGAGATCCTGCACGGCGGTGAAGGCGTCCTCGAACAGGTGTGGGACCGCCAGCGTATGCACGGACGTGATCCGGGCCGGCATCACCTGTATTCGACCACGGTCTCGGCGGCATACGAGCTGACGCAGAAGTCGAACGCCGAGATCACCGACCTCCAGATGGAGATGCTGCGGCGGTACTTTCCCGATGCCGCGGAGGCCGAGGTGATCCACAGTCACGTCGTCCGGATGCCGAAATCGACCTTTGCGCAACGACCGGGCACCGCCGGTATCCGCCCGGACCAGCGGACTTCGGTGCGCGGTCTCGCGCTGGCCGGGGACTGGACCCGTACGGACTGGACCACCACGATGGAGGGCGCCTGCCAGAGCGCGGCACGCGCCGTCGAGGTGATCCTGGAACGCGCTGACTGACGCGCATCGGTACTGACGCGCATCAGTACGGAAAGACCAGGAATGCGAGCACCATTACCTGGGGGATCAGTGCTCCCACGATGTCGATGATCATCGGCCATCGACGGTGGCCGGTGGGAGGGTCGATCCGGGCGGCGGGTGAGGTCGCGGTGGTCACGGGTACTCCTGGGTAGGTCGATCGGGGTCATCCAGAGAGTGGTCGCACCGACTTGGAACCGACTTGGTGTCGGGCTGAATGCCTGGTCAGCGCGTCGCGCAGCGACGTTCCCGAACCCACCACGACCGTCGGCAATTGGTCCCGATCACCACACCCGTTGTGAATCGTCTCGCGAAAACGTCACTGCCACAGTCATACTCCGAACCACGCCGGGATGTGGCAGCTTCACGGAACTCGAATTGCCAAGCGCCGCACAACGATCGTTGTACCGAACAGCTGATTGCCGCCGTTGGCGTGAGATGCGAGACTGCGTGACAGTAGTGTGGCCGACAGACGCACAGTGGTTGACCAAGGACGATCAGGGTTCGGGGATTCATGAGATTCGGTTTTGCCATGCACGGCAGTCGGGGCGACGTCCAGCCGGGAGTCGCGGTGGCGCGGGCGCTCGCCGATCGTGGACATGAGGTGACGGTCGCGGCGCCCGAGGACATCGTCCCCGCGGTGAGTCGTACCGGATTGCCGACGCGGGTCCTGTGTCCGGACAACTCCGAGTTGCTGAAGAGTCCGCTGGTCAAGGAGCGACTCAAGAGCAAGAATCCCTCCACACGTCTCAAAGCGCTCGCCGAGATCTCGGCCTTCGGCGCGGAGACGTCCGAACAGGTGATGGGAGAACTCGCCCAAGGCGCCGACGTGCTGGTCACCGGGCTGCTCGCGCAGGAACGCGCGGCCACCGTCGCGGAGAGCACGGGCACGGCCTTCGTGCCGCTGCACTACTGCCCGATCCGGTCGAACGAGTCGGTCGAGATCTTCCGACCCATGCCGACGTGGACTCGCCGCGCCATGTGGGCACTCGGTGATCAGGTGAACTGGTTGACCGTGCGGGGCCGCGATCGCGATCTCCGACGTCGCCTCGGCATCGCCCCCGCCACCGGCCCCCTGCCGCGCCGGCTGCGCGCGGCGGGCACCCCCGAGGTGCAGGCGTACGACCCGCTGATGTTCCCGGGGCTACGGGAGGAATGGGGTCCGAGCCGGCCGTTCACGGGTGCTCTGCTGCCGGACGAGGCCACCCGCAGGCAGTACAACGACGATGACGGCCAGGCGACGGCGGGCGTCGTGACCTGGGCCGACTCCGACCGTCCGCCGGTGTACGTGGGATTCGGCAGCATGCCCGTCGAGCCCGAGCGCATCGAAGGGATCGTCGGATCCCTGACCGGTCTGGGCTTGCGGGTGATCGCGCACACCGAGCACGAACTACCCCCCGCCGACGCTGTTCTCCGGGTCTCTGCGCCCATCGACCACGAGACGCTGTTGCCGCACTGTCGCGGCGCGGTGCATCACGGCGGTGCGGGCACCACGGCCGCGGTCGCGCGTGCCGGTGTCCCGGCTGTCATCGGGTGGCTCAGCGCCGATCAGCCGATGTGGGCCGCCGCGCTGCGGCGCCTCGGCGTCGGAGGTGGACGTCGACTGCGGAAACTCGACGAGGACGACCTCACCCTGCTGCTCGACGACGAGGTCGCCGATTCGGCGGCACGGCTGGCAGAACGGCTGACGCCGCCCGCGTCGGCGGTGGCCGGCGCGTGCGACGTCCTGCTCGCCGCCGCGAGCTGATCAAGCGGTGGCCGTACCCTCGACCCGGCGCGCGTACTCGTTGACGACGACTCCGGAGTGGTACGGCGTCGATGCCGTCAGTTCGAATGTGCGGGGATCGTACGTACCCGCCTCGAAGAGTGGCTTGCCGGCTCCCAGTATCACCGGGTTGACCTTGAGGACCAGTCGATCGATCTCGTTGACCAGCGATGATGCGAGAATACCGCCACCGCAGAGCCAGATGTCGCCGCCACCGGCGGCTTTCAGGTCGCGCACCACGTCCTCAGGGTTCCGGTCGGTGATTGTGATCCCGCCCGGCACATCGTTGTTCGTCCGACACCGAGAGAACACGTACTGGTCGAGATGTGGATACGGGTTGTCGGTCGCCGACAGTCCTGCGGCGTAGGTGTTCCATCCCATCAACACCGTGTCGAAGCGACTGTTGTCAGCAGTGATTCCGAGGGCGTCGAGTCCGACCTTCGGAATTGTGTCGGACCACTCATTCACGATCATGTCGATGTGATCTCCGTGCACTGAGAACGCCTCGAAATCACCAGTCGGAGAGGCGATCCGACCATCGAGGGATACGGCAACGTAGTAGACCAGCTGGCGCATGGATCTCCTGTTGATTCGACGAGCACTACATCTGTCGTGGTTCACAGTACTACAGGTGTAGTGAATGGGCTAGGGTGCGACCATGGCCCGCAACGACGATCGCCGCATTTTGCTTGCCGACGCAGGGGTCGCTGTCCTGGCCAGGGACGGCGCACGCGGACTCACTCATCGAGCTGTCGACCGGGAAGCGAAGGTTCCTCTGGGGACGGCGTCGAACTATTTCACGACGCGGGACCTGTTGATTCGGGCGCTCGTATCCCGGATCGAGCAGCGACTGACCCCCGCGCCTGAAACGCTGGCGCGGCTCGGTGTGCGCGAGCCGAGCCGAGAGCTGTTCGCCGAGTATCTCCGCGACATCGTGCGCCGGCTGAGCGCGGAGCCCGAGGTGACCCTGGCGCTCTTCGAACTCAGGCTGGAGGCCGGACGTCGTCCCGAGGTCGGCAAGGTGATGGGGGAATGGTTGCGGGCGGGATTCGACGGCGACGTGGCGTTCAACAGCGCCGCCGGGCTGCCGGGCGGCCGAGGTGCGATCGCGCTGTTCCACTATGCCATCGACGGATTGATGCTGGACCGGCTCACGCTGTCGATCGACCCGGAGACGTCAACCGACGATGTCATCGAGGCCCTCGTGGCGGGCCTGCTCCCGTCGAACGCGTAGAAGTTCCCGGCTGGTCGCGTCGTCCGATTCGCCCGATGTGCTCGACAACAGCGATACGCTGGACATTGCTCTGACAAACGCGCTCAAGGGCGATCGAGGGCAGCTATATGGCCGACAACGATCCGCAGACGACACAACGTGATGTCGCACCCGACATCGCCGGAGACCTCGTGGCCGCCGGATTCTCCGAACCGGCGTTGATCGGGCATGGCGGATTCGGTGCGGTCTATCGATGTGTGCAGGCGACCCTCGACCGCACCGTCGCGGTCAAGGTGCTCACTGATCACCTCGACGACGAGAATCTCGAGCGATTCGTACGCGAGCAGCGAGCAATGGGCCGGCTGTCCGGCCACCCGAACATCGTCAACATCCTCGAGGTCGGCAGCACACCGGGCGGACACCCGTTCATCGTCATGCAGTACCACCCCCATGACTCGCTCGACGCCCGCATCCGCAAACAGGGCCCCCTGGAATGGGCCGATGTGCTGCGGCTGGGTATCAAGGTCTCCGGCGCGCTCGAGACCGCGCACCGTTGTGGCACGCTGCACCGCGACGTCAAGCCGGGAAACATACTGCTGACCGAGTACGGCGAGCCACAACTCACCGACTTCGGCATCGCGCGCATCGCGGGCGGGTTCGAGACGGGTGCCGATCTGGTCACCGGCTCGCCGGCGTTCACCGCCCCCGAACTGCTGACCGGAGCCATGCCGAGCGTGGCGTCGGACATCTACGGGCTGGGCGCGACATTGTTCTGCGCGCTGACCGGACATGCCGCCTTCGAGCGCCGCAGCGGCGAGCAGGTCGTCGCGCACTTCCTGCGCGTCGCCAGCGAGCCGGTCCCGGATCTGAGCGACGCCGGCATCCCGGACGTGTTGTCGCGGGCCATCGAACACGCGATGGCGCGCGAACCGGAGGACCGCCCGCGGACGGCCGCCGAGTACGGCGAGGAACTCCGGGACATCGAGCGCTCGCTCGGCATCGCCGTGAACGAGATGGCGCTGCCGATCGAGGCCACCGGCGACCCGTTGACGCCGACGACGCGCCGACCGCACGGCACGATCACCGCGCCCCCGACACCATCGACGAAGTTCCGGCCGCCGATCCGGCCCCGGACGCAGGTTCCCCGGGAACGGCTGCTGGAGATCCTGCGTGCCGGTGAGCGTCGACGTCTGATCCTCATCCATGCACCCGCCGGGTACGGCAAGACGACGGTGGCCGCGCAGTGGGCTGAGGAACTCTGGCGCGACGGCGTGCTCGTCGCCTGGCTGACCGTGGACGACGACGACAACAACGCCACCTGGTTCCTCACCCACCTGGTGGAGTCGATCCGGCGCACAGATCCCGATGTCGTCGCCGATCTCGGCGACGTTCTCGAAGAGCATCGCGACAACGCCGAGCAATACGTGTTGGCGGCCCTGGTCAACGAGATCCACGAGCGTGCGAAACGCCTCGTGGTCGTCGTCGACGACTGGCACCGCGTCACCGATCCCGGTGCCATCTCTGCCATGGACTTCCTCCTCGAACACGGTTGTCACCACCTGCAGATGGTCGTCACGAGCCGCAACCGCGCCGGACTGCCGATCAGTCGCATGCGCGTCCGGGACGAATTGGTCGAGATCGACATCGCCCGCC
Source organism: Gordonia insulae (assembly GCF_003855095.1). Taxonomy (NCBI): domain Bacteria; kingdom Bacillati; phylum Actinomycetota; class Actinomycetes; order Mycobacteriales; family Gordoniaceae; genus Gordonia; species Gordonia insulae. The sequence continues at coordinate 4,680,617 of NZ_CP033972.1, forward strand.
TGTGTTTCGATGCGGCCGAGGCGCGTTCGTTCCTGCTCGACGTCGCCGGACTGGACCTCGACAACAGCGAGGTGACCGACCTCTGGACGTCGACGGACGGCTGGGTCGCCGCGCTGCAGTTGGCGTGCCTCTCGTTGCGCGGATCCGACACACCCGCAGACCTGATCAGTCACATCTCCGGGCGTCACCACGCGATCGGTGACTTCCTCGCCGAAAACGTCCTGGGCGCATTGGAACCGGAGATGTTGAACTTCCTGCTGACCATCTCGGTGCCCGAACGCATCTGCGCGGGGTTGGCGACCGCACTCAGCGGCGAATCGCGCGGGCAGGCGCTGCTGGAGGATGCGGAGGCACGGGATCTGTTCCTCAGTCGTGTCGACCAGGACGGTGACTGGTTCCGCCTCCATCCGCTCTTCGCCGAGTTCCTCCGCCAGCGTCTCGACCGGGACCGTCCTGACTCGAGCCCGGAGCTGAACCGGATTGCATCGGAGTGGTTCTCGCGCCACGACATGCTCCCCGAAGCGGTGGCGCACGCGTTGTCGGCCGACGATCCCGGGCGTGCTGCCGAGCTCGTCGAAGCCGGTGGTGGGCAACTGATCGAACACTCCCAGATGACGGTTCTGCTCGGGCTGGTCGACCGGCTCCCGACGGCGGCCGTGATCTCCAGCCCGCGACTGCAACTGCTCGTCGCGTGGGCGGACATCCTCCTGCACAGGACCGACCTGGCGCATGCGGCGTTGGAACGGGTGGACACTGCATTGTCGGTGGGATCTCTGCCGGCCGAAGAGATATCGGACATCCGCGCGGAAGCCGACGTCGCCGAGGCGTGCACCAGGGCGACCGCCGACCGTCTGACCCGACTCGACGAGCTCGTCGACGAGTGTCTCTCGCGGCCGGACACGATGCCGCCGTTCGTGGTGTCGGCCGCGGCGAACGTGGCCACCATCAGCGCGACCTTCCGGTTCGATTTCGACAACGCACATCGCTGGCAGGAATGGGCGATTCCGTACCACCAGTTGAACACCGGGCCGTATGCCGTCATGTACGGCCATGCCCTCGGTGGCCTCGCCGCGGTGGAGGAACTCGATCTCGATCGGGCCGAGGAGGAGTACCGGGCCGCGCTCCGGGTCTCCAGTCCGTCGGGAGCCGTGCGCTCGCAGTCCGCCAGGTTGGCGTGCGGGCTGCTCGCCGAATTACGGTATGCGCGTGGCGACATCGCGGAATCCACGCGGCTGCATGCCGAGAGCTTCGAACTCGGAGCCGAAGAGGGCCTCATCGACATGATCAAGGCGCGATACGTCACGGCCGCACGTCTCGCGGTCATCCGCGACGACCGGGTGGCCGCGGCCAGATATCTCGACGAGGCCGCCGACATCGCCGACCGGCTCGCCGCGCCGCGGCTCCGGTCGCTCATCGAGTACGAGCAGGTCGTCCTCGGCCTGCCGACCCGGTGGGTCCTCGGTCCGCGCGCCGAGTTCGCGCAACGCAGCCGGCCGACGGTGGGGATCGCCGAGATCGTCGCCCAGCTCGACGAGGAAGTCGCGATCCGCCTGCTGCTCGACGACGGTGACGCCGCCGATCTGGACATCGCGTGCCGGTGGGCGGCCGAGTGGGTCACACGCCTGGGGCACGGCCGTCGGCGGTTGGCGTCCGACCGCGCCGAACGGTTGCTCGCCCTCGCGCTGACCGTCGCCGGACGTCACTCCGAGGCCGAACAGCACATGAGCGTTCTGCTCGAACACTGCGCAAGTGTCGGCATGGTGCGGTTCCCGATGGACGGCGGACAGCAGCTCGTCCCGTTGATCGGCGAGATCCGTGCCGACCTGGCGGCAGGCGGCGGGACGTCGGCGTACGGGTTGTCGGTGGAGTTCCTGGACCGGGTGCTCGAGGGTCACTGACCACGGTTCGCGCCCGGGTACCGGCGGGGCGTCGACCCGGCCCACGGATACGCTGCGGGTTTGCGAGACACCGCGATAAATGTCAGCCTCGGGTGGACGCCCCACGGGTGTAGCACAATTCAACATCCGGCACGACTCGAGCATTGGGTACAGGTGCCGATTGAGGGAAAGGATCACTCCCGATCGTGGTAACTCAAACAGCAACCCGCTCCGTCGACGTCTATCGGACACGTCTGGCGGAGCACAGTCAGGTCGAGCCGCGACCACATCCGGTGGTGTGGGGCAGCATGAAGAACCCGGGTCCGTTGTCGCCGCCCGAGCTGCGCCGCTATGACGAGCGCGGATATCACACTGCGACAGCGATACTCGACGATGCGGACATCCGTCGCTGCCTCGAGGACGTCCACCGGATCACCGACCGTCTCGGGGAGGACGATCGAATCATCCGGGAGCCGACGAGCGGGGACGTGCGGTCGATGTTCGCGGTGGCGCAGCTGAGCGATGTGGTTGCCGAGATCTGCTCTCGCGATGAGATCGTCGGCGTGGCGCGGCAGATCCTCGACGATGACGTCTACATCCACCAGAGCCGGGTGAACCTGAAGCCGGGTTTCGCCGGCGGTCCGTTCTACTGGCACTCGGATTTCGAGACCTGGCACGCCGAGGACGGCATGCCCGCGCCGCGCGCACTCAGTGTGTCGATCGCGTTGACGCCCAACCATTCCTACAACGGCGCGTTGATGATCATCCCGGGTTCGCACAAGAAGTTCGTGAGTTGTGTCGGCGCCACTCCCGATGGCTACCACCGGGAATCGTTGGTGTCCTACCGTCCGCCGTTCGGCACGCCGGAGGAGTCCGACGTCACCGACCTCGCCGATCAATCCGGCATCGACACGGTGACCGGTGCGGCAGGGTCGGCGCTCTACTTCGACTCCAACTGCATGCATGCGTCGTCGGGCAACATCACGCCCTACCCGCGCAGCAATCTGTTCGTGGTCTTCAACGCGAAGTCGAATTCCGTGCAGGAGCCGTTCGGAGCGGCTCGGCCGAGGCCGGATCATCTGGCGCATCGCTGATCTCGCGCCCAGACGACTGTGGCCGTTGTTCCCGAGTGACGGGAACAACGGCCACGAACCGTGTCGGCTATGAGGGCTGTGCTGCGGGCACCGGTTGCGCTTCGGCGTCGACCGGGTCGGCCGTGGCCCTGCGGCGCGCGACCGGGATCAGCAAGGTGATCGCGACACCGACGAATGCGGCGATCGCACCGATCAGGAAGCACCACCGGAAGGCCGAGGAATCCGGCACCTCGGCTGTGCCGTAGCTGACCGTCGAACTGGTCAGGACCAGGGCCATCACTGCCGACGCCGTGGTGGTGCCGACCGACCGCATCAAGCCGTTGAGCCCCACCGCGGCACCCGCCTCGTTGATCGGCACCGAGCCCATGATCAGTGTGGGCATGGCGGCGTAGCCGATGCCGACACCCGCCGAGCAGATGATCGAGGCGACGGAGAGCTGCCAGGGTGCGTTCATCAGCAGGAACGCACCGAGGTAGCCCAGTCCAAGGACGGTGGCGCCGATCGCCATCGTCAGCTTTGCCCCGATCTTGTTGATCAAGGTCCCGGACACGGGCGCGAAGACCAGCATCATCAGACCACCCGGCGCCATCCACAGACCTGCCGCGAGCAGTGTCTGTCCGAGGCCCCCGACCGCCTCCGGCATCTCCAGCAGCTGCGGCATGACGATCGCCTGGGCCATCATGCCGAAGCCGATCGCGATGGCGGCGATATTGGTCAGCAGCACCGCGGGCCGTGCCGTGGTCCGGAGATCCACCAGCGGATCCTTGTGACGGAGTTCGAAGGCACCCCACAGCAACAGCAGCGCAACTCCGCCGAACAGGAGTCCCAGGGTGGTGCCGGAACCCCACCCCCAGTCGTTGCCCTTCGAGACCGCGATCAGCACGCCGGACAGACCCAGGGCGAGCCCGATCGCGCCGATGACGTCGAAGTGGCCTCCATTGCTGTCGTCGACGTGCGGCACCGCGACGGCGACGAGGATGGTGACGATCACCGCGAGCGCGGCCGAACCCCAGAAGAGCGCGCGCCAGTCCCACTGCTGCGCGACCCAGGCCGACAGCGGGAGGCCGATCGCGCCGCCGACGCCCATGGTGGCGCTCATCGCAGCCACGGCCATCGAGGTCAGCCGCGGTGGGGTCACCTCGCGCATCAGGCTGATGCCCAGTGGGATGAAGCCCATGGCGAGTCCCTGGATCGCGCGGCCGACGATCATCGGGATCAACGACGAACTCAGCGCGCACACCAGTGAGCCGACGACCAGCAGGGCGGCGCTGGCGAGCATGATGCGCTGCTTGCCGAGCATGTCACCGAGGCGCCCGGCGATGGGCATGGCGACCGCGGCACCGAGCAAGGTGGCGGTGATGACCCAGGAGGCGTTCGAGATGGAGGTGTCGAGCAGTTTGGGGAGTTCCGGCTGGATCGGGATGATCAGCGTCTGCATGAGCGACGCGACGAGACCGCCGAAACAGAGAATCGCGACCACCGCGATGGCTGCGCTGCTGTGATCGTTCTCGGTGAGTTCGCTGTCCACAGTGGTGGCAGGCGATTCGCCGGTGGGCGAGTTGGTCATGTGGCAACCTCCTATAGAATGTGTAGCGTACATATGTACGATGCATATGCCAACTCGTGGGTAAATTGTCCGATATCGGGTGAAGGGGTAGAGATGACAGGTGCCGGTGATGCGTCCTTCTGGCCGGCGCCCGTGTACGGCGAGCTGGCCGAGGAACTGCTGCGGATGGGGCGGCGAAAGACCAACGTCGTTCCCGGCACGAAATTGGAGGCGTCGGCCTTCGCGATCCTCTGGATTCTCGCCGACGGCAGGCCGCGCACATTGCGTGAACTCAGTGAGGAACTCGACCTCGAACAGTCGACGGTCAACCGTCAGGTGAACGCCGCGATCAAACACGAGTACCTCGAGCGGTTCGAGGTGCCGGGGCAGGTGAGTCGGCAGATCCGACCGACGGCCGCCGGTATCGAGGCATTCGAGCACGACGGCATGCGCCGGGCCGATCGGCTCAAGCGCGTCTTCTCCGACCTCGCGCCCGGGACTCCGGAGGCGCTACTGCACGAGCTGCGGGCGTTCAACGACGCCTACGAGCGGACGATCGCACGCCAGCACCAGCCGGCCGGCCATTGACGAACTACAGCTGAGATTCGTACAGCGACGACAGGGGGCTGTGGTGGGGACCTATGTGGTGACGGGTGCGGCGTCGGGCATCGGCCGGGCGAGCGCCGACCGTCTGCGGGCGGACGGACACCGGGTCATCGGAGTCGATCTGCGCGACACCGACGTGACGGCGGATCTCTCGACGGACGATGGTCGGCGGGCCGCGATCGATGCGGTGATCGCCGAGGCCGGAGTGCGACTCGACGGGGCGGTCATGGCCGCCGGGCTCGGTCCCGCCAAGGGCCGCGAGCGCTTGATCGTCGACGTCAACGTGCTCGGGGTGACCGAGCTGCTCGATGGTCTGCGTCCTGCGCTGGCCGCCTCCGGCAATGCGAAGGTTGTCGTCCTCGGATCGAATTCGACCACCACGACGCCGATGGTGCCGCGTCGTGCCGTGCGGCGCCTCGTCGACGGTGACCTCGACGGCGCCGTCCGGCAGATCCGTCGGCGGGCGGGGATCTCGGGACCGGTGGCCTACGCCGCCTCGAAGATCGCGGTCACGCGCTGGTGTCGCATCCGGGCCGTCACCGACGATTGGGCCGGCGCCGGGATCCGACTGAACGTCCTCGCACCCGGGCCGGTGCTGACACCGCTGCTACAGGCGCAACTCGAGAGCAGCACCGGATCCCAGGTGCGATCGTTCCCGATGCCGATCCGCGAGTTCGGCACGCCAGGGCAACTGGCCGAATGGATCACGATGTTGCTCTCTCCGGCCGCGAATTCCACGGTGGGCAGCGTCATCGTCGTGGACGGCGGCACCGATGCGCTGATCCGGCCACGGGATTGGCCGCGGTCGTTGCCGATCCGGGCTGTACCGCGACTCCTGTGGGCGATGTATCGGGCGCCCCGTGAGGGGCGGGTCGCGCAGTACTGATCTGTGTCGCGCACACGGTCGAGATAGGGTGCCACGTCGTCCATCTCGGTGTTGTCGGCCATCACGAGCGCGCCGACGGGTAGGCGTGGTTCCAGCAACTGCAGCACAGGTAGGTACATCTCCTTCCATCCGTCGAGGAGTACGAATAGCACGCTGTGGATTGGCTGTGACCTAGTTCGTGGGTGCCTCGGCGACCGGTGAGACGTCGGTGCGGTGCAGGTCCCGCCATCCCGCGAGGACGCGGTGGACGGCTTCGGCCCCGTCGAGCGGGTCCGGCGGCGCCGGTAGATCGACAGGATGGAGCAGGAACGGGGTGCTCTGCGGTCCACCCATCCCACCGTGTGAGCCGACCTGTTCCTCGAACGCCGCGACCTCGTCGGTCTCGGCCCAGTACGCACCGCCGACCATGATGTCGGCGACGTTGTCGAAGGTGTCGGTGCGGCGGATCTTGTCGAGGGCGTCGTCGCCGAACCCGCCCAGAGGGTTGATGCCGCTCACCTCTCCGGTGGCGACGTCGACGCTGCCGCCGTCGCCGAGGATCACCGAGCCGCCGGAAGGACGGGCGACGAGCAGGAAGCCGATGCCGGGGTGCGTCCGCAACGCATCGACGAGGCCCGGATAGGCGCGGTCGATCGAGGCGGTGTCGGCCCGGCCCGGAATCGTCGGAAAGCTGATGAGGCCGAGATTGCCGGAGCCCAGCACCACGGGCCGGTCGGTGGGTGGCGTCGGATCGGGTGCATCGATCGATGCGCCGATACTCGCGGAGGCATAGAGCCGGCCCTCCCCGGCGGCACGGCCCGAGGCATCGTCGGTCGCCGGGCGATCGGGTTCGCCGCACAAGCGGTGCACCAGCTGCGGCAGCGTCTCTCCATAGCGGCGGCTGAACGTCGCACCCTGACTCTGACCGTGGTCGGAGAGCAGTGCCACGTGGTAGTCGCGGTCCGCTTGCTCGACGACCGCCAGCAGGAGACGAATCGTCTCGTCGATCTTCGTCAGGACCGCAAGGGTCTCCGGACGCGAGATCCCCGAGTGATGCGATACCTCGTCGTAGCCGATCAGGTCGGCATAGATGATGCCGCGTCCCTCGATCAGGTCCCGAACCACCGCCGCCACCGTCACGTCGGTGGCCACGACCGTGGTGAATGCGCGGACCAACGGATAGACGCCGCCGCGCCCGACACGCGGTCGTACGTCACGGCGGCGCTGCGTCAACGACTGCCGGAGCTCACGCTGGATCTCCGCGATCATCCGGACGACGGTGCGCAGGGCGCTGGACGGATCGATGAAGTACGACCCGTAGCCTGCGCCGCCACCGAGCCGCGCGCCACGCATGCGGCTGACCACCAGAACGTTGTCGGCGGCCCCGCCGGTGAAGAGGTTGCCCCGGCTCGCGCCATCCACCGCGAGCAACCCGGGCAGCCCGGCCCGCTCCATCTCACGTTGCTCGTTGTCGCGCGGGTTGCTGAACACCGAGATCGTCCCGGTCGACTTGTCGTACCAGCGGAACGCCGGGACGTTGTGGTTGGAGCCGTGCAGAATCCCGAGTTGGGAGGCGCCAGTCTGGCTGCTCCAATCGGTGTGCCACGGAATGAGTCGATGGGTCTCCCGGACCAGTTTCGCGAGGGTCGGGGTCACCCCGTCCGCGATGGCGCGACGCAGGACCTCATGTCCCAGACCGTCGATCTGCACACACAGCAGACCCGGTGATGCCGGCGATGCCGGTGCGCGGCGCCGCCGGAAGCGTTGTCGGCGCACCTGCATCAACCGGTAGGACGTGTCCGATCTGGACGCGATGACACCGCCGACGACGGAACTGAACAGGGAGAGCAACGCTGCCATCACGAACAGGTCGAAGGTCCGGTCGACCGTGGCCACCGGCACGATCGCGAGCGACAGCATCAGCAGCAGTCCGCCCGCGACGAAGACGAGCAGGAACAGCACCACGGGACCGATCCATGACATCGCCCGCACCACGAGCGGCCACAGGATCGCGTTCAGCAGGCCGAACACCAGCGCCAGGGCCAGCGCGGCGGGAAGTGTGGTGGCGTGTCCGGCGATGGTGACCGAGTCGAGTGTCACGCCTCCGAAGACGACGTCGAGGAGCAGCAGCGCCACGGCTGAGGTCAGCCACAGGACCAGGAACTCGACGATGATGCCGAGGACTCGTGCGGTACTGCGCATGGCGTCCTTTCGCTTGACTTGGGATCGTAGTGGCATGACCGGCACAGCGGGGGACCGTGACCATCCGCGACCGCAGTTGCGCTGGCTCGGTCACGCCAGCGCGATCATCACTGATCGGGGGACGACGGTGCTGACCGACCCTGTCCTGACCGCACGTGTCGCCCACCTGCGGCGGCGCCGCGGCCCGGTGCCGGCCGACCTCGGGCCTCTGCCGACGGACGTCGTCGTACTCTCCCATCTGCACGCCGATCACACACACCTGCCGTCGCTGCGGACGATCGGAGACGATGTCCCGATCGTGGTGCCGCGGCATGCGCCCGACGTGCTGCCGTCGCTGCGGACCGTCGGCGCCCGGTTGATCGAGGTCACCGCCGGCGACGAGGTGAGCATCGGTGGGGTCATGATCCGCGCGGTCCCCGCCGAGCACGACGGCAGGCGTTGGCGTCGCGGCCCGCACACGACCGCCGCGCTCGGGTACGTGATCGTCGGCGACGCGACGACGTACTTCGCCGGGGACACCGACCTCTACCCGGATCTGGCCGACTGGGTGCCCGAGAGCGACCTGGCGCTGCTTCCGGTCGGTGGTTGGGGACCGACTCTCGGTGCCGGACACATGGACCCGGCACGAGCGGCGGCGGCCGCAGAGTCGATCGGTGCCCGCCTGACCGTGCCGATTCATTTCGGCACACTGTGGCCGATCGGTCTGGACCGGGTGCGCCCCGACCGGTTTTACGGTCCGGGAGCCGACTTCGCGCGACGCGCACGCGAACGGGGCTTCGCCGCAACAGAACTCGTACCGGGTGATCGGCTGGAGACCGGATCATGAGCGAACGCCGACCTCGACGTCATGGTCGTCAGGCCAGGTGAACCGGCACACCGCCGATGATGGTGGCGGCGACCTCGATCGCCGTCGGGTGGTCCCGGATGTCGTCGGGCGTTGCCCGGACCACCACGAGATCGGCGGGCGCACCCGGCGTGATCGTGCGCGACACCGTCGGATCATCGGCGAAACCGTGGAAGAGTTCCAGCGCCACCGCGGGGGAGACAGTCTCGTTGCGCGCCCGCCCCGAGTGGCAGGTGGCCGCCGCGTGGATCGCGAGCCACGGGTCAGGATCGCCGAACGGTGCGTCGGTGCCGGCGGCCACCGGCACACCGGCACTGCGCAAGGTGCCCAGACGCCACAGGTCGGGTCGTTCCTCGTCGGGCACCTCGGTGCGATACTGCTCGGCGCGCTCGAGCGGGAAGTTCGGCTGCGTGATGATCGGCACCGCGTGGTCGCGGAACCATGCGAAACACTCCTCCGGAACCATCGCGCCGTGCTCGATGCGATCGCCGGGCAGGATGCCTGCCTCCTCGAGGGCGGTCATGGTGATGATGAGCTGAATCCGGGTGACACAGTGCACGGCAACGGGTTTTCCTGCGCGGTGCGCTGTCGCGATGGTCGCGGTGAGTTCGGGCAGGGTGGGCAGGCGGTCGTCGTCGAGGAGGATCTTGGTGGGGCCCAGCGTGAAGCGGTCGGCCGTGTCGGCGCGAGGCGCATCCGGCGTCCGGATATCGGGAGTGGACATGCAGTGCACGCGCTGCATGATCACGCCGGCGCGCACGGCCTCGGCTAGATCGTCGACCGACGACTGGGCCATGCCCGGGGTGGCATCGGTGAAGCCGGTGACCCCGCGTGCGGCCGCGAGGCGGCTGACGCGCCCCAGGTCGGGAGGCGTCGTCGGGACGAGATCGCGCAGCCACGAATCCATCCGCCACAGCCGTCCGGTGGCGAGTCCGGCCGAGTCGCGCTCCACGCCGGGGAGGTCGCGGTCATCGAGTCCGATCGCCCGGCAGGCGGCGCCGTTGAGCATCCACAGCGCACCCGAGCGGTGCTGAATGCGGAGCGGGCGGTCGGCGACAAAGGTGTCGAGGTCGTCGCGGCTCAGTGGGCCGGCCACGGATTCGTGGTATCCGAAGCCCCGCAACCACGTGCCGGGTGGCATGGCGGCGGCCGCGTCGCGCAATAGCCCGCGGAGTTCGTCGATTCCCTGTGCCGCAGGTGGTCCCGCCCGCACGGAGTCCGCGGTCGCGGCCAGCGATCGCAGGTGGATGTGATGGTCGTGCAGGCCGGGCATCACCCGCGCGCCGGACACATCGAGGTCCTCTTCCCCCACCAGCGGCGGTACGTCGGCGCCGACTGCGGTGATCAGCCCGGCATCACAGCGGATGTCGACGGTTCCACGCCCCGCGACGTCGGCGTTGCGGATCAGCATGGCGGGGCTGCGGGCGGTAGCACCGGTTGGCTGCGCTTCTCGTGGGTGCAGTCGACGATCGCGCCGCCGTCGGCCTGGCGAACGAGATGTACTCCTGGGCAACGGAGTTCGGAAGCTGCGAATGCTGCTGCGGTGTTGGTCATGGACAGGTCGACGAGCACGCCACCTCCGGCGTGGGCCGCAGCGGTCACCGCGAGCGCCGCGGTGATCCCCGACAGCGGGTCCGCGACGGCGTCGGCACAGAACACCGGCCCGTCGTCCCGCCACCCGACCAGCCCGCCACCGACGGCGGCGTCATCGCCGAAGTCGACCTGCATCGGTCGCGACCGACCCCCACCGGTGATGCTGACCCAGATCCGCCCGGGGCGGTGGACGAGCTGGTCCGGGGACAGACCGAGGCTTTCCAGCGCACGGGGGCGCGAGGCCTCGATCACGACGTCCGCGTCGGTGATCAACTCCGCCAGCGCATCTCGTCCGGCCGAAGAGGTGAAGTCGATATCCCGGAACTCCTGCCCCCGATGGAGCCAGTCGAAGAGCGCCGGGTCGCCGATCCGCGCACCGTCGGGACGCCCGGTGCTCTCGACCTTGATGACCCGGGCGCCGGCCTGACGCAGGACATGGCCGCAGAGCGGCCCGGCCCAGAGCGACGAGAGGTCGACGACCGTCATGTCCGCGATGCTGAGACTGCTTGTGGATGAGGCGATCTCGGTGACCTCGAACGGGGCTGCCGGGGCGGCGCCGCCGATCGGGTCGCCAAGTGTCGCTGCGGCGATTCCCAGTAGCTGCGCTTGCTCGACGACGGCGGCGGCGGTGGTCGAGCGGGCGAACTCGGTGACGTCGAACCATGGGTCGTCGGTGCCGCGGTCACCGATCAGGGCCGGTACCGACGCCACATCATCCGGGCGGCACAGCGAGATCGCGAACCACTCGTCGGCGGCCCGGAGGAGCCGGGTCATACCCCCGGCGGACACGCGGCCCGCACTGCGCAGACCGCGCGTCGCTGCCCGGCCCCCGATCACGACGCCGGCGTCGAGGTCCACTGCCGAACCGGTGAGTCCGGTCAGCCACGACAGCGCCCGCAAGGAGTCCTCGAGCGCGCCGAATGCCGCCGCCGGCACGATATCGGGACATCCTGGGACGCAGCCGGTCACGGCCATGCCACCGCCTGCGGCCCAGCCCAGTACCGCGCATGCGGGGTCGGAGACCAGCGCTGACGGCAGGTCCGGCCACCAGGGGTGCAGCCATCGCGAGACCGATGGCGATGTCGCACCCCACTCGGTCACGCGAACCTCCTACCGTCGCCGACCGATGAGGGCGGTCAGCATCTCGACGACAGTCTAAGACTGCCCCGAGTCATCCCTCGCGAGTCGGCGTCAGGCGAAGATCGGCGGCAGACCGAACAGCACGATCGCGCCCCACACCACATGGGTACAGATGGGCGCGACGACGCCGTCGGTGCATCGTCGGAGCACCGCGCAGGCCGCGCCGAGGATGATCGCGGCGAACCCCAGCATCACATTGCCGCTGGCCAGGGTGGCCAGTACGTAGAGCGCCGTCGACACCACCATCGGATGGAACGACTGCGCGGCGGAGTAGACACCGCCGCGGAAGAACACCTCCTCGGCCAGCCCGTTGCCGAGGGTGATCAGCGTGATCACCACCAGGCTGCCCTCGTCGCGAAAGGCGAGGACCTGGGAGACGAGGTCGGCGAGCGGCGGGATCTCCCGGGTGACCAGGGCGCCGATGACGAACACCAGGCCGACGAGCAACCCGACCACGATGCCCAGCACGGCAGCACGACCGGTCGAGGCGCTGTCGTCGAGCCCGAACCGGCCCGGGCGGATGGGCCCCGAAGCGAAACCGCCGATCAACCAGGTGGCCGCGAGCGCGATCGTCAACGGGTAGAAGGTGCTGTCGCCGGGTTCCGCGGTCAGGGAGAAGCCGAGAACGACCGCGCCGACCACCAGGAACACCGCCACCACGATGCGGCGGCGGAGCAATGTCGCCGGGTCGTCGAGGCGGGTTACGGGAGCGGCTGCGGTGAGGCGGCGCGTGAGATCGTCGAGTGTCCTGGTCATCCTGTCAGAAGGGATACCACGCCACGGACCCCTCCCGCAGTGGCGCCGACCACCGACCCGACCCGACGCCACGCCCGCATCATGTCTCCGCCGGCCCATTGCGGGTCGGTGTCGGCGAGATGATGGGGGTCGGCGAGTTCGCACACCGGCCTCGGCGCGTTGGTGTGCACCGACGACATCACGGCCACCCGCATCGGTGTCAGACCACCCTCGGGATCGGGCACGAGCTCGCGGATCTTGTGTTCGGACGCACTCATCGGGTGGCTCAACGACGACACGAGGTCGACGGTCAGGGACGTCGGGACCGGTACGAGCCGTCCCGTCACCCGAGCGGCCAGACGGGAATTGACGAAGGGCAGCGGCACGCGGACCCGCGGTTGCTTGATGGCACGCAGGTATTCGCCGAGCACCGACCCGTAGCGCGCCCCGACGTCGGGGCCCGCGATGTCGTACGCACCGGCGGGTATCTGCCTGTCGGACACCGCGGCCAGATAGTGGATGACATCGCGTACCGCGATGGGATCCATCGGGTTGTCGATCCAACTCGGCTCGGGGATCACCGCGAGGCGATCGGCCACATAACGGATGATCTCGAACGACGTGGAGCCGGCCCCCAGGATGACCGCGGCCCGTAGCCACACCAGATCCGGTCCGTCCGCCAGACGCAGGGCATCGCCGACCTCGGCCCGACTCCGTAGATGATCGGACAGATCCTCGCGATCGCCCTCCGGGACGAACCCGCCGAGGTAGACGATCCGACCGACGCCGGCGTCGCGCGCGGCACGGGCGACGTGGCGGGCCGCCTTGATGTCGGTGTTGTGGAAGTCGGACTGGCCGATGCCGTGGACCAGGTAGTAGAGCGCGTCGATGGTGCCCGCGCCGGCCAGCGCCTCACCTGGCGAATAGGGGTCATCGGCATCCATCTGGATCGGGGTGACCTGCTCGTACCAGCTGAAACGCCGCAGCGACTCCGGTCGTCGACTGGTCACGACCACGTCGTGGCCGCGTGCGAGTAGGTCGCAGACCAGTCGAGAACCGACGTATCCGCTGGCCCCGGTGACGAGGAGCCTCATCGGGTCGTCTCGGACGGTTCGGAACACGAAGTGGTCATGACTCGACGCTACGGAGTCGGGCACGCCGGACACGGGCGTGGAGGCGGCGTGCAACGCAATCGGGATGGAGATCACATCTCGGTAACGGCGCCCGATCGACGCGCGGATCGGCCGATCACGCCGACCCGCGACCGGATGCCAGAATCGAGACCATGCCGCTGATCACCGTCGACGACCTCACCGAAGCCATGCTGTCCGACCGACCGCCGGTGATCCTCGATGTCCGCTGGCAGCTCGGTGACAGCCGCGGCCACGAGCACTACCGTGCCGGACACGTCCCGGGGGCGGTCTTTGTGGACCTCGACACGGAATTGGCGGCCCCGCCGTCACCGTCGCGGGGACGACATCCCCTACCCGAGATCGCCGATCTGCAGGCCGCCGCCCGGCGGTGGGGAATCGACGAGGGGTCCCCGGTGGTGGTCTACGACGACATCGGCAACCTCGCGTCGGCGCGGGCATGGTGGTTGCTGCGCTGGGCCGGCGTGACCGATGTCCGGTTGCTCGACGGCGGGCTCGGCGCGTGGCGGGCGGCCGGTCTCCGGCTGTCGTCCGGTGACACGACGCCGCGTGCGGGTGCGGTCACGTTGTCGGCGGGTCACATGCCCGTCGCGGAGATCGACGACGTCGCGGGATCGGATTCGGTCGTGTTGGATGCCCGTGCGGCAGAACGCTATCGGGGCGAGGTGGAGCCGATGGACCCGCGAGCCGGGCACATCCCCGGCGCGGTCAGTGCCCCGACCGCCGACAACGTCGACCCCGACGGCCGGTTCCGTGCCGCCGACGAACTGCGGGAGCGGTTCTCCGCGTTGGGTGTTCGTGACGGAAGTCAGGTGATCACGTACTGCGGTTCGGGTATCAACGCCGCACACGAGATCGCGGCGCTCGAACTCGCCGGGGTCACCGGGACGCTCTATCCCGGCTCCTGGTCGCAGTGGTCCTCGGATTCTGGTCGGCCCGTCGAGACAGGTGCGCCCGGCAGTCGGTAGCGCGTCTCCACGCAGGTCATCGCCGGCGCGGTTCGGACGGTGGGGAAAGTGGGTACGTTGGCGTGCGGGGATCGACACGATCGAACCGATGACGACGAGGAGGTCGACATGGCACGCACAGTGTTGTTCGTGATGACCGGATCAGATCACTGGACCTTGAAAGACGGAACCAGGCATCCGACCGGTTTCTGGGCCGAGGAGGCCGTTGCGCCGCTCGAGATCCTGAAGGACGCGGGATACGAGGTGACGGTGGCGACCCCGGGCGGGGTGCGCCCTCCGGTGGACGAGGGCAGCCTCTCCACCGAGAGCGCGGGTTCCGCCGAGACCGCCGCGCACCTGCGGGACGTGGTGGAGTCCGCACCAGAGTTCCGGAATCCGATCGCACTGAGCGACGTCGACGTCGCGGATTACGATGCCGTCTTCGTGCCCGGCGGTCATGGTCCGATGGAGGACCTCGCCGTCGACGCCGATGCCGGCCGGATCCTCGTCGCGGCGACGTCCGACCGTCCGGTCGGCGTCGTCTGTCATGGGCCGGCGATCCTGCTGTCCGCGGTCGACGCCGACGGGAAGAACGCCTTCGCCGGCTACACGGTCACGGGCTTCACCAACACCGAGGAGGAGCAGGCCGGGCTCGCCGCCAAAGCCCCATGGCTCCTGCAGGATCGGCTCACCGACGCCGGGCTCAAGGTGCTGACCGGCGATCCGTGGGTCTCGCACATCGAGACGGATCGCAATCTGCTGACCGGGCAGAACCCGGCCTCCTCGTCGACGTTGGCGCATGCGTTGCTCGAACGCCTCGGAAAGGACTCCTGATGTCACGGCCCCCGCTTCCCGACGCCGCGAAAGAAGTTCTCGCCAAGCCCAATCCATGTGTGATGGCGACCTTGCGTTCGGACGGGGCGCCGGTGTCCGCGGCGACCTGGTATCTGCTCGAGGGTGATCGGGTACTGCTCAGCATGGACAACGACCGTGCTCGGCTCGGCCACCTCCGGCGCGATCCGCGGGTCACCCTCACCATCCTCGACGAGGCGACCTGGTACACCCACGTCACCCTCATCGGGCGGGTCGTCGAGCTCCGCGACGACGACGACCTGGCCGACATCGACCGACTCTCCCGCCACTACGGCGGCAGCCCGTATCCCGAGCGCGAACGCGCCCGCACCACGGCGATCGTCGAGATCGAGCGCTGGCACGGGTGGGGCTCACTGAAGGACAACGACCGGGCGGCGCCCGGCCAGTAGCTCCCGGGCGGAGGTAGGCGATACGGGACGCGCTATCCGTCGACGGCGCCCCAGCTGTCGGGCTGCCTGCCGTCGATGTCGGTGACGCCGTAGGCGTGGGCGAGGTCGGCAGAGGTGACCGATCGCTGGTTCCAGCGTGCCCGGTCGCGGTCGGCCGCGAGCGCGGCGATCGCCCGCCCCACGTACCGTGGTGACTCGGAGTCGGCGAATCCTGCTGGTGCGGTGGGGAACCCGTCGACAGTACCGTCCAGCGCCGCGCGCCAGTTCTGTTCGGACACACCGAAGTTGTCGAGCATCATCTCCGACCGCAGCCACCCGGGCGTGACGGCCACCGCGGTCGCGCCATAGGGCTCGAGTTCGTGTCCCTGGGAGAACGCCAAGCGGTTCACCGCGACCTTTGCGAGGTCGTAGTACACCGAGATCCGGTAGTTTCCGGCGTTGAACTCCGACGTCCCGTCGGTCATCTCGACGACCACACCGCCGGGACGGTCGACCAACAGCGGCAACAGATGATGTGACGTGATCAGATGGGTGTCGATCGCCAGCCGTAATATCCGAAGACCGTCGGCGAGATCGTGCTGCCAGATCGGTGTGTTCCACGTCGGGGGAGGGCCTTTCAACAGTTCGGCACCCCAGATGTCGTTGACCAGGATGTCGATGTGGCCGTAGTCGGCGTCGAGACGCCGGGCAAGCTCGTGCACCTGTTCCGTCTCGAGGTGATCCACCTGTATCGCCTCGCCGTGCCCGCCGAGCTGTGTCACCAGGTCGGCGGTCTCCTCGATGCATTCGGCACGCTGATAGTCCGAGCGGATCGACGAGTCCCCGGAACGGCTGGTGCGCCCCGTGCAGACGACGGTCGCGCCGGCTTCGCCGAGCCCCGCCGCGATGCCGCGACCGGCACCCCGGGTCGCGCCGGCCACCACTGCCACGCGACCCCGGAGTCGGTCATGACCCGGCGCACCGCCCATCCGCCGAGTCTCGCAGATTTCGGTCCGGATCGTCAGAGCCCGGCGCGTTCGAGTGCCTCGTCGAACTCCTCGGCAGCCGCCTTCTCACTCTTGCCGGCCGAGATCGCCCGCTGGTACACCGCGAACAACTCGTCGCCGTGTTCGGCATACCGGCGTGCCCAGTTCTCGCCTTCGGCACGCCAGTAGCCGATGATGTCGTACCGGTCGCGCTGCCATCCGCGGTCGTTGCGCAGGTACTTCCGCACGTCCCGGGACTGCGCGGCCTCGCCGGCGAACCAGCAGTAACCCTGACCTTCGGGCAGGGTGAGGCGACGGACCGCGGTACCGAGAACGCTCGGAGCGAGGCCGTTGCCGGTGCCGACGTGCGGGATGATCCGCGTCCCGGTGGACCCGACGCGGTTGCTGAGGTAGGCGACGTCGTCGTCGGCGGCGACCTCGACGACGGCGATCACCGACGCGGGAGAGTTGTGTTCGTCGAGGATCCGGGCGAGCGCGGGCAAGCCCGCGAGGTCGGCGACGAGCAGGTGCCAGTCGGCGGTCGGCGGGGGCCCGTACCACCCGCGGGCGTGCGACATCCCCACCTCGTCACCCGGTCGGGCACCCTGCGCCCACATCGTCGCGGGACCGCGGCTGTGAACGACGAAGTCGACTGTCATCGAACGGCTCTCGTGGTCGACGGCGCGCACCGAGTAACTGCGCCCCGGTGGGACCGGATCGACGTCGTGGTACGCCCAGACGCCATCGCGCAGCGTCATCGGCGGCGGTGACGTCTCGCCGTCGCGCGGGAAGTAGATGCCGACCGCTTCGTCGGCGCCATCCGGCAGCCGGAGTTGCTCCAGTCCGGGTACATCGAAGCGGATCCGACGGAGACGGGGATTGAGATCGGCGGCATCCGAGACGCGCGCTGTCGAGTAGCCCATACGTGCGCCAGGGTACGCGGCCGATCAGCGACGGTGGTGGCGGCGCAGTCTGGGCAGGTGGGTGTCACGCTCGTCGTTGACCCAGGCGTAATAGAAGCCGATGAGGACTCCGCCGCCGACGAGGTTGCCCAGCAGGACGATGCCGAGATTGCCGAGGGCCGGTCCCACCGGGATGCCATCCTGCAGGCCGACGATCATGAAGAGCACGGTGTTGGCCACCGAATGCTCGAAGTCGAGCAGCGCGAACACGAAGACCGAGGTGATCATCGCCAGACACTTCGCGATGTCGTCGTGCAGATAGCCGTTGTAGACCAACAGCATCGCGATGTTGATCATGAAGTTGCACAGGATGGCGCGGATGAAGAGGTCGAGCCAACCGGTGAACCCCTCCGCCAGATAGCCGGTCTTGACGTCGACCGCGTGGTTCATCGCCTCGAGCACCGGGCCGGTGATGAGTGTCGTGCCCCGCAGCAGGACCGCGATGAACAGTCCGCCGATGATGTTGCCGAGGTAGCAGAATCCCAGGACCCGCAGAGTGAGCAGGGGCGTGATCCGACGGTAGTAGGCCCCGATCGAGACGATCATCATCGTCGAGGTGAGGAGCTCGGACTTCGAGTAGTAGATGAACACGAGTGCCCAGCCGAAGGCGATCGCCCCGATGAGTTTGCCGATCACGTGCAGTTGCGCGGGTGTGTCACCCATCGAGTCGAAGGCCCCGACGATCGTGTAGTTGACGAGGTAGAAGACGCCGATGACGATCCCGGCCATCGCGGCACGCTGGATGTAGCGTCGTCGCAGATGCCCGGTCATCTTCTTCTTCGACTCGAGGACGTCGAGTGCGGTGCTGATGAAGAACTTCCCCGGGAACAGCTTGTTCACGTCGAAGTCGGGGGCCGCCATGGGTCAACGGTGACATAGGCGGGGCGCTCACGCTGGTCAAATCGGCCACGGCGTCGCACGATTTGAAACCGTCCCGACCACAACCATGTCGTCGCCGGACAGGGCGCCGGACACTGTCTGCCATGACTGCGATACGTGCACGGAGGGGCTCCCCGGTCAGGTCCGCCGAACCGGATGCCCTCGTGGAATACGAGGCTGCCTGGTACCGGCACGGCGGCGGGGCCGACCTCGACATCTGGGACCGGTTCGGACTGTCGCCGCGCGAGTACTTCGCGCACGTCCTCGGCGCCCTGGACACCCATGGCGGCCACCTGCAGCCCGCGACGGTGGCCGGGATTCGGTCGGTGGCACGCCGGCGGCTGTGGCTCGCGTCGTGAGCGTGTCCGCGACCGACCTCGGATGGCGGCAGCTGGCCCGTTGTGGCGAGGAATCAGCGCACCTCTTCATCGTGGACCGGCGTGAGACCAAGGGGCAGCGGACGAGCCGGGAAGCGCTGGCGAAGGTCCTGTGCAGCGCTTGCCCGGTCGCGGAGCGTTGCTTGGAGTATGCGCTGGAACTCGCCGAGGACCAGGGGATCTGGGGTGGCCGGAATGCCGCCGAACGCGACGCCCTGCGGCGGGCGCGCACGGCAGGACAGGACCGGCGGTCGGCCTGAGGCAGGCGCTACCACATCCTGATCCGGGACACCGCCCCTTCTGCTCAGCGGGCGAGAAAGTGTGGCCAGGACGCCACGATCGGCGTTTGATATGAGGGTTGCCGAAAACCTCGGCCGCTCAGCCGTGGCCGTGGTCGACGGTGTTCGGCGCCGAGCCGAGGCGAACGAGCCGCGACGAACGAGGAGTCCCAGATGTCCGATGTGCCCGTGCTCACCGGTCCGGACGCGGTGGCGCTCGCAGCGGAACTCGGGGCGGAGTTCGCGAAAGGTGCCGCCGACCGGGATCGGGACAAGATCCTGCCGCGCGAGCAGGTTGGCAAGCTCGCGGCCAGTGGTCTGCTCGCCATCACCGTGCCGACCGGGTTCGGTGGCGCCGGCCTGCCCGCGAGCATCGTCGCGGAGGTCTTCCGGTTGATCTCCAAGGGAGATCCCAATATCGGGCAGATCCCGCACAGTCATGTCGTCTTCATCAACCAGCTGTTGCTGCAGGGCACGCGTGACCAGCAGGCCAGAATCCTCCCCGAGATCCTGGCGGGCAAGACCCTCGGCAACGCCCAGTCCGAACGCGGCACGAAGCACATTCGCGAGTACACCACCACCCTGCGGCGCGACGGCGACGCCTGGCGCCTCACCGGGACCAAGTTCTACTGCACCGGCGCGCTGTTCGCCGACTGGATTCCGACGCTGGCCCATCTCGGCGAGGACGGCCCGCTGCACGTGGCGTGGGTGCGTCACGACGACGACGGCGTCGAGGTGGTGGACGACTGGGACGCGCTCGGGCAACGGACGACCGCAAGCGGCACCGTGCGTCTCACCGACGTCCTGGTCACCGACGACCTGATCACCGATTTCTCCGCCACCTTCGACGGGCCGACCACCTACGGCGCCTTCGCCCAGTTGCTGCACGCCGCGATCGATGCCGGCATCGCGCGCGCCGCGTTGGAGGACGCAGCCGAGTTCGTCACCACCAAGAGCCGGCCGCACCCGGATGCCGGAGTCGAGCGGGCCGCCGACGATCCGCTCGTGGTGCACGCATTCGGGGAGATGGAGCTCGCCGTGCGCGGCGCCGAGGCGCTGCTGGCCGAGGCCGGTCGGGCCGTCGACCGCGCCGATGCGGACCTCGACGACACGTCCGCGGCCGCGGCGACGCTGGCCGTCGCAGCAGCCCGGGCCGCCACCACGAAGACATCGGTCGACGTCGCGAGCCGGCTGTTCGAGGTCGCCGGGACACGGTCGGTGGTCGCCAAGGAGTCGCTCGATCGGCATTGGCGCAACGCGCGTACCCACACATTGCACGACCCCGCCTCCTGGAAGGTCCAGCACCTCGGCCGCTGGGCGGTGGAGGGCACCTTGCCCCCACGTACCGGACAGCTCTGACACCGACGAAGGATGTGAACGAGAAGCTCATGAGCGACTTGAAGTTCCACTGGTTCCTGCCCACCAACGGCGGCGACGGACGCAACGTCGTCGGGGGCGGACACGGCGTCTCGGCCGGCGCCGCGGGCAGACCGGCGTCGGTACCCTACCTGGGACAGATCGCGCGAAGCGCCGAGCAACTGGGCTTCGATGCGGCCCTGACCCCGACCGGGGCGTGGTGTGAGGACGCGTGGGTCACGACGGCGATGATCAGCAGCCTGTCCGAGCGGCTGAAGTTCCTGGTCGCCTTCCGCCCCGGGGTGATCGCTCCGTATCTGGCCGCACAGATGTCCGGCTCGTTCCAGAACCTCTCGGGCGGAAGGCTTCTGCTCAACGTGGTCACCGGCGGCGAGGATCACGAGCAGCAGATGTTCGGTGACTTCCTCGGCAAGGAGGAGCGTTACGCCCGGGCCGACGAGTTCCTGGATATCGTCCGGCAGTTGTGGACCGGCGAGACCGTCAACTTCGAGGGCGAGTATCTCTCCGTCGCCGACGCGACGCTCCAGCACATCCCGGACCCGTTGCCGGAGATCTATTTCGGCGGATCGTCCCCGGCCGGCATCGCGGTGGCGGCCAAGCATGCCGATGTCTACCTCACCTGGGGTGAACCGCCGGAAGCCGTGGGGGAGAAGCTCGATCGGGTGCGCAAGGCCGCCGCCGAGGTCGGCCGCGAGCTCAAGTTCGGCATCCGTCTGCACACGATCGCCCGGGAGACGTCCGAAGAGGCCTGGGCAGAGGCCGACCGATTGCTGGCGCACATCTCCGAGGAGGAGATCGCCCGCATCCAGTCCGGTCTGAAGCGATCGGCCTCCGAGGGGCAGCAGCGGATGCTCGAGCTCAACAAGGGCTCGAAGGACGGTCTCGAGATCTACCCGAACCTGTGGGCCGGAATCGGTCTGGTGCGCGGAGGCGCCGGCACCGCGATGGTGGGTTCCTACACCGAGATCGCCGATCTGATCGAGGCCTACCAGGCCGTCGGGATCGAGGAGTTCGTGCTGTCGGGCTACCCGCACCTCGAGGAGTCGTACTGGTTCGGCGAGGGGGTGCTGCCCGAACTCACCCGCCGCGGGCTCTGGCATCACCCGGCACCGGTGGTCGGCCGAGCCGCGGTACCGTTCGGTGCGGCCGCGCCGACCACCCGGGTGGCCGCATCGTGACCACCGCCGTCGTCGTCGGCAACCCGAAGCCCGCGAGTCGGACACTCAGTGCCGCAACGTATGTCGCGACACAGTTGACCGGATCGGAGCCGGACCTGGTGGTCGACCTGGCAACACTGGGCACTGCGATCCTCGACTGGTCCGACGATACCGTCGCCGGGTTGGTCGAGCAGGTGGGCAAGGCCGATCTCGTCGTGTTCGCCAGTCCCACCTACAAGGCGGCCTACACGGGTCTGCTCAAGCTGTTCCTCGATCGTTTCGCCGGCGGCACGGGGCTTTCGGGGATCGCGATCCCGTTGATGCTCGGCGGCAGTCCGGCGCATGCGCTCGCACCGGAGCTGACACTGCGACCGGTGCTCACCGAGATCGGCGGCACGGTCCCCGGGCGTGGCCTCTATGTGGTCGACTCCGCCCACGACGACCCGGCGGCCTACGCCGACTGGCTGACGGCGACCACTCCGACCGTCAGCGCACTCCTGGGAGATCGCCGATGAGCAACCTCTGGACCAACCAAGATCTCGATCCGGCCATGTTGCGCAAGGCCTTCGGCGTCTTCCCGACCGGCGTGGTCGCCGTCGCCGCGGAGGTCGACGGTGCGCTCACCGGGCTGGCCGCGAGCTCGTTCACCAGTGTCAGCCTCGACCCGCCGCTGGTCTCGTTCTCCGTGGCGAACACGTCGAAGACCTGGCCCGACCTGCGCCGGGCGGCGCACCTCGGGGTCACCATCCTCGCGGACCACCACAGCGATGTCTGCCGGCAACTCGCCGGACCCGTCGACCACCGTTTCGACGGGATCGCGCTCAAGGCCTCCGAGGAGGGGGCGGTGACCCTGAACGAGGGCCTGGCCCGGTTCGACACCACCATCTACCGTGAGGTCGAGGCCGGCGACCACATCATCGTGCTGCTCGAACTGCATGCCGTGGAACATCCGGAGTCGGGCAGCCCGTTGATCTTCCACAAGAGCGGATTCGGCCGACTCGCGGTATAGCGTCCCGCGCGGATCAGGCCCCTCCGGGTGACGTCGGAGCCCGGTGGTCGGAGCGGCTCCAGAAGTCGACGATGGCGGTCGCCGTCGCGTCGGGCTGCTCCAGAGCCGGGATGACGCGAGCGTCGTGGACGGTGACCTCTCGGGCATCGGGCATCCGTGCCGCGACGGCCTGCGCCTCCGCCGGGGTCCATTCCCCTCGATCGTCGGTGCTGACGAACAGTGTGGGACAGGTGATCCGCATGGCCGCCCAGTCCAGGTCGGTCCGATTGAGAATCGCGGTCCGGATCGCCGGGATCATCGACCGTCCGGACAATGACAGTGAATCCCGAAGCAGGGCTACAGCTTCCGGATCGTCGGTGCGGGTGGAGTCGCGGAGGATCGCGGACGCGATGGCGTCCCACACCGGACCTCGTGCACCGATCATGCGGTACAGCGGGATCAGCAGTCGGATCTGGCGTCGCAACGCGGCGTCGATCGGAAACGTCGGTGCACTGATCGCCACCAGGCTGCGGATCAGGTCGGGCCGCGTCGCGGCGAGGTGGAGTCCGACGTGGCCGCCCCAGGCATTGCCCACCCAGTCGACACGATCGGTGCCGGCATCGGCGCACACCCGGCCGGCGACGGTCTCGGCCGCCGTGGCGCAGGCGGCGATGTCGACGGCCCGGTCGAGTGGATCGCTGCGGCCCGAGGACGGGGCGTCCACGAGGACGAGGGTGCGTTTCTCGGCGAGTCTCGGCACCACGCGCTGCCACGATCGCGCATCGACGAACATGCTGTGCCACAGGATCGTCGGCGGTCCGGAGCCGGTCACGGTGGCGCGTAGTACGCCGAGATCGGTGGGGACGCTGAGGTCGGTCATGGGGTCTCCTGGATCTGGATGGGTAATTCACATTACACAACGTAAATCCAAATATGTCTAGACTGAGTTCGTGGTGCGTGCCTATAACTCCGAGCTCCGTGCGCAGCGCGCACGGGAGTCGCGCGCTGTGGTGTTGGCTGCCGCCATCGAGATGTTCTGTGGCCGTGGATGGGTGGCGACGACGATGGCCGATGTCGCGTCGGCGGCCGGTGTGAGTCGCCAGACCGTGTATCAGCAGTTCCCGAACAAGTTGGCGTTGCTGGATGCGTGCATCGACCATGCGCTCACCGGCGGCGAGGGCGGACCGGTGCGCGAACTGCCGGACTATCGGCGGATGGGCCTCGGGGACGTCGATGAGCGACTGGCCGCCGGCGCCAGATGGCTGTGCGCCGCACACGAGCGATCCGCGGCGATCCAGCACGTGCTGGACGAGGCCGCTGTCACCGATACCACTGCAGCCCAACGTCTTCGGGTGCGGGAGCAGAACCGGTGGGATGAGGTGTGCTGGGCCGTCGGGTTGATCCTCGGTACCCGACCCGATGATGATCTGGTGACCGCGATCTGGGTACTGGCAGCGCGGCGCAACTGGCTCACCCTGGTCGGCGACCGCGGGTGGTCGCCTGCGCAGTGGACCGACTGGTTCGTCGCGCACGCACGCGCGGACCTCGCGTCGGCGTCACCGGCGCAGTCCTGAGCGTGCGGGGTACGGGTGGGCTCGAAGGGTCTCTGCGATGGCCGGGGCGATCAGCGGCCGGAGGGCTTGTGGAGTTCGAGGATCGTGATCTCGGGCGGTGCGCCGACGCGGACCGGCGGTCCCCACGCTCCCGCACCGCGCGTCGTGTACAGCACGGTGCTGCCGACCCGGTCGAGCCCCTGCAGTGAGGGTTGTTGAAGGGTGACGAGGTAGCGGATCGGCCACATCTGGCCGCCGTGGGTGTGCCCGGAGAGCTGCAGGTCGACACCGAGGTCGGAGGCCTCGAGCGCCTGTCGTGGCTCGTGCGCGAGGAGGAGCACGAATCGCGACGGATCCCGGTCGGCCAGAGCGGCCGGTAGATCCGGCTCGTACGGCGTCGGTGCGGTGGCGTCCTGGATGCCGGCGAGGTCGATGGCCGACCCGTTGTGTTCGACCGTCACCCGCTGATTGCGCAGGGTGTGGACGCCGAGCTCCTCCCACGCATCGAGCCACCGGCCGCCGTCGTCGGCGTAGAACTCATGGTTGCCGCTCACCCCGAACACTCCCAGCGGAGCGGACAGGTCGGCGAGGGGCGCGAGGTCGGGGCCGACCTGCGCCACCGTACCGTCGGTGAGGTCACCGGCGATGACGATCAGGTCGGGCCGCTGCTCGTTGACCAGGTCGACCACCCGGCGTGTGAAGCGCTCATCGCGGGCCGGTCCGACATGGAGATCGGAGATCAGCGCGACGCGGATCCCGTCGAATCCCGCGGGCAGATCCGGCAGGTCGACCTCGGCCTGCACGACCTGCGGGCGGGCCGCCTCGACGAGTCCGTACGCGGTGGTCGCGAGGGCGATGACGACGACCGCCGCGGTCGCCACCCGCACACTCCGGCGACGTGTGGACATCGCCACGTCGCTCGGTGTATGACGGGCTCGCGCGACCGCACGGGCGATCAGCGAGCCGATCGCGACGATCACCAAGCCGAGCACCAGGTACAGCACCGCTGCCATCCAGGTCAGGCCGACGAACGCGGGGATACGGAACCAGGCCGGATCGAGCAACCGGCCGGTCGCGATGCCCACCAGCGCGAGCACCCACAGCACCACGAGCACGACGTCGACGATCACCGACCACGGTCGTGGCAGATCGGTGGCATGCACGAGGCGACGGTGGAGCCAGAAGGTGATGAGCGCGAAGAACAGCGCGGCGAACAGGATCATCGACACCCTGACGACGGTAGCCGCATCTGCGGGGCAGGTCCCTCAGCGAGCGTCGGACCGGCTGCGGACCAGGTCGGTGGAGGTATCGACGGCACAGCCCTCCTCCATCGGGCGCACCCCGATGAGGGGTAGGAGCGCGATGGCCGCGACGAGCGCCACCACACCGCAGCCCACGAGGAATCGCCAGTCGCCGAGCCATGCGCCGAGCAGGGGTGAGCCGGCGCGGGCGAACGCCATCGGCACGGTGATGGCGGCCAATACGGTCGCGAAATGTGCCACCCCGAAGTTGTCGGCGAGGATCGACGGCCGCGCGATGACCCCGATACCCTGACCGACCCCGACCGCAGCGACACACAGAACGGTGAGCGGGATCGACAGGCCGACAACGGGGAGCAGCAGCAGACCGCCGGCCTGGACCGCGAAGGCCAGTGACGTGGCAGGTGCGAGAGGGATGCGTCGGCCGAGGGTGGTCAGCACCAGCCGCGACAGGATCTGCATCACGCCGATCACTATGGGGATCGATGTCGCGACGACGGGCGGATGCCCGACGTCGAGCAGGTAGGCGACGATCAGGAACAGGAACGCCGACACCGAGCCCGCCTGACCGACGAACGCGATCAACAACAGCCAGAACCGGCGCTGCCGGAGCGCCGTGGCGAGCGGCACACCGACGCGGTTCTGGATCTGCGTCCGATGCGTGGCGCGGGACGGGATCACCCACACGCACCCGGGCACGGCCGTCACCGCGAAGACGACAGCGAGGATGACGAGACTCAGGCGCCAACCGAGTTCGCCTGTCATCCAGCCGAGGATCGGATACACGAGATAGGTGGCGAGACCGGCGATCATCGCGACGGCGAGGATGGACCGATCCCGGTGTCGTGGGTCGGTGGCGAACACCAGCACCGCGAACGCCGCCTCATAGGTGCACATCGCCAGCGAGAGGCCGACGAGGACGAAGGCGGCGTAGAGCATGAGCACCGACGTCACCTGCGACCACAGCACGACGGCGATCGCTCCGATCACCGCACCCGCCGTCATCAGCGCCCGCCCGCCGAACCGGTCCAGGACGCGGCCGATCGGAAAGGCCGCCAAGGCGCCGATCAGTGTCGAGACCGTCGAGGCTCCGGCGATCGCGGTGCGCGACGTGCCGAGATCGCCGGCCATGGGAATGAGGATCACCGGGATGATCTGGATCATCGCGACATAGGCCATCGTGCTGGTCAGTGCGAAGACGGCGATCAGTCGCCGCCGCTGTCTGGTGGGCAGTCCAGCGGAGGTGGGGGACTCGTCGGTCATCCGCGCAGCAACGGCAACAGCTGATCGCCCTGCCGCTCGATCTCCCTGAGGTACGGGGTGTCGGACAACACGAAGTGGGTGATGCCCAGATCTTGATACTTGCGAAGCGATTTCGCCACGTCCTGGGGTGAACCGACCAGCCAGGTGGTCGCTGCACCGCCTGCGCCGAACCGGCCGGGCGTGGTGTACAGGTTGTCGTCGAGGACCTCCCCCCGGGACGCGAGATCGAACAGGCGCTGCTGACCGACCGCGGTTCTCCGGTGCGGGTTCTGTGGTACCGACCCATGTTCACCGAAACGCCGATCCGATTGCGCCGCAGCCATCTCCGCCACCTTCGTCTCTGCCTCCGCCCAGGCCTGATCGGTGGTGTCACGGACGAATGTGGTGATACGGAGGCCGAACTCGAGTGGGG
Organism: Gordonia insulae; assembly: GCF_003855095.1. Taxonomy (NCBI): domain Bacteria; kingdom Bacillati; phylum Actinomycetota; class Actinomycetes; order Mycobacteriales; family Gordoniaceae; genus Gordonia; species Gordonia insulae. Next base: position 4,707,949 of record NZ_CP033972.1, read on the forward strand.
CATGCTGCCGCCCGACCGTCTCGCTCAATGTTCGCAGTCTTTCGATGCGTTCACCGACGCCGTCGAGCGTTTCACCCCAGAACAACTGGACATCGGCCTCCGCTGCCGCGACCCGCTCGGCCGCCGCCGACGCACCCCCGAAGTAGAGCTTCGGATGACGTCGGTCACCGCGGGTCTCGATGCGCGGCAGCACCGTCGAGTTCTCCACCTGGAAGTGGTCGCCGCGGTACGTCACGTTCTCGTCGGTCCACAGTCTGCGCACGAGTTGAAGGAACTCACGTGTGCGCGCGTAACGGTCCGACTGGTCGGCGTCGGAGTCGCCATACGCGGCGAGATCGTCCTTGCCGGAGACGATGTTCACCCGTACTCGTCCGCCGGACAGATGATCGAGAGTGGCCGCGGCGGCCGCGAAGTTGGCCGGCTTCCAATAACCGGGCCGCACGGCGATGAGGGGCTCGAAAGTCGAGGTGCGGGCGGCGAGAGCAGTGGCGACGGTGAAGGTGTCCGGGCGTCCCCATCCGGTGCCGATCAGGGCACCCGACCAGCCGTTCGCCTCCAGCGCCGCAGCATGTTCCACCAGGGTCTCGAGGCTGTTGTGGTCGACGACGGTGTCGTCGCCGCGGTGGCCCGGCTGGACCTGATTCGGGATGTACCAGAGAAATTCGGTGCTCATCGGTCTTCCTGTTCCGGGACTGGTGGTCCGTCGATCGGGGTGTCGCCGTCGGTGCTCAACGGGCGAGGTTGGTGAGCTGGGCGTCGCGGACATCCGAGCTCTGTCCCTGGACGAGGAGGAAGAGCGCGGAGCGTGCGTGCAACTGTGCGGTGTCGGTGAGAGTGATGCCGCGCCCGGAGCGGGCCACGACGAGGGCCCGGGTGATGGTGGCCAAAGCCTCGCCGACCGCCACCTTGGTGGCCACCCGTTCGGTGATGCGATGCCGTTCGTCGCCGGCGGCCTTGGCCTCGTCGGCCAGTTCGTAGGCGTCGGCGCGAAGTTGGGCGACCCGCGGTCGCCAGGTCGCCGCGACCTGACGCGCGACGGGGTGACGTTCTTGTCCGAGCTCGGTGATCACCGTGTCGGCGAGGCCGAAGTACTGCGGTCGGGTATCCCCGGCAGTGGCGAGATCCTCTGTCCGCCAGTCGGTCAGGCTCTGCTGCGCGATCACATCGGCGTCCGGTACGAACACGTCGTCGAGGGTGACGCGCTCTGTGCGACTCCCGCTGACCGCGGCGAGCCCGAGATGGGTCGCGTGCGTCCGATCGCTCACGGGGAGCAGCGCGGTCACCACGGTCTGCGTGGAGCCGTCGACCGCCGCGACTGCGAGTGCGGAGTTGAGACCCCACCCACTGACCCACGAGATGGTGCCGGTGAATGTCCAGCCGCCCCGGCGGCGTGTCGCCGTGATGAACTGATCCGGGAAACGACGGACGTCGCTGATCGCAGCCCCGAGGACGACTCGGCCGTGCAGGACGTCTCGACCGAGGTCGGAGAGCGGGGTGCCACCCTTGTGCGCGAGGGCCAGCCGACCGACCATCGGCGCGTGCTGGGCCCACACGAGCCAGGTGTTGAAGCAACCACCGGCGATCAGTTCGTGCAGCCGCCGGTCACCGTCGCGTCCGATTGCGGCACCGCCGAACTCGGGCGGCGCGGCGTGATTCAACAGGTGCAACGAGGCGAATTCCGTGATGCGTTCCGGTGGGACGCCGTGCCGATCGGTGTGCAACGCGGCAGGCCGAAGGATGTGCTCTGCGAACTCCTTCACCCGGGCCACGTACGGGTCCTCGTCGGCGGCGGTCACCCGATCCGCTGCTGCCGTTGTGGTGACGCTGACAGTCAACTCCCTCGATGTCCTCTCGTGGCCCCCGGTTGTGAGACCCCGGTACGCGATCCCCGTGCGGCGCGATTCCCGTGTGCAATTCCCCTGCGAAAGCCTCTTGGCGAGAAACCTACTGGGGCGGAACGTGGTTGCTCTGCTTGTGCTCACCGTGAATCGAAAAGGTGACGTCGCGCGGCCGGCCTGATTGACTTCGACCAGTGTTTGCGAGACCGGTCGCTCGTCACCGACCCCGGTCCTGCGGGCTGCCCCGGCGGCCGGCGCAGTCTCCCGCAACTCCTCGACGCTTCGCAAGAATTTCGATGCCCAATGAGAAAGGACGAACCCTGGTGTTCGCCACGAGATTCCGACGTACCATGCTGTCTTCCGCCACGGTGGCCGTGATCGCCACCGCGTTGACGGCGTGCGGGGGTGGCGCCTCCGACCAGCCTGTCGGTGACCCGGTCTCCGGGGGCACGCTCACCTTCTACGATCCGGTCGAGTACAACGCCTGGAAACCGACCAACTCGATCTGGTCCAACAGTCAGGTCTCCAACAACCTGGCCGAACGGCTCATCTGGCAGGACCCGAAGACCGGCGAATATCGCCCGTGGCTGGCGGAGTCGTACCAGGTCAGCGACGACCACCTGGCGTACACCTTTAAGCTCAAACCGGGCGTCACCTTCAGTGACGGCACGCTACTGAATGCCGAGGTCGTCAAACTCAACTTCGACCAGCACGGTTTCGGGAACGAGAAGTTGGGCATCACGCAGGATCCGTTCTGGACAGACTACGCGGGAACCGATGTCGTCGACGACCAGACCGTGGTGGTCCGGCTGGCGAAGCCGAATGCAGGCTTCATCCAGATCCTGTCCAACTATCGCGCCAGCTCGATCCTCGGCAAGTCGCTGCTGGAAAAGGATCTCAACGGACAGAGCGACCTTCGGAACTGGGTGGGTACCGGCCCGTTCGTGGTCGAATCCGTCAACGGAACCACCGGAGTGACACTCAAGCGCCGGGACGACTACAACTGGGCACCCGACGGTTCCGCCCACACCGGGAAGGCCTACCTGGATCGCATCGTCTTCAAGACGGTGCCGGAGGCGGGCACCCGGGTGGGCGCGCTGCAGTCGGGGGAGGCGCAGATCGCCCGGAACATCGCGCCTTACGACGAGGAGACGGTGACCGCCGGCGGCGGCAAACTCCTGCCGATCTCGGTACAGGGCGAGACCAACGACCTGACCGTTCGGCTCGACAACCCGGCTTCACCGCTGCAGGACAAGCAGGTCCGGCTCGCGCTGCAGGCGGCGACCGATCGGGCGGCGATCAACGAGGCGGTCCTGTCGCCGAACTATCCGATCCCGACCAGTGCTCTCGTGAAGGGGACACCGCTGCGCGGCGACTCGAGCAAGTACCTGAATCATGATCTGGCGAAGGCGACGTCGCTTCTCGATGCGGCGGGATGGCGGCCCGGCGCCGACGGCATTCGGGTCGAAGACGGCAAGCGGCTGAGTATCCACCTCCGCGTCGCGCCCTATTATCAGGTCTCGCAATCCGTCCTGGAAGTGCTGCGATCCCAGTGGCGCGAAGCCGGGGTGGAGATCAAGATCACCAGTCCATCGCTGACCGAGTACGAGGCGCAAGAGCAGACAGCTGACGACTGGTTCCTCACCCAGGGCCAGACCTCCACCGCCGAACCGAGCGTGCTGCGCACCTCGTACGGCAGTGATCGTCAAGACGTGCTGGAGAAGTCGCCGGCCGACGCCCAACTCGACGCACTGCTCGCAGCCCAGTCCTACGAGTTCGACACGGCCAAGCGCAAGGCCGCGATCCAGGCAGTCGAGGACCGGATCTTCGGTGAGGCCTACTCGATCCCGCTCTACGACGAGACACAGGTGTTCGGCCTCGCGTCGAACGTCCAGGGGTTCACCACAGAATCCACCGGGCGGTCGTGGTTCTACGACACCTGGATCTCCGGATAGAGCGTTGGGAAAGATGCGCACCTACATCCTGAAGCGTTTCGGACAAGCGGCACTGGTCCTGTGGGCGGCCTACACCCTCTCGTTCCTCCTGCTGAGCGCCTTGCCCGGCGATGCGGTGACCAACCGGATCCAGAACCCGGAGGCGCAGATCTCGCCCGAGCAGGCCGAGGTGCTGTTGCAGTACTACGGTTTGGACCGACCGCTGTGGGAGCAGTATCTGACCGCCTTGGCCGGGCTCTTGCACGGTGATCTGGGGTACTCCCTCACCGACGGACGCGCGGTCACCGAGTTGATCGGTACTGCGCTGCCCAGCACCCTCGCGCTCACAGGTCTCGCCCTGGCATTCGGCGTGGTCTTCGCCCTGGTGATCGGGATCCTGGCGAACTATGCGCCGTGGAAAGGGTTGCGCGACTTCGTCGCATCGTGGCCCGCGCTTTTCGGATCGATTCCGACGTTTGTCGTCGGCATCCTCTTCCTGCAGTTCTTCTCGTTCGGACTGCACCTCATCCCAGCTTCTGACGACGGCTCGTTCGTCGCGTTGCTGGCACCCGCGATCACCCTCGGCCTCCTGATCGCCGCGCCGCTCGCCCAGGTGTTCCTCACCTCGATCCGCGACACCAGGGGGCAGCCGTTCATCCATGTTCTGCACGCCCGGGGCGCTGATGAGCGGTATGCGTTCCGGCGCGGAGTGCTGCGCAATTCGTCGATGCCGGTACTCACGCTGCTCGGGCTCTCGTGCGGAGAGCTGATCGCCGGTGCGGTGGTGACCGAAGCGGTGTTCGCCCGCCCGGGCATCGGGCAGCTCACCGTCGGGGCGGTCAGCACGCAGGACCTGCCGGTGCTGCAGGGCGTGGTGCTGGTCGCGACCGTCGCCTATGTCACGGTGAATCTCCTTGTCGATCTGGCCTATCCGGTGATCGACCCGCGGATTCTCCTCGACGGCTCGGTGCGCCGGATCGGTCGGCGGGTGCGTCGCCCGGCGGCGACCGGGACGGTCCGCGACCGTGAGCACGCAGCGATGCCCGACCTGCGTGTGGCACGTCGGATACCGGTCGAGGTGTCGATGCCATGACCATCGCCCTCGACAACGATGCCGTCCAGTCCTCGACTCCACCTGTTCAGACCGGCTCTGCCGGAACGACGACGGCCCGGAAGGCGGTGCGCTGGGCTGCGGGTCACTGGGTTCTCGCACTCTCGGTCGCGGTGTTCGGCCTCGCACTGCTCTGGGCGCTGGTGCCCGGACTGTTCACCGGGTACGACCCGATCGCCATCGACAACAGCCGCAAGCTCCTTCCGCCGTCGGCCGACCACTGGTTCGGTACCGATCTGCTGGGCCGAGACCTATACGCCCGCATCGTGTACGGTGCCCGGGCGTCGTTGCTCGGCGCGAGTCTCGCGGTCGCCGTGGCGGTTGTCGTCGGTTCGGCTCTGGGCGCCATCGCGGGCTGGTTCGGTGGGTTCGGCGACACGGTCGTGATGCGGCTGATCGATGTGCTCCTCTCCATTCCGGGTTTCCTGCTGGCGATCACCATCGTGGTGCTGTACACCGCGCGGACCGGGAACGCCGGCCTCGTCCCGGCCGCGATCGCCGTCGGGCTGACGTCGGCGGCCACCTTCGCGCGTCTGATCCGCGCCGAAGTCCTGCGCGTGCGGGCGAGCAACTACGTGGAAGCAGCGGTCACCAGCGGGGCGACGACCTGGAGCATCCTGCGTCGTCACGTGATCCCGAACTCGTTGGCACCGACGGTATCGCTGATAGCGGTGCAACTCGGAATCGCCATCATCTGGATCGCATCGTTGAGTTTCCTCGGACTGGGTGCCCAGCCGCCCGACCCGGAGTGGGGCCTGCTGGTCTCCGATGGCCGCAAATACATCGCGACCCGTGGATGGCTCACCCTGTTCCCGGCACTGACGATCGTCGCGGTGGTGCTCGCGACCAACAACATCTCCCGCCACCTCTCACGACGGAGCGCACGATGACCGTGACACCCGTTCTGTCCGTTCGGGACCTGAGCGTCGGCTACCGTGGTCGCGACGGAATCCGGCCGGTACTGCACGACGTCACCTTCGATGTCGCGCCGGGCCAGGTGCTCGCACTCGTCGGTGAATCCGGTTCCGGCAAGACCACGACCGGCCATGCCATCCTCGGACTGCTGCCCGCGAACGGCGAAGTGCTCGGCGGTGGGATCACCTTCCGCGGAGAAGAACTGACAGCACTCCCGGCCGAGCACTGGCACGATCTCCGCGGCCGATCGTTGAGCCTGATCCCGCAGGACCCCACCGTCTCGCTCGATCCGGTCCGGCGCGTCGGACACCAGGTCGAGGACGTACTGCGGTTGCACACCGACCTCGACGACGATGCCCGGCGTGAACGCGTGCTCGACCTGTTCGAACTCGTCGGCTTCACCGATGTGGAGCGACGCTATCGTCAGTATCCGCACGAACTCTCGGGCGGCATGCGTCAGCGCGTACTGATCGCCGCCGCAGTGGCCGGTGATCCGGACCTGATCATCGCCGACGAACCGACGTCCGGACTCGACGCCACTGTCCAGAAGCAGGTCCTCGACCTCATCGACGATCTCCGGGTTCGATCGTCGACGAGCATCGTGCTGGTCACCCACGACCTCGGGGTGGCTGCCGACCGATCCGACCTGATCGGAGTGATGCAGGACGGAAGGCTCGTCGAACTGGGGCCGACGGCGGAGGTCATCGCCACGCCGCGGCACGCCTACACACGGCGCCTACTCGAGAGTGTGCCGTCGGGGGTGCGGGTGCGTGAACGCCGGGAACCGGTGGAGTCCGGCGTAAGTCGCGATCCGGCCATCGAGGTCGCCGACCTGCGCAAGGTCTACCACGACGTGCCGGCGGTGGATGGCGTCTCGTTCCGCGTGGCGCGTGGCGAGACATTCTCGATCGTCGGCGAGTCGGGAAGCGGTAAGTCGACCACGGCGCGGGTGCTGACCGGCCTCACCACCGCCACATCGGGGCGGGTCTCGGTGCTGGGCACCGACGTCACCGACCTCGGGCGCCGAGCGTTCCGCCCCCTCCGTCGCGACGTGCAGATCGTCTATCAGAATCCGTACTCGTCGTTCGATCCTCGGTTCGATGTGTTCGACGTGGTGGAGGAACCGTTGCGGGCATTCGGCCCGAAGACGGTCCTGCCCGCCACCGGTCGCCGTCGACGACGTCAGAATCTCGACCGTGTGGTCGCCGCGCTGGAGGCAGCCGCCCTCCCCGCCGACTTCGCCGCGCGCCATCCCCGGGAGCTGTCCGGCGGTCAGCGTCAGCGGGTCGCCATCGCCCGGGCATTGATCCTCGAGCCGGAGGTGGTGGTCCTCGACGAGCCGATCTCGGCGCTCGACGTATCGGTGGCCGCGCAGATTCTCGAACTCCTGCAACGGCTTCAGGACGACCGTGGCCTCACCTACGTGTTCATCTCGCACGACCTCGCGGTGGTGTCGGCCATCTCCGATCGTGTCGCGGTCATGAGGCAGGGCCGGATCGTCGAACAGGGGCCGGTCGACCAGGTCTTCGCCGCGCCCACGGAGCAGTACACCGTCCAGTTGCTCGACGCCATCGCCGGACGTCGACTCACCACCCCTCGAGGAGCATCATGACGTCACCCCAACCCGCCACGCTGGACGAGGCGCTGGTGCGTATCCGAGCGGTGTTCGACGAACTCGCCAAGGGCGCCGCCGAACGCGATCTCGCGCACGAACACCCCTATGCCCTCGTCCGGGAACTCGCTGACGCAGGTTTCGGGCGGCTCCGGCTTCCGCGGGAGTACGGCGGATTCGACGTCGACCTCCCGACGCTGTTCGCACTGCTCGCCGAGGCGGGACAGGCCGATTCGAACATCCCGCAGATCTGGCGCGGACACTTCACCACCACCGAGATCCTGCGCCGGGAGCAGGACCCGGATGTGCGGCATCACTGGGCTACGGCCGTGGGCGAGGGTGCGGTGTTCGGGAACGCCCAGTCGGAGCCGTCGGCATTGGTCGCCGGAGTGGAGTCCGATACCGGCTGGGGCGTGATCACCACGCGTATCCGACGGGATGGTTCCGGCGCGCGGATGGTGTCCGGGACCAAGTTCTACTCCACCGGAGCACGATTCGCTGATCACATCCGCACCGCGGTGCTCGACGACGAGGCGCGCCGCGCGTTCGTTGTCGTCCCCGCACGGCATCCCGGAGTCGATCACGTCGACGACTGGGACGGCATAGGGCAGCGTCAGACCGGAAGTGGGACAACTATCCTCACCGACGTGCCGGTCGAGCCGCTCGGTGACATCGGCCGAGCGACCGAATCCCTGCGCGGTCTCGACTCGTTCGTGCAGATCGTGCATCTGGCGAATCTGGTCGGCATCGCCCGCAGCATCGTCGCCGAGACCGTCGACATCGTCCGCGGCCGGACCCGGACCAGTCGGCACGCCTTGACCCAGGACGCCACAGCGGACCCGGACGTGCTGGCCGTCGTCGGGAAGCTGTACAGCCGCAAAGTGACTGCCGAGACACTGCTGCAGCACGCCGCACAACGACTGGAGGCCGCGCATGAGGAAGACCGGGAGGAGGCGTTCTCGGACACCTACATCGAGACCTCGGCCGCGCAGGTGGCCGTGATCGAGGCGGTACTCGACGCCGCCACGATCGCCTTCGATGCCGGTGGTTCATCGACTGCTCGCAACAGGGTGCACCTCGACCGGCACTGGCGCAATGCCCGCACCCTCGCCTCGCACAATCCGGTGATCTACAAACCGCGGGTCGTCGGCGACTTCATCGTCAACGGGACCCGGCCCGTGTCCGGGTACTACGTCGGTAGGACGTCGGTCGACGTGGCCGCGACCGACCGTCCCGCTGCGAACGACGATCTCGAGAAAGTGACAGCATGACAGCCCGATTGCACCTGAATGTCAACATCCTCAACGCCGGGGTCTTCGGTGGGTCATGGCGCTTTCCCGGTACCGACCCGCTCGCGAGCTACGGGATCGAGCACTACACCTCGATCGCGAAGAAGGCGGAGCAGGCCAAACTCGACGCGGTGTTCCTCGCCGACGGACCGGTGCTCGATCCCAGTATCAGGCATCGGACCGGCAACAACCTCGAACCGACAACGGTGTTGGCGCGGGTGGCAGCACAGACGGAGCAGGTCGGACTGATCGCGACATTGTCGTCGTCCTACAACGATCCCGTTGAGATCGCCCGCCGTCTGGGGGATCTCGATCACATCAGCGGCGGCAGGTTCGGCTGGAATGTCGTGACCACCGCCGGCCCGATCGCCGCGCGCAACTTCGGGCGCGACGGCGAGCCCGATCACGGACTGCGTTACCGGCGGGCCGCGGGACTGGTCGAGAAAGTCGTCGCGGACTGGGCTGCACGCACCGAACTGGTCTCGCCGCAGGGCCGTCCGGTCGTCGTGCAGGCCGGTGGGTCGTCGGACGGCAAACGACTTGCCTCGCGTGTCGGTGAGGTGATCTTCTCCGCCGAGCAGGACATCGACAAGGCCCGTGACTTTCGCGACGAACTCCGCAGGGGTGCCGCGCAGTTCGGGCGTGACCCGGACGAGATCGTGGTGCTCCCGGGACTGTCGACCGTGCTGGGGAGCACGGAGGCCGAGGCCAGGGCCCGGCGAGAACTGCTCGACGACATCCTTCCGGACGCCTATGCGCGGCAGCGACTCGCCGGGCAACTGGGCTTCTCGCTGGACGGGCTCGACGACGATGAGCCGATTCCCGCACGGCTGCTCCGTGATCCGGACCTTGCCGGTGGGTCTCAGACGTTCTATCGCGTCGTGCGCGACATCATCAACCGTGAGCAGCCGACGCTTCGTCAGTTGCTGACGAAGCTCTCCGGCGGCGGCGGGCACCGCATCGTCGTGGGGACGCCCGAGCAGATCGCGAACGACATCGAGCGTTGGCACCGTCACGGAGCCGCCGACGGATTCAACGTCATGCCCGATGTGCTGCCGTCGGGATTCGACGACTTCGCCGATCATCTGGTCCCGGAACTGCAGCGACGCGGCCTGTTCCGCACAGAGTACGAGAGCGCGACGCTGCGCGGGCACCTCGGGCTCGGCCTACCGAGCACGCCAATCGTGGACGATCGTCCACTCGTCAGCGCAGGGTGAGGAGTCGAACGGATGAGCATTCTTGTGGAACTGGCGGTGGGCGAGTCGCCGGGTCAGATCTCGGTGGCGGATGCCGATGCCATCGCCGCGTTCGGTGGAGACGTCGGGGTCACGGGGTTGAGGTTGGTCGATCGGAACGCCGAGCGTCCCACCATCGATCCGTCGGTGGTCGGCTCGTTTCTGGCCGGCCGTCACGGCGACCTCGGCTATGTGATCGACGCCCCGACAACACACAACGCGCCGTACAACCTGGCCCGGCGGGTGCTGTCCTTCGACCGCGCCACCGCCGGCCGGGTCGGCGTGGTCCTGGTCCCCGGAAACGGCGACGAGGTCAGTGACGCGGCGATACCCGACGTCGAGGCGACCGACCCGGCAGAGCGATGGGCAGAGTACGCGGAGATCCTGACGCGCCTGTGGGAGTCCTTCCCGGCGGATGCGTTGGTGGGGGATCAGGTATCCGCGGTCGTCGCCGAAGCGGATCTGATCCGTCCCATCGACTTCGACGGCCGGTTCTATCGGGTGGCGGGCCCATTGGATGGACCATCGTCGGCCCAGGGACGTCCGGTGCTGATCGCCGCCGATCCCGCGACTGTGGGCTGGTCGCGGGTAGTGGCGAGCGCGGACGCGGTCATCGTCGACAGGGAGCTGATCGCCACCGCGGACGCGGAGCTGTCGGGCGCTCTCGACGCCGTCGGGAGGAGTCGGGGTGCGGTCGCACTGCTGGCCCGGATCGACGGTCGCGAGAACGCATCCGTGGTGCGTCGCTGGGCATCCGACCTTGGCGTGGACGGCTTTGTTCTCGCAGTGGACGGAGGAGCCGAGGAGATTCTGGACGTCGTCCGAGATCTCGCCCCGCAGCTCGCCGGGGTAGCCGGCGGCACGCTGCGGGCCGGCCTTGGTGTGCCGGTTCCCTCGGTGGTGCCCGCATGACCGCCATCGATACCGCCGCACCCACCTCGGCGACGGAGCCGGCGGGCACGACCGATGGCCCACAGCTGACCGTCGACGGTATCCGGACCGCCATCGCACCGGCCCTGTCGCGGATCGGGGCAACGGCCCGAACTCGCGAGGACACGCGCGACTATGCGCACGACGAGGTCCGCGAACTGGCCGACCACGGCATCGGGCTGACCGGCATAGCACGTGACGAAGGTGGTGCCGGGGGTACGGTCCGGGATGTCGTCGAACTGGTCATCGAGATCGCCCGCGCGGATTCCAATGTGGCGCAGGCACTCCGACCGACGTTCCTGGTTGCGAACCAGATCGCGGCCCGCGACGACGTTCCCCTGCGCGCCGTCAACCTCCGTCGCTTGCGTGACCGGGCACTGTTCGCCGGGACGGGCAACGAACGCAACGGCGGCGCCAGCGGCAGTGTCTCCACCTCGGCACGGCGAGACGGTGCGGGCTATATCATCAACGGGCGCAAATATTATTCGACCGGCGGCCTATACGCGTCGTACTTCTCCGCGCAGGCCGTCACCGATGACGGCACACTCGTCCGTTTCACGATCCCGGCCGACCGGGACGGCGTCCGCAGACTCGACGACTTCGACGCGGTCGGCCAGCGTCTCACCCAGAGCGGTTCCACCGAGTTGGTCGACGTGCGGGTGGCCGATCACGAGACCGTGATCGCCGACGAGGTCCGGCCGGACAATCCGTGGCTCGGGTCGTTCGCCCAGCTCTATCTCGCCGCCGTGCAGGCGGGCATCGCCGCGCGTGCCCTCGACGATGCCGTCTGGTTCGCCCGGGAGAAGGGCCGCCCCATCAAGCACAGCTCGGCATCGACCAGTGTCGGCGACCCGTATGTGCGTGAGACGGTCGGCGAGATCGCTGCCCGCGCTCAGACGGCGGCAGCCGTGGTGCGTTACGCGGCCGAGGAGTTGCACGATCAACGGGGACTGCGGGGCGACGACGCGCGGCGGGCGGGTGCGGCGGCCGCGGTGACGGTTGCGCAAGCCGGTGTCGTCGCGATCGAATCCGCGCTGACCTCCGCCGAACTGCTCTTCGACGTGGGGGGCGGCTCCATCACCAATCGCGATCTCGGATTCGACCGGCACTGGCGCAACGCCCGCACCGCGGCGAATCACAATCCCCGCCAATGGAAGGCGGCGGTGGCCGGGGCCTATCACCTCTCCGGCGAGGAACCGCCCACCACGGGCCTGTTCTGAGAAACGTCGCCGCATGAACTTCGACGAAAGGACACCATGACCATCGAGGTCGAACGAGTACTCGGTCGTACGGGTGTGCCGGTCACACCTTTGACCCTGGGCACCATGAACTTCGGACGCTGGCAGGAGGAACCTGAGAGCCTCCGGATCATCGGGGCGGCCCTCGACGCCGGCGTGAACACCATCGACACCGCGGACGTCTACGCGCAAGGGGTGTCCGAGGAGATCGTCGGGAAGGCGATCCGGGATCGCCGCGACGACGTGTTCCTGGCCACCAAGTTCCATGGTCAGATCGGCACCGATCCGCGCCACGCCGGCAACTCGCGCCGCTGGATCACACAGGCGATCGAGGACAGTCTGCGCCGACTCGGCACCGACCACCTCGACCTGTATCAGGCGCATCGTCCGGACCCGCGGACCAGTCTGCTGGAGACCCTGCAGACCCTCAACGATCTGATCCGAGAGGGCAAGATCCGTTACTACGGGACGTCGGCGTTCCCGGCGCACCTCCAGGTGGAAGCTCATTGGCTCGCCGAGAAGTACGGACTGATCGCACCCCACACCGAACAGCTGCCGTACTCCTTGCTGGTGCGTGGCGCCGAGCGCGAGGTGTTCCCGGTGGTGCAGAAGTACGGAGTCGGCGTCCTCTCCTACGGTCCCTTGGCCGCGGGATGGTTGTCCGGCAAGTACCGTGTCGGGGAGCATCAGCCGGAATCGGCACGGGCCGAACTGATCCCGGGACGATTCGACATCACCGCGGAACGCAACCAGCGCAAACTCGCCGCGGCGGACGCGCTCGGTCGCCTCGCGGAGGACAACGGACTGACTCTGGTCGAACTGTCGATCGGGTTCGCGCTCAATCACCCGGCGATCAGCAGTGTGATCATCGGTCCGCGCACGCAGGCTCACCTCGAGGCCTATCTGAAAGCCGCGACGATCCAGCTCTCCGACGACATCCTGGACCGGATCGACGACATCGTCGACCCCGGCACCCAGTTCCACGACCGCGACACCGGACGCGACACCCCGTCACTGCAGCCGTCTGCGTTGCGTCGTGCACGCTGATCACCCGAAACGACGAAAGGCACTCCAGCACATGTCCTACGGCACCTTCGAGACCACCTACGCCGCCGACGACGAACGCTACGACCGGATCCCGTACCGGCGCACCGGGAGATCCGGGCTCGACCTCCCCGCGTTCTCGTTCGGTCTGTGGCAGAAGTTCGGCACAGACTATGCGTTCGAGACGCAGCGCGAGATCATCCTGCATGCCTTCGACCTCGGGATCACCCACTTCGACAACGCCGATCGCTACGGCCCGCCACATCGCGCGGCTCAGCAGAACTTCGGCAAGGTGCTCGCCAAGGACCTGGCGTCCTACCGTGACGAGATCATCCTGTCGACCAAGGCGGGCAACGCGATCGGACCCAGCCCATACCTCAAGGGTGGCTCCCGTAAGTCGTTGCTGACCTCACTCGATCACAGTCTGCGCGACTTCGGAACCGATCACGTCGACATCTTCTACAGCCACAGCCCCGACCTGTCGACTCCTCTCGAGGAGACCGTCGGTGCGCTGGTGTCCGCTGTCGAGCAGGGCAAGGCCCTCTACGTCGGCGTCTCCAACTATCTGCCGGACCGCGCGCACGAGGCGGCCGTGCTGCTCGCCGACGCCGGGGTCCCGTTGCTCATCCATCAGCCGCGGTACTCGATCTTCGATCGACGCATCGAGCAGAACGGTCTGCTCGAGCTCGCGGACCGGGACGGGTTCGGACTGATCGTGTATTCGCCGCTTGCGCAAGGGCTTCTGACGGACAAGTATCTGGAGACGATCCCGGACGGTGCCCGCGCGGTCAACAGCACGTTCCTCAAGCCGGACGCCATCACCGACACCTACCGCCAGCGTGCCGCCGAGCTGAACAAGCTGGCCGAGGCCCGCGGTCAGTCGCTGGCCCAGTTGGCTCTGCAATGGGTGCTGCGGAATCCGACAGTGACGTCGGCGCTCGTCGGCGCGAGCTCGACCTGGCAGCTCGATCACAACGTGAAAGCACTCGACTTCCCGCCGTTCACCGACGAGGAACTCGCCCTCATCGACGAACACGGAGTACACGGGACAGGGCTGAACCTCTGACATGACCAGCGTCGCAACATCGCCGATCGGAGCGGGCGTCGAGGACGGGCGCCCGTTCCGACTCAACTTCCTGCTCCACCTCGATCGGGATCTGCCACCGGCGGATGCCTACCGGGAGGCGGTCGAACTGTTCGGGGCCGCCGAAGCGCTCGGCTACGATTCCGGCTGGGTGATCCACCGTCACTTCCGGCAGGGGAACGAGCATGTGGCGGCGCCGTTGGTGTTGCTGGCCGCGATCGCCCAGCACACCAGGCGCATTCGACTGGGGACGGGTGTTTTCGTCCTGCCACTGGAGGATCCCGTGGCGGTGGCGGAGGATGCTGCGACGCTGGACGTGATCAGCGGTGGCCGACTGGAACTGGGCGTCGGGTCCGGTCCCTTTCCGAGTGCGTGGGCCGCGTTCGGAAAGGATCTCGCCGACCGCCATCGGCTCTTCGACGCTTCCGTCGACCGGCTGCACGCGGTGCTCGAGGGCACGCCGCTGAACAGAGTGGGCGAGGTGCTGCATCCGCCCGGCGACGAACTGCGGGGCCGACTGTGGCAGGCGATCACCAGCGATCCCGCCCACAGCCGGGCTGCGGCCGAACGGGCGGCTGGGGCGGGTGACGGACTGCAGCTGTCGCGCGCCACCGCGTGGCAGGGCGGTACCGTCGGCGATTCGCAGGCGCGGCAGGCATCATCGATCGCCGCCTATCGGGCGGCCTGGAATCACTCGGAGCAAGCACCGCGAGTACAGGTGTCGCGCGCGGTGTATCCACATGCCGACCGCGCCGAGGCGATCCGCCTGGTGACTCCCGGTGTCCGGCGCTGGCAGAGCTGGAGCACACATGGCGACCCGAGGCAGACCGATACGGTCGAGGACTACTTGGCCGCCGACCGGGCACTGATCGGGCCGAGCGCCGACCTCGCCGACCAGCTCTCGGACGATCCGGCGTTGCGCGACGTCACCGATCTGCTGATCAGCTTCGTGCCAGGCGTACCCGATCATGACGAGCACCTCCGCCTGCTCGAGGCCGGCGCCCGCGAGTTGGCACCGCTGCTGGGCTGGCGGCCCGCGAACACACCCCTTGGTTCCTGATCAGATTGTGAGTTGACGCGATGACCGGATTCCACCTCAACCTGTCGCTGATGACGCCCGGGCATTTCCGCCACGCCTGGCGGCTGCCGCACGCGGACCCGTTGGCGTACCTGGACATCGACTATTTCACCCGGTTGGCGCGGATCGCCGAGGACGCCAAGATCGATGCGGTGTTCCTCGGTGACGGTCCCGCGCTGCGCGGCGAGATCGGTGAGGCGCCTGGTACCGGGATCGACCCACTGATCCTGCTCGGACACGTCGCCGCGACGACGAGCGATCTGGGAGTGGTGATCACCAGTTCGACGACGTACAACTCGCCGTACAACCTCGCCCGGCGGTTTCAGGCGCTCGACCACGTGACGAAAGGTCGCGCGGCCGTGAACATCGTGACCACGGGCACGCCGGCCGCGGCCGCCAACTTCGGCTTGCCAGAACATCCCGACAAGGAGACGCGGTACCGGCGGGCATGGGAATTCCTCGACGTGGTCACCCGGCTGTGGGACAGCTGGGACCCGGGATGGCTGATCGCCGACAAGGCGTCCGGCCGGTATGCCGACGTGACGAAGATCCGCTCGATCGATCACGACGGCGAGTTCTTCTCGGTCGCCGGTCCGCTACCCGTGGCGCCGGGACCCCAGGGGCGTCCCGTCCTGGTCCAGGCAGGCGGATCGGAGGGTGGTCTCACACTCGCCGGGGACTTCGCCGATGTCGTGTTCACCGTCGCGCAGACCAAGGCGAAAGCGGTTGCCTTCCGCACCGACATCCGGCAGCGGGCCGCGGCCGCCGGACGTCATCCCGATGACGTGAAGGTCTCGCTCGGCGTTGTGGTGGTGGTCGCGGCGACCGAGGCGGAGGCCCTCAGCCGTGCGGAAGCACTGTATGCGACCTTGCCGATCGAGCGACTGACGGCACAACTGCTGGCCAATCTGGGACTGGCCGAGGACTCGTTCGGTCCCGACGATCCGATCTCGGTCGCCGACCTGCCGGAGACGATCCCGGCCGGCGCGTTCTCTACCGGGTTCAGCGTCTCCACCCGGGCACTGATCGCCGAAGCGCCGCGTACGCCAAGGGAACTCGTGATCCGCGGGGCAGGCGGATCCGGTCATCGGCTGCTCGTCGGGTCCGCCGAACAGGTTGCCGACGACCTCGAATCCTGGTTTGCGGCAGGCACGTCCGATGGATTCACCATCATGCCGGCCGAGACCGCCGTCGACCTGGAGAACTTCGCAACACTGGTGGTACCGATCCTGCAGGAACGTGGGTTGTTCCAGCGTGAGTACGCGGCGCGGACACTGCGTGCGCGCTTCGGCTTGCGGTCGGTGGGGGATGTGGCAGCTGACGAGGAGCCCGCCTGACCGGTCGGTCGTCGATCACGCGGCAGGATCACCCCACGCGGCCAGACCTTCCCTACAAACCGAGACGGCTGCGCCAGTCCTCCGGCAGCCGCTCGGCCGGCCCCGGAACGCTTTGTGTGTCCGGATGTTCGGTGGGAGCCGCCAATGTCGGTCCGAGGAAACCCTTGTCGGTGGTGAAATCCCAGAACCAGTCCTCGCCGGGCTCGTAGCTCTGGATCACGGTGTGTCCGGACTCGGTGACGTGGCGTCGTGCGTGCTTGTTCAACGAGTCGTCGCAGCAACCGATGTGGCCGCACTCGGCGCAGCGGCGGAGATGAACCCACCAGGAACCGGTATCGGTGCACTCGACGCACCCCGGTCCGCTCGGCGGGACGTCGGGGTTGATGTGCTCGTTCTCGGTGGTCATCGTGTGCCCCTTGCTGTCGACCTCATGCGGCGGCGGTGACAGTCAGAGTATCCGTACGCGCGGGTCACCATGTGATGAATCCACCTCCCGTCGGGCGTGGTCGGCGCTACTGTCCAGAGATGAAGAAGCTCATCGGCACGATCGTCGGAATCGTCGCGCTCACCGTCGGCGCCGGCCTCGTCCCCGCCACCGCGGCAGCGACGCCGCCGTCGGGGATCTCGGCCACCACCCTCGCCGAGGGTGACATCCCGGCTGGACTGCTGCCGTTTGTGCCAAAGGGGCTTCACGTCGCCGTCCGGCAGATCACGATCGCACCCGGCGGCACCACCGGGTGGCACTACCACGATGGCGACCTCGTGGGGCTCGTCGGAGCCGGCACCTTGACCCATCCCGGATCCGATTGCAAGCCGGTGATCTACCGCACCGGCGACATCATCCGCGAACCGCACGGCCAGGCCAACACCCATGTCGGCCGGAACCTCGGCACAGAGCCGGTGGTCCTGTATGTGCTGTATCTGATCCCGCTGGGGGACCCGCTGTTCGAGGACGCACCGGCGCCGGGGTGCGACACACCGTAATTCCGTGTCGGAGAAGGCAACGTCTGCTGGTTGGCTCTCGGAACCCCGGCGTGCCGGGGTGAGTCTGATTCTCGCGTGCGTCGGGGTCGGCGGTCTGTTCCTGCTCGGTGCGACGCCGACGGAGATGTCGCCGGTCGACGGAGCCGTCTTCGTCCTGCTCGTCTACCTGATCGCCTACCTGGCGATCACGATCGCCGCGTTCTCTCGGGCCGATCCTTCGGTGATTCACGACTGGGCGTGGCGGGAGAACCGGGGGACGGTGCTGCAGCGCTACATCCTCGGCACCGCGCCGGGACCGGGCGTGTCGATATTCATCGCAGTGGCCGCGCTCGCGGTCGCCATGATCTGGCTGCCCGGCCGCGGGGGTGCCACGCTCGCGGAGACGCCGCGAGTCACGGTGGCCGTCGCGTTGATCGTGGTGGCCTGGCTGTGTGTGGTCGTGTCCTATGCGGTGACCTTCCACGCGGACGATCTGATCGACGAGGGTTCGAAGGGGCTCGACTTCCCGGGCGCCGACGATCCTGAGTGGGCCGACTATGTGTACTTCTCGGTCGCGGTGATGACCACCTTCGGCACCACCGACGTCACGGTGACGTCGCGCGAGATGCGTCGGACCGTGACCGCCAACGCGGTGATCGCATTCGTCTTCAACACCGTGATCATCGCGGCCGTGGTGTCGGCGCTGACCAACTGACGGTCGTCGTGGAAGGTATGCGACGCCGAGGTGAAGTCCTGCTTACAGCGCGGCGATCCGAGCCATGATCCACCCGTACCTGTTGGATGGCGCCCAAGCGCGGGAATGTTCCCGCCTGGCATACCTTTCTTTGTCGGTGTCGTTCGCGTAGAGCACTTTTCACCTCCGGACTCGCCAGGTGACTGCTCCACGGGCCTACGGTCGCAGCGAACCTGATCCACACACGAAGGTGAGTTGACGATGCGGGATTCGAGATCGATGGCGGTGGTGATTCGCTCGTTGGTCCTTGCCATGGCGGTGATGCTGATCGGGCTGCTGCCGGCGGGCCAGGCGATCGCCGCGTCTCCGAGCGGGCCGGGTGCGGGGCACTCGTCGAACTCGGGAGATGCCAAGAGCGGCAAGAACAAACCGTCGACGTCGGCACCCGATCGGGGTGGCGATGCGCGGAAGATCCAGCCGCGGGCCCCGCAGCCGGCACCGCGTCACAGCGCGCCGAGTTCACCGGGATCGCCGAGTGCACCGGGCGCCGGATCTCCGGGCGGCTCGCAGTCGAGCCCGGCCAAGCCGACGAGGCCGAGGTCCTCGATCCCGAAACCCGACCGCGGGCCCCACAAGTACTCGCCGAACACCAAGGCGCCGCAGACCACGCACAAGGACCCGTCGGACCGAGACAGCAAGCGCAGCCGCGACAAGTCCGACCGGCCGACCGGACCGCAGCAGAATCGCGCTCCGAACAAGGTGGCTCCCAAGACCCACGACCCCAAGGGCAGCGACCAGCGGGAACGGGGCCGCAGTCGAGACAGCCGCGAACCCGGGGACAACAAGAAGGACAAGCGCGACGATCGTCGTTCCGACCGGGCGGGTACGGATCGGAAGAAGGGCGGCGAGCCGACACGGCCCGAGCGGCCGCCGCTTCCGACCCGTGAGTCGACGCCGCGCGCCACCACCCCCGGCACGCCGGCACCCCCGTCTGCGACTCCGCAGGCACCCCAGGCACCCCAGGCGCCGGAGGCACCTCAGACCCAGACACCTCGGGCGCCGGAGCGGCGCGACCAGAATCCGCCCGCCGCGATCCTGTCGCCGCCGATGAAGCAGGCGGACCCGAACGAGCCGTCGCCCAAGACACCGAACATCACCGGCAGGCCCGACCCCAAGGAAGGGCAACCGGAGGCCCACGCTCCACCGAATCCTCCTGCGCAGCCGCAAGGATGGCGTGAGTGGTACGGGATCCTCCACGGCATCGGCGACCTCATCGAGGGCGGCGCGTGGGTGCTCGAGCAGTTCTTCGGCGATGATGACGAGTCCCCGTCGGCCCCCGAGAACCCCCCGGCCGAGGAGTCTCCGGCGCCGGAAACGCCGGCCCCCGGCACTGCGCCGGCCGAGCCCGCACCGCCGAGCACCGAGCAGACCCCGCCGCCGGCCACCACCCCCGCGCCACCGGCGCCGCAGCCTTCTGCACCGGCCCCCTCGGCCACGACTCCGCCTGCGCCGCAGGATGACACCGATGGCGGTAGCGGCCGCTGGGTGCCCGAGTCGACAAACGGGTGGTCACAGGAGACCAAGGACTACCAGGAGCAGGTGACCGGTCGCCCACCGGGAACGACGTATGAAATCCCCTCCAAGGACGCCCCATCCGGAAAGGTGAGTGTCGACGACGTCACGCCTCCGACCGACACCGAGAAGGAGAAGTGGACCGAGGTCAAGTATCACCGCCCCGACGTCGTGTACGACAAGGACGGAAACCTGCAGCCCTGGTCGAAGGAGGCGCGGCAGATGCCTGATCAGCTCAAACGGCAGTATCAGGCAGCCGAAGAGCATGACGCCGAGGTGGAATGGGTTGTCGCCGATGAGCGCCAGTTGAGGGATGTCCAGGCCGAGATCGACCGGAGCGACTACGGCGACCGCATCACGGTTCGGATAGAACCGCCGAAGAAGTAGGGTGGATGATCGTGGCAAAGATCGATGTCATCGGCGGCTGGGGTCCGCGGGCACAGTCGGAAGCCGAGATCGTCGCCGCGAGCCGGCGAATGCTCACGGAAATGCCGAACCAGCCCGCGGGTGGGTGGGTGCGCTTCGTCGAGCGAAAAGGCAGCCACTTCATGGATGCGGTCCCTGTCGACATCACCGACGTGGCTTCGCTGGCGAGCGCGATCGAATCGACCAGCCGCCGTGGCGACGAGCGCGAGCTCCGGATCAACCGCCAAGCCGGACCGGAAGAGTTTCCGGTGCAGGTACGTGTGCGTGCCGGCAGTGAGCATTCCGCCAACCGACTCCTCGTCGACATCGACATGCCGGGAGCGGATTCGGAGCAGGCACGGGAGTGGATCACCGATCACATGGACGCGATGGTGTCCGCGTGGGACCCCGACTGGCTCAAGGCCGGGACGTACCAATTCCATCTGGCGCAGAAGGACATCGGACTCGCACCCAAGCAGATCATCCTGGGCTGGAAGACATACCTTTCCCGCCGGGTTCCGGTGGATGACGCCGCGCTCGCCGACTCGGTGGCGGTGACGGCCCGGCCCGAGGGCGGCCGGTACGTGACCTTGGCCGGCACCGTCACCGAGCCCGGGCTCGATCAGGCCGCGAAAGTACGCATGGCGCTCGGGTACGGGTAGTCAGGTCTTGCCCGACCGGGCTCCCCTTCGCCGGCAGTTCAGGAACAATGGCGGTGCACGTGCACTGGGGTCGGGCAAACAGGAGGATCGAGCATGGCTGATTCGGACGACTGGAACACGCAGATCATCAACGAGTTCCGCCAGAACAACGGCAAAGTCGGCGGGCCGTTCGAGGGCGCGCCCATGGTGTTGCTGCATCACACGGGGCGCAAGTCCGGCAAGCAGAACGTCACACCACTGATGTACCTGCCCGCCAACGGCGACTCGATGTACATCTTCGCGTCGAAGGCCGGGGCGCCCACTCACCCGGCCTGGTACTACAACCTGACCGACGCGGGCAGCGCTCGGGTGGAACTCGGCGACGACGAGTACGACGTCACGGTCACCGAGGTGACGGGTGAGGATCGCGACCGCATCTACGGTGAGCAGGCCAGTCGCTACCCGGGATTCGCCGAGTACGAGACGAAGACGGCCGGAATCCGCACCATTCCGGTGCTCGCTCTGCAGCGGGCGTGAGACTCTCGTAGGTCCTGCTCGGCGCCCGGGAACATTCTCGCGGAGTCGTCGCGTCCAATCGGTGTTCGGCCACGAGGCCGGCGGACCTGAATCCGATCGAAGGGACCGACGATGATCATCGCAATCTACAACCTGGGTGTCGCCATCTGGAATCTCGTCGTCAGCATCATCTGACGCATCGCAAACACTTCTGTGTTTTGTGCCCGCCGACCGTCAGACGGTCGGCGGGCACGGTTGTCGTCGGAGGAGTGTCCAGGCCTGGCGCTATTGTGATGTACATCACTCCCTATCTCAGACTTGAGTGGAATACGCTCAACCCTGGATGCGCTGAACTCACCGTGGGCTCATACTTGAGCCTTATGGACTAAAGAGCGTTACAGAGAGAAAGGTACACGCGAGTGGACAGCTTCAATCCGACCACCAAGACACAGGCAGCGTTGAGTGCTGCCGTGCAGGCGGCGGCCGCTGCCGGCAACTCCGACGTGCGCCCGGCTCACATCCTGGTGGCCCTGCTCGATCAGTCCGACGGCATCGCCGCACCGCTGCTCAAGGCGGTCGGGGTGGACCCGTCGACTGTTCGCGCCCAGGCCCAGGGATTGGTGGACCGTGCGCCGACGGTGGCCAGCGCGAGCGCGCAGCCACAACTCTCCCGCGAGTCGATCGCGGCGATCACCGCAGCTCAGCAGCTGGCCGGTGAACTCGACGACGAGTACGTGTCGACCGAGCACATCCTCGTCGGCCTGGCGACGGGCGACTCCGACACGGCCAAGCTCCTCGCCAATGTGGGTGCGACCCCGCAGGCGCTGCGCGAGGCCTTCGTCTCCGTGCGCGGCAACGCGCGCGTGACGACGCCCGATCCCGAGCAGACCTACCAGGCGCTCGAGAAGTACTCGACCGATCTGACCGCGGCCGCCCGCGAGGGCAAGCTCGACCCGGTCATCGGCCGCGACACCGAGATCCGTCGCGTGGTGCAGGTGCTGAGCCGCCGCACCAAGAACAATCCGGTGCTCATCGGCGAGCCCGGCGTCGGCAAGACGGCGATCGTCGAAGGTCTGGCCCAGCGCATCATCGCCGGCGACGTGCCGGAATCGTTGCGCGGCAAGACCGTCATCTCCCTGGATCTGGGGTCGATGGTGGCCGGTGCCAAGTACCGCGGCGAGTTCGAGGAGCGGCTCAAGGCCGTCCTCGACGAGATCAAGGGATCGGCCGGGCAGGTCATCACCTTCATCGACGAGCTGCACACCATCGTCGGCGCAGGCGCGACGGGCGACTCCGCGATGGACGCGGGCAACATGATCAAGCCGATGCTCGCCCGTGGCGAACTGCGGCTGGTCGGTGCGACGACGCTCGAGGAGTATCGCCAGTACATCGAGAAGGATGCTGCCCTCGAGCGGCGCTTCCAACAGGTCTACGTCGGTGAGCCGTCGGTGGAGGACACCATCGGCATCCTGCGTGGACTCAAGGACCGCTACGAGGTGCACCACGGCGTGCGCATCACCGACTCTGCGCTGGTGTTGGCGGCCACGCTGTCGGATCGCTACATCACCTCGCGCTTCCTGCCGGACAAGGCCATCGACCTGGTCGACGAGGCCGCGTCGCGGCTGCGCATGGAGATCGACTCGCGCCCCGTCGAGATCGACGAGGTCGAGCGCATCGTGCGTCGACTCGAGGTCGAGGAGGTCGCCTTGGAGAAGGAGACCGACGCGGCGTCGAAGGAGCGGCTGGAGAAGCTGCGTGGCGAACTGGCCGACCAGAAGGAGAAGCTCAACGAGCTCTCGGCCCGCTGGCAGTCGGAGAAGACGGCCATCGACGCAGTCCGCGACGTCAAGGAAGAGCTGGAAAGGCTTCGTGGAGAGGCGGATCGGGCCGAGCGCGAGAGTGATCTCGGACGCGCCGCCGAGCTGCGGTACGGGAAGATCCCCGCGCTGGAGAAGGAGTTGGCCGCGGCACTGGAGAAGACCGGCGCCGATCCCGATCAGGACGTGATGCTCCAAGAGGAGGTCGGACCGGACGACGTCGCGCAGGTCGTGTCGGCGTGGACCGGCATCCCCGCGGGCCGCATGCTGGAAGGTGAGACCGCCAAGCTGCTGCGCATGGAAGATGAACTCGGACAACGGGTCATCGGCCAGAAGGATGCGGTGCAGGCGGTCTCCGACGCGGTCCGTCGTGCCCGTGCTGGTGTCGCCGACCCGAATCGGCCGCTGGGTTCGTTCCTGTTCCTCGGACCGACCGGTGTCGGTAAGACCGAGCTCGCGAAGGCGTTGGCGGAGTTCCTGTTCGACGACGAGCGCGCGATGGTCCGCATCGACATGAGCGAGTACGGCGAGAAGCACAGCGTCGCACGACTGGTCGGTGCCCCTCCGGGCTACGTCGGCTATGAGTCCGGCGGACAGCTGACCGAGGCGGTACGTCGACGTCCCTACACGGTGGTCCTGTTCGACGAGGTCGAGAAGGCGCACCCGGATGTGTTCGACGTGTTGCTGCAGGTGCTCGACGAAGGGCGTTTGACCGACGGTCAGGGACGCACGGTCGACTTCCGCAACACCATCCTCATCCTCACGTCGAACCTCGGTTCGGGTGGCGACAAGGACCAGGTGATGGCGGCGGTCCGCGCAGCGTTCAAGCCCGAGTTCATCAACCGACTCGACGACGTGGTGATCTTCGACGCGCTGAGCCCCGAGGAGCTCGTGTCCATCGTGGACATCCAGCTCGCGCAGCTGGGCAAGCGCCTGGCGCAGCGTCGACTGGAACTGCAGGTGACGCCGAAGGCCAAGGAGTGGCTGGCCGAGCGTGGGTTCGACGCGCTCTACGGTGCCCGCCCGCTGCGCCGGTTGGTGCAGCAGGCCATCGGCGACCAGCTGGCAAGGGCGTTGCTGTCCGGCGACATCCACGACGGCGACGTCGTGCCGGTGAACGTCGGGGCCGACGGAGAGTCGTTGGTACTCGGCTGATCCAGTGACCATAATCGTCCCCGAGAGGGCGGTCCGAGGGGTGTTCCCCTTGGCGCCACCCCTCGGGGACGATTGTTGTCGTCACACGCCGGTCACGCCGTCGATGCGTTCGCGGATCAGATCCGCGTGGCCACAGTGCCGGGCGTATTCGGCGATCATGTGCAGGTAGATCCATCGTAGGGACACCTCGCCGCCACGAAACTTGCTTATGTCGTGCAGTTCTCGGGATGCGCAGTTCTCGCGCGCCCGCGCGACCTCCGCCTCCCAGGCGTCGACGGCGGCGCGGTACGACGAGTCGTCGGTGAGGGTGAAGCCGCCGTCATGTCCCTCGGAGGCGTTCTCGTCGACTCGGATCGGTCCGATGTCCTCGCCGATCAGGACGCGGCGAAACCAATTGCGCTCGACCTCGGCCATGTGCTGGATCAGCCCGAGCAGCGTGAGTTCCGACGGTGCCACGGCGGCTGCGCGCAACGCGGTGTCGTCGAGGCCGTCGCATTTCTGTGCGAGTGTGGCGCGGTAGAAGTCCAGCCAGCCCGCCATCGTGGCTCGTTCGTCGTCGTTCATCGGCGGTACGGGTCGGGAGGTGGTCGTCATGGGGACGATGGTGGCATCCGGCGCCGACAACGCGAAGTCGACCCGAACCGCGCGTGGACCGGCATAGTGGAGGCATGGCCGACAAACCAGATGCCGAGACCGATCCCGACCTGCCGAGCGATCGCGAGGAGAATCGCTCGGTGTGGGAGCGTCAGCCGCAGGACCAGATCGGCGAGACCGACCGGATCGCAGAGCAGAAGAACGTCTACGAGGCCGCAGCGGACGCCAACGACCCGAACGAGGGGGACCACGCCGTCGGCGGGAGCGAGGGGACCGCGGACGGGCAGTGAGGGGTGGTCTCGATACGCCGCCTCGCTGCGCTCGGTGGCTACTCGACCATCGGTAAGTGGGCCGCCTCGCTGCGCTCGGTGGCTACTCGACCATCGGTGAGTGGGCCGCTACTCGACTGGCGACTGCTCCGCCGCTGCCCGATACAGCCATCCGGTGACGAGGGCGCCTGGGTCGACGACGCCGCGCGCATTCTCGCCGACATAGCTCGCGCGACCCTTGGATGCCGTTGTGTGGCAGGTGGATTCGGCTCCCGCTTCCGCATCGTCGGCGACCTCCGGCAGTGACTTGCCCTCGGTGAGGGCGTCGGACGCGGGCGCCAACGCGTCCACCATCGTGTTGTCGCCGACCTCGGCGCCGCCGAGATCCTGGATCTCGGCCAACGCCGCGGCC
This sequence comes from Gordonia insulae, assembly GCF_003855095.1. NCBI lineage: Bacteria > Bacillati > Actinomycetota > Actinomycetes > Mycobacteriales > Gordoniaceae > Gordonia > Gordonia insulae. The sequence goes on from NZ_CP033972.1 coordinate 4,733,632, forward strand.
GTTCCGTCGCGGAGCGCGCCGGCGACGTCGTCGAAGGTGGAGAACGCCGTCGCGAGCTGACGGAACAGGACCCCGAACACCGCGCCCGACGTGCCGCCTGCCCGCACCAGGAACGAGGTGCTGATGGCGCGGAGGACGTCGGCGTCGGAGCCACGGACCGGGAGGTCGAAGTGACCGAGGGCGGCCTTCATGTTGGCACCGAAGTCGCCGTCGCCGGCCTGCTGATCGAGTGCGGTCAGATCGTCGATCGCGTCGCGTACGCGCCGGATGAACGCCGACAGCCACGGTGATTCCGGTCCGTCGTCGGCGGCGTCGTCGGGTTCGGCGAAGGTGACGTCGGCGACCTGCGCCGGACCTTGCCCGATGTGGGCGGGCCACGCCGGTGCGGTGGTCTCGGCGTCGAACAGTTCGAGTGTCTCGTCGTCGAGTCGGACGAGGGTGATCGAGAAGCCGGCCATGTCCAGGGCGGTGACAAAGGTGCCGACCATCGAACGGTCGACGACGATTCCGCGCGCGTCCAGGTGAGACACGACCTCGCCGAACACGAGTGACAGTTCCAGCGGATGCGCGGCGCCCAGCCCGTTGACCAGGCACAGCACCCGCTCACCCGCGGTCACGGAGAGGGAGTCCACGATGCGGTCGAGCATCCGTTCCACCAGCTCCGAAGCACCCACGCGGGCGGTGCGGTCCTGCCCGGCCTCACCGTGGATGCCCACGCCGAACTCCATCTCGTCGGCCTCGAGATCGAAGGTGGGTTCGGTTGCGCCGGGTACCGTGCACGCGCGGTAGGCGACGGCGAAGCTGCGTGAGTTCTGCGCCGTCCGGCGCCCGATCTCCGCGATGCGTGCCAGGTCGTCTCCGCGCGCGGCCGCTGCGCCACAGACCTTTTCGACGATGATGGTGGCGCCGGTGCCGCGACGGCCCGGTCCCGACTCCGATTCGGTGGCGACGTCGTCGTCGACCAGCACATGATCGGTGGCGACCTCGTCGCGCAGCAGGTGGCGGGCGATCCGGAAGTTCATCACGTCGCCGGTGTAGTTCTTGACGATGTGCAGAACGCCGTTGCCGCGGTCGGCCCATCGGGTCGCACCGACGATCTGCAGGGCATTGGGCGAGGTGAACACCAGACCGGGGCAGGCGGCATCGATCATGCCGTCGCCGATGAGGCCCGCATGCATCGGCTCGTGACCCGACCCGCCGCCGGAGATCACCCCTACCCGTGGTGACGCCGGGACGTCACGTCGATGCAGGAATCCGGGATCGGGCTCCCAGGAGATCGACGGATTGGCGGCGAGGAATCCGCGCAGCGCGTCGGTGATGAAGGCGTCCGGTGAGTTGAGGACGTACTCGTGCGGGGTCACGATTCCAGGGTAGGGGTCTCGATACGCCGGGCTCGCTGCGCTCGCTCGGCTACTCGACCGGCGGGGAGCACGCCGGGCTCGCTGCGCTCGCTCGGCTACTCGACCGGCGGGGATTACGCCGGGTGCTGCGCTCGCTCGGCTACTCGACCGGCCGGGCTATGCCGCGTCGACGTGCGCACGCAGCCGGATGAGGCCGGTGCGGATCCGCGATTTCACGGTCGGCAGCCCGACGTCGAGCCGGTCGGCGACCTCGCGGTAGGACAGACCGTGGAAGTAGGCCAGGTCCACGGATTCGCGTTGCAGGGCGGTCAGGTGGACGAGCCCGCGGCGGACCGCGCGACTGCGCTCGCGTGACTCGACGACCTCGCTGATGTCGTCCACCGGGCAGTGCGCCGACGCCACGCCGTACTCGACGGTCCTTCGAGAAGAGGCCGTCTCGGCTCGGACGCGATCGACGGCGCGACGGTGCGTCAGCGTGATCAGCCACGAGATCGCCGATCCGGCAGTGGGATCGAACGATCCCGCCGAACGCCACACCTGTAGGTAGACCTCCTGGGTGGTCTCCTCGCTGTAGCCGGCATCACGCAGGACGCGCAGGGCCATGCCGTAGACGCGGGCGCAGGTCTGGTCGTACAGCTCGGCGAACGCCGCATGGTCGCCACCGGCGACGCGGCTCAGCAGCGCCGCGAGGTCGGGCTCGGGGTCCGCGTCGCACGTGGGGACCGGGAGGCGCCGGTCCTCGAGAATCGTCATGGGTCGACCTGCTGAGTCATTCGTGCTCCTACCGATGCGCGGGTCAGCGGCCTGGTCCCGACCACCGCGCCGTCGCCATCGACGCTATCCGCGTGGTGGGCGAAGAGCCGGACCTCGGGCAGCAGCTGCGACCGGATCGCAACGTGCATAACGAGAAGGTAACGACGTCGGCGTCGTCAGTGGTCGAGGCTGCGATCCAGATTGATGGCGGCGCTGATCAGCGATAGATGTGTGAACGCCTGCGGGAGGTTGCCCAGCTGTTCGCCGGTCAGTCCGATCTGTTCGGTGTAGAGGCCGAGGTGGTTGGCGTGGGTGAACATCTTCTCCAGCGCCAGCCTGGCGTCGGCGAGCCGGCCCGACCGCGTCAGGGCCTCGACATACCAGAACGTACACAGCGAGAATGTGCCCTCGGAACCGTCCAGACCGTCGTGTCCGTCCGCCGTGTCGTAGCGGAACACCAAAGTGTCACTGACCAATTGGGCTTCGAAGGCGCGCAGCGTGCTCTGGAATCGGTCGTCGGTCGGTGCCAGGAGCTTGACGGCCGGGATCAGCAGCAGTGATGCGTCGAGGCGATCGGAGTCGAGGGTCTGCACGAATGCGCCCAGGCCGTCGTTCCATCCGCGATCCATGATCTGCGCGAAGATCTTGTCGCGCGCGGTCATCCATCCGGCTATGTCGCCGGGCAGGCCCCGTTGCCTGCTCATCCGGATCATGCGCTCCAGCGCAACCCAGGACATCAGGCGGGAGAAGACGTAATCCTGCGGCTCCGAGCGGACCTCCCAGATGCTGCGGTCGGGCCTGTCCCAATTGTCGACGAGCCAGCCGGCGACATCGCACAGCTGCGACCATGACCGGTACGAGATGCCGGGTCCGTGCTTGTTGAACAGATACACCGAATCGATCAGCTCGCCGTAGATGTCGAGTTGCAGCTGTTCGGCGGCGGCGTTGCCGATCACCACCGGTGACGACCCCCGGTAGCCCTCCCAGTGATCGAGGACCGTCTCGGGTGGTGGTGGATCGCCGTCGAGCGTGTACATGAGGCGGAGTGGGCCGATGTCGTCGTCGGCATCGTTGTCGAAGCGGCACGTGAGCCACTCCATGAAGGAGGCGGCCTCGTCGAGGAAGCCGAGACGCAGCAACGCGTACAGGGTGAATGCGGTATCGCGTATCCACACGTAGCGGTAGTCCCAATTGCGCTCGCCGCCAATGTTCTCCGGTAGTCCGGTGGTCACCGCGGACACAACGGCTCCGGTCGGCTCGTGGGTCAGGAGTTTGAGGGTGAGTGCCGACCGGTTCACCATCTCGCGCCACCGCCCGGTGTAGGTCGACTGAGAGATCCATTCCTGCCAGAAGGCGACGGTCGCGGCGATGACCTGGGGGTCGCTGTCGGCGGCGAAACACTCCGCGCCGATCGGATCCGGGGCTGCCACCAGCGTCGTGCACTCGCCGGTCCGCAAGGTGAACTCGGCCTCCAGATCACTGTCGTCCCTCACCTGCCACGCGATCTCCGACGCGATGTGCAGTTCACGATCCTCGGTGCGAAACGCCGCGCTCCCGTCATCGGCGATCGACAGGGTGTGCTCGGCGCGTCCGTAGTCGAAGCGCGGAGCGATTCGGATGCGGAATCTGACCCGCCCGCGGATACAGACGATGCGGCGGACGATGCGCGTTCGATGGTCGGGGTCGTGTGGCCGCGCGATCGGCATCAGGTCCTCGACCTCGGCGACACCGTCGTCGCTCATGAACCGGGTGACCAGGACGTTGGACTCCGGGAGATAGAACTGCCGAGTGGTGACGTCGCCGTCGAGCTGCTCGATCGTCCACGAGCCGCCGCGTTCGGCGTCGAGCAGGGCGCCGAAGACGCTGGGGGAATCGAACCGCGGACAGCAGAACCAGTCGATCCGACCGTCGACGCCGACCACTGCAGCGGTGCGGAGATCGCCGATGACACCGTGATCGGCGATGGGGAGATAGGTCGATCCGGCCGACGAACTGGTGGTGCTTCCATCGCAACGGGCGCTCATGGTCGCACGCTACGTGCGCACCGAGGGGTGGGTGGGCTGCCGGTGTCGACTCGGAGACCGATTCGTGACCGGCGGCGACGATTCGGTTGCGATGTCAGTGCGGGAATCGAGTGAGGTTGTGCTCTGCCGTCGAGGCGTGTTCGGAGTTCATCGAAGCGCATGGACCCGGTTTGGATACCGTCGGGTCATGCCATCGACCACCGACGCCATCGTCGCCACAGCTCCCGCCCCCGTCGACGACGAGACATCATTCGTGCCTCTCGACATCACGATCGACGACCCCGGACCGCACGACCTACTCGTCGAGGTGCGTGCAGTCGCGGTGAATCCCGTCGACGTGAAGGTTCGTGCATCGTTCGATCCGGCGGACGGACTCAAGGTCCTCGGATACGACGCGGCGGGAGTGGTCGTCGGCGTGGGCGCCGAAGTCACCAGGTTCGGCATCGGCGACGAGGTCTACTACGCCGGCGTGATCAATCGTCCCGGCAGCAACGCGGGTCTCCAGCTCGTCGATGAACGCATCGTCGGGCACAAACCCTCGTCACTGTCCTTCGGTGATGCGGCGGCATTGCCGCTGACGACCATCACCGCGTGGGAGGTGTTGTTCGACCAGCTCCACCTGCACAAGGCCTCGGCGGGAACGCTTCTCGTCGTCGCCGGCGCCGGCGGTGTGGGATCGATGACCATCCAACTGGCCCGTGCTCTCACGGACATGACGGTCATCGCGACCGCATCACGCGAGGACTCTGTGGCATGGGTGCGCGATCTCGGCGCGCACCACGTGGTCGATCCGCGATCGCTGAGGCAGGAGATACCGGCTCTGGCTCCGCATGGTGTCGATGCCATCTTCTCGCCGCATTCGGACGGCAACGTCGAGACCTATGCCGAGATCATGGGGGTGCACGGTGAGGTCGTCGCGATCGATGAACCCGAGGGACTCGACACACTGCCGTTGAAGTCCAAGAGCCAGACATGGCACTGGGAACTGATGTTCAGCAAACCCCTCTACCGACCCGAAGACGACAGCCAGCATCGGCTGCTCGACGATGTGGCCGCCCTGGTCGACAGTGGACGCATCCGCAGCACCGCCAATCGCCGGCTCGACGGCTTCACCGTGGAGAATCTGCGGGAGGCCCATCGGATCTCCGAGAGTGGTGGCGCCATCGGCAAGGTCGTCATAGTGCGCTGACGTCCACCGTATCGCTTGCTTCGCAGGCGTCCGAGGTTGTCGTGAGCCGGCGGTAGGGTGCGCTTGTCGATCGAGCGAGGAGTGGGCAATGGCGTTTGTGATCACCGGGGACGACGGGGTGACGCGTTGCGGATGGGCGGCGGTGGAGCCGGAGACCACCTATCACGACGAGGAGTGGGGATTTCCGCTCGACGGCGACGACGCGTTCTTCGAGCGGGTCGCGCTCGAGGGCTTCCAGTCCGGGTTGAGCTGGCGCACCATTTTGAACAAGCGCGAGAACTTCCGCACGGCATTCGCCGGCTTCGACATCGAGAAGGTCGCCCGCTTCACCGATGCGGACGTCGCGCGTCTCCTCGGAGATGCGGGCATCATCCGGCATCGCGGCAAGATCGAGGCGGTCATCAACAACGCCCGCCGCGCCGCGGAACTCATCGAGCAGGACGGCTCGCTGCCACAGTTCTTCTGGCGGTACGAACCGGACACGGAACCGGAACCGCACTCGCAGACCACCTCGGCGGAGTCCCTCGCACTGTCGAAGGACCTCAAGAAGCGCGGCTGGAAGTTCGTCGGCCCTACCACGATGTACGCGCTGATGCAGGCGAGTGGCATCGTCAACGACCATGCGCACGAGTGCGTCACGCGGCCACGCGTCGCGCGGGCGCGGTCGAAGGTGCGGCGCGCAACCGGTGGCTGACGTCGACTCTGAGCTTGACTTGAAGCCGAGTTGAAGTCCTAGCGTCGCCTCATGGACGACACCCGACTGATGGATCCTGCTGTCCTCGCGTATCTGGAATCCCAACGCCTGGGGCGGCTGGCCACCGTCGACAGAGACGGTGCGCCGCAGAACAGTCCGGTCGGCTTCTGGATCAACCACGACCTGGGCACCATCGAGATCGGCGGGTGGAACCTGACGAAGAGTCGGAAGTTCCGCAACCTCGCACACAACGACCGAGTGGCTTTCGTCGTCGATGACATCGCGTCGGTCACGCCGTGGCGGGTACGCATGGTGGAGATCCGTGGCCGAGGTGAGCAGGTCATCGACGTCCCGGTGCCGCGGAGCGGCATGGATGCCGCGTTGATCCGGGTTCACCCGGCCCGCGTCATCGCCTACGGAATCGGCGACTGACCTGCACCGACGGCGGTAACACAAACGTCACCTCCCATGGATTGTTGACAATCCGACAATGTGTCATCATTCGTGCATGAAACCGGTGGACATCGCTGGCGTGCCGCAGCAGCAGGTGGGGATCGGGATGGTGTGCCCGTTCGACATGGCGCTTGACCGCGAGCTCTGGCGGTGGATGCCGAACTCGGCGTCGATCTACTTCACCCGCACCGGTTTCATCGACGCCCCGGTCGACGTCGACCTCTGCCGCGACCTCAACAACCACGCCGAGATCGCGGCGGCGGTCCGCAGCGTCACCTCTGTCGGGCCGCGCGTGGTCGGCTATGCCTGCGCATCGGGCAGCTTCGTCTACGGGATGACCGGTGCGAGGGAACTGTCGAACTGCATGCTCGCCGCCGGGGCATCGGCTTCGGTCACCACGTCGGAGGCGTTGGTGCGGGCTCTCGACGTGATGGGTGTCGAGCGGATCGCCGTTGCGACGCCCTACACGTCTGCGCTGACCGGGTTGCTGTGCGACTTCCTCGGCGAGGCGGGCCGGACCGTGGTGTCGAACGCCGGTCTGGGCCGCGATCACGAGATCTGGACGATTCCGTACGCGGTGACCTGCGATCTGATCCGGTCGGCCGACCATCCTGATGCCGAGGCGATCTTCGTCTCCTGTACCAACCTGTGGACGTACGAGATCCTCGGGATGATGGAGGCCGAGCTGGGCAAACCCGTGCTGTCGGCGAATCAGGTCACCGCGTGGGCGACGTTGTCAGAGGCGGGGCTGGTCGCCGAATCACTACCGCACACCGGCGGGCAGTCGCTGTTCTCTCGCGTGGCCTGACTCTCGCGTAGCCTGACGGACATGTCCGCCACGAGTGCACCCTTCGGGGAAGCCACCGACGCCAAGTACATCGAGCTGACGACCTTCCGCAAGGACGGGACGCCCAAGCCGACACCGATCTGGGCCGCCCTCGACGACGACGGCCGACTCGTGGTGTGGACCGAGGCGGAATCGTGGAAGGTCAAGCGGCTGCGCAACAATCCGCGTGTCACCGTGCAGGCCTGCGATGCGCGTGGCAAGAAGACCCACGGCGCCGTCGTCGAGGGAACCGCCGAGATCCTGGATGCCGCGGGAACCGAGCACGCGCGGCGACTCATCGGGCGCAAATACGGACTACTCGGCAAGCTGCTGGTGAAGGCGTCGGTGATACGGCGCGGCAAGAGCGGCACGGTCGGAATCGCCATCACGGCCGTCGACCCCGCCTGACCTGTCTCACCCGGCCAACTCGGCGTAACAGCCTGCCCACACCGTCTCGTGCTCGACCGGACTGATCCGGCCCGCGCGGAGGTCGGCATCGGTGCGCCGGAGCAGATCGACCATGCGTAGCAGACGATCGCGTTCGATCGACGACGTCGGCTCCTCGCCCTCACCGGTCCACACCGTCATCTGACGGACGAACCGCCGGGTCGTCGAGGCGGCAGCCGCCGATCGCGCGATGACCAGTGCGGTGATCACGATGCTTGCCGGGATCGACACCGCGTAGCCGACGCCGATGGCGGCGAATGCCGTCCAGACGGCAAGCCACAGCAGGAATCCCCAGACCGGGGCGGCCCTCCAGGCGCGGAGGCGAACGCGCTGGCCGTCATCGATGCCCGGCGGATAGACGGCCACGCGGTACTGCGCCCAGTGGCGGGCATATCCCACCCGCAGCGTCCCCCACGTATCCGGTCCGGTCAGCACACGGCTCCAGAGGCCCGAGGCGTGGGTGAGGGTGGTCGGCGTCATCCGTCGTGAATGGCCCATGATTGCGTCGCTCATGGTTCAGGCCTACGCCGGTCGAACCGGCCCGCCTCGCTTCTCGACGCGATCTACACACCCGCACAAGAGATTTTGACGCGCCCTTGACGGTGTTCGCGTCCGGCGCAAAGGGCGCGACAAGACCGTCGCGGACCGCGTATGGATCGCGTTAAGAACCCTGGCGATCCCGATTTTCCGAGTGATCCTGTGTCGGGGCAGTGCGGCGGATGCTGCACGGCACCCGGTGATCATCAATCGGAGAGATCGGGAGTGGAAGTGGCAGACCTGCTGTATCTGGTCACGGCGGCCGCGGGTTTCATCGCCTGTGTCATGGCCGTACGCGCAGTCGATTCGAGGGCCGATCGATGACCGCCGACGGCGTGGAGAACATCGTCCTCATCGCGCTCGCTGCCACCGTCGTCGTCTATCTGCTGACGGCGCTCGTCTTCCCGGAAAGGTTCTGAGGTGTCTGTGACCGTTGCCGGCCTACTTCAGCTGGCATTCGTCATCGTCGTTCTGGCCGTGTGCTACGTGCCCCTCGGTGACCACATGGCCCGTGTCTACGGCTCGGGTCGGGATCTCGTAATCGAGCGATGGTTCTACCGGGTGGGCCGCATCGATTCCCGTCGGCAGCAGACCTGGGTCGGCTATGCCCTTGCAGTACTGGGTTTCTCGACGGTGTCCTTCGTGTTCCTGTACCTGTTGCAACGGCTGCAGGGTGTGCTGCCGTGGTCGGACGGCAAACCTGGTGTCGCACCGGGAATGGCGTTCAACACGGCGATCTCGTTCGTCACCAACACCAACTGGCAGTCGTATTCGCCCGAGGTGGTGATGAGCAACCTGACACAGATGCTCGGCCTCGCCGTGCAGAACTTCGTGTCAGCCGCGGTCGGTCTCGCGGTGGCGATCGCGTTGATCCGTGGCATCGTCAACCGGCGAGGTAGCGGTGAGATCGGCAACTTCTGGGTGGACCTGGTGCGCGGTGTCGTCCGAATCCTTTTGCCGCTCAGCTTTATCGTCGCCCTGATCCTGCTCACACAGGGGGTGGTGCAATCGTTTCGCTCAGGGTTCGATTTCACCACCCTGACCGGACAGGGCGCACACAGTGTGGTCGGTCCGTTCGCTTCGCAGGAGGCGATCAAGGAGATCGGCACCAACGGTGGTGGCGTCCTGTCGGCGAACTCCGCGCACCCGTTCTCCAATCCGACGCCCTTGTCGAATGTCGTCGAGATCATCGCGCTCCTGCTGATTCCGGTCTGCTTGACGCGGACCTACGGCACGCTGGTCGGTGACCGTCGCCAGGGGTTCACATTGCTCGGGGCGATGGCCGCCATCTGGGCCACAATGCTCACGATCGTGTGGGTGTTCGAGTCGCGCTCCGACGGGATCGCTTCTCGCGCAGCCGGTGCGATGATGGAGGGCAAGGAGCAGCGCTTCGGCATCCCGGCTTCGGCGCTGTTCGCGGTGTCGACCACCGGAACATCCACCGGCGCGGTCAATTCCGCGCATGACAGCTACTCGGCCGCCGGTGGCGGCGCCCTGATCTGGAACATGCTGCTCGGTGAGGTCGCGCCCGGAGGGGTGGGCGCGGGGCTCTACAGCATCCTCGTCATGGCGGTGATCACGGTGTTCGTGGGCGGGCTCCTGGTCGGGCGCTCGCCGGAGTTCCTCGGCAAGAAGGTCGGGCAGAGCGAGATCACCATGGCGGCGCTGTACGTATTGGTGATGCCGGCACTGGTTCTCGCCGGGACGTCGATCTCGGTGATCCTGTTCTCCACCAGAGGCTTTCAGGGCAACAGCGGTGATCCCGGAACGCCGGGCTCGATCCACGGCTTCGGTGAGGTCCTGTACGCCTACGCGTCGGCGGCCAACAACAACGGCAGTGCATTCGGCGGGCTCACGGTGACCAGTGACTGGTTCCAGACGTCGTTGGGCATCGCGATGCTGCTCGGCCGGTTCCTGCCGATCGTGTTCGTCCTGGCGCTCGCCGGCCTGCTGGCGAGACAGCGGCCCAGGGTTCGCGAGGCCGGGGTGGGATCCACGGCCGTCGTCGGCGGATCACGATCCGTCGGAGGTGGCGGCGGTTCGGGCTCGGTGGCTCTCGACGCGCGGGTCGAGGCCACGACCGGGCCCGCGGCCGACGATCCATCCACACTCCCGACCCACGGAATGATGTTCGGCGCGTTGCTCGTCGGCACCATCCTGCTGGTCGCCGGACTCACCTTCTTCCCGGCCATGGCGCTGGGTCCGATTGCAGAGGCAGTGCTGTGACAGTTGACACCGATCGATCCCCGACGAGTGGAGCGCCGGCGGAGGGGCGCCAAGGGGCGGACGATCCCGACCGCGTAGCGCAGACGGAGCGTCGCGACGGTCTCGTGACCACGGGCGCGTTCGACGTGCGAGCGCTGATCACGTCTCTCCCGCAGGCGATCCGGAAGCTGACCCCGCGGGCACAGGCCCGCAATCCGGTCATGTTCGTCGTGTATCTGGGCGCTGTGGTGACCACGGTGCTCGCGACCTGGCAGCCCTCCTGGTTCGCCTGGGCGGTCGCGGCATGGCTGTGGTTCACCGTCGTGTTCGCCAATCTGGCCGAGGCAGTGGCCGAGGGCCGCGGCCGAGCGCAGGCGGACAGCCTTCGGAAGGTCAAGCGTGACAGCGTGGCCCGTCGCATCGACGACGGGACGATCACCGAGATCGCGGGCAGCGATCTGCGGATCGGCGACCTCATCGCGGTCGAGGCGGGCGAGGTGATCGCGGGTGACGGAGACGTCGTCGAGGGTATCGCCACGGTCGACGAATCGGCGATCACCGGCGAATCCGCGCCTGTGGTAAGGGAATCCGGAGGAGACCGATCGGCGGTGACGGGCGGCACAGTGGTGCTGTCGGATCGGATCATCGTCAAGATCACCACGGCGCCCGGAGAGACGTTCGTCGACCGGATGATCGCGCTCGTCGAGGGCGCGTCACGCAAGAAGACTCCGAACGAGATCGCTCTCGACATCCTGCTCACGACCCTGACGATCATCTTTCTGCTGGCCGTCGTCGCGGTCGGACCGATGCAGCAGTACGCGGGGCAGTCGCCCGATCCGATCAAGCTGATCGCGCTGCTCGTCTGCCTCATCCCGACGACCATCGGCGCGCTGCTGTCGTCGATCGGCATCGCCGGGATGGATCGCCTCGTCCAGCGCAACGTGCTCGCCATGTCGGGCCGCGCGGTCGAGGCGGCCGGCGACATCGACACGCTGCTGATGGACAAGACGGGCACCATCACATTCGGCAACCGCAGGGCCACGGACCTCCTCGGTGCGCCCGGCGTGACCACCGACGAACTCGCCGGCGTCGCCTATCGATGCAGTCTCGCCGACGACACCCCCGAAGGCCGGAGCATCGTCGACCTGTGCCTGGACTCCTATGGCGTCGAACCGCTCGACGCGACGCTGCGGGATGCCACACGGTCGAATGTCCATCCCGAGTTCACGACGGTCCCGTTCACCGCGGAGACACGGATGAGTGGCGTCGACCGCACGGGTAGTGACGGACGCGTCGTCGAATACCGCAAGGGTGCCGCCGATGCGGTCGCGCGGTGGGTGACCGCCCATGGGGGAACAGTGCCCGAATCGGTCCTCGACGAGGTCGAACGGGTGTCGTCGGGCGGGGCGACGCCACTGGTGGTCGCGGTCCGCGGTGCCGTCGTCGGGGACGAGGCCGCCGTCGGCGACGACGGGGTGCGGGTGCTCGGGGTCATCCAGCTGTCCGACGTCGTGAAACCCGGTATGGCCGAACGTTTCGCGCAGATGCGGGCGATGGGTATCCGGACCGTGATGGTGACCGGCGACAACCCGCTCACCGCACAGGCGATCGCCGCCGAGGCGGGCGTCGACGATTTCGTCGCCGAGGCGACCCCCGAGGACAAGCTGGCGCTGATCCGTAAGGAGCAGTCCGGTGGTCGGCTGGTCGCGATGACCGGCGACGGGACCAACGATGCGCCGGCGCTGGCGCAGGCCGACGTCGGACTCGCGATGAACACCGGCACCTCGGCGGCCAAGGAAGCCGGCAACATGGTCGACCTCGACTCGGATCCGACCAAACTCATCGACGTGGTGGCCATCGGCAAGCAGCTGCTGATCACCCGAGGCGCGCTGACGACATTCTCACTGGCGAACGACCTGGCGAAGTACTTCGCCATCCTGCCGGCCCTGTTCAGCGTGATCTATCCGCAGCTCGACGCCCTGAACATCATGCGGCTGCACTCGGCGCAGTCGGCCATCGTGTCGGCGGTCGTCTTCAATGCGCTGATCATCGTCGCGCTGATCCCGTTGTCGCTGCGGGGCGTCCGTTACCGGCCGTCGTCCGCGTCGCGGCTGTTGGGTCGCAATCTGCTCATCTACGGCATCGGAGGGGTGATCACACCGTTCCTCGGGATCTGGGTGATCGACCTCATCGTTCGTCTTCTCCCGGGAATGGGGTGATCACGGTGACGACCGTGATGTCAGGTTTCGTGCGGCAGTGCGTCGCGGCACTCGGGGTGCTGGTGGCACTGACCGTGGTGTTGGGCGTCGCCTATCCGGCTGCGGTATGGGCGGTTTCGCGGGTGGGCAGCAACTCGGCGGAGGGGTCGCAGATCGTCGACGCCTCCGGTTGCACTGTGGGGTCGTCGCTGATCGGCGTCGATCCGCAGGTGCCCTCGGGCCGACCGGACCCCTACCTGCACGGCCGGGTGCTCGGTTCCGGTGACGACGCGATGGCCACCGGCGATCCGGCGGCATCGGCGGCGAGCAACAAGGGGCCCAACAACGCGGATCTGCTCGTGTGGATCGAACAACGTCGCACGGAGATCGCCGCCCGGGAAGCCGTCGTACCGGCGGAGGTGCCCGCCGATGCGGTCACGGGTTCTGGCTCGGGTCTCGATCCCGACATCAGCCCGGAGTATGCGCAGCTGCAGGTTCCACGGCTGGCACGTGAGAACCAGAGGTCGCCTGCAGAGATCGAGAAGGTCATCGACGACCACACCCACGGCCGCCAACTGGGATTCCTCGGGCAGCCGCGCGTGAACGTTCTCGGAGTGAACCTCGCCCTCGGCCACACTGTGGCCTCGTGTCCGTGATGACTCTCGGTCGCCGAACCGGCGGATACACTGGTCGGCATGGCCACGGCAGGTGATGCCCGGGGGCGACTGGAGGTCTTCCTGGGATGTGCGCCGGGCGTGGGCAAGACGTACGAGATGCTTGCCACCGCTCGGGGTCTCGTCGACGAAGGTGTCGATGTCGTTGTCGCCGTGGTCGAGTCGCACGGCCGGGTCGCCACGGCCGCACTGGTCGAAGGATTCGAGATCATCGATCGCCGGCGGGTCGAGTATCGGGGCACCGTCCTCGAGGAGATGGACCTCGATGCCGTCCTCGCCCGGAAGCCCCAGGTGGCGCTCGTCGACGAACTCGCCCACACCAACGCTCCCGGGATGCCGAACGCCAAGCGATGGCAGGACATCGAGGTCCTGCGGGACGCCGGCATCGATGTCCTCTCGACGATCAACATCCAGCACCTCGAGAGCCTCAACGACGTCGTCGCCCAGATCACCGGTGTCACACAACGCGAAACCGTTCCCGACGACGTCGTCCGGGCCGCCGACCAGATCGAGCTGGTCGACATCGCGCCTCAGGCGCTCCGGCAACGGCTCGCGGTGGGGAAGGTGTATCCGGGGGGTCGGATCGAGGGTGCGCTGGCGAACTACTTCCGACAGGGCAACCTCACCGCTCTCCGGGAACTCGCGCTGCTGTGGCTTGCCGATCAGGTCGACGACAATCTCGCCGATTACCGCGCGGCGCATGCGATCACCGACACCTGGGAGGCCAGAGAGCGGGTGGTCGTCGCCATCACCGGTGGACCGGAGTCGGCGACTCTCTTGCGCCGTGCGAGTCGCATCGCATCGCGATCCAGTGCGGAACTCGTCGTCGTGCACGTCGTTCGCGGCGACGGACTCGCGGACAACGTACCGATGGACATGGCCGCTCTGCGGGAGTTGGCGGGAGGTTTCAGCGCCAGGATCCACACCGTCGTCGGTGACGACATCCCGGCCACACTCCTCGAGTTCGCGCGTGGAGTCAACGCCACCCAGCTGGTCCTCGGTACCTCCCGACGGCCGCGATGGCAGCGACTCCTGGACGAGGGCGTGGGTACGAGCGTGGTCCGGGACAGCGGCCGGATCGACGTGCACATGGTCACGCACGACGAGACGCGTCGACGCAATCGGCTCGACATCCGCGACACCCGATTCCAACGGCCGCTGAGCTGGGTGGCCGCTGTCGTCGTCCCGGTGGTGGTCACCGGCATCCTCGCCCTGCTGGATCGGTGGCTCGGATTCGCCAGCGAATCAGCACTGTTCTTCGTGGCAGTGCTGATGGTGTCGATGCTCGGTGGCATCGGACCGGCCGCATTGTCGGCGGTGGTGTCCGGACTGCTTCTGAACTACTTCTTCACCGATCCACGTTTCACGTTCACCATCGACGAGCCGGACAACCTGATCACCATCCTGGTGATGCTCGTGATCGCGATCGCCGTTGCCGCACTCGTCGATTCCGCGACCACCCGTCGGATGCAGGCGCAGCGCGCCGGCCGTGATGCGGAGTTGCTGTCGCTGTTCTCCAGCGCGGTGCTCGGTGGCGCGGACGTTCCCGGACTGCTCGAACGTGTACGCGAGACTTACGACCAGGCCGGGGTCTCGCTGATCCGTCGACATCAGCGGGGCGCGGTGACCGTGGAGTCGTCGGTCGGCGCCGCCCCGCCGGTGACCGAGGATGACGCCGTGACGGTGTGCCAGGTGCCCGGCGGAACGTTCGAGATGTGGCTCGCCGGACCGGAGTTGGATGGTCGGGACCGTCGTGTCCTCGCGTCGGTCGCCACCCAGGCGGCCGGTGCGGTGCAGCGCCACCAACTCGAGGCCGACGCGGCCGAGGCGGCCGCGATCGCGCAGGCCGACGAGTTGCGGAGAGCGTTGCTGTCGGCGGTGAGCCATGATCTCCGCACGCCGCTCGCCGCGGCGAAGGCGGCGGTGTCGAGTCTGCGCAGCACCGACGTCACCTTCAGCGTCGAGGACACCGCCGAACTGTTGGCCACCGTCGAGGAATCCGTCGATCAGCTCGCCGCACTCGTCGGCAATCTGCTGGACTCGTCCCGACTCGCCGCCGGCGCGGTCCGGCCGAGTCTGCAGCGGACCTATCTCGCCGAGGTCGTGCATCGCGCGATGGCGGCCGTCTACCGACGGGACCCGAAGGTCCCGCGCGTTGCCGTGGAACTCGAACAGGCGTGGGCCTACACCGACGCGGGGCTCCTCGAACGTGCACTGGCCAATCTGATCGACAACGCCGTCCGGCACGGCGGCGGTGAGGTCACGGTGCAGGCGCAGGTCGGGCTGATCGAGGCTGTGGGTGCACCCGAGGTGGAAGTCGACGACGAGCCACGGTGCATCCTGCGAGTCATCGATCACGGACCGGGGATCCCGCTCGCCGAGCGCGCTCGGGTCTTCACCGCGTTCCATCAGTACGGCGACCAGAACGGTGCGAGTTCAGGTGTCGGACTGGGATTGTCGGTGGCCCGAGGATTCGTCGGCGCCATCGGCGGGACCCTCGATGCGACCGAGACGCCCGGCGGGGGTACCACCATGGTGGTCACCCTGCCGATGCGTGCGGACCGGGCCGCCCCCGACGCCGGTGCGCTCCGATGACCGGCGTGCGGGTGCTCGTCGTCGACGATGAACCGCAACTTCTGCGGGCACTGCGAATCAACCTCAAGGCGAGGGGATTCGAGGTGACGACGGCGTCCACCGGAGCCGAGGCGCTGACCGCGGCCGCCCGAACCAACCCGCAGGTGGTGGTCCTCGACCTCGGGTTGCCGGACTTCGACGGGTTGACCGTCCTCGAGGGACTGCGCGGCTGGACCAACGTCCCGGTCATCGTGCTGTCGGCCCGGACCGACGCCGCCGACAAGGTGGCTGCCCTCGACGCCGGCGCCGACGACTACGTGACGAAACCGTTCGGCATGGAGGAGTTCCTCGCACGTTTGCGGGCCGCCGTCCGGCGCGGTTCGACGTCCTCGGTCGGACCGGAGGCACCCGTGGTCGAGGCCGGCAGCTTCACCGTCGATCTGTCCGCCAAGACCGTCATCCGTGCGGATCAGCCCGTGCACCTCACGCCGACCGAGTGGGGCATCCTCGAGCAGCTGGTGCGCAACGAGGGAAAGCTGGTCGGACAGAGGGACATCCTGCGCAACGTGTGGGGGCCGACCTACGACAACCAGACGAACTACCTCCGGGTGTATCTCGCCAGTCTCCGACGAAAACTCGAGAACGACCCGGCCCGCCCCCGACACCTGCTCACCGAGGCGGGTATGGGCTACCGGTTCGTGCGGTGATCCGGTTGTCGCCGAACAGCTTCCCGAATCCGTCGACGACGAGGGGCCGATCGACGAGTCTCAGGGCCTCCCAGACGGTGACCTGATTGGCGGTGAGGACCGGTTTCGCGATGTCGCGTTCCAGGTCGTCGAGCCAGCCGATGGTGTGCAGCGCGGTGTCGGGGACCAGGACCGCCTCGGCGTTCGGCGTGTCGACGGAGCGGACCATCTCGAACAGGTTGTCGCCGTCGACCGAACCCGCCTCCGTCGCCGTCTCGATGTCGTGCGCAGCCGCGGAGACGACGGTGATCCCGGCGTCGGCGAGGAAGGTGGCGAAACCGTCGGCGACCGCTGCGGGATAGGTGGCAGCGATGGCGACGGAGGTGATCTGGAGTTCCCGGCACGCGGCCGCGAAGGCCAGCGACGTCGACGACACCGGCAGCCCCACCGCCTCGGAGATGCGTGCCACCTGTGCGTGTGCGCCGGCCCAGCCGTACAGGAAGCTCCCTGACGTACATGCCCACATCAGGGCATCCGGATCGTGTCGAGACGCCGCGCGGGCGCCGTCGTGGAGCCGTGGTCCGGTACCCACCGCACGCATCGCGTCGACCGTGTGATCGTCCGATTCGATGTCAGTGATGACCACCGGCAACCGGACGGCGCCGCCGAGTGCGCTCTCGGCCAACGGGTAGTCGTCCTCCGCGGCGTGTCCTGGATAGAGCATTGCGACTGTGGGCGTTCTGGTTGTCACCCGCATACCTCCCGAGTAGATTGTCAACAATCTACCAACAGCCTACCGATGTGATGAAGGAAGCGATGGAAACGAGCGCACGCTGGCGCAGTGCCACAGATCTGGTGGCCGGATTCGGCTCGGGTGAGTCGTCGCCGGTCGAGGTGGCCACGGAGATCCTCGACGCGATCAGCACCGAGAACGCCGCGATCAATGCGTATTGTCTGGTCGACGCCGATTCGGCATTGCGTGATGCGCGGGCGTCGGCCGAGCGCTACGCCGCCGGCACCCCGCTCGGGCCGCTCGACGGAGTGCCGGTCAGCATCAAGGACCTGCTCTTGACGTCGGGGTGGCCGACCTTGCGCGGCAGTGAACTCCTCGGGTCCGAGGACATGGTGTGGGATGTCGATGCACCCGCCGTCGCACGACTACGGGAGGCCGGCGCGGTACTGCTCGGCAAGGTCACCACGCCCGAGTTCGGCTGGAAGGGCGTCACCGACAGCCTGCGCTGCGGGATCACCCGAAATCCGTGGAACACCGATCGCACGTCCGGCGGCTCGAGTGGCGGGAGCGCTGCCGCGGTCGCGGCCGGACTGGGTGCCATGTCCGTCGGCACCGATGGGGGCGGATCGATCCGCATCCCTGCATCTTTCTGCGGCATAGTCGGTTTGAAGCCGACCTACGGACGCATTCCGTTGTTTCCGGCCAGTCCGTTCGGCACCCTCGCGCATGCCGGACCGATGACCAGGACGGTGGCCGACTGCGCGGCCATGCTCGATGTCCTCAGCGGATTCGACTCGCGGGACTGGTCGGCCATGCCGACCCCGACCTCCCGCACGGCCGATCTGCTCGCGCAGGCGCCCGCCGATCTCGCCGGCATCCGGATCGCGTACAGCCCGACCCTCGGCTTCGGTTCCAATGATCCTGTCGTGCAGCAGAACACCGACGCGGCGGTGGACGTTCTGCGTGGTCTGGGCGCCGAGGTGGCCACGGTCGATCTCGCGTGGGAGGACCCCGCGTGGGCGTACCACATCCTCTGGTTCAGCGGCGCGGAGGTGGTGGTGCGGGCGTTCGGGCCGGGTGCCCTCGAGAAGATCGACCCGGGGCTGGCGCAGGCACTCGACCGCCATCGCGATTTCACTGCAGCCGACTACCTCGACGCGACCGCGCTGCGCATGGCCATGGGTGTCGAGATGGGCAGGCTGCACGAGACCTTCGACGTCTTGCTCACCCCGACGATGCCGACCGTGGCATTCGAAGCGGGAGTGGATGTTCCGCCGCACTCGGAGAGTCCGGACTGGACATCGTGGACGCCGTACTCGTACCCGTTCAATCTCACCGGACAACCGGCGATCACCGTGCCGAGCGGCATCGACGCCGGGGACGCCGCGGATGGACGCGGCCCCGGGTTGCCGACCGGCGTGCAATTCGTCGGCGCCCGGCATCACGACGACATGGTGCTGCGGGTTGCCGCGGCCTACGAAGCGGCTGCGCCGTTCGCGACACTGGAGGCACGTCGATGACCGATCGCTACATCTCCGTCAGCCTCGCCCAACGCGGGGTCAAGGCGGTGGCACGTCTGCTCGACGACGAGGCGCCACGGACTGCCGCCGCGGTGTGGGATGCGCTCCCGTTGGGTGGCCAGGTTTACCACGGTAAATTCGCACGTAACGAGATCTACACGCTCCTCCCGGCGTTCGCGCCGACGGAACCGGGGGCGGAGAACACCACCATCACCCCCATACCGGGGGACTTGTGCTACTTCACTTTCGACGGAGTGCTGACCAATCCGGCCTACGGCTACGAGGCCGGGTCGGCACCGGGTGAGCACCAGCTCCTGATCGACCTCGCCGTTTTCTACGGGCGCAACAATCTGCTGGTCAACGGGGATGTCGGCTGGGTGCCCGGCAACGTCTTCGGGACCATCGTCGACGGTCTCAGCGAGTTCGCCGAGGCGTGTAATGACGTCTGGATGGGTGGGGCCCGAGGCGAAGTACTGTCCTATGCGCGTGAATGAGGGTAAGAAAAAGGGGTAATGTCGATGAGTGTTTCGCAGGACAACAGCCAAGGGCGGAAGAGAATTCTGACCCCATTGGTGCAGGAGTCCACACCCGCGATCATCGCCCGCAAGTTGCACGACGCGATCGCGAGCGGTAACTTTCCGCCCGGTTCGCAGCTGACCGAGTCCGGTCTGGCCGCCGACCTGGGGGTGAGTCGAGGGCCGTTGCGTGAGGCCATGCAACGACTCACGGCCGAGGGGTTGCTGGTCAGCCATCGCAACCGCGGACTGTTCGTGGTGTCGATGGACGACGATGACATCCGGGACATGTACGTGGCCCGGACGGCGGTGGAACGTGCCGCCGTGGCGGAGCTGATCGTGCGTCGAGACAGCGGCGCCGTCGACGACCTCAACGATGCGGTCGCCCGGATGCGAGCGTTCATCGACCATCCGAACAGTGCCGAGATGGCCGAGGCAGACA
Source organism: Gordonia insulae (assembly GCF_003855095.1). Lineage (NCBI taxonomy): Bacteria > Bacillati > Actinomycetota > Actinomycetes > Mycobacteriales > Gordoniaceae > Gordonia > Gordonia insulae. The sequence continues at coordinate 4,753,463 of NZ_CP033972.1, forward strand.
TGGAGTTTCACCAGATCCTGGTGGAACATGCGCACAGCCAGCGACTTTCACGACTACACGAGACCATACTGGTGGAGACGCGAATGTGCCTGCGCGCAATGCGGGGAACGTATTCCTCGGGGAAGGAGCGGATCGACGAGCACCAGGCATTGGTGGACGCCATAGCGGCAGGAGACGCGCCGGCGGCTGACAGACTGATGATCGAGCACATGAAAGACGGCCTGCATCGACTTGTGGGCGTGGGCGAGCCGTCGGAAGCCTCGTCGGCGTGACAACCGGCTTCCACAACGATCACCTTCCACCGATGTGAGATGAGCACCAGAACACAACTGGCCGAACTACTTTCTTGGGAAGGCACAGATGACTGAATCATCCTCACCGGCGACTTTCGAAGAGCTCGCCCCCGATCCGGAATCACCGGAGGGAAAATCTCTGCTCCGCAAGGCGATCGGCGCATCCGCCATCGGCAATGCGACTGAGTGGTACGACTACGGCGTCTACGCCGCGACCGCGACATATCTGACACAAGCATTCTTTCCCGGCGACCTGGGCTCCATCGGCACCATGCTGGGCTTCGCGATCTCCTTCGTGCTGCGCCCGCTCGGCGGGATGGTGTGGGGGCCGATCGGCGACCGGATCGGTCGCAAATCGGTTCTCGCGACAACGATCCTGTTGATCTCCGGTGCCACCGCGCTGATCGGCCTGCTTCCCACGCACGCGGTCGCGGGCGTGTGGGCACCCATCCTGCTGATTCTGCTGCGGGTGATCCAGGGATTCTCGACCGGCGGTGAGTACGGCGGCGCTGCCACTTTCATGGCGGAGTACGCACCCGACAAGAAGCGCGGCAAGTACGGATCGTTCCTGGAGTTCGGTACGCTCGCCGGCTTCAGCGCAGGTACCGCGATCGTCCTGCTGTTCGAGCTGCTGCTGTCCGACGATCAGATGCAGACCTGGGGCTGGCGCATCCCGTTCATGATCGCATTGCCGCTGGGCCTCATCGGCCTGTACCTCCGGTCGCAGATGGAGGACACACCGGTCTTCAAGGAACTCGAGCAGGAAAACGAGATCGAGGGCACGGCGTTCACGCGGTTCAAGGATCTGCTGAGCAACTACTGGCGGCCGATCCTGATCATGTTCGGCATGGTCATCGCGCTCAACGTCGTCAACTACACGCTGCTGGCCTACCAGCCGACGTATCTGAAGAGCACCATCGGCCTGTCGGATTCATCGGGGTCGACCGTGGTCCTCATCGGTCAGTTGGTGATGATGGTGATGATCCCGTTCTTCGGGCGGTGGTCGGACAGTACAGGCCGCAAACCCATGTGGTGGGGTTCGCTGATCGGGCTGTTCGTGTTGTCGCTGCCGCTGTACTGGCTGATGGGTCAAGGGTTCACGTGGGCCATCGTCGGATTCGTGATCCTCGGCCTGCTGTACATCCCGCAGCTGGCCACCATCTCGGCGACCTTCCCGGCCATGTTCCCGACACAGGTCCGGTACGCGGGATTCGCCATCTCCTACAACGTGGCGACCGCGGCATTCGGTGGTACGGCCCCGTTGGTCAACGACGCCGTCGTGGAGTCCACCGGATGGAATCTGTTCCCGGCGGTCTACATGATGGGCGCCTGTGCGATCGGCATGGTGGCGATGGTGTTCCTCAAGGAAACCGCGGGCTGCTCGATCCGCGGCACCGAGATCCCCAGCAAGGAGAACGACTTCCGGATGTTGGAGGGCGCCAAGCCTTAGTGCTGGTGTGATCTCGATACGACTCCTCGCTACGCTCGTCGTCTACTCGATCAGCGGGAATGATCCTCACGCTCGTCGCCTACTCGATCAGCGGGAACATACTCTCCCGCTGGTCGAGTAGGTCCGAGGTACGAGGGCCGTATCGAGGCCACTCAGCCCAGGAGACGGAGCGCGGCGAGGGCGTACGCGCGGGCGGCGGCCTCGAGGTCGGCGATCGCGACGGACTCATCGGGCTGATGTGCCTCAGCGTTGATGTTGCCGGGGCCCAACACGATCGCGGGGATACCGAGATCGCGGTTGACGAATCCGCCGTCGCACGCCGCGCTCCAACCGCCCACCGATGTGGTGCGCCCCGCATCGGTGACGGCGCCGACCGCAGTGGTGACCAGGGCGTGGTCGGCGGGGGTGGCGAACCCCGGCATCTCCATCGTGACCGCGACGTCGACGGTGACGCCGTCGGTGTCGATCGCCGAATCCTTGATCGCGGAACGCAACTGCGCGGCGATCTCCTCGGCCTTCTCCTCGGGCAGCAGGCGGCGGTCGATGCCGAGGTTGCACATCGGTGCGACCACCGAGATCCCTTGCCCACCTTGGATGGTGCCCACGTTCCAGGTCCCGGAACCCAGCAGGTCGTCGGCGGTCATCGCGAGTTGCTGATGGTCGAACCGGATGAGATCGATGATGGATGCGGCGGCGTCGATGGCGCTCCGTCCGTCCGCCGGACGGCCGGAATGCGCTGCGCGGCCGGTGATGTCGATCTCCAGGTAGGAGGCGCCGCGGCAACCGCGGACGATCTGCAGGTCGGTGGGCTCGGCGACGATGCAGCCGGCAAAGGCGTGTTCCTGTTTCCGGGTGACGAAATCGCGGACCCCGAGTCCGTGTTCCTCCTCGTCGACGGTGCACACCAGCTGGACGGGACCGCCCAGATCGACGCCGTACGCCGACGCGTGCGAGAGCGCCTGCATCGCGATCACCGCGGCCGCCAGCCCGCCCTTCATGTCGGTGGTGCCGCGACCGTAGATGCGGCCGTCGGCGAACCGGGGACGGAAGGGCTCGGCGGTCCACCCGGGTCCGGCGGGCACCACGTCGGAGTGGCCCAGCAGCATGAGGCCCGGACCGTCGCCTGCGGCCAGTGTGGCCGTGAGGTTGGGCCGCCCGGGTGACACCTCGTGGGTGCTCACCGTGAAGCCCGCGGATCGACACGCCTTCTGCAGGACCTCCACGGTGGCGGCCTCGGTGCCGCCGGGATTCTCGCTCGGCACCTCGACGAGCGACGCGGTGAGCATCGCCACGGTGTCGGCGTTGATGTGGGACAGCACGCCGGCCTCCGCCTCGGTCAGCGACACCGCATCACCTTTCATCCGACGATCCTCCTCGTAAGGTCCTCGCCAGGAGTGACCCTCATGCAGTATGGATCATCTTCTCAAGACTTGTCGTCAGCCGCCGGATGCCCTCGTCGATGCGTTCGGGAGTGCTGGACGCGAAGCACAGTCGCAGCGCGTTGCGGAACCGTCCGCCCGGGGAGAGCGCCGGCCCGGGGATGAACGCGACCCCGTCGGCCAGGGCGACCTCGAACAACTCACGCGTGTCGATCTCGGCGAACTCCTCGCGCAGCGTCACCCACAGGAAGAACCCGCCCTCGGGATCGGTGGTCTCCACCCGATCGCCGAGGTGTCGCTGGATCGACTCGACCATCGCCTCTTTACGCTCGCGATAGAGGGTGCGGATCCCGGCCAGATGGTCCTCGAGACCACCGCGCGCGATGTACTCGGCGACGATGTGCTGGTTCGGGACGTTGGTGCATGTATCCATGGCCTGCTTGCCGTTGATGAGCAGCTGGCGCAGCGACGGATCCGCGTCGACCCACCCGACCCGCCACCCGGGCGCGAGGATCTTGGAGAAGGTGCGCACCGAGAACACCAGCGGGTCCTGCGGGCTCAACGTCTGGAAGGTGGGGATGTCGGTGCCGGCGAAGCGCAGGAGACCGTAGGGGTCGTCGTCGATGATGACCGCACCCCACTGATGCGCCAGCCGCAGCAGCTCGCGTCGCCGCTCCTCGGAAAGGGTGACACCGGACGGGTTCTGGAACGTCGGGATCGTGTAGATCGCCTTCGGTGTCTGATGGGTGCGGGCGACCAGGTCCTCGAGCGTGTCGACCTGCATCCCGTCCTCGTCGACCGGAACCTCGAGCAGCCGCGCCCCGTACGAGAGCGCGGTCGCGCTGCCGTTGGTGTACGTCGGGGACTCGACGATCACCAGGTCGCCGGGATCGACGAAGAGTTTGTTCGCCAGGTCGAGGCCCTGCATGCCACCGGTGGTGATGACCAGACGCTCATGGCTGGAGGGGTCCGGGGTGGTCGCCAGGTAGTCGACGAGCAGCTGCAACAGGCGCGGCTCGCCCTCGGTGGCCCCGTAAGTGAACGACGTGTTGTCGAGGATCTCACCGGCGATCTGCCGGAACTCGTCCGCCGGCACCGCCTCGTCGGCGGGCGAGCCCATCGCGAAACGCACGATGTCGTGGGTCTGGGACGCCAGCAGCGACGTCGACGAGTCGATCATCGACCCGACCAGATCCTTGGCGCGGCCGGCCAGGGGCAGGGTGGGTGCGGATCGTCGGAGGTCGTGGGTGGGTTCGGTGGTGGCGGTCATGTCGTTCACCTCTCTCGTCTTGGGTGTTGCCCGTCGTGACGCTTCGCTCCTCAGGGATGGGAGTGGAGCCGGTCCCTCGGTGGTCAGGGTGTCATTTCCGGATCAGTTCACGGGGGAAGCTGGTGAACGTCTCCACGCCGGTGGGGCTCACCCGGACGGACTCGGAGAGTTCGAAACCGTAGTCGTCCATCCACATCCCGCAGACGATGTGGAAGGTCATGTTGGTCTCCAGGACCGATTCGTCCTCGGTGCGGATGCTGATGGTGCGCTCGCCCCAGTCGGGTGGATAGCCGATCCCGATCGAGTAGCCCAGGCGAGAGGGCTTCTCCAGCCCGTACTTCGCCAGCGTCCAGTTCCAGGTGGAGGCGAGTTCGCGAGTGGCGACGCCGGGCCGGATGACGTCGAGGACGTTGTTGAGGCCTTCCGCGGTGGCGTTCGCTACGTAGTCGAGGTCCTTGGACGGCTTACCCAGCGACACGGTGCGGGCGAGCGGGCAGTGATAGCGCTTGTGGGCGCCGGTCAGCTCGATGACGACCGCCTCCTCGGCGAAGGTGCCCTGATGCCAGGTGAGATGCGGGGTGTCGGCGGCTGCTCCCGTCGGCATCATCGGCACGATCGCCGGATAGTCTCCGCCGAACTCGTCGGTTCCGGTGATCTGGGCCTGGGAGATCGCGGCTGCGGCATCACATTGCCGCACACCGACATCGATCGTGTCGATGGCGGCGCGCATCGCCTCCGAGCAGACCATCCCGGCCTGGCGCATGAGCTGGATCTCGGCGTCGGACTTCACCGACCGCACCCAGTTGACGAGTTCGAAGTTGTCGACCAGCTTCCACTCCGGGATGGCGTTGTAGAGCGCGCGATACGCCTTGGGAGAGAAGAAGTGCGAGTCCATCTCCAGGCCGACCGAGCCCTTCGATGCCGGCGCGATGAGGAAGCGTTGCCGCAGCGCCCAGGCGACCCAGTCGAAGGGATGCAGGTGCGGTCGGTGCACGTAGCTCTCCGGGTAGCCGACGATCTGTTCGTCGGGCAGCCACGTTGTGCGGTGGGCGCCATGGGCATCCATCTCACGCGCGAAGAAGACCATGTCGCCATCGATCGGGACGAACAGCATCTGCGGCGTGTAAAAGGACCAGGCGTTGTAACCGATCAGATAGAAGATGTTCGCCGGGTCGGTCACGATGATCGCCGAAAGACCCTGGCGGTCCATCAATTCGCGCACACGGACCAGCCGCTGCTCGTACTCGCTGTCGGTGAACAGCTGAGAGCCGAGGTACATCCGAGGGCTCCTGTCTGTCGGTGGGAGGTGTCGGCGAGGGGGTTGCCGACACGTGAGTTGCTGTCGCGGGAAAGCCTATGCGGCAGCGCGGCTCACCGCTTGGCGATCGGCCGGGCGACATACTTGATGTCGAGGAACTCCTCGATGCCCAGACGGCCGCCCTCGCGGCCCAGGCCCGACTCCTTGATGCCGCCGAACGGGGCCGCCGGATTCGACACCAGACCGGTGTTCACGCCGACCATACCCACTTCCAGCGCCGCGGACAGTCGGTCGGCGCGGTCGATGTCCTGGGTGAAGAGGTAACCGACCAGGCCCCACGGGGTGTCGTTGGCGAGCCGCAGGACCTCCTCGTCATCCGCCGCGTCGTCGGCGCGGTCGGTTCCGAACGGAATGATCGCGGCGACCGGTCCGAAGATCTCCGTGTGCATGAGGTCGGCGGCCGGATCGACGTCGGTGAGCACGGTCGGCGGGTAGAAGTGACCTGCGCCGTCGGGTCGCTCGCCGCCGCAGACGACGCGCGCGCCGCGCTGGACCGCGTCGGCGACGAGCGTCGTGACCTTGTCCACGGCCTTGCCCTCGACGAGAGCGCCGACCTGGATCCCGTCGTGGCTGCCGTCGCCGACGACGAGTGAACCCATACGGGCACTGAGCTTATCGGTGAACTCATCGAGCACCGAGCGGTGCACGAAGATCCGGTTGGCGGCCGTGCACGCCTGACCCATGTTGCGCATCTTTGCGACCATCACACCGTCGATGGCACGGTCGACGGTGGCGTCGGCGCAGACGATGAAGGGCGCATTGCCGCCGAGTTCCATGGACGTGCGCATCACGGTGCCGGCGGCCTGCCCGAGCAGGATCTTGCCGACCTCGGTGGAGCCGGTGAAGCTGATCTTGCGGGCCTGTCCGGAACCCATCCACTCGCCGACGACGGCTCCGGGATCGGTGGTGGTGACGACGTTGAGGACGCCGTCGGGAAGTCCTGCCTCGGTGAGGATCTCGGTGAGCAGCAGGGCAGTCAGGGGTGTGAGTTCGGCAGGCTTGAACACCATGGTGCAGCCGGCCGCGACTGCCGGACCGATCTTGCGGGTGCCCATTGCGAGCGGGAAGTTCCACGGCGTGACCAGCACGCACGGGCCGACCGGCTGCTTGGAGACGACGATCCGGTTGGCGCCGTCGCCGGTGACGGTGTGGTCGCCCCCGATGCGGACGGCCTCCTCGGCGAACCAGCGGAAGAACTCGGCGCCGTAGGCGACCTCGCCGCGGGCCTCGGCGAGCGGTTTACCCATCTCCGCGGTCATCACCGACGCGATCTCGTCGGCGCGGTCCATGATGATCTGGTAAGCGCGATAGAGGATCTCGCTGCGCGACCGAGGTGACGTCGCGGCCCAGGCGGCCTGGTGATCGGCGGCTGACTGCAGGGCGCGACGGGCGTCGGCGGCATCGCCGTCGGCCACCTGGGCGAGCGTTTCACCCGTCGCCGGGTTCTCGACGTCGAATCTCGCACCGGCGCCGGCCGGCTCCCACCGACCGCCGATGAAGTGGTCGGTGTGGATGCGTGAGATCGTCTGCGCGGCGGGGGAGATGGTGGCGGTCATGGTCACGCTCCTTCTGAGGTGGTGGATTCGGTCGGCGGAGGTTGGGTGAGGAGTTCGGCGAGGTGTAGGCCCGTCGAGGTGACGGCGGCGTCGGTGGTCCGGAGGTGGTCGACGGACATGGCGCAGCTGAACCCGTCGGTGATGACCGGGCGGTCCGGAGCGGAACGCAACGCGGGGGCGAGCGCGTTCTCCGATACCGCGACGCTCACCTCGTAGTGTCCGCGCTCGAAGCCGAAGTTGCCTGCCACGCCGCAACATCCATCGGCGGTGTGCACCTCGACGCCGAGTGCGGACAGGGCTGCGGCGCCCGTGCGCGCGCCGAAGACGGCGTACTCGTGGCAGTGCGTCTGCAGGGTGACCGCCTCGGGGAGGTTCTCGGGTCGCCATCCCTGCTCGAGTAGGCGGGGGAGGTAGTCGGCGAAGCTCTGGACCCGTGCGGCGACCCGACGGGCGGCCGGGGTGTGCACGAGTTCGGGCAGGTCCTTCCGGAGAGCGGCGGCGCAACTGGGTTCGGGCACGACGATCGGTCGTCCGGTGCCGTCGTCGAGGTTGTCTGCCGTCCGCGACAACACCTTTCGAGCATGGGTGAGCTGACCAGTGGAGATCCAGGTGAGGCCGCAGCAGTTGGTCGCACTGCAGCCGACCTGATCGCCCGTCGCCCCGAGGACCTCGGCCGCGGCCGTCGCGACCTGCGGCCGGAATGCCTGGGTGAACGAGTCGACGAACAGCACCGTGTCGGTGGTGGCCGTGACCGGCGGGAGGGTGCGCAGATGACGTCGTCGATCACGGCGGGTGGCGAAGCGCGGCATGCTGCGTCGCGGGTCGAGCCCGCCGGCACGTGCGGCGAGTCGTCGGAGTGGACTCTCCAACGCCGCGTTGATCGCCGGGGCCAGGACACCTGCGGCCCCGAGCCAGGCCGGCATCCAGCCGAGTGAGTAGTGCGACAGGGGACGCCGTCGTCCACGGTAATGGTGATGGAGGAACTCGGACTTGTAGGTGGCCATGTCGACGCCGGTGGGGCAGTCGGTGGAGCAGGCCTTGCAGGACAGGCAGAGATCGAGGGCATCGGCGACGTCGGTCGACTGCCAGCCGGTTTCGACGTCGGGGGCGGTACGGACCATGTCCTGCAGGACGCGGGCGCGCCCGCGGGTGGAGTCCTTCTCGTCGCGGGTGGCCCGGTAGCTCGGGCACATGACGCCGCCGGAGGTCGACCGGCAGCGTCCGACGCCGATGCAGCCCTGGACGGCGTGGACGAACGGGTCGAGTGAGGTCTGGTCGGTGTGGGCGCCATCGGTGACCTGGGCGATCTCCAGAAAACCGCCCCGGAAATCCGCCCGCTGAGAGGCGGCCGTCGACATATCGGCATCCGCGGCCGTACCGGGGGCGCTTTTCCGGGGCGTTTTTCCGGTCGGGGCCCCGGGTGGCGTGACGGAGGACTGCGTGCCGGGGGCGGCGGAGACAGCATCGTGGGCCGGCCCACCGAGGTGGAACATGGTCGGCCAGTGCCGGTCCGGGACACCGGCGAGGGCGAGGTCGTCGGTGATCGGTGACGGGTCGACGATGGAGCCGGGGTTGAGGGTGCCCTGCGGATCCCAGATCTGCTTGAACTCGGCGAATGCGCCCATCATGGCGGGCGAGTACATCACCGGGAGCAACGCGGACCGCGCGCGGCCGTCACCGTGTTCACCGGACAGCGACCCACCGTGTGCGACGACGAGTCGGGCGGCGTCGGAGCAGAACCGGTCCATCACCGCCCGTCCTTCGGGGTACGCAGGTCGAAGGTGATGCGGACGTGCATGCAGCCGGCGCCGAAGTGGCCGTACATCACACCGGTCAGCCCATGCTGATCGAGAAGCCGGGTGAAATCGTCGAGATAGTCGGCCAGACGCTCGGGTGCGACGGCGGCATCCTCCCAGCCGGGCCAGGACTCGTAGTCGTTGCCGATGCTGTCGTCGTCGGGGTCGGCGAGCCGGGATGACAGTCCGGCGCCGTCCTCGCGGACCCGCCAGAGCGCCTTGCGCGCCACCGGGTCGGGGACCGTGGTGGCCGCGACCATCCGGCCACGTGCACGCAGGTCGTCGAGCAGCCGTTTCGCGGTCGCCTTGACATCGGTCTCGGATCGTGTTGCGGCACTGTGCTCGTCGACGTCGATGAACAGCCATCCGGTGCAGTCGGCGTCGTCGACGCCGGGGAGTGCCGAGATGGCGTCGCGGCCGCGACGGGCGGCCATCGTGGCGACGATCTTACGGTCGATGCCCTCGACTGCCGACGGCGCGTAGGGGAGAATCGCGGTGACGTCGCGGGCGGCGTCGATGACCGTCGGGTACCCCACGCAGATGAGCAGCGGTGAGGTGGCCACGGGCACGAGCCGTACGCGTGCGGCGACGACGATCGCGCAGGTGCCCTCGCTGCCGACGAGTGCACGTGCCACGTCGAAGCCGTTCTCCGGCAACATCTTCGCGAGGTGATAACCGGAGACCTGACGGGGGATGGTCTCCAGGTCGGTGCGCAGGATCGCCATGTGCCGCGAGGTCAGGTCGTGCAGGCGCTCGGTGAGGTCGGCGGCCCGGGAGACGGCGTCGCGGTCGGCTGGATCGGTGGCCATGATGCCGTGTCGGGTGGCGGTCAGCCGCAGCCCGTCGGCGGTGACCAGGAACAGTTCCTCGACGTGGTCTGTCGTACGGCCATGCCGGACAGAGTGATTCCCGCATGCATCGTTGCCGATCGCACCGCCCAGCGAGGCGCGTGACGCCGACGACGGGTCGGGTGCGAAGGTGAGTCGCCCGTCGGTGGCCGCGCGGGCGTGCGTGGCGAGGGTCGTGAGCACGATGCCGCTCTCGGCGACCGCCGTCGAGGAGTCCGCGTCGATCGATCGGACGCGATTCATGTACCGCGACAGGTCGATCACGACTCCGGGGCCGATCGCGTTGCCGCCCATCGACGTTCCGCCACCCCGCGCGATCAGCGGGATCCCATGGGCGTGGCAATACGCCGCGGTACGGCAGACCTGGTCGTCGTCGCGCGGGAAGGCGACGGCGACCGGTCGGATCCGGTAGTTGGAGGCGTCGTAGGAGTACTCGGCCAGTCGTCGTGACGAGCTGTCGACCTCGACGCCGAGGGCGCCGAGGTCTCCGGCGACGTCGAGGTCGCCGGCAGCGGGCCGATCATCGCCGGTCAGCGACGCACGGGAGGGGCTGACATGTGTCATCTCTGTTCGAGGGTAACGACTTCAGAGCACATCGGTCAGTGCTGCCGCGAATCGCTCGAGACCCGTGGCGATCTCACTCTCGGTCACCACCAGTGCCGGGATGAGACGCACGACGTTGCCGGCGGGACCGCAGGTGAGGGTCAACAGGCCGTGCCGGGTGGTCGCCTGCTGGACGGCCGCGGCTGCGGCGGCGTCGGGCACAGGTGTGCTGCCGTCGCTGCTGGTCACGAACTCGATGCCGGCCATCAGGCCCAACCCGCGGACGTCGCCGATCGCATCGAATCGGGCGGCGATGTCCTGCAGGCCGGAGAGCATCTGCTCGCCGCGGATGCGGGCGTTGTCCACCAGGTTCTCGTCGTGGATGACGTCGATGGTGGCCACCGCGGCGGCCGCGGCGACGGCGTTGCCGCCGTAGGTTCCACCCTGCGAGCCGGGCCAGGCCTTGCTCATCAGCTCGGTGGAAGCGGCGATCGCCGAGATCGGGAAGCCGGAGGCGAGGCCTTTGGCGGTGATCAGGATGTCGGGCGTGAGGTCCGAGGCGTGCTGATGCCCCCAGAACTTGCCGGTGCGGCCGAATCCGGCCTGCACCTCGTCGAGGATGAAGATGATGCCGTGGCGGTCCGCGCGCTCGCGCAGGCCCTGCAGGAAGCGGGGCGGGGTGGGCAGGTAGCCGCCGTCGCCCAGCACCGGTTCGATCAGGAACGCGGCGGTGTCGTTCGGCGCGACCCGCGACTGCAGGAGATAGTCGAGCTCACGCAGCGCGAAGTCGACGGCAGCGTCGGTGGTCCAGCCGTAGCGGTAGGCGTACGGGAACGGAGACATGTGGACGCCCGACATGAGTGGGGAGAAGCCGGCGGAGAAACGGGTTCCCGCAGTGGTGAGGCTGGCCGCGGCGACCGTGCGGCCGTGGAATCCGCCCTGGAACACGATGATGTTCGGGCGGGCGGTCGCCATGCGGGCGAGGCGGATCGCGGCCTCGACGGCCTCGGAGCCCGAGTTGGCGTAGAACACCGAGTCGAGACCGAGTGGCAGGACATGGCCGAGTTTCTCGGTCAGCTCGAGCAGCGGCTGATGCATCACCGTCGTGTACTGCGCGTGGATGATCTTGGTGCACTGTTCCTGCGCGGCCGCGACGACGCGCGGGTGGCAGTGGCCGGTGCTCGTGACGCCGATGCCGGTGGTGAAGTCGAGGTAATCGTTGCCGTCGGTGCCATGGATCCACGAGCCGGACGCATGGTCGACGACGACAGGTGTGGCCTGTTTGAGCGCGGGGCTCAGGGTCGCGGTCTGGGCGGTGCGAATGGAGTCGGTGGTGACGGTCATGGGTACACCGTGACGGTCGATCGTCGGATTGTCAACAATTGGACATCGGCGCTGTCAGTCGGCTGCGCAGAACGCCGAGGACGGGGTCGCGGCCGGCTACGCCGAGCGATCAAGTGCCCTGCTCAGCGCGTGGAGCGCGTCCACTGCGCGCTGCCACTCCGCCGGCGCGATGCGCTCGGCGATTCGTTCCGCCGCGGCCCGGTGGTCGGGGTTGATGCGGTGATTGGCCTCGACGCCGGCAGGCGTGACGTACACGAGTTTGGCGCGGCGATGGCCCGGGTTGTCGCGGTACTCGACGAGTCCGTCGTCGGCGAGCAGGTCCGCGGTCCGTTGGACGCTCTGCCGGGTGATGCCCATGGCGCGGGCGATGTCGGAGACGGTGAACGGATGGTCGATGACCGCGCCGAGGACCTGCCAGCGTGTCGCGGTGAGGCCTGCCGGGCGGGCGAGTTCCTCGGCCAGCGCGAGGAACTGTCCGTTGAGCCGGAACGTGGTCAGCGCGCTGTCGGAGAGCAGGTGCTGGAGGTTGTCGCTCATTCCTGCCCGGCCAGCGCATAGAAGCCACTGGGGTCCCGATGTCCGTAGAGCTGGTACCAGGCGTCGAGGACGGCCGGCGTGTACACGCCGAGGAGGCCGAAGACCTCGCGGGCGAACTCGACCGGTGCGACGGCGGCCGCGGTGATCACGCCGCGATCGGTGACGGCGGGGGCATCGACGTAATGCGCGGCACCCGCGTACCCGGTGGGCTCGAGTTGCTCGCGCGCATTGCTGGTGTGCCGGCGGTCGTCGAGGAGTCCGCTGCGCGCGAGACCCACTGTGGCGCCGCATATCCCGGCCACGGGAACGTCGGCGCCGACCCAGCGCAGAGCGGCATCGACGAACTCGTCGTTGGCGTCCCAGATCTGCGCCCCCGGCAGGACGAGCATGGCGCTGTCGTCGGGCGTGACGTCGTCGAGGGTGACATCGGGCACCATCGTCACGCCCCCGATGGTGCGGATCGGCTCTCGCGACGCTCCGACGGTGACGATGCGGAACGAGCCCGGATCGCTCTGGTACTCGGGATTGTTGACGCCGGCGGCGACGTAGCCGAACTCCCAGTCGGCGAGGGTGGGGTAAAGGCCCAGGTGGATGGTTTTCATGGCTGCTCCTCCGAATCGACTATGACAGCATTCTGTCAAAGATGACAGAATGCTGTCAATAGCCCGATCTGCGAGAATCAGGGCAGTAGTCGCTGTCGGAGGGTGCGCTCCGCCGCCGCAGGCGCGGTCTCCCGGATGACCAACAGGCAGCAGAGGGAGATCGCCATCAGCGTGGCCGCGTAGATGCCGACGGGAACGACGCTCCCGGTCGCGCTGACGATCCGGTTCGCGATCATCGGGGCGAGCCCGCCGCCGAGTACTGCGCCGACCTGGAAGCCGATGCCGATCCCGCTGTATCGCTGGGTGATCGGGAAGAGCTCGGCGAAGGTGGTGAGCATCGGGCCGTACACGAAGCCGGTGAGTGCGAAGCCGATCGAGATGACCGTGACACACGCGATGAGTGACCCGGTCGCGGTGACCCAGAACAGGATCGGGGCGAACACCAGCGACGTGACCATGCCGAATCCGATCACCGGTTTGCGGCCGAACCGATCGGACAGATGAGCGCCCAGGACGACGGTGGCGGCGTGACAGGCCAGCGCGAACGTACTGCCGAAGACGACCGGGGACCGGTCGAATCCGCGTCCGGGGTCGGTCTCCGTCAGGAACGAGAGCATGAAGGTGAACAACAGGAAGGCATAGCAGTTCTGGCCCACATTGATGCCGGCGGCCAGGGCGACGCGACGCCAGTTCTCGCGGAGGACGGTGAACGTCCGGGGACGTTTCTGTTCGGCCTGCTGGGACTGCACGAATTCCGGTGTCTCACTGATCTTCGTACGGGTCCACACGCCGATCGCGAGAACGATCCCGCCGATGAGGAAGGGTATGCGCCATCCCCACGCCAGCACCTGCTCCATCGGCATCAGGAGGACGAGGGCGAACGACAGGTTGGCGAGGATGCCGCCGACCGGTGAGCCGAGTGTCACGAACGAGCCGTAGAGGCCACGTCGGTGCACTGGCGCGTGCTCGGCGGCAAGCAGTGCGGCCCCGCCGATCTCGCCGCCACGGGAGATCCCGTGGACCATCCGCAGGAAGATCAGGATGACCGGCGCCACGATCCCGATGGCCTGGTAGTCGGGGAGGACGCCCATCGCGAGCGTCGAACCACCCATCAGCAGGAAGGCGCTCGTCAGGGCCTTGCGTCGTCCGAACTTGTCCCCGAAGTGACCGAAGATGACGGCGCCGATCGGGGCCATCACGAATCCCACTGCGAACGTGGCGAATCCGAGGAAGGTCCCGAACCACGGGTCGTCTACGTTGAAGTAGACCTTGTTGAAGACAAGGGCGGTCGCCGTGCCGTAGATCGCGAAGTCGTAGAACTCCATGATCGTTCCGGCGCCGGAGGCGACGGCGACCCGTCCGGGTCGCTCGCGGGTGGGCTGGTGAGCGTGTGGGATCGAATGGTCTACTGCTACCACGGATCACTCCTCATCGATGGGTGAACGCGTTCGGCTGGTCCCGAGGCGTTCATGGGCTGTGGTCATGGGCGGTACTCGTGGATGAGTCGATGGTGTCGGACTCGTCGCTGTCGGTAAATAGGGAAAAACCTTAGGGCGCTGAAAAGATCTGGCGCGCTGCACTATCGGCAGGCTGAACCCGGCGAGCGGCGGGGATCGCCATATGCGTTGTCGTCCGGGGTGACTCGGTCAGTCGGCGGCGGCGAACTCCTCGTGTCTGCTGAGACGCCCCAGTGCATCGAGGACGCGGGCGAAGTCGGCGATCCGCTGTGCGCGGTAGTCGTCGACGGTGTCGTCGTCGAACGTGTAAAAGCCTGCGCCGTCGGTCATCCCGCGCCGGCCCGTGGTCATGTGGGTCTCGACGAGGGGGGCGGGGGCGAACCGTTCGCCGAGTTCCCGACGCAGGTAGTGCGACGCGTGATACAGGGTGTCGCAGCCTCCCCAGTCGATGAACTCGAGCAGACCGAGGACCGCGAACCGGGAGCCGAAGCCGATCCGGACGGCCGTGTCGATGTCCTCGGCACTCGCGACCCCCTCCTCGACCATCCTCGCCGCCTCGTTCATCACCAGGGCCTGCAACCGGGGCACGATGTATCCCGGCGACGCCGCACAGACGACCGGCGTCTTGCCGACGGCGAGCAGGAGATCACGGGTCGCGTCGACGGTGTCCTGCGTGGTCGAGGTCCCGGGGCTCACCTCCACCAGCGGCATCAGATCGGCGGGGTTGAGCCAGTGGGCGTTGAGGAACCGCTCCGGGAACGCCAGGTGGGTGGCGAGGTCGTCGACGAGGAAACTCGATGTCGTGGACGCGATCGGGACGGTCGGGTCGACCGCCGACTCGATCCACGCGAACGCCTCCCGTTTCACCTCGGACACCTCGGGGACCGCCTCGAAGACGAGATCCACCGATGCCATCGCGTGTGTCGCAGTGGTCCGGTCCACCACGTCGACGTGCGCGGCGACATCGTCGATGCGGTCGGCGGACAACAGGTCCAAGGTCACCTTGTGGTCGAGGGCGTGGCGGATCGCGGTCCGCACGCCGTGCCGGTAGGTGATGGCGGACTCGCCGCGGTCGCGGAGGTCCACGACCGTCACCGTCACATTGCCGAAGGCGAGTGCTGCGGCGATGCCCTGCCCCATCCGTCCGGCGCCGACGACGGCGACGTGCAACCGGCTCACTGGTGGAATCCCTCGTGGAGGAACCGCTGGAGTGATGGGCGGTCGAGGTGCGCCATCCCGAGGCTCTCGAAGGTGCGGCTCCCCGCAGAGGCGGCGCGTCCCGTGACGGCCCCTGCGAGGGCGAGCAGTCCGTCGGCGACAGGAGTCGGCACCGACGCCCAACGCCCCACCGAACTCAACAGCGCCAGTCCGATCTCCACGTCCTCGGTCATGTACCGATGGGTCGTGAGGTCGATGTCCTCCCGCCAGTCGCCGCTGTCGGTCAACTTCTCGTGGGCGGCGTTGCCGTACATCCATTCATCGCCGTCGGCGGTGTAGTGATCGGCCAGCGGAAAATGCGGCGCCGAGTAGCCCAGGGCCTCGCGGACGGCGATCCGCTCGGCGTCGAGCGCGGAGGTGACCCGGCGGATCGATTCCTGGGTGCCCTCGTTGTGGATGTCCCACGACGGGAAGTGTTCGAGCGGACCGGCATTCATCAGGATCAGCGGTGGGTGGATGATCGGGCCGGCGTTCATCAGTGCGCCGCTGAGTGCATCCTCGCTGCGCTCGACGGCGGGGTACACCTCCGCCAGCAGGCCGAGTGCGCGGTCGGTGTGCCGTGCGGGGAAGACACCGGTGGGCAGCCTGGTTGCGTAGCCGCTCACCACGACTCGCGTGTCCCCGTGCTTGCGCGCGAGATACGGAAGCGTGCCGGTCTCGGCGAACGCGACGTCGGCGTGATTCCCGGCATCGCGCACCGCGCGAGCGAACACGACCGACCCGAAGCTACCCGGCGGCAGATAGACGACCTGACCGTCGCGCAGATGCGGCGCCAGTTCGCGTGCGAGCGACTCGTGGGCGAAGGCAGGAACGGGCGCGACGATGACCTCCGCGTTGGACACGGCGTCGCCGAGAGCGGTGAACACCTGAATACCGTCGCCGCCGTCGACACGGACCTGGCGGTGACCGCGATGGTCGTCGACGTCGAGAAGTCCCCGCTCGACCAGCGGTGAGAACGCGGCACCGTCTCGGCGCCACCACGACACGTGGTGATTGTTCTCGCTCAACTCCGCGGCCGCGGCATACGAACCGTGGCCTCCACCGATCACACAGACCTTCACTGACATCCTCCTCGATCTCGGCCGCCGACTGCGGCCGTTTGCGGGCTGGAAGGAAACGTAGGAGTGGCCGCCGTCGAATGTCTCGACATCGCCCGATAGCGAAAAAAGTCGGCGCCCTGATGCAGGATTGTCACGTGCCGGACGACCTCGATTATCAGATCGTTCACGCTCTGCAGGTGGCCCCTCGCGCCCCGTGGGGTGTGGTCGGCGACGTCGTGGGCGTCAGCGCGGCGACGGCCGCGCGACGATGGGAGCGTCTCGTCGACCAGGGGCTGGCCTGGATCGTGTCCTATCCGGGCGCGGCGTATCTCAACACGCGATGCAGCGCCTTCGTCGAGGTGCAGACGTCGGCGGCGCGGGATTCCGTCGTCGAACGGCTGTGTCGTGACCGGCACGTGGCGACCATCCAGCGCACCGCCGGTGACGGCGACCTGCTGCTCACCGTCATGGTGCCGGATCTCGAGTTCCTCGGGGACTGGGTGCAGCTCCTCGCCGAATCCGACGGGGTGGCGCGCACGCGGACCAGGGTGGTCACCAAGGTCATCGGTGAGAGCGAGCGATGGCGGATGCGGACCCTCGGTCAGGACGAGGAGTCCGTACTCGCCGAGCACCGGCCCGTGCACCGGCCACTGGCCCACGATCCCGACGAGCCGGACCTGCGCCTGATCGCCGCGCTCGCCGAGGACGGGCGGAGGTCGGCGGTGGACCTCGCCAGTGCGAGCGGGTTGAGTGCGCCGACGGTGCGGCGGCGCCTGACGGCACTCGTCGCCGAGCGGGTCCTGTCGATCCGATGCGAGGTGGCGCACGTGATCAGCGGATGGCCGATCACCGCGAACGTATGGGCGCGCGCGTCGTCGAGGTCCATCGTGGCGCTGGTGGACGCGCTGGACGGGTTGCCGCAGGTGCGGGTGTGCTGCGAGGTGACCGGGACCGCGAACATCATCATGGGCGTCTGGCTGCACACCGTCGGCGAACTGGCCGAGTTCGAACAGGAACTCGAGAGCCTGGTTCCGGGCCTCGTGGTGGTCGATCGCTCCGTCACCCTCGAGACGCCCAAACGGTTGGGCTCGTTGCTCGACCGGTCGGGATGTCGGACGGGTTCGGTACCCGTCGTCCTGTGACCCCGGCGGCCGGTGCGACATCACCCCGTCACCTACGGTGGATTCATGTCTCCGGATTCGCCCGTGGTCGCACTGTTGGGTTCACCCGCTGTCGCCCCGCCCCCGAACCTCGCCGAGATCGAAGCGCTCGCCACCGTGCGGTCGTGCACAGCCGACGACCTCGGCTCCGCGCTTCCCGGGGCCGACGTCCTCCTCGTCTGGGACTTCTTCTCCCGTGCGCTGCGGGACAACTGGGGGCCGGCCACCGCGGATCTGCGGTGGGTGCACGTGTGCGCGGCCGGGGTGGACTCGCTCCTGTTCGACGACCTCCGGGAATCGGACATCGTGGTGACCAACGCCGCCGGGGTCTTCGACCAGCCCATCGCGGAATTCGTCCTGGCGTCAGTCCTGGCCCGGGACAAGCAATTACACCTCACCAAGCGTCTGCAGCGGGAGCGCGCGTGGCAGCACCGGGAGACGACGCGGACGGCGGGGACGTCGGCGTTGGTGATCGGCACGGGCGGAATCGGCCGCGCCACCGCGCGGTTGCTGCGCGCCGCCGGAGTGCGGGTCACCGGGGCGGGGCGCACGGCGCGTGAGAACGATCCCGACCTCGGCACCGTCCTCGCCACCGACGATCTGGCCGCCTACGTCGGGGAGTTCGACAACGTCGTCGCGATCGCGCCGCTCACGCCGCAGACCGAACGGATGATCGACGCCGACGTGTTGTCGGCGATGCGGTCGGATGCGCACCTGATCAACGTCGGGCGCGGACAGCTCGTCGACGAGCCCGCGTTGATCGAGGCCCTGGCGGCCGGGCGGATCGGCGCGGCATCGCTCGATGTGTTCACCGACGAGCCGTTGGCGTCGTCCAGCCCGCTGTGGGCGATGGAGAACGTCGCGATCTCGCCGCACATGAGCGGCGACGTCGTGGGGTGGCGCGATGTGCTCGCCGACCAGTTCCTCGCCAACCTGCGGCGATACGTCGGTGCGGGCGCACCCCTGGACGAAGTACTCGAAAACGTCGTCGACAAGCAGCGAGGTTATGTCGTGGCCGCCAGTCGGGCGGCCGGCGATAGTAGGCTGTAGCGCGATGACCATCGTGTATTTCGTGATCGCCGTGTTGGCGCTGGCCGGTGCCGGCGCCCTGTTGTGGCTGGATCGCCAGCGTTCCAGTGTTGCGCGGCATCAACGCGCGATCTGGGGTGATCAGCACGAGTTCAAGTTCCGCGAGTCGGATACCAAGCTGCGCAAGGTATTTCACCGCGCGACGATGAACGTCCCGGAACGCGTCGCGGTTCAGGACGTCGCATTCGGGCATTACTCTGGCGCAGAAGCGGTGGTCTTCGACCTGGCCGAGACCGCCACCGTTGTCGCGGTTCGGCGTTCGACCCCGTCGTCGGTGGTGGTCGATCTGCGCCACGAGGATGTACTCGCACCCGCCGAGGAGGACGTCGAGCTGCTCGGCGCGATGGGTCCGCGCGTCATGTTCTCCAACAATCTCGACGTCGCCCGCCGCGTCTGCGACCGCCGCATGGTGGCCTTGGCCAACACCGCACCGTCCTACATCGAGGTGCTGTGGAACGAGGGCAACTGGGTCCTCGGTTCGATGCCGCTGACCACCGACACCGACCGCCTGGACGCCGGGCTCGAGGTGGTCCGGCGGTTCGCCGATCTCCTGCGGGTGTTGCCGCCGATCGTCGATCCCCAAGACGCGCCCGACCCACGCGACCCGCACGGTCCCACCCGGGCCGAGCTGGCCGACGAGAAGACCGAGTCGATGCGCGACAAGCAGCGCCGGGCCCGGATCGCCGCCGCCGCGAATGATGTCGACGACCAGGGTTCCGCAGACGCCGACCCGGTCGCGCCGGAGCCCACCCGTGCCTGGAGCGCGGTGCCGGAGGCCACGCCGCCCGCACCACCGTCGACGGCCGGTCGCCGGATGCAGCCGATGCCGGTCCGACGGCCGTCGCAGGCGCCGGGCGGCGGCCGGCCGCCGAGCGACCGCGACGAAGGTTCGCCGACCCCGCCGCCGGGTGCGGCACGTCCGGCCCGGCCGTACGATCTGCCCCCGAGCACGCCGTCGACGGACCGCCCGAATCGCCACCGCAAGAACTGACCGGCGGGCGGTCCGGTCGCGTCCGAACCATCAGTGAGAAATGAGCCGTGACATGTCCTCGTCCGTACCCCCCACCGTCAACGACGACGGCCGCGCACGCCTGGCGGAGCTCGTCACCGAACTCGCGGTGGTGCATGGCCGGGTGACACTCTCGTCGGGCAAAGAGGCCGACTACTACGTCGACCTGCGGCGCGCCACGCTGCACCACGAGGCATCCCGCCTGATCGGCAGCCTGATGCGGGAACTGACCGCGGACTGGGACTACCAGTCCGTCGGTGGGTTGACGCTCGGTGCCGACCCCGTCGCGACGTCGATCATGCACGCGGCGGGGCGGGAGATCGACTCGTTCGTGGTCCGCAAGGCCGCCAAGACCCACGGTATGCAGCGCCGCATCGAAGGCCCCGACATCGCAGGCCGCAACGTGCTCATCGTCGAGGACACATCCACGACCGGTGCCTCACCGTCGGCCGCGGTGGAGGCTGCGCGCGAGGTGGGCGCGACGGTGATCGGGGTGGCCACCGTCGTCGATCGGGCCACCGGCGCCGACGAGGTGATCGGCGCCCTCGGCGTGCCGTACCGGTCGCTGCTCGGGCTGAGCGACCTCGGACTGGTCTGAGGGGTGGATCAGCCGGGACCCACCGAGTGGCAGGCGGGACCTGCCGTCGGTGTGGGGCCGTGGCAGACCGACCGTGACGGCCCGCTGCCGACGGATCCGCGATACGACGCCGACCTCCTCGCCGAGGGCGACACCCGTAACGTCGTCGATGCCTACCGCTACTGGACCCGCGAGGCGATCGTCGCCGACATCGACACGCGGCGCCATCCGTTCCACGTCGCGATCGAGAATTTCGCCCATGACGCCAACATCGGGACGGTGGTGCGCACCGCCAATGCGTTCGCCGCGGCCGCGGTGCACATCGTCGGCCGGCGACGATGGAATCGTCGCGGGGCGATGGTGACCGATCGCTATCAGCATCTGCTGCACCATGATTCGATCGCCGAGCTGTTCGACTGGGCGCACCGCGAGGGTCTCGCGGTGGTCGCGGTGGACAACACGCCCGGCGCCCAGCGCCTCGAGGCCGCCGAACTGCCCCGGCGGTGTGTGCTGCTCTTCGGTCAGGAGGGACCCGGGGTCAGCGACGATGCACAGCGGCACGCGGACCTGACCGTCTCCATCGCGCAGTTCGGGTCGACGCGCAGTGTCAATGCCGGTGTGGCGGCGGGTATCACGATGCATGCGTGGATACAGCAGCACGCCGATCTCGATCGGGCCTGGTAGTCAGGAGGGCGATCGGCGCAGCAGTTCGGCGACGCGGTTGGCGGTGTCGAATGCCAGGATTCGGCCGGAGTCCGCCATCCGGCGAACGCGGGTCGGTGGCTGCGGCGGTGTGACGGTGAGGATGTCGCCGACGTGGACGTCGCCGGTCCGGACGACGTCGGCGTAGACACCGAGATAGCGGTCCGACGTCGCCGCGACCGCGCGGGTGAGGCGCTTGTCGAGGGGTAGGCCGACGTGGGCGCGACTCGGCACGACGCAGCGCACCGTCTTCATCACCACATGCAGTTGGGCGCCGCCCAGATCCACTGTCGCGCCGGTCCACTCGGACTCCGGGAGGCCGCGCCCGGTGCCGTCGATCACCACGTTCGGCCGGAAACGTCGGGTGGCGACGCTGTCGTCGCCGATCGCCTCGGCGATGGTGGCAGCGCTCGCCTCCGACAGCAGGTGAATCGGGCAGAGGTCGACGAAAGTACCAGGGGGAGTGGCATTTCGGGTGATCGTGGCAAGTGCTCGGGCATTCATGTCGGAGATCTTCGGGAGCCGCTCGTCGGGAGCGATACCCAGGTCCTGGGCCAGCGCCCGAGGGGCGAGGGTGCCGAGACGTTCCCGCCACGGCAGACGATGGGCGCGGGGGTCCGCGGGCAGCGGCACCAGGCGCACATCGCGGTCCAGTCGCGACGACAGTGCGGCGTGGATCGCGGGGTCGTCGCTGCGGTGTTCGGTGCCGTCGGGAGCCGTCACGATGACCGCCGGTGCATGTCCCGGCCCGGCGTCGGGGCCCGGGGGAGTCACGTAGCGCGCGGAGAACACGAGCACGGCCGGCAGCCTGCGTGCCGAGATCGTGGTGTCGCGCTCGACGTCGTGCAGTGCCCAGAGCCGGTCGCCGTGGACGCCGCGTCGGCGCAAGGTGGCGGTCTCGAGTTGTTCGCCGGCCATGGACTTGACCGGGTGGCGCCACAGCTGCGTGACGTGTGCTGACGGGCTGCTCATCGGTCACCTCGGGGGTCGGCTACGCGGCGTGTGGGTGTGCCGCACAGGGTAACCGATCGTTCACTTGCGCAATCATCGCGTCCGAGGAAGAGTTACGAGCCGTGTCGACTCTGCGGTTGCGCTCTGCGATCTTGTCTGTCCTGACCCCGATGCTTCTCGTGATGGGAGTCGTCGCGAGCGGCACCGCCACCGCGGCACCGACCGCGACCGCCCCGGCCGCGTTCACCCCGGCGCAGCTGGTCGGGCCGTACGCCTCCGACGTCCCGCCGACCGGCACGTACATCCCGGTCCTCGACGGCTTCGCGGAACTCCGCCGGGCCCACCCGTCGATCATCGCGTCGAACCTGCAGAAGGTGAAGGCGATCAACAACTCCGCGACACGCGCGCAACAGGCGGACGCGATCGCGGTCAACTACGACGATCGGCTGGTCTCGCTCTCCGACGCGCTCGGTGACCGGCTGGGCACGGTGTTCCGTCAACTCCTGGCCGCGGGCAAACTGCCCAAGGTCGACGCGCTGGCCGGCGGCGACACCGCGCGGGCCGGTCTGCCCCTCGGCACGACGTTGCTGGAGAAGGAGTACTACGACAACCCGCGGCCGTTCGTGGTGGCGCCCACGTCGATCAAGCGGTACGACAAGCCGGGTGGTCACCTGTATGCGGAACTCGTGAACAACGGGTCGTACCCGTCGGGGCACACCAACATGGCCTACTGGAAGGGCGCGCTGCTCGCCTACTGGCTCCCGGAGCTCGGTCCGCAGATCATCGCGCGCGCCGGCGAGATCGGCCGCAGCCGAATCGTGCTCGGCGTGCACTATCCGCTGGACGTGATGGGTGGCCGGATCATGGGCACCGACATCGCCGCCGCCCGGCTGGCCGATCCGCGATTCGCGCAGCTGATCGATCAGGCGGGGGCGCAACTGCGCGACCAACTGCGTCGCTCCGTCGGAATGTCGTTGACGGACTTCATCGCCCGTGACACGCCGTACCTGACGACACAACAGGCCGTCAGCGAGCACCGGAACCTGATGACGTACGGGTTCCCCGTCGTGTCGCCGGGGCAGGTCAACGGGATCCCGGCGTCGGCGGCGGCGCTGCTGCGCAGCCGATTCCCCGGCCTGACCGACGGCCAGCGACTGGACATCCTGCGGCGCACCGCGATTCGCACGGGCTATCCGCTGGACCGATCCGGTGCCAACGGTGGCTGGCTGCGCATCGACCTCGCTGCGGCATACGCGGTCACACCCTGATCGGGTACCACCACGGTCACGCGGTGACCGGCTCCTCGAGTGACGGCACGTGCAGCACCTCGCGGTTGCGGTAGTGGCCGAGTGCGCTCAAGGCGATACCCAGGACCGCCCACGCGGTCAGTACGAGCCAGGGCTGTGTGGCGTCCGCATCGGGGAAGTAGCTCAGGTCGCGCACCAGGGTGGCGCCCGCGCCGGGCACCAGGAACTGCCCGATCGCACCCCAGGGTGTGGCGAGGAACTGCACGGGCATCGTGGCCGCCGACAAGGGGTTGCCGACGAACATGGTGATCACCGCGCCGACGGCGATTCCCGGCGGCCCGATCAGGGAGTTCATCCCCACCACGAATGACGCGGTGCCCAGGACCGCGAGCGAGATCCCGGCGCAGAGCAGGAAGAAGTTGCCGGGCAGTATGCCGAACCAGGTGTGCGTCACCAGCGTCACGCTGACCCCACCGAGGATGGCGAACACGACCAGTGCGACGAGCCGTCGGGTGACGCCGGCGACGAGTAGTGAGATCAGGATGCCGCCGAGCAGGCCGGCCAGTACGAGAGGGAACCCGAGGGCGCTCAGGCCCGAACCGTTGGGATCGTCCCCGGCGAGGGGCACGACGTCGGTGGTCGTGACGGTGGTCGTCACCGGGTTGACGCCGGGCCGGGCGGACTGGGCCGACATCTGCTGCTGCATCGAGCCGGCCACGCCTTTGAGAATCGAGACGACTGCGGGACCCGCGGCGGACGCGATCAGCACTTCGGGAGCGCGTCCGGCGACGATCGCACCGTCGATGTCGCGGGTCCTGATCGCGGTGATCGCCTCGTCGCGGGTGGCGTAGGTCGAGGTGTCGAAGACCCCCGGTGCGTTGGTGTCGAGATTCTGCTCGACCTGTGCGACCGCGATCTGGGGGCCCACGATCCCGACGGGGAGATCCTTGGCGGACGAGGTCGCGACTGGCCACAGGAAGGCCAGCACGACGACGCCGATGGCTACCGCCGCCAGCAGCGACATGATGAGGGTCTTCGACCAGGTGGTCACCGGGCCGGTCGGGGGTGATGCGGCGTTGGTGGATGTCTCGGTCATGGCGAGCCCGCCCTCTCAAGGAGATTGTTCGTTCTCTTTGAAGGTGACTATACAGAACATGTATTCTTTTTGTATGCCCCGCCTGACTCGAGAGACCGCGCAGTCCCGACGGGACGCGATCGTCGCCGCGGCGCTGCGGATGATGGCGACCCAGGGGGTCGCGCACACATCGATCGCCGACATCTCCGCGGAATCGGGATTGTCGACGGGCTCGATCTACTCGCACTTCTCGGGCAAGGCAGAGATCTTCGCCGAAGGTGCGGCAGCGGTGATCGGCCGGCGGGCTCAGGCGCTGCTGGAGGAAGGATTCGACGCACGGGAACCGCGATCACCGCGCGAGATCGTCGGCCGCCTACTGGGTGCCCTCGACGAGGACGAGGTGCCACATCGCCTCGTCCTGCAGATGTGGGCGGAGGCGACCGTCGACGAGGAGATCAGCGAAGTCGTCGATCGTGCGGTGGGCCGGATTCGAACCGCCTACCGGGCGGCGATCGGGCCGTGGGTGGCTGCGCAGAAGGGTTCGATCGACATCGACGCCGTCGTCCGCGGGATGGTGGCACTCTCGCAGGGCTACATCGTCCACCGGGCGCTGTTCGGGCCATTGGCGCTCGGGGAGTACCTCGGCGGAGTCGGCGTGGCGCTCGACGATCGGGAGGAGTGAGGGACCGGCAGGCTGGTCCGGATCAGGACTCGCTCTGCAGGTCGGATTCGGTGGACACCACGTCGGCGGCCGACTTCTTGGCCACCCGGCGACGCCGGTACCACTCGACGAACATCGGCAACACCGACAAGACCACGATCAAGATGAAGATCGGCTCGATCAGCTTCTGCACGATCTCGAATCGACCCAGCCAATAGCCCAGCAGGACGATTCCCGCACCCCAGACGATGGCGCCGACGACGTTGTAGACGAAGAAGACCGAGTATTTCATCCGCGCGGCGCCGGCGACGATCGGCGCGAGCGTACGGACGATGGGCACGAAGCGGGCGAGGAAGATCGTGATCGGGCCGCGCTTCTCGAAGAACTCGTGTGCCTCGATGAGATAGCGCTCCTTGAGGAAGCGGGCGTCCGGCTTGAACATGCTGGTGCCGACATACCGGCCGATCCAGTAACCGATCTGTCCGCCGATGATGGCCGCGATCGGGATGAAGATCAGCAACTGCCAGAGCGATGCGAACTTGTCGATCCCGTCCTTGCCGCCGGCCGCGACCACCATTCCGGCCACGAACAGCAGCGAGTCGCCCGGCAGGACCGGGAAGAGCACCCCGGACTCGATCAGGATCACCAGGAGCAGGCCCCAGAAGGCCCAGGCGCCGAAGTACCCCAGGAGGGTCACCGGGTCGAGGAATCCCGGCATGAGGGCGACGTTTGTCGTGGTCTGGGCGAGAGCGGAGTCGATCACGACGGATCAGCGTACCTGTCGAAGCTGAATGATCGCTGGGAGCCGGGAGCCGGGTCTGCCCTCCCGGCGCGTCGCTGGACCAGCGCGACGACGCCGACGACCGCTGCGCCGAGCACGAACAGTGCCAGCGCCGCCGGCCAGTCGGAGCCGACAGCCATGACCTGCCCCTCGTCGGTCTGCCACGGCCACAGCGCCCGCAGTGAACCCAACAGCAACCCGGCCGCGCTGACCATAGCCACGGTGTGATGGTTCCTCAGCAGTTTCTCCAGGATGCGGACGAACGACGCCAGGCCCACCAGCGCGCCGAGTCCGAAAACGGCCAGGTAGGTGAGGTCGCCATTGTCGACGGCCGCCATCGTCGGTGCGTACAGGCCGACGACGAGGAGGAAGAACGAACCGCTCACCCCGGGTAGCACCAGCGCGCAGATCGCGATCGCGGCCGCTCCGAACACCATGGTCAGCGGGGGATCGGAGATCTCGCCACGGGGTAGGGAGGTCAGCGCGAACGTCGCTGCCGCCATGACGATGAACAGGGCGGCGGCGCGCAGTCGCGAACTCGGGGCGTGCAGCGCGCCCGGTCGGATCTCCAGGAGCGGGATGACCACCGACATCGCGATCATGCCCATGAACAGCGCTTTGGAGTTCACCGGCTGATCCGTGACGAAACTCTCCATCACGCCCGCGATCGAGATCACTGCGAGCGCCATGCCGATGGCGACCGGGATCAATAGCCACCACTCGACGTCGCGTGCCGCCGAACGCCAGTCGCCGCGGGTGAGCATCATGCGGGGGACGTCGAGGACGTGCTTCGCGGAGGCGATCAGGCGGGTGTAGATCCCGGTCACCAATGCGACCGTTCCGCCCGAGACGCCGGGCACTGTCTCGGCGACACCGATCAGGGCGCCGCGGGCCAGGTCTCCGGCGACCGTGCGGGGCCGAGGCCGGAGAGGCGGCGCGAGGGGTTCGGCGGTGTCGGACGTGTCGGCGGACGCTGTGGCCGGAGGGTTCGTGGACATCACGAGACATGGTACGGATTTCTCGGCATACCGGTCATAACCGACGTCGAGGTCACAGAAGACCCGGTGCTGCACATGCGGGAACCGGGCTTGACATACTGAACGGGAGTGACCGACTCGCAAGCGCGCAAACCTTACCCGGTTGGAGGACGTGAGATGCCCATAGCAACCCCCGAGCAGTACGCGGAAATGTTCGACAAGGCAAAAGCAGGGGGCTATGCGTTCCCGGCGATCAACTGTACGTCGTCGTCGACGATCAACGCGGCCATCAAGGGCTTCGCGGACGCCGGTAGCGACGGCATCATCCAATTCTCCACCGGCGGTGCCGAATTCGGTTCCGGCCTGGGAATCAAGGAGATGGTGACCGGCGCTGTCGCGCTCGCTGAGTTCGCCCACGTGATCGCGGCGAAGTACGACGTCACGATCGCACTACACACCGACCACTGCCCGAAGGACAAGCTCGACACCTACGTGCGCCCGCTGCTGGCGGTCTCGCAGGAGCGCGTCGACGCCGGCAAGAACCCGCTGTTCCAGTCGCACATGTGGGACGGCAGCGCCGTTCCGCTGGACGAGAACCTCGAGATCGCCAAGGACCTGCTGGCCAAGGCCGGAGCGGCGAACATCATCCTGGAGATCGAGATCGGTGTGGTCGGCGGTGAAGAGGACGGCGTCGAGGCAGAGATCAACGACAAGCTGTTCACCACGCCGGAGGACTTCGAGAAGACCCTCGACGCGCTGGGCGCGAGCGACTCCGGTAACCGTTACCTGCTCGCCGCGACGTTCGGCAACGTCCACGGCGTCTACAAGCCGGGCAACGTCAAGCTGCGTCCCGATGTCCTGAACACCGGGCAGGAGGTCGCGACCAAGAAGCTCGGCCTCGCCGACGGCAGCAAGCCGTTCGACTTCGTCTTCCACGGTGGTTCCGGCTCGCTGAAGAGCGAGATCGACGAGGCGCTCAGCTACGGCGTCGTGAAGATGAACGTCGACACCGACACCCAGTACGCCTACACCCGTCCGATCGCCGGGCACATGTTCTCCAACTACGACGGGGTGCTCAAGGTTGACGGCGAGGTCGGTAACAAGAAGACCTACGATCCGCGGGTCTGGTCGAAGCTGGCCGAGGCGTCGATGTCCGAGCGCGTCATCGAGGCATGCACCGACCTCAAGTCGGTCGGCAAGTCCATCAGCGCCTGATCAGACACGGTCTCGAAGCGACAGCGCCCGGGTGATCCCGGGCGCTGTCTGCGTTGTCAGGTGGCGCAGCAGATCGCGCTGCTGAGATCAGCCCCGTGAGCCGCCGCCGAGGGGATATCCCCTCGGCGAGGGCTCAGGGGGCCGAAGTTTGCCGCCGCGTCCGTCGCGGGCGGTGGCGATCCGCGTCTGTGACGGCGGTGATGTCGGCGATCGTCTCTGCCCAGCCGTAGATGACGTCGTCGTACGTCAAGCGCATGGTGATCAACCCTGAAGCGAGTGTCTTCCGGTCGCGGCGTCGGTCATTCGCGTAGTTCTCCGGGCTGGTGTGGTGGAGTTTGCTGTCGCACTCGAGCAGTAGACGGCCCACCTGCAGATCGACATAGCCGACGCCTGGGATCTTCGGCTGGACGACGACGTGAAAGCCCCGTGCGCGCAGCCGGAGTCGGACCGCGCTCTCGGTGCCCGATTGCGCGCGGGCATCGCATCTGAGCATCCGGTCCTCGATCTCCCGACTGGACTGTGGCATTTCCGATCGCAACGACCGGATACTCGTCCCCGACGAGTTGAGCAGTGAGTCGCACACGACGATCCAGTCCTCGCGACTCATGCAGCGAGCTGCGACCATCAGCGCGACCGGCGCCGGATCGATCGGGGTCAGTACCGGCAGCGGGCGGCCCGGCGTTCGGCAGAAGTCTCGCCGCGCGTGGTGTCGGGAGCCCCGTACGTGCAGGTCGTCGTACCCCGGCGGGATCCAGAGGCCGTGGTGTCGCAGCGCGGAAACGCAGCTCATCGCGCCTCCTCGACGTACCGCCTCGACCACGTTCTCGTCCGCAGTCGGTGTCGCGTACCAGCCGGGCCGCGGGCGAATGAGTGCGCTCTCGCGAACTGCTCGGCGCAACTCGGCGTCGGTGGTTCCGTTTCTGAGCAGCTGACTTCTGCTGTAGACGTTGGGTTCGAGTTCTTCCACGTCATGTCAGACGCAGCAGAGTCCGGTTCGGCTCCCGTCGACTGAGATGAGCACCCTCAGCTGCCGCCGAGGGGATATCCCCTCGGACCGGCCCCAGGGGGCCGATCTCAGCCGGCGGAGCGCCTCAGAGTGCGGCGAGGCCGACGATCACACCGACGGCCAGCGCGATCATCACGATCGCGGCGATGACGACGGGCGGGTCGATGCGCCGGCGGGTCGGCCGGGGTGACGGCATCGGGCGCGCGGCCGACCGCCGGATGTGCAGCGGGTGGGTCGGTGGTTCGTAGTACGCGCGTGGCGGGGTCTCGGGCGAGCGGGTCACCGGCGTCTGGTGATGGACCCAGGTTTCGTGTCGAGGCAGTCGGGTGGTTGGTCCGTTGCCGGTCACTGGGGCGTGCACACCTTCCAATCATCGCCGGACTTCTGCAGGTTGATCGTCACCGTCTGCGGGGTGTCGGGGCGGCTGCTGTGCACCGCATTGACCTCGACAACAGCCTGGTTGCCGCCGTCGCCGGTGACCTTGACCGCCTTGACCTCGCTGACCTGGATGAGCTCGTTGCGGGCCCGCTGGCCGTCGTAGATCTTCTGGAAATCGCTATCGCTGATCGACGTGTAGAACTGGTTGCGCTCGCCGCAGGTGACCGACCGCAGGGTGTCCAGATCACCCTCGTAGAGCGCGGTGGAGAACTTCTTGGCGGCGTCCGCGGCCTCGTCGGCAGGAGCCGGGGGTCGCAGGTTCATGTAGGCGAACACCGCGCCGACAGCCGCGATCACGACGATCACGGCGGCGCCCACCAGCCACGGCCAGCGACGTCGCCCGCCGGACTCGGTCGACTTCGCCTTCGACGCCGGCCCGTCACCCTTGCCCGGAATGACCTCGGGCGGCTTGTGGGCCGTCGTCGACCAACCCTGTGTCGACGATCCTTGCGACGACGTTCCTTGCGCTGACGATCCCGGTGATGACGCCGCGGCAGTGCCCGCAGCCGCGGCCGCCCCGGCCGCGGCAGCTGCCGCGACCGGCTTGGTGACCGGTCGGGTCTCGGTGTCCGATTCGTCGGTCGAGTCGTCGGCGGCGAAGGCCTTCGTCGGGGCCACATCATCGCCGTCGGTGGTCCCCGAGTCGGCAGCTGCGGAGTCAGCGGTCGCCTCGTCGGCGGTTTCGGCCGGGGAGTTGTCGTCACCGCCGAGGGCGTCGATCTCCTCGAGGTCGTCGAGCTCCTCGGCGTCGGGCAGGTCGTCACGACGGATCACGGTCGTCGCGGAGTCGGTCGGGCCGATGCCGCCGCCAACCTTCTTGGGCTTGTCGTCGGCGGGCGCGTCCTCGGTGTCCTCGCCCGCATCGGCAGCGGCGGCGCCGGCAGCCGATGCGCCGAGTGCGTCGATGTTCTCGAGATCGTCGAGTTCGCTGATGTCGGGCATCTCGTCGCGCCGGATCACCTTGGTGGCCGAGTCGATGCCGCGTCCGCCCTTCGGCTTCGGCTTCGGGCGGGCGGCCTCGGGGGAGCTCTCCGCGGGAGCCTGCACGTCCTCGGTCGCGGCGTCCGCAGAGGGGTCGTCCGCGGTGGGTGCGTCCGCGGTGGGGTCGTCCGCTGTCACGTCGACGTCGGACGCGGCCTCATCACGAGCGGCGTCGTCGACCGGTTCGTCGGATTCGATTGCATCGGTGTCTGATTCGCCGGTTTCGGTGTCGTCCTCGCCGTCGACGACCGTGTCGTCGGCGTCCTCGGCCACTGCTGCGTCGGCCACTGCTGCGTCGTCCACTGCTGCGTCGGCCACTGCCGTGTCATCCACCGCCGCGTCGTCCACGGCCGATTCGCTCTCGGCGTCATCGACGTCATCGACGATCGCGGAGTCATCAGAGACATTCGACACACTCTCGGCGTCGTCGGGATCCTCGCGGCCCGATTCGTCCCCGGCGTCGCCGTCGGCCGGCGCGTCGGCACCGTCGGCGTCGTCTCCGGCTGCGTCTTCTGCGGTGGCGGCAGCGATATCGGAAGCCTCGCCTTCATCGCCCTCGGCGCCCTCGACGTCGGCGGTCCCGGCAGCGGTGCCCTCGTCGGCGGCGGTGGCGTCCTCGGCACCCTCGACGGGGTCCGGGTCGCCGGCCGTGTCCGCGTCGGTCCCGTCCGCCTCGGTCGCATCGGCGTCGGGTGCGACATCGTCCGCAGCGCGCTCGGTGCCGTCGGTCGTCGGGCCCTGCGTCGACGTCTCGTCGTCGCCGACCGCGTCTTCCGAGGTAGAGCTGGTTCCACCGTCTGTGTTCGTCGCGTCGGTCACCGCTGCGTCGTCGCCCTTCGTGCTGTCGACCCAGGAATCATCCGGGCCCCGGCGGCCGCTCCCGGCCGTGTGGTTCCTACCGCGATCACGCCACGCGGAGAGGGCGCGACCGAACAACGATCCCTTGTCGTCCTGCGATGAAGGCATCGTCGTCTACACCCCGCTCTCTCCGAATCAGATGTGGTCGGCGTCCCCGTGCCGTGGTGATCCCCGCCGAGTCGGTCGCGTCGTGGCCGATCGCGCCATTCACCCTAGCGAATACCTCCGGCAATCAGCACTCGGTGGGCGTCGAAGTACTCCGTATGGGTGCTTGAATGGAGGCGTGACTTCCTTCGGAGATCTGCTCGGACCACAACCGGTGCTGTTGACCGGCGACGATGAAGCCGAATCGGAACTGCTCAACGGCGCAGATCCGGCCCGGACCGCGGCTGCGCACCCCACTGCGTCGATCGCATGGGCGTACCTGGCCGACGCGGCGCTCGACGCATCCGACGACGGTGCCGACGTGTCGAAGGTGATCGCCGCCTACGCGTATGCGCGAACCGGCTATCACCGCGGCCTGGACCAGCTGCGCCGGCACGGGTGGAAGGGGTTCGGCCCGGTGCCCTGGAGCCATGAACCCAACCAGGGCTTCCTGCGGTGCGTCGGTGCGCTCGCCCGTGCGGCCAAGGCCGTCGGCGAGGAGGACGAGTACCTCCGTTGCCTCGATCTCCTCAACGACAGCGACCCGGCTGCAGCGCAGCATCTCGGACTCGCTTGACCGACTGGCTGCGCCGACGGCTGAACGGACTACCGCCGCCGGTGCGGCAGCGGGTTCGGCGACTGTGGTTGTCGCTGGTCCCCATCGGACAGTGCGCGATCGCGGCGGGCGCAGCATGGTGGATCGCGGTGAACATCTTCGGTCACCCGCAGCCGTTCTTCGCGCCGATCGCCGCGGTGGTGTCGCTCGGTCTGTCGCTCGGCAAGCGCTGGCGACGCTCGGTGGAGTTGGTCGCCGGGGTCACCATCGGCATCCTGATCGGCGACCTTCTCGTCTCGCAGATCGGATCGGGGACGTGGCAGATCATGCTCGTCGTCGCGCTGGCGATGGCGGTGGCGGTCTTCCTCGACAACGGTCCGCTGATCCCGATGCAGGCCGCATCGTCGGGCGTCCTGGTCGCGACCCTGCTGCCGCCCGGGGGCGTCGGTGGCTTCCACCGCGCGATCGATGCGTTGATCGGCGGCGTGGTCGGGATGATCATCGTGGCGTTGTTCCCGGTGAACCCGGCCCACCGGGCCCGTCGCGACGCGGCGGGACTCCTGGCGACGATGCGGGACTCGGCCCGCACCCTCGTCTCCGGCCTCCGGGAGGGTGACGCCGACGTCGTCGCGTCCGCACTGGAATCGGCGCGCGGGACGCAGGAGGCGATCAACGAGATGCGCGCCGACATGCGGGGTGGCCGAGAGGTGAGCACGATCTCGCCGCTCTACTGGAACGCGCGCGAACGCCTGGCCCGCATCTCCGCGACCGCCGATCCGATCGACAACGCGGTCCGCAACTTCCGGATCATCGCGCGGCGCGCGCTCGGCATGACGCAACGCGGTGAACCCCTGCGACCCGAGATCGTCGACATCCTCGCCGACGTCGGGGAGGCCTTCGAGGTGCTGCGGGAGATGATGATCGCCAAACCGGGCGAGGAGCCCGACCAGGCCGACGCGGCGCGGGTGCTCCGCACCGTCGCGCGCAAGGCCAAGGCCGAGCTCGTCTCCGACAGCACACTGTCGGAGACGGCGGTGATGGCAGAGCTGCGATCCATGCTCATCGACATGTTGATGATCGCCGGGCTGCGTCGCTCGTCGGCGATGGCCACACTGCGCTGACCTGGTCGTACGGGGACCGAGTTAGGGTCGCCTCTTGTCATATATGCGAGAACGTGCATATATTGACGACAAATGGGCCACTCACACACGCACACGCATGGGGACTCGACCGGATCCGTCGCGAATCGCCGGATCTGGCCGATGGCGGTTGCCGTCGCGATCATCTGCGGGTACTTCGTCGTCGAGCTGGTCACCGGCCTCCTCGTCAACTCGCTGGCGCTGATCGCCGACGCCGGGCACATGCTGACCGACGTCGTCGCGCTGGTGATGGGGCTGGTGGCGCTCCTGCTGGCCAAACACGGCTCGACGACCGATGATCGCAGCTTCGGCTGGCACCGCGCCGAGGTCTTCACCGCCGTCGCGAACGCCGTCTTGCTGATCGGTGTCGCGGTCTTCGTGCTCTACGAGGCGGTGAAGCGAATCGGCACCGACCCGGAGGTGCCCGGGCTGACCCTCATCGTCGTCGCCATGATCGGGTTGCTCGTCAACCTGGCGGTGATGCTGCTGCTGCGCGCGGACGCGCAGGAATCGATCGCGGTGCGCGGCGCGTACCTCGAGGTCCTCGCCGATGCCGTGGGCAGTGTCGGCGTGCTCATCGCCGGTGTCGTCGCACTGACCACCGGGTGGGGGTACGCCGACGTCGTGGTGGCCGTGCTCATCGCACTCTGGGTGGTCCCGCGCGCCGTGCGGCTGGCCCTCGAGGCGCTGAGGATTCTCAATCAGCAGGCGCCCGCGCACATCGACGTCGATTCGCTGCGCCGGGATCTCGCGGCAATTCCCTCCGTCGACGACGTGCACGACCTGCATGTGTGGACGCTGACCACCGGAATGGACGTCGCCACGGTGCATCTGGGCAGCAACGGATCCAACCGCGAGGTGTTGACCGCCGCGCAGGCCGTCCTCACCCGGCACGGTCTGGAACACGCGACCGTGCAGATCGATCCGCACGACGTCCGCGAACGCTGCCACGACGAACTGAAGTGGTGACCCCGGCCGCTCGGCCGGCGCGAAAATCCGCCTGACAGAACGCGGATCGACGGTCATGCTGGCAACCATGCCCGACGACCAGCTCTTGTCCCTGACCCGTAAACCCGACCGCGGCGGTGACCGCGCGCTCCTCGACGAGATCCTCGACGAGGCGCACGTCGGAGTACTGTCCACGGTCACCGACGACGGGCTGCCGTGGTCGGTGCCGATGCTGGCTGCCCGTGACGGTGACCGTCTGCTGATCCACGGGTCGTCGGGAGCGGGTGCCCTGCGCCGGGTGGCAGCGGGTGCGCCGGTGACGTTCACGGCCTTCGTCGTCGACGGTCTCGTGGTCGCCGGGACGCTCTTCGACCACTCGGTGAACTATCGGTCGGCGGTGGTCCGGGGAACCCTGGTGCACGTCGACGACGTCACCGACGCGGCGCGAGCACTCGACGTGTTCTCCGATGCGGTGCTACCCGGCCGGAGCGCCGAGGTACGCGATCACACCCGAAAGGAGTTGTCCGCGACGCGGATTCTCGCGCTGCCCATCGTCGAGGGGCAATGGCTGTGCAAGGCTCGGTCGGGTGGGCCGGGAACCACCGACGATTCCACCGGCTGGACCGGACACATCCCGATGCACATCGCCTACGAGGAGCCGGTCACCGAAACGCCCGGCGAACTGCCGGACTCGGTGGCCCGGCTGTATCGAGCACGCCCTACCGCCAGAAGATGAACAGATTCCAGCCGTAGGTCGCGAGCGCGCTCGGCACGCCGGAGAGCCCGAACAGCCAGTAGATGACGTCGAAGAAGGCCCGGTTGAGGAACGGGATGAACAAGAGGGCGAAGACGATCAGGAAACCGTACGGCGCGATCTTCTGCATCGAGAATCGGGTCTTGTCGGACAGATACGGCTCGACGGCACCGTAGCCGTCGAATCCCGGCACCGGCAGGATGTTCAGCACCGCCGCGGTGATCTGCAGAAACGCCAACATCGACAGTGCCGCCCACAGATTGAGATGGTCGGGCGACAGGTAGATCGTGCCATCGGTCGACTGGACGCCCGGCGTGGACGACAAGCCGGACTGCACGGCGATCAGCAGCACGACGCCCAGCACGGCGTTGGTCGCGGGCCCCGCCAACGACACGATCGTGCGCTGCGAACGCGTGAAGCCCCGCTGGTCCACGTAGACGGCGCCGCCCGGAAAACCGATGCCGCCCAACAGGATGATCAGCAGCGGCAGCCCGATCGAGAGTCCGGGATGCGTGTAGCGCAACGGATTGAGGGTCAGATAACCGCGCAATTCGGCGTTACGGTCGCCGAACCGGAATGCGGTCACCGCGTGTGCGAACTCGTGGAGACACAGCGAGATGACCCAGCCGGCGAGGACGAACAGCAGCGTGCCGCCGATCGACTGGGCGTTGCGCCCCGGCTCCGACGTCGCGACCAGCCAGCCGCCGACAGCGGCGGCGACGACCAGTCCCAGGAACACCGGGCCCGGTCGGATCGCGCGCAGGATCTCCCGGGTCGTCGGCCGCGCGCCGCGTCCGGCAGCGGCAGGGAAAGCGCTCATGGGCACACCAGCTTCATGTCCACATGATGCCGGTAGAAGGTGGACCGTTTCAGCACGCGTGGGGTGAGTGTGCCCTCCCGCTCGACGACGATGTTCGTCCCGCCGGTCTGCGCGGCCCGCCCGAGGTGCCACCGACCGGGCCAGATCGGACGGATGACCCGTGCCCGCAGCCCCGGGGCGTGCGGGAGCGGCTCGATCTGTACCCCGCGGACCTCACCGGTGAACAGGTGCTCGCTGTCAACGTAGGTCTCGCCGTGCAGCTTCTCGTCGTCGGCGCCGAGATGGCGGGCCACACCGACCAGCACGCTGGCCGCGTCGTCGCGGATCAGCGGAACGTCGCGGGCGCTGCCGTGCTCGGCGAGGGTCTGCGCCGCGGAGCCGTGCGGCAGGCGGTAGATGCGGGTCGCCCGGGTGGCGGCCGGTGGCGTGTAGGCGACCTCGACGTCGAGCCGTTCGGCGAGCATGAGCGTGGCGATGACCAGCGACAGGAACGCGTCGGCGCCGTCGGCCCCGGTCGGGGCCACGACGACCCGGGACACCTCCGGATCGGTGAGATGGTCGGTGACCGCGGCGCGCACGGCCTGTTTGCCGCTGCCCACCCGGGACTCGCTGATCGGCACAAATGACACGCGAATAGCGTATCGGGGGGTCAGAACCAGTAGGGTTGGCCTGTTGTTCAGCGCGCCAACTCAAAGGAGTAACCGACCATGGCCGCGATCGTGCTTATCGGCGCCCAGTGGGGTGACGAAGGCAAGGGCAAGGCGACCGACCTGCTCGGCGGAAAGCTGCAGTGGGTTGTCCGCTACCAGGGCGGCAACAACGCCGGTCACACCGTCGTCCTGCCGAACGGGGAGACCTTCGCCCTGCATCTGATCCCGTCCGGCATCCTGACGCCGGGCGTGCGCAACGTCATCGGCAACGGTGTCGTGGTGGATCCGGGGGTCCTGCTCACCGAACTCGGCGGTCTCGAGGACCGCGACGTCGACACGTCGGGTCTGATGATCTCGGCGGACGCTCATCTGTTGATGCCGTATCACGTGGCCATCGACAAGGTCACCGAACGTTTTCTGGGCAACAAGAAGATCGGCACCACCGGCCGCGGCATCGGTCCCTGCTATCAGGACAAGATCGCCCGGGTGGGTGTGCGTGCGGCCGACGTGCTCGACGAGAAGATCCTCGCGCAGAAGGTCGAGGCCGCACTGGAACTCAAGAACCAGATCCTGGTGAAGATCTACAACCGACGCGCGCTCGACCCGGCGCAGGTCGTCGACGAGGTCCTCGAGCAGGCCGAGGGCTTCAAGCACCGCATCGCCGACACCCGGCTGCTGCTGAACCAGGCGCTCGAACGGGGGGAGACCGTCCTGCTCGAGGGGTCGCAGGGCACTCTGCTCGACGTCGACCACGGCACGTATCCGTATGTGACGTCGTCGAATCCGACCTCCGGCGGCGCCGCGGTCGGTTCGGGGATCGGGCCCAACAAGATCACCACGGTGCTGGGCATCCTGAAGGCCTACACCACCCGCGTCGGGTCCGGCCCGTTCCCGACCGAGCTGTTCGACGAGTGGGGCGCCTACCTGGCCAAGACCGGCGGCGAGGTCGGTGTCACCACCGGGCGTGCCCGGCGCTGCGGCTGGTTCGACGCCGTCATCGCGCGCTACGCGACCCGCGTCAACGGCATCACCGACTACTTCCTCACCAAACTCGACGTGCTGTCGAGTCTGGACACGGTGCCGATCTGCGTCGCGTACGAGGTCGACGGCGAACGCGTCGACGACATGCCCATGACGCAGACCGGATTCCACCACGCGAAGCCGATCTACGAGGAGATGCCCGGCTGGTGGGAGGACATCTCGCAGGCCAGGCGCTTCGAGGATCTGCCCAAGAACGCCCAGAACTACATCCTGCGGTTGGAAGACCTTGCCGGGGCTCATATCTCGTGTGTCGGCGTGGGGCCCGGCCGCGAGCAGACCA
Source organism: Gordonia insulae (assembly GCF_003855095.1). NCBI lineage: Bacteria > Bacillati > Actinomycetota > Actinomycetes > Mycobacteriales > Gordoniaceae > Gordonia > Gordonia insulae. The sequence continues at coordinate 4,791,173 of NZ_CP033972.1, forward strand.
TCGTTCGTCGCGAAATCGTGTAGCAGTAGCAGCTTCGAGGGGCACGATGGCGCGGGGCAGCCGGGACTACGGATCGATCCTGCTCGGCTCGGCGTCGGAGCGTGGGTCCAGACAGCGGATCCGCATCCAGACGCTGCTGACCGTGTTCATCGTCGTCGCCAACCTGATCGGTGCGATCCTGGCGATCGCCTTGTCCGCGGTGGGTATCCCGCAGCCGTCGGTGTTCCAGGCGGATCTGTGGTGGGTCAACTTCATCGCGGTGCCGGTGTATGTGGTCGTCGCGTTCGTGGTGGGCACGGCACTCGGCACCGTCGTGGTGGTCCGCGATCTGCGCTGGGCGATCCGCGATCAGAAGCCGACCGCCAAGGACGCGCGCCGCGCGCAGCGCGCGCCCTGGCGGCTGGTGCTGATCCAGGGGGTGCTCTGGGGAGTGGCCACCGTCATGTTCACGATCATGTACGGGGTCCTGGACCCGGACCTGATCCCCAAGACGTTCTTCGTCGTCGGGTTGAGCGGTTTCGTCGTGGTGGCGGTGTCGTATCTGCTCATCGAGTTCGCGTTGCGTCCGGTCGCCGCGGAGGTCATCACCGCCGGTTACGGGCGCCGCAAACGCAGCGGGGTCCGATCGCGATCGATCGTCTCGTGGATCGTCGGGTCCGCCATCCCCATCGTCGGCATCCTGTTGGTCGTGTTCTTCGGCGCCTTCCGCGAGGACACCTCGAAGCTCGACCTGTTCGTCGGGGTCACCGTCCTGGCGGTGATCGCGCTGTCGACCGGGCTGCTGTTGACCGTGCTGATCAGCGTGAGCGTCACCGCGCCGATCCGAAGTGTGCGCAACGGTATGAAACGGGTACAGCGGGGTGAGATCTCCGACGACGACCTCGTGGTCTACGACGGCACCGAACTCGGTGATCTCCAGGTGGGGTTCAACGGCATGGTGACCGGACTGCGGGAACGGGAACGGGTCCGGGACCTGTTCGGTCGGCACGTCGGGCGCGACGTTGCCGCGGCTGCGCTGCAACGAGATCCGGAGCTCGGCGGCTCCGAGCGGATCGTCGCGGTGGTGTTCGTCGACGTGATCGGCTCGACCACGCTGGCCGCCGGCCGTACCCCGACCGAGGTGGTCGAGATACTCAACCGGTTCTTCGCGGTGATCGTCGGCGCCGTCGAGCGGCGGCAGGGCCTGGTCAACAAATTCGAGGGCGATGCGGTGCTGGCGATCTTCGGCGCGCCGATCGATCTCGACGACCCGGCCGGTGCGGCGCTGGCCGCGGCACGCGAGATCGCGGCCGGGCTCGCCGAGCGGGTGCCCGATCTGTCCGCGGGCATCGGCGTGAGCTACGGACGGGTCGTGGCCGGAAACGTCGGCGCCATCGAACGATTCGAGTACACGGTGATCGGCGACGCGGTCAACGAGAGCGCCCGGTTGTCGGAGCTGGCCAAGCGGGACCCGACGCGGCCGCTCGCCTCCGAGCGGGCCGTCGAGGCAGCGGGTTCGGAAGCGCGACGGTGGGAACGGCAGGAGGCCACCACCTTACGCGGGCGCACCGAGGAGACGGTCGTGTTCGCGGCGCTCGTCAGTGAACTCTCCGATCGCTGAGTCCGGGCGCTCCGTTTCCCGGTCGGCGCACCGGGATCAGAGGTCCTCGCGATCCATCTGTCCCTCCGCGAAGTCGAGGCGCCGCAGGGCGGTGCGCAGCACCTCGTCGTCGATGTGGCCCTCGTCGCGCTCGTTGATGAACACCGACCGCTGAATCCGCAACAGCTCGAGGCGCATTCGGTTGCCGGCGGCGGTGGGGCTCTCGCCGATGTCCTCCGGTCCGCGCCCGAGTTCCTCCCACGCGACGTTGCGCTGGGTGGTCACCCACTTGCGCAGCATCATGACCTGGTGCCGGTTCGGGTCGTCGTCGGCGAGTTCGGCCGCCATCTCGTCGAGCCGTCGCTCTGATTCCCGGGAGGCGCGGTCCTGGGCCCCGGCGAACGCGAGTCGGTCCTGTTCGGCGTCGTCGGCGGCCACCCCGAGCCGTCGGATCACCCAGCCGAGCGAGGTTCCCTGGATGAGTAGGGTGCCGACCACCACCACGAAGGTGAGGAACAGGATCTCTGCGCGCGCCGGAAACGTGCCGCCGGAATCGGTGGTCATCGGTATCGCGAAGGCGGCCGCCAGCGACACCACCCCGCGCATGCCCGCCCACCCCACGACGAACACCGCGCGCGGCGGTGGTTGCGGTTCGCGTTCACGGATCTTCGACGAGAACACGCGTGGCAGGTACGTCGCCGGGTAGACCCAGATGAACCGGACGACGATGGTGGCCAACAGAACCACCGTGGCATCGATGGCCACCTGTATCCAGGATTCGCCGGCGAGGCCGCGGATCAGGAACGGCAACTGCAGGCCGATGAGCAGGAACACGAACGATTCCAGGATCGCGTCGATCGACTTGCGGACCGCGTCGTCCTGCAATCGGGTGGCATAGCCCAGGCGTACGGACCGCTGACCCAGGAACAGCCCGGCGACGACCACCGCGATGACGCCGGACGTGTGGGCCTCCTCGGCGACGAAGTACGTCCCGAACGGCACGATGATGCCGATCGCGGTCTCCATCGGCGGGTCGGTGAGCCACAACCGGAGCCACGAGACGGCGTAGCCCACGGCCAAGCCGATGACGAGGCCGCCGACGGCGGCGATGAAGAAGGTCGACACGCCCTCCCACAGCGACGCGGTCGCGCCGACCGCCGCCGCCAACGCCACGCGGAACGCGGTCAGGGCGGTTGCGTCGTTGAGGAGGCTCTCGCCGCCGAGCAACGTCATCAGCCGTCGCGGCAACCCCACGCGCCGCCCGATCGCCTGAGCCGAGACCGCGTCCGGCGGGGCGACCACCGCGCCGAGCACGAGTGCGGCCGCCAGCGGCAGATTCGGCACGGTCCAGTAGGCGACCAGACCGACGACGATCGTGGAGAACAGCGGCAACCCGATGGCCAGCAGCCCGATCGCCCGGCGGTTGGCGCGGATGGCCTGGTACGAGCTGTCCTGGGCCGCCGAGTACAGCAGCGGCGGCAGGATCAGGAACAGTACGATCTCCGGGTCGAGCTCCACCTCCGGGGTGCCCGGAATCCAGCCGATACCCAGACCGACCAGGACGAGGATCAGCGGTGCCGACAACCCGTATCGGCGGCACAGGGCGGCGACGATGACGGCGACCACCGCCACCAGCAACAGCGATGCGCTCACCGGAGAAACCTATCCCGTCGAGGACGTCGGCGCGGTCCGTGTTGTGCGCGGAACCGGGATAATGGTCGGCATGCGCATCTTCCGACGGGGTTCCGACGACCGATCCGACAGCGCGGGGGGTGGTTCGTCGAGCAGCGGGACGTCCACCGGGACGTCGGCGCGATGCCCGGAACTCGGCACCTACGGCATCGACATCAACGCCGATCCCGGCCCGCGCATGGGCGACATCGGCGCCTGCGAGGAGTGCACGCAGCTCGGCGAACATCATTGGGCTCACCTGCGCATCTGCCTGGACTGCGGTCACGTCGGTTGTTGTGATTCCAGTCCGCGGCGGCATGCCACCGCCCATTTCGAGGAGAGCGGCCACCCGGTGATGCGGTCGGCCGAACCCGGTGAGGTGTGGCGTTGGTGCTTTCTGCACGAGGCGATGGGCTGAGCGCGGTATCGCCCGCGGCCCCGGGTGATCCTCGTCGAGGAACGCGATCTGCACGCTGTCGTGCGCTGAACTGCACGTAGGATTTGGGCATGACGTCAGACAGTCACAGCGCTCCCGAGGCGTCGGTGCCGGCCGGCGGGGAGGCCGCACCGGTGCGGGACGAACCCGACACCCCGGTGGCCGCACCCGCCGTGGGGCCACCCGCGGCGATCGGCACGCCGTTGAGTCCGTCCGCGACCCGGGTGATGATGCTCGGTGCCGGCGAACTGGGCAAAGAGGTGATCATCGCCTTCCAGCGTCTCGGTGTCGAGGTGATCGCGGTGGACCGTTACGCCGACGCGCCCGGTCACCAGGTCGCCCACCACGCCGAGGTCGTCGACATGACCGACGGCGACGCGCTGCTCGCCCTGATCGACCGGTATCGGCCGCATTACGTGGTGCCGGAGATCGAGGCGATCGCCACCGACGCTCTCGTCGAGGTGGAGCGACGTGGGCTGGCCGAGGTCGTCCCCACCGCACGCGCGGTCGTCGCGACGATGAATCGTGAGGGCATCCGCCGTCTCGCCGACGAGGAACTCGGCCTCCCGACGTCCCCTTATCTCTTCGCCTCGTCGTTGGAGGAACTCGAGGTCTCCGTCCAGGAGATCGGCTTCCCGTGTGTGGTCAAGCCGGTCATGTCCTCGTCGGGCAAGGGCCAGACCGTGGTCCGCGCACCCGCCGACATCGGCATCGCCTGGGACACCGCGACGACGGGCGCGCGGGTCGCGGGCGAGCGCGTGATCGTCGAGGGATTCATCGAGTTCGACTACGAGATCACGTTGCTGACGGTCCGCGCGATCGACCCGGCGACGGGCCGGTTGGCGTCGCATTTCTGTGCGCCGATCGGTCACCAGCAGGTCGCCGGTGACTACGTGGAGAGCTGGCAGCCCCACGAGATGAGCACTGATGCGCTGGGTGCGGCGACCTCGATCGCCGCACGTGTCGCCACCGCCATGGGTGACGGAAAACTGGGTGGCCGAGGCATTTTCGGTGTCGAGCTGTTCGTCAAGGGTGACGACGTCTACTTCTCCGAGGTCAGTCCGCGACCGCATGACACCGGGCTGGTCACCCTGGCCACCCAACGGCTCTCCGAGTTCGAGATGCATGCGCGCGCGATTCTCGGTCTGCCCGTCGACGTCACGCTGGCATCGCCGGGAGCGTCCGCGGTGATCTACGGCCAGCTTGACGAGCCGGCGATCGCCTTCGAGAACGTTGCCCGCGCGCTCGCCGTCCCGGAGACCGACATCCGGCTGTTCGGCAAGCCGGTCAGTCACCATCGTCGCCGGATGGGTGTGATCACGGCGACCGCCGACGACATCGCCACCGCCCGTCAACGCGCGGTGCAGGCGGCGTCCCTCGTGACGCCGGTGGCGGGACGCCCGTTCGAGCGGGCCGCACCGCCGCCGGCCGCCGCACCGGCCGTCCCCCCGACCGCGACCCGGCCGGCGCAGCCGCCACCTCCGCGTCCGGCAGCAGCACCGCGGGGTGCACCGGCCGGACCACCGCCGGGTGCACGGCCGGGGCCGATGCCGCCGCGTGGGCCGATGCCGCCTCGCGGTGTCCCGCAGCGCCCGGGTGGGCCACCGCCGCCTCGGCCGGTACCGCCTGCGGCCGGCCGGCCTGCAGGTCCGCCACCGCCGCCGCGTCCGTCCGGCAACCCGTCGCGCGCCTCGGTCGACTAGCCCGTGTCCCTGGGAGGGGAACTGCTCGTCGGAGCGGTCATCCTCGTCGGATTGCTGGGCATCGTCTTCCCGATCCTGCCCGGTGGATTGCTGGTCATGGCCGCGATCGGCGTGTGGGCGGCCATCGTCGGCGGGTGGGCGTGGGGGATCTTCGCGGCCGCCGCGCTGGTCATCGTGCTCGGCGAGGTCATCAAATATCTCGTCGCGGGCAGGTCACTGAAGTCCGACGGCATCCCGAACATCACCATCGCGGTCGGTGGCGTGCTCGGCATCTTCGGGTTCTTCGTGATCCCGGTGATCGGTCTGTTCATCGGCTTCGTCCTCGGGGCGCTGCTCGCCGAACTCGTCCGCACCCGCAACCTGCGCGCGGCCTGGCGGGGAGCGGTGTCCGCGTCGAAGGCGGCGGTGATCACCATGGGGATCGAGTTGTTCGCCGCGTTGCTGGGGACGGCGATCTGGCTTGTGGGAGCAGGGATCTGGTGACCCCGCCTGGAACGCCATCGCCGGCAGCACTTTCTCACCGCAGGCGTCGTCGGTCGCCGGCTCACTGGCGAACCCGCATCGGCAGAGGAGGGACGCGTGGTCGAACGGTCGGCGGAGGATGCCACATCTCCGGCATCTCCATCCCGTGGCATGGTGCTGCTGTGCGTACTCGCCGTCGCGGCCGGGATCGCCATCGGATTCGTCGGTGGGGTGTTCCGTTGGTGTCTACGGCATCTCGATCAATGGCGGGTCGACGTGCTGCAGTGGTCAGCAGATCTCCCGGGGCCGGGGTGGCTCATACCGATTGCCGTCACCGCCGTGGGCGCGACGATCGGCGCGATCGTCGTCCGGGTCGTCCCGCTGGCGGCGGGGAGCGGGATTCAGCATGTCGAGGCCGTTGACCGCGGCGAAGCCGATCCTCCTCCGCTGCGGGTGGTGCTGGCAAAGTTCATCGGCGGGTTGATCGCGATCGGCTCCGGGCTGATCCTCGGTCGTGAGGGTCCGACCGTACACATGGGTGCGGCCATCGGTGCCGAGGCAGGCAGACGAGCACGCCTGGGCGTCAACGACATCCGGCTCATGCAGACATCGCTCAGCGGCGCCGGCCTCGGGGTGGCCTTCAACGCACCGATCGGTGGCGCGCTGTTTGCCTTCGAAGAGGTGGCCAAGAGCTTTCGACTCCGCCTGGTCATCCCGACGCTGCTCGCGGTGTCTGTGGCCGTGGCCTGCTCGCGCCTCGTGCTCGGAGACCGGTCCGATTTCATGGTGGCCGAGGTCGAGACGCCGTCGATCGTCGTCTTGCCGGTGTTCGTGGTGTTCGGTCTCGTGACCGGCGTCCTCGGTGTCGCCTACAACCGGGTGATCCTTGGCGCGATCGCCCTCGTGCGCCACTTCGGGCACGTCCCGCCCATTGCCAAGGCAACCGTGATCGGCGGCATCATCGGTGCACTCCTCGCGATCGACCCGTTGACCGCTGGGGGCGGGGACACGTTGTCCCAGCAGATCTTCGACGGCGGCAGCATGGTCCTCCCCGTTGTCGCAGGTCTGCTCGTGGTCCGTTTTCTCGCCGGACCGTTGTCGTATGCTGCCGGAACTCCTGGCGGACTCTTCGCGCCGATGCTGGCCGTCGGCGCACTCTGGGGCGTCTTGTTTGCCGCGCTCGCGGATCTGCTTCTCCCGGACGATCAGCCTTCACTGCGGATCGCCATGGTGATCGTGGGTATGTCCGCACTGTTCGGCGCGAGCGTGCGCGCACCCATCACCGGAGTGGTGCTCGTCGTGGAGATGGTCGCGACCACGAGTGTGACCATCCCGATGGCCGTCGCCACCGCATGCGCGGTACTCGTTGCGCACCTGGCGGGTTCGCCACCCATCTACGACTCGTTGCGCGAGCAGATGTTGGTGGACATGCCACCCGGGCCCGGCAATCCGGAAGGCACCGCCAGAGCGTGACCGTGCCGTACGGACGCCGGGATGGGATGTGACAGCATGATTCCCGCTGTTCGACTCTTCACTGGTGCCGGCTCACGTCCGGCATGCAGACGTCAGCGAGTGACCGGACGCCCGGTGGCGACCGGCTGCTCGCCGGGCTCGATCCGCACGATGACCTGCTTGGACGTCGGGGTGTTGCAGCCGTCGGCCACCGACGCGCGGGGTATGAGCGCATTGCCTTCGGGAAAATACAGTGCTGCGCAACCCTTCTTGGTCGGATACGAGACGACCCGGTAGCCGCGCAGAGCACGGTCGGGTTCGCCGGGCCACTCACTGAAGATGTCGACGGTGGCCCCGTCCTCGAGACCGAGCTCGGCGATGTCCTCGGGATGGAGGAACACGACGAACCGTCCGTTCGAGATCCCTCGATAGCGGTCGTCCAGCCCGTACATGGTGGTGTTGTGCTGGTCGTGTGCCCGGAGTGTCTGCAGCATCAGGCGGCCGGGTGGGCATGTCACGTGTTCCGGGTGATGGATGGTGAACTGCGCCTTGCCGCTCGGTGTGGGAAAGGTGCGCGAGTCGCGGGGCGGGTGCGGCAGCATGAAGCCGTGGTCGCGGTGGATGCGCTCGTTGAAGTCGTCGAAGCCGGGGATGACATGCTCGATGGCGTCGCGGATGGTGTCGTAATCCGCCTCGAACCGGCGCCACGGAATCTGCATGTCCCCCAACACTCGTTCCCCGAGTCGGCAGAGGATCGAGACGTCGGACAGCAGCCCCGGCGCGACCGGTGGCAATTCGCCACCGCTCTGGTTCACGAAGCACACCGTGTCCTCGACGGTGGTGATCTGTCGCCCGGTGGCCTGCTCGTCGTACTCCGTCCGGCCGATGACCGGCAGGAGTAGCGATTCCTTTCCGGTGACCGCATGGGATCGGTTGAGTTTCGTGGTCACCGACACCGTCAGGTCGACCGAACCGATGCCCGAGTCGGCACGGTTGGAATCGGAGATGGCCGCGATCAGGTTGCCCGCCATCGAGAACAGGACCCGGATCTCGCCACGATCGATGGCATTCATCGCGTTGACGGTGTCCAGTCCGTGCGCCCGGGGCGGCTCGAACCCGAACTCGGCTCCCAATGCGTCGAGGAACGGGTCGGGCATCTGCTCCCAGATGCCCATCGTCCGATCGCCCTGCACGTTGGAGTGTCCGCGAATCGGTGACGCGCCGGCCCCGGGTTTGCCGATGTTGCCCTTGAGCATCAGGAGATTCATGATCTCGGCGATCGTGCCGACCGCCTTGCGGTGCTGGGTGATACCGAGCGCCCACGTGATGATGGTCGCGTCGGAGTTCAGGTAGCGCTCGGCGAGTTCCTCGATCTCGGCGGCATCGAGCCCTGTGGCGGCGAGTACCTCGTCGTCGTCGAGGGCCAGGATGTGCTCGCGATAAGCCTCGAAGTTCTCGCAGTGCGCGTTGATGAAATCCCAGTCGAGGACGTTCGTCGGGTCGACCTCCTCGGCGAGCAGCACCCGCTTGGCGATGGCCTGGATGAGGTGCATGTCCCCACCGATCTTGATGTGGACGAACTGATCCGACAGCTTCAGGCCGTCGCCGATGATCCCGATCGGCTTCTGCGGATTCTTGTACCGCATCAGCGAAGCCTCCGGGAGGACGTTCACACCGACCATCTGTCCACCGTTGACCTTGGTGTCCTGCAGTGCATTCAGCATGCGTGGGTGATTGGTGCCGGGATTCTGGCCCATCACCATCACGAGGTCGGCATGGGCGAAGTCGTCGTAGTGGACCGTCGACTTGCCGAGGCCGATGGCCGGGGTCATTCCCGCGCCGGTGGCCTCGTGACACATGTTCGAGCAGTCCGGCAGGTTGTTCGTCCCGAATGCGCGGGCGAACAGTTGGAACAGGAACGCGGGCTCGTTGGTGATCCGGCCACTGGTGTAGAACACGGCCTCGTCGGGTGTGGCGAGACCACGGAGCTTGTCGGCGACGAGGTCGAGCGCCTCGTCCCAGCCGATCGGCCGGTAGTGGTCGGAATCGGCACTCTTGTACATCGGTTCGACGATGCGACCTTGCAGCCCGAGCCAGTACTCGGACTTGGTCGCGAGCTCGGACAGCGAGTGCTGTGACCAGAATTCGGTCGGGATGGTGACCGGCGTCGACTCCCAGACCACCGACTTCATGCCGTTCTCACAGAACTCGAGCGGTTTGCTCTTGTCGGGGTTCGCCCAGGCACAGCTGGGGCAGTCGAAGCCCTTCTTGTGATTGATGGAGAACGACACCTTGGCGGTCCGTTCGGCATCGAGCTCACCCATCGCCGGCACCATAGCGTGCTCGATGGCCTGCAAACCCACCGCCCAGGTGTGCGGCGGCCCGACTTTCAGGTGAGCATCGGTGAAATCGTCTGTGGGGGGTCGACGGGTCACGGGGATCCTCTCAGGCCGAAGATGAGGAAACGTCGGCCGAGGGCGCGGCACGACGACTTCACTGTGCCAAAGAATATCCGGAATCGGCTGTCGGCGCGGTCGGTGTGCGGAAGACTCGCTGGGACGGGTCGGCCCGTGGCGTCAGGATGGGGACACGGAACATTCCGGTGTACCGCGGTAGACGTCGTGGGCCGACCGACGCCGAACTGAACGACCGGGTCAGGCGCGTGCTTCCGGCCGGACCGGGTGCCGTGACCCGAGCGGCACGATCATCGGTGCGCCGAAGATCGGGTCGGCCATCACGTGTGACTGCAGACCGAACGCATCGAGCAGGAGCTCGGATGTGATCACCTCGGCCGGCGTGCCGTGTGCGACCACCTGCCCGGACCGCATCACGAAGAGCGAATCACTGTAGCGCGCAGCAAGGTTGAGGTCGTGCAGGACCATCACCACCGTCTTGCCGTGCTCGGTGCGCAGCGCATGCACGAGGTCGAGGATCTCGACCGAATGCGCGAGGTCGAGGTAGGTGGTCGGCTCGTCGAGCAACAACAGGTCGGTCTGCTGGGCCAGGGTCAGCGCGATCCACACCCGCTGTCGCTGACCACCGGACAGGGCGTCGATCGAGCGGTCGGCGAAGTCGGCGGTGGCCGTCTGTTCGAGGGCCCACTCCACCGCGGCCTCGTCCTCGGGGGTCGCCTGCTGGTACCACCGCTGGTGCGGGTGGCGGCCCCGGGCGACCAGCTCGCCGACGGTGAGTCCTTCGGGCGCAACAGGATTCTGCGGCAGCAGGCCCAGCGTGCGGGCCACGGTCTTCGGCCGCATGCCGTTGATGTCCTCGTCGTCGAGGTACACGGTGCCCGCACGCGGCGGCAACAGCCGGGAGAGTGCGCGCAGTAGGGTCGACTTTCCGCAGCCGTTGGGGCCGATGATGGTGGTGATCGCGGCGTCGGGGATGGTGATGTCGAGGTCGTCGATGACCACCCGGTCGTCATAGCCGACCCGGAGGCCTTCGGCTCGCAGCCGCGAGGGCGGTGCCGGGGCGCCGGCAACCTCCACGGCGGTGACGCCCGCGCCGTCGAGCCTCGCGTCGGAGTTGTTCATACCGTGGCCTTTCGGGACATCGCGATCATGAGGTAGATGAGGAATGGCCCACCGATCGCTGCGGTGACGATGCCCACCGGCAGGCCGCCGGGCAGGACCGTCCGGCAGAGCAGATCGCCGCCGAGCACCAGGAGCGATCCGAGAAGGCCGGAGGCGAGCGGGGTGGGCAGCGGGGAACCGGTGAGCCGCAGGGCGATCTGTGGGGCGAGCAGCGCCACGAACGAGATCGGGCCGGCCGCCGCCACACAGAGGGCGGTCACCACGACCGCGCCGATCAGCACCACCGTGGTGACCCGGCCGGCGTTGATACCGAGGCCGCGCGCGACGTCGGGACCGAGGCCGAGCACACCGATCGGCCGGGACAGTCCGACGACCATCACCACTCCGACGGCGAACGCGATGAGCGACGGCCAGACGTCGGACCACGTCGACTGGGACACCGAGCCGACCAGCCAGGTCTGGGCGCGCGCCGCGTCGCTGATCTGCGCGCGGGTGAGCATGTAGGCGGTGACGGCCTGCAGCATCCAGGTGACGCCCACGCCGATGATGACCAGCCGGAAGGGGTCGATGCCGATGTTCGAGGAGCGGCCCGGCCACGCGAGCAGATACATCACGATGGCGGTGACGAAGCCACCGATCAGGGCTGCGAACGGGATACCCGCACCGGCCAGCCACGCTCCCCATGACGTCGAGAAGGCGATCGCGGCGACCGCGGCGGCGCTCGCGCCCGCGGTGATGCCGAGGATGTCCGGGGTGGCCAGTGGATTGCGCGCGAGCATCTGGGTCAGCGCGCCGGCCATGCCGAATCCGAAACCGACCAGCAGTGACACCAGGGCGCGGGGCAACGAGACGTCGAAGACCACCACGTTCTCGATGCGGGTGCCGCCTCCGAGCAGCACACGGGCGACATCGACCGGACTCATCGGGTAGTCGCTGATACCGACACTGAGCAGGAAGAACAGCAGCGTGACGCCGACGCCGACCGCGACCACCGCGAGCATTCTCGGCCGGACGACCCACGACGACGGACCGACACGGATCACCCGCCGGTGACGACCTCGTCGCGGTGCGGGTTCCCCGGGGTCGGGGATCATCGGTTCGGGACGGATGTCGACGGTCATACGCTGGCCAGCTTACGTTTGCGGACAAGGGCGATCAGGAACGGTGCTCCGACCAGTGCCAGGACCACACCGACCTGGACCTCGCCGGGACGGGCGATCACGCGGCCGAGCACGTCGCAGACGAGGACGAGAACCGCCCCGAGGAGCGCGGAGTAGGGGACTATCCACCGATAGTCGGGGCCGGTGAACGCGCGTGCGATGTGCGGGACCACGAGGCCTAGGAACACGATCGGCCCGCAGGCCGCCGTGGCGGCGCCGACGAGCAGGGTGATGGTGAGGATGCCGACACAGCGGATCAGGACGACCCGCGAGCCGAGCGCCTTCGACATGTCGTCGCCGAGGCTGAGCACGTTGAGGAAGTAGCCGCTGCCCAGCGCGAGGACGAGTCCGAGGACGATGAACGGCAGGCTCGCCGAGAAGACGTCGAGGCCACGGCCCGTGGTGGCGCCGACGTTCCAGAAGCGCCATGCGTCGAGGGTGACGCTGTCGGACAACACGATCCCGGACGTGATGGCGAGCAGCAGCGCGGACAGTCCGGTGCCGGCGAGGATCAGCGTCAACGGGCTGGCCCCCGACAGGGCGGACAGGCCGAACACGGCGCTGGCCGCGATCAACGCGCCGATGAGACCGAAGGCCATGTAGGCGATCGGGCTCTGGATGCCGAGGACGTAGACGCCCAACACCACCGCACACGCGGCTCCGGCGTTCACACCGAGCATGCCGGGGTCGGCAAGTGGGTTGCGCGTGTGACCCTGGGCCAGCGCCCCGGCCGCCCCGATCGCCAGGCCCACCGCCAGGCCGAGCACCGTACGCGGGAACCGCAGATCCCAGACGATGCCGTACGTGTCACCGGCGCCCGGGGGTGCCGCGGGCGATTCGAGTACGACCCACGGGACCCCGTGGAAGTCGGTGAACCGCAGATGCGGCCATCCGCCGGCCTGCAGGGCATCGAGAACCTCCCCGACGCCCAGGGCGCGGGTTCCGATCGCGATCGAGGCGAACAAGGCGACCACGAGTACCGCGACGAGCAGCACTATTCCGGTCATACGACGCACAAAGGGTTACCTTACCAACGGTCGATGGGAGGCCTGCGGCCGCCGACCGCGCGCATGTCGTTTGCATAACGAAAGAGATACGAGCCTGTGAGGGAGCTGAGTGGTGCGTAACGATGCGCTTGGTGCGAGCCGATAGTCCCACCAGTCACACAGTCACGCCGACAACGGAGGAGAGGTTGATGAAGACATCACTCAAGCGTGCGGGGGCCGCAGTCCTGGCGACCGTCGGAATTGCTGCCGGCACACTCGCCGGGACCGCGCCCGCGCAGGCCGCGACGCCGGGCGACCTGCAGATCACCGGTGGCATCGAATGCCACTTCGGCCAGTGGGGTCAGCCCTGGAACAAGGCCTGGTACATGTACCGCTGGATGACCGTGAAGAACATCGGCGGTTCGACGATGCACAACGTGATCCTCAACGAGATCAACGGCGCATCGGTCCGGGTCAAGGAACTCAAGCCGGGTGCCACGATGTCCAAGTGGGACAACAAGGCCAATCGGTGGGTGCGCCCCATCGAGACCCGCTGGTTCGGTTGCTTCCCGGCGACCATCTCGGGCTGGACCTTCGGTGACGAGGCCGAGAACCTGACGAACAACTTCGGGTATTGGCAGAACTGGCGCAACCAGGAGAATCCTCCCGCCGCGAACAACACCGCGGGGAACTGACCCAGAGAGGACTGCGCGACGCGAGACGACGTCTCGCCTCGCGCGCCCTCTACCGACAAAACGGCGACCGGATCACCGGTCGCCGTTTTGCTGTCTGTCTGTCTGTCGGTCGGGCTCGGGCCTCAGGCCGTGGGGCGCGAGACCTTGTCGGGCTCCGACGCCGCGATCATGTCCTCACGCTCGACGACCTTCACGCGCTCGCGACCCTCGGCGGCGCCCAGGGCGCGCTCGTGCTCGTCGAGGCGGTACCAGCCGTCCCAGGTGGTGAAGGGAATGCCCTTGCTCTCGAGCAGCTCGATGACGGCGTCCTCGGAGGGCCGGCCCGGCGAGAGCAGCGCCTCGTTGGTCATGTCCTCGAGGATGCAGTCGACGGTCTCGTTCGCGTCACCCTTGGTGTGGCCGATGAGCCCGACCGGGCCGCGCTTGACCCAACCGGTGGTGTAGATGCCGGTGAGGTGCTTGCCCTCGTCGAAGACTCGGCCGGCCTCGTTCGGGATCACGCCGGCCTGCTGGTCGAACGGGATCTTCGGCAGGTTGTCGGACAGGTAGCCGACGGCGCGGTAGACGGCGCCCAGGTCCCAGTCGGTGTACTTGCCGGTCGGCTTGACGTTGCCGGTGCCGTCGAGCTGGGTGCGCTCGGTGCGCAGTCCGACGACCGTGCCGTCCTCGCCGAGGATCTCCACCGGGCTCTCGAAGAAGTGCAGGAACAGCTTGTGGATCGCGCCCTGCTTGGGGTCGCGGATCGCGTAGTTCTCGATGATCGTCGCGACCTGGTCGGTGATCTTGCTGCCGCGACGCGCGACGGCCGAACCCTCGTCGTACTCGATGTCCTCGGGCGCGACCACGACCTCGATGTTCGGCGAGTGGTCGAGTTCCTTGAGCTCGAGCGGGGTGAACTTGGCCTGTGCCGGCCCACGACGCCCGAAGACGTGCACCTCGACGGCCTTGTTGCTCTTCAGACCCTCGTAGACGTTGGCCGGGATCTCGGTCGGCAGCAGCTCGTCGCCGGTCTTGGCGAGCACACGCGCGACGTCGAGGGCGACGTTGCCGACACCGATGACGGCGACCTTCTCTGCCTCGAGCGGCCAGGTGCGCGGGAAGTCGGGATGGCCGTCGTACCAGGCGACGAACTGCGCGGCACCGTAGCTGCCCTCGAGGTCGACGCCGGGGATGTCGAGGACCCGATCATCGGTGGCGCCGGTGGAGAACACCACCGCGTCGTAGAGGTCCTGGAGTTCCTCGAGCGTGATGTCGGTGCCGTAGTCGACGTTGCCGAGCAGGCGGATCTGCGGCTTGTCGAGCACCTTGTGCAGCGCGGTGATGATGCCCTTGATCCGCGGGTGGTCGGGGGCGACGCCGTAGCGGATCAGACCGAACGGTGCCGGCATGCGCTCGTAGAGGTCGATGCTGACACCACGGTCCTTCGCGGTGTCGGACTTCATCAACGCGTCTGCGGCGTAGATCCCTGCGGGACCCGCTCCGACGATGGCAACCCGCAACGGGCGACTGTTGTCACTCATGGAATAGGTGCTTTCCGTGGCTCTGTAGGACTCCGCGAAGAGTCGGTCATGGTGGCCGCTGTTGCGGCGCCTATCCCTTCTACGGTAGGCGCTGATCGCCCACGACCAAAATCTCTTGTGAGGTTTACCTCACTCACACCGGCGGGTGGTCAGGATTTGCTCGCGGCCTGCGCGATCGGCCCGACCGCCTGATCGGCGACCCACGGAATCGTCAGCACAGTGGGCACCGACATCGCACTGCCGACCTGCTGGTCGAGGTAGACGGTCCGGCCCTCGGTCACGACGGGCAGCTTGGTCCAGGTCGGATCCTTCTTGAGTCGCTCGTTGGCGCCCTCCCAATCGACCGCGACGACGACGTCGACGTCGTTGAGCATGTTCAGGTTCTCCGCGGAGATCTCGCCGTAGAAACCGTTGGTGATGGCCGGCTTCAACGACTCCGGGAACGTCAGGCCGTAGTCGGCGAGCGCCTGACCGCGACCGTCCTGTGCGCTGAACACCGAGACCGCGCCGGTGGGCAGCGCGGAGATCACCACACCGGTCTTCCCGGCGAACTCGGGGTGCTTCGCGCGGACGCCGGCGAGGAAGTCGTTGGTCTCGCCGATCTTGGCCTCGGCCGCTCGGGGGAGACCCACGGACCGGCCGATCTCGGTGGTCTGCACGTCCCACGGGATCTGCCAGTTCGGGTACTCCTTGGGGCCGACGATGGTCGGCGCAGCCTTGCTGAGCACGTCGTACTGCTGCTGCGTGGCGGCCGCGCCGACCGCGGTCACCAGGTCGGGGTCGGTGGCGAGGGCCTTGGCGATCTGGTCACCGAACTGGGCGGCGGTCTGCGGCAGGATGACCGGCTCGGCGTCGCCCAGTAGGTCGGCGTTCCACGGTGCCGACCGCTGGGTGGGATCGGCGAACGGGGCGATGGTCGTCGGGGTGATGCCGAGCGCCAACAGGGTGTCGGCGTCTCCGACACCCATCGCGGCAACGCGTTTCGGGGCCGATTCGACGGTGGTCGTCCCGTATCGGTGGTCGATGGTGACCGGCAGCGCGCCCGCTTCCGGCGCCGGCGCCGATGCCGAGGTCGCCGAGTTCTCGTCGGGCGGGGTGCAGCCTCCGACGGCCAGGGCGGCGGCCGCGGTCACGGCCACGGCACCCAGACGGATCGGACGGGGGAGTCGTACTGGAGATGTGTGCATCGATGCCTCACGTCGACGTTGACCGGATGACCCCACCGTAACCACGCCGCCCGCCCCCGATGACGCCCGGAATCACCCCCTCGTCGGTGGTCGATAGACTTCGCGGCATGGCACAGGGCGCATCTGACCGCGATCAACCGGACCCCGGGGATCGCGGCGACGGCACGCCCGTGGACGAGCCGCCCGCCGCCCCGTCGTGGCGGAACGCCCTGCCGTTTCTGGTGGCGCTGGGCGTGGTGGTCGTCGCGGCTGTCGGTATCGGCATCTCGTATCTGGTGCGGCCGGCCGACGATCGGATGAGCACCGAGGCGCATGTTCAACATGCGATCAACAACGCCTACACCGCGCGCAACGACCTCGACTACGCCAAGTTCCGGGACGCGACGTGTGCCGCCGATCTGTCGTCGACGACGTTCCCGAGTGAATCGACGTTCCTCGGGGACAACCGGCGCTCGTTCGACGAGAACGGCCACATCGTGATCCCGGAGATCTCCGGCGTGACCGTGGACGGAGACCGGGCGACCGCGCAGGTACATTGGCATTTCGATGAGAAGTCCGACCAGAACCAGGTGACCGAGATGGTCGTGGTGCGAGAAGACGGGGACTGGAAGGTGTGCACGTCGTGAGCTATTCGGGAGACATCACGCCGCAGGAGGCGTGGGAGAAGCTGGAGAACGATCCGAAGGCCGTGCTGGTCGACTGTCGCACCCGGGCCGAGTGGGCCTTCGTCGGCGTGCCGGATCTCGAGGTGATCGGCAAGCAGACCGTCTTCATCGAGTGGACCACTTTCCCCGACGGGGTGCCGAACAGTTCGTTCGTGGACCAGTTGCGGGCGGCCGGCGTGTCCGACGACAACGAGGTCATCTTCATCTGCCGCTCGGGACATCGATCCATCGGCGCGGCCCAGGCGGCCACCGCTGACGGCGTGTCGGCGGCCTACAACGTGCTCGACGGTTTCGAGGGCGGGCTCGACGAGAACGACCACCGTGGCGCCACCGGGTGGCGTGCCCTGAACCTCCCGTGGCGGCAGTCGTGAGCAGGCAACTGCCCGAAGGGGTTTCGCCGGACACGTTGGCGGTGCGCGCCGGGCTGGACCGGTCCGGGTTCTTCGAGACCTCCGAGGCGCTGTATCTGACCAGCGGCTACGTGTACGACTCGGCCGAGGCAGCCGAGCGGGCCTTCACCGGTGAGGACGAGCGATTCGTCTACTCCCGTTACGGCAACCCCACCGTGGCGATGTTCCAGGAGCGGCTCCGGCAACTCGAGGGTGCCGAGGCGTGCTTCGCCACCGCCAGCGGCATGGCCGCGGTGTTCGTCGCCCTGGGTGCGCTGCTGAAGACCGGCGACCGGTTGGTGGCCGCACGCAGCCTGTTCGGCTCCTGCTTCGTGGTCTGCAACGAGATCCTGCCCCGGTGGGGCATCGAGACGGTGTTCGTCGACGGTGAGGACCTCGACCAGTGGGAATCGGCACTGTCGACGCCGACGACAGCGGTGTTCTTCGAGACACCGTCGAATCCGATGCAGACCCTGGTGGATGTCGCCAAGGTCACCGAGATGGCACACGCCGCGGGTGCAAAGGTGGTGCTGGACAACGTCTTCGCCACTCCGCTGCTGCAGAGCGGCCTCGACATGGGTGCCGACGTCATCGTCTACTCCGGGACCAAACACATCGACGGCCAGGGTCGGGTGATGGGCGGTGCGGTGCTGGGCGCCAAGGACTACATCGACGGTCCGGTGCAGACCCTCATGCGGCACACCGGTCCGGCGCTGAGTCCGTTCAACGCCTGGACGATGCTCAAGGGCCTCGAGACGATGCGCCTGCGACTCGACGCCTCGGTGTCGTCGGCGCTGCGCATCGCGCAGTTCCTGGAGGACGATTCGCGGGTCCGCTGGGTGAAGTACCCGTTCCTGAAGTCGCATCCGCAGTACGACCTCGCGACGGCGCAGATGTCCGGTGGCGGCACCGTCGTCACCTTCGAGATCGGTGACCTCGACGGCGTCGACGGGAAGAAGCGTGCCTTCGAGGTGCTCAATGCGCTTCGCGTGGTGGACATCTCGAACAACCTCGGTGACTCGAAGTCGTTGATCACCCATCCGGCCACGACCACCCACCGCGCGATGGGTCCGGAGGGTCGGGCCGCGATCGGTGTCACCGACTCGGTGGTGCGCCTGTCGGTGGGCCTCGAGGGTGTCGACGACCTGCTCGCGGACCTGGATCAGGCGCTCGGCTGACGATCAGCTGTCGGCGATCCCCAGCGCCGTGAGCACGGTGCGTAATTTGGCCGTCGTCTCGTCCAGTTCTGCCTGCGGGTCGGACTGCGCGACGATCCCGCCACCGGCCCACGTGCGCAGGTGATGTCGATCCTCGGCGAGTTGTAGGCACCGGATGGTCACCATCCACTCGCCGTCGCCCGCGGCATCACACCAGCCGACCGCGCCTCCGTACAGCCCCCGCGGCTCCTCGACTTCCCGGATGAATTGCGCGGCAACATCACTCGGCGTGCCACAGACGGCGGGCGTAGGACTGAGCAGCAGTGCGAGGTCCAGCGCGGTGACCGAGTCGTCGCGCAGGGTCGCCCGGATCGGTGTCGCGAGATGCCAGATCTCGCCGGTGGCACGGACCTCGGGCGTCGACGGTGCTTGCAGATCCGCGCAGATCGGACCGAGGCGGTCGCGCAGGTAGTCGACGACGAACGCGTGCTCGGCGAGGTCCTTGCCCGACGCCGCGAGCGCGGCTGCCGCGGCACGATCGGTCTCCGGATCCGACGACCGGGGCGCGGAACCGGCGTACGGTTGCGCGGTCACCACGCGACCGTCCTTGCGTAACAACACCTCCGGGCTGGCGCCGAGCAACCACGAGCCGTCGCCGGTCGCCGCGCCGACGTTCACGCCGAAGGCGTTGTGCTCGGTGTTGCCGTGCGCGAGTGCGCCGAGCAGATCCTCGACGTCGGCGGCCGGTGCGATCGCGAGGTCCACCGCGCGCGCCAGCACCACCTTGTCGACGGCGCCGTCGGCGATCGCCTTGATGGCGCGGGTCACGCGGTCGCGGTGGACCGGGCGGTCGGGGTGGTAGGTCCTCGACGTCACGTCGTGGCGTCGGGGCCGCGCGCCCGCGAGCGGCGCGGAGTCGTGCGTCAGTGCGACGGGTGCGACCAGCGCCGCGCGATCGTCCGGGTCGAAGGGGATCGCGCCGGTGATCGCGTCGACCGCTCCGGTCCGGACGGCGTGGGCGGCGTCCGCTGTCTCGGTGAAGCGGCGCCGGTGGCCGTGACCGCGCACTGTGCCGTGGGGACGGGACAGCACGAACACCACGGGGGAGACGCCGTCGTCGGGAAACGCCATGCCCTCACGCTACCGGCGTCGTCGATCGGGAGTTTTGCGCAGGCTGAATCAAAATTGACACCCCGGTGCGCGATGGGCGAACCTTGGTGCAGGTCATGAGTGCCAGTGACAAGCCCCGGCTCGCTGGTCGGCAACCCTCCTCCGCGGTGGGGTGCTCCGGGTGACGACCTGGCCGTGGTCGAGGTGATCACGGCAAGCGCGGATTCCAAGGAGCATTTGTCATGACCGCTGTTCTCTCAGCACCCTTCCTCACACCCATCGCCGAGCTCGGTCCGGCGCACCCGTCCATCGCGCCGCTCGCGCAGGTCGTCGGTGCCGACGAGTGCGTGCCGCTGCGTGCAGGCGATTCGGCGCGCTACGCCAACCTCGACTACGCGGCCAGCGCGCCGGCCCTGACGGCGGTGGCGCAGACCGTGCAGGCGTCCCTCGCGCAGTACGCCAGCGTGCATCGTGGTGCCGGCCACCTGTCGCAGGTCACCACCCGACGCTATGAGGAAGCCCGCGAAACGGTCCGGGCGTTTGTCCGCGGCCGTGTGGACGACGCGGTGGTGTTCACCCGCGGCACCACCGACGCGATCAATCTCGCGGCGCATGTGACCTGCGGTGACGTCGTGGTGCTCGACATCGAGCACCATGCGAACCTGCTCCCGTGGTGCGCACCGGACCGCACCGGATCATCGCGGGTGCGGGTCGTGCCGGCATGCGCCACGATCGAGGACACCCTTGCGGCGCTCGACGCCGAACTCGCCTCCGCGCCGGCCGCGCTCCTCGCGGTGACCGCGGCGTCCAACGTCACCGGTGAGGTCCTGCCGATCGGCCGTCTCGCGTCGATCGCCCATCGGCACGGCGCGCGCATCCTCGTCGATGCCGCCCAACTGGTGGCTCATCGTCGGGTGTCGATGGTCAGCCACGGCATCGATTACCTGGTGTTCTCCGGTCACAAGCTCTACGCACCGTTCGGTGCGGGCGTCCTGATCGGCCGCGCCGACTGGCTCGACGCCGCCCCGCCGTATCTCGCCGGTGGCGGCGCGTCCGCGAGCGTGGACTTCGGAATCACCGGTGCCGACGCCGCGGTCGAGTGGCATCGCGGACCGGCGCGGCATGAGGCGGGGTCGCCGAATGTACTCGGCGCCATCTCGATCGCGGCGGCGTGCACGGCGCTGGCCGACATCGGGTTCGATTCCATCGGTCTGCACGAGGAGGCGCTGCGTGCCCGTCTCGACGACGGGCTCGCCGCGATCGACGGCGTGACCGCATTGCGGATCTTCGACGACTCGACGGATCGGGTGGGGATCGCAGGCTTCGACGTCGCCGGCCACGCACCTCGGGCGGTCGCCGAGTACCTCAGCTCTGATGCGGGCGTCGGAGTGCGGGACGGGAAGTTCTGCGCGCACCCGTTGTTGAAGCGGTTGGGTCACCCCGACGGCGCTGTCCGGGCGAGTTTCGGGCTCGGGACCGGCTCCGACGACATCGACCGACTGACCGATGCCCTGACGCGGCTGACCACGAGAGCGAGGACATCGTGACCATCGAGTTCGTTCACCAGACACCGGCGACCATCAGCATCGGCCGACCCGGCCTGCAGGTCGCCGTGGCGGGAGATCCGCTGGCGCAATCTTTTCCGATCGTGGTGCGGCGCTCGACGCTGCGCGATGCCCAACGCGCCAGGTCACTGCTGAGGGCAGGCACGCACGATCCGGCGAACTTCGTCGTGGCGCTCGAGGTCGAGGCCGCGATCGCGCCACACCCGGCATCGGCCCGCGCGTCTGCCGCGGATGAACCCGTACGCGCCGACGACACCGAGACGATCCGCTACGTCGGGACGCCCCGCGGTCTGGTCTCCCTCATCCGCGACATCTACGTCGCCGAGATCGCCGATGCGGTGATCATTGTGCCGCTCGACGGGTCGGCGACCGCCGCTCGGGTGCGCGAGCAGGTGCTGCCGGTGCTCGATCCCGCGCGGGGCCGCGTCGCCTGACCGAATCCCGGATGTCCCTCCCGGTCCCTGAATTGACACCTGTTCTTACCGCTCAGTAGGGTTCTGCCATCTTTGCGAGGGGGAGAACATGGTTCGGGGTAGTGGTGTGTCGATGCTCGGTCGCCTGGCAGTGGCGTCGATCGTGGTGGTCTGTGCGGTGATCGGGGTGGCCTCGACGGCCGGGCCGGCGCAGGCGGGCACCTACCAGCGGTACCTGGACCTGCCCCTGACCAACCGATTCGCCGATCAGCATGGCGGCGGGGTCAATCGCGGTCTGCCGACGGACCTCGACAGGCTTCGCGGCCTGCTCCAGGAGGCCCGCTCCGACGGTGTGGCGCCGAAACACTATGCCGCCCTGCTCTTCCAGTACCGACTCGTCCAGGCGACGACCGAGGCCGGCATCGAACTGGCCACCTGGGATCCCGCGAAGGGATTCCACGCGACCCGAGCGACGATGATCAAGAGCTACCGCTACTACGAGAACTTCCAGATCGCTCACCGCGGGCTGCAGTGGGCGGGCATGGCCGGCATGGTCGGCGCCGATTTCGGCGGCGGCACAGCCGATGTGGTTCTCGCCGGCGACATCTACCGCATCCAGGGGCTGCAGCCACTCGCGGCCGCGATCATCGACAAGGCCGTGTCGGTCGCCGGTCCGGGTGTTGTCGGTGTGTTCCCGGCGGGACTGCGCAATCTCGCGTACCACGCGGACAAGATCACCCCGGCCGATCTGGACTGGTTCTCGCGGCAGATCCTGGTGATGCAGAAGGCGATCTTCACCGATCTGATGCCGCTACACGTCGCCTACGTCAAGGACGGGCTGCGCGGCATCGACGAGTTCCGCGCCGCCGGCCTCATCGACGACGGGATCGCCGGGGCGTGGCGCGACATCGCGTCCAACGACGATGCACGGGTGGCCCGGGGCAACGAGACCCTGCTGCGGCGTGAGCAATACGACGTGGTGGGTTGGCAATTCGACAACGTGCGCAACTATCGCAAAGCCGACGGCGTCGGGGCCGCGCTCACCTACGCGATGACCCTGGCCGGCTCGCCCTCCATCGCCGGGGTTCCCGCACTGCGCAACTTCATCTCGTTCACCTACCGGGACCGGATGGCTGACGGCCGTACACTCCGAATCGCCACCCCGATCCCCGATTGGGACTGGTCGGTCTTCGACCTGCGGTGGAAGTACGTCACCACCGAGTTGCTGCCGCGATATCAGGACATGCTGAACCACAACCACTCTGCGTTGATGGCTCAGATGAAGGTGCCGTACGAGACTCAATTCGAGTCGCATCGCCCGATCGTCAACCTACACAAGATTCTCGGGGATGCGCTGGCGCACACCAGCGTCACGGTGTCTTGACACGTTCGTTCGCTCGTAGATCCTATCGGTGGGTACCGACAACGTCGCACACCTGACCGCGCATACGTGAGAACACTTGAGCGAGAACGACAGTGATGAGCTCACCCCGACGGTGACCCGGGCTCGCAGCGCTCGAATGCCGACTCAGGCTTCGCCGCGCTCCCACTGCTCGATCAGTGCCGACTCGGCGTCGCCGGTCAGCGTGCCGTAGAGCTTGAAGCGCGCCATGCCGCCGTCGGGGAAGATGTCCATGCGGGCCTCGGTCATCGGACGATCGAGATCGAGCACGAACCGGTGCCGCGTGTCCGGCTGTAAGTCCGTGCGCGGCAACACCTCGAACCATTCGCCGTCCTCGCCGTCACGCCCGCGGACAGATGCGGCGCCGGGGGCGTTGCCGAGAAAGTAGCTGGTGTCGAGCTCCACGAGGTTGATCTGGCCACGTCCGGCGAGGCGGACCTGCACCCAGTCGTTGCCCGAGTCGCGGCGCCGCGACGTCTCCCAGCCCTCGCCCATGTGGCGGGCGCGGCCGGGCATCAGCAGATTGTTGGGCGAGCTGTAGAACATGTTGGAGCAGGCCGTGATCAGGCCGCCGTTCTCCAGCGCCGCGAGGTCGAAATGTCCGTAGCGGAAGTAGTGCGGATTCGGCACGCCGCGCCCGTGCACGCGAAAGCGCGCGATGCCGCCGTCGGGGTACATGGACAGGCGTACATGGGTGAAACGGTTCTTGGCGTCGACCTTGAACGGATTGCGGGTGTCACCCTCGGCCGGGCTCTTCTCGACGATGGTGACCCATTCGGTGTCGTCCAGCAGTTGGTCGACCGAGGCCACGCCCTCGACCGCGGCCGCCTCGACGGAGATGAACGGCGGATAGTTGCCCTTGAACCAGGACGTGTCGACCACGACGCCGTAGACGACGCCCGGCGCACCGAGTCGCACGATCGCCTGGTCGACGCCGTCGGATCGCCGCCGACGCGTCTCCCAGCCGTCATAGATCTGACCCTTGTGGCCGAACGTGGCCGGCTGGTACTGCGCGGGCGGTGACTTGATGAGGTTCTGCGCCTCGGCGAACAGGTCGTCGTTGGTCCACAGCACCGCACCGCCCAGGTCGCGAAGCGCGAGGTCGGGCATGGAGGTGAAGTGCGGGCGACTGCCCGTGGAGGTCGGAGGCTGCGGAGTCACGATTTCTGATCGTAGGGGGGCGTTTGCCTTTGTTCGAATCCGAGCGCATACTTGCGCACGGCAACTAATTGCACTCTACAACTAATTGCAAAGAGAAAGTAAAAACCGGCGCTCGGGGAAGGCGGTCGAACATGCTCGATCAGGAAGCTGTGGACGATCTGTTCGATGTGCTCGCCCGGTACATCCGCATCCGCGATCGGGCTGTGCACACCACGTTCAAGACCGCCGACGGCGAGTTCGAGACGGCTGCCTTCAAGGGCCTGTTCCACCTGGCCCGACAGTCCATGCGGTCGCGGGAACTCGCCGAGAGTCTCAACGCCGATCCGTCGACGGTGAGCCGTCACGTCGCCCAGCTCGTGGAACTCGGACTGGTCCGCCGGGAGGCGGACCCCGTCGACGGGCGCGCGATCCTGCTGGTCATCACGGATGCCGGCCGGGAACGCGTCGAGGCGATGAGGATGGTGCGACGTACCGCGATGGACCACGCGATGTCGGACTGGACCGACGACGAACTCTGGACGCTCGTGCGTCTGCTCGGGAGATTCGTCGACGCGGCCGAGTCGATCATCGCACCGCCATGTGCGAAGGCGCCCACGTCACCGATGACGGGCGCGCCGGTAGATTTTGTGAAAGGACAGAAATGACTGAATCATCGGCCGCCACGGGGACCGCGGCCCACGATGACGTGGCGGGTGCGGGCCTGACCCACCGGCAGATCCTGACGATCCTCGCCGGCCTCATGATGGGCATGTTCCTCGCCGCCCTGGACCAGACGATCGTGTCGACCGCGATCCGCACGATCGCCGACGATCTGCAGGGCTACGACATGCAGGCGTGGGTGACCACCGCATACCTCGTCACGGCCACCATCGTGACCCCGCTCTACGGCAAGCTCTCCGACCTCTACGGGCGCAAGCCGTTCTTCCTGCTGGCCATCTCGATCTTCATCGTCGGTTCGCTGCTGTGCAGCATCGCGACGTCGATGTACGAGCTCGCCGCTTTCCGCGCGTTCCAGGGACTCGGTGCGGGCGGTCTGTTCACCCTCGCGCTGACCACCATCGGTGACATCGTGCCGCCGCGGGAGCGCGCGAAGTACCAGGGCTACTTCCTGGCCGTGTTCGGCACGTCGAGTGTTCTCGGTCCCGTGCTCGGTGGCCTCTTCGCGGGCCAGGCGACGATCCTGTGGATCTCCGGCTGGCGCTGGGTGTTCCTGGTGAACGTGCCGATCGGACTCGTCGCGTTGTTCGTGGTCTACCGCGTTCTCAACTACGACCAGCAGAAGGGCGTCGGCGGACGTACCGACTATTGGGGCGCGAGCGCGCTCGCCGTGGCCGTCGCGCCACTGCTCATCGTTGCCGAGCAGGGACGTGAATGGGGCTGGACCTCCGGACTGTCGATGCTCTGTTACGCGGTCGGCGTGGTCGGTATCGCCGCGTTCATCTGGATCGAACACAAGATGGGCGACGACGCCCTGATCCCACTCCGGGTGTTCAAGAGCCGGGTGTTCAGCCAGGGCATCGGAGTCTCGGTCATCGTCGGTGCGGTGATGTTCGGCGGCATCTCGATGCTGCCGCAGTACTTCCAGGTGCTCCGCGGATCGAGTCCCATGGTGGCCGGTCTGCAGATGCTGCCGATGGTGCTCGGTCTGATGACCGGCTCCATCATCTCGGGCCAGCTGATCTCCCGAACCGGGCGCTACAAGATCTTCACGATCATCGGATCCGTGCTGATCACTGTCGCCACCTTCCTGCTGCACACTGTTGGCACCGACACCCCGGTCTACCTGGTGATGCTGATGGCGGCGCTGCTCGGCTTCGGCCTCGGCAACCTGATGCAGCCGATCATGCTGGCGATGCAGAACATCTTGCCGCCGAAGGACATGGGGCTCTCGACCGGCACCGCGACCTTCTTCCGGCAGATCGGTGGCACGCTCGGTGTCGCGGTGTTCTTCTCGCTGCTGTTCTCCCTGATGGGGCCGAACATCAAGGACGAGATGACCACGGCGGCAACTCAACCCGAGTATCGAACGGCGGTCGTGCAGGCGTCGCAGAGCACCGATCCGCAGGTCAGCGGATTCGCCAAGTCATTGATGGCGGCAGCACAGAATCCGGGCGCATCCACCTCGTCGTCGGACAGCGTGATGAGTGACACGTCGGTCATCGAGAAGCTGCCGACCGAATTGTCGCAGCCGATCAAGGAGGGCTTCGCGAACTCGATGGATCGCGTCTTCCTCGCCGTGTCGATCATGTCGCTGCTCGCGATCATCGGCACCCTCACCTGGCGCGAACTACCTCTCCGCCAGGGGAAGCCGATCGGTGACCCGGAGTCGACGCTGACGACCTGACCGACCGCCGACAGCAACACGAAACCGCCGACGGCGACCTCCACATCGAAGTGGACGTCGCCGCCGGCGGTTTCCGTGTTCTGTCGGCCCGTAGAGATCAGCCGCGCGACGGCTCGTTGGTCTCCTCGGGGTGCTTCTCGAGACGTTCCACGGCTTCCTGCGCGATCTTCTCGGCCTGGTCCTTGCCGACCCAGCCGCCGGGCTGGACCTCTTTGCCCGGCTCGAGGTCCTTGTAGTGCTCGAAGAAGTGCGCAATCGGGCCGAGCTCGTACTCGCTCACGTCGGTGATGTCCTGGATGTGATCCCAGCGGACATCGCCGGCCGGGACGCACAGGAGCTTGTCGTCGCCGCCGGCCTCGTCGGACATCGTGAACATGCCGACGATGCGGGCGCGGACGATGATGCCGGGGAACACCGATTCGGGCAGCAGCACCATCGCGTCGAGCGGGTCGCCGTCCTCGCCGAGCGTGTTGTCGATGTATCCGTAGTCGGCGGGGTAACCCATCGACGTGTACAGGTACCGGTCCAGATAGACCTTCCCCGTCTCGTGATCGACCTCGTATTTGTTGCGGCCGCCCTTGGGGATCTCGATGGTCACATCGAATTCCACGATTCCTCCTGGCAAGTCATTTCGCTGGTGGTGATGGCAGCCGACGAGCAGTCGCCTGCGCAGATCGCCTCAACGATACTGTGAGGGCCAAGAGATCGGGGGTCGGACCCCACGGCGATATCCGGAGGTTTTGTGGGCGCACGGCGCAGATCCACCAGGCGCATGCTGCTGTGGACGATCATCTCGGTGGTCATCCTCGCGCTGATCGCGGCCGGTTCGGTCGCTGTCGCACTGCACCTCGACAAGTCCGACGAACTGCCTCCGGGGATACCGCCACAACCGGCCGCGATCACGGTGAACCCGCAGATCAAGGCGGTGTCCGACGCCGCGCCCGAGCCGACGGCGGCGGGCGTCCAGCAGGCCATCGCAGCTGCCGTTCGCGATCCCGCGCTGGGCCAGTTCACCGGGCAGATCAGCGACGCGCTGACCGGCGCGACCCTGTGGTCGGATGCGCCGACCCAACCTCGCGTCCCGGCGTCGAACGCGAAGATCCTCACCGCGAGCGCGGCGCTCCTCGGCTTGCCGCACGACAAACGACTGACCACGACCGTCATCGCCGGTCCCAACGGCCGCCTGATCCTGAAGGGGGCCGGCGACCCGACGCTCTCGGCGCAGCCCACCGGCGCGGACACGTTCTACACGGATGCACCGCGGATCGCCGACCTCGCGGCGCAGATCCGCAAGGCGGGCATCCCGGTGACGTCGGTCGCCGTGGACACCGGCGCCTACAGCGGGCCGACGATGGAACGTACCTGGGATCGTCAGGACATCGCGGGCGGCGACATCGCGCCGATCGAGTCGCTGATGGCCGACGGCGGGCGGATCGAGCCTCTCGACGAATACTCGCCGCGGGTGGAGAACCCGGCGGCGACCGCGGGGGAGGCGCTCGCGACGGCGCTCGGCGTCGACACTCGGGTCACCGAGGACACCGCACCCGCGGGTGGACAGGTCGTCGCGTCGGTGACGTCGGCGCCGCTGGTGACCAGGGTGAACGACATGATGCGATTCAGTGACAACGTGCTCGCGGAGACGCTGTCGCTCGAACTGTCGGTGGCGCAGGGCGGTCCCGCCACCATCGCGGGTGGGGTGACCGCGGTGGAGAAGGTGCTGACCGAGCACGGCTTCGACATGTCCGGCGTGACGCTGCGTGATGCGTCCGGACTGTCCTACGCCAACCGGGTCCCCGCCGCCGTGCTCGACAAACTCATGGCCGCGGCGAGTGGCCCGTCGCAGCCGTTGATGCGGTCGATGCTCGACGGTCTGCCCGTCGCCGGCGGCACGGGAACGCTCGCCGACAGGTTCAACCCGCAGACCAACCCGGGCGCCGGATGGGTGCGTGCGAAGACGGGAACCCTCACCGGGGTGAGTTCGTTGACCGGGATAGTCCAGACCATCGACGGCCGGGTGCTCTCCTTCGCGCTGATGTCGGGGGGCACGTCACCGGCCGACGCCCGGCCCGCGCTCGACGCCGTGGCCGGCGAGCTGAGGGAATGTGGGTGTCGATGACGAGCAGTGATGTGACCAGCGAGCTCGGGCACGGTGACGTCGAGTCGATCGGTGCCCGTATCGACTGGGGACTGGCCGCGGCGACCGGCAAGCGGTTGTCCCGACCGGGGCCCAAGACCACCGCCTACACCCTGGACGCGGCTCACGCCGAGTTGGCCGACGCCGCGACGCGGGCGGAGGGTCCGGTCCGGGACGTCACCGGACTCGCCGACGGGTTGCGCGTGCCGACCACCCGCATCCTCGACCGCAAGGAGTGGGTCGATGCGGCGGCGCAGTCGATGCAGTCGATGCTCGGCGCCGGGAGCGGAGCGAGCGGGCCGGGTGGGAACGGCGCCGGGAGCGGAGCGAGCGGGCCGGGTGGGAACGGCGCCGGGAGCGGAGCGAGCGGGCCGGGTGATGCCGATACCTCGGATTCCGGTGGTCTGCTGGCGTCCATCGAAGGCGGCATCGAGAACCTGTCGGCCAAGGCCGGCGGCTTGCAGGCGGGTGGGCTCCTCGCCTTCCTCTCCGGGGCGATCCTGGGACAGTACGATCCGTTCACACCCGATCCGGAGACCGGTGAGCCCGGTGTGCTGATGGTCGTCGCGCCCAACATCATCTCGGTGGAACGTTCACTTCGCGTGGTGCCCAGCGACTTCCGGCTCTGGGTTTGTCTGCACGAAGTCACCCATCGGGTGCAGTTCTCGGCGAATCCGTGGCTGCGTCAGTACATGGTCGACAACATCGCGCTGATCACGTCGGACGCGGGGGAGTCGACCGGGGAGATCGTGTCCCGGCTGACCGAGACGTTGCGCAGCAACAAGCCGCGCGAGAAGGGCGTGCTCGGCGCCGTGCAGCTGCTGCAGACGCCGGAACAGTACGACGCGTTCAGCCGGATGATGATGCTCGGCACCCTGCTCGAAGGTCACGCCGATCACGTGATGGATGCCGTCGGGCCGGTTCACGTGCCGACGGTGGCCGAGATCCGGCAGTCCTTCGACAAGCGTCGCGCCGCGCCGCGCAATCCGGTTCAGCGCATCATCCGAGCGTTGATCGGGATGGATGCCAAACTCGCCCAGTACATCCGGGGCAAGGCCTTCGTCGACGAGGTCGTCGGCGCGGTCGGTATGACGGCGTTCAACACCATCTGGACGTCGCCGGAGACGATGCCGCGCCCCAATGAGATCGACGAGCCGCGGGCATGGATGCAGCGGGTCTTGTAACCCGCACGGTCGCCGATTTCGTCGACGCCCATCTGCCCCCCGGTGCGCCGGTGTGTGTCGCCCTGTCCGGCGGGGCCGATTCGTCGGCATTGGTCGCGGGCGCGCTTCGGGCCGGATTGCCGGTGTGCGCGCTGGTGGTCGATCACGGACTGCAGGACGGATCCGCCGGGGTGGCCGCTGCGGCCGCCGACACCGCACGGCGACTCGGGGCGAGCGCGCAGGTTCTCACCGTCGAGGTGGGTACGGCAGGAGGTCTCGAGGCGGCCGCCCGCGACGCCCGTTACGTCGCACTGGACGACGCTCGCGACGGTCGGCCGGTGCTGCTCGGCCACACCGCCGACGACCAGGCCGAAACAGTGCTACTCGGGCTGGCGCGCGGCTCCGGTGCCCGATCGATCGCGGGTATGCGGCCGTGGCGTGAGCCGTGGGGTCGACCACTGCTGGGCATTCGTCGCACCGACACGGTGACGGCGTGTGCGGAGCTCGGGCTGCAACCGCATCACGATCCGCACAACGACGATCGACGATTCACCCGGGTGCGGTTGCGCTCCGAGGTGCTCCCGCTGCTCGACGACGTCCTCCACGGTGGCGTCGTCGACGCGCTGGGCCGGACCGCGAACGCTCTGCAGGCGGACCTCGACGCGCTCGATGCGCTCGCCGACACGCAGTGGCCGGCCGCGTCGGTCGACGGTGAACTCGACGTCGAGACGATCCGCGGCGTTCCGACCGCCATCCGGACCCGAGTCGTGCGTCGCTGGCTGCTCGCCGTCGGCGCGACGGAACCGACGCACCGCGTGATCTCCGCAGTCGACGCCCTGGTCACCGACGAACGGTCACGCGGCCACGTCGCGATCGGCGGCGATCCGACGGCTCGGCGGGTCGTCATCCGGTCCGGACAGAGATTGACGGTCCGCCTCGTCGAACGCTGAGGCGGACCGTCGGGGTGGTTGGTTCAGTAGGCGCTGCCGGTCAGCGCGTGCTCACCTCCGAGGAGGTACGAACGGTGAGTTGATGGTGTTGAAGTAGTTGATCGCGCTGTAGATCAATGATCCACCGCCGCCGAGTGCGATGCCGGCGAGGCCGCCGAGCGAGGCGCCGAGTGGGATACCGGGCAGGCAGCCGAGTCCAGCGAGTGGGAGGCCGAGCAGGCATCCGGCGACCGCGCCGACGAGCGCGCCGAGGAGGGTGCCGACGATCGACGAGATCGACATGCCGGCGCTCAACTCCTGGTTGAACCTGGCCAATGCCTGGTCATCCCGCTCACGTTTGGTGCGCGGCGCGTCCGACTGCTTTGCCGCTGCGGCCGCACGGACAGGCTCGACCTGCGCGGGATCCAGCACGGTCGACCGGGAGACGTCCCGAGAGGGCACCAGGGTTGCGGTCTTTCCCGCGGTGCGGGCATCGATCGGGAATTGCCGATATTCCATTCGAT
Organism: Gordonia insulae; assembly: GCF_003855095.1. Taxonomy (NCBI): domain Bacteria; kingdom Bacillati; phylum Actinomycetota; class Actinomycetes; order Mycobacteriales; family Gordoniaceae; genus Gordonia; species Gordonia insulae. Next base: position 4,822,516 of record NZ_CP033972.1, read on the forward strand.
AATTCAGCGGCATCCGGAACTTCTCCGCGCCGGCATTGTTTCGAATCACCAACATCCCGTTACCGGTGCTGATAGTGCCGTTGTGCACGGTCAGACTCATGGAGTCGGCCGTCTTGGACACGTCGTAGGTAACCGGCCCGGCTTGTGCCGGCGCGGCCTGGACGGATCCGGCGAACGCCGTAATCGCCGCTATGGCAAGAGAAATGATTGCGAGGACACGGAGTTGCAGGGCGGAGCTCCGTCGGGTCGATCCGGTGCGCCGGAATGTGAACATAGGCCAATCTTTCGGGTCGGTCGGCTCGGTCGGCATGAGCCACGGTTTGCGGGTGCAGATCGGTGAGTTTCGTTCGCAGAACAAATGATTCGGTCCCCGGGAATCGATTTGTCTACGGACAATTCACCTTCACAAATGCGTGTTCTGTTGTGGGTAAAAGTGTGTCGCGTGTGAAGAGATGTTGTCATTCGTGACGCGAGTGTGATGCCCGACACACCGTTCCCGGGTTGGATGTCGTACGAATGACCTACTTCGTTACGCCTATCCGCCGTCCGGCGTCCTCAGCCTTGCGGGGCCGCCACTTCCTTGGGCGGCACGAACGGCTTGTTGATGGTCTGGAAGTACTGGACCGCCGCGTAGATGAGCGTGCCGCCGCCACCCAGGACGAGTCCGACGATGCCACCGAGCGTCGCCCCCGCGACCACTCCGGTGCACGCGGCGAAGATCGTCACCAGGCACCCGACGAACCCGCCGCCGACCGCTCCCACGATGAGTCCGACGAGCTGCGACACCGTCATGCCGATGCTGAGCGTCTGGGTGAACTGGTTCAGCGCGCGGTCGTCACGCTGCTTCTTGGTCTTCGGGGCGTCCGGGTCGACCTGCTTGGCGGCCTGCGCGCGCAGGCCGTCGACCTGGGACTTGCTCACCGGGGTCGCCCGTGCGGGATTCTTCGACGGTGTCAGCGTGGTCGTGTTGCCGACCGTCTTCGCGTCGATGGGGAACTGTTTGTACTCCATGCGGTAGGCCAGTGGCATCCGGTAGACCTCTGCGCCGGCGGTGTTGCGGATCGAGAGCTGTCCGTTCTCGGTCGAGATCGAGCCGTTCTCGATGGCGATCTTGATCGATGAAGCCGTCGACGACGCCGTGTACTTCACGGGCGGCGGCGCGGCGGTGGCGGGTGCTGCCTGCGCGGTGCCGGCCACGGCGGTGGCGGTGGCCACGGCCAGTGCGGTGATCGAGAGGGTGTGAACGGCTGTGCGGGAGAATCGGGACGGACGGCTGGAACGCGGCGTGGAGGACATTCGATCAGGTCTCTCGGATCGGTGAGGGCGGCTGGGGAGAGAGCGGGCTCACGACGAGTCCGCAACATCGAAAAGATCACATTTGCGATCCCATTGTTGACCACTGTCGGTCGATCGTACAAGTCGGCCGAACGTCTTAACCTACGTTTGCTGCACGACCCGCCGAAATCCGCTGATCACCGTCGCCGGTCGGTGGAGTGGTGCTCGCTCACCGGTTTCGCGAGCGGCATGACAAGCTAGACACGTGCAGTCCCCCAGTCCGAGTGGCACAGGCCCGTACGGCGACGACATAGAGGCGATCCTCATCACCGAGGATCAGATCCGCGAACGCACCCAGGAGTTGGCCGAGTCCGTGGCCGCGAGGTACGCCGCCATCGACGAGGATCTCGTCCTGATCGGTGTTCTCAAGGGCGCGATCATGTTCATGACCGATTTCGCGCGGGCCCTGCCCATCCCGTCGCAGATGGAATTCATGGCGGTCTCCAGCTACGGCTCGTCGACGTCGTCGTCGGGTGTGGTGCGGATTCTCAAAGACCTCGACCGTGACATCGCCGGCCGCGACGTCCTCATCGTCGAGGACATCATCGACTCCGGTCTCACCCTGTCGTGGTTGATGAAGAACCTGGCGACCCGGTCCCCGCGGTCGCTGGAGGTGTGCACCCTGCTGCGCAAACCCGAGGCGGTGCGCTCGCCGGTGGACGTCGCCGACGTCGGGTTCGACATCGCCAACGAGTTCGTCGTCGGATACGGGCTCGACTATGCCGAGCGGTACCGCGATCTGCCGTTCATCGGGCGGCTGCGGCCCTCGGTCTACCAGAACTGACGCTCTACCAGCGTCGAGTGGTGTCCGTAACGCCTCGGAACGGTTTTCCGTGGATGTTCGTTGACCGGTAGCCTCTACAAATACGGACAGCCGCGCGTCGTGATGCGCGGCCGGCCAAAGACGTCGACCGGGAAGGACAGTGGAACGGCACGGGCAGAGCCGCGCGGGCGCTCCCGGACCACCACCCAACAGGCATGAACCGAAAGTCAGTCTTCCGCAACCTCGCCATCGTGGCGCTGATCGTGCTCGCCCTCTGGGGCTGGAGCGTGATGCGCGACTCCGGTCGCGAATACCGGTCTGTGGACACCTCGGTCGCGTTGACACAGCTCAATGTCAAGAACACCGACCGCATCGACATCGACGACCGCGAGCAGACGCTGCGGATCGAGCTCAAGGAGCCGATCAAGGTCGACGGCAAGGACGTCACCAAGATCAGCGCCAAGTACCCGGCGTCGGCCGGCGAACAGGTCTTCGACTCGGTCACGACGACCGGCGCCGCTTATCAGACCAACGTCAGCCAGCAGTCGGCGCTCTGGCAGATCCTCATCTTCATCCTCCCGATGCTCCTGCTGTTCGGCCTGTTCTTCTTCGTGATGAACCGGATGCAGGGCGGCGGCAAGGGCGGGGTCATGGGCTTCGGCAAGTCGAAGGCCAAGCAGCTCACCAAGGACATGCCGAAGACCACGTTCGCCGATGTCGCAGGCGCCGACGAGGCGGTCGAGGAACTCTACGAGATCAAGGACTTCCTGCAGAATCCGGCGCGCTACCAGGCGCTCGGCGCGAAGATCCCCAAGGGCGTGCTGCTCTACGGTCCGCCCGGCACCGGTAAGACGTTGCTCGCGCGTGCCGTCGCCGGCGAGGCCGGCGTGCCGTTCTTCACCATCTCCGGCTCGGATTTCGTGGAGATGTTCGTCGGTGTGGGCGCCTCCCGCGTCCGCGACCTGTTCGAGCAGGCGAAGAACAACAGCCCGTGCATCATCTTCGTCGACGAGATCGACGCGGTCGGACGCCAGCGCGGTGCCGGCCTCGGCGGTGGCCACGACGAGCGTGAGCAGACCCTGAACCAGTTGCTCGTCGAGATGGACGGCTTCGGTGAGCGTTCGGGCGTCATCCTGATCGCCGCGACCAACCGGCCCGACATCCTCGACCCCGCGCTGCTGCGGCCAGGACGCTTCGACCGACAGATCCCGGTCGGCAACCCCGACATCGCTGGACGTCGCGCGATCCTCAAGGTGCACGCCCAGGGCAAGCCGATCGATTCGGATGCCGATCTCGACGGTCTGGCCAAGCGGACACCGGGCATGTCCGGTGCCGATCTGGCCAACGTCGTCAACGAGGCGGCCCTGCTCGCCGCCCGCGAGAACAAGAACACCATCACGGCCGAGATGCTCGAGGAGGCGGTCGATCGTGTGATCGGCGGCCCCCGTCGCAAGAGCCGGATCATCAGCGAGCACGAGAAGAAGGTCGTGGCCTATCACGAGGGTGGTCACACCCTCGCCGCCTGGGCGATGCCCGACCTGGACCCGATCTACAAGGTCACCATCCTCGCGCGCGGCCGCACCGGCGGTCATGCTCTCGCGGTGCCGGAGCAGGACAAGGACCTCATGACGCGGTCGGAGATGATCGCCCGCCTGGTCATGGCGATGGGCGGCCGCGCCGCCGAGGAGTTGGTGTTCCACGAGCCCACGACGGGTGCCTCGTCGGACATCGACCAGGCCACCAAGATCGCGCGCGCGATGGTCACCGAGTACGGCATGAGCGCCAAGCTGGGCGCGGTGCATTACGGCCAGGAGCAGGGCGACCCGTTCCTGGGCCGGTCGATGGGCAACCAGGCCTCCTACTCCGCAGAGATCGCCAGCGAGATCGACGACGAGGTGCGCAGGCTGATCGAGGCCGCGCACACCGAGGCCTGGGCGATCCTGGCGGAGTATCGAGACACCCTCGATGTGCTGGCGACCGAACTCCTGGAGAAGGAGACACTCACCCGCAAGGATCTCGAGAAGATCTTCTCCAGCGTCGAGAAGCGCCCCCGGATCACCACTTTCAACGAGTTCGGTGATCGCACGCCCAGTGACAAGCCGCCGGTGAAGACGCCGGGCGAGCTGGCCATCGAGCGCGGCGAGCCGTGGCCGCCGGAGCCGGTGATGCCGGAACCGACACCGGAACCCGTGGGTGCCGGCGCAGGTCAACCGGGCGGATACCCGAATCCTGCTCCGGGACAGGCATACCCGCCTGCATATCCGCCGCAGTCGGCGCCCGGCTACCCGCCCTACGGCGGACACCCCGGTCAGCAGGGCGGCTATCCGGGTCAGCCGACGCACGGCACCCGGCCGGACTACGGCGCTCCCCGCGACTGGTCGGCTCCGGGCTGGCCTCCGCAGGACTCGACTCCGGGCCCGCAGAACGGATCGGGTACGAATGGCAACGGCAGTAACGGCACCAACGGTGCCGGACGGCCTGACCAGTACGGTCAGCCGGGCAATCCTGACAGGTGACGAGCGACGGCCGGTCGCCCAACGGCCGGTCGGATCACGTTTCGCAGAACGGATCAATTGAGCGATGACGATCAGTGAGCACGAGGACACCCACGTCGAGCTGGGAGCCAGGGGAGAGATGAGCGGGTCCGACGGGCACATCGACGCCGACGACGTGACGTCGGCCGGCCATCACTTCGACCAGGCCCGCGCCGAGGCGGCCATCCGTGAACTGCTGATCGCCGTCGGGGAGGATCCCGATCGGGAAGGGCTGCAGCGCACACCGACCCGCGTCGCCAACGCCTACCGTGAGGTGTTCGCCGGGCTCTACACGGACCCCAGTGAGGTGCTCGCCACCACCTTCGACGAGAACCACGACGAATTGGTGCTGGTCAAGGACATCCCGATGTACTCGACATGCGAGCACCACCTGGTGTCGTTCCACGGTGTCGCGCACGTCGGATACATCCCGGGTGTCTCCGGACAGGTGACCGGACTGTCGAAGCTCGCCCGCCTCGTCGACCTCTACGCCAAACGGCCGCAGGTACAGGAGCGACTGACGAGCCAGATCGCTGATGCGATCGTCAAGCGGCTCGATCCGCGCGGCGTCATCGTCGTGATCGAGGCCGAGCACCTCTGCATGGCCATGCGCGGTATCCGCAAACCCGGTGCCAAGACCACGACATCGGCCGTGCGCGGAATGTTCAAGACGAGCGCGGTCTCCCGCGGCGAGGCCCTCGACCTGATCTCCCGCCCCTGAGCCGGCACCCGGCCCCGATGCTCCCGACCAATCGCAACGGCCCAATCCCGGTGCCGGGCCGCAGCGGCCCGCACGCCCCGGTGCCGGCCGACCGCACCCTGGTCATGGGGGTCATCAACGTCACCGCGGATTCCTTCTCCGACGGCGGCCGCTACCTCGATCACCACGCGGCGATCGCCCACGGGCACGACCTGATCGCGCAGGGCGCCGACCTCATCGACATCGGCGGCGAGTCGACCCGACCCGGATCGTCACGTGTCGACCCGCGTGACGAGGCCGAGCGAGTGGCGCCGGTGATCAAGGGACTGGCCGGAACGGGCATCCCGATCTCCGTGGACACCATGCGGGCAGCGGTCGCGGAGGTCGCGATCGAGGCGGGTGCCAGCGTGATCAACGACGTCTCCGGCGGGCGCGCCGACGCCGACATGGCCCGCGTCGTCGCCGACTCCGGGCTGCCGTGGATTCTCATGCATTGGCGACCGATCGACCCGGCGAACCCCGACGTCCCGTTCGATGGCGGGAGCAGCCGATTCAGCCACGGCATCGGTGATGCCGGCGGCTACCGCGACGTGGTGGCCGAGGTGAGCGGCGAACTGCTGCAACAGGTCGACGCCGCAGTGGCCGCGGGCGTCGACCCGGATCGGATCATCCTCGATCCCGGCCTCGGTTTCGCCAAGACCGGCGAACACAACTGGGCGTTGCTGCATGCGCTGCCGACCTTTGTCGGCCTCGGTTTCCCGGTGCTCGTGGGCGCATCGCGCAAGCGCTTCCTGGGCACCCTGCTGGGTCGCGACGGCGAGCCGCGCCCACCGGCCGGCCGGGAGATCGCGACGGCGGCGGTGTCCACACTGTCGGCGATGGAAGGTGCATGGGCGGTGCGTGTGCACGACGTCGAGAAGAGTCGCGACGCGATCGCGGTGGCGACCGCGTGGCGGCGGGGCGGCCGACGGGGCACGATCGATCCGCCGTCGCCGGCCGCGGGAACAGGAATGGTGAGCGGCTGATGGCCGATCGGATCGAGCTGCGCGGCCTCGTCGTGCGCGGCAACCACGGCGTCTTCGAGCATGAACGACGCGACGGACAGGACTTCATCCTCGACATTGTGCTGTGGCTCGACCTCGCGGTCGCCGCCGCCTCCGACGAACTCGCCGACACCGTCGACTACGGCGCTCTCGCCCAGAAAGCCCACGACATCGTCGCCGGTGAACCGCGCAATCTCATCGAGGCGGTCGGCGGCGAGGTCGCCGAGTCGATCATGGATGACGAACGGATCGTCGCCTGCGAGGTGACGGTGCACAAGCCATCCGCCCCGATCCCGCTGCAGTTCGCCGACGTCGCGGTGGTGACCCGACGGTCCCGCAAAGGGATGAGCAGGTGACCCGGGCGGTGCTCTCGGCCGGTTCCAACGTCGGCGACCGCCTCGCCCACCTGACGTCGGTCGTCGACCGTGTCGCCGACGACCTCGTCGCGGTCAGCCCGGTCTACTCCACGCCCCCGTGGGGCGGTGTCGAGCAGGACGACTTCTACAACATCACCCTGATCGTCGACGGCGACCGCGGGCCATACGACTGGCTGGCGCTGGGCGCGGAACTCGAGCAGGACGCCGACCGGACGCGCGAGGTCCGCTGGGGGCCGCGGACACTCGACGTCGACGTGATCACCGTCAGCGACGGCGACGACGTCGTCCGCAGCGACGATCCGCAGTTGCTGCTGCCACATCCGCGCGCCGCCGAGCGTGCCTTCGTCCTCGTGCCGTGGCTGGCGATCGACCCGGCGGCCACTTTGTGGACGCCGGCCGGCTTCGAGGCGGTCGCCGATCTCATCGAGCGGATCGACCCCGCCGACATTGCCGGCGTCGTGCCGGTGACGGATCCGCCGCCGGTGAGGTCGCGATGACGTCGCCGCGACCCCGCTCCGGCCGTGACCAGGACGAGGAACCGGGCCTCGGGCCGACACGCCTGCGCGACCTCACCATCATCGGTCTCATCACGGCCGTCACGGTCTTCATCCTGGTCCGCTACAACTACGGCAGTCTGCCGCCGATGCCCCTGCTCGCCGGGCTGGTGCTCTACATCCTGGCGGCACTCGAGGTCGTCATCGCCTTCATCGTCCGGACCCGGGTGGCGTCTCGCGACGTCGGACGCGCCCGCGGGCAGCTGCATCCGCTGACCGCTGCCCGCGTCCTCGCGCTGGCCAAGGCGTCGGCGATCCTGGGTGCGCTCGCGGTCGGGGTCTGGGCCGGGCTGCTGGCGTTCCTGTGGACGCAGCACGACCTGTCGGCGGCCGACCACGATCGTCCGGGCGCGATCATCGGCGTCGTCGGCGGGATCGTCCTCGTCGCCGCGGCGCTGTGGCTCGAGTACTGCTGCCGGGCTCCCGACGACCCCACCGACGATGCCGTCGGCGGCCATCCGGGACCTGCCTGACCCGGGCGAACCGGGCCTGACGTGCGGTGAATCGTGACTCTCCGCCCCCGGTTGGCCGATAACCCGGGCCTCAGGCGGTATGTTCACGGACATGACGACCTCGAACGGCCGTTCCACCGAGTCGCGGCGATCCGGTAGATCGGTGGGACAGTGGCTGCTCGGTCTGCTCATCGTGCTGGCCATCGTTGCCAGCGTGCTCATGGTGTTCACCGACCAGTTGTCGGTGAGTGGCTCACTCGCCGTCATCGCGGCGCTCTGGGCCGCCGTGATCGGTGCGATCCTCGTCACCAAGTTCCGTCGCCAGGCCGAGAGTGCCGAGGCGAAGAGTCGGGATCTGCGGCTCGTGTACGAACTGCAGTTGGAGCGGGAGATCGCGGCCCGGCGCCAGTACGAACTCGACGTCGAGACCACCATCCGCAAGGAGGTCAGCGCGGAGTCCAACGCGGAACTCGCCGACCTCAAGACGCAGGTGCTGGCACTGCGATCCAGTCTGGAGATGCTGCTCGGGGAGTCTCTGCCCGACACCCGCACGGCACTGCCGAGCGAGAAGTTGCGTGAGCTGGCATCCGGCATCGGGGACGACCGCCGCGTCCATCAGGGTTATGGCCAACCCTTCCGCACCGACGACAGCGTGTTGGCCGCCCAGGATTTCGCGGCGACTGCGCCCGCCGCCGATCTCGGTCGGCACATCCCCACCGACGTCGATCCCAACGAGATGACCGAGGTCATCCCCATCATCACCGACGACGCCCCGATGTCGGGTCGCATCGCGACCGAGGTACCCGAGGAGCCCGTCGATCAGGTCGAAGACGCGGTGATCGCGGAGACCGATGAGACGACCTATGCGACTGCGGCATCCGGCGTCGCACCGACCGACGTGGTGACCGGCGGTCCCACGACGTACGTCGACGAGACCCCCACCGACGAGTGGGCGACGTCGGCGCAGGCGGCGCAGACGCAACCGACGGCCGACGGCCTGCCGGAGATCGACCCCGAGCCCGCCGCGCCCGAGCCCGCCGCGCCCGAGCCCGCCGCGCCCGAGCCCGCCGCACCCGAGCCTGAGGTCGAGGTCGAGCCGGAGGCGGCGGCCGTCCCGGAAACCATTCCTGACGACGAGCCGGTGGAAGCGACGCCCGGCCCGACGTTCGGCGCCCCCGGCCGCCACGAGACGACCGGTGACAGCGTGAGCCCGTCCCTGCAGGGACGTCGTCGTCGGCGTGATGACGACGACGGTGAGAGCGCGCATTCGGCCGGTCTGCCGGTGTCCGAACTGCTCAGCCAGCTCCGGCAGTCCAACGCGACCGGTGGCGGTCGCCGCCGTCGCGAGGACTGATCGACCCACCCCCTGAACAGCCGGTTTGCGCGTCATGACGGGCCGCCGACGATCCGACCGGCGTGAGGCCTGTCACAGGCGTTGGCCCCGAGGTGGGCGCAGGGCCTAACCTTGCTGCGTAACGTCTGGTACCCGCGCCGAAGCCGGGACTGGAACGAATCGGAGGACAGCGGTGACCTCACCGAACGATGGTCTCGGCCCACGCATGGGCGCATCGGGTGACCCCATGTCCGGCCTCTCCAACCTCCCCACCCCGGCACGCCTCACCGTCGGCGTGATCTCTGCCGGCCGGGTGGGCACCGCCCTCGGTGCCGCCCTCGAACAGGCCGGACATGTGGTCGGCGCCGTGGTCGCGCGATCCGAGTCCTCCCGACGCCGCGCCTCCGAGCGCCTGCCCGAATCGGAGATCCTCGACCTCGATGCGGTCGTCGCACGCTCCGAACTGCTGATCCTCGCGGTTCCCGACGCCGTACTGGCTGCGGTGGTCGACGACGTCGCGCGGTCGGGGTCGCTGCGCCCCAACACCCTTGTCGCCCACACCGCCGGCGCCAAGGGCGTCGCGGTTCTCGCGCCCCTCAGTGCACTCGGCGCGCTGCCCCTCGCCATCCATCCGGCGATGACCTTCGTCGGCACCGACGACGACACCGCGCGGCTGCGACAGTCGTGTTTCGGCGTGACCGCTGCCGACGAGGTCGGTTTCGCGATCGCGCAGTCGCTGGTTCTCGAGATGGGCGGCGAACCCGTCCGCATCGCGGAGACCGACCGCGTGCTCTATCACGCGGCGCTGGCGCATGGCGCCAACCACCTGGTCACGCTGATCTCTGACGCGGTCGCTGCGCTCAACGCGGCCATCGACGGTCTCGACGGCGGCGCGGCGCGTGAAACCGCGACCGTCGACGGCAGCGGCACGCTCCTCGCCGAACGGATTCTGGGCCCGCTGGTGACCGCGTCGCTGCAGAACGTCCTCGAGCTCGGCCCGCGTGCGCTGACGGGCCCGGTCGCCCGGGGCGACGCGGCCGCCGTCGCCGACCACCTGGCTGCGCTCCGCAAGCTACCGTCCGGGCGGCCCGGCACGGTCGGGATCGCCGAGTCCTACCGCGTGCTGGCCCGTCGCACCGCCGATTACACCGATGCACCGGCTGCGCTGCTCGATGTGCTGGAGGTGTCATGACCACGCCATTGTCCGAAAAGGCCTACACGCCAGGCGAACTCACCATCCACCGCGATCCGGCGACGCTGCATCGGGTCAGCCGGACATTGCGCCGGGCGGGTAAGCGGGTGGTGCTGGTGCCGACGATGGGCGCATTGCACGCAGGTCACCTCGAACTCGTCCGTGCAGCGAAGGGCAAGGGTGACGCGGTCGTCATCGTGTCGATCTTCGTGAACCCGCTGCAGTTCGGCGCGGGGGAGGACCTCGACGCCTACCCGCGCACCTTCTCCGACGACTGCGCACTGTTGCGGCCTCTCGGCGTGGAACTGGTGTTCGCACCGACCGTGGCCGGCATGTATCCGGACGGTCGTCGTACGATGGTGCATCCCGGTCCGGCCGGCGCCGTCCTCGACGGGATCGCACGGCCGACCCATTTCGCCGGCATGCTGACCGTTGTCCTCAAACTGCTGAACATCGCTGCGCCGCATGCGGCGTACTTCGGCGAGAAGGACTATCAGCAGCTGGTGCTGATCAAGCAGATGGTCGACGACCTCGACGTGGACGTGGAGATCGTCGGAGTGCCGACGGTACGTGAACCCGATGGCCTGGCGATGTCGTCGCGCAACCGATACCTCGACGACGCCCAACGCGATCTCGCCACCACGCTGTCAGCGGCCCTGGTTGCCGGCACCCACGCGGCCGCGGGTGGCCGCGAGGCAATACTCGCTGCGGCACAAGCAGTCCTGGACAGCCGCCCCGAGATCGAGGTGGACTATCTCGCGCTCACCGACCGCCAACTCGGCGAGCCTCCCGAGCGCGGCGACGGGCGCCTGCTGGTGGCGGCCCGGGTCGGCGCCGCGCGCCTGATCGACAACGTCGGTGTCGCGATCGGCACGGGCTTCGCCGATCGCGATCCCCAACAGACCACCCAGTGACCCAATCCCACCTGACGAGAGGGGAACCCACATGTTCCGCACCATGATGAAGTCGAAGATCCACCGCGCCAAGGTCACCCAGGCCGATCTGCACTACGTCGGTTCGGTGACCATCGACCAGGATCTGCTCGACGCCGCCGACCTGCTGGAGGGTGAACAGGTCACCATCGTCGACATCGACAACGGGGCACGTCTGGAGACCTACGTCATCGCCGGCGAGCGGGGGTCGGGGGTCATCGGTATCAACGGCGCCGCAGCGCATCTCGTTCACCCCGGCGATCTCGTGATCATCATCGCCTACGGCATCCTCAGCGAGGCCGAGTTGACGGAGTACGCACCGTCGGTGGTCTTCGTGGACGACGCCAACCGCGTGCTCGAGGCCGGAATCGACCCGGCGCATGCTCCGGAGGGTTCCGGGCTGCGGGATCCGCGGGAACTCGTCCAGGCCTGACATGCTCCTGACCGTCGATGTCGGTAACACCAACATCCATCTCGGCGTCTTCGCGGGGTCGGGTGACCACGCGACGATGGTGCAGGACTGGCGGATCCACACCGATCCCAACCTGACGTCGGACGAGTTGGCGCTGCTGATCCGCGGGCTCCTCGGCTCCGACGTCGAGCAGGTGACCGGCGTGGCCGCGTTGTCGACCGTGCCGTCGCTGCTCCGTGAACTCCGGGTGATGGTGCCCCGCTATTACGGCAGCGGACACCACCTGCTGTTGGAACCCGGTGTGCGGACCGGCGTTCCGCTGCTCGTCGACAACCCGAAGGAGGTCGGCACCGACCGGGTCGCGAACTGCGTTGCGGCACATCACAACTATCCCAAAGGGCCGGTCGTGGTGGTCGCCTTCGGCACGGCGACGGTGGTGGATGCGGTGTCCGCGAAAGGTGAGTTCCTCGGCGGGGCGATCGCTCCCGGGGTCAACCTGGCCGTGGAGGCGCTGTCCGAACACACGGTGACGGTCCGGAAGGTCGAGCTCATGCCACCGCGCAGCGTGCTCGGCAAGAACACCGTCGAGGCGCTGCAGTCGGGCATCCTGTACGGCTTCGCCGGGCAGGTCGACGGACTCGTGGACCGGGTCCGCGACACCGTCGAGGGCTTCGACTCCGACGATGTGACGGTGGTCGCCACCGGCTACCTGGCGCCGCTGATGTTCGACGAGTGCGAGACGCTGACCGTCCATCACCCGTACCTCACGCTCGACGGTCTGCGGCTCGTCCACGAGCGGTCCAAACAGCAGCGCGGCCGCAACCGCTGACCGCCGGCGGCCGGGGGCGCGGGCTCGGTGAGCGGAATCGTCGCAGGTCTGGCGCCCCGCCGCGATGTGTGGCACACTATGCGCCGTGATCAAGAGCTGTCTGGAGTGTTGTCAGGGCTGAGTTCCGCATCTGCGGCCGCCCTTCTTCGACGCCCCCCGCTCATCTCGATCACCTCCAGGACCTCTCATGACTGCCGTCCTCGCATCCCATGATGCTGTCGCACTTTCCGCCGATCCGATCGTCGCGCCGTCCCCCGACGTCCCGCTCTCGGTTCAGGCCACCGACTATGCCGCGCTCGTCGCCGGCGGCGTGACCCCCGTCGACGTCCGCAGCCAGCGCAAACGTCAGCTCGACGGAGTGCTGTCCGGCGCCCTCGCGATCGACCCGACCGACATCCTGCCCCGGCTGACCCCGGGCACCACCGACTCGCTGCGGTCCGCCTCCGTGGATTCGCGCTGGCTGCTGGTCAGCGACGACGGGCATGAGGCCGAATGGCTGGCCTGGCACCTGCAGGCGCGCGGTGTCACCGGCGCGGTGTTCGTGGTCGGCGGCCACCGTGCGCTGCGGCGATCGGGTGTCACCGGTCGGATCAGCGACCAGGAGCTAGCGGCCATCTCGGCGCACTGACCGCACCGGCGACCGGCGTTCCCGGAACCGCGGGCAACGGTCGCGTCTCTATTGTCGAAGACATGACCACGTCACCTGCAGCACCCTGGACCAGCAAGATCTTCGACGGCGGTTGGATCGCCGGCGGCGCCGGGACCCTCGACGTCACCGCACCTGCCACAGGCGAGGTCATCGATACCGTCGGCGAGGCGAACACCGACGACCTGAACGCGGCGGTGTCCGCCGCGACGTCGGCGCAGACGGCCTGGGCGGCGCGGCCCTACACCGACCGTGCGGCGGTGATGCGAACCGCCGCAGCGCTGCTCGCCGATGACCCGGGACGACTGACCCGCTGGTTGGTGCCGGAATCCGGCTCCGGGCAGGGCAAGGCCGCATTCGAGACCGGGCTGGTCATCTCCGAGCTCGACGAGGCCGCGGGCCTGGCGTCGCAGCCGTACGGCCAGGTGTTGCGAAGTCAGAAGCCGCGCATGTCGATCGGGCGTCACGTCCCGGTCGGCGTCGTCGGGGTGATCAGCCCGTTCAACTTCCCCGCCATCCTGTCGATGCGGTCGGTCGCACCCGCCCTCGCGCTCGGCAACGCGGTCATCCTGAAACCCGATCCGCGCACCCCGATCGCCGGCGGACTCGCCCTGGCCGACCTGCTGGCCGAAGCCGGCCTCCCGGAAGGTCTGCTGCACGTGTTGCCGTCGGGGGCGGAGGTGGGCGCCGCGCTCGTCGCGCATCCCGGTGTCCCGTGTATCTCGTTCACCGGCTCGACGGCGGCGGGCCGCAGGATCGGCGAGGCGGCGGCGCCTCTGCTCAAGAAGGTCCATCTCGAGCTGGGTGGCAACAACGCCCTGCTGATCCTGCCGGACGCGGACATCGACGCCGCGGCGTCGGCGGGCGCGTGGGGCTCGTTCCTGCACCAGGGGCAGATCTGCATGACCGCGGGCCGGCACCTGGTGCCTGCGCACCTGGCCGAGGAGTACACCGCGAAACTGGCCGAGAAGGCGCGTCACCTCCCGGTCGGTGACCCGACCGATCCCGACGTCGCGCTCGGGCCGATCATCGACAGCCGGCAACTCGAGAAGATCGATGAGATCGTGCAGTCGTCGGTGCGGGCCGGCGCCACGCTGGCCGCGGGCGGCACCCACGAAGATCTCTTCTACCGCCCGACGGTGCTCGGCGACGTGCCCACGGATTCACCGGCCTTCACCCAGGAGATCTTCGGGCCGGTCGCCCCCGTCACCGCCTACGAGACCGTCGACGAGGCCATCGACATCATCAACTCGTCGGAATACGGACTGTCGGTCGGCATCCTGACCGGCAACGCGTTCAAGGCTTTCGCACTCGCCGATCGCATCCGATCGGGTGCCGTCCACATCAACGACCAGACGGTCGACGACGAGGCGGTGGCACCGTTCGGCGGTACCAAGGCGTCGGGCACCGGCGGGCATTTCGGGTCGTCGGTCAATCTGGACACCTTCTGTGACCTGCAATGGGTCACGATGCAGGCCGACATCGAGCGGTACCCGTTCTGAGTCACCGACGGTCACGATCGGGCTGCGCACACTAGGATCGAGCCATGACCCGGCCGGCGCGCGCAGCCCAGCGTCGGGACGTCGTCGCCGAGTTCCGTTCCCGCCTCGACGAGCTGCTCGCCGGAGTCGACGATCCGTCGGGGGTGCGCTGCCTCATGCTGGTCGCGGACACCGGCGCCGGCAAGTCCCGTCTCCTGCATGAGGTGACGTCCGGGTCGTCGGTCCCGATCGGATGGGCGACGGCATCCGAGTTGTCTTGGCGGCAGCCCTATTCGGTCATCGCCGACGCGCTCGGGTGTGCCGTGCCGGAGCCCCTCGACGAGGATGCGGACCAGTTCTTCCTGAACCGCCTCGATGACCTCGCCGCATCGGGCCGATACCTGATCGTCGTCGACGATGCGCACAACGCCGACGCCGCCAGCCTGAACCTTCTGCAGGCGATCACCGACGCCGCGCGCGATCTGCCCCTGACCCTGCTCGTGGCCGCCAGGCCACTCCCGCAACGCGAGTACCTGACGCGGCTGACACGTCGACCCGACGTCGACGTCGTTGCGGTGCCGCCGATGGATGCCATGGACCTCGACGTCCTGGTGCGGGAACGACACGACGCCTGGCCGACCACGCGGTTGCGCGACGCGCTGGTTGTGGCACACGGGAATCCGCTGCACGCCGGCGCGATCCTCGACGAACTCGACCGCACCGGACAGTTGATCCGCGACGGCGACCGCGTCGATCTCGCCGCCGAGGCGCAGTCGCCGCCGGCGGCCGGCCTCGCCGATTCCATCGCGGCGCGCCTCGACGCGCTCGACCCGTCGTCGCACGACGTCCTGGTCACACTCGGGATCTGGGGCGGTCCCGTCGATCTCGGCCACATCGCCGCGCTGTCCGCGGTTCCGGCCACCGCGCTGCTCGGTCCCGCGCAACGTCTCCTCGATGCGGGTGTCGCGGAGTTCGACGCCGAGGGCCGGTTGCGGGTGGTGCACGACTCGATCGCGGACGTCGTCGTCGAGCGGACACCACAACCGTTGCGCGCCATCGTCCATCGGGCCATCGCCGAGCAACCCGACACCGACCCGGTGTCCCGCGCCTTCCATCTCCGCGCCGCCGGTGCGGCGCCGAGCGAGACGGTTGCGGCCGATCACGCTGCCGCGCAGGCGCTGACGAACGCTCCCGCGGTGCACGCGGATCTGTTGTCCGAGACGGGTGTGGGCGCCGGTGCGCCCGGACTCGAGACGCAGGTACTCGCGCTCGAGCGGGTGCTGGCTCTCGCGCGGTCCGGGCAACTCGAGCGGGCCGACGAGTCGGCGCGTGCCACCCTTGCCGTCGCCGACGACCTCGACGTCATCGCGCGGCTCTACCGCACGCGACTGTTCGTGCTCACCGCGCGCGGCGAGAACGCCGAGGCGATCGCGACCATCGAGTCACTGACGGGTGTGGACCTGCCCGAGCGCAGCCGGCGGGTGCTCACCGATCTGCACGCCTATCTGACCCTGCTCAGTGGGGCGGCCCCCATTCCGGTGGAACCGTTCGCGCACGCCAGCACCGACCTGACCCTCACCGGTCTCGTCGCGGAGGCCCTGCGGAGTTGCCTGGTGGGGTCGTCGTTCACCGCGGTCGAGTTCGCCGCCGAGGCGTCGCGCCGGTTCATGTCCGACGATTCGGCGGGCGCCGACTCCAGTGAGGGTGCGTCCGCCGACCTGTGGCCGCCGTTCATCGAGATGTTCCACGGCGGACCGCGCGCGGCCGCCGACGTCATGGCCGACACGTCGGCCAGGCAGGCCGAGCGTGGCACCACCTGGCAGTCGACGTATCGGCAGTTGATCCATGCGTCGATCCTGACGATGCGGGGGCAGCTCTCCGACGCCGCGGTGACCTTCGACACCGCCATGGAGAAGGTATCCGTCGGCGACGAGGCGGTGCCGTCGCTCGCCTACGGGGCGCGGGTGTTCGTCGATCTGGTGCGCGGCGATCTCGCGGCCGCCGAGCGGCGCGTGCAGGACTGGTATGACGGCCGCGTCGGGCACGGAGTCCTGGTCGAGCAGTTCGGTCTCCCGCAGATCCAGCGGATGCAGATGCTGGTACTCGAGGCGCGCCGGCGCCACCGGGCGGCCGCGGAGATGGCCGCCGAGGTCTGGGATCGGACCATCGCACAGCAGGCCTACGGGTGGGCGGCGACCATCGCGCCCGCCTGCGCGCGGGTCGCCATCCGCGCCGTCGAACCGGCACTGGTCGCCCGGATCGGCGACGATCTCGCCGCGCTGACCCAACCGTTGAGCCCCGCGCTGGCGCCGACCATTCGACTCGCACGCGGCATGGTCACCGCCGAACCCGCCGAGATGGTGCGGATCGGGGTCGAGGTGGCCGAGGCGGCCCGCGACCTCGACGACGTTTTCCTCGAGATCGCCGGCTGGGAGGAGTCCGCGGTGTCCGCGGCCATCGCGGGTGATCGCACGGGTGCCATCGACCATGCGCGTCGCGCGCTGCAACGGGCCGAGGATGTCGGTGCCGACGGCGTCACGACCCGGATCCTGTCCCGCATGCGGTCGGCGGGCGTGCGCGTCACCACCGCGGGCAAGCGTCGCCCGACGAGTGGCTGGGACAGTCTGACGCCCACCGAGGCGCAGGTCACCGAACTGATCGCGATGGGGTTCAGCGGCCCGGACATCGCCGCCCGGCTGTTCATGTCGCCGCGGACCGTGCAGACCCACGTCTCGCACGTGCTCGGCAAGCTCGGCCTGCGTACACGTGTCGAATTGGCGGCCGCGGCCTCGAGTCGGCAGGCCGCCCCGATCCGATAGGGTCTCGGGGGTGAGCAACACCCCGACCACCCCCGATACCGGCGCAGCGAGCGGGCCGACCACGTCCACGCCCGACGACGACAACGCTCCGGAGCAGCTCCGGATTCGTCGGGAGAAGCGTGATCGCATCCTCGGCGAGGGCCGCGAGGCATACCCGGTCTCCATCCCGCGGACGCACGCGCTGTCGGAGATCCGCGCCACGTTCGGTGACCTCGAGGCGGGCACCGAGACCGGCGAGATCGTCGGGGTCGCCGGCCGGATCATCTTCCTCCGCAACAAGGGCAAGCTGTGCTTCGCCACGCTGCAAGAGGGGGACGGCACCCAGCTGCAGGCCATGGTGAGCTTCAACGGCGTCGGCGAGAACGCGTTGGCGCGGTGGAAGGCCGAGGTGGATCTGGGCGACATCGTGTTCGTGCACGGCCAGGTCATCAGCTCCCGCACGGGCGAACTGTCCGTGATGGCCGACGACTGGGCGATGGCGTCGAAGGCGTTGCGTCCGTTGCCCGTGGCGCACAAGGAGATGAACGAGGAGACGCGGGTGCGGCAGCGCTACGTCGACCTCATCATGCGCCCCGAGGCCCGCGACATCGCGCGCACCCGCATCGCGGTGATGGCGGAACTCCGTGCAGCGCTGGGTAAGCGGTCCTTCCTCGAGGTCGAGACGCCGATGCTGCAGACGCTGCACGGCGGTGCGGCGGCACGCCCGTTCGTCACCCACTCCAACGCCTTCGACATCGACCTGTACCTGCGGATCGCCCCCGAGTTGTTCCTGAAGCGCTGCATCGTCGGTGGTATCGAGCGGGTCTACGAGATCAACCGCAACTTCCGCAACGAGGGCGCCGACTCGACGCACTCACCCGAATTCGCGATGCTCGAGACCTATCAGGCCTACGGCACCTACGACGATGCCGCGGTGATGACCCGTGAACTGGTGCAAGAGGTTTCGCAAGGGGCGCTGGGCACCCTGACCCCGACGATGCCGGACGGTTCGGTCTACGACCTGTCCGGCGAGTGGACCTCCCTGGAGATGTATCCGTCGCTGTCGGAGGCATTGGGCGAGGAGATCGTGCCCGCCGCCGGGGATTCCGGGACAACGGTGGACGAGCTGCTCGCCATCGCGGACCGGGTCGGTCTGGAGATCCCGAAGGACAAGGGGTACGGGCACGGCAAGCTGGTCGAGGAGTTGTGGGAGCACATGGTCGGGCGGCATCTGGCGCAGCCGGTGTTCGTGCGCGACTTCCCGGTCGAGACCTCACCGTTGGTGCGCGCGCACCGCTCGGTGCCCGGGGTCGTCGAGAAGTGGGACCTCTACCTTCGTGGATTCGAGTTGGCCACCGGCTATTCCGAGCTGGTCGATCCGGTGATCCAGCGCGAGCGCTTCGTCGACCAGGCCCGGCTGGCCGCCGCCGGCGACGACGAGGCCATGGTCCTCGACGAGGAGTTCCTCGCCGCGATCGAATACGGCATGCCCCCGACGGCGGGCACCGGGATGGGCATCGACCGACTCCTGATGGCACTCACCGGTCTCGGCATCCGCGAGACCATCCTCTTCCCGCTGGTCAAGCCGCGCGCCTGATCTGCGATTCAGGGCAATAGTCCGCGCTCACCGCGAACTATTGCAGGCGATTGTCGATGGAACCGATGTGTGGCCTCGTGCGTCAGATTCTGCATGAGAGACGAAACCGCCTTGAGGCGGATGATCGCCGACCACGACGGCGTATTCACCTCGGCTCAGGCACGCGGTAGTGGGGTCAGCGACGACCAGATCCAGCGCCGGGTCACCTCGGGCGAGTGGGTCCGTGTGGCCCGCGGCGTCTTCCGCGTGGCGAACCGAAAAGTCGACCTCCGGATGCGGATGCGTATAGCCGTATTGCGCGTCGGGCCCGGAGCGGTGCTTGCCGGAATGGCGGCCGCGTGGTGGCACGGCTTGACCACCACCGCTCCGTCGGTGATCGTGGTCATCGCTCCGCCGACCCGGCACGGCAGCCGAATCCCGGGTTGCAGGGTATGGCACCGAAAGGTGGACCCGGCGGACGTGACGTCGAAGGACGGTCTGGCGGTGACGACGATAGCGCTGACCGTTCTCGATGGTGCGGTCGACGTTGGTGTGCGGGTGATGGATTCCGCGCTGCTCCGTAAGCAGGTGACGCTGGCTGAACTGATCGCTGCGCAGCGGAGGAACGCGGGACGTCGTGGTTCGAAGCGTGCCCGAGCCATGCTCGCCGCGATGGAACACGGAGCGCGCTCCGAGGCGGAACGAAAAGCTGTCGCGCTGCTGCAGACGTCCGAGATCGGCGGATGGATCGCGAATCATCCTGTCGGTAAGTACGTGCTCGACCTGGCGCTCCCCGAGCACATGATCGACATCGAGATCGACGGCTTCGCTCACCACAGCGATGCGGACGCGTTTCAGCATGATCGCGAGCGTCAGAATGACCTCATCGCACTCGGATGGACCGTCCTGCGCTTCACGTGGCACGACCTGACCGACCGGCCGGACTGGGTGCTTGGGCAGATTCGGGCGGCCATCCGTCAAGCAACAGCGGCGTGAATCACGCTTCAGGGCGATAGTCCGCGGTCAGCGCGGACTATTGCCCTGGATTGCGAAAATCGACGAATCGCGTCAGGCGAGTTCGCGCTTGAGGATCTTCCCGGCGGCGTTGCGGGGGAAGGCGTCGACGAACACGACCGATCGCGGGACCTTGAAGTTCGCGAGATGTTCCCTGGCGTAGGCGATCACCGACGCCTCGTCGAGCGCGGCGTCGGCGCGGACGGTGAGATAGGCGCGGCCGACCTCACCGAGGCGCTCGTCGGCCACCCCGACGACGGCGGACTCGGTGACGCCGTCCAGGCGCGCGAGGGTCTGCTCGATCTCTGCGGGATAGACGTTGAAGCCGCCGCAGATGTACATGTCCTTGAGGCGGTCGGTGATCTTCAGGTTGCCGCGCTCGTCGATGGTGCCGATGTCGCCGGTGTGCAGCCAGCCGTCGGGGTCGATGGTCTCCTTGGTCGCCGCGTCGTCGTCGAGGTAGCCACGCATCACCATCGCGCCGCGCGCGAGGACCTCGCCCTCGTCGGAGAGCTTGATCTCCATTCCGGCGAAGGCCCGACCACAGGTGTTCGCGACGGTCTCGTCATCGTCGTCGGGGGTGCAGGTCGAGACGAAACCGCTGGCCTCGGTCAATCCGTAGGCCGTGACGACGGTGTCGACGCCAAGATCGCTCTGCAGTCGTTCGATCAGGACCACCGGGACGATCGCGGCGCCGGTGACCACCAACCGCAACGACGACAGGTCGCGCTCCGCGCGGTCCGGATCGTCGAGGATGGTCTGGAAGATGGTCGGTGCCCCCGGGAACACGGTGACCCGTTGTGCTTCGGCCAATGTCATCGCCTCGGTCGGTGAGTACACCGCCAACGGCAGCATCGTGGCGCCGAACAGGGTGCAGGGCAGGATGCCCGCCTTGTACCCGAAGGTGTGGAAATACGGATTGACCATGAGATAGCGGTCGTCTGAGGACAACCGGCCGTTGGCACCCCACGCATGCGACCCGGCCATCGTCTGCTGATGCTCGGCGAGAACGCCTTTCGACTTCCCGGTGGTGCCCGACGTGAACAGGATGTCGGAGATGTCGTCGGGGGCGACCGCATCCGCGCGCCGCTCGGCCTCGGCCCGGGTGTCGTCCGTGGCCCGGGCGACGAACTCGGACCATTCGACCGCGCCGTCGGGTACGGCCGTCGACCCGTCCAGCGTCACGCCGACCACCACGGCGGGCATCGCGTCGGCGTGCTCGGTCATCAGTTCGGCCAGATGGTCGGCACCGAGGAACGCGCCGGACACGACGACGGCGCGGGCGTCCGAGCGCTCGATGATCTCGACGGCCTCACCGCCGGTGTAGCGGGTGTTCAGCGGTACGAGCGTGGCACCCGCATAGTGGACGCCCAGCGCTGCGATCGGCCAGTGGTGGCTGTTCGGTGACCAGATGGCGACCCGATCGCCGGCCGCGATACCCGACGCGACCAGTGCGGCGGCAAAGGTACGGACGCGGTCGGCGAAGTCCGACCAGCTCAGTTCGACGGCGGGTCCGGCGGCCGACCACTGTGCGTCGACGATGGCGGTGTTGTCGGGCCAGGTCTGCGCTGCCCGGCGCAGGGCAGCAGGGGACGTCAGGATCGGCTCCATGCGGCCAACCTAGCACTTGCTTGGTACGTTATGCTAGCGACCATGACCTCGATCAACCTTGCCGATCGGGCGGTCGACCTCGGTGAATGGGCGCGGACGACGCCGAACGCCGCAGATGTCTTCGCGACCGCGGTGCGTGCCTGGCTCGACGAGCACCTCGCCGGCGAATTCGCCCACCTGAAAGGGCGCGGCGGCCCCGGTAGCGAGCACGAGTTCTTCGAGGGGCGGCTGGCGTGGGATCGTCATCTCGCCCGCGCGGGCTGGACCTGCCTCGGGTGGCCGACCCGCTACGGCGGCCGGGGCGCGACGCTCGAGCAGCGCATCATCTTCCACCAGGAGTACGCGCGGGCAAATGCGCCCGCGCGGGTCAATCATCTCGGCGAGGAACTCCTCGGGCCGACGCTCATCGAGTACGGCACCGAGGAGCAGAAGGCGCGGTTCCTGCCCGGCATCGTCGACGTCACCGAGCTGTGGGCGCAGGGCTACTCCGAGCCGGGTGCAGGCTCGGACCTCGCCGGGGTGTCGACCACCGCGCGCCTCGACGACGAGTCCGGCACCTGGGTCGTCAACGGACAGAAGGTCTGGACGTCGCTGGCCCACGTCGCCCAATGGTGTTTCGTGATCTGCCGCACCGAGAAGGGGTCGAGCCGGCACAAGGGACTCAGCTTCCTGCTGGTCCCGATCGAGCAGCCGGGCGTCACCGTTCGGCCCATCCAACAACTCACCGGCACATCCGAATTCAATGAGGTCTTCTTCGACGACGCGGTCACCGACGCCGACCTCATCGTCGGGGAGCCCGGTGACGGCTGGAAGGTCGCCATGGGGCTGCTGCAGTTCGAGCGTGGCGTCTCCACGCTCGGTCAGCAGGTGGGCTTCGACCGTGAGCTACGCGATCTCACCCGGATCGCGGAATCCACCGGCGCCGCGGCGAACCCGGAGATCGGTTCGCGATTGACCCGCGCGTGGATCGGACTGAAGGTGATGCGGGCGCATGCCGAGCGCACCCTCGACGGCGACGTCGTGTCGCAGGAGGGTGCGGCATCGGTCGCAAAGCTCTTGTGGGCCAACTGGCATCGTGACCTGGGGGAGCTGGCGATGGCCGTCATCGGTGCTCCGTCGCTGATCGGACCCACCCACACCGTCGAGGGCGATGCCAACGACATCACCGATCCCGACCACGTCGAGCTCGACGAATGGCAACGACTCTTCCTTTTCACCCGCGCCGACACCATCTACGGCGGGTCGAACGAGGTGCAACGCAACATCATCGCCGAGCGCGTGCTCGGCCTACCGCGAGAGGCCCGCCAGTGACCGAGACAACCGTCGAACACGTTCGTTCACCGCTCGCGACGCCTCCGGAGGAGACGCCCGGCCACGGGCTGCTGCTCGGTCGCAAGGTCGTGGTGACCGCCGCCGCGGGCACCGGGATCGGTTTCGCCACCGCGCGCCGCGCGCTGCTCGAGGGCGCGGACGTGGTGATCAGCGACTGGCACGAACGACGTCTGGGCGAGGCGCAGGAGAAACTGGCCGCGGAGTTCGCCGATCAGACCGTCGGGCAGGTGGTCTGCAACGTTCAGGAGTCCGCCGAGGTGGACGCCCTGATCACCGCTGCCGCAGGCGAACTCGGGCGTATCGACGTCCTGGTCAACAATGCCGGCCTGGGCGGGGAGACCCCGGTCGCGGACATGACCGACGAGGAGTGGGACCGGGTCCTCGACATCACCCTCAACGGCACCTTCCGCGCCACCCGCGCGGCACTGCGGTACTTCCGCGCGGTCGAGCACGGGGGTGTGATCGTGAACAACGCCTCGGTGCTGGGCTGGCGCGCACAGCGCGGGCAGGCGCATTACGCCGCGGCCAAGGCGGGTGTGATGGCGTTGACCCGCTGTTCGGCCGTCGAGGCCGCGGACTTCGGGGTGCGCATCAACGCGATCGCACCGTCGATCGCCAAGCACCCGTTCCTCGCGAAGGTGACCAGCGACGAACTCCTCGACGAGCTGGCGTCCCGCGAAGCCTATGGCCGGGCCGCCGAGGTCTGGGAGGTCGCCGCGACCATCGCGATGCTGGCCAGCGACTACACCACCTACCTCACCGGCGAGGTCGTCTCGATCTCCAGCCAGCGCGCGTAGCCGACCACCACCACGGCCGCCCAATAACGACTCCGGCACCACAACCTCCGAAACCGTCACCAGGAGAAGCAATGTCCACACCACAGGCCTACATCGTCGACGCGGTCCGCACACCGGTCGGCAAGCGCAACGGATCGCTCGCCAAGACCCACCCCGCCGACATGGGTGCCCACGTGATCTCGTCCGTGCTCGACCGCACCGGACTCGACCCGAATGTCGTCGACGATGTGGTGTTCGGCTGCGTCGACGCCATCGGCCCGCAGGCGGGCAACATCGCGCGGACCGCGTGGCTCACCGCGGGTCTGCCGCTCGACATCCCCGGCACCACCGTCGACCGGCAGTGCGGATCGTCGCAACAGGCCATCCATTTCGCCGCCCAGGGCGTGATGAGCGGTACCCAGGACGTCGTCGTCGCCGGCGGCGTCCAGAACATGAGCGCGATTCCGATCTCGCAGGCCATGATCGCCGGCCAGGAGTTCGGGTTCACCACGCCGACAGCCGAATCCGTGGGCTGGCGAGAGCGATTCGGCGGACAGGCGATCTCCCAGTTCAACGGCGCCGACATGATGGCGAACAAGTGGGACATCAGCCGCGAGGACATGGAGCGGTGGTCGCTGCAGTCCCATGAGCGTGCCCGTGCGGCCATCGCGGGCGGCCGCTTCGACAACGAGATCGTCGCACTCGGCGACTGTGTCGTCGACGAATGCCCGCGGGAGACCTCGCTGGAGAAGATGGCCGGATTGCAGCCGCTCGCCGAGGGCTCCCGCCTGACCGCGGCGGTCGCCTCGCAGATCTGTGACGGGGCGTCGGCCACCCTGGTGGTCTCCGAGAAGGCGCTGAAGGAGTACGGGCTCACCCCGCGGGCGCGCATCCATCACCTGTCGGTGCGCGGCGACGATCCGGTGATGATGCTGTCGGCGCCGATCCCGGCGACCGCGTACGCGTTGCAGAAGACCGGACTGACCATCGACGACATCGACGTCATCGAGATCAACGAGGCGTTCGCGTCGGTGGTGCTGGCATGGCTGAAGGAGACCGGGGCCGACCCGGCCAAGGTCAACCCCAACGGTGGCGGCATCGCACTGGGTCACCCGCTGGGCGCGACCGGGGCGAAGCTGTTCGCGACCCTGCTCAACGAACTCGAGCGCACCGGCGGCCGGTACGGGCTGCAGACGATGTGTGAGGGCGGCGGCACCGCAAACGTCACGATCATCGAACGGCTCTCCTGACCCCGCCGAACACCGACCGCCGGCCACACGCCACCCGATCTGAAAACGGGTGTGGCCAGAACGCTGTGATCTGCCGCATACTATGCTGGAACAAACACGCGAGTTCGTTTCTTGACGTAGCCCGCGACCAGCACTATTCGGAGGATCAGATGACCAAACCAGCAGAGGTGACCAGCGCGGTGTCGGGCCGCGTGTCGTCGGAGGCCCACACGATGACCGAGCTGCTGGAGATCCAGCGCGCGGCGTTCCTGCGCGACGGCATCCCGGACGCGAAGACCCGGATCGATCGCATCACCCGGCTGTCGTCGCTGCTCCTCGACAACGCCGACGAGATCGCAGAGGCGCTGACCGAGGACTTCGGCACCCGCCCGCGTGAGCTGTCCCTGGCGGCCGACGTGGCCGGCTGCATGGTGGACCTCACTCATCAGCGCCGCGGGGTCGAGAAGTGGATGAAGGAGAGCAACACCGCAAAGGTGCAGGGAGCGTTGGGGTTCAAACAGCGAGTCCGCCACGACCCGCTGGGTGTCGTCGGCATCATGGGGCCCTGGAATTTCCCGCTGCAGCTGACCTTCGTGCCCGCGGGTGCGGCCTTCGCAGCCGGCAACCGTGTCCTGATGCGGCCGTCGTCGATCACCTCGCGGACCACCGACGTGATCGCCAAGCACGCCCCCGACTACTTCTCCATCGAAGAGCTCGCGGTGATCACCAGCAAGCACGGTGGCGGCGCCGATTTCGCCAAGCTCAAGGTCGACCACATGTTCTTCACCGGATCGCCCGATGTCGGTGCGTCCGTCGCACAGGAGGCCGCGAAGAACCTGGTGCCGGTCACCCTCGAGCTGGGTGGCAAGAATCCGGCCGTCCTCGACCCGGATGCCGACATCGACAAGGCGGCGACGATGCTCGCCGACGCGCGGATGGTCAACGGCGGCCAGGTCTGCCTATGCCCCGACTACGTGTTTGTGCCGGAGGCCAAGGTCGGTGAGTTCACCGACAAGGTCATCGCCCGGTGGACGACCAACTTCGCGACGATCCGCAACAACCCCGAGTACACCGCGACCATCAACCAGAAGAACTACGACCGGATCCTCGGTCTGATCGCCGATGCGCAGGAACTCGGCGCCGACGTCCGGCAGGTGGTCCCCGCAGGAGAGCCGCTTCCGGATGCCGAGAAGCGCAAGATCGCGCCGACCCTGCTGACCGGCGTCAAGGCAGGCATGAAGATCGAGGAGGACGAGGTGTTCGGGCCGGTACTCACGGTCTATCCGTACCGGGATCTGTCCGAGGCCATCCGCTACATCGCCGCACATCCGCATCCGCTGACCATGTACTGGTGCGGCGACGACAACGAGAACCTGGCTCGTCTCGCCGACGGCACGCGGAGCGGGTCGATCAATGCCAACGACTTCGCCCTGCACATGTTCGGTGCCGAGCTCCCGTTCGGCGGCATCGGCCGCAGCGGCATGGGCGGCTACCACGGCAAGACCGGCTTCGACACCTTCAGCCACGCGCGTGCGATCGCGATATCGACGATGCCGTTCAAGGTCTCCGAGATGATGTCGCCGCCGTTCACCGCGCGCGACGCGAAGATGACCAACGGCCAGATGAAACTCTGGACCCGGTTGAACAAGCGCGCGATCAAGAAGCTCAAGCGCCGCTGACGCGACGTCACGATCGCTCTGACTCTCCCGCTTGGCCGGGTTCGCACACCGCGGACCCGGCCAAGCGCTTGCTAGGGTGGCAGGATGGCTCCCCGCGGCACCGTCTCCGGCTCGACCCGACGCGACGAACTCCTGACCACCGCGGGCAGGATGTTCGCCGAACAGGGCCTGCGGTCGACCACCGTGCGGGACATCGCCGACGCCGCCGGCATCCTGTCGGGCAGTCTCTATCACCATTTCGATTCCAAGGAGTCGATGGTCGACGAGATCCTACGTGGCTTCCTCGACGATCTGTTCGCGAGATACCGCGAGATCGCCGACTCCAGCCTGACCGCGGCGGACACCCTGCGCCGGTTGGTGGTCGCCTCCTTCGAGGCGATCGATGCGCAGCGCAACGCCGTCGCGATCTATCAGGACGAGGCCAAACGTCTTGCGGGACAAGACAGATTCGGCTACATCGGGGAGCGCAACACCGAGTTCCGTGAGCTCTGGCATGCGGTGTTGCGGCGTGGCGTCGACGACGGCGAGTTCCGTGCCGACCTCGACGTCGAGCTGGCATACCGGTTTCTGCGGGACACGGTCTGGGTGGCCGTCCGCTGGTATCGACCCGGTGGGGAACTCTCCGCCGACGACATCGCCGGTCAGTACCTGGCCATCGTGCTCGACGGCATCCTGCCGCGCTGACGGGGGCGGAGCCACAGGTCGGTGTGACCCGGATAACATCGCCCGGAGAGGTCGGCACTCCGAAGGGCAGGTCATGACACAACGCTTCACCCCCGCAACGACCGCGGCGATCGACACGGCGCGCCAGCACACCCTCGCTGACCTCCTCCGACGTACCGCGCTGCGGGTCCCCGGCAAGGTCGCCATCATCAACGGATCCACCACCCTGACCTTCGGTGAGTTCGATGCGGCCGTGAACCGCTGCGCCAGCACGTTGACGGCACGCGGCCTGCGCAAGGGTGACCGGCTCGCACTGGTGAGCCACAACAGCTGGCAGTTCGCGGTGTTGCATTATGCGACGGCACGCCTGGGCGCGATCCTGGTGCCGGTGAACTTCGGCCTCGGGTCGGAGGAGATCGCGTTCATCCTCGATCACTCCGGAGCCGGGGTGGTGGTGGCCGAGGATGCCCTGGTGCCGACGGTGGCCAAGGCGATCGAACTGTCGGGCCTCACCGATGTTCCCCGCGGGTTCATCGGGATGGGCGGGCAGGTGGTGCCCGACGCCGGCTGGGACGACGTGGACGAGTGGATCCGTACCGGTGACGAGGTCGTCCCGCAGGTGCCGGTCGACGACGACGATCCGCTGCGTCTCATGTACACCAGCGGCACGGAGTCGCGCCCCAAGGGCGTTCTCCTCTCGTCGAAATCCCTTGTCAATCAATATGTTTCGTGCATCATCGACGGTGGCATGACCGGCGACGACGTCGAGGTCCACGCGCTGCCGCTGTTCCACTGCGCCCAGCTCGACTGCTTCCTGTCGGTGGATGTGTACCTGGGTGCGACGAGCATCATCCTGCCCGGCCCCGATCCGGCAGCGATCCTGGAGACGATCGAGTCGCACCGGGTGACCAAGTTGTTCTGCCCGCCGACCGTGTGGATCTCGCTGCTCCGGCATCCCGACTTCGACCGCCGGGACCTATCGTCGCTCCGCAAGGGCTACTACGGTGCGTCCGCCATGCCGGTGGAGGTGTTGCGTGAGATGTCGGAGCGGCTACCGGCCGTGTCGCTGTGGAACTTCTACGGCCAGACCGAGATGTCGCCCCTCGCGACCATCCTGCGGCCGCACGAGCAGCTCGAGCGCGCCGGGTCGGCGGGACGAGCCGCGCTCAACGTCGAGACGCGTGTCGTCGACGACGAGGACGATCCGGTGCCGACCGGCACGGTCGGCGAGATCGTGCACCGTAGTCCGCACGCCTGCCTCGGCTACTACAACGACGAGGAGAATACGGCAGCGGCGTTCCGCAACGGGTGGTTCCACTCCGGCGACCTCGGCATCATCGACGCCGATGGCTACTTGTCCGTGGTCGACCGCAAGAAGGACATGATCAAGACCGGCGGCGAGAACGTGGCCTCCCGTGAGGTCGAGGAGGCGATCTACCTCCTCGACGGCGTGGCCGAGGTCGCGGTCTTCGGTGTGCCACATCCGAAATGGATCGAGGCGGTGACCGCCGTGGTCATCCCCAAGGACGGCGTGACGATCACCGCGGCCCAGGTCGACGAACATCTCGCCGGAGTTCTCGCGGCCTACAAGCGACCCAAGTACGTCGTGTTCGCCGAGGCCCTGCCGAAGAATCCCAGCGGCAAGATCCTGAAGAAGGACCTGCGCGTCCGGCACGCGGATATCGCCACGGAGTGATGGTGGGCGTGGCCTCGACAGGGCGCGCCTTCGGGCCTGCGGTGCGCTGAGGTTCCCCCTGTCGTCCACGTGAACGAAGGCTGTGGTCCGCCGTCGTCGCCGCCGAATACCCTCGGCTGCATGACCTATGACGATGCCGAGTGGCACTGCGACACCGTGCTCGACCTCGATCTCGACGAGTCCGCCGCGGTGATCCACATCGGGGTCTTCTTGGCGTGGGCGACGGCGCGCGGGCTCCTGTCGGAGACGCTCGACAATCGTGCGGCGGCGATTCATGCCCTGGAGCACCGCACCACCACACCGTCCGGGTTCGCGGAGCAGTACTTCGTCGCGCAGATCGATCCGCTCATGCTCAGTGATTCGGGGAACCGATTCACCGACGACGCGTACGCACGCTATCTCGAAGTGCTGCAGGAGGTTCCGCTGGTGGCGCAGCACGCGACGACCTATGAGGTGCCCGACGATTGGGGCACCTTCGACGCCATCGTCCCCTACCTCGATCGGCTCTACGACGAGTGGCGGGCGGACGGGTCCCGGTTGTGATGTCATCCATTGGCCGTCGTCGGTCGGGTTCGCCGGAGCCGGTCAGGGGTTCGGCAGCACTCGGCCGATCAGTGAGGTGAGAGTCGTGCGGTCGCGCGACGACAGCGGCCCCAACATCGTCGACATGTCCTCGGTGAATCCGGCGGTGACATCAACGGTAATCTCCCGTCCGTGATCCGATAGCGTCACGCGGGTCGCCCGGCGGTCCATCTCGTCGGGCGCTCTGATGACCAGCCCGCGCGCCTCTGCGCGGTCCACCAACCCACTGACGCTGGACTTGTCGAGATCGAGCAGTACGCCGAGCTCTGACATGGTCGGTCTGCGGTCGCGCAACACACCCAGCAGGCGCGTCTGGATGAGGGACAGCTCATGCGACGCGGCGCGGCGCTGGAGGTGCTGTTGCACGACGAATGACAGCTGTGCCAGGGCGTCGACGTCGGTCAGCCGCGCCGGGGGCGGTGGCCCGTCGTCCGCCGATGGGGGAGCGTGTCGTCGCGTCATGGCGGAAGTCTAACTGGACTTAGTACGTGCCACAAACTATATTGGTTGGTATCACGTACTAAAGGAGGCCTGATGACGATAATCAACGCCGCGGTGGTGACCTCGTTCGACCAACCGCCGCACTACCGGGACTTCGAACTGCCGGCAGCAGAAGATGATCAGGAAGAGGTCGAGGTTCTCGCGGTGGGGCTGCATCCCCGGGCCCGGTCCGGGGCGTCGGGTGCGCACTACACGAGTACCGGCCGACTGCCGATGATTCCCGGGATCGACGGCGTCGCCCGTCGCGACGACGGCTCGCTTGTCTACTTCGCCGTCGATGACGACACCATCGGCAGCCTTGCCGAGCGCACCGTCATCGACGCGCATCGCAGTGTGACGCTGCCCTCGGATGCCGACGTGGTCAAGGTCGCCGCGGCCATGAACCCGGCGATGTCCTCGTGGGTGGCCCTGCGCAGACGCATCGAGATCAGGCCGGGCCAGAGCGTTCTGGTGCTGGGCGCCACCGGCAACGCCGGTTCGATGGCGGTCCGGATCGCGAAGCTCCTCGGGGCCGGAACGGTCATCGGCGCGGGCCGTGATCGAGAACGACTCGACGCATTGGTCGACCTCGGAGCGGACGATCTCGTGCAGCTCACCGACGACCCGGTCGACTCTGCGCGGGCGTTGGCGGGCCGGGCTGCCGACGTCGACATCGTCATCGACTACCTCTGGGGTGCATCGACGCAGGAGGCCCTGGTGCCCATGCTCACCGCCCGGTCCGACCGGAGTCGCGGGCTCGACTGGGTGCAGGTCGGGTCGATGGCTGGCCCGACAATCGAATTGCCCTCCGCGGCATTGCGTTCGGCCAACCTGCGCCTGCTGGGCAGCGGTCAGGGTTCCGTCGCGGGCCGCGACTACCTGGCCGAGCTCCCGGCGCTGGTCGATGTGATCGACCGCGGGCAGATCGAGGTCGGCACCCGCACGGTGGCGCTCGCGGACGTAGAGCGGGCCTGGGGCGAGCCGGACGTGCCGGGGCTACGCACCGTTTTCCTGCCTCAGCAGGTGTAGGGCCAGGAGGCAGTCGACTCGGTCGGGCAACGTCGCGAGGTCGCGGCCGAGAAGCGATTCGATGCGTTCGATCCGATAGTGCAGCGTGCTGACGTGAACATGCAGCTCCTCGGCCGCGCGCTGCCACGAACCATTGTGCCGGAGAAAGACTTCCAGGGTTCGCAGTTGTTCGTCACCGGTTGGATGGGCGAGGATGTCACCGAGAACTCGACGGTGGAAGGCGGTTCTGCGTCGCGGCGGAACCTGCGCGAGCAGTCCCACGTAGGTGTCGATGTCGCGTGCCGTGGCCACCGCGAACTGTGTGGCCTGCGCTCCGGCGAGGTGACGTGCCTCCTGGGCTGCGCGCACGGCCCCGCGGATCGAGTCCTCGACTGCGCCGACACCGACGCGGATGGTGGCGCCGTGCAAGGCCGGCGCCACCAGCTGTGCCTTGCCGGCGAGGGCCTCGGCGAACGCATCGGCGCCGAGATCCCAGGGCACGAACACCAGCATCGACTGATCGGGTTCCTGAGTCGTCAGGACGACGCACTCCTGCGGATCGTCGGGCACGGTGAGAACGAGGTCGATCGCGCCGGAACCGCTCCTCGGCGGGTCTGTGGTGGTGAGCGACACGACCACCGTCGGCCTGCGTGCATCACATCCGAATTGCCGAAATTGTTCTCGCAGAGCTGGTTCCGTGATATCTGTGTCAGCAAGTATCTGGGTCAGCTCGCGCGCGCTCGCGTGGCGTTGCCAGAACCGCTCGGTGTCGGCGAGCAGCGACAGCGTCAGGAGGTCCGTGGTCTCGTCGATGACGCGACGCTGCCGCGCCTTGAAGCCGGCGATGTCGCCGTCGACCACGAGGTGACCGGCATACGAGGTCCGGCGACCGATCGGGTAGACGGTGACCGTGCGCCGATCGAGGTGAATCACGACCGGCAGCCGGACAGCCGTGAGGGTGCCGCGCATGACGGCGGCCAGTTCCGCGGACGAGAGCTGGTACTCATCGGACGAGCGCGCGACCACCCGGCCGACGCCGCTCAGAACGATTGCCTCGCGCCCGCATTGGCGGGTCATCGCGGTCAGCAGCTCAGCCGATCCCTCTCCGGTCACCAACGCGGTGATCAGCTGGCGGTACTCGCCCGCGGTTGCGGTCGCCTCGGCCTGCCGGTCCGCCGAGATCCTCTCGGTGACCTCCTGCGAGAGTGCGTTGTACGAGATCTCGGCGGGTGCGAACAACAGGGGCAGGCCGCCCGCCTCGGCGAGTTCGCGGATCGGTTCGGGCACCGAACCGTGCAGGATGTCCCCGACCACCAGCGCCGCGGCCGCACGGTCGATCAGCGCGCCGACGAAGCGTCGGCAGCTCTCGACCGATCCGTCGTACCACCCCTCGGAGGTCAGGACCAGCTCGCCGCCATAGATGAAGGCACGTGGATCGGGCAGGTCGGTCGTGTACACCCACCGCAGCACACGATCAGACCCCGGGCCGTCCACGCTGAGTGGACGGAGCCCGAGGTCGGTCAGGTCGGCTACCCGCATGCGGCGCCGGTGGTGGTCATGTGGTGATCGGTCCTCCCCAGGTCACTTCCAGAACCCGATGTGTGTGCTCGCCGCCTCGTCTTCGAGATGGGGTCCGTGGACCTCGATCGCGCGCTGCCCGCGGGCGAACACCTCCCGGCACGGTAGCGCGAATGTGGGATTCTCCGGGTTGTCACCCGTGAGGTCGAGGAGTCGGGCCTCGCTGAGCGCGTAGACGACTCGGCCGATCCCGGTCCAGTAGATCGCACCTGCGCACATCGCACACGGCTCGGCGCTGGTGTACAACGTCGCCCCGGCGAGGACCTCCGGCGCGACGAGTCGCGCGGCGTGGGCTGCGGCCGACAGCTCCGCGTGCTGCGTGGGATCGCCTTCCGGCGGCCGTGAGTTGTTCATCGCGGTGCTGATCACGGTGCCGTCGGCCAGCACGACGATCGCGGCGAACGGATGGCGGCCGTCGTTCCTGGCCTCGGCGGCGAGATCGATCGCGACACGGAGATGTGCGACGTCGGCCGGCGCGAGGGCGTCCGACGATTCGATGGCCATGGTCATGGATTCTCCTGGAGTCGGGGAGCGGTGCAGGGCGAAATCGGCGTGGGCGGTGGGCAGAACCGTCATCGGACGACCTCGAGATCCTCGGTCGCCGAGTGTGACGTCGACGCCGCGTCTCGCCCGGCGGGGGTGCGGCGCAGGTTGCACACCAGGTTCAAGACCACCGCGGCCACCGTGCCGAGCAGGATTCCGCTGGACAGCACCATGCCGAGCGTGCCGTCGAACTTCTCGAAGAGCGTCGGCGCGGCCATCGGGAGGACTCCGACGCTCACCGCGACGGCGACGACCAGGCTGTTGTTGGTGCCCTCATAGCGGACTCGGGCCAGTTCCTGGATGCCCGCAGCGGTGGTCATGCCGAACATCACGATGGCCGCGCCGCCCAGCACCGACGGCGGAATCGCCGCGACGACAGCGCCCAGCTTGGGCACCAGGCCCATGAGGATCATCAGGACGCCGCCGGTGGCCACCACGAACCGGCTCCGTACCCCGGTCATGGCGATCAGTCCGGAATTCTGACTGAAGGCATTCAGGGGGAAACCGTGAAACAGTCCACCGATCGCCGTCGACAGTCCGTCGCCACGGAATGCCGACGCAAGGCGCTGCGGTGTCACCTCGGTGGAGGCCATGCGCCCGATCGCCAGCATGTTGCCGGTCGTCTCGGCCACGATGACGAACATCGCCAGGGTCATGACCAGGATCGGGATGGGCGAGAAGGCGGGCGCACCCAACTCGAACGGATTCGAGATGCCGGCCCAGGACGCGGACCCGACGTCGCCGAAGTCGGTCATCCCCGCCGACAGCGCGATCACGGTACCGACGACGAGGGCGACCAGGATCGACAGGTTCCGCCACGCGCCCCTGGTGAACGCGTACAGCGCGACGATCAGGACCACGGTCCCGGCTCCGAGCGCGAGATTCTCGGCGGACCCGAAGTCGGGGCTGTCCGCACCTCCGCCGAACCACCCGGCGGCGGCCGGCATCAGGGAGAGACCGACGATGGTGATCACACTGCCGATCACGACCGGCGGGAAGAGTCGGAGAACCTGGCCGAGCAGGGGCGCGGCGACCAGCACTATCAGGCCGGCCGCGATCACCGACCCGAAGACGTACCGGAGTCCGTAGTCCTGGCCGATCAACAGCGACGGCGCCAGCCCGATGAACGACGCCCCCTGTACCAGCGGGAACCGTGCACCGAACTTCCACAACCCGAGCGTCTGGATCAGGGTGCCGATACCCCCGACGATCAGGTTGATGTTCAGCAGGGTGATCGTCTGCGACGCCGTGAGACCCATGGTCTGCGCGAAGATCAGCGGTACGGCGATCACGCCGGCATACATCACGAGCACGTGCTGGAACCCCAGCGAGACGGACCGGGCGACCCCGACTCTCTCATCGACCGGATCGTGGGTGTCGTCAGTGGCATCGACGTCCCGGGTGCGTCGTGTGTGGGGTGGGCTCAGGGCCATGGCGGAACCTTTCAATACGGCGAATGGCGGCACGCTGTCGTGCATCGTCTTTCACGGTATTGCTATGAACAGATGGAGTTCCTCGGATGAATCCGGGAACTTCACCAGTCCGGTTCCTATGATCGTATGACTGCGGGTGCCTGACCGCGCAGTCAGCTCAACGACCCCAGCGCCTTCAACCGGCCATGCGCCTGGCTCATGATCGACTGGATCAGTTCGTCGCAGCTCGGCAGGTCGTCGATCATCCCGACCACCTGACCCGAGGCGAGGACACCGGCGTGGGTGTCGCCCTCGACGAGACCGGCGCGCAGCAGCATGGGTGTGTTGCCGGCCATGATGATCTGCTGCCAGGTGCGCTCGCCGGATTTACGCATCGAGCGGCCATCGCGCAGCATCGTGGTCCATCGCATGCCGGTCATCTGCTTGAACTCGTTGGCATTTCGGGCCGCCGCGTACAGTGCTTTGGCCCGGCTGCCGCTTTCCAGTGCTTCGACGAGCGGTGTCCGGAGAACGCGGTGGGGCATGCCGTCGACCTTCACCGAGACCACCGTGTCGCCGAGTCCACGCTGCAGGTACTCCTGCTTGACCGCGTCGGGCACCGCACTGTCGGAGGTCAGCAGGAACCGGGTGCCCATCGCGACCCCCTCTGCGCCGTACGCCAGCGCCGCGGTCAGCCCGCGGCCGTCGAAGAACCCACCCGCGGCGACCACGGGGATCCCGTTGTCGCCCAGCGCGTCCAGCACCGACGGGAGCAGCAGGGTCGTCGCGACCGGTCCGGTGTGTCCGCCGCCCTCACCGCCCTGGACGATCACCGCGTCGGCGCCCCACGAGGCCACCTTGACGGCATGTTTGGCCGCGCCGATCGACGGGATCACCACCACGCCGTGATCTTTCAGCTTGGCGATGAGGTCCTGCTTCGGGGCGAGCGCGAACGACGCGACCTTCACACCTTCGCGGATCAGCAGGTCGATCCGTTCGGGCGCGTCGGTGGCGTCGGCACGGATGTTGACGCCGAACGGCTTGTCGGTCAACGACTTCGTCTTCGCGACGGCCGCCTCGAGCTCGCCGAATGTCATCGTCGCCGACGCCAGGATGCCCAGGCCGCCCGCATTCGACGTGGCCGAGGTCAACGACGGCCCGGACACCCAGCCCATCCCGGTCTGTACGATCGGGTACTCGACGCCGACGAGTTCGGTGAACCGGGTCGAGAGCCCCGCCGCCCGTGCCGGTGCACTCATCGGACTTCCCGATTCCGGACACCCTTGGGGTCGAGCACATCTCGGATGAGTGTGAGTTCCTCGTCCGAGGGCGTGCGTGTCGCCGGAGCGGACTCGAGGTCCGCGATCTCGAAGCCGGTGTTCTCGGCGACCTCCTCGGCCGTGACCCCCGGATGCAGCGACAGCGCGCGCATCGTGTGGCCGGGTCCCTCGAAATCGAAGACGCCGAGATTGGTGACCACGCGCGGGATGTTCAGGAACCGGAACGCCGGATTCTCCGGATCGACCTTGTCGTAGCCGACGCCGGAGACGATGTCGACGTTGTCGGTGAAGACCCGCGCCGAATGCCGCGCCACCCAGTAGCTGGTCGGATGATTGATCGTGTTGCCCGGCGCGCCGCGCACGCCGAACATCTGCCGTGTCGGATGCTGCAACGGCCCGAACGCCGAGAGGTTCTGGTTTCCGTGCCGGTCGATCTGGTTGGCGCCCATGACCACATGGCGGCGACCGGAAGCGACGACGTCGAACACCTTACGGAACGGCATCCACCCCTCGATGGCACCGGATTTCCCGATCGCTGGGGTGTCCGCGAAGATCAGCGCCTCACCATCGGTGATCAGCAGATCGGGCTCGGTGGTGAGGCGGGCCAGGCGGGCACCGAGCAGCGGTGTCGGGGCCATCGGCGATGCCATGATCTCACCTGCGCCGGAGAAGATCTCGGCACAGGCGATGACGCAGTACTCGGCGCGCGTGGTGTCTGCGGAATCAACCGTGGTGGGGTCGGTCGTGCTGGTGCTCACTTCTGATC
Organism: Gordonia insulae; assembly: GCF_003855095.1. Taxonomy (NCBI): domain Bacteria; kingdom Bacillati; phylum Actinomycetota; class Actinomycetes; order Mycobacteriales; family Gordoniaceae; genus Gordonia; species Gordonia insulae. Next base: position 4,859,122 of record NZ_CP033972.1, read on the forward strand.
CTCCTGCTCGCCCTGCCATTCGGTGACCGCACGTTGATACGCGGCCTCGTCGACCTCGAGGAATCGTCGTGAGAACGCTGCCCACTTCTCCGGGTCCTTGGCGGATTCGACATAGAACTGCTGGAACTTCTCGTCGCGGGCGTAGTCGCCGTGGACGTTGGGGCCGCTCGCTTCGCTTGCCGTGCCGGCGAATGTGAAGTGCGCGCCGTTCGGCGTGTGCACCACCCGGTCGACGTTCATGCGGTTGAGCAACATCCGCTGGGTGGGAACGCTTTTCACCAACACCTCGGTGGACACCAACTGGTCGGTCTCCAGGTAGCGGCGTTCGGCGGCCGCGCAGTAGAGATCGTCGAAGTAGGGGTCGACACCGGTGTAGGCCGCGTTGCCGCGACTGTCGGCGAGGTCGAGGTGAACGAAGGCCGCATCGAGTTTCAGTGCGGGCATGGCGATCAGCGTCTCGGTGCGACCGTCCGCGTCGGGGTAAGGCGAGGTGACGGTCTCGAGTTCACCGTCCCAGAACGTCGGGACATCCGAACCGAGACCGGCGCGGATCGGCAGGAACGGCAACCGGGCGGCCGCCGCCTCGAGCCCGCACTTGACCATGCCCTCGTCCATCTCGCGGGCCTCGATGGCGCCGGAGGTGCGTGCGTGGGCGAACCACGGATCGTAGAACGGCGCCGAGTCCAGCGACACGAAGCCGTAGTACGCGCGACGCACCTTGCCTGCGGCACAGAGCAATCCGAGGTCGGGGCCACCGTAGGTGACCACCGTCAGATCTTTGACGTCGGAGCGGGCCAGGGCTCGCACGAGGGCCATCGGCTTGCGGCGCGACCCCCAGCCGCCGATGCCGATCGTCATGCCGTCGCGCAACTCGCCGATGACGTCGTCGAGTGAGCTGGTCTTGTCGGTCGGGGTGGGCGTCATCGGGCGCGGCCTCCGTTGGTGTCGAGTGCTTTTCCGGTCGAGACGAAGGCGTCCCGGTGTTCGTCGGCCACCCCGGCGAGGTTGAGCTCGAAGGTGAAGCCCTGCTCGAGGCGGTAGCTGCCCTTGACGTCGACCGGGTCGATCAGATTGATGGCCTCTTTGGCGGCCCGGATGACCCGCGTGTCCTTGGCCGCGATCTTCTCCGCGACCTCCAGTGCCGTATCGAGGAGTTGCTCGCGCGGCACCACTCGGTACACCGAGCCGAAATGTTCGAGTTGTTGGGCGGTGACGTTCTGCGCGGTGTAGTACAGGGTCCGCATCATGTGCTGCGGGACCAGCCGCGCCAGATGCGTGGCCGCGCCCAGCGCGCCACGATCGACCTCGGGCAGCCCGAACACCGCGTCGTCGGAGGCGACGATGACATCGGCGTTGCCGACCAGGCCGATGCCTCCGCCGACGCAGAAGCCGTTGACCGCGACGATCACCGGGACCGCACAGTCGTAGACCGCGGAGAACGCCGCAGCACACCCCCGGTTGGCGCCGATCAGGGCGTCGAATCCGTCGGTCGCCTGCATCTCCTTGATGTCGACGCCGGCGTTGAACCCGCGCCCCTCGGCTCGCAGGATCACGACGTGGGTGGCCAGATCCGCGCCTGCCGTGGTGATCGCGTCGGCCAACTCGAACCAGGCTGCCGACGGCAGGGCGTTGACCGGGGGATAGTCGACGGTCACCGTCGCTATTCCGCTCTCGGTGCGTGTCGTGGTGATCGGCACACCGGCTCCTCTCAAAGGACTGGAATCCAACCAAGCAAGTGCTTGGTTGTTTGGTAGGGTAGCACCCATGAACGCGCAGTCACAGGCCGTGGGCCGGGCCGGGGATGCAGGTCATGGCCTCGACCTGGGCCTGGACAAGAAGGTGGTGCTGGTGACCGGCGGGACGCGTGGTGTCGGTGCCGGCATCACGCGGGTGCTCGCCGGTCTCGGCGCTGTCCCGGTGGTGTGTGGACGTCATCCGGGCGAGGATGCCGACGTCGAGTTCGTCGCCTGTGATGTGCGGGATGCGGACGCGGTGGAGGAGATGGTGCAAGGCATCGCCGAGTCACACGGCCGTCTCGACGGCGTCGTCAACAATGCGGGCGGTTCTCCGTTCGCGTTGGCGGCCGATGCGTCACCGCGGTTCACCGGCAAGATCGTCGAACTCAATCTGTTGGCGCCGATGACCGTGGCGCGCGCGGCCAATGCGGTGATGCAGCAGCAGGATTCCGGTGGTGCGATCGTCAACGTGTCCAGCGTGAGTGGGCACCGGCCATCACCGGGAACATCGGCGTACGGGGCGGCCAAGGCCGGTCTGGACAATGCGATGACCTCGCTCGCGATCGAGTGGGCGCCACGGGTCCGGGTCAACTCGGTGGTGTGCGGGGCGGTGCTGACCGAACAGGCCCATCTGCACCTCGGCGACGACGACGGTGTGGCGGCCGTCGGCGCGACCATCCCGATGGGTCGGCTGGCGATGCCGGAGGACGTCGGCAACGCGGTGGCCTTCCTGATGAGTCCGCTGGCGGGCTACATCACCGGTTCCACGCTCACCGTGCACGGAGGCGGGGAGAAGCCGGCATTCCTGGCCGTCGCCACGGCCGACAACAAGATGTGACCAGCCGCCGGTCGCCGGGCGGTGACCGATCGACCAGAAGTGACCGATCGACCAGAGGGGAAAGTGTTGTCTGACAAGCTGAATGAGGATCGTGTCGCCATCGTGACCGGGGCCGGTCAAGGGATCGGGCGCGCACACGCGCTCGCGTTCGCTGCCGACGGGGCGAAGGTCGCGGTCAACGATTTCGATGCGAACGCCGCGCACGCCGTGGCCGACGAGATCACCGCGGCCGGCGGGCAGGCCATCGCGGTCGTCTCCGACGTCGCCGACTGGGCCGCCGGGGCGGCGATGATCGACACCGTGGTCAGCGAACTCGGTGGCCTCGACATCGTGGTGAACAACGCCGGTTTCGTACGTGACCGGATGCTCGTCGCGATGTCCGAGGACGAGTGGGATGCGGTGGTACGAGTGCACCTCAAGGGGCACTTCGTGACGTTGCACCACGCCGCCGCCTACTGGCGCGCGCAGTCCAAGGCGGGGAACCAGCCGGTGGCCCGGATCATCAACACGTCGTCGGGAGCGGGTCTCTTCGGATCGGTCGGACAGGGCAATTACGTTGCCGCCAAAGCCGGTATCACCGCCTTGACCATCCAGGCCGCCGCGGAACTCGGTGGTTACGGCGTCACCGCGAACGCGATCGCACCGTCGGCGCGTACCCAGATGACGATGGGTGCAGGCGACGCCATGGCGGCACAGATGGCGGCCCCGGCGGACGGCTCCTTCGATGCGATGGACCCGGCGAACATCTCGCCGCTGGTGGTCTGGCTCGGCTCGCCGGAGTCGTCGGGGGTCACCGGGCGGGTCTTCGAGGTCGAGGGCGGCAAGGTGACGGTGATCGACGGCAGCCAGCGCAGCGCCGAGCAGGACAAGGGATCACGCTGGGCGCCGGGCGAATTGGGGCCGGTCGTCGAGGAGATCCTGGCCAAGTCGCCGGTGCCGGTGCCGGTCTACGGCGCGCGGTAGACGTGACACCGACCGTCGATCCCGAACGGGCCGCGCGCCGCATCGCGGCCGCACGAGCTTACGTGGACGCACTGGTCAGTCACGATCCGTCGCGGGTGTCCCTGCATCCGGAGTGCACACGCACCGAACTGGGCCTGCGAACCGGCCGCAGCGGGGCGCACATCTCCCGCGGTCTGCTGCGCGCGCCGCAGTTCCGGTTGATCCATCGGATCAGCGATTTCACCGCCGAGGTGGACGGACACACTGTCTCGACGCGCTTCTGGGTGCACGTCCGGCCGAAGGCCTTGGGCCTGGCCGCGCAGGTCACCGAGACGTTCGTGGTCGACGAGGACTACCGGATCCGCAAGATCGTGGCCCGGTTCGGGGTGCCCCGGCGGAAAGGCTGACGGTCCGACTGGATCTCGATCGCCGCGCTACGAACTCGGCGCGCGGACCACCATCGGCACACCCGGGAAGTCGGCGGCCATCTCGGACCGTGATTTCCGCAGTGCGGCGGTCCCGTAACCCTTCTTGCGATGATCCGGGTGGATCCAGATGCGCACGTCCACCTCGCCGTTCACGAGTTCGCCGAACACGATGCCGACCTTGGTGGTGCCCTCGAGGGCCACGAGCCACACAGCGTCTTCGTTGTGGACCCGCTCGGTGGCCTTGGCGATCTCGTCGGACAGTTCGCCCGCCGGGCTGCCCGATCCGTCGCCGGCGACCTTCAGCTCCTCGGTCCGGGCCGCGAAGAGGTCCGCGTCCTCGCCGGCGGCGAACGGACGCAGATCCAGGCTGTCCCCACTGCTGGCCGGACGCTCCGCCAGGGTGAAGGTCAGCGCACTGTTGAGATCGTCGAGCTCGGCCTGATTCTTGCGGCGCTCGTCCTTGGTGAGTTGGTCCAGGGACATGCCCAGGACGGCCTCGGCGCCGAGCGTTGACTTGCCGAGCAGGGTCGCGATCGCCTCGACCGCCTCGGCACGGTTCTCGGCGTCGACGATGGCGTCGAGGACTTCGTGGCGCCGCTCGAGAGCGGTGAGCAGGGCGTCGGTGATGTCGCGGCGGGTGGTCGCCAGATCCAGATCGGTCATGGTTCCGGATTCTAGTTCAGCCGTCGGGGTCATGTGGTGGTGACGGCCGGGCGTCGTCCAAAGAACTGAAACGTGTTCTACAGATGATCTGATGCGTCGAAATCGGTCGAATCGGCATGTCATGGCGGAATCAACCACCCCGGTTCTTCCCTAAGTCTGTAACACGTCCTAGTCTTGGTGACCATGACTGATGTTCAGGACGCGACGACCGATTTCGACCACCTGCGGGGTGGCACCCACCTCGGCGACCTCCTGGTCGCCGCGCTGCGCCGTCATGCCGACCGCAAGGTGCTCTTCCTCGGTGACACCGAACTCACCGGGCGCGAGATGGCCGACGCGGTCAGCCGGTATCAGCAGGCGTTCGAATCGCTCGGCGCGGGGACCGGGGCCACCGTCGGATTGCTGGCGCTCAACCGTCCCGAGGTCTTGCTGGTGATCGGCGCCGGGCAGACGCAGGGTTGGCGCCGGACCGCGCTGCATCCGCTCGGCTCGCTCGACGATCACGCCTACGTTCTCTCCGACGCCGGGGTGACCACCCTCGTCATCGACCCCGTCCCGATGTTCGTGGAACGAGCTGTCGCACTGGTCGAGCGCGTCGAGAGCCTCAAACAGGTGCTGACGCTCGGGCCGGTGCCCGAGGAACTCGCCGCCTACGGGCGCGATGTCATCGCGGAGGCGGAGAACTATCAGCCCAAGCCGTTGGCCGCGGCCGACCTGCCACCCGAGCACGTGGTGTCGATCACCTACACCGGCGGCACCACCGGTAAACCCAAGGGTGTCATCGGGACCGCGCGCGCGATGTCGACGATGACGCAGATCCAGCTCTCCGAATGGGAGTGGCCGGAGAATCCGCGCTTCCTGATGTGCACGCCCCTCTCACATGCAGGCGCAGCGTTCTTCGTGCCGACGCTCATCAAGGGCGGTTCGATGGTCGTCATGGCCAAGTTCGATCCCGCCGAGGTGCTGCGTGTCATCGAGGAGGAGCGCATCACCGCGACGATGCTTGTGCCGTCGATGCTCTATGCGCTGATGGATCATCCGGACTCCCGCACCCGGGACCTGTCGTCCCTGGAGACCGTGTATTACGGTGCGTCACCGATCAATCCGGTCCGTCTCGCCGAGGCGATCGAGCGTTTCGGCCCGATCTTCGCGCAGTACTACGGGCAGTCCGAGGCGCCGATGGTGATCAGCTACCTCGCCAAGAACGACCATCCGAAGCCCGGCGAGGATCCGCGCCGGCTGAGTAGTTGTGGTCGGCCGTCGGCATTCCTGCGGACCGCATTGCTCGGACCCGACGACAAGCCCGTCGCGCAGGGCGAGCCCGGCGAGATCTGCGTGGCCGGTCCGCTGCTCGCCGGCGGATACTGGGGCCTGCCGGAGCAGACCGCCGACACGTTCCGCGACGGCTGGCTACGCACCGGTGACGTCGCCCGCGAGGACTCCGACGGCTTCTGGTACATCGTTGATCGCACCAAGGACATGATCGTCACCGGTGGGTTCAACGTCTTCCCGCGCGAGGTGGAAGACGTTGTCGCCGAACATCCCTCGGTCGGTCAGGTCGGGGTCATCGGCGTCCCCGACGACAAGTGGGGAGAGGCGGTGACCGCGGTCGTCGTGCTCCGCGGGGACGCCGACCAGAGCGACGAGGCCAAGGCGCGGATCACCGCCGACATCCAGGAGGCGGTCAAGGATCGCAAGGGTGCCGTGCAGTCGCCGAAGCAGGTCATCTTTGCCGAGTCGCTCCCGCTGACCGGGTTGGGCAAGCCGGACAAGAAGGCGCTGCGGGCGCAGTTCTGGGAGAGCGCCGGTCGCGGGGTGGGCTGAGCCGGGCGCGGAGCGGTCTCGATACGCCGGCTCGTTCCTCGCCGGCTACTCGACCAGCGGGTCACCACCGCAGGTCGAGTATCCGCCGAGGCGCCAGCCGAGGTGGTGTATCGAGACCACCGAACGCGGTAACACCACTCGACCAACGGTCAGGTGGTGCCGTACGCCACCCGCAGCTCCTTCACGCCGTGCAGCCAGCCCGAGCGGATGCGTTGCGGTTCGGCGATCTTCGTCATGTCCGGCACGATGTCCGCGAGCGTGTTGAACATCAGGTTCACCTCGAGTCGCGCGAGATTGGCCCCGATGCAGAAGTGGGCACCGTTCCCGCCGAAGCTCAGATGAGGGTTCGGATCGCGCATGATGTCGAAGGAGAACGGGTCGTCGAACACCGTCTCGTCGAAATTGGCCGAGCTGTAGAACAGTCCGACCCGCTGCCCGGCGGTCACGGGGACTCCCGCCACCTCCGTGTCCCGGGTGGCCGTGCGTTGGAAGCAGTGCACGGGCGTTGCCCAGCGGATGATCTCGTCCACCGCGGTCAGCGGCCGCTCCCGCCGGTAGCGCGCCCACTGGTCGGGATGATCGAGGAACGCGTTGACGCCGTGCGTGATCGCGTTACGCGTCGTCTCGTTGCCCGCGATGACGAGCAGGATGACGAAGAACCCGAACTCGATCTCGCTCAGCGCATGCCCGTCGATGTCGGCCTGGACCAAGGTCGTGACGATGTCGTCGCGGGGATTCGCGCGCCGATCCTCGGCCATCGCGTAGGCATAGGCGAGTAATTCGGCGTGCGCGGTGAACGGGTCGTATTTGCTGTCGGGGTCGGCGTCGTTGACCATCGAGTCCGCGAGATCGCATACGTACCCGCGATCTTTCGGCGGGACGCCGAGCAGGTCGAGGATCGCCTGTAGCGGAAGGTGGATGGCGATGTCGTCGACGAAATTGCCGCGGCCCTTCTCGGCCGCCGACGCGACGATCTCCCGGGCTCCGATCGCCAGCTTCTCCTCGAGGGATGACACGGCGCGTGGCGTGAACATGCGGGACACGATCTTGCGCATCCGGGTGTGCTCGGGCGGATCCATGTTGAGCAGGAATGCTCTCGACGCCTCCATCTCTTCCCGGGTGGCGGTGTCGGGGGCCCGCATGACTGCACCCTTGGCCCAGTTCGACCATGTCGCCGTGTCCTTCGAGATGGCCCGGATGTCGGCGTGCCGGCTGATCACCCAGAATCCTTCGTCGTCGAACAGGGCGGGCCCGATGGCCTGCCTGTTCCACCAGACCGGCGCGGTGGCCCGACGTTCGGCGAATTCCGCCAGCGGCAGCCCCCGCTCCAGCAGATCAGGATCGGTGAAGTCGATGTCCTCGAACTTGCGGGTGGCAGATGCGCTCATGGCGTCCTCGCGGTTCCAACGTCGATGTGTCTTACGTCACACGACGGTACACCGCATGCGTCAGGTGACCGGGCAACCCGAATAGCGGACGGGGAGGTCCTTGACCCCGTTGAGCCACCCCGAGCGCACCCGGCGGATCTCGCCGACCCGACCGATGTCGGGGAGTTCGTCGGCGATGGCGTTGAAGATCAGGTTCAGCTCCAGCCGGGCGAGATTGGCGCCGATGCAGAAGTGGGCACCGTTGCCGCCGAACGCGAGGTGCGGATTCGGGTCGCGGAGGATGTCGAACGAGAACGGATCGGCGAACACCTCCTCGTCGTAATTGGCCGAGCTGTAGAACAGGCCGACCCGTTCGCCCGCCGCGATGTCCACGTCGCCGACCCGCGTGTCCGACAGCGCGGTGCGTTGGAAGGCGTGGACCGGCGACGACCAGCGGAGGATCTCGTCGACGGCCGTGGCCGGCCGATCGCGCTTGTAGAGCTCCCACTGGTCGGGATTGTCGAGGAACGCATTCATGCCGTGGGTGGTGGCGTTGCGCGTGGTCTCGTTGCCCGCCGTGATCAACAGGACGACGAAGAACCCGAACTCGAGTTCGTCGAGCGCTTCACCGTCGATGTCGGCCTGCACGAGGGTGGTGACGATGTCGTCGGTCGGGTTCTTCCGGCGGTCCTCGGCCATCGCGTACGCATAGCCGAGGAGTTCGGCGTTGGCGGTCGTCGGGTCGATGGACTGATCGGGATCGTCGCTGTTGATGATCGCGTCGACCAACTCGTGGATCCGCGCCCGGTCCGGCTCCGGTACCCCGATGAGGTCCAGGATCGCTTGCAACGGAAGGTGGATGGCGACGTCGTCGACGAAGTTGCCGTCGCCCTTCTCGGCGGCGGCACGGACGATTCGGCGCGCCGACGTCGACAGGTTCTCCTCGAGGGACGCGACCGCCCGCGGGGTGAAGATGCGCGACACGATCTTGCGCAGGCGGGTGTGCTCCGGCGGATCATGATTGACCAGCAGTGCCTTGGTGAACTCGATCTGATCCGGTGTGACGTAGTCGGGCAGCCGGATGATCGCACCATTCGCGTTCGTCGACCACAGTTGGCTGTTCTTGGAGATCTCCCGTACGTGCGCGTGCTTGGAGATCACCCAGAAGCCGCCGTCGGTGAAACCGGAGGTGCCCACGGGCTGTGCGTTCCACCAGACCGGCGCGGTCCTGCGCAACTCCGCGAACTCCCGGATCGGGATCCCCTGCTCGAGGACGTCGGGGTCGGTGAAGTCGAATCCCGGACTGAACGGACAGACGCCGGTTGCTGCGGTCATGGGGCTCCTCGGATCGACGATCGGCTGGTCCGTCACATCGTGACGGTTGTCACTACACCATACAACAATGACCGAGGCGTATGGTCAGGCGATCGGCGCCGTGCGCGAGTGCTCGCCGGTAGGCTGATGAGCCATGAGATCGGCCTGCCGGGGTGGGAGAGGTATCCGCTGATGCGCACGCACGGATGGGGCGGCCGGGTCCCCGTCAACGACGAGGAGGCCGTCGCGCGGATTCTCGCCGCGGCACGCGAGACCATCGACCGGGAGGGAGCTGGCACGGGTCTCGCCGACGTCGCGCGCACGCTGGGTGTCACTCGTCAGACCGTCTACCGGTACTTCGGGAGCACCGAGGAACTGCTCGCGGCGACCGCGTTCGACGCCGTCGGCGCCCTGCTGGATCGGATCGAGACGCGACTTCGTGGCATCACCGAGCCGGATACGGCCGTGGTCGAAGGGCTCGTCGTCTGTCTGGCGGAACTGGCCGAGGACGAATACGTCGGCCTGCTCCTGCGAGCCGATCGGCTCAGTGTCCCCGTGGTCGGGGAGATCACCTCGGAGGCGGGTCGTCAGTTCGCGCGTTCGATGGTGGACCGGATGGACGTCGACTGGGTGGGCGCCGGGTACCGGTTCGCCGAGATCGAGGACATCGTCGAAATCGTGCTCCGCACATTGCAATCGATGATCCTCGACCCCGGCGAGCCGCTGCGTTCGGCTGACGAACTGCGGGTCTTCCTGGACCGTTGGGTCGGCGCCGCGATCCGGGCGCTCCCCAGCCGGGTCAGCGCGGCTCGCAGATGACCACCGGGATCGTCCGGTCGGTCCACGCGGCGTAGGTGTCGAAGTCGGCGTACAGGTCGACGAGTTGCGGCCAGAGCTCGGCACGTTCGGCGTCCGAGGCCGTGCGGGCGACCAGGTCGTGGGTCTCGCGGCCGACCTGGATGGTGACCTCGGGTTCGGCCACGAGGTTCAGATACCACGCCGGGTTCTTCGGCAACCCGCCCTGCGAGGCCACGATGACGAACTCGTCGCCCCGACGGAGATAGATCAACGGCGCCGTGCGCGGCTCACCGGACTTGCGGCCGATGGTGGTGAGCAGCAATACCGGTACCGGCTTGCGGAAGCCGGCGCCCACGCGCCAGGTGTTGCCCAGTCGACCGCCGGAGATCCGGTAGAGCTTCGCGTTGAGGCGTGAACCCAGTTTGATCAACGACGCGACGAAGGGTGATCCCAGCTGATCCGGCCGGGCCTCCGGGTCCATGATCGGCATCAGATGCGTTCGATGATCGTGCCGGTCGCCAACGCGCCGCCGGCGCACATGGTGATCAGCGCGGTCTGTCGGTCACTGCGCTCGAGTTCGTGCAGCGCGGTGGTGATGAGCCTGGATCCGGTGCTGCCCACGGGGTGTCCCAGTGCGATCGCGCCGCCGTTGACATTGACCTTGTCGAGGTCCGCGCCGTGCACCTTCGCCCAGCTCAGCACGACGGACGCGAACGCCTCGTTGATCTCGACGAGATCGATGTCGGACAACGCCATGCCCGACCTCGCCAGCACCCGTTCGGTGGCCTGTACCGGACCGTCGAGGTGGTAGTGGGGTTCGGCGCCGACGAGTGCCTGCGCCCGGATGCGGGCCCGCGGGGTCAGCCCCAGCGCTCGCGCCTTGGCCTCGTCCATGATGAGGACGGCCGCCGCGCCATCGGAGATCTGCGATGAGGTTCCCGCGGTGTGGATGCCGCCCTCGATGACCGGCTTGAGTCGTGCGAGCGACTCGCGACTGGTGTCGCGCAGTCCCTGATCGCGGTCGACGTCGAGGATGTTGCCGGTCAGCTCGCCTTCCTTGGTTCGCTCGGGTGCCTTGAGTGCCAACACCTCCCGATCGAACCGGCCTTCGGTCCAGGCCTGCTTGGCCAGGCGCTGGCTGCGTTCGCCGAGCCACTCCACATCGTCACGGGTGATTCCGCGCCGGCGCGCGATCCGTTCGGCCGCCTCGAACTGATTCGGCATGTCGACGTCCCACGAGTCCGCGTGGTAGGGACCGGCCTCGGTGCCGACGTTCGCCCCGAGGGCGACCTGGGACATCAACTCGATGCCGCAGGCGATGCCGGTGTCGATGGTGTCCGTCGCGATGAGCCCGGCGATGAGGTGGTTGGCCTGCTGCGCCGAGCCGCATTGGCAGTCGATCGTCGTCGCCCCCGCCTGTTCGGGGAGTCCGGCCGACAACCATGCCTTGCGGGTGATGTTGCCGGCCTGGGCGCCGGCCTGGGTGACGCATCCGCCGATCACCTGCTCGACGATGCCGGGGTCGATGCCCGCCTTCTCGATGAGGCCGCGCTGGGCCAGACCCAGGAGTTCTTCTGCGTGCAGTCCCGACAACCACCCGGCCCGCTTGCCGATCGGCGTCCGCGCCGCCTCCACGATCACCGGCACACCCATGCCCAACTCCTCTACGTTCTGGTCATCTCGTCCCCTTCAAACTAGAACAAGTTCTCATTCGCGTCCATGCCGTGTCGGGGCGTCGCGCGTCGCGCTGGGCAGAACTCGTTCCGGCGACAGGGCGACACACCGCGAGTGTGGCCCGCGGCGGACGGTTGGTATCGTCGACCGGCCACTCCGGGGTGGATGTCGCAACGAACATTGACAGCGTTTGCCCACTTCGACGGCGTGCCGAGCGAGCAAAACTAGAACAAGTTCTCGTCTGGGACTGTCATTCGGATCACAATGTGCTCTAATGAGATTGAAACAGGTTCTAATCTCACAGCGAGGTGGTGTGACGTGACCCAGGCTCAGGGTGCGCCAGCCGGCGCCGATATCGGGGGCGCTGCGGCGAATTGTTCGTTCATGGAGCAGGAGGGCTGGGATTTCACCAGTCCGGACCTGCTCGAGAAAGGGATTCCGGTAGAGGAGTTCGCGCAACTCCGCAAAACGGCACCGGTCTGGTGGAATGCCCAGCTGCCCGGCAAGGGGGGTGGGTTCCATGACGGCGGTTACTGGGTCGTCTCCAAGCACGCCCACATCCGGGAGATCTCGAAGAACAACGACGACTGGGCGACGGCGACCCACGGCGTCATCATGCGGTTCGAGGACGACATGTCCCAGGACCAGCTGGATGTCACCAAGGCTCTGCTGATCAACCACGATCCGCCGGACCACACCCGTCTGCGCAAGCTCGTCTCCAAGGCGTTCACCCCGCGCGCGGTGCATTCGCTGGAGGAGAAGCTCGACAACGCGGCCCGCACGATCGTGAGCAAGGCCGCGGAGAAGGGCACGGGCGACTTCGTCCACGACGTCGCCGTGGATCTACCGCTCCTGGCGATCGCGGATCTCCTCGGCGTGCCGGAGGAGGACCGGGGCAAGTTGTTCGACTGGTCGAACAACATGATGAACTACGACGACCCGGAGTTCGGCGAGGATCCCGCGATGGCATCCGCCGAGATCCTGGGTTACGGGTACACGATGGCCGAGGCGCGACGCACCAACCCGGTGGAGGACATCGTCTCGACCCTGGTCAACGCCGACATCGACGGGCAGTCGCTCGACGAGACCGAGTTCGGCTTCTTCTTCATCCTGCTGACCGTCGCGGGTAACGAGACCACCCGCAACGCGATCAGCCACGGCATGAACGCCTTCCTCGAGCACCCCGATCAGTGGGAGCTGTTCAAGAAGGAACGTCCCGCGACGGCCGTCGACGAGATCGTCCGATGGGCGACTCCCGTCAACGCGTTCCAGCGCACCGCGAAGCGCGACACCCAGATCGGTGGGATCGACATCAAGGAGGGCGAGCGCGTCGGCATGTTCTACGGCTCGGCCAACTACGACGAGGACGTGTTCGACGATCCGTTCTCGTTCAACATCCTGCGTGATCCGAACCCCCACGTGGGATTCGGCGGCAACGGTGCGCACTTCTGCATCGGTGCGAATCTCGCACGCATGGAGATCAACCTGATGTTCAACGCGCTGGCCGACCTCGTTCCGGACATCAGCCGACTGCAAGCCCCGCGCCGCCTCCGCCACGGATGGATCAACGGCGTCAAGGAGCTCCAGGTCGACTACGGCACCAAATGACCGCGCAGGACACGGGTCTCGGCAGTGATTCGCCCGCGTACCTGAACATCGACCGGGAGAACCATCCCGCGGTGGTCGCGGGTCGTCTCTCCCGGGAGTTCGTCGCCGCGCGGGACAAGCAGGCGTGGGTGGAGAATTTTGCCGTCGAGGGGTCGGTGGAGGATCCGGTCGGGCCGTCGATGTTCGACCCCGAGGGCAAGGGATTCCACGGTCACCAGGAGATCGCGGAGTTCTGGGACAAGTCGATCGGCACCACGGAGAGCATCGAGTTCGTCTTCGGCGACGAGATCATCTGCGGCAACGAGGTCGCCTACGTCGGCAAGATCGTCACACACATCGCGGGTCACATCTCCGAGGCGCACGGGGTGTTCACCTACCGTGCGGATGCCGACGGGAAGCTGAGTGCGTTGCGCGCGTTCTGGGAGGTCGAGAAGACCATCAGGACCGTCCGGCCGGCCTGAGAAGTCCATCACGAATCCACCCCATCTCTTGTCAAGCACCTCGTTTCGGACGAAGGTGAGTGGCGAGAGGTGGGGTGGACGCATTTCTCCCCACGCCGCAGCTGCAAAGGTGGAGCATATGCGTGCGATAGAGCGAATTCGCAACTACAGCAAGGCTTTCGGCGCGTCCAAGCGGAACCGTAACGACCTGACGGCGTGGATGGTGCGGCGGCCGCAGTTGCTCGCGGCGACCGGGGCGTACGAGTCCGCGTTGCTGTTCAGCAACGCGCTCGACCCCAAGCTCAAAGAGCTGGCGGAATTGAAGGCCGCCGGCCTGGTGAGTTGCGAGTTCTGCCTCGACATCGGATCGGCCCTGGCGCGCGGGGCGGGGATCACCGAGCAGCAGATCCGCGACCTCCCGCGATACCGGGACAGTGACGCGTACACGGACCTGGAGAAACTCGTCATCGGCTACGCCGAGGCGATGACCAGCACGCCGGCGGTCGGAGATGATCTGGGCGAGCTGCGTGCCCGACTGTCGGAGCAGTTGTCCAGGAGTCAGATCGCCGAACTGGCGGCGACCATCGCGTGGGAGAACCAGCGCGCCCGGCTCAACCAGTCGCTCGGTGTCCGTCCCACCGGCATGTCCGATGGTGAGGCGTGCGCGTTGCCGGAACCGAAACCGCCGACCGGGTAGTTACCCGGTCGGCGGTCGCGGAGAAGCATGTCAGGCTAGTGGAGCGGTTTGTCGGCGCCCACCAGCCACATCGAGAAGTACTGTGAGCCACCGCCATACGCGTGGCCCAAGGCCTTTCGGGCGTCCGGGACCTGATGTTCGCCCGCCTTGTTCATCACCTGGATCGCCGCCTCGGCGAAACGGATCATGCCCGACGCGCCGATGGGGTTCGACGACAGCACGCCACCGGATGCGTTGACGGGCAGCTTTCCACCGATCTCGGTCTCACCCGCCTCGGTGAGCTTCCAGCCCTGACCCTCGGGAACGAAGCCGAGGTTCTCCAGCCACATCGGTTCGAACCAGGAGAACGGCACGTAGATCTCGGCAGCGTCGATCTCCTCGAGTGGGTTGCTGATGCCCCCGGCCTTCCACAGCGCGGCCGCGGCATCGCGACCGGCCTGCGGACTCACCACATTGCGGTGGGCGTACGACAGCGGTTCGGTGCGCATCGCCGTCGCGTGAATCCAGGCGACCGGATCACCGGCGGTGACCGCAGCGTCGGCGGCCTGCTCGTCGCCGATCACCACGGCACACGCACCGTCCGAGGAAGGGCAGGTCTCGTCGTAACGGATGGGGTCCCACAGCATCTGGGACTCCATCACCTTCTCCTTGGTGATGTCCGGTTGATGCAGGTGGGCCAGGGGATTCTTGGCGCCGTTGCGCCGATCCTTGGCGGCGACGATCGCACCGATGTGCGAGGGCGCGCCGGACTGACGGATGTAGGAGCGCACGTGCGGCGCGAAGAACCCACCCGCACCCGCGCCCACCGGCTTCGTGAACGGAACCGGAATCGACAATGCCCACATGGCATTCGATTCGGACTGCTTCTCCCACGCGACCGCGAGCACCCTTCGATGGACGCCGGCGAACACCAGTGACGCGGCGACATTCGCGGTGGAGCCACCCACCGACCCGGCGGTGTGTACGCGGATCATCCGCTTGCCGACCGCCCCGAGTGCCTCGGCCATCGCCAGCTCGGGCATCATCGAGCCCTCGAACAGGTCTGGTGCCTTGCCGACGACGATCGCGTCGATGTCGTCGATGGAGACCTTCGCATCGGCCAACGCGGCATCGATGGCCTCGCGGCACATCCCGGCCATCGTTACGTCGTGGCGCTTGGCGACGTACTTCGTCTGGCCGGTGCCGAGGACCGCCGCGCGATTGTTGTGTGCCATCAGTTCTCGTCTCCTGCCAAGGTGACCACCATGTTCTGTTGCAGCAGTGGGCCGCTCGTCGCGTGCGCCAGTGCCGTGCCGGCGTTGCCGGTGAGGATCTCGTGGGCCGCATAGCCGACCCGCTGCAGACCTGCGGAGAACAGCGAGTTGCCGGCCAGTGACCCGCCGGACGGGTTGATCCGCACGGAATCCGGGAGCTCGAGCGCGTTCCGGATGATCAGCTCCTGATGGGTGAACGCCGCGTTGATCTCCGCGACGTCGACGGCACGGCTGCGATCACCGAACGCCGTGCGGCCGGCGAGCGCGGTCGACGGCGACACCGTCAGATCGCGGGCCCCGAAGTTCGGTGTGTCGATCCGATGATCCCAACCGGTCACGAACGCCGGATTCGCGACGAGTTCGCGGGCGCGTCGTTCACTCGCGATGATGACCGCTGCGGCGGCGTCGGTGTACGGCGCGATGTCATGGGCGCGCAGCGGATTCGCGACATAATCGGCGGCGAGCAGATCGTCGGGCGAGGCGCCGGTGGTGCGGGCCGCGACCGCGGCCATGTCGGCCTCGGTCCAGGTACCCGCGTCGAGACCGGCTCGCGCCTGCAGGGCGCCGAGTGACCGCGCGTCGGGCCACAGCGGTCCGACGGTGTACGGGTCGGTCTGCAGTGCGAGGGTCTGGTCCATGTTGCCGGCGGTCGACTTGCCGAAGCCGTACGCGAGTGCGAGATCGACCTCGCCCGTGGCGATCTTCACCCACGCCTCGTACAGCGCCCACGCGCCGTCCATCTCGACATGCGATTCGTTGATCGGCGGCATGGCGCCGATGGAGTCGATCGCCGAGATGAACGAGAATGCTCGTCCCGCAAGGTAATCGGACGATCCGCTACACCAGAAGTCGATGTCGGTGCGCGAGATGCCCAGATCTGCGTAGAGCTTCTGGAAGCAGGGAATCAACATCTCGACACCGTTGGTGGTGCCGTGGGTCCCGACGACATTCGGGCTGTGTGCGAACCCGATGATCGCAATCCGGGGGAGTGTCACAAGTGCTCCTAGTTCTCCAGGTGGTCAGGATCGATCAGAGCTGATCGCGGTAGGTCTCGTAGTCGGCGTCGGGTTCACCCGTCGGCGCGAAGTGGCTGATGTTGCCGATCGAGTACTCCCACTCGGCCTCGGGGAGCCAGACGGCCTTGACGCGCATGCCCATTCGGACATCCTCGGCCTCGCAGTCCAGGATGAGATGCAGGAACGGGATGTCGGTGCCGTCGAGGAGGACGTAGGCCGCGACGTACGGCGGCTTGATGCGCTGGCCCTGGAACGGCACGTTGACGATGCAGAACGTGGTCACGATCCCGGTGTTGCCCAGTTCGACGCGTTCGATCGACTCGGCGCCGTCGGCCGGGCTGACCTTGCGCGGCGGGAAGTACACGCGGCCCGCGTCGACGCCGGTCCCGACTCGTGACCCGTAGAGCTTGCCGTTCTTGAGGCCCTCGAGATACCAGGACTCTTCTTCGGTCGCCGAGTGCGAGATCTCGGTGGTGATCGGCGTCGGGATGACGACGAGATCGCCGTCGGGATTCTCGGCCTCGTTGGGAGGAGCGGCCTCCGCGGTCTCGCCGGGGGCGAAGTAGGCGATGTCATCGATGCGGCCGATCCGTGCCGGCCGCCAGACGGCATGTACGCGCAGGCCGGTGGCGATGTCGGCGGGTGACTCCACGGCCACCGCATGCAGGGTCGCCGTATCGGCGCCGTCGAGCTTGATCAGTGCCCAGGCGAACGGCTTGTCGAGCGGTTGGGCCTCGAGTGGTTCGGGCTGCCACGACCAGGTGACGACGGTGCCGGTCGCGGCGACCTCGACCAACTCGGTCGTGGGTGCGCCGCCCCGGGGATCGAACTCGACGGGCGGCACGGAGACCGTCCCGTCGCTGTTCTTGGACCCCACGATGCGGCCGTCTCGGAGGGCGAGGGCGAACTGACTCAGCACCGGACCCAACGAACGCGTGTAGTCGAACGAGTTCTTGAGGGGCGCGGTCAGGATCGGAGACTGCGGTGCGGGTACCTCCGCGACGGGACTCGCCGGTGCCGGGCGGGGTGCTGTTGTGCTGATGCTCACGCATCGAGTAGAACACGTTCTAGTATTGCGAGACAAGGTGCACGTCATCGACCCGTCGGAGGGACGCACAGGTGAAGCTCGGACTACAGCTCGGCTATTGGGGTCAGGGCCCGATCGACAACGCCCCCGCGCTGGTCGCCGCTGCCGAGGAGGCAGGTTTCGACGCGGTGTTCACCGCGGAGTCGTGGGGTTCGGACGCCTACACCCCGCTCGCGTGGTGGGGGGCGGCGACGTCGCGGGTGAAGCTGGGCACCTCCGTCGCGCAGTTGTCGGCGCGACCGCCGACGTCGTTGGCCATGGCGGCCCTGACCCTGGACCATCTGTCCGGCGGCCGGCACATCATCGGGCTCGGTGTATCGGGACCGCAGGTCGTGGAGGGCTGGTACGGCCAGCCGTTCGCCAAGCCGCTGGCCCGCACGCGTGAGTACGTCTCGGTGGTTCGTGACGTACTGGCCCGCGAGAGGCCGGTGACCAACGCGGGACCGCACCATCCCCTTCCGTACCCGGCGGACCGCCCGGGTGCGACCGGACTGGGCAAGCCGCTCAAGCCGATCACTCATCCGTTGCGGTCCGACATCCCCATCTGGCTGGGCGCCGAGGGGCCGAAGAATGTCGCGCAGACGGCGGAGATCGCCGACGGGTGGCTGGCGATCTTCTACAGTCTGCGGCTCGCCGATCAGTACGAGGAGTGGCTGGCCGAGGGATTCGCTCGTCCCGGTGCGCGCCGCACCCGTGATGAGTTCGAGGTGGCCGCAACAGTGCAGGTGGTGATCACCGACGACGTCGCGGAGGCGGTGGAGCGATACCGGCCGTCGACCGCGCTGTACGTCGGTGGAATGGGAGCCAAGGAGAAGAACTTTCACGCCGAGCTCTATCGGCGGATGGGGTACGGCGACGCCGTCGACGAGATCGGTGCGCTGTTCCGCGAGGGCCGCAAGGCCGAGGCGATGGCGGCGGTACCCGACGAGATGGTGCGCGAGACGATGATCGCGGGAACCGCCGACGAGGTGCGCGCGCAGATCAAACAGTGGGAGGCGGCCGGGGTGAGCATGCTGATGGTCACCGCGCGTGACGTGGAGACGATTCGCCGCCTCGCTGCGTTGGTCTGAGCGCGACCGCCGCATGCTCATCGTCCAGTTCGGTGAGGATCGCGTCCGCGGATCGGATGATGTGATCGCGCAGCCATTCCGACGGTCGGCCGCGGTCGGGTAGGTGCCGTCGCACGGCGGCGTACGGCAGGTCCACCACGGCGAAGGTGAGGCGGTCCATGACCTCCCCGTCGTCGGCGCCGAAACGTCGGCGCGCATAGGCGCGCAACGCTTCGCGCGCAGCTCGATTGTGTTGCCGTAGTTCCCGGGCGAGGGTGTCGGGCCAGGTTCGGCTCAGGTCGCGGTCGTCGTACTGCAGAAGGAGCGCGGACTCGCCGGGATGCGCGGCGGTCCAGTCGAAGCAGTAGCGCACGGCCGAGCGGCCGGCGACCACGACGTCGTCGATCTGGAGGGCCGCGACCGCGCCTGCCTGGTAGCGGACGATGGTGCGCAACCACAGCTTCGCCATCAACTCGTCGCGACTGGCGAAGCGGTGATAGACCGAGCCCGACGGCGCTCCGATCGCCTGTCCGATGGCGGTCGCGGTCGCGGCGGCGGGCCCGTCCTCGATCACCAGTGTCAGTGCCGCATCGAGGATCTCGTCAGCGCTGAAACGAGGTTTTCGGCCCACGGTTCCGAACCATGCTCGTGCCCTGCGCCGCCGCGACCACGCGGCGGGTCCCGTCGTCGGCGACGATGCTGATATCGCAGCGCGCAACGGCTTTCGTACGTCCCGCGTGCACCAGTACGGCCTCGGCGACGAGTTCCCGTCCGTCATCGGCGGGCGAGAGGTATTCGATGCTGAAGCCGCTGGTGATGATGTCGGTCCCGAGACCCAGTGCGGCTGCGTAGGTGAGCGCGTTGTCGGCGAGATAGCTCAGGACTCCGCCGTGGATGTAGCCGTATTGCTGGCGAAGGTCGTCGCGGATGTCGAGGGCGAGGGTGACGCCCTCACCGCTGACCCGGGTCAGGCGTGCGCCGATCATCCGGCTGAAGGGCTGGGCATCCAGCACCGAGCGGGCGAGATCGAGGTCAATCATTTAATAGAGAGTGCTCTCTGATATAGGAGGTGTCAAGGTCTGGTCCGGGCTTGTCGCCCGGGCAGCCGATTGACATCGCGCCGCGCCTCGCGCATCGTCGAAACGTGGGTCGGAAACCGAAGAACGATTGGTCGGGGCAGTCATTTCCGCACGCCGGCCGGCGCAAACCTTTCATCGGCGATCTCGGCGTGTCCGACCCCCGGCATCCGTTGTTGAGTCTTCTCGAGTGGGGAGCCGACCTCGGACCCATCTACGAGATGCGGATCTTCCGGCAGAACTTCGTGTTCGTCTCCGGCGCCGAGCTCGCCGCCGAACTCTGTGACGAGTCCCGCTTCTGCAAGGCGCTCCCGCCGGCCATCACCGCACTGCGGCACTACGCCGGGGACGGACTGTTCACCGCATACAACGACGAACCGAATTGGCAACTCGCACACGAGCTCCTGATGCCCGCTTTCACCAAGTCGGCCATGCAGTCGTATCACCCGATCATGCTGGAGACGGCAGCCGAACTGTTCGACTACTGGGACCGGCAGTCGGGGCCGGTGGACGTGACCCGATCGATGACGAAGCTGACGATGGAGACGCTGAGCCGAGCGGCCTTCAGCCACGACTTCGGATCGTTCACGACATCGCAGCCGCATCCGTTCGTCGGCGCGATGGTCCGCGCGCTGGAGACCGGTCGACGTAAGGGTGGATTGCTGACGGCGCCGGGCGGTCGCCTGATCGGTCGGTATCTCGATCGCCGGAATGCCGAGCAGCAGGCCTATGTCGACAAGCTTCTCGACGATCTGATCGCCGAGCGATCCGGGAGCGACGACCAACACGACCTGCTCGGCATCATGCTCAACACCGAGCACGCGGAGACGGGGGAGAAGCTGTCGGCGCTCAACATTCGCTATCAGATCCTCACCTTCCTGGTCGCGGGTCACGAAACCACCTCGGGCGCACTGTCTTTTGCTCTTTACTATCTGTCCCGCAATCCGGACTGCCTCGCGGCGGCGCAACGTGAGGCCGACGAGATCCTGGGCGACGACCCGGCGGGGGTTCCGACTTTCGAGCAGGTGCCGAAGTTCCGATATATCCGACGGTGCCTCGACGAGGCCCTGCGGATCTGGCCCACCGTTCCCGCGTTTGCGCGCAGCCCGCGGGAGGACACGACCCTCGGCGATCGATACCTGATGCGGCCCGAGGACTGGGCGGTCATCGTGCTCGGCCAGGTACATCGGGACCCCGCGGTCTGGGAGGACCCGGACGTCTACGATCCGGACCGCTTTCTGCCGGCCAACGTCAAGCAGCGACCCGCGCACAGCTACAAGCCCTTCGGCGCCGGACTGCGCGCATGCATCGGACGTCAGTTCGCGCTGCACGAGGCGGTGCTGGTGCTGGCATGCCTGCTACACCGGTACGACCTTGCGGGCGATCCGGGCTACGAACTCACCGTCGACGAGCGGCTGACCATGGTGCCGCAAGACTTCGAGGTGACCCTGGAGCCGCGACGGGCGCCGGTGACGGCGTCACCGGTTTCGTAGTACGAACACGCGTCATGGGCGAGTTCGTACTACGAATCGCACTCACTCGCCGGTGAAGAGCGGCTTCTCCTTGTTGGCGAAGGCTTTCGGCCCCACTTTCGCGTCCTTGCTCTTGAACACGGCGATGCCCAGCTTCGATTCGATCTCGAAGGCCTCGAGTTCGTGCATACCCTCTGTATCGCGCATGGTCTTCAGGATCGCCTGTACGGCCAGCGGACCGTTGGCGGCGATGGTGTCGGCGATCTCGAGCGCCTTGTCCAACGCGGAACCGTCGGGCACGACGTAACCGATCAGGCCGTACTCCTTGGCCTCGGGCGCGGTGATGTGGCGACCGGTCAGCAGGAGGTCGGCGGCGATCGTGTACGGGATCTGGCGGGGCAGGCGAACTGCGCTGCCGCCCAACGGGAACAGGCCCCAACGAGCCTCGGCGACACCGAATTTCGCGCTCTCGCCGGCGACCCGGATGTCGGTGCCCTGCAGGATCTCGGTGCCGCCGGCGATCGCGGCGCCCTCGACCGCGGCGATCAACGGCTTGGTCAGGCGTCGTCCCTTGAGCAAGGCCGGCAGGCTCGCCGGATTCCAGCTGCCCTGGTCGACGGTGTCGCCGGGAGAGTTCTTGTTCATCGCCTTGAGGTCCATGCCCGCGCAGAAGGCGCCACCGGCGCCGGTCAGCACGGCCACCCGGATCTCCGGATCGGAGTCGACCCGATCCCAGGCCTCGACCATGATCTGCATCATCTCGGCGGAGAGGGCGTTGCGGGCCTGCGGACGGTTCAGCGTCACGATCAGAACGTGTCCGCGCTTCTCCACCAGGCAGTCCGGTGCCTGATCGGTGGCAGTTCCGGAACCGGCAATTGTGGTCATCGTCGTCCCTCGTGCATCGGTATGTGATCGGTACTTGCCCGAAACGATAACACGTTCTAATTTTGTTGCCATGGCCTATACGATTGCCGACCTCATCGAGCATGCCGTCGACCTGGTGCCCGACCGCATCGCGCTGGAATCCGGGGACGAGACGCGAACCTATGCCCAACTCGAGGCGAGATCCAACGCCCTCGCCCACACTCTCCGCGAACTCGGCGTGCAGCCGGGTGACAGAGTGGGCCTCTACAGCCGCAACACCATCGAGGCGGTCGAGTCGATGGTCGCCATCTTCAAGGCCCGCGCGGTGATGGTGAACGTCAACTACCGCTACGTCGAATCCGAACTCGAGCACATCTTCACCGACTCCGGGATGAAGGTGCTGATCCATGAGCGGCAGTTCTGTGAACGCGTGTGCAACACGTTGCCGAAGGCGCCGACGATCGAGCATCGGATCGCCATCGACGACGGATCGGACGCGACTCTCGAGTGCGCCGGACGCGAGGACACGATCGGGTACGAGGACGCGATCGAGCGGTCCTCGACCGAGCGGGATTTCGAGGAGCGCTCCGACGACGACCTGTACATGCTCTACACCGGCGGCACGACCGGAAAACCGAAGGGTGTCGTCTGGCGACAGGTCGACGTCTGGCGTGTCCTCGGTGGTGGGATCGACTGGTACACCAGCACTCCCGTCGCCGACGAGTGGCAACTCGCGCGTGAGGGCGCCGACGGTGGTCAGCTCGTCCGGTTCCCGATCCCGCCGTTCATCCACGGTGGTTCCCAGTGGGCGATCTTCCAGGCGCTGTTCGGTGGCGGTAAAGCGGTGGTGTACCCCGAGTTCAGCGGTGGTCATGTCTGGGACGTCATCGAGCGGCATCGCGTCAACGTCGTGTTCATCACCGGAGATGCCATGGGACGTCCCATGATCGAGGCGCTGTCGGAGAAGGACGAGCACGATCTGAGCAGCGTCGTGTCCATCGCGTCGTCGGCGTGTCTGTTCTCGCCGAGCATCAAGGAACAGTTCATCGACCGCTTCCCGAATGCCATCATCATCGACGCGATCGGGTCGTCGGAGACGGGCTTCGGCGGTCTCGGAGTCGCGTCGAAGGACTCCCCGCACACGGGTGGGCCCCGGGTGAAGGCGGACAGCGAGACCCACGTACTCCGGGAAGACGGCACCCGCGTGGCCCCCGGCAGCGGTGAGATCGGCGTACTGGCGCGCACCGGCCACATCCCGCTGCGCTATCACAACGACCCGGAGAAGTCGGCGAAGACATTCAAGGAGTTCAACGGAGTTCGCTACTCACTCCCGGGAGATTTCGCCCAGGTCGAGGAGGACGGCACCATCACGATGCTCGGTCGGGGATCGGTCTCGATCAACACCGGTGGCGAGAAGGTGTTCCCCGAAGAGGTGGAGGGTGCGCTGAAGGCGCATCCGGACGTGTTCGACACCGTCGTGGTCGGCGTCGCCGACGCGCGGTTCGGTCAGCGGGTCGCAGCGGTCATCGCGACCCGGGACGGCGCGCGCCCGAAGCTCGCCGAGTTGAACGACGTCGTCCGCAAGGAACTCGCCGGCTACAAGTGTCCGCGCAGCGTGTGGTTCGTCGACGAGATCAAGCGATCCCCGGCGGGCAAGCCCGACTACCGGTGGGGTGCCGGGATCACCCAGGAACGACCCGCAGATGAGGCGCTCGGCGCCCCGGAGAAGAGCTGACATGCGTACCGCACTCGCCGAACGTTTCGGCATCGACTACCCGATCTTCGGGTTCACCCCGAGCCAGGACGTCGCCGCGGCGATCAGCCGCGCGGGCGGGTTGGGGGTGCTCGGCTGCGTCCGCTTCAACGAGGCCGACGAACTCGACGAGGTGCTCGAATGGATGCACGAGAACACCGACGGCAAGCCGTTCGGCGTCGACATCGTGATGCCCGCGAAGATCCCCACCGAGGGAAGCAAGCTGGATCTGGATTCGATGATCTCGCCGGAACATCGGGCATTCGTGGAACGTACGCTCGACGACCTCGGTGTGCCCCCGCTGCCGAACGGTGAGCGAGTGGACGCCGGTGTGCTGGGCTGGTTGCATTCGGTGGCACGTTCGCATGTGGACGTCTCGATGGAGCACGCGCGCAAGTACGGGCAGATCAAGTTGATCGCCAACGCGCTCGGCTCGCCGCCCTCCGACGTGATCCAGACGTCGCACGACAACGGCGTGCTGGTTGCGGCCTTGGCCGGCGCGAAAGAGCATGCGCTGCATCATGTCGAGGCCGGCGTCGACATCGTCATCGCGCAGGGTTACGAGGGTGGCGGCCACACCGGCGAGGTCACCTCGATGATCCTGTGGCCCGAACTCGTCGATGCGGTCGGTGACACCGCGCCGGTGCTCGCCGCCGGCGGGGTGGGCAGCGGTCGACAGATCGCCGCGGCGATCGCCCTCGGCGCGCAGGGCGTGTGGATGGGCACCTACTGGCTGACCGCGGCCGAGTACAAGCTCGGCATGGAGCCGGATGCGCAGGGGCCGTCGACGGTGCAGAAAGCACTGCTGAAGGCGACGTCGCGGGACACCGTGCGTCGTCGCATCTACTCGGGAAAGCCTGCACGGCTGTTGAAGACGAAGTGGACCGACGCCTGGGATGCGCCGGGTGCCCCGGACCCGCTGCCGATGCCGCTGCAGAATCTGCTCGTCGCGGAGGCACACGCGAGGATCTCGGCGGCCGACGACCCCGACGTCGTCGCGATGCCGGCCGGCCAGATCGTGGGGCGGTGCAACGAGATCGTCCCCGTCGCCGACATGATCGCGGGTCTGGTGGGCGAGTACGACCAGGCCGTCGCGCGGATGAACGCGACGGTCACCGCCCCGGTGAGCTGACCGCCGGTCCGAGCCGGTTCACGACTGCGGCAGAGAGCGAGGCACCGACGATCGTCGTCGGGGCCTCGCTCTCATCGTGCTGTAGCAGCCGTCACCGGGACGGCGTGTGCTCGGCCTCCACGTACCGGCCGTCGCACCGGGTCCAGCTGTGCGGCACGGCGATGTCGCGGAGTTCACGCTTGACCGTCTTGAACGTGGCGGTGTCGGGCAACTCGTGGGTGAGGCGAACCCGATGTGGCCACTGCTTCGGGCCGAGATCGGATTGCGCCTCGAGGAACCGGGTGAGATCGTCGGCGGACAGATCGCCGTCGGTGACCAGCACGGCCTCGATCTCGTCCCCGATCTCCACCGGCACACCATAGACCGCGACCTGCCGGATGAGTGGGTGCCGTAACAGGATTCGCTCGATCGGCCCGGTCCCGAGATTCTCCCCGTCGACACGGAGCCAGTCACCGAGGCGGCCGGCGAAGTGCAGGTAGCCGTCGTCGTCGACCCACGCGAGATCGCCGGTGTGATAGACGCCGTCGCGCATCCGGTCGGCGGAGGCCCCGGGATCGTTGTAGTAGCCGCTGAACAGCCCGGGGCCGGACGCGTTGACGATCTCGCCGACCTCGCCCGCAGCCACCGGGACACCGGTCTCCGGGTCGATCACAGAGGTCGGCGGACGTAACGGGCCAAGGGCTTCCGGGGGCGTGTCCGGGGTGCGCGTGATGGCGACCCCACCCTCGGTGGAGCCGAATCCGTCGACCACCCGGCACCCGAACCGCTCGGCGAATCGGATGCGATCGCGCGCCGAGGCCTCGTTGCCGTACATGATGCGCAGCGTGTTCTCGGCGTCGTCGGAACCCTCGGGCGTGGCCAGGATGTAGTTGAGTGGCTTGCCGACGTAGTTGGCGAAGGTGATGCCGTAGCGCCGGATGTCGGGGAGGAATCCGCTCGCCGAGAACCGGCGGCGCAGGGCCACAGATGCGCCACCGGCGAGCGCAACAGACCACCCGGCGATGACGGCATTGGAGTGGAACATGGGCATCGACAGGTAGACGACGTCGTCGGCGCCGATCTCGAATCGGTCCGCCAGCATCGCGCCACTCTCGGCGAGCTTGCGCTGAGTGCAGCGCACCGCCTTCGGATCACCGGTGGTGCCCGAGGTGAAGATGAGCATCATCAGATCGTCGGGACGCGGGCCCTCCCACTGATTGGGTGGCGGTGAACGGAGTGGGTCGCGGATCGAGGTCACCCAGGAGTCGTCGTCGACGTCGATCACCCGGATGTCACCGATGTCGGTGCCGTCGATCAGACCCCGGGTTCGGTTGTCCGTCAATACGATCTGGCAATCCGATCGGCGGATGTCGGCGGCAAGCGCCGTTCCGCGACGGGTGGTGTTGAGGCCGACCAGGACGAAGGAACCCAGCGCGGCGGACCCGAGCAGGTAGCTGAACTCCGGTGAGTTCTCCATCAGCACACCGACATGGGCGGGCCGATCGTGTGCCAGCAGCCCACGGATGACCGCGCCGCGACGTCGCGAGGCGTCGACATGATCACGCCACGAGACGAACTCGTCGTCGTGGTAGAGCCCGCGGTCGTCCACCTCGGCGACCGCGGTCAGCAGGGCTGCGAGAGTCACACCGGGGTGTCGGCGAGATGTGCGCCGATCGAGGCGAGCACCACCGGCGACGACCCGAGCGTGAACTCGTTCTGCTTGGCGCGCAGGAAGTACCGGTGGACAGGGTGGCTGGTGTCCAGTCCGACCCCGCCGTGGACATGCACGGTGGTGTGCGCGATCCGGTGACCGGCCTCGGTGGCCCAGAACTTGGCGGTGTTGATCGCCGTGCGCAGATCGGCCTCGTCACCGGTGGGCGCATCGCTGTGCAGGTTCGCGAGCATCCACGCCGCCTGGGTGGTGGTCAACGACAGACCCTGGGAATCGATGTAGCCGTCGGCGAGCCGCTGGGCGACCGCCTGGAACGAACCGATCGCCCGACCGAACTGCTCGCGTTCGCGGGCGTACTCCGCCGTGAGTTCGAGTGCACGCGAGAGGATTCCGGATTGCTCCGCGCAGATCGCCAGCGTGAGGCGATCGGCGATGTCGTCCACGGCGGCCACGCCGCCCTCGAGCACGCGATCGGCCTCGACGGTCACGTCGGTGAAGTCGACCTGCCCGGTGGGGATCCGGCCCGTCGATGCGGTGCCGGTGATCTGTACCCCGGGCGCATCGGCCGCGACGACGACGGCAACCGGACCGTCCGGGCCGGATGCGTTGACCACGAACGCATTGGCGGCCTGCGGGTAGGCGACATTGACCTTGGTCCCGTTGAGGGTCAGTCGGTCCCCCGCACGCGTCGCGGTGGTGGTCGGTGACGTGACGTCGGAGCCCAGGTCCTCCTCGAACGCGACGGTGAGGACGATCTCGCCGCCGGCGGCCGGTACGACGGTGGACTCCCGCAACGTCGCACCACCGCGGGCGGCGATGACCGGCAGCGCCGCGCACGCGTGTGCGGCGAACGGGACGCGGGCGAGTGCTCGGCCCAATTCCTCGGCGACGACCGAGTTCTCGATCGCCGAGAGGTCACCGCCGCGATCCCCCGCGGCGGAACTCGACAGCTCCAGGCCGAGCAGCCCGGCCGCGCCGAGCTCGCGCCAGAGCTCGGCGTCGACCGGGGCGTCCGCGGACTCGAGCTCCGCGACCCGCTCGGGGGTGCTGACCTTGGTGGCGATGTCGCGCGCCAGTCCGCGGACATCCTCGCCGGATTCGGGAAGTGTGAAATCCATTGTCTGTACTGACTTTCGGTTGGTGGTGGTGGTCTCGATACGCCGCTCCTTCGTCGCGGCTACTCGACCAGCGGTCTGGTGGGCGTCTCGTCGCGGGCTACTCGAGCCGGGACCCAATCCGCTGATCGAGTAGCGGCGAACGGAGTGAGTCGCGTATCGAGATCGGACCAGCGGGACGTGGCGGCTACCGGCGCTGGTGCGGCAGTCCGAGGGCGAGCATGCCGATGATGTCGCGCTGGACCTCGTTCGTCCCGCCGCCGAAGGTGAGGATCAGCGACGACCGTTGGAACCGCTCCAGGCGGCCCTGCAGATGCGCGCCGGTGCTACCGCGGCGCAAGGTGGCCGCCGGTCCGACCACCTCCATCAGCAGACGGTATGCCTCGGTGGCGAACTCGGTGCCGAACACCTTGGTGGCCGACGCGTCGGCGGGGCTCGGGGAGGCGCCGGAGGCGGCGATCGACGCGATCTTCCAGTTGATCAGCTTCAGGAACTCCACCTTGGCGTGCACGCGTGCGAGGTTCGCCTGGACCCATGGGGTGTCGATGACGCGCTGGCCGTCGCCGGTCTTGGTGTGCTGCGCCCATTCGATGGTCTCCTTGAGAGCGGTCTGGATCGGTGCGGCGCTGCACAATGCGACGCGCTCGTGGTTGAGCTGGTTGGTCACCAGCGGCCAGCCGCCGCCCTCCTCGCCGACCAGGGCCGATGTGGGGACGCGGACGTCCTGGTAGTACGTCGCGCTGGTGTCGACGCCGGCCATGGTGTGCACGGGCGTGTAGCTGAATCCCTCGGCGTCGGCGGGGACGATGATCATCGAGATGCCGTGATGCTTCTTGCCGCCGGGCTCCAGGGTGCTGGGGTCGGTGCGACATGCGAGCCAGATGTAGTCGGCGTAGGGGACCAGGCTGGTCCACATCTTCTGCCCGTTGATCACGTAGTCGTCACCGTCGCGGATCGCCGTGGTGCGCAGCGCGGCGAGATCGGTGCCCGCACCGGGCTCGGAGTACCCGATGGAGAAGTGCAGCTGTCCGGCCGCGATCTTCGGCAGGAAGAACGCCTTCTGCTCGTCCGTGCCGTAGTGCATGATCGTCGGTGCCACCGAGTTGATGGTCAGGAACGGCACCGGCGCGCCGGCGATCGCCGCCTCGTCGGTGAAGATCAGCTGATCCATCATGGAACGGTTCTGGCCGCCGTACTCGGTCGGCCAGCCGAGCGCCAGCCAGCCGTCGGCGCCCATCTGCGCGACCACGTCGCGGTAGGCATCACCTTCGCCGAGTTCGCCCTCGCCGCCGGTGAGTGCTGCGCGGCGTTCGTCGGTCATCAGGGCCGCGAAGTAGGCCCGCAACTCCCGGCGGAGGTCGGTCTGCTGGTCGGTGTAGGCAATGCGCATCGGGGCTCCGAGTTCTTGGTGTGTCACAGTGGTCAGCCGGGGGAGGCGAACATCTGTGCTCGCCAACTTCTGAAACACGTTCTAACCTGAATGACACAGCCCGTCAACCAGACGAACCGTTTGAATGGAGTGGCCAGGATGCGAATCAAGGCAGATTTCGACCTCTGCGAGTCCAATGGGGTCTGTGTGGGCATGGCCCCAGATGTTTTCGACCTCGACGACGACGATTACCTGGTGATTCTCGCAGAAGACGTACCCGCGGAGCGGGAAGAGGAAATGCGTCAGGTGGTCGCCAGCTGCCCCAAGTCGGCGCTCTCGCTGGAGTGAGTTCGTCGGGTCCGATCTGACCAACCGGTTCCGGTCTGGGCGCGTTCGTGCTAGAACAGGTTCTAGTTTATTGCAGCCTCGTGAAGGGAACTGGCGTGAGTCGGTCATTGGACGGACGGGTGGCGGTCGTGACCGGCGCCGGTGGGGGACTCGGTCGTGCGGAGGCGATCGGGCTGGCCGCGCAGGGTGCCACGGTGATCGTGAACGACCTTGCGGGGTCGCTGGATTCGAGTGATGTCATCGATGTGATCGGTGCGGCCGGGGGTCGTGCCGTGCCGGTTGCGGGGGACATCGCGGAGTCGGCGACGGCCACCGAGATCATGCGCACCGCCACCGAGGATCTCGGTGGTCTCGACATCGTCATGAGCAACGCGGGGATCACCCGCGACAAGATGCTGTTCAACATGACCGATGACGAATGGGACCTGGTCATCCGCGTGCACCTGCGTGGGCACTTCCTGCTCAACCGCAATGCGGCGAGCCATTGGCGCTCGGCCTCGAAGGCCGCCGGTGGACCCGTGCACGGCCGGCTGATCAACACCGCGTCCGAGGCGGGCCTGCTCGGGCCCGGCGGTCAGGCCAACTATGCGGCGGCGAAGTCGGGGATCATCGCGCTGACCGTCTCCGCGGCACGCGCACTGGGACGCTACGGCGTCACGGCGAACGCTATCTGTCCGCGGGCGCGGACGCCGATGACGTCGGAGGTGTTCGGGGACGCCCCGGACGCCGGAGTGGACCCGCTGGCGCCCGAACACGTCGTCAGCCTGGTGAAGTACCTTTCGGGAAGCGATGCCGAAAGGATTACCGGACAGGTGTTCGTCGTCTATGGCGCCAAGGTCATGCTGATGGCCGCGCCGACGATCGAGGAGACCTTCGCGGCCGTGGGGGACGCGTGGGAGGACGGGGACCTCGCCAAGACTCTGACCAGCTACTTTGCGGGGCGGGACGAGAACCGGACGTTCTCGGCGGGGCAATTGGTCAACTGACCAGAGGGTCCGTGACGTGCGTGATAGGTTCTCGATGTTCGGTGGGGGTAAGGAGTGTTGGTGTTTGAGAAGCTCGCAACGCCCATGTCCGGTGTTGGGGACTTCGTCGCCCTGGGGGTCGAATCGGCGCGGGAACTGTTCCGGCGGCCGTTTCAATGGCGGGAGACGGTAGAGCAGTCCTGGGCGATCGCCCGGGTCTCGATGGTCCCCACCCTGCTGGTCGCGATCCCGTTCACCGTGCTCGTCAGCTTCACCCTGAACATCCTGCTGCGTGAGATCGGCGCGCAGGACCTCTCCGGCGCGGGCGCCGCGCTGGGCACGATCACCCAGATCGGTCCGATCGTGACCGTGTTGATCGTGGCGGGCGCCGGTGCCACCGCGATCTGCGCCGACCTCGGGGCCCGCACCATCCGCGAAGAGATCGACGCGATGAAGGTGCTCGGCATCAACCCGATCCACCGTCTGGTCGTGCCGCGCATCATCGCGTCGACCGGGGTGGCGATCCTGCTGAACAGCCTCGTGTGCACCATCGGCATCGGTGGCGGCTTCATGTTCTCGGTCTTCCTGCAGGATGTGAACCCGGGTGCGTTCATCGCCAACCTCACCCTGTTGACCGGCTTCGGGGAACTGATGATCTCGATGGTGAAGGCGGCGCTTTTCGGCCTGTTCGCCGGCATGGTGGGCTGTTACCAGGGGCTGAACGTCAAGGGCGGCGCGAAGGGTGTCGGGGACGCCGTCAACGAGACCGTCGTCTACTCCTTCATGGCGCTGTTCGTGGTGAACGTCGTGGTCACCGCCGTCGGACTCAAAGCCACGGCGGGCTGAGACATGGTCCTTCCGTTCACCACCCGATTCCGGACCGCTCGTGTCGCCGCGAAACGCGCAGGCGAGGACTGGGACCAGATCGGCGATCAGGCGCTGTTCTATTGGGACAGCCTCGTCGCCATCCCGCGTGCGCTGAAGCACTACAAGAAGGAGACCCTGCGGCTCATCGCGGAGATCTCCATGGGCACCGGCGCGCTCGCGATGATCGGCGGCACCGTGGTAGTCGTCGGCTTCCTCACCCTCTTCACCGGCGGCACGATCGCCGTCCAGGGGTACAGCTCGCTGGCCAACATCGGAGTCGAGGCCCTGACCGGCTTCTTCTCCGCCTTCATCAACGTCCGCATCGCGGTGCCGGTGATCGCCGGTATCGCGCTGGCCGCGACGATCGGTGCCGGCGCGACCGCGCAACTCGGCGCCATGCGGGTCAGCGAGGAGATCGACGCGCTGGAGACCATGGCCATCTCGTCGATCCCGTATCTGGTGAGCACCCGGATCGTCGCGGGATTGATCGCGATCATCCCGCTCTACGCGCTGGCGTCGCTGGCATCGTTCCTGGCCAGCCGGTTCGCGACGGTCTTCAT
Organism: Gordonia insulae; assembly: GCF_003855095.1. Lineage (NCBI taxonomy): Bacteria > Bacillati > Actinomycetota > Actinomycetes > Mycobacteriales > Gordoniaceae > Gordonia > Gordonia insulae. The sequence goes on from NZ_CP033972.1 coordinate 4,891,028, forward strand.
CTACGGCCAGTCGCCCGGCGTCTACGACCACTACTTCAACACGTTCCTGATCCCGTCGGACATCCTCTGGTCGTTCGTGCAGGCCATCTGTATGGCCGTCGCGGTCATGCTCATCCACACCTACTACGGCTACAACGCCTCGGGCGGACCCGTCGGCGTGGGCGTGGCGGTCGGGAACGCAGTTCGCGCATCGCTCGTTGTTGTGGTCGTGATCACACTCCTGACCTCGCTCGCCATCTACGGCGCCGACGGCAAATTCAATCTGGCGGGGTAGGCAGACGATGGCGAGACGACAGGAGCGCAGCAGAGCGGTCCGGCGAACGGCGGCGACGGTGATGATCGTGTCGCTGGTCGTGATCATCGCGGCGGCGGCCGGCCAATTCCTCGGCTGGTTCGCCTCCACCCAGACGGTGACACTGCAGGCGCCGCGGGCCGGTCTGGTGATGAACCCGGACGCGAAGGTGAAGCTCCGGGGCGTCGAGGTCGGTCGCGTCGGGTCGATCTCCGAGGACGGCGGCAACGCCGTCCTGAAGCTGGACATCGCGTCGGACCAGATGTCGCAGATCCCCGGCAACGTGTCCGCCGACATCAAGTCGAACACCATCTTCGGCGCGAAGGCCGTGAACCTGGTGGTACCGACCGACGGGCCGTCGGGGACGTTGCAGCCCGGACAGACCATCGACGCCGACCACGTCGTCGTCGAGCTCAACACCGTGTACCAGCAACTGGTGAGCGTGCTCGCCGAGATCCAGCCGGAGAAGCTGAACGCCACCCTGGGCGCGATCAACACCGCGTTGTCCGGTCGCGGCGACGATGTCGGGGTGGCGCTCGACCAGCTGTCCACGCTGGTCGGCAAGACGAACAGAGACCACCTGCCCGAGCTGAACGCGCTGTTCCGGCAGACCGCGTCGGTGACCAACGTCTACGCCGACACGATGCCGGACCTGATGCGGACGGTGGACAACTTCACCTACACCGGCAACACCCTGGTCGACAACACCGCCAACCTCGACGCGTTGCTGATCAACGCGACCGGGATGGCGAACACCATCGACGGAGTCATCGCCCCGTCGAAGGCGACGTTGATCTCCACCCTGTCGAACCTCAACCCGACGGCGCAGTTGCTGGGCTATCAGGCCCCCGGCCTGAAATGCTTCATCACCGCGACCGCGGTCGCCGGACAGAAGGCCGCGCCGGTCTTCGGTATCGACACCGGCATGATCAAGCTCAACGCCGGCCTGCTGCCGGGCAAGGACCCGTACCGCTATCCGGAGGACCTACCCCTGGTCCGCGCCGACGGTCCGCCGACCTGTGAGAACGGGCTCAGCAACCAGGACTCCGAGGTGCACACCCCGTTCTACGTGAGCGACAACGCGCCTCTGCCGTACCAGCCCCGTACGACCCCGAAAGCCAACAAGCAGAAGATCTTCCAATTGCTGTTCGGAGCCCCGCCCCGTGGATAACCGCGCTCGCGCGTTTCGCGCGACCCTGATCAAGTTGGGGGCCTTCACCATCGTGATGGTCCTGGTGTTCGTGGCGCTCGTCGTCGTGTTCAGCCGCTACCGCTCGGGTAAGACCGAGGAGTATTCGGCGCTGTTCACCAGTGCGTCGGCCATCAAGTCCGGCAGCAAGGTGAAGATCGCCGGCGTCGAGGTGGGCTCGGTGACGGGTGTGTCACTGACCCGCGACAACGAGGCGAAGATCGGCTTCGACGTCGACGAGAAGTTCCCGCTGCCGGGGTCCGTCCGGGCGTTGGTGCGCTACGAGAACCTGACCGGCGACCGCTACCTCGAGCTGCAGCGGGGCACCGGCGATCCGTCGGAGACACTCGCGCCCGGTGGCCAGATCCCGATCACCCAGACCGAGCCCGCCCTGGACCTCGACAAACTACTCGGTGGGTTCAAACCACTCTTCCGGACGTTGAACCCCGCCGAGGTGAACGAGCTGTCGTCCTCGCTTATCGCGGTGTTCCAGGGCCAGGGCGGCGAACTGAACAACCTGTTGTCGAACACGTCGCAGTTCACCAACGCGCTCGCCGACCGTGACCAGCTGATCGACGACGTCATCAACAATCTGAACCAGACGCTGACCACACTCGACGGCGACCGGGCCGGCTTCGACCAGAGCGTCGACCTGCTCCAGCAGCTCGTGAGCGGGCTCGCCGCACAGCGCGGCACCATCGGCAACGCCCTGACACAGACATCGAAGCTGACGAACGGACTGTCGGATCTGTTGGTGTCCACGCGGCCCGACATCGAGGCCACCACGGCCAACCTCGGGCAGACCTCCGAGGAGTTCCTGAAGGGCGGCGACTACGTCAGTGCCCTGATCAAACGGCTACCCGGCGACTTCAAGGCGCTGTCGAACTTGGGTAGCTACGGGGCGTGGCTGCAGCTGTGGCTGTGCAAGGTGCGGATCGTCTTCACCGGTCCGGGGGACAAACAGATCATGTGGTCGAACATCAACGCGGCAGGCGACACGACCGGACCCGGCGGGAGGTGCACGTTCAGGTGAATCTCCCATTCGGCGGCATGTTCCGCAACGACCGCACCGCGTCCGGCGACGCCGACGTGGCCCGAGAGGACAAGCGCGGCGGTCGAAGTCGTGCACAGATCGGCATCATCGGCGTCGTCATCACGGCGCTCGTGGTGGTCGTCGCGCTGCAGATGGACAAACTTCCCTACCTGTCCCCGATCAGTACCTACACCGCGTACTTCGACGACGCGGGCGGTCTGGTCTCCGGTGACATCGTCACCGTCTCGGGTGTGAATGTCGGTACCGTGCAAGCCGTCTCGCTCGCCAACACCGACCGGGGCACCAAGGCTGCGGTCACCTTCAGGATGAACGACACCGTGTTGATCGGCATCGACTCGCAGGCGGCCATCAAGACCGAGACCGTGCTCGGTCGCCGGAATCTGACGATCGTGCCGCACGGTCCGAGCCGGATCAAACCCGGTGGTGAGATCCCCAACGAGAACACCATCGCGCCGTACTCGCTGACCGATGCCCTCGAGGGCGCCACCGACACCCTGGCCGACACGAACACCGAGCAGCTCAACGATGCGCTCAACGTCTTGTCGGACACGTTCTCGGAGACTCCGTCCCAGGTGCGCGGTGCCGTCGACGGTGTGGCCCGCCTGTCCAAGGCGGTTGCCGACCGCGACGAGACCCTGCGCGCACTGCTCGGCAAGGCCAACCAGGTGACCAAGATCGTCGGCGACCGCAGCCAGCAGATCAACCGGCTTCTGCTGGATGCCAATTCGCTCGTCGGTGAACTGCAGTTGAGGCAACAGGCACTCGGACAGCTGATCTCGGGCACCCGCGACGTGAGCGCGCAGATCAGTGGCTTCATCGCGGACAACAACGCCCAGCTGACGCCGGTGCTCAACAAGCTCGACGGGGTGCTGAAGATCCTCACCGACAACGAGGCCAGCCTGAAGGGGGCGATCGACCAGCTCGGACCGTACGCGAACGTGCTGGGTGAGGCCGTCGCGTCGGGCCCGTACTTCTCGTCGCTGGTCGGCATCCCGACCTTCGGTGATTACACGGCAGTGTTCATGAAGGTGTTGCAGCGCAAGTACCCGGAGGTCTGGCGCGCGTTCAGTTACACCAACCCGGTGGACCCGAAGGGCTTCACCCTTCAGCCCGGCTACGACCCGAACGCGCCACGGCCGAAGGCCCCGAAGCCGAGTTATCCGAAGGCACCGGCATCGACACCACGGCAGGGGGGCTGACACATGGGCGTCGGAAAACGCGTCTGGCAGATCATCGCCGCCGTGGTGCTGGTGATCCTGGTGGTCGTCGCCGGCTATCTGGGCGTCACGCGGGCCACCACCAACACCGTCACGGCCTTCTTCCCGTCGGTCAGCGGCCTGTACAACGGCGACCCGGTGCGGGTGCTCGGTGTCAATGTCGGCAAGGTGACGTCGATCTCGCCGCGCGACGGCGACGTCAAGGTCACCATGCGGATCGACAAGGACACCTCGATCCCGGCGGACGCCAAGGCCGTGGTGATCGCCCAGAGTCTCGTGTCCGGACGGTTCATCCAACTGACGCCCGTCTACTCGGGCGGCCCGCAGATGGCCGACGGCGCCGACATCCCGATGGAGCGCACCGCGGTGCCGGTCGAGTGGGACGACATCAAGAAGCAGCTGTCCCAGCTGACCGAGGCGGTCGGACCCAAGGGCGCCGAACCCGGTTCGGCGGCACGGCTCATCGACGTTGCCGACCAGAATCTGGACGGCAACGGTGCCGCGATCAACGCGTCGATCAAGGAACTCTCCGACGTCATGGGCACCCTGTCGGCCGGGCGCGGCGACCTGTTCGCCACCGTGCGCAGCCTGCAGAAGCTCACCGACGCACTGTCCACCAGCCATGAGCAGCTGGTCCAGTTCAACGGCCGAATCGCGTCGGTGAGCAATGTGCTGGCCGGCAACACCGATGCGCTCAACGGTGCCCTGCACAACCTCGACAGCGCGATGTCGGACGTGCAGAACTTCATCGACACGAACGGGCAGGCGCTGTCCGGCTCGGTCAAGAACCTCGCCGACGCCACGAAGATCGTCGCCGACAAGGACGAGCAGGTTCGCGGACTGCTGCACTCCGGACCCAACCAGCTCGCCAACTTCTACAACATCTACAACCCGCTCACCGGATCGCTGTCGGGCATCTTCGGGCTGGGTATGGCGGGCAACCTGATCACGATGCTGTGCGGGACGATGGAGGCCAACGACCGTCCCGGACAGAGTCAGGCCGAGGTGGAGAAGTGCGTGGACGTGCTCGCGCCCGTGCTGTCGTCCATCTCGGTGAACTACCCGCCGTTCCTCACCAACCCGGTCAGCGGGATCAACGCGCGGCCCAACCAGATCCAGTACCAGAACGCCGACGTCAAGGCTCGGGCCCAGCAGGGGATCCGCGAGAACGACGCGTTGACCCGCAAGGACAACGGCGGCGGCGCATTGGGCAACCTGCTCGTCCCGTTCGGGGGTGAGGGATGATGCGCCGCGCAGGACTGGCCGGTGTCATTCTCGCCTCGGTGATGGTCGCGGTGTCGGCGTGCGGATTCCAGGGCCTCAACAGCATGGCGATCCCCGGGGCGCAGGGCACCAGCGATGGGTCGTACGAGATCGCCGCGATGATCCCGACGGCCGCGGGGCTGGTCACCAACGCTCCGGTGATGATCAACGACGCCACCGTCGGCAGCGTCGGCAAGATCGAGGTGCAGGATTGGAACGCGCACGTCGGCATCCGGCTGGACAAGGGCGTGACGGTCCCGCGCGGCTCGCACGTCATGGTCGGTATGACCAGTGTGCTCGGTTCGTCGCATCTGCAGATCATCCAGCCGGAGAAGCCGACCGGCGGGGTGATGGCGCCCGGCGACGAGATCCCGCTGACCAAGTGTCCGGAGCAGAGCAACATCACCACCGACCCGTCGGTGCCTGCGGTCCCGGACATCAATTCGGCGCAACAGGTCGCGGCGTGTACCTACCCGACCACCGAACAGGTGCTGAGTTCGCTCTCGGTGGTGCTCAACGGCGGCGGCCTCGCGCAGTTCGGTGACATCGTGCACGAGATGAACTCGGTGTTCACCGGTCGCCAGGACGTGATCAGCCGGCTGATCCCACGGCTGAACACGTTGATCGGTGACCTGAATCGGCAGAAGGCCAACATCATCCGCGCGATGGATGGGCTCGACCGCCTCAGTGCCTCGATCAACGCGCAGACCCCGACGGTGGAGAAGGCTCTCGCCGACGGGCCCGCGATCCTCGGACTTCTCGTCGAACAACGACAGCAGTTCACCGACACCCTTGCGGCGCTTGGCAAGTTGTCGAAGACGAGCAACGACATCCTCGACGCCAACGACCAGGACATCAAGACCATCGTGTCGAACCTGTCGCCGGTGCTGGACCAGCTGGCGGCCACGGGTCCGGCACTGACGCAGTCGCTCGGCATCTTCCTCACGTTCCCGTTCTACGAGGAGGCGATCCCGCACATCGTCAAGGGCGACTACGTGAACGCCGACCTCGTGCTCGATCTCAGCTTCGAACGGCTGTCGCGCGGACTGGCATCATCGGTCGGACTCGTCGGGCCGGAAGGTGTCCTGGGGCAGCCGGCCGGGGCGGCCAAGCGCGGGCTGAATCCGTTCACCTCGCCGCTGAGCCCCGACGGTATGCAGCCGCGTACCTCGAAGAAACAACCGAAGACACGTGCGCCCGCATCGACGACCGCACCGGCACCGGCCCAGGGAGGGGGTAACTGATGAAGATCACGCGTTTCGTCCGCATCCAGTTGCTCATCTTCTCGATCGTCACCATCATCTCGCTCATCGTGATGGCCGTCTTCTACATCCGCATCCCGTCGATGTTCGGGGTGGGCGAGTACCGGGTGGAGTTGAAGCTGCCGAGCACCGGCGGGCTCTACCAGAACGCGAACGTCAGTTTCCGGGGCGTCAACGTCGGCAAGGTCACCGCCGTGCGGCTGACCGAGAACGGTGTCGTCGCCGACCTCTCGATCGGCAACGGCACCGAGATCCCGGTGTCGTCGCAGGCGGCGGTGCGCAGCGTGTCCGCGATCGGCGAGCAGTACGTCGAGTTCACCCCGGTGCCGAACGGGCCGACCGGTCACCTGACGAACGGCTCGGTGATCACCAGTGGCGATGTCCCGGTGGAGATCTCGACGATGCTCGACCAGGCCAACGCGCTGCTCGACAAGGTCGGCGACACCAAGCTGCGCGCGGTGATGGATGAGGCGTTCGTGGCGTTCAACGGCACTGGTGAGCAACTCCAGCGGCTCCTGGACTCGATGACCCTGCTCGTCGACGACGCCACCAAGAACACCGACCAGCTGCTCGCTTTGGTGGACCAGGCGGGCCCGTTGCTCGCGACGCAGTCGTCCACCTCGGACGCGATCCGCTCGTGGACTGCAGACGTCACCAAGTTCACCGATCAGCTGCGAGCCAACAACCCTGAGGTCACCGACATCCTGGCGAAGGGTCCGTCGACGGCTGCGCAGACACAAGAGCTGTTCTCGTCGATGGACCAGACACTGCCGATGTTGATCGCGAATCTCGGTGTGGCGTCGAAGACATTGGCGGTCTACCACCCGAATCTGCAGCAGATCGTGGTGATCTACCCGCGCCTCATCGCGGCGCTGATCACCGCACTGAACACCGAGAACGGGAACTACGGCGCCAACGTCGATTTCGCGCTGGGTTTCCAGGATCCCGGCACGTGCACGATGGGGTTCCTGCCGTCCAGCCAGTGGCGGTCGCCGGCCATCCAGACGCCGCGCGATCTCCCGCCGGGCATGCTGTGTCGCGTACCGCAGGATTCGAATCTGGCGGTGCGCGGTGCCCGCAACTTCCCGTGCGCCGAGTTCCCGGGGCGTCGTGCACCCACGCCGGAGGAATGCCGGACGGGCTACACGCCCAAGGGGGAGAACGTCCCGTTCCCCAACGGTGTCCCGTTCGGCCTGAAGTTGCCGGGGCAGCCGGCAAGGGGTGAGACCACGCAGGCGACGCCGTCGAGCTACCGGCCCGGGGCCGCCGTCTACGCCACCCCGTACGATCCGAAAACGGGTGACTACATCGGTCCGGACGGCAAGACCTACAACGCCGGTCTCGGGCAGGATTCACGAGGACAAGGCAGTACATGGCAGAGCTTGATAACCCAGACGGTGCAGAAGTGACCCCGGGGGAACCCGAGGACACCGCACCAGATACCGGCGCAGACAAGACCAGCGCAGACAAGACCGGCGCAGACAAGACAGGCGCAGACAAGACCGGCGCAGAGGAACTCGACGCATCCGATCCCGGCTCGGCATCGCAGACCCCGGTTCGTCGCGCCCCGGTGCGCAAGGCGCCCCTCGCACGCGGACGCAAGCGGTCGACGACGTCGGGCGCGGGCGAGACCGCGGCCCCGGCGCCTGCGGGCGACGCATCGGCCCCGGATGCCTCGACACCCGACAGTTCGACACCCGACAGTTCGACACCCGACAGTTCGACACCCGACAGTTCGACACCCGACAGTTCGACACCGCAGACCACCGACGACGACACGTCCGGCGCCACGGTGGTCGCGGGCGAAGGCCTCAGCTACCGGGAACGCCGCAAGGCGCGGGCCGACTCGGGCCGACCAGACGGTGGCGACCATGTCCCCGGGGCCGACGACTCGAAGGTCCGTTATCGCGGCAAGAGTTCGGCGGGTGCGAAACGCGTTGCGCTGGCATCGGTCTGCGTCGTCGCGATCATCGCCTGCGTTGCGGTGTCGGTGGTGTTCGGCCTCGGTATCCATCGCTACGGGGAGAAGAACGACCTGCGCACCGAGTACTCCGACTTCGCGCAGCAGATGATCGTCAACCTCACCACGCTGAATCCGAAGAACGTCGACGGTGCGCTGAAGACGTTGGAGGACAAGACGAGCGGTCGTGCCCAGCAGCAGATGCAGGACTCGATGAAACAGGCGGTCGGTCTGGTCAAGGACCAGAACCTGACCACCGAGACCACCATCCTGTCCGACGCGGTCACCAAGGCGGAACCGGACGAGGGCACCGTCATCGTGGTCTACGGGTGGCAGATGAAGAGCCCGGATCCCAAGGAGGAGACGATCGTTCAGACGTTCCGGTGGCGGGTGCAGATGACCCGCATCAACGGCGACCTGAAGATGACCAACTTCGAGTGGGTGACGTAGATGAAGATCACCACCGGTCGCGTCGTCGCCGCCTCGCTGGCCGTCCTGCTGGTCGCATCCGCAGCCGTCGCGGTGTTCCTCGGTATCCGGTTCTTCGACGACCGGGCCACCGAGGAGGCGCGGAACTCGTCGCTCGAGGCGGCGAGGGGCTACGCCACCACGATGTTCGGCTACAACCCGGACAACGTCGTCGAGCACATCGCCGAATCGAGGGCGGTCCTGACCGGCCCCGCGGAGTCGACGTACAACGACCTGGTCACCAAGAGCAACCTCGCCACCGAGGTCCGCAAGCAGGGTGTGGTGTCCGCGGTGACCATCCAGGACGCCGGCGTCGTGGAGAACACCGCGGACACGTCGAAAGTCCTGATCTTCATGAACCAGTCGGTGACGCGCGGTGACAAGGAACTCGTGCGTGTCGATCCCAGTCGCCTCACCTTCACGATGGTGAAACAGGGTGACACGTGGATGATCAACGGCATCGACGTCATCACCGACGACTCGTTCCGCAGTCGCGTCGAACACTCCGACACGCCGCCGCCCGGGGCCGTGCCGCTACCGACGGCGCCGTCGGCGTCCTCCGCCGCGCCGTCCGCGCCGCCCACTCCCTGACCCGGCGGCATCCGCCCGCACTCAACCCGGCTGTCAACGGGATCGGGGCCGGTCACCATCTGGTGACCGGCCCCTGCCCTGTGAGAGGTCAGGCCCTGTGCGAGATCAGGATTCGGAGGTGTACCCCATCGGCATGAGGATCGACTTGTGCTCGAGGTACGACTCGAGGCCCTCGCGGCCGTTCTCGCGACCGATGCCGGAGTTCTTGTAGCCGCCGAACGGTGACGCGGGATCGATGGCGTACCAGTTGATCCCGAGGGTGCCGGTGCGGATCTGCTTCGCGACCTCGACGCCACGTTCGACGTCGGCGGTCCAGATGGACCCGGCCAGACCGTAATCGGAGTCGTTGGCGATGGCGATGGCGTCGTCGACGGTGTCATAGGCGATGACGCTGATGACCGGACCGAAGATCTCCTCGCGGGCGATGGTCATGTCGTTGGTGACCCCGGTGAAGATGGTCGGGGTGACGTAGAAGCCGTCGTCGAGGCCCTCGGGGCGGGTGCCGTCGAGCACCGCGGTGGCGCCCTCCTCCTTGCCCTTCGCGACGTAGCCCTCGACCTTCTGGCGCTGCTTGTCGGTGATCAGGGGGCCCAGCGTGGTGCCGGGTGCCGTGGGCAGCCCGGGGACGAAGGACTTCGCCGTCTCGACCATGGCGGCGACGATCTCGTCGTGCCGCGACTGCGGGACCAACACGCGCGTCTGCGCGACACACGCCTGACCGGCGTTGATGAGCCCGGCCGAGAAGACCAGCATGTGGATGTTCGCCTCGAGATCGACGTCGTCGAGGACGATCGCCGCGGACTTGCCACCGAGTTCGAGGGAGCAACGCTTGAGGGTTTCGCCGCAGCGCGCGGCGATCGCGCGACCGGCGGCGGTCGAACCGGTGAAGGTGATCTTGTCGACGTCGGGATGGTCGACGAGCGCCTGCCCGGCGGCGACCCCACCCGGCACGATCGAGATGACGCCTTCCGGCACGCCGGCGTCGACGAAGGTCTGCGCGAGCAGGTTCGCGTTGAGCGGTGTCTCGGGAGCCGGCTTGAGCACGATCGAGCAACCGGCGGCCAGTGCGGGCCCGAACTTGTTGCACAGCAAGAACAACGGGACGTTCCAGGCGATGATCGCGCCGACGACACCCACCGCCTCGCGGGTCACCAACGTCTCGCCGAACAGCCCCGCGCGACGCTCCTCCCAGGGGAAGTCGGTGGCCGCGGCGGCGTAGCCCTGGAGGACGCCGGTGCCGGCGAGTTGCTGCAGGGTGGCGACGTCGGTCGGGGTGGCGCCCATCTCGGCGGACACCAGATTGGTGATGTCGGCGGATCGCTCGTTGATCAGGTCGGCGGCGCGGTTGAGGACCGCGGCACGCTCGGCAGGCGGGGTGTTGCGCCAGACGCCCGATTCGAACGCGGCGCGGGCGGTCTTCACCGCGGTGTCGACATCCACCTCGTCGGCGAGGGGGACCGAACCCACCCGTTCGCCGGTTGCCGGTGAGAACACCTCGAGTTTCTCGGTCGAATGCGGGTCGACCCACCGCCCGCCGATGAACAGCTGCGGTTGGTCACCGGCGCCGACGAGGTCGGCTGCCGGACGGGACTCGACGGTCTCGGTCATGAATTGTGCTCCTGAGTGGTGGTGTGAACTACTCCACACCCGATACTAGAACACGTTCTAACTTTTCTGCCAGGGGTGGTCTCCGAGTGGTCGGGTGGGGTCACCGACCGAAGCGGATCATCGCGGTCAGGCCCTCGACGACGTCGTCGAGCACGGCGATCTGATCGGCCACCGTGTCGCATTCGAGCAGTCGCTGGCGATCTGCCGGGCCGACAGGCAACCGGGTGGCCCACTCGAAGACGCCGTGTACGACGAGATCGGCGACGTCGAAATCCGGGAGATCGACCGGCACCGCCTCCGGACGGGTGAGCGCGACCTCGTCGACGAACGCCCGCAACGCCGACCCCAACTCGACGAGCCGAGGGGAGTCCTCGGCGCGCATCGCCGGTTCGGGCAGCACCTCGACGACGGCCTGTGGGTACGGGTCATCGGGCAGCCACTCGGTGACCCGGAACCGATCGGTGCCGGTACAGGTCAGCGTCGCGCGCCCGTCCGGCTGTTGGAGCAGGTTCTCGATGCGCGCGAACGTGCCGACGTCGTGCCGGACCTCCCCGCCCCCGACCTCACTCCCACGCGCGATCAAGACGACGCCAAATCGGCCCGCTCGCGACGTCCCGAGGCAGTCGGTGAGCATCTGCCGGTAGCGCGGCTCGAAGATGCGCAACGGCAGCGGCTCACCCGGCAACAGGGCGGTGCCCAGCGGGAACATCGGTGTCACCGCCGGGTCGGACGGTGTTGCGGTCAGGTGCTGGGCCTGGCGTCGAGCACGACCTCGAACTCGAGCAGGTCGGCACCGCTGGCCACCGGCTTGGCGCGCTCACCCGAATGGGCTTCCCGCGCCGGGCCGGACACCCACGCCTGGAAGTCCTCTTCGGTCTCCCACTGCGTCACCACGAAGTACCGGTCGTCGCCCTTGACGGGACGGAGCAACTGGAATCCGAGGAACCCCTTGGAGCCGTCCACCGAGTGGGCGCGATTCGCGAAGCGCTTCTCGAGTTCTGGTCCGGCACCCTCGGGTACCGAGATCGCATTGATCTTCACAACTGCCATGAAGCCACCCTACTGGGCGGGCAGGTGGTGGCATGGTGGAGTCACAGAAGCAGGTACGCACAGTGGAGGTGGCGACATGTCCCGCGAGAGACTGGAACCCGGGCCGGATCATCCGATCACCGTGACACCGACCCAAGGGCGAGTCGTCGTCCGGGTCGGGGACCTCGTCGTCGCCGACACCGACGGCGCGCTCACCCTGCGTGAGGCGAGTTATCCGCCGGTCCAGTACGTTCCCCTCGACGCCGTGGACCGGTCGCTGTTGCGGGACAGTTCGACCACCACCTACTGCCCGTACAAGGGCGACTGCAATTACTACGACCTGGTCGTCGGTGACGACGTACTCACCGACGCCGTGTGGACGTATCGCACCGCGTACGACGCCGTCGCCGACATCTCCGATCACGTCGCGTTCTATCCCGGCCGCGTGGCGGTCGACGTGGCACCGGCCTGAACCGGGAATCGTTGCCATACCCTGTAGTCCGTGACCGCCATGCCCGCCGTATCGAGCGATGAGCCCGGCGCCGGCGGGTACGGCGATTCCGTGCCGGAGATCGGGCTGCGCGACCACGGCGGACCGACCGACGCCGACGGTCAGCCGATCCGCGGGGTCGGCCCGATCGTGCTGCTGCACGGCCTGATGGGTCGCGGGCGCACGTGGCGTCGGCAGATCCCGTGGCTGCGACGACATGGTCGCGTGTTCACCCTCGACGCGGCCTTCCACACCGGTGCCGACGTCTCCGCACCCGAGGACCCGTCGGAGCTCGGCACCGAGCGATTCGTCACCGACCTCGCCGAGGTCCTCACCTGGATCGACCAGGGACCCGCCGTCCTGATCGGCCATTCGATGGGTGGCCTGCACGCCTGGTGCGCCGCGTCGGCCTACCCGGAGATGGTCTCGGCGTTGGTGATCGAGGACATGGCGCCCGACTTCCGCGGGCAGACCACACGCACCTGGACGCCCTGGTTCGAGAGCTGGCCGGAGCGGTTCGACTCGATGACCCACGCCCAGGAGATGTTCGGCGAGGTGGCGGGCCGCTACTTCTACGAGGCATTCGACGACGGCCGTCTCCACGGCAGGCTGCCGATCTGGGCCGAGATCGCCGAGGAATGGGGCGCGCGGGACTTCTGGTCGGAATGGAAAGCCGTGCGGGTGCCGTCGTTGGTCGTCGAAGCCGAGTACTCGGTGACCCCGCCCGGCCAGATGCGCACCATGTGCTCGGTCAACGGCCGTGCGCAGTACCTGCGGGTCCCGGCCGCCGGACACCTCGTACATGACGACGCCCCCGACGTCTTCCGGGGTGCCGTAGAGGCGTTCCTGTCGAGCCTGTCCGTCTGAACCGTCAGTTCGCCTCGCCCGCAAGACAATACCGACCGTCGAGGGTGAGTTCGACGAGACCGTCGACGAGAAGGGAGTCCAGTGCACGGTCGCGCTGGGCCGGATCGGTGGTCCACACCGTGTCCAGTCGTCTGCGTGCGACGGGATGATCGGTGCCCCGCAGGACGTCGAGCAACAGTCCGCGCACCTGCCGGTCGGTGCCGGCGAACTTCTGCACCTTGCGTTTCGGGCCGGTGTGGGCGGGTCGTCCGAGCCCAACCCATCGGCAGTCGGTGAGTGGGCAGTCATCGCACCGGGGGTTGCGTGCCGTGCACACCAGGGCGCCGAGTTCCATCAGGGCGGCGGAGAACCGCGGCGCACGGTCGGCGAGGGTGCCGTCGGCGGCGCGGGGGAGGAGCGCGGAGGCGTCATCGAGGTCGGTGCGCGACGGATTGCCCGGCTGTTCGCGACCGTGCACGGCCCGGGCGATCACCCGCCGGACGTTGGTGTCCACCACCGGAACCGATTGGCCGTAGGCGAAACAGGCGACCGCGCGAGCGGTGTAGTCACCGATGCCGGGCAGGGTGAGCATCACCGCCACGTCCTCGGGGACGCGGTCGTCGTGGTGTTCGGCGAGTACGGTCGCGCATTCGTGCAGTCGCAGTGCGCGCCGCGGATACCCCAGCTTCCCCCATGCGCGCAGGACCTCACCGGGGGAGGCGGCGGCCATCGCCGACGGCACCGGCCACCGGTGCACCCAGTCCGACCACGGTGCGACGACCCGGGACACCGGGGTCTGCTGCAGCATGATCTCGCTGATCAGGATCTGCCAGCCGGACAGGCCGGGGGCACGCCAGGGGAGGTCGCGCTCGTGGAGGTCGAACCAGCCGAGCAGAACGCCCGGTGGCACACTAGTCGGCATGAGCCAAGTGACGCCGACTGAGGCCTGGAAGATCCTGCAGGAAGGTAACGATCGGTTCGTTGCCGGTGAGTCTCAACATCCCAAACAGGGTAGCGAGGATCGGGAACGACTGGCATCGGGACAGCATCCGCACGTGGTGCTGTTCGGCTGCTCCGATTCACGTCTCGCGGCGGAGATCATCTTCGATCAGGGACTCGGCGACATGTTCGTGGTCCGCACGGCCGGCCAGGTCATCGACTCGGCCGTCCTCGGCTCCCTGGAGTTTGCCGCCGAGGTGCTCGAGGTGCCGTTGATCGCGGTTCTCGGCCACGACAGCTGCGGGGCGGTCAAGGCCACCCTCAACGCCCTGGACAACCTGCAGATCCCCGGCGGCTACATCCGTGACGTCGTGGAGAAGGTGAGCCCGAGCATCCTGGCCGGCCGAAGCGAGGGCCTCACCCGGGTCGACGAGTTCGAGGCGCGGCACGTCCTCGAGACCGGCAAGCAATTGATGGAACGCAGCCGGATCATCGCCGACCGGGTCGCCGATGGCCGTCTCGCGATCGTCGGACTGACGTATCAGCTCGGCGAGGGCCGGGCACAGGTTCGCGGCGTGATCGGTCAGCTCGACGGTATCGAGACCGTCGGCGCGTGACGCGTCCCGGCCCCCGAGGCTGAACCCCGACTTTAGACTTTTCGCCGGTCAGGGCCTGTTTGTGCGACACGCCGAGCAGGGTCGGACGGCGCTTTGTACTCGGCCGTTAGCGTTGGTCCCGTGATCGAACCGCAGGGCCCGCTACCACCAGAGATCTATTGGCGACGTCGGATCGTCGCGATCGGTGGTGCGGTCGTGGCGGTCGCATTGGTCATCGGCCTCATCGTCTGGGCCACCGGCGGCAGCAATGATCAGCCCTCGACGGCGGCCGCGTCGTCATCGGTGGCCTCGTCGACCGCCTATTCGACCGAACCCTCGGATCCCTCCGCGAGCGGAGAGGTCAGCGGCGGCGGAACCGGCGGCGGCAACGGCAATGTCGCGGCCGGTGCGCCTGGCTCGGCAGCCGCATCGTCCTCGGTGCCCGTGCCGAGCGCATCGTCGGCAGCCCCCGGACCCGTTCCCGCATCCGGACTCTGCCCCGACGCCAACATCTCGGTCGTGCTGTACACCGACAAGCCGACCTACACCACCGGCGATCAGCCGGTGTTCACCATCGTCACCACCAACGCAGGCCTCACCGAGTGCACCCGCGACGTCGGAAAAGCCGCGCAGAACGTGATCGTGCGCAACCTCGACGGCACGCGCACGCTGTGGTCGGCGCGCGATTGCTCGCCGCTGCAGACCGTGAACAACGTGGTACTCAAGCCCTCCCAGCAAGTGCGCGACACCATCACCTGGTCGGGCACCACCAGCAACCCCGGCTGCGACAGGCCGCGTGTGCCCATCGCGGTCGGGGCCTACCAGGCCATCGGAAAGATCGGCGAGAAGGAATCCGCTCCGATCACCTTCAACGTGGTTGCGCCGGCCCAACCCTGAGTTCGCGGTTCGTCGGAGAAGCGCCGGGGCGCGGACGTCCGCTACCCGGTCGGGGCGATCAGGTCGTCGCGCGCGCGATCAGCTCGACCGGCAGGCGGATGGTCTCGGGTTCACGGCCGTCGACCAGGTCGAGGAGTCGCCGGGCGGCCGTCGCCCCGATCTCGTGTGCGGGTGAACGGATCGTCGTCAGCGGGACCGGCAGCTGCGCGACCACGGGGATGTCGTTGTAGCCGACGAGTGCCACGTCGTCGGGGATGCGGAGCCCGAGGTCGCGGGCCACGCCCATCACGCCGATGGCGATGCTGTCGGAGACCGTGAAGATCGCCCGCGGACGCTCGGCCGATGCGAGCAACGCGCGGCCGGCCTCGATGCCGCCCTCCACCTCGAATGACGAGTGCACGATCCGGCGGGCGGGAATGGTCACGGCTGCGGCGGCGAGAGCGGCCCGGAAACCGGCCACCCGATCGCTCGCGGTGGTGGCGTGCGCCGGCCCGGCGATCACGGCGAGGTCGGTGTACCCGCGATCGAGCAGATGCCGCGCCGCCAGCCGGCCGCCGTTGCGGTCGTCACCGCCGACGAACGGGAGCCCGGCCTCGGCGTGGCGCGTCACCGTCAGGAGCGGCACGTGTCCGACCGAGAGGGAGTCGATGAACGGGCGGCCCGGGTTGTGCAGGCCGCTGAGCAGCAGTCCGTCCACCTGCCGGCCGATCAGCAGTTCGATGGCGCCGCGTTGGGCGTCGAGGTCGTCGGGTGGGCTCGACAAGAGGACCGAGTATCCGGCGCGGGTGGCCGCCTTCTCGATGCCCTGGTAGGTGGTCGCGACCACGCCGTCGGTGAGGCGGGTCATCACGACCCCGAGGGTGGTGGTCTTGCGTGTGCGCAGGCTGGCCGCCCACAGATTGGGCTGGTAGCCGAGCTCCGCGGCCACCCGGCGCACCCGCGACGCCGACGCCGACCACCCGTCGGCGGGCTCGGGCTGGCGCAGCACGCGGGAGGCGGTGGAGACGTGCACGCCGGCACGTTCGGCGATCTCCTTGAGCGTGGGTGCGCGGTTGCCGTCACGCATGGGTTCGGTCCACCCCCTTCCGGTCGGCCGCCGGTTGACGCGGCTGCGGATCCCGACCTACGTTAGTCGATGCAATCGTTCTTGCAATCGTTCTCGCACAGCCGGAGGAACAGATGTCCCGACCGCAGACCCTGAGTCAACTCTTCGCTCTCGATTCGCTTCTCGAGCCCGAGGAGATCGCGATCCGCGACACCGTCCGGAAATTCGCCGACGAGCGCCTGCGTCCGCATGTCGCGGACTGGTTCGAGGACGCGAAGCTGCCCGCCCGGGACATCGCGAAGGAACTCGGGTCGCTCGGTGCGCTCGGCATGCATCTGGAGGGGTACGGCTGCCCGGGCCTCAGCGCGACGACCTACGGTCTGGCGTGCCTCGAACTCGAGGCGGTGGACTCGGGTATCCGCAGTCTCGTCTCGGTGCAGGGCTCGCTGGCGATGTTCTCCATCCATCATTGGGGCAGCGAGGAGCAGAAGCAGGAGTGGTTGCCGCGCATGGCCGCCGGTGACGCGATCGGATGTTTCGGACTGACCGAGCCCGATTTCGGGTCCAATCCGGCCGGGATGCGCACCCACGCCAAGCGCGACGGCGACGACTGGGTGCTCAACGGCACCAAGATGTGGATCACCAACGGCTCGATCGCCGACGTCGCCGTCGTCTGGGCGCAGACCGACCTCGCCGACAGCCCGGGCGGCATCCGCGGATTCGTCGTCCCCACCGACACCCCCGGCTTCTCCGCCCCGGAGATCCACAAGAAGGTCTCGCTGCGCGCGTCGGTCACCTCCGAACTCGTGCTCGACGACGTCCGCCTCCCGCAGTCGGCGATGCTGCCCGAGGCGCAGGGACTCCGCGGACCCCTCACGAGTCTCGGTGAGGCCCGCTTCGGCATCATCTTCGGCGCCATGGGCGCCGCGCGGGACTGTCTCGAGGTCGCCATCGACTACTCGCAGACGCGGGAGGTGTTCGACAAGCCGCTCGCCGGTTACCAGCTGACCCAGGCCAAGATCGCCGACATGGCACTCGAGGTGGGCAAGGGGCACCTGCTGGCCTACCACCTCGGCCGCCTCAAAGACCGCGGCGAGATCACCCCCGAGCAGGTCAGCACCGGCAAGCTCAACAGCGTGCGCGAGGCCATCGCCATCGCCCGCGAGTGCCGAACCATCTTGGGCGCCAACGGGATCACCCTCGAGTATCCGGTCATCCGGCACGCCAACAACCTCGAGTCGGTGCTCACCTACGAGGGCACCTCGGAGGTCCACCAGCTGACCATCGGCAAGGCGCTCACGGGCGAGGGCGCATTCCGGTGAGCGACCCGCTCGGCGACGACCCGGGCGGAGCGCTCGGCGGGCTGGTGATCGCCGATTTCGGCCGGGTGCTCGCCGGGCCGTACGCGACGATGCTGCTCGCCGATCTGGGCGCCGAGGTGGTCAAGATCGAACGCCCCGGTTCGGGTGACGACACCCGCAGCTGGGGTCCGCCGTGGGTCGGGGAGGAGTCGTCGTACTTCTTGTCGGTCAACCGCAACAAGCGGTCACTGGCCCTCGATCTCGCCGACCCCGACGGGCTGGCCGCGGCCCGACGTCTCGTCGAGCGTGCGGATGTGGTCGTCGAGAATTTCCTGCCGGGCACGATGGACCGACTCGGTCTCGGCCACGACGCGGTGCGGGAGATCAACCCGGACATCGTCTACTGCTCGGTGACGGGTTTCGGCGGTGACCATCAGCTCCCCGGCTACGACCTCCTCATCCAGGCCGTCGGCGGACTGATGAGCGTCACCGGGCCGGACCCGGCCACGCCGACCAAGGTCGGTGTCGCGATGGTCGACGTGATCACCGGTCTGCATGCCGCCGTCGGCATCCTCGCGGCGCTGCGACATCGTGACCGTACGGGCGAGGGTCAGCGGGTCGAGGTGAACCTGCTGTCGTCGTTGTTGTCCGCGTTGGTGAATCAGGCGTCGGGATACGTCAGCGCCGGCGTCGTGCCGCAGGCGATGGGCAATCGCCATCCGAGCGTCGCGCCCTACGAGGTGTTCGAGACCGCGGACCGACCGCTGGTGCTCGCGGTCGGCAACGACCGACAGTTCGCGGCACTCGTCGATGTGCTCGGGCTGCCGGATATGGCGTCGGACAACCGCTTTGCCACGAATGCGGCCCGCGTCGCCCATCGCGACGAACTCGTCGAGCTGCTGACCGCCGTGCTCCGCCGGGACACCGCCGACGCATGGTTCGCCGTGCTGACGGATCGTCGGGTGCCGTGCGGTCCGCTCAACGACATCGCCGATGCCGTCGCGCTCGCCGAACGGCTCGGGCTGCAGCCGGTCGTCACCGTCGACGACCCACGCCGGGATGTCCCGATCCGGCAGGTGGCCAACCCGATCCGGATGAGCGCCACGCCGGCCACCTATCGGTCGGCGCCGCCACGACTCGACGAGGACGGACGGATCGGCCAGGAGGCGTGATCGGCGGCTCGACGGCGCGCCCACCGCGATCGCCTGCGCGGACCGACTACTCGTAGCGTTCGATGCTGCTCTCGGCCAGCCGCGAGAGTCCCTCACGGATGTGGCGGGCCCAGATGCTGCCGATGCCCTCGACCGCCTGCAGATCGGCGGCACTCGTCGCGAGCAGCGACTGCAGGGTGCCGAAACTGCGGACCAGGCGATCGACGTGGGCGAACTGCAGTCGGGAGATCCGTGCGAGCAGTCGGTAACCGCGTGGACTCATCGCGGTGTCCTGCGCCTCGATCGTCGTCGGATAGCCGAAGGCCCCGGCGAGCAGGGTCAGATCCAGCAGATCGGCGTCGGAGAGCGCCTCGACGGTCTCGAGCGCCTGGCGTACCTCCTCGGTGCTCGCCGGTTCGGGACTCGCGTAGTAGTCGCGCACCAGCAGTTCGCGCATCGTGTCGTTCTCGCTGATCAGTTCCTCGAGTTGCAGGCTGACCTGTCGGCCGTTCACCCCGAGTTCGAGCACGTACTCCTCGATCTCCACCGAGACGCGGCGCACCATCTCCATCCGCTGCGCGGTCGACATGGCATCACGCAACAACACGTAATCCTCGATCTCGGCCCGCGACAGGCCGGCGATGACCTCGTCGAGTCGCATCTTGTAGCGCTCGAGGGTGGCCAGCGCGACGTTCGCGCGGGACAGGATCGGATCGGGACTCTCGACGACACGTCGTACGCCGTCGACGTAGACGCTCACGATCGACATCGAGGCGCTCACCGAGATCACCGGGTGGCGGGTTTGGATGGCGGTACGTTCGGCCGCGCGATGTCGGGTACCGGACTCCTCGGTCGGGATCGTGGGGTCCGGCACCAACTGCACGTTGGCGCGTACGATCCGTTTGCCGTCGGTCGAGAGAACCACGGCCCCATCCATTTTCGCCAACTCACGCAGACGGGTGGGGGCGAACTCGACGTCGAGGTGGAAGCCGCCGTCGCAGATCTTCTCCACGTCGGAGTCGTGGCCGAGCACGATCAGGGCACCGGTTCCGCCGCGCAGGATGCGTTCGAGTCCGTCCCGCAACCCGGTTCCCGGCGCGACCCGCGCCAGCGTCTCCCGGGTCAGCTCGGACTTCGCGATCTCGACCATCGTGTCCCTTCCAATGGTGCTGCAGGCGGTTGCCCGCGTACAGCTGTACACCGACTAGGGTATCGGGACGTGAAGAGCGGTTTTGTGGTGCCCACCGACCTGGACCCGATCGAACGTCATCCGAAGGCGGTCGGGCCGGGCGAGCGGATGCGCATGCACAATCACATGTGTTACGGCTGCGGCGAGGACTCGCCGAACGGGCTGCATCTGGAGATATACGCCGGGGAGGGCTTCACGATCCGGGCGTCGATGGAGGTCGAGCCGCATTTCGAGGGTGGACCGGGCGTACTCCACGGGGGCATCCTGACCACCGCGTTCGACGACGTGATGGGGATGGCGCCGCTGCTGGTGGGGCCGTCGGCGGTCACCGTCCATCTGGAGGTCGACTTCCTGCGGCCGATCCCCGTCGGCTCCACGCTGGAGTTGTCCGCCACCCTGCTCGGCCGGCAGCGCCGCAAGCTGTACACCGAGGGCGTCGCGCACATCGGCGACCCCGATCAGCCGGTGGCGGTGGCGCACGCGATCTTCGTGTCCATCAACGCGCGCGAGCATTTCGCCGAGCACCTGGACAAGAGCCAGATCTCCGACGAGTACAAGCAGCGGCTGTCGCGGCCGTGAGATCCCGTCGACCCGGTCGGACACGGGTCAGGGTCGACACGGGTCAGAACGGTGCGTTCACCGGGCTGGCCGTGCAGGCATTCACCGCCTGACCCAGATCCGACACCCGGGTGATGCGGATGCCTGCGGGCAGGTTCTCGTCGCCGCCGGCGGGCACGATCGCGTGTCGGAAGCCGAGCCGCTTCGCCTCCGCCACTCGGCGGGCCACCGCGGTCACCCGCCGCACCTCGCCGGCCAGACCGACCTCGCCGATCGCGACCGTGGAATGCGGAATGGTCCGGCCTTCGATCGCCGAGTGGACCGAGAGGGCGATGGCCAGGTCGGCGGCCGGCTCGGTCACCCGCATCCCGCCGACAGTGGCCACGTAGATCTCGTTCTTGGCGATCTGGATGATTCCCATGCGGCTCTGCAGCACTGCCAGCACCATCGCGACACGCGCGGAGTCGAGACCGGAAACGGCCCGCCGCGGCGTCGCCATCGTCGATTCGTTGCCCAACGCCTGGATCTCGCCGACGAGTGCCCGTTTGCCGTCCATGGTCACCAGGTTCGCGGTTCCGCTCACATCGGTGTCGCGCTGATGCAGAAAGATCCCGGACGGGTCGGGCACCTCGTGGATGCCGTCGTCGCGTTGCTCGAAGCAGCCGACCTCGTCGGCCGCACCGAACCGGTTCTTGATGCCTCGCACCATGCGGAGACTCGAGTGCCGGTCGCCCTCGAACGACAGCACGACGTCGACGAGATGCTCCAGTGACCGCGGGCCGGCGACCGCACCGTCCTTGGTGACATGCCCGACGAGGACCACCGCGATGCCGCGGTTCTTCGCCATCGAGACCAGCGCGGTGGTCACCGCCCGGATCTGTGTGACACCGCCGGTCACCCCGTCGGTCCCGGTGGCCACGACGGTCTGCACCGAATCCACCACCACCAGTGACGGATTCACCTCGTCGACGTGCCCGAGGATGGTGGCGAGGTCGGTTTCGGCTGCGAGATAGACGTTCTGGTGGACGGCGCCGGTACGTTCGGCCCGCATCCGGACCTGCCCGGCGGACTCCTCGCCGGTGAGATACAGCGCCGTCTGACCGCGCTGCGCCCAGTGTTTGACCGTCTCGAGCAGGAGTGTGGACTTGCCGACGCCCGGCTCGCCGGCGAGCAGGATCACCGATCCGGGGACGACGCCGCGGCCGAGGACACGGTCGAGTTCCTCGATGCCGGTGGCCACCGCGACGGATGCATTGGCGTCGATCTCGGTGATGGGTCGGGCCGGGCTGGTCGGTGCGACGCCGCCGACCCCGTTCGGACGCACGGCGGCGGCGGTCTCGTCGACGGTGCCCCATTCGCCGCACTCCGGGCAGCGGCCCACCCATTTGCCGACGGAGTGTCCGCAGGCGCTGCACCGGAACGATGATCTGGGTTTGGCCACCCGATCACCCTACTGATGGTTGCCGACAGCGACGGTGCGCGACGCAGAGACGACTCCACCCCACCTCCCGCGCATCACCTTCGTCGTGCGAAAGGTGTTGTGCGAGAGATGGGGTGGGCGGAAATCCGGGTCGAGCGAGCGGCGCCGGTCGGTCAGTGGCCGCCGGAGTGCTCGTCGGCGGGCGCCTCGGCCTGCCGGATCTTGTCCTCGCGGACCTGATAGGTGCCGACGTCCACCGGGGTGTTGACGGTGATCTCGCCCGACTTCTCGAAGCGGAAGGTCAGCGGTGTGGTGAGACCCGGCGCGACCGTCTTGCCCGCGCCGGTCAGCACCACGGTCGCACGCTTCTCCGCGTCGGTGGTCTTGACGTCCTGGGGCTCGAGCAGGCCGATCGGCTTGCCGGCCCGCAGCGCCTGGCCCGCGGGGATCTGGGTGTTGCCGACGATGCTGACGGTGCCGCCGTCGGGGGCGACGATCCCGGTCAGGCGGTCGTTCTCGACCGGGTCGATGTTGGTGATCACGAAGGAGACCTGGAACGGGCCGCCGTTGCCGAACACCTCGTCGGCCTTGTCCTGGGGGTACACGATCTGCACGTTGCGCAACTGCATGCTGCCGACGTTCGCCAGGTTGCCGTTGACGGCAGGCTCCTGGTTCGCGGTCTGCGAGATCTGACCGGCACCGCACGCGGTGGTGCCGAGTGCGAGCGCGATCCCGAACGCGGCGATCGCGGTGGCCTTCATCGTCCGGTTACCGAACGCACGACCCTTTTCCGTGCGCACAACCGAACGCCCAGCGGTTTTCCGAAGCACTGACACCCGTTCCTCCCAGGTAATCGAAGGCCGATGCGCACATGGCGCGAACCCTGCACTACGCAGCGTAGTGGGCGGCGGCGGCAAAAGCCCGATCGGGTGCCGGATTGGTGTCGCAATGTCGGTGTGCCGGTGGGCGTACGGGCCACTCGACGACGTCGGTGTGGGGCCGATCACGGCCCGTCCGGCGCGCGACCATTACTGCTGGCGGGAGGGTCGCGGAGGTCGATTCAGTGCGTTGACCTGCACCGTTGTGTGGGCCCTCTCGGACGCCCGTGCTAGACTGGCTCTACTCGAAAGGGGCACGGAACATTGAATTTCAAAGTTGGCGACACCGTTGTCTACCCACATCACGGTGCTGCTCGGGTCGAGGACATCGTGACTCGGACCATCAAGGGTGAACAGATCGAATACCTGGTTCTCAAAGTCGCCGATGGTGACATGACCGTCCAGATCCCGTCGACCAAGCTCGAGTACGTCGGAGTTCGCGACGTGGTCGGCGAAGAAGGGCTGGGAGAGGTTTTCGAGGTGCTTCGCGCCCCGCATACCGAAGAACCCACCAACTGGGCCCGCCGCTTCAAGGCAAACCAGGAGAAGCTCATCTCCGGTGACATCATCAAGGTCGCCGAGATCGTTCGCGACCTCTGGCGTCGTGAGCAGGACCGTGGTCTGTCCGCAGGGGAGAAGCGCATGCTGACCCGTGCTCGCCGCGTCCTCGTCGACGAACTGTCGCTGGCACAGAACACCGACGACGAGAAGGCGACCAGCATTCTCGACGAGGTGCTGGCCGCAGCGTCCTGATCTCGCGTCTCCCGCACATGACTGTCCTCCCGGCGGTACCGGGATGACGGTGAGTGTGATCGTGCCGGCCGCCGGGTCGGGTACCCGTCTCGGCGAGTCGGTGCCGAAGGCATTCGTCGATCTCGGTGGCCGCACGATCCTGGAGATCTGCGTCGCCGGGATCGTCGAGGCCGCCGTTGCGGACACCGTCATCGTGGTGGTCCCCGCAGATCTCATCGACGACGCACGCCGGCTCGTGCCGGATGCGGTCGTCGTGGCCGGTGGCGCACACAGATCCGAATCCGTCCGCGCCGGGATCGAGGCCTCCGGCCGCAACTCCGACATCGTGCTCGTGCACGACGCGGCCCGTCCGCTGACCCCACCGGCGATGTTCGCCCGGGTCGTCGACGCGGTGCAGGCCGGTCATCCCGCCGTCGTGCCGGGACTCCCGGTCGCCGACACCCTCAAACAGATCGACCCGGACATCTCGGGGCCGGCACCCGAACGTGTGGTGCGCACCGTCGACCGAGAACTCCTCCGCGCGATCCAGACCCCGCAGGGCTTCACCCGCGCGGCGCTCGCGCAGGCCCACGCCGACGACTCCGGCCTGGCCACCGACGACGCCGGGCTGGCCGAGCGATGCGGTATCCCCGTTCACGTGGTGCCGGGTGACCCACTCGCCTTCAAGATCACCACTCCCTGGGACCTGCGCATCGCCCGCGACATCGTCGCCGCCGAGTCCACTCCCGCCGGCCGAGTGGTCGACGAGCGCAGCGAGGAGACGTCCGCTGGTCGAGTGGTCGACGAGCGCAGCGAGGATTTGTTTGCTGGTCGAGTAGTCGACGAGCGCAGCGAGGAGACGTATCGAGACCACGCCCCCGAACGGGGACGCCGATGAGGGTGGGTATCGGTACCGACGCGCACCGCGTCGACGCGAACTCGCCGTGCTGGATGGTCGGTCTGCACTTCCCCGACACACCCGGCTGCGAAGGCCATTCCGACGGCGATGTGGGCGCACATGCGCTCTGCGACGCCGTGCTGTCGGCGGCCGGGCTCGGCGACGTCGGATCGGTGTTCGGCACCGGACGCCCGGAATGGGCGGGTGTGTCGGGTGTCGCGATGCTCGAGCACGTCCGCACGCTCGTCGGTGGTGCCGGCTTCCGGGTGGTCAACGCCGCGGTCCAGGTGATCGGTAACCGGCCGAAGATCGGTCCGCGCCGGGAGGAGGCGCAGCGCGTGCTCAGCCTTGCCCTCGACGCCCCGGTGTCGGTCTCGGCGACCACGACCGACGGACTGGGCATGACCGGTCGCGGCGAGGGTGTCGCGGCGGTGGCCACCGCGTTGCTCGAGTGATCACCGGTGGACCGGCGACGGTTGCGGGCCGCGACGACGGGTCGGGCACACCGGACCGGGTAAGATCGCACGTCGTGACCTTGCGCCTGTTTGACACCGCTACCCGAGAGGTGCGCGACTTCGTGCCGCTGCACCCCGGCAGGGCATCGGTGTACCTGTGTGGCGCCACCGTGCAGGGCGTGCCACACATCGGTCATGTCCGCAGCGGAATCGCCTTCGATGTGCTGCGCCGCTGGCTCGAGCACAAGAGTCTCGACGTCCTCTTCGTCCGCAACGTGACCGACATCGAGGACAAGATCCTGCGGAAGGCGGCCGACGCCGGCCGTCCGTGGTGGGAGTGGGCGGCGACCCACGAGCGCGAGTTCAGCACCGCCTACGACGCGCTCGGCGTGCTGCCGCCGTCGGGCGAACCGCGGGCCACCGGATTCGTCACGCAGATGGTCGAGTACATGGAACGGCTCATCGAGCGCGGCCATGCCTATGCCTCCGACGGCAACGTCTACTTCGACGTGACGAGCCTGCCCGACTACGGTGCGCTCTCGGGGCACCGCCTCGACGACGTGCACCAGGGCGAGAGTGCGGGCAGCGGCAAACGCGATCCGCGCGACTTCACGCTATGGAAGGCGGCCAAGCCCCACGAACCCTCCTGGCCGACGCCGTGGGGTCGCGGACGTCCCGGCTGGCATCTGGAGTGCTCGGCGATGGCCACTTCGCTCCTCGGCCCGGAGTTCGACATCCATTGCGGTGGCATGGATCTCATCTTCCCGCACCATGAGAACGAGATCGCGCAGGCGCACGGCGCCGGCGATCCGTTCGCGCGCTATTGGCTGCACAACGGCTGGGTGACCATGGGCGGCGAGAAGATGAGCAAGTCGTTGGGCAACGTCGTGTCCATCCCGGCGATGCTGTCGCGCGTGCGCGCGGTCGAGTTGCGCTACTACCTCGGCAGTGCGCATTACCGCTCGATGCTCGAGTACTCCGATGGTGCGCTGACCGAGGCCGCGGCCGGGTATCGCCGGGTGGAGTCGTTCGTGTCACGGGTGTCCACCCGCGTCGGTGACGTGACGGTCGGCGACGTCCCGGTTGAGTTCGCCGATGCGCTCGACGACGATCTGGGTGTGCCGGCCGGTCTCGCGGTGATCCACAACGTGGTCCGGCAGGGTAACACCGCACTCGAATCCGGCGACGGCGCAGGCGCATTGGCCGCGGCGTCGTCGGTGCGCGCGATGATGGGCATCCTCGGTGTCGATCCGCTCGACCCCCACTGGCTCGACGAGAGCACCGACGAGTCGGCGGCGACCACGGCCCTCGATGTCCTTGTCCGGGCGGAGCTGCAGCGGCGCTCCCGCGCACGAACCGAGAAAGACTGGGCCACCGCAGATTCTGTGCGCGATCGACTCGCCGAGGCGGGCATCGAGGTCACCGACACGCCGGATGGCGCGCAATGGTCGCTGAAGGGATCTTCCTGACATGGCAGGCAACTCCAAACGCAAAGGCGCCGTGCGCAAGACGGGCACCAAGAAGGGCCAGACCGTGGGGTCCGGCGGTCAGCGACGACGGGGACTCGAGGCCCGCGGCGCGACGCCCAAGGCCGTCGACCGTCCGTACCACCCCGCACACAAGAAGGCCAAGGCGGCGGTGAAGACGACCGCCGGGCGGGGTGCCCGCACCCGCAAGGACGATGGTCCCGAATACGTGTTGGGCCGGAATCCGGTGCTGGAGTGCCTTCGTGCCGGTGTCCCGGCGACCGCGCTCTACCTGGCCACCAACTCCGAGCCGGACGACCGCGTCGCCGAGTCGGTGAAGATGGCGGGCGACTCGGGTATCGCGATCCTCGAGATCGGCAAGGGCGAGCTCGACCGGATGTCGTCGAACGGTCTGCACCAGGGCATCGCCCTGCAGGTGCCGGAGTACCGGTACGCCCATCCCGATGACCTGATGCGCGACGCGCTCGACAGCGGCACCGCGCCGCTGCTGGTGGCGCTGGACAACATCACCGATCCGCGCAACCTGGGTGCGGTGATCCGTTCGGTCGCGGCCTTCGGTGGCCACGGCGTCGTCATACCGCAGCGCCGCAGCGCCAGCGTGACGGCCGTCGCCTGGCGGACGAGTGCCGGTGCGGCCGCACGGCTACCGGTGGCGCAGGCGCCCAACCTGACCCGGACGCTGAAGGACTGGGCGGCATCGGGGGCGCAACTGGTCGGCCTCGACACCGAGGGCGATGTGACGCTCGACGACTACGACGGCACCGGCCCGACCGTGATCGTCGTCGGCTCCGAGGGCAAGGGGCTGTCGCGGCTGGTCCGCGAGACCTGCGATTCGATCCTGTCGATCCCGATGGCAGGCGACGTCGAGAGTCTGAACGCCTCGGTCGCCGCGGGCGTGGTGCTGGCCGAGTTCGCACGTCAGCGACGTCACTAGCGCCGCCTCGACCGTTAGGCTTCCCGACATGGGTGGACGCGGGCGATCGGCGGATCTCATCATCGACCTGAACGCCGACCTCGGCGAGGGCGTCGGCGACGACGAGGCCATGCTCGACGTCGTCAGCAGCGCCAATGTCGCCTGCGGCTTCCACGCGGGTACACCCGCCGAACTCGTGGCGACCTGCCGGGCGGCCGCGGCGGCCGGGGTGCGGATCGGTGCCCAGGTCTCCTACCCGGACCGGTCGGGCTTCGGCCGCCGCTTCATGGACATCGCACCGGATGATCTGACCGCCGACGTCCTGTATCAGATCGGTGCGCTCGAGGGCATCGCCCGTGCCGTCGGTGCCGAGGTCGCCTACGTGAAACCCCATGGTGCGCTGTACAACTCCATCGTCGAGCACGAGCGACAGGCGGATGCGGTGGTCGCCGCGATCGTCGAACTCGGCGGGTCGTTGCCGTTGATGGGCCTGCCCGGCTCGGTGTCGCTGCGACGTGCCGAACGGGCCGGGCTCGCGGTCATCACCGAGGCATTCGCCGACCGCGGCTACCGCCCGGACGGGACGTTGGTGCCGCGGACCGAGCCGGGTGCCGTGCTGACCGACAGTGCCGCGATCGCCCGGCGGGTCGTCGGATTGGTCATCGACGGCACGGTCGCTGCCGTGGACGGCTCGGATATTGCCGTCGACGCCGAGTCGATCTGCCTGCACGGAGACACGCCGGGGGCCGTCGAGCATGCTCGTGCGGTACGGGAAGCGCTCGGCGAGAGCGGTGTCGTCGTGGCCGCACGCCGCTGAGGAGCGGTTCTCGGTGCGGGAGCGCAGATGTGACGCCCGTCACGGCCCATCGGCGATGACTCGTACCCGTCGACTATGTTGGGTGACATGACATCGTTCGATAGCAGGGTTACCACCGCCGATGGCATCGTCGAGGGGGCTCGGGGCAAGCGCAGTCGGCGCGGCACCATCAGCTGGAAGGGCATCCCGTTCGCCGCGCCGCCGGTGGCCGGGCTCCGCTTCCGTGATCCGCAGCCGGTACACCCGTGGCCCGGGGTGCGCGACTGCACGCGATTCGGCAAGGCCGCGATCCAGGAGAAGCGCTTCACCGCCGTCGCGCCGGGCAGGTATCAACCGATGGGCGAGGACTGCCTGACGCTGAACGTCTTCGCTCCGGACCGCGTCGCGACCGCGCCACGTCCGGTGATGGTCTTCATCCACGGCGGCGCCTACATCCTCGGCACAGCCGCGACACCGCTCTACGAGGGTTCGCTGCTGGCCCGTTCGCAGGACGTGATCGTGGTGACGGTGCAGTACCGATTCGGGCCGTTCGGCTACCTCGACTTCGGCGCGTACTCCGACGACGACCGTCCGTTCGACAGCAATCTGGGGCTCAAGGACCAGGTCGCGGCCCTGCAGTGGGTCCAGCGCAACATCGCCGCCTTCGGCGGCGACCCCGACAACGTGACCGTGTTCGGCGAGAGCGCCGGCGGGTCGGCCGTGATGTCGCTGCTCAGCGCGCCGGCGGCCAAGGGTCTGTTCGCCCGCGCGATCGCCGAGAGTCCGGCACCGGAACTGGTCATCTCGCGTGACGCGGCCCGGATCTACGCCGACGAGTTCCTGCGTCTGCTGCGCGATCCCCAGCGTCGCTCGACGGCCGTCGACCCCGCCGCCGAGCCCATCGCGCCGGACGAGGCCCGGGCCCTGCTGGCGCGGGCGTCGGCTCAGGACATCCTGCGGACCGGCAACAAGCTGATGAAGTTCGCGCAGCACGCCGAGGTCGGCGACCCGATCCCGTTCGGCCCGGTCATCGACGGCGACTACCTGCCGGGCTCCCCACTGGAGATGGCCGCGTCGGGCACGACGCTGCCGGTGCCACTGATCATCGGGAGCAACCACGACGAGGGACAACTGTTCTCCCGACTGTGGAATGTGCTGCCCGACGCGGAGAAGGCGCTGGTGCGGGTCAACGACGAACAGGATCGCAAGGAGATCGCGGCACTGTACGACGGCGGTGACAGCGATCTGGTGCAACTCTCCGCCGACGCCGTGTTCTGGGCTCCGATGGTGGCGTTCGCCGAGGCGCACGGCGCCGTCGCGCCCACCTACGTCTACCGGTATGACTTCCGGACGCGACTGCTCGCCGCAACCGGCCTCGGGGCCACCCACGCCACCGAGATGTTCGCCGTCTTCGGGGCCTATCGGACGGCGATCGGCGCCGGCCTGGCGGTGGGTGATTGGCGCTCGACCGGACGGGTCATCGCCGACGTGCAGGACCGCTGGGGGGCATTCGCCACAGCGGGCGCCCCCGGGGCCGGATGGCCGACCTACGACGCGGAGTCCCGGCGGGTGCTGATCATCGACGACCCGGACCGGGTGCAGACCGATCCCGACGGCGCACGACGTGTGGCGTGGGGCAAGGTGCACGCCTCGGCCTGAGCGTCGGTGCGCTCAGACAGGCGCTCAGACGGTGGGCGTCCAGTGACTGGGCGGGTCGGCGGCGAGGAACGAGATCACCAGCGGGTTGAACAGCTCGGGCGACTCCACCGGCAGGATGTGAGTGCCCGGCAGCACGGCCAGCCTGCCCCGCGGCAGGATCCGCGACAGCGCGAGGACGTGTTCGAGGCGGATCACGCCACGGTCCGCCGCGACCACCAGAGTGGGCGCGGCGACGCCGGCGAACCGGTCGAGGTCGTAGTCCGGTTCGCGCTCGAGCATGGCCAGCGTCTTGTCGTAGACGACGTCGAAGTGCTCCGGGCCGTCCGGTGACACCGCGACGTAGCCGCTGCGCAGGAACTCCACGGTCCCCGGATCCCGGGTGCCGATGAGGTGGAAGAACTCGTCGGCGTCCTGCCCGGACGGGTTGAGGTAGTTGGTGACCAGGACCGTGCGGTTGACCAGGTCGGGTCGCTGCAGCGCGACGAGCAGGGCGATCACCGCGCCGTCGCTCCAGCCCACCAGGTGCGCTGGTGCCCGCACCGCCGTCTCGAGGTAGGCGATCGTCTCGTCGACCATGTCGGCGTAGCTGAACGGGCCGTCGTGATCGGGACTGTGCCCGTGGCCACTGCGTTCGGGGAGGAAGACCGACAACCCGGCTCCGGTGAAGTCGGCGATCTGCGTGCCCCACGACGACGCCGATCCGAACGCGCCGTGCAACAACACAGTTGGCGCCCCGGACGGGTCCCCGCCCTGGAAATGCCAGACACGTCGACCGCCGACCTCGACGTAGACGCCGCCATCGACTCGTTCACCTGTGGTCACACCGGACACCCCGCCATCGTCGCAGACGCGGTCCGGTCATCGGGAAACGGTTGTGACTCGATCCCACAACGAGCCCACGTCGCACGCGCACAACATTTGTTGATGTCGAGACGGTCACGACCGGCACTCGCGAAGCGGTGTGATCGTCTACCGTCACCTGCAAGGGTTTTCATGAGGGGCCCGGTGGTCGGTCACGCCGGGAGTTCGACGGTCCGGGGAGGGACCGCCGTCGCGGGGGCAGGGTTCGACGCGGTGGAAGGGTGAGGGATGCGGGTGCGCCGATGGGTACACCGATTCGCGGCGTTGTCGGCGACGTCGATGCTCGTACTGGCGGGGTCGGCGATGTTGCCGGTGGCGGCGGGTGCCGCGCCAGGTGACACGGCTCCGCCGCTGAGCCTCAAGGACGTCGGGTCGTCGTCGACGATCACCATCCCCGGTCAGCAGGGCGAATTCAGTCTGACGCTTCCCGTCCCCGCCGGGCTGACACCGCAGAGCATCACGGGCACCACCGCGATGCCGGCCTTCGTGACCGGGGGATTCATCGACGTCGTGCAGGACGATCGCACGCTGTCACGGACGCCGGTCAGCGCAACGCCGAATGCGCGGATCGAACTCCCGCTGCGTGGCGTGCGGGTTGCCCGCAACGCGGCCGATCTCACGCTCCGGACCTACCTCCGCGCCGACGGATTCTGCAAGTTCGATCCCGAGGACGCATTGCGGATCACCAACGCCACCATCACCTATGGCGGACGGGAGAGCGCGCCGACGGCGGTGGCCGATTTCCTCCAGCCGGTCCTGCGCAAACTGACCATCTACGTCCCCGACGACGTTCAGCAGGCCGAAGGCGCCGCCGCGGTCGACCTGGCGACCGCGGTGATCGCGAACTACGGCACGGCACCGGTCGAGATCGAGACCCGATCCCTGCCCCGCGACGCCCTGACCCCGACGACCCGACCCGGCGCCCTCGAACGCCAGATCGTGGTCGCGACCGGTGATCCGGCCGGACTGTCGTTGCAGAACGGACCCGGCGGTCCGTTCCTGCGCATCGGCGGGGACGCGAGCAACCTCGAGGCGCAGGCGCAGTTCCTCACCTCGGATCTGTCCCCGATCGCACTCAGCTCCGCAGCCGTCGCCGGGACGCTGCACGACGCACCCCAGTTGCCCCCGGACGTGGTCACCCTCGCCGATCTCGGCGTCAGCGATCAGACCGTCACCTCGGCGTCCTGGCCGAGCCTGACGATCGGGATCGACCAGACCCGACTGGGCCGGCCGTCGAAAGATGTTCGGGTACAACTCCATGGCTCGTACACCCCGGCCCCGCAGGGCTCGGGCGGCCGGGTCGCGGTACGGGTCGGCGACCGCGTGATCGACTCCTGGGAGACCGACTCGTCCGGGGTCATCGATCAGTGGGTGCAGATACCGGACGATCTGCTCAGCCGGTACACCGAGCTGCGCGTCACCCTGGAACGCGGGGACACCCGCGCACAGTGTGGCGACGGCTATCAGACCGACCTGTCGTTGGATTCGACGGGCGAGGTCACCTCGTCGGCGGCCGATCCGCCGCAGCCGTCCGGTTTCCAGTCCCTACCGCAGGCGCTGATGCCCCGCACGCAGGTCGCGTGGACCACCGGTGACGTCGCCGACGTGCGCCGCGCCGTGACGATCATGAGCGGGATGCAGCGGTTGTCGGCCATCCCACTGGGCATCGACGTCGTCGACATGTCCGCGGTGACCGATGACCAACCGGCGGTGCTCATCTCCGGCGACGGCACCGGGCTCCCGCAGATGTCGCTGCCGGTGACCTCCGACGGCAGCACCGTTCGCGTCCTCGACCTCGCCGGCAACGCGTCCACCGTGACGCTGACGCCCACACTGGATTATGCGTCGCTGCAGGTCGCGCGGTCCGACGGCCAGACGCGGCTCGTGGCGACGTCCACCGACGATCCCGCCGAACTGGACCAGACCCTGGCCTGGCTCGACGCCGACACCGATCGGTGGTCGCAACTGAGCGGTGACGCGATGCTCCAGGTCGGCGATCGGGATCCGGTGTTCGTGACCGAAGCGGCGGCGCCGGAAGCGGAGTCGTCGTCGACCGGCGCTATCGTCGGCGGCGTGATCGCGGCGGTGGCCGTCGTCGCGGCGGCGGCGGTCGTGGCCTGGACCCTGCTACGTCGGCGGCGCGCCCGGTCGTCATGACCATCCTGGATGCCGAACGGCCCGGCGACACCCGCGGATTCGGTGACCGACTGCGGGACAACATTCTACTGCGCCTGGTACTGCGGTGGGTGGTGCTCGTCGGCATGGCCGTCTTCGCCTACTGGTCGACCCTCGATGCGATCCTGGTGGAGGCGAAGTCGGGCACCCTGATCACCTACCTGCCGGCCGCCGTCGTGTTGACGCTGATGGCCTGCATCGGGATCGGCCTCCGGCAGGGGGACGAGTTCCCGATCTATGACCGGCAGACCGACATCATCGTCGGGACCGTCACCCTGGTCCTGT
Organism: Gordonia insulae; assembly: GCF_003855095.1. Lineage (NCBI taxonomy): Bacteria > Bacillati > Actinomycetota > Actinomycetes > Mycobacteriales > Gordoniaceae > Gordonia > Gordonia insulae. Next base: position 4,924,532 of record NZ_CP033972.1, read on the forward strand.
CCCTCTGCATCGAGGCGATGCTCACCCCGCGCTACGCGAGCACCTATCTGTCGTTGCACATCGATCTGCTGTCGATGTGGCTGTTCCTGCTGGGCGGGGCGGTCATGTTGTTCGGTCTGCGGCCGGTCGCACGCTATCGGTGGGCGTGGTTCCTGTTGTTGTCGATCTTCCCGTTGCCGTACCGGATCCTGGTGATCACCTTCGGCGCGACGCGCGTCGCGGCAAGCATCGTGATGCTGATTCTCGCGGTCGGGGCCGCCGCCGTCGCGGTGGGTCGCACTCGCCGCCGCGGGCTCGCCGGCGCAGCGCTGGCGGCGGTCGCCGGGATCATGGTGCTCGTCGCCCTGAAGGTCTACGCGCCCGATGCGCCGATCTACGTCTACCAGTGGGTCCCGCCGGTCGCTTGCGTGTTCGTGACGGGCGTGGTGATGTACATCGACCAACGACGCGACTGGGGTCACCTCAAGCCCCTGGAGCGGCCGCTCAATCCGATCACCGCACCGGATGTCCTCCGCGGCACGATCTTCACCGCGCTGGTGGCGGTGCTGATCACGCTGATCCCGGTACCCGACATCCGGCCGAGCGCGGGCGTGACCGTCCCCGGTCTGAACATGACCCCGCCACTGTCGGTGCCCTCGAATTGGCGTCAGGTCAGCGTGAAGCCCTACGACGTGTCCAGCCTGTACGGGCCCGGCGCCGCCGCCACCCGCCAAGACCTCCGCCAGGCCGAGGGAGACGTGAAGTACGACAAGTTCTCCCGGCCGCGCAAGGTGGTCGTCGATGCGATCACGACGTCGCGCCCACTGACCCTCGACGTCTATTCCACCATCGTCGACTACAACCTCGTCGGGGACCGCTTCAGTCGTCGGGTCCCGGTGCCGCTGCCACATGGGATGAACGGCGTCCTGCAGACCATCGTCGACGACACGAACTTCCTCACCTACAACCGCCTCGTCTGGCGCTGGAACGACGGCGGGGTGGCCCAACAGGTGTCGCTGATCTCGGTCGACGACCACGAGCCCGACGCCATCTTCCCGCAACCGCAACTCACCCTCTGGCGAAACGTCAACTCGCTCATCACCGTGCTGTTCCGCGGAAACTCGGTCACCGAGGACAAGACGCCGGTGTTCAAGGACCGGGACCTGCTCGTGATGTGCGCGTCGGATCTCATCGAGACCCAGATCGACAAGATCGGTCAGGTGTCGTCATGACCCATCGCGCCGGCGGTGACGACAGGATCGGGGACAACACGAACGGGGACAACCTGCCCGGCTACACGTGGAGCGACGTCGCCGGGCACGCCGACCGCGACGTCCCGGCCCTGCTCGCCGACGAGGACTACCGGCAACGGTCGCTGCACGACGCTGTCGAGGGCCTGCGGGAACAGCAGCCGCTGATGTCGGCGTCGGTGGCCTTCACCCGCGGTCAGAAACTCATCGGGTTCGGTCTGATCGCGGTCATCGCGGTCGCCTTCGTCCTCGCCCCGGTCGGCACCGCCGCCACCCTGATCTCGACGATGACCGTCGTCTACATCATGTCGCTGGTGGATCGCGTCCTGATCTTCCGGCGTGGACTCGTCAACGGCGCCATCGTCGTCGGCGACGACGAGGCCAGGTCGATCCCCGACGTCGACCTGCCGACCTACACGGTGCTGGTTCCCGCGTACAACGAACCCGAGGTGGTCGGGGACCTGGTCGCCAATCTCGAGGCCCTCGAGTACCCGGTCGAGAAGATCCAGGTGCTCCTGCTGCTCGAGGCCGACGATGACGTGACGATCGCCGCGGCACAGACGGTGTCGCACCACGCGTGGGTGACCGTGGTGCTGGTCCCGCCGGCCCAGCCGCGGACGAAACCCAAGGCGTGCAACTACGGTCTGCACTTCGCGACCGGTGACATCGTCACCATCTACGACGCCGAGGACAAACCGGACCCGCTTCAGTTGCGGCGCGTGGCAAAGGCATTCGCCGATCTCGACGACGACGTCGTATGCGTCCAGGGCAAGCTCAGCTTTCACAACGCCACCGACAACATGTTGACCGCGTGGTTCACCGCCGACTACGGGATCTGGTTCGGCTACCTGCTGCCCGGCATCATGGCCAGCCGGTCTCCCATCCCGCTCGGCGGCACCTCCAATCACTTCCGCCGGACTGTCCTCGACGAGATCGGCGCGTGGGATCCGTTCAACGTCACCGAGGATGCGGACCTCGGTGTGCGCATCGCGGCCAACGGATTCCGGACCGCGGTGATCGACTCGGTGACACTGGAGGAGGCCAACGTCGACGGGATCAACTGGGTCCGGCAGCGATCGCGTTGGTACAAGGGCTACATGCAGACGTGGCTCGTCCACATGCGCCAGTTCCGCAGGCTCTGGCGGATTCTGGGCCCGGTGCAGATCTACCGATTCACGCTGCTGTTGGCGGGCACCCCGTTCATCGCCTGTGTGAACATGATCTTCTGGCTCATCCTGGTCGTCTGGATCACCGGGCAGCCGGCGGTGATCGCCGACCTCTTCCCCGGACCCATCTACTACCTCGCGCTCATCTCGTTGATCTTCGGCAACGGTGCGGCCATCTACATGAACCTGATCGCGATCCGCGAAGACGATCGCAGCGAACTCTTCTGGCCGGCCCTGGCGGTGCCCCTGTACTGGGTGATGATGAGTGTCGCCGCCATCAAGGGCATGTGGCAGCTGATCCTCAATCCGTCCTATTGGGAGAAGACCTTTCACGGTCTCGCGTCGACCCCATCGAAGGAATCCGGGACCGCTGCGGACGCCGAGCGGGATGCCGACGACACCGCCGACAGTGAGGGCGCCACATGAGGGGACGGTCGGTCGTCGGCGTGTTCTTCCTGGTGTGGCTCGTCTACGCAGCCATCGGCATCTGGCTCTGCATGGGTCAGCAGTTCTTCATGGGCGATTCGCTGTCCAGGGTGCAGGCCGCGCAGAGCGTGCTGTTCAGCCGGGACCCGCACCTGTCGGCGATCGGCTTCATCTTCACGCCGCTCACCGCGATGGCGCAGCTGCCGCTCACCGCACTCACGCCGATCTGGCCGCCGATGACCACCGAGGCCGTGTCGGCGGCGATCATGTCCGCGGGCTTCGGTGCCGGCGCGGTGATCCAGGTGTGGGGGATCGCCCGCGACCGCGGCGTCACGCCCTGGATGGGCAACGCCGTCAGCATCTGCTTCGCGATCAACCCGATGATCGTGTTCTATTCGGCGAACGGGATGAGCGAGGCGCCGTTCATCTTCTTCCTCACCTGGACGGTCCGTCGCCTGTTGCGCTGGGCCGACACCGACGACGTGCACGAACTCATCGTCGCGGCGGTGGCATTGGCGCTCGGCTATCTGACGCGTTACGACGGTGGCGCGGCGGCGGTGGCGGCCGCGGGATTCGTCGCCGTCGTCACCTTCCGCCGCGCGGACCGCACGAAACGCTACCGACGCGTGGTGATGGACGTCGCGCTCGTCGAACTGCCCAGCGCGGTGGCCTTTTTCGTCTGGGCCTTCACCAGCTGGCTGATCACCGGGAATCTGTTCGCCCAGTTCTCCTCGCAATACGGCAACACCGCGATCCTCGAACAGACCGTGGGCAGTGAGGGATCGGCCACGACGTCGGCGATTCGGTTCGCGCTGTCCGAACTGGTGATCCTCGCACCGCTGTTCGCGATCGTTCTGCCGATGGTGGCCGTGATCCGCTTCCGCAGGCGACGCCTCTACCCGTTGATGGTCGGCCTCGCGGTGATCGGCGCCGTCCTCGCCTTCCAGATCCTGAGCTACGTACGCGGCACCACGTTCGGTTTCATGCGCTTCTACATCACGGTCATCCCACTCTCCGCGATCGTGGCGCTGCTGGCCCTGCCCGCCACCCGGCCCAGTCCGTTCCGGCGCCTCGGCCGGCATGCTGAACCGCCGCCGGTCGGGACCGTCGGGCGCCACCCGATCGGCTATCGCGTCGCGGCGGTGGTCGCCGCGCTGTCGATGGTCGTGGCGATCCCGACCACCGCGGCCGGGATGAACACCAGCACCTACGGAAATCAGGAGTTCGCACTCGGTGCCCTCCTGGTGCCACGTCCGGACTCGACGGATCCCCACCTCCTCGATGCGCAGAAGGTCGCCCGGGCGTTCTCGACGGAGCGGGAGATCGCACAGTACCTCGACTCGCTGCATCTGCCGGACGGCAGCGTCATCTGCGACACCGTCTTCGGATTCGCGGTGGTCGTGCGCTCGACGCGACCGAAGCAGTTCGTGATCCCGTCGGATCAGGACTTCACCAACATCCTCAACGATCCCGCCCTGAACGGTGTGCAGTACATCCTCACGGTCCCCAAAGAGGGTCGCGGCGAGTCCGATGCCATCAACACGCGGTATCCCACCATCTACGAGAACGGGGCACAGATCGGGGTGCTGACGCTGGAGGCCCGCAACCAGGGGGCCTATCTGCCGACCTGGCGGATCTACCGCGTGCTCGACTGACGGCACTCTGCGGTACGTGTCACCGGCTGTTCTGGCGGATCACCGACCACGCGGGGTCGTCGGGTCCGATGTCGAAGCTGCAGCTCGACTTTCGCGGATCCGGGACAAAGGCCCAGAGCAGGGCGCCGGCGGTGCCGGCATCGCGCTGGGCCTCGATCTTCGCGCGGAATCGGGAGGCCCGTTCGGTGAGGTCCAGGCACGAGCCGGCGTGGATGCCGATCTCGTTGACCATCAGCGGCTTTCCGAGTCGCCGGGCGGTCTCGAGGCGCGCTTCGAGACTCTGATCGCCCTGGCCGGGCATGGTCGATCGTTCGTCGTAGTCATGGAAGTCGAGCACGTCGACGCCGGCCGACGCGGCGACTGTCGCGTAGTCGGCGCCCTCGGTGCCACATTGATCGCCGCCGACGAGACCGGAGAAGATGGGATGGCGGTCGTCGAGGGATCGGATCTTCGCGCCGACGTCGTCGAAGAATCGACGCAGGACCTGGCCCGCGCCGCTGTGGCAGGTACGTTGCTGCCACTCGCACCCGCCGGCTCCGGTCCCGGCAGGACAATCGCTGGTCTCCGGTTCTCCGATCGGCTCCCAGCCCGCCAGCGCGTGTTCGTCGTGCCACCGTTCGATCGCCATCCCGACCCATTGCTGGTAGGTCAGTTTTCCGCTCGACGTCGTTGTGCGCCAACCATCCTGATACCAGGATCGGGGCTTGAAGACATCGTCCTCGCAGGCGCCCTCGTTCGATGTCAAGACCGGGAGGACCATCTGATCGTGCCGCTCGGCGGCGGCGAAGACCGCGTCCAGCGGGGCGAAATTGATCATGGCGGTGTTCTTGTCGACGGCGAACGCCGCGAACAAGTTGAAACGGGTGAGCGAGCGTTCGGGGAGCCGGGCGAAGTAGTCGTCGAGATCCACCTCGGCGCCGCAGCCCTTGTTCACCGACCAGTCGGTTCCGAGCTGGTAGGCGTCGAGGCCTGCGGGCCACCAGGGCGCCCCGTCGAGGCGGAGACCGCCGGGCGTGGTCGAGACGCGACCGCCGAAATCATCTGCGGTGGAGGTCCGGACGGGATCCCCGACGCCTGGTTGGGCGCAGGCCGCCAGGACCAGTCCACAGAGGACCAGAACGAGCAGCCTGGAGGGGTTCCGCGGGCGCATGGGCCACATTCACGAAGCCTACTCGCCGGCCGACCGTCTAGGGTGCGGTCATGGGCGGATCATTCGGACGGTGGAGGCGGGGCGTGGGGACGCTCGGAGTCCTGGGATGCGCGTTGGTGTCCGTCGCCGGTTGCGGTCCGGGCGACGATGCCGGCGAGGCGTCGGCGGTGCGGCCGACGAGCACGACACCGACGGTGAGCAGCACGATCGCCGGACCGGTGGGCCAGGGGACACCCTCGACGACACCCGTTCTGCCGCCGCCCTACGTGGACTTCGTCGAGTGGGTGACGACCGCGGTCGGGCCGAGCCTGCAGGTCCATCCGACCGCGGCGGGTCGGCGCACGGACAACCCGCGCGGTGCCGACATCGCATGGGCGGAGGTGCTCCGACTCGAGCCCGACGCCGACACCCCCGGCATGCGAGCGCAGTTCGACTGTCACTGGGACTTCGCACGCGCCGTCGAGCCGGACAAGCCGAGTTGGAACCTCGAGCCGTCGCGGCCGGTCGTCACCGACCAGGTGATGATCGAGACCCGCTGCAACCCGGGCGCTCCCGAGGAGTGACCCCGGAGATGTCGGGGAGCGTGGCGTCGGGGTACGTCAGCGCGTCACGAACTGCCGCCGATGCCCGATCCAGCGGCAGATCACGTAGATCACGAACGAGATCGTCGTGACGAACACCGACACCGGCAGGCCCGGAGCCAGTGACACGATGAGACCGCCCACCGAGGCGACCTCGGCGAACACGACCGACAGCACGAGGACCCTCGTCGGGTTCGCGGTCAGCCGGGCCGCGGCCGCCGCCGGTGTGATCATCAGCGACATCACCAACAGTGCGCCGATGATCTGCACGCCCTGCGCACAGGCGAGTCCCATCAGGACGGCGAACACCACCGAGAGCGTCCGGATCGGGACACCGTGGGCCAGCGCCACCCGCGGATCCAGGGAGGCGAACAGCAGCGGCCGGTAGATGACCGCCATCCCCGCGACGACCACGACGGTGGTGATCGCGATGGCCGTCAGCCCGCCGGTGCCGACGCTGACGACCTGTCCGGTGAGCATCGCGAAACCCGTTCGCGCGCTTCCGTACAGGGAGAGGAACAGCACACCGAGGCCCAGGCCGAAGGCCATCACCACGCCGATCACCGAGTCCCGTTCGCGGGCACGGTTTCCCATGAATCCGAATACGGCGGCGACGATGACCGCACCGATCACCCCGCCGACGTTGATGCTGACGCCGAGCAACAACGCCGCGGCCGCGCCGGTCACCGACAACTCGCTCACGCCGTGCACGGCGAACGACATCTGCCGCGCGATGATCAGTGGTCCGAGGATGCCGCCGAGCAGGCCGAGTAGTGCGATGGCGATGAGCGACTGCTGCACGAAGCCACGCCCGAGCAGTTCGGCGGTCGAGTCGAGGTCCCAGAGTCTGCTGATCTCGATCTGCGTCGCCGCCAGAGGGGATCCGACGGTCATTGCTGAGCTGCTCGCTCTCCGTCGTGGCCGGGGACCGTCGGCGGCTCGGGCCGATGGTCGCAATGGTGGGCGTCCTCGCCGCCGATCACGAGCAGCCGTCCGTGCACCCGCAGGACCTCGACGTCGCTGCCGTAGAGGTTCGACAGCGTTTCGGTGGTCATCACCTCGTCGGGCGTACCGATCCGGAACCGGCCGCCCACCAGGTACAACACCCGGTCGACGTACGGCAGGATCGGATTGATCTCGTGGGTCACGAACACGACGGCCGTCTCGGCGTTGCGCCGGCGTTCGTCGATCAGCTCCACCACGAGCTGCTGATTGCTGGGGTCGAGGCTCGACAGGGGCTCGTCGCACAACAGCAGCGTCGGGTCGCCGGTCAGCGCCTGCGCCACCCGGAGTCGTTGCTGCTCGCCACCGGACAGCAGGCCCATCGGCGCCTCGGCGTAGGCGGTGGCACCGACTTCGGCCAGCGCGGCGTCGACGAGTCGCCTGCGGCGGGCCCGGCCGCGGAGTCCGACGCCCCACCGGCCGCCGTCCACACCGAATCCGACGAGATCGCGGCCGCGCATCGCCATCGGATCGGAGTCGTCGGCGTGCTGCTGCGGGATGTAACCGATCGCGTCGGTCACCGACAGCGCTCCGGCATCCAGCGCGTACTGACCGAGCAGACAGCGCAGGAACGACGTCTTGCCGGAACCGTTGGGGCCCAGGACCGCGATGAACTCGCCCCGGGAGATGCGCAGCGTCAGGTCGTCCCACAGCACGCGGGATCCGAATCCGAGTCGGGCGTGGTCGAACCTCGCGACGGTGTCGGACGCCGGTTCGCGCCGGGGCTCGGTCACGGGATCGGGGTGCGCCATGAGGTCAGTTTGCGGCATGCGCATCCAACGCGGAACTCAACGCGTCGATCTGGCCGGTCTGCCACGCGATGTAGTCGGTGGTGCCGTCGGGCAGGGTCTCGGTGAACTCCACCACCGGCACCTTCGCCGAATCGGCCGTCGCGCGCAGCGCCTCGGTCACCGAGTCCGACGCCTGCGTGTTGTAGATGAAGGCGTGCACGGTGCGTGAGGTGAGCAGATCCTCCATCGCGGCGCGATCGGCGGCCGACGGTGACTGACCCTCCTCGACCGACTGGGTGAATCCGGCAGGCGCGACATCGACCAGTCCGGCCTCGTCCAGCAGGTAGCCGGCGAGGGGCTCGGTCTGGGCGACCTTGGTGCCGTCGTGCGCGGTCTTGATGGCGGCGAGCTTCTCGCGCAGGCCGTCGATCTTGGTGGTGAACGCCTGTGCGTTGGCCCGGAAGGTGTCGGCGTTCGCCGGATCCTTCTCGGCGAGTGCATCGCCCACCTTGGTGGCGACCTGGCCGACGACCTCGAGGTCGTAGAAGACGTGCTCGTTCATCGAGCTGTGGTCGTGGTCGTCACCGGCGGCATGGTCGTGGGAGTCGCCCTCGAGGATCTCGAATGCGTTGACCGAGGTGACGTCGGTGCCCTCGATGGCGCTCTCCATGTAGGCGTCGTAATGGCCGCCGTTGAGCACCACGACGTCGGCGTCGGCGACCGATGCGGTGTCCGACGCGGACGGTTCGAACTCGTGCGGATCGCCCTCGGCGTTGGTGTAGAGCGAGGTCACCGTGGCCTTGTCGCCCGCGACCGCCGACGCCACCGAACCCCAGACGTTGGTCGACGTGACCACGGTCGGGGTTCCCGAGGCGGACCCGCCGCCGCTGTCGTCGCCCGAACAGCCGGCCAGGGCCAGGGCGCTCGCGCCGATCAATGCCACGGCCGCCGCCAGTGTTCGCCTCATCGTGTTCTCCGCCTCACGCAAATGACAATCGTTACCGAAAGGAGTGTAGGGGATGGTGGGCGAGGTGCCGAATCGGGTGGTGGTCGTCATGCCGGCAGGTCGGCGCGGCGACTACGCCAACACCACCGGCACGACGAACCGCGCCACCATGTCCCGCTCGTCGTCGGCCGACGCACCGGGCGTGGTCAGCAACGACACGATCACCCGGACCAGCCACCGGGCCCGATCGCGACGCTCGGCACCGTCGGTGTCGGGGGTGATCCGCGCCAGGAAGCCGGCGGCCATCTCCTCGATCGCCGGGGACAGCAGGGCGAGATCGGCCGAGGAGCCCGCGGCGTCGGCGGTGAACCAGGTGCGCAACGCGGGATTCGATCGCACGCCGGTGATCGCGGTGGTGACCGCGGCGATCAGCTGTGCGGCCGGATCCGCCTCGTCGTCCGCGACGGACCCGATGGCCGCACCGAGCTCGCCCGCGGCCCGATCGACATAGGCGGCAAGCACTTCCGACTTCCCCGGGTAGTACCGATAGAGCGTCGCGCGGGAGCAGCCGGCCGCGGCGGCCAGCCCGCGCATGGTCACCGCGGGCACGCCGTGCTCGATGAAGAGTTCCTCGGCGACGTCGAGGATGCGCTGGGCGGCGAGGTCCGCACGTTCGGGCGCGAGCCACGGCTCGGTCCCGCGGTGATCCCCGCGCGATGTGCCGCCGTGTTCTTCGGCGGGGGACTCAGGCATGGAAGGGGACATAGGTCGGCCGCCGGACGTAATTGCCGTCGGCCCACTCGATGCCCTCGACGTCGACGGCGAAATCGGGGTGAAACGCGAGGAGTTCGGTCAGCGCGACCCTGGCTTGCATCCGCGCCGCGGCCGCGCCGAGGCAGTGATGATTCCCGTGGCTGAACGTCAGGATGCTGCGCGGTCGCCGGGTGACGTCGAGGTCGTCGGCGTCGGGCCCGTACGCGTCGGGATCGTGGTTGGCCGACCCATAGCAGAGAAGGACCTTGCGGCCGGCCGGGATGGTCACCGCCCCGTCGGGGGTGTCCGGGTAGGTCACGTCGCGAGTGGTGGTGCGGGCGAGGCCCTGAACGGGCGACGTGAGGCGCAGCAGTTCGTCGACGGCGCCCGCGACGAGGTCGGGCTCGTCGACCAGGCGCCGACGCTGATCGGGGAATCGGTGCAGGTAGGCGACACTGCCGCCGAGCATCCCGGTTGTCGTGTCGTTGCCCCCGGCGACCATGGTGAACGTGAACGCGAGGATCGACAGCAGCCCGGCCGGGTCGTCGGGATCGTCGGCGAGACCCGCGGACACCAGCTGGGACACGGTGTCCTCGCCGGGGTGTCGTTTGCGGAACTCCACCAGTTCGGTGAAGTAGGCGAGCATCTCCAGCGTCGCGGCACCGGCCGACTCGGCGGCCGCCGCCATGCCACCCACACCGGACGCCGCCCCGACGACTGCCTCGGTCCAGCCGTCGAAGCGGCCCCAATCCTCTTCGGGGACACCGAGATAATGCGCGACGACCATACTCGGCAGCGGTTTGAAAAGCTCGCCGACGATGTCGGCCGGACCGTCGGTCGGTAGCCGCTCGAGGCGATCGCGGACGAATGCGCGGACCGTCGGCTCGACCGCGATGACCTGTCGTGGGGTGAAGCCCCGGGCGACCAGCTTGCGGAAACGCGTGTGTGTCGGCGGGTCCTGCATGACCATCGGCGGATTGTCGGCCATGCCGATCGCCTCGAGTTCGCCGTAGGTCACCGTGAGGCCCTGCGCGGACGAGAAGGTCGCGGCATCGTCGGCGGCGGCGAGCACGTCGGCGTGACGGGTGAGGACCCAGAAGTCGGCGTCGATGTCGCCGGTGGGGATCACGCGGTGGACCGGCGAGTGCGTGCGGAGCGCGGCGTACATCGGGTACGGGTCCGCCCAGGTGGACCCGGACCTCAACTCGAACATGGCGAGCCTGGACACTTCTGTTGTCATGTTTCGATAGTGAGACAGTATCAACAAAGTGTCAAGGGCGGCGGTCTCGGCGCGGTGCGGTCGCGCAGAGCATCCCGTGCGGATTTCTCTAAGGTGGAGGGATGACCAGCCCACCGTTGCCGCGGCGCGTCGCACTCATCTCCGTGCATACGTCGCCGTTGGCGCAGCCGGGCACCGGTGATGCCGGGGGAATGAACGTCTACGTCTGGCAGACCGCGACGCGGCTCGCGCGGCGTGGGGTGGAGGTGGAGATCTTCACCAGGGCGACGTCGTCGGCGGATGCCCCGATCGTCGCCGCGGCCCCGGGTGTCACCGTCCGCAATGTGGTCGCGGGCCCGTTCGAAGGTCTCGACAAGCGGGATCTGCCCGCTCAGCTGTGTGCGTTCACGGCGGGCGTGCTGCGCGCCGAGGCCATGCACAAGCCCGGCTACTACGACCTGATCCACTCGCACTACTGGCTGTCCGGCCAAGTCGGCTGGCTCGCCCGCGACCGGTGGGGTGTGCCGCTGGTGCACACCGCGCACACCCTGGCCGCGGTGAAGAACGCGTCGCTGGCCAAGGGCGACACCGCCGAGCCGATGCTGCGGGTGATCGGCGAACAGCAGGTCGTCGACGAGGCCGACCGCATGGTCGTGAACACCGACACTGAGGCCACCGAACTGGTGTCGATGTACAACGCGGATCGCGGTCGGATCGACGTCGTCACCCCGGGTGCGGACCTCGATGTGTACTCGCCCGGTTCGCGGGACCTCGCACGGGCCGAACTCGGTCTCCGTGGCGACGAGACCGTGCTGACCTTCGTCGGACGGATTCAGCCACTCAAGGCACCGGACGTCCTGCTCGCCGCGGCCGCGCCGATCATCGAGCGATACCGTGCCGAGGGCCGTGCGATCCGTGTGCTGATCGTCGGTGGGCCGTCGGGCACCGGACTGGCGCAGCCGACCGCGCTGATCGATCTCGCGGCCGATCTCGGCATCTCGGACTCGGTCACCTTTCTGCCGCCACAGCCGTCGGATCGGCTCGCCCAGGTCTACCGGGCCTCGGATCTGGTTGCCGTACCGAGCTATTCGGAGAGTTTCGGGTTGGTCGCGATCGAGGCGCAGGCCTGCGGTACGCCGGTGGTGGCCGCGGACGTGGGCGGACTGAGTGTCGCGGTGGCGGACGGCGGAACCGGTCTGCTCGTCGACGGTCACGACGTCGAGGACTGGACGTCGGCGATCGCGGGACTCCTCGACGACCCGGACCGGCTCGCGACGATGCGGCGCAACGCACGCACGCACGCCGAGCAGTTCTCCTGGGAGCACACTGCGAGCCAGTTGTTGACCAGCTATTCGGCGGCGATGCAGTCGTTCGCCGCCCGCAACCCCGCCGCGATCGGTGCGGCGGCGGCGCGGCACGGGTCCCGCCGCTGGCGTCGCCGGCGTGCGCGGATGGTCGTCGGACAGGGATGACCCGACGACCAGCGGCCGCAGCAGCCATGTTCGGACAGGAGAGGTGACCGTGAACCAGGCCGAGATCGTCGAGCTTCTCGAGACTGCACTCACCGAACGGGAGATCTCGTTCAGCCGCAAGGATTCCGGTGGTGCCCAGGCCGATCACCTGCTGCTCGAACTGCCGGGCGAACGCAAGCTCACCACCACGGTGCTGTTGACCGCGGGGCCCCACGGGGTGCGCGTCGAGGCGTTCGTCTGCCGTCGCCCCGACGAGGATCACGAGGGCGTCTACCGCTACCTGCTGCGGCGCAATCGCCGTCTCTACGGGGTCGCCTACACCATCGACAACACCGGCGACATCTACCTCGTGGGACGGATCTCCGGCGACGCCCTCAGCGCCGACGAGATCGACCGGGTACTCGGCCAGGTGCTCGAGGCCGCCGACGGCGATTTCAACACGCTGCTCGAAATCGGCTTCGTCACCTCCATCCGCCGGGAGTGGGCGTGGCGGGTGTCGCGCGGCGAGTCGCTGCGCAATCTGCTGGCCTTCGAGCACCTCATCGACAAGGAGTCGTTGCCGGAGCCGGGCGAACCCCTGCCGGACCGCTACGTGCCGGGTGTGACCTCGGTGATCGATGCCGGTGAGCGGCCCGACGGCCCGCCCGCCGAGGACTGACCCGCGCCGAGTGGCCCCGTCACACGGGTATCGGCCATCTCGTAGAGTTGCCTTGCTGAACGCGGTATCGCGCGCGGTGAAATTCCGACGATGCGGACATCACGCCTCGATCAGAGAACCCGCCTTCCGGCCGGAATGTAACAACGAGTGTTGCTACGATTGCGCCGGAATTTACCAACGGAGGTGTCATGAGCTTCACGAGTCCCTTTCCCGACGTCGAGATCCCGAATCTCAGCGTCTATGACTTCCTGTTCGGATCGATCTCGGACGCGGACCTCGACCGTGTTGCGCTCGTCGACCCGAAGACGGGCGATGAGACGACCTACCGTCGGCTGATCGGTCAGATCGACGCCGCCGCCGGCGCACTGGCCGCGCGGGGATAGCGGTCGGCGATGTGGTGGGCGTGTTGTCGCCGAACATCCCGGCATTCGCGACCGTCTTCCACGGCATCCTGCGTGCGGGTGGCACGGCCACCACGATCAATGCGTTGTTCACCGCGCCGGAGATCGCGAAGCAGTTGACCGACGCCAAGGCGAAGATGCTGATCACCATCTCGCCGATGTTCGATCAGGCCGCGGCCGCGGCCAAGGAGGTCGGGATCTCCGACGAGAACCTCATCGTGCTCGACGGTGAGGGGCAGGAGAAGTCGGGTCATCCGAACGCGGTCGACCTGCTCGGCGCCGGTCTGCCGGCCCCCGACGTCACCATCGACCCGGCCACCCACGTCGCGGCGCTGCCGTACAGCTCCGGCACCACGGGCAACCCGAAGGGCGTCGCGCTCAGCCACCGCAACCTGGTCGCCAACGTCGCCCAGATCAAGCCGCTGCAGGGGATGACCCCCGATGACGTGGTGATCGCGGTGCTCCCGTTCTTCCACATCTACGGGATGACGGTGCTGCTCAACGCCGCGCTGTACAACCGCGGCCGCCTGGTCATCATGCCGCGCTTCGACCTCGTCGAGTTCCTGGAGAACATCCAGAAGTACAAGGTCACCAGCGCCTACATCGCACCGCCGGTCGCCGTCGCGCTGGCCAAGCACCCCATCGTCGACAACTACGACCTGTCATCGCTGCACACGATGATGTCGGGGGCCGCGCCGCTCGACGACGAGCTGGGCAAGGCGGTCGCCAAGCGGCTGAACCTGCACATGCTGCAGGGCTACGGCATGAGCGAGCTGTCCCCGGTCAGCCACCTCATCCCGTTCGACACGCAGGCCGCGCTCGGCCGCGAGGATCCGCCGCTGTCGTCCACCGGCTGGGCCATCCCGAACTCGGAGAACAAGCTCGTGGATCCCGCGACGGGCGACGAGATCGAGCTGCCGGGCGAAGGCCTGTCCGAGCCCGGCGAGCTGTGGGTCAAGGGCCCCAACGTGATGCTCGGATACCTGAACAACGAGCAGGCCACCGCCGACACCATCGACGCCGACGGCTATCTGCACACCGGTGACATGGCGCAGGTCGACCCGACCGGCTGCGTCTACATCGTCGACCGGCTCAAGGAGCTCATCAAGTACAAGGGCTACCAGGTGCCCCCGGCCGAGCTCGAGGCGCTGCTGCTCACCCACCCGAAGATCGCCGACACCGCGGTCATCGGTGTCAACGACGACGAGGGCGAGGAGATCCCGAAGGCGTTCGTCGTCACGCAGGCCGGCGCGGAGCTGACCGCGGACGAGGTCATCGAGTTCGTCGCGGCCAAGGTCGCCCCGCACAAGAAGGTCCGTGCCGTCGAGTTCATCGACGCCATCCCGAAGTCGGCGTCGGGCAAGATCCTGCGCAAGGATCTGCGCAAGTAGCTTCTGCCGCAGGTGGTCTCGATACGCCGGCTCGCCTGGCGGCTCGCGGGCTACTCGACCAGCGAAGGGTGCACCTGGCCGGTCGGGCGGCTCGCAGGCTACTCGACCAGCGAAGTACGGATATCTCGCTGGTCGAGTAGCCCGAGGCGCCAGCCGAGGGCGTATCGAGACCTGTCAGTTCACCTCTTCGAGATGACCTTCCGGAATCTGGCGCCGCTTGTGGTGCCAGTAGGTGAGTGCCCACAGGATCACGCCCAGCAGCAGTAGCCAGCCGGCGATGACGTACTGCTCCGGGTCGCGGCCGGTGAAGGGCAGTGTCAGGTACCCACAGGTGACGGCGCCCAGCACCGCGACGGGCACGCGCGTACGGAAATGCTCGTGCTGCACCGGCTTACGGCGCAGCACCAGAACCGAGATGTTCACGACGGTGAACACGGCGAGCAGCAGGAGTGCGGTGGTGCCGCCGAGTAGGCCGACGACCGAACTGTCCGGGTCGGCGCTGACGTAGACGAGCAGGCACAGGGCGATGACCGTGGTGAAGATGATGCCTGCCACCGGGGTCCGGCGCCCGGGATGCACATAGGCCAGGAATGACGGCAGCACACCCTGTTTGGCCATTCCGTAGAGCAGTCGGCTGGCCATCATCATGTTGATCAGCGCGGTGTTGGCCACCGCGAACATCGAGATCCACGGGAGCAGGTCGCCGATGGGGAAGTCCGGTGCCGCCGCCTGGACCACGTCCACGAGTGGCGTCTCGCTCTCGGCGAGGACACCGACCGGCACGATGGCCACCGCGCAGATCGAGATCAGGACGTAGACCACGGCGGTGATGGCCAGGCCGCTGAGCATCACCTTCGGGAAGATCCGGATGGGTTCCTTGCATTCCTCGGCCATGTTCACCGAGTCCTCGAACCCGACGAGGGCGAAGAACGCCAGAGATGTCGCCGCGGTGATCGCGATGAAGACGTTCTTGTCGTCGGGGGTCTCGAAGGCCACCACCGCGTCCCAGTGCTCGGCGTTGCCGCCGACGATGAACCAGTAGCCGATGAAGATCACCATCAGCAGGCCGGAGAGTTCGACGAGGGTCAGGACGACGTTGGTGCCGACGCCCTCGGCGACCCCGCGGAAGTTGATGAACATGACGACGAGCAGGAACGCGATCGCGAAGAACAGCAGGGCGGGGCTGGACGTGTCCGGCTTGTCGCCACCGCTGAACGCGGTCAGCATGTTCACCGCGAAAGCCCGGGATGCCGTGGTGGCCGACGTGATTCCCGAGCACATCACCGTGAACAACACGATGAACGTGATGAAGTGGATGCCGAACGCCTTGTGCACGTAGAGTGCCGCACCCGCGGCCTGCGGGTACTTGGTCACGAGCTCGAGGTACGAGAACGCGGTCAGGGTGGCGACTGCGAAGGCGATCAGGAACGGCAGCCAGGCCGCGCCACCGACCTCACCGGCCACCTGGCCGGTGAGGGCGTAGACGCCGGTCCCCAGGATGTCGCCGATGATGAAGAGCAGCAGCAGCTTCCAGCCGAGGACGCGCTTGAGTTCAGGTTGTTGGGGTGTTCCGGCGCCGCTCGCGCCGGGTTCCGCGCTGACAGTCATGTGCTGACGCTAATGCCGTTTTGCCTGATTCGCGCGTCTTCCGGCACACCTGTGACCCGATTGATTCGGGAACACCTCGTCGCCGTCGCACTCGCACCGTCTGTGAGAAACTGGCACGCATGAGCAACGGCACCTTGATTCTGATGCGGCACGGCGAGAGCGAGTGGAACGCGTCGAACCAGTTCACCGGCTGGGTCGACGTGGCGCTCACGGAGAAGGGCGAGGCCGAGGCGGTCCGCGCCGGTGAGTTGCTCGTCGAACACGATGTCCTGCCCGACATCCTCTACACATCGCTGCTGCGTCGCGCCATCCAGACCGCGCAGATCGCCCTCGACAAGTCGGACCGTCACTGGATCCCGGTCAAGCGTGACTGGCGCCTGAACGAACGTCACTACGGCGCACTGCAGGGCCTGAACAAGGCGGACACCCTGGAGAAGTACGGCCAGGAGCAGTTCATGTTGTGGCGCCGCAGCTACGACACCCCGCCGCCGCCCATCGAGCGCGACGCCCCGTACAGCCAGTCCGACGATCCGCGGTATGCCGATCTCGCGGAGGTGCCGCTGACGGAATGCCTCAAGGACGTCGTCGCACGCATGATCCCGTACTTCACCGAGACCATCGCGACCGATATCAAGGCGGGCAAGACCGTCCTCGTCGCCGCCCACGGGAACTCGCTGCGGGCGCTGGTGAAGTACCTCGACGACATCTCCGACGCCGACATCGCGGGGCTCAACATCCCCACCGGCAACCCGTTGCGCTACGACCTCGACGACGATCTCAAGCCGTTGAACCCCGGTGGGACCTACCTCGATCCGGAGGCTGCGGCGGCCGGCGCGGCGGCGGTTGCGGCACAGGGACAGAAGTAACCCGGGGTCCGGGGACCTGTAACACAAACGTCATGGTGCCGATGGTGTGACGCGCGCTACATTGGATGCCATGGCGGATGTCGGGACTCTACGGATCAATCATTCCCCTGCTCAGGAGCGTTACGAGGCGATCTTGAGCGATGACGACGAGGTGGTCGGGTATCTCGACTATGTCTCGGAGCCCTATCAGGTGGTGCTGACCCACACTGTCGTCCGGGAGCAGTTCAGCGGCCACGGTTACGCCGGTCAGCTGGTGCGCGTGGTACTCGACGACATCCGGGCGAGCGGCAAGCAGGTGGTGCCGGTGTGTTCGTATGTGCAGCGGTTCATCGCCCAGCACCCGGAGTACGCCGACATGGCGGTGCCGGTTCCGCAGTGAGCCCGCGGCCCGGTACGGGTCGGTGGCCGCGGCGTAGCACCGCACCCATGGCGGTCGTGTCCGCTTGGTCGAACAACGTGTGAACAGGCGCCGAACAATTCTCACGGATGTGCAGCGGGCGTTCGTCGCGCCGTAAGCTGCAGTTGTGAGCGTTGCCCTGGTTCTCGCGGCGATCGCGATCGCATTGTTCTGCGGAGTCTTTCTGGGACTCGGCTGGCACGGCCGCGGCTGGAGTTCACTCCGTCTGCGGCGAGTCGCCCCCGCATCCCGCGCCGCGCAGACGCCGATCGGGCCCGCGGATGTGACCACCGAGGTGGTCGAGGCGCGCTCGATCGTCGCCAACGCCCCGCGCGAGGTCGCCGCGGCCGCCGAATTGCGCGACTCCGACGTCGCACTGACCACCGATGACGGCCGGATGACCAAGGCCGGTCTGCTCAGCCTGATCGTGCGACACAGCGAGAACGCCGTCGCGGTCGTCGACCAGTTCCGCGACGTCGTGCTCTACAACCACCAGGCCGTCGAACTCGGCGTGGTCCGCGACCGGCTCCTCGCCGACGCGGTGTGGGACGCGGCCAAGGAAGTCCTCGACACCGAGGAACAGGCGCGCTTCGAGTTCAGTCCGCCGCAATCCTCGCTCGGTTTCGTCTCCACCGGACGCGCGACCGCCCCACATGTGGAGTCGGTGCGCTGTCTGGTCCGCCTCGTCGCCCACGGTTCCGAGCGATACGCCGTGGTGTACGGGATGGACGACACCGAGCACAGCCGTGTGGAGGCCACCCGGCGCGATTTCGTCGCGAACGTCTCGCACGAGTTGAAGACCCCGGTCGGCGCGATCGGCCTGCTCACCGAGGCCCTGCTCGAATCGGCCGACGACGAGCAGTCCGTCGAACACTTCGGTCGCCGGGTCCTGACCGAGGCCGACCGGATGGGCAACATGGTCAGTGAACTCATCGCACTCTCGCGCCTGCAGGGCGGCGAGACGTCGGAGTTCGCGACCGTCGACGTCGACGAACTGGTGTCCGAGGCCATCGCCACGGCCACCACCTCCGCCGAGGCGGTCGGGATTACGCTGCAGGCCGACGCGCCGTCCGGACTGACCGTGCGTGGCGATCGCCGGCTGCTGCTGACCGCGTTGAGCAATCTGGTGGTCAACGCGATCGCGTATTCGCCGCCCAACACGACCGTCTCGGTCAGTCGCCGGATCACGGCCTTCGACGGTCGCCCGATGGTGACGATCGCGGTGACCGATCGTGGTATCGGCATCGCCGCCGACGATCAGGAGCGCGTCTTCGAGCGCTTCTTCCGCGTCGACAAGGCGCGGTCGCGGCTGACCGGCGGCACCGGGCTCGGTCTGGCGATCGTCAAGCACGTCGCGGCCAACCACGGCGGCTCGATCGGCCTCTGGAGCAAACCCGGTACCGGCTCGACCTTCACCCTCCGCATCCCACAGGACCTGACCGCCGAGATCGTCGGTCCGGTGGAAGATCTCCCGGAACGTCCACCCCAACCAAAGGAATTGCATCGGTGACGCACGTACTGATCGTCGAGGACGAGGAATCCCTGGCCGACCCGTTGGCCTTCCTCCTCCGCAAAGAAGGCTTTGAGGCCAGTGTCATCAACGATGGGGCACAGGCACTCTCGGCCTTCGATCGGGTCAGTCCCGACATCGTCCTGCTCGACCTCATGCTGCCGGGCATGTCCGGCACCGAGATCTGCAAGTCGCTACGGGCACGCTCGACCGTGCCGGTGATCATGGTGACCGCCCGGGACAGTGAGATCGACAAGGTCGTCGGACTCGAACTCGGCGCCGACGACTACGTCACCAAGCCCTACTCGGCGCGGGAACTGATCGCGCGCATCCGCGCGGTGCTGCGGCGCGGCGGAGACGCGGGCGAGGAGGACCTGTCCATCGGCGTACTCGAGGAGGGGCCGGTCCGGATGGATGTCGAGCGACACACCGTCGCCGTGAACGGCGAGCCGATCACGTTGCCGCTCAAGGAGTTCGATCTGCTCGAGTATCTGCTCCGCAACGCCGGCCGGGTCCTCACCCGTGGCCAGCTGATCGACCGGGTGTGGGGCGCCGACTATGTCGGGGACACCAAGACGCTCGACGTCCACGTTAAGCGTCTGCGGTCCAAGATCGAACCGGACCCGGGTAATCCCAAGCACCTCGTGACGGTGCGCGGCCTCGGCTACAAGTACGAGCCGTGAGCCTCACTCATCGAGCAACTCGTACTTGATGTCGGTCTCGCGACGCGTCGTCGCGGCGGCGGTTGCCGGGTGGACGGCGATGAGTCCCAATCCGTTTCGGCGACGGCACGCCGCCGCCAGCACGTCATAGGCGGCCTCGCCGATCAGCTCGATCAGCTCGGGTCGATAGGACTCCCACACCTGGGTGGCGCCGACGTGCGCGTCGGGTGACCCCGAGCAGTACCACTTGAGGTCATGTCCGCCCTCGCCCCAGCCGCGACGATCGAACTCGGTGAGCGTGGTCCGCAGCACCTCGGTGCCGTCGGGGCGTTCCACCCAGTCCTCCTCCCGTCGCATCGGGAGCTGCCAGCAGACCTCGGGCTTGACCGTCAACGGCTCGATCCCACGACGCAGGGCCATCGAGTGCAGTGCGCAACCGGCGCCACCGTGGAAGCCCGGCCGATTCAAGAAGATGCAGGCGCCCTTGTACTTTCGGGTCTTGAGGGCAGGCTCGTCGTCGAGGTCGCCCTCCTCCAGGTAGCCGCGCGGGCCGAGTGGGTCCTTGCCGGAACCCTTCTTGTGGAATTGCCAGTCGTCCTCGGTCAGCATCGACATCGCCTTGGCGAGTTTCTTGCGGTCGTCCTTGTCGGACAGGTAGGCGCCATGGCTGCAGCAGCCGTCGTCCTCGCGACCCTCGATGATCCCCTGGCATGCCGGGGTGCCGAAGACACACGTCCAATGCGAGAGCAGCCATGTCATGTCCGCGTTGATGACGTGTTCAGGGTTCTCGGGGTCGGCGAATTCGTACCATTCGCGAGGGAAGTCGAGATCTACCTCGGGCGCTGGTCTCATGCGCGTCGGAGCGTCGGTGCGGGCCACGATGTCCACGGTAACCGTCGGCGACGCGCGACGCCGGATCGCACGCCGTGCCCCCGGTGCCCCTGCGCGGCAGCGTGACGATCCGGGTTGGATCCGGGTCTGTGGTGTGGCGTCGGCGACGACACACTAGGGTTGGCGGACGTGCGTCTAGGAGTGCTCGACGTGGGCAGCAACACCGTCCACCTACTGGTGGTCGATGCCCATCGCGGTGGCCACCCGACCCCGATGAGTTCCACCAAATCCGTCCTACGTCTCGCCGAGCAGATCGACGAGCGTGGGCGACTCACCGACCGCGCGGCCGGCAAGCTGATCGAGTCCGTGGACGAGTTCACCCACATCGCGTCGACGTCGGGTTGCGAACAGATCATGGCGTTCGCGACGTCGGCGGTGCGCGACGCCCGCAACAGCGACGAGGTGCTCGCCGAGGTCGCCCGCAAGACCGGCGTGCAGGTGCAGGTGCTGTCGGGCCGCGACGAGGCGCGACTGACCTCGCTGGCGGTGCGCCGGTGGTACGGGTGGAGCGCCGGACGGATCCTGGCTCTCGACATCGGTGGCGGCTCGCTGGAGATGTCGAACGGCGTGGACGAGGAACCGGACTGCGCGCTGTCGCTGCCGCTCGGCGCCGGACGACTCACCCGCGAGTGGCTGCCCGGCGACCCCCCGGACCGTCGACGGGTCGCGGTACTGCGTGACTGGCTCGACGCCGAGCTGCGCCCGGCGGCCAAGGACCTGCTCGGGCCGGGCACACCCGACCTCGCGGTCGGGACGTCGAAGACCTTCCGGAGTCTGGCCCGGCTGACCGGTGCCGCGCCGTCGAGTGCCGGCCCTCGGGTGAAGCGCGAGCTCACCTCGAGCGGATTGCGGCAGCTCATCTCCTTCATCTCGCGGATGACGCGCGACGACCGTGCCGAGCTCGAGGGCGTGAGCGCCGACCGGGCAGGTCAACTGGTCGCCGGAGCCCTCGTCGCGGAGGCGGCCATGCGGGCGCTGTCAGTCGATACACTTGAGATCTGTCCGTGGGCGCTGCGCGAGGGGGTCATCCTGCAACGGCTCGATGCCGAACCGGCGCGGACTGCGGAGGGAATCGGAACCGAGGCGATCGGAACCGAGGAGCTCGGGACCGGCGCCATCGGGAACCGGGCCGCGGGAACCGGGGGAGCGGGCCGCGGCGTTGGATGACCGGTGCACGCGATCGGGGATCGCCGGCGCCACCGGACACACGCATACACATGTCCCGCGCGGGGCGGGTTGAACTCGAGGACGGAGAGCGCACTTCATGGCTGAGGAACCGGATTCGGGATCCAGCGGCGCCGGTAGCGGGCCGGATGCCGCCGACTCGCGACCGATCTCTGTGTCGGAGTTGTTGGCACGTAGCCGCGAAGCGGGTGGCTCGACCGGCGGTACGCGAGAAGGGCGCGGACGGCGACGTGTCGGTCGTGAGGGATCGGTGTCGGTCTCCGAACTGACCGGCGAGATCCCGCGCGTCCGCTCGATCCCCGCCGAGGAGGCCCCGAACCCGACAGAGGTCCCGAACCGGACAGAGGCACCGAGTCGGACGCCGGCGGCCAAGCAGGCGCCCGCGCCGCAACCGACGACCGCGCCGCAACCGACCACCGCCTCGCAACCGACCCCGCCCCGGCGCCCGACTCCTGCGCCGGAACCGACTGCGACCTCGGCCCCTGCACCGACACCGACTCCGGCAGCGGGACCGACTCCGACAGCGGCCCAGGCCCCGGCCGAGAACGCGCCGGCCGCCGGCGGTCCGATTGCCGGCCGACGTCCTGAGACCCCGTCGTTCCCGCGATCGGCGAATCCCGTCGCCCGACGTTATGCGGAGGACCGGCCCATCGCGGACCGCTCCACGGCGCCCGGCCGAGGCCAGGACGGACCGTCATGGCCCGCAGGTGCCACTGCCAGCGGCATGCCGGGGTACGCCCAGCCCTCCACCCGGGACTTCAGTTCGGATGCGGTGGCGAGGCGCCTGGCGCCTGATCGGACCGACGTGGGCGGGGTGGCATCGAAGCGCGGGTCGGGCGCCGACGAGGACAACGCCAACGCCGTCACCGGCATCATCCCGATCGTCGACGATCAGGCCGAGGGTCTCGTCGTCGTCGATGCGGACGACGTCGACGTGGTGGATCTGGCATCGCCCGCCGGCGGCTCGGACGATCCCGCCGGCTTCGCCGAGGTGATGGACGACTTCGAGGCCTACCGCGCTTTCGCCGACGTCGAAGAAGAGGAGCCGGCACCCAAGAAGAGTCGCTTCGGGTGGCGGAAGAAGAAGGCGGACCGCTCGGCCCGGCCCGCGGCCGCCCGAGCCCGCGAACACGGCGCGAACCCGGCCGCGTTCACCGCCGCGCCGGTGCCGGAACCCGCCCCGACCGCCCGGCCGACACCGACCGCCGACGACGAGATCGTCGAGATCGACGAGAACCCCACCGATACGGTCGACCCGGTCACCGACGTACCGGACTCCATTCCCGCGGAGCGTCCCGCCGAGATCGTCGACCACACGAATGACGTGGACGACCGGATCGACATCGACGATGAACCGGTCGAGCACGAACCGATCGACGACGCGGTCGACGCCTCGACCGAGCCGGTCGAGTCACCCGTCGGTGTCTTCACGGCGCCGGTGGCCGCCGCGGCCGTCCCGGCCGCCGATCACGCCGACGACGAGCCGATCGAGACCACCACCGATCCGGCGACCGTACGGGCCGAACTCACCGGCGGTGAACGCGAACCCGCCGAGGCCCATGCGGGCCGCGAGTTCTCACCGGCGGTCGCGTGGCTGTTGATCATCGGGCAGTCCCTGGCCGGCCTCGCCGTCGGCGTCGGACTGTTCTGGGGATTCACCGAGCTGTGGAAGTGGAACGTCTACTTCGCGCTGGTTCTCGCCGTGCTGGTCATCTTCGGCATCGTGACGTTTGCGCACGTGGTCCGCCGGACCAAGGACCTCACCACCACCCTGCTCGCGCTCGGCGTCGGACTGATCGTCACGATCGGCCCGCTGGTGCTGCTGGCAACCTGAGCGAGACCGTGACACAGCCCCCACCTCCGCCGCCTGCGGTCCCCGAGGTCCGCGACATCCCGATCGGGCTGTCCACGGCGTCGGTCTATCCGCAGAACACCGAGGCGGCGTTCGCGTATGCGGCCGAACTCGGTTTCGACGGCGTCGAGCTGATGGTGTGGGGTGAGGCGGTCAGCCAGGACATCCGCCACGTCGAGTACCTCTCCGAGCGATATCAGGTGCCGGTGCTGTCGATCCACGCCCCGTGCCTGCTGATCTCACAGCGGGTGTGGGGTCGGGACCCGCTGGTGAAGCTGGCGCGGTCGGTGCAGGCGGCCGAGGACCTCGGCGCGGAGACGGTCGTCGTACATCCGCCGTTCCGGTGGCAGCGTGCCTACGTCGAGGGCTTCGACGACATGGTCGCCGAACTCGAGGACGACAGCGGGATCGCGATCGCAGTGGAGAACATGTTCCCGATGCGCGCCGATCGCCTCTTCGGTGCGGGTGAACGTTCCGCGCGGCGGCTCCTCGATCGGGGTGGGCGCCCGGGCCTGGCGGCGTCGGCGTTCGGGAAGTCGATCGACCCGACCGACGACGGCTACGCGCACTACACCCTCGATCTGTCGCACACCGCGACCGCGGGTGCCGATGCGCTGGCCATGTTCGACCGCATGGGTTCGGCGCTCACCCATCTCCACCTGGCCGACGGCGACGGCGCCGCGACCGACGAACATCTCATGCCCGGCGACGGCAACCAGCCCTGCGCCGAGGTGTGCCGCCGACTCGCCGACAGCGACTTCGACGGCGCGGTTGTGCTCGAGGTCACCACCAGCTCGGCGCGCACCAAACCCGAACGCAGTGCGCTGTTGGCACGTTCGCTAGATTTTGCCCGGCGGCACCTCGATCGGGGGCTGCCTTCAGACGAGTCCGGGCGGGTCCGATCAGAACGTGGCTGATCGCGGTGCTGCAACCAGGTCCGGCGCGACGAAAAGCGGAACGATGACCGAGAAGTTGACCGAGATCCTGGTTCTCACCGAGGTGTCCCGACCGGGGGCCGATCGCATCACCTATCGAGCCGTGATCGATCCGGTGTTCACCATCGGACCCAAGGTGCACGGCGGCAGCCTGCAGATGGTCGTCGCACACGCCGCCCGACGCGCGCTCGTCGAGCTGGCGTCGCCGGTCGCGCCGGACGCCGACGATCACGAGGCCGCCAAGATCCCCGTCGCCATCTCCAGTGACTACCTGGCCGCGCCCGACGCCGCCGAGATCGATCTCGAGGTGACAGTGCGCAAACGCGGTCGCACGGTCACCGTGATGACCGTGGACGCCGTGCAGAACGGTCGCACGATGGTGGCCTCGTCGGTCACCTGCGCCCGCCCGGACACCGGCGCCCCGCACCACACGTCGCCGACGGTCCTCGACGGCACGCCGGCCGACCCACCCGCCGACGGCATCGGCCTCGACAACTCGCCGATCTCCGAGGTCAACCACCTCGGTCCGGCCCTGGACCTGGTGCTCGACGCGGAGACCTTCCCCATCGCGCGCGGGGAGAAGGGCGACCCGGTGGTCCGGGGCTGGGCCCGGCCGAAGGGCGGTGCCCACCCCGACACCGGCTTCGCGGTCCTCGTCTGCGACATCTCGCCGCCGGTCGTGATGAACCTCGCCCTGTTCGGCTGGGCCCCGACCGTGCAGCTGACCACCTACGTTCGCCGCCATCCCGCTCCCGGCTGGTTGCGGTTCGCGGCGACGAGTACCGAAGTGGGGCCCGGGATGTTCGAGGAGGATCATCTCGTGGTGGACTCGACCGGGACCGTCGTCGCGCAGTCGAGGCAGCTGGCGCTCATCCCGCAACGTTCGTGACGACGACTGTCGTGACCAGAGCGTGCATGACCCACACAGGCACATCAGGAAGGCATCACCCGTGACCGAACGCATCGCCATCGTTGGTGGCGGAAAGATCGGCGAGGCCCTGCTGGCCGGTCTGATCCAGTCCGGTAAGCAGACCAAGAATCTCGTCGTCGCCGAGAAGGTACCGAGCCGCGCCAAGGAGATCGCCGACGAGTACGGCGTACTGGTGACGGACCTGACGTCGGCGGCCGAGGGCGCCCAGTACGTGTTCCTGGCGATCAAGCCGGACGACGTCGACTCGGTGTTGCGGCAGCTGGCGGGTGCCGAGGACAACGCGGAATCCGAGCGGGTGACGGTCACGCTGGTCGCCGGTCTGCCGATCTCGCGCTACGAGAACGCGCTGCAGGCGGGCTCCCCGGTCGTGCGGGTCATGGCGAACACCCCGATGCTGGTCAACGAGGCGATGTCGGCGGTGTCGGCGGGCCGCTATGTCAGCGACGAGCAACTCGCCGCGGTGACGGCACTTCTCGAGACGGTCGGCCGGGTCGCTGTGGTCCCGGAGAAACAGATGGACGCGGTCACCGCGGTCTCTGGCTCGGGGCCGGCCTACATCTTCCTGATGGCCGAGGCGATGATCGATGCCGGCGTTGCCCTCGGTCTCACGCGCATGCAGGCCACCGAGCTGACCGTGCAGACCGTGAAGGGCGCCGGGCTGCTGATGAGTGAATCGGGACTGTCGCCGGTGGATCTGCGGGCTGCGGTGACGTCGCCCGGCGGGACGACGGCGGCGGCGATCCGGGAGTTCGAGGCCAACGGCCTCCGACACGGCGTCTACCAGGCCACCCGGGCATGCGCGATGGTCAGCGCCAAGGGTCGGCTTCGACCCGACGTTGAGGGTTTGACGGGCTCCGGCGGGACACGAGGCGACTCCGACACCCCATGATTTAGGGCCAAATCCAGAGAAAACCCCAGGATGTAGGGGTCGATGTCACTTTCGGCGCAATTTTCACACAACTCACGTCGCTTTTTTAACATCAGCCACGCTAAGCTCCTTTAAGCACGTGCGTGTCTGATGTCCGCCGGAGGGGAAGCCGGCGGCCGCGACGCGTGCTCCGGAGGTATGAGTAATTCATGGCATCTGCAGATAAGCCTGGTGACAGGACCGGCGCGGTGAGCAATGCGAACTCTGGCTCGCAGTTCCTCACGGTCGCCGAAGTCGCAGCGCTGATGCGCGTCTCGAAGATGACGGTCTACCGACTCGTGCACAGCGGCGAACTGCCTGCTGTCCGCGTCGGCCGTTCTTTCCGGGTGCACGCGAAAGCCGTGCACGATTACCTGGAGACCTCGTACTTCGACGTCGGCTGACGCCACCGCGTTCGATACTCGCTCCCTCGGTCGTCGCCCTCCACGGGTGTCTCGGCCGGGGGAGTTGTGGGTTCTGCGGCTCTTCCTGGGCGGTCTCGACCGACCGGATTTTCGTCTGACCATCACCGACCGGTAATGTGGGACTTCGCGTGCTGATGCCCACGCGTTGCGTCATGCATCGGCGGGGCACGCCAGAGAATTTCAGAGTAACCGCGTCAACTGTGAGGAAGCACCCCGATGGGTTCAGTTATCAAGAAGCGCCGCAAGCGCATGTCGAAGAAGAAGCACCGCAAGTTGCTGCGGCGGACCCGGGTGCAGCGTCGCAAGCTCGGCAAGTAGTCCGAGCTCTCGGCCGGTTGCCGGGGCGCAGTGAAGAACCCGCCTGTGTGCGGGTTCTTCGTGTATCCGGCGCAGGCAGGGGGCGAGCGGCGTCCCGCGAACCCCGCTAGCCTGGCACCATGCCGGACGAAGCCACCCCCACGACGCCCCGGACCGTTCTGGTCACGGGGGCGTCGACCTTTCTCGGCGGCTATCTCGTCGCCCGCCTGGCCGCCAACCCGGCGATCGAACGCGTCCTCGCGGTCGATTCGCGGGTACCTCGCAAGGATCTGATGCGCCGGATGGGGCGTGCGGAGTTCCTGCGCCTGGACATCCGACGACCGGCGATCGCCAAGGCCATCGCCGGCTACGAGGTCGACACGGTGGTCCATGCGGCGACCTCGATCATGGAGACCGCGCCGCACTCGTCGGCGATCAAGGAGTTCAACGTGGTCGGCGCGATGCAGGTGTGTGCGGCCTGCCAGCGCAGTCCCTCGGTGAAGCGACTGATCCTACGGTCGACGGCCATGGTCTACGGCGCGAGCGCGCACGATCCGTCGCATTTCTCCGAGGGGACGCCGGCGCGGCGCGAACCGAAACGCGGGTACGGGCGCGACCTCCTCGACATCGAGGGCTACGTCCGTGGGCTCGGCCGGCGACGGCAGGACATCGAGGTGACCATCGTGCGGCCACAGGCGATCCTGGGGCCGCGGATCAACACCCGGATGGGGTCGTATCTCGCGCTGCCGGTCGTGCCGACGGTGATCGGCTATCAGCCGCGACTGCAGTTCCTCCACGAGGAGGACGCGCTCGCGGCGATGGAGCACGTGACACTGGGCAGCAAGGTCGGCACCTTCAATGTGTCCGGCGAGGGTGTGGTGACGCTGACGCAGGCCATCCGTCGGATCGGGCACATCGAGTTGCCGGTGCCGAGCAGTCTGCTCGCGCCGATCACCGGCGTCTTCCAGGATCTGCGGTCGGCGAAGCTGCGCTCGAGTCAGACCGAGTACCTCACCTACGGCCGAGTGCTCGACACGACGCGCATGCGGTCGGAACTCGGCTTCGCGCCACGGTTTTCGACGCTCGAGACACTCGACGACTTCATCGAACGTGGTGGCTCGACCGCGGTTGTCGAGCCGGATTCGTGGCGGTCGTTGGAACGTCGGGTGGTCGCCGCGGCGCATCAATTGCAATGAAATCCGTTGCAGTGAATGTGCTGCGCACGGCGGTACGTGAGATCGCACACAACTGAGCGCAACGCGGATCCAACGTTTAGACTTGGACGTCAGACCCACTCCGAATCACGCGTAGCATGGTGGCTGATCGCCAGCGCGAATGTCGGAGTCGATCGCAATCAACAGACGCAGGGGTGAGCAGCTTGGCAGGTGGCGGCGCGACCGACGCACGTACCGCGAAGGTCATCCAGCTCTACGCGACGCCCGGTGGTGCTGAGGCCTCCGGTGGTCGACGCTCCTCACGTGAGCAGGGTCGCCGACGTCACCCCAGTCAGCAGACCGGCGTTGCACCGTCGAAATCCGCAGCTGCACAAAGAAATTCGGTATCAAAAGCGCAGTCTGGACATCCCAACACCGACGGTTTCGGCCGTCCGCCCGCAGCCGTCACGCCGATCTCCGACGACGTCCGGTTGCCGGCGGAGACGCTCGGCGTCGAGCACCTGGGACCCAATCGCTCGAGTCCGCTGTTCTCCCTGTCGGGTATCCGGGGCGCGGTCGCCGACTCGCTGACCGCGACCGCCGGCTTCATCCGGGAGCGCATGACCGGCGAGTACGAGGTCGACGAGTTCGGCTTCGACCCGCACTTCACCGAATCGGTCTGGTTGCCCGCCGTTCGCCAGGTCTACGAGAAGTGGTTCCGGGTTGAGGTCACCGGAATCGAAAACCTTCCCCTCGAGGGCGGGGCGCTGCTCGTCGCCAACCACGCCGGCACCATCCCGGTCGACGCGATCATGACCTCGGTCGCTGTGCGGGACAACCACCCGACCAATCGGTATCTCCGAGTTCTGGCCGCCGACATGGTGTTTGACACGCCGGGCGTCAGCGAGGTCGCGCGCCGCTTCGGCGCAACGCTCGCGTGCACCAACGACGCAGATCGACTGCTGCGGGCGGGTGAGCTGACCGCGGTGTGGCCCGAGGGCTACAAGGGCATCGGCAAGCTGTACAAGGACCGCTACAAACTGCAGCGCTTCGGGCGTGGCGGGTTCGTCACCACGGCGCTGCGCAACGCCGCCCCGATCATCCCGGTCTCCATTGTCGGATCCGAGGAGATCTACCCGATGCTGGCCGACCTCAAGCCGCTGGCGAAGATCCTCGGGTTGCCGTACTTCCCGGTCACCCCGCTGTTTCCCTGGCTGGGGCCGCTGGGCGTGGTGCCGCTACCGTCCAAGTGGCACATCCATTTCGGGCGTCCGATCGAGACGGGGTCCTACGACGAGGCATCCGCCGACGACCCGATGGTGGTCTTCGACCTCACCGATCATGTCCGCGAGGAAATCCAGCAGACCTTGTTCCGGATGCTCAGCCGTCGCGGTAGCGTCTACTTCGGCTGATCGGCCGGCAGCTGCGCGACGACCGGCCGACGGCGTTCTCTCTCGGGGTGGACGAAGGGCGGGGTCGTAGATGAAGGCTGTGGCATGTCACAACGGTGAGCTCTCGCTCGTCGACCTCCCGACGCCCACGCCCGGGCACGGACAGGTACTGATCCGTGTCATCCGCGCCGGGATCTGTGGCTCCGACCTCCATGCACGCACCCACGGCGATGCGAGCGCCGACGTCGCCGACGAGGTCGGTTACGACGCGTTCATGCGGTCCTCGCAGTCGGTGGTGATGGGCCACGAGTTCACCGGCGACGTCGTCTCCTACGGCCCGGGTTGCCGCAGGCGCTGGACACCGGGCACCTCGGTGGTCGCGGTGCCGATGATCAAACACGGCGACGACGCCCACCTGACCGGACTGTCGGCACATGCCCCGGGCGCGTATGCCGATCTCATGCTCGTCGCCGAGGATCTGACGATGCCGGTGCCCGATGGCGTGTCCGCGGATCTCGCGGCACTGACCGAGCCCATGGCGGTGGCCCATCATGCGGTCCGACGCGGTGAGGTCGGACGACGCGACGTCGCGGTGGTGATCGGATGCGGTCCCATCGGCCTCGCAGTGATCCTGATGTTGAAGGCCGCCGGGGTGCGGTCCGTGGTGGCCAGTGACCTGTCGGCGGGCCGTCGCGATCTGGCGCGGCGATGCGGCGCGGACATCGTCGTCGACCCGACCACCGACTCGCCGTGGGAGGCCTGCACCCAGCGTCGTGGCTACCTGACCGACGCGTCCGACCTCTTCGACACCGCGTTCTCCGCGATGCACGACCTGCAGCGGATCCCGGGCCTGCCCTGGGCGCGGGTGATGCGGGCGGCCGAGCGTGTCGGCGCGACACCCCAGGGCCCGGTGGTGTTCGAATGCGTCGGCGTGCCCGGCATCATCGAGGACATCGTGTCGCACGCGCCGTTCCGCTCACGGGTCGTGGTGGTCGGGGTGTGCATGCAACCGGACAGTTTCCGCCCCGCCATGGCGATCAACAAGGAGATCGATCTGCGGTTCGTGTTCGCTTACGACCCAGGCGAATTCCGCGACACGCTGCACATGATCGCCGACGGGAAGGTGGACCCGGGTCCGCTGATCACCGCGACGATCGGGCTCGGCGGTGTGTCCGCCGCGTTCGACGCGCTCGGCACCGCCGAACACCACGCGAAGGTGCTGATCGACCCGACGTCGGACGTCGTGGATCTCTGACCCGTCCGGCGACGGCGACCGATCCGACCGGCACCACCCCGACGACCTTCAGCCCCGGCGATGCCGGAACGCGCGGGTCGCTCCCGCTGCGCCCGCGCCCGCAGCACCCAGCACGAGCGCGGTCGTGGCGCCGTACTTGGCGGCCTTGCGGGCGGTGCGGAAGTCGTACATCTCCCAGCCGCGGACCTTCGCGACATCGCGCAGGTCGGCGTCCGGGTTGATCGCGACGGCGGTACCGACCAGCGACAGCATCGGCACGTCGTTGTGCGAATCCGAATATGCGGTGCAGCGCTTGAGGTTGAGGCCCTCGCGGATCGCCAGCGCGCGGACCGCGTGGGCCTTGCCGGGCCCGTGCAGGATGTCGCCGACGAGCCGACCGGTGAAGACCCCGTCCACACTCTCCGCGACGGTGCCCAGGGCCCCGGTGAGTCCCAGGCGTTCTGCGATGGTCTGCGCGAGTTCCACCGGCGTGGCGGTGACCAGCCATACCTGCTGCCCGGCGTCGAGGTGGCGCTGCGCCAAAGCCCTTGTGCCGGGCCAGATCTTGTCGGCGATGTACTCGTCGTAGATCTCTTCGCCGAGCTGGATCAGTTCCGAGGTCTGCCGTCCGGCGATGAAGGAGAGCGCCTTCTCCCGGCCCTCGGCGACGTCGTCGGGGTTCTCCTTGCCGGTGATCTGGAACTTCGCCTGCGTCCACGCGAAGTCCAGGATGTCGCCGTAGGTGAAGTACTTGTGGGCGGCCAGACCGCGCGCGAAATGGATGATCGACGCACCCTGGACCAGCGTGTTGTCGACGTCGAAGAACGCCGCGGCGGTCAGGTCGCGGGGCGCCTGGCTGGGCTCCTCGTCCGCCGGCGGGCGGGCGCGCAGGGTGTCGACCGCGACGCGTGCGCTCGCCTCGCCCGCGAGCGCCTGACGCAACTCGTGGGCCGTCTGGCGGAATCGGCCACTGGTCGCGCGGGCGCGCTCGGTGATCCAGGTGGCGACCCGTGAGGCGTCGTCGTCCTGGTCCTCGGAGTCGCTGTCGAGGGCGTCCTCGACGTCGTCGTCGTCACCGCTCGCACCGGCCGGATCGATGGTGTCGGCCTGGTGCTCCCAGTTCTCCCAGTCGACCGGGGCGTCCTCCGGGGTGTCCGCGGAGGAATCGATGGTGTCGTCGTCGACGATGCCATCGACAGGCTCGGTCCGGTCCTCGTCGTCGGGACCCGGGGCCTCGCCCACCGCCCACCTCCATGCTGTCGCCGTATCCGCCCACGTCGTAACGGAACTCCACAGTAGCCACGGTCCAGCGTAGTCGGGGTGGATTGCGAGGGGTGACACACTGATCGGTGACCGACTCGTCGCCACACGCCGAGAGACCGACGGAGGCCACCGTGACGTTGACCCTGCTGACCCGCACCGGGTGCTCCGCGTGCGCCACCGCACGAGCCGAGTTGGACCGCATCGGTGCCGATCTGGGCGTCGGGTTCGACGAGGTCGACGTGGACCGTGCGGCCGCCGACGGCGACCCGATGTTGCGTGCCGAGTTCGGTGACCGGCTGCCGGTGGTGCTGCTCGACGGCGAGGAACACAGCTACTGGGAGGTCGACGAGCCGCGCCTGCGGGCGGACCTGGCGGCGCGACGAGGCTCGACCGAGGATGCGGCGGGCCGAGGGTGAACACGTTATCGGGCCGTATACGCTGAGGTCTGGTATGGGGGATGTCCATCGGGGCGGCGGATGGCGCCCGCAGGCGGCCGGGAGAAGGTGACCAGAGCGTGAGCGGCAGTGCGTCAGCGTCCGACAGCAACCCGTCGCAGCCGGCCGACGACGACACCGCGCAGCCACCCCCGGCCGAGCACGACATCCCCGAGCCCGCGGTCACCCGCCTGGCCACCTATCTGCACGTTTTGCGCTCCTTCAGCGAGCGCGGTGTGCTGATCGCCTCGAGCGTCCAGCTGGCCACCGCCGCCGGGGTCAATTCGGCCATCCTGCGCAAGGATCTGTCCCACGTCGGCGCCAACGGGGTCCGTGGCGTCGGCTACGACGTCGGGCGCCTCACCGCACGCATCTCACTGGCCCTGCACACCGACAGCGTGCACACCGTCGCCCTCGCGGGCGCAGGACGGCTCGGGCAGGCGCTGCTCGCCCACGCGGGCCACGGCCGCGGCTTCCGCGTCGCGGCGATGTTCGACGCCGACCCCGCGGTGGTCGGCACGATCCTCGAACCGGGCGGTCCCACGGTGGCGCCGCTGACCGCGATCGCCGACGTCTGCGCTGGTCGAGACGTCGAGCCGATCGAGATCGGGGTGGTCGCGACCGCCGACGCCGACGCGCAGGCCGCGTGCGACGCATTCGTCGGGGTGGGCGTTCGGCAGTTGCTGAACGTCACTCAGATGACATTGCGGACGGACTCCGATGTCGCCGTGCGGCAGGTTGATCTAGCCTTGGAGCTACAGGTGTTGGCGTTCAACGCCTCGCGTTCGCGTGCCGGATCGGCTTCTGCCGGTCGGGCGACGGGCACACGGGGGCTGAACAGTAAATCCGCGATGGGCGCGACCGGGCTGGATCGGATGGGGTCCGCCACGGGTGAGGAAACGGTGACGGCGTGAGTGTTTTGTTGTTCGGGGTCTCGCACCGCAGCGCGCCCGTCGAGGTGCTCGAGCGGTTGGCGGTCTCCGACCACGATCGGCCCAAGCTCGTCGACGAGCTGCTGTCGTCGCGGGCCATCTCCGAGGCGATGCTGGTGTCCACGTGCAACCGCGTGGAGATCTACGCCGTCGTCGACGCATTCCACCCCGCCCTCGAGGCCGTCGGTGCCGTACTCGGCGACCACTCCGGGATGACCGTCAACGAGATGACGCGTCACGCGTACGTCCGCTACTCCGAGGCCGCAGTCGAGCATCTGTTCACCGTTGCCGCGGGCCTCGATTCGCTGGTCGTCGGTGAGCAGCAGATCCTCGGGCAGATCCGCAACGCCTACTTGAACGCCGACGCCAACCAGTCGACCGGGCGGGTGTTGCACGAGCTGGCACAGCAGGCGCTGCGCGTCGGCAAGCGCGTCCACACGGAGACCGGGATCGACCGTGCGGGTGCGTCGGTGGTCTCGGTCGCCCTGCACCGTGCGCAGGCCGTGCTGCGGGGCTCGACGCCCGCAGGCGAGTCCGCCGGACTCCGGTCGGCAGTGGTGGTCGGTGCCGGCGCGATGGGCGGCCTCGCGACCGCTCAGCTCGCGCGGGAGGGCGTGCGTGACCTCGTCGTCGTCAACCGCACCGTGGCCAACGCCGAACACCTCGCAGGCAACGTCGCCGCCAATCACGGGATCGCCGTCCGGGGTGTCGGTCTCGACGAGCTGCCCGCGGTGATGGCCGCCGCCGACGTCGTCGTCACCTGCACCGGGTCGGTAGGCTCGGTGGTCAGCGTCGGGGAGGTCCACTCCGCGCTCGCCGCCCGCGCCAGTGGCCGTCCGCTCGTCATCTGCGATCTCGGCCTGCCCCGCAACGTCGATCCCGCCGCGGCCCGCTTGCCCGGCGTGCACGTAGTCGACATCGAGGGCCTGCGTGGGGACTCCGAGACCCAGGCGGCGGAGAACGACACCAGTGCCGCGCGGTCCATCGTCGCCGCGGAACTCGCCGACTACCTGACCCATCAGCGTCAGGCCGAGGTCACCCCGACCGTCGCCGCGCTGCGTCAGCGCGCCGCCGACGTCGTCGAGGCGGAGATCCTGCGACTCGAGACCCGGCTCCCTGGACTCGACGACCCGCAGCGCGACGAGGTCGCCAAGACGGTGCGCCGCGTCGTCGACAAGCTCCTGCACGCTCCGACGGTTCGGGTCAAGCAGCTCGCCTCCACGCCGAACGGCGACCACTACGCCGAGGCGCTGCGCGAACTGTTCGAGCTCAAGCCGGGCGCCGCGGAATCGGTGTCCGCGCCCGAAGCCCCCGGTTTCGGCGGTGAAGATCGGCCCGCTCGCTTCGCTCCCGGCGCCGCCGACCCCAGCCGGCCCGAGCAGTGAGCGCGGGCAGCGACAGCAGCGTCATCCGGATCGGTACCCGGGGTTCGTTGCTGGCCACCACCCAGGCGCAGACCGTCGCCGACGCTTTGATCGCCACCGGGCATCCGGCCGAGCTGGTCATCATCAAGACCGCGGGCGACGCATCGCAGGCCCCGGTCGCCGAGATCGGCGTCGGGGTGTTCACCACCGCCATCCGCGTCGCGTTGCACAACGACGAGATCGACGTCGCGATCCACTCGTACAAGGACCTGCCGACCGCACCCGATCCGGGACTCATCATCGCCGCCGTCCCGCCCCGCGAGGATCCCCGAGATGCCCTGGTCAGCCGGGATGGGATGGTCCTCGGAGAGCTGCCCCCGGGGTCGACGGTCGGCACCTCCGCACCCCGACGGGCGGCACAGCTTAGAGCATTGGGTCTCGGTTTGGAAATCCGCCCCCTACGAGGCAACCTTGATTCTCGGTTGGGCAAAGTCGCCAGCGGTGAACTCGACGCAGTCGTGGTCGCCAGGGCCGGTCTGGTACGTATCGGCAGAGCCGATGCGGTCACCGAGGCATTCGACCCGGTGGTGTTACTACCGGCACCGGCACAGGGCGCCTTGGCCGTGGAGTGCCGCTCCGACGATGCCGAACTGGTGAGAATACTCGCCGAGTTGGACGACGCGTCCACACGTGTGGCGATCGACGCCGAGCGATCGGTGCTCGCGGCTCTCGAAGCCGGGTGCACCGCCCCGGTCGGAGCGATCGCCGAGGTGGTCGAGTCGATCGACGACGACGGGCGGATCTTCGCCGAGCTGTCGCTGCGTGCAGCGGTGGCAGCCGAGGACGGATCGGATGTGATCCGGGCTTCGGTGGTGGGACCGGTCGATCGTGCGGAACAGCTCGGTAAGAATCTCGCCGCCGAACTGCTGGAGTTGGGAGCGGGCGAGCTCGTCGACCGCGGTTCGCAAGCCTAGCGGCGCCTCAGGCGTCCACGGTGAGCGGGTCGTCGACAACGGGCCCACTCACCCGCAACTCCGGCAGCAGAAGGAACTGCAGCTCCGACAGGGGCAGGAGAGTGCGAACTCATGAGCCGTACGAAGAAGGTCAATCCGGGGCGGATCCTGTTCGTCGGGTCGGGGCCAGGCGACCCCGACTTGCTGACCGTGCGAGCCCGCAATGTCATCGAGAAGGCCACCACCGCCTACATCGATCCCGATGTGCCGGCGACCGTGGTGTCCATGATCGGCGCCGCGATGCGTGTCGAGGTGGAGAAGTCGTCGCGGTCGACCACACCCGCCAAACCGGCCGCCAAGGCTGTTGCGAGCGCCGATCCCACCTCAGGTGATCCGAGCGCCGACGCGACGACGGCCGCCGATCAGCCCGCCGACGTCGAGGGCGAACAGTCCGACGAGACCTCGGTGGTCCATCCGGCGCTCGGTGATCCCGCCGAGGTCGCCAAGACCCTCGTCGCCGCCGCGAAGGCGGGCGACGACGTGGTTCGCGTGGTCTCCGGAGATCCGCTGACCACCGACTCCGTTCTCGCCGAGGTCAACGCGGTCGCGCGCTCGTCGGTCCAGTTCGAGGTCCTGCCGGGTCTGCCCGCCGCATCGGTGGTGCCCAGCTACGCCGGCATGCCGCTCGGCTCCACCCACACCGAGGCCGACGTCCGCGCCGAGGGCGTGGACTGGGCAGCACTGGCGGCCGCACCGGGACCGCTCGTGCTGCACGCCACCGCCGGTCATCTGGCCGAGACGGCCAGTGCGCTGACCGAGCACGGCATGGCCCCGCAGACGCCGGTCGCCATCACCGTCAACGGCACCACCTGCGCGCAGCGCACCATCGAGGCGACGCTGGCGTCGCTCAACGAGCAGGGCAATGCGCTCGTCGGTCCGCTGATCCTGACCATCGGCAAGGTCGTCGGCCATCGCGGCAAGCTCTCCTGGTGGGAGTCGCGCGCCCTCTACGGCTGGACCGTGCTGGTGCCGCGTACCAAGGACCAGGCCGGCGACATGAGCGAGCGACTGCAGTCGCACGGCGCCATCCCCAAGGAGGTGCCGACGATCGCCGTCGAGCCGCCGCGGAGCCCGGCCCAGATGGAAAGGGCCGTCAAGGGTTTGGTGGACGGCCGGTACCAGTGGGTGGTCTTCACCTCCACCAACGCGGTGCGTGCCGTGTGGGAGAAGTTCGCCGAGTTCGGTCTCGACGCGCGCGCCTTCTCGGGCGTCAAGATCGCCTGTGTCGGCGAGGCCACCGCGGAGAAGGTCCGGACCTTCGGCATCCAGCCGGAACTGATCCCGTCGGGGGAGCAGAGCTCGCTGGGCCTGCTCGACGACTTCCCGCCGTACGACGACGTGTTCGACCCGGTCAATCGAATCCTGTTGCCGCGGGCCGACATCGCCACGGAGACGCTGTCCGAGGGACTGCGTGAGCGCGGGTGGGAGATCGACGACGTCACCGCCTACCGCACCGTCCGGGCCGCGCCGCCGCCGGCCGAGACGCGCGAGATGATCAAGACCGGTGGCTTCGACGCCGTCTGCTTCACCTCGAGCTCCACCGTGCGCAACCTGGTCGGCATCGCCGGAAAGCCGCACGCGCGCACCATCGTTGCGTGCATCGGTCCCAAGACTGCCGAGACCGCAACGGAATTCGGGCTGCGCGTGGACGTGCAGCCGGAGAGCGCATCGGTGTCCGACCTGGTGGATGCGCTGGCCGAGCACGCCGCCCGGCTGCGTGCCGAGGGTGCGTTGCCGCCGCCGCGCAAGAAGTCGCGTCGCTCGCGGTCGTAGGCGTCCGTTCCCTGAGGAGCGAAGCGTCTCGTAGGGCTCGCAAGCAAAGGAGAATGCGTCCATGGCACCGGTGATCCGTCCCCGTCGACTGCGGTCCACTCCGGCGTTGCGGCGCCTGGTGGCCGAGACCGTCGTCACGCCACCGGACCTGGTGTTGCCGATGTTCGTCGCCGACGGGATCGACGCACCGCGCGACATCTCGTCGATGCCCGGCGTCGTCCAGCACACCCTCGACTCCCTGCGGAAGGCCGCCGACGAGGCGGTGCGCGCGGGGGTCGGCGGCCTGATGCTGTTCGGCGTCCCGGCCCCGGCCGACAAGGACGCGGTCGGCTCGGGCGCCGACGCCGATGACGGCATCCTCAACCGCGCGTTGCGTGCGCTCGCCGACGATCTCGGCGACTCGACGGTCCTGATGGCCGACACCTGCCTCGACGAGTTCACCGACCACGGCCACTGCGGCGTCATCGACAGCCGCGGCCGGGTCGACAACGACGAGACCCTCGAGCGATATGTGTCGATGTCGCTGGCGCAGGCACGCGCGGGCGCGCACCTCTTGGGACCGAGCGGAATGATGGACGGCCAGGTGGCTGCGATCCGCGCAGGGCTCGACGCGGAGGGCTTCACCGACACCGGCATCCTGGCCTACGCCGCCAAGTACGCGTCGGCGTTCTACGGGCCGTTCCGTGAGGCCGTCGGGTCGTCGCTACAGGGGGACCGGCGCACGTACCAGCAGGATGCGTCGAATCGGATCGAGGCGCTGCGCGAGATCCGTCTCGACATCGAGGAGGGCGCCGACCTCGTCATGGTCAAGCCGGCGATGAGCTACCTCGACATCGTCCGCGACGCCGCCGAGATCGCCGACGTCCCGGTGGCCGCGTACCAGATCAGCGGCGAGTACTCGATGATCACGGCGGCCGCCGAACGAGGCTGGATCGACCGCGACGCGGCCATCCTCGAGTCGCTCACCTCGATCAAACGTGCGGGCGCGTCCATCATCCTCACGTACTGGGCAGCCGAGGTCGCCGGCCGGTTGGCCTAGACCACTGTCGTTCCCTGTCCCTCGGCGGGGGACCGGACCCGCTCGGCGATTCACTAGGCTGGACCCATGACCGCACCGATCCATCCGGCGCCGGCCGAACCGGGCACCCGACCTGCGCGACCCGACGCCGTCACCATCGCAACCGAACTCTGGGTGGTGGTGATCCTCGGTCAGATCGTCGCCTTCATCGGCCAGTACCCGTCGCTGCGCGACGCATGGGAACGCCAGGTCCGCACACTGCCGGCCGACACCCCGCAACAGCAGGTCGACATGCTGAACTCCGGCGGCACGCTCATCGTGGTGCTCTCGATCTTCGCGGTCGCGCTGACCGCGATCTCCGCCGGCTTGGTGCTGCTCACCCGCAACGGCTACAACTGGGCGCGCATCGTCGTCGCCGCGATGGGTGTCTTCATCGCGGTCAACCTGGTGTTCACCTTGTTCGGTGACGTCGAGCCGCGCTGGGCGATGATCCCGATGGTGATCAGCGGGGTGGCCGCCATCGGCGCATCCGTGCTGCTGCTCCGACGGGAGAGCGAGAAGTACTGTCGCGAGATGGCCGAGCACCGACGACGTCCTCCGCAGTACCCGACCGGTCCGCCACCCGGATCCCCGCCGTGGCACAACGGTCAGGGGCACAACGGTCAGGGACAACCCGGTCCTGGATATCACCAGAGTGCGGGGCAGCCGTGGACGTATGGTGACGGACAGAATCAACATCCCGGATACCCGCCCCACGGCCCGGCGTCGCCCAACCGTCCGAACGAAGGAAACGAATCACGTGGTGAGTCCTGATCCCGCTCAGCGGCCGAAGCAGGTCGTGTGGGCCTACCGGTGCTGGACAGTGTCCGGCGGCCTCCTCGCAGCCCTGGGTGTGCTCTTCATCGTGCTCGGGTTCACCACATCCGGCCCGACGCTGCTCCCGGTCGGGGTCGGATTCATCATCGCCGTCATCGGGGTCGGCTACATCATCCTCGGCAGCAAGGCCTTTGTCGGCGACGTCCGCTGGCGTTCCTCGCTCGCGGCCCTCACGCTCGTCGTGGTGATCATGTTGCTGGTGGTCAGCTTCGGGATCCCGATCCTGGCGCTCGCGCTCCTGGCGGCGATCGTCGGGCTGTTCGGATCGCTGCTGGCGTACCGACCCGATGCGGACGCGTGGTACTCGCCGGGTCAACCGGACAAGTCGAAGAAGTCGACGAAGAAGAAGTGAGGTCGCGCGACGTGACCGAACCGGACGACTCCCGGCCCGTCGACCCCTCGGCAGACCCCGACGACGAGATCCTGGCCGAAGAGCCAGAGCCAGAGCCAGAGCCAGAGACAGAGCCAGAGCCAGAGCCGGAGCCAGAACCGGAAGCCGGCGACGATCCGGAGCCCGTACCGCCTGTCGACGAGGGGGAGGTGCTCTTCTACGAGCCCGGCGGCAGTTGGTGGGTGGTCGCGATCGGACCCGTGCTGATCGGCGCGGTCCTCGCCCTGGAGATCGCGGGGCCGGGACAGGTGCACTGGCCGGTCCTGAGCATCTTCGCGGTCATCCTGATCGGCTTCTCGTTGGTGCAGGTGTACGCCGCCCGCACCCACGTCAGTGTCCGGCTCACCGAGGCCACCCTGCGCGAGGGCACCAAGACCATCCCGCTGACGGACATCGCGAAGGTCCTGCCCGCCAACAACGGACCCGAGCACCAGACGTGGGAGAGCGCCCGGGCCATCGGTGAACTGCCCGCGGTGCCGCGCCGCCGCAAGGGGATCGGGGTGGAACTGGCCGACGGCACCGTCGTGCAGGCGTGGGCCCGCGACGTCGAGCGATTCCGCCGCGAGCTCACCGAAGCGCATCAGGCAGTGCAGATGGGTCTGCCGCCACGCGGACGGTCCGACGCCGACGGATAAGGGTCGACGGCCGGGTCGGTGTCCGTCCGGGCCTCAGGCGTGCTCGAGCATCGGCGCGGCGAGCAGTTTCTCCGGCACCCCGAATGCGTCGACCAGGCTGCGCGCGTGCGGTCGCAGCTCCTGGCACAGCTCGTTCACGCCGCGGCGGACGGCCTTGGCCCGCTCCACCGACACCTGCCGGTGCATCAGGAACCACGCCATGTCGTCCTCGAGCGCCGAGTAGACGAACAGGTCGCACACCTTGCCGAGAAGCTCGGCCGCCGAACGGGAATCGCAGTCGTTGATGGCCTGGATGAATGATTCGAGCACCACCCGCTCGGTGTGCGCCTGACCGGCCTTGAGCAGGTGGTCCTGGGCGTTGTTGAACACCTTGAACGCGTCGTTGCCATCGTCGAGCGCCACCCGCAGCCGTTGCGCGCACGTCCGGATGAGGTGATTCTCCCGATTGCGGAACAGCCGGATCTGGGTGCCGCGGTTGGTCAGGTTCGACTTCTCGGTGTCCTCGTCGGAGCCCTCGAGCAGTGTCTGGACCACCTGGCGCACCGCGGTCTTCTCCACGACGACGTCGCGCGCCATCCCGACGACGAATCGCACCCACCCGGCCGTCGTCAGTCCCTGCACGTCGTCGGAGTAGGCGGAGAGCAATTCCTTGCCGACCAACTGCGTCAACACCGTGTTGTCACCCTCGAAGGTGGTGAACACGTCGATGTCGCCACGCATGATCGAGAGCTGGTTCTCGTCCAGATAGCCTGCGCCACCACACGCTTCGCGGCACACGTTGATGGTGTTCGACGCATGCCAGGTGGCGTAGGCCTTGATGCCCGCGGCGTCGCTCTCGAGCTGCCGTTGGCGTCCGGCGTCGGAGTCGTCGGGGGCGGCGGACTGCACCTCGTGCAGCTCGCTGGTGAGTTCGTTCTGCGCGCACGCGATGGCGTACGACTTGGCGATGAGTGGCAACAGCTTTCGCTGGTGGGCAATGTAGTCCATGACGACGATCTCGTCGGTCGCGTCGGGGGCCTCGAACTGCTTGCGGATCAGCCCGTAACGAGTGGCCAAGGTCAGCGCCTTGCGTCCGGCCGCCCCGGCTGTCGCCGCGACGCTGATCCGTCCGCGGATCAGGGTGCCGAGCATCGTGAAGAACCGACGGTTCGGGTTCTCGATCGGGGAGGTGTAGGTGCCGTCGGCCTCGACGTCGGCGTAGCGGTTGAGGAGATTCTCGGCCGGTACACGGACCTGATCGAACATGATCCGGCCGTTGTCGACGCCGGCCAGTCCGCCTTTGTAACCGCAGTCGCTGGTGGTGACGCCGGGCAGGTCGTTGCCGTCGGCGTCGCGGATCGGCACCACAAAGCAGTGCACCCCGCGGCTCGACGGCTCCTCGCCGGGCCCGGCGGTGATCAGCTGTGCGAAGACGGCGGCCACCGTGGCATGCTGCCCGGCTCCGCCGATGTAGTCCTTGCGCGCCGACGGCGACGGCGAGTCGATCACGAACTCCTGGGTCGCGGGGTCGTAGGTGGCCGTGGTCTCCAGCGCCTGGACGTTCGATCCGTGGCCGGTCTCGGTCATCGCGAAACAGCCGAGCAGGTCGAGGTTGATGATGTCGGTGACGTAGCGGTCGTGGTGTCGCGCGGTGCCCAGGTTCTCCACCGCGCCACCGAACAGACCCCACTGCACGCCGGACTTCACCATCAACGACAGGTCGGCGTAGCCGAGCATCTCGATCGCGGTGATGGACGCGCCGATGTCGCCGGTGCCGCCGTGGTCGGTGGCGAATCCCGCTGCGGCGAAGCCGTTCTGGGCGAGTTCGCGCATCTCCTCGAGCATGCGTGCGCGCGCCTCGTCGAGTGTGCGCGACGGATCGGGCAGGAGATCCGCGCGGTCGGCGTTCTCGCGGACGGTGTCGCGAGTGGACCGCCACCGACCGTCGAGCACGAAGCGAAGGTTCTCGACGAGCAGGGCTCGCTCATCCGCGCTCAGATCGTCGGTCGGCGGGGTGACGGCCTCGGGATCGTCGGTGACCCCGGCCTCCGCGGCAGTGGGCGTTTCCGGACTCTCGATGGGAGTTGCCATGCCTCCACGTTACGTACTGGATCGTCGCGAGTTGAGCGGTTTGTGGCGGCTGCTACGGGTGGTCGGTGGTGTCGGATCGATCACCTTCGGCCCACCCTCCCGCCGTGGCTACCGGACCGGCGCGTTGTGCGCAAAGGTGACCCACACCGCCTGCGCTGCGACTTCATGCGGGTTGGACACACGATGCGGCACCGACGAGTCGAAGGTGATCGAGTCCCCTCGTGAGATGGTGTGGATCACCTCGCCGAGCTCGATCACCAGCGTCCCGCTCAGCACGTAACCGGTTTCGCGGCCGCGGTGGCGGATGAACTCGGTGGAGTCGGAGGTCCGGGCGCCAGGTGGATAGTCGACGACAAGTACTTCGGTGTGCGATTCGTCCGGGGGATTGATCTGCTTCCAGACGACACCGTCTTCGAGGGCGATCTCTGTGTGATCTCCGGTCCGGCTGACGAGAACCGAACCGACTTCCACGTCCACGCCCCCACCGAACACCTCGTCGAGCGGCACATCGAGGAACTCGACGAGATCGTAGAGCCTCTTCATCGTCGGCTGGGTCTTGCCGTTCTCGATCTGGCTGAGCGCGCTCGCCGAGATCCCGACTGCCGACGCCACCTGCTGCAGGGTGAGTGCACGGGCGCGTCGGGCCACGCGCAAGGCGGCGCCCAGCGGAGCGGGATTCTCTCGTCCACCATCGGTCGGTTGGTTTTCCACCCCCTCATTCAACCGCTCCACTGCTCACGACACGGCAGTCATCGATCGCCGTGTCTTCTCCAGGTAGTTCTGACCGGACGTGATCGGCGGATACTTGGGTGCTGCGCCGTCGGTCACGCACGTGGGGATGGCCGCGATCTCCGCGTCCGGGGCGGGCTGATGGAAGTACGGAATCGACAGGCGGCGTTCACCGAGTGAAGCGACCGGCGGGTGTGCCACCCGATGCAGAGTCGACACCCATCGGTCGTTTGTCCAACGCGCCATGAGGTCACCGATGTTGACCACGAACGACCCCGGAATGTCGGGCACCGGAAGCCACGCGCCATTCTGGCGCACCTGCAGACCGCTCGGTCGTTCGTCGCGATACAGGATTGTCAGGCTCCCGTAGTCGGTGTGCGCACCGAGACGCACGGAACCCGGTGCGGGCGGAGCGTCGGCCGGCGGATAGCCGTTCGCGAACAGGACCGAACAATGATCGGCGCAGGTGGAGTGGAAGTACTCCTCATCGAGGTCGAGACCCAGCGCAAAGCCGCGTAGCAGGACGTTGCCCACGGCTTCCAGAGCCGTGTAGTAGTTCTGCCAGGTGCTCCGGAAATCGTTCGGCGCGTGCGGCCAGATGTTGCGATGATCGAACACGCCGGTGCCGGACAGCTCCGACCGCCCGGCGGCGAAGTATTCGACGTAGTCGCGTTCGCCCGACCCGCCGTCCGATGCGGCCAGGGAGCGTGCTCGGGCCGGTATGAAACCTCGGCTGATCTCGGGGGCCGGCTGTCGACTCCGGTCCTTGACCGAGTCGGGAAGTCCGAAGAACTCCTCGGTGACGTCGTGCATGGCAGCGATGAGGTCGTCATCGACCCCGTGGCCGACGATGACCAGAAAGCCGACTCGACGGTTGGCCTCATCGATGCGCTGCCCGATCTCGAGCCGTCGACGTGCCGAACC
This sequence comes from Gordonia insulae, assembly GCF_003855095.1. NCBI lineage: Bacteria > Bacillati > Actinomycetota > Actinomycetes > Mycobacteriales > Gordoniaceae > Gordonia > Gordonia insulae. The sequence continues at coordinate 4,968,979 of NZ_CP033972.1, forward strand.
CTCACGGAGGGAGCTGATGTCGATGACGGGAATATCTGCGGTCTGGGTGACTGTGCTCTGCACGGTATCTCAATCCTCTGACGGGGTGAACGGTGACTGGTGACCGACGGGATCCGGGGTGGATGTCCGCGGCTCGGTGGCGGTGACCGCGGTGAACATTTCCTTGCCCCAGCCGATGTCGTAGGGGGTCGCGAACAGCGTGTCGCAGCGCAGATGCGCGATCAGCCACGAGTTCTGCACCTCTCGGAAATCGACCTCGTAACGCAGGCCGATCCACACCGGCATCGTGCCCTGTCGGATGGTGGACGGTTCGAAGCACAGCCACCGACCCACGGCGACGTTGCCGTCGATCTCGATGCGGGGATTGGTCAGGTAGTGAACCGTGAACGGTTGACGTTGCGGGACATCGGCGAACAGCGCGGCGATCGCCGCAGTGCCTTGCGCACGACCGAATTCGACGTTCCTGCCGACACCTTCCCAGATCCCGTCGAAGGTGAAATGCCCGGCGATCTCATCGGCGTCCTTGGACACGTCGCAACTGTCGAGATAGGCCGACATGCGATCGGAGATCGCAGATCGGGCAACGAGTTCGGTGAGGGCTGCGTGATGATCGGTGATGGTCATATGAGGCTCTCGGTTCGATTGGATTGTTCGGCAACGATCGCGGCTGCCGTGGCGACGGCAGCGCGCACCGGGTCGACGACGGTGATCCCGTCGGGGATGGCGACCCTCTCGGCGACGCCGGTCATCCCGCCGCAGCCCAGTACCACTGCGCCGGTGTGTCCCGCACGTGCCAGCCGGTGCAATTCACGCTCGACCGCGCCCGCGAGATCATCTGGCTTGTCCAACATCTCGGCCACGCCCATGTCGACCGCGCTGATCGGCAGGGCACGTTGGTCGAGACCCAGGCAGCGAATCCGGTCCTCGACCGCAGGGATCACCGCTCGGGTGCTGGTGATGATCGCGTACCTCCGGCCGAACAGCAGCGCCCGCATGGGCCCCGCCTCGGTGATGTCCACCACGGGGCATGCGGCTACTTCGCGTGCCGCTTCGGTACCGGGCTCGGCGAAGCCGGCCAGCACGAAGGCATCGGTTGTGGGGTCGGCGCCGGTGATCTGATCGAGCACACCTGTCGCGCAGAGTTGGGTCTCGTACTCCCCGGCGAGTTCGCGTGGGCCGAAAGTCGGTGCCACAACGCTGATGTCGATGTCGGGAAACCACCGTCGGGCGTACTCGTCGATCCGACGGGTGCACTGGTCGAGCCGGTTGGGATTGATGATCGTCAGGTTCATCGCGCGGTCACCGACTCGGTGAGGTCGACGCTCGGGTCGCTCGACGGACGAGAGCGGTTGAGGGTCAGATAGATCGCGCCTGCGACGACCATCCCCAGAATCCATGCGAACGGCGCGACCGTGGCGAATGCCGGTACCAGCGCAAGGACGGCACACGCCGCGGCGGAGGGGACGAACGCGATGAGGGCGCGAGGATTCCAGCCCCGGCGGTAGACATATGGCGCTCCCTCACGCGCGTCGAACAGTGCATCGACGTCGATCGAGCGACGCCGGATGAGGTAGAAGTCGACCAGCAGGATCGCCACAAGCGGTCCGAGGAATGCGGCCAGTGCGCCGAGGAAATAGTTGACGACCACCGGGTTGGAGTACAGGTTCCACGGCGTGACGAGAACGGCCAGCACCGCGGCGATCAGACCGCCACGGGTGAAATTGATCCGCGAAGGCCACAGGTTTGCGAGATCGTATGCGGGAGAGACGAAGTTGGCGACCACATTGATCCCGATGGTGGCGATGACAAACGTGGCTGCGCCGATGATCGTCACCGCGGGATTGTCGATCGCCGCGACGATCTCCACGGGCTCGGTCAGCAGTTCCCCGAACACCACTACACTCCCGGCGGTGGTCAGGACCGAGGCGACGGCAAACAGCGTGAAGTTGATGGGCAGGCCCAGGATGTTGCCGAGCAGGTAGGAGCGCTTGGTCTTGGTGAATCGGGAGAAGTCCGCGTAGTTCAGTACCAGCGTCAGGAACGTCGCGACAGTGAGGCTGATTGCGACAAGCATCTGATGGGCCTGGTCGGGGCCGCTCATCGGCTTCAACGAATCGGTCAGGCTGATGGACCAGTCGGATTTCACGAGAAGGTATCCCGCCAGGCAGATCATCACGATCCAGACCAGCGGGCCGGTCAGCCAGTCCTGCGTTCGGCGGATGAACTCCATCCCCCGCGTGAGCAGGAGCAGCTGCAGCAACCACATGAACATGAATGCCGCCCAGCCGAGCGTCGACAACCCGAGAAACGAGTTCTGCGTATAGGTGTCCAGCGATGGAGCGAGTTGCACGGTCAGCACCACCAGCGCGACCGAGGCCAGCCAGGTCTGGATTCCGTACCAGAAGATGGCCATGACGGCGCGGACGAGCGCGGGGAGATTGGCGCCGAAGACGCCGAAACTGGCGCGGGCGAGCACGGGGAAGGGGACCCCGGTGGTGTGGCCCGCCAGTCCCATGCGATTCATGAACCAGCAGACCACGCTGATGCCGATGAGTAGTGACGCAAACACCTGCCACGGGGTCAGCCCAAGGACGAACAATCCCGCGGCAAAGGTGTAGTTGCTGATGGCGTGGGTATCGGCCATCCACAGCGCGAAGATGCTGTAGACGCCCCAGCGACGCTCTTTGGTGGGCAGGAGGTCCGCGTTCGTGAGTCGCGGGTCTGGCGGAACGGGTAGGTCCGCCGTGGCCAGTTCTGGCCGAAGAGATGTAGACATGGTTCTCACCTTGGAGTTTAAGAAACACTTAATTGAAGTGATACTTAAACTGCCTGGTGAATGTTGCGTGCGGGTTACCGGCGGTTACGGGCGGGAGAACTCTCCAGGGCCTCCGCACCAGCGACGGCGAGCGGTCCGGCGCGTGTCATGGGCGAACCCTTGCCGGCAGAGTTCGTTCGCCGGCCCGACGGCAACTCCGGAAGCTCAGCGCTCCGGCCCGAATCGCCGTAGCAGGCCTCGGCCGATTCGGGTCGGCACCAACTCATCGGGTATCACGACTCCGGCCGACGGACTGTGCAGACGAAACACCAATGCCGAATCGACGTGCCGCACATCGGAGATCCGATCGACACCGAATGACTCCAGCAGTGGACCGAGGCGAACACTGATTCGCTGCGGACCGAAATCGGCGGGGCTGCGGCGCACCGACGACGAGAGCCGCTCGGTCAGAACATCGTCGGCGATGGCGCTGGTGTAGGTGATGCCGCCCCATTCGCGCTCCGACCGGACCGCACATGGTTCGGGGGCGCGTCGGGCTTCCGTCGGTCGGCGCGGTGACGGCGGCCGGGTGTGCCTCGTGACCGAGAGCAACTCCGCCGCAACCGATGCCGGCACCAGGTCGAGTGGCAACAGCAGCGTCGCCTCCGCGCCGCGCACGTGCAGGACGGACCCGATCCGGCGGACCCGGGTCACGTGCGTGCGTGCCACGGTGCGGTGGTGGCCGGCCCAACCGATTCCGATGACCTCCGGACCGAAATCGGCGAAGACCGGACTTCCCGACGGCAACTTCAGTCGCCACGCGCGGGGCGCGGTCACGAACAGCAGCGCGAGGGCGAAACCTGCCATCGTGGCCACACCGATGACCATGGACGTGCCCGCGAACACCAGTGGAGACCGGGAATCCATCAGGTGACCGTCGACTGCCGAGATCGCCACGGGCCCGAGTACGAGTGCCGGGATCAGGACCGCCCAGATCACACGATTACCGAGGTACTCGGCTCTGGCCATTGCTCCGATCATCGCCGGCGTCGCGATCGAGTGGACGCGGATGCCACCACCCGGAAGGGGCGTGGACCGAGGAACGGTCGAGCAGTAGGGGTCGGGAATCGCCATATCTCTTGGATGCCCGTCGACAGCGAGATGTTCCCGCAGACGGCGCCCGAACCGTTGCCGGCTCGATCGTCGGCGATACTGACAATCATGTCGAGCACCATCGAGACGGCCCCCGACGACCCCGCCGACTTCCGGGTCCACGTGGTCGCCGAGTCGATCAGGCTGTTCTCCGAGCAGGGGTACGAGTCGACCACCGTCGAACAGATCGCCGCGGCGGCGGGGATATCCCGACGGACGTTCTTCCGCCAGTTCGGTGCCAAGGAAGACGTCATCTTCGCCGACCACGAGGCGCTGCTGGCACAGGTGGCCGCGCACCTCGACACGGCCGACGACGATCCGTGGGTGGCCGTGTGCACCGCCGCCGAGCGGGTCTTCCTGCACTTTCGTGACACCCGTGAGCTGGCGGTACGCCGCTTCCAGGTGGTCCAGGAGTCACCGGCGCTCCGCGATCGCGAGCTCGTCACCACCTACCGCTATCAACGGCTGTTCGAGGACTTCCTGCGCCCGCGACTGCCTGCGGAATCGCCCGCACGCGTCGTCGCCTACGCGGCTGCGGTCACCGGCGCGCACAACTATCTGCTCCGGTCGATGATCCGCGGCGACGTCGACGCGACCATTGATCGGCTGCGTGCCGAGCTCGATCGGGTGCGGGCCGGTTTCATGGCGTCACCCGGAGTTCCGCAGTCGGCGTCGGCCGAGGTGGGAGGGGTGGTCACCGTGGTCACCTATCCGGCGGGTACCGCACCGGACGAGATCGCCCGCCGGGTCCGGGAACAACTGCGTGCAGATCGTCGGGATGGCAGACAATGAGAGAAACCACAGGACGCAAGATGGCACTGAGTGCCGGACTGCGGTAATATGAAACGAAACATTGGCACGCAGTGTCGCGCTTTCGGAGAGTGTGGACGCTGTGTCGTAAGGAGTGATCATGGGATTCGGTAACCCCGGCTTCAACGTCTTCGAACTGCCCGAGGAGCACGTCGCGCTGCGCGAGGCCATCCGCGCGCTCTCGGAGAAGGAGATCGAGCCGCACGCCGCGGACGTCGACGAGAACTCCCGGTTCCCGCAGGAGGCACTCGATGCCCTCGTGGCGTCCGGCTTCAACGCCATCCACGTGCCCGACGAGTACGACGGTCAGGGTGCCGATTCGGTCGCCGCCTGCATCGTGATCGAGGAGGTCGCGCGGGTCTGTGCATCGTCGTCGCTCATCCCAGCAGTCAACAAGCTCGGCACGATGGGTCTGATCCTCAATGGCTCCGACGAGCTCAAGAAGCAGGTACTGCCCTCGATCGCGTCCGGCGAGGCGATGGCGTCGTATGCGCTCTCCGAGCGTGAGGCCGGTTCCGATGCCGGGTCGATGAAGACCCGTGCACGCAAGGATGGCAGCAACTGGGTGATCAACGGCTCCAAGTGCTGGATCACCAACGGCGGCAAGTCGTCCTGGTACACCGTCATGGCGGTCACCGACCCGGAGAAGGGTGCCAACGGCATCTCCTCGTTCATGGTCCACAAAGATGATCCGGGCTTCACCGTCGGCCCGCTGGAGAAGAAGCTCGGCATCAAGGGATCGCCCACCGCGGAGCTCTACTTCGAGGACTGCACCATCCCGGAGGATCGCATCGTCGGCGACGAGGGCACCGGCTTCAAGACCGCGCTGCAGACCCTCGACCACACCCGCCCGACGATCGGCGCGCAGGCCGTCGGTATCGCGCAGGGTGCGCTCGACAAGGCCATCGAATACGTCAAGGACCGTAAGCAGTTCGGTCAGACGATCAGCAAGTTCCAGGGCGTCGAGTTCATGATCGCCGACATGGCGATGAAGGTCGAGGCCGCTCGTCTGATGGTCTACACCTCGGCGGCCCGTGCCGAGCGTGGCGAGAAGAACCTCGGGTTCATCTCTGCGGCATCCAAGTGCTTCGCATCCGATGTCGCGATGGAGGTCACCACCGACGCCGTCCAGCTGTTCGGTGGTGCCGGCTACACCCGCGACTTCCCGGTCGAGCGCATGATGCGCGACGCCAAGATCACCCAGATCTACGAGGGCACCAACCAGATCCAGCGCGTGGTGATGAGCCGCGCACTGCTGCGCTGAGGTTCTCCTCAACCATCTCGGTCCCGCTCTCCCTGTCGGGGGAGCGGGACCGAAATGTATGCGCGACAGAATGTTTTGTGTGGTCGAGGCTGTCGAGCGCCTCGATCACGGCAGGGTGTCTTGCGATCAAGCTGAACGCAAAGGTGCCGTCCCGCGCCGGTCGAATGGATGATTTGCGCCGGAGCCAGGGGATTTCGACTCGACGGTCCACCGACCGCGAGACCCCGGCTCCGGCCGACCATCTCATCATCCGAAAGTGACCGATGTCTGACCTTCGCAGTTCGATCGAGCAATCTGATTCCGCACAGCGACGGCGCTGGCCGTGGATCGCCGGTGCGCTGGCACTGGTGGCGATCGTGGTCATCGGCGTCGTCGTGGCCCGCGGAGGTTCCGGCGACACGGCAGCCGGAGGCGATGGCACCCCGGTCCGGGGCGGCACCCTGAACTTCTCCCTGATCGACTATCAGCGCAGTCCGGACCCCCAGTGGGGCACCAACTACGCGGAGTCCCTCATCGCCGGCAACGTCACCGACAAACTGCTCTGGCAGGACCCGAAGACCGGCGACGTCACCCCGTGGCTGGCGGAGTCGTGGACATACAACCCGGCGCTGACCGAGTTCACGTTCAAGCTCCACAAGGGGGTCACCTTCAGCGACGGTCTGCCGTTCGACGCGCAGGCGGTCAAGCTCAACTTCGACCAGTACATCAAGGGTGATCCAGCGCTCGGCATCACCCCGAACGGTGCCCCACTGTTCCCCGGCTACGTCGGCACCGACGTCATCGACGACCACACCGTGCGCCTGCGCTTCGAGCGCCCTCTCGCCAGTGCGCTGCAGGCGGTCTCGTTCACCGCCAACGCCGGGCCGGGCTTCCTGTCGCCGAATACGCTGCGGCTGTCCGCCGAACAGCGCTCGGCCGATGCCACCAAGGTGGTCGGCACCGGCCCGTTCGTCTACGAGAGCTGGAAGCCGCAGGTGGAGACCGTCCTGGCGCGGCGCAAGGGTTACGACTGGGCCCCGCCGGCGCTCAAGCACAAAGGCGAGGCCTACCTCGACCGCATCGTGTTCCGGTCGATCCCCGAGGCAAGCGTACGCACCGGGTCGCTGACCTCCGGCGCCATCGACGCCACGCTTGACGTCGGTACCACCGACGAGAAGGCCCTGATCGCACAGGGATACAAGATCATCTATCGCCCGGTGTCCGGCACCGCGATCTACTTCAACTTCAACTCCCAGCTGTTCCCGACCAACGACATAGCGGTCCGCAAGGCGATCCAACTCGGCTGGAACCGTGACTCCCTGACGAAGACCGTGCTCACGCCGTCGTATTCGGTTGCGTCATCGGTCCTGCAGCCGTCCGTGCCGGGCTATGCCGACTATCGCGGCTCGGTCGTCCGATTCGACCGGGACAAGGCCGCGCAGATCCTCGACGCCGCCGGCTGGAAGCCCGGCCCGGACGGTATCCGGGTCAAGGGCGGCAAACGGCTCGAGGTGAAGCTGCTCGGCATCAACAACCTGGTCGTCAACACGCCCGCCTATGAGTCGATCCAGCAGGACCTGAAGAAGATCGGGGTGGATCTGAAGCTGACCGTGGTGCCGATCCCGGATTACACCGCGCAGCAGGCGAAGGCCAAGACGGACTGGAACGTGGTGGCCGCCAACCGCTCCCGCAACGATCCGGCGGTGCTGAATCTGCAGTACAGCCCCGAACTCGGCAACGGCGCCTACATCGGTCCGGAGTCGCCGGGCATCGATCAGGCCGAGGTCACCAAGGTGCTCGGACAGATCGAGACCACGTTGGACCCCGCGCAGCGCGCGCAGTACACCAAGGCTGCGCAGGACCTCCTGCTGGAGAAGTACGCGCTGGTCAATCCGGTGTACAACCCGTCGCAGGTCATCGCCCACGCCGGCTACATCCACGGCATCGTCTTCGACGCGCAGTCCCGCAACTCGTTCGTCGCCGCCTGGAAGGGCGCAGCCGACGACAACCGCGCGGACGGCTGAGGCGTGGTCGGTTACGTCGCGGGGAAGGTGGGCCGGGCGGTGTTCGTCGCCTGGGCCGCCTTCACCGTCACCTTCGTCCTGCTGTTCGTGCTGCCCGCCGACCCGGTGGACCTGCTCTTCGACCCGGCCACCATCAACACGATCCCACCGGAGGTCAAGGAACAGGTCAGCGACAACTACGGATTCAATCAACCGGTTGTCCTGCAGTACTTCTCACGACTGTGGCAGGCCCTTCAGGGTGATTTCGGCAATTCGGTGCAATCCGGGAAGTCGGTGACCACCTCGATCGGCGAGGTGGTGCCGCACACCCTGGTCCTCGCATTCGGTGCACTGTTCCTCGCCATCATCATCGCCTTCGTGATCGCGGTCGTGGCCACGTCGACCCGGAACCAGTGGTTGCGCGGATTCGTCGAGGCCCTGCCCACCGCGGCGGTGTCGGTACCGGTGTTCCTGTCGGGCATTCTGCTGTTGCAGCTCTTCGCCTTCCGGCTCGGCTGGTTCCCCGCGTTCGGCGACGACGGATGGCGCAGCCTGGTGCTCCCGCTCGTGGCCCTGGCGATCCCGGTTGCCGGGCCGATCGCGCAATTGCTGGTGCGCAGCTTCGGCACCGAGCTGCAGTCCGGTTATGTCACGACCAGCAGGGCCAAGGGCGCCGACCGCACCCAGATCTTCACCCGTGACGTCTTCCGCAACGCCAGTCTGCCCGCGCTCACCATCGCCGGCGTCACGTTCGGCAATCTGATCGCCGGTTCCGTGATCACCGAGACGGTGTTCGCGCGGACCGGCGTCGGACGGCTCACGCAATCGGCGATCAGCACGCTCGACGTGCCGCTGGTCCAAGGTCTGGTGGTCTTCGTCGCGGTGACCTTCGCGGTCATCAATCTGGCTGTGGACCTGGTGTATCCGCTGCTCGACCCGCGACTGCGGGCCGTGGCCGCATCGACCGGCGGAAGGGCGTGACGCCATGACGTCGATCGATGTCGGTGCTGTCCGGGGCCTGCGCAGCGGTGACCGCACCGCAGCGGCGGCTCGTCAGCGGGTGGTGGCGTTCGTCCGCAAGCCGGTCCTCGTGGCGGCCTGGGTGATCGTGCTGATCGCCGTCGGCTGGGCACTCGTGCCCGGACTCTTCACCCAGTTCAGTCCGTACGACGGCAACCCGGACGCGAGCTTCCTGGGTCCGAGCGCCGAACACTGGTTCGGCACCGACCGGCTGGGCCGGGACCTGTACGCGCGCAGCGTCTATGGCGCGCGAACCACCATCGCCGCGACCCTGCTCGCGGTGCTGATCGCCTTCGGGGCCGGTACCGTTCTCGGTCTCATCGCCGGTTTCCGCGGTGGGTTCGTCGACACCGCGGTGATGCGTCTGTCCGACGTCTCACTCGCGATCCCCAGTCTGCTGCTGGCCATGGTCATGGTCTCGGTGCTGGGCTATTCGACCTACAACATCGCGCTGGCCGTCGGTATCTCGTCGATCGCGGCGTTCGCGCGGGTCATGCGTGCCGAGGTGATGACCGTCTCCTCGCGGGACTACGTGCGGGCTGCCGAAGGCCTGGGCGTGGGGCGGATCGCCATCGTCGTCACACATGTCGTCCCCAACGCGGTGAGCTCCGTGCTGGCGCTGGCGGCGCTCGAGATCGGTACCGCGATCCTGGCCGTCGCCGGCCTCGGCTTCCTCGGGTACGGCGCGCCGCCACCGGAACCCGAATGGGGAGTGCTCGTCGCGGAGGGACGCGACTACATCTCGCAGTATCCGTGGGTGTCGGTCATGCCCGGCATCGCACTCGCGGTCGTGGTGATCGCCACCCACCGGATCAGTGTCTCCTTCAGAAAGGGCCATGGCTCATGACGCAGACGGTACCGACCCTCGATGTTCGGGTCGACGGTGCAGAAGCCGACGCAATCGCGGACCCGTTGCTCGACATCGGCGACCTGGTGATCGAGTACCGCACCGATCGACGGTGGAACCCGGCCGTGCGCGGTGTGAGCCTGCGCGTCGAGCCCGGCGAATTCGTCTCGCTCGTCGGGGAATCGGGCTCCGGCAAGAGCACCGTGGTGTTCGGCGCACTCGGACAGTTGCCCGCCAACGCGCGCGTCACCGGCGGCCGTATCCGCTACTCGGACGTCGACGTCACCGGCTGGAACGACCGTCGGATGACCCGCGTGCGCGGCAACTACATCGGGTACATCCCGCAGGACCCGAACACCTCGCTGAACCCCGTCAAGAAGATCGGTCATCAGGTCGCCGAGGCCGTGCGGTTCAACGAGCCGGCCGGGCGGTTCGGCGGGACCGCCCGGCTGAACCAGGCGCGCTGGCGGGAAGCGGCGCTGGCGACGCTGCGCACCGCGGGCCTCACCGATGCCGAGCGGGTCTTCGACCAGTACCCGCATGAGCTCAGCGGTGGTATGAAACAGCGTGCGCTGATCGCGATAGCGCTCGCCGGTGACCCGAAGATCATCGTCGCCGACGAGCCGACCAGCGCGCTGGACGTGACCGTGCAGAAGGTGATTCTCGATCACCTGGTCATCCTGGGCGCCGAACTGGGCATCGGGGTCCTGCTGGTCACCCACGATCTCGGGGTCGCGATCGAGCGGTCGGACCGAATCCTGGTGATGCGCAACGGTGAGATCGTCGAGAGCGGCACGCCCGATGGCATCACGGAGCACGCGGTCGACGAGTACACACGTCGCCTGCTGGCCGCGGCGCCGGGCCGGCATGCCGGTCGGCTCACGCCGTCGCGTGCGACGGACGTCGCGGCCGACCCCGCCGGCGCGACGTCCACACCCGAGCCGGTGCTGGTCGCCGAGAACCTCAGCAAGACCTACCGTGTCCCCGGAGCGGGAAAGCGCGCCGAGTTCCACGCGCTCGACGGTGTCGACCTGACGGTGCTGCGCGGGACCACCCACGCGATCGTCGGCGAATCCGGCGCCGGCAAGTCGACGCTCGCGGGCATCCTGGCCGGGTTCACCAGACCGGACGGCGGCAGCGTGCGGGTCGGCGACGCCGACGTCACATCCGCCGGGCGCAAGCAGCTCCGGGAACTGCGCCGGGATCTGCAGTTCGTGTTCCAGAACCCTTACACGTCACTGGATCCGCGGTTCACCGTCGAGCGGTTGATCGCCGAGCCGCTGGTGGCCTTCGGCGTCGGCTCTTCGAGGCGCGCCCGCGCGGAACGCGTTGGTGAGTTGCTCGACGCCGTCGCGCTGGATCGCGATCATGCTCGCCGGCTCCCCCGGGAGCTGTCGGGAGGGCAGCGGCAACGTGTGGCGATCGCCCGTGCCCTGGCCCTCAACCCGGAGATCGTGATCCTCGACGAGGCGGTCAGCGCACTCGACGTCTCGGTGCAGGCGCAGATCCTGCAGCTGCTGGTCGACCTCCAGGCCGAGCTCGGTCTGAGCTATGTCTTCGTGACGCACGACCTGGGAGTGGTGCGACTCATCGGCGACCAGGTGACGGTGATGCGCAGCGGATCGGTGGTCGAGACCGGTGCGGTGGAGGAGGTGTTCACGACACCGGCGCACCCGTACACGCGGGAGCTGATCGCCGCGATCCCCGGTGTCGCCGGCACCGGCACACAGCTGTCGGCTCAGGCGTAGGCGGCCTGGAAGGTCAACCGGGCGTGCTGCTTTCCGGCCGCCGCGCGGAAGTCCTGCATCGCCCGGGGCATGTGGAAACCGTTGGTGACGATCAGCGCGCCGGTGGCGCCCATGTGCTTGAGCATCGCGACCGTGTTGGTGGCGTTGGCGACGGTGCTGGTCGACGCGCCCTCGTTGACCATCTGCCACATCGGGACGCCGCGTCGGATCAGGCCGACGTTCATGAACTGGGCCTCCGACACCGGCAGCCACCAGGTGTTGCCGCCGGACACGATCATCCGGTTGAACGGGTGGCTCAGCGCGAGGTTGGCGGCGACGTTCATCCGACGCTCCAGGATGGCCGGTGTCTGCCCGAAGGTGCCCATCTTGGCGCCGAGCACCACGATGTATCGCGTGGGCGGGCTCTGCCACAGGAAGACGCTGTTGGGCGACAACAGGTCGGAACTCCCGGCGCCGAGGCTGCCGGTGTCGGCCCGTGCCGGCGCGGCGACGGCGACACTCAGCACGGTGACGAGTGCGATCATCAGGGCGGCGATCCGTACACGCATGGCACGAGTGTACTAAAAGTTCTTTGGCGCGCTAAAGAACTGGCTGAACTGCGGCGACGGGCTGCTGGCAGGTGATGCAGTGGATGCCGCCGCCCCGCGCGAACAACGGTCGCGCATCGACGCTCACCACCCGGCGACCCGGGTAGGCGTCGCCGAGGATGCCGAGCGCCGTGTCGTCGCCGGGATCGTCGAAACTGCAGGCGATCACGGCGTCGTTGACAACCAGGTGGTTGATGTAGCTGTAGTCGACGAATCCCTCGTCGTCGCGCAGCACCGCCGGTGCGGGCACGTCGATGATCTGCCAGGCCCGGCCGGCCGCGTCGGTCGACGACGCGAACACCTCGCGCACCGTCGCCGACACCGCATGGTCGGGATGCCCGGGATCGCCCTGCGCGTGGACCAGCACCACGCCCGGGCTCGGGATGGCCGCGACGATGTCCACATGCCCACGGGTGCCGAACATCTCGTTGTCGCGGGTCAGTCCGTACGGCAACCACACCGCATGCGTGCTGCCGATGGTGCGGGCCAGTTCGGCCTCCACCTGTGCACGCGTCCACGCACTGTTGCGTCCCTCGCCGAGCTGCACCGATTCGGTCAGCAGGACGGTGCCCTCCCCGTCGACCTGGATGCCGCCGCCCTCGTTGATCATCGGTGAGTCGATGAGTTCGGCGCCGCAGAGCCCGGCGATGAGAGACGCGATCCTCTCGTCGCGGTCCCACCGCGCCCACTCGGCCGCACCCCAACCGTTGAACACCCAGTCGACCGCACCGAGCCGTCCGCCCTCGTCGACCACGAACGTCGGGCCGATGTCGCGGGCCCACGCATCGTTCAGCGGTGCCTCGACGATCTCGATCTCCGACGACAGGTGTCGCCGTGCCGCGGCGATCTCGCCGGGATCGACGATCACGGTGACCGGCTCGAACCCGACGATCGCATGCGCCACGGCCGCCCAGGTGCGCCGTGCCTCGTCCTGCTCGGCCTCGGTGTCGCCGAGGCTGTATCCGGGTGCCGGATAGGCCATCCAGACCCGTTCCTGGGCAACCCTTTCCGCGGGCATCCGCCAGGTCATGACCGACGTTCGCCCAGCGTGGTGTCGGCGACCGGGGCGACGAGCGGACCGTAGGTGTCCGGTCGTCGGGTGCGCAGGAACGGGAACAAGGTCAGCCAGTCGTGGCGCAGGTTCAGATCGAGGTCGGCCACCAACACGGCGGATTCGTCGCGCGGCGCCCGCACCAGCACCCGGCCGTAGGGGTCGCAGATGAACGACGACCCGTAGAAGGTGATCTGCCCCTCGTCGCCGTGTCGATTCGGCACGATCATGAAAGTGCCTGCGGTGATCGCATTCCCGGTGATCACGTGATGCCACAGCGGCTCGGTGTCGAAGTCCGGGAAGTCGGGTTCGCTGCCGATGGCGGTCGGATAGACGATCATGTCCGCGCCGGCCAGCGAGTAGGCGCGCGCCAACTCGGGGAACCACTCGTCCCAGCAGGTCGGCAGGCCGAGCGCGGCGCCGCCGAGGCCGTCCGGCCGGTAGACCGGGTACGGATCGTCGTCCGCGGGTCCGGGCCGGAAATACGTGTCCTCGTAATACCCACTGGTGACGGGGATGTGGAGTTTGCGGGTGCGCCCCACCAACTCGCCGGACGGGGACACCAGGATCGCGGTGTTGAATCCCAGGCCGTCGCCGACGCCATCGGTCCGCTCGTACACGGACGCGTGCACGTGGATCCCGTGGGTCGTGGCCATCTGCCGCGCGAAGGTGATCGTCGGCCCGTCGTCGAGGCTCTCCGCGTTCGCGGCGGCATCGTCACCGCCGCGCACGAACGCCGGATACCGCAGAAGGGTGATCTCCGGCAGGAAGACGACTCGCGCACCGAGGTCGGCGGCGGTCGCGATGCCGTCGGCGAGTTCCGCCGTGACCGCCTCGACATCGGGCTGCCAGCGGTGCTGGACGAGTCCGACACGCACCGGATCGCGGGTCGGCTCGTCGTAACGGCAGAGGGGAGGGGACGCCGAGAGGTCGGCGGTGGCGACGAACATGATGGTGGCCTTCGGGTTTCTGGCTTCAGGTGAGCGCGATGTACTTGACGGACAGGTACTCCTCGATGCCCTCGCTGCCACCCTCGCGGCCGATACCCGACTGCTTGACGCCACCGAAGGGGGCGGCCGGATCGGAGATGACCCCGCGGTTGACGCCGACCATCCCGGAATCCAGTGCCGCGGAGACCCGCATGCAGCGTTCGTGGTCGCGGCTGTAGAAGTACGATGCCAGGCCGTATTCGGTGGAGTTGGCCGCCTTGATGGCATCGGTCTCCGATTCGAAGGTGCTGATCACCGCGACCGGTCCGAAGATCTCACCGCGCGTGACCGTGGCGTAGGCATCCACCTGGTCGAGAACGGTCGCCGGGTAGAAAAAACCCTTGCCCTCGGGTACCTTGCCGCCCAACCGGACCCGCGCGCCGTCGGCGATCGCGTCGTCCACGGCCTCGGCGACCTTGTCGCGCTGCTTCGCGCTGACCAGCGGCCCGAGCGTGACGCCCGACTCGTACCCGGCGCCGAGCCGGACCGCGGCCATCTTCTCGGTGAGCTTGGCGGTGAACTCCTCTGCAACGCTCGACTGCACCAGGAATCGGTTGGCCGCCGTGCACGCCTCACCGCCGTTGCGCATCTTGGCCGCGAACGCGCCCTCGACGGCGGCGTCGATGTCGGCATCGTCGAACACCAGGAACGGCGCGTTGCCGCCGAGTTCCATGGATGTGCGCTGCACGCGTTCGGCCGCCTGCCCCAACAGGGTTCGACCCACCGGGGTGGACCCGGTGAAGCTGATCTTGCGGATGCGATCATCGGTGATGATCGCCGTCGACACGTCCCCGGAGAGCGTCGTCGGCAGGACCGACAACACGCCGGCGGGCAATCCGGCCTCGGCGAGGATCTGGGCCAGCAGCAGCATGGTCAGCGGTGTCTCATGAGCCGGCTTGACGAGCATGACGTTGCCGGCCGCCAGCGCGGGCGCGATCTTGCGCGTCCCCATCGCGAGCGGGAAGTTCCACGGCGTGATCGCCAGGCACGGACCCACCGGTGCGTGCGTGACGAGAATCCGTCCCGTGCCGGCGGGAGCGGTGGTGAACCGGCCACCGATCCGCACCGCCTCCTCGGCGAACCAGCGCAGGAACTCGGTGCCGTACTTGGTCTCACCCTGGCTGTCGGGCAGCGCCCGACCCAGTTCGAGGGTCATCAGCATGGCGAGGTCATCGGCTCGCTCGGTGAGCAGTTCGAAAGCGCGACGGAGGATCTCGCCCCGTTCTCGGGGAGCGGTGGCCGCCCAGTCGTCGGCGACCGCAGCGGCCTTGTCGAGTGCGAGCCGCGCGTCGTCGACGGTGGCGTCGGCGACCGAGATGAGTGGCTCCTCGGTGGCCGGGTCGTACACCGAGAACGTGGCGCCCGAACTCGACGGGACCGACTCCCCGTTGATCCACAGGCCGGTCGGCACACTCTTCAGGACGGCCTGCGGGTCCACAATGGTTTCGGTGTTGCTCATGTCAGATGCACATCCTTGCAAGAGTTGTCGGGAGGGCGGCGCGGGTCAGTCGTCGTGGTGGCAGCCGTGGGCGCCAGGTGACGGCTCGACGTCGAGCGCGGGATTGCGGTCGAAGAAGCCGAACGGCTTGAGCCAGAAGGAGACGGTGTCGGCCGGCATGACCGGCCAGTCCTCGGGACGGGTGATGTGGTGGATGCCGAACGTGTACCAGAGCACGACGTCGGTGTCGGCGATCGGCCGGTTGGCCTTGGTCCATTCGCCGAGCCCGGTGTCGTGATCGGACTGGTTGACGAATTCGCCTGCCGGCCAACGCTCGTCGGCCCGGTTCGGGGTGACCCACAGTGTGTGGCCGATCACGGTCGCGCGTTTGAAGATCGGCGATGCCGGGTCGAACATGGCCGGGAACGCGCCGGTCGGTACCAGCTTGTACGCGGGGTTGTGGCCGAGTGACGTGGTGACGTTGGTGTTGGCGACCTTCCACGCGCGTTGCGTCGCGAAGTTCATGTCCTGCTTGCCCTCGGCCTCGGTGCGCAGCGCGGTGGTCTGCTGTACCAGCGACAGGCCCAGCGGATTGCCGGGGCCCATCGGCTCGGCGACGGTCTCCGACGCGAACACCGTGTTGTCGGTGCCGTCGATGTCGAGGTCGAGACGGGCGACCAGGAAATGCTGGTGGAACGGCGCATACGTGCGGTTGTCGACGGTGGTGCCGTGCGGGTTCGACGTGACTCCCGGCGGCATCGGCGTGGTCACCATGATCCCCGTGGCACGCACCTCACATTCGATGTTGCCGTCCTGATAGAACCGCCAGTAGACGAGGTACTCGTAATTGGCAACGGTGACATGGAAACTCACGGTCAGGCGCCGCATCCGGCGCACCTCGGCGCCGGCGTCGTGATCGACGTGCTTCCACAGGACGGCGTTGTCCTCCTCGTGGATGCAGATGGCGTTGCTGATGGTGTACGGCTCCCCGGCGCTGTTGTGCATCACCGCGTCGAGATAGCGGATCTCGCCGAGGCAGTCGCAGCCCAGATCCAGCGACGTGGTCATGAACCCCAGGCCCCACTCGCCGATGTCGAATGCGGTGCGCCGGTAGTGGTCTTCGCAATGGTCCCGGTAGGGCACCACCATCTCCGCGAACGAGAGCCGGTGTGCGACCGATCGTTCCCGGCCGGCGTCGTTGTAGGTGATCGCGTGCAGGGTCATCCCCTCGCGATAGTTGAACCCGACGCGCAGCGACCAGTTCTGCCAGGTGAGCTTGTTGCCCTCGAGGGTGAACGACGGGCCGTCCGGCTGGGTGATCTCGAGCGGCTTGAGCGGCGGGCGGCGGGATTCATCTCGGATCCGCTGCGGGATGTGCCGCGGCACGTACTCGCCCATCACCTCGGGCTGGTCGTACCCACCCTCGGCGGCGGAATCCTCGATCCGCAACAACTCCATGGTGTTGACGTCGATCACGCAGTGCAGCCCGGCAATCGGATTGGCGTACGGATTCGATCCCTCGGCGTTGCGGACCCAGGTGTCCGACCAGCCCAGCCGGCGTCCCGCGAACTCCTCGGGGATCACCGCGCCACCGTAGGTCCACGTGTCCATGAACACCCGGTCCAGATCGGTGATACCCCGGTTGGCCAGGGCCGCCTGCACGTCCGGATGCGCCCTCAGCACGCGGTCGCACTCCTCGAACTCGTCGACGGTGAAGTTCGCCTGCACGCCGGGGATGTGCTCGAACGACTCGACCGTGCCGAGGCCGTCCGGGTCGCCGGTGAGGGTGATGAACGACTTGTAGGTCGCGTTCTCGCCGGAGTTCAGACAGATCACCACCGCCCGGCGTGGGGGAACGGTGCCGTCGGCGGTGTATGCCGTCAGCTCGGCCTTGCTCGGTTCGGCGAGTTCGATGGAGGCGATCCGCCAGCCGTCGCCGACGCCCTGCTCCCGGCCCAGCAGCGCGGCGACCGCGCGGAACTCGTCGGCGCCCAGCGGATCAAGCGGATGCGCGAAATCCGTGGCCGGGGTGGCGGTGTCGGTCATCGATGCGTTCTCCTTCTCAGGGGTCGAGCGGGTCTGTCGCGGATTCGCCGGTCAATCGACGGTGAGTGCGTCGCCGAGGATGTCGAGCGCCTCGCGCAGCAGATCGTCGCCGATCACCAGCGGCGGCAACAGTCGGAGGATGTTGCCGTGGGTGCCGCAGGTCAGCACCACCACACCGCGCGACAGCGCATGTGCGGCAGCGGCCTTGGCGAGCTCGGGATCGGGCTCGGTGGAGCCGGGCTTGACCAGCTCGACGGCGATCATCCCGCCACGGCCGCGGACCTCGCCGATCACGCCGCGTCCCTCGGCGGCGAGGGCCTGCGCCTTCGCCGACAGCGAGGACGTGACGATCTCGCCGATGTGTCGGGCGCGCGCGGGCAGGTCGAGTTCGCTCATCTGGTCGATCGCGGCCAGCGCGCCGGCGCAGGCCACGGGGTTGCCGCCGTAGGTGCCCCCGAGGCCGCCCGGGTGGACCGCATCCATCAGGTCGGCACGTCCGGTGACCGCCGCCAGCGGCATACCGCCGGCGATGCCCTTGGCCATGGTGATCAGGTCGGGCACCACACCCTCGTGATCGCAGGCGAACCAGTCACCGGTGCGACAGAACCCGCTCTGCACCTCGTCGGCGATGAAGACCACGCCGTTGGAGCGGCACCAGTCGGCCAGGGTGGGCAGGAAACCCGGTGCGGGGACGATGAATCCGCCCTCACCCTGTACGGGTTCGATGATCACCGCGGCCACGCTGTCGGCGGTGAGCTGCTTGTCGATCATGGTGATGGCCCGGTTCGCGGCGGCCACACCGTCGGTGCCGAGTTCGTCCCGGTAGGGGTAGCTCATCGGCATGCGGTAGATCTCCGGCGCGAACGGCCCGAAGTTGTGCTTGTAGGGAATGGATTTCGCGGTCAGCGCCATCGTGAGGTTGGTGCGGCCGTGATAGGCGTGGTCGAAGGCCACCACCGCATTGCGACCGGTGGCCAGGCGCGCGATCTTCACCGCGTTCTCCACCGCCTCGGCGCCGGAGTTGAACAGCACCGATCGCTTCTCGTGATCGCCCGGCGTCAGCTCGTTGAGCTTCTCGGCCACCGCGATGTACGCCTCGTACGGCGTCACCATGAAGCAGGTGTGGGTGAAATGGTGCGCCTGCGCGGCAACAGCATCGGCGACGGCCGGGTTGCTGGCTCCGACCGTGGTGACCGCGATGCCCGATCCCAGGTCGATCAGCGAGTTGCCGTCCACGTCGACGATGACGCCACCGTCGGCGTCGACGGCGTAGACGGGGACAGCCGAACCGAGCCCCGCGGCGACCGCGGATCGTCGGCGCGCGGTCAGCTCAGCGGAGCGTGGCCCGGGCAGGTCGGTGACCAGGTGCCGCTTCTGCGGCAGCCGGTGGGTGATGGTGGTCATCTGGTCCTCACTCGATGTTGCTCATGACGTGCTTGACGCGCGTGTAGTCCTCGATGCCGTAGAGGGACAGGTCTTTCCCGTGCCCGGAGTGCTTGAAACCGCCGTGTGGCATCTCGGCGACGAGCGGGATGTGGCAGTTGACCCACACGCAGCCGAAGTCCAGCGCGCCCGACATCCGCATCGCGGTGCCGTGATCGCTGGTCCACACGCTCGATGCCAGACCGAAGGCCACGTCGTTGGACATCTGCACGGCCTGGGCCTCGTCGGTGAACGGCTGGACCGTGATCACCGGTCCGAAGGTCTCCTCCTGCACCAGCTTGTCGTCCTGCCGGACGCCGGTGATGATCGTCGGCTCGATGAAGAAACCCTTGTCACCCTTACGCTTTCCGCCGGTCGCGACGGTCGCGTGTGGCGGGATGTTGTCCAGGATGGACGTCACCTTGTCGAAGTGGTTCACGTTGTTCAGCGGCGGCACCGTGGCCTTCTTCGCCTCTTCGACCAGTCCTTCGACGACCTTGTCGTGGATGGACTCGTGCACCAGCACGCGGGTGACCGCCGTGCAGTCCTGGCCGGCGTTGAAGAAAGCGGCCGCGGCGATCGGTTCGATCGTCTTCTCCAGATCCGCGTCGGCGAACACCACGGCCGGCGCCTTTCCGCCGAGTTCGAGATGAGCGGTCTTGAGCTGCTGGGCGGCGGCGACGGCGACCGCGATCCCGGCGCGCACCGAACCGGTGATCGAGACCATCCGCGGCGTGGGGTGACCCACCACCGCCGCGCCGGTCTCCCCGTTGCCCAGGACGACGTTCAGCACACCGGGCGGCAGGATGCCCTTGCTGAGTCCGGCGAGGACCAGCGTGGACTCGGGGGTGGTGTCCGACGGCTTGAGGACCACGGTGTTGCCTGCCGCGATGGCCGGGGCGATCTTCCAGATCGCCATCATCAGCGGGTAGTTCCACGGCGTCACCTGGCCGATGACCCCCACCGGCTCGCGCCGCACGAACGAGGTGTGCCCGGCCAGGTACTCGCCCGCGGACTTGCCCTCGAGCATGCGCGCGGCGCCGGCGAAGAAGCGGATCTGGTCGGCGCCGACGGTGACCTCCTCGTCGGCGATCTGATCGTCGGGCTGACCGGTGTTACGGGCCTGGGCGGCGACGAGGTCGTCGGAGCCGGCCTCGATGGCATCGGCCAGTTTGAGCAGCGCCTTCTGGCGTTCGGACGGGGTCGTGGTGCTCCACGACGGGAACGCTGCCGCGGCG
The DNA here is from genome assembly GCF_003855095.1 of Gordonia insulae. NCBI lineage: Bacteria > Bacillati > Actinomycetota > Actinomycetes > Mycobacteriales > Gordoniaceae > Gordonia > Gordonia insulae. The sequence goes on from NZ_CP033972.1 coordinate 4,989,328, forward strand.
GCGGCCATCGCGGTGTCGACGTCGGCGGCGGTGGAAACCGGTGACACGGCGACCACGGATTCATCGATCGGGTTGATGATGTCGATCGTCTCCGTGGAGGTCGATGCGACGAATTCGCCGTTGATGTAGTTCTGCAAGACGGACATGGTGATCGGCCCTCGCGGTGAAGTCGGTGATGGAACTGTCGTGCTCGGTAAGCCCCAGTCTTCGCCTCATCGCCACATCGGGTGGCCTGCCAATGTGTACAAGGACTTTCCGACTTCGCTCCACGATGTCCATAGGTCGGTAGGGTTTGCGTATGACGACGGTCCGGTGGCTGTTGGCTCAGCGTCGCTTGCAGCTCGCACTGCGTGGCGGGGCGACGGGCCTCGATCGCCGCATGGATTGCGCCGTCTCGTCCGAGTTGGTCAACGCGGGAGAATGGCTGTCGGGTGGTGAGGTCCTGCTGACCACCGGGCTGCGGCTCGATGCCCGGGCCGATGCCGACGCCGACGTGCGCATCGGCTTTCTCCGGCATCTCGACGAGGTCGGCGTCGCGGCGGTGGGGCTCGGCGTCGGATTCGGATTCGACGAGGTGCCGGCGGACATGGTGGCGGCGGCGGACGAACTCGGACTGCCGCTCTTCGAGGTGCCGCTGCCGATCCCGTTCTCGGCGATCACCCGTGCGGTGCTCGAACAGATCGCGGCGCAGCGGTCATCTCGTCTGGTGGCGGCGACCAAGGCGCAACCCCGGATGACCCGTGCGGCCGCATCGGGTGGCTCGGCCGCCCTGGTGCGCGAGCTCGCCGAGGCCGTCGACCAGAACGTCGTGCTGCTCGACACCGGGCTCGCGGTGGTGGCGACGGCACCGCGCACCATCCCGGCAGCCGACCTCAACCGGATCCGCGATCTCGTGGTGCGCGACCCGGCATCGGCGGGCGCGGTCTGGATGACCGGCGACGCGACGATGACCGTCGCCCGCGTCGGCTCCGGCGGTCGCACCTTCGGTCACCTCGGGGTGGTGGGGCCGACGGCGCTAGACGACGTAGCGCGGATGCTGGTCGGCCACGCGATCTCGTTGCTGGCCATCGAACATGCGAAGCCGCGCCAGGTGGCCCGCGACGTCGTCGACCTCCACGACGACGCGCTGGCACTCGTGATCGACGGTGCAGGCGCGGCGGGACCGGGGTTGCATCGCATTCTGGGTCGGGCCGGCGACCGGTCGGGGCGCGTCCGGGCCGTGGTCTTCAGCTTCGCCGACGCCGAGGCGGCCACCCAGGGGCGACGGCGTCTCGTGGACGAACTCGAGCATCGATGGCGTCCGGTGTTCGCCCACCGCGACGGCTCCGACCTCATCGCCCTGCTGCGCGGGGACGACCATGTCGACTTCGTCACCGGGCTGCTGACGATGCTGAACACCACCGGTCCCGTCTCGGGCGGGATCGGCCCGGCGATGCAGCTGCGCGAGGTCGGGGAGTCGGTGCGGCAGGCGCGGCTGGCGTGCCGCTCGTCGGCCATCGGGCAGATCGTCGACCTGCACGGCAGCCGGTCGCTGCTCGCGATGGACCCGGTGCGCCGCGCGTTGACCGACGCCTTCGGGCAGCGTCTGGCGCCCGTCCTCGACCACGACGAGGAACACGGCACCGACCTGCGTGCCAGCCTGCTCGCGTTCCTGGAGGCCAACGGCAACTGGGGAGTGGCGGCGTCGGCGCAGGGCATCCATCGGCACACGCTGCGCCACCGCATCGAACGGATCGAGGACATGCTGCAGGTGGATCTCTCCGATGCCCGGACCCGGGCCGAACTGTTGCTGATGTTGTTGGGGGCCAGTGCATGAGGCGGGTCGTGCTGATCGTCGTCGCCGTGGTCGCGTTCGTCGTCGCAGGCTGCGCGACCAGCACGTCCGAACCCGAAGGTCAGTCGTCGTCGAGCACCGCATCGAGTGCCGCACCCGGCGGGCCGTCGCTGGTCAACCTCGGCGACTCGTTCAGTGCCGCGGCGGGAGTGCAACCGCTGGAGGCGGATTCGCCGGTGATGTGCTTCCGCTCGTCGCGCAACTTCGCCCATGTGCTGGCGGCGGCGCAGAGGTACCGGCTCGATGACGTGAGTTGCAGTGGCGCCGACACGTCGGATTTCTTCACCCCTCAATATGAGGGTGTGGCACCGCAATTGGATGCGCTCGACGCCGATGCGGACGTCGTCACGCTGATGATCGGGGGCAACGACAGTTCCGTCTACACCACCGCGATCGGCGCGTGCTCGGATGTCGCCGCGTCGGACCCGGCCGGCTCACCGTGCCGCGACGCACACGGATCGCAGTATGTCGACATCGTCCGGGACAGCACATACCCGGCGCTGGTCCGCGCGTTCACCGCAGTGCGGGCGAAGTCACCGGATGCACGGGTGCTCGCCGTCGGTTACCCGTGGATCCTGCCCGCGGACACCGGGTGCTATCCGACGATGCGCGTCGCGTCCGGCGACGTCGGGTACCTGCGGCGGCTGCAGGCGGTCCTCAACGACGCGATCGCCCGCGCGGCCCGACGCACCGGGGTGGACTACGTGGACATGTCGCGGGTGTCCGAGGGCCACGACGCGTGTGCGCCGGTCGGACAACGGTGGATCGAACCCCAGCAGGGCAACTCCGGCGCCTCCCCGGTGCACCCGAACGCCGCCGGCCAGCAGGCGATCGCGGATCAGGTGGCGGCCGCGCTCCGATAGGTGGAAACGGTCGGCCGGTCGGCCCGCATCACCCTGAGAGCAGCCTGAACGATTTGGGTCGCATCGTCGCCGTTTGGAACACTGGAGGCCGTGACCCGATCCGCTGATGTCGCCGCGCAGTCCGCCGCGTTGTTTCGACGCGCCACGCAGGCCATTCCGGGTGGCGTCAATTCCCCGGTCCGCGCGTTCTCCGCGGTCGGCGGCGACCCCAGGTTCATCGCCTCGGCGAAGGGCTGCCACCTCACCGACGTCGACGGCAACGACTACGTCGACCTGGTCTCCTCGTGGGGTCCGATGATCCTCGGACACGCCCATCCGGCCGTTGTCGAGGCCGTGCAGAAGGCCGCGGTGGGCGGCCTGTCCTTCGGCGCGCCGACCGAGGCCGAGATCGAGCTCGCCGAGGAGATCATCGATCGCGTCGATCCCGTGGAGCGCGTGCGCCTGGTCAACTCCGGCACCGAGGCCACCATGTCCGCGATCCGGCTGGCCCGCGGGTTCACCGGCCGGACCAAGATCATCAAGTTCGCCGGCTGCTACCACGGCCATGTCGACGCCCTGCTCGCCGACGCCGGATCGGGTGTCGCGACGCTCGGGCTGCCCACCTCGCCGGGCGTGACCGGCGCGTCCGCCCACGACACGCTGGTGTTGCCCTACAACGACCTCAAGGCCGTCGCGAAGGCGTTCGAGGAGTTCGGGCACGAGATCGCCGCGGTCATCACCGAGGCCGCCGCCGGCAACATGGGCGCGATCGCCCCCCACGACGGATTCAACGCCGGCCTGCGGGAAGTGACCCGCCGCCACGGCGCGCTGCTGATCATGGACGAGGTGATGACCGGCTTCCGGGTCAGCCCGTCCGGCTGGTACGGCATCGAGGGCGTGGCCGGCGACCTCTACACCTTCGGCAAGGTGATGAGCGGCGGCCTGCCCGCCGCGGCCTTCGGTGGCCGCGCCGACATCATGGAGTACCTCGCACCGACGGGGCCCGTGTACCAGGCGGGCACGCTGTCCGGGAACCCGGTCGCGGTGGCCGCCGGGCTCGCGACGCTGCGCCACGCCGACGCACAGACCTACACGGCGCTCGACGCCAACGCCGATCGTCTGGCCACACTGCTCACCGAGGCGCTGACCACCGAAGGTGTCGCGCACCGGGTCCAGAAGGCGGGTAACCTGCTCAGCGTCTTCTTCACCGAGCAGACCGAACCGCTCACCGACTACGCGGGCGTCAAGGCCACCGAGACCTGGCGATTCGCCCCGTTCTTCCACGCGCTGCTCGAGCGCGGGGTCTATCCGCCGCCGAGTGCGTTCGAGGCCTGGTTTGTCTCGGCGGCGCTGGACGAGGATGCTTTCTCACGAATCGCCGATGCATTGCCCGCCGCGGCGGCCGCGGCCGCCGCCGCCGGGAGCGGGGCCGATACGGATGCGCACGCCACGTCACCGGGGGAGAGCAAGTGACCAACACGATCGTCCACATGATGCGGCATGGCGAGGTGCACAACCCCGACGGCATCCTCTACGGCCGGCTACCCGGGTTCCGGCTGTCCGACAGCGGCCGCGCCCAGGCCACCAAGGTCGCCGACGCCCTCGCCGACCACGACATCACCGCGGTGTTCGCGTCGCCGCTGCAGCGCGCCCAGGAGACCGCGACGCCGATCGCCGGTGCGCACGGCCTGTCGATCATCACCAACGACGAACTCATCGAGGCCGACAACGTCTTCGAGGGCCTCAAGGTGTCGGTCGGCGACGGCGCGTTGAGCAAGCCACGGCACTGGCCCAAGATGCGTGATCCGTTCACCCCGTCCTGGGGCGAGCCGTACATCCAGCTCGCGCACCGCATGCTGGCGGCGGCCAACAAGGCCCGCGACGCCGCCCGCGGCCACGAGGCCGTCTGCGTCAGCCACCAGCTGCCCGTCTACACGCTGCGACGGTTCCTCGAAGGTCAGCGCCTCTGGCACGACCCGCGTCGTCGGCAGTGCTCGCTCGCATCGTTGACCAGCCTCATCTACGAGGGCGACGCCCTCGTCGACATCATCTACTCCGAGCCCGCCGGTTCGTCCGACCCGCTGGCCACGGGAGCGTAAGGACGAGCGTGCGACGGTTTCCCCTGCTGGTTGCGGTACTCGCAGCCCTGATCGCGGTGATCAGCGGCTGCGGCACCGGCGACGACGCGGTAGCGCAGGGCGACACCTTCCAGTTCGTCTCCCCGGGCGGCCAGACGGTGATCACCTACCCGCCGGCCGACCGCAAGCAGATCAGCAACCTGTCCGGGCCCGACCTCGCCACCGACCAACCGCTCTCGCTGAGTGACGAGGCGTTCCGCGACAAGGTCGTCGTCATCAACGTGTGGGGTTCGTGGTGCGGGCCGTGCCGTGGCGAGGCCGACGACCTCGAACGCGTCTACGAGCAGACCAAGGATCTCGGCGTCGCGTTCCTCGGCATCAATCTGCGTGACAACCGCGACTCGGCCAAGGACTTCGTCGCCGACCGCAACGTCGGGTTCGGCTCGATCTACGACTTCGACGGCATCACGCTGGCCGCGCTGACCACCCCGACCTCGGTGGTCCCGACCACCGTGGTGCTCGATCGACAGCACCGGCCGGCCGCGGTGTTCCTCAAGGCCGTGACCGCCGACGAACTCGACGCGACGGTCCGCAGGGTGGCCGCCGAGGAGCCGGCCGCATCACCGGAATCGACACCACCGGGTCAGCCATGACGACGACGATGATCCACCTCGCACCGCAGGCCGCCATCGGTGAGACCTTCGCCACCACGGTGTCGAGCGGGCCCCTACTCCTCGCGCTCGCCGCCTGTGTGATCGCCGGGCTCGTGTCGTTCGCCTCGCCCTGTGTCGTCCCGTTGGTGCCCGGCTATCTGTCCTACCTCGCGGGCCTCGTCGGCGCGGAGGCCCCGGCGGTCAACGTCGGCGAACCGGCCAAGAACGGCCGGTCCAGGGTCGCGATCGCCGCCGGCCTGTTCGTCCTCGGCTTCACCGTGATCTTCGTCGCGGCCACCGCGACCGTGCTCGGCATCACCAGCACCTTCGTGGTGAATCGTGAAGTGCTGCAACGTATCGGCGGGGTCGTCACGATCGTGATGGGGTTGGTGTTCATCGGACTCGTGCCGATGGCGCAGCGCGAGTTCCGGTTCGCGCCGCGCCAGATGTCCAACATCGTCGGCGCCCCGCTGCTCGGCGCGGTCTTCGCGCTCGGCTGGACCCCGTGCCTCGGGCCGACGCTGGCCGCGGTCATCGCCACCGCCAGCGGCACCGAGGGTGCCACCGCCGCCAAGGGCGTCGCGCTGATCGTCGCGTACTGCCTCGGCCTCGGCATCCCGTTCGTGATCCTCGCCTTCTCCTCGGCGTGGGCGCTGCGCAGTCTCGGCTGGCTGCGCAACCATGCCCGCGCGATCCAGGTGTTCGGCGGGGTCATGCTGATCGCCGTCGGCATCGCACTGGTCACGGGTCTCTGGGATCAGTTCATCGTCTGGGTCCGCGACGCCTTCATCACCGACACGGAGCTGCCGGTATGACCGACACCGACGTCACCAACGAGCCAGAGGTGACCGCACCCAAACCGGGTGCGGCACGACCGCATTGGTTCCTCCGCCGAGTGCTCTGGCCGGCCCGCAACCTGTGGCGATCCCTGACCTCGATGCGGACCGCGCTGATCCTGCTGTTCCTGCTGGCGCTCGCCGCCATCCCCGGGGCGCTGCTGCCGCAACGGTCGCTCAACGAGCAGAAGACGCTGGCCTACATCGACGACCACGGCTGGGTCGGGCAGTGGATGGACAAGCTGCAGCTGTTCGACGTCTTCTCCAGTACCTGGTTCACCGCCATCTACGTGCTGCTGTTCATCTCGCTCGTCGGCTGCCTGACGCCGCGGATGATCGAGCACTTCCACAGTCTGCGCGCCAAACCCGTTGCGGCCCCCGTAACCTGGCCCGCCTGCCCCGACACGTCGAGTACTCCGTCGACGGCAGCCCCGACGAGGTCGCCGAGCGAGTCTCGTCGAATCTGCGTGGCTGGCGACGCATCACCACGGTGCGCCCGTCGTCGAAGGCGTATCCGGACGGTGTCGTCGAGGTCTCCGCCGAGAAGGGGTACCTGCGCGAGTTCGGCAACCTGGTCTTCCACTTCGCCCTGCTGGCGCTGCTCGTCTCGATCGCCCTCGGCAAGCTCTACGGGTACGAGGGCACCCGCAGCCTGGTCGCCGACGGCGAGCAGGGGCTGTGCAACACCTCGACCGCGGTCTACGACTCGTTCCGCGCCGGCAATCTCGTCGACGGCACCGACCTCGCGCCCTTCTGTTTCCGGGTCGACCAGTTCGATGCGACGTTCCTGCCGAACGGCCAGCCGGACATGTACACCGCCAAGGCGCGCTATGCCGAGGGCACCACGGCGTCGGATCCGGCGACCTGGAAGCAGGCGACCATCCGGGTGAACGAACCCCTGCGGGTGGCGGGCGATCGCGTCTACGTGCTCGGCAACGGGTTCGCGCCGAAGTTCACCGTGACCTTCCCGAACGGGCAGCAGCGCTCCCAGACGGTGCTGTTCGTCCCGGACGAGATGCAGACGATGCTGTCGTCGGGGGCCGCACGCTTCGACACGCCGGCCGGCATGTACCCGAACGAGGACGAACGCCGCGCCCACCAGGTCGCCCTCGAGGGTCTGTTCGCGCCGACGGCCGGCTTCCACGGCACCCTGCTGATGTCGTCGTCGCCCGAGCCGAACGATCCGTACGTCGCCATCCGCATCTACGAGGGCGACACCGGACTGGACACGGGCAAGCCGCAGAACGCCTACCAACTCGACCAGTCGCTGATCGAGCAGGGACGCCTGCAACAGCGTGCCCAGGTGAACCTCGCGCAGGGCCAGGCACACGCGCTGCCCGACGGGACGTCGGTGCGCTTCGACGGCTACGAGCGGTGGGTGTCGGTGCAGGTGTCGCACGACCCCGCACAGATCTGGGTGCTGGTCTCGGCGATCGTCATGCTCGGCGGCCTGCTGGTGTCGTTGCTCATCCGGCGCCGACGGATCTGGGTGCGCCTGGTGCCTGCGCCTCGCGACTCGGATTCCGCGGACTCCGGCGAACGACGTACTGTAGTAGAAATTGGCGGCCTGGCACGCACCGATCAGGCGGGCTGGGGCGAGGGCTTCGACGAGCAGGCGCGGGCTCTCGCGCTGGACCCGACGGACCCCGCGGGCGGTCGCTCATCGTCGGCGGGCCGGTTCCGCGGACGTATGCGACGGCTGTAGCGGGATCGACGAGGAACTGGAGGACGAACGCGATGAACACGGGTTCGATACACGTCGACGAGACGCTGGCGCGCTACTCCGATCTGTTGTTCGGCACGGCGATCACCGTTTATGTACTCGCGATGATCCTGTTCCTCGCCGCGCTGGCCGGAGCGCGCAGCCGGAAGCTGGCGGCGGCGGAACTCGTCACCGCGGGTGGTTCGACGGTCGCCGTCGACGACCGCTCGCCGGGCCGGATCAGTGAGTCCCGGCCGCGCCGCAGTCTGGGGGAGCGGCTCGGCAACATGGCCTACCCGGTCGTCATCGTCGGTCTCATCGCACATGTCGCCTCGATCGTGTTGCGCGGCATGGCCACCGGCCGTGCGCCGTGGGGCAACATGTACGAGTTCATCTCGCTGACCTGCGCCGCATGCGTCATCGCCGGACTCGTCGTCCTGCGCAAGCCCGAACACCGCCCGTTGCTGTCGTTCGTCCTGCTGCCCGTCGCGTTGTTGATGTTCATCGGCGGCCGCTGGCTGTACACGCAGGCCGCGCCGGTGGTGCCCGCGCTCAAGTCGTACTGGCTGGCCATCCACGTCTCGATCATCTCGGTGTCGTCGGGCGTGCTGCTGGTGTCCGGTGTCGCAAGCCTGCTGTACCTGGTCAAGATGCGCTGGGGACGCCCGGAGTCCGACGATGCGGCTGCCGCCGGCAAGGGTTTCGTCGCGGGTGTCCGTCGCGTCGTCGACCGGATTCCGCACGCCGAGACGCTCGACCGCCTCGCCTACAAGTGCGTCGTGTTCGGTTTCCCGCTGTTCGGGCTGGGCGTCATCTGCGGTGCCATCTGGGCCGAGTCCGCGTGGGGCCGATTCTGGGGCTGGGACCCCAAGGAGACGGTGTCGTTCATCGCCTGGGTCATCTACGCCGCGTACCTGCACGCCCGCGCGACCGCGGGGTGGCGCAACAACGCCGCCGCGTGGATCAACGTCGCCGGATTCGTGGCGCTGCTCTTCAACCTGTTCATCATCAACCTGGTGGTGTCCGGGCTGCACTCGTACGCCGGACTCTGAGCCGGTCCCTGCGGAGCCGAGCGGTCAGGTTTCGCTCGTGCCCTGGTCAGGCGGTGCATTCTTGTTCTCCAACGCCTGCGCCTTGACCACCTTCAGCAGGTCGATCAGGACGTCGATGGTGTCCGGGCAGATGGCGCGCACGTCGATGCCGGAGAGATGAGTACCCGTGGTGGCCAGCATCTGCACGTAGTCGCGCTGCTGTCGTACGCGGTCGAGATCCTCGTCGGGGTTGGCGAGGAAGTAGGTGACGCTGACCTCGAACGCGCGCGCGATGGCCTCGACCGTCCGGAACGACGGCGTCCGGGCCTTACCGGTACGCAACTGTGAGATGTAGGCATCCGAGAGCGAGTACCCGAGCTCGTTCGCTCGTTCGGCGATCTTCTTGCCGGTGTAGGGCAGGCCGTTCTCGTCTCGGGAATGCTCGAAGAGATAGCCCAGCTTCTCCGCGAAACCGGGCTCGTCTGCCGGCGCCGGGCCGACGCGTCTGTCCCCGGGTGTCAACGTCGATCATCCCCGCGTGATTCGTTGATCTCGTGCACCTTTCGCCGACCACCCAAGGGGTGGGCGCACCGCATGATGGGACGAGATTACCCTACTTGCAGGTAGGGTACGCAGGCGTAGGTCCGCGACCGGATCAGAAGCGGTCGCGGCAGAGGCGGTCGGGGCAGATCAGGCGTCGTCGCCGTCGGAACCGTTGCTGTCACGGCTGCGGCGGTCGAGATCGAGCAGGAAGTCGGGATCGTCGTCGGGTCCGACCGGACCGGACGGCTTACGCGGCGACGGTCGTTCGTCGCGCTCATCCGAGTCCGTGAGTTGGGGACCGAAGGCGCGCCACAACAGGAAACCGATCGCGGCAATGCCGATCAAGGCAAACAGAAACGTCATGGCAACCTCCCGTAAACCAGGCTACGCGAGGTTGCGGCGCTGCGGGGGCGCGCAGGGTCAGTGAGTACGACGATTCAGCAGTTCGACGACATCGGCCTCGCGGAAACGACGATGTCCGCCCGGTGTGCGGATGGAACCGAGCAGGCCGGAGCTGGCCCAGCGGGCGACAGTCTTGGGGTTCACGTTGAACATGGACGCGACCTGACCCGGGGTCAGCGTGTGCTGGCTCGCGAGGCCGGGGGTGATGAGTCCTGGGGTGGCTGTGTCGATGATGGTCACGATGTCCTCTTATCTCCGCCTGCAACGATGGAATATCGGGGGTGACTCCATGGATACACTCCGGATGCCCGGGTACTCGAACGGTCAGCAATTGGTAAAGAGAGTGCAAAGCCGTCAAATCGGGCGTCCCGATCGCGTCGATTGCGCGACTTCGCGCGCAGTACGCTGTTGGTCGTGAGTGAAGACGCCGTGACCGACCACAAACAGCCCACCGTAGGCAGCGTCGCGCTGTCGGTGGCCCTCTACACCCTCGCGCGACTGGCCCTCGTCGTCGTGGTCGCCGCGATCATCATGGGCGTCGGAGCGCTCGTCGGGGTGGAGGTGCCGCTGCTCGTGGCGGCCGTGTTCGGTGTGCTGATCGCGCTGCCGCTGGGCATGGTCATGTTCAAGTCGCTGCGCCTGCGCGTGAACGGTCAGATCGCCGCCGTCGACGCGGCCCGCAAACAGCGGCACGACGACCTGCAGTCGCGACTGCGCGGTTCGGACTGAGCGGCCGAGATGAAGCCGACCAGGATCGTCGATCACCGCGGTGACCGCACGTGGTCGGAGAACGCCGTCCGGCAGATCGACGCCGACGGACGTCGTAGCGCCGACACCCACCTGCACAAGGTGGCGTTGCCGGCGTGGTCGCGATGGACCGACGACGCGGGGCGTGACGTCGGGGTCGATCTGTACCTCAAGGACGAGAGCACCCACCCCACCGGATCACTGAAGCACCGCCTCGCGCGGTCCCTGTTCCTGTACGCCCTCTGCAACGGCTGGGTTCGCGAGGGCACCACGGTCATCGAGGCGTCGTCGGGTTCGACCGCGGTCTCGGAGGCCTACTTCGCGAAGCTGATCGGTGTCCCGTTCATCGCGGTCATGGCGTCGAGTACTTCGCCGGCCAAGACCGCGCTCATCGAACGTGAGGGTGGCCGCTGCCACTTCGTCGAGCGGGCCGGCGACGTCTACGCCGAGGCCCTGCGCCTCGAAGCCGAGCTGGGTGGCCACTTCATCGACCAGTTCACCATGGCCGAACGCGCCACCGACTGGCGTGGGAACAACAACATCGCCGAATCGATCTTCGCCCAGCTTGCCGACGAGGACAACCCGATCCCCACCTGGATCGTGGTGGGTGCCGGCACCGGCGGCACGTCCGCGACGCTCGGGCGGTACCTGCGATACCGTCGTCATCCCACCTGGCTGGCGGTGGTGGACCCGGAGAACTCGGTCTTCCTGCCCGCCTACGACACCGCCGACGGCACCCTGCGCTCCGACGTCGGTTCGCGCATCGAGGGCATCGGTCGGCCACGCGTGGAACCGTCCTTCGTCTCGCAGGTCATCGACCGCATGATCGGCGTGCCCGACGAGGCGTCGATCGCCACGGCGCGACGCTTCAGCGACCGGCTCGGTCGTCGGGTCGGCGGCTCGACCGGGACCAACCTGTGGGGTGCGCTGCAACTCGTCGGCGAGATGGTCGCCGCACGACAAGCCGGCAGTGTGGTGAGCCTGCTGTGCGACTCCGGGGATCGTTACGAGACAACCTATTTCGACGACGGCTGGATCGACGCCCAGGGGTTCGACCTGACCGAGGCCGCCGCCGTGCTCGACGAGTTCTTCGAATCGGGTCGCTGGACCGCCGCAATCTCCTGACCCGGCGCACTAAGGGTTGCCTCAGTAAGTGTGCGATACCATTCGCGTGTGCGTGATGTCGCGGGTGAACCGCTGGTCAAAGCCGTTGATCTGGTGCGCGAGTACCAGATGGGCGATCAACTCGTCCGGGCGCTCGACGGCCTGAACCTCACCCTCGACGGTGGACAGTTCGCGTCGGTTGTCGGGCCGTCCGGGGCCGGCAAGAGCACGCTGCTGCACGTGTTGGGCGCGCTCGACACCCCGACCGCGGGCACCATCAGCGTCGACGGTGTCGACCTCGGCTCCCTCGACGACGAGCAGGCGTCGGCCTTCCGGCGCCACCGTGTCGGATTCGTCTTCCAGTTCTTCAACCTGGTGCCGACGATGTCGGCGTGGGAGAACGTGGCCCTGCCCCGACTGCTCGACAGTCAGTCGTTGCGCAAGGCCAAGCCGCGGGCGATCGAGCTGCTCGAACGCGTCGGACTGGGCGCGCGGGTGGACCACCGGCCCTCCGAACTGTCGGGCGGGCAGATGCAGCGGGTGGCGATCGCGCGGTCGCTGATCATGGACCCGACCATCCTGCTGGCCGACGAGCCGACCGGGAACCTGGATTCCAAGACCGGCGACTCGGTCCTCGAACTGCTGTCGGAGGTCGCCCACGACACCCCGAACCGTCTCGTGGTGATGGTGACGCACGACCCGAACGCCGCGTCGGTCGCCGACACCACCATCACCGTGCGCGACGGGAAGATCGCGTGAGTGAATCCTCGGTGAGGACTGTGTCCGGACGACGGGCCAATCCGATCCGGTCGGTCGCGTCCGGGCTCTCCCGCATCCGGGTGCTCAATCTGCGAGAGATCCGCACCCACCGGCTGCGCGTGGCCACCTCACTGCTCGTCGTGGTGGTCGCGTCGGCACTGCTGATCTCGGTCTTGGGTCTGTACGGATCGCTGACCGAGTCGGTGCGTCAGGTCAACGCCGCGATCACCGGCACCGCGCAGGTGGAGGTCGCGGCGATCGCCGACTCCGGCATCGACGCGGGGCTGGCCGGCGAGATCCGCGGCGACGTCCCGGACGCCAAGGCCGTGGTGCCGCTGATCCGCGACTCCGTGGTCGTCGACGACCGCAACGTCGCGTTGCTGGGTTCCGACTTCCGCGTCACCGCGCTGTCCGGTGAACTGCAGCAAGCGGTGTCGCAGGAGCAGCAGGGGTCGCAGGGGATCGATCAGCGCGATCTCGAGGACGGCATCATCGTCGGCGCCGGGACCGGTCTGCGCAAGGATCAGCGGCTGACGATCAACGGCGTCCCGGTGCGCGTGATCTCGGTGATCGACGGCGACCAGGGGGCGGTCCTCAACAAGGGCAACTTCGTCTTCGCCTATCTCGGACTCGCGCAACGCCTCACGTCGCGGGAGGACAAGGTCGACTCGATCCTCATCGTCGCGAAACCGGGTGTCGACATCCCGGCGCTGAAGTCCGACGTCTCGCGCGTCGTCGACGGTCGTGCCACGGTGGTGGATCCGGATTTCCGCGCCAAACAGGCTGAGGTGGCCAGTTCGGTGACCCGGGACGCCACCCTGCTCGTGTCGCTCATCTCGCTGGTGATCGCCGGCTTCCTGGTGTTCAACACGATGAACATGGCGGTCGCCTCACGTCGACAGTCCCTGGCGATGATGCGTGCACTCGGTGCCCGACGCGGTCACCTCGTCGGCGATCTGCTGGGCGAGTCGGCATTGTTCGGTCTCGTCGGCGGGTTGATCGGTGTACCGATCGGCATCCTGGCGGGGCGGTGGGCGATCAGCCGGATTCCCGAGGCCAACACGGGTTCGCTGGCCACCGCGGTCAGCTATCACCTGCCGATCTACGCACCGGTGATCGCGATCGCCGCCTGCGTCGTCGCGTGTGTGGCGGCGACGTCACTGGCCGCGAGGTCGGTGTTCGCGGTGTCGCCGGTGGAGGCGATGATCGCCGGTGAGGTCGACGACAGTTCGACGAAACCCGGACGTGCCGTGTGGATCTCCGGGATCGTCGGTGTCGGGCTGCTGATCGCGTCGTGGTTCGTGGCGACCACCGTGCCCGGCCGTCCCGCCATTCTCGCGGGCGCCGTCTACGCTGTCGGCGCTCTGCTGCTCTGTTACGCGTTGACGAGACAACTCGTGGCGCTGGTCGTGCGCCTGACGCGCCGATTCCGCGGGCCCGGGCAGCTCGCGGCCGTGAACACCGAACGCGCGCCCCGCCGCGCCTGGGCAACGCTGATGACCGTGGCGGTCGCGGTGGCGGTCGGCATGGGTACCTCCGGTGCCCTCGACAACCTGGTCGGATCGATCTCCAATTCCCTTGACGGCCTGGCAGACCCGGACTTCTACATGTCGTCCGACCCCGGGGGCGGTCTACCTACCGGACCGCCGATGTCCGCCGAGATCACGTCCGAGGTGGAGAAGGTACCCGGGGTGACGCAGGTCGTCGGCGCCCAGTGGGCGAGCCTGAACGTCGGCGAGGCCGCGGTCTATGTGCAGGGTCTCGAGCCCGGCTCACTGGCTCCGTTCGTGAAGAAGGCGAGTCCGGAAGGGCTGCAGCGGGTGCTGGCCGGCGACGGCATCCTGCTGTCGAACGTGCTGGCCCGGACCCTCGACGTGCAGACCGGTGACACGCTGCGGTTGGCGACGCCCAGCGGCTATCGCGAGGTGCCTGTCGTCGAGATCGTCAACTACATCTCGATGGGCTCGGGTACGGCCGCGATGTCGAACTCCGTGCTCTCTGACTGGTTCGATCGTCCCTACGACACCTACCTCCAGATCTCCACCGATCCGAACGCCGACCAGAACCGGATCCGGGAACGACTCGAGGCGGTCGCCGCGGCCAACCCGTCGACCGACGGCAAGGCGGTCTCCGTGGAGACCGGCGCAGAGGCGCTCGCGGCTGCGCAGGCGCAGGCGCAGCAGGCCGGCGCGTTCACCATCGCCATCCAGTGGATCGTGGCGCTCGCGGCCGCGGTTGCGCTGCTGAACACCCTGTTGCTGTCGGTGATCGAGCGTCGGCGCGAGATCGGCGTGCTCCGCGCGATGGGGGCATCACGCCGGTTCGTGTCCCGGATGGTCGTCGCCGAGGCCGCCGGCGTCGCGCTCATCGGATCGGCGATCGGGCTGGTCTTGGGCGGCGCCCTGCACTTCCTCTCCGACAAGATCCTGTCCGCGACGACGTCGATCGAGATCGCGTACTCGCCCCGCCCGACGACCTTGCTGTTCGTCGGCGTGGCGTGTGCCCTGTGTGTCGTCGGCGCGCTGGTCCCGGCCCTGCGCGCGTCCCGGATGAACATCAGTGAGTCGATCCTGAACGAGTAGCTCGGCGGGACCTGCCGTGAGCGTCACCGCTGGTGTGTGGTTGTCTGGATTATCCAGTTGTGCACCCACCAGCGGTGATCCTTAGGTCGGGCCGACAGGCGCCGCGGCCTTCCGCTTCCGCTGACGGGGCCAGAGGTGACGGCCTTCTCGGACGATCGTGAGCACCTGTTTCTCGGCGGCCTCCCAATCCGTGGTCACCGTGGCGTAGGTGAATCGCAGTGTGATGTAGCCCAATTCGGCCGCCTTGCGATCGCGGCGCCGATCCTCTTCATACTGCTCCTTGGTCCGGTGGTACTCCTCGCTGTCGACCTCGATGATGAGCCGGTCGCCGACGACGAGGTCTACGCGACCCAGCCCGGAGATCGTGACCTGAACCCGCACCTTGAGCCTCCGCGCTCGCAATCGCAGGCGGGTCATCGTCTCCGTTCCCGACTGGGCGCGCGCATCGCATTTGTCCAGCAGACGCTGCTTGGACTTCGGCGCGGACCTCATCTCGGACCGCATCTCGTCGATGGCCATCAGCCTCTGATTGGCGATCGAATCACACACGGCGACGAGTTCTTCGCCGTCGAGACATCGGACGGCATGGCGAAACGCGATGGGGACTTCGTCGATGGCTCCGTACTCGGGTTCCGGCCGGCCGTATTGTCGGCAGTAGGTGATCTTGGTCTGGGCGCGATGGGCTCGGGAATTCCCGCGCCGGTGGACCGTCGTCGACGACCCGGGCACCCACACCCGGTGGTACCGCAGCGCGGTCAGGCAGCCGACAACGCCTCCCGCGCGGACGACCTGGCAGGTGGTCGCGTCGGCGCGCTTGTCCGCGTACCAGTCGCGGCGCAGCAGTACGAGATCGCCGTCCGCGACCTGTCGGCGGATCTCTTTGCGGGTCAGCCCGCCGTCGATCAGTTCGGCGAACCTGTGCACCCCGATGTACTTCATCGGCACAGTGTCGCGACGCCGACCTCGGACAGATGGGATTCGACGACCATCTGTGGACAAGTTCACGAGCATCCCCAGAACCTTCCGTCAATAATTCTTGACAACCGCGCGATGTCAACATAACCTGACACCATGCACGACGAACAGAATCCGACCGATACGGCACAGGACGACGCCGCAGGCGCCGACCTCGCGGGTGACGCCGCGAGCAGCGACCCCGCCCGGGGGCTGGCCGCGGTTCGGGCGCTGCGCACCCTGGCCGACCGTCTCGAGGACGTCCAGGTGGCCAACGCCCGTGCGAACGGTTGGAGCTGGCAGTCGATCGCGGAGATTCTGCAGATCAGCCGCCAGGCCGTGCACCAGAAACATGCACATCGTGAGGCCCGCGAGAGTGGGTCAGAAGGAGACAAGAACAATGTTTGAACGATTCAACCGTGATGACAGAATGCTGCTGGCTTTTGCCATGCAGGAGGCCGGCGACCTGGGTCACCGGCAGCTCGGCAACGACCACCTCATCCTGGGCATGCTGTGCAACGCCCGGAGTCCGCTGTTCACACTGCTCGGCGAGCAGGGTCTGACCCTGCCGACGGCGCGTGAGGCGGCGCAGAAGTATCACGCCGAGCACGAAGACGAGGCCGAGACGAGCGCCGCAACCGTCGAGGAATCGGCGAAGCAGCGCTACGAAGAGGACCGAGATGCCCTGCGCAGCATCGGTATCGACCTCGACAAGGTGCGCGAGGCCGTTCGAGGCCGCTTCGGCGAGGACGTGTCCGAGGGCTGGGCCGAGCGCCCCGACCGCGGGCACGGACGGCGCGGGCGCGGCGGACCGGAGGGTCGCGGTCGGGGCCGCGGGCATCGGCACGGGCACGGCCCGCACCGGGGGCGCGGACCGCGCGGCGAGGGCTTCGCCCCCGGCGGCTTCGGGCCTGAGGGTTTCGGCCCCGGCGGCTTCGGCCCCGGTTTCGGTCCGGACGGATTCGGCCCGGGACCTTTCGGTCCGGGTGGTCCCCGCGGACCGTGGTCCGACGACGAGGGCGGCCCCTGGGAGCCCGGACGTGGACGCCGCGGCCCGCGCGGTCGCGGGTCACGTCCCCGCTTCGCGGCCGAGTCCCGTGAGGTCTTCGGCAAGGCTGTGGAGCTCGCGCGCGAGCGCGGCGACCGCACGCTGCGTCCCGAATACCTGCTGATCGGCATCATCGACATCGCCGACGACGCGTCGCGCGCGGTGATCGAGTCCGCGACCAGCGCCGACGACCTCCGGGCCGCCGTGCTGGCGAGCCTGCCGGACGTCGAGGCCGAGGTGTAGATCTCGTCGACAATCTGACACGGCCGGTCGGTTTTCCCAGGTGGGAAGGCCGACCGGCCGCTTCTCGTGCGCGTGACCGGACGGCTTGAGTGCCGCCGGGAATCGAACTAGTGTTCGAACAGTGGGCATGAAGTGGATCGGCGGCGACAGCGGCCAACCACGACGACCGGCGTTCTTTCCGGTCGGCCACAAAGCGGTGCTCATCGACCTCAACGCCCTCTATCCGCAGACGCCGCACCACAGCGGCGAATACTTCCCGGACGGACTGCAGATCCGGTCGGTCCATCTCGGCGTGCTCACCGCCTGGGCGCGTTCGGAGTGGGGCGAGTGGTACGGAAAAGTCACCTACACGATCGTCGCGAAGGATCGGCAGGAGAAGGTGACGCACTGGGTCCCGGGTTGGGCGTTGCGGCCCGCCGAGACACCGCCACGGCCGGTGAAGCCGCCGAGAGCTCCCTGACGGCGAAAACCGTTCGGGGTGTGCGAGATCCGGCATCGATGGAACCGCAGGGCGTGATCGCTGCGTCTAAGTTCCAATGGCTTCGAGCCGCCACATCCAGCACACCCTCGGGGGGTCACATGCCACCGGATCCGCGACTGCCCGCCTCCGGGATCTTCAGCATCAGCCCGAGCGAGATCACCTCGACGGCGCGGATCTGGCGATACCGGGCACGCCTGATCGCCGAGATCGACTTCGGCCGTCTCGGACGGGTCACCGGCCCGTCGAGTCGGGTGGTGGCCGCCCTGCGTGCCGCCGCCGCACCGGTGAGAACCGCGACGACGGCGATCGGCTCGCGGCTGTCCACGATGAGCGTCGACCTGGAGCTGTTCCGCGGGGTCGTCGAGGACGAGGACACGTCGTCGGCCCGCACGCTGAGCCGTCCGAAGCCGTGATGCGCCCGACGATCTCCGAGTTGCGTGCTTGGCGCCCACTGTCGATCGACGCCGCCGGTGTCGCCGCGCAGGAGGGCGCGACCGCGCTGGACGACGCGATGGATGCCGCGGCACGTGCGATGGAGGATGCCGTGCACTGGCTCGGCGCGGCCCGGAACACGTTGGCCGCAAGCATCTCCCAGGAACGAGACCACGCGAGCCGGGTACGCAACGTCCTCCTGCAGATCGCGGACGAGGCGGACGACGCCGGAGCCGACCTCGCCCACGCGCGCGACGTCGTGCTCCGGGACGTCGATGCCGCCGTGGCCGCCGGGTTCGTGGTCTCGGACACCGGTGAGGTCACTCCCGGCAACGGTCCCGGCGACGGGCGTGCGTTCGAGGCCCGAATCGGCGTCGGGCTCACCACGCTCGACGAACTCGACGAGACCTACGGCTCCCGGCTGGACGCGCTGGGCGCGGATCTCGCCGCGATGGTCGACCGTCAACCCGACGTCGCGCTACCCGGCGGTCAGCGACGCAACCCCGACGACGTGGTCACGGCGCTGCGGGACCTCTCACCATCGCAACGACGAAACCTGTTGTCGAACATGACCTCAACCGACCGGCGACGCGTGATGCAGGCTGCGCCGCAGATCATCGGCAACCTCGACGGCGTCGACTTCGACACCCGCGCCGAGGCGAACGAGATCACCATCCGCACCGCGCTCGCCGACGAACGTCGCGCCGGTCGCGGCGCCGGGCCACGCGCACGTGCGCTCGAGGGGTTCCTGGAGCGACGTCGCGATCCGCACGGTGCCGACGGAACCGAGATCGAACGTCGTTTCATCGCGTTCCAGAACACGCCGAACGGACGTTTCATCGAGATGATCGGGGGCCTCCGGCCGGGTACCCGAAACGCGACGGTCCACGTACCCGGCACGAGATCGAATCTGAATGGGAGCCAGGATGAGTCGGACTCCGCCTGGGAGCTCGCACACCGTACCGGCGGCCCGGTCTTCCTCTACGTCGACGGCGATCTGCCGCAGCGGCTCGGACACGAGGGGCTTCGGGGTGCGCTGGGGGCGGGTGCCGCCGGGGGGCCGTTGGCCCAGATCCTCGGGCTCGGCGCCGTGATCGCCGGGTCCGTCGACGACTCGGCGGTCGACACCGAATACGCGCGGGAGATGGCGCCTCGACTCGTCGCCTTCGGCGGCGAACTCGACACCGAGATCGCGCTGCACGCCCCCTGCGCCCGGACGACCTTTGTCGGCCACTCGTACGGCGGCTCGGTGGTCGGGTCGGCCGAGCAACTCGGCCTGCGGGCCGACCGGGTGATCTATGCATCCTCGGCTGGCACCGGGGTGTTCGACGGCCCGTGGCGCAACGCGAATCCCGACGTCGAACGCTACTCGTTGACCGCGCCCGGAGATCCGATCCAGTACGTCCAGTCGTTGCCGGGCAACCCGCATGGCCACGACCCCGACGTCGCGCCCGGGGTGATCCGGATGGATACCGGCCGCTACGGGCCGCACAATCCCGACCACCCGGGTGGGCTCGTCGCCGGGGTCGATGCGCATGGCGACTACTGGTCCGATCCCGAGTCGACCGCGTTCCGCAACATGGTCGCCGTGATCACCGGTGCGGAACCGACCACCTACGTCGATCGCGGGCCGGACCGCCCCGCGACCGTCGAGGTCGAGCACGCCGTCGACGATGTGAAAGACGTTGCGCTGGAGGTGGGTCAGGAGCTGCTGAAGCGCACCGTCGGACCGCTCGCCGACCTCCTCGACGGCGACATCGACCTTCCCGGACCCATCCCCGACATCCCGCTGAGGATTCCCTGGTGACGGCCCGGACCCTGAGGGCAGAGCTCGCGTTCGTCCCGAACGGCCGAACACCCTCAGCCGAACGGGATCTCCACGATCTGCTTCGGCAGGTCACCGTTCAACGTGTCCTCGACGACCCCCTTGGCGGCCGCGGTGAGGCAGGCCGCGCCGAAACCGGAGAAGCCGGTCAGCACCGCACCGCCGACCGCCGCCGGAATGGCGCCGAAGCCACCGGCGAAGAACCCGCCGACACCCGCGGTGATCGCACCGATGAGCGTCGCGGTGAGTGCCGGCATGAGCCCGGCGGCGACGCAACGCTGCGCGGCATTGCCGGCCTGGGTGGCGGTGAAGGCGGCGATGTTCGCACCGACGCGGATCGCGCTGGTCGACACCAGCGACAGCGTCTTCCCACCGTTGGTGATGACCGCCTGCAAGGGTTCGACGACACCGTCGACCACGACCTTCGGCACGAACTGCGCGGCGACGTCACCGGCCTCGTCGACCAGTTCGACTGCCCCGGTTGCCTGGTCGAGGACGAACTTCCCGACCTTCACCGACGCGACCGCGCCGGTGTTCTTGGTGTACGTGGCGGTCACCTTGCCGACCTCGGCGAGCTGCCCGGTCGGTGCGGCGTGCGCGGACGCCGGTTGCGTCGCCTGCGTCGCGCCGACGATCACCGTCAGCGCGAGCAGTATCGCGGCGATCTGTGCGGTGAATCGTCGGGATGCCCGATCACCCGATATTCCGCGCGCGACAACTGTCGGGCTCCACCCTGGTGCGCCCGAACCCCCTGCGATGGTCAACGTCGATGTCCTCTCGTCGCGGCCACCCCGAATGGGATGCGGCCGAGGGCATCGTAGGCACGCCCCGTCGGCTGTCCCTATGACCTGTGGGTGAACTCTCGTCATCGACGCACGTCAGCGGCGGGTTGGAGTTTCCGGACCGGACGCCGGACCCACGGAGAGCTAGCCGGCGGGCGCGACCTCCTCGGCGGCCGGGGTGGTCGTCGTGGTGGTGGGAACCTCTGTCGTCGTGGTGGTCTCGGTCGGCGGTGCTTCCGTGGTCGTCGTCGGGACCTCCTCGACCGTCGGTGCCTCGGTGGTGGTCTCCGTGGTCGTCGGGGTCTCGACGGTGCTGGTTGTGGTCGTCGTCGTGGTGGGTATCGCTCGCCACGATGCGTCGGTCACGGCCACCGTCAGCGGGCCGCCGGTCGCGGGGGTGACGCGGATCGTCCACACCCCGGTCGGGTCCGTCGCCGCGACGACCCGCGCTCGCAGCAGTGCCGAGGTGTCCACCTCGCGCACCACCGAGTCGCTGCACGTGAGCGCGACCGTGCCCGCATCGGTGTCGGCGGGTGTGGTGCAGGTGATCGACCTGCCACCGGCGTCGAACGTGAGACTGGCGATCTGCTCGCCCGACCCTGTGAAGGTGGTCGGGCTCGGCGCCGCGCTCGACGTGGACGACGTGGACGACGACGGCTCGGCCGCGCCCGCCGCGGCGCTGGTCGCGGTCGTACCGCCCGCGACAGCGGGAGCTCCCGCGCTCACCGACGTTCCCCCCACCTCGGGCGCATTCCCGTTCTCCGAGGCGCGGATCTCGACGTCTTCGGCGGCCTGCGTGCTGCCGGCACGGGCCAGGCCGTTGGCGGCGGCCTGTTCGTCGGTGGTCGCCGTGAACGGCGTGTTCAGCGCCGCCGGGGTCGGCAGCGGCTGGGAGAGCGGCGGCAGCCCCGTCAGGTTGAGCACGTTGCCGACGGTGCGCGAGAACAGTTGCCCGTTGTCCACGTTGATCAGCGACAGCACGGTCGAGACCACTCCGGGAGCGGGATTCGGGGTCGGCTGCATGACGGTGGTGTTGTTGACCACGGTCACGTTCTCCGTGTTGTAGGCCACGCGGACCACTTGCCGGGTCTGATACCCGCGCCACGTGGTGCCGGAGACGCGGTAGCCACCGATCGGCGTCGCGGCCGGCGGGGCGAGCGGATTGCCGCAGCTGCACACCGCGCGGGGGACACCTGCACTGTCGACGAGGACGGCGGTGCCGGCCTGCAGCACCGACTGGAACGCGGACGCGGTACCGCTGGTGTAGGTGTGGTTGGTGACCCAGGTGTCGGCGGTGAGCACGACCGGCGTGAGGGTGTTGAGGTAGTACGGGATGTCGGCGGTGCTGATGCCGAAGACCCCGGCCCAGGCACGGGCGGCAGAAGGATTGGCGGCCAGACGGTTACCCAGTGCGGCGACGTCACAGCCCGCCGATCCGGCGCCGTAGAGGCCGGCCTCGGTGCCGTTGACCGCTCGGACGCCGCGATCGGCCGCGCCACGATTGGTCGCGAACATGGCTCCCTCCGGCAACGGACGGTTGGTGAGGACGACGGGGCTGGTGAACGGATCCTCCGGTGGTTCGTTGGCGCCGAACAGTCGCAGGACCGGGTTGAGCGGTCCATCCCCGGAACCCACCGTGGTGACGACGATCAGGCCGGCCACCACCACCACGACACCGCCGAGGGCGCCGAGCAGCAGGGCGAGTCGCCGATTGCGACGTGTGTGCGTCGGCGACGCGAACGGCATCGTGGGGTCGTACGGATTCGTCATCTATCGGCTTTCTGCGGCAGGACACTCGCGGCGCGAGCCACGGTGATGGGGAAGTGCGATCGTGCGAGCGATGCGTGCAGGTCAGGCTGCAGACTGAGCGACGCGGCCGGTGACGGCGCGGGCGACCTGACCGAACGTGCAGTGCCCGTCCTCGACGGCCCGGATCAGCAGCGAGATCTTGGTGGGTGCCGGCCGTCCGACCGCCTCGTACTTCGAGCGGATCCGCGCCAGGTGCGCGTTGACGGTGTTCGAGGACACGAACAGTGCCTGTGCGACTTCCTGTTTGGAGTCGCAGATCAACCAGGTTCGCAGGACCTCCACCTCGCGCCGGCTCAGGGCCGGCGTCGTGGGCAGCGTCAGTGTCGGCTGGGGCGCGGTCGGTGCAGACATTCGGGGTGCTCCTCGGGGTGAAGGCCCGGCACGTGCGGAAGGTGCCGCGGACATCCAACTCGGAACGCTATGTGGCAAATGTCCGATCCAACAGCCGCAACTTCTGGGGGCCTCAGTTCTGGGGCCACCGTTAGCCATGCAAACGATGCCCCTGATTCGCACACTCGGGTGATGGCGGCGGACCGCAGGGGGCGGTGATACTGGGACGCGGCGACACGGAACCGGGACGATCGTCCGAGAAAAGCAGCAAAAGAGACGATCGCTCACCGCCTGGTTTCGTCCGTCATTTCGGCGTCCGATCAGCGATGATGGTCGCCATGACGGGATCGCCCCGGCGGGCGTGGCGTATCGGAGTGGTCGACGACCACGAACAGATCGTCCGTGGAATGCGCGCCACCCTCGACGAACAGACCGACATGGACCTCGTGGTGGGAGCGGGAACGGTGGCAGATCTGCTCGCGGTGACCGACGACCTCGATCTGGTGTTGCTGGATCTGCGGCTCGACGACGGTACCTCGCCGATCACCAACATCGAGACCCTGCAGCAGGCCGAGATCCCGACGCTCGTCTACACCTCGGGCGACGACGTCTACCTCGTGCGGCAGGCGGCCAGTGCCGGGGTCCTGGGTGTGGTCCGCAAGAATTCTCCGGTGAGCGAGTTGCTGGATGCGATGCGGCAGGCCCTGGCCGGTGACACCGTGCCGGGCATCGATTGGGCCGCGGCCATCGACTCCGACGCGGGTTTCGTCGAGCTGTCACCGCAGCTGCGCCGGGTTCTGGAGCTGTACGCCGCCGGCGAGCCGACGTCGCGCGTGGCCACCGAGCTCGACATCTCGGCGGAGACCGTCACCGATTACGTCAACCGCATCCGTCGCCGGTACAGCTCGGTCGGACGACCGGCGCCGACCAAGACCGACCTCTACAAGCGTGCGATCGAGGACGGATGGCTGCCGATACCCCGGCGCTTTCGCCGCTGATCGACGTTCACGACGAACGCGATGAGCAGGCCGGCCGCCAGATCCTGCGCCTGATGGCGGTGTTCGTCACGGTCGGCTACCTCGCGTACGGCGTGATGACGGCATCGGCGGTCGTCTCCTCGATGCACATCACCGACCTCTGGTGGACGGTGATCGCTGTTCCGCTGATCTTCGGGACCGGTATCGCGCTGGGGCCGCTTGCCTGGCGTGGCGGTGCCCGGCGTATCCGCATCGCGGCGGCGGTCGCCGCAGGCGGATACCTCGTCGCCGTCTGCCTGTGGTGGCCGGCGTGGAACGGACAGGTCCTCGACACTGTCAGCGGCATCTGGTTCTCCCTGTTCCCGGGGCTGGCGGCGATCGCGTCGGCGTTGGCGTTCCCCGCGGTCTACGCGTTCGGCTATCTCGCGGTGGTCAGCGCGATCAGCGTGACGATCAGCAAGACAGCACGGTTGCCCCACCTCAGCGGGCCGCTTCCGGTCGAGATCGCCTGGTCGATCTCGTTCTCGTTGATCTTCGTCGCTGCGGCGGTGATGGCCATCCGCACCGC
The DNA here is from genome assembly GCF_003855095.1 of Gordonia insulae. Classification (NCBI taxonomy): domain Bacteria; kingdom Bacillati; phylum Actinomycetota; class Actinomycetes; order Mycobacteriales; family Gordoniaceae; genus Gordonia; species Gordonia insulae. The sequence continues at coordinate 5,013,890 of NZ_CP033972.1, forward strand.
GGGCATTCTCGACGCCACCCGGGCGCGTGCCTACGAGGCGACCGCCGATGCCGCTGCGGCGCATGCGCGTTCGGCTGAACGTAATCGGTTCGACGCCCTGACCCACGACAATGTGATGTCGACGTTGCTGTTGGCGTCGCGGCTGGGCGCGTCGCCGGAGCTGGCGCAGAATGCCCGGGCCGCGATCGCCGCGGTCGAGCATGCCTCCGAGGGTGAGGGGCGATCGTCGCTGACCGCGTACGAGGCCGCCAGTCAGGTGCGGGCCGCCGTCGCGATGGTGGACCCCGCGCAGCGGGTGACGGTCGCGAATGAGCCCGGTACACAGGCATATCCGGGGACCGCGGTGTCGGCGATCGCTGCCGCCACCGCCGAGGCGGTACGCAACAGCCGACGTCACGCCGGAGATGGTGCGACGACATCGGTGACCGTCGCCGCCGGTCTCGGCACGCTGCGTGCCGAGATCGCCGACGACGGGGTCGGTTTCGACCCGGCGCTGGTGTCCGCGTCGCGGCTGGGCATCGCGGTCAGCATCCGCGGTCGGATGAGCAAGGTCGATGGTGGTGTCGCCGTGATCGATTCGCATCCCGGCTGCGGTACCCGGGTGCGTGTGGAGTGGAGCCGATGACCGCGCCGGTGATCGACGAGGGACAGCGTGAAGACGTCCGCGACCTGCTCGGTATGGGACGCCCCGGCGCCTGGCTGGTGTTGGGCGCGTTCCTCACCGCGATCTGGATTCTGGTGTCGTTCGCGGCGCAGGAGGCGTCGGCGGCGTGGCCGCTGGTCATCGCGGGGCTGATCCTCAGCGCGGCCGCGGTCGCCATCGTGCAGGTGCCGGGTGATCCGTTACCGCTGCCCGCAACCGTGATACTCACTGCGGCGGGTCCGGCGGCGTGCGCGTTCGCCTTGTCGGTGACCCCGAGCTGGGCCGCGTCATCGGTGCTGGTGATGTGGACACACGGTTCCGCGGTCGCGGTCTTCGCCTTCATGTGTGTGCGCGGTCGGCGGCTCGCCCCGTGGGTGGGCCTCGCCGGTGAGGCTGTGGTGTTCGCCTACTGGGGACATGCCGTCGGGGTGTCCCCGTTGCGCAGCGCCGCGCTGATCGCCATCGACATGGCCCCGCTGGCGATGGCGACGTTGTTCTCGTTCACCCTGCGCCCCACCGCCAAGGCGGTGTTCGCGTTGCGGGCGCAGACCTTGAGTCAGGTGGCGCGTTTGTCGGCAGAGGCCGCGGCCACCGAGGAGCGCACCAACCAGGTCCGGTTCCTCGACCACCTCGCGCGGCCGATGCTCGAGCGGATCGCGTCCGGTGACGTGCTGACCGACGCCGAACGCACGGAATGTGCACTGCTGGAGGCACATCTGCGGGACCGGCTCCGTGCCCCGCTGATGTCGGCGCTCGAACTCGACGAACTGGCGTACCGTGCGCGCACGCTCGGGGTGGAGGTCGTGTTCATCGACGACTCGCGTTCTGACCTCACCGACACGACCGACGGGGTGGCGATCGATCCGCGGGTCGCGACGGTGGTGCGCGAGTTGGCGACCGACGTCCTCGGTGCGGCCGACGACGGCCGGGTCTTCGTGCGCGTCTCCGCACCCGACCGGCCGATCGCGGCATCCGTCCTGCACCGGCACGACGACGGCTCGACCGTGCGGACGGAGATCGACCCGACCGGCGAGGTTCGGTCGTTCAGCTGACCGTGTCGCGCCGCACCGCCGGCCCGGAGTCGTGATGAAGAATCCCGCGAATCGCGAAATCGACGTAGTCGGCCACCAGTTGATCGACGTCCTGGTCGTGGTGCAACCACCAACTGATGCCGTTCATCAGATCCAGGACGGCGATCGCCGACTGCATCGCATCTCGGACCTCGAACTGCCCGGATCGCGCGCCGGCAGCGATCACGTCGCGCACGCGTCGCTGGTAGTAGCGCCGATAGTCGGTCACCACGGCTCGGTGTTCGGGCAACAGCGCGTTCAGCTCCCGCAGGGAGACAAGGTGTTCCACAGGATGCTCGGCCAGATGGCGGACATGCACCACGATGAGATTCGTCAACCGCTCGACCGGTGATCCCTCGGCGTCGAGGACCTGCAGGTGCTCCTGCGGGTCCTTCGTCATCCGCAACGCGATCGCGTAGAGGATCTCCTCCTTGGAATGAAAGTGGTTGTAGAGACTCGCGCCTTTGATACCCACCGCCTGCGCGATGTCACGCATGCCGGCGTTGCTGTAACCGTGCTCGGCGAAGTAGGCCGCGGCCGCCTCGATGATGTCGTCACGACGCAGGCGCACCCGTGGCCGGGCGCCCGGGGAGACGTCGGCAGGGGCCGGCGACGACGCCTCATCCATCGGCGATCATCCCTTCCCGTAGACCCGACGCAACTCTCGTTTCAACAGTTTGCCCTGCGGGTCGGTGGGCAGCTCGGCCAGGAGGTGCACCGTCTTGGGAATCTTGTACGACGCCAGATCCGCACGGCAGAACTCCCGCAGCTCATCCGCTGTCGGCGTCGCTCCGTCCTGCAGCACCACGAACGCGGTGACCGCCTCGGACCAGTAGTCATCGGGCAACCCGACCACCGCGGCGCGCTGCACATCGGGGTGGCTCTGCAGGATGCGTTCGACCTCCTGGGACGACACGTTGAAGCCGCCGGTCTTGATCATGTCCTTGCGTCGGTCGCGGAAGAAGAGGTTGCCGTCGTCGTCGACGCGCACGATGTCACCGGTGTGCACCCAACCGTCGGTGAAGACCGCTGCCGTGCGCTCGGGATCCTTGTGGTAACCGAGCATCACCGACGGTGTGCGGCAGAGCAACTCGCCCTCGGTCGCGTCGGCACCGTCGGCGTCGACGACCCGGATCTCCAGATGTCCCACCGGCTTACCGATCCAGGTCGGATCGTGGTCGGGCACATCCTCGAGTCTCTTGAACCAGCCCACCGAACCGAGCTGGGTCAGTTCGGACTGCCCCCAGTAGGTGCCCCACACCGACTCGGGTGTCGCGTCGGCCCAGGCGTCGACGGCGAAGGGCGACACCTGCCCGCCGTAGGTGAGGCAGCGACGCACCGTGCCCACCGTGTCGGCGCCGAAGTCCGCATGATTGGCCAACGCGATGTAGAACGTCGGCGTCTGGGCCAGCACCGAGATCTTCTCGTCCCGAATGACTTTCAGCGACTCACCAGGATCGGCCGACGCCGGCAGCACCAGGGTGGCGCCGAGGAGGGTGAGCGAGGTCAGGGACCCGATGCCGGCGATGGTGTGGAACGGCATGACGTAGAGCCACACGTCGTCCGGCAGACACCGCAGGCCCCACGTGTAGGCGGGCGCGGTGGAGATCAGGTAGTTGCGATGCGCGATCGCCACGCCCTTCGGTGCCGACTCGGTGCCGCTGGTGTAGACGATCATCGCGAGATCGTGTTCATCGACGTCGGCGTGCGGCTCGTCGTCGGACGCGTCGTCGACGAGGGATGCGAGCGATGGCCATGCCGGATCGGGCGAGTCGCCGACGACGATCACCCGTGCGCCGTTGCGCGTGGCGACCGGGGCGGCCACCGCAGCGTTCTCGGCGGCCACCACCAGCACCGACGGTTCGAGATGCTCGATCTGCTGGGCGATCTCACGTTCACCGAACAGCGGGCTGATACCGGAGTAGAAGGCGCCGATCTTGAGCGCGCCGTAGTAGGCGATGACCGACTCGACACGGTTGCGGCCCATCACCGCGACACCGTCGCCGCGGCCGACGCCCATGCTCTGCAGGACGTGGGCGAACCGGTTGGCGCGACGATTCAGCTCGGCGTAGGTGGTGGCGTGCCGGGTGCCGTCGGCGGCGTAGGAGACGATGGCCGCCTTGTCGGCCTGCGACTGCGCGAGCCGCCGGAGCTGGTCGCCGATCGTCGCCCGCCCGAGCAGCGATGACTGCGTCGGGGTGAGACCACCCCGGACGGTTTCGGTGGCGGCTGCACTCATGCGAACATCGGCGCGTCGTAGCTGTTCAGAAATGCGATGTCCTCGACGGGACTGCGGGTGAGCTTGTGCGGGAAGCCATCACGCGGGTAGCCGACTGCGACGTGCGCGGCCGTGATGACGCCGTCAGGGATGTTCAGCAGTTCCTTCACGGCGGGCTCCTCGGCGCACAGCAGGGTGGTCAGCGCCGAGGCCACGCCCTGTTCGCGCAGCGCCAGGGTGAGGTTCTGGACCGTCGGATAGATGGATGCGCCGCCCACCACGCTGAGGCGGCCCAGTTCGTGGTCGGTGGGATGGATGCCGTCGGATTCGGCGCAGACCACGATCATCACCGGGACGTCGGCGAGATTGTGTGCGAACTCGTTGGCGCTCTGGATCGTCTTGGGCACCGCGCCGACGGCCTTGCTGCCCTCGATGATCGCCGCGTAGTAGGCCTCCCAGTAGGGGAGATACAGCTCGGCCAGACGCTTCTTCACGGCGTCGTCGCGCACGACGACCCACCGGACCGGCTGGCGATTGCCGCCCTGCGGCCCGAACCGTGCGTTGTCGAAGGCCTGGTGCAGGACCTCGTCGGGCACGAACTTGTCGCTGAAGTATCGGCACGTCCCGGTCGACCGCATTGCCTCACTGAGTTCCATCACCACTCCTCGATTCGAGTTCTTACTAACCACAGTTAGCATGATGTGCATCACACTCGCATGGGTATCTACTGGTGTCAAGGGTCGTCGCGATCTGCATTTCCGGAGGTTGACGTGCAGGAACTAACCGTGGTTAGTATCTAACATGCCGCATATGCCTACGACCGAGCGCAACTCGGCAGCCGCGGACATCGCCCGCCTCCGGCAGGCGGTGTCGGCCGGCAACATCCCGACGCTGATCGCTGTGTTGGTGGAGTTGACGGGTGACGAGCGCTGGTTGTCCGACAGGTATCGCCCCACGAGGTCGCGGGGGATGGACGACAACAGCAGCGGCGGCCTGCCGCCGGAGGTCCGGCAGGAGATCTGTGACGCCGTCGTCGACGCCGTGCTCGCATGGCGGGCCGCCGGGTGTCCGCCGCGCCGGTTGCCGACCGAGGCGATGGTGGCGACTCTGCTGGACTTCACGTCCGGCGAGGAGGTGCCGCACGAGTTCAGTCCGATGATGGCCGAGATCGTCTGGGGTGCCGATGCACTCGACGGTCTCGAGACCGAACGGGCAGGCGACCACCTCACCGCCGTCGTCATCGGCGCCGGCGTCGCGGGCATGCTGATGTCCGTCCGGCTGGCGGCGGCGGGCATCGAGCACGTCGTACTCGAGAAGAATGACGACGTCGGCGGATCCTGGTGGGAGAACCGTTATCCCGGGGCCGGCGTGGACACGCCGAGCTACCTGTACTCGATCTCGTCGTTCGGTCACCACTGGTCGACGCACTTCGGCAAACGCGATGAGGTGCAGGGCTATCTGTCCGACTACGCCGGTCGGCATCGGATCCGCGAGCGGGTCCGGTTCGGTGTCGAGGTCGAGTCCGCGACCTACGACGCCGACACGCAGCACTGGTCGGTGCAGGCGCGTGACCGGGACGGATCTCGGGAGATGTTCCGGGCGCGCCTGTTGATCAGCGCCGTCGGCCTGCTGAACCGGCCGAAGATCCCACCGCTGCCCGGACTCTCCTCCTTCCGCGGCGATCTGTTCCATTCCGCGCACTGGCCGGAATCGCTCGACGAGCCAGGGGCGTTGCGCGGCAAGCGGGTCGCGATCGTGGGCTCCGGCGCGAGCGCCATGCAGATCGGCCCGGCGATCGTCGACGACGTGGCGTCGGTGACCGTCTTCCAGCGGTCTCCGCAGTGGATCGCACCCAACGACGACTATTTCGCCCCGGTCGGCGACGACGTCCACTGGCTGATGGATCATGTTCCGGGATACCAGGAGTGGTATCGCGCGCGGCTGTCGTGGATCTTCAACGACAAGGTGCATCCGACGTTGCAGGTCGATCCGGAGTGGACCGAGGAGACTGCGTCGATCAACGCGACCAACCACGGTCATCGCCAGTTCTATCTGCGCTACCTGCGTGAGCAACTCGGCGACCGCGACGATCTGATCGAGCTCTCGACACCCGACTACCCCCCGTTCGGCAAGCGGATGCTGCTCGACAACGGGTGGTACTCGATGCTGCGCAGACCGAACGTCGAACTGGTGCCGCGGGCGGTCCGTGAGGTCACGCCGACCGGACTCGTCGACGACGACGGCGTCGAGCGGGACTTCGACATCGTCGTCCTCGCAACCGGTTTCCACAGCGACCGGTTTCTGTACCCGATGGACGTCCGAGGGCGCAGTGGGCGGTCGACGGTCGAGGCCTGGGGCGAGCACGACGCCTACGCGTACCTCGGCATCACGGCTCCCGACTTCCCCAACCTGTTCATTCTCACCGGTCCGAACACCGCACTCGGCCACGGCGGCAGCTTCATCACCATCCTCGAACGTCAGGTTCACTATGTCGCAGATGCGATCTCGCTGATGTCCAAGGAGAACCTCGGTGCCCTGGAGGTCCGGGCCGATGTCACCGCCGAGTACAACCGCGCCGTCGACGAGGCGCACGCCCGCATGGTGTGGACTCATCCCGCCATGACCAATTGGTACCGCAACGACGACGGCCGGGTCGTCGCGGTGCTGCCGTGGCGGATCATCGACTACTGGACGATGACCCGTTCGGTCGATGCGGCGGACTTCGTCAGTGAGCCAACCAGGCGAGCATCGCACCCCGCGACCAGCAGCGGCCGACCGCCTCGGCCCGCATCATCGAGTGGTCGAACACCGTGACACCGATGATGCTGTGGCCGGAGGCGTGTCGGTCACCCATCGTCGGGACGGATGGCGCGACGCCGACCCCCTCCACCGACACCCACGCCACCGGCCGATCGGTGGCCGCCTCGTCGAGGCGCTGCAGGAATCGCAGACGACGCTCGAGCGGTAACCGGGACAGCGACCACGTGGTGGTGACGACGGGGAGTGCGTCCGAGGGCACCCGTGCGACAGCGTCGGGCAGCACGTCGACGACGTCGCCGGGGACCAGCACCGGTGGGGCGGCCGCGGCCAGCGTCAGCTCCGCCCGGAGCGCCGCGGCCCGTTCCGGTTGATCGGGTGGCACGCAGGCGCGTAGCCAGCGGGTGTCGTCGTCATCGGTCGAATCCAGCGGATCGACGTCCACGAGGACTCGGGCGACCACCTCCGGGACAGCCGTCGTCGGGACGACGCGATCGCCCACGATCGATGCCGACTGCTGCACCGGGGATGACATGTCGCCCAACGATTGTCCGTTGCTGTAGGTGATCCCGACGCGGTCGACGGCGAGGTTCAGTCCGACCGGATTGCCCACGTCGATCAGTCCGATCACAGATGCGCCGACACGGTGCGCCGTCGCGGCGATCGACGGATACAGCACCGGGTGGCGCCCGGTCTCGTCGAGCCGCACCTTGCGGCTCTCCGCCAGGGCCACAACGGTATCCGTCATGCGGCGCAAGGTGTCCATCGCGGCGTCTGCGGCCGCACCGCGATCCCCGTCGGCATAGGCGGCGGCGAGTTCCGGAGCGCGACCGGCCAGCGCGAGATCGTGCAGCGCGGCGAGGATCAGTGCGGGAGAGCGTTTGCGGGCGGGAGCGGTCCCGATGGCACGCAGCGCATCGTCGGACTCGCTGATCGCGACGGCAACCCGCGTATACAGCGCCGACGTCCCGGGGGCGTCGACCTCACCGAAGCGTCGGTAGACCTGTGCGAGGTCGTGGGCCACTAACGAGCGAGGTAGGCATCGACGACGTGGTCGGGGAGGCGGCCGCGATCGGAGACGTCATGTCCGTTCTCGCGTGCCCACTCGCGGACCTGCTTGGTGTCGACGCCGGCGGTCGATCGCGCACGGCGCGTCGTCGCCTGCCTGCGTCCGCCCTTGCGGCGGGAACGGGTCAACAGTGTCGACACCGGAACGCGCCCGCTCTCGATGCGTTGGAGATTGGCTGTGCTGGTGTCGAACTGGTAGTCGACGCCGCGCCACGACCAGTCGACGACATTGAGGTCATCGACGTCGAGGGGTTTGCCGTCGATGTCATCGGTGATTTCGTATCGTGTAACGGTAGCCATGTGCGTGAGTGTTCTCCGAGGTCGGGGTCCAGGTCTTCCGGCCACGCGGCTCCAGCGGAAGTGATCGATTCCCCTCGAGCCGCGCGTACCGAGCTCGATTCCCCACAGTCGACTCGTGGCGCCTGAGCAGTATCGCACAGCGATCACGCCGCTGTCGTTCATTCGCACGGCTAACCGCCCACGATGTGATACTTGTGGCGCGACCACCCGGGTAACGCCCGCCGACCACACACCGATCCACATCTCGACTCAACGAAACACATGCCGGGCAGGCGTGTCAGGAAGGACCTCGAGATGGCACGGACCCGCGTCGCAACCATGATCGCCATCCTCAGCGTCGTGGCCATGGTCGGTGCAGGAATTGCGATCGCCGAGATGAGAAGTCCGACAGTGAACGCGGCCGCGCAGGCCGAGCATCCGTCGCTGAAGTATGTGGCACTGGGCAGTTCCTACGCGGCCGGCCCCGGCGTGCAGCGGCTGACCGACAAGGGCTGCCTGCGGACCGCCGACAACTATCCCCATCAGATCGCGGCCGCGCGCGGCATGGCGCTGACCGACGTCAGCTGCTCGGGCGCGACCACCGCCAACATCCTGCACACGCCGCAGGCGCCGCACGCGAAGCGTCCGCAGATCACCGCGGTCACCGCCGACACCGATCTGGTGACCATCACGATCGGCGGTAACGACCTCGCCTACATCGGGCGCGTCGCCGCCCAGGGCTGTGCCAACATGGCGTCGACCGCAACGGCGGGCACCGTGATCAGCGGTTGCCGCCCGGGTCAGCGCATCCGCACCGAGCCGACGGCCGCCGACTATGCCGCAGTGGAGCAGGCGATCATCACGATCGTCTCCGAAGTCCGTTCCCGCGCACCGCATGCCGACGTCGTCCTGGTCGACTATCCGCCGTTGCTCGATCAGCACGCGCGGACCTGCGCACAGATCCCGCTGACCGCCGCCGAAGCCGCCGAGACCGTCCGCGTCTACAACGGGCTGGTCGCCGCCACCGCACGTGCAGCCGGGGCCACCGGCGTCACCCTGGTCAAGGCGTCGAAGGCCGGCGCGGCGCACACGGCGTGCTCGTCGCAGCCGTGGCTGCTCGGATTCGAGCCGCCGTCGCCATATCACCCCACCGAACTCGGAAAGACCGGCGTGGCGCGGCTGGTGCTGCGGGCATTGCGTGGGGACGTCTGACCGATCGCCGGGACCGTGTCGGCGGCCCCTACGTGTCGCACCCGATCACGACCGCCTTCGCGAGCCCACCGAACTGATACGCATACTGGTACGCCCACTGCGAGATCGGTCGCGAATAGTCGCGCGGGACGCTGCGCATGATGACCTGTCCGTCGAAACACTGTCCGAAGATGTAGCGGGCGCGGACCAGGTGATAGCGCCAGCTGATCACGATCACCGACTTCCAGCCGCGTTCCTCGGCCATCCGTTGGGTGAACATGGCCTCGCCCTGGGTGGTCGAGGGGTTCGGGGCGAAGCAGATGACCTCGACGGCCGGTGTGCCGGCGTTGCAGACGCGATCCATGATCCGTTTGTCCGAACTCGTGTACGGCGGAGCGTAGGGCCGGTAGGGATCGGAGATCAGTACGGTGTCGGCGTAGCCCTCCCGGGCGAGGCGTAACCCGTAGTCCTCGCGGCCGTCGTGTTCGCCGCCGAGCACGACGATGGCGTCGGCCTTGCGCAGGTCGTCCTGGTGCTCCCGCTGGAACAGCTGATAGCCGAGTCCTGCCGCGACCACCACCATGACGAGTACGCAGACCATCACCCCGAGCACGGTCGACCACAGCCGACGACGTCGCATCGCCTTCTTGGGCATCAGCGAGCAGGCGGTGTGGCGGCGGGCATGTGGCGAATTCTGCCCCGCGCGGGCATGCCGGGCAGCCCGGAGTAGGTCACATCACATCCGGCCGGTCGGTCAGACGACCAAACCCACCGTGGTCAGGACCGCCCAGAGCAGCATCGCCTGGCCGGTCGCACCGAGCGAGGGGATGAGGCCGGGGCCGACGGCGCCGGTCCGCACCGGCCGATAGGCGATCCAGATCAGGGGTGCCGCGAGGAGGCCGATCAACGCCCACGGCGTCGCCGCGATCAGCGCGATGCTCACCACCAGCGGCACCGCGAGGAGCGCGCCGAACATCAGTCGGGTCCGCTTGTCGCCCAGCCGGACCGCGAGGGTGATCTTGCCGGACTCGGTGTCGCTCGGGATGTCGCGCAGATTGTTGACCACCAGGACGGCCGACGAGATGGAGCCGATGGCGATCGCGCACAGCAGGCCGATCCAGTCGACGGCGCCGCTGACCACGTACTGGGTGCCGAGCACGGCGACGAGCCCGAAGAACGTGAACACGGCGATCTCCCCGAGGCCGATGTACCCGTAGGGCTTCTTGCCGCCGGTGTAGAACCAGGCGCCCGCGATGCAGATCGCACCCACGAGTACCAGCCACCAGGCGGTGGTGATCGCGAGGATCAGGCCGCACACCGCGCCGATGCCGAAGCAGAGGAATGCCGCGTTCTTCACGGCGGCGGGGGAGGCCGCTCGCGAGCCGACCAGTCGCATCGGGCCGACGCGGTCGTCGTCGGTGCCGCGCACGCCGTCGGAGTAGTCGTTGGCGAAGTTGACGCCGATGATCAGCGCGACCGCGACGATCAGCGCGAGGGCTGCCTTCCACCAGACGACGTCGCCGAGGTCACGCACTGCGCCGACGCCGACGATCACCGGCGCGATCGCGTTGGGCAGCGTGCGCGGGCGTGCGCCCTGTAACCACTGCTTCGGGGTTGCCATCCTGCCGATCTTTCCACGCCACCGAAGTGCTGGTGCGGATGGTGTGCCCGGTGGTCAGGATCTGCGGCGACCTCGACGACGCTGCGCCCAGCGCCGGCCCGCCGACGTCTCGGTCCGCCACAGCGCCCACCCGGCGATCGCGAATCCGGCCACCGACAGCAGGTCCGATTCGGTAACCCCGTGCCGGTCGCTGATGACGACCAACGTCGCACCTTCGAGCGGTCCGTTGAAGACGATCCAGGCGCCCGCCACCACGATGAGCACCGCCGCCGACAGCCGTCCCGGGCGCGCCAGGCACCAGGCGCCGCACGTGAAGAGCAGCGCCATGAGCACCAGCGCATGGAACGGGTCGATCGATCGCATTCGTCCAGTATCCAGTGGTCACCTGAGTGGGTTCACAGGAAATGCGGCGTCAACGTGGGATTGCCCACAGCGCAACGTGAATTCGTCCTCTGCACGACCCATCCGCAACTGGTAGCTTCCGAACCGCAGGATGAAGACCATTCACGATCAGCATTCACATTCACACGATCTTCGGGGAGATTGAGATGAAGAATTCACTGACCACACGTATGGCCGGGATCGCGCTCGCAGGAGCGATCGGTATCGCCGGTTTCGCCACCGCTCCGGCCTTTGCGGAGCCGTCTGCGGCCGGCCCGGCGGCGACGTCGCCCGCCGAGGTGACACCCGGCGCCGGGGTCGACTGGCGTCTGGTCCAGCAGAATGCCGCGGCCGCCGGCGATGCACAGGGTGCCGCCGCCGCGGCGTGGATTCTGGGCGAGCACACCTCCACGACGCCGACCGCGCTGGACAAGAGCAATCTCTCGTCTGCTGTGCTTGCGGCAACCCGTTATTCGCCGGTCGCCGATGAGTCCTCGAGCGGCTCGTCGTCGGGGTCCGCCGGGTCGTCGAGCGGCTCGGCAAGCGGATCGTCCGATCTGATCGAGCAGGCCGTCGATGACTTCTTCGACAATTTCGACTGGGAGACGGTCACCGTCCCACTGTTGTCGATCTTCCTTCAATCGCAGGGTATCCCCGCGATCATCGCAACCCCGCTGGCGCAGATCATCTGGGGTGCGATCGAGGCCACCTTCCCGCAGCGCGCCGTGTGACGAGTCTCGTTTCAATGCTTCATCGACACGTCGAGCCGGCACCGAGGACCGCGCACAATGCCTGTAGCGCTTCGGGTTGCGCGCGGTAGTAGACGTTCATGCCGCGACGCTCCGGTGTGACCATGCCCGCCTTCTTCAGTTGGGACAGGTGATGGCTGGTGGTGGCCTCGGTCAGCCCCACGGCGGTGGCGAGGTCGCATGTGCACACCTCGCCCTGCTCGTCGGTGAGCAGCAGTGACATCAGCGTGATCCGCGCCGGGTCGGCAAGTGCCTTGAGCCGCAGTGCGATTTCGAGTGCCGCGTCGCCGTCGAGCGGCGCCGCCGAGACCGGCGTGCAACAGATCGGTGCGCTGATGTCGATCACGGGCAATGTCTTCGGCATGCATCCAACGTACCCAAGGCGTTGACATATGTCGAAAAGGTCGGCATCCTGGGCTCGTCGGAAGTAATTCGATATATGTCTCACACGTGGAGGTTTGTGATGTCCCGGATGCAACTCGCGCTCAACGTCGGCGACCTGGATCAGGCGGTCGAATTCTATTCGAAGCTGTTCGCCGTTCGGCCGGCCAAGCTCAAGGAGGGGTACGCCAACTTCGCCATCGCGGAGCCGCCGCTGAAGCTGGTCCTGCTCGAGAACCCGGGAAAGGGCGGCACGATCAATCATCTCGGCGTCGAGGTGGAGTCCAGCGAGAAGGTCCACGCCGAGATCGCACGTTTACGTGGCGAGGGACTCTTCACCCAGGAGGAGATCAACTCCACGTGTTGTTTCGCGACCCAGGACAAGGTCTGGGTGACCGGACCGGCGGACGAGAAGTGGGAGGTCTACACGGTGCTCGCGGACTCGGATACATTCGGGACGAGTCCGAACCTGTTGGCGGACAATGATGATCCGAAACGCGGCGCGGTGTGCTGTGGGGGCTCCGTCACGGACGCTGCACAGGACGCGGCCTGCTGCTGACGGACCCGAGTCGGCGGGCGAGGTCGGCGATGCGACCGGCGATCTCGTCGCGGACCAGGCGCATCCGGTCCATGCCCTCGATCCCGCGCAGCGACGGTTCGTCTGTCTCCCATACCTCGACGGTCGCGCCCTCGGGTGCGGTCACCCGTGCTGCGGTACCGATGACAACGGTCAGATCGGCTGCGCGCATCAGTGCGTCGGTGAGCTGACGCGGCTCGTGTGTTGAGATGTCGACGCCCACCTCGGCCAGCACGGCGGTCGACAGATCATTCGGTGCGGCACCGATCTTCGCCGCGGTTCCCGCCGACGACGCGGTGAAGGCGCCAGGTGCCATCTGCTGCGCGAGTCCCTCCGCCATGACCGACTTGCCGCGGTTGCTCACGCAGACGAAGAGTACCGAGGGTCGCGGTGACGGCATGTCAGACCTGCCCCGTCACGCTCTCGGACCGCACCGGTCGCGCGAACCTCTTGCGCAAGGCCAGTGAGACATACACCAGTCCGACGAGCACGGGTACCTCGATGAGCGGTCCGATGACCCCGGCAAGCGCTTGACCTGACGTTGCGCCATAGGTGGCGATGGCGACCGCGATCGCGAGCTCGAAGTTGTTGCCGGCCGCGGTGAATGCGAGGGTGGTGGTGCGTGCGTAGCCCAACCCGAGCGCCGCGCCCGATGCGAACCCGCCGCCCCACATCACCGCGAAGTAGATGAGGAGGGGGATCGCGATGCGCACGACATCCCATGGCTGCGAGGTGATCTGATCTCCTTGCAGAGCGAACAGGATGACGATGGTGAATAGCAGCCCGTAAAGCGCCCACGGGCCGAGTCGGGGCAGGAACGTCGCCTCATACCACTCGCGCCCCTTCGCGCGTTCACCGAGACGTCGGGTCAGGTAGCCCGCGAGTAGCGGAATCCCGAGGAAGATCAGCACCGATTTGGCGATCTGCCACGGTGAGGCGTCGATCGTCGTCTGCTCGAGTCCGAGCCAACCGGGTAGCACGGAGAGGTAGAACCATCCGAGCACGGCGAACATGACGACCTGGAACACCGAGTTCAGGGCCACCAGTACCGCTGCGGCCTCGCGGTCGCCGCAGGCCAGGTCGTTCCAGATGATCACCATCGCGATACATCGGGCCAGGCCGACGATGATCAGGCCGGTACGGTACTCCGGCAGATCCGGGAGCAGCAGCCACGCCAGCGCGAACATCAATGCCGGTCCCACAACCCAATTCAGCACCAGCGACCCGATCAACAGGCGCCGATCACCGGTCACGGCATCGAGGCGGTCGTACCGTACCTTCGCCAGGACCGGGTACATCATGATCAACAACCCGATCGCGATGGGCAACGAGATGCCGTCGAGTTCGATCGAGGCGAGAGCGTCGCCGAGTCCCCGAACTCCGCGACCCAGCAACAGACCGGCGACCATCGCGGCACCTATCCAGACCGGCAGGAAGCGATCCAGCGTCGACAGGCGTGCGACGACAGCGGTGTCCGTCGAACTGCTCACCCCGGCACCTCGCACGACCGGGCCTCACCCGTGACGGTTGCCAGGTCACCGAGCACGGCGATGGCCGCGGTCAACGCCTCGGTGTCGACCCGGTAGTAGACCCACGTCGCCCGACGTTCGCTCGTCACCAGGCCCGCCTCGCGGAGCACCTTCAGGTGATGCGAGATGGTCGGCTGGGAGAGATCGAACGACCCCGAGATGTCGCAGACGCATGCCTCGCCGCCCGGATGTGCCGCCACCTCGCTCAACAGGCGCAGTCGGACGGGATCGCCCAGGGCCTTCAACACCGCCGACGTCGCCGACGCGTCGTCGGCGCTGAGTCCGCGGCCCACCCCGGAGACCAGGAGGTTCTGATTCGACATCTGTCTATATTGACAAGAATCGAATCAGAAGACAACCGCCCGGTCGGCCCCGCCGGTGATCGACTACGCGTGCATCGTGGTGGTGAAGGTCATCCGGTCTCCGCGGTACAGCGAACGCCGATGTTCGATGGGAATGTCGTTCTGGTCGTATGAGACCCGGTTGAGCAGAAACATCGAGGTTCGGGCGTCGACGTGCAGGAGCGAGGCCTCGCGTGCGTCGGGCAACGTCGTGTCGATGGTGTCGACGGTGCGGGCGAAGTCGATTCCGTAGTCGCGGATGGCCGCGTAGAGCGACGACGGGGTGTCGAAGTTCTCGACCAGCCCTGGGTAGCGCCGCTCGGGCAGGCGGGTGCGCTCGAGGCCCACTCGCACCCCGTCGACGGTGAGGACGCGCTCGAGTTGGATGATCGGATCCCCGGTCTCGATCTCGAGATGGTCGGCCAGCGTGTCATCGGCGTGGAAGTGGCTCCAGGCGATGAGGATTCGGCTGGCGTCCCGGCCGCTCTCCCGGGCGGCCTCGGTGTACGAGCCGATCGACAACTGGTGAACGATCTTCGGTCCGGCGACCACGGTGGCCCGGCCCCGTCTCTCGATGCGGCCCGCCAGCAACAATTCGCGCAGGGCTTGGCGCACTGTCTCGCGCGCGACCGCGAATGTGTCGGCGAGTTCGCGTTCGGCAGGGAACGGATCGCCTTCGCTCAGTTCGTCGAGCATCTTGTCCAACTGTGACCGCACGACTTGATGCTTGAGCATTCTCGGCTCGTCGGTGGTGGCCATGGCGAAATGATACCCGACCGTGGTCTAGACCAAATTGTCATCGCGCGTTCATGTGACGTTCGCGTAATCCGCACCGATTGGTCTATACCAAAGGACACTCTGTGGACCATGGAATCCACTACTGCGACCGAGGCGGACGTGCGGCGCCTCGGATCATTCAATGTTTCTGCCGTCGAACAGATCTCGCTGGCGGTGTTCGACATGGCCGGTACCACGGTGACCGACGACGGTCTGGTCGTGCATGCCTTCGAGGCGGCTGCCACCGCTGCGGGAATGCCGGTGGACGGGCCGGAACGCCTACACGGCCGCCAGTTCGTTCTCGACACGATGGGGCAATCGAAGATCGAGGTCTTCCGCGCGCTCCTCGGCTCGGAAGACCGTGCGCAGACGGCCAACGCGGCCTTCGAGGACACCTACAACAAGGCCATCGACGGCGGCGTGACGGCGGTGCCGGGCGCTGCGGAAGCGATCGGTCGGTTGCGCGCGGCGGGGATCACCACCGCGTTCATCACCGGATTCAGCGCTCCGACCCAGGACCGGATCGTACGGGCCCTCGGGTGGCAGGACCTGGCCGATCACGTGCTGGCGCCCGGCGACGGGGTGCGGGGCCGCCCGTACCCGGATCTGGTGCTGGCCGCGGCGTTGCGCGCTCAGGTCGACGACGTCGCGCATGTCGCAGTCGTCGGCGACACCAGCAGTGACATCCTGACCGGCCGGCGTGCCGGCGCGGGTGTCGTCGCCGGAGTTCTCACCGGCGCCCACGACGTCGACGCTCTGCAGGCCGCAGGTGCGACGCATGTTCTCGACTCGGTGGCCGACGTCGCGGCCCTGCTCCTCCAGTTCTGATCTCCCATCATCGATCTCGCCCAGAAAGGCATCCCAGTCATGAAGGTTCGCGCTCGTCGCACTCTCGCCACCGTCGCTGCCGCGTCGTCCCTGGCTCTCGTCGCCGCCGGCTGCTCCGGGTCGGACTCCGGTTCGACCACCGCACAGGGGTTTCCGGAGACCATCACCTTGGCCGCCATCCCGGCCGAGAACTCCACGGATCTCAAGGCCAGCTACGACCCGGTGATCAAGGTGCTGGAGAAGGAGACCGGATCGAAGGTCGAGTTCGTCCAGGCCTCCGACTATGCCGGCGTGGTCGAGGGCATCATCGCCGACAACGTCGACCTGGCGTTCTTCGGTCCGTTCGCCTACGTCGTCGCCGGGCTCAACGGGGCGAAGATGACTCCGTTGGGCGCGGTCATCAAGGACAAGGGTGAGCAGCCCGGCTACAAGTCCTACGGGCTGACTCGTGCCGACAACGCGTCGGTCAACAACCTCGCCGACTTCGCAGGCAAGAAGGTGTGCTTCGTCGACCCGAGTTCCACGTCCGGATTCCTGTACCCCACTGCTGGTTTGATCGAGAGCGGTGTCATCGAGTCCGGCAGTGAGGCGGACGTGTCGGCCGGGGTCACCCCGATCTACGCCGGTGGACACGATGCCTCGGCGCTGGCGATCGCCTCCGGCGACTGCGACGCCGGCTTCGCGTTCGACACCATGGTCGACAAGACGATGATCGAGAAAGGTGAGCTGAAGCCGGGACAGCTGAAGACGGTGTGGAAGTCGGAGACCATCGCCGGTTCGGTGTTCGCCGCCAACGACTCACTCGGGCCCGACGCGATCGCCAAGCTCGAGAAGGTCTTCAGCGAGCAGGTCAATGCGGACTCGATGAAGGCCGCCGGCTACTGCGACGGCGACTGCCGCATCACCGACGAGCGTGCATGGGGTGTGGTAGCGGCCTCCGACAAGGACTACGACGGGGTGCGCCACGTGTGTGACGTGACCAAGTCCGAGAAGTGCCAGGGCTGAGGCATGTCATCGCCACTGCACGCTCCGACGGTCGCGGGTGACGACCGGGTCGTCCATGCCCGGGAGGTGACCAAGAAGTTCGGCGGTGTCACCGCGCTGGACTCCGTCTCCCTCGACGTCCACCGCAGCGAACTCCTCGTCCTGCTCGGCCTGTCCGGTTCCGGCAAATCGACGTTCCTTCGATGCCTCAACGGGCTGCATCCGCCGACCTCGGGCAGCATCGAAGTGCGCGGCACCCGAGTCGATCTCGCCGGCGGCCGCGATATCCGGGCGCTGCGGCGCGACGTCGGATTCATCTTCCAGCACTTCAATCTCGTGGGTCGGCTCAGTTGCCTCGAGAACGTCCTGATCGGCGGTCTCGGACGACTGAGCGTGCCCCGGTACGGCGCGCTGACGTATCCCCGGTCGATGCGGGCCGAAGCACTGGCCCATCTGGATCGCGTGGGGCTGGCGGACTTCGCGGCGCGGCGGGCAGACACCCTCTCCGGGGGTCAGCAGCAACGGGTGGGCATCGCCCGGACGCTGATGCAACGCCCGAAGCTGCTGCTGGCCGATGAACCGGTCGCCTCGCTCGATCCGGAGAACGCCGGCGTCGTCATGGATCTGCTGTTCCAGGTGTGCGTCGAAGAGAAGCTGACCGTGGTGTGCACACTGCACCAGATCGACCTGGCCATGGGGTGGGCGCACCGCATCGTGGGGCTGCGCGGGGGCCGGAAGGTGCTCGACCGGCCCGCCGTCGGCTTGTCTCGCGACGAGGTGATGGGCATCTACCAGCGCGTGGATCCACTCTCCCTGCCTGCATCCACACCGGCACGGGGACCATTGTGAACACCACGCTGACCACGCGGCCGACCGATCCCGGCCCGCCGACCACCACCCCGGCGGGAGGACGCTCGGCGCGGGTGTTGATGCCCGCGTTGGCGATCGGCGGACTTGTCGCGACCCTGGTCGCGGCCTGGTGGATCGATTTCGCCCCGGGAACGTTGATCAGCGGATTCGAGAACATCGTCGCTCTGGTCGAACGAATGTTGCCGCCACGCGTGGACGACCCCGGCCGTATCGGCGTGCTCGCCTGGGAGACGTTGCTGATGGCTGTCCTGGGGACGGTCCTCGCGGCGGTCGCGTCGGTTCCGCTGGCGTTCTTGGCTGCCCGCAACACGACTCCGCATCCCGTCGTCCACACCGTCGCCCGCGGCGTCATCACCTTCTGCCGGGCGATGCCGGACCTGCTGTTCGCGGTCTTGTTCGTCCGCGCGTTGGGTATCGGTGTCCTGCCCGGTGTGCTGGCCTTGGCGCTGCATTCCATCGGTATGCTCGGCAAGCTGTTCGCCGACGCCATCGAGCAGACCGACCCGGGTCCGCGGGAAGCGGTCCGCAGCACCGGCGCGGGATACCTCCGGGAGATGATCAATGCTGTCCTGCCGCAATGTGTCCCGGCATGGATCGCCGCGTTCATCTACCGGATCGACATCAACTTGCGGATGTCGGTGGTGCTCGGATTCGTCGGCGCCGGTGGCATCGGCTTCGCGCTGCAGGACGCGTTGCGCGGATTGATCTATCCGCGGGCGCTGGGCATCGTGCTGGTCATCCTGGTCATCATCGCGGCAATGGAGTTGGTGGCCATCGCGATCCGTCGCGTGCTGCTCGCACCGTCGACCGCCGACCCGCGTCGCGACCGGATCGCGCGCACGGTGTTCTCTACCGCGGTCGTCGTCACCACCATCCTCGCCCTGATGGTGCTCGGGATCACCCCGTGGTCGCTGGTCACGTGGATCGGACCGTCGATCGAGGTGTTCGGCCGGATGATCCCGCCCGACTTCGGTGCACTCGGCGACACGTTGGTCACCGCAGCGGCCCAGACCGTCGCGATCGGCATCGTGTCCACGGCGATAGGTGCGGTGCTGTCGATACCGGTCGGCATTCTCGCCGCACGCAACGTCACCCCACACCCGTCGGTCTACTGGCTCGCTCGCGCCTGGATTCTCCTGGTGCGGGCGGTTCCGGAACTGATTCTGGCGGTGGTCTTCGTCGCCGCACTCGGGCTGGGGCCGGTCGCCGGAACCTGTGCGCTGGCCATCGGATCGATCGGCTTCATGGCGAAACTGGTCGCCGACGGCGTCGAGGAGATCGACCCGGGACCGATGGAAGCCGCCCGCGCCGTCGGATGTGGTTGGTGGAAGACGCTGTTCGCCACCGTGATCCCGCAGGCGATGCCGTCACTCATCGGGTCCGGGCTCTATCTGTTGGACGTCAACATCCGTACCTCCACCGTGCTGGGCATCGTCGGGGCCGGGGGCGTCGGATTCCTGTTGTTCGAGTCGATCAGAACCCTGAACTTCGACGTTGCCGGCGCGATCGTCATCGTCATCTTCGTCATCGTCTACTCCATCGAAAGGTTGTCCGGGTGGATTCGTTCGCGCCTCGTCTGACCCGTGCCGCCGTCTGGCGCGGCGACCGTGTCGATCTTGTCGACATGGTGATGCCGCGACCGGTCAGAGATGAAGTGGTGGTGCGGATTCGCCTGGCCACCGTGTGCGGCAGCGACCTGCACACGGTGACGGGACGTCGGCAGTCGCCGTGTCCGTCGATCCTTGGTCACGAGTCGGTCGGCGATGTGGTCGCGACCGGCCCCGAGGCGTCGGTGGCCGTGGGGGAGAGGGTGATCTGGTCGGTCACCGTCGTCTGTGGGCAGTGTGCCCGCTGCCGACAAGGCTTTACGGCGAAATGTGAGCGGGTACGCAAGGTCGGGCACGAACCGTTCGACGGGGACTGGCCGCTGTCCGGCGGATATGCCGAGCACATCCTGCTGCCCAGCGGAACGACGATCGTGACGGTGCCCGATCGGATGCCGGACGCCGTCGCCGCGCCGGCAGCGTGCTCGACGGCCACCGTCATGGCCGCCCTCGAACAGGCCGGCGAGCTCCGTGACCGCCGGGTGCTGGTCGTTGGTGCCGGGATGCTGGGCGTGACCGCAGTCGCCGCCGCCACCGAGCGCGGCGCGCACGTCCTGATCGCCGAGCGAGACAGTGAAAGACGCTCATCAGCAGAGAGTTTCGGTGCTTCCGCGGATGACGGAGAGCCGGTGGACGCCGCGATCGACTTCACCGGGTCGGCCCAGGCCGTCCGCGCCGGGTATCACCGCCTCGACGTCGGCGGTGTCCTCGTCCTGGCGGGATCGGTGGCGCCCGGCCCGACCCTGGCCATCGATCCCGAGCAGGTCGTCCGCCGATGGTTGACGATCCGCGGCATCCACAACTACGAACCGCGACATCTGCAGCAGGCGGTCGACTTTCTCGACGCCACACGTCACCGGTACCCCTGGGCGGACCTGGTCACCGAACCGGTTGCGCTGGCCGACATCGCCACCGCGTTGCGACCACCGCCGGTGGGCAGGCTCCGCGTGGCGGTCGCCGGACAGACCGCCGATCAGCTCGGCGGGTGAGTCGAGACCGCTACTGCCCCGTCGGCAAACCGAACGCCGCGAGAACTGTCTTGCTCCACAACTGCTGTCCTTGCGGATTCGGCGCGCTGCCGGGGGCCACACCGTTCTGGCCGCAGCTGCAGCGTCTGGCCGCACTTCCACCCCCAAGCCGGAACACGAAGCTGCGGCCAGAATGGTGGTCCGCGGGTAACGAGCGGGTAGCGTCGACCGATGAGTAGGTGGGCAGTGTCGAGGTAGCAAAAGGTGACGATGTGAACGCGCAACCGAAGTCGGGGATCTCGCGCAGCAGTTGGACGGCTCTCGGAGCCGCAGTGGTCGTGGCGACCGGTCTCATCACGGTCGCCTCCTTCTCGGGCACCGGTGCGGCTGACTCCGACGTCACCCAGGCAGCCGCGACGTCGACGACGTCGGCGCCCACCACCGGCACGTCCACCTCGACGTCGGCACCCGGGCCGACGCTGAATCCCGTGGTCGTCGCAGGTCCCACGACGTTGTCCGCGCCGGCCGCCGACCGTTCGCTGGCGAAACTGGAGACCCTGGCCGTCAAGGGTCGCGCCCCGAAGACCGGATACTCACGCGACCAGTTCGGGCAGTCCTGGACCGACGACGTGACCGTCGCCGGCGGGCACAACGGCTGCGACACCCGCAACGACATCCTGCGCCGGGACCTCGCGCCGATCGTCCTGAAGCCCGGCTCCAACGGGTGCGCGGTGCTGAGCGGAACCCTCGACGATCCGTACACGGCCACCCGTATCCAGTTCATGCGCGGCAAGACGACGTCGTCGGCGGTGCAGATCGACCATGTCGTCGCACTCTCGGACGCGTGGCAGAAGGGCGCCCAGCAGCTGAGTCCGATGGAGCGTCGCAACTTCGCCAACGACCCGCGCAACCTGCAGGCCACCGACGGTGCCGCGAACCAGCAGAAGGGTGCCGGCGACGCCGCCACCTGGCTCCCGTCGAACAAGTCGTATCGCTGCGTCTACGTGACCCGTCAGATCGACGTGAAGTCGATCTATCGCCTCTGGGTGACGCAGGCGGAGAAGGACGCGATGGTGCGGATTCTCGCGGGCTGCGGCGGAACCCCGGTGGCGTCGACGCCCCCGACGTCCGACCTCTCGGAAACCGCGACGCGCACCGCCACACCGGCGCCCGCCTACACCCCGCCGCCGTCGACGCAGCGGCCGATGTATGTCGCGCCGCCGCCGGCGGGGGATGACGGCGGCAGCACCTACTACGCCAACTGCTCGGCGGTCCGCGCCGCCGGCGCCGACCCGATCCGTGTGGGTGAGCCCGGGTACCGACCGGGCCTGGATCGTGACGGTGACGGCGTCGGCTGCGAGTAGCGGCGAGACCGAAATGGTGCCGACAGATGACGGTCAGTCGGCGACCATCTGCACGGCATACAACCCGGCGGTGCTGCGCTCACGTTGCCTGCGGATCACGTACCGACCCGGCGCGATGCCGGTTGCGCCGTGCTCGGGATGGATGAGGTAGGCGGTCACCTTGGTGTCGAGAATGCCTAGGGCCAAGCCGCTTTCGTCGGCGACCGGGGACGTCCAGGTGCATCGCCCATCCTCGGCGACCAAGCTGTGCGGATTGCCACCGGCGGCACTGCGGAGGAGTTCCACCCCGGACAGCGGAACCCCGACTGCGCGGCTCCACGGCACCGTGTTGACGGTCTCGGCGAGCACCGCGTGCGGCACCACGATGAGGTCACCCTGGGCCTGCATGCCGTCGATCACCGGGATGGCGAGGGACCGGTCGAGATAGTCGAAGACATCGAGTCCGGAGAGCTCGGTGAGGTCGGAGAGGGTCATGGTCGAGTTCATGTGATCACCTTGGTTGTTGTTGTTGTTGTTGCAGAACAGAATCGGACAGTCGGGAGGAACGCGGTCAGGTGCGTCGGGCCAGTCGGGCATAGTCGGCGCCACGGATGCCGTAGGTCCAGCCCGCGGCATCGAGAGCGGTCGGGACAAAACCGGGCACCTGCAACCCGTAGCGACGACGATGGCCGTCGCGTTCCCGAGATCCGTTGACCGCGAGCAGGATCTTCCCGTTGGTCCGCCACGCTGCGGGTGTGGTGTAAAGCTGCAGGGTGCAGCCGTCGTTGCCGGGATCGGCCGACTGGTCGATCAGGGTCAGGCCGGCCATGTCGACGTAGGTGTCCCAGCCGATCCGCTCGATCGCGGATCGTCGGATCTCGATGTTTCGTTCCCGCGCAATGCGTTCGGGTGTCGGGTCGTGCACCACCCAATCGGGGACGATGGTGCCGTGCAGAACATGAACCGCGGCGCCGTCGATGAACTCGACAGCGGACCGATCCGCATGGTGCAGCCAGCGTTCGTTGTGCACACCGCCCGGCGTCGGTTCGGTGTGCAGCGCGGACGGCCGTTCCGACATCACGCACACATCGTCGAACGCCCACCACCAGCCCGTGGAGGTCACCAGCGTGGACTGGATCTCGTGCAACTCGAGGTCGTCGGGCGACGATCGGATCCGGCTGTGCCGCAGCAGCACATCGCAGACCGCGACACGGTGCGCTTCCTGCTGGCCGTACCAGGTGACGAGTCCGCTGAACGACGTCGTCAGTGTCCTGATCGCCGGCCCCACGCCGTCGAACAGGCTGGTACGCAACGGATCTTGCACGGTGGAGCGGAGAATGACGCCGAGGTCGACGCCGGCGTCGAGCGCATCTTCCGGCGACATGAGGCGAGCTGCCTCGATCGCGAGGCGGATTCTTGGTCTGTGCCACCTGTCGTTGGGGACGCGGGTGGTCAGTCGCGTGCGCGACGAGGAGATCATCCCGGCGATGTGATGACCCACACCGTCGTCGGTCAGGGAGGTGTTCGACGCGAGGTTCTCGGCCGCGATCAGTGTCGATGCCGCCCGCGGGGACGGCACCCAGACGAACTCGGGTTCGGCGCGACCCGAACGTCGATACAGTTGTGTGACAGCCGATTCCGCTGCGGATCTATCGCTGCGACGAGTGGAGAAACCGTGCTCGAGCCAGGCGTCGCGGATCGCCGAGATACCGACGGGAGCTTGCTGAGATGGATTGCTGGGAGTGACTCGATCGTGAGTCCATGAATGGAACGGCACGGCGCTCACGCGATGGTGGCGGTGTCCGCCTTTCCGGTAGTCATAGCACTCAAGAGTGGCACTGAAATCGGACCGGCGCAAGTGTGCATGCGAAAAATACTGTCATGCAGCTGCTTTCGTATGCGGACAGTAGCGCGATCAGTCGACGGGAACGCACACGAACGTGATGCACACTGCCTTCGGGACGTCAGGCAGCGGGAAGATCGGTACCAGGGGAACCGGGAGCAGCGGAACCGGGAGGAGGGGTACCGGCAGATCGGGAACCACGATGGTGGCCGCATCGTGCGACGCGGTCAGCGGCACTTCTGAGGGTGCTGCCGATGCGATCGGCGCCAGGGACATCGTTGCCGCTGCGCCGAGAGCGACGCCGACGGCGACCTTACGGATGCTGATGGTCATGGCTGCTCTCCTCTGGAGATGTCCGATCTGAGATCAGACCACTTGTTGTGGTGCATCGAAAGATTCGTTGCCGACGCTAACTAGTTCGGGTCGTCGGGCCCGCGTCAACAACCTGCCTTCCGAGTGCTGGGGCTCTCGAGGTCAAGTTTCTCACATGCGGGCTTTGATATCGATAAAAATCTGTGGAGATCGCGATGGACACTGTCCGTCAAGCGAAGGACGGGCGGGCCGGGTCCACTCGTCACGGGCTGGTTGACGTCGACTCTGGCCGCACCTTCAGATTCTGGCGGCAGTTCCGGCTCCAAGCCGGAATGTGGAGGTGCGGCCAGAACGTCGCCCCGGCACCACAACCACCACAACGACCCCCATCACCACACCGATCAGACTGTCGACCCCTCGCGCGGAGAGCAGAGCGACCGGATCGGACGGCCCGGCGAGCTCGGTCATCAGCATCACCAGCGGGGTGAAGAATCCGATCGCGATCGCGTAGTGGCGGGTCATGAAGAGTTCGGTCGGGAACAGCAGCACCATCATCAGCGAGGCGAGAGCGGCGGGGCCGAGGCCCACCGCGAGAACAGCTGCGGTGACGCCCAATCCGACAATCGTGCCGACGATCCGGTGCAGTGCGCGGAGCGCCACCAGCCGCATCTCGCCGTCGCGCCGACCGAGATCCACCGCACCGAGCGGCACTGCTGCGGCGGCCATCGCCCAGTTCGCGTGATCGAAGCCCAACGACATGCCCAAGGTGCCGGCGCTCCCGACCGCGATCGCGTAGCGAACGGCATGCACGGTCGCCCCGCGCGGAAGGCGACGGATGGGCGACGAGCATCGGCCGCCCAGTGGGACCCCGATATGCCCGACGACGACAGCCAGGGCTGCGGACCCGGCGCAGATCCCGATTGCCACCAGCGGCGGCACGGGGTTCGGCGAGACTGTGGCGGTGGCTCCCATCGCGAACAGGAAGTAGAACGGTCCGACCGGCCGTAGTCGGAGCAGATCGGCCAGCATCGAGCCTGCAGCCGCGAAGGTGGCGCCGACGACGATGAGCACCCAGCCGGGAACCATCGCAGCCGCGAGCGTCACCCCGATCGTGACGCCGACGGTGAGCAGGCACCCGGCTTCCAGCTGATGGCGCAGGCGGGCGGCACCGCTGTCGGTGCGGCCGTACATGCCGGCGAACGAGCCGAACGCCGCGTACACCATGAGCTCGGGTCGTCCGGCGATGAGCAGCGCGATGCCGGGGATCGCGAGCCCGACCGCGACGCGGAGCGCGTGCCGGTGATCATTTGCGTCGGGTCGCAGACCCGACCGTCCCCCTCGTGTCTCCACGGTCGATCTCCGTTCGTCGTGTGCGTCGCGCAGTCCGCGGCGTACCGACGCTGCCCTGCCATGATCCGTGGATGGTGGGTGAAGCGTCCAAGACCGAGTACCAGTCGGTCGATAGGACTCACCTATCGCCCGTGCTAGAACGGGTGGGTGCAGTTCCGTCAGCTCGAATACTTCGTTGCCCTCGCACGCGAGCAGCACTTCGCGCGGGCCGCGGCCGCGTGCTACGTGTCCCAGCCGGCGTTGTCCGAGGCGATCCGCAAACTCGAGCGAGAACTCGGCGTGCCGTTGGTGCGGCGCGGATCGAGCTTCGAGGGACTGACACCGGAAGGGGAGCGTCTGGTGTTGGGGGCGCGCCGGATTCTGGCCGAACGCGAATCTCTCGAACACGAGGTCGCGGCGCTGCACACCGGCTTGACCGGTGAGCTCCGCATCGGCGTGATCCCCGCGGCGACCACCGCGATCGCCGACCGGGTCGACCCCTTCTGCGCAGCGCATCCGCTGGTGCGGCTCCGGATCGAGTCGGCCTTGCGATCGGCCGACATCGTGGAACGCCTACGCAGGTTCGAACTCGACATCGGCATCCTCTACACCCAGGGTGTCGACACCACCGGCCTGGTGAAGCGACCGCTCTACGACGAGCAGCATGTGCTCGTCGTCGGCAACGACCTGCTCCCGGGCCGGACCGGCGCGGCCACGTGGGCTGACATCGCCGAACTCCCGATGTGTTTGCTACACAAGGGTATGCGCGGTCGTGACCGGATCGATGAGGCGGCGACGGCGCACGGCGTGACGATCACCCCGCGCCTGGAGGCCGACTCGATCTCCACGTTGCTGGCCTTCGTCTCGCGGGGTGGCTGGGCCAGCATCGTTCCCCGCGTATGGGTGCAGCGCCGCGGAGCTCCGACCGATTTCCGGGTCGTCGAACTCGAGGATGAAGCCCTCAGTGGACACGTTGCGCTCGTCCGCGTCGACGTCGAGCCGGCTTCGGTGCTGGTGAAGGCCTTCGAGGACATGGCCATGGTTCTGGCCGCACCTCCAGCATCCGGCCGCATCACCAGTTCGAAGCCGGAAGCCTGAGCTGCGGCCGGAACCGCGCCCGGTGGCCCGATTATTCGCCCGAATTGCCTCTGGACAGACAGTGAGCCATCCCATAGGTTTGCCTTACGCCTCCGAAGGTTACTGATCGGTAGGGCGTGGGGGTAGTGCCGCGGCGTCACATTTGCGACGCGGAAGTTCTTACGTGGGGCGGCGTTTCGGCATTCCTGCGGATCTCATTCCGGAAGTGACGACATGACCGCAAGCGCACACGATGACCGCCGGCCGCATGCGCAGTGGCAGGTGACCGCAGACCAGGCGACCACGGCCGGCAAGCTGGCCGAACTGCGCCGACGACTGGACCAGGCGCGGGAACCCGCGGGCGACATCGGCGCGGCGAAACGAGCGGCCAAGGGCATACCGAGTCCGCGAGAGCGGATCGCGATGCTGGTCGACGCCGGGAGCTTCGTGGAGATCGGTGCGCTGGTCAAGCAACCCGGAACTCCCGACGCCTTGTACGGCGATGGCGTGGTGACCGGTCACGGCACCGTCGACGGCCGACCGGTGGTGGTGATCGCCCATGACCAGACGGTCTTCGGCGGATCGGTGGGCGAGATGTTCGGCCGCAAGGTGGCCACCGCGATGGAGAAGGCGGCGGCAATCGGTTGCCCCTTCATCGCCATCAACGACTCGGGCGGTGCGCGCATCCAGGACGCGGTGACATCCTTGGCGTGGTACGCCTGGGTGAGTCGTCGGCAGCACATGCTGTCGGGACTGGTGCCGCAGGTGTCGGTGATGCTCGGCAAATGCGCTGCAGGAGCGGTGTATTCGCCCATCAACACCGACGTCTTGATCGCCACGAAGTCGTCGCACATGTTCGTCACGGGTCCCGAGGTGATCCGGGAGACGACCGGCGAGGAAGTGACCCTCGACGAACTGGGGAGCGCCGCCACCCAGGCCCAGAACGGCAACATCCATCACGTCGCCGAGGACGAGCGGGCGGCATTCGATTGGGCGCGTGCGTACTTGAGCTTCATGCCGTCGAGCTGTTTCGAATCCGCGCCACTGGTCAATCCCGGGCTGGAGCCGGGGATCACCGCTGCGGATCGTGAACTCGACAGCATCGTGCCCGACGAACACAACGTCGGATACGACATGTACGACGTCCTGCTGCGGTTGTTCGACGACGGTGATCTGCACGAGATCGGCGATGGTGTGGCCGCCAACATGATCACGGCGTTCGCCCGCGTCGATGGGCGCAGCGTGGGAGTCGTCACGAATCAGCCCATCGTCGCCGCCGGTGCGATCGACGCTCGTGCGTCCGACAAAGCCGCGCACTTCATCCGACTGTGCAATGCGTTCGGTCTGCCGTTGATCTTCGTCGTCGATACGCCCGGCGTGCTGCCGGGTGTGGAGGAGGAGCGCATCGGCGTCATCAAACGCGGCGGCCGCTTCTTCTACGCCGTGGTGGAGGCCACGGTGCCGATCGTCACGGTGATCGTGCGCAAGGCTTTTGGTGGTGGCTACGCCGTCATGGGATCCAAGCAACTCGGCGCCGACATCAACCTCGCATGGCCGACCGCCCGGATCGCCGTGATGGGTGGTGAGGCCGCCGTCGGTCTGACACAACGTCGCCAACTGGAGTCGGTGCCCGAGGAGGATCGCGCGGCCGTGCGCGCGCAGATGGTCGACTTCTACAACACCACCGTCGCGACACCGTGGGTGGCCGCCGAACGCGGTTACATCGACGCCGTGATCGAGCCGTCGCAGACCCGACTGGAGATCCGCAGGGCGCTGGCGATGCTCGCCGACAAGGACGGTCCGCGGACGGAACGCAAGCACCTGCTGATGCCGCTCTGAACCGGATCCCATCACCGGCCGGCTGATTCGAGGACCCGTCGGACCGTGAGCCGTTTGATTGACGCGTAACACCCTGTGTCCGCACTGCTGGGCCCGTCCAGACCTCGCTGATCAGCAGTTTTGGGCGCCATGAGTTGCTAGAGTCGCGGGATGCCGATCCCGCCGCAGAGTCTCGTCGCCGACAATGTCGCCAAACGCGGTATCGGGAAGTTCGCGTTCACGCCGGTCGGCCAATGGTTGCTGCGCAACCTGTCGCCGCGGGTCGATCCGCCGCTGATCCGGCTCACGCATGGCCGGGTGAGTTCGATCGGTCCGTGGCCGCGATTCCTTCTGCTGACGCACACCGGCGCCAAGTCGGGGATCGAGCGGGTCACGCCGCTGCTCTATTTCACCGACGGGGATCGGGTCATCCTGGTCGCCTCCAATTACGGCGGCAGCCGCCACCCTTCGTGGTACCACAACGTCAAGGCCAACCCCACGGTCCGGCTGTATGGCAAAGGCATCGACGGCGAGTTCCGCGGTGAAGAACTGACCGGCGCCGACCGTGACCGCCTGTGGACCACCGCCAAGGAATGGCTGCCCGGCTATGAGACGTACGACGCGTGGTCGGGCGATCGCCGGATTCCGCTGCTCGGGTTCACGGCGGTTGACTAGGTGACTCGGCTGCTCGCGCTGCGACACATGTTGATTCATGACTTCGACAGCATCGCGGCCACCGACGCGCGGAATGCCTGCAGGCTTTGCGCGGTCGAGTTGAACCGCCAGTCCCGTTCCTTGTCCATCTGGAACCAGAGGAACGCCTGAATCCGCGGCTCGGATTCGACGACGGACGACGATGCCCGCCGGGTGGGGCCGGCCCGTCGACCTCTCACGTGGCAGGTAACGACAGACCAGTGCGCGCCGATGAGTGAGGGGACATGGAGACAGGGCACGAGGGTGGAGAGAAATGACGCGTCGCGGTCGTAATGTGTTGGCGGCGCTGGCCGTCGTGGCGTCGGCAATGGTGTGGACCGCGCCGACCGCGTCCGCTGCCCCGAAAACGGCGCCGACCATGAAGGCATCGTTCTTGCTGCAGGTTCCCGGAGGAGTTCTGGGCAAAGGCGGGGCGGCCGCCTACCAGCCGAGAGTCTTCTACGGTCACGGACACATCAATCCGACGCCGGTCGGCTACGGATACATCTACCGGTGGTTCAACGCGTCGACCGGGGCCTCCGGCCTCATCACCGATCGGACACCGCATCGGCAGGCCGTGAGGACCGGCCCCGGCCAGCTCGTGGTGTCGGGGTTGTGGGGCGACCGCAGGCCGGGATACATTGCCGCGGCACCGAGCGTCGGAACCTTCTACGTCGGTCCCTGAACCAGGACGTGTCCTCCCGGGACGGATGGTTTGCTTGCGTTCACCCCGTGATGTGCGATCAGATGGGCACCGACACGGGGTGCCGGCACCGGCCGGCTGAGATCAGACCCGTCGAACCTGCTCCGGTTAGTACCGGCGAAGGGATGGTCCGAATGTCTGCTGTGCCCATATCCGAGCACGTTGCCCTGGTCACCGGAGGAGCTCGTGGTCTCGGTGCCCACATCGTCCGCGCGATCGCCGCGCACGGCGGCCGCGTCGTCATCAACTACCGCCGCAGCGCCGACGCCGCGCACGCATTGGCCGATGAGATCGGCGACAGCGCACTGGTATTCGGTGCCGACGTCACCGACAAGGATGCGGTCGGCGTCATGATCGACGCTGCCGCAGAGCATTTCGGTGCTCCGGTGACGACGGTAGTGAACAACGCGCTGCCCGACTACTCGTTCAACGGCGACGGTCGCTCCCACGCCGACAACCTCACGTGGACCGAGCTCGACGCGCAGTTGCGTGGCATCGTGGGTGGCGCGCTCAACACGATTCAGGCCGCGTTACCCGGCATGCGGGCGGCGGGAGGCGGCCGCATGATCAACATCGGCACCAATCTGGTGCAGAATCCCGTTGTCCCATATCACGATTACACCGCGGCGAAGGCGGCGTTGCTCGCGTTGACCCGCACCCTGTCGCACGACCTCGGGCCCGACGGCATCACCGTGAACATGGTCTCGGGCGGACTGCTGCGGACCACCGACGCCAGCGCGGCCACCCCTGACGCGGTGTTCGACGCGATCGCAGCCGCCACGCCCCTGCGGTCGGTGACCACGCCCGCCGAGTTCGCCGACGCCGTCCTGTTCTTCCTCTCCCCGTGGTCGCGGGCCGTTACCGGGCAGAACCTCGTCGTCGACGGTGGACTCGTCAAGAACTAGATCAGGGACGCTCGGTGCCGGTGGAGGACAGGCGTCGCAGTGGCCGGCCCGCGACGAACCGGATGACCCGGGTGAGAACGGGATTGCCTTTCGCGCTTTCCGGGTCCATCAGGTCGTTCTCCGCCAGCGGGCTCTCCTCGTCGGCGATCGTCCCGGCGTCGAACCGCTCGAGTGTCTTGCCTTCTCCCCGAAGATGATCGATCGCCCCGATCAGGGATTGTCGGCGCTCGAGTTCGTCGCGGAACTCGGCCACGGGCACGGCGAGGTGCTCGGCGATAAGCCGGTCGCGAACGCCCACGATGCTCCGTCGGTGCTCAGCCGCCGACGGATCGTCCGCGCTGACCTCGACGGCGAGATCGCATTCGCTGTCGAGACCCAGGGAGCGGTTGTTGAGATTCGACGACCCCACTCGCAACAGTCTGTCGTCCATCACGAGGACCTTGGCGTGGACATAGATCGGGCCTCCCGTGGCGGTCACCGGATGGTAGGCGCGGAAGTGCTGGTGCTCGTCGGCATCCCACAGTTGATGGAGTAGCCGCCTGCGGGCTCCATCCATGGCCTTCTGTTCCAGCCAGCCGTCCGCGTGTCGGGGGAGGACGACCACGATCTCCGGCCCGTCGGATTCGCGCAGTCGCTGGGCGATCGCATCGGCGATCACCCGTGCGGCGAGATACTGACTCTCGATGTACAGGAAGCGCTTTGCGGAGCGGATCGCATCGAGATAGAGCTGTTCGATCTCGCGGACCTCGTCCTGCTGATCGAGTTCGGGCAGTGTTCGGGCCACCGCGACGTCGACGGACCGCATCGTCGGCGCGAGCTGATCCGGCCACGGGTCGGTGTCGACGTCGTCCACCGGGGCGAGGTCTTCTCCGGTGGCGACCAGCCATCGCTGACGCGCGATGTCGCCGACGAGACGGGCCGCGTCGCCGTCGACCGCGGCAGTCGCGTCGTGCCACGGCCCGTAGGAGTTGCCATTGGGTTCGACGCGTCGGGGATGGTCGTCGCGATGATCCGATCGGTCCCAGCGATCGACGGTCATGTCGATGCCGCCGCAGAACGCGATCCGATCGTCGATCACGACGATCTTCTGATGATGCGCGCCCCGGAGCGGATGGCGCGTGTCGATCTCGAGGTGGACGTTGCGGTTGGTGGCGAGGTTGGCGAGGAAGACCGGGGTCATCCCGCGGGTGATCGCGGTGAACGCGCCGACACTCCACTTGAGCAGATGGATCTCCAGGCCCGGCTGGTGGTCCGGCAGCCAGTTGAGGAAGTCGCCGAGGTCGTTGGGGCCGTCGAGCGTCTGCTCTTCCGGCTCGAACTCGATCCGGGTGTCGAAGTCCCACCCGATGAGCATGATCCGCTTCCGGGCCCCGAGCATTGCCTGCTTCGCGAACCGGAAGTAGTCGGCGGCGTCGATGATGCAGGCGAACCGGTCGGCCCGGCCGATCCCGTAGCAGTTCTGGCCGGGTACGAGAAGTGCACCGCTTGCCCCACCCCGAGCGTCGTCAATGCTGGTCACTATGTCCTCTGTCCCCGGCCCTCCACCGGCTGATGACGGTATCCGTCCGTGGAGTCGGTCGCGATGCCGGGGGTGAGTTCTGGTGCCGGTCGTGCCCGTCCCGACGAGCTGCGCCGGGCGACGGTCCGGTGCGGGTGACCGACAGCTGACTGCCCGTATCAGAAAGCCCCTGGCGGGAGCGTTCCCCGCACTGCCCGTTAGAGTGACCGTGCGCGAACGGGAAACCGGTGCAAATCCGGCGCTGCCCCGCAACTGTGAGGTCGTCACGACCGTAGCCAGATACCGCCGCGTGAAACATTCTCGGCACGGTCACGCGGGATGACCACCCGAGCACAGGCGTCGATCGCGCCTGTCCTCGTCGTTCCCGCTGGTCGTGCCATGTCGCGACGGGAGACGACCAGATGACCCCCACCACACCGACGGTCAGTCGGCGAGCATTCCTCGGAGGTGCACTCGGGATCGCCGGGGCCTTCGCGGTCGGAGCATGCGGATCGAGTGGATCCTCGGCACCGACGGGACGGCTCACCACCATGTACGAGGGTGCCGGCGCCAGCGAGACCATCGACCCCGGCATCGGGACGATGTTCATCGACGAGGCCCGGGTCAAGCACCTCTACGACGGCCTCTTCGAGGTCGACTCACAGATGCGGGCAGTGCCCCGCCTGGTGACCGACGCGGCCCCCGACGGCGCCGGCCTCGTCTGGCGGATGACGCTGCGTGAGGCCACCTGGCACGACGGCGCTCCGCTGACCGCCGACGACGTGCTGTTCACGCTGTCGCGAATCCTCGGCAAGCAGACCGAGGCGCAGCCATTCGTCGCCGCGACGACGCTGTCGGCCATCGATCTGCCGAACTCGCGGGCGGTCGATGCCCGGACGGTCGAGCTCCGACTCACGCAGCCCTCCTTCGACCTGCCCAGCCAGCTCACCTCGTACGGCACCCGCATCGTCAAGAACGGGACGCGGGACTTCACCCGCCCCAATGGAACCGGACCGTTCCGCTTCCAGTCGTTCACTCCCGGTCGCGAGTTCGTCGCCACACGCAACGACCAGTACTGGGACGGGGCGCCGTCGGTCGACACCTTGCGCATCCTCAGCGCCGGACCCGAAGCCCGCCTCGCCGCAGTGCGTAGTCAACAGGCCGACTTCGTCGACAACCTGTCGCCTTCGGCCGGTCGCACACTCGAATCCGATGACGACGTGACGGTCCACTCGACGCCGAACAGCGGAATCCTCTACTTCGCCATGAAGACCGATCGGGCACCGTTCGCCGTCCCCGATGTCCGGCGGGCGATGATGCTGATGGTCGACCGCGAGGAACTCGTACGCGTCGCCTTGCAGGGTTCGGGCGAGGTGTCCGACGACATCTTCGGGCGCGGCTACCAGTACTACGCCGACGACCTGCCCGCCCATCAGCACGACCCCGACCGCGCGAAAGCTCTCCTCCGTGCCGCAGGCGCATCGGATCTCGCCTTCGAACTGTTCGTCGCGCCGGTCGCCAACGGCTTCATCGAAGCCGCTCACCTCGTGGCCCGTCAGGCGCGCGCGATCGGCGTCGACGTCAAGGTCACCATCGGGTCCAAGGACACGTACTACACAGAGGCATTGACCAAGGGGGACATGACGATCGGTCAGTCGGGGCCGCTCGCGATCCCGTATCACTTCGGTTCCCGCCTGGTCAGCGATGCCCCGAAGAACTTCACGCACTGGTCGGATCCGACGTTCGACCAACTGTTCGTCGCGGCGCAGCGCGAACGATCCACCGAGGCGCGAGCCCGGATCTACCACCAGATGCACGAGATCCTCCACGACCGTGGAGGGTTCATCTTCTGGGCCACCACCCCGTGGCGGACCGCTTACCGCAATGGCGTTCAGAACTCGCCGAGCGGTGTCCCGAACGCCCACGACTGGGCCCGATTCGACGAGGTGACCGCATGACGCAAGGCAGACCCACCCGGCAGCAGGCAGTGGAGTGGCTCGATCGGTGGGATCTCCAGCAGGGCCACTACATGCCCGATCGCGAAGAACGCTTCGACGTCGTGATCGATGTGCTCGAACTCGTGCTCCGACGTCCCGACCCGCTCGTCGTGGACCTCGGCATCGGACCGGGATCACTTGCCCACCGCATCCTCGACCGCGTCCCCGACGCCCGGGTGGTCGGTGTCGACGCGGATCCGCTGCTGCTCGAACTCGGCGCCATCGCGCGGCCCGACCACCGGATCCGTCCCGTGCTCGCCGACCTTCGCGAACCCGGGTGGTTCGAACGTCTCGAACTCGACCGCGCGCCCGACGCCTACGTCAGTTCGACGGCGCTGCACTGGATGGACGCGACACCATTGCGTGCTCTCTTCGCCGAATGCGGACGGACCATCGCACCTGGTGGGGTCCTCGTCGACGCCGACCACCTGTACGAGGGTGAGTCGGCGCCCGGCATCGACGATCTCCTGCGTGCACTGACCGACCGTCGCGCCGTACGACGTGGGACCCGACAGACGGAGGACTGGCAGGCATGGTGGGACGCAATCGATTCCGCACCGGAACTGGCCGATCTCGTCGCAGCACGGGCCGGTGGTTTCGAGCATGTCGTCACCGACCGGCCCACCGTGCATGACTACGTCGCGTTCCTGCGCGATGGTGGGTTCTCCGAGGCCGGCGTCGTCTGGCAGGTCGGCGACGATCGCGTCGTCGTCGCGACGTCCTGACCGAGACCGCCGATGACGATCGGTCGGTTCACGATGCGCCGCATCGGAGTCGGCACCCTGCAGATCGTGATGCTGCTGGCCTTGGTGTTCGCACTCTCACTATGGCTGCCGGGTGATGCGGCCGATGTTCAGTCCGGCGACTTCTCCAGCGCCGCGCAGCGCGAGGAGACGCGGCGTCTGCTGGGACTGGATGTGGCTCCGCTGCAACGGTTCCTCGAGTGGTGCGCGCACGCGGCGACAGGGGATTTCGGCACGTCGTTCACCCAGAGCAGACCCGTGACCGACGTGATCGCCGAACCGTTCGTCACCTCGGCGGTACTCGCGGTGCTCACCACTCTGTTCCTGATCCCGGTGGCCGGCGTCGCCGGATTCGTCGCGGGGCTGCACCCGGATACGTGGTGGGACCGGACGATCACGACGGTCAGTATCGTGGCCGATTCGGTGCCCGACTACGTCCTCGCCGTCGTCCTGGTGTCCTACCTGGCGGTCGAGGCCGGTTGGTTCCCGGCGACATTCGCGGGCATGGATTCCGCGGATGTGGCTGCGACTCCGAGCGTCCTGATCCTGCCGCTGTTCGTCATGATCTGCCGGGTGGCGGCTCCGCTGGTGCGGCTGGTGCGCGCGGGCGTCATCGACGAGATGTCGGCCCCGTACGTCGTGCAGGCGCGCAGGCTCGGTGTGTCCCGGTGGTCGCTCCTACTCCGGCATGTAGCGCCGAATGCGCTCGGCCCCGCGATGCAGGACCTGGGCCGCACCGGGGACAGCCTGTTGTCCGGCGTGCTGATCGTCGAGGCGGTGTTCGTCGTACCCGGTATCGCGACCACACTCATCGACGGGATCGGCAACCGCGATCAACCGGTCGTGCTCGCGATCGTCCTGATCACGGGACTGGTCGCGATCGTGGTCAACGCGGCGATCGACATCGCGGGTCAACGTATGGTGCCGGCGCGGGTGCGGACATGAATCTGATTCGGCGGCAAGCGACGCGGTCGCGGCACACGGAGTGGCACCGCACCATACGACGCTGTGTCGCATCCCTTCTCGTGGCCGTTCCGCTGTGCATCGCGGCGATCGGACCGTGGCTGGCTCGATCCGCGCCGACGGTGAGTCAGGCGCCGTTCGGTCCTTCGTCGTGGTCGCCGTTCGGGACCGACCGGCTCGGGCGCGATGTGCTCGCCGCTGCGCTGGAGGGCGGACGACCGCTGGTGGTGACCACCGTGCTGACCGTCGTCGTCGCCTACGCCATCGGTTCGACCATCGGACTCGTGGCGGCGACAACCACCCGTCCGGTGGTCGAGGACCTGATCATGAGACCCGTCGACGTCCTGCTCTGCATACCGTCGTTGCTCGTCGTCCTCGTCGTCGCGTTGCGGATGGACGGTTCACGAATCGGCATCGCCGCAGCGGTGGCCGCGGTGCTGGTGCCGCCCATCGCCCGCTTCATCCGGATGGCGTCTCGCAGCGTCGTGCAGAGTCCGGCGATGGAAACCCTACGGCTGCAAGGGGTCGGGCCCGTCGAACGCTACACCGGATATGCTCGACGCCGCCTGGCCCGACCGGTTGCCGCGGATGTTGGGGTCCGGCTCGTGGCGGCACTGTACATCCTGTCGTCGGCGAACTTTCTGGGTATCGGTTTCGACACCACCTCCACCGACTGGGCGGTCGCCGTCGCGGCCAACAAGGAGGGCCTCGACGTCGCCCCGTGGTCGGTGTTGCTGCCGGCGGGATTGATCGTGGCGCTCGCCCTCGGCACCAACCTGCTTCTGGACGAACGACTCTCGTACCGACGGCGATTGGTGCCGCCCGAGCAGTCGGTCTGCTCCGCATCACAGCGGGTGCACGCCCTGGACGATCATGAGTGAAGATGACGTGCCAGAGGTCGGGGGCCGATCTCCGAGGCTGCGAGTCCGGGGTCTGGGTGTGAGAACCCCCGACGGGATACCGCTCGTCACCGACATCGATCTCGATCTGTACGGCGGACGGATTGTGACGCTCGTCGGACCGTCGGGTGCCGGCAAGTCGACGATTGCGGCCGCCGTCGCGGATGTCCTGCCCGCGGATCTCGAGCGATCAGGAGTCGTTGTCGTCGACCCAGGCTCTCGGATGGCCCATCTCCCACAGGATGCCGCTCTCACCTTGAATCCTGCGCGAAGGATCGGAGCCGCTCTCGGCGAGCTGGTGACGCTTCATGGTGCTCCGCCGACGAGGCGTCGTGATCGTCGGCGATGGCGCACCGACAGGGTCGAGGAGGTGTTGTCGGAGGCGGCATTTCCGATCGACGAAAATCACCGGCACCTCTGGCCACGACGGTTTCCGTTCGAGTTCTCCGGCGGTCAACGGACCCGATTGGCCCTGGCGCAACTCCTCGCCACCAGACCTGACGTGTTGGTCCTCGACGAGCCGTCGACCGGCCTCGATACGGTGAGCAGGCACCTGCTGATCGAAGCGCTCGTCGCAGTCCGCGATCGCGGTGTCGCGGTCCTGCTCGTCACACACGATGAGCACATCGCAGGTGAACTCGGTGATGTGGTGCACCGTGTCGGTGACGGGCGGTTGCTGCGGGGAACATCGGGATCGATTACACGCCCGGTGACGGCGCCGCACGTCTCGTGCGGCGAGAAGCAAACCCACACTGCGCCTCCGGAAGTGGGCGTGTTGGTCGCCGACCGTCTGGAGCTCAGAATGTCCAGGACACAAGTGCTTTCGGATGCATCCTTCGCGGTGCGGCGCGGTGAGATGGTCGGCCTCGTCGGGGCTTCGGGCTCCGGGAAGACGAGCTTGCTGCGCGCGATCGCCGGGCTGACCCCGGTCGCCGGTGGCTCTGTCGCTCTGGACGGGGTCTCGCTACCTCGTCTGTCGCGCCGGAGTCGGGCGACGATGGCCGACGTCCAATACGTCTGTCAGGAGGTGCGCGCGTCTTTCGAGCCCGACCGTCCGGTTCTCGGGCAGGTCGCCCGCACGGCCGTGCGTTTGCGTGGCGTCGCACCCGAGGCAGCGAGAGCCGAGGCCGTGCAGATCCTCGAACGATTGGATCTGAGCATCGAGCAGGCCAGGCGCCACCCCGATGGCCTGTCGGGTGGTCAACTCCGGCGAATCGCCCTGGCCCGTGCCCTGATCGCCCACCCGCGAGTCCTCCTGTGCGACGAGGTCACAACGGGACTGGAGAAACCGTTGGCAGGGTTGATCATCGACACACTCGACGCTCGATGCCGTGACTTCGGGACGACCGTCATCCTGGCCGGCCACGACCTGCGGGCGATGGTCGATCGGGTGCATCGGCTCATCGTCCTCGACCGTGGCGAGATCACCGACGACCTGCCGGTCGGCGACTGGGCGAGGGCGTCGCCGGCTCTGCTCCGGTTGCTGGCTGCCGACGGGATCGTGGAGGGGGCCGGCGAGTGAGGCCGCTGACGCAGTCGCCGACGACGGCCCCACCTCGATGGTCCTATTGAGAGGTCACGTCTCCATCGCCCACACGGTGAGCAGCAGGCCCGCCTCTTTTCGCTCCTCATACGTGATGGTCAGGACGTCGCCGCCGCTTCTGTTCGCGACGTACACCTGTTCACTCCGTTCGAGATTCGGCCGGCGGACCTCTTCGCGAAACGGGCCGTCGTTGAGACTGACCAGGTTCCGCTCGAGGTCCTCGCTGACCTCGGAGCGTTCGAGCAGAGCAGCGCGTGTCGCCGGCGAGGCCGTGCGCACCACGACTTTTGCCGAGGAATCGGGAAAGCTCGGATAGCTCGTGCAGGAGACGACCGCTTCGTCGTCCGACAGGCGCAATCCCATCGCAGTCGCATAGGGAATCACGCGTTCGCACGGATCACGGTGAATCAGCTGCGGAATGACGAATCCGCTTGCGATGAGCAGAACAAGGACCACCCAGCCGAGAAACCACCATCTCAGCCGCACCGGCCGTGGCTTGTCGGGGGTCACCTGGTCGCTCACGAATCCCATGGTAAGGACGGCGTCTGCGTCCGGCGGGAAAAAACGTCGTTGCACGCCCTGACCGATCGGTCTAGAGTTAGACCATGCGGTCAGAAGAGGGCAGCGGGAGAACCTTCGCAGATGAGGCGCGACGACGCCAGATCGTCGCGTGTGCCATCGAGCTGATCGCCGAGGTGGGCTATCCCCAGGCGTCGCTGGCGAAGATCGCCGAGCGAGCCGAGATCGCGAAGAGTGCTGTGCTGTACCACTTTCGTGGCAAGGACGAACTGGTCGCCGCGATCGTGGAAGCCGTGTTCGGGGCGTCGGCAGGCGTGATGATCCCGCGGATCATGGCCGCGACGACGGCGACCGACCGCCTGCGGGCCTACATCGCGTCCAACGGCGAGTTCCTCGACACGCACCGTCGCGGCGCGATCGCCCTCTACGAGATCTCCGTGGGGTACCGCGACAGCGCGGGCCGCCGGTTCGATCAAGTGGTTCAGGCATCCGTCGACGAGTCCGGTGTGCCGCCGGAGCTCGCACTGCTCGACCCGCTCACTATCTTCGTTGACGGAATCCGCGACGGCGAGTTCGTCACGACCGCGGAACCGTTGATGCTGAAGAACATCGTGCGCGCATCACTCGACGGTGCCGTCGCCGAGCTGGCACGGGACGATACCTACGACGTCCTTGAGCACACCTCGACCTTGGCAGATCTCGTCATCTCAGCGATCGGAGCAACACGATGAGTCCACGAATCACCATCCTGGCGTTCGGAACACGCGGCGACGTGGCCCCGATGACCGGCCTCGCGGCGGGCCTTCGCCACCATCTCGGCGCGACAGTCGCGATCGCCGCCCAGCAACCCTACGAGCAGATGATCACCGACGCCGGATTCGACTTCCGGCTCCTTCCGCGCGACACCGAAGCCGACACCCACTCATCCGAGTATGGGCAGGCGATGGTCGACGGACGCCGACTCAAACCGTCGAAGGAGGCAATCGTGGGCATGCGCGAGGACCTGGTGGGTGTCGGCGAGGCCATGGCCCGCGCGGCCGATGACGCCGACCTGGTGCTCTGCGGCGGACCCGTCGGCTCCCTCCTCGGGTCGCACGTGGCCGAAGCGCTCGGGCGTCCGAGCGCCGCGTTGGTGCTCCAACCCTCCTATGTCACCGGCGACTTCGCCCCACCCGCACTCGGTACCCGCTCCTACGGCCGTATCGGCAATCGCACCGCCTGGCGACTGGCCGGTGCCGGCGAGAAGTTGTTCGCTCCGCTGATCGATGACCTCCGCACCACTCTCGGGCTGCCTCCACAGTCGCTCCGGAGTCGCCGACGTCGCCTAGAGCGTGAATGGACTCAATTGTGCGGGTTCAGCACTCACGTGGTGCCCGCACCCGGCGACTGGCCCGAGCACGTCCACGTGACCGGCTACTGGTGGTCTGCCGAGCAGCACGCACCCGAGGTGCCGGCCGGCCTCGAGGACTTCCTGGCCGACGGCCCGCCTCCCGTCTATATCGGTCTCGGCAGCACCGCGATCAGCGACGGCGAACGGGTCAGCGAGATCGTGCGCGACGCTTTGCACTCGAGCGGACAGCGGGGAGTCATTCACAGCGGATGGGCGCACCTCGACGGTGGCGACGACGAAAACCTGTTCACCATCGGCGATGTCGAGCATTCATGGCTGCTTCCGCAGATGGCGGCGGCGGTCCACCACTGCGGTGCCGGAACCACCGCGGCGACGCTGCGCGCGGGGCTTCCTACGGTCGCCCTGCCCGGCATCATGGACCAGCCGTTCTGGGCGCAACGTCTGCATCGTCTCGGCTGCGCTCCGATACCGGTGCCTCGTACAGGCGTCACCGTTCCTGTTCTCACCGAGTCGATCTCGTCGGTGATCGGCGACGACCGGTATCGGCGCTCAGCGGCCTCCATCGCAGAGAAGTTGGCGTCGGAAGACGGGACCACGGCCGCCTGCCGGATCATCGAGACGTTGCTGTCGGCGCCGACCTCACCCACTCATGCCTGACGATCGTGCTGGCGGGAGTGGGCATCCGCGAATTGTGGATGCGCGTAGGTGCACCACGAACAGACCGCGACTAGTCGGTTACGACCCTGCCGTCGCGTTCTTCCGCCGGTACAGCACGCCCGCTGCGCCGACGGTCGCCGTGGCCAGGGCGAGCACGCCGACCCGCTCCTGCTCGAGACGATGCCCGATGAGTCCGTCGACCGAATAGCGGCCGGGACCGGTCAGCGCGAGCGCCGCCGACGCCACGCCCAGGACCGCCGGGAACTCCAGCCCGCCGTTCTGCGAGAAGAAGCCGTTGGGTCGGTGGACATCGGCGGCGGCGAGCATGGCCGCGGCACCTGCGGCCGACGCGACGCGTGTGCCCGCACCCAATGCGACCAGCCCACCTGCTGCTTCGCTC
This sequence comes from Gordonia insulae, assembly GCF_003855095.1. Classification (NCBI taxonomy): domain Bacteria; kingdom Bacillati; phylum Actinomycetota; class Actinomycetes; order Mycobacteriales; family Gordoniaceae; genus Gordonia; species Gordonia insulae. The sequence continues at coordinate 5,055,319 of NZ_CP033972.1, forward strand.
ACGCCGGCGGCGACCGCGGACAGCTTGGCCGGGCGAAAGCCCATCTTCTCCATGCCGGCAGCCGTGCCGTCGATGCCGGGTCCGTTGAACCAGCCCGCGAGCTTCTGTGCCCCGTGGGCGAACAACGTCGCTCCGACCGCTGTGCGCAAGGTCAGCAGGCCCACGTCGAGCGCTTTCGTGCGCGTCGAGTTCTCACCAGACATCGAGTAATCCCTTCGTCACTCCGTTAGCAAAGCTAAATAGAACTGTAGTCCGCTTGGGTGTGACAGCGTGCAGTGGCCTGGACGCGTGCTGGACACTCTCCTCCGACGAGGCGCTACCGAACCGGCCCACCGATCCGTTGCAGCGGTCGCCTCCCGACCTTCCGGCCCTTCTTGGGTCGACGACGGCGGACCCGCACCTCGGGTCGCTCGCGTGAGATCACTCGTGCACCCGAGCTGGTCGTCGGTGAAGCAGGTTGTGGGCTCTCGCTGATCGACCCCCTGCGCAGGTACTGCTCCCACAATTCCCCGACCTCGTGTGCGCGGTTGACCCGCGGGGCAGGTGGTGGCCCGCTGGCCGGGTTGATCGACCAACCCGCTCGACCGGCGTCCGGCCCTTCGCGGATGATGCGCGTGCTCCACTTGCCCGGTTCGGGGCCCACCATCCTGTTGTGTAGTGGGCAGGCCGGCGCGGTCTCGTCGATGTTGGTGCGACCTCCCTTGGCCCAATCCTTTTCGGCATGATGGATTTCCACGTGCGTGCTCGGTTGGGTGCATCCGGGTGCCGAGCATCCGCCGCCACCCGGCTGCGCGAAAAGCATGAGCCGCTGCGCTTGGTTGGCGAGGCGTTTCGCGGTGCCGAGGTAGAGCGCCGCTGCAGAGTGATCCTTGAACACTGCAAGGTGCCAGTGGGCTTCGGCGGCGAGTTCGATCACGTCCTTCATCGGCAAGTGTGAACCGGTTGCGGTGGTACCGAGTCCGGCACGGGCATAGAGGTCGGACTCACTGACCTTGACGATCAGGTGGGGCGGCAGGCCACGGTGACTCTTGCCGAGCAGCCCGCCGTCGAGCACAGCTTTGAGCACCGCCTTGAACGCGTCGTGGTTGCGCTGATTCTGCGACCGGTTATCCCTTCCCGCAGCCTCTTTCAGCTTCTCGATGTCGGCGTCGGCGGTGGTCCCCTTCGGCGACTCCTCGTCGTCGGGGTTGTTCATGCCCGGGGCGGCCCACGCGGCGAACACCACCTCGAGCATGGCTCGGGTGGTGGGGTCGAGCGTGCCGGTCAGAGTGCTCATGGATTGGGCGTCCTCTGGGCCCTTGTTCAGGCTGCGACGTCGCTTGCGGTCGACGTCCTCGGTCAACGAACCGTCGGGATCGATGCGTGCCAGCAGGTGAGTCCCGACCTGTGTGATCTGCTTCGGGGTCAGTTGACGTGCGAAGTCGGCCATGAACTCCTCTGCCGATTCGCGGACGTCGAGGGGCACGGCCACCGGGATCTTGCTGAGGATCTCGAGAACCGCGTCCACGTGAGCCGGCGCGCAATCACCTTGTGCCACAGCTGCGGCCAGATTCGGATAGTGAGGCTCCAAGACCTCGCCGGAGAACGCGCGCAGCGACGAGATCATCCGCATGTGGTGCACACGTCGGTTGGCGTCCGGCACACGCAGGCGGTGCGCCATAAAGTCCCGGACGCTGCGATATCCCAGTCCGCCGACCATCCCTCGATCGGACACCTCGACGACCCGCTGGTGCCCGATTCCGCTCATCCGCCGGTAGGCGCGCTCGTGTTCTTCGGCAACGGCCAGAACGGCAAGATCCGACGCGGGCGCGCTGTCGACCTGTTGGATCTGATCGAGCAGGTCGTTGAGCTGTTGGTACAGAGACTCCACCTCGGAGACCTGAATGTCGGCCGTCACGTCGTGCACCCCCCGGCTGCCGTGTTCGAACGTGTATTCGATAGTATGCCGGATTTGCGGAGTTGGCAAGGGTCGTCTCTCAGGAGATCGGTGACAGTCCTGCCTCAGGACCAGATCCTGGTGTCTCCTACTCTGGGTCCAGCCCACAATCCGTACAGCCGCAACTTAATCGAGAGGCGAGTGCATTAGTGAAATGAGTGGTCTAGTCGTGATATCGGGCTGTTCCGGTGGCGGTAAATCGACGCTATTACGTGAACTCGCGCGCCGTGGTCATCGCACTGTTGAGGAGCCCGGCCGGCGGGTTGTCGAACACGAGCTCGCTACCGGTGGCGATGCGTTACCTTGGGCCGACGCACCGGCTTTCGCCATCAAGTGCGCCTACCTTGCCGCCGCTGACATTGCCGCCGCATCGCAGATGCCGGGTGCTGTGACGACCTTCTTCGATCGCGGCCTGGTAGACGCCGCGATCGCAATCCGTCATTACACCGGTACGTACGCGACAACGATCGGCCACGACGCCTTGCGCAGCTACCACCACCGCGTGTTCTTCACACCGCCGTGGGAGGCGATCTGGTCCACGGACGACGCTCGCAGACACTCGCTCGCAGAAGCCACCGCGGAATACGAGCGTCTCACCCACGGCTACGACGAACTCGGCTACCGGATCACCGTCCTGCCGCCCACCAGCGTGAACGATCGAGTCGAACAGATCCTGCGCGAACTCGACATCCAGGCCTAGGGACTCACAGCCACCTCCACGTAATCTGTTGTCGCCATTCAGTGGTTACGGAAACGTGCGGGCGACTTGGACCCGTCAGCTGAGGCACCCGACGGATTGGAGCGTGTCCGCCGCTACGCCGTTGACCCCAGTACGCAAGTGATCCGAACACCGTCGGTGTTGGCGAGTCGCCTCTGCAGAGAGCGCATGAGGCGTCCGCGTCTGCTCACTGCCCGCGAATGTTGTTCGCCCGGAAGTCGTAGCCATCCTGGCCGTGGTCTTCGTAGTCGAACTCGACGACCTGCCCGGGCGTGAGGGACCGGAATCCAGTGCCCGCAACCTCCGAGAAGTGCGCCCATGCACCGCCCGGTGTGGCGTCGGAATCGAGCACACCCCAACCCTCCTCGTCGTGCCAGATGCATACTGTGCCAACGGTGGTCGGGAGAACTGGTGCCTCCGTCGGCGACACGTCGGCTTCGTCGACGACGACCTCGCGCATCGTGGTCAGCCCGTCCGGGCCAGGGTCGCCGACGCTGTTCCACACACTGGCCGAGGACGGGCCGCGCGGCCGCTCTGGCGGGTTGGCGCCTGCCGGCCAGACGAGGTGCGCCACGTGGTCACACCCGTTGATCGGGGAGTCGGCAGCAGACCACTCGAACTCGACCTCGGTGCCCGGTCGGAGGCCGAGCAGTGGGGAGGCGGCCACATCGGCGACGGCCTCTACCCGCAACGACGTCGCCGTCACATAGGAATCGCCCGGGGTGGCATCGGATTCGATGACACCCCAGCCCAATTCCTGGTGCCAGATCTGGACGATCCCGTGCGTCGGCATGGCCACACCGTAGACGCAATCGCATACGTGCGGTGTGCATCAATGAAACCCGTCGCAGGGAACCTGATCCCTCGCAGGTCATGCATGTTCCCCCAACTGGTGGCCAAGGAGTTTACGAACGTGGGTGTGAACGCCCCGACCACCGGTCACTGACGGATCACGACCGACGCTGATGCTCATGTCGACGTCGAGCGGAGCGTCGTCTGGCGGATGTCTCGGTTCGCCACAGGGCCCAGCCTGCGATGACGAATCCAACGATCGAGAGTAGGTCCGATTGAGTGATCCCATGCTGCGCATTGAGTTCGACCAAGATCTGGCCCTCGAGCGGCCCGCTGAAAACGATCCATGCTCCGGAAATGATGATTAGCGCAGCAGCTGACCACCTGCCGGGAATCGCCAGGCACCATGCGCCACAGATGAAGAGTGCGGTCATGAGGGCTAGCGCCAAATTCTGATCGATTGAGCGAAGCATAAACCATCACCTTGCGCGAGAAGATCCATTTTGTTCCAGAAGGGTTGCTTCCGAATGTGAGTCGATCAGCTGGAGGTCTTCTCCCGAGGGCCAACTCCGCCGACTGCACCAGAGGAAGGAGCTCGGCTTTGATCAGGGAATCCCGTCTGACTGCGATTCGCGGAGATCGCGGCCCACGCCACAATGGCGGGCAGCCAATAGTCGGGCTGCTCGAAGAATGCGGAGGTCAGCGCGAAGGCAGCCATCGTCACCAGAACTCCCGCCGGTCCGCCATGCTCCTTCCGGATGACCGATCGAATGGCAACCACCAGGATTGCGACGATGATCGCGGCAATCGCTGCCGCCAGCAGGATGCCACCCTGGAACCATGCTCTCAAGAAGACATTGTGCGTGAGGGTGACACCGTCAAAGGTGCCGCCGTACTCTGCGGCCAGTCCTCTGCCGAAAAGAGGTGCCTCCTTTATGGATTCCCACGCATAGGCGTAGGTCAGTTTTCGGATCTCCCAGGTGCTATCCGCTTGTGTCTGCCCAGTCACTTGGAGGTACCGGTCGGCAGGGGACCGGAAGGTGTCGAACAGGCTGGTGAACTTCGCCGTAGCCCACAAGGCCGCTGCGATTGCGACGACGCCAAGTGCGAAGTGCTTTATCCGTTCGCGTAGGACTGCAGCTGTCACAAGTACCCCGATGGCCGCCGACATCATCGAGCTGAGACTTCCGGTGGACAGGAGTCCGCCGACGTTCACCAGGGTCGCGACGACGAGCACCACCCTGCAGGGTGGCGTTCGAAGTCGGGGAGCGTCGCTCAACAACATCGTCAAGCAGAGCAGTATGGCAATCGATGACATCAAGCCCAGAACGTTTGGGTGTGACGACAGTCCAGACGCCCGACCCTGAACTGTTTCGATTCCGAGGACATCACGCCCAGCAGCCTGAGCGATACCCGCCAGGGAAGAGATCGTCTGGCCGGCCAGATAGGCGAAACCGAGTGCCTCGACGAACCTGGGTGAGCGTTCCACATTGGCGGTCAGCACGAACACTCCGAGTCCGAGTATGGCGAAAAGCTGAGCTCCGACAAATGTGTTGTCGCGGACCGTGGCCACATCCGTGGCAGTGACCACCGCGAAAGCTGTTGCCAAACCGGCGAAGAGCCACACCCCAGGGAAGAGGGGCCTGGCAACCCTGAGGGTGATTGCTGATCCGACAAGGAGAAGGAAGACGCCCGCGAACCACAGCGCCCTCGCAGCATCGGGGAGTTGCCTGTACATGGGTAGGGAGAACGAAATCACGGTCCAGGCGACCGTTATCCAGGTTTCGGGCGAACCACCCCTGTCTCTATACCGGCGTCGATCACTCGTTGTGGTGCGATACGCCGGGGTGGTGATCATGCCGCTATCATTCCCTACTTGCGAGAATACGCCAACTCAGAATGCCACTGAACCGATGGTGGCAGGGAATAGGTATTCGAGTTGTCGAGCATCCGAAAATCCAACAAACGTTGGGAATTGCCACAAGAGTTGAGAATGTGAAACATGCCATTAATTTCTGTAGTCGGTTGTTAACCCAATGCAACCCTGGTGCAACCAAAGGCGTGATCCATGTACCCTTCCCGGGGGCTGAGGTGTGTCCTTCCTCGGCTCGGTGAGCTAGAACCGTCGGACCGCGAAGGGATGATGATCAGCAGTCCCTAATATGCCTCTAGCAAAATCAAATTCGTAGCGGTGACCTGGGAAAAGGATTCGTCCAGTGGTGATTGCGGCCACAGGGTTATTGCCGGGCAACACACTTCGTAAGGACCCCGGAACGGGCGATGATTCCGCGATCTCGCTGGGGTGCAGGCGAAGTCGTCGGGATGCGCTGATCATGCGAATGGGATTCGAATTCGTCCAACGGCAGTTGTGACCTCAACGTTTGTTTGGAATTCCAGGTCCAATGTTTCGAGCGGTTCAAGTTGTCAAAGTGCGTAAGCTGACTTAGGCTCTCAGCATCTGCTCAGGCCGAGAAACTTTGCCAAAGCCAAAGAATGGTGAGCGGGATACCTTGCGCCCATTTCTGACCGGGTGCAGCGCTGGTCTTTGATCGGTACCTGTAGGTCCTATTCTGTCGGGAGGTCGAGCGGTGGTGAACAGTCGGGCGATAGACGAATCACGTCGGGACGGAGTTGGTCGTGCTGCCCCGCGGTTACGGTATGCGCACCGAGCTCACACGCGTTCGCGCAGCTGGGTGCACGGCTATCTCGTACGCCTGGCCTGGTCCGACGCGTTTGTCGTGGCGATCGCGATCACGATTGCGCAGGTGGTCAGGTTCGGTACCGATAGTGCAACTACTCCGAACGGGGCCATTCAGGCTCCGGCAGCGCTGGTCTCGCTGTTGCTCGGCATCGCATGGGTATTGACGCTCAGGGCATTTCACACTCTGGATCGGCGAGTCGTCGGCTCTGGCTCCCAGGAGTACAGCCGTGTCGTCACCGCATGTCTCTCGGTGTTCGGTGTGCTGGCGATGCTCGATCTTCTGTTCAGATTGAATATTGCGCGGGGGTTTCTCGCCCTGGCCTTACCGATCGGAACAATCGGGCTCCTGGTCTCGCGACGAGCATGGCGTAGGCGGCTCGGACGTCAACGTGCCATGGCGAAGAACCTCGAGCACGTACTCGTCGTGGGTGAACCCAGATCCGCTGTGCCGTTGATGGAACGACTCATGAGACAGCCAGATCTCGGCTACCACGTGGTGGGCATATGTCTGCCGGCGTACGCGGGTCCGCGCGAAACGGTCGCGGTTCTCGGCAGAGACGTCCCGGCGTTCGGCACCTTTGGAGATGTGTGCCGGTCCGTCACGGAGTGTGGTGCCACAACAGTGGCTGTGACATCCGCGGAAGCGCTGGGGCACGACGCCATGCAAAGTCTCTCCTGGGATCTCGAGGGATTGGACGTCGACATGCTGGTTTCACCCGGTGTCACCGACGTTGCAGGCCCGCGGATGATGCTCCGACCTGTGGCGGGTCTGCCGCTCCTTCACATCGACAAGCCCCGATACGAAGGCGCCAACAGGTTTCGAAAGGCAATCGTCGACCGGATCGGATCGATGCTGATACTGCTGCTGATTGCCCCGGTTCTGGTGGCTGTGGCCATTGCGATCAAGGTGGACTCGCGAGGCCCGGTCTTCTATCGGTCGACTCGCGTCGGTATCAACAACGCACCTTTCGAGATGTGGAAGTTCCGCTCGATGGTTCAGGATGCGGATTCGCTGAAGGACAAGTTGCGGACCCTGAACGAGGGCTCCGGTGTGCTCTTCAAGATGCGGGATGACCCGAGGGTCACCAGGGTGGGCGCCGTTATCCGTCGGTACAGCATCGATGAGCTGCCGCAGTTGTTCAACGTTCTCGGCGGCACGATGAGTTTGGTGGGCCCGCGACCTCCGCTGCCCGACGAGGTGGAGCGATATGACGGTCGAGTCGCCCGCCGGATGTTGGTCAAACCGGGTATGACGGGCCTCTGGCAGGTGTCCGGGCGATCCGATCTCTCGTGGGAAGAGTCTGTGCGACTTGATCTTTCGTACGTCGAGAACTGGTCGATCATGCAGGACGCGTTGATCCTCTGGAAGACAGTGAGAGCTGTCGTGGCGAAAGATGGGGCGTACTGATGCGAATCGTGGTTCTTGGTCTCGGATACCTGGGTGCAACGCACGCCGCATGCATGGCGGAGCTTGGCCACGAGGTTCTCGGCATCGAGGTGGTTCCGGAGAAGCGTGCACAACTCGCGGCGGGTGACGTGCCGTTCTACGAACCCGGTTTGCCTGAACTGTTGAAGCGTCACATCGACTCGGGACGCCTCGTCGTCTCAGGGTCGTACTCCGAGGCAGCGGAGTTCGCAGATGTGTTCTTCATCGCGGTCGGTACCCCTCAGAAGAAGGGGGAGTACAGCGCAGACCTCCAGTACGTGGACGCCGCGATCGACGAGTTGGTGCCCCTCCTCACCCGCGACGCGATCATACTGGGAAAGTCCACGGTTCCGGTCGGGACCGCTCAGCGATTGTCCGAACGCGCCGACGAGCTCGCAAAGGACATTGATGTCGAAATCGCTTGGAACCCGGAGTTCTTACGGGAGGGTTACGCGGTCAACGACACGCTACATCCGGACCGGCTGGTGCTGGGTCTCTTCGGCGGTGGCCAGGCGGAGGCCATCTGCCGCGAGATCTATCAACTCATTCTCGATGGCGGCACGCCTATGATCGTCACAGATCCGCCGACTGCTGAACTGGTGAAGACCTCGGCAAACGCGTTCCTTGCGACGAAGATCTCGTTCATCAATGCAATTGCGGAGGTCTGTGACGCTGCGGGCGCAGACGTGAAGGCGATTGCGGACGCGATCGGTTTCGATGCGCGTATCGGGCGAAAGTTCCTCAACGCCGGACTCGGGTTCGGAGGTGGCTGCCTTCCCAAGGATATTCGCGCGTTCATGGCGAGGGCCGGGGAGTTGGGTGCCGCCGAGGCGCTCAGTTTCCTGCGAGAAGTCGACAACGTGAACATGCGTCGCCGGACTCGGATGGTGGAACTGACCCGCGAGGTCTGTGGGGGTTCTCTTCTCGGAAAGCGGATCGCGATACTGGGCTCGGCATTCAAGCCTGAGTCCGACGACGTCCGTGATTCGCCTGCCTTGAACGTTGCCGGACAGATTCAACTGCAGGGCGCGTCGGTCACGGTGTACGACCCGAAGGCAATGGACAACTCGCGAAAGCTGTTTCCGACTCTGGACTATGCCGTGACAGCCGTCGAGGCCTGCGAAAAGGCCGACGCGGTGCTCGTCCTCACCGAGTGGAGTGAGTTCATGGCCCTCAATCCAGTTGAACTCGGTGCACAGGTGCGCGAGCGGAATGTCATCGACGGCCGGATGTGCCTCGACTCGACGCAATGGGCTGCCGCCGGATGGCAGTACCGCGTCTGAGGCCAGATCAGGCATGCGATCGATATGAGACTTTTACAAGGAGAAGTATGAAGAAGGCGCTGATCACAGGAATCACCGGACAAGACGGGTCCTATCTCGCTGAACTCTTGTTGTCGAAAGGCTACGAGGTTCATGGCCTGATTCGCCGCTCCTCGACCTTCAACACCTCGCGGATCGATCACCTTTACGTCGATCCACACGAGCCCGGAGCACGTCTCTTTCTTCACTATGGGGACTTGAGTGATGGGGCCCGGCTGGTGACCCTGGTGTCTTCGATCGATCCAGACGAGGTATACAACCTTGCTGCCCAGTCCCACGTGCGCGTGAGCTTCGATGAGCCCGAACACACCGGGGACACAACGGGGATCGGCTCCATTCGTCTGCTGGAGGCGGTGCGGCTGGCAGGCGTCAAGTGCCGGTTCTACCAAGCGTCCAGTTCCGAGATGTTCGGTGCCTCGCCACCCCCGCAAGATGAGGACACCCTGTTCTACCCACGGTCTCCCTACGGTGCGGCCAAGGTCTATTCATACTGGGTGACGCGAAACTACCGCGAGGCTTACGGCATGTTCGCGGTGAATGGAATCTTGTTCAATCACGAATCACCCCGTCGCGGTGAGACTTTCGTGACCCGCAAGATCACGCGTGCGGCGGCGCGGATCAAGGCGGGCATCGAGCAGTTCGTATACATGGGGAACTTGGACGCCATCCGCGACTGGGGCTATGCCCCCGAGTATGTCGAGGGTATGTGGCGGATGCTCCAAGTAGATGAGCCTGGCGACTATGTGTTGGCGACAGGAGGTAGTTTCACGGTCCGGGACTTCCTGGTCACCGCATTCGAGCACGCCGGTCTCGACTGGCAGGACCACGTGCGTTTCGACCCTCGCTACCTACGCCCGACTGAGGTTGACGCGCTGATCGGCGACCCGGGAAAGGCGGAGCGGCAACTCGGTTGGCGCCCATCGGTGATGGCCGACGACCTCGCCAGGATCATGGTCGACGCCGACATCGCCGCCCTCGAGTGCGAGGGCAAGGCGTGGATCGATCAGCCGGCGCTTCCGAATTGGGTCTGAGGATGAATGAGAGGGCTGAGACGATGCCAACAGAACTCGACCGTGATGCAACGATCTACATCGCGGGTCATCGCGGGCTCGTCGGCTCGGCGCTGTGGCGGCGATTCGAACGCGAGGGGTTTGCCAATCTGGTGGGGAAGTCGCGTGCTGAGCTCGATCTAACTCACCGCCGCAACGTGTTCGAGTTCTTCGAGTCGCTTCGTCCCGGCGTAGTCATCCTGGCGGCTGCCAAAGTCGGCGGCATACTCGCAAACAGCACGTATCCGGCGGACTTCCTCTCTGAGAACCTCCAGATCCAGACGAATGTCCTTGATGCAGCTCTGAATGTTCGCGTCCCAAAGCTGCTATTCCTCGGATCATCCTGCATTTACCCGAAGTTCGCGGAGCAGCCGATTCGCGAAGACTCTCTGCTCACAGGGCCGTTGGAGCCGACGAATGACGCCTATGCGATTGCGAAGATCGCCGGAATACTCAACATTCAGGCGGTCCGGAGACAGTATGGTCTGCCGTGGATATCTGGAATGCCAACCAATCTCTATGGGCCCGGAGACAATTTCTCCGCCGAAGGATCCCACCTGCTGCCGGCACTGATCCGACGTTACGAGACTGCGAAGAACAATGGTGATGAGTACGTGATCAACTGGGGTTCGGGAACACCGAGGCGCGAGTTGATGCACGTCGATGACATGGCTGCGGCGTGCCTGCATCTACTCGAGAACTACGACGGTGATCAGCAGGTCAACATCGGGACGGGCCGCGATCACACGGTATCCGAATTGGCGGACATCGTTGCGAATGTGGTCGGTTTCGAAGGTGAAATACGATGGGACCCAGAGAAGCCCGACGGCACTCCGCGAAAGGTTCTCGACGTGGGTGTTCTCGAACGCAGTGGATGGCAGTCCACGAGGACCATCGTCGAAGGCATCGCCGACACAGTCGACTGGTACCGACAGAACGAGGCGGAGGTCCGAGTATGAGTGCAGTGCGTGAGAGCATATCGCCCTCCCGGTTGTCGGTCGCGCGGACCATCGTCATGTACCTGGCAGTTGTTCCGTGGTACCGGACCGAGTGCGTCAGGATGGTGAACAGCAAATTCGCCGGCGGAGTGAAGATATTCGCCGCTTCGTATGCGCTCGACGAGACGGTGCGCACTGGGATACCCCGAGACCGCTACACGGAAGTTTCCCGTCGCCAAATTCTAGGTGGACGGCTCCTTGCCACAGGACTGGCAACCGATGCCGTCTGGGCGGACGAGTGCATTGTCGATCTGAATCCTCGGAGCCTCAGCGCATGGCTGATCCTCGTCGTACGACGCGTGCGCCGCGCGAGAGTGATTGTCTGGGGCCATCTGTACCCGCGTGCAGGTGCGGGGGCCTCGACCGCCGGCCTACGCCGACTGATGCGGCGCCTGGCCGACGGGGTCATCACATATGACTACGACGGTGCGGCCGCCGCGCGTGCAGAGATCCCTTCGCAGCCGGTCTGGACCGCACCCAATGCCTTGTACAAAGCAGATGACATGACGTTCGTTCCGACCGCGGATCGCACAGCATTTGTCTACATCGGACGGCTGGTTGTCGAGAAGAAGGTCGATCAGCTCATTCCGGCCTTCGCCGCATCAGGCGTGTGGCGTCGGGGTTGCACGCTCGAGATTGTCGGTGGCGGTGATCGAGTGGACATACTGCACAAGCAGTTTGACGCTCTGGAGGACGTCGTGAAGCAGTCGGTGTTCCTGCGGGGCTCGATAACGGACACAGGCGACATCCGGCAGATCTACTCGAGGTCTCTGTGCGCTGTGTCCCCGGGGTATGTCGGGCTCAGCGCCACTCAGAGCCTGAGCTTCGGCGTGCCGATGCTGTATTCGCAGAACGAGCCTCATGCACCCGAGATCGAGCTGACATCCACGGGAGCGATGAAGTCCTACGACGACGGAACCGTCGACGGATTGGCGCGAGCCATGGATGAGGTCGTTGATAGTGCAGTGTCGATCACCGATGATTCGCGCACAGCGGTCGTCGACTACATGCGCGAGTTCTATTCGGCTGAGGCCATGGCTGGGGGCATCATCAATGCGCTGTCGAATCTGCCCCATCTGCCGGAGTCGGCGCCTGGCGGTCGCGTGATCGAGTGGTTCGATGAGTAGCAGGTCGCGGCTTCCTGCGGTCGTCAGAAGATCCCTCAGGGGCCTCATGAACGGCCTCGCAATAGACTCCGACAACGTCACAGTCGGGGCCGGCTTCAATGCGGGCCGCGGCGTGATCGTCTCTGCGCCGCACAAACTGTTGGTCGGAAACAACGTGAGTATCGGGCCGCGATCGGTCGTCCAGGTCGACGGGACGATCGGCAACTTCGTCATGATCGGGATGAACGTGCACATCGTCGGTCGAGACGATCACGCGATCGATCAAGTGGGTGTCCCCATGCTGTTGTCCACATGGGTGGGCGATCGGGACGGCACGATGAGGGATGCTGTCGCGATTGGCGACGACGTGTGGATCGGTGCCTCCGCAGTGGTGCTCAGCGGGGTGACGATCGGGCGTGGCAGCGTCATCGCTGCAGGTTCGGTGGTTACCAGTGACACCGACGAGTACTCGCTGAATGCCGGTGTCCCGGCGAAGAAGATCGGCGATCGTTTCGACGGCGATGACGATCGAATGCGTCATTCACTGGCCCTGGACGAGCTCAGCAGAGCTGATCAACGGGTCGAGTTCTAGCTCATCGTGAAAGCCGAGGTTGTGAAATGAAGATATGCCTTGTGGCGCTGAACTACTGCCCAGAGCCGACCGGAATAGCCCCCTACACAACAACATTGGCACGTGAACTGCAACAGAGTGGCCATGCGGTGAGAGTCGTTACATCGTACCCGCACTACCCCCAGTGGAAGGTCTACGAGGGGTATCGCGGACTGGCATCTCAGGAGTTCGACGAGGGTGTCTCGGTGAAGAGACTGCGGACAATCGTTCCTCGTAAGCCTCGGCTGATCACCAGAATGCTGATGGAACTCCTTTTTGGTTGCCGTGTATCGCTGGCTTCGGAGCTGAGGGACTCAGACGTCGTCGTCGTGGTCAGTCCCGCGCTCGCGTCGCTGCTGGCATGTGCGATTCGGGGCCGCCTGTTCGCCCGCTCGACTCCGATGATCGCCTGGGTCCAGGACTTCTACGGACTCGGTCTGCGAGAGGTGGGACTCTCGCGGTCATCGCGACTGCAGAAAGCTGTTGCCGCCGTGGAGTCTCGGACGCTGCGGAGAATGACCGCAGTGGTCGCCATCCACGATTCATTCAAGACCCATTTGACTTCCGAGCTTGACGTTGACGACGCGCGAGTAACGGTCATCAAGAACTGGACTCACGTTCGCGGACCGAGCAGTGCTCTTGACGTATCGCGATACCGCAGCGCTCGCGGATGGCGTGACGATGACCTGGTCGTCTTGCACGCCGGGAACATGGGCAAGAAGCAGGATCTACTGAACGTGGTCAACGCGGCTGCCTCCGCTCAGAACAAGCAGCTGGACAAACTGAAGTTCGTGTTTGTCGGTGACGGTTCCGAGCGCTCCCACGTCGAGGCGGCGGCCGGCGAACTCTCGAATATCGAGTTTCACGATCCGGTTCCCACATCAGAGTTTCCGACTCTGCTGGCATCGGCGGATGTGCTGTTGCTGAACGAGGCGTCAGGTCTGAAGGGTATGGCTGTCCCGAGCAAACTCACCTCGTACTTCTTCGCGGGTCGCCCGATCGTTGCGGCGACGTCGGCGGATACCCCTGCGGCGGAGGAGATCGCGAGATCTTCCGCAGGCATTCGAGTGGACCCTGCGAATCCGGACGAACTGGTCAGGATCATCAACGAACTCGCGGCCTCATCCGATCTGCGAAGCGCACTGGGGGATGCCGGCAAAGACTACTTCAGGTCGGAACTGTCGCAAGATTCGGCGATAACGCGGTTCCGCACTGTGATTCATAGCGTCGCCGGAAGCGGGTCCTACCGGAGTGAGTCCATCGTCCTGGGGTCACCGTCATGACACATCCGGATATGAACCTCGGCAGGTTCGGCGGAGCGGGCTACAACAAAGGCAGGAGCGTCTTCATCCAGGCAGTCTGGATGGCGGTTCGTACACCATTGTCGTTGTGGTGGGTGCCATCAGGTATCCGTGTTCGCGTTCTGCGTGCCTTCGGTGCCGAGATCGGAACGGGAGTGCTGATCAGGCATGACGTCCGCATCCACTGGCCGTGGAAGCTGAGCGTCGGAAACAACAGCTGGATCGGAGAAGGGGCGTGGATTCTCAATCTTGAGCCCGTACGGATCGGACATGACTGCTGTGTGTCCCAACAGGCTCTGCTCTGTAGCGGCAGCCACCAGCGCCGATCGTCGAGCTTCGAGTTCGACAACGCGCCGATTTCGATTGGTGATCGGGTGTGGATCGCAACACGCAGCATCGTTCTGCGAGGAGTGACGATCGGCGACAACGCAGTGGTAGGTGCCAACACGGTGGTTTCGCGAGATGTCGAGCCGAGCGGACTGGTTCTCCCGGTGGCCGCCGAACGACAGAGCGCAGCATCATGATCACGCGGTGGGAGACGGTGGTCCGATCATGACGGCCGGCGTGACGCAGGCCGACAAAAGGACAGGCTCGGAGAGCTCCAGAGTCTTCGGACAAGCAGCGATCGTCGGCGTCGGGCGTGTTGGTGGCGCCGCCCTTCAGGCGATCAGCTTCGCCCTGATTGCGCGGAGCAGTGGACCTGCCTCGTTCGGCTACTTTGCCGCAGCGTACGGGGTGGTAGTCGCGCTGCAGGCAGTCGTAGGTCTCGGCCTCATCCAGACGATCGTTGCGCACAGAGCCGCAGCGAGCGCTGATCAGCCCGGAGTAAAGCCGCCATATGAGGAAGGCGTCGTTCGGCTCGCCCTCCGGATGAGTCTCCTGATTACCACGGTCGTGCTCGTCCTCATCGTGATCGCGTGGCTGCCGATCCAGATGACGCAGGGATTAAAGGCTTTCGTGCCGATCATCATCGCTTGGGGTGTGGTCGACAACTACGTGGAGTCCTGGCTCGGCCTATCGTTGGCGGACGGACGTGTGTACGAGAATGCACTGGCTACTGTCGCGCGCCGGGCGATCGCTCTGGGCTTCGTCCTGCTCGCGACCGGCGTGAGTGGTGACGCGTCCCTGTTCGCGGCGACCGGGCTCCTGGTCGGGTCGATAGCTGTTCTGCCGTTGGTGGTCTGGAGAAACCATCGGTACGTGGAGGGCGCCCTGGGATTCTCGTGGGGTCCAGAGGTCGCTCGAATCGGCGGTGGCTTCTGGGTGAACTCGGTAGCGGTACAGCTGCGAAATTTCGATGCGGCAGTGCTTGCTCTGGCGGGTGCCGCGCCGATGGTGGTCGGAATGTATGGTGCAGCCAGTCGGCTTGTAACACCGTTCAGGATCGTTCCCACGTCGTTCGCGATGGTGCTCATGCCCCACGCCAGCAGGGTAGGGCGGGCCGGCGCTCGCAGACTTCTACTTCCGGTTGTCATGGTCGTCGGCTTGAGTTCGATGTTGTTCGCATCGATTGCCGCGCTCAGTCCGTGGCTGATTCCGACAACCCTTGGCCCGGCGTATGCCGACGCGGTTCCCTGTATCCAGATCGTCTGTATCGGACTGGTCTTCGCGAGTGTGGCGTCGCAGTTCAGTTCCCTGTTACAGGGCTGGGGCCGGTCATCCCTGGTCGCTGTGATCGCTGTGGGTTCATGTGTGGCTTGCCTCGCGGGACTTGTACTGGTCGGAACTCTGGACATGGGCGCGAATGCGGCAGCGGCGGTGTTGTGCGCGACCTTCATGATCCAGGCAGCGTTGCTGACGCTCTTTGTTGGGTCGATCTTCAGAGAAACGGAGCAGCATCGATGACTAGTTCGACAATTTACGTGAGTATCTCGGCCGCCGACGGGAACATCGGCGACGTCTTCATTCGTCGTGAATGCCTCGCCATGCTGCGGGAGAGGTACCCCAGCAGTCAGATGCGCGTCTACGCAGGTTCCATGTCGGATGACTACGTCGCCTCGGTGGTCGGCTGCACTTCCGATGTCGAGACATTCACTCGTTCGGGAGAATTCGCTCGGAAGCTACTCGGTTCGGTTGTGACAACGCGTGGTTCGGTGCTTGTGGTCGCTCCCGGCCCCGCGTTTCTTGGGCGCTCCGTGGGACGGCGAATCAAGCATCTCATGCTTGGGGTGTTCGCAAGTCTGACGAGAGTACGCGGCTGTACAGTTCTTGTTCTGGGTCGGTCCGTGATCGGCGGGAATCGCTGGGACGTCTGGGTCGAGAACATTCTGCGCCGCGCGGCTTCTCAGTATGGAACACGTGACCTACGGACTATGACTCGCCTGGCCGGGAGCGTCGCCCTGGTCCCAGATATGGCCTTCAGAGGTTCGGAACTGTCGCCCTCGCGCGGTGGAGGTGACACGCTGGTCGTATCGGTCAGGGGTGATCGGCCGCTGCCAGAGTGGTTCGTGCCTGCGGTTGAAGCGATTGCGAGCAAGCACGTTCTGCGCATCGTCTGCGTGACTCAAGTCAAGTCCGATGATCGCGCCAATGCGGCGCTTGCCTCGCGTCTGGGTGCGACGCATATCGCCTGGGCTCCCGGCGTTACGCATCGCGATCAGGAGGCCGCTGTGTCAGATGTCTACTCGCGGAGTGCGGTATGTGTGACCGATCGTTTGCATGTGGGCATTCTGGCCGCGCGTGCGGGTGCCGTACCGGTTGTCTACTCTTCCGCGGGTGATACCAAGTTGGCGGACAGTCTTTCTTGGGTTGTACCGTCAGCTTCCCTGGCAGTCTCTGGCCGTACGAAACTCGAGGGCTTCGTTTCTGAGGCCGGCAGGTTGGGTCAATCCGAAGCGGTGAATGCTGCCGCGCGACTCATTGATCGGTTCTCGCAAGAAGTAGGGGAGTCGATGCAGGAGGACGATTCGTTTCATGAGCCGATGCCTGAATTGACGGAGCGGGAGACGGCGAGTTGAACTCTCTGAAGCAATTGGCATCTCCCCTCGATCGCAGGTTCCGGCCACGGGTGTCGCGGGTGAGAATCGTGATGATCGCGATCGCAGGAACCTTGGTCGCCTGTCTGGTCGCAGGATGCGTCGTGCTTGCTGCTCGATCGAGCGGGGCCACCGACACTGATTCGCGACCAGAGGCATCTTTGACTGATCTGCGCGGGGTAATGGCGTCCAATTCCGATGTGACAGTGAGTGTTCTGGGCGATTCGACCGGCAACACCTCGGACGAATGGGTGGGTCTGTGGGCACGTGCGCTTTCGGTCCACCACATAGTCCGCCTACACCTGTGGGACAAAGACCGCTCTCGGTTCTTCTTTCAGCCATACCTGTATGGGGCGACCGGACCGCAACTGTCGATCTGGAACGGGTCGGTCTCGGGGTCGTCTGCCGGACAAGCGATTCCGAATCTGAATATCCTGCAGCCAACGCGTCCTGACATAGTCTTGCTCTCCTTTGGTCACAACCAGCACCCAGGGACTGCGTCCCGTGATTCCGAAGATCTCTTCCAGGCAATCAGGAACAGGTGGGGCAAGTCGGTGGCGGTCGCTGTCATTCTGCAGAATGCTGCCACCTCGCCGAGGTCGAGTCGCTCAGCTCGAAACGTCGAAGAGATCAGATTCTGGGCTCTCGGCCGAGGCCTGCCGATTATTGACGTCTTCTCAGCCTTTCACAAAAGCCGGGATCTGGGGTCTTTGATCGTTCCGGACGGTCTTGGCGTCCATCCGAATGCCGCGGGCTCGCAACTGTGGTTCGAAACGGTGTGGTCCGCCCTCGATTGATTGGAGGTATGCATCAATTGCTAGTTCGGCGTGTTGACATGCGATCTCACGCTCTTGACGGAGATAGGCGGGACGCTCGATGTCCTGGTTATCCGACCCTACTCGTAACGTGAAAATTCGCGCGGTTAGCGGCTGCGCCACAACCTGATCGGGTTTCAAATGAATGAATCAACATCTCTCGACGTTCGGCGCGGCCTGCCTCCATGGGCTCGGGTGATACGCGACGGCTGGCTTGTAATCGGATTGACCACCTTGCTTTTCGGGCTGGTGGGGTTGGTGTACTGCATTCTGGTGACGCCGATCTATCAGGCGTCTGCGACGATGTACATCTCATCCACTGTTGACGACAGCACACCGGCCGCTGCTTACCAGGGCTCGCTGGCGTCGGAGCAGCGCGTGGCCTCCTACACCAAGCTCGCAGATTCCGATGTGGTGCTGAGGGAAGCCATTGGGAGTGGAAATCTCCCGGTGAATGTGGCGGAGGCACGCACGTCTGTCTCCGCAAGCACCACCCCGAATACGGTGTTGCTCAACGTGCGAGCACGCAGCTCCGACAGCGAGCTGGCCGCAAGGATGGCGAACGGTGTGGCAGCAGCGCTGACACGTTATGTTGCGCAACTCGAGACCCCGGCGGGTTCGCAGGAACCGCTGGTCAAGTTGAGCATGGTGAGTCCAGCGGCACAGCCTGATACACCTGTCAGTCCCAACACGTTACGAACTGTGTTCCTGGCCGCTGTTGTTGGATTGATCTTGGGACTGGGCTTGGTCTTTGTCCGCAATCGCTTTAGCGATCGCGTCAAGGGCGAGGCCGACCTGGAGACAGTCACGGATCTTCCCGTGGTCGCGACTGTTCCCACAGACACGAACATCGAGGGCGATGAACTGGTCGACTTCGCGGCGGGCGCATCATTGGCGGCGGAGAGCTACCGCAAACTGCGAACAAGTCTGTCATTCGCCGATATCGACAACCCGCCTCGCACGATTCTGGTGACCAGCGCCGTCGGAGGTGAGGGTAAGACCACGACGGCGATGAATCTGGCTGCGAGCCTGGCGGAGTCGGGGAACTCAGTCCTACTTGTCGATGCGGACCTCCGGCGCCCGCAGGTCGCTAAGAGGATGAAGCTGCCTGTCGGCATCGGCCTAACGAACTGGCTTCGTGGGGACGCGCCATTTGGTGACCTCGTACAGACCGGCCCCATCGAGAATCTTTCGATCATGACGTCGGGCCCTCAGCCGCCTAATCCTGCCGAGCTCTTGGATTCGGAGCGGATGGTGGCCGGCCTGAAGGAACTCTCCGCGAAGTATGACTACGTAGTGTTCGACTCACCTCCGATCCTGCCTGTTGTCGACGCAGTGATCCTGTCCAAGACGGTTGATGCGGTGCTCGTGGTGACGAGGGTTGGTTACAGCAAGATGAAGTACGTATCAGCGGCGATTGTGAGCCTTCAGCGCGCACAGGCACGTATGGCCGGAGTCGTCCTCACCGACACCAGGTACGCACGCTCCGCCACGTACGCGTACTACGGACCGAGCTCGGCGAGTAGCGACACCGTCGTCGCACCGGTAAAGGACTCTGCGGCAGTGGGCGTAGGCGAGCAGACAATGGCTCCTCGCGCGGATACCGAGGTCGAGGAATCTCGTGGCCTGGATCGCAATCTCCGGTAGGCCGCTTCGGCGGCCCACATCGCGCTCATGCTGTTCGTCCACAAGATGAGCCGCGTATGAACGAGTACGTCCCCACACACACCTCCTACCTCAGCGCGGCCCAACACGCCCTCTGGACTACCCAGCAGGCCATCCCCGATGTCCCGATCAACGCTGCGCAGTACGTGGAGATCGACGGACCCATCAACGTTGATGAGTTCGTCCACCACACCAGCGAAGCTGTCCGTCGATCGAAGTTCATGCAAGTGCGTTTCGAGGACTCGGA
Source organism: Gordonia insulae (assembly GCF_003855095.1). Taxonomy (NCBI): domain Bacteria; kingdom Bacillati; phylum Actinomycetota; class Actinomycetes; order Mycobacteriales; family Gordoniaceae; genus Gordonia; species Gordonia insulae. Next base: position 5,074,980 of record NZ_CP033972.1, read on the forward strand.
CGACGGACTGGTCGGGGTGTACGACCCCTCATTGCACTACTGGGCGGACGTCATCGACCTCCGTGGTGAGGACGATCCGCGGAGTACGGCGGAAGCGATGATGCGGGAGGACTATTCACGTCCTCTCGATCCTCGGGTCGACCGCACCACCCGAGGTTGCCTCTTCATCCTTGGTGACGAGAAGTTCTTGGTGTACAACCGCGCTCATCATCTGGTCACCGACGGCATCGGGGCCAAAGAGCGCATGGTCGAGGCGTTGGCCGCGTACACCGCCGGGGTGAAGGGCACACCGCTGCCGGCGGAGAAGCCGGTCGACTTCGACCTGCCCGCACGGGCGGATGCGAAGTACCGATCGTCAAGTCGGTTCGAGACCGATCGTGCGTACTGGCGGGAGGCGATGGCCGGCGTCGGGATGGGCAGGACACTCGCACACCGTCACGGTGCTCCGGCGGCGATCGGCTGGAGTGGGGCAGCGCCGATCCCTGACGCGACGATGAAACTGCTGCATCGTGTGGCAGAACAGCATTCGACGATCCTTCCGACTCTGATCACTGCCGCCTTCGGCGCCTACCTCAGCCGAGCCGCCGACGGGGACGAAGTCATCTTTCAGTTCCCCGTGGCGGCACGCACCACTGCTGAACTTCGGTCGACGCCGCTGCCTGTTGCGAACACCGTCCCGCTGCGGACGCACGTCGCAGCTGACGGAACGGTGGAATCTGCGCTGCAGACCACCCAGTCGGCACTTATGGGCGCCCTCCGCCACCAGCGCTACCGGGGCGAGGACATCTGGGCCGACGTCGCCGCCGATGAGACCAGCGGACGAACCCCGCGCACCGCAGCGCAGGAACGCTCCGGGCCGATGCTCAACCTCATGCTTTTCGATCGCGAGTTCCCCTGCGGCGACGCAACCGCGACGTTCCACATCCTGACCGTCGGACTCGCCGACGACCTGACGATCAACATCTATCCGCTGCCGGGGAAGTCGGGCTCCGACTCGCTGATGGTCGGGTTCGAGGCGAATCCGAATCGGTACGCGCAAGCCGAGGTCGATGAACATCACCGCCAGTTCCTCGGGATGTTGGAGACGTTCTCGCGGGCGTTGTTGGAGGCGCCTGGGATGTTGGTTGGGGATTTGGGGTTTGTGGGGGTGGGTGGTCTCGATACGTCCTCGCCTAGCGGCTCGGACTACTCGTCCAGCGGGGGAGGCTTTGAGGTTCGGGATGCGCGCGGGCATCGGGTGCCGGCGTGGATGACCGGCGAGATATGGGTGGACGGGGAGCGGACCGGGGACCTCGGACACATTGATGGGACGAGCGGGGAGCTCGTCGTCGATCACCGGCTCGCGGATCAGGTGGTCGTCGACGGTGTCCGGGTCGATCTCGGTGAGCTCGAGCAGGCAGCCCTCGAGGTCGTCGGAGTACAAGCAGTAGTCGCGGTGGCGGGGGCGACGGGGCTGGGCATCGGAATCCTCGCCGACGACAACGCAGATCGCGATCGCCTTCCGGCCGCGGTGCGTCGTCGTGTGAACTCGGTAGTTCCACAAGTCATCTGGCCAGACAAGGTCGCACTGATCGACAGTGTGCCGACCACCGCGTCGGGTGTCGCTGACCGGGACGCAGTTGCGCTCCTGCTCGCCGCCACGCGGTCGGCCCCCAAGCCTTACAGCGCACCCCGGACTCCGACCGAAGAAGCTGTGGCCGAGGCCGTCGCGGCCATCGTGGGCGTCGAGCGCCCGTCGATGGACGACGACTTGGTCCAGCTCGGCGCCAACTCCATGGCTTTCATGCAGCTGGCCGCGCACTTGGGCGCGTCGCTCAAGGTGGTCGTCGGGGTACGGGAACTCAACGATGTGGCCACTCTGCGTGACCTCGCGACGGTTATCGAGAAAGCTGCCCCCCGGCGGGAAAGTGCGGGAGGTGCGGTGCAGTACCGGCCGACCCGTGCGCAGCAGGAGATCTGGCTGCTGAATCGTGCGGACCAGCACGCCATCGTCTACCACCTGCCGGTTCACCTTTCGCTGGTCGCCGGCGTCACCGCAGACATCGTGCGCAAGGCGCTGATCGACGTCGCCGGCCGCCATGAAGCGCTGCGCACCATCTACCCCGACGACGACGGCGAACCACTGGCGTCGGTGCGAAGTGTCGCCGATGCCATTGCGGCAGCACCGATCACCCGCGCCACCCTGGACGCCGCCGGCATCGAACGCGCCGTGTCCACCCCCTTCGACCTCACCGTGGCCGCGCCGTGGCGGGCGGTGATCGACGAGTCCGGCGACACCGTCGACCTCGTCCTGGTGGCCCACCACATCGCCATCGACGAATGGTCGCTGCCCATTGTGCTCGAGGACTTCTCGCACGCCGTGCAGGCGCGGATGGCCGGCGACGAGCCACTGTGGCAGAGCGAGGCGATCGGGTTCAGCGCCACTCTCGAGGCGCGCGACCCGTCCGAGGACTCGGCCGGCAAGTTCTACTGGCTGCGCACCCTGCGCCGCGCGCCGACACAGATCGTGCTGCCGGCACCCGCGACAGCTCACACCGCCGGACTGACCCGCGGACCGGCCACCTACCTGCGCCGCACCATCGACGGTGACATCCGCGACGCGGCCGTCGAGCGTGCCCGCACCGCCGACACCACCCTCAACTCCCTGCTGTGCGTGGCGCTCTCGACGACCTTGAGCGACTACACCGACACAGACGACCTCGTACTGTCGATGCCCGTCGCCGGCCGCGAGACCAGCGACGAACTCCACCAGGTCGGCATGTATGTGCAGACCGTGCCATTGCGCACCAACGGCATTCGGAAACTGATCGTGACCGAGGCACTCACGCGAGTCGGTGCATCCGTGAGCAAGGCGCTCCAGCATGCGGCGTCGGCGCCGACCGGCCTGTCGGACGTGATATTCGCCTACCACGCCGACCAACCCGACGTCACCGCGTCCGGCATCATCGCCGACGGCGACAGCCTGCCCACCTTCCAGGCGCGAACCGCGTTGGAGTTCAGCATCGTCGACGGTCCGGATGGACTCGAGGTGACGCTCACTGTTGCCAGTCAACACGTCGATGTAGGTGCGGCCGAACACATCCTCGACCGATTCCTCGCCACCGTCGCCGGGCTCGCGCAGGCGGACGGTGCAGGGCCGGTGGTCGCCTGCGCGCCGGTCACCGCCTGGCCGGCGCGAACGTCGCGCACGACGCTCCTGATCGATCCGGTCGACGCGCTGTTACGGCATACCGCCTCCCGACCGCACGCCACAGCACTGGTCGCGGGCGACGATCGACTCACCTATCGGCAGCTCACCGCTCGAGCCCGTGACCTCGCCGCCCGGCTGACGCAGCTCGGGGTGCGTCACGGGGATCGGGTGGCCTTGATGACGCCCGGCGGCTCGGACACCGTCGTCGCGATGATCGCGACGCTGATGATCGACGCCGTGTATGTGCCGGTGGACCCGGACCATCCGCAGGCACGAATCGATCTGCTGCTCAACGCGACCGAGCCTGCAGCGTTGGTGACCGCCGGCCTCCGGGTGACGTCGGGCGCGGGACTCGCGGTCGCCGATCCGATCCCGGGTGGCGCGTACGTGATCCACACGTCCGGATCGACGGGTGTGCCCAAGGGGGTGGTGGTCACCCGCGCCAACGTCGCCGCCATGCTCGGGGCCGCCCTCGATGTCGTCGGCGCCGATGAGCGTGACGTGTGGAGCTGGGTGCACTCCTACACCTTCGACTTCTCGGTGTGGGAGATCCTCGGCGCGTTGGCTTCTGGGGGCAGCGTCGTCGCGGTCGACCGTGTAACGGTGCGTGACCCCCGACTGCTCGCCGCCACCCTCGATCTGCACGCCGTAACGATCCTGTCGCAGACGCCCACCGCGTTCGGGGTGCTGACCGACCCGGCGGTCGTCGGGCCGGGAGCGCTCGCGATGGTTCGCGCCGTGGTGTTCGGTGGGGAGGCGTTGAGTCCGGCGGCGTTGCGGGGGTTTGTGGATCGGCGGGTGGGGGTGGGTGGTGGTGGTTTCGATACGTCCTCGCCTAGCGGCTCGGACTACTCAACCACCGGGGAACGCTCGCCTAGCGGCTCGGACTACTCAACCACCGGGCAGGGCGGCTCGGAGTGCTCAACCGGCGGGCAGGGCGGCTCGGACTACTCGACCAGCGGTGGGAGGGCGGAGTACTCGACCGGCGGTGAGGGCGGCTCCGGTCGGGGTTTGCGGCTGATCAACATGTACGGGATCACCGAGACCACCGTGCATCTGACCGCCTGCGACGTCGATGTCGACGACGAACGGAGCATCGTCGGCGCACCGCTGGACGGCGTCGCGTGGGCGGTGCTGGACTCCCGGCTCACACCGGTACCCACTGGCGCAGTTGGCGATCTGTACATTGCGGGCGAACAACTCTCGCTGGGCTACCTGAACGCGCCTGCCCTCACGGCGGCACGGTTCGTCGCCGACCCGGCCGGCAGCGGCGCGCGGATGTACCGCACCGGAGACCGCGTCCGGGAAGTCGAACCAGGCCGCCTCGTCTACCTGGGCCGCGTCGACGACCAGGTGCAGCTGCGCGGCCACCGCATCGAACTCGGTGAGATCGCGACCGTTCTGCGCTCGGTGCCCGGCGTCGGGGACGTGCGGGTGATGGTCGCGCCCGGCCAGACCGCGGGCGACGAGCGGCTCGTCGCCTTCGTCACCGAAGACGGATTCGCCAACCGCGACGCGCTGCTGGCCCTGACCGAGGCCGCGTTGCTCGACGCCTGCGTGGCCCGACTCCCGGCGTACGCGGTGCCGGCCCGGGTGTGCATCGTCGAGGGCTATCCGATGACCCCGACGGGCAAACTCGATCGGGAGAAACTGCTTGCCGGCCTGCTTGACTCGCCGACTTCGTCACGGGAGCTGGCGGGGTTGGAAACGGCAGTCGCGGCCGCGATGCACGCGGTGATCGGCGACGGTGCCGACCCGTCCCCGGACACCAACTTCTTCGCCGCCGGCGGGACGTCGCTGTCGGCGGCGCGATTCGCTGCCGCCCTGGCCGCCGCCGGCCACCCCGTCGGCGTCGGCGACATCTTCGATCACCCCACCGTCGAGGGGCTGGCCCGGATGATCGAGAACGCGTCGTCGAGCGACGCGTCCGCCGAACACCTGCCGTCGCTCGGTGTGCAACGCGACGAGCCGCAGCACCTGCCGCTGACGCCCGAGCAGATGGACATCTGGCTTCGCTGGCGCACGCAGCCCGACTTCACCGGGTACCTCATGCCGCTCGCGATACCGGTGCCGGCCTCACCCGACACCGTGCGTCGAGCAGTCGCGACGATCGTCGGGCGACACGATGCGCTGCGCACCAGCTTCCCACTCCACGATGCATCGCCCTACCAACGGCGTTGGAGCGACGACGAACTCGCGGAGTATCTCGCCGGGGAACTCTCGACCCGGGTCCCCGCCACGTCGGCGGAGACAGCGCTGAGCTCACTGGTGACGCCCATCGACGTCGGCGCGGCGCTGCCATGGCGGGTGCGGGTCACCGAATTCTATGGCGAGACTTGGATTCTGGTCGTCGTGCATCACATCGCGGTGGATGGCGAGTCGTTGCCGATCCTGCGGGACGAGTTGGCCCGGGAGATCTCCGGGTCGACGGGCGCCGCCAACACCGTCGACTACCGGCAGTACACGATGTGGCGCGACGAGACGGTGCGTGCGCGAGAGGCGGAACTCGTCGCGCACTGGTCGTCAGCGTTCACCGAACCGGTACGCCCGCTGATGCTGCCCGAGATCAACCTGCGCGCCGCCGCCAACGACGAGGCCGAGGTTGCGGTACATCGGGCGTCGGGGTCGCTCGCGGACTCGCTGACCGGCGCTCTCGATGCGCTCGCGGTGCAGCGGCGGACCACGGCGTTCATCGTGGTGCACACGGCGCTGGCGGCGGTGCTTGCCCGGCAGGGTGATTCGCCGGTCGTCACGATCGGGACCGCGGTGTCGGGGCGTCTCGATCCACGACTGGCGACAGTGCCGGGCTTGTTCGCGCGCGCCGTTCCGCTGCACACGGCGATCGACCTCGACCTCCCGTTCGGTGAGCTGTTGGCGCGGGTGACCGACGTCGACCTCGGTGCGTTCGCGCACTCCGACCTGCCGCTGACGGCGATCGCTGACATCGCCGACCCAGGCCGCGCGGGGGCGGGGACGCCGCTGTTCGAGGTGTCGTTCGGGATGGTGCCGGATGAGGTTGTGTCGGGTTGGTCGGGCGGCGGTGGTCTCGATACGCCGTCTCGTCGGCTACTCGACCAGCGGGGGGACCGCTTGGGTGGGGGTGATGGTCTCGATACGCCGTCTCGCCTGGCGGCTCGTCGGCTACTCGACCAGCGGAAGGGTGGCGTCGGTCTCGACCAGCGGGAGGGCGGCGTCGGTCTCGACCAGCGGGAGGGCGGCGAGGGCGATGCGTTCGGCGTTCCGCTGTTCGGCATCGACGTCTCGATGTACCGCGCCGACGGGCACCTGCACCTGACCATGACCTGCACCGACCGGGTCGCGTCCGCGGAGCGGCTTGATGCCCTGTGCCGCCTCGTCATCGACACGCTGGGCCGAGCCGTCACCGACGTCGACCGGCCGACCACTGCACTGCTCACCGGCGCCGACGCGGTCCCGCAGTCAGCGCGGCCGGCCGAAACCCTTGCCGACCTGCTCTCCACCGGACTCGCCGACCACCCGGACGCGATCGCCGTGCACGACGGCACCGCACTCACCAACGTCGAACTCGACCGCCTCGCCACCACCCTCGCCCGGGATCTCATCGCCCGCGGCATCGGACCGGGCGACATCGTGGTGCAGCAGCTCCCGCGGTCGGTGTGGGGCGTCATCGCCACCGTGGCCGTCGCCCGGACCGGGGCCGCCTTCGTCAATGTCGACCCCGCCGACCCGGCCGAACGTCGACGCTCCGTCGTCGCGCGGTGCCGGCCACGAGCCGTCCTGACGCTGACCGACCATGCGCGGGAACTCGATCCGTCGACCGCGGTGATCGCCGTCGATCAGATCACGCCGCCGGCCGAAACAGCGCCGTTCGACGTGACCGAGCGGGTGCGACCGCTGCGCGTCGACGACGCCGCCTACCTGACCTTCACCTCCGGCACCACCGGGACGCCGAAGGGCGTCGTGGTCACCCATCGCGGCCTCGCCGGGTGGGCGCGGGACACCGTCACGCGGCTGCACCTCACCGAAGACGACCGCGTACTGCACACGTACGCAGTCGGATTCGACGCCCACCTGATGGGCATCGTGCCGGCCCGGATCGTCGGCGCGCCCATCGTCATCTGTCCGCCCGACGTCATCGCCGCCGACGACCTCCGCGACGTGATCACCCACCACGACGTCACCGTGTTGCTGAGCACACCGTCGGTGCTCGCGACACTGCACCCCCACGAACTGCGTGGAGTCCGGCACGTCGCCGTCGGTGGTGAACCCCTCGGTGCCGCGCTGGTCCGCGACTGGACGTCGGTCGCCACGATGAGCAACGAATACGGACCCACCGAATCCACCGTCGCGGTGAGCAGTGCGCGTTTCACCGACCCCGTCGACGGCAGCGTCCCGATCGGAGCCCCGATCGCAGGCGTGACCGCTCACGTCCTCGACAGCCGGCTACGAGCGGTACCCGCGCACACCGTCGGCGAACTGTACGTCGCCGGAAGCTGCTTGGCCCGAGGCTATCTCGACGACCCGGCTCTCACCGCGGCTGCGTTCATCGCCGACCCGGCCGGCTCGGGTGAACGCATGTACCGCACCGGCGACCTCGTGCACCGTCGTGCCGACGGCACACTGGTGATCCACGGCCGCACCGACGATCAGGTGAAAATACGCGGCATCCGACTCGAACCGTCGGAGATCGACGTCGCCCTGACGAGGCTGCCCGAGGTGGCGAACGCGGTCACCGCGGTCCGCACCACCGCGGGCGGCGAGAAGATCCTCGTCTCGTGGGTCGCCGCCGAACCGGGCACCGACATCCGGCCCGACACGCTACGCACCGAACTGTCGCATGTGCTGCCACGCAGCATCATTCCGTCGGACATCATCTCCGTCGCATCACTGCCGATCGGCCGCAACGGCAAGGTCGACCTCGCCGCGCTGCCCGAACCCGAGACCGTCCCGACGACCGCGGTGACGGCGCTGTCCCACGCCACCCACCATCTCGTCGCCGGAATCTGGGCCGAGGTGCTCGACGTGCCGGTCGACCACCTCGACGCCGACGCCGACTTCTTCGCGGTCGGCGGCACATCGCTGTCCGCGACGCGGGTCTCCTCCCGGTTGGCCGCGGCGACCGGCGTCGACGTCCCGGTCCGCGTGCTGTTCGAATCGCGATCGCTGCGCGCGGTGGCGGACTACCTGGACGAGCAGCGCGGCGCCGACACCGGGTCGGCACCGGAGTCGCTGCCGGTTCCCGAGCATTTGCCACTGGCACATCCGCAGCGCCGCATGTGGATTCACCACCGCTACGACCCGGAATCCACCGCCTACCACGTTCCGGTGGTGATCCGCATCGCCGGCGACATCGACATCGCGGCCCTGCAGAAGGCGGTCGACGCGGTGGTCGACACGCACGCCGTGCTGCGCACCGTGTACCCCGACACCGAAGCCGGGCCGGTCCAACGCATCCTCGACCGGGCCGGACCCGTGCTGCGGCACGAGACGGTCGAAACAGGCGACGAGCGCGTGGCCATCGACGACTTCCTCTCCGCACCTTTCGATCTGGAACACGAGCCGGGCTTTCGGGCCGTCGTGCTGGAGGTCGGGGAGCGGGGCGAGACGCGCGAGCGCTACTTCGTCGCGGCACTGCACCACATCGCCATCGACGGCTGGTCCATGCGCATCCTGCTGCACGACCTCCTGCGCGCCTACCGCGGCGAGATCCTGCCGGGCCCCGCGGACGGCGCGCTGAGCTACGCCGACTTCACCCAATGGCAGACGCACCGGCTCGGCGGACCCGACGATCCGGCCAGCCGCTACACCGCGGAACTCGGTCACTGGATGTCGACGCTCGACGGCGTCGTCGAACCGTTCCGGATTCCCGGACGCCGGGCCACCGAACTCGAACCCGGCCGGTTGTCGGCGCGGATGGACCGGGCGATCGGTGACCGCCTGCGGCAGGCGGCATCGGGCATGTCGGCCACAGTGTTTCACCTCGCCCACGCCGCACTGGTCGCGACGCTGGGGCAGTGGACCGGACGCTGGGACGGCGTGGTCGGGGTGCCCGTCCACGGACGCACTGCGGCTGACTGGGAATCGGTGGTCGGCATGTTCGTCAACACCGTCGCATTGCGCACCCGGGTGGCCGTCGACGAGCCGATCGGTGCCGTTGTCGCGCAGGCACGTGACGTCGCGCTCACGGCGGCCGACCACGCCGAGGTGCCCTACGACGCGGTCGCGCGTGCTGTGCGACCGAACGCGCACGACGGCTTTGACCCGCTCATCTCGGTCCTCCTCGTCAATGAGGATGTGCTGCCGACCATCTCCGACGACATGCTCACCGGCGGACCCGACGACGCCAACGGGTGGCGGGCGGCGGTGGTCGACGCCATCTCGACCGTGGACGCCAAGTTCGACATCGAGGTCGTCCTCGCCGAGGACGACGGCGCCATCGTGGTCACCGTCGTGCATTCCGGCTACATCCCGCGTGACGTCGCGGGGGAATTGCTCGACGACTTCACCACGCTGTTGGTCGCGGCCGCCGGTGACGTCGCGGCGCCGTTCCCCCTGCTGGACGGACGCGTCGTCGAGGCGCCGGTCGACCTCGGCACGGAGCGGGTTGTCGCAGTGCCGCAGGACCGGGCGCTGGTCGGGTCGGTGGTCGGGGTGATGGCCGAGGTACTCGGAGTGCCGGAATCGGCCGTGGTCGAGGGCGACGACTTCTTCACTCTCGGCGGGACGTCGCTGTCGGCGACGCGGGTGACGTCGACGTTGGGACGCGAACTCGGCGTGCGGGTCCCGACCCGACTGCTGTTCGAGAACCCGGGCCCGGTGGAGTTGGCGCGGGCCGTGAGCGAGCTGCGGACGACGGACACGGACGTGCGCACGGCCGTCGAGGGAGTGCGGGCGGTCGGCGGGGGAGGCGAGGATCTGCCGCTGGCGCCGACGCAACGGCGGATGTGGGTGAACAGTCAACTGCTGGGCGACGTGTCGATCTATGCGGTGCCGGTGGTGGTGCCGGTACCCTCCGGTGTCGACGCCGCGCACGTCATCGACGCCGTGCACACTGTCGTCGGTCGGCATGCGGCGCTGCGCACCCGATTCCTGACCACATCTGACGGGCCGCGCCAACGCATCGTGTCCGAGTGGCGGCCCGAGATCCGGCGCATGGCCGCGGACTCGACCGGCGCGGCACTCGGCGAGTTCGGTGAACCCTTCGACCTCGCGGCCGGGCCACCGGTCCGCGTGTGGCTCATGGAGTCCGGGACCGCTCCGGTGGCGGTGGTGATGCTGGCCCACCACATCGTGCTCGACGGGGAGTCGGCGGTCATCGTCGGAGATGAACTCACGGCGCTGCTCTCGGGTACCGCACCGGCCGAGGCGGCCGTCGGATTCGACGTCGTCGCACGCCGGATGGCCGCGGACGAGGAACGTTCGCGCGCTGACCACTCCGCCTTCTGGGCCGACACTCTCGACGGGTACAGCGGCCGCCTCGATCTCACGCCGCGTCGTCCGGTCACGCGAGATCTACGCACCGCGACAGTCGAATTCGCGCTTGATGCGCAGACATCGGGGCTCGTGGGTCTCGCCGCCCGGGGAGCGCGTGCCAGCGACTTCCACGTACTGCATGCCGGCGTCGCGCTGGCTTTGGCGATCCAGGCGGGTACCGATGACGTCGCGGTGGCCACCCCGGTGTCGCTGCGCCGCGACGCCGACAGCGCGCGGACCGTCGGGATGCTGATCTCGACGGTGGTGCTGCGTACCCGGTTCGCGCCCGGGCTGACCGCCGCAGGGTTGATCGAGTACGTCCGGGATACCGACCTGGCCGCGAGTGATCACGCGGCCATCGCATTCGACGACGTCGTCGCGATCGTCGACCCGCCGCGCGAACCCGGACGCCATCCGCTGGTTCAGGTGGCGTTCTCGGTCGCCGACGGTTCCGCTGTCGGGTGGTCGGGCGCCGACGGTGGGTTACTGGACGCACGCAGTGAGTTCGATGTGCACGTCGTCGCGATGGAGTCGGCGGATGGCTGGCGACTACGGCTGGAGTATGCGCGAGATCTGTTCGACGAGGCGCTGATTCGGGCTCTGGGTGAGCGGATGGTGGCTGGGGTCGCGGCGGTTGTCGGGGATCGTGGGCGAGCGTTGTCGTCGGTCGATCTGCTGAGTGCCGGGGAGCGGGAGTTCGTGGCGGGGTGGGCGGGGTGGTCTCGATACGCCGCCTCGCCTAGCGGCTCGTCGGCTACTCGACCAGCGGTTGGGGAGGCTGTGGTTCCGTTCGCTGATCGAGTAGCCTCCGAGCGTAGCGAGGCGGCGTATCGAGATCACGACCAGACGCCCACGCCGTTCGCTGATCGAGTAGCCTCCGAGCGTAGCGAGGCGGCGTATCGAGATCACGGCCACGCACCCCTCCTCGGCGACCTCCTCGCCGCCGCCGTCGAGCAGTACCCGACCAAACCGGCCATCGCCGACGGCACTCGGACGCTGACCTATCGCGAGCTCGACGACTGGGTGTCGGAGACGGCGCGCGCGTTGCGGGCCCGGGAGATCGGGGTCGGGGACGTGGTCGCCGTGGTGATCCCGCGGTCGATCGAATCGGTGGTGGCGCTGTGGGCGGTCACCCGCATCGGCGGCGTGTGCGTGCCGGTGGACGTCACCTACCCGGCGGCGCGGCTCGACCAGGTGGTCACGGCCACCGGCGCCACGCTGATCGTCCCCGACGACGTCCCGCCGCAACCGACGGAACACGTTGTCCCGGAACCGGTCATCCGGGTGTCGCCGGATGAGCTGGCCTACGTCATCACCACATCGGGCACCACCGGCACGCCGAACATCGTCGGCGTGCCGCACCGCGGCGTGCATCGTGTCGCGTCACTCGGCGACGTCACCGACTCAGACCGCGTCGGCATGGCCATCAGCCCCGGCTTCGACGCCACCTTCCACGACCTGCTGCTGCCTCTGGCCACCGGCGCCACGCTCGTCGTGGTGCCCGCCGACGTCTCCGGCGGCCACGACCTCACCGACTTCCTGCGCGAGCAACGCGTCACCGTCTTCACCGCCACCCCATCGGTGATGCGCACGCTCACCGCCCCCGACATCACGTCGTTGCGTCTCGTCTACATCGGCGGTGAGGCGCTCACCGCCGACCTGGCCGACACCTGGGCCCGACATGCGCAGGTGGTCAACATCTACGGACCCACCGAGACCACGGTGACCGTGTCGACGGGCCCCTACCGCGCGGGCGGACCGGTGCGGATCGGGCGCCCGCGTCCCGGCATCGGTGCCCTCGTCCTCGACCGGCAACTCCGACCCGTCCCACCCGGCGTCGCCGGCGAACTCTATGTCACCGGAACCGGAGTCGCCCGCGGCTACCTCGGCGACCCCGCGCTCACCGCAGCGAGTTTCGTCGCCACCGCGGACGGCCGACGCGGCTACCGGACCGGAGATGTGGTCCGCTGGGACCGCGCGACCGGCGAACTCGTCTACCTCGGCCGGGCCGACCGGCAGGTCAAAGTCCGTGGCCAACGCGTGGAACCCGCCGAGATCGACGCAGTGTTGATGAATGCCGGAGCGGCGCAGTCGGTGACGGTGCTGCGCGATGGTCCGGCCGGGCCCGCGCTGGTCGCCTACGTCGTGTCCCCGGACACGCCGACCCGTCAGCTGCGTGACAGATGCCGCGCCATGCTGCCCCGGCACATGGTGCCGAGCCGCATCGTCGAGATCGCCACACTCCCACTGACCGGCGCGGGCAAACTCGACGCGAACCGGCTGCCCGAACCCGAATGGGTCCGTTCGCGGCGGGCACCGACCACCCCGATCGACCACGCGGTGGTCGACGCCTTTGGCGCGGTACTCGGCGTCGACGTCGGCATGGACGACGACTTCTTCGCCGTCGGCGGCAACTCCCTCGCCCTGCTGTCGCTACGCGATGAACTGGTGCGGCGCACCGGCGTCGCGGTGTCCGTGCCGGAGATGTTCGCACACTCGACACCCCAGGAGATCGCCGAACTGATCGAGCGACCGGAAGGGGAGACCGACGACCGGGTGGTGCGGCTGTCTGGATCGGGCGACGACGCACGAAACCCGGTGTGGTGCGTGCACACCGCGGCCGGCGTCGTCGAACAATTCCGGCCACTGGCCGACGCCCTCACCTCGACACCGGTGATGGGGCTGCAACTGCCGGAACTCATCGACGCCACCCGCGACATGCCGACGTCGTTGACGGAGATGGCAACCCGGCACGTGACCGCGATGCGCGCCGTCCAGCAGACCGGCCCGTACCGCCTCATCGGCTGGTCGGTCGGCGGGGTCATCGCGCACGAGATCGCCCGACAACTCGTGGAGGCCGGCGAGGAGGTCGCGCTGTTGGTGCTCCTCGATCCGCGCACCCCGTCCGAGCTGGACTCGGTCCCGGATGACGAACTGCGCGAAACCAATCCGCTCCGCGACGCGGCGGAACGTCGGGACCCGGTCGCGGTCCGACGCTTCGACGAACGATCCGCCACCATGGCGCGGGCCGCCCGGTCATACGACCTGCGTCCGTTCCCCGTCGCCAAGGTGCTCTACGTCGCGGCCACCGACAACCCGGACCCCGGCGCCTGGGGGCGGGTGGTCGGCGGTGACGTCGAGGTGATGGCCGTCGACTCCACACACGCAACCCTGGGCGACCCCGGGGTGATGGGACACATCGCGCAACGACTCGAGGAGGAGCTGTGAGCGCACCACCGGATCGGACGGCATCGACGACGATGCCCGGATCGGTCTTGTTCATCTGCACCGGCAACATCTGCCGCTCACCCATCGGTGAGCGGATCCTGGCCGGCCTTGCACAGCGATCCGGGGTGCCGGTGACGTCGAGCAGCGCGGGCGTCGGCGCGATGAACGGCCACGCCATGCACCCGTACGCCGTCGAGGTGCTCGACGAACACGGTTACGACGCCACCGGTTTCGAGTCGCGCTATCTGCGGCCACCGCTGCTGCAGACCGCCGACGTGGTGCTCTGCCTGACCCGCGACCATCGTGCCGCGGCCCAACAGATGCTGCCGGTGCGCTGGAAGCGGATGTTCACCCTGACCGAGTTCGCCGAGCTGGTCTCGCTCGGCGGAGATGCGTCGCTCGACGAGGTCATCGCGTCGCGCTCGCGTATCGACACCAACTCGGCGCACCTGGACATCCTGGACCCGATGGGTCGCCCCCGAGACGACTTCGATCGGGTGTTCGCCGATATCGAGCCGAAGGTCGCGACCATCGTCGACTGGCTGACCGTGCACGACAATGCGAGGGAGACACGATGATCCGGCGGGTGATCACCAACCGCACATTCCAAGTCGTCGCGGTGCTCGCGGCCGTCCTGGTGGCTCTGCTCCTCTGGCTGGGGTTCTCGGTCCTGCACGTCAAGGACAACATCGAATCCGCGCGCGGAGACGCGACGCAGGCGCGGTCGCTGGCCCTCGACGGCGACGAAGCAGGTGCGCGACGCGCAGCCGAGGCGGCTGCCGATGCCGCGACCAGTGCCAGTGACCGATCGCACGGCGTCGTCTGGTCGGCGGCCGCCTCGATCCCGTGGCTGGGCGCACCGCTGAAGTCGGTGCAGCAGATGAGCGATGCGGTGGCCGACCTGTCGACGGACGTGCTGGTGCCGTCGGCCGAACTGGCCACGGTCCTCGACCCGGCGAAGCTGCGGTCGGGCGACGCGATCAACACCGCGCCGCTGGCCGCCGCGCAACCGCAACTCGCCGCGGTCGCGGAGAAATCGGCCGCCATCGCCGACGAGGTCGAACAGATCAACCCCACGTGGCTCGGTGCCGTCGCAGATGCGCACACCCAACTCCAGGAACAGGTCGACGAGGCCGCGGCCACACTGAACGGCACCAACGTCGCCGCCCAACTCGTCCCGTCGATGCTCGGCGCCGACGGCACGCGCAAGTACTTCCTGGCGTTCCAGACGCCGTCAGAATCGCGCGGAACAGGTGGGCTGGTCGGCGGGTTCGCGATCCTCGACGCCACCGACGGCCGGATCACCGTGCCCACCCTCGGCGCGAACTCGGTACTGCGCAAACCGGTGCTGCCACAGACGAGCTTCGGTCTGGACTACGACACCATCTACTCCTCGTATCGCCCGTACACCGACCCGCGCAACGCCAATCTGAGTCCCAACTTCCCGGATGCCGCGCAGATCTGGATCGCGAACTGGCGGTACCAGACCGGGCAGCAGCTGGATGGCGCGGTCGCCGTCGACCCGATCGCACTGAGCTACGTGCTCAAGGCGACCGGGCCGGTCACCCTGTCCGGCGGCGAGAAGATCACCGCCGACAATATTGTGCCGATCACCCTGTCCACGTCGTACGAACGTTTCGCGGGTGACAACGAAGGTCGCAAGACCTATCTCCAGTCCATCGCGAAAGCCGTTGTCCAGCAACTTGCCACCGCGAAGAGTGACACCGGCGCAGTGCTGGAGGCGCTCGGGCGCGGGGTGCACGAACGGCGGATCATGGTCTACAGCACCGATTCGGCCGATCAGCGCATTCTGGAGTCGACGAACCTGGGGCATCAGATCCCGGATACTCCGGCACCATATCTCCAGGTCGCGCTCGGCAACGCGTCGGGCAACAAGATCGACTACTACCTGCGCCGCGAGATCGATTACCGCGCGGGCGACTGCAAAGGCGATACGCGCGAGAGCACGGTGACGGTCAAGATCACCAACACTCTCGACGACCTGACGCTGCCCGACTATGTGATCGGGTCGATGGGGACCCGACTGAAGGTACCCAAGGGAACCAGCCTCACCAACGTCGAGATGCTCACCACCGCAGGCTCTGTGGTCAAGAAGATCACCGTCGACGGCACGACACCGATGTATGTGGAGCAGCCCCTGCACGGCAGGCCCTACCTGGCGACGATGATCCGCGTCCCACCGGGGAAGACCGTCACCGTGACAGTGGTGCTCGACGAGCCGACCAACGCCGGCGAACCCGTGGTGCCGATCCAACCGCTCGTCGACGACCCGAAGGTCACCGTCGACGTGCCGGACTGCGCCGGCGCGAACTAGGTGTCCGATCCGATGATTCAAGGTGCGAGAGAGGCCAGTGCAGATGGGTAGACGGCGGAAGTATCGGTTGGTTGCCGCCACGGCAGTGGTCAGCGCCGCGCTGATCGCAGGCGCCGGAACGGCGGCCGCGGTGAACCCCACCAGCCAGCGCGGCGGCTGCTCGTACGCGAACGCCGCCGACCGCACCAACAACGTGCAGACCTGCACCGTGTGGTCGGAGTCGATGCAGTCGAACGTCGTCGTCAAGGTCAGGCCCTCGTCGCAGCTCCCCGGACAGCAGGAGCAGGCCGTCTACTTCCTCGGCGGAGTCGGTGGGGGAGGGGAGGGCGACAAGATCCTCGGCGAGTATGGCACCCAGTACAACCTGGTGACCGTCGTCGGCAGCTCCAACGCATGGTCGTCGAACTGGGAGTCGGTGCCGGTCGACGCGGACGGGAACACGCTGACCAATGCGAGTGGCGGCGTGTACAACCCGCAGTGGGAGACGTTCATCGGCGAAGAGCTGCCCGCCTACCTCGACGAGAACTTCGACGTCGATACGACCGGCAACGCCATCGTCGGGCTCTCGCTCGGCGGCGGCCAGGCCGTCAACATCGCCCTCAAGTACCCGGAGGTGTTCAAGGTCGCGCACTCGATCTCCGGGTACTACCAGACCGACAGCGTGTTCGGATACCTGTTGATCCCGTACATCCTGAGTGACCGCAACGGCATCTCCAACGGATTCGACGGCATGTGGGGCAATCCGTTCAGCCCCGGGAACCTCTGGGCGGCAAATGATGTCATGCGGCAGATCGTGGCAGCGAAGGCCTCCGGCCAGACGATCATCATCTCGGCGGGTACCGGGATCGTCGCGTCACCGGAGGAGTTCGCCGAACTGTGGGGGCTCGGCGGGATCTCCGAGGTCATCGCGGGCAGTGTCCTGGAGTTCGGGTCGTTCGCGTCGGCGGTGTTGCTGAACGGGGTCGCCATCCTCTTCGATCTGCCCGTCGAGTTCCACTACACGAACGGTGCGCACACGTGGGCGCACTGGAACGCCAACATCCCCACCGAAGCCGACATGGTGAAGGACGCGCTGAAGAAGTATCAGGTCCCGGTGGCCGGGCCGCAGGTCGTCGAGGCCCAGACGCGGGCTGCGGTGGCGCCGACCGCTCCTGACGATGTTGTGTCGTCGGCTGCCGAGGTGGCGCCGGTGCTGGTGCCGGAGGCGGGGGTGCAGACGGTGGCACCGGAGGAGTCGGCGGCAGAACCGGCTGTCGCGCCGGACGCGGAAGTATCTGCCGGGGCGGGGGATTCGGATGCGCCCGCTGAGGTCGTCGAGGATGCGTCGAGTGCCGAGCCGGTGGTCGAGGAGGCGGGCGAGGGGGCACCTGTCGAGGAGTCTTCTGCTGAGGAGGCTCCTGCTGAGGAGGCGCCGGCGGAGGAAGAGCCCGCGAAGGAGTCGTCTGTGGAGAAGCCCGAGGTCGGGTCATCGAGTGACTCGAGAGAGAGCGCGGAACCGGAGCCCGAAGCCGGGTCGTCGAGCGATTCCTCCAAGCGCCCCTAGCCAAACGACGTCGAACGTATCGATTTCCGATACGTTCGACGTCACGTGTGGGCCCGGGAGGCCGATGGAACCGCCGGTTCACCCGGTGCGTCAGAACGGGCATGAGACTTCCTCCCGCCCTTCGTAGGCTGGCGCTCCGGCAGGACGGCGTGATCACCGCCCAGCAGGCGCGCGAGCACGGTCTCGATCGGTCGGCGGTCGTGCGGCGCGTCGCGTCCGGCGACTGGATCCGCGCGGCCGCCCGGGTGTATCGACTCGCCGACTACCCCTACACGGACCGGACCCGGGTGCGGGTCGCGACGCTGACGGTGGGGCCGCAGGGCGTGTTGTCGGGGCTGGCCGCGGCCTACTGGCACGGCATCGTCGGCAAGCCGCCGAAGGTCATCACGGTCACCGCACCCCGTGGATGGCATGGGCGCGCGGCTCCTGCGGTGCGAGTGATGCGTCGGACCCTCGACGACACCGACGTGGTGGAGCGGAAAGGTCTGCGGGTGACCGGGATTGCGTTGTCGGTGCTCGACGGTGCGGTGGACGGTGGCGGGGTGAAGGTCATCGACACCGCCCTGCAACTGCGCCGAACCACCGTGGACGACCTCGTCGACGCCTACGAGCGGCGACGCGGATGTGTGGGTGCGGTCCGGATGGGTCAGTTGCTGCTCGGTGTGCAGTCCGGTGCCCGCTCGGCTGCGGAACGTTTGACGGTCAACATCTTCCGTAAGGCGGGCATCACCGGGTGGACCGCCAATCTCGCGTGCGGCTCGTACGAGATCGACTTCGCGTTTCGTGAGCACAAGGTGGCGGTGGAGATCGACGGCATCGCCTTCCACAACGACGCGGTGTCATTTCAGCGGGACCGGACCAAACTCAACGCCATGGTCACCGACGGTTGGCTGCCGCTCAGCTTCACCTGGGGCGACCTCGTCGAGCGTCCCGGCTACGTGACCGCGCAGGTCAGCCATGCCCTCGCACCCGCCGCATGAGGTCGCATGAGGTCGCAGATGGCGTCGAACGTCACGCCTGTCGATACGTTCGACGCCATCTGTCCGATTCGATCCCTACCCTCCCGTAAGGGTAGGGTTCCGCGGATGTCCACGACGGAGTCGGTGTCCCCGGCACAGCAACAGTCGGTGCGGGCGGCGCTGCGGTCACCGCGCCGGCTGCGTACCGAGGTCCTCGCCGGGCTGGTGGTGGCCCTGGCCCTCATCCCCGAGGCGATCTCGTTCTCGATCATCGCCGGTGTCGACCCGCGGGTCGGACTGTTCGCGTCGTTCACCATGGCGGTCACCATCGCGATCGTGGGTGGTCGTCCCGCGATGATCTCCGCCGCGACGGGCGCGGTGGCGCTCGTCGTCGCGCCGCTGGTGAAGAGTCACGGACTGGAGTACCTGATCGCCGCGGTACTGCTGGCCGGAGTCTTCCAGATGCTGCTCGGCGCGCTGGGCGTCGCGAAGCTGATGCGGTTCATCCCGCGCAGTGTCATGGTCGGATTCGTCAACGCGCTGGCGATCCTCATCTTCAGCGCGCAACTCCCGCACCTGATCGGGGTGCCGTGGCTGGTCTATCCGATGGTCGCGATCGGCATCCTCGTCATCGTCGGGCTGCCCAGGTTGACCACCGTGATCCCCGCCCCGCTGGTGGCGATCGTGCTGCTGACCGCCGCGACGCTCGCCGTCGGGTTCTCGGTGCCGAATGTCGGCGACGAGGGAGAACTGCCCGACAGCCTGCCGTCGCTGGTGTTCCCGGATGTGCCGCTGACCTGGCACACGCTGTCGGTGATCGCGCCGTATGCGTTCACCATGGCACTCGTCGGACTGCTCGAATCGCTCATGACCGCGAAGTTCGTCGACGACCTCACCGACACCCACTCCGACAAGTCGCGCGAAGCCGTCGGTCAGGGGGTGGCCAACATCGTCACCGGATTCTTCGGGGGCATGGGTGGATGCGCGATGATCGGCCAGACGATGATCAACGTGAAGAGTTCCGGTGCGCGCACCCGGATCTCGACGTTCCTCGCCGGTGTTTTCCTGCTGATCCTCGTCGTCGGGCTCGGCGACGTCGTGGCACTGATCCCGATGGCCGCCCTCGTCGCCGTGATGATCATGGTCTCGGTGGGCACGATGGACTGGCACAGCATCAACCCGAAGACGTTGCGCCGCATGCCCAAGAGTGAGACCGCGGTGATGTTGGCCACCGTCGCCGTCACCGTGGTGACGCACAACCTGGCCTATGGCGTCATCGTCGGTGTCATCACCGCGATGGTGC
Organism: Gordonia insulae; assembly: GCF_003855095.1. Lineage (NCBI taxonomy): Bacteria > Bacillati > Actinomycetota > Actinomycetes > Mycobacteriales > Gordoniaceae > Gordonia > Gordonia insulae. The sequence continues at coordinate 5,094,990 of NZ_CP033972.1, forward strand.
TCTTCGCGCGTCGGGTCGCACATCTCACCGAGGTCGTCGAGGTCGCCGACCCGGAACCCGACACCCGCGTCTACGCGGTCAAGGGCGAGCTCTTCTTCGCGTCCAGCAACGACCTCGTCTATCAGTTCGACTATGTCGACGACCCCGACAACGTGATCATCGACATGAGCGCATCGCACATCTGGGATGCCTCGACGGTCGCCACCCTCGACGCCATCACCACCAAGTACGCGGCGAAGGGCAAGACCGCCACCATCGTCGGACTCGACGACAACAGTGCCGAACGCCACCAACGGCTCAGCGGGCACCTGAGCGCGGACGAGTAGCCGCGGTGAGCACCCCCGAGGAGCGACCGCGGCACCATCAGATCGGCGAGGTCGCGGCAGAGACGGAACTGTCGATCAAGACGATCCGCCACTACGACGAGGTCGGGCTGGTGGCGCCGTCTGCACGATCGGCCGGCGGATTCCGGCTCTACACCGACAGCGACATCGACCGCCTGCTCGTCATCCGGCGCATGAAACCGCTGGGCTTCACGCTCGAGGACATGCGTCGCCTGCTCGAGGCCGAGGACGTCCTCGACGATCCGCACAGCACCGTCGCTCAGACGGACGTGGCGCGCACCTCGGTGGCGGACTTCCAGACCCGCGCCGAGGAGGCGTGCGTCAAGCTGGCGCGGCAACTCGACTACGCCCGTGAACTCACCGCTCAGCTCGCCACGCGGTTGAGCCGGTAACTCGAGCGCAGATGACGGTGAACGTATCGGTGGGCGATACGTTCACCGTCATCTGCGGGAGAACGGTCAGCCGGTGCCGGTGGTGATGGCCTGCGACGAGCCAGAACTCTCGACCGCGATCTTGCGCGGCTTGGCCCGCTCGGCCAGCGGAATCGTCACCGTCAGTACGCCATTGTCGTAGTTGGCGGTGATGGCGGCGCTGTCGATGCCCTCGCCGAGAGTGAGTTGTCGTCGATAGGTACCGGAGAATCGTTCGCTGGTCAGCCACTGCACACCGTCATCCGACGGCGCGCTGCGCTGAGCGGACAAGGTGAGCACCCCGTGGTCCACGTCCACATCGATGGAACCCGGGTCGGCACCCGGAAGGTCGGCCACGAGCATGTAGTGGTCGTCCACCTTGTACAGGTCCAGCGGCATGAACCGCGGAGTGCGTTTGGTACCGGTCGCCGAACCGGTCATCAATCCACGAGCAAGCGCGTCAACGTCGCTGAAGGGATCAAAACGAAGCACAGCTCTCACCTCCTGAATAGAAGACTGCCCGCCACCCGTTGACGAGCAGCACATCGCTGTACGTGACCCAAAATAGCACCGCCGAATCGTCGGCGCTAGCACTCTCGGGCAATGAGTGCTAAAAAATTCTGTGTTCCTGTCGACACGCCGTCACATCCGGAAACGTAAGGAGGAGAGCATGACTGCGCGTGAATACAAGAGCGACACCGACCGGGTGGTCGTGTGGCCGGACCCCTCGCCGCTCCACAAATGGTGGGTCTCGGTGATGGAGTACGAACAAGAGAACTCCGTCGTGGGTCATCCGGCCTCGCCCTCGACGAACGGCGCCGGGGACGGACGAATAGACCCGAGTCGGTGTGGGTATCCGGTGAGCGCCGCACCAAGGAGGTTGGAGATGGAACCACAGACCGATGCATCAGCCGACCCCGGCGACGAAGGGTGGTCGTGATGCCTCGCCACGACGATTGGGCTCCGTCCGCGGGCGTGCGGATAGGTGACCGAGTACGCATCGAGTCGATCCGTAGCGGCGGCGCGCACGGTGTCCCGGGCACACCGGCCACCGGGGTGATCGTGGCTTTTCACCACCACCCGCCGCGAGCCGACGTCCGTCCCGATCCGCCCGACGGCAGCCCGCCACGGTGCGTCGATCTCGCCGACCTCACGGTCCTCGACGACGAGAGTGGCATCTGAACGTCGATCAACCCTGGGACTCTCCGTCGGCGAGTGCTAGTAGTTGTCATGGGTCGGAATTCGGGTCGTCACGACCGGGTTGTCGAGGAGGACGCCGTGACAGCGGGTTGATTCACCACGTGTGTGGTGTCGGGTTTGAGGCGGTTCAACCGCTCGGTCTCTCCGGTTAATATATCGACGGCAGTTGAGAAGCAGCGGCCGGTGAGACTGACAGAACTCTCTGTTCAGCCGCGCCGCGACCTGCTCTGCGCCGGGTCGTGTGGTCGTGTGCCTGGACTCAGCACATGGAGGAGCACGACAAGTGAACGACTTCGCGTCCGAGAGTGGCGCGGACGACCCGACCGGTGACGGCATGCACCGGGTGGGCAGCTTCCGCTTCTGGTATCAGGATGAGCAATGGGAGTGGTCGGACGAGGTGGCGGCCCTACACGGCTATCGGCCGGGTGAGGTCACCCCGACGACCGAGTTGATGATCTGGCACAAGCATCCCGACGACCGTGTGCGGTTCAAGGCGATGGTCGCCGAGATGCTGACCAACCACGCGCCGTTCTCGAGTCGGCATCGCATCGTCGACACCCGTGGCCGGATCCATCCGGTGTCGGTGATCGCGCATACGATCCGCGACAACGCCGGGCGACCCGTGGGTACCGAGGGCTTCTACCTCGACCTGACCGACTCGGTGCAGGCGTCCGTCAAGGAACATCTCGACGATCAGGTGGAGAGCTTCCGCAGTAGCCGAGCGTCGATCGAGCAGGCCAAGGGCATGTTGATGCTCATCTACGGTGTCAGCGCTGAGCGAGCTTTCGATGTGTTGCGATGGCGGTCCCAGAACGACAACATCAAGGTGAAGGACCTGGCCGAGGCGATCCTGCACGATGCACGGGCGCACCTCGAGGTGTCCGACGACGTCCGCCGGAAGTTCGACGACATCCTGCTGATGGCCACCAGTCCGCCGACGGTTTAGCGCGGGTGTTTTGTCCGAGCTGTATCGGGGTAGCCCCCACGCAACCGCGTTGAGCGCCTAGGAGTTCACCACGGCCAGGTCTCCAAGGTTCTGTGGAGCAGCCTTGGGGATCGCCCCCCATCCACTCCCGACTGACCCACTGTGGCAGGCACTTTGCGGTGCCTGCTCGATATCGGCGACACCCCGGCACGGGCGTTGCCCTCATGGGCATTGCCTTGCTGCCGGGGCGCCTCCAGAACAAAAGAGTGGCGGCCACCGCGATTCGCGATGGCCGCCACGGCGGTGCGGATGATCTCAGGCGCGCACTTGGCGGCCGCGCACGGCGAGGTACGCCGCGATCAACACGATCGCGACCACGATGCCGACGAGGAACGGGATGATCTCCCAGCCGCCGTTGCTGTTGTTGTAGCCCAGCTGGTAGGTCAGCCACGAGCCGATCAGCGATCCGAGTGCGCCCAACACGATCGTGATGATGATGCCCATGTTCTGCTTGCCGGGCATGACGAGTCGTGCCAGCGCGCCGACGATCAAGCCGACGATGATGGCGCTGATGATTGTCCCGATCATGTACTGACCTTTCTGTGGAGAGAGCGCATTCAGTTGCCGGTCAGCTTGTCCTTGACCTTGCCGGCGGCATCCTTCACGCTCTCGACGCCGTCCTTGACCGCCGACGATGCCTGATCGCCCTTGCCCTCGTTCTTGAGCTCATCGTCACCGGTGGCACTGCCGGTGGCCTCCTTGGCCTTACCCTTCAGGTCTTCGGTCTTGTTGGAGATCTTGTCGTCGATACCCATGGGGTTGCTCCTTCTCTCGGGTGGCAGAAATCCGATCACTCAGAATCCTGTGTGTTGCAGGTATAGCCACGACGGCGTCGGTTCAAACCTCCGGTGCGTGGGGGACCGGCCGACCCCGATCCACGTCGCTGCACCGTTCACGCGAGATGGGGTACAGTCCCGCGAACGGACTCTCCGTGATGCACGTGCGACCGCGGAGAGCAGACCGACGGGAGCGTTTGCTGTGTGCGGACACCAGGACGCGTTCGACGACATGGTCGACGCGATCGACTACCCCATGTTCGTGGTGACCGTGGCGTCGTCCGGTCGTCGTGCGGGATGTCTGGTGGGGTTCGCCAGCCAGACGAGCATCGACCCGCAACGGTTCCTCATCGGGATCTCGAAACGCAATCACACACACGACATCGCGCTCGACGCCGACCATCTCGCCGTCCACCTGCTACCGAAGGATCGGCTCGATCTCGCGAAACTCTTCGGCGGGCACAGTGGTTACGAGGTGGACAAGTTCACGCGATGCGAGTGGTCGGAGGGTCCGCACGGGCTGCCCATCCTCGATGGTGCGGCATTCTGGTTCGCCGGCGAGATCCTGCGACGGATCGACACGGGCGACCACGACGGGTTTCTTCTCGAACCGGTCGACGGCGGTACGCGAACCGGCTCGGAAGACCCGAAGGCGTGGATCACCTTCTCCGACGTCCACGATCTCGAACCCGGGCGTGACGCGTGAACGACGATCTGGACGTGGTCGCGTTCGCCGAGCAGCGATATGCGGACTGGCCCAACGGCATTCGCGCCAACATGGTGATGAGCCTGGATGGCGCGGCGGTGTTCCGGGGGCGGGTCGGGCCGCTGTCGTCGAGTGCCGATCAGCGTCTGTTCCACGCGCTGCGTGCGATGGCGGACGTGATCCTCGTCGGTGCCGGCACCGCCCGCGTCGAGGAGTACGGTCCGGCCGTCCTCGACGACGAACTCGGTGCACTGAGAACGCGACAGCTGGGAGCGTCGGCGACGCCCGCACCCCGGATGGCGGTGGTCACCCGTTCCTGTTCGGTACCCGCGAAGTCACTCGGACACCTGCCGGGTGTGCGCCCGATCGTGATCACGACGAGCACGGCGGACACGTCGCCGGCGACCGAGCTCGCCGACGTGATCGTGGCGGGTGACGTCCAGATCGATTTCGCCCGCGTCGTCGACGAACTCCGGTCTCGCGGCCTTCGGCGAATCCTTTGCGAGGGAGGGCCGACGTTGCTCTCCGCGCTGACCGAGGCCGGCTTGGTCGACGAGCTCTGCCTCACGCTCGCACCGATGCTCACGGCCGAACCCGCCAGTGTGGGCAGCGATTCCGTGGTCCCGTCGACCAATCCGCTGAGGGCGCCGCTCCGCACCACGTTGCGGCACTCGGTCACCCACGACGACTACATCTTCTTGCGCTACGCGCAGCGTTCCGCGCCCTGAGCGTGCGTCAGATCAGTGCGACGGCATCAGGCCGTGCACGAACTTGATCTTCTCCAGCACCCGCTCCGGCAGCACGAACGGATACAGGTCGGTGTGCCCCATCGAGCGGTTGATCTGGTTGAGCGCCCAGGTGAGAGGCAACCACCATTCGACGATCTGCTCGAAGCCGACGTCGCCGGGCAGCACGGTGTCGAGGGTCGAGCCGGCCGGTGCCATCGCGAATGCCGCTGCGGTGTCGAGGGTGTCGCGGATGTGCAGATAGTGCGCGAACGTCTCGGCGAAGTCCTCCGCGGGATGCATTGTCGCGTAGGAGGACACGTAGTTCTGCTTCCAGTTCTGCGGCGCGCCTTCCGAATAGTGGCGATCCAGGGCCGCCTGGTAGTCGTCGTCGGGGTTGCCGAACAGCTCCTCGAAAGCGGCTCGGACCTTGTCGTCTATGAGGACCAGCTGGTAGTAGTGCCCGATCTCGTGGCGGAAGTGGCCGAGCAGGGTTCGGTAGGGCTCGTCGAGTTCGACGCGCATCTGTTCGCGGTGCACGTCGTCGCCCTCGGCGAGGTCGAGGGTGATCAGGCCGTTGTCGTGGCCGGTGATGACGGACTGCTCGGAACTGGAGAGCAGGTCGAACGCGAGACCCGTGTTCGGGTCCTCGTCACGTCCCTTGATGGGCAGACCCAGCTCGTCGAGTTCGAGGATCACGCGGCGCTTGGCGGTCTCGGCGCTCCCGTACTCGGCCATCGCCTCGATGTCGGTCTCCGGCGGGCGAGTCCGGGTGAGCCGGCACGAGTCGCACAGCGACGGCGTTCCGGTCCAGGGGACCAGCCAGTTGCATTGCGCGACTTTGAGGTTCTCGCACCGCTCGAGCAGCTGGCCGTCCACCTCGACCTGCCCCTTGTCGTCGAGGACGTAGATGGTGCGGGTCGGCAGGAAGAAGCCCAACGGACTGTCACAGTGCAGGCAGAGGCTGTTCTCGAAGGAGAGTCGTTGGCCACATTTTCGGCATAAGAAATCGCGCATGGTTCAGGATAGCCGCGGGTCGGGGTGTTCAAACCTCCGCCGTGTGAACAGCGCGTGTCGCCAGAGGTGGCCGCGCTCTCTACTTCACGATGGCGTCGATGGTCTTCTTCAGCGCGGACGGCTGGGCGGGTGAATGCGGGGCCTTGGCCTTCAACTCCAGCAGTTCCTCGCCGAGTTGCTGGAGCTCCTTGCGTCCGAGGGCCTTGCGCACCTCGGGGAACCACTCGTTCTCTTCTTCCTCGATGTGGTGCTCGACATTCTCGATGAGGACGGTGGTCTTCGCGTCGAATCGCTCATGGTCGGGTTTCATCGTGACGAGTTCCATCACGAGCAGATCGGCGACATGGTGCTCTTCGTAGGACTCGAGGATGTCATCCTCGACGTCCGGAACTGCCTTGCGCACGGCCGGATACATGCCTTCGTTCTCGATGTAGGTGTGCACCGTCAGCGCCTCGATGATCTTCGCGACGATGTCGCCCTTGGTCTTCGTGGCGTTCGGGCCGGCCTTGCGGAAGTCGTTGAACAGCTTCTTGATCTCTTTGTGGTCGTCTTTCAGGATGACGATGGCATCTGTGGACATGGTGGTCCTCTCGGGGAATGCGGGGCTGGGGCTGGTACGCGGGTTCCCACCGGCCAGGGCCGTCAAACTCCCCACACATGACGTCGAACGTATCTCTCACCGATACGTTTGACGTCATCTACGAGGAGTACCCAGCGCGGAGGGCGCGACGGTCGACCTTTCCCGGTCCGCGCAGGGGGAGTTCGGTGAGTTCGATGACCTCGCGAGGTGCGGCATAGCGGTCGAGGCGTTCGGTGACCGCAGCCCGAATACGCTCCGCGTCGATTCCGCCTGTGCCCGACGGAACCACGAACGCGACGACCTTCTCGCCCAGCCGGTCGTCGGGAAGCCCGACGACCGCGCACTCGGCGACGGCGGGGTCGTCGAGGATCGCCGTCTCCACCACCTGCGGGACGATGGTGAGTCCGCCGCTGGAGATGGCCTCGTCGGCGCGGCCGACGATCGACAGCACGCCGTCGTCGTCGACGCGGCCGAGGTCGTCGGTGCGGAAGCAGCCCGGCTCGGCGAAGGCGGGGTGGTCTGGTCGGTTGCGGTAGCCGTGGGCGATCATCGGGCCGCTGAGGATCACGCGGCCGATGCCCTCGGGAGTGGCGTCGTCGATGCGGATGGTGACGCCGTCGAGCGGGACACCGTCGTACACGCAGCCGCCGGCGGTCTCGCTCATGCCGTAGGTGCGGACGATGGGCAGACCGGCGTCGATCGACCTGCGCAGCAACGGGACCGGGGTCGCCGCGCCGCCCACCAGGAGGGCGTCGGCGGTGCGGAGGGCGGCGGTGGCGCGGGGCGAGTCGAGCACCTTGATCAGCTGGGTGGGCACGAGCGAGGTGTAGCGGCGCGGGCCGTCGAGGGCCTCGAGCGCGCCGGCGAACGCGTCGGGATCGAAACCGCCGGTGACGTCGAGGACGGTGGGTGTGTACCCGGAAGCCAACGCGCGCAGCAGAACCTGCAGACCCGCGACATGGTGCGGCGCGAGCGCGAGCAACCAGTTACCGGGGCCGCCGAGCCGCGTGGCGGTGGCACCGGCCGACGCGGTGAGGCTGTGCGGAGTGTGCTGCGCGCCCTTCGGTGTGCCGGTGGTGCCCGACGTCGAGATGACCAGGGACAGATCGTCGTCGATGGGATCGTCGATGCCGAGCGCGTCGTGCAGGGTCTGCGTCGTGCGGGGATCGTCGGGGACGGGTGCGAACGCGGCGGAACCGTCGAGGATCGCCGACAACTCGGCGCGACGATCGAGGACCTCGGGTCGAGCGGGGAGATGCAGTGCGCGCAGTGTCTTCAGGACTCGTCACCGTCGGGATCGGTCGGCGGATCGTCGGGCTCTGCCGGCGGGCCATCGTCGCCGACGAGGGGAGCGTCGTCGAACGGCCACCCGGAGGATTCCAGATGGCGACGGACCCGATCCATGTCGTGATCGTGCGGTAGTTCCTGGGTGACCTTGCTGATCGCCACGCCGGCGTCGATCTTGGAGATCGGCTCGGGCGGTGGCGGCGCCTCCTCGACGAGGTGGGAGGAGACCTCTTCGACCTCGTCCTCGGTCAGCTGTCGACGCAGGATCGCGACGAGGGGGATGTAGTCGCCCTGCGGCACGCCGTTGGGGTAGCCGGCACGCAACCATTCGATGATCCGTTGCAGCAATTGTGGTCGATCCACGATGGCGTCACCCCCTGATCTCCCCGGCCGGCGATTCGGTTGTCCCGGGAGCGAGTATAGGCGGTCCGGCGTCCGGCCTCGTGGGCAGAACGCCGGACCGGTGCGCTGGTCAGCGCGGTGTTGGCGTGCGAGCAGTCAGCGCGCGGGCGTTGCGAGCGGCCAGCCCGCGGAGGCCAGGCGGCTGGCCACCTGGTTGATCTCCTCGGAGTTCGGTTCGTCGCGGATGACGTTGGCGATGGCCTCGCGGATACGATCCTCGGTCACCGGGTTCTCGACGTCGTAGTACTTGGCGAGCTGGAGGACCACATCGGTGACCTGTGCCTCGTCGAGCACCCGCACCAGCAGCGCGAGCAGCGGGGGGAACTCGGTGGGTGGGATGCCCTCGGGATAGCCCTGGCGGATCCAGCTGATCGCGGATTCGAACAAGGGTGTGCCGGTCGCCATGGGTGCGATGCCTCTCCGTGGTGGTCGCGGTGGTGTCTCGCTTGGGATTACTTGTAACCGAACGGGAAGATCTTGATGTCGGTGTAGTAGTAGATCGTCTGTCGGGTGATCCAGAGCAGGGCGGTCAGGATGATCAGCGCGACGATCGCGAAGATGACGTAGGCGAGGCCGCGCAACGCCGGGTTGCCCTGCGACACAGTGCCGTCCGCGTTGGTCTCGGAGGCGCCCTCGGCATGGAACCGGAGCCCGAACGCGAACAGGGCGGGCAGGCCGGCACCGAAGATCAGTCCGACGATCAGAACCTTGCCGATCGATTCGACGATGTCCATCGGGGAATGTGTCCTTTCGTGTCTGACGTCCGCAGACGGTCAGGCGACGGGAGTCTTGGTCTCGGTGGCCACGTCGGCCGGGATGATCGAGTTGGTGCTGTCGTCCCATTCGGCGTTGACGTTGCTGGCGTCGACCTTGTTCTTCTGTGCGCGCCAGTACATGTAGGCCGAGGCCGCGATGAGGAGGCCGAAGATGACGAGCGCGCCCAGGACGTTGCCGAGCAGGTGGGCGATGCCGAAGCACAGCGCACCGACCAGGCCGGCGGCCGGCAGGGTGGTGACCCAGGCGATGGCCATGCGGCCGGCGACGGCCCAGCGGACCGTGGCGCCCTTCTTGCCGACGCCGGAACCGAGGATCGAACCGGTCGCGACCTGGGTGGTGGACAACGCCATACCGGCGGCACTCGACGTGAGGATGATGGCCGCGGAGGAGGCCTCGGCAGCCATGCCCTGCGGCGAGCTGATCTCGACCAGACCCTTGCCCAGGGTGCGGATGATCCGCCAGCCGCCGAGGTAGGTGCCGAGCGCGATCATGCCGGCGCAGCTGAACACGATCCAGAACGGGAGTCCGTGGCTCACCGACGAGGCGTCCAGGTTGCCGGTGACGATGAGGGCCATCGCGATGACGCCCATCGTCTTCTGGGCGTCGCCGGTGCCGTGTGCGAGGGAAACCAGTGAGGCACTGGCGATCTGGCCGTAGCGGAAGCCTTGTTCTTTCCTGCTCTCCTCGATCCGCTTGGTGATCGCGAAGATCATCCAGGTACCGCAGGCGGCCACCAGGCACGCGATCAGCGGCGCGAGCAGGCCCGGGATGATGATCTTGGACAGCACCCCGTGCCAGTTGATGCCGGAGAGGCCGAGCGCCGCGATGCCCGATCCGATGAGGCCGCCGAAGAGTGCGTGTGACGAGCTGGACGGCAGGCCGAACAGCCAGGTGAAGAGATTCCAGAGGATGCCGCCGATGAGGCCGGCGAAGATGATCAGCAGGGCCGTCGTCGGACTCAAGCCCGTGATGATGTCGCCCTTGTCGTCGCCGGAGGTCTGCTGGATGCTCAGCACGTCCTTGGTGATGGTGGCGGCCACCTCGACGGAGAGGAAGGCGCCGACCAGGTTCAGGATGGCCGAGAGCCCGACCGCGACCTTCGGCTTCAGCGCGCCGGTCGCGATCGAGGTGGCCATGGCGTTTCCGGTGTCATGGAAACCGTTGGTGAAGTCGAAACCCAGTGCCGTGATGACCAGCAGCACGAGGATCAGCATCTCTCCGCTCATAGTCAATATGATGCGGCTCGAAGGGCCTCCGCACCTAAATTTCTCTCGTCCGATTTGGGTGATTCCACCTGGTAGTTTGCCGAAAACTGAGAGTTGTTCATCGATTGTTCATGTTGGCGACGGCAAGCTGTCACCGATCGCGGACCACCGGGTCCGCGTGGGGGCTCGGCACCCGGCAGATCGAACGCTCGGATGGGGTCTGTGACGCCCACGACAGCTGTGGAAGAATCCGGTCATGACTGCTGCTCTGAAGCTCGGGATGCCGATCAACTACGCGGGTGACTTCCGCGAGACCATCAACAATCTGGCCGATTTCGAGGCCGTGGGCGTCGACCGCATCGCGGTCCCGGAGGCCTACAGCTTCGACGCGGTGAGCCAACTCGGCTACATCGCGGCGAAGACCGAGCGGATGGAATTGCAGACCGCCATCCTGCCGATGTTCTCGCGCACGCCGACGAACCTCGCGATGACCGCAGCCGGCCTCGACTACATCAGCGACGGGCGTGCGGTGCTCGGCATCGGCGCGTCCGGCCCGCAGGTGATCGAGGGCTTCCACGGCGTCAAGTACGACTACCCCGTCGGTCGCGCCCGCGAGCATGCCGAGATCTGTCGGCAGGTGTGGCGTCGCGACAAGGTCGACTTCCAGGGCAAGCACTACACGCTGCCGCTCGACGAGGAGCACGGCGGTTCCGGCCTCGGCAAGTCGCTGAAGATCATCAATCATCCGGTCCGCGATCGCATCCCGATGCTGCTGGCGGCCATCGGTCCGAAGAACACCGAGCTCGCCGCGGAGCTGTTCGAGGAGTTCCAGCCGATCCTGTTCAACCCGGAGCAGATCCAGTCGGCCTTCGGTGAGGCGCTGGCCGCCGGCAAGGCGAAGCGTGATCCGTCGCTCGGCGAGCTCGGCATCGTCGTGCAGGCCACCGCCCGCGTCTCCGACGACGCGCAGGAGATCGAGAACGCGCTCGAACTCGTGCGCCACCACGCGGCGCTGTACATCGGTGGGATGGGTGCCCGCGGCAAGAACTTCTACAACACCCTCGCGCAGCGCTACGGCTACGTCGAGGAGGCCAAGCTCATCCAGGATCTGTACCTCGACGGCAAGAAGGCCGAGGCCGCCAAGGCAGTGCCCGACGATCTGGTTCGCGCCATGTCGCTCATCGGCTCGAAGGCCGAGGTCGCCGAGCGGGCGGCCGCGTTCCGCGATGCCGGCGTCACCTGCATCCTCGCGTCGCCGGTGGCGGGCACGCACAAGGAGCGTGTGGCCGACATGGAGGCGCTGAAGGGGATCTTCGGGGGCTGAGGCAGGAGTGTGCGCGGCCGAGGTGCGCTCGGGCACAGGGGTGCGCTCCCGGGAGCGGGGTGCCCGCCCGACGGGTTCGGGTGCCCCGGGCAAAAGCACCCCGGAAATCCGCCCGGGTCAAGCGTGCGGATGTCGACGGTCCCAATTGAGCTGGGGAAACGGCGAATTGCTGGGCGCTTTTCCGGGGTGGGCGCATTTCTTGCGCGCATCCCAGGGGCGCTTTTCCGCGCCGACCGGCCCAACCCATGGACCCGGCAGGGCGAGCGGAGTCCGTCAGACGGTCTCCGACTCCGAGGCCTCGCGACTCTTCTTGCGCTCGAAGATCGAGTGGTAGTCGGGGGCGGCCTTGCGTGCGGCGAGGTGGTACGGCAGGAACATGATCACCTCGGTGATCACGAAGGACAGGAACACCGCCGTCGCGGTGTGGAAGATGTACAGGAACGACAGACCGAGCACCACGTAGAGGGCGGTGCCGGCGGCCCGTAGCCAGAACACCTTGGCCGTCTGCCCGACGCGCCGGAGCGCGGCGAACGGAACGGTCGAGAACAGCATCGTCGCCTTCCACAGGCAGGCGATCACCAAGGCCGGGACGAGTGAATGTGACCATGCCGGCCCGAAGATGAGGCTCCACAGGCCGAGGTACGCGGCGACCACGATCGCGCCCACACCCGCGGCGAAGATCAGCGCGACGTGCGCGACCTCACCCTTGTGGCCGTGGGCGAGCTGTCGGACCCGGCCGTAGGCGAGGACGGGTTCGAGAACTCCCGAGATCGTCGAGACGACACGGAATCCGACCGATGCGGCGGGACCGAGGACGACGAGGATGAACGACGTCAGGATCGGCTGGACTATGCCGACCGACGCGGTCTCTCCGGTAACCCACGCGGCGCGGCGCAGGTCCGGTGGCATCCCCGACTCGCGGTGCGCCGGCCGCGGCCAGAAGCGGCACAAAACGGCCAGCATCGCGCCCGCAGCCAGGACGCGCACACAGTTGGGGTTGTCGTGGACGGCCAGCAGCAGCGCCGACAGACATCCGGCCACCAGGATGACCGCGGCCACCGCCTCTAGACGCCAGCGTCCCTGGACCACGCCGATGGTGCGTGCCATCAGCAGGCCCGACGACAGGCCGAGCACGCCGAGCAGGGTGATCACCGGTGCGGGCACCATTGGGCTGACGATGAGCAGGACTCCGGAGCCAAGGGATAGCAGCGCCATCCACCAGGGCATCGAGATGTCGTGGTCGGCCTCCGGAGTGGCCAGACGTGACTCGACGACGAACGCTGACAACAGCTGTGCGACGTAGGTGCCGATGGTCAGCGAGACGGCGAGTTGGCCCTGATGGTCGATCGGTGCGACGCGCGCGAACACGGCGATGAAGATCGCGGGAAAGGCGTTGAGCGCCAAACCGGCCGCGATCTGCACGACCGCCTGCAGATGTTTGGCGTCGACTTTCGACAGGACAGGGGCGAGCACTCCACCGCGACGTGCGGAGGGTGCGTCGTGATCATCGGAGGACAGCGCGGTGGTCCCTGTCTCTGGAGAGCTTCCTGCCAAGGAGGCCCTCGGTACGCCCGATCAGGAGTGCCGCTCCGTCACCGGCACGAAACTTGCGCCGTTTGCGCAACGGCAGTGTGGCTGCGCCGGCGAGTAGTCGGAGCTTGTCGAGCACTGGATATCCCCAGCGCCGATAGATGAAGCCGGTGCCGCGACCGTAGTTGCGGAGTTTGCGGCGCCGCTCGGCCGGCGTCAGATGGGTGAAATCGGTGTGCCCGCGGACGACGATGTCGGGTGCCCAGCGGATAGAGAAATCGTCAAGCTCGGCCAGGCGCAGCACGAGGTCGGTCTCGTCGCCGCTCTGCCACGGGCTGTCGGCGCCCGACCCGATCGTGGAGTCGAACCCGCCGACGGTGACGTAGTCCTTGCGGCGGATTGCCATGCTGGGGACGACGACGGACCATGCGTTGCGGCGGGTGAACTCGGCGTCGGCGGGCGGAAGGGTGTTGCGATCGCCGTCGGCGTCGATCAGCCGGGCGGCGCACACCGACGCGGTGGGTGTGCAGTGCGCGGACAGGCGTTCGAGGAAGTCGTGTTCGAGGCGACAGTTGTCGGTGAGGAGATAGATCCAGTCGATGTCGTCGGTGAACTGCGCCGCGGCCGTGTTGTGGCCTGCCGTGCTGCCGCCGCGCTTGACCACGGTCCGGATGGTCAGTATGTCCGAATATAGATCGTGCACCTTCTTCAGGCCCTCGACGGCGTCCACATTGTCGTCGTAGGCGATTGACACCATCGCCGGGCGTACGGTCTGTGCGGCGAGGTCGCCGAGCAGGCGACAGATCGAATCCCACCGGCCCACAGTGGTGATCGCCATCCCGAACGACGGGGAGTCCCCGCGGTCTTCGGTGTCTCCGGTCGACGGTCTCTCGTCGCGATCCGTGGACGCATTTCGCCCCGTCGTCATGTCACCACCGTCATGTCAGAACCCCTCGGGAGCGCGCCGGATGGTTCCCGAATCCACCTGTTCGAACGCTCCCACGTCTCGCGCGGCGGCCGAACTCACGCGCCATAGTGTATGGCTTACGTGCCATAGTGTATGGCACGAGAGGGTGACCCTGCGCTCGACGAACGGCTCGCCCCGGATCGACAAGGCAGGGGGCACGGGCACGTGAACGATTCCGCCCTGCCCGAATCCGCCGCACCCGCGTGGTGGCTGACGCCCGCGGTGCTGATCCTCGTGCCGGTGGCCGCATCGATCGTGTCGTGGATCTCGCTGATTGCGTGGTGCTCGGCCGGCGGGTGCCCGGCGGGATCCTGGCTGCAGTTGCGTGGATTCCTCGAACCGTCCCCGGTCACCGTCGCGGGCGTCACCCTGCTCCTGGTCTGGTACGCGCTGGTCGTCGTGCTGGCCACCGTCGGCTGGCGGCTCGGGACCGGTACGCGTCCGTCGGCCGAACTCGTGACCCGTACACGTCTGCCGGCATTCGAACGCCGCTACTTTCTGCTGATCCTGGCCGTCGCGACGATCGGGGTCGGCTACTCCTACTACCGCATCGCCGGGACAACGTCGATCATCGAATCCCTCGTGACACAGACGGGAAACTCGTTCACCGAGGCCTTGCCGGCGTCGGCGGGTATCCCAACCCTGCGCTACGCGACGATCCTCGCCGCACCTCTCGGCGTGCACCTGTGGCGCACCAAGGTCATCCGAGCGCCGCTCATGACCGTGGCGGTGGTGCTGCTCCTGCTCAATTCGATGGTGGCGTCGCGGCTCTCATTGCTGATGGCGGTCGTGGTCTATCTGGTCATCTGGTCGGCGGCACGCCGCGGGGCCAACGGCGGAGCGCGGAAGCCGCTGCGTCCCTGGATGGTGATCGCCGGTGTGGTGGTCCTGTTCGCCCTGCTGACCACGCTCAACTACGTGCGCAACGGCAATTACTACCGCGACGCCGGGGTCTCGAACCCGGTGGCGATGAACGTCTATCAGATGGGTGCGTATCTGGCGGTGCCCGCGCAGGTGTCGCTCGGGGTGTCCGACGCGGTAATGCGCGGCAGTTTCGAGAAACCGGGCACCGCGGGCGGTTCGGTCAGCGCAGCGCTCCCGAGCTTCCTGGTGCCCGAGGACGAGACGCGCGGCAAGGAGGCGGTGGACGCGGGTCTGTACGACTTCACCGTGTCGTCGGCGCCGAACTTCACGACGAATTCCGAATTCGCCGACACTTATGCCGATTTCGGTGCCTGGGGATGGTTCTACACCCTCCTCCTGTTTCCGCTCGCCGGGTATATCTCCGGCCGGTTCTCGACCTACGGTCCGGTGATCGCGGGCACCACCGGGGTCATTGCCTACTGCTTTGCCGAGGTCTGGCGAATCCAGCTCCTGACGCAGGGGATCGTGGTGTTCCTCGTGCTGCTGACGGCGGTCGGCATGGCGGTGGCGGGAGCGGGCCTGCGGACACGTCCCGAGCTTGACGACGAACATCTGAACGAGAGAAGTGGAGTCACGTGAGCAACAGCGCAGTGGGTGTCACCTACCGCCCGGACACGACCGGCAACGATTGGTTGCGGTCGACGGCGGGCGCGATCCGGGACCACTGGATCGTCATCGTCGCGTGCGCGCTGGTGGGCGGTGTCGTCGGCCTCGTCCTGACCACACAGCAGACCCCGATGTACGAGTCGTCGGCGACGATCTATCAGACACCCCGCCCCGCCGACAGCGACAGCGTGAGTCGGCAGCGGACCGAGGCCTACACCGAGTTGCTGACATCGGACCGGTTGATCGCGACCGCGCTGGCGCAGAGCGGGCTACCGATGTCGATCGGCGAGGCCCGGGACGCGACCACTGCGGGTGCCAACACCGGCAGCGCGATCCTCACCGTCACCACCCGGACGGACGATCCGCAGACGTCGGCGAGGCTGGCCAACGCGCTGGCCGACGCGCTGCCGGCCACGGTTACCGCGCTCGACGGTGACCAGCCGGGCACCCCGACACCGACAGAGGACACGGCGAACGCAGATCAGGTGCGACTGTCGGTGATCACACCCGCCGTGCCGGACAACCAGAGCGAGGGCCGCAACTACGGCCGCAACATTTCTCTCGGTGTCGTCGCCGGCCTGCTGGTGGGGCTCCTCTACGCCTACGCCCGTGGTCTGGTCGGGCGACGCGTGCGTGACGAGGCAGAGGTGAGTCGATTCCTCTCCGGTCCGGTGCTCGCGACGATCCCGTCCGAGAAGACTCTCGGGGAGTCGGGCATCGTCGACTATCACCGTCCGGACAACCGTGCGGCTCAAGCGCTCCGGCGACTGCGCACCACGGTGACCGGTCGAGAGTCGGGGCCGGCGACGCTGCGCTCGATCGTCGTGACCGGGGCGTCGGCGGGTGACGGGTCGACAACGATCGCGGTCAACCTGGCGATCGCGCTGGCGGACAGCGGCTCCGAGGTCGTCCTGGTCGACGCGGCGCTCGACGGCCGGCCGACGGGGTCTCGACACGCCGCCGACGCGGAGTCATCGCCGGAGGGGCTCACCACCTATCTGGGCGGTCGAGGCAGGTTGGGGGAGTTCATCTCCCGGACCTCACGGTCCCATCTGTCGCTGGTTCCCGCCGGCCCGGCGGTCGGCAACTCGTCTGAGCTGCTCGCCTCGGAGCGATTGGCTGACGGTCTCACCGAGTTGGCGGAGCAGTTCGACCACGTCATCGTGGACACCGCGTCCCTGCAGGATTCGTCGGATCCGCTCGTCGTCGGTCGTATCGCCGATGCGGTCCTTGTCGTCGCGCGGTCCGGGCACACGCGATACGGCGACCTGCGCACGGCGGTCGAACGTCTCGCCCTCGCCGACGTCGCCGTCCTCGGGGTCGTGCTGAACGGTTCACCGCGCCCGGCATGGCAATTCGGCCGCGCCGCGAAGGCCGGGCAGTCTGCGGATCAGGTGCTCGCCGACGTGCCTCCCGGAACTGCTATCGACACACCACTTCCACAGGATCGCTGAGTCGCGCGGGGGTGGTCTCGAGTTTCTCGATGGTCACCGGGTTGTCGGGTGACGACCCGGGGGTACACGTCGATCCGGTCGTCGCGGAGACCGCCGTCCACGACGACGGTGCGCCGCGCCAGGTGACCTCGGCGTCGGTGATGCGACCGGTCGAGTCCAGAAACGACAGCGCCGGGCCTGCCGAGTCCCGATCACGAGGCGAGCCGGTCACGGTCACCGCGATGCGGTCGATTCGGAAGTCGTCGGAACGGTTGGCGGAGAACGCGATCGCGGGGGTGGTGGTCTCGATCTCGACCTCCCGAAGGTGACGCTGCGAGTCGTCTGCAGGCCGACGATGCCGATGCCGTCGGCGATGTCGTCTGCCGCGACGGTGAGGCCCCGCAGCGCGACGCCGGTGGCCGGCCGGGCGGCGGTCGATTCGACGAGGGCCGACCACCGTTCGCATCGTCGGACGGTGATCTCGGACAATTCGAGGTCGAATCGGCTGAACGTGTCGTCGGCGGCGCCTTGCGGCCGGGCCAGCACGTGCACGCCCGCCTCGCCGTCCTCGACGGTGAGGCCGGTCAGTCGAACACCTTGCGAGGCAAGATATTTCCATTCGGTATCGGAGTCTGGTGCGGCGCTGTCGAGGATGACGCCCGCCCCGGTGCGGACCCCGCTCACGGTGACGCCGGAGACGGTGACCCGATTCGCTCCGGCGAGGCGGATCCCGTTGGCGGCACCGCCGGAGACGGTGATGTCGGCGATGGTGAAGTCGGCGTCGGACCAGTCGGTCAGCGCCGACAGCGAGAACGTCTCGGCGTCGCTGTCGAAGCCGTCGGACTCCGAGTGGTAGGTGACCAGCGCGAGCCCGTCGTCGCCGGTGTTGTTCGCCGTGCAGTTGCGGACCTGACCGCGTCGGCACGCGTTGAAGTGGATGCCGTCGGCCATGGTGTCGGTTGCGCGGACGTTCGTGACCGTGACGTCGGAGACGCCCATCATGATCACGCCCGCCTGCGGACTCGACCGAATAGCGCAGTCCGCGACCGTGACCCCGGATACCGGTCCTTTCGAGCCGGTCCAGTCGGCCGGCACCGACGATCCGTCGGACGGATATCCGACGACCCGGATGCCGTCACCGAAGGATCGCTGCGACGGTTGGGTCGCCCACCGAATCCGCACGCCCCGCAACGAGACCTGCGCCGCCGGACCGCGCACGACGAGACCGTGGCCGGTCCCGCTTCCGTCGTCGGCGAGGTTGTCCATCACGAGTTCGGCGCGGGCGTCGAAGTCGACGGTGACCCGATCGAGCCCGGTCAGGGAGATCGCCGCACCACCATCGGGATCGCGCTGGGCGTACCGGTACGTCCCCGCCGGGAAAAGGAGTGTGTCACCGTCTCGCATCTGGGCGACCGCTCGACCGATCGGCCCCGAGTCGTCCTGACGGCCGTCTCCGACGGCACCGAAGTCGCGGACATTGTGAGTCGAGCCGGACGACGACGAAGAGCACGCAGCGAGTGCGGCAACCGCCGGGATCATCGCCAGGAACGTGCGGCGGGACACCGGTCGCGCGGAAGAGGTTGTCATCGTGCGGCTTCCAGCTCGGAACAGGTGCGCGCGGCGGCCGCGGTGGGATCGATCGCGGTCTGGCGTCGCGTCACATGGGCGAAACCACGCTCGGCCAGCGAGTGTCGGGCGTCGTGGTCGCCGCAGAGACGGATCAGCTGTTGCCCCAACGCGCGCGGATCGTGCGGATCGAAGAAATCCGCGCCGTCGCCGCAGGTCTCCCGCAGGACAGGGATGTCGGAAGCGAGGACGGCGGTCCGCGACGCCATGGCCTCCAGCGGTGGCAGGCCGGCCCCTTCGTACAACGACGGCATGATCAGCATGTCCGCACCGGCGACCAGCGCACGCAGCCGGTCGAACGGCACCTGCCCGGTCACCTCGACGCGGGAGCCGAGCTCGCCGACGATGCGTGCGACCCGGTCGTCGGCGGTGCGGAGCGTCTCACCGCCGCCGGCGATGACCAGCCGATGCGGGATATCGTCTGAGATCTGTGCGAACGCCTCGAGGAGCAGCACGAGGTTCTTGTGTCTCTTCACATTTCCCACGTAGAGCAGGTATGGCTGCCCGACGCCGGGATCGGGCAGGCCGTCGGTGGTGAACCAGACGTCGTCGACCGGTATCGGGGTGACGAGGACGCGCGCGGAACGGGTGGTCTCGCCGAGACGTCGTGCGGTGGCGTCGGACGGCGTGAACACGGTTGCCGCTCTGCGGGCGTCGAGCCGGAGCATGGCGGCGGCATACGTGCGACGCGCGCGGCCCTGGTTGCTCAGCGCGGCATCCTCGAGGTGCAGGGTGTCGTGGACGGTGGTGAACAGTCGGACTGCGCGGTCGCGGGGGTTCAGCAGTGCCAACGGAAACGGGTAGTGCGGCACCCATAGGGCCCGCGGCCGGCACGTGTGGAGGGCGTGCTGCCAGACCCGTTGTTCGGCGGCCGTGTACATCGCGGCGTCGTGAGGGGATGCCGTGATGACGCGCGTTGCGTCGTGCACCGTCGGCGCGGAGTCGGCGTCGGTCAACACGGCCAATCGCAGCCCGCGGTCCGCGGTCACACGCTCGAGGTGGGGGATCTGGGTGCGGATGTAGGTACCGATGCCGCTCTGACGGATGTGGCGCGCGTCGAACAGGATGTCCACGCCGTCGGCGGCCGACCGTGGGTCGTGACCGGTACCGCGCACGTCGACTGTCCTTTCCACGATGGGGCCTCTCCACGACGGGGGCCGCCGACGCCACATGATGATGCGCCCGCACCCCCCTGGTGAACAGTGTGCCGAACTTTCTTCGAGATGGTACGTTTCGGCAGGCCGAGGAGTCCCGGAGTCGCGGGCGCCGTCGGCCGGGGACAGGCGCGCCGAGAACGGAGATGCCGCGAGCGCGGGTGCTCGTGTCGCGGACGAAGACTGAGGACGGACATGACCGACCCACGAATCGCGGATCCACGAATCGCCATCGTGCACGAACGTTTCACCGAGATCGCCGGCTCCGAACATGTCGTCGAGCAGTTCTCGCAGACCTGGCCGCAGGCTGCTGTGCACGTCCCCATCGCGCGCGAACAGGGCATCCCGCCCGGTCTGTCGTCGTCGCCGGTCACCACCTGGGTGGACACACCTTACCGATGGACGGGCCGAGGCCCCTACGCGCCGCTGACGCCCCTGTTCCCCCGCGCTTTCCGCGGGATGGAGCTCGGCGACGTCGATGCCGTCGTGATCAGCCACCACGCTTTCGCGACCCAGGCGGCGTTCGCCACCGACGCACCCGTGATCGCCTACGTCCACAGTCCGGCACGGTGGGCGTGGGACACCGCATTCCGGGCGCAGGAGGCGGGCGGGCCGGCCGGTGCGGTGGTGCTGTCCGGGTTGTCGAGGATGGCGCGGCGTGGGGAACTCGCCGCCGTCGACCGGATCGATCAGATCGTGGCCAACTCGACCGCCGTCGCCGGACGCATCCAGCGATGGTGGGGCCGGGAGTCGGTCGTCGTGCATCCGCCGGTCGACACCAACGGCTTCACGCCCGACCATGTGACCGAGCGCGAGGACTTCTTCCTCGTCGCCGGACGCCTGGTCCCCTACAAGCGGCCGGACCTGGCGATCCGCGCCGCCCGGGAGGCGGGTGTGCGGTTGGTCGTCGTCGGCGATGGTCGGTCGATGGAGACCTGCCGCGAACTCGCGTCTGACGACACCGTGTTCCTCGGCCGGGTGCCGCACGACCAACTGGTCGACCTGTATCGCCGGACGCGGGCACTGATCATGCCGGGCGTCGAGGACTTCGGCATCGTGCCCGTCGAGGCCATGGCCACCGGTGCACCCGTCATCGCGCTCGGCGAGGGTGGGGCGCTCGACACCGTCGTGCCGGGCACGACGGGCATGCTCGTGCCGTCCGGCGACGACGACACCGTCGTGGCCGGACTCGCCGCAGCGATGAAGACGTTCGACCCACGCGAATATGACCCGCGGCGCATCCGTGAGTGGGCGGAACGGTTCTCGCGGAAGAACTTCGGCGCGGAGATGGTACGGGTCGTCGAGGGTGTGCTGGAGCGGGGGCGGCGGGTGGAGTAGGTGGGCTGGCGGGTGTGGTCTCGATACGCGGGCTCGCCCTTTGGGCTCGCTCGCTACTCGACCAGCGGGTGGTGTGTGGTCTCGATACGCGGGCTCGCCCTTTGGGGCTCGCTCGCTACTCGACCAGCGGGTGGTGTGTGGTCTCGATACGCGGGCTCGCCCTTTGGGGCTCGCTCGCTACTCGACCAGCGGGTGGGGGCGCTCGCTACTCGACCAGCGGTGGGGTGGGAGGTCGCCGGCTACTCGACCGGCGGTTGGGATAGCCGCCGGCTCACCTCCACCGGCATCCCTGATCGCGACAACCGCAACGCGACCGTCGGTGCCTCGTCGTCGGCGAGCGACCACGCGTCGCGCATCTCCCGCCGCAGTCCGACGAGTTCGTCCCCATGCTCGTCGGACAGGCTACGGGCGGTGTCGTCGTCGAGGGCGTAGAGGAACGTCGGCGTCATCGGGTGCACGGCATAGCCGAGTTGTTCTGCGGCAATCCACAATTGCTGCATGGTCCGGCCGGCACGCAGGTAGTCGGCCGCCCTGGTGCCCTGCTGGACGAGCAGCAGGACCCCGGATGCGGATTCGACCCTGGCCGCCGCGTCGCGGCCGAGCGCCTCGCCGCCGTCCCATTCGTCGAGCAGCGCCATCACATCGGGTCGCCGCAGCACGTCGAGCATCCCGGCCATCGCGGGCGGCAGCGCCAGCGAGGCGATGTCGATCCCGACGGGGTCGGACGGGTCCGCGGTGAGTTCGAGGAACATCTCCCGATGGAGCGCCGGGGTGAGGAACCGGAGGCGGTCGGATCGGGACACGATGGACGCGTATCGGTCGAGTCCCGCCCGATCGGCGATGGCCACCAAACGCGTCCGGTCGGTTGTCGAGACGTCGACGAAGCGGGCGAGGTCGTCCGACGAGAGCGGGGTGCCGTCGCCGGGGCCGCGTCGGGTGCTGCGCGCCAAGGCGGCGGCAAGCTGTCCGCCGACCTCCGGCGACTCCGAGGCCTGACGGGTCGGATCGAACACCACTCGTCCGGCGACCCGGTCGCCGGCACCGGTTATCTCGGTCGACACCAGCACCCCGCGGGTGGTGGCGGCGAGCTCCGCGTTGTACAGCGCGGCGCCGACGGCCACGGCCGATGCGCGGTGCTCGACGTCGAGGGTGGAGGTGCGGTCCGGGTCGAGCGCGATGGTCACCGATGAGTCGTCCACGACGATCTGCCACGGCTGCTGATTGCCCGCCGACGGCGCGCGCGCCGCGGCATGCGCGATCAGCTCGCCGTCGGACATCTCGTCGAGGCGGGGCTCGCTGATGGCGATCGCGGGTGCGGGTGTGTCCGCATTCGTGGTCGCGAGGGGGTCGACGATGTCGTCGAGCCAGGTGTCCCGATCGAATCGAACACGGCCGGACCGCAGCGGCTTGCCCTGCACGAGGCGCCGGACCGCGGCGGCCACCGTGGCACCGCCCAGGAGGACGTCGCCGCCGAGCTGTGGCCAAGCGGTGACGGAATGACCCAGCTCGATCGCGGACGCCGCCATCGACGCGGTGACCTTCGCCGGTTCCAGCACCTTGACCGCCAGTGGCGTGATGGCGGCGCGGTCGAGTCCGACGAGGTCCTCGACACGCAGATCGCCGGCGAGTCCGTGGAACAACGGCCGATCGGGTTCCAGGTCGAACCGCTCGACGTCGAGCGTGCCGCCGTCGCTGGTCTCCATGAGGACGGGGATTCCGCGCTGCCGGCATTTCTGCCGGACCAACACCTTCACATCGAAGGAATCGCATTCTTCGATGACGATGTCCAGGCCGTCGAGAAAGCGATCAATGTTCTCCGGAACAATTCCTTCCGTATAGACCTCGGTGGATAGATAGGGGTCTATCTCCGCGATTCGCCGCGAGGCAACAATTGCTTTGTTGTCGTCGAGATCGAACAACGTCGCCGGGACCCGATTCATATTGGTCAGCTCGAGCGAGTCGAAGTCGGCGAGGCGGAGTTCACCGGCCAATCCCTCGAGTGTGAGGGTCAGGGCGATCGCGTGGCCCACGCTCAACCCGACCACGCCGATGCGCAGCTCGCCGGCGCGCTGCAGGTCGGCGGCGGTCAGCTTGTGCCGGTTGCGGTCGAGCCGTAGCCGCCGGTAGGAGACCGGTCCCGGGATCTTCACGAGGGCCTTACGCCAGGGGAAATAGGCGAACGTGGGTTTTTCGGCCATCAACTCGGCCGTTACCGGCGGCAGGAGAGACCCCATCGCGATGGCCGCCTGCGCCGTGGTGTCGGTGACGCGCACGGTGTCGTCGCGGGACAGTTCGACGGGAAGCGAGGACTCGGAAAAGAGTGTGGCCGAGGACTCCGACGTGGGATACACCGTCGTATAGTGGCGCATTCGGGCAACCCGTGCCAAACCGGAGATGCGATAGCTTAAAGTTGTTCCAGGCCGCGGGTGCGAGTGCAGTATGGCAACATTGCCAGTGAAGTCAGTGCAGAACATTCGTTCTTTTTCACTGTTTCAGAAAGGTAGTCACTGCGATGATTCTGACCCGCAGCGCAATTCCCACCGGCATCCACAGGGTCTCCGGACCGGACGTGGACTCAGGCTACACGGTCATCGCCGCGAGTCCAGGCGCCCAACGCCGCCTCTGGTTGGAGTATCTGAGGGGCGCCGAGGAGGCCTATACGCGGCATGGCTGCGCGGCCGCGCTCGAGTTCGACAAGGTCGTCTCCGGGGAGGGCACCGAACTGTTCTTCGCCGTCCTCGACGAGGACAACGAGGTCCGCGGCGGACTGCGCGTGCAACCCCGTTTCGACGCCGCGGCGCAATCGCATGCGCTGCAGGAGTGGGCGGGTCAGCCGGGGCAGGTCCAACTGGTGAACGCCATCGAGGAACGTCTCGGCGGGGGTGTCGTCGAGGTGAAGACCGCGTGGGTCGACGAGCGCTCGCCGATCGCCAAGGATGTGGCGGCGCAACTCTCGCGCCTCGGGTTGGTGATCATGGAGATGGCGGGGGTCGATCACATGATGGCCACTGCCGCCGATCACGTGCTGCGACGATGGCAGTCCGGCGGCGGGCGGGTCGACGAATCGGTGCTGCCGACGCCGTTCCCGGACGAGCGGTACCGGACGCAGCTCATGTGGTGGGATCGTGCGGCGCTGAAGGAGCGCACGTCGCCCGAGACCTGGCGTCGCATGCGCCACGAGGCCGACATGCTCCAGTCGCCGGACCTCGCTCACCTCTCGCCCGAGGCCTGAACGTCGACCGACTCGTCGGTCCGGCGGGAGAAGAGTTCGAACAGGCTTGCCGCAGGGGTGGATTCGTTCAACTCGACGGCAACGGTCCTGTTCGGTTTGCGCCAGACGATCGGGTCCATCGATTCAACGACGGCGATGTCCCGGCCCTGCTCCTTGGCGCGGTAGACGCAGTCGTCGGCACGGCCGAGCAATCGCCCGATGACATCATCGGTCGACG
The DNA here is from genome assembly GCF_003855095.1 of Gordonia insulae. NCBI lineage: Bacteria > Bacillati > Actinomycetota > Actinomycetes > Mycobacteriales > Gordoniaceae > Gordonia > Gordonia insulae. The sequence continues at coordinate 5,119,755 of NZ_CP033972.1, forward strand.
GCGCGTTGGACCGGGTCGAGGTGACCAGCGGGGCGCACACTCCGCCGACGCTCATCGTCACCGGTGCGATCTCGGCCACCGCGGCGCGGAACTGCTCGGCGCAGCGACGGAGCTCGTCCTCATCGCGGGCGACGCAGAAGACGAGGAATTCCTCGCCGCCGAACCGACAGACCACCGAGCCCGCCGGCGCGACCTCGCGGATCGCCGCAGCGGTCGAGAGCAGGACACCGTCACCGGCGAGATGTCCGTATTGGTCGTTGATCTTCTTGAAGTGATCGATGTCCATCAGCAGGATGCCGACCCATCCGGTGGACACGCGAACCGCCGCGAGGAGTTGCGACACCCGTGCCAGGAATCCGCGTCGGTTCAGCAGGCCGGTCAACGGGTCGATGCCACTGAGCCTGGTCTGCCGATCGAGAGTCATCTCCAGCGACCGGCGCAGGGCGACGACGAGGAAGACCGGCACGGTGATGGAGCCGATCATTGCGCCCACGCTGATGATGAACGCGGGAATCGACACCGTGGTGACGGCGAGGACCGTGGTGGATCCGACCACGGCCATCGCCGTCAGCGACAAGCTCACGGGTAACACGGGTGACATCGCGGCGATCGTCGGGATGACCGCGACGAGGCCGAGTACGGCGATCGACGGGCGCGGGTTGGCGAGGATCAGGGAGGTCCCGCAGATGCCGATGATGCCGAAACCGCCGAGGACGGCGAACTGCCAATCGGTGAGACGGTGCCGGCACGCCGTCACCGTGAATGCGGTCGCGATGAAACACCAGATGACGAGAAGGGGTATCAGGCCGCCGGGCCGCAGCGTGGTCGGTGCGACGACGGCGAAGATGGGCAGCGGGAGCACGCCCCCGGTGCTGATCAGTGTCGCCATCGACCTGGCGTCGTAGCGACGCAGCACCTTCCTGACTACTGACATGCAATGACCACTTTCCGTCGGGCGAACCGACGTCCCGCCCCGCAGTATTCGGAAACTGTTTGCGACTGAAACAAAAGATCGCGTGTCGACGATGTGCAATTAGCCGATGTGAGATGAAGCGACGCGAATGTTTCGTCGGCCCCGATAATAGCCCACCGACCGGCGAACCGCGCGTGATTCGATCGATACTCGCGGGGCGTCACATACCTCCGAGTTCTGATATTTTCTGCAGGCAGCCCTGGCCTTCCCGATCGGTCGGCCCCGAGTCCGAGAACGAGTCCCCAAAATGGTGTCAACACCTGTGCGGCGAGGCGGTCGCCGGTGGGCGCCGGTCGTGGCCCGCAACCGCACCGACGTGATCCTCGTCGGCCTCGATGCGGTGGTGCTCGTGCTGATCGCCGTGCTCGCGAACGGCGACGAGGGGACGCGCGGGCGACTCATCGGGATCGCGGGCGTGGTGGTGACCCTGGTAGCGCTCGACATGGCCGGCCTCTATCGGGCCAGGCTCACATTGTCTGCTCTCGATGATCTCCCGCGCCTCGCCGGGTGGTCGGTGATCACCTCCGGTGTTCTCTTCACCGTCGCCCGGCCGGGCGTGCACATCACCCGGGCCGCCGTCTATGCGGGGCTGGTGTTCCTGGCACTGTTCGCCGTCCGGCTCATGTACTTCGCATTCGCACGCCACCGGCGCCGGACATCGTCGAAGTACCGGATGCCGACCGCGGTGCTCGGTGGCGGACTGGTCGCGGTGGAGCTGATCGAGAGCACCCGGTCCCGCCCGGAACTCGGACTCGACATCGTGCTCGCGGTGAGTGACGATCCGATGCCCGAGCTCTCCGGTGCCGGGGTCCCGATCGAGGGCAACATCGCCGAGATCCGGAGCAAGGTCAAGGCCCACGGGATCAGCACGCTGCTGGTGGCGTTCAGTTCCACGCCGGATTCGCGGCTGGTCGCGCCGCTGCGGGAGTGCGACGAACTCGATTGCGAGATCTTCATCGTTCCCCGACTGTTCGAGTTCGTGTCCCTCACCGGGGACATGGACCGAATTCACACCATCCCGCTCGTGCGGATGCGACGAGATGCGCTGCGGACCTGGTACTGGAAGGTCAAACGCGTCTTCGACGTCACCGTGGTGTCGATCTCACTGATCCTGTTGAGCCCGGTCCTCGCGACGGTCGCGGCGGCGGTGTATCTTTCGGATCCCTCGGCGCCGATCATCTTCCGGCAACAGCGAATCGGGCGCGGCGGCCGTTTGTTCGACGTACTAAAGTTTCGGTCGATGCGGCCGGTGCCCGAACAGGCGTCGGATCACGAATGGCAACCGTCCGCCGAAGACCGGATCGGCACGCTGGGCCGATTCATCCGCAAGACGTCGTTGGACGAACTGCCGCAGCTGTGGAATGTGCTGCGCGGAGACATGTCGATCGTCGGCCCGCGGCCCGAACGGCCGCATTTCGTCGAGCAATTCGAGCATTCGATCCCCGCATACCGCGATCGTCACCGCGTCGAGGTGGGCCTCACCGGGTGGGCGGCCATCCACGGTCTGCGGGGCGACACGAGCATCACCGACCGCGCACTGTACGACAACTTCTACATCGAGAACTGGAGCGTGTGGCTCGACATCAAGATCATCATCCGCACCCTCGGCGCCGTACTCCGCGGTACGGGTAGTTGAATGTCCGATGTCCCCAGAAATGGGACGTGTGCCAGTAGAATTCGATCGATGTACGCACCGATGGTCGGGGGTGTCCAGGATGGCGGAGACAACCGCCGCGACTGACAGCTCGTGGTCGACGGCCGAGACCGTGATCGCGGTCGCGGCCGATCCCTACCACCGTGCCGCCGTCGCGTACGGCCGTGACGAATCCGTGCTCATGGCCGAGCTGTTCGTCACAGAGGTCCTGATGCCGATCAGTTCGCGGATCGGGTTCGATCGGCGCTCGGATCTCGAATGGCTGATCACCTTGCCCCCGGACGGTCCGGGACACGAGGAATTCGTGTCCGCGTCGAGAACGCGACTCGGCGCGCATCTCGTGGAGATCCATGGGCAGGTGACGTTTCTCGATCTCTGTATGGGCATCGCCGTCGGTACAGAACTCGAGGGGGTCTCGTCGCACGAAGACCTCATCCGCTGCGCCGATGCCGCGCTCTGCTTCGCGCTGTTCCAACAGCACAATGTCGTCGTCGCGACCGTCGACACGATGCAGATCGTCCGAGACGAGGTCGGCGTGGCAAACCGGCTGGCCATCGCGGACGAGCACGACTTCCATCTGCACTACCAGCCGATCGTCACGCTGCCCGACCTGCGGCCGGTGGGCTTCGAATCGCTGTTGCGGTGGCACACCGAGAGCGACGTGCTGGCCCCGGCGGTCTTCCTGGCGGCTGCGGAGGCGACATCTCTCATCGTGCCGATCGGCCGACGGGCGATCGGTGATGCGATCCGCACCCTCGCCACGGACATCTGGCCGACCTGCGGTGAGGATGCGTTCGTCTCGGTCAATCTGTCCGGTCAGCAGCTGTGGGACGACGGCATCGTGGAGCACATCGGTGGCCTGATCCGCGCCAATGACGTTGATCCACAACGTGTCTGGGTGGAGGTTCGGGAGGACGAGGCGATCCGTCTCGGCACGGCGGCGGCGCAGGCGATCCACGAACTGCACGAGATCGGGTGCACGATCTGCGTCGACGACCTGGGTGCGGGCTACTCGGCCCTGCGTTATGTGCGGGATCTGCCCGTCGACGTGCTGAAGGTGGACCGGACGCTGATCGCCGGTCTGGTGACGAACCCCTCGGACAGGGCTGTCGTGCAGGCGATCTGCGACATGTCACGCGCGACCGGGATGACCACTCTGGCCGAGGGAGTGGAGTCCGAGGAGGTGCTCGCCGAGCTCGGCGGACTCGGGTTCGACATGGCCCAGGGCTACCTCTTCGGCAAGCCCGAGCCGGCGGCGACGCAGTTCGGCGATTGATCGCGGCCGGTTCGGGCGGGCGCTCAGTAGTAGTAGGGGAAAGCGTCCCAATCGGGTGATCGCTTCTCCAAGAATGCGTCCCGGCCCTCGACGGCTTCGTCGGTCATGTATGCCAGGCGGGTGGCCTCGCCGGCGAACACCTGTTGACCCATGAGGCCGTCGTCGGTCAGATTGAACGCGAACTTCAGCATCCGCTGTGCTGTCGGCGACTTGCCGTTGATCTTTCGGCCCCACTCGATGGCTGTGTTCTCCAGATCAGCGTGCGCGACAACGCGATTCACCGCCCCCATGTGGTACATCGTCTCGGCGTCGTACGCGTCGCCGAGAAAGAAGATCTCGCGGGCGAACTTCTGCCCGACCTGCTTGGCGAGGTAGGCGCTGCCGTAGCCGGCGTCGAACGAGCCGACGTCGGCGTCGGTCTGCTTGAAGCGGGCATGCTCGCGGGAGGCGAGCGTGAGGTCGCACACCGAATGCAGCGAGTGGCCTCCACCGGCGGCCCAGCCGTTGACGACGGCGATCACCACCTTCGGCATGGTGCGGATGAGGCGCTGCACCTCCAAGATGTGCAGTCGCCCGCCCTCGGCCTTCACCCGTGCGTCGTCGACGGTGTCGGCGCCGGCTGCCGCGACATCGGAGTCGTGGCTGGTCGCGTACTGGTAGCCGGAACGTCCGCGGATGCGCTGATCGCCGCCGCTGCAGAACGCCCATCCGCCGTCCTTGGGGCTCGGCCCGTTACCGGTGAGCAGTACGGTACCGATGTCGGGGGAGCGCCGCGCATGGTCGAGCGTCCGGTACAGCTCATCCACCGAGTGAGGGCGAAAAGCGTTGCGCACCTCGGGCCGATCGAACGCTATCCGCACTATCCCGTTCGCCCGCCCCGACCCGGTGTGGCGGTGGTAGGTGATGTCGGTGAGCCCCTCGAAGCCGGGCACGACCGCCCACTGCTCGGCGTCGAACGGCTGGGCCTGCCCGGGGTCGGTGTTCGTCATGGATGTCAGCCTAGTGTCACGGGTCGGTGGCGTCGGCCGGCCCGTCCGGGGGATGGCTGATGTCCGATTGGTCCGGATTCACGTCAGCGGAGTGGTGATTCGCTGTCGGTCGGACGGGGTGGCCGGTTTTTGCTAGGCTGTCTCGCGGTTGGGGTCGACGTCGCGCGCGTGAGGCGGGTGCCGAGCACGTCGCGTGTCGCGCGAATCCCCAGGAAGGACACAGCACCATGGCATGCCGCCTGTGCGGAGCGCAGCAATTGCGGAGCGTGGTCGATCTCGGTGCGACGCCGCCGTGCGAGCGATTCCTCACCGCCGACGAGCTCGATGCGATGGAGCCGACGTTCCCGTTGCATCTGCGCCTGTGCGAGGAGTGTCTGCTGCTCCAGATCCCGGCGCTCATCACGCCCGAGGACACCTTCACCGAGTACGCCTATTTCTCGTCCTACTCGGACTCCTGGGTTGCGCACGCACGGGAGTTCGTCGACGCCGCGACCGCGCGACTCGGGCTCGATTCGGAGTCCTTTGTCGTCGAGGTCGCGAGCAACGACGGCTACCTGCTGCAGCATGTGGTGGCCGATGGCATCCCGTGTGTGGGCGTGGAGCCGTCGGTCAACGTCGGCGCGGCGGCCCGGGACAAGGGTGTGCCCACCGAGACCGCATTCCTGGACGAAGATCTCGCCGCCCGGATCCGCGATGAACACGGGCCGGCCGATCTCGTCGTCGCGAACAACGTGTACGCGCACATCCCCGATCTCCTCGGCTTCACACGATCCCTGCGCGGCCTGGTCGCCGACGACGGGTGGGTCAGCATCGAGGTCCATCACGCACTGAACCTGGTGCAACTCGGCCAGTTCGACACCATCTATCACGAACATTTCCAGTACTACACGGTGCTCAGCGCATCGCGTGCGCTGGCGACGGCCGGCCTGACGGTGGTCGACGTCGATCTGCTGCCCACCCACGGCGGGTCGATCCGCGTGTGGGCTCGGCCCGCAGACGTCGCCGGCGAGCCGAGTGAGCGTGTCGTGGAGGTCCTGACGATCGAGGCAGAGGCCGGGTTGCACACTGCCGCCGGATATCTCGACCTGCAGTCGCGCACCGAGTCGGTGCGTCACGAACTGCTCACCTTCCTGCTCGAGCAGCGGGCGGCCGGTAAACGGGTGGTGGGTTACGGAGCCCCCGGCAAGGGCAACACGCTGCTGAACTACTGCGGCATCCGGACCGACCTGCTCGAGTACACCGTGGACCGCAACCCGTACAAGCACGGCCGATTCACCCCGGGTACACGGATTCCGATCCATGACCCGTCGCGGATCGACGAGGACCGACCGGACGTCGTCGTGGTGCTGCCGTGGAATCTCGAGACCGAGATCACCGCGCAGCTCTCGCATGTCGGGGACTGGGGTGGGCAGTTGGTGTATCCGTTGCCGACCCTGCACGTCGCGGAACTCGACACAACTGAACAGGTCGACATCTCGGGAGGCGTGTGGTCATGAAAGTGGTTCTGTTCTGTGGTGGATACGGCATGCGGATGCGCAATGCACCCGGCGACGACGTCCCCAAACCCATGCAGATGGTCGGCCCGCGTCCGCTGATCTGGCACGTGATGCGCTACTACGCGCACTTCGGGCACAAGGATTTCGTGCTGTGCCTCGGATACGGCGCCAATCACATCAAGGACTTCTTCCTCAACTACGACGAGGCCGCATCGAATGACTTCGTGATGCGCGGCGGCGACGTCGAGCTGCTCGACACCGACATCGCGGACTGGTCGATCACGTTCATCGACACCGGTCTGGAATCGGCGATCGGCGAACGTCTGCGACGGGTGCGGCCCTACCTCGGCGACGACGAGTACTTCCTCGCCAACTATGCCGACGTCCTCACCGACGCACCGTTGAACGCGATGATCGACGAGGTCGTCGCATCGCAGTCGGCGGCGTCGATGATGATCGTGCCGCCGCAGTCGTCGTTCCACTGTGTCGACGTCACCGAATCCGGTGTGGTCAAGTCGATCACACCGGTCTCGAAGTTCCCGATCTGGGAGAACGGTGGGTTCTTCGTCCTCACCCAGGAGATCTTCGACCACCTGCCCGAAGGCGGCGACCTCGTAGAGGATGCCTGTGGCGCACTGGCCGAGCAGGGTCGGCTGTACGCCTACAAACACGACGGCTTCTGGAAGCCCGCGGACACCTTCAAGGAACGCGCGGAACTCGATGCGCGTTACTCCCACGGGGATCGTCCCTGGATGGTGTGGGAGAGCGACACCGGCGCCTGATGATCGACCTGACGACCACCGCGCTGACCGAGGTCGTGGTGCTCGGCGCGCACTGCGACGACATCGCCATCGGCATGGGCGGCACACTGCTGACCATGGCGCGCGCCCGGCCCGGTCTCCGGGTTCGGGCACTGGTGCTCACCGGCGGCGGCACGGAACGGGAGGCCGAGGAGCGCGCCGCGCTGGCCGCGTTCTGCCCCGGCGCCACAGTCGATCTCACGGTTCTCGACTTTCCGGACGGACGATCACCGGCGTACTGGGGGGCCGTCAAGGATGCTCTCGGCGTCTTCCGGCGCACCTCCGCGCCGGACGTCGTGTTCGCGCCGCAACGACACGACGCTCACCAGGACCACCGGACATTGGCCGAACTGGTCCCCACCGAGTTCCGTGACCACCTCATCCTCGGGTACGAGATCCTCAAATGGGAGACCGACACCCCGCAGCCGACCCTGTTCCATCCGATCACCACCGACGTTGCGCAGGAAAAGGTTCGGCTCCTGCATGAGCACTACCCATCGCAGGTCGCGCATGACTGGTTCGACGATCTGTCCTTTCTCGGCCTGTCGCGATTGCGCGGCGTCCAGTGTCGCCACCCGCACGCCGAGGCCTTCGTGCTCGAGAAGGCCCTACTGACCCTCGGAGGAGAATGACCATGCGCGTACTCGTGACCGGACACCAGGGCTACCTCGGCACCGTGATGGTGCCGATGCTGATCGCCGAGGGCCACGACGTGGTGGGTCTGGACAACGGATACTTCGCCGACTGCATCCTGGGTCCGGCGCCCGTCGATCCGCCGAAGGTGGAGACCGATCTCCGCGACGTCACCGCTGCCCAGCTCGCCGGGTTCGACGCGGTCATCCACCTCGCCGCGCTGTCGAATGACCCGCTGGGATCGCTGGCTCCCGAGATCACCTATGACATCAACCATTTCGCGTCGGTGCGGCTGGCCCGCGCCGCGAAGGACGCCGGCGTCTCCAGATTTCTGTACGCCTCCACCTGTTCGGTCTACGGCTCGGCGGGGGAGGACCTCGTCACCGAGGACGCCCCGCTGCGCCCGCTGACGCCGTACGCCGAGAGCAAGGTGCGGGTCGAGGACGACGCCGCGGCGATCGCGGATTCGGGCTTCGCGCCGGTGTTCCTGCGCAATGCCACCGCCTTCGGCTTCTCACCCCGACTGCGCGCCGACATCGTGCTCAACAATCTGGTCGGGCACGCCGTGCTCACCGGGGACGTCCGTGTCCTGTCGGACGGCACGCCGTGGCGGCCACTGGTGCACGCCCAGGACATCGCGCGCGCCTTCATCACCTGCCTGACCGCGCCGACCGAGGCGATCTATTGCACCGCCTACAACGTGGGAACCGAGACGAACAACCTGACCGTCGCCGACATCGCACAGTCGGTGGTCGAGGCGGTACCCGATTCCACGTTGCTGATCACCGGGGAGAGTGGCCCCGATCCGCGGTCGTATCGAGTGGACTTCTCCCGCGCCCGTGCGGGTCTCGGGTACGAGGCGACGTGGTCGATCCCGGACGGGGCGCGTGAACTCTATGCGGCGTACACCTCGTACGGTCTGACCTCCGACGCGTTCTTCCAGCGGTTCACCCGGCTGCCGCAATTGGAGAAGCTGCAGGCCGCAGGTGAGATCGATCAGTCGATGCGCCGGGTCAGCGCACGTGCCTGAGCAGTTCCCGCCAGCTCCCGGCGGCCGCATCGCGGCTCGACACCACGGTCACCGGCACCGGCCACACGATCGCCAGGTCGGGATCGTGATAGGCCACCCCGATGTCCTCGGCGGGATCGTGCGGGCGATCGATGCGGTAGCAGACGTCGGCGAGATCGGACAGCGCCTGGAACCCGTGCAGGAATCCCGGCGGGACGTAGAGGTGATGGAAGTCGGTGTCGTCCAGGCGGAATCCCTGCTTGCGGCCGAATGTCGGCGAGTCCGCTCGGATGTCGACCAGCACGTCGTACACGGCGCCGCGGGCGCAGCGAACCAGCTTGGCCTCGCCCCGGCCCGACCTCCCGTGCATGCCGCGCACCACTCCCTGCGCGGACCGCGACTGCGAGTCCTGGACGAAGCCGGCCGACGCACCCGGACGGCCGAGGTGGGCGTCGAAGATCTCCGCGTCGAAGGTGCGGGTGAACAGCCCGCGATCGTCGCGGAAGGGCTGCGGCACCAGCAAGACCACGTCGGCGAGGTCGGTCGTCTCGATTCGCACCAGGTCATCGTCGCATGAGCGTGTGCCGGGCGTGTGGGGTCGACGATCTGCACGTGGTTCTCGAACTGGGCAGCGTGCCCGCCGCGGACCATTTCCCGCCGGCGGATGAACCGGTGTCGGCCGCCGAGTCGGCGCATCCGGCGTCGATGGTGTTGTGTGGTCGGTGCGGGCTCGCGCAGCTGGCCGACGACGACACCCAGACGCAGGAGCCGCGTGGCGTGGAGCCCCAGGCCCTGGTGGACCAGGCGAAAGCCGCCGTCGACGATGCCGCGGCGGCAGGGTGGCTGCGGGGCGGCACCGTCACCGAGTTCGGTAGCCCGCATGGTGGCACCTGGATCCCGAACCTCACGGAGCGGGGCTTTGTCGAGGTCGGTCACGAGCATCCTGGCGGTGCCGACGTGGTGATCGATTCGCTGGGCATCATGCACGAACCGGATCAGGCGGCGGCCATACGGCAGCGAGCCGCCGCGACGGCCCCCGACGGTGTGCTGCTGCTGCAGTTCCACTCGCTGGCCGCGATCGTCGCGCAGGGTCAGTGGAATGCGTTGCGGCACGGACACTTCGCGTACTATTCGCTGCCCGCGCTGGTCCGGTTGCTCGCCGATGCCGGTATGTCGGTGGCGACCGCATGGTCCTACGACCTGTACGGCGGAACGGTGATGCTGGCGGCCGTGCACGGCGAGGTCCGGTCGGACGAACGGGTGCGCGACATCGTGGATCGCGAGGCGACGATGACCGACCCCGACGTGGTGCGCGGACTGCAACGGGTCGTCGACCGCCACACCGGCGGCCTCCGCGACTGGCTGGCCGCCGAGGCGGCGGCCGGGCGGTGCGTCTACGCCTACGGCGCCGCGTCCCGGGCGGTCGCCGTGTTCAGCCTCGCGGGGGTGGAATCGTCGCTGGTGACCGCGGTCGCCGATGCTTCGCCGGGCAAGCAGGGCCGCCGGATGCCAGGATGTGACGTACCGATCGTCTCGCCGGCCGAACTGATTGCGGCGCAGCCGGACCGGGTCCTGTTGATGGTCCCCGACCTGTTGTCCGAGGTGAGCACCCGATACCCGGAACTCGATGGTCGCTGGCACGTCGACGGTGCCGACGGATACCCGACACCAGAGGGATGAGCCGAGAAGGATGACGAGATGAGCGACCCGGCCCGCAGTTTCGCGGAATCCAACCGTCTGCAGGCGGACCTGCACCGGATGGTGCCGGGTGGCGCCCACACCTATGCTCGGGGCGCCGATCAGTACCCCGACGACATGGCGCCGGTGCTGGTGCGCGGTGCTGGTGCTCGCGTGTGGGATGCGGACGGCAACGAGTACGTCGAATACGGGATCGGCCTCCGATCGGTCACCCTCGGGCACGGCTTTGCGCCGGTGGTCGACGCGGCATGCGCGGCCATCGCCGACGGCATGAACTTCAGCAGACCCACCGTCGTCGAGGTCGCGGCCGCCGAGGACTTCCTCGCGCTGGTGCCGTCCGCCGAGATGGTGAAGTTCGCGAAGAACGGGTCCGACGTCACCACTGCCGCAATCCGGTTGGCGCGTGCAGCGACCGGTCGCGAGAAGATCGCCATCTGCAATCACCCGTTCTTCTCCGTCGACGACTGGTTCATCGGGGCGACCGACATGTCCGGCGGAATTCCGGCCGACGTCGTGCAGAAGGGATTGCGCTTCTCCTACAACGACATCGACTCGCTCCACGCCCTTTTCGACGCCCATCCCGGGGAGATCTGTGCGGTGATCCTGGAGGCGGCCACGGCGACCGCCGAGCCCGCACCCGGCTTCCTCGAATCGGTGCGCGAACTGTGCGACGCGCAGGGCGCACTGTTGGTGTTCGACGAGATGATCACCGGTTTCCGATGGTCCGAGCACGGCGCGCAGGGGCTGTATGGCATCACCCCCGATCTCTCGTGCTGGGGTAAGGCGATGGGCAACGGTTTCCCGGTGTCGGCTCTCGCCGGCAAGCGCGAGTACATGGAGCTCGGTGGGCTGAACACCGACCGTGATCGGGTCTTCCTGTTGTCCACCACACATGGCCCCGAGACCGGGTCATTGGCAGCGTTCCGGGCGGTCGTCGAGGCCTATCGGACGGGTTCGCCGATCGCGGCGATGGAGACCGCCGGGCGCAGGCTCGCCGACGGGGTGAATGCGTTGTCTGCCGAGTTCGGCGTCGACGACCGGCTCGAGGTGATCGGTCGTCCGTCGTGCCTGGTGTTCGTCACCCGCGATCCGCAGGGGGTCCCGTCGCAGGCCTACCGCACGCTCTTCCTGCAGGAGATGCTCGAACGAGGCGTCCTGGGGCAGTCGTTCGTGACGTCGGCGGCGCACACCGACGACGACATCGACCACACCATCGACGCGGTGCGAGCAGCGTTGCCGATCTACCGTCAGGCGCTCGAGGCGGGCACGCTGGACGGGTTGCTGCGGGGGCGTCCGGTGGCGCCCGCACTGCGTCGACTGGCGCAACCGCGCCGGTTGCTCGGGTCCTGACGCCCGCCACAACGATTGTGGTGAAGCTGTGACCTGCAGGTGACGGACTCGGTGGTGGGAATCGCGCCGTGAGTGCCATGCTGGGAGCCATGTCCGGATGGATACTCGCCGCGATCATCATCACCGTCTGGGTGACGGTGTCGGTGATCGTTGCGCTCGTCGTCGCGCGTGCCGTGCGCCTGCGCGAGCGCAACGAGAAACCACAGCCCAGCCGGGGTGCCACCGGCTTCGACACCGACGGCCGGACTCGTCGCGACCGCTGAGCGGGCGTTCTATACGGTTGGTCCATGAGTGATGGTGCAGCCGGCCCCGATGTGACCGCCGAGGTCGAGGATCCGCACGAGGGTGGTTTCCGTGCGCACACCGCCATCACCACCGACCGCGGTGGCCCGCGGTACGGCGAGTTCAGTGAGCAGGTGCGCACGCTGATGGACCGGGTGCGCTACGCCAATCCGTCGCCCGAACTCACCGACGAGCTGATCGGTGAGCTCGCCGCGATCAACGAGAAGCTCGCGGCGGTGCGCATCGACGAGTGGCATTCGCCCGCCGGCACCCGGATCGATCTCCCGGCCCGCGGCAACATCACCCTGCCGCCCTATGAGGTCGACGAGGTGAACGACGACGGCGTCTTCGCGACCGTCACCTTCCGCGACTTCCACCTGGGTGGCAACGCCGCCGCGCATGGTGGTCAGATCGCGGTGGCGTTCGACGACCTCGGTGGCTACGCCTCGGCGGTGGCGATCCAGGGCGTCAGCCGGACCGCGTACCTCACCGTTCAGTACCGGTCGATCACGCCGTTGAACACCCCGCTGCGCTGCCGCACCTGGGCCGAGAAGGTCGACGGTCGCAAGGTGTCCATCAAGGGCACGCTGCACGACGGCGACCGGCTGTGCGCCGAGATGGATGCGTTGTTCATCAAGCTCAATCCGGGTCAGCAGTAGGCGGTTCCGACCAACGCTTCCGCCGCCGGCCTGATCGTCGGACCCGGTAACGATCTGGTACTGCCGTCCGATTCACCTCGTGATACGTCCCGGCAACGCTGAATCACCGGGACTCGGTGATTCGCGTTGCCCGTGGTTCGGGCCGGTGAGGGGATTTCATGACGAAGTCGTCGGTGAAGAAGCTGGGGCTGACCCGTCGCATCGTCGCGACGTCCGGGATGGCGGCGGCATTGTTCGTCGTCGCACCGGCCGCGATCGCCGCCGCGGAGGACGGGACGGGCGGAACGACGGACGCGTCGTCGGCGCCGGCGGAGACCGCGACGGAGCCGTCGGTTGGTGCGGACGCGTCAGGTGCGGGAGTCTCGGGTACCGACGGTGCATCCGGTACCGCGACGGAGCCCGGCGCCGGGACATCTGACGGCACGTCGGCCGAACCGACCGAACCTGCCGGCGACGGTGCGGGAGTGACGCCGGGCGCCGGCGGTGCGAGCGATGACACCACCGCGGCCGACGACACCGCCACCGAAGAGGCCGCTGCTGAGGACACCACCACCGACCCGCCGACATCGGGTGTGGAACCTGATGCCACGCCGACCCACCCGTCCGCCGACGACGAGAACGCGACGTCGACCGCTGAGGCGCCGACATCCTGGTTCTCCGTCGGCGGCCGACATCGCGCCGACACCGCACCGACGGGCCGGCATCGCGACGACTCACCGCCGACCGGGCGCCATCGCGCCGATGCCACCTGGACTGCCGGGGCCAACGGCTCCACCGCGGGCGAAACGCCCGAGGTGCCCGTCGTCATCGACGAATTCGTCGGGGAGCCCGGCGACGTGGTCGCGGTCGCCGCGCCGTCGAGCACCGGGCCCGGAAGTGTCTTCTACCAGCTCGTCACCGGCTCCGGCAGCGCTGCGCTGATCTTCCTCAACCAGAACCTGACCGCCGCCGGGGTGCTGAATCGGCGTGGCCGCGAGGACGGATCGGACTACCTGGGTTCGCTCGGGCCGGGTGAGCAGGTCACCGTTGCGGCGCAGACCGTGGCCGAATCGTCGGCCGGGAACCGGCTCGCCGTCGACGACACCGACGATTCACTGCTGGCCCAGGCGATCCGGGTCGTCACCGCCCGACTGGTGTGGGCCGGCATCGACCACGACAACCGGTATCTCGACCCGTCCGACTTCCAGGTGCTGATCGGCGACAACTACCGGATCGTCGACAACGACGGCATCACCTACACCTACGACACCGATGCCGACACGATCACCTTCACCAACACCACCGACGAGGACGTCGCGATCATCGCGGTGGATCAGTTCAACGTCCCGCACGGCGACGGGATCTACGTGGTGCCCGCGGGACAGTCGACGACCATCGACGCGTCCGGCGACATCTCGGGCTATGTCATGCAGGGCCAACGTGATTCGGCCGGTCGCGCGATCATCTACGGCATGGTCGTGGTGCAGGACGATCAGACGCTGAGCTACAACTTCAACCCGTTCGGCGGGGCGATCCGCGACACCGCCGACCCCGTCGCGGATCCGGACGATCGGTTCTGGGACCCGTCCGACGGCCTGGCGACCGGCATCCTGTGGCCGACGTTCGCCGCGGGCGCCGACGGCGCCACGGACGGCGTCTACTACACCACCGACACCGGCGGGATGACCATCCACAACGACAGCGACCAGGACATCGCGGTCACCGTGTTCACCGGTGGTGCGGCCTCGAACAGTCTGCCGCAGACCGACTTCTACATCGTCGAGGCCGGCGGGGCCCACCGCATCGACCTGCCGGAGGGCTCGTACGCCGTCACCTCGGTCCAGGGCGAGCGGGCATCGGACGGCATGCCCCGGCTCTACGGCACGCTCGTCGCGCAGGGTACCGCCGGCGGTCCGGCGGTCACCGAGACGGATACCCTTCCCGGCGACGGGATTCCGTCGATCACCCGCCGTACGCCGGACGCGGTGAAACCGGTCGAGGCCGCCGCGGTCGTCGCCTGAGGGTGCGGTAGACGATTGACGATCAGGTGAGTTCGACGGCCTCGAGCCTGGCACCCGCGGTGCGCAGGCGGTCGGTCAGCACGTCGCCCATGGCGGCGGCGGGAGTCAGGACGCCGGTCAGGCCGGAGAGGCGATCCCGCTCGAGTGCCAATGAGAGTGCGCTCTCGGCGAGCATCACCGCGGTCGCCTTGTAACCGGGGTCGCCCTTCATCCGCATCTGCGAGCGGTAGCGGCGCCCGGTGGTCGTGGTGGTGTAGGTCTCGGTGACGAAAGATCCCTTGTCCCTGGACTTCTCGCTCGGCCCCTCGCCGGGGGAGGGCAGCACCCGGTCGAGCAGTTTGCGGGTCGGGCCGAAACTCATCGCACCCAGGAACACGCCGGTCCCGACGGCGACGGCACCCGCTGCCAGCGTCGACAGCCCGGGGGTCTGGCCGACCGACATCGTCTCGGCGTAGCGGAAGTCCTTGCCGTAGGCGTCGTCGAGAAGGGCGTTGGTGCGACGCACGATCCGGGTGTTGGAGGCGGCCATGAAGAACGGTGCCAGAGTGCCGCGCAGCGACGGGTCGACCTTCTTGGCGCTGAGGATCGTCATGTCGCTCGGCTCCGATGAGATCGCGGGCCGGGGTGTATTTCCCGGCTCCCCCGACAGCGAATGCGGATTGAGCAGGAGTCGTCGGGTCTCCGCGTCGCGGGACTGCTCGGCGATGACACGCACCGAATCGATGGTGCCGCCGGAGATGCCGCCCTTGAACGACTTGACGACGAAGGTGGTGTCGGTGAGCTCCCCGGCGTCGTCGGCGGCGATCTTCTTGTAGAGCAGATAGGCCCCGAGATCGGAAGGGATCGAGTCGAATCCGCAGGAGTGCACGATGCGTGCGCCGGTGGCGACCGCGGTCTCGTGCGCCTTGTTGATCGAGTAGTGGACGAAGGGTGCCTCGCCGGTCAGGTCGACGTAGTCGGTGCCCGCGCTCGCCGCCGCGACCACCAGGGCCTCGCCATAGCGGAGGTAGGGCCCCACGGTGGTCAGGATGACGCGCGTGCGGGCGACCATCGCATCCAAGGACGCCGGCGACGACGAATCGGCGACGATCAGCGGCCAGTCGTGCGCGCGCAGCGGCAGCCGCTTGCGCGTGGCGGCGAGTTTGGTCTCGGACCGCCCGGCGAGCGCGACCTTGGTGCCGATCGGCGAGTGATCGGCGAGGTAGCGGGCGGTGAGCTCGCCGACGAAACCGGTCGCGCCGAAGACGACGACGTCGAACTCGCGGGTAGTGGATGATCCTGTGGCTGCTGAGCCGGCCTCCCCATTCATGTTCTCGACTGTAGACAGGTCGCGACGGGCGGTCGAGGGCCGCCGGTGTCAGCTGCCGAACCGGCGGGCGGCCGCGCGCGCGGCGAACGGCGCCACGAAGAGCATGAGGAGCACCCGCAGGATCTGCGCGGCGACGACGAATGCGACGTTGCCGCCTGCGGCGGTCGCGGCGGCGAGGACCGCGTAGATGCCGCCCGGTGTGGTCGCGAGGTAGCAGTCGAACATCGACTCACCGGTCCACGCCGACAGGAGGACGCCGAGCAGTGCACAGCCGGCCCCGATCGCGAGGATCAGCACCAGAGCCGCCGGCAGCACGCGGCCGATGGCGCGGAGTCGCTCCATGGTGAACCCGAGGCCCGCCTGCCATCCGATCACCGCGTAGGCGAGCGTCAGCAGGATCGACGAGACCGCGGCGTCGCCGGCGAGACCGGTCAGTTCGGCGATCGTCGCGATCGCCATCGGCCCGAGGAGTCCGGCGGCGGGCAGCCGGATGAGTCGGCCGACCGGGATTCCCACGGCGAGGCAGATCGCCAACAGGAGCAGGCCCCAGAGCTGGTCGGTGCCGCTCGGCGGCACCACCTCGACACCCGATGATCGGGCGTCGAAGACCAGCGAGGCGACCAACGGGATGGTGACGGTGACCAGCGCGACCCTGAGGTATTGGATGACCGCGACCATGCGTTCGTCGCCGCCGAGTTCGCGGGTGAGCGCGACCAGGCCCGACGCGCCACCGGCGACCAGCGCCAGTGAGCCGGTGAGCGGATCCACCCGCCGATGCAGCCCCAGCAACGCCCCGCCGATCACCGACAGGGCGAGGGTGCCCAGGCCGATGACCAGTACCGGAAACCACGACGATCCCAGTCCGGACAGCGTCTCGGGATCGGCCATCGTGCCGATGAAGACACCGAGCACCCCCTGGGCGGCGAGCATCGCCGGGCGCGGGATGACCGGAGGCTCGGGGTCGTCGGGCGGGGTCTCGGCTGGTGCCCGACGTCGCGGTGCGACACCGGCGATGGCCAGCACGCCGGCGACGACGAGACCCGCGAACAACGCGGCCGCGTCCACTTCGAGGAGTTCGAGAAGAAACGTCGCGGCCGCGGTGAGGGCGGCCAACACGATCCAACGACGCACCCGGTCGAGCCTATGTGCGTGCGCGGCCGGGGGCGCGGTCGGCGGGGGCTCGGTGTGGCCCCGGTCTCGAAATCGAGGTCAGCCGACCGTCGCGACGCCCAGGTTCATCGCGGCGAATGATTTGGGCGTGCCGGGCTGATAGAACCGATCGACGGTGGTCACGGTGAATCCGGCGTCGGTGAGGGATCCGGGGATGTCGCGGGTGAGGTGGCAGCCACCGGCGACGCGCCGCTGGATCGGCTCGAGGCGCCGCTGCCAGCGGCGCACGGCCTCGTCGGGAGCGCTGCCGTGCTCCAGGAAGTGCAGTGTCCCTCCGGCTTTCACGACCCGCGCGACCTCGGACAGCGCCGCGGGCAGGTCCGGGATGGTGCACATCGTGAAGGTGGTCAGGGCGGCATCGAAGCTGTCGTCGTCGAACGGCAGACGCTGTCCGTCGAGGCCGGCCCGATCGATCGGTACCGTCGACGACGCGACCCGGTCGGCGGCGAGTCGCCAACCGTTGTCCGACGGTTCGATCGCGGCGATCCGGGTGACCGCCTCCGGGTAGCAGCCGACGTTGAGCCCGGAACCGAAACCGAGTTCGACGACCTCACCGGACAGCCCGACGCACGTCCGGCGCCGTAGCGGGGTCAGTGCCGACATCCCGCACGTCACGTTGATCAGGTGGGGCAGGACGCGGTCGTCGTAGAAACCCATGTGCTGATCCTGCCGCAGTCACGTGACCGACACCACTGTCGATCGGGCAGCGGCGGGCTTTGTGGGCAGGCGTCCTACGCTGGACTCCATGAACCCCTCGACTCTGCAGGCGCGGGTCATCGTCGACGAGATGATCCGATGCGGTGTGACCGAGGCGGTGCTGTGTCCGGGGTCGCGCAATGCCCCGTTGGCGTTCGCGCTGCATGCCGCCGACGTCACCGGCCGATTGCGTCTCCACGTCCGGATCGACGAGCGGTCGGCCGGATATCTCGCGCTGGGTCTCGCGGTGGCCTCACGACAGCCGGTGCCGATCGTGATGACCAGCGGAACCGCGGTCGCCAACATGTCGCCTGCGGTGTTCGAAGCGAACTACGCGCGCGTCCCCCTCGTGGTGGTGAGCGCCAACCGGCCGTACGAACTGCTCGGGTCTGGTGCCAATCAGACGGTCGAACAGTTCGGCATCTTCGGCACGCAGGTCCGGGCCGCGATCAGCCTCGGCCTGGCCGAACAGGACCTCGACACCAACAGCCAGTGGCGGTCGGCGGTCGGCCGCGTCCTCGCCGCCGCGCGCGGTGCGCGCACCGGCAACGCGGGTCCGGTGCAGTTCGACATCCCGCTGCGCGAACCGCTCGTCCCCGACCGTGCGGCGGGCCCGGACGACGATCTCGGTGTCTTCGCGGGGCGTGCCGGGGGTCTGCCGTGGACCCAGGCGCCGGTCGGCAAGCTCGACGTCCCGTTGCCCATCGATCTCTCGCTGGACACCGTGGTGGTGTCCGGTCACGGCGCGGGCGAACATCAGGCGCTCGCGGGGATACCGACGGTGGCCGAACCTACTGCGCCGCTTGCGCATACGCCGCTGCACCCCTTGGCGCTCAACTCGCTCAGGCCGCAGCAGGCGATCATCTGCGGACGGCCGACCCTGCATCGTGGCGTGTCCAGGCTGCTCGCCGACCCCGACGTTCGCGTCTACGCACTCACCACCGGGCCGCGCTGGCCGGATGTGTCCGGCAATGTGTTCGCGACGGGTACCCGGGTGGAGCCGAACGGGGAACCGCGCGAGGACTGGCTCAAGGAATGCGCGGCGGTCCAGCAGCGTGCGCTCAGCGCGGTCGACGCCGAGCTCGACGCGCTGCTCGTCGACGGCCCGGCGTCGACCACCGGCCTGCACGTCGCACGGGTCGTCAGTGCCGCGGTCCGCCCGGGCGATCAACTGGTCGTCGGGGCCAGCAACCCGATCCGCGACGTCGCGCTGGCCGGTCGGGTCACCGAAGGCGTGCGGGTGTTGTCGAACCGGGGGGTCGCGGGTATCGACGGCACCAACTCGACGGCGATCGGTGCGGCGCTCGCTCTGGACCGCGCCGCGCCCGGGGCCCGCACCATCGCGCTGATGGGCGACCTCACCTTCATCCACGACGCCACCGGCCTGGTCATCGGTCCCGGCGAGCCTCGGCCGTCGTCGCTGCGGATCGTCGTGGCCAACGACGACGGCGGAGGCATCTTCGGCCTCCTCGAGCAAGGCGATCCGCGGTTCAGCAGCGGCCCCTACGCGGGCTCGTATGAGCGCGTCTTCGGCACGCCCCATCGCGCCGACCTGGCGTCGCTGTGCGCCGGCTTCCACATCCCGCATCGTCGGGTGGGGCTGGCGGAGCTGTCGTCGGTGCTGGGTGAGCCGGCTCCTGACGGCGGCGTCGAGGTCGTCGAGGTGAGCACCGATCGCGCAGCGCTGCGGGACGTGCATTCGGCGATCGCGGCGAGGTTGGGGTAGGCGGGTCCTCCCGGGGGCCGGCCCGTTCTGGCCGCACCTGTCGTCTCTGGCCGCAGTTGCGGCCCCTGGCCAGAACCCGAAACTGCGGCCAGAACGACGACTGGAACGCCCGAGGGTGCCGTCGCGTCTGATTGGCATGTACATCGCGGATGATCATGGGTTCGTGCATCGTGCCGATGCGGCACACATCGTCGGCGACGGCCGACTGCGGCGGGACGTGGGCGACGGCGTACTCGAGCGCGTCTGGCGCGGTATGTACCGGTTCTCCGACGACGCGCCGTCGCATGCGGACGAGCACTATCGCGAGCGGGTCATCGCCGCAGCCGTCGCCGGCGGAGATGAGCGGAGTATCAGCCATTCATCGGCAGCGGCCGTACACCGGCTCCGCCTGCTCGACCCCGATCGCAGGGTGGTGCATTTCGTCACCAAGACGGGTGGTCGAGAGACCGCCACGTTGTTCGTACACCGCGATCGGCGGCTGCTGCCCTCCGACATCGAGATCGTTGACGGCGTGCAGGTGACCACGCTCGCGCGGACGGCGGCCGACGTCGCGCGGGCGGGCACATACGCGCAGGCGGTCACCGTGCTCGATGCCGCCCTCGCCCGCGGTGTCAGCAAGGCGGCCCTGGAGGTCCACGTGCGGCGCGGTCACCGGCAACACGGAGTGACGATGCTTCGCAGTGCGTCGGCAGTGGCCGATGGACGCTCGGAGAGCGTTGCCGAATCATTCAGCCGTGCCGTGATGCTCACGTTCCCGGACGTTCCGGCGCCGGAGATTCAGGTGGAGATCTGCAACGACGAAGGTCAGTTCGTTGCGCGGGTCGACTTCCTGATCGCGGGAAAGGTGGTGGGCGAGATGGACGGCCGAGCGAAGTATCGCAGCGAGACATACGGTCGGGACCTCGAGCAGGTGCTCTACGAGGAGAAGCTGCGTGAAGATGCCTTGCGCGACCTCGGTTACGGAATCGTGCGCTGGTGCTGGCAGGACCTCGTACACCCCGAGCGCCTGCACACCAAGGTCAAGCGGGCTCTCGAACGTGCGAGGCGGGTCCCGTGACCGAAAGTTCGTGAAGTTCTGGCCGCACCTGTCGTGTCCGGCTTGCGACGCGAACTGCGGCCGGAACCCATAGGTGCGGCCAGGAGTCGCCGTGAATCCCCGGTTACGCTGGGGGCGTGAATCCGACCATCCTGCGCCGTGTACAGATCGTGCTGCTCGTGGCCGGCATGGTCGTGACCACGATGGGGTTGGTCCTGGTCGCGGGCTGTTATCGCAATGACCAGCAGATCGACGCGAACCGGGCGATGGTGATGGCCGACGTGGTGTCGGCGGACCGGCTGCACGCCGCGGTCAATTTCCAGACCCCCGACGGCCAGTTCCACAGTCCCCGCCTCGGCCTGCTGTACCCGACCGAGCTGACCCAGGGCCAGCGGATCAGCGTCGAGTACGACGTCATGAATCCCGACCTGGCGCGACCGGCGGGCCGGAGCTGGACCCTGGCGATCATCCCGGCCATCTCGATCGCGGTGGTCGGGTGGCTGATCGTCGGTGCGGTGATGATCGCCCTGGCCGAGATCAATCGCCGGATGCTGTCGCGTTCCTCCCCTGCGGACGACGGTGACGCCGTTGAGGGCGATGCTGACCGGGGCAACGGTGACCGGGGCGAACAGGTTCAGGACGCGATCACCGACCGCGAATCCCCCGAGACCAGCAACGCCTGATCATCGTCGAGAAAGCGCAGCCGATACCGGTCGGCGTAGCGGCCGCGGAGTTCGTCGACGACGGCGCGGCCGCTGACGATGCCGTCCGCGTGAGGCACCACCACCTCATCGATCCACCCGAGACCGGCGGTCGACTCCAGGCCGGTCGCCTCGGCCGGGTCGTCGAGCAGACCCAGCGGTTCGATGTCCGGCCCCACGACGCACGCACCGGCGCTGGCCCCGAGGTAGGGGAGTCCGGCGAGCACGCGAGCGGTGAGGATGTCGGCGCACCCGTTGCGTCGCATCGCGGCGAGCAGATGAAAGACGTTCCCGCCGGACACGAACACCGCATCGACGTCGTCGAGCGCGGCTGACAGTTCGGCCCCCGACATCGACTCGATGTCGAGATCGGTGGTGTCGAACCCCTGGTCGCGCAACGTGCGGCGATCCAGGTCGACCCATGCGCGATCGGAATAGATCGACGAGGCGGTGGGGATGAAACCGACGCGCGCGGCCGGGCCGGTGCGGGTGATGAGGAACTCGGGCACCGCGCCGAGCCATCGACTCAACAACAGCATCTCGGCCATGGCACCAGCGTGCCACGACGGCCAGGACAACTGATTTCCCGATTCCGGCGAGCGGAAACCGCGCTGCGAGAGTTCATCGGGTGTTCGCGTCCGGATCACCGAGTATCGGGTACATAGGACAGCCGCGGGCGTGACCATGGGGTCATGCGGGTAGCGATCGTTGCCGAGAGTTTCCTGCCGCAGTGCAACGGAGTGGTCAATTCCGTCCTGCGGGTCGTCGAGCATCTCGAGAAGACCGGCCACGAGGCGGTGGTCGTCGCACCGGACACACCGCGGGGGCAGGCATCCGCACCGACGCTGGTCGGTCGCCGGACACCGGTCCACCTCGTCCCGTCGGTGATGGTGCCGAAGGTGACGTCGCTGCCGATCGGGGTGCCGACGCCGTCGCTGTACCGGACGCTGCGCGACGTCGATCCCGACGTGGTGCATCTGGCGTCCCCGTTCGTGATCGGCGCGGCGGGCGCGGTCGCCGCCCGGCGCCTGGACCTGCCGTCGGTGGCGGTGTTCCAGACCGACGTGGCGGGTTTCGCCGAGAGTTACGGGCTGGCGGTCACGTCGCGACTCGCCTGGCGCTATACCCGGAGGCTGCACGAGATGTGCGACCGTACCCTCGCGCCATCTACCGAGACGCTGAAAACGCTTGCTGCGCATGGTGTGCCACGACTGCATCGGTGGGGTAGAGGCGTCGACGTCGAGCAGTTCGATCCGGCCCACGTCGATCCGGGGCTGCGCGCCGACTGGTCGACGGGTCGTCGGGAGCCGTTGTTGGTCGGTTTCGTCGGGCGACTGGCCCCGGAGAAACACGTCGAACGCCTCGCGTCGGTCGCCGACGATCCGTCGGTACGACTCGTCATCGTCGGGGACGGGCCCGAGCGGGCGAGGCTCGAGGCCCTCATGCCGCACGCGGTGTTCACCGGTGAACTCCGCGGCGCCGAACTGGCCCGGGTCTACGCGAGCCTCGACGTCTTCGTCCACGCGGGGAGCACGAGACGTTCTGTCAGACCATCCAGGAGGCGATGGCCAGCGGCCTGCCGGTGGTCGGGCCGGACGCGGGTGGTCCGCGCGACCTGGTCGGGCATTGCCGGACCGGCTACCTGTTGCCCCCGGGCGAGTTCGCGGAGCGGTTGCCCGCGGTTCTCGACGTCCTGCGCGACGGTGGCCTGCGCACCGAACTCGGCCGCGCTGGACTGGCGGCGGTCCGGACGCGGACCTGGCCCGCGATCTGCGCACAGCTGGTCGATCATTATCGAGCCGTGACCTGCGGCGACGTGACTGCTCGGCCGCTCGCCAGCTGAGCGTCGGCGGTCCGCGGAACGCAACGGGTCGGCGGTGGCGACCGGTGGTCGCGCGGCCGGTAGCGTTGTGGCCATGGGAACCGGCTCGCAGGAACGCGCAACCCTCGACAAGGATCCGGCCGAGGTTGCGGCCATGTTCGACGGCGTGGCCAAGCGCTACGACCTGACCAACACGGTGCTCTCATTCGGCCAGGACCGCGGGTGGCGCAAGAAGACCCGCAAGGCCCTCGACCTGCGACCCGACGACGTGGTGCTCGACCTGGCCGCGGGTACCGCGGTGTCGACGGAAGAGCTCGCGACGTCGGGGGCGCACTGCATCGCCGCCGACTTCTCGCTCGGCATGCTCAAGGCCGGTGCCGACCGTAACGTACCCAAGGTCGCAGCGGATGCGCTCGCGCTGCCGTTCGCCGACGAATCGTTCGACGCGGCCACCATCTCCTTCGGACTACGCAACGTGCACGATGCACCCAAAGGCCTCGCCGAGCTGCATCGGGTCCTGAAACCCGGTGGGCGACTGGTCATCTGCGAGTTCTCCACCCCGACGTTCCGCGCGTTCCGCACCGTCTACATGGAGTACCTGATGAAAGCGCTGCCCGCGGTGGCGACCAAGGTGTCGAGCAATCCGGCCGCATACGTCTATCTCGCCGAATCGATCCGTGCGTGGCCCGACCAGACGCATCTGGCCGCGCTCATCCGCTCGGCCGGTTTCTCCGACGTCTCCTGGCAGAACCTCACCGGTGGGATCGCGGCGATCCACTCGGCCGTGCGCTGAGCAGCGGCATGCGAGGTGCGGCCTTGCGGACGCAGGCGTCGCGGGGTCGGGCTCAGCGAAATGGCGGGCGGTCGTCGATGCGCGTCGAGACCCGGCCGGCCGTGCGCCAGGCCCGGGCGACGAGGTCGGCGTCCTCGGGGGTGATGAGGTTGCCCATGACGCGCACGACCAGCGACATCAGCCGTGCGGACCGGATGCCGGGGCGGCCCAGCGTCGGGACCGCCTGCGGCACGGTGAGCACCCCGGCGAGACGTCGGGCGGCGGAGAACGCCAGGCCGTAGTGCTCGACGAGGATGTCGGTCCAGCGGGTGGTGTGGTCGGGGGAGCGGCGGGTGTCGTCGATGAGTTCGACGGCCAGCCGTCCGGTCTCCATCGCGTAGTCGATGCCTTCGCCGTTCAGCGGGTTCACACACGCCGCGGCGTCGCCGATCAGCATCCAGTTCGGTCCGGCGACCCCGGTGACCGCGCCGCCCATCGGCAGCAGCGCCGACGTGATCCGTTGCGGCGGGCCGCCGATGGCCCATTCGTCACCCACCATCCGCGCGTAGTGCTCGAGGATGGGCCGCAACGCCATGTGGGCGGGGCGTTGTGCGGTTGCCAGTGCGCCGACGCCGACGTTGAGGAGGCCGTCGCCCGCGCCACCGAGGGGGAACACCCAGCCGTATCCGGGTAGGAGCGCGCCGTCGGGGCCGCGGAGTTCGAGGTGTGAACCCATCCAGTGGTCATCCGCGCGGCCGGACGGGACGTATGCGCGGGCGGCGACGCCATATGCGGTGTCGCGGTGCCATTCCCGGCCCAGCGCCTTGCCGAGCGCGGAGCGCACCCCGTCGGCGACGATGACGTCGCGAACCGCGATCGCCGCAGGGCCGTCGGCGCTCTCGACGATCACCTCGTCGATCCGCCCGTTGCTCATCGTCACGTCGACAGCCTTGGCGCCCTGGATCATTCGCGCTCCCCGCGCCACCGCGTGCACCCGGATCGCCTCGTCGAACTCGACGCGGGAGACCGCGCTGCCGTAGGCCGGGAACCGGCCGGACGGCCAGTGCACCAGTTGCTGTGCGCCCCAGCCGTGCAACGCGAGCCCGTCGATCCGCGGGCGGTCGTCGAGGTAGTCGCCGAGCCCGAGATGGTCGAGTTCGGCGACCGCCCGCGGGGTCAGCCCGTCGCCGCAGGTCTTGTCCCGCGGAAAGGTGGCCGCGTCCAGCAGCACCACGTCGTGGCCGGCGGCCGCGGCATGCGCCGCGGCCGCCGATCCACCCGGGCCGGCGCCGACGACGAGGACGTCCGCACGCCCAGGTATCCGGTGCGGGGGAATGTCGCTACTCACCCGACCAGTATGTCGGCACGGCCGAACGACTAGGCTCGGCAGCATGGCAGCCGTGCCCGATGGCCGGTTGCGACCGACGTCGAGATGGAGCGGCAGAGCGCGTGAAGTCCACATTCGCCGGGCTGGACCTGGGTACCGATGAGTTCGCGGACACGGTCCGGACATCGTTGGCGCAGGTCGAGGACCTGTTGCTGACGGAGTTGTCGTCGGGGGACGAGATCATGACCGAGGCGGCCACACACCTGGCCAAGGCCGGCGGCAAGCGCTTCCGCCCGATGTTCGCCATCCTCGCGTCGCAGTTCGGCGCACAGCCGCGCTCCGGCGCGGTGATCACGTCGGCCACCGTCGTGGAGATGATCCACCTGGCCACGCTCTATCACGACGACGTGATGGACGAGGCCCAGCTGCGCCGCGGTGCGCCGAGCGCCAACGCACGGTGGACCAACAGCATCGCCATCCTGTCCGGCGACTTCCTGTTCGCCCGCGCGTCGCGACTGGTGTCGACCCTGGGGCCGGAAGCGGTGCGGATCATCGCCGAGACCTTTGCCGAGCTGGTCACCGGCCAGATGCGCGAGACCGTGGGCCCGGCCGTGGGTGCGGACCCGGTGGAGCATTACCTGAAGGTGGTGTGGGAGAAGACGGGATCACTGATCGCGGCGGCCGGCCGCTTCGGGGCGATGGCCGCCGACGCCACCCCCGACGACGTCGAGCGGCTCTCGAAGCTCGGCGACATCATCGGCACGGCCTTCCAGGTCTCCGACGACATCATTGACATCTCGTCGGTGAGCATCGACTCGGGGAAGACCCCGGGCACCGACCTTCGCGAGGGCGTGCACACGTTGCCCGTGCTCTATGCGTTGCGCGCCGACGACGCGGCCTCGGCGAAACTCCGTGGACTCCTGATCGACCCGGAGACCGGTGGAGCGCGCCCGGTCACCGACGACGCGGCGGTGGCCGAGGCCATCGAGGTGCTCAACGGGTCGACGGGGATGGCGGCCGCGCACGACCGGCTGCGCGCGTATGCCGACGAGGCGCAGGCGGTGCTGGCCCAGCTGCCCGACGGTCCCGCCCACGGGGCGTTGTCGTCGCTGGTGCGGTACACGATCGATCGGACGGGATAGCCGGTCCCGTACCCGGCTCGGCCACGATTGCGGCACCTCTCGGACAGCGAGCGCCGGTGTCATCGCTGTGAGGTGGCTGTGGGTGGAAACTCTGCCGACCCCCTGTTCGTTTGCAAGAGTGATGGCACCCAGGCGACGTACGCCGGGTCGATGCTCAGAACGAGGAACAGATGCACTTCAATGGCCTGAAGACGGCGGCCCTGATGGGGTTGATGTCGGCGATCATCGTCGGGATCGGCGCGCTTTTCCGCAGTCCGATGATCCTGCTGCTCGCGGTGCTCGTCGCCGTCGGGACCAACGCCTACGTCTATTTCAACTCGGCCAAGCTGGCGTTGCGGTCGATGCACGCGCAGCCGGTCACCGAGGTCGAGGCGCCGGTGCTGTACCGCATCGTGCGTGAACTCGCGACGACCGCGCGTCAACCGATGCCGGCGCTCTACATCAGCCCCACCGAGTCGCCGAACGCGTTCGCGACGGGTCGCAATCCGAAGAACGCCGCGGTGTGCTGCACCGCGGGCATCCTGCGACTGCTCGACGAGCGCGAGTTACGCGCGGTTCTCGGGCACGAACTGTCGCACGTCTACAACCGCGACATCCTGATCTCGTCGGTGGCGGGCGCGATGGCGTCGATCATCACCGGCCTGGCGAACTTCGCGTTCTTCTTCAGTGGCAACCGCAACAACGGCCCCGGCATCCTCGGCGTCCTGCTGATCACCTTCCTGGGCCCCCTGGCGGCGACGCTGATCAAGATGTCGGTGTCGCGGTCGCGCGAGTACCAGGCCGACGAGTCGGGTGCCGAGCTCAGCGGCGACCCGCTCGCGTTGGCGTCGGCGCTGGCGAAGATCAGCGGTGGCATCGATCAGGCGCCGCTGGCCCCGACGCCGCAGATCGAGTCGCAGTCGCACCTGATGATCGCGAACCCGTTCCGCGGTGGCGGGGTCGCGAAGATGTTCTCGTCGCACCCGCCGACGCCCGACCGCATCGCGCGACTGCAGGAGATGGCCCGACGGTCGGGCCGGGGGTAGGCCGGTTCCGGTCCCGGCGCGTCGTGCCGGTGACCCGCCCGGTCCGCTGAACCGACCGCCGGCCCGCAGACACGTCTACGCTGGGAGACATGCAGTCGCCGATCGGCCCTGCACATCGGGCGGGCGGAAGCAGGAGACCGATGAACGACGGGGGTCCAGGCGGTATCCGGATGTCGGAGTACCCACATCCGTCTCATCTGATCCTGCACCTGAGCGACACACATCTGGTCGGCGGTCCCGGCCCGCTCTACGGCGCTGTCGACAGCGAGGTGACACTGCGTCAGATCCTCGCCGAGGTCGAGGCGTCACATGCGCGCCCCAACGCCTTGCTGTTCACCGGAGACCTGGCCGACCGGGGAGAAGCGGTCGCCTACCGGAAGTTGCGGTCGATCGTCGACGGGGTCGCCGATTCCATTGGTGCCCAAGTCATCTGGGCCATCGGAAACCACGACGATCGTGCGAACTTCCGCACCGAGCTGCTCGACGAGCCGCCCTCGGTGGCGCCGGTCGACCGTGTGTACGACGTCGACGGACTCCGCATCATCACACTCGACACCTCGGTGCCGGGGCACCATCATGGCGAGATCTCCGACGAGCAGCTGGCGTGGCTGGCCGCGGAGCTGTCGGTGCCCGCGCAGCACGGCAGCATCCTCGCCATGCACCATCCGCCGGTGCCGTGTGTGCTCGACCTCGCCGTCCTGGTGGAGCTGCGCGACCAGGACCGACTGGCCGATGTCGTCCGGGGCAGTGACGTGCGGTCCATTCTCGCCGGTCACCTGCACTATTCGACGACGGCGATGTTCGCCGGCATCCCGGTCTCGGTTGCGTCGGCCACGTGCTACACCCAGGATCTGACCGGGCCGGCGGGCGCGTTGCGTGGCCGCAACGGTGCCCAGGGATTCAATCTGGTGCACGTCTACCCGGAAACCGTCGTGCACTCGGTGGCCCCGGTGGGCGACTACGACACGGTGGGTGAATATGTGTCGTCGGCGGAGACCCGGCGTCGGCTGCGTGAGGGCGGAGTACGCATACCCGGCCCGGAGACGCTGACCCTGAGGCGCTGAGTCAGCCGGCTTCCCAGGGCGCTGGGATCGGGAAGTAGTTCTGCAGGAACTGGGTGACCTTGATGGCGCGCTTGTCCAGGTCCACCTCCGGCGTGCTGCCGTCGTTGAGGCAGAAGAAGTCCATCGATCGCTTCTTCAGGAGCGAATCCATCTGCCGGAAACCCGATGTGACGGTGGTGTCGACGTACTTCACCTTGGCCGAGCGCTGCACCACCGCGCGGCCGCTCATGAGCGCGTAGTAGTGATACAGCGAATTGGTGACCGAGATGTTGGTCTCGGCCCGGAAGGTGCTGGCCGCGGTGGCGGCGAACTCGGTCGGGAACCTGGCCTCCATCTCCGCCATCACGCTCTTGCGCAGCGGCGTCGCCGCGTGCTCGAGATGGCGGGTGGTCACCAGGCCGAACCGATCGCTGAGCAACCCGCGGTTCACCCGTGCGGAGTTCTCGAAGCCGCTGCGTTGATCGTTGTTCGATCCCAGTCCGATCCGGATCGGGGCCTCGATGAACATGCTCACCCCACCTGGTGAGAAGAACATCTGGGGGGCCACCGACCGACCGAAGAACATGTCGTCGTTGGAGTACAGGAAGTGCTCGGCGAGGCCGGGGATTCGGTGGAGTTGGGACTCGACGGCCTGCGAATTGTGGGTCGGCAGCACCGAGGGGTCCGCGAAGAAGTCCTCACTGGGCACGAAGGTCACCCTGGGGTCGTCGGAAAGCCATGCGGGCCTTGGTGAGTCGGTGGCGACGAAGATCCGCCGGACCCAGGGCGCGTACATGTGCACGCTGCGCAGGGCGTACCGCAACTCGTCGATCTGGCGGAACCGGGCCGCGGAGTCGTCGCCCTCGCCCACGACGTAACTCTGCATTCGCTTGGCGCGCTGGGCTTGCCACTCCTCGGAGGACCCGTCCACCCAGGAGAACACGAGATCGATGTCGAACGTGATGTCGGAGGCCTGGTGGGCGAACATCGTGTCGAACGTCGGCCACGTGCGACCGAACCTCTCGACCTCGCCGCGCACCGCCTCTCGCGACGACACCTGCCGTCGGGTCAGCGAGTTCGCCACCGGCAACAGCAGATCATCGCCGTCGGTCGCCCACAGCTCGATCTGCACACCGGTCGACGCCCCGTACCTCATGCCGCTGGCCAGGTGGACGCGCGGGCGGAACACCCGGAACACCCGCGCCTTGCGGTGCGTCGACAACGTGCCGTCGGAGACCAGGGAGAGTCGACCACGTTTGGCGCCAACGGTTTTCGCGTAGAACGGATGGCCTGCACATGCGACGGCCAACGCCGACCGGAGTTGCTTGCGTTGCGCCCAATCGATGGCCAGGACCGGGCGTTCGTCGTTTCCTCGCACCAGCAGATAATCGATCCCGGCGTTGTCGAGTGCGTCGCGGATGAACAGGAGGTCATCGACCATCGCCTCGTGCGGCGTGGTGTCGGTGTTGATCAGTGCGAGGCGGCCGTCGAACCGGACCACGTCGGAAGTGTGTTCGTCGGGTGCCGACGAACGCGCGGTGCCATGGCGCGAATCCTGCTCCGGTGTGGCGAAGTAGACATCGATCGGGGCGGGAGAATGTGTGATGGGTGGCCTTCCGGATGCTCGCCGCAACGCGCGACCTGTTCAGTCTAGTCCCTGGTCAAGGGGTGATCTCGATCCGCGATCAGAAAGGGGAGGACTTCCGCTGGTCGAGTAGGCCCGAGCCGCTAGGCGAGGGGCGTATCGAGGCCGGGTGCGGTGATCTCGATACGCGGCCTCGGCTGGCGCCTCGGCCGCTACTCGATCAGCGGGAGGGGGCCGCCCGCTACTCGATCAGCGGGAGGGGGCCGCCCGCTACTCGATCAGCGGGAGGGGGCCGCCCGCTACTCGATCAGCGGGAGGGGGCCGCCCGGTACTCGATCAGCGGTAGGGGCCGGCTGCTACTCGATCAGCGGGAGGGAAGGCCTAGCGGTAGTTCACGAACTGCAGGGCGATCCCGAAGTCCTCGCCCTTGAGCAGCGCGATGACGGCCTGCAGGTCGTCGCGCTTCTTGCTCGACACGCGCAGTTCGTCGCCCTGGATCTGTGCCTTGACGCCCTTGGGTCCCTCGTCGCGGATCTTCTTGGAGATCTTCTTGGCGTGGTCCGAGTCGATGCCCTGCACCAGGTTGCCGCTGATCTTGAACGTCTTGCCGGATGCCGCGGGTTCGCCGGCGTCGAAGGCCTTGAGCGAGATGTCGCGGCGGATCAACTTCTCCTTGAAGACCTCGAGGCCGGCCAGCGCGCGCTCCTCGGCGTCGGAGGTGATCACGATGGTCTCCTCACCGGACCAGTCGATGCCGGTGTTGGTGCCGCGGAAGTCGTAGCGCTGCGACAGCTCCTTGGCGGCCTGGTTGAGGGCGTTGTCGACCTCCTGGCGGTCGATCTTGCTCACCACGTCGAACGATGAATCAGCCATGACCGACACCCTAGCGTCCCGCCGGCCGCCGCCCGATGACCGCCCTCGTGCAAGTGCGTCATCTACCAGCGGGTTTGCACTCACATGGTCGGTTCGTTGTATTCTTCACGGCGTTGTTCTTACGGCCGGTGACCGGCCCGACGGACGGCACGGCAGGTTGCCCGAGCGGCCAAAGGGAGCGGACTGTAAATCCGTCGCGCAAGCTACATAGGTTCGAATCCTATACCTGCCACAACGTGGTCCACGCTGAACTCATGGCGCTCGCCACCGGTCGCTGACCAGCGATTTGGTGAGCGCCTGGGTTCGTGTGTAACCTCGTTAAGGCTCTCGAACAGGCCCTCGGGATTGTTCGGGTACGCCCCCTTAGCTCAGTCGGCAGAGCGTTTCCATGGTAAGGAAAAGGTCGACGGTTCGATTCCGTCAGGGGGCTCGATGGACCCCAGTCCACATGGCGGTGTAGCTCAGCTGGTTAGAGCGCACGACTCATAATCGTGAGGTCGAGGGATCGAGTCCCTCCACCGCTACACATCGGTGCCGACCAGCACGGCGCCGACAACCCTGGGCCGTCGCCGAGAGGCTGCCGAGCCCGCCCCGTACCACCCGAAAGAAGGCAACGAAGTGGCCTCCTCAACAGATGTCCGCCCCAAGATCACCTTGGCGTGCGAGGTGTGCAAGCACCGCAACTACATCACGAAGAAGAACCGTCGCAACGATCCCGATCGCCTCGAGATCAAGAAGTTCTGCCCGAACTGTGGCAAGCATCAGGCGCACAAGGAGTCGCGCTGACGACTCCGTCGTCGGAATCGCGATAGCGATCGACGGCTTTTGGCATACACGCGGGCTACCTCTGATGAAGAGGTGGCCCGCAGCCATTACCGTGGCAAGGGGATGCCGTCACGGGTCCCCCACAGAGTACGAACGGCAGTACACAACGAGCGGTAGCGACGGGTTGCCCTCCGCGAGCAGCACCCCTCCCGCTGTGGACCACGCCCGGCCCCTCGCCGACGAGGGTCGGTCCACGAGATTCCGGCCATCGGGTATGGCCGAGCAAAGGAGCGGCATCCGATGACGATCACCGAAGCCGAGATACAGGAACGGATCGAGGCCTTGAAGAGCGGCGTCAAGCTCACGCCCGACGAGATCGCGGCCCACACCACGCAGATGGTGGGCTTCAACTACACGGTCGACGACTACTACGAGGTCGGCCGTGAAGAGATCCGCAAGCACGCTCGTGCCGTCCAGGACGATCACCCCGTGCACTGGAACGAGGCCGCTGCCGCCGAGATGGGTCACGACACCCTGATCGCGGCGCCCACGTTCGTGTCGGTGCTCGGCATCATCGCCCAGCGTCGTCTGTTCGAGGACGTCGTCACCGGATACGACCTGTGGCAGATCATGCAGACCGACCAGCGCCTGGTGTTCCACAACCCGATCAAGGTCGGCGACCAGCTCATCTGCGACGTCTCCCTCGACTCCTTCCGCCAGATGGCCGGCACCGACGTGATGATCACCAAGAACATCATCTGGAACCAGCGCGACGAGCCGGTCATGACGACCTGGACCAGCCTGGTCGCGCGGCCGGCCGTGGAGGCCGACCCCGACGTCCTGGACAAGCTCGAGCACGTGATGATGAAGGTCGATCGCGAGCCGGATCTGCCCAAGACCGTGCACGGGCCGTTCGATCGGTACGACCGGCCGGACCCGCAGGTCGCACCGAAGGCCTATTCGGCCATCGACTTCGACGATCTGTCCGTCGGCCAGGAACTGCCGCCGATGACCAAGACGCTCACCCGCGGCAACCTCGTCAACTACGCGGGCGTCGCCGGTGATCCGAACCCGATCCACTTCTCCGATGAGGTCGCCAAGGTGATCGGACTGGAGACGGTGGTGGCGCACGGCATGCAGTCGATGGGTCTCGGTGCCAGCTTCATCAGCAGTTTCGTCGGCGATCCGGCAGCCATCTTCGAGTACAACGTGCGGTTCACCAGCCCGGTCTACGTACCGGCCGAGGGGTACGCGCAGGTCGACTTCACCGGCAAGGTGAAGTCCCTGGACCCGGAGACCCGCCGTGGCGTCATCGCGATCGTCGCGAAGCAGGGGGATCGGAAGATCTTCGGTCGCGCGCAGGCGCACGTGCAGTTCAACTGATCCACCCGCATACAGGTCACCCCAGCGCGGCGCGAGATGGTTCGTCCATCGGACGCCGCGCTGTCGTGCTGGGTGGGGTCGTCGTGACCCGGCTGCGCACGGCGAACGCGGCACATCCGATCACTGCGGCGCCACCGATCACCATGGGGACCGTCAGTTGCTCGCCCAGGAACAACACGGCCCATGCGACGGTCAGTACCGGCTGCACGAGTTGGACCTGGCTGACGGTCGTCATCGGCCCGATCGCCAGTCCGCGGTACCAGGCGAAGAATCCCAGGAACATGCTGACGGCCGAGAGGTAGCCGAACGCCATCCACTGGTGTGCGCTCGCGTGGGGCAGATGCCCGCCGGTGACGGACACCGTCGCGATGAGCATGGCCGGGAGTGCCAGCAGCAGCGCCCAGCAGATGGTCTGCCAGGCCCCGAGTTCACGCGCCATCACGCCACCCTGCGCATAGCCGATCGCGGCCAGCACGACGGCGCCGATCAGGTACAGGTCACCGATGCCCGGGGCCTGGATTCCGCCGTGTCCGGCGACGGTGAACACGACCGTCGCGAGCACCCCGAGGGCGGCACCGATCCAGAAGCGTCGGGCCGGCCGCTCGTGGGTGCGGGCCACCACAACCAGCGCCGTCGCGGCCGGCAGCACGCCGATGACGACGGCCGAGTGCCCGGCGCCGACGTCGCGCAGGGCGAGCGAGGTGAGGATCGGGAATCCGGCGACCACGCCCACCGACACGGGGACCAGTCGCAGCCACTGGGATGCGGTCGGCAGCGTGGCCCGGCCGATGGACAATGCGATCGCTGCCAGCACGGCAGCGACGACGGCACGGCCGCAACCTATGAACAGCGGATCGAGACCGACCACCGCGACACGGGTGAAGGGCACGGTGAACGAGAATGCGACCACACCGAGCAGGCCCCAGAGCAGTCCGGTCCGCGGTAGCACCGCGGATACTTTCGCGATAGCGCTACTATCAGTTCTCATGTCCGACGATAGCAGTGACCGAATCGCGCGTCACCTCCGTTCCCTCGCGCTTGCCGCCGAGCCGGGGAGCAGGCTGCCCTCGACGCGTGCGCTGGCCGCGCGGTTCGGCGCCGGTCCGGTCACGGTGCAGCGTGCACTGGCCGTGTTGGTGAGTGAGGGGATCGTCGAGACACGTTCGGGGCTGGGCACATTCGTTCGCGGACGATCGGCACCGGCGACTCGCGCCGATGTTGCCTGGCAGACGGCCGCGCTCGGTCCGGAGCGGGGTGGTCCGTCCCCGGTCGGATCGTCGATGCGTCAGATCCCGCACGACACCATTGCGATGCACAGCGGCTACCCCGACGCCGACCTGCTACCGATCCGCGAGATCCGGAGCGCATTCGCTCGTGTCTCCCGTGGCGCCGGGGGAGGAGCGAGCGGGCCGGGGCGATACCGCCACGACGCCTTCCAGCGCCCGCCCACGGCCGGGCTTCCCGATCTCCGCCGTTGGTTCGTCGACGACCTCGGCGCCGACGGCTGGCGCGACACCGACGCCGTCATCGCCTCGGGTGGGCAGGCCGCCCTCGCCGCGACGTTTCGTGCCCTGGCGGCACCGGGTGATCCGATCGTGATGGAGTCGCCCACCTACTGGGGTGCCATCGCGGCGGCGCGGCAGGCGGGTCTGGTGATCGTGCCGGTGCCGCGCACCGACGGCGCACCGAGCGACGCCGACCTCGACGACGCGTTCGCATCATCGGGTGCACGGCTCTGCTACGCCCAGCCCACCTATGCGAATCCGACCGGCGATGTGTGGACGGCGACGCAGCGCGCCCAGGTGTTGGATGTGGTGCGCGCGCATCGGGCGTTCATCGTCGAGGACGACTGGGCGCACGACTTCGCGATGGAGACCCCGCCGCGACCGTTGGTGTCTGCCGACACCGACGGACATGTCGTCTACATCCGGTCGCTGACGAAGAGTCTCTCGTTGACGGTCCGGGTGGCCGCGGTGCTCGCGCGTGGCCCGGCCCGCTCGCGCATCGAGAACGCGCTGACCGTGTCCGACCTGTACGTCTCCCCGGTGCTGCAGGCGGTGGCGCTCGACGTCGTGTCGCGGCCCGGGTGGCGCACCCACATCCAACGGCTCCGGCGCGCTCTGCAGCTGCGCCGCGACACGCTGGTGGACGAGCTCGCCACCCGTGCCCCGCAGATCGACGTGGCCCGACCGCCGCGTGGCGGGCTGAACGTATGGGCGGAACTGCCCGGTCACGGTTCCGACGGCGCGCCGACGGATCCGGAGCTCGTCGCGGCACGCACCCTCGGCCGCGGACTGTCGATCTCACCGGGCGGGGAGTGGTTCCCGACCGAGCCGACGGGTCCGTTCATCCGGCTCAACTTCGCCGCCGCCCCGCCCGAGCGCTACGCCGAGGCCGTGGAGATCCTGGTGGGTGCGTTGTGACCGGTGGACAGGAGCAGTTCCGGGGCGTTTTGGGTTAGACGGTGCGGGTGATCTACACTGAAGTGTCTGGATTGGCTCAGACTTGCGCGCTGCCCAATAGGGTGGCGCGTTGGTTTTGTCGGGAGGTTTCCGGCGGAGGCGATCGAGATGGCAGCTGTACCGTGGCGTCGAGCCGCGAAACAGTCGCAAAGGGGCGTAGCTCAACTGGCAGAGCAGCGGTCTCCAAAACCGCAGGTTGCAGGTTCAAGTCCTGTCGCCCCTGCCCTGGTGAGGGCACACGTTGACGAGAGGAACCTCGAAGGTGAGCAAGCGAGATCGAGCTGCCCGCGCCAAAGGCGCGGGAGAAGACGCCGCTGCCGACTCGGTGGAGGAGCTCGAAGGTAGCGAGGGCACCGAGGGTGGTGCCGACACGTCGGCCGAACTCCGGCCGTCGGGCAAGCGCTCGTCGCGAGGTCGTCGATCGTCGACGAGTGCCTCCAGCACCGACAGCGAGACGGAATCCGACACCGGATCCGCCGTCGCGGTCAAGGAACGCAAGAAGAAGGCAGCTGAGGGCGAGAGCCGGAATCCGTTCGTTCGGATCTGGGTTTTCCTGCAGCAGGTCGTCGCCGAACTGAAGAAGGTCATCTGGCCCACGCGCCGGGAGATGATCACCTACACGATCGTCGTGCTGGTCTTCGTGATCATCATGACCGCCTTCATCTCGGGTCTCGACGTCGTCTTCGCCAAGGGAGTCCTCTGGCTGTTCGGCTGACGCGACCCGCGCGAGTGGGCACAGGCCGAGGCCAGGACGACCGGAAACCGACAGAGGAGCGTGGGCTGCAGTGAGCACCCCGGAGAACGAGATCGAATCGACCCCAGAGTCGGTCGACGGAATCGACCAGTCGGCGGTGGACACCGTCGACGAGACCGACGATCCCGGTGTCGAGGCACAGGTCGAGGCCGCCGAGGATGACGCTGCAGCCGTCGAGGGCGGCGAGGCCGCTGTCGAGGAAGCCATCGAGGACGCCGTCGCCGACGAGGTCGAGGTGGCCGACGAGGTCGCTGCCGAGGAAGCGCCCGCCGAGGACGCCGACCCGGTCGAGGAACTGCGCAAGCAGCTGCGTCGCGCGCCCGGTGACTGGTACGTGATCCACAGCTACGCCGGCTACGAGAACAAGGTGAAGGCCAACCTCGAGACCCGCGTCCAGAACCTCGACGTCGGCGACTACATCTTCCAGGTCGAGGTACCGACCGAAGAGGTCACCGAGATCAAGAACGGTCAGCCGAAGAAGGTCAACCGCAAGGTGCTGCCGGGATACATCCTGGTGCGCATGGACCTCAACGACGAGTCGTGGGGCGCGGTGCGCAACACCCCGGGTGTGACCGGATTCGTCGGGATGACCTCCAAGCCGTCGCCGTTGTCGCTCGACGAGGTGCTGCAGTTCCTGATGCCGCGCGTGGAGGCCAAGAAGCCTGCGCGCGCCGGTGCCGGGGCCGAGGGTGTCGAGGCGGCCGCCGCCGCGGCGACCGCGGTCATCGAGGTGGACTTCGAGGTCGGCGAGTCGGTCACCGTCATGGACGGCCCGTTCGCGACGCTGCCCGCATCGATCAGTGAGGTCAACGCCGAGCAGCGCAAGGTCAAGGTGCTGGTGTCGATCTTCGGTCGCGAGACCCCGGTCGAGCTCGGCTTCAACCAGGTCGAGAAGATTTAGCCCCCACGCGGGACACAAGACTTTCACGTCTCCAGCGGACGTGGATCTGCAAGAAACAACCAAGGAACAATTAGATGCCTCCCAAGAAGAAGAAGCTCGCCGGGATCATCAAGCTCCAGATCCAGGCAGGCGCGGCCAACCCGGCTCCGCCCGTGGGTCCGGCGCTCGGTCAGCACGGCGTGAACATCATGGAGTTCTGCAAGGCGTACAACGCGGCGACCGAGTCGCAGCGTGGCAACGTCATCCCGGTCGAGATCTTCGTGTACGAAGACCGGTCCTTCGACTTCAAGTTGAAGACCCCGCCGGCCGCAAAGCTCCTCCTCAAGGCCGCAGGCCTGCAGAAGGGCTCGGGCGAGCCGCACGTCAAGAAGGTCGGCAAGGTCAGCATGGACCAGGTCCGTGAGATCGCCAAGACCAAGCAGGAAGACCTCAACGCCAACGACGTCGAGCAGGCCGCGAAGATCATCGCCGGCACCGCTCGCTCGATGGGTATCACCGTCGAGGGCTGAGTTGCCCGCGATCTCGATACGCTGCTCGCCTGGCGGCTCGCAGCCACTCGATCAGCAGGAATCGCAGCTACTCGATCAGCAGAAACCCGTGGGAGGGCCGGCTCGGCCCATCAACCACTAACCCGAACATCTACAACGGAGAAAGAACAGAGCAATGGCACAGAAGAGCAAGGCCTACCGCGCCGCCGCGGAGCAGGTCGACAAGAGCAAGCTGTACAGCCCGCTGGAAGCTGCGCAGCTCGCCAAGGACACGTCGTCGAAGAACACCGACTCGACCGTCGAGGTCGCCGTTCGCCTGGGTGTCGACCCGCGCAAGGCAGACCAGATGGTCCGTGGCACCGTCAACCTGCCGCACGGCACCGGTAAGACCGCACGCGTCATCGTGTTCGCCGCCGGCGACAAGGCCGCCGAGGCCGTCGCCGCAGGCGCCGACGAGGTGGGCGCCGAGGATCTGATCGAGAAGATCCAGGGCGGCTGGCTCGACTTCGACGCGGCGATCGCCACCCCGGACCAGATGGCCAAGGTCGGCCGCATCGCGCGCGTCCTCGGCCCGCGCGGTCTGATGCCGAACCCGAAGACCGGCACCGTGACCACCGACGTCACCAAGGCCATCAACGACATCAAGGGCGGCAAGATCAACTTCCGCGTCGACAAGGCAGCGAACCTGCACTTCGTCATCGGTAAGGCGTCATTCGATGTTCAGAAGCTCGCCGAGAACTACGGCGCCGCCTACGACGAGATCATGCGTGCGAAGCCGTCGGCAGCGAAGGGCCGCTACATCAAGAAGGTCACCGTCTCGACCACCACGGGCCCGGGCATCCCGGTCGACCCGCAGGTGAGTCGCAACTTCGCGGAGACCGCGACCGACTGATCCGAGCTCTCGACTCGAAGCCCCCGATCACGCGAGTGGTCGGGGGCTTTGTCGTTGACGGCCGGGTCATCTCGTCGTCTCGCTGCACGGAGGTCGGGGTACGTGAATAATCGCGGGCAGGGGCGGACTCACGAGACCAGGCGGTGACTTTGATGGAAGTACGACCGACGAAGCTGGCGATCATCGGAGCAGGAGCGGTCGGTACGGCCGTCGCATACGCGTCACTGATCAGAGGTGTGGCCCGCACGATCGCGCTGATGGACATCAACACCGCGAAGGTGACCGCCGAGGTCCTCGACATGTCACACGGTCTCGAGTTCGTGCCGCGAGCCGACATCATCGGCGACGACGACGTGTCGGTGTGCGCGGACGCCGACGTCGTGGTGTTCACCGCAGGTGCGAAACAGAAGCCCGGGCAGTCGCGGCTCGAATTGGCCGAGGCCACCATCGGTTTGACGAAGAAGATCATGCCGGGCGTGCTCGAGGTCGCACCGAACGCGGTCTACATCATGGTCACCAACCCGGTCGACATCGTCACCTATGCCGCTCTGAAATACAGTGGCCTGCCGAACAATCAGCTGTTCGGGTCGGGCACGGTCCTCGACTCCTCCCGGTTGCGGTTCCTCATCGCGCAGCACTGCGACGTCGCGGTGCAGAACGTCCACGCCTACATCGTCGGCGAACACGGTGACAGCGAGATCCCGCTGTGGAGTTCCGCGAGCATCGGCGGTGTGCCACTGCTGCACTGGAAGCCGTTGGGCGACGGGCAGGCCATCGACGCGGCGGCCCGCGAGCGGATCCACCACGAGGTGGTGCACGCCGCGTACAAGATCATCGAGGGCAAGGGCGCCACGAACTATGCGATCGGCCTGGCCGCCACCCGCATCGTCGAGGCGGTGCTCAACAATGAGCACCGTGTGCTGCCGGTCTCCACGGTTGCGACCGGCTACGAGGGTCTCGACGACGTCTGCCTCTCGCTGCCGACCATCGTCGATCGGGGAGGCGCGCAGACGCGGCTGGAGATGCCGATGTCCGACGACGAACTCTCCGGCCTGATGCACTCGGCGGAGACACTGCGGGCCATGCAGGCGAAGTTCGGTCTCTAGGCGCGTCCATCGTTCGGGTGATTCCCGAGTCGGTTTCTTTCCCGTGCACCTCGTGACGGCTATCGTGACGGGGTTCATCGAGGAATGTGGGAAGAGGTCGTCATGCGGTACTCGCGGAGAATCGTCGTCGGAATGCTGGCATCGGCGGCGGTGGTGATCGCGCCGCTGGCGGTGGCGGCGCCGGCGGAAGCGGCGACGACCTACAAGAACTGCGACGCGTTGAACGGCGACTATCCGCACGGTGTCGGGGAACCCGGCGCCGTCGACTCGACGTCGGGGACCCCGGTCACCGATTTCACGGTGGACCAGGACGTCTACGACGCCAACAAGAGTGGCCGGGATCGGGACGGCGACGGCATCGCCTGTGAGCAACACTGATCGGTGAGCCACACTGGACTGCGTGTTCACCCCTCGTGAGGACGAGAACCGCCGTCTGCTGCGTGCGCGCGACGCCATCGACCGTGCGTACGCCGAACCGCTCGACATCGCGACGCTGTCCGGCATCGCGCTGATCTCACCGGCCCATTTCATCCGGCGGTTCCGGGACGTGTTCGGCGAGACGCCGCATCGCTATCTGCAGCGTCGCCGCATCGAACGAGCCTGCGCGCTGTTGCGCCACACCGAACTCCCGGTGACCGACGTCGCCCGTGCGGTCGGGTACGAGAGCCTCGGCACATTCGGCCGGACGTTCACCGCGATCATCGGGCGGAGCCCGACCGCGTATCGGCTGACCGCTGCGCCGACGCGGGTGCCGTCGTGCTTCGTGAAGGACTGGACGCGGCCGCATGCGAATTCGAGCAGTTTCGGAGAAGCGTCGTAGTACGCGACCGTCGTATCGTCGGGCGCATGATCAACGGCATCAGCATCCACTCCATCTACGTCCTCGACCAGGACGTCGCGCTCGACTTCTACGTCGGCAAGCTCGGTTTCGTCGTCACCACCGACGTCGACATGGGATTCATGCGATGGCTGACCATCGCCACGCCCGGGCAGCCCGATCGCGAGATCCTGTTGTCACTACCCGGTCCGCCGGCGATCTCCGAGGACGCCGCCGCGCGGGTCCGTGAGCTGGTGACGATCGGCGCGCTCGGTGCGACCATCCTGTCCACCGACGACTGCCGCGCGACCTATGCCGACCTCGCCGCCAAGGGCGTCGAGTTCACCCAGGAGCCCGAGGACCAGCCGTACGGCATCGACTGCGCGTTCCGCGACCCGTTCGGCAACCACATCCGGATGACCCAGCGGACCGACGAGCGAGAGGTCTCCGACGAGGACATCGCGCGCTGGGCACCCGACGATTCCGAGGGTTCCGACACCTGAGCGCTCGACCGATTTCGCATGCCTGCACCGAATATGGCGTCGAGTGGAACCGATCGGCCCGCTGGATAGTCTGATAGATATGCGCGATGACAAGCTGCTGACCCGGATCTCGGCCCTGCTGCGACAGGCGGAGGGGACCGACAACCCGCATGAGGCCGAGACGTTCATGCAGGCCGCCCAGCGGCTGGCGACGGCGGCGTCGATCGACCTGGCGGTGGCGCGGTCGCACGATCCGGCGGGTCGTCGGGACACCACTCCGGTGACGCGCCAGATCGCCATCGGCACGGCCGGCAAACGCGGTCTGAAGACCTACGTGCAGCTGTTCGTCGCGATCGCGCGCGCCAACGATGTCACGGTCGATGTCGCGGGCAACTCGACGTTCGTGATGGCCTATGGCTTCGGCGCGGACATCGACACCTGCGAGACGCTGTACACCTCGCTCGTCGTGCAGATGGTCGCCGCGAGTGACGCCTACCTGCGCTCCGGGGCCTACAAGGGGGAGGAGTTCTCCCGGGTGGTGACCCGTGGAAGCGGCTGGCGCGCACGGCGGGTGGTGGAGACCAAGCCGCTCTCGCCGATCACCGCCCGGCTGAACTTCCAGTCGGCGTTCGCCGAGCGGATCGGCAAGCGGTTGAGCGAGGCCCGCGAGCAGGCGCGCGCGGAGGCGCTCGGTGCGGATCCCGACGGTGACGGCACGCCGACCGGACAGGCGTCGGGGAGAAGCGGGCGAGCCCATCCGCCACCGCAGTGGCGTTGCGTGACAAGGAGATCGAGGTGACGGACTTCTACCGCACGGAGTCCAGGGCCCGCGGTACGTGGCGGCCGTCGAGTGCGTCGGCGGGGTACTCCGAAGCAGCCCGCAAAGCCGGTGATCGTGCGGGACGTCGGGCAAAGATCGGTGCGGACCGGGAGTTCGGCAACGCCCGCGGCGCGCTGGAGGAGTGAGCGCGCTGCGATCAGGGCTCGGTCGACCGTGCGGGGGTGCGTCCGTCCGTGCCGAAGAACTCGTCGAATGTGTCGTTGACCCGTCGCGGGAAGGGCCGCGGCGTGCCGACCCGAGGACGCAGCCACGAGCCCACGGTGCCCTCGTCGCAGACCGCCGAGTGCACCACGATGGCGCACACCACGACGATCGCGGCGAAGAAGAACAGCCAGCTGATCGCCACGAAGACCACGCCGAGTGTCCCGTAGTGGCGGGTGGTCTCGCCGAGGATGGCGGGCAGGAACACGCGGCTGCCCACCAGCAGGACCGTGATGAACACGCCGGTCACCGCGCCGTTGAGGGCCATCAGTCGCATTGGCACCTGCGAGGACACCAGGAGTCTGGGAAGTGCGGTCCACATGGTCGCCCAGATCAGGAACGTGGCCAGCACCTCCAGTCCGACACCGATGGGTCCGTACCCCCCTATGGTCCATCCGGTGACCGTCAGCGTGTGCAGCGGCGCGGCGAAACCCTGCGCGACGACGCCGACGGGCAGGGCGAAGATCACCACCACCCATCGCCAC
This sequence comes from Gordonia insulae, assembly GCF_003855095.1. Lineage (NCBI taxonomy): Bacteria > Bacillati > Actinomycetota > Actinomycetes > Mycobacteriales > Gordoniaceae > Gordonia > Gordonia insulae. Next base: position 5,162,378 of record NZ_CP033972.1, read on the forward strand.
CAGCCGGAGATGGGCAGCTTGGTCACCTGCCAGATCGACACGTACATGCGGCCCAGGGCCCGGGAGAGCGAGGTGGCGCCGGCGATGGTCATCAGCGCGGCGAAGATCCCGATGGTGGTGATCGACCCCGGGTCGGATTTCACGAAATCGACCGAGTCGGGATCGATGCCCAACCCACTGAGCGCCTTGGTGATGACCGTGTGGCTGGGCAGCGCCGTCAGCAGGATGACGATCGGCAGCACCGAGGTGAACGCCTGGGCGGCAAGGGTCATCGAGCGATCCGTCACGTCGTTGACGGCGAGATCGCGCAGGATGCGCAGCACGAGGTTCGCGCCGGGGACGCGGCGAGCACGCTGGGCCGCGGCCAGGGCGCGCTGCTGTGCCCGGGCACTCAGCGAAGGAGAACTCACGCCGCACCTCTCCTGTCCGCGTACCGGCCGCTCCGCGTGGCCGCCCGTCAGATCGTAATGCGTGCGACGGTACCCGGGGAGAGTCGGCGATGACGCCGCGCGACGCCGGACGCAGCCGGCTCTACGAGGCCGAGCGCATGGTGCTGCAGATGTTCGAGCGGCCCGGTGTGGGGCGGACCGTCCGGATCGCCGGCACCGAGGTGACCCTGCCCGTCGAGGCCCGCTTCGCGTCGGTGGATTCTGTAAGCGACCACGTCGACCGGGTGCTCGCCATGCCCGCGGTACGCGCGCGGTTCACCCGTGCCGGCGAATCTGTCGGGGTGCGCGAGCGGCAGGGACATCGCTCGGCGCACTATCACCGAACGGCGAGCGGGACGGCGGAGATCGCGATCCCGTCGTCGTCCGAGGGGCGGTGGGCGCTGCGCGAACTGGTGGTCCTGCACGAACTGGCCCATCACCTCGACGACTCGGGCGGACCGGCGCACGGTCGGGGGTTCGTCGACACGCTCATCGACCTCGTCGCCGCCGTGCTGGGACCGGAGACCGGGTTCGTCTATCGCGTGGTCTTCGGGGACAGCGGGGTGATGTGATGTCCGTGTGCGGAAGGGGCGGGGCGGGTGAGCGAGCCACCAGAGGACGTCGACGACGGCGGTCCGGGGAACACGTCTGACGACGGCGACGCGCCCGGTCATCCGGTCGCGCGCACGCCGTATCGGCCGACGCGCACCCAGTGGTCGGTGGCCGGCGCCATCGCCGCGTTCGGTGTCGGGTACGTGCTCTATCACGTGCTGAAGGGCGCCGGGCTGGGGCAATCCGCCGCACTCTACGTCGGCATCCCGCTGGTCCTGGCCGTCGTCATCACGCTCAGCTCGCCTGCCCGTCGGCCGGCCGGCATCGCGTTGAAGGTCACCACGATCCTGCTGCTGCTGTCGATCCCGGTGCTCGGCGAGGGCGCCTGCTGTGTGCTCATGGCCGCCCCCATCTTCTATCTGTTCGTCTACCTCGGTGGCCGGGCCACGGTGCATGCGCGGGACGCGCGGGGTCGTGGCCCCGCGGTGTTCGTCGCGCCGGTGCTGCTCGCACTGCTCGCGCGGGAGGGCACGACGCCGGTCCTCACGGTGCCGGGTGACGCGATGTCCGCGGCCACCCGGGTCGTCGACATCCCGGCCGCCGGAATGTCCGCGGCGCTCGCGGCACCACTCCGTTTTGCCGACACGCGTCCGCGCGGCGTGCTCGCGATCGGGTTCCCGCAACCGCTGTCGGATTCCGGCGGACTGACTCTCGGCGGGCACCGGACGATCGGCTTCGACGGGGCGCATCATCGGTCCGGCCCTGTCGCCCAGCACCATTGGGGCGAGCACGGTTCGGCCCTCGAGCTGGAGGTCAGCGCCCGCACGGCGTCATCGGTGACCTTCACCCCGGTCGCCGACAGCACCCCGCTCGCGAGTTGGTTGCGCTGGCGCGAGATGCGGGTGAGCTGGCGGGCAGTCGATGCGACCCGGACCGAGGTGCGCTGGGAGCTGCACTACACGCGACTGTTGTCGCCGGCGTGGTACTTCGGTCCGATCGAGCGGGTCGTGACGTCGCGGGCCGCCGATCATCTGATCCGCGCGGTCGATGACCACGCGCCTGCGGTCCGGGCGACGGATCGCACACACGTCGACCACCACCGGCACCGATGATCGCCCTGCCGTTCGCGGGCGACTGGCTCGACGTCTCGACCGTGCGGATGCTGGCGGTGATGGCGCCGGTGGTCGTCGCGGCCGGCTTGTGGTTGGCGGTGACCGATGTCCGTCGTCGGGGTGCGGCGGTGCTCGCGCTGCTGTGGAACCTGTTGGGGCTCACGATGATCAACGTGATGGCGGTCGCCGTCGGGTGGTGGTCGTTCGGGACCGAGGGCGGCGACATGTTCGGGTTGCCCGTGGATCTGATGATCGGGTGGGCGGTGGCATGGTCGATGCTCCCGGTACTCGCCGCGCGCTGGATCCGGCCGGCGCATTCCGTGGTGGCGCTGGTTCTCCTGGACGTGTACGCGATGCCGTCACTGACGCCCGCGGTCGCGCTGTCGTCGGGGTGGTGGTGGGGCGAGGCGCTGGCCGTGGTGACCTGCCTGATCCCGGGTGTCGTGTTGGCCGAGGCGACGACGCGTGGCCGGTTCCTCGGACTGCGCGTCGTCATGCAGATGGTGTTGTTCGGTGCGTTGCTGATCGTCGCGATCCCGTCGGCGGCGATGGCATCGACCGACACCCCGTGGACGGACGTGTGGGCGCGGATCGGCGGGCCGCTCGACATCGTCCTGGTACAGGTCGCCGGGGTGGTGGCCCTGGTGGCGGTGTCCGCGGTGATCGAGTTCGCCCGGCACGGCGGCACACCCTATCCGTGGGACCCGCCGCGACGACTGGTGACGTCGGGACCTTATGCGTACGTGGCGAATCCGATGCAGCTCTGCGGTACCGCGCTGTTGCTGGTGATGGCCGGCATCACCGGGTTGCCTGCGCTTGCCGGGGCCGCCGTCGCCGCCGCGGCCTTCTCGTCGGGTCTGGCTGCATATGTCGAGAACGATGCGTTGGCCCGTCGCTTCGGTGGGGAGTTCGACGGGTACCGGCGGTCGGTGCGACCGTGGTGGCCGCGGTGGCGTCCCACTGTCTGCGGCGAGCCCGCCAGGGTGTACCTCGCGCGCGGATGCGACCCGTGCAGCGATCTCGCCGGGTGGCTCCTTGATCGACGCCCGGCCGGACTCGACGTGCGCCCTGCCGAAGGTCATCGAGAGGCGTTGCGCCGCATGCGTTACGAGACGGACGTCGTGGCAGTGGACGGCGTGCGGGCGTTCGGCACGGCGCTGACCCATCTGAATCTGGTCTGGGCCGTCGCCGGATGGGTCATCGCGACACCCGGGATCGCGCACGTCCTGCAGGTGCTGGTGGACGTGGCCGGGGGAGCACCGCGCGAGATCGCCCGGGACTGAACGACTTCCGCGTGAAAGGCCGCGGGAAAAGCGAGGCAGACCGAATCCGGTCTACCAGTTCCCGCCTGCGCAGAACGTCAGATAGCTCGGATGACGTGGGTCCAGGACGAGTCGCTGCCGACGGCCGCGTGCCTTGATCAGGTCGGGCACCACGGTGAGGTAGCGGGGGAAGCTGGCGGCGTAGACGTCGACCCGCAGCCGATGGCCGGGTTCGAGCACCGCGTCCGTGGGCACGAGGTCGACGTCGATGCGGATGGGTTCGTCGGCCGGCACCGGCAGCTTGCGTTTGCGGGACAGATAGTGGTGCGCCGACAGCAGGCTGCCGTCCGATGCGTAGGTCGACGACGATGGGTCCAGCGCGCGGTTGGACGACGACAATGCGCCGTTGGTCAGCACCGTCGACGTCCCGTCCGGAGCCACATCGTTGACGGTGACGGCCCAGATGGCCTCGTGCGCCGTGGTCGCCACGTTGAGACGCAGGTTCATCGCGCCGCTGATCGTCGTCGCCTCGGTGACGGGCGCGGTGGTGAACGAGAGCCCGCCGCGCTCCTGGTATCGGGCATCGGCCGTGAACGAGCGGCCGAAGGCCATCGCCGCGCCCGCGGTCACCTGCGTCATGTCGCGGGACACCGCGCCGCGCAGATCGGGCTGTACATGCAGCGACGACAGGTGATCGACGGGTTCACGCGACAACGAACCGTCGTGTTCGGCGTGCTCGGCGGTGCCCGACGGCGCGTCGTCGAGGTAGAGGCGTTGCGGGCGCACACCGGGCCGCGGGAAGCTCGGGCCCGACGTCCATGCGCCGCCCTGCTGGAGCATGGTGACCGGCCCGTAATAGTCGACACCGTTGCGATGACCCTTGAGCCACCGATCGAACCATGCGCGCTCGAGTACATCGAGGCGGGGCGGCGCGAACTTGCCGCCGTATCCGGACCCGACGTCGAAGTGGTAGCCGTCGCCGACGACCATCTGCTTGCGTCCGGGAGCCATCTTCAGTCGTTCGTAGACCCCGGTCGCGCTGCGGCCGAACAGGTCGTGCCAGGCGCCGACGGTGAACGTGGGTACCTCGATCCGGTCCACCTGGGGATCGCGCTCGTCAAAGTACGGGTCGTCGAAGATGCGGTCGTCGCGGGCGGTGAGGAATCCCCAGAGCAGCGAACTGATCTCGGTGGCCGGCGACTTGATGCGATCGATCGCCCAGCGCAGGGTGTCGCCGCGCAGCACGTCGCGGATCGGGCTCGACGGGTTGGGTACCCACTTGAGCAGATTGACCACCGACAGCCACGCGGGGATGAAGGCCGACGGCATACCGCCGGTGATGTAGATGTCGCGGACGATGTCGTCGCAGCCCTCGACGGCGAAGACGGCCTTGAGGGCCGGCGGACGCTTGTCGGCGGCCTGCAGCGAGTTGATCGCCGAGTACGACCAGCCGGCGAGGCCGACGGCGCCGTCGCACCAGTCCTGCTCGGCGACCCAGTCGATGATCTCCACCGAGTCCTGCTGCTCCCGGGCGCCCAGGATCTGCCATTTGCCCTGGCTGGCGCCGGTGCCGCGCACGTCCACGATGACCTGCACGTAGCCGCTGCGCACGAGGTTCCGGTTGATGCCGAAGACGTCGAACACGCCGCCGGACAGGGTCTTGGTGAGTGTGGTGAGGCCCTCGAGGCCGGTCCCGGTGCCGTCGATCGACGCCGAGGCGGTGTGCAGCGCCTTGCCGATGACCGGCGCGTGCAGCGTGTGGTCGAGGAGGTCGATGGCGACCCGGTTGTACGGATTGATGTTGACGATGGCGGGGTACGGCGTCAGAACCGTCTGCCCGAACCGATTGGCCGGGCGGATCACCGTTGCGCGCAGGCGGACACCGTCGCTCATCGTGAGGATGACGTCGCGGTCGATGGCGACCCGCGGATAGAGCTGCTTGCCGTCGACCTGGTCGCGCCAGCGCATGCCGTCGGCACCGCCGGTGGGGTCACCGAGCGGTAGCGAACCGAAATGCGGGGCAGTCCCTGTCCCGAGGGGGCGGCCGGCCCGGCCCCGCCGCGGCTGCGGCTGTTCTGCGGCGTCCAACTGGTACGTCATGGTGCATCACCCTGCCTGGCGTGATGTCCCGTTCAGCCGTGCGCTCGAGGCATCGTCGCCTTGCTCGTCCCCGCACCTCTCGTGTCGGGAGCGCGGTGACGGACGTTACATATGTGGTGTTCGTCACCTCGCCGGACGAGGATATCTCAGCCCCGGTATCGGATCGCTAACTAGGTGGCGTCTTTTTGGGCATGCTCGGGAAGCCGCAGGTCGACGGCGGCGGCGGCCTCGAGCACCATCCAGGCCGACAGTTGCACCGACAGGTCGCGCTCGGCGATCTGCGAGGAGTTCACCGCGCCCCCGACGAACCGTGCCCGGGTGCCGTCGTCGCGCGGCGGCGAGGCCGGTTTCCGCCAGTCGGGACCGAACACCGGGCCGTCGGCGGTGTCCACGCGGTTCGTCCACGCGGCGTCGGCGGACGCCGTCACGATCGACGCCGCCCGACGTCGGAGGCCGGCGGTGCCGTCGGACCGAGGCAGGTCGGTCGCCGCGAGCGCCAGATAACGGGACAGGATCCCTGCGAACAAGCCGCCGTCGCCGCCGCCGGCGCCCGGGATCACGCCGTCGACGCACATCCGGGTCTCGACGGCGTGCAGCAGTCGGTCGATCCGCTCGGCGTGGATCGAGTCACCGGTGAGCCGCAGCAGTTCGACCTCGGTGCCCAGCACCACGCCCTGGCAATAGGTGTAGATCGCTGGCACGCGTTCCATCTCGCCGCCGCGCGCACCGGGTTTGACGCCGTCGATGATCAGATGCGAGTCAGCGTCGACGAGGACGCGATCCATCCAGTCCGCCATCGCCGCGGCCCGGTCCAGATGGCCGGTGCGGGCGACCAGGATCGCGGCCGGTCCGTTCGCCGGGGCATTGAAGAAGAGGTCCATGGTGCGCCACGGGATGCCGCCGCCGAGGTCGGGGACCCAGGCGTCGATCATCCGCCGGGACAGCGTGCGCAGCCCGGTGCGATGGTCGAGGCCCAGGTGGCGGTCGGCGCGTTCGATCGCCAGCCCCAGCCAGGCCATGTCGTCGTAATAGTTGTTGGTCCATCTGCCGAGGTTGCGCGCCCGGATTCCACGCAGAAGCCGGTTGACGTCGTCGGCGACGTCGGGGTCGAAGCTGCGCTCGTCCGGAGGGCGATGGATGGCGGCGTCGGTCAGCAGGTCCACCAGGTGCGCATGCCACCAGTAGTGCCACATCCCGAACCGGCTCGCGATCGTGCGTGTCGGCCACGCGACGGCCGCCAGCCGCGTGCCGGGGATGCACATCATCCTGCGCAGGTGGCGGCCGGTGACCGCCTCGGCTGCGGCTGCGGCCCGGTCGTTCGCCGACGTCGGTGCAGGTCCGCCGGTCGGCGATTTGGTTGCGTCCACCACGGTCGGGTAGCCTATCTCCTTGGTGTGACACGCATCCGTGTGTCGTATCGGTTCAACCAGAGACCGTCGGTCATCGGGCTTCGTCCCGATCGAAGGTCCTCACCCGAGGTCACAGCAGGTGGCAGCGAGATGAGGCGGCCCGCGCAGGGAGAACGAGGAAGAGTCGGCGCACATACGCGCCAGTTCACGCCCCGTGCCTCTGCGCGCCGGGGCGTTTGTCGTTTGTGCGACAGCTTCTCGCCTTCTCGGCTCCGGTTGGGCCCGACCCAACTCTAGTGATGAGAGAGGAGGCGAAGTATGGCCAAGTCCGAAAAGGTCGCCGCGGTTGCGGAGATCGCTGAGCAGTTCAAGGGAGCTACGGCGACGGTCGTCACGGAATACCGTGGCCTGTCCGTCAAGCAGATCTCCGATCTGCGTCGTTCCCTCGGTGAGGGTGCAACCTACTCCGTCGCCAAGAACACCCTGGTGAAGCGTGCCGCCGCCGAGGCGGGCGTGGAAGGGCTCGACGAGCTGTTCACCGGTCCGACCGCGATCGCCTTCATCGAAGGCGAGCCGGTGGTGGCCGCGAAGGCGATCAAGACGTTCGCCAAGGACAACAAGGCGCTGGTCATCAAGGGCGGCACCATGGACGGCCGTGCGCTGTCCGTGGCGGAGATCGAACAGATCGCCGACCTGGAGACCCGTGAGGTTCTGTTGGCCAAGCTCGCCGGTGCCATGAAGGGCAACTTGGCAAAGGCTGCCGGTCTGTTCAACCAGCCGGCTTCGCAGGTGGCGCGCCTCGCCGCGGCCCTGCAGGAGAAGAAAACCGAAGCCGGCGAGTAATTCGCCGCACCACAGCAATCCCCGAACCGTACGGGGATGAACCACAACCCCGTACGGGGACAACAGGAAGGACGCCACCATGGCGAAGCTCAGCGCTGACGAGCTCATCGATCAGTTCAAGGAACTGACCCTGCTGGAGCTCAGCGATTTCGTGAAGAAGTTCGAAGAGGTCTTCGAGGTCACCGCGGCCGCTCCGGTCGCCGTTGCCGCTGCCGGTGCTCCGGCTGCCGGTGGCGCCGAGGCCGCTGCCGAGCAGGACGAGTTCGACGTCGTGCTCGAGGGCGCAGGCGACAAGAAGATCCAGGTCATCAAGGTGGTCCGTGAGATCGTCTCGGGCCTGGGCCTGAAGGAAGCCAAGGACCTCGTCGAGGGTGCTCCGAAGGCGATCCTCGAGAAGGTCGACAAGGACGCCGCCGAGGCTGCCAAGACCAAGCTCGAAGAGGCCGGCGCTTCGGTGTCCGTCAAGTGACATTCGGTCCCCGACCGAACGTGTGAGACCCGTGATCTCGGTTCCCTGAGGCTCGTTCCCAGGGACCGACCAGCACGCAGCCGATGGCCCGTGGGTGAGATACCCCACGGGCCATTGTTGTGCCTGGACTGTGATGGCCGGCGCACTTTGCCAATCGCGTGGCATGGGCTACGCTCATCCCGCAGGGCAGGTTACCGGCGGGTAGGGAACCCGAAAAGCGCCCCGGAATCGGTTGGGGACCGAGGGGCGCGGACAGGTGTGGGGAGAAGCGGGCGTCCGCTACAGTGACCCCAACCACAAATGTCACCGGGCCGTGTGTGGTCGCACCGACCGCCGCAAGGGGCAGCGAATGTCTGGGAGGATGCAGTGGGCGTAGAGGTCAGTGTTGAGGGGCTCACGAAATCATTCGGTTCACAGAACATCTGGCGTGATGTGTCGTTGACCTTGCCGACGGGTGAGGTGTCGGCGTTGTTGGGGCCGTCGGGTACGGGCAAGTCGGTGTTCTTGAAGACGCTGATCGGGTTGCTGCATCCCGAGCAGGGGTCGGTGGTGATCGACGGTACCGATATCACGCAGTGTTCGGCCAAGGAGCTCTACGAGATCCGCAAGTTGTTCGGGGTGTTGTTCCAGGATGGTGCGTTGTTCGGGTCGATGAGCCTGTTCGACAACATCGCGTTCCCGCTTCGTGAGCACACGAAGAAGAAGGAAGACGAAGTCCGCGACATCGTGATGGAGAAGATCGACCTCGTCGGTCTGACCGGTGCCGAGGACAAACTCCCGGGTGAGATCTCCGGCGGTATGCGCAAGCGTGCCGGGCTGGCCCGTGCGCTGGTGCTCGATCCGCAGATCATCCTGTGCGACGAGCCGGACTCGGGTCTCGATCCCGTGCGCACCGCTTACATCTCGCAGTTGCTGATCGACATCAACGCCCAGATCGACGCGACGATCCTGATCGTCACGCACAACATCAACATCGCCCGCACCATCCCGGACAACATCGGCATGCTCTTCCGCAAGGAACTCGTCATGTTCGGCCCGCGCGAGCAGCTGCTGACCTCTGAGCAGCCCGTCGTCAAGCAGTTCCTCTCCGGTGACCGGTTCGGTCCGATCGGTATGTCGGAGGAGAAGGACTCGGCGGTGCAGGCTGCCGAGGAGGCGATGCAGGCCGCGGGTATCGGCGGCGGCGGCACCAAGGACGACTTCTCCGAGATCATCGCGCAGGTGCAGCCGAATCCGGGGATGCCCGAGCGCAAGGCGGTCGCGCGTCACCGTGAGCGGGTGCACGAGATGCTGCACACCCTGCCGCCGAACGCGCAGGAAGCCATCCGTCGCAGCATGGAGGAAGAAGACCGCATGCGCGCCGAGGCAGACGCCCATGCCGCCGACCAGAACGGCGACAACAACAACGTGCCCGTCGCGGCCGGTCAGCAGTCGGGCGAATGGACCTCCGCCGACGACTACGCGGGCAATGACGCACCGACCCAGAGCTGGTCGACTCCTCCGGGCGCCGGCGCTGCCGACAACACCACCACCCAGCCGATCGACACCGGCCGGCATGTCCAGCAGCCCACCGACGGTCGGAGTCAGTAAGGATGAGCAGTGCCACCACGCGTGGCGTTGATCGGATAGCTCAGGCCGGAACGGGCGCGCTCGCCCAGACCGGCAACATCGTGCAGCTCTTCGTCGATGTCGCGCGTCAAACATTTGTGCGCCCGTTCCAGTGGCGGGAGTTCATTCAGCAGGCGTGGTTCATCGCGAGCGTCACGATTCTGCCGACCGCGCTGATCGCCATCCCGTTCGGCGCGATCGTCTCCCTGCAGACCGGGTCGCTGATCAAGCAGCTCGGCGCCGAGTCCTACACGGGCGCGGCCAGCGTTCTGGTGGTGATCCAGCAGGGCTCACCCCTCGTGACGTCGCTGTTGATCGCCGGCGCCGCCGGGTCGGCGGTCGCCGCCGACCTCGGTTCGCGCACGATCCGCGAGGAGATCGACGCGATGGAGGTGCTGGGCATCAACCCGATCCAGCGTCTCGTCGTGCCGCGTGTGCTGGCCATGGTGCTCGTCGCCATGCTGCTCAACGGACTCGTCGCCGTCGTCGGCATCGGTGGTGGCTACTTCTTCAACGTCGTGGTGCAGGGCGGTACACCGGGCGCCTACCTCGCGTCCTTCGGTGCTCTCGCTCAGCTGCCCGACCTCTATGTCTCCACGCTGAAGGCAGCCATCTTCGGTGTGCTCGCCGGCGTCATCGCCGCGTACAAAGGTCTCAACCCCAAGGGCGGTCCGAAGGGCGTCGGTGACGCGGTCAACCAGAGCGTCGTCATCACGTTCCTGCTGCTTTTCCTGGCCAACCTGATCATCACTGCGGTCTACCTGCAGATCGTCCCGGCGAAGGGAAGCTAGCGATGGCCGGCGGTGTGACGATCGCGAAGTCGCGACCCGAGTACTACCTGTACGAGGCGCGCAAACAGCTGGGCCGACCACTCAAGATGCTCGACGGTGCCGGCGAGCAGATGTCCTTCTACGGGCGGACACTCGCCTGGATCCCGAAGACCCTGGTGCATTACACCCGTGAGGTGCTGCGCCTGCTCGCCGAGGTCGCGTTCGGTTCCGGCGGTCTCGCCGTGATCGGCGGCACGGTCGGCGTGATGGTGCTGATGTCGGGCTTCACCGGCGTCGTCGTCGGCCTGCAGGGCTATGCGGCCCTCGACCAGATCGGGTCGCAGGCACTGACCGGCTTCCTCTCCGCCTACGTGAACACCCGTGAGGTGGCGCCCCTGGTGGCGGGCCTCGCGCTGTCCGCGACGGTCGGTTGCGGGTTCACCGCGCAGCTGGGTGCCATGCGGATCTCCGAGGAGATCGACGCCCTGGAATCGATGGCCGTGCCGTCGATCCCGTTCCTGGTCAGCACCCGCGTCATCGCCGGATTCATCGCCGTCATCCCGCTCTACGTGCTCGGTCTGCTGTCCGCGTATCTCGCCTCCCGGGTGATCACCACCGTGTTCAACGGGCAGTCGGGCGGCTCCTATGACCACTACTTCAATCTCTTCCTGCCACCCGCCGACGTGCTCTGGTCGTTCGGCAAGGTGCTGGTCTTCGCGTTCGTGATCATCCTGGTGCACTGCTACTACGGCTACTACGCCACCGGCGGACCCGCCGGCGTCGGCGTGGCGGTGGGACACGCCGTGCGCGCGGCACTGGTGCTGATCGCCATCCTGGACTTCTTCCTGGGACTCGCCATCTGGGGGACCACCACGACTGTCAGAGTGGGAGGCTGATCGATGTCGATGATCCGTCGCCGGCTGCTCGGGCTGGCGTTCTTCCTCGTGGTCGCACTGTTCCTCGCAGTCACCATCATGAAGTTCAACGATGAGTTCACATCGTTCACCGACGTCACCCTCAAGACCGACTCCACCGGCAACGCCCTGCCCGCCAACGCCGACGTCAAGGCGCGCGGCGTCATCGTCGGCGAGGTCCGCGACGTCGAGCCCGCGCCCGACGGCACCGTCGCGGTCACGCTGGGGCTGAGCCCCGACATGGCGGACAAGTTGCCGGAGAACACTACCGCGCGCATCCTGCCGAAGACGTTGTTCGGTGAGCGCTATGTGGCCCTGCAGGTTCCGACCGACGATCCGTCGGGGGAGACGCTCGCGTCCGGCGGCACGATCTACACCGACCAGAGCGGCAACGCGAAAGAGGTCCAGGACCTCTTCGACAAGCTGCTGCCGGTGCTCGAGGCGATCCCGCCACAGGACCTCAATGTCACCCTGACCTCGTTGTCGCAGGCGCTGTCGGGTCGTGGCGACCAGCTCAACGTCACCTTCCGCGAGCTCAACACGATCTTCGGCCGGTTCAACGACAACATGCCGGAGCTGCAGGGGACGCTGCGCGGTCTGGCCAGCTTCTCGCAGACCTACTCCGAGGCGTTGCCCGACGTCATCGACGCTCTGGACAACCTGCGCACGACGAACAAGACCATCGTCGAGCGGCAGGGTGATCTGCGCACGCTGATCGCGACCGTCGGGGTCGCGGCCACCGACACCACCGCGTTCCTGAAGCAGAACCGGACCGACCTGATCGATCTCGCGGTCGATTCGGAGCCGTTCCTGGTGGGTCTGGCCAAGCAGTCGCCGACCTTCGTGTGCACCTTCCGCAACTTCGCCGGACTCATCCCCGAGTCCCGCAAGATCGTCGGCGAGGGCACCGCGAATCCCGGTGTGCGCGTGAACCTCCAGTTCGTCAACCCGCGTGGGCGTTACCTGCCCAACCAGGACGAGCCGCGACTGCTCGACACCGATCCGCCTGCCGTCTGCTACGAACCCGCCAAGAACGGGCGCCCGTTCCCGCAGTACCCGGGCGGTGGACTCGCCGACGGCTCGTATCAGCCGCCGTCGCGCAACCCCGGTCCGCGGACGATGCCGACCCTGCCGCAGCCGCAGTTCTCGGCCACCCCGGTGGGCTCGATCCAGGCGAATCCGTTCGACGATCCGGACTATGTGAAACAGCTCAAGGTCATCTACGGCGGTGCCAACGGCACCGACCCGGAGAAGGTGCCGACGTGGGTCACCACCATCGGCGGCGCATCGTTGCAGGGAGCGCAGGTCACCATCCGATGAAATCCCTCACCGGACCACTGATCAAGCTGATCATCTTCGCGGTGGTCACCGTGGTCGCGACCAGCCTGCTCGGGCTGACGATCGCCAACGCCGGCGGCGACGGCGACAGCGACTTCAAGGCGGTGTTCTCTGATGCCGCGCTGCTGAACAAGGGCGACGATGTCCGGATCGCGGGCGTCCGCGTCGGGCAGGTCTCCAATGTCGAGGTCTACAACCGGAATCAGGCGCTGGTCTCGTTCAACGTCAACCGTGACCGGCTGCCCGACGGCACCCAGATCTACATTCGCTACCGCAACCTGACCGGCCTGCGCTATCTCGCGCTGGAGAAGGGCGCCGGCGATCCCGATCAGACGGTGGGCACCGGACACACCTTCGGCACCGACCCGCAGAACCCGGACACCCACCCGGCGGTGAACCTGACCGAGTTGTTCAACGGCTTCAAGCCGCTGTTCCGCGAGTTGTCCGCGTCCGACGTGAACAAGCTGTCCGAGCAGATCATCAAGGTCTTCCAGGGCGAGAGCGGGACCATCTCGCAGCTGGTCAGCAGTACCGCCGACCTCACCAACGCGATCGCCGACAAGGACAAGGTGATCGGCACGCTGATCACCAACCTGACCACGGTGCTCGACACGGTCAACCGCAACGACGCGCAGTTCACCGCGCTTCTCGACAACACCGAGCAGTTGGTGACCGGACTTGCCGCGCAACGCGGTTCGGTGGGCTCGGCGATCAGCTCGGTGTCCAACCTGACCGCGGTGACCGCGTCGATCCTCGGACCGACCCGGCCCGCCATCCAGGGCGACATCGCCGGACTGAAGTCGCTGGCCGACCAGATCAACGCCCGCGACGACGACGTCACGAAGATCCTGACGAACCTGCCGGTCAAGCTGCAGAAGATCGGCCGCGCGGCGACGTTCGGTTCGTGGTTCCAGTTCTACCTGTGCGGCATCGACGTGGTCGCCGGCAACGGGAAGTCGACCATGCTGTCGCAGCCCCTGATCCCGTTGCCCGACATCAACCATGTGCTCTACACCAGCGCGGCAACCCGCTGCTGGAAAGACGAGAGGCCGGGGGGCTGACCTGTGGCTGACGAACAGAACCGGCACCAACAGCCGGACGGCGACGACGCCCGAACCGAACAGTTCTCCACCGAGGAGATCCGGAACGCCGCCCGCGCCGACCAGGGCAAGTCCGCGGAAGAGCCTGCGCCCCAGGCCAATCCGCACCGACGGTTCGGTGGACGCCGCAGCCCGGTGAGCATCGGCGCCATCGGCATCCTGGTGCTCCTGATGATGGCGGTGTCGGCGTTCTATCTGAACTCGCTGCCGCTCGTCGGGGCGGCCGCGCGCTACACCGCGAAGTTCACCGAGGCGGCCGGTCTCAAGCCGGGCGCCGAGGTCCGCGTCGCGGGCGTGAAGGTCGGTGAGGTCGACGGGGTGTCCCTCGACGGTAACCGCGTCGACGTCAAGTTCCGGGTCACCAACACCTGGATCGGTGACCAGACGCAGGCGTCCATCCAGATCAAGACGATCCTCGGCCAGAAGTACCTGGCGCTGAACCCGCGGGGCAGTGAGCCCGCCGACCCCGACGTCGCGCTGACCGACACGGTCTCGCCCTACGACGTCGTCGAGGCGTTCTCCGATGCCGCCGACCAGATCGACGATCTCAACACCGACCAGCTCGCGTCGTCGATGGAAACCCTGTCGGAGGCCTTCTCCGGCACCGCGGGTGACATCGGGCCGTCGTTGGACGGTTTGTCGCGACTGTCGGCGACCATCGCCAGCCGCGACCAGGAGGTGCAGCGACTCCTCGCGGCGACCAAGTCGACGTCGAAGATCCTGGCCGACCGCAACGAGGAGTTCGTCCGCCTCATCGCCGGTGCCGGTCAGTTGCTCGACGAACTGAACAACCGCCAGCAGGCCATCTCCACACTGCTCGCGAGCACCACGTCGCTCTCGAGCTCACTGTCGGGGATCGTGCGTGACAACCAGGCACAGATCGGGCCCGCTCTGGACTCGCTGCAGCAGGTCAACGAGCTGCTCACCGCGCAGAACCAGAATCTGCGGCAGACGATCACCTACATGGCGCCGTTCTATCGGCTCTACGCCAACGTGCTCGGTAACGGCCGCTGGTTCGAGTCGGTGGTGACCAACCTGCTGCCGCCCGCGTTGCCGCAGCAGAACACCACGCGTCCGCCCAACAAGCAGAAGCTCCAGAACAACGGTGGAACGGAGGCCGGCTGATGACCACAGCACCCGACCTCACCCGCACCTCCGGACCGGGCCGGTGGTTCACCCCGCGTCACATCGTGATGACCGTGATCGGGCTCATCCTCGCCCTGATCATCGGTGGCGTCCTGTGGTGGGCGTTCTCGTTGATGGGGACCACCAAGATCAACGCGACGTTCGGCCGCAGTGTCGGCATCTACCCGGGCTCCGACGTCCGGGTTCTCGGTGTGCCGGTGGGCAAGGTCGACTCGGTGACCCCGCAGGGGGAGACCGTCAAGGTGACCATGACCGTCGACCGCGGTATCGATCTGCCGGCCGATGTCCGTGCCGTGCAGATCATCCCGTCGGTCGTCGCCGACCGCTACGTGCAGCTGACCCCCGCCTACACCGGTGGCCCCAAGGCGCCGCGTGACATCAACCTCTCGCTGGACCAGACGATGGTCCCGGTGGAGGTCGACCAGATCTATTCGAGTGTGCAGAAGCTGTCCGAGTCGCTCGGGCCGGAGGGTGCCAACAAGAACGGTGCGGTCAGCGATGTCATCGCTACCGGCGCCGACAACCTCCGCGGCAACGGCGCCAAGCTGGGGGAGGCCATCGAGCAGCTCTCCAAGGCGACCACCACGCTGAGCGACTCGCGCAATAACATCGTCGACACCGTCAAGAACCTCGACGTGTTCGTCGGGGCGTTGCGGGAGAACGATTCCCAGGTGCGTCAGTTCAACACCCAGATGGCCTCGTTCAACCAGTTCCTCGCCGGCGAGCGGACGCAGCTGTCGGCGGCGCTGAACAAGTTGTCCATCGCGCTCGGTGACGTCGCGACCTTCGTCGAGGACAACCGCGACCAGCTCGGTCAGACCGTGAAGGATCTGCAGCCGACGACGAAGGCGCTGTTCGACACCAAGGATCATCTGAAGGAGATCCTCACCGTCCTGCCGGTCACCATCAACAACCTGATCAACGCCTACGATGCCGAGTCCGGCACGTTGGCCATGCGGTTGACGATCCCGGATCTGCAGGATCTGATCGGTGCGCAGTGTCGTCTGCTCGATCTCGGAACGCTGCTCCCGGGCAACCCGCAGGCCACCCAGTTCAGCACCACGCTGCGGCCGCTGATCAGCCAATGTGAGGACCTCGGCCAGCAGATCACCAAGGGTGTCCTCGAGCCACTGCTGCCGGTGCTGCCGTTCGGCATCATGAGCAACAACAAGCTCCAGCGGTACCCGTCGCCCGGCACCAGCCAGGGCAACCCGGACCCGGAGCTCGAGACCGGGCCGAGCTCGACGCCCAAGCGGCCGTCGACCACGCCCACCCGGCCTTCCGCACGACCTGGGACGGGTGGGAACTGATGATGCGAGAACTCATGTCCCGCAAGTCGATCCGAGCCATCGTCGGCGCGGCGACGGTGTCGGTGGTGCTCGTGCTCGCCGGCTGTGGCAACGGCATCCAGTCCATTCCGCTCCCCGGTGGGGTGGACACGGGGGAGAACGCCCGGACCTACCAGATCCAGTTCGACGACATCCTCGACCTGGTGCCACAGTCCGTGGTCAAGATGGACGGCATCCCGATCGGTCGGGTGGAGTCGGTCGAGGTCCCGGAGAACCAGTGGTACGCGCAGGTCAAGGTCAAGGTGAAGAACGAGATCGACCTGTCCGACAAGTCGACGGCGGCCGTGCAGCAGACGTCGCTGCTCGGTGAGAAGTTCGTCGCGCTGACCGAACCCAAGGACAGCGAGTCGCTGCCGCGGCAGAACCCGGCCCAGCCGATCCCGCTCGACCGCACCCGGACCGCGACCGACATCGAACAGGTACTCGGCGCGCTGTCGATGCTGCTGAACGGTGGCGGCATCAACCAGCTCCAGCCGATCGTCACCGAGCTCAACAAGGCGCTCGCGGGTTCGGTCAGCCAACCGTGTGAGGTGAGGCGAGCGGGCACCCGGAACACCTGTCCGGTCTTCACCAGCCTGCTCGAACAGACCGAGGGCCTGATCACCGGCCTCAACCGGCAGCGTGACGACATCATCAGCGCCATCGACGGTCTCGCCAAGTTGTCCACGCGGGCGGCGAACCAGAAGACGCAGATCGACCGCATCCTCAAGGAGCTGCCGGCCGGTGTCGCCGTGCTGGAGGAGCAGCGGCCACAGTTCGTCGACCTCCTGAAGAAGCTCGACGAGCTGGGACAGGTGGGCACGGACGTGCTCGGCAAGTCACGGACCGCGCTGATCAACGATCTGAAGGCGTTGCGCCCGGTGCTCACCGAACTGTCCAAGGCTGCCCCGGATCTGATCACGGCGGCGCCGCTGATGCTCACCCACCCGTTCCCCGACTGGCTGCTGCCCGGGGTCAAGGGTGACGCGACCAACCTGTTCATGACGCTCGACCTGCGGCTGCTCAACCAGCTCGAGGCGCTGGGCGTCGGACAGCCGACCCCCAAGTACTCGCCGCCGGCGCGGGTCAAGGTGCCGGTCAACCCGAGCAATCCCTACGTGGGCAGCAATGGCCCGCGGTACGGATGGCCGACGATCACGTTGCTGCCGCCCGGCCCGAACTGGCGGCCGGGGCCCAACACCCCGCCGTCGGGGGTACCTATCCGATGAATCCGGCGGCCGGATCGACTCGCGCGCCGTCGTCGACCACCAAGCCGCGCACCCAGCGCGACGATGATGGTCAGTACACGCTGATGCCGCCGGCGCAACCCGGCCAGCGATTCATCGACGGACCGCTCAGCATGATCGGAGCCGGACGATGAGGCCCGGTCAGGTTGTGGGTGGGGTCGAGGCTCACGATCTCTCTGCCTCACAGATCGGAGCTCGGTGATGTTGTCGAAGGCTGTGCGGATTCAGTTGATCGTCTTCGTCGTTGTCGGGCTGGTCGCCCTCGTCTATGTGGGCGCCAAGTACGCCCGACTCGACCGGCTGGCCGGCGTCGGCCAGTACACCGTGACGGCGTCGATGAAGGAGTCCGGTGGCATTTTCACCAATGCCGAGGTGACGTATCAGGGTGTGCCGGTGGGTCGGGTGGGTGCGTTGACGCTGACGAAGGATGGCGTTGATGTGGCGCTCGAGTTGAATTCGGGTGGTCCGGAGATTCCGGCGTCGGCGGTTGCGGTGGTGGCGAATCGGTCGGCGATCGGTGAGCAGTATGTGGATTTGCAGCCGACGTCGTCGGAGGGTCCGTTTTTGTCGGATGGGTCGGTGATCACGAAGACGTCGGTGCCGCCGCCGTTGGAGGATGTGGTGGCGTCGGCGATTGATTTCACGTCGTCGATTCCGATTGATGATCTGCATACGGTGATCACGGAGTTGGGTAAGGCGTTCAATGGTCAGGGTGAGAATGTGACCCGGCTGGTGGATTCGTTGTCGAAGTTGTCGCGGTCGGGGTATGACTCGTTGGATCAGACGATTTCGTTGATTCAGAATTCGAATGTGGTGTTGGCGACGCAGGCGGATCAGTCGGATGCGATTTTGTCGTGGTCGCGGAATCTGGATCTGATCACGGCGACGTTGGCGGCTTCGGATCCGGATTTGCGGCGGTTGTTGACGACGGGGACGGCGTCGGCGACGCAGATCTCGGCGTTGCTGCAGCAGTACGGCGGCGACATCTCGACCGTCGTCAAACAGCTCGCCGGCACACTGCGGACGATCGAACCCACCTCGTTCGCCACGGCCCCGACCTTCGCGATGCTCTCCGCACTGTCGGCGGGCAGCCACGCGCCGGCGCCCGGCGACGGGCAGATCCATTTCGGTGTGGTGCTGGAGACGAACAATCCGGCGGCCTGTACACGTGGCTATGAGAGTACGAACGCGATGATCCGGGAGATGAAGCGCAAGGACCCGTCGTTCGACATCCATTACGACGAGTTCCCGTTCAACACCAATGCGAAATGCTCGGTGCCCGTCGGCAACCCGACCGGCGTGCGCAGCGCAGACCGGGCGGCCTACGCGAACCCCGAGTTCAAGCAGCCCTGGGACAGCATCCCCAAGAAGGATCCGGACAGGCTCAACCTGAACCCCCTGGCGCAGCAGCTCGCGGCGTTGATGGGTGTCCACCCGCAGTGATCTCACCCGACAGGGGAGGCCGGCGCGAATCCGCGCTTGGCCTCTTCTCAGGTGCCAACAACTACAGTGACGGCCGATGACAAGCAGCAGCACATCCACCTCTTCGACTCCGGACCGCGACACCAAGAACATCGTCGCGCTCTCGCTGGCGGTGATCGCGGTGATCGTCGCCGCGATCTGCGCGGTCTGGTTCGGATACCAGGGCTATCAGGCCTACTTCGTGCAGAAGCCGATCCAGGACGCCCGCGACGGCGCGGTGAACGGCGCCGAACAGGCCATTATCAACGTCACGACCGTGGATCCCGAGGACACCGCGGACTGGAAGCGCCGGGTGGACGGCTCGCTGACCGGGAAGGCTCGTGAGCAGATCACCAGCCAGGACGTCAGCAATCTCAATTCGATGATCACGCAGGCGGGCCCGCAGGCCGCGACGCTGACGTCCCGGTTGATCCGGAGTGCGCCGTCCGAGGTCGACGCCGACGACGGGTCCGCGAAGGTGCTCGTCTACGTCGCCGCGACGTCCAAGCGTGAGAACGAGGCCGGGGTGACCCAGACGATGGGCTTCTCGGTGTCGATGACCAAGGACGGCGACAACTGGAAGGCGAGCGACATCGTGCCGCTGGACTCCCTCGCCTACCAGGATCCGGGGACGGCGGCAGCGGTGCCCGGCGGGGGCGGCGCGAGTTCGCCCGCGCCCTCGGCTCCTGCGCCGTCGACTCCCGGGGGAGGTAACTGATGCCGACCAATCCACGCCCGCCGCGTAAGCGCACCAGCCGGACCTCGACGCCGCGCGTCGCCGGACGTCGGCGACCGACCACCGGTCCGGAGGCCGACACCACGCCGGACACCGACACCACGCCGGACACCGACACCACGCCGGCCGACCGGGCCGCTGCTGCTGCGCCCGCCGACAGCAACCCGGTGCCCTCCGAGAGCGCCGTCGACCCTGCCGAGAGCACCACGGATTCCGCCGAGAGCGTCGTCGAACCCTCCGAGAGCCCGACGGATGCCGCCGAGACCGGCACGGAAGCCGTAGAGAGCGCCACGGATACCGCCGAGAGCACGACGGAGTCCGTCGAGAGCACCACCGAACCAGTCGACGGCACCGACGAGCCCACCGATAAGCCCAAACCCGCCGGCAAGACCCGACCCGTCTCCCGGGTCTCGACGCTCCGACCGGGCGACGGCTCGTCGTCGGCCGCCTCGACGTCGAAGTCGGGCGGCGCCGCATCTTCGAAGACCTCGTCCCGACGACCCGGCACGCGACGGTCCGGAACCATCGTGGCCCTGGTGGTCGCGGCGATCGTCCTCGGCGTGTTCGCGTTGATCGCCGGTTTCCACCCGGGTGCGACGATCGGTGCCAACAAGGCCTTCGTCGACCAGCCGGCCACCACCGAACTGACGTCGCAGGTGCAGAGCAAGGCCTGCGCGCTCACCGTGGACACCGTCGACGTCGACAAATGGGCCAACAAGGCCCGCTCGGTGCTCACCGGGACCGCGCTCGGCGACTTCGACAAGTACCTACCGCAACAGCGGCAGATCCTCGCCCAGACGAAGCAGGTCGCCGACTGTCGCGTCGAGTCGGTCGGCGTCGCCGACCTGTCCGGGGGCGACGACGGCGCCACCGCGCGCGTCGTGGTGAACATGATCGTCAGCCAGCAACAGGCCGGCATCGCCGGGCAGAGCGCCGCGCCGCGCTACCAGTTCGGCATGGTCCGCCGTGGCGACGACTGGCTGATCAGCGAAGTAGAAGCTTTCTGATCCAGAATGACATCTGGAATGTCTTCGATAAATTTCGCGCGTAGCGCTTGACGAACGGGCGTCGTCGGGCCACGCTGTCACCAGTGAATGACGTGCAGGCAGCCATCAGTGCGTACTCACTTTCAGACGTGGCTTGACAAAGTACGTCTATTTTCTGCTACAGTTGGACGTTGCGCTGGCTGCCTCCTGTCCACAACTCGATCCTTCCTCTAGCCACCTTTGCTGTGTGTGCTCGTGGTGATCGCCGAAATCAGGGTGTCACCAGCGAACGGCCCATCAAGCCAAGCACCGAGCTAGGTAGAACACTTCGTGTTGGAAGGACGTATCTTGGCACTCGACCGCCAGTCCACCTCAACCATCCCCGGCGCGCCGAGGCGCGCGTCGTTCGCAAAGATCAGTGAGCCACTGGAGGTACCGGGACTTCTCGACCTCCAGCTCGATTCCTTCGAGTGGCTCGTCGGCTCCCCCGAGTGGCGTGCGAAGGCAATCGCCCGGGGCGACGACAACCCGACAGGTGGCCTCGAGGACATCCTGCACGAACTGTCCCCCATCGAGGACTTCTCCGGCTCGATGTCGCTGTCTTTCTCCGACCCGCACTTCGACGAGGTCAAGGCCTCCGTCGAGGAGTGCAAGGACAAGGACATGACCTACGCGGCGCCGCTGTTCGTCACCGCGGAGTTCATCAACAACAACACCGGTGAGATCAAGTCGCAGACCGTCTTCATGGGCGACTTCCCGATCATGACCGACAAGGGCAGCTTCATCATCAACGGCACCGAGCGTGTCGTGGTGAGCCAGCTCGTCCGTAGTCCCGGCGTCTACTTCGACTCCAACATCGACAAGACCACCGAGAAGACCCTGCACACCGTCAAGGTCATCCCGGGTCGCGGTGCGTGGCTGGAGTTCGACGTCGACAAGCGCGACACCGTCGGCGTGCGTATCGACCGCAAGCGCCGTCAGCCGGTCACCGTGCTGCTCAAGGCCCTCGGCTGGACGAACGAGGAGATCACCGAGCGTTTCGGTTTCTCCGAGATCATGATGTCGACCCTGGAGAAGGACAACACCGCCAACCAGGACGAGGCGCTCCTCGAGGTCTACCGCAAGCTGCGCCCGGGCGAGCCGCCGACCAAGGAGTCCGCGGAGAACCTGCTGGAGAACCTGTTCTTCAAGGAGAAGCGCTACGACCTCGCCCGCGTCGGCCGCTACAAGGTCAACAAGAAGCTCGGTCTGACCGCCAACCCGATGGTCGGCGATTCGGTGCTCACCCGTGAGGACATCGTCGCGACCGTCGAATACCTGGTGCGACTGCACGAGGCCGATCCGCACGTGACCTCGTACATGACCGTCCCCGGCGGCGTCGAGGTGCCGGTCGAGGTGGACGACATCGACCACTTCGGCAACCGTCGTCTGCGTACCGTCGGCGAGCTCATCCAGAACCAGATCCGGGTGGGTCTGTCGCGGATGGAGCGCGTCGTGCGTGAGCGGATGACCACGCAGGACGTCGAGGCGATCACCCCGCAGACCCTGATCAACATCCGTCCCGTCGTGGCGGCGATCAAGGAGTTCTTCGGCACCAGCCAGCTGTCGCAGTTCATGGACCAGAACAACCCGCTGTCGGGTCTGACCCACAAGCGTCGCCTGTCGGCGCTGGGCCCCGGCGGTCTGTCCCGTGAGCGCGCCGGCCTCGAGGTGCGCGACGTCCACCCGTCGCACTACGGCCGTATGTGCCCGATCGAGACCCCGGAAGGCCCGAACATCGGCCTGATCGGTTCGCTGTCGGTGTACGCGCGGGTCAACCCGTTCGGCTTCATCGAGACCCCGTACCGCAAGGTGGTCGAGGGTGTCGTCACCGACGACGTCCAGTACCTGACCGCCGACGAGGAGGACCGCTACCTCGTCGCCCAGGCGAACACCAACTACGCCCTCGACGGTCGTATCACCGACGATCGCGTGCTGGTGCGTAAGAAGGGCTCCGAGGTCGAGTTCGTCGGCGCGAACGAGGTCGATTACCTCGACGTCTCGCCGCGCCAGATGGTGTCGGTCGCGACCGCGATGATCCCGTTCCTCGAGCACGACGACGCCAACCGCGCCCTGATGGGTGCGAACATGCAGCGTCAGGCCGTGCCGCTGGTGCGCAACGAGTCGCCGCTGGTCGGTACCGGCATGGAGCTGCGTGCCGCCGTCGACGCCGGTGACGTGGTCGTGTCCGGCAAGACCGGTGTGGTGGAGGAGGTCTCCGCCGACTACATCACCGTGATGGCCGACGACGGCACCCGCGACACCTACCGGATGCGCAAGTTCGCCCGCTCGAACCACGGCACGTGCGCCAACCAGCGCCCGATCGTGGACGAGGGCCAGCGCGTCGAGACCGGTCAGGTCCTCGCCGACGGTCCGTGCACCGAGAACGGTGAGATGGCCCTGGGCAAGAACCTGCTCGTGGCGATCATGCCGTGGGAGGGCCACAACTACGAGGACGCGATCATCCTGAGCCAGCGGCTCGTGGAGGAGGACGTGCTCACCTCGATCCACATCGAGGAGCACGAGATCGACGCCCGCGACACCAAGCTCGGTGCCGAGGAGATCACCCGGGACATCCCGAACGTCTCCGACGAGGTCCTCGCGGATCTCGACGAGCGCGGCATCGTGCGCATCGGTGCGGAGGTCCGCGACGGCGACATCCTGGTCGGCAAGGTCACCCCGAAGGGCGAGACCGAGCTGACCCCGGAAGAGCGTCTGCTGCGTGCCATCTTCGGTGAGAAGGCCCGCGAGGTGCGCGACACCTCGCTCAAGGTCCCGCACGGTGAGACCGGCAAGGTCATCGGCGTCCGCGTCTTCAGCCGCGACGACGACGACGATCTCGCACCCGGTGTCAACGAGCTGGTCCGCGTCTACGTGGCCCAGAAGCGCAAGATCCAGGACGGCGACAAGCTGGCCGGCCGCCACGGCAACAAGGGCGTCATCGGCAAGATCCTCCCCGCGGAGGACATGCCGTTCCTGCCCGATGGCACCCCGGTCGACATCATCCTGAACACCCACGGTGTGCCGCGTCGTATGAACATCGGCCAGATCCTGGAGACCCACCTCGGGTGGGTCGCCAAGGCCGGTTGGAACATCAACGTGGCCAGCGGTGTGCCGGACTGGGCGTCGAAGCTGCCCGAGGACATGTACTCGGCAGAGCCCAACACCAACACCGCGACCCCGGTGTTCGACGGTGCCCGCGAGGAGGAGCTGACCGGACTGCTGTCCTCGACGCTGCCGAACCGCGACGGCGACGTGATGGTGAACGGTGACGGCAAGGCGACGCTGTTCGACGGTCGTTCCGGCGAGCCGTTCCCGTACCCGGTCTCGGTCGGCTACATGTACATCATCAAGCTGCACCACCTGGTCGACGACAAGATCCACGCGCGTTCGACCGGGCCGTACTCGATGATCACGCAGCAGCCGCTCGGTGGTAAGGCGCAGTTCGGTGGTCAGCGCTTCGGTGAGATGGAGTGCTGGGCCATGCAGGCCTACGGCGCCGCCTACACCCTGCAGGAGTTGCTCACCATCAAGTCGGACGACGTGGTCGGCCGCGTGAAGGTGTACGAGGCGATCGTCAAGGGCGAGAACATCCCCGAGCCGGGTATCCCGGAGTCGTTCAAGGTTCTCCTCAAGGAACTGCAGTCGCTCTGTCTCAACGTCGAGGTGCTCAGCTCGGATGGCGCAGCCATCGAGATGCGCGACACCGACGACGAGGATCTCGAGCGTGCTGCGGCGAATCTGGGGATCAACCTGTCGCGGAACGAGTCCGCGACGGTCGACGACCTCGCCAACTGATCCGACCAAACCCGACGAACTGGGCCCGCTCGCTACCGCTCCCGGCGCCCGCCTGACTAGAAGAGCTCGAAAGGTAACAAGTGCTCGACGTCAACTATTTCGATGAACTGAAGATCGGCCTGGCCACGGCCGACGACATCCACAACTGGTCGTACGGCGAGGTCAAGAAGCCGGAGACGATCAACTACCGCACGCTCAAGCCCGAGAAGGACGGCCTGTTCTGCGAGAAGATCTTCGGACCCACTCGCGACTGGGAGTGCTACTGCGGCAAGTACAAGCGCGTGCGCTTCAAGGGCATCATCTGTGAGCGCTGCGGCGTCGAGGTGACCCGCGCCAAGGTGCGTCGTGAGCGGATGGGCCACATCGAGCTGGCCGCTCCGGTCACCCACATCTGGTACTTCAAGGGTGTGCCGAGCCGGCTGGGCTACCTGCTCGACCTGGCGCCGAAGGATCTCGAGAAGATCATCTACTTCGCCGCCTACGTCATCACCTCGGTGGACGACGAGCTGCGCCATGCGGAGCTGTCGACCCGTGAGGCGGAGATCGAGGTCGAGAAGAAGGCGCTCGCCGATCAGCGCGACGTGGACCTGAACGAGCGTCAGCAGAAGCTCGAGCAGGATCTCGCCGAGCTGGAGGCCGAGGGTGCCAAGGCCGACGTGCGCCGCAAGGTGCGCGACGGTGCCGAGCGCGAGATGCGTCGTATGCGCGATCACGCACAGCGTGCGCTCGACGATCTCGAGGAGATCTGGGACCGCTTCGTGAAGCTGAGCCCGGGCGAGCTGATCATCGACGAGAAGCTCTACCGCCAGCTCGACGAGCGCTTCGGTGAGTACTTCACCGGGGCGATGGGTGCCGAGGCGATCAAGAAGCTCCTGGAGAGCTTCGACATCGACGCCGAGGCCGACTCGCTGCGCGAGACCATCCGCAGTGGCAAGGGCCAGAAGAAGCTGCGCGCGCTGAAGCGACTCAAGGTCGTCGCGGCGTTCCAGCAGTCCGGCAACTCGCCGCTGGGCATGGTGCTCGACGCCGTGCCGGTGATCCCGCCGGAGCTTCGTCCGATGGTGCAGCTCGACGGTGGCCGCTTCGCGACCTCCGACCTCAACGATCTGTACCGCCGTGTCATCAACCGCAACAACCGACTCAAGCGACTGATCGACCTCGGCGCCCCCGAGATCATCGTCAACAACGAGAAGCGGATGCTGCAGGAGTCGGTCGACGCCCTGTTCGACAACGGTCGTCGTGGCCGTCCGGTCACCGGACCGGGCAACCGTCCGCTGAAGTCGCTGAGCGATCTGCTCAAGGGCAAGCAGGGCCGGTTCCGTCAGAACCTGCTCGGCAAGCGCGTCGACTACTCGGGCCGTTCGGTCATCGTCGTCGGTCCGCAGCTCAAGCTGCACCAGTGTGGTCTGCCGAAGCTGATGGCCCTCGAGCTGTTCAAGCCGTTCGTGATGAAGCGTCTGGTCGACCTGAACCAGGCACAGAACATCAAGTCGGCCAAGCGCATGGTCGAGCGTCAGCGCCCCGCGGTGTGGGACGTCCTCGAAGAGGTCATCGCCGAGCACCCGGTGTTGCTGAACCGTGCACCGACGCTGCACCGCCTCGGTATCCAGGCCTTCGAGCCGCAGCTGGTGGAGGGTAAGGCCATCCAGCTGCACCCGTTGGTGTGTGAGGCGTTCAACGCCGACTTCGACGGTGACCAGATGGCCGTGCACCTGCCGCTGTCGGCAGAGGCGCAGGCCGAGGCCCGCGTGCTGATGCTGTCGTCGAACAACATCCTGTCGCCGGCCTCGGGTCGTCCGCTGGCCATGCCGCGACTGGACATGGTGACCGGTCTGTACTACCTGACCACCCTCAAGGAGGGCGCGGCAGGCGAGTACACGAAGGCGAGCAACGACGACGTCGAGCGCGGTGTCTACTCGACCCCGGCCGAGGCCATCATGGCCGTCGACCGTGGTGCGCTCACCGTGCAGTCCGCCATCAAGGTGCGGCTGACCGATCAGCGTCCGCCCGCCGACATCGAGGGCGAGCAGTTCCCCGATGGTTGGAAGTACGGACAGCCGTGGGAGATCGAGACCACGCTGGGTCGCGTCCTGTTCAACGAGCTGCTCCCCGTGGAGTACCCGTTCGTCAACGAG
The DNA here is from genome assembly GCF_003855095.1 of Gordonia insulae. NCBI lineage: Bacteria > Bacillati > Actinomycetota > Actinomycetes > Mycobacteriales > Gordoniaceae > Gordonia > Gordonia insulae. Next base: position 5,189,099 of record NZ_CP033972.1, read on the forward strand.
CAGATGCCGAAGAAGCGTCAGGCCGTGATCATCAACGATCTGGCCGAGCGGTACCCGATGATCGTCGTGGCGCAGACCGTCGACAAGCTCAAGGACGTCGGCTTCCACTGGGCCACGCGTTCCGGTGTGACCGTGTCCATGGCCGACGTGCTGGTTCCGCCGGCCAAGGCGGAGATCCTCGACAAGTACGAGGAGCGGGCCGACGGCCTGGAGCGCAAGTTCCAGCGTGGTGCCCTCACCCCGGAGGAGCGTCGCGACGCTCTGGTCGAGATCTGGAAGCAGGCCACCGAAGAGGTCGGCCAGGCGATGGAGGCTCACTACCCGGATGACAACCCGATCCCGATGATCGTCAAGTCGGGTGCGGCGGGCAACATGACCCAGATCCGCTCGCTGGCGGGCATGAAGGGTCTGGTGACCAACCCGAAGGGTGAGTTCATCCCGCGTCCGATCAAGTCCTCGTTCCGCGAGGGCCTGACCGTTGCGGAGTACTTCATCAACACCCACGGTGCCCGTAAGGGTCTGGCCGACACCGCGCTGCGTACCGCCGACTCGGGTTACCTGACCCGTCGTCTGGTGGACGTGTCGCAGGACGTCATCGTCCGCGAGACCGATTGCGGTACCGAGCGGGGCATCCTCACGACCATCGCCGAGAAGCAGGCCGACGGCTCGCTGATCCGCGATGCGCACGTGGAGACCTCCACCTACGCCCGGACCCTGGCCCAGGATGCGGTCGACGAGAACGGTGCGGTGATCGTCGAGCGCGGACACGATCTCGGCGATCCCGCGATCGAGGCTCTGCTCGGCGCCGGCATCACGCACGTCAAGGTGCGGTCGGTGCTGACCTGTGGCACGGGCACCGGTGTGTGTGCGATGTGCTACGGCCGTTCGATGGCGACCGGCAAGCTCGTCGACATCGGCGAGGCCGTCGGTATCATCGCGGCCCAGTCGATCGGTGAGCCCGGTACCCAGCTGACGATGCGTACGTTCCACCAGGGTGGCGTCGGTGACGACATCACCGGTGGTCTGCCGCGAGTCCAGGAACTCTTCGAGGCGCGCGTGCCCAAGGGTGTCGCGCCCATCGCCGAGGTCTCCGGCCGCATCCGTCTCGAGGACGACGACCGCTTCTACAAGATCACGGTCATCCCCGATGACGGATCGGAAGAGGTCGTCTACGACAAGATCTCCAAGCGTCAGCGTCTGCGCGTGTTCAAGCACGACGACGGCAGCGAGCGTCTGCTCGCCGACGGCGACCACGTGGAGGTGGGCCAGCAGCTCATGGAGGGCTCGGCCAACCCGCACGAGGTGCTGCGCGTGATGGGACCCCGTCAGGTGCAGGTGCACCTGGTCAACGAGGTCCAGGAGGTCTACCGCAGCCAGGGTGTGTCGATCCACGACAAGCACATCGAGACCATCGTGCGTCAGATGCTGCGTCGCGTGACGATCATCGATTCGGGTTCGACCGAGTTCCTGCCCGGTTCGCTCACCGAGCGCGCGGACTTCGAGAACGCGAACCGTCGTGTGGTGACCGAAGGTGGCGAGCCCGCCGCCGGACGTCCCGTGCTCATGGGTATCACCAAGGCATCGCTGGCCACCGAGTCGTGGCTGTCGGCGGCGTCGTTCCAGGAGACCACTCGCGTGCTCACCGATGCGGCCATCAACAGCCGCAGCGACAAGCTGATCGGTCTCAAGGAGAACGTGATCATCGGTAAGTTGATCCCGGCCGGTACCGGTATCAACAAGTACCGCAACATCCAGGTTCAGCCGACCGAGGAAGCGCGTGCCGCGGCCTACGCGGTGCCGTCCTACGACGACACCTACTACAGCCCGGACGGCACCTTCGGTGCCCCTGCCGGCGCTGCGGTGCCGCTGGACGACTACGGGTTCTCCAACGATTACCGCTGACCGCTCACTGCTGATCGATCTCGATACGCCACTCACTCCGTTCGCGGCTACTCGATCCGAGGAGTAGTCCGAGGCGCTAGCCGGGGACGTATCGAGATCACGTAAGCCGCACGCGAACGGCCCCCGCACTCTCACGAGTGCGGGGGCCGTTGCAGTTTCTGGCCGCTGTTTCAGCTTCCGGCCTGGGGCGGTATCCGCGGCCAGACACTGGAGGCGCGGCCAGAACCCATGCCGGCCGGAACCCATGCCGGCCGGAAACTACGGTGCGGCTTCCGCCTCGATCCGGATCCCGTCCAGCAGCAGCTCGAGTCCGGCGCGGAACTGGTCGATGTCCTCGTGGCCGTCGAACTCGTCGACGATGTAATGCATGAACGGGTACTCGTCCCGGTCGAGCGCACGCCACTGGTCCGCGATCCCGTGCAGGTAGTCGGCTGCGGCGACCTCGCCGTCGACGACCTCCTTCGGTGGTTCCTGTCCGAGGTCTGCGGCGACCCCGATGACGTATCCGAGGACCGCCGACACCGCGTGAAAGGTCTTGCGGGGGGACAGTTGCAACCGCATCATCTGTTCCCCGAGCCGCTCGTAGAAGACGAGTCCGTTGGCCTGGATGGTCGTGTTCCGCATGAAGTAGGCGGCGAGCCAAGGTCGTTCGGCGACGGTGGTGAACAGTGACAGCGCGAGGGTGCGGACGTTGTCGAGTGGGTCGGCGTCGGTCTCGGCGGCGAGGTCGGCGGTGTCCTCCAGTACCGCGGCGATGACGTGGTCGGTCGCGAGGTTGAGGAGTTCGTCCTTGTTCGACACGTACCAGTAGATACTCCCGACGCCACCGCCGAGCCGGGCCGCCAGGGCCCGGAACGTCAGGGCCGGCTCGCCCGCCTCGTCGAGCAGCTCGACCGCTGCGTCCACGACGGCCTCGAGTGAATGGGAGACGCGCCGCCGAGTGCCGCGTCGTTCAGGTGCCATGCCGTCTATCCCATCACATCGGCACATCAGGCCTTGCGCCGGATCGAACGGCGTTCTATTCTCGAACCATGTTCGAAACTCGAACAACGTTCGATGAAAGGAGGTGCAGCGATGACCTCGATGACTGAATCGCTTCCCGGCCGGACCTATACGTCCCTGCGCGCCGCATGGATTCCTCTCGCTGCCCTGTGCTTGGCCTTCTTCGTGGAGATGGTCGACAACACACTGCTCACCATCGCCCTGCCGACGATCGGTCGCGATCTCGGCAGCGGCACGACTGCCCTGCAATGGGTGACCGGGGCCTACTCGCTCACCTTCGGCGGGCTGTTGCTCACGGCGGGATCGGCCGCCGACCGTCTCGGCCGACGGCGGGTACTACTCGTCGGCCTCGCCGCCTTCGGGCTGATCAGCCTGCTGGTGATCTGGGTTCACTCGCCTGGCGAGCTGATTGCCCTGCGTGCCGCTCTCGGTGTCGCCGCCGCGGCGATGGCACCGATCACGAACTCCCTGGTGTTCCGCCTGTTCGAGGCGGAGGAACTGCGCATGCGCGCGATGACACTGATGATCGTCGTCGGCATGAGCGGATTCATCCTGGGTCCGCTGCTCGGCGGAACCGCTCTCGCACATGTGAGTTGGGAGTGGCTGCTGGTCGTCAACGCGCCGATCGCGCTCATCGCATGGATCGGGGTGCGGATGGGCGTTGCCGCCGACCGCCCCGAGGATCTGACGGGTGATCGGCTCGACCTACCCGGCGCGGTTCTGAGTATCGCAACGATCGGGTTGGCCTGCTACACGCTGACCAGCGGTGTCGAACACGGCTGGGCGTCGATCCTCACCGTGGGATGTGCCCTGGGCGCCGTCCTCGCGCTGGTCGTCTTCGTCTGGCACGAGCGTCGGACCTCGCAGCCGATGCTGGATCTGACGATCTTCACCTCCGGCACGGTGCGTGGCGCCGCCATCGCCCAGGTCGGGACCTCGATCGCGATGGCCGGGGTGATGTTCGGGCTGATCCTGCATTTCCAGTACGCCTACGGGTGGAGTCCGGTGAAGGCCGGACTCGCCAACCTGCCGATGATCATCACGATGATCGCGGCGACGCCGATCTCGGAAGGCCTGGCGAAGAAGTTCGGTCACCGGATCGCGTGCCTCGTCGGTGCCGTGTTGCTCGCCGGCTCGTTGGCCGGCCTCGCCTGGGGCGTCGACCACGGTTACCTGGCGATCGCGGTGTTCATGGTCACCCTGACCATCGGCCTGCGGACGGTCATGACGATCTGCGCGGTCGCTCTCGTCGCTGCGATGCCCGAGAACCGGACCTCGATCGGCGCGGCGCTCAACGACACCGCACAGGAAGTGGGTACCAGTGTCGGCACGGCCGTGGTCGGGACCCTCATCGCCGCGCTGGTGACCGTCAGCCTGCCGGCCGGTGTGTGGAGCAGCGACCTGGTCACGTCGTTCTTCCACGGGGAGCGGATCACGTATGCCGCACTCGCGGTGGTCGTCGGGCTGATCGCCGGGTGGGGTGCGTTGACGCTCACCGACTCGCACTCGGCCGAAGAGCCCCACTGAGTCGAATCGGCCCGAGGCCGGACCGCCTGGTCCGTCGCCTCGGGCCGAATCGACGGCCCCGTCACCGCTCGACGGCGACTCGGACCACTGCCCGGAACTGTGCCGCCGCGGCAGCGCCCGCGCCGAGCGGCCAGCGGTTCATGACGTAATCCGCCGCCTGATCGACGGTCAGCTGCCGGGTGGAGTTGCCGGTGCGGACCCAGAACTCCGGAGAGGCGCTCTTGCCCGGCCGAAGGTAGACCGGACGCGGCGACGGCGCGCAGTTGATGCGACAGACGGGTAACGTGCGACCTCCGTCGGCGGTGGCGTCCTCGATGGTGACGCCCACGGCGGCCGCTGCGTTCTGGCCCAGCGTCGTCGTCAGCAGGTCCCGCAACCAGAGTTCGAATCGGTCGGCATCCGGAACCTTGAGGGTTGCGTAGTCACGGTCGAGGCCCAGCGGCGTCCCGTCGTCGTCCACACCGACGAGCAATGTCCCGCCGCTCGCGTTGAGGAACGCCGAGATCGTCTTCACGATCACGTGCTCCATGCGCGGATCCTTGTCTCCCGTACGCATGTTCACGCGTGCGGTCGACTTGAACTCGACCCGATCGGACTCGCCCGCGGCCAGCAGGTCGGTGAGGCCGACGTGCTGTTGGCGCTGGAAGTGTGCTGCCACCGCGCCGTAGACGGCGATGGTGACGATCGAGCTGATCAGCGTCACGGCCACCGTCAGCACACTCCACAGTCGCAGGTCCCGATCGATGGCGCCCGCGATGAACAGTCCGATCGCGGACCCCAGGATCGACAGCACGATGCACGTGGTGATGTCGAGCCGGGCGTACCTGCGGAGCAGCCACCGCGACACCGCACCGAAGACCAGCGCGACCAGCAGGACGACCAGCAACGCTCCGGCCGTCACCCACACGGGGACGCCGAACTCATACGCTCCGACGTCCACACCTGAACCCTCATCTCGCACGGGGACAGTATGGCGAACCTCCCCGTCTCAGACGACGGGTGCCTCCACCCTCAGCCCTGATACCGATACGGCAGATACTGCACGTTCCAGTGGTTCCCGTCCGGGTCGTCGAAGTAGACGAAGTGTCCCCACGCCTGCTCGTCGACCTCGCTGGCCTCGACGCCGACATCGATGAGTTGCTTTCGCGCGACGTTGATGTCGGAGACACACAGCATCAGGGTGCCGGGATTCGGCGGGCCTCCGTCGACGATGCCCTTGCCGAACGCGATCGAGCAGTTCGATCCCGGGGGAGTCATCTGCACGAACCGGATGTCGTCGGTCGGCGACTGATCGTGATCAGGGTTGAACCCGATCCTCGTGTAGAACTCCTTGGCCCGATCGACGTCGCTGACGGGGAGAAACGCGACCTCGAGTGTCCAGTCCATGATGCTGCCTCTCTGTGATGTGATGCGGTGATGTGATGCCGTACGAATCTCGACAGCACCCAGTGTGCTCCCCAATGCGGACAATTTCGGTCCGCAATGTCGATCGTGTTCGGATTCGCCGCGCCGTCGGAGAACCGGGCGGCGTTCGTCGTTCGGCAATACGCTGAGGCGATGCAGCCCGACCGGCCGGTGACCATCTTCGGTCCCGACTTCCCGTTCGCCTACGACGACTGGATCACCCATCCGGCCGGGATCGGTTCGGTGCCGACCGATGCGCTGGGCTCGGAGGTCGCCGTGATCGGCGCGGGAATGGCCGGGATGGTCGCCGCCTACGAGTTGATGAAGGTCGGTCTGCGTCCGGTCGTGTACGAGCCGGAGCGGATCGGGGGCCGACTCCGATCGGAACATTTCGTACCGGGTGAGCCCGAGGTCGCCGAGCTCGGTGGCATGCGGTTCCCGGCCTCGTCGTCGACGTTCTTCCATTACGTCGACACCTTCGGCCTGCGCAGCCGTCCGTTTCCCAACCCGCTCACCGAGGCGGCCGGCAGTACCGTCATCGACCTGGGCGGCGAGACGCTCTACGCACGCACGCTCGAGGACCTGCCGCCGATCTACACCGAGATCGAGACCGCCTGGGACAGTGCGCTCGAGCGGGTCGCCGGGTTCTCCGCCCTCCAGGACGCCATCCGCGACCGCGACATCGCGCACCTCAAGGCCCTGTGGAATCGGCTGGTCGTGGACTGGGATGACCGCAGCTTCTACGACTTCCTCGCCACCTCGGACGAGTTCGGATCGCTGTCGTTCCGTCATCGCGAACTGTTCGGTCAGGTCGGATTCGGCACCGGCGGTTGGGATTCCGACTTCGCGAACTCGATGCTGGAGATCCTTCGAGTGGTGGTGACCAATTGCGACACCGAGCAGCACCTCATCGTCGGTGGCGCCGAGCAGGTACCGCGCAAACTCTGGTCCGACAGCCCGGCGAACATCCGGTACTGGCCGGTCGGCACGAGCCTGTCGTCACTGCACAGCGGCGTGCCCCGCGCCGGCGTGGCCGCACTTCGTCGGCTGGGACCCAACCGTATCGAAGTCGTCGACCGGTGGGGTGACTCGCGCGAGTTCCCGGCCGTCGTGGCGACCTGTCAGGCGTGGCTGCTTTCCACCGAGATCGAGTGCGACGAGGCTCTGTTCAGCCAGGACCTGTGGATGGCGCTGGACCGGACCCGCTACATGCAGTCGTCGAAGACCTTCGTCATGGTCGACCGGCCGTTCTGGACCGACCGGGACCCGGTCACGGGTCGTGACGTGCTCAGCATGACGCTGACCGATCGGTTGACAAGGGGCACATACCTTTTCGACAACGGTCCAGATCGCCCGGGGGTCATCTGCCTCAGCTACACCTGGATGAGCGATGCGCTCAAGGTGTTGCCGCACTCGGTGGAGCGTCGAGTCTCGTTGGCGCTGGACGCATTACGCAAGATCTATCCCGACGTCGACATCGCTGAGCACATCGTCGGCCGGCCTCTGACGGTCTCCTGGGAGGCCGAACCGCATTTCCTCGGCGCGTTCAAGGGTGCGTTGCCCGGCCATTATCGTTACAACACCCGCATGTACGGGCACTTCCACGACCAGCACAAGCTGCCCGACGACGAACGCGGCATCTTCATCGCCGGCGACGACGTCTCGTTCATGCCGGCCTGGGTCGAGGGGGCGGTCCAGACCGCCCTCAATGCGGTGTGGGGCGTGATCGACCACTTCGGCGGCACCTCCCACCCCGATAACCCCGGCCCTGGCGATCGATACGCCGAACTCGGCCCCATCGACATCGGGCCGTGAACGAATTGTCTTCGGACGGTGGGCAACTCCGGGTGGCACTCTGGCAGTGCGAATCCGCGCCCGGTCGTGTCGAGGACAACCTCGCGCGGCTCGAGTCGGCGATCGCCGCCGCCGCCCGGCAGTCGGCGGATCTGCTGGTGACGCCGGAGATGATGATCACCGGCTATGACATCGGCGCCGAAGACGCGCGCCGCCTCGCCGATCCGGTGGGCGGACCGGTCGGCGTCAGGGTGGCCCGGATGGCGCGCCGGCACGATGTCGCGGTGCTGTACGGGTGCGCGGAGTCGACGCCCGACGGGCTGGTGTACAACGCCATCCGCCTCGTCGGGCGGGACGGGACGTCGCTGGCCACCCATCACAAGACCCATCTGTTCGGTGAACTGGACCGGCGGATGGTCGCGGCGGGCCAGACGGCACCACCTGTCATCGACTGTGCGGGCTGGCGGCTCGGTCTGCTGACGTGCTACGAGGTGGAGTTCCCCGAACTCGTCCGGGGCCTCGCGCTGCGCGGCGCCGATCTCGTGTGCGTGCCGACGGCGAACATGATCGAGTACGACGTCGTGCAGGATGTGCTAGTGCCCGCGCGCGCCCTGGAGAGCCAGGTCTATGTGGCTTACGCGAATTACTGTGGTGCCGAGGGCGACTTGGTGTATGGCGGCCGCAGCGAGATGGCCGCACCGACCGGGCTGGTCGTCGCCGCGGCCGGTCGCGGGCCGGAACTGATCGTCGTGGACATCGACCGCCGCACGCTCGATGAGACGCGGGAGCGCTATCCGTATCTTAACGATCGGCGGCCGGAGATTTACTGACACAACGGCGTTCGACCGAACGATCGATCACCACATGCCGCGGCAATTCCCGTGATTCACGTCTGGACAGGATGCGGCGCGTACCCTACGGTAGCGTTACGCGCCCGAAAGTTACCGGTCGGTAAGACGGCGCTGGGGGGTCGGTTGCACCTCGGTCGGTACCGTCCTGTACGGGATACCGGATCGAAGTGTCATCTCCGACAAGGGGTTTCAGAAGTACGACTTTGCGATCCCGGCCGGTAGGGAAGCCGGCGGGCTGGAACGTCATGCGTCACGTGTCGGGGGCGTAGGTCATGGCGCCAGATCTCACGCAGCCACTCGAGGGGGAACTCATGACCGACACACTCACCTTCCGTATGCGCACCCGGAGCGGCGACGCACTGAGGCGACCCATGGCGTTGCTCGAGGCCATCGAGGTCGAAGAACTCATCGTCATCCCCGGACTCGACGCGTTGCTCGACTCGCCTCAGGAGTTCTCGCTGAGCTTCGACGCCTCCATCTCGCTGTCCGGCATGTTGCGCAAACACGCACAACGGGTCGGTATCCTCAAGCAGATGGCCGCCGAGGCATTCGCTGAGAATGACTGTGGCCCTGAAGATCTCGACCACGTGCCGGCGGCGCTGCCGGTGCGTGCACTCCGCTTCATCGCGGGCCAACCCCGATGGGAGGGCGACGCCGGTGGGCTGGACGTCGTACGGGTCGCGTTCGCCTTCGTCGCGGTCCACGCGCTGACCGACCCGACCGATTGCCGGACGGCTTCGCGTGCACTGCATCTGCGACCCCGTCCGCTCCATGATGATCGGGCGCTGCTGCGCCGCGTCCTCGTCGATGCGATGCCCGGTCTCGATCCCAGCGCCGCCCAGCTCCTGCCGATCTACGTCAGCAAGGCGAGCGCCTATTTCGCCGACCCCGACGCGATCCGATGGTCGGTCCCGTTCGGCGGTGGCACGCGCGACGGAGCGACGCCGTCCTCATCGTTGCTCGCCTACAACCCGCACGCCTTGCACGAGGCGTGCCGGACGATCGGGCTGAACGATCGGGCTCTTCGGATCGCGCCGCGACATTAGGGATCGGGTCGGGCCGGCGGCCGCCGTACCAGCGAGTTCGTGCGATGGATCACATCAGCGAACAATCATGACCTAGACCACTGGACAACGCCAGAATCGTACTCTACGGTAGCTTACGCACCGGTAAGCTACTCCAGCGTAACCCGCCGGTGCGGCAGGTTTCGGCACGTCAGAGGGGTTGTGCGATGCGCAGAACGCACCGGATCGCGCCTCTTCGACGCATGTCACCAGGCCACGTCGACGCAGGGGAGGGCGTCGCTGCGGGGTCGGGTCGGATCGGTCGTCGGCGCAGCCGGCACGGCCGATCCGACCCGGGGGTCCGGGTGCCCTGCCAGCGTCGATCAACTCTGTCGGATCGCTCGACGCAGTACGCTGAGCTGCGTGGCAGACACACCACTTCGGTACCGGTGGCTGATTCACGTCGACCTGGATCAGTTCCAGGTGTCGGTCGAGCGGCTGCGCAGCCCGGAGCTCGTCGGGGTGCCGGTGATCGTCGGTGGAAACGGCGACCCGACCGAGGCGCGCAAGGTGGTCACGTGTGCCTCGTACGAGGCGAGAGACGTCGGCGTGCGCGCGGGGATGCCGTTGCGGGCCGCCTATCGGAAGATGCCCGACGCGGTGTATCTCCCGCTCGACGTCCCGGCGTACGACGTGGCATCGGCGGACGTGATGAACGCGCTTCGCAGCTTCGGACACCCCGTCGAGGTGTGGGGCTGGGATGAGGCCTACATCGGGGTGGAACCTCTTGACGGTTCCGGCGACGACGTCGTCGAGCCGGCGGAAGCCTTCGACCGCACGACAATCGGCCGATTCGCGGAGCGGATCCGCGCGAAGGTGTTCTCCCGAACCGGCCTGCATTGCTCGATCGGCATCTCCGACAACAAGCAGCGGGCAAAGATGGCGACCGGCTTCGCGAAGAAACCCGACCCGGAATCGGCGGCCCTGGCTCCGTTCCGGATCGAGAAGGTCTTCGAACTCGACGAGCAGAACTGGTTGCCGCTCATGGGAGATCGTCCCTGTCGCGACCTGTGGAGCGTCGGGCCGAGGACCGCGGCGAAACTCGCCGCTCATGGTGTCGACACCGTTCATCAGTTGATCGCGACGCCCCGCGACGATCTGATCGAGGTCTTCGGTCCGCATCAGGGCAACTGGCTGTATGTGTTGTGCCGCGGGGGTGGGGATTCGACGATCACCCCCGAGCCGTGGCTCGCCCGCTCGCATTCCAAATCGCGGACCTATCCGACCGACATGACCGATCGTGACGAGATGCGCTCGGCGGCATTCGAACTCACCGAGGAGCTGGTGAACCAGGTACTCGCCGAGGAGCGGGAGGTGTTCCGCGTCGCGGTCACCGTCCGCACCACCACCTTCTACACGCGGACCAAGTCCCGGAAGCTGCCGGCCCCGACGACGCGCTATGACGACATCGCTCCCGTCATCGGCGAACTCCTCGGCAACTTCGAGATCGACCGTCCCGTACGGCTGCTCGGGGTGCGCTGCGACCTGGTGACACCGGAGGACGAATGATGCGCGCAGTCCGGCGGGCCCTCGTCGCGCTGCTGGCCGCTGCGGCGGTTCTCGCCCTCGGCGCACCGGCCCTGGCCTCACCGACCCGACCGCTACCGGTCGTCTACGACTTCACCGAGGGCATCCGCGCCGAGCTCGCACATCCCGGCGGTTCGCTGCCCGGCACCAACGACTTCGCGTGCCGCCCGACCCGGCAGCATCCACGACCGGTGATCCTGGTCCACGGCAGTGGTGGTGGCCGCCAGACGAACTGGGCGACGCTTGCGCCGGTCCTCGCCAACGCCGGCTACTGCGTGTACGCGCCGACGTACGGGGCGTTGACGACGGTGTGGCCGGCGTCCGCGCTCGGCGGTCTCGGACCGAAGGTCGACAGTGCGTGGCAGATCAAGACCTTTGTCGACCGGGTCATGGCGGCCACCGGCGCGGCCAGGGTGGACATCGTCGGTCACTCGCTCGGCACCGAGATCCCCACGTACTGGATGAAGTACCTCGGCGGGCGCGGCAAGGTGGAGCACTACGTCTCACTCGCCCCGTACTGGCGGCAGGGACCCGACTCCGACGACGACCGGGGCGAGTCGATCGCGATGTTCCGTCATGCGCTCGGCATCCCCGAATCGCCCCGACCGCCGTGTCCTGAGTGCGTGCCCGCCCCGCGCGATCTGTCGTTCAACGAAGCGGTGCGCCAACCGACGCCATACCTGCCCGGCGTGGCCTACACCAACATCGTCACCCGCCACGACGAGATCGTCACCCCGTACTCGAGCGGCATCCTGGACGGCCCGCCCGGTACCGACGTACGCAACATCGTTGTGCAGGACGGCTGCCCGGCGGACCGGTCCGATCACGCATCGATCACGTCCAACCGACGGAGCGCGGCGCTGGTGCTCGGCGCACTCGACCCCGCACACGCGCCGCCGGTGCCGTGCGTCGCGGTGCCGCCCTACACCGGCGGTTGAGTCGGCGATCCGACCGGCTCCGCCCTTGTGATCCGGAGAGCGCGCGGAGTCACTCCCGCGGAATTCGGGTCCCGACCAACCGGGCGTCCGGATCGACGTCGAGCCCGAGCCGATCCCACGGGACGCCGACGGTCACCACCGCATAGGCGGAGGTGGGGAAGCGTTCGATGTGGCCGTCGGAGTCGAGGGTCAATGCCGTGGTCGGCATTCCCGGCGAGTGACCGACCACCATCACCGTGCCCGCGTCGGCGGGCGCGTGTACGCGCAGTGCCTCGAGGATCTCGTGGGGAGCGCCACCGTAGATGTCGTCGACGTAGACCGCGGGCGCATCGATGCCGGTGCGTTCCAGGGTCTCGCGCGTCCTGGTGGCGGTCGAGCACACCACGGCGTCGATGCGCAGACCCTCATCGGCCATCCATCGCCCGGCCAGGGCTGCCTCCCGACGGCCCCGATCGGCCAGTGGCCGACCGTGATCGCCGACGCCGGGCGGATAGCCCGACTTCCCGTGCCGCATCAGGACCAGGGTGCGGGTCACGCGGCTCCCGCCTGACGGCGTTCGTCGCGGGTGTCGGCCGCCATCAGGCGCAGTAGCGAGGCCGTCGCACGCCAGGCCGCGGCCTCCTGCCGGCAGAACGCCGCGTCGTCGCGGGCCTCGGATGCGAGATGGTCGTCGGCGAGTTCGTCGTACTCGATGCACTCGTCGACGGCGTCGTCGATGAGTTCGGTCAGGGCCGCCGGCGACGAACACACGTGGACGATCGTGTCGGCATCGAGGGTTGCGAGACGTTCGAGTTCGGACTGGAACCGCATGTACCCAACCTACGACGCCGATCGGACAAGATGGTGGATCCACACCGTGAGCACGGTGGATCCCGGCGCCGATGTCGGATTCGCGGCTTTCCGGGCCGAGGGTCTGTCCGCGCGGCCAGGTTGTCGTGCGCCCGGCAACCGATAGCCTGGAATGTGTGCACTCCTGGGTTCCCGCGCTGCTGTCGGTGCTGGCGGCGCTTCTGATCGCCGGCGGCACGGTGATGCGTCAGCGCGCATCCCATGCCAGCGGCGCGATAGCCCGGGGGTGGTGGATCGGCGCGATCATCGCGCTGTGCGGCTTTGCGTCCCAGGTCGCCGCGCTCGGCCTCGGGTCGATCCTGCTGGTGCAGCCGCTGGTGGTCCTGGCGATCCTGTTCGCGTTGCCGATGGAGGCGTGGGCCGATCGTCGTCGGCCACTCCGCATCGAGTGGGCGTGGGGCGCAGTGCTCGTGGTCTGCGTGACCCTCTTCCTGGCCATCTCACGACCCGAGCCGTCGCAGCGTCGACCGGAGAATCTGCTGATGGTCGCGACGATCGGCGTCGTGATCTTCGTGCTCGTCTGCTGTGTGATCGCGGCCGAACGCTCGAATCAGCACTACAAGGCGCTGCTCTACGGCGTCACCGCGGGCGCGTTGTTCGGGATGTCGGCACTGCTGGTGAAGTCCGTCGCGTACCAGGTGATCAACGATTTCGGGCGGACGTTCACGCAGCCCGAGATCTATCTGTTCGTCATCGTCGCGGGTAGCGGGATCATCGCGCAGCAGCGCGCCTTCGGTGCCGGCGAGCTGCAGACCTCGTTCCCGGCGCTGACCGTGGTGGAGCTGGCCGTGTCGATGGGACTCGGCGTTGCGCTGCTCGGCGAGAACCTCAGTGTCTCCGTGCCCACGGCCCTGTTCCTCGGTGTGGTGCTGGCGGTGATGGTGCGGGCGGTTCTCGAACTCGCCAAACTGGCTGCGGTGCGCGCGGAGGCGATCAGTTGTCACACACGGCAGTCGGTCGCGACCAGCGACGTCACTGCGCCCTGACGGCGATCAGCGTGCGTTGACCGGCACGATGACGCCGGCGATCCCCTCGGCCCATTCGGTGGCCTGCGTGGCCGGTTTGACCGGCGACGAGTTGTCGTGCCGGGCGTGCTCGCCCACCTGCACGGCTCCGCGCCCGGTCAGCTTCTCGGCGATGATCTCGCCGCCACGGTTGAAGGTCTCGCCGTACACGGTGTCGCCGAGTCCGAAGACTGCGAATCGCAATCGGGTGAGGTCGGGGGCGACCTCGTCGAGTTCCTCGGCGAACGGTTCGGCGCCGGTCGGCAGCTCGCCCTCGCCGTAGGTCGAGCACACCACCACCAGGAAGTCGGCGGGATCGAGATCCTCGACGGCGAACTCGCCCATGTCATAGATCGACGGATCGTGATCCACCGCCAGGACATCGGAGATGGCATCGGCGACCAGCTCACAGTTGCCGGTTTCCGTGCCGTACAGGATGACGACCGACATGACAGAACCCCTTTCGACGTCGCGCATCGGGTGCGTGACCGGACAGCGCGAGCAAGGCTACCCTAACTTCTGCGGTGGTGGCCACCTCGCTGGTGGGAGGGGGTTGCAAAAATACTTGCATGTCCTAGTATATGGGTAACGGAAGCCACACGACCGGCCCGTCCCCAACTGTGAATCAAGGTGATCTCCCCGTGTCCACTACCGACGCCGTCCGTTCCATCCCGCATTTCCTGAACGGTGCTGCGGTGACCCCCACCGAGGGCCGCTTCGCCGACGTCTTCAATCCGAGCACCGGTGCCGTCGCCGCCACGGTGCCGCTGGCCTCGACCGCCGAGGTCGACGCCGCGGTCGCCACCGCCGTCGAGGCGCAGCGTGAGTGGGCGGCATGGAATCCGCAGCGTCGCGCTCGCGTGCTGATGCGCTTCGTGGACCTCGTCAACCAGAACTCCGATGAGCTCGCCACCCTGCTGTCGCTCGAACACGGCAAGACCCACGCCGACGCGAAGGGCGACATCCAGCGCGGCATCGAGGTCATCGAGTTCGCGATCGGGATTCCCCACCTGCTCAAGGGCGAGTTCACCGAGGGCGCCGGCGGCGGCATCGACGTGCACTCCGTCCGTCAGCCGCTCGGCGTCGTCGCGGGCATCACCCCGTTCAACTTCCCCGCGATGATCCCTCTCTGGAAGGCGGGCCCGGCGCTCGCGTGCGGCAACGCGTTCATCCTCAAGCCCAGCGAGCGCGATCCCTCGGTGCCGGTCCGGCTGGCCGAGCTGTTCAGCCAGGCCGGTCTGCCCGACGGCGTCTTCCAGGTGGTGCACGGGGACAAGGAGTCGGTCGACGCGCTGCTGAACCACCCCGAGGTGAAGGCGCTCGGCTTCGTCGGCAGCTCCGACATCGCGCAGTACATCTACTCGACCGCGGCGGCCAACGGGAAGCGTTCACAGTGCTTCGGCGGCGCCAAGAACCACATGATCATCATGCCCGACGCGAACCTGGATCAGGCCGCTGACGCGCTCATCGGCGCGGGCTACGGTAGCGCCGGTGAGCGCTGCATGGCGATCAGTGTCGCCGTCCCGGTGGGGGAGCAGACCGCAGAACGCCTGCGCGCCAAGCTCGTCGACAAGGTCAACGCGCTGCGCGTCGGTCACAGCCTCGACCCGAAGGCGGACTACGGGCCGCTGGTGACCGCGGCGGCGCTCGAGCGCGTGAAGGGTTACATCGCCAAGGGCGTCGAAGAGGGTGCGGAACTGGTCATCGACGGCCGTGAGCGCACCAGTGACGAGCAGTCCTATGGCGACGAGGACATCTCCGGCGGGTTCTTCATCGGACCGACGCTGTTCGATCACGTGACCAAGGGCATGACGTCCTACACCGACGAGATCTTCGGCCCGGTGCTGCAGATCGTGCGGGCCGCCGACTACGAGGAGGCGCTCGCGCTGGCCTCGGATCACCAGTACGGCAACGGTGTCGCGATCTTCACCCAGGACGGCGACGCCGCCCGCGACTTCACCTCCCGGGTCAACGTCGGCATGGTCGGCGTGAATGTCCCGATCCCGGTTCCGGTGGCCTACTACACGTTTGGTGGTTGGAAGCGTTCCGGGTTCGGCGACCTCAATCAGCATGGGCCCGCGTCGATCCAGTTCTACACCAAGACCAAGACCATCACGTCGCGCTGGCCGTCGGGGATCAAGGACGGCGCCGAGTTCGTCATCCCGACGATGAACTGAACCCGGGACCGGCGAGCAGAGAGAGAACACCCCCGATGACCATCATCACCGACAGCGGTCTCGACGCGGACGAGCGCGTCATCGTCGAGACCGCGGCCGGTTCGCGGCCAAGAAGTTGGCACCCTTCGCGCTGGAATGGGATGAGAGCAAACATTTTCCGGTAGAGGAACTGCGCGAGGCGGCCGAACTCGGCATGGGTGCGATCTACTGCTCGGAGGATGTCGGCGGGAGCGGCCTGCGCCGACTCGACGGCGTGCGCATCTTCGAACAACTCGCCTATGCCGACCCCGCGGTGGCCGCCTTCCTCTCCATCCACAACATGTGTACCTGGATGGTGGATCACTACGGCACCGACGAACAGCGTGCCGAGTGGGTGCCCCGACTGGCGTCGATGGAGACGGTGGCCAGCTACTGCCTCACCGAGCCCGGTGCGGGCTCTGATGCGGCGGCGCTGTCCACCAAGGCGGTCCGTTCGGGCGACGACTACGTGCTGACCGGGGTGAAGCAGTTCATCTCCGGTGCGGGCTCCAGTGATCTGTACGTGCTGATGGCACGTACGGGCGACACCGGAGCGCGCGGCATCTCCACCTTTCTGGTGGAGAGGGACCGTCCGGGGCTGAGTTTCGGCGCACAGGAACGCAAGATGGGCTGGCATGCGCAACCCACCGCGCAAGTCATCCTCGACGAGGTCCGGGTGCCGGCGGCGAACCTGCTGGGCGCACAGGAGGGCATCGGTTTCGGCATCGCGATGAACGGTCTGAACGGCGGTCGGCTCAACATCGCCGCATCGTCGCTCGGCGGGGCGCAGGCGGCCTTCGATCGTGCGGCCTCGTATGTCGCGTCGCGGAAGGCGTTCGGCGGTGCGCTGATCGACGAGCCGACGATCCGCTTCACGCTCGCCGACATGGCGACGTCGTTGCAGGCGTCGCGGCTGATGCTGTGGCAAGCGGCCGCGGCGCTCGACGCCGACGCTCCGGACAAGGTGGAGCAGTGTGCGATGGCGAAACGATTCGTCACCGACAGCTGTTTCACGGTGGCCGACCAGGCGCTGCAATTACACGGCGGCTACGGCTATCTGAGCGAGTACGGTCTGGAGAAGATCGTCCGCGATCTCCGGGTGCATCGGATACTGGAGGGCACCAACGAGATCATGCGCGTGGTGGTCGGGCGGTCGATCGCGTCGCGTTACCGGGAGAGCTGACCGCCGCGTGATCACACGAGCTGTTCTGGGACAACTGAACTCACGACATCAGGAGATTCGACAATGACGACGATCGCCTTTCTGGGACTGGGCAACATGGGTGGCCCGATGGCCGCCAATCTGGTGCAGGCGGGTCATACCGTCCACGGGTTCGACCCGGTTCCCGAGGCGGTGAAAGCCGCCCAGCAGAACGGAGTGGAGACCTTCCCGACCGCCGTCGAGGCCGTCGCGGTCGCCGAAGTGGTGATCACGATGCTGCCCAGCGGTGCGATCGTGAAGAACCTCTATGCGGAGATCCTGCCGGCCTCGCGCACCGGGGCGCTCTTCATCGACAGCTCGACCATCTCCGTCGACGATGCCCGCGCCATCCATCAGCAGGCCGGCGAGCACGGGTTCGCCCAACTCGATGCGCCCGTGTCGGGTGGGGTCAAGGGTGCCGCGGCCGGGACGCTCGCGTTCATGGTCGGTGGCGACGACGACGCGTTCGCCGCCGCACGGTCGACATTGGATCCTATGGCGGGCAAGGTGATCCATTGTGGTGCCGCGGGTGCCGGGCAGGCGGCCAAGGTGTGCAACAACATGGTTCTCGCCGTCCAGCAGATCGCCGTGGGTGAGGCGTTCGTGCTCGCCGAGAAACTCGGATTGTCCGATCAGGCACTCTACGACGTGATCACCGGTGCGACCGGCAACTGCTGGGCCGTGCAGACCAACTGTCCGGTCCCGGGACCCGTCCCGACGTCGCCGGCGAACAACGAGTTCACGCCCGGCTTCGCCACCGCGCTGATGAACAAGGATCTGGGACTCGCGATGGATGCGGTCGCCAGCACCGGTTCACGCGCGCCGCTCGGCACCCATGCGGCACAGCTCTACAAGTCGTTCGCCGAACAGCACGCGGGCCTCGATTTCAGCGCAATCATCACCTCGTTGCACTGATCGCGCTGCACTGATCGGGTTGCACTGATCGGGTTGCACTGGCAGGGCTGATTATTCGGCGGTCAGACCCACACCGTCGCGAGCCATACGGTCACCGCGGCGACGGCGACCAGCCCCACGTTGAGTCCGATCTGTCGTGTCTCGCCCCGCGACAGGTGGAACCCGGCCGCCAGCACCTGCAGGATGACGAAACCGATTGCGGCCCAGAGCGCCAGTGCCGGCGCTATCCCGGTGATTGGAGGCAGGATCAGGCCGATCGCGCCGAGGACCTCGATGGCACCGATGGCGCGCACGCCCGGCATCGGGATCGTGGTTCCGGCCCAGGCCATCATCGGCTGCAGCTGTTCCGACGTGCGCAGGACCTTCATTCCGCCGGAGTAGAGGTAGAACACCGCGAGCACGGCGGCGACGATCCAATAGGCGACGGTCATGATTGTCCATCCGAGAAGTCGCCGGAGTTACGGCGAAGGGATTGAATCGCTTTCACCATGGAGGCCATCTCGTCGTCGTCCATGCCGACCTGGGAGAACACCTCCTGGTTGAGTGTCGCGGTCGCATCCTCGACCGTGGATCGACCGAGGTCGGTGATCTCCACCAGGGTGGTCCGTCCATCGGTCGGGTGCGGCACACGCCGCACCAGATCTGCCTCCTCGAGGCGCCGGATAGCGTGCGTCACACTGGTCACGTGCACCTGCAGGCGGTCGCTCGCCTTGGTGATCGGCAGTGCCCCTGGCGTGAGAATGCCAGCAGGCGAAGCAGTTCGAAGCGGGAGAAGGTGAGATCGTACGGGCGTAGCGCACCCTCGACCCGGGCAAGCAGGATCTGGTGTGCCCGCATGACCGAGGTGACCGCGACCATACCGTCGGCCACATCGCCCCAGCCCGCCTCCGACCAGTTCTGTCGCGCCTGCGCGATCGGGTCGAAACGCATACTCCGGCCTGCCATGCTGATCACCTTAGCGAGTGGTTCGGCCGCCGGGGTCGTCGTGGCGCGGGCGGTCGGATTCCCGCCGACTCCAGCGCCGATCGGCGCGAACCCCGATCACGCCCGCCAGCCGTCGATCACCGCCATCGCCGCGGCCACCGGATCGGCGGCCGCCGGAAAGTGACCCGACAGCAGCAGCATCGCCATCCCGTGCACCTGCGACCAGAGCGAGGCGACCACGGTGTCGACCTCGGCGACCCGGAACACGTTGGCCTCCATCGCCTGTGCGACACCCCGACGTAATGGTGCGATGGCACGCGCGGCGGCCGCCTCGGTCTCCGCGGTCGGCGCGAGGCCGGCCAGCGCTTCGCCGAACATGATCTCGTACAGGCGCGGATGCTCCAGGGCCCAGCCGACGTAGTGCACCCCGAGTCCGGCGAGGTCGGCATCTGTCGCCGACTCCTGCGCGGCCGCGAATGATTCGAATGCGCGGACGAGGACCCCGCGGGTCAGATCGTCCTTGCTACCGAACAGCGTGTAGACCGCGCTGGTGGACGTGCCGGCGGCCTTCGCGACGGCACGCACCGACAACGCGGCCAGTCCATCGGCCCCGACGATGCGCTCCGCTTCGTCGAGCAGGCGATCACGGAGGTCGTCGGTGTGCACCCTGGGTCTTGCCATAGCGGGCATTGTTTCATAACGTTGTTTCGTAACAACGTTACGAAACGATTCGGAGATCGGCCATGGCACGTCCCGACGCTCGGCGCATGACCAATGTGGCACCGCCGGAGGGCACCACGCTCTTCCTCATCGGTATGCGGGTGACCAAACCCTGGCGGGTGCGGGCGTGGGTGGGCGTGTTCGCCGCGATGGCCCGCATCCTCGGTCACCTCCGCGCGAACCGCGGTGCGGGCATGCTGAGCCACCGCCTCTATCTCGGGTCGTCGGCGATGGTGGTCTCGTACTGGAGTTCGGCCGACGATCTGCGACGGTTCGCCGCGGCCGCCGATGCCCCGCACCTGCCGGCCTGGCGGTGGTTCACCAGGAACTTCGCCGACACGAACTCGGTGGGCATCTGGCACGAGACGTACGTGATCGGCGAGCACGAGACGATCAGCAGCGGGATGGGCGCGTGGGGTCTCGCCGAGGCCGTCGGTGCGGAGCCGATCGGGTCCGGTCAGGCGACCGCCGCTGCGCGATTGGCGCACAACGGGTGTCCTGCGGCACGGCGCGTGCCGTAGACGACTCTGCGGCCGATCACCGGGTGGGCGTGTGCTCCAACAACATCTCGATCGCACCCACGATGGTGTCGACGAGGCCGGTGACGGTGTGGTCGCCGAGTTCGCCGCGCTGTTCGTCGGAGCGCATCATGATCACCGACTCGACGAGCCGGAACGGAAGGAGCCGTCGGGTGTCCGACGTGGCGCCCAGTACGTCCGCTGCGAGGGCGTCGTATGCGCCGGACAGTTCCAGGCGCGCCGCGCGGAACTCGGCGAACCGGTCGTCCGCGAGTTCCGGCAGCAGGTAGAGCGCTCCGAGGTTCCATCGGGCCGCGGCGAGTTGGGTGACGTCGTAGCGGGCGAGGTCGAGCAGGCGTTGCAGCGGCGGTCCGTCGGCGGCGAGCAATTCGCGCGCCCGATCCAGGGACGGGTCGACGGTGGTGGCCAGGAGGGCGGCCAGGATGTCGTCCTTGGTCGTGAAGTAGTGGTAGAGCGACGCCTGCCGCACACCCACCGCGTCCGCGATCATCCGCGTCGATGTGCCGGTGTAGCCGTGGCGGGTGAAGAGTTCGGCGGAGGCGTCGAGGATCTCGTCCCGGGCGGTCTCCCCGCGACGTCTCGGTTTGACGAGCCGTGGTCGTCCCGGAGAGGCGGCCCTGGGCTCGCTCGCCCCGCTCCCGGCGGCCGAGGCGGCCCGGGATGCGGACGGCCGAGTCGCCATGACAACCCCGATCCTCGTAGAAGTACTTGTCGCTGAACAGGTTCACCATAGCCCACCTCGGATGGCCACTTCGGCCGCTGACCTGCGCGGTGTAACACAGTTGTTGCCCGCGTTTCCGTACTCGAAACATTTCTGTCACTCGACAGAAATACCCACACGGTTATCTATCACTTGACAGATAAACCGCTCACCGTGGAGCCGTTACCCTCAGCAGAGAGAACCGACCATGACCTCCACCGCCATCAAGCCCTCCGCAGAAGAGCCGAAGCCCTCGGGCGACGCCGACGACCTGTCCGAGTTCGGGTACGACCAGCAGCTACACCGCTCGCTCGGCAAGTTCGCATCGTTCGCCGCGGGCTTCTCCTTCGTGTCCATCCTCACCACGATCTTCCAGCTGTTCGGCCTCGGTTTCGGGTTCGGCGGTCCGGCATTCTTCTGGACATGGCCGATCGTCTACGCCGGCCAGTTCCTGGTCGCCCTCTGTTTCGCGGAGATCGCCGCGCGCTACCCGATCTCGGGAGCCATCTATCAGTGGTCACGCCGCATGGGCGGCGAGGTGATCGGCTGGTTCGGTGGCTGGTTCATGATGATCGCGCAGATCGTCACCGCCTCGGCCGCGGCCATCGCACTGCAGGTGGTCCTGCCGTCGGTGTGGAGCGGTTTCCAGATCATCGGCGACGATCCGACGTTGACCAGCACCAGCGGTGCCGCCAACGCCGTGCTGCTCGGCTCGATCCTGCTGGTGATCGTCACCGCCATCAACTGTGTCGGCATCTCGTGGATGAGCCGCATCAACAACATCGGCGTCACCTGCGAACTCGTGGGTGTGGTCGCGGTGGTTCTCGCACTGTTCACCCACGCCCAGCGTGGACCCGACGTCGTGTTCGACACCGGCATCCCCGGCCAACAGCCCGGGTACATCTGGGCATTCATCGTCTCCGGTCTGATGGCCGCATACGTCATGGTCGGGTTCGGATCGGCCGGCGAGCTCGCCGAGGAGACCCGCAACCCGCGACGGGTCGCCCCTCGCACCATCCGACTCGCGCTGACCGTCTCCGCCATCGGCGGCGGACTCATGCTGCTCGGCGCGCTGATGGCCGCACCGACCCTCGACGAGCAACTCGCCACCGGTGGCCTGCCCTACGTCCTCGACTCCGTCCTGGGCAGCTTCTGGGGCAAGGTGCTGCTGTGCGATGTCGCGGTGGCGATCTTCATCTGCACGCTGGCGATCCAGACCGCCTGCTCGCGCCTGATGTTCTCGATGGCCCGCGACGGCCGCTTGCCGTTCTCCAAGACCCTCTCGCATGTCAATTCGCGCACCGGCACACCCATCGCGCCGGCCGTGCTGATCGGCGTGCTGTGCGTGGCGATCCTGGTGGTGAACGTCGGCAACTCGGCGATCTTCGCCACCCTCGCCAGCGTCTGCATCATCCTGATCTACCTCGCCTACCTCGCGGTCACCGGCCCGATGCTTTATCGCCGGTTCCAGGGCTGGCCCTCCGGTGGCGTCGCGGTCGACGCCGAGGGCAAGAAGCTGTTCTCGCTGGGCCGTCTCGGCATCGTCGTCAATATCCTGGCCGTGCTCTACGGCGCGCTCATGGTGGTCAACCTGTCGTGGCCGCGTGCCGAGGTCTTCGATCCCGCCGGTGAGATGCCGATCCTGCGCTGGGCAGGCCCGATCTGCATCGCCGTGACCGTGCTCGTCGGCATCGCCTGCTACCCGCGGGGCAAGGAACACCCCAAGCCGGTGACCGTCGGCGCGTAGGCGACCCCACCGTTCTCTGAACCGCTGATCGAGTAGCCACCGAGCGCCGCCGCGAGGCGACGTATCGAGATCACCCTCGACGCACATCCACCCTCCCAAGGAGTTTCCTCAGCATGTCCGCCACCGCCACCTCCACGACCACCGCGAACACCGCCGGTGCCCGCGAACACGCCCGGTCGCAGGCCGGCACCATCACCGATGCGATGCCGGTGGTGCCCGCCGCCGACTGGCCGCATCCACCCGCCGATGTCGACCCCACTCAATTGACCTGGGCTGAAACGATTCCCGGGGGTCGCTACTCCAGCAAGGTGCTGGCCCGCGGCACCCGGTTGCGTCTGCGCGACGTCACCGGCGACGCCTGCGCCCACCTGCTGCTCTGGCGCGCGGACGCACCGTGGGAGCGGCTCAACGTCGCCGACACGGTGAAGGTGCCGTGGCAGGCCTACGTGACCATCGGTCACCCGTTGCTCAGTGACCAGGGTCGCGTGCTGGCCACGGTCGTCGCCGACGACAGCAGTCACCATGACGCGCTCTGCGGCACCAGCACCCTGGCCCAGAACACCGCCAGATACGGTGCCGGAGCGGCTCATTCGGACAGCCCGGCGGGACGGGAGCTGTTCACCCTGGCCGCCGCGAAGAACGGCCTGGGAGTCGCCGACGTGGCGCCGTCACTCTCGTTCTTCCACGGTGTCGTCGTGGAAGAGGACGGCACGCTCACGTCCAAGGGGTCGGCCGGTCTCGACAAAGCGGTCGACCTGATCCTGCACCTGCCGTGCATCGTGGCCATCGTCAACACCGCGCATCCCCTCGACCCGGCACCGGTCTTCACGACCGGTCCGCTCGAGGTCCTCGCGTGGCGGGCCGGCGACGACCTCGACGATCTGTTGGCCGGAGTCGACGACCGCGATCCCGAGTACCGGCGTGCCGTCGCCAACAGTGAAGACGTCCACGGCGCCATCGCCTTCTGATCGACCCGTGACCCACCGCTGGTCGACCTGTGACCCCACCGCTGGTCGAACCCGCGACCCCACCGCTGACCGAACCCGCGACCCCACCGCTGACCGAGTCGCGATCCCACCGCTGACCGAGTCGCGATCCCACCGCTGACCGAGTAACGATCCCACCGTTGGTCGAACCCGCGACCCCACCGCTGACCGAGTAACGATCCCACCGCTGGTCGAGTAGCGCGAGCGAGCGTAGCGAGCCCGCGCGTATCGAGACCACCCACACGACAAGAGAAATCATGACCAACACACTCAGCGACCACACCACCACCCCGGCCGCCGATCTGGCCCTGGTGCCCGGACAGATCATCGACGACGCGATCATCGGCGAACGCGGCCCGTGGTCGGGCATCGTCGCCGCCGGCGATGTGCTGACCATCGTCGATCTGCACGGCAACCAGGCCGTCGACACCCTGTTCTACGGCGGGCACGACCACACCGTCCGCTACTCGGCACAGGCGACCATCGCGGCGGCCGGCAACATCTTCCTGACCACCGGCACGGTGATCCGCGACCAGGAGTCGAATCCGCTGATGACCATCGTCGGCGACGAGGTCGGCAACCACGACACCCTCGGCGGCGCCTGTTCGCAGGAGTCCAACACGCTGCGTTACGGCCACCACACCAAGCATCAGCACGCGTGTGTGGAGAACTTTCTGATCGGCGGGGCCAGGCACGGACTGGGCAAGCGCGATCTCGTCGGCAACGTGAACTTCTTCATGAACGTGCCGGTCGACGCGGACGGCTCACTGGGAATCGTCGACGGACTGTCCGCACCGGGCAAGCGCCTCGCCCTGCGGGCTGATGTCGACACGCTGGTGCTGATCTCTAACTGCCCGCAGATCAACAACCCCTGCAACGGTTTCGACCCGACCGCGGTCCGGGTCATCGTCACCCGTCCCGCCGGCTGACCCGGCCGCCACCAGACCATCTCGAGGAGCTTCGACACCATGGCCACGATCACCGTCCTCCGCGCGGGGCCGCTCACCACGATCCAGGACTGGCCCGGCCGGATCGGTT
This sequence comes from Gordonia insulae, assembly GCF_003855095.1. Lineage (NCBI taxonomy): Bacteria > Bacillati > Actinomycetota > Actinomycetes > Mycobacteriales > Gordoniaceae > Gordonia > Gordonia insulae. The sequence continues at coordinate 5,213,926 of NZ_CP033972.1, forward strand.
ACTGGAAGGTCGGCGTGCCGCCGTCCGGTCCGATGGACGACCTGTCGTTCCGCCTGGCCAACAAGGCCGTCGGCAATCCGGCGCACGCCGCGGGCCTGGAGGCCACCATGATGGGGCCGTCCCTGCGTTTCGACGAACCCTCCGTCGTCGCGGTCACCGGCGCACCGGCAACGGTCACGGTGTCCGGAAAGACCGTGCCGCAATGGGTTCCGATCACCGTCGGTGCCGGCGACACCCTCGACGTCGCGGCCGCCGCCGACTTCGGCATGCGGATCTACATCGCGGTGTCCGGAGGTATCGAGGCCGAGGACTACCTGGGCAGTCGATCCACGTTCACCATGGGTCGTTTCGGCGGCCACGGCGGCCGCAAACTGACCGACGGTGATCAGCTCGCGACTGCGGGTGAGCGGGCGGGGACACCGCGGCGCATCCTCGGGGATGAGCAGCCCGCGTTCACCAGCGCATGGCAGCTCGGTGTGACTGTCGGCCCCCATTCCGCACCCGAGTTCTTCACCGACGAGGACATCGCGGACGTGTTCGGGACGGCCTACGAAGTGCATTTCAACTCCGACCGCACCGGCATCCGACTGATCGGCCCGCAGCCGCGGTGGGCCCGCAACGACGGTGGCGAGGCCGGACTGCATCCGTCCAACATCCACGACAACGCCTATTCGGTCGGTGCGCTGGACTTCACCGGCGACACCCCGATCCTCTTGGGGCCGGACGGCCCGAGCCTCGGCGGGTTCGTCTGCCCGGTCACGGTGGTCACCGCGCAGCGCTGGAAGCTCGGACAACTCAAGCCCGGCGACACCGTCCGGTTCGTCGCGGTGCGCAGCGATCAGACGGCGTCGCCATCGGAGACCGGATTGGGCAGGCGTGCCAGCTTCGTCGACGTCCTCTCCGGCGGCGGCGATCCAGACGACGGCATCCTGGGGGCCACCACCACCGCCGATGGCACCACCGCAGTCACCTATCGACGCAGCGGTGACGACAACATCCTGGTCGAATACGGCGACATGCGACTGGATCTGGCGCTTCGCGCTCGTGTCCACGCGCTGAGTGAACGGATCAACGCGGAGCTGCCTGCCGGGCTGATCGATCTCACCCCCGGTATCCGGTCGCTCCAGGTCAAAGCCGATCCGGATGTCTGGTCGCAGGGCCGGATGCTGTCCTGGCTCAACGAATGCGAGAGTCAGCTGCCGGCGGCGGAAGCGCTCGTCGTGCCGAGCCGCACAGTGCACCTGCCCCTCTCCTGGGACGACCCGGCCACCCGGGAGGCGATCGAACGCTACATGCTCGGGGTGCGCTCGGATGCACCGTGGTGCCCCTGGAACATCGAGTTCATCCGACGGATGAACGGCCTCGACTCGGTCGACGACGTGTTCCGGGTGGTCTTCGACGCGAGCTACCTCGTGCTCGGTCTCGGGGACGTCTACCTCGGTGCGCCGGTGGCGGTTCCACTCGATCCGCGACATCGGCTCGTGACCACCAAGTACAACCCGGCGCGGACATGGACCCCGGAGAACGCCGTCGGTATCGGCGGCGCCTACCTCTGCATCTACGGCATGGAAGGGCCGGGCGGATATCAGTTCGTCGGACGCACCACCCAGGTCTGGAATCATCGGCATCCGTTGCCTGCACCGGGTTTCGACCCGGAACACCCGTGGCTGCTGCGCTTCTTCGATCAGATCCGCTGGTATCCGGTGGAGGCGGAGGAACTACTCGACATGCGTGCCGACGTCGCGGCCGGACGCGGTGACAGCATGCGGATCACCGACGGGACCTTCTCCCTGGCCGAACACCAGCGGTTCCTCGACGAGAATGCCGCCGACATCGCGGTACGACGCGGGTTCATGGAGGCCGCGCGGGCCGAAGAACGTGAGCGCTGGTCGCAGCAGGGCGAATTCGCCGGTGCGTCTGCGACAGTCATGGATGATGAGATCGAGCAGGGGAGAGTCGCATGAACCGGATCGCCGACATCTACCGCCGGATCGAGGCCGCGGATCGTCCGGAGGTGTTCATCACGCTGCGTCCGCACGACGACGTCGAGGCCGACTATCGGAACTCGATCGCCGCCGGCGGGCCGCTGGCCGGGGTCGTGCTCGCGGTCAAGGACAACGTCGACGTCGCCGGGTTGCCGACGACCGCGGCGTGCCCGGGTTTCGCCTCCGTGCCGTCGGCGGACGCGGCGTCCGTCGCCGCGTTGCGCGCCGCCGGTGCGGTGGTGATCGGCAAGACCAACCTCGACCAGTTCGCGACCGGACTCGTCGGCACACGCAGTCCCTATGGTGCGGTGCGTGATTCACGACGTCCCGACCACATCTCCGGTGGCTCGAGTTCCGGCTCGGCGGTCGCGGTGGCGCTCGGCTTCGCCGACATCGCGATCGGCACCGACACCGCCGGCTCGGGCCGGGTGCCGGCCGGTCTGCAGGGCATCGTCGGGATCAAACCGACTCTCGGGGTGGTCTCCACCGACGGGGTGCTACCCGCGTGCGCGAGCTACGACGCCGTGACGATCTTCGCCGAATCACTCGAGATGGCCGACCGGGCCATGGCCGCGATGGCGCAGGCAGCCGGTCCCCGACCGTTCGGACCGGCGAGCCGACTCGGCGCGCCCGAACAGCCGACGGTGGCGATCCCCGCGGAGCTCCCCGAACTTGATGACTCCTGGCGCGCTGCCTTCGGTGCGGCGGTGGCGCAGGCCGAGGCGGCCGGGCTCCGGATCAAACCGATCGACATGTCGGCATTCCTGGCGGCGGCCAAGCTGCTCTACGAGGACGCCCTGGTCGCGGAGCGTCACGATGCGGTCGGTGAGTTCATCGCCGGTGCCGATCCGGCGGACGGTCTCGATCCGACGGTCGCCGGGATCATCGGTCCCGCCGGTCGATTCGGCGCCACGGAACTCCTGCGTGCCCGACGCCGACTCGAGGTGCTGCGGGCCGAGGCGATGGCCGAACTCGGCGACGCCGATGCGCTGATGGTGCCGACCGCGCCGTGTCATCCCACGCTGGCCGACGTCGCCACCGACCCGGTCGGCGTCAATTCCCGGATGGGGACCTACACGAACTTCTGCAACCTCTTCGATCTGAGCGCGGTCGCCGTACCGGCCGGTGAGGTCGTCGAGACAGACGACACGCGAGCACAATTCGGTGTCACGTTGCTGGGTCGCGGGCACGACGATGCGATGCTGGTCGACCTCGCCCGACGATTCACCGGCAGGAATGCCGGTCCGGCCCCGGCGTGGCCCGAGGCCGGTGCTGCGCCGTCGGTGGAGCTCGCCGTCTTCGGTGCGCACATGCAGGGCGGGCCGCTCACCCACGAACTCTCGGAGCGTGGCGCCCGGTGGGCCGGCGAGATCGCCACCGCCGCCACCTATCGGCTGGTCGCGCTGGACACGGTGCCGCCGAAGCCCGGACTGGTACGGGATCCCGCATCGGGACGGTCCATCGCCGGCGAACTCTGGGTGTTGTCGCCGAATGCCCTGGGCGAGTTCCTGGCCGCGCTGCCGTCGCCGATGATGCTCGGCAGTGTCGAGCTCGCGGACGGTCGGTGGGTCGTCGGTTTCGGGTGTGCCGCAGACGCGGCCGACCGGGGGGAGGCTCTCGACCGGGCCCGGTGGTGACCACCGCCATCCACCCACCGGCCACCCGCTCTGAACTGGGACGACCGCTCAACTTCACGCCATTTGACCATTTCTTTGAAATGTCACACAACGCCCCGACCACGTGATTCAATGAGCCCGCTTGAATCGGTGGGACAGGGGAGTGGGACGCATGACCGACGTGGGGCGCAACGCAATTCGGCGATCGCGAAAACAGGATCGACGCCTGAACCGGAAGCAGAAGCGCCACCGCGTCGCAGCCGGCGTGGCCGCGATGGCGACGGTCGCGGCCGTGGGAGCCGGGCAGGCGATGACCCCGCAGGCGGCCGAGGCGGCGTCCATCAGTGACATCCTCGCCGGCGTCACCAGTGGCGCGCTCGGTGGCAACAGTGGGCTGGGACAACTCGGCGCGTTGAAGGACGGCCTGATGGAGGTCGTCAACGGTGGCGGCGCCGACATCGCCGAGCAGTGGCGGATCCAGCTGTGCGGCTCCGGCGGATCCAACGGCGGTGCAGACTGTTCGAGGTCCACCGGCGTTGGTCTCGCGATCGTCGCGCCCGGGCGTATCGAACTCGTTCCGGTCGCCGCCTGGGACACCGCGGCCGGTGTGTACAACTTCTTCGATGCCATCGACAACGTGCTGCCCGAGAATTGGCAGATCATCCCCGACCTGCGCGATCCCGAAGAGCCCTTCGGCAATGCCACGATCATCGGGGACGGCTTTCAGTTCGCGTTCGCATCGACGGGCGGGCAGGCCACGGCGATCTCGTTCCTTCCGGTCAGCCTCGCCACCGCGGGCGCGAGTGACGGCCGTACCGCCTACGCCTTCGCCCTCGTCGGCATGGCCAATGCCTGGACCACGGACGACATCACCACCTCGCTGGTGGGCATCGACCTGCCGATCACCATTCCCGGGATCGAGCACGTCAGCTGCTACGGCGGGCTGACCGGCGCCTACGCCGAGGGAGTCGGTGCATGCGCAAACGTGTTGGGTACCTTCGACTTCCGATGGAAGGCGGCCAACGAGGTTCAGTTCGGTCTGACGGACCCGACGGGCGTGCTCTTCGATCCGCAGACCGTCCTGACCAACCTCATCACCGCGGTGCTGACGAATGTGACCGGCAACGGTGATCTGCCCATCACGCTCAGCAAGGATTTCGGACGACTGAGCTTCGGTGGCGACTACGACCTCCTCAGCGGAAACTTCGTCCGGTTCACCAGCGACTACGGTTCGCAGGCGCCCACCACCATCAAGTGGCTCGGGCAGCAGATCACGCTGAACCCGATGGTGACGGTCAACGGGCAACAGCGGCCGAACCACATCGGCGCCCCGGTCATCGTGTGGGGCGAACTCGACACCGGCGAGATCATCCCGATCTACTACAAGCCGGAGATCGACCTGCCGTTCGGTCTGGCACCGATCGGGCCGGTCACATTCCCGCCCGCGTCGTCGACGACGCTCACCACGTCGACGCTCCGAGCGGCGCCGGACGACGTCGATGAGAGCGCCCCGGCGGTGACCTCCGCGCGGACCGACGCGGCCACGAGCGACGACACATCGACTGAGCCCGAGGCGATCTCCGGCACGGACACGTCGACGTCCGGTGTGGAGGCGACCGGGTCCTACGTCGGCAAGCACCGCGCCGACGATTCGGCCGGCGGATATGTCGGCAAGCACCGCGACGACGACTCGGCGTCCGGCACCGGTGCGCAGGGATCGGGGAGCGGCGAGCCTGCCTCGGGCGGCTCTGCGACCGACTCGACCGATTCCGGCTCCAGTGATTCCGGCTCGAGTGATTCCGGCTCGAGTGATTCCGGCTCGAGTGACTCGAGCTCCAGCGATTCCGGCTCGAGCGACTCAAGTTCCGCCGACTCCTCGTCCAGCGCGACCGACTCGGGCGCCACCGACTCGGGCTCGACCTCGGGCTCGGGTTCCTCCGGATCGACCTCCACCGGATCGGGCTCGTCGTCGAGCACGTCCGGCTCGGACAGCGGCGACTGATCCGGGCACCGTCGCCCCGACACCCCGCGTGATCGCCTCCCGACGATCACGCGGGGTGTCCGTTTCTCTTGGCTACAGTGGAGACCACGATCAGTTGCATCCGTTCGACCTCGCCCGTTCAGTTCTCACCCCGAGGAGGAGTCATGGCGGTAGACAAGGCGAAGAGCAAGGCCGTGTCAGAAGTCGTCCGTCAACATCCGGGCATGAGTCTGGCCGCCGTCTCCCCGGGGATCGCGCTGTTCCTCATCGTCGGGGTCCTGGTGAACTGGCCGCTGGCCATCCTGTTGGGCCTGGTGGGTGCCGGCGCCGGCTATTACTTCCTGACCCGGCAGAAGTAGTAGCCAGCGGAGAGATGACCACGCGCGTCGACAGTTGGATCTGGGCGATCCGGCTCACCAAGACCCGGTCTGCGGCCGGTGCGGCATGCCGCGGTGGACACGTCCGTGTCAACGGCGTCACCGCGAAACCCGCGCAACCCGTCTCCGTCGGCGACGAGGTGCGGGTCCGGTTGCACGGGCACGAACGCATCGTCGAGGTCACCAAGCTCATCAGCAAGCGTGTGTCGGCGCCGATTGCGGCCGAATGTTTCATCGACAACAGCCCACCCCCGCCGCCGCGGGAAGTGCTCGCCAGTCAACCGCGTCGCGATCGCGGCGCAGGCCGGCCCACCAAACGCGAACGGCGCGAACTCGACCGACTCCGCATGCACGGCGGTCTGCTCATCGGCATGCTGGCGATGGTCGCCCTCGTCCTCACCGGTTGCGGTGGCGATGCCGACGACCCCGCCGCGCCGAAGACCCCCGAGGCGCCGGCCAACGCTGGAGCCGGACCGTTCTTCGGAGCGTGCGGTGGGCTGAGCACCGAGGAGGTCAGCTCGATCACCAAATTCGCAGGTCTGACCAACACGGTGAACAATGCCTCGGTCTGTGAATGGGACAGCAGCAACGACCGCACCGGACCGGTCGCGTCGTTCAACTGGTATCGCGGGTCCCCGATCGGACGCGAGCGCGCCACCGAACAGCTGTCGCGTGAGACCACCAAGGACATCGACATCGACGGGCACAAGGGCTTCATCGCGTCCGATGTGGGCATCTGCGAGATCGGCATCGCCTTCGGCGCCGACTTCTTCGAATGGTCGGTCAGCGCCGGGACCCAAGCGCTGACGGGTGAGCAGCCGCCCCCGACCGACCAGATCTGCGACGCGACCCGCGAGATGTCCCGACTCTCGATCGAGCGGTCGTCATGAGGCGGCTGATCTCGGTGATCGCGGTGATGATGCTGCTCGTCGGCGTCGGATCCGCCTGCGCGCGAAGTGTCGACGGCGAACCGGTCGCGGTCGGGGCCGCCGACAACGAGCAGGAGGGCAACGTCGACACCGACCAGTTCGACAAGTTGCTCCTGGAGTGCGAGGTGCTGTCGTCGGCGCAGATCGCCGAGGTCGTCGGCGGAACCGCCGCGCGCGGCACCTTCAACGGCGCCATCTGCCGCTGGATCGTCGAAGGGGCGACGACGGCCTCGGTCACCTTCAACTGGTTCGAATGGGGCAACCCGACCGTGGAGAAGGAGACCGCCAAGAAGCTCGGCTACGAGACCGAGAACATCAAGATCGCCAGTCAGGCCGCGTTCACCCAGCGCGACCCGAAGCGGCCGGCGGTCTGCGGGGTCACCGCCCGTGCACCCAGTCGCGGCGTCTACACCTGGTGGGTCGAGCCGCGTTCGAGCGCCGTCGCCGCCGACCCGTGTGCCGCCCCGATCAAACTGATGGAGCTGCTGCTCACCGGCGGTCAGTGATCAGGATGTCGGCAGTTTCGACACCGACACCGTCGCCGCGACCACCTGGTCGTCCCCGTCACCGGGGATCAACATCCAGACCAGCAGACGGTCCGCGTCCCGTACACGTCGCAGCGTGATCGGGACGCCGGGCACGATCGGGCGCAGATACTCGATGACCGCACGGTGTGGACCGGCGACCAGCTCCGGATGATCGACGAGCTCGTCCTCGATCGCCTCGAGGTAGGCGGCGTTGTTGAGGTGCTTGAACGGATCGAAGTCGGTGATCCGTAGAACGTGCTCCCGATCGGGGAGGGCGACCTCGGACAGTTCCGGCGCCTTGTCCGGGTTCATCGACTTCCAGCGCAGGCGGTGCTCGTCGGTCATCGACGAGAGCATCTCGAACATCTCGTCACTGATCCGCGACGGCATGCCCTGATCGTTCACGTTGATCCAGAAGGCCTCGGTCTCGATCAGTCCGGACTCCCGCTCGTCCGGGTTGAACCGATTGGTCTCGTGATCGGCGGTCAGTCGCACCCGCATGTTCGTCCAGCGTGTGGACAGCGCGCCGCACCACCGTTGCGCGGTGACCGCGGCCGGCCAGGAGAAGGGCCGGATCACGTCGATCACCGTTCGCCGGACGATCCAGAACGGGTCGCTGTGCCCGTAATCGGTGGCCTCGATGTTGTCGTTGGCCACGTCCTGCAGGTACCGCGCGACCGCGTCGAGCCGGACCCGCATCTCCTGGTCGACGTCACCGGTGCGTACCCGATAACCCGCTTCGAAGTACCGGGCACCCTCCTTGCGCTCGTGTAATGCTTCGGTCGACGTTCCCGCTGTTGGCGAGGTGCTCACTCAGTCCCTGCTTTCGGCCACCGGTACCTTTAGGAGTTAAGATACTCAGGACGACAAAACTAGAACACGTTCCACGTGTCGGATTTCGAGGAAACAGCAGATGGCGCATGTGATCACCCGACCATGTTGCAACGACGCCAGTTGTGTCAGCGTGTGTCCGGTCAATTGCATTCATCCCACTCCGGACGAGCCGGAGTTCTTCACGGCCGAGATGTTGTTCATCGACCCAGAGACATGCATCGACTGCGGCGCATGCATCGACGAGTGCCCGGTCGAGGCGATCCTCCCGGACGATCAGCTCGAGGAGCGCGACGAGCCGTATCTACAGATCAATGCGGACTATTACAAGGACCATGACGTCGAGGGTGGCCTGGTTCCGCCCAAGAAGGCGCCGCAGCTGCCCGAGGGCGAGCTGCACGTCGCGATCATCGGCGCCGGTCCGGCCGCGTTCTATGCCGCCGAGGAACTGGTGCGCAAGCCGCAGGTGAAGGTGGACATGTTCGACCGCCTGCCCACCCCGTACGGACTCGTCCGGGCCGGGGTCGCCCCCGACCACGCTCCCACCAAGGGCGTGGAGAAGACGTTCGCGGCGACCGCGGCCAAGCGCAATTTCCAGTACTTCCTCAATGTCGAGGTGGGTAAGCACATCACTCACGCCGAGCTCGTCGACCGCTACCAGGCGGTCGTCTACGCGGTCGGCGCCGCGACCGACAAACGGCTGGGCATCGAGGGCGAGGATCTGCCCGGTTCGATACCGGCCACCGAGTTCGTCGCCTGGTACAACGGGCACCCCGACTACGCGGATCTCGACTTCGACCTCACCGGTGAGCGCGCGGTGGTGGTCGGCAACGGCAACGTCGCGCTCGACGTGGCACGCATCCTGGTCAGCGACCCCGACGATCTGGCCACCACCGACATCGCCGACCATGCGCTGGCCCGCCTGCGTGAATCCAACATCACCGAGGTCGTGCTCCTGGCGCGGCGCGGCATCGCGCAGGCCGCATACACCAACAGCGAGTTCCTGGCGCTCGGCGACGTCGCCGGTGTCGACGTGGTCATCGACCCGGACGAACTGGCGCTCGATCCGGCCACCGAGTCCGCACTCGAGGACGACACCCTGGATTCGACGATCGCCACCAAGATCCGGCTGGCGCGGGAGTTCGCCGCACGCCCTGCCACGGATGGCAACCGGCGCATCGTGTTCCGCTTCCTGGTGTCCCCGGTCGAGCTCGCCGGCGACGGTCAGGTCGAGCGACTCACCTGCGTCCGCAACGCGTATGCCGCAGGCACCGAACGCATCGCGGTGACGCCGACCGACGACCGGTTCGAACTCGAGACCGGGCTGGTCCTGCGGGCCATCGGATACCGTGGCGTTCCGGTCATCGATCTGCCGTTCGACGACGTGAAGAGCGTGGTGCCGAACACCGACGGCCGGGTACAGGCCACGGCTGACGGCGATGTCATGCCGGGGCTCTATGTGACCGGATGGATCAAACGGGGTGCGACCGGGGGATCGGGATGAATCGAATATGTGGTCAGGAGACCGCCGAGGCGGTCCTGCGGGACTATGTGGACGGTGCGCTCACCGCGCCTGCCACGAGCCGCGATGATGTCGGCGCCATCGTGACCGATCGCGGCGCCCGCCGCATCGACCTCGACGGTTGGAAGGCCATCGACGCCGCCGAGAAGACCGCGGGCAAGAGTGCGGGTCGGCGCCGGGTCAAGTTCGTCTCGATCACCGAGTTCGAAGCGGCCGCCGGCATGGAATCGGTGCAATAGATGCGGGTGGCGCTGCTGTCGTATCGCAGCAAACCGCATTGTGGTGGCCAGGGTGTCTACGTCCGGCATCTGTCCCGGGAACTCGCACTCCTCGGTCACCAGGTCGAGATCTTCTCCGGCCAGCCATATCCCGAGCTCGACCAGGTCGCCATCGATGCCGGTGTGACGATCACCAAGGTGCCGAGCATGGGGCTCTACGACGAGCCCGACCCGTTCCGGACGCCGCGTCCGGGTGAGTACCGCGACTGGATCGACGTGCTCGAGGTCGGGTCCATGTGGACGGCGAGTTTCGGCGAGCCGCTGACGTTCAGTCTGCGCGTCGCCCGTCTGCTCAAAGAGCGTCGCGACGATTTCGACATCGTGCACGACAACCAGTGCCTCGGTTACGGTTTGCTCGACATCCAGAAGGCCGGGTTCCCGCTGATCGCGACGATCCATCATCCGATCACCCGCGATCGGACACTGGCGGTCAAGGCCGCCAAGGGATGGCGCAAGATCACCGCGTGGCGCTGGCATTCCTTCCTGCGTATGCAGGGTCGGGTGTCGCGTCGAATCCCGGAGCTCCTCACCGTGTCCCGGAGCAGCGAGGTCGACATCCGCAAGGCGTTCGACATCCCGTCGGGTCGCATCACGACGATTCCGCTCGGCGTGAACACCGAGGTGTTCCGGCCGGGCGTGGAGCGCGTCCCCGGCCGCGTGGTCTGCGTCGCGAGTGCCGACGCCCCCCTCAAGGGGGTCTCGTACCTGCTCGAAGCGGTTGCGAAGCTGAGTGCGGAACGTCAGGTCGAACTGGTTCTGGTGTCCAAGCTCGACCCGAACGGTCCGTCCGCCAAGATGATCGACGAGCTCGCCATCGGCGACAAGGTCCGGGTGGTCTCCGGACTCGAGGACGACGAGATGGCCGAGCTGCTCGCCTCGGCCGAGGTCGCTTGTGTGCCTTCGCTGTACGAGGGTTTCTCGTTGCCCGCAGTCGAGGCGATGAGCTGTGCGACCCCGCTGGTGGCCACACGAGCGGGGGCGATCCCCGAGGTCGTCGGCACCGAACAGGAGGCGGCACTGCTGGTTCCGCCGCGCGACTCGGAGAAACTCGCGCAGTCCATCGGGAGGCTTCTCGACGACGCGGAACTGCGCGGCCGTCTCGGCGAGGGTGGGCGACGTCGGGTCGAGGAGCGATACAGCTGGGCAGCCGTGGCGGCCAAGACCGCCGCGCATTACGAGACCGTGCTTGATCGGGTGGCTCGCGCAACCGCGAGCTGACCGGATGGATCGACGAAGGGAACACGCGTGCTGACAGTTGATTTCGACCGCCTGGGGGTGGGTCCGCAGACCAAGGCGATCGATATCGGGGCCGGGCAGGGGCGACACTCGTTCGAGATGTTCCGTCGGGGGGCCGACGTCATCGCCTTCGACCAGTCCGAGCAGGACATGGCCGACGTCGGCGAGATGTTCGACGCGATGATGGCCGAGGGGCACGTCCCGGCCGATGCCAAGGCCCGTGCGGAGGTCGGGGATGCGTTGCGACTTCCGTACGCCGACAACAGCTTCGACGTGGTCCTCATGTCCGAGATCCTGGAACACATCCCGGGTGACGAGGCGGCGATGGCCGAGATGGTCCGGATCCTCAAGCCGGGCGGGGTCGCCGCGGTCACCGTTCCGCGGTACTGGCCGGAGAAGGTCTGCTGGGCCCTGTCGGACGAGTATCACGAGGTCGAGGGCGGGCACGTACGCATCTACAAGGCGTCCGAACTCGCCGACAAGCTGACCCGGGCCGGCCTCGAGGTGACCGGTACCGATCACTCGCACGCCCTGCACGCCCCCTACTGGTGGCTGAAATGTGCTGTGGGCGTGGAGAACAACGACAATGTCCTGGTGAAGGGTTACCACCAGCTGCTGGTGTGGGACATGATGAGCAAGCCGTGGCTGACCCGGGTCGGGGAGCAGGCGCTCAACCCGTTCATCGGCAAGTCCGTGGCGCTCTACCTCCGTAAGCCGGCCGACGGCGTCAGCCCGGCTCCCGACACCGTGTCGGAGTGACGGTCGGTCCCGCGATCGCGGGGGTGCTGTCCGCTCAGCAGGTCGACGCGACCGGGGCCGCGATCGCCGCGATGCAAGAGGATTCCGGGGCGCTGCCATGGTTTCCGGGCGGGCAGACCGATCCGTGGGATCACGTCGAATCCGCGATGGCGCTGTCGGTGACCGGCCGGGTCGCCGAGGCGGAGGCCGCTTACGACTGGTCTCGACGCCACCAACGTGCGGACGGCTCCTGGCCCATCCGCACACTGGTGGGGCAGGTCAAGGATGCCAACGTGGACAGCAACTTCTGCGCATACATCGCGGTCGGCGTCTGGCATCACTTTCTGGTCACCGGCGACTCCGCGTTCTTGAACCGGATGTGGCCGACGGTCTGGTCGGCGATCGATCTGGTGATGAGATTCCGGCGTCCCGACGGCGCCTTCCGCTGGGGCGGTGACCACCACACCGGCGCGATGTTCGACCAGGCCCAGATCACCGGCAATGCGAGCATCTTCCAGGCGATCGACTGCGCCATCCGCCTCGCTGACGAGATGGGTCAGCCGGAGGACGAATGGATCCGCGCGCACGGTGCCCTCGGTGACGCGCTTCGCGAGCGTCCGGAGATCTTCGAACCGCCGTCGGATCACTCGATGGACTGGTACTACCCGATCCTCGGTGGGGCGGTCCGCGGGCGCGCCGGACAGGAACACATCGCGGAGCGCTGGGATGAATTCGTGGTGGAGGGCATGGGAATCCGTTGTGTCGACCACCGGCCGTGGGTCACCGGTGCGGAGACCTGTGAGCTCGCCCTTGCGGTGGACGCGCTCGGCGACACCGACGACGCGATCAGGCTCGTCGAATCCATTCAGCACCTGCGGGATCCGGACGGTTCGTACTGGACCGGACTGGTCTTCGAAGACGGCAAACGGTGGCCGGTGGAGAAGAGTTGCTGGACATCGGCGACGGTGGTCCTTGCGGCCGATGCCATCAGCCGGGCCACGGCGGGCAACGGGATCTTCCGCGACGTCCGGCAAACCCTGGCCCTGGGGCGCTGAATCACCTAGACTAGTGTCCAGTCAGTCGTCCAGAGTCGGGACGGCGGGATTCGCGACGTCGCGTTGGAGGGTTCATGGAGTTCGGAATCGTGCAGTTCACCAGTGACCGAGGGCTCAAACCCCACGTGCTGGCGCCGCTCATCGAAGAGGCCGGTTTCGCGTCGTATTTCGTGCCCGAACACGGGCACATCCCGACCCGTCGCGATGCCGCCCACCCGCAGACCGGCGATTCATCGCTGCCCGACGATCGCTACATGCGGACGCTGGACCCGTGGACGTCGCTGGCTGCCGCAGCCGCGGTGACCGAACGTATCCGCTTGGCGACCGCGGTCGCGCTGCCGGTGCAGTCGGACCCGATCACCCTGGCCAAGACGCTCGCGACCGTCGACCACATCTCAGCCGGGCGGGTCACGCTCGGCGTCGGATTCGGTTGGAATCTGGACGAATTGGCCGATCACTCGGTGCCGCCGAAGCGTCGTCGGACGATGCTTCGCGAGTACCTCGAGGCGATGCGTGCCCTGTGGACCCAGGAGGAGGCCGAGTACCACGGCGAGTTCGTCGACTTCGGTCCGAGCTGGGCGTGGCCGAAGTCGACTCAGGCGCACATCCCGGTACTGGTCGGCGCCGCCGGCAACGAGAAGAACTTCACGTGGATCGCCCGCAGTGCCGACGGGTGGATCACCACTCCCGGCGAGGAGGACATCGAGGGTTCGGTGTCGTTGCTGAAGCGGATCTGGGCCGACGCCGGGCGCGATGGTGCGCCGGAGATCGTCGTCCTCGATTTCAAGCCGGTCGCCGAGAAGCTGGACAGCTGGCGCGAGATCGGAGTGACGCAGGTGCTCTACGGTCTGCCCGACGACAGCGTCGAACGGGCGAGCGGCTACCTCGCCAAGCTGGCCGGAAAGCTCGGTCTGGCCCCCGCGGTGGTGTGAGGTACCGCCGGCGCAACCCTCAGGGGGCGGTGTGGGGTACCGGCGCCGTCCGTAACCCCGGCATCACATAGCGCTGCACGTGCCGCAGCACCGCATCGGCGTCGTCGGGATCGACCGTGTCGCCGGGTACGGTGCCCAGGCTGATCAATACGCGCGCAACCCATTCGGCGACCTCGCCGAGATCGTGCGCCGGGTGGATCTCGCCGCGCACCGCCGCGGCGTCGACAAACGGGCGCCAGAACAGCGCGAGGTCCGGGACGAGCCCGGTCACGCCCGCGCCGGCGCACGCCGCGAACTCGTCGGGTTCGGTGGTGCGTAACCGCATCAACAGCGTGCCGGGATCGTCGTAGGCTCCTCGGCCGATGCGCACGCCCGCGGCGACCTGCCGGTCGAAACCGTCGATGGCATCGAGTTCGCCGCGCGCATCACTCCAGAAGGCCTCGTTCAGTCGCACGATGGCGGCCCCGACGAGGGTCGATTTGTCCGGAAAGTGACGATAGAGCCACGCTCTGGACACGCCGGCGACCTCGGCGACCTCCTGCATCGTGGTTGCGCGGATCCCCTTGTCCGCGAGCAGCTTCTCGGTCGCGCCGAGCAGCCGGGCGGTGACAGTGCCGGTCGGCTGTCGATCGGTCGTTGCCTCACTCACGTCCGAACCCTAGCAAATCCGTAGACAAATCCCGGATTCTGTTTACCTCGCCGACGGATTGCGGTAGACAGAATGTGCAATCTGTCTACCGCCCGGGCTGCGGGCCAGTCGGTGAGGAACCATGAGCTCATATCTGCCGCGTACCGCGGTCATCGGGGCCGGCATCAGCGGCCTCACCTCCGGGAAGATGCTCGCCGACTACGGCGTGCCGTACACCTGCTTCGAGTCGTCGGATCGGATCGGGGGGAACTGGGCGTTCGGCAACCCGAACGGTCACAGCAGTGCCTACCGGTCGCTGCACATCGACACATCGAAGCATCAGCTGTCGTTCCGCGACTTCCCGATGCCGCCCGACTATCCGGACTTCCCGCATCACACGCAGATCAAGACCTACCTCGATTCCTATGCGGAGGCGTTCGGGCTCCTCGACAACATCGAGTTCCGCAACGGGATCACGCATGCCCGACGGCTCGACGGTGGGGGATGGGAGCTGCAGACGGAGCGCGGCGAGCGCCGTCTGTTCGACCTCCTGGTCGTGGCGAACGGACACCACTGGGATCCGCGCTTCCCCGATTTCCCCGGACAGTTCGACGGCATCACCATGCACGCCCACCACTACATCGACCCGAAGACGCCGCATGACTTCTCGGGAAAGCGAATCCTGGTGGTCGGACTCGGCAACAGCGCCGCCGACATCGCCGTCGAACTGTCTTCCAAGGCTCTCGACAACACGCTCACCCTGTCGACGCGGTCGGGCGCCTGGATCGTGCCGAAGTACTTCGCCGGCAAGCCCGCCGACAAGTACTACCGCACCTCGCCGCACATTCCGTATTCGTGGCAGCGCAAGTTCGTCCAGGTGCTCCAACCACTCTCGGCGGGACGTCCCGAGGACTACGGCCTGCCCACCCCGAATCACAAGTTCTTCGAAGCGCATCCGACGCAGTCCGTCGAACTCCCGCTGCGGCTCGGATCGGGGGACGTGATCCCCAAGCCGGACATCGAGCGGTTCGACGGATCGACCGTGCATTTCACCGACGGCACCGCTGATGACTTCGACATCATCATCTACGCAACGGGATACAACATCACCTTCCCGTTCTTCGACCCCGACTTCATCAGCGCGCCCGACAATCGCATCGACCTGTACAAGCGCATGTTCTATCCCGGCATCGACGATCTGGTCTTCGCCGGATTCGCACAGGCGACGCCCACGCTGTTCCCCTTCGTCGAATGCCAGGCGCGGCTGCTGGGCGCGTACGCGGTCGGCCGCTACCGGCTGCCGTCGGAGTCCGAGATGCACGAGACGATCGTCGCCGACCAGGAATTCTTCACCGGGCACATGCTCGATCGGCCGCGGCACACCCAGCAACTCGACCACTATCTGTACGAGCACAGGATGCGGACCGGTGAGCTCCCGGCCGGCGCGCGGCGCGCACGACAACAGGGCCCGCCGGTCTGGGCGCAGGTCGACGAGCGGACAGGCGATCTGGCCGTGGCGGTCTCGGGAACGCAGGAGTGACGATGAACAAGCAGAACGTGACCTTCGATTCGCACGGAACCGACTGTGATGCCTGGTTTTTCCCCGGCGCCGAGGGTTCGCCCTTCGACACCGCGGACGGTCGCCCGGTCGTGGTCATGGCGCATGGCTTCGCGGGTACCAAGGACTCCGGCCTCGCACCGTACGCACGGCGCTTCGCCGATGCGGGGATCGCAGTGCTGGCCTTCGACTATCGCGGTTTCGGTTTGTCCGGTGGGCAACCGCGGCAACGGATCTCGATGAAGGGTCAGGCCGACGACTACCGTGCCGCGATACGGGCGGCGCAACGGCAGCCCGGGGTCGACCCGCAGCGGGTGATCCTCTGGGGCATCTCCCAATCGGGTGGGCACGCGCTGATCGTCGCCGCGGAACGGACCGACATCTGTGCGGTGATCACCATGGTGCCGTTGGTGAACGGGCTCGCGGCGGGCGTCCATCACTACCCGCAGGTCGGTGCCGCGGCGATGGCCCGATCCACCGTTGTCGGGATCGGCAGCGCCTTGGCCGGTCGGGCCGGTCGTCCCGCGACGATGATGCCGGTCGTCGGTCGGCCGGGCGAGCGGGCCGCACTCACCTCGCCGGGGTTCTACGACGACTACCTCGCGATTGCGGGGCCGTCATGGCGCAACGAGGTGGACGCATCGGTCGGTCTGGAACTGGGTGGCTTCCGCGCCGACAAGGACGCCGACAAGATCTCCGCTCCCGTGTTGATGCAGATCGCCGATTTCGACCAGGGCGCGCCGCCGCAGGCAGCCGCCAAGGCGGCCTTCAAGGCGCGTGCGGAGGTACGGCATTACCCGTGTGATCACTTCGACGTCTTCGAGGGCAAGGAGTGGTTCGAACCCGCTGTCACGCACCAGCTCTCGTTTCTGACGAGGCACCTCGTCGGTGATCGCGCGGGCTCCGGATCAGCGGCGGCGGCACGATGACCGCGACGGCCGTCGTGGTGGGCGGGGCGTCGGGGATCGGTCTGGCAACCGCACATGCGCTCGCCGCCGACGGATACGACGTCGTGGTGGCCGACGTGAACGGCGACGCGGCGATCGCGGCCGCCGACGGCATCGGCGGTACGACGCGCGCCGTGACCATGGATGTGACCGACGAGGAGTCGGTCGCCGCGGGCTTCGCGTCCGTCGACAACCTGGCAGTGGTGGTCAGCTGTGCCGGACTGACGATTCCCGGTGCGATCGTCGACCTCGAACTCGAGCACTGGCAGACCACCATCGACGTGTGCCTGACCGGGTCCTTCCTGGTGCTCAAACATGCCGGCCGGCAGGTTGTGGACGGCGGGAGCATCATCGTCATCTCGTCGCTCAACGGGCGCCAGCCGGGTGCGGGCGTGGGCGCCTACTGCGCGTCGAAGGCCGGTGTCACCATGCTGGTCGAGGTGGCCGCTCTCGAGTTGGCGCCTCGCAGGATCCGGGTGAACTCGATTCAGCCGGGGCTCGTGGACACTCCGCTGACCGCCGGCACGTCGATGATCCCGGGGCTCACCGAGGAGTACCTCGAGAACACGCCGCTCGGGCGCAGCGGCCGTCCGGAGGAGATCGCCGACGTCGCGGTGTTCCTGGCCTCCGACAAGGCCTCCTGGGTCACCGGCGCCGCGTTCGACATCAACGGCGGCGCGCACCTGCAGCGCTACCCCGACGTCCTCGGCAAGGTCCGCGCCCTGATGGCCTGACGGTTCCTGTTGACCTGACCGGGGGAAGAATCCGGGGCTACCGAACCGGATCCGCACCCTGTGGATGGATTCGGGGCGCCGGGCGGTGTCGGCGGCATGATGTCGGGTCATGGACGACTTCGACATCGGCGCCGAACATCTCGTGTTCCGGGCCGACGCGGTGGGTAAGGGGATGTCCGACGCCGCGCTGCGTCGTGACGTCAGGACCGGGGCCAAGGAGCGGGTCTGGCACGGCGCCTACCTACCGACATCCCCACCCACGTCGGACGAACCCGGCGACAGCTACCCCGCCGAGCTCGAGCGGTACCGCGCGACGGTCGTCGCCGCGTCGCTCAACGGAGGACCCAAGCGCACCGCGAGCCATGTCTCGGCGGCCGCGATGCACCGCATCCCCCTGTTGCGGCCTGACCTCACGACTGTCCACTTCACCTCTGTCACAACGGGAAAGACCATCAAACGGGGAGTCGTTCACCAGGCGGCGCTGCGTGACTCCGACATCGAGATCGTCGGTGACATCCCGGTCACCTCGCGTGCCCGATCGATCTGCGACGTCGCCCGGACCGGCACGTTCGCCCAGGGTGTCTGCGTCCTTGATTCGGGTCTACACCTCGGCGTGCCGATGTACGAGATCGCCGAGCAGGTCGAACACCTCCGACGACATCACGGGATCGCGATGCTGCGCTCGGCCCTGGCGTCCGCGAACGGACTGTCGGAAAGCATCGGCGAGACCGTGAGCAGGCTCGTGCTCGGCGACAATCCGCTGATCCCGTCGCCCGATCTGCAGGTCGCGATCCCGCTTGACGTCGACGGGACACGGATGACGGCGCGAGGTGACTTCGGCTGGCGGGACGTCGACGGGGTGCTTCGGGTCGTCGGGGAGTTCGACGGGCGCATCAAATATCACCGATCGAATCCGTTCGGGGATCGGCTACCGGAGGAGGTGATCTACGAGGAGAAGGTGCGTGAGGATGCGATCCGCGCGACGGGACCGCTGGTCGTCCGATGGACGTGGTCGGATTCGATGCGTCCGAAAGTTCTCCACACCAAGGTGATCGCAGCCCTCCGGGCGGCGAACCTCCTCCGCTGACGGTTCTTCCCCCGGGTATCGCTTCGTCCCCCGCCTGCATGCGGAGGACAAAGCGATACCCGGGGGAAGAACCCTGGGGCCCGGAGGGCTGCCGGTGGGCCGGGTGGCCGGGGCCGGTCCGGAGGGCCTGGTCAGCCGAGGGGTGTGCCCACCTCACCGCCGTCGCGGCGCAGAACGCGTAGCGAGCCTTCGGCGCGCACCTCGGTGAACTGGCCGGTGGCCAGCGCCTGACAGTAGATCTCGTAGGGCGGGCGGCCACCGTCGGCCGGATCGGGGAACACGTCGTGGATGAGCAGCGCACCACCGATGCGCACCCAGGGCGCCCAGCCGTCGAGGTCGTTCTGCGCCGCCTGCATGCTGTGTCCACCGTCGATGAACACGAAGTCGGCGGGCTTGCCCCACACCTTCGCGGCGGTAGTCGAGCCCGCCAGCACGCCGACGACGGTGCCGTCGAGGGCAGCGTCGTACATGGTCCGGCGGAATCGCGCCGAGGTGTCGAGCTTGCCGGTGTGCGGGTCGACGAGCGTCTCGTCGTGGTACTCCCAGCCGGGTTGGTGCTCCTCGGATCCGCGATGATGATCGACCGTCACGATGGTCGCCCCGTACGGCTCGGCGGCCGCACCGAGGAAGACGGTGGACTTGCCGCAGTAGGTGCCGATCTCGATGCCGACCCGGGTCGAATTCGGCTGCGCCAGATACTCTCCCGCGATCTCGAACAGCGTCTGGGCCTCATCGAGTGGCATGAAACCGGGGGTTTCCTCGGCGACCTTGAGGCGCTCCGGCGATGGTGCGTTCGGCGTCCTTGCCGACGATGCAGTCATACCGCAGATCCTATCCGGTCGTCATCGGCGGCCGCGTAGGGTGAGCCGTATGAAAGCACAAGTGCTCACCGCCGAGACGGGCCCCGCTGGACTGGAACTGACCGACGTCGACGACCTCACGCCGGCCGACGGCCAGGTCCTCGTCGACATCAAGTCGTGTGGTGTGTGTTTCCCCGATCTCCTGATGAGTCAGGGCAAATATCAGCTGCGGATGCCCACTCCGTTCACGCCGGGTACCGAGGTGGCGGGGGTCGTCCGTCAGGCGCCGGAGGGTTCCTCGGTCAAGGCAGGCGACAAGGTGCTCGTCGCGTCGATCGTCGGCGGCTTCGCCGAGCAGGTCACCGCGGCCCCGGAGCAGTTGCTGCCGCTGCCCGACGGCCTGACCTTCGACGAAGGCGCGGCGATGGGGATCAACTATCAGACGGCGTTGTTCGCCCTGAAGCTCCGCGCGCAGACCGCCCCGGGTGAGATCGTCGGCGTCCTCGGCGCTGCAGGCGGTGTCGGGACGGCGTCGATCATGGTGGCAAAGGCCATGGGCGCGAAGGTGATCGCCATCGTCCACCGCAAGGGTGCAGAGGACCTGCTGCGCAGTGCCGGGGCGGACGAGATCGTGCAACTCGAGGACGGCTGGGGCGCCGAGCTCAAGAAGATCGCGCCCGAGGGTGTCGACGTGATGATCGATCCGTCCGGCGGCGACGTGTTCGACGAGGCGTTGCGGCAGGTCGCGCCCGACGGCCGCTATGTGGTGATCGGGTTCGCCGCCGGCGGCATCCCGACGGTGAAGCTGAACCGGGTGCTCTTCCGCAACATCGCCGTCGTCGGGGCCGCGTGGGGCGAGTACGTCCGCACCCACCCGGGCGTCCCGGAACTGCTGCACGACGAGCTGGGCGAGATGATCGCCGCAGGCATGCGACCGCTGGTCAACGTCACCTATTCCCTCGACGAACTGCCCCAGGCGTTGACCGACCTGGCCGAAGGGCGGATCCTGGGGAAAGCGGTCGTCAAGATCGCCGACTGAGCGATTCCTCCGCTGGTTGAGTGGTCGACGAGCGGAGCGAGGAGACGTATCGAAACCGAGGGAGCACCATGTGCCGCAACATCACCGAACTGCGCGGTCTCGAGCCCGCGGCCACCGATGAGGAGATCGAGGCCGCGGCCCGTCAATATGTCCGCAAGGTGAGTGGGGTCCGCCATCCTTCCGCCGCCAACGTCGAGGCATTCGAGGAGGCGGTGCGCAAGGTCACCGAGGCCACGCATGTCCTTCTCGACGCCCTGCCGGAGCGTCGGCAGCCACCCAAGACCGTGCCTCCGCTGCGGCGTCCCGAGGTGCGGGCCCGCATCGCGGCGCGGGGCTGACAGATCGCGGCGCGGGGCCGACAGATCGGAACTTACGCGCACCGGTGAGGGAAACGTTTGGCTGTCCGGTGGCGGTGCTCGATAGTGTGCTGAGGTGACCGCACCCAGATCGATCCGTCTCCTGGTGCTCGCGGTGGTCGCCGCGATGCTCGGCATGGTGGCCCTCTTCGGCGCCCCGATGCCGCGGGCGAACGCCGCCCCGGCCGACAGTTGCGCGCCCGCCGGAGTCGAATCGGCGTCCGCGGCGCCGGTCAATCTGGCGGCCGCCGAACAGGGCGGCGAGGACCGCTACACCACCGCCACCACCACGCCGATCGATCAGATCGACGTCACCAGGCTCGGGCTGCTCAAGCCGGGGACGATCTCCGTCGGCACCCTGTCGGATGCCGGTCCCAGCATCTGTGTGAACAGCCAGGGCGACTTCACCGGGTTCGACAACGAACTGCTCAAGGCGGTCGCCGCAAAACTCGGCCTGCAGATCGAGTTCTCCGGAACCGAGTTCGCCGGGCTGCTCTCGCAGGTGGCCAACAACCGTTTCGACGTCGGGTCGTCGTCGATCACCACCACCGACGAACGACGCCAGACCGTCGACTTCACCAACGGCTACGACTTCGGTTACTTCTCGCTGGTCGCGCCGACCGACGGCCCGATCAAGGGGTTTTCGAACCTGAGTGCCGACACCCGGATCGGTGTCGTGCAGGGCACCGTCCAGGACGACTATGTCGTCAACACCCTCAAGCTCGATCCGGTGAAGTTCCCCGACTACGCGACCGCGTACGCCAACCTCAAGAGCGGCCAGATCGACGCCTGGGTCGCGCCGTCCCAGCAGGCCGAGGGAGCGGTGCGCGACGGCGACGGCACCGCCATCGTCGAGAACACCTTCAGCGTCAACAACTTCGTCGCCTGGGCGGTCGGCAAGAACAAGCCGGCGCTCGTCGGTGCGCTGAACTCCGGCCTCGACGCCATCATCGCCGACGGCACGTACGCGAAGCTCTACTCCGACTGGGTGCCGCGTGAGCTGCCGGACGGATGGAAGCCGGGCAGCAAGGCCGCGCCGGAACCGGAACTGCCCGACTTCGCCGCGATCGCCGAGGAGAACGCCGCGAAGGACACCGACGCAGCGACGGACACACAGCCCAAGGGCACCTTCGCCCAACTGGGCAGCACCTTCTTCAACTGGGATCTCTACAAGGAGTCGTTCCCCGACCTCATCAAGACGGGACTGGTCAACACACTGATCCTGTCCCTGGTGTCGGGTGTGCTGGGCACCATCCTCGGCATGGTGCTGGCGGTCGCCGGTATCTCCCGGTCGCGGTGGCTGCGCTGGCCGGCCCGCGTGTACACCGACATCTTCCGCGGTCTGCCCGCCGTCGTGGTGATCCTGATCGTCGGGCTCGGGGTGGGCCCGATCGTGAAGAACCTGACCGGCAACAATCCGTACTGGCTGGGTGCCGTCGCGCTGGCGTTGCTCGCGGCCGCCTACATCGGCGAGATCTTCCGATCGGGCATCCAGAGCGTCGACGACGGCCAGATGGAGGCGTCGCGGGCGATCGGGTTCAGCTATCGGCAGTCGATGCGGCTGGTCGTGGTCCCGCAGGGTGTACGCCGCGTGCTGCCCGCGCTGATGAATCAGTTCATCAGCCTGATCAAGGACAGTTCGCTGGTCTACTTCCTCGGTCTCCTCGCCAGTCAGCGGGAGCTGTTCGCGGTCGGTCGAGACCTCAACGCGCAGACCGGTAATCTCTCGCCGCTGGTGGCCGCGGGCATCGTGTACCTCATTCTGACCATCCCGCTGACACACCTCGTGAACTACATCGACAACCGTCTGCGCAGGGGCCGCCCGGCCGACGTCGAGGATGATCCGTTGCCCGTGACCGCCGTCGAGAAGGGATGAGGGACGTGGCCGACACCATCACCGCACGCGAGGCGGTCTCCTTGACCGGCACCGATCTGCACCTGTCGTTCGGCAAGAACCACGTACTGCGTGGCGTCGACATCCAGGTCGACGCCGGGACCACGACGACCGTGATCGGTCCGTCCGGGTCGGGCAAGTCGACGCTGCTCCGGGTGCTCAACCGGCTCCACGAACCCGATCAGGGAGACATCCTGCTCGATGGTCGGTCCGTCCTGCAGGACAATCCCGATGAACTCCGGCGCCGTATCGGCATGGTGTTCCAGCATTTCAACCTGTTCCCGCACAAGACGGTCGCCGACAACATCGCGCTCGGGCCGCGAAAACTGCGTGGCCTGGACAAGGACGAGGCGCGCGCCGTCGCGATGCGCCAGCTCGAGATCGTCGGGCTGACGAACAAGGCCGACGCCCGGCCCGGCAGCCTGTCCGGCGGACAGCAGCAACGCGTGGCGATCGCTCGGGCGCTGGCGATGGAACCGCAGGTGATGTTCTTCGACGAGGCGACGTCGGCGCTCGACCCCGAACTCGTGAAGGGGGTGCTGGCACTGATGGCCGACCTCGCGCAGGAGGGGATGACGATGGTCGTCGTCACCCACGAGATGGGCTACGCCCGCAACGTGTCCGACAACGTGCTGTTCATGGACCACGGCGTCGTCGTCGAGACCGGCAAGCCGGAACAGATCTTCGACTCGGCCGAGTCCGAGCGGCTGCGCGCGTTCCTGTCCCAGGTGTTGTGAGGCCGGCCGGATCTCAGCCGACGCCGAACAACCGGGAGGCGTTGCCGTACAGCACGCCGCGTACCCAGTCGTCGCCGAGGTCGAGGCGTTCGATGGCCTCGAGGGCGTGTGCGTAGGGGTGGGGGATGTTGGGGAAATCGCTGCCGAACAGAATGCGGTCGCCGAGGTCGCGCAACCGCGGCAGCGCATCTTTCGGGTACGGGGCGTCTGCCTCGGCGAAGTCGGTGAACGACATGGTGGTGTCGAGGCGGACGTTCGGGTAGCGGTCCGCGAGATCGAGGAACTCGACGTATTCGGGCGTACCCATGTGCGCGACGATCAGCGGCAACGACGGAAACCGGTGCAGGAGTGCGGCGATCGGCTCGGGTCCGGTGTGCGTGCCGGGGGCCGGACCGGAACCGCAGTGGATGATGACCGGGACCTGGCTGTCGGCGATCTGGGACCAGACGCCGTCGAGTAGTGAGTCCATCGGTGAGAAGTCGCCGACCTGGATGTGGCACTTGAACACCCGTGTCCCACGCTGGATCGCCGTCGAGACGTAGTCGGTGGCCGACTCCTCCGGGTAGAACGTCGCGGTGTGCAGGCAGTCCGGGTGAGAGGCCGCGAAGTCCGCCGCCCAGCCGTTCAGCCACTCCGCCATGTCCGGCTTGTGCGGATAGACCAGCGAGGAATACGCGCGCACCCCGAAATCCTGCAGTGCCGCCGCCCGGACATCCTCGTCGGCGCGGTAGGTGATCGGCCACTCCCGGCCGATCAACGGTCCGGCCGAGTCGAAGTAGGCCCACACCTTGTCCATCACCGGCTTC
The DNA here is from genome assembly GCF_003855095.1 of Gordonia insulae. Classification (NCBI taxonomy): domain Bacteria; kingdom Bacillati; phylum Actinomycetota; class Actinomycetes; order Mycobacteriales; family Gordoniaceae; genus Gordonia; species Gordonia insulae. The sequence continues at coordinate 5,238,519 of NZ_CP033972.1, forward strand.
GGCATGAAGTGGGTGTGCACGTCGATCAGACCGGGCAAGCCGAGACCTTGCCACAGTGCTCGTACCCGCTCGGCCTCGTCCGAACTGAAGGGGTCGGGCAGAACGGTTGCCGGGTCAGGCCCGTCGGGAACATCGCTGCTCACCTTCGCCACGCTACTCCGGCCGATTCTCGTCGGAGTTGTCGCCCGGTCTCTCGAGAGACCCACCCGGCGGCCACGCGTCCCGGAGGTGGCCCACCGGCGGCCGGGACGACACGGACGCGGGCACAGCGGCCGCCTAAACATGTTGGGCGAGTGTCCAACTTGGTCGACTTGGCCACTGTGTCGGGTTTCTCCAATGCGTGTAGATCGGCAACTGGAACGCGTTACAGTTCTGCCGGAAGCGGCGTGCGAGCGCGAGCTTCGGCCGGCGGCTCCACCTGCGGCTTGTGAACCGTCCGGGTTCGTCGTTCACCTCTGAAGGGACCAGCAGTGAAACCATCGCATTCGGTCAAGCATGCCCTGCGCACGGCGGCGACGGTCGGCGCCGTCGCGGTACTCGCCGTCGGGGGGCTGTCGGCATGCGCCGACGACAGTTCGTCGGGATCTGGCGATTCGGCCGGTGCCACTTCGGCTTTGCCGTCGAATGCGGCTACCGGGGACCCGATCAAGGTCGGCTTCATCACTCCGGAGGGTGGTCCGATCACCGTGCCGATGGTCCGCGAAGGTGGTGAGGCCGCCACCGAATACCTGAACAACAACGGCGGCGGGATCGGCGGCCACAAGATCGACCTGGTCGTCTGCAAAGAGCAGGAGGACCCCGCGTCGGCCACGAGTTGCGCCAACCAGATGGTCGAACAGAAGGTGTCCGTCGTCGTGGCGCCGTTCGGCTCACAGGGTGCGGTCATGTTGCCGATCGTCGCGGGCGCGGGCATTCCCTATGTCGCTCAGGCGCCCGTCTCGATGGTCGAGATGATGACTCCGGGCGCGTTCATGCTCTCCGGCGGCATCCTCGCCGTATTCGCAGGTCAGGCTGCCACTGCAGCCAAAGAAGGGGTCAAGAAGGTGGCCGTCGTGATCTCGGATGCGGGCGACGCCGCCTCCTCGGTCAAGGCGATCGGAGAGCCGACATTCAAGGCGGCGGGCGTGGAGATGGACGTCATCACCATCCCGGCGTCGGCCGCGGATCCGACCCCGCAGATCACTGCCGGTCTGGCCGACAATCCAGGCGCGGTCACCGTACTGGGCGAGACCAGTCAGTGCATCTCGACGATCAAGGCGTTGCAGACCGCGGCGCCGACGGTGAAGAAGTACCTCATCGCCAGTTGCCTGGACAAGCAGGTCATCGACAGCGTGGGGGCCGACGCGGTGACTGGCGCCAAGGCGTTCACCACGGTCAAACTCGACTCGGACGACCCGTCTTCCGAGCTGTACCGCAGTGTTATGGCCACCTATGCCCCCGATACCGATCCGGCGGGCCTTGCCTACCTCGGCTATCAGGTGATGATGTCGCTCGGCGAGGTCGGCAAATCGCTGACCGGCCCGGTGACCCCGCAGGACTTCATGACGGCGTTGTCGTCGGCCAAGGATGTCCCGCTGCCCGCCGCTCCCGGCCTCACCTTCACCTGTGACGGCTCGGCCGTTCCGCAGCTGAAGACGCTGTGCAGCAAGTCGATTCTGGTCAGTGACGTCAACGCTGATACCAAACTCGAGAACACCGTCGCAGTCAACAACTAGTTGGAGAGATCGGGGGCCGCTGCGCCGGCCCCCGATCGGGGGCGTACATGACTCAACATATCGCTTTCCTGGCGCTGGGCCTCGGCAACGGTGCGGTCTACGCCGCACTCGGACTCGCTCTGGTGATGACATTCAAGAGTTCGGGCGTCGTCAATTTCGCGACCGGTGCGGTCGCGCTGTATGCCGCTTACACCTATGGATTTCTTCGGCACGGTGAGTTGCTGAACCCGATTCCGGGTTTCCCGGCGACGATCGACGTCGGAGGCGATTGGGCGATCCTGCCGGCGATGGTTGTCTCCGTGCTGATCTCGGCGGTCCTGGGTGTCGTTCTCTACCTGCTGGTCTTCCGTCAGATGCGAACCGCTCCGGCCCTGGCCAAGGCCGTTGCGTCGATCGGGTTGATGCTCGTGATCCAGGCCCTCATCGCGCTGCGGGTCGGAACCGAGACCCCTACGGTGAGTGCGATCTTCACCCCGAACGTCATCCGGATCGGCGACAGTGCGGTGTCCACAGATCGACTCTGGCTCGCGGCCGTGGTCGTCGGATTGGCCGTCTGCGCGGGACTCGTGTTGCGCTACACGCGGTTCGGGATCGCCACCGAGGCAGCGGCAGAATCCGAGAAGGGTGCGTTGGTCACCGGTCTGTCGCCGGAGCGGATCGCGGTGAGCAACTGGGCCCTGTCGTCGGCGACCGCCGGCCTGGGCGGGATCGTCATCGCGCCCATCGTCCCCCTCAACCCGGTGGCCTACACCATGTTCATCGTGCCCGCCCTGGCCGCGGCCTTGGTGGGCAACTTCTCCGCCATCGCGTTGACGGTCGGTGCCGGACTCGTGATCGGGATGCTCCAATCCGAGGCCACGAACCTGCAGTCCACCTTGGATTGGTTCCCGGATGCTGGTGTGGCAGAGGCTGTGCCCCTCCTGCTCATCGTGGCCTTCCTGCTCGTGCGGGGGCAGGCCATTCCGGGTCGAGGTGCGATCACTCGACAGGATCTCGGCCGGTCCCCGCGTCCCCGTCACGTGGCGGTCCCCGGACTGATCGGGTGCATGGTGGCAGTCGCCGCTCTGTTCGGCACCTCGGGCAGCCTGCGCCTGGCTGTCATCGCCTCGATGATCTTTGCCGTCATCGCGCTGTCGCAGGTGGTGGTGACCGGCTACGCCGGTCAGGTCTCGCTTGCTCAGCTCACGCTGGCGGGCGTGGGCGCCTTCGGCATGAGCCGACTTAGTTCAGATCTCGGCATCCCCTTCCCGATCGCGCCCATCCTGGCAGCGTGTACGGCGATGGTGATCGGAGTGGTGATCGGGCTCCCGGCGCTGCGGGTGCGTGGCTTGCCGCTGATGGTCGCGACATTGGCACTCGCGGTCTTCTTGGAGGCCTTCTGGTTCCGGAATCCGAGCCTGAACGGCGGCATGCAGGGCGCCCCGATCGAATCACCGACGCTGTTCGGCCTCGATCTCGGGATCGGTTCCGGTGAGGGATATCCGAGGGTGGCGTTCGGGCTGGTCTGTCTGGTGGTGCTCGCGGTGGTCGCGTGGTGTGTGGCCCGGTTGCGGGGCAGCGCACTCGGCGCCTCGATGCTGGCAGTGCGCGCCAACGAGCGCTCCGCAGCGGCCGCGGGTGTCAACGTGGGCGTGACCAAGCTGATGGCCTTCGGCATCGCATCGTTCGTCGCGGGACTCGGCGGCGCCCTGCTCGCATATCAGCAGACGATCGCCACCGCGAGTTCCTACACCGTGTTCGCCGGCATCGGGCTGTTCGCTGTGTTCTTCGTGGCCGGCGTGACGTCGGTGTCCGGTGGACTCCTGGCAGGTTTGCTGGCCCCCGGTGGTGTCCTCTACTTCATCTCCGATCGGTACCTCAGCTTCGGCGACTACTACATGCTCGCCAGCGGAATCCTGTTGGTGCTCACGGTGGTCACCAGTCCGGATGGACTTGCCGGTTACCTGCACCGGATCCGCGTTCCGGCTGTCGCCAGGAGGCGTACGGTGCCCGACGCGGCACCCGATCCGGAGCCGCTGGTGATGGAACCGGCGCACGTGACGGGCGAGAAGACGGTCCTCTCGGTCGAGGGGGCCAGCGTGAACTACGGTCCGGTGGTCGCCGTGGACGAGGTGAGCTTCGAGCTCCAGCAGGGCGAGATCATCGGTCTGATCGGACCGAACGGAGCCGGCAAGACGACTCTCATCGACGCGATCTCCGGATTCGCGCCATCGCGGGGGCGAGTTGTTCTGGACGGCAAAGAGATCAGCGGTCTGGCCCCCTATCGCCGCGGCCGACTGGGACTTGGCCGCACGTTCCAGGACATCGAGCTCTACGACGAGCTGTCGGTGGCGGAGAACGTGACCGTCGGTGCGACGCGCCTGTCGGGCGACACCTCGGCGATCGCGGACAGGGTCTTGACGTTGTTGGATATTCGGCATCTGGCCGATGTCGTGGCCGCAGACCTGTCCCAGGGGCAGCGGCAATTGGTATCAGTGGCCCGCGTCCTGGCGGGTCGGCCCCAGGTCGCGTTGCTCGACGAGCCCGCCGCCGGACTCGACACCACCGAGAGCAGGTGGCTGGGGGAGCGCCTGCGGGCGGCACGGGCCTTCGGCGTCTCCATGTTGCTTGTCGACCACGACATGGATCTGGTGCTGAGCATCTGCGATCGCGTGATCGTGCTCGATCTCGGGGCGGTGATCGCCACCGGGACACCGGAAGAGATTCGCTCGAACGACGCGGTGATCGGTGCCTATCTGGGTGCCCCGGTCGCCACGACCGACACTGTCGCGGAGAGGGACATGGACACTACGCCTGCGGCGACCGAGGAGGTGCCGTCATGACGTTGTTGGCGTGCACGGACTTCGACGCCGGCTATGCTCGCTCGGCCCCCTGCGTCCGCGGCCTCAACATCGGGGTCGAGGAAGGCGAAGTGGTCGCACTGCTCGGGCCGAACGGCGCAGGCAAGACCACGCTGCTGATGTCGATGTCGGGATTGTTGCCGAGCCTGGGTGGTTCGGTATCGGTGGCCGGTAAGACGCTGACCTCGGGTAAGCCACGCGCCGCGGTCCGCGCAGGTGTGGTCCTGGTGCCCGACGATCGTGCGCTGTTCCGGCGACTGACCACCGAGAAGAATCTGCGACTCGCGATCAGAGAGCGGGGCCGCAGCTCCGCGCGGAAGTCACTGGAGCACGTGCTGCAGTACTTTCCGGCGCTGACGCCGCGACTCGGCGTGGCTGCAGGGCAGTTGTCCGGTGGCGAACAGCAGATGCTGGCCATCGCGCGAGCGCTGCTGCAGCAGCCGCGGGTGCTGTTGATCGATGAACTCAGTATGGGGCTCGCCCCGGTTGTGGTGCAGTCGATTCTACCGGTCCTGCGTGACGTTGCCGCGTCCAACGGCACCGCTGTGGTGCTGGTGGAACAACACGTCCGGCTCGCCCTCGAGGTCTCTGATCGAGCCATCGTCCTGGTGCACGGCCAGGTGAGGTTGACCGATGACTCCTCAGCACTGGCCCGCGACGTGGGGCGGATCGAGCGTGCGTACCTCGGTGGCGCCGAGTGACGACGGTGTGGCTGACAACTGTGTTCACGGGGTAGGCCGTCAGGTCGGCATCGGCCGGCTCATCGGGGAGGAATGCGCGCAGACTCCGGCATGACTCCCGCCCAATCCTTCGGCACGATGAAGACACCTTCAGCGGTCACCGTCTCGCCGTCCGCGTCGGAGATCGCTCCGCGCACGATCTTCTTACGCCCCTCGCGTTCGGTGATGATCGCCTCCGCGTGGAGCGGCCCCAACCGGGTCGGGCGCAGATACCGCATCTTGAGAGTGCCGGTGTAGCAGGGGACGTCGTCGGCGCTACCTGCCTGGCCGAGGACGTGGTCGAGGAGCATGGCGCACACCCCGCCGTGCACACAACCGGGGGGACCTTCGTAGGCGGCGCCGAGCGTGAAGTCGGCGGTGACCAGGCCGTCCGGGTGCTTGAGAACCTGCAGAGGTGGTGCGATCGCGTTGCGCAAACCGATCACTGCGTTGCCCCACGGCATGCCGATGCCCTCGGCGGTGTGACGCACCCCGAAGGCGCCATCGATCTGGTTGGCGCGCAACGACTCTACCACCGCCGTGAGCCGTGCATTCGCCTCCGTGACCACTGTCTCGTCGACCTCGGTGCGGATCACCGCATCGATCAGATCCCGGACGGTGTCGGCGAGCGGGCCGTACACCGCCATCCGTCGTTCGACCTCGTCGGCGGTGATGTCCTCCAGGGTGAACTGCATCTTTCCTCTTCCTGCCGGGTCAGTCGGGGATCAGGTCGGGCCGGGCGTCGGCGAGTGCCTCAGCGCGGTCGGCCGGCAGGATGAATCCGCCCTCGATGGCGGAGTCCGTCGCCGCGCGGTAGCGCCGGTCGTAGTCGTCGCGGTCCCCGTAATGCGCGGCGAGGCGCTCGGCGGGGATCGGGGTGGTCGATCCGAACAGGATGCAGATGCGTGGCACATCGGCGTCGACGATGCCGCTGAGCACCTCGGTCGGCGCGTCGACGCAGGGCGTGCGGACGCCGCCGCGCACATTGCCGAGGGTGTCGACTGCGAAACGTGGTGGTGCCAAGGTGGTGTCGAGTTCCAGGGGCATGGCGGTGGGCGGGGGAGCGGGCGCACCACCCTCGGCCCAGGTGCGCAGGTGTGCGATGGCGGCCCGGAGCACGAGGCGTTGCTGGCCGCGATTGACCGGGGTAGGGCAGCCGAGCATGTGCTCGTAGGGGCCGATCTGGTGCAGGTCGGCGTGGGCGGTGCCGGCGATCTCCCACGTCCGCAGTCGATCCGTATCGGGTTGGCGCGCACGATGGAAGCCGAAGTTGGTGAGCACATCGGTCTCCGTCTGCACGATGAACACCGGGATCGAGAGGTCGGTCCGAATGGTGACGGGTTCCCGGGCGAACACCGCGTCCACATCCAGGGCGGTACCGACCTCGCCGAGTGGGAGGGCGCCGGCGGCGCGACTGTGGATCAGCAGGCCGTCGAACACCTTGTGGCGGTCGGCGAACAGATTGGCATAGGTGGTCAACGCCATCGCCGACTGGGACTCGCCGACTCCGAGGAGGCGCCGTACCGACAAACCGTGAAGCGGATGCGAATCGTCTGGTGAACGCAGGGCGGCGCCGATCGAGGCGAAGATGTCGTAGCAGTACGCATCGCCCGGGTGATACATCCCTGCATAGCGTTGGGCGTCGTGGCCGGACAGGCCGGGTGCACCGGCAGTATCGAGGCCGTCTACCGACCCCGCTCCGCCCATCACCCCGGTGTACTGCGCCGAAACACCCACCCAGGCATAGCCGCCGCGGATGAGTTCCTCGGCCAGATAGGTGTATTCGGGTGCCGCATCACCACCGCTACTGACATTGAGCCATTCGACGACGACTGTGCCGGTGAAGTCGACGTCTTGCTGCGGTCTGCGGACCAGGATGCGCGTGGTGTACTCGTCCTTGCCGCTTGGGTCGACCGCGTGCATTCCGGAGAGCGTGAATCGGGTTGCGACACCGGTGGCCGCGTACTCGATCTCCTGAAAGCCGTTGGCGGCCAGATTCGGACCCGGGGTGGCGCTGACGATGTTGCAGCCACCACCCCCGGTCAGCTCGACGAATTCGACCGCACCGGTCATTTCTGCTGTGTCTTCTCGTGTTTGGAGATGACGTTCCCGAACATGAAGTGCATCTTCGTACCCAGTGGCCAGCCGACGTAATAACAGAGGAACAGGCTGATCTCCTCGAGCTGTTCCGGGGTGAGCTCCCCGTTGCTCAGGGCCGCGCCCGCCTGGATCTCGGCGACGTCGATCTGGCCCGCCTGGGCGAGCGCGCCGAGCAGGATCAGACGGCGGTCGCGGACCGAGAGTCCCTCCCGCGTCCAGACCTCGCCGAACACCTGGTCTGCGGTGTGCGCGAAGAAGTCCCCCGGACCGTCGGACATCTCCCAGCCATAGACCTTGGACATCATGTCCAGGCCCTTCTGACGTTGTGGGCTGGTGGTCTCATCAGCTGATGTCATGCGTCGTCTCCTTCTCGATGTGGCACACCCAGTCCGATCGCGAAGTCGCGGAGGGCGATCTCGCCGAGCGGCAGGTCGACGCCGAGCTCTCGACCGAGTGCCAGTGCCAACGACAGGTCCTTCTCTCCGAGCCCGCGAACCGGTGTCAGTACGTCATACCAAAAATCATCGGGCTCGATCTCCGCGGTGGTGTCCCGCAGGATGATCGACCCGGCGCCACCGGTGATCGCGTCCGTGTGGCGGACGACCTTGCCCAGCTTGGTGATACTGATCCCGGCCGCCTCGGCGAGCTTCGACGCCTCGGCCGCTGCGGTGAACGAGATGAAGTGCAACAGGTTACGCGCGAGCTTCATCCTGGTGCCGGCACCGACGTCGTCGCCCGCGTGCACCAGCATGCCGGCGACGAGGCCGAACGGTTCCTTCAGTTTCTCGTAGGAGGCGCGGTCCCCGCCGACCATGATGGCCAGCCGGCCCTGCTCGGCGCCCGCCGCCCCACCCGATATCGGCGCATCGAGAAGAGTCACACCGTGTTCCGCGCACGTCTCAGCCAGTTCTACGGCGGTCTGCGGACCGATGGTGGAGTGAACGGTGATGATCGTGCCGGGAGCGGCGGCGCCGAGCAGACCGCCCTTGCCCGCGACGACCGTGCGAACCTGGTCATCGTCGAGGACGCAGATGCCGATGACGTCGCACGTCGCCGCCACGTCGGCCAGCGATTCGGCGGCGGTCGCGCCCTGGTCGACGACTTTGGCGACAGCCTCGCTGGACAGATCGAAGACGGTCAGGCCGCCTTCCCACTTGGCCAGTCGGCCCGCCATCGGACCGCCGATGTTGCCCAAGCCGACGTATCCGAGGCGCACCGTCGAACCTCCCGTCGCCTCGCTCATGACCGGATGACCTGTCCGCCGTCGACGTTGAAGATCTGTCCGGTGACCCAGCCTGCCTCGTCGGACAGCAGGAACAGGCACATGCCGACGAGATCCTCAGGTGTGCCGAACCGCTTGAGCGGCAGGCGGTTGACGATGTCGGCGACCATCTCCTTGGGTGTGGTGCTCCGGGTGGCCTCGGTGTCGATCGGTCCGGGGGCGATCGCGTTCACGCGGATGTTCTGGCCGCCCAGTTCGGTGGCCAACTGCTGGGTCAGGCCGTTCACGCCGACCTTCGCCAGACCGTAGAAGCCGCTGTACAGCCAAGCGGCAGTCGAGGACTGGTTGACGATGGCGCCGCCGTCCGCCATGTGCGGGTAGACCGCGCGGGTGACGTTGAGTGCGCCGTCGAGGTTCACGCTCATGAACTTCTTGTAGTAGTCCCAGGGCACCGTGATCAGGAAGTCGAGTTTCATCCCCCCATAGATCGCAGCATTGTTCACGAGGCCGTCGATCCGTCCGTACGCGTCGACCGTCGCGGCCGCGAGCGCCTGCGCCGACTGCTCGTCGGCGACGTCGGTGCTGACGTACAGGCCCCCGATGTCGGCGGCGACCTGCTTGCCCTGCTCGTCGTTGAGATCGGCGACCACGACGTTGGCACCCTCGCCGGCGAGCGCGCGGGCGTAGGCCTCACCGATACCGCCGGCGGCGCCGGTCACGATGATGGTCTTGCCGGCAAAGCGCTGATTGCGATTCTCGGAACTCATTGTCCTGCTCTCTGTTTGTTGGATGGTGTGGTGGTCTCGAAGTACTCGCCCTGCGGCTCGGACTCACTCGATCAGCGGTTCCGGCGACAGCGGAAGCTCCTAAGCCGGCGTCGCGACGGCCTTGGACTCGAGGTATTCCTCGAAGCCCGCGACGCCCATCTCGCGACCGATTCCGGAATGCTTGTAACCGCCGAACGGCACGTCGGCGGAGTACCAGATGCCCCCGTTGATACCCATGGTTCCGGTGCGAACCCCGTTGACCACCTTGTCGATCCGCGCAGTGTCGGAGCCCCACACGGCTCCGGAGAGGCCGTAGGGAGAGTCGTTGGCGATGCGAATGGCGTCGTCGTCGCCGTCATGCGGCAGGATCACCAGGACCGGACCGAAGATCTCCTCCTGCGCGACCCGTGCCGAGTTGTCGAGCCCCGAGATCAGGGTCGGCTCGACGAAGAATCCGCTGTTCTTGTCCGCCGGGCGTCCGCCACCGATCTCGATGGTCCCGCCCTCGGTCTTCGCCAGCTCGATGTAGGCCTCCACCCGATCGCGCTGGACCGCGGAGATCAGTGGGCCGCAGATGGTCCCGGCGTCGGTAGGATCGCCTGCCGCCAGCCCGGACAGCGAGTCGCGGGTTGCGGCGATGGCCTCGTCGAGCTTCTCGCGGGGTACCAGCAGCCGGGTGGTGATGGCGCACCCCTGCCCGGCGTGGGTGACCACGTTGAAGGCGGCCATCGCGCAGGCCGATGCCAGGTCCGCGTCGTCGAGGACGATGAACGCCGACTTCCCGCCCAGCTCCAGGAAGACCTTCTTCAGCGATTCCGCGGCGCCTGCCATGACCTTCTTGCCGGTCGCCGTGGACCCGGTGAACGAGACCAGGTCGACGCGCGGGTCGGTGGACAATTGCGCGCCCAACGAATGATCGCTCGAGGTGACGATATTGACGACGCCCGGCGGGAAGTCGGTCTCCTCGGCGATGACCTTGCCCACCAATGCCGCACACCACGGCGTGTCCGGAGCCGGCTTCAGCACGACCGTGCAGCCTGCGGCGAGGGCGGGGCCGATCTTCGCGAAGTTGATCTGGTGTGGGAAGTTCCACGGGGTGATCGCGCCGACGACGCCGGCCGCCTCCTTACGGATCTCCCGGACGTTCTTGATGCCCATCGGTTTCGCGCGGCCGAGGTCGGTGGTCCACTCGTAGCTCTCGGCGAGGTCGGCGAAGTAGCCGAGATCGTTGACCGGGCCCTCGAACTGCGGTCCGTGGGTGAGGAACACCGGGCAACCGACCTCGGCGACGGTCAGCTCGCGAAGTTCGTCTGCGTGGGCGAGCAGGGCGTCGCGCAACTGTCGGAGGCAGCGGGCCCGCAACGCCGGGTCGCGCGACCAGTCGGTGGTGTCGAAGGCGAGGCGGGCGGCGGCGATGGCGGCGTCCATGTCGGCGGCGGTGGCGTCGGCCGCCTGACCGAGCACCTCCTCGGTGGCCGGGTTGACGACGTCGAAAGTACCGCCGCCACCTGGGGTGAGTTTGCCGTCGATCAACAGGTCGGACGACGACGCGGGGCGTAAGGACATTGGCTGGAACTCCATCTGGACAGGTGTCTGGACTCAAGTTCAAACCTAGTGTAGCCTCGCTCACATGTCCAGTCCCGTATCCAGCTCGATGTCGCAGGAGTCCACGCGCCGGAGGCTGACGCAACAACAGGCCGAGACGGTATCGAGGCTGACCGTTGCCGCAGTCGAGGTCCTCAACGAGGAGGGGTTCGACGGGCTCACGGTCCGCACGGTGGCGAAGTTGGCCGGTGTCGCACCCGCCACGGCGTACACCTACTTCTCGTCGAAGAGTCATCTGGTGGCCGAGGTCTTCTGGCGCCGTCTCAATGCCGGTGTCGGAGAGCCGGATCTGTCGACCCCACCCGCCGAGCGGGTGGCCCAGGTGCTCCGTGAGGTCTCCATGGTGGTGGCGGGGGAGGGTCAACTCGGTGGCGCGGTCACCATGGCCCTGCTCGGGACCGATCCCGATGTGGAACACCTCCGGTTGCGGATCGGTGGATTCATCCGGCGACGTCTCGCCGAAGCCCTCGAGGTGGAACCGGAGAATCCCGGACCGCTGCTCGATGCACTGGAGATGATCTACGCCGGCGGTCTCGTGCACGCGGGAATGGGCCACATGTCCTATGAGCAGACCTCGGAACGTCTCGTCGCAGCCGCACACTTACTGATGGAGAAGTGATGACCGAAACCGCCACGGGAACGGGGATGGAACACCTCGTCCCGTTCGACCCGTATGCGTATGACTTCCACGAGGATCCGTACCCGACGTATCTGAGGTTGCGTCGCGAGGCTCCCGTGTACCACAACTCGGCGATGGACTTCTGGGCGTTGGCCCGGCACGAGGATGTCCGAGCGGGATTCCGGGACAGTGTGAAACTGTCCAACAGCTGGGGCGTGTCGATGGACCCGTCGTCGTACGGGCCGGATGCGCACAAGTCGATGTCCTTCCTGGCCATGGACGACCCCAAGCACATGCGGATCCGCAAGCTCGTGTCGAAGGGTTTCACCCCGCGGCGCGTCGGCGACCTCTCCGGTCGGATCACCGCACTGACGCATCAGCATTGGAGTCGATGCCTGGATATGGGCGAGTTCGACTACATCGCCGACTTCGCCGGCCTGCTGCCGATGGATGTGGTGTCCGAACTGCTGGGGGTGCCCGAGGCGGATCGCGCGCACCTGCGTCATCAGTCGGATCTGCTGCTACACCGCGAGGAGGGCGTGCTCGACATCCCCGAGGCGGCGATCTACGCGTATATCGAACTGCACAAGTACTATTCGGCGCTCATCGCCGACCGTCGCAAGAACCTGGGCGAGGATCTGGTGTCGGCGCTCATCGAGGCGGAGGTCGACGACGACACGACCGGGGAGAAGATGCGGCTCACCGAGGACGAGATCGTCGGCTTCATGGTGCTGATGGTCGTCGCCGGCAACGAGACCACCACCAAATTGCTTGCCAATGCCCTCTATTGGGGCTGGCGGAACCCGGACGAATTGGCCAAGCCGCTGGCCGACCCGGACTGTGTCGCCGACTGGACCGAGGAGACGCTGCGATACGACAACTCGACGCAGATGGTGTTGCGCCGCGTGCTGTCCGACGTCGAATACGGCGGAGTCACCATCCCCGAGGGCGAAAGGGTGCTGCTGCTGGTCGGTTCGGCCAACCGTGACGAGGACGTGTTCGGCGCCGATGCCGATCGGTATCAGATCGGGCGGGACTGCAGTCAGACGATGATGAGCTTCGGATTGGGAACGCATTTCTGCCTCGGCGCGCATCTGGCGCGATTGGAGTCCAACATCGGGCTGGGCGAGGTGGCCCGATCGATCCGCAGTCTCGACATCGACATCGACAACGCCGTTCGGGTGCACTCGGTGAACGTGCGCGGTTTCGCCGAGCTCCCGGTGAAAGTGCAGGTGCGCTGATGGCCTTCATCCCACATCCGCAGCGCCGGCCGGTGCTGGTCGCCGGTGCGTCGTCGGGAATCGGTGCGGCGACGGCCGAGATCCTCTCCGCCGCAGGGTATCCGGTCGCGCTTGCGGCACGCCGGGTCGACAAGCTGCAGGAACTCACCGACCGGATCACGGCTGCAGGCGGCGAGGCGGTCGCCGTGCCGCTGGACATCACCGACGAGTCGTCGGTGCTCGAATGTGTCGCCAAGGCCCAGGCGGCACTGGGCGATCTGGAGATCGTGGTCAGCGGGGCCGGCGATCTGGCCGTGGGGCTGTCCTACGAGGTCAGTCCCGCCGACTTCGCCGCGCAGATCGACATCCATCTGGTGGGTGCGCACCGTCTGTATCGCGCGGTGGTGCCGGGGATGATCGAGCGCGGCCGGGGCGACTATGTCTTCATCGGCTCCGACGTGGTCCTGCATCCGCGGCCGTGGTCGTCGGCCTACGTCGCCGCGAAGGCCGGGATCGACGGACTGGTCGCCACCGCCCAACTCGAGTTGGAGGGAACGGGTGTGCGCGCCAGCGTGATCCGGCCCGGCCAGGTCTTGACCGGGATGGGAATGTACCTCGATCAGAAGACCACCGAACTGATGCTCAACGACTGGATCAAGCACGGCTTGGCCCGGCACGGCAACTTCCTCGAGCCCGGGCACATCGCCCAGGCGGTCACCGCGATCGTCACCATGCCGCGCGGTGCGCACATGCGGGTCGTCGAGGTGGAGGCCGAGGGCGCCATCCAACGCACCGAACGCCCCGAAGGAGAACACTGATGACCGCATTGACCAAGCCCAAGCGTGTATCCGGTGGAAAGGGCGAACACGGCCACCTCGATGAACTGGCCACCGATCCGATCTCCCTGTTCTGGCGGGTGCGGGAGGAGTGCGGCGACGTCGGCCAGTTCCAGCTCGCCGACCGCGAGGTGGTGCTGGTGTCCGGTGCCGCCGCCAACGAGGAGTTCTTCCGCGCACCCGAGGAAGACCTGGATCAGGCGGCCGCGTACCCCTTCATGACGCCGGTGTTCGGCGAGGGTGTCGTGTTCGACGCCAGTCCGGAGGAACGCTCGAAGGCGATCCACAACTCGGCGCTCAAGGGCGCGCACATGAAGCAGCACGCGATCACCATCCCCAACGAGGCCGAACGCATCATCGCGAACTGGGGTGACGAGGGCGAGATCGATCTGCTCGAGTTCTTCGCCGAGCTGACGCTCTACACCTCGTCGGCGTGCTTGATCGGTCGCAAGTTCCGGGAACGGCTCACCGGCCACGTCGCGCACCTCTTCCACGACCTGGAGAAGGGCACCGACCCGATCGCCTACGTCGACTACAACGCCGACATCGAGAGCTTCCGCAAGCGTGACGAGGCGCGTGCGGAGCTGGTCGAGTTCATCCAGGGCGTGATGGACGAGCGCATCGCGAATCCGACCGAGGACAAAGAAGACCGCGACCTGATGGACGTCCTGGTCCAGGTGGGGTTCGACGCGAACACCATCACCGGCATGTTCATCTCGATGATGTTCGCGGGGCATCACACCACGTCCGGAACGGCCGCGTGGACGCTCATCGAGTTGTTGCGCAACCCGGAGTACATGGCGCGGGTGTACGGCGAACTCGATGAGATCTACGGCGACACGCCGCCGGGAGAACGCCCGGAGTACACGTTCGCGCACACCCGGCAGATGCCTCAGCTGGAGAATGCATTGAAGGAAGCGCTACGTCTGCATCCTCCGCTGATCATCCTGATGCGGGTGGTGCAGAAGGACTTCCATGTGGAGGATTTCGAGGTGAAGGCCGGTCAGTCGATCGCGGTGTCGCCGGCGATCTCCAATCGTCTACCGGAGGACTACCCGAATCCGGACGCATTCGACCCCGATCGCTACGAGAAGCCGCGTCAGGAGGATCTCGCGAATCGGTGGACGTGGATCCCGTTCGGCGCCGGGCGGCACCGATGCGTCGGCGCGCAGTTCGCCATCATGCAGCTGAAGGCGATCTTCTCGGTGCTGTTCCAGAACTACGAGTTCGAGATGCTGCAGCCCTCGGAGACCTATCGCAACGACCACTCGAAGATGGTCGTGCAGCTGCAGCAGCCGTGCCGGGTGAAGTACCGGAAGCGGTGACGGCCGATGCGTGTCGAAGTGGATCTGGATCTGTGCCAGGGGCACGGGATGTGCGAGATGGAGGCGCCCGACGTCTTCCGCGCGCACGTTGATCACGTGGAGATCCTCGACAAGGAACCCGACGAGTCCCGCCGCGCCGAGGTCGAGGCCGCGGTGATGTATTGCCCGACACAGGCTCTGAGAATCATCGAAGACGACGAGTGAAGTGGAGTGACATGTCTTTTGATCGTGCCGAACTGGAAGAGATGAAGCAGCGGTGGCTCGATGCGAACGTCGAGGCAGAGAAGGCCGGTGACTGGAAGCCGTTGGCCGAGTTCTACACCGAGGACGCCACCTATGGCTGGAACTACGGACCGGAGAAGGACTTCATGGCCGTTGGTCGTGACGAGATCCGTGACCTCGCTCTCGGCCAGGAGATGGAAGGCCTCGAAGGCTGGGTGTACCCCTACCAGGCGTGGGTCATCGACGATCAGACCGGCGACATGATCGGCCTGTGGAAGCAGATCTACGAGCGGACCCGCGAGGACGGCACGAACTATGCGCTGGAAGGCATTCAGGGCAGCTGGTTCAAGTACGGCGGGAACTTCCAGTTCTCCTGGCAGCGTGACTTCTTCGACTTCGGCAACGTGTCGGCGTTGTTCATCGAGATGCTGAAGAACAATGCGATGAGCGACGGCATGCTCAAGCGGATCGAGAAGTCGGCGCCGGGTGACCTGCCCGGGTGGTATCCGTTCGGCAAAGCCCCCGTCGAGTTCTGGTGAACTGATCGATGACTCGACCAGCCCCGGCCTATCAAGGCCTGAGTCAGGATCAGTTGGCCATCCTCGTCCCGGAGTTGCTCCTCTCCGGTCAGTTGATCGACCGCAGCGGAATGGCCCATCTGATCAGCGCCTTCGGGCGTGAGGTGATGGGACAGGTGGCCATCGAGGAGTGGATGGCCGCCAGCCCGGTCTACACCCACCGCATGCGGGCCGCGCTCGGTATCGACGGTGACGGTGTCGAGGACATGTTCAAATGTCTGCAGCTCGACATCGGTGCGCCGCCGCAGTTCATGGACTTCCGCTATGAGGTGACCGACAAGTACCACGGCTCTTTCTTCCTGCAGCACTGCGGCGCGCTGATGGATGTGGAGCCGATGGGCGACGACTACGTGACCACCATGTGTCATGACATCGAGGACCCGACCTTCGACGCGACGGCCATCGCCACCAACCGCCGCGCACGGATCCGACCCGTACACCGGCCACCTCGTCGGCCGGAAGGCCGCATGCCGCACTGTGAGTGGACGGTGACGATCGAACCCGATCGGGACGAGTTGCCACTGCCCGCCGATGCCGCCGAGATATTCGGCACCCGGGCAGGTCAATTGGTTCTCACGCCGATCGACCCGTCTGACGATGACGGACTGAGTGACTACCGGGGGCCCCTGCTCGCCGATCTGCAGTTCCGGGAATGGTCGGCATCGGCCCTCGCCCGGATCGCCGAAGAGGTTGCGCTGCAACATCAGTTGCTGTCCCTCGGCTTTCTACGGTCGGTGCGGAGGCAGGCGGAGAGCGAAGACCAGGCCCGGGAGATCTTCCGCAAACAGTTGACCGGGATCGCCGGTCTGTCCGCGGATCGTCTGCGGCACGCCTTGGATCTGAGCGTCGACGCCGACGGCCTGGTCACGGTGATCAATCTCCACCCCGTGCTGGGGCCGTCTCAGTACACCGGGGTGAGCGCCGAGGTCCGCGGAACGGATGTGGTGGTGCGGGTTCCGAAGTCGTCCGATGCCGTGGCCGACGGCGGTTGGATCACCCTCCTCGACGTGCACCGGTACGAGCCGTTGCAGGCCATCGGCACCGCGGTGGACTCGCACTGGACGGTGTCCTCGTCGTCTGAGGACGACGAGGTGCTTGAGTTCGTGCTCGCCCGTGGTGCGGAATCCGCGAAGGAGTCGGGGGAGGTCGCGATCGCACGGTTCAGTTCCGGCGCGACCTTCGAATTCGCGGACCGCGGACGCTCCATCCCGATCACGCCGGTGGGTATCGGCGTCTGATGGATGACGAGCCGGGCACGGCGCCCGCGGCCCCGCCCGACCTGAGCCTGTCCGGCCGGGTCGCCGTGGTCGCGGGCGCCACACGCGGCATCGGCCTGGCGGTGTCGTACGCGTTGTCAGGGCGCGGCGTGTCGATCGTGGTGAATGGTCGGGATCCTGTGGCCGTCGACGAGACCGTCACCGAGATCCGCGGCGGCGGGGGATATGCGGTGGGTGTCGTCGGTTCGGCGGGCGATGACGGCGTCGCGCAGAAGATGGTCGACACCGCGCTTGAGGAGTTCGGCGCGCTGGACATCGCGGTCAACTGTGCGGGCATCGCCGAGCCCCCGGGGTCGACGGTCCTCTCCATCACTGCCGATGAGTTCCGTTCGCAGGTGGACGCGCATCTGATGAGCGCGTTCCACCTGATGCAGGCCGCCGGACGGGTCTTCGTGGAGCAGGCGACCGGGTCGATCGTGCTGACCGGATCGGCCGCCTCGCTCGGTATGTTCGGGGGCAGTGGCTATCCCGCGGCGAAGGGCGGCGTCAACGCGTTGGCCCTTGCCGGCGGTGCCGACCTCGCTGATCACGGTGTGCGGGTCAATGTGGTGATGCCGGGGGCGAAGTCGCGGTTGTCCACCGGTGATGACTACGTCGCCCATATCGAGAACCTGCACCGTCGAGGAATCCTCGACGACTTCACACGGGATGCGGCACTCGATCCGGCGCCGCCGGAGTATGTCGCCGCGCTCTACGTGTTCCTGGCCAGTGATGCGGCCAAGTCGATCACCGGCCAGATCTACACCGCGGCTGGTGGGTTCATCGGGCGGTACGAGCCACAGCAGGCATCATTCATCGCGTATCGCGAACATCAATCGACCGCTCCCTACACGATGATGGAGCTGGCCGACCTCCTGACCTAACCCGCCCCTGCGCCCCCGGCGCCCCCCGGCGCCCCCGCGCCCCCCGCCCCCCCGCCCGGTTCTTCCCCCGGGTATCGCTTCGTCCTCCGTATGCAGGCGGGGGACGAAGCGATACCCGGGGGAAGAACGGTCAGGGGCGGTCGGCGTGGCCGAGCCCAACACCGGCGGCGCGTCGGCGCGCGACACGGTCGACCCAGAACCGGGCGCCCTCGGCGACCGCCTCAGGAACCGGTTTCGGCTGCCATCCGAGCTCGCGCTCGGCCTTGCCATGGTCCATCGCCGACATGTAGTGCATCAGTCGTACGGACGTGAGGGTCAGCTGCCGGGGCCGACCGGTGAGCGCGGCCATCGCGGATCCGACTGCGCCACAGACATACAGCGCAGGGCGGTGTAGCACCACCCGAGGCGGTCGGCGACCGGCGGCGCCCGCGGCGGTGCTGATGATCTCGCCGAGGTCGATGCACCGCTCCGACACGATGTACCGGTGCCCCGGTCGACCGTGATCGGCGGCGAGGATCAGCGCCCGCGCTGCATCGTCGATCCCCACCGACTCGGCGCGACAACCACGCACCGTGAACGGCAACTTCCCGAGCGCCGCACCCGCGACGAATCCGCCGTGCGGCGTGGGCTGCCAGTCCCCGGCGCCATATGTGTTGGACACACACATCGCGACCGCGGGCAGCCCGTGGTCGCGGACGTACTCCATCACCAGATTCTCGGCTGCGACACGGGTTCTGACGTACTCCGGGGCCTTGTCGCGCCAGTTGAACGCGTCGTCCTCGGTGGCCGGCCGTCCGTCGACGTGGCCGATGGTCGCGAGGGTACTGGTGAACACGAAGGCTCGCAGGTCGGTGTGGACCGCGACGTCGAGGACTGCACGTAGCGCCTCCACATTCGTGCGATAGAGGGGAGCGGCATCGGTGAGCCAGGCGCGCGTGTCGACCGCGCAGTAGAACACGACGTCGCACCCGGCGAGCGCGGACCGGACCAACGGCTCATCGGTCAGCTCGCCGACGACGCGGTCCAGCGGCAAGTCGTCGATCGCCCGGGTCTCGCTGGTGGAGCGGATCAACACCCTGACCTGTTCGCCCGCCGCGACCAGCTGACGCACCAC
Organism: Gordonia insulae; assembly: GCF_003855095.1. Lineage (NCBI taxonomy): Bacteria > Bacillati > Actinomycetota > Actinomycetes > Mycobacteriales > Gordoniaceae > Gordonia > Gordonia insulae. The sequence goes on from NZ_CP033972.1 coordinate 5,257,541, forward strand.
GTGACTGCCGAGGAAACCGGTTGCTCCGATGACCAGTTTCATCGCAGCGCCGTGGGATTCAGATCGTCGATGGCCGCCGCCGCGCGCTCCAGCATGGTCGTGAACATCCGGTCGCCGCGCTCCGTGGGCATCGCTGCGCCACAACCGAAGACGATGATCATCGGTGCCTGGATCAGCGAGTCGACATAGTCCGACCAGCAATCGTCGAACGTGTAGTCGGTCACGCCGAGTGCGCCGAGCCGGCGGTGATAGGCGAGGAGGATGTCGCGTTCGTGCGCACGACGATCGTCGACGGTCAGGCTGGTGGAGAGCAGGAAGGCGATGTCGCGCAGCGGGTTCCCGACCGTGATCGTCTGCCAGTCGATGATCGTGACCGAGCCGTCGGGGCCGAACAGGAGGTTGTCGACACGCAGGTCTCCGTGGATCAACGCGAACCGCGACGGTCGCCGTTCCAGCCATTCGCCGCCGGTTGCGACGAGCCAGTCGACGGCGGCGGCCGGTCGTCCGGACAGCTGGAATCGCGCGCGGAACGTCTCGGCCATCGGCTCGAGGACCGAATCCATCAGGACGCGGTCGTCGTGCGTCGGCAACGAGAGACCCGGCAGGTCGAGGAGTGTGGTGTCGCACCAGCGCGGTGCATGCATCCCCGCCGCCGCGATGGCCGCCGCCAGCGCCTGCTCCGGACTGCACCCGGCGATCTGATCGCCCTGCACGGCAGGTGCCATGTCCTCGAGCAGCAGGACGAACTCGGTGCTGTCGACCGACAGCGCCGACGCATGGCACCGCGGAACCGGCGCCGAGAGTGTCGGGGCGAGGCGTCGATAGAAGAGCACCTCGTTGCGGAACACCCCTGAGGCGAACTCGCGTTGTGACCGGTCTCCGATGGCGATCTTCGCGACCAGCGTCGGCGGGAGGTCGACGGGTCGGGCGTAGGTCGGGATCAGCCGAAACGACCCGGCCATCTGGCCGGAACCGACGGGTTCGACTCCGAGGGAGACGATCTCGACATCGTGCCCCTCCGATCGCAGCAGCTCCGACAGCCACGACGCGGTCAGGTCGTCGACGGCGGTCGGAATCCCGGGACGCCCGACGTCGCCGTCGGCCGCGCGTGTCACCGACACATCACACCGTCGCAGCAGGAGCGTCGGTCACCGAGCGATAGTCGGTCGACCGCGCATCCCGCACCCACAACGTGCCGTCGGCGGCGATCGGCCCCTGCTTCTTCAGTTCCCGTTTGAGGATCTTGTTGGTCGCGGTGGTCGGCAGGTCATCGGCGATGCGGACGTACCGCGGCCAGGCCTTCGGCGATAGGTCGGCTTGCGCGGAGAGCTGCGCGGTCAACGACTCGGTCGTCAGGGTGGCATCGTCCTGCAGCACGACGGCTGCCATGACGGCGTCCCCGACGTGCTCATCCGGTACGGCGTAGACGGCGACCCGATTGATCTCCGGAAGCCGCAACAGGATTCGCTCGATGGGGCCCGCGGCGAGATTCTCACCATCGACGCGCATCCAGTCGCCGGTGCGACCGGCCAGGTAGATCCAGTCGTCGACGTCCTTGTAGGCGAGGTCGCCGGACCAGTACATCCCGTCGCGCAGACGCTCGCTGGTGGCGGACTCGTCGTTGTAGTAGCCCATGAACATGCCCGCGCCGTCGACGTTCACCAGTTCGCCGATCGCCTGATCGGCGTTGGTCAGCGCGCCGGTCTCGTCGAACTCCGCCCGTGGGCACTCGGTGTGGGTCTCCGAGTTGTATACGGCGACATTGGGAAACCCCCGGCCGATCGAACCCTCGGGGGTCCCGGGTTCGCGCGTGATGATGATCGCGAGCTCGGTGGAACCGAAGCCGTCCCACACCGTGCAGTCGAATCTCCGCGAGAACTCGTCGATGTCGCGATCGGTGGCCTCGTTGCCGAAGGCGACCCGCAACGGGTTGTCGCTGTCGTCGGGCAGCTCGTGGGTGGCGAGGATGTACGCGAGTGGCTTGCCCACGTAGTTCATGTAGGTCGCGTTGTAGCGGCGGATGTCACTCAGGAACGTCGAGGCGGAGAACTTGGCCGGCGCGATGGCCGCACCACCACAGAGTGCCACGCAGTAGCCGCCCATGAGTGCGGCAGAATGGAACAGCGGCATCGACAGGTAGCAGACGTCGCCGGGGCCGATGCTGTACTTGTCCGCCAGGACCGGCCCGGCGAACGGGATCATCATGTGCGCGAAACGAACCGGCTTCGGATTGCCGCTCGTGCCGGATGTGAAGATCAGCATGAACGTGTCGGTGGCAGCAGGGTCGGAGTGGGGTACCAGGTCGCCGGCGTCCGCCAGGAGCTCGTCCCATTCCGACGACGACGTGTCCAGCACGGTGACGCCGGGTAGGTCGAGGCCATCCAGGAGGGTGCGGTGCTCGGCGTCGGTGATCAGGATCTGGCAGTCGGCGCGGCGAATATCGGCGGCGAGCCCGTCCCCGCGGCGGGTGTTGTTCACGCCGACGGTGATGTAGCCGCCCAGCGCGCCCGCGGCGAGCGCCCGCAGCATGTCGGGGGTGTTGCCGAGCAACGTCCCGACATGCATCGGTCGGGCCGGGTCGGCCAGCCCGAGGACTGCCGCCGCCATGCGTTCGGAGTCGGCGATGTACTCCCGCCAGGACCACTCTCGGCCCTCATGGGTGATCGCCAGGTTGTCGTCGTTCTCGCGCTCGCGGAGGAGCTGGGTCACTGTCTCGGCCACGCGACCACTGTAGAACGTGTTCTCGTTTCGTGTGGACAGATTTCAGAAAATGTCTACTCGGTGGGCGGCAGAGCACGCACCCACCCCGCTCAGCGGTAGAACCACCCCGTGCCGGGTACCACGGTGAACGCCTGGTCGGTGCGGCCGATGATCGTCGTGGTGAACGAGATGCGGCCCACGCCGGTCGCGACGTCGGGGCCGGGGGCCGGCTTCCCGTTGCGGCAGACGGGGAAGACGGCATCGTCGGTCCGGTTGGTCTGTTCGTTGCGCCAGGTGACGGCCGCGCGAGCGTTGGCGAGGTTGCCGCGGCAGGCCGTTTCCCAGGGCAGGATGGTCAGGCGCGCGGTGCCCGGCGTCGTCGCGGTGGCCGCGAGGTTCGCGACGAACCCGCCCGAGATGCCGTTGTCGTTGACGGTGATGCCCACATTCGGCACCTGCTCCACGCGCAGGGATCTGCCCGGGGCCGCGTCCGCCGGTGCGGCGGACAGCGCGGCGGTCACCGCGGCGATGCCGACGACGGTCATGCATGCGGCCGCGCGAGAGATTCGACGGGTCACGATCATCAGGTTGCCTCCGACTCGATCCAACAACACGTCCCGCCTGTCAGGGTGTCCGAATCGCCGGCTGCGGTGAGGTTCGTCACTCGTTCTGTTATCGATCCGCAATCGGGCGACCGCGGGGCTTCGCCGAGTTCGTCATCGTGGGTCGCCGATGTTTGACTGGACCGATGAGTGTTGCCGGGGAACAGGAGAATGTGTCGCACACGATCGTCGAGTCGGGTGTGGCCGATCGCGATCGGCCGCGGGACCCGGTCACCGCCTTCGGCATCGGGAACGTCGCGACCGGCGAGGGCGGCCTCGTCACGGCAGAACAGCAACTCGGCCCGAAGTTCGCCGACCATCGCGGACGGATCGACCTACCGGCGATCGCGGTGCTGTTCGATCACCTCGGCGGCCTGCCGTTCTTCGCCTCGGGTCCGGGTGGATCGCCCTGTGTGCAGGCTCGACTCTCCATGGCGATGCAGGGACACGTCGACGTGTCCGACCGCGTGACCGGGAGCGCCCGGCTACTGATGCGCGACGACGGTTTCGGGAGCACCCGGGTCGACATCGCGACATCGACCGGCCATCTGTGTTGCTCCGGCGGTGCGCGCAACGTCGCGGTCGGCCGGACGTTCGACGCCGATCCCACCCGCGAACGCGGTGTGGGGGTACCCCCGTCCGGCGCGCACGACGGCATCCACCTTCCGCCCGCGATCGAACCCGGGCTCACCGGCCGGCAGATCGTCGAAGAGATCGCCGCTGGTGTCCGTCCGCCCGGCCCGATCGCAGAACTCCTCAACGGCAGCGTGGCGCTCGTCGAACACGAGCGAGGCGCCGGTGTCCGGTTCACCGCCCGGACCGAGCCCTGGATGGGCAACGTGTTCGGCACCATGCACGGGGGAGTGATCGCCGCGATCGCCTCGCTGGCGTGCTCGTTCGCCGGGCAGGCCAACGCCGTCGCGGGCGCGGACTATCAACTCGGTGATCTCGCGATCGGGTTCCTGCGGTCACCGGCTGTCTCCGGCGGCGACGTCGTCGTCGAGGTCGTGCCGGTGAAGATCGGCCGCCGGATCGCGTCGGTCGAGGCGACCATGCACGGATCCGACGGGGTGCTGCTCAGCCGTGCCGCCGCGGACGTTCTCTATCGCTGACCACAATCCGCTGACCGCCGTCCGCTGACTGCGCCGACGGGGCGGCTCTCCGGCAAGAAAACAATCATGCGTGATTGATTTTTCCGTCACCCTGTGTGACGCTGGTCGCATGTCGCTCGTGGAGGGGGTCGTCGCCGACCTGGCTGCGCAGTCAGCCGAACTCGATGAACTGGTCGCCGGGCTCGACGACACCGACTGGGCGCGCCCGACGCCCGCGCCGGGGTGGACGATCGCTCATCAGATCGCCCACCTCGCCTGGACCGATCAGATGGCGGCGATCGCGGCCACCGACCTCGACAGGTTCGGCGAGGTCCTCGCCGAGGCCGCCGGCAACCCGACCGGGTTCGTCGACGATGCCGCCGAACACGCCGCCGCCGCTCCACCCGACCAGATCCTCGAGGGGTGGCGCACCGCGCGCGCGGACCTCGCCGACGCGCTGCGCGCGGTGCCCGACGGCGTCAAGATCCCGTGGTTCGGACCGCCGATGTCGGCGGCCTCGATGGCGACCGCCCGACTGATGGAGACGTGGGCGCACGGCCTCGACGTCGCCGACACGCTGGGTGTCGCGCCGGTACCGACGGACCGCATCAAGGCGGTCGTCCACATCGGCGTCCGCACCCGCGACTTCGCCTACCTGATCAACGGTGTGGACGCGCCCACCGGACCGTTCCGCTTCGAGATCACCGCGCCGTCGGGCGACCTGTGGGTGTGGGGGCCCGACGACGCGGCCGACATCGTGCGCGGACCAGCAGTCGACTTCTGTGAGCTCGTGACCCAGCGGCGTGCGATCGCCGACCTGGATCTGCAGATCGTCGGCGACAACGCCCGGCAATGGGCCGCCATCGCCCAGTGCTTCGCCGGACCACCGGGGGCCGGACGTCCGGCGGCCACCGCGACCACGGAGGTGCGATGACCATGCCCGACAACACCATTCCCGACAGCACCATTCCCAACAACACCATGCCCGACAACATCATCCGGATCGGCAACGCATCTGGCTTCTACGGCGACCGGTTCTCCGCGGTGCGGGAGATGCTCGACGGCGGCGACCTCGACTTCCTCACCGGCGACTACCTCGCCGAGCTGACCATGCTGATCCTCGGACGCGACCGGATGAAGGACCCGAAATCGGGCTACGCGAAGACCTTTCTCCGGCAGATGGAGGAGTGCCTCGGGCTCGCCATCGACAAGGGTGTCCGGATCGTCACCAACGCAGGTGGTCTCAATCCGCACGGCCTCGCCGTCGCACTACGTGAGCTGGCCGAGAACCTGGGTGTCAGCGCCGACATCGCGTTCGTCGACGGCGACGACCTCCTCGACCGTGCCGGCGACCTCGGGCTCGGCACACCGCTGACCGCGAACGCGTACCTCGGCGCGTTCGGCATCAAGACCGCGCTCGATGCGGGCGCCGAGATCGTCGTCACCGGCCGGGTGACCGACGCATCCCTCACCGTCGGACCCGCCGCCAGCGTATTCGGTTGGGGCTATGACGATCTCGACGAGCTCGCCGGGGCCGTGGTGGCCGGTCACGTCATCGAATGCGGAGCGCAGGCCACCGGCGGCAACTACGCGTTCTTCGGCGAGCTGCCGCGGATGGGTCATCTCGGCTTCCCGATCGCCGAGGTCGCCGCCGACGGAACGTCGGTGATCACCAAGCATCCCGGTACGGGCGGTGCGGTCACCGTCGGTACGGTCACCGCGCAACTGCTCTACGAGGTCGGCGGGCCCCGCTACCTGGGTCCCGACGTCACCACGCGGCTCGACACCATCGACCTCGCACAGGCCGGCGACGATCGGGTGGCGATCAGCGGCGTTCGCGGTGAGGCCCCACCGGCCACCACCAAGGTGTCCCTGAATCACCTTGCCGGAGTGCGCAACGAGATCACCCTGATCCTCACCGGACTCGACATCGAGGCCAAGGCCGAGCTGTTCAAGTCCCAGTTCACGGCGGCGCTCCCGACCGAGCCCGCCGAGATCGACTGGGAACTGTCCCGGCTCGATCGCCCGGACGCGGAGACCGAGGAGCAGGCGAGTGCGCTGTTGCGCTGCGTGGTCCGGGATCCGGATGCGAAGAAGGTCGGCCGCGCGTTCTCGTCGACCGCCGTCGAACTCGCACTCGCCAGCTATCCAGGATTCGCCGCCACGGCTCCCCCGGTCACGGCACGCCCTACGGAGTGTTCGAGCCGGGTTATGTGGATGCCGAGGCAGTCGATCATCGGGTGGCCCTGCAAACCGGTGTGGTCGAACGGATCTCGCCGAGTCCACTGCGCACCGAGGTGCCGGAGGATCTCGACGACGAGCCCCGGGAGACGTCGGCCGACTGGGGCCCGACGGCGTTGCTCCCGCTGGGCACCATTGCCGGTGCGCGCAGCGGCGACAAGGGCGGCAGCGCGAACATCGGTGTGTGGGTGCGGCGCCCGGAGCATTTCGCCTGGCTCGACAGCACCCTCGACGTCGACCTGCTCCGTCAGTTGTTGCCCGAAGTCGCCGACCTCCCGGTCCGCCGCCACCGACTGCCGAACCTCAACGCCGTCAACTTCGTGATCGACGGCGTGCTCGGTCGCGGTGTCGCGGAGAACGTCCGTTTCGATCCGCAGGCCAAGGGCATGGGCGAGTGGCTGCGCTCGCGTCCGGTGCCGATCCCCGTCTCCTTCACGAAAAGCTAGCCCTCGCAAGACCTCAGCTTCTTCGAACAGTCAGCCTTCACGAACACTCAGGGAGAGCCAGTGCCGATCATCAGCCCGGTGTGGGACACACCGGAGCGCCTCCAATTACGGTCGACGGTCCGCGGATTCGTCGACCGCCACGTTCTGCCGCACCAGGACTCCTGGGAGGCCGAGGGCCAGATCCCGCGCGAGTTGCACCGCGAGGCGGCCAAGCTGGGACTCTTCGGACTCGGAGTGTCCGAGGACGTCGGAGGTTCCGGCGGCGATCTGATCGACTCGTCCATCCTGGCCGAGGAGTTCCACTATGCCGGCGCCGCGGGCGGGGTGTTCGCATCGCTGTTCACCCACGGCATCGCGCTGCCCCACCTCATCGGGGCCGGTGACCCGGATCAGATCGACCGCTGGGTGCGACCCACCCTCGCCGGCGAGAAGATCGGCAGCCTGGCGATCACCGAGCCGGGTGGCGGCAGCGACGTCGGGCATCTGAGCACCTCGGCGGTCCGCGATGGCGACCATTTCATCGTCTACGGAGCCAAGACCTACATCACCTCCGCCGTTCGCGCCGACTTCGTCGTGACCGCGGTCCGCACCGGCGGCCCCGGCGCATCGGGTGTCTCGCTGCTGGTGATCGAGAAGGACACACCGGGATTCACCGTCACCCGCAAGCTCGACAAGATGGGCTGGCGCAGTTCCGACACCGCCGAGCTCTCCTTTGTCGATGCCCGTGTGCCGGTCACCAATCTGGTGGGTGCGGAGAACTCGGGATTCGCGCAGATCGCGACGGCATTCGTCACCGAACGATCGGGTCTGGCGGTGCAGGCGTACGCGAGCGCACAGCGGTGCCTGGATCTGACACTGGCCTGGGTGCGCGACCGTGAGACGTTCGGCAAGCCGCTGATCGCGCGTCAGTCGGTGCAGGACAGTCTGACCGAGATGGCCCGCCGGATCGACGTCGCCCGGATCTACACCCGGGCCGTGGTCGAGCGCAAGATCTCCTCCGACGACGATCTCATCGCCGAGGTGTGCTTCGCCAAGAACACCGCGGTCGAGGCCGGTGAGTGGGTGGCGAACAAGGCCGTTCAACTCTTCGGCGGTATGGGATACATGACCGGCACCGAGGTCGAGCGGCAGTATCGCGACATGCGCATCATCGGCATCGGCGGCGGCACCACCGAGATCCTCTCGGGTCTCGCGGCAAAACGATTGGGGTATCAACGATGACGGGGGTTCTGGCATGACGGCGATCCGATCCACCCTCGACGCGACGGGCGAGGACTTCCGGGTGGCGAGCACCTCGATGACCGACAAGCTGGTCGAGATCCAGACCGAGTTCGACAAGGCGCTGGCCGGCGGCGGTGAGAAGTACGTCGCCCGGCACCGTAAGCGCGGCAAGCTGACCGCCCGCGAACGTATCGAGATGCTCATCGACGAGGATTCGGCATTCCTCGAACTGTGTCCGCTGGCCGCCTACGGCTCGGACTTCCAGGTCGGCGCGTCCGCGGTCACCGGCATCGGCGTGGTCGAGGGTGTCGAATGCATGATCGTGGCCAACGACCCGACCGTGAAGGGCGGCACGTCGAATCCGTGGACGTTGCGGAAGATACTCCGCAGCAACGACATCGCGCTCGCCAATCGGTTGCCGGTGATCTCGCTCGTCGAGTCCGGCGGCGCCGACCTCCCCACACAGAAGGAGGTGTTCGTCCCGGGTGGCCGCATGTTCCGCGACCTCACGAGGTTGTCGGCGGCGGGCATACCGACCATCGCCCTGGTCTTCGGCAACTCCACCGCGGGCGGCGCGTATGTCCCGGGGATGAGCGATCACGTCGTGATGATCGAGAACGCGTCGAAGGTCTTCCTCGGCGGTCCGCCGCTGGTGAAGATGGCGACCGGCGAGGACAGCGACGACGAGTCCCTCGGCGGCGCCCAGATGCATGCCCGGCAGTCGGGTCTGGCCGACTACTTCGCCGCCGACGAGCAGGACGCGATCCGGGTGGGCCGGCGCATCGTGTCCCGGCTGAACTGGCGCAAGCAGGGGCCGGGCCCGGTGGCCGAGGTGCTCGAACCGCGGTACGAGACAGAGGAACTGCTCGGCATCGTGCCGTCGGATCTGAAGATCCCGTTCAACCCGCGTGACGTGATCGCACGGGTCGTCGACGACAGCGACTTCGACGAGTTCAAACCCGATTACGGTACTTCGCTGTGCACCGGGTGGGCCCGCATCCACGGCTATCCCATCGGCATCCTGGCCAACGCGCAAGGCGTGCTGTTCAGTCAGGAGTCGCAGAAGGCGACCCAGTTCATCCAGCTGGCCAACCGCAGCAACACGCCACTCTTGTTCCTGCACAACACCACCGGCTACATGGTCGGCAAAGAGTACGAGCAGAACGGCATCATCAAACACGGTTCGATGATGATCAACGCGGTGTCCAACTCGACGGTGCCGCATATCTCGGTGCTCATGGGAGCGAGCTACGGGGCCGGTCACTACGGCATGTGCGGCCGCGCCTACGACCCGCGGTTCCTGTTCGCCTGGCCGAGCGCGAAATCCGCGGTGATGGGTGCGGCCCAGCTTGCCGGCGTCATCTCCATCGTGTCGCGTGCCGCCACCGAGGCGCGGGGCGGAACCGTCGACGAGTCCGCGGATGCGGCGATGAAGCAGATGATCGAGGCGCAGATCGAGGCCGAGTCCGTACCGGCGTTCCTGTCCGGCATGCTCTACGACGACGGCGTCATCGACCCTCGGGACACCAGAACTATTCTCGGGCTGTGCCTCTCGGCCATCGACAGCGGGCCGGTCGAGGGTACGTCCAACTTCGGCGTCTTCCGGATGTGAGGCGGACATGACAACAACCATCACCTCTGTACTCGTCGCCAACCGCGGTGAGATCGCCTGCCGGGTGTTCACCACCGCCCGTGCGATGGGCCTGCGCACGGTCGCCGTGTTCTCCGATCCCGACGAGCACGCGCCACACGTGCGGATGGCCGACACCGCCGTCGCGCTGCCCGGTTCGACGTCGGCCGAGACCTATCTGCGTGGTGACCTGGTCATCGCGGCAGCACATGCGGCGGGCGCGGACGCCATCCACCCCGGCTACGGGTTCCTCTCGGAGAACGCCGAGTTCGCGCAGGCGGTGATCGACGCGGGACTCACCTGGATCGGTCCACCGCCGGCGGCGATCGCGGCGATGGGTTCCAAGGTCAACGCGAAGAAGTTGATGGCCGATGCCGGTGTACCCGTGCTGGGTGACATCGATCCGGCCGCCGTGACCGACGACGACCTGCCGTTGCTGATCAAGGCATCCGCCGGCGGCGGCGGCCGCGGCATGCGGGTGGTGCGTTCGCTCGATGAACTGGGCGATGCGGTCACCGGCGCCGCGCGAGAGGCGGAGTCCGCCTTCGGCGATCCGACCGTTTTCTGTGAAACCTATGTCGAGCGTGGGCATCACATCGAGGTCCAGGTGATGGCCGACGAGTACGGGGCCGTGTGGGCCGTCGGCGAACGCGAGTGCTCCATCCAGCGACGCCACCAGAAGGTGATCGAGGAAGCGCCGGCGCCACTGGTGGAACGCATCGGTGGTGACCTGCGGGAGCGTCTCTACGCGGCCGCGCGCACCGCAGCCGCGACGATCGGTTACACCGGCGCCGGCACAGTGGAGTTCCTCGCCGACGAGACCGGGCGATTCTTCTTCCTGGAGACCAATACCCGGCTGCAGGTCGAGCACCCCGTGACCGAGCTGACCACCGGCACCGACCTGGTGGCGTGGCAGCTGCGCGTCGCGTCGGGTGAACATCTCGACCCGGAACCGCCCACCGCGTCCGGGCATGCCATCGAGGTCCGTCTCTACGCCGAAGACCCCGGCGCGGACTGGCAACCGCAGTCGGGGACCGTGCACGCGATCGAGATCACCGACGACGCGCGGTTCGGTCCACTCGACCGCCCGGGTATCCGGGTCGACTCGGGGATCGAGGCGGGAAGCGAGATCTCCACCTTCTACGACCCGATGCTGGCCAAGGTGATCAGCTGGGCGCCGGATCGGCGTCGGGCGGCGGCGATGCTGTCCCATGCGCTGGCCGGTGCACGCATCCATGGCCCGGTCACCAACCGCGACATGCTCGTCAACACTCTGCGCAGCGACGAGTTCCTGTCCGGCCACACCGACACGGGATTCATCGACAGCGTCGGACTCGACGTCCTGTCCGCCCCGCTCGCCGGCGGAGACGATGTGCGGGTCGCGGCCGCGGCGGCGGCGCTCGCCGACGCCGCCCGGGTGCGCGGCCGGGCGCGGGTGCAGGCCGGATTGCCCGCCGGATGGCGGAATCTCACGTCGGGGTACCAGACCAAGCGCTACGTCGACACACGCGTCGACGACAACGAGATCGAGGTCCGCTACCGCCACGGCCGAGATGGTGTCGAGCTGCCGGATCTGCCGGGCGTCTCGGTGGTCGAGACATCCCCGGATCGCGTCGTCGTCTCCGTCGCCGGTGTCCGTCGTACGCTGACCGTCGCGCTCTACGACGACCTGGCCTTCGTCGACGGTCCGGGTGTTGCGGTGGCATTGCGGCGGGTGCCGCGGTTCATCGACCCGTCCGCGGTCGCCCGCCCGGGCTCCTTGCTCGCGCCGATGCCGGGCGCGGTCATCCGGGTCGCGGTGACCGAGGGGGAGCGGGTGGTCGCGGGCCAGCCGCTGCTCTGGCTCGAGGCGATGAAGATGGAACACACCGTCAGTGCCCCCGCCGACGGGATCGTCGCCACCCTGTCGGTTCAACCCGGACAACAGCTTTCCGTCGGTGACGTACTGGCGGTGATCAGTGCCGACGACGCCGCCGATGACAGCGGCGCCGCCGCAGACCACTCGGACAACCTGAAGCAAGAGGAGACAGTCGGATGACCGCACAACTGGATGATGTTGCCAACCCGTTCGTCGAGACCCCGAGCGTGCCGGTCTGCGCGCGTCGGTTGCCGCGTTCGCCGCCAAGTACGGCCAGGAATACTTCCGCGAATGCGCACGTGAGGGCCGCAAGACCGACGAGATGTGGTCCGAGGCGGGCAAGCTCGGATTCATCGGGGTCAATCTGCCGGAGGAGTACGGCGGCGGTGGCGCCGGGATGTACGAGCTCTCCATCGTGATGGAGGAGATCGCCGCGGCCGGTACCGGGCTGCTGATGCTCGTCGTCTCACCGGCCATCTGCGGCAACATCATCGCCCGTTTCGGGACCGATGCCCAGAAGCAGCAATGGATTCCGGGCCTGGCCGACGGGACTATCACGATGGCGTTCGGCATCACCGAACCCGACGCCGGATCGAACTCGCACCAGATCACCACCACCGCCCGTCGCGATGGCGAAGAGTGGCTGCTGAACGGGCGCAAGGTCTTCATCTCCGGTGTCGACCAGGCGGAGGCCGTACTCATCGTCGCCCGCACCGAGGACGCCAAGACCGGCAAGCTCAAGCCGGCGCTGTTCATCGTGCCCACCGATGCCGCCGGATTCGAGTGGACGATGATCGACATGGAACTGCAGAACCCGGAGAAGCAGTTCCAGCTCTTCCTCGACGACGTCCGGCTGCCGGCCGACGCGCTGGTCGGTTCCGAGGACGCGGCGTTGAGCCAGTTGTTCGCCGGGCTCAACCCGGAGCGGATCATGGCGGCGGCGTCGGCGGTCGGCATGGGCCGGTTCGCCTTGAACAAGGCCGTCGCGTATGTGAACGATCGAACGGTCTGGAAGACGCCGATCGGTGCGCATCAGGCGATCGCGCATCCGCTGGCCGAGGGCAAGGTGCAGATCGAGATGGCCAAGCTGATGATGCAGAAGGCCGCGACCCTCTACGACGCCGGCGACGACTGGGGCGCCGCCGAACCCGCGAACATGGCCAAGTACGCGGCCGCCGAGGCGTGCGTGAAGCTCGTCGACCATGCCGTGCATTCGATGGGTGGCAACGGTTTGACCAGTGAGTACGGTCTGGCGCCGATGCTCAGCCTGGCGCGGATCGCGCGGATCGCGCCGGTCAGCCGGGAGATGATCCTGAACTTCGTCGCGCAGACCAGCCTCGGGCTGCCCAAGTCGTACTGAGTGGGGGACTTGTCATGAGCGAAGTCGTCCACGTCGGCGTCGACGACGGGATCGCCACTCTGGAACTGGATTCGCCTGGGAATCGCAACGCGCTCGGTGCCACGCTCGTCGAGCAGTTCGGCTCTGCGCTGCGCCGGGTGGCCGACGATCCCGGCGTGCGCGGTGTCGTCCTCACCCACACGGGTGGAACCTTCTGTGCAGGAGCCGATCTCAGCGAGGCACTGAAGTCGGGGATGTCGGTGGAAGATGCGTCCGCACACGGAACCCGATCGATGATCGACCTGATGCGGACGATCCTGGAGATGCCCAAACCGGTGATCGCCCGGATCGACGGGCATGTCCGGGCCGGTGGGCTCGGCCTGATCGGTGCGGCCGACATCGTGCTCGCCGGGCCGTCGTGCACCTTCGCGCTGACCGAGGCGCGGCTGGGACTGGCTCCGTCGGTGATCTCGCTGGTGCTGCTGCCCCGACTGACCGCGCGAGCATCCGGGCGGTACTTCCTGTCCGGGGAGACCTTCGACTCCGCGACCGCCGTCCGACTCGGTCTCGTCACGGAGTCGTTCGCCACCTCCGACGATCTCGCCGCCGGGCAGGAGACCGTCCTCGCCGGCATCCGCAGGTCGTCACCGCAGGGATTGGCGGCGTCGAAGGCGCTGACCACTGCTGCGGTCCTCGCTCAATTCGAGGAATCGGCCGCGGCCCGTGCCGAGGAATCGGCGTCGCTGTTCTCCTCGGAAGAGGCCCGCGCGGGGATGGCCGCGTTCCTGTCGAAGCAGCGCCCGCCCTGGGATCTGACCGCGGACCCGGCATGACCTCCGGCACCCGCACCCCGGCGCCTCGCGAACCGCAGCAGGAACGCTCGCGGCTCACGCGAGAACGCCTGCTGCGGTCCGCGATCGAGGCGCTCGCACAGGATGGTTGGGCGTCCGCGACCGTGGCAGCCGTCGCCGAGCGCGCCGGGGTGTCGCGCGGTGCGGCCCAACACCATTTCCCGACCCGCGAGGCGCTGATCACCGCCGTCCTCGAGCAGGTCTTCGACGACATGACCTCGACCGCGTCGGCAGCGATCGCGACCATGCCCGACGACGACGCAGGCCGGATCGCCGCCGCCGTCGACCGGGCTGTCGCCATCTACACCGGCACCGAGTTCAAGGCCGCCCTGCAGGTGTGGGCCGCCGCCGCGTCGGACTCCGCGCTACGCGAGCTGATCCTGCCGATGGAGGGCAAGTTCGCGCATGCCGCGCACCAGATGACCGTCACGGCCCTGGATCCGGAAGGGCGATATCCCGATTCCCGCCGGATCGCACAGGTGACCCTGGACCTCGCGCGCGGACTCGGCCTCGCCGACACCCTGTCGGACGACTCCCGGCGTCGTGCACAGGTCGTCGCGACGTGGACGGAACTGATCCGGATCGCCCTGACTCACACCGCCTGACCCAACCCGCGGAGCGGTGCGACTCCTACGACTGTTCAGACGTGTCTGCTGGTGTCGTGGGGGTCGGCCAGGCACGCGTCACGCGTACGTCCCGTAATCCGCGGTGACACCGAGGCGCGCCAGGAACTCCGTGCGGTCGAATCCGGTGGCTGCGACGTCGGCAGCCACCACGCTCCCTGCCTTGCGGAGGGATTCGTGTGATTCCCAGGTCACCGCGGTCACCACGTTGTAGGCGCTGTCGCCGTCGACCAGGCTGATGACGTCGTTGCGGATGATGCCGGGCTGCCGGCCGAGGATCTCGTGGATGTGTTGGATCCGGGCGAGGAACTCGTCCATCGCCGGTGCGGGAACGGAGAACTTGTCGATGCGATGCAGAGGTGTTGTCATGCGCACACTCTCATACCTCACGTCCACTTGAGGTCAAGCCCTCCCGAGCCTCGACGGCCCGCGCGATCCTGACGGACCCGCGTCGACACATCGGACCCGCGTCGCGCCCTGGCAGCATGGGCACATGCTCATCATCGCGGCAGTGGTCGTCCTGCTGGTGCTCAGCGGCGTCATCAGCGCCTGGCGTGACCCGCGCCGACTGCGGCCCGGCGTCTATCTCGGGCTCGCCACCGTTCTGCTTGCGCTCGTCGTGGTGGAGGTGGTCGTCGCGGTGGCGGGCAGTACGTTCACCGGTGCGGTCATCGTTCTCGCGCTGAGCTTCTGCGGGCTGCTGGTGATCGGCGTTCTCGGTGTGTTCCTGATCGTCAACGGTGTCACCTTGGTCCGTCGGGAAGGAGTTCGACCCGCAACCCTGCTGTCCGGTGCGCTCGGTGCGGTGCTCGTGATCTATGTGATCGCAGTGGCGGTCGGTCTCACCGTCGGCTGGTTCGACGTGACCACGTCGAACTCGATACTGCTGATCCTGCTCGCCGGTGGTCTGCCGGCCGGCTATCTCGGATTCGTCTTCGTGACGTTCCTGGGGTGGTCGCTGGTGTACGCACTCTGGGGACGGCGGCGTGCCTCGCGGGATCCGGTAGGTGCGGTTGTCGTGTTGGGAGCCGGATTGCTCGGTGGGGATCGGGTCAGTCCATTGCTCGCCGGCCGTCTCGACCGCGGGCGGACGCTGTATGAGTTCGCGCGTCACGCCGGGCGGCGTCCCATCCTGATCTGCTCCGGAGGCAAGGGCACCGACGAGCAGATCTCCGAGGCCGAGGCCATGGCGCGATACCTCGTCGAGCGAGGGGTCGACGAGAGCGACGTCGTGCTCGAGAACTCGTCCACCGACACGGAGGAGAACCTGGTGTACTCCGCGCGGCTGTTGACCGAGAGGAAGATCCGCGGTCCGGTCGCGGTCGTCACCAGCGACTACCACGCCTTTCGGGCCGCAACCCTCATGCGCAACGCGGGAATCGACGGGTTCAGCACGGGCGCGCACACCGCGTCGTACTTCTTTCCCAATGCGCAGACCCGCGAGTACATCGCCATTCTCCGAGATCACCTGTGGCTCAATGTCGCCATCGTGGTCTGCCTCTCGGTGCCGTGGATCGCTGGGTTGGTGCGAGCCCTGTGAGATCCGGGACCCGGACATGGACCGGCCCGGACGCGGCTGGGAGTCTCGCGTCCGGGCCGGAGTGTGTCGCGGCAGATCAGTTGTCGTGGATGATCACACCGCGAATGTTCTTGCCGTCCCGCAGATCCTGGTAGCCGTCGTTGACCTGGTCGAGGGTGTAGTTCTTGGTCACCAACTCATCGAGTTTGAGCTGGCCGGCATCGTAGAGGCGCAGCAGGCGGACGATGTCGTACTGCGGATTCATCGAACCGAACAGCGAGCCCTTGATGGTCTTCTGGTTCAGCGTCAGGTCGGTGCCCGACACCTGAACCGTCAGCTTCGTGGGGTCGGCCAGACCGGTGATGACCACCGTGCCGCCCTTGCCGATCACCGCGGTTGCGGCCGAGACGACCTCGGTGTCGACGGTGCCCACCAGGATGAGCGCGGCATCGGCACCCTGTCCCCAGGTCAGTTCGTTGACCTTGGCCGCGGCTTCCTCGGCGGAGGCGAATGCGTGGGTGGCGCCCATCTTCAGCGCTGTCTCCCGTTTGAGGGCAACGGGGTCCACCACGACGACGTACTTGCAGCCCGCACCCACGGCACCCTGCACCGCATTGATGCCCAGTCCGCCGATGCCGTAGATGACCGCGGTGTCGCCGGCACGCAGATTGCCGGCGTTGACGGCGGTGCCCCAGCCCGACGGGACGCCGCAGCCGACCAGGACGGCGGTCTCCAGTGGGAGCCAGTCATCGACCTTGACCACCGAGTGCTGACTGATGGTGGCGCGCTCGGCGAAGGTGCCCAACATGCACATTGCGCCGAAATCGTCTCCGCCGGAATGGAAGCGGAACGAACCGTCGGGCATCGAACCCTCGAGGATGGTGGCGCCCATGTCGCACAGGTTCTGCCGACCCGTCGAACAGTAGCGGCAGGTACCGCAATTGGGGATGAAGCTGCAGACGACGTGATCGCCCGGCTTCACCTTGGTGACACCTTCGCCGACCGCCTCGATGACGCCCGACCCCTCGTGCCCGCCGACGATCGGAAAACGCGGCGGCAGATCGCCGTCGGTGAGGTGCAGATCGGAATGACACAGCCCGGCGGCCGTGTACTTGATCAGGACTTCGCCCGCCCTCGGCTCGTCGAGGTCGAGTTCGATGATCTCGAAGGGCTTTCCGGGGGCGGTGAGGACCGCGGCCTTGGTGGTCATGGACATGTCATGTGCTCCTTGGGTTCTCGTGAAGATGGTTCGGGTTGTCCGGCAGGTGTGCTCAGAGCGCGACGTTGACGGCCTTGGTCTGGGTGTAGAGGTCGATGGCGGCGCCGCCGAGTTCGCGTCCCCAGCCCGACTGCTTGTAGCCGCCGAAGGGCATGGCGGTATCGAAGCCGTTGTACTGGTTGACCCACACCGAACCGGCCTTGATCTGGCGGGCGGTCTTGTGGGCCTTGGACAGGTCCTGGGTCCAGATGCCCGCGGCCAGACCGTAGATGGAGTCGTTGGCCGCGGCGGCCACACCGGTGTCGGCGTCGAACGGCAAGGCGGCCACCACCGGGCCGAAGATCTCCTCCTGCACGATCGAGAAGCTCGGCTCGACATCGACGAAGACCGTCGGCTCGATGAAGAATCCTTCATCGCCCCAACGCTTTCCGCCGGTCAGTGCGCGAGCGCCGTCGGCCAGTCCGGCGGACAGGTAGCCCGATACGCGGTCGAACTGCTCCTGGCTGACCAACGGGCCGAGCTCGGTCGCAGGATCGAGCCCGGGGCCGATCTTGGCCTGCGAGGCGGCCTCCGCGACGGCGGCGGTGAAATCGTCGAAGATGGGGCGTTCCACATAGAGCCGGGTGCCGGCGACGCAGCACTGACCGTGATTGAACATCCATGCGGCCACCGATCCGGCGACGGCCTTCTCGAAGTCGGCGTCGGCGAACACGATGTTGGGGCTCTTGCCGCCGAGTTCCAGCGAGACCTTCTTCAGATTGCCCTTCGCGGCCTCGACGATCTTCTTGCCGACCTCGGTGGAACCGGTGAAGGCGATCTTGTCGACATCCTCATGTGCGGCCAGCGCGGCACCGGCCTCGCCGTAACCGGTGACGATGTTGACCACGCCGGGCGGGAATCCGGCCTCGGTGAAGATCTCGCCGAGCAACAACGCGGTCAGCGGGGTCTGTTCGGCCGGCTTGAGGATGACGGTGTTGCCCGCGGCGAGCGCCGGAGCCAGCTTGAACGCCGCCATCAGCAGCGGGAAGTTCCACGGCACGATCAGGCCACACACGCCGACGGGTTCACGCAGGGTGTAGGCGTGGAACTCACCGCCCGGGACGAACGGCATCGACACATTGACCGTCGAGCCGGTGATCTTGGTCGCCAGGCCCGCGTTGTAGCGGAAGATGTCGGCCGACCAGGCGGTGTCCACGGCGGTCGCGATGGTGGCGGCCTTGCCGTTGTCGAGGGCCTCGAGTTGCCCGAACTCGGCCGCGCGCTCGGTCAGCAGATCGCCGACCCGCCAGATCAGTCGCTCACGTTCGTTGGGCTTCATCCGCGACCACGGACCGTCGTCGAACGCCTGACGGGCGGCGCGGACCGCTCGGTCGACGTCGGCGGCATCGCCGTGCGCGACCGAGGTGATCGGCCGTGCGGTGGCCGGGTCGATGGTCTCGAACGTGCGGCCGGATTCGGCCCACACCCACTCACCGCCGATGAGCATCGGACGGTCGCCGGCGATGAAGTCGCGAACCCGCGGGAGCAGGTCGGTGGCGACAGCGGTCATGAAATCCTCCTGGTCAGGCAGCGAGATCAACAGTGATCTGGGTCATATGTGTGACCTGCTTCATTTCTGCCACCTTTTCGTCGGGTCGCCCTGTCCAGAATCTGAACACCGCACCGAACACCTGACGGGACTCGGCGACACCTGACTGTGGGCGCCCATGACTGCGGGCACCCTGACTGCGGTCACCTGACTGCGGGCGCCGCGGAGTTGGGCACCGCGGGTTGCCGGCCACGGACCTGATCGCGGCATCGGCCCGTCAGACCATGCGCGCCTGATCAGATACCGAGCGACCGCATCCGCGCGTAGAGAGTGGTGCGGCTGATCCCCAGCTCCCGGGCGGCGTGCACCTTGTTGCCGCCGGCACGGTCGAGGGCATCGACGATGGCCGTCCGTTCCGCCTGTTCACGGCCGGACAGATGGGCGGCGCGACTGGTGGTGCGGTGGTCGGCCGGCAGGTCGGCGAGCTCGACGACCCGCGCCGAGCGGTCCGAACAGGTCGTGGCGGCCTGCCGCAGTACGGCGATCAGTTCGGAGAAATTGCCGGGCCAGTCCTGGCACAGCAGCGCGTCGGCGGCCTGACCGGACAGCGTCAGGGTGTCGTCGATGCCGGTCAGCACGCCACTCGCGAGGGCGGCCAGCTCAGACGTCCGGTGACGCAGTGGTGGCAGGTCGACCCGGGTCCCGCAACGGGAGAGCAACGCGGCGACGCCCGCTCCGGTCTGCTCGCGCGGCCCGGCGACCACGATCAGCGGTGCGTCTGCCGTGGCCTGCACCGACGCCTTGCCCAGGAGCGCGACCGAGCGTTCGTCGAGGAGGTCGGCACCGTCGACGACGAGTGGGGCACCTGCGGCGCGTGCCCGGGTGATCGCGCCGAGGACGTCGGGGAGGCGCCCGGAGATGAGGTCGTCGGCGACGTCGACGACCACCGCGGGCACGTCCGCGTCGGCCGCCGTCGCCAGGGCACGGGTGGACCGACCGCTGCCCGGCTCACCGGTGATGGCGACGCTCCCGGATGCCGCGCGGGCGACGGGTGTCGGCGTCGACGGTGTGGGCGCGGCCGGCCGGAATCGGAAGAGGGCCGCGCCACGGGTACCCGCGACGGGCTCGACGCGCACCTCGACGTCCAGGCCGGAGACAAGGGTGAGCGGCATCGTGATCTCCCGCAGTCCGGGATCGGCCGCGACGATCCGCAGCGCGCCGATATCGGTGGGGGACAGCAGTTCTGCCGCCATCGCATTCGTCAGCTGCAGGTCGTCGCCGATCGCGGCGACTGCGATGTCCCGCCGCGGCGCGGCGCGCTGGAACGCGTCGAGGACGCGTCGTTGATGGACGCGGGAACGATCGAGCAGGCGATCGGCGATGTCGGCGACGATGCTGTTGACGAAGGGAACCGCCAACGGGTTGATGCGGTCGGCGATCTCGGACATGCAGATGATCCCGGCGAGACGTCGCGTGGTCGGGTGGACGATCGGCTGACCGAAACAGCTGATGGATTTGAACTGCTCGAGATAGTGCTCGGAGCTGTTGACCGTGATCCCGCCGCGGATCTCTGCCGGCGTGCCGAGCGCCGTGGTGCCGACCGTGTCCTCGCCGAACGGCACTCCCGGCGTCGCGCCGAGCTCGTCGAGTGTGCGTTCCACCGCGGTGCCGAAAGCCACCCGCGACACCATCCGGCATTCGTGGTCCACCAAGAGCAGGGACACCTCGGTGTTCGCCAGCCGGTCGGCCGCGTCGTCGAGAACCGGACGGGCGGCGTCGAGTAGTGGGTCCGCCGACGCGATGTCGACGAATGCGGTGGGTGGGGCACCGTCGGGCCGGACGCCGGACAGCGCCGACCGTCGCCACGAGTGTTCGATGACGGGACGTCGGGGCGCGTGGTCGGAGACGAGGAGAAGTGAGTCGATGTCCATAACGTGACACACATCACCCGGGAAGGGAAGTCCGGTCGTCGTCGACGACCACGACGGTTTCGCCGGTCGTCTGCTGTCGCCATCGACCCAGTAGGCCGACGACGGCGGCCACCACCGCGACGCCGATCAGCACCCCGAGCATCGCTCGCAGCGCCCACGCGTAACCGTTCGGGCCGGGGTCGAGGAACGGATACGGGTACCAACCGACGATCGCACCCCGGATGAGGGTGTATGCGCCGAAGGCCACCACCGGGGCGAGCCAGGTCAGCCAGCTCCGCGCCGGTAGCCGGCCCGGACGGAAGACCACCCAGTCGATCAGCAGATACACCGGCAGGATGCGGTGCATCGTCGCGTTGATCCAATCGGTGTAGAGGCTGACGTCGTGGTCGGAGAGCAGCAGTGCATAGAAGATCCCGGTGCTGATCATCGCTGTTGTGGTGGCCCCGCGAAGCCACGTCCACGCCGTTCCCCGCGCACCGGAGACCGCGCCCGCCACCAGCACGACGACCGCGGCGATGTTCGACACCACCGTGAAGTAGCTCAGGTAGTCGGCGAGGGAGAAGCCCGGTCCGCGGGACTGCTGTATCGGTTGGGTGATCAACGCGGCGATGCCGAGCCCGGCGAACGCGAGCCGGACCAGTCGCGCCCACCGTCGCCGCTCGTCCATGGCGGCGATTGTGTCACCTCGCCGGCCGGGCGGCCGTGACCTGACGCACGTCCTCGCGACTGGTGCGAGTCGGTCGGGCGCGGCGCCGAGGCACCGTTGTTCGCCGACTACGGTTGACGTCATGCGCGTCGCGACCTGGAACGTGAACTCGGTCAAGCAGCGGATCCCGCGGCTGTTGCCGTGGCTCGATCAGCGACGTCCCGATGTGGTGTGTCTGCAGGAGACCAAGCTCTCCGACGAAGCGTTCCACGAGGCGCTCGGAGCAGACCTGGCCGACCGTGGCTACGAGACAGCCCATGTGGGACAAGGGCAATGGAACGGGGTTGCGCTGCTGTCGCGGGTCGGCCTCGACGATGTCCGCGCCGGATTCGACGCCGTCCCGGGCTACCCCGAGTCGGCGGCCCCGCCCGAGGCCCGTGCGGTGTCGGCGCTGTGCGGGGGCGTGCGGATCTTCTCGCTCTACGTGCCCAACGGGCGCGTGCCCGACTCGGATCACTATCACTACAAACTGGAATGGCTTGCCCGCCTGCGGGACAGCGTCGGGAATGCGTCGGGCGACGACGCTGCGGCCAACACGATGTTGTGCGGGGACATGAACATCGCACCGGCCGACGCCGACGTCTTCGATCCCGCGGCGTACGAGGGCCACACACATGTGACCGCGCCGGAGCGCGACGCGCTCGCCGCGCTAGAGGACCTGGGTCTGCGTGATGTCGTCCGGGAGCGGTGGCCCGACGACCGGGTGTTCAGCTACTGGGACTACCGGGCGGGCATGTTCCACAAGGATCTCGGCATGCGGATCGACCTGATCCTGGCCGGCCATCCGATCGCGGATCGGGTGGCCGCCGCCTGGATCGATCGTCAGGCGCGCAAGGGCAGCAAGCCGAGCGACCATGCGCCGGTGATCGTGGATCTCGACGACGCACCCGACGGTGATGTCGGGCCGGTGGTACCGCCGCCGTCGAACCCGGCCAAGCGGGGTGCCACCAAGGTCGTCCTGCCCCAGTCGACCGAATAGCACTGTCCCCGAACCGGACCTGTCGGACACTCCGGCTACTGTTCAGGCGTCTCTCAGCATTCCGTCTGAGGGCTTGTCACGGTTCACATGAGGTTGGGGTCATGAAGCACATTCATCGAATTCTCCTGGCGATCGCCGCGTTCACCGCGGTCGCGCTGGTCATCCCGTCGGCGACCGCGCACGCGACGCCGGCCCGCGTCGGCGGTACACCGTTCGTCGAGGCCGGATTCACCGCAGACGGCACGGCGATCGTCGCGAAACTGCGTGACGGCGTCTTCGCGCCGAACGCGGCGGGCTCCGAGTTGCAGGTGCTGGGCCGCGACGGTCGCGTCGTCGACGCGATGCCGCGGGAAGGAACGATGGACGGCTTCCGGGTGCCGTTGCGATGGACGGTCGGCGCCGATCGATCGACCGCGACCTTCACGCCGATCATCAGTCCCGAGTACCGCGCGGCCCTGGACGCGGCGGCCACTGATGCGGCGAAGAAGCCGCGCGGGAAGCGCATCTCGAAGGCGCAGCGCTACGACATGATGTGGACCGAGCTGAACAAGGGATGGACGGGCAACACACCCCTGTACACGCTGATCGGTGGCCTGATCGGATTCCTCATCTGGACCATCCCGGGTGCCGCGATCGGCGCGGCCATCGGTGCCTACATCGGATACCAGACCTCCAACCCGAAGGCGTGGCCGTCGGTCATCGCGTGGTGGAACACGCCGTAGTGCGATGTGCTGCGCACCTTCCTGCCGGATCGGGAAGGTGCGCAGCACAGCTCGCGGACGGACGCCGAGGGGGCAGTGGTGCCCGATCCGGCCGAAAGCGGGAACGACACCCGGATCCGGCCGTCTAATGGGGTATGGGCCTGTGCGATCGCATGGAGCAGCGGATCGGCCGCTTTGCCGAGCGCATCACACCCCGTCGACGCGGCGACGTCATCGACACCTATCGCAACATCCGACTGGGCATGGTGTCGCTCATCGCGATGCTGGCCTTCGCCGTGTTCGGCGACTCGATCGCCTCGCACGACATCAGGTTCTCGATCAGTGACTACTACGACTCCTCGGCGCGGGCGGTGTTCATCGCAACCCTCTGCGCGATGGGGGCGATGCTCATGGCCTACAAGGGCCGCACCGAGATCGAGGACGTGCTGCTGAACTTCGCGGGCTTTCTCGCGTTCCTGGTCGCGTTCATCCCTACGAACACACCTGACCGGCAACCGGATCCGCCGCTCGACTGGATCGTGAAGAACGCCTGGACCGCCGTCTTCGGCGGGTTGTTCGCGATGACTGTCTGGGCGCTGTTGAGCGGGGCCGGCCGGTTCGCGACGCCACCCCGGCCCACTCTCGCCGGGCTGGTGGTCCGTGTGCTGGCGCTGGCACCGGTCGTCGTGGTGGTGGCGCAGGTGACCTGGTTCGACACCGCAACGCGGGTGTCACCGCACGGCGTCGCCGCCGTGTCGATGTTCGTGATGTTGACCGGGGTCGTCGTCCTCAAC
Organism: Gordonia insulae; assembly: GCF_003855095.1. Lineage (NCBI taxonomy): Bacteria > Bacillati > Actinomycetota > Actinomycetes > Mycobacteriales > Gordoniaceae > Gordonia > Gordonia insulae. Next base: position 5,281,520 of record NZ_CP033972.1, read on the forward strand.
GGTTTGGTGGTGATGGCGGGAGACGTCCCCGTGAAGTACGCGCGGTGGTACTTCGGGACCGCCCTGGTCATGCTCGTGACCATCGTCGTCGCGATCGTGGCCACCCTGTCCGGCTGGGGAGCGGGCGTGAACCTGATCTTCTGGGTCGAGTGGGTACTCCTCGCCGCGTTCGGCGCGTTCTGGATCGTGCAGACCTTCGAGCGCTGGGACGAGGAAAAGCAGCTCGGGGAGTTCGAGAAGGTCGCCGCCCCGGGGCCGCCGAGCGGGGAACAAACCGGCCGATGACGAGGTTGAGCATCGACGAGAGGTCGGCCGGCGTTCACCCGGGCGTTGATCCCCGATGAACTGCTGGATCCGTTTTTTGACCTGTGCAAACTCGATCGGTAGAGTGGATCGCCGGTGCCCGGCACATGCTGGGCCAGTCCGCATGCCCGGTATCCGGGATCGCACCGGACTGACAGGCGAGACCGCAGTCGAGTGTATGACACACCCGACCTCGGGGTATCGATAAATGTACTGACCAGCGCTGATGTGCTGGTGGGGCGAGTTGTGGAAGCAACGGGAATCTGTTGAGGGTTCTCGGAGCTTGCCCGGAGCACAAACCGCGACGAGACAACTACAGACCGCCGACCGCGTTCACGAGACGCCGGCGGGAACTGCCGACAAAAGGAAGAAACACCTAGTGCCAACGATCAATCAGCTGGTCCGCAAGGGCCGTCACGACAAGCCTGCCAAGACGAAGACGGCAGCCCTCAAGGGCAGCCCGCAGCGTCGTGGCGTGTGCACGCGTGTGTACACCACCACCCCGAAGAAGCCGAACTCCGCGCTGCGAAAGGTCGCCCGTGTGCGCCTGACCAGTTCCGTCGAGGTCACCGCTTACATCCCGGGTGAAGGACACAACCTGCAGGAGCACTCGATGGTGCTCGTCCGCGGTGGTCGTGTGAAGGACCTCCCCGGTGTGCGTTACAAGGTCATCCGCGGCTCGCTCGACACCCAGGGTGTCAAGGACCGCAAGCAGGCCCGCAGCCGTTACGGCGCGAAGAAGGGGAACTGATAAGTCATGCCACGTAAAGGACCCGCACCCAAGCGCCCCCTGATCAACGATCCGGTCTACGGTTCGCCGCTGGTCACCCAGCTGGTCAACAAGATCCTGCTCGACGGCAAGAAGTCGACCGCGGAACGCATCGTCTACCAGGCTCTCGAGCAGGCCCGTGACAAGACCGGCACCGATCCGGTCGTCACCCTCAAGCGCGCCCTGGACAACGTCAAGCCGACCCTCGAGGTCAAGAGCCGCCGCGTCGGTGGCGCCACCTACCAGGTGCCGATCGAGGTCAAGCCGGGCCGCGCCAACACGCTCGCGCTGCGTTGGCTGGTGACCTTCAGCCGCCAGCGTCGTGAGAAGACCATGGTCGAGCGCCTCGCCAACGAGCTGCTCGACGCGTCCAACGGTCTCGGCGCTTCGGTCAAGCGTCGCGAGGACACCCACAAGATGGCCGAAGCCAACCGGGCGTTCGCGCACTACCGCTGGTGAGTCCGTGCCACGCGTGACCGGATACCGGTCACGTGTGGCGCACAGTTTTTGTTCAACAGCAATTCCCGAAGGGAAACCAAGTGGCACAGGAAGTGCTCAGCGACCTGAACAAGGTTCGCAACATCGGCATCATGGCCCACATCGATGCCGGTAAGACCACCGCGACCGAGCGAATCCTCTACTACACCGGTGTGAACTACAAGATCGGTGAAACCCACGACGGTGCCTCGACCACCGACTGGATGGAGCAGGAGAAGGAGCGGGGTATCACGATCACCTCCGCCGCCGTCACCTGTTTCTGGAACAAGAACCAGATCAACATCATCGACACCCCCGGGCACGTCGACTTCACCGTCGAGGTGGAGCGCAGCCTGCGTGTGCTCGACGGTGCGGTCGCCGTGTTCGACGGCAAAGAAGGTGTCGAGCCGCAGTCCGAGCAGGTCTGGCGGCAGGCCGAGAAGTACGACGTCCCGCGTATCTGCTTCGTCAACAAGATGGACAAGCTGGGTGCGGACTTCTTCTTCACCGTGCGCACCATCGAGGAGCGCCTCGGCGCCAAGCCGCTCGTCCTGCAGCTGCCGATCGGTGCCGAGGACAACTTCGACGGCGTCGTCGACCTGATCGAGCAGAAGGCGATCACCTGGCGCGGCACCGTCGAGATCGGCGCCGCACCGACCATCGAGGAGATCCCCGCCGATCTCGCCGACCAGGCCGCCGAGTACCGCGAGAAGCTGCTCGAGACCGTCGCCGAGACCGATGAGGCACTGCTCGAGAAGTACTTCGGTGGCGAGGAACTCACCACCGACGAGATCAAGGCGGCCATCCGGAAGCTCACCATCGCGCGTGAGTACTACCCGGTGATCTGCGGTTCGGCGTTCAAGAACAAGGGTGTCCAGCCCATGCTGGACGCGATCATCTCCTACCTGCCGTCGCCGCTCGACGTCCCCTCGGTCGAGGGTCACGCCGTGGGCAACGAGGAAGAGATCCTGTCGCGCAAGCCGTCGGCCGACGAGCCGTTCTCGGCGCTCGCCTTCAAGATCGCGGCACACCCCTTCTTCGGCAAGCTGACCTTCGTGCGCGTGTACTCGGGTCACATCACCGCCGGCACCCAGGTGCTCAACGCCACCAAGGGCAAGAAGGAGCGCATCGGGAAGCTCTTCCAGATGCACGCCAACAAGGAGATGCCCGTCGAGGATGCGACCGCTGGTCACATCTACGCGATGATCGGCCTCAAGGACACGACCACCGGTGACACCCTGTGTGACTCCAGTGCGCCGATCGTCCTCGAGTCGATGAGCTTCCCGGACCCGGTCATCAACGTCTCGATCGAGCCGAAGACCAAGTCCGACCAGGAGAAGCTCGGCACCGCGATCCAGAAGCTCGCCGAAGAGGATCCGACCTTCTCGGTCAAGCTCGACGAGGAGACCGGCCAGACCGTCATCGGCGGCATGGGCGAGCTCCACCTCGACATCCTGGTCGACCGCATGAAGCGGGAGTTCAAGGTCGAGGCCAACGTCGGCAAGCCGCAGGTGGCCTACCGCGAGACGATCCGCAAGACCGTCGACAAGCACGAGTTCACCCACAAGAAGCAGACGGGTGGATCGGGGCAGTTCGCCAAGGTCATCATCAAGCTCGAGCCGTTGGTCGACGCCGAGGACGGCGCCACCTACGAGTTCGACAACGCGGTCACCGGTGGTCGCGTCCCGCGCGAGTACATCCCATCCGTGGATGCCGGTGCGCAGGATGCGATGCAGTACGGTGTGCTCGCCGGTTACCCGCTGGTCAACTTGAAGGTCACCCTGCTCGACGGTCAGTATCACGACGTCGACTCCTCGGAGATGGCCTTCAAGATCGCCGGTTCGCAGGCCCTCAAGGAGGCCGCGCGGATGGCGAGCCCGGTCATCCTGGAGCCGATCATGGCCGTCGAGGTCACGACTCCGGAGGACTACATGGGTGACGTGATCGGCGACCTGAACTCCCGCCGTGGCCAGATCCAGGCCATGGAGGAGCGCAGTGGTGCGCGTGTCGTGAAGGCACAGGTGCCGCTGTCGGAGATGTTCGGCTACATCGGAGACCTTCGGTCGAAGACCCAGGGCCGGGCAAACTACTCCATGGTGTTCGACTCCTACGCGGAAGTTCCCGCGAACGTGTCGAAGGAGATCATCGCGAAGGCCACCGGCGAATAAGTCGGTCGTCCCCGCGACACGCGCCGGCCACATCACAAGCGGGCGCAACAACGTAAGTAACCGAAAACAGCTGTTGGGATCCACCCAACAGAGCAACAACAGTCCAGGAGGACAATCAAGTGGCGAAGGCGAAGTTCGAGCGGACCAAGCCGCACGTGAACATCGGCACCATCGGTCACGTCGACCACGGCAAGACCACGCTGACCGCGGCCATCACCAAGGTGCTGCACGACAAGTACCCGAATCTCAACCAGAGCTTTGCGTTCGATCAGATCGACAAGGCGCCGGAAGAGAAGGCTCGTGGTATCACGATCAATATCTCGCACGTGGAATACGAGACCGAGAAGCGTCACTACGCACACGTCGACGCCCCTGGTCACGCTGACTACATCAAGAACATGATCACCGGTGCGGCCCAGATGGACGGCGCGATCCTCGTGGTCGCCGCCACCGACGGCCCGATGCCGCAGACCCGCGAGCACGTGCTGCTGGCCCGCCAGGTCGGTGTGCCCTACATCCTCGTCGCCCTGAACAAGGCCGACATGGTCGACGACGACGAGATCATCGAGCTCGTCGAGATGGAGGTCCGCGAACTGCTGGCCGCCCAGGAGTTCGACGAGGAAGCTCCGGTCGTCAAGGTCTCGGCGCTGAAGGCGCTCGAGGGCGACGCCGAGTGGGCGAAGTCGATCGAGGAACTGATGGCTGCGGTCGACGAGTCGATCCCGGACCCGGTCCGCGAGACCGACAAGCCGTTCCTGATGCCGGTCGAGGATGTCTTCACGATCACCGGCCGCGGCACCGTGGTCACCGGTCGTGTGGAGCGCGGCGAGGTCAACGTGAACGAGGAAGTCGAGATCGTCGGCATCCGCGAGAAGTCCACCAAGACCACCGTCACCGGTATCGAGATGTTCCACAAGCTGCTCGACTCGGCTCAGGCCGGCGACAACGCCGGTCTGCTGCTGCGCGGCCTCAAGCGTGAGGACGTCGAGCGCGGTCAGGTCATCGTGAAGCCGGGCACCACGACTCCGCACACGGAGTTCGAGGGCCAGGCCTACATCCTGAGCAAGGACGAGGGTGGTCGTCACACCCCGTTCTTCAACAACTACCGTCCGCAGTTCTACTTCCGTACCACCGACGTGACCGGCGTCGTGACCCTCCCCGAGGGCACCGAGATGGTCATGCCGGGCGACAACACCGAGATGAGCGTCAAGCTCATCCAGCCGGTCGCCATGGACGAGGGCCTGCGCTTCGCCATCCGCGAGGGTGGCCGCACCGTCGGTGCGGGTCGAGTCACCAAGATCAACAAGTGACACTCTCACCTGCTTGATCTGACTCACTGAGTCGACAAAGGCACCCGGTCACGAAAGTGGCCGGGTGCCTTTGTCTGTCGGTGCCTTTGTCTGTCAGGGGCTTGTCTGTCGGGGGTCTCGGATGGCCTCAGGGGCTAGTACTTCCACCCGTAGACATAGTCGGCCAGGCCGGTTCCGTGCTCGGATTGCTGCCCGGGCAGACCCGGCGTGCTGTTGAGTACGTAGTACGTGTTCGGTGTGCCCGCGTCGATCACGGCGATGGACTGGCTCGACATGGTCTCATTGGCAGGCAGCGCCTTCTGGAGGGTCACGAACAGATTCGGCAGCGAGCCCGTGTACTTGACGACGCGGAACTGAGCGTGCGTCTTCGTCTTCTTGGGATCGTTGATGCGCAACCGGACATTGGTGCTCATCCAGTTCGTGAAGCTCGTCGCGGGATTCTTGATCGCCTTCAGATCGGCCACGGTGTCGGGATTCGCCTGCGCGAGATGGATATGGAGCTGGTCCTGGCCGCGCGCAGTCGCGGAGTTCACACCCAGGGCGATCGGCTTGGCCGGGTTCTTGGCAACTCGCCGGGTGGCCTGGAACCATGCGGCAGACCACAGGTTCAGCTGAGATCCGTTCCACAGGTAGGAACACTCGATGCCCTTGATGCGGTTGGTGGGCAGCAGCAGGAAATCGTCATTGACACCTTTGCTGTCACCGCCTTTGCGCACCGCGTAGAACTTGGGATGGGCCGGGCTGGGCTGATACTGCGGACCCGGTTTGATCACGTCGATGTTCGTTCCGACCTTGCCGGGTGCGGTGTCCTTCACCTGGCCCCACAGATAGAGGCGTTTGTCGGTCTTCGGATCGTCGCTGTTCTGTCCGCAACCCGCCGGTGCCGGTTTCGGCGCGGCCGAAGCGAGGCCGGCGACACCTCCACCGAGTGCGAGGCTGACGGCCAGTGCGATTCCGACGACGATAGTGGCAAGAGTCCGGCCACGGGCCCTCCGGCGGGTCGCTGTCATGGAGATCCTCTCGCCGGTGAGCCGGTTCGACTCGTCTGCAGCGAAAGTGTGCCACCGTACATGCTGGTGAGCGCGCCGAACGGCGAGATCGACGGGGGTTGTTCACCGACAGGACCGCCAGAGAAAGGGGACTGGGTGGCTGTGCGTCCCACTGGTCACATGAAGAACAGGCCCTCACACGAACCGGTGCCGTCGTGGACCCCGCTCCCGGAACTGCTGATGACGTAGAAACCCTTGGGCGCCTTCGCGACCGCGATCATCTGATCCGCCATGGCAGCTTTGCCGACCAATTTGTGGAGTTCGACGAAGAGATTGGGCAGCAGAGCGTCGAGGTGCACGACGCGGAAATGTGCGCTCGGGCGGCCGGGTTCGTTGATGGACAGCTTCACGAGCGCGTTGGGCTGCGTCCAGTCCGACAGTTTCGTGGGCAGTCCCGTTGCGCCGTTCAAGGACTTGCGAGTGTCGTTGTTGAGGCGCGACAGATGAATGTGGAGCTGATTCAGCTTGCGCGCCTTCTTCGAGTTGATCCCGACGACGATGGTCTCCTCGGGGATCTTCAGGATGCTCGTCGCCTCGGTCCACGAGTACTTCCAGAGGTTCAGCATGTCCGGCTGCCAGGTCGTCTCGCATTCGATGCCCGAGATGCGTCGGGTGGGCAGCAGGAGTTGATCGAACGGGGATTTCGGTTGATCGCCCCCGTGGCGGATCGCATAGAGCTGGCTGAAAGCGGTCGTCGGCTGGGGTTGCGGCTCGACCACGTAGTCATTGGTCCCCTTGTTCGCGGGCGTCACGTCCTTGACGGCCTGCCACAGGAAATCCTGCGAGTTGACGCTTCCGCAGCCCGGAGGCGGTGGGGGCGGGGCGCCGCGGAGACCCGACGACCCGAGGTCGAGCGGCGCGGCGGATACGGAGCCGGCGCCGAGGGCGGCACCCACGCCGATGGCCGCCGAGGTCGTCAGAAAGGTGCGGCGACTGAAGCCCTGTGTCCTATGCGTCGAGTCATCCATGATCGCCCTCTCGCCCCGTGCCTCATCTGCACATCGAGTGTGCCACCGGGCGCGGCGGTCGGCGCGCAGAACGCGACGGATCGGAGGCGGCAGGTCACCCGGTGCGCACTATCATCTGCAGGACATGACGATGTTCGGTGAGGCCGGTACGGGACCTCGCGTGCCGGGGACGGTCACCTCGTTCCTCAAGATCTTCGGATTCGTGATGTTGTGCGGCATCGTCGGACCGATCTTTCTGGTCGCCTACTTCCTCATCGATGAGCCGGGCACCGAGTGGATGTTGTGGACGGGGCTGGGGGTGACCCTCCTCGACGTGGCAATCGCGTTGTTCGTCGCGCGACTGAGCATCGGCGGGCAGCAGAGGAGCGCACGGTTGCGGACCACAGGACGGATGGCCGTCGCTGAGATCCGGGGAGTCGAGCAGACGAATGTCCAGATCAACGATCAGCCGCTGATGAAGCTGGATCTCCACATCCACGGCGAAGGTGTCGCGCCGTTCGACACGCAGAAGCGAACCGTCGTGCCGATCTTCCAGCAGCCGATGCTGCATCGACGCACGCTCGCGGTCCTCGTCGATCCGACCACCAACGAATACGAGATCGATTGGCAGGGAACGGCGTTGCTCACCGGATCGGTTCCCGCACAGTTCACCTCCGGCGAGGATGGCCGCACCTACGACCTGACGGGTCAGACGGAACCGTTGATCAAGATCCTCGAGATCCTCCGGCAGTACGACGTGAGCGCCTCGGGATCGATCGACCTCCGCAGCAATCCCCATGCGCGGCAGGCGGTGATGGACGTCGTACGGACCTACGTAGACGGGGGAGCGGTCGGCCCAGGCCGGGAGGAGGGTGCCCCGTCGCCTGCGCGGACGTCGGGTGAGCGGTTGGCGGAACTCGAGGGTCTGCGGCTCCGTGGTGCGATCAACGATCAGGAGTATGCGGCGGCGCGCCAACGGATCCTCGACTCGATCTGAAACGCCTACCTCCTAAGTCACATGCGTCACTTTGGTAACACCTCGATTGCAATGTGCCGGAACCGGGCCGCAGCTGTGGCGTGGTGAGACCTGGCCGAATTACGGTGCTGCGGTGCGTGTTCACCACTCCCGCCGGCGTCAGGCCGTCTTGCGGCGTCGATTCGTTGTCCTTCTGCTCGCCGTCGCGGCGACGCTCGGAATCGGGGTGGTGTCGGCGGGGACGGCGAACGCCGCGACCTTCGGTCGTTTCTACGTCGCCGGCTGCGGCATGCCGTCCACGCCGGTGGACATGTGGACCCGGTGGGGCAATTACAAGACGGTGATCGCGCTCGACGGACTGCGTGCGACGAACGACTCCAGCGGTTGGCGCCACGAGACGCGCATCCAGCGGATCGCCGACTCCGGTGTGAACGTGATCCAGCCCGTCGGCGGGCTCGCGAGCTTCTACACCGATTGGGATGCCGCGAGCCCCGGCAACAAGGTCAAGTACCGCTATCGCTGGACGTGCCGACTCAACACCATCATCAACGAGCTCGACGCACGGGGTCTGGCTGTCGGCCCACGCGAGAAGTACGCCCTCATGGGCATCTCGATGGGTGGCAACGCGGCGATGATCTACGGTGCGTACCACCGCAAGCGGATCTCGCACGTCTTCTCCATGTCGGGGTTCCTGAACCCGTCGGCGCCGACGATGCGTGAGGCGGTCCGGTTGGCCCTCATCGACGCCGGGATGGCGGCCGGTGTGGGGCCGTTCAGTGCGGACAGCATGTGGGGACCGCCCTGGGGCAAGCGGTGGGTCACCAACGACGCCGTCGTACAGCTGCCGCGGATGCGCGGCATGCACATTCGCGTTGGGGCGGCATCCGGGGTCTGGGGCCGCTACAACACCGACGCCATCGGGTCCATCAAGGGCACGCCGCTCGAGGTGTTCTCGCTCGCGCAGACGCGGACCTTCGAGGTGGCTGCCGCGATCTCGGGCGTGCGCATCACCACCGACTACCCGGCCGTCGGGACGCATCAGTGGGGGTACTGGCAGGACATGGTGTTCAACGCCAAGCGCAGCGGGTGGTTCCGCGACTGACGGGCCGATTCCCGACGTCTGTCGCCTCGCTAGGCTGTCGCCCATGCGTGTGCTGCAACGACCGACCTCTGCCGGAGAGCTCGCTCTGGGTGTCCGGGTCAGCGGTGCCGACCCTGACCGCCCGCCGGTGCTGCTGGTGCACGGTATGGCCGGCGACCACAGCACCTGGCGTACCTTCGCCGGCGCGCTGCGTCGTCAGGGAAGGGCGGTCGTCGCTGTCGACCTCCGCGGTCACGGCCGGAGTGGGCACGCCTCGACCTATCGGCTCGACGACTTCCGCGACGATCTGCGATTCGTCCTCGACGACCTCGACATCGCGGTGGCCGACGTCGTGGCCCACTCGCTCGGTGCGCACGCCGCGCTGAGACTGGCGATGGACGAACCGGACCGGATCCGGCGTCTGGTGCTGGAGGAGATCCCACCGATGCCCCGTGACCAGGATGACCTCGACCTGAACATCGTGGTCGCGGCCTCGCTCGGCGAACGGGTGCGGGGATTGGGCTGGGCCGTGCGCAATCCGCTGCCGCTCATCCGATTCGACCGGCGCGTCGCCGACGACGTCTCGCCGCAGTTCGAGGTCGCCGACCCGGACTGGTGGGCGGGACTCGACGCGGTCACCGCGCACACACTCGTGATCTCCGGTGGGCGCCAGAGCTTCCTGCCGCCGGACCATCTGCGTACGCTCAGTGCGGCACTACCCGATGGTCGGTTCACCCAGATCGACACGGGACACAGCGTGCATCGCGATCGGCCGGCCGACTTCGGTTCGGCTGCCGGCGATTTCCTTTCCGCTCCGTAGGGGCGGACGACGTACGTTCAGGCGGCGGGCTTGTTGTACAGCGGACGCGGGTCGACGCCGATCTCGCGCCACGCCTGATAGGCCCACGGCACGTACAACCATTGCAGCGGCAATCGGTTGATCAGTGGGTTGGCGGTTCGCATAAGAGACGCGAAACGCTGAAAACGCTTCTCTCGTTTGGTATCCCACTCGAGGCCGCAGACGTCGCGCATCTGCTGTGGGATCGTGCCGACGATCACCGTACGGATGAAACCGTTGAGCGGGGCCGACAGCACCCGCCAGACCGGGGCCGGGATCTTCTTCGGTCGGGGGAGTCCCTGGCGGATATAGCCGGTCGCATAGACCACCGTCTTGTGCGGAACGAAGCGGTCGAGCATGTCGTCCCAGTAGGCGAGGAACTCCTCGTACGTCTGCGGCTGACTGCGCGCGCTCACGCCGTAGAGCTGGTACCAGACCTTGCTCTCCTCGAAGATCTGGACCTTCTCGGCATAGCTCAGTCGTCGGATGAACGTGTCGGTGATGTAGAGGACCTGGTCGACGAAAGTCGCATGGGCCCAATAGAACAGCTCGGGATTGAGGGCGTGGTAACGCGAACCGTCGCTGATCGTGCCCTTGATGTCGCGGTGGAAGTCGCGAACGGTGCGACCCCATTTCTGCGGCTCGGTGCTGTAGACGGTCTTCATCACCGGCGGCCCGGTGCGGCGGGCGCGACCGAGGAAGTCGTCGAAGATGACCGAGTGGTCGAGGACCGCCTGGCCGAGCTGCTCGATGCAGTTCTCCGTACCCGCGAGTCGCTGGAATCCGAGGATGCCCCGACTGTCCCCGTAGAACTTCCAGATCAGCGAATCGGCACCCAGGCGAGGCGTGGCCTCGACGGCGGTCGCATCGTCGTCGACGATCACCGGTTCCGCCTCGCGGATTGCATGCTCGTAGTCCTGGTTGACTGACATGAGAAGGAGAGTAACCCAGCTTGGAACGAAGTGGAAGATTTGTTCCAAGCGTGTGGCGAACCCGGTGACGAGAGGATGTGTCCATGGAATCGATCGCGCCACCACCGGCCGCGGAGTTGCTCGAGTCGGCGCTGGTGGTCCGATTGCCGATGCGTACCCGGTTCCGCGGGCTCATCGAGCGCGAGACGATGATCTTTCCGGGACCGGCCGGCTGGGGCGAGTTCGGCCCGTTCGTGGAGTACGACGACGTCGAGTCGTCGGCGTGGCTCGCGGCGGGTATCGAGGCGGCCTACCTCGGGCCACCGGCGGCCCGGCGGTCGGCCGTGCAGGTCAACGCGACGGTGCCGGCCGTTCCGGCCGCCGATGTGGCCGCGATCCTCGCCCGATACCCCGGCGTCACCACGGCCAAGGTGAAGGTCGCCGAGCCCGGGCAGACCCTCGACGACGACGTCGCCCGAGTGGCCGCCGCGCGCGCGGGGTGGCGCGGGTGCGCATCGACGCCAACGGCATGTGGACCGTCGACGAGGCGATTCGCGCGATCCGGGCGATCGGTGACGTCGAGTACGTGGAACAGCCGTGCGCCACGGTCGAGGAACTCGCCGAGGTCCGCCGTGCCGTCGAGGTGCCGATCGCCGCGGACGAGTCGATCCGTAAGGCGGCCGATCCGTACCGCGTGGTGGCCGCCGGTGCTGCGGACGTGGCGATCGTCAAGGTCGCGCCGCTCGGCGGCATGCGGGCGACGCTGGATCTCGCGGAGAACCTGGGGTTGCCGATCGTCGTGTCGTCGGCGCTCGACTCCGCGGTCGGAATCGCAGCCGGGGTGGCCGCGGCGGCGGCGCTGCCGAAACTCGACCATGCCTGCGGACTGGGCACCGGCACACTCTTCACCACCGACGTCGCGTCGTCGTTCGTGCCGGTCGGCGGGGTTGTCGTCCCACGGTGGCCGGGTTCGGACGCCGTGGACCCGGCCACGGTGCCGACGGTCGGTCCCGAGCGCGAACGGTGGTGGCGGGATCGACTCCTCCGGTGTCATGCCGTTCTGGCCCGTCGCGCGACGTCGCCGGCAGGGGACTAGAAACATTTTCGTCAATCTGTTCCAATAGACACCTGATGGGATCGGGGTCACAGTCGGCGCCTGATCCGTGGTGTGGTGAGGAGACGACGATGAAGGTGTTCGCCGAGGCCCCGACCGGCAGCGACCTGCTCGAGGTGCCGTGCGCCGAGCGCAACGGAATTCTCGAGATGATGTCGATGCGGCGTGATCCGTTCGCATTCGGCGACGACCGGTTGGCCCGGTTCGGCCAGGTGTCCGGGCTCAACGCGCTGGGTATCCAGATGGTGATCGCGGCCGGACCGCGTGCCGCCGACGAGATCCTGATGAACCGCGACAAGGCGTTCGCCAACGGTCCGGCGTGGAGCTACTTCATCGGCCCGTTCTTCAATCGCGGCATCATGCTGCTCGACTTCGACGAGCACCGCCACCACCGCCACATCCTCCAGCAGGCGTTCACGCCGTCGGCACTCAAGGGCTACATGCAGGAGATGCAGCCGATGATCGCCGACCGCATCGAACGGTTCCCGACCGGAGATGTGAAGCTGTTCAGCGAGTTCAAGGCCTTGACCCTCGACGTCGCGCTCGAGGTGTTCCTCGGGGTCGAACTGCCCAAGCGTGATGCCGACAAGCTCAACCAGGCGTTCATCGACACGGTCCGGGCGGGTGTCGCCTACGTGCGCAAGCCGGTTCCGGGTGGACGGTGGTGGAAGGGGCTCCGTTCCCGCAAGGTGCTCGAGGAGTTCTTCTACGAGAACATCCCCGCCAAGCGGGCGCGGGAGACACCCGACCTGTTCTCGGTGCTCTGCCACGCGGAGAGCGACGAGGGTGACACCTTCACCGACGCCGACGTCGTCAACCACATGATCTTCGTGCTCATGGCCGCCCACGACACGTCGACGATCACCATGAGTCAGATGGCCTATCGGATGGCGAAATCACCTGAATGGCAACAGAAGGCGTATGAGCAGTCGATGGAGTTGAACCCGGAGCTGGGCTACGACGACCTCGGCAAGCTCTCGGTCATCGACGCGGTGATGAAGGAGTCGCTGCGGATGTGCCCGCCGGTGCCCGCACAGCCGCGGATGGCGATCAAGGACACCTCGGTTCAGGGCTATTTCGTCCCGAAGGGCAGCTTCGTCTCGGTCCCGCAACTCACCAATCATCGCGACCCCGAGTTCTTCACCAATCCCGACATGTTCGACCCCGAGCGATTCTCCAAGGAGCGGGCCGAGGACAAGGGACACCGGATGGCGTGGATGCCGTTCGGCGGCGGAGTGCACAAGTGCATCGGCCTGTATTTTGGCCAGATGGAGATCAAGACGATCCTGCATCACCTGGTGCGTGGGTACGAGTGGTCGGTGCCCGACGATTATCAGATCCCGATGGACTACAGCTCGCTGCCGGTCCCGAAGGACAAGCTCCCGGTGAGTCTGCGGCGCCGATGACCTCCACCAAGACATCCCGCAAGACCCGGAACACCTCGAGCCCCGAGGACCAGGAGCAGGCGATCCTGGCCGCAGCGGGTGCCGAGTTCACCGCGGCGGGCGTGCGCCGCGCGAACATGGACGAGGTCGCCGCGCAGGCCGGGGTGAGCCGGAGCACGCTCTACCGTCGCTTCCCGAACAAGGAAGCGCTGCTGCTGGCCGTCGCCAACGACCTCTACGTCCGGGGCATGCACCGCCTCGAGAGCGCGGTCGTGGGACTCGCGCCGGCCGACGCGGTCGTCGAGGCCTTCGCCGAGGGTGCGGTGATGATCTCCGAGGATCCGCTGATGCGTCGTCTGGTCCTCACCGACTCGGAGATGAAGGGCATCACCTCGGCGATCACCGGACTGTTCATCGACATGGTGACCAATCGGGTCGCCGCGACCCTGCGTGACGCCGGCGCGAAGATGCCCGACGAGGAACTCCATCATGCGGTGGAACTCCATGTCCGGCTGGTGATCTCCTATCTCGAGGTGCCCACCACCGACGAGCGGCAGCAGCCGGACGCCGTGCGTGCGCTGGCGGCGAAGTACCTGGCACCGATGATCTGGTGAGCAGATCCACCTGCGCCTGATCCACCTGCGCCTGATCCACCAGCACCCGAACCACCCGACACCATCGAAGGAATTGCCATGTCCGTACGTGACCTGCTGAACCGGAAGCCCGATCGCGACGAGGTCTCCTCGGTCCTGCGCGGCAAGGTCATCGCCATCACCGGTGGCGCCCGCGGCATCGGCTTCGTGACCGCGACCCAGCTGTTCGAGGCGGGCGCAACCGTCGTGCTCGGCGACATCGACGACGACGCGGTCGGCAAGGCCGCAGCGGACCTGGGGGTCGAGGGTTTCGCCGTCGACGTCACCGACCGACGCTCGTTCGACGACTTCCTCACCGCGGTCGAGGAATCCGTCGGACCGATCGACGTGCTGATCAACAACGCCGGCATCATGCCGGTGGGGGCGTTCCTGTCCTACGACGACGCGCTCATCCGGCGCACCTACGACATCGACGTGATCGGCGTGATCACCGGAACCCAGCTCGCCGCCCGCCGGATGGTGGCCCGCGGGCACGGTCAGGTCGTGAACATCGCATCGGTCGCGGGCCGGCTGCCCACCCCCGGACTGACGATCTACAACGGCGCCAAGGCCGCCGTCATCGAGTTCTCCGAGGCTCTCGACGCCGAGCTCGAGTCCACCGGCGTCCGCATCAGCACGGTCTTGCCGACGTTCACCCGGACGGGCCTCATCTCCGGATTGCACACCAACAGCATGGTGCGCGCCGTCGAACCCGAGGACGTGGCCGAACAGGTCGTCGCCATCATCGTCCGTCCCCGCGTGCGCCTGACCGCGCCCCGGTCGATGGCCTGGACCCACGCGAATCCGATCATCCCGCAACGGATGAAGCGTGCATCACGCCGGATGACCAAGTTGGACACCATGTTCCTGGATTACGACCACGATCAACGGGCCGCGTACTCCACCCGGATCGGCGCCGGCCAGACCTCCGCGGAGGAGGCGCAGTCAGCGCGGCAGGACGACCACCGGGACGGATGAGTGCCGGATGAGTTTGGTTGCCCGGGACCCGAGGAACACCTGGGACAGGATGCCGTCGCGGGTGCTGCCGACGAACAGGACCTCGCCCTCGATCCACTCGATCGAGTCGAAGGCCTCGCGATAGCCGCGGCCCGAGGCGATCACGCAGGTCGTGTCGGCCGGTACGACACCGTCGGTGAGCAGTTGTCGCTGCGCGGCCAGTGATTGTTCCTTCCACTGATCGAGCACCGCGTCCTCGGTGCTCAACCCGACCAGGGGTGGGTACATCGCGCCACCTCGGACCGCGAAGGTCGCCAGGCGCAGCGGAGCATCCATCCGATCGCACAGTCCGCGGGCACGTTGCACCACCGGCAGCGATTCGGGTCCGGATCCGGCGACCGCGGCCGTCACCCGGGTGAGCTGCCCATCCTTCGGGGATCGGTAGCCTCGCGGGCTGATGCCGACCGGAACGGGTGAGCGGTGCAGCAGGGTGTCACCGGTGGAGCCGATGACGATCTGCCCGAGCTGGCCGTCGCCGCTGGACCCGATCACCAGTGCGTCCGCGGACAATTCGCGGGCGCAGTCGATGAGTGCGGCCGATGTCGTCCGATGGTCGAGCCGCCGGAACCGCCAGCTGAGTTCCGGTGGATAGATCTGCATGTACTCCGCGATCTCCGACTCCGCGGTGGTCGTCACCCGGTCGGTCCACTCGATGAACTCGGCATCCACCTTTCCCATCGACGGGGTCGTCCACGGCCTGGGCACCACCGTTGCCACCACGAGATCGGTGTGCAGCGATTCGGCCAACATCGCTCCGAGCTGGACACCGCCGGTGCCACCCGTGCCCGGCGCGTACCCGACGAGGATCGTCATCGCGGTGTCTCGTCGACCTCGGCGGCGTTCAGCGCGCTGTGGCGCCGACCCCAGAGGAAGTAGAAGATCAGCGCCGCGCCGACCCAGATCCCGAAGAACAGGAAGGTGATCGGGGTCAGTCCGCTGAGAATCCAGATGCACGCGGCCACGGACAGGAACGGTGTGACCGGGTAGCCGGGAACCTTGAACGGGCGGGGCAGATCCGGCATCGTCCGACGCAGGATCACGACGCCGATCGAGACGACGATGAAGGCTGCGAGGGTGCCCACCGACACCAGATCCCACAGCTTGTCGATCGGCACGAAGCCACCGAGGATGCCGATGATCGCGCAGACGATGACGGTATTGTTCACCGGCACCATCGTTTTCGGGCTGACCTTGGAAAAGGTGGCGGGCAACAGGCCGTCCCGGCCCATCGCGAACAGGATCCGCGTCTGACCGTAGATCACCACGAGCGTCACCGAGAAGATCGAGATCACCGCGCCGGCGGCGATGATGGTGCCGACCCAGGTCGATCCGGTCACGGTGTTGGCCAATCGGGACAGGCTCGCGTCGTCCTCCGGATTGAAATCCGTCCAGGCCTGCGCGCCGATCGAGGCGACCGCGGTCAACAGGTAGATGCTCACCACCACCACCAGTGCGCCGATGATCGCGCGGGGCATCGCGCGCTGCGGGTCCTTGACCTCGTCGCCAGCGGTGGACACGGCGTCGAGGCCGATGAACGTGAAGAAGATGACCGCGGCTGCCGAGGTGACACCGGCCATGCCCTCCGGCATGAAAGGGGAGAAGTGGCTGGAGGTGAACGCGGTCAGGCAGACCGCCGCGAACAGCAGCAGGACACCGATCTTGATCAGGACCATCACGGTGTTGACGAGGGCCGATTCGCTGGCCCCACGGACCAGGAGCAGCCCGCACAGGACGACGAGGATCACCGCGGGCAGGTTGACCCAGCCCGGGTC
Source organism: Gordonia insulae (assembly GCF_003855095.1). Classification (NCBI taxonomy): domain Bacteria; kingdom Bacillati; phylum Actinomycetota; class Actinomycetes; order Mycobacteriales; family Gordoniaceae; genus Gordonia; species Gordonia insulae. The sequence goes on from NZ_CP033972.1 coordinate 5,298,269, forward strand.
CTCGACGCCCCACGGCGCGGCGGCGAGTTGGTGGGGGATCGACCAGCCGAAGAGGTTGTTGATCAGTTCGTTGAGGTACTGACCCCAACCGATGGACGTCGCCGCGGCGGACACGCCGTACTCGAGCATCAGGCAGGCGCCGATTCCGACCGCGACCACTTCGCCGAGGGTCGCGTACGCATAGGAGTAACTCGATCCGGAAACGGGAACCGCGGACGCCATCTCCGCGTAGCAGATCGCGGCCAGTCCGGCGGCGACGCCGGCGATGATGAAGGAGATCAGCACCGCGGGGCCGGCCTTGCTGATGGCCTCCGGGACGACGATGAAGATACCGGTGCCGACGGTGGCGCCGACCCCGAAGAGGGTCAACTGAAAGGTGCCGATGCTGCGGCTCAGATGGGGATCACCGGATGCGGACCCGGGCGCACCCGCACCCACGACCGGCTTGCGTCGGAAGATCGTGCTCGAGATGGAGTGTGATTGCGTCATGGCAGCGCCTCCTCGCAGGTAATTGATGATTGTGCGCCCTCGACGGTCCACATGCAGGGCAAAGGTCGCAGATGGTCCGAAGTTCCGCCGATCGCCGACCGTTAGGGTGGAGTCGGCCGGCCGGGGGCGCCGGTCGTCGGGAGAGGACGAGTTGATGGCCGAGGATGCCCGCCTCGACGCCGAGCGGGCCGCACGAGCCGGTTTGCGACGTGCGGTCGACGACCTGCGGGCCGCGGAAGTCGCGGCCGGGGTGCGGCGCCGGTCCCGGATCGCGTGGATCCTCCTGCCGATCGCGCTCGTCGCCGTGGTTGCCGCCGTCCTCGCCGTGACGATGTGGGTGCGGGCGGAGCGTGCCTACACCGACGCCGACTACCAACGCGCGGCGATCGCGCGCGTATCCCTGCTGCTGAGCCCGGACCATCGCCGACCCGATCAGGCACGCCGCATCCTCGACGGTGCCACCGGCGAGTTCCACGACGAGTTCGCCCAGTCGGCGGACGGTTTCACCCGCTTCATCCGGTCCCAGGGCACCGCGGCCACCGGAACGGTCGACGGAGCGGGTGTGTCCGGTCGATCGGGTGATCGGGCGACCGTGCTCGTCTCGGCGACCGTGGAATTCGAGAATGATTCCGGCGCAACGGGAACGCCCGTCAACACGCGGCAGTTCCGTCTGCGGACCCTGCTGGTGCCCGCTGACGGTGAGCTCAAACTCGCGGCGGTGCAATACCTCCCATGACCTCATCCACCCCGTCTGAGACCAGGACGACCGGCGGCACCCGTTCCGGCATCCTGTCGGTGAGATCGGCGATCGTCATCGTCACAGGCGCGACGATGGTGCTCGCGGTCGCGGTCGCCGCATTGATCTGGATGTGGCAGGTGTCGGTCACCGATGCCGCCACCGAGCGGAGCCGGGACGAACTGCGTCGTTCGGCGGGTGGGATCGTCGCGCAGGTCTTCTCGGTCGACGCCACCACGTGGCAGGACGATCGGGCCAGGGCCCGCGGACTGGTCGGCGGGGCGTTCGCCGCGCGGTACGCGACGGAACTGACCCGGCCCCCGACGGCGGGTGCCCGCGCGGTCACCTGGACCCCGGAGATCGTCGGCATCATCGACGCCGGTCCCGACGAGGGTGAGGTGCTGATCCGGGCGAAGGTCGTCACGACTCCCGAGGCAGGTGCCGCGAGCACCGAACAGCGTTCGGTCACTGCGGGTTTCGAGCGGACCGGCGACCGATGGGTCCTGACGCGGGTGGGAGTCGTGTCGTGAGCGCGGAGCGCGACGATCGCCTGGCCGTCGCGCGCGCGAGGGTCGAGGACGCGACCCGTGCCGCCCGGACGGCGCGGATCGCCGCCGCGGATCCGTTGCGCGAACGGGCCCGGCGCCGGACGCGCCACCTCCGTATCGGTGTGGCCGTGGTCGGCGTGCTCGCTGTAGCGGTCGGGGCGGTGGCGATCGGTCTGGCGGTGCACAATCGCGCTGCGGCCGAGCGCAGTGCTGCCGCGGACGACGCGCTGGCCGCCTCCCGCACCGCGATCACCACGCTGCTGACCGCGGACCCCGCCGACCCCGCGGGGTACGTCGACCACGCGCTCGCGGTCACCACCGGCGATCAGCACGAGCGGCTGGCGACGGCGCGCGACGCGCTCGCCGCGGAGATCGGCGCCCAGGAACGGCCCAGCAGCGGACAGGTGCTGTCGGCCGGTCTCGTCACCGACCCTCCCTCCGACGACGTCGGCGCGGAGGCGACGGTGCTGATGGTTGCGGAGGCGACCGACCCGCAGCTGGTCGGCGGGGACCGGCAGGACAGTCGGGTCACCGTCGAGGTGACGATGACCCGCACCGATTCCGGGTGGTCCATCAGCTCGGCGGGGATGGCATGACCGGCCGCGCGCACCTGTCGTCCCGCGGCCGGCGCTGGGTGGCGGTCGGTATCGCGGTCGCGCTCATCGCCACCGTGGTGGCGATCGCCGGTGTCGTCGGTGCCGCACGCGCCCGGCCCGTCCCAGACGAGCATCAGCGCACTGCCCTGCTCAGCGCGACCCGGGACGCGGTCACGGCGGTGATGACCTTCGCGCCCGACGACTCCCCCGCCGACCGGGACGCGGTCGCCGGACACCTGACCGCCCCGCTGCTCCCGGCCTATCGCGGCGCGGGACCCGACGTGGTGCTGCCCGGGGCGGTCGCGAGCGGACTGGGCATGTCGGCACGAGTGGTCGGCGTGGGGGTCAACGCCTACGCCGCGGATCAGGCCCAGGTGATCGTGTTCGTCGATCAGACTGTCCGGCTCCCGGGCGGAGACGGTGCCGGCGGAGCGCCCGACGTGCAGACCGGTCAGCACACCCCTACCGCTCGGTGGGCCACTATGCGTAATGTCGAGGGCAATTGGCGGCTCGCCGACCTGGAAATGGTCGGCGACGTCACCCGATAGGGGGGTCACATACCCCCGGGCCTGCCCGGCTGAGGCAGGCCGTCGCGCACGGCGGGGATCGCCGGTACCGCGGCTGGATTCCGTCATGGAAGGACACGCGTATGGAGGGACGGCGATGAGTGGGGCACCCGCGGGTGTGGTCGTGGTCGGTGCGGGGCTCGGAGGTATCCGCGTCGCGGAGAGCCTGCGCGCCAACGGTTACACCGGTCCGATCACGCTGATCGGCGCAGAGGCGCATCCGCCGTATGACCGGCCGCCGTTGTCGAAGTCGGTGCTGTTGGGCAAGGACGACCGGGTCGACCTCAAGCCGACGGAGTATTTCGCCGAGTCGTCGATCGAGCTGCGGATGGGGGAGCGCGTCAGCGCGATCTCACCCGATGACCATACGGTCACCATCGAGCGACCCGACGACCCGGCGCACAGCGAGACCATGGTCTACGACGCGCTGGTCCTCGCCACCGGCCTCACCCCGCGCGCGCTGCCCGGCACCGAGGGCGTGCAGGGTGTCCACGTGCTGCGCACCATCGACGACGCGCTCACCCTGCGCGGCGAGATCGACTCGGCGGCACGTGCTGTGGTGATCGGTGCCGGATTCATCGGCTGCGAGGTGGCGGCGAGCCTGAACCAGCGTGGACTCTCGGTGACGTTGGTCGAGCCGGCGCCGACCCCGCTCGCCGCCGCTCTCGGAACCGAGGTCGGGGCATTGGTCACCCGACTGCACCAGGCCAACGGGGTCGATGTGCGTACCGGCGTCGGGGTGGAGGAGATCGTCGACGACGGCACCGCGGTGACCGGTGTCAGGCTGGCCGACGGAACCGCCCTCGACGCCGACCTGGTGGTCGTCGGGATCGGGTCCATCCCGGTCGTCGACTACCTCGACGGCTCCGGGATCGAGCTCGCTCCGCGCGAATCGGGTGGCGGCATCGCCTGCGACGCGCGCGGCGCGACGTCGGCGCCGGATGTCTATGCGCTGGGTGACGTGGCGAACTGGGCCACCGGCGACGGCGGCACCCGCCGCGTCGAGCACTGGACGCACACCGTCGAGCAGGCCACCGAGGTCGCTCATCGAATCGCGCAGAGCGACAACATGATCCCGGCGGCACCGGCCTACTTCTGGAGCGACCAGTACGGGCTCAAGATCCAGGTGCTCGGGCGCCCGGCGCCCACCGATGAGCTGCATCTCGTCGACGACGACGGCACAAAGTTCCTGGCGTATTACAGCCGCGACGGTCTGCTGACCGCCGTGGTCGGCGCGGGCAAGGTCGGCGCGGTCATGAAGACCCGGCCCAAGTTGCTGACGCCCACGCCGATCGCCGACGTACTCGAATGACGCCGGCGCCGGGAACGGAGTGAGCGGGCCTGTCATTGCCGCGGTCGACGAGCTCGCCGATCCGGTGCGGGCCGCCGGCTCGGCCCGGTTCTTCAAGACCGGGCCGGGCGACTACGGCGAGGGCGACGTGTTCGTCGGCGTGACCGTGCCGCAGCTCCGCAAGGTGGCCAAGCGTTTTCGCGGTACCGAACCCGAGACGGTTCGGGAGCTGCTGGCCTCACCGATCCATGAACATCGCCTGGTCGCGCTGTTCCTGCTGCGTGCCGAGTTCGATCGGGCGGTCGGCGACGCGGCGCGGGCGGCCTGGGTGGACCTGTACCGGGATGCGCTGTTCGCCGGCCGGGTGGACAACTGGGATCTCGTCGACGCATCGGCCGACCCGATCCTGGGCGAGTGGCTGGTCGCGCGGGGTGATCACGGACCGCTGGTGGACTTGGCGGCGGAGGAGGACCTGTGGCGCCGGCGCGCCGCGATCGTGGCCACTTTCGCCTTCCTCAAACGTGGTGACCCGGATGCGACGCTCGCCGTCGTTCCGTTGGTTCTCGACGACCGGCGCGACCTGATCCAGAAGGCGTCCGGGTGGATGTTGCGCGAACTCGGCAAACGGGTGGACCGAGCGCTGCTGATGAGGTTCCTGAACGGTCGCGCCCCCGAGATGGGCCGTACCGCATTGAGTTACGCGATCGAACATCTCGACCCGGAGGACCGGGCGCGCCTGCGCGCGTTGCGGTGACGTCGCCGGGTCAGTGGTGCGATATCAGGACTTCGGTGCCGACCGGAAGACCTTGACCGCGGCCCAGATCATCGGGAACTGCAGCGGCAGGCGTCCGATCGCGATGGCGCGCATGGCCGCCGGCTTGTCCTTCCACAGTCGCACCATGTTGATGTTCGCCGGATAGACCGCGACGAACAAGGCGACGGCGAGCGCGGCGGCGGTGCGTCGGGTCCGGGGGGCCAGCAGTCCCGCACCGATCGCGACCTCGGCGACGCCGGAGGCGTAGGTGAGGGTCCGGGCATCGCCGGGGATCTCTTCGGGGATGATCTCGTCGAACGGCTTGGGCACCACGAAATGCAGTGTGCCCATGGTCAGCAGCGAGCCCGCCATCACGCGAGTCAATCGGTCCGGAGTCATGCGTGAGCCCTTCGTCGTGGGTGCGTCCATCGGGTGATCCGCCCGGCTGCGTGTGTCAGAACTCGATCTTCAACGCATCCGAGGTGGGGTGCGCCTGGCAGCCGAGGATGTAGCCGTCGGCGATGTCCTCCGGGTCGAGCGCACCGGTGTTCTCCATCTCGACCGTACCCTCTGTGAGGGTGCATGCGCACGAACCACATTCGCCTTCCTGGCACGAATACGGGGCGTCGAGCCCGGCGGCCAGCATCACGTCGATCAGCGATCGCTTGCGCGGCCAGCGCAGGTTGTGGGTCTCACCGTCGAGTTCCACCTCGACCTGTGCGGCCTCGGCGTCCTCGGCCTCGCTGACCTCGTCGAGTTCGACGTCGGCGAAGGGGTCGCCCGACAGCGAGTTGTAGACCTCGGTGTGCACGTTGTGGTGCGGGAAACCCGCTCCGGCAAGGCCTTTGTGGACGGCGTCCATGAACGGCCCGGGACCGCACATGTAGGCGGTGTGATCGGCGAATGCCCGGAACGTGGTGGCGAGCGCCCTGTCGTCGGGGAGGCCCTGCAGCGTTTCGAGCCAGTGGATCAGGGTGAGCCGGTCGGCGTGTGCGCGTTGCAGCTCTCGCAGCTCCGCGGCGAAGATGACATCGTCGATCCCGCGGTTGGCGTAGAAGAAGGTGATCGGTGCGGTGCCTGCGTGAAGTGCGGCCTTGAGGATCGACATCACCGGGGTGACCCCGCTGCCGGCCGCGATGAGCAGCAGCTTGGTGTCGAGTTCCTTGGGTGTGAAGACACCCGACGGCGGCAGCACCTCGATGCGCGAGCCGGGTGTCAGGTTGTCGCAGACCCAGTTGGAGCCGTATCCGTCGACGGTGCGCTTGACGGTGACCTTCGGCAGCTGATCCGTACGCGGTGACGACGCCAGTGAATAGCATCGTGCGACCGAGCCGGTCCGATCACTGGGGATTCGCAGGGTCAGGAACTGTCCCGGCTTGTAGTCGGTGAACGACTCGCTGTGGGAGTCCGGCACCTCGAAGACGACCGACCTCGCGTCGGCGGTCTCCTCGATGACCTCGGCAACGGTCAGGATCACGCTGCGCGAGCCATGCGGGGTCAGCTCGGTCATCACTCGTCACCTCTCCACAATCGTCTCCCAGCTGCGATAGCACCCGCATCGCAGCTGTTCAGGACGTAAATTAGAACACGTTCTAGTGGAGTCTACCGCAGTGTCCGCCGATCATGACAGCGCGTCCACTCCCTGCGCAAGGGTACGGCTACCGGCGACGATGAGCGCCTCGAGGTCGGCGTCGGGGTGCGTCAGCCACTGGTCGTACGCGGCCAGGGCGGTTCCCAGGCACAACCAGGCGATCGTCTGGGGGAGATGGGCGTGCTCGTCGAGTCCGAGCCGGTGGGCGCAGAACTCCGCGATCACCTGTCGCCATTCGGCGTACATGAGCATCGAATGGGCCTGCAGGGCGGGCACTCCGAGCAGGAGTGACATCCGTCGACGATGGCCGGCGAGCTCGGTGGCCGGGACGTCGTTGAAGGAGATCAGGGCTCGGCGCAGGGCGTCCGCGATCGGGAGGTCGTCGGGGATCTCGGCGAGCAGGGTGCGCATCTCGGCCAGATGTGAGTCGAAGTCGCCCCAGGCGATCGCGTTCTTCGACGGGTAATAGCGGAAGAGGGTGCGACGCGCGACGCCGACCGCGTCCGCCACGTCGTCGACGCTGGTGTCCTCGAAACCCTTGGCGGTGAACAGATCGATGGCGACAGCGCTGATCTCGGCACGTGAGGTCACGGGTCGGCGGCCCGGCTGGGTGGTGCGAGCTGTCGGTGTCATCGCGTCCGATGGTGTCATCGTCACCTGTCCAGAAGGTCAGTTTTGGGTTCGGGGTGTTTTTATGCACCGAGTGCCATTATAGTATCTGGTGATCCGCATCACTACCGAGAGAAATGGGAGGTTGGATCATGGCCGATCAGGTATCCGCTCAGGAGAACGAACTCGTGGGCGAATCGCTCGTCGAAGAGGTGTCGATCGACGGGATGTGCGGGGTCTACTGATGTCCACCCCGACATCGAGTCCGGTTGCCGGCGGCCGCAGTGATGCGGCCGCCGGGGCCGGGCCGTCCCCCCGATTCGACGCCCCTGGCTTCGACACCCCTGACTTCGACACCCCTGGTTTCGACACCACCGACGCCTGGGTGCTGAACCCGAAGGTCGCGCTGCGGCCGGAACCGTTCGGTGCCCTGCTGTATCACTTCGGAACGCGCAAGCTCTCGTTCCTCAAGAACCTCACCGTCGTCGGCATCGTCAATTCACTCGGCGATCACCCGACCGCAGAGCATGCCCTGTCCGCTGCGGGTATCGGTGCACCGGAACGTCCCCTCTATCTGCAGGCGCTCGGTGCGCTCGCGGACTCGGGGATGATCGTCCGCCGCGCCGACGCCTGACCGGCGACCGAAACCCGCACAGACTCGCCCCAGCCCGAGGAGTCCTCGATGACCACGCTTGAAATGCCGCCCACCGCACACGGTCTCGCCGTGCCCGAATCGCAGCCCGCCGCACCACCCAAGGTGGGCCGTCTGGTCGACCAGTTCGAGAAGGGACTCGACGCACCGATCTGCCTCACCTGGGAACTCACCTACGCCTGCAACCTGGCGTGTGTGCACTGCCTCTCGTCGTCGGGTAAGCGTGACCCGCGCGAGCTCTCCACCGAGCAGTGCAAGGCGATCATCGACGAACTCCAGCGCATGCAGGTGTTCTATGTGAACATCGGCGGCGGCGAGCCCACGGTCCGCCCCGACTTCTGGGAGCTGGTCGACTACGCCACCAGTCACCAGGTCGGCGTCAAGTTCTCCACCAACGGCCTGCGCATCGACAAGAAGGTCGCCGCCCGCCTCGCGGCCTCGGATTACGTCGACGTCCAGATCTCGCTGGATGGAGCGACCGCGGAGGTCAACGACGCCGTGCGTGGTCCGGGTTCGTTCGACATGGCCGTGCGAGCCCTGGAGAACCTGCACGAGGCCGGCTTCGCCGACGCGAAGATCAGCGTCGTGATGACCCGGCAGAACGTCGAGCAGCTCGACGAGTTCAAGGCGCTCGCCGACCGGTACAACGCGACCCTGCGCATCACCCGCCTGCGGCCGTCGGGTCGGGGCGCCGACGTGTGGGACGACCTGCACCCGCTGCCCGAACAGCAGCGTGAACTCTACAACTGGCTTGTCGCACATGGTGATGGCGTCCTCACCGGCGACTCCTTCTTCCATCTGTCCGCGTTCGGCGGGGCCAATGGCGGTGGCGCGCTGCCGGGTCTGAACCTGTGCGGCGCCGGGCGCGTGGTGTGCCTCATCGACCCCGTGGGCGACGTGTACGCCTGCCCGTTCGCGATCCACGAGAACTTCCTCGCCGGCAACATCGTGAGCGACGGCGGGTTCCAGCAGATCTGGCAGCACTCGGATCTGTTCACCGAACTGCGCGAACCTCAGAACGCCGGGGCGTGCACCAAGTGCGCGCATTTCGACGCGTGCCGTGGTGGCTGCATGGCCGCGAAGTTCTTCACCGGCCTGCCCCTGGCCGGGCCCGATCCGGAGTGCGTGCAGGGCTACGGCGAGCAGTTGCTCGCCGGTGAGCGCACCAAACCGACTGCGAACAAGGATCATTCGCGCGGCACACCGCTGACGCTGATGACCCGCCGACCGGACGGCGACCTCTTGCCGGTCGGCTCGCCACCCTCGAAGAGTTGCGACGAGAACCCGTTGGCGGGTTTCTCCGTCTAGACCCCCGTAGCGGCGACGCTGCACGCCCCGTCGTTCGACGCGGGGCGTGGTCGTGGCGCCACCAACACAACGAAGTAGGTAGGAAGAACAATGGCCAATCCCTGGGCAAAGAACCCGTGGTTCGAGACCGTCCACGAAGCGCAACGGCGCGCCAAGAAGCGGCTGCCCAAATCGGTGTACTCGTCGCTGGTCGCCGGCACCCAGGCCGGGATCACCCTCAAGGACAACACCGACGCCTTCTCCGAGTTGGGCTTCGCGCCGGTCGTCGTGGGCTCCCAGGCCGACCGCGAGTTCTCGACGACGGTGATGGGCCAGGAGATCTCCTTCCCGGTGATGATCTCGCCCACCGGGGTGCAGGCCGTCGACCCGGACGGCGAGGTCGCCGTCGCCCGTGCGGCCGCCGCCCGCGGTACCGCGATGGGATTGTCCAGCTTCGCATCTCACCCGATCGAAGAGGTCACCGCGGTCAACGACAAGGTCTTCTTCCAGATCTACTGGCTCGGTACACGCGACGAGATCCTCGCCCGCGCCCACCGCGCCAAGGAGGCCGGCGCCAAGGGGCTGATCGTCACCACCGACTGGGTGTTCAACGTGGGTCGGGATTGGGGTAGCCCGGAGATCCCGGAGAAGGTCGACTTCCAGGCGCTGCTCAAGCTGGCGCCGGAGATCGCGGTCAAGCCACGCTATGCGCTGGACTGGATTCGCGGCGGCAAGGTGGAGATCCCCGACCTGACCGCGCCCAATCTGGTGCACAAGGGTGAGCAGGGTCCGACGTTCTTCGGCGCGTACGGGCAGTGGATGGGTACCCCGCCGCCCACCTGGGACGACCTCCAGTGGCTGCGCGAGCAGTGGGACGGACCCTTCATGGTCAAGGGCATCACCCGGCTCGACGATGCCAAGCGGGCGGTCGACATCGGTGCATCGGCGATCTCGGTGTCCAATCACGGTGGCAACAACCTCGACGGGACGCCGGCGACGATCCGGCTGCTCGGCCCGATCGCCAGGGAGGTCGGCGGCCAGGTCGACGTGCTGCTCGACGGTGGCATCCGCCGCGGTAGCGACGTCGCCAAGGCGCTCGCCCTCGGAGCCCGCGCGGTGATGATCGGGCGCGCCTACCTGTGGGGTCTGGGCGCCAATGGTCAGGCGGGTGTGGAGAACGTCCTCGACCTCATGCGGATGGGCCTCGACGGGGTGGTCATGGGCTTGGGGCACAAGAGTGTTCACGATCTCTCCCGAGACGATCTGATCATTCCGGACGACTTCGAACGCACCTTCGGGGACGGCTGAGCGATCGTCTGCCAGTGGGCACCCGCCACAAAGTAGAACGTGTTACAGTTTTGCCTGTGACGGTTGCCTGTGGCGGGTGACCGACGAGCAGACGAGGACACGGAGCGGATGGGGCAGTTCGACGGCAAGGTCGTCTACATCACCGGCATCGCACGCGGGCAGGGGCGCAATCATGCGCTGCGCTTCGCACGTGAGGGGGCCGCGATCATCGGTATGGACATCGCGGCGTCGGTGGCCGATCACACCACCTATCCGGCGGCCACCGCCGACGACCTCGCCGAGACCATCCGTCTCGTCGAGGAGGCCGGTGGCAAGATCCTTGCCCGGCAGGGTGATACGCGCGATCTGGCGTTCCAGCAGCAGCTGGTCGCCGACGGTGTGGAGCAGTTCGGCCGCCTCGACGTCGTCGTCGCCAATGCCGGCCTGCTGACCTGGGGCAAGGTGTGGGAGCTGACCGAGGAACAGTTCACCGACGTCGTCGACGTCAATCTGGTCGGCACCTGGAAGACGCTGCGGGCCGCGATCCCGGCGATGCTCGAAGCCGGGAACGGGGGCTCGATCGTGGTCATCAGCTCGTCGGCAGGACTGAAGGCGATGCCGCTGCAGGCGTCGTACTCGGCCTCCAAATTCGGCCTGCGCGGGCTCACCCAGTCCGCGGCCAAGGAACTGGGTCACTACCGGATCCGGGTCAACAGTGTGCACCCCTACGCGGTCGACACCCCGATGGGGGTGGGCGACACCGAGGCGCACCGCATCTTCGGTATCCCTTGGGTGGGACCGCATCTCACCTCGATGATGAATCACCACCCCGTGGCCTCGCTCGACGAGATCTCCGACGCGGTGCTCTATCTCGCCTCCGACGGCGCCAAGGCCGTCACCGGCGCCGAGTTCCAGATCGACATGGGCGCCACCAAGGTCTGACCGCCGCCCGCCGTACGGGCGACACAGCAGGACGAGCCGGCACCCGAAGGGTGCCGGCTCGCTGTGCTCGAGGGGTCAGTCCTGCCAGAGGGTCGTCGCGTCGATGGCCTCGCGGGCCGGCCCGGCCGGCGTCTCCGGAGAAGTACGGGAGAAGCGCGGGGCCACCTGCGCCTGCATCACACCGTCGATCTCCACGAGGTTCGACCGTGCCGACATGTGCGGGTCCGCCGGCGCCTCGCCGAAGTCGAGGACCGGCGACGTGCACGCATCGGTACCGTCGAAGACCTTGGTCCACTCGTCCCGGGTGCGCGACTTGAAGGTGTCGGTGAACACCTCTCTGAGCTTGGGCCAGTTGGCAAAGTCGTTCTGGCCGGGCAGATCCGCGTCGGCGAGCCCGAGCCCGGAGATCAGTTCCGCGTAGAACTGCGGCTCGATCGCGCCGACGGCCATGTACTTGCCGTCGGAGGTCTCGTAGACCTCGTAGTAGGGGGCACCGGTGTCGAGCATGTTCACGCCCCGCTCGTCGCTCCACAGCCCGGTCCCGCGGAACGCCCACATCATCTGACCGAGGACCGACGCGCCGTCGACCATCGCGGCGTCGACGACCTGCCCACGGCCGGAGCCCTGACGTTCCAGCAGTGCGGCCAGCACCCCGACGACGAGGAACATCGATCCGCCGCCGAAGTCACCCGCGAGGTTCAGCGGCGGCACCGGACGATCCTCTTTGCGGCCGATCGCATGCAGCATGCCGGTCAGCGAGATGTAGTTGATGTCGTGGCCCGCACGGTCCGCCCGGGGGCCCTCCTGGCCCCATCCGGTCATCCGGCCGTAGATCAGTCCCGGATTGATCGCGGCGAGATCGTCGGGCCCGAAGCCCAGGCGCTCCATCACGCCGGGGCGGAAACCCTCGAGGATCACATCGGCCTTGGTGATCAGGCGCAGGATGGTGTCCCGGTCGGCCGGGTCCTTGAGGTTGGCCTCCACGACGGGCCGTCCGCGTAGGAGTGCGTCGGCGTTGCGGCCGGCCGCCGGCAGCGATCCGGGGCGCTGTACCCGGACCACGTCGGCGCCGAGATCGGCGAGAAGCATCGCCGCGTGTGGCCCTGGCCCGATGCCGGCGAACTCGACCACGCGGATTGCGCTGAGGGGCCCGCTCTTTCCGCTGCTGCGCGGCGCAGTTGACGTCATGACTGTCCTCCCGATCGGAACCCGATCGATGTGTCGGGTCTCACGTTTGTGGGTCCAGCATTACACAACCGATCGATCACTCGGGAAGGTGGGCGGCCGAACCATCGCGAATACGGGAATCGGAGGGAGCAAATGCGCCGACACGGTTAACACGCGACGGTGCCGTCGCTAGAGTTGAGCGAATGGGACGTCGGGCCGCGCTGGGACAGTTGTACTGGCCAGAATTGTCCGGACGATCGGTCACCCTCCTCGTCCCACTGGGCGCGACCGAACAGCACGGCCCTCATCTTCCGCTCGACACCGACAGTCGGATCGCCGCCATGGTGGCCACCCGCGCAGCGGCTCGTCTGGGCGCCGACGAGTCGTCGGAGGGTGTCGCCGGCCCGGTCGATTCGCTGGTCTTGTCGGCGCCCGGCCTGAACTACGGCGCGAGCGGCGAGCACGAGGGCTTCCCTGGCACCATCTCTCTCGGACATGAGGCACTGCATCTGATGTTGGTGGAGTACGGCCGCAGCGCTTGCCGCTGGGCCGATCGGGTGGTCTTCGTCAACGGCCACGGCGGAAACGGTCCGACGCTGGTCTCCGCGGTGGAGCGACTCCGCTACGAGGGCCGCGACATCGCCTGGTATCCGTGTGCCGTGCCGAACTCCGATGCCCATGCTGGTCACACCGAAACTTCTGTGCTGCTGCACTTTTCGCCCGACGACGTGACCCTCGCGCAGGCGGAGGCGGGCAATGTGGCGCCGATCGCGACCCTGCTGCCGTCGATGCGTACGGGTGGTGTGGCGGCGGTGAGTCCCAACGGGGTGCTGGGTGACCCGGTGGGGGCGACCGCGGAGCAGGGCGAGCTGATGGCCGAGGGTGTGGTGACCGGCTTGGTCGATGCGCTGCGTTCCTGGTCGGTCGCGGCGAACGGCCGGATCGGATGACCGCGGTGGAGCGCGAGCCCGAGGCCGCCGCGGTGATCGACCACGCCCTTCCCGACGGCTTCCAGGTGCAGATCGACATGCGCTGCGCACGCAACCGCGACCTGCGCTACCTGGTCGGGGGGTCGCCCACCCGGATGTTGCGCCTGACCGACGCGGCGCTCGGCATGACCTCCGCCGAGGGGCGCATCGAGGTGTGTGACTCGGCCACCCGCAGTCTTGCCCGTCGGTTGCTCGACAGCGGAATCGCCAACCCGCGCCCCATGTTCGGCCCGCGACCCGATGCGGTGACCGTCGTCGTCCCGGTGCGTGGCAACCAGGCAGGAGTCGACCGGCTCCTGCACGCCGTCGCCGGGACCAAGGTGATCGTCGTCGACGACGGCTCCGCGGAGCCGATCCGGGTGAGCGGCCCAGACGTCTCACTGATCCGCTTCGACGAGAACCGCGGCCCCTCGGCGGCACGCAACGCCGGTGCCGCCGCGGCGACCACCGACTTCGTCGCCTTCCTCGACTCGGACGTGGTCCCACCGGCCGACTGGCTGACCATGCTGCTCGGACACTTCTCCGATCCGGCGGTCGCGATCGTGGCGCCGCGTATCGTCGGACTGCGCCGCGGCGATCACGATCCGTCGATGGCCGAGCGGTACGAGAACGGCTACTCGTCTCTCGACATGGGCCCGGAGGAGTGCTCGGTGGTGCCCGGCAGTCGGGTACCGTATGTGCCCAGCGCGGCAATGCTGGTGCGGCGCACAGCTTTCGGTGGATTTGACGAGAGTCTTCGAGTGGCCGAGGACGTCGATCTGTGTTGGCGCACGCACAAGTCCGGGTGGCGGGTGCGCTACGACCCGGTGGCGCACGTCTCCCACGACCACCGCACCGACGTCCGTTCCGTGCTGGACCGTCGCCGCTACTACGGCACCGGCGCCTCGTACCTGGCGGACCGCCACGGCGGCTTCGCGGCGCCGGTGGTGATGTCGATCCCGATGGCCGCGGCGGTGGTCGCGCTACTCACCCGCACGAAGATCGGTCTGGCGATCGCCCTCATCATCGTCGGCCAGATCGGGATGCGCCTGCGACGCCGCCTGGGCGAGCTCCCGGAGGCGCCCATCGTGGCGACACAGATGACCGGCCGGGCCGTCGGATTCGGGCTGCTGCAGGCAGCCGGAGCCGTCTGTCGGCACTACTGGCCGGTGGCCGTGCTGCTCGCCATCTTCTCCGCGCGTTTCCGCCGCCTCGTCATCGAGATCGCGATCGCGGAGGGGATGGTCTCCTGGATTCGGCAGGTGGTCGCCGAACCTGCGGCCGGGCCGGCACTGGGGCCGGTGGCCTACACCCTGTTCCGTCGGCTCGACGACCTCGCGTACGGCGCCGGGCTGTGGCAGGGGGCGTTGCACCATCGCGACTTCGGTGCGCTGCGTCCCGTTCTCACCAGGTAGCCCATGACGGCTGCCGATCTGCCGACCGCGGTCGACGTGGTGATCGTCGGGGCGGGCAGCGCGGGCTGTGTCCTCGCTGAACGGTTGTCGCGCAACCCTGATCGGTCGGTCCTACTGCTGGACCGGGGGCCGGCCGGATGGCCGTCACCGACGGTCCGGGACCTCCACTCGCTGCCGATCACGGCCGACTCGCCGTACGCACTTGCCTACACCGAGGCGTCCGGCCTCGGGATCGTCCGCGGGCGTGGTCTCGGCGGATCGTCGTCGGTCAACGGCGGATACTTTTTGCGCTGGCACGCCGACGACTTCGCCGGGTGGCCGACCGGGTGGCACCCCGACGACATCGACCACGCCTATCGGGAACTCGACGGACCCGGCGGCACCATGAACGTCTCCGCGTTCGGCGACGACGAGCTGGCCGCGGTGGTCCCGAGGTTCGAGGAGTACTGGAGCCGGACACTCCCGGTGCGGCCGCACGATGAGCCGTGGCCGGTGGTGGGCGTCAACCGGGTCCGGTCCAACCGTGAGGGCACCATGCGGCGGACCGCGGCCGAGGCCTACCTGCGGGCGGCGCTGAACCGGCCCAACCTGATCGTCCGCGCCGACGCCGAGGTCGACGCGCTGGTCTCGAGCGGCCGGACCGTGAGCGGTGTGCAGGTGGGCGAGGACGTGGTCGGCTGCGGCGAGGTGCTGCTGTCGGCGGGCACCCTGGGCACCGCGTCGATCCTGCTGCGGTCCGGGCTCGATGTACTCGCCGGGGCCGACGAACTCCCCGTGCACGAGCACCGCGAGGTGCTGGTGCACTACCGGCGGCGCGTGGAGGATCGCCGGACGCCGTTGTTGCAGTCAGTGGTGCACACCGATGATGGACTCGAAATACGTTGTTACAGTGACGATATGGCGCGGTATATCGCGGGCTTGCCGCCGGTCGGGCCCGCGGTCGGGGTCGCCGAGATGCGGCCGGGCGCGCCCGGGGCGATACGGATGACCACGGCCGGACCCATCATCGACCTCGGTGTGGTGGAAGGTCTCGAGGCGGCCAGGCTCGACCGTGGCGTGGGCGAGGTCCTCGAGATGTTGCGATCGGCGACGTTCGCCGATCTGCTCGAGTCGGACTCGGTGGCGGTCGACCCGGTCGTACGGACCTCGCAGCACGCATGGGGCTCCATGCCGATGGGCACGCGGACGGATTGGCTCGGCGCAGTCGTGGGTATGCACGGACTCCGGATCGTGGACGGGTCGATCCTGCCGACCGGTGGCAGCAGCGGGCCGCACGCCACCATCATGATGGTCGCCTGCGCGATCGGCGATCGGTTGGCCCGAGCCTGACGGGGGTGCCGTGATCTCCGGCGGACGTAGGGTGGGGACATGGCCTCTCTGGACGACCCGAAGATCCGCGAATTCCTGACCGGTGGCACCAAGACCGGGCACCTGGGGTACCTGGCCAAGGACGGTCGGCCGCTGGCCGCGCCGATCTGGTTCGTGCTCGACGGTGACCGCATCGCCTTCAACACGGGTGCCACCACCGCGAAAGGTCGCGCAATACAACGAGATCCGCGAGTCGTGCTGACCGTGGACCTACCGGAGCCGCCGTACGCCTTCGTCCAGATCCAGGGCGTGGTGGTGATCGATGAGGATCTCGACGAGGTGCGGAGGATCGCCACCCTGTGTGGCGGTCGCTACATGGGCCCCGACCGGGCGGACGAGTTCGGGGCGCGCAACGGCGTCCCCGGCGAGCTCGCGGTGTGGATCGACACGACAAAGGTGATCGCGGGGCTCGACGTCTCCGGCTGAGCAGCAAACATGGGATGTTAGGCTTTTTGCATGTCGGATCTGATCACGCCACCTCCGCGTACCAGTGAACTCGTGGTGAGTCGCATGCAGGAACTCATCCGGACCGGCGACTGGCCGGTGGGTGGTCGCATCCCGGCGGAGCCCGCACTCGTCACCCAGTTCGGTGTGGGGCGCAACACGATTCGAGAAGCCGTACGCGCGTTGGAGCACTCCGGGATGCTGGTGCCGCGCCGCGGTGACGGTACCTACGTGCGTAGCCGCAACGTTCTGGCCGCAGCGATCGAGCGCTGCGTTCCGCGGTCGGACGTCCTGGAGCTGCTCGGTGCCCGTCGCGCCGTCGAGGTGGAGGCGGCGGCCGCCGCGGCGGACTGCGCGACGACGGCGCAGATCGAGGGTCTGCGCAGCCTGCTCAGTGCTACCGAGGGCGCTCTCGAGGTCGGCGACCACGCGGCATACACCCAGTCCGACATAGCATTTCACGCTGCGGTGGTCGCCGCGTCCGGGAACGGCCTGCTCGTCGAGCTGTACGGCGGGATCGTCGAGGTGATGCAGCGCGTGCACTCCGCGGTGCTCGATGCGAGCCGGGCCGACGGAGTGCATCCGCCGGGACATTCGGTGGTCGTCGACGCAATCGAGGCGGGTGACGCGGCTGCGGCCCGAGCGGCGGTCCACTCCTATCTCGACCATGCACGCGACGGCCTGACATGACGGCACGACGACCGGCGGTCGAGGTCTCGCCCGACCCTGCGGACGAGACGGTGCTGCCGGCGCGGGATGCGAGTGCGCCACGCGGGATCGCCGCCGTCGTGGCCGCCATCGGCATCATGCTCGTCGCGGCGAATCTGCGTCCACCGGTGGTCTCGGTGGCCCCGCTGGTGGACGACATCATGACCGACATCGGATTCAGCAGTGCGGCAGCCGGTTTGCTGACGACGCTACCGGTGCTCTTCTTCGGGCTCAGTGCGCCGTTCGCGCCCCGGATCGGGGCCCGGTTCGGTATCGAGCGGACGATCTTCGGCTCATTGATCGTGTTGATCGCGGGGATGTGCCTCCGGTACCTGCCGAACACCGTGACGCTCCTCGTCGGTTCGGCGGTCATCGGCGCGGCGATCGGTGTCTGCAACGTGGTGTTGCCGGCATTGATCAAGCGTGACTTCGCGCATCGATCGGGCCTGATGACCGGGCTGTACTCGATGACCCTCTCCGGTGGTGCGGCGATCGCCGCGGCGCTGACGATTCCGATCGATGAGCGAGTCGACGGCAACTGGCGACTCACCCTGACTTCGTGGTCACTACTCGCGGTGGTGGCGCTGGTGGTCTGGGTGCCGCAGCTGTCGAGGGTGCATCGCGTGGTCGTCGACCACGCTCCGGTATCGCTGTGGCGCAATCGGATCGCATGGTCGGTGACCGTCTTCATGGGCGCCCAGTCGCTGATCTTCTACACCTTCAGCGCATGGCTGCCGCAATATCTGCTCGATCACGGGCGGACCGACGGGCAGGCGGGGGCGATCCTCGCGATCGGTCAAGTGGTCGCGTTGCTCTCATCGTTGCTGATCCCCATCGTCGCGGGGCGATTCGCCGACCAGCGGTTGATCACCCTGTCGGTGGTCGGTGTGTGCGCGGTCGGTTTCATCGGCCTGCTGGCGACCGATCAGGTCGTGACCCTGTGGGTCATGCTCATCATGTTCGGGCCTGGTGCCTCGATCAGCCTGGCGCTGCTGTTCATGGTGCTGCGCAGCCCGTCGACCGCGGTGACCGGCCAGGTGAGTGGCATGGCCCAATCGGTGGGTTACGCCGTCGCCGCGTTCGGTCCCATTCTCATCGGGGCGCTGCACGACGTCACGGGGTCCTGGAATGTGGCGATGGCGGTGCTGGGTCTGGCGTTGCTCCCGCAGGGACTGGCCGCCCTCCTGGCCGCGAAGAACGTCACGATGCGGGTGTGACACGCGAGGCCTTGGCCTCATCTGCCGGCTTCGGTCGGTCGGCCCGCGGGTCGGTCGATCTTGTCAGTGGCCCGTTGTAGAGTTCTTGGCAGCAGGAACAAATGATGTGATGATGCGGGTGGAGGGCTTGGTGCCCTTGGCCTTTCAGGAAATGTTGATGCCGGAGCTGTCCTGCGGTGGTGTCCATTTCTCTGGAAGGTGGTTGCGGTGTCGGGTCGGGCGTGGTCGGTGGCGTCGTGGTGGGCAGCGGCTTCGCCGTGGCCGGATCTGCCTGCGATGTTCACCGGACACGTCGAGGTCGACGAGGTCGGCGAGGCCGACATCAATGATCTGATCGGCAGTCTCGTCGCCACCCAGCGGGGTCGCTCGTTTCTGGCGTGGCGCGACTATCAGGTGGCCGCCGAACTGCACTCGCGGTTGGTGCGCACCGAATCCGACCCGCACGATCTCTTGCTGGTCGATGGTCTTGCTGAATGTGCCGCCCGGATCGCGATCACCTTCGGGATCGGACAGGGCACAGCCGAACGACTGATCACCGAGGGTCTGGCCCTGCGCGACCGGCTTCCGCAGGTGGCGCAACGGTTGCGCGACGGTCGGATCTCGGCCGAGCGCGTGAAGTCGATCATCGCGCGCACCGACCTCGTCGACGGACATGACTGTGCCGCCGAGGTTGATGCCGACATCGCCGCCCGCCTGGACCTGCACCAGGGTGCGTGGTCCTCGGAGCGGTTGCGCGACATGGTCGATCGCATCGTCTACCGCCACGATCCCGATGCGGTACGCGAACGCCGTCAGACGGCCTTGGATGCCCGCGGTGTGCACACGCAGCCGCTGCCCGACGGCATGGCGAGGTATTCGGCGACCATGTCAGCGGAGAACGCGCGACTCTCGGATGCCTGCGTGAAGGCGCTGGCCGAAACGGTCTGTGCCCATGATGCGCGGACCGCGCAGCAACGCCGCTCGGATGCCGCGTTCGCCCTGTTGACCGGCACCGCGTTCGAATGTGAATGCGACGGCCAGGACTGCACCGCCGTCACCCCCGAGCAGGGCGCCGCGCCGCCGACCGGCAGCAGAGTCGTCGTCCACGTGGTGGTCGACGAATCCACCTTGAACGGCGACGCCGACAACGCCGGCCACCTCGCGGGACACGGCGTCATCTCCGGCGAACACGCCCGCGACCTCGCCGCGCGCCCCGACGCGGTGATCAAGCCGTTGGTGGCCAAGGGCACACCCGAGAACGCCGACGGCCCGTTCACCCTGCCCGCGCACCTGCCGTCGGATCCGTATCGGCCGAGCACCGCGTTGGACACGTTCGTGCGCATCCGGGACGGCTCCAGCGTCATCCCCGGCTCGACGGTTTCGGCATTCGACGCCGACCTCGACCACGTCGGCGAGTTCGACCACGAGAATCCCGCGCAGGGTGGCCCTACGTCGCCGGACAATCTCAACGCGAAGCACCGATTCGGGCACCTGCTCAAGACCTTCGGGAAGTGGGTCGATGATCAGTTTCGCGATCGCCACGGCGACCTGCGAACCGAATTCATCACCCCCGAGGGCCTGGTGATCCCCGGCGACCCGGAGAACCTCGAAGTCCTGTTCCCCGGCTTGCGGAGGATTCGATTCACCGGGCCGCCGCTCGGCGACGCCGGTCCCGACGCCGGCGACCAGCCACCTCCCGCCCGTCGCATGAGCCGGGTGGCGGCCAAACACGCTCGCCGACGCCAGGAACGCGAGCGGAATCGGCGACGTCGCGAATCGGAGGGCGAATCGCATGGGGGATCCGACACCGGCCCCGAGAGCTGACCAGATGGCCCGGGCTCACGTCCGTCCGAAACCCTCCAGCGGACCGGAGTAGATCTTCGTTGGGGGAGAGGCGAACTCGCCGGACGCCGTGCCCGTCCGCAGCCCCATCGCGGCCATCGACGACAGCATGCCGACCCCGGCGGCGACGCCGTCGATAACCGGGGCGCCGATCGCATCGCTGATGCGGTGGGCGAGGTCTGCCATCCCGGCACAACCGAGGACGATGGCATCGGATCCGTCGGCATGAAGCGCTTCGCGGCAGGCCTTCTCGAGGATGTCCGCGGTTGCCGGGTTGGTCTCGAGTTCGAGCACGGGGATGTCGCAGGCATGGATACCCCGGCACTGTCGGGCGAATCCATAGTGCTCGACCAGATCTCCTGCGCGCCCGATCGTTCGGTCCAACGTGGTGACGATCGAGAAGCCACGACCGAGGGGCGCCGCGACATGCATGGCGGCCTCCGCGATGCCGAGCACCGGGGCCACCGCGATCTCACGCGCGGCGTCGAGTCCGGGATCACCGAAGCACGCGATGAGGTAGCCGTCGTGATCCGGATGGTCGTCGATGGCACGCAGCAGACCCGGTACGGCGAGCGCCTCGTCGTAGTGACTCTCGATGGACGCCGGACCCATCGGTGAAGTGACAGCGACGATCTCGGCGTCGGGTCGGGCAACGGAACGCGCCGCGACGGCGATGACCTCGGTCATCGCCGTCGCGGTGTTCGGATTGATGACGCAGATGCGCATCGTCGGCGGCGTCACTCTCAGAGCGCGGACGGCTCGAGCTTGCCGTCCTTGGCCGTGGGGAGCACGGCCGGCTCCTCGCCGGCGGTGTAGATGAAGCTCGCGGGAGCGAACTTCATGCCCAGCCAGTAGATCAGGGCGCCGGCCGCCGCGCCCATGAACCAGGTGAAACTGGCCTGATATGCGGTGCCCCAGATGACGAAGCTGATCGGCAGGATCGACGCCACGATCACCGCGATCACCGCGATCGGGTTCCATCCGTTCCGATAGGAGTACGACTTCCCGGCGTCCATGCTGAACAGATCGTCGACCTCGATCTTCTGCTTCTTGATGACGTAGAAGTCGATGATCAGGATGCCGAACAGCGGACCGATCACCGCGCCCAGCGTGTCCATCGTGTAGTGGATGGCGGTCGGGTTGTTGAACAGGTTCCACGGAGTGATCAGCACCGAGCCGACCGCCGCGATCATGCCGCCGGTGCGCCAGGTGATCTTGGTCGGTGCAACATTCGAGAAGTCGAAGGCAGGCGACACGAAGTTGGCCACGATGTTGATGCCGATGGTGGCGATGGCGAAGGTCAGCACGCCGAGCACGGCCGCGGTGGTGTTGTCGATCCGGTCGACGATGTGCACCGGATCGGTGATGATGCTGCCGTCCTCGTCGGTACCGATCACCGTGGCACCGGCGGACACCGTGCACACCACCAGCAGCGAGAAGAACAGGAAGTTGACCGGCAGACCCCAGAAATTGCCCTTCTTCACCTCGGCGAACGACTTGCCGTAGCGGGAGAAGTCGCCGAAGTTGAGCATCGGACCGGAGAAATACGAGACCACGAGGGCGAACGCGCTGATCATCTGGGTGACCGACGACCAACCCGACAGCCCCGGACCTTCGGAGAGATCAAAGCTGACGTTGCTCCAGCCGGCCTTGACGATCAGGTATGCGGCCAGCGCGATCATCACGACATACACAGCGGGACCGCAGAAGTCGATGAACTTGCGGATCGTGTCCATGCCGTTCCAGAACACGAACGCCTGCAGGATCCACATGAGGATGAAGCCGGCCCACCCGAGAGTGCTCAGACCGAGGAAACCGTGCTGATCGACGTCGCCCCACGGCGCCAGCCCGGGCCAGAACTTCAGCGCGAGCAGACCGAAAGCGACTGAGGCCAGGTAGGTCTGGATGCCGTACCAGACCACCGCGATCAGGCCGCGGATGATGGCCGCGATATTGGCGCCCTTGACGCCGAATGCGACTCGCGTGGTGACCGGGTAGGGGACACCGGCCAACTGTGACGGCTTGGCCACCAGGTTGCACAGGATGTTGACGGCGACGATGCCCACCAACAGCGCGACCAACACCTGCCATGCGGCGATCCCCAGGGCGAAGAGGCTGCCGGCGAAGACATATCCGCCGACGCTGTGCACATCGGACATCCAGAAGGCGAAGATGTTGTACCACGTCCACTTCTGTTCCTTCAGTGGCGCGAGATCGGAATTCGTGAGGTTCTGGTGATACCCCAGTTTGATGACGCTCTCGCCGGCAGCACTCTCGTGAGCTGTCGCGACGTCGGCAGAAGGTGCAGACATGGTGGTTCTCCCGGTCGGACGGAGTCAGCGACGGACGGTCGGGGACGCTGATGTGATCACGCTAAGAACGCTTTGTTACCCGGGAATTAACGGATAGATATATTTCCGGATGACGGCTTTCTATTTCCCATCGCATGCCGAGAATGCGCCGGAATGTGACCGTTATGTCTGATTCTGTTCCGCGGCGGCGGTGCGGCCGTTGCGTTGACGGTCGTGCGTGGCGCCCGCCACGGTCACCCCGCAGATAAGCACCGCGGCGAGGAGCAACGCGGCGCCCATGTGTACATGCAGCATCGCGGCGCCGATGCCGGCGCCGCAGATGATCGCCACCACGGCGGCGATCCGGCGGCCCGTCCCACTCCCGTTGCCGGAGCCGAGGACCGAGTCCGCCGCCAGACCCGTGATGGTCGATGTCACCACCACGGTGGTCACATCCTTGACCGCCACCACCCGCGCGGCGGCCGCCTGGATGCCCATCGCGGTGGCCGCGATGGTGGTGACGGTGACCATCGTCGGCTTGCTCGGATCCTCACCGACGACGAACAATGTTGTCGCCAGGCCGAACATGATCAGCGCGACCGTCGCGAACAAGACGGTTGTCCCCGTGGTCCATCGCCGCCCCTGCTGACGGAGTACACGACCGCCGACAGCGGCGCCGACCATGAAACCGACCAGCGCCATCGCCGGGCCGAGAACCGGTAGATCGGAACCGCCGGCGATCGCCATGCCCAACACGACGACGTTGCCGGTCATGTTCCCGGTGAACACCTTGTCGAGTCCGAGATAGCCGACTGCGTCGTTGATCCCGGTGGTGAAGGTCAGGATGATCATCAGGATCAGGTGCATACGCTCGTCCGGAATCCGTGTGAGCCGGGT
Source organism: Gordonia insulae (assembly GCF_003855095.1). Classification (NCBI taxonomy): domain Bacteria; kingdom Bacillati; phylum Actinomycetota; class Actinomycetes; order Mycobacteriales; family Gordoniaceae; genus Gordonia; species Gordonia insulae. The sequence continues at coordinate 5,321,913 of NZ_CP033972.1, forward strand.
GAACAAGAGGAACTCCGTCAGTTGTCGTGCCGCACGTCGAGTTCGGCGGCGGTCTCGATGATCGCACTCTCCAGGCGTTGATGGTGCACCTGGGCCACGCGGAGCACTGCATCGACATCGCGGGCGGCGAAGGAATCGAGCAACGCTGCGTGGTCATCGTTGAGGGCTTGCTGCGTCTGTGATCCGACGGAGCGCATGACCTGGAACGGCTCGGTCAGATTCCACGTGGCCTCGAACATGTTGAGCAGGCGCGGCATCTCGCATGGTGCGGTCAGTTCGCGGTGAAAGTCGCGCGAGATGTTGTGAAATGCCTTGCGGTCGTTGTACTTCACCGCCGTCACCAGTTCGACATGACGGTCCCGGGCGCGCGCCAGGCCGTCCGAGTCGATGCGCTCCACGGCTCGGGCGAGTGCGGCCTGCTCCAGAGTCCCACGCACGAAGTAGATCTCACGAAGCTCGTCGGTCGAGAGCTGGCTGACCCGGTAGCCGGCGTTGCGTTGATGCACCACCAGTCCCTCGCCGACCAGTGTCTTGAGTGCTTCGCGAACCGGGATGGGGCTGACCTGGAACGCATCCGCGACCTCGCCGGGCGGGATCTGCGCCCCGGGCGGTGCTCCGCCCGACAGGATCAACCGACGTAACTCCTCGAGCACGTTGGCGCGCTCGTTGCCCGACCGGGTCTCGATGAGTTGGGCGATGAGGCGGTCGGTCATGCGTGAGTTCATCCGGTCACCGCCGCCGGTCTCACCGGATGCCGCAGGACCCACCCGGCGACCGCCTCGGTGAGTCGTTGTTGGTTGTGCCGCTTGACGATCTCATGCCCCTCGTCGTTGAACAGCAGCAGCTCGGCGATGGCACCCCGGGCGCGCAACTCGTCGACCATCTGCTGGGATTCGCTCACCGGCACATTGGTGTCGTGGGCGCCGTGGATCACCAGCAGCGGTGCCCGCACGTCGGCGATGCGATGGATCGGGGACAGGTCGGCGAGCAGCTCCCGATCGGATTCGGGGTGGCCGTACTTGGTGTGGGCCGCCACCGCGATCCACGGCTCGGTGTTGCGGAAGAACGACTCCAGGTCGCTCATGCCGCAGATGGCGATGCCGGCCGCGAACATGTCCGGATGGAAGGTCAGGCACGCCAGCGTCAGATATCCGCCGTAGGACCGGCCCGAGCAGTAGATCGCATCCGGATCGGCGACACCCTGCGAGACGAGGAACTCGGCGCAGTCGGCGGCGTCGTCGATCCCGGCGTACCGTCCGTAGCGGTCGTCGGCATGGGAGAAGAGCCGTCCATATCCCGAGGACCCGCGGACATTGGGGGCGAAGACGGTGATCCCGGCGTCGACGAGTGGACCGAACAGGAAGTTGTAGTCGGGCCGGGTCTGTGCCTCCGGTCCGCCGTGGAAATAGAGCAGGGTGGGGCCGGGGCCGTCGCGGCGGGCGCGGAACAGCAGGCCGGACAACGGCATCCCGTCACGGGCGGAGAACTCGAGCAGCTCCGGATGCAAGCCGCTCGACGGCCCCTCGCCGGTGATCACGTCGTCGCGGACGGCGAGGACATCACCGGTCCCCGTGTTGATCAGGTGTACGAGCGGCGAGTGCTGCGGACTCGACACCGTGACCGCGACGAGGCTGCCCGCCGCACTGATCGACAGGTCGGCGGCCACCGCCCCGGGTAGGGGGATCGGATCGTGCAGAGTCTGGTCGGGGAGGGTGAGCACCTGTAATTCGCTGCGGCCGTTGATATTCCAGAGCATGGCCACGGTGGACTGGTCGTGACTCACGGCGAACTCGTCGATGCCGGCGCCCGGCCGTTGTGCGAGCACCCGGAAGCGAACGCCGCCGGCCCCGACCTCGACGCCGAGCAGGCGGGGATACTTGGCGTCGAAATCACTGATCACGATGGCCTGCACGCTGTCGAGGTCGCGCAGCGCATCCTGCGGCGGTCCGACGAACACCGATGACGGATGATCGAAGCCCTGATCCAGGATGTACCCGTGGTCGGTCACGGCGCCGGGATCGTTGGGCAGCAGTGGTGTCATCACGATCTCGTCGGATGCCGCGTCGACGCGGCGGCGCAACAGCAGCATGTCCCGGTAGCCCCGCGGGCCGACCCGGACGAGGGTGGCGCCCTTCCACGAGTCGACGAGGGCGCCGCCGACGCGGACGTCGAGGGTCGTGGTGGTGGAGGTGCCCGGGTGTACCCGGAGGGCGTGTGCGGTGCCATCGGGTTCGGTGGCGGTGATGAGGACCCAGTCGGTGTCCCAGCCGACGAGCGCGACCGTGCCGAACGACCGCCCGTCCGGGCGGGTGGCGCCGATGCGATGGGCGGTGTCGTCGTCGGCGTCGGTGGTGACCACCCAGACCTGGTGGTGCTCACCGCCACTCGGCGCGATCTCGACGGCCAGCCACCGGCTGTCGGTGGAATGGATGACCTTGCGTACCGGTCCGGTCGCCCGCAGCCGCACCCACCGCAGGTCGCCGACGCCGTCCTTGGACAGGGAGCGTTGGGCGGCACGGGGATACCCGGTGCCGTCGTCGATGATGTAGGCGAACGCGGAACCGTCGGGGGACACCGACGCGCCGTAGGTGTGCCAACCGCGTTCGTCGAAGCGCACGGGGTGGGCCGGTGCCGACGTGTCCCGTCCCGGGTCGCCGGGGCCGGGCGTGATCGTCCTGCTCACGCTCACGGTGCGGTGACCGCTTCCATGCTCTGTAGCCACATCTCGAGCATCGCGAGCTGCCACAGTTCGTTGGAGCCCAGGGTGGTGCGGGTGCCGTTGGGGTCGGCGAAGAGTCGATCCAGCGCCTCGGGCCGGTAGAGCCCACGGTCAACGGCGGTTCGCGAGCGCAGCGCGTCGTTCACGAGGTCGAGGACACCGCCCTCGAGGTGACGGATTCCGGGGACCGGGAAATAGCCCTTGGTGCGGTCGATGACCGCCGCCGGGAGCAGAGATCGGCTGGCCTCCTTGAGAACTCCCTTGCCGCGATGGGCGAGTTTGAGATCCGGTGGGCAGGATGCGGCCAGTTCCACGAACTCGTGGTCGAGGAACGGCACCCGCGCCTCCAGTCCCCAGGCCATCGTCATCGTGTCGACGCGTTTGACCGGGTCGTCGACCAACATGACGGTGGTGTCCAGGCGTAGTGCCGCGTCGACGGCGGTCCGAGCGCCGGGCGCCGACTGATGCGCCAGGGCGAACTCCCAGCTGGGGTCGTAGTCGCGGTCGAGGTGGTAGGGCTCGCTGAGCAGCGCACCGATCGCGGCGTGACCGCGGTCGAAGAAGACCTCGGCATATGCCTTGGTGGTGTCCTCGCGGGGAGTGTGCTGCAACGGCGGATACCAGTCGTAGCCGCCGAGGATCTCGTCGGCGCCCTGCCCGGACTGGACGACCTTGATGGACTTGCTGACCTCCTCGGACAAGAGATAGAAGGCCACGCAATCGTGACTGACCATCGGTTCGCTCATCGCCGCGATGGTGTCCGGGACCGCGGGCAGCAGCCGGTCGGTACCGATGTGGATCTTGTGGTGGTCGGTGCCGAAGGTGTCGGCGATCAAATCGGAATAGGCGTATTCGTCGCCGGATTCGCCACCGGCCGAGTCGAATCCGATACTGAACGTCGCGAGGTCGGTCTGACCCTGTTCGGCCAGCAGGGCCACCACGAGGGAGGAGTCGATGCCGCCCGAGAGCAGGACCCCGACCGGGACGTCGGCCACCATACGGCGGCGTACCGAGGTGCGCAGTGAATCGAGCAACTCGTGCTGCCACCGTGCCTCGTCCCAGTCCTTGTGGTCGGATCTGGGCTCGAAAGCCGGCGTCCAGTAGCGCTTCTCGACGCTGCGGCCATCCGGGTTGATGGTCCGGACGGTGGCCGGCGGGAGTTTGCGGATGCCGTTGTAGATCGTGTGCGGCGCGGGGACGACGGCGTGGAAGCTGAAGTAGTGGTGCAGCGCGACCCGGTCGATCGAGGTGTCCACGCCGCCGGCGCGCAGCAGTGCCTGCAGCGACGACGCGAACCGCAGTCGACCCGGTGTCTCGGCGAGGTAGAGCGGTTTGATGCCGAGTCGGTCGCGCGCGAGGGTCACGACGCCGGTGTCGGTGTCGACGACGGCGAACGCGAACATACCGATGAGATGGTCGACGCAGTCGGGTCCCCAGGCGTGGAACGCCTTGAGGATCACCTCGCTGTCGGCGTGCGAGAAGAAGCGGTAGCCCTTCGCCTCGAGCTCCGTCCGCAACTCGCGGTGGTTGTAGATGCAGCCGTTGAACACCAGGGCGAGCGCGAGTTCCGGGTCGACCATCGGCTGTGCGCCGCGTTCGGAGAGGTCGATGATCTTCAGTCGGCGATGGCCCAGGGCCACCGAGCCCTTGGCGAAGATGCCGGAACCGTCGGGGCCGCGGCGGGACATCTCACACGTCATCGCATCGACGGCGGCGACATCCGGAGATGTTGCGTCGAAACGGATCTCACCACATATACCGCACATGTCGGATCAGCCCTCTCGTGGTTCCGGTGCGACACCCGCATGGCCCGCGCCCTGGATCCAGGTGTCCTTGCCCCCGCCGCCGCGCGAGGAGTTGACGATCAGACTGCCCGCCGGCGCCACCCGGGTCAACGCGGCGGGCGCGACGAGCGCATCGATCTGATCGCCGGTGTCGCGCAGATGGACGAACGCCCGGAGGTCGACGTGGTGGGCGTAGAAGCCGTTGCCGTCGAACGTCGGATGCGTGGACAGGGCGACCACCTCCTGGGCGATGAAGCGCTCGGGCTGGGTCAGCAGGTCGACACGGCGCTGTGCGAGCTCTTCGTCGCTGCATTCGGGTCCGATCGTGATCCCCGACCCGCCGAGTCCGTCGATCGGTTTGACGACGAGGCTCTCCAGATTCGCCAGGACGTGGTCGCGCTGGTGGCGCTCCGCGCACAGCCAGGTGGGCACCTGGTCCAGCAGCGGCTCCTCACCGAGGTAATAGCGGATCATCGCGGGCACGTAGTAATAGATGGCCTTGTCGTCACCGACCCCGTTGCCCAGCGCGTTCGCGATGGCGAAGCGACCTCGCCCGAGGCCGTCGAGGATGCCCGCGCGCAGGGGCTGCTCGTCGAAACCCTTCGAGGAGAGCAGCATGTCCTCGTCCATGCGCACGTAGGCCGTGTTGACGGGTACGCGGGTGGTGCCGTGATGGAAGTACACGCGCCCCACGTCGGGGCCGTCGGAGGTGTCCACCGAGATGTTCTCCGGCGTCGCGAGTCCGAGGCCCGCACCCTCGGCCAGCAGCTGGTGTTCGAACCAGGCCGAATCCTGCCAGCCGGAACTGAGCATGACGTCGATGCCGTCGGGGTGCGGGTCCGGAGGCCCGGCCGCGGCGATGGTCTCGCCGATCATCTTGGGGACACCGGCGATCGGCATCGTGCCGTCGGGCATGGGGATCTCGGGTAGGAACTGGGTCAGCAGAGCCCGGTTGGACATCGCGTACGCGATTCCCGACGGAACCCGCAGGTTGTCCTCGAGGACGACGAACTCGCCGGGCGTCGGGGAGACGAGGTCGGTGCCGCAGATGTGCGTGCGGACGCGTTGCCACGCGGGTACCCGTCCCGTGCGGCGGTAGCCCGGCGCGCGGTCGAGGGCCTCGGGCGGGAGTATGCCGTCGCGGATGGCGTGCTGCTCGCCGTAGACGTCGGCGATGAACGCGTTCAGCGCGAGTGCGCGTTGCGTCAGTCCTCGTCCGACCCGGAGCCAGTCGTCCGAGCCGATGTAACGGGGCATGACGTCGAGCGGGAAGAGTTGGGCGAGGGACTGTCCGGTGACGCGGAAGGTGACGCCGTCGATGCTCTGTTCACGTTCGATCTGGTACTGCCGTTTGCGCAGTTCGATGACCCCGAGCCCCGCTGCCGCGGTGAGGATCTCCGCGTAACCCGGTCGGGCGGACATCTCGGTGGTGACCGCCTCGTCGTAGGAGAGGAGTTCCGGCGACGTCACGGAAGGCACACCGGCTGGTGGTTCGACACGGTGATAGCCGTGCAACAAGCGGCCTTCGGGGTCGTCGGGCACCGTGAACGTGGTCAGCGTCCCCGCGGTCTCCGCGATCAAGCTGTCGACGACGGCGGTCAGGCGGCCGCGACGCCGCAGGGTACGGCGCTGCCGGGCCGACGAGCTGCCTTGCGCCAGGGTGACCTCGGCGAGTTCCTCGATGAGGTCGCGGTCGCCGGACTCCTCGAGTTCGGGACGGAGCGCGATGGTCAGATCGGTGACGACCTCGGCGGCCGGCCGGGGGTGGAACTGGCGACGTCGATCAGATCGCCCTCCAGACCGGACCGGGCGGCCTGCCAGATCGCGGCCCGATAGAGGGCGGGTGAGGTCGGTCGCGGTGGTTCGTCGAGATGCTTGGCCTCGCGCACCACGAGGGCCCGGAACAGCCCGGCGATCAACGCGATGGTGTCCACGGACGGGCAACTGTCGCAGACCCGCAACTCCAGCGTGCTGACCCGCGCCGACGGCCGCACGTCGAAATAGACCATCCCCCGGTCGCTGATCACGCCACTGCTGATCAGTCGCTCGATCTCGGCGTCGTAGTCGGCGGCGGTGTGGACGTCGGGGAACGGCCCGGTGGTCGGCCAGCGCTGCCACACGAGAGTCCGCGCACTGGCATATCCGGTGTCGGTACCGTCGGCCCAGAAGGGCGAACTCGCCGACAGCGCGAGCAGCGTGGGCAGATGTTGTGTGATGCGCGAGGCGATCGTGACCGCCTCGTCGCGGCTCGCCACATCGACGTGCACCTGGGTGCCGCAGATGAGTTGCTCGCGGGCGAGCAGTTGGTAGTCGGCCAGCATCCGTCGGTATCGCGGTGTCTCGGTGACCCGCATCTCGGTCGGTACCGCCAGAGGTACGGACCCGGCGGCGACGACCCCGATGCCGAGCGCCGCGGCGGCGTCGACGAGGACCGAACGATTGGACCGCAGGTTGTCGCGCAGTTGGGTCAGCTGGGGATGCACGCCGCTGTTGGCCTCGATGACGCAGCGCTGTAGTTCTTCGACGTACGGCCCGTCCGTCGGAAGGATCTCGAGGAGTTCCGGGGCACGGGTGGTCAACCTCGAGGTACGCAGATCGACCAGGTGGAATTCTTCTTCGACCCCGACCCGGCGGACACCGCGGATTGGATCGTCGCGGAGGGGGCGGGGCGTCATCGTCCAAGCCTAGGAGCAACACCGCCCCGGGGCAGGACGAGCGAGCAGGCCGACGGGCGGCAACGCTAGCGCGGAGTCACCCAGGTGGTGATGTCACAGTGGACGACCTCGACACCGTTCTTGTCGAGCACCCGGACATCGACGACGACGTCGGTGCCGTCGACGATCTGATCGAAGTCGACCGGTTCGGCCAGCCGGGCCTCGGCGGTGAGTCGTGTCGTCGCCTTGGCCAGGTACTGCGTCTGCATGGCCTTGGGGATCCAGCGATGATCGGCCGGGGTGGTGGCCTCCATCAACATGCCCATCGCGGCCTCGGCGAGATTGCACGCGGCGATGGCGTGGAAGGTCCCGAGGTGGTTGTGCACGCCGAACCAATTGGGTCCGGAAACCCGGCAGAATCCCGGCCGCATCTCCGTGACCACCGGTAGGACCGTGCCGAAGTACGGCACCCGCGCGACCATACCCAGGGAGAACAGGGCGTGCCCGACGACGTTGTCGGGCAATCTGCGGCGCAGGGCATAGGTGGGACTCGACGTCCGGATGTCGCTCATGGGCCCAGATCTTACTACTCGGTAAGTTGGTGGGTTCTCCGAGCCGCGCAGGTCCCGGCCGCCCGGATTTGAATAGTGACCCCGACCTGGTGCATACTTGTCGGGTTGCCTTGAGCGGCGGACGCGGGTTTCTTTGCGGCCTCCATCAGGTGAATGACTCCCAGGCCCCGGATTTCCGGGACCGGGCGTGTAACGCGTGCCCTGATTCAGTGGTACGGCCACGACACGCCCGACCGCGGGTGCCGGAGCACAACCGGTTCGTCCACAGTGGCGAACTTACGTACAACGATAGATGAACAGCGTCGATCCCCGTATCTCACACGGGTGGTCATGTGCCCACCGGCAATCTGAGCCGGCCTTCCCCTCGCGGGATGAAACGGTCACGCGGTGTTTGTCTGTCGAGAACAACTGACGGAAGAGGACACAGCGTGGCGGGACAGAAGATCCGCATCAGGCTCAAGGCCTACGACCACGAGGCGATCGACGCTTCGGCGCGCAAGATCGTGGAAACCGTGACCCGTACCGGGGCACGCGTGGTCGGCCCGGTGCCGTTGCCCACCGAGAAGAACGTGTATTGCGTCATCCGTTCGCCGCACAAGTACAAGGACAGCCGCGAACACTTCGAGATGCGCACACACAAGCGACTCATCGACATCCTCGACCCGACGCCGAAGACGGTGGATGCGCTGATGCGTATCGACCTGCCGGCCAGCGTCGACGTCAACATCCAGTAGGCGGGGGGCGAGAGCAGATATGACTACGCAGAGTGCGACCAGCAATCAAAGTGCCACACGGGGAATTCTGGGCACCAAGCTCGGCATGACCCAGGTCTTCGACGAGAACAACCGTGTCGTTCCGGTGACGGTGATCCAGGCCGGACCGAACGTCATCACCCAGCTCCGTACCGCGGACCGCGACGGCTACACCGCCGTCCAGCTCGCCTACGGCGCGATCGACCCCCGCAAGGTCACCAAGCCGGTGGCGGGTCAGTATGCCAAGGCCGGTGTCACGCCGCGCCGCCATCTCGCCGAGATCCGCGTCGCGGACGTCTCGGAGCTCGAGATCGGCCAGGAACTGACGGCGGAGATCTTCGCCGACGGCACCAAGGTCGACGTGACGGGTACCTCCAAGGGCCGCGGATTCGCCGGCGTCATGAAGCGCCACGGCTTCTCCGGTCTGGGTGCCAGCCACGGCGCACACCGTGTGCACCGCGCGCCCGGCTCGATCGGTGGCTGTGCCACCCCGGGTCGTGTGTTCAAGGGCATGCGGATGGCCGGCCGGATGGGCAATGACACCGTGACCACGCAGAACCTGACCGTGCACAAGGTCGACGCCGAGGCCGGTCTGCTGTTGATCAAGGGCGCGATCCCCGGCCGCAAGGGCGGCATCGTGGTGATCCGCGACGCAGTGAAGGGTGGTGCCAAATGAGCACCGAGACGACAACGAATCTGACGCTGGACGTGAAGTCGGCCGACGGCAAGACCAACGGCACCGTTGATCTGCCCGCCGACCTGTTCGACGCGCCGGCCAACATCGCGCTGATGCACCAGGTCGTCGTGGCCCAGCAGGCCGCGGGACGCCAGGGCACCCACTCGACCAAGACCCGTGGTCAGGTCAGTGGTGGCGGCGCCAAGCCGTACCGGCAGAAGGGCACCGGTCGCGCCCGCCAGGGTTCGACCCGCGCACCACAGTTCGCCGGTGGTGGCGTCGTGCACGGCCCGCAGCCGCGCGACTACAGCCAGCGCACCCCCAAGAAGATGAAGGCCGCCGCCCTGCGCGGGGCACTCTCGGACCGGGCGCGCAACGAGCGCATCCACGTGATCACCGAACTGGTTGCCGGGCAGGCCCCGTCGACCAAGTCGGCACGTCGGTTCCTCGAGGCGCTGAGCGATCGCCGCAAGTTCCTGGTGGTGCTCGGCCGTGAGGACGACGCCGCATGGAAGAGCGTCGCGAACCTGCAGAATGTTCTGCCGATCGCACCGGATCAGCTCAACACCTACGACGTCCTGGATGCGGACGAGGTGGTGTTCAGCGTCGAGACGCTCAACGCGTTCATCGAGCAGAACAAGAAGGAGGCCTAGATATGGCTACGCAGGCTGACCCGCGTGACATCATCCTGGCGCCGGTGATCTCCGAGAAGTCCTACGGACTGATCGAGGACAACGTGTACACCTTCCTGGTGCACCCGGACTCGAACAAGACCCAGATCAAGATCGCGGTCGAGAAGATCTTCGACGTCAAGGTCACCAGCGTCAACACCGCAAATCGGCAGGGCAAGCGCAAGCGCACCCGCTTCGGCTACGGCAAGCGCAAGGACACCAAGCGCGCGATCGTGACGCTGGCCGACGGCAGCAAGCCCATCGAGATCTTCGGAGGACCGGTCGGCTGACCGGGACTCGGGAACTGAGGGACTAGAGACATGGCTATTCGTAAGTACAAGCCGACGACCCCGGGTCGTCGCGGCGCCAGCGGATCCGATTTCGCGGAGGTCACCCGTGACCATCCGGAGAAGTCGCTGGTTCGCCCGCTGCACGGACGTGGCGGCCGTAACGCCCACGGCCGCATCACCACTCGGCACAAGGGTGGCGGTCACAAGCGTGCCTACCGTCTGATCGACTTCCGTCGTAACGACAAGGACGGCATCAACGCCAAGGTCGCGCACATCGAGTACGACCCGAACCGCACTGCGCGGATCGCGTTGCTGCACTTCGTGGACGGCGAGAAGCGCTACATCATCGCGCCCAAGGGTCTGAACCAGGGTGACGTGGTGGAGAGCGGCGCGGGCGCCGACATCAAGCCGGGCAACAACCTGCCGCTGCGCAACATCCCGACCGGTACCCAGGTGCACGCCGTCGAGCTGCGCCCGGGTGGCGGGGCGAAGATGGCCCGCAGCGCCGGTGCCTCGATCCAGTTGCTGGGCAAGGAGGGTGCATACGCCACCCTGCGTATGCCCTCCGGCGAGATCCGTCGCGTCGATGTGCGCTGCCGCGCCACCGTCGGCGAGGTCGGCAATGCCGAGCAGTCGAACATCAACTGGGGCAAGGCCGGCCGTATGCGCTGGAAGGGCAAGCGCCCCACTGTCCGCGGTGTCGTCATGAACCCGGTCGACCACCCGCACGGTGGCGGCGAGGGCAAGACCTCGGGTGGTCGCCACCCGGTCAGCCCGTGGGGTCAGCCGGAAGGCCGTACCCGCAAGAACAAGGCGAGCGACAAGCTCATCGTCCGTCGCCGTCGTACCGGCAAGAACAAGCGATAAGCAGGAGGGAGTAAGAGAATGCCACGCAGCCTCAAGAAGGGCCCGTTCGTCGACGACCACCTCCTTGCGAAGGTGGATACCCAGAACGAGAAGGGCACCAAGCAGGTCATCAAGACCTGGTCGCGTCGTTCGACCATCATTCCTGACTTCATCGGGCACACCTTCGCCGTCCACGACGGCCGCAAGCACGTCCCGGTGTTCGTCTCGGACAACATGGTCGGGCACAAGCTGGGCGAGTTCGCCCCTACCCGCACCTTCAAGGGTCACATCAAGGATGACCGGAAAGCGAAGCGCCGGTAATGACTACGCAAACCGATAATCCGACAGCCAAGGCCACCGCGAAGTTCGTCAGCGTGACGCCGATGAAGGCGCGTCGCGTGATCGACCTGATCCGCGGCAAGAACGTCGACGAGGCCCTCGACATCCTGCGGTTCGCCCCGCAGTCGGCTTCCGAGCCGGTGTACAAGGTCCTCGCCAGCGCCGTCGCGAATGCGGAGAACAACCTGGATCTGGATCGCCGGACCCTGGTCGTCGCCACCGCGTTCGCCGACGAGGGTCCCACGCTCAAGCGGTTCCAGCCGCGTGCGCAGGGTCGTGCGTTCCGCATCCGCAAGCGCACCAGCCACATCACCGTCGTCGTCGAGAGCCTTCCCGAGAAGGCAACCGCTTCGCGCGGCCGGTCGCGTCAGCCGAAGAAGGGAGCCCAGTAGTGGGTCAGAAAATCAACCCGCACGGCTTCCGTCTGGGCATCACCACGGACTGGAGTTCGCGGTGGTACGCCGACAAGCAGTATGCGGAGTACGTGAAAGAGGATGTCGCCATCCGCAAGCTCCTGTCCACCGGACTCGAGCGCGCCGGCATCGCCAAGGTGGAGATCGAACGCACCCGTGACCGGGTCCGCGTCGACATCCACACCGCCCGTCCGGGCATCGTCATCGGCCGCCGCGGCGCCGAGGCCGACCGGATTCGTGGCGACCTGGAGAAGCTGACCGGCAAGCAGGTGCAGCTGAACATCCTCGAGGTGAAGAACGCAGAGTCCGAGGCCCAACTGGTGGCCCAGGGCGTCGCTGAGCAGCTGAGCAACCGTGTGGCGTTCCGTCGCGCGATGCGCAAGGCGATCCAGTCGGCGATGCGTCAGCCGAACGTGAAGGGCATCCGGGTCCAGTGCTCGGGTCGCCTGGGCGGTGCAGAGATGAGCCGCAGTGAGTTCTACCGCGAGGGACGCGTGCCGCTGCATACGCTGCGCGCCGACATCGACTACGGACTCTACGAAGCCAAGACCACCTTCGGCCGCATCGGCGTGAAGGTCTGGATCTACAAGGGCGACATCGTCGGCGGCAAGCGTGAGCTCAGTGCAGCCGCGCCGGCCACCGAGGACCGTCGTCCCCGCCGGCCCAGCCGGCCCCGGCGCAGCGGTGCTTCCGGCACCACTGCCACGAGCACCGACGCGGGTCGCGCGGCGGAGGCTCCGGCAGAAGCCACCGCGGGGGCCACTGCAGCGGCGGGCGCCGAGAAGCAGGAGGGCTAGCCATGTTGATCCCCCGTCGGGTCAAGCACCGCAAGCAGCATCACCCCAGCCTGAAGGGTCAGGCGAAGGGCGGCACCAAGGTGACGTTCGGTGACTACGGCATCCAGGCTCTGGAGAGTGCCTACATCACCAACCGTCAGATCGAGTCCGCTCGTATCGCCATCAACCGGCACATCAAGCGTGGCGGCAAGGTCTGGATCAACATCTTCCCGGACCGCCCGCTGACCAAGAAGCCTGCCGAGACCCGCATGGGTTCCGGTAAGGGTTCGCCCGAGTGGTGGGTCGCCCCGGTCAAGCCGGGTCGCGTGCTGTTCGAGATGAGCTACCCCAATGAGGAGACCGCGCGCGAGGCCCTGCGCCGTGCGCAGCACAAGCTCCCCATCAAGACCCGGATCGTGACCAGAGAGGAGCAGTTCTGATGGCACTCGGAGTTGCTGCGAACGAGCTGCGTGAGCTCAGTGATACCGATCTGGTCGATCGCCTCAAAGAGTCGAAGGAAGAACTGTTCAACCTTCGGTTCCAGATGGCCACCGGCCAGCTCGACAACAACCGTCGTCTGCGGACCGTGCGTCGCGAGATCGCACGTATCTACACCGTGATGCGCGAGCGCGAGCTGGGCCTGGCGTCGGGACCGGATGGTGATGACGCATGAGTGAGGACCAGAACGTGAGCCAGACCGCCACAGGTAAGGCTGAAGTGCGTAACGACCGCAAGGAGCGGATCGGTTACGTGGTCAGCGACAAGATGCAGAAGACCATCGTGGTCGAGCTGGAAGATCGTAAGAGCCACAAGCTCTACGGCAAGATCATCCGGACCACGAGCAAGGTCAAGGCGCACGACGAGAACGAGACCGCCGGTGTCGGCGACCGCGTGCGGCTCATGGAGACCCGCCCGACGTCGGCCACCAAGCGGTGGCGCCTCGTCGAGGTGCTGGAGAAGGCCAAGTAAGCCTCTTCTCCGCGAGAGAGATTCAGAGAACGGCCCGTTCCCCGCTGGGGGGCGGGTCGTTTCTCGTGTAGAGAGTGCTTGTGCCCCAACTGCCGCCGTCGCCGCTGATCTACGAGATCAACACCTGGCCGTGGCTCGCCCGACTCACCCTCGAGAACGGGCGGCCGGTCACCCTCGGGACCGTGCCCGACGTCGAGTGGGACGCGATCGCGGAGTCGGGTTTCCACGCGGTCTGGTTGATGGGGGTGTGGCGGCGCAGTGCTGTCGGCGTCGCGATCGCCTGCGCCGACGAGCCGCTGATGGACTGGTTCGCATCCGCACTGCCGGATTTCCGATCCGACGACGTCGTCGGATCGCCGTACTGTGTGCGTGACTACGTCGTCGACGATCACCTCGGCGGTCCCGACGGGCTCGCCCATGCGCGTCGCGCGCTGGCCGATCGCGGTGTCGCGCTGATCCTCGACCATGTGCCCAATCACGTGGCCCTCGACCATCCGTGGGTGGCGGCCCATCCGTCGTGGTTCGTCACCGGCGACCTCGACGACCTCGATCGGGAGCCGGAGTCGTATGTGCTGGTCGACGGTGCCGTGATCGCCAACGGGCGTGACCCGTACTTCCCGGCGTGGCGAGACGTCGTCCAGCTGAACGCGTTCAGCCCGGGCCTGCGTGCCGCGACACTGGATACTCTCCGGCAGATCGCCGGCCAGTGCGACGGCGTCCGCTGCGACATGGCGATGCTGATGATGAACGACGTCTTCGCGCGGACGTGGGGGGCGAGCGAAGCGACGGGGGATGTGGGGGCGAGCGAAGCGACGGGGGATGTGGGGGCGAGCGACGAGTTCTGGCCCGGCATCATCGCCGCCATCCGCGCGGAGGTGCCCGGCTTCTGCTTCATCGCGGAGGCCTACTGGGGCACGGAACCGGCGTTGCGGGCGCAGGGCTTCGATCACTGCTATGACAAGTCGCTCTACGACACGTTGCGCGAGGACCCGGCGGGTCTGCGCGCGCAGTTGTCGGCGGACCCGGGACACCAGCGAGCGCTCCTGCGGTTCATCGAGAACCACGACGAGCCGCGCAGCGCCGCGTCCTTCGGCGAACGCGATGAGCTCGCGGCGGTCGCCACCCTGACCCAACTCGGGGCCCGACTCGTCCACGACGGTCAGCTGCAGGGACGACGCATCCGGGTCCCTGTCCAGCTCGGCCGGTTCCCCGACGAACCGGTCGACGCCGCGCGCGCCGACTTCTATCGGGGCCTGCTGGCCGTGCTCCGCGACGACGCTTTCGCCGGCGTCGAGTGGGGTCTGGTCCATGGCGCCGACGCATCGGATACCGGGGTGGTGGCCGCGTGGCGACGCGGCGGCCGTGACGGAGAGTGGCTGGTGGTGGTCAATCCCGGCGATCGACCTGCGACCGTGCGTCTCGCGTGCCGGACGACGGGGCACGAACTGTCCGACCCGTTGTCCGGGGAGTCGATCCGCGTCGGCGACGACGGGACCGTCGACGTCTCGCTGCCCGCGTGGGGCCGGCGGATCTACCACTGATCAGCGGCGGTCGCGCCTGCCACCCGCGATTCAACGATCGCGACGGGTCGATTTCTGGTGAACTTCCATGGTGGTGATCGATCGGCGCCCGCAGGTCGGGCACGCGGCTGTCGATCGCGTGCGTGCCTATCTCGGCGGATTCCGGGGCCCTCGGGTCGACGACTCAGACGTCACCCGCATGCAACGCATCGGAGCACGGTTCGTCGGGTGTGGGCTGCTCGTGTTCACCCTGGTGATGCTTCCGGTGACGGTCCGGTGCGCCGATCTCACCGACGCCTGGTGGACCCCGGTCAGTCTGCTGCTCGTCGTCGGGCCGGCGCTGGCGCTGGTGACGGCGACGCTGCGTCCGGTGCCCCAGGGTCTGATGGTGCTGACCTGCGTCTCGGCGATCGCCTATGTGGTGGCCACCCTGCTGTGGTTCGTGGCGTGGCGTGGGGTGCCCGACGATGTGACCCGGTACTCGGTGTGGTTGTGCCAGTTCCCGTCGGTGCCGAGTATCGCGCTGGTCCTGGTGTTGCGACCGGGGTGGGCGTTCGTCCATCTCGTCGGCGCGACGGTCCTCGCGCATGCGGCCAATCAGGTCGGTCTCTACGGTGAGATCCGCCCGGCCACGATGCTGAGTGCGCCGCTGACGATGGCACTCAGCGGGGTGTTCATGGCGGTGGCGTACGCGACGGTCCGCAACGTGCAATCACTCGACGCGAGACGTGCGGCGATGCTGCGGGCGGCGGCCTCGAGTGCCGCGGACATGGCGCAGGAAGGCGAGCGGACGCGCTTCGCGGCGATGATCCACGACAAGGTGATCGCCTCGCTGCTGGCCGTCGGTGCAGGTCGGTCGGATCCGCGCGTCGCCCGGCAGGCGGCCGCGACCCTCGAGGAGCTGGATCGTCGCGACGACGACACCGAGGGCGGCGAGGTCACCGTCGTCCGCTTCGCGGACGGCATCCGGCGCTCTGCCACCGCGGTCGGCGGCCGGATTCGCACCGAGATCGCGATGCCCGAGGAGGAGATCTCGTACCCGACGTCGGTCGTCGCCGCGATGACCGGCACGACCGACGAGGCGGTTCGCAACTGGCGACGGCACGCCGGGCCCGGTGCACACTGTGTGATCGACGCCGACTTTCACGACGGCGCCGTTCGCATCGTCATCGCCGACGACGGCGTCGGCTTCGACCCCCGATCCGTCAGCCCGGAGCGGTATGGGATCGCCGTCGGTGTCCACGGCCGCATGGACGCCCTGCCCGGCGGGTCGGCCCGGATTCACAGCGCACCCGGCGAAGGTACTGCCGTGGTCGTCGAATGGCGGCAGCCATGACGGATCGGCCGACCCGGATCGACGATCGCGACGTCGACGACCGTGACCTCGACGATGCGTCCGTCGACCTGTTCGGTCTCGGCTCCACGACGGTCACGGCAGCACTGTGGGTGTTCGCGGTCGTGTACGTGATCGTGTCGATCGGCGCCGGGTGGGAGATCACGTCCGTGGCCAGTTGGGTGGGGCGCGCGATCGGTCTGGGCATCTTCGCCGTCGCCGTCGCCATCGTCGTGCGCACGCGTGGTTCGCGGAGTCCCGTACCCGCTGCGGTCATCGTCGTCGTGTCGGCGGTCTGCGGCCTGGCGGTCTCGCTGTGGAGTCTGCCACCGGAGACGTATCAGACGTTGCAGACCGCGCCGCCGGTGTCGGCGATGACGATCGTGCTCACCTTGCTGGCGGTGCACCGGCGCCCGCTCTATGCGTGGGTCGGCGCCTTCTGCTGCACCGCGGTCTCCGGGCTGTGGGCCGCGGACGTCGGGCTGGGATTCGCGACGGGGGCGGTGAACACCAACTTCTGCTATCCGGTGCTGGTCCTGGCCGTGCTGTTCGCCCTCATGGCGCGGCCGATGGAAGAACGCATCCGCGTGTTGCGGGTGCGTGCGGTCGCGCAGGCGGCGACGGAGGCGGCCACCGCGGCGGCGGCGCGGGAGCGGGGTCGCCAGTTGCGCAGGCTCGATCGTCGTGCCCGTCCGATCCTGCAGCAGGTGGTGGACGGTCACGAGTTCACGCCGGCTGAGGTGGCCGACGCACGCCTCACCGAAGCGCAACTGCGCGATGGCATTCGCGCGCCCGCCTGGGAGTCGGGACAGGTCAGTGATGCCGTGTGGGCGGCGCGGCGGCGGGGCATCTCGGTCCTGTTGCTCGACGACGGTGCGCTCGCGGCACGACCCGACGACGACCTGACGGCACGCCTGCACGAGGTACTCGTCGCCGAGCTGCGTGGTGCACCGACCGGACAGGTGACCGCCCGGGTTCTGCCCCCGGACCGGGACCTGCTCGCGTCGATCGTCGTCAACGCGGGCCCCGACATCCGGCGCATCGAATGCGCGACAGACGGTGTGGTCACCGTGCAGGACGGTTCGGTGAGCGCTGTCGTCGACCGTCCGCGGGTGGGGGGTGGGTGACCGATCACCCGTGCAGGCATGGCATCGTCGGGTCCGAGTACTGCACGACGGAGATGATCTCGTGAACCAGCCTGCCGCCACCACGGTGATCGACCGACCGGCGGTCGCATCGAGTTCGGCGCACCTCCATCAGTGGCGTCAGCGGGTGATCGGGCCGCCCGACCGCTCCGACCTCGCGCGCGTCCAGCGGGTCGGTGCACGGTTCGTCGGGTGTGGGCTGATCACCTTCACCGTCGGGCTGACCCCGTTGATCGCGGGCCGCGCTGATCTGACCGCCTGGTGGTGGCCGGTGCTGAGCGTCCTGCTCGTGGCGGGGCCCGCCTTGATCCTGATCGTCGCGACCTATCGTGAGCAACTCGCTCATCTCACCGCCCTCGCCGCGATGTGCAGCCTCGGTTTCCTCGCGGCGACAGCGCTCTGGTTCGTGGCGTGGACCGGCGACGTTCCCTCGGACCACTCGGGGTGGAGCGTCTGGCTCGTACAGTTCCCCGGTGTACCCGGCCTGGTCTTCGGAATGGTCGGGCGCTATCGGCTTGCCCTGGCCCACATCGTCACCGCGGCACTGCTGGCCCAGACGGCCAACCAGGTCGGCCTCACCGGACATTTGGTCCCCGAGTGGTATCTCGGCTCGTTGATGACCATGGCGCTCACGTGCGTCTTCCTCGCCGTCGCGGTGGTCACCGTGCGGACCGCCGCGCTCCTCGACGACACGCGGGCGGCCGCGATGCAGGCCGCGGCGGCGTCGGCGGCGTCCACGGCCGTCGAGACCGAACGCGCCCGCTTCGCGGCGCTCGTCCACGACAAGGTCATCGCGATCCTGCTGGCCATCGACGTCGGCCGTCCCGCGCCGCGGCTGGCGACCCAGGCCGCCCTCGCACTCGACGAACTCGATCATCGGGACAGCGAGAATCCGCCGGCGTCGGTCGTCGGCGTCGACGAGTTCGTGCAGCGCGTCCGCACCGCGGTGACCACCACCGACGACGAGGTCGGCCGGGAATTCTCGATCGACCACACTGTGGCCGGCCGGTATCCGACCGGAGTGGTCTCCGAGATGATCGACGCGATGTGTGAGGCGATCCGCAACTCCGGCAGGCATGCCGGAGCAGACGCATCATGTCTGGTCGTCGGCGACTTCCGGGCCGATCGCGTCACGTTGGCGATCGTCGACGACGGCCGCGGATTCGACCCCGGACAGGTCAGTCCGGAACGGTTGGGCGTGGCCGTCGGAATCCGTCGTCGGATGACCGCGTTGGCCGGCGGCGGGGCCGAGGTACGCAGCGAGCCCGGTCGGGGCACCGCCGTCGTCTTGAGGTGGGTGCACGATGTCGGGGCGTGAGGACGTCGCGACGGCGCCGTCGGGGGAGTCGACGAGCGCCGACGTGGTCGACCTGTTCGGCGTCCGGTCGCGGCCCGTCGTCGGGGCGTTGCTGGCGTTCGGTGTGGTCTACGTGGTCGTCACCGTCGGCTCCGGCCTGGAGAACGATTCGGTGTCGAGCTGGGTCGGCCTGTCGACGGCCTTCCTGATCCTCGCGTCCGTGCTGGTGGGATTGATCCGGGTCGAGGGCGACCCGTATCCGTTGCCCGCCGGGGTGATCGCGGTGACGATGCTGGTCACGGGGGCTTCGATCGCCTGGTGGTCGGTACCGCTGAGCAACTTCGAAACCTTGCAGTGCATGCCGGCGGCGATCACCGGGATCGTGGTGCTCGCGCTGCTCGCGGTCCGGGGCCGACTCACGTTGTCCTGGATCGGCACGGTCGCCATGAGCTTGGCCGCCGGAATCTGGGCGGCGTTCCGCGGACTCGGGTTCGTCACCGGTGTGGGCTACACGTCGTGGGTCTACCCGGTGATGATCTTCGCGTCGCTCTTCGTGGTGATGCTGCGCCCGATGGCCGCGCGGATCGGGGCCCTGCGCGCCCGGGAGCTGCGCTATGCGGCGGCCGATGCCGCGGCCACCGCCGCCGCGGACGAACGCGATCGGCAGTTGGCGCGGCTCGATCTGCGCGCCCGGCCGGTGCTCGCGCAGGTTGCCGCCGCCCACGACTTCTCCACCGCAGAGGTCTCGGCCGCACGGCTGGTCGAGGCTGCTTTGCGCGACGGCATCCGGGCACCGTCCTGGGCGTCGCCGCGAGTCCGCGAGGCGGTGTGGCGGGCGCGTGAGCGTGGGGTTTCCGTGATCCTGCTCGACGACGGCATCGGGGTCCGGGCCGACGATGTCCAGACGCGCCTCGACGGCGTCCTCGTGGACGAACTCGAGAGTCGCGACGCGCGCCGCGTCACTGCCCGGGTCATGCCGCCCGGCCGTCCGACGCGCGCGACGATCGTCGTCAACACCGCAGGCGGAACCCGGTACCACGAATGTTCGGCCGACGGGGCGATCACGGACCGGCTCACCGCACCCGCGCCGGGTACCTGACGACGGTCAGCGCAGGGCGGTGTCCAGCCAGTGCAGGACATCGGGCGTGACCGGATGAGTGGCGTCGGCGTACCCGGGATTCTTGCGGAGGAACGCGGCGACCATCGGACACACCCCGACGATGGCCCGACCCTGTGCCCGGGTGTCGTCGAGGGCCTCGCGGATCAGGATGGTGCCGAGACCACGCCCGCCGAACTCCTCGGCGACCTCGGTGTGGAAGAACACTCGCTCGGCGCCGCTCTCGACGTCGCGGTCGCGATAGGCGGTGAACCCGGCCACCACCGTGCGGGCGGACTCGGTGTCCGGGACCGATATCTCGTAGCGGTGTTCGGCACTGTTGTCGGCGACGGAGGTCTGCGCCCCGGTCTTGTCGGTGACCATGATCCGAGCGTACGTGTGTGCGGCCCCCGCCTCAGCGGTCGTGGTGGTTCAGCGGTCGGTCGCCGCGCGTCGGTATCCGCGGAGGGCGGGCAGTGTGAACACAGCGAGCAGCAACGCCGCCCAGATGATCACCTTGATCAGGTTCTCGGTGATCGGTCCGCCGGATGCGAGTGACCGCATGACCTCGATGGCCGGCGTCATCGGCTGATTCGCGACGATCGGCTGCAGCCATCCGGGGTAGGCCTCGAGGGGACTGAACCCTGAATTGAAGAACATCATCACGCTCGCGCCGAGTGAGATCAGTGGCACGATCGGCGCCGTCGGCTTCGTGTTCACGGCCAGCGCGAGGACCATCATGGAGAACGCCATTCCGTAGAGCAACGCGACCCCGACGATGCCCGCCGCCGCCCAGGCGCCCTGGGTGAACCGGAATCCGATGAACACCCCCGCGATCAGCAGCACCACCGTGGCGACCAGGATGCGGACGAGTTCGGCGATGATCCGGGCACTCAGGTCGGCCGCCCGGTTGATGGGCAGGACGTACAGACGCCCGAGCAGGCCGGTGGCACGTTCCCGGTTGAGGCGTACCGCGGCCGCCATCGAACCGAACATGGCGCCGACCAGGATCACCAGTGGCACCGTCCCGTACGCGCTGTTCTGTCCGGTCGTGTCGGCGACGACCTCACCGAGCACCACCTTGAACATCACCATGGCCAGGGCCGGGAACAACAGGCTCTGCGTCAGCGTCGAGTAGTCCCGTAGCCAGACCGTCAACTGCCGGCCGGACAGGATCAGCGTCTGCGCCGTCCATGCCCCGACGGTGTGCTCCGGCGGCGAGTCGGCCGTCGGCATGTCGTCGGCTGCTGTCACGGTGAGTGTCGGCTGTGCTGTCGTCGCTGCTGTCGTCGCCGATGTCCTCGTCATGCGTGCGACCTCCGTTCCGCCCAGAAGAGCAGGGCGGCGGCCAACGCGGCGAGGCCCACACACCAGAACACCGTCGGCGCGACGACCGGCCAGGTGGCGCTGCCGTCGTTGAATGCCCGCATGGCATCGGAGAACTGCGAGACCGGCTGATTGCGGGCGAACGGCGCGATCCAATCGGGAAACCTGCTCGCCGGCACGAACCCGGTGGACAACATGCCGAGCACCAGGATCGGCAGGCCGATCAGCTGGCTGGTCGACTCCGGGCTGCTCGCCAGCAACCCCAGCGCGTCGGCGATCACCGACACCAGCAGCCCGACCGAGAGCGCGACGGCGTAGAGACCGACGGTCCCGTCGACGCCACCGTGCGGCCGCCATCCGATGACCAGGCTCGCGATGGTCGCGAACGAGAGCGATATCACCAACAGGATGGCGTTGGCCGATCCGCGCGCCGCGACCGGGACCACACCGTTCATCGGCATCACCCGGAATCGGACGTTGATGCCGCGCATCCCGTCCATCGACGAGCGCATCGCGGACGACGATGCGACGAACGACACGGATTGCAGGGCGATGATCGGCATGAGGTACTGCGCATAGTCCATGCCGGGGTAGCTGTCCATCATCGAGCGCAGCGGGATGTAGAAGCAGACGGCCAGGAATGCCGGCGCGATGATCGCGAAGACGATCTCGCCGTTGCGGACGATGCCGAACACGCCCCGGGAGGTCAGTGCCCACCACTGGTGTAGCGCGTTGATCTGCGGGGGAGAGGCCTCGGCCACCGGGGGATCCACAGGAGGATCCACCGGCGGATGCGGTGCGGCGGTATCTGTTGCTCGGGTGATCAGGGGGTCGGCACTTTCGTCGTCGGGAAGCGGGGCGTCGAGGGGAGCACCTCGTCGAGGGTAGTTGCCCGGCCGGCGGCGGCCCGTTGTCGGCAGTGCACGCACAACCGACAGCACCCACGGCGCCACCGGACAGCGTTCCCACAGGTTGGACTCGTAGAGTCCATCCGTGACCAGCGCGACATCGACCCTCGGCCACCGGCCCGGACCTGCGACGATCCGGCCGGTTGATGGCCCGGCCGACGCATCGATTACGGTCTCTCGGGTTGTGTTCGGGACCGTTCGTCGGCGAATGTTGCAGCAGACGTTGTAACGAACCGGCCACGAAGAACGAAATACGTCGTGGCTTTTGGAAGTTAGTTACTGACACTAAGGGAGTTGGATCGACAGCTGATTCACACGGTCGGGGGATCGGTCGGGGGAGATCGTCGTCATCATCCGCACTGCGGATCGGCGGCGAAGCACGCACGGAACGAGAGACGTCGTCGGGTGCCACATGCGGGAGT
Source organism: Gordonia insulae (assembly GCF_003855095.1). Classification (NCBI taxonomy): domain Bacteria; kingdom Bacillati; phylum Actinomycetota; class Actinomycetes; order Mycobacteriales; family Gordoniaceae; genus Gordonia; species Gordonia insulae. Next base: position 5,344,421 of record NZ_CP033972.1, read on the forward strand.
TCATCCTGCGGTACCCACAGGCCCCCGGGCGGAACGACGCACCCCCGAACGAGAGCGAGCCGAATGGACCCGACCGAAAGCGCGGATCGTCGCGCTGTCGACGACGTGGGGTACCGGCAGCTGTCCTTGACCGCCGCACAGCGCGGCATGTGGTTCGCGGAGAATCTGTCCCCCGACTACTCGGTGATCGTCGCCCAATATCTCGACATCCGGGACGACGACCGTCCGCTCGACATCGAGCTGTTCGCCCGTGTGGTCGGCGAGGTGGCCTGGCAACTCGAGTCCACCTTCACCCGCATCATCGAGGTCGACGGCGTACCCATGCAGGTCGTCGATCCGGAGGTCGACTTCCGACTCGAGGTCCTCGACTTCCGCGACGACCCGGATCCCATCGCGCGCGCCCACCGGTGGATGCACGACGACCACCAGCGCACCATCGACCTGGCCGACGATCGTCTCGCGATCACCAGGCTGATCCGGGTGGCCGACGATCGCGCCTTCTGGTATCTGCGGGCGCATCACATCGCCATCGACGGCTACGCCGCGCTGACCTCCGTCCACGAGGTCCTCGACCGGTACAACGCGATCATCCGCGGGCAGGAGCCCGTCGACCGGCCGCGGGCCGACCTCGCCGAGCTCGTCGCCGACGACGCCGCGTACACGGCCGGCACCCGGAGGGAGACCGACCGCAGCCATTGGGCCGCGCGGGTCGCGGATCTGCCCGAACGGGTCAGCCTCGCGGTCACGTCCGCCATCGCACCCCTGCACCCGGTGAACGTGGTGGCCGGCCGAGCGCTCGACGGTGACGTGCAGCGGGCCCTCGAAGATCACGCGGCGAAGACCTCGAGCTCGCCCGCGGTGGTGTTGACCGCCGCATTCTCCGCCTACCTCTCGCGGATGACCGGGACCGACGACGTGGTGCTGAGCCTGCCGGTGACCGGTCGCGCCACGGCCCGCATCAAGCGGGCCAGCGGGATGGTGTCCAACATGCTTCCGATCGTCGCGCGTGACGTGCGCGGGCTGCGTCTGCTCGATCTCGTCGAGCAACTCAAGATGGAACTGACCGGGGCGCTACGGCATCAGCGATATCGGTTCGAGGACATTCGGATCGATGCCGGGATGGGACAGTCGAACGCCGCGTCGTTCGGCCCGATCATCAACATGATGTTCTTCGACAAGCCGATCGAGCTCGTCGGTGCGCATGTCGACTATCAGATCCTGTCGTCGGGCATTCTGGAGGACCTGCGCGTCAACCTGTATCAGGCCGGTCCGGGGGAGCGGCTCGTCGTGGACCTGCACGGCAACCCGGGCCTCTACGCACAGTCCGAACTCGACGGGCACCTGCAACGCTTCCTGACCTTCCTCGAGCGCCTGCTGGCCGACCCGCACGCGACGATCATCGACATCGACCTCCTCCTCGACGACGAACGTGACGAGGTGCACGCGCTCGGACGTGGACCGCGCGCACGCGTGCCGGCCGATGACGACGGTGTGCTCGACGCGTTCGAGCAGCAGGTCACCCGGTCACCGGACGCGGTGGCGATCGATTTCGACGGCCGCACATGGACATACGCGCAGTTCGATGCTCTGCGCCTGCGACTGGCGCGCGAGATCGCTGATTCCGGTGTCGTCCCGGGTGAGCGGGTCGTGGTGTCGCTGCCGCGCGGCGTCGCCCAGGTCTGTGCCGTCTACGCGGTGCTCACCGTCGGGGGGACCTACGTGCCCGTCGATCCCGAACAGCCCGCGCGCCGGCGCGCCCTGATCGCGGAAACCGTTGGGGCGCAGGTCGTCGTCGACGCGGCGTACCTGCGGTTCGTCGGCTTCGACGAGAACCGCACCGACATCGCGGGGCCGGCGAATACGGTATGGTCCCCGCCACGCGGCTGCGGCGGGGACGCGTCGGCGTACGTCATCTTCACCTCCGGCTCGACCGGGGCGCCGAAGGGCGTCGAGGTGGGACACCGCGCGGTGATCAACCGCCTGTCCTGGATGCAGGACGACCACCCGATCCGCGCCGACGACGCGATCCTCTACAAGACACCCATCACCTTCGACGTCTCCGTCTGGGAGCTGTTCTGGCCGTTGGGCGTCGGCGCCCGGATGGTGATCGCACGGCCGGATGGCCATCGCGACCCCGAATACCTCGCCGGCCTGATCTCCGAACGCGGCGTCTCCGTCCTGCATTTCGTCCCGTCCATGCTCGATGCATACGCCGACATCATCGCGCACCGCAGTCGCGCGGATGCCCCGATCTTCGGGCCGTCGGTGCGCACGGTGTTCACCTCGGGCGAGACGTTGAGTCGTGCACTGGCCGACAAGGTGGCCGCCGCCGGTCCGGTCGAACTCGTCAACCTCTACGGTCCGACCGAGGCGGCCGTCGACGTCACCGGACATCGGGTGGCGCGGCGGGGCGGGCCGGTGCCGATCGGTCGGCCGGTCGCCAACACCGACATCCGTGTCCTCGACTCGCGCTTGCGCCCGGTACCCGTCGGGGTCGCCGGCGAGCTGTACATCTGTGGGGCGCAACTGGCGCGTGGCTATGTCGGCCGACCCGAGCTGACCGCCGACCGGTTCGTGGCCGACCCGGCCGGGCTCGGCGCACGGATGTACCGCACCGGTGATCTCGTCCGCTGGAACGCCTCCGGTGAACTGGAGTATCTGGGGCGCACCGACTTCCAGGTCAAGATCCGGGGCCAGCGGGTCGAACTCGGGGAGATCGAGGCGGTCCTGCTCGAGGCTCCGGGCGTCGATGCGGCGGTCGTGGTGGCGCGCGCCGACGACGGTGCGCCACCGATGCTGGTGGCCTACCTGCGGTCGGACTCCGCCGAGGTCTCCGCGACGGAGACGATCGCATTCTGTCGCCGACGCCTCCCGTCGCACATGGTGCCGTCCGCGGTGTTGGTCCTCGACGACTTCCCGGTCAACGCCTCGGGCAAACTCGATCGTGCCGCGCTGCCCGCGCCGGCGCTCGCCGCCGACGTCGCGTACGAGGCGCCGACGTCACCGGTGGAGGTGGCGTTGGCCGAGCTCATCGTCGACCTGGTCGGCGTGGAGCGGGTCGGGCTGCGCGACAACATCTTCGCGATCGGCGGTGATTCGCTGACAGCGGCCCGTCTGGTGTCGAGGGCGCGCACCGAGCACGGCATCTCGGTGCAGTTGACCGACGTCTTCGACAATCCGACCGTCGGCGACCTCGCCCGCCGTGCGGATGGCGGCCTCGACGCGGCGTTGCCCGTGCTCGTGCCGGTCGGCGACCGCGGTCCCCGGGTACCGCTGTCCCACGCCCAGGTCCGCCTGTGGTTCATCAACCGGATGGACCCGGCCGCGTCGACCTACAACATGCCCGGCGCGATCCGGCTCGGCGCCGATGCAGACATCGCCGCGCTGCGCCTCGCCGTCCGCGACGTGCTCGAGCGGCACGAGTCGCTGCGGACCCGGTATCCCTCGGTCGACGGCGAACCGGTGCAACAGATCCTGTCCATCGACGACGTGGCGCACGTCGCGGATGTCGACGTACGCCGGATCGACACCGTGGCGCACGTCGCGGATGTCGACGTACGCCGCATCGACTCCGCGGACACCGTGGCGCACGTCGCCGATGTCGACGTCCGCCGCATCGACTCCCCGGTCGCCGACGCCGTGGCCGAAGAGGTCGACCGCGGCTTCGACCTGGTGGACGAGATCGGTTTCCGGTGGGCACTGCTCGCCGACGACGATGGGTTCGTCGCCGTCGTCGTCCTGCACCACATCTCCGCCGACGGGTTCTCGCTGCCGCCGCTGATCCGCGATCTGCGTCAGGCCTACGATGCCCGTCGCGCCGGGCGCGCACCGGGATTCGAACCGCTGCCCATCCAGTACGCCGACTTCGCGTTGTGGCAGCACCGCGTACTCGGGGACGCGGAGAGTCCGACCGCCACGCGGACGCGGGAGCTCGAGTTCTGGCGCTCCGAGCTTGCCGGGATGCCGGAGTTGCTGGCCCTGCCGACCGATCGTCCGCGCCCCGAGATGGCCAGTGGTCGAGGTGGTTACGTCGACCTCGTCGTCGACGCCGATCTTGTCACCGGCATCCGAGCGCTGGCGCGCAGCGCCTCGGTGACCCCGTTCGCGGTGGTCCACGCGGCGCTGGCCGCGGTGTTGGCGCGGCTGGCCGACACCGACGAAGTCGCGATCGGGACCGCGGTCGCCGGACGTGAAGACGAACTGACCGCCGACCTCGTCGGCATGTTCGTCAACACCGTCGTCCTGCGTACGCCGGTGCCGACGGCGGCGACGGTCACCGATCTGCTGAGCACCGCGCACACCGGCCGCGCCCACGCGATGTCCAACGCGCACATCCCCTTCGAACGGGTGGTGGATGCGGTGGCCCCGCAGCGGTCCTTCGCGCACACCCCGCTCTTCCAGGTCGCGCTCACCATGCAGACCGATCGGTCCGGTGACGTTGCGCAGTGGACCGATTCGTCCGGTCCTCTCGACGCCCGTGTGCCCGCGGCCAAGTACGACCTCGCGTTCGCCCTCACCGAGCATGCCGCGGGTCAGGCGGGAGCCACCCGGTATGACGTCGAGATCTCCTACGCCACAGATCTGTTCGACGAATCGACGGTCGCCGGGATCGGCGATCACCTGATCACGATGCTGCGGGGGATGACGGCCGATCCGCACGGGCACGTCGCGCACATCGATCTGTTGCCGCCCGACCAGGTCGCCGCACTCACCGAGGCGCCGCACGACACGGTGGAGCCGCGGACCCTGCGTGAGTTGCTCGCCGCCGGCGCGGCAGCGGCCGATCCGGCCTCGCCGGCCCTCGTCGGCGACGAGACGGAGATGACCTGGTCGGTGTTCGATGCCCGCACCGATCAGCTCGCCCGCGAACTCGTCTCCCGCGGTGCGCGTCCCGGCACATCGGTGGCCATCTCGATCAGCCGCTCGGTCTACTCGGTGTTCGCCGCGGTCGCGGTGGCGAAGACCGGTGCCGCGTTCGTGGCCATCGATCCGCGCCACCCCGAGGTCCGACGCCGGGAGATGCTCGAGGATGCCGAGCCGGTGCTGGGTCTGACCGTTCTCGGTGTCGCGGACGAGGTCCCGGACGGTGTCGAGTGGCTGGTGATCGACGATGAGCCCGTCGAGCTGCAGGTGGCCGGCCACCGGGGTACGGCACTACGTGACGATGAGCTGCTCGCCCGACCGAGTGCCGACGACACCGCCTACCTGATCTACACCTCGGGTTCCACCGGACGGCCCAAGGCCACCGCGGTCACCCATCGCGGACTGGCCAACCTCGTCGCCAACCAGCGTCGCCTGCTGGGGGTGGGACCGGACAGCAGCGTGCTGCACGTCGCATCGCCGAGTTTCGACGCCTCGATGTTCGAGCTGACCATGGCCCTGTGTACCGGTGGTCGGCTCGTGGTCAGCCCGGCCGACGTCTTCGGCGGCGCCGAACTCGGCTCGATCATCGCCACCGGCGGGGTCACCCACGCGGTGATGACACCGTCGGCACTGAGCACCCTGGAGCCACAGGCGGTCCCGGGCCTCTCGACCGTCGTCAGCGTGGGCGAACCGTGTCCGCCGGAACTGATGCGCCGATGGGTCGGGGCGGGCCGCCGGTTCCTCAACCTCTACGGGCCGACCGAGGCCACCATCTGGGCGACCGCGACCGGCCCGATGCGCGCCGACGACGTCGTCACCATCGGGACCCCGGTGCCCGGGGTCGGGGCGTTGGTCCTCGACCGGGGCCTCCGACCGGTGCCCGCAGGGGTGCCCGGCGAGCTCTACCTCACCGGCACCCAACTCGCCCGTGGCTATCACGGCCGGACCGACCTGACCGCAGGCCGGTTCGTCGCCGACCCGTTCACGTCGGGGGCCCGGATGTATCGCACCGGCGATCGCGTCGTCCGCACCTCGTCCGGTGCGCTGATCTACTACGGCCGCAGCGACTTCCAGATCAAGATCCGTGGACAGCGGATCGAACCGGGCGAGGTGGATGCCGCACTGATGGATCATCCCGGGGTGGGCAACGCGCTCAGCCTCGGAGTGTCCGGACCGGCCGGTGAGACCACACTCGTCTCCTACGTCACGATCGTCGACGAGATCTCGCCGACGCCGCAGGATCTCCTCGATCACGCGGCATCCCGGCTCCCGGCTCACCTGGTGCCCCATACCGTGGTGATCGTCGACGCCTTCGAGCTGTCGCCGGTCGGCAAGATCGACCGTGCCGCACTGCCCCCTGTCGACATCTCCGTGAGCGACGAGTTCGTCGCACCGCGCAGCGAGATGGAGGCGGTGGTCGCCGACATCTTTGCCCACGTCCTCGGCGTCCCGCGGGTCGGCGTGCACCACAGCTTCTTCGACCTCGGTGGCAACTCGCTCTCGGCGACCAAGGTGGCGTCCCGACTCGCCGAGATCCTCGACAGCCGGGTCCCGGTCCGGGATCTGTTCGAGAAGCCCACCGCCGCCGGATTCGCCGCCCATCTCACCGCGAGCATGACCGGACGGTCCGCACCGCCGCTGACCGCGCGCACCCGTGCCGCGGTGGTCCCCGTGTCGGGCGTGCAGCGTGGCATGTGGCTGCTCAACCGCGCCGACCCGGAGTCGGCCAACTACAATGTGGCACTGGCCCTCCGGCTGTCCGGCGACCTCGACGTCGAGGCATTGCGGGCGGCGACGATCGACGTGATCCGCCGTCACGAATCACTGCGCACGACCTATCCGATGATGAACTCGGTGCCGAAGCAGATGATCGTGCCCGCCGATGTGTTCGCCGACGACCTGGACCTGCGCGTCGTCGACGTCGCGGGGGACGTGGCGGACGAGATCGCACGTGTCACGGGTGCGGGTTTCGACATCGTGTCGAGAGCACCGGTCCGGATGTCGGTGCTGCGCAACGGTCCCGAGGACCACGTCCTCGTCTTCGTCGTGCATCACATCAGCGCGGACGGGGCGTCCATGGCCCCGCTGGCGCGAGACCTGATGACCGCCTACGCCGCCCGGCTGGTCGGCGCCGCCCCTGCGTGGGAGCCCCTCGACATCCAGTACGCGGACTTCACGCTGTGGCAATCGGATCGGCTGGCGGCCGTCGGCGACGGCGGCGTCACCGAGGGTGACCGTCAGCTGCAGTACTGGACGGAGCGTCTCGCCGGTGCGCCCGATCAGATCGAACTGCCCACCGATCGCCCGCGCCCGCGGACACCGAGTTTCGACGGTGATGTCGTGGAGTTCGAGATCCCCGCGGATCTGGTCACCGCACTCGGGTCGCTCGCCCGGGCGAGCAACACCACGTTGTTCATGGTGACGCACGCCGCGTTCGCGGTGCTGCTCGGTCGGATCACCGGCAAGGACGACCTGGTGATCGGCACTCCGTACGCGGGCCGGGGTGACGTCGCCCTCGAGGCCGTGGTCGGCATGTTCGTCAACACGCTGGCGTTGCGGACGCGGGTGTCGGTGGACGAGTCGTTCTCCGGGTTGCTCGACCGCGTCCGGAACGACGACCTGGTCGACATGGCGCACGGTGACGTCGCGTTCGACGACATCGCGGCGCGGGTACTGGAGACGACCCCCACGTCCTACAACCCGCTGTTCCAGGTGATGTTCGCCTTCCAGAACATCGAGTTCCCGACCCTGGAGCTCGACGGTCTGCGGATCACACCGGAAAGTGATTCGCTCACCGCGGCGAAGGTCGACCTGCAGTTGACCGTGTTCCCGCGAGACCCGGCGGGCCGGACGTCCGACGGTGCGATGAAGGTTCAGTTGCTGTATGCGACGGACCTTTTCGATGCAGCGACGATCGAGCGGTTGGCGCAATGGTACCTGCGTGTGCTCGATGCGGTGACCGCCGATCCGGTCTGTATCGTGGGTGACATCGTGCTGGATCTCGCTGACCCCGACGTCGTCGACGCCGACGACATCGCCTCCATCGCGGACCCCTCCCCGGCCTCCTGGCGGGAGCTGGTGTCCGGGGCCTCGGCGACCGATCCTGAGGCCGCGGCGGTCGAACGCGACGGATATCTGCTGACGTTCGGTGAGCTCGAATCGATGACCGTCACGATGGCGACCGTGTTGCCGGATGACGACCCGAATGCCGCCCTGACGATGGCGTTGATGAGCCTGGTGCCGGACCTGGCCGCGGCCGGCCCGGACGCCCTGCACTCCGTGATCGGCGAGTTGCGTTCGCGCGCCGCTGCTGTCACCGGCGCCGGGAGCGAAGCGAGCGGGCCGAATGTCACCGGCGCCGGGAGCGAAGCGAGCGGGCCGAATGTCACCGGCGCCGGGAGCGAAGCGAGCGGGCCGAATGTCACCGGCGCCGGGAGCGAAGCGAGCGGGCCGGATCAGGATCAGAATGTCTACCGGCTTCCGGCGGCCGGTGACGCCCTGTCCGCGGCGGAAGGTGTCGACAGGGCGTGACGGCGATCGACACGGGTTCGATGGTCATCTCCCAGGGATGGGGCCGTCGACCCTCCACAGTGCATCTCATCGGTGCGGCGGCCGTGACGGCCCCGGACCGGGTCGCGTTGCGCGCCGCGTCCGGCCCGATGTCCTTCGCCGAGCTACACGAGCGTGTCGCGGTCACCGCGGGCGTACTCGCCACGCAGGGGCTCGACGCCGAGGCCGCGGTCGCGGGCACCGTGACCGGTCTGATGCGCAAGGACGGACTGGCGCCGACGGAGATCGCCGGTGAGGCGCAGCGACTCGTGGGTGAGATCCGTGCGGCCGCCTTCGACGTCGCGGGGTCGGCCGACTGGGGCTCGTTGGCCGGGTTGTTCCGGTCGGCCGCCCACCGCTTCGCCGATCGCACCGCCGTCGTCGATCTCGACGGCACGGCGTTGACGTACCGGGAACTGGACGAGCGGTCGGATCGGCTGGCCGCCGGTCTGGTCGCGGTGGGTGCCGGACCCGAGGTGCTCATCGGGATCGCGCTGCCGCGCACCGCGGAGCTGATCGTCGCCCTGCTCGGTGTGGTCAAGTCCGGTGCGGCCTACCTGCCGCTGGATCGTTCGCATCCGATCGAACGCCTGCGCACGATCGTCGAGGACGCGCGGCCCGCGGTGGTGCTCGCCGACGACGAGACGATCGCCGCGTGGTCCGACCTCGATGTCGCGTTGTCGACGGTCGCCGGCGCCGAGAGCGACGCGGGATTCGATCGGATCCCGACGCGGATCGACGGTGACCATCCGGCCTACGCGATGTACACGTCCGGGTCGACCGGCACGCCCAAGGGGGTGGTGGTCACCCACGACGATGTGGTCACGCTGCTGCGGTCGATGGGGGAGATGTACGACTTCTCCGAGCGCGACGTCTGGACGATGTTCCAGTCGTATGCGTTCGACGTGTCCGTCGGCGAGATCTGGGTGGCCCTGATCTTCGGTGGTCGCCTCGTGGTGCTGGATTATTTCACCACCCGTTCGCCCGCCGACTTCGCCGATGTGCTCGAACGCGAGCAGGTGACGGTCGTCAACCTGACGCCGTCGGCGTTCTATCAGCTCGCGGCAGCGGTGCGACCGCCGACCGCGAAGCGCCTCGCGTCCTCGATCCGGTACATGATCTTCGTCGGTGAGGCACTGGATTTCGCCCAGGTGCGTCGGTGGCACGACGACCGGCTGGAGTTCGACGGGACCGCCGGGCCGTCGCTGAACAACATGTACGGGCCGACCGAGGCGACCGTCTACATGACCCGGCGTGAACTGACCGTCGATTTCGTCGCGAACACCCTGGCCTCCGACATCGGCGGCCCCATCCCGGGCACCCGGACCTATGTCCTCGATCGGCGTCTGGCCCGCGTTCCGGACGGCGTCCCGGGCGAGTTGTACATCGCCGGTGGCCAGGTCGCCCGCGGCTATCTGGGCCGATTCGCAGTGAACGCAACACGTTTCGTGGCCGACCCGTTCGTCTCGGGCGAGCGGATGTACCGCACCGGGGACATGGCGATCGTGCGTGGGGACTCGATGGAGTATCTCGGGCGCGTCGACACGCAGGTCAAACTCCGTGGGTTCCGCATCGAACTCGGTGAGGTCGAGGCCGCGCTGCTCGCCGCGTCCGGCGTGAACGCGGCCGCCGCCGCGATCAAGCAGCGTGACGACCAGCCGGCTCAACTCGTGGGTTACGTCGTCGGAACCTCCACCACCGGTGGCCAACTCGATGTGGGGGAGATCCGGTCGGTCGCGGCCACCCGGGTGCCGGACTACATGGTTCCGGATGTCATCGTGCTACTCGATCAGTTGCCCCTCAACGTCAACGGCAAATTGGATCGCGCAGCCCTCCCTGTTCCGGCGCCCGCCGAGGCCGGCGTCTACGAGCCGCCTCGCGACGGCACCGAGCGTCGCATCGCCGACATCGTCGCGTCGGTCCTCGACGTCGACCGGGTCAGCGTGGTCGAGTCGCTGTTCGCGATGGGCGGGAATTCGCTTGTTGCCGCGCAGATCTCGGCTCGCTGCTCGGATGAATTGGGCGTCGATGTCTCGGTCCGGGACATCTTCGAGGCGCCGGCCGTCCGGGATCTCGCCGCACGCATCGCCGATCACCGGCACATCCGGCGGCCGGCGCTCGAAGCGGCCGACCGGGTGGGGCCGATCCCACTGTCCCACGCGCAGCGGCGGATCTGGTTCCTCGCCGAACTGGATCCCGGCAGCCACGTGTACAACATCCCGCTCGTCCTGCGGTTCCGCGGCGAGTTGTCCCCGTCGGCGCTCGACGCCGCGATGCGGGATCTCATCGGTCGGCACGAGATCCTCCGGACCGCGTTCCCGGCGGCCGACGGCGTACCCGAGCAGGTCGTGCTGTCCGTCGACACGCATGGTCCCGATGTCGTGATCACCCCGCCGGTGCGCGTCCCGGCGTCCGCGGACTCGGCGGCCCTCGATGACGCGGTCGCCGAGATCGTCAGCGCCGGCTTCGATCTCCGGCAGGCGCCGCCGATCCGGGCGCGGCTGCTCGAACTCGCGCCGGACGACTTCGTCTTCGTCCTGGTCGCCCACCATGTGATCAGCGACGGCGGTTCGCTCACCCCGCTGGCCCGCGACCTGATGACGGCCTATGCGGCGCGCTGCGTCGACGAGAGCCCCGGATGGCCTGCTCTCGACGTGCAGTACGTCGATTACACCCTGTGGCACCGTCGGTTGCTCGGCGACGTCGACGACCCGGATTCTGTTGCCGCGCAGCAGCTCGACTTCTGGGCGGCCACACTCTCCGGTGCTCCCGAGCTGATCGCGTTGCCGACCGACCGTCCCCGCCCACCGGTTCAGAGCCATCGCGCCGATGCCGTCACGTTCGACCTCGACCCCGAGCTGTTCACCGGCATCGGGCGGTTCGCGCGCAGCCACAACGTGTCGCTGTTCATGGTTCTGCACGCCGCGCTGGCGGTGGTGCTGCACCGACTCACCGGTGATCGCGACGTGGTGATCGGCACTCCGTACGCGGGCCGCGGCGAGCCTGCTCTCGATCACCTGGTCGGCATGTTCATGAACACCGTCGTCCTGCGTACCCCGGTCGACCCCGCGTCGGGCTTCGCGGCGCTCGTCGGCGACGTCCGCGATCGCGACCTCGCGGCACTGGGCAACGCCGACATCCCGTTCGACCTGATCGTCGAGAGGCTTCAGCCGACACGCAGCGCGGCGCATGCGCCGATCTTCCAGGTCCTGCTCCTGCTACAGGACGCGCAGGGCGCACGTTTCGACCTGCCCGGTGTCGGCGCCGAACTGCTCGAGCAGTACCGCGACCTGACCGACCACGATCTCGCGATCACCTTCATCGAGGGTGCCGGGTCGACGGACGTCCTGACCGGCGTGATCGAGTTCGCCACCGACCTCTTCGACCGGGACACCATGGTCGGCCTCGTCGCCCTGTTCGAACGGATCCTCCGCCAGGTGATCGCCGATCCGGAGAGCCCGGTCGGCGACCTGGACGTGCTGACCGTCGAGGACCGTGAGCGGCAGCGACAACTGTCCACGGGTGTGACCGCCACGGAGCCGGCCGGCACCGTGGCCGATGCCGTGTCCCGACAGGTGTCGTCGACCCCGGACGGCACTGCGCTGGTGTCCGGCGACCGGACCCTGACCTATGCCGAGTTCGGCGCCCGGGTGAATTCCGCGGCCCGCGAGCTGATCGCCCGCGGCGTGGGACCCGACGTCGCAGTGGGCGTGTGCATCCCGCGGTCGGTGGAGATGGTTGTGGCGATCCACGCCGTGGTCGCGGCAGGCGGCCAGTATGTCCCCATCGATGCCGCCGCGCCCGCCGACCGGGTGCGCTACATGCTCGACACCGCGGGTGCGCGGCTGGTGCTGGTCGGCTCGGACACCGTCCCCGGTGCCATCGCCGAGACGGGCGTGTCGACGTGGCAGATCCGGTGCGATGCGGAGATCACCGGCGACACGGCACCGATCCGCGACGACGAGCGCACCGATGTCCTGCGCCCCGGACATGCCGTCTACACGATCTTCACCTCCGGATCGACCGGTCGCCCCAAGGGCGTGACCCTCGCGCACGACGCTGTCGTCAACCGGTTGCGGTGGGGGCTCGAGGAACTGCCGATCGATTCGTCCGACGCCGTCATGCTGAAGACCCCGTACACGTTCGACTGTTCGGTGGCGGAGCTGTTCGCGCCGTTGATGATCGGCGCCCGCATGGTGATCCTGCGCGCGGACGGCCACCTCGATCCGGTGCATGTGGCGCAGCAGATCGCCGAACACCGCGTGACCATGGTCCATTTCGTCCCGTCGATGTTGTCGGTGTTCCTCGAGGTCGCGGGACCCGAGCGCATCCGGGCCCTCGACACCGTCCGGATCGTGTCGACGACGGGCGAGGCGCTGCCACCCGCGGTGGCCGCGCAGACTCGCGACCTGTGGCCGGATGTGTTGTTCTACAACCTCTACGGACCGACCGAGGCCGCCGTGGAGATCACCTATCAGCAGATCGGTGGAGTCGACGACTCGGCCGGATCGGTGCCGATCGGCGTCCCGGTCTGGAACTCGACGGCGTTCGTGCTCGACGCCCGACTGCATCCGGTGCCGTCCGGGGTCGCCGGGGAGCTGTATGTCGGCGGTGTCCAACTCGCCCGCGGATATGCCGCCCGGGCAGATCTGACGGCCGAACGGTTCGTGCCCGATCCGTTCGGAACGCCCGGGTCAAGGCTCTACCGGACCGGCGACCTGGTCCGCAGGCTGTCCGACGGCACGCTGGATTACCTCGGCCGCACCGACTTCCAGGTCAAGCTGCGCGGCCAGCGCGTCGAGCTCGGCGAGATCGAGGCTGTTCTGGCCTCGGCGCCGGGCGTCGTGCACGCCTCGGCGACGGTGGCCACGGCTCCCGCGGGTGGCGAACATCTCGTCGCCTACCTCGCCGGGCCGGCGGGTGCCGCGCCGGATGTCGACGCGGTGCGCGCCGCGGTGGCGGATGCGCTGCCGGAGTACATGCGGCCCACGGTGTGGATGGTGGTCGACGACATCCCGTTGAACTCGGCGGGCAAGCTGGATCGTCGCGCGCTGCCGGAGCCGGAGTTCGCGGCCGGCGACTACGTCGCCCCCGAGACGACGGCCGAGGCCACGGTGGCCGCGGTGTTCGCCGACGTCCTGGGCGTCGATCGGGTGTCGGTGACCGACAGCTTCTTCGACCTCGGTGGCAACTCGCTGTCGGCGACGCGGGTGGCTGCGCGGGTCGGCGATGCACTCGATGCGGATGTGCCGGTGCGGGCACTGTTCGACGCACCGACCGCGCGTGAGCTGGCCGCAGTCGTCGACGCGGGCGGACACCGGACCGACGGCCTCCCGGTTCTGGGGCCCCGACCCCGCATCGGGCGGGAGCCACTGTCGTTCGCGCAGCGGCGGATGTGGTTCATCAACCAGTTCGACCCGGCCTCGCCGGCCTACAACATCCCGGTGATGCTCCGGCTGCGCGGGCCCGTCGATGCCGACGCCATGGGTCGCGCCCTCGGCGATGTGGTCGCCCGCCACGAGGTGCTGCGCACCCGGTATCCGGTCGGACCCGACGGCGCCCCGTACCAGGAGATCGCCGACGTCGCCGACGCCATCGACTCCCTGGACTGGGCGGTCTGCGACGAGGCGGCGGCGCGCGAGATCGTGACACGCGGTGTCGACGTCTCGCGCGAGGCGCCCATCCGTGCACGTCTGGCGCAGGTCGGGCCAGACGAACACCTGCTCGTCGTGGTCGTGCACCACGTTGCCGCCGACGGGGAATCGGGCCCCGTCCTCTCCCGGGATCTCGCCGTCGCGTACACCGCACGCGCACAGGGACACTCGCCGGAGTGGTCTCCGATGGCGCTGCAGTACGCCGACTACGCGGGGTGGCAGCGGGAGCTCCTCGGCGACGATCGTGACCCGGACTCGGAGATCGCCCGGCAGCTCGCCCACTGGGCGACACACCTCGCCGGCCTCCCCGACGTCCTCGAACTGCCGACCGATCGTCTGCGCCCGAAGGTCGCCTCGATGCGCAGCGGAACAGTCGAGTACACGGTGGGAGCCGACGTGCTCCGCGGACTCGATCGACTCGCGCACGAGCGCGGCACCACCCGGTTCATGGTCATCCACGCCGCGCTGGCGGTACTGCTGGCGCGGTTGTCGGCGACCTCCGACATCGCTGTCGCCACCCCGGTCGCCGGCCGTGGCCACGCAGCACTCGACGATCTCGTCGGCATGTTCGTCAACACGCTCGTGCTGCGTACCGAGGTGACCCCCGACGAGACCTTCGCCCGCCTGCTCGACCGGGTGCGCCGCGTCGACGTCGACGCCTTCTCGCACGCGGACGTGCCGTTCGAGCGGGTCGTCGAGGCCCTCGACCCGGTACGCTCCGAGGCCTTCGAACCGCTCGCCCAGGTGCTGCTCGTCCTCGACCAGAGCGGCGCGGGGGACAGCGTCGTCGGAGATCTGGAGATCTCCGCCGAGGACCCCGGCGCCGACGCAGCCAAGTTCGACCTCACCGTCGGTGTGACCGAGCGGAGCGACGGCGTGCTCGGCGGCAAGATCGTCTACGCCGCAGATCTTTTCGATCACGCAGGGGCCCAGCGCATCGCGGCGGCGTTCCGCGGCCTGTTGATCGGGATCGCCACGTCCGCGGGGACGGGCCGCGACGTGATCGTCGGCGACCTCGCCATCATCGACGAGTCGGAGGCGGCGCAACGGGTCGCCGCCGCCACCGGGCCGCGCGTCGATCTCGCCGCACGGGTGCTGCCCGATGCGACGGCCGAGTTCGGGGCCGGGCATCCGGATGCCCCGGCGCTGGTGTCCGACGGCCGGGTGGTCGATCACGCGGAGTTCGCCGCGCGGGTGAACACCCTGGCCCGGCACCTGATCTCGCTCGGGGTGGGGCCCGACGTCGCGGTGGCCGTGTGCATCCCGCGGTCGGTGGAAATGGTCGTCGCGATCCACGCGGTGGTGACCGCAGGTGGGCAGTACGTGCCCGTCGACACCGAGGCCCCGACCGACCGGGCCGGCTACATCATCGGCTCTGCCGGGGCGGTGGTGCTGCTGGTCGCCCCCGGTGATCGTCCGGATCCCTTCCGCGACAGCACGACACCGATCGTCGTCGTCGACGCCCACGAGCCCGTCGATCCCCGTGCCCCCGGCGGGCGACCGATCACCGACGCCGACCGGATCGGACCACTGCGGCCCGATCACGCCGCCTACACCATCTTCACCTCGGGCTCGACCGGGCGGCCGAAGGGTGTCACGGTCAGACACCGCTCGGTGCTCAACCGATTGCGGTGGGGCCTGGCGGCCTTCCCTGTCGGAACCGATGACACCGTGATCCTCAAGACGCCGTACACCTTCGACGTGTCGGTGCCGGAATTGTTCGCTCCGCTGATCGCCGGTGCACGACTGGTCATCGCGCGCCATGGCGGACACACGGACCCGACCTACCTCGCCGACGCGCTCGAGACCCATCGGGTGACGTCGGTGCATTTCGTGCCGTCGATGCTGTCGGTGTTCCTCGACGTCGTCCCCGCAGCGCAACTCACACGGCTGCGCCACCTCCGGTACGTCTTCTGCTCCGGGGAGGCCCTGCCGCCCACGGTGGCCGCCGCAACCCGGGAAGCGTTCCCGCAGGCGGGATTGCACGACCTGTTCGGTCCCACCGAGGCCGCCGTCGAGGTGGCCCACCAGGAACTCGACGTGGTCGGCGACATCGTGCCGATCGGCCGTCCGGTGTGGAACACCCAGACCCTCGTGCTCGATGCCCGCCTGCGGGTGGTGCCGGTGGGCGTGCCCGGCGAGTTATACCTCGGCGGGGTGCAGGTGGCCCGTGGCTACTCCGGCCGCCCCGACCTCACCGCGGACCGCTTCGTGGCCAACCCGTACGGTGCGCCGGGTTCCCGGCTGTATCGCACCGGCGACCTCGTCCGGGTCAACTCGGCCGACGAGCTGGAGTACCTGGGCCGCACCGATTTCCAGGTGAAGTTGCGCGGTCAGCGCGTGGAGTTGGGTGAGATCGAGTCGGTGTTGGCGGGTGTGTCGGGCGTCGTCCACGCGGCGGCCACCGTCGCCACCGGGCCCGGTGGCGCGCAGCACCTCGTGGCCTACCTCGCGCCCACGTCGACGGTCGACGTCGAGGCGGCGCGACGGGACGTGACCGCCGTGCTGCCGCAGTACATGTGGCCGACCGTGTGGACGGTGCTCGACGAGTTGCCACTGGGCACTGCCGGCAAGCTCGATCGCCGAGCACTCCCGCAGCCCGATTTCTCGACCGCGACGACCGCCGACCCGGTCGCGCCGGGTACCGACGCGGAGCGGCGCATCGCGGAGATCGTCGCGGGCGTGTTGGGTGTCGACCGCATCGGGGTCACGGAATCGTTCTTCGCGGCCGGCGGCGACTCCATCATGTCGATCCAGCTGTCCTCGCTGTTGCGAGCCGCGGGATTCGCGGTGAGTCCGCGAGAGATATTCGAACACAAGACAATCCGGGCACTGGCGCGCTCGGTCGGGGAGGCCTCGCAGGGTGTGCTGGAGGAGTACCCCGGTGGTGGTGCCGGCGAGGTGGCGATCACGCCGACGGTCCACTGGATGCTCGAACACGCCGATGTCGCGACCGACGTCGCGGACTACTCCCAGGCCGTCGTGCTCGCGCTGCCCGCCGACGTCGACGATGCGGGACTCGTCCGCGTCCTCGCGGCGGTCGTCGAGCACCATCCGATGCTGTCGTCACGCCTGGCGCCGGGACCCGACGGCCCGGTCATGCATGCGGGCGAACCGTTCGACGCCGCCGCCGCGCTGACCGTCCGGACCGGCGCGGACGTCGCCGCCCAGGGCGGATCGACCGACCGGGACGCCCGCATCCGGTCGGCCCACGCCCAGGCGGTCGGCCGGCTCGATCCGTCCGCGGCGCGGATGCTGGCGTGCGTGGCCGACCGCGCCGATTCAGACGCACCGGGTCACCTCGTCCTGGCCGTGCACCACCTCGCTGTGGATGCTGTCTCGTGGCGTCACATCGTCACCGATCTCGCCGTGGCGTGGTCACAGCACCGCGCGGGCGAACCGATCAGCCTGCAGACCAACGGCACCTCGATGCGTCGCTGGGCGGGCGTGCTCGCCGATCTCGCGACCCGCACCGACGAACTGCCGATCTGGGATCGGCACCTCCCCGAGCACCCGACACGGCTGGGCGGGTCGCTCGAGCGGGACCGGGACCGGCAGTCCACCGTCCGATCCGCGACGCACCGCGTGCCGGTCGACACCACCGAGGCCGTCCTCGGCCGCGTCGCCGCGGCCTTCCGTACCGGTGCAGACGACATCATGCTCGCGGCTCTCGGACTCGCCGTGGCCCGCCACCGGGGTGGGCCGACGCCGGTGTCGGTGCTCCTCGAAGGCCACGGCCGGCACGAGCAGGTGGCGGCAGGTGCGGATCTGTCCCGCACGGTCGGCTGGTTCACCAGCGTCTCGCCCCTGACCGTCGACATCGATCCGGCAGCGCCGGTCGGTGCGGTGGTCAAGGCCACCAAGGAGGCCGTCGCCGAGCGACCCGACGACGGGATCGCGTTCGGTTCACTGCGTTACCTGCTGGACGATTCGCCGCTGGCATCGCGGCCGTTGCCGCCGATCACGTTCAACTTCCTCGGCGCGGGCACGCGTGAGACGCGGGTCGGCGCGGAGGCGGACGAGAGCATCGCCTTCGCCCCGGTCGTCGACGCACCACGCCTGCCCGGCAGCGTCGCCGGCGCAATGGCCGTGCTCGCCGAACTCGCGATCAACATCAACACCGTGCCGAGCGTGGACGGTCGCGTCCTGGAGGCGGAGTTCAGCGCTCCGGCAGCGATTCTCGACCAGGACACGGTGACGTCGCTGGCCGACGGCTTCCGCGCGGCGCTCGCGGAGATCGCGGCACATGTGGACGAGGTCGGGGACCCGGGACTCAGCCCGTCCGATGTCACCGCGACCGGTCTGACCCAGCAGGAACTGGACGAGCTCGCCACCCGGTACCCGGGGGCCGACGTGTGGTCACTCACCCCGCTGCAACGGGGCCTGTTCTACCAGGCGGAACTCACGCGGCCGGCCAAGGCCGACGGCACCGGCGCAGGCCTCGACGTCTACGTCACCCAGGGCGTCATCGACGTGCACGGCGACGACCTGCGTGGCGGGGTCGATGCCGACCGCCTGCAGGAATCCGCCCGACGTCTGCTCGGCGATCACCGCGTGCTCCGCTCCGGATACCTGCGGACCGCGTCCGGGACCCCGGTCGCGGTGGTGCCGCGACACGTCGAACCCGGTTGGACGGAAGACGATCTCAGCGGCCTGCCGATCGCCGAGGCGCAACGGCGTGCCGCCGAGGCGGCGCTCACCGACCGGATCACGCCGTTCGATCTGGCCGTGCCACCACTGCTGCGGTTCCGGCTGATCCGGCTCCCCGGCGGCATCGCCCGTCTCGTCGTGACCAACCATCACCTGCTGCTCGACGGGTGGTCCAACCCGCTCGTGCTCGCCGAGTTGTTCGCCCACCACGGCGGTCTCGAACTCCCCGGCACCGACGAGGCGATCTCCGGTGACTTCGGTGACTTTCTCGACTGGCTCGCGGCCCGCGACGACGCGGCCGGGCTCGCGGTGTGGCGCGACATCCTGGCCGACGTCGACGGACCGACCCTCGTGCGGCCCGGATACCGTCCCGGCGCAAGCGAATTGCCGCAGGACAAGGCGGTCGCGACCGGGCCGGAGCTGGCGGGGCAGCTGGCGCGATTGGCGCGTGAGCGCGACACCACCGTCCCGACGATCCTGCAGTACGCCTGGGGCGTCCTGCTGTCGCGACTGACCGGCGCGACCACGGTCACCTTCGGCGAGACGGTGTCCGGGCGGCCGCCGGAACTACCCGGCGTCGAGACCATGATCGGCCTGTTCATCAACACCCTCCCGGTGGTGGTCACCGTCGACCCGGCGCAGCCGGTACACGCGGGACTCGCCGCCCTACAGGGCACCAAGGCGCGCCTCCTCGACCATCAGCACCTCGGTCTCGCCGACATCGCCTCGGCGACCGGGCTGCACACCCTCTTCGACACCCTGACCGTCTACGAGTCGTATCCGGTGGACGCCGACGCGGTCACCGCGGGCAGTTCCGCCGCCGGCCTCGAGATCACCCAGGTGTCGCTCACCGACGCGACGCACTACCCGCTCAATCTCGCCGCCGCACCGTCCGGCGACGACATCGCACTGACGTTCAAGTACCTCCCGGGGGCGTTCTCGGACACCGAGATCGAACACATCGCCGGGCTGTACCGCAGGCTGCTCGCCGGCTTCGTCGCGGCTCCCGCATCGCCGGTCGGCGACATCGTGCTCGCCGGCCCCGAGGAACGTGCCGCGCTCACCCCGTTGACCGAGCCGACCGCGGTCGGGCCGCAGACGATCACCGAGATCCTCGCGGCCCGCGACGTGACCGGCGACCGACCCGCACTGATCCTCGGCGACCGGTCGATCACCCACGACGAGTTCGGCGACCGCACAGGCAGACTCGGGCGCCTGCTCATCGACGAGGGTGTCGGGCCGGGCGACGTGGTGGCGGTCGCGATCGGCCGGTCGGTCGAGTCCGTCGTCGCGGTGTGGTCGGTGCTCGTCACGGGCGCCGCCTACCTGCCGATCGACCCCACCCTCCCGCCGGATCGTGTCGCGCACATGCTCACCGACTCCGGTGTCTGCGTCGCACTGACCACCGATGCCGACGTCGTCGGCCTCGGCGGCGACGACATCACCTGGATCTCCGTCGACAGCCCGTCCACCCGTACGCGTCTCGACGGCCTGTCGGGCAGCGCGGTCACCGATGACGAGCGCACCCGCGCCCCGCGCCTCGACGACATCGCGTACCTGATCTACACGTCGGGCTCCACCGGGCGGCCCAAGGCGGTGGCGGTGTCCCACCGCGGTGTCGCCGACCTGCTGCACGCACAGCGGGCCATCTCGGGCACCGAGCCCGACACCCGGGTGTTGCACGTGGCGTCCCCGAGCTTCGACGCCGCCTTCTTCGAGATGGTCTGGGCCATCGGACACGGTGCCACCCTGGTCATCTCGCCCTCCGATGTGTTCGGCGGACCGGCGCTCGTCGACGTCATCGTGCGGGGCGCCGTCACGGACGCCGTCATCACGCCTGCGGTGCTCGCGACGATGGACCCCGCCGGTGTGACCACACTCCGGCACCTCACCACGGCCGGCGAGGCGTGCCCGCCCGCAGTCGTCGCGGCGTGGGCTCCCGGCCGGGAGATGGTCAACCTCTACGGACCGTCGGAGACGACGGTGTGGGCGACGTCGGCCACCGTGCGACCCGACGAGCCGATCAGCATCGGCCGTCCGATCGCCGGGTTCTCGGTCGCGGTGCTCGACGAGCGCCTGCATCCGGTGCCCGTCGGCGCCGTCGGCGAGCTCTACCTGGCGGGCGATGCCCTCGCCCTCGGCTATCTGAACCGGACCGGGTTGTCGGCGGCATCGTTCGTGGCCGATCCGTATGGCGCGCCGGGCAACCGGATGTACCGCACCGGCGATCTCGTCCGCTGGACACCGGACGGCCCGACGCGGACGCATCGCCTCGAGTTCGCCGGCCGCGCCGACTTCCAGGTCAAGATCAACGGCCAGCGTGTCGAACTCGGCGAGATCGACGCCGCGCTGGCCGCGCAACCGGGCGTCGCCACCGCGGTGACACTGGGTCTCGATGCACCGGGTGGCGCCGCCCGCCTCGTGAGCTACGTTGTCGCCGAACCGGACTCCGCTATCCCTGTCGATCCGGACACACTCACGGCCGCGGTGGGCGGACGGCTGGCCCGGTACATGGTGCCGTCGGCCGTCATCGTGCTCGATGCGCTCCCGCTCACCGCGAGCGGCAAGCTCGACCGCCGCGCGCTGCCGGAACCGGCGTGGGGATCGGCGGACGGCATGGTCGTCGCCGCGACGCCGGACGAGTCGGCCATCGCGGAGATCGTCGCCGATCTCCTCGGCCGCGACCGCGTCGGCGTCACCGAATCGTTCTTCGACCTCGGCGGCAACTCGCTGTCGGCGACGCGTCTGGCCGCGCGCATCTCGTCGCGCTTGCGCACCGATGTCGCGGTCCGCGACGTGTTCGACAATCCGACGGTTCGTGAGCTCGCCGGCCTGACCGTGGCCGCATCGGCGACGCGGGGTTCGCGGATGTCGGTCGTGCCCGGATCGATCGCCCGTCCGGACCTGCAGCCACTGTCCTACTCGCAGCAGCGCATCTGGTTCATCAATCGTTTCGACCCCGCGTCGCCCGCCTACAACATCCCGTTGGTGCTCGAGCTCGGCGGCGACCTCGACGTGGGCGCGCTCCGCGCAGCACTCGTGGACGTGGTCGGCCGGCACGAGGTGTTGCGCAGCACTTTCGACGACGTCGACGGAATGCCCGCCCAATGCGTGCACCCGATCGCCGACGTGGACGCGATGCTGCCGTGGCGCGAGGTCCGCGGGTCGGCGCCGGACATCACCTCCGCGGTGACCGACGCGGTCGCCACGGGTTTCGACGTCGCCGCGCAGCTGCCCGTGCGTGCGGTGCTGGGCTCCGACACCGGAGCAGAGCAGCGGCACGTGCTGGCCCTCGTGGTCCACCACATCGCCGCCGACGGTGAGTCGATGGCGCCGCTGCTCACCGATGTCCTGACCGCCTACCGCGCGCGGACCGCCGGCCGGGCGCCCGACTGGACGCCACTGTCGGTGCAGTTCGCGGACTACGCCCTGTGGCAGCGTGCGGTACTCGGTGACGCCGACGATCCCGGGTCGGCGCTTGCCGCGCAAACCCGTTACTGGACGGAACAACTGGCCGCGCTCCCGGATGTGCTCGAACTCCCCGCCGACCGGGCGCGACCGGCTGTCGCGTCGATGCGCGGCGCATCGGTCGGTCTCGACATCCCGGCCGACGTCGTGGCCGCCGTCACGACCCTTGCGGGAACGGCCGGTGTCACGCCGTTCATGGTGGTGCACGCCGCGCTCGCGGTACTGCTGTCGCGACTGTCGGGTACGTCCGACATCGCGATCGGCACCCCGATCGCCGGACGCGGCGACGCCGCCTTCGACCGGCTCGTCGGCATGTTCGTCAACACCCTCGTGCTGCGGACCGAGGTCGAGTCGTCCACCGCGTTCTCCGATCTCCTCGACGAGGTCCGCCGAACCGATCTCGACGCGTACGCGCACGCCGACGTCCCCTTCGAATATCTTGTCGAGAAGCTGAATCCGACCCGTTCGGAAGCATTCGCGCCGCTGTCCCAGGTGCTGCTGACCGTCGATCAGAACCCGGCGCCGCAGATCGACATCCCGGGACTGTCGGTGCGGCCCGTCGATGCCGGATCGCCGTTCGCCAAGGTGGATCTGACGATCGACATCACCACCGACCACGATGGGGCCAGCGACCCCGATGGCGTCACCGACGCCGGCCACGGATGGCGCGGATCGATCGTCTACGCGACGGACATCTTCGACGCGCCGACCGTCGAGCGGCTCGCCGCCCGGTTCGTCGCACTGCTCGGTGACCTCGTCCGGCGCCCGACCATCGCGGTCGGCGACAGCCCGCTGCTGACCGACGACGAGGCCGCAGCCGTGCGTCGGCTCTCCGTCGGCCCCGACGTCGCGGTCCGTGCGGCCACTCTCGACACCGCGATCATCGAACAGGCGCGCCGCGCACCATCCGACCCGGCACTCGTGTTCGAGGGTCGGACCGTGGATTACGCGGAGCTCGTGACCCGGGTGAGCGGCCTCGCACGCGACCTCATCGGGCGCGGCATCGGCCCGGACGTCGCCGTCGGCGTGAGCATGCCACGATCCGTCGAGATGGTGATCGCGATCCATGCGATCGTCGCGGCGGGCGGTCAGTACGTCCCCGTCGACACCGAGGCACCCACCGAGCGGGTGCGGCACATGCTCGACACCGCGGGCGTGGGACTGGTCCTCGTCCGGCACGACGACTCGCCGACGGCACCCGCCGAGGCCGGCGCCACCATCGTCACCGTCGACAGCACCGAGCCCGTCGACACCGACGTCACACCCGTGACCGACGCCGACCGGATCGCGCCGCTCCGTCCCGACCATGCCGCCTACACGATCTTCACGTCGGGTTCGACCGGCCGCCCCAAGGGCGTCACGGTGTCCCACCGCGCCGTCCTCAACCGCCTGCACTGGGGCCTGGACACGTTCCCGATCGACGCATCGGACACGGTGATCCTCAAGACGCCGTACACCTTCGACGTCTCGGTGCCCGAACTCTTCGCGCCGCTCTTCGCCGGCGCGCGCCTGCTCATCGCCCGTCCGGGCGGACACACCGATCCCGACTACCTCGCCGAGGTCATCGAGTCGGAGCGGGTGAGCACCGTGCACTTCGTGCCGTCGATGCTGGCGGTGTTCCTCGACGTCGTCGACGACGCCACCCTGGCCCGGCTGACGTCGATCCGCCACGTGTTCGCGTCCGGCGAGGCACTGCCCCCGTCGGTCGCGGCGGCCACGCGCGCCGCTCTGCCGTGGGCGGGTCTGCACGACCTGTTCGGTCCCACCGAAGCCGCCGTCGAGGTGGCCCACCAGGATCTGACCACGGTGGGGGACGTCGTACCCATCGGCCACCCGACGTGGAACACCGCGACCTGGGTCCTCGACGACCGTCTGCGGCCGGTCCCCGTCGGCGTGCCGGGCGAACTGTATCTGGGTGGTGTGCAGATCGCCCGCGGATATGCGGGCCGCGCCGAACTCACCGCCGAACGCTTCGTCGCAGACCCGTTCGGTGCACCCGGCGACCGGCTCTACCGCACCGGCGACCTGGTGCGACACAACCCGCAGGGTGAGTTGGAATACCTGGGCCGCACCGACTTCCAGGTCAAGCTGCGCGGCCAGCGGATCGAGCTCGGTGAGGTCGAGGCCGTGCTGACCGGTGTCGCCGGTGTGGTGCACGCCGCGGTCACCGTCGCGCGCTCGTCCACCGGGGCCGAGCACCTCGTCGCCTACCTCGTCGGACCGGGTTCCCCGGAGGGTGCGAAAGCCGCAGTCATGCAGGCTCTCCCGGAGTACATGCGGCCGACCGTGTGGACCGTGCTCGACACCTTCCCGCTGGGCAGCACCGGAAAACTGGACCGCCGCGCGTTGCCGGAGCCCGATTTCTCCACCCTGGACGGCCACTACGACGCGCCCGCCGACGACCACGAACGGGTGATCGCCGATGTCCTCGCAGGCGTGCTCGGCGTCGAGCGGATCTCGGTCACCGAATCGTTCTTCGCACTCGGCGGCGACTCGATCATGTCCATCCGGGTCGCCTCCGCGTTGCGCGCCGCGGGCTACGCCTTGAGCCCCCGGGACATCTTCGAGCGACGCACCGTCCGCGCCCTCGCCATCGCGGCACGCACCGACGCCGTTGAGCGCCTGGACGAATATCGCGGTGGCGGAGCAGGTCGGGTCGAGCTCACCCCGTCCGTGCACTGGATGCTCGAGCACGCCGAGGACCCCTCGGACTTCGCCGACTTCTCCCAGAGCAGCGTGCTCGCCCTGCCCGCCGGCATCTCCGAGACGGACCTGCGTACGGTGCTCGCCGCGGTGGTCGCGCATCACCCGATGCTCAGCGCGCGACTCGTCGCCACGGACAGCGGCTGGGAGCTGACCGCGGGCGACGAGGTCGATGACGGCGAGCGTCTGTCGGCCGCGGTGCGCATCCACGACGTCGACACCCCGATCGACTCCGGTGTCTTCACCGACGCGATCCGTGACGGGCACGCGCAGGCGCTGAGTCGACTCGATCCGGCGACCGGCTCCGTCGTGGCGGCCGTCGGGGTGCGCAGCCGCGACGGCGGCGGCCGGCTCGTGCTCGCCATCCACCACCTCGCCGTGGACGCGGTCTCCTGGTCGACGATCATCACCGATCTCGTCACCGCATGGGCGCAACACTCGGCGGGACAGGCGATCTCGCTGCAGCCGACCGGGACGTCGATGCGACGCTGGGCCGGGGTGCTCGCCGACCTCGCCGACCGGGACGACGAACTCGACATGTGGGCAGATCATCTGCGGCCGGCCGCGATCGACCAGGTGGGCCGTCCGTTCGATCGGACCCGCGATCGTCAGTCCACGGTGCGCACGATCTCGTGGACGTTGCCCACCGGGCTCTCGGAGTCGCTGCTGACCCGGGTGCCGGACGCCTACCGGACCGGTACGGACACGCCGTTGCTGGCGGCGCTCGCCCGGGCCGTCGCGGACCCGGCCGCCGGCCGTCGTGTGGCCATCCTGCTGGAGGGCCACGGGCGTGAGGAATCGGTCGCGCCCGGGGCCGATCTGTCCCGGTCGGTCGGGTGGTTCACCAGCATCGCCCCGCTGTCCATCGACGTCCCGGCCGATGCCGGGCAACCGGTCGGCATCTCGTCGATGGTCAAGGCCGTCAAGGACTCCCGGGCCGCGATGCCCGATCGTGGAGTCGGCTTCGGGTCGCTGCGCCACCTGCGCGACGGCTCACCCCTCGCGCGACTGCCGCTGCCCTCGATCACCTTCAACTACTTCGGCAACGTGTCCGGTGGGACATCGAACGACGACGCGGACTTCCTGCCGTCGTCCGATGCGCCGGTATTGCCGCCGTCGGTGTCCGGCGCGATGGTCGCCCTCGCCTCCCTGGCGGTCAACGTCTCGACCGTCTCCGGTGTCGACGGCCGGACGCTGCGCGCGGACCTCAGCTTCCCCGCGGCCGTCCTCGACGACGACGAGGTCACCGCGATCGGGCAGCGATGGCAGGACGGGCTCGCCGCCATCGTCGCCCATCTCGACGCGGTCGGTGATCCCGGACCGTCCGAATCCGACGTCACGGCAACGGGTCTCGTCCAGGACGAGATCGACGAACTGGTCGCGCGGTACCCGGGTGCCGACCTGTGGCCGTTGTCGCCCCTGCAGCAGGGGCTGCTGTTCCAGTCGGAGGTCGCGGACCGACCTGGTGACATCGACGTGTACTCGGTGCAGGCAGTCATCGAGATCGCCGGCGGGATCGACGAGGCGCGGATGCGACGCGCCGCCGCCGAACTGTTCCGCGCGCACCGCGTCCTGCGGTCGGCGTACGTCCGTACGTCGGCGGGCACGCCGGTCACGGTGGTACCACCGCATACAGAACCCGATTGGCAGAGCGTCGATCTCGGCGCCCTGGACCCGGCGGCGGCACGGACTCGCCTCGGTGAACTGGCCGATGAGCAGCGCCTCGCCCGATTCGACCTGACCCGGCCCGGCCCCATCCGGTTCGTCGCGGTCGCGATGCCGTCGGGTGAGCACCGGTTGATCATCACCAACCACCACATCCTGCTCGACGGCTGGTCCGGACCGCTGGTGATCGCCGATCTGTTCGCCGCCTACCTCGCCGACGGGGCGATCCCCACTCCGCCTGCGCCGCGGGCCGAGTACGACGACTTCCTCGCCTGGCTCGCCGGGCGCGATCGCTCCGCCGCACTGGAGGCGTGGCGGGAGGCGTTGGCGCCGGTGGAGGGAGCGACACTCCTCGCGCCCGGGCAGGTCGCAGTGGCGGCGACACCCGCCGAACTCGGCGTCGACCTCGACCACGCGCTGGTGTCCGGACTGCATCGATTCTCCCGCGACCACGGGGTGACGCCGTCGACCGCGATCCAGGTCGCCTGGGCGCTCACGCTCTCCCGGCTGACCGGTCAGCAGATCGTGACCTTCGGCGAGACCGTGGCGGGCCGACCGGCCGACCTCGACGGCGTGGAGTCCGCCATCGGCCTGTTCATCAACACCATCCCGGTGATCGTCGACTGCGATCCCGATGCGACCCTGGCCGAGGTCGCCACCGCCCTGCAGGACGCGAAGACGAGACTGCTCGATCATCAGCATCTGGGACTCGCCGAGATCGGTGAGATCGCCGGACATCCGGTCCTGTTCGACACCCTCACCGTCTACGAGTCCTATCCGGTCGACTCCGACGCCCTCGCCTCGGGGAGCCGGGCGGCCGGCCTGGACATCACCGGCGTCGACGTCGCCGATGCCACGCACTACCCGCTGAACCTCATCGCCGGTCCCGACGGGGACGGCATGCGGCTGGCCTACAAGTATCTGCCGAGCGTGTTCGGCGACGACGACGTCGTACGCGTGGCCGATCATGTCCGGACGGTGCTGACCGCGCTCGTCGAGGCACCCGGGCGCAGACTCGTCGACGTCGACACCATCGGCGACGCCGATCGTGCACTCGTGACCGGATGGGCGCACGGGGACCGGGTCGATCTCGAACCCGCGACCCTGGCTGATCGGGTTGCCGCGCAGATCCGTTCGACGCCCGACGCGACCGCGCTGGTGTTCGGGGGCCGGGACGGGGAGTGCGACAGCTCGGTCACCTACGGCGAATTCGGCTCGCGGGTATGGGCACTCGCCCGCGACCTGATCGCACGCGGTGTGGGGCCGGACGTCGCCGTGGGCGTGTGTATCCCACGATCGGTGGAGTTGCTCGTCGGGTTGCACGCGGTCGTCGCGGCCGGCGGCCACTATGTACCGATCGACCCGGAGGCCCCGGCTGACCGCGTCGCGTCCATCGTGGACACCTCGGGCGCCCGTCTCGTGCTCGTCTCGGGCTCCACCGGGCCGGATGCCGCGTTCACGTCGTTCCCGGCGGCCGACGCGGGCGTGCCGCACACCGACGTCGTGGTCGTCGACACCGAGGCCCCGGCCGCGATCGTCGCACCGGTGACCGATGCCGACCGGATCGCGCCGCTTCGCGGTGATCATCCCGCCTACACACTGTTCACCTCCGGATCGACCGGTCGCCCCAAGGGCGTCACGGTGACGCACGAGGCGATCGTGAACCGTCTCGCGTGGATGCAGGCGTCCTACCCACTGGACGCCGACGATGTCGTCGTGCAGAAGACACCGGTCACCTTCGACGTGTCGGTGTGGGAACTGTTCTGGCCGTTGACCGTCGGTGCGGAGCTGGTGATCGCCCGCCCGGACGGCCACCGTGACCCGCGCTACCTGGCGACCCTGCTGCGGGACACGCGGGCCGGCACCGTCCACTTCGTCCCGTCGATGCTGTCGGCCTTCGTCGACGTGCTGGGTGCCACCGGCCTCGCCGAGCTGACGTCGCTGCGGCAGGTGTTCACCTCCGGCGAGGCGCTCACACCGACGGTGGCGGCCGCCGCACTCGACGCACTTCCGCATGCCCGGCTGCACAATCTGTACGGGCCCACGGAGGCGGCCGTGGACGTCACCGCCCACGAGGTCCTGCCGGGGGACACGGTCGTGCCGATCGGACGTCCCGTCCGGAACACCATCACGCGGGTACTCGACTCCCGGCTGCGCCCGGTCCCGCCCGGGGTGGCCGGCGAACTGTATCTGGGCGGCGTGCAGCTCGCGCGTGGCTACGCGTCCCGACCCGACCTCACCGCGGACCGGTTCGTCGCCGATCCGTTCGGCGAACCGGGTACCCGCCTGTATCGCACCGGCGATCTGGTGCGGCACACCTCCGACGGCTCGCTGGAGTACCTGGGTCGCACCGACTTCCAGATCAAACTGCGCGGCCAGCGGATCGAACTCGGCGAGATCGAGGCCGTACTCGCGTCGGCTCCGGGTGTCGTGCAAGCCGCGGCCACCGTCGGCGAGAGCCCCAGCGGCGACCACCATCTGATCGGCCACCTCGCGGGCGATTCGATCGACATCGAGGCCGTGCAGGCGACCGCCGCGCGGGCGCTGCCGGAGTACATGCGTCCGACGGTCTGGTCGCTGCTGGACGTGATGCCGCTGAACACGGCAGGCAAGATCGACCGGCGTGCGCTGCCCGAACCCGAATTCGCGGCGGGGGAGTACGTCGCACCGGGCACCGACGCCGAGCGCGCCGTCGCCACCGTGTTCGGCGACGTCCTGGGCCTCGACGCCGTGTCGGCCACCGACAGCTTCTTCGACCTCGGTGGCAACTCGCTCTCGGCCACCAGGGTCGCCGCCCGCATCGGCGATGTCCTGGGCACCCGGGTCGGGGTGCGCGACCTGTTCGACGCACCGACCGTCCGCGCGCTCGCCGCGCGCGCCGCCGATGTCGCCGGTCCGGCGATGGAGGTACTGACCGCCTCCACACGCCCCGACCACATCCCCCTCTCCAGCGCACAGCAGCGGATGTGGTTCATCAACCGGTTCGACCCGTCGTCGCCCGCCTACAACATCCCGTTCGCGCTGACGCTCACCGGCCGCCTCGACGCGCACGCGCTGCGCGCCGCGCTCGCCGACGTCATCGTCCGCCACGAGAGCCTGCGCACCGTCTTCCCGGCCGATGCGAACGGTGATGCGACACAACAGATCCTCGACCCCACGAGCGTGGTGACCGACACGACCTGGTGGAGTCGACCCGCCGACACCACCACCGCGCTCGATCTCGCCCGGCAGCCCTTCGACGTCACCAGTGACCTGCCGATCCGTGCGGCACTCGTCCCGACCGGGGAGGATGTCCACCTGCTCGTGGTGATCATCCACCACATCGCGGCCGACGGTGAGTCGCTCGCCCCGCTGTTGCGCGACATCGTCACCGCCTATACGGCGCGCGTCGCGGGCGACGAGCCGGACTGGCCGGAACTGTCCGTCCAGTACGCCGACTTCGCGCTGTGGCAGCAGCGGGTGCTCGGTTCCGCCGACGACCCGGGCTCGGTGGCGGGACAGCAGGTCGCCTACTGGACCGCACAACTCGCCGACCTGCCCGACGTCATCGAACTCCCCACGGACCGAACCCGTCCCGCGTTCGCGTCGCTGCGGGGTGGGCTCGCGGAGTTCGACGTGCCCGCCGATCTGGTCGAGGCCGTCGACGAACTCGCCCGGCGTCATGGTGCGACACCGTTCATGGTGCTGCACGCAGCCCTCGCCGCTCTGCTCGGCCGCATCGGCGCGACCACCGACGTCGCCATCGCGACACCCGTCGCGGGCCGCGGACAAGCCGCGCTCGACGACGTGATCGGCATGTTCGTCAACACGCTCGTGCTGCGCAGCGCGATCGACCCCGGCATGACATTCGACGAACTGGTGTCCGCCACCCGGGGAACCGATCTCGATGCCTTCGCCCACGCCGACGTCCCCTTCGAGCATCTCGTCGAACGTCTCGCCCCCACCAGATCGGAGGCGTTCGCCCCGCTCGCCCAGGTGATGTTCACGCTGGAACAGCATGCGGAATCGGGAATCGACCTGCCGGACCTGAACATCGCTCCGGCCGACCCCGGGGAGCCGGCCGCACGCTTCGACCTGACCGTCGGTCTGGCCGCGACCCGGACCGACGACGGCCGGCTCACCGCCCTCGACGGTTCGATCGTCTACGCGACCGACCTGTTCGACGACGACAGCGCGGCCCGCATCGCCGACTGGTACGTCGCGGTGCTGCGGGCCGCCGTCGACGACCCGACCCAGGCGATCGGCGACGTGCCACTCGTCGATGCCGCCGGGCGCGGCCGGTTGCGCGCGTGGGCGCAGGGTCTCGAGGTCGACACCGACGCCGCGGTACTGCCGGATGCGATCGCGGCCGCGATCCGCGCCCACGGCAGCACACCGGCGCTCGTCGACGGGGACCGCACCCTCACCTATGCCGACTTCGGCGCACGGGTGAACAGCCTTGCGCGCGAGCTCATCAGCTCGGGCGTGGGCCCCGACGTCGCCGTCGGCGTCGCCGTCGAGAGGTCGGCGGAGATGCTGGTCGCCATCCACGCGGTGGTGACCGCGGGCGGACACTACGTACCGGTCGACCCGGACGCCCCGGCGGAACGCATCGACCACATGCTCGACACCGCCCGCGCGGCCGTGGTGATCGTCGGCCCGGGTACCGTACCCGGCGTGCTCGCCGCGGCGAACCGTGCGGTGGTGGTCGCCGATCTCGGGTCGCCGGTCACGGGGGACACCTCGCCGGTCACCGACGCCGATCGCAGCGCGCCGCTGTTCGCCGACCACGCGGCGTACACGCTGTTCACGTCCGGGTCGACCGGACATCCCAAGGGTGTGGTCGTCTCGCATGCGGCCATCGCCAACCGGCTGGCCTGGATGCAGGACTCCTATCGGCTGCGTGCGGCGGACGTGGTGGTGCAGAAGACGCCGGTGACCTTCGACGTGTCGGTGTGGGAGTTGTTCTGGCCGTTGATGGTCGGTGCACGGTTGGTCATCGCCCGTCCGGGCGGTCACCGCGATCCCGCCTACCTCGCGCAGCTGATCCGCGAGCAGCGGGTCACCACGACGCACTTCGTGCCGTCGATGCTGTCGACGTTCCTCGATGTCCTCGGCACCGAGGGGCTCTCGGCGCTGACCTCGATCCGACAGCTGTTCACCTCGGGAGAGGCGCTCGCGCCGTCCGTCGCCGCGGCCGCGGTGGATGCGCTGCCGAACTCGCGGCTGCACAACCTTTACGGGCCGACCGAGGCGGCAGTCGACGTGACCTTCCACGAGGTGCGCCACGGTGACACCGAGGTGCCGATCGGTCGTCCGGTCTGGAACACCACCGCCCACGTCCTCGATGCGCGGCTGCACCCGGTGCCCGCCGGCGTACCCGGCGAGCTCTACCTCGGCGGCGTGCAACTCGCCCGCGGGTACGCCGCGCGCCCGGACCTCACCGCCGACCGGTTCGTCGCGGATCCGTTCGGCGACCCCGGCGCTCGTCTGTACCGCACCGGCGACCTCGTACGGCACACCCCGCACGGGGACCTGGACTACCTGGGCCGCACCGACTTCCAGATCAAGCTTCGGGGCCAGCGCCTCGAACTCGGCGAGATCGAGGCGGTGCTCGCGGCCGCACCCGGAGTGGTCCATGCCGCAGTCACCGTGGCGACCACCGCCGACGGGTCGGAGCATCTGGTCGCCTACCTGGCCGGCCGTCCCGGGGCCCGGGCGGTCGACCTCGACGCCGCCAAGGCGCGGGTGGCCCGCCTGCTGCCGCAGTATATGCGGCCGACGGTCTGGATACCGCTGGAGCGCGTCGAGCTCACCGGCGCAGGCAAACTCAACCGACGTGCCCTGCCCGCACCGGAGTTCGGCGGCGGCGAGTACATCGCGCCGACCACCGACATCGAGGTGACCATCGCGGGTGTGTTCGCCGACGTCCTCGGCATCGAGCGTGCCTCGTCGACCGAGAGCTTCTTCGACCTCGGTGGCAACTCGCTGTCCGCGACCCGGGTGGCCGCGCGTGTCGGCCGTGCATTCGACACCGACGTGTCGGTGCGTGACCTGTTCGATGCGCCCACGGTGCGCTCACTCGCCGAGCGGGTCCGGCCGGGTACCGGAGCGACGGCCCCGATCGTCGCGCAGACCCGACCCGAGGTCATCCCGCTGTCGTTCGCGCAGCAGCGGATGTGGTTCATCAACCAGTTCGACACCGCGTCCTCGGCGTACAACATCCCCCTCGGCCTCCGCCTGCGCGGCGACGTCGACATGGATGCCCTCCATGGCGCCCTCATCGACGTCGTCGGCCGACACGAGGTCCTGCGCACCGTCTACCCGACCGTGGACGGGCGACCCGCCCAACGCATCATCGGCGCCGCCGACGCCGCCGAGCGTCTCGACTGGTCGATCGCCGGTGAGCCGGGCGACCTGCCGGCCGTCACCGCGCGCGGATTCGACGTCGTGACCGATCTCCCCATTCGTGGACGGATCTGGCACGCGGCGGATTCCGACACCACCGACGTCATCGTGGTGTGCCACCACATCGCCTTCGACGGTGAGTCGGCCAGGGTGCTCGCAGCCGAGTTGGTCCGCACCTACCTCACGCGCACCGGTGGCGGGTCGGCCGTCGAGCCGCCGACCGTCCAGTACGCGGATGTCGCGCTCTGGCAACACCAGACGCTCGGCCGGACCGACGACGTGGCCTCGCCGATCGGCCGACAGCTCACGCACTGGCTGTCCGTGCTCGACGACATCCCGGCGGTCACCGATCTGCCGATGGACCGTCCGCGGCCCGCGGTACTCGACCCCGAGGGCGAGCGTGTCGGCATCG
The DNA here is from genome assembly GCF_003855095.1 of Gordonia insulae. NCBI lineage: Bacteria > Bacillati > Actinomycetota > Actinomycetes > Mycobacteriales > Gordoniaceae > Gordonia > Gordonia insulae. Next base: position 5,377,772 of record NZ_CP033972.1, read on the forward strand.
ACGTGCCGACCGAGCTCGCCGCGGCCGTGCACCGCACCGCCACGGAAACCGGTCTGACGCCGTTCATGGTGTGCCACGCCGCACTTGCGCTCACCGTCTCCCGGCTCGCCGCGACGCGCGACGTGGTCATCGGCGCACCGGTCGCCGGCCGCGGCCAGGCGGTACTCGACGATCTCATCGGGATGTTCGTCAACACCCTGGTCCTGCGCACCGCCGTCGACCCGGCCGACTCGGTCGGCGACTTCCTCGCCGAGATCCGCGCTGTCGACCTCGACGCCTTCGCCCACGCCGACGTCGCCTTCGAACAACTCGTGGACGCGCTGGCACCCGAACGGTCGTCGGCGCACGCCCCGCTCACCCAGATCGCGTTCACCTACGCGACCGACGATGTGGCCGGCCGGGACGCGTTCGCCGGCGCCGGACTGGACGTCGAGGCGCTCGACATCGCGGAGCGGGACGCCAAGTTCGACCTGACGGTCGGCGTGCTCGAGTGCCCGGGAGACGGCGGGATTCCCGACCTGTCCGCCGACTTCCTCTATGCACGAGCACTGTTCGACGAGCCGACCGTCCGCGGATTCGCCGACACCTGGCTGCGCGTACTCGCCGCGATCACCGCCGATCGCACCGCCGTCGTCGGCGACATCGATCTGCTCGACGACGCCCAGCGGCGCGAGATGGACGCCGTCCGTGCCGAACTCGCGGCGGCGGCCCGGGCGAACGAGACCTTCGGCGGCGGGAAGACGCTCCCGGAGATCCTCGTCGACCGCACCCTCGACCCCGATCACGCGGCAGTCGTCACCGACGACCAGACGATCGATCACGGCGAGTTCGAGGCCCGCACCAATCGCCTCGCCCGCAGTCTGATCCGCCGCGGCATCGGGCCGGAGGTCGTCGTCGCGGTCGGCATCGCGCGGTCGGTGGAGTCGGTCATCGCCACCTGGGCGGTGATCAAGGCCGGGGGCGTCTACCTGCCCATCGACCCGACCTATCCCGACGAGCGCATCGACCACATGCTGTCCGATTCCGGTGCGGTCCTGGGGATCACGACCATCGCCGACCGCGATCTCCTCGGCGATCGTGAGCAGCCGCGCTGGTTGGTGCTCGACGACGAGGAGATGATCGCGGAGGCCGGATCGCAGTCGGCGGGCACCGTGACCGACGACGACCGGATCGCACCGGTCCGTCTCGACGGCCTCGCGTACCTGATCTACACCTCGGGTTCCACCGGCAGACCCAAGGCGGTCGCGGTCACCCACCGGGGTGTCTCGGATCTGGTGGGCGCCCATCGGGAGATCTCGTACGGCTCCGCGACCCGCGTGCTCCACGTCGCGTCCCCGAGCTTCGACGCCTCGTTCTTCGAGATGGTCTGGGCCATCGGCTCGGGTCACACCCTGGTGATCTCGCCGGCCGAGATCTATGGCGGCGCCGAACTGACCGAGCTCATCGCGCGCCACCGGGTCACCGATGCGGTCATCACCCCGACCGTCCTGCAGACCATGGATGCGTCGGGTCTGACCGACCTCAAGCATCTGGCCACCGCGGGGGAGGCGTGCCCGCCCGATCTCGTCGAGAGATGGGCGCCCGGGCGCGCGCTGTTCAACTTCTACGGACCGTCGGAGACCACCGTGTGGGCGACCGCCGGACGGTCCCGCCCCGGCCGGCCGGTGACCATCGGGCGGCCCATCCGCGGCGTCACCGCCTACATCCTCGACGACCGTCTCAACCCCGTCCCGCACGGCGTCGTCGGCGAACTGTATCTGTCCGCCCCCGGGGTTGCCCGCGGTTACCTCGACCGTGCAGGCCTGACGTCGACCCGGTTCGTCGCCGACCCGCTCGGCCTGCCCGGCTCGCGGCTCTACGCCACCGGTGACCTCGTCCGTCGCACACCGTCCGGTGAGATCGAATTCGCCGGCCGTGCAGACCATCAGGTGAAGATCAACGGCCAGCGCGTCGAACTCGGTGAGATCGATGCGGTGCTCGCGGCGGCACCGGGAGTGGCGCACGCGGTGACCGTCGGTGCATCGGACGCCACCGGACGCACTCGACTCGTCGGCTATCTCGTCGGAGACGACAAGACCACCCCGAACATCGACGTCGTGACACGCGAGGCCGCCAGGCGGCTCGCCGCGCACATGACCCCGGCGCAACTCATCGTGCTCGACGCGCTGCCGCTGACCCCGGCGGGCAAGCTCGATCGCGGTGCCCTACCCGCGCCCGACTTCGGCGTGACCGCCGAATTCGTCCCGCCCGCAACGGATGCGGAACGAGCCCTCGCGGGCATCGTGGCCGGGCTCCTCGGCGTGGACCGGGTCGGCGCCACCGATTCGTTCTTCACCCTCGGCGGTGACAGCATCATGTCCATCCAGCTCGTGTCTACGGCGAAGGCCGTGGGGCTGGTCCTGACTCCCCGCGACATCTTCGAGCACAAGACGATTCGCGAGATCGCCCGGGCGGCAGGTACCGCGGCCGTCGCCCTCGAGCCGCTCGCGGAGCCCGCCGACGGTCCGTCGGGCGACACCGAGATCATGCCGATCGTCGACTGGATGATCGCGCACGCCGACACCCCGTCGGACTTCGCCGACTTCTCACAGTCGACGATCCTGCGGTTGCCCGCCGACGCGACCCGCGCCGATCTGACCGTCATGCTCGATGCCTTGATCGCCGCGCACCCGATGCTGTCGGCGCGGCTTGCGCAGACCGGCGACGGCTGGACGCTCCACACGTGCGACACCGTCGACGTCGAGAACGTCCTGCGGTCCGCGCCGGTGTCCGTGGAACCGGGCACCGGCGGGTTCGCCGAGGCGGTCGGCCGCGTGCACGCCGCAACACTTGCCGAGCTCGATCCCGCGCACGGCGACATCCTGCGTGCCGTGGTGCTGACAACCGGCGCCGGGGGGATCGACGACACGGCTGCCGTCGGTGACGACGCCCGCCTGCTGATCGTCGTGCACCACCTAGCGGTCGATGCGGTGTCCTGGTCGACCATCGTCACCGACCTCGCGACCATGTGGTCCCAGCTCCGATCCGGTCTCGCCCCGGCCCCGACGCCCGAGGGCACCTCGGTTCGACGGTGGTCGCAGTTGCTCGCCGAGCAGGTCGGTGACCGCCTGGCCGAGTTGCCGTACTGGCTGCACCGCCTGCCCGCCGCGGCCCTCCCGGTCACCGAGCCGACCCGGGACACCGATGACGACCGCTCGCCGCACACCGTCACGGTGACGGTCGCCGCCGACGTCACCCGGGCACTGCTGACCACCGTGCCCGACGCCTTCGCGGCGGGCACCCAGGACGCATTGATCGCCGCGCTCGCCCGGGCTGTTCACGGAGCCGGCGCCATCGACCCGGCGAACGCCGACGACGCGGTCGTCATCCAGGTGGAAGGGCATGGACGCGAGTCCGAGATCGCCGCGCGCGGTGCGGATCCGCGCGCAGCCGACCTGTCCCGCACGGTCGGCTGGTTCACCACGATCTCGCCGGTCCGCATACCGGTGGGTCGCGACCATGACGTCGTCCGGACTGTCAAGGAGGTCAAGGAAGAGCTCCGCGGCCGAACCGACAACGGACTCGGGTTCGGCGTCCTCCGTTACCTCGCACCGCGTCTGCTCGACACCGCCGAACTCGTCGACCTCGTCGAACTGACCCGCCGTCCGCTGCCCGCGATCGGCTTCAACTACTTCGGCAATGTCGCCGGCGGCACCCCGGAAGCCGACGGACGAGGCGACACCGCGTTCCTCCCCTCCGGCGACGACGTGGTGCTCCCCTCGACCGTCAGCGGCACCCTGTCCACTTCGACCACACTCTCGGTGGACGTCAACACCGTTGTCGCCGATGGTGTCCGGGAATTGCGCGCCACTTTCGCCCACCGCGATGGGTCACTCACCGAGGCCCAGGTCACCGACATCGCGAACTCCTGGAGCGCCGAGCTGTCCGCCATCGTCGGCGCCATCGAGACCGCCGATCCCGGCCCGTCTCCATCCGATCTGATCGGGCCACGCCTCACCCAGCCCGAGATCGACGACCTCCGCCGCCGTCACCCGGACGCCGAGATCTGGCCGCTCACTCCGCTCCAGCAGGGCCTGTACTTCCAGGCCGAGCTCGGCGCGACGCCGGTCGACTCCGGCACCGCCGACGCCGAGGTCGACGTCTACGTCACCCAGGCGGTCATCGACCTCGCCGGCGAGGTCGACGTCGACCGGATGCGGGCCGCCGCGGCGACACTGCTCGATCACCATCGGGTCTTGCGGTCGGGCTATGTGCGGACGATCGAGGGCACGGTCGTCGCCGTCGTCCCGCAGCGCGTCGATCCGGAATGGACGACGATCGACCTGCGGACATCCGAGGAGAACCCGGGGGAGCGCCTCGACGCCGTCGCGGCCGACCAGCTGCGCCGCCCCTTCGTGCTCGATGACCCCGCGTTGATCCGGTTCGCGCTGGTGCTGCTGCCCGATTCGCGGGCATCGCTCGTCGTCACCAACCACCACCTGCTCGTCGACGGCTGGTCGGGCCCGTTGGTCCTCGGTGACCTCTTCGCCACCTACTTCGGCGGCACTCCCGTGACCGCGACACCCGTGACCGATACGGAGAGCGGCGATTTCGCGACGTTCCTGACCTGGCTGGACGAGCGTGACACCGACGCCGGGCGCGCAGCCTGGTCGCGGGCGCTCGCCGGCCTCGACGGCCCCACCCTCGTCGCACCGGGGCGGATCGCCACCGACGACGCACGACCGCGCGCGCACATCATCTCCGCCGGCGCCGACCTGGGTGCCGACCTCGGGCGCACCGCGCGACGCCTCGGTGTCACCACGTCGACGCTGCTGCAGTTCGGGTGGGCGGTCCTGTTGTCCCGGTTGACGGGCCAGGCGACGGTCGCCTTCGGCGAAACGGTGTCCGGCCGTCCCGCCGACATCGACGGCGTCGAGCAGATGGTCGGCCTGTTCATCAACACGGTGCCGGTCGCGGTGACCGTCGATCCCGCCCAACGGGTCGACGACGCGATCCGTGCTCTGCAGGACGCGAAGACCGGACTCCTCGACCACCAGCACGTGGGTCTCGCCGAGATCGCCGCAACCACCGGGCATCACACGTTGTTCGACACACTGACGGTGTACGAGTCCTACCCGGTGGACACCGACGCGATCGCCGAGGCCGGTCACACCGACGGTCTGCAGATCACCGAGGTCCGTACGGGCGATGCGACGCACTATCCGCTGAACCTGGTGGCGGCGCCGGTGCGCGGCGCGTCGGCCGAGACGACGGGGATCTCGCTACAGCTGAAATACCTTCCGGACGCGTTCTCCCAGAGCCAGATCGAGCACCTCGGCAATGCGTACCGACAGATCCTGACCGCGCTCGGCGCCGACGATCCGGGTGACGTCGGCGACATCGATCTGCTCGGCCCGGCCGCCCGGGACCTCGTCGATCGCCTCGGCGTGGGTGTCGCGGCGCAGGTGCCCGCCGAGTTCGTCGGTGGCGCACTGGCCGAGCAGGCGGCACGCACCCCCGACGCCGTTGCCGTCGTCGACGGCGACCGCGCGATCAGCTATGCCGACCTCGACACACACGTGAATCGCCTCGCCCGATCGCTGATCGCGTCCGGGGTCGGGCCCGATACGGCGGTCGGCGTGTGCATCCCACGCTCGATCGAGATGATCGTCGCGGTGCACGCGGTCGTCGTCGCCGGCGGGCAATACGTGCCCATCGAGACGGATGTGCCCCCCGATCGCCTGCGCTACATGATCGACACCGCCTCGGTGGCACGGATCCTGGTCGGCGCCGGGTCGGTGCCCGATGCGGTCGCCGCGGCCGGGCTGCCCACCGAGCTCGTCGACGCGACTGCGCCCGTCGACACGACCGCAGGCGCCCCGGCCGAATCGTCGGCAGCCGTCACCGACGGGGACCGTCGCGCCCCGTTGCGCCCGGAACACGCCGCCTACACGATCTTCACCTCCGGCTCGACCGGACGGCCCAAGGGTGTCACCGTCTCGCACCTGTCCGTGGTCAACCGGCTCCGATGGGGCCTGGCGAGCTTCGACGGGATCGACGAGACCGCCACCACCATCCTCAAGACGCCCTACACCTTCGACGTGTCCGTGCCGGAGCTGTTCGCGCCGTTCATGATCGGCGCGCGCGTGGCGGTGGCCCGGCCCGGTGGTCATGCCGAACCGGCGTATCTCGCCGACCTCATCGCCCGGCTCGGGATCGTCGCCGTCGACTTCGTCCCGTCGATGCTCGCCGCGTTCCTCGACGTCGTCGCCGACGACCAACTCGCCGCGATGACCCGGCTGCGTCACGTCTACATCGCCGGCGAGGCATTGCCACCGGCGGTCGCCCGGGCCGCCCGCGTCCGCCTCCCGCAGGTCGCGCTGCACAACCTGTACGGTCCCACCGAGGCCGCGGTCGAGGTGACCGCGCACACCGTCGAGGCCGTCGATGACCGCACCACCGTGGTACCGATCGGTGGGCCGGTGTGGAACACCGACGTCCGGGTGCTCGACGACCGGCTGCGCCCGGTTCCGCCGGGGGTGGCGGGTGAGCTCTACCTCGGCGGTGTGCAGATCGCCCGCGGTTACGCGGCACGCCCTGATCTCACCGCGGAACGCTTTGTCGCGGATCCGTTCCGCGGCGACGGTTCCCGGCTCTATCGCACCGGGGATCTGGTCCGGTGGGGACAGTCGGGTGCCGTGGAGTATCTTGGCCGCACCGATTTCCAGGTGAAACTCCGTGGTCAGCGCATCGAGCTCGGTGAGATCGAATCAGTGCTGACCTCGGCGCCCGCCGTCATCCACGCCGCGGCGACCGTCGCCACGTCCGCGGACGGGGGAGAGCACCTCGTCGCCTACCTGGCCGCGGGACCCGGCGATCGGCTCGATCTGGATGCGGTGCGCGACACGGTCGCCGAGTCGCTGCCGGAGTACATGCGCCCGACCGTGTGGATGCCGCTCGACGACGTCCCGCTCAACAATGCCGGCAAACTCGACCGACGGGCGCTGCCCGCACCGGAGTTCGCCGGTGGTGACTTCGTGGCACCCGACGGCGCGGTCGAGGCGACCATCGCCGAGATCTTCGCCGACGTTCTCGGTGTCGACCGGATCTCGGTGACCGACAGCTTCTTCGACCTCGGCGGCAACTCGCTCTCGGCGACCCGGGTGGCCGCCCGGGTCGCGGGTGCCCTGCACACCGATGTCGGTGTCCGTGACCTGTTCGAGGCGCCGGCTGTCCGCGACCTCGCGCGACGAACCAGACCCGGCGACACCGAGCTGGAAGCACTGGTCGCCGGACCGCGGCCCGCCGTGATCCCCTTGTCGTTCGCGCAGCAGCGGATGTGGTTCATCAACCGGTTCGACACGGCGTCGTCGGCGTACAACATCCGCGTCGCTGTCCGGTTGACCGGTGCCCTCGATGTCCCCGCACTGCGTGCGGCGGTCGGCGATGTGGTCGACCGCCACGAGATCCTGCGGACCATGTACCCCGCCGCAGACGGGATCCCCCGACAGGTGATCGTCGATGCCGACTCCGCACGGGCCGAACTGGATTGGGCGGTCGTCGACGGCCTCGGCGAGATCGCCGAGGCAGTCGACACCGGCTTCGACGTCACGGTTCGCCCACCTCTGCGCATCCGGTTGTTGGCCGAGGAGGCGGATCGTCACGTCCTCGTCGTCGTCATGCACCACATCTCCGGTGACGGCGAGTCGATCGGTCCGCTGATCTCGGACGTCGCCGTGGCCTACGCGGCGCGCAGTCGCGGTGCGGAACCCGGGTTCGATTCGCTGGACGTCCAATACGCCGACGTGACCCTCTGGCAGCATCGCGTCCTCGGGTCGGCCGATGACCCGCATTCGGTTCTCGGTGAGCAGCTCTCGTACTGGGATGACCAGTTGGCCGGCCTCCCGGACGTCCTCGTGTTGCCGTCCGATCGTCCTCGGCCGCCGGTCGCGTCGATGCGCGGTGCCCGCCACGACTTCGCGGTTCCCGCCGACGTCGTCGACGAGATCTCCGACTATGCCGCAGCACGCGGCGTCACACCGTTCATGGTGATGCACGCCGCGCTGGCGGTGCTGCTGGCCCGATTGTCCGCGACCGAGGACATCGCGATCGGCACGCCGGTGGCGGGTCGTGGTCGGCCGGAACTCGATCCGCTGGTCGGCATGTTCGTGAACACGCTGGTGCTGCGGACCCGGATCGACGGTGCGAGCAGTTTCGACGACCTCGTGGCGCAGGTGCGCGACATCGATCTCGACGCGTTCGGGCATGCGGACGTGCCGTTCGAGTATCTCGTGGAGCGGTTGCAGCCGGTCCGCTCGGAGTCGTTCGCCCCATTGACGCAGGTCTGGCTGAACCTTGCCGGCACGGCACCGCGGGCCGTCGAGATCGACGGTCTCGGTGTGGAACCGGTTGACGACGGTGGTGAGCCGATCGCCCGGGTGGACCTCGGTGTCGATCTCGGTGCCTTCCCGGCGGCCGGGCGTTCGTGGGCGGGCGCCATCACCTATGCCACCGACCTCTTCGATGACGATCGGATCGTCGGGTTGGGCGCCACCTTCACCCTGCTGATCGCCGAACTGCTCGCCGCGTCGGGTATCGCCGTCGGAGACGTGTGCCCGACCGGCGACGTGGACGTCGCGTGCGCGCAGGGCGACGTCGTCACGCTCGACGACTCGACTGTCGTCGATGACGTCGCGGCCAGTGTCTTGGCATCGCCGGACGCGATCGCGCTGGAGTTCGGCGACCGATCGGTGACCTACCGCGAGTTCGGCGCACGCGTCTGGACGCTGGCGCGTGAACTCATCGCGGACGGCGTCGGCCCCGATGTCGCGGTGGGGGTGTGCATTCCGCGGTCGGTGGAGTTGCTGGTCGCGATCCATGCGGTCACGGCGGCCGGCGGCCACTTCGTCCCCGTCGACCCGGACGCGCCCGCCGAACGCGCCGCGTACATGCTGTCCACCGCGGGCGCCGCGGTGGTCCTGATCGGCTCGACGGTGCCCACCGCGCTGATCGGGTCGGACGCGACCGGCCCGGATGTGACCGGCCCGGATGTGACGATGGTGACGGTGGATGCGGCCCGGCCGATCGCGGTCTCGGCCGAACCGGTGTCCGACGCCGACCGGGTGATGCCGCTGCGCAGCGCGCACTCCGCGTACACCCTGTTCACCTCCGGGTCGACGGGGCGGCCGAAGGGCGTCACGGTGTCCCACGCCGCCATCGCGAACCGGTTGGCGTGGATGCAGTCGTCGTATCCGCTGGACCTCACCGACGTCGTGGTGCAGAAAACGCCGGTCACCTTCGATGTCTCGTTGTGGGAATTGTTCTGGCCGTTGATGGTCGGTGCCCGACTGGCGATCGCACAATCCGACGGCCACCGCGATCCGACCTACCTCGCCGCCCTGCTGCGCGATACGCGGGCCACCACCGTCCATTTCGTCCCGACCATGCTCTCGACGTTCATCGACGTCGTCGGTGTCGATGTCCTCGCCGACCTGACGTCCCTGCGTCAGGTGTTCACCTCGGGCGAGGCACTCGGCCCTTCGGTGGCGGCGGCGGCACTCGATGCGTTGCCGAACGCCCGATTGCACAACCTGTACGGACCGACCGAGGCCGCCGTGGATGTCACGTTCCACGAGGTGCGTTCCGGTGACACGGCGGTACCCATCGGACGTCCGGTGTGGAACACCGGGATTCGGGTTCTCGACGCGCGCCTGCATCCGGTGCCCGCCGGGGTGCCCGGCGAGCTCTACCTGTCCGGCGTCCAGTTGGCGCGGGGATATGCGGCGCGGGCCGACCTCACCGCCGATCGCTTCGTCGCCGACCCGTTCGGGCCGGCAGGCACGCGCATCTACCGGACCGGCGACCTGGTGCGGGTCAATGGGGCCGCTGCCGGGAGCGGAGCGGGCGGGCCGCGTGTCACGACCGACGGTGCGCTGGAGTATCTGGGGCGCACCGATTTCCAGGTGAAGTTGCGTGGCCAGCGCATCGAACTCGGCGAGATCGAGGCGGTCCTCGCCGCGGCACCCGGTGTGGTGCATGCGGCGGCGACGGTGTCGACCACGCCCGGCGGAGACGAGCGGCTCGTCGGCTATCTCGTCGGTGATGCCATCGATCTGACCGCCGTGACGGCAGTCGCAGCGCAGAGGCTGCCGGAGTACATGCGTCCCACGGTGTGGACCGTGCTCGAGCAGGCTCCGCTGAACGCCGCCGGAAAGCTCGACCGTCGTGCGCTGCCCGCGCCGGAGGTGGTCGCCGGCGAGTACGTGGAACCCGCGTCCGATGCGGAGCGGGCGGTGGCCGAGGTCTTCGCCGACGTGCTCGGCGCCGATCGGGTGTCGGTCGTGGAGAGCTTCTTCGACCTGGGTGGCAACTCGTTGTCCGCGACGCGGGTCGCCGCCCGCGTGGGCGATGCACTGGGCGTCGAGGTCCCGTTGCGCGTGCTGTTCGATGCGTTGACGGTGCGTGAGCTCGTCGCGGCGTTGTCGGACACGTCGGCGCGGAGCTCCCACAGCCCACTCGTTCCGCAGCCGCGGCCGGAACGCATCCCGCTCTCGTACGCGCAGCAGCGGATGTGGTTCATCAACCAGTTCGATCCGACGTCACCGGCTTACAACATCCCCGTGGTGCTGCGGCTGTCGGGCGAGATCGATCTCGACGCGATGCGCGCCGCGGTCTCCGACATCGTCGAACGCCACGAGGTGCTGCGCACCATCTATCCGGCGGATGGCGCGGGGTCACCGGAGCAGCGCATCCTTGACCTGGGCGAGCGCAGCGACGGGGAGTGTGACCTGGGCGAGCGCAGCGACGGGGAGTGTGACCTGGGCGAGCGCAGCGACCGGGAGTTCGACGACCCCGGCATCGATTGGGCGGTCACCGACGAACGAGGCGCCCGGGACATCGTGCTGCGCGGCTTCGACGTCACCGACGAGGCGCCGATCCGGGTACGCGTCGCGCCGGCCGCCGACGGGGCCTCTCATCTGCTCGTGCTCGTCACACACCACATCGCCTCCGACGGCGAGTCGGCACCGGTGCTGGCCCGCGACCTCGTCGAGGCCTACCGCGCCCGCGTAGGCGGCAGCGCCCCGGGCTGGTCCCCGCTGCCGCTGCAGTACGCCGATTACGCACTGTGGCAACGGAACCGCCTCGGTAACCCCGCCGATCCCGACTCCGAGGTGGCGCGGCAACTCCACCATTGGACCGACACCCTCGCCGGGGTGCCCGACGTTCTCGAGTTGCCGACCGACCGGCGACGCCCGGACACACCCAGCCGCCGCAGCGCGGAAACCACCTTCACCATCCCGGCTGAGATCCGGAACATGTTGGCGGAGAAGGCGCACGCTCGGGGCGCCACCGTGTTCATGGTGTTGCATGCCGCGCTCGCCGCCCTCCTGGCACGGCTGTCGGGTACGCAGGACATCGTCATCGCGACGGCCGTCGCCGGGCGTGGTTCCCGAGCGCTCGACGACCTCGTGGGGATGTTCGTCAACACCCTCGCACTACGCACCCAGGTCGACCCCGGCGCCGATTTCGACGCACTCCTCGACGCGGTGCGTGAGGTCGATCTCGACGCGTTCGCCCACGCCGATGCGCCGTTCGAACAGGTCGTGGAGGCGCTCGACCCGGTCCGGTCGCAGTCGTTCGAACCGCTGGCACAGACCATGCTGGCGTTCGAGCAGTCGCATTCCCCGTCGCTTCGCTCGCCCCTGTCACATTCCCCGTCGCTTCGCTCGCCCCTGTCACATTCCCCGTCGCTTCGCTCGCCCCTGTCACATTCCCCGTCGCTTCGCTCGCCCCTGTCACATTCCCCGTCGCGTCGCTCGCCCCTGTCCGATTCTTCGGCAGGGCAAGAAGCGTCCGACATCGACTTCGGTGGTGTCACCATCGCCGCCGAGCGACCCGACACCGCCGCCGCGAAGTTCGACCTGAGCGTCGGCGTGCGCGACACCGGGACCGACATGGTCGGCCGGATCGCCTACGCCACCGACCTCTTCGACGCGGAGTCGGTGGAACGCATCGCCGCGCTGTACGTACGTCTGCTGACCCTCGTGGGCGCCGGCACCGCCTCGCCCGTCGGCGACCTCGATCTGCTCGACGACGATCAGCGCGCGGCGATCCTGCGTTCCGGCGCCGGCGATCGCACACCGGAGATCACCGCGACGCTGCCCGATCACCTGTTCGCGACCGCGGCCGCACGGCCCGATGCCATCGCGATCGAGACGTCGGCGACGCGACTGACCCGCCGGGAATGGGTCACCCACGTGGCATCACTGGCGCGAACGCTGATCGGACGCGGCGTCGGCCCGGATGTCGCGGTCGCGGTGTGCCTGCCGCGATCGGCCGAGATGGTCATCGCCATCCACGCGGTCGTCGCCGCGGGCGGGCGCTACGTGCCGATCGACCCGGAGCTGCCCGCCGATCGCGTCAGCTACATGATCGCGATCGCGGGCGCGCGCATCGCGCTGGTGGGCGCCGGCGGCGCCGACATCGATCTGCCGGACGGACTGGACCACGTGCGTGTCGACCTCGCCGACATCGTCGACGACACCATGCCGTCGCCGATCACCGACGACGAACGCACCGCTGCGCTGCGTCCCGACCACGCCGCGTACACCATCTTCACGTCGGGTTCGACGGGACGCCCCAAGGGCGTCACCGTGTCTCATCGTGCGGTGCTCAACCGTCTCCTGGTGGACGCCGAGACCTTCGGCGTACACGACGGTGTCGGCGACGTGGGAGGCGACGTCGGGCACGGCGACCGGGACGCCATCCTGCACAAGACGCCGGTCACCTTCGACGCATCGGTCCGCGAGTTGTTCCTGCCCGTGGTCACCGGCGCCCGGATGGTGGTCGCGGACGAGCGGGGTCACCGCGACCCCGCGCACATCGCGGCGATGATCGAGCGGCACGCGGTCTCGCTGGTGCACTTCGTCCCGTCCATGCTGTCGGCATTCCTCGACTCGGTCGACCGGACCGACCTCGCCCGACTCGGCGCCGTCCGCCACATCCTCACCGGCGGTGAGGCACTGCCGCCGGCACTCGCCCAACGGACCCTCGCCGCGCTGCCCGCGGCACGGTTGCACAACCAGTACGGGCCCACCGAGACGACCGTGGTGGTGACCCGGCATGAGGTGCGGACCGGCGACGACGCCGTGCCGATCGGCCGGCCGATCGCGAACACGACCGCGTACGTCCTCGACGAGCGACTGGGCATCGTGCCGATCGGGGTGCCCGGTGAGCTCTATCTCGGCGGTGTCCAGCTCGCCCACGGATACGCGGCTCGCGGGGATCTGACGTCGGAACGATTCGTCGCCGACCCCCATGGGCCGGCAGGCGGGCGCCTCTACCGGACCGGCGATCGTGCCCGGTGGACCGCGGACGGCGAATTGGAGTACCTGGGCCGCAACGACTTCCAGGTGAAGCTGCGCGGCCAGCGGATCGAGCTCGGCGAGATCGAGGCGGTGCTGCGTTCGGTTCCGGGCGTGGTGAACGCGGCCGCCGACGTGGTGACCGCGCCGGGCGGCGGGCGGCATCTGGCCGCCTACCTGGACGGCGTCGACGACCGCTCCGGCGCGGTGGCCGCCGTCGAGGCGACGCTGCCGGACCACATGCGGCCCACCGTCTGGGTCCTGCTCGACGAGGTCCCCCTCACCCCGGCGGGAAAGATCGACCGCCGCGCGCTCCCGGCACCATCGTTCGGCACCCCCGACACCGGCCACGTGGAACCGGAATCCGACATCGAACGCCGGATCGCGGCCGTCTTCGCGGCGGTCCTCGGACTCCGGCGGGTCTCGGTCACCGATTCGTTCTTCGCCCTCGGCGGCGACAGTATCGTGTCCATCCAGCTCTCCTCGCTGCTGCGGGCCGCCGGGCTCGCCGTGTCGCCGCGCGACATCTTCGAACACACGACGGTCCGCGGTATCGCCCGGGCGATCGCAGGCCGGGAGACCGAGCGCCTCGACGAACTCGACGGGGGCGGCACCGGCGAGGTCGCGCTCACCCCGGCCGTGTCGTCGATGATCGAACGCGCCGACACCGCAGCCGATTTCGCGGACTTCTCGCAGGCATCGCTGTTGCTGCTACCCGACGACGTCGAACTCGATGGGCTGCGCGCGATGGTGGCGGCCGTCGTCGCGAACCATCCGATGTTGACTGCCTCGCTCGTCGAGACCGGACCCGGCTGGCAGATGCTGTCGGGCAACGGGTTCGACGCGGAGGAGTCCGTCCGCGTGGTGCACACCGATGCCGAGCCCGGTACGCCGGTCTTTGCCGACGTGGTGATCGACGAGCACCGAGCGGCCCTGTCGCGCCTCGATCCCGCACGCGGGCGCCTCGTGGCGGCGGTGGCCATCCGATCGCGGACGGGCGGTGGGCGACTACTGCTCGCCATCCACCACATCGGCATCGACGCGGTGTCCTGGCCGATCCTGCTGTTCGAACTCAACACCATCCGCGCGCAATCCGCGCACGGGGAACCGATCCGGCTCGCGCCCGAGGCGACGTCGATGCGGCGCTGGGCCGCCGTGCTCGACGACGCCACGACCGCGCGGACCGACGAGATCGACTTCTGGCGGAGGCGTCTGCCGGCGGCCGCCGGGCCGCTCGCCCGACGCGTCGACCCCGACCGCGACCGCCAGCACACGGTCATCTCGCTCGAGGCGGCGCTGACCGTCGAGACGACCGAAGCAGTCCTCGGCCGTGTCCCCGCCGCATTCCGCACCGGTGCCAACGACGTCCTGGTCGCCGCACTGTCCGTCGCCGTCGCCCGATGGGAAGCACGCCACGGGGAGAGCGATCGTTCGGACGACGCGGCGAGGGTGGCCATCCTCACCGAGAGTCACGGTCGGCACGAGGAGATCGCGCCCGGGGCCGACCTCTCCCGCACTGTCGGTTGGTTCACCACCTACGTGCCGGTCGCGGTGACCGTCGACGTCACCGGCGACGGTGGCGGCCCGCCCGGCGCGGCGGTGGCCGACGCCGTCAAGGCCGTGAAGGAATCGTTCGCCGGGCTCCCGGACAAGGGAATCGGCTTCGGGCCACTGCGATTCGGGCCACTGCGATTCGGTTCCCAACGGCCAGGTCAGCAGCCGGCGTTGGCCGACCGGGCACTCCCGCCGATCCTGTTCAACTACTTCGGTACCGTCGCCGAGCGCGACGAGTCGGCCGCGGACACCGGGAAACCAGGCGTCGCCGCGCAGTTCGGGTTCGCAGCCGACACGCCGCTGCTGCCGGCGTCGATCCGGGGCGGGATGGCCGCACCCGCCCTCGCCGTGCAGGTCCACGTCGGCCACGACGACGGCGGCCGGCGCATCAAGGTCATGTTCGCCTTCCCCCGTCACGTGCTGGCCGACGATGACGCCACCGAGATCTCGACGTACTGGGCTGCCGCACTCGACGACCTCGTCGCACACGTGGACTCCGTGCACGAGGTCGGTCTGACACCGTCGGACGTGCCCGGCGCCGAGGTGACGCAGCACGATCTCGACCAGATCGCGGCATGCCACCCGGACGCGGACATCTGGCCGATGACACCCCTGCAGCACGGCCTCTACGTCGAATCCGCGCGGTCGGCGTCGGGCGACGAGGACGTCGATGTCTACGTCGCCCAGGTGACGCTGCATCTCGGCGGCGCCGTCGACGAGGGACGACTGCGCGCAGCCGCGGAGTACCTGACCGATCGTCATGCGGTATTGCGCTCGGCCTACCTGCAGACCACCGAGGGCGCCGTGGTCGGCGTCGTCCCGCCGCACGTCGAACTGCCGTGGCGGGTGGTCGATCTGCGCGACGAGGACCCGGCCGAGGCGACCGCCCGGCTGGCCGGGCTGGCTCTCGCCGAGCGGGTCGACCGGTTCGATCTCGCCCGTCCGCCGCTGATCAGGTTCGTGCTGGTGCAACTGCCGGCCGAGAACGCGACACCGCGGACCGCACTGATCGTGACCAATCACCATCTGCTGTTCGACGGCTGGTCCGGACCGCTCGTGCTCGCCGACCTGATCGGGTACTACGTCACCGGCGTCGCGGACGAGGTCGCCCCGATGCAGTTCGGCAAGTTCCTGCGCTGGCTGCATCGCCGCGACCGGTCGGCCGGCGTGCGCGCATGGGCCGACGAGCTGCCGGTCGTCGAAGGCCCCACCCTGGTCGGCGGCGGGGCCGTGGCCACCCGCGACGAGATGCCCCGTCAGCACGCGGTGCTCGCCGGTGCGGAGATCACCGCCGGGCTGCGCGAGGTGGCGCAGGCCGAGGGCACCACGCTGAGCACACTCGTCCAGTTCGCGTGGGCGATCCTGTTGTGCCGGATCACCGGGCAGCAGACCGTCGCGTTCGGCGAGACGGTGTCGGGGCGCCCACCCGAACTCGACGGTGTCGAGCGGGCGGTCGGGCTGTTCATCAACACGCTCCCGGTCGTCGTGAGCTGCGATCCCGAACGGGGCCTCCGTGAGGCGATCGCCGACCTGCAGGCCCGCAAGGCGCGGCTGCTCGACCACCAACACGTCGGTCTACCCGAGATCACTGCGGCGGTACCGGATCTCGGGTTCGACACGCTCACGATCTTCGAGTCCTATCCGATCGATTCGGAGGCGGTCGCCGACGGCAGCCGCACCGCAGGCCTCGACATCCTCGGGGTCGACTTCGCCGACGCCACGCACTACGCGCTGAACCTGTTCAGCACGCCGTCCGACGACGACCTCGCCCTCAACCTCAAGTACCTGCCGGAGGCGTTCGGTGACGACGAGGTGGCCGCGTTCGCCCGTTCGATCGTCGAGATCCTGGCAGGCATCGTCGCCGACCCGACCACCCGGATCGGCGATCTCGACCTGCTGTCGGACATCGATCGCACCGGAATCGCCGTCGCGGCCGATGGTCCCGTCGTCCCGATCCAATCGACGACCGTCGCCGACCTGGTCGCGCGACAGATGACCGCGACGCCGGAGTCGCCGGCCATGGTGTTCGATGACGGACGCCACGTGTCCTATGCGGAGTTCGGCGCACGTGTCGCGACCCTCGGACGTGACCTCATCCGTCTCGGCGTCGGACCGGACGTCGCTGTCGCCGTGTGCATCCCGCGCTCCCTGGAGATGATGGTCGCGATCCACGCCGTGGTCGCCGCCGGCGGCCACTACGTGCCGATCGACGTGGACACACCCGCCGACCGTGCCGGGTACATGCTCGCCACCGCAGGCGCGGTCGCGGTGCTCGTGGGCCCCGATCGCAGCGATGAGGCTGACGGCGATGGGGCTGACAGCGATGAGGCTGACGGCGAAGGGAACGGGACCGGCGGAGGAGTGCGCGCCGCCGCGTCGGCAGGTGACATCGCCGTCGTGGCCGTGGACGTCGCCACCCCGGTGCCCGTCGACGTCGCGCCGATCACCGACGCCGAGCGCCGTGCCACCTTGCGGCCCGACAACGCCGTCTACACGATCTTCACGTCCGGGTCGACCGGCCGGCCCAAGGGTGTGACACTGCCGCACGCAGCGGTCGTCAACCGGTTGTGGTGGGGCCTGGACCGCTTCCCGCTCGACGAGCACGACATGGTCGTGCAGAAGACCCCGTACACCTTCGACTGTTCGGTCCCGGAACTCTTCGCGCCGTTCATGGTCGGCTCCCGACTGCTCGTCGCCCGGCCCGGCGGGCACGCGGACCCGGTCTACATGGCCGACCTGATCGCCGATCACGGCGCGACGATGGTGCACTTCGTGCCGTCGGTGCTGTCGGTGTTCCTCGACGTCGCCGGGGTCGACCGCCTGGCCCGACTCACCGACGTCAGGTACATCTCCACCACGGGTGAGGCGCTGCCTCCCGCGGTGGCTGCCGCCGCGCGACAGGCCCTGCCGCAGGCCGAGTTCTACAACCTGTACGGCCCGACCGAGGCCGCGGTCGAGATCACCTCCCGACGAGTCGACGAGGTCGACGCCGACGCGTCGTCGGTGGCCATCGGCGAACCGATCTGGAACTCGACGGCCCATGTCCTCGACGATCGCCTACGGCCGGTCCCGCCCGGCGTGCCCGGCGAGCTCTACCTCGGCGGCGTGCAGCTGGCGCGTGGCTATGCGGCCCGGCCCGACCTCACCGCCGAACGCTTCGTCGCCGACCCGTTCGGTGCGCCCGGGTCGCGGCTCTATCGCACGGGCGATCTGGTCCGTCGCCGCACCGGCGCCGGTACCGGTGACACCTCGGCGGCCTCGCTGGAGTACCTGGGCCGCACCGATTTCCAGGTGAAACTGCGCGGTCAGCGCATCGAGCTCGGTGAGATCGAGGCCGTGCTCGCATCCGCGCCGGGTGTGGTGCACGCGGCCGCGACGGTCGTCACCGCGCCCACCGGTGGTGAGCACCTGGTCGCCTACCTGGCCGGCGCCGGAGCGGGCACACCGGAGCGGGTGATCGACGCCGACACCGTCCGCGGTGTGGCCGCTGCGGCACTACCGGAGTACATGCGACCGACGGTGTGGATGGTGCTCGACGAGATCCCGCTCAATTCGGCGGGCAAGCTCGACCGCCGCTCGTTGCCGGCCCCCGAATTCGGCGCAGGCGAGTTCGTCGCACCGGCGAACCGGATCGAGGAACGCATCGCCGGCATCGTGGCCGAAATCCTCGGTGCGGAGCGGGTGTCGGTGACCGACAGCTTCTTCGACCTCGGTGGCAACTCGCTGTCGGCCACCCGCGTGGCGGCACGGGTGGGCGACGCACTCGACACCGATGTGGCGGTCCGCACCGTGTTCGATGCACCGTCGGTTCGCGAACTCGCGGAGCGGGTGGCGCCCGGCACCCGTCACCACGTGACGCCGATCGAGTCGGTGACCCGCCCGGATACCATCCCGCTGTCCTTCGCCCAGCAACGCATGTGGTTCATCAACCGCTACGACCCGTCGTCGCCGGTCTACAACATCCCGGCCGCGCTGCACCTGTCCGGTCCGCTGGACGCATCCGTGTTGCGGCAGGCGCTGATCGACGTCGCGGCCCGGCACGAGATCCTGCGGACCGTCTACCCGGCGGATCAGGGACGGCCGTACCAATCGGTGCGGTCGGTCGATGACTTCGCGTCCGACGTGCCGTGGGCGATCGTCGGCGATGCGGCCGCGGCGTCGGCTGCGGTCACCGCCGGATTCGACGTGACCGACGACTGGCCGATCCGGGTCCGCCTGGCCCGCGAGGGTGATGACCACCTGCTCATCGTCGTGGTGCACCACATCGCCGCGGACGGCGAATCGGTACGTGTCCTCGCACGCGATCTGATCACCGCCTACGCGGCGCGTATCGACGGCGGCGACCCCGGCTGGGCGGAGCTGCCGGTGCAGTTCGCCGACTTCGCCACCTGGCAGCACCAGACCCTCGGCGCCGTCGACGAGCCCGGCTCGCTGCTGTCTGAGCAGGCCGAGTACTGGCGCGAGCGACTGGCCGGACTCCCCGACGTGCTGGACCTGCCGACGGATCGACCGCGACCGCGGGTGGCGTCGATGCGCGGTGCGACAGTCGCATTCGACATTCCCGCAGACGTCGCCGCAGGGGTGACCCGACTGGCCCGCGACCACGCGGTCACCGAGTTCATGGTCCTGCACGCGGCGCTCGCGGCGGTGCTCGGCAGGCTGGCGAGCAGCCGCGACGTATCGATCGGTACCCCCATCGCCGGGCGCGGTGCGGCCGTGCTCGACGACCTCGTCGGCATGTTCGTCAACACACTGGTGTTGCGGTCCGCCGTCGACCCGTCGATGCCGTTCACCGACCTGCTGGCCGACATCCGGTCGACCGACCTCGACGCCTTCGCCCATGCGGACATTCCCTTCGAGCAGGTCGTCGACGCCGTCGACCCGGTGCGATCGGAAGCCTTTGCACCCCTGGTGCAGACCCTCCTGGCGGTCGATCAGAAACCCGCCGATCAGGCCGCGGGCGACGACGTCACGGGGATCGGAGACCTCCGCATCCGGCCGGTCGATGCCGCGGCGGCCTCGGCGAAGGTCGATCTCACCGTCGCGGTGGCGACGGGGGATGAGGTCTCGCGGAAGTGGGCGGGAGCGATCACCTACGCGACCGACCTCTTCGACGAGGACTCGGTCCGGCACATCGCCCGGCGGCTGGTGCGAATGCTCGCGACGGTCACCGCCCGACCGGAGACCGCGCTCGGCGACGTCGATGTGCTCGACGAGGCGGAGACCGCCGAACTCACCCGCGTCTCCGGCGGAGAGGGAACCTCACCGGTGATCCTGCGCGACCTGTTCGCCGCCGCCGCGGCGCGATGGGCGGACCGCGTCGCGGTGCGGGACGCCACGGGCGCCGAACTGACCTATGCCGCCCTCGACGAACGGTCGAACCGGCTTGCGCGGTGGCTGAGCGCGCAGGGGATCGGGGCCGAAACGCTTGTTGCCCTGGCGATCGGCCGGTCGGTGGACCTCCTCACCGCCATCTGGGCGGTCGCCAAGACCGGCGGCGGCTACGTACCCATCGACCCCGACTATCCGGCGGCGCGCGTCACCGACATGATCGAGGACTCGGGGCCGTGTTCGGTCTCACCGTCGCCGCCGCGGGCGTCACCGCACTGTCCGACGAGACCTTCCACTGGGCCACCCTGGACGCTGACGAGGTCGCGGCCCGGGTCGATGCGCAGTCCGCTGCGCCGCTCGACGACGATGAGCGCGATGCCGTCCGGCCGGCGAACGTCGCCTACGTGATCTACACGTCGGGCTCGACCGGACGCCCGAAGGGCGTCTCGGTCACCCACACCGGCCTCGCCAACTTCGCCGCGCAGGAGATGTCCCGGCTCGGCGTCGCCGCCGAGGCGGACCGGGCGCCGCGAGTGCTGGGCTTCGCCTCGCCGAGCTTCGACGCCTCGGTGCTGGAGTACCTGCTCGCGACGGTGTCCGGCGGATCCGTCGTCTATCGCGCCCCCGACGCGGTCGGAGGTGCGGCCCTGACGCGTTTCATGGCCGACCATCGGGTGACCCACACCTTCCTGACACCGACGGTGCTCGCCACACTGGAACCCGAAGAGCTGCCTGATCTCTCGGCGCTGATGGCCGGCGGCGAGGCCGTCCCGTCGTCGCTGGTGGACAGGTGGGCGCCGCATGTCGCCGTGCACAACCTGTACGGACCGACCGAGACCACGATCGGCGTGACATTGTCGGCGCCCATGCGGGCCGGCGCCCCGGTCCGGCTGGGCGGCGCACTCGCCGGCGTCGGACTGCGCGTGCTCGACGACCGGTTGCGACCCGTTCCGGTCGGGGTCACCGGTGAGCTCTACGTGACGGGGCCGGCGCTGTCGCGCGGCTACCTGGATCGGCCAGGTCTCACCGCGGAACGCTTCGTCGCGGACCCGTATGGGGCTGCCGGGGAACGGTTGTACCGGACCGGCGACGTCGTGCGGTGGCGGCGCGACGACGTGGGCACGCTCGTGGTGGAGTACGCGGGCCGCAGCGACGACCAGGTGAAGCTGCGGGGCCTGCGCATCGAACTCGGTGAGATCGAATCGGTACTCACCACTGATCCCGGCATCGCGTCCGCCGTGGTGATCGGTGTCGGGGGTTCTGTCGCCACCGCGCTGGCCGCCTATGTGGTTGCGACCGACGGTGCCGATGTCGATGTCGCCGCACTCACCGAGACTCTCGCGCAACGACTCCCGGCCTTCATGATCCCGTCGTCGATCACCGTCCTCGACGCCCTGCCGGTCACACCCGTCGGCAAGCTCGACACGGCGGCACTGCCCGAACCGGTCATCGAGGTCGCCGACGATGTGGCCCCGGAGACCGACGACGAGCGGGCGGTGGCAGGGGTGTTCGCCGACGTCCTCGGCGTCGAGGCGGTCGGCGTCACGGCGGACTTCTTCGCACTCGGCGGCAACTCGCTGTCCGCGACCCGGGTCGTCGCGCGCGTCTCCGACGTACTCGGGGTGGACCTGACCGTCCGCGATTTGTTCGAGGCGCCGACCGTCCGTGGACTCGCGGCCCGGCACGCCGTCCGTCGAACCGTCGAACCGCTGACCGCAGGGCCACGCCCCGAGCGGATTCCGCTCTCGAACGCCCAGCGGCGGATGTGGTTCATCAACCGATTCGATCCGGAATCGGCCGCCTACAACATCCCCGTCGCGATGCGACTGCGCGGCCCACTCGGGGTGTCGGCACTGCACGCCGCCGTTCTCGACGTGCTCGCCCGGCACGAGGTGCTGCGGACCCGATATCCGCAGTATGCCGGGGAACCGGTCCAGCAGATCCTGACGCCCGAGGAGGCCGGCGCGACCCTCGACTGGGCCGACGTCCACACCGAGATCGACCTTTTCGACGCGGCGCACGCCGGGTTCGACGTCACCATCGATCTGCCGATCCGCGTGCGGTTGTTGCAGGTCGGCGCCGACGACCACACCCTGCTGCTCGTCGCACACCACATCGCCACCGATGGTGAATCGATCCGGCCCCTCGTCGCTGACCTGGTCGCCGCCTATCGTGCCCGGGCCGCCGGTGTCGAGCCCGAGTTCGCGCCGCTGCCGGTGCAATTCGCCGACTTCGCACTGTGGCAGGAGCGTGTCCTGGGTGACGTCGACGATCCGTCGTCGGTGCTCGGGGAACAGGTCGACCACTGGGTGCGAGCGCTGGCCGGTCTGCCCGACGTGCTCGAGTTGCCGACCGACCGACCGCGCCCACCGGTCGCGTCGATGCGCGGCGGACTCGTCGACTACGAGATCCCGGCTCCGGTGGTGTCCCGGGTGAGGGCGCTCGCCGCCGAATACGGCGTCACCGAGTTCATGGTGGTGCATGCGGCGCTGGCCGTGCTGCTCGCGCGTCTGTCGGCGACCTCGGACATCGCGATCGGCACCCCGACGGCAGGTCGCGGACGAGAAGCCCTCGACGACCTCGTCGGCATGTTCGTGAACACGCTGGTCCTGCGTACCGAGATCGACGGGTCCGCGGCGTTCGCCGACGTTCTCGACCTGGTCCGTCGCACCGACCTCGACGCGCTCGCCAACGCCGACGTCCCGTTCGAATACCTCGTCGAGCGACTCGATCCGGTGCGATCGGAGGCGTTTGCGCCGCTGACGCAGGTGATGCTCGGCTTCGACCAGAGTGTGGCGCGCGCAGCGGAAGATCTGGCGGCGATGGCCACCGACGGAGCCGCTGCGACCGATGGGGCCGACGGCGAGGGACTGTCGGTGACCCCGGTCGCGGACCCGGCGGTCCCGCCGGCGCGGGTAGACCTCTCGGTCGGCGTCGCGCCGAACGGCGCCGACGGCGGTTGGCGCGGCGACATCGTGTACGCGGCCGACCTGTTCGATCGGGTCACCGTACGGTCGATCGCTGATCGATTCGTCCGGCTGTTGGATGAGGCGACCGCGAATCCCCATGTCCCGGTGGGGGACATCGACATCCTCGAATCGACGGAGGCGGGCGAGCACGCGATACGGTCCGCCGGAACCGACGTGCTGGTGAGCGATGAGTTCGTCGGCGACGTCGTCGCCCGGCAGGCGCGCCGCACCCCGTCGATCACCGCCCTGCGTAGCGGCGAGCGGACGGTCGGCTACGCCGAGTTCGCCGACCGCGTCACCGTGTTGGCCCGCGAGCTGATCGGTCTCGGCGTGGGTCCGGATGTGGCCGTGGGTGTCTGCATGCCGCGCTCGGTGGAGATGGTGGTTGCGGTCCACGCCGTGGTCGCCGCGGGCGGGCAGTACGTGCCCATCGACGCCGGCGCGCCCGCCGACCGCGTGCGCCACATGATCGCGACGGCCGGCGTCCGGATCGTCCTGGTCTCCGGGGACACGGCACCGGATGCGGTGAGCGGAGCGACGGGCGAAATCCGAGTCGATCTCGTCACCGTCGACACCACCACACCGTTGGCCGGTGACACCACACCGATCACCGATGCCGACCGGATAGCACCGCTGCGACCCGACCATGCGATGTACACCATCTTCACCTCGGGCTCGACCGGACAGCCCAAGGGCGTCACCCTGACCCACGAGGCCGTGCTCAACCGCCTCTGGTGGGGCCTGCACCACCTGCCGATCGACACCTCGGACACCGTGGTCCTCAAGACGCCGTACACATTCGACTGCTCGGTGCCGGAGTTGTTCGCGCCGCTGATGGTCGGCGCGCAGACGCTCGTGTTGTCCGCCGACGGTCACCTCGACCCGGTGTACGTCGCCGAGCAGATCGCCGAGCACCGCGCCACGATGGTGCACTTCGTGCCGTCGATGCTGTCGGTGTTCCTCGAACTCGCCGGACCTGAGCGGTTGGCCGCACTCGACAGCGTGCGCATCCTCTCCACCACGGGCGAGGCGTTGCCGCCCGCGGTCGCCGCCACGACCCGTGAACTCGTGCCCGGCGCCGACCTGTACAACCTCTACGGGCCGACCGAGGCGGCGGTGGAGATCACCCACCAGCGGATAGACACGATCGCGGCCGGCGACGCGACCACCCCGATCGGCGTCCCGGTGTGGAACTCCACCGCGCACGTCCTCGATGCCCGACTGCACCCGGTGCCCGACGGCGTGCCCGGCGAACTGTACGTCGGCGGTGCGCAATTGGCGCGCGGCTACGCCGCACGGCCGGACCTGACCGCCGAACGCTTCGTCGCGGATCCGTTCGGGGAGCCGGGTGAGCGCCTCTACCGCACCGGCGACCTCGTGCGGATCAATCTCGACGGAGATCTGGAGTATCTGGGACGCACCGACTTCCAGGTGAAGTTGCGCGGGCAGCGCATCGAGCTCGGCGAGATCGAGTCCGTGCTCGCGTCGGTGTCGGGTGTCGTGCACGCTGTCGCGACCGTCGTCTCCGCGCCGGGCGGCGGTGAGCATCTGGTGGCCTACCTGGCCGGTGACGAGATCGATCTCGGCACGGTCGAACATGCGGTGGCGCAGTCGCTCCCGGAGTACATGCGGCCGACCCTGTGGACCGTCCTCGACGACATCCCACGCAACAGCGCGGGGAAGCTGGACCGCCGAGCCCTGCCGGAGCCCGATTTCTCGGCGACCGGTGAGTTCGTTGCGCCGTCCGGAGCGGCCGAACTCGCGGTGGCGCAGGTCTTCGCCGACGTGCTCGGGGTCGACCGGATCGGCGCCACCGAGAGTTTCTTCGAACTCGGCGGCAACTCGCTGTCGGCGACCAGGGTGGCCGCCCGGGTCGCCGAGGCACTCGACACCGAGGTGCCGGTCCGGACGATCTTCGATGCGCCGTCGGTTCGTGAGCTGGCCGCCCGGCTGGCCCCGGGGGCCGGTCCGGGTGTGGCGCCCATCGTGGCAGTGTCGCCGCGACCGGCGCAGATCCCGTTGTCGCTGGCGCAGCAGCGGATGTGGTTCATCAACCGGTTCGATCCGGCCGCGGCGACCTACAACATCCCGATCGTGCTGCGGCTGGAGGGCGACCTCGACGTTCCGGCGTTGGCGGCGGCGATGACCGATGTGGTCGCGCGGCACGAGATCCTGCGGACCACCTATCCGGAGTCCGACGGCGTTCCGCGCCAACTCGTCCACGGCGCGGGCGACACCCCCGGCCGGCCGGATTGGGCCGTCGTCGACGAGCGCTCCGAGCTCGAGGCCGCCGTGTCCACCGGATTCGACATGACCCGCGAGACGCCGGTCCGGGTGCGGCTCTGGCAGGCGGACACCGACGAGTACATCCTCGCGGTGATCGTGCACCACATCGCTGCGGATGGTGAGTCGATCGCGCCGCTGATCGCCGACGTCGTGCACGCCTATGCCGCGCGCCGGCGCGGCGTCACGCCCGACCGACCGCCGCCCGCGATCCAATTCGCCGACTATGCACTCTGGCAGGAGCGCGAACTGGGGTCTGCCGCGGACCCGGATTCGGTCATCGGGCGGCAACTCGGGTTCTGGCGCGACGAGCTCGCCGGGCTGCCCGACGTCCTCGACCTCCCCGCCGACCGTCCCCGGCCGGTGGTGGCATCTCACCGGGGAGCCCTGTCCCGCTTCGAGATCCCGACGCAGGTGGCGCACCAGGTGACCGAGATCGCGCAGGCGCACTCGGCGACGCCGTTCATGGTGGTGCAGAGCGCGCTCGCCGTCCTGTTGGCGCGGCTGTCCGCCTCCGACGACATCGCGATCGGCACGCCGATCGCCGGACGCGGCGACCGCGTGCTCGACGACCTCGTCGGCATGTTCGTGAACACCCTCGTGCTCCGTACCCCGGTCCGGCCGGCGATGTCGTTCGGGGAGTTGCTCGATGCGGTGCGCCGGATCGACGTCGACGCCTTCGGACACGCCGACGTGCCGTTCGAGGCGGTCGTCGAGCGGCTCGACCCGGTCCGTTCGGAATCGTTCGCCCCGCTGACCCAGGTCTCACTGACCTTCGATCAGTCCGCGGTCGTCGACGTCGCATCCGCGGCGCTGCCCGGGGCCGAGGTCGACGGGATGCGGATCACCCCGCTGGGCGCTCCCGACGTCTCGGCGAAGGTCGACCTGACCGTCGCGGTCACCGCCACCACCGACGGAACACCATGGGCCGGTTCGGTTGTCTACGCCACGGACCTGTTCGACCCGTCCACGGTGGATATGCTCGCGTATCGGCTCGTCGCGCTTCTGGATCTGCTGACCTCCGCTCCGGAGACCGCCGTCGGTGATGTCGACCTGCTCGACGCGACCGAACGCGCACAGTTGGTTCCGGTCTCGGGACCGCCTTCCGACGGCCAGGTGCTGCTCGCCGAGATGTTCGACCGTGCCGCACGCGCATGGCCGGACCGCGAGGCGGTGGCGGACGCACAAGGCGGACGCCTGACCTACGCCGAGCTGGATGCGCGCGCCAACCGGTTGGCACGCGTGCTCATCGCGGCCGGTGTCGGCCCGGATTCCCGGGTGGCCATCGCCATCCCGCGCTCGGTCCAGCTGATGACGGCGATCTGGGCGGTCGCCCGGGCCGGTGGCGCGTTTGTCCCGATCGATCCGGATTACCCCCCGGAGCGGGTTGCCGCGATGGTCGGCGACAGCGCGGCCGTCCTGGGCCTGACCGTGCCCGGCGTCACCGGCCTCGGCGCGGACGGTCCGCGATGGCTGACCATCGACGGCGACGAGATCCAGGGGTCTGGGATCCAGGGGTCTGGGGTGTCGGCGCAACCGCTGCGCCCGGACGAACTCCGCGGCGTGCCGCGTCTGGACAACCTGGCCTATGTCATCTACACGTCGGGTTCGACGGGCCGGCCCAAGGGTGTCGCGGTCACCCATCGCGGACTCTTCGACTTCACCATGGGGTCCATCGAATCCATTCCGTACGAGGAGGGTTCGCGCACCCTCGGGTATGTGTCGCCGAGCTTCGACGTGTCGGTCTTCGAGATGATCGTGACCGTGTTCGGCGGCGGCACACTCGTCTACCGGCCGGCCGACGCGGTGGGCGGTGAGGACCTGCACCGGTACCTCGCGGAGCAGCGCATCACCCATGCGATGATCCCGACCAGCGTCGCGGCGACGTTGTCGGCCGACGGACTGCCGCATCTGCTATCCCTCACGACCGGCGGCGAGCCGGTGCCACAGACCCTGGTGGAGGAGTGGGCGCCGCACGTCGACGTCTACAACGCGTACGGCCCGACCGAGGCCACCATCGCCGTCACCTACACGCCGCCGATGCTCGCGGACGAACCCGTCTACGTCGGCGGCCCGTTCCGCGGCGTGCGGTTGATCGTGCTCGACGAACGCCTGCACCCGGTGCCGTTCGGTACCGCAGGCGAGTTGTACGTCATCGGAAAGGCTTTGGCCCGAGGCTATCTCGCACGGCCCGGTCAGACCGCGGCGAGTTTCGTCGCGGCACCGTTCGGCCGGCCGGGGGAACTGATGTACCGCACCGGAGACGTGGTCCGCTGGGCCGTCGACCGAACGGGCGAGTACACCATCGAATTCTCCGGTCGTCGCGACGACCAGGTGAAGCTGCGCGGACTGCGTATCGAACTCGGCGAGATCGAGACCGTGCTCGGTGAGCATCCCGATGTGCGCCGCGCCGTCGTCCTCGGTGTGGGACAACCGGTCACGGCGCTGGCCGCATATGTCGTCGCCGATCCGGACCGCGACGTCGAGGAGCTCCGCGCCCATCTGGCACGACGACTTCCTCGCCACATGGTCCCGGCGACGTTCACCGTGCTGGACAGTCTGCCCATCACCCCGGTCGGCAAGCTGGACAAGCGTGCCCTGCCGCAGCCGGAGGTCGAGGCGGCGGTCTACGTCGCACCCGCGACCGACGCGGAACGCCGTGTCGCCGAGGTCTTCGCAGCGATCCTCGACGTCGAGCAGGTGGGCGCCACCGACGGCTTCTTCGATCTCGGTGGCAACTCGTTGTCGGCGACGCGGGTCGTCGCGCGACTGCGTGCGCACGCCGACAACGTCGAGCTGTCATGGCTGTTCAGCGATCCCACCGTGCGTGGGGTGGCCGCCCGGATGGACGGCGGTGACGGTGCCGAGATCGGGGAGGTGCTGTTGCCGCTGCGGCGTGACGGTAGTCGCGCGCCGCTCTTCTGTGTCCACCCGGCAGGCGGATTGGCCTGGTTCTACGGCGGATTGGCGCCGTACCTCGACGACCGCCCGATCTACGGTCTGCAGGACCCCCACGTCGTGTCCGGCGAGCCGAGTGCGACGACCATCGACGAACTGGCCGCCCGCTACGTCGACGAGATCCGACGGATCGCCCCGGACGGCCCGTACCACCTCCTCGGCTGGTCGCTGGGCGGACATGTCGCCCACGCCATGGCCACGAGATTGCAGGCCGACGGGGACGAGGTGGCCTTCCTCGGCATCATGGACGCGGCCGCCCCCATCGATGCGCCGAGCTCCCGGTCCGTGGACACCGAGCCGAACGACACCGAGCTGACCGACACCGAGCTGACCGACACCGAGCCGACCGACACCGAGCTGACCGACACCGCGCCGACCGACACCGAGCTGACCGACACCGCGCCGAACGACACCGAGCCGACCGACACCGAGCCGAACGACACCGAGCCGACCGACACCGAGACCGAACAGGCCGACGGCGCCGTCGTCGGGGATCTCCTGGGCGGTTGGCGTGACCTGTTCGACCTCGGCGACGACATCCACGCCCGCACCCCCGACGAGGTCGCCGCCGTGGTCCGCGAGCAGATCGCCGCGATGGGACTGCTGCGGTCCGAACAGGTCGCGTGGGTGATGGACAGCTTCGACGCGGCGGCCGGCATCGTCGGCACCTACCTGCCGGACGTGTTCGACGGCCCGCTGTCGGTGGTCACCGCCACCGCGGACAAGGCCGACCCCGGCGTCGTGCGGGCCTCATGGCGGCGCCACGTGACCGGCACGATCACCAACGTCGACGTCGACGCCCACCACCTCGGACTCGCCGATGCCGCCGCGCTCGAGACGATCGGGCCCTGGCTCGACAAGCACATCCCCAATCCGGCACCATCCGGTGCCGAGACTCCCGATGAGAGGAACAACCGATCATGACCAACCCCTTTGATGACGAGAACGGCCGTTTCTTCGTGTTGGTGAACGAGGAGAATCAGCATTCGCTGTGGCCGACGTTCGCGGATATCCCGGCCGGCTGGACGAAGGTGTTCGGTGAGGATTCTCGTGCGGCGTGCCTGGAGTATGTGGAGCAGAACTGGACGGATCTGCGGCCGAAGAGCCTGATCGACGCGATGGCGGCCGATCAGTCGGCACACAGCGACGGCTGATCGACGGTTCGTGCCCGGGGCGGGTGAGTCCCTGTGGTCACATCGACCACTCGGGTAACACCGGCCACGACGCGGGAAAAATCATCCGACGAAACGCCGGGCAATCGGTGCCGGACGAATGACACCCGCCACGGAGTCTGTCATCATTTTCCCATCGAGAGTTCCCAGGTCCGAGGGATCGATGGGCGCCTCTCGTAGGCGAAAGCAGGTCAGGCATGGTCGGAAACTCGGGGCCGTGGGGGACCGCGCGACTGCGCGCGACGTTGGACGAGGTACAGCGCCGCGCCGAACTGACCCCGACCTTGACCGCTGTGCGCTACAGCGGCGAGTCGGTGACCTACCGGGATCTCGCCATCGCACTCACCCGCTATGACGTCGTCGCCGAGACGAACGGCCTCGGCATCGGTTCATCCCTGGTCGCCGCGATCCTGCACTGCCTGCCCCGCATCGGTGCGCTCGGCGATCCGACGGCTGTCGCCCGCACCGTCCACCAGGTGGTGGAATGGCTCGCCCGCGACATCGGCGACGGATACGGGTCACTGCGCGCGGTCGGCTGAGACCGATCGTCAGGCTCTCCGCGCCGGCACAGTCGCCCCGATGGCCGGTCGCAGGCGTCAGCGAGCGGTCGCGGCCTTGTGGTAGCCGCGCAGCGCCGGGTACAGGCACGCCCCGATGATCACGACGGTCCAGATCGTCACCTTGATCATGTTCTCGGCGATCGGCCCGCCGGCCGCCAGCGCCCGCATCACCTCGATGGTGGGGGACATCGGTTGGTTCTCCACGATCGGCTGGAGCCACTCCGGGTAGGCGTCCACCGGCGAGAAACCTGAGTTGAAGAACATCAGGACACTCGACACCAGCGACAACAACGGCACCAGCGGCGCCGACGGCCGGGCGCTGACCGCGAGCGCCAGGACGAGAGTGGCGTAGGAGATGCCGAACATCAGTGCCACTCCGAAGATGCCCGCCACCGCGCCGACCCCGCCGGTGATGTCGAAGCCGATCGTCGACCCGACCGCGATGAGCAGCGCCGTCACCACGACGATCCGGAAGACCTCGCTGAGCAGTCGCGACGTGAGGTCGGCGGCCCGATTGATCGGGAGCACGTAGAGCCGCGCCAGCAGGCCGGTGCCGCGCTCCTGGTTGAGCCGGATGCCCGCGGCCACCGACCCGAACATCGCGCTCACCAGGATGACCAGTGGGACAGTGCCATAGGTGCTGTCCTGGCCCGTGGCGCTGCCGATCGCGTCACCGAGCACCACCTTGAACATGATCAGGGTGAGGATCGGCACGATGATCAATTGCAGGAAGGTGCCCTTGTCGCGCACCATGACCGAGATCTGCCGCCACGCCAGCACGCCGCTCTGGCCGACCCACGCGCGCACCGAACCCTCGGCAGGACCACCGTCCGAACGGGTCTCGACCGCCGCGGTCATCGCACCGACCTCCGTACGCCGATCAGCGTCAGCACGATCCCGCCGATCGCCAGACCGGCACACCACCAGATGGTCGGGGTCAGCACGTCGAGCGTCGCGGTGCCGTCGCTGAGGGCCCGCATGGACGTTGCGAACTGTGAGATCGGCTGATTACGGACGAACGGCTGGATCCACTCGGGGAACTGGTCTTCCGGAACGAATCCGGTCGACAGCATGCCCAACACCAGGATGGGCAGGGACAGCGCCTGACTCGTCGCCTCCGGACTGTTCGACAGCAGGCCGATCGCATCGGCGAGCACCGCGATCAGGATGCCGACGGCCAGTACCACCGCGAACAGGCCGACGGTGTCGAGCCAGCTGCCGAGTGGTCGCCAGCCCATCACCAGGCTGGTGGCCGCGGCGCAGATCACCGAGATGACCAGAAGTACCGTGTTGGTCCCCAACCGGGCGAGCGTGGGGATCGCGACGGGCATCGGCATGGTCCGGAACCGGGTGTTGATGCCCTTGGTGGTGTCGAGCGATGCGCGCATCGCCGCCGACGACGCGACGAAGCTCACCGACTGCAGCGCGATGATGGGCATCAGGAACGCGGCGTAGTCCATCGATGGGTTCGCGTCCATGATGGTGCGCAGCGGGAGGTAGAAGCAGATCGCGAGGAGGACCGGCGCGACGAAGGCGAACACGATCTCGCCGTTGCGGATCATCGCGGCCAGCCCTCGGCCGGTCAGGGTCCACCACTGGGTGGCCGCGTGTGTCGGCGGACGCCCGGTGACCGCCGCATCGGAGATCATGCCGAGGTGTCCCGCCCGTCTTTCGTCACCGGCGCGTCCGTCACCCTCGCATCCGTCACCGGCGCTTCCGCGGCGGGATCCGCCCGTGTCGGATCGGTCAGCGCGAGGAAGACCTCGTCGAGGCTGGGCCGGCGGAGTGCGACGTCGGAGAGGCGGATGCCCGCCCCCGTGGTGCGTTTGACGATCTCCACGAGCGTGTCGGCGCCGTCGGGTGCCGGCACGGCCACGGACGGCGTCGTGTCGGTGACCGCGTCGTCGGGGAGTGGGGCGGCGGCCGGCACCAGGTCACGCAGACATTCGACGAGCCCGGTGATGTCGTCCGGATTGGCCGGGGTCACCTCGTAGTGCGAGGCGCCGGTGGCGGTCTTGAGTTCGTCGGCGGTGCCCGACGCGATGACCCGGCCGCGGTCGATCACCACGATGTGGTCCGACAGGGTGTCTGCTTCTTCGAGATATTGCGTGGTCAGCAGGGTGGTGACGCCCTGATCGCGCAAGGATTCGACGAGGTTCCAGACCTCCTGGCGACTGCGCGGATCGAGGCCGGTCGTCGGTTCGTCGAGGAACACCACCTCGGGCTGGGTGACCAGACCGCAGGCGATGTCGATGCGACGCCGCATACCGCCGGAATACTCGCCGACCTTCCGTTTTGCGGCTGCGGTCAGGTCGAATGAGGTCAGCAGTTCATCGGCGCGGGAGCGAGCCGCCGACTTCGTCAGGCCCATGAGGCGGCCGAACAGGATGAGGTTGTCGCGTCCGCTGAGTGCTTCGTCGAGCGCGGCGAACTGCCCGGTCAACATGATGGAGCGACGAACGCCCGCGGCATCGGACACCACATCGTGCCCGGCCACGGTGGCCGTACCGCCATCCGGCTTGAGCAGGGTGCACAGCATGTTGACGGTCGTCGTCTTTCCCGCGCCGTTGGGACCGAGCAGCGCCAGGATCGATCCTTTCGCGACCGAGAAGCTGACGCTCTCCACAGCGACGTTGTCGCCGAAACGTTTGTGCAGGTCGACCACCTCGATCGCGATCTCCGCGCGCGCCTCGCCGGTGGTCGCGACCGAGGTGGGGTCGGTGGCCGTCGGAACCTCCGTCGCTGGTGGGGTGATGTGTGAATCATCAAGTGCGAGAGGCGTGTCCGCGGCGGGCGGCACGAGGTTCGACGCGTCCGACGCCGATGAACTGGTGGCCGTGGACGGCGGTGTGACCTGCGATCCGGTCGTCGACACCGGCGGGATGGGTATCGTCGGCGACTCGTCGCTGTCCACCGCGGCATGCCGCGCCCGCTTTCCGACGGCCGGGACGGGTACCGACCGGGGGGTGTCGGAGTTCACGCCGGGCGTGCCGTTCGACGGGGTCGCGGAGCCGGCGTCGGAGTGGTTTCCACCGAGGCCGTACGAGGCGAGGTCGACATGCAGATCGCCGGACATGAGCACATCGGCGACGGTCCCGTTCGCGCCGGATGGCGCGGCGTGTCGGAATCGTCGCGGTGCGCCGGACGTCGACGAGTCGGCCCGGGATACGTCGGATCGGGATGCGTCGAACGGGGATGAGGAGATGGGCGACCTGCGGTATTGCTCGGCCTCGGCCATCAACTACTCCTCTCGGGCCACCTCGGTTGCCGGAGCACAGGGCCAGATCTCTGCGACACGCCGCGACGCTCCGGTGACTTCACGCGCCGGGCGTCCCACGTTCGGGCATCGAGAGCATCCGGTTTGGGCGATGCTACCGAAAATATCTCTGATGTCGTCGAATCATTGTCGTCGCCCGGCGTGGAAACATTACTTGCGGCATGGTCGTATTAGTACGTTTGGGGGACTTCTGATCGCCCTCGGTAACGATCTGCGGTGCGAGACCGAATTCCTACCGTGAGCTAGTCGTTTACCGTTGATTCAGGTGGTGGTGCACCGCTCGACCATTCAACCGAATCATGGTGAACGACGAATCGAAAGGTGGATAATGACGCACACTGTTGCGAGGGAACGCACTTCCCCCGGAACAGACAGCCCACAACAGTCCTGGCATCGGTCGATTCGCCCGATGCTGGCTCGGGCTGGCCGATGACCTGGGAGAAAGAGGCTATGGGGTCAGTCGAGAGCACCCATGACGCCACCGAGACGGAACTGGTACCCCTGGCGCTGACGGCTGCTCAGCGCGGGATGTGGTTTGCCGAGAATCTCTCCGCAAACTACTCGGTAACAGTTGCGCAATATCTTGATATCCAGGACCGGGAACTGACGCTGGATCGAGATCTGTTCCGGCGGGCCGTCGTGGACAACGGTCGGGCACAGGGATCGGCTTTCACCCGCATCGTCGAGACCAACGGCGTGCCGATGCAGATCGTCGACCAGAGCATCGACAACGATCTGGAGTTCCTCGATTTCCGTGACCGCCCCGATCCGCTCGGGGCGGCACTGGCGTGGATGAACGACGACTACCAGCAGCAGATGGACCTGCGTACCGATCGCCTGGTGGTGTCAACCCTGATCCGGGTCGCCGACGACCGGTCGCTCTGGTATGTCCGCGCCCACCACATCGCTCTGGACGGCTACGCGGGGCTCACGGCGGTGCAGGACGTCGTCAACCGGTACAACGCGGCCGTCACCGGCGCGGACTACGCGCCGAAACCGGGCGCCTCGCTCGCCGAACTCGTCGACGACGACAAGAAGTACATCGAGGGCACCCGGCGCGTGGCCGACCGCGAGTACTGGGTGGAGCGGGTCCGCGATCTCCCCGAGCGCGTGACGCTGGCCCAGCAGTCCGCGGCGGCCGAACTCTCTCCCCGTAACCTCGTGGCCGGCTCCCAGCTCAGCGTCGATCAACAGGCCGACCTCGACCGTGTCGCCGCCGACCTCAACACGTCGGCGGCCGTTCTGCTGACCGCGGGGTTCTCCTCCTATCTGGCCCGGATGGCCGGGACCGACGACGTGGTCCTGAGCCTGCCGGTCACCGGCCGTGCCACGGCGAAGATCAAGCGGGCGAGCGGGATGCTCGCCAACATGCTGCCGGTGCGGGCCCGCAACGTGTCCGGGCTGTCGATGCGGGAGCTGATCGAGCAGGTACAGCTCGAGCTGACGGGCGCTTTGCGTCATCAGCGGTACCGCTTCGAGGACATCCGGATCGACGCCGGGTTGCAGGACGCCAACACCGCATCCTTCGGCCCCATCGTGAACCTGATGTTCTTCGACAAGCCGATCGAGATGGCCGGCGCGAGCGTCGACTACCAGATCCTGAGCTCGGGAATCCTGGAAGACCTGCGGCTCAACGTCTATCAGGCCAGTCCCGGCGCCCGGCTCGTCGTCGACTTCCACGGCAACCCGAACCTCTACATCGAGGACGAGCTGCGGGGACACCTGCAGCGATTCCTGATCTTCCTCGACCGTGCGTTCACCGACATGGACACCCTGATCGGTGACATTGACCTGCTCCTCGACGGCGAACGCGACGACCTGCTCGCCATCGGCGAAGGGCCGCAACTACATCTGCGTGACGACGTCGGCCACCTGCTCACGTCGTTCGAGCGCAGAGTCCGTGACCACGGCGACGAGATCGCCGTCGAGTTCGATGGCCGGGAGTGGACCTACACCCAATTCGACCGCCTCCGTTGTGTTCTCGCGCAACACCTCGTCGACACCGGGGTCGGCCGGGGTGATCACGTCGTCGTCGCGCTCGAACGTGGCGTCGCCCAGGTCGCCGCGATCTACGCGGTTCTGACCGTCGGCGCGGCCTACGTCCCGGTCGACCCCGCGCAACCCGACGAGCGGCGACGACTCATCGCGCAGACCGTCTCCGCGCGGACGATCCTCGACGCGCCGTTGCTCGGCTCGATCGGATTCGACGTCTCGACGACGGCCGCGACCAGCGGGGACACCGTCGCGGTACGCGGCGGTGGCAGCGAGGCCGCGTACGTGCTGTTCACCTCCGGCTCCACCGGAACGCCCAAGGGTGTGCAGGTCTCGCACGCCGCGGTGCTCAACCGCCTCGCCTGGATGCAGGACAACTACCCGCTGGCCGCAGGTGACAAGGTGCTGTACAAGACGCCGTTCACCTTCGACGTCTCCGGCTGGGAACTGTTGTGGCCCTTGGCGCATGGCGCCAGGATGGTGATCGCCCGGCCGGACGGTCACCGCGACCCCGAATACCTTCTCGACCTGATCACCCGCAGAGAGGTCAACGTCCTGCACTTCGTGCCGTCGATGCTCGACGTCTACACCGAGGTGCTGCAGAACGACGGACACGAGACCTTGCTGCCCCCGACGGTGCGCCGGGTGTTCACCTCCGGTGAGGCACTGCCGCGACTGCTCGCCGATCGCGTGCTCGACGGATCGTCGGCCGAGCTGGTCAACCTCTACGGTCCCACCGAGGCCGCGATCGACGTCACCGAACACCGCGTGATCGCCGACGACGGACCCGTGCCGATCGGTCGGCCCGTGGCGAACACCGACGTCTACGTCCTCGACACCCGACTGCAGCCCGTGCCGACGGGTGTGGCCGGTGAGCTCTACCTCGCGGGTTGCCAGCTCGCCGACGGCTACGTGGGCCGATCCGACCTGACGTCCGATCGTTTCGTGGCAAATCCTTTGAGCGGTAACGGGTCCCGGATGTATCGCACCGGCGATCTGGTGCGCTGGAGCGCCGATGGTGACCTCCAGTACCTGGGCCGCACCGACTTCCAGGTGAAGATCCGCGGACAGCGGATCGAGCCGGGCGAGATCGAGTCGGTCCTCGACAGCATGCCCGGCGTGGACGCCACCGCGGTCGTGCCGCGCACCGACCTCGCCGCCGGACCGGTCCTGGTGGCCTACCTGCGCTCCGACGACGGCTCGGTGAGCCCGGCGGCCGCGTTGTCCTGGTGCCGCAGGCACCTTCCGTCCCACATGGTGCCGTCGGCGGCCGTGCTGCTCGACCAGTTCCCGATCAACGCCACCGGCAAGCTGGATCGCAAGCAGCTGCCCGCGCCGGATCTGCGGCCCGTCGTCGGCTACGAGCCCCCGCGCACCCCGGTCGAGCAGACCCTGGCGTCGCTGATCGGCGAGCTACTCTCCGTGGAGCGGGTCGGCCTGCGCGACAACATCTTCGCGCTCGGCGGCGACTCGCTCATGGCAGCCCGGCTGGTGTCGCGTGCCCGCGTGGAACACAACGTCCGGGTGGACCTGACCGACGTGTTCACCTCCGTCGACGTCGGTGAGATCGCGGAACGCTCGCGGCGCGGCGGCGCCGACGGCCGGCCGGAGCTGGCCCGGGTGCACCCGCGGCCGGACACCATCCCGTTGTCCCATGCGCAGACGCGGCTGTGGTTCGTCAACCGGATGGACCCGGGTGCGGGTACCTACAACATGCCCGGTGCGGTCCGACTCGGCACCGACATCGACGTCGCCGCAGTGCAACTCGCGCTCGGTGACCTGATCGATCGTCACGAGACCCTGCGGACGCGGTTCGGATCGCACGGTGGTGAGCCGATCCAGGAGATCTTGACCCGTGCCGAAGCGCTGGCATTCCTCGACATCGAGGTCGCCGTCGTCGACGAGCGCATCGACGAGGTGATCGCCGGCGAGGCCTCCCGTGGATTCGACCTCGTGCACGAGATCCCGTTCCGCGCGCGCATCCTGCGCGACTCCGGCGGATACGTCGTCATGCTCGTGCTGCACCACATCGCCGGCGACGGCTTCTCGCTGATGCCGCTCATCCGCGATCTGTTCGTGGCCTACACCGCTCGCGCCGACGGTGCCGACCGGGGACTGGCGCCGCTGGATGTGCAGTACGCCGATTTCGCCATCTGGCAGCACCAGCTCCTCGGCGACGCAGACGACCCGACGTCGGTGGCCGCGCAGGGAATCGAGTTCTGGCAGGACGAACTCGCCGGGCTGCCCGGCTTCCTGCCACTGCCGACCGATCATCCGCGCCCACACGTGGCCACCGGGAACGGCGGCTACGTGGACACCGCCCTGGATCCCGAACTCGCGGCCGGCATCCGGACGTTGGCCCGCGACCACAACGTGACTCCGTTCTCGGTGCTGCACACCGCGTTCGCGGTCCTGCTGGCCCGCTGGGCCGAGGTGGACGAGGTCGCGATCGGGACGGCCGTGGCGGGTCGTGACGAGCCCGAGACCATCGACCTCGTCGGCATGTTCGTCAACACGGTGGTGCTGCGCACCGCGCTGGCGCCGGGCGACACCACCGCCGACGTGCTCGACCGGGCGCACACCACCCGCACCCGGGCGATGCGTCACGCGTCCATCCCGTTCGAGCGGGTGGTGGAGGCGGTGGCACCGGAACGGTCCGCCGCGCACACGCCGCTGTTCCAGGTCTCGCTGACGATGCATCCGGGCCAGGCGACCGCGCTCGATCAGTGGGTCGATACGGCCGAGCTGATCGACGCGCGGGTCCCCTCCGCCAAGTTCGATCTGTCCGTGACGGTCACCGATCAGGTCGGCGCATCCGGCCTCGATGTCGAAATCGCCTACTCCGCAGATCTTTTCGACCATCGGACCATCGAGCGGGTGGCCGCCCAGCTGGTCACGGTGTTGCGTTCGATGATCGACGCGCCGAGCAGTCCGATCGGGACCATCGACCTCGTCGACGACGACGAGATCGCCGCCCTGACCGGGCCCGTGGAGACACGGGTCATCCCGGAGACGCTGCGCGATCTGCTGTTCAACGGTGTCGTGCAGTCGAATCCGGCGGCGGTCGCCATCAGCGGAACCTCCACGATCACCTGGTCCACCCTCGAGGCGGGTACCAACCAGCTCGCCCGCGAGTTGGTGGCCCGTGGTGTCGGTCCCGGCGACGTCGTCGCCATCTGCATCCCGCGGTCGCACCTGTCGGTGACCTCGATGATCGCGGTGGCGAAGTCGGGGGCGGCGTTCGTCAGCATCGACCCGGGTCATCCGCCGGCCCGACTCGCGGAGATCCTCGCCGACAGCGGGGCCGTGCTCGGGCTGACCTCGGTCGCCGTGGCGGCCTCGGCGCCGGCCGGGATCGAATGGCTGCCGGTCGACGACGAGACCATCGAATTGCAACTGGCCGGGCACAGCGGCTCGCGGCTGCACACCGATGAGCTGCGACGGGCTCCCCGGGTGGACGACCTCGCCTACCTGATCTACACGTCCGGTTCCACCGGCCGGCCCAAGGCGGCCGCCGTCAGTCATCAGGGCCTGGCGAATCTCGTTGCCAATCAACGGATCATCCTGCGACTCGACCAACGGTCGCGGGTGTTGCACGTGGCATCGCCGAGCTTCGACGCCTCCATCTTCGAGATCCTGATGGCATTGTGCACGGGTGCCGAGCTCGTGATCAGCCCCGCCGGGGTCTTCGGCGGCGACGAACTCGCGACGCTCATCGAGCGTCATCGCGTGACCCATGCGGTGATGACACCGTCGGCACTGGGGACCCTGGAGCCGGCCGCCGTGCCCAGTCTCAGCCGGGTGATCAGCGTCGGCGAGGCCTGCCCGCCCGATCTGATGCGCCGCTGGACGCGTGCGGGTCGCGCCTTCTTCAACCTGTACGGACCGACCGAGGTGACCATCTGGGCCACCGCCGCCGGCCCGATGCACGAGGGTGACGATGTCACCATCGGCCGGGCCGTGCCCGGGGTGGGTGCATTGGTCCTCGACCAGACCCTGCGGCCCGTCCCCGCGGGTGTGCCCGGCGAGCTCTATCTGGCCGGGATTCAGCTCGCCCGCGCCTATCACCGTCGAAGTGACCTCACCGCAACGCGATTCGTGCCCAACCCGTTCGGCGACGGCGAGCGGATGTACCGGACCGGCGACCGGGTCGTGCGCACCGCGTCGGGCAATCTGCGCTACGTCGGCCGCACCGACTTCCAGCTCAAGATCCGCGGTCTGCGCATCGAGCCCGGCGAGGTCGACGCGGCGATCCTGCACCATCCGCTGGTCACCGAGGTGGTCAGCCTCGGAGTGCCCGGACCTGGCGGCGACGACGTCCTGGTGGCGTACGCGAAGCTCGCCGACGGGGCGTCCGCCGACCCCAAGCGCATCCTGGAACAGGCCGGGGCGCACCTGCCCGGCTACATGGTCCCGCACGCGCTGGTCATCGTGAAGGAGTTCCGCCTCACCACATCCGGCAAGATCGACCGTAGATCCCTTCCCCCGGTGGACTTCGCGACGTCCGCGCCGTATCGCGCGCCGGGTTCGCAGATGGAGGCCGTGGTCGCCGGGATCTTCGGGCAGGTCCTCGGGCAGGACCGGGTGTCCGCCGACGCCGACTTCTTCGATCTCGGCGGCAGTTCGCTGTCGGCCACCAAGGTGACCTCGCGTCTGTCGGCGCTGCTCGACCGGCAGGTCCCGGTCAAGTTGCTGTTCGAGCGTCCGACCGTGGCGACGCTGGCACAGGCACTCGCGGGCGGGCCCACCGGACACGGCGCTCCGCCGCTGCTGGCGCGCAGCCGTGCCGAACTGGTGCGGGTGTCGGGAATGCAGCGCGGCCTGTGGCTGGTCAACCGGTCCGATCCGGACTCGGCCGCCTACAACGTCGCCATGGCCCTGCGGCTCACCGGTGACCTCGACGTCACCGCCCTGCAATTGGCCACCACCGACCTCGTCCGCCGGCACGAGTCGTTGCGCACCACGTATCCGATGATCAACGGTGAGCCGATCCAGGTGATCATGCCCGCCGACGTCGTGGAGAGTGACCTGACGATCGAGCTGCGGGAGGTCTCGTCGTCGCTGGAGGCGGC
This sequence comes from Gordonia insulae, assembly GCF_003855095.1. Classification (NCBI taxonomy): domain Bacteria; kingdom Bacillati; phylum Actinomycetota; class Actinomycetes; order Mycobacteriales; family Gordoniaceae; genus Gordonia; species Gordonia insulae. The sequence continues at coordinate 5,418,283 of NZ_CP033972.1, forward strand.
CATCGGGCGGGTCACCGGTGAGGGATTCGACATCACCACCCGCCCGCCGGTTCGAGCCGTGCTGCTGCGTGTCTCCGCCGAGGAGCATGTGCTCGTCTTCGTGGTGCACCACATCAGCGCGGACGGTGCGTCGATGTCGCCGCTGGCGCGCGATCTCATGACGGCGTACGCGGCGCGTAGTGCGGGCGCCGAGCCGGCGTGGAAGCCGCTGCCCGTGCAATACGCCGACTTCAGTCTGTGGGTGTCGGAGCGTCTCGCGGTCGCCGACGCGGACGGCGTCACCGAGGAGGAGCGCCAGCTCTCCTACTGGGACCAGCGTCTCGCGGGTGTGCCCGAGCGACTGGACCTGCCGCACGACCGCCCGCGGCCCAAGACGCCGAACTTCCGCGGCGACGTGGTGAACTTCGAGATCCCGTCGTCGGTGGTGGCAAGTCTGGATGCGGTTGCGCGCCAACACCACACGACGGCCTTCATGGTGATCCATGCGGCGTTCGCCGTGCTGCTCAACCGCATCTCGGGTCGCTCCGACCTGGTGATCGGCACCCCGTTCGCGGGACGCGGCGAGCAGAGCCTCGACGATGTGGTCGGGATGTTCGTGAACACCCTGGCACTGCGGACGACGGTGAACCCGGGGGAGCGCTTCGTCGATCTGCTCGAGCGGGTGCGCAACGACGACCTCGCCGACATGTCGCACACCGACGTGGCGTTCGACAACATCGTCACCCGCACCCTGGCGAAGCCGCCGACCTCGTACAACCCGATCTACCAGGTGATGCTGGCGTTCCAGGACGTCGATTTCCCGACCCTGCAGTTCGACCGGTTGACGGTGACCCCGGTGCACGAGGAACTGACCTCGGCGAAGGTCGATCTCCAGCTCACACTGTTCCCCAACGATCCGGACCGGGACGAGCATGGCGGTGCCCTGCGGGCGCAGTTCCTCTACGCCACAGACCTGTTCGAGCGCGACACGATCGAGCGGATGTCCGCGCGATATCTGCAGGTACTGGAATCGGTGGTCTCCGATCCCGAGGGCGTGGTCGGCGACGTCGGCATCCGACTGGCCGACGAGATGCGGGCCGCCGCGGCACCCGCGGACGACACCCCGGACGAGGGTCTCGCCGATCTGGTCTCGCGGGCGGCGGTCGCCGCCGGAACCGCGACCGCGGTGGGGAGCCCGGCGGAGCTGAGTTTCGGCGATCTCGATATCATGATGCAGGCGATGAGTCCGACTGCGCCCGATCCTGATTCGGCGCTGACGATGGCACTGATGACCCTGGTTCCCGGGCTGGCCGAGGCCGGGCCGGAAGGTTTCGACGAGCTCCTGGCGGAGTTGCGTGACCGAGCAAGCAGCGTGGTGAACGAGCACTCGACGGATGCGGTCGAGTCGGAAGGCAGCGAACGAACGTGACAGGAATCGGTCCGGACGCAGTAGACATTTCTACGGGATGGGGGCGACGTCCGCCGACGCGAGACCTGATCACCATTGCGGCGCAACTCGAACCGGAGACACCTGCACTGACCGTTGCCGCCGCACCGGTGACGTTCGCCGAGCTGAACAGTCGGGTGTCGCCGACCGCGGCGGTGTTCGCATCCCGCGGACTGGACACCGAGGCCGCCGTCAGCGCCATCGTCACCGCCCTGATCCCCAAGGACGGACTCGACCCGACCGGCATCGCGTCGGCGATCCAGGCGGCCGTCGACGAGATCCGGCAACGCGCGTGCGCGGTCGCGGGCACCGGCGACTGGGGTTCACTGCCGGGCATCTTCGCCTCCGCCGTGCACCGGTTCGGCGAGCGAGTGGCCATCACCGACCTCAACGGTGGCTCACTGACCTACCGCGAACTCGATGCCCGCTCCGATGACGTGGCCGCCGGGCTGCTCGCCCGGGGCGTTTCCACGGGTGGCGTCGTCGGTCTCGCCACCCCGCGCACCGTCGACGTCATGGTCGCCATCCTCGGCATCCTGAAGGCGGGTGCGACCTACCTCCCGCTGGACACCTCGCATCCGGCCGACCGGCTCTCGTTCGTCGTCGGCGATGCCGCACCCGCGCTGATCATCACCGACCACGATGGCGCCGAGGCGCTCGGCTTCCTCGACGTCGACCGGAGCACCATCGGCGATCTGATCACCGCGGGCGCCGCCCGGCCGGTCCCGCTGCCGAAGACGATCGACGCGCGCACCGCCGCGTACATGATCTTCACATCGGGTTCCACCGGACGCCCCAAAGGTGTTGTGGTGGAGCATCGCAGCGTCGTCGCGCTGATGTCGGCCGCCCAGCAGCACTACGGCTTCACCGAAACCGACGTGTGGACGATGTTCCATTCCTACGCCTTCGACGTCTCGGTGTTCGAGATGTGGGGGCCGTTGCTGTTCGGTGGCCGGCTCGTGGTGGTCGACTTCCTCACCACCCGTAGCCCCGACGAGTTCGCCGAACTGCTCATCGCGGAGTCGGCCACGGTCGTCTCCCAGACGCCGTCGGCCTACTACCAGCTCGCCGCGGCGGTGCGGCCGACCGCGCGCAACCGCCTGGCCGCAAGCGTCCGGTACATGGTGTTCGCCGGTGAGGCACTGGATTTCGCACAGGTCCGGCGCTGGTATACCGACCGCATCGACGGCGAGGGGACGGTCGGACCCGTTCTCGTCAACATGTACGGCATCACCGAGACGACGGTGCACTCCACGTTCCGGGCCCTCGACCCCGAGTTCGTCGACTCCGCCAAGGGCTCCGACGTCGGGCAGGGCCTACCCGACCTGACCATCCACCTGCTCGACGACCGTCTGAGCCCGGTACCCGACGGCGTGCCCGGCGAGATCTATGTCAGTGGTACGCAGGTCACCCGCGGATACCTCGGCCGTCCGGGCCTGAGCTCCGGACGGTTCGTCGCCGACCCGTTCGCCGGCGACGGTTCGCGGATGTACCGCAGCGGTGACCTCGCCATCCAGCGCGACGGCAGCCTGGAGTACCTCGGTCGCTCCGATGCACAGGTCAAGTTGCGCGGCTTCCGGATCGAGCTCGGCGAGGTGGAGACGGCGCTGCTGTCCACTGCCGGCGTGGATGCGGCGGCGGTCGCGGTCAAGCAGCGCGACGGCGGTGACGAACTGCTCGTGGGATATGTCGTCCCCGAAGGCGGCGCCACCCTCACGCCGTCGGAGGTGCGCATCGCCGCGGCCGGTGCCCTGCCGACCTACATGGTGCCCGACGTGGTCATGGTGATCGATCAGCTTCCCCTCACGGTCAACGGGAAATTGGATCGCCGCGGGCTTCCCGAGCCGGAGATCCGTGGTGCCGCAGAGTATGTCGCGCCCAGCACGGAGACCGAGAAGATCCTGGCCGAGATCGTCGCCGACGTCCTGGGCCTCGAGCGCATCAGCGTCGCCGAGTCGGTGTTCGACCTCGGTGGCAACTCGCTGGCCGCGGCCCGGATCGTCGGCCGGGCGGGTGAGGCCTTCAATGTCGAGATGTCGGTCCGCGACGTGTTCGATGTGCCCTCGGTGCGCGGATTGGCCACCCTGATCGGTGGACGCGGCGAGGGTCTCGCGCCGGTGGTCGCCGTGGCGCCGCGTCCGGACCGGGTGCCGTTGTCCTTCGCCCAGGTCCGGATGTGGTTCATCAACCAGTTCGACCCGTCGGCATCGACCTACAACATCCCGGTCCTGCTGCGGCTGACCGGGCCCGTCGACCTCGCGGCGCTGCGGGCGGCCATCGAGGACGTCGTGGTGCGCCATGAGGTGCTTCGGACGACTTTCCCGGCCGTCGACGGCACGCCCGTTCAGGTGATCAGTCCGGTCGACACCGTTGCCACACAGCTGGATTGGGCGGTGGTCGACTCCGCCACCGACCTCGCTGCCGGCGTCGCCGCAGGTTTCGACGTGACGTCGCAATGGTCGTTGCGCGCACGGGTGTGGCGCTCGGCGCCGGACGAGTACGTGTTCGGTCTGGTCGCGCATCACATCGCCGCCGACGGAGAGTCGATGGCTCCGCTGGTCGCCGACGTCGTGGCGGCCTACGCGGCCCGCGTCGCCGGTGCGGAGCCCGAATTCGCGCCACTGGACGTGCAATTCGCCGACTTCGCCATCTGGCAGCACGAGGTCCTGGGCTCGGCCGACGACCCGGACTCCGTGGTGGGACGCCAGTTGGCGTACTGGTCGCGTCAGCTGGCCGGAGTGCCCGATGTCCTGGAACTCCCGACCGACCGACCACGTCCGGTGGTGGCATCCCAACGCGGCGCCCAGGTGTCGTTCGAGGTTCCCGGTTGGGTCATCGACCGGGTGTCGGTGGTGGCGCGCGAGCGCAGCGTGACGCCGTTCATGGTGGTGCATGCCGGTCTCGCGGTCCTGCTGGCGCGGCTGTCGGCGACCGACGACATCGCGGTGGGCACCCCGATCGCCGGTCGCGGTCAGCGCGTGCTCGATCCGCTCGTGGGTATGTTCGTCAACACCCTCGTGCTCCGTAGCCGGGTGGACACCGACATGTCGTTCATGGATCTGCTCGATCACGTCCGGGTGACCGACCTCGAGGCGTTTGCGCATGCCGATGTGCCGTTCGAGACCGTGGTCGAACATCTGCAACCCGTACGCTCGGAATCCTTCGCACCCTTGACTCAGGTCCTGCTGTCGTTCGATCAATCGGTGCTGGCCGAATTCGCCAGTGGCGGTGTCCTCGCCGACGACGTCGCCGGAGTGCAGGTGAGTTCCGTCGCGGTCGACGAGATCCCGGCCAAGGTCGACCTCACCGTCGGCATCACCGACGGCGGCGACCGGTGGCACGGATCGCTGATCTATGCCACCGATCTGATCGATGCCGACACCGCCGAACACATGGCGGCGCAGTTCGTCCGCCTGCTCGATCAGCTCACCGCCGACCCCACCGCGCCGATCGGTGAGTCGCATCTGCTGTCCGACGAAGAGGCGGCCGCACTGCTGCCCGTCTCCGGCGCGCCGGCGGCGACCCCGCGGCATCTGGCGGAGGTGTTCGGCGAGATCGCCCAGCAATTCGGAGACCACGAGGCGGTCACCGACGGGCACGGGTCCGCCCTCACCTATGCCCAGCTCGACGCCCGGTCGAATCAGGTTGCGCGCTGGCTGATCTCGCAGGGTATCGGTGCGGAGTCGCTGGTCGCGCTGGCGATCGGCCGGTCCAAGGACCTCCTCGTCGCGATGTGGGCGGTCGCCAAGGCGGGCGCCGGGTATCTCCCTATCGACCCGGACTATCCGGCCGAGCGGATCGAACACATGCTCACCGATTCCGGGGTGCGGGTCGGCCTCACCGCGGCGCGGTACGAGGCGACCCTGCCGGGCGGCGTCGCCTGGACATCGGTGGAGAATCTCGGATCCGCCGCGGTCATCGACAGATTCGATGACGCCGCCCTGCGCGTCGACGAACTCCCGGCCGGGCGGCACCTCGACGCGATCGCCTACGTCATCTACACGTCCGGATCGACGGGCACGCCCAAGGGCGTCTCGGTGACCTACCGGGGCATCCACAACTTCGCGGCGGCCGAGGTCGCCCGCTTCGGCACGGACGCGACGTCGCGGGTACTCGCCTTCGCGTCGCCCAGTTTCGACGCGTCGATCCTCGAATGGCTGCTGGCATCGGTGGCCGGTGCAGCCCTGGTGTATCGCCCCGACGGGGTGCTGGGCGGGGACATGTTGTCCGCCTTCATCCGGGAGCAGTCCCTGACCCACGTCTTTCTCACCCCAACGGTGCTGGCCACCCTGGAACCCGAGACCGTCGGCGATCTGCGGGTGCTGATCTCCGGGGGCGAAGCGGTGTCGCAGACCCTCGTCGACCGGTGGTCGTCGTCGCTGGCCTTCTTCAACGCGTACGGGCCGACCGAGGCATCGGTGGCGGTGGCGATGAGTCATGCGCTCGAGGCCGGGCGGCCCGTGCACATCGGCGGCCCGATCGACGGTGTCGGACTGCTCGTGCTCGACGCCCGTCTGCATCCGGTGCCCATCGGTGTCCCCGGTGACCTGTACGCCGCAGGCGTCGCGGTGGCCCGCGGGTACCTCGACCGGCCGGGCCTGAGCGCGGAGCGCTTCGTGGCCAATCCCTTCGGTGGCATCGGCGACCGGATGTATCGGACCGGCGACGTGGTGCGCTGGCGCCACGGCCGGACGGGCGAGCTCGTGCTCGAATACGTCGGCCGCAGCGACGACCAGGTGAAGTTGCGCGGTCTGCGGATCGAGCTGGGCGAGATCGAGACCGTGCTGGAGTCCCATCCGGCCGTGTCGTCGGCCGTGGTGATCGGTGTCGGCGGGTCGGTGGCGACCGCCCTCGCCGGGTATGTGGTCGCTGATCCGTCCGTCGACGGTGCCATATTACGTGACTTCGTGTCACAGCGGCTGCCCGCCCACATGGTGCCGGCAAGCATCATGGCGCTCGACGCGCTCCCGCTGACCCCGGCCGGCAAGCTCGACAAGAGGGCGCTGCCGGACCCCGTGATCGACACCGAGACAGCCGATTACGTGGGACCGGCGTCGTCGACGGAAGAGCTGCTCGCCGCCGTGGTCGCCGGGGTGCTCGGCGTGGACCGGGTGAGCGTGGTGGAGTCGTTCTTCGCCTTGGGTGGCGATTCCATCCTGTCCATCCAATTGTCCTCTGCGGCAAGGTCGGCCGGACTGGCGCTGTCACCGAAGGACGTGTTCGAGCACAAGTCGGTCCGGGCGATGGCACGTGCGGCAGCGCTGGGCGACGACGCGGTCGCGCTGATCGACGAACCGGTCGGCGGTGGCGCCGGCGAGGTGGTCGTCTCCCCGGTCGTGGCGTGGATGCTCGAACTCTCCGATGTCGCCGAGGATTTCGCGGATTTCTCCCAGTCGGTCGTGCTGGTGGCGCCGGACGGTCTCGACTCCGTGGTCCTCGGTGCGGTCCTGGGCGTGGTGATCGACGCGCACCCGATGCTGTCGGCACGACTCGCGGAGATCGACGGACACTGGGTACTGCGTTCGGGGGCGGGTGCCGATCCGGTCGTCGCCGCGGTCTCGACCCCTGCCGCGGTCGGCTCCGCGGAGTTCGGGGCGGCCGTGTCCGCCGCGCATGCGGACGCGTTGCGGCAACTGGATCCGGTTGCGGGCGTGCTGGTGTCGGCGGCGATCGTCTCCGGTTCCGATGGTGCACGCGTTGTCCTGGCGATCCACCACGTCGGTGTGGATGCGGTGTCGTGGCCCATCCTCCTCGAGGACGTGATCACGGTCTGGGGTCAGCTGACCGCCGGGCAGGAGCCGGTGGTCCGGCCGGAGGTCACCTCGGCGCGCGCGTGGCACGCCGGCCTGGCGGCGCTGACGCCCGACCACGTCGGCGAGGCCGACTACTGGTTGTCGCGTCTGCCCGAGCCGACGGGTTTCGGTTCGGCGTTCGACCGGGACCGGGATCGCTTCGACTCGGTCGGGTCGGTGCGGCACCAGGTGGATGCCGCGGTGACCGAGGCGCTGGTGACCGTGGTGCCGGAAGCCTTCGGCGGACACGTGAACGATGCTCTGCTGGCAGGTCTGGCACGTGCGGTGCGGTCGTGGCAGACCGCTCGTGGGATCGCCGACGACGCGCCGGTCGGCGTGCTCGTCGAGGGACACGGCCGCTATGAGGATGCCCTGACGACCGGGCCGGATCCGCGTCGCGCCGATCTCGCGCGCACCGTCGGCTGGTTCACCACGGTGGCGCCGGTGGTGCTGGACCCGGGTGCGGACGTGGTGCATGCCGTGAAGGCCGCCAAGGAGGAACGGCTGGGCCAGCCCGACCGCGGTGTCGGGTTCGGCCTCTTGCGATTCGGCGGGGACGAGCGACTCGCCGGTCGCGCGCTGCCGTCGATCGGGTTCAACTTCTTCGGTGCCGGCGGTCGAGGCGGCGGCGACGGTGTCGAGGTGCCGTTCATGGTGGACTCCGGTGCCCCCGCGCTGCCGTCCTCGGTGTCGGGCGCGATGACGGCGATGAACGTGATCACCGTGAACGTGGGTACCCGGGTGACGGAGCAGGGCCGCGAGTTGTCGGCGGATTTCCTGTTCGCACAGGGGATTCTCTCGGACGAGGACGTGGCCGATCTCGCCGCCCGCTGGTCGGCCGAACTCGCGGCGATCGTGGATGTGGTCGCGCGTGCGGTGGATCTGGGCCTGTCTCCATCCGACGTGCCGGGAACCGGTGTGTCGCAGGATGATCTGGATCTGCTGGCCGCGCGCCACCCCGGCGCCGACATCTGGCCGCTCTCGCCCCTGCAGAAGGGCCTCTATCTGCAATCCGCCCTGGCCGGTGCCGGTGCGGGCACGGATGCGGTCGACGTCTACGTCAGCCAGGGGGTGTTGCGACTGGGCGGTGACGTCGACGAGCAGCGACTGGCTGCGGCCGTGCACTCGCTGTGCGGTCAGCATCGGGTGTTGCGGTCCGGATTCGTGCAGACCGACAGCGGCGCCGTGGTCGCCGTCGTCCCCGACGACGTGACGGTGCCCTGGCGCACCATCGATGTCGGCGACGTCGACGAGGATCGTCGCCGCGCCGTCGTCGACGAGGTGATCGCCGCCGAGCGGGTCGAGCCGTTCGACCTGGCGGCACCACCGTTGCTGCGGGTCGTCCTCGTGCGCGACACCGACGGCGTGAGCGTCGTCATCACCAACCATCACATCCTGTTCGACGGATGGTCGGGCCCGCTGGTCCTCGCGGATCTGTTGGCCATCTACGCCACGGGCGCGACGTACACGGGCCAGACCGCCACGGGCGACACGGATTTCGCCGATCATCTACGGCGTATCGCGCGGACCGATGATGCGGCGGGACTGGCGGCGTGGCGTGAGGTGCTCGCGCCGGTCGAGGGCCCGACGTTGGTCGCACCGGGGGTCGAGGCGACCGCGGATGCACTGCCCCGTGACCATGCCGTGGTTCTGGACGCCGAGTTGACGGCCGGCATCGAAGCGGCAGCCCGCGCCGAGGGCGCGACGGTGGCCACCGTGTTGCAGTTCGCGTGGGCGGTGCTGTTGTCGCGGCTGACCGGCAATCGGGTCGTCACGTTCGGCGAGACGGTGTCGGGTCGCCCGGCCGATCTCGACGGTGTCGAGTCGATGGTGGGGCTGTTCATCAACACCCTGCCGGCCGTGGTCGATGTCGATCCGGCGGCGCCGATCTCCGAGGTGCTGTCGAGGTTGCAGGCGGCCAAGGTCTCGGTACTCGACCATCAGCATCTGGGTTTGCCCCAGTTGGCCGGGAGCGTCACCGGTGCGCTGTTCGACACGTTGACGGTGCACGAGTCGTATCCGGTGGACACCGATTCGTTGTCCACCACGGATGCCGCGCTGACCGGTGGCCTGCAGATCCGCGAGGTCGAGGTCAGTGACTCGACGCATTACCCGCTCAACATGGTGACATCGCCGATGGGCGATCGGTTGTCGGTGAAGCTGAAGTATCTGCCGGTCGCTTTCGACGACGCGCAGATCGCGGTGTTCGCCGATGCGCTGGTCGAGATCCTGCGGACGATAGCGACGGCGCCGGGGTCGCTGGTGGCGGACCTGTCGCTTGTTGCCGGACCGCAGCACGCCGAACTCGCCCGCTGGTCGGTCGGCGCCGGTGTGGTGATTCCGGGAGAAACCGTCGCGGACGCGCTGGCCGCGCAGATCGCGCGGACGCCGGACGCCGAGGCCCTGCTGTTCGAGGACCGCATCGTGAGCTACGCCGAGCTCGGCGCACGCGTCGCCGGACTGGCGCGGGTCCTGATCGCTGCGGGCGTGGGACCCGGTGTGCCGGTGGGGATCTCCCTCGAGCGGTCGGTCGAGTTCGTGGTCGCCATCCATGCGGTGGTGGCCGCCGGCGGCCAGTATGTGCCCTTCGACACCGCCGCTCCCGCGGATCGCGTGCGGTACATGGTCGACACCGCCGGTGTGGCCGTGGTGCTCGTCGCCGCGGGCCATGTGCCTGCGGCGATCGGCGAACTCGGTGACGATGTCACCGTCATCGAGGTCGACGCCTCGGCCGATGCCGATGAGTCCGCGACACCGGTGACGGACGCGGAACGGTTGGCGCCGTTGCGGTCCGACGACGCGCTCTACACGTTGTTCACGTCGGGGTCGACCGGACGCCCGAAGGGTGTCACCGTGTCGCACCGGTCGGTGGCCAACCGGCTCTGGTGGGGGCTGTCGGAGTACCCGTGGACCTCGGGGGATCGGGTGATCCAGAAGACGCCGGTGACCTTCGACGTGTCGGTGCCGGAGTTGTTCGCGCCGTTGATGTCCGGCGCGGCGATGGTCGTGGCGCGGCCGGGTGGTCATGCGGATCCGGCCTACATCGCGGAGTTGATCTCGTCGACGCGGGCGACGTCGGTGCATTTCGTGCCGTCGATGCTGTCGGTGTTCCTGGATGTGGTCCCGGCCGAGCGGATCCGTTCACTGGACACCTTGCGATGGGTGTTCTGCTCGGGTGAGGCCCTGCCGCCCGCGGTGGTGGCCCACGCGCACGCGCTCCTCCCGCAGGTCGCCATCGTCAACCTGTTCGGCCCCACCGAGGCCGCGGTCGAGGTGGCGGTCGCGGACGTGACCGAGCGCGAGACGCTGGTGCCGATCGGGGTGCCCGTGTGGAACACCACCACGTATGTGTTGGATGCGCGGTTGGCGTTGGTGCCGCCGGGTGTGCCGGGTGAGTTGTATCTGGGTGGTGTGCAGGTGGCCCGCGGGTATGCGTCGCGTCCGGGGTTGACCGCGGAGCGGTTTGTGGCGGATCCGTTCGGTGGGCCGGGTGCGCGGTTGTATCGCACGGGTGATCTGGTGCGGTGGAACACCTCGGGTGAGGTGGAGTATCTGGGGCGTACCGATTTCCAGGTGAAGTTGCGTGGTCAGCGGATCGAGTTGGGTGAGATCGAGTCGGTGATCGCGGCTGCCCCGGGAGTGGTGCACACCGCGTGTACCGTCGTCGAGACACCCACCGGCGGACAGCAACTCGTCGCCTACGTGTCGCCGGCGTCGGTCGACCTCGACGTCGTGCGTGCGACGGTGGCCGAGGCATTGCCGGAGTACATGCGGCCGTCGGTGTGGATGCTGCTCGACGACATCGCGCTCAACAGTGCGGGCAAACTCGATCGGCGGGCGCTGCCCGCACCTGTTTTCGAGGCCGGTGAGTTCGTCGCTCCGCAGACCGCGGCGGAGGAGTCCGTGGCCGCGGTGTTCGCCGACGTGCTGGGACTCGATCGGGTCGGCGTGACCGAGTCGTTCTTCGACATGGGCGGCAACTCGTTGTCGGCGATGCGGGTGGCGGCGCGCGTCGCCGACGTCTTCGGGGTCGACGTGTCCGTGCGTGATCTCTTCGGTGCGCCGACGGTCCGGGCGCTGGCGGACGTGGTGGCAGCCGGGGACGCCGGCCTGGCGCCGCTGGTGGCCATCGATCCGCGCCCGGCACCGATTCCGTTGTCGTTCGCGCAGACCCGGATGTGGTTCATCAACCGGTTCGATCCGGCGAACACCACCTACAACATCCCGGCGTTGCTGCGCATGTCCGGCGCGCTCGACGTCGATGCGCTGCGGGCGGCGGTGGTCGATCTCGTGGTGCGCCACGAGGTCCTGCGCACGACGTTCCCGTCCATCGACGGTGTACCGATCCAGGAGATCGGTCGCATCGACGCCGTCGCGAGCGGAATCGACTGGGCGGTCGTGGATTCCCGCGCCGCGCTGGATGCAGCCATGGCGACCGGCTTCGACGTGACCGCCGAATGGCCGTTGCGGGTCCGGCTGTGGTCGGTCGATCGCGACGAACACGTCCTGGCGGTGGTGGCCCACCACATCGCGTCCGACGGCGAATCCATGTTGCCGCTGGTGACCGACCTGGTGTCGGCCTACGTGGCCCGCGCGGGCGGAGCGTCGCCGGACTTCGCGCCGCTCCCGGTGCAATTCGCCGACTACGCGCTCTGGCAGCACGACGTCCTCGGCTCGCCCGACGACCCGTCGTCGGTGGTGGGCCGGCAGCTGTCGTACTGGACCGGACAACTCGCCGGTGTGCCCGACGTGCTCGAACTACCGGTCGATCGCGAACGGCCGTCGGTGGCGACCCATCGTGGTGCCCGCACAGGATTCGTGATCCCGGCGTCGGTCGGCGAACAGATTGCGGCGGTGGCACGAGAACGCGGCGTGACCCCGTTCATGGTCGTGCACGCCGCTCTGGCGGTGCTGCTGGCCCGCTTGTCGGCGACGCCGGACATCGCGATCGCGACCCCGATCGCCGGCCGCGGACAGGCCGCCCTGGATGGCCTGATCGGCATGTTCGTCAACACCCTGGTGTTGCGCACCGAGGTCGATCCGGCCGAGGGATTCGCTGATCTGCTGGACCGGGTCCGCGTCACCGACCTCGACGCCTTCGCCTACGGCGATGTCCCGTTCGAGACGGTCGTCGAAGCCGTGAATCCGGTGCGTTCGGAAGCGTTCGCGCCGCTGGCACAGGTCATGTTGTCCTTCGATCCGGCAGCGTCCGCGGAGCGAGCTGAGGTGGCGCTCGACGGTCTCGACGTGACGTCCATCGAACCACCGGTGGTCTCGGCGCAACTGGACCTGTCGGTCACGGTGAGCTCGGCTGTCGCGGGCGGGGACTGGGTGTGCTCGATGGTCTACGCGACGGATCTGTTCGACGAGTCGACCGTGCACACCCTCGCCGACCGGTTCGTCACGGTGCTGTCGGAGCTCACCGCACGGCCGCTGACCGCCGTCGGTGACGTGTCCGTGGTGTCGTCGGACGAGACCGAGACACTCGTCGGGTGGTCGTCCGGTGAGATCGTCGCCATCCCCGACCATTCCGTCGCCGAGGCGATCGCCGGGCAGATGGCCCGAACGCCCGACAGTCGTGCGGTGGTGTTCGAGGGCCGCGACGTCTCCTACCGCGAACTCGGTGCACGGGTGGGCGTGTTGGCACGACACCTCATCGGGATGGGCGTCGGCCCCGGTGTGGCCGTCGGCGTGTCGATCGACCGTTCGGTGGAACTGCTGGTGGCCGTGCACGCGGTGGTGAACGCGGGAGCCCAGTACGTGCCGATGGATCCGTCGACCCCGGCCGACCGGGTTCGGTACATGGTCGACACCGCGGGCGTCGACGTGATCCTCGTCGGATCGGATGCGATCTCTGGATCAGTTGCAGCACTGAATGATTCGGTCACAGTGGTGGAGGTCGACGCCACGGCCGACGTGGACATGTCGGTGACACCGGTGACAGACGCGGATCGGTTGGCGCCGTTGCGGTCCGACGACGCGCTCTACACGCTGTTCACGTCGGGGTCGACCGGACGTCCCAAGGGTGTGACCGTGTCGCATGCCGCGGCCATGAGTCGACTCACCTGGTGCATCACCGCATTCGGGTGGGACGGGAATGCCCGTGTGGTCCTGAAGACGCCGGTGACCTTCGACGTGTCGGTGCCGGAGTTGTTCGCGCCGTTGATGTCCGGCGCGGCGATGATCGTGGCGCGGCCCGGTGGTCATGCGGATCCGGCCTACATCGCGGAGTTGATCTCGTCGACGCGGGCGACGTCGGTGCATTTCGTGCCGTCGATGCTGTCGGTGTTCCTCGATGTGGTCCCGGCCGAGCAGATCCGGGCACTCGGCTCACTGCGATGGTTGCTCGCCTCCGGCGAGGCGTTGCCGCCGGCGACCGTCGTGCGCGCCCACGAACTCCTGCCGGATGTGTCCATCTTCAACCTCTACGGCCCGACGGAGGCCACCGTCGACGTGACCTACGTCGACGTGACCGAGGCGGATCGGTCGGTACCGATCGGCGTGCCGACGTGGAACACCACCACGTATGTGTTGGATGCGCGGTTGGCGTTGGTGCCGCCGGGTGTGCCGGGTGAGTTGTATCTGGGTGGTGTGCAGGTGGCCCGCGGGTATGCGTCGCGTCCGGGGTTGACCGCGGAGCGGTTTGTGGCGGATCCGTTCGGTGGGCCGGGTGCGCGGTTGTATCGCACGGGTGATCTGGTGCGGTGGAACACCTCGGGTGAGGTGGAGTATCTGGGGCGTACCGATTTCCAGGTGAAGTTGCGTGGTCAGCGGATCGAGTTGGGTGAGATCGAGTCGGTGATCGCGGCCGCCCCCGGAGTGGTGCACGCGGCGTGCGCGGTCGCCGACGCCCCCACGGGCGGACAACATCTGGTGGCCTACGTGACGCCGGCGTCGGTGGACGCCGATGTGGTCAAGTCCGTGGTGGCCGACGCGTTGCCCGAGTACATGCGACCGTCGGTGTGGATGCTGCTCGACGACATCGCGCTGAGCAGTTCGGGCAAGCTCGACCGTCGGGCGCTGCCCGCACCTGTTTTCGAGGCAGGCGAATACGTCGCGCCGGAGACCGACGCGGAAGCGTCGGTCGCGGCGGTGTTCGCCGACGTGCTGGGACTCGATCGGGTCGGCGTGACCGAGTCGTTCTTCGACATGGGCGGCAACTCGCTGTCGGCGATGCGTGTCGCGGCCCGGGTGTCGCAGACGCGCGGCGTCGACGTCTCGGTGCGCGACCTGTTCGACGCGCCCACCGTCCGCGAACTCGCCGCGGCCCTCGAGGGCCGCGGCCAGAGCCTGCCCGGCCTGGTGCCGGCGCCGCGGCCCGACCGCGTGCCGCTGTCGACGGCACAGGCACGGATGTGGTTCATCAACCGGTTCGATCCGACATCCGCGGCGTACAACATCCCGTTGGCGCTGCGCCTGCGCGGCGATCTCGATGTCGACGCACTCGCGGCCGCGCTCGGTGATGTCCTGGAGCGGCACGAGGTGTTGCGCACCGTGTATGTGCTCGACGCGGACGGACCGCGTCAGCAGATCATCGATCCGGCGACCGCGCGGGCACGGCTGGACTGGTCCGCCACCGACGACTCAGCCGAGTTGATCCGTTCGGCCACAAGTGGATTCGATGTGTCGACCGATCTGCCGATCCGGGGACGGATCCGCCGGTCCGGCGCGGATGAGCACGACGTGGCGGTGACGGTCCACCACATCGCCTTCGACGGTGGGTCGATGGCGGTGTTCGTGGGCGACTTGCTCGCCGCCTATCTCCGGCGCGTGGACGCCACCGTCCCCGCGCCCGAGCCGCTTGCGGTGCAGTACGCCGACTTCGCGGTGTGGCAGCGGGCGACGCTGGGCAGCGTGGATGACCCGTCGACCCCCATCGGTCGGCAGATGGGCTACTGGCGCTCGCATCTGGCGGCGCTGCCGCAGGTGACCGACCTGCCGATGGACCGGCCGCGGCCGGCGGTCCGCACCACCGAGGCCGGCGTCGTCACGATGATCGTCGACGACGCACTGGCGGGGCGCCTGTCGGACTTCGCCCGCGAGCACGGGGTGACGGCGTTCATGGCGGCGCATGCGGCGCTGGCCATCACCGTGGCACGGCTGGCGGCCACCGACGACGTGGTCATCGGTGCCCCGATCTCTGGTCGCACGGACGCGGCACTCGCCGATCTCGTCGGCATGTTCGTGAACACGCTGGTGTTGCGGACCCGGGTGGACCCGGACCAGTCGGTGGCCGACATCGTGTCGGCGGTGCGCGCCGCCGACCTCGACGCGTTCGCACATGCGGACGTGCAGTTCGAGGATCTGATCGAGGAGTTGGCGCCGACGCGGTCGACCGCGTTCGAACCGCTCGTGCAGATCGCCTTCACACACGTCGACGACGAGCCGGGTGCGACCGCGCTGGAGACCGCCGGGGTGATCGCCGAGCCGATCGAGCTGCCCGACCAGGTCGCCAAGTTCGACCTGGCGGTCAGTGTGGCCGCGCGCACGCCCACCTCGTCGATGACCGCCGAATTCGTCTATGCGCGAGCGCTGTTCGACGAGTCGACCGTGCATCGCCTGGCGGAGACCTGGATGCGGGTCGTCGAGACGATGGTGACCGATCCGTCCACCACGGTCGGTGACATCGTCGTGCTGGCGCCCGAGGAGGCCGCCTCGCTGACGCCGGTCAGTGGGGGACCGGGAGTGCGGGCGCGACTGCTGCCGCAGATGTTCGCCGACGTGGTCGCCGCGCACCCCGACGGGGTCGCCGTGACCGACGGGTTCGGCGCGTCACTGACCTACACCGAACTCGATCGACGGTCGAATCGCCTCGCGCGGTGGCTGATCTCGCAGGGCATCGGTGTGGAGTCGCTGGTGGCGTTGGCCGTCGGCCGGTCGGTGCACCTGCTCACCGCCATCTGGGCCGTCGCCAAGACCGGGGCGGGTTACCTGCCGATCGATCCGGACTATCCGGCCGAACGCATCGCACACATGCTGTCCGACTCCGGGGTCCGGGTCGGTCTCGTCGGGCCACACGCGTCGCCCGAGGGCACCGCCGTCGACTGGACGTCGATCGACGATGACGGGTTCCGCAGTGGCATCGACCGATTCGACGATGCGGCACTGAAGCCGGGCGAGACGATCGGCACGCCCCACCCGGATGCGGTCGCCTACGTCATCTACACCTCCGGGTCGACGGGTGTCCCGAAGGGCGTGCAGGTGACGGCGCGCGCGCTGGACAACTTCGCGCAGACCGAGGTGGCCCGCCTCGCGGTGGACGCGCATTCGCGGGTGCTCGGCTTCGCGTCCCTCAGCTTCGACGCCTCCGTCCTGGAGTGGTTGATGGCGACGGCGTCGGGCGCGACCCTGGTCTACCGACCGGACGGTGCGCTGGGTGGCGATCCGTTGGCCGACTACCTGCGGACACAACGGATCACGCATGCGTTCCTGACGCCGACGGTGCTCGCGACGTTGGAGCCCGGCTCGCTGCCGGATCTGCGTGCGCTCGCCGCCGGTGGTGAGGCCGTGCCGCAGGCGCTCGTGGAGCGCTGGGGCACACGGCTCCCGTTCTACGATTTCTACGGACCCACCGAGACTTCGATCGTCGTGACCATGAGTCAGCCGAAGCGGCCGGACGGACCGTCGGCGTTGGGTGGCCCGATCCCCGGTGTCGGCCTCCTGGTGCTGGATTCGCGGATGCGGGTGGTGCCCGTGGGCGTACCGGGCGAACTGTACGTGATGGGTGACGTACTGGCCCGTGGTTATGTCGGGCGTGCCGCCCTCACCGCCGAGCGGTTCGTGGCGAACCCCTTCGGGACCGCAGGCGATCTGATGTACCGCACCGGCGACGTGGTCCGCTGGCGCCGCGACGACTCCGGCGACTTGCTCGTGGAGTACGTCGGACGCAGCGACGACCAGGTGAAGCTGCGTGGACTGCGCATCGAGCTGGGCGAGATCGAGGCGGTCCTGGCCGCGCACCCACAGGTGGAGTCGGCGGTCGTCGTCGGGGTGGGCGGCTCGGTGGCCACCGCGCTGGCCGGGTACGTGGTGCTGCGCGAGGCCGTCGAGATCGCCGAACTACGCGCCTTCGTGGCCGAGCGCCTACCGACGCACATGGTTCCGGCGAGCATCGCCGTGCTCGATGCGCTGCCGCTGACCCCGGTCGGCAAGCTGGACAAACGGGCACTGCCGGAGCCGGCGATCGATGTCGCGCACGAGTTCGTGCCGGCGGCGACGGCCGACGAGGAGTCCGTGGCCGACGTGTTCGCCGATGTCCTGGGCGTCGAGCGGGTCAGCGCGGTGGAGAACTTCTTCGACGTCGGCGGCAACTCCCTGTCGGCGACCCGCGTCGCCGCCCGAGTGGCCGATCTGTTCGGTGTCGACCTGACCGTGCGTGACGTGTTCGTATCGCCCTCGGTGCGTGAGTTGGCCGCGCTCGCGGCCGGCCGCGGGGCCGGACTGCCGCCGGTGGTGGCCGTCCCCGTGCGTCCGGACCGGATTCCGGTGTCGTTCGCCCAGGCGCGGATGTGGTTCATCAACCAGTTCGACCCTTCGTCGTCGACCTACAACGTCCCGGTGTTGCTGCGCCTGGCCGGCGATCTCGACGTCGACGCCCTGCGCGCGGCGCTGGTCGACGTGGTGGTGCGGCACGAGGTCCTGCGCACCAGGTTCCCGGCGGTCGATGCCGTCCCGATCCAGGTGATCGATCCGGCGGATGCTGTTGCCGAACAGCTTGATTGGGACGTGGTGTCCTCCGGCGCCGAGCTCGAGGCGGCGGTGTCGGAAGGCTTCGATGTCACCGTGCAGTGGCCGCTGCGGGCCCGTCTGTGGCCCGTCGCCGATGGCGAGTTCGTCATCGCGTTGGTCGCCCATCACATCGCCGCCGACGGAGAGTCGATGGGGCCGCTGGTGGCCGACGTGGTCGCGGCGTATGCGGCGCGGGTTGCGGGCAACGCTCCTGAGTTCGCGCCGATGGCGGTGCAATTCGCCGACTTCGCGATCTGGCAGCACGAGGTCCTCGGATCGGGAGACGATCCGACGTCCGTGGTGGGACAACAGTTGTCGTACTGGGCCACACAGCTGGCAGGCGTGCCGGACGTACTGGAGTTGCCGACCGACCGGCCGCGCCCGGTCGTCGCATCCCAGCGCGGCGACGAGGTCCGGTTCGAGGTCCCCGCCGATCTGGCGGAGCGGATCGGGTCGGTCGCGCGCGAGCACGGCGTCACGCCGTTCATGGTGGTGCATGCGGCCTTGGCGGTGTTGCTGGCGCGCCTGTCCGCCACCGACGACGTCACCGTCGGCACCCCGATCGCGGGCCGCGGCCAGCGATCGCTGGACGCGTTGGTCGGCATGTTCGTCAACACACTGGTACTCCGGTCGGCGGTGCACGCCCGGATGACCTTCGCCGAGTTGCTCGATCAGGTCCGCGTCGCCGATCTCGATGCGTTCGCCCACGCCGATGTGCCGTTCGAGACGGTCGTGGAGCGGCTCGACCCGGTGCGTTCGGAGGCGTTCGCGCCCTTGACCCAGGTCCTGTTGACCTTCCACCAGACCACGCTGCCGGAGTTCTCCGCGGCAGAGGGTTCGTCGACGGTCGGCCCGACCAGCGTCGCCGGCATCGCGATCTCACCGGTCGACCTCCCCGAGACCCCGGCCAAGGTCGACCTGACCTTCGGCATCGCCGCGGGCGCCGACGATCAGGCGTGGCCGGCCCAGATCATCTATGCGACAGACCTCTTCGATCCCTCGACCGTCGACGCGATGGCGCAGCGCTTCCTGCGTGTCCTCGCCGGATGCGTGGGATCGGTCTCGACGCCGGTGGGAGACGTCGACCTCACGTCGACGGACGAACGGAACGTGCTGGCCGCGTTGCCGGCGCCGGTGGTCGACACCGTCAACGCCGAACGGAGTCTGGTCGATCTGTTCCGGTCGACCGTCGCACGGCATCACGATCTGTCCGCGGTAACCGCGGACGGGATCACCCTGACCTACGCGGAGTTGGACGGGGCATCGGATGCCGTGGCCGCGGCGCTCGCCGGCCGTGGCGTCCGGGTCGGCGACCTCGTCGGCGTCGCGACCGCCCGCTCGGTCGACCTCGCCGTGGCGATCCTCGGTGTGCTGAAGGCCGGCGCCGGATATCTGCCGCTGGACACCACCAACCCGGCGGAACGCCTGGCGTTCATCGTCTCCGATGCCGCCGTCGAGGTCGTCGTCACCGACGCGGCCACCGCCGGACACGAGCTGTTCGCCGGCCTGCCCGCGGGCGTCGTCCCGGTGGACATCGCCGACCTGGTGTCCGAGGGTGCCGACACCCACGAAGCCGCGGTGGTCGTGTCACCCGCGTCGCGCGCATACGTGATCTACACGTCCGGCTCGACGGGTCTGCCCAAGGGCGTGGAGATCACCCACCGCGACGTCATCACGTTGATGGACACGGCGGCAACGGACTTCGACTTCCGGCCCGATGACGTGTGGACGATGTTCCACTCCTATGCGTTCGACTTCTCCGTCTGGGAGCTGTGGGGCCCGTTCCTGTCCGGTGCGCGACTGGTGATCGTCGATCGCCTGCTCGCCCGTGACCCGGATGCGTTCGTCGAGCTGCTCGCCGACGAAGGTGTCACGGTGCTGAACCAGACGCCCTCGGCGTTCTACCAGCTGATCGACGCCCGCCGCCGCAACCGGGTCGATCTGCCGTTGCGCTACATCGTCTTCGGTGGTGAGGCGCTCAGCTTCGATCAGGTCCGCCGATGGTTCGACGATCACCCGGGTGCAGCGCCGCAACTGGTGAACATGTACGGCATCACCGAGACCACGGTCCACGTCAGCTTCCGCCCGCTCGACCGTGACCTCGTGGCGGCCGGGGACGCCTCACTCATCGGCCGTCCGCTGCGATCGTTGGCGATCCACATCCTCGACGAGCGCCTGCATCCCGTCCCGCCGGGCGTGGTCGGCGAGATGTACGTCACCGGTGGACAATTGGCGCGGGGATATCTGGGTCGCGCGGCGCTGTCGTCGACCAGGTTCGTCGCGAACCCGTTCGACCGGGGCGAGCGTATGTATCGCACGGGTGACCTCGCGCGCCGCGTCGGCGACGACATCGAGTACCTCGGACGTGGTGACGCGCAGGTGCAGCTGCGCGGCTTCCGGATCGAGTACGGGGAGATCGAGGCGGCCCTGCTCGGGGTGCCCGGGGTCAGTGCGGCGGCCGCGAGCGTCGTCGAACTGCCGGGCCGTGGCGAGCAGTTGATCGGGTACATCGTCACCGATCCGGGTACGGTGGTCGACGCGCAGGATGCGCGGGACACCGCCGCCCGTGCGGTGCCCGGCTACATGGTGCCGAGCGTGATCGTCCCCATCGATACGCTCCCGTTGACCCCGAACGGCAAACTCGACCGTAAGGCATTGCCGCAACCGGTGATTGACAACACCGGCGACGACTACGTCGCACCGGAATCCTCGGTGGAGGAGACGCTGGCACGTGTTGTCGCGGGTGTACTCGGCGTGGATCGGGTCAGTGTGGTCGAGTCGTTCTTCGCGCTCGGCGGCGACTCCATCCTGGCGATCCAGTTGTCGTCGGCGGCGCGCGCCGCCGGCCTGGTGGTGTCGCCGCGTGATGTGTTCGAACACAAGTCGGTTCGTGAGTTGGGCCGCGCGGTCGCGGCCGGCGGTGCCGGTCCGGAACTGCTGACCGAGCCGGCCGGTGGCGCCTCGGGCCAGACGGTGATCTCGCCGGTGGCGTCGTGGATGCTCGAACTGTCCGACACCGCAGCGGATTTCGCGGACTTCTCCCAGTCGATGGTGCTGGTGGCACCCGACCGACCCGACGTCGCCGGGCTGGACACCGTGGTGCGTGCCGTGGTGGATGCACACCCGATGTTGTCGGCGAGACTGAGTTCGGTCTCCGGCGAGTGGGTGTACACCGCCGGTGCGGGCCGCGGACCCGTGGTCGGCGAGGCGCACACCGCCGCGAGCACGGACTCTCCGGAGTTCGACGAGGCCGTGCACGCGGCCCACGCCGATGCCCTGGCCGCATTGGATCCCGATGCCGGCGTGCTGGTCTCGGCGGTGCTCGTGTCGGGGGCCGACGGAGCCCGCGTGGTGCTGGCGGTACATCATCTCGCCGTCGACGCGGTGTCGTGGCCCATCCTGGTCGAGGACCTGGTCACCGTGTGGGGTCAGCTGCAGGCCGGCCACGAGCCGGCGGTGCGACGGGAGGTCACCTCCGCACGTGCCTGGCATGCCGCCATGGCCGCGCAGGCGACCGGCCGGAGCGGTGAGGTGGACTACTGGCTGACCCGGGTCGGCCGGGCGCCGACCGACTTCGGTGTGCCCTTCGACCGCGACCGGGATCGTTTCGCGGCCACGGGTTCCGTGCGGGTACAGGTGAGCACCGAGGTGACCGAGGCGCTGTTGGCCGCGGTGCCCGAGGCGTTCTCCGGCCACGTCAACGACGCGCTGGTCGCCGGTCTCGCACGGGCCGTGCGGTCCTGGCAGCGGGCCCACGGCATCGACGACGATGCGGCCGTCTCGGTGCTGGTGGAGGGACACGGCCGGTACGAGGAGATACTGGCGGCGGGTCCGGAGCCGCGGTCGGCCGACCTGTCCCGCACCGTCGGCTGGTTCACCACCATCGCCCCGATGGTCATCGATCCGTCCGACGATCCGGTACACGCGGTGAAGGCGGCCAAGGAGGAACGACTCGGGCAGCCGGACCGTGGCGTCGGGTTCGGCGAGTTGCGTTTCGGCGGCGACGAGCGACTCTCGGGAACGTCGTTGCCGTCGATCGGATTCAACTTCTTCGGCGCGGGTACCCGCGCCGGTCGCGACGCGGTCACGGTGCCGTTCATGGCCGACGCCGATGCGCCGTCGCTGCCCGCGACGGTGTCGGGTCGCATGGTCGCGATGAACGTGCTGACGGTCAACGTGGGCACGGCCGCCACCGAGCTCGGCCGCCGGCTGACGGCGGACTTCCTGTTCGCACAGGGCATCCTGTCGCCCGAGGACGCCCACGACCTCGCCGCCCGGTGGGACCGGGAGCTCACCGCGATCGTCGAGCAGGTGGCCGACGTCGTCGATCCCGGCCTGTCGCCGTCGGATGTCCCGGGAACCGGTGTCTCGCAGGCGGACCTGGACCGGCTGGCCGAACAGTATCCGGGCGCCGACGTCTGGCCGCTGTCGCCGCTGCAGAAGGGGCTGCACTTCGAATCGGAACTCGCCGGCACCGTCGACACCGGAGCCGTCGACGTCTATGTCGTGCAGTCGGTGCTCGAACTCGGTGGCGACATCGACGGCGGACGTCTGCGCACCGCGGCCGAAGCACTGTTCGCCCACCACCGCGCATTGCGGTCCGGCTTCGTCCGCACCCCGAGCGGTGCCGTGGTGACCGTGGTGCCGGCGTCGGTCGACGTGCCGTGGCACGACATCGATCTCGATGACACCGGCTTCGGGGAGTCCATCGCCGCCGAGGTGCGTCGGATCGCCGACGCCGAACGGTCCCAGTCGTTCGACCTGGCCGCTCCGCCGCTGATGCGCTTCGCCCTGGTGCGCCACGGCGGCACCGCGCACCTGGTGGTCACCAACCATCACATCCTCATCGACGGCTGGTCGGGTCCGCTGGTGTTGGCCGATCTGCTGGCGCTGTACGCATCGGGCACCACCTACACCGGCCAGATCGGCGGCGGTCGAGGCGATTTCGCGGACTACGTCAAGCGCGTCGCGACGGCGGACGACGAGGCCGGTCGAGAGGCGTGGCGCGCGGTGCTGGCGCCCGTCGAGGGTCCGACCCTGGTGGCGCCGGGCGTCGAGGCGACCGTCGACTCGTTGCCGCGCGATCGGTCGGTGATCCTCGACGCCGAACTGACCGCCGGGATCGATGCGGTGGCGCGCGCCGAGGGCGCGACGGTGGCGACGGTGCTGCAGTTCGCGTGGGCGGTCCTGCTGTCCCGGTTGACCGGGAACCGGGTGGTGTCCTTTGCCGAGACGGTGTCGGGTCGCCCGGCCGATCTCGACGGCGTCGAGGCGATGGTGGGTCTGTTCATCAACACCCTGCCGGCCGTGGTCGATGTGGACCCGTCGGCGAGGATCTCGGAGGTGCTGGCGCGATTGCAGGCGGCGAAGGTGTCGGTGCTCGATCACCAGCACCTGGGTCTGCCGGAGCTGACCGGGCTCGTCCACGGCGGCGCGTTGTTCGACACGCTGACCGTGCACGAGTCGTATCCGGTGGACACCGATTCGCTGTCCACCACCGACGCCTCGCTCACCGGTGGTCTGGAGATCCGGGACTTCGAGGGCTCCGACGCCACGCACTACCCGCTGAACATGTCGACCGCTCCCGTTGTCGGAGAACGACTCTCGCTGACCCTGAAGTATCTGCCGGATGCGTTCGACGACGGGCAGATCGATGTCTTCATCGCGGCGTTGACGCAGATCCTGCGGACGGTCGCGGCGCGACCGGACACCCGGACCGCGGACATCGTGCTCGTCGGCGACGCCGACGTCGCGGACCTGACGCCGGTGTCCGGTGGCGTGGGTTCCGCGCCCCGGATGCTGGGGGAGCTGTTCGCCGAGGCCGTCGACCGGCATCCGGACCGGATCGCGGTGATCGACGGTCACGGTTCGTCGCTGACCTACGCGGAACTCGATGTCAGATCCAATCGCCTCGCGCGGTGGCTGATCTCCCGTGAAATCGGGGTGGAGTCGCTGGTGGCGCTGGCCATCGGCCGATCGGCGGAGCTGCTCACCGCGATCTGGGCGGTGACCAAGACCGGCGCAGGCTATGTCCCGATCGATCCCGACTACCCGCCGGAGCGGGTCGCGACCATGGTCGAGGACTCGGGTGCCGTCCTCGGCCTGACCGCCGGCACCGGCGATCTGCCCGATCAGGGATTCGACTGGGTGCGCCTCGACGACACGATGGCGGTGGAGATCGCGGCGCTCGCCGACGACGCGCTGCGGCCGAACGAGCCGCTGGGTCGGGTACGCCCGGAGAACGTCGCGTACGTGATCTACACCTCGGGTTCCACCGGGCGGCCCAAGGGCGTCTCGGTCACCCACGCCGGACTGTTCAACTTCGCCGCACAGGAGTCGAGCGGACTCGGTGTCGCCGACGGGCCGGTGGTGCTGGGATTCGCATCGCCGAGCTTCGACGCCTCGGTGCTCGAATACCTGCTGGCCACGGTCAACGGGGGCACGCTCGCCTATCGTCCGAAGGACGCCGTCGGCGGTCCGGCGCTGCAGGAGTTCATGCAGACCCACCGCGTGACGCACACCTTCCTCACACCGACCGTCCTCTCGACCATCGAGCCCGGCGCACTGCCGGACCTCGTCGCGTTGATGGCCGGCGGCGAGGCCGTGCCGCCGTCGTTGGTCGAGACGTGGTCCCCGCATGTCCGAATCCACAACCTGTACGGACCCACCGAGACCACCATCGGCATCACACTGAGCACCGCGATGACTGCCGGACGGCCGGTCCGGCTGGGCGGGCCGCTGGCCGGCGTCGAGTTGCTGGTTCTCGACGGCCGACTGCATCCGGTGCCGGTGGGCGTGCCCGGCGAGCTGTTCGCGGTCGGTCGCGCGCTGTCCCGCGGCTACCTGGACCGGCCGGCGCTGTCGGCCGAGCGGTTCGTCGCGAACCCGTTCGCCACCGACGGTTCCCGGATGTATCGCACGGGCGACGTCGTCCGGTGGCGGGCCGACCCCGACGGCGGGCTCGTCCTGGAGTACGCGGGCCGCTCCGACGACCAGGTGAAGCTGCGTGGCCTGCGCATCGAGCTCGGTGAGATCGAGGCCGTGCTGGCATCGCACCCGGCGGTCGAGTCGGCGGTCGTGGTCGGTGTCGGTGGATCGGTCGCGACGGCGCTCGCCGGATACGTGGTCGCCGACCCGTCGGTCGACGTCGCGACACTGCGCGAGTTCCTCGCCGCACGTCTGCCGTCGCACATGGTGCCGGCGAGCATCGCCCTGCTCGATGCGCTGCCGCTCACGCCGGTCGGCAAACTCGACAAACGTGCTCTGCCGGAGCCGGAGATCGTCTCGGATGTGGGGGAGTACATCGAGCCCGCGACCGAGCAGGAGGCGGCGGTGGCGGCCGCGTTCGCCGAGGTGCTCGGGGTCGACCGGGTCGGTGCGACGCACAGCTTCTTCGACCTGGGCGGTAACTCGCTGTCCGCGACGAGGGTGCTCGCCGAGCTGCGCGCACGGGGACACGAACTCGAGCTCGCCTGGCTGTTCAACGACCCGACCCCGCGCGGACTCTCAGCCCGCCTGGGCGGCGCCGGTTCGGCGGCCGGGGACGTGATCATCACGCTGAACGGCCAGGGCAGCAGACCGCCGCTGTTCTGCATCCATCCGGCCGGTGGTCTGGCCTGGTTCTACGGCGGCTTCGTGCCCTATCTCATCGATCGTCCCGTCTACGGGCTGCAGGATCCGCATGCCGTCTCCGGAGAGCCGAGCGCCTCGTCGGTGGAGGAGATGGCCGACCGCTACCTCGAGGAGATCCGGCGGATCTCCCCGCGGGGGCCGTACCACCTGCTCGGCTGGTCCCTCGGGGGCTACGTCGCGTATGCGATCGCGACCCGGTTGCAGGCCGAGGGCGACGAGGTCGCCTTCCTCGGTGTGATGGATTCCTCTCCGGTGCCCCAGGCAGCCGAATCCGGCCCCGACGCCGCCGAGGTGCCCGTGGGCGTCCAGCTCGGCGGCGACTTCGTCGGTGACTTCCTCGGTGGCTGGCGTGACCTGTTCGATCTGGACGAGAACGTGCACGCGGACAGCGCGGAAGAGGTCGCCGAGATCATCCGGCACCAGATAGCGTCGATGGGCCTCCTGAGCGGCGACCAGGTGCAATGGGTGATGGACAGCTTTGCCACGTCGGAGGCGCTCGTGGAAAACTTCCGTCCTGAGCCATACGACGGTTCGCTGCTGGTGTTCACCGCGACGCGGGACAAGGAGGATCCGAGTGCGGTGCCGCGCGGCTGGGAACCCTACGTGAACGGCACGATCGCCAACGTCGATGTCGACGCCGACCACCTCGGTCTGGCCAACGCGTCGGCATTGGACGTCATCGGGCCGACATTGGACGAATGGTTGACTACCGGTGGTGGTCACCGACCTGACACGACCGTGTCGACGGGTACGACGACAACTGAAACGAATCGAGAGGACTACGCATGACCAACCCCTTTGATGACGAGAACGGCCGTTTCTTCGTGTTGGTGAACGAGGAGAATCAGCATTCGCTGTGGCCGACGTTCGCGGATATCCCGGCCGGCTGGACGAAGGTGTTCGGTGAGGATTCTCGTGCGGCGTGCCTGGAGTATGTGGAGCAGAACTGGACGGATCTGCGGCCGAAGAGCCTGATCGACGCGATGGAGGCCGACAAGGCCGCGCAGGGTGGTTCGTCGGGCGAGTGACATCGCGGCGACATGTCACCGCGGTAACGCTTGCACATCAAGCGCACTGGCCACTTCAACAACTCAAACCACACCAGTAACATCGGTGATGTCGAGAGGGGAACGGATTTCTGTGAAATTCCCCGATAAATCCCGTCACCGGTTTCCAAAAGGCCGTTAGCAAGGCAAGCTATATGCAGGGACCCGGTGCCAGTTCGAACTGGGAGGCAGAGTGGCCAGGGTCAACATTTCAAGCTCGGGGGAGCGACTGTGATGGTGCATCAAATGATCGAGGACATCCAACGGCGCGCGGAGGTCACTCCGCGACTCACCGCCGTGCGATTCGGCGATGACGTGGTGACATACGGAGCGCTGGACGAAAGCATCACCAAGTACGGCTCGGTGATGGATCGGCACGGTCTGTCGCAAGAGGCGGCGTTCCACGCCGGCCTGCTGCACTGCATGCCGTCACTGACACGTATCGAGGGCACCTCCGAGCGCAACCGTGTGCTCGGCGAGGTCGTCGCCTGGCTCGGCCGTGATGCCGACGGCGGCGCCACCGGCGGTCTGCGCGCCGTCAGCTGACGCTCGTCTCTCCGGCTCCGGCAGCACAAGCCTGTCAACGCTGACCGCGGCGGGCTCCCGTCGGGAATCCGCCTGCCGGCGTCTCGAAGGGCGTGCCGGGTCAGAAGACGGCCATCAACGCCAGTATCACGAGCAGGATCGGTGCTCCGACCACGACGCTCGCCGTACCCATGATGATCGCGGCCACCGCCCGTCCGGTGCCGCGGGTCCGCGCTACGTCTGCCTGCCGGATGCCTGCCTGCCCGGCGGCCATTCGCTTCCGCGAGCTGATCTGCACCAGTCCGACGATTCCCAGCACGACACCGATCAGGCCAACAACAGCGCCGATGCCGATCAGTGCCAGCGGTAGGGACACCAACGATGTCACCAGGCCGGCGGTCGCTGCTGCGACCGTCGGCCGACGTGTGGACGGATGACCGGGGACGGGACCGAGCGGACGAACCGTGCCGGGTGTGGGCAGGTCCCAGACCTCCCCGAGTGGCGGGAGCGGGCCGTCGACGACGCGTGTGTGTGCCGGAAGGGCGACCGCAGGCTCGGGCGCGGCAGGCGCGCTCACCGCAGGGGTGGTCACCTCGGGCAGGCGCGCGGACCCGACGGCACCGAAGTCGCCGGTGTCCTGCGGCGGTGGCCAGGTCAGGATGCGGTCGGTGACCGCGGGCGGGATCGGTTGAGTGGGATGATCGGTCACCCGCATGGCGCACCTCCTCGCGGCCGAGATCTCGGAGTCGGCCGCGATGTCCATTCTGTCTCACCCCACTGCACCCGACGAACATCACGACGCGATAACGGCCGCTATCCGCCGTCGTGACCAGCCGAGAAAAATCTCGCCGCACCCGGGTGACCCGGATGCGGCGAGATCGTTGATCGGATGCTGCTATCAGCCGCCGTGCTGTCCGCCCATCGAGGTCAGCTGGGTGACCGCGCTGCCGGCGAGCTTCCAGTCCCCGTCGACCTTCACGTACGCCAGGGTGATGTCGACCGGCTCGGGTGAGTGCGGGCTCTTGACCGACACGGTCGCGACCGCCTTGTCGTCACCGTCGGCCTTGACCTCCTTGACCGTGTAGATCTCGGGGGTGTAGCCGGCCATGTTCGACGCCTTGGCGTAGGCCTGGATCGCACCCTTGCTGACCGGGTTCGAGGTGTCGACGACCGCATCGAGTTCCGTCGATGACGTGGCCGGGTCGACGGCCTTGCGAAGGATCACCTGGGCATCGTCGGTCTTGAGGCCGACGACGGCCTGCTTGGCATCGCTCGCCGCCGATGCGACGGCGGCCGAGGCGTCGTTCGCCGCACTGCTGACGGTGTCCGTGGTGTCATCGGAACAACCGGCGACGACGAGTACGGTCGCGCCGGCCAGCAACGCTGCGGCCAGGGTCTTCCGAACGTTCATTTCGTTCTCCTCCTCTTGGGGTGAGCCAACACTAACCCATGCGTACGCAGGCGAATCCGCGGCCGGAATTAATCGGACCGTGGTCCGGTTAGACTGGGTGACATTCGGGTAATCATCCAGGAGGCGCGACATGCAGTTCGGACTCTTCAGCGTCAGCGACATCACGGTCGATCCCACGACCGGCGTCGAGCCGACGGAGCACGAGCGGATCAAGGCGATCGTCGAGATCGCCACCAAGGCCGAGGACATCGGGCTCGACGTGTTCGCACTCGGCGAGCACCACAACCGTCCGTTCGTCTCGTCCTCACCGACGACCACCCTCGCCTACATCGCCGCGCAGACCTCGACGCTGCAGCTGTCGACCGCGACCACGCTGATCACCACCAACGACCCGGTGAAGATCGCGGAAGACTTCGCGATGCTGCAGCACCTCTCCGACGGCCGCGTCGATCTGATGCTCGGCCGGGGCAACACCGGGCCGGTCTATCCGTGGTTCGGCAAGGACATCCGTCAGGGCATCCCGCTGGCGATCGAGAACTACGCCCTGCTGCACCGGTTGTGGACCGAGGACGTCGTCGACTGGGAGGGCAATTTCCGCACCCCGCTCACGTCCTTCACCTCGACCCCACGACCGCTCGACGACGTGGCGCCCTTCGTGTGGCACGGATCCATCCGCAGCCCCGAGATCGCCGAGCAGGCGGCCTACTACGGGGACGGGTTCTTCGCGAACAACATCTTCTGGCCCAAGGAGCACTTCCAGCGGCTGATCGCGTTCTACCGCGAACGCTTCGAGCATTACGGTCATGGCGCCGCGAACCAGGCGATCGTCGGCCTCGGCGGCCAGTTCTTCATCCGCAAGAACTCGCAGGACGCCGTGCGTGAGTTCCGGCCGTACTTCGACAACGCACCGGTGTACGGCCACGGCCCGTCTCTCGAGCAGTTCTCCGACGAGACCCCACTGACCGTCGGCAGTCCGCAGGAGTTCGTCGACAAGACGCTCTCGTTCCGGGAGAGCTTCGGCGACTACCAGCGTCAGCTGTTCCTGGTCGACCACGCCGGGTTGCCCCTCAAGACCGTGCTCGAGCAACTCGACCTCCTCGGAGAGGTGCTGCCGGATCTGCGGGCGGGATTCGCTCAGGGGCGCCCCGCGGGCGTGCCGGACGCACCGACACACGCGTCGCTGGTCGCCGCGCGCGATGCCGATGCCACCACGGCGGACGAGGAGCGGGCGGTGCGATCATGAGCCCGGCGACCCTGTCGCTCGTGGCGGTCAACGCCGGGCTCGGGGATCCGTCCTCGACCCGGCTGCTGGTCGACCGGCTGATCGAGGCAACAGCCGATGAGTTCGCCGGCCGGCCGGCGGCCGAACTGTCCGTCGAGGTCATCGACCTCCGCGACCTCGCGGTCGACATCGCACGGTCGTTGACCACGGGTTTCGCCGTCGGCGACCTACGCGCCGCGCTGGACGCGGTGCACGGCGCGCACGGGCTGATCGTGGCGACACCGGTGTTCAACGCGTCCTACAGCGGGCTGTTCAAGTCGTTCTTCGATCTCGTGGACGTCGATCGGATGCAGGGCACGCCGGTCTTGATCGGGGCCACCGGCGGCAGTCCCCGCCATTCGATGGTGCTCGATCACGCAGTGCGCCCGTTGTTCTCGTACCTGCGCGCCGTGGTCCTGCCGACCGGGGTCTATGCCGCGGCGGAGGACTGGGCGGGCACGTCGGGGGACACCGCGCTCCTGTCGGACCGGATTCGACGGGCCGCACGTGAGCTGGCGACAGCGGTGCGTGCCACGGAAAACATTGCAGGGGTGCAGGTCTCAGTCCGCGGCTCCGAAGGCTCCGAAGCGGATGCGAGCTCTGGTGGGCCGTTCGGCGAGGTCGCACGTCGCTCGGCGCTCGAGGCGGCCGGCATCGCCAACTTTGCGAAGCTGTTGGGCGACAACCACTGACGACTCACGCCTGGCCCGGGACATTGTGCCTGGGGCGCAGGTGTGTGGTCGGCAGTTCCGGGGCGGGCAGGTGCTGGATCTCGCCCGCATACCCCTCGACCTTGCCGAAGCGGTCGCTGTGTGCCGTCCACTGCTCACGGAATCGCACGATGTCGTCGTGAGTGCGGCCGACGAAGTTCCACCACATGATGATCTCCTCGTCGAGCGGGGTTCCGCCGAGGAGCACCGCGCGGGCCCGCTCGCCGGACTCGTTGCGCAGGACCAGGCGGTCGGTGCCGACACCGACGTAGCCGAGCTCGGTCCGCTCGAGCGGACCGGCTGCCGAGTTCACGATGCGGATGCGGCCCTGATCGACGATGAGCCCGTGTTCGAAGTCCGGGGCCACCGGCAGTGCGATCTCGGCATCCGGCGGCATCGTCAGCTCGGCACCGAGCAGCGGGGTGAAGGTGTGGACCGGCGACCGCTCGCCCAGCAGCTCGCCGAGGAACACCCGGACCTCGATTCCGTCGCGCTCGAGGACCGGCGGGATGTGATGGGCGAAATCCCGTGGGGTGTCGGCGGCCGACTCCGGCAGCGCGACCCACAGCTGGACGCCGTGCAGCACGGTGGTGTCGGGTG
This sequence comes from Gordonia insulae, assembly GCF_003855095.1. Lineage (NCBI taxonomy): Bacteria > Bacillati > Actinomycetota > Actinomycetes > Mycobacteriales > Gordoniaceae > Gordonia > Gordonia insulae. The sequence continues at coordinate 5,449,414 of NZ_CP033972.1, forward strand.
TCGAGACCTCTGTGTGGGCGATGCCGTGACCGGCCGTCATCAGGTTGACCTCGCCCGGCCGCACCATCGCATGGTTCCCGATGGTGTCGCGATGCTCGATCTCACCGGAGAACAACCAGCTCACGGTCTGCAATCCGGTATGCGGATGCGGCGGGACATCCATGCCGCCGGTTGCCGAGACATCGTCGGGGCCGTAGTGGTCGGCGAAACACCAGGCGCCGATCAGGGAGCGCTGTCGCTGGGGGAGGGTGCGGTGCACGGTCATCGCGCGCGGACCGCCCAGCGGGACGTCGCGGGCGGACAGGACCTCCACCGCGACCGCGTCGCCACGACCGCCGTCACCGCGATGAACTGTTGAGTGGCAATCGATCTCGGTCGGTCGAGGTTCCAGGTTGCTCATGGGCGCACCACTGTTCGAAGTAGTTCCGGGCTGTCCGAACAGTCTAGAGGTCGCACGAGGGAGGACCTCGTCGCGATGGTGTCAGGGCGCCGTGGTGTCAGGCCACGACGGTGGCATCCTCGAAGGTCATCGTCACCCGGTCGACCGACGATGACATCAGCGCATGGCGGCTCAGGCGCAGCGACCGGAGTTCGTCGGCGACCGGATGTGTCCCGAGCTCCAATTCGGCCCCACCGATGCGAGTACGGGTGCCGGCCGTCGAGGTGAGCTTCCACGGTGTTCTCCGGAGCACGCCGTCGAGCTGGGAGTAGGCGTTGAGCACCGCGTCCTTGCCGGAGTCCGGAACCCGGATGCCCGGTCGGACGGTCAGGTCGGCGATGAGACTGCCGTCGGCGGTGACGCGTCCATGTTTGGTCGCCGACTCGTGGTCGACATCGAACTCGGCGAGGGTCTTGGGGAAGCCCCAGATCCCGCGACCCGCCGCGAGGGTGAAGTCGCCGTCGACGGGTAGATGGTGGATCAGGGCACGCGCGTCACCGCCGGCCAGCGAGCGCAGGGCGCGCAGCGGTGACGCCGGTGGCCGGGACGGGTCCTCGACCAGGAAACACACCCCGAACTCGTTGTACGGCCCGAGGTCACCATCGACGTAGTCGACGAAGACGAGCATGCACATGGTGCGGCCGGGCTTGATGCGCAGAGGCCGCAGCTGACCCTCGCCGGTGCCGGCGGCGGTGATCGCGTGTTCGACGGCTCCGCTGTCGGCGGAGAATCCGGCCACGAAGCAGCGGGCGTGCCGGATCTCGACCGGCATGGTGACGGTGGTGCCCAGTACCTCGTGGGTGGCGGCGTGGGTCATCGACTGGTTCTCCTCGGATCGCGCAGAGCTGACTAGAACGTGTTCTCGTTTGATGTCATGGTGCCAGGTTCGACCGCGTAGGTCGATGGCCGGACCGGACCGCGCCGCCGACCGTCGCGGCCGTTGTGGCAAGGATGGCCCAACGCGGTCGATAAGCTCCATGGTCAAGTGACCAGAAACGTCGAGCAGGAGGTGGGGATGGCGTCCGACCGGCCGCCCGTTGTCCGCGTGGGGATGGTCGACGACCATCCGTCGCCGATCTGGGGTATCGAACGCATCCTCGACGGTCTGCCCGACCTCGAGCTCGTCTGCTCGGCGTCCACCGTCGGCGGACTGCTGGAGCAGGGCATCCGGATGGACATCGTCATCCTCGACCTCCGGCTCGACGACGGGACGACACCCGGCGAGAACGTCACGCGGCTCACCGAGGCCGGCATCGGGACCGTGGTCTACACGTCGGGTGAGCACCCGTCGTTGCTGCGCTCGGCGGCACGGGCCGGAACTCTGGGTGTGGTGCTGAAATCCGCATCCGAGCAGGAGGTCGTCGCGGCGATCCGTGCGGCAGGGGCGGGTCGTGAGGTGCTCACCACCGAGTGGGCGGCCGCGATCGATGCCGATCCGGAGCTCGCCGCGGTCGACCTGAGCCCGCAGTTGCAGCGGGTCCTGACCCTGTACGCATCGGGCGAGACCTCGGCGGGCGTCGGAGCCGCCCTCGGGGTCAGCGCGGAGACCGTCAACGAATACCTCAAGCGCATCCGGCAGAAGTATGCGGCCGCCGGTCGTCCGACCCGCACGAAGCTCGACCTGTTCAAGCGTGCTGTCGAGGACGGTTGGCTGCCGGTCCCGGGTCGTCATCAAGGGTCGCCGGACCGGTCCCCGGGTCGCGACGGCCCGGGTCGCGGAGACGACTGAGCGCGCGATTGCGACGATGTCGGATCGAGACCTATCTCACACCCTGTCGGACACCGTGTGCGGTGGCGGAAAGCCCAGGTGGGAGCGGTCGTCGGCTGGTGTCGGTGGGTGATCTGTCCGATGTGTCCCCAGTTCTGGGTCTACTGATCGTCACGACCACTGCCTAGCGTGCAGGTATCTGTGGTGCGGTCTGTGTCGGGGGGACCGGGGCGCCCGTGGAACGAAGACGGATGACTCCGAACGAAGGAAGACCAGTGACCGCGAGTTCACGTGCGCACCTGCCGATGGCACGCGCCCTGCACGCCCGAGACGAGTCGGCGGGAGCGCTGGAACGGTCCACCGCCGAGCGACAGGACCGACAGGTCACCCGCATCTCGGACTATCGGCAACACGACGCGGCGGTGATCGATCACCGGCGTCCGGAGCTGTCGTCGCGCGAGGTCGAGGTCCTGCTCGCCTGGCTGGCCGCGGAGTCGAAAGAAGAGGCCGCCGGGTCACTGTTCATCTCGGCCTCGACGGTGAGCACCCATCTCGCGCGTATCCGGGCGAAGTACTCGGCCGTGGGCCGCGATGCGCCGACGAAGACCCACCTGCTTGCCCGTGCGCTGCAGGACGGGTACACCAGCCTCGATCGCTGGTGACCGATCGTCGCCCCCGCGCGCGGGAGGCGACGATCGGCAATCTGTTCCGGGTGTGTCAGGCCAGGTCGCGCGCGAGCTGTGGCCACGTCTGGTGCAGGTCGTCCTGCCAGTAACCCCATGAATGCGTGCCGGTCGGCCGCAGGTTGACCTTCGCGGGGATTCGCAGCTGTGCCAGCCGGGTGGTCATCTGCCGCGTGCACTGATCGATCGCCACCTCGATCAGTCCGCCCAGCGCGGCCTGGTTGGCCAGGAAGAACGGGTCACCCTCGACGAATGGGTCGTCGAGGCGCTCGTGCGGGCCGGGTAGACCGGTGCCGGACGTCATGTAGATCTTGGTGCCGCGGAGCTTTGCGGCGTTCAGATACGGATCATTGGCTCGCCAGCCGGGACCGTCCAGCGGCCCCCACATGTTCTCCATGTTCGCCCCACCACGATCGAGGACGAACCGGATGTACTGCTGCCCGACGGGGTCGCTGGTCCGCGCACAGCCGCTGAAGGCGGCGACGGACTTGTAGAGCCCGGGCGCCGCGATGGCCAGATTGAGCACCGACGTCCCGGCCATCGAGATGCCGGCGAGCCCGTTGCGCTTGGTGGTGTTGAACTTCCCGTCGATCAGCGGGGGGAGCTCCTTGGTCAGGAACGTCTGCCACTTGTTGCGGCCGAGGGCGGGGTCGTCACGCTGCCAGTCGGTGTAGTACGAGAAGGCGCCGCCGATCGGTGTGACGACGTACACATTCTTGTTCGCGAAGAACTTCTTGTAGTCGGTGCGCGCGTCCCAGGTTGCCGAGTCCTCGCCGCCGCCCGCGCCGTTGAGCAGATACAGGGTCGGGCTGGCGACCGCGCGGTTGCGCGGGGTGAGCACGGTGACCGGGATGTTGCGGTTCATGGATGCCGAGTAGACGATGAGCGTGACCTGCTGCGGATCGTCGTCGTAGCTGCTCACGATGTGCGATTGGGGTGCGGCCGATGCCGGTCCGGTCACACCGGCGACGAGCGCCGCGATGGTCGCTGTCACCGTCAAGATCGCGCCGATGACGAGGCGCTGGGGTTTCCGCACGTTTTGTCCCACCCGTTCCACTCTGATGCGTGGCTGCCCAGTGTAACCGGGACCGGATCGGCAGATCGTCGAGCACCCGGTCCGCCGCGTGTGGGGGGCCGGGGTGGGGCCGTTTCCGACGGGGAATGAGCAGTCCATCGATATTTTTCGTTACCGTGTAGACGTGACTTCCACGGGGGCGGCCAATGACACCGAGCTTCTGCGAACCCTGCTCGCGGATTCGGCCCTCGGCGACCGTGGCGCATTCGCGCGTCTGTACGACCTCACGAGCGCTCGAATCTACGGTCTGGCGCTGCGGGTGGTCCGGGACCGCAACTACGCGGAGGAGGTCGTTCAGGAGGCGTATCTGCAGTATTGGCAGAAGGCCGGCGACTATCAGCCCACCCGCGGGACCGTGATCAGCTGGATGATGACCATCGCGCACCGGCGCGCGGTCGACCGCGTGCGGTCGGAAGAGTTGCAGCATCGCAAGATCGGTGAGTACGAGGCGACCAGCCGGCTGCCGGCGGGGCCGGTGCCGTTGGAGCTCGTGGTCGATCGCGAACAGAGCGGGGAACTCCGTACCTGCCTGAACCGGCTGACCGATCTGCAGCGCGACAGCATCGAGATGTCCTACTTCAGCGGGATGACCTACCCGGAGGTGGCCGAGCACACCTCGACCCCCCTGCCCACCATCAAGTCGCGGATCCGAGATGGACTGCGTAAGTTGCGCAGTTGTCTGAGGAGCCGCGACGATGCCTGATACCGACTGGCTCGACGACCACGTCGAACTCTTCGCCGTCAATGTGCTGACCGCGCCGGAACACGAACGGGTACAGCAGGAACTGGATGCGCTGACCCCGGTGCAGCGCAGCATCTACGACGGGCGCATCGACGAGACACGTTCGGCGATGGCTGATCTCGCGAGCTCGTATGCACTCGACGCGCCGATCGAACTGCGCGACCGGGTCCTCGACCACGTGTTCGCCGTACCGCCGGCCGCCCTCCGCGCGGCCGAGCCGGCCGAGGCGCCGGTCGCCGAACCTCCCTCTGCCCCCGCGACACCCGAGGCATCGGGCGCGCCCGGTGTGGTCGTGCCGATCGATCGCGCTCGCTCGCGACGTCGCTGGGCGGCCGGGCTCGCGGCTGCCGCCGCAGCGGTCGTCGTGGCACTCGGCGCCGGCGTCCTCGTCGGTCGGACCACGGCACCGGAGCCCGCTGCGCCCACCGCCTCCGCGTCCCAGCAGCAGGTGCTCGACGTCCTCTCCGCGCCCGACGCCCAATTGTCGGTCGGTCAGCTCGACGACGAGCGGGGCACGATGTCGGTGGTGACGTCGCGGCAACGCAATCAGGCGGTCGCGTTGCTGCGCGACCTGCGCAACCCGATCCCGGACGACCGCGAGTTCCAGCTGTGGCTGGTCGGCAAGGACGAGAATCCGGTCTCGGCCGGCCTCATCCCGCCGGGCGGTGCGGGTGCACCGACGCTGGTCGACGCGCTGGACGACTCGAGTGTGCTGGCCGTGACGATCGAGCCCCAGGGTGGTTCGGATCAGCCGACCACACCGATCCTGACCCAGGTCCGGCTGTAGCAGCGCGCGGCCCCGGGCAAGCCACACAGAGATCTGCCCTCCGCGCGGCCGGTGGCCGCGGGAGGGCAGAGGTGGTGACCGCAGGTCGCTGTCGGGACCGCGCTCAGTTCGTCGAGCGCCGGTAGAGGATCAGCGACAACGGGATACAGATCGCCAGGATGGCCAGGCTGCATCCGATCGAGTAGCCGACGGCATGGTCGGCCACCCAGCCGGTCGGGGGCGGGAAGTCGGGTGGGGAGGCGTTGCCGAACTTCTGTCGGCACGCCGTCGCCACCGCGGTCACCGGATTCCACTCGGCGATCGGCCGGAGGAATCCCGGCAGGCTCTGCGCGGAGATGAAAGCGCTCGACAGGAACGTCACCGGGAACATCCACAGGAACCCGATACTCTGCGCCACTTCGACATTCGGCGCGGCGAGTCCGGTGACCGCACCCACCCACGCCATGGCCAGGGCGAACAGCAGGATGACGCCGAAGGCGATCGCGGCGTCGAGCGCGCTGCCCCGGACCCGCCAGCCGATGGCGAGCCCGCAGGCCACCATCACGCCGAGTCCGATGACACCGAGCAACATGTCGGAACTGACCCGCCCGGCGATAACGCCGAGCCGCGACATCGGTAGCGATCGCAGCCGGTCGATGATGCCCTCGGACATGTCGTTGGCGAGGCCCACGGTGGTGAACGCGGCATTGAACACCACGGTCTGGGTGAAGATCCCGGCCATCAGGAACTCACGGTACGAGCCGCCACCGAACGTCGCGCCGAACACGTAGGCGAACAGGAACACGAACATCAACGGCTGGATCGTCGCGCTCACGAGCAGCGTCGGGATGCGCTTGACGGTCAGCAGATTCCGCTCGACGATGACTGCAGTGTCGGTCAATATCACACGGGCTCCAATCGTTCGGTGAGACGCAGGAACACGTCGTCGAGGGTCGGGGTGGTGACCTCGGCGTCGACGACGTCGATGCCCGCGCGGTCGCAGTACTTCACGGCGTCCACGCCGCTGCGGGTGCCATCGGCGACCTCGACCGACCAGCGGGTCGGGTCGAGTCGCCGGGGCATGCCGAGTCCGATGTCGGCGAGGGTGGTTGCGACGAGATCCGCCTGACCGGCGGTGATCTCGCCGCCGCCCACCTCGATCGTCAGGACCGACTGGGCGGTGGTGGATTTGAGTTCGGCCGCGGTGCCTTGCGCACGCACGGTGCCGTGGTCGATGACCGTGATCCGATCGGCGAGCGCATCCGCCTCCTCGAGGTACTGGGTGGTCAGCAGCACCGTGGTCCCCGACGTCACCTGCGTCTCGATGACCTCCCACATCTGGCGTCGTCCACGCGGATCCAGTCCGGTGGTCGGTTCGTCGAGGATGATCAGATCGGGCCGGTTGATGAGGGCGCCGGCGAGGTCGAGGCGTCGGCGCATGCCACCGGAATAGGTGCGCATCGGGCGGTCGGCCGCGTCCTGCAGTGCCAGTTCGGCGATCAGTTCACGAGCACGTTCGGCGGCCTCGCGCCGTGGCTGCCCGTACAGCTGTCCGACCAACCGCAGATTCTCGAAACCCGTGAGAGTGCCGTCCACCGCGGCATATTGGCCGGAGACCCCGATGCGGTCACGAACCGTGTCGGGATCGGCGAGGGCGTCGAGGCCGCAGACCTCGACCTCGCCCTCGTCGGGGCGCAGCAGGGTCGCGACGGTGCGGACGGTGGTGGTCTTCCCCGCGCCGTTGGGGCCGAGCAGGGCGTGCACGGTGCCGGTGGGCACGGTCAGATCGAGGCCGTCGAGGGCGTGCACCCGGGGCCCTCGACCGAACAGGCCGGAACGGTAGGTCTTTCGGACGCCGCGCAGTGCGAGGGCGGCGCCGGCTGCGACGTCGCCTGCAGTGGCGGTGTCGGTCTCGTCGATGTGTTCGGTCGCCTCAGTCATCCTGTGACGTCCCATGGCCGCCCTCACTTCCCGTTGTTGCCGCGGCCGCCTCCATCGCACGGATCAGGCTGGCCGGGCGCATGTCTCGCCAGTTCTCCTCGACGTAGGCCAGGCAGTCGTCGTGACCGCCGGGTCCATGGACCCTGGTCCAGCCGTCGGGGACGGGGGCGAACTCGGGCCACAGCGAATGCTGGCCTTCGGCGTTGACAAGAACGAAGAACACACCTTCGGTGTTGTCGAACGGGTTGGTCATGCTTCCTCCTCGGTGACAGTGGTGCCCTGGTAGATGGAGTGCTGATGGACAGGTGGCGCGTCGATGACGTGTGCATAGCCGGTGACGTTCTCCGGCAGCAACATCCGCGCGTGTGTGGAGTCGATGACCACCTCGTGGATTCGGCCCGAGACATGCGCGCGCCAGTCGTCGACGGCGGGCCGCCCGGCCGGCGGATCGGCTGCCGCCGTCACGAACGTCATGTCGCCGTCGAACGTGCCGGGGCGCCAGTGCGCGGCCAGCGGTGTCGCCTGCCGGAACGTCTCGTGAACGGCGGCGAACTCGTCGGCGCCGAGACCGCCCAGCGGGCCACCGGCGGAACGCACCGCCTGCCAGGCCTGCTCCACGGTGGGTTCGCCCTCTCCGGTCGACAATCCGAACTCGGCCAGCAACTCGGCCACCGACTGCTCGGTCGCCAGACCCGGACGATCCGCGAGCACGAACGAATCGAGCAGTACGAGTTGCGCGACCTCCGCCCCCGCCGCCGCCAGCTGAATGGCCATCTCGTGGGCGATGAGACCGCCGAGCGACCACCCGACGAGGTGATACGGACCGTGCGGGGCGACCTCGCGGATGCGGGCCACGTAGTCGGCTGCCAGGGTGGTGATGGACTGTGCCGCAGGCTCTCCGGAGAGCATCGGGTTCTGCAGTCCGTACACCCCGCGATCGGGTGACACATGCGGCAGCAGTGACGAGAAGCTCCACGACAAACCGATCGCCGGGTGCACCACGAACAGCGGTGGCCGCGACGGTTCCGAACCGGCGGCGGTGCGGCGCAACGGCAGCAGGGGCGCGAGTCCGGTCGCGGACATCGATGCACTCCCACCGGCGCTGTGGCGTCCGGCATGCGAGGCGGCGGCAGCCAGTTCGGCCGGCGTCGGCGCCGCGAACAGGCTCTGCACCGGGACCTCGCAGCCCAGGACGTCGCCGAGCCGGGAGGCGACCGTGGTCGCCATCAGCGAGTTGCCGCCGAGATCGAAGAATCCGTCGTCGGCACCCACCGCGTCCTCGTCGATACCGAGAACGTCCGCGAACACGGCGGCGACCTGCTGTTCGACGCCCGGCCGGGGCGCCCGCGAGGCCGACGGGGTGGACGCCACCGGCAGTGCGTCCCGGTCGAGCTTGCCGGTGGGCGTCAGCGGAACGTCGGTGAGCCGGGTCAGTGACGTCGGGAGCATGTGCCGCGGCAGACGCGCGCCCAGGTGCTCACGCACCGCGGACTCATCGATCGGATCACCGTGATAGGTGGTGACGTAGCTGCGCAGGGTGGGGGCGCCGCCCGACTCGTCGACGACGGTGACCGCGTAGTCGATCGACGGGTGTGACGCCAGGGCGTCGTCGATCTCGCCGAGCTCGATCCGGAAACCGCGCACCTGGACCTGGTCGTCGGCGCGGCCCACGTATTCGATCCGGCCGTCGCCGGTCCACCGGACCAGGTCGCCGGTCCGGTACATGCGGCGGCCGGCGAAGCCGTCGCCGGTGACCATCGGCGCGGGTACGAACCGTGTGGCGGTCAGTTGGGGGCGGCGGTGATAACCGCGGGTCACCTGATCGCCGATGAGGTAGAGCTCACCCACCACGCCTGCGGGTACCGGGTGCAGGCGACGGTCCAGCACCAGTGCGGCGACACCGTTGTTCGGGGTGCCGATGGTCAGGCGACCGTCGCCGGTCAAGGGCTCACTGTGGGTGGTGATGACCGTCGTCTCGGTGGGACCATAGACGTTGATCATGGTGCGGCCGGGCGCCCACCGCCGGACCAGCTCACTGCCGAACGCCTCACCGCCGACGGCGATGGTGCGCAGCCGCGGGACCGCGGCCGGGTCCATGCTGGCCACCGCGGCAGGGGTGATGAACGCGTGACTGACCCGATGCCGTTCGATGAACCGCTCGAGGTCCACGCCGCCGTAGACGCCGGGCGGGACGATCGCCAGGGTGCCGGCCCCCGCCGCGGCGAGCAGGAACTCCAGCACCGAGGCGTCGAAGCTCGGCGACGCGAAATGCAGGACACGCGAGTCGGGTTCGGGGCGCATGCGGGTGCCGAGTTCGTGGTAGACGGCGGCGAGGCCGCTGTGCGGGACCAGCACACCCTTGGGTCGCCCGGTGGAGCCCGATGTGTAGATGATGTAGGCGAGCTGGTCGACCCGGATGGGTGCGGCGCGCTCGCTGTCGCGGATCGGTGCCGGCGACGAGTGGCCCAGTCGTGTCCGGGTGGACAGATCGTCGAGGACCAGCGTGGGCAGGTCATCCCCGAGTGCGGTCAGGTTCGACGAGGTGGTGACCACCATGGTGGTCCCGCTGTCGTCGATCATGTGTCGAATCCGCTCGGGCGGATACGTCGGGTCCACCGGCACGTAGGCGGCGCCGGTCTTGATGATCGCCCAGATCGTGACGAGTGCCGGGATGGAGCGGGGGATCGCCATCGCGACAACGCTTTCCGGCTTGTCGCCGACACCGCGGCCGAGCAGCACCCGCGCGAGCCGGTTGGATCTCGCGTCGAGGTCGGCGTAGGTGATCGCATCACCGTCGGTGACCGCGGCCCACCCCTCCGGATTGTGGCGGACCGCGTCGGCGAGCAGGTCGCCGAACGTGGCGGGTGCGGTCGCGGGTGGCACCGCGACCGGACTGACCTCCGCCACCTCGAGCGGATCGGTGATGCGCACATCGCCCACCGCGCGGAACGGGTCGGCGATCACGGCGCGGATCACCCGCAGGAATCGCGTCACCGCCTGCTCGGCCTGCTCGGCGGAGTAGCGATCGGTGGCATAGGTGAGTTCGACGGCGGCCTCGGGCGCACCCGACGACATCCCGGTCACGGTGAACTGCATGTCGAACTTCGCGGTCCGCGTGCCGATCTCGTCCAGACGCAGCCGGAGATCCGACGTGACGGGCAGCCATTCGTCGGTACCGGCCGACGACTCGGCGTAGTCATGCACCGACAACGCTGTCTGGAACAGCGGGTGGCGGCCGAGTTCGCGGGTCGGGTTGAGATCGGCGACCACATCGTCGAACGGCGCGTCGAGGTGGTCGAGCGCGTCGAGATCGTCGGCCCGGGTGGTGTCGAGCAGAGCCGCGGCCGTGTCCGCCGGGTTCATCCGTGTCCGCAGGGCGAGGGTGTTCACGAACATCCCCACCACTCGGTCGTAGCCGACCGACGTGCCGCGCCGCGGAGCCCGGTTGGCGACCGGGGTACCGATCACGAGATCGTCGCCGACGCCCATGCGGTGCAACAGGATCGCCAGAGCGGTGTGCAGCACCGAGAACGGCGTCGCCGACCGGGCGCGGGCGAAGTCGGCGAGCCCGCTGCGCAGGTCGTCGTCGAGCGTGCGGACGACGGTGGCACCCGTGTGGTCGTCCGCATGGTCGCGGCCGGTGTCGTCGCCGCCGGGGATGGCGGTCTCCGCCGGTGCATCCGCGAGGACCTCAGCCCAGAACGCGCGGTCCTGTGCGGTGGTGTCCGCGGACGCATCGTCCGTACCGACCTCGACCGCGTAATCGCGATAGTCGACCGCAGCCGGCGTCCACGCGACGTCGCGACCCTCGGCCCGCTCGGTGTAGGCGGCGACGACGTCGGAGATCAGGATCGGCAGGGACGCACCGTCTGCGGCGATGTGGTGGATCACCAGCAGCAAGGTGTGGTCCTCGGACCCGTGCCGCAGGAGCGTCGCGCGCAGCGGAGCCTGCGAGGTCACATCGATCGGGCGCATGTACTCGCCGATCTCGCCGGAGTCGCCTCCGGTGTGCGGTATCGCCGTGAGGTCGCCGATCACCGACTCGGCGTCGTCGAGGACGACCCCCACCGGTGCACCCTCGCACACCGGATACACGGTGCGCAGCGCGGCATGTCGGCTGACGACGTCGACGAGCGCGCCCCGCAGGGTCGCCTGGTCCAGTCGTCCGGTGAGGCGGATCGCGAACGGCATCAGGTAGTCGGTCGCATCGGGTGCGGTGCGGGCCAGCGACCAGAGTCGTCGCTGAACGGGGGCGAGGGGAATCCGCGTCGGCCGCGGGCGATCCGGATCGGGAATCCGTGCCTGCGAGTCGGCACCGGCGATTCCACCGGCGGGGAGCAGGCCGGCGAGCGCCTCGTCGTCGGGGATCGCGTCGGTGGGCACCATCGCGGCCAGGCCGGCGATCGTGGGTGTGTCGAAGATGTCGCGCACCCGCCAATCGACGCTGCCGAACGCGTGATTCAGACGACTGGTCAGCGTCGTCGCCTGCAGCGACGTACCGCCCAGCCCGAAGAAGTCGTCGTCGGGCGACACCGCGGCGGCATCCACACCGAGCACCTCGGCCATCACCGCGACGATCGCCGTCTCGGCGCGGCTCGACGGCGCGCGCCCCACCCGATCCGGGGCGATCTCCGGCTCCGGCAGTGCCGCGCGATCGAGCTTCCCGTTGGTGGTCAACGGGATACGGTCGAGAATCGTGACCGATGACGGGATCATCTGGCGTGGCAGCCGGCCGCGAACCGCGGCTCGCAGATCGGCGCCGGTCGGTGTCGCCGCGGGGTCGGTGCCGTCGTGCAGCGTCACGTACGCAGCGAGTGTGGCGTCGGCTCCGGTGCCGCGCACGAGGGTGGTCGCGAAGTCGACGGCGCTGTGCTCGGCCAGAGCCGCGGACACCTCGTCGAGCTCGATCCGGAAGCCGCGGACCTTCACCTGATTGTCACTCCGGCCGTGGTAGACCAGTGCACCGGAGATGTTGCGGTGCACGATGTCTCCGGTTCGGTACATCACCGTGCCGGTCCCGTCGGGAGCCGCGACGAAGCGTCCGGCCGTCAGGTCGGGTCGCCCGAGGTAGCCGCGCGCGACACCGGGACCGACGAGGTACAGCTCGCCGGGGACCATCGCGGGAGTCGGCTGCAGCCGATGATCGAGCACCAATGCGGTGCACCCGGGAATCGGTGCGCCGATGGTGATCTCGTCACCCGGGCGCAGCGGAGGAGACATGGTCGAGACGATGGTGGTCTCGGTCGGCCCGTAGCCGTTCAGGTAGCGGCGATCGGCGCCCCAGCGCTCGATCAGCGCAGGCGTCGAGGCCTCGCCACCGACCCCGAGGCAGCGCAGGTGCGGCAACTCGGCGGTGGTCGCCGCGGACAGGGCCGCAGGGGTGATGAACGCGTGAGTGACCTGTTCGGTCGCGAGGAACTCCACGAGTTCGTCGCCGCCGTAGACCGTGGGCGGCGCGATCATCATCGTCGCACCGGCCGATGTCGCCAGCAGGAACTCCAGCATCGACGCGTCGAACCCCGGGGATGCGAAGTGCAGGGTGCGATCACCTTCGGCGACCTGGTAGTGCTGCTGTTGGGCGGCGGCGAAGGCGGCCAGGCCGCGGTGGGTGACCACGACGCCCTTCGGTGTGCCGGTGGAGCCGCTGGTGTAGATGATGTACGCGGCGGAGTCGGGATTGCGCCGCACATCGCAGGGCGAGGCCGGACGCTGCAGACGTGTCCGTTCCGGATGGCTGTCGAGGTCGTCGGTGGTCAACCACCAGAGCTGATGTGGCAGTTCGGCGAAGCGGGTCGGATCGGTGATACCGAGCACGGCGTGCGAATCGTCGAGCATGTGCCGGACCCGGTCGGCGGGATAGCGGGGGTCGATGGGCAGGAGGGTGGCGCCGGCGCGGGCGACCGCCCAGATGGCGGTCACCGACGCGGCGGACCGGTCGAGTGCGACCGCGACGACGTCCTCGGCGCCCACGCCCAGCGTGATCAGCAGATCGGCCCAGCGGGCCGACCGACGATCGAGATCGGCGTAGCCGAGTTCGACCGGACCGTCGTGTAGGGCAACGGCGCCGGGGTGCTCGGTGACGGTGCGGTCCAGGATCTCGGCCAGATGTGCCGGCTCGGTGAGCGGCGCTTCCGGTTGTGGCCGGTCCACCGTGAGCTCGAGGTCGTCGATCGGCCGGTGCGGGTCGTCGACGATGCGCCGGCTCAGTTCGACCAGGCCGGCCGCGATCGCCTCGACTCGGTCGCGGCTGAACACGTCGGTGGCGTAGGTGAAGCGGGCGGTGTCGCCGCGCAGTCGCAGTTCGAGGTCGAAGCGGGCTGCGCCGGTGTCGATCTCCTCGCCGGCCACGTCGAGACCGTCGAGGCCGATGTCGACGCCCAGCGCGGATTCGGCGCCGGTGGACCCGGTTCCGGTGGTCACCGCGTCGAACGCGAGCGCGATCTGGAAGATTGGATGCCGTCCGGTCCGGGGCGGATTCACCGTCGCCACCACATGTTCGAACGGCATGTCGGCCTGTGACAGGGCCTCGAGGTCGCGTCGGCGGATCTCCTCGAGGAGATCGGCGAACGCGGCAGATCCGTCCACCGGCGTGCGCAGCACGACGGAGTTGACGAACATGCCGACCAGCTCCGACAGCCGCGGATCGTTGCGGCCGGCGACGGGTGTGCCGATGACGACGTCCGAGGGGGTGCCGTCGACGTGGGTCCCGGGGTCGGCGTGCAAGCGGTGCAACAACGCGGCGAACACGGCGTGGATGGTCATGAACTCGGTGGTCCGGCCGTCGGCGATGTCCGCGAGCGCGGCCCGCAATGCGCCGTCGAAGCCGACCTCCACCACGCCGGCCGCCGGTTCGGTGTCATCGGCCGGGATCTCCGGGAGGAGGATGGGGGTGGAGTCGAGGCCGTCGAGCTCTCGACCCCACCACCCGGCCAGTTCGTCGAACCGACCCTCCAGATTCTCGGCCTGCCACCGGAGATAGTCGCGGTAGCCGACCGGGAGCGGGGTCTGCGCGGGTGATCGACCCTGACGCAGATCCGCATAGGCGCCGGCGATGTCTCGCGCGAGCGGCGCCATCGACCATCCGTCGGCAGCGATGTGGTGCACGACGATGGTCAGCTTGTGATGCCCCGACTCCTGCTGGGCCGGATCGGCCTGCCCGGTGATGCGATGCAGGGCCACACGGATCGGGGCATGGTCCGTGAGGTCGAACGGAGTGCGACCGAGAGCTTCTGCCGCAGCGGCCCATTCGTCTTCGGCGACGTCGGTCGCCATGAGTGTCGGGCACACGTCGTCGGCGCCGCGGATCTCCATCCCGGGGCGTCCGTCGCGATCGGGATACACGGTCCGCAAGGGCTCGTGCCGCTCGATCGTGTGGCGGAGTGCGCCGTCGAGCGCGTCGATGTCCAGGTCACCACGCAGATCGAGGGCGAACGCGATGTTGTACTCGCCGGAGGCCTCGTCGGCGGTCTGGTTGAGGAACCAGAGTTGCTGCTGGGCGGGGCCGGGCGCCACCACGGTGTCGACGTCGTGGTGCAGCGATGCCAGGGGACGGGCGTCGTCGAGATCGGTTCCGGCTGTGTCGGACCCGAGCAGACGGGTCAACTCGGCGACGGTCGGGTGATCGAAGATGTCGCGGACGGCGATGCGGACGCCCGTCACGTCTTCGAGGCGGCCGACGATCTGGGTCGCCGACAGCGAGTTCCCGCCGAGATCGAAGAAGTCGTGATCGCGGCCGACCTCGCCGACGTCGAGGCCGAGTTGATCGGCGATGACCGCGGCAACAGCCCGTTCGGTGTCGGAACGGGGGGCGACATAGTCGGTGCCGACGGAGGAGCCGTCGACGGTCGCGGGGTGGGGGAGTGCGCGCAGGTCGACCTTGCCGATCGGTGTCGTCGGGATCTCGTCGAGTTCGATGATGGTGCTCGGGATCATGTGTCGCGGAAGACGTCCGGCGAGACGGTCACGGATCGCGCGGGCATCGTCGGCGCGCTGCGATGCGGTACGCGCGTTCGCGCGCGTCGCATCGTCGATGGTCACGTAGGACACCAGGCGAGCCTGGGCGCCCTCGCCGACGGTGGTGGTGACCGCAGCGGTGACGGCGTCGTCGGCGACCAGCGCGGCATCGACCTCGCCCAGCTCGATACGGTGTCCACGGATCTTGGTCTGGTGATCCGCGCGGCCGCGGAACTCGAGTTCGCGATCGGCGTTCCAGCGCACCAGGTCTCCGGTCCGGTACATCCGGTCACCCGGATCACCGAACGGATTGGCGACGAAGCTCTTCGACGTCAGTTGGCGGACCTCGTGGTAGCCGCGGGCCAGGTGTCCGCCGGCGATGTAGAGCTCGCCGACGGCGCCGGGCGCGACCGGCTGCAACCGCTCGTCGAGGACCATCGCGGCGATACCGCGGATCGGCCGTCCGATGGTGAGCACGGTGTCGTGGGGAGTGATGTCGTCGGAGATGGTGGCGACCACGGTCGTCTCGGTGGGGCCGTAGGCGTTGAACAGCGCGCAGGTCGCCGACCAGCGTCGCACCACCTCGGGATTCGGGTGCTCGCCGCCGATCACCAGTGCTTCGAGATCGGGCAGTTCGTCCGGCGACATGGTGGTCAGCAGTGACGGGGTGAGGAAGGCGTGCGAGATCCGGGCGGCGCGCATCAGTTCCGCGAGTTCGTCACCGCCGACCATCCCGGGCGGCGCCGCGTGCATCGTGGCGCCGGCCGACACTGCCATCAACACCTCGAGCACGGATGCGTCGAAGCTCGGTGACGCGAGGTGCAGGGTGCGGCTGCCCGGGGTGAGACCGAACTGGATGACCTGTTGCGCAGCGAAGTCCGCCAGTCCGCGGTGGCTGACCACCACTCCCTTCGGTGTGCCGGTGGTGCCGGACGTGTAGATGAGGTACGCGGGATGGTCGACCGCGAGCGGCGCCGTGAGCTCTGCCGTGCCGATGGGCTCGTCCGGGAGTTGCGCGCGCTCCGTCTGCGTGGCCGCGTCGTCGAGCACCACCGTCGGCAGACCCGCGGGGATCGCCGCGTCGGGGTTCGAGGCCGAATCGGTCACCAGCAGTCGCGCGCCGGAGTTGTCGAGCATGAACGCGATTCGCTCGGTCGGGTAGTTGGGGTCGATCGGGACCCAGGCCGCGCCGGTCCGGGCGATCGCCCACAGGGTGACCATCCACTCCGCACTGCGCGGCAGGGACACTGCCACATAGCTTTCCGGTCCGGCGCCGTGCGCGATGAGTAGGCGCGCGAGCCGGTTGGCGGCCGCGTCGAGTTCGCGGTAGGTGAGCGTGGAGGTGGCGTCGCACACCGCGGGCCGGTCCGCCTCGGCGTCCACGGCGCGGGCCAGGATGCGGGTCAGGTGCTCCACGGGCCGACGTCCGGCGCCGACCGCGGGCACGAGGTGGAGTTGTTCATGCGGATCGAGCAGCGGGATGTCACCGATCGAGATGTCCGGCCGCGCGGTGACCGAGTCGATCAGACGATTCAGGCGACTCGACAGCCCGGCGATGGTGGCCCGATCGAACAGGGCTGTCGCATAGTCGATGTCGACGCCCATGCCGGCGGGCGCACCGTCGGAGTCGGTGTGCTCGGTGAAGGTGAACTGCAGGTCGAACTTGGTCTGCCCGATCTCCACCCGGGATGCGGTGGCCGACAGCCGGTGGGCATCAGGTCCGCTCGCTTCGCTCCCGGCGCCGTGTCGATTCGGCCCGCTCGCTTCGCTCCCGGCGCCGTGTCGATTCGGCCCGCTCGCTTCGCTCCCGGCGCCGTGTCGATTCGGCCCGCTCGCTTCGCTCCCGGCGCCGGCAAAATCCAATTGGATCGCCGAGTTGTCCTCGAGGGCAACCGAGACCTGGAAGAACGGATGGATGTTGCCCGACCGGTCCGGGCTCAGCTCGGTGACGATGCGGTCGAACGGCAGGTCGGCGTGGGAGAACGCGGCGAGGTCACGCTCCCGGACATCGGCGAGGAAGCTGCTGAACGGCGCAGCCTTGTCGACGCTGGTGCGCAGCGCCAGCGTGTTGACGAACATGCCGATCAGGCCGTCGATCTCGGCATCGCCGCGACCGGACACCGGTGTGCCGATGGTGATGTCGGTGCCGGTCGACATGGTGCGCAGCAGGGCTGCGACGGCCGCGTGCAGCACCATGAACGTGGTGGCGTCGTGGTCGGCGGCGAGGGTACGCAGGCCCCGGTGGCGTGACGCCGAGATCCCCGCGTGCAGGCTCGCACCGGTCGTGTCCGGGGTGCGGGGCCGGGCCCGGTCGAAGGGCAGTTCGGTCTCGCGTGGCGCGTCGGCAAGCTGCTCGGTCCAGAACTCGAGGTCGGCGACCGCGGGTGAGTCGTCGGCGGTGTCCGCGAGCCAGGCATGGCGTGCCGCACTCACCTGCGAATAGGAGACGGGCAGGGCCTGCCAGTCCGGTTCGGTGCCGTCCCGGCGAGCCCGGTAGGCGGCCGCGAGGTCGGCGGCGAGCGGTCCCAGTGACCATCCGTCCGCGGCGATGTGATGCACGACGACCGTCAGCCGGTGGTCATCGTCGCCGCTGCGCACCAGGCGCGTGCGGATCGGCAACTCGTTCTCCAGATCGAAAGCAGCCGAGGCATATTCGCGGACGTCGGCGATGGCCGGGTCCGCGCTCGGATCGAGGACCGGCAGGTCGACCCGCGCGTCCTGCGCGTCGACGACCACCGCGTACGCGGTGCCGTCCCGTTCGGTCACCGTGGTCCGCAGGGGCTCATGACGCGCCACCACGTCGCCGAGGGCGCGGCGTAGCGCCTCGACGTCGAGGGTGCCCACCAGGCGCACGGTGAACGGAATGTTGTAGGTGCCTGCGGAATCCGGGTCCAGACGGGTGGCCAGCCACAACCGGTGCTGTGCCGGGGAGAGCGGGACCGGGCCGTCGACCGGGGCGAATCGGGCGGGCGCGTGATCCTGCGCCGAGGCGAGCGCGACCTCATCGACCCCCTGAGCGGCGAGTGCGCGTGCGAATGCGGCGATGTCGGCGGAGTCGAACACGGTTCGCAGGTCGACCCGGTGCCCGGTGGCCCGGGTCAGGCGGGCGGCCACCCGGGTGGCCGACAGCGAGTTGCCGCCGATCGTGAAGAAGTTGTCGGTCATCGAGATCGCATCGGTACCGAGCACCGCGCTGACCGTGTCCGCGATCAGGGTCTCCAGCGGACCGCGCGGCGGCACATGGGTATCCGACGTCGGCAGGTGCGGTGCGGGCAGCGCGCGGCGGTCCAGCTTCCCGTTGGCGGTCGTCGGCAGGTCGTCGAGCACCACGATGACCATCGGCACCATGTGTTCGGGTAGGTGACCGGCGAGGTCGGTGCGCAGGTCGTCGCCGGACAGGTCGCTGTCGCCGGCGACATAGCCGACCACCGCCACGTCGTCGGTGACGAGGTCGTCACGGACCACCACTCCCGCGGCGCGGACACCGTGCAGGCGACTCAGGGCGATCTCGATCTCCCCGAGCTCGACCCGCTGTCCGCGGATCTTGATCTGGGAGTCGCTGCGGCCCAGATACTCCAGCTCACCGTCGGCGCGCCGACGGACGAGGTCGCCGGTGCGGTAGAGGCGATCACCGCCGCCGAAGGGGTCGGCGACAAACCGGCCGGCGGTCAGGTCGGGACGATTGCGATACCCGCGGGCCAGCTGGACGCCACCGAGGTAGAGCTCACCGGTCGCGCCGATCGGTTGCGGTGTCAGTCGATGGTCGAGCACATGAACCGTGGTGTTCCACACCGGCCGACCGATGGGTACGGAGCGCTCGTCCGGTGCGCAGTCGTCGTGGAATGTGACGTCGACGGCGGCTTCGGTGGGGCCGTACAGGTTGTGTACCGGCGCATCGGTGATCTGGCGGATGGCCGTCACCGTGTCGGGGGTGAGTGCCTCACCGCTGGTGATGATGCGACGCAGCGACCGCAGGTCGCCCCGCGACTGTTCGTCCGCGCCGAGGGCGGCGGCGAACGTCGACAGCATCGACGGGACGAAGTGGGTGGTGGTGACGGCATGTTCGGCGATGATGTCGCGCAGATACCACGGGTCGCGGTGTCCGTCGGGGCTCGGGATCACCAGGGCCGCACCGGCGATCAGCGGCCAGTAGAACTCCCACACCGAGACGTCGAAGGTGGCCGGCGTCTTCTGCAGGACGCGGTCGTCGCCGTCGAGGCGGTAGCGCTCCTGCATCCACCGCAACCGGTTGACGATGGCGCGATGGCTGATCATGACGCCCTTGGGCTTTCCGGTCGAGCCGGAGGTGAACAGCACGTACGCGGGGTGATCGGGACGCAGCGGCGTCGCGGGGTGCGTGCTGCGCGCGTGTCGGGAACCGTTGCGCACCTCGTCGAGGGCGACCGTCTCTCCCGGGTGATCGGCGAGCGGTGTGCCGTCGGTGGTGATCACGATGGCCGGACGCGCGGTGTCGAGGATGTGCTGCAGTCGCCCCGCCGGCTCGTGCGGATCGATCGGCAGGAACGCGCCGCCGGCGCGGGTCACCGCATGAAGTGCGACCACCTGATCGATGCTGCGGTGCAGGGCCACGCCGACCACGGACTCCGGGCCGACTCCTCGGGCACGCAGACCCGCCGCGAGCATCTCTGCGCGATGGGTGAATTCGGCATGATCGATCGTCTCGCCGTCGGCGTCGACGATCGCGACCCGGTTGCGGTACCGGCGCCCGGAATCGGTGAGCACATCGACGAGGGTGGCCTCGCCGACGCCAACGGTGTCGCCCGCCGCGTGGTGTGCAACGGCTGCGTACTCGTCGTCGCCCATCAGCGGGATGGCGGTGACCGCATCGGTGGCGTCGGTGCGCACGAATCGTTCGAGGAAGTCCACGATGCGATCGTGGTGCGCTGCGATCTCCTGGGGGGAGTACACATTCGGGTTGGCCTCGAGATCGAGCCGCATGCCACCGGTGAAACCGTCGTAGACGTTGACCGACGCGTCTTCCACCGGACCGGTCGACAGGACGTTGAGCTCGCCGCGCAGCGAGCCGAAGTCGATGTGTTCGAAGAACAACATCACGTTGACCATCGGGCCGAAGAATCCCCGGCGCCCGCCGGGGGCGCCCAGCACATCGCCGGTGATGTCCTCGTGCCGGAACTTCTGGTGGCGCACAGCCTGTTTGATGTCGGCGTTCACGTCGCGGAGCAGCGTCGCGACGGTCGCGGCGCGGGCTCCCTTGTCCTCGCCCGCGGTGATCCGGGCCCGGACGGGCACGACGTTGGAGGTGAGTCCGGCCGAGGTGCGCAGGATCGCCCGGTCGCGGGCGGCCATCGGGAGGCTCAGCATCGCTTCGTCGCGGTCGTTGAGGCGGGCCAGGTACAGCGCGACGGCTGCTGTGATCACCGACGCCGGACGCACATGGTGGTCGTCGGCGACCGAGCGGATCCGCCCGACGAGATCGGCGGGCAGGGTGGTGGCGCGCACGGTGGCGGTCGGCGCCGCGACGGCGGTGCGCGACGAGAGCGAGGTGGTCTCCGGCAGTTGTCCGGCATCGTCGAGAAGATAGGCAGCCCAATGTCGCCGGTCGTCCTCGAACGCCTCGGACGTCCGGTACTCGTCGTCGAATGCGGCGATCTGCGTCATCGAGGCGATGTCGGCGGGCGGGGCGTCGGTGCCGTCGGCGATGGCGGTGTAGTGCTGGGCGACGCGCAGCATCATGTACATCGCCGCGTATCCGTCGAACGCCAGGTGATGGCCCCAGCAGTACCAGATGTGGTGGTGATCGCCGAGGCGCAGTAGGTAGGTCTGCAGTAGTTGGCCGGTGAAGAGGTCGGTGGGCTGCGAGCGGTGCTCGTCGATCCACGCCAGGGCCGCCGCGCGCGGGTCGTCGGCGTCACCGAAATCGCGACGTCCGAGCGTCACCGTGCGGGTGTGATCGACCACCGTCATCGGCTCGCCGTCGTGGGTGGGCGTGAGCCGCAGGAGACCGGACTCGGTCTCGGCGCAGGTGGCCGCGACGGCACGCTCCATGATGTCGGCGTCGACCGCGTCGCGGAACTCCGCATACGCGGCGACCGACATGGGGACGTCGGGATCGAGCTGCTGGGCGTAGAAGATCCCCCGTTGCGCGGCGGTCATCGGGATCGCGCCGTCGGGGTCGGTGGTGATGTCGGTCCGGATGGCGTTCTCGGTGGTCACGCAATGCCCCTCTCGTCGGCGGTTGGCTCGGCCGGGTGGCCGGTGCGTAGGCCGTCTATGGGTGCTTCGCGCGAGACGATCGGGCAGATTGGTCTGAATCCGGGACGTCGGGATTCGCCGGTCGGCACGGCTCCGGGCGAGTGCGGAATGGCGCCGCGCGAGCCTGCCGGCGGACCCTATGGCCCCGAATCGGATCGCGAGGGGGCCCGGATTTGGTTGCGACCTGCGGTTTCCCCTACACTTGTGGGGTTGCCTGCGGCACAGCTGTGTCGCGAATCGGCCCGTGAACCCACTGGGATGGCCGCACTGACGTCACCGTCAGCTGCAAAACCCCAGGCAGGCGCGCGTCCGATGGTGACAGACCGTGTGCGTCGGGTCGGCAATCCGGCGGACATCAACATCCAGGTCAAGGAGATTGACGAGTGATTCAGCAGGAATCTCGCCTGCGGGTCGCCGACAACACCGGTGCAAAGGAAATCCTTTGCATCCGCGTGCTGGGCGGTTCCTCGCGGCGCTACGCCGGCATTGGTGACGTGATCGTCGCCACTGTCAAAGACGCCATCCCGGGCGGCAACGTCAAAAAGGGTGAGGTCGTCAAGGCGGTCATCGTGCGCACCACCAAGGAGCGCCGTCGTGCGGACGGAAGCTACATCCGTTTCGACGAGAACGCCGCCGTCATCCTCAAGGGTGAGAGCGACCCCCGTGGTACCCGCATCTTCGGCCCGGTCGGCCGCGAGCTGCGTGAGAAGAAGTTCATGAAGATCGTGTCGCTGGCACCGGAGGTGATCTGACATGAAGGTTCACAAGGGTGACACCGTGATCGTCATCTCGGGCAAGGACAAGGGCGCCAAGGGCAAGGTCATCCAGGCCTTCCCCAAGGAAGACCGGGTCCTGGTCGAGGGCGTCAACCGAATCAAGAAGCACACCGCCGCCTCGGCGAACGAGCGTGGCGCATCCTCCGGCGGCATCGTGACCCAGGAAGCCTCGATCCACGTCTCGAACGTGATGGTCGTGGACTCCGACGGCAACCCGACTCGCGTGGGCTACCGCGTCGATGAGGAGACCGGCAAGAAGGTCCGGATTTCCCGCAAGAACGGGAAGGACATCTGACATGACCACCACAGAGAAGACCCAGCCGCGC
Organism: Gordonia insulae; assembly: GCF_003855095.1. Lineage (NCBI taxonomy): Bacteria > Bacillati > Actinomycetota > Actinomycetes > Mycobacteriales > Gordoniaceae > Gordonia > Gordonia insulae. The sequence continues at coordinate 5,472,057 of NZ_CP033972.1, forward strand.
CTCAAGACTCGCTACCGCGAGGAGATCAAGGACGCGCTGAACAAAGAGTTCGCCTACGACAACGTCATGCAGATCCCGGGCGTCGTCAAGGTCGTCGTCAACATGGGTGTGGGCGATGCCGCTCGCGACGCCAAGCTGATCAACGGCGCCGTCGAGGACCTCGCGCTGATCACCGGTCAGCGTCCGGAGATCCGTCGTGCCCGCAAATCCATCGCGCAGTTCAAGCTGCGTGAGGGCATGCCGATCGGTGCCCGCGCCACGCTGCGCGGCGACCGTATGTGGGAGTTCCTGGACCGCCTCGTGTCCATCGCCCTCCCGCGTATCCGCGACTTCCGTGGATTGTCGGACCGCCAGTTCGACGGCAATGGCAACTACACCTTCGGCCTCAACGAGCAGTCGATGTTCCACGAGATCAACATCGACAAGATCGATCGGCCGCGGGGTATGGACATCACCGTCGTCACCTCGGCCACCAACGACGAGGAAGGCCGCGCACTGCTTCGCGCGCTGGGCTTCCCGTTCAAAGACAACTCCGTGAAGGACAACTGACATGGCAAAGAAGGCTCTGGTCAACAAGGCCAACAAGAAGCCCAAGTTCGCCGTGCGGGGCTACACCCGGTGCAACCGTTGCGGTCGTCCGCACTCGGTGTTCCGCAAGTTCGGCCTGTGCCGAATCTGCCTGCGCGAGATGGCACACGCCGGCGAGCTGCCGGGCGTGCAGAAGTCGAGCTGGTGACTTCTCACCCGATTTCGTAGTACGAACACGCGGAATCCGCGTGTAGGCACTACGGATTCAACAGGTTTGGCGAACGGCCCCACCTTCCGGACGGGAAGGTGGGGCCGTTCGTCGTCACCCGCGACGCTCGCGCATCGCTCGTCGCCGTTGTGCGCGATTGGGCCCCGACCCTCGGCTGATGACGCGTGGGCCGCGAACCACGCCGGTGCCCGTCCCGGAGAAGCCCTTGATCTCCTGATCAAGAACCCGCAGTGAGCAGTCCTCGTCCCACGGGTACTGCCCGAAGTCGTCGGGCCAGATCGCTTGTAGTGCGGGCGAGTCCGGGAAAAGCTCGTTGGTGAGGAGCAGGTCGTCCTTGTCGACCATCTCGATCACGCGAACCGGGACCTCGAGTGAGGTGAGTCGGATGTCGACAGCCCGGTCGACGCATTCGCGCCAGTCATGTGTGTGGAACAGGTCGCCGAGCTCGTTGAGAACAGTGCCGCCGGTGGCGGCGTCGAGGCCGTAGATCGCGAGCTCGGGGATGTCGTGCAGGGTGAGGCCGGACGTATAGGCGAACGAGCACTCCGGAGGGCGGCAGTCGTCCGACTGGCACGAGCACTGCTCGCTCACCGCGGTCACCGCCCATCCGCATTCCCGGATTCGGTGGATGGTCTCCTGGATCAACGGGTTGGGATGCCAGCGTCGAAGTCCCCGGATCGCGGCGGCGTGATCGGACATGATTCGCTCCTTTGTTCGAAGGTGCGATCGAGTAGACCAGAGCGGTCCGACAAGGTCGTGAGCCGATGTGAGCGCTTTGTGAGAGGGATCTGGTGAAGTCGGACAGAATTGACAGGGCCGGGGGCCTCGACGACGACTGACAGGGCGCACGTATGACGACTCCGTACACCGTTGCCGACTACCTCTTCGACCGGTTGGGCGAACTCGGAGTCGACACCGTCTTCGGGGTGCCCGGGGATTTCACCCTGGGCCTCCTCGACCACATCGACGACCGTGACGATCTCTCGTGGGTCGGCACCGCCAACGAACTGGGGGCGGGTTACGCCGCGGACGGATATGCCCGCATGCGCGGGGTCGGTGTCGTGTGCTCGACCTTCGGAGTGGGCGAGCTCAGCGCCATCAACGCCGTCGCAGGCGCCTACGCCGAGCATGTGGCCGTCCTGCAACTCGTCGGGTCGCCGACCGAACCCGTGCAGGCCGCCGGGAGGCCGACACACCACTCGCTCGGCGACGGCGACTTCGACCACACGTTGCGCATGACCGTCGAGGTGACGGTGGCGCAGGCGAAGCTCACCGCGACTACCGCTCCGGGAGAGATCGACCGCGTGCTGGCGACGATGGTGGCACTGCATCAGCCGGGCTATCTGTCACTGCCGGCCGACGTCGCGGAGGCGCCCTGCACACCGCCGTCGGGAGCGCTCGCGGTACCGGCGGCGACGACGGATGCGACGGTCTTGCGCCAGTTCACCGCGGCTGCACTGCGATTGCTCGACGGGCGGTCCCCGGTCGTGCTGGCCGACATCTATGTGCACCGGGCAGGTGCACAGGACGAGCTGGACCGATTCGTCAAAGTCGGCGGCCTCCGCTACGCGTCGCTGCTATGGGGACGACGGGTGGTCGACGAGAGCGGGCCCGGCTACCTCGGACTGTATCTCGGGGCCGCGAGCAGCCCGGAGGTCCGCGACGCCATCGAGAACACTGCATGCCTCGTCACCGCCGGTGTCTACTTCACCGATCTCATCTCCGGTTTCTTCAGTCAGCACCTGGACGCCAACGTCCGGATCGACCTGCAGCCGCATACCGCGGTCGTCGCGGGGGAGGTGTTCACCGGGATCGAGATGAGTGATGCCCTCGCCGCGTTGACGGACGTGATCCCGCCCGCCGACCCCGCCGACACCGACCCCGTCCCGACACCCGATGCGGTGCCGGTGGCCGATGCGGTCGACGCGGATTCGCCTCTGTCGCAAGCGGTGTTGTGGGAGCGGGTGGCCACCGCGCTGACGTCGTCGGACATCGTGCTCGCCGACCAGGGCACATCCTTCTACGGCATGGCCGGTCAGCATCTGCCGCATGGGGCCGTGTTCATCGGGCAGCCACTGTGGGCGTCGATCGGGTACACGCTGCCGGCGATCGTCGGTGCCGCGGTCGCCGCGCCGGAACGACGTCCTGTGCTCCTGATCGGCGACGGCGCAGCTCAATTGACCATCGCCGAACTCGGCACCATCATCCGTCTGCGCATCCCGGCGGTGATCGTCGTCGTCAACAACAACGGGTACACGGTCGAGCGGGCGATCCACGGACCCGACAAGGCGTACAACGACATCGCTGCGTGGAACTGGACCGCGCTGCCCGCCGCATTCGGTGGTACGCCGGACACCGTCCGTGCGCACCGGGCGACCACGGCGAACGAGTTGTCTGCGGCATTCGCGGACGCAGCCGAGCGCCCCGGCATGCTGACCCTGATCGAAGCGGTCACCGGTGAACTCGATGTGCCCCCGGTCCTGGAGGCCGTCGCGGAGGCGGCGGCGAGGGCGAACACGAAGTCGTGAGGTGTGTGCGACCGACCACACCTGCCTCGCAGGTGATCAGCCGGCCGATTCGCGAGCGATGTCGACGACCTCCTCCTCGGTGGGCGGGCTCTTCGGGTGATGGCTGAGGCACAGTGGGGTCGAGATCTTCGCGAAGCCGCCGCCCTCGCGGGCGACATAGAAGACGCCGGTCCGCAGCCTGCCGACGTCGTCGATGGAACTGCCTTTCGCACGGGCGATCTCGCGTGCGGTATCGATCTGCACCGGCGCGTTGAGCATGCCGAAGAACTGGGTGGCCGAGTTCCCGGGGATCTTGGCGTTCAAACCCTTCGGCGCCTGCGTCGCGAACACGAGGCCGAGTCCGTACTTGCGTGCCTGCGATACCAGGGCGAGGGTGCTCTGCGAACACGCCGTCCCGCGGTCGGACGGTGCGTAGTTCTGTGCCTCATCCATGACGAAGAGTCCACCGAGGGGGCGGTCGCCGGCGGGATGCTTCTTGATCCACGCGAACAACGCCATCTGGAGTTCGTTGACGAAGTTGGACCGTTTGTCCTCGCTCGAGAGCGCGGCGAGATTGATGACCGATACCCGTGCGCGATAGCCCGGTGACGGGGTGAGCAACACGCCGGGATCCGCGGGTGCGCCGGCCCCGCCGAAGAGTGGGTCGTTGGCGCGAGCGGCTTTCAGATTCTCGGCCATGTCCGCCGCATAACGACGAGCCTCCCGAAGTCCGCTGACACCATCGGGAAGGTCGGTCAGCAGCTCGATGAGTTCGGCGATCCCGCCGTGGCCCTGCCGGCCGAAGTATCGGAGCGCATCCTTCAGTACCGCTTGGGATTGCGAGGCCTTCGCCGTCCGTCCGCCGACCAGGGCACGTGGGATCAACCCGGCTGCAGCGGCCTCGACCGCCGCCTCGAACTCATCGGGATCGTCGACGACGTCGGAGAAGTCGGGCAGCGGACGGAAACTGAGAGGACGTCCCGAGGAGCGGCCCGGCGTGAACACCGCGACCTCGGTGTCGGCGAAGTACTGTTTCGCCTTCTGCTCTTCCAGTTCGCTCGACCAGGTTCGTTCACCGGCCGGCCACGGCATGCCCAGACGCGCGAGGTCGTTGTTCACATCGAGCACGATCGACGAGACCCCTTGGAGGGCGCACTCCTCGATCATGCGGCGGATCAGGACCGTCTTCCCCGAACCGGAACCCGCAAAGATGGCGGTGTGCTTACGCAGGGCCTCGAGAGACACCGACACCGCGGGGCCGCCGGTCAGCGGGATCCCGAGCGTGATCGATGGAACCGCCTCCGCCGCAGTGTGACTGGATGCGACTTTGTTTCGATCAGCGATTGCGACGGGACTCGGCGAGGCAACTGCTGCGGCTTCTCTGAGATCGGCCGGAGCGGTCGACGGAACACCGGTGTGCGCCGACGCTTGCCGTTGCGGGGCCGGTCGTCGCGCGGGGGAGGGCGTGGGCTTTGGGACACTCGGCGGCGGAGTTGCCAGGGGCGGCAGCAGGGAAGGCTCGGGAGCGGCATGGCGGCCGTCCTCGCCGGACCCGGACATCGGCTCGGTGACGAGCGACGTCGCCACGATGTCCCGGAGGAACGCGATCTGTCCGGCCGGATTGCGCAGCGCGATCCACTCACTGAGGAATTCTGAACGCTCCGAACGTAGTTGACGCAGCGCCATCAGAGTGCGGATGTCGTCGTCGGACCACGCCACCACGTGGCCACCGCGCGCGTGCATCTCGTCGACCATCTGAGTGGTCTTGGTACCCGACGGCCATGGCGTGCGCCGCAAGACGATCAGGGTGCGCCGCTTGCCGCCGAGGCTGAGTCCGGCGGCGGTGGTGGCATTGGCGAGGCGGGATTGGACAGAGCGATAGTGGGTCGCCGCGATGCCCCGGAAACTCCACGATTGTTCGGAGTCGGTCTCGAGGTCGACGATACGGCGGAGCGTCCCATGGAGGTTGGCTTTCGGACTGGGCTTCGGGTCTTGCTGGAACCGGTCGGCGCCTTCGGGGAGGGCTTCTATCCACGATGCGAGACCCGCGTGGAGCAACGGCGGGACGACAGCATCTTCCTGCTCGGCCGAGACGGCTGGAGCGACATCGGCGGCGGACTTGAGCTCGTCGAATCGCCGGTCGAGTTGCGCCAGTTCGGGTTTGTCCTCGGCGACGGGATCGATGTCGATCACGGTCGTGTGTCCGAGGCTGCGCATCTCGGTGAAAGCATCCGCCCGCAGGGATGACCCGATGTGGCGATCAACGTTGCGCATCAGCTCGCGGGGGGTGTAGTCGCGGGCTTCGGCGAGTGCCCCTTCGGTGACGGGCCAGGTGGCGTAGGGAGGTGAGAAGCCTGCCTCGGCGAAGCATGGGGCGAAGCGTTTGGCGAGCAGTGTCCGCCCGAACTCCACCGTCGTCGGTCGTTGCAGGATCGGCGGTTGGCGGAACCTGTCGACCACGGAACGCATGACGTGGCTCTCGAGGTACTGCCAGGCCGCCGTGATGCAGGAGACGACGGCGACGGTGCGGCTCATCGTCTCTCTGACGGACATGAGTCCGTGAGCCACCTTCTCGACCGAGTTCTCATCCTCGCGGCGTTCCGATTTGGCAGCTTCGATGAGGGTGTCGATCTGATCGATCGCGAGCACGGCAGCGTTGTCGAACGCGATGATGCGCGAGATGTTCTCGACGATCTCCTGATACCCGAGCCGCGCGTTCCGGATGCCCCAGGCCGAGAGATCCTCGGCGTCGTCGATGTCGAGATGGAGGAACGACTCACCGAGATCCTTGACGGCGAAGTCATCGGACTCGGTCAGGACGAGGGCGCGGAGGATGTGCTGGGATCGTCGGCGATGACGAGAGTGCTTGGTGTAGACACCTCGGATGAACTGGTCGAGGTGGTCAGGAGACAGCTCGGCCTCGCCCGAGACGGCGGCGATGATCTCGTCGGGCAGCCCGGCCTCACCACCCAGACGATCGAGGAGTTGGGTGAGCTGCGAGCGGTGCGTCGGGGTTGGGCGACTCAGATCCTCCAACAGGCCGACCAGAATCGATCTCCAGAAATCCTCACCGTCAAGCAGTTTCACCAGAAAGAAATACCCGCCGCGGGCGTGGACCTGTTCGCGGACCTGACCGAAGAGGTGAGTCTTCCCCGATCCGGCGGGCCCGCGGACCGCGACTCCGAGTGGACTTGCGGAGGTGCTGCGAGCCGCGTCGCCGAAGGCGCGGAGGACCTCGTCCACGACGTCGTCGTGCAGCCCCGGAACGTGCAGTGGTGTTTGTGGCCCCCAGACGTCGTCCGGTGTGGTGGCCCAGTCGAGACGGATGGCCTCGAGTGCTCGTCTGGTCTGGGTGTCCATCAGACGTCCTCGATGGCGAAGAGATGGCAATCTTGTGTGCCGACTCGGACGGACGCCTGCCGCTCGTCATCGGTCAGAAGCATTTGGTCCTCCTGGGGAATGAGGCTTACACCTGGTTCCCGCTGAAGAGCGACCAGTACAGCGTCCAACTCCGAGCGATCGATGCCCGCGAGCGCCTGACGCAGTGCGAGGACACCGACCCACCGTCCAGGGCCGGACGTCACGGCGTGATACGTGGCCCGGATTCTCTGATCGAGCGGCACTGCATCCGCCGACGGCTCTGCGGAAGGTTCTGCCTCCGCCGCTGATCCACCACCGGCAACTCCGAACACCTCATGCAGTCGGAGATCGCTCGCCGCCAGGTAGCGACCGACCCCGGCCATCACCGCGTAGAGCGCGCGGATCGGGGGCAACGACTTCGGCGGGGGTGCGGCGCTGAGTTCCCGGGCACACCAGGCCCATCCGCGATCGGTGAGCGAATGGCTGAAGGCGTTGCGGGAGCCCTTGCGAGATTCGATCAGGCCCAACCGGTTCAGCTTGTCCCGGCTGGGCTTCTTCAGGTCGGGCGCGAGCGCCGCCAGGTCCGGGTTACGTACCTCGCGCGCCTCGGCCATCAGCACGAAGAGCACGGCACTCTCCGACGGTGTCAGCTGCGGATGGTCCATCTCATGGCTCCTCGTGATGGTCGGCGGTGGTTGGGGTCGGCACTGCGACAGCTGGTGTACGAATCCCGGAACGGGTATCCAGGACCGCTCGCAGTTCGTCGACGACGAGTCCGACGTCGGTGAGCACCTGGTGGTTGGTGTAGCGCAGGACCATGCACCCTTGACGTTGCAGAATGTTGTCGCGGATGCGGTCGGCCGCGTACTTGTCGGGGCGGCGGTGGTCGTCGCCGTCGACCTCGACGACGAGGCGGGCACTGGGCCAGAAGACATCGACGATGGCCATCGGCAGCATCGGGTCGAGGTCGCCGATCCGTCGGTTCCACCGTCGGCCATCGGCCCAGATCGTTCTCGACAGGGCACGTTCGAGTGCCTGTTCCGCCGCGCTGTGGGGCGATGGTAGGCCCTCGCACCGCGAGATCGTGAGGACCGGTGGATCGTCGTCGGAACTCTGCGACGCGTGCTCGACGACCGGGCCTGCGCCACCGATTCGATCGGGTCGGCCCCGCACATGCGTACAGCGGGTCACCTCCGGTAGGACGCCCGCCGACAACCACACGGTGAGCCGACCGTGGTGGGCGAGCCAGGTGAGCCCTTCCTCCACGGCAGCCTGTACGTCCGTACCGGAAGCCTCGTCGGCGCCGACGGCAACAACGATCGACTCGCGCCTGTAGCCGCGCCGGATCAGCCGGGCGAGTCCGCGTAGACGGATCTCGGTGGAGAACTGTGATCGTGGAACCATGCCGGCCGCAGCGGCACGCGCCAGCTCGACGACGAACGGTCGGTAATCCTCGCTGTCCGAGCACAGATCATGTGCCAGCTGCTCCGCCGTGGCGGCGTCGACGGTCGGGCCGAGATCATCGTCGGTGAGCCATGCGGGAAACAGTCGGATCGCGATGTCGGTCATCGCGGCGACGATCTCGTCGACGATTCCGCGCGCACTGGTCAGGTCGGTGCGCCAGTAGGCGAGGATGACGGGGATGTCGGAGCGGATGTCGGTGAGGAGGTCATCGAGATCCTGTTGCGTGACGTCGACGAGGCGGAGTACTCGACCCGGTCGCACGACGTGACTCGACCATGCGTCATTCGGGCCGCCCACGTCGCTGCTCTCCATCGCCGGTGCGGTGCTCGACACCCGCACGGATTCGTCGAAGAGCAATATAACCGTCGACCCGGACAGGCGCTGACCGGCGGCCCGGGTATGTCAGGCGGGACGTTCCTCCCGCTTCCTGATCCCGAAGATGGTGAACACCAGGGCGAAGCACGCGGTGATCACCAACAGGACGAGGCCGATCGTGTAGCTGTGTGCCTCGGCGTCGTAGGTCGCCCCCAACACCAGTGGTGGGAAGAATCCGCCGAGGCCGCCGGCTGCGCCGACGATGCCGGTGACCGAGCCGACCCGGGCTGCCGGGGCGTCCCGGGCCACCCAACTGAACACAGAGCCCGACCCGAGACCCATGCACACCGCCATCAGGACGAAGTCCAGACCCGCGGGGATCTCGAGCGGCGGTTGGGTGATCATCCACACCGCCAGGAGCGCCGCGCCCGCGGTGGAGATCGCCGTGATGATGCGCGGCCCGAAACGATCGGACAGGATACCGCCGAGGGGGCGCGCGATGACCGCGGCGACCGCGAAACCGGCTGTGCGTGTGCCTGCTGCCTGTAGGTCGAAGTCGTAGACGTCCTTGAGGTAGGTCGGCAGGTAAGTGGAGAAGGCCACGAAACCGCCGAAGGTCGCCGCGTACAGGAATCCCATCTGCCAGGTGATCGGGAGTTTGGCCGCCGCGATGAGTTTCGGTGCGACCGCATCGCGGTTCGGCGCCCACTGGGGTGCGTCGCGCATGAACATCCACACCACCGCGGCGACCACGACGAGGGCGACGGCGATGATGACGTGGGTCGTGACATACCCGAACCAGCTGACGAACCGGGGCGTGAAGAATGCGGACAGGGCGGTGCCACCCATACCGGCGCCGAACACACCGGTCGCGAATCCCCGTTTGGACGGGTCGTACCAGGCGTTCACGAACGGGATGCCGACGGCGAAGGTGGTACCGCCGATGCCGAGGAAGAACCCGATGACCAACATCATCGGGTAGGAGCCGAGTTCTCCTGCGACGGCGATGAGGACGACGAACGGCGCTGTCGCGATCAGGAGCACAGGAAACATCAGACGCCCGCCGAAGCGATCCGTCAGTGCGCCGGTGAGGATCCGGCCGACGGACCCGACGATGATGGGGATCGCGACGAGGATCGACTTCTGGGACGACGAGAGGTCCAGGACTTCCGAGTACCGGACCCCGAGGGGGCCGACGATGTTCCACGCCCAGAAGCTGATGGTGAAGGCGAGTGTGGCGAGGAAGAGGTTGACACTCTGCCCGGATCGCAGGGTCGCGGGATTCGTGGACGGTGTGGTCATCGCTGCCGATCCTTGGTTCCGACGGGAGCCCAACCGGGCCGGGACGAGCGGTTCCCGGGCGTGCGAGCGGCGTCGCGGCTCCGGTAGACGATGTAGGGCCGGAACAGATAATGCACCGGCGCGGTGAATGCATGGACGAGTCGGGTGAACGGCACCATCGCGAAGACGAGCATGCCGACCAGGACGTGGATGTGGAACCGCGCCGGAGCCTCGCTCATCGCGTGGACATCGGGCCGCAGGTAGAAGATCGACCGGAACCACGGTGACACGGTGTCCCGGTAGTTCACCCCCTCGGCGCCCGGCACCATGCCGATGAGCGTGACGTACACACCGAGTGCGAGCGCCGCGGTGAGTACGACGTACATGGTCTTGTCGTTGGTGGTCGTCGCCATGAATACCGGCCCGGTCCTGCGGCGACGATAGATCAAGATCGCGAGGCCACCGAGAGTGGCGATGCCTGCGATGATCCCGAAGCCCGCCGCGACGACGTGATAGGTGTGCTCGGACACGCCGATCGCCTCGGTCCACGATTCGGGGATCACCAAACCCATCGCGTGCCCGATGATCACCACCAGGATTCCGAAATGGAACAGGGGCGACCCGATGCGCAGGAGCCGGGACTCGTAGAGTTCCGACGACCGTGTGGTCCAGCCGAACTTGTCGTAGCGGTATCGCCAGATCGTGCCGCCGATGAGCAACAGCAGCGTCACGTAGGGCAGGACACCCCACAGCAGCACGTCCATGACCTCACCTGACCTCCATGATCCGGCTCGCTCGCTGTGGTCCCTGCGCCGCCACGGCTATCGGGAGCAACCTCGGGTCGTACGGTTCGAGCCCGACCGATTCGGCAGGCGGTGGCGCGCCCTGCATGGTCATCACAGCGCGACGGTCGACGGGCGACTGGCCCGGGAGCGTCGCGCAGACGGCTGCGACGACGTCCGCATAAGGAGTTCGACGATCGAGGAGAGACAGCCGCAGGAGCTCGAGGGCCGGCCGATGTTGTTGGAGGAGCCGGGAGCCGGACTGTGGGTCGACTCGTGCGGCGAACTCCAGCACGATCGGTAGGTGGTCGGGCAGTTCGCCGCCCAGGTCCACGAGGAAACCGCTGTCGCGGTAGTGCTGCTTGAACGCGCCGAGGGCCTCACCGCGCCGTCGGGTGTCGCCCGCGGTCCAGTAGGAGAGGTACAGAGTGTGCTTGCGTGACAGGTCGAAGAGGTCGATGTAGTTCTGACGCAACACCTCCGGGGCTGAGGTCCCGAGGTGGCCGACGAAATCCCGGAGCGCCGTGATCGTCTGGTCGACAGGTTGCTCGGCGAGGGCGGCGTCGAGCAGCGGCGCCATCGCGATCGTCTCGTCGTCCGGATAGCTCAGGCATACGGATGCCGCTTGGCGGATGACTGCCGGATCGGGTCCGCGGCGACTACCGAGTCTCACCGTTCCTCCGGCTGTTTGGGGAACATGCCATCCGGGACACCGTTACCGTCCCAGTTGAGCAGGTTGGTTCGCGCGGACATAGCGCGCGAGCTCGCTGCGGTGTCACTGGTCTGTCGTTGGCGGAGAGCATGAAAGGTCTCGACCGAGACCGGTGCCGGCCGTCCGCTCGCCTCACCGAAGGCAGACGAATCGAACATTCCGGGGCCATCGTCGTAATCCAGGGAGCACCCGATCTCCTCGAGGTCGTGCGCCTGTTCCAGATGGGCCGTCGGGATCACGTATCGCTCGTCGTATTTCGCGATCGCCATCAGGCGGTACATGCGGTAGATCTGCTCTTCACTCATTCCGACGGCCGCGGGTATCGACGCGTCGGGCTCGCGCCCCAGGGTCACACCCCGCATGTACGAGCGCATCGCGGCGAGTTTGCGCAGGACCCCTTCGACCACCGTTGTGTCGCCGGCGGTGAACAGCTCGGCGAGGTAGTCGAGCGGGATGCGCAGAGAATTGATGGCGCCGAACAGGTTTCGGTGATCCTCCGCGTCGTGCCCCTGTTCGGACAGCAGATCGACGATGGGTGAGAGAGGTGGGACGTACCAGACCATGGGCATCGTGCGGTACTCCGGATGGAGCGGTAGGGCAACCCGATACGTCTTGGCGAGCGCGTACACCGGGGAGCGGCGGGCGGCGTCGAGCCAGTCCTCGGGGATGCCCTCTGCGCGCGCAGCCGCGATCACCTCGGGATCCTCCGGATCCAGCATGAGGTCCAGTTGCGCGGCGTAGAGGTCCTTCGCGTCCGGCACGGAGGCGGCCGCCGTGACGGCATCGGCGTCATAGAGAAACAGACCGAGATAGCGGAGCCGGCCCACGCATGTCTCCGAACAGACGGTGGGCAGGCCCACCTCGACGCGCGGATAGCAGAACGTGCACTTCTCGGCCTTGCCGGACTTGTGGTTGAAGTAGATCTTCTTGTAGGGACATCCGGTGATGCACTGTCGCCAGCCGCGGCAACGATCCTGGTCGACGAGGACGATCCCGTCCTCTGACCGTTTGTAGATGGCGCCCGACGGGCACGACGCCATACACGACGGGTTGAGGCAGTGCTCGCAGATCCGCGGCAGATAGAACATGAAGGTCTGCTCGAAGCTGAACTTGATTGCGTCCTCGGACTCGCGGCGCAGCTTCTCGACGACGGGGTCGAGCCCGCCCATCTCCGGTGCGCCGCCGAGATTGTCGTCCCAGTTGGCCGACCACGAGACCTTGGTGTCCTCGCCGGTGATGAGCGACTTCGGCCGGGCCACCGGGAAGTCGTCACCGAGGGGCGCGTCGACCAGTGTCTGATAGTCGTAGGTCCACGGTTCGTAGTAGTCGTCGAGGGTCGGTTGCACCGGGCTGGCGAACAGCGTCAGCAACTTCTGCAGCCTGCCGCCGGTGCGCAGCCTCAGGCGCCCCTTCTTGTCGAGATGCCAGCCGCCGCGCCACTGTTCCTGATCCTCGTAGCGGCGCGGATAGCCCTGGCCGGGCCGTGTTTCGACGTTGTTGAACCAGACGTATTCCGTGCCCGCCCGATTCGTCCAGGCCTGTTTGCAGGTGACCGAACACGTATGGCATCCGATGCACTTGTCGAGATTCATCACCATGCCCATCTGGGCCATGACACGCATCAGTAGGTCACCTCCTGGCTTCGTTTCCGGATGGTGGAGACCATGTCGCGCTGGTTGCCGGCGGGGCCCAGATAGTTGAAGGCATACGACAGTTGGGCGTAACCGCCGATCATGTGCGTCGGTTTGACGAGGAGCCGCGTCACCGAGTTGTGAATACCGCCGCGCCGACCGGTCGCCTCGGACTTCGGCACGTCGATCGTCCGCTCCTGCGCGTGGTGGACGTAGCAGACCCCGTCCGGCATGCGGTGACTCACGATCGCGCGGCACACCACCACACCGTTGGCGTTCGTGCACTCGATCCAGTCGTTGTCGCGGACATCGATGGAGGCGGCGTCGGCGGGACTGAGCCACGCCGTCGGACCGCCGCGCGAGAGCGAGAGCATGAACAGGTTGTCCTGATACTCCGAGTGGATCGACCACTTGGAGTGCGGGGTCAGATAGCGAACCGTGATCTGGCGGTCGCCGTCGGGGCCGAGTTTCGGTTCGCCGAACAACCGGTGCATGTCCAATGGCGGCCGATAGATCGGGAGGGACTCACCGATGTCGATCATCCAGTCGTGATCGAGGTAGAAGTGCATCCGGCCCGTGAGGGTGTGAAAGGGCTTGAGCCGCTCGATGTTCACCGTGAACGGTGCGTAGCGGCGGCCACCGGTTTCCGAGCCGGACCATTCCGGTGAGGTGATCACGGGAACCGGTGCCTGCTGAGTGTCGGCGAATCGGATGCGCTTCTCCTCGGAGCCGCGGGCGAGATCGTCGAGCACGAAACCCACGCGTCGCTGCAGCGTGCGGAATCCCTGGACCGCGAGTTCGCCGTTCGTGGTGCCGGACAGTGTCAGGATGGCCTCGGCGAGCTTGGCGTCGGTGTCGATGGCCGGGCGTCCGTCGCCGGCTCCGCCGAGCATCACGCCGTTGGCCTCGGACAGCTTCTTGTTCTGCTCGGTGACTTCGTACGTCACGTTCTTGACGGTGAAACCGAGTGAATCGGCGAGGGGCCCGATCGTGCCCAACTTGTCGGCGATCGCCGTGTAATCCCGTTCCACCACACTGAAGGTCGGCATGTTCCGTCCCGGACGAGCGGGTACCGCCCCGCCGGAGCCCCACCAGTCGGCCACCCGACCGTGCGGTTGGGCGACCTCGCCCGGTGTGTCGTGTTGCAGTGGGACGCTCACCAGATCGCGCCGGATGCCGAGGTGGGTGCGCGCCAGGTCCGAGAACCTGGTGGCGAGCAGGTGGAACAGGTCGAAGTCGGTCTTCGCCTCCCACGGTGGATCGATCGCCGGCGAGAAGGCATGGACGAACGGATGCATGTCCGTGGAGGACAGGTCGTGTTTCTCGTACCAGGTCGCCGCGGGGAACACGACGTCGGAGAGCAGGGTCGTCGACGTCATGCGGAAGTCCGCCGACATCAGCAGGTCGAGTTTGCCCTCCGGGGCCTCGTCGTGCCACACCACATCACGCGGACGGGGGGCATCCGGGTCCTCGGTGCCGAGCACATTGTGGTGGGTGCCGAGCAGATGTCGCAGGAAGTGTTCGTTGCCCTTCGCCGACGATCCCATCAGATTCGAGCGCCACAGCACCAGGGTGCGTGGCCAGTTCTCGGGTGCGTCGATGTCCGAGATTGCCGGGGTCAGCGAGCCCGAGGAGAGTCCCTGTGCGACATAGCTGCCGACGCTCTCGGCGTCTCCACGCTCGACTGCTTCCTGTGCCGACTCGGCGACATCGAGCGGATTGGTCGAGAACTGGGGGTAGAAGGGCATCCAGCCCAGGCGCGCCGATTGCGCTATCGCGTCGGCGGTGTGCTCGTGGTCGAGGACCCCGCGTGACAGTGGAGAGGTCAGCGAGGCCGCAGAATAGCCGTCGGTGCGCCACTGGTCGGTGTGCATATACCAATACGACGTGCCGGTCATCGTCCGTGGTGGTCGGGTCCAGTCCAGCGCGTTGGCGAGTGAGATCCAGCCCGTGATGGGGCGGCACTTCTCTTGGCCGACATAGTGCGCCCAGCCGCCGCCGTTGCGACCCATGCATCCGGTGAGGATCAACAGTGACAGGATCGATCGGTAGGTGGCGTCCCCGTGGAACCACTGGCAGATGCCTGCGCCCATGATGATCATCGACCGGCCGTCGGATTCGTCTGCGTTGGTCGCGAACTCGCGGGCCACTCGGATGGCCGCCTCGGCCGGAACGCTGGTGATCTCGGCCTGCCACGCGGGCGTGTACGGGGTCTCGGCGTCGTCGTAACCACTAGGCCAGTCACCCGGCAGCCCGTCACGGGCCACGCCGTACTGGGCGAGCATGAGGTCGAAGACAGTGGTGACGAGGTGCCCGCCGACGCGGCGTACCGGCACGCCGCGATGGAGGACAGAGCCGCTGCCGTCCGGCGCGTCGAACGCCGGAAAGCTCACTGGTACGAACTCATTGCCGTCGCCATACAGACTCAGTGCCGGCACGATCCCGTCGAGATCGAGATTCCATCGGCCGACACCGGAGTCGGCGTACCGGAAACCCATGGAACCATTGGGCACGACGGGTTGTCCGGTCGCCTGGTCGATGAACACCGTCTTCCAGACGTCCTCCTCCGGGGAGCGTGCTGCGCCGAGTTCGTCGGCAGTCACGAACTTTCCCGGCACATAGCCCTTGTCCCGGTCGCCGTCGCGCTCCTCCAGGTGCACCAGAAACGGCAGGTCCGTGTAGCGGCGGACATAGTCGTCGAAGAACGGGGTCCGTTGCCGGACAAAGAATTCGGTTAGGATCACATGGCCCATCGCCATGGCCAACGCGGCGTCGGTGCCCGCCTGCGCCGGGAGCCATTCGTCGGCGAACTTGGTGTTGTCCGCGTAGTCCGGACTCACTGTCACGACCTTGGTGCCGCGGTATCGCACCTCCGCCATCCAGTGCGCATCCGGGGTCCTGGTCACCGGGACATTGGATCCCCACATCATCAGATACGTCGCATCCCACCAGTCGCCGGATTCGGGGACATCGGTCTGATCGCCGAACACCTGGGGGCTGGCCACCGGGAGGTCGGCGTACCAGTCGTAGAACGACGTCATCACGCCACCGATGAGCTGGATGAATCGTGTACCGACACAATGGGAGACCATCGACATCGCGGGAATCGGGGAGAATCCCGCGCAGCGGTCGGGTCCGTAGGTCTTGATCGTGTGCACATGTGCGGCCGCGGCGATCTCGATCGCCTCGTCCCATGAGACGCGCACCAATCCGCCTTTGCCCCGCGCCTGCTGATAGGAGCGGCGGCGAAGCGGGTCCCCGACCACGTCGGCCCAGGCGAGGACCGGGTCGCCGAGCCGGGCCCGTGCCTCGCGGAACATCTCGACGAGTACCCCGCGGGCGTACGGGTACCGAACTCGCGTGGGCGAGTATGTGTACCAGGAGAAGGCGGCGCCGCGTGGACATCCGCGAGGTTCGTACTCGGGGCGGTCGGGACCGACCGAAGGGTAGTCGGTCTCCTGGGTCTCCCAGGTAATGATCCCGTCCTTGACATACACCTTCCAGGAACAGGAGCCGGTGCAATTCACCCCATGTGTGGAGCGCACGATCTTGTCGTGACTCCATCGATCGCGATAGAAGACGTCGCCGGCACGCCCGCCACGACGGAACACCGCACGCCCGTCGTCGCTCTCATCCCACCGGGTGAAGAACCTGCCGACATCCAGCAGTGCCTTCGCCGCCTCGCCGTCCACTCCGGAAGATCGGCCCACAGTTGTCCACCATACGATCGAAGCGAATCCGGTTGGTGAAATGCGAGAAATCGGCCGATGAACGAATCCGGTTGGTCAGTTGATGCTCTCCTCCCGGTGCGAATTCGGCCTGAGCGTCGTACCTCTCAGGACGACATCGAGCCGGTGAGGTTTGTCTCGTTACTGTTGCGGCGCCGTTCATCTCGTGATGACGGTCAGCAGTACCGCCGAATCCTGTTGCGCGGTAAGCCCATGACGCTGAGCAGGGATCACCACGAGGTCGCCGTCGACTCCCTCCCACTGTTCGCCGTCGTCCGTCGTGATCGTCACGTGTCCACGCAGTACGTGCAGGCTTGCCTCGCCCGGGCTGTCATGGTCGGTGAGTCCCTGGCCTGCCACCAGCGCGATCACCGTCTGTCGCAGACGGTGGCTGGAATTCCCGTACAGAGTGTGGGCGGCGCGTCCGCTCCGAGCAGAGTGGGCCGATGTCATGAGCTGGTCGACGAGTTCGGGGAGGCGTGTGCTGTCCATGAACTCATTTTCCTCGCCCGGGACCTCCGGAGGCGGGGTTCGGCCGAAGTCACCCGCTGCGCTGTGCCCCGGGAAACCGCGCCGTCACAACGCGACCCGCAGGATGCGGTCGTCTCCGGGCGACGGTCGGCCGCGGCCGTCGGTGTTGCTGGTGCCGACCCACAGCGAACCGTCCGGTGCCGCCGCGACGGCCCGCAGTCGGCCCACCTCGTCGGTCAGCAGGGCGGACGGGTCACCGGCGGACTCGCCGTCGAGCGGCACCCGCCAGAGTCGGCGGCCGCGGAGTGCGGCGACGTAGGCGGTGTCGCCGACGATCGCGAGGCCGGCGGGAGAGGCCTCACCGGTCGACCACGTGACCGCCGGCGCGACGAACCGGGGATCGTCGGAGTCGCCCTCGACCTCGGGCCAGCCATAGTTGCCGCCGCGCCGGATGAGATTGAGTTCGTCTCGGTCGTTCTGGCCGAACTCGCTGGCCCAGAGGCGGCCCGATCCGTCGAAGGCGAGGCCCTCGACGTTCCGATGGCCGTAGGACCAGACCTCGTTGCCGAACGGGTTGCCGGCCGCGGGGCGGCCCTCGCGGTCCACCCGGAGGATCTTGCCGTTCAGTGCGCGGACATCCTGGGCCACATCGGGCTGTGCCGCGTCGCCGACCGCGACGTAGAGCAGACCGTCCGGGTCGAACAGCAGGGCACCACCATGGTGGTTGACCGCTGTGTCGAGGCCGGTCAACAGTGGTCGCGGTTCACCGATGCGCCGGCCGTCGAACGCCACCCGGACCAACCGGTTGTCGCGGTCTGAGGTGAGGTAGAGGTACAGCGCCGATTCGTCGCCGGGTGCGACTGCGATGCCCTGCAGCCCGCCCTCGCCGCGCGGCGCCACGCCGGAGACGTCGCCGATCGTCGTCACGGTCCCGTCCGGAGCCACGCGGACGATCGTCGCGTCGTCGCGCTGGGTGACCAGCGCGCTGCCGTCGCGCAGGAAGGCGATCGCCCACGGGACGTTCAACCCGGACGCGACAGTGGTCACACCTGCGCGACGGTCGGGGGAGCTCCCCGGTGTGAAACTCGGCGGGGCAGACGACTCGGTGCCGCATCCCCCCAGCAGGGCCAGACCGCCGAGGGCGCCGACGATCAGGAATTCACGACGGTCCATGGGTCAATACTGCCGCAGCCGGGCCGCTCATTCCCGCCTCGTCGGCCGGCGGTCACCGCCCGACGGACGCGGTGGCCGCGGCACGTTCGACGGTGAGCAGGCTCTCGGCATGATGTTCGGCGTGATAGGCGGCGCCACCACCGCGGACCCCGAACAGCCGCTTGCTCCACACCAGCCACACCACCGCCGCGACATTGACCGTCAGCAGGAGCAGGCGTACGACCGTGACCCGCTCGGTGAGTTCGTAGATCTCGACGGGCAGGAAGACGCTGGTCACCACCACGGCGAAGTACTCACCCCACCGCTTCATGAACCACAGACCGCCGGCCTCGACGAACTGGCTCGCGGCGTACACGATGACGGCGATCCCGATCCAGACGATGGTCGTGGTGGACAGCGTGAAGGATCGCTCGATCCACTGCACCATCTTGGAATCGTCGATGTTCCAGCCGACCTGCTCCGCGAGCGGGCGCAGCAGCGGCATCTCGTCGTCGAATCGTGCCTGCAGAGATTCCTGGCTGTGGCGCAACCCGATGATGAGAATGCCCGCAGCCAGCAGGAACAGGCCTCGGACCAGACGTTCGACGGCGAGCAGTCGCATGATCACCAGGTCGCGGAGCAGCCGGCCGCGCGGCACCTCGGGGGCGTGATCGGCCGGTCCCGTCCGACGGGCCGGACCCGGAACGAAGGTGCCGCACCTCAGGCATCGCCACGTCTCGCCGGCCGCGGTGGTGACATGCAGTCGGTCGCGGAGTCGGGGTTCGTCGGGGTCATACGTCTCGTGGCCGCGCATGCCGCAGGAGAGCAGTTCCCAGTTCACCTGCGTAGATTACGGTCCGCGCCCGTCGGGTCCCGGCCGGTTTCGGCCGAACGGGTTCGTGTCCGACGGTTCGCTGGATACCCTCACCGACCATGACCAAGGTGATGGCGGCGGCCTGGGGTGACGGTCTCGACGGCCGGCTGCGCGATCCCGATCTGCCGTCCGCATGCGCCGATGCGGGCGCCACGCGACTCCAGGTGAACATCTCCGACGATGCGGTTGCGGGTGCGATGCGCATCGCGGAGCTCACACCGCCGATCGACGGTGTGATCAGCATCTGGGCCGATGAGCCTGCTGGGGTGCTCGACGTGCTGTCGGCGCGGGTGGGCCGACTGTCCGCCTGGGCCGTCGAGGAACGCGCGCCGCTGAATCCGGTGCTGCCCGCCGCCGGCCGGCGGATCGACGCGCTGAGCAACGTCGCCTTTCTGCGTCGCCCGCCGGAGCTGTCGAGAACCGAATGGCTGCATCGCTGGCTCGACGACCACACCCAGGTGGCCATCGACACCCAGGCGACTTTCGGCTACTACCAGAACGTCGTGCTGGGCCCGCTCACCGATGGCGCGCCCCCGGTGGACGCGATCGTCGAGGAACTGTTCCCGATGGCCGCGGTGTCCGATCCGCACGCGTTCTACGGCAGTGGAGGTGACCAGGCCGAGCTCGAGGATCGTCTCGGACGGATGCTCGCGAGCGTGGCGAGATTCGGCGCCGACCGCAACCTCGACGTGGTGCCGACGTCGCGGTTCCAGTGGGAGCTGTGACGGTGATTTGGGTCTGGCCAGCGACTTCTCTACACTAGAACGGTTGCCTGCGCTCTGCGGTCTTCCCCGGGGCGCGCACGCCACAACCGAATAGTCGCCGGTGCCGGTGAAAAGCCAAGGGCATCGGCGGCAAGAACCTTATTTACAACTATCCACTTCGTGGAAGGCCCACCGCAGGTCAGGGATCATTTTCCCGTGATCGGCGCTGTATGGGAACCGCTACGAGAAAGGTTGACGGTCAACCATGACCATGACTGACCCGATCGCAGACTTCTTGACACGTCTGCGTAACGCCAACTCGGCGTTCCATGACGAGGTGACCCTCCCGTCGTCGAAGATCAAGGTGAACATCGCCGAGATCCTGAAGCGCGAGGGCTACATCACCGACTACCGCATCGAAGATGCCGAGGTCGGCAAGAGCCTCGTCGTCTCCCTGAAGTACGGCCCCAGCCGTGAGCGCAGCATCGCCGGCTTGCGTCGCGTCTCCAAGCCCGGCCTTCGGGTGTATGCAAAGTCCACCAACCTGCCCAAGGTTCTGGGCGGCCTCGGCGTGGCCATCATCTCCACGTCGTCCGGCCTGCTCACCGACCGTCAGGCAGCCAACCAGGGCGTGGGCGGCGAAGTCCTCGCTTTCGTCTGGTAGGGGAGAGCTGACATGTCGCGAATCGGAAAGAACCCCATCGAGATCCCCGCGGGCGTCGACGTCACCGTCGACGGCCAGCACGTGAAGGTCAAGGGCCCCAAGGGCGAACTGAGCCTGACCGTGTCGGAGCCGATCTCGGTCGCCAAAGAAGACAACAGCATCGTTGTCACCCGTCCGAACGACGAGCGTCGCAGCCGTGCGCTGCACGGTCTGTCCCGGTCGCTGGTGAACAACCTGGTAGTCGGTGTCACGCAGGGCTACACCACGAAGATGGAGATCTTCGGTGTCGGTTACCGCGTGCAGGCCAAGGGCAAGGACCTCGAGTTCGCCCTCGGCTACAGCCATCCCGTTCCGATCGAGGCACCCGACGGCATCAGCTTCGCCGTCGAGTCGCCCACCAAGTTCTCGGTCACGGGTATCGACAAGCAGCAAGTCGGCCAGATCTCGGCGAACATCCGCCGCCTGCGTCGTCCGGACCCCTACAAGGGCAAGGGCATTCGCTACGAGGGTGAGCAGATCCGTCGCAAGGTCGGAAAGACGGGTAAGTAAGCCATGAGTGATACAGCAACCAAGAACACCCGCAAGCCGCTGGGCCGGGACGCGTCGACCCGTCGTCGCACCGCGACCACGAATCGGCACTTCCGCCTGCGCAAGAAGGTCAACGGCACGGCCGAGCGTCCGCGCCTGGCCGTCAAGCGCAGCTCGCGTCACATCCACGTGCAGCTCATCGACGACCTGGCCGGCAAGACCCTGGCCGCGGCGTCGACGATCGAGGCCGACGTGCGTGCCGCCGGTGGCGACAAGTCCGCGCAGGCCCGCAAGGTCGGCGAACTGATCGCCGCCCGCGCCAAGGCCGCCGGTGTCGAGGCCGTCGTGTTCGACCGTGGTGGCAAGGACTACCACGGCCGGATCGCCGCGCTCGCCGACGCCGCCCGCGAGGGAGGGTTGAGCTTCTGATGAGCACAATCCTGATGACCATCTACACCAGCACTACCAACATGACCGGAGGGGACCTCTGATGCCCGGACGTCAGCGTGACGGCGGAAACGGACCCGCCGGAAACGACAACAACGCGAACGCAGCAGGCGGCGGCAACGACCGTCGTGGCGGAGGCGGCGGCCGCGGCCGTCGCGACGACCGCGGAGGACGCGATCGCGAGGACCGCAACCAGCTCGAGCGCGTCGTCGCAATCAACCGTGTCTCCAAGGTGGTCAAGGGTGGACGTCGGTTCTCCTTCACCGCTCTCGTGGTCGTCGGTGACGGCCAGGGCATGGTCGGCGTCGGCTACGGCAAGGCCAAGGAAGTTCCCGCGGCCATCCAGAAGGGCGTCGAAGAGGCTCGCAAGAACTTCTTCCGCGTGCCGCTGATCGCGGGCACCGTGACCCACCCGGTCCAGGGTGAGGCCGCAGCCGGTGTCGTGATGCTCCGTCCGGCCAGCCCCGGTACCGGTGTCATCGCCGGTGGCGCGGTGCGTGCCGTGCTGGAGTGCGCGGGCGTCCACGACGTCCTCGCCAAGAGCCTCGGCAGCGACAACGCGATCAACGTGGTGCACGCCACCGTTGCCGCGCTGAAGATGCTGCAGCGCCCCGAAGAGGTCGCCGCACGTCGTGGTCTGCCGATCGAAGATGTCGCACCCGCGGGCATGTTGCGTGCCCGCGCCGGCCAGGGAGTCTGATCGACATGGCAGAACTCAAGATCACCCAGATCAAGGGCACCATCGGTACCAAGCAGAACCAGCGTGACAGCCTGCGGACCCTCGGACTGAAGGGCATCCGCAAGACGGTCACCCGCGAGGACACGCCGATCAACCGCGGCCTCATCAACGTGGTTCGGCACCTCGTGACAGTCGAAGAGGTCAAGTAATGACAATCAAGCTCCATCACCTTCGCCCCGCACCGGGCGCGAAGACCGAGAAGACCCGCGTGGGTCGCGGTGAGGGCTCCAAGGGCAAGACCGCGGGGCGTGGCACCAAGGGCACCAAGGCGCGCAAGAACGTGCCTGCCGGCTTCGAAGGTGGCCAGATGCCGATCCACATGCGGCTGCCGAAGCTGAAGGGCTTCACCAACCGTAACCGGGTCGAGTACCAGGTCGTCAACGTCGGCGACATCGCCAAGCTGTTCCCGCAGGGCGGCACCATCGGCGTCGACGAGCTCGTCGCGGCCGGTGCGGTTCGCAAGAACCAGCTCGTCAAGGTGCTCGGCGACGGCGACCTCGGCGTCTCGGTCAATGTCACCGCAAACAAGTTCACGGCCTCGGCCAAGGAGAAGATCGCCGCTGCCGGTGGCAGCGTCACCGAACTCTGAGCCAGCCGGATACCGTCGGCGGCCGGCAACACTCACGGTGTTGCCGGCCCGCCGGCGGTGTCGCCGTTTGGCCGTCCACGCGACGCCCAACGGTCAAGGCGGACATCGACTCGTCGCGCTGACGAGGCCCGATGTCGTGACTGTTAGAGTTCAAGCGTTGTCTTGACGCTTCGATCAACGTCGATTGCCGAGCACGTGGGGGGACGTGAGTCCGCCTCCCGTGGTCGTTCCTAGGAGGAGTTAGTGCTTTCCCCCCTCGTCGCGGCCTTCCGGACGCCCGATCTGAGGAAGAAGATCCTCTTCGTCATCGGCATCATCGTGCTGTATCGACTGGGTGCGACCATTCCTTCCCCAGGCGTCGACTACAAAGCCGTCCACGCGTGTCTCGACGAGGTGTCGCACGGCAGTTCGGCGAACATCTACTCGTTGATCAGCATGTTCTCCGGCGGTGCGTTGCTGCAGCTGTCGGTGTTCGCGATCGGCATCATGCCGTACATCACGGCCAGCATCATCGTGCAGCTGCTCACCGTGGTCATCCCGCGGTTCGAGCAGCTCCGTAAGGAAGGCCAGTCCGGCCAGGCGAAGATGACGCAGTACACCCGCTACCTCACGGTGGCGCTGGCACTGCTCCAGTCGACCGGCATCGTCGCCCTCGCCGACCGCGGGCAGCTCCTGCAGGACTGCTCGCAGGCCGACCAGATCCTCAACGACCAGTCCATCTTCGGTCTCGCGATCATCGTGCTCGTGATGACCGCGGGTGCGTGTGTGGTCATGTGGTTCGGCGAGCTCATCACCGAGCGCGGCGTCGGCAACGGTATGTCGCTGCTGATCTTCGCCGGTATCGCGGCACGCATCCCCGCCGAGGGCAAGACCATCCTGGACACCCGTGGCGGACTCGTCTTCGGACTCGTCTGTGTGGCGGCCCTGTTGATCGTCGCCGGCGTGGTCTTCATCGAGCAGGGCCAGCGCCGAATCCCGGTGCAGTACGCCAAGCGCATGGTGGGCCGCAAGATGTACGGCGGATCGTCGACCTATCTGCCGCTGAAGGTCAACCAGGCGGGTGTCATCCCGGTGATCTTCGCCTCGTCGCTGCTGTATCTCCCGCAGCTGATCCTGCAGTTGACGCAGGGCTCCAGTGGTGAACAGTCGACCTGGCAGCGCTACATCAGTCAGTACCTGACGGACCCCAGCAGCTGGGTCTACATCCTCGTGTACTTCCTGATGATCATCTTCTTCACCTACTTCTACGTCGCGGTCACCTTCAACCCGGAGGAGCGCGCCGACGACATGAAGAAGTACGGCGGCTTCATCCCCGGCATCCGTCCGGGGACACCGACCGCCGACTACCTCGGCTATGTGTTGAGTCGCATCACACTGCCGGGTTCCATCTACCTGGGTATCATCGCGGTACTGCCAAACCTGTTCCTCGAGATCGGTAACAGCGGTGGTGTGCAGAACTTGCCATTTGGGGGCACGGCCGTGTTGATCATGGTCGGCGTTGGTCTGGACACGATGAAGCAAGTCAACAGTCAATTGATGCAACGCAAGTACGAAGGATTCCTCAAGTGAGACTCGTGATACTCGGCCCCCCCGGCGCTGGCAAAGGTACTCAGGCGGAACTGCTTTCCGAGGCATTGGGCATTCCCCACATCTCCACCGGAGACCTCTTTCGTGCCAACATCTCCCAGGGCACCGCGGTGGGCATCGAGGCGAAGCGCTACCTCGACGCCGGTGACCTCGTGCCGTCGGAGATCACCGTTGACATGGTGCGTGCTCGCGTCGGCGAGCCCGATGCCGCAAAGGGTTTCATCCTCGACGGCTTCCCCCGTTCGACCGACCAGGCCGACTCCCTGAAGGACATCCTGGCCAAGCTGGACACCTCGCTCGACGCGGTCCTCTCATTCCGGGTCGACGAGGACGTCGTGGTCGACCGCATGCTGGCCCGTGGCCGCGCGGATGACACCGAAGCCGTGATCCGTAACCGGATGGGCGTGTACACCAAGGAAACCGCTCCGCTGCTGGAGTACTACGGCGAGCAGGTCAAGACGATCGACGCGGTCGGCGACGTCCAGGACGTGCATCAGCGCGTACTGAGCGCGCTGGGTGCCGGCGTCTCCTGACACCCGCTCGACTGACGACGGAGAGCGGTCGCGCCCATGGCATTTCGTAAACCGAAGCCGGTTCCTTTCCGGACCGCCGGTGAGGTCGACGCCATGGCCGCGGCCGGTGCCGTGGTGGGTGCCGCGCTCGTCGCCGTCCGCGCGGCAGCCGGGCCCGGCGTGAGCACCCTCGACCTCGACGAGGTGGCCGAGACCGTCATCCGGCAAGCCGGCGCGGTGCCGTCGTTCAAGGGCTACCACGGCTTTCCGGGATCGATCTGCAGCTCGGTGAATGACGTCGTGGTGCACGGGATCCCGTCCGCCGACGTGGTGCTCGCCGACGGTGACCTCGTCTCCATCGATTGCGGCGCGATCCTCGACGGCTGGCACGGCGACTCGGCCTGGACCTTCGGTGTCGGCGAGATCTCCACCGCGGACGCGGATCTGTCGGAGGCGACGCGTCTGTCGATGGACGCGGGTATCGCGGCGATGGTGGAGGGCGCGCGTCTCACCGACATCTCCCATGCGATCGAGCAGGGCACCCGGGCCGCCGAGCAGAAGTTCGGCCGGTCGTTCGGCATCGTCGACGGTTACGGCGGACACGGCATCGGCCGGGAGATGCACATGGAGCCGTTCCTCGCGAACGAGGGCAAGCCCAACCGCGGGCCGGTGCTCGTCATCGGGTCGACGCTCGCGATCGAGCCGATGCTCACCCTCGGTACAACCGCGACCAGCGTGCTCGACGACGACTGGACGGTCGTCACCGACGACGGGTCTCGCTCGGCGCATTGGGAACACACCGTCGTGGTCACCGGCGACGGACCGCGGATTCTCACGGTGCGTCCCGACGCCTGAACGGTTGAGCATCACTGAGGCCGACCTGTCGCGCCCGTGCGGTGAACTTCTTTCGTCGAACGTGCTGCGCGACGATGAAATCTGGTTTAAGCTCCTCACAACTCGCGAGAGTGCGAGGGGGATGCGCCGGTTGGGGTGCCCTTGATACGTTCGATCCGTATGTCCTCCACCATGTACCCGGACCCTGTCCGGGAGCGGTAGTAGCCCAACGACACTCATGTCATCGAAATCCCATGTCATCGAAACGGCGTGGCCGTCGCGTAAAACCGGCTCACCGGCCGGGTCTGTTGTTACGCTGACCTCCTGAAATCCGGAGGCGAAAGGCCGTGCGATGGGCGACGTCGGCGAACTGTCCATCATCGACGGATGGGTTCCGCTGGGCATCTGGATCGTGGGTCTGCTCGGCTTCGCCTGGCTGATCATCTATCCGCGGTTGCGCTATCTCGTCATCGTGGTTCCCGCGGCGATCGCGGTCACCATCGTGTGCACCGTGATCGCGAATTACGTGGTCGAGAAGGTCTGGCATCCGTTCCCGGAGCCCATCCCGACCGCGGTCTACGTGTGGGGCGGTGTCGCCCTGCTCGGTCTCCTCCTGGCGGTCGCGAGGTTCATCGTCGGGCACGGCATCATCCAGAAGTTGGTGACGGTGATCGCCGGCGTCCTGGCGATCAGCTTGGGGCTCGCGCACATCAACATGAGCTACGACGCCTATCCGACAGTGGACACCTTGCTGGGTGATGTCGGTGCGCAATCGGTCTCCCTGCAGGAACTCGACGACGTCGACACCAAGGTGGTGCCGATCGACAAGTGGCACAAGCCTTCCGAGATGCCCGGCGAAGGTCGCATCCTGACGGCCGCCATCCCGGGCGTGAAGTCGGGGTTCGACGCGAGGCCGGCCAAGGTCTACCTGCCCCCGGCGATCTTCACCAGCCCGGCACCCCGGCTGCCGGTGGTGGTCCTGATGGCCGGTCAGCCCGGGTCCCCGGACGACTGGCTGCTCGGCGGGCAGCTGGTGACCACGATGAATGCGTTCGCCAGTCGTCATGAGGGGCTCACCCCGATCGTGATCGTCGCCGATGCGACCGGCACCGAACTCGGCAACCCGCTCTGTGTGGACTCCACTCTCGGCAACGTGGCCACCTATCTGACCGCAGACGTCGGTGCGTGGGCGAAACAGAATCTGCGCGCCGCGGACACCGAACGCACCAAGTGGGCTGCATCGGGCTTGTCCTACGGCGGCACCTGCGCGCTGCAGCTGGCCACCAACTTCCCCGAGCTCTATCCGACGTTCGTGGACATCTCCGGGCAGCTGGAGCCGACCCTGGGCAGTCGGCAACGCACCATCGACGTCGCGTTCGGCGGTGACGCCGCGGCCTTCCGGGCGGTCAACCCGATGGACCTGATGACCACCCGCCGTTATCCGAACTCGGCCGGCGCGTTCGTGGTCGGCAACACCGACGCCGAGTACAAGGCGGGGGTCCGCACCACCTACGAAGCCGCGCGAAAAGCCGGGATGGACGTGCATTATTCAGAGGTGCCGGGCGGACACTCCTTCGCGGTGTGGTCGGCGGGGTTCCGGCAGCAGCTGCCCTGGCTCGCCAAACGATTGGGGATACCTGAATGAGCGCACCCGCTGACTCGCCCGCGAGCGGCTCGTCCGCGACCGCCGCCGACGGCACCGATGACACCGATCGGGGTGCGGTCGTGCGGCGACTACGTGCTTTCGGATCGACGGTCGTCCGGCTCCCGTTCACCCTCGCCCTGTGGGTGGTGATCTTCGGTCTCGGTCTCGTCACCGGGGCGTTGTGGGATCACGCGTCGCACAAGTCCTGGTACGTCGACGTCGCGTTCGGTCTGCCCGCGCTCGAGGAGAACAAGTGGTGGACGATCGTCACGTCCTCGGTGTTCGAGCCGAGCCCCGGCAAGTACGTGATCGCGCTGATCCTGGTCGCGGTCGGGATCGGTTGGGCGGAGTGGCGTCTCGGAACGGCACGGGTGGCGATCGTCGCCATCGGCGGAAAGATCGGCGCCGAACTGCTGTCGGTCCTGCTGGTGTGGTTCTTCAGCCGTGACTTCACCTCGTGGCAGTGGGTCGACCACATGGCCGGTACCCGCGGGACGGGCGTGATCACGATGGTCGTCGCCGCGGTCGCCGTGGCCTCGGCGACCTTGCGATCGCCCTGGCGACTCCGGGTCCGCGTGTTCCTCGGGGCGGTCGTGGCCATCACCTTCCTGTTCGAGGGCACCTTCGGCACGGTGCAATACGTCCTCGCGGCACTCATCATGTTGCCGATCGGGGAGCAGTGGTTCAGTACCGCTGAACGCGGATACCTGCCGCGCACCCGCCGTGAGGTCCGCATGCTGGGGTCGGTGGGGATCCTGTTGATCGCCGGCGCGAACCTGATGGTCTTCTTCTTCCCGGCGAGCGGACCGCTCGGCCCCACCGACGCCAACGACGAGTCGACGGTCTCGATGATCGTCATCCTGGTCATCAATCTCCTCATCGCCGACCAGTTGCGTCGCGGACGGCGGTGGGCCTGGTGGGTCGCCGTCGTGCTGGGTCTGCTCAACGTGTTGCTGACCATCCTGGTGGTCGCCCTGGTCGCGTTCACGAACTTCGACAGTGAGGGCGGGGTCACCGTCGGCACCACCCTGTTGTGGGCGGTGGTCCTCGCGATCCTGATCCCCGGCCGCTTCGCGTTCGCGGTGCCCTGGCGTACCAGGCGCAGCGGTTCGGTCGACGGCGATCCCGTCGACCGCGTCAAGGAACTCCTGCACTCGCACGGTGGCGGCACGATGTCGTGGATGATCACCTGGCCCGGTAACGAATACCTGTTCTCGGCCGCCGCGAACAGTGTCGTCGCCTATCAGCGGCACATGGGAACGATGCTGGCACTGGCCGATCCGGTGTGCGACGAGGACGAACTGCGCCGCACCATCGCCGGGTTCATCGACCACGCCGAGAAGAGCGGCAAGACCCCGTGCTGGTTCTCGGTGGGGGCCGAGACCGCCCGGATCGCGGACGAACTGGGCTGGCGCAGTCTGCAGATCGCCGAGGACACGATCGTCGACCTGCCGGATCTGGCGTTCAAGGGCAAACCGTGGCAGCACGTCCGCTCGGCGATCAACAAGTCCAAGAAAGAGAACATCACCTTCCGGCTGGTGGTGCTGGCCGACGAACCGTTCTCCATCAAGTCGCAGGTGCGGGCCATCTCAGAGGAATGGGTGGGCGACAAGGGCCTGCCCGAGATGGGGTTCACCCTGGGCAGCGTCGACGAGGCGATGGATCCCGAAGTGCGGGTGGCGCTCGCGGTCGACGACACGGGAAGCGTGCACGGCGTGTTGTCGTGGTTGCCGGTCTACGGTGCCGTCGGAGCCGACGAGGAGCGCACGGTCCGTGGTTGGACGCTCGACGTGATGCGCCGTCGCACCGACGGATTCGGCCCGGTCATCGAATACCTGATCGCGTCGTCGGCGATGGCCTTCAAAGACGAGGGGGCACAGTTCATCTCACTGTCCGGAGCGCCACTGGCGCGCAGCGACGACGCAGCGGAGGCGGAGCGGATGGACCGCCTGCTCGACAGCCTGGGGGCGGCGATGGAACCGTTCTACGGGTTCCGCTCTCTACACGCGTTCAAGAAGAAGTTCAGCCCCCGCTACGAACCGGTGTTCCTGTCCTTCCGCGACGAGAGTGATCTTCCCCGAATCGGTTTGGCGATCTCGCGGGCCTATCTGCCCGACGCCACACCCACTCAACTGGTGCGCCTCGCCGCATCCGGTGGCCACGACTGAGCAACGCCGTGACGGGTCAGTCGTGCACGCCGAGTTTCGTGGCGGCCTGCGACCGCTGACGCTGCTCCTCGCGCCGCGCATCAAACTCCGCACGCCAGTCCTCCGCCAGGGTGAGCCCTTGTCGCTGAGCCTCTTCGGTGCTCAGCTCGACCGGGAAACCGAAGGTGTCGTTGAGGATGAAGAAGTCGCCTCCGGTGATCGGGCGCTGTTCCTTGGCGATGTGTCGCAGTTCGCGCAGGCCCTTGTTGAGCGTGCGGCGGAATGCGCGTTCCTCCTTCTGCAGGACCTTCGTGATCGTTTCGCGGCGGTCCCCGACCTCCGGGTACGCGTCGGCGTAGAGGCCGGCCACGATGTCGACGAGCGGGGTGAGGACGTTGTTCTCGATGCCCAGTTCGGCGGCGAAACGGATCGCCCTGCGCAGCAGGCGGCGCATCACGTAGCCCGCCTCCTTGTTGCTGGGGGTGACGCCGTCGGCAGCGAGGAACACCGCACCGCGCACATGATCGGTGACGATGCGCATTGCGTGCGTCTGCTCGTCGTAGCTCTTGCCGGACAGCCTCTCCAGCTCCTCGACGATCGGCCACAGCAGGCTGATGCGGAACACGTCCGGTGAGTCCATCGCCGCGGCCGCGATGCGTTCGAGGCCACCGCCGTAATCGACGTTGCGGTTGGGCAGTTCGGCGAACGTCGCCTCGGCCGGGGAGCCGTCGGTCTGCTCGTTCGGCATCCGGCGGTACTGCATGAACACCGAGTTGCCGATCTCCAGATACTGTCCGCCATCGGAGTTCTGGTGCGGGAACCGGCCGTAGGCGGTGTCGTGGGTGACCTGGGGGAAGTAGTAGAACACCTCGGAGTCGGGGCCGCCCGGGTCACCGACCAGCATGGCGTCCGGCCCGCCACCACGCGACCACCAGTTCTTGTCCTGATAGAACGCGATGCGGGCGCCCTGGTTACCGACCTCGTTGCCATGTTCCTCGGTGATGAGGTCGACGGTCTCGTGCGAGATGCCCGCCTGCGCGAACAGTCGGGTCCAGATCTCCGCACTCTCCTCGTCCCGGGGGATGCCGTGTTCGTCGTCGCCGGCGAACACGCTCACGTAGATCCGTTCGGGGTCCAACCCCACGACGTCGACGAGGAAATGCCAGAACATCGGGATCTGCTGCGACTTGAAGTAGTCACCGAGACTCCAGTTGCCGAGCATCTCGAAGAAAGTGGTGTGCCGGTTGTCGCCGACTTCCTCGATGTCCTGGGCGCGGACGCAGGGTTGGACGTCGGCGAGACGGGTGCCTGCGGGATGCGGCTCGCCCAGGAGGTAGGGCAGCAGCGGCTGCATCCCGCTGCCGGTGAACAGCGTGGTCGGGTCGTCGCGGGGGACCAGCGATGCGCGTTCGATGAGACTGTGGCCGCGTTCGGTCATCAGCTGCAGGTAGGCGGTGCGGATCTGCTCGGCGTCCATCGCCGTATTCTCCCAGCCGGAACGCGATCGGTGCGGCTCAATCGGCGATCCGATCAGGCGCTGCGATGTCCTGGCCGCGGTGTCTCGCCGTCCGATGCCCGGGCCGGGGGGCCGGAGACGGTGACGCGATCCGGGCGTGTGTAGACCACGAGGGAGTCGTCGCGGACGAAACCGAGGAGGGTGATGCCGCGCTCGTCGGCGAGATCGGCGGCCAGTGACGACGGAGCAGACACAGCGGACAGCATGGGCAGACCGGCCATCGCGGCCTTCTGCACGAGCTCGAAGCTGGCCCGTCCGGACACCTGGAGGATGTGCCCGCGCAGCGGCAGCAGGTCGCGGACCAGGGCCCAGCCGATCACCTTGTCCACGGCGTTGTGCCTGCCGACGTCTTCCCGGAGCACGAGCATCTCGCCGGTGTGCCCGTCGAAGAGGGCCGCGGCGTGCAGGCCGCCGGTCTTGTCGAACACCGCCTGTCCGTCCCGCAGCCGTGCGGGTAGGGACAGCATGGTGGCGCTGTCGACGACGAGGTCGTCATCGGCGGAGGTGAACGCCGACCGTGTGACCACCGTGTCGATACTCGCCTTGCCGCACAGCCCGCATGCGCTGGTGGTCAGGAAGTTGCGGGTGACGTCGGGAGCCAGGGGTGCGATGTGATCGGCGATCGCGACGTCGAGCACGTTGTAGGTGTTGACGCCCTCGTCCGTGGCACCCGCACAGTATCGCGCGGTACGCAGATCCTCGGCCGAGGTCAGGACGCCCTCGGACACCAGGAACCCGGCTGCGAGTTCGACGTCGTCGCCCGGGGTGCGCATGGTGACGGCCAGCGGCGATCCGCCCACCCGGATCTCCAGCGGTTCCTCGACGGCCAGGACGTCGGCGCGCGTGGTGGGCTCCGCGCCGGTCCGGATGCGTGTCACCCGCCGTCGAGCGGTGATGCGTCCCATAGCCGTTCAGGCTACCCCCGTGGCGCCGTCGGTCCGGGCGAGCGGTCGATCAGACGTCGAGGATGACGGTCACCGGACCGTCGTTGACCAGGCGCACCCGCATGTGCGCTCCGAAGCGCCCGGTGGCGACTGTGGCGCCGGCCTGCCGCAATGCTGCGACGACCGCATCGACCAGGGGCTCGGCGACCGGTCCGGGCGCCGCCGCGTTCCACGACGGCCGACGTCCCTTGGTGGTGTTGGCATACAGCGTGAACTGGCTGATCACCAATATCGGGGCGTCGGTGTCGGCGGGGGAGCACTCGCGGCCGCCGTCGCCGTCGAGGATGCGCAGCCGCCAGATCTTGTCGGCGAGCTTCGCGGCGAGCTCGGGGGTGTCGTCATGGGTGACCCCGATCAGGGCGACGAGTCCGTGCCGGCCGTCGGTGAGGTCGAGTTCGCCGACCGTCTCCCCGTCGACGACGACGGCGGCCTCGGTGACGCGTTGGACGACTGCACGCATGGGCAACAGGGTGCCACGGCAGCGGGACCGGAGCGAGCGCCGACGTCGCTCGGCGATCCGCTCACCGTGACGGCAGACCCCGTTCCTCGAGGTGGCGGCGCAGCTGGTCGCGTCCCTTCAGGCTGTGCCGGTCGGCGAGGCGCGCCAGCACGGGCGTCGTCCAGTCGGCGTCGCGACCGTGCTCCGTGTTGTAGCCGCGCAACCGGACGTCGTAGTCGGCGATGGCGGAATCCCGTGCGGGATCGTAGGTCTCCCGATGCAGCACCACCTCCTGTGGCAGGCGAGGTTTGATCCCCGCCGATTCGGCCGGGTCGGGTACGCCGACCGCGAGGCCGAAGGTGGCGAAGACATGGTCGGGCAGGCCGAGCTCGGCCGCGACCTCGGCGGGACGATTGCGGAAAGCGCCGACGAACACCGTTCCGAGGCCCAGGGATTCGGCTGCGAGCGCGGCGTTCTGGGCGGCCAGCGATGCATCGACGAAGCCCAGGATGGTCGTCTCGAGGTAGTCGGTGGCCCCGAGTTGGGTGCGGTGCTCGGCCGCGAGTCGTGCGGCCCGGCCGAGATCGGCGAGCCATACCAGGACCAGAGGCGCGCACCGCAGGAACCGCTGATCGCCGGCGAGCGCGGCGAGCC
This sequence comes from Gordonia insulae, assembly GCF_003855095.1. Classification (NCBI taxonomy): domain Bacteria; kingdom Bacillati; phylum Actinomycetota; class Actinomycetes; order Mycobacteriales; family Gordoniaceae; genus Gordonia; species Gordonia insulae. The sequence goes on from NZ_CP033972.1 coordinate 5,505,040, forward strand.
GGCTCCGACGGTCGGCATCGCGCACCGCGATCACGCTCCACGCCTGCAGGTTCGACGACGTCGACGCGGACTGGGCGGCGGCGACGATCGACGTCAGCTGCGCGTCCGTGACCGGTGCATCGAGGAACTCGCGGACCGAGCGGTGAGCGAGTTGCTGATCGATGGTCGGGGTCCGATGGGCGAGCGAGGTCAGGTCGGGGTCGCGATAGCGCCGGCCGACCAGATCGGCGGACCCGATCGGTGTGGCGGGGGTGGGTGCGGTCTGCGTCATGACTACTTTCCGGAGGTCGGTACGAGGATGGGAGGTGCGGCCGGTGCACGCCGACGTCGGACACGTGGCCTCACCGGAGCGCACATGCGCACTGTCCGCTCAACCCGCGTGCGATGCTGCGCGGTCGCCGGCGAACTGGCTTGCGGGACGCGGAAGGTCGAAGTGTTCGCGGAGGGTGGTGCCGGTGTACTCGCTGCGGAAGAGTCCGCGTCGACGGAGGAGGGGGACCACCGTTTCGGTGAACACCTCGAGCCCGCCCGGGTAGTACGGAGGCATCACGTTGAAGCCGTCGGCGGCGCCGTGGGTGAACCACTCGGAGATGGTGTCGGCGATCTGTTCCGGCGTGCCGGTCACGACCCGGTGCCCGCGGGCGCCGGCCAGTCGGTGCAGCAATTGCCGCACCGTGGGCCTCTCGCGCTCCACGATGCCGGCCACGACCTGTTTGCGGCTGCGCTTGTTGTCGGTGACGTCGCCCGCATCGCCGAAGATGTCGATGGGGACCGGCGCGTCGAGGTCGAGCGTCGACAGATCGACCTCGGTGATGCCGCGCAGTTGGTAGAGCCCGTAGGCGGGCACCGTCAGCTCGTTGAACTCCCGCTCGAGGTCTCGCGCGGCCCGTTCGGTGTCCCCGATGAACGGACTGATCCCGGGCAGGATCTTGACATGGTCCGGATTTCTCCCCAATGCCTCTGCGCGCGCACGGATGTCGCCGTAGAACGCCTGCGCGTGACCGAGTGTCTGGTGCGCGGTGAAGATGGCCTCGGCGTACTGCGCCGCAAACGCTCGCCCGTCGTTGGAGGCACCGGCCTGGACGAGGACCGGATTGCCCTGCGGGGAGCGAGGCGCGTTGAACGGGCCGCGCACCTGCAGGTGCTTGCCGACGAACTCCGCCCGGTGGATCTTGTCGGTGTCGGCGTAGAGGCCGGAGTCACGGTCGGCGACGATCGCATCGTCCTCCCAGCTGTCCCACAGGCGTAGTGCGGCATCGACGAATTCGCGAGCCCGCTCGTAGCGGACAGCGGGATCAGGGTGGGTGGGGAGGCCGAAGTTCTCCGCGGCCGCGTCGGTGGACGTGGTCACGATGTTCCAGCCCGCGCGACCTCTCGACAGGAAGTCGAGGGTCGAGAACAGCCGCGCGAGGTTGTACGGCTCGTAATAGGTGGTCGAGGCCGTCGCGATCAGGCCGATGCGTTCGGTGGCGGCGGCGACCGAGGCCAGCAACGTGATCGGTTCGAGCCGGCCGGCCGTGCTGTAGCGCGCCTCGCTGCGGAGCGCCGGCCCGTCCGCGAAGAAGATCGCATCGAACTTCGCGGCCTCCGCGGTCTGCGCGATCTGGTGGTAGTAGTCGGCGTCGAAGATGCGCTCGGGTTGGCTCGACGGATGCCGCCAGGCGGCCTCGTGGTGCCCGGCGGGGTAGATGAACGCATTCAGGTGGAGCTGACGTGCCGATGGTGAACTCATGAATTCCTATCCGTTCGTGGATGTTTCGACACCGAGAGCCTCCAGGAGAGCCTCCCGGTGGGCGATGAATGCGGGATCGCGCAGCGAGCGGCGCGTACCCAGATCGGTGAGGTCGCGGTCGGCGACGAAGCGTCCGTCGTCGAGGACCAGCACGCGATCGGCGAGGGTGACGGCCTCGTCGACGTCGTGGGTGACGAGCAGGACGCCGGGGCGGTACTTCGCGCACAGGTCGCGCAGCAGCGCGTGCATGCGCAGTCGGGTGAGAGCGTCCAGCGCGCCGAACGGCTCATCGGCGAGCAGGAGGTCGGGACGCCGGACGAGTGAGCGCGCGAGTGCGGCCCGCTGCTGTTCGCCGCCGGACAATTCGTTGGGCCACGCGCGTTCCCGGCCGGCGAGGCCGACGTCGTCGAGGGCGGTCTGTCCGGCGTCCCGGGCATCGCGGCCGGTGAGTCCCAGGACGACGTTGGGTAGGACGCGGGCCCAGGGGAGCAGCCGGGAATCCTGGAAGACCACCGATGTCTCGCGCGCGACCTCCAGTTCGCCGGAACCGGCGACGCCGTCGTCGAGGCCGGCGACCGCGCGCAGCAGGGTGCTCTTGCCGCTGCCGCTGCGACCGAGGAGCGCGACGAACTCACCCTCGGCGATCGTCAGGTCCAGGCCGTCGAGAACGGTGCGTTCGCCATAGCGACGTGTGAGATCGTGTGCGGCGAGGACGGTTCCGGTGCGCGTGTCATCGCGGGTGCTCAGCTGCCCAGTGACCGGCGCCATGACAGTGCCCTCCTCTCGATGGCCCGGACCACGGTGTCACCGACGAGCCCGAATACGGCGTAGACGACGAGACCGACGACGACGATGTCGAGTTGCCCGTAGACGCGGGCCTGGTTCATGAGATAGCCGACCCCCTGGGTGGCGTTCACCTGTTCCACGACGACGAGGGCCAGCCACGAGATCGTGACCGCGAGGCGCAATCCGGTGAAGAAGCCCGGCACCGCGCCCGGCAGCGCGACCCGTCGGATGAACTGCCACTGCGAGAGTTTCACCGTCTGGGCGAGTTCGGCGTAGCGGACGTCGACGCCGCGGAGCTGGGCGTGTGTGTTGATGTAGACCGGGATCAGCACGCTCGTCGAGATGATGATGATCTTCATCTGGTCCCCGATGCCGAACCACAGGATCGCCAACGGGATGATCGCCAATGTCGGGATGGCGCGCTTGATCTGGATCGGGCCGTCGATGACCGCTTCGCCGATCCGGCTGAGGCCGGAGATCAACGCCAGCACGACCCCGAGGGTGACGCCGATGGCCAGCGACACCGACGCCAGTTTCAGTGAGGCGAGGATGTTCTCCGGCAGGCGGCCGTCGGACCACAGCTGCGATGCCGTGTCCAGGATGGTCAGCGGCGCGGGCAACGTGCGGTCGTCGATGAAGCCGACGGCGGACCCGACGATCCAGACGCCGAGCAGGATCGCCGGCCCGAGAAGCCAGCCGCCGGGGATCGGGCGCCCGGGCCCGAGGCGCCGCGGTCGCTTCGTCTGGTGCCGACTCTCGAGGGCCGGGCTGCGAGTAGTGGTGGGCCCGGTCGCGATCCGGGTTGCCGTCGACTCGACGGTGGCGGCGGTCATCGGGTCACGTCCTCGGGTGTGCGGGTGGCGCCGTACCGTTTCACCGCGGCGTCGACGACCGGCGCGAATCTCAGGTCGAAGAGGTCGGTGGCGGTCACCGGTTCGGGGAGTGCGTCGGCCTTCTCCAGCAGATCGATGGTGCTCTGCTGGCGCGCGATGAGCGCGTCGTCGAGCGCCGGGATCGCGGTTGTCCCGTTGCTCTGCAGGATCTTCCACCCATCGGCCTCGCTGACCTTCTGGTCGTCGACGTAGTACGCCTTGATCCATTCCGCGGGGTGGGTGTTCGTCCATTGGAACGCCTGCACCAGGGTGGTGACCAGGGCGCGGAGTGCGGCGGCCTTGGCCGGCTCGGCCAACGACTCACCGCGGGCGTAGACGTAACTCAGTCCCTGACTGATGGTCCCGGCGACCTCGGGGTCGACGAACGATGCTCCGTCGGGACCGTAGTCGCGGAGATAGCGGGTCAGTCGTGGCTCGTTCAGCGGCGCGACGTCGACTTCCTTCGCGCCCAGCGCTTCGGAGAACTCCGCCAGCTGCAGGCGTACCAGCTCGACGTCGTCGGTGCTCAGACCCGCGTTGGCCAGTGCGCGGAGCACGACGACCTGCTGCGCGGTGCCCTCGGCGTAGGCGATCTTCTTGCCGCGCAGATCCTGCAGCGACGTGATCGCCGGGGCGCCGGGCCGGGTGGCCAGCGACATGCTGGACGGCTTGATCTCGCGGCCGAGGATGATCGGTACCTGCTGCCCGGTCGACGCGGCGTGGATCGGCGGGACGTCTCCGACGGGGGCCACATCGGCGGTGCCCGCCCGGAATGCCTCGAGCACGGCGGGGCCGCCGGTGAAGTTGGCGTACTCGATCGTGAACGGCAGCGTCTTCTCCAGGCCGCTCGCACGGAGCAGGACCTGGATCTGGTTCTGCTGGTCGGCGACGGTGATCGTCGTGCCGGCTGGGATGTCGGTCGGGAGCGGGACGTCGGTGTTGAGTTCGGGACCGTCCTGCGACGAGCAGGCGGCCAGTCCGACGGTCACCACGAGCGCGGTGAGCAGGGTCAGGAAAGGTTTCCGGGCAACGCGTTTCGGCGTGCGGGCGGTGGGTTCGAGAGCTGTCGGTCTGGGCCGGGCGTTCACGTCTGGAGTACCTCCGTAGACGGTTCGGGGACATTCGTCTCATGCGTCGATTGACCACCATGACCCGCGAGCACCCCGCGACCAACCGTTACATTCCCGGTGGGCTTTTGTCGGATCGGCCGACCCGTCGGCCGCCGACACCACGAATCGGCGAAGGCGCCGAGGGTGTGGACCCTGGGCGCCTTCGCCGAATGAGGTTGTCTGCCGACGTGGTTCGAACTGCCCGCGTCTCGGGCCCGCGCTCAGCTCAGCGCATACGTGACCGTGACCGAGAACGTCAGGGTCTGTTCGCCGGGTTCGACCGGCACCGGTGCGGCAGCGGCCATCGAATCCCGTTGCAGTGGTGCCGGCTGATCCTGCCCGCTCGTCTGCTCGGTGATGGTCTGCACCTTGCCGAGTGAATCGCCGGCCAGCGACGCGTACTGCTCGGCCCGTGACCGGGCGTCGTCGAAGGCGGCCTCCCGGGCCTGCTTCATGAGTTCCGAATCATCGTCGATGGCGAACGAGACGTTGCTGATCCGGGTGTTGTCGCCGCCCGCGGTGGCCGCGGCGGCGAGGACGTCGGAGGCCTTGGCGATGTCGCGGATGGTCACCCGGATCGTGTTGGTGGCCTGGTAACCGGAGATCTGGCTCGAGCTCCCGGGGGCCGGGTTCGAGTACTGCGGACTCAGATTCACCTGCTGTGTCTGTACGTCCTTGCGTTCGACCCCGGCCGCGACCACCGCGTCGGTCACCTTCGCGACCTGGGCGCTGGACTCGTTCAACGCGCTCGAGACGTCGGCGCCGGAGGCCTCGACGCCGATGTCGGCACGCAGCGTGTCCGGTGTGCCGGTGACCTTTCCGCTGCCCACCACGGTGACGGTGCGGGGGTTGTCGCCGCCACCGTCACTGCCGCAGGCAGACAGCCCGAGCGCGGCGATCGCGGCGATTGCCAGCGCGAGCAGACGGGCGGGGTGCCGTCGGCCGTTCACACCGGCTCCTTGAGGAGGAGCCCGAGTGCCCAGCCGACCAGCGAGATCACGATGGCACCGAAGATGGCCGACCAGAAGAAGCTGTCGACCTGCAGTCCCCAGTGGGTGGTGTTGCGGGTGATCCAGGCCGTGATCTCCAGCATGAACGCGTTGATCACCACGTGGATGAGTCCGAGCGTGAGGATGTAGAGCGGAATGGACAGGATCTGCACGACCGGTTTGATGAAGGCGTTGACGACGCCGAAGATCAGCGCGACCACGACGACGATGCCGAACTTCTGCGCATTGGTCGAACCGCCGACGAAGTCGAGGCCGGGAACGATCAGAGTGGCGATCCACAGGGCGAATCCGGTGAATGCGGAGCGAATCAGGAACGCGGACATGGGCACAGTGTGCCAGGCGAGAGGCCGGATCGACCGGTCACCGGGCAACCGGATCGCCCACGCCGTCGGTTCAGTGCGGCTCGATCTCATCCAGGCGGGCGGTGACCATCGCGCGGATCGCGTCGTCGGGGAGCGGTGCGTCGGGCTGGAAGCGGATCGTGCCCTTGGCGAGGTCGAATCCGTCGAGCATCGGCGCCGCCGCCGACACCGCCGCCGGGCTGAACGGGTAGACGCCGATGTGCCCCTTGGCCCGCATCACCGACAGCAGCGGTTTGTCACGGTGGACCAGGGCGGGCATGCCGTAGCCCGTGCCCTGCCGCGCGTCGGGGACGAGGTCCCGGGCGATCGCATAGACCCGCTCGACCGCCGTGCGGTCGTCGGGGTCGAGGCCGGCCAGATAATCGTCGACGGTGCCCATCGTTCCTATTCTCCCTTCCGATCACTCCGGGTTGTCACGCGTTCGCGATGACGATCGGTGAGGTCGGACATCGCATCGAGCAGATCGCGCAACGTGTCGAGCTGCGCGATCGTGTAGTCGTCGAACAGCCCCTGCCCCTCGGTGACCATCGGCCCGTAGGCCGCCCAGACCTGCTCCCGCCCTTCCTCGGTGAGCTCGACGAGGACCCGCCGCCGATCCGTGGTCGACGGGACACGGCGCACGAATCCCTTGTCGGCGAGGCGATCGATCAGCGCGGTGGTCGCGGCGGGCCGCAGTCCGGTGGCGACGGCGAGTTCACCGGCGGTTCGCGGTGCCTCGCTCAGCCAGTCGAGGCAGCGGAGGTCGGCCGGACCGACCCCGAGGCGTCGGCCGACGGCATCGTCGAAGGACTGCACCGTGCGCTGATAGTGCTGCAACGCATGGCCGACATCGTCCATCGCCGCTTGACGGAGGCGGGCCATGGTGGTTTCCTTTCGAAATACAAAAGATTCGATTTCCGAATCATACGGGTTTCGTACGAAGGGATTCTGACATGCTGGCAGTGGTGGTGGGTGGTGGAATCGCCGGTCCGGCGACCGCGATGGCGCTGCAGGCCGTCGGGGTGGACGCGGTGATCCTGGAGGCGCGGGCCGCGGGCCGCCGCGGCGGCTCATGGTTCACCATCTCGCCGAACGGGCTGGCCGCCCTCGCCGCCATCGACGCATTGGACGTCGTGCGCGGGCTCGGAGTACCGACGCGCACCAACGTGATGATGGGGGCGACCGGGCGGGAACTCGGCGTGCTGCCCCTCGGAGCGCCCCTCGACGACGGCACTCCCGCCCTCTCGTTCCGGCGTCCCGACTTAGCGGCCGCCCTGCTCGACGAGGCGCGGCGACGGGGGATCGAGGTGCACGACGCGGCGCGGGCGGAGTCGGCGACGACCACCCCGGACGGTGCGACGGTGGCGGTGGCCGACGGGCGACGGTTCGAGGCCGATCTGGTGATCGGTGCGGACGGTATCCACTCCGTCGTACGCGCGGCGATCGATCCGGACGCGCCGGCAGGTCGCTACGTCGGCCTGACCAACTTCGGCGGGATCACCCGCGACACCCCGATCGCGTCGACCCTGCCGCCGGACTCCTGGTACTTCGTCTTCGGTCGTCGAGCGTTCTTCGGGGCGTTGCCGACGCCGGCGGGCGACGTCGTGTGGTTCGCCAACGTGCCGCGGGAGCCGATCTCACCGGCCGAACGCGCTGCCACACCCGTGGACCGGTGGCAGGAGATCCTCACCGACCTCGCCACAGGAGACCACGGTCCGTTCGCCGAGCTGATCGGTGGCGGGGAGCTCGAGCTCGTCGCCGACAACACCTATGACATGCCATCGGTGCCGGTGTGGCATCGCGGTCGGCTCGGGCTCGTCGGAGACGCGATCCACGCACCCGCGCCGAGTTCGGGGCAGGGAGCATCGATGGCACTCGAGGACGCGGTCGAGATGGCGTCGTCGATCGCTGCCGCGGACTCCGTCACGGGCGGATTCGCCGCGTTCGAGGCGACGCGACGCGCGCGTGTGGAGAAGGTGGTGGCGGTCGGTGCGCGTGCGAGCAGCACCAAGACTCCGGGCGGTCTGCGTCGGGTGGTCAACGACGCCGTGATGCGCCTGGTCTTCCGCTACGCGGTCACCGAGCGGTCGCAGGCGTGGATGTTCGATCACCGGGTCCGGCTGGATCCCGTCGGCGGCGCCGGGACGTGACGGTCTCCGCGCTGAACCGGCTGCTCCTGGCGGTTTGGACTGTTCTGCCTGTTCGCGTAACATAGAACGTCGGTGTGCGTCGCACGCCGGTCCTTGCGTGTCATCCGGCCGTGTGCCGCTCGACGACGAGGGTCGACGAGCTTGCACTCCGATGGAACCGGTCAGCCGATTCGGTGCCATCACACTAACGGATAAACACGGTTTCAACCGGGCTTCCCACGCAGGTCAGCATCGCGTACGCCCGGGTGAGCAGCCAAGGATCGCGGAGGACATGGCGAAAAAAGACGGGGCCATTGAGGTCGAGGGACGAGTCATCGAACCCCTGCCCAATGCGATGTTTCGCATTGAGTTGGAGAACGGTCACAAGGTTCTCGCCCACATCAGCGGCAAGATGCGGCAGCACTACATCCGCATCCTGCCCGAGGACCGGGTCGTCGTGGAACTCTCGCCCTACGACCTCGGTCGTGGGCGCATCGTTTATCGGTACAAGTAAGACTTCCCCGGAACACGGGAAAGAACAACCGACGGGCGCGGCATTGTCGTGCCCGACATTCAAGGAGAAGCCGACGTGAAGGTTCAGCCGAGCGTCAAGCCGATCTGCGAGAAGTGCAAGGTGATCCGTCGTAACGGTCGGGTCATGGTGATCTGCGAAAACCTGCGCCACAAGCAGCGTCAGGGCTGATCACGGCAACCCTCCGGGTCGCTTGAAGGACAACTGAATACCAGGAAGCCCTCCCAGCACCAGCGTCGACACACGCGTCGGCGCCCACCTTCGGTTCAGAGGCCGAAGCCCGAGAGGCCGGACACAACGGTCCGGCAACAGTTTCGGGACGGACTGGGAGCAGACCTCTGAAAATGAAAAGGAAATCCGCCACATGGCACGTGTTGCTGGTGTGGATCTCCCCCGCGAAAAGCGGCTGGAGATCGCACTGACCTATATCTACGGAGTTGGACGTACCACCTCCAAGGAGATCCTCGAGGGTACCGGCCTGTCCGCCGACCTTCGGGCCAAGGATCTCACCGACGCAGACGTCGCAAAGCTGCGTGAGTACATCGAGGCCTCGGTGAAGGTCGAAGGTGACCTGCGTCGCGAGGTGCAGGCCGATATCCGTCGCAAGATCGAGATCGGCTGCTACCAGGGCTTGCGCCACCGTCGTGGCCTGCCCGTCCGCGGACAGCGCACCAAGACCAACGCCCGCACTCGTAAGGGCCCGAAGAAGACCATCGCCGGGAAGAAGAAGTAATGCCTCCTAAGTCACGTAGCGCAGGCCCCAAGAAGGGCGCACGCCGTCGCGATAAGAAGAACGTCCCGCACGGCAACGCACACATCAAGTCGACGTTCAACAACACCATCGTGTCGATCAGCGACCCCAACGGCAACGTCATCAGCTGGGCGTCGTCGGGTCACGTCGGCTTCAAGGGCTCGCGCAAGAGCACCCCGTTCGCGGCTCAGCTCGCGGCCGAGAACGCTGCACGCAAGGCCCAGGAGCACGGCGTCAAGAAGGTCGACGTGTTCGTCAAGGGACCGGGTTCGGGTCGCGAGACCGCCATCCGGTCGCTGCAGGCAGCCGGCCTCGAGGTCGGCACCATTTCCGATGTCACCCCGCAGCCGCACAACGGTTGCCGTCCGCCCAAGCGGCGTCGGGTCTAGCGGGAAAGGGAGGAACTAGAAACCATGGCTCGTTATACCGGCCCCGCAACAAAGAAGTCCCGTCGTCTTCGCGTCGATCTCATCGGCGGCGACCAGGCGTTCGAGCGTCGCCCCTACCCGCCCGGCCAGCACGGCCGTTCGCGGATCAAGGAGAGCGAATACCTGCAGCAGCTGCAGGAGAAGCAGAAGGCCCGCTTCACCTACGGAGTGATGGAGAAGCAGTTCCGTCGCTACTACGAAGAGGCCAATCGGCGCACCGGCAAGACCGGTGATCAGCTGCTGCAGATCCTCGAGACCCGTCTCGACAACGTCGTGTACCGCGCCGGCCTGGCCCGGACCCGTCGTCAGGCCCGCCAGATGGTCACCCACGGACACCTCACCGTCAACGGTGTGAATGTCGATGTGCCCAGCTACCGCGTCAGCCAGTACGACATCATCGACGTCCGTCCGAAGTCGCTGCAGACCGTGCCGTTCCAGATCGCCAAGGAGATCCAGGGCGATCGTCCGGTTCCCGGTTGGCTGCAGGTGGTCCCGTCGACCCTGCGCATCCTCGTGCACAACGTGCCCGAGCGCGCGCAGATCGACGTCCCGCTGCAGGAACAGCTCATCGTCGAGTTCTACTCGAAGTAAACGCCCGACAGCTCATCTGCTGTTCGGTTCACCCTCGAGGCCGTCAAATAGCGGGCGGCCAAAGGAGAGAAACACGAAATGCTCATCTCACAGCGACCCACCCTCACCGAGGAGATCATCGCCGACGACCGGTCGAAGTTCGTCATCGAACCTCTCGAGCCCGGTTTCGGTTACACCCTCGGTAACTCGCTTCGGCGTACGTTGCTGTCGTCCATCCCGGGCGCGGCGATCACCAGCATCCGCATCGACGGCGTGCTCCACGAGTTCACCACGGTCCCCGGGGTCAAGGAGGATGTCACCGACATCATCCTGAACCTCAAGGGCCTCGTGGTCAGCTCCGAAGAGGACGAGCCGGTCACCATGTACGTCCGCAAGCAGGGTCCGGGCACCGTCACCGGCGCCGACATCGTGCCCCCGGCCGGTGTCACCGTGCACAATCCTGATCTGCACATCGCCACCCTGAACGACAAGGGCAAGCTCGAGATCGAGCTGGTCGTCGAGCGGGGCCGTGGCTATGTGCCGGCCGTGCAGAACAAGGCGTCGGGTGCCGAGATCGGCCGCATCCCGGTCGACTCGATCTACTCGCCGGTGCTCAAGGTGACCTACAAGGTCGAGGCCACCCGTGTCGAGCAGCGCACCGACTTCGATCGGCTCGTGCTCGACGTGGAGACCAAGAACTCGATCACCGCTCGGGACGCGCTCGCTTCGGCGGGCAAGACCCTGGTCGAGCTGTTCGGGCTCGCCCGGGAGCTCAACGTCGAGGCCGAGGGCATCGAGATCGGGCCGTCGCCGGCCGAGGCGGATCACATCGCGTCGTTCAGCCTGCCGATCGAGGATCTCGAGCTGACCGTCCGGTCCTACAACTGCCTCAAGCGCGAGGGTGTGCACACCGTCGGCGAGCTGGTTGCCCGGACCGAGTCGGATCTGCTGGACATCCGCAACTTCGGTCAGAAGTCGATCGACGAGGTCAAGGTCAAGCTGCACGCGCTGGGTCTGTCGCTCAAGGACAGCCCGGCCAGCTTCGATCCGTCGCAGGTGGCCGGTTACGACCCGGCGACCGGAACGTGGTCGGATGACGCGTCGTTCGACGCCGATTCCGGTGAGGATTTCGCGGAAACCGAGCAGCTGTAAAGGCTGTCATCCAAACCCTGACTTCCGGTCGAGAGATCGTGAGTTTCTTCTAGGAGAAGACAATGCCCAAGCCCACCAAGGGTGCCCGTCTCGGCGGGTCGGCCAGCCACCAGAAGGCGATGCTGGCGAATCTCGCCACGTCGCTCTTCGAGCACGGCCGCATCACCACCACCGAAGCGAAGGCGAAGCGGCTGCGCCCGTACGCCGAGAAGCTGATCACCCACGCGAAGGCCGGTTCGCTGGCTCATCGTCGTGAGGTGATGAAGGACATCCGTGACAAGGATGTCGTGCACACGCTGTTCGCGGAGATCGGTCCGTTCTTCGCGGAGCGTCCCGGCGGCTACACCCGCATCATCAAGACCCTGCCGCGCAAGGGCGACAACGCCCCCATGGCAGTGATCGAGCTGGTGCGCGAGTCGACCGCGAGCAGCGAGGCCAGCCGCGCAACCCGCGTCGCGGCCTCCAAGAAGGCGGCCGAGGACAAGCTGGAGGCGACCGAAGAGGTTGTCGCCGAGCCTTCGGACGCCGGGAGCGAAGCGAGCGGGTCCAGTGTTGCCGACGCCGACGCCGAGAACGTGGTGGAGGCCGTGGAGGCCGACGCCACCGACGCCGAGGTCGAGAACGCCGACGCTGTTGCCGAGGCCATCGATGACCAGTCGAGTGCGGCGACGGCGGATGACGCCGCAGCCGACGAGAAGAAGTCGGACGACTGAGTCCACAGCAGTTGTCAGAACCCGCCGTCACCGCATCAGGTGACGGCGGGTTCTGTCGTTTGCGCCTCGACGTCTCCTACGACGGCACCGACTTCGCCGGCTGGGCCCGGCAGATCGGCCAGCGGACCGTGTGCGACACGCTGGAGTCGACGCTGTCGACGGTGTTGCGGGTGCCGATCCGGCTGACCGTCGCCGGACGCACCGACGCGGGCGTACATGCCACGGGCCAGGTCACGCACGCCGACGTCGCCGAGTCGGCGCTGGACACCCGGTCCATCGCCGGTGACCCGTCCCGGCTCGTGGGCCGGCTCGCCAAGATGCTGCCCGACGACGTCCGGGTGCGGCGGATCGAGCGGGTGACCGATGACTTCGACGCCCGGTTCTCGGCATTGCGCCGCCACTACGTGTACCGGCTCACCGACGCCCGCTGGGGAGCCGAGCCGGTGGATGCGCGCACCACCGCGACGTGGTCGCGGCCGCTGGATGTCGAAGCGCTCAACGTGGCCTCGCGGAGCCTGGTGGGGCTCAACGACTTCGCCGCGTTCTGCCGGCGCCGCGAGGGGGCCACCACGATCCGCGATCTGCAGCGATTCGACTGGACCGTCGACTCCGACGGCGTGTTCATCGGCCGGGTGAGTGCTGACGCCTTCTGCTGGTCGATGGTGCGGTCGCTGGTCGGTGCGGTGGCCAGCGTCGGCGACGGTCGGCGTGACATCGAATGGTGCCGCGGGCTGCTGGGCGAGACCGAACGCAACAGTCGCATCCCGGTCGCCGAGGCGCGTGGCCTGTGCCTGGTCGGGGTCGACTACCCGGCCGCGGGCGACCTCGCCGCCCGCAACGAGATCACCCGCGACGTCCGGACGTCATCGGGTGGGGGCTGCTGCGGCGGCTGAGCCGCGCGCGGCCGACCGCGGGTCAGGTCGCCGTCGGTGGGATATCGGCTCCGTCGATGTCCGGGGCTTCGGTGAGGTCGACGAGCTCGGTGCCGAGATCCGTGAGGAATGCGACAATCATGTCGCCCAACATCTTTCGCTGACCGGGGCGTTGATCGGCGGCGGTGAGGTCGCGGCCGAACAATGTCTTGAACGTGTAGCGGTTGGCCACCCGGAAGAAGCAATAGCTGCTGATGGCCAGGTGCACATCGAGCGCGTCGACGTCGGTGCGGAACAGACCGCGGTCGCGGCCCACCTCGAGGATGCGACCGAGGATGTCGACGGCTGGGCTGCCCAGCTCCTGGACCGCGGCCGAGTTCTTGATGTGGGCGCCCTTGAGGATGTTCTCGCCCGCGACGATGCGGATGAAGTCGGGATTGCGGTCGTGGTGATCGAAGGTGATCTCCGCGAGCTGCCGGATGGCGGTGACGGGGTCGTCCTCGATGTGGCTGACGCGCTGTTCGAGGCGACGGATCTTGCCGTAGGAGGTCTCCAGGACGGCTTGGTAGAGACCGTCCTTGTCGCCGTAGTAGTAGTAGATCATCCGCTTGGTGGTGTGGGTCTTCGCGGCGATCTCGTCCACCCGGGCGCCGGCATAGCCCTTGTTCGCGAATTCCTTGGTGGCCACGGCGACGATGTTCGCCTTGGTGCGTTCGCTGTCGCGGCGGCGGACGGTCTCGGTGGTCACCTGATGAACTCTATCGTTCGTTCATTGCCGGCGCCGTCCTCGACGGTCACGCACTCCGCGGCACGGCGGCGTCCTCGGCGGCGATCAGATCACGGATGTGGCGCGTCATGCGCGCGGCGTCGGGCTCGATGCCGTGGAACAGATGCAGCGCGTCGACGGCCTGATGGACGGCCATCCCGTCGCCGGTGAGGGTACGTGCGCCGACTGAACGTGCGTTGGCGATCAGTTCGGTGACGACCGGCCGGTAGACGACCTCGGCGACCCAGAGATCCGCACGCAGGGTGCCGGCCGACACCGCCATACCGGGGTGCGCGGCCATCCCGATCGGGGTGGCATGGACGAGACCGTCCGCTCGCGCGATCAGCGTGTCGGCGTCGTCGACGCCGCCCGCGGTGACCGTCGTGTCGACGAACAGCGGCCGCAGCGACTCGGCGAGCGCCCGGGCCCGCACGGGGTCGGCGTCGACGATGTGGAATCGCCCGACCCCCCGCGTCAGCATCGCGTACGCGACCGCCGCACCTGCGCCGCCCGCGCCGAGTTGGACGACGGCCGAGCGCGAGACGGGGTCGGGACTCTCGTCGCCGAATCCGAGGTCGAAGTTGCGTGCGAATCCCGACCAGTCGGTGTTGTGGCCGATGCGGCGGCCGTCGTCGAACACCACCGTGTTGACGGCCCCCAATCGCTCGGCCCCGGGCGACAGCTCGTCGAGGAGATCGAGCACACGCTGTTTGAACGGATGGGTGACGTTGAGTCCCCGCATGCCGATCGCCTGCGCGCGGTCGAGGACCGCGCCGAGGTCGAAGGTCGGTGCGTCGGCGGGCGGAACGTCGAGGACGAGGTAACTGTGGTGTAGCCCGTGAGCCGCGGCCTCACGTTCGTGCATCGGTGGTGTCAGGGAGTGCGAGATGCCCTGCCCGACCAGAGCGCAGACTGTTGCTCCCTCGTGGATTCGGCTTGCGGCGGTGGCGAACTCGGAGTGGAACATGAGTCTCTCTCGTGGTCGGGCAGGGCGATGAGCGGGACGGTCAGGCCGGCGAGCCGTTGAGCACGCGTCGCTTCTCGGCGGCGTCGGGTGCGGCGGGCCGCACACCGAGCTGCATCGTGTCGGTCTTGTGGGTCTCCACCGCCGTGGATGCGGCCGCTGCTGCGATCAGGGCGCAGACCGCGACGACGATCGCGACCGGGACCCAGCCCATGCGGCCGTCACCGAGGATCGCCGCGGCGATGAGCGGCAGGAAACCACTGCTCATGAAGCCGATCTGCGTACCGATCGCGACACCGGAGTAGCGGACCTGGGCGGGGAACATCTCCGCGTAGAACGACGGCCAGATGGCGTTGGCCGCAGCGTAGACGAACGACTGGATGACCAAGGTGGAGAACAAGATCACCCAGAAGGAGCCGGTGGTCAGCAGGAACAGGTAAGGGAAGGCGAGGACTGCGCAGCCGACCGCTCCGCCGATGAAGATCGGCTTGCGTCCGATGCGATCGGATGCGAGGCCCCACAACGGCTGGGTGAACAGCATGGTCAGGTTCGCCACGACGCTCACGATCAGCATCGAACTCTTGGAGACCTCGAAGTCGTCGGTCGCGTACTTGAGCGCGAAGGTGGAGAAGAGGGTGCTCATGGTCGAGATCAATGCGCAGGCGATCACGCGCAGCAGCGGACGCCAGTGATTGCGCAGCAGGTTGAACAGCGGGATCTGGGAGACGCCGTCGGCGTCTTCGAGGGCCTCGAAAACCGGGGTCTCGGGCATGGTCCGTCGGATCAGATACGCGACGATCATCACCACCGCGCTGAACAGGAACGGGATGCGCCAGCCCCAGCTGAGCAGTGCGTCCTCGGGCAGCGCGGCCACCGGGATGAACGCCAGGGTGCCGACCAGCAGACCGGCCTGCGTGCCGTTGAGGGTCCAACTGGCATAGAACGCACGCTTGCCCGAGTCGGAGTGCTCGACGGTCAGTGAACTCGCGCCGGATTGCTCGCCGGCGGCGGACAGGCCCTGCAGGAGGCGCAGGGACACGAGAGCGATGGGTGCGGCGATGCCGATGGTGTTGTAGTCGGGCAGGCAGCCGATCAGGAAGGTGGCAGCGCCCATCAGCAGCAGGGTGAACACCAGCACCCGTTGGCGCCCGATGCGATCGCCGAAGTGGCCCAGGATCACCGCGCCGACGGGGCGTGCGACGTAGGCGACGCCGAAGGTGGCGAAGGCGGCGAGAGTTCCTGCGCCCGAGCTGAACTCGGGAAAGAAGATCTTGTTGAACACCAGCGCTGACGCGGTGCCGAAGATGAAGAAGTCGTAGTACTCGACAAGGCTGCCCATGAAGCTGGCCAGCGCGGCCTTGCGCGGCGCCGGCGCCGGCAGGTCGTGATGGGTGGTGGTCATCGGTCCTCCAGGTGTGGTGGGCGCCACCACGTGGGCGGCGTGTGACTGAGACTACAAAGGTCTTCATTCATCGTCAAGACAACTAACCAGATAGTTCATAAAAGTTCCATAGATGCAGGTGGTGGCACCGCAAAAGCGAACTGTATTCACTCGACATGGACTCGCTAATGAACTGTTTGGTACATTTACGCCCACAGTGTCCGACGTCACTCCCGGAGGTTGACGATGACCACAGCCACCACCACATCGACCGCGACGGCAGCCGTACCCGTGAATCGGGGGGACCGTCTGCCACCCACCGCCATCGCCACGGTGTGTCTGTCGGGCACCCTCGACGAGAAACTGGATGCGGCTGCGGAGGCCGGCTTCGACGGAGTGGAGATCTTCGAACCCGATCTCATCGCCGCGCCGGCGGGGCCGCGCGAGGTCGCCCGGGCAGCCGCCGATCGTGGGCTCTCCATCGATCTCTATCAGCCGTTCCGCGACCTCGACAGCACCGTCGACGACCGGTTCGCGCGTAATCTCGTCCGGCTCGAGCGAAAGTTCGATCTGATGGACGACCTCGGCTGCGATCTGCTGCTCGTGTGCTCGTCCCCGCTCGATACGGCGGTGGTCGACGACGACAGGCTCTGCGAACAGCTCGCGACCGCCGCGGACCTCGCGGCCGAGCGCGGCAAACGGCTGGCATACGAGGCGCTGGCGTGGGGGAGGCACGTCAACGACTATCGTCATGCCGCGCGACTCGTCGACATGGTGGGCAATCCGGTGCTCGGGAACTGCCTCGACAGCTTCCACATCTTGTCCCGCGACGACGACCCGGCCGGTATCGCGACGATGGCGCCGGACTCGATCTTCTTCCTTCAACTCGCCGACGCGCCGAAGCTGCAGATGGACGTGCTGCAGTGGAGTCGACATCACCGGTGCCTGCCCGGGCAGGGCAACTTCGACCTGGCCGGATTCATCCGGGCGGTGCAGGCGGCCGGATATCGAGGTCCGTGGTCCCTCGAGGTGTTCAGTGACCTGTTCCGTCATGCCGACGCGGGACGTACCGCGCGTGACGCCCGCCGGTCGCTGCGTTACCTGGCCGAGTTGGCCGGTCACGATCCCGCCGGAGCCGAGTTGCGCCGGGTCACCGGCGACGTCGTCTCGGTACGGGTCGCCGCCGGGCCGGTGATGGCTCCGAAGGTGGCGGAGACGTTGTCGCACATCGGTTTCGATCTGCAGGGCGTCGACAGCGAGACGGGTCTGCGGCTCTATCGTGATGCCGACATCGCGGTCGTCGTCGATGCGACCGCCGGTACCGTGTGGACGGCGCCGGGCCTGCCCGCCGACATGCCGTCGATCGCCCAGATCGGTATGCGCAGCGACGATCCGACCGCGTGGACCGATCGGGCTGCCGCGTTCGATGTCCCGGTCGCCTCGGTGGCCGCGCCGGGAACCGTCTCGACCGGCGACGAGGTGGTGCGCCTCGAGGTGACCGACACGCTGGCCGTCGATCTCCGCGCCGTGGTGTCCGCGGCTGAGTGGCAGCAGCGGTTCGACCTGGTGCCACGGCAGCCGGAGCCGCCGTCGCACCTCTTCGACGGCGTCGACCACGTCGGCATCGGGATCGCCACCGCCGACTGGGAGGGCGCGATGCTCTTGTTGCGCTCGGTGTTCGGCATGCACGTCGACGACGGCCTCGACGTCCCGGACGCGGTCGGCACGATGCGCAGCCAGGCCCTGACGATGCCCACCGCATCCGGATCGACCGTGCGGATCGTGGCATCGATGGTGCCGAGCCAGCTCGACGCGCACGGTCCGCTCCGTCGACGCGGTGGCCTGACGCACGCGGCGTTCGCCTGCGACGACATCGTCGATGTGGCACGAGCGTGCCGATCCCGCGGGCTGCGTGCACTCTCCATCCCCGACAACTACTACGACGACCTGCGGGCGCGATACGACCTGCCCGAGAACATGATCGAGCAGATGCGCGATCTGGACATCCTCTACGACAACGACGGGCACGGCGGAGAGTTCCTGCACTTCTTCACGCCGACCATCGGAGAAGACCTGTTCTTCGAGGTCGTCTGCCGTCGCAACGGATATCGCGGGTACGGCGAGGTGAACTCACCTGTGCGGGTGGCGGCCGAACTGCACCGCCGGGCCGTCGAGGAGGCGGGCGGCCGGTAGCCGGGCCGGGCGGTCGAGCGATCAGGTCAGGAACGCAGGGGTAGTCCGTTGCGGTCCCGGACGCTGCCGGTCAGCATCATGATGCCGTCGATCAGTGCCCAGAGGCCGACACCCATCAGGATGAACAGTCCGACGATGAAGATCGCGGTGACCCAGCCGATGATGGTGAGCGCCAACTGTATTCCGCCGGTCTGGTTGTCGCCGATGTAGAACCGGCCCACCCCGAGGCTGCCGAGGAAGATCTGCAGGAGACCGGCGACGATCTTGGACTTGTCCGAGTACGGGAGACCGGACGACGGGTCCCGGCCGAACGGTGCGGAGGGATCCATCCCCGGATAGGCGGACCCGTAGGCGCCGTACGGCTGAACTCCGCCCGGCGGCACCCCGTAACCGTAGGGCTGCTGCTGTCCGTACCCCGTCGCCCCGAACGCATTCGGGTCCGCCGGATACGGGTTCGGCTGGGCGTAGGGGTCGGCCTGCGCATACGGATTGGGCTGCACGTACGGATTGGCCTGCGCATACGGATCGGCCTGGGCATACGGATCCGCCTGCGGGTTCGGCGCGCCCTGCGCGTACGGGTCACCAGCGCCGTGGGACTGGGGATCGCGATAGGGGTCGTTCGGGTTCGGTCCCGGGTAGCTCATCGCCACATCATCGCACGCCGGTCCGAGGACGGGGGAGACGTCGTTCGGCCGACCGGCGGCGCGGTCACCGTTCCCCGTCGCTTCGCTCGCCCGGTCAGCATTCCCCGTCGCTTCGCTCGCCCCGTTACGTGGCGCTTCGCTCGTCCTCGATGGCCTCGAGCACGGCCTCGACGGTGTCCTCGTCGCCGGTGAAGTCCTGCGGACGCTGCCCCTCACTCATCAGGTGTCGCCAGTTGGCTGGATCGAACATCACGGCCTCGTTGCCTTCGATGAAGTCGATGATGACCTTCGTGAAGTGTTCCGGGTCGCTGTGGAACGGGAAGTGCCCACAACCGGCGAAGGTGACCAGTTCGGAGTGCGGAATCGCCGAGTGCGCGAGTTGCGCGTGGTGATAAGGGATCACCGTGTCCTCGTCGCCCCAGATCAGCAGGACCGGGAGGCGCTCGGTGAGATAGCAACGATCCATCATCGTGACCACCTGGCCACGCCAATCCACCACTGCGCGCAGCGTGCGCATGAATGCCTGGGATGCGGTCGGGTCGGCGAGATCGCCGAGCACCCGGACCAGATCCTCGTGATCGTTCAACATCCGCCGCGGTGAGACGCCTGCGGGGATACCGGGGACGTGTGGGGCGGCCGCCAGCGTCCGGGCCGCTCCGCGCAGCGTCGGCATCACACCCGGCACACGCAGCAGGGTGAGGATCTCGTGCGCCACCGGCATCGTCACGAGTCGGAGCGCGGGATGGACCTCGCGGGTCACGCCGCCCGCGGCCACCAGGACCAGACGTTCGACAAAGCGGGGGAACTGATAACAGAACTGCATGGCGACACCGCCGCCGAGCGAGTGGCCGACGACGGTGACCTTGCTGTGGCCCAGGACGACCAGCAGGTCGCGCATGCCGTTCGCGAAAGCGGGAACCGAGTAGTCGGCGCGCGGCTTCTCCGAGCGGCCGTGCCCCAAGAGGTCGGGGGCGATGACCGTGTAGTGCTGCGCCAGGGTGGGGATGATGTCGTCCCACGTCGACGAGTTGTCGCCGATGCCGTGGATCAACAGCAGTGCGGGTCCACTGCCCGCGATGCGATAGGCGCGGCGATAACCGTGGATGGTGTGGTACTCGATGCGCATCTCGGTGTCGGTGACGGGCCGCAGCGCCGGGGTCTTGCCGGACTGGGTTCGGGCGCGACCACGCGAACTCGAAGTGGGCGGGTGCGTACTACCGGACACGGTGGCTCCTCGTGATCACGTCTGCGTGATGTCTCGGGCTGCGGCTTCTGCTGCGGCGTCGGCCGCTGGGCGGTGTATGCCGACCGACGCTGGTGCCGACATCCTTACCCCCGAGTAAACCGTACGTTGGCACATCTCGCCCAAGATGTTGCATCGAGTTAACCTCGGCACGAGATCACACTCCACGGACCCATGAACAGGTGGTTCGCCGACCGCATATCGCCGTCGGCGTCACTAGGCTGGACCATGATGAATCCGTTCGATGTCGACACCTTCCTGACGACCGGTGGACTGATCGGGCTGTGCATCCTGATCTTCGTCGAAACCGGCCTGCTGATCGGATTCGTGTTTCCCGGCGACTCGGTGCTGTTCACCGCTGGTGTGCTTGCGGCGCAACCCGATCCGTTCGCGCCGCTGTGGCTGCTCTGCGTCGCGGTGCCCGCGGCCGCCATCGTCGGCGATCAGGTGGGCTACCTCATCGGCAGACGGCTCGGGTCGAGCGTCGTCGAAGGTCGGCTGATGTCCTGGATCGGACCCGAACCGCTGGAGAAGACCCACCGGTATTTCGAGCGATTCGGCGCGCTCACGGTCTTCTTCGCACGCTTCGTCGGGATCGTTCGGACGCTCACGCCGCTGGTCGCCGGATTCACCCGCATGCCGTACCGGACATTCACCCTGTTCAGCGTGCTCGGCAGTATCACCTGGGCCGCCGGGATCATCCTGCTCGGGCACTCACTGGGACAGGTCGCGATCATCCGGGACCACATCGAGGTGTTCATTCTCGCCTCGGTGCTCACCGTCCTGATCCCGACCGCGATCCATGTGGGGCGTCGCTGGCGCACTGTCCGGCGGAGTCGCGCAGCCCAGGCCGGGCGGCCACCTCACCCAGGGAAGGACGAGGCCGTCTCCGACGAGCCGCCGAGATGACGCCGACTCACTGGTAGAAGGGCTCCTCCCGCTCCGACGACGCCGCCGTGAAATCGTCGGCGATGGTCGCCGCGAGCTCGGCGAATGCCTGCCGGGTCTGCTTGCTGACGAGGTCGAGGTCCACGTCGGCGCCCTCGGAGAGGTGGTCGTCGAACGGGATCTCGTGTACCGCGCGGCAGCGCGTCAGGAAGTGCTGACTCAGTGCGGTGGTGTCGATGGTCGACGCCCCCGGCCGAGAGGAACTGAGCACCACCACTGCGCGTGAGACCAGGTGGCCGAACCCGTGGGCCTCGAGCCAGTCCAGCGTGGCCCCGGCACTCCGGGCGCCGTCCATGGCCGGCGAGCTGACCAGGATGATGGCGTTCGCCAGGTCGAGCACTCCGTTCATCGCGGAATGGCTCAGCCCCGTTCCGCAGTCGGTGATGATGATGTTGTAGAACCGTTGCAGGATGCGCATGACCCCGCGGTATTCTTCGTCGCTGAATGCCTCGGCCATCGCTGGATCACGTTCGGAGGCAAGGACTTCGAGTCGACTCGGGGCCTGCGAGGTGTGCGCGCGGACGTCGGAGTAGCGGTAGACGTTCGGGTCCGCGAGCAGATCGCGGACCGTGGATCGGGTCTGCTGCGGGACGCGCTGCGCGAGGGTGCCCAGGTCCGGGTTCGCGTCGACCGCGATGACCCGGTCGCCCCGCAACGAGGCGAAGGTCGAACCCAGGCCCACCGTCGTGGTGGTCTTGCCGACGCCGCCCTTCAGCGAGAGCACGGCGATCCGATAGTCGCCCCGGACCGGCCGGTTCACCCGCTCGAGCAGATGCTTGTACTCGAGGTCTGCGGCTGATTCGCCGGGGTTGATCGCGCCCGCCGAGATCGTGTGCACGGCGCGTCGCCACCCGCGACTCGGCGCTCGTCGGGCCTTGCGGATGAGGGCTACCTCGTCGAGTGCCGGGCCCGAATGCGGGTCGCCGTAGCCCGGCGGGTTCATCGGATAGCCACCGCCGTACGGGGCGCCGGTGCCCATCGGCTGTGGTGGCAGGTGTCCGGGCGGTCCCGGTGGCGGGCCCTGCCGGGGATAGGGGGGCTGCGGTGGCGCCGGGGGCGGTGGCATCTGCTGCGGTGCCATCTGAGGCGGCATGCCCTGCGCGTACTGCGGCGGGATGCCTTGCGGGACCTGCGTTTCGGTCCGGTCCACGGGGCCACCGTCGAGGTGTGCGGATGTGGGTCCGGGCGTCGGCGGGCGGGTGGCGGCGTGATCGGGTCGGGTCGCCTCCACCGGCGGTTGGGTCGGGTATGCGGACTGTTCTCGAGACGGTGCGGTGGGTTGCGGCGCCTCGGATGGCTCGGGCTCGGCGACGTGTGGTTCGGCGAACTGGAGCCACGGCGGGGGCGCCGGCACACCGGAATTGTCCAAACTCCCGGAGTCGTCGTACGTCATGCGGAATGGTCCCCCTGTAGATGGTTCGATGGCGTGAATCCATCGTCGACCGGGAGTCTACCGAAGCCACTCGGCGGCGCAGAACTGCACGGGTGTCCCGTCGGGGCGCTGACCTGCCCCGTTCGGTGTTCCGTCCAGATCGCCGGAGTCAGGTGCGCGGGCCGGATCGGGCTGCGTCAGATGACGGCCCGGTCGGCGAGATCGGCCAGGGTGACGTCGTCGAGCCCCAGGAGGTCGCGGTAGACCTCGTCGTTGTGTGCCCCGGGGCGGGGAGGCCCGGCGGTGCGGACGCTGCCCGGCGACTCGGACAGCTTCGGCACGATCCCGGGCCCCAGCACGTCGCGCCCCAGGCGTTCGTCGTGATGGGGAACCATCATGTCCCGGGCCAGCATCTGGGGATCGCGCACCACCTCGGCCACCGTGTTCACCGGTCCCACCACCACACCGGCGGCACCGAGCAGGGTGATCAGTTCGTCGCTGGAATGACGGACCGCCCAATCGGCGATGATCCCGTCGAGTTCGTCCTGGTTCACCCCACGGGCCGAATGGTCGGCGAATCGCGGGTCGGTGGCCAATTCGGGTTGCCCCATCGCGGCACACAGTCGCCGGAACACCGTGTCCTGGTTGGCGGCGATCACCACGCGGAGACCGTCCGCGGCCTGATAGAGATTGGACGGCGCGATGCCGTCGAGCCGGGTACCCGACGGACCGCGGACGACGCCGGCGAGATCGTAATCCGCGATCGTCGACTCCTGCACCGCGAGGCAGGCCTCGGTGAGGGCCGTGTCGACCACCTGTCCGCGGCCGGTCACGGTGCGCCGGTAGACCGCGGCCAACGCGCCCTGCGCCGCGAACATCCCGGCGAGCGTGTCGCCGAGCGACAGTGCCAGCCGGGGCGGCGCCTCACCTGGGTAACCGTTCAGATAGCGCAGGCCGCTCTCCGCCTCGGCCACCGACGCGTAACCGGCGCGACCGGCCGCGGGTCCGGTCTGCCCGTAACCGGACACCCGGACCAGGATGATGCCCGGATTTCGTACCGCCAGCACGTCATAACCGAGGTCCCATCGTTCGAGGGTGCCGGGACGGAAGTTCTCCACGATGATGTCGGACCGGTCGACGAGGTCGAGGAAGATCTCGCGGCCGGCCGCTGCACGCAGGTCGAGCGTGATCGCCTTCTTGTTGCGGGCGTGCGTGGTCCAGTACACGCGTTCCCCGTCGACCTCGGCCTGGCCCCACGTGCGGATCGGGTCCGGCGAGCCGGGCGCCTCGACCTTGATGACCTCCGCGCCCATGTCGCCGAGGAGGCGCCCGGCGAACGGGCCGGCGATGAGCGTGCCCAGTTCGAGGACGCGGAGACCGTCGAGGGCGCCCGTGGGGGAGACGTCGGTGTTCCTCACCCTGCCAGCATTGCCGATCGTGTTTCACTGGGTCCGCGCGGGTCGGGTCGGCGATGCTCGCATGTCGCCGTCCGGCACGCCACGTCGGGGTTCTCCTCTCATTCGTTCGAACGAGGGGAAACGCGGGTGTTGTGTGGTCGGCCCAATGTCGTTGTGGCAGGATCTGTGCAGGTCGATCGGTACCGGTGTGTACCCGCGTCGACCCGGGGAGGTACCGGCGCGGATTCCGCGTCGTCTGCACGGTCGGTCGGGGGCCCGAATGCATTCCGTCGGATCGAGTGGAACCGATGGCGGTCGCGTTGCGTCCAAATGTCATGAAGGGGGTCGGATGGCGATGAACGCACGAGGTCACAGCGGGTGGGATCACTCCCGCGCACACACTCCCGCGGTTGCGCAGGACGGTGTGGACGCGCACGCGTTGTCCACCGCGCGTTCCCGATCGGGTTCGCTCGCCGTCGTCACCACGCAGCAGGGTCTGCCGGTATCGGTGCGGATCGACAACTCGGCCCTGGCCAAGGACCCGGCGGTGCTCGCCGGTGAGATCCTGCGCCTGTGTCAGCAGTCGGCGATGGCTGCCGGAATCCGCTTGCGCGAACAGTTGATCGACTCCGGTGTCGGCCGTGATGTCGTCGACGCGATGAAGCTGCCGCGCTCCGACGACCTGGCCCGCGCCGAGCAACTCGACGACCACGACCTCGACGCGCCGTCGTCGTGGCTGCGGTCGGTGTGAGGAGCGGGACGCCATGAGCTGGGCGATGGATGAACTCGAGGCCCGCGCCAATGCGCAGTTGAACGGGCTATACGAACTGAACGAGAGATACGCGGCGATCAGTGTGCGCGAGACGTCGGCCGACGACCTGGTGACCGTCGACGTCGACGGTGTCGGTGCGTTGACCGGTCTGTGGCTGGCGCCCGGCGCCAACGAACTCGGCGGCACCCGTCTCGGTGAACTGATCGTCGCCACCGCGGCATTGGCGGCGCAACGTGCCTTCGCCAAACGGGCGTTGATCACCGAGGAGTTCAACGAGTCGTTCGCCGAGCTGCTCGACTCGCGCCCCCGTGGTGACTGAACGCAGTGGTGACTGAACGACGTGGTGACCGACCGCAGAGACCGGGTCGAGAAATCGACCAGAAGACGATGGAACCTGATCGACACCTGGTGCGTCTGAAGTAGCAAGTGCATCGGGAGAAGTGGAAACCGACGGCCGTGAACGGGAGGGAACAGCGATGAGCGATGTGACGGTTGTGCCAGAGGTGGTCGAGGCGTTCGGCGCGACGAGTGCGGCGATGTCGACCGCGGTCGGGGCCGCCGGCTCGATCAATGCGGCGGCGAACACCGCGGTGATGATCCCGGTGTTCGGTCTCATCGGGCAGGAATTCCTGGCGTCGTTCATCGTCGCCCAGGCCAATCACCTGATGTCGGTGGGCAATCTGGCGGCCGTCCATGCGGGCAGCGCAGCGGCGACGTTTGCCGGACTCGCCCAGTTCGATGCCGAGGATGGCGCGGCCGGCGCCGCGATCCGATCGGTCCTGTGACCGGGTCGCCCGTACCCGGCCTTCCGGTCGGGATCCCCGATGTGCCCGCCATGACCCACATGACGGTGCAGGAGATGATCGATGCCTCACCGATCGGACCCATCCTGGACACGTCGGTCGCCGACGTCCTCGCCGGTCACGGACTGCCCGGCCTGCCTGCACTGCCACCACCCACGATGGGCCCACTGCCCGGTCTGCCACCGCTGCCGCCGCTGGACCTCGGTCTGCTGATCAAGCCGTTGACCGATCTGCTCGGGGGCTTCGGCACCGGCGACCTGTCGGCCGGCGACTTCGACCCCTCGGCGATCTTCCAGAGTTTGTCGAAGGTCCTCGAGACCACGATGTCGATGGGTTCGGGGGCGGTCAAGGCACTCGACAAACTGTGGACCGGAACCGCGTCGACAGCCGCGGTCGGGAAGTCGGCGGTCACCACAGCCGACACGGCCAACGTGACCACGCAGGGCACCGGGATGTCGTTCGACATCCAGGCGGCTGCGGGCATCGTCGGGGCGGGATTGGCTGCGGTACAAGCGATCATCGCTGCGACGATCGCGAAGATCTCCGCGACGATCCCGCTCATCATGACCCCGTTCGGTCAGGGCGCGGCGGTCGGCTTCGCGACCGAGGGCCTCGCCGAGGCCACCACGCAGGTCGCCGTGACGCGTGCGCAACTGCTCGGACCCACCGCGAAGATGACCACGAACGGTGCGCAGGTGCCGGTGACCGGCGCCCCGACGCCCGGTGCGGCCGCCCAATCGCCGTTTGCGGTGGCCAGCGCGGTCCTCGACGGTGCGTCGCCTGCGGTGTCGTCGGCGACCGAGTTGCCGTCGATGATCGCGTCGCCGGTCAGCAGCATGCTGTCGGCCACCAAGACCGATCCGTTGACGGGTCGCACCGACGTCACCCCGAAACCCAAGGGCCCCGGTGGCCCCGGCCCGGGCGGCGGAGGAGCCAAGGGCCATGCAGGGGGTGCGGGTGGATCCATCGGTGCGGTGTCCGCTCCGTTGGCGGCTCGCCCGTTCATGAGTGCCACCCCGGGAATGACGGAGCCGGCGGGATACAGCCCGCAGACGACCCCGCGTGCCACCGTCACCCCGACCGGCGCGGTCCCGGGGTCGATGGCCCCGATGGGCGGCGCGGGAACCGCGCGGGGCGCCGGTGCGTCCAATGAAGAACATCAGGTGCCCGACTACCTGGTGACCGAGGACAACGGACAGCAGGTTGTGGGGGATGTGCCCGACGTGGTGCCCGCCGTGCTCGGACACGAGGAGGCGCAGGTGGACACGACGTCGTCGCCCGACATCGAGCTCCGGTTGGGACCACCCGGACCCGCCACCGATTCCTGACACCAGAACCGCCGCGAAGACCGACCCGAACGAGGAGACATGACCGAATCGCAGCTGAATGTCGATCCCGCAGAGCTGATCTCGGCGGCGAGCCGTCTCGACGGGCTCGCCGACCGGTTGGCGCACTCGCTCGGCGCGGTGACCCCCGCGCTGACCGTGCGCGCGGCCGGACGCGACGAGGTGTCGCAGACGTCTGCCGCGTCCTTCACCGCGGTCGCCGAGTCGTTCACCGAGGACTCTGCCCGCGGCGTCGAGGAGCTTCGCAAGATCGCTGCGGTCCTGCGTGCCCAGGCCGGCGGGTTCACCCGCGGTGAGGACGACGCCGCGGCGGCATTCCGCCTCTGACGACCGACCGCACGGCGAGATCCACCATCGCCACACCCACCATCGCGACACCCGTCATCGGACGAGAAGGGAGATTGACATGACCGGTTTCACCGGCGTCGTCTGGGACGCACGTACCACCGAGCAGCTCGCCCTCGACCTCGGTGACGGCGCGGGCCCGGCGCCCCTCGTCGAGGCCGGACTCGCCTGGGCCGATGTGGCCGCCGAACTGGGCTCGGCAGGTGCGGAGTACGGGTCGATCCTCGCGGCCCTCGGCGTGCACTGGCGGTCGTCGTACACCAGTGAGGCGTTCGAGAAGCTGACCCGCCTGGTGCCGTGGTTCGCCGAGGCGGCCGCGGCAGCCGGCCGGACCGCGGCACGCGCCGAGACTCAGGCGGCCGCGGTGACCGTGGCGCGCATGACGATGCCCAACCTGGCCGAGGTGGATCTGGCCGAGAAGGCCAAGGACGTGGCGACCACGGTGAGCGCGCTCGCGCCCGCCCTCGTCGGCGCCGCTGCGCAGGCCGAACGCGCACTGCACGACCAGCGGATGCGGGCCGCGCGGGTGATGGAGACCTACGAGGCGGCCACCGAACCCGCCGCCCAGCCGTGGCCCGGCGGTCCCGCGGCGCCGAACCTGGTGTCGGCGACGGCACTCGGTGCGGAGCGCGCCGCGCGCGAGACCGCGGCCCGGGCCGCGGCTCGGCAGGCGACCGTCACCCCGCCGGTCGCGCCGGGGGCGTCGATGATGGGCGGAGTGGGGCCGGCTCTTGCGGTCCCGGCACCGGAGAAGACGCGGTATGCACCGACGATCCTGGCCGGTGCCGGCCCGGCTGCCACCACCGCGCCGGTGACCGCGCCGTCGACCGGAACCGGAACGCCGACCGGACCGGTTGCGCCGCCCATGGCCCCGCACGGGGCTGCGACGACCGAGCGTGTCATCGCGCGTGGGGCGGGTGCGGCCGAGCCGGCGACCGACGTCGAGCCGTCCGGGGCGGCCGCAGCTGCCGACGGCACCGCCACCTGGGCCGAGCTGGCCGTCGCCGAACAGCCTGTTGCGCACCATCTCTCGACCGGACACGGTGACCGACCGCTCGACCCCAGGTATCTCGACGAGACCCTCGCTCTCGACGGTCGGACGGGGGCCTGACATGTGGAGTGTGACAGCGGAACCCGCGACGGTCCTCGGCGTGCCGGAACTCCTTCGCCTCGGTGAACTCGTCGGCGTGCAGACCTGGCCGGTCGTGCTCGACCTGTGGCGTACACACGACGACGCCGACGAACTGAACGCGGTCGCGGCGGCGGCCGATCGCGAGATCCATGGCCGCGGGCTGATGGAGGGCGGTGAGCCGTCGGCGTGGGTGGCCGCGGCGCTACGGGTGCTGTCGGCGCCCGAGCGCCAACTCGAGATCCGCATCGTGTCCGATGCCGATGCCGATGCCGATGGCGACGGGGATGGGGATGGCGCGGCCGGAGACGGCCGACGCGCCCCAGAAACCGTGCGGATCTGCTTGGCGCGCAACGGTCATGACCACGTCATCGCGCGTCGCGAAGGCGGGCAGATCGGATTGCGACACCTCGACGTTGCCGCCGAATCCGAGCTGGGGGCAATCGTCGCGCGAGAGTTTCCGCCGGCGGATGGTGCGACGTTCGGCGGGTTCAGCGCCCCGGCCGACGAGCTCGCCGCGCGTCTGGCCACCTGCGTGAGCTCGAACGACGTCGCGGATGCGCTGCACGCGCTCGGCGCGACGAGTTCCGATGCGGTCGCCCTGGCGGCGGGACTGACCAGCGCCCACGCCAGGTCGGAGATCGTCGCGGTCTCCTGGACCGGCGGGACGAGTACACAATCTTCTGGTGCATTGGCGATCTTCGACACCGATCGGGGTCGGATCGTCGCCAGTCCCAGCAAGTCTCCGGACGGACGGGTGTGGACCACCCTCTCCCCGGGTAGCGGTCACCGCATCGGACAGGCCGTCGGCCTGCTGATCGAGACCCTGCCCGAGGGGCGGTGGATGCCGTGAACCGGGCGGGGGAAATGTCAGGGTATCTCTGTCGTCGACGCCGGGAGCGTCGCGCGTGGGCCACTGTCCGCGGATACCACCCGAGCATCGCCGTGCGGTGCCGTTACACAGGAGGAAACAAGCATGACAGGTGCAAACTCGGGATTGAATCTCGATGTGGTTGCCGCGCAGGCATCGTCGCAGTCGATCAGCGGGATCGTTGAGACGATGCGCGGCATTCTCCGGCAGGTCCAGAGTTCGGCGGACAGCGGGATGGGATCGTGGGGCGGTTCGGCCGCGAAGTCCTACAACTCCACGCAGACCGACTGGAGCGCCACGGCCGCCAAGCTGCAGGCCGCTCTCGACGAGATCGAGGGCAAGTTGACCACCGGGTTCAAGGGATACGCCGAGCACGACGAAGATCTCGCGCAGACGATCGCCGCCAGCACCGGCGGACATCTCACCATCTGAATCCCGCCCGCACACACCCCCTTCGATCAACCCGAGGAGCTCTCATGTCCGAACCCATCAAGTACGACTTCGCCGGTCTCGACACCCTTTCCGGCGACCTGAACCGCCACTTCGGTGCACTGGGTGAACTGTCCGATCAGCTGAAGAGTGAGGTCACCAAGCTCAGCGGCAACTGGACGTCCCCGGAAGGCGCCGAAGGCTACCGCGTCGCGCAGGCGCACTGGGACAAGCTGTACGAGGAAGCCCGCATGCAGCTCGGCGGCCTGGGCCGGGGCGTCTCGAATGCCTCGGAGCGGATGGCGCACACCGACAAGTCGGTCGGGGCCACCTTCCACGCCTGATCGCCATCACGAGAGCCCACCCCGATCTTCCCCGCGGTGGGCTCTCGTCGTCTGTGCTGATCGCACTCGGCCCCAGTTGAGTCCCGCCCAGTGGAGTCCTGCCCAGTGGAGTCCCGCCCAGTGCAGTCCCACGCAGTGGAGTCCTGCGCCGGGAGGCCGGGATGAATCGGTCGGGCGCGGGACGGGCCGGGTCGTCTTTCCGGGGCCCGACATCAAACCGCGCGACCACGGACTGAGCCACCGCGTGCGCCGCGGCCGACACGCGAACGATCAATCGGCACGCGCGTCGGGTGACGGTCGGCTAGCGTTGGCAATCGCTTCACCAGACGTTCGCGACGATCGAGTCGGCCAGCGATCCTGACCCCGGCTCGGAAACCGGGAGGCCCACGGATGTCCAATCCGCTCACCCGCATCAAATCCATCGAGCAGTCGATGGCAGATACGGACGAACCCGAACACAGTCTCCGCAAGAACCTGTCCGCCTGGAACCTGATCGTCTTCGGTGTGTCGGTCGTGATCGGCGCGGGCATCTTCACCATCACGGCGTCCACCGCGGGCAACAAGGCAGGCCCGGCCATCTCACTGTCGTTCGTGATGGCCGCGATCGCGTGCGCGCTCGCCGCCCTCTGCTACGCGGAGTTCGCCTCGACGGTCCCCGTCGCAGGATCGGCGTACACGTTCGGCTACGCGACCTTCGGCGAGTTCCTCGCCTGGATTCTCGGCTGGGATCTCATCCTCGAGTTCGCCGTCGGTGCGGCGGTCGTCGCCAAGGGGTGGTCGAGTTACCTCGGCAGTGTCTTCGGATTCGCCGGCGGCACGGTCGACATCGGTGGCCTCGCGGTCGACTGGGGAGCGATGGCGATCATCGCCGTGGTCACCACCCTGCTGGTGCTGGGCACGCGACTCTCGTCGCAGGTGTCCGCGGTCATCACCGCGATCAAGGTCGCCGTGGTGCTGATGGTGATCATTGTCGGCTTCTTCTACGTCAAGAGCGAGAACTACGCGCCGTTCGTCCCGCCGGCCGAAACCGGTGCGGGGACGGAGAAGTCGGTCGATTCGACGCTCTTCTCCCTGATGACCGGCGGCGGCGACAGCGCCTACGGTTGGTACGGCGTCCTGGCGGCTGCGTCGATCGTGTTCTTCGCGTTCATCGGCTTCGACGTCGTCGCGACCACCGCCGAGGAGACCCGGAATCCGCGCAAGGACGTCCCGCGCGGCATCCTCGGCTCGCTGGCCATCGTGACCGTCCTCTACGTTCTCGTCACCATCGTCGTGACCGGCATGGTCAGCTACAAGCAGCTCGCGACGGGCCCCGACGGCGACGCCAAGAACCTGGCGGACGCATTCGCGTTGAACGGCGTGACCTGGGCCGAGAAGATCATCGCGATCGGTGCTCTGGCCGGTCTGACGACAGTGGTGATGGTGCTGATGCTCGGGCAGTCGCGGGTGCTGTTCGCGATGTGCCGCGACGGCCTGCTGCCGCGGTCGTTGTCCAAGACGAGCACGCGGTTCGGCACGCCCGCCCGACTGACGATCCTGATCGGCGTGGTCGTCGCGATCGTCGCCGGCTTCTTCCCGATCGACAAACTCGAAGAGATGGTGAACGTCGGCACGCTGTTCGCGTTCATCGTCGTGGCCGCCGGTGTCGTCGTGTTGCGGCGCACCCGACCCGATCTCGAGCGCGGCTTCACCGTGCCGGGTGGACCCGTGATCCCGGTTCTCGCCATCCTCGCCTGCCTCTGGCTGATGCTGAATCTGTCGGCGCTCACCTGGATTCGGTTCATCGTCTGGATGGTGATCGGTGTGGCGATCTACTTCCTCTACAGCCAGCGCCACTCGATGGTCGGCAAACGTGAGCGTGGCGAGGTCGCCGACCCGGTCGGATCACCAGAGCGTCAGTAGCCCGGATCCCGGCCGGCCCGGGCCGGCGCTCCAGTGGTCGGCCCCCGACGGGTTCCAGCCCGGTCGACGGGGTCCGATAGCCTGAGTCGAACGCCTTCCGCACTGCACGAGCAGTGCCCGACAGCGAACGACAAGGGGAACAGATGACGACTGCGCAGGCTCCGCACGCCGACAGCCGCAACGGGATCGACTTCAAGGTGGCCGACCTGTCCCTCGCGGACTTCGGCCGCAAGGAGATCGAGTTGGCCGAGCACGAGATGCCGGGCCTGATGTCCCTGCGGCGCGAATATGCAGATGTGCTGCCACTCAAGGGTGCTCGCGTCTCGGGCTCGCTGCACATGACGGTGCAGACCGCGGTGCTGATCGAGACGCTGGTCGCGCTCGGCGCGGAGGTCCGCTGGGCCTCGTGCAACATCTTCTCCACCCAGGACCACGCGGCGGCCGCGATCGTCGTCGGCCCCCACGGCACCCCGGACGAGCCGAAGGGTGTCCCGGTCTTCGCGTGGAAGGGCGAGACCCTCGAGGAGTACTGGTGGGCCGCCGAGCAGATGCTGACCTGGCCGAACGAGCCGGCGAACATGATTCTCGACGACGGCGGCGACGCCACCATGCTGGTGCTGCGCGGCGCCGAGTTCGAGAAGGCGGGCGTGGTCCCGCCGGCCGACGACGACCACTCCGCCGAGTACAAGGTCTTCCTCGAACTGCTGCGCGCCGGCTTCGAGTCGGACAAGTCGAAGTGGACGACGATCGCCGACTCGGTCCAGGGTGTGACCGAGGAGACCACCACCGGTGTGCTGCGCCTGTACCAGTTCGCCGCCGCGGGTGAACTGACGTTCCCGGCGATCAACGTCAACGACTCGGTCACCAAGTCCAAGTTCGACAACAAGTACGGCACCCGCCACTCGCTGATCGACGGCATCAACCGCGGCACCGACGTGCTGATCGGCGGCAAGAAGGTCCTCATCTGCGGCTACGGGGACGTGGGCAAGGGCTGCGCCGAGTCGCTGGCCGGCCAGGGCGCACGCGTGCAGGTCACCGAGATCGATCCGATCAACGCGCTGCAGGCGCTGATGGACGGATTCGACGTCGTGACGGTCGAGGAGGCCATCGGCAACGCCGACATCGTCATCACCTCGACCGGCAACCTGGGGATCATCACGCTGGCGCACATGCGTCAGATGAAGAACCAGGCCATTCTCGGCAACATCGGCCACTTCGACAACGAGATCGACATGGCCGGACTCGAGAACTCCGGCGCCAAGCGGATCACCATCAAGCCGCAGGTCGACCAGTGGATCTTCGACTCCGGAAACTCGATCATCGTGCTGTCCGAGGGCCGACTGCTGAACCTGGGCAACGCCACAGGTCACCCGTCGTTCGTGATGAGCAACAGCTTCTCCAACCAGGTGATCGCGCAGATCGAACTGTGGACCAAGAACGACGAGTACGACAACGAGGTCTACCGCCTGCCCAAGCACCTGGACGAGAAGGTGGCGAAGATCCACGTCGAGGCACTCGGCGGCACTCTCACCAAGCTCACCAAGGAGCAGGCCGAGTACATCAACGTCGACGTCGACGGTCCGTTCAAGCCTGAGCACTACCGCTACTGACCCACCCACATCCCGGCAGCACCCGACTTC
The DNA here is from genome assembly GCF_003855095.1 of Gordonia insulae. Taxonomy (NCBI): domain Bacteria; kingdom Bacillati; phylum Actinomycetota; class Actinomycetes; order Mycobacteriales; family Gordoniaceae; genus Gordonia; species Gordonia insulae. The sequence goes on from NZ_CP033972.1 coordinate 5,538,526, forward strand.
CTCACGGAAGGCGGGTGCTGCCGGCGTATCGGGCTTTTCCCGGCGCGAGAACGGGTGGCCGGGCGGGGGGAGTCGCTATGTCCCGATGTCGGGTTCGGCGCCTGGGCAGACGAACCAGGTGCCGTTCTCGCGGGCGAAGCTCTCGGGGTTCTGCTTGGTCGTCGACCGCTGATTGCCTACCTCGAGGTGCGTGCTGACCGTCGACTCGGCCGAATCGCCGGTCACCGTGACCTCGGACAGTTCCTCGAGGACGACATTGCCGGTGATGTCGAGGGGTTTGGTCACCTGCGAGCGCACCGGCGTGCACACCGATGCCTGGATGCGCGCGACGCTGCGCGAGTTCACCGCGTCGACGAAGTTCTGCATCGCCGACCGGATGGCACTGACCTCGGCCTGACTCGCGGCCGACTCTCCGTCGGGCGACGACGTCGTGGACGATGCGGTGCTCGACGTCGTGACCGCGACGTCACCGTCGTCGGACCCGGAGCTGCGTACGGCGACTGTGACGACCAACGCGGAGACCGCGACCACGGCGAGCACCCCGGCGACGATCGCCGCGATCACGCCGCCGTTGCGGCGCGGTGGCGGCGGCGGTGGGAACGGCGGGGGATAACCGCCGGGCATCGGTCCGAACGGTTGATACGGCGGCGGGGCCATCGGACCCGCCGTGTACCCGGGACGGCCCGGAGGGGGCATGGGTGGCGGCGTCGACGGTTGCCGAGGTGACTGCTGCTGAGGTGACTGCTGGGGTGCTGGCTGCTGGGGCGGCGGATACCCGCCCGACCCGCCCGGCCCCTGCCGCCGGGGATCGGGCTGCCCATGACGTGGTGCGTGCGGACCGGCCGGGAACGGCCCACCAGGACCTCCGGGACGTCCGCCCGGCGGACCCGGCGGAAACGACGATGCGCCGCCGCCCGGCGGTGGCTGGTAGGTCATGCGGCGTCCTTCCCGCGGTGGGTGAATTTCAGGCTATCGAACTCGCCGGTGTTCGGCACGGATCGTCATTCGCGCGACAGACGAGCCGCCAGGTCGGCGACGTCACCGTCTGCGGTGGAGAGCCAGGGCGACATCCAATTCGACTGGGCCAGTTGGCGATACACGCCATCAACGCGGAGCTGGAGGTCACTGTCGCGCTCGTAGAGATCCTGCGGCCGCGACGCGTCGGTGGCCGCGCGATGTGCCGCTCGGTCCATCGCGACCCGCGGCGGTACCCCCAGGAGTACATGGTGGTCGGGTGCGGGGAGGCCGAAGCGGTCGAACTCGAGGTGCCGAACCCACTCGACGACCTCTCCGTCGCTGTCCTGGCCGAGCCTCGCCGCGTTGTAGGCGGCGTTCGACGCGACATAGCGGTCGAGCAGCACGATGTCGTGATCGGCGACGGCGGCGCGGATCTCGGCAGCGGCATCGGCCCGGTCGAGTGCGAACATCAACGCCATCGCGTACACGCTGTCACGCAGATCCCCGTGCCGGCCGTGCAGGGCCTCCGCGGCCAGGTCCGCGGTGACGGATGCGCCGTAGCGGGGGAAGGTGAGTGTCCACACGCGCAGACCGTCGCTGCGCCAGCGGTCCACGAGAGCGGTCACCAAGGTGTTCTTGCCGGCGCCGTCGAGTCCTTCGACCGCTATGAGTTGGCCCACGGGGGCGATGGTAACGGCCGCCGCGGAACTGTTCCGGCCACCCCATCGAGGTGCGTCGCGACGGAACTCGGCGCGTCATGGCCGCGGTTGGGTCACGATGGTGTCACCATTGAACGCATGAAGCCTCGCATCCTTGTCGTCGATGACGACGCCGCGCTCGCCGAGATGCTGACGATCGTGCTGCGGGGTGAAGGTTTCGAACCTTTCGTGGTGGGTGACGGGACCCAGGCGCTGACCGCCGTCCGCGAGGTCCGTCCGGACCTCGTCCTCCTCGACCTCATGCTTCCCGGGATGAACGGCATCGATGTGTGTCGGGTGCTGCGGGCCGATTCGGGTGTCCCGATCGTGATGCTCACCGCCAAGTCCGACACCGTCGACGTGGTCCTCGGTCTGGAATCCGGTGCCGACGACTACATGGTGAAGCCGTTCAAGCCGAAGGAACTCGTCGCGCGTGTGCGTGCGCGTCTGCGGCGCACCGACGAGGAGCCGGCCGAGCTGCTGTCCATCGGGCCGGTGGAGATCGACGTCCCCGCGCACAAGGTGACCCGCGACGGTGTGCCCATCTCGCTGACCCCGCTCGAGTTCGACCTCCTGGTCGCCCTGGCGCGCAAACCGCGACAGGTCTTCACCCGCGACGTCCTGCTCGAACAGGTGTGGGGATACCGCCATCCGGCGGACACTAGACTCGTCAATGTGCATGTCCAGCGTCTACGAGCGAAGGTCGAGACCGACCCGGAGAATCCCGAGGTCGTGCTGACGGTGAGGGGGGTCGGCTACAAGGCCGGCCCGCCGTGATCGGTCGACCCCGCCGCCGCGTCAACAGCACCTTCGGGCGCATCACCCGCGCCGTGAGCAGTATCGGTCGAGCCTTCGGGAAGATCTGGCGTCGATCGCTGCAGCTTCGCGTGGTGGTGTCGACGTTGGTGCTGTCTTTTGTCGTGATCCTGATCCTGGTGTTCGTTCTGATCAGCCAGATCACCGACCGTCTGCTCGACGTCAAGCTGGCGGCCGCCACCGAGGAGGTGGAACGCGCCCGCGTCGCGGTCGAGCGCGACCTGACCAGCAGTGACGGCAACATGTCCGTGCAGAACCGGCTGCGCCAGACCCGGTCGCTGCTGACCGATCGGGACGTCGACACCAGCGAGAACTCGGGGACCGTCGGCACCTTCGACACCGTCCTGCTGGTACCCGGCACCGAGGAGAACGGCAGCGACAGCGGGGTCGGTCCGTCCACGGAGATCCCGGACAATCTGCGCGACATGGTGCAGGGCGGCCAGGTCGCGTACCAGTATTCGTCGATCCCCAACGCGTCCGGCGGCAGCGAGCCCGCCCTCATCGTCGGGACCCCGACGAACTCGGCGGTGCCCGGTCTCGAGTTGTATCTCGTGTTCCCGTTGACGAGCGAACAGAACACGGTCGATCTCGTCCGGGGCACGTTGCTGACCGGCGGTGTGGTCCTGCTCGGCCTGCTGGCCGCCATCGCCTGGCTGGTGTCGAGGCAGGTGGTGTTGCCGGTGCGATCCGCGTCGCGCATCGCGGTGCGGTTCGCCGACGGCAGGCTCAAGGAGCGGATGCCGGTGCGCGGCGAGGACGACATGGCGCGGCTGGCCATGTCGTTCAACGACATGGCCGAGAGCCTGTCCAAACAGATCACCCATCTCGAGGAGTTCGGCGGACTGCAACGGCAGTTCACCTCGGATGTCAGTCACGAACTCCGGACGCCGCTGACCACCGTCCGGATGGCCAGCGACGTGCTCTACGAGGGTCGCGACGACCTCGACCCGGTGCGCAAACGGTCCGTCGAGCTCCTGGACAAGGAACTCGACCGGTTCGAGACGCTGCTCAACGAACTGCTCGAGATCTCCCGTCACGACGCCGGCATGGCCGAACTGGCCGCCGAACGGATGGACATGGCGATCCCGATCGACGGTGCCCTCGCCACCGTCGGTCATCTCGCCGAGGAGACCGGCACCGAACTGGTCCTCGACCTGCCGACCGAACCGGTGATCGCCGAGATCGATCCGCGTCGCGTGGAGCGGATCCTGCGCAATCTGCTGGCCAACGCGATCGACCACGGCGAGCGCAACCCGGTCGTCCTGACCATGCGGTCGGACGGCGATGCGGTCGCGATCACCGTGCGGGACAACGGTATCGGTCTGCGGCCCGGTGAAGAGAAACTCGTGTTCAACCGGTTCTGGCGGTCGGATCCGTCCCGGTTCCGGCGCTCGGGCGGCACCGGGCTGGGGCTCGCGATCAGCATCGAGGACGCCCGGTTGCACCAGGGGCGTCTCGAGGCGTGGGGTGAGCCGGGCAAGGGTGCGTGCTTCCGGCTGACGCTCCCACTGGTGCGGGGTCACAAGGTGCTCGGCTCGCCGCTTCCGCTCAAGCCGGTCGGTGGCATCGCGCGCACGTCATCCGGCGCTCGGACCAGCACTCAGAAGAGCCCCGCGCTGAAGTCCGAACCCGACGCGGGTCAGGGCGATCCCACGGCGCGGACGGCGGAGAGCAATCCCGGGGGAGGTGGCGGTGTCACCGCCTGACAGGACCATCGGCCGTCGACGACCGTGGCACCGCTCCCGGTGGGCGGTGCCGATCGCGCTGGTGCTGGCCTGCCTGCTGGCTGCATGCGGCTCGATCCCGAACAACTCGTCGCCGCAGCCCATCACGGCGTTCGCGCGCCAGGGTCCCACGAACGCCGTGCCGGTCCCGCAACGTGACATGGACCCCGAGGCGCTCGTCCGTGCGTTCCTCAAGGCGACGGCGGACCCCGACGCCGGTCACGGCGCGGCGCGCAACTTCCTGACGACTGCCTCCTCGGAGCAGTGGGACGATCGTGGCGACATGCTCGTCGTCGACGAGATCAACGTCTTCGTCGACCAGCGCAGCGAGGACGCGGTTCGGCTGCGGCTGATCGGGGACAACGTCGGGACGCTGAAATCGGACGGTCAGTTGCTGCCGGCGACCGGGCGGGTGGAGACGACCCTGGCGCTCACCCGGGTGGGTGACCAGTGGCGCATCGACGGCCCGCTGCCCAACGGGACCATGATCGACCGCAACCAGTTCGACGCGGCGTATCGGGCGGTCACCCTCTACTTCACCGACCGCAACCTGCAGCGCCTGGTGGCCGACCCGCGCTGGCTCTACGCCGGCAAGGACACCGAGCCGACGGTGCTGATCAACCATCTGATCGCCGGGCAGGCCGCCGATCTCGACGGATCGGTGGACAGCGGTTTCCCCAACGGCGCGGCGCTGCGCGGCCCGGTGTCGTCGCTGTCCGGCGGTGGCGTGCGGATCGAGCTCACCGGCATCGGATCGAGTTCGGTGCGTGACCGCACGGCGCTCGCGGCGCAGATCATCTGGACCCTCGACGGCGCCGACATCGGTGGTCCGTACATCATCAACGCCGACGGTGGGCCGTTGATCCCGGAGCGTGCGTCCGGATGGCAGACCGCGGATGTCCGCTCGTTCGACCCGACCGCCGTACCGGCGACCGACGTCGGGCTCAACATCATCCGGTCCGGGGCGCTCCTCAAGGTCACCGACTCGGGCACCGTCCCGGTCGGCGGCCCCCTGGGCACGAGCACTGCGGTGCGTTCGGCGACGATCTCGTCGGACGGCCAACGGACCGCTGCGGTACTCGCACGATCGAATCCGACTCCGAGACTCGACCTCGCGATCGGGCCCTACGGCGCCGAGCCGGGGGTGGCGGTGTCCGGGAACTCGATCACCAGGCCGTCGTTCGGGCAGGACGCGAACACGGTGTGGGCGGTTCTCGACGGCCGACCCGTTCAGTGGGTGCGCCACGAGAGTGGTGCCAGTGATCGGCTGACCAGCGTCGACGCCTCCTCGATCGCGACCGTCGCACGTGGCGCGATCACCGAACTCCAGGTCTGTCCCGACGGGGTGCGGGCGGCTCTGATCGTCGGTGGGCAGGTCGTGTTCGCGGTGATCTCGACCAATGCCGAGGGTGCGGTGTCGCTGACCAGCCCGCGGATCGCGGCATACAACATCGGCAACCGCGCGGTGTCGCTGGACTGGGCGTCACCGACGACATTGATGATCGCCCGCGATGCGGTCGAATCGCCGGTCGTGCAGTTGGCCATCAACGGCACCCCGGCGGTGGGTCTGCTGAGCGGGAACCTGTCGCCGCCGGTGCGGGCCGTGGTGGCCGACCAGTCTACCGTCTACGTCGGCGACACCCGCGGCGTCCTGCGGCTGGGCAGTGCCAACGGCCAGCCCGACCAGTACTGGACCGAGGTCGAACCGGCGATGTCCCCGAACGCGGTCCCCGTCCTGCCCTGACGTCGGCGATCCGGGTGCGCTCAGGCGCCCGCGACCACCACCACGGCGTGCACGGTGATGCCCACGGACGCGAGCACCCGGGCCGACTCGGCCGCGGTGGCCCCGGTGGTCAGGACATCATCGATCAGCACCACGGCACCGGGGTCGTGGCGCAGCGAACGCGTGCGACGGACGCGGATGGCGCCGGCGAGGTTGCGTACCCGGTGTCGGGCGTCGAGGCCGGCGGAGTCCCGCGCCCAGGTCGAGGTCACCAGCAGGTCGGGGACCCGCACGCGCGGACCGAGATCCGCCGCGGCCACCCGGGCGATCGCGGCGACCGGATCGCCGCCACGACGTCGGGCCGACGCTCGGCGGGTGGGGGCAGGGACGAGGGTCAGGAGGTCGCGGTCGGGGAGTTCACCCCACCCTGCCAGCGTGCACAGCGCACCGGCCAGTGCGCGCCCCAGCGGCGCGCGGAGATCTCGCCGACCGTGCTCCTTGAGCGCGATCAGCGAGTCGCGGTAGGCGCCCCGGTAGCGGCCGAGCGCCCACGCGTCGACGCCGATCTCCACCCGGGGGTCCAGCCGTATCGGGACGTCGGCGAGGGTGGTGGCGCAGTCGGGACACCACGGCACCCCGACGGCCCCGCAACCGCCGCACACCGTGGGCAGGACGAGGTCCGACCCGGATCGCAGGATCTCGGACACGTGGGCGGCCACGCCGATTCGTCGGCGCGCGGCCATCTGCCGAGCGTGCCACGCCGCCGGGTCGCCGCGTCGTCCCACCACGGCGATCGGGCCGCTCTGTGGAGAACGGGCCACCTGTGGACAACCGACCCGGCGACACGCCCGCGCGCCGGACGAGAACGCGGGCCCGATGACCCGGCCCCACCGGGACCTGAGTCCCGACCTGTGCCGGGACACGCCTCACGTTGGGCCGAAACGTGGCCAGTGGGCAAACTTCGGGCTACCGTCGTAGGCACAACAGGTAGCCGCCGCTTTTCGCGAGGAGGTGAGGCCCCTGCCCGTGAGTGCCAGCCGTCGGCTGGCATGGCCACGATTCCTGACCGACAACGAAGGCGTCAGCGCGACAACGGATCTGACGCGTCGCTGAAAAGACAATGCCAGGTTCTCCCATCGGGGCGCAGCGGCAGCCCCCGACGGCATTCACGAGAGCGGACCCTCCGCCGACAGCGACGTTTCCCACAGCGGCACCATGCCGCCCGTACCGGTGGGGCAGATCGGATGTCCGAGGCACCTTGGCGTGGTCGGCCCGGGACCATCTGAAGGAGGAAGTTGTATGTCAACAGTCATCCATCGAAAAGGCCACCGCGAATCGAAGGTCGGTGAGCCGCGTCCTGCCGAGACGACCCGAGATACCGCGGACGAGCAGTCCTCGCCGGCCGATGATCCGGCGTTCGACCCCAGTTTCGCCTTTGTCCGCCCGGCCGGCACCGTCGACGACGACGAGCCCGCCGAACCCACTGCCAAGGTCGGTATCAGCGGCCGCAACGTCGAGATCCCCGAGCATTACCGCATCTATGTCGGCGACAAGCTCGCCAGACTGGAGCGGTTCGATCCCTCCATCTTCCGATTCGACGTCGAGCTGAATCACGAACGCAATCGCAGGCAGTCCAAGGTGTGTCAACAGGTCGAGATCACCGCGATCGGCAAGGGCCCCAAGGCGCGTGCCCAGGCGTGCGGTGAGAACTTCTACGCCGCGCTCGAGGCAGCCCTCGACAAGCTCGAGTCGCGTCTGCGCCGGGTGAAGGACCGTCGGCGGGTCTCCTACGGCAACCGCCGCCCGATCTCGGTCGCCGAGGCCACCGAGATCGGGGCACCGCTGCTGCGTGCCGATCAGTTGAATGCGCAACCGGACCCGGGCGCGGTGAACAACTCGACCGAGAAGGCGTACGACGACGGCGTCGACGATCACGAGCCCGGTCAGGTCGTCCGGATCAAGGAACACGATGCGGTCCCGATGTCGGTCGACGACGCCCTCTACGAGATGGAACTGGTCGGCCACGACTTCTTCCTGTTCCACGACAAGGAGTCGGACAAACCGTCCGTGGTCTACCGGCGGCACGCCTTCGACTATGGGTTGATCCGCCTGGCCTGACACCGATCAGGTTGCGCTCAGCCAGCCGTGAGTACCATGGGATCCGGCCTGTACCGAGTGACAGGCCGGATTTCGTGTGTTGTCGACATGAGTGAGGGACTCGATCAACGGTGCTGAACAAGCTGCTGCGCGTCGGTGAAGGCCGGATGGTCAAGCGTCTGGATGCGATCGCCTCGCATGTCGAGGGCCTCTCGGACGAGGTCGAGGCGCTGACCGACGCCGAACTGCGCGCGAAGACCGACGAATTCAAGGAGCGCATCGCCGACGGTGCGTCGCTCGACGAACTGCTGCCGGAGGCCTTCGCGGTGGCCCGCGAAGCGGCCTGGCGCGTCCTCGAGCAGAAGCACTTCCACGTTCAGATCATGGGCGGCGCCGCGCTGCACTACGGCAACATCGCCGAGATGAAGACCGGAGAGGGCAAGACCCTGACCTGCGTGTTGCCGGCCTACCTGAACGCGCTGTCCGGAGACGGTGTGCACGTGGTCACCGTCAACGACTATCTCGCCAAGCGTGACTCCGAGTGGATGGGTCGCGTCCACCGGTTCCTGGGGCTCGACACCGCGGTGATCCTCACCGGGATGAACTCCGACCAGCGCCGCGAGGCCTACTCCGCCGACATCACCTACGGCACCAACAACGAGTTCGGCTTCGACTACCTGCGCGACAACATGGCGCACACCCTGGCCGACCTGGTTCAGCGCGGCCACAACTACGCCATCGTGGACGAGGTCGACTCGATTCTCGTCGACGAGGCCCGCACCCCGCTGATCATCTCCGGCCCGGCCGAGGGATCGAGCAAGTGGTACGTCGAGTTCGCTCGTATCGCGCCGCTGCTCGAGAAGGACGTGCACTACGAGGTCGACATCAAGAAGAAGACGATCGGCGTGCACGAGGCCGGTGTCGAGTTCGTCGAGGACCAGCTCGGCATCGACAACCTGTATGAGGCCGCGAACTCGCCGCTGGTCAGCTACCTGAACAACTCGATCAAGGTCAAGGAACTGTTCCACCGGGACAAGGACTACATCGTCCGCAACGGTGACGTGCTGATCGTCGACGAGTTCACCGGTCGCGTTCTGGACGGCCGCCGCTTCAACGAGGGCCTGCACCAGGCCATAGAGGCCAAGGAACACGTCGAGATCAAGGCCGAGAACCAGACCCTGGCCACGATCACACTGCAGAACTACTTCCGCATGTACGACAAGCTCGCCGGCATGACGGGTACCGCCGAGACCGAGGCCGCCGAGTTCGACCAGATCTACAAGCTCGGTGTGCTGCCCATCCCGACCAACAAGCCGATGGTCCGCAAGGATCAGACCGACCTGATCTACAAGACCGAAGAGGCCAAGTTCGACGCCGTCGTCGACGACATCACCGAGCGGCACGAGAAGGGCCAGCCGGTGCTGATCGGTACCACCAGCGTCGAGCGATCGGAATACCTGTCCCGCCAGCTCGAGCGTCGCGGCATCCCGCACAACGTGCTGAACGCGAAGTTCCACGAGCAGGAGGCGCAGATCATCGCGGAGGCCGGTCGGACCGGTGCGGTCACCGTCGCCACCAACATGGCCGGCCGCGGTACCGACGTCGTGCTCGGCGGCAACCCCGACATCATCGCCGACACCCGCCTGCGCAAGGCAGGGCTCGATCCGGTCAACACCCCCGACGAGTACGAGGCGGCATGGCCCGAGGCCATCGAGGTGGCCCGTACCGCTGCGGCCGAGGAGGCCGAGGCGGTCAAGGAGGCCGGTGGTCTGTACGTGCTCGGCACCGAGCGTCACGAATCGCGCCGCATCGACAACCAGCTGCGTGGTCGTTCCGGACGCCAGGGGGACCCGGGTGAATCGCGGTTCTACCTCTCGCTGGGTGACGAGCTGATGCGTCGATTCAACGGTGCCGCACTCGAATCCATCATGAACCGGGTCAATCTGCCCGACGACGTGCCGATCGAGGCGAAGATGGTCACCAAGGCCATCCGGAGCGCGCAGACACAGGTCGAGCAGCAGAACTTCGAGGTCCGCAAGAACGTCCTCAAGTACGACGAGGTGATGAACGAGCAGCGCAAGGTCATCTACGGCGAGCGCCGCACCATCCTCGAGGGCGAGGACCATCGCGCCGAAGTGCAGACCATGATCGACGACGTAGTCGGCGCCTACGTGGAGGGCGCAACGGCAGAGGGCTACGCCGAGGACTGGGATCTCGACGAGTTGTGGAACGCGATCCGCACCCTCTACCCGGTCACACTCGACCCGAAGAAGGTCGTCGGCGAGAACGAGTTCGGTGAGCGCGACGACATCAGCGCCGACGAACTCAAGGAGACCCTCGTCGCCGACGCGCACCAGGCGTACGAGGCTCGCGAGGCCGAGATCGAGGAGATCGCCGGCGAGGACGCCATGCGCCAGCTCGAACGCACCATCCTGCTCACGGTGCTCGACCGCAAGTGGCAGGACCACCTCTACGAGATGGACTACCTGCGCGAAGGCATTCACCTGCGCTCGATGGCGCAGCGCGACCCGGTGGTCGAGTACCAGCGCGAGGGTTACGACATGTTCACCGGCATGCTCGAGGGCCTCAAGGAGGAGACACTCCAGTTCCTGTACAACGTGCAGGTCCAGACCGAGCCGGCGCCGGCGGCCGCTGCCCCGGCGTCGGTCCCCGCGGCGGCGCTTGCCGGGTCCGGGAATGGTGGCACGCCTGCCGCCGCACCGGTCACCGACCAGCAGGAGGTGCCGGCGGCACTGCGTGCGGTCGGGGTCGAGCAGTCCGACGTCCCGATGACGTACTCCGGTCCGGCCGAGGGCGGCGGAACCGAGGTCCACTCGGCGGAGGAGGAGCTCGACGATCCGGCACTGGTGTCGGCGAGCCGGCGGGAACGTCGCGCTGCTGCCCGGGACACCGCGAAGGGCGGCCGCGCCAAGCCGCCGAAGGCGAAGAAGCGCCGCCGCTGAGGCCGCGCACGTCGACGCTCGATCCCTGAACAGCGGCGCAGCGGGGATGGGCGGAACGTCAGGCAAAGGCCTGCAAAAGTATTTCGGTCGGATGTGGAACCGACGACGACCCCGCTGCGTCCGATACTCATGGAGACGCCTCGAGTCCTGATCCGGCCGGCCCCGCCCTACGAGCCACCGGGCCGACCCACGGATACGCCCGGGCCAATGGCGCCGGGTCCGCCCGCCGTCGTCTCGTCTGACGCGCCGCGAGCGGCCGGGTCGCCGGTCACCGTCGCCCGAGGCGCCTCGCCCCGCGCCCTGGCCGTCGCGACCACCGAGGCGCGGCGGTTCTCCATAGGCACGCTGACCCTGCTGCTCGAGATCATCGACCGCCGTCGCGGCCTGAACCAACTCGAGGCCCATGCGCCCGCCCACCTGCTCGAGCAGGTGGCGACGCTGGTGCGCATGCACGACTCGTCGCGCCGTGGATCGACGCGCCAGGGATCGACGCGCCAGGGATCGACACGGGGCGGCGCATCGTCGGTGCACGACAATGCGGCCACCCTGCGTCGGGTGCACATCCAGATGTGCGGGCCGGGGGCTGCAGAGATCTTCGGCAGCTATCGACGAGGCGAGCGGGTGCGGGCGTTCGCGGCGCGGATCGAGCAGATGCCGTGCCGGGTGCGGTCACCGAGAGGTCAGTCCCGGGTCGGCCTGTCACGAATGGTCGAATACCGTTGGCAGCTGGTCGCTTTCACGCTCGTCTGAGTGTGTGGCGGTACTTCACACACCGGCCCCGGAGGGCGACACCAGGATCTTGACCGCTGTCTCGTTGCGGTGGATCAGGGTCTCATATCCCTCGTCGATCAGGTTGTCGAGGCCGATCCTCCCGGTGATGAACGGCGCGAGGTCGACCTTGCCCTCCTCGACCAGCGCGATCGCTGCGGGATGATCGTTGACGTAGGCGATGGTGCCGCGCATGTCGATCTCCTTGAGCACCAGCTTCTGCATCTCGACCGATCCCGGGTGGCTCCAGATCGACACGACGACGAGCACACCGGTGGGCTTCAGGGCGTCGAAGAGGGTGTCGAGGGCCGGCTGCACGGAGGTGCACTCGAACCCGACGTCGGCGCCGCGGCCGTCGACGGTCAGCTCCTTGACCCTGGCGACGACGTCCTCGCTGGTGGGGTCGACGATGTGGTCGCCGACCCCGGCGTCGAGGGCCTTCTGACGTCGCATCGAACTCGGTTCGCTGATGATCGTCGTGATGCCGCGCGCCTTGCAGACCGCGGCGGTGAGCAGACCGATCGGGCCGGCGCCGGTGATCAGGGCGACCGCGCCCGCTTGTGCGCCGCTGCGTTCGACGGCGTGGTAGCCGACCGACAGCGGTTCGATGAGGGCGGCCTGATCGAGTGGGATGCTCGACGAGATCGGGTGCACCCAGCGACGCTTCACCGAGATCTTCTCCGCGAGCCCGCCGCCGCAGCCGCCGAGCCCGATGAAATTCATGTCCGCCGACAGGTGATAGTCGTGGCTGGCCGGTCCGGTGTCGACATCGTCGTACAGGATGTACGGCTCCACGACGACATGATCGCCGACCGACACGTCGTCGACGTCGGGGCCCACCGCGTACACGACCCCGGACATCTCGTGTCCGATGGTGACCGGCGCACTCTCCTTGCTGATGGGTTGGGGATGACCGGCCGGCGGGATGAAGATCGGTCCCTCGGCGTATTCATGCAGGTCCGTACCGCAGATCCCGCACCAGGCGACGTCGATCCCCACCATGCCGGGGCCCACCTCGGGTTCGGTGATCTCTTCGATCCTGATGTCGCCCCGGTCGTAGTAGCGTGCTGCCCGCATGATGATCTCCCTCGTCGCTGATGGGTGTACCGCTGATGGGTGTACCGCTGTCCTGACTTCACCGTCGCGGGAGGGCGTGGTCAACGGTTGCACCCGGTTGCACCCGGTTACAGCGGACCGGTGGATCGGCGGGGCGGCCGGCGTCATGACACTAGGATCATCGGTGTGGTGAACCGACTCTCCCCGCGCGATGCGATGTATTACTTCCTCGACGAGTCCGGTTCCACGACGCATCTGGGTGCACTGCTCATCCTCGATCCACATGACCTGGAAAAGCGCGCTGCCGCACGTGCTTCCCGATCCAAGAAGGCGACGTCGGCGGTCGATCCCGGGACGGCACAGGGTTCGTCGGGTACCACCTCGGGTGCCACACCTGTGACCCTGGACTACCCGCGCCTCGTCGCGCTGGTCGAGAATCGTCTGCAACTCGTCCCGCGATATCGCCAGGTGGTGCGGGAGGTGACGCTCGGACTCGCCCGTCCGGTCTGGGTGGACGACCCCGATTTCGACATCAACTTCCACATCCGACGCTCCGGTCTCCCGCGTCCGGGCGAGACCGCGCAACTCCAGGACCTGATCGCCCGGGTGATGTCGCGACCGCTGGACCGGACCCGACCGCTGTGGGAGATGTACCTGATCGAGGGTCTGCCCGACGGCAAGCTGGCCATCCTCACCAAGACCCACCGGTGCATGGTCGGTGGTGACTGGACGCTCGAGATCAGCGAGGTCATCTGCGACGAGGTGCGTGCCGTCGAGCCGCTGCCCGAGGATCTGTGGATGCCGGGGTCTCCGCCCGGCAGCACCAATCTCGCAATCGGCGCGCTGGCCGAGGCGCTCTCGCGGCCCGGCGATCTGGTGGATTCGTTGGTACACGGGAACTCGGTGATCGCGGATCTGCGGACGACCGCGGAAGTCGCGCTGCGCCGGGTCGGCGGCATCGTCCAGCAGATCACCGACTCGGCGCCGTCGAGCAGGCTCAACAGCTCGACGACGTCGACGAGGATCTTCGCGGTGGCGTCCGTGCCGCGCCGCGGGTGCGCCAAGATCGCCGATCGATACGACTGCACCGTGAACGACGTCGAGCTCGCGATCATCTCCGGGGTCATGCGGCGCTGGATGCTCTCGTTCGACGAGTCGGTGCAGTCCGGCGACACCGTGCGTGTGGTGCTGCCCTTGTCGGCCCGCGATCCCGCTATCGAGCGGCGGGTCGACGCCGACGGACGCTGGATCACCGTCGGCAAGCCCAGCTTTGTCACGGATCTTCCTGTGGGAGAGGATAATCCGGCGGTGCGGTTGGCTCAGGTCGCGGGTCTGGCCAATCGGCACGCGCAGTCGTCACGGCGCCTGTCGATGGGTCCGCAGCCGCTGCTCCCGGAGCTCGGGGTGGTGCCGTTCCCCGAACTCAGTTCGCGCGCGTTCCGCAGCCTCAACCGCCGCAACTACAACGTGCCGGTCGCGATGGGAACGTCGCCGGTGGCCGGTCGTTATGTGGCGGGATGCCCGGTCGCGGAGATGTTCGCGATCCCTACCTTGATGGCCCAGCGTGCGCTCGCGATCACCATCACCGACTATCACAACACCCTGCAATTCGCCTTCCTCGCCGACCGCGGGGTGATCAGCGACCTCCCGGCGATGACCGACTACGTCACCGAGTCGTACGAGGAACTGCTGGCCACCAAGTGAGCTCGCGACCCGGGGGTCTCCCGCGCGGCGATAAGGTTGGCCACAGATCACGGTTGTATCGAGGGTGCGGGAATCACAGGTGAGGGAACGGGTGCGATGAGGGTGTATCTGCCGGCGACGTTGGCCATGCTGATGGAGCTCACCGAGACAGGCGAGTTCCGTGCGATCGGGGGGACCGGTTTCGCGCTGACGCCGGCGTTGCGGGAATCGTTCCTGTCCGGCGACGACGAGGAACTCGCCGAGGTCGCCATCCGGGAGGCGGCGCGGGCATCGCTGCGGTTGATGGCGGGGGAGGCCCCCGAGCCCGCCGACGCCGACGCGGATGCCGACCTCGCCGCCGACGCGGAGGTCACCAAGCCCGGTGACACGCCGAAGCTCCCGCCGCGACGCGCCGTCGTCGCGGCCGATGTCGCCGATGTCACGTTGCACCCGGAGCTCGATGACGCGGTGGTCAAGATCCGTGGCCCGGTGCCGCTGTCGGCGATCGCGTCCGTGCACGTGGACGGTGCGGAGGCCGAGGACAGCGTGCGTACCGCCGTGGTGGTGATCGACGCCGCCGATCTCGGCGACCAGGACGCCGAACTCGCCGTCGGTGACGTCGAGGACCACGATCTCGCGTGGTTCGCCACCCAGGAGTTGCCGTTCCTGCTCGAACTGCTCTGACGCGCGGTTGCGCCGCGCACCCCGTCGCGTAACCTACGGAAGCGTAGGTTGTCGATGCGTGGTCCACGGGCCATGCGAGTGAGGTGGTGGCGCACATGGGTTGGCTCGAACGTTTCGAGGAACCGGTGGCCGATATCGCGGCCCGTAGTCGCGGTGCGCACTGGGCCCGCGCCGCCTTTGCGCGGATCACCACTCCGCTGCTGCCCGACGACTATCTGCATCTCGCCAACCCGTTGTGGTCGGCGCGCGAACTGCGCGGCAAGGTCGTCTCCGTCACGCCGGAGACCGAGGATTCGGCGACCATCCGCATCCGGCCCGGCTGGGGGTTCTCCCTCGACTACACGCCGGGACAGTACGTCGGCATCGGCATCCTGGTCGAGGGTCGGTGGACGTGGCGGTCGTACTCGCTGACGTCGGTGCCGGTCGCTGCGATCCCCGCGGCGGCGATGTCGGGTGCGACGACCCGAACGACCGCGCTCGACGACGCCCACGACAAGACCATCGCGATCACGGTCAAGGCGATGCCCGAGGGTTTCCTGTCCTCGCACCTGGTGAACGGACTGCAGCCGGGCACCGTGGTGCGCTTGGCCGCACCCCAGGGTGAGTTCGTCCTCCCCGAGCCGCTGCCGGCGAAGGTCCTGTTCGCGACCGCGGGGAGCGGAATCACCCCGATCATGTCGATGCTGCGGATGATCCGGCACCGGGGCCAGCACACCGACATCCGGCTCGTGCACTCCACCCCGACGCCGGCCGACCTGCTGTTCGGTGACGAGCTGGCCGCGATGGCCGACGACGGGGTGATCGATCTGCACATCCAGCACACCCGCTCGGACGGCAAGGTGACCCCCGACAAGCTGGCCGAACTCGTACCGGACTGGCGCGAACGCGAGACCTGGGCCTGTGGGCCGGCCGGATTCCTCGACGGGCTGCA
The DNA here is from genome assembly GCF_003855095.1 of Gordonia insulae. Classification (NCBI taxonomy): domain Bacteria; kingdom Bacillati; phylum Actinomycetota; class Actinomycetes; order Mycobacteriales; family Gordoniaceae; genus Gordonia; species Gordonia insulae. Next base: position 5,554,626 of record NZ_CP033972.1, read on the forward strand.
TGCGGCGTTCGACGCCGCCGGGGTGAACGACCATCTGCACATCGAGCGATTCGCGCTCGAACGCGGTGCGGTCGGCGCCGAGGGTGGCACCGTGACCTTCGGCCGGTCCGGTCGGACCGCCGAGATCGACGGGGCGACAACGCTGCTCGAGGCGGGGGAGTCCGCCGGCGTCATCATGCCGTTCGGCTGCCGGATGGGCATCTGCCAGAGCTGCGTGGTGATGCTGGACAAAGGCTGTGTACGGGACCTGCGGTCGGGGACCGAGCACGTCGAGGGTGAACGCATCCAGACCTGCATCAGCGCCGCGGCCGGAGACTGCACCCTCGACGTCTGATCGGATTGTCGCGAGCCGCTCGTCGCGGGCATCGAGGCACTAGGCTGGCCGTGTGCGAGCCGAAGCCGTCGAGTCCCATGACGCCCCCGTCCTCGCCGACGGAGCGGTCACCCTACGCCCCCACATCCGGGAAGATCTCGATCGGATGGTCGAACTGGCCGCCGATCAGGAGATGCTGCGGTGGACCCCGATCCCCGCACCGTACGGACGGTCCGCCGCCGAGCGATTCGCCTTCGACTACGCCCCTCGCTGCTGGGTCGACGGCACCCGGATGGTGTGGGCGGTGGAGTTCGCCGGTCGCTTCGTCGGCACCGTCGACATCACCGGCGAGGGCGTGCTCACCCACCTGAGTTTCGATCTCCATCCCGATGCCCGCGGTTGGGGTGTCATGACGCGTGCCGTCGCGCTCGCGCTGGACCACGCGTTCGGTGAAGGCGGCAAACAGGTCGTGCGGTGGACGTCGCGTGCCGGCAACATTGACTCGCTGCGCGTCGCACACGCCTGCGGTTTCCGGCTCGACGCCGCGATCCCGGACGGTGTGGAACTGCGCGGAGAGACCCACGAGGCGTGGGTCGGTTCGATCCGGGCCGGCGACCCGCGGACGCCCCGGACCACATGGCACGCCACCACATTCGAGACCGAACGGTTCCGCCTCCGGCCGCTCCTGGCCACCGACGACGAACGCATTCGGGAAACCCTCGACGATCCGGTGTCGCGCAGATACCTGTTCGAGCGTCCGTCACCGCTGACCCTCGCCGAGGCGTCCGGCGAACGGATCCGCAAGTGGTGGACGGCGGCTCGCGGTGACACCTGCACCTGGGCCGTCGCAGGTCTCGACGACGATCTCTATCTCGGTGACATCACCTTGCTCGGCATCGACGAGGTGACGGGTGCGGAAGCGGGTTTCTACACGCATCCGGACGCGCGCGGGAGCGGTGTGCTGGGGGAGACGTTTCCCGCCGCGGTCCGGCACGCGTTCGACGTCCTCGGTCTCCGTCGTCTGACACTGTTCGCCGCAGACAGCAACAAGGGCAGCAAGGCGCTCGCCGAATCGGCGGGCTTGCGATGGTTCGGCACGCAGCCGCTCGCGGCGCGATCCGACGGTGTGCTCGAGGACCTCGTCGGCTACCAGTTGCTGCGCGAGGACGCCTGAGCGCGACGCCCGACCTGCTCGTCCGATCGGTCTCGTCGATCCGGACAGGCCACGGAGTGTGCTGGCTCACATTCGTACCCGACCTCATGGCAAAGGGTGGACACATCGCGGTCCGGCAACCTACGCTTGCGTAAGTTACGGAATGGTAGGTCCGGCCGGGTGATCCCCGGCGGCCCTACCGACCACCATCTCCGAGAAGAATCCCGGGAGGGCGCATGGCGATCACCGACATCCCCGAATACGCACATCTCTCCGCTGCCGACGTGGAGGCGCTCGGCGCCGAGCTCGACGCGATCCGTGCCGACATCGAGGCCGATCGCGGTGAGCGCGACGCACGCTACATCCGGAACACGATCCGCTTCCAGCGCGGCATGGAACTCGCCGGGCGGGCCCTGATCTTCGGGTCGTCGAAGCGGTCCATGTGGTGGGCCGGTGCCGGTGCCCTGGGTATCGCCAAGATCGTCGAGAACATGGAACTCGGCCACAACGTGATGCACGGGCAGTGGGATTGGATGAACGATCCCGAGGTGCACTCGACGAGCTGGGAGTGGGACAACACCGATCCCTCCGCGCACTGGAAGCACACCCACAACTACATCCATCACAAGTATACCAATGTCCTCGGCATGGACGACGATGTGGGCTACGGCCTGCTGCGGGTGACCCGCGATCAGCGGTGGCAGCCGTTCTATCTCGGCAACCTCGCCTACAACACGCTGCTCGCGGTCGCCTTCGAATACGGTGTCGCCGCACAGCATCTCGAGCTGGCCAAGAAGCGTCGGACGCCAGAGGCGAAAGAGCAGTTCCGTCGTGACCTGGCCGATGTCGGCAAGAAGGTCGGCAAGCAGGTCGCCAAGGACTACGTGGTGTACCCGGCCCTGGTGGCCGGCGCGACCGGCCGCAAGGTCGGCGTGGGACGTGCGTTCGGCAAGGCCGTCACCGCCAACCTCACCGGCAACGTGATCCGCAACATCTGGACCAACGCGGTCATCTTCTGCGGTCATTTCCCCGACGGTGCGGAGAAGTTCACCAAGCAGGACGTCGACAGCGAGACGCAGGGCGAATGGTATCTGCGACAGATGCTGGGCAGCGCCAACTTCCGCTGCGGACCCGTGCTCGGGTTCATGAGCGGAAACCTGTCGTATCAGATCGAGCACCACATCTTCCCGGACCTGCCCAGCAACCGACTGGCCGAGATCGCCATCCGTGTGCAGGCGCTCTGCGAGAAGTACGACCTCCCGTACACCACGGGCTCGTTCCCGCTGCAGTACGCGAAGTCGTGGCGCACCATCGCCAAGCTCTCGCTGCCGGACAAGTATCTGAAGGCCACCGCCGACGACGCGCCGGAAACCGCGTCGGAGCGCCGCTTCAAGGGCGACGTGCCCGAGGGGATGCGGCTGCAGTCGGTCGTCGACCCCGCCACCGGCCGACGTCGAGGCCTGCGATCGGCCATGCGTGCGCTGCGTCGTGGCCGCGGTCGCCGCATCGCCCCGGCAGCCTCACCCGCACAGCAGCGCCGAGCGGCCTGATCGGGTGCGGTCGGGGGACCGACGCCCGTGGGCCGCGGGTGCGGCCTGCGGGCATAATGGAGCGCGATGGCGATAACCGATATCAACGCCTACGCCCATCTCACCGATGCGGACGTCGAGGCATTGGGTGCAGAACTGGACGCGCTTCGACGTGAGGTCGAAGCCGACAGAGGCGTGCGCGATGTCCGCTACCTGCGCCGCACCATCTACGCGCACCGTGCTCTCGAGGTGGCCGGGCGGCTGGCGCTCATCGGCAGCCACAAACGATCACTGTGGTTGCTCGGCACCGGTGCGCTCGCGCTCTCGAAGATCATCGAGAACATGGAGCTCGGCCACAATGTGATGCACGGGCAGTGGGATTGGATGAACGATCCCGAGGTCCACTCCACCACGTGGGAGTGGGACATGGTCTGCGCGTCGCCGCATTGGAAGCACTCCCACAATTACATCCATCACAAGTACACCAATGTCGTCGGGATGGATCACGACGTCGGTTACAAGATCCTGCGGGTCACCCGCGACGAGGAGTGGGAGCCGCGGCGCCTGCTCCAGCCGTTCTTCAACGTGGTCCTGGCGGCCACGTTCGAGTGGGGGATCGGGCTGCACGACCTCGAACTCAAAGAGGTCCTCAACGGTACGAAGCCGAAAGACGTCGCCGTACCGCAGATCAAGGTGTTCCTTCGCAAGATCGGCAAGCAGGTCGGCAAGGACTACGTGCTGTTCCCGGCCATGACCGGTCCGAACTTCGTGCACACCCTGACCGCCAACCTGAGCGCGAACCTGATCCGCAACCTGTGGGCCTACCTGGTCATCTTCTGCGGCCATTTCCCTGATGGCGCAGAGAAATTCACCGTCGACTCGCTCACCGACGAGACGCCGGGGCAATGGTATCTGCGGCAGATGCTCGGCACCGCGAACTTCGATGCCGGCCCGGCCATGGCGTTCCTGAGCGGCAATCTCTGCTACCAGATCGAGCATCACCTCTACCCGGATCTGCCGAGCAACCGGTACGCCGAGATGTCCGTGCGGATCCGCGAACTCTGCGACAAGTACGACCTGCCCTATACGACGGGTTCCTTGTTCGTGCAGTACATGCAGACCCTGCGGACCATCAACAAGCTCGCGCTGCCGGACAAGTTCCTGCGCGACACCGCCGACGACGCCCCCGAGACCGCGTCGGAGCGTCGGTTCGCCGGCATGCCCCGGACGCGCGGCCTCAAGACGGCGATCGCCGAACTGCGTCGGAAGAAGTTGTCGCGGAAGTGATCCCTGCGCCCCGCACCATCGCGCGCAGCTCCGCATGCGCCGCCCGACCCTGAACCGGATGCTCGCGCTCGGTCCAGGAGAACAACGCCCACGCGGCGAATCCCACTATCGCCGAACCGATCCCGATCTCGCAGACCAGCCCCCACCCGCCGCTCTGATACGCCCATCCGCCGACCGACGATCCGATGACCCCGCCGGCGAAGTAGGCGACCATGTACGCGGTGGTCAGCCGCGACCGTGCCTGCTCGTCCAGCGAGTAGACCCCGGTTTGGTTGGCCAGTTGGACGCCCTGGACGCCGAAGTCGAAGACCAGCAACGCGATCACTAACATCACGACCTCGTTGCCACCGGCCCAGAGCAACAGCCAACCGACGATCTGTGCGCCCCACACCCCGTACTGCGTGTGACGCAGGTAGCCCCGGTCGGCGAGTTTGCCGACCACGGGTGCGACGAGCGCGCCGGCCACTCCGGCGAGACCGAAGAGGCCGATCTCCGCCTCGGAGTACGAGTAGTGCGAGTCGCCCGCCCCGGCGAGCAGGAATGCGATCGCCGTCCACATGCAGCTGAAGGCCGCCATGCTGAGTCCACCGAGGAACATCCGGTGTCGCAGCACATCGTGGGTCCCGACCAGGGTGAGGATCGACCGCAGGACCTGCGGATAACTCTGTCCCGAACCTGCCGCCGCAGGGCGGGCGACGGGCGCGCGGAACCACACCGCCGCGGCCATCAGCACCTGCAGGCCCGCGGCGACGAACAGGATCGCCCGCCAACCGCCGACCTCGGCGACCAGGCCACTCACCACGCGGGACAACAGGATTCCGATCAGCAGTCCGCTCATCACGTTGCCGACCACGGCGCCGCGCTCGTCCGGCGCCGCGATGGCGGCGGCCCACGGCACCACGATCTGCGCCGCCGACGCCGACACCCCGACCGCGAACACCATCGTCAGCAGGCCACCGTAGGCCGGCATCAGCCCGGCGGCCACCAGCGCAAGGCACGACACCAGCAGTAGGCCGGTGACGAGACGGCGGCGATTGACGAAGTCGCCCAGCGGGACGACCAGCGCGAGGCCCAGGAGATAGCCGATCTGAGTGACGGCGATCAGCAGACCGGCCGTCGCGGTCGAGATCGAGAAGTCCATGCTGATCTCGTGCAGCAACGGCTGCAGGTAGTAGAGACAACCGGCCGACGATCCTGCGGTCACCGCGAAGAGGAAGACCACGAAGCGACTGAGATGGGCCTGCGCGCGGGCGGGATCGGTCAACGTTGCCATGAATCCATCTTCCCGGCGCAATGCCTTCAAGAAAAGCGATAGATTTCGATACAGACATCACCTATCGAGATGGGAGTCGGTGTGGAACTGCGCCACCTGGAGTATTTCCTCGCCTGCTGCGACCAGGGCACGTTCACCGCGGCAGCGCGCGCACTCAACGTCGTGCAGTCGGCGGTGTCGACGGGTGTCGCCAAGCTGGAGCGTGAACTGGGGGAGCGCGTCTTCGAGCGCACGCCCACCGTGCTGGTGCTGACCGACACGGGCCGTGCCATCGTCGGTCCGGCCCGCGCGGCGCTGCGCGCCCGCGCCGACATCTTCGACGCGGTCGACGGCGTTCGCGGCGACATCCGTGGCGAGGTCGCGGTGGGTGCGTTGGTGAACGTCGTGTCGATCGATCTGGCCGAGGCGTTCGCGGAGGTCCATCGCCGACATCCGGGCATCACGATCGCGATGCGGCAGAATCCTCGCGGCACATCCGGCAACATCGTCGGTGTGCGTGCGGGGACGCTGGATCTGGCCTTCCTGGGGGCCTATCCGGATGATCTCCCCGGTCTCGCCCTGCACCGGTTGGCGCAGGAACCGCTGGTGCTGGTCTGCGCCCCGGATCATCGCCTGGCCGTGGCGGGTTCGTTCGCGACGACCGATCTCGTCGACGAGCGGATGATCGACTATCCGCCGGGGTGGGGCACGCGTGCGGTGGTCGATCGCGACATCCCGAACCGTCGGACGGTGATCGAGGTGGCCGATCAGTTCTTCGGGATGAGTCTGGCGGCCAAGGGTTTCGGCGTGACACTGGTGCCGCTCGGGGTGGCACACATGCAGCCCGGGGCGAGCATCGTGCCGTGCACCGACAAGCCGCTGATGTGGGACATCGCTATCGCGCACTCATCGACGCGGACGCCGTCGCGCGCAGCCCGGGCCGTGCTCGACATGGTGCTCGAGCTGGCCCGGCCCGTGCGCGTCAGGCGAACGCTCTCGTGAACGCGTCGAGGGCGGCGTCCGGGTCGGTGCGCGCCCAGCCCTCCAGCCCGACGACCCCGGTGTAGCCGATCTCCCTCAGCGCTGCCGCGATCGCCGGGTAGTTGATCTCCCCGGTACCCGGTTCGCATCGGCCCGGGACGTCGGCGACCTGGATCTCGCCGACGAAAGGTAGTGCGGCGCGGCACAGTTCGATGAGGTTACCCTCGCCGATCTGTGCGTGATACAGGTCGAGATTCATCCGGAGGTACGGGGAGTCGACGGCCCGCACGAGTGCCATCGTGTCGGCGGCGGTGGCGAAGGGGGTCCCTGGATGATCCACCGCGAGGTTGAGGTTCTCCAGCGTGAAGACCCGATCGTGGTGTTCACCGATCTCGGCGAGCCGGCGCAGGGTGTCCGCTGCGGTCAGCCACATCTCGGGTGTCACCACCTCGACCGGTACGACCGGCAGCCCTTCCGGCCCGAGCCCGGTGCCGTGCACGTTGAGGCTCGGACAATTCAGCCGCGCGGCGACCTTGACCGACTCCTCGGCGGAGTCGAGGAACGCGGAGATTCCGCCGGGGTCGGTGAGGTTACCGGTCACATATCCCGTCATCGAGACGATCTCGGCTCCGGTGGCCACGAGAGCGTCGATGTCCTTGGTGGTCCAGTCCCAGATCTCCACCAGCAGGCCACGATCGTGAATCGCGCGCACCCGATCCACGAAAGGCCGTTCGACATAGAGCATCTCGGCGCTGGCAGCCAGCCGATACGGCGCGGCGCCCATCAGCCGACCTCGTCGATACGTACGGTGGTACCGGTCTCGACGCTGCGGATGGCCGCCAACGCGATCTGCAATGCGGTGCGAGCGTCGGCGCCGCCGACCACGGCCGACGACGCGCCACGCACGGCCTCGACGAACGCCGTCAGCTCACCGACGTAGGCCTCGTGCAGGAGGATCGTGTCGCGCCGAGCGGTCTCGATCTCCACACCGGCCGCGCCGTAGAACGTCATGTCTGTGGTGCGGCCACTGCCCGTGGTGGCCATGCCGGCCGAACCGAAGACCTCGCCGCGGACGTCGTATCCGTATAGGGCGGAGAAGTTCGCCTCGGCGGTGGCCATGGCGCCGTTGTCGAACGTGATGGTGACGATCGCGGTGTCGAGGTGACCGGACACATTTCCCGTCGCTTCGCTCGCCCCGGACACATTTCCCGTCGCTTCGCTCGCCCCGGACACATTTCCCGTCGCTTCGCTCGCCCCGGATTCTTTCGCGTCCGGCCGGATCAGGGCATCGGCGAATGCGTGCACCGAGACCGGGCGGGCGCCCGGGTTGAGGAAGCACAGGGTGTCGAAATCGTGGATCAGGGTCTCCAGGAAGATCGTCCATTGCGGGACCCGCGCCGGATCTGCCTGCCAGGGACCGGGATCCCGGGTGAGGGAGCGCAGCAACTGCGGAGTGCCGACCCGGCCGTCGTCGACCGCCCTACGGGCGGCGGCGAACCCGGGTGCGAACCGACGGTTGAAGCCGACCTGCAGGATCACCCCGGCGTCCGCGGCCGCGGCGATCGCCCGATCGGCCTCGTCGAGAGTCACCGCCATCGGCTTCTCGCAGAAGACATGTTTGCCGGCCGCCGCTGCGCGACAGACCAATTCGCTGTGGCTTCGTGCCGGAGCGGTGATCAGAACGGCGTCCACATCGGACGATGCGAGCACCGCTTCGATGTCGGTGGTCGCGAGGTCCGCCCCGACCGCCGCGGCGAGGCGATCCGCGGCACCGTCGACCGGGTCGGCGACTGCTGCCACGACCGCGCCCGGCACGTGGCGGGCGATCAGCTCGGTGTGGCTGGTGCCGATGCGGCCGGCGCCGATGGTCGCGACGCGCACGGGCGCGACGGCCCCGATCCTGGATGCGGTCGCGGTGGGAGAGGTGCTGGTGGTCATGAGGGCTCCGAGGTCTCGAGGAACTAGAACGTTCTAGTAGAACGTTCTAGGCTAGAGTAGGTCGCTGAGTCACATCTGGTCAAGGAGGCGATCGATGGCCCGGAAGAACGGCGGGCGGGTCACCCTCGCCGACGTCGCGCGCGCCGCCGGGGTGTCGACGGCGCTGGTGTCGATCGTCATGCGCGGAGTGGCCGGTGCCGGTGACGAGACCCGCGCGCGTGTCCTGTCGATCGCCGACGAGATGGGTTACGTCCCGGATCAGCGCGCGCGCAAGTTGCGGCAGGCGTCGTCGCGCCTGTTGGGGGTGATCTTCGAACTCCGTGAGCCGTTCCACGGCGATCTGGTGGAGGAGACCTACCGGGTGGCCGGCGAGGTCGACTACGACGTGGTGATCAGTGCTGTCGCACCCAGTCGATCGGAGGACGCCGCCCTCGACACCGTGGTGCGGGAGCGCTGTGAGGCGGTGATCCTGCTGGGTTCGCGTCTGTCCGACGACGCACTCGCCGGACTCGCCGAACGCCTTCCGGTCGTGGTGGTGGCCCGCGACAGCGGCGCGCCGGGAGTCGGTCATGTCCGCAGCGACGACACCGCAGGCATCGGATTGGCCGTCGAACATCTGGTGGGACTGGGTCATCGGCGCATCGTGCATGTCGACGGCGGGGACGCCCCGGGTGCGGTGGACCGTCGGGCCGGGTTCTCGGCGGCGATGGCCGCAAGGGGCCTGCCGACCGAGGGGACGATCGTCGCGGGCGGCCTGACGCAGATCGACGGGGCCAGGGCCACCCGGGACCTCATGACGGGCCAGGTGCCGCCGACCGCGATCGTCGCGTTCAACGACGAGTGCGCCACCGGGGTGATCGATGTGCTCGTAAGATCGGGTCTCCGTGTGCCCGAAGATGTCTCGGTCATCGGCTACGACGACGCGAGGCTTGCGTCGCGCGCGCCGGTGCCGTTGACCACGGTCTCACAGGACGCCGGGGAGTTGGCGGCCGATGCGGTCGCGGGTGCGCTGGAGATGATCGGCGGCGGCCCTCCGCCTCGGATCGTGCGACGGCCGCGCCTCGTCGTGCGGGCGACGACGGCGCCGGTCCGGCGCTGACCGGTCCCGACTGCCGGGAGGCTCGTCGCACCCGAAGTGTTTGTCCGCGAGCGCCCTTCGAGGCATCCCTGACGGGCGAGGGGCGGGCGCCGTCGGTGCGGGGGCTTCCGGAAAAGCGCCCCCGACATGCGCCCTGGCTACAGGGATCGACGACATATTGTCGACGGCGGCTCTGCGCCGGGCGCAATTCAGGGGCGCTTATCCGGGAAACGGGTTCGCAATGGTGCTCCGCGGCGGATCAGGCGTCGGTCTTCTCCCGGAGGTGATGCGTGTAGATCGCACCGGTGGTGACGTCGTCCTCGACTTCTTCCAGTGTGCGACCGCGGGTCTCGGGTGCCTGGGTATAGACGAACCCGATGGCGAACAGTCCGATCACCCCGAACATGAAGAACGTGCCGGTGATGCCGATCGCCTCGACGATCGTCGGGAAGAACAGGCCGAGGAAGGCGTTGGCGATCCAGAGGCAGAACACCGAGATGCCGATCGCCAGACCGCGGATCTGCAGCGGGAAGATCTCCGACAGCAGCACCCAGGTGACCACGTTGAGGAAGGTCTGCATGGAGCCGACGAAACACACGATCAGGAACAGGAGCACCCACGGGCGCCAGGCATTGCCCTCCGGCAACGTGACCGACGCGATGCCGATGAGGAAGTGGAACAGGGTGGTGAGGCTGTAGCCGATGAGCAGGGTGGTGCGCCGGTTCATGTGCTGGGCCAGCCAGAGGGCGATCGCGGAACCGATCACCGCGATCACGCCGGGTGCGATGTTGGCGATCAGTGCGGCCTTCGATTCGAAGCCGGCGTCCTTGAGCACGGACTGGCCGTAGTACATGATCGCGTTGATGCCGGTGAGCTGCTGGAAGACGCCGAGTCCGATGCCGACCAGGAGGATGCGGCGTACCCATCGACTGTCCCGGATGGACGACCAGCTGCCCTTGACCCGGGTCTTCTCCATCTCTGCGATCTCGGTGATCATGTCGACCTCGGCCTGGGCGCGTTGCTGCGACCGGATGGTGGACAGGACCGCGGTCGCTTCTTCGACACGGTCCTTGGAGATCAGCCAGCGTGGGGACTCGGGGACGGTCATCATGCCGACCATGAGGCAGATCGCCGGCAACGCGGCGACGGCGAGCATGTAGCGCCACACGCCGTCGTGATCGCCCCAGACGTTGCCGATGATGGCGTTGATGACGAACGCGGCGAGCTGGCCGATGACGATCATCAGCTCGTTGCGGCCCGCGAGGGAGCCGCGGATCTCATACGGCGCGAGTTCGGCGAGGTACACCGGTACCACAGTGGATGCACCGCCGACGGCAAGGCCGAGGATGATGCGACCGAGGACCATGACACCGAATCCCGGGGCGAACACACACGTGATGGTGCCGATGAGAAAGAGCACGGCGAGCGCCATGATCGTCTTGCGCCGCCCCAGGGCGTCGGAGATCCGCCCGCTGATCATCGCGCCGATGGCTGCGGCGAACAGCAGCGAACTGGTCACCACGCCCTCGGTGAACGCGGTGAGCCCGAGATCCTCCTTCATCGGCTCCAGGGCACCGTTGATGACGCCGGTGTCGTAACCGAAGAGCAGACCGCCGAGGGTCGCGATCAGCGCCACCGCGTGCAGGCGACGGCGGAAGGAGCCGTGGCCCAGGGGCGGGAGCGCGATACGTTCTCGGACCAGTCCCGAATTCTCGGCTGTTGACATGGAGACTCCTTGGTTGGTGCGTTACACAGTCATCGTGACGGTGATGCTGGTCACGGTTGGTCTACTCCGATACTGTCATAATGTCCTAACAATCTGTCAAGGGTTTATTGGCCTCAATTTCGAGAGATGGCCAGATGATCGGCCGCGATGCGGACCCGAGCAGAAGTAATTGTCCTTACAAACTGGGAGAACGTGATGCGACTTGGCCTCGTCGGTTACGGAGCGGGCGGACGCCTGTTCCACGCCCCGTACATCCGGGCGGTCCCCGAGATCGACCTGGTCGGGGTGGTGACCCGCAGTCCGGACCGTCGGCGCGACGTGGCGGCCGACCTCCCCGACGTCGCGGTGTTCGACTCGCTCGGCGACCTCCTGGACGCCGGCGTCGATGCCGTCACCATCACCACCCCACCGGACACCAGGCGGGATCTGGTGCTCGAGGCGGTGCGTCGTGGTGTCCACGTCGTCGCCGACAAGCCGTTCGCCCCGGATGCCGCGGGCGGCCGCGAGCTCGCAGCCGCGGCGGACGGCGCCGGTGTGTTGCTCAGCGTGTTCCACAACCGGCGCTGGGACACGGACCTGGAAACGGTCCGGCGGATACTGCCTCGCCTGGGTGAGGTGTGGCGGGTGGAATCCCGATTCGACCTCGACGAGCCGGGAAGCCTCGATGCGGGTCCCTCGGGCGGTCTGCTGCGGGATCTGGGTGCGCACATGGTGGATCAGGTGTTGACGGTGTTCGGGCCCGCGGTGTCGGTGACGGCGCATCTGGATCAGATCGATCAGCCCGAGGGCCGCACCGACTGTGGGTTCACCGTCGCGATCGCCCACCGCGACGGTGTTCATTCGACTGTGAGCGCCAGCAAGATCAATCACGTCTCCGCGCGGCAATGGCGCATCTACGGTTCGGCGGGCGCTTACGTCAGCGACGGCACAGATGTCCAGACCGATCAGATCAAACAGGGTCGCAGACCTGCCGACGACCTCGACAACTGGGGGTACGAGCGTCCCGATCGGCTCGGCACGCTGCACACCGCGGACGGAGTTGTCGCCGTCCCGTCCGCGCAGGGCCGCTACGACGAGTTCTACCGGCAGTTCGCGGCGGCCGTGGACCGGCAAGGGCCGCAGCCTGTTCCGGCGCGCGACGGGATCGCGACCCTCGAGGTGCTCGATGCCGCACGCGACAGCGCGATCGACGGGGCCACCGTCCGGCTCTGACATGCCGGGAAACAGAAGTCGCCGTGTCGCTCGGTAGACGAGCCACACGGCGACTTCCGTGGTCGGCGCCCTTGTCTCAGGCGCCCTTGTCTCAGGCGCCCCGCCTCAGGCGTTCTGGGGGAAGCCCAGGTTCAGACCGCCGTGCGACGGGTCCAGCCAGCGGCTGGTGATGGCCTTGCCGCGGGTGAAGAAGTTGACGCCTTCCATGCCGTGGGCGTGGGTGTCGCCGAACAGTGAGTTCTTCCAGCCGCCGAAGCTGTAGTAGGCCATGGGAACCGGGATGGGCACGTTGATGCCGACCATGCCGACCTCGACCTCGTTCTGGAAGCGTCGTGCTGCGCCGCCGTCATTGGTGAAGATGGCGGTGCCGTTGCCGTACTGGTTGGAGTTGATGAGCTCGAGGGCTTCGTCGTAGGTGTCGACGCGCACGACGGACAGGACCGGGCCGAAGATCTCGTCGGTGTAGACGCTCATGTCGGTCGTGACGTTGTCGATCAGCGTCGGACCCAGCCAGAACCCGTCGGCAGATCCATCTGCCTCGACGGTGCGGCCATCGAGAACGATGGTGGCGCCGTCCTTCTCGCCTGCGTCGACGTACGACTTGACCTTGTCGCGGTGGGCCTTGGTGACCAGCGGACCCATGTCGGAGTTCTTGGTGCCGTCGCCGGTCTTGATGGTGGTCGCGCGCTCGGTGATCTTGGCGACGAGGTCGTCGGCGATCGGTCCGACCGCGACGCAGGCCGAGATGGCCATGCAGCGCTCGCCGGCCGAGCCGAAGCCGGCGTTGACCATCGCGTCGGCGGCCAGGTCGAGGTCGGCGTCGGGCAGCACGATGGCGTGATTCTTGGCTCCGCCTAATGCCTGCACACGCTTGCCCGCGGCGGTGCCGGTGGCATAGACGTACTGGGCGATCGGCGTCGAACCGACGAAGCTGATCGATTTGATCGCCTTGTTGGTGAGCAGTTCGTCGACGGCAAGCTTGTCACCCTGCAGGACGTTGAACACACCCTCGGGGAGGCCGGCTTCCTTCCACAGTTCGGCCAGCCACAGCGAGGCCGACGGGTCCTTCTCGGACGGCTTGAGCACCACGGTGTTGCCGGCGGCGATGGCGATCGGGAAGAACCACATCGGCACCATGGCGGGGAAGTTGAAGGGACTGATGATGCCGACGGGGCCGAGTGGCTGGCGGATGGAGAAGACGTCGACCTTGGTCGAGGCGTTCTCAGTGAATCCGCCCTTGAGCAGATGCGGTATCCCGCAGGCGAACTCGGCGACCTCCTGGCCACGGCTGATCTCGCCGAGGGCGTCGGAGAGCACCTTGCCGTGCTCGGCGGTGATGATGGCGGCGAGTTCGGGCTTGCGTGCCTCGAGCAGTTCGCGGAACTTGAACAGGACTGCGGTGCGCTTGGCGAGGCTGGTGTCGCGCCATGCGGGGAAAGCTGCTGCGGCGGCATCGATCACCGCGCGGGCGTCTTCGATGTTGGCCAGCGACACCTCGCCGGTGACCTCGCCGGTGGCCGGGTTGGTGACCGGGGCGGTGTTGCTGCTGGTGCCGGGGTAGGCCTTGTTGTTGACCCAGTGGCTGATGGTTGTGGACATGGTGGTTCTCCTGTTGGGGTTTGTGCGCTGGTCGGGTTTCGAGGCTTGTTGCGGGGTCTCGATACGGTCCTCGCCTAGTGGCTCGGACCTACTCGACCAGCGGTGGGGGTGGGCTCGGACCTACTCGACCGGCGGTGGGGGTGTTGCTTGGACCTACTCGACCGGCGGTTGACTTCTGGTGGTCGAGTAGCCGCGAACGAAGTGAGTGGCGTATCGAGACCTACGTGCGCCGCCTGCTCAGGCTCCCGGAATCGACGCGCGGGAAACCATCTCGACGGTTTGCGGTTCACCGGACTCCAGCGCCTTGACGCCCGCGGCACACACGGCCGCCGCGGCATACCCGTCCCATGCGCCCGGACCGTCGACGTTCGTCCCGGCCTGTACCGCGTTGACCCAGCGCTGGATCTCGTTGTCGTAGGCCTGACCGAAACGTTCGACGAAGGACGGGGTGATGTCTCCGCTGGAGATGCCGGCGATCTTGCGCCCGTCGCCGGTGTCGGACTGGACCGGGTTGCGCTGCTTGCGGATCAGGCCCTGGTCGAGTCCGATGAACGCCGAACCCAGCTCGCCGACCAGTTCGGTGCGCACCTCGTAGGCGACGCCCGTGGTCACGAAGCACTCGACATCGACGTGCCGCCCCGACTCGGTGGTGAAGATCGCGATCTGCGGATCCTTCAGTCCCTCTGGAGCATTGGGGTTCGCACCCGGAGCGATGATCTGGACGGAGGTGATCTCCTCGTCGAACAGGTACCGGGTGACGTCGACCTCGTGGACGAGCGAGTCCTTGACGATCATCGAGCTGTCGAAGCTCGGCGGGACGGCCGGGTTGCGGTGCACGCAGTGCGCCAGCAGCACCTGGCCGAACGTACCGTCGTCGATCAGGCCCTTGAGCTGTTCGTACTCGTGGTCGAACCGCCGCATGAAGCCGACCTGGATCAGCTTGCGGCCCAGCTCCGCCTCACGCTTGACGATCTCCAACGAGGTGGCCACATCGGTGGTGAGCGGCTTCTCGCACATCACCGGCTTGCCGTTCTCCAGACACGCCAGCAGCTGCTTCTCGTGGGTGGGTCCGGGGGTGGCGAGGATGACCGCGTCGACCTCGGGGTCGGCGATCGCGTCGAGCGGGTCGTTGATGACCCGACAGCCGGGGATCGTCGCGGCCAGTTCCTCGGCCTTCTCCGGGAAGTAGTCGTTGAGCACGGTGACGGTGGCGCCCTTGGTGCGCCCGGTGATGCGGGCGACGTGGTCGGCACCCATCATGCCGACGCCGAGGACGGCGATGCGCAGGTCTTGCATTTCTACTCTCCGTTGGTCGGGTTCAGATATGGACGTTGGACTGCTTTCCACTGCGTGTAGACGTCATATGCCTGTTGCGTGGATTCGAGTGTCGAGGTCTCCGACACCGGTACATCCCACCAGGATTCGCTGTCCGGGGCACCGATCAGCGGGTCGGTCTCGACGTGGATGACGGTGGTGCGCTCGGCGGCCTTGGCCGCCTTGATGGCGTCGGTGAACTCGGCCGCGGTGGTGGCGCGGATGACGTCGGCGCCGAGCGATGCGGCATTGGCGGCCAGGTCGATCGGTAGCGTCGAGCCCTCGAGTCGTCCGTTGTCCCCGCGGTAGCGGTAGTTGGTGCCGAAGCGTTGCGAGCCCAACGATTCCGACAGGGAACCGATCGACGCGAAGCCGTGGTTCTGCACCAGGACGACGATCACCTTGAGGTTCTCCTGCACAGCGGTGACCAGTTCGGTGGCCATCATCAGGTAGGAGCCGTCGCCGACCATGACGAAGACGTCGCGGTCCGGGCAGGCCATCTTCACGCCGAGCCCGCCGGCGACCTCGTAGCCCATGCAGGAGTAGCCGTACTCGACGTGGTAGCCCTTGGAATCGCGCGTGCGCCAGAGTTTGTGCAGGTCCCCGGGCATCGATCCGGCGGCACAGACCACCACGTCGCGCGGGTCGGAGGTCTCGTTGACCAGACCGATCACCGCTCCCTGGGTGAGTGCCTCGTCGCCGGTGGCGATATTGGTGCCGACCGCGGTCGGGGAGTAGGCCTTCTCGACGATGGCGTCCCACTCGGCCGCCAACGTCGCGACCTGCTCGCGGTAGGCGTTCTCGACGGTGTGGTCGGCCAGCAGTTCGTCGAGCGCGTCCAGGGATTCGCGTGCGTCGGCGACCACGCTGTACCCGCTGTGCTTGACCGAATCCAGCGATGCCACATTGATGTTCACGAATCGAACGCCGTCGCCGGTGAAGGCCGTCCGGGAGGCGGTGGTGAAGTCGCTGTAGCGGGTGCCGATACCGATCACCACGTCCGCCTCCGCCGCCAGCGCGTTGGCCGCGGTGGTGCCGGTGGAGCCGATGGCGCCGACCGACTGCGGATGGTCGTAGGGCAGTGACCCCTTACCCGCCTGGCTCTGACCAACCGGGATTCCGGTGCGAGAGCAGAACTTCGCGAGCGATTCGGTGGCGCCGCTGTAGATGACGCCGCCGCCGGCGACGATGAGGGGGCGCTTGGCGGACCGGATGATCTCGGCGGCCTCGGCGATCACGTGACGTTCCGGCAGTGGCCGGGCGACGTGCCAGGTCCGTTCGGCGAACAGTGATTCCGGCCAGTCGAAGGCCTCGGCCTGGACGTCCTGCGGGATGGCGAGGGTCACCGCGCCGGTTTCCACGGGGTCGGTGAGCACGCGCATCGCGCCGAGCAGTGCGCCCGGCAGCTGTTCGGGTCGCCAGACACGGTCGAAGTAGCGCGAGACGGGTTTGAACGCGTCGTTGACGGTGACGTCGCCCGACGACGGGAGCTCGAGTTCCTGCAGCACCGGGGAGGTGGACCGGGTCGCGAAGGTGTCGGCGGCCAGCAGCAGCACCGGCAGGCGGTTGATGGTGGCCAGCGCTGCGCCGGTGAGCATGTTGGTCGAGCCGGGACCGACCGAGGCGGTGACCGCCCAGGCCTGCAGACGATCCTTCATCCGGGCGTAGCCGACCGCGGAGTGGACCATCGCCTGCTCGTTGCGGCCGAGGACGTACTTCAGAGACAGTTCGCGGCCGGCGTCGACGTCGTCGATCTCGTTCTGCAGCAACGCCTGACCGAGACCGGCGACGTTGCCGTGACCGAAGATGCCGAAACAGCCGGCGAAGAACTTGGTCCGCTCGCCGTCGCGCTCCACGTACTGGTTGGCGAGGAATCGCACCGTCGCCTGCGAAACGGTCAGTCGGACGGTCGGTTCACCGTGGGGAGTACGGACGCCGGTGACTCCGCCGGCGCGTCCCTGGTTGATCGGTGCCACGATTGCTTCTTTCTCGTCGGGTGGGGTTGGGGGGTGGTGTTGGTGTTGGTGGGTGATCTCGATACGCCCTCGGCCGGCGCCGCGGGCTACTCGATCAGCGGTTTCGAGGCCGGCGTATCGGGATCCATCAGCGGGACGGTTTCTCGTGCAGCGGGAGTCGGGGGTCGACGTCCTGGTGCTCCCAACTGCCGCGCAACCAGGTGTGCGCCGGGTCGTCGCAGATCTTCCATGCGCGTTCCCCGCCCGGTCCGGCCATCACGTTGAGGTAGTACATGTGGTAGCCGGGCGCCGCGATCGACGGTCCGTGATAGCCGTGCGGCACCAGGACCACGTCGCCGGTTCGCACCTCTTCGAGCACCTCGATGGGCTTCTCCGGCGTGCCGTACACCCGGTGATATCCGAAGCCCGCGCCGGCGGGTCCGGCCGGGTTGTCCTGGATCTCGAAATAGTAGATCTCCTCGAGCTGGGACTCGACGTCGGAGTTCTCGTCGTGCTTGTGCGCGGGATAGCTGGACCAGTTGCCGCCGGGGGTGATGACCTCGCAGGCGATGATCGAGTCGGCCTCGAACGCGTCCGCGGTGCCGAAGTTGTGCACCTGACGGCTGCAGTTTCCCGCACCGCGCAGTTCCACCGGGACGTCGGCGACCGGCACATACCGGAAAGGGAGCTTTGTCGCGGCACGTGCGCCGCACAGGGCGAAACGTCCACCGGCAGCGCTGCTCACCGTGAACTCGCTGTCGCGACCGACGTAGGCGAAGTCGCTCGGGCCGTCGAACACACTTGCGCGTCCTGCCAATTCGAAGGACTCGTCACCGGAGGACACAATCGCCGAACCGGACAGCGGGACCACGATGATCTCGTCGTCACCGGACCGGCGTGTCACCGACTCGGCGGCGCCCAGTTCTACGACGAACAGTGAGGACTCGGTCCACCCTGCCGATTCCGGCGTGACGTCGACCGTCAGCGGCGACGTCGCCGACCGTGCCGGGATGTAGTACTTGGAGTTCATCAGCTCACCTCACCAGCGACACCGCGGTATCGACCGCGGTGGCGACGTCATCGTCGGCCGGGTACAGCAGGGTGCGTCCGACGATCAGGCCGCGTACCGACGGGATCTGCAGTGCGCGTTCCCAACTCGCGAACGTCTCGTCCGGGGCGGTCTGGGGGTCGCCGCCGAGCAGCAGGGTCGGCAGGGTGGTGGCGTCCATGACGCGTTCCATCTCCTCGACGACCGGCAGCTTGAGCCAGGTGTACGCCGACGTCGAGCCGAGGCCCTGGACGATGTGCATCGACTTGATGACGGCGTCGGCGGTCAGATCGTTGCGGACCTTGCCGTCGACGCGATTGGACAGGAACGGCTCCAGCATCGCGATGGCGCCACCGGCGGCCAGTTCGTCGATGGCGGCCGCGGCCGCGGTGAGCATGTTCAGCGTGCCCTCGTCGGTCAGATCGACCCGGTTGAGCATCTTCGCACCGTTGAGACCGGCGTCGATCGTCCATTTCGCGGTGGCCGCGGTCATGCGGTCGTCGAGCTCGAAGGATGCGCCCGCCAGACCGCCGCGATTCATCGAGGAGAACACGACCTTGTCCTCGAGCGCGCCGAGCAGCAGCAGGTCCTCCAGGATGTCCGAGGTCGCCAACACGCCGTCGACACCTGGATTCGCCAGAGCGGTGCGCAGCCGGTCCAGCAGGTCGGAGCGGCTGTTCATCGCCGTCGGATTGGCGCCGACGGAGAGCGCGCCGCGGGCCGGGTGGTCGGCGGCCACGATCATCAGGCGCTCGTCCCCGGACACCGTCGCGCGCCGACGGCGTCGCGCCCATGCCTCGGCGATGGCCTGCGGGTGGGTGGCCCGGACGGCGGTCACCTCGGCGTAGGTCGAGCACGTCGAGCCGGCGACGCCGTTGCGGCCGGATGACCCATCGTTCCGGTTGCCCGGTCCGATCAGGGTCGCTGCATTTCCGGCGGTGGTCGCGACGTCAGACATTGATCTTCTCCTCTGCGGTGGCAGCGAATGCGGCGACCTCGTCGGCGGTGGGCATGGCGGTGGAACATTCCAGCCGGCCGGCGACGATCGCACCGGCGGCGTTGGCGTGGCGCAGGATCTTCTCCAACGGCCAGCCCTCGAGCAGTCCGTGGCACAGGCTGCCACCGAAGCTGTCGCCGGCGCCGAGGCCGTTGACGACGTCGACCGGGGTGGGGGCCACCTCGACCGTCTCGGTGCGTGTCTTGCCGAGCACTCCCTTGGGGCCCTGCTTGACGATCGCGAGTTCGACGCCGAGGTCGAGCAGCGCATCGGCGGCGGCGTGGGGATCGGTCTCACCGACCGCGATCTCGCACTCCTCACGGTTGCCGACGGCAACGGTGACGTGGGACAGCGCCTTGCGGACCTGCTCGGTCGCGGCTTCCGGGGTCGACCAGAACATCGGCCGGTAGTCGAGGTCGAGGACCGTCAGCGACTGGCGGCCACGAGCCTCCCAGGCGGCGAAGTGCGCCCCGCGGGACGGTTCTTCGGAGAGTCCGGTCACCGTCGACCAGTACAGCCGCGCAGCGTGCACCGCGGCGGTGTCGATGTCGGTGACCTCGATCTGCAGATCCGGTGCGGTCGGCTTGCGGTAGAAGTACAGCGGGAAGTCGTCGGGCGGGAAGATCTCGCAGAACGTGACCGGGGTCGCGTACTCGTCGTCGATGCCGACGAAGCGGTTGTCCACGCCCAGACGGGCGAGCTCGCTCCGCACGAACCGACCGAACGGATCGTCGCCGGCTCCGGAGATCAGCGCGCTGGAGTGGCCGAGGCGGGCCGCGGCCACGGACACGTTCGCGGCGCTGCCGCCGAGGAACTTGCCGAAGCTGGTGACCTCCTCGAGGCCGACTCCGATCTGTTGCGGATAGATGTCGACACCGCTGCGGCCGATGGCCAACACGTCGAAGACGGGTGTCTCGCCCAGAAGGGGTGGATGCTGTGAGGTCACGTACTGCTCCCTGCTCGTGCTTGGACAGGTGGGTGCCCCGCCGGGATTCGGGTTGTCGGGGCGATGCATCCACTGTGCGTCAGTTCACAACCCAAAGTCAAGACTTTGTCCGGACATTCTTACCTGGCATAGTGAGTGTCGGAGATCACAAGGGTCCGGCCCGGGCCCGAGGCGAAGGGAATTCAGAGATGACAGCAGGAAATGGGACCGCGCTGGACACCGCTACCGCATCGGCACCCGGCGGGCGCGACGGTACCGGTGTCGTCCTGCCCGTCGGCATCATCGGCTTCGGCTGGATGGGCCGCGCGCACGCACAGGCATATGCACGCGTCCGCCATCACTACCCGCAATTGACGCCGGTGCCGAAACTCATGGTGATCGCCGACGAGGTCACCGACCGTGCCGCCGAGGCCGCGGCGCAGTTCGAGGTGCCGTCGACCGTCGCCGACTGGCGTCAGGTGGTCGAGGACCCGACGATCGCGGCCGTGAGCGTCACCGCCCCGAACTTCCTGCACCGCGAGATCGGCTGTGCGGTCGCATCCGCGGGCAAGCATCTGTGGATCGAGAAGCCGGTCGGGCTGTCGGCCGATGACGCGCGGGCCGTCGCGCGCGCGGCGCGCACCGCGGGTGTGCGGACCGCGGTGGGCTTCAACTACCGCAATGTGCCGGCCGTCGCGGCCGCCCGCGAACTGATCGCCGCCGGCGAGATCGGCGAGGTCACCCACGCGCGATTCCGCCTGTTCAGCGACTATGCGGCGCACCCCGACGGTGCGCTGAGCTGGCGCTTCCAGCGGGCCCGTGGCGGCAACGGGGTCCTCGGTGACCTCGCGTCGCACGGCGCGGACCTGGTCTGGTTCCTGCTCGGCGACATCGACTCCGTGGTGGCGGACACCGCGATCTTCGTCGCCGATCGACCGAAGCCGACGGGTGCCACGTCGGGTCATCAGCTGGCGTCGGGCGGCGAGCGCGGACCGGTGGAGAACGAGGACTACGTGTCCGCGCAGATGCGTCTGGCGTCGGGCGCGCGTTGCGTCCTGGAGGCCAGTCGTGTCTCGGTCGGCGCGCAGAACTCGTACGGATTCGAGATCCACGGCACCGCAGGCGTTGTGCGATGGGACTATCGCCGGATGGGTGAACTCGAGGTCGGCGCCGGTCAGGCATATCAGGATCTGCCCGTCGCGACCCGGTTCGTCGGTCCGGGGGCGGGTGACTACGCCGCATTCCAGCCGGGTGCGGCCAACCCGATGAGCTACGACGACCTGAAGGTGATCGAGGCGGCGCGGTTCTGCGCATCCATCACCGACGAATCGCAGGCGGGCGCGACCATCGACGACGCGGTGCGCAGCGCCGAGGTGCTCGACGCGATGACCACCTCCGTGCGTGAGGGCACCCGGGTCTCGCCGGCCGCGCAGGGGTGACCGGACGGTTCGGTCGGGCGTCGCGGGCAACGCCGGCGGCGGATTTCCCGTACGCATTGGCGCTGCTCGGTGCCGGCGCGATGTTCATGGAGATCCTGGACGCGACGATCGTCGCGACGGCCCTGCCGGCGATCGCCGCCGACCT
This sequence comes from Gordonia insulae, assembly GCF_003855095.1. Lineage (NCBI taxonomy): Bacteria > Bacillati > Actinomycetota > Actinomycetes > Mycobacteriales > Gordoniaceae > Gordonia > Gordonia insulae. The sequence continues at coordinate 5,576,517 of NZ_CP033972.1, forward strand.
CGGTGTGCGGCCGCTCGATGCGGCAGTGGTGGTGACCTCCTACCTGATCACCCTGGCGGTGCTGATCCCGCTGTCGGGGTGGGTGGCCGACCGGTTCGGGGTGCGACGGGTGTTTCTCGTCGCGGGCGCGGTGTTCACCATCGCCTCCGCGGGATGCGCGCTCGCCCCGGATCTCTCGACCCTGGTGGCGATGCGCGTGCTGCAGGCGGCGGGCGGCGCGATGATGGTGCCGGTGGGTCGCCTGGCCGTCTTGCGGACCGTCGAGCGTGGCCAGCTCGTCCGGGCGATCGCGTATCTGACCTGGCCCGCCCTGGTCGCCCCGGTGGTGGCCCCGCTGATCGGCGGTCTCATCGTCACGCACGCGGACTGGCGGCTCATCTTCGCCATCAACATCCCCATCGGGGTGGCCGGACTCGTGGCCGCGACGATCTGGTGCCGCCCCGCCGAGACGGATGCGGGTCGTCGGCGGCTCGACCTGGTGGGCGTCGCGCTCACCACTCTCGCGGTGGGCGCCGCGATGCTGGCGACACAGGAGGTCTCGGGGGGCACGCCGCGGTGGCCGGTGGTGATCGCGGGGACCGTCGGTGCGGTCGTCCTCGGTGTCGCGGCCGTGCGGCGCATGCGCTCCTCGCCCCATCCGTTGCTCGATCTCGGCGTGCTGCGGGTGCCCTCGTTCGCGTCGGTCATCGGGTACGGAACCGTCTACCGCATGGCGATCAGCGCGGTCCCGTTCCTGCTTCCGCTGATGTTCCAACTCCAGTTCGGCTGGACGCCGGTCGCTGCCGGAGCCATGGTCACCGCCCTGTTCGTCGGCAACGTCGTCATCAAGCCGCTGACCACGCCGATGATGCGGCGCTGGGGAATCCGGCGTGTCCTCGTCGTGGACCTGTTCGTGTCGGTGGCGGCGTTCGTCGCGCTCGCGGTCCTCGGGTCCGCGACGTCGGCGGTGGTCATCGTGATCGTGCTGGTCATCTCGGGAGCTCTGCGCTCCATCGGATTCTCGGCCTACAACACCCTGGCGTTCGCCGACGTGGACGCCGCCGAGCTCAGTGACGCCAATGCGGTGCACGCCGCCGTCCAGGAGCTCGGCGCGGCGTTCGGCGTCGCACTCGGGGCGGTCGCCGTGTCGGCGCTCGCGGTGTTCGACGGACTGCCCGCGGGTGCGTACTCGGCGACCTTCGTGCTCCTCGCCGTACTGATGGTCGTCTGCGTCATCGGTGCCTCTCGGTTGCCCGCGGGGGCCGGTCGGCGCGCGGTCGGACCCGCCTGATTCCCCGGATTTCGACGGTTTAGATCCGAATGTCTTAACAAAGTCTTGACAGCGCGTATGTGACGGGTATTACATCTTCACAGGAGAGTGGCCCGTTGGACACTCTGGAGTCAGATCGAAGGGAAGAGACAACGATGCATTCCACAGAGCGTCGCCGGGCCACGCGCACACGGCGGCTCGTCGGGATCGCCGCCGTCATGTCATCGGCGGTGTTGATGGTGGCGGCGTGTTCCAGCACCGGCGGCGCGCCAGAGGACAACGGCAGCGGCGACGGTGGCGCAGGCAACGCCGGGACGCCGACCAAGACCGTCGCGATGATCACCCACGAGGTCCCCGGGGACTCGTTCTGGGATCTGATCCGCAAGGGCGCGGAGATGGCCGCGAAGAAGGACAACATCAAGCTGCAGTACTCGTCGGACCCCGAGGCGCCGAACCAGGCCAACTTGGTGCAGACCGCCATCGACAGCAAGGTCGACGGCATCGCGCTGACGCTGGCCAAGCCCGACGCGATGGCGCCGGCCGTCAAGAAGGCGATCGACGCCGGCATCCCGGTCGTGGCCTTCAACTCCGGCTACGACAACTGGAAGCAGATGGGCGTCCAGCAGTACTTCGGCCAGGACGAGACCCTCGCCGGCAAGACCGCGGGCGAGCGTCTCACCAAGGACGGTCGCAAGAAGGTCCTCTGCGTCATCCAGGAGCAGGGCCAGATCGCCCTCGAGTCCCGGTGTGCCGGTGTCAAGCAGGGCTTCACCGGTGGTGGATTCGAGATCCTCAACGTCAACAGCAAGGACATGCCGTCCGTCGAGGCGACCATGACCGCGAAGCTGCAGCAGGATCCGTCCATCGACACCGTGGTCACGCTCGGCGCACCGATCGCACAGACCGCGGTGCAGTCCAAGGGCAACGCCGGTTCGAACGCCGAGATCGTCACCTTCGACACCAACGCCGCCCTGGTCCCGCTGATCCAGAACGGTGACGTGAAGTGGGCCATCGACCAGCAGCCGTACCTGCAGGGCTACCTGGCAATCGACTCGCTGTGGCTCTACATGACCAATGGCAACACCATCGGCGGTGGCCAGGCCGTCCTGACCGGTCCCGCCTTCATCGACGAGTCCAACATCGACGCAGTCGCCGAGTACGCCAAGAGCGGCACCCGCTGACCGGCGGAAGGAACCCATCATGAGTACACAAACAGATCTCGACCTGTCCACGCACAAGGTCGTCACCGATGAGCGGGTGAAGCGGCAGAAGCCGTTGCAGCGCTTGCTGGTCCGGCCGGAGATCGGCGCCCTGGTCGGCGCCATCGCGATCTTCATCTTCTTCTGCATCGTCGCGGCGCCGTTCCGCACCCCGGAGGCGTTGGCCACCATCCTCTATGCCAGCTCGACGATCGGCATCATGGCCTGCGGCGTCGCCGTCCTGATGATCGGCGGCGAGTTCGACCTCTCGACCGGTGTGGCCGTGACGTTCTCGTCGCTGGCCGCCTCGATGCTGGCCTACAACCTGCATCTCAACGTGTGGCTCGGTGCGGTGCTCGCGCTGGTGCTCGCCCTGGCCGTCGGCTTCTTCAACGGGTACCTGGTGATGAAGACGAAGATCCCGTCGTTCCTCATCACGCTGTCGACGTTCCTGATGTTGACCGGTATCAACCTCGCGGTCACCAAACTGGTGACCGGCCAGGTCGCGACCCCGTCCATCTCGGACATGCAGGGCTTCGACTCCGCGCAGAAGGTGTTCGCCTCGTCGTTCAACGTGCTCGGTGTGTCGGTGCGCATCACCGTCGTGTGGTGGATTCTCTTCACACTCGTGGCGACCTGGGTGTTGATGCGGACCCGCATCGGCAACTGGATCTTCGCGGTCGGCGGCGGCCAGGAGTCGGCGCGCGCCGTCGGTGTGCCGGTGACCAAGGTGAAGATCGGCATGTTCATGTTCGTCGGCTTCTGCGCCTGGTTCGTCGGTATGCACCTGCTGTTCGCATTCGACACCGTGCAGTCCGGTCAGGGTGTGGGCAACGAGTTCTTCTACATCATCGCCGCAGTGGTCGGTGGGTGTCTGCTCACCGGCGGATACGGAACCGCCGTCGGTGCGGCCATCGGTGCCTTCATCTTCGGCATGGTGAACCAGGGCATCGTCTACGCCGGCTGGAATCCCGACTGGTTCAAGTTCTTCATGGGCGCGATGCTGCTCTTCGCGGTGATCGCCAACAACAGCTTCCGCAACTACGCGGCGAAGAGGTGAGCAGACAATGAGTTCAGCAATCGAGACCAGACCCGAATCGGAATCCAGCGGCGGCAAGGTACCCCTGATCGAGCTCCGCAACGTCGGCAAGTCCTACGGCGCCATCATCGCGCTCAAGGACATCAGCCTGCGGGTGAACGCCGGTGAGGTGACCTGCGTGCTCGGCGACAACGGCGCCGGCAAATCCACCCTCATCAAGATCATGGCCGGTCTGCATCAGCAGACCGAGGGTGAGCTGCTCATCGACGGCGATGAGACGATGCTCGAATCGCCCAAGCACGCCCTCGAGACCGGTATCGCCACGGTCTACCAGGACCTCGCGGTCGTGGGTCTGATGCCGGTGTGGCGCAACTTCTTCCTCGGCCAGGAACTGCGTAAGGGGCCGTTCAAGTCGCTGGACATCCAGGCGATGCGGGCGACCACCAAGGAAGAGCTGTTCAAGATGGGCATCGACCTGCCCGACGTGGATGCGCCGATCGGCTCGCTCTCCGGCGGTCAACGCCAGTGCGTGGCGATCTCCCGCGCGATCTACTTCGGCGCCCGCGTGCTGATCCTCGACGAGCCGACCGCCGCGCTGGGCGTCAAACAGTCCGGGACCGTGCTCCGCTACATCTCGGCGGCACGTGACCAGGGCTTCGGCGTCGTGTTCATCACCCACAACCCGCATCACGCACACATGGTGGGCGACCACTTCGTGCTGTTGAACCGCGGGCGGCAGAAGCTGGACTGCACCTACGACGAGATCACCCTCGACGAGCTGACCCAGCAGATGGCCGGCGGCGACGAGCTGGACACGCTCAGCCACGAACTGCGGCGCTGAGCGCTTCGGCGAATCACGACGACCCGCTCGGCCCCGCACGGGGTCGAGCGGGTTTCCATTTCCGGTACATGCGGTGAACGCGCGGGATACGTTGACCCGGCGGAGGAAGGATGGGGATGGCTGAGGTAGCGGACGGGGTGGAGATGCGTCGCCTGGTGGGCGTGGTGTTCGGGGCGTCGAGCCCGTTCGAGGCGGATCTCGTCGACGAACTCTATGCGGCCGCCGACGCCGCCGGATACCGGCTGACGCTGGGATTGCACAGCGCGGCGCGGACCCGGGCCCGAGCGGTGTCCGACCTCGCCGACCAGGGGTGCGCCGCGATCGTCGTCGTCGGGGCCGAGCACGGTGACCGATTCGACCTCGAGGTGCCGATGGTCGTGGTCGGTGAACGCATCCCGGACCTCACCGCGGTGACGGTGGGCACCGACGAATGGCGCGGTGCGCACCTGGCCGTGCAGCACCTGATCGACCTGGGTCACACCGCGATCGCCCATGTCGAAGGCGGCGAGCATCCCTGTGCATCCGAGCGACTGCGCGGCTACCTCGGCGCCATGACCGCCGCCGGATATCGGGACGACTGCCGCACCCTGGTCGGCGACTACACCGAGGAGGCGGGCGCACTGGCCGCGGAGCGAATGCTCGCGGAAGGGCACCTGCCCACCGCCACGTTCCTGGCGAACGACCGGATGGCCGTCGGCTTCATCGACGTCATGCGGCACAACGGTATACGCGTTCCCGTTGACATGTCGGTGATCGGCTACGACGATGGCCCGCATGCCGTCCTCGGACATCTCAACCTCACGACCGTCCGTCAGGACGTCGCAGGATTGGGCCGAGCGGCCATCGATGCCGTGGCCTCTCTCGTCGGCGACTCCGATCGTGCCGCGAACACAGGTGGATTCGGGTTCTACGGCGCCATCGCGCTGGAGCCCGCGCTGATGGTCCGGGGCACCACCGCGCCGCCGCCCGGCGCCGACCACGGACCGGCCGACGCCCTGACCCCGGTCCGATGGGGTCTGCTGGCGGACAACTGTGACGACGCCCTGGTGCATGAACTCGGTACCCCCGGAACGGTTTCCGGTGCGATCGAGGTCGTCGCCAGCGCGTCCACAGCGGTCGCGTGGGAGATCGCCGACCGCCTGGGCATCATGGTCTCCTATGGCATCTACGAAGACCTGATCGAAGACCCGGACATCGACGCCATCTTCATCGCGCTGCCCGGCGACGCGCGTGAGGTGTGGGCGACCAAGGCGCGTGAGGCCGGCAAGGTCGTGCAGCTCTCGACGACCGGGTGAGCGGCCGCAGCGCTAGGCAGCCTCGTCGATTCGGTTCCGTTCCTCCAACTCGCCGATCGCGTTGCGCGCGAACACCTGTTGCTCGGTGATCGCCAGCTGCGTGCGACTGCGGCTGGTGAATGCGAACAGCCAGTCGACGAGCGTGGTGAAGCGGTTGCGGAAACCCACGAGGTAGACCAGGTGCAGGACCAGCCATCCGATCCAGGCCGTGAAGCCGGCCAGCTCGATGCTGCGTGAGGTGCCCGGGACGGGGATCTTGGCGACCGCACTGAACCGTGCGATCGTGGCCATCGATCCCTTGTCCCAGTAGGAGAACGGCTTTCGTGCTTCCGGCGGCGCGCCCTTCAGTGAATCCCGGATCGCCGACGCGGCGTACTTCGCGCCCTGGATCGCCCCCTGAGCCATACCCGGCACGCCGTCGACCGCCATCAGGTCGCCGACGACGAAGACCTCGGGATGGTCCGGCACGGTGAGGTCCTCGCGCACCTTCACCCGTCCGGCGCGGTCGAGTTCCACGCCACTCTGCTCGGCGAGCTGCCGTCCCAGCGGACTGGCCGCGACGCCGGCCGACCACACCTTGCACTGGCTCTCGATCCGTCGATGCGTACCGTCGGGGTCCTTCACGACGAGACCGTGGTAGTCCATGTCGACGACCATCGCGCCCAATTGGATGTCGACGCCGTTCTTCGCCAGTCGAGCCGCCGCACGTGCGCTGAGTTTTCCGCCATAGGGCGGGAGGACCACAGGCGCGGCGTCGAGCAGGATGACCTTCGCCTCCGTCGGATCGATGTTGCGGAATGCACCACGCAGCGTCGTGGTGGCCATCTCGGCGATCTGACCGGCCATCTCCACGCCCGTCGCACCCGCGCCGATCACCACGAACGTCAGGAGTCGTTCGCGCTCTTCCGGATCGGTCGACAACTCGGCCTGCTCGAATGCTCCGAGGATCCGGCCGCGGAGCTCCAGGGCGTCGTCGATCGTCTTGAGGCCGGGCGCGAACTCGGCGAAGTGATCGTTGCCGAAGTACGACTGGTCGGCACCGGCGGCGACGATCAGACTGTCGTACCCGGTGACCTTCGTTCGCTCCAGCAAACGAGATGTGACCGTGTGGTTTTCGAGGTCGATCCGTTCGACGTCGCCGAGCACGACCCGCACGTTGTCCTGTTTGCGCAGGATCACCCGCAGCGGTGGCGCGATCTGGCCTTCCGAGATCACACCGGTCGCCACCTGATAGAGCAAGGGCTGGAAGAGGTGATGGGTGGTCCGGGCGATCACGGTGACATCGACGTCGGCCTTTGCCAACCGGCGGGCGGCGGTCAGGCCGCCGAAGCCCGAGCCGATGATGACGACGCGATGCCGTGCGGCACCGACCTCATCCTCATCGACAGCAGTCATCGGGCGTTGCGAATTCATGGCGACCTCCAGCGTTCCACCTTCGGGACACCCAGGCGGTCGATGTCCCTGTCAGTTCGCTCCACGCCGGTCCATCCCGGCTACGCCAGTCGCGTTCTTGATGCTACCGAAGTCAACGACGACCGCGCGACCCGATATTCCTCGCGGGTGGTGCGGTCACCGCGGATCGAGGCCGATCGCGCGGTAGGCCTCGTCGAGGTAGCGCATGTTCTCCACGGCGTCGTCGAGATCGATGGGCAACGCCGAGCCGTGCCGGATCGACGCGGCCAGTGCCTCGAGTTGGTACGTGTAGGTGGACCGCGTGCCGAGATGCTCGACCCGGACCGTGCCGTCCTTCGACGACACGACCGTGAGTCGGTCGTCCCGGCTCGGGCCGAGGTAGTCGTGCAGGTACAGGCTGCCGTCGTCGCCGACGATCCGCAGGCTGAACACATACTCGCCCGCCACCATCGACACCGCATGGGTTCCGGTGGCGCCGTTCGGGTACCGGATGTCGAGCACGGCCGACTCATCGATCTGCGGACCGCGCAACACCGCCCGGCCGCCCGAGATCTCCGGCCGGCCACCGCACCAGCGACCCAGAGCCCGAGAGACATGCAGTGCGTAGCAGCCGAGGTCCATCAGTGCGCCGCCCGCGAGGTCGTACGACCAGCGCGGGTCGTCGTCGCCGGGTGCCGGCATCGCCATCACCACCTCGACGTCGCGCACCGCGCCGATCGCGCCCGCATCGAGGAGTTCGAACGTCCGGGCCATCAGCGGGTGGAACAGATAGTGGAAGCCCTCCAGGATCGGGACGCCGGCCGCGCGTGCCGCGTCGGCGACCTGTCGCGCCTCGGTGGCATTGCGCGCGAACGGCTTCTCCGAGAGCACCGCCTTCCCGGCCGCGACGGCAGTGAGGTTCCACCGCCCGTGCAAGGAATTGGCCAGCGGGTTGTAGACGACGTCGACCTCGGGATCGTTGATCACCTCGTCGTACGAGTCGAGCACGCGCTCCACGCCGTACTTGCCGGCGAACACCTCGGCACGACCGCGATCACGCGCGGCGACCGCCACCAGCCGGTGACCGAGCGTCTGAGCCGGGCCGACGAGCGCGGACTCGGCGATGCGTGACGCGCCGAGGATGCCGATGCGCAAGGGCTCCGTCGGGGCGCTCATACGCGCACCGGGCGCTCAGCGGTCTTGCGCAGGAACGACATCGAGACGGCGACGTTGCCGGCGGCCGCGTCGCCGTCGGCCTCGTCGGCCAGGATCGTGTCCTGCTCGAGCACGTACCAGCCGGTGAAACCGGCATCGACCAAGGTCCCGACGACCCGCGCGATGCGGGCCTCGCCGGCACCGAGGGGCACGTACATACCCTGCGCCACGGCATCGGTGTAGGTGAGATCACCACGCTGGACCTGCTCGGCGAGCTCGATGCGAACGTCCTTGAGATGCGCATGGGTGATCCGGTCGGTGAACGCCTTGGTCACCTCCAACGGATCGGTACCGCCGATCAGCAGGTGTCCGGTGTCCAGGCACAGTCCGATCGTCGAGTTCTCCAGGACGCGGTAGACCTCGTCGCGCTTCTCGATCATGGTGCCGACGTGCGGATGCAGGGCAGGGGTGACGCCACGTGCCTTCGCCAACTCGCCGAGCCGATCGAGATTGGCCAGCAACGTCGCCCACTCCGACTCGGACAGATCCGGCCGATCGTCATACCCGTCCACGCCGGTCGCGGCGGCGAGCACGATCACGTCGCCGCCGGACGTCTCGAGGCGATCCAGCACCTCGTTCACTTCCGCGGTCGGGTCATGGTCCGCCTTGTGCAGCACCACCGGTACGAACGACCCGACGCACCGCAGGGAGTAGGACGCGAGGGTGTCGCGCAACTCGGCCGGTGAGGTGGGGAGGAAGCCCTCCGGTCCGGTCTCGGCAGCGGTGACGCCCAGGTCGCGCATCTCGCCGAGTACCCGCTCCGGAGTGAGCTGATATCCCCAGCCGGGTACCTCACACACGCCCCAGGAGATGGGGGCGGCGGCGATGCGCAATTCGGAGGTGGTCATGTCGGTGATCCTTGCTGTCGTGGTGTCGAAATGTACTGGGCCCGCACCTCGTCGGTGCGGATCGGTTGATGGGTGGCGGCCGACCGGGAGGCAGCCTCTGCGATCACGGCCACCTCCAGGGCATCGTGAGCCGTACACAGGGCCGGCCCGCTCGCTGCGATCCCGGCGCCGGTCGCATTCGGCCCGCTCGCTGCGCTCCCGGCGCCGGTCACCGTGTCACAGAACGCCGTCATCTCGGCCCGGTACGCGTCGGCGAACCGGTCCATGAAGAACGCGTGCGGGGTACCGCCAGGGAAATCATTGCCCGGCTGAAGATTTCGGACTGGCGTGCCGTCGTCCCATCCGGCGACGACGGAGTCGGTGCTGCCATGGACCTCGAGTCGGCAGTCGTAGCCGCGGCCGTTGTAGCGGGTCACCGACACCACGCCGACAGTGCCGGACGCGAACGTCAGCAGGATCGACGCCGAGTCGACGTCCCCGACCTCTGCGAAGTACGGATCGCCCTGGTTGCCGCCCGCTGCATACACCTCGACCACTTCGTCGTCGAGAAGCCAACGCACCGTGTCGAAGTCGTGCACCGCGCAGTCCCGGAAGATCCCGCCCGAGGCGGCGATGTAGCCGGGCGGGGGAGGCGCCGGGTCCAGGGTGGTCGACCGTACGGTGGTGATGAAGCCGAGATCTCCGCCGGCGACGGCGGCGCGGGCCGCGGCCATCGCCGGATCGAACCTGCGGTTGTACCCGATCCGCACGGGCACACCGGTGTCGGCGACTCGGCGCACCACCTCGGCCGAGTCGCCGATCGACAGCGCGATCGGCTTCTCGCACAAGGTCGGGACGCCGGCGGCGACGGCCTTCTCGATCAGTTCGGCATGAGTGGGGGTGGCGCTGGCGATGACCACCGCGTCGATCCCGGCGCTCAACAACGCATCGGCGTCGGCTGCGGCGCGCGCCGTGCTCAGCCGTGCGGTGGTCGCGTCGATCGCAGCCGGATCGGCGTCGGTGACCACGAGGTGGTCGACGGTGGGCAACGCGGCGAGCGTGTCGGCGTGGAAACCGCCGATCCGCCCGAGTCCGATGACCCCGATTGTGAGTCCCATCAGTCGAATCCACCCATCACGATCTGGTCCCAGTCGATGACCGAGCCGGTCACCACCCCACTGCGGTCGGACAGCAGGAACACGACGAAATCGGCGATCTCGTCGGGCTGTCCGAGTTTGCCCATCGGCACCGACGCGTTCGCCTCGTCGATCCAGGTGTCGTCGGCGCCGTGGAACCGCTTCTGGATGTCGGTCTCACCCTCGGTTTCGCTCCACCCGATGTTGAGGCCGTTGATGCGGATGCGATCCCAGCGGTGCGCGTGCGCGGCGTTCTTCGTCAGTCCGACCAGGCCCGCCTTCGAGGCCGAATACGGTGCGAGGTACGGCTGCCCGCCGTACGAGGACATCGTGATGACGTTGACGATGCTGCCCGGCGCACCCCGCCCGATCATGTCCTTGACCGCGGCCTGCATGGTGAAGAAAGGTGCGCGCATGTTGATGGCGATGTGAGTGTCGAACAATTCCGGGGTGGTGTCCACGAGACTGCCACGCGTGGTGGTGCCTGCCGCGTTCACCAGGCAGTCGATGCGGCCGAACTCGGCGACCGTCGCACTCACGGTATCCGCGGCGGCCACCGGATCGGCCAGATCGGCCTGGATGAAACTGACCGGCGCGCCGTCGAATTCGGCGGCCAGCCCCTTGCCCTTCTCCGCGTTGCGGCCGCTGAATGCGACCCGGGCGCCGGCGTCGGCCGCAGCGCGGACGATCGCCGCGCCGAGCCCCTGCGTCCCGCCGCTGACCAGCAGGACCTTGTCGTCGAGGGGGCCCCGCTCAATCGACGTCTCGGTACGGTCGGTCATGGGATGTGACGTGCGTCGAGTGCGGACAGTTCCTGGTCGAATCGGGCCTCGTCGAAGTCGTCGGCGAGCGCCCGGGCGAGCAGCTGGGCTTGTGATTCGCCGGTGAGACCGGTGATCGGCTGATCGAGGTCGAGATTGCTGGGGAAGGCATAGCCCTCGGCGCTCGCGGCGATCGCATTCGCCACACCGCGGGTGTCGCCCTCGGCCGTGCGTCGCCGCAAGGCGGGGTAGATCCAGCGCATGATCGCCGAGCGGTCGACGGAATCCATCGCCCGGCCGAATGCGGACGAGACCTGTAGCAGATTCGCCATGCGTTTGATGTCGGACGACGTGTTGTGTCCGGCGGCGTGGAACAGCGCGGGGTTGAAGAAGACCGCGTCGCCCGCGGAGAGCGGCAGCTGCACGTAGTTCTGCGCGAAGTACTCGCGGAACTCCGGCAGGTTGAATGCCAGGTAGCCGGCCTCGTATGTCTGCGAGTACGGCAGGTACATCGTCGGGCCGGATTCGATCGGCATGTCGACGTGGGCGACGGCACCCTGCAGGGTGAGCGCCGGCGACAGCCGGTGGACATGTGCCCGGAAGGTGGCTGCGGTGTCGGTGGACATGAATCCGAGGTGGTAGTCGCGGTGCGGGTTCTGCGCCGCTCCGCCCGGGTTCACGACGTTGACGGCGGAGGTCACCTGATACCACGGTCCGAGCCAGGCCTGGCTGATCAACGCGAGGACGTCGTTGGCGTAGTAGCGGCTGAACAGTTCGGGGTCGCGTTCGGCGAACTTCTGCAGGGCGTTCCAGACGCGGTCGTTGGCGCCGGGCTTCGCGAAGTGGTCGCCGTTGGACACGCCGGCCGCATTCTGGTCGGCGATGATGCGGTCGAACAGCGCAGTGGTCTCGGCAAGGCCGTGGCGGTCGTCGAACGCGCCGGCGAAGACGACGATGCCCGGGCCGTTCAGGAGGGCATCGGCGAGTTCGTCGGCCAGCAACTCGCGGGCTTCGCCGGTCGTCGCGGACACCGCGGCCGAGTCGTAGAACAGCACGCCGCGTTCGGTCGAGGCCGCGTGCGGGTAGTCCGCGAGATCCGTGGTCCGCTCGGTGAGGGCGATGAAGTCGTCGAGATTGCAGTCGCGCTCGGTGATCCGGTTGGCTCCGGCCCGGGTGGTGTCACGGGCTGTGGTGGTGGGGCTGGCGCTGCGCAGGGTCATGTGCGTGCGCTCCTCTCGGGAAACTGAAGGTCGGTGGTGCGAGATCGGGCCCTTGGCGATATCGCCGTGATCACTTGACCAGAATGGCAAGATCTTATTGTCTGGACAAGGGCAGAAAACCATCAAGAATCCCTCAGGAGTGTTCCGTGCCACATCGCTATCCGGTCCGGGAGATCGCCCGGCAGGCAGGGGTGAGTGAGGCGACCGTGGATCGGGTGCTGCACCAGCGTCCGGGGGTGCGGGCGGGCACGGTGTTGCAGGTGGAACAGGCGATCGCCGACCTGGATCGTCAGCGGACCCAGTTGCGGCTCTCCGGTCGTCGGTTCCTCATCGATCTGGTCATGGAGACGCCGAACCGGTTCTCCGGACTCGTGCGTGAGGCGTTGGAGCAGGAACTGCCGGGATTACGGCCGGCGGTGATGCGCGCGCGGTATCACCTGAGGGAGACCTGGAAGCCCGACGACCTGGTCGCCGAACTCGACACGATCTGCCGGCAGGGCAGCCACGCGGTGGTGCTCAAGGCGCCCGACACCCCGGAGGTGGCGGCGGCGATCGGGCGGTTGACGTCCGCGCGTATCCCGGTGATCACCCTGGTGACCGATGTCCCGATGAGCACCCGCATCGCATATGTGGGTATGGACAACCGGGCTGCCGGCGCCACGGCCGCCTACCTGATGTGTCAATGGCTGCGGCACGTTTCCGTGGACGTGTTGGTGATGACCAGCAGCGAGATGTTCCGCGGCGAGGAGGAGCGCGAGATGGGCTTCCGCGCGGCGATGCGGTCCTACGACCCGGGTCGGAACATCGTCGAGGTCTCCGAATCCGATGGACTCGACGAGACCAGCCGGGTGCTGACCGCCCGCGCATTGCGCGAGCACCCGGGCATCGGTGCGGTCTACTCGATCGGGGGAGGCAACAGCGGGATCGTCGAGGCGTTCGCGGCGGCGGACCGGACCTGCGAGGCGTTCGTCGGTCATGACCTCGGGGATGCGAATCGCGGTCTTCTCCGCAGCGGTCACCTGACGGCGGTGTTGCACCATGACCTGCGCGCCGACATGCGGCAGGTTGCGCAGACCGTGATGGGCTTTCACGGCGCGTTGCCCGGGGAACAGCGCCCGCGTGCGTCCGGAATCCAGATCATCACCCCGCACAACCTGCCCGAGTGAGGCTCGCGTAAGGGATTCTTGTCATGACATATTAATGTCTGCATTCTGGTGTTAATGTGTCGTGGTGATCACACCCATCCCGGTGGAGCTCGATCGGTCGACGCCGGTTCCGCTGTACCACCAGCTCGCGCAGGCCATCGAGGCCGCGATCGTGCGCGGCGACCTGACACCGGGTGATCGGCTCGAGAACGAACTCGACATGGCGAGCCGGCTCAAGTTGTCCCGGCCGACGATCCGGCAGGCCATCCAGGAACTCGTCGACAAGGGTGTGGTGGTCCGCAAGCGTGGCGTCGGTACCCAGGTGGTGCAGAATCCCGTGCACCGGTCCGTCGAACTGACCAGTCTCTTCGACGACTTGTCCACCGCTGGAATGCATCCCACCACGCAGCTGCTCGAGTACCGGATCGGTTTGCCTGACGAGGAAATTCGTACCGAGCTCTCGCTACCGGTGGGGGCTGAGGCCGTCACGGTCAAGCGCCTGCGCATGGCAGGCGGAGAACCGTTGGCGCTGATGATCAATCACCTGCCCGCCGACATCTGTCCGCCGGCGGGAGAACTCGAGAGCGGTGGTCTGTACAAGGGCTTGCGTGGACGCGGCGTCCACATCCGCCTCGCTCGGCAACGGATCGGCGCTAAGGCGGCCGACCAGGACGAGGCGACATTGCTCGGCGACGAGGTCGGTGCACCGCTGCTCACCATGCAGCGCACCGCATTCGACGACGCCGGCCGGGTCGTTGAGGTCGGCCAGCACGCCTATCGAGCGGACCGATACTTCTTCGAGACGACCGTCGTCGATCGCTGAGATGTGGCGGTCGGTGTCGCGCATCGCGCACCGTCCGACCTGATGAGTCGGGGCCGTCGGATGCGTGACACCGATGTGGGTGGCACGTTCACTCTATGGAGTTGTCAAGGGACGGTTGCGGTCCCGGATTTCGCCGGGTGCGTGGGCGTTTGTTGGGGTGGGTGTCAGGCGGCGGTGGGTAGGTTGTCGAGGGTCAGGGTGCGTCGGTTGTAGGCGGGTAGGGGTGTTCGTTGGGGGTCAACGGTGGCGGGTGGGATGAGCCAGGGGTGGTTGTCGGTGCCGATGATCACGTCCCAGCCGTTGTGGTGGATGTCGGCGTGGCAGGACGGGCAGAGTAGGCAGCCGTTGTCCAGGACGGTTGTGCCGTTGTGGGCCCAGTGTTGGATGTGGTGGTCGTGGGAGCGGTCGGCGCGGATGTGGAGGCGTCCGTGGTCTTCGTGGTGGGTGAGGGTGTTGAGGGTGCGGTCTTGTCCGGCGGGTAACCCGCCGGCGGTGGTGGCGGCCAGGTCGTTGCCGAGTTGTTTGGCGCGGTGTGCGATCTGGGCGGGGGTGGCGCCGGAGAAGTAGTGGCCGAGCAGGTCGCTGACCTGGGTGTAGCGAGCCTCGCTGTCGACGGGTTGGGGTGATCGGGTGGCGATGTGGGTGATGCCGGTGGTGATGGCGTCGATGTGTTCGGCGGGGATGGCGCCGTCGGCGGCGTGGGCGTGCAGGGTCGGCAGGGTGGTGGTGGAGCCGGCGATGCGGATCAGGCGTGCGGCGACCGCGGGTGCGTAGCCCATGACGATCAACAGTTCTCGTGTCTTACGACCGTGGGTGGTGGCGACGCCCAGGCGGTCGAGGGTGGCGACCAGGTGTGCGGCGTGGTGGTCGATCAGGTTGCGTAGCGTCAGGATGGTGCGCATCGCGTTGAACGCGTCCCGGCCGGACAGGTCGTCGTCGATGGTGAGGTCGCGCAGGGTGTCGGTGAGGGTGGGCAGGTCTGACACGGTGGTCATGGCGGGGCCTTTCAGAGAACACGGTTACGGCTGTCGGGCGTCGTCATCGTTTCTCTGGGTGACAGAACTGGCTGTCCTGTCGCCCGGCTTCGCTGTCATCAATTCATCTGTTGGGAACCAGAGTATCGGTGGGTACCGACAAGCTTGTTCGCGTCGTCAGGAGTGTGCACAGTGTGGAACTCTTCGGTCCCGCGGTGTGCGTCGTCATCTCGACCGTCGGGGACGAGCGTACCGGCAACCACCGACAGGCTCGGAATCATCTGCAGGACAACACCACCGGAATCTCCGGGCGACAGAACTGGCTGTCCTGTCGCCCGTTTCGCTGTCATCGTCGATCTGTTCGGAACCAGACTATCGGTGGGTACCGACAAGTTCGGTCGCCTGTGCTCCTCGTCGGGGTGCGAATTCCCGTAGTGCGGCAATAGCTGTGAGGCGCCGTCATCGATCCTCCGGGCCACGGAACCGAATGTCCTGTCACCCGTTTCGCTGTCATCGTTGATCTGTGGAACCCGGCATCTTTGAGCGGAGCGCTGAAATCTGGCCCCGATGTGGCCGGCTGTTCCTGACCCCCATCTAGTGCGGGTCGTGCATGCGTTCGGAGTCGGCTTCGGGTGAACCGGTGACCGCGACGAGAAGGGCGCGCACCGCCATCGCGCGACGATATGAGTTGCCCTCCAACTGATCGAGCGCACACTCCGGGTCCGCAGGGGGACCGAGATGAGTGCATCCGCGTGGGCAGTCCTCGATGGCGTCGCGCAGGTCGTCGAAGGCGTCGACGATGTCGTCGGGGGTCACGTGTGCGAGACCGAACGAGCGGATGCCGGGGGTGTCGATCACCCAGCCCCTTCGTCTGGCAGGACCGGGTAGTGGCAATGCGACCGACTGGGTGGAGGTGTGCCGCCCCTTGCCGACCCCCGACACCACGCCGGTGGCCCGATCGGCATCGGGCACAAGACGATTGACCAGGGTCGACTTGCCGACTCCGGAATGCCCGATGAGTGCGGTGATGTGACCGGCGAGCATGCCCGTCACCGCATCGAGCGGGTCGGCCTGGCCGGCGAGCACGATCGGGAGGTCGAGATCGGCGAAGGCACGGGTGAACTCGGCCGGATCGGCGAGGTCCGACTTGGTCAGGCACAGAATGGGCATCAGCCCGCCGACGAAGGCCGCGGCGAGTGCCCGCTCGACGAAACCGGTGCGCGGCGGGGGATCCGCGAGCGCGGTGACGATGAGGAGCTGATCGGCATTGGCGACGACGATCCGCTCGTACGGGTCGGTGTCGTCGGCGGTGCGGCGTAGCACGGTGGACCGCTCGGCCACCTTGACGATGCGCGCCAACGTGTCCGGGCGTCCGGTGAGGTCGCCGACCACCGACACCTGATCGCCGACGACGACCGGGGTCCGGCCCAGTTCCCGCGCCCGCATCGCCACCACCAGACGGTCCGGGTCGCCACCGATGACGCACCCCCAGCGGCCACGATCGACCGACACCACCATGGCGTCCTCGGCGTCGTCGTGACGTGGGCGGGTCTTGGTGCGTGGCCGAGTCCCCTTGCCAGGACGTATCCGGACGTCGGATTCGTCATAGCTCGAGGTGCGGCGGCTCACGTCACACGTGCCCGATCATGTTCTGCCACATGCCCGGGAAGTCCGGCAGCGTCTTCGCGGTGGTCTCGATGTCGTCGACGGTCACACCCTGGACCGCGAGCCCGATGAGGGCGCCGGCCGTCGCCATGCGGTGATCGGCGTAGGACTCCCACACCGCCCCGTGCATACGGGTCGGCGTGATCCGCAGGCCGTCGGCGGTCTCGGTGCAATCGCCGCCCAGGCGATTGATCTCGGTCGACAACGCCGCGAGCCGGTCGGTTTCATGGCCACGCAGGTGCGCGATGCCCGACAGCACCGACTCGCCATCGGCGAGCGCACACAGGGCCGCAACCGTCGGCGTCAGCTCCCCGATGTCGCGCAGGTCGATGGCGAGTCCGGTGAGTTTGTCCGGACCGGTGACGGTCAGTGCGCCGTCCGCGCGTTCGACGGTGCAGCCCATCTCCGAGAGGATGTCCACGATCTGTGCGCCGGGCTGAGTGGTTGTCGCCGGCCACCGGGGCACCGTGATGGCGCCGCGCGTGACGGCCCCGGCCGCCAGGAACGCGGCAGCGTTGGAGAGGTCGGGCTCGATCTCCCAGTCGACGGCGCCGATCGGGCCCGGCGCCACCCGCCAGACGTCGGACTCGGGCCGATCGACGACCACGCCCGCGGTGCCCAGCATGTCCAGCGTCATGTCGATGTGTGGCGTCGACGGGACAGGCGGGCCCACATGGCGGACGGTGACGCCGTCGTCGAACCGTGCGGCGGAGAGCAGCAGACCCGAGACGAACTGTGATGATGCGGACGCGTCGACGGTGACCTCGCCGCCACGAGCGGACCCGCGTCCGGTCACCGTGAACGGCAGGCTGTCGCCGCTGACCTCGACACCCAGTCCGCGTAGCGCGTCCAGAATCGTCGCGAGGGGCCGGGTCCGGGCCTGCTCGTCACCGTCGAACCCGACGACACCGTCGGCGAACGCCGCGACCGGAGGGAGGAAACGCATCACCGTGCCGGCGAGGCCGCAGTAGACGTCGGCGGCCCGTACCGGTCGCGGGTCGACGGTGATCGTGGTCTCGTCGGCGGTATCGACGCGGACGCCGATACCGAGCGCACTGAGGCCGTTCAGCATCAGATTGGTGTCGCGACTGCGCAATGCGCCCCGCACCGTCGACGGTCCGTCCGCCAGCGCCGCCAGGATGAAGGCACGGTTGGTGATCGACTTGGAGCCCGGCAGGTCCACGGTCGCCACCACCGGTGTGGTGACGGTCGGTGCACTCCAGATACTCATGCGCTCCAGTTTGTCATGCCGAAACGTGGGTATCGGACGGCACCGGAGGCGTGGATCACCGGGTGTCCCGGCGCAGCGGGTGGTCGTCCGGTATCTCGACGACGATGATCGTGCGCTGATCGGGATCGGCGATGTGCATCTCGATCAGTCCCCACGGCTCGGTGCGCGCCTCCCGCACGATCGGGACGTCCGCCGCCCGCAGGTCACGTTCGGTGACGTCGATGTCGCGGACCTGCAGCCACAGTGCGGCGTCGGCCCCATCGCCGTCGCCGACGTCCTCGCTCATGTGTCCGGGGACCTCGATGAGTCCGTTGCCCGCATGGAACACCACGCCTCCGGGGTACTCGCGGGCGACGGCCAGCTTCAGCCGATGTCGATAGAACTGCTGCAGTCGTTGCGGATCCCGCGTGCGCAGCAGGATCCGGCTGCCGAGGACCTCCACGTCTACTGGCCCTCGGTGGTCCCGTCGGAGCCGCCCAGGGCATGGCCCCGGTTCAGGTCGTTGCCGTGCCGCGCGGCCTCGTAGATGGCCCTCTCGCGGGCGATCCGGTCGGTCTCACCGATCGGCGTGGCGTCGCCGAAGGCGAATGCCGAGTCGTGCTCGTACTCGTGCGGCATGTCGGGGTCGTCGTCGATCAGGGCGTCGGCCGGCTCATGGTCGTGATCGGGGCGTGGGCTGTCGGACATGTCGTCAACGATAAGCCGACATCGCCGACTCCACGTGTGCTGCGGCAGAAACGATCGTCATGATCCGCGCCGCGAGAAGCCGCCGTCGGTGTAGCCGTCCCACGTCTCGAAGAGTCGGGTCACCTTGGGGTCGCCGAGTCCGCGGATCCAGTCGCACAGATCCTTCGGCGCGGAGGGGTTGGTCACGATGAACGGATGTAGGCCCTCGTCGTGTTCGGCGAGGTACCGCAGGGTCTCGGGCGGCGTGTCCGGGTCGGCGGCGGCGAGGGCGTCGCGGGGATCGAACGCGGCGCCGCGCACCGCATCCGAGGCGGACAGCCCGGCGATGGTCGGATCGGCGACCTCGATCTCACCGGTGTTGTGATAGTCGACGGGGTCCGGTGAGGTGCTGCGCGGGTTCAGCAGGATGTTCAGCAGGATCGCGGTCAAGGCGCCCGCCGAGATGCCTGAGTGGAAGATCGTCTGGAACCAGTCGGGGAACTGGTGATACAGGTCCAGCGAGACGTTGACCGGCGAGTCACCGAGGCTGCGATCGGTGTAGTACAGCTTGGCCTCGGTGAGCATCGCGACGCCCACCGAGATGGCGACCACCAGGATGTTGGTGTTGTTGAACTTGACCTTGGTGAGCGTGCGGACGCCACTCGCGGCGACCATGCCGAACAGTGCGACGCCCGCACCGCCGAGTACGGGCAGCGGGATGCCCTCGACGATCGCGGCCATCTTCGGCAGCAGTCCGAGGACGACGAGGATGATGCCGGCGCAGGTGGCGACGTGGCGGGTGCGGACACCGGTGATGGCGACCAGTCCGACGTTCTGGGCGAACGCGGTGTACGGGAACGTGTTGAAAACACCGCCCAGCACGGTGCCGAGACCGTCGGCGCGCATGCCGTCGGCGAGCTTCTGCGGCGTGATCTTCTGGTCGACGATCTCACCGACGGCGACGATGTCGCCGGTGGTCTCGGTCATGATCACCAGGGCCACGATGATCAGCGCGATGATCGAACTGATCTCGAACGTGGGGAAACCGAACTGGAACGGCTGAGGGATACCCACCCACGGGTTCTCACCGACGGCGTCCCAGTTGGCCATGCCGAACGGGATCGAGATGAGCGTGCCGACGACGAGACCGATCAGGATGGAGACCCGACGGATCGTGTCGGGCGCGAATCGTTCGATGACGACGATGATCGCCAGGGTGAGGAAGCCGAAAGCGATGTTCTTGGGGTCACCGAAGTCGGCACCCGCGGCGGTGCCGCCACCGAACCAACCCGCGGCGACGCGCATCAGCGAGACACCGATGATGAGGATGATGGTGCCGGTGACCAACGGTGGGAAGAAGCGGATCAACTTCCCGATGATGGGTGCCGCCGCGATCATGAAGACGCCACACGCGATCACCGAGCCGTAGATGGCGGTGATCCCGTGGGCCGTGCCGATGGTGATCATCGGGCCGACGGCGGCGAACGTGACGCCCTGCATGAGCGGCAACCGCACCCCGAACCGCCAGAAGCCGACCGCCTGCAGGATCGTCGCGATACCCGCGACGAACAGGTCGGCCATGATCAGGTGGACGATGTCGCCCTGCTCGAGTTGCCCGACGCTGACCATCGCACCGCCGACGATCAGCGGTACGGCGACCGCGCCGGCGTACATCGCGAGGACGTGCTGGATGCCGAGCGGGAGGAGCTTCGCCAACGGCGGTATCTCATCCACCGGATGAGGTGTGGTCTTGCCGTGTCTGATCGTGTCGAGAACCGCCATATGCAGTGTCTACGAGTCGGACATTGCGGGCGTGGCGCGTATGTGTGACGCCTGTGTTTCCGCGAAAATATATTGCCCGCCGAGTGTCAGGAATCGCCGTGCACAATGGTCGGATGGCGCAACGGACCACCAGGCGGAGTGCGGGACTCTTGTTGTTCCGACGTCGCGAGCAGGGCATCGAGGTCCTCATCGCGCATCCGGGTGGTCCCCTCTGGGCGCGCAAGGACGACGGTGCGTGGTCGATCCCCAAGGGTCTGCTCGAGCCCGGGGAGGACGCCGAGGCGACCGCGCGCCGCGAGTTCGCCGAGGAGATCGGCACGCCGCCGCCCGCCGGGCCGATCGTCGAGCTCGGCGACGTCACGCTCGCGAGCGGCAAAGTCGTCACCGGGTTCGCGATCGAGGGTGATCTCGACACAACCACCGTGGCCAGCAACATGTTCGAGATGGTGTGGCCACCGAAATCCGGTCGTCTGCAGAGCTTTCCCGAGATCGACCGTGCCGAGTGGGTACACCCCGACGTCGCGCGCGTGAAACTCAATCCTGCGCAGGCGGAGTTCGTCGACCGGCTTGTCGTTGCGGTCGAGGCCGCCGATCAGGCCTGAAGTTCGTGTCCTGGAGCGTCACAAGGTCCGTCCCTCGACGAGAAGCCCTGCTCAGCCCTGACGCGCCTTGAACCGGGGATTCTGTTTGTTGATGACGTAGATTCTGCCCTTGCGCTTGACCACCTGCGATCCAGGTTGGTTCTTCAGGGACCGGATCGAGGAACGCACCTTCACTTCACCATCTCCTTATTGGCAACAATTGTCATTAACCTACAGGGTAGGAGTGCCAATCGAAAATGGTTGCCAAGAAGGACGTGGGGTCCCAGGCCTGGTGTTCGCTGCGGTCACGGCCCCGCCGCGTGTCCCGGCCCTGAGCGCTCAGAGCAGATAGGTGGCCGTCATGGCCTTCCACAGATCCAGATGCGGGTCGGTGGTCGGGTCTCGGCGGTCGATCAGATAGGTCGCCGCGACGCCGCGCATGCTGGACAGCAGGATCGGGTAGAGCTCGGGATAGCGTGGGCGCGCGGTCAGTTCGGGGCCGAGGAATCCCGCGACCGCCTGCCGGACGACGGGCCCGAGTCGGTGTTCGGTCGGCAGGAGGGCGCTGCGCAACTGCTCGTTGGTGCGGGCGGCCGTCCACAGCTCCATCGATGCGACGAAGTAGGGCTGATGGAACGTGCTCCAGCCGAGGTCGATCGCGGGCCCGATCCGCTCCGCGGGCTCGGCGGGCCAGTCGACCTGGAACGGCATCTCCTCGATGCGCGTGCGAGCCAGATGGTCGACGGCGGCCATGAGTAGGCTGTCGCGCGACGGGTAGTGATGCAGGAGCCGACCGCGGCTGACCCCCGCCTCGGCTTGAATCGCCAGGGTGCTCGCCCGGGCGTACCCGCGGTCGACGAGGACCCGGATGGCCGCGTCGAGAATCCGGATGCGGGTACGGTCACCGCGAAGTTGTGTCGTCGTTCCCGCGCTCCTGGGTACGTCGTCGTGCGCAGATCGATCCACACGGCGATCCTAGCGGTCGATCCTGGTGGTCAGACGTCCAGGAAATGCGGGAGTCCTGCCTGGTACCGCCGCCGGTCCTCCGCCTTGATCGGGTCGAGCACAGGCAACTCCCACAGCGGGTGCACGGGCGCGGGCCGGGCGGGACTGTCCGCGGCTGCCAGGATCGCGTTGGCGACCCGACGCCCGGATTCGTTGGCGCCCTCCATGGTTGCGAGGTCGATGTTGGTGCGTACGTGGTCGCCCCCGATGAAGAGGTTCGCGATCGCAGTGGGCGCGGTGGGTCGGTTCTGATACGACCCCGCGGTGTTGACCATCAGTGGCGTGGCGTTGGCGATCGTCGGTGACCAGGTGACACCCGGGTCCAGCGACCAGGTGACGATCTCCTCGCTGCGCAGGATCTGCTTGCCCCCGGAGTTCATCGCCCGGCTCATCTGGGCCCACACCTCCCGGGCGATCTGCTGTTTCGTGCACTGCTTGGCGGGCTTGCCGTAGATGATCCCGGGTTTCTCCCAGTCCGAGATGTCGATCGACAGGCAGTCCCGCACACGACCGTCGCCGTAGGTCTTGGCGAAATCGATGTTCCACGGCCGGGCCTGGAACAGCCCCGTGAGCGCCCACGGGGTGCCCAGTGCGGCGATGTGGCTCGGCGGGGTGTCCGATCGGCGGGACAGGAAGTACTGGATGCCCACCATCCAGTCGTCCTCGAGGCGGCGGATGCGTGCGAGCGAGGGATCGGCCGCCACCACTGAGGGGGTGAGCAGCGGGCGGAGACGATCGAGTGGCATCGCCGCGACGTACCAGTCGGCCGCCACGTTGCCGCCGGACCGGAGCCGCGCCCCGGTGACCCGGCCGCGGGACACCTGGAAGTCGGCGACGCCTTCCCCCATCACGAAGGTGACCCCGCGGGTGCGCAGATATGCCACCCACGGGTCGATCCAGGCATGATTGGTGGGGGCGTTGAGGATTCGGTCGACGCCACCGTGGACGAGACCGGCGTCGTACTGTCCGATCAGCCCGGTGGCCGAGGTGGCGAGTGCGAGGCCGATCTGCCCGATGGTGCGCGCCGATGCGGTGTGCGACTTGGCGGCGACGAGCGCGCGGGTCAGTGCGCCGGCCAGATAGCGTTGGTAGCCCGACGATTTGCCCTTCGCCTTGACGAACTGCATCCAGGACTGCTTCTCCCACTGTCCGAGTCGGCGTTCCTCGCAGCTGGTCGCGATGATGAGCTCGCGTGTGACGAAGTAGGCGAGTTCGTGTGGCGGCACGTCGACGACGAACTTCAGTCCGGTCGTCAAGGCGTTGCGCAGATTGTCCAGTTCGAGGATCGCCGGTGCGTGATCGACGAATCCCATGATCGACGCGGGCGCGGTGGTGGGTGCGTACCCGGACTCGTCGAATGCGATGACCGCGGTCTCGACGTTGATCAGGTGCCGATCCTTGACGTTCCCGCCACGAGCGAGTGGGATGCGCTCCATCGACTCCGTGACGTGTTGGTAGCACCCGGGGAAGAACCGGAACCCGTGCTCGCCGGGCAGTGGCAGACGACCTCCGCGCGCGGTCCCGGGCACGTCGTGGCTTCGCGCCTTGCCGCCGAGATAGGCAGGCTCGTAGACGGTCACGCGGAATCCGCGTTCGATCAGTTCGTGCGCGGCCGCGAGGCCGGACATCCCGCCACCGAAGATCGCGACGTCCCGCCCCCGCGCGCCACCGGTGCGCGGAACCGCTTGTGCCGATGGAACTCTCACGCCCGGCAAGGCCACGGCGGTGCCGGCGAGCACGGCTGCCGCGGCCGCACCCTTCAGCACTGACCGCCTGGAGAAGTCATCCTGATCGTCGTCCATTGTCCCCGTCCCTTCTGATGACCAAGCCAGGCGAACCAGTCAGCACTGACTGATTCGGGTTTACCACCCTCGAGACGCCGATGGGACTGATTCGGGGAAAGGTCTCAGAAAACTTGGTCAATCGTCTCACTGTGGCCGTCGTGGCGTCCCCGGGATCGGTCGGCGGCGGTCTCAACATGAGACATCCGGAGCCCCGCCACGGCGTTAGCCTCAGGCGTCCACACATCGAGAGGGGTCAGAATGAAGGCGCTCGTCTACCACGGACCGGGTCGGAAATCGTGGGACACGGTGCCGGACCCCGTGCTGCAGGACTCCACCGATGCGATCGTGCAGATGGAGACGACCACCATCTGCGGGACGGATCTCCACATCCTCAAGGGCGACGTCCCCGCGGTGACGCCCGGGCGAATCCTCGGACACGAGGGCGTCGGCGTGGTCACCGAGGTGGGATCGGCGTGTACGAAGGTCAAGGTCGGCGACCGCGTGATCGTCTCGTGCATCAGCAAATGCGGGACCTGTGAGTACTGCGTCGCGGGCATGACGTCGCACTGTCAGACCGTGGGCGGGATCGGTTGGATCTTCGGCCACCTGATCGACGGCACCCAGGCCGAGTACGTCCGCGTGCCGTTCGCCGACAACGGCCTGATCCCGCTGCCGGACGGGGTGAGCCCCGAGCAGGGCACGATGCTCAGCGACATCCTGCCGACCGGTTACGAGATCGGAGTGCTCTACGGCGCGGTCCGGCGCGACGACGTCGTCGCCGTCGTCGGGGTCGGGCCCGTGGGACTCGCCGCGGTGATGACCGCGTCCGCCGCGGGCGCGGCGAAGGTCATCGCCGTCGACGGCAACAAGTTCCGTCTCGAACAATCCCGCGAGTTCGGCGCCACCGACACCATCGACGTGAATGCCGGCGGTGACGTGGTCGCGGAGCTCAAGGAACTCAGCCGCGGAGGTCTGGGCGTCGACGTGGCCATCGAGGCGGTCGGTGTGCCGGTCACCTTCGGCGTCGCGCTCGACTCGGTCCGGCCGGGCGGGCACATGGCCAACGTCGGCGTGCACGGCGAGAGCGTGTCGTTCCCGATCGAGCGGGACTGGATCAACAATCTGACCATCACCACCGGGCTGGTCAACGCGACCACCGCGCCGGAACTACTCGAGGGCATCCAGCGCGGGGACATCGCACCGGAGAAGTTCATCACGCACCGGTTCACGTTCGACCAGTTCGACGAGGCGTACGAGACGTTCGGCAACGCCGCCGACGAGCATGCCCTGAAGGTGATCATCGCCAGTTCGTGACACCGTCCGGCAGGCCGCGACCGTCAGGCGTGTGGCGCCCGCCGATCGGTTACGACGAAGGGCGCCAACAGATCTGGCGACACCGCGGTCATCAGTCCGGTCGCGTCGGTCGGCGAGAGGTCGACGGCAGCGTAGGCCTCCGCTCCGGCGGCGGTCGCCAGCACCACGGTCTCGACGCCACGCCGACGCTGGAAGAACGACGCGCTCGATGCCCATCCGACGACCCCGCCACGGTCGATGACGTAGCGGTGACGGGCGATGCGGGGTGGGGCGATCACCACCGAACGTTCGGTGACCCCGAAGCCGAGGTTCTGGTAGCGGACCACACCGAGCGCGCTCGAGGCCACCGCCAGCGCGGCCGCGACGATGAGCCACGGCCATGTCAGTGGTCCGATGACCAGGACGATCACCACCGGCACGACGATCACGCCCGCCCAGAATCCACGGGTGATCCGGCGGATCAGGGCAGGCCGGCCGTGGCGGCGTAGGCCGGTGGTCAGTTCGTCGCCGTCGTCGGTGACGAGCCGGCCCACTCGGATCGCCTCGTCGACGGGCGCCGGCGGGAGCAGGAGCGGTTGCTTGGTCGAGCCGGTGGCGATGGCGTGTAGCCGGGCACCACCGACCGGACGCATGAGGACCGGCTCGTGGAAATGCACGCCGCGGATGCGGTCCGAATCCAGGCTGGTCGCGTTCGTCGTGATCAGTCCGCGGCTGATGCGCAGCGTACCGTCGTCGTGATTGCGGACCAGCACGAAGTTCCAGTACCCGAGCAGATAACCGGCGACGGACAGGACGGTGCCGATCGCGATCACGGCGACCACCGCGACTCCGATGACCAGCGGAAGTGGGACTTCGCGGATGCTGTCGACGGCACGCTCGGCGGCGGTGGCGCCACGTTCGAAGAGCCCGGCCTCGTTCGCGACCTGGGCGGTCAGTCCGGCGAGCGCTGCGGCGGTGGCGAATCCGGTGAGCGAGAAGGGCGCGAACCGCAGCCAGGAGAGCCGGAGACGCGAGAGTTCCTCCGGGGGTGTGGGAGGCGCATCGCGTGCGGTCCCGCGGGACGTGGTGGTGCCGGTGGACGTGGTGGCGCGGGCGACGGTCGCCATGAGTTCTTCGTGCAGGGCGTGCGCCTCGCCGGCCGGGATGGCGTTGAGCTCTACCACCGACGATTCCTTGTCTCCGCCGGTGCCGATCTTGACCTTCTGCAGTCCCAGCACCCGATGGGGGAGAGACGCGGTCAGGTCGACACTGCGGATCCGGTCGCGCCGTGCAGTCGCCACCTTGCGGGTGACGAGGCCGGACCGGACCCGCACGTGCTCGTCGGTCACCTGGTACCGCGTGACCAGCCACGGGACGATCGTCACCAGCGGTACCGCGATGAGCGTGAGGACGATCGTGATGTCGGGAGCGCCCCGGCCCGCGAAGACGATCGCGATGACGAGCGGGATGAGTTGGGGGAGTTGCTCGATGGGCTTGACCGCGATCATCCATGGGGACAGCCGATGCCACTCGTCCGGCCGGTCGTCGCCGATGCGCTGCGGCCCGACGGGCCCGCCAGGCGACGAGCTGTCTGCGGCGGGCGGATCAGGTTGCGTCATCGGTGTACGCCTGTGTGCGCGCGGTGAGGTCGGCGGCCGCCTGCCGGGCCAACTCGGCATCGAGTCCGACGATGCGTACCGTGCCCGCCGACGATGCGGTGGTGACGGTCAGCGTCGCGAGGTTCAGTGCCTGCTCGATCGGCCCGGCCGCCGTGTCGACGACCTGGATGCGCGCGATGGGGATGATCACCCGGCTGCGCACGAACCAGCCGGACTGGGTGTAGACGGCGTCGTCGCTGATCTCCCAGCGGTGAAAGCGGTAGCGCCACCCGGGCACGACGGTCACGAAGAACGTCGAGATCACCAGGGTGACGATCGCGACCGCGATCGCCGGCCAGCGCACGGGGTCGGCCAGCGCGGCGACGATGACGGCGGCGGCGAGGATCGGGATACCCGCGAGCAGTGGCGACATCCGCCACATGGTGACGGCACGCGGGTCGACCTGGTGGACGGGTTCGCGGAGCAGCAGCGGCGGTGTCGGTTCCATCCCGGCCGAGCTTATCCGCCGGTCGCGCGTATTCCCCGGGCTGCTCTCACTTTCCCGGGGTGCGGTCCGGGAGGCCGGCGGCCGTGCCGGAGATTCTCGACCAGGTCGGATGCTTCGCCTCCCGGTCGTCCCCCGACGACCGACCGCGGAGCCGTCGGATCACCCACGGGGCCAGATGGCTGCGGGTGAACCGGAGATCCTCGGTCCAGCGGTAGCCGCTGACCTGGTCAGCCGGTGGGTCCGGTACCGCGAGGGTGTGGACACCGATGGCGTGCAGCACATGTGCGGCGACCCGTTGGTGGCCGATCGGATTGAGGTGGAGACGATCGGCGGACCAGTAGACCGGTCGTCGGATCTCGCTGTCGTGGAACATGTCGACGAAGGTCAGATCCTGCTCGGTGGCCAGGGCGGCGATCTCGGTGGTGAGGTACTCGCCGCGCGACCGGATCGTGTCGCGGAACGGCAGCCCCGACGACGGATCCGCACCGGCGAGCAGGACGACCTCGATCCCCGCGTCGCGGCAGCGCCGCACCGCGGTGCGTGTGAGTCCGATCAATCGTGCGAGATCTCCGCCGGGACGCAGCATGTCGTTGCCGCCCCCGTTGAAGGTGAGCAGCGTGGGCCGCGGAGCCAGAGCCAGTGCGGCGTCGATCTGACCCGTGGCGATCGGTTCCAGCAGCCGTCCGCGGATCGCGAGGTTGGCGTACTCGACGCTGCCGTGTTCGGCGGCCAGTCCCTCCGCGACGAGGTCGGCCCACCCACGGGGGTGAACGCCATCCGGCTCGTCGCCGACGCCCTCGGTGAAGCTGTCCCCGACAGCAACATAACGCATTGTGTCCCAGTGTCTTTCGGAATCTAGGTGATGGTGACGCCGCCGTCGACCGCGATGGTCTGGCCGGTCACATAACCGGCAGCCGGCGAGGCCAGCCACACGGCGGTCGCGGCGAGTTCCTCGCCCCGACCCATCCGGCCCAGCAGGACCCGTGGCAACTGGGACTCCAGGTAGCCGTCGTGATAGGTGTCGGTCATCTCGCTCTCGAAGAACCCGGGTGCGATCGCATTGACGCGGATGCCCTTGCGGGACGCCCATTGCTGCGCGAGGTCGCGCGTGAGGCCGATGACACCGGCCTTGCTGGAGGCATACGCGGCCTGCGGCAGTCCGGCGGTGGTGATGCCCAGGACGCTGGAGATGTTGATGACGGCGCTGCCCGGTTGCATGACGCGCCCGCAGGCCTGCGCCATCCAATAGGAGCCGTTGAGATTGACGTCGATCACGGCACGGAACTGGTCGGGGGTCTCGCGGGTGGCCGGGACGGCGGTGCCGACCCCGGCGTTGTTGATCAGCACGTCGACACGTCCGAAGGTCTCCATCGCGGCGTCCACGACGGCCTGGCACTGGTCCGGGTCGGCGACGTCGGCGGGGACGCACAGCGCTCTGCGGCCCAGCGCCTCCACCTTCGCGGCGGTGTCGGCGAGGCGCTCGGCGCGCCGGGCGGCGAGGACGATGTCCGCGCCGGCCTCGGCGAAGCCGGTGGCGAACGACACGCCGAGTCCCGATGACGCACCGGTGACGACGACGACCTTGTCGGTCAGGTTGAACATGTCCGGCAGGGACATCTGGGTGACTCCTTCGATCAGCGGTGGTGTGCTCAGAACCAGGCGGGAGCGGCGTCGAGGGTGGTGCGGTCCAACGCGGCGAGCAGGGCCAGCTGCGGCCCCGTCTTCGGTAGCTCGTAACGGAAGAAGTACTGGGCCGCAGCACGTTTGCCGTCGTAGAAGTCGCCTTGGGCGCCCCCGACCGCGAGGAGCTGATCCAGCCACAACCAGGCCAGCACGATGTGACCGGTCGCCTCCAGGTAGGCCGTCGCGTTGGCCAGCGACACCGCGGGATCCTCGGCGGACCACACCTGGCCGGTGGTGGTCACGAGCAGGTCGACGGCCCGGCGGAGATCGGCCGCGTACTCCGCGGTGGCCTCATTCCCCGTCGCTTCGCTCGCCCCTGTCACATTTCCCGTCGCTTCGCTCGCCCCTATCGCCCGGTCGATGGTCGCCCCGATCGTCTCGGCGAGCAGGGCGAGTCCTGCGCCGCCGCGCATGATGACCTTGCGGCCGAGCAGATCGAGCCCGTGGATACCGTGGGTGCCCTCGTGGATCGGGTTGAGTCGGTTGTCGCGGTAGTACTGCTCGACGTCGAACTCCTTGGTGTAGCCGTAGCCGCCGTGCACCTGGATGGCGAGACTGTTGGCCTCCAGGCACCACTGCGACGGCCAGCTCTTGGCGATCGGGGTGAGGACGTCGAGCAGGAGACCGGCCCGCTCGTGCTCGTCGCCGGTGCTGGTGGTCTGCTCGTCGACCAGCTTGCTGCAGTACAGGCCGAGGGCGAGTGCACCCTCCACGTAGGACTTCTGTGCCAGCAGCATGCGTTTGACGTCGGCGTGCTCGATGATCGGGATCGGCTTGCTGGTCGGATCCTTCTGATCGACCGGGCGGCCCTGGGTACGCACCTTGGCGTATTCGACCGACGCCTGGTACCCGGCGTATCCCAGTGAGGTGGCGAGGAATCCGACGCCGATACGGGCCTCGTTCATCATGTGGAACATGTAACTGAGGCCGCGGTGTTCTTCGCCCACCAGGTAGCCGACAGCGCCGGGAGCGTCTGCCGGTGCGAAGGTTCCGTCGCCGAAGTTCAGCAGCGTGTTGGTGGTCGCGCGGTTGCCCATCTTGTGGTTGAGGCCGACCAGCGCGACGTCGTTGCGGGTACCGTCCGCGAGGTACTTGGGCACGATGAACAGGGAGATGCCCTTGACGCCGGGGCCGCCGCCGGGTGCCTTCGCGAGCACGAGATGCACGATGTTCTCGCCGAGTTCGTGATCGCCCGCCGAGATCCACATCTTGGTGCCGGTGATCCGGTAGCTGCCGTCGTCGGCCGGCTCGGCCTTGGTCGTGATGTCGGCCAGCGACGATCCGGCCTGCGGCTCCGACAGGCACATCGTGCCGAAGAACCGGCCCTCGACCATGGGTCGCACCCACGTGTCGATCTGCTCGGGAGTGCCGTACTCGGCGAGCAGGTTCGCGTTGCCGACGGTGAGGAAGGTGTACGACGACATCGCCGCGTTGGCCGCCTGGAACCAGGCGCTGGACGCGCGGTTGACGACCGTCGGCAGCTGCATGCCGCCCAGCGATTCGTCGAAGGAGCCGGCCGCGAGTCCTGCCTTGAGGAACTCGTTGATCCCGCTGCTGATCTCGTCGGGCAGGACGACCTTGCCGTCGTCACCCACGTACGGCTCGTTCTGGTCGCCGGTCTTGTTGGCCGGCGCGAAGCACTTGGTGGCGATGTCCTCGCTGAGTTCGAGCACGGCGTCGAAGGTCTCCCGCGAGTGCTCGCGGTAGCGTTCACGGCTCGTCAGCTTCTCGACGTCGAGCCATTCATAGAGCAGGAACTCGAGATCACGTCGGGAGAGTGGGGCGGCCATACGACTCCTTCGTCAACATAAGCACTCGCTCATTTCTAAGCGCTCGCTTATGATGCACCGGATGGTGCGATCAGGTCAATGGGGCCGTGATCCGATGAGCCGGGAGCAGGGGAGATGACCAGTACGCGCAGTGGTGACTCCGCGGCGGC
The DNA here is from genome assembly GCF_003855095.1 of Gordonia insulae. Taxonomy (NCBI): domain Bacteria; kingdom Bacillati; phylum Actinomycetota; class Actinomycetes; order Mycobacteriales; family Gordoniaceae; genus Gordonia; species Gordonia insulae. The sequence goes on from NZ_CP033972.1 coordinate 5,607,368, forward strand.
GGAGCGCATCCGCCACGCCGCGATCGCCTCCTTCGCGGAGGTCGGCTACGGCGGCACGTCGACTCGCCAGATCGCCAAGCGCCTGAACATGAGTGCCGCGGCGATGTACCCGCACTACCGGTCGAAAGAGGAACTCCTCTTCGCGATCGCCGTGGAGGGTCATCGCGGGGTGCTTTCCGCCCTGCGGGCCGTCGACGACGAAACCCTTTCCGACGGTGAGCGTTTGCGAATCGTGGTCGAGGAGTTCACCCGGTGGCAGGCCGAGCATCATGAGCTCGCGAAGGTCGTCCAGTACGAGATGCACGGATTGACCCGTGAGCATTACCGGGAGATCACCGCCATCCGGCGCGACACCTCCGAGGTGCTCGCCGCGATCGTCCGTCGCGGAGTGGAGGCGGGGGAGTTCACGGTGGCGGCTCCGGACGACGCGGTCCTGGCGCTGTCCTCGCTGTGCGTCGACGTCTGCCGGTGGTTCCCGTCGCGGACCCACCGTGATCCGGTCGCGTTGGGCCGCGCATACGGCGATCTAGCCGTGCGGATGGTCAGGTAGGGCCGATGACGCCGGGACACCCCGGACGCCCTGGCGGTGATGTCACCTAGCCGCCGACCGCCCCGAACGACCCCGACGGCAGCAGCGTCTCGTTCATCCGCGGTGCGTACTGGTCGAAATACACTCGCGCGATGAGCTCCCGGCGGCTGCGGACCCCGGCCTTGTCGAAGATCGACTTGAGATGATCCTGCACCGTATAGGCGGACACGTGCAGCGTCGCGGCGATGTCCTTGGTCGCCACGCCCTGCAACACCATCTGGGTGACGTCGCGTTCGCGGGAGGTCAGTCCGAACGCGGCGACCACCATCGGCACGATGTCCGGTGGTCGCGCCTCCTCGATCGTCACCACCACCTCGCCGACCCGGCCCTCGGCGTTGGTCAGGGGCGATGCATGCACCACCAACCACATCCCGGACGCCGCCCGCACCCGTAGCCGGGGCGGCACGTCGGTCTCGCCGCGGCCGTACCGGCGGGCCGCGCCCACGAGAGAGGTGATCACCGAACTCGCTGCGCCGCTGTTGCGTCCGGCGAGCAGGTCGTCGAGCCGTTCCTCGGCGCCCGCGCTCATCTGGATCATCTGGTTGGTGCTGTCCACGATCAGGACGCACGGACCCGACGGCGCCGACTGGGGTTCGGCCACGATGGTGGTGAGCAGCCCGGTCCGTACCCCGCGTGCCATGGACTGCGACAAGGTGTCGAGATAGTCGATCTCGACACTGTCGAACGGCTCCTCACCGGACTCCCGGAAGAACGCGATCGCGCCCCAGACCTGCGACCCGTCGCGCAGGATCAGTCGCGCCTCGTCCCGGAAGTCGAAGTGCGGGGTCATGAACTCGGTCATTCGCGGCGAACGCCGTTTGTCGCCGCCGGTCAGTTCGTGCACGCCGACCGCGTCGACGCCGGCGAGCGCGAGTTCGCGGAAGGACGAGTCCTCGGTGCGGCCGTACTCCATCAGACCGAACTCGTCGTCATGGGTGTTGCGACCGAGCAGAGACCCGTATTTGCGGACGCTGGTGAGGATCAGCGAGTTCGGGTCGACGGTGGCGGCGCACGCCGCGGCGTGCGGTACCGCACGGGTCAGCGAGTCGATGGCCTCGCCGATGAAGTCGCTCACCCCGAGGCCGGCATGGGCCAGCACGTCGATGTCGCGGCGTACACGCTCGGCGGTCAAGGCTGCTGTGGCCATGGTGATCAGTTTCCGTCGTCGCAGGTCAGATGTCCATCCCAGATTTGTGGGGCGGACATTCGAGGGACACCGATGGCCGTACTCGCCGACGCCCGGCGAGAACGGCCACCGCTTCGTGATCGGCGGAACGCGATCAGACGGTCCGGCGGAAGATCCCGCCCGGATCGTGACGCTCGCGGATCGCACAGAGCCGATCGTGATCATCGGTCGACCACAGCCCGGGCAGGTCCGCCGCCGGTGTCGACCCCGCGAAGTTCAGCAGCCCGCCGTCGGCCCATGGTGCGACCGCGGCGTTCACCGCGCCGACGTGTGGGCCGGCCAGCTCAGCGGCAGGCCCCGCGGGCACGGCGATGGCGAGGACGCTGTAGGACGCCGATCGCGCGGTGACCGAGTTCGGCACACCCTGGGGTGCGGTCAGTCGCCCGCCCAGCAGCCGGATCTCGACGATGGCGAGCGGACTCGCGACCGTCGGCCCGGCCACGGCGAGTATCGCGTCGACGGCGTCGGCCGGGAGGTCCCGCACGGTGCTGCCGCGTTCGATGCTCGGCATCGGCCCGGGCGGATCCATGTGCACCGCGTCCAGCGCGGCCACCGGCATCACATCGACGTTCTGCAGCAGCACCGGTCCGACCGACGTCATCGGGGCGAGTAACTGCGCACCGACCGCGGGATCCCCCGTATAGGTGAACCGCACGTGGACGGCGATCTGGCCCTGGAGGGGCGGCGGGAGCATGGGGTCCGGCGGCAGCCGCAGGATGGCCACCGAGGTTCCTGCCTCTTCCGGGAGGGTCGGTGCCCATCGTCGCCATGCATGCAGGACCTGCTCGGCCGCGCCACCGGCGAAATAGATGCCGCCACCGTAGAGGGTGGTCAGGCCGACGAGGTCGAACTCGAGCGCGGTCACGATCCCGCAACCGTCCCGACCGCCGAGCAGAGCCCAGAACAGATCGGACCCCGCCCCCGCATCAACCGTCCGGACGGTGCCGTCGGCGGTCACGACCTCGATGCTGCGAACGCGATCGGCGGCGTAGCCGAACTGTCGTCCGAGGGGGCTCAGTCCGCCGCCGAGCGTGTATCCGACGACGCCGACCGACGAGGACGATCCGACGAGCCCGGTCAGTCCGTGTGGCGCGGTCGCGGCGATCACGTCGCGCCAACGCGCCCCGGCGCCGACGCGGGCGGTCCGGGCGATCGGGTCGACCGTCACCTCGGTCATCCGGCTGGTGGTGATGGTCAGCAGGCCGTGGCCTTCCACGACCGGTCCGTGGCCGGTGGCGCGGACGCCGATGCGGAGTCCATGGGCGCGGGCGTGGCGGACCGCGGCGGCGACGTCGTCGGCCGACGTGGCACCGACGACGACGTCGGGCGCCTGGACCGTCGCGACGTTGAATCCGGCGAGCTCTTCGGCGTATCCGGCGTCTCCGGGGGTGAGGACGGGGCCGACGATCGTCGCGGCGTCAGGGGTGGTGAGGGACATGGTGTTCTCCTGGTTGTGAGGGGTTGTGAGGGGTTGTGAGGGGTTGTGGTGGAAGTGATCTCGATACGGCGGCTCGCTACGCTCGCTGCCTACTCGATCAGCGGAACGTCGCCGCGGCTGCCTACTCGATCAGCGGAACGTCGCCGCGGCTGCCTACTCGATCAGCGGGAAGGCCCGCCGCTGGCTACTCGATCAGCGGGAGTCTGTGTCAGACAGTGCTTTCCGCTGGTCGAGTAGGCACGAGCCGCCAGGCGAGGGGCGTATCGAGACCACGCTCGATGCAGCGACCTGCGGCCGGCACGAAAGACTGTGCGAGAGCGGCGGTCAGCGACCGGCCTGGGCGGTGATCTCGACGGCGAGTCCGGGCAGGGCGAGTGCCGCGACTCCGACGAGGGCGGCAGGCGGCGTCGCGCCGTGCGCGTCGAGGCGTTCGGTGAGCGCCTCGTACGCGGCCAGGGTCGCGGCGATGTCGGTGGTGTAGACGGTGAGCGAGAAGACGTCCGCGAGGGTCATGTCGACGCGCGCCAGGATCTCCTCGATGTGGTGCACGGCGAGGGAGAGTTGCGCCGCGACATCACCGTCGTGCAGCACGCTGCCGTCGTCGGCGACGGAGGCCTGCCCGGCGACGGTCAGGACTTCACGCGGCGCCGGACGCAGCTGGGCGTGGTCGAAGCGGAACCCGGCGTTCCAACTCGTCGGGTTGATACGAATGGTGGTGGGGGTCGGTGTGGTCATACACACGAGACTCGCTCGTGCGCTGACCGATTCCCATCCCGATCTTCGGTGGAGTTCTGCGCCCAGATTTCTGGGGGTCGACCGGACGATCGACGTGGGGGGTCAGTCGGCGATCGACGACCAGGTGAAATCGCCATGGTCACTGCCCAGTCCGGTGGCGACGATTCCCGCCACGGCGCAACCGATCCGGGCTGCGTCGAGCAGTCCGAGGTCGTGCCCGCGCGCGGCCAGGAAGCCTGCGGAGAAGGAATCTCCGCAACCGCTGGTGTCGACGACGGTGACCTCGTGGGCGGGTGCGTGTTCGACGTCGTCGGCGGTCACCACGTAGGCGCCGTCCGCACCCGCGGTGGCGGCCACGCATGTCACGCCGCGGTCGATGAGGTGACGGGATGCGGTGACGAGGTCGCTCTCGCCGGTGAACCCGCGCACCTGGTCGTCGTTAGGCAGGAGGTAATCCAGGTGCGGCAGAACGGGTTCGATCCAGGCGAGCAGGCCCGGGTCACCATCGGCCAGGATGTCGGCGGACAGGGTGATGCCGACGGCGCGGATGTCGCCCAGCAGCGCCGCCAGTTCCGGCGGGTTCAGCAGTTCGGGTGCGCCGATGTGCACGTGGTCGACGCCGGTCAGCAACTCGAGTGGCGCGTCGGCGAGCGGGTAGGCGAGATTCGCGCCGGGCAGGTGCAGTGCCGGCCGGTCGCCGTTGCTGCGGATCGGCAGCATGCTCATCGAGGTAGGCTGGTCCACCGTGACGAGGTGATCGGTGTTCACGCCGTGCCGGTTGAGCACCGTCGTCATCAGGTCGCCGGGATCGTCGGCGCCCACCGCACCCACCGTGTAGACCTCGACACCGAGCTTCGCGAGGGTGATCGCGGTGCCGCCGGCCGGGCCCGCGACCGACATGCGGATGTTCTGCACCAGGGCAGCACCCTGGCCGGCGGGGATCTCGTCGACCGGCTGGGCCAACACGTCGAGCACGTGTGCGCCGAAGGTGGCGATTCTCATGACTTCCTCCCGGGGAACGGTGTGTACTGCCGCTCGGTCGCGGCGACCACGACCTCGACGATGTCGTCGGCGTCCAGGGTCGCCGGCGGGGCCACCGCCGCGGACCGCAGGTAGACATCGGCCAGCCAGTCGACGAGTTCGATTCGGTCGCATGCGGTGTCGAGATCGTCGGCGTAGGCCACCGACCCGTGGTTGCGCATCAGGGCGGCCGTTCGATCGGACAGCGCGGTGGCCACGCCGTCGCCGAGCGCGCGGCTGCCGAACACTGCATACGGCGCGACCCGGATGGATCCGCCGAGCAGTGCCGCCGTGTAGTGCACCACGGGGAGGTCGTCGACGATGTTGGCCACGGCGATCGACGCGACGGGATGGGCATGCACGACGGCCGTCGCCGACGTGTGCCGGTAGACGTCGAGATGAATGCGGAGCTCCGAGGTCGGACGGAACGTGGTGTCCTCGACCACCACACCGTCGAGGTCGACGACCACCATCTGGTCGGCGGTGACGTCGGCGAGCCGGCATCCCGACGGCGTGAGCACGACGCGGTCGCCCATTCGGACGGAGAGATTGCCGCCGGTGCCGTGGGTCATCCCCTCGCGGGCGAGTCGGTGAGCCGCGGCAGCGAGCGCCGCGCGTTCGTCGGAGAAGCGCACGCCCGAGACACTACGCCCACCCCGGTGTCATCCGAACGGACCAACTGCTGCGAACGCGGAACCGCAGGGCCTGGGTCGGCGTCCAATGACCATGCAGACCCCGTGGATGGGAGCACCGATGCAGGCACCGCATCTCACCGACCTGCGTGATCTGGTCCGGTCACGACTGATCCCGGGTTTCACCGGGCTCACCGAGATCGAGGCGGACGCGCGGGACTGGGCCGAGGACGTCGGTGAGCCGCCCGACGCGGCAGTTGTCGAGGTCCGGCGACTGTGGGACGAACGTGCCGATGCGCAACAGCGATGGACCGAGGACGGCGACTATGCGCGGTTGCGTGCGGCGTTCGACGAACTCGACGCCGACGGTGTGCTGGCCCGGATGAACTTCTCCTGCTGCACCCGATGCGCCACCCAGGCGATCGACGGGGAGCGTACGCCGGAGCCGGATCGCGACGACTGGTACAAATTCCGCGAATGGGCCTACGTCTACTTCCACGAACAGGATGCCGAACGCCTGGCCGACGAGGACGCCGTCCTCTACCTGGGCTACAGCGCATTCCGTCCACATCCGACCCTGCCGGACTCGCTGCTCGATGCGATGTCGGAGGGAGACGTCGATGCCGAACACACCGCGTACGAGCGCACCGAGACATTACTGGCCGAGCAGATCGTCGGCGTGCTGAACCGGCATGGACTGGACGTCGCCTGGTCGGGTTCGCGCCACGATCGCATCGGCATCCGCATCGTGCGGTGGCGCAAGCCGTTGCCGCACAGCGCGATCTCGTAGCCGGGACCCGGTGGCGCCGCAGGTCGGGGGCGGCGCCACCGGACACCGACGGCTCACATGTCGATGCCGAACTCCTTGATCTTCCGATAGATCGTCGCGCGCGAGATGCCCAGTGCCGCTGCGGCAGCCGCCTTGCTGCGGCCGTTCTCCTCGAGGGACCGGACGATCGCGTCGCGTTCGAGCGCCTCGATCCGGGTGAGCGTGTGCCGGCTGAGTGAACGGCAGGACGGGGGTAGCTGCCCGACGTCGATGACCCCGGAGCGCTGGTGGGTGACGATCTCGCGCAGGATCTGCCGGAGCTCGGCGACGTTGCCCGGCCAGCTGTACTTGCTGAGCTGGCGCATGGCCTCGGCGGAGACGGTCAGCTCGCGACCGCGGGTCAGTTGGCGCAGCAGGACCGGGATCAGCTCGCGCAGGTCTTCGATCCGATGACGCAGCGGCGGGATCGTCACCGTGTGGGTGAAGAACGGGAGCAGGATCGCCGCGGCGTCCGAGCCGCCGGTGTCGCCACCGGCGCCCTCGCCGATGGTGACTCCCACCCAGCCCGACTCCTCGCGACCCTGGAACAGGCCGGCGACCGCGGCCAGGGTCGTTTCGTCCAGCCGGTCGACGTCGCGCAGCACGACACCGAAGTCCTCGCGGTCGAGCTCGACGCCGAGCGCATCGATGGTGGCGGGCAGCTCGAAGTCCTGGGCCGAGAACACCCGAACGGTGCCGCGGCCGTGGACGGCGGCCATGCGCAGGACGGTCGATCGGCCGGAACCCGGTTCGCCGGAGACCGCGATCCATTCACCGGTCCCGACGTAACGGACCACCCGGTCGCAACTCTGCTGCCACGACGAACTGCGTCCGACGACGCCCGGCAACATCGTCCCCGGCCGCCGTGTGGACGTTCGCGGACCACGAGGTTCACCGGTGTCGAGCAGGTGGACATGGAAGACGGCCATCCCCGACTGCTCGTCCCAGTACTCCGGCACCGGGGACAGACGCGCGACGCGACCGCTCGCCAACGTGCTCACCCGGCGAGACGTCGTCGACTCGAGTGTCTGGTCGACCGCGTTCTCGAGCAGCGAGATCTGGTCCTGGGGGTCGACGGCGAGACGCAGGCGTTGATTCATCAGCACGATGTCGCCGGCGATCGCGAGCACCATCATCTGCGGCGCCCGGCGGCAGGTCGCGAGATATGCATTGAGCAAGCGTGATTCGCGTTCGCTCGCCTGCGACAGCATGCGTTGCTCGATCTGGGCGGTCGCGGACTTCGCGAGCGACAGCAGCAACGGTCCGCCGTCATCGGCGAGTCCGGTCAGGTCCAGCGCTCCGACGACGGCGCCGGACACCGGGTGCACGATCGGCACACCGGCACAGGACAACTGCGCGAGGCACCCCGCGTAGTGTTCCGAGCCGCGGACCAGGGTCGCCTGGCGATTCTCCAGCGCGGTGCCGATGCCGTTCGTGCCGGCGTGCTCCTCGCTGTAGCTGTAGCCGGGTGCGAGACTCACGTCGTCGAGCATGCGGAGAAGGGGACGATGTGCGCTGGCCCGCGACAGCACGACGCCGTCGGATGAGGTGAGGACGATACTCACCGGTTCGGCGGACAGATCGTCGGCCAGCTGCCGGATGATCGGGCGGGCCGCCGACACCAGCGGACTCTCCAGGTTGGGTTCACGGACGAACGGCAACTCGAGACGGTCGGCGTGCACGTTGAAAGCACGGGACCGCCGCCAGGACGTGGAGATGCTCTCGCGCACGCCTGCGGCGATGTTGTCATCGGTCAGGAATCGCTCACGTGCGGCAGCGATCTGCGCGGGCATCTCGGTCTGGGAGCTGGGCTGAGGTCTCACAGAAAAACGAACTCCTATGTGATGTGGATCTCACATCGGTTCGAGTCTATACGACTCGGGAAACCTGGACTGACGTGCACAGATAACAGGCCAGGTGGGAGGGCCGGCCGCGATCAACGCCGCGAACCGAGTTCGGACCGCGGCCGGCCCAGCTGGGGGAGAATCCGCAGTCAGTAGATGTTCGAGGGACGCACCATCCCCTCGGCGAGGTCGCCGAACCCGGGCGCCTCGATCGCACCCGGATGTGTCAGCACCTCCTCGACCACCGCGGTCTCGGTGGTGATCAGCAACGCGGCAATGGACGCGGCGCTCTCCAGGGCGGCGCGGGTCACCTTGCACGGATCGATCACGCCCTCGTCGAACATGTCGCCGTACTCACCGGACAACGCGTTGAAACCGTGGCCGATGGGCAGCCCCGCCACCACCTTGACGACCTCGTCGCCGTCGTAGCCGGCGTTGGTGGCGATCCAGAACAGCGGCTCGGCGAGGGAACGGCGTACGACGTCGATCCCGACCGCCTCGTCGCCCTCGGCGACCAGTGCCTCGAGTACCCGATGCGCCTGTGCCAGTGCGGTTCCGCCACCCGAGACGATGCCTGCCTCGACTGCAGCCCGCGTCGCTGCGAGCGCGTCCTCCACGCGCAGCATGCGTTCCTTGAGTTCGACACTCGTGAAGCCGCCGACCCGGATTACCGCGACCCGCCCGGTGAGTCGGGCGATGCGCAACTCGAGACTGTCGTGGTCCGCGTCGATCCGTGCCCGGCGCAGCTGTGCCTCCAGTTGCGCGACGCGCGCGTCGACGAGCGCCTGATCGCCGTGTGCGCCGACGATGGTCGTCTCGTTCTCGGTGACCGTCACGCGATCACAGGTGCCCAGGTGTGCGACGGACACCTCCGACAGCTCCAGTCCGGTGTCCTTGGCGATGACCTGTCCGCCCAGTGCGACCGCGAGATCCTCGAGTTCGGCGACCCGGCGATGGCCGAAGCCCGGCGCGCGGACGACGACCGACTGCATCGTCTTGTGCATGTTGCCGCCCACCAGCAACTGCAGTGCCGGTCCGTCGACGTCTTCGGCGAGGACGAGCAGCGGCCGGTCGGCGCGCTTGGCCGACTCGATGGCCGGCATGATCTCCTGCACCGTGGAGATCTTCTTGTTCGTCAGGAGCACGACCGGGTTGTCCAGCACCGCCTCCATCCGTTCGTGATCTGTCACCATGTAGCCGGAGATGTAGCCGTGGTCGAACTCGATGCCGTCGACGACGTCCACAGACAGTCCGAGGGTGTCGCTCTCCTCGGTGGTGATCACCCCGTTCTTGCCCACGTGCTCGACGGCCGACGCGATCACCGCACCGATGACGTCGTCGTCGCTGGCCGCCAGGCTCGCGATCCGCTCGAGGTCGCTGCGCCCCCCGATCTGGACGGCCTGGTCGCTCAGCCCGTCGATGACGGTCGCGACCGCACGTTCGATACCGCGACGTACCCGCATCGGGTTCGCGCCCTGATCAACCGCGCGCAGACCCTCGCGGACCATCGCCTGCGCGAGAACCGTTGCGGTGGTGGTGCCGTCACCGACGACACCGTTGGTCTTCATGGCGACTTCCTTGACCAGCTGGGCACCCATGTTCGCGAACGGATCGCGGAGCTGGATCTCGCGAGCGATGGTGACACCGTCGTTGGTGATGGTGGGTGGTCCGGTGAGCTTCTCCAGGACGGCATTTCGACCCTTGGGGCCGAGGGTGACCTTGACTGCGTCGGCGAGGGCGTTGACGCCCCGTTCCAGCCGTAGCCGCGCTTCGGCGTTGTAGCGCAACTCTTTGGCCATGGGTATCTACCTTTCGTGGGTGATCATGAACTGATCGGGGCTGACCTGCGGACTATGGGATGCAGGATCGGGATGGGGTGATCAGGGGACGAGGATGGCTCGTCCCCGTACGCGGCCGGCGTCGAGATCGTCGATGGCCTGCTGGAAGTCGTCGAGGGCGTACTTCGTGGTGTGCAGGGTGACCTTGCCCTGCGCCGCCAATGTCATCAGCTCGGTGAGGTCGTTGTAGGACCCGACCAGATTGCCGATGAAATTGATCTCCGTGGAGATGACGTCGATGGTGGGGACGTCGATGTTCTCGCCGTATCCGACGACGAAGTAGTTGCCGGCGCGGCGCAGCATCGCGATGCCCTCCGCGGTCGCGCCGCCCTCGCCGACGAAGTCCAGGACCGCTTGCGCGCCTTTGCCGTCGGTCAGCTCGAGCACCTTCTCCACGTGGCTCGGTACGCCCGCCGGCTCCGCTCCCGGCGCGTGCGCGCCATCCGCGACGATGCCCTGATGCGCCCCGACCTCGACGGCGAGGTCGACTGCGGCGGGGTTGCGATCGACCACCACGATCGTCACCCCGGAGATCGCGCTGAGCACCTGGATGCCGATGTGCCCGAGGCCCCCGGCGCCGATGACCACGCAGACATCACCGGGACGGGTCGTCCGGGCGACCTTCGCGGCGGCGTGATAGGCGGTCAGCCCGGCGTCGGCCAGGGCGGCGACGTCCGACGGTTCGAGCGAGTCGTCGATGCGGACCACGCTGCGCGCGGTCGTCTTCAGGTACTCCGCGTACCCGCCGTCGGTGTCGATACCGGGGAAATCGCTGTTCTCACAGTGCACATCGTCGCCGTCGCGGCAGGCGTGGCACAACCCACAGGTGACCAGCGGATGCAGGATCACCTTGTCGCCCACGGCGACGTTGGACACCGCGTCGCCCACGGCGTGGACCCAGCCGGCGTTCTCGTGACCGATCGTGTACGGCAGGGCGACCCCGCTCTTCTCCGCCCACTGACCCTCGAGGATGTGCAGATCGGTGCGGCACACACCGGCACCGCCGATCTTCACGATCACGTCCAGCGGACCGGTGACGGTCGGATCGGGGATCTCGTTGAGCTGCAGCTTGTCGTGGTAGCCGATGACCTGGACGGCTTTCATGATGCACTCCTGTGTGTTCTGAGGTCGGTGATGACTGGGCCGGATCTGCCGTCGCAGTCGGCGTCGTCGGCGTAGCGGGTGGCGAGCAAGCCGCGGCAGAAATGGCCGTTGCCCTCCATGGAGATCCGGACCGAGCGAGCGAACCGCAGCCGCATCCCGGCATCGTCGGGGGATACCGGTTGGCCGTCGTCGCCGACGAGGACCAGACTGTTGGGGCACAGGCTGAGTCCGACGTTGGCCCGGCGACGCAGCAACGCCGACTTCTTGGGCCCGGGCGGGAGATCGCGCAGGGTCAGGTGTCCGATCTCGTCGGGCGTGACCTCGTGCCGCGCGAGCAGATCCGACACACAACGCTCCATCGCCGCCGTGTGCGCCTTGCGGACGAAGGTCGCCCGCAGGTCGTCGAGACCCTCGTCCGCCTCGACCCCGAAAGTGCCGAGATATCCTGCCTCGGCGGCGAGACCGGCGTTGATCTTGTCGCTGTCGTGGTGATCGTCGAGCATCACCCGGACGAGGCCCGCATCGTCGAGCTGCTGCAATGCGTCCTGTGCGTCGGATGCCATGAGATAGGCGAAGTTCGGCGAGCAGAACGATGTCGGCAGTCGCAGGTGCACGGTGATGCCCTCGTCGTCGACGAGGATCGACCGCACGAAGTTCAGATCGGTGATCGGCTCGTCGAGTTCGGGATCGACCACGGTGCCCAGTGCGGCGATCGCCGCTTCCACCATGGTCGACGGTGTGGCCCGGCGATCGGCGACGGCGGTCATGCGTTCACCGCATCCTTGGCGCCGGCCGCCACCTCCGCACCGGGATCGGCGGCATCCGTGGGGATCTGCAGCTCGTCGGGAACCTTGATGTTCGGGTACAGGGCCGCGGCGTTGAGTCCCAGGATCTTCTTCTTCTGATTCACGGTCAGCGGCGCATACTCGCTCATGTCCTCGGGGATCTGGAAGTCCACGAAGCGCTCCACCAGCCACTGCGGGGTCCACAGGGCGTAGTCGGATGCGAACAGGATCTTGTCCTCGCCGATCCAGTACATGAGTTCGCCGATGATCTGCGCGAAATAGCGCGGGCGGGTGTGGATGAACGGGATCGCGACCGCCAGACCGCCGTACACATTCGACTCCTGCGTGGCGATCCAGCAGAAATCCTCCAACCGGGGCAGGCCGACGTGCTCGACGATGAAGTTGAGATCGAGGTAGTCGGTCGCGACCTTGTCGATGTCGGCGACGTCGAACGCATCGCGATCGAGGGGGCGGATGGTCGGGCCCTTGTGCACATGGACGTTCTTGATCCCGAGGTTGATGCATTCCTCGAGATAGCGCCGCGACCACGGATCGTCGAGCTTGTAGCCGCGCGAATCGCCGTGCCACTCGGCGGTATAGAGCTTCACACCCTGCAGGTGCATCGACTCCGCGTCGCGGCGCAGCTGCTCGAGGCCCTCCTCACCGTCCCGCGGATCGTAGGCGTGGTTGTACGTCAACTTGTCCGGGTTGCTGCGACACAGCTCGAGAGACTTGTCGACCTGCGCGAACCCGTTGATGTAGAAATCCTTCAGGATCGTCGCCTGGAAGATGGCGTGGTCGGCGGGGCCATCCTCGAACAGATCCCGCATCAGGCGCTCGGGGCCGTAGTAGCAGTAGGTCTCGTAGTCCCAGACCTGTTCTTCGGGGCTGAGATTGCGGTGATAGTCGTAGAAGCAGTCGATGAACTGCTTGCCGTGGATGTTGCGCAGATTACGTGCGCGCGCATCCCACAGATGGACGTGGGCATCGACGATGAAGTATTTGTCGCCGTTCTTTTCGTACATCGGTTCGCTCGCTGTCTGTCGTCTGGCTGTGACACTGGTTGTGGCCCACCGGTTGTGGGACGTCGTTGGTGCGGGAGGTCGAGTGGCCTGGACCACGCCGCCGGGGGACTTGCGGACACCCCCGGAGGCGGGAGTTCAGGCCGCTATGAGGACGCGGTGAGGTCGAAGCCGATGAACTCGGCCGCGTCCTCGGGGCTGGCGAACAGGATGGTGCGATCGTCGAGATGCACCATGCGTCCGTAGTGCGTCGAGCTGATCTCCTCGAAGATCGATCCGTCGAACTCCTGGCCGAGGGCGTCGGTGAGTTCGTCGTAGTCGAAGTCGAGGCGGTTGACTCCGTCGACGCGGATCATCGACGGGTACTCGGTGAGTTCGACGTCGTCCTTGGACCCCATCACGTCGGCCACGACGCGCCCGATGGGCGTGTTCATGAGGGTCACGCCGCACATGTTGGAGAACTCTGTCTCGGATCCGAACTGCATGGTGCTCACTGCTTCAACTCCTCGGGGATATCGACTTCGATGGCGGTCAGAACGTCGCGCATGTGGGTCTTCGCGTTCTCGAGACTGATCGCGAAGGTGACCGACTTGTCGGCCGGCTGCGACCAGATCGGTTGCAGTGCGCGCGCGGCGTCGAGGCAGCGCGGCACCCATTCGGCCATCCACCGGCCGAACAGCTCCCGGTTGGCGGCGCCGTGCTCGGGATCACGTGACAGCATCTGGAAGAGCGCCCGTGAGTAGTTGAGATCGCGGTCGTAGTCGTACTCGCCGGTGCCGACGATCGTCGGCGTGATGTAGTCACCGTTGCGGGCGGCCACCTGCATCACCAGCTCCGAGCGGAACAGCGAGCCGACGAGCTGTTCGAACACGATCTTGGTGGCGAACAGCAACTCGCACCAATCGCCGATCGCGGTGAGCCGCTCGACGGCCTCGCGGGTGGGCTGCCATTCCGGTGCGGATTGCCAGACCTCCTTGTGGATCTGGCCGTCGAATCCCTCCTCGGCCTCGGAGAGGTCGAGGTTGAACAATGCGAGATCCTGTGCGAAGCGCAACTTGTGGGCCGCGCTCACCGCCACCGCGTTGTTGATCATGTTGGTGGGACCCGAGCGCTGGATCGAGGTGAACACATGCAACCCCATGCCGCTCTCGGCGTGCATCCAGGCACCGAGATTGCGTGCGATGAAGGTCAGCCACGCGGAGTTCCAGCCGTCGTATGCGCGGGCGCGCTTGGCGTTCTGGAGGCACAGGTCCACCTGGTGCACGACCGCGGAGTTGTTGCGGAAGATCGTCTGTTCCCACTCCTCGTTGGGGTCGAGGAAGGCGTGCCAGTTGCTCGACTTCGCAGCCGTCCACTCCTGGGGGTAGCCGCCTGGACCGTCGCCGAAGCCGTAGATCCAGCCCTGGGTGAGATGCCGCTCGGGATCGGGCTGGACGTCGACCGTGACGTCCTCGTACATCGTCGCGCGCTTCTTGGCCGGGGTGTAATAGCTGTACTTGCGGCTCTTGCTGCTGGGGAAGACCTTGGCGCCTGCCTCGGCGTCGGTGAACTCGATGGACGGGAAACTGCGTTCCCGTTGCGGTGACGGTGCCGGTGTTGATGATTCCGGTACTGCTGGTGCGGACATACCTTTCGATCCTGTCGTTCGAGGGCTGACTTCTAGTCGAATGCCGGGCTGGTGAACTTGTCGTAGAAGATCTGGTCCCGGGGAACCGAGTGCTGCTCGGCGAGCGCGAGCGCAGCGTCGACCATCGGTGGGGGACCGCAGAAATACACCTCCGTTCGGGCCAGGTCCTGTTCGGCGTCGTTGACGATGTCGGTGACGTTTCCTTCTTCGACACGAAACGATTCGGGGGCGTCGGAAGCGCTCTCCGACAGACAGGCGATGAACTCGAAGTCGTCCAACTTCTCTCCGAGAGCGAGGATTTCGTCGATGCGGAAGAGGTCTGCCGCGGTGCGCGCCCCGTAGTAGAAGCGCACCGGTCGGTTCAGTCCGGTCTCGCTGACGTGCCGTAGCAGCGACAGCAGCGGTGCCATGCCCGCGCCGCCGCCGATGCAGATGATCGGCAGGACATGACCGGTGCGCAGCGTGCACGAACCATAGGGTCCGTTGACCATGATCTCGTCGCCGGGTGAGATCCCGGTCGGGCCGTCCTCGAGCATGCCGGCGAACAGCCCGCCCGGATACTTCTTGATCAGGAACTCCAGTTTGTCCGGAGTGCTCTGGGTGGTCGCGATGGAGAAGGATCGGGTCTGATCCGTGCCCGGCACGGACAGGTCGACGTACTGGCCCGGTTTGAACTCGAAGGTCTCCGGCTTCACCACGTCGAGCCGGAGTGAGACGATGTCCTTGGTCATCGGCTCGATCGCCGTGACTCGGGTCCGGACGTCCTGAATCGGTGCGCCGCCGAGCAGTTCCTCCTCGTCGAAGTTGAGGAGTTCGATCTCGCAATCGCTGTAGGCGTAGGACCGGCACAGCAGGACGTACCCCTCGGCCTCCTCGGCCTCGTTGCAGGCGAAGGTGGAGTAGTCGTCCATCTGCACGTCGCCGTCGAGCATGAATGACTTGCACGCCGAGCACCGACCCTCCCGACATCCGTGCATCAGGTGGACGCCCTGCCGGAAAGCCGCGTCGAGGATGGTCTCGTCCTCGCCGACCTCCATCTCGATGTCGACCGGTTCGAACTTGATGTGGTGTGTGTCGGCCACGGGAACTCCTGTCTGTGAATTGAACCGCCGGTCGATCTCGGTGCGTGTTCCGCTGGTCGGGCCGCGTTCCGCTGGTCGAGTAGATCCGAGTCGCGTTCCGCTGGTCGAGTAGATCCGAGCCGCGTTCCGCTGGTCGAGTAGATCCGAGCCGCCAGGCGAGGATCGTATCGAGACCACTTGTGGCTCAAGTGGTCTCGATACACCACTCGCCTAGCGGCTCGTGGCTACTCGACCAGCGGAAGGGTGTGACCCGACCAGCGGCCGCGGTCACTCAGGCGGGAACGGCGCCGTTCGGGTTCGCCTTGTACGCCGCGATGTGCGCCTCGCGCTCCGCGTCGGACATCTCGTTCAGCAGCACGTTGGGGCTGTTGAACACGTTGCCGCGCACGTCGTCGAGGGTCCACATCTTCTTCGGATCGAGGTTCAGGTGCGGCTGCGGGATCAACGTCTTCCCGTCATCGCGCACATAGCCCAGATCCTTGATGATGTCGGCGAGATCCTTGCCGTGGTGCAAGGTCTCCCACTCGCGGAACCCGGTGAGCCGACCCATGTTCGGTGTCTCGCGACCCTCGTACTCGTCACGGAACGCGACCGCGTCGGTCCAGTAGCAGGTCTCCGAGCAGTACGTCCGCCATTGGCCGTCGACCTTTTCGGTGACCATGTCCTCGCGGATGAGCGCGGGCACCATGCAGGTCCAGCAGCGGTGTGGGTACTCGTAGTCGACGTCCTCGAACGCGATGGGCTTGTTGCGGCCGGGGTAGGCGAGCCGGTTGTAGTTCTCCCACCACTTGCCGAACTTGTTGTACCACCCGGGGTACTTCTCCTCGAACCACTCGAAGTCCTTGTCGGTCATGGCGTCGATGCGCCAGTAGTTGACCGGCCAGCCGGTGGCGAAGAATCGCGCCACTTCATGCACGTAGTGCTTGTTGGTGATGCGGTTCCATGCCTCTTCGACGAGATCGTGCGGAATGGTGAGGCCGTACTTCTCCAGTGGCAGAAGGTAACTGCGGTAGTAGTCGTCGTAGATCCACCGACGCCACATCTCGGCGTAGCTCTCCCGGTCCTTGCGACGGTCCTTGGTGCCGTACTCGATGAAGGTACCGATCGCTGCATCCACGACGCAGTGGTTGTTCCACCACGCATAACGCAGATCACGTTCCAACAGAGGGCGATTGCGTTCATCGGCCAACGCCATCAGCAGGATGGAGTAGCCATTGGAGATGTGTCGCGACTCGTCGGACTGGACGGAGTGGAACACGGTGGGCAGCAGGTAGTCGCCGTTGGCGGCGGCCTCGTCGGGCATGGCGACGAACAGGGTGTTGGTGAACGCGGTCTCGGCGACCACGGTCAGATAGATGTTGGCGGCGGTGATCGCGTCGCCGGTGATGAAACCCTCACCGAACTGGCGGCCGATGGTGCCCGCGTAGTTGTTGGCGAACGCCTTCTCGGTGATGTCGAAGCCGGCCGGGTCGATGTAGTTGTTCATGTACAGCTTCTTGAGGTTCATCTGGATCGTCGAGTGACGAACCTCGTCGATCATCTGTACCGCGAGTCCGTTGTGGATCTCCGGGTTCGGCACGGCGTCGATGGCCATCGGCATCGCGCGGGCGGCCGAGATCTCCGGAAACGGGATGATCGACAGGAACAACTTCTGCCATTCCAGCCACCGTTCCTGGACCTGCCGGAACATGTTGCCTCGGATGGCGCCGTCCATGGCGCCGTAGACACGGTTGTCCTTCTCCTCCTCCATCGGGAAGTACGACCGCATGATCTGCTTGAGGGGGTCCTTCTTCGGGGCCTTCTCAAATGTGTAGTCGGTACCGAACCGGGTGGCCGGGGTGGCGAAGGTGGGCTCCCAGGACAACTCGGTGATCTTCGCATGGGCTTTGGTCAAGCTCTGCCTGCTCAATGTGCGCCTCCTCGTATGGGCCGGCGCGGTGCCGACCTGCTGGACTGAAGCGCTTCCGATACAACATTGTGGAACAGGTCATAGCCGTCTCACTGTGAGACAGCGGGCACATTTGCTGGTCTGCATCGTCGCCGCAGCCGCGACATCGCAGCTCACACGGCTGCGGTGTCAGGGGCGAAGGCTGCGATACACCGCCGACTCGAAGGCGAGATGGGAGCCGAGTGCGGTCGGATCGACGAATGGGAAGAGTTGAGATGCCCAGAATCCGCCGATCCCGGTGCGGCGATCGATCCAGTAATAGAGGTTGGCCAGCCCGGCCCAGGAGAGCGATCCCGCCGGACGGCCGGTGGGGGCGTCCTCGTCGTTGATCATGAAGCTCAGCCCCCACGACTTCGGTATGCCGGGGAAGAAGTCGACGTCATGCGACAGCGCGGGTTGGACGCCGGGCAGCGCGGTCACCGAGAGGTCGCCGAGATGGCTGCGCTCGGCCTCGGCGATGGTTTCGGGCCGCAGGATCTGCTCGCCGGAATCGGACCGGCCGTCATTGAGCCACATCCGAATGAACGCGAGGTAGTCGCGGACGGTCGAATAAAGACCCTGACCGCCCATCTGGACCTCCGGCTCCTCGGGGAATCGCCACCTGTGGTTGGCCTTGAGTGATCCGTCGTCGCGCCGATGATGCAGCAGCGCCCGCCGCCCGGCCATGTCGGCGGTGAGGGCAAAGGACGTGTCGGACATGCCGAGGGGTGCGAAGACGGTCTCGGACATGACGTCGCCGAGTCGACGTCCGGTGATGCCCTCGATCACCAGGCCCACCCAGTCCAGGTTGCTGCCGTACTCCCACCTCGTGCCCGGATCGAACAGCAGCGGGGTGTCCAGTGAGGACATCGTCGCGCTGATGACGCCGGGCACACCATGGTCGCGGGTCAGGCGCCGGTAGTTCTCATTGAAGAAGTCATAGCCGAATCCAGCTGTGTGGGTGAGTAGTCGGCGTGTCGTGATCGCGGTCGCGCGCGGCCTCAGGCGGGGACTCCCGTCGTCGTCGAAGCCGTCGAGTACCGCGACGTCACGCAGGCCCGGGGCGTACTCCTGCGCAGGCGCGTCGAGGTCGAGGCTGCCCTGTTCGACGAGTTGCAGCGCGACCGTGGCGGTGATCGCCTTGGTGGTCGAGAACATCGCGAAGATGCTGTCGGTGGTCATCTCATCGGAGTCGTCGATCGCGCGTACGCCCGCCGATGACAGGGCCACGACCGCCTTGTCGGTGGTCACGCCGGCGACCACCCCGGGCATCCGGGGCGAGCCCGCGATCGCCGCGAGGACGGCCTCGTCGACGGCCGGTCCGATCCGCCGGGGTTCGATCGTCGGACTGCTCATGAGCTGCAGTCTAGGTTCCCGGTGCTCAGCCCCGGGCGATGGCGTCGATGATCCAGATCGGCAACCACAGTCCGCAGGTCAGCAGCGTGAGCACGAGATGCAGCGCGTGGGGGCACGAGCTGGTGCGCACGACGATCGGGGTGTTGACGGTGGTGGTGACGAAGACCGGGGGCGGTCCGTAGGCCGGGTGTGGCGGATGACCCGGTCCGGGGAGCTGCGCATGCGTCGGCGGCGGTCCATGGTGTTGCGGCCACGCCGGTTGCGGAGGCCACGATTGCGGGGGCCACGGTTGCGGGGGCCACGATTGCGGAGGCCACGATTGCGCCGGATGCCGGGGCGGCGGGGCCGCGGCGCGTAACTCCGCCGGGTGGATCACGATCGGCTCCTCGGTGAACCGGTCGTCGCGCGGCGGAGGCGTGGGTGCGTTCATGGACACAGTGTGGCGTGGCCCACCGACAAGACCGCCACGGCGGAAACGCCAGGCCGGAGACGCCAGGCCGGAGACGTCAGGCAGCGAGGCCCGCGACGAACTCGCCGAGCCGGCGCAGACCTTCGGTCAGGTCATCGGTCGACGCCGCATAGGAGAGGCGAATGTGGTCGTCGGCGGTGTGGTGGCCGAAATCCTTTCCCGGAGTGAGGGAGACATGCGCCTCCCGCAATGCCCGGTCGCAGAACTCGAACGACGTCAGGCCCGTGCTCGCGACGTCGATGTAGACGTAGAACGCGCCGTCGGGAGCCACCGGGACGTCGAGGCCGATGCGCGACAGACCGTCGACCACGAGGTCGCGTCGGATGCGGAACTCCGCGCACCGCGCCTCGGTCAGGGCGAGCGATTCATTGGTGAAGCATTGCAGCGCCGCGTGCTGCGCGGGTGTCGGCGGGCAGATGTAGAAGTTCTGCGCGAGACGCTCCATCACCGGCACCAGATCGTCGGGGACGATGCACCAGCCGAGACGCCAACCGGTCATGCCGAAGTACTTCGAGAAGCTGTTGATCACGATCGCGTCCGGGTCCGCGGTCAGGATGCTCCGCGCGCGACGGCCCTCGATGTCCGGATCGGCGAGACCCAGGTAGATCTCGTCCACGATGCGCCATCCGCCGCGGTCGCGGACGTCGGCGCACAGATCGGCGAGTTCGTCGTAGGGCACCGACGTCCCGGTGGGATTCGACGGTGACGCGACCATCACTCCGCGGGTGGCGTCGCCCCACGCCTGCCCGACGAGCTCGGTGGTGAGCTGGAAGCGCGTCGCCGGGCTGGTGGGGATCAGCCGGACCCGGGCACCGAAGCTCTCGGCGAACTGCCGGTTGCACGGATAGGACGGATCGGCGACCAGGACCTCGTCGCCCGGGTCGACGAGTGCCGCGCAACTGAGCAGAAGGGCGGCCGATGCGCCCGACGTCACCACCACCCGGCGCGGGTCGACCTCGGCGCCGAACCGGGTGCCGCTGAAGTCCGCGATCACCGTACGCAACTCCGGCAGACCCAACGCTTCCGTGTAGGCCAGGGAGCGGCCGTCGGTGAGGTCGCGGATCGCGGCGAGGAAGGCCGGCGGCGCGCCGAAGTCGGGCTCGCCGATGCTGAGTTTCACCACGTCGTGGCCGGCGGCTTCGAGTTCGGCGGCCCGCTTGCCGAACTCCATCGCGTAGAACGGTGCCACGGCGTCGGCGCGCTGGGAGATCCTCATGACGCCATTGTGCTCGGTCGGCCGCGGTCCGCGGCCGACCGGGCCCGGCCCTACGGGATGCGGTTGAACTCGTCCGGATCCGGTCCGCGCCGACGATCCTTGTTGAGCCCGTCGATCGCCGCGACGTCCTCGACCGAGAGGTCGAAGTCGAAGAGAGCGAAGTTCTCCTCGACCCGCGAGCGGGTGACCGACTTCGGGAACACGATGTCGCCGCGCTGGATGTGCCAGCGCAACGTGACCTGGGCCGGGCTGCGGCCCTTCTCCTGAGCGATCTTGGTGATCACCGGGTCGTCGAGCACATCGCCCTGGGCGATCGGCGACCATGCCTCGGTCGCGATGCCGTGATCGGAGTTGAACGCGCGCAACGGGTTCTGCGACAGATACGGGTGTACCTCGATCTGGTTCACCGCCGGGACGGTGTCGGTCTCGGCGAACAGTCGCTCGAGATGGGCACGCTGGAAATTGGAGACGCCGATCGCGCGCGCCTTGCCGTCGGCGTGGAACTTCTCCAGTGCCCGCCAGGTCTCCACGAAATCACCGACGCCGGGCAAGGGCCAGTGGATGAGGAAGAGGTCGACCGCGTCGACTCCGAGATCGGTGAGCGTCTGATCGGCCGCCTTCAGCGCATCGTCATAGGCGTGGAATCCGTTGTTGAGTTTGCTGGTGATGAACACCTCGTCGCGCGGGATGCCCGACTCGGCAACCGCTTCGCCGACACCCTTCTCGTTGCCGTACATCTCGGCGGTGTCGATGTGCCGGTAGCCCACCTCCAGGGCGGTTGACGTGGCCGCCTTGGTATCGGCCGGCGGAATCTGGAACACGCCGAAACCGAGCTGGGGGATCTCGACACCATTGTTGAGAGTGATTGTGGGAACCGACATTCGGATCTTCCTTTCGGTTGGGAATCTGGGGACGGGTGAATCGGTCAGGGCAGGAGGACGTACTTGCCGCGAGGATGGGCGGCGGCGAGCTCCGCCAACGCAGTCGGCGCCTCGGTGAACGGGAAGGTCTTGGCGACCTCGGTGACGAGTACCCCGGACGCAGCGTCGGCGATGAGTCCGTCGAGCGCCTCGGTGCGGTACCTCTTGCTCTCCGGGGTGCTGCCGTTCACCACCACGATCCCGTCGGCGGCGCGACCGAACGCCGCGACGCTGACGATCTTTCCCGGATTGTCGACCAGCGCCAGCGAGGCGTCGATCGCCTCGTCATTGCCGACGGTGTCGATGACGGACGTGATCGACCCGGACGCGACCGCACGGATGCGGTCGAGCAGGCCGTCGCCATACGCGACGGGCGCGGCGCCGAGTCGACGGACCTGGTCGTGGTTGGCCGTGTTCGCGGTGGCGATCACGGTCGCACCCGCCTTGACCGCGAGCTGGATCGCGATGGAGCCCACCGCGCCGGAGCCGCCGTGGATCAGCACGAGGTCGCCGTCCGCGATTCCGGCAGTCCCCACGGCGTCCGCGGCCGTCACACCCACGAGGAGCAGTCCGGCCGCGCGCGGGAAGTCGAGGGTCGGCGGCTTGGCGTGGACGGCCCGCGTCGAGGAGAGCAGGGTGTCCGCGATGGCGCCGACCGCGCGGTAGACGATGACCTCGTCGCCGACGGCCAACGGCCCCGCAGTGGTTGCGGCGCCGTCGCCGACCGCGGTCACCACGCCTGCCGCCTCGTAGCCGATCGGTAGCGGCAACCGCGATTCGTCCGCGCCGACGTAGCCCCGCACGCTCTTGACGTCGATGGGGTTCAGTCCGATGGCCCGCGTCTCGACGACGACCTGATCGGGTCCCGGATCGGGGATCGTGACATCGACGAGGTCGAGGACCTCGGCCGGATCGCCGTACGCGGTCGCGACAAATCTCTTGGCCATGTTCGGTTCAAGGATGGCGCACGGGCCGAGTATTCCACGACGTGTCTTCGGCCATCCTCGATCGGAACCCCGACAATTGGTAACCGATGGGTTACCATTCGGGGTGTGGCTGTGTACGACGCGATCGCCGACCCCGTCCGCCGGCGCATTCTGCGGTCGCTCGCCGACGGTCCCTGTCGTGTCGTCGACCTCCGCGAGGCGCTGGCCGCGCACCATCCGATCTCCCGACCGGCGGTCAGTCGGCATCTCCGGGTACTGGCCGAGGCGGGGCTGGTCGTCGCCGATGAGCGGGGACGCGAACGGCACTATCGGTTCGACGCGACGCCACTCGACGAGGTTCGTGAGTTCGTTCATGAACTCCGGTCGGCGCGCCATGCGGCCCGCCCGCCCATCGACGATTCGATGCTCGATGCACTCGACACCGAGGTGCATCGCACCAAACGCGAACGCCGCACGACGGCGCTCGTCGACGAACAGGAGGAGTCCGCATGACACCCATCCCCACCGGTGAGCATCGGGTCCGTGCCGAAGGTGATGCCGTGGCCTTCACGAGGACCTACCGAGCCGGAATCGACGACGTCTGGGCCGCCGTCACCGAATCCGATCGACTCGCCCGCTGGATCGGCTTCTACAGCGGTGACCCGAAGCAGGGGCACGTCGCGTTCACCATGAACGCCGAAGGCGAGGAGAACATGACACCGACCCGCTACGACATCCGCGCATGCGAACCGCCGCGGCTGTTGCGGGTCCACACCACCGACGACTTCGGGACCTGGGACCTGATCGTGGAACTCGCGGAATCGGATGGGGTCACCACGCTCACCCTCAGCCAGATCATCGACGACCCGACCACCATCGAGAACACCGGACCCGGGTGGGAGTACTACCTCGACCGTCTGTCCGCGGCGATCGACGAAACCGACCCGGGCGCAATCGACTTCGACGACTACTATCCGGCGCAGCGCGACTACTACCTCCGTATTCAGCACGTCGTGGCCGAGCGGGCGGGCTCGTCGGAGTAGCCCGTCCGCGCCCATCGACCGGCGGAACCGTCGCGCGGCAGGGCAGGATGTCGGTGTGCCGATTCCCGACTTCATCCGCGCCCTCCGCCGACATGTGGGCCATGACCCGCTGTGGCTGTCCGGGGTCAGCGCGGTCGTGCGCGCCGAGGACGGCCGCATCCTGCTCACCCGCCGCGTCGACACGGGGCAGTGGGCGGTGGTGTCCGGCGTCCTCGAACCGGGGGAGGAGCCCGCGCGGGCCGTGCTGCGCGAGATCGCCGAGGAGACGGGTGTGCGGGCCGAGGTACTCCGGCTGACGAGCGTCGACGTGACGCCGATGATCACCTACCCGAACGGCGATCAGACGCAATACCTGGACGTCTGCTTCCTCGCCCGTCACATCGACGGCGATCCCCATCCCGCCGACGACGAGAACAGTGCGGTGCGGTGGTTCGCGCCCGACGACCTGCCCGAGGATCTGGCCGAGACGTCGCGACTGCGCATCGACAAGGCGCTTCGCGGCGATCCGGTCGCCTGGTTTCGTCGATGACGACAGAATGTGAGGCGATCGGCCGGGATCGGAGTGTCGCCAGCAGAAGGAGCAGTTATGCAGGGAGTCGGCATCTGGGTGTTTTTCGTGGCGGTCGGCGTCGTCGGGCTCACGTGGGCGATCGTCGACATCGTCAATGTCGGATGGGGGAACGTGCCGGGGAGCACGTGGCTCTGCGTGCTGATGAGCCTGATCGTCGTGGTGGGTTCGCTGTATCGGGAGTTCGGCGGGGCACCGCTGGTCACCGCTGACGACGATTGACGCGGGCCGGGTTCCGGGCCCGGCGAGTGCCCATACGACGGGCCCCGTCGATTCCCCGTCGATCCCCACGGCATACATCGAGATCCTCGCCGACTGATCGCGGATTCTGTCGGTGGCCGATGATTCACTCAGGGCATCCCAGATAACAGGAGGTGCCGTGAACGACCAGCAGCCCGAACCGCACCCGCACATGTCGATGGATGTCGATTGGGCGGCCATGGACAAATGGCTCGTCGAATCGATGGGGAACATGCCGCGCGCGGCGATCCTCGACATCGGCCCGGCCGGGGCACGCGGTGACGACTCCGAGGACGTCGACTGCGCGCAGATCCAGGTACTCGGGTCGGAGACCTTCCTGGTCCGACTCTCGACCACGATGATGTCGACGCCGCTGCTCTCGTCCTACGGTGTGCCGCGGGCGGCGCTGGACATGTGGTTCTACGACGACACCTTCGACGACTGCACCCACGGGTATTTGATGAGCCGCTCCCGGCGCCGTATCGCGGAGATCGTCGTCGCCTGGTTCCGTGACCGGTGTGGCTTCTCGGCCCCCGACGACCTCGGTTGCTCGTACACCGAACCGGTCGCCCTCCCGCGCTCCGCGACCACCTACGAGGGGTCGGCGTCGCAACGTCAGGGATACCCCTGATCTTTCCCCGATTTCACCCGTCACCTGATGATTTCCCGGCGACGAGAGGCCACAGTGGAGTCATGACCACATCAATGACCCCGAACGGGACAACCGGCAACAAACTCGGATTCTGGAAGATTCTCGGCATCATCGCCGTGGTCCTCCTCGCACTCGCGATGGTCGGGCCGCTTCTCAAGGGGCTCTTCTGGATTGCACTGATCGGACTCGCGATCTACGGCGGCTTCATGCTCTTCCGTTCGAAGTCGGCCAATCGTCCGAACGGTCCCACCTCGGTGTGAGCGGAGGATAGTCTGCCGACCATGGGCGGTATCGACGTCATCACCGGCGACATCACCTCGGTGCGCACCGACGCCATCGTGAACGCGGCGAACTCCTCGCTGCTCGGAGGCGGTGGCGTCGACGGCGCCATCCATCGCGCCGGCGGACCGGCCATTCTGCGGGAATGCAGGGTGCTGCGTGAGACGTCCCTGCCGTCCGGACTCGAGAGCGGCGCGGCCGTCGCGACCACCGCCGGCGACCTCCCGGCCCGCTGGGTGATCCACACGGTGGGACCGGTGTACTCGACTCGCGAGGACCGGTCGTCCATCCTCCGGTCGTGTTACACCCGAAGCCTGCGGCTCGCTGATGCACTCGGGGCCCGGTCGATCGCGTTCCCGCTCATCTCCGGCGGCGCCTACGGCTGGCCCCTCGACGATGCCGTCGACCAGCAGGTTCGTGCTGTCAAAGAAGCGGATTCGACTGTCGAATCCATTACGCTCGTGGCCTTTTCGGACATGATCGCGGATCTCACACGCCGTGCACTCTAGGTGATCCCCATTCGGCGACGCAGCTGACTATCCTCTGCTGGTGGCCGAATACCCGGGGGTACGTATCGAACGTGCGTGTGTGCGGCGACGCGACCCACGACGGGCGTGTGACCCGCGATGACCGCCGACGCCGATCGCCTCGACCAGGCCGACGCCCGCGATGAATCGCGCCTGGTGGAACCCACGGTCTTGCGACCACACACATTCGCCTACGACAGTGCGGCACGGGCACGCCGCCTCGACGACCCCGTACAGCCCGATGCGACGCCCATCCTCGAACGATTGCAGCGCATGGCGATCGTTGCCCGTCGAGTCACCGACGAACTGTCGATCCCGGGTGAGGTGCTCATCGACGTCGACACCGACATCTGGCGCAGCGCCACAGCTCCGGGATACTTGAGGCTGTTCATCGCAGACCACGGGAACGAGGGCACGATCGCGATCGTGCTGACCCGCTTCGTCATCGATCACGGAGTCGCCGTGCCGGATCTGATCGACCACGCCTTCGTCGAGGCCCGCAGCCTGCCCGACTGGCAGGAGGCGGAGGCCACTCGCGCCCAACCCGGATTCCGGACCGAGGGATCGTCCATGCAGACCGGCACCTACGTCGGCGACGACCAGACCTGGTACTGCGCGATCCGCTACGCCGCGTACCGGCGGGGGAACGTCGCGTACTTGTTGCACGCCACCGGGACCGCCCCGGCTCGGGAGGGCGCGGCGTTCCGCCGATCGATCGCGGCCGCCGTGAGCTCTGTCCGCTTCGACGACTGACAGGAGACGACAGATGGTCAGCCGCGCCGACCGCGTCGACGATCTGGAGGCAGCGCTCGCCTCGGACGCGACCTTCGTCGACGACCCCGATGACCAGGGGTGGATGACCGCCCGATCGGGTGGCCAGAGTCTGTTCGTCCGCGTGGGCGATTTTCCGGACGAGGATCTGTGGTCGCTGTGGCTCGGTGACGGCAGGTGGATGGATTTCACTGTCCCGCCTGGCCGGTGGACGCTGCGGGTCCCGGGGCGGCGGTGGCCGGCCGGAGCTCGTCCCCGACTTCCGAAGAACGAGTTCCACGACTGACATTCGCCTGCCGGGCTAGGCTCACCGGATAAAGGACGAGCCATGAGACCGGGATGTGCGCATGCCGACGGTGATCGCGACCATCAGCCTCAAGGGAGGCGTGGGCAAGACGACGCTGACCGCGGGTGTGGCGGAGTTCCTGTCCGGGGAGTTCGGCAAGCATGTCCTGCTCATCGACCTCGATGCGCAGACGAATCTCACCACCATGATGATCGGCGAGGATCGGTGGTTGCGGTGCAACGACCAGGGCCACACCCTGGCGACGTTGTTCGGCGACGCGCTCGACGGGACGAACCTGTTCGATCTGCACAAGACGGTGCAGCGGGGCGTCTCACCGGTCCATTCGGTCACCGGCGTCGATCTGCTCCCGTCCTCACTGGACCTGATCGAGCTGCAGGAGGAACTCAGTGCGCGGCGGGTGGCCGCCGATGACCATGCCGCGATCGTGGACGTACTGCGTACCGGCGTCGCACCCATCGCCGGCGACTACGACTACATCCTGATCGACTGTCCGCCCAATGTGGGTCCGTTCAGTCTCAATGGACTCGCGATGGCCGACGCGTACGTGATCCCCACCATCCCGGATGTGTTGTCCACCTACGCGATCCCGCACATCCAACGGCAGGTCGCCGACTTCGGTGCCGAGATCGGCCGCACGATCACCGAACTCGGTGTGGTCGTGACGAAGTTCCGCGCCGCATCGGCTCTGCATCAGGAGACGGTGCACCGATTGCGACGCGATCCGACGATTCAGAATGTGCTGCCCGCCTACCTTCACGAGGCCAACGTCATCGGTGCGGCAGCGGGATACACCGCCCACCCGAGCCTGTCTGCGAAGTACGGGCATCACGGTCACCACGAACAGTTCCGTAGGGTCGCGCAGTCGATCATGATCGAGGCCGAGGTGAAAGTGGGCCGCTCGTGACTACGTGTCCGCCACGCCTGCTGCTTGTCGTGCCGCGATGATCGCGGGAGCCATCACGGCGCCGAGATCTGCTGAGACATCTCGATCATCCTCGGGCGGCATCGCGACGTAGCTCAATGCCATGCGGGAGATTGCCCGGCCGATCCGCTCGGCGTCGGCGTGCGGTAGCGCGAGCCAGGACCCCGACAGGGTTCGCGCGAGCCCGACGGTCGCCGACGCGATCAGCGGCGCGGCGTCGGTGGTGATCAGCTTGAGCAGATCGGGTTTGGCCTCGCCGCTCAGCAGCGACCGGATGAGCGGATCCTCCGCGGCACTGCGGAAGAAGTCACCGAAGCCGTCCTGCAGGGCACGATGGACTTCGTGCTCGTTGCGCTCGATCGCGCCGGTCACGAGTGTGACGAACTCGTCCACCAGCCGGAGTGCATAGGCCTGCGCAAGACCGTTGCGGGAACCGAACTCGTTGTAGACCGTCTGCCGGCTGACCCCGGAGATCGATGCCACATCGGCCATGGTGACCGCCGCCCAGTCCTTCTCGTCGAGCAATTCGTGCAGCGCGTCGAGAACTGTGTTGCGCAACAGGGCCTTGCTGGCTTCGGCGAAGGTGGGCCGGGTACTCACGTCCCAGAGCGTAGTCCGCAGCGTGATCACGCGGTCACCGGTGTCCGCCCAGCCTCGCGTAGGGAGGTGGCCAGATCGGCGCGGAATGCCCGACCGGCAGCGGGCCGACCGATCGCCACCGCACCGACGGCCCGCGGCCCATCGCGCACCACGACGGTCGCGTCGCCCTCGGAGACCGATCCGTCCACGACGACGTCGTGGCCGTCGCCGGGTCGGCCGACGATCTGGAAGTTCGACCCGTACTGCACCGTCCACGCCAGCGGGACCTCGATGTACGGCCGTGCCGCCACGCCCGTGAGATCGCTGAGCACCGAATCCGCCACCGCCTTGCCCTGGTCGGTGGCCGACAGCCAGTGCTCGGCCCGGCTCGGCTCGCCGGTGAGCGCATGCCGGATGGCCGCGACGTCACCGGCGGCATAGACGCCCGGAACGGAACTCCGGAGGAAATCGTCGACAACGATCCCCGTCTGACCGAGGTCGGCACCGAGCCGCCGGGCGAGGCCCGCATCGGGTTGCACGCCGATGGCCGCGACGACAGGTCCGGGGATATGCGTGCCGTCGCGCAGGGCGACGGTGTCGGGATCGGCGGTCACCACGCGGACCCCGGTCCGCAGGGATACCCCGTGGGCGCGGTGCAGCGCGGCCAGGTGATCCGAGATCACTGGTGGCAGCGCCCGCGCCATCACACGGTCGGCGTACTCGCACACGGTGACGTCGAGTCCGGCGGCCGCCGCCGACGCGGCCAGTTCGAGGCCGATCAGGCCGGCGCCGATGATCGTCACCGCGTCCGATCCGCGCAGCAGGAGGCGAATCTGCTCCGCATCGGCGCGAGTGCGCAGCGTCGGGACGGAATCGTGCAGCCAACCCGGTCGGACCGGAACGGCACCGGTGGCGAGGATCAGCGCATCCCACCCCAGCGTGGTTCCGTCGTCGCACCGGATGACCCGCTCGTCGGCGTCGGCGTCGCAGACCGTGACCCCGGTGATCACGTCGATACCCTTGTCGACCCAGAAAGAACTCGGGCGCAACGTGATCCGATGTTCCCTCAGATCGGCGTGAAACAGATCCTTCGACAGGACCGTGCGCCGGTAGGGGAGATGGGGTTCGTCGCCGAGTACGGTGATCGTCCCGTCATACCCCTCGGCACGTAGCCGTTCGGCGGCGCTGATACCGGCGATCCCGGTGCCGACGATGACGATGCCGGTCACGACCGGGCCACCTCGATCATCTCGAAATCGGACTTGGCGGCGCCGCAGTCCGGGCAACTCCAGTCGTCGGGGATGTCATCCCAGCGGGTGCCGGGTCCGATGCCCTCGTCGGGCCAGCCCTGCTCCTCGTCGTACTCGAATCCGCATTGCAGGCAACGGAACAGTCGGAAATTCATTTCTTCTCCTCGGTTGATCTCTCCGTGATCGGTTCGGGCTCGAAGTCGACCTTGTCGCGGACCCCGCAGTCAGGACACGGCCAGTCGTCGGGGATGTCGGCCCAGCGTGTGCCGGCGGGAAACCCTTCTCGCGGTGCACCGACCGTCTCGTCGAATGCGTAGTCGCACACCGGGCAGCGGTGTCGTCGGGCGGTCGAGACGCTCATCCGGCAACCGTCCCCTTCTCGGCGGCGATCCGGGCGGCCTTGCGGGGTGCGACGTTCACCTTGCTGATGTCACCCTCGTAATGGTCGAGCACCCGATGGTCCATCACCTTGCGCCACACGGGCGGAAAGTAGGCGAGCGTGATCATGCTGGCGTATCCGCTCGGCAGGCTGGGCGCCTCGTCGAAGCTACGCAGTGTCTGATACCGCCGGGTCGGATTCGCGTGGTGATCGCTGTGTCGCTGGAGGTGGTACAGGAAGATGTTCGTGCAGATGTGGTCGGAGTTCCAGCTGTGCCGCGGGGAGCAGCGCTCGTACCGGCCGGACGCCGTGGTCTGGCGCAACAGCCCGTAGTGCTCGAGGTAGTTCACCGTCTCGAGCAGTGAGAAGCCGTAGACGGCCTGAATTGCCATGAACGGAAGGATCTCCCAGCCGAACACCACGGCCAACACACCCCAGAGTGCGACCGACATTCCCCACGCGTTGATCACGTCGTTGCTGGGATGCCACACGGGTCGTTCCAGCCGTTGCATCCGCTTGGCCTCGAGTTCCCAGGCCGAGCGGAGGCTGCCGAAGACGCTGCGCGGGAGAAACATCCAGAAGTTCTCCCCGAAACGGGAGCTCGCGGGGTCCTCGGGAGTCGCGACGCGGACGTGGTGACCGCGGTTGTGCTCGATGTAGAAGTGGCCGTAGAACGTCTGCGCCAGGGTGATCTTCGACAGCCAGCGTTCCAGCGAGTCCTTCTTGTGGCCGAGTTCGTGGGCGGTGTTGATACCGATCCCGCCCATGGCGCCGATCGTCAGCGCCACGCCGATCTTGGAAACCAGGCCGAGCCCGCCGTCGATGCCGAGCCAGCTCAGATTGTCCGCCGTCCACAGATAACAGGCGAAGACCACGCTGGCGATCTGGAACGGGATGTAGGCGTAGGTGCAGTATCGGTAGTACTTGTCGTTCTCCAACTGCTCCATCAGTTCGTCCGGCGGATTCTCGCCGTCCGGGCCGAAGAAGACATCCAGCGTGGGTAGCAGGACGTAGATGAGGATCGGCCCGATCCACCACCACACCGGTGCGACGAGATCCCAGCCGAGCGCGGAGAACGCGGCCACGAACCCGGCCGCCAGGAACAGCGCCGTCGGCGGGATCAGTCCCAGCAGCCACAGGTGCCGCTTCTTGTCGCGCCACTGGACCGCGGGGTTCTCCGCCGGCGCTTGTTCTGTCCGTGCCAGGTCGGTCGGGGCTCTGTATGTCAGCGCCTTGTCGGGCGGGGCATCGTTGGGCATTTCGCTTCCTCCATGTGTGCGGGGTCACCAACAAACTTGACAATAGCTATTGGCACGTCCCGTGTCTATACACAGAGGAAGATTTGTAAAGCACGTCGGCTTCTGACCGATAATGTCCAGGCCGGGAGCTGTCTGACGTCAGAGATGCACGGGTTCGTCGATCGGTTTCGACGGATCGGCCGAGGTCGCGCTCACCGGCTGCGCGGCTGGTTCGCCACCCGTCGTCTGGGCCGTGGCGGCCGGTGCGGACTCCGTCGAGTCCGGTGCCGGTGTTCGTCGGCCCGATTTCCCTCCGGTGAACAGCGAGGCGATCGCGCCGATCACGCAGCACACGATGGCGAAGGTGAACGCGGCGGACAGGCCGTCGGCGAACGGGTTGCTGATCAGATGGGGGAAGAAGTCCAGCCCGGTCAGCGTGTCCTGGTTGGCCTGCGGAAGGTTCGACAACTGTCCGCCGAGGAGTTGTTCGACCGGGTTGTAACCGAGGAACGCGGCGAACAGAACCGCGACGGCCGGTAGCTGTGCGATCTGGTCGGCCTGGACCGCCGGGACGCCGTTGGCGATCAGTCCGGCACCCATGGTGCTGGGCAGGTGTGCCGACAGTCCGCTGATCATCAGACTGAAGAAGAGGCCGATCGACAGCACCATCGCGGCGTTCTGGAACGTCGTCATCATGCCCGACCCCGAGCCCCGCGCGTCGACCGGCAGGCTGTTCATGACCTCGGCGCGGTTGGGCGAGGAGAACAGGCCCATACCGATGCCGTTGAGCAGCAAGACGAATGCGAAAATCGGGTAGGAGAAGTCGACGGGCATCGCGATGAGTGCGGCGAAGGTCCCCGCGGTGATCAGCATGCCGGTGGTGGTGAACCACTTGGTGCCCAACCGATCCGAGAGTGCGCCCGAGAGCGGTGCGATGAACAGGAAGCCGATCGTCATCGGGATCATGTAGATCGCCGACCACAGCGGCGTCTGCTCGAAGTTGTAGCCGTGCTGGGGAAGCCAGATGCCCTGCAACCAGATGATCAGGATGAACTGCAGCCCGCCGCGACCGATCGAGGCCATCAGATTGGCGATGTTGCCGAAGGTGAACGAGCGGTTGGTGAACAGCTCGAGGTTGAACAGCGGACTGGGTACGCGGGTCTCGATGAAGACGAAGGCGATCAGGATGATGCAGCCCCCGATGAGGCACGACAACACCATCGGGCTCGTCCAACCCATGCTGTGACCGCCGTAGGGCTGGATGCCGTAGGTGATGCCGACGAGTACGGCGATGAGTCCGACCGCGAAGGTGATGTTGCCCCACCAGTCCATCTGCGCACGACGACGAACTCCGGTGTCGCGCAGCTTGAGATACGCCCAGATTGTGCCGATCACGCCGAAGGGTACGGACACGAGGAAGATCAGATGCCAGTGGATCGGCGCGAGTACCCCGCCGACCAACAGGCCGAGGAACGAGCCGGCGATGGCCGCGACGCCGTTGATGCCGAGCGCGAGTCCGCGCTGGTTGGCCGGAAACGCGTCGGTCAGGATGGCCGAGGAGTTGGCCATCAGGAACGCGCCGCCGACGCCCTGGATGATCCGCCAGACGATCAGCCAGATGGCGGCCTCGGTGCCGTCGAACCAGGTGATCGCGAGGAACACCGAGGACACGGTGAAGATGGCGAAGCCCATGTTGTACATGCGCGCCCGGCCGAACATGTCACCGAGACGGCCGAAGCTCACCACCAGCACGGCGGTGACGACCAGGAAGCCCATCATCATCCACAACAGGTAGCTCGTGTTCTCCGGGAGCAGCGGGTTCAGGTGGATGCCGCGGAAGATGTCGGGGAGCGCGATCAGCACGATCGAGCTGTTGATCGTCGCGATCAGCATGCCGAGCGTCGTGTTGGACAACGCTATCCACTTGTAGTGCGGATCCGGCTCGGTGTCGGCCGCCACGGGTGCGGCGATGGTGGCGGGACTCATCGGAGTCCTTGCAGCTGGTCGTTGGTGCCGAGGGCCTCGGCCAGGATGGTCAATCCGCGACCGACCGTCGAGCGGTCGTCGTCGTCGAGGCCGTCGAGGGCCTCGGCGAGGAGTCGGGCCTTGTTGGTTCGCGCATTGGTGATCAGTTCCACCCCGGCGGGCGTGGGACTCAGCAGTTTCGCGCGGCCGTCGTCGGGGTCGGTGGTGCGCTCGATGTAGCCGTTCTCCTCGAGTGACGCGACGATGCGCGACATCGTCGGGGCGGAGACGGATTCGCGGTCGGCGAGCGCGGACAGCCGGATGGGTGCGTGATTGATGATCGTCCACAGTGCGGCGGCGACACCCGCGGTGAGATTGCCGTTACCGCCCCGGGTGCGCAAGGTGCGGGTGATCCGGGTCAGCAGGTGGTACAGCGTCGCGACGTCGGGGCTGTCGTCGAACTCCGTCGCAGGACGCGATGTCGCCGAGGGTGATGTCACGCGTTCGCCTTTCGTCGCCGGCGACCCGGGTAGTTAGTTGCCGTCTACTAAGTAGATTAGTTGCTTAGTGCTAAGTAAGCGAATGGTAAAGAGCTGGTCCGGCCCGGATCCGGCGGTCCGCGCGGTCTCGTCTTCGCCACGAATGGGTCAGATGTCACCCCTGCTCGTGGGTACGGGCGTACCGTTCGATCGGCGGGGGTGTCACTTCGAAGCGCGCGACGATCTCGCGCACACAGCTGGAGGAACACATGCTCGGACTGGGAATCATCGGCTGGATCATCATCGGCGGGCTGGCGGGGTGGGTCGCGAGCATGATCATGAAGACCAATGCGCAACAAGGCATCCTGCTCAACATCGTCGTCGGGATCGTGGGCGGGCTCATCGGCGGGTTCCTGCTCAGCCTGTTTGACGTCGACGTCAAGGGCTTTGGGCTGATCTTCAGCTTCATCACGTGTCTGGCCGGCGCATGTCTGTTGATCTGGATCGTCAGCATGGTGCGGGGCCGAACCAAGGTCTGACCGAGCCGGGTCGGCCGTCGGTACGTTGGATGGGGACACGTTCCACCAACCAGAGGAGTGCAGCGATGGCCCAGGTGGCGATCATCGGCGGACACGGCAAGATCGCGCTGCGATTGGCGAAGATCCTGTCCGACCGCGGCGATCAGGTGACGTCGATCATCCGCAACGAAGCGCAGAGCGATGACGTCGAGGCGACCGGGGCGACCCCGCTCGTCGCCGATGTCGAGGCGCTCGACACCGCCGGACTCGCGTCCGTGCTCGCCGGCCAGGATGCCGTGGTCTGGTCGGCCGGCGCCGGTGGCGGCAACCCGGACCGGACCTTCGCGGTGGACCGCGATGCCGCCATCCGGTCGATGGATGCCGCGGCCTCGGCCGGGGCGTCGCGGTATGTGATGGTCTCCTACTTCGGGGCAGGCACGGATCACGGCGTGCCCGAGGACAACTCGTTCTATCCGTATGCGCAGGCCAAGGGCGAGGCCGACGCCTACCTGCAGGGCACCGAGTTGCAGTGGACGATCCTGGGACCGAGCAAGCTCACCGACGGACCCGGCACCGGCCGGATCGCCGTGGGCGGCGACCGCGCGTCCGGAGACGAGGTGAGCCGCGACAATGTCGCGGGAGTCGCCGCGGCCGTTCTCGCCGATCCCGCGACGGTTCGTCGGACCATCGAGTTCAACGACGGCGAGACGCCGATCGCCGACGCCTTGTCGTGACGGCGGGGCGGCTCTCCACGATGATGGCAGGGTGACCTCCGAGCCCCCCACGACTGCCGATTCACCACCGACCGTGCTGCCGCTGGCGCAACCGCGAGCCGCCGTCGGGGACACGCACGTGCTCGTCGACGACGATGCGATGGCCGGGTTCACGACCGACTGGACGGGCCGTTGGACCGGACGTGCGGACGCGGTGATCCGACCCCGCACCACCGAGGAGGTCGCGGCGGTCGTGTCGATCTGTGCGTCGGCCGGCGTCGCCGTGTGCATTCAGGGCGGCAACACGGGGCTGGTCGGCGGGTCGGTTCCGCCGGTCGGTCGGGATCGCGACGCGCTGATCCTGCTGAGTACCGCTCGCATGACCGATGTCGGTGAGGTCGACGCGGTGGGCCGGTGTATAGGAGTCCAGGCGGGCGCGACGATCGATGCGATCGACCGGGT
This sequence comes from Gordonia insulae, assembly GCF_003855095.1. Classification (NCBI taxonomy): domain Bacteria; kingdom Bacillati; phylum Actinomycetota; class Actinomycetes; order Mycobacteriales; family Gordoniaceae; genus Gordonia; species Gordonia insulae. The sequence goes on from NZ_CP033972.1 coordinate 5,642,784, forward strand.
GGCGCAGGAGCGCGGACTGATGTTCCCTGTCGATCTCGCCTCACGTGAATCGGCCACCGCGGGCGGGGTGGTCGCGACCAACGCCGGCGGCGTCCGGATGATCAGGCACGGCAACACCCGTGCGCAGGTTCTCGGGATCGAGGCGGTGAAGGCCGACGGCGCCATCCTGTGTCGGTGGACATCGTTGGTGAAAGACAATGTGGGCTATGACCTTCCGGGTCTGCTCGCCGGGAGCGAGGGCACGCTGGCGGTGATCACCCGGGTCCTGTTCCGTCTCGTGGCGCCGCCGGCGCGCACGATCGTCACGGTGGCCGCCGTGCGACACGTCGAGGACGCCCTCGGTCTGCTCGACGCGTTCGCGGCGCGAGGGCTGACCGTGGAGGCCGCCGAGATCATGACCGAGGCGGGCGTGGCGTTTGGTACACGAGCACGGTCTCCGACGCCCGGTCGCCGCCGAGGCCCCGTTCTACACGCTCGTGGAGGTCTCCGGGACCGGCGACATCGAGAATGTCGTCGTCGAGGTCCTCGAGCACGCGGAGGTGGTCGACGCGGTCCTCGAGCCGGGGCCGGCCCGCGCGTTGTGGGCGACCCGCGAACAGCACACCGAGTCCATCGCGCGGTCGACCACCACGCCTGTCGTCAAACTCGATGTCGCCGTGCCGATCCGCGCTCTACCGGAGGCGATGGGCGAACTCGCTGCGGTCGCCGGCCTCGTCGACCATCCGTGCCGGCCGATCCTGTTCGGACATGTCGGCGACGGCAACATCCATGTCAACCTGCTCGACGTGCCCGAGGCACAGGCCGAGGCGGTCACCGCCCGGGTCTTCGCGATCGTCGCCGCCAACGGCGGCAGCATCAGCGCCGAGCACGGCATCGGACGGGCCAAGGTGCCGTGGATCCACCTCGGGCGCAGTGACGTCGACCGGGACACGATGCGTGTCATCAAGGACGCCCTCGATCCGGCCGGACTCCTGAATCCCGGTGTGCTCTTCGGGAGGCCGTGACGGGTCTGCCGAGGCGCCGTGCACGCCACCGACGGGGTTGCGATCATCGTGATTCCGAACCTGTGGTGCGGTGGGCGATGCCACTAACGTGTGGCGGTCATGGCCACCATCCTGACCGCATCGGGTTCCACGGTCCTGGCGGACGAGACCGACGACCAGCGCCGTAAACGTCTGCGGACCGTCGTCGCCGCGAGCCTGCTGGGCACCACCATCGAGTGGTACGACTTCTTCCTCTACGCGACCGCGGCGAGCCTCGTGTTCAACACCGTGTTCTTCCCCGACCAGAGTTCGTTCGTCGGCACCCTCTTGTCGTTCGCCACGTTCGCGGTCGGCTTCGTCGTCCGCCCGATCGGCGGCGTGGTGTTCGGCCATATCGGGGACCGCATCGGGCGCAAGCGAACTCTCGCGATCACGATGGTGCTCATGGGTGCCGCGACGGCCCTGATGGGTGTGCTCCCGACCGCGGCGTCGGTGGGCGTGCTGGCGCCGATCCTGCTGCTGGCGCTGCGGATCGTGCAGGGTTTCGCGCTGGGCGGGGAGTGGGCCGGTGCCGTCCTGCTCGCGGTCGAGCACAGTCCGCGCCGACGACGTGGACTGTTCGGCAGTATCCCGCAGATCGGGCTGGCGCTCGGACTGGCGCTGGGCACCGGTGTCTTCGCGTTCCTGCAGGTCGCCCTGGACGACGACGCGTTCCTCACCTACGGGTGGCGGATCGCCTTCCTGGTGAGCATCGTGCTCGTCGCCATCGGGTTCGTGGTCCGGCTCAAGGTCGACGAGACGCCGGCGTTCACCGAGGTCGCCGAACTGTCACAGAAGTCGTCGGCGCCGATCCGGGACGTGGTGCTGCCGCCCAACACGCGCAACACGGTCCTCGGCCTCCTGGCGCGATGGGGTGAGGGCTCCGCGTTCAACACCTGGGGTGTGTTCGCGATCGCTTATGCGACAAAGGAACTCGATCTCGCCAAGGTGCCCGTGCTGGTGGCGGTCACCATCGCCTCGGTGGTGATGGCGCTGCTGCTGCCGGTGTCGGGGCTGCTCACCGACCGGTACGGTCCCCAACGCATCTACCTGATCGGGATCACCGCCTACGGCGTGGCCGTCTACCCCGTGTTCGCACTGTTCGGGACCGAGAACCTGCTCTGGTTCACGGTCGGTCTCGTGATCGTGTTCGGGGTCGTACACGCACTGTTCTACGGCGCGCAGGGCACGCTGTTCGCGAGTCTGTATCCGACCCGGGTGCGCTACACGGGTCTGTCGGTGGTCTACCAGTTCTCCGGCATCTACGCGTCCGGTCTGACGCCGCTGATCCTGACCGCGCTCATCGGCGCGGCGGGCGGTTCACCCTGGCTGGCCGCGGGCTACCTGGTACTCACCGCGGTCATCAGTGTCGTGGCGACCTCGTTGATCCGGGAACGCGATCTGCACCTGACCATCGGGGACCGGCCGAACCGCCCTCACAGGGCCGACAGCACGGCCGTCGACTCGACCGGCTCGGAGAACATCGGGTAGTCGAAGCTGATCGCGTTGTCGTGCTCGGCGACGGAGGTCGCGGCCGTGCAGTCGGTGAGGGTGATGACGCGGTAGCCGTTCTCGTAACCCGACCGCATGGTGGATTCCACGCAACAGTTCGTCAGGAAGCCGGCGAGGATGATCGTGGTGATCCCCTTGCTGCGGAGGATGAAATCGAGATTGGTGCTGGCAAAGGTGTCGAGGCCGCGCTTGCCCTCGACCACGATGTCGCCGTCGGCGGGGGTGAGATCGTCGACGATCGTCGCACCCCAGGAGTCCTTGACGAACGCGTTTCCGTCCACGACGCCCTTGAGGATGCCGTATGGGTGGCGGGTCAACTCGCCGTAACCGGCGGCGAAGGTGATGGGTGCGTGCATGATCGTCACCCCGGCCGCCCGCGCCCTGTCCACCAGCGCGACGGTGTTGGCGAGCATCCCGGTCTTGTCCATCACCTCGGCGACGGCGTCGTGGAGCACGCCGCCGTCGCTGGTGAACTCGTTCTGGAATTCGATCAAGACGAGCGCGGTGGTGGTGGGGTCGAGGGTCAGGGTGTCGGCCATGGTGTCCCTTCCGATCATGCGGTGACGTGTGTCACATGATTCAACCATCTCTGGTGACTTCGGGGCGCACCGCGCGGGACCTGCCGAATCCTGAGACGATGCTGTCGTGACGACCGAGGAAGTGGCGCGCGAGCAACTGGCCGGCCTGGCCCGGCGATGCGGGGTCGCCACGAGTTACGTGGGCTGGGACGAACTCGACCACGAGGTGAGCGCGGAGACGATCGTGGCGGTGCTGGCATCACTCGGCGTGTCAGCGGGCTCGCCCGAGCAGATCGTCGCCGCGCATGCCGAACTCGACGACGAACCGTGGCGGGCGATGCTCCCGCCGGTGACGGTCGCGACCGAGGGATCCGGCGCGACATTCGCCGTGCATGTCCCGCACTGGAACCCGGTGCACGTGTGGATCACCACCGAGGCAGGCGTCGTCCGCGATCCGCAGCAGTCCGATGTCTGGGTGGACCCTCGGGAGGTCGACGGGATACTCATCGGTCGCGCGACCTTCGAGGTCCCCGCGGATCTCGAACCCGGTTACCACACCATCCACGCGCTCGACTCCACGAGTTCGGCGTCTGCGCGGCGACCGCTGATCGTGACACCGCGCCGGCTGTCCACCGCCGACAAACTCCTCGGCGGTCAACGGTGGGGTCTGGCCGTCCAGCTGTACTCGGTGCGCTCCGCGCGGTCATGGGGTGTCGGCGATTTCGCCGATCTCGCGGACATCAGCGCGGTCGCGGCCAGCACCTATGGTGCGGATTTCGTCCAGGTCAACCCACTGCACGCGGCGCAGCCGCACGCGCCGATCGAGGCGTCGCCGTATCTCCCGGTGACCCGCCGATTCGTCAACCCCCTCTACATTCGGGTGACCGACATCCCGGAGGCGGCCGGTCTGGGGAAGCGTGCCCGCAAACTGGCCCGCGCACTCGAGCGGAATTTCTTCGACGACAATCTGTCCGCCCGGAAGATAAAGCGCAACAAGTCGTTCCGCGCGAAGATGGCGATCCTGGAGTTGATCCACGAACAGCCGTTGAGCAAGAAGCGGGCGACCGCGTACCGGGCGTTCCGTGAGCGGGAGGGCAAGGGTCTGCGACGATTCGCGACCTGGTGCGCGTTTGCCGAGAAGTACGGGACCGATCACCCGGCGTGGTCGAAACAGTTGCAGGACAAGGATTTCGTCAAGCGGAAACGTCGCGCGCTGGCCGAGCGCATCGAGTTCTTCACCTGGTTGCAGTGGATCTGCGATGAACAGCTGGCCGAGGCGCAGCGGGTCGCGCTGTCGGCCGGGATGGACATCGGCATCATCGCCGACCTCGCGGTCGGCGTCGCGCGGCACAGTGCCGACGTGTGGATGCTCGGCGATGTGTTGGCCCGCGGCGCGACCGTCGGGGCGCCGCCGGACGGCTTCAACCAGCAGGGGCAGGGCTGGGATCAGCCGCCCTGGCATCCGCGGCATCTCGCCGAGGCCGGATACCGCCCCTACCGCGACATGCTGCGCACCGTTCTGCGTCACGCCGGAGGGCTGCGCGTCGACCATATCCTCGGCCTGTTCCGCCTGTGGTGGATTCCCGACGGCATGGGTCCGGCCGGCGGTACCTACGTCCACTACGACCACGACGCGCTGATCGGCATCCTGGCGCTGGAGGCCGAACGGGCGGGCGCGGTGGTGATCGGCGAGGATCTCGGTGTCTTCGAACGGCACGTCCAGGAAGCGTTGACACAGCGGGGGATTCTGGGGACGTCGATCCTCTGGTTCGAACACGGTCCCGGGGCGCCGATCCCACCGGAGGAGTACCGGGATCTCTGCCTGACATCGGTGACCACCCACGACCTGCCGCCGACCGTCGGCTATCTGGCCGGTGACCACATCGACCTGCGCTCGCGACTCGGGTTGCTCGAGACGGGTGAGGCCGCCGAGCGTGCCCGGGATGAGCGTGACCGCGACGCCGTGCTGGCATTGGCGCGTGCACGCGGTCTGCTGCCGGCGGGTACGCCGATCACGGATCAGAAGACCGTCGAGGCGCTCTACCGGTTGATCGCCGCGACGCCGTCGGTGCTGCTGGGTGTCGCGCTCGTCGACGCGGTCGGGGAGCGTCGGATTCAGAATCAGCCGGGTACCGGTGCCGCGCAGTACCCGAACTGGTGCATCCCGCTCGCCGACGAGGACGGTCGGGTTGTCCTCGTCGAGGATCTGGCCGGGAACGCCCGGTTCGCGAGTCTTGTCGCCGCACTGGAGGACGCGGGGGTCGGCGGCGGCGAGGACTGACCGGCTGGGTCAGGACGCGCGGGGCGAGCGCCGTACCGCCACCACCGTCAACACGAGGGCGATCAGGGCCAGTGTGCCGACGATGATGTTGAACACGACGCCGGAGGTACGCAGACCCCAGTGTGCCGCGGCGATACCCTCGCCGACGATGGGGATGGAGATGGCCACATAGGCCACGACGAAATAGGTGGAGGTCACCTCGGCGCGGCGGTGCCGGGGGCTCGCCGCGACGACTGCTGCCAGTCCCTTGCTGAACGAGAGACCCTGTCCGATGCCGGCGACGACCGCTCCGACGAACAGGGTGGCGAGGGAGGCGGCGAGTAGTCCGACGGTCAGGACGATCATGCCGACGACGAGAATCGCGCACCCGACGACCAGCGCACGCTCGGTGGAGAAGCCGCGGCCCGCGATCTGTGTCGCAGCCGACGACAGGAACAGCACCGCCACCAGGATTCCGGCGACGGCATGGCTCTCGACGCCGAGGATGTGCGCGACGAAGGACGGGGTCACACCGGTGAACGTGCCCATCACGGCGAACCCGGCGAAGGCGGCGATCGCCGCGCGGACGAAGACCCCACGGACCTCGGGCGGCACCGACAGACGCTGCACTGACAGCCGTGCCCCGGGGGTGACGGTGACGGGTTCGGCGATGAACCAGATCCCGACGAGGACGGGGGCGAGCAGGACCAGGTCGACGGCGAACGGCAGGTGCAGTGGCGCCGGGGCGAACTGCGCGAGCAGACCGGCGATCAGCGGGCCCAGGCCCAGACCGCCGATGTTGGCGGCCGTCGCGATGGCCGGGGCCCGCGAACGCCAGCGTCGCGGGGCGAGTTCGATCACGGCTGCGGTCGCCGCGCCCGCGTAGATCCCGGCGGACAGACCCGATAGGACACGCCCGATCATCAACTGCCACACGGGTCCTGCGGTGATGAACACGACGGCGCTGGCCACCGAGAGCAGGGCACCGGCGACGAGGAGTGGACGGCGGCCGACGACGTCGGACCATCGACCGAAGACCACCAGGGCGGTGATCACGCCCGCCGCGTAGATCGCGAAGATCACCGTGGTGGTGACGACACCGAAGCCGAGTTCGGTCGAGTAGATCGAATAGAGCGGGGTGGGCAGGGTGGTGCCCAGCATCACCACGGCGAACGCGAGCACCGCGGATGCGAATGCCCAACCGCCGGAAGTGCGTCGTGACGTCGAGCGGGGTGACGCGGATGATGGGGACATCGGGGTGGACGCGCTGCTTCCGGTCGAGGACATGATCAACCCAGCGTAGGGCGCGGACCCGGATATTCCCCGCCGAGACGGGGAATCGTCGCGCAGGGCACACGGCAATCGGTGGCGAACCGGGCAAACGGCACACTAATCTCGACGCATGCGGAGAACGCCGACGTCGAGCAGACGCGTCCTGGCCACCACGTCACGAATGCCGTTCGCGGTCGACGAGATCCACAAACTCGGGGAGTCCGGCTATGACGTGACCGCCGCGGACACCTTCTCCGCAGCTCCGGGCAGTCACTCCCGTGGTGCCCGGCGGCACGTCGAGGTGCCGGCGCCGACGCAACGCACCGACGAGTTCATCGCGGCCATCGTCGACATCATCGATCGCGACGACATCGACTGGCTGTTACCGATGTTCGAGGAGGTCTTCTACCTCGCGGCCCACCGTGACCGCTTGGCCGCCGCCCGGCCGGGCATCGAACTGTTCTTCCCGCCGTTCGAGACCCTCGCGCAGGTCCACGACAAGGTCACCTTCGCCGACTTCTGTCGGACCCTCGGGCTGCCGGTCGCCGATTCGATCACCGCGACCGACGACGACGAACTGCGCGCGGCGGTCGGTCGCTGGGAACACTGGTTCGCACGCGCCGCGTTCGGGCGTGGTGGACTCGATGTCATCACGAACTCCGGGCCGCTCGCCGGCGAGTCGAGTCTCGACGAGATCCACCCGACCGTGGCGGAGCCCTGGCTGGTGCAGGAGTATCTGACCGGTGTCGACCGCTGCAGCTGGAGTGTGGTCCACCACGGCGAGGTCGTGCTGCACTCCTGCTACGAGCACCCGCTGGCCATCGACGACCGGGGCGGCATCGTGTTCGAGTCCGTCGATTCGCCCGAGTCGCTGGCCACCGCCCAACTCGTTGCCCGCGAGCTGAACTGGCACGGGCAGTTGAGTTTCGACTACCTCATGACCGACGACGGCGTACACCACATGGTCGAGTGCAACCCGCGTCCCACCGCGGGATGCACCGTCGCGACCGCCGAGGAGTTCACCACCGCGTTGTTCGATCCGGCCGAACTCGTCGTGGTGCCCGCGGGCCGCAAGAAGATGATCAAGGCCGCCGTCCTGCGTGACGTCCTCAAGCATCCGAGCCACGCCCGACGCAACATGGCCGCCGCGAAGGGTGCGGGCGGCGTCTACGACCAGCCCGGTGACCACCTGCCGCTGCTGTACTCGGCGCTGTCGTTGCAGCATGTGCTGCACTACCGCAAGGAACTCGGCGTCGATCGCGACCGGCGCGAGGAACTGATGGCCACGCAGTTCTTCGACGTGTCGTGGGACGGTTCGGCGATCGCCTGAGACGGGGCCGGCAGTCAGGCGGCGCCCGACGTCTCCTCGCTTGCCGGGTACCCGGCAAGCATCAACGACGCGACCGCGGTCAGTGCCTCGGTCCACGCGGCCGTCATGTCCGCCGTCCACCGCGAACCACCGATCTCGGCCATCGCTGCGATCATGCACTCCGCGACAGCGGCGTACATCGGTTCGGTGACCCCGAGGTCCGCGTGCCGGCGGCCCAATGCGCCGAGATCGGCGGTGAGCCAGTCTTCGTCGTCGAGGTGGTCGACCACCGACACCACCGCGGTGCGCAACATCGCGGCCTGCAGCCGCGTATCGCGGGTGAACATCGGTTTGACCTGCGGATAGCGCTCGAAAAGGATGTCGTAGAAGTGTACGGTCAGGCCGTCGTCGGGTAGGTCGATGATTCCGAGGCTGTCCTCGAGCAGTTTCTTGTCCATGGACAACGATGGTGAGCCGCACCCGTTACACCGGAATTGCGGGCCGGAAAATGAACTCGTCGAGCACGTAACCGAGATCTCACGCGGCGCAACAGGGTGCGCCGAGGGTCTGGTCGCCGAACTCTCGGTGGGTTACTGTGTCTGTCAGTTACATCTACATGGGATGGAGTGTGTCGTGCAGCCAGATCATGACGTGGTCATCGTCGGTGCGGGTTTCGGCGGGATGGGCGCGGCGATCGAGTTCACCCGACTCGGAATCGACGACATCGCGATCCTCGAACGCGAGGACGACCTGGGCGGCACCTGGCACGTCAACCACTATCCGGGCCTGGCGGTCGACATCGCGTCGGTGACGTACTCGTATTCGTTCGAACCCAATCCGCACTGGTCGCGGTTGTTCGCGCCGGGCGCGGAACTCAAGCGCTATGCCGAGCATGTCGCCGACAAGTACGACCTGAAGCGGCGGATGGAGTTCTCCACGGCGGTGGAGAGGGCGGAATGGGATGATGCCCAACAGATCTGGCGGGTGTCCACCGCCGACGGCGGAGTCCGGACGTGCCGGTATCTCGTCACTGCGACGGGCTTTCTGTCGCAGCCCTACACCCCGGACTTTCCGGGTATCGACTCGTTCGCCGGCCAGATCATCCACACCACGGCGTGGGACGACGGCCACGATTTCACCGGGCAGCGTGCCGCGATCATCGGCACGGGCGCGACTGCGGTGCAGCTGATCCCGGAGATCGCGAAGCAGGCCGCGGAGCTGACGGTGTTCCAGCGGACACCGATCTGGGTGGTGCCCAAGGTGGATTTCGCGATCCCGCCGGCGGTGCGGAGGCTCTTTGCGCGCGTGCCGGTCACCCAGCGTGCGGCCCGGCTGGTCAACACGTCATTGCTGGAGGCGCTGATGGTTTTCGGTGTCCTGCATTTCAAACAGGTCAAGCCGGGTAACCGGGCCGCGGCGCTGATGGCCAGAGCACATCTGCGTTCGCAGGTGCGCGATCCACGGACGCGGCGCGCGCTGACCCCGTCCTACGATTTCGGCTGCAAGCGACCCACCTTCTCCAACAGCTACTTTCGGACCTTCAACAAGCCGAATGTCACGTTGCAGACCAACTCGATCGTCCGTGTCGAACCCGACGGTATCGTCACCGCCGACGGTACGAAGGTCCTGGTCGACACCCTGGTCCTGGCAACCGGGTTCAACCTCTGGGATGTCAATTTCCCGGCGTTCCAGGTGGTCGGACGCGACGGCCGCGATCTGGGAAAATGGTGGCGGGAGAATCGTTTCCAGGCGTACGAGGGGATCACGGTGCCGAGATTCCCCAACCTGCTCTCGCTCAACAGTCCGTACTCGTACAGCGGGTTGTCGTACTTCACGACGATCGAGGCGCAGATGAAGCACATGCGCCGACTGTTCGGTGAGCTCGAACGCAGGGGTTCCACCACCTTCGAGGTGAGCGACTCCGCCAACGACGCTTTCCTCGCCAAGGTGACCGACAACCTGCAGTCATCGGTGTTCTACAACGGGAACTGTGGGTCGGCGCGGAGCTACTACTTCAACCAGCACGGCGAGGCCGCGCTGTTGCGGCCGTCGTCGACCCTCTCGACGCTGCGTGAGATGGACCGATTTCCGCTCGACGACTACGCCTACCGCTGACCGCGTGCCGGTCGTCGACCCGGGCCACCGCGGGGCCGGACCGGTGACCGGCGGCGTCACGGCTTCCGGTAGATGTTCTCGTAGTCGGATCTGGTTGTCGCGCGACGCTTGTCGCGCTTGGAGTTCAGCAGTTCGGGATCCAGTCCGTTGGTGAGCAGCAGGTGTCGCCGGTAGATCTTGATCAGCGCGATCTGGAAGTAGATCAGCGGCAGGAGAAGCAGCAGGATCATGCAGATCCGGACGATCGGCGGGCCCGGGATGAACGCGAAGACCACCAGGATGGGGATCACCGGGACGACGCCACGGATCAGGTATCGGCGGAGATGGCCCGGCCCGGTGACGTCGTGGCGCACCCACTCCCGCATCGACTCCGGCAGCGGTGTCCCGGCCAGATAGCGCAACCGCTGGAGCAGGTCAGGTCGTGTGTCGCTCATGTCGCCACCATGGTCGGTCCGATCTGCGCGGTAGGAGGATCACGCCGGTTCGAGGAGTTCGGGGCCGTTGTTGGCGACCCGGTTCACCAACGGAGCGACCTCGCGGATGTCGATGGCGTCGGCGACGTCGGTGCTCGGCGGGCCGAAGAGGTCGCCGGGAGCGGTGTGATCGGGATCGAGCCAGGAATCCCAGTTGTCGAACGGCATGATCAACGGCATGCGGTCGTGGACGTCGCGCAGGTGGCCCACGGCGTCGGTGGTCAGGATCGAGCAACTCAGCAGCGGCGCCTCGTCCTTGCCGGCGTCCTTGGGACGCCACACCGACCACAGCCCGGCCATGAACAGCCGCGTCCCGTCCTGCGGCGACATGAAGAACGGCACCTTCGTCGGCTTGCCCTTCGCGTCCGGAGGGCCTTTCTTCCACTCGTACCAGCCGTCCATCGGTACCAGGCAGCGCCGGGATTTGACCGAACTGCGGAACGAACTCTTCTCCGCGGCGCTCTCGGCCCGGGCATTGAACAGCAGCGGCCCCTTGCCGACGTCCTTGGCCCAGGGCGGCACGAGGCCCCAACGCATTGCGCGGATCCGCAGAGTCGGATCGTCGTCCGGGTCGTCGTGCGAGTGACGTTTGACGACCGTCATGATCGTCGTGGTCGGCGCGACGTTGTAGTTGGGGCCGGGGGTTCGCGGCGCATTCTTGTTCTTGTCCGCTGTGCCCTCGTGAGGCGTGTTCTCGGCAGCGTCGTGGGCCGCCGACTCGGCAGTCGCCGAATCCTCGGCGACTGCCGGGTCCTTCGCCGGATCCAGTGGGACCGGCACCTCGTTGATCGCGTCGATCTCGGCGGCGAGCTTCGCCGGGTCGGTGGTCACCGCATAACGTCCGCACATCACTCCATGCTTGCACGAGGGCGCCTCGGCGTGCGTGCCGTCACGCACGGGGATCAGGTCGCGATGTCGGCGACGACCGCGTCGGTGATCGCGACCAGGTCGGCCGGGGCGAGCGCGACCTCGAGTCCGCGCCGACCGGCGCTGCACAGCACCTCCGGCCACCCGAGTGCCGAGGAGTCGACGACGGTCGGCAACACGGTGCGCTGACCGATCGGGGAGACCCCGCCGAGGACGTATCCGGTGGATCGGGTGACGGCCTTCGCCTCGGCCATCCGCGCCTTCGTCGCGCCGGGGATCCGCTCGACCAATGCGGCGGCCACGGCTTTGAGGGAGAGGCGGTGCGGGACGGGCACGATCGCGACGGCCAGCGTTCCGCCGACGTCGACGACCAGCGTCTTGAAGACCTGGTCCACGCTCACGCTGAGTGCGGCGGTGAGTTCGGCGACGGCTTCGTCGCCGTATGCGTCGCTGCGTGGGTCGTGCGCGTAGCGGTGCACACGGTGTGCGATGCCGGCACGTTCGAGCGCCGCGATCGCGGGAGTTGCGGCCATCGGCTGGTCGTCCTTTCGCGTCGGACACGGCCGCGGCGGGTCGCGCCGAGCCGGTCTCTGGAACATTTTGCGAGATCGGGCTGTTGTCAGATGTGGCGATGCGATCGATGTTCGGTGTCGCCGCCCTCGCCACCAGTACGTTTCCGACCCGGAAGGTAGGTCGATCAGCCCGATGACCACAGCAGGCCTGCTCGCACCGACTCCATCGGTTCACCCGCTCCTCGACCGGCCCGACCTCGGGTGGTCGACGACATCGGTAAGCTTGACCGACAGTGCAGACGCCACGCCGGACCCCCGCTGGGTGATCACGGCGCCGGACACCGTCTCCACACATGCCGTCACCGAAGGGATCGTAGTGGTCGAACCCGAGTCTCAGGACCAGCCGTCCGGGCGCACCGAACCGGCCGCGTCGGCCGACGATGCGGCCGAGCCGTCCGCCAAGTCCGGTGCCGGGTCGCAGGCCCCGCGCCGGACGGACCCGAAAGAGTCCCCCCAGGAGCTCACCGAGCGATTCGAGCGCGACGCGCTGCCGCTGCTGGACCAGATGTACGGCGCCGCCCTGCGCATGACGCGTAATCCGGCCGACGCCGAAGACCTGGTCCAGGAGACCTATGTGAAGGCGTTCTCGGCGTTCGCATCGTTCCGCGAGGGCACCAATCTCAAGGCGTGGCTGTATCGCATCCTGACCAACACCTACATCAACGGGTACCGCAAGAAGCAGCGGCAGCCGGCGCAGTATCCGACCGACGAGATCACCGACTGGCAGCTGGCGGCCACCGCCGAGCACACCTCGACCGGTCTGCGTTCGGCGGAGATCGAGGCGCTCGACGCACTGCCCGACGACGACATCAAGGCAGCCCTGCAGGAGTTGCCGGAGGACTTCCGGATGGCGGTGTACTACGCCGACGTCGAGGGCCTGCCGTACAAGGAGATCGCCGAGATCATGGACACACCGATCGGCACCGTCATGTCACGACTGCACCGCGGTCGCCGCCAGCTACGCGAGTTGCTCGCCGACGTCGCGCGTGAACGCGGCTTCAACCGTTCGCCGAAGCCGACGGAGAGCGGGGTGGCGCGATGAGCGCGATGCAGCGTCCCGACGAGTCCCGGCCCGGCACCGACGACGTCGACCCGGAGTTCTTGCAACTCGACTGTTCGGCGGTCATCGCCGACGTCTGGCTGCTGCTCGACAACGAATGCGACTCCGATGCGCGGACACGCCTGCAGGGCCATCTCGACAGCTGCCCGTCATGCTTTGCGCACTACGGCATCGAACGGCAACTCAAGGCATTGATCACCCGCAAATGCGGAGGGGAACAGGCCCCGGAGGGTCTGCGGGAGAGGCTACGGGTGGAGATCCGGCGGACCGTCGTGGTCCGGGAGACGGGTCGCGGAACGCCCTGATGCGGTGGGCACGACTCGACGTGAATCGTCGAGTCGCGCCCGGACGCTCGTACTCCCTGAGAGTCTGCTCGACTCAGGAGTTGGGACGCTTGCCGTGATTGGCAGCGTTCTTCTTGCGAGCGCGCTTCTTACGTCCGCGCTTACCCATGACGGTCTCCTTCGTGCTATGTGCCAGTCGATTCTCCCATGCCGGTCGATCGGGGTTCCAATCGCCTGGTCGGGGAGCCGTGGGAAGTCTTTTCGGCGGTTTCCGCCAAGCCCCGGCACGTCGTCCGGACCGCGTCGTGAGTGCTCGTCGAGTGGGCTAGGTTATGTGCATGGCTGAAGATGTCGTGGCAGAGATCGTGGCTAGCGTCCTCGAGATACGGGCGACGCCCGGGCAACAGGTGGACGTCGGCGACACCCTCTTCCTGCTCGAGTCGATGAAGATGGAGATCCCGGTCCTCGCTGAGGAACCCGGCACCATCGCCGACATCAAGGTCGCGGTGGGCGACGTCATCCAGGCCGGCGACATCATCGCGGTCTTCGAGTAACCCGGTGGTGTCGGTACTCTCCGTGAGTCGGTCACGGCACGACGTCTGACCGACGCCGATCATGTCGACGCTGGCCGATCTCCTCGCCGAACACACCAAGCTCTCTGATGCCGCTGCCGGACATCTGCAGCGGCTCGTCGCCGAATGGCAATTGCTCGCGGACCTGTCGTTCGCGGATCTGCTGATGTCGGTCCGGACCGAGAACGGCGACATCGTCACGGTGGCCCAGTGCCGTCCGAACACCGCCTCGACGGTCTTCCCGAGCGATGAGGTCGGCACGGTCGTCGCGGCGTCGGGGCAGGGTGGCGGCACGGACGGGCGCGGCGGTCCACAGCTCGAGCGCGCGTTCACCGCCGACCGGGTGCTGCGGGACGAGGATCCCGAATGGCTCGGTGCGGTGGCGATCCGGCGCGAGGCGGTGCCGGTCGGCTTCGAGGGCGACGGTGCGGTCGCGGTCCTCACGCGGGCCGTCGACCTGACGCATCCGCGGTTGCCGTCGCCGCTGGAGTTGGCGTATCAGGATTCGGCCAACGATCTGTGCCAGATGGTCGCCGACGGCACCTTCCCGCATCAGGAGGGCAATCCCCGCGGGCTGTCCACGCCGCGCGCCGGCGACGGATTTGTGCGCGTCGACGAGCACGGCATGGTGGTCTATGCGAGTCCGAACGCGCTGTCGGCGTTCCATCGGATGGGCTGGACCACCGAACTCACCCACACGCGGCTGTCCGAGGTCGCATCGTCGCTGCTGACCGATCCGTTCGAGTCCGACGACGTCGCGACGATGATCGACGCGGCCGTGGGTACCTCGGCACCACCCGCCGGCCCCTACCGGGATGTCGGGATGCGGATGGAGGCGGACGCGCGGCGCGCGACCGTGCTGATCCGGGCGGTGCCGCTACGGCCCCGCGGGCGCAGCAGTGGTGCCGTGGTGCTGATCCGCGACGTCACCGAGGTGAAACGCCGCGACCTCGCATTGATCAGCAAGGACGCCACCATCCGGGAGATCCATCATCGGGTCAAGAACAACCTGCAGTCGGTGTCTGCGTTGTTGCGCCTGCAGGCCCGCCGGACGACGAATCCCGAAGCCCGGGGCGCGCTGACCGAGGCGGTGCGCCGGGTGGCGTCGATCGCTCTCGTGCACGAACTGCTGTCGGGCAGTGTGGACGAGGAAGTCGATCTCGACGAGGTGGTCGCACGCCTGGTGCCGATCCTGGTGGACGTGGCCTCCGGGGACGCCACGATCCAGGTGCGACATCGTGATCGCCTCGGTGTGCTCTCGGCAGAACTGGCGATGCCGTTGGTGATGGTGCTCACCGAACTGATCCAGAACGCCATCGAGCACGGCTTCGACGCGACCACGGTCGACAACGAGATCGAGATCGTCGCCGACCGAGACGTCCGTCAGATGCGTATAGCAGTGCGCGACAACGGGTCCGGCCTACCCGACGGTTTCGAGATGGCCAACTCGGACCGGTTGGGCCTGCAGATCGTGCAGACCCTCGTGTCGATCGAACTCGGCGGCACACTCACCATGGGCCCCAACCCTTCTGGGTATGGCACCGAGGTGGGTGTCGTCATCCCGCTGCGGTGATCACGCGGGCCGAGATGTTCGAATTTCGGTGTGGCACATGACGGATCATCGACTGCGTATCGAATCCGTTGTCATGGCCCCTGTTTCGGGTCCACAGACGAAGAGACCCGGCCGGGGCCGGGTCTCTTCGTGGCCGCTTTCGCGACTCGGGTCTGTGGCCCCCGGTCAGACGCTGCTCCGCGTCCGCGTACGTGCGGTGCGCCGCTTGAGCGCACGTCGCTCGTCTTCGCTCATGCCTCCCCAGACGCCTGCATCCTGGCCGGATTCCAGGGCCCACGAAAGGCAATCGGCCGTGACGGGGCACCGGGCGCAGACGAGCTTCGCATCGGCGATCTGCGCGATGGCCGGGCCACTGGTTCCCACCGGGAAAAACAGTTCCGGATCTTCGTCGCGACAGATTGCCTTGTGACGCCAGTCCATTCCTTCTCCTTCAGGTGCGATTTCGCGCACCACTCGACAACTCCCATATCTGGTTTGTTGTGGCTGTAACCGCTAGTTCACGCGGACCCACCAAATGTTTCCGCACTGTTGCTTGTGAATACTTTCACGAATCCAGGCGAAGTCAATGGTGTTCCGTTTACACGTGTGCAATATCACTGTGGTGTGATCATCCCCGGGATGGGGGTGCTTGCACTGGTTGTGCACCGATGTACTAGTCTACCCGCTCCGGGTGGTTCCTGTCGCGGAATTTTCCCAGGTCGCTGCGAGAAATCCCTGGTGGTGTTCGCGTCATCGCCGGTATGGTGTGAGCCATGCCACGACATCGATGTTGACCTCCGTCACACCGGCTGACCGTCACGGCGTCGATCGCCGCCCTGGCCGAGGACGCCATCCCGCTCTATCCGCTCTATGCGGTGATGTTCGCCGACCCCACCGTACCGGGCGCCGGCCTATCGGCGGCGTCGATCTCGTCGCTGTTCATCATCTGGTCCTTGTGCTCATTCGTGTTCGAGATCCCCACCGGGGTGTTGGCCGATCGGGTTCCCCGACGAACACTCCTGGTGATCGGTCCGATGTTGACGGGGGCCGGCTTCGCGCTCTGGACGTGGTGGCCGTCGTATGCGGCATTCGCTGCGGGTTTCGTGTTGTGGTCCGCGGGTTCGGCCCTGCGGTCCGGAACGTTGCAGGCTCTGCTGTATGACACGCTCGCCGCGCGTGGCGAGGCCCTGCGATACGCGGCGCTGGCCGGTCGCGTGCGCGCGATGGGCGCCGTCGGAGTGCTCGTCGGAACCGGTCTGGCCGTGCCGCTCGCCGCCTGGGGCGGCTACCACGCGGTGGGGGCGGCGAGCCTGGTGGCCTGCGCGATCTGTGCCGCGGCGTCGGCGGCGCTGCCCGAGGACGCTCCGCCGGGACGTGCGGAGCGCGGCTCGGACGACCGGGTCGAGGACGACGAATCGGGCATGGGGTGGCGGTCGGTGCTGGTGGACGCGTGCGGTCGGCTGCGCCACGATCGCACGGTTCGCCGGATCTTCGTCCTGCTGATCGTGCTGACCTGGGTGGCGGCACTCGATGAGTTCCTGCCGTTGCTCGCCGAGGAGATGTGGTCCGGGCCGGATGCGGTGACCGGTGTCGCGGGGCTGATGGTCATCGTCGCCCTCGGTGACATCGCCGGTGGCTGGGCCGCCGTGCGCACGGAGCCGTCCGCGTTCCGCCCGCGCCGTCTCGCGCCCTGGCTCATCGCCGGCGCGGCTGCGCTCGCCGGCGGTGCGCTACTCGACCATCCGACCGGAATCATCTTGGTGGCCTTCGCCTTCGGCGTCTTCGGGTGGGCGCTGGTGATGGCGGACGCGATGCTGCAGCATCAGGTGTCGTCGACGTCACGCGCGACCATCACATCGGTCGCCGGGGTCGGTGAGGAGGTGGTGGCGATCGGCGCGTTCGCGGCCTGGGCGGTGGGTTCGGCGTGGGCGTCGTCGACGGTGCTGTTCGCCGTCGCGGCCGTGCCCTACGCGGTGCTCGGGGTTGCCCTGATGCTGTCGCCCGGGGCCACCACGGCCAGGGCATCGGATCGATAGCCGAAGTCGATGGCGTGGTGTGCGCCGATGTAGTCGCCGTCCATCTGGACGTCGATCGGCTCGTCCGCGCGGAACCGCACCCACTCGACATCGTCGTCGCGGTAGAGGTGACGAGCCTTGGGAGCCCGATGGGTGAGCAGGCGGGTGGCCAGCGGGAGATTGCGTGACACCGCGGTCGAGGTCGCGGCGAACAGGCCGAGCCGCGTGTCGAATCCGGTCGTCGGATTGGTGCGGATCTCGTAGTTGCCGAGGTAGGTCCACGGACTGGTGTTGCTGACGAACCCGAACTGCACACCGGGGATCGGCTCACGATCGGGGACCTCGACGGTGAACGAGTCGCGACTGGCCGCGTGACGCAGGAACGAGGAGACGGTCGTCCACAGATAGCGCATCGGAGTGGCCGCCTTGCCGGCGTGACGCTTGTCCTCCATCGCGTGCACCACGACTGCGTCCATGCCCATGCCGGTGTTGAAGAGGAACCAGCGGTCTTGCGTGTGACCGAGTCCGATCCGCCGGCACTGGCCGGACTCGAGCAGATCGATGATCTGGCCGGTGGCCGCGAGGGGATCGGCGGCGATGCCCAGCGTGCGCGCGAACACATTGGCGCTGCCACCGGGGATGACCCCGAGCGCGGGCAGCCGGACCGAGGGATCGACGACGGAGTCGGGTGCCCCGAGGATGCCGTTGACCGCCTCGTTGACCGAGCCGTCGCCGCCGTGCACGAGGACGACGTCGGTGCCGTCGGTGACCGCCCGGCGGGCGAGTTCACCGGCGTGACCACGGTGGGTCGTGTGCTCGACGTCGAGGGTGAACCGCGAACTGAGGGTGTGCGCGAGCGCGTCGCGGCCGGCCGGCGTGGTGGCCGTGGCGAACGGGTTGACGATGAGCATGACACGCACGAGACCCCACGATATGGGGTGCGGCGGTGTGACGTACATCCGCCCGTCGCTCCGGTCTCGGCGACACCTGCGACATCGACCTCGCGGGACGGGGCCGAACGGCGCCGACCGGTCCGGTGACCATAGTCTGGGGACGTGAGCAGAAAGCGGGGCGACGACGCCGTGGTGGGCGGAGATCAGGGGCCGGGCGAGCGGCCGGACTCGGCCATGGGGCGTCCGCCGACGACGATCCGGGTGGCCGGTGCGGTCACCGCGATCGAGGGCGCGATAGCGGTCATCGTCGCGGTGGTCCTGGCGATTCGCGAGGCGGCCGGTCACGAAGAGGCGGCGATCAGCGGATACGGCACGGCCGCATGGTTCGGCATCATCGGTGGAGGTGTGTTGGTCGGCGGCGTCGCATTGCTGAGCGGGCGGCGGTGGGGCCGGGCGATCGCGGTGGTCGCCCAGATCCTGCTGCTGCCGGTTGCGTATGCGTTGCTCACCGACAGTCATCAGCCGTGGTTCGGGATTCCCCTGGCCATCGCCGCGGTCGCGGTGCTGGTGCTGATCTTCAGCCCGGCGTCCACGCGCTGGCTGATCGGTGAGTACGGACCGGATGATTCCGCCGCGCGGCGGTAAACCCGACGGCGACCATGATCAGCCGTAAAGTGTCCCCATGACCCGCATGCTGGCCATCGCGAATCAAAAGGGTGGAGTGGCCAAGACCACCACCGTGGCGTCGCTCGGCGCGGCACTCGCCGATCTGGACGTCTCGGTCCTCGTCGTCGATCTCGATCCCCAAGGCTGTCTTACCTTCTCGCTCGGACACGATCCCGACCAGTTGGAGGTGTCGGTGCACGACGTGCTCCTGGGTGAGGAGGAGATCGCCGACGTCCTGCTGGACACCGACGACAACGTGACGCTGTTGCCGGCCACGATCGACCTGGCCGGGGCGGAGGCACTGCTGTTGATGCGTCCGGGTCGCGAGTACGCACTCAAGCGCGCGCTCGCCGAGGTCGCCGAGGACTACGACGTCATCCTCATCGACTGTCCGCCGTCACTGGGTGTGCTCACCCTGAACGGACTCACCGCCGCCGACGAGGTGGTGGTGCCGCTGCAGTGCGAGATGCTCGCGCACCGCGGTGTGGGGCAGTTGCTGCGGACCGTCAAGGAAGTCCAGCAGATCACCAATCCGGGACTCACGATGCTCGGGGCCGTCGCCACGCTGTTCGACGCGCGGACCACCCACAGCCGCGATGTCCTGTCCGATGTCTCCGACCGGTACGAACTGCCGGTGCTCGATCCGCCCATCCCGCGCACCGTCCGGTTCGCGGAGGCGTCGGCGTCCGGGACGTCGGTGATGCGAGGGCGGAAGAACAAGGGCGCCAACGCATATCGGTCTCTCGCCGAGAATCTCTGGAAGCACTGGGACGCCGGGCAGAAGGTCCGGACGCTCGAGTCCGGCATCTAGGTCGGGCCGCCGGTCGTCAGGCGGGTCCGTAGGCCTGCACGGTCGAACCCCACTGCTCGATCACCGTCGAGCCCAGGACGCGCAGCGCGACGGGCTCCGCTCCGCGGCCTTCCCGGTTCACCGCGATCGACCGCAGCTCGCGTCCGGTGGCGGCATCGCGCACGCTGATCCCGGTCGCGGTGGGCAACAGCAGTTGTCCGGCCATCACGTCGCCGGTCCCGATCGCGCCCGGGACCTGATAGATCGGGCGGACGTTCTGCGCGTCCAGGACGACCGTCGCCTGGCCGGTGAAATACGAGGTGAGCCCACCGCCGGAGCTGGGCACGACACCCACAGGTGGTCTCTGCGGGCCGGTGACGGTGTTGGTCGCCGTGGGGACGCCGTCGGTGCTGAACTGCCGGATCGCCGGGGGAGCCAGTCCGCCGGGCGCGTCGGACGGCGGCGACGGGCGGTTGCCGCCGCCGTCGTACACGGCGATCGCCGAGCTGCTCATGCCGATCAGGACCGGCGGCGGCCCGGTGGTGCCGTCGGTGATCACCGAGGACCCGTACTGCTGGACCTCTTCGTCCTTGTCCAGGACCGCACCGAGGACGGTGAGGCGGTAACCGGGTTCGGTGCCACAGTGCTCGATGACCGCGATGCGATCGCCGCCGATGGCGGACGAGAGCAGCCGGCAGCCGGTACGACCCGGCTGGACACCCGGCTTGACCGGTGCGTCGACGCGTCCGTACTCGATGCCCCGGACCAGGTTGGAGCCCCAGGTCTCCAGTCGTGTAGTTCCTTGGGACACAACGTAACCCGCATCCGAGACCAGCTGAATACGGTCGTCGGCGTCGCTGCTGCGGCTACCCGAGCGCTTGCCCGACGACCCGCTCAGGGCAGTCACCTCGCCGCACCCTCGCGAGTTGCGGTAGGCCGCGAGGACCTCGTTCGTCGTCGATGGCCAGGCGGCGAGCACCGCGCACAGGTCGAGGTCGCGGCGATACTGCCAGCGGGCGCCACCGGTCGTCGGGTCACGTCCGATCACCGTGCCGCCGTCGGCGGTCACCACGAGCGAGCGGCTGAGCGCCGGCGAATCGGTGGCATCGGACCGGGCGCGCCAGAGCGGGATGAGCCGGTCCGGCACGGTCGTCGACGGCGTGACGTCGGGGACCGGCGCGGCGGCCTGCACGCTGTCGGAGTGCCGGACCGGGCTCTGCAGCCAGATCACCAGCCCGACGACGAGCAGGACCACCACTATCGCGGCGCTGACCGCGAGGTCGACGCGGGTCCGTCGCTCAGGTCGGATTCGTGCCACGCGCCCCTCCGGTCGGATTCACACCATGTGCCTGTGTACGTCGGCAGATGAGATGTCGGTGGGGAACGTTACCGCCGGATCATTCGGTGGCCGCGGTCGCCGGTGCTCCCTCTGCGGGCTGTTCGGAGCCGTTCGACCCGTTCCGCTTGGCTCCACCACGCCGACGGCGACGCCGACGAGGCTTGTCGGTCGCGGCATCGGACCCGTCCGCGTCGGCGGCCGGAGCCCCGCCGGCCGGCTGTGTCGACGGTGCCGCATCGGTGGTCGGCGCGGCCGCGGTGGCACCGCCGGAGCCGTCGGACTTGCCGCCACGTGTGCGGCGGCGCGACCGTGTCGACTTGGGGCGCTCGGCGCGCGGAGACCGTTCGGTGCGCTCGCCGTCGTCGGACCTCGGCTTCGGCGCACGGATGCGGCCGGTGGCCGACGCCGGTATACCGAGTTCCTCGCGCAGATGCTCGGAGGTGGAGTAGGTCTCGACCGGTTCCGGCTTGCCGAGGCCGAGGGCGTTGTTGATCAGCTCCCAGCGATGCAACTCGTCCCAGTCGACGAAGGTGATCGCGATACCGGTGCGGCCCGCACGACCGGTACGGCCGATGCGGTGCACATAGGTCTTGTCGTCTTCCGGGCACTGGTAATTGATGACGTGCGTGACGTCGTCGATGTCGATGCCGCGGGCGGCGACATCGGTCGCGACGAGGACGTCGATGGCTCCGGTGCGGAAGCTCTTGAGTGCCTTCTCGCGGGCGACCTGGCCGAGGTCGCCGTGCACGGCCCCGACGCTGAATCCGCGCTCGCCGAGGTCGTCGGCGACCTTCTGCGCGGTGCGCTTGGTGCGGGTGAAGACCATGGTGGCGCCGCGCCCGTCGGCCTGCAGGATCCGGGCGACGAGCTCGGCCTTGTCCAGCGCGTGCGCCCGATAGACGTACTGGGTGGTGCGCTCGTGGATCGCCGAGTCGTTCGCGTGCTCGGCGCGGATGTGCGTCGGACGATCGAGGAACGTGCGGGCCAGGGTGACGATGGGGCCCGGCATGGTGGCCGAGAACAGCATGGTCTGCCGCGGCGTCGGCAGGGCCGCCATGATGCGTTCGATGTCGGGCAGGAACCCGAGGTCGAGCATCTCGTCCGCCTCGTCGAGGACCAGGATGGAGACCTTGCCGAGGATCAGGTGGCCCTGCTGCGCGAGGTCGAGGAGCCGGCCGGGGGTACCGACCACGACGTCGACGCCGGACTTGAGATCGGCGATCTGCGACTCGTAGGGGCGACCGCCGTAGATCGAGGTGATCTTGAGCGGTCGGGTGGTCCCGTTCGCGAGGGTGACGTCGAGCTTGGGTGCCGCCACCTCGAGGTCGCCGGTGACCTGCAGGCACAGCTCCCGGGTCGGGACGATGATCAGCGCGCGCGGGGTGTTGTCGAGCGCGCGCAGGCCCGACTCCTCGGCATGGGCGAGGCGGTGCAACAGAGGTACGCCGAAGCCGAAGGTCTTACCCATCCCGGTGCGGGCCTGACCGATGAGGTCGTCACCGCTCAGCGCGAGGGGAAGGGTGAGCTCCTGGATGGCGAAGGTGTGCGTCTTGCCGTCGTCGGCCAGTGCGGCGACGATGCGCTCGTCGACGCCGAGTTCGGCGAAGGTGGGGGGAGTGTGGGTGTCGTCGACGATCGTCGTCTTGATGTCGTCGTCCGCGGTGGACGGCGTGCCGGCGTCATTCGCCTGCGTCGCGATGGAATCGCTCATGTGAGGTTGTATGCCTTTCTGCATTTTCCCGCACGCACGAAAGGCACCACAGTGGGATCGAGCGGCTTGCAACGAGAAAGGTCTCCTGGACCGGGCAAACCGTGGTCGGCGACTGTGTGGTGACCAGGTCGGGCTGCCTCGCCCGACGTTGAGTGCGCGCACATTGTCCGGTGTCTGCGCGTGATCCGTGTCTGCCGGTCGGCCGTTGTGCCGCCCGTTCTGCCACCGGATCGTCATGATCGCGTCAGTACACCGTTGTCAAGTGTACTTGGTGAACGCTGCGGCCCCGCCTACCATCTCCACCATGTCGACTGCGCCGCCCCCATCCGGAGTCTCGCCCGAACCCATCGCAAGCCCCGAGGCGGCGGTCGAGAGCAGTGCGATCGCCAAGTTGTTCGCCGTTCTGCTGGCCGGTGAGTACGCGGCGTTCTACCGGCTGATCGACGAGTCGCGGATGGCTCCGGACGTCCGCAGCAAGATCGCGATCGCACGGATGGCGGCTTCGGAGATCGGCCATTTCGACATCCTCGCGGAGCAGATCGCCGCCCACGGTCTCGACCCGGCGGCGGCCGTCGAGCGGTATCGCTCGGTCTTCGACCAGTACCACCAGGTGACCACGCCGAAGACGTGGTATGAGGCGTTGGTGAAGGCCTATGTCGGCGACGGGCTCGCCGCCGACTTCTACACCGAGGCGGCCGGTGCCCTGCCGGCCGATGCGCAGGCGGTCGTCGCGAGCGTGATGGCCGAGACGTCGAACTCGCGGTTCGCCCGTGAGCAGGTCGCCGCGGCCGTCGCCGCCAACCCGTCCCTCAGATCGCCTCTCACGCTGTGGGGTCGCCGTCTGCTGGGCGAGGCGGTCACCCATGCCCAGTGGGTGCTCGCCGCCGAGGAGGAGGTCGCCGACCTCCTGTTCGCCGGCACGGCGTCGTTGCAGGGCGTGGCGTCGTTCTTCGACACGATCGCCGAGGAGCACGGCAAACGGATGAGCGACCTCGGACTCGGCTGAGCCTCCGACGACGCACCGTCGGTTCCGCTGTGAGCGGAGCCGGTGTCGGCGGCGTCGCGACCTGAACTAGCCTGGTTCGGCAGACAGTCGTCGTGCCGCGTCGGCACCATCGGCACCGGCGTCATCATCGTCGGGGCCGTCAGATGAGAGAAGGGTGGCCATGGCCGTTGAAGTGAAGATCGGTATCACCGACAGTCCTCGGGAGCTCTCCATCCAGACCGCGCTCACCAGCGACAAGGCCTTCGCCGAGGTTGAGGCCGCGCTGTCGGGCAAGGAGCAGTTGCTCTCCCTCGTGGACGACAAGGGCGCGCGCTACCTGATCCCGGTCACGAAGATCGCCTACGTCGAGGTGGGCAGCTCGGAGAACCGGCGAGTCGGATTCGGCGCCGCCTGAGGCGTACTCGCCACGGGCGCATGAGACAGCAATCGGTTGCTGTCGGACCTCGGTCCGGCAGCAACCGATTCTCTTTGTCGAGGTGGTCGCGGACGTTCGACGTCAGTCGACGTCGTCGGGCGAATCGCCCTGCAGCGGCACGTGCGACAACCCGCCCCACAGCAGCGCGACGGTGGTGTCGACGGCGGCGCGCTTGTCCACCGGACGCTTGGCCTCGAGCCAATACCGTGCGTTGACCTGACTCGCGCCGACCAGTCCCGCCGCCAGCATGCGCGACCGGTACGGATCGAGCCCCGAGTCGTGCATCACCAGTCCGTAGACGGCGTCGACGCACGCCTCCGTGGCACCCTCGACCCGCCGGATGACGGCCGGGTCCATCGCGTCGGACGAGAAGATCAGGCGGTAGCCCGAGTTGTCCTGGTCGATGAAGTCGAAGAAGGCCTCGACCGCGGCGCGCACCCGCTGCTTGTTGTCGGTGGTCGTGAGCAACGCCCGGTTGACGTCGCTGACCAGCTTCTCCGCATGCGAGTCGACCACCGCGATATAGAGGTCGAGTTTCGACGGAAAGTGTTGGTACAGAACCGGCTTGCTGACGCCGGCGTGCACGGCGATCTCGTCCATCCCGGCGGAGTGGTAGCCGCGCTCCACAAAGATCTCGCTGGCAGCGTCGAGCAATTGCATCCGACGCGCGCTACGCGGCAGTCGAGTGCTACGACCCGCACTCTGCGGAGAGTTTGTGGTGGTGGACATGCGTTGAGAGTACTCGCGGTGTGTGGGCGCACCCGATCCGCACAGCGCTGAGTCCTGTTTTCCCGTCGCTTCGCGGCCCTCGGTTCCCCGGATCCTCGTTGACCTGTGAGAAAGTTGAGCTGTGAGTCACCCAGGAGGCGGGCCGAACTCCGGTAGCGCAGGTTCCGGCGCGTCCGGTACCGGGGTCGGCGGCGCGCGTGTACGCGCCAAGGACGTGGGGCCACGGCAGCCCCGGCGGGAGCCCCCGGCGTCGGGCGCATCGACGACGGCCACCGAGTCGGCCGGACGGACACGGCCCAGACCCGACCAGCCGCTCCGCGCGCGGTGGGACCCGACTGACGACAGCGGGCGCGTCCGGGTGGACCGGGATGCGCAGCCCGAGCGCAAGAAGCAGAGCACGCTCGGCCGGTTCGTCGCCACCTACGGGTGGCGCGCCTACGCCATCCCGGTGCTCGTGGTGCTGACGATCGTGCTGATCGTGGTGACCGTGCGCGACAGCGACAACGCCGCGTTCGTACCCGCGGCCGACGTCAATCCCGATGCGGCCTCCCGCAACACCGACGTCAGCAAGGAGACCAAACCGATCGGTGCGCCGTCGGGCAACATCCAGGCCGCGTCACTGCCGGCCGGCACACTGCCCGCGGGTGGGCCGTACACCCAGAAGGGTCGGGAGACCTACCACGTGGTGCCCGGGGCCGGAAAGCAGGTCGGGACCGGACAGCAGGTCTACACCTACACCGTCGAGGTGGAGAACGGTGTCAATGCCCAGGACTTCGGCGGCGACCGCACGTTCGCGAAGATGGTCGACTCGACGCTGGCCAATCCGCGCAGCTGGATCGGGGACGGCAAGGTGGCGTTCCGGCGGATCGCCGCGGGTGAGCCGGACCTGCGCATCACCCTCGCGTCGCCGGCCACGGCACGCGAACTGTGCGGCTACCAGATCCAGCTCGAGACGTCGTGCTTCTATCCGCCGGAGAAGCGGGTCACCCTCAACGAGGCACGATGGGTGCGCGGTGCGCTGTCGTACCAGGGCGACGACCTGCTGTACCGGCAATATCTGATCAACCACGAGACCGGTCACGGCATCGGCTACGAAGCACACGAACCGTGCAAGGAGAACGGTGCGCTCGCGCCGGTCATGATGCAGCAGTCGTTCGGCGTGGCCAACAGCGAGATCATGGCGCTCGATCCGGACATGCGCGCCAATCGCGGCTACGTGTGCAAACCGAACCCGTGGCCGTTCCCCAACCGGTGACCCGACGCCTCCCGGAGCGTTGCGGGAGCCGGCGTGGAATGCCCGCGCGATCGTGACGGTTGAGAACAACGAGCCCACACACGAGTCGGAAGTACTGGAGGCGCCCGTGTCGTCCTTGCCCCCGCTGGTCGAACCCGCAGCGGAATTGTCCAACGAAGAGGTGGCCCGCTACAGCCGCCACCTGATCATCCCCGATGTCGGGATGGACGGCCAGAAGCGCCTGAAGAACGCGAAGGTCCTCGTCATCGGCGCCGGCGGTCTGGGATCGCCGACGCTGCTGTACCTCGCCGCCGCCGGGGTCGGCACCATCGGCATCGTCGAGTTCGACGTCGTCGACGAGTCGAACCTGCAACGCCAGGTCATCCACGGCCAGTCCGACATCGGCCGTCTGAAGGCGGAGAGCGCGCGGGACTCGATCCAGGAGATCAATCCCTACGTGGCCGTCAACATCCACGATCAGCGACTCGAACCCGAGGGCGCGATCGAGCTGTTCTCGCAGTACGACCTGATCCTCGACGGCACCGACAACTTCGCGACGCGCTATCTGGTCAACGACGCGGCCGTCCTCGCCCACAAGCCCTATGTGTGGGGATCGATCTACCGGTTCGAGGGTCAGGCGTCGGTGTTCTGGGAGGACGCACCCGATGGCCGCGGGCTCAACTACCGCGACCTCTACCCGCAGGCGCCGCCGCCCGGCATGGTGCCGTCGTGCGCCGAGGGCGGCGTGCTCGGCATCCTGTGCGCGTCGATCGGATCGATCATGGGCACCGAGGCGATCAAGCTGATCTGCGGCATCGGCGAGCCTCTGCTGGGTCGTCTGATGGTGTACGACGCCCTCGACATGACCTACCGAACGATCAAGATCCGCAAGGACCCCGACGGCGAGCGCATCGCCGGACTGATCGACTACGACGACTTCTGCGGAGTCGTGTCGACAGACGCCGCGGACGCCGCGGCCGGGTCGACGCTGACGGCCGCCGAACTCAAGGAGAAGCTCGATCAGGGCGACAGGCTCGCACTCATCGACGTCCGGGAGCCCGTGGAGTGGGACATCGTGCACATCGAGGGCGCGACGCTGATCCCCAAGGACGAGATCCTGTCCGGTGCGGGACTCGCCAAGCTGCCGCAGGACCGCCCGACCGTCCTCTACTGCAAGACCGGCATCCGGTCGGCCGAGGCACTCGCGGCGCTCAAGCGCGCGGGGTTCGCCGACGCCACGCACCTGCAGGGCGGCGTTACGGCATGGGCGAACCAGGTCGACAAGACGCTGCCGGTCTACTGAAGTTCGTCCGCCGCGCGGTCGAGCACGCGGCGGAACGCGTAGTCCATCAGTGGCTGTGCGATCCACCGCGTGATCGCGCGTCCCACCACCGGGATGGCCACCTCGAACGTCGTTGTCCACACGACGTGGGCGTGACCGTCGACGTCGTCGACGGTCACGCGGCCTGCCTCATGGCGCGAGGGCGGGATGCTCCGGAACACGTGGTAGTCGAACGCGTGTGGCGGGTCGTAGGCCGTGATCCGTTCGGCGAACCACCCGACCATCCAGATCAGCACCCGAACCGCGCCCACACCGTACGGGGCGTCGCGCCCGGGTGTCCGCAGCCGCTCCGAGACCACCAGTGGGGTCCGGGTGTAGTTGTGGGCGTTGCTGATCCACGCGAACACGGCGTCCGCCGGTGCCCGGATGGTGCGTTCGACCGTCACGGTCTCCATGTCATGTCCCTTCCTCTGTCCAGCCGACGGATCTCGTCGACGGCCACGAGCTTCTCTGGGTTGCGGATCGCATAGAACGCCGTGATCCGACCGTCGACGACGTCGAATGCGGCGACCGAATCGACGGTGCCCGCCATGGTGAAGATCGCGCCCGGTGCGGCGTTCACCGTGGCGAGCGTGACGTGTGCGTCCGCCATCGAGGTCCGGGCGAGACCGACCGCGAATGCGGCGACCTTGTCTGCCCCGGTGATCGGTCGCCGGGCAGCCGCGACCCGACCGCCGCCGTCGGACATCTGCACCACGTCGGGCGCGAGCATCGAGATCAGCGCCGCCACGTCACCGGTGTGTGCGGCATACAGGAACCGTGCGACCACGTCGCGACCATCCTGCGGTCGGGGCCGCGGTGCCACCGTTGCATCGGTGACACACGGGCGTCGCGCACGGACGTGGACACGGGCGCGATGGGCGATCTGCCGGACCGCCGGTTCGGACTTCCCGATCAACGTCGCGATCTCCGCATGCGGGAAATCGAAGACCTCGTGCAGGACGAACACCGCCCGTTCGACGGGTGCGAGGGTCTCGAGCACCACCAGCATCGCGATCGACACCGAGTCGGCGAGCACGGCGTCGTGGCTCGCGTCGTCGTCGGTGCGGATCGGCTCGGGCAGCCAATTGCCCACGTAGGTCTCGCGGCGACGGCCGACGGTACGCAGGTGATTCAGGCCGGTGCGGCTCACTGCGGTGACCAGATAGGCGCGCGGATCGTCGACGTCGCTGAGCGATCGATTCCGCCAACGCAGATAGCAGTCGTGCACCACGTCCTCGGCGTCGGTCGCCGTCCCCACGAGGTTGTAGGCGATCGTGAACAGCAGTGGACGGAGTTCGGTGAACACGTCGTCGGCGTCGGTCACATACCAATGACACCGCAGCAGTCGGTCGTGTGACGCGGGATCGATGTGTCGTGTGTCACTGTGCGCGGGGGGTCCGTCGCCGCCGCACGCGGTGTCGGGTTCCGAGCACGGTGGGGTCCCGGCGTGCGTCGCTCCCGGATAATGCCTGGATCGCTCGGTAATCTCGCAGGTGTGAAGACTGTCGAGCCGCCCGAACACGTGCTGAACACGTTCGGGCTCACCGCCCACCCGCCGATCGCCATGGGCGATTCCTGGATCGGTGGCTGGCGTGTGGGCGAGGTGGTCCTGTCGCTGGTGCCCGACCATGCGCGTGCCGCCTGGTCGGCGAGCGTGCGTGAATCGCTGTACGTGGAAGGGCTGCGCCTGGCCCGTCCGTTCCGTGCCACCGACGGTCGCTATGTCGTGTCGGGCTGGCGGGCCGACACCTACATCGCCGGCACGCCCGAGCCGCGCCACGACGAGGTCGTGCTGGTCGCCGACCGGCTGCACGCGGCCACCGCGGAGCTCGACCGGCCGCGATTCCTGCTGCAGTCGCCCGCGCCGCCGCACACCGACGTCGACGTCTTCACCGCCGCCGACCGCGCCGCCTGGGAGGACGTGCCGTTGCGCACGGCCCGGGCCGCCGGTATGTCGGAGCCGACCTCGCCGGACGGCATGGACAGCGTGCACATGCTGAAAACTCTTGCCACACTTCGGAAGAACGTCGACCTGCCATCACAGGTGGTGCACGGCGACCTCTTCGGCACGGTGCTGTTCGCGGGTGCCGCGGCGCCGGGCATCACCGACATCGTGCCCTACTGGCGGCCGGCGCCATGGGCGGCCGCGGTCGTCGTCGTCGACTCGCTCGCCTGGGGTGGCGCCGACGACGATCTCGTGCAACGCTGGGCCGACCAGCCGGAATGGCCACAGATGATGCTGCGTGCCACGATGTTCCGTCTCGCCGTGCACGCGTTACATCCGCGTGCCACCGCCGGCGCACTGCCCGGCCTCGCCCGGGTCGTCGACCTCGTACGGTTGATGTTGTAGACGCAGGTCAGCGTCACGCTCCGCTTCTCACAGGTTCTCGTCCCAGATGTGAGCACAACGTGACTCTTCGGTCACGCGAGGGAAAATCCCGGCAACACTGGCTGCCTAACTTTGGGTCCAATCGTCCGACACCGTCGTCGGCCAACCCGCTCGACAACAAACGATTGGATGGCCCATGCCTGTACTGCCCGCCTCCGTGCGGACTGCGCTGACGCGCGACCACACGATCACCGACTGGGATCCCGAGGACCGCAAGGCCT
Source organism: Gordonia insulae (assembly GCF_003855095.1). Classification (NCBI taxonomy): domain Bacteria; kingdom Bacillati; phylum Actinomycetota; class Actinomycetes; order Mycobacteriales; family Gordoniaceae; genus Gordonia; species Gordonia insulae. Next base: position 5,672,904 of record NZ_CP033972.1, read on the forward strand.
GGGACAGCGGCAACGCCGAGATCGCCAAGCGCAACCTGGTCTGGTCGGTCATCTGCGAGCACGTCGGCTTCTCGATCTGGTCGCTGTTCTCGGTGATGGCGCTGTTCATGGGCCCGGAGTACGGGATCAGCCTCGATCAGAAGTTCATCATCGCGGCCACCGCCACCTTCGTCGGCTCCTGCCTGCGCATTCCCTACACCCAGGCGACCGCGAAGTTCGGTGGCCGTAACTGGGCCATCTTCAGTGCGATCGTGCTGCTGATCCCGACCGGCCTCACGATGATGCTGATGATGAACCCGGGCGAGTTCGGCTTCGGTTGGTTCCTCGCCGTCGCGGCGATCACCGGTTTCGGTGGCGGCAACTTCGCATCGTCGATGACGAACATCAACGCCTTCTATCCGCAGCGTCTCAAGGGATGGGCGCTCGGACTCAACGCCGGCGGCGGCAACATCGGTGTCCCGGTGATCCAGCTCATCGGACTGCTGGTCATCTGGCTGGCCGCGGATCAGCCGGAGATCGTCTGTGCCATCTACCTGGTCGCCCTCGCGGTGGCCGGCATCGGTGCCGCCATCTACATGGACAACCTGGACCACCAGACGTCGAGCGCCCGGGCGATGCTCGACTGCCTCAAGCACCGCGACACCTGGCTCATCTGCCTGCTCTACGTCGGTACGTTCGGCTCGTTCATCGGTTTCGGGTTCGCCTTCAGTCAGGTCCTCAACATCAGCTTCACCTCGGCGGGTGCAGCCAAGCCGGCGCTGGCCGCCGCACAGATCGCCTGGATCGGGCCGCTGCTCGGTTCGGTCATCCGCCCCTACGGCGGCAAGCTCGCCGACCGCATCGGTGGCGGCAAGGTCACCTTCTGGACGTTCATCGCCATGACGTTCTCGGCGGCGATCCTGGTGGTCGCCGGGTCGATCGCCGACGCCAACGGCAAGGTGATCACCGGTGGCGTGCTCACCGCGTTCATCGTCGGCTTCGTGCTGCTGTTCCTGCTGTCGGGCCTCGCCAACGGCTCGGTCTACAAGATCATCCCGACGATCTGGGAACACAAGGCGCAGAACATGTCCGGGCTCAACGCGATGGGCAAGACCAAGTGGTCGCGCAGCATGTCGGGCGCACTGATCGGCATCGCGGGTGCCGCGGGCGGTCTCGGCGGTGTCGGGATCAACCTGGTCCTGCGTGCCAGCTACAAGTCGAATCAGTCGGCGACGGTCGCCTTCTGGGTGTTCATGAGCTTCTATGTGCTCGCCGCCGCGGTCACCTGGTGGTTCTACGCCCGCCGCCCGATCGTCGTGGGCGAGACCACCGATCTGCCCGTGGCCGCACCCGCAGAGGGATCGGCGCAGGAGCCGACCACCGGATCCGGCTCCACCGACAAGGCCCTGGCCTGACCGGCCGGTCACGTCGAGACATCGAGGAGTAACCAGTGACCAGCGAATCCAAGACAGTCGTCGTGGTCGGCCACGGCATGGTGGGTCACCGTTTCGTACAAGCGCTACGCAACTGTGACACCCACGGCACATGGCGTATCGAGGTCGTCTCCGAAGAGCGCGATCCCGCATACGACCGCGTCGGACTGTCGTCGTACGTCGGTGTGTGGCAGCGTGATTCGCTGGCACTGGACGGCAACACCTACGACGGTGACGACCACGTGGTGACGCACCTGGGGGAGGCCGTCACCGACATCGATCGGGCCGGCCGCCGGGTGATCACCTCCACCGGTCGGGAGATCGCCTACGACGCCGTGGTCCTGGCCACCGGGTCCTATGCGTTCGTGCCGCCGGTACCGGGCCACGACAACGAGAAATGCTTCGTGTACCGCACGCTCGACGACCTGGACGCGATCCGGGCGGCGGCCGAGGCCGCCGGTCCGGGCGCACCCGGGCTCGTCGTGGGCGGCGGGCTGCTCGGGCTCGAGGCGGCCAATGCCCTGAAACTGATGGGCATGACGCCGCACGTGGTGGAGTTCGCACCTCGCCTGATGCCGATGCAGGTCGACGACGGCGGCGGTGCCGTGCTGAAGAACCTTGTGACCGACCTGGGCCTGACCGTGCACACCGGAGTCGGCACTGCCGACATCGCCGACCGCGCCGACGGTGGCCTGACCGTGACGCTCAGCGACGACACCGAGGTCGACGCGGAGCTGGTGGTCTTCTCCGCCGGCGTCCGACCGCGCGACCAGGTGGCCCGTGATGCGGGGCTGGCCGTCGGCGAGCGTGGTGGTGTGCTCGTCGACACGGCGTGCCGCACCGACGACCCGGACATCTATGCGATCGGTGAGGTCGCGGCCGTGGATGGCCGGTGCTACGGCCTGGTCGCCCCGGGCTACAGCACCGCGGAGGTCGTCGCCGATCAACTGGTGGGCGAGCAGTCGACGTTCCCCGGCGCCGACATGTCGACCAAGCTGAAACTGCTCGGGGTCGACGTCGCGAGCTTCGGGGACGCCATGGCGACCTCCGAGAATGCGCTCGAGATCGTCTATCACGACCCGGTGGCGGGGCGATATGCCAAGGTCGTGGTCTCCGACGACGCCAAGACCCTGCTCGGCGGAATCCTCGTCGGGGACGCGTCGGCCTACGCGTTGCTCAAGCCGATGGTCGGCCGGGAGATCCCGGGTGATCCGTCCGCGCTGATCGCGCCGGCCGCCGGACCGGGTGTGGGCCTCGACGCCCTGCCCGACGAGGCCGAGATCTGTTCGTGCAACGGTGTTTCCAAGGGCACGATCTGCTCGGCCATCGCCGACGGCGCGTGCGACATCGCGTCGATCAAGGGATGCACGTCGGCGGGCACCACGTGTGGCGGGTGTCTGCCGAGCATCAAGTCGCTGCTCGCGGCATCGGGCGTGGAACTGTCGAAGTCGCTCTGCGAGCATTTCGCACAGTCGAGGGCAGAGCTGTTCGAGATCGTGTCGGTCACCGGCATCCGGACGTTCTCCGAGCTCATCGAACGTCACGGGACCGGGCAGGGCTGCGAGATCTGCAAGCCGACGGTGGCGTCGATCCTGGCGTCGACGTCGAGCGAACACATCCTCGACGGCGAGCAGGCCGCACTGCAGGACACCAACGACCATTTCCTGGCGAATATGCAGAAGAACGGTTCGTACTCGGTGGTGCCCCGGATGCCCGGGGGCGAGGTGACCCCCGAGCAGTTGATCGTGATCGGCGAGATCGCCCGGGACTTCGACCTCTACACCAAGATCACCGGTGGCCAGCGCATCGATCTCTTCGGTGCACGGGTCGATCAGCTACCACACATCTGGCGACGGCTCGTCGACGCCGGGATGGAATCGGGGCACGCGTACGGCAAGAGCCTGCGCACGGTCAAGAGCTGCGTGGGATCGACCTGGTGCCGCTACGGAGTCCAGGACTCGGTCGGCATGGCCGTGTTCCTGGAGAAGCGCTACCGCGGCCTGCGCTCCCCGCACAAGCTGAAGTTCGGGGTGTCGGGCTGCGCCCGTGAGTGTGCCGAGGCCCGAGGCAAGGACGTCGGGGTGATCGCCACCGAACACGGCTGGAACCTCTACGTCGCCGGCAACGGCGGGCAGAGCCCCAAGCATGCGCAGCTCCTCGCCAGCGGAGTGGATGACCAGACGCTGGTCGCCTACATTGATCGGTACCTGATGTTCTACATCCGCACCGCCGATCGACTGCAGCGCACCGCACCGTGGCTGGAGGCGCTCGAGGGCGGACTCGATCATCTGCGTGCGGTGGTCTGCGACGACAGCCTGGGACTGGCCACCGAACTCGAGGACAGCATGGCCCGCCATGTCGCCGGATACAAAGACGAGTGGGCGGCGGTCCTCGAGGACGAGGACAAGCTCAAGCGCTTCGTCTCGTTCGTCAACGCGCCGGAGGTCGCCGACCCCACCGTGGCGTTCACCGGTGCCGAGGCCGAACGCAAGGTGCCCGTGTTGTTGGAGATGCCATCCCTGCCGCCGCGCGTGGCCGAACGTGAAGGAGTGCCGACGTGACGATCACCAAACCCGACGCCCACGAGCCCGCGGGCGGGAGCCGCCCCGACGTGGTTCCCGGCGAGTGGGTGCGCGCCTGTCCGCTCTCCGACCTCGCGGTCGGCCGGGGGGTCGGGGTGCTCGGGCCCGAGTTCGAGCAGGCGGCCCTCTTCCGTATCCCGGCGATGGAGACGGATCGGGAGGCCGTGCTCGGCCGCACCCGGCTCTATGCCATCGGCAACATCGATCCGTTCGCCCGGGCCGCGGTGCTCTCCCGCGGCGTCACGGGTGACCGGGCCGGTGAGCCGACGGTCGCGAGCCCGCTCGGCAAGCAGGTCTTCTCCCTGCGGACCGGCTCCTGCCTCGACGACGAGGAGAAATCGGTGCCGAGCTATGCGGTACGGGTCGCCGACGACATGGTCGAGGTGTATTTCCCCCGCCCATGAGCACCAACAGAAACGCGATGTCCGCCGACGACGCCGAGACACTGCCCCTGGCCGGATTCACCATCGGTATCACCGCGGCCCGCCGTGCCGACGAGTTCGCGGCGTTGCTGACCCGGCGCGGTGCCGAGGTCATGGCCGCACCGACGATCCGCATCCTGCCCCTCGTCGACGACACCGAGCTCCAGGAGGTGACCGAGGTGATCACCGCCGACCCACCCGAACTGATGGTGGCGACGACGGGCATCGGCTTCCGCGGCTGGGTCGAGGCCACCGACGGCTGGGGCAATGCCGAGCGGCTGATCGCGGCACTCGGCAAGAGTCGCCTGATCGCCCGCGGACCCAAGGCCAAGGGCGCGATCCGCGCCGCCGGGCTGCGGGAGGAGTGGTCGCCGGAGAGCGAGTCGTCGTCGGAGGTGCTCGATCGGCTGCTCGAAGAGGGCGTCGACGGCGTGCGCATCGCCGTGCAGCTGCACGGCGCCACCACGGAGTGGGAGCCGCTGCCGGATTTCTGCGCCGTCCTGCGGGCCGCGGGCGCCGAGGTGCTGCCGGTACCGGTCTACCGATGGAACATGCATCCCGATGTCGACCGCATCGACAAGATGGTCGCCGCGGTCATCCGCGGGGATCTCGACGCCATCACCTTCACGAGTGCGCCGGCAGCGGCCGCGATCCTCACGCGCGCCAAGGAATTGGGCAAGCTCTCCCAATTCGTGCACGCAATGCGTACCTCGGTGCCGGTCATGTGCGTCGGGTCGGTGACCGCAGGTCCACTGGAGGCGTTGCAGATCCCGACCACCTACCCCAAACGTTTTCGCCTCGGTGCGCTCGCCCGGCTGATCACCGAGGAACTTCCGCGACGGAGCCACAACTTGCGAATCCACGGTCACGACACCGCCATACGTGGACAGGCGGTGATCGTCGACGGCGAGGTGCGCGAGCTGTCCGCGACGAGTCTGAGCCTGCTCAAGGCGCTGGCCGTCTCGCCCGGCCGGGTGGTCGCGCGGCAGGAGTTGCTCGCGGGTCTGCCCGGGGACAGTTCCGACACCCACGCCGTCGAGGTGGCGGTGGCGCGCTTGCGCAACGCGCTGGGCGATCCGAAGATGATCCAGACCGTGGTCAAGCGCGGCTATCGCCTCGCCGTCGACCTCGGCTATGAGGGAGAGGACGACACCGAATGAGGAGTCGCGGGAATCATCCGACGCTCCCGGTGGGCGACCGCCTGCGTGAGATCAGTCCGGTCCTGGTTGCGCATGGCACGCGAAACCCTCATGGCGTCAACGTGATCGCCCAGATCGCCGAGGCGGTGAGTGATCGCATCGGGACCACCAGGACCGCCTTTGTCGATGTGCTGGGACCCACGCCGTCGGAGGTGATCGCCGACGTGGATCGCCCGGCCGTCCTCGTACCCGCCTTCCTGGCGTCCGGATACCATGTGCGCAAAGATCTTCCGCAGCACGTTGCCGAAGCGGGACGTGCCGACACGGTGGTGACACGCGCGCTCGGACCGGATCCGGCCATCGCGTCGGTCGCCCGCCTGCGGCTGATCGAGGCCGGCTGGGAGCCGGGTGACTCCGTGGTTCTCGCGGCCGCCGGATCGTCGGACGAGAGTGCTTGTGGGCAGGTGCATCTCGCTGCTCGTCAGCTCGAGTCGATCATCGGTGGACGAGTCGAGGTGGGATTCATCACCACGGCGTCGCCGTCGGTGCCGGAGGCGATCGAACGGGCGTCCCGCCGCGGCCGTCGTGTGGTGGTGGCCAGCTACCTGCTGGCACCGGGGCTGTTCCATGACCGGCTGCAGACCTATGGCGCCGACGCGGTGGCCGACCCCCTCGGCGCCGACCGGCGCATCGTCGACCTCATCGTGACACGGATGCGGGCAGCGGTGAGTCCCTACCGTCGGCGGGCGGCCGTCCGCGGCTGAGTCTCTCGTCCGCACCTAGCCTTCCGGCGGGGTCCATCGACACTCGCGCAGTGCCACACGTCCGTCGCGAATCGGAACCCCCTCGCCCCGTAGACGTTCGAGCTGCCGGCCGGCCAGGTGTGCGGCCGGCCGGCCACTCGCCGAGATGACGCGATGCCACGGTAGGTCCGCCGAATCGGTGCGCATGATCCATCCGACGATCCGCGGGCTGGACAACCCGACCGCAGAGGCCAGATCTCCGTAGGTGGTGACCTGCCCCTCGGGGATCGCCGCGACGAGTGCGCGGACCTGTTCGACATCCTCGTCGGTGACCGACGCCATGTCAGCGCCGTCCGGCCATCGCCCGGATCACATCGGCGGTGAGCGCGGGTTCCAGGAACGGCACCATGTGTCCGCAGTCGGCGTGCATGATCTCCACGTCGTCGCGCCGCTCGATCGCGCACGCCTCGAGAAACGCCGGACCGACGAACGGTGGGTCGACGCGGTCGGCGACCACGATCGCGGTCGGGAGCCCGGCCGGGGGAGGACGGGGTCGCGGGCCATCTCACTCCACGCGGCGGCCGCCGCGGGCGCGCACACCCGCCAGCCGACGCGCCCGTTGTCGAGGTCGATGAGGTGGGTGTCGATCTCCGCGGTCAGCAACCGATCCGGGACCTCGGCCCAGCCCTCCTCGCGTTTGGTGGCGCGAGCGGTGTCGGCATCCGGGTAGTCCCAGTGCGCGAGGCTGTCGGTGGCCACCTCCAACGCCCAGTGCGGATCCAGTCCCTGGGCGGGGTCGAGGAGCACCAGCCCGCGGACCACGTCGCGGCCGAGCCGCTCGGCGAGTCGGACGGCGAGTGCACCCCCGAACGAATGTCCGACGATCACGAACGGCCGGGCCGACGTCGGGATGTGCTCGTCGACCACCGCGGTCAGCGCGTCGAGGTGCTGCTCGAACGACCACGGCGGAACCCAGGGCGAGTGCCCGTGCCCGATCAGGTCGGGGGCGATGACCCGCACATCGTGGAGGTTTTCGGTGGCCAGCGACTCCCAGCGCCGACCATGGCCGGTCAGTCCGTGCACGGCCAGCACGTGCGGTGTCTCGGTGGTGTCGGGGCCGAACACATAGGTGGTCAACGGCGCACGGGAGGTCGTCGGCATGATGTCATCCTGCCGTATCGCCGACGGTTGGTGCCGGACCGGCGTCGGCCGCGGGATGCCTGTCGTGGCCGCGTGATTCCATAGGGACATGGCCAGACGCAGCACCGCACACCCCACGGGTGAGACGCGGACCGCACGCGTTGCTGCCGGCGCCGGTCAACCGGCCCGATCGGGCGGGGGCACCGCGCTGCGCACTCGGCTGATCGCGACCCGCGCGGCCGACGACCGCGTGCGGATCTGGCCACCGGACGTGCAGGCGGTGATCGGCGGGGCAGCGGCCGCCGATCCCGGACAGCCGTGGTCGCCGGTGCGGGTGCACGGCGGGCCGGGTACCGGGAAGACATCGTTGATCGTGGATGCGGCCGTCTCGCGGCTGCTACGGCCAGGGGTGGACCCCGAGTCGGTGCTGGTGCTGGCGTCCTCGCGGCGGGCGGCCGCGTCGTTGCGTGAGGAGATCGCCCGGCGCGTGCTGTCTGCCGGCGCCGGGAGCGGAGCGAGCGGGCCGGGTGGAGCCGGCGCCGGGAGCGGAGCGAGCGGGCCGAATGGAGGTGGCGCCGGGAGCGGAGCGAGCGGGCCGAATGGAGGCGGCGCCGGGAGCGGAGCGAGCGGGCCGGCGGATGACGCGGAGAGTCGTGCGCTGCGGGAACCGTTGGTGCGCACCGTTCATTCGTACGCGTTCGCGATCCTGCGCTTGCAGGCGTCGGTACACGGCAATCCGCCGCCGCGCCTGATCACCGGCTCCGAGCAGGACATGGTGCTGCGGGAACTCCTCGCGGGCGACATCGACGACGGCGCCGGGTACTGGCCGGAGCGGCTGCGGCCGGCGCTGGGGACCGACGGGTTCGCCCAGGCGTTGCGCGACCTGATGATGCGGGCGGCCGAGCGTGGGGTCGGCCCGGAGGAGCTGTCCGCACTCGGCCGGAAGCATCGCCGGCCGGAGTGGGTGGCGGCCGGGCACGCCTATGCCCAGTACGAGCAGAACATGCTGTTGCGGGGTGTGGTCGGGGCGGACGCGCCGGGCGCATCGGCCCCCGCGGTCGACGCCGCGGAGCTGGTCGGCTCGGCCTTGTCGGCGTTCGCCACCGATCCGGATCTGCTGGCCGGGCAGCGTCGTCGCATCCGACACCTTCTCGTCGACGATGCACAGCACCTCGATCCGCAGGCGGCCGCGCTCGTGACGCTGATCGGCACCGGTACCGACTCGACGATCATCGCGGCCGACACCGACCAGTCGGTGTTCGGCTTTCGCGGTGCCAGCCCGCGGTTCGCCGACGGGCTCGTCGAGGCCGGGTCGTCGCGGGACATCGTGCTGGATCAGGCTTTTCGGAATCATCCCGCGATCGCCGCGGTGGGTGCGGCGTTGGCCGGACGTCTGCCGGGTGCACGGCCGCACCCGTTTCCGGGCCCGGTCGCCGGGACCGGCGACGCGACTTCCGATGACGGTGCCGCGCCGGACGGTGCCACGCTCGACGGTGCCGAGGTCAAGGTGTTCAGTTCGGGGGCCAAGGAGGCCACCGCCGTCGCCGACCTGCTGCGGCGTGCGCATCTCTTCGACGGCGTCCCGTGGTCGAGGATGGCGGTGATCGTGCGGTCGGTGCCGCTGGCATTGCCTGCGTTGCGTCGGGCATTCCGCTCGGCCGGGGTGCCGGTCACCACGCCGACCAGCGATCTGCCGCTGCACCGGCAGCGGGCCGTCACCGCGCTGGTGCAGGTGTTGCGGGTCGTCGCGGCACGGGAACTCACCGATGACGACGCGGTCGAGGCGTTCGGCGTCGACGATGCGGTGGCCCTGTTGTCCGGACCGATCGGGGGAGCGGATCCGGGAGCGATGCGTCGCCTGCGGCGAGGTGTCCGTCGGTTCGACGAGCGCGCTGGGGGTGGGGCGGCCACCGATTCGCTGATCGCGTTGCGCCGCGCGATCCTCGACGGCGACGAGGCCGCTCGTTATCTGGCGGCGTTGTCGGATGCCGAGGCGCGGCCGCTCGTGCGGGTGCTGGACGTGGTGGAGGCCGCCGATCGGGTGCATCGTGCGCGGCGCGGCGTCGAGGAAACCCTGTGGGCCGCTTGGCAGGCCACCGGGTTGGAGCGCCGCTGGGCGGCGGGTGCGATCCGCGGCGGTCCGGCGGGGGAGCAGGCCGATCGTGACCTCGATGCGGTGATGGCGATGTTCGAGGCGGTCGCCAACTTCGCCGACACCTTGCCGGCCGCCGGGCCGGCGGGGTTCGTGCGCTACATCTCGGCGCTGCAGATCCCCCGGGACAGCAGGGTGGCGGGGTCGGCCGCCGACGCGGTCACGGTGCTGTCGGCGCATGCCGCGGCGGGCCGGGAGTGGGATGTCGTCGCGGTGGCGGGTGTGCTGGACGGGCTCTGGCCGTCGCTGCGCAGTCGGGGCAGCGTGCTCGGTACGGGGCAACTCGTCGATCTGCTCGACGGTATGGACCCGGACGCGTTGGACACGGTGGCGCGGACGACGTCGGCGCTGGCGGACGAGCGCCGCCTGTTGCTGGTGGCCTGTACCCGGGCTCGACGTCGGTTGCTGGTCACGGCGGTGGAGGACGGTGGCGGGGATGCCTCGCCGTCGCGTTTCGTCGGCGAGATCGCCGAGGCGATCGCGCGGTGGCGCGGTGGGCCGGTCGCCGACTCCGATGAGGTGTCCGACGCGCAGATCGTCGAGCCGCCACTGGATCCCGGGGTCGACCGGGTGTTGTCGCTGCCGTCGTTGATCGCGACGTTGCGGTCGGCGGTGGTGGCCGGCGCCGGGAGCGGCGCGGACGAGCTCGACGCGCGGACCCGGGCGGCGGCGGAACTGCTTGCCGAGCTTGCGGATTCGGACATACCGGGTGCGTCGCCGAAGGACTGGTATGGCCTGGCCGGTCCGAGTACCGCGGCCGCGTTGTGGACGCCCGACCGTGGTCCGGTGACGTTGTCGCCGTCGAATGTCGAGGCCTTGACCCGGTGCTCACTGCGGTGGGTTCTCGAACGTCATGGTGGCCGGGACGGCGACGGGACCCCGGCGCTGACGGGCACGTTGGTGCACACGCTCGTCCAAGCGGTGGCCGGGCAGATCGAACCCGCCGAGGTGACCGCCGCCCTGCGCGGTATCTGGGATCGTGTCGACACCGGCGCCGCATGGTATTCGGTGCGGGAACTCGAGCGCGCCGAGGCGATGCTGACCAATTTCCGTGACTGGCTGCGGATGTCCCGCGACGATCTGGCCGAGCTCGGTGTGGAGGCGGAGATCGATGCGACGGTGCCGGCGGATTCCGGCGCCGACGGTGCCGAGGACCCGGATGCCGCGGACGTGCCGGTGCGGTTGCGTGGCCGCATCGACCGACTCGAGCGCGACCGGCAGGGGCGGCCCGTGGTGGTCGACGTCAAGACCGCGAAGACCGCGATCTCCAAGGCGGATGCGCAGGATCACGCCCAGCTGGCCACCTATCAGCTCGCGCTCGCGCTGGGCGGCGTCGAGGGAGCGAACACCGAGCCCGGCGGCGGCCGCCTGGTGTACGTGTCGGCGGCCAACCGGAACACCGGCGCCACCGAGCGCGCCCAGGATGCACTCACCCCCGACCGGGTCGAAGAGTGGATCTCGGTGGTGCGCAAGGCCGCTCGGGCCAGTGTCGGACCGGATTTCGCGGCCACCCGCAACCCCGGGTGTGCCCATTGCGCGTTGGTGACGAGCTGTCCCGCACAGCTGCGCGGCAAGACGGTGATCGATGACTGACCGTGGGGGTGATCCGATGATCTCGGCGGTGGCGCTGGCCGCCGCGCTCGGACTGCCACCACCGACGCCGGAGCAGGTGTCGGTGATCGAGGCGCCGATGGAGCCTGTGCTGGTCGTTGCGGGTGCGGGTGCCGGCAAGACCGAGACCATGGCGTCGCGGGTGGTGTGGCTGGTCGCGAACGGTCTGGTCGCGCCGGACGAGGTGCTCGGTCTCACCTTCACCCGCAAGGCGGCCAGTGAGCTCGGGGCGCGAATCCGGCGGCGTCTGTCGATGCTGGCCGGGTCGCCCGCGCTGCGTCATTGGGATCCCGACGGAACCATCGCCGCCCGGCTCAGCGGCGGTGACCCCGAAGTGGGTACCTATCACGCGTATGCGGGCCGCCTGATCTCCGACTACGGACTGCTGCTGCCAGTGGAACCCAATTCGACCCTGCTGTCGGAGACCGAGCTGTGGCAGATGGCATTCGCGGTGGTCGCGAACTGGACGGGCGAGCTGAACACGACGAAGGTGCCCGCGAGCGTGACCGAGGCGGTCCTGAAGCTGTACGGCGAGATGTCCGAGCACCTCGTCGATGTCGCCGATCTGCGACGTGCGGGTGATGATCTGTATCGGCTTGTCGACACGTTGCCGAAGGGACCCCGGCAGCGCGACACCCCGACTCAGGCGCTGCTGAAGGTCCGGGACGTGATAGATGAACGGCGCGAGCTGATCCCGATGGTGGAGGCGCTGGCGGAGACGATGCGTGCCGCGACGGCGCTGGATTTCGGCAGTCAGATGTCGCTGGCCGCGCGGCTTGTCATGCAGAATCCGGAAGTGGCCGACGCGGAGCGTGAATCGTTCCGTGCGGTGCTGCTCGACGAGTATCAGGACACCGGGCATTCACAGCGGATGCTGCTGGCCACGCTGTTCGGGGTCGCTCCCGCCGGCCCTCCCGGGACGGCCGGCGCTGCGAGCGGTGCCCGGCCGGGCATCGCCGTCACGGCGGTCGGCGATCCGATCCAGTCCATCTACGGGTGGCGCGGCGCGTCGGCGGCCAACCTGCCCCGGTTCACCGACGACTTCCGGCAGTCCGATTCCTCACCGGCTGTCCGGCTGGAACTGTTGACGAGTTGGCGCAACGCCGTGCACGCCCTGCGGCTGGCGAACGAGACGTCGGAGGAACTGCGTCGTCGCGGTATCCCGGTCAGCGTGTTGCGGCCGCGGCCGGACGCCCCGCTGGGCACGGTGCATCTGGCCCTGACCGACACCGTCGTGGACGAGCGGAGGTGGATCGCCGATCACGTCGAGCAGCATTACCGGTCCGCGGAGGCTGCCGGCGAGGCACCGCCCACCACGGCGATCCTGGTGCGGCGCAACGAGGATTCGGCGCCGTTGGCTGCCGAGCTGGAGAGCCGGGGCATCCCGGCCGAGGTCGTCGGCATCGGCGGGCTGCTGCACGTGCCGGAGATCGAGGACATCGTCGCCATGTTGCGGGTCATCGCCGACCCGATGGCCGGGACCGCGGCGATGCGGTTGTTGACCGGCGCCCGATGGCAGCTCGGCGCCGGTGACCTGGCGGCGTTGTGGCAGCGGGCCCGCGAGCTCGCCGTCGTCGATTTCAACGCCTCGAACGGCGTGGTCGCGACGCGTGCGGAACTCGATGCGGCGCTCGACGCCGTGTTGCCGACCGAGATCGTCGACCGGGCCGGGATCGCCGATGCCATCGTCGATCCCGGTGATGCGAGCCGCTACAGCACAGAGGGTTTCGCACGAATCCGCGCGTTCGGCGGACAGCTGGAATCGCTGCGGCGCCGGATCGGTCAGCCACTGCCGGAACTGGTCGCCGACGTCGAGCACACGATCGGCGTGGCCGTCGAGGCGCAGATCCGGGCCCACCGGATGCGTGGCGCCATCACCGGCCGTGAGCACCTCGACGCGTTCGCCGATTACGTGACGACCTACGCGGACCGGCCGGGCGCGAATCTGCCCGGGCTGCTGGGCTTTCTGGACACGGCGGAGACCATCGAGAAAGGGCTGGAACCCGGGCGGATCGAGGTTGCCGAGCAACGGGTGCAGATCCTCACCGTGCACGCGGCGAAGGGTCTCGAGTGGGATGTCGTCGTGTTGCCCCATCTGAGTCAGGGCATCTTCCCGGGTGGCCGGGCCGACACCACCTGGCTCGGCAGCGCCAAGGAACTGCCCGCCGCGTTGCGTGGCGACCTCGCCGACGGGACGAACTCCGAGGGTTTCCCACCGCTGGATCTGCGGGCGGTGTCGGATCGCAAGGAGCTCGAGGCGGCATTGACCGAGCACAAGGAGGCCATCGGGCGGCGCCGGCTCGAGGAGGACCGCCGGTTGCTCTATGTGGCGCTCACCCGCGCCAAGCAGGCGCTGTTGATCTCGGCGCATCACTGGTCGGAGACGGGGGACAAGCCACGGGGCGGTTCACTGTTCTTCGACGAACTCCGCACGATCATCGCCGCCACTGTCGCCGATCCCGCGGTCGATTCGTCCGGCATGGTCATCGACGTGGACGCGCCCGAACCCGCGGCCGACGCGAGCAACCCGTTGGCCGAACAGGTGGTCAGCGCGGCGTGGCCGCGCGACAACCTGGGGGAGCGTCGGACCGCGGTCGCCGCCGCCGCGCAGCTGGTCCAGGATGCGATCGCGGAACGGGACGCGCCCGCCCTGTTCGACGCCCCGGCGCCACCCGACGACCCGATCGGCGACGAGGACGACGAGATCGCCGCATGGCGTGCGGAAGTGGCCGCGCTCCTCGCCGAACACCACATGACCAATCAGGCCGAGATCGATGTGGAGCTACCGACACATCTGTCGGTCAGTCAGCTCGTCGAACTCGACGCGGACGAGGCGGCATTCGCCCGGCGCCTGCGCCGGCCCGTTCCGTTCCAACCCAATCCGACGGCCCGGCGGGGCACCGCCTTTCACGCCTGGGTCGAGCGTTGGTTCGGTGCGACCCGGTTGCTCGATGTCGATGAGCTGCCGGGTGCCGCCGATGCGACGGCGACGCCGGACGCCGATCTCGAGCAGCTGCGTGAGGCGTTCCTGGCATCGCGCTGGGCCCAGCGCAGCCCGACGGAGGTGGAGGTGCCGTTCGAGACGGTGATCGGCCCGACGGTGATCCGCGGGCGGATCGACGCCGTGTTCGCCGAGCCGGACGGTGGATGGTTGGTGGTGGACTGGAAGACCGGGTCGGTACCCGAACCGGCGCGCCGTGAGTCGCTGTTCGTCCAGCTGGCCGCCTATCGGATCGCCTGGGCCCAACTCGCCGGCGTCCCGCTCGACAAGGTGCGGGCCGCGTTCCACTATGTGCGGTCGGGTCACACCCTGGAACCGGACGATTTGCCCGACCGTGCGGCACTCGGCGCACTGCTCGCGAAATGAGCTACATTCGGCACTTGTGAAGAGACGTCAGGCGGGATGCTGATGGCGAAGCGTGGCTTTCGTCGTCGCCTGCGTGGTGAGGAACTCTACGACCGGCCCGACTACGCGTTGGTGGGCGTCGTCCGGATTCCCGAGTTGCAGCAGAGCCCGGGACGCGCCATCGGCAAGCGGGTGGTGTTCGCCGTCGTCGCGCTGTTCGCGACCGCGATCATCGTCTATCTCGACCGTGACGGCTACCGGGATGTGCAGGACAACCCGCTGTCGTTCCTCGACGCGATGTACTACTCCGCGGTGACCCTGTCGACCACCGGCTACGGTGACATCACGCCGTTCAGTCCCTCGGCCCGATTGATCAACCTGCTCATCATCACCCCGCTGCGTGTGCTGTTCCTGATCGTGCTGATCGGCACCACACTGGAGGTGCTGACCGAGCGGTCCCGACAGGCACTCAAGATCCAGCGGTGGAGGAACAGCGTGCGCAACCACACGGTCGTCATCGGATTCGGCACCAAGGGCCGGACCGCGGTCGACGCCATGATCGGCGACGGCATCAAGCCGGCCGAGATCGTCGTCGTCGACGCGAACCCGGACGTTCTCGAGGCGGCCGCCGCCGAGGGCCTCGTCACGGTTCGTGGTGACGCGACCAAGTCCGACGTGCTGCGTCTGGCCGGGGTGGCGCATGCCTCGAGCATCGTCGTCGCGGCCAACCGTGACGACACGGCGGTCCTGGCCACGCTGACCGCCCGCGAGCTCAATCCCCGCGCGAAGATCGTGGCCTCGATCCGTGAGTCGGAGAACACCCACCTGATGCGCCAATCCGGCGCCAACTCCGTGGTGGTGTCGTCGGAGACCGCGGGCCGGCTGCTCGGTATCGCCACCATGACCCCGTCGGTGGTCGAGGTGATCGAGGATCTGCTCACGCCGGATGCCGGGTATGCGATCGCCGAACGCGAGGTCGATCCCACCGAGACCGGCGGCTCGCCGTCGCACACGCGCGACATCGTGCTCGGGGTGGTGCGCAACGGCGTCCTGCACCGTGTCGATGACAGCGAGGTGGAGCAGATCGAGGTCGGCGACCGACTGCTCTACGTGCGGAAGGGTAATCAGGACTGATGTCGATGTTCTCGCTGGACCAACCACCGGTGCTGTCGCGGGCGACGTTCGACCGTGCCGACGAGGTCCGGGACGACCCGGCCCGCATGCTGTCGGGATGGGCGACCGCCCGGGTCCTGCAGATCGACGGCAACGGCCGTTACCCGGTGACCGAAGACGGCGCGCTGCACTGGATCGCCGCCGCCGACCTGGGGGCCGAGCCGGTGGCCGATGCGGTGTTCCTCGGCGTCTCCGGGACGGATCTGTGGACCCGCCGGGTCGACCACATCGACGGCCCCACCGACGATCCCCGCCGTGGTGCGCACGGGCTCGACGCGGACGAGGCCGGCCTGCTGACCACTGCGCTCGGGATCTTGAATTGGCATGCGACGGCTCACTTCTCGCCGGTGGATGGATCGCCGTTGGTCCCCGCGCGCGGTGGCTGGGTCCGACGGCATGTGGAGACCGGCGTCGACGAGTTCCCCCGCACCGACCCGGCCATCATCACCGTCGTACACGACGGCGGCGACCGGGTCCTGCTGGGCCGGCAGTCGATCTGGCCCGACGGGTGGTACTCGACGCTCGCCGGGTTCGTCGAGCCCGGTGAGTCGCTCGAACAATGCGTCCGGCGTGAGGTGCACGAGGAGGTCGGCATCACCGTGTCCGATCCCCGGTATCTGGGCAGCCAGCCGTGGCCGTTTCCGCGGTCGCTGATGCTCGGGTTCGCCGCCATCGGCGATCCGGACGAGCCGCTGGCCTTCCTGGACGGTGAGATCGGGGACGCTGCCTGGTTCGACCGTGCCGAGGTCCTCGACGCCCTCGAGCAGGGGACCGAGTGGGTGCGCGCCGACGGCTCCGTCGGCACCGGCACCGACGAACGTCGGCTCCGGCTGCCGGGGTCGATCTCCATCGCGCGGTCGCTGATCTCCGCCTGGGCGTATTCGGAACCCTGACCGGCCCTGATCTCCCCTGACCGGGAACAGTCGGGCGATTCGTGCTGTTATGGATGTCATGAGCAATGTGATCGACGACGACGCCTCTGCCCGGGTCTCCGAGACCGGTGAGTTGACCATGTACACCACCAGCTGGTGCGGCTACTGCGCGCGGCTGAAAACCGGGCTGAAGAGCCTGGGGTTGTCCTGGCAGGAAGTCGACATCGAGCTGAACCCCGATGCGGCCGAGTTCGTCGGCAGCGTCAACGGCGGTAATCACGTCGTCCCGACGGTCCTCTACGCCGACGGCACCACGGCCACCAACCCCTCGATCGCCGACGTGAAGGCGAAGCTCGGCGTCTGACGCGTCCTCGCGATGTGAGCGTGTCGGCGGGCGGTGGCATAGTGAACCGGTGCCCGATCCCCACCGCGTCCTCGACGGTCTGGACCCCGAGCAACAACGGGCGGTCCTCGCGCCGCGGGGACCGGTGTGCGTGCTTGCCGGTGCGGGAACGGGCAAGACCCGGACCATCACCCGTCGCATCGCGCATCTGATCGACAGCGGCCAGGTCAACCCGGGACAGGTGCTGGCCGTCACCTTCACCACCCGGGCGGCAGGCGAACTCCGTGCCCGGCTCCGGTCCCTGGGCATCGCCGGTCCCGGCAATTCCGTTCAGGCACAGACATTTCACGCCGCGGCACTGCGTCAGTTGCGGTATTTCTGGCCGCGTGGTCTGAGTTGGGAACTCCTCGATCACAAGCTCCCCGTGGTCGCGCGGGCCGCCGACCACGTCGGACTCACGACCACCACCGAGTCGCTGCGGGATCTGGCATCGGAGATCGAATGGGCCAAGGGGTCGCTGATCGGCCCCGCCGACTATGCGTCGCGCGCCGCCGCCGAGGCCCGCGACACCCCGTTTCCGCATGACGTGGTGGCACGGGTGTTCGACGGTTACGAGACCGCCAAGCGCAACGGTTCGCACCTTCTGCTCGACTTCGACGACCTCATCATCTACGCGGGTGAACTGCTGCGCGAACCCGCTGCGGCAACCGACTTCCGTTCGCGCTACCGGTGTTTCGTCGTCGACGAGTATCAGGACATCACCCCGGTGCAGCAACTGTTGCTCGACGCCTGGCTCGGCGAACGGGACAACCTGACCGTGGTCGGGGATGCGAACCAGACGATCTATTCGTTCGCCGGCGCCACCGCGAGGTACCTGTTGGAGTTCACCCGACGCTATCCCGACGCCACACTGGTCCGGCTCGAACGTGACTACCGCTCGACACCCGAGGTGGTGAGCCTCGCCAACCAGGTGATCGGGGCCACCGCGGAACGATCACCCGGCACCCGTCTCGAACTCATCGGACAGCGGCCCCGCGGGCCGGTCCCGAGACCGGCCGAGTTCGCCGACGACCTGCGCGAGGCGAGCGGCGTCGCCGCACAGGTCAAACACCTGATCAACGCGGGCACCGCACCGTCGGAGGTCGCCGTGCTCTACCGCGTCAACGCGCAGTCCGAACGGTTCGAAGAAGCGCTCACCGGGGCGGGCATCCCGTATCAGGTCCGCGGATCCGAGGCGTTCTTCACGCGGACCGAGATCGTGCAGGCGATGCGCAAACTCGCCGCCACCGCGGAGCGCGACGATCTGCCTCACGACGTCGACGCCACGCGGGTGGTCCGCGCCGTGCTCGCGCCACTCGGTCTGAGCGAATCCGAGCCGGCCGGACCACATGCCAAGGCGCGCTGGGAGTCGTTGCGCGCGTTGATGTCCGTCGTCGACGAACTGGTCGCCGACGAACCCGGCATCACTCTGCAGCGGCTGGTCACCGAGCTGACGCTGCGGGCCGAGGAACGGCACACGCCGGGTCAGGCGGGTGTCACCCTGGCGTCGTTGCACGCGGCCAAGGGACTGGAATGGGATGCGGTGTTCCTCGTCGGTCTCACCGAGGGGTCGGTGCCCATCACGCAGGCGGTCGAACGCGGCGACGATGCGATCGAAGAGGAACGTCGGCTGTTCTACGTCGGCATCACCCGCGCGCGCGAGCATCTGTACCTGTCGTGGAGCCTGTCGCGGTCGGGGGCCGGTCGGGCCACCCGACGCCGTACCCGTTTTCTCGACGGCATCGATCTCGACCCGCGCCGCAGCGGCCGGTGCACGGTGTGTGGTGCGGAGTTGGTGAACCCGGAATCGCGGGTCCGGGGCAGATGTGCGAGTTGCCGGATCGAGGGCCGCGACGAAGGTCTGATGTCGGCGCTGCGCACCTGGCGTGCGGACCGTGCGCGACGACGAGGCGTCCGCGAGGGTGCGATCCTCACCGATGCGATGCTGGACGCGATCGCCGAGCAGCGGCCGGCCGATGTCGGATCCCTCGTCGCGATCCCGGGCATCGGTTCGGTGAAGCTCGAGGAGTTCGGTGACGAACTCCTCGAGCTCGTGAAGCGCCGCTGAGTGGAGTAAGTGCAGGTCAAAAATGGGTTGTGCGATCTCGCGCGCACCGCCTACCCTGGATTCGTCAGCACGGGGTGCTACTCGCTTGTCCGTAGTGAGTCGCCTCAGATGTGGAAGCCATCGAGCACAGGAAGGAGCGGATCAGTGAACGGAATCACCATTCAGGCCGGCGTCAGCCCGGCTGTGACGACCACGCCGTATGCGGCCGAGCTCATCGAAGCGTCTTTCCGTCGCGACCGCTCCTGGGTCCAGGAGACCCATGTGCGACCGATGGCCGGCCATCTGGCCGTCGCAGCGGTAGCGCTCGTCGGCCCGGCATCCGCCGCAGCGCGAGCGCAGCAGCGGTTCCCCGTGCAGATACGAAGTCTGCGGAGAAGTTAACTCCGCATCATTCGGGCCACGGGCGAATCGCAGACGCGAACCCGTGGCCCTTGTTGTAGATATCGGTGGAGGTCTCATCTCCCGGAGATGAGCACCACCAGATCACTCCACATCGAGGTCTCGGGTTCACACACCCAAACATGAGCAGATGTGGAGAGCAGATGACTGTCGAATGCGTTCTCGAATCCTGTCTTTCGGCGGACCGCGTGTCGGTCGGCGGCCTTGACCTGCCCTGTCAGGTGGCCGACGCCGATCTGTGGTTCGCCGAGGACCCCCGAGATCTCGAGCGTGCCAAGGCGATGTGCGCCGAGTGCCCCCTCCGGGAGGCCTGCCTGCAGGCCGCCCTCGATCGTGCCGAGCCCTGGGGGGTCTGGGGCGGCGAGATCTTCGAACGGGGTGCGGTGATCGCGCGGAAGCGTCCGCGTGGTCGCCCTCGGAAGAACGTCGCGTGATTGCGCGAAGGGTGCCGCGGGCGGGCTCAGTCGGCCAGCCCCGGCACCCACTTCTCCATGATCGCCCGATAGGGTGCGTTGGCCTCGAGTTGTGCCGCGATGCCCACGCAGCCCGCCAGCACGCGGAACACCATCACATAGTTCTTGGGCACGTTCAGATTTCGTGACGTCTTGTACACGTCGCCACGCACGTCGGTGGCCTTGCCCGCGGCGCGCTGCATCCACTTGCGGGTGAAGTGGAACGACTCGGTGTACAGCGGATCGACGTAGGGCTTCAGGTAGGCCTCGATGTCGGCCGCGCTCACCCGATCGGCGTGGGACCGACGGATGAAGTCGGTCCGTACCATCAGCTCTTTGAGCTCTTCGTACTGTTTGTCGCGCGCCAGTCGCAGGATGGGTCCGGTCTCCGGTGGCAGACCGTTGGGATAGTGGCCCACCGCGCCGAAGTCGAGGATGCCGAACCGGCCGTCGTCCATCAGGAAGAAGTTGCCCGGATGCGGATCACCGTGCAACAGTCCGACGCGGAACGGTGAACTCACCTCGAAGGTGGCCATCTTCGCGGCGGCGTTGTCGCGCGTCGCCTGATCGCCCTCGGCGATGATCTTCGACAGCCGGGTGCCGTCGAGCCACTCGGAGACGACCACCTTCGGCGCGCTCGCGACCACTTTCGGGACCACGAAGTCCGGGTCGCCGTCGAAGGCCTTCGCGAAGGCACGTTGATTGTCGGCCTCGCCGAGGTAGTCGAGCTCGGCCTCGGTCCGGTCGATGAGCTCGTCCATCATCGCCTTGACGTCGGTGCCCGGCGAGAGCTTCTGCAGCAGCCCCGACATCCGGGACAGGGTCTTCAGGTCCGCCTTGAGTGCGTGGTCGGCGCCCGGGTACTGCACCTTGACGGCCACCGTGCGACCGTCCGACCAGGTCGCCTTGTGCACCTGGCCGATGCTCGCCGATGCGGCGGGCTCGTCCGAGAACTCACGGAAGCGCTCGCGCCACTTGGTGCCGAGTTGCTGGTCGAGCACCTTGTGCACCTTCGACGCCGGCAGCGGCGGTGCTTCGGCCTGCAACTTGGTCAGCGCCTCGCGAAACGGCTCCCCGAACTCGTCGGGAATCGCGGCCTCCATGATCGACATCGCCTGGCCGACCTTCATGGCGCCGCCCTTGAGCTCACCGAGTACGGCGAAGAGCTGTTCAGCGGCCTTCTCCAGCATCTCCTGCTGGACTTCGTCCTTGTCCTTACCGACCATGCGTTTGCCGAGGCCGGCCGCAGCGCGCCCGGCCATACCGATGGGCAGCGACGCGAGTTTCGCATTGCGTCGTCCCTGCCCCCGAGTGATGTCGCTCATAGCGTCCTTTCCCCGACTTCAGGATAGAGGACGAGCGACCCAGTCCGGGTCACCCGGCCACGGCGGTGATCGGCCGGCAGTCGCAGAGTGGATGTGGCGGCCAGTCGGTGATGGTGAACCGTGCCGGATTCGGGTGGAATTCCAAAGCGCGATCGAACAATTGAGGTCTCGGTGCCGCGCTGTCGCCGGACCACAGCGCGCCCGCCAGCTGTTCGATCTGCTCCTGCGCCAGCGCGGCGGTCCCGCGCAGGGTCGCCGCGCTGGCGTAACCCGGCTGGCGGACCATCTGGGCGGCGAGCAATGGCCAATCCGGTTCCAGTGTTGCCCGATGATGGTCGGCGCACCGGAGGCAACTCGACAATCCGGGCAACACCAGGGGGCCGATCACGCCGACACCGTCGCGCACCCGCACCTGGAGGTGGGCGGTACGGGCGGCGTTGAGCGCGTTGATGATTGCCGGATCGTGCACCAGGAAATCGGTGAGCACGACCAGATTGGCGTCCCACCGGTCGACCACGGCAGACGACGTCGGCCTGCGTGTCGACCGGCGCGGCACCATGCCGACCTCCGACAGTGCGGCGGTGAGCAGGTCCGCGAGCGGCCCGCGTCCGTGGATACGGATCCGCAGGGTCGACGATGACCGGCCGTTGTCGGTGGGGACCGCCTGCCCGGCGGCGGTGAGTTGTCCGATGATGCCGGCGAGGTCGAGGGGTGTCAGGCCGATCGAGCGTGCACGTCGCACCATCTCGGCTCGTGATCGCGGCCGGGTGAGATCACGGAGCAGTCCGGCGACGTCCGCGGCCCGGACCGGGGGAGTGAGGTCGATGATCAGGCTGCGATGCGGATCGCTGCCGACATGGACCCGGTTGCCGGGCCGGACCAGCACCGGGGTACCCGGGCGGACGAGAGGCAGGCTGACCGGCAGCCCACCGATGTCGGTGACATCGGCGGAACCTGCGCCGGATCGGAGCTGCCGGGCACTGCGTTCGGACATGGCGTCACTCTGCCACCTGCCACGGCGACCGGACGGCGCTCGCGGGAGTTGTCCACAGGCCGGCCCGGCCTGTGGTCAGTGAGGTTGCGGCGGGTCCTCGTCGGTGTCACCGTCGGGCCGGCCGTCGGTGCTGTTCTCGCCGCCGCCTGTGTCGCCACTGTCCTCGCCCGCGGACTTCTCGGCGGCACGCTCCTGCGCGAGGGTCTGCTCGAGTTGGGCGATCGGGTCGTCGAACGAGCTCGCCCCACCGCCGATGACGCCGTCGATGAAGGCTGCCGGGTGGTCCAGGTCGCTGCTGTCGGGCATCAGGTCCGGATGGGCCCACACGCCGTCGCGGGTCGCGACATCGCCGGCCTCGAGCAGCTGTTGCCAGAGCGCCGACGCCTCGCGCACCTTGCGTGGGCGCAGTTCCAGGCCGACCAGGGTGGCGAACGTCTGTTCCGCGGGCCCACCGGAGGCGCGTCGACGGCGCATGGTCTCGGTCAGCGCCACCGAACTCGGGATGCGATCGTCGAGGGCCTTGGACACCACCTGCTCGACCCAACCCTCGACGAGCGCGAGCAGCGTCTCGAGTCGGGCGAGTGCCGCCTGCTGTTCGGGAGTCGTGGTCGGCTCGAAGGATGCGGACGAGCCGATCAGTTCCTCGAGCTTGGACGGGTCGGACAGCAGCTGCTGTGGGTCGACACCCTCGGTGAGATCGGCGATACCGCTGAAATCGATGCTGATGCCACGCGCGTACTCCTCGACCGTGGACAGCAGACGCTGGCGGAGCCAGCCGACGTGCGTGAACAGGCGCACGTGAGCGGCCTCGCGAGCGGCGAGGAAGACGATGATCTCCTGTGCGGGCTGCTCGAGACCCTCGGCGAACGAGGCGATCGCCTCGGGCAGGAGCACCGCGACCCCTTCGGGTGCCAGCGGCAGGCCGACGTCGGTGGACGTCAGCACCTCCTTCGCGAGTTGGCCGAGACCCTGGCCGAGCTGGGTGCCGAAGGCCATCCCGCTCATCTGGGTGAGCATGCCCATCATCGGGCCGGCGAACTGGGCCGCCTCGGCGGGCAGGTTCTGCTCCCAGGTCTTCGACAACTGACTCGCGACGGGGTCGCACAGGCGCTTCCAGGTCGGCAGAGATTCCTCGAGCCATTGCACCGGTGTCCACGCGACCGACTTGCTCACCCCGGCGGGGAAGTTGGTCACGTCGTCGAGCCAGACCTCGGCCAGGCGCACCGCGTCCGCGACGGCCTGGGTCTCCTTGTCCAACACGGGTGTGAACTTGCCGATCTGCTGGCGCGCCAGGTTGGTGGCGACCTGGTAGTTGACCGGTCCGCCGCCGGAACCCGCGGTCATGCCGGAGCCCATGCCGCTGAGCATGCTGCCCAGTTGCGAGAACATCTGGCCGAGCTGGGACGGGTCGAAGGACGAGGGGTCGAAGCCCTCGCCGCCGGCAGAGAACCCGAAGGGGTTCTGTGCGCCACCGGGATTGCCGGAGGACCCACCGGTGCCGCCGTCGTCCCCGCCGCGCTTGTCCTTGCCGCGATCGTCCCTACTGCGATCGTCGTCGTCGGACGGAGAGAACCCGAAGGGCAGATCATTCATGCCTCCACGGTACCGCTCGGGTATCGCCCGGTCAGGCTCGTGGCGTTCGCCATGAGCGTAGGCGACTCACTGTCGCGGGGGTCCACTACTCTGTGCGGAATGAGATTGCAGCCCGGGCATCGTCGGATCGCCACCGTCGCCGTCACCGTGCTGGTTTTCGTGGCGCTGCTGTTCGTCGGTACGACCGTCCAGGTTCCGTTCGTCGCGCTCGGTCCGGGACCGACCGTGAACACGTTGGGTTCGGTCGACGACAAGTCCGTTGTCGACATCACCGGTGTGCCGACCGACCCCACCACCGGCAACCTCAATCTGACGACGGTCTCGGTGACCGACGGGATGTCGCTGTTCCAGGCGCTCGGGATGTGGCTGTCGGGGACCTACACACTCGAGCCGCGCGACCGGCTGTTCCCGCCGGACCGCACGCCCGACGAGGTCCGTGAGCAGAACCAGCAGGACATGACCGGCTCCGAGGACAGTGCCACGGCCGCGGCGCTGCGTTACCTCGACCGGCCGACCAAGCTCGTCGTCGCGGGCGTCGCGACCAATGGTCCGTCGAACGATGTGCTCGAGCAGGGTGACCAGGTCCTCGCGGTGGGCGGGAAGCCCGTCTCGACGACCGCCGAGATGCAGGCGGCGGTGAAGGGCAATCCCCCCGGCACCGTGGTGCCGATCGAGATCGATCGCGGCGGCCGGAAACAGACGGTGTCGGTGACGCTGACCCCGCGTCCCGACGACCCGAAGGTCGGCTACCTCGGCGTCACACCCGAGGTCGT
Organism: Gordonia insulae; assembly: GCF_003855095.1. Classification (NCBI taxonomy): domain Bacteria; kingdom Bacillati; phylum Actinomycetota; class Actinomycetes; order Mycobacteriales; family Gordoniaceae; genus Gordonia; species Gordonia insulae. Next base: position 5,697,482 of record NZ_CP033972.1, read on the forward strand.
CAACGCCGACCCGGCACTGAAGATCACCTACAACGTCGGCGACATCGGTGGGCCGTCCGCGGGCATGATGCTGACTCTCGCGGTCATCGATCGGCTGAGCCCGGGCGAACTCACCCACGGCAAGTTCATCGCCGGTACCGGGACGATCGACGAGGACGGCGAGGTCGGACCGATCGGCGGCATCACCCACAAGACGCAGGCTGCCCGCGATGCCGGGGCGACCGTGTTCCTTGTTCCGCAGCGCAATTGCGCGGAGGCGGCCTCCGATGCGCCCGACGGACTCACCCTGGTCAAGGTGGAGAACCTGCAGGGGGCCGTCGATGCTCTGGACGACCTCGGAGCGGGCCGACCCGCCCCACACTGCTGACGCCGGTCACTGCTGACCCTGGTCGGCTGGGACAGGGTGTCTCGGTCGCGCCGCCCGCGGACGCTTCAGGCGTCCGGATCGTCGAGGGTCTGCGCGAGCGCGAGGCGCAGATCGGTCCCGAGGTCGGGATGGGTGAGCAGCTCGATCCCGACCCGGGGGTCGTCAGCCGCGTCGGGCCGCAATTGCAGCAACCCGAGGCTGCGACCGTCACGCAGGGCGCCGACGACGAGCCGCGCCGCGCGTCCCCCGGGATGCGCCTGCGCCGACGCGCGGGCCGCCGCATCGGCGGCCGTCGGATCCTCCGGCGCACGCAACATCGCCTCGAGCGCGGAATCGAGGTCCGGCTCCGCCTCGGGTGGGAGTACCAGGATCTCTTGCACGAGTGCTGCCCCCGCGACTGTCGGCGGCCAGCTCGTGGTGGCGAGGATGCGTTCGAGTTCGACCCCGCTCTGCTCGCCGTCGGGCAGGGCGACGGAGTCCTGGGCGATCGGACTCAGTTCGGAGTCGTCCTCCGGATCGACCAGACCCGGCTGGGTCTGGGCCAGACTCGCGGTGGGCACCAGGGCGAACAACATCGGTGGCTGATCCCAGCCGCTCGCGTCGACGAACTCGACGATGTCGCGCAGGGCACTGCCCAGTGCATCGGCCGAGAGGACTTCCGGTCCGGCGGCTGACGTTGGCTCATCGGTCACGCATCCATCTTGCCGCGCGGACCGACGTCACGTGCCGGATCGTGCGTCACACGGGCCGGATCGACGTGACGTGGAACTCACCCGGGGGCCGATCGTTGCCGCTTCGACGCACAGGCTCGCTGCCGGGCGCGTCGCACGAGGAAACGGGTCGTCGCCCAGGCGGTACGGGCGTCGGGACCGGTGGAACACCGGCCAGTACAGTTGGGTGCAGTTGGCTCGGCGGCTGTCGTCCGGGTCGGGCTGATGCCCGGAATGAGAACTTTGGAGAGTGGGTCCAGGTGGGCGTACGAGGGCCGGCAGGCATGCCGACACTGTCACGCAGGAGCAAGATCGCCATCGGCGTCGGCGTGGCCATACTGATCCTGCTGTTGGTCGGCCCACGGCTGGTCGGGATGGCAACGGACTGGCTGTGGTTCTCCGACGTCGGTTACACGCGGGTGTTCTCCACGGTGATCTGGACGCGCGTCGTCCTGTTCGTCGTCACCACACTGGTCGTCGGACTGCTCGTCTTCGGGGCGATCGCGATGGCGTACCGGTCCCGGCCGGTGTTCGTTCCGGCCTCGGGACCCAACGATCCGCTGGCCCGGTATCGGGCGACGGTCATGGGACGCACCAAGTGGTTCGCCATCATCCCGTCCGCATTGATCGGTGTGCTCTCCGGATTGGTGACGCAGGGGTCGTGGGCGACGGTGCAGACCTTCCTGCACGGGGAGAGCTTCGGCATCACCGACCCGCAGTTCGGGCTCGACATGAGCTTCTATGCCTTCGATCTACCGTTCTATCGGCTGATCCTCAACCTGTTGTTCGTGGTCGTGGTGGTGGCGTTCCTCGCGAACCTGTTGACGCACTACCTGTTCGGCGGGATTCGCCTGGGGGGCGGCGGCACCTCGCCGTCGATCTCGACCGCCGCCCGTATTCAGCTCGCCGCGCTGGCCGGCACCTTCCTCCTGCTCAAGGCGGTGGCGTACTGGTTCGACCGGTATTCGCTGTTGTCGAGCGAGCGCAAGCAGGAGATCTTCACGGGTGCCAGCTACACCGACATCAACGCGGTGCTGCCGTCGAAGCTGATCCTGATGTCGATCGCCATCATCTGTGCGCTGGCGTTCTTCGCCGGCGTGGTGCTGCGCGACCTGCGTGTGCCGGCGCTCGCGACGGCGCTGATGCTGTTGTCCGCGCTGGTCATCGGCGTCGGTTGGCCGCTGGCGATGGAGCAGTTCTCGGTCAAGCCCAATGCCGCGCAGAAGGAAGCCGAATACATATCCCGCAACATCGCCGCCACCAAACAGGCGTATGGCATCGGTGACGATCGCGTGACGACGCAACGGGACTGGACGTCGCAGCCGGTGACCCAGTCCACGGTGAACGCCGACGAGCCGACGCTGTCGAACATCCGCATCCTCGACCCGAACATCGTGTCGCCGGCCTTCACCCAGCTGCAACAGCGCCAGAACTTCTACGGCTTCCCCGCTCAACTGGCACTGGACCGGTACCGGATCAACGATCAGCTGCGCGATTTCGTGGTGGCGGTGCGCGAGCTCGACCCGAGCCGGTATTCGCCGCAGCAGCAGAACTGGCTGAACAAGCACCTGGTCTACACGCACGGCAACGGATTCGTCGCCGCGCCGGCCAACCGCGTCAACGAGGCGGTGTCCGACGACACGAACAACGTCGACGGTGGCGGCGAGCCGTTCTTCTTCGTGAGTGACCTGAGCAATGTCCAGAGCCCGGAGTACAAGGCGAATGCGCCGATCAAGGTGACCCAGCCGCGCATCTACTTCGGTGAGCTGATCGCCAAGGTCGATCCCGACTACGCCATCGTCGGATCGTCCGACGGGCAACCGCGTGAGTACGACACCGCCGAGACCAAGTACACCTACGGTGGCGATTCCGGTGTCTCGCTGGGCAACTGGTTCAACCGGTTCCTCTATTCGGTCAAGTACGCGGAGCGCAACCTGCTCCTCTCCGGTGAGATCAACAGCGATTCGAAGATCATCTACAACCGGGACCCGCGGGACCGTGTCAAGCAGGTCGCGCCGTGGTTGACGGTGGACTCGAAGACGTACCCGGCGGTCATGGCCGACGGGTCGATCAAATGGATCGTCGACGGCTACACCACGCTCGACGCGTACCCGTACGCTCAACGCACGTCGTTGCAGGCGGCGACCGAGGATGCGCAGGAGCTCAATCAGGGGCAGACCGGTCGCACGCAGATCAACCGGCAGGTCTCCTATGTGCGCAACTCGGTGAAGGCGACCGTGGATGCCTACACCGGCAAGGTCACCATGTATCAGTTCGATCCGAACGATCCGGTGCTCAAGACGTGGATGAAGGTGTTCCCGGGGACGGTGCAGTCGCGCGCGGAGCTCGACAAGAAGCCCGATCTGCTCGATCACGTCCGCTATCCCGAGGATCTGTTCAAGATCCAGCGGAGTCTGCTGTCGCGTTACCACGTGACGAATCCGCAGACCTTCTTCCAGGCCAACGACTTCTGGTCGGTGCCCGCGGATCCCACCACGCCGGACGCCGAAGCACGCGGGCTCGACCAGCCGCCGTACTACTTCGTCGCGTCGAGTCCACGCGACGGCAAGTCGTCGTTCCAGCTGACGTCGGTGATGACCCGACTCAACCGGCCGATCCTGTCCGCGTACATGACGGTGTCGAGCGATCCGGCCAACTACGGTCAGATCACCATCAAGGAGCTGTCACCCAACACGCAGCGGGACGGCCCGAAGCAGGCGTTCAACCCGATGCAGACCGACAGTCGGGTGGCCGACAGCCGGAAGAGTCTGGAGAACACCGCCGACGTCACGTTCGGCAACCTGCTGACACTTCCGGTCGGGGACAACGGAATCCTGTACGTCGTGCCGATGTACGCGCAGGCGCAGGGTCGTGAGGCCACCTTCCCGCGGCTGTTCCGGGTGATCACCCGCTACGAGGGCCGGGTCGGCTACGCGGCGACGACGGCCGGTGCGCTGCAACAGGTCGGGATCGATCCGGGCCGCGCGGCGATGGTCCCCGACCTCGGCGATGGTCAGGGCGGTACCGACGAGAACGGTGATCAGCAGCAGGTGACGCCGCCGCCGGCACCCGGACAGGGTTCTGCCGAGCGTGACGCAGCCGTCAACGCGATCAACGATGCGTTGAGTGCGCTGAAGAACGCGCAGAGCACGGGCGACTTCACCGCCTACGGGCAGGCCCTGGATCGGTTGAGTCAGGCTGTCGCGCAGTACGAGTCGCTGCCGGCAGGCAGCTGACGCCGACGTAGGTGACCGAAATGCCGTGGCGCACCAGTTCGCTGGTGCGCCACGGCATTTCTCGTGATCAGGACGGGCTCGGTGTCGCCAGGACTCACTCGCGGTAGCGGTGCATGTACCGTCCGAGTTCGTTCTCGGTGCTGTCCGGCAGGATCGGACTGTGGTGATGGCGATGGGTCAGTGACAGGAAGATCGACACTGCTCCGGTGAACGCGGTCACCATCAGCAGGCCGAAGATGATCGCCGGTATGACATTGCCGCCCGCCATCGACACCAGCCAGAGCGCGGCCATGGCGAAGCCACCGAGCACCAGCAGGAACCCGATCACGCTCATCGGATGGTTCCCGTGACTCTCGTGATGCGGTAGATGAGGTGCCATCTCTCCTCCTCGAGTTGTCGGTAGGCTCAGACTACTCGTTTGTGACCAATGTCACAGATGAATGGCTTGTGCGGGCGGCCTCGGCGGTGGGTTGAGCGTGACGCAGCTCATCCTGATGCGTCCGTACCCGGTCGGCCACGTTTGTCTGTCCGGCCGACTGACTCGTCAGTAAGGTGACGTCGGCGCCCACCGGCGCCGATGTTCGTCGGGGAGGGCGATTCACCACATGCCACCACTGTCACGATTGGCGCGGATCCAGATCGCCGTCGTCGTCATCCTGGGTCTGCTGGCCACGGCGTATGCCGGCTATCGATACGTCCACGTCGAGCGAGCAGTCGGACTCGGGATCTACACCGTGACGGCGTCGATGAAGGAGTCCGGTGGCATTTTCACCAATGCCGAGGTGACGTATCAGGGTGTGCCGGTGGGTCGGGTGGGTGCGTTGACGCTGACGAAGGATGGCGTTGATGTGAAGCTGGAGTTGAATTCGGGTGGTCCGGAGATTCCGGCGTCGGCGGTTGCGGTGGTGGCGAATCGGTCGGCGATCGGTGAGCAGTATGTGGATTTGCAGCCGACGTCGTCGGAGGGTCCGTTTTTGTCGGATGGGTCGGTGATCACGAAGACGTCGGTGCCGCCGCCGTTGGAGGATGTGGTGGCGTCGGCGATTGATTTCACGTCGTCGATTCCGATTGATGATCTGCATACGGTGATCACGGAGTTGGGTAAGGCGTTCAATGGTCAGGGTGAGAATGTGACCCGGCTGGTGGATTCGTTGTCGAAGTTGTCGCGGTCGGGGTATGACTCGTTGGATCAGACGATTTCGTTGATTCAGAATTCGAATGTGGTGTTGGCGACGCAGGCGGATCAGTCGGATGCGATTTTGTCGTGGTCGCGGAATCTGGATCTGATCACGGCGACGTTGGCGGCTTCGGATCCGGATTTGCGGCGGTTGTTGACGACGGGGACGGCGTCGGCGACGCAGATCTCGGCGTTGCTGCAGCAGTACGGCGGCGACATCTCCACTGCCGTAAGACAACTGGCCGGCACAGTCCGCGCGGTCGCGCCGACGTCGTTCTCGATCCGCCCGACGATCGCGATGCTGTCGCAGCTGTCGGCCAGCAGTCACGCGACCGCGCCGGGTGACGGTCAGATCCATTTCGGTGTGGTGCTGGAGACGAACAATCCGGCGGCCTGTACACGTGGCTATGAGAGTACGAACGCGATGATCCGGGAGATGAAGCGCAAGGACCCGTCGTTCGACATCCATTACGACGAGTTCCCGTTCAACACGGATGCACGGTGTTCGGTACCGGTCGGAAATCCGACCGGAGTGCGCGGCGCGGCTCGCGCCGCGCTCGCGAATCCGGCCATGCGCCAGCCCTGGGACGGTGTCGCCAAGAAGGACCCCGACCGCTTGGATCTCAATCCGCTCGCGCGTCAGCTCGCAACGCTGATGGGGGTGCACCCGCAGTGATCCGCACGCGCTCCAACGTGTCCGCCGTCACAGGTGTTTGCGCAGGTCGCAGGTGGTGCGGGAGGCGATTTGCATCTGTCGCGAACGGGTGTGTAACGTTGTGTTCACCAACGCGGGGTGGAGCAGCTCGGTAGCTCGCTGGGCTCATAACCCAGAGGTCGCAGGTTCAAATCCTGTCCCCGCTACGATAGACAGCCCTGACCGGCAGATCGACAAATCCGGTCAGGGCTGTTTGCTATCTCGGGGCTGGTGGCGGCACGACATCCGGGTGGGCCGATTGCGCACGCCGAGGCGTCATCGTCACGAACCAGGCCTCCTGGACGCCCAGGATGACGATCAGACAGATCAGCAGCCCCTCGAACTCGATGGGCGTCAGGGCCAACCCGAGCGCATCGGCGAAACCCGGCCAGACGGCACCGAGGGCGATCGCCAGGTACAGCGGTATGCCGAGGACCCCGAACACCCACGGCAGGATCCTGGAGTCCGTGAGCCGGGCGAATTGCCGTGCCAGTAACGCGACGCCGAGCGCGCCGAGAACGCCCGCGACCGTGAAGGCGAACCGCCAGATCGCCGCGATGTCCGGTGCCACCTGCGCGAGCAGTGAGACCGCGGCCGGGATGACGAACTGCAGTGACACCAGGTACGCCATGTATCGGCCGGGACCACTCGAGCCGTTCAGGTCGTCACGGTCCTTGATCGCCACCCACCACAGCCCGAGCAGGGTGAAGTTGGTCGCGGCGACGACCCCGTAGAAGGCGGACTGGTCCATGCGCCGACGATAGTCCCGTCAGCGGTCGACGGTTCGGTCGTTCGCGCAGCTCAGGACCGCCCGGCCGGGGGCCGAGCGGGCAGAGGGGTCAGGCGGGGTCCTCGTGGGTGACGGCTTTGTAGCCACGGGCGCCGGCACGGTCGATCGCGGCGCGCACCAGACCGAAGATCAGGCCCTGGACCGCTGCGCCCGCGAGCACCTCGGTGTTGCTGCGCCGCAAGTCCTTCGGATCGGGCGCGGTCGGCTCGTCGGCGATCCGCTTCCAGATCTGGCCGAAGACGGCACCGGCCACCACACCGCCGAGGATGCTCGTCACGAGCGACAAGGGCTTGTACAAGGTTTTCGACACCGTGCTCATCAGGACGTCCTCCTCCGCTTGACGATGATCAGGCCGACGACGGCCGCGCCGGCCACCGCAGCCGTCACCAGCAGCGATCGTCGGTTTTCTCGCGCTTTCACCTGCGCGGTGTGCGCGGTGTCCGCGGCCGTCTCCTTCAGTCGGGCCGGCACGTCCAGTTTTCGGCTCAGGGCATCCACTGTCTGCGCCAACTCCTCGCGCTGCTGCTGAACCGGAGGCAGGTCATCGGTGACGGCCGGATCGTCGATCTCGCCCGGCACGTCGGGGCCGGTCATCGAAGATGCTCCTTCACCATCGCCACGTCCTGCTGGACGCTCTCCACGGTGTGTTGTGGTGCGGGTGGGACGGCCGCCTGCGCGCGCCTGCCACCGATCGCGGCGACCACTGCACCGATCACCACGAGGATCGCGGCGACGATGAGGGCGGCCGCCCACGCGGCAATGGCGTTCGCCAGACCCAGGACGGCCGCCGCGACGAGTGTCGCCGTCCCGAAGAACACGAGCAGCGCACCCACCCCGGATATCCCGATCCCCACCCCGAGTCGGGTGCCCTTGGTCCGGACCTCGTCGACGGCGTCGCGGATCTCGGTCTTCACCAGATCGGTTGTCTGGCGTTGTAGCCGTTCGACGAGCTGCACGGTGGACAGCTCGTCGGGTGGGGGAGCACTCATGATCATCTCCTCGTCGCGGTGGACTCGACAGTGGCCGGATACCCGAGGTCGCCTTGGGTAAACCGCCGGCGTGATGCCACCATGAACAGGTGGAGATCACGACCGAGGACCAGTTGCGCGAGATCGTCGGCCATCCGCATCGGACGGTGGTCGAGAAAGTCCGACCGCAGCTGCATCGTGTCCACATCGACTGGCTGAAACACTCTCCGATGGTCTTCCTCGCGACCTCGGATGCCGAGGGCCGGCTCGACGTCTCGCCCAAGGGCGACCCGGCGGGCAAGGTCGTGCACGTCGTCGACGACCTGCACATCGCGATCCCCGAGCGGCCCGGGAACCGTCGCGTCGACGGATACCTGAACGTGCTGCAGAATCCGCACGTCGGGGCCATCGCGGTCATACCCGGTCGCGGCGACACCCTGCGGGTGAACGGCTCGGCGCGGATCGTCGACGACGGGGACTACTTCGACGACCTCACCGTCAACGGGCAACGGCCGATCCTCGCCGTCGAGGTCGAGGTCGAGGAGGTCTTCTTCCACTGCTCCAAGGCGTTCCTGCGCTCAGATCTGTGGCGGCCCGACACCTGGGCGCCCGATGCGTTGCCGAGCACGGCCAAGATCACCAAGACGCTCATCCCGGAACTCGACGAGAACGAACTCGAGAAGGCGTTCGAGGAGACCGAGTTCCGCAAGTGGCTCTACTGATCTCCGACTGACCGGTTCCAACTGACCGGACGCTGCGGCGCGACTACCGTGGACCCATGGCCACGGACAAGTCCATCCACACTCACATCACCGAGCTGATCTCCGAGGAGCACGATCTGCGCGACCGACTCGGGCGCGGCGAGATCACCCGGGCGGAAGAGAACAGTCGACTCCAGGCACTCGAGATCTCGCTGGACCAGTGCTGGGACCTGCTCCGCCAGCGCCAGGCCCGACGCGACGCGGGCGCCGATCCCGACGACGCCTCGGTGCGGCCCGCCGACGTTGTCGAGAAATACCTGGACTGAGCCGCTCGGCGCCCGGAGTCGACCGGCCGCCGCATCGTCGGCGAAGCAACGCCGTGGCAACGATCACATGGCTAACGTCGTAGCGGTGTACAGCACCGTCGGCGGGACGGGTGAGCGAGAGGGACGTGATGGGTCGATACAGCGATGCGTTTGCGCAGGCGAGGGATGACCGAGAGGGATTCTGGCTCACCGCGGCCGAGGGCGTCGACTGGGTCGTGCCACCCACGCGCGCGCTCGACGACACCGCGGCGCCGATCTATCGATGGTTCCCCGACTCGACCCTGAACACGTCGTACAACGCGCTCGACCGCCACGTCGAGGCCGGCAACGGTGATCGCACGGCGCTCATCTGGGATTCGGCGATGATCGGTGAGACGCGTACCTACACCTACGCCCAACTGCTCGAACAGGTCTCGCGATTCGCGGGCGTGCTGTCGGCCAACGGGGTCGGCGCCGGTGACCGCGTGGTGATCTACATGCCGATGATCCCGGAGGCGGCGATCGCGATGCTGGCCTGCGCACGGATCGGTGCGGTCCACTCGGTGGTCTTCGGAGGCTTCGCCGCCCCCGAGCTGGCCACCCGCATCGACGATGCCGAGCCGGTCGCCATCGTCACCGCGTCCGGCGGGCTCGAACCCGGCCGCACCGTCGAGTACCTGCCGATGGTCGCGCGCGCCGTCGAACTCGCGGCGTCGAAACCGGCGACCGTCATCGTCCAGGACCGACCCGAGATCGGTGGCAGTGCAACCGATCACGACGGCTGGCTGGACTGGGATGCGGCGATGGCGGACGTCGCACCCGCCGCACCGACACCGGTCGCGGCCACCGACCCCCTGTACATCCTCTACACCTCCGGCACCACCGGAAAGCCGAAGGGCGTGGTACGCGACAACGGTGGCCACGCCGTCGCCCTGACCTGGTCGATGGCCAACATCTACGGCATCGAACCCGGTGACGTGTGGTGGACCGCGTCCGACGTCGGCTGGGTGGTCGGCCACTCCTACATCGTCTACGGCCCGCTGCTGGTGGGGGCGACGTCGGTCATGTACGAGGGCAAACCCGTCGGAACGCCCGACGCCGGCGCATTCTGGCGGGTGATCGCCGACCATCGGGTGAACGCCCTGTTCACCGCGCCCACCGCGATTCGCGCGATCCGCAAGGCGGACCCGGAGGCGACCGAACTCGCCAAGTACGACACGTCGTCGCTGCGCACCCTGTTCGCGGCGGGGGAGCGGTTGGACCCGGACACCTTCGAATGGTCGAGCGGCGTGCTCGGTGTCCCGGTCGTCGATCACTGGTGGCAGACCGAGACCGGCTGGGCGATCGCGGCGAATCTACGTGGACTCGAACCGATGCCGCTCAAGGCCGGTTCGCCCACCGTGCCCGTCCCCGGTTACCAGGTCGGTGTCGTCGACGCCGAGGGCACCCTTCTCGCGGCCGGGGAGGAGGGCAACATCGTCATCGAATTGCCGTTGCCGCCGGGCACATTGGCGGGGTTGTGGCGTGACGAGGAGCGGTTCCGCAAGTCGTACCTGTCGGCGTTCGACGGCTATTACCTGACCGGCGACTCCGGATATGTCGACGCCGACGGGTACGTGTTCGTCCTCGGTCGCTCCGACGACGTGATCAACGTCGCCGGCCATCGTCTGTCGACGGGCAGTATCGAGGCCGTCGTCGCATCGCATCCGGCGGTGGCCGAATGCGCGGTGATCGGCATCCACGACGATCTCAAGGGGCAGCGTCCCAGTGGCTACGTCGTACTCAAGTCCGGCGCCGACATCGACCCCGACATCCTGCGAGACGAGTTGGTCGCGTTGGTGCGCAACGAGATCGGTGCCGTCGCGACGTTCCGGGACGTCACCGTGGTGCCCGCGTTGCCGAAGACGCGATCCGGAAAGATCCTGCGGAAGACCATGCGGCAGATCGCCGACCACGAGGAGTACACCGTGCCGTCCACCATCGAGGACCCGGACGTGTTGTCGGAGTTGGCCAGGCAACTCGGCGGCTGACCTCGATGAACGGTGCGTCTGCCGGCTCCGGGGTCGACCGGCTTCTCCGGGTGTCCATCCGGGTCATCCCGTTCGTCGGCCTGGTCGGCACGATCGTGTCGACCGCCGTCGACTCGGCGACGCCGGGCGGGGCGTTCGGACATGATCTGCTGGAGAACTCCATCCTCTGGATGATCGGTGTGCAGGGCTGGATGACCGGTTTCGGACACATGTTCTTCGGTGAGCCGATCGCCGAATCGATCGGCTGGCCGACGAGGACACCCTGGCAGTGGGAGGTGGGGCTGGCCAGTCTCGCGACCGGCGTCCTGGGGGTCATCGCGAGCGGCTTCGGCACCGAGTTCTGGCTGGCGACGATCATCGCCTTCGCGGTGTTCTATCTCGGTGCGGCGGCCGGTCACGTCCGAGAGATGGTGGTGCACCGGAACTTCGCGCCCGGTAACGCTGGGCCGATCTTCTTCTTCGACGTGATCGTGCCCATCTACCTCATCGTGTTGTACGTGGTCGTCACGTGATCCGCGGTACGGTGTGCGCGATACCGCCATGACCTCCGAACTCCCGATCGATCCGGACACTCCGCCGCGCCCCCTGCACCTCCAGCCGTCCGCCCTGGTGTGGGTGTTCTGCGGTGGCATCGTCGGCACCGGGCTGCGCTACTGGATCGAGGCGCTCTGGCCGACGCCGGACGCCGGATGGCCGTGGGCGACGTTCGTGATCAACCTGTCCGGTGCATTCCTGCTGGGTGCGTTGCTCGGTGGGCTCGCCTCACTCGGCGCCGACGACGGGTGGCGGCAACGGATCCGGCTGCTGGTCGGGACCGGCATGTGCGGCTCGTTCACCACCTACAGCACCTTCGCCCTGGAGATCTCGTTGCTCGGACGTGACGGCGCCTGGCCGACGGCCGTCGCCTATGCGGTGGTCAGCGTGGTCGGTGGTGTGCTGGCCGCGTGGGTGGGGATAGTGCTGGCGGAGAAGGCGATTGGGCGATCGGGGGCGCGGGCGTGACGGTCCTCGCGGTGATGCTCGCCGGTGCGTTCGGCGCGGTCGCACGGTTCGTCGTGGACGGTGCGATGAAGCGCAGGGTGTCGACGACATACCCGTGGGCGACCCTGACGATCAATGTGACCGGGTCGCTCCTGCTGGGCGTGCTCGCCGGCCTGGTGATCTTCCACTCCGCCCCCGACGACCTGAAGGCGATCATCGGAACCGGATTCTGCGGTGGATACACGACGTTCAGCACCGCGAGCTTCGAGACCGCTCGCCTGACGCAGGGCAATCGGTTGCGTGCGCTGGCCTACGTCCTGATGTCGGTGCTGGGCAGCGTGATCGGGTGCGCGGCCGGGCTGGTCCTGGCGTGGGTGGTGTGATCTCGATACGACCTCGGCTGGCGCCTCGGTCTACTCGATCAGCGGGAGATCGCGCGCCCACTCGCCGGTACTCGATCAGCGGGAGATCGCGCGCCCACCCGCCGGGACTCGATCAGCGGAGGTTCGCTCGCTCCGCCCCACCCAACCGCTGATCGAGTAGCCGGCGAGCTTGCGAGCCGGCGTATCGAGATCACTCGGGCACAGGAATCCTGCCGCTACTTCAGCTCGGCGCTGCTCTTGTTGAGCACACGACGCGCGATGATGAGCTGCTGGATCTGCTGCGTGCCCTCGAAGATGTCCAGGATCTTCGAGTCGCGCGCCCACTTCTCCACCAGGAGTCGCTCCGAATAGCCCAGCGTTCCGGTCAGTTCCACCACCTTGTTGGTGATGTCGGTGCCGGTACGTCCGGCCTTGGCCTTCGACATCGACGCCTCGAGCGAGTTCGGCTGCTTGTTGTCGGCCATCCACGCTGCGCGCATCGTGTGCAGGTAGGAGGCCTCGAAATCGGCTTCCATCCGGATGAATTCGGCTGCGGCTGCGTGCTGGTCCGCGGCCGGGCGGTCATAGTCGATCTCGATGCCCGCCTCGTCGAGGATGCGGCGCAGTTCCTCGAGTGCGGCCCGGGCGACACCGACGGCCATCCCGGCGACCATGGGGCGCGTGTTGTCGAAGGTCTGCATGACACCGCCGAAGCCCTTCTTGGTGTCCACCTCCGGCGAGCCGAGCAGGTTGTCCTTGGGGATACGGCAGTTCTCGAAGCGGATGACCGCGGTGTCGGATACGCGGATACCGAGCTTGTGTTCGAGTCGGACGACCTCGACGCCCGGGTGCTCGCGCGGCACCACGAAGCTCTTGATCGCCGCACGGCCCAGACTCTTGTCCACCGACGCCCACACCACGATGTGAGTGGCCCGAGAGCCGGCCGTGACGAAGATCTTCTCCCCGTTCAGGACGTACTCGTCGCCGTCGAGGGTGGCCGTGGTGGAGACCGCTGCGGAGTCGGAGCCGAAACTGGGCTCGGTGATGGCCATCGCGGCCCACACCTTGCCGAAGCTCTTGAGCTGGTCGTCGGTCGCGACCGCGGCGATCGCCGCGTTGCCGAGTCCCTGGTAGGGGATCGTCAGCATCAGGCCGACGTCGCCCCACGAGGTCTCCATCGTGTTGATCACCGACTGCATGTTGCCGCCGTTGACCACTGCGCCCTCGGGGCGCGGCTTGTCCGACTTCTTCTGGCTTCGGCCACCGTCGGCACCGGCGCCGGCCTGCCCGGCTTCCGCGAGTCCGTCGTAGAGCCGGGCCAGGGTGTCGAGTTCGACCGGGTAATCGTGCTCGCGCAGATCGTATTTGCGCGAGATCGGCCGGAAGATCTCAGCGGCGGCCTGATGGGCCTGATCGATCGTGACGCCCAGCTTCTTGGGGAGTTCGAGATTGATGCTCATGTCAGTGTTTCCTCGTCAGTTCCGGCCGTCAGAGGACGACGACGCCCTCGCCGATACCCGCACCACGCAGGTCGCGGTACCACCGCTCCACCGGATGCTCCTTGGTGAAGCCGTGGCCGCCGAGTAGCTGCACGCCGTCAAGGCCGATCTGCAGGCCCTTGTCGATGGTGAGCTTGCGGGCCAGCGCGGCCTCGCGGGCGAAGGACAGTCCCTGTTCCGCGCGAGCCGCGCCGCGCAAGGTGACCAGCCGGATCGAGTCGACCTCGGTCGCGATGGTGGCGACCATGAAGGCCACCGCCTGGCGGTTGGAGATCGGCTCACCGAACGCCTCGCGCTCGTTGACGTAAGGGATCACGTAGTCGAGCACGGCGCGGGCGGTGCCGGCTGCGAGTGCCGACCAGCCCAGCCGCGAGAGACGCACGACGTCGCGGTACGCGGCCGACGCCGCCTCACCCTCGGTTCCGCCGAGTAGCGCCGATTCCGGCACCGCGACGTCCTGCAGGAGCAGACGGCCCATGCCGGCGGCGCGCACGCCCATGCCCGGATCGGCCTCGACGATGAGTCCCTTGGTGTCGGACTCCACGATGAACAACGCCGGCCGTCCGTCGAGCTGGGCGCCGACGATGAACAGTTCCGACGAGCCGGCCGCGGGCACGAACGACTTCACACCGTTGAGCCGGTAGCCGCTGGGCACGCGGGTCGCCTTGGTGGCGAGATCGAATGCGTCGAAGAGCGGCTTCGGCTCGGCGATGACGACCGCCGACTGGGGCACGTCCTCACCCGCGAAGTCCGGCAGGTAGGTGCGTTGTTGCTCGTCGGTGCCGAAGTTGGTGAGGGTGGTTGCCACGCCACTCGGGGCGAGCAGCGGCAGGGCCAGGCCCATGTCGCCGTAGGCCATCGCCTCGGCGACGAGGGCATTCGTCGTCACCCCACGCTCGGTGGCGGCGCCGTCGAAGTCCTCGGGGACGTTGATCATGGTGATGCCGAGCTCGGCCGACCGTGTGAGGATGTCCTCGGGTGCCGCGGCGTTCGCGTCGGCGTCGTAGGCGGCCGGGCGCAGGATCTCGACGGCGAACTCCTTCACCGTCTCGGCGATCATCTGCTGCTCGTCGTCGGGCGTGAGGTTGAAGTAGTCCTTCGGCGTGGTGGTCAGGCGCTTCGCCGGGCCCGACGATCCGCCCTGTGCGGCCTTGAAGGCACGGTTCGCGGCGCCGAGGGTCTGGAATCCGGTCTTGGTGCCCTGGTAGGCGATCCGGTTGATCGGTTCGCGGATCTTGTACTTCTCGGCGAACTCCGAGCCGGTCACCGTGGTCAGCACGCGCATGGCGGTGCCGATCACGTTACGACGGTGCGGGTTCTTTCCGACGGCGGAGGTGTCGCGCGGTTCGGTGTGCCGCGACTCGGTCTGTGAGGTCATGATCACCACTGTTTCTCGGGCGGTTCGGGGTCGCGTCGTGTGAGGACGTCGGAACTATCTTACTCGGTAGTAAGTACCGACCTTACTATCCGGTAAGGAGCTTGTCACGCACTCGGAGATGTCGGTGACGTCACGATCGATCTACGCTGGTCGGGTGACCACGGGCGAGGGGACGACCGAGCGAGCCGCGACCGGCCCGATCACAACATCAGGCCCGCGCAGCGAACTCGATGCCGGGGGGCGCCTCACCGCGGCGGCCATCGCCGGCGCCGGGCTCACCGCGATCACCGTGGCCGTCACCCTCGCGCCCTCGACCCTGGCCCGCGGTCCGGAGCTGTGCCCCTTCGCCCGGATGACCGGTCTGCCGTGTCCGGCCTGCGGATTCACCCGCAGCTGGGTCGCGATGGGACACGGTGATGTGGCGGGGGCGTTCGCCGTCAACGCATTCGGCCCGGTGTTCATGCTGGTCGCGGTGATCGCCACGGCCGTCGCGCTCTGGGCGCTGCTCACCGGACGGCCGGTGACGGAGCGACTTCGACGCGTGATGACGAGCCCCGTGGCGCTGGCGGTGCTGGTGGTCTGGTTCGGATACGGCATCGTGCGAGCGGTCGACGCCGCCGCGGGCTGGGGCGTCTTCCCGACGATCATCTGACGACCACGCCGAGTGCGCGCCCGCCCACGGCGCGTGACGTGACGGGGGCGCGTCGGGGGAGCAGAGTGGAACCCATGCAGATCACTCACTTCGGTCACTCGTGCGTCCTGGTGGAGATCGACGGCACCAGGATCCTGTTCGACCCGGGCAACTTCTCGCACGGCTACGAGGGCGTCACGGGCCTCGACGCCATCCTCATCACCCATCAGCATCCCGATCACTGCGACGTCGCGCGACTGCCGAATCTGGTCGCCGCCAACCCCGATGCGGTGCGCTACGCGGACCCGCAGACCGCCGCCGCGCTGAACGACGACAACGTGGCCGGGCCATGGACGACGGCGAACGCCGGTTCGCACGCCCAGATCGGCTCGGTCACCGCCCGGTTCACCGGTGGACGGCACGCGGTGATCCATCCGGAGATCCCGGTGATCGACAACGTCGCGTACGTCCTGGACACGAAGTCGATGACCGGGCGGTTCATGCATCCGGGCGACTCGTTCTACATCCCGTTCGAGAAGATCGACGTGCTGGCGCTGCCGTCGGCCGCACCCTGGATGAAGCTGAGCGAGTCGGTCGACTACCTGCGGGCGATGGCGCCGCGGGTCGCCGTGCCGATCCACCAGGCGATCCTGTCCGACGCGGGCACGGGCATCCACTACGGACGACTGGCCGACATGAAGGCCGCGCCCACCGAGTTCGTCGTGCTCGACGAGGAATCGGCCACCGAGCTCTGATGTCCGGCGCCGGCCGCGCCGACTCGCGACGTCAGGCCGGGGCAGCGAAGAACTCGAGCGCGATGCCGTCGGGGTCGCGGAACGAGATGCCGGAACCATAGTGCGCGTGCTTGATCCCGCTGTGCGCGATCCCGAGGTCGTCGAGCCTGGCCACCCAGCCCGCGAGCTCGTCCTGTGTGGTGGCGAATGCGATGTGATCGAGCCCGGTCCGGCGCTCGTCGAAGGCGTCGTCGGGACCGGACCGGGTGTGGGTGTGCAGTCCGAAGAGCATCCCGCCGTCGAGGGCGAAGACGGTGTGGTGGAACGAGCCCGATTCCTCGTCCTCGTCCAGCACCGGATCCGCTCCGAACAGCGACGCATACCACCGGGTGCTGGCATCGAGGTCGCCGACGGTGATGGCCACATGGGTCAGTGCGGGAAAAGACATGGCGCCACTCCTTTGTCGCGAAAAGCCTTCTGCTCACGACGGTAGGCGCGTGAGAGCGGCGGCAGAACTCTCCGAACGGACAGGTCGGAAGCCGATCAGCCCCGTCGGCCCGGAGCCAGGGCGCGCAGCGCGGCGTCGTGCAGCAGCCCGTTGGTGGCGACCGCGCTACCCCCGAGGGGCCGTCGGCGCCGTCGAGCGAGGTGAACGTGCCGCCGGCCTCGCGGACCAGGATGTCCAGCGCGGCGAGGTCCCAGAGCGACACCTCGGGCTCGGCGGCGATGTCCACGGCGCCCTCGGCCACCAGGCAGTAGTTGTAGAAGTCGCCGTAGCCGCGCACCCGCCAGACGTCGTCGGTCAGGGCGATGAACTCGTCGCGGATGCCGCGCTCCGTCCACCCGGACAGGCTGGAGAACGCGAGGCTGGCCGACGACACCTCGGCGACGCCGGAGACGGACAGCCGGCGTGGCATCTCCTGGCCGTCGAACACCGCGAACGCCCCGAGACCCTCGGCTGCCCACCAGCGCCGGCGTAACGCCGGTGCCGACACCACCCCGATCCGCGGAACACCGTCGACGAGCAACGCGATCAGTGTCGCCCACACCGGTACCCCCCGGACGAAGTTCTTGGTGCCGTCGATCGGATCGACCACCCACTGTCGTCCGGTGAGCACCGCGTCGCCGCCGAACTCCTCGCCGAGTACCGCGTCGTCGGTGCGACGAGCGGAAAGTCGTTGGCGCACCATGGTTTCGCACGCGATGTCGGCGTCGGAGACCGGCGTCAGGTCCGGCTTGTCGTCCACCCGGAGGTCGACCGCGCCGAAGCGGTCCATGGTCAGCGCGTCCGCAGAGTCGGCGAGCGACAACGCGAGTTCCAGGTCGTCGGTGATCTCGGTGGGCGCGAGGTCGTGTGGCATGCGGGTCAGATTAGCGCCACCGTGCGCCGCGCAGCGGCAGACGGAGGACTGATGGTCCGATATGTCCGACCCCGCCCGGTAGGCTCTCGGTCATGTGGCTCGCTGTGGCATTCACCGTGATCTTGGCGGCGCTCCTCGTGGCGTTGGTCGTCCAATGGCAGCGCGGCCGCAACCCGCGTCCGCTCGGGGCCGGGCGGGCGTCGCAGTTCGTCCAGGGCACCTTCACCGTCACCGGGGTCAGCGATCGGCCCGAGCAGGGTGACACCAAAGGGGAGCGCTTCTGCACGGTGTCCGGGACGATCGTCGGTCCGCAGACCCAGCCGGCCGAGGTCTACGGCACTCTCGTTCTCGGTGAACACGACCCCTGGCCGCAGGTCGGCACCGATCTGCCGGTGGTCTACAAGCCCGGCAAGGCGACGTCCACGTGGCGCTTCGGGGAGCTGCCGCCCACCGATTCCGAGATCCCTCCGGGGCCCGTCCCACCCGCCTGACCGGTGACGTCCGGCCGACATCGCCCGACATCGTTCGGTGACGACGGGCAGGGGCGTACCGGGTCCGATTCGCGGCGGTAGTCTTGAACACCGTGCATCCCGACGTAACCGCAGATCTCGAATCCATCGGCGCCACCTTGACCACGGTCGAGAAGGTGCTCGATCTCGACGAGTTGCGTCGTCGGATCGATGAGCTGGAGATGCAGGCCTCCGATCCGGACCTGTGGAACGACCAGGACCACGCGCAGCGGGTGACCAGCGAGCTGTCGCATACGCAGTCCGAGTACCGCAAGGTCTCCGAACTCCGCCAGCGTCTCGACGACCTGCCCGTGCACTACGAGCTCGCCGAGGCCGAGGAGGGCGACGATCGCACGTCGGCCCTGGCGGACGCCGACGCCGAGCGCGCCTCGTTACGGGCCGACGTCGAGGCGATGGAGGTCAAGACCATGCTGGCCGGCGAATACGACCAACGCGACGCGCTGGTCAACATCCGCTCGGGGGCCGGCGGTGTCGACGCGGCCGACTGGGCGCAGATGCTGATGCGGATGTACATCCGCTGGGCGGAGAAGCACGGCTACGGGGTCGAGGTGTACGACACCTCGTACGCCGAGGAGGCGGGCATCAAGAGCGCCACCTTCACGATCAAGGCGCCGTACATGTACGGCACGCTGTCGGTCGAGCAGGGCACCCACCGGCTGGTGCGGATCAGCCCGTTCGACAACCAGAGTCGTCGGCAGACGTCCTTCGCCGAGGTCGAGGTGCTGCCGGTGGTCGAGACCACCGACCACATCGACGTCGACGAGAACGACGTGAAGGTCGACGTCTACCGCTCGTCGGGCCCGGGTGGTCAGTCGGTCAACACCACCGACTCCGCCGTGCGGCTGACCCACATCCCGACCGGCATCGTCGTCACCTGCCAGAACGAGAAGAGCCAGCTGCAGAACAAGGCCTCGGCGATGCGCGTCCTGCAGGCCAAGCTGCTCGAGCGCAAGCGACTCGAGGAGCGGGCCGAACTCGACGCGCTCAAGGGCGACGGCGGATCGAGCTGGGGCAATCAGATGCGCTCCTACGTGTTGCATCCCTATCAGATGGTGAAGGACCTCCGCACCAACGTCGAGGACAACAACCCGACCGCGGTGATCGACGGCGACATCGACAAGTTCATCGAGGCCGGCATTCGCTGGCGCATGGCAGCCGCCGATGCGTGACGCGGCGACGCTCGCGTTCCAGGACGGTGCGACCCAGGCGGTTCTCGGCCGCTTCTACGTCTGGATGGCGACCAACGGCCTGGAGATCCTCATCTGGATTCTGGGCGGACTGCTGGTCATCCGGTTCATCCGCTGGGCTGCCGAGAAGTACGCGTCGCGCGTCGAATCGCAGTTCCACAACAGTGACCTGATCGTCCAGACCGAGGATGCCAAGCACCGGCGGGCCCTGGTCGACGTGGTCGCCTGGACGCTCATCGTCATCGTCGCGATCATCGTCATCATCCGCATGCTCGGCATCCTCGGCGTACCCATCACCGGGCTGACCGGGCCCGGCGCGGTCATCGGTGCGGCGCTCGGCTTCGGGGCGCAGCGGGTGGTCCAGGATGTGCTCGCGGGCTTCTTCGTCGTCGCCGAGCGGCAGTACGGATACGGCGACGTGGTCAGTCTGACCGTGACCGGCAACGGCGAGGCCAACGGCACCGTCGAGGACGTGACATTGCGCATGACCAAGCTGCGGACCGGCGACGGTGAGGTGATCACCGTGCCCAACGGCCAGATCATCAAGGCCACCAACCTGTCCAAGGACTGGGCACGCGCCGTGGTGGACGTCCCGGTCCCCGCCGAGGCCGACATCGGACTGGTCAACGAGACCCTCGACCGCGTCGGTCAGGACTTCTTCGAGAAGCCGAGATGGCACGATCTGCTGCTCGACGCACCGTCGCCGCTCGGCGTGATCGACCTGGAACTGGACTCGGTCACCGTGCGGATGGTCGCGCGGACCCTGCCCGGCAAACAGTTCGAGGTCAGTCGTGCCCTGCGGATCTCGATCGTGCGGGCGCTGGCGCGTGAGGGGATCACCGTCGCCCCGGGCCGCGATGCCCTGGCCGGTGGTGGTCCGCCCGCCACCCTCGCCGATCAGGCCGGCGGGAACGGGGAGTCGTGATGGCGGACGAGCACCCCGAGGACGAGGGACAAACGACCCGCCACCGCGAGTGGCGTCACATCTACAAGACGCGCATCCGGACGAGTACCGCCATCCTGGTGGCCCTCTTCGTTGCCGGGATCGTGCTCTACGGCTACACGTCGCAGCGTTACGGGGTGGTGGCGCCGCCGAACCCGCCGCCGCGGACGACGACGAGCACGCCGACCACGACCGAACCGACCACGCCCTGGTCGAGCTCCACCACGACGACCGGGACGTCGTCGGCGACCACCACCACCGGTGAGGGCGCCGACGACGAGACAGGCGCCCCGGGCGAGGGCGGAACCCAGGGCACGGGCGGGCAGAGCATCACCACGCAGCAGACCATTCCGGGGTTGCCGGGGGTCACCATCCCGAATTTCGGACAGCAACCGCAATCGACGCCCGTCCCGACGCGTTGACCGTCGGCGACATGCAGGTTTGCACCTGAACGGCCGTCTCAGGCGTCGTGGTTACACTGGCTTCTCGTGATCAAGCTGGAGAACGTCACGATGAAGTACAAGGCTTCCAGTCGACCAGCCCTGTCGGACCTCAGCCTGGAGGTCGACAAGGGCGAGTTCGCGTTTCTCATCGGCCCATCCGGCTCGGGCAAGTCCACCTTCTTCCGGTTGCTGCTCAAGGAGGACAAGCCGACGACGGGCCAGGTCTATGTGGGGGAGTTCCACGTCAACTCCCTCAAGGGCCGGATGGTGCCGAAGCTGCGACAGTCGATCGGCTGCGTGTTCCAGGACTTCCGCCTGCTGCAGCAGAAATCGGTGGCCGACAATGTCGCGTTCGCGCTGGAGGTGATCGGCAAGCCGCCGTCGACGATCCGTCGGGTCGTCCCCGAGGTGCTCGACTACGTCGGGTTGAGCGGCAAGTCCGACCGCATGCCCAACGAGCTGTCCGGTGGTGAGATGCAGCGCGTCGCGATCGCCCGGGCGATCGTCAACCGCCCGCTCGTCCTGCTGGCCGATGAGCCGACCGGCAACCTCGACCCGGAGACGAGCGAGGAGATCGTCGACGTCCTCGACCGGGTCAACCGCCGGGGCACCACGGTGGTGATGGCGACCCACGACCGGCACATCGTCGACGCGATGCGCCGTCGCGTCCTCGAGTTCGACAACGGCCACCTCGTCCGCAACGATCCGCAAGGCGTCTACGGCATCGGCTGAACGATGCCGTCGACCGTGACACGACCGCCCGGCCGAACCCGCCCCGGTCACCTCGACTCCTGTTAGGACTGCGCACCCACCCATGCGAGCGAACTTCATCATCAGCGAGGTCCTCAATGGTCTCCGCCGCAACGTGACCATGACCGTCGCCATGATCCTGACCACCGCGATCACCCTCGGCATCTTCGGTGGCGGGATGCTGGTCATCCAGATGGCGGACAAGAGTCAGAAGATCTTCCTCGACCGCGTCGAGATGCAGTTCTTCATCAACGATGCGGTCTCCGAGGCGGACCCGAACTGCCAACAGGCGCCCTGCTCGGTCCTGCGCACCGAGATCGAGAAGCAGCCCGGGGTGGGATCGGTCACCTTCATCGATCGCAACGAGGCGTTCGAGGCCGCGAAGCAGACCTTCAAGGACAACCCGGACATCGCCGACAACATCCGGGAGGGCACCATCCCGGCGTCGCTGAAGGTCCGGATGTCCGATCCGGACCAGTTCGGTCCCGTCCTCGACGAATTCAAGGACCGCAAGGATCTCGGTGTCGACGGAGCGCTCGACCAACGCGAGTTGGTGAAACGGATCTTCAGCGTGCTCGACGGGACACGTAATGCCGCGTTCGCGGTGGCCATGGTGCTGGCGATCGCCGCGATCCTGCTGATCGTGAACACCGTGCAGGTGGCGGCCTTCACCCGGCGGACGGAGGTCTCGATCATGCGCCTGGTGGGCGCGACGAGGTGGTACACACAGTTGCCGTTCCTGGTGGAGGCGGTGGTGGCCGCCCTGATCGGCGCTTTCCTGGCGATCGGCGGGCTGTTCGCGGCGAAGGTTTTCTTCTTCGACAACGCCCTACGCGATCTGTACGGTGTGAACATCCTGGCCCGGATCGGCGTCTCCGACGTGTTGTTCGTGTCGCCGTGGCTGATCCTGGGCGGAATTCTGTTGTCCGGGGTCACCGCGTATGTGACGCTGCGGTGGTATGTCCGCGAATAGCCGGGACCCGATCGCCGGACCACGAGGAGGTGTCAGATGGTGAAAGAGAAGGGCCGCAATGTGATCGCGACCAACCGCAAGGCGCGGCACAACTATGCCATCATCGACACCTACGAGGCGGGCATCGCCCTGCTGGGCACCGAGGTCAAGAGTCTGCGCGAGGGCAAGGCCTCACTCGTCGACGCGTTCGCGACGGTCGACGACGGGGAGATCTGGCTGCGCGCACTCCACATCGCCGAGTACGGCAACGGCTCGTGGACCAACCACGCGCCGCGTCGGAACCGGAAACTGTTGATGCACAGGCGCGAGATCGACAATCTGATCGGCAAGATCCGCGACGGCAACCTCACCCTCGTCCCGCTGTCGATGTATTTCAGTGACGGAAAGGTCAAGGTGGAACTCGCCCTGGCCCGCGGCAAACAGGCACACGACAAGCGCCAGGACATCGCGCGACGGACCGCACAGCGCGAAGTCGAGCGAGAGATTGGTCGGCGCGTCAAGGGGATGTGACGAGTGCTCACCGGCAGCGCCCGGCAGTTCCGGCACGGCATCGTCGCCGCAGTGCTCGTGGCGATCGGCGCACTCGTGGTCAGCGCGTGCACTCCCGATCCCGAGGGCCGCATCGGTGGCGACGGCGTCGCCGTGGCGGGACTCCCGGCGACCCCGCCCATGGGCTGGAACAGCTGGAACACCTTCGGCTGCAACATCACCGAGCAGATCGTGCGCGCGCAGGCGGACGCCCTGGTGTCCTCCGGGCTGCGCGACGCGGGATACCGGTATGTGATCGTCGACGACTGCTGGTCGGCGGAGAATCGCGCCGCCGACGGTTCCCTGCAGGCCGACCCGCGCCGATTCCCTTCGGGGATGGCGGAATTGGGTCGGTACCTGCACGAGCGAGGGCTCCGGTTCGGGCTCTACTCGGGGGCGAGTGACAAGACGTGCGCGCAGTTCCTGGGCAATCGGCCGGGCGCGACGGGGAGCCGCGGTCATGAGGCGCAGGATGCGCGGACCTTCGCCGACTGGCAGGTGGATTATCTGAAATATGACTGGTGTTCCAGCGAATCCGATCATGACGACCAGGTCAGGGCGTTCACTGTGATGCGGGACGCGATCCGCGGGACGGACCGGCCGATCGTGTACAGCATCAATCCGAACAGTGGCGTCGCGGATGCGGTGCCCGGCGAGCAGTACGACTGGGGTGGCGTGGCCACCATGACGCGCGCGACCAACGACATCGCACCGGTGTGGTCGACGAACGCGGGACCGTCCGGCGCCCAGGGCATCGTCGACATCGTCGACGCGTTGGCGCCGCTGGCATCCCGGGTGGGCCCCTCGACCTTCAACGACCCGGACATGCTGGTGGTGGGCGTGGACGGCAAGCCCGGATTGACGGTCGCGCAGCAGCGGACCCAGATGTCGATGTGGGCGATGATGGCCGCGCCGCTGATCGCCGGAAACGACCTCACCCGGATGTCGACGCGGACGCTCGGCCTGCTGCGCAATCGCGCGATCATCGCGATCGACCAAGATCAGCGGGTCAGCGCCGGCGCGCCGGTGGGTGACGACGACGAGATCTGGACGAGGGCGGTCGGGGAGAAGGGTCTCGTCGTGTCGTTGACCAATCGCTCCGACCATCCGCGCACCATGTCGGTGTCGCTGACCAGCCTGGGCCTGGTCGGCGACGCGACGGTGACCGCGATCGATGCCTGGTCGGGCCGGCGCTATCAGGCGTCCGGTGGTGAGCTCTCGGCCGAGGTCGGTGTCGACGACACGGTGGTGCTGCAGATCGTGTGATCCGCGCGGCTTGGTTCAGCCGTCTCGACGAATCGGGTACGCAGTCCGGCCTGTTCGGCGGGATCGAGGCCGAGCCCGTCGGCGAAGTAGTTCTCGACGGTCCCGTATGTGCGCTCGACCTCGTCGAAGGCCGCGTCGAGGTAGGCCCGGTCGACCCCGAGCAGGGCGCGCAGGATCGCCCGGTCCCCGCCGGCCGAGGTGAACGCGTCGAACACCGATGTCAGCGCGGGCAGCAGCTGGGCGTTGGTCAACTCGTAGTCGCGGTACACGTCGTCGCGCGACACCCCGAGCACGCTGAGGAAGGCGGCAGCGGCCCAACCGGTCCGGTCCTTGCCCGTCGTGCAGTGGAACAGCGACGGTCCCGGACGGTCACCGAGCAGCCCGCGGAACAGCGTCCGGTAGGCGGCGAGAGCGCTGGGCAGGGAGACGATGGAGCGGTAGGTGCCCGTGATCAGTTCCGCCGCGCGACCGTCCCCGAGCGAGGTGTCGATCTCGGCCACGGCCGCGGGATCGCGCAGCAGCGTGTCGAGATGGGCCGGCACCGCGGTGTTCTCGTCCGCGAGGACATCGAGGTGCACATCGACGACGCCGTCGAGGACGGGGTCGGGGGCCGAGGATCGTTCCGCACCGGTGCGCAGGTCGTAGATCGTCCGAATCCCCAGCCGTGCGAACGATGTCCGGTCGGCCTCGCCCATGCGGTCCAATTCGGTCGACCGGAACACCAGTCCCGCTCGAACGCGTCCCTCCCCGCTGGTCGGCCACCCGCCGAGATCCCGAAGATTAGGGAGCGTCGCGAGTCCCAATGACTGCCCGTTCTCGTGATTGTTCATGTGGCCATCACAGCAGACCCGCTATCGAACGGTGAATCGATCCCCGCCCGTCGGCGGACACGGTCACAATGCATCCGTCCGGGCGCGAGTACGAATCTGGACAATGATCGTTGTGATACGAAAAGAATGGGACATCACAGGGGCAAATCTGCGCCGTAAACGATGTCCCGGATCTGTTGATGCGCGAGGGAACGGCATAGGTCGAAAGTCCCTATTGTGCAGTGTCGCACGGCGATTTTCCAAAACTTGTCGCTGATTCGTGAAGAGCTGTGCTATATTTGCGCGCCGCGCGGGAAAGTCGGCTCGAACAAGCTCAAAATGTTGCCACAGCAACCACTCTCGGGACTTTGGTCCCCGCCGTGGCGCCCACGAGCGCCGGTCGACATTCCGTGACAGGCGGCTATAGATTTCGGCGCATGAGCACAACGACCGCCGGTGGCAGGCGGATCCTCTTCCGAAACGTCCGGGTCTTCGACGGCCTTTCCGGTCACGCGACCGACGGTTCGGATGTGATCATCAGCGGATCGAAGATCTCCGCCGTCTCGAACTCTCCGGTAGGTGATTCTCCCGGAGTGGAGACCACCGAGATCGACGGTCGCGGAATGTTCCTGATGCCCGGCATGAGTGATGCCCATGTCCACCTGATGGGGAACGCGAACAACTATCTGGACTTCGTCATGGGGCCGACCGGCCTCTTGTTCGCGAATACCATCTCCGAGGCGAAGCGGATGTTGCATCGCGGATTCACCTCGGTTCGCGACATGGGCGGCGACACCGCGCCGGTCAAGACCGTCATCGACCGCGGCGACTTCGAGGGTCCGCGCATCTTCCCGAGTCAGGCCATGATCTCGCAGACCTCCGGACACGGCGACTTCGCGTTCGTGTACGAGACGCCGTACGAGTTCGGTGGCGGCCCCAGCCGAACCGACTCGATCGGCTTCACCCGGACCGCGGATGGTGTCGAGCGCGTACTGACCGCGGTGCGGGAGCAGTTGCGCAAGGGCGCATCGCAGATCAAGCTCACCATCGGCGGTGGGGCCGCGTCTATGTACGACCCGCTGTACACGCTGCAGTTCACGCCCGACGAGATGCGCGCGGCGGTGCAGGCGGCCGAGGACTACGGCACGTACGTCGCGACCCACGTCTACACCGTGCCGGGGATCACCCGTGCGATCGAGGCGGGTGTGCGCTCGATCGAACACGGTCATCTCGCGGACGAGGCGACCGTGGCACTCATCGGCGAGAAGGGCATCTGGTTGTCGATGCAGCCGTTCGCCGAGGACGATCACCACTACCCGGACCCCGATCGTGCCGGCAAGAACCGTCAGATCTGCAACGGCACCGCCGATGTCTACGCGTGGGCGCAGAAGCACGGAGTGCAGACGGCATTCGGCACGGATCTGCTGCTCGAGCCGGAATCGGCTGCCCGACAGAGCATCATGGCCGCGCGCCTCGGCGAGTTCTACAGCAACTCCGATGCGCTGATGATGCTGACCTCCGGCAACGCCGCGCTCTTCGAGATGGCCGGACAGCGCAATCCGTACGGCGGTGCGCGGCTCGGCGTCGTCGACGCCGGGGCGTGGGCCGACGTCCTCCTGTACGACGGTGACCCGCTGGCGGACCTGTCGGTCATCGCCGATCCCGAGACGAACCTGAAGGTCATCGTCAAGGACGGCTCGATCATCAAGAACACACTCTGAGTGCAGGTCTCGGTAGGGCGGCTCGTCTGCCGCCCGACGAACGCTGCGTCGGTGAGACGAGGAAACATTCGATGACAGAGCCATTCGAGCCGGACGACAACACCGTCACCGGGCCCATCACGACCGTGCCGGGTCGCTCCGGTGACGACCTCCCGGTGATCGAGGCCGAGGAGATCGGCGTCGAGGCGACCTGGGGACACATCTATGGCCCCACGAGTCTCACGGTCCGAGAGGGTGGCGTCACCGTGCTGGTCGGGTCCGGCGGACGCGGGCGTACCGCACTGCTGCTCACACTGGCCGGACGGATGGCGCCGTCCTCGGGCACGCTGTCCGCATTCGGACGCACCGACGACGCGCGACACCTGTTCGCCCGGGCCGCGATCGCCGACGTCGACGAGGTGGACGGGATCGAGCAGACGATCCGCGTCAGCGACGTCGTCACCGAACAGATCCGTTGGGCGGCACCCTGGTACAAGTGGGTGCCGCCGTCGCGGCCCGCGGACCTGGAGCGGATCTGCCGGCCGGTGTTCGGCGATCTGGCGCTGCCGGCGATGGACGCCTACGTCGAGGAGTTGCCCGAACTGACCGCGGCGCTGTTCCGGATCGCGATGGCCAACATCCACCGGCCGCCGCTGCTGGTCGTCGGCGGGATCGATCGCCTCACCCGAGTCGACAGTGCGCACATCCTGCTGGACCGGCTGATCGCGCTCGGACGGCAACAGACAGTGATCACCGCGGACGTCAACGGGGTGTCCGCGGGCCACGGGGTCCGCGACGTCATCGATGTCCACAACCTCACCGACCACGAGTTCGTGCAGCTCGAAGCACAAGAACGGACCTGACATGCTTGCCGCATTCTCACCGGGCAGCGACTTCAAACGGTATTACCGCGGGCGTATGCCCCGACTGGCGCTCGCCGTGATCATCGTGATGCCGTTGCTCTACGGGGCGCTCTACCTCTGGGCATTCTGGAATCCGTTCAACGCGGTCGACAAGATCCCTGTCGCACTGGTGAACTCCGATCGCGGCGCCACCGTCGAGGGCAAGCCGCTCAACGCCGGGGAGCAGGTGGCGCAGGGGCTCATCGACTCCAAGCAACTCGATCTGCACGAGGTGTCCGAGTCGGAGGCGAAAGATGGCGTCGCCCACGGCAAGTACTACTTCTCCATCACATTGCCGGAAGACTTCAGTGCTGCGGTCGCATCGCCGACCGGCCAGGATCCGCGGTCGGCGGAGCTGATCTTCACCTACAACGACGCCAACAACTATCTGTCCACCGTGATGGGCCAGGACGCCGCGGAGCAGGTCGTCAACCAGGTCGGCGCGCAGGTCGGTGCCCAGACGTTCGACATCGTCCTCAACGAGGTCAGCGGGTTGATGCCCAAGCTGAAGCAGGCGCAGGACGGTGTCAACGAACTCAACTCGGGTATGCAGACCGCCAACACCGGCGCCCACGAACTGTCGACGGATCTCGTGACGGCGAAGAACGGGGCCGGTGAACTGGCCGGTGGTCTCGACCAGCTCGACTCGGCGGTGATCACTGCCACCGACCCGATCCTCAATGCACTCAACCAGTCCGGCGGCTCCGGACTGAGCTCGGCCCAGCTGAACCAGACGGTCCAACGCCTGAGCACCAACACCGCCACCGTCTCCGGGCAGCTCGATGCGGCCGCGAACTCGCAGTCGCAGGCGAGTCGACTGGTCACCGGGGTCATCGCGCAGCTGCGCGCGAATCCGGATCCCGCCGTCGCGCGACTCGCCGACGTCCTCACGCCCGCACAGACATTCCTGAGCACCCAGGGACTGGGACCGCAGGCGAGCAACCAGATCACGCAGGTGCGCAGCGACGCGCAGGTGCTGTCCCAGCAGCTCGGGAATCCGCAGAGCCCGGCGCGGATCGCGTT
The DNA here is from genome assembly GCF_003855095.1 of Gordonia insulae. NCBI lineage: Bacteria > Bacillati > Actinomycetota > Actinomycetes > Mycobacteriales > Gordoniaceae > Gordonia > Gordonia insulae. Next base: position 5,726,460 of record NZ_CP033972.1, read on the forward strand.
GTCGCTGTTCGAGAACGGGTCCCTGGCGAGCGACATCACCACGGCGCGCGCCGCGGCGAACGAATTGAGTTCGGGCGCCGACCAACTGAGCGCCGGTCTGGTGGAGCTCAGTGCCGGCGCCAACGAACTCGCCGGCGGTACCACGCAACTGGCCTCCGGCACGCAGGAACTGGCGACCCAGGTCGACGAGGGGGTGAAAGCCGTTCCGCAATGGTCGAAGCAACAGCGCGACGCGCTCGCCGGCACACTCTCGCAGCCGGTCGCGTTGAAGGAGGACACGCTCAACGAGGCGAAGACCTTCGGCACGGGCTTCACGCCGTTCTTCTTCGGTCTGGCGCTGTTCGTCGGCAGCATCATCGCGTGGATGCTGTTCACGCCGCTGCAGTCACGTCCGATCGCGCAAGGCCTCAACTCGCTGCGGGTGGTCCTCGCGTCCTTCGCCCCGACCTTCTTCGTGGGCTTCCTGCAGGCCGCGATCCTCTACCTGGTCGTCGTGTTCGCGGTCGGACTCCGTCCCGAATACCCCATCGCCACCTTCGGCTTCATGCTGTTGATGGTCGCCGCGTTCCTCGCGATGATCCAGATGTTCAATGCGTTGTTCGGGCCGGCGGTCGGCCGTGTGGTCACCCTGGCGTTCCTGATGATCATGCTGACGTCGGCGGGCGGCATATATCCGGTGCCCACGACGACCAAACCCTTCCAGTACATCCACTGGGTGGACCCGATGACGTACACGGTCACCGGGCTGCGACAGCTGACGCTCGGCGGGGTCGATCACCGGTTCTGGATCGCGCTGACCGTCCTCATCGGTCTGACCCTCGCCTGTCTGGCCGTGTCGACATGGGCGGCGCGAAGAAACCGCCAATACACGATGGATCGCCTGTATCCGCCGGTCGAAGTGTAGGAGGCTTGGACAGCGTGTAGCACCACCGACGATCACCGAGCACACCCGCATGGCCGCGACCCCGAAGAGGAGCACGAAATGCCCGACCGCAAGCACACCAACGCCCGGCACACCACGAATAACGGTGACACCCTTGACCTGAACCCGGTCTTCGTCCGGCCGGGGGAAGCCACGTCACTGCCCAAATTCTCGATCCCCGAGAACATGAGCCTGCCCGAGACGGCGTATCAGATCGTCCACGACGAGGCCATGCTCGACGGGAACGCCCGGCTCAACCTCGCGACGTTCGTCTCGACCTGGATGGACGACGAGGCGCGCAAGCTCTACGCCGAGACGTACGACAAGAACATGATCGACAAGGACGAGTACCCGCAGACCGCGGCGATCGAGGACCGCTGCTGGAAGATCATCGCCGACCTGTGGAATGTCCCCGACCTCGACGACTCGATCGGCACCTCGACGATCGGATCGTCCGAGGCGGCGATGCTGGGTGGTCTGGCCCTCAAGAGGCACTGGCAGGCACGACGCAAGGCCGAGGGCAAGTCGATCGAGAAGCCGAATCTGGTGCTGTCGACCGCCGTTCAGGTGTGCTGGGAGAAGTTCCTGAACTACTTCGAGGTGGAGCCGCGCTGGGTGCCGGTCACCGAGGAGCACTTCGTCTTCGACGGCCACGAACTCGAGAAGTACGTGGACGAGAACACGATCGGCGTGGTCGCGATCGTCGGCGTCACCTACAACGGGCTCTACGAACCGGTCAAGGAGATCTCGGCCAAGCTCGACGAGATCCAGGAGAAGACCGGACTCGACATCAAGATCCACGTCGACGGCGCGTCGGGCGCGATGATCGCACCGTTCTGTCAGCCGGATCTCGAGTGGGACTTCCGGGTTCCGCGAGTGGTGTCCATCAACACCTCGGGGCACAAATACGGACTCGTGTACCCGGGTCTGGGCTGGATCATCTGGCGCGACACCGCAGCCCTGCCCGAGAGCATGATCTTCCACTGCAGCTATCTCGGCGGGGACATGCCGACCCTCGCACTGAACTTCTCGCGACCCGGTGCCCAGGTGCTGCTGCAGTACTACAACTTCCTGCGGCTCGGACGCGAAGGCTACCGGCAGGTCCAGCAGGGATCGCTCGATGTGGCGCAGTACCTCTCCGGGAACATCGCGAAGATGGGGCCGTTCGAACTCGTCAGCAAGGGCGACACGATCCCGGTGTTCGCCTGGCGCCTCAAGCGCGACTACACCGACAAGTGGACCCTGTTCGACCTCTCGGACCGACTGCGCATGAAGGGCTGGCTGGTCCCGGCCTACCCCATGGCCGACAATCTCGCCGATATGACGTTGCAGCGCATCGTCGTCCGGGCCGGCCTGAGTCGCGACCTCGCCGACGCGCTGTTGCGCGACATGGAGAGCGAGATCGCCTTCCTCGACAACCTGGACGCCCCGATGCCCCGCGAAGGCACCGGGTCGCACTTCCACCACTGATCGACAGTCCCTCCGGGGCGGGCCGATCCGGTCCGCCCCGGATACCGCAGGCGGCATCCGGTGACCCGGAGGCGCCATATCCCGCACCAGGACGGTGACCATGAGTATCGCGGACACCGGGTCGAGCGGTCTCGCCCGAGTCCTCACCCCGACGCTGCGAAAGCAGTGCTGGGGCTTCATGATCGGCTCGGCGCTCTTCGCGCTCGGGTCCGCGCCGGGCTTCGGTCAGTGGGCCGGTGCCTCCGCCTCGAACCTCGCCTACTTCGTCGGCGCCTGGTTCTTCACCGCGGCGGGGCTCATCCAGTTGTTGATGAGCGGCGCCCGGACCGTCCCGGTCGCCTACGGCACCGGAACGATGGTGCGTGCCGAATGGCTCACCGCCGCATCGCAATCACTGGGTACCGTGCTGTTCAACGTGAGCACGACGGCGGCCATCGCCGCACATTCCGTCCCGGCCGAACGGCACCTGGTGTGGAGCCCGGATGCGGGTGGCTCCATCGCCTTCCTGGTCAGTGGTGCAGTCGCCTATGTGGCGTACTACCGCGCCAATGGCACCAATTGGGCTCCGCGGGATAGCGGCTGGTGGTCGGTGCAGATCAACTGGGTGGGATGCGTGGCGTTCGCCGTGTCGGCCGTCGGCGCCTACGTCACCCGCACGGGCGTCACCGTCGACACGGTGGTAGCCAACGTCGGCACGTTCATCGGCGCATTGTGCTTCTTCTTCGCATCGCTCGTAGTTTTGCCTCGCCGGTCATCGGCCGGGGTCGGTGCCGGGTCGTGAACACCCCGAACCGGCGGCCACGCGGCAGCCCGGACCACCTCAGCGACGGTCTCGTCGCGCGGTGGCGGTCCCGGCTCGCTGCGCAGTCGGGTTCGGGGACACCGGAACCACCGTTCCAGCGGTTCGGGAACGAGGGGATGGCCGACTACAACCCGCTGGTCGATCTCACGGTGGACCGTCCGGCCGACTTCGGGGCGATGATGTACTCGCGCAGCCTCGAGAAATTGACGACCTACTGCGCCATCCACACCCCGTTCCGACTCGATCGGACACCCGAGCTGGTCCGCGAGCGGCCCTACGACAACCTCGTAGTGTTGGTCAGCACGCTGCGCGGCCACACGACCGTGCAGCAGGGGACCCGCGACTTCGCGTATCTGCCGGGTCAGTTGGTGTTCGTCAACTTCGCGGTGCCCTACAGCCACTACTGCGATTCGGTCACCGACCCCATGGGCGTGATCATCCCGATCGACCTGCTCGGAAGGCAGCGGCACACCGCCGAGCGTGCCCGTCGGCCGGTGGCGTCGCACACTCTGCTGTCACGCGCGGCCGCCGGGTTCGTCACACGTTTCGCGGTCGACACCGCCATCTCGAGCGCGCCGGCACCGCCGGTGGACACCGAACTGGCGGCCGTCGATCTGATCACCGCCGCGCTCGCCGAACTGAACTTCGAGAACTATCGGCTCGAGGACAATGCGCTGTTCGTCCACGAGGCGGCCGTGGACCTGATCGACCGCCATCATCGGGACCCGGACTTCTCCCCGGACGTGATCGCGAGCGAGCTGCATCTGAGCCGGCGACAGGTCTACCGCAACTTCGAGCGGACGGGGGAGTCGGTCGCCGGGCTCATCGCCGCGCGACGGGCCGAGACCGCGCGCGAACTGCTGATGCTGAATCCGGGTCTGGCCGTCGGAGACGTCGCGGCCGCGGCGGGATTCCCCTCGGTCGCGACCTTTCGCAACCGCTTCCGCGCGCACTACGGGATGGGTCCCCGGGAGTTCCGGAAGCTCGCAGCAGACGGCGCCGTCGACCTGACGGTGCAGGACTCCGGGGCGCAGTGATGCCTCGGGAGGAACGGACTCGGGAAGAACGAACTCGGGAAAAGGAATGGGAAACACATGTGTACACGCGTGATCTGGCCTGATGCCAACGGAGCCGTCCTGGTGGGACGGAACATGGACTTTCACAAAGACCTCATGACGAATCTGTGGAAGCAACCGCGAGGGGTCCGCCGTGACGACGGTGTCACCGGCGAGCTGACATGGACGTCGAAGTACGGCAGCGTCGTCACCGCGGCGTTCGACATCATCAGTGTCGACGGAATGAACGAGGTGGGCCTGGGCGGACACGTCCTGTGGCTGGCCGAGTCGACCTACGGTGACCGTGACAGTTCGCGACCCGCGTTGAGCCAGGCCATCTGGCTGCAGTACTTCCTGGACAACTTCGCGACCGTCGCGGAGGCCGTCGACTGGGTGGAGCAGACCGACGTCCAGGTCATCCAGATGCCCGATCCCACCGGCGGGAACCCCCCGACCATCCACCTCGCCCTCGATGACCCGAGCGGCGACTCGGCGATCATCGAGTACATCGACGGACACGCGAAGGTCTATCACAGCCCGGACCACCACGTGATGACGAACTCACCCACCTACGATCGGCAACTCGAATTGCTCACGCGCTGGGAAGGTCTCGGTGGCGACGAGCCGCTGCCCGGGGACACGATGGCCGAGCATCGCTTCGCCCGGGCCGCGTACTACGCGAGTCGCTTGCCGCAGCCGGGCAGTCAGCTCGAGGCGATCTCCAGCATGTTCAGCGTCATCCGCAACACGGCCCAGCCGTTCCGGCTCCCGGACCCGGGTAAGCCCGATGCGTCGCAGACGATCTGGCAGGTGGTCCTGGACCTGACGAACAAGCGGTACGTCTACGAATCCACGACGCGGCCGAACATCGTCTGGGTCGACCTGGCAGACCTGGACTTCGCCGAGGGTTCGCCGCAGCTCAAGCTCGACCTGTTGGGCAAGCTGTCCCTCGAGGGTGGGATCGCGGGCAACGTCGGTGATCAGTTCGTGGATTCGGGCCCGATGACGTTCCTGTCGTTCGCGCTCTTGGCGCAGCTCGACGCTGCGCAGAAGGCTCAGGCCGCCGACGCCTGACGCGGCACCGGTGGCCCGGAGACCGACGCCGGCCGATATCGGGATGAATTAGTCAGCGGGCGTTGTTAGACTGAAGTGCTCGCCGAGAAGTCGGCGGGTTCCTGTCTCGGGGCTGATCGGTTTCGACTGCGTGCGTCGAGGTAGGGGAAGCGTGTCGGTGCAGGCTGGAGACCACCGTAAGCGTCGCAGCAACCAATTAAGCGCCGATAAGAATCAGCGCGACTACGCCCTCGCTGCCTGAGCAGCGCCGGCTAGTCTGTCGGCCCGGGTCTGCTCCCAGCCCGGGTCCCGGCATCATCTTCGGGAGCTCACCGTCCTCGCCGGTCGCGGGTGTGGACGGGACAACCAACAGCGACTGGGATCGTCATCTCGGCTTGTTCGCGTGACCGGGAGATCCGAGTAGAGGCATAGCGGACTGCACACGGAGAAGCCCTACTGACACGACGGAGGACCCGGGTTCAATTCCCGGCAGCTCCACCGACAGCGGCCCCCGACCCGGAAACCCGGGTCGGGGGCCGCTGCCTTTGTGGGCCGCTGTGGGCGGGGTCGCCGTGTTGTCCGGCGCGGTGCCCTCAGGCGATCCGGACGCCGCGGGGGAGCTTGCCGGCGGGGACGCGGAGACGTCGCGCCGCGATCAGGAAGCCGGCGCCGCCGATCGCGAGGTTGACGATCAGCCCGATGTACCAGCTGGCGCCGACGAAGGACGACTCGTGGGCGCGCTTGCGCTCCCAATAGGAGGTCTCGGTTCCATTCGGTCCGAACTCCAACCGGAAATCTGCCTCCGCGCATGTCCGCTCTTCGATGAACGGCCCGGCGCGCGCGGTCGACTGCGCTTCGGCGATGGGGCGGGCCACCGAGAACCGGGTCGTCTCCGGCGACGTCGTGGTACCGATGTAGGTCCAGTTGGGGGGATCGGTGCGACCCACCGCGTCGGCGACCATCAGGAACGGATTGGGGGCGAGCAGCCACCATGTGCGTTCGGTGTGGTGGTAGGCGCGCGTCTCCTCGACATCACGGCAGGGCGGGTAGTACCCGGGATCGCGGTCGGCGAGCCCGGGATCGTAGGGGCCGTAGCTCGCGACGGTGACCTGATGGTCCCGGCTGACCGCGGGGTACAGCAGACCGAACAGTGCAGGCAGGCCCAGCAGCAGGAACAGCACCGTGCCCTGCGTCAGGATCGCCGACCCGGCGGGCCGGGCCGTGAGTGCCGAGAAACCCAGCCCGACACCGCAATAACAGGCGAAGATCAGCATCACCAGCACGACGCCCAGGAATCCGGACGCGACGCCGAAGGGCGCACAGACGATGCCCCACAGCACGTACGGGAGGGCGACGACCAGCAGTGTCATGCTTGCCACCCAGCTGCCCAGGAACTTCCCGGTTGCCAACTGCCAGTTGGTGATCGGCGTCGCCTGGACTACCGCGAGGGTGGCATCGCGGCGGTCGCCGTTGATCGCCGTCGCGGTCAACGTCGGCGAGATGATGACGCCGAGGAACAGCACGAGGGCGACCACGATCGCGTAGAGGTTGGCCGACCACTCACGGTAGGTGCTGCCACCGACCGTGAGGACGAAGTAGAACGATCCGAACACGACCGCCGTGACGACCGCGAACATCACCGCCAAGCTGATCCGCCAGCGAGTTGCCCGGATACGCTGGCGCAGTTCGAGGCCGGCGATGATCCGGACGGGGCGCCACCACCCGAGTCGGGCGGGCCGGCTGCCTGCCGGGCGGGTCTCGGTGGTCGTCACCGTCACGTCCTCTCCGCGTCGAGGGCGAGATAGGTGTCCTCGAGTTCGTTGGTGACCCGGGTGAACTCGCTGACCCGCACACCGGTCGCGATGAGCCCGGCCAGATACTCGGCGGCGCTGTCGTCGTCGGGGAACGTCGTCGCCTCGGCGTCCGCGACGGACTGGCCCGCCAGCCGGATGCGCCAGAGGTGACCCGAGCGGTGCTCGGGGACAAAGGTGCGTCCCGCGGTCATCATCACCACGTCGTCGACCATCTCCGACAGCTCGGTGAGAATGTGCGACGAGACCAGGATCGCGCAACCGTCGGCAGCGAGTTCGCGCACCTGGTCGCGCAGATCGATGCGTGACCGCGGATCCATGCCGGACGCAGGCTCGTCGAGCAGGAGGATGCTCGGGCGGTTGACCAAGGCGCGGGCGAAGCCGAGACGCTGCTTCTGTCCGCGGGAGAGTTCATGGGCCGGTTTGTCGGCGAACTCGCCGAGGTGGACGAGTTGCAACAGGTCATGCGCGCGACGTCGCGCATCGGCGGCGGATGCGCCATGGAGCCGGGCGAAGGTGGTCAGGATCTCGGTGGTCGACAAACTCTCCCAGGTGCCGAATACGTCGGGCATCCAGCCGACCCGCGCGCGCAGGTCGGACGCGGCGATGGGCCCTCCGTCGACCTCGACGCTGCCGGCGTCGGGCGCGAGGAGCCCCGCCAGGATCAGCAGCAGGGTCGTCTTACCTGCCCCGTTGGGTCCGACCAGGCCGGTGATCCGGCCGGGACGGAGCGTGACGTCGGCGTGCGCGACCGCGGTGTGCCTGCCGAACGATCGGGTGAGCCCCGTCGCGACCAATGCCATGACAGCGACACTAGCCGTCGGCGGCCCGGTGCACGGGGATCACCGCACGGGGATCAGCGCACGCTCTCCCAGGCCTCCCGCTCGTCCTTGGTCGGGTCCGAGACATCGGCGACGATGTCGGTGATGAGTCCGACGTGGCGGGCGTTCAGGTCGTAGGACGTCCACCCGGGCGATCCGGTGGTGACGAAATCGACCCACACGCGATGGGCGGCATCGGCGACCGCCTGCGACGGGTGGTCGCCGAGGCGCGGCGCCACCGTCTTCTCGTGCAGGGTGTCGAAGACGAAGGGGATCTCGGCGGCGTGCGCGGAGCCGTACCCTCCGTTGTCCGCCGGATCCGGATAGTCGAATCGATAGACCCAGGTCGGTGCACCGCCCACGCGGGCACGGGTCTCGGCGACGCGGAGCGCGGGGATTCCGAAGAACCAGTCGGTGACGACCGCTGCGACGAGATCACCGGGGCTCGCGTCGGGTCTGTTGCGGGCGTACGTCTCGATCGCCTGCTGATCGAGGCCGTACGCCTGCGCGGTCGCGGTGAAGGTCGGCTCGTCGATGAGGTCGATCGTCTGCGGCGCCACCAGGAACAGCCGCGCCTCGTCGCGGGTCGAACCGGTCAGCACCGTGACATCCGACCCGGCGCCGTCGGCCATCGCCTCGAGGGGGTGGCGGGTCAGCACGTCACCGTCGATCACCGGTGCGAACGGCAGCAGACTCATCGCGAGGGGGCCCCACTTCGCCGGGTCCGGGCTGGTCTGCACCTCGGTCACCAGATCCGATGCGGCCGCGATCAGGGTGTCCAGGTCGACACCGGCAATCGCCGCCCGGGTGGGTTCGACGCCGAGCGACTCGGCCAGGAAGCGGCTCACCATCAGTCCCTGTTCGGGAGTGATGGTGTGGGCGGTCGCCCCGGACTGCGTGATCGCGCGGGTGAACAGCCCGCGCGCCGACGACATCGTCAGGAGGGTGGACACGCTCATCGCGCCCGCAGACTCTCCCGCGACGGTCACCTGATCCGGGTCGCCGCCGAACGACGCGATGTTCTCGTGCACCCAGCGCAGCGCCGCCACCTGGTCCTGCAGTCCGAGGTTGGCGACTCCGTCGCCGAGATACAGGAAACCCTCCGCGGCGAGCCGGTAGTTGATCGACACCAGCACCACGCCGTCGCGCGCGAATGCGGCGCCGTCGTACTCGGCCACCGAGTTCGACCCGTTCATGAACGAGCCGCCGTGAATCCACACCAGGACTGGGTGCGCGCCGTCGAGTCCCGGCGACCAGACGTTGACGTTGAGGCACTCGTCGCCGTCGATCGTCACCTCGGCGAAGAGGGGAGCGAAGTGCGGTGGGTAGTCGCCCTTCGGCACGGTCGCGGCGAACTCGGCGCAGTCGCGCGGCTCCACCCAGGTGTCCGCGGGTTGCGGCGGCTGCATGCGATTGGGCCCGAACGGTGCTGCCGCGTAGGGAATCCCGAGGAACCGGACGACGCCGCCGGCGAGTTCACGGCCGCGTACCGGACCCGTGGTGGTGGTGACGACGGGATGATCGGATGCTGTGGCCATGATGCTCCTCATCGAATGTGATGGTCGTCACAGTAGCATCGGCGTCGGCTGCCTCGAGGTCCGTCGACATCGACGGCCCACTTCTGACCACGGTCGTTTTCGGATAGCCTGGCGGCACCATCGCAGGCGTCTGCGACCTCGCGTCGGGCGGGGCGGGCCGGTGGCAAGATCCTGGGGAGGAATCCGTACAGATGGCGACAGTTGCGACGAGCACGGGGGCGGCGGAAGCGGTCGGGCACACCGATGTGACTGGGGCGGACGTGGTGCGCGGACTGCGCGGCATCGGCCGGGATTGGCGCATCGTCGCCGGCGTGATCCCGCGGATGATCCCGCGGCCGCTGACGCGCAAGGAGTCCGTCGGCAAGACTTTCCAGCAGACCGCGGCGAAGTATCCCGATCGGCCATTCCTCCGCTTCCACGGCGAGTCGATGACCTACCGCGAGTGCAACGCCCAGGTGAACCGCTTCGCCGCGTATCTGACCGAGGCGGGTGTCGGGCGCGGTGACGTCGTCGCGGTCCTGTCCAAGAACCACCCCGATGTGGTGCTGGCCATGCTGGCCATCGTCAAGCTCGGCGCCATCGCCGGCATGATCAACTTCAATCAGCGGGGCGCCGTCCTCGAACACAGTCTCGGCTTGATCGGCGCGAAAGTCGTTCTGCTGCAGCCCGGTCTGGAGGAGGCGCTGGCCTCGGTGCCGGAGAGCGTGCGTCCGGCTTCTGTCGTGGACTTCGCCGAACTGAAACAGCGGAGCGCCACCCTGAGCCCGCTCGATCCGGCGGTCACCGACACCGTCGAGGCCGGCGAGACCGCCTATTACATCTTCACGTCCGGCACCACCGGATATCCCAAGGCGAGCAAGATGAGCCACCATCGCTGGCACGTCGCCATGCACGGGATCGGCGGTATGGGTGTGCGCCTGAGGTCCGACGACACCATGTACGCGGCGCTGCCGTTCTATCACAACAACGCACTGACGGTGTCGGTCTCGGCGGCGATGCGCGCGGGTGCGTGCGTCGCGGTCGGCGAGAGCTTCTCGGCGTCCGGCTTCTGGGACGACGTCATCGAGAATCGGGCGACCGCGTTCTGCTACATCGGGGAACTCTGCCGCTACCTGCTGGCGCAGCCGGAGAAGTCCACGGACCGAACGCATTCGGTCCGGGTGATCGTCGGAAACGGGCTGCGACCGGAGATCTGGGAGGAGTTCACCACCAGGTTCGGGATCGAGCGGGTCGCCGAACTGTATGCGGCCAGCGAGGGGAACATCGGATTCGTCAACCTGCTGGGCATCCCGAAGTCCGCGGGCTTCAGTCCACTGACCTATCTCCTCGTCGAGTACGACGGGGAGAGCGGTGAGCCGCGTCGAGGCGCCGACGGGCGCGTCATCCCGGTCGGCAAGCGCGGAACGGGACTGCTGCTCGGCGAGATCAACCAGCGCGCCCACTTCGACGGCTACACCGACCCGAAGGCGTCGGAGAAGAAGGTCGTGGCCGACGCGGTCAAGGCGGGGGATCGATGGTTCAACACCGGAGATGTGGTGCGGGATCAGGGTTTCGGGCATATCGCGTTCGTCGACCGGATCGGCGACACGTTCCGCTGGAAGGGTGAGAACGTGGCCACGACCGAGGTCGAGGCGGCATTGGACTCCTGCGCGTTCATCGATCAGTCCGTGGTCTTCGGTGTCGCCGTACCCGGCGCGGACGGCAAGGCCGGGATGGCCGCGGTCGTGGTCGCCGAAGGGCAACGGTTCGATCCGGCCGCGCTCGCCGACCATGTGCGAGAGACGTTGCCGCGCTATGCGGTTCCGCTGTTCATCCGTGTGGTCGACCATGTCGAACACACATCGACCTTCAAGAACGTCCGCGTGGATCTCCGCAATCAGGGCTACACATCGACCGGCGACGATCCGCTGTTCGTACTGCGGGGCACACCGGCGACCTACGAGGTCTTCCGCACGGAACACCTCGACGATGTGGTCGCGTCGGCGGGGGCGAAGGTCTCGTCCTGACCGGCTGAGGGCGGTCCACCGCGCCGCACGTCGCGCAACGTACGGCCGACGAAATCCAGTGCGGCGCGCTGCCACACCGAGATGTGGTCGAGCATGGCGTGGTCACCGTCGGGGATGGGCACGAACGTCGCGTCCACACCGCGGTCGCGCAGTTCACGCACCCCCTTCTCGGTCCGCCGGGGATAGGTGCGCTCGTCCGCGGTCCCGTGGATCGCGACGACCCGTACCCCGTCACGGATCGCCCGCCAATCCGCGTGTTGCCACCACGGCGCGAGCGCGAGCAGTCCGGTCACCCGGGGGTCGGCGGCCAACAGCGCGCCCACGCGGCCGCCCATCGAATGTCCGATCAGCACGATCGGTACTCCCGGATGGGCGCCGGCGATCTCGTCGAGCGCGGCCCGGGCGTACGGCATCGGGCTGTCCTGTTCGCCGTTCCAGCCGTACACCCGATAACGCACCTGACGCACCACCACCGACCGTCCGAAGCGCGCCCGGATCGACCAGGTGAAGGGATACATGCGCAGCGCCGAGGGTTGGCGGGGACTGAACGGCCGATAGCTGTGGTCGGTGCCGCCCGGCAGGACCAGGACGAGCGCTCGTACGGACTGCATCGAGGAACCCTCCCTAGGACCGTGCACTGCCACTCACAGTAGATGTTCGTTCGTTGTCCCCGTTCGGATCGGTCGCGCAGTGGCAGAATTGCGGCATGGCACATCCGAGAGCAGGAACACCGGCGCTTCCCGAGGATCTCATCGATGTCGCAGCGGTCGAGCGCGCCTACTACGAGAAGGTGCCCGATCCGGAGGATCCGTTACAGCAGGTGCTGTTCGGCACCTCGGGCCATCGTGGGTCGAGTCTGGATTCGGCATTCAACGAGGCCCACATCCTCGCCACCACACAGGCCATCGTCGAATACCGAAAGTCGGCCGGCATCACCGGTCCGCTGTTCATCGGCTTCGATACCCACGCGCTGTCGATCCCCGCGTGGCGCAGCGCGCTCGAGGTGCTCACCGCCAACGAGGTCGACGTCTACATCGCGGAGAACGAGAAGTTCACCCCGACCCCGGCGGTCAGCTTCGCGATCCTGCGGTTCAACCAGGCCAACCCCGGAGTACTCGCCGACGGCATCGTGGTGACCCCGTCGCACAATCCGCCCCGCGACGGCGGGTTCAAGTACAACCCGCCCAACGGCGGTCCGGCCGACACGAGCATCACCTCGGTGGTCGCCCGGCGCGCCAACGAACTGCTCGCCGGAAAACTCGCGGGGGTCAAGCGCATCCCGTTCGAACGGGCGCGCAGCAGCGAGTTCATCCACGACTACCCGTTCACCGCGACCTACGTGGACCACCTGCACGAGGTCGTCGACATGACGGCGATCCGCGACGCCGGCGTGCACATCGGCGCCGATCCCCTCGGTGGCGCATCTGTGGGCTACTGGGCGGAGATCGGGTTCCGGTACAACCTGCAGAACCTGACCGTGGTGAATCCGACGGTCGATCCGACGTTCCGGTTCATGACCCTCGACACCGACGGCAAGATCCGGATGGACTGCTCCTCACCTAATGCGATGGCGTCGCTGATCTCCGCCCGCGACACCTACGACATCGCCACCGGCAACGACGCCGACTCCGACCGGCACGGCATCGTCACCCCCGACGGCGGGCTGATGAACCCGAACCACTATCTCGCCGTCGCCATCGACTACCTCTTCACCCACCGACCGGGATGGGGAGGCGATGCCGCGGTGGGCAAGACACTGGTCAGTTCCTCGTTGATCGACCGGGTTGTCGGGGGTATCGGGCGGCCGCTGGTCGAGGTGCCCGTCGGATTCAAATGGTTCGTCGACGGTCTGTTGAACGGGAGTATCGCGTTCGGTGGCGAGGAGAGTGCCGGAGCGTCCTTCCTGACCTTCGACGGTGCACCGTGGTCCACCGACAAGGACGGGATCATCATGGCGTTGCTCGCATCGGAGATCCTGGCGAAGACCGGTAAGACACCGTCGCAGCGATATCGCGAGCTGGCCGAACGATACGGCGAGAGTGCCTACGCGCGGATAGACGCGCCTGCGTCGCGGGCGCAGAAGGCGTTGTTGGCCAAGCTGTCCGCCGATCAGGTCACGGCGACCGAGCTGGCCGGTGAACCGATCACCGCGATCCTGACCGAGGCGCCCGGGAACGGTGCGCCGATCGGCGGCCTCAAGGTGACGACCGAGAACGCGTGGTTCGCGGCACGCCCCTCGGGCACCGAGGACGTGTACAAGATCTATGCCGAATCGTTCAACGGCGCCGATCACCTGGCGACAGTGCAGGCGCAGGCGCAGGAGTTGGTGGACTCGGTTCTGGTCTGACCTGCACGCATGGTCTCAGGTTGCTCTCATCGGGGCGGCACTACAGTCGTGACCGTGAGTGGAGTCGTGCCCGAGAAGAAGGACATGCAGTGAGCGACAAGCGCAAGCCCACGCCGCCGAAGTCGGCGACGTCGAAATATCAGCCGAGCGCGACGTCGAGCCGGACCACCTACGTCCTCGCCGGGGCGGCGGTGATCATCGTCGCCGCACTGGTGATCGGCGGGGTGATCTGGAATACCCAGCGCGACTCCGGCGGTGTGGACGACGCGGTGCTCAGCGAGAACGCGGCACTGATCATCGGTGCGCCGGCGGCGCCGCAGACCATCGACGTGTTCGAGGACTTCATGTGCCCGGTCTGCCGCGAGTTCGAGCAGCAGTCCGGCGCCTCGATCACCAAGGCGATCAACGACGGCACGCTCCGCGTTCGCTACCACATGCTGACCTTCCTCGACGAGCAGTCGTCGTCGGGCGACTACTCGTCGCGGGCCGCGGGTGCCGCGCAGTGCGTGGGTTCCGGGGAGGACAAAGAGGTGTTCCTCAAGTTCCATTCCGCCTTGTTCGCCGATCAGCCGTCGGAGGGCGGGAGCAGCGACCTGAGCAATGCCGATCTCGCCCGCATCGCCGGCGAGCAGGGCGCCTCGGACGCCACGCAGAAATGCATCGCCGACGGAGCGAAGGTCGACGAGGCGAAGCAGGCCGCCGAACAGTCGCAGACCCAGCTCGCGAAGGCCACCGGCGGCCAGGTCGGGACCCCGACCGTGCTGTCGGGTGGGCAGCCCGTCGACGGCATCATGTCGGGCACCGGGTGGCTCGATCAGTTGCTGGCCGACAAGGGCTGATCCGACGGGCCCGGGCCACGCCGGTCAGGTCTCCTGGCAGGTCCAGGGGATTTGGCCGGACTCCCGACGATGGTGTAGTTTCGCCTTTGCCCTTGAAACGGGCGGACAACCGAATACGGGGCTATGGCGCAGCTGGTAGCGCACCACACTGGCAGTGTGGGGGTCAGGGGTTCGAGTCCCCTTAGCTCCACCCGTGAAACCCGCTCTGACGTCGGTCGGAGCGGGTTTCGTGCTTTCGAGGCGGAGTTCCGGCCGGTCCGATCGTCCTGACCCTGTCCGACGGCTGCCGCCCGCGGGGATCGAGCGGCGACTACTGCTACTTGAATGGGTTGAGGGTGCGGCCCAGGTGGTACTGGATACGTTGCGGGACTGGTCGTATGGCAGCGGCGGTGACCTTGTTGAGGGTGCCGGGTATGCAGACGGGCTTGCCGTGGGTAACGGCGGCCCATCCCTCCCGGACGACGGCTTCAGGCTGTTGCCACATGAAGCTCGGCAGCCGGTCGGCGGCCTCGCGGGTGCCCATCACGTCGTGGAACTCGCTGTGGGTGAAGCCGGGGCAGAGGGCGGTGACGTGGATGCCGTGGGGTTTGAGCTCCATGTCGACAGATTGGGACATGTTCAGCACGTAGGCCTTGATGCCGGTGTACAGCAGCCCTTCACCTGGCGGGGACAGCGCGGCCAGTGAGGACAGGTTGATGATGCGTCCCCAGCCGCGTTGCTTCATGCCGGGGGCCACTCGGTGGATCAGTTCGGTCACGGCGGTGACCATCAGTTGGAGTTCTCCGGCGACCGAGTCCCATGGGGTGTCGGAGAACTTGGCGCCGCCCGAGAGTCCAGCGTTGTTGATGAGCACATCGATGGGCAGACCCAAGTCGGTTGCGCGGGCGACGATCGCGGCGGGGGCAGCGGGGTCGGTGAGGTCGGCCGTGACCACCTCGGCGCGCACGCCGTGCTCGTCGTGGATCCGGGTCGCGAGTTCGTCGAGGCGTTCGGTGCGACGGGCGACGAGCAGCACGTCGTAGCCTTCAGCGGCGAGGTGGCGGGCGAAGGCCGCACCGATGCCGGCGGATGCGCCGGTGATCAAGGTGGCTCGAGTGGTGGCCATGGCTGGGTGTCCGGAGCTCAGCTCTTCTTCAGCTCTTCGGCGAGCATCACGATGATGCCGCTGGGACCTCGCAGATACGTGAGCTTGTAGACGTCCTGGTAGGTCGCCACGCCGCGCAGCGGATGGCATCCGTGCCTGGCGGCGGTCTCGAGGGCTTGGTCGATGTCGTCGACGGAGAAGGCGACCCGGTGCATACCGATCTCGTTGGGACGCGTCGGTTCGGTCTCGATCGCCTCGGGATGGATGTACTCGAAGAGCTCGAGGCGGCCGTGGCCGTCCGGCGTCTGGAGCATCGCGATCTTGGCATGGTTGCCGTCGAGACCGACGGCGGTATCGGTCCACTCGCCACTGACCGTGTCGCGGCCGAGGACGGTGAGTCCGAGGTCGGTGAAGAAGGCGATCGTCGCTTCGAGGTCTCGGACGGCGATGCCGACGTTCTCGAGTTTGATGGGCATGCGTTGCACGCTACCGGGCCCGGGTCCTCGCGATCGGGGATCTCGAACGTCGCATCCGGAGCCGTCAGGCGCGCTTGATCGTCACCCCGGACATCGCCGAGATCGAACCGGTCACGTTGATCACCGCCCCACCTGGGCGGGTGGGAGGACCACCCTTGTCCTTGATGCTCGACCACCCGGTCTTGGTGAGTGCGGCGTACCGGATCTCGTGGTCCGGACCGAGCCGGAGTTTGACCGTGCTCGTCGACACCTGGAGCGCGAGATCGATCACCGGGCCGGGCAGGGTCGCATTCGTGAAGTCGAGATCGACGGTACCCATCGAACCCGTGACGAGGATGTTCGCGGGTACCTGCCAGATCCCCTTCCGACGCAACGTTTCCCAGTCCACTGTGAACTCCGCGACCGGTGCGACCGATGGGACGCCGGAGGCGGGCTCGGCTCCGTAGCCCACCTGGCTGTCGGGGAAGAGGTGGGTGGCAACCGGCAGATGTTCGAGCACCGCACGCAGGTCGGCCCGGGTCTTGGCGGTGTAGATCAACTGCGAACGATCGTCGAACTCGGCGATCTCCAGGTATCCACCGGACAGGGCGTCGTTGAGGAGGGTGATCGCCCGTTCGCGTTCCGGGTTGCCGACCCTGAGGTGGTCGTCGGAATGATCCTCGGCCATGTCGCCACACTATGGGATCGCGTCGTGAGGCGTCCGCACGGTCAGGCGTCGGCGCTCCCGAAGCATCGCCGCAGCCAGTCACTCGACGCGGACGGGATCTTCGTCAGACCGCGCTCCGATCGGTACACCGCGGACATGGTCTCCATGGCGCGGGCACCGACCGCGGCGTCCCCGGTCGTCTCCGCGAGGAGTCGGATGATGAGGTCCGCGCCGTCGAGCCGGCCGTAGAGGTAGTCGCTCTGGCGGTAGCCGGGTGCGAGGAACGCGCGGAAGTGCGCGAGCGCGTTGCCGTACAGCGGTGGGCGTCCGTCGACGTCCTTCGACAGGGTGGTCGCCTCGAGGGGACTGAACTGACTCACCGCGATGGGGGAGAACTGAGGGATCTTCGACAGCGCCATGACCGGAAAGAGGATCGCGTCCCACTTCGGGAAGCCGAGATAGCGCGATGCGAGAAGCCGGAAATCGTCATCGGTCCAGCCCCGGCCGGGACGTGGCACACCGTCGATGTGTGTTCCCTCCGACATCGCCGTGTGGACCGTCGAGGCGAAGGTGGTCCAGATGAGATTGTTGTCATCCCCGAGGTGCTCGGCGAGCGCGCGTGAATAGTTCTCGAAGAATGTGGTGATCTGACCGCTGAGCGATTCCGGCATCACGCTGCCCGGCAGGTACGCACGCAGCGCGGCCACGAAGTCGGTGTCGTATATCGCGTCGACGACGTTCTCGGGCGCCCGCTGGGTCCGACTCAATTCCTGCCAGACAACCGCTTTGAGGCCGTCGACGTCGATCCGATCCGGACCGCCATGCGCATACAGCTCGTTGATCCCGGCGATGATGAACAGGAAGCGGCGTTCTCGATAGGGGGTGTCGGTCCCCTTGAGGAAGGTGTCCGCCAGCTCGGCGCCCCCGTCCTTCCACGCGGGCAGCGTGCGGACATGTCGCGACAGCGCCGACCGAATACCGGCGGCCTCGGATGAATCCGGTGGGAGCTGCTCGGTACGGATGATTGCTGTCGCGACGCGGTCCGCGATCGCGACCGCCTTCAATCGTTGATACGTCTTCCACGTCGGTTTGAGTGTGGACTCCGCCTCGGCATAGAAGTCGTCGGCGATTCCTTTCGCACTCTCGAGCACGAGGAGTTGCTGGAGAAAGGTGGTGGTCTCCGGAATCGTCAGCTTTTTATCGGCGCCGAGGGCGCTCCGCAGTTCGGCGACCTGCCTCTGCGCGTCGATGGCGACCCGTTTCTGGATCTCGGCCTCGATGTCACCTTTCTGCAGCGTCGCGATATCGCCGATCTCGTCGATCCGCGCGTTCATGTCCCGGAGCCGCAGCAGGTCCTTCAGAAACGAATGACTTGTCAGGGGGCCTTTGATACCCATGAGATCGTCAACAAAACTGCCGGCTCCCCGGGAATAGCTCCTGACGGCCTCGCTCAACGACTTCTTCGGATCGGGTTCGATGTAGACCAGTCGCCGGATCACCTCGTGATGCGCCTCTTCACGCGAGATGGCATCGATCACGAGATCGAATGGTGCGTTGTTCAGCAGTCCACCGTCGATGTAGAGGCTTTCCCCATTCTGGTCCCCCTTCTCGTCCTCTGTGTGCCCTCGGCGCCAGAACGCGATCCGTGACCATCGGCGGTGGGGCGCGTCCGTGCGCGTCACCGCCGTGTTCTGCGGCCCCTGAAAGCGGAACATCTTCCCGAAGTCGGCGTCCTTCACTGTGATCGCGTTCCTGACCTCGGTGAGGAAGCGGCTGAGCGAGACCGGTTGGAACGCCGCGGGAAACGCGGAGGTCGCGCGGGCCGCGAATGCGAGCAGGGGCGTGGCGGTCTCATCGAACGGCAGCACGCTGCGTGGGTCGTCGGTGTGGCCGCTGCGGAACTCCATCACCTGCGCGTAGGAATGGTCGCGCTGGGCCAGCCCACCGGCGCCGGACGGCACCACGACCTCGAACCCGGCCTGATCGGTCGTCGTGACGAACAGTTGGAGTCGGCGCCCCCAGGGGATGAGTGACGTGGGCTCGTCGCCGGGCACCGTCGGCGACCCCGCATCCATCTTCTGCAGGGCGTCCAGCAGATTCTTCGACATCACGTCGGACCGCAACAGCGACGTCGCACGCCATGCCGAGGCGGCGGCCCACACCACCGCGAGTCCGGCCTGCACCTTCAGACCGGCAATTGCCGGTGCACGCAACAGTTTTCGCAGATCGCCTTCGTTGATCCACAGATCACGAAGAGCATCCTGCGGTGCATTGATCGCGATCGCCTTGGCCAGGACGACTCCGTTGATCCCGCCCGCCGACGTCCCGCCGATGATGTCGATGTTCACCGCCAACGGGTGTCCGCGATCTTCCAGATCCGCCAAGACATCGAAATAGACCGCTTCGGTGTCGTATTTGGGGGCCGGTGTGTTCGTCCCCGGGACGAGAAATGGATTCGTCCGGTTACCGCTCTGGCGCGCGCTGTCGAACTTCCGCGACGCCACGATCAGTTTGTGTAGTTCCTTGGTCACGCCGTGCATGTAGACGGCAAGTGACACACCTCCGTAGCAGACGAGGGCGAGGCGGAGTTCGGCCAGTTCGGGTTTCGGCTCAGACTTCTCAGACTTCTCAGACTTCTCAGTCGGCTCAGAGGGCTCAGTCGGCTCAGACGGCGAATCGGATTCGGGCATGAGCGCGGCTCCGGTCTGTGGGGCGAAAGGTCGGCGACATGGTGCGGTGACATGGTGCGACGACTTCGATTCTGCGCGCTTTGGGAATGGGCGGGGAGCACAATGCGCCTCATTCATCCGTCGAAATGACCAGTCGACGCAGGGACCGATCAGACGATCGCGGCGGCGACGGCATCCGGCCGGCTGAGCGCGGCGAGATGACCGCCGGGAATCAGCGACGCCGACAGGCCCAGGCGATCCAGGGCGAGCTGTTGCTGGAAATCGGCGGGGAACAACCGGTCGTCGCGTCCGACGACCACGGTGACGGGGGCGGGCCAGACGTCGAACGGGGTAGCACAGCCCATGATCTCGTCCGATTGTTCGGGCTCGCCCTGGTTCATCGCCTCCGCGACAACAGACTCGGGGACGTCGTGAAAGAACTCTTCCATCTCGTCGATGTCGTCGCCGAGCACCCGGCCGTCGGCCGCGGCACGGGCGACCCTGGCCGGTCCGGCGCCACTGGTGGTGAACCAATGGCCGGGCGTCTCGTGGGGGAGTGGGATCATCGCATTCAGCAGCACGATCCGTGCGGCGTGAACTCGGTGTGCCAGCACCGGTGCGGTGAAGCCGCCCAACGACTGCCCGACCACCACGAGGTCACCGGCCCCGGAAACGTCGACCCCGGAAACGTCGAGCCCGGAAACGTCGACCCCCGAAACGTCGACCCCGGAATCCTGCATCTGCGCCACGCAGGAATCGGTGTAGGTGTGAAAGTCCGCAGTCGGGTCACCCGAGGGCAATTCGAGCGCGACGGCTTGATGGCCACGATCGCTCAGTTCCGCGACGACCCGATGCCAGTACCATGCGCTGCCTCCGGCGCCGGGAATGAGCGCGAATGTCGCCATGGGGCCATGGTAGGCGGCTCCGGCCCGCTCCGAGCGCGATCGGTTCGGTCGGTCGGGCACACGGAACACGAAAGGACCCGGACGCCGCAGCGGTCCGGGTCCTTGTTCAGTGTGCCCGAATGTCGATGAACGACAGTCGAATCAGGTTCTCAGTGCGCGGCTTCGAATGCGTCGATCACGCTGAGCGGGATACGGCCCCGGTCGCTGACGTCGTAGCCGTTCTTGTTGGCCCAGTCGCGGATGGCCTTGGTCTGCTCTTTGCTCCGGGTGGTGGATACCGGCGTCGTGCGCTTGATACCGCGAGCGGAGGTCACCCGCGAGACCGTGATGTATTTGGTCAACGAATCGCGGAATTGGGCCGCGTGCTTCGACGACGTGTCGAACTCGTAGGTCTTACCGTCGAGCGACCAACGCACGGTCTCGTAATCGTCGAGGACCTTGCCGTCGATGTCATCGATGACTTGGACGATTTCTTTCTTCGCCATGGTGAACTCCCTGTCCTCGTGGAGAGAATCTGCTCTCTTGTGAATTCGGCACGACCAACCGGTGCTGTGCGCAATGTCGGCCGGCGGGCTGCATCCGTTGTTTCGCTTTGTTGGTCGCATACATGATAAGCACAGGGAATAAGGAGTTCCTGAGAACCCCTGACCATTCCTTCGGGTATGTCATGAAATCAATCGACAATGCGCCGATCACGATCAAGAAGTCGGTACCGCGGGGGTGGTGGTAACGGCTTCCCGATCTCTTGTGGTGGATACGGAGTCGCGAGAATCCGACTCGGAAATACCGGTCAGGGCTGACGGTGCGCGGTCGCCGGCCGAGATCTCCCGATAACCCGTTGGCGTGACGGCGAATCCGGATCTCGACCGGGATTCGAGGCAGAACAGACCGGCGGTCTCCACGAGGCAAGAAAAGCGCGCGAGCGCAATTGTGTGGCCGTAGTCGACGATTGTGCTGCGGTACAGGACCGGATAGCGATTGGCGCAGGCGCCACGCTGGGGACCTTCGGTGCTCAGTGTCACGAGGTTACGAATCCATCGACAGGCCGCGGGCGTGTCTGTCGGTGGGGTTCCGCGCGACTGTCCGTTCAGCCGGCAGGCCAGTGTCGCGGTCCCATTGGTTCCCGTCGAACAGTTCACCGCGCGGTCGGGTGTCGAGAAATGGAAGCCCGAGGTGTCCACCAATGGCGACTCCGGCGTGACCGACCCCTGGTGGTAGCGCCCGTTGTCGACGCGGGGGGCCAGCGCGACGACGCGACCGATCGTCCAGTTCGGGAGGGCGGTCGCGGTGTCGTCCGTCGTCGGTCCGGTGTCGACGGAGGTCGTGGTGACCTCCGATTCCGTCGAGAGCACGTCGGTCGGCGGCAGGACGATCCGCGACGGCGTCGTGTCGGTCGACACCGAGCACGCCGTGCCGACCGCGGAGGCGAGTACCACCAGGGCGGCGACGACGCACAGGCGTACCGAGCCGCGGTGCAGGCTTCCGTAACCTTGCACTGTGTCGACCCCCAAGATCGTGTTGTTCTACGTGTTCACGCCGCTGGCCGATCCCGATGCCATCCGGTTGTGGCAGCAGGCCGTCTGCGAGCAACACGGCCTGCGCGGCAGGATCATCGTGTCACCTCATGGGATCAATGGCACCGTCGGCGGTGACATCGCCCAGGTCAAAAGGTACGTCAAGGCCACGCGCGCGTATCCCGCGTTCAAGAATGCCGACATCAAGTGGTCGGACGGGACCGGCGACGACTTTCCGCGGCTCAGTGTGCGTGTCCGGCCCGAGATCGTCACGTTCGGCGTGCCCGACGAGGTCCGGGTGGACGAGGACGGCGTCGTCGGTGGCGGCACCCACCTGAGCCCGCGCGCCGTGCACGATCTCGTCGCCGAGCGCGGAGACGAGGTGGTGTTCTTCGACGGGCGCAATCAGATCGAGGCGGCGGTCGGCCGGTTCACCGGCGCGGTCGTGCCGGCCGCACAATCCACCCGGGACTTCGTGCCGCTGCTCGACAGCGGCCGGTTCGACCACCTCAAGGACCGGCCGGTCGTCACCTATTGCACGGGCGGCGTGCGGTGTGAGGTGCTCAGCAGTCTGATGCGGGCGCGCGGCTTCCAGGAGGTCTATCAGCTCGACGGTGGCATCGTCCGCTACGGCGAGGAGTTCGGCGACGACGGTCTCTGGGAGGGATCGCTGTACGTCTTCGACGAGCGGATGACGGTCGACTTCTCCGATCACGTCGCCGTCGTCGGGGAGTGCGCCCGGTGTGGTGCGCCGACCAACTCGGTGTCCAATTTTCCGGACGCGCTCGGTCGCGAGCTCGCCGTGCTGTGCCCGTCGTGTCAGCAGGTCGTCGGGAGCGAGGCGACCGGGGATTCGACCGCGGAGGCGACGGCACGGTGACGTCGGTGCCGCGTGGCGGCCAGGTCCCGGTGGTCGTCGTCGCCGGGTTCCTCGGCTCCGGCAAGACGACCCTGCTCAATCATCTGCTGCGCACCGCGTCCGGGTCCCGTATCGGTGTGTTGGTCAACGACTTCGGGGCGATCAACATCGACGCCATGCTCATCGCGGGACAGGCGGACGGCGCGGTCAGCCTGTCGAACGGCTGCATGTGCTGCAGTGTCGACGCCGACGGTGTCGAAGGTGCCCTGACCCGACTGCTGCGGCCGTCGGCGCGGATCGACGCCATCATCATCGAGGCCAGTGGCATCGCGGAGCCGCGGGCGCTGATCAGGATGATCACCGGGTTCGCCGACCCGCGGCTGCGATACGGCGGTCTGCTGTACGTCGTCGACGCGGCCGACGTGCACGCGCTGCGTACCCGTCACCCCGAGGTCGACAGCCACATCGAGATCGCCGATCTCGTGGTGATCAACAAGTCCGACCTGGTCGACGCGCGCGAACTCGGGCGGATCCGGGAGGCCGTGGCGCAACTCAACGACACGGCGCCGACCGTGGCCACCACCGATGCGGTCATCGACGCGGAACTGTTGTTCGATGCGCGACGTCGGGCTCCCGACGCCCGTCCGCGCAGCGGGCAACTGACCTTCGACGAACTGCTCGTCGACGCCGATGGGGGCCACGATGACTGCGACGGCCAGATTGACTGCGACGGCCAGGATGATTGCGACGCCCACGGGCACCTCCACGACAGCTATGAGTCGGTGGAATTCGTGTCCGAGGCGCCGATGAACCCCCGGCGCCTGGCCGGATTCCTCGAGCGGCCGCCGGCCGGGTGTTATCGCATCAAGGGGGTCGTCGCGTTCGACGTCCCGGCTCACCGGCAGAAGTTCGTCGTGCACGCGGTCGGCGGCTTCGTCCGTGCGGAACGCCGGTCCTGGTCGGGCGAACCGAGGAGGTCCAGCATCGTCGTCATCGGTGCCGGCCTGGTCGCCGATGAGGTGCGGGCGCGACTCGCCGCCGCAGTCGACGACGGTACACACGACGAACACGGCATTCTGAGCATCACCCGGTACCTGGTCACAGCTCCCTAACGGTTTCCATCGGCCCAGGTCGCGAATTTCGCAAACTCTCGTCGGCCTGTTTCACTTGTTACGAATGTGACTAATGTGGCCAGTGTTGCATCTTGGAAGGGAGTGTGGCGCCACCGTCCGACGCCCGTCGGATCGGCGCCCGATGAGTGATGACCCAGCGACGCATGACGAACCCGAGTCCGGCGACCCCGATCGAGTCGACCAATGACGGCCGGCGCGCGAAGGCGGGTGGTCGCCGACTGCGGCTGGCCGTCGCGGCCGTGTCCGCCGTG
The DNA here is from genome assembly GCF_003855095.1 of Gordonia insulae. Classification (NCBI taxonomy): domain Bacteria; kingdom Bacillati; phylum Actinomycetota; class Actinomycetes; order Mycobacteriales; family Gordoniaceae; genus Gordonia; species Gordonia insulae. The sequence goes on from NZ_CP033972.1 coordinate 5,750,661, forward strand.
AGCCTTGCCGTCGGCTCGATGACGATGTCCACCATCGGCGCGCCGCAGGCGGCCGCCGCGCCACTGCCGGCGCCGAAGGTCCTGGTCGGTAAGACGATCTTCCTGGACCCCGGACACCAGGGCAGCGCCGCGGGGCACAGCCTGAACGCGCAGGTCCCCGACGGTCGAGGCGGCAAGAAGGATTGCCAGACCACCGGTGCCACCGCGGTCAACGGCGCCAAGGAACACACCGTCAACTGGCAGATCACCCAGCTCGTCAAGTCCGGTCTGGAGAGCCAGGGCGCCCGTGTGGTGCTCAGTCGGCCCGACGATTCCGGCTGGGGCGGCTGTGTCGATCAGCGTGCGGCGGCTGCGAGCCGATCCGGTGCCGCGGTCGCGGTGAGTCTGCATGCGGACTCCACGACGGCGGGCGCCGACGCGTCCAAAAAGGGCTTCCACATGATCGTGCCGACGCTGCCGGTACCGGACGCGACGGTCAATCGGGTGCAGGGCGGGGAGGGCCGCAAGGCATCCTCGACGATGCGGGATGCATTCGTGAAGGCCGGGTTCCCGGCCGCGAACTACGCCGGGGTCGACAACGGCATCCAGACGCGCTCGGACATCGCGGCGGTCAATCTGACCAAGGTGCCCGCGGTGTTCATCGAGATGGGCAACCTGTCCAACCCTGCTGAGGCCGCGGCGCTCTCGGGCAAGGACGGCCAGCTGAAATACGCCATGGCGATCACCGACGGCATCCTGAACTATGTGCGCGGTCCGGCCGCGGCGCCCGCGCCCGCACCGAACGCCGGGACGCAGAACGCGGCTCCGCCGTCGACGACGCCGGCACCGCAGGGTGACAGCGATGCGGGTCTCGCGACGGTCATCCCGTTCGTCCAGCAGTTGTTGGGCACCGATGACCCGGCCGCCATCGCCCAGTTGCTTCTCGGCCAGGGTCAGGACGTCTCGGCCGAGGTCCTCAAGGCGATGCTGACGGTGATCTACGGACTGTTCGGCGGAAAACTGCCGATCGGCTGATCCTCGGGGTCGGCCTGCCCGGCCCGGACAATCACTAGGGTGGGCTCATGGGGTTCACAGATCTGATCATGATGAAGACTCCGGTACCCACCCTCGGCGGGCGCACCGTGCTCATCACCGGCGCCGCCAGCGGGATCGGCCGGGCGACCGCGCTGGCCACCGCAGCGGCGGGCGCGCACCTCGTGCTGACCGACCTGCACGCGGACGCTCTCGAGACGGTCGTCGTCGAGATCAACGAGGCCGGGGGCTCGGTGGCGTATCACCAGGCCGGTGACATATCGGATCACGACTGGGTGCGATCGTTCGCGAACCAGGTCGATGCCGAGGTCGGCGTGATGGACGTGGTGATGAACATCGCCGGGGTCTCGGCGTGGGGCACGGTGGAGAATCTCGAGCACCGGCACTGGCGCACGATGATCGACGTCAACCTCATGGGTCCGATCCACGTGATCGAATGCTTTGTGCCGCAGATGATTCGACGTGGACAAGGCGGGCATCTGGTGAACGTGTCGTCGGCGGCCGGGCTGCTGGCGTTGCCGTGGCATGCGGCGTACAGCGCCAGCAAGTTCGGTTTGCGTGGGGTCTCCGAAGTCCTGCGCTTCGATCTGCGCCGGCACGGCATCGGCGTGTCGCTGGTGTGCCCGGGTGGGGTGGACACGCCGTTGGTGGACACCGTCGACATCGTCGGCGTGAACCGCGACGATCCGCGGGTCAAGGCCGCGATCGGTCGTTTCCACAAGGTGGCGGTGTCCCCGGAGAAGGCCGCCGCCGCGATCCTCACGGGCATCCGCAAGAATCGCTTCCTCGTCTACACCTCGTTCGACATCCGCTTCGGCTACTGGTGGGCGCGCAAGTTCGCGTTGCCCTACGAGATCGCGATGCGCGTGGCCAACAATCAGTTCGACCATCTCGCGCGGGTGAGCGCGCGGTCGCTCGAACGCGACGCCGCGGCGCAGAACGGCACCGACGTCCCGTCGGCATGACACCGACCTTCCGCAAGGATCGGCGCGATGTCGATTCGGACTTCTTCGCGGCCGAGGCGGCCGGTCTGCGGTGGCTGCGCGACGGCGGCGGACCCGTGGTCGAGGTCCTCGACGTCGGGGACGACTTCATCGAGTTGGCACGCCTGCCGTCGGCGCGCCCGACTGCGGGCGCGGCAACCGCGTTCGGCGCGGCGCTGGCGACCATGCACGATTCAGGGGCGTCGGCGTTCGGCGCCGCACCCGATGGGTACCGCGGCCGACAGTTCATCGGCGAACGTCGACTCGGTTCCGGCACGCATGACCGGTGGGGCGAGTTCTATGCGGCCGAACGTGTGGCGCCCTACGTACAGCCTGCGATCGACGCCGGCAATCTCGACTCCGACGATGCGGCGGCCACCCGCGAGGCCTGCGCGGTGATCGCCGAGGGGACCTTCGATGACGACGATGTCCCCGCCCGCCTGCACGGCGATCTCTGGAGCGGCAACGTGCTGTGGACACCCGACGGGGTGGTGATGATCGACCCCGCCGCCCATGGCGGACATCGCGAGACCGACCTGGCGATGCTGGCACTGTTCGGCTGCCCGATGCTCACGGAGATCATCGCCGGCTATCGACGTGCGCATGACCTGCGGCCCGGCTGGCAGGAGCGGGTCCCGCTGCATCAACTGCATCCGCTGGCGGTGCACGCCGCCGGGCACGGGCCGTCGTACGGCGCGGCGTTGGGGCGGGCCGCCCGGGCGTGCATCGCGCTCGCCGGCCGCGAGCGATAGTTTCTCCGGGTGACGATCGACCGTTCCACCCTCGTGGTGGCCGCGACCCGCGCCGAAGCGCGATACGTGCCCGCCGACACCCGCTTGTTGATCACCGGCATCGGAAAGGTCCGCGCCGCGACCGCGTTGACCCGCGCACTCGCGGGGGACGGCGACGTACCCGTCCGGCAGGTGGTGAACGTCGGTACGGCGGGAGCCCTGCACGATCATCACGCCGGGCTCTATCTCCCGTCGGTCGTCGTCGAACACGACATCAGCGCAACCGAGCTGCGGGCGATGGGCTATCCGGTCGTGGACCGATGGGAGATGGCCGGCGGTGACGGCACGGTGCTGGCGTCGGGTGACACGTTCGTCGCCGACCCGGGACGTCGGGCGACCCTCGCCGCGATCGCCGACCTGGTCGACATGGAGGGGTGCGCGGTTGCGCACGTCAGTGCCGAGTTCGGAGTGCCCTGCCGGATGGTGAAGGTGGTCAGTGACAGTGCCGACGAGGGCGCGTTGGACTGGCCGTCACTCGTCGACGCCGCGGCGCGGCAACTCGGGGAGTGGCTGACCACCGCCGAGTGGTGAGTGCGGGTCGGCAGCTCAGGCGCGGTTACGCGCCCGCGTCGACGGATACTTGGTAGTCGACGTCTGCCGGGTCACTGATTCGTATCGCTCGTGTTCGGCGGGCACTCGGCGTCGCTGCGCCGCGGCCGGTGGTCGCGCGTCGACGGTGGCCGCCTGCGCCAACGGGCGGTCGACGGGATCGTCGGCGGCGTCGATCTGCTCACCCGCCTCGGCACGGTAGACCGCGCCGGCCGAGCGGCGTGCGGGTGTGGCGGCGTCGGTCGCCGTGGGCCGGGCCTCGGCGTCGGGAACCGGACCCTTGGGCCCCGGAGATCTGGGCCCCGGACGTTTGGTGGCCGACTTGCGGACCTGCCCCTCGGGTGTGCCCGCGGTGGCCTGCCGCCGGCCTGGCTCGGCCGCCTGGCCCTTGGCCTTGGTGGGGCGGGCCGCACGCTTGGCGGGGGTGCGTGTGCCGTCCGCGGGCGCCTTCACCGCGGTCGTCTTCGCCTCACCGCTCGCGGCGGGCTTCGATGAGGTCCGTGCACGGCGCTTGCCCGCACCGCCACCCGAACGGTCGCGGGTGAGGAACCAGCGGGCCAGGACCAGGCCGAGTGTGACCAGGAAGGTCAAGGCCATCCACGGGAAGTCGTTCGCGATCGGCAGCAGGACCTTGAAGATCAGGCTCTTCAGACCGGACGAGGCCTGATCGGCGTTGAGGCCATAGAGCGTGATGACGCCGACCAGGAAGGCGATCAGCGGCGGCTGCGCGGCCGCCGTGAACAGCGCCCGCCGACGGACGACGAGCGCGGCAGCGACACAGCCGACCAGGTAGCAGAACTTGAACACGGCGCCGAGGGCATCGGTGTTGCTCGCGTCGATCGCCGCGCCGATACCCGTGATCACGGTTGCGACCAGGACCGCACCCCACCAGGGGACACCGCGCACCGTGGGCAGCACGGACTGCTGATCCAGCGGCACCGCTGAACGCTGTTGGGCAGAAGACACATCTAGACGGTACCGGGTCGATCCTTAAATTCCGCTAACCCCCGGGTGATGTTGCCCATTGGCCGGAGCCGGCTGCGTCGTCACTGGTCCGGATGCCGCCGGCGCTGCGAACGGTGATGTCGATCGGCCCGGCGGAGGTGTGTTCCGGCTCACCCTGCAGGGCGTCCAGCTCGGCGAGCTTGCGAGCTGTCACGCCGACCCGCGCGTCGACCGCCCCGACCGTGGAGTTGAACGATTCGACCGCCCGACGCAGCGAGCCGCCGAGCCGGTCGAGGTGGCCGAGAACCCCGCCGAGCCGGTGATGCAGCTCGGTGCCGAGCTGATGGATGACCGCGGCGTCGCGTGCCATCGCGTCGTGCCGCCAGCCGAGTGCGACCGTCCGCAACAGCGCCACGAGGGTGGCCGGAGTCGTCAGCACGACATTCTTGCCGAACCCGAACTCGATCAGTTCGGCGTCGGCGCGGAGGGCGGCTTCGAGGACCGGGTCGCTGGGTACGAACAGGACCACCATCTCCGGCGTGTTCTCGAACGCGGACCAATATGCCTTCGACGACAGATGCGTGATGTGCGCCCGCATCGCACGGGCGTGGTCGGCGAGCAGACGCGTCGACGTCGCGGTGTCGTCGGCCTCGATCGCCGCGAGATAGGACTGCAACGGCACCTTCGCATCGACCACGATGTCGCGCCCGCCGGCGAGGTGGACCACCATGTCCGGGCGGACCGGACCCGCCGGGCCCTCGACGCCCACCTGGGTCGAGAAGTCACAGTGACGCGACATCCCGGACAGCTCGACGACGCGCTCGAGTTGCAGTTCACCCCATCGTCCGCGCACCTGCGGCGTGTGCAGCGCGTTGGTGAGTTGCCGCGTCTGGGTGCTGAGTTGGGCGGACACCGCGTGCATGCCCCGGACCTGTTCGGTGAGACCGGCATAGGCGCTGATGCGGTGGTGCTCGGTGCGGCGCAATTCGTCGGACAGTTGCGACAGCGTCGCCCGCAGCGGATCCACGATGTGGGCCACCTGTGACCCGATGGCCGACGACTGACGCCGGGCGGCATCCTCACTCGCCGAGGTCAACGAGCGTGCCGCGAGATCCTGCGCCGCGCGCACCGCGTCGAGTTCGGCGCGGGCCGCGGCCACGGTCGCGGCGGACCGGGAGGCATGCGCGAGCCAGCCGATGAGGAGCCCGACGACGATGCCGGCGATCACGGCGACGACCACTGAGGTGTTCATGGGCGCCATGGTGCTCGATGGGTACGACACGTCGTCCCACGCCGTGATCGCCGGCGGGTCGGCAGGGCTCAGTCGAACCGGTAGCCCTCGCGCACGAGCAGTGACCGCTTGATCGGCAGTCCGTATCGGAACCCGCCCAGGGAGCCGTCGCTACGCAGCACCCGATGGCACGGGACGAACAACGCTGCCGCGTTGCGCGAGCACGCGGCGGCGGCTCCGCGGATCGCGGTGGGCGCACCCGACATCTCGGCGAACGCGGTGTAGCTCACCGGCTCGCCGGGCCCGACGGTCCGCAGCACCGGCCATGCCCGTTCCAGGAACGGACCGGAATGCTGCCGCACCTCGACGTCGTCGATCGCGGAAAAGGTTCCCGCGTAATACGATTCGACACTCGCCCGCAAGGCGTCCAGGCCGTCGGTGCGGGCCAGGGTCGCCGGCCGGATCGACCGGTGCACGAGGGCCGTCAGATATTCGGGGTCGTCGGTCCACCCGGATGCGAGGACGCGCTCGGCGTCATCGGCGATGACCGTGAAGGTGCCGTCGGGGGTCGGTATCGAGGTCCATTGCGCTGTCGTCGCAGAGGTGGTCGTCGCAGAGGTGGTCGTTGCCGGGGTGGTGATGGTGGAGGTCATGATGCTCCTTCAGTGAGGTCGTCGGAGTGACTCCGACGACTCGGGGTGGTCGATCGCGGTGACCGCGATCGTGCTGAGGGGGCCCGCGTGGAATGCGTCGTCATCGTCGGATGGCTCAGTATGGGTTCGGTCTCCGACAATCGGTGCCGCCAGAGATGCATCGACGCATAGGACCGCCAGGGTGCCCACCGGCTGCCGGCCGACGCCAGGTCGATGCCGAGGGTCTCGGCGGCCTGGACGACCACCAGATCCCGATCGAGCAGGATGTCCGGGTCGCCGGTCACCCGCATCGCGACGTAGTCGGCGGTCCACCGCCCGACGCCGGGCAGCGCGATCAGTGCGTCGCGGAGGTCGGGGGTGGTCCACCCGGCGTGCAGATCCAGGCGGCCGTCGGCGAGTGCCTGCGCCGCACCGACGATGGCATCGATCCGGCGCCGCGGGCCGGTGAGCACGCGATGTCCGTGCTCCGCGATCGTCGCGGGGTCCGGGAAGAGGGTCCAGTCCGAGTCGGGTCCCGCGGGTCCCTCGGGTCCGTCGTGCCACGGTGCGGGGCGGCCGAGTTCGGCGACCAGTCGCGCCGTGTGATGACGGGCCGCCTTGACGCTGATCTGCTGGCCGATCATCGTCCGGATCAGCGTCTCCGCCGGATCCACCGAACCCGGCACGCGCAGGCCGGGTGCCGCGGCGACGAGCGGGGCCAGCGCCTCGTCGGTGGCGAGCGCACTGTCGGTGCTCACCGCATCGGCGTCGAGATCGAGAAGTCGGCGGAGTCGATTGACCGCGACGCCGAGGTCGCGCATGTCGAGATGGGCGATGCGCGCGGTGATGTACGACTCGGCCGGTTCGACGGTGACGAGGGCCGCTCCGTGCGGCAGGTCGAGGGCCCGCCGATGGCGCCAGCCTCCTCCCGGTAGATCGTCGACGCGCTCGGCCCCGGGCGCGGCGTGCGCGGTGAGAAACCATCGCAGCCACCGCGTGTCGAGTGGCAGGCGGTGGGCCAGTCGCAGCGTCACCTCGCCGACGGCGGCCTGCCCGGTCGATCGGGTCGGCGAGGGGAGGGTGCGCAGGCGCGTCGGGGTGAGTGCGAAGATCTCACGGATGGTGTCGTTGAACTGCCGGATGCTGCGGAATCCGGCGGCGAATGCGATGTCGGACATGGGCATCGACGTGCACTGGATGAGGACGCGGGCGGTGCCTGCGCGGTGGGCGCGGGCCAGCGCGAGCGGTCCCGCCCCGAGCTGTTCGGTGAGCACGCGGTTGAGGTGGCGCGGGGTGTAGCCGAGGTGAGCCGCGAGCCCGTCGACGCCATCGCGCTCGACGATGCCATCGGCGATCAGGCGCATCGCCCGCGATGACAGGTCTGCGCTCGTGTTCCAGCGCGGCGACCCGGGAACCGCGTCGGGGGCACACCGGCGGCAGGCGCGAAAGCCCTCGTGTTGTGCGGCCGCCGCGGTCAGGACGAAATGCACGTTTTGTGGTCGGGGTGTCTGGGCGGGACACGAAGGTCGGCAATAGATCCCGGTGGTGTGCACGACGACGAAGAACTGGCCGTCGAACCGCGCATCGCGCGACGAGACGGCGCGGTAGCAACTGTCGAACTCCAGCGTCGGCGCGAGTTGGGTGGTCGTGGTCACCCCTCCACTCTGGCACCGATCGGGCCGCGGACCTGGCGGGAATCGGACATCGCGACGTCGGGCTGATCGAATCCGACAATATGGTGACGTAGGTAACAATTCCTGGCACCATGAGTCCTCATGAACACACCGTTCGGCGGTGCCCGACAACGAGGTCGGAACCGTGAACCGCAGCTGTCGGAATTTCCGGCGTGGGGGCTCGAGATCATGATGGGTCTGTATGGACCCGACACGATCGAGAAGGCATGCGACCAGCAGAAAGCTCGTGCGCTCGCGCCGGGTGAGCCGGAGGGCCATCCCACGGACAGGCCCTGGGAGGACTGTCTCGACGCCTATGACTGGGCCGCGCCGCGTCCGGTCGTCGACGATCGTGACGTCCGCGGTGCGCCGCCGGCGCCACCGCAACCGGTGTCGCCGATCGTCGTGGAGCTCGAGGCGATCAACGAGCTCGTCCGTTACCTGGAGCGCAAGTTCAAGCGCCACTGAGCCGGGTGTCGCCCGCCGCGTGACGCGCCGGGCGGTCCGACACACGCGTCGGTCTACGCAGACCCGCGACGAGTGTGTGACGATCTGTGCGTGACAGACGAATCGGGTGTTTCCGGCGTTCCGGATGCCCAGGACGCCCCGGACTCCGCGACGACTCATCTCGTCGCACCGAAGGAGACGCGTCCGACCCGCGTCCAGGTGGTGCTGACGGGCCTGCGATCCAGTTCGGTCGTCAGCCTGCAGGTGGTGCTGGTCGTCGCAGCGTTCTGGGTGCTGATGTGGGTGGTCGGCAAGCTCTGGGTGATCCTGCTCCCGATCCTGTTCGCGATCATCGTGTGCACGGTGCTGTGGCCGCCGGTGCGCTGGATGCGCAAGCGCGGTGTCCCACCGGCTGCCGCTTCGCTGGTCATGATGTTGGTCGCCGTCGGCGTGCTGGCCGGTGTGATCAGTGTGATCGTGCCGTCGATCGTCCGCCAGGCGCCGGAGCTGGCGTCACGCGCGACCGACGGTGTGCGCAAGCTGCAGGACTGGATTCAGGGTCCACCGCTCAACATCAAGGATGAGCAACTCGACAACATCGTCGACACGATCACGCACCGGCTGCAATCCAGTGCGTCGTCGATCGCGGCCGGCGTGTTCAGCGGTGTCGGGACCGCGACGTCGATCCTGGTCACCCTGTTCACCGCGTTGATCCTGGTCTTCTTCTTCCTCAAGGACGGACCGAAGTTCGTCCCGTGGCTCGACCGCACCGTCGGCAAGCCCTCGGGTACGCACATCGGCGAGGTGCTGTCGCGGATGTGGAACAGCCTCGGTGGATTCATCCGGACCCAGGCCATCGTGAGCTTCGTCGACGCCACCCTGATCGGCGCCGGGCTGTTCATCCTGCAGGTGCCGCTGGCCGGTGTGCTGGTGGTGATCACATTCCTCGGCGGATTCATCCCCATCGTCGGTGCGTTCGTGGCCGGCGCGCTCGCCGTGTTGATCGCGCTGGTGTCCAACGGCCTGACGACCGCACTGATCGTGCTGGGCATCATCCTCGCCGTGCAGCAACTCGAGGGCAATGTGCTGCAGCCGTGGCTGCAGTCGAAGTCGATGGACCTGCATGCGGTGATCGTGCTGCTCGCGGTGACCCTCGGCGGCACGCTGTTCGGTATCACCGGTGCGTTCCTCGCGGTGCCCGCGGCGGCGTCGCTGGCGGTGATCCTGCGCTACCTGAACGAGCAGATCGCCGAGCGGGCGGGGGAATCTCTGCCGCCGGAGGGGACTGAGGTGACGGCCAATGCCGGCAGCGTCCCCGACGAGGAGCCCGCGTCGGACGCCCCGCAGGACGATCCCGGCACCGCCGACAAGACCTGACGCGGACCGCGGGTGCCGGGCCGCGTGCCCACGCGCCCGTCGGATGCGGGCCGGTGGCCGATAGACTGGCTGTCCGTGAGTCTCACCCTCGGAATCGTCGGTCTTCCCAACGTCGGCAAGTCGACCCTCTTCAACGCGTTGACCCGCAATGACGTGCTCGCGGCGAACTATCCGTTCGCCACCATCGAGCCGAACATCGGCGTCGTCGAGCTGCCGGACAATCGCCTCGATCGCCTCTCGGAGATCTTCAGCAGCGAGCGCATCCTGCCGGCGACGGTGTCGTTCGTCGACATCGCCGGCATCGTCAAGGGCGCGTCGGAGGGGGAGGGGATGGGTAACCAGTTCCTCGCCAACATTCGTGAGGCCGACGCCATCTGTCAGGTCGTGCGGGTATTCGCCGACGACGATGTCGTGCACGTCGACGGTCGCGTGGATCCGCTCTCCGACATCGGCGTCATCGAGACCGAGCTGATCCTGGCCGACCTGCAGACCATCGAGAAGGCCCTGCCGCGCCTGGAGAAGGACGCCCGCAAGAACAAGGATCTCGCCGAGACCGTCGCGGCCACGCAGAAAGCGCAGGAGCTCCTCAACGAGGGCAAGACGCTGTTCTCCCAGAAGGATTCGTTCGACCTGTCGGCGGTTCGCGAACTCCATCTGATGACGGCCAAGCCGTTCCTCTATGTCTTCAACTCCGATGAGTCGGTACTCACCGACGACGCGCGCAAACAGGAACTGCGCGACACCATCGCTCCTGCCGACGCGGTCTTCCTCGACGCGAAGGTCGAGAGTGAACTCCTCGAACTCGACGAGGAGGACGCCCAGGAACTCCTCGACTCCATCGGCCAGACCGAACCCGGCTTGCGGTCGCTCGCCCGCGCCGGTTTCCACACCCTCGGGCTGCAGACCTACCTGACGGCCGGCCCCAAGGAGTCGCGCGCCTGGACCATTCATCGCGGCGACACCGCCCCCAAGGCCGCGGGTGTGATCCACACCGACTTCGAGAAGGGCTTCATCAAGGCCGAGATCGTCTCCTTCGACGACCTCGACGCCGCCGGCACGATGGCCGCGGCCAAGGCCGCGGGCAAGGTGCGCATGGAGGGCAAGGACTACGTCATGCAGGACGGCGACGTCGTGGAGTTCCGCTTCAACGTCTGATCGGGCGCTTGCCCCTTCCCGCGTGGCCCGTACCATCGCCCACGTGGATCTGGAGCACGAGACCGAGGATGTGTATTTCGCGGGCGGCTGCCTCTGGGGCGTGCAGGCATTCATCGCGACGTTGCCAGGGGTGACGTTCACGGAGGCCGGCCGGGCCAACGGCACCAGTCAGTCCGTCGACAGTGAGTACGACGGGTATGCGGAGTGCGTGTGGACCCGATTCGATCCGACCGTCGTGAGCGTCACGCAACTGATGGAGTACTTCTTCGAGATCATCGACCCCTACAGCGTGAACAGACAGGGGCCGGATACCGGCGAGAAGTACCGCACCGGCGTGTATTCCCAGCGGCTGACACACCTCGAGCAGGCGCGCGAGTTCATCGCCGCGAGAGATGACTCCGATCGCGTGGCTGTCGAGGTGCTGCCGCTCGCCAACTACGTCCGTAGTGCGGAAGAACATCAGCATCGGCTCGCACGTTTCCCTGAGGACTCCTGCCATATCCCCGAACGGCTGCTGACCAAGTACCACAGCTGACGCCTGACGATGATGTGCCTCCGATCGAGGTGCGATCATCTCCTCATGACCGCAACACTCGTCGCCAAGGACATCGCCGGCGGGTACGCGCACCGCGTCCTCTTCGATCATCTCGACCTCACCGTGGCGCCGGGCGACGTGATCGGCGTCGTCGGGGCCAACGGGTCGGGCAAGACCACACTGCTGCGGGTACTCGCGGGTGACCTCGCGCCGCTCGACGGCAGGGTGACACGCGCCCCGGCCGACGCCTTCGTCGGCTGGTTGCCACAGGAGCACGCCCGGGTCCCCGGCGAGACCGTCGGGCAGTACGTCGCCCGCCGAACCGGCTGTTCCGCGGCGACGCAGGCCATGGATGCGGCCGCGACCGCCCTCGCCGACCCGTCGTCCGCGTCCGGAGCCGAGGATCCGGCCGAGGTCTACGCCGCCGCGCTCGACCACTGGCTGGTGACCGGTGCCGCCGACCTCGACGAACGTCTGCCCGAGGTCCTCGCGGAACTGGGCCTGGCCGGCGACGCCGTGGCGCCGGAATCGGCGCTGATGACCGACCTCTCCGGCGGGCAGGCCGCACGGGTGGGGTTGGCGGCGCTGCTGTGCTCGCGGTTCGACGTGGTGCTGCTCGACGAGCCGACCAACGACCTCGACCTCGACGGGCTCGCTCGGCTGGAGGGGGTCGTCGACGGTATGCGGGGCGGTGTGGTGCTGGTGAGTCACGACCGGGAGTTCTTGTCCCGCAGCGTCACCGGGGTTCTCGAACTCGATCTCGCGCAACACACCAACACCCTGTTCGGGGGTGGCTACGAGAGTTACCTGCACGAGCGTGAGGTCGCACGTCGGCACCGGCGAGCGGAGTACGAGGAGTTCGCCGAGAAGAAGGCCGATCTGGTCGCCCGTGCGCGAACCCAGCGTGAGTGGTCGAGCCAAGGGGTGCGCAACGCGATGCGCAAGGCTCCGGACAACGACAAGATCCGGCGGCGCGCGGCGACCGAGTCCAGTGAGAAGCAGGCGCAGAAGGTCCGCCAGATGGAGAGTCGGATCGCGCGGCTCGACGAGGTCGTCGAACCCCGCAAGGAGTGGACGCTGGAGTTCACCATCGGGACCGCGCCGCGCTCGAGTTCGGTGGTCGCGACCCTGAACGATGCCGTCGTGCGGCTGGGGGATTTCGCACTCGGGCCGGTCTCGCTCCAGGTGAACGCGGGGGAGCGGATCGGTATCACCGGCCCCAACGGTGCCGGGAAGTCGACACTGTTGCGGTTACTCCTCGGCCGGGTGACCCCCGACGCCGGGACCGCACAGTTGGGTGCCAATGTCGCGATCGGCGAAATAGACCAGACGCGTGCCGAATTCGCGGGATCGCAGCCACTCGCGGAGCGCTTCGAGGAGCTCGTACCGGACTTCACGACCGCCGAGGTGCGAACGCTTCTCGCAAAGTTCGGTCTCCGTGCCGACCACGTCGACCGTGCCGTCGCCGATCTGTCCCCCGGGGAGCGCACCCGGGCCGCGCTGGCCCTCCTGCAGGCGCGGGGCACCAACGTCCTGGTGCTCGACGAACCCACCAACCATCTCGACCTCGCCGCCATCGAGCAACTCGAGTCCGCGTTGGACACCTACGATGGCGCTGTCCTGCTGGTCACCCACGACCGGCGAATGCTGTCGAACGTGCGCCTCGACCGGGGCTGGCACGTCGAGGGCGGTCACGTCACGGAGCAGTGAGCAGCATCGCCGACGGCATCGGGTGAACCCCCGGTCGCCAGTCACGATTTCGCCCGCCTGCGGCCAAAGTTGTGCAGAGTGTGCCCACCGGCACGGATACTGCACCGGTGACCCCAACCAAGCGAACCACGTTCTCCGCCGTCACGGTGGTGTTGCTCGTCGTCGCCGGATTACTCGTCTCGGTTCCGGCCGGCAGCAGCGCCGCACCGTCCGGGTGGCGCTACACGATGGTGGCGTTCAGCAGCGCCAGCGATCGCGACATGGATGTCTACGAGTCGGGGAACGGAACGCAATTCGAACTACTCCGGAGGTCGGCGTACCGACCTCCATCGGGTCGTGTGCGCGACGCCAGCATCTTCCGGAACAGCGATGGCTGGTACTACATCACCTACACGACAGTCGACGGCGCGAACATCGGCTTCGCACGCAGCCGGGACCGCATCAACTGGACGTTCCTCCACAACTACCCGGTGCCGTTCTGCTGCGCCTTCCTGCCGGGCACCGGCGACGGCAAGGGGCTCGGCTCGTCGAGCGGGCCGGGCTCGTCCGGGTCGGCCGGGTCCAGCGACGGTCCGTCGCTGTCGCCGTTCACCACCAAGGCCTGGGCACCCGAATGGTTCGTCGAGGGTGGACGGGTCAACGTCATCCTGTCGATGTCGACCGGTGGTGGCTTCGTGCCCTACCTGATGACGGCGCTCGAGCCATCGCTCCGGTTGTGGAGCCCGCCGGTTCCGCTCGCCGGGATCGGCGCCGACCACATCGACACCACCGTGGTCAAGGTCGGCGCGACCTACCACGCGTTCACCAAGAACGAGACGAAGAAGTTCATCCAGCATGCGGTCGCGTCGTCGCTGATCGGGCCCTATCGCTTCGTCCCTCCCGGAAATTGGGGCACCTACGTCGAGGGGCCCGCCGTGGTGCAGCTGCCCAACGGCGCGTGGCGGATGTACCTCGACGCCTATACCCGGGGAAAGCAGCTGTACTCGGACAGCAGGAACGGATTGCGCACCTGGTCGTCCCCGAAAGAGCTGCCTGGTCTGTCCGGCGCCGTGCGCCACGTCGGGGTGATGCGCGAGCCGGCCTGACTGCGACCCCGGAAGTATCCGCGAAGCGCTGACAACGGCACATCGGGCGGTTAGGCTCACCACTTCAACGGTGGGTGGCTCGCCTCGGTGTCTGACCTCTCGACCATTCATCCCGGGGGCACACATCTGCGCGCAGCGTGGAGGTAATCGATTCGCGCGCGGCGCGGATACGGGGGACGAGAGTGTTTCGATCAATGTGGCGCGTGGCGACGGTCATGTGCCTGACGACATTGTGTGTGGCCACGGCCGCCGCGACCGCGGAAGCCGCACCTCAGGGCGCATACATCACGTCGTTTGTGCAGGAGACCGCCACCCGAGCCGGCGTGTGGGTGCACTCGGCGGCGATGAACAAGAACATCAAGGTGTTCGTGCTCACGCCCCGTCACACGACCGGTCCCCGGCCGACGCTCTACCTGCTCGACGGTGCCGGTGCCCGCGGTGAGGACAGCGGTTGGCTCGAAGCGGGCAACGCCGAGCGGTACTTCGCCGACAAGGACGTGAACGTCGTGCTCCCCACCGGGGCCTATGGGACCTTCTACGCGGACTGGGAGCGGCGCGACCCGGTCGTGGGCAAGCCGATGTGGGAGACCTTCCTGACCAAGGAACTGCCGCCCCTCATCGACGACCGGTTCGACTCGACGGGGTCTCGGGCGATCGCCGGGGTGTCGATGGGTGGGCAGGCGGCATTCACGATCGCCTCGCAGGCCCCCACCCTGTACAAGGCGGTGGCCTCGCTCAGCGGGTGTCCGCCGGTGTCGTCGCCGGAAGGCGAGGCGTACGTGCGGGCGACCCTCGCCCGCGCCGGCGCGGACGCCGGGAACATGTGGGGACCCGTCGGTTCCGCCGGCTGGCGCGACCACGATCCGGCGCTGCACCTCGACCGTTTCCGCGGCAAGAAGCTGTATCTCTACTCGGGAGCGGGTCGCCTCGGACCCGCGGACATGAAACGCCAGGTGACGCCCGAAGAGGGTCTCTACCAGGTCGTCCTCGCCGCGTCGGCGACATTCGAGATCGCCACCAGCACCTGCTCGCAGCGGTTCGCCGAGGATCTGCACAATGCCGGGCTACCGTTCACCGACGCCCTGCAGGTCGTCGGGACCCACCACTGGTACTACTGGGCGAAGGACCTGCCCCGGATGTGGGATTCGATCTCGCCGGCTCTGTGAATCGGTGACCTCGACCCCGGCCGTCGCGACTACGGTGATCCCATGAGCAACGATTGGCGGGCAGCCAGGGTCTCCGAGGTGCGGTCACTGATCATGGCGGCCGAGCCGGGCATCATCGAGGAAGTCAAGTGGCGCAAGCCGTCCAATCCCGATGGTGTGCCGACGTTCTCGCTGGACGGCCTGGTCTGCACGGTGGAGACCTACAAGGACAAGATCAAGGTCACCTTCGCGAAGGGCGCCTCGCTTCCCGATCCCGCGACACTGTTCAACGCCAGTCTGGACGCGGGGACCCGGCGCGCGATCGATGTGAAGGAGGGTGACTCCCTGGATGCGGACGCCTTCACCGGCCTGATCAGTGCCGCGGTCGCGGTGAATCGGGAGTGAACCGGCGACGTGGCGGACTGGCGAGCGGACCGCGTCCGATCCGCGGCGCAGGGCCGCAATCCGACGGTGCTCGCCGAACTGGACACCGTCTTCGCCGTCATCGGTGACACGCAGTTCCTTCCCGGCTATTCGCTGGCGCTCAGCAGGGTTCCGCACGCGGACCGTCTGTCCGACCTCGATCGTCGGAGCCGCCTCCGCTTCCTGGCCGACGTGGATCTGCTCGCCACCGCGGTGGAGAACGTGTGCGCGGCACGGGACCCGATGTATCGCCGGACCAACGTCGAGATCCTCGGGAACACCCACGCGTTCCTGCACGCACATATCTGGCCGCGATACGGGTGGGAGCCCGCCGAGCGCGTGGGCATGCCCGTGTGGCTCTATCCGCAGGATCACCGGACCCATCCCGACCACGCCCTGGCGCCGCGGCACGGACCCCTACGCGCCGCGTTGACGGCGGAGATCGGGCGGCTGAGCGAGTCCGCGGAGTTCCGATGGGATCGGTAGGCGCACAACGGCGCCTGGGGACGTCGCAGCGGCGGTAGCCTTCTCGATGGCCACGATGTGAGTGTCGACACTCGGATGGGAGAACGATCCGGCATGACGCAGGACGCGACCGCCTGGTCCCTCGCGGTACTGCTCGACGTGTTCGACGTCGAGCCCGGTGGACCCGACCGTTTCACCGGCATGACGGGTATCGAGGGCGAGGAGGGCCGCGTCATCGTGGAGGGCACGCAGGTGCTCGCCCAGGCGATCGTGGCGGCCGCAAAACGGTTTCCGGACAAGTCGATCCGATCGGCGCAGGCGGTGTTCGCGCGTGCGGTCATGGTCGGGCCGCCGGTGGAGTTCGACGTCGACGTCGTGCACGAAGGTCGTTCCGTTGCCACCGCGGTCGTCGCGGCGGTACAGAACGGGAAGCGGTGCGCCACGGTGACCGTGCTCGCCGACGTGCCGACCGCCGACCTGATCGCCCACCACCTGCCACGTCCCGCGGTCGCCGGCCCCGACGAGGCCTTCGTCGCGCGGATGCCGTTGCCCGGCCGCGACGTACGACTGGTGGACGTCGAGCACGTCAACAGTCCCGACGAGGTGGGACCACCCGAGCTCTACGCGTGGCTGGCCTACGACCCGGTCCCGCGACGCGCGGATTTGGCCAAGGCTCTCCTGGCACACTTCACCGGCCACCTCGGCATCTCGACCACCATGCGAGCCCATGCCGGGATCGGTACCAGCCAAGCACATCTGACCGTCTCGACCGCGCCGATGACCATCGCGATCAGCTTCCACGAACCGGTCCGCTGGGACGGCTGGATTCTCTACTCCCACGAGAGCACACAGGTCGGTGCCGGGATGTCCTACGTGCGCGGCACCGTGCACACCCAGGATGGCGCGTTGCTGGCGTCGTTCGTCCAGGACGGACTCATCCGCCCGTTGCGCACCACGGACTCGGCAGTCGACTCGAACGCGCGACTGTAGCGCGACCGCCAGACCTCGCGACCGCCAGACCTCGCAGCCGCCAGACCTCGCAGCAGCCAGACCTGGCAGCCGCTAGACCTGGCAGCCGCAGTCGGCGGCTCCCCGGGTCGCCGCGGGCAGCTCCGCGAGAACATCGGCCTTCGCCGGATCGAAGCTGAGATGTCCTCCGATGACGGTGCTCTCCGGCAGAACCTCCTCGTAGCTCCAGGCGACGTCCTCGACCACGACGTCGCCGATGACCGCGGTCCAATACGTGGCCGTGCCCTTGTAGTTGCAGTACGTCGTCAGGTCCCCACGACGAAGCAGATCCGTGCGCACATGGGTGGGCGCCACGTACAGGACCGGAGCCAGCGCTGTTTCGAACACGATGACCGTGTCGGTGGTGTCCACCAAAGTCACGCCGGCGACGTCGACCCGCAGACCTCGGTCCGTCGGCCGGCAGTCGACGCGGTGGTACGGGTTCGGCGGGTACCAGACCAGCTTGCGGCCCTCCTCGTACCACTCGTCGACGGCGGCCCAGGGCACGTGCACGTAACCCGGCGCCTCCGGCTCGGGCTCGGTGGGGAGGTCGCCCACCTCATCGAGCGGAAAGGCGTAGCTGAGGAACTGGCCCGGCCGGTGCACCATGAGCGCTCGCTCCGTGTCGAGCACGGTCCGCCCGTCGCGCACCGCCCTGATGCGCCGCGGATGGGGCTCGACGAACACCAGATCCGTCGGCACGGGGCCGGAGAACCAGCCTGCGGGATTCCCGCTCAGCGGTCCGTGCCCGGCGACGAGGCTCATCGACGACGCCCCGGGCCTGCAGCGCGGGCTCGGACACGGGAATGTCCCATGGCTCTTCCACCTCCGGGGTCGGCTCTCGACGATGCGTGCACAAGGTTAGCCAGCGAGGGGGCATTCCAGCGACATATCGACGATTCCACCTGCGGGTTCGGGGCCCGTCATCGCCGCACCGTCGAACCGCCCCGAGCGGCAGTCGGGCACCTCTGTAGGTTGGTCAGAGGAAAAGCAAGCATGAATCGCGCACGATCAGAGCGAGAGGACATGCATGACCAAGCCCGCGAAAACAGCGAAGAACCCGGACAAAGGGTTTGTGGCACTGCTCGGTTGGAGTCTCGGGGCCATCGAGGCCCTCGATGGATTCGACCGCAGATTTGTGGTGGTGGCGCCCGATTGGGCGCAAGAATATTGCGCTGAACACGACATTCCCTATGTGTCGTGGAACTTCGAACGACTCAACGACCGTTCGCTGGAGATCGCCGAGACGCTGCAGGACATGGGCGTCGACGTCGCGATCCCGCTGTTCGAGGAAACCGTCGAGTGGGCCGGGGCGATCAATTCCGTCCTGATGAACAAGCCGCGGCTGTTCGGACAGGCGATGTTGCTGCGTGACAAGGCACTGATGAAGCGTCGTGCCCAGCTCGGCGGCATCCGCGTCGGCATCTTCGAAGAGGCCCACGACCGCGAGGACGTGGTCCGCTTCCTGCGCAGGGTGAACCAGACCCTGCTCAAGCTCGACGGCGACCCGAACGACCCGATTCACCTGAAGGCATTCGACAAGGCCGGTTGCCTCGGACACCGTGTCATCCGGACGCCAGACGAGGTCGACACGATCCCCGAGGAAGAGTTCCCGGTCCTGATGGAATCCCATCTGGACGGCTGGGAGTTCGCGGTGGAGGCATGGATCCACAACGGCAAGATCAAGTTCCTGAACATCTCCGAGTATGTGACGCTGGGATATTCGGTGTTCGTGCCGGCCACCCCGGAGCTGGAGAAGTACCGTCCGGCGATCACCGCGCAGATCGAGAAGTTGATCAAGACCTTCGACATCGACTTCGGGTTCGTGCATCCGGAGTACTTCGTGACCAACGACGGCGAGATGTACTTCGGCGAGGTCGCCTACCGTCCGCCGGGCTTCAAGGTGTTCGAGTTGCTGGAGCGCGCATACGGTTTCAATGCCTACCAGGCGTTGGTGCTGTCCTTCGATCCGAAGACCACGGAGGAGGAGATCGACGCGTTCTTCCCGCGTGAGGTGGTGGATGCCAGCGGTGTGGCCGGATGTTTCGGCGTGTATCCCCGCCGGCGCGTGGTCTCCAACCTGGAGATCCCCGACGTGACCGCGGACGACGACTACTACGAGACCAACGATCTCGCCGCACCACTGGAGGAGACCGTCACCAAACGCACGGCCTTCGGGACACATTGGGGCCTGCTCTACTTCTTCGGCGAGGACCCCTACCGCATGCGGGATCTGCTGAAGAAGCAGGAAGAACTCGACTTCTACGTATGACATCTGCACGCGATGACGTCGCCGTCGGTCGGGCCCTGGCCTCGCGGATCGAGCAACTCGACCATGCCACGTCGGCGATGCTCGGGGCGCCCGACTTCGCCAAGGTCGGCAAACTGCGTCGGGTGCTCGACGCACTACGTCGGGTGCTGACACAGGAGGGCGGCTGTGCGGCGGTGCGGGAACGTGCTGCCACGCTGGAGAGCGCCGGCGTCTTCGCCGGGTCCGACTGGAATCAGCCGGACATCCTGGTCCCGGCCCTGGTGGGCCCGAGCCTGCGCAGTGAGCACACCGACACGGTGATCCTGGAGTCGACGAGCGAACTGCGGATGGTCGCGATCGCCATGGGCGACTATGTTCACCCGGACATGACGGCCGACGATGCCCGACGTTTCCTGTCGCAGATCCTTGCGATGAACCTCGATCTGCTGCTGGCGCCACCGTCGGAGTCCGAACGCGTCCGGCAGGGTAGTGCCGCCAAGATCACCCGCGCCGTCTTCGGGTACGTCGTCGATCAGATCGGCTACGACGGCGTGCTCGACGAACTCGTCGAGGAGATCTGGCGGATACTCCGCCAGCGGCCGATCCAGGTCGATCACGTGAAGGCGATGGTCACCCGCATGGCGGTGCACCGCAGTGATCCGGATGTGGACCTCGGCACATCGGCGCAGGGACTCGATCGGCTGACCACCGCGCTCTTCGGCCCCACCGAGGCCTGTCGCGAGGATCCGGGCATCGACGTCTATCTGTCTCGGCTGTCGGCGATGGACGCCGAGGGGCTCGAATTCGAGGCCCGCGGATTCGCCCGGGCCATGCACGACACCGGCCTGGTCTCCTCCTACCATGCGGCGCTGGCGCGGTTCCTGGTGACCGACAACGTCTTTCTGCTCCCGGAGGCGCTCGGGCTGTCGGAGGTGGGGCGCAACTGCCTGCTCCGCTACACCGACCTGGTGCAGGAGCTGATCACCCGAACCGTGCATCCGCAGAACGCGCAGTGCCTCTACGGGCTGGCCTTGTTGCTCGATCGCGGCATCCTGCACCAGCCGCCCGTGGTCCCGTCGCTCTGGCGCCAACTGGCGCTGAGACTGTCGCCGTCGGTGACCGAGCGACTGCGGTCGGCGTTCGGCCCGGCGATCGATCCCGAGTCATTGCTCCTCGGGGGTCTGCTCTCGATGCTCGGCCAACCGCTGGGCGTCGGGCAGGGCGACAATCCCACATGCCAGTCGGCCCGCGCGTTGTCGATGTGGGCGTACAACGATCCCGACTACCTGCTGCAGGTGGTGGCGTGGGCGGCGCGCGACGACGAGGTCGTCGCTCATTTCGAAGGTCAGCCCGTGTCGTCGGTGGAGAGTGTCGGCGGCGTCGCGACGGCGGACCCGATCGACCTGGATCCTGTTTCGCTCCTGGTGGTTCCGCATCTCGACCGGATCTATGCCGAGATGGTCCGACGGTGCGCCGATCGTCCCGGCGACCCCCATCGTTGGGTGAACCCCGAGTTCCACGGGTGGTGGTCGGCACGCGGCTTCCGGATCAACGTCGACGTGGAGACCGGCGATCTCGTCGACCTCGACGACTTCATCCGACAGTTCTATGCGGCGTATCACCCCGGCTACAACGGCAACCAGCCGCTCATTCACCCGCAGCCCGCCGGGATCGCGTTCACCGACAGCGCGGCACGCTACGTCGGCTGGCATGCGATCACGATCCTGCGGGTCGCATCGGACCCGAACGGCGACATCCGCGTGTACTTCTTCAACCCCAACAACGACAGCGGTCAGGACTGGGGTGACGACGTGGTGGTCGGGACGGCCGGCAATGGCGAGCGCCCGGGGGAGGGGTCGTTGCCATTCGAGCAATTCGCCTCACGGCTCTACATCTTTCACGCGGACCCACTCGAAGACGGTGCGACCGGCGATGTTCCGGCCGAGGATGTAGCACGGGTCATCGGCTACATCGAACGCAGTTGGGGCGCCGACCGGATGGGTCGGCCGGTGTCGACCGACCCACCCGAGCGTGATCAGCGAGTGCCCACCGGCGACCTGCGGCGCGAGGACGCGACGTAACCGATGCCCACGGCGGCGAACCAGACCGCGCCGACGACGAGCGCCACCCGACCGTCCGCATCGAAGAACAGCAGGATCAACACCAGCACGAGGAACGCGAGCGCCGCCCACGTGGTGACCGGTGCGCCGGGCACCCGATAGTCCGACGCCGGCAGGGCGCCGCTCGCCACCTTCTTGCGGTAGGCCATGTGGCACACCAGGATCGTTCCCCAGATCACGATGATGCCGACCGTCGACACCGAGGTGATGTAGGAGAACGCGTGGTCGGGATCGATGACGTTCACGATCACCCCCACCACCATCACCGCGGCACTGAGCACGATCCCCCGACGGGGACCCTGCGCCCGGACAACCGCGCGAGCGGTGCCGGTGCGTCACCGCGCTGCGCGAGTGAACGCACCATCCGCCCCGTCGAGTAGATGCCCGAGTTGCACGACGACAGTGCTGCGGTGAGCAGCACGAAGTTGACGATGCCGGCCGCGCCGGGGATGCCGATGTAGGAGAACACCGCTACGAACGGACTCTGGCCGGCGTGGAAGTCGCGCCAGCTCCGCACCGACAGGATGACGACGAGCGATCCCACGTAGAAGACACCGATGCGAAACGGCACCGAATTGATGGCCTTGCGCAGCGTCACCCGCGGGTTCTGCGCCTCGCCCGCGGTGACGCCGACGAGTTCCACACCGACGTAGGCGAACATCACGATCTGCAGACTCAACAGCGCGTTGGTGAATCCCGTCGCGAAGAAGCCGCCGTCGTTCCACAGATTCGTCACCGACGGCCCGGTGTCGGGTCCCAGGCCCGAGATGGGCAGCAGGACACCGATACCGACGATGATCATGCCGAGGATCGCGGTGACCTTGATCGCCGAGAACCAGAACTCCGCACGACCGAACATGCCGACCGAGATCAGGTTCGCCCCGAAGAGCACCACCAGCGCGACGAGCGCGGTCACCCAGACGGGGATCGACGGCCACCAGTAGTTGACGTACGTGCCGGCCACGGTGATCTCGGCCATGCAGGTCGTGGTCCACACCGCCCAGTAGGTCCACCCCTGGGTGAATCCGGCGAACCGGCCGAGGAACTCGTCGGCGTACTCGCTGATACCGCCCGAGATCGGCCGATAGATGAGCAGTTCGCCCAGCGCGCGCATCACGATGAAGATCGCCAGGCCGGCCAGTGCATAGGCGAGGATCAGCGCTGGGCCCGCCTTCTCGATCGCACCGCCCGAGCCGTAGAAGAGCCCGGTGCCGATGGCACCACCGATCGCGATCATCTGGATCGTCCGGGTCGTCAGTCCCCGTTGGTAGCCCTCGTCGCGATCCGTGGACGTCCGGACCTCGACGTCGTCGTTCGTCACCACACCGACTCCCTCAGAATTTGTCTGCCGTCAGCGGCCCAATCTAGACGTCGGGATGTGTACCCGATCACGCCGGTCCGACAGACGCGGGCATTCGCGAGAAATGTCCGAAAATCCCGAATCATCCGGGGCTGGTGGCGAATTCGCAGGTCGAGCGGTTTATGGGCCGACGGTCACTGCTCGGAATCCGGGTCGTCGGCCAGGCATGTCGCCGTGCTGTGCTCGACGGCGCCGGAGCAGTCCACCCCGTCCGCGGTCGCCCGCCGGAGCAGTGAGTAGAGCGTCGACTGCTCGGATTCGCTCAACGCCGACAGCACGCGCTGCTCGACGGCGGCCAGGACGTCGTCGATCTCCGCGAGCCGGGCGTCGCCGGTCGGGGTGATGGCGACGGTGTGTCGCCTGCGGTCCCGAGTCGACCGTCGACGCTCGACGAGACTGCCGACCTCCAGGTCGTTGAGCAGACCGACGAGATTTGTCGGATCGATCCGCAGCGCCTCGGCGAGATCGGATTGGGAGCGTTCACCGAAGTCGCGCAGGAGGGTCAGTGCGATCACGTGGCGCGGCCGCAACCCGAAGGTCTCGATGGTGGATTCGCTCTCGGTGCGCATGCGTCGCGCGAGGTGTTCGAGCAGCGGCCCGGCACGACGCTCGAGGGAGGGCGGTGCTGGGATTTCGGTCACATGTGCAGGATATCGCCCTCGGGACCCGCCGTCAGGCACATGCCGTGGTATAGATAGTTTGTGTTAGACAAATCATCTATGGAAGGCGTACCAATGAGTCATCTCCTGCACATCGACTCCTCCATCCAGGGCGACGAGTCGGTGAGCCGCCGACTCACCGCCCGCGCGGTGGTCAAGTGGCGTGAGGCGCACCCCGGTGGGACGGTCTCCTATCGCGACCTCGCCGTGGCGACCATCCCGCACCTGGATGCGGTGACCGGCCCGGCGCGGGCACTGCCACCCGAACAGCACACCGCCGAGCAGGCCGCGTCCTGGGCGTTGAGTGTCGAACTCGTCGAGGAGGTCCGGCGCGCGGACACGGTGGTTCTCGGGCTGCCCCTGTACAACTTCGGTGCCCCGTCGACGGTGAAGTCGTGGGTCGATCACCTGATCGTGCCGGGAGTGTCGGTGAACATGGAGACGCAAGAGGGTCTGCTCGCCGACACCGAATTCATCGTGCTGGCCAGTCGCGGAGGCGGCTACGGACCGGGTACTCCGCGCGAAGGTTGGGACCACGCCGAGGCGTGGTTGCCGCACGGACTCGCCATGGTCGGGCTCGTGCCCCGGTTCATCACCGCCGAACTCACGCTGGCCGACCGCAATCCGGCGATGGCCGAGCTCAAGCCGCTGGCCGCGGAGAGTCTTCGCCAGGCCGAGCAGACGGTCGACGCCCTCTGGGAGTTGGCGAGTCGGACAGCGTGACACCGCCCCGCTCGATCACCAGATGACGGCCGATCACCAGATGACGGCTACGCCCGCCGCGGCCAGGGAGAGCGCCCCCGCGGAGACGAACATCGGTTGTGGCACCGGCTCGCCGGTGCGGCGCTGGCGGGCACTGCCCATGCCCAGCACGCCACCGAGGAGCACCAGGATCACGAGCTTGACGCCGATCTTGGCGTAGTTCAGGTCGATTCCGGCCGGCCGCGGTGCGGCCAGCACGACACCGGTCACCAGTGAGAGCAGCAGGCCGTAGTCCATCAGACGGGTGAAACGGAATCGGCGTGCGGCCGCCTCGGCGGCCCAGGCGCCGAAGGTGATCGCGAACGCGGAGATGTGTACCAGCACAACGACGCTACGGAGTACGTCCACGGGCACAGACTAACCCGCCGGGCCGATCACCGTGGCCGGGTGAGCTCCGCGCGCAACTGATAGAAGGCGAACACACCCACCCGACCGACGATCTCGGTGTATCGGTCGACGACGGCCTCGACGAAGTCGTGCGCCGCAGCGTCGGGCAGGTGGCCGGTCCAGTCGCCGAAACCGACTGTGCACCATTGTGCGAAGGCGTCACGGGACCCGAAGTCCCAGGTCTTGTCGACCACTGTCCGTTCGGCGATCTCGAAGCCGGCGTCGACGACGAGGGTGTCGAACGTGTCGGGGTCCGGATGGACGAACGGTGCGGCGAAGTCGCCGAACGCATCGGCCCAACGATCGTCGCGGGTCACGTCCATGGCGACCTGCTCGACGCTGCGCCGCGGCCCCTCGCAGACGAAGACGACGAGCGCGCGGCCCCCGGGCCGCAACGCCGACGCGATGTTGCGGTAGGCGGTGGCCTGATCGTGCACCCAGTGCAGCGCGTTGAACGAGGTGACCACGTCCACGGCGTCGGTGACGTCGAGGGTCACGACATCGCCGATCTCGAACGTCGCGGCGGTGGCTCGTTGCCGCGCCGCCTCGATCATGCGGGGGCTCGGGTCGATTCCGACGATCGCGCCATGCGGCAGTTGATCGGCGATCTGTGCGGTGACGTAGCCGTCCCCGCACCCGACGTCGAGGACCTGCTCGGTGCCGTCGAGACGCAACAGCGCCAGCGACTCGGCCGCCATCGTCCGCTGCAAGTCGCTGACCACTCCGTACCGGGTGCCGTCCCAATCTGCCACGAGGGACATCGTCGTCCGATCCCGGCCGGAAGGTGAGGTTTCCGCGGAAGTGGTCAGCGTCAGAGCTGCGGTGTGCGCCCCGTGGCGACGTCGACGAGTGCGCGCAGACTGACGTCGCGGGCCCGCCGCCGCGCCGCGACGGCCTCGTTGTCCGCGGGCACCAACAGTCGCAGTCCGGCAGGGTGGCTGCGGAACCGCATGGGCGTCGGCAGGTCGAGCGCCTCGCCGTCGACACCGGCGAACGCACGACCGCTGCGTGACCTGATCTCGAACTCGACGGCGGTGAACTCGTGCCAGAAGGGACTCGCCTTGCGCAGCCCGAGCGCCGACAGGGCCATCAGCTGTGCCGCCTCGGCGCCGGTCGAGGTGGACACCGCGATCACGCCGAGCGTGCCGGTGTCCATCCGACGACGGATACCTGCGTCCGGCGACGCCGTGGCCGCATACGGGTTGTTGGACACCAGGATCATGAAGGACCCGTCGACCGCATCGCCTGCGGGTGTCGTGAACTGGAGGTCGAACGGTTCCGCCATGGGCCCCAGGAGATCCGGCAGCATCGCGGCGGCCGTCTGGGCCTTCTCGGCGCGGTAGGAATCCTGCTGGACGATCGTCGCGTACACCCCGAGCGAGACGTTGTTCACGAAGAGTCGGCCGTTGACGGTCGCATAGTCCACTCGCCGCTCGACGGCATCGCGGAACGCGGTCAGCGTGCGGCGCGGATCGTCGCGATCGAGCCCGAGGTCCAGCGCGAAATGGTTGCGCGTGCCCGCACTCACACACACGAACGGCACGTCGTGTTCGATCGCGATCGAGGCGACGAGGGCCTGGGAACCGTCCCCACCGGCCATCCCGAGGCAGTCGGCTCCGCGCGCGACGGCGTCGCGAGCGAGTTGCTCGAGGTCGTCATCGGGCCCGAGCACGATGGTCTCGACGCCCAGTTCGGCTGCGGCCGAGATGATCCCGAACCGCTCGACTTTCCCGTCGCCGGATTTCGGGTTGCAGATCAGCACCGGCCGGCTCGGTGGTCGACCCTCGCGCGTCTGATCCAGCGCATGGAGGTCAGGGATCAGCGCGTACCGCGTGCAGCCGGTCGCGACCGCGAGCACCGCCATGGCGACCAGCAGTCGGATGATGATCGCCTCGGTGCCGGAGAGCACCTGGGCGAGCGCGACCGCGATCAGGACCAGCCCCAGGATCAGGGCGATCGCGCCGGTGATGCGGCGTGGTCCGCGTTCGGTGACCACCCACCAGGCGCCGGCGACCGAGACGGCGAAACCCGCCAGCCCGATGAGGATGTGGACGCCGCCGCGGATCAGGAACGCCGCCACGGCGAGTCCCAGGACACCGACGCAGACCAGCCCGATGATCGCGCAGACCCGGCGTGACATGCTCGGCACCCCCGCCGGGTGAGTGGTCGCCATGACGTCGGTTCGGTTGCGGCGGTCAGCGCGGCGTCAGGAGAAACGAGCGTGCGCCCGCCTCCCAGGCAGCGTGCAGGTCGGCCGCATCGGGCGTTCCATCGGACCCCACCCCGATCTGGTTGAACTTCGCGAACTGCGCATTCTCGCGGCAGATGTGTGCGTAATGTGCGACGACGCTCGCCTCGTCGGTGAATGCCTCGACGTCGGCGGTGGTGCGCTCGCCGCGGAGTCGGATCTCGACGGGCTCGCCCGTCCGGAGGTTCTTCCCCCACCCGAACGGGGTACCGATCAACAGCTTCTCGCCCTGACGCTGGTAGGCGACCGGAACGGTGTAGTGGCGACCGGATCTGCGGCCGACGATGTAGAGCGTCACCAGACGTCCGCCGACAACCCGATTGAGTCCGGGCGTGGCGAGTAGGACACGAACCACTCGGTTGGCGACGTTCTGCAGCTTCATCGTCTGCGCCCGTTGGGATGTGGAGCCTGTCACGCTCGCAACGCTACACGCAGCGACTGCCTCACTGCGCGGCATCGGGCCACCCGGACCCGGTGCCACGCCCGCTCCGGTGGACACCTCTGCCCGATGTGGTCAAGGTTGAGTGGACCGTTCCCATCGACGAGGAGACCCGATGACCGCACCGATCATGCCGAAGTCCGATGCCGCAGAACTGATCATCGCCGCACGTATACGTCAGGGCCTGTCGTGGTCCGACCTCGCCGAGCGGATCGACGCGCCGCTGGTGTGGACGGTGTCGGCCCTGCTCGGTCAGCACCCGGTCCCGGCGGACAAGGCGACCGTCGTGTGCGAAGTGCTCGGACTCGGCGACGGCGTGATCGAGAGCCTCGTGCGCCAACCCACCCGGGTGGCCGACGACGCTTCCGCATCGGACCCGACGATCTATCGCTTCCACGAGGCGCTCGCCGTCTATGGCCCCGCACTCAAGGAGTTGATCCACGAGGAGTTCGGTGACGGCATCATGAGCGCGATCAACTTCAAGGTCGACTTCGCCCGCCGTGCCGACCCCGACGGCGACCGCGTCGTGATCACTTTCGACGGCAAGTTCCTCGACTACCGGTGGTAGGTGTCGATTTGACGGTCGCCCGATCGTCCTCCTGATACGGGACCCGATCAGGGTCCACACTCGACTCACAGGAGGTAGGTCATCATGCGCTACGCATTGCTCATCAACAACGCCGAACCGGCGCCCGGCGAGATCCCCGCACAGGCCATCGACGAGATGAAGGCCGCGATCCGCGCGTACACCGACGCGCTGCAGGCGGCCGGGGTCCTGGTGGCCGCGGAGATACTCGCGTCGCCGACCGCAACGCAGACCGTCACCCGGCGCGACGGCGATCTGCGCGTACAGGAGGGGCCCTTCGCGGAGACCCGCGAGGCACTCGCCGGTGTGTTCGTGCTCGACGTCGCGGATCACGATGCGGCGATGGCCTGGGCGGAGAAGCTCCCCGCGACGCAGTACGCGGTGGTCGAGGTCCGCAGGTCCGTCCTGTCGTGCGTCGACGGTGTCTGGTCCGATTGACGGCGATCCGCGACCGGCCCACGCGCCGGCGCGCTCGTTCGCCGAGCGCGCCGCGCGGGAGTCGTACGGGCGCCTGCTCGCGGTGCTGGCCGCCCCCACACACGACCTGGCAGGCGCCGAGGATGCCCTCGCCGACGCCTTCGAACGAGCACTGACCCGCTGGCCCGGCGACGGGGTGCCGCGCGATCCCGATGGCTGGCTGCTGACCGTGGCCCGCAACCGGCAGCGTGATCGGTGGCGTTCGGCCGCGGCGCGGACGTCGGTGCCGTTCGACGACGCGGTGCACGACGTCGTCGCCCCCGACGGAACAGTGCCGCCGTTGCGGGACCGCCGACTCGAACTGCTCCTCGTGTGTGCACACCCGGAGATCAACCGGTCCGTCCATGCCGCATTGATGCTCAACACGGTGCTGGGCTACACGGCCGGACAGATCGGACATGCGTTCGCGATCCCCGGCGGCACGATGGCCGCCCGACTGGTCCGGGCGAAACGACGCATCCGGGAACGCGAGTTACCGTTCGCGATCCCCGGGGTCGATGAACTCCCGACCCGCATCGCGCCCGTCCTCGAAGCCATCTACGCCGCGTACAGCATCGAGTGGCCGCGGGTCGATCGAGCACACCGCGCACTGCTGCTGGGACTCGGCGAGGTGCTCACGGAGGTCGCGCCGGACAGCGCCGAGGCACATGGACTCGTCGCGGTGATGGCGTTGTCGAGTGCACGGCTGCCGGCGCGCACCGACGGCCACGGACGATTCGTCCCACTGCCGGAGCAGGATCCGGCCCGGTGGGACCCCGACCTCATCTCGCGCGCGCACGAGCACCTGCGATCCGCGCATCGCCTCGGCGAGGTCGGCCGATTCCAGCTCGAGGCCGCCATCAGCGCGGTGCACTGTGCCCGGCCACCCGGGCGGGCACCCGACTGGCTCACCCTGCGGCCACTGCATGAGGCGCTGCAGGCGGTGGCGCCGACGCTGGGTGGGGCGGTCGCGGTGTCGGCGGTCGTCGCCGAGATCGACGGACCCGCAGCAGGGCTGGCCCGACTCGACGGTGTGGTCGGCGCGGAACGATTTCAGCCCGCGTGGGTGACACGCGCGCATCTGCTGGATCGGCTCGGTCGCGGCGGGGAGGCGGCGGCCGCGTTCGACAAGGCGATCACCCTCACCGTCGATCCCGCCGAACGCCGACATCTGCAGGAGCGGCTGGCGGCAGTCGATCGAAGCTGAAGGTTCGCTGAGAGGAGTGGCTCGCCACGGTCGGTTCCGCGGAATAGCCTCGAACCGGGTCGGGTGACCAACTCCATCGGGAGGAACGATGACTCATTCGAAGGTCCATACGAGACTGGTCCTCGCGGCCGCGACGGTCCTCGGCGCAGCGGCGCTCGCGTCCACGCCGGCAGCGGTGGCGGCGCCGATGGGCCCAACCGGGGTCCAGGCGCTGCGCATCTCCGGCGACATGGAGATCGCGCCGGGCGTCCACGTGCTGAACATCGAGGCGATCGGAGCCCGTGGCGCGGGCGGGCAGACGATGGGCAGATACGAGGCCACCGTGCTCGACGGTCGGAACCCGACGCCGATTCACGTCCGCGGCCCGATCACCTGCATCTATACCCAAGGTGGGACCGCGTCGCTGGTCTATCCGATCACCGGGACGACACCCGAGGTACTGCCCGCTGCGGCGCGCGGAGCCGCGGCCGTCCAGATCACCGTGCGCAAGGGAGTCCGGGGTGCTCCCGACCACGTGGGAGTGATGGGTCCCATGGCGACATCGGCGTTCAAGGGATGCCAGCCCGCGATGACGCCCTTCGTGTTCGACGGTGAGATCGACATCAGGTGAGCTCGGCACCCCACCGTGACGAGGATCGATGCCGGCGCGTGACGTGGAGTCGCGTGACGCGCCGGTGATCGAACTGTTCGGCATGCGCCCTCTCGCAACGGACACTTCGTAAGTTGCCCCGCCCCTCATCGGGCAGCAGAGTTGCGCCATGACCATCGGCGCACCCACCGACAATCCCGACGCGACGGCCACCGCGCCGCAGTCCGGCTACGGCAACAAGGTTCTGGCCGTCGAACCCGGCGGCAACGAGCCGATCCCACTCGATGCGCGTCACGGCAATCCGCGTGGCCTGTTCTGGACCTGGACGGCGCCCAACCTCGAGTTCGCGACGATCTTCGTCGGCGTGATCTCGGTGCTCTACTTCGGCCTGTCGTTCTGGCAGGCCGTCGCCGCGATGGCGATCGGGAACCTGCTCGGCGCCGCGGCCCACTTCCTGCTCTCCGCCGAAGGGCCGCTGCACGGCGTGCCCCAGATGGTGTTGGGGCGCCTCTCGTTCGGTCATCGCGGCAACGTCCTGCCGGCGACGTTCATGGCGGTCATGTGCGGCGTCGGTTGGTTCGCGACCAACAGCGTCAGCGGCGCGTTCGCCCTGTCGACGTTGTTCGGTGTCACGCCGTTGCTCGGACTGGTCATCATCGTGGTCGCGCAGACTGCTTTCGCATTCTTCGGTCACAACCTGGTGCAGCGTTTCGAACGGATCGCCGCACCGGTTCTGGCGGTGGTCTTCGTGATCGCCGCCGTGATCATCTTCAGCAAGTCGCAGGTGTCGACGCCTGCGGCCGACGGTGGGTTCTCGCTGGGCGGCTTCCTGCTGACCGTCGGTGCCGCGTTCGGGTACACGGCCGGCTGGACGCCGTACGCGGCCGACTACACGCGCTATCTGCCGCCCACCGTGTCCAGGTTGCAGACCGGACTCTTCGCGTCGGCGGGGTTGTTCATCTCCTGCACGTTCCTGATGATCGTCGGTGCGGCGTCGGTGACCATCGGCGACCCGACCTCCGACAACCCGACCGAGGCGTTCACCGCGAACCTGCCGACCGCGGTCGCCGACCTCACGCTGCTCGCCATCGCGGTCGGTGCGGTGGCGGCCAACGCGATCAATGTCTACTCGGGCGCCATGGCCTTCGTGACCATGGGCTTCCGGCTGCCCGTCGGGATCCAGCGTGCCCTGGTCACCGTGTTCTTCGGAGTGGTCGGCTTCCTCGTGGCGTGGTGGGCACTGGCCGACGCGGCCGCCTCGTACGAGGCGTTCCTGCTGCTGGTCGCGTATTGGATCGGACCCTGGCTGGGCGTGGTCTTCGCCGACCGGTTGCTCCGCAAGGAACCGCCGTCGCTGGCCCTGCTCTACGACACCCGGTACACCAACTGGGGTGGGGTCGCGGCATTCGTACTCGGATTGGTCGCGTCGGTCCTGTTGTTCTGCAACCAGGAACGATTCGTCGGATACGTGGTCCGGGCGGTTCCGGAACTCGGCGATGTGGGGGCCTTCGTCGGATTCGTGATCGCGTTCGTCGCGTACCTGATCCTGGCCCGCAGGCGTGTCGAGGAGTCCCAGCGGCAGTACGCCTGAGTCCCCGACGTCACCGTGCTGTGCGGCCCGGCATCCGATCGGCCCGGAAGGCGCTGACCGCCAACAGCATTGTCGGATAGGTCGTCGGCGAGGTCGGATCGAAACCGAGCAGACCGCGGATGCGCTCGAGTCGTTGGTACAGACTCTGCCTGCCGATGTGCAGCACCTCGGCCGACCTCGTCGCGCTGCAGCCGTTGCGGAGATGGGCCTCGAGGGTGGTGACCAGACTGGTCGACTGTGCGGCATCGTGCTCGACCAGCGGTGCGATGATCTGCCCCAGCTCCGCGCGGATCCTCGGATGGGATTCGCGGACAACCATTTCGGCGGCGAGTTCGCGACCGGTGAAGACGCTGCCGGAGACCACACCGGCTCGTGTCAGTTCCGCGGCGACGGCCAGGCGGTCGCCGCTGCGCCGCAGGGATTCCGCCATCGCGGTCGACAACTCGGCGCCGGCCGACGGGGTGTCGAGGCGATGCGCGTCGCCCACCACCGCGGTCATCCGACCGGCGGTGAGCGCGCCGGGACCACCGATCGCGGCAGCCACCCGCGCGACGGGATCGTCATCGCCGCCCCCGGCCGTCATCACCAGGGCGTAGACCGTGGCGTCCACGGTGGCCTGCACCAGCCCCGACAACGAGGCGGCGGCGCGCGCGAGCGTGGCCTCGGCCATCCTCGGATCCGGCGCCTCGGCCGCCACGGTGACGACCCGCGTCGACTCTGTGACGGGCACGCCGGCGCTGACGAGCCGCGCGAACAGGTCGGCGCGGCGGATGTGTCGGCCGCCGACGATCTCCTCGACGAGGCGCGCCCCCACCGCCGAACCCCGTGTGCCGGAACGCGTCAGCGCGGCCCCGACCGGGCCCGCCGCCACGTCGAGCAAGGCGGGGATCGACGCGTCCGGCAGGTCGGAGTGGGCGTTGCCGCCGGCGACCAGACGGGCGATCTCGCGATCACGCACGATGACCGGGGCCGCGGCGACCGCGGCGTCGACGATGCGCCAGGCGGAGCGGTCGTCGTCGACGCCGTGGGCGGCGAGCAGCGCGCCCGACGAGCCGATCAATGCGACCGGCCTTCCCGCGGCGGCGGAGACGTGCGCGAGCATGCCGGCGACCCCGCTCGCGGACACCAGATCCCGGTGGAGCGCATCGTCGAGCGCGGCCCGGCGGCGAAGAACGCCGAGTTCACCGGACACGATCGCGGTGTTCGTCTCGCGGCAGACCTCGATGAACGGCAGGACCCGGCGGAGTTCGATGATCGGCAGTCGGCTCGCCGATCCCTCGCGCACCATCTCCTCGGGGATCGTGTCGAAGGTCCGGCCGACCTCGAAGGCGAGGCCCGCGACGCCGCGGTCGGCCAGGTCCCGCACATAGTGGCGCCGGGTGCCGGCGTCGAGACCGCCGAGCCCGAGTCCGGTGGTGAGCAGCAACTCTCCACCGGACAGCAGTGGACCGATCTCGAATATCTCGCTGGAGTGCACCCAGCCGACCGGCACGTCGAGTCGGTCGTGCGCGGTCAACACATGCGGGTCGGCGCCGCCGAGGTGGCGGCTGATCACCGTACGCAGGGTCATGGTGGGCGCGGAGGCAGCGGGCATGAGTTCGACGATATGCACGTTCGGTGATGCCCGCAGGGCGACGAACTGTCAGTTGTGGCATCGGGAGGTCGACGGCAGGCTGATCGTCATGACCACCCGTACCGACGCCGTCCCGGGGCTCGATCCGGCCGTCCTCCTCGAAACCGCGTACCGACAGGCCCGCATCGGACTCGACGAGGGTGGCATCCCGATCGGCGCGGCCCTCTTCTCCGCCGACGGGACACTGCTCGGCGAGGGCCGCAATCGCCGTGTACAGCACGATGATCCGTCGGTGCACGGAGAGACGGACGCCTTCCGCGCGGCGGGGCGGCAACGCGACTACTCGTCGACGATCATGGTGACCACGCTCGCGCCGTGCTGGTACTGCAGCGGCCTCATCCGCCAGTTCGGTATCGGCGCGGTCGTGATCGGCGAGAACCGCACCTTCGGCGGCGGCGAGGAGTGGCTCGCCGACCTCGGCGTGACGGTCACCATCGTCGACGACGATCGCTGCGTGGCCATGATGGCCGACTTCATCGCCGCCGATCCGGCGCTGTGGAACGAGGACATCGGCGTCGCCGGTCCCGAAGGAGAAATCGTATGAGCCACAGTCCGATCCTCACCATCGATCTCGAAGCGTGGCGCGGCGGGGGAGCGGCGGCCGATCAGGTGTGCGCCGCCGTCGACGAGTCGCTGCAGAAGGCCGGGTTCCTGCTCGTCACCGGCCATGGCATCGACCCCGGACTACCCGCCGCGTTGCGGGCCGCTGCCCGCGACTTCTTCGCTCTGCCCGCGACGGTCAAGGACCGGTACTCCGTCGGTGTCGGCGGCCGGGGCTGGATCGGACCGGGGATGGAGGCCAACGGTTATGCCGAGGGCACCGAGACACCGCCTGATCTGAAGGAGACCTACAACTCGGGCGCCCAGACACCCGTGGGCATCCCGGAGATCGACGACTACTGGTTCGCCCCCGACGTCTGGCCCGCGGAGGAGCCGCGGCTGCGCGAGCTGTTCACCGCGTGGACGGCGCAGGTGAAGGCGCTGTCCGACGAGTTGCTCGTCCTGATGTCGGCGTCGCTCGGGCTGGTCGGCGAGCACAATCCGTTCCGGGGGCTGGCGGGAAATGCGACCTGGACGTCGAACATCAACCACTATCCACCGATGGCCGTGGTGGGCGAGCCCGAGCCGGGACAGTTCCGCATCGGTCCGCACACCGACTTCGGCACCGTCACCGTGCTGGACCGCGAACCCGGCGCCGGCGGCCTGCAGGTCTACAGCGACGACGTCGGTTGGGCCGACGCGCCCTACGATCCGGCCGCGCTGACGATCAACATCGGCGACCTGCTCGAATACTGGTCGGGCGGACGGTGGCCGGCCGGGCGTCATCGTGTCCTGCCGCCGCAACCGGACGCGCCGGAGGAGGACCTGGTGTCGCTCATCTTCTTCTACGAACTCGATCACGATGCCGTCGTGACGCCACTGGAGCCGCCGGTAGGGACGCGTGCCGGACTCCCGCCGGTGGTCTCGGGTGACTTCATCAAGGAGCGGCTCGACGCCATCACGGTCGGCTGAGGGCCGCGCCGGACCCGCAACGCGCAAACGGCTCCGTCGGTCAACAGACCGACGGAGCCGCCCCGCTCCCCGGGGTTCTCAGGTGTTCAGGTGCTCGGACCCGTGTGCGCTCAGGGCACCAGACCGAAGGGGCTGCCGCCGAACGGTGTCCGGCCCTGACCGCTGCCGCCATCGTCCGACTGGCCGCCGGACTCGGGAATCGTGGTCTGCTGCTTGTCGACCGCGCTGCCCAGCTTCACCTGGACGGTGCGGGCATCGTTGCCGGATCCCACCGTCACCGGGACGGTCTCGCCGGGTGCATGGGTGAGGATCTGGGCCATCAGGTCGGCGTAGTCGCTGATCGGGGTGTCGCCGACCTTGGTGATCACGTCGCCGTTCTTGATGCCGGCCGATGCGGCTGCGCCGCCGGCCTGAACGCCGCCGACCTGCGCGCCGGTCGCCGATCCGTTGGCCGAGGCCAGCGAACCCTGGACGCCCAGAACGGGTTTCATCGCCTGTCCGTCCTGCAGCAACTCGTTGGCGATCCGCTTGGCCGCGTTGACCGGGATGGCGAAGCCCAGCCCGTAGGCCTGGACGCCGCCGCTGCCGCCCTGGCCGGTGTCGACCGCCGAGTTGACGCCGACGACCTGACCCTGCAGGTTCACCAGCGGGCCGCCGGAGTTGCCGGGATTGATCGGGGTGTCGGTCTGCAGGCCGTTGTAGACGGTGAGGCCCGAACCGCTCTCGTCGCCCGCGGTCACCGTGCGCGAGAGAGCGCTGACGATGCCCGATGTGACCGTGTTGGAGAGGTTCTCGGGGCTGCCCACCGCGACGACCTGTTCGCCGACCTGGAGTCCGCTCGAATCACCGAGTGTTGCCGGGGTGAGCCCGGATGCGTTGGCGAGCTTGATCACCGCGAGGTCGTAGGACGGCGACGTGCCCGTCACCTCGGCGGTGTGGGTCTTGCCGTCGCCGGTGGTGACCGTGATGGCGCTGCCCTGTCCCGCGGCCGCGACGACGTGGTTGTTCGTCAGCACGTACCCGTCCGGGGACAGGATGATCCCGCTGCCCACGGCGGTGCCCTGCGACGTGTTCACCTTGATGTCCGCGGTCGATTTCGATGCGACCTGCGCGGCGTAGGTCACCGACCCGGGTTTGACGTCGGCGGCGTTGGCGGCCGATGCGGGCTGCGAACTGAGCACCGGCACCGAAGGATTGGTGCCGCGATCGAGCAGCGCGCTGCCACCGACGCCCACCGCGCCACCGATGAGGCCGGCCAGCAGCGCGGTGGCGATGATCGGCTTGGTCATCCCGCCGCGGGCTCGGCTGGGGGCGGACGGCGGCGGGTACGCGCCGGCCGCAGTCGAATCCCATTGCGCGTGTGGGTATGCGGTGGGTGGGTAGGTCGACTGGGGGTGGGTGGTCGACTGGGGATGGGCGAAAGGCCCCTGCTGGGTGAGGGGTTCGGTTACCGGGCTCTGGTCGCCATCGGTCGGATGAGGTTCGTTCACGACACCACATTGCCCGGCCAGTATGAGAGCAATGCAAGAGGTGAGCCTCCGGTTTCCTGGCAATTCGCCGGGCGAATCTCAGCATTTTCCGAGGAACTCCGGGACGGGCAGCTGCCGTCCGGCGCGTGACTCAGCGCAGGACAAGCGAAACCGCTCGATCCACCACGGCGTCGAGGTCGTCACCGAGGTGACCGGCGAGCCACTGCTGGGCGAGTTCGGCCATCGCGCCCGTATACAGGGTGGCCACCACTCGGCCGGTGAGTGGATCCGCGTTCTGTTCCGTGGTGATCTCGGTCAACACGAGTTCCATCAAGAGGTCCTGGGTGGCGGCTCGACGCGCGGTGAGCACGGGGTGGGACCGTCCCTCGGTGAACAGGATTCGGCCGCGTCGCGGGTCGTCGGAGCAGAATCCGAGCACCGCGCGGATGCCGGCCGCGGTGCGCGCGCGGATCGAACCGCTCTGCGCCGTCATGGCCGCCTCGACCGCGGTGGCCAGTTCCTCCGCGACCATGTCGTAGAGGGCGCCGAGCAGCGCATCGGTGTCGGTGAAGCTCTCATAGAAGTAGCGACTGTTCAGGCCGCACTCGCGGCAGACCGACCGGACCGACACCCCGGCCGCGCCGGTCTCGCCGAACACGGCGAACGCGGCATCGACGAGCAGACCCCGACGTTCCGCACGGCGGTCGGTGAGGGGGACACCGGCCCACCGGGTGGTGCTCGACATCGGATCAGCGTACGTCGCCGCTGTGCAGATTCCAACAGGTTCTGGTCACAACCGTGACCAGAACGTATTCTGGTCACAACCGTGACCAATACCCGACCGTGAGGACGTGCCCGATGTCGATCTCTCTTGACGTGTTGCCCCGGTTCGACCCGCTGCCGTTTCCGTTGCCGCACCAGTGGGCCGGCACCTGGCTCAACGGTCGCTTCGATGCGACCATCCGGGCGAAGTACTTCCGGGGCATGGAATTCGCGGATCCGGTCGGTGACCCGGGGTGGTTCGGTCCGGACAGCGCCACGTGGCATGTGCACGCGCACACGCCTGCGCTCATCTTCGGCCTACAGTGCGCGTCCTACCTGGAGCGGTTGGACCCGAGCATCTTCTGGATGGGCGTGCACCACTCCCGTCTGGTGGAGAAGACCGACGACGGCGAGCCGACCGGGCGCATCGATCCCGCCGGCGCGGTGACCCGTCTGGGCCACTCGGTGGCGTTCTTCATCGGCACCGCATACGGATCCACAGAGACCGCCGAGCGACTGGCCCGCACGGTGCGGGCGATGCACCACACCATCAAGGGAACCCGTCCCGACGGACTGGCCTACGACGCCGACGATCCGGCGTGGCTGCGGTGGAACTACGCCACGGTGGTGTGGGGGATCGCCACCGCGCACGAGATCTATCATCCGAAGCCGTTGCGCGGTGACGACCTCGACCGCTACTACGGCGAATTCGTGCGGGTCGGACATGCCCTCGGTGGCGCCGATCTGCCGACCACCAAGGCCGAGACGCTGGAGTGCCTCGCCGAATACCTGCCGAAACTGGCGCTGACGCACGGCAATGCGATCGCCACCGGTGCCAACCTCACCAATCCCGCTCAGGCCGCGCTCGACTGGGCCATCCGCGACACCATGCCGGACTGGGCCGCTCAACTGGTGATGCACCGGTCACCGAACCCCATCGAGCGCCGAGCCCGACGCAGCGTCGTGTGGACCGCGTTGAACGGGCTGCACGCCACGATGGGCGAGGCGCCGGAGTTCACTGCCGCGCGGGGCCGGGTGGCAGGCGGCACGACGGTCTCGCACACCGAGCCCGGCTACGTCCCGGGCACCGACCCCGAACTCGATCGGTCGGCGGTCGAGGCGGCGCTCTGACGGCGGCGGGCCGACGTCACCGACGCACCACGATCTCCTCACCGAGGACGGACCCGGGAGTCAGCGGCAGCACGTCGCCGCTCCAGAACCGGCCCGGATCAAACCAATTGGAGTCCTTGGTCGCGTCGAGCAGACCGATCTCGGCATAGGTGATCGCCACGACCTCCGCGCAGTAGGCGGCCTGCAGCCCCACGGTGTGTGCGCGACGCTTCGCGCGCCGGTCACGCGCCAATCGGTCCAGGTAGGGGACGCCGCGGACCACGTCGACGCTGTTGGGCATCCGGCCCCGGAACCAGCGCCCCGCCAGTCGGGCGGTCGCGGGGAACGGTGTGCCGTCGAGTCGCGCGATCACCCGGAGGAGGTCGTCCTCCTGTGCGGTGGTGACATCGGGGGTCAGTTGGCGTAGCCAGCAGTCCTGCCCGTAGCGGTCCATCCACTGCACGACGGCCTCCCGCCCGTCGTGGAGCTGGACGCCGCGATGGTTGCTGCCGGTCCAGACGTCGGTCAGCTTGTCGCCCAGCTCCGCGTGCCAGAGCAGCGGGGGAAGATCATCGATCGCGACCGTCATCGCCACGTGGTTGACCGGCGCATTGGTCAGCGCCTGGATGGCGCGGTCGGGTCCCGAGCGGCCTCGGAAGAGCCAGATGTCGCCGGTGCGCGTGACGTCGAGTGCCTCGTCCAGGCCGATTCCCCGGTCGGCGGGCACGCCCTTTCCTCTGCTCACCAGAGCAGCGTAGATCAGCCACTATCCTCGGACCCATGCACAGCGCATGGAAATGGGTGGGTCTGGCCGGGGCCGTCGGCGTCGCGGCGGGCGGGGTGATGGTCGCCCGAGATCAACGTCAGCGCAACGCCTACAGCGCCGACGACGTGCGGGACCGCCTGCATCGCCGCCACGACGAGGCACAGGCCCGCGAGGATGCGGACGTCGGCGAGTCACCGTGAATCCGCTCGCCGCGCTCGATGCGCCGGTGGATCCGGTGGTGGCGCTGACGCGGATCGCGTGGCTGCTCGAACGCGATCGACAGAGCACCTATCGCGTTGAGGCGTTCCGTAAGGCGGCGCGGGCGGCGCGGCGGGTGGGTGCCGACGAGCTCGCCCGCAAGGCCTCGGCACGCACGCTGACCGACATCAGCGGTATCGGGAAGACCACTGCGGCGGTGATCGTCGAGGCGGTCGACGGTGGACTACCCGGATATCTGGCGGACCTGCAGGCGTCGGCACCCCATTCGCTCGCCGGCGGCGGCCAGGAGATCTACCGTGCCGTACGCGGCGACCTGCACGCGCACACCGAATGGAGTGATGGTGGCGCATCGCTCGAGGAGATGGCGGCCGCGGCAACCGCACTCGGACACGACTGGCTGGCGATCACCGACCACTCACCGCGTCTGACGGTCGCCAACGGGTTGAGCGCCGAACGCCTCGCGCAGCAACTCGAGGACATCGGCGAGCTCAACCGGGAATCGGGCGACGGCGCCCGCATACTGACCGGGATCGAGGTGGACATCCTCGACGACGGCACCCTCGACCAGACCGACGAGATGCTCGGACGACTCGACATCGTCACGGCGTCGGTGCATTCCAAGCTTCGGATGGACGCCGCCCCGATGACGCGGCGGATGGTGGCCGCGGTGTCCGATCCGAGGGTGAACGTGCTCGGACACTGCACCGGCCGACGGGTGACGGGTGGTCGCGGTTCGAGACCCCCATCGGTGTTCGATGCCCGAGCGGTGTTCACCGCGTGTGCCGAGCACGGGACGGCGGTGGAGATCAATTCGCGGCCCGAGCGGGTCGATCCACCCGACGACCTCATCGAGCTCGCGCGCGACCTGGGGTGCCTGTTCGCGATCGATTCCGACGCGCACGCCCCGGGTCAGCTGGACTTCACATCGCTCGGCGCACAGCGCGCCGAACAGCACGGTATCGATGCCGACCGCATCGTCACCACCTGGCCGGTGGACCGGGTGCTGGACTGGGCGGCGTCAGACGTATAGCCGCCGACCGACGAGCCCCTCGGGGGGTGGGCCCGCCGGCCGGCGGTGGCGCACAGTGATCAGGTCGGCCTGGCTCGAATCGGCCTGGTCTACTTGATCTCTGAGCGCAGCACGCGGATCACACCCAGCGTCAATGGGATGGCGATCCACACGATTGCGGACACGAGGAGTCTGGCCCACTCGCCGCCGGTGGCCCAGTCGCCCGACTGGAACGGCATGTTGGTCGTGGACGTGTCGATCCACTGGCCGAGGTTGTCCTTGAACCACGGCACCAGCTCGGTGATCAGCGAAAGTGCCGTCGGCAGTGCGAAGTACGCGACGATCGCACCGGGCGTGTTGAGGATCAGCGCGGCGAATCCGAATCCGAGGAGCAGGCCGAACATCTGCAGCACGAACGAGTTCACCAGGCCTGCCGCGGTGAACGTCCAGGCACCGGCCGGATCGGTGTAGATGATCCCGGCGATCACGTTGCCCACCGCGCCGAGGACGAGCGCGACCACCACGGCTCCGACACCGGCGATGAGCGCGGCCGACAGTTTCGCCGCGACGACCCGCTCGCGACGGGGCTCCATGGTGAATGTGGTGAGTGCGTTGCGTTGACTCCACTCGCCGGTGACCAGGAGGATCGCCAGCACCGGCAGGATGATCGCCGTAGGGATGTTCATCATGCCGAAGAACTCACCGAAGCCCAGATTCTCCGGACTGTTGCGATCGGCGATCAGCATCGCGACGGCCACCACGACGGAGATGACGCCGATGGACGCGGTCAGCCAGAATCCGGCGCGGGTGTCGACGAGTTTGCGTAGTTCGACCGCGGTGAGGCGGGCCAGCGGTATCGGGGCGGTCCGACGATCGGCCGCTGCGGTGTTCGGGACCGCGACGTTCCGGACTGGGGTGCTCATCACTGGACTCCCTGGGGGACTGGTTGTTCGCGCTGGGTCTGTTGGGTGAGTTGCAGGAACATCTCCTCGAGCTGGGCGCCGTCACCGGGCCGGAGTTCGATGAGGGCGATGCCGGTGGCTGCGGCGACCCGCCCGACGTCCTCGGGCGTGGCATCGGTGGTGAAGCCGCCGCCGTCGGCCGGCTGAGCGTGAATACCACTGCGTGACAACGCGTCTGCCAGTGACGTGTCGTCGAGGGACCGGACGCGTGCGCCGTTGGTGGCCAGGAGTTCGTCCTTCGTGCCCTGCGCGACGATCCGCCCCTGCCCGATGACGAGGATCTCGTCGGCGATGATCTCGATCTCGTGCAGCAGGTGTGAGGACAGCAGGACGGTGCCGCCACGGTTCGCGTAGTCCCGCAGCAGGGTGCGCATCCAGTGGATGCCGGCCGGGTCGAGTCCGTTGGCGGGTTCGTCGAGGATCAGGATGTGCGGATCACCGATCAGCGCGTTGGCGATGCCGAGGCGCTGACGCATACCCAGCGAGTAGTTGCGCACCCGGCGGTCGGCCTCGTCGGGAGTCAGGCTGACCATCTCGAGCATCTCGTCGACGCGGGATCGCGGCACGCCCATCGTCATCGCACTGAGTCGGAGGATCTCCGCGCCGGTGCGGCCGGCGTGCTGGGCCGAGGCGTCGAGCAGGACACCGACCTGGGTGGACGGATTCGGGATGTCGCGGTACGCGAACCCGTCGACGGTCGCCGAGCCGGATGTCGGAGGCGTGAGCCCGGCGATGATGCGCATCGTGGTGGACTTGCCTGCGCCGTTGGGCCCCAGGAATCCGGTGACCTGTCCGGACTTGCAGGCGAACGAGACGTCGTCGACGGCCGTGTGGTCGCCATATCTCTTGGTGAGGTGCTCGACGGTGATCATGGTGACCATCGTCGCCGGAGCAGGCAGGCCGCCACATCGGGCGGGAGGCCAGATCGATGTCCGACCAAAGTCGTAGGCCGGTGTGGTCGAGAGTATGAGGTGACCCCGACATCGCCCCGATTACGGTAGGGGTGTGCGCCCCGACGACTACCAACCGCCGTTGACGTGGTGGAGTCACACCTGGCGCCTGGTGCTGATGCTCGTGATCTCCGGGGTCGCCTGGGGTACCCGCGCCGGATACCAGTGGGAGTACGCCCGCTGGTGGTTCGTGACGGACCTCTCGGTCGGACTGCTCACCTACGTCGTGGTGTGGTGGCGCCGTTCCCATCCCGTGGCGGTGGCCACGATCGGCAACCTCGCCAGCATCATCTCGGCGAGTTCGGCCGGTGCCGGCATCCTGGCGATGGTCTCGCTCTCGACGCGCCGGAACTGGCGCGAGATCATCCCGCAGGCGGTGCTCGCCGCTGTCTGCGGCGTCCTCGGCGAAGAGTTCTTCAACGTGCCGGACGTCAACGAGCCGGCGCTGCTGCGGTACGGCATCCTGTTCGCGGTGCTGGCCACGATGATCGGTTGGGGCATGTACATCGGGTCGCGGCGTGAGTTGTTCGCGAGTTGGCGCCAGCGGGCGATCCTGGCCGAGGCCGAGCAGGAAGCCGAGGTCCGCCGGGCCCGGTCGGTCGAACGTGCACGAATTGCTCGCGAGATGCATGATGTTCTCGCCCATAGGATCTCGACGGTGAGCATGTACGCCGGCGCGCTGGCCTATCGTGACGACCTCGATCGGGCACAGGTCAAGGAGACCGCGCAGACGATCCAGGAGACGTCTCATCTCGCGCTCACCGAGCTCCGCGAGGTGCTCGGGGTCCTCCGCGAGGGTCCGGGTGATGCCGATCCCGAACAGCCGCAGGCGGTTCCGCAGGATCTCGACGCCCTCATCGAGGAGGGCCGGGCGGGTGGTACGCGCATCGAGTACTCCTGCTCGGCGGACCTCGCGACGATGGCACCCGCGCGCTTCCGCACGCTGTATCGATGTCTGCAGGAGGCGTTGACGAACGCGCGTAAACACGCACCGGCCGCGGCGGTCACGGTGCGGATCAAGGGTGACCCCGATGTCGGTGTCGACCTGCTCGTCGACAACCCGCTGCCGTTGCGCACCGACCCGACTGACCTGCCGCCGAGATCGGGGCTCGGATTGGTCGGCGTGGCCGAACGGGTCGCGTTGAGCGGTGGAAGGCAGTCGGCGCTGCGGACCGACGATCGGCACTTCGTCCTGCACGTCTGGCTACCGTGGAGCACATGAGCGCCGCCCGCATCATGATCGTCGACGACGACCCGCTGGTCCGTTCCGGTCTGCGGCTGTTGCTCGGTGGCGACCCGGCCCTCGACGTGGTCGCCGAGGCGGGCAACGGCCAGCAGGCCATCGACCGTCACGCCGCGGACCCGGTGGACATGCTGCTGATGGATCTCCGGATGCCGGTGATGGACGGGATCACCGCGACCGCGAGACTCAAATCGATCGAGGACCCGCCGTCGGTGATCGTGCTGACCACCTTCGACGCCGACGACCACGTGGTCCGGGCGCTGGCCGTGGGTGCCGACGGCTTTCTCCTCAAGGACACCGCACCCGAGGACATCGTCGCGGCGATCAAGAATGTGCTGCAAGGACTTCCGGTGCTGAGCCCGTCGGTGACGGCGGCGCTGATCAAGCAGGTCGTGGCGGGCGACGGTGGGGCGGGCCGGTCGACACGGGCACGCGATGAACTCGCAGCGCTCACCGACCGGGAGCGCGACGTGGCGAT
This sequence comes from Gordonia insulae, assembly GCF_003855095.1. Classification (NCBI taxonomy): domain Bacteria; kingdom Bacillati; phylum Actinomycetota; class Actinomycetes; order Mycobacteriales; family Gordoniaceae; genus Gordonia; species Gordonia insulae. The sequence goes on from NZ_CP033972.1 coordinate 5,794,615, forward strand.
CTGCCTCGCCAGGGGCGCGTCGAATGCGGAGATCGCGACCGAGCTCTACATGAGTGTGGCGACGGTGAAGGCGCACATCTCGCACATCTTCACCAAACTCGGCACGGCCAATCGTGTTCAGGTCGCGATCCTCATCCACGACGCCGGCCTCGCGTGACGGCGTCCGACCGATCGGCCTGGTGGCGGGAACTCCCGATCCTGTGGAGACTGGATGGCACACGGCATCGCAGCCGTCCCGCTGCACCAGGAGGTCTCTCATGGCGGAGAACAACGGACCATTCGGAATGAGCCCGGACGATTTCGACCGGTTCGCCCGCGAGGCGACGGACGGAGTCCGCGACATGGTCGGCAAGTTCCTGGCCAGCCCCGGCGGCCAGGGATCGTGGTCGGCCATGTTCTCCGACACCGACCGACGGACACACCGGGAACCGGAGACCGCGGGCGAGACCGGCACGGGTGTCTGGGCGGTCTTCGTCGTCAGCGATGACGGTGGTGCCCGTGTCGAGCAGGTGTACGCGAACGAACTCGATGCGCTACGGGCGAACAAGCACAACACCGATCCGCGGCGCAAGGTGCGGTTCCTGCCGTACGGCATCACGGTCAGTGCGCTCGACGAGGACGATGCTCCCGGGGACGATGCTCCCGGGGACCATTCGCCGCCCGAGTGACGAATTTCGGCCCCACCTGGAACGTTGCTAGGGTGGTGGGGTCGATGGGACACACCGGACGAGCCCGCCGTACCCGGCCAGCGACAAGACGGTGGCTCTGGAGGTCACCATCATGTCCTGGCTCGTTCTCGTCGTATCCGGCGTTCTCGAGGCCATCTGGGCGACCGCGATGGGCAAGTCCGAGGGCTTCACCCGTCTCGTGCCCAGCGTCATCTTCGGCGTCGCGCTCATCGCCAGCATGGGCGGACTCGCGTACGCCATGCGCTCGTTGCCGACCGGAACCGCCTACGCCGTCTGGGTCGGGATCGGCGCCACCCTCACCGTCGTCTACGCGATGATCACCGGTGAGGAAACCGTGAGCGTGGTCAAGGTGCTCTGTATCGTCGCGATCATCGGCGGCGTGATCGGCCTGAAGATGGCCGGATGAGTCGGAGCTCGGGCCTCACCACCCGGGCTCATTGCGCCGAACGCAGCGCCGTCCGCCGTTCCTGTGCTTCCCGGAAGCGTCGCTTCTGCACGTCGGTCTCCGGCACGAGTTGGGGAACGGGATGCGGACGCCCGCCGTCGTCGGTGGCCACCATCGTGAAATAGCAACTGTTGGTGTGGCGGCGCTGGCCGGTACGGACATCCTCGGTGTCGACCCGGATGCCGACCTCCATCGAGGTCCGCCCGGTGTAGTTGACCGATGCCGTGAGCGTGAGGATCTCACCCACCCGGATCGGCTCCCGGAAGATGACCCGGTCCACCGAGAGTGTCACCGCGTAGCGGCGCGAATAGCGACTCGCGCATGCGTAGGCGACCTGATCGAGCAGCTTGAGCAACGTGCCACCGTGCACATTGCCCGCGAAGTTCGCCATGTCCGGCGTCATCAGCAGCGACATCGACAGACTGATGCGCTCGGACGACTCGTCGTCGGAGTGTTCGACCGTTCCCGGGTCGTCGAGGGTTTCCATCGTGCGGCTCCAATCGCGGGCTGAGGGCGTCGGTTCCAACCCTTTCATCTACCCGCCGGTCAGGTCGGGCGTGTGCGGTGATCCACAGTGTGGGCACCGCCGCGCCCGACCCGGAGCCTGACGATCTACCGGTGCGGCGGTTCGGCCAGGCCGCGCGCGACGCCCACACCGGCGCCCACACCCGCACCGATCGCGGTGAACGGCGCCGCGGTCACCGCGGCACCGATCGCGGCGCCGGCGATCGGACCCGCCACCAGCCCGGCGGGCAGGAACGGCACACCCGCGACGAGGCCGGCGACCCCGCCGACCAGGGCTCCCGCCGTGGCCAGCGGCGCGCCGACGGTGGCGGTCGCGATCGCGGCGCCGGTCGTCGCGTCGGCGACGGTGGTCGCGGCGACCCGGTCCGATCGGGCCGGGTCGAGTCCCATCGAGTCGCCCGCGGCGGCAACCTGTGCCTCGGCGCCGGCCGCGGCGTCGTTGACCTGGCGGGTCTGCTGCGGGGTCAGCCAGCCGGGCGCCGGTGCCTGCAGATCCCCGGCGCGGACGGTGCCCGGCGCCGGCGCGATCGGGCGGACCGGCGCGACGGGTGTCGGTGCGTGCAGCGACGCGAGGTCGAGCGGTTTGAGGGGCTGCTGGGTCAGCGGCCGGGTGCCCCGCCCGGTCCGTTGCGGGGCCGGCGCAGGGTTCTCGCGATCGGCGACCGGCTGTGGCGCGACGGCGGGGTGTGTGGCCGGAAGGTGCGGCGCCGGGAGGTGCGGTAACGGCATCGGTGCCGGCGCCGCCGGCGCTGCGGACGCCGCGCCCGCCCCGGCGAAGGCGAGCACGACCGGCGCAGATCCGGTGGCGACCAGGGTTGCCATGCGGCGGTGCGGGTTCGGTGCGCGGTGACGGCCTCGTGCGCGATTGCTCATGCTTTCTACCTCCGGCTTGTCGTCGATCACGGTGTTCCGACGGTGGTTCGCGTGGTGGCTGTGCCCGGATGGGTCGGGAACCGGGTGGGCCGGAGATCGCCTGGCAGGACGAGTCGCCCGCTGTGCCAGGATGTCCTCATGTTCCTGCTCGCGGAGGCGTCGTCCGAGGTGGACGCGTCGGCGACCATCTCGCTTTTCTGGATCGCGGTGGTGGCCGTCATCTCACCGCTCATCTCGCGCCTGTCACGGGGGTACATCCCGGACGCGGTGGTCCTGTTGGTGCTCGGGATGGTCGTGGGCCCGAACATGCTCGGCTGGGCGGACTCCGGAGATGTTGCGATCATCAGCCAGATGGGACTCGGTCTGCTGTTCCTGCTGGCCGGCTACGAGCTCGATCCGAAGTTGTTGGGCGGCAAGCCGGGTCGCGTCGCGCGACTGACCTGGCTGGTCGGACTGGTGTTCGCCTGGGGCGCGGTGACACTCGCGGTGTCGTCGCAGAGCTTTTCCACCCACGTCGCGGTGGCCATCGCGCTGACGTCGACGGCGTTGGGCACCCTGTTGCCGATCCTGCGGGAAGCAGGCCTCCTCGACACCCCACTCGGCCGCTCGGTGATGGCACACGGCGCGGTGGGGGAGCTGGGGCCGATCCTGGCGATGTCACTACTGCTGACCAGCCGCAACCTCCCCGGGGCGCTGCTGGTCCTGGTGCTCTTCGGCATCGCCGCGGTGATCATCGGTGTCGTGCCGCAACGGATCGTCGCGCGGCTGCCGGGTGTGCGGCGCGCGGTCACGGTGATGCGCGGGGGCACGATCCAGCTTCCGGTGCGCATCGTGATCCTGTTGCTCGTCTCGCTGATGACGGTGGCGGCGGTGTTCGACCTCGACGTCGTGCTCGGTGCGTTTGCCGCCGGACTCATCCTGCGGCGCCTGATCGGACCCGAGCAGAAAGCCGTGGGGTCGTCGCTGGAGGTGATCGGATTCGGGGTCTTCATCCCGGTCTTCTTCGTCACGTCCGGGATGGGGATCGACATCGCGGCGGTGTTGGGTGAGCCGGGCTTCTGGGCCGTCCTCGTCGTGGCGATCGGCGTGGCCCGGGGTCTACCGGTCTGGTTCAGCGAACGCTACGTCGAGCACGGGGCGAATCTCGAGTTCGGTCACGAACGCGCCCAGCTGGCGCTCTATGCGGCGACGGGCCTGCCCATCATCGTCGCGGTCACCCAGGTCGCCATGGCGTCGGACCTGATGTCGGTCGAGGTCGCGTCCACCCTCGTCGCCGCGGGCGCGACCACGGTGTTGCTGTTCCCGATGATCGCGCGGCTGATCGGTGCGCGACATCCGGGTGCATCTGACGACGTGAGCCGGACCGAGGCGTCGATGTGACGCTCGGCCCGGCTCACGGGTCGATCACGCGGAATGCGCTCTGCAGAGATCAGAGGTTGGCGCCGCACACCGGCCAGGCGCCGGGGCCCTGGGTGGCGAGGACGTTCTCGGCCACCCGGATCTGCTCCTCACGCGAGGCGTTGGCGGCGTTACCGGAACCGCCGTTGGCCTCCCAGGTGCTCTGCGAGAACTGCAGGCCGCCGTAGTAGCCGTTGCCGGTGTTGGTGGACCAGTTGCCACCGCTCTCGCACTGGGCGACTGCGTCCCAGTTGCCGGCGGCCGACGCGTTGGCGGTCACCATGGTGAGCGGGGCGATGGACATCACGCCGACGATTCCGGCGCGGACAGCAAGCTTCTTCATGGTCATGGTCTTCGTTCCTCCTGTCGCCGCCCCGTAGCGGGCTGGGCAGCTGATCTTCGGACCGAGGGCGACGGTACAAGCTGGTAACAGAAAGGTCACGTCAGGTCAGTGACCTGCGGGATTCGGATCACGGCTGGATAACACCGGTGATATTCCGGTGAATTGCCTGCGCATGGCGGCGAATTGCCCGGGGCGGTGCACCATCTGCAATTCGGTCAGCAGTGATGAAGGACACAATTGATTTGTGGTACCGGTCACACCATTTTCGGGGTGGCGGGAGTAGCGCTCAGCCGATATCCCGACGCAGTTCGTGGTCGAGGGAGGCCCGGACGAGGGCGGCGGCCAGTACGGCGGGATCGCCGTCTGCGAGACGGCCGAGCGCCACGGCATCGGCCGGCAATCCGAGCTCATCGGCGACGGCGAGTGCCCGCTCGTCGAAGTAGGGTGCGACCCACTCCCACACCGCTTGCACTTCGCGCAGGAACACGTCCGCGCCGACGGGGCCGATCCCGGTGAACTCCTGGAGCAGTGTCGTGACGCGGGCGGGGTCCCGGTCCGACAACTCGGCCAGGTTGCGGAGATCGCCGTGATGGTCGTCGAGGACCTTGCGCGCGGCTTCCCCCAGCCGTGTCGCGGTGCTCTCGTCATAGCGGACGTAACGGCCGCGACCGAGGGCACCGACCAGACTCTGCCACTGCGCGTCGGCCATCTTCCTCGGCGTGCGGTAACCCGCCGAGAACAGTTCCCGGGCCGCCGCGACCGCGATGTCGGCCGAGATGCGGGCGCTCAGCAGGAGTGCGAGGACCAACAGCTGGAACAGTGGGGCCGGGGTGTCCTTGAGCGTGATCCCCGCATCGTCGGCATACGTCCGGCCGGCCCGCTCCACGAGTGATGCCGCGATCTTGCGCTGCTTCTCGGACACGCCGATTCTCCTCCCGTCGATCGTGGGTGGCCCACGCGATCGCGGTGGACTCGCCTTCTCGACGGGCGTACCCGGTCGGGGGTCCGCGCAATCACGCGGGAAAGCCGTTCGGCGTCAGCAGCACCGGGCGCCGGGATTGCGGTCCTGCTCGGCGTACCGACGCCGCCAGTACTCGCGCTCGGACAGGACGGGTTCGCCCGGGTGTATCCGAGCCGTGTGGTCGACGTAGCGCCGATAGTCACGATCGCCCATCACGCTGCCGACGTACCAGGACACGGCGGCAGCGCCCCGGCGCAGCGTCTCGATCACGGTGACCTCGTCCCGGTCGACGAATCGGCGGCAACCGGGCGCGCCGCCTCGAACTCGTCCCACTCACGTTGCAGCGCCTTCTCCGCGGGGGTGGTGATGAGCCCCCTCGGCCCGAAGATCCTCGATGGCACGGCTTCGTCCTCGGTCGTCGGCATCCCACCGAGACGAATCGACCGGAAGCAGATGTATGCGCCGACGATCGCGACGATCAGGACCAACACGGCGAAGATGATCGACAACGTGCCCTGGATGAACGTGTTGCGGATGACCGCGTCGATCTCGTCGGCGGACTTCGCCGTCTTGAACGTCGTGAGCCCCTGATCCTTGGCGTCGACGAATGCCCGGTGCTGGGCCCAGTATCCGATGGAAGGGTTGTCCGAGAAGATCTTCTGCCACGATGCCGTCATCGTCACGATCAGATCCCAGACGAGCGGGATACCCGAGACCCACACCCACTTCAGCTGACCGCGTTTGACCAGGACCACCGTCACCACCGTGAGGGCGACCGCGGCGAGCAGCTGATTGGCGATACCGAACAGCGGGAAGAGGGTGTTGATGCCGCCGAGCGGGTCGGTGACTCCCATCAGCAGGATCGATCCCCAGAGTGCGCAGACGATGAGGGTGCACAACCAGGCACCGGGCCGCCACGACGGATCCTTGAAACGTTTTGCGCCGGGCAGGTTTCCGATGCCGTCGGAGAGCATGAACCGGGCCACCCGGGTGCCGGCGTCGACGGTGGTCAGGATGAACAATGCCTCGAACATGATCGCGAAGTGGTACCAGAAGGCGCGGAGCTGTTCGCCGCCGATCGCCTCCTGCAACGTGTCGGCCATTCCCATGGCGAGTGTCGGCGCGCCACCGGTCTTCGACACGATCGACGCCTCGCCGACCCCTTCGGCCGCCTGCTGGAAGTGCTCTGCGGTCGCCGGCGTGCCGCCGAGGCCGAGGCCGTTGACATACTCGGCGGCGCCCTCGGCGGTGCCGTCGGTGACGGCCTTCGGTGCGTTCATCGCGAAGTAGAGGTGCTGGTCGAGGATGCATGCGGTGATCAGCGCCATGATCGCGACGAACGACTCGGTCAGCATGCCGCCGTAACCGATGATGCGGGCCTGTCCTTCCTTTGCCAGCATCTTCGGTGTCGTACCCGATGCGATGAGCGAGTGGAATCCGGACAGCGCGCCGCACGCGATGGTGATGAACAGGAACGGGAACAGCGTCCCGGCGAACGCGGGGCCCTGGCCGTTCCATGCGAAGTCGCTGACGGCCGGCGCCTCCATCACCGGACGGACCAGCAGGATGCCCACCGCCAGCAGCGCGATGGTGCCGACCTTCATGAACGTCGACAGGTAGTCGCGGGGAGCCAACAGCAGCCACACCGGTAGCACGGCGGCCGCGATGCCGTAGATGATGATCGCCCAGCTCAGCACGACCGGTGAGAGGCTGAACCAGTCCTGCCCCCACGAGGATTCGCCGACGTAGCGGCCCGCGACGATCGCGCCGAGCAGCAGCACCACACCGATGATCGACACCTCGCTGACGCGACCGGGCCTCAGGTAGCGGAGGTAGACACCCATGAACAGGGCGATGGGGATGGTCATCGCAATGGAGAACACGCCCCACGGGCTTTCCGCGAGCGCGTTGACGACGACCAGCGCGAGGACGGCGATCAGGATGATCATGATGACGAACACCGCGACGATGGCGGCCGTACCGCCGAAGGCGCCGAGTTCGTCGCGCGCCATCTGGCCCAGGCTGCGTCCGCGTCGCCGGGTCGAGATGGACAGGACCAGATAGTCCTGCACACACCCGGCGAACACCGCGCCGATGATGATCCAGATGGTGCCGGGGAGATAGCCCATCTGCGCGGCGAGGACCGGACCCACCAGCGGTCCGGCACCTGCGATCGCCGCGAAGTGATGCCCGAACAACACGCGACGGTCCGTGGGCATGTAGTCGCGGGAATTGTCGAGCAGCTCGGCGGGTGTCGCGTGGTCGTCGCGCGGCTTGACGACCTTCATCTCGATCATCCGCGCATAGAAGCGGTAGGCGATGACGTAGGTGCAGACCGCGGCGAGGACGAACCACACCGCGTTCACCGTCTCGCCGCGGACGAAGGCGACGATCGCCCAGGAGACCGCGCCGATCAGGCCGATGATCGCGAACAGGATCTTCTTCGCCGGCGTCATCGGTGAGCGATCGATGATCGCCACGGGTGGGAGGTCCGGATCGGTCTTGACGTACTCGATGTTCGGATCGTCCGCGCGTTCGTCGGTAACCGTCATCAGCGCAACCTTCCTCGTCTACGAGTGTGGCCCGGGTCACTATACAGCCCGAGGCGATCGCCGATCGTCGGGGACATTGAATCGAGATGCGGGCTCGGGCAGGCTGGCATCATGCCGAGTCCGTCATCGTCGTCGCGTCCGTCGTCGCCCGCCTCGTCCCGTCCGTCACGCCCAATCGATCACCACGCCCGCGCGACCGAGATCGTCGCGGGTCTGTCCGTCGCGGACAAGGCGGCTCTCGGCACCGGGGCGTCCTTCTGGTACACGGTGGGACTGTCCGATGTCGACGTCAGGCCGGTCATGTTGACCGACGGACCGCACGGCATACGCAAGCAGGGCGGCTCGGCAGATGCCCTCGGTCTCAACGATTCGGTTCCGGCCGTGTGCTTTCCGCCCGCAGTCGGGATGGCATCGACATTCGACGCCGATCTGATCGAACGGGTCGGGGATGCCTTGGGCGTCGAGTGCATCGCCGAGCGGGTCGGAGTCCTCCTCGGACCCGGCGTCAACATCAAGCGGTCACCACTCGGCGGACGGAACTTCGAGTACCTGTCCGAGGATCCGTATCTCACGGGCCGGATCGGCGCGGCACTGGTTCGGGGTGTGCAGCGCCACGGGATCGGGACGTCGGTCAAACACTTCGCGGTCAACAATCAGGAGCACGAGCGTCTCCGGGTGAGTGCCGACGTCGATGAGCGCCCGTTGCACGAGATCTACCTCCGGGCGTTCGAACACATCGTCGGTGCTGCGCAGCCGTGGACCGTGATGGCGTCGTACAACCGGATCAACGGCGTGTACGCGACGGAGAACCACTGGCTGCTGACCGAGACCTTGCGTGACCGTTGGGGATTCGACGGTCTGGTGGTGTCGGACTGGATGGCTGTCGACGACCGCGTCGCGGCGTTGGCCGCGGGCCTCGATCTCGAGATGCCGTCGAGCGGTGACCGCGGTCCGGGCGCCGTTCGGGCCGCTGCCGCGGATGACGCACGGACCGCGGCAGCCCTGGAGGCCGCCGCCTGCCGAGTCGTCGAACTCGCGCTCGCGGCCGCGGACAATGCTGTCGACGGGGCGACCTACGACCATGAGGCCCATCACCGTCTGGCACGAGAGGTGGCGCGCCGATGCCCGGTCCTGCTCAAGAACGATCCGGTGGGCGGTCATGGCCCCGTGCTGCCGCTGAGCAGGTCCACCTCGGTGGCGGTGATCGGCGAGTTCGCCCGCACGCCGCGCTATCAGGGTGGCGGGAGTTCCAAGATCAACCCGTTCCGGCTCGACACGGCCCTCGACGAGATGCGTGCACTCGCCGCAACGGACCGGGTCACGTTCGCGCCCGGATTCGCGCTCGGTGCAACCGACTCCGACGGGGACACGGTCGACGGGGACATGGTTGATGAGGCCGTCGCCGCGGCCAGGCAGGCCGACGTCGCCGTGGTCTTCCTCGGTCTGGGCGACGACGATGAATCCGAGGGTTTCGACCGTGCGGACTGGACGTTGCCCGCCCCGCAACTCGACCTGCTCCGCCGGGTGATCGAAGCGAATCCGCGTACGGCGGTGGTGCTCTCGAACGGTGGGGTGGTCGATCTCGACGAGGTCGACGAGGCGCCCGCGGTGCTGGAGGGATGGCTGCTCGGCCAGGCCGGGGGAGGCGCGATCGCCGATATCCTCTACGGACTGGTCGACCCCTCGGGCCGGCTGGCGGAGACGATACCGTTACGGCTGGAGGACAGTCCGGCGTTCCTTGACTTCCCGGGGGAGCAGTTGCATGTGCGCTACGGCGAGGGTGTGTTCGTCGGCTACCGATGGTATGACGCCCGCCGGCTGCCGGTGCGGTATCCGTTCGGACATGGATTATCCTATACAACAATTGAATTCGACGATATCTCGGTTGCCGAGAAAAATGATGGGCTTCATGTCGGTGTGACGGTGTCGAACACCGGTGAACGGCCGGGCCGCGCGATCGCGCAGGTCTACATCGGCCTCGACAAGTCGGTGGTGGCCCGACCACCGCGTGAACTCAAGGCGGTCGGCATCGCCGATCTCGAACCAGGTGAGCACCGTCGGCTCGACATCGAGATCGCGCGATCCGAACTGGCGTATTGGGATCGTGTCGTCGACGGCTGGGTCGTCGAGGGCGGCGAGTATCAGGTGCAGGTCGGCGCGTCGAGTCGCGACATCAGGCTGACGGCCGGCGTCGCAGTGGCCGGCGACGAACGCACCGTTCCGATCTCGGCGTCGTCCACACTCGGTGAGGTTCTCGATCACCCGACGGCCGGCCCCGCGCTGAGGTCCCGTATCGCGTCGACGATGGGCGTCGACGACCTCGATCCGACGATCCTGATGATGGTGTCGTCGTTCCCGATCGGCCGTATCGCGCCGATGCTCGGTTTCGACGAGACCGCGCTCGACGATCTGCTGGCCTAGAAATGCGCTGCGCGGCAGTGCCTTTTCTTCGCCGGCCGCTGGTCGAGTGGCCGACGAACGTAGTGAGGAGGTGTATCGAGACCTCAGGCGGCGATGGTGTCGAGGTGCAGGGTGCGTCGGTTGTAGGCGGGTAGTGGTGTTCTCGGGGCGTGGGCCGCGAGGTGGTCAGTTGTCGTCATTTTGGGATTCCGAGGCATCCGCCCACGGGTCACCCGGTGGGGTCCGTCGCCGTTGTCGTGGGCGTTCGCCGATGCACGGTGACCATCCCGCCGCGTCGCGGCGCGTACGCGACACCACGCGAATGCCACGCTTCCGGCTTCGCCGAGGTGGGTTCGATAGTGAAGTCGCGCAGCAGGATTCGTAGTACCACATCCATCTCCATGTGAGCGAAGGCGGCACCGATGCACCGGCGGGTACCGCCGCCGAAGGGGAGCCACGCCGGGCCGGGTGTGGTCCCGAGAAACCGGCCAGGGTCGAATCGCTCAGGGTCGCGGAACTGACGGCTGTCGTCGTGCAGTTGCGAGATCGCCACGAGGATGTTGTACCCCCGCGGAATCCGGTAGGGCCCCAGCTCGATCGAGTCGGCGACCACGTGGCGTCCGGCGAAGTCGATGACGGGCCGGCTCCGCTGGGTCTCCATGATGGTGGCGAGGCGCAACTCGTTTCCGCCGGCGTCGACCTCGGTGGTCAGCGCGTCGAGCACGTCCGGGTTGCGTTGCAGCCGTTCGACGGCCCAGGCGAGCGTCGTGGCGGTGGTCTCGTGTCCGGCGGCGAGGAGGGCGAGTAGTTCGTCGGCGACCTCCGCATCGGTCATGGCCGAGCCGTCGTCGTATCTGCTCTGCAGCATGAGCGCGAGGATGTCGTCGCGCTCGTCGAGTCGGGGATCGTTGCGCGCCTTGGTGATCAGGGTGTCGATGGTCGATTCGTAGGTTCGCCGGTGTGCCCTGAACGCACGGCGAGGGTCCAGCCGGCCGAGCGAGAAGGGGATGTCCGGAAGAGCCGCCAGCCGGGAGCCTGCGGTCACCATGGGCGGGATGATGTCGCGCAGGGTGTTCAATTCACGTCCGTCTGCGCCGAAGACCGTCCGCAGGATGACGTTGAGTGTCACGCGCATCATCGGCTCGAGGGTCGCGAACGGGGTTCCGGTCGGCCAGGTCCGGGCCTCGGCTTCGAACTCCTCGGCCACGACGGCCTCGTACTGTTTGATGCGCTTGCCGTGCAGCGGCGGTGTGAGCAGCTTGCGACGTCTGCGGTGATCGGTGCCCTCGAGCGCGAACATCGAGCCGTCGCCGAGAATGCGGCCAAGGCTTGGACGCACGTTGTTCACCTGGTCGGTCGGCGTCGTGAACAACTGCTTGGCCATCGTGGGGTCGGCGATCACGACGACGCGGCCGAACACCGGTATCCGAATGGTGAACGCACTGCCGTGACGGCGCGCCAGGGCCGCGACGGTCTGTCGCCTGCGGGTCATGAAGCCGAATCCCTGTATCGCGCTCGGCAGATGCGGGCCGGGCGGCAGCACCGCAGGGCGTGCCTCCGGGCCGGATTCGTGGTCGATGGACGAGGTGATCGGCTGTGCGGAGCGCATGTCCGCACCTCCTTCCCGAGGCGGAGGTGTTGGTACATCGACGTACCAGGGCGACGGTACGCTTACGTACCGCGATTCGGCAAGGGGCGTCGTATCGTTGGGTGGTGTCCGATGCCGTCCTACCCGATGTCGCGACGCCGACCACGTCCGGCGCGGGCGTGCGTCAGCGCCTGCTCGATGCGATGGCCACGTGCCTGATGAACCGGGGCTATCGCGAGACGACGGTGGCGGACGTCGTCCGGGTGGCGAGGACGTCGCGTCGCTCGTTCTATCAGGAGTTCCGCGACAAGCAGGCGTGCTTCGTCGAACTCCTGCGAACCGCCAACGACGCGATGGTGGCGGCGATCGCGGAGGGTGTCGATCGTGACGCCGAGTGGTACACGCAGATCCGCCAGGCCGTCCAGGCCTACGTGGCGGTGACCGAAAAGCACCCGGAGATCGCGTGGAGTTGGATCCGGGAACTGCCGGCACTCGGAGAGTCGGCGCGCACCGTGCAGGTCGAGGCGATGGAGTCGCTGATCGAGGTGTTGGTGCCCCTGACCGATTCGCCGCAGATGCGCGCAGCGGGGATCAGGCCGATGACCCACGAGACCGCGGTCATCATCTGGGGCGGAATCCGTGAGCTGGCGGCGTCGGCGGTGGAGGAGAAGCGCTCGCTCTACACGATCGTCGAGCCGGCGGTGGCGGCCTGCGTCGCGCTGGTCGGCGCCAACATCGAGGCGTGAAGCGATACCCGAAAGTTGTCGTACTACTACATTCGCGCCGATGGCATCGGGCCGGTGTGGCCCCCATTGCTGGCCCCGCGTGCTAGAACGCACAGGGGTCGTCGCATCGGCCCCGGGCAGGAGAGCACCATGTCACAGAGTCCGGACGGATCGGATACCACCGCCGTGACCAGCGAGGTCGAGATCGCGGTCGACGCCCCGCTGGGGATCATCACCCTGTCCGCGCCGCAACGCCGGAACCCGTTGTCGACGAGGACGATGCGGGCCGTCACCGCGGCGCTGAGACGATTCGACGCCGACCCCGAGGTTCGGGTCGTCATCGTCCGGGCGCTCGGTCCGGCGTTCTCCGCGGGCCACGACCTCACCGAACTGGTCGATCGGACTCTCGAGGACGAGCGCGCGGTCTTCGCGACCTGCACCGAGCTGATGACGGCCGTCCACGCGGTCCGGCAGCCGGTGATCGCGGAGGTCGCCGGACTCGCGTTCGCGGCCGGGTGCCAGCTCGTCGCCACCTGCGACCTCGCGGTCGCCGGTGTATCCGCGCGGTTCGCCACCCCGGGTGTGCGGATCGGACTGTTCTGCTCCACCCCGATGGTGGCCCTGACGAGGGCGATCGGGCGTAAGCGCGCCATGCGAATGCTGCTCACCGGCGATCCGATCGACGCGACCACCGCCGCCGACTGGGGCCTCGTGGGCGAGGTCGTCGCCGACGATGAACTGGCCGCCACGGTCCGTGACGTCGCACTGCGGATTGCCTCGTCGAGTGCGTCGACGTTGTCGATCGGCAAACGTGCTTTCTACGATCAGCTCGACCGGCGCGAGGACGAGGCATACGAGCTGATGCAGGAGACGATGGCGGTCAATGCGATGACCTGCGATGCCCAGGAGGGTATGTCGGCGTTCCTCGCGAAACGGGCGCCGGTCTGGACCGACTCATGACGGTGGTGCCACCCGGGCCGCGTCGGCGGTGAGATCGGCCAGGCGTCGCTCGGCACGCGCCTGATATGGCCGGGCGCCGGTGTCGCGGGCCAGCGAGGCGGCGGCACGCAGATCGTCGGCGCCATCCGCGCCGAGGATCGCCCGTGCGGTACCGCGGTAATAGATCGCCGGACCGAGGCACACCAGGCCGGGCCACTGCACGATCATCCCGGACGACCAGTCGGCCACGAATCGGTCCAGCCGTGCACAGAGGTCGCGCGCTGCGGATGCGTGGGCGGCGCTGCGACTGATCGGATAGAGCGCCTCGATCAGCAACGGGACTCGCGCGACGACGCGGGATCCTGTCCACCGGTCGGCGTCGAAGGTCAGTTCCGTGGCGATCTGCAGGGCGCGGTCCAGATCGCCCGACTCGGCCGCACCGAGTGCGATGACCAGGGCGAAGTCGTCATCGATCTCGTCGACGAGGGTGTCGAAGGTGGGCAGCATCGCCGCGAGTCGCCCGTGATGCCACGCCTCGATGGATCGGCTCGTCGCCATCGACGCATCGGTGAGGACTCGGGCACGCTCGGAGAGACCGCCGACGCTGCCGGCGAATCGCTCGGTCAGGGACCGGGCGGCGTCGTAGTCGCCCCGCAGCACGGCGAGCATGACCTGCCACCAGAGCTGCATGGTGTTCAGGTCGGTGCCGTCCCTTTTGCCGACCAGCCGGGCGAACTCGGCAGAGGTTCGTCGGGCCAGTCGGAGGTCGCCGGCCTCGAGGGCGCACACCCGTTGCAGGTGCAGGGCGGTGGCCCGGCGGTCGACATCGCCCGCCGACATCTCGTCGAGGCTGCGGGCGATCTTGCGCCGATCCTCGAGTTGATCGGGCTCCCAGCGGAGCAGGAATTCGGCCAGAGCGATCTCGTAGTCGACGGCCGATCCGCCGTCGGAGGACACCCGCGCGGCACCGAGATGATCGTCGGCGCCGGGCATCCCCAGCACGGTCAACCGGGCCGCCTCGGCTGCGTGCAGCCGCGCAGCGACGTCGGGGTGGATCCGGTCGGCGTGGGTCAGCGCCTCCCGCACCAGGGATGCGTTCGCCGAGAACACGACCCCGAATCCTGACCAGTAACCACCCACGCCGCGGGCGGTCGAGAGCAGGGCGGTGTCGGCGAGCGCGGGCCAGTCCCCGCGTGACCGGCTGATCTCCGCGGCCGCATCGAAGGAGGCGGTGGCCGCAGCGAAGTCACCGATATGGGTGGCGGCGCTTCCGGCGATCCGATGGAGCTCGACGGTCAGCACGTCGTCGTCGAGCGGGAGGCCGAGACCGCGGCGGGCGAGGTCGAGGGCACGGTGATCCGCGTCCGCCTGCAACGCGGTTCGCGCGGCCGTCAGGCACGCAGCCGCCGCGCGGACCGCGGTGTCGTCGTCGACGGCGGACTCGGCCAGGTGGACCGCGATCGCCGACCGATCATCGGGCGACACCGACGTGAGGGCCGATGCGATCCGGGTATGTGCGGCGATGCGTTGTGCACGAGTCGTTGTCGTGAGGATCGCCTCACGGACCGAATCATGGCTGACGCACAGTGCGCCCTCGTCGGAAATCGTCGTCAGTCCGCTCCGGACCAGGGTGACGCCGACGGATCGGTTTCCGGCCGCACCGAGTTCGGCCCACAGGTCGGCGGGCAGGCGGCCACCCATGACCGCCAGGACGGTCACGAGTTCGCGGGCCGGTGCGGTGAGCTCGTCGACACGGGTGGTCACGAGGTCACGGGCCGGCCGGGCCGGGTCGGGTCTGGATCCGACCGCGACGGCATCGCACAACTGTTGGGCGAGAGCCGGATTGCCGAGGCTCTGGTCGGCCAGCTCGGCGTCGTCGACGTCGGGCGAGATGTCGAGGTCGCCGAACCGGTCACCGATCAATTGCCGGATGTCGTCGGGGGAGAGTGCACGCACGGTGACCTCGGAGACGGTTCCGTGGCGGTCGAGAGCGGATCGCACGATGTGCACTGAGTCGTCGTCCGGCAGCCGACACGTCGCGATCACGGTCAGCGGCGCGCGCGGCATGCCGGACACCACGCGCGCCAGCAGTCGGGCGGAGTCGAGATCGAGCCACTGCAGATCGTCGAGCAGCAGGACGGCGCGACCGTGCGCGTGAATGTCGGACCAGAGGTGAGCCGACACCTCGGCGATCATCGATGTCGATTCGCCTGTGGTGCCGAACATCTCCTCGATCGCTGCGAAGACCGTGCCGCCGGCGGCCGGCCGGCCGACGAATCGGCGGGCGACGGCACCGTGCCGGGCGACGAGGTCCTCGGCCAGTGCGGTCTTGCCGATTCCGGACGGTCCGACGAGCAGGACCCCGGTGGGTCGGGTCGCGCCGATCCGCCACACGCCGTCGAGCAGGGCGGTCTCGGCCGCGCGGCCGATGAGTCGGGGGCGGTCCGCGCGGACCCGCGCGGTGACTGCCGGTGGTGGTGATTCGAGGAGCTCCGCCTCGAGGGCGCACGTCTCGGCGCTCGGGTCGAGGCCCAGATCGTCACCGAGCCTGCGCCGCACCCGGCGGATCGTCTCCAGGGCGTCGGCGGTGCGGCCGTCGTCGGACAGCGCCCGCGCCAGCGCACGCGCGGACCCCTCGCGGTACGGGTGACGGTGACACAGCGATGTCAGCAACGTCACCGCACGGTGCGTGTCGCCGACCGTGCGCAGTGCCGCCGCCGCGGATTCGGTGAGTTCCGAACGCATCTCGTCCAGCCGTGCGAGTTCCGGTGCGTAGTCGGCGATGTCGGCGATCTCGGGCAGCGGGTCCCCGCGCCACAGGTCGAGGGCGCGACCGAGCAGGACCGCCGCCGCGGCGGGATCGGTCCGGGCGGCCTGCAGACCCTCCTGGCCGAGGCGGTCGAGAAGGTCGAGGTCGGTCGCCGCGCCGTCGCAGCGCAACACGTAACCGGCGGGCATCGTGTCGATCCGCACCGATCCGGTCGGGCCCAGCAACTTGCGGAGGCGCGAGACGTAACCGTGCAGGGTGCTGGTCGCCGAACGTGGTGGTGCGCCCCGCCACAACAGGTCGGCGACACGTTCGGGTGAGCAGGCGCTGCGCTCGACGGTGAGAATGGCCAGCAACTCGGCGTGCTTGCGTGCGGTCGTGGCGATCGGCGACCCATCGGCAGCGGTCACCGACAGGGGGCCGAGAACCCTGATCGGGATCAACGGATCGGTAGCTGCCACGTCCATCCGTCCGGTGGTCGTCAGGCCCGCCCGTGTCGTCGAGAAATCGGCTTGACCTGGTCCGATTGTGGCGCTGGTGCACGCACCAGCGTCGCACAAGGCTAACACCAGGCAGCACGGTGAAGCTCGACGACATGACACACACAACGCACATCAGCACCACCGCACACATCGAATCCGACGACACACCCGGGCCCTTTCGGTCGCCGAGCTGGCCGGCGCTGCGCAGACTGACCGGCGCGGCCCTGGTGGCCGGCGGCGTCACCTGTATCGCCGGTGGCACCTTGCATCCGATCGTCGCGGGCAAGGCGCACTCGGTGGCCGCGCTGCACGGCGCGGGCGCCCCGTGGGCCCAGATCCTGCTTGCCGTCGGGACGACGCTGCTGCTCCTCGGACTGCCCGGTATGTACGCGTGGCTGGCACCCCGCATCGGCGTCGCCGGATTCGTCGGCGTCGTCGCCTATTTCGTCGGGAATCTCGTCACCGCGACCGGACACCTCACCGTCGAACTGTTCGTCGCCTACCCGTTCGCCCACGATCCGGCGACCGCATGGATCATCGCCGGCGACGACACCATGGTGGGCACCACGGCGTTCGCGATGCTCAACACCGTCGGCGGCCTGGTCATGCTCGCCGGCATGGGACTGCTCGGCGCCAGCCTGATCCGCAATCGGGCTGTCCCGCTGTGGATCGGCGTGCTCACGCTCGTCGGGATGGTGGGTTTCATGGTGCCGCTGCCGGCGGTGGAAGGATTCTCCGGCTTCATCTACGAGGCACCGCGCGGAATCGCGGTGATCGCCATCGGCATTCTCATGCTGCGGAATCGTCTCCACGAACGGTGAACAGACCCAACCGACACCGAAAAGGCCGCTGCCATCCCCCGCGTGATGGCAGCGGCCCAGGGGTTCGCGTCGCGATCAGGTTCGGGTCGACGCCGCGAACCTGGCGAGATGGGCGTCTGCCGAGCCGAATTCGTATTCGACCGCCGTGAGCCGGCGGAAGTAATGGCCGATGGCCAATTCCTCCGTCATCCCCATGCCGCCGTGGAGTTGCACCGCGTTCTGACCGATGAAGCGGGCCGCACGGCTGATCGTGGCCTTGGCCGCGGACACCGCTGCCGCCCGTTCCGCCGGGTCCGCATCGAGGGTCAGGATCGCGTAATACTGTGCTGCGACCGCCTGTTCGAGTTCGATGTGCATGTCGACCATCCGATGCTGCAGCGCCTGGAAGCTGCCGATGGGCTGACCGAACTGCTGACGCTGCTTGGCGTACTCGACGGTGTCGGAGAAGACCTTGCGCATCGCGCCCACCGCCTCGGAGACCACCGCTGCGGTCGCCTCGTCCCAGGCCTGCTCGAGGAGCGGCAACGCACCACCCTCGGGCCCGATCAGGGCATCGGCGTCGACCTTCAGGTCGGTGAAGACGAGGTCGGCCGCTCGGCGGTCGTCGATGGTGCGCAACTCGTGCACCGTCAGGCCGTCCGGAGTGTGCTCGCCGAGGTCGATCAGGAACAGCGAGATGCCGTCGCGGTCGCGATCCTGCCCGGACGTGCGGGCGCTGACGATCAGGTGATCGGCGATCGGAGCGGACGTGACGACAGCCTTCGCCCCGTGCAGAACCCAGGCGTCACCCGAGCGTTCGGCGCGGGTCGCGACATGATCGAGTCGTCCACCCGATCCGTCCTCGACCGTCGCCAGTGCCGACAGGGCGCTGCCTGCCGCGATCTCCTGTGCGATGGCGACGGCGCGGTCGTGACCGGTGCGCGCGAGCAGGCGCGCACCGAGTACGACGGTGTCGATGAACGGTTCGACGACCAGTGCGTATCCCAGCGCCTCTGTGACGACCATCAGTTCCTCGGGTCCGCCGTCGTCGCCGCCGACCGATTCGGGCAGACAGGCGCCGATGACGCCGAGTTCATCGGCGAATGCTCGCCAGATCTCGGGTTGCCAACCGTCGCCCATCTTCGCCGCTTCGCGACTCGCGGCCAGATCGTATCGGGCGCCGAGGAATTTGGTCAGGCCGTCCCGGAGCAGTTGCTGTTCAGGCGTGAGGGTGAAGTCCATGATGATGTGCTCCCGTCGATTCTCTAGCCGAGCCCGAGTGCGGCTTTGGCGAGGATGTTGCGCTGGATCTCGTTGCTGCCGGCATAGATCGATCCGGCCCGGTCGTTGAGATAGTGCAACGGCGAAACCGCCTGCCAGTCTTCGCCGCTCACATACCCGTCGGCGGGTGGTCGGTACTGGGCGATCGGTCCGCCGGGCACGGCGGCGTGGGGTTGATAGACCCGGCCGTGTGGCCCCGCGGCCTCGAGATCGATCTCGGTGATCCGTTGGCTGAGTTCGGTTCCCAGGATCTTGAGCATCGACGCCACGGAGCCCGCGTCGCCGCCCGAACTCATCGCCGCCAGCGCCCGGTACTCCAGGACCTCGAGGATCTTGGCCCGTACCCGGGCGTCGGCGAGCTTCGCCGCGAAGGCCGGCTCATCGATGAGTGGCCCACCCGACGGGCCGGTGACCGTTGCCGCACGGTCGGCGATGTTCTCGCAGTTCACCTGGAGAGCGGGCGCGACGGCGCCGCCACCCCGCTCGAAGATCAACAGGTACTTCGCCACGGTCCAACCGTCGTCGATGGCGCCGAGCACGTTGGCTTTCGGGACCCGCACGCCGTCGAAGAAGACCTGTGCCTGGATCTGCTCACCGGAGGCCATGACCAGCGGCTGGACCTCGATGCCCGGTGAGTTCATGTCGATGAGCAGGAAGGTGATGCCCTGCTGTTTGCGCTCCTGCCGGGAGGTGCGGACCAGACAGAAGATCCAGTTGGCCTCCGCGGCATGGGTGGTCCAGATCTTGCTGCCGGTGACGACGAGGTCGTCCCCGTCGCTGACCGCCGCCATGGACAGCGACGCCAGGTCGGAGCCCGACTCGGGCTCGGAGTAGCCCTGGCAGAAGAAGACACTGCCGTCCAGGATGCCCGGCAGGAAGTGATCCTTCTGTTCGGGTGTGCCGAAGGCCATGATCGCGTGCGAGACCATCCGAATCCCCATGGGGGACAGCGCGGGTGCACCCGCAAGGACGGATTCGCGGCTGAAGATGTAGTGCTGGGTCTGCGTCCAGTCGCATCCGCCGTACTCGACCGGCCATGCCGGTGCCGCCCAGCCGCGGGCGTGCAGGATGGCCTGCCACTTCATGGACGCCTCGTGGTCGGCGTACACGCTGGTCCGCAGTCGGCCGGCCGCACGCAGGTCGGGGGTGAGGTTGGCGTCGAGGAACTCACGCACCTCGTCGCGGAACGCGATGTCGGTATCCGACCAGGTCATGTCCATCGAGTTGTCACCTCTGTCTCCACGCGGCGATACGGCGCGGGCGCGGCGTATCAGATATATGTAACCGCTTGGAATGTACTTCAGGTCACGTCGCGGGGAAAAGTCGGATGCCCGGTTCCGTCAGGCGACCCGATTGAACGGGTCGTGCTCGGCCATGATCTTGTCCATCCGGGCCTCGTCGAGGCGTGCGCGGACCGTCGTCTGTTCCTGCCTATCCCGCACCACCTTGGCCAGGGTGAAGGTGCTCGAGGTGAGGAACAGTGCCGTGATGGCGAGGAAGCCGCGCTGCCAGGGGTCCAGGGGGAGATAGAGGATGCCGACGACGGCCGTCGCGAGACTGACTGCGAAGGCGATCGCCGACTGCAGGTAGTAGGCGGCGGTGGTGGGGGTCTGGGGGATCTCATTCGAGTTGCTCATGCGGATCAGATTCCCAGGAGCGACGGCCGCCCGGATGCGTGTGACTACTCAGTTCGGCTGAGTAGACCCGCCGGAATCGTCGGGTGTGGCCGACCGATCGGGTTCATCGGCCGCGTCCGCCGGTGGAGTGGGGGTGCCGACCGGGGCCGGCGGTGGCGAATCCGGGGGTGTCGAATCCGGCGGTGGCTCCACCGCATCCGCTGAGTCCGGCGGTGTGACCGCCTCCTTGGGTGCCGACGAGGCGAGCAGTACGTCCGCCCAGCGGGTCGCGGGATCGATGTCGATCAGCAGGGCCTTGGACATCAGGGTCAGCGGGACGGCGAGGATCGCGCCCAGCGGTCCGATCACCCACGCCCAGAACACCAGTGACAGGAAGGTCAGGGTGGTCGAGAGCCCGACCGCATCGCCGACGAATTTCGGCTGGATGACGGACTGGATGATCACGTTGATGACGCTGTACACCGCGATCACGAGCAACATCTGGCCGACGCCGCCGTCGAGCAGGGCGAGCAGGGCGGGCGGGATGAGCCCGATGACGAACCCGATGTTGGGGATGTAGTTCGTGATGAACGAGAGCAGACCCCAGAGGACCGGCAGGGGCACGCCGATCAGCCAGAGGAAGCCGGTGTCGAAGACCGCGACGATCAGACCGAAGACGGTCGAGACCAGGAGGTAGCTGCGGGTACCGCGGGCGAAGCTGCTGAATGCGCCTGCGATGTCGGCTCGCTGGTTGCGCAGGAAGTTGATCCGTTTGTCGAACGAGATCGCGTCGGCCGACATGAACAGCAGCAGCGCGAGCACCAGGACCAGCGACGACGCGATCGACAGGGTGCTCTCGAGCAGGGTGGTCACATAGCCGAGCGCCTTGCCCGGGTCCATGTGCGAGATGGTCTGATGCACCTTGTCCTGGCTGACCCCGTGATCGGTCAGCAGTTTCTGGAAATTGTCGAGCAGTTGCTGGAACTTGTCCGAGTACTCCGGCAGGATCGTCGCCAGCCGGGCGACGGAGAAGACCAGGGAGCCGAAGAGCGCCAACAGGATTCCGTACACGGCGAGCAGCGTCGCGAGGAACGCGACCCAGGTCGGCAGGCCCTTGCGCCGCAGCCACGCCGGAATCGGTTGCACGGCGACGGTCAGCATCAGGGCGAGAAAGATCGGTCCGACGAGTCCGGCGACCGCTTTCATCCCACCGACCGTGACGATCAGACCGGCGATGGTGAGCAGCACGATCGTCCCGCGGGGGATCGACCAGTCGGCCTTCTCGTCGTCCGTCGCCGATTGCTCAACTGTCATTCATCAGGCCTCTCGTTCACGCCGTTGCGCTGTGCGGCTCGACCGTGTGCGTCCGGTCGGGGAGGTCGCGGGTCGGGGTGATCGTACCCCCGGCCCGCGCGGCGCGGCGTCATCCGAGGCGGGTGGTCACCGACCCGTCCACCGGGGTGGGCGTTTGGTCATGAAGGCGGTGATGCCCTCGATGGTGTCCTGACTGACCAACAGGCTGTCGAGTGCACCGAAGGTCTCCTCGATGGCGTCGATCTCGTCCGGGATGGCGTCCGCGGCGTCCATCGCGCGCAGCGACTCTCGTACCGAGGTCGGCGAACACGCGAGGATCTCCTGCGCCACGGTGCGGGCCAGCGTCATCACCTCTCCGGACGGCGCGATCCTGCTCACCAGACCGGCGGAGAGCGCCTCGGCAGCGTCGAGGCGTCGGCCGGTCAGGATCATGTCCCGGGCCACCGCGCCGCCGACCGCTGCGGGTAGACGGACGAGACCGCCCGCGACGGCGGCCAGTCCCACCCTGGCCTCCGGCAGTCCGAAACTCGCACCTTCGTCGGCGACGACGATGTGACAGGCCAGCGCTATCTCGCAGCCACCGCCCAACGCGTACCCGTTGACCGCCGCGATGACGGGCTTGGGCAGGTGGCGTCGTGAGGTGAGCCCGGCGAATCCGTTCTTGGGCACCTCGAGACCGGCGCCGCCCGTCTGGGCGAGATCGTTGCCGGCCGAGAACGCCTGGTCGCCTGCGCCGGTGAGGATCGCGACCCACAGCTCCGGGTCCGCGAAGTACGCGTCGAAGATGGCGTCGAGCTCCTCGTTTGCCGCCGGGTGCAGCGCGTTTCGTGCGTCCGGTCGGTTGATCGTCACCTCCAGCAGGTGGCCGTCCCGGCGCATGGCGACATGGTCGTAGTGGTCCCGGAACGCGGGAATCGCCGGCGGGTGCCGGCGCAGCATGGATGCGCGACTCACATGGGCGCGGTTGCCGCGTGCCGAGGAACGGACGTAGATGGCCGTGCCGATGGGGTCCTCGCTCGCGAGCAGGTCGAACATCTCGTCGTCGTCGTGCTCGACGTTCGCCACGAACCGGCTGCCGTCGGCGAGGCGGCCGAGCACGATGCCCTTGCGGCTCCCGTCCTTTCCGGGAACCACCGTGTAGGTCTCGAGGGTTGCGGGTCCGTCGGCGTGATCGCGCGGTCGCACGGTCGGTGCGGCGTCGAGGGTCTCCTGAACGCCGGCCGAGTCGCCGGGATGCCAGTCGACGGGACGCGCGCTGTAGACGCCCACCGACGTCTTGCTGATGATCCCGCCGTTGGCGACGACGAGCGCATAGGACTCCGGGGACGTCCGTGCCCGGTCCACGGCCTCGGCGATCGCGTGCATGGAGTAGTTGTTGCCCGGTCCGCCGAAGAACGGGAGTCCGCCGGTCAGTGTGAGTCCGCGCGGGTCGTCGGGCCTCAGCCCGAGTGGATCGATGACGTTCGACACCGCTACCGGGAAACAGCTGTAGATGTCCAGATACGCCACGTCGTCGAGCCCGATCTCGGCGACGTCGAGGGCATGGGAGACGGCGGCGGCGGCCGCCGGTCCGGTCGAGAGGTCGGGCCGGCGCATCAGGGTCTGCTCGCGGGTGTCGGCGTGACCGTGCAGGAACACCCAGCGCGCCGGGTCGATGCCGAGCTCGCGGGCCAGTCGCACCGACATGAGTACCACTGCCGCCGCCTGATTGACCTGATCGCGAGCGACGATGAGGCGGGTGTACGGGTCGGCCACCACACGGTTGTCGGCGTCGACGGTGACGAGTTCGTCGACGGTTCGCGCGGTCGGCGCGGCGGCATGCGGATTCTGCGCCGCGACCCGCGACATCGGGGCGAAGAGCTCGCCCATCGACCGCGCATGGTCCTTGCGCGAGAGGCCGATCCGATGGCGCCGGGCGTTCTCCAGGATCGCGTACTGGGGGAGCGGCGCGATGAGTCCGTGACGTGCTTCCTGGTGCGACGTCAGGCCGGCGATGGCGAACCCACGATCCTCGAGCTGACCGCCGATCTGCTCGGTGTGATCCGGGCGGTCGGCCTCGTCGACCGACGAGACGACGTGGCGCACGGTCGACATCACCTCGGCGCCGAACAGGACGGTCGCCGTCGAGTCGCCGGCGCGGATTCCGGCGGCGAACTCGGTCAGGAGGCTCTGCGGACTATGGCCCCCGGTGACCCCGAGAACGGCGCGCCGGGGGTCCATGCCGACGCGCTTGCCGATCGCTCGCGGCATGTTGTCGGGACGGCCGAGCGGTGACGTCGAGAGCGGGCTCGATTCCTCGAACGTCCGCACGCCGACCACCGTGTCGATCTCGGCGGCGACCGTCGGGGCCGCGACGCCACTGTCGGCCAGGGCGGCGTGCACTGCTCGCGCCGCCAGATCGGCCTCGCAGAGGCCCGCGTAGTCGGCATCGGACAGCCGCTCGGAGGACTGGCCGACACCGACGATGACCGGCGTGTTCGGGTCGAGTTCGGACAGCTGGGCGGATCGCGGCATCGGATGACCTTCCGGGGACGACGTTCGGAGGACGCACCATCTGACCACTGGCCGATGGCATCGTGCTGGATCCCATTAATGCACCCGGTGCCGCCGTGCATCGCACGGACCCCCGAACATGTTCCACCCGATGACATGCGGAAGATTACCGAGTAACGTTGATTACAAGTAATCAGGCGTTGCGGCGCCGTGGAAAGGAATCGAAATGACCGACACCGATACCTCTGTCGCCGGATGGCTCACCGGTCGCCTGCCCGACGACCTGTTCGTCGGCGCGCCTGACGTCCAGGTCGACCGCGAGGAGATCACGATCATCGGCACCATCGCCCCGCCGGAGGTCGACGCGGACGCGGATGACGCAGCGGTCCGAGAGGCCGAGGCCGGCCGGATCGCGCGCTTCCGCGAGACGACGCGCGACCAGCGGATCGAGGTGGCCCGCGAGGCCGAACATCGATTCGAACGCAAGGTGGCGTGGGGTGTGCGGTGCGGTGAGTCGTCCCAACTGTTCACCCATCTCGCGGTCCCGGTGATGACCCGGCTGCGTCAGCCGCAACGGCAGGTGCTCGACACCCTCGTCGCCGCCGGCGTCGCGCGCAGTCGGGCGGATGCCCTGTCGTGGTGTGTGAAACTCGTCGGCCGGCACACGGATTCATGGCTGGGCGAGCTGCGGGACGCGATGAGCAAGGTCGATGAGGTCCGCGACGCCGGGCCGACGGTGAACTGAGTCGGCGGTGAATTGAGCCGGCGGTGAACTGAGTCGGCGGGGGGTTTCGGTCACCGGGGTTGCAAGGGTTCTGCCGCCGAGGGCGGGCGACGACACTGTCTTCGCCGACCTGCACCGAGGCTGGTCCTGCACGACAGAAAGGTTCCCGCCGTGACCGTCACGACCGACCGGAGCTCTTACACCGACGCCGAACTCGATGAGGTGTTCGCGCCGATATTCGCACGAATCGCCGAGGGCGCCGTCGCGCGCGAAGTGGACCGCGCACTCGCCTACGACGAGGTGGCGTGGCTGAAGGAGGCGAGGTTCGGCGCGCTGCGGGTGCCGGTGGCGCTCGGCGGTTACGGCGCGTCGGTGCGCCAGCTCTTCCGGCTCCTGATCGACCTGGCGGCGGCCGAATCGAATCTGCCGCAGGCGTTGCGGGTGCACTGGTCGTTCGTGGAGGACCAGTTGCTCGCCGACGACGGGGAGGCACGTGACACGTGGCTGCGTGCGGTCGCGGCCGGCACTCTCGTCGGGAACGCGATCACCGAACCGGGCGCGGGAGCGATCGACCGCTACCAGACCCGCCTCACCCCCGACGGTGACGGCTGGGTGCTCGACGGGACGAAGTACTACAGCACGGGCAGCCTCTACTCGGATCACATCCTCGTCGCGGCCGATCAGGACGGTGAGCGCGTCTCGGTGCTGGTCGACGCGGATGCACCGGGCGTCACCCAGCACGACGACTGGGATGGCTTCGGTCAGCGGCTGACCGCCAGTGGCACAACGGATTTCAACGGCGTGACGGTGTCAGGGGACCGGATTCTCGGGCCGGGTTACGGCGGCGCGGGACGCACGTACGCCACCGCCTACCTACAGCTGGTACAGCTGTCGGTGCTGGCCGGCATCGCCCGGCGCGCCTTGGACGACACGACCGCGTGGGTCCGTGACCGCACCCGGACCTACACCCACTCGCCCGCGGATCTGCCCCGGCACGATCCGTTGGTGCAGCAGGTGATCGGCCGGTTGTCGTCGGCGGCCTACACGGCCAGGACGCTGGTGCTCGACATCGCCGCCGAACTCGACGAACTGCTGGACGCGGGCGGTCAGGACGACGTCCTGCTCGACCGGGTCGAGTTCGACGTCGCCCGGGCGCAGCAGGCGGTCATCACCACCGTGCTCGACGCCACGACCCAACTCTTCGAGACCGGCGGTGCGTCGATCACCGCGGAGTCGCTGCGGCTCGACCGCCACTGGCGCAATGCCCGGGTCATCTCCGTGCACAACCCGTTGATCTACAAGTTGCAGGCCATCGGCGACCATGTGCTGAACGGTGCGGACCTGCCGTATGCGTGGAGCGCCGGGCAGAAACCGTCCACCTAGACCAACCACTCCCGCGTGTAGACGTCCTGCCACCGCACGGTGATGTTGCGCCGTGCGGTGGTCGTCGTCCGCGGACCCAGGGCCGACACCAGCACATCGTCGACGACGTCGCGGACCTCCTCGGAGTCGGCCATCAGGTCGTCGCGGTACTCCGCGATCAGGCCGATCCGGACGGCGGTGACGGTGTCACCGTTGCCGTCGATCGCCACGAACACGACCAGCCTGCCCAACAGTGCGCGTACGCGAATGGACAAGAGCTGCTTGATGATCCGGTCGCTCACCAAGACGCCCGGGCTGTCGGTGACCAGGGTCCGGGCGGGACGGCGGACGCGGCCCAGGTTGGCCGAGATGGCGTCGATCAGGCGCGCGACGTCACCGGCCGGCTCGTCGAGCCGACGACCCGCCTCCACCAGCCACGCGTCCGTCTCGTCGGAGTGCTCGTCGTCGATGTAGATGTCGTTCACGGTCGCGCTCCTCTCGGGTCCTGGTGGGTCGGTGTGTCGCGGTCCGGTCTGTCGCGGGCGGTCGTCGGGGGCGCACCCGGCCTCCACGGGGCCAGACGCACCGACAGGTACTTCCTGCTCCGCTGCAGATGCCCACGGACCGATCCCGTGCTGATCTGCAACACCCGTGAGATCTCCTCGGTGGAGAGCCCTTCGGTCTCGCGCAGCCACCAGGTGGCCCGCGACGTGGTCGGCAGATTACGCAGCTCGGCACGCAGCGCGTCGACCAACGAGGCGTGCTCGGCTTGATCGGCGGGCAGCGGCTGGGGGTCGGCGAGGTCGGCGAATCGTTCCTCATCGGTCGGGATCTCGCGATGCCTGCGGTGATGATCGACTGTCTTGCGGTGCGCGATGGAGAACATCCAGGTCCGGAACGAGCTTCGGAACCCGAAGTCGGGCAGCCCTTTCCATGCGTGTAGGAGCGTGTCCTGGGCGAGATCCTCGGCGGCGAGCGGGTCGCTGATCATCCGGCGCAGGTACCGCAGCAGACCGGGGGAGACCCGGGCCACGAGCACCCCGAACGCCTCGCGGTCGCCGACCGCGGCCGCTGCGGCCAGTTCGTCGTCCGACATCGATGTCAGCGACAACGTCGGGGTTCCCGGCCCCGGCCGGCCCCGGGCAGCAGCACCCGCGCCGTTCCCGCCGCCCGCCGTCGAAGCGTCGATGTGATCGGCATCACCTGAATTGCTGCGTGCACTTTCCGTGTCCACTGCGACTGACTCTATACAGGGGTTGCAAGGACCCGTTCAGGAGAACGAAGGAGTTCGCATGTCGGATACGACCAATCGTCCGCAGATGGCCACCGCCGATTCGGGCGCCGTCGGCGTGTCCGCGCCGACGCCCGGTACCGGCCTGGCCCTGGCCAAGAACGATTCCGCACTGGTCGGTGACCGCGGCCGGACCTCGATATCGGACACGGTGGTCGCGAAGATCGCCGGCATCGCCACCCGGGAGATAGACGGTGTGCACGACGTCGGGGGCGCGACCGAACGCGTCGTCGGCAAGGTTCGCGACGTCCTGCCGGGCACCACCACGAGCACCACCCAGGGCATCGGGGTCGAGGTCGGCGAACGGCAGGCCGCCGTCGACGTGTCCATCGTGGCCGACTACGGGGTCGCGATCCACCAACTGGCCGCCGCGATCCGCCGCAACGTCATCGCCGCCATCGAGCAGATGACGGGTCTCGAGGTCACCGAGGTCAACGTCACGGTGCACGACATCCACTTCGGGGATGACGACGACACCGCCGACGAGGCACCGCGCGTGCAGTGATGACCGAACCGAGCACCTCAGCATCGGCGGGCGAGGTCGCCGACGCGGTGACCGCGATCCCCGGCGTCACCGGCCTGTACGGCGGTGTCTTCGGCGAGATCGCCACCTATCTGCCGGGCGGCCGGGTCAGCGGGGTGGTGCTGTCCGACGACTCGGCGCACATCCACATCGTGGTCGACCTCGGTCACGATCTGCGCGCGGTGGCCGCCGAGACCCGCGAGGTCACCGAGCGACTCACCGGGACCCCGGCGGTCGTCACCGTCGAGGACATCAGCGCCGACGGTGACCTCGCCGCACCCCTACCCGCCGACCCGGTGCTCACCGAGCCCGGTACCCCCGAGAATCGAGGATGACGTCATGGCCAACAACGCGATGATCGGACTGTTCGCCGGCCTGCTTCTGGCACTCGCCGCGATCACCGGAGGTTTCGGCGGCTTCGTGTTCGCCGTGGTCCTCGGCGCGATCGGGCTCGCGCTCGGATTGCAGCGCGACGGTGTGATCGACCTGGGCGCGCTGCTGCGGAGCCGCAACCGTGGCTGAGTCCGCCCTGGACACCCGCGGGGTGCTGACGATCGACGATCGGGTCGGCGAGAAGATCGCCGTCCGGGCGGCGCTGGGCGTCGACGGTGTCGTGCGGCACCAGACGTCGCTCGGCTCCCTGCTGTCCGGTTCCACGCCGGGTCGCGCGCTGGCCGGCGGTGATCACCCGCGGGCCACCGTCGACATGTCGGGGGCCGCCCCGTGGGTGCGGATCGCGATCGCGGTGCGCTGGCCATGCCCGCTCACCGAGGTCTGCTGGCAGGTCCGGTTCGCGGTGGCACGGGATATATTGCGACTGACCGGAATTCGGCCGTCGCGGGTGGACGTCACGGTGGCCGCGGTGCTGTCGGCCGCCGACCTCGCCGACCGCACCGGCGAACAGCGACCCGGATTCGTCGAATTGCCGCCGGCGTCGTCGATCCCGGCGGCCGACGATCGGGAGGAGTTGGCATGAGCGAGACGACCGATCACGTGAAGACCGCGGTCGCCAAGACGGCCGACACCGATGATGAGAAGGTCTTCACCCCTGCCGCCAATCCCGCGGCCGCGATGGTCGGCACACTGCTCGGCCTGGTGATGCTCGGCCTCGTCGTCGTGGTGATCCGGGATCTGCTGATCCGGATCGGCTGGGTGTCGGGCTCCGAGTGGCTGCACGCGGCCGCCGACTGGGTCGCGGGGATCCGGTGGTGGAACTGGATGTGGGCGTTGGCGATCGGGCTCGTCCTGGTCGGTGTGGCGATGATCTGGCTCGCGGTGCGACCACGTCGGCGCACCCACCTGAGTCTGAGCGGGTACGAGGTGATGTGGACACGCCGCGGAGACCTGGCCCGCCGATGCAGCGCCGCGGTGTCGACGATGCCCGGCGTGGATCATGCGTCGACCGTGGTCGGCCGGCGCAAGGTGACCGTCACCGTCACCGCGCATGACGCGGTGGACGGCGACGAGATCGATCGGGTCGTCGGCGCCGTGTTGTCGGCTGTGGCCGAACCGTTTCGTGCCACGGTGAAGCTGTCCAGCCGGCGCGGAGGTGATCGCCGATGAACCGCGGACCCGCAGCGTGGCATCGGCTGACCGTCGGGTTGTTCGGGCTGATCTTCGTCGTGGTGGGGGTGGGCGCGCTGCTGTGGCGCGCCGACGTCGCGCCGGTGCGGGACATGATCGACCGAATCGATCAGGGAGCGGCGGCCCGCCTTGCCGAGACCGGTTGGTGGCCGGCGGTGCTGGTCGCGGTGGCCGTGATCGCGCTGCTGTGGGCGTGGCGTCTGATCGCCGCGACGATCCGGCCGGGCAAGGTCGAGGATCTGGTGCTCGACGGCAGCGATCAAAGTGGAACCCTCACCGTGGCACCCAAACTGATCGCCGCCGCGGTCGGCCAGGACCTGTCCGCCGACCCCACGATCGATCGTGTCGCGGCACAGGCGACCGATGATCGCGGACGCAAGATCATCCGGCTGACGGTGACCGCGGATCCGGCGCACAGCTATGCGGAGATCGCCTCGATCGTCGGTGACGCGGTCGAGGACATCCGGGATGCCGTCGACGGCTCAGGGATTCATGTCCAGGCGATGGTCCACCTGGAGCGGCAACGATCATGATCTCGTGACCCGTCTCGAGGCCGCCGACGCCACCTCGTACTGGCTGTCCGATGCCATACCCAACGACGAGTTCCTGCTGTATTGCTTTGCTGCCGGGGAGAACTCGATCGACGAACTGGCCGACGAGGTGCGCCGTCGGGCGGGCGCCGTCGCCGATCTGGGCCTTCGTGTCCTCGACGTACCGGGCGCGCTCGACTGGCCCCGGTGGGTGTCGCGGACCGTCGTCGAGACCGATGTCGTCGTACATCAGGCCGAGACGTGGGAGGGGTGTCTCGGGCTGGTGGCGTCACTCATGGGCGATCAGTTGGTGGCCTCCCGCGCCCCGTGGCGAGTCCACCTCGTCGGACCGGTCGCCGACACACCGCGGGGGCCCGGGATCGTCGTGGTGTTGCAGATGGTCCACGCTCTCGGTGACGGGCGACGCGGTTCGGCGATCGCGCGGCAACTGTTCGGTGCCGCCGACTCGCCCGCGATCCACGGCGACCGGATGCCGGTGGAGATCGTCGGGCCGGTGGCCGCAGCATGGGGCCTCGTGACCCTGCCGGTTCGGATAGGCCGGATGTGGTGGCTCGGCGCACGCGCCTTTCGCGCCGTCCGCGACCGGGACGCCACGTCCGGCGCGCTCCCGACGTCGGGAGCCGGATTCCCGCCGACCGTGCTCAATCGTCCGCCGGGCGCGCAGCGCTGCCTGCGGGTGATCGTCGTCGATCGCAGCGCGCTTCCGGCCGGGTACACCGTGACCGTCGGTGCGCTGACCGCGATCTCGGTCGCACTCGGCGCCTACCTGGGGGAGGGCGCCCGCCCGCTCGGCATCGAGCTGACCGTCGGGCGTGACCGGCCGTCCCGCGCCCGCAACAACTTTCGCAACGCCGGAATCGATCTGCATCTCGAGATCAACGACCTGGGTGAGCGTGCGAGCGCCATCGCCGGTGAGATCGCCGGTGCCCGTGCCGCGGATGCCGATCCCGCGGCCATCGCGGAGCGACATGCGTCCGCTGCCGCTCCACCGATGCTGACCCGATGGGGGACAAGACTTTTCGATCCGAACCGGACCCCCGATCGGATGACCGGGGTGAGTGTGGTGTCGTCGGTCTACCGGGGCCCCGCCGACCTGACGTTCGGCACCGGTCCGGTGCTGTTCACCGCCGGGTTCCCGGCGCTCTCGCCCGCGCAGGGCCTGACCCACGGCGTGCACGGAATCGGCGGCACCGTCGCGATCTCGGTGACCACGAGCCACCTGGTGATGCCCGACCCGGACCGCTACCTCGGGCTGCTCGACGACGCTCTCGGGCGTGTCCGCGGGATCGGCCGGTGTCAGGACTCGCCGGGTTCGGCCGCACCGCCGGATCGCGGATAGCCGTTGCGTTCGGAACCGTCGGTGATCGCCTGGGCGCCCGAGGACGACGAACCGCCTTTCGGGCCGCGGGTGAGTCGTTTCGGCAGTCGCTCGGCGAGACCACCGAGCGGCGCGACGGTCTGGTTGAGGAGTTCGACGGTCTCGGCGAGTTCGTGCACGGTGTCCTGCATGGCGAGCAGATTCGGCGCGAGCTGGCCGATCACCTCGGTGAGTTCGGTGATCCGATCCAGCGGGCCGTCCGGGGCGATGGCGCGTTCGACCGCACCGTTCTCGCCGACGAGCTGATCGAGCAGCCCGCCGTCCTCGGCCATGCGGTCGAGGACGCCACCGGTTGCCGTCACCTTCTCGAGCACACCGTCCGGGGAGGTCAGCTTGTCGACGATGCCGCCTTCCGAGGTCAGCCGCTCCAGGATGCCCTCGTTCTCGGTGAACTGGTCGACCACCCCGCCGGGACGGGTCAACCGGTCGAGCGGACCGTTCTGCGCGGTGAGGCGGACGAGGATGCCGCCCTCCTCGGTCATCTGATCAAGCAGGCCGCCGGTGGCGGTGAGTTTCTCCAGCAGGCCGTCGGGCGCGGTGAGGCGGTCGACGACGCCGTCCGGGTTGAGCAGACGTTCCAGTGGGCCGCCGGCGGCCAGGATGCGGCCGAACGGCCGGTCCGGACCGAGGAGTTCGGCCAACTGGTTGAGCAGGGCGATCGGCGTGCGGGCGCCGCCGAGTTCGTCTCCGGAGAGGCCCAGGGCGCTGTTGACCTCGTGCTGAACGCTGTTCGCCGTCAATCGGGCGATGGTGACCGCCGACTCGGCAGCGGTCAGCACCACGCCGGTGACCGCGAAGCCCAGGCGGAACGGCAGTTCGACGACGCTGCGTGCATCGACGTTGTTCGAGTCCATGAACTTGACATTAGGCGATGTCAGGGTCGGGTGGGAGGGCAGATGTGATTGTCGGGTGGGAGGGCAGATGTGATTGTCGGGTGGGAGGGCAGCCGGCAGTTGCCGGGAGGTCAGGCCTTGGGCGCCGATTTCTGGGCGGCCTTTGCGGCCTTCTTGAAATCCCGGACCTTCTGCAGCGATTCCGGGTCGATGACGTCGGCGACCGACCGGTACCCGACCTTGCCGTAGTCGCCCACGACCTTCGTCCAGCCGGCCGGCTTGACGCCGAGCTGTTTGGCCAGCAGCGCCGTGAAGATCTTGGCCTTCTGATCACCGAATCCGGGTAGCGCCCGCAGTCGGGCGAACAGGTCGGCCCCGGTCGTCGCCCCGGTCCAGATCCGCGCGGTGTCACCGTCGTACTCGTCGACGACGACCTGCGCGAGAGCCTGCACCCGGCCCGCCATCGACCGGCCGTACCGGTGGATGGCGGGCGGTGTGGCACACAGGTCGGCGAAGGCGTCGGGTTCGGCGGCCGCGATCGCGCCGGGATCCATGCTGCCGAACCGGTCTCGGATCTTCGCGGGTCCGGCGAACGCGCGCTCCATGGGGAACTGCTGATCCAGCAACATCCCGGTCAGCAAGGCGAACGGATCGCTCGAGAGCAGTGCGTCGGCGGCCGGTTCCTGGGCAATCTGAAGATTCGGCATGGGGTCATCTTAGTTAGCCCTAGACTCGGCCCATGGGGATCCGTCGGAGGGGACATTTTTCGCGCGCTCGGAACGTCGGCGCCTGGATCGCCGCGCTGACGCTGAGCGTGGGTGCGATGACGGTCGGGGTGGGCACCGCCTCGGCGATCCCCGAGTACACCGAACCGAATCTGGTGACCACGCTGCGTTGCGACAGTCCCAATCCCTTGCCGGGCCCGCGCATCCCGATCCACGTCGACGTGTTCAACCAGATCCCGTTCCCCGCGGACGGATTGCCCGGACCCGCGATCTCGCTGATCGGCTCGCACCGCGCCCAACCTGCGCCGCTGCTGGACTACACCGTCGAGACGCGGGTGACGTGGCGCAATCTGTCGACGGGTCGTACCGGATCGGTGACCGTGCCGACCCGCGCCCGCATGGTGACCTGGCAGGTCGATCTGCATCCGGGGCGCGGACCGGTCGCATTCACGATTCGGCAGAAGATCGGGCTGATGGCATTCACGCCGATGGTGAATGCCCAGTATTCGAGTTGCTCGGGCCGCGCATCGGCCTGAACCCGGGACGACTCGGGTCCCGTGGCGGATTTCGGTGTCGGATTCGATACCAAATCAGTGCGTGGAAATCCCACGGAACAACGTGATTCGGCTAGTAGCCTGACAAAGGGTCGGCTGTCCACGCCGGCCACGCCCACCGGTTGAGCCGGCGGACCCGAGGGACAGGACCGGACCGCATGTCGCAAGCGCACAATCAGGAGATCGCGGAGCAGCACACCGCGAAAGTCATCGGTGTCACCATCGCCGCCGCGGTCGGCGGCTTCCTCTTCGGTTTCGACAGTTCGGTCGTCAACGGCGCGGTCGACTCGATTCAGGACACCTTCGGACTCGCCGAACTGTTCACCGGATTCGCCGTCGCCATCGCACTTCTGGGGTGTGCACTCGGTGCCTGGTTCGCCGGCCGCCTGGCCGACGTCTGGGGCCGCAAGCGCGTGATGCTGCTCGGCTCGGCCCTGTTCATCATCTCGGCGATCGGCACGGCCTACACGCAGACGGTGTGGGACCTACTGCTCTGGCGTGTGCTGGGCGGCATCGGCATCGGTATCGCCTCGGTGATCGCCCCGGCCTATATCTCGGAGATCGCGCCGGCCCGCTATCGCGGAGCGCTCGCGTCGATGCAGCAGCTGGCGATCACCCTCGGTATCTTCGCGGCCCTGCTGTCGGACACGTTGTTGCAGAACACCGCCGGTGGTCCTGAGCAAGATCTGTGGTGGGGCCTCGAGGCGTGGCGGTGGATGTTCCTGGTCGGTGTGGTGCCCGCCGTGGTCTATGGTCTCCTCGCCCTGATGATCCCGGAGTCGCCCCGCTATCTGGTGGGCCGCAACCGTGACGAAGAGGCTGCACGAATCCTGCAGGAGGTCACCGGCGAGGCCAATCCGCTCGAGCGGGTCAAGGAGATCAAACTCACCGTCAAGCGCGAGGCACGGACGACGCTGAAAGACATCCGCGGGCCATCGTTCGGTCTGCATCCGCTCGTGTGGGTCGGCATCTGGATCGCGATCTTCCAGCAGTTCGTCGGCATCAACGCGATCTTCTACTACTCGACCACGCTCTGGAAGTCCGTCGGCTTCAGCACGGACCAGGCTTTCACGACATCGGTGATCACCTCCGCCATCAATGTCGGCATGACGTTCGTGGCGATCCTGTTCGTCGATCGACTCGGCCGGAGGAACTTGCTGCTCGTCGGTTCGGTCGGCATGTTCATCGGCCTCGTGATGGCGTGTATCGCGTTCACCCAGGCGTCATACAAGCAGACGGGGATGGTAGGTGACGTCGCCTGCACGCCCGGTAACACGAGCAAGGATTGCCTCACTCTGGCCGGGAACTGGGGCGTGGTCGCACTGATCGGCGCGAACCTTTTCGTCGTCGCGTTCGCCGCCACGTGGGGGCCGGTGATGTGGGTGATGCTCGGCGAGATGTTCCCCAACCGCATCCGGGGTGTTGCACTCGGTGTCTGTACCGCAGCCAACTGGCTCGCGAATTTCACCATCTCGATGCTCTTCCCGGAGCTGAGCTCGCGGCTGGGGCTCGGCTGGGTCTATGGGTTCTTCGCCTTCTGTGCCGCAGCCTCGTTCTTCTACGTCCGGGCCAAGGTCCAGGAGACCAAGGGGATGGAACTCGAGGAGATGGACGGTGTGGCCGAATCGCGATTGACGCAGTTCGAGGCGATGCGTTCGGCGAAGGAAAGCAAGTAGCCCCGTCGCGTCAGGGCACTCACTCGTCGTCGGCGAGGCCGGTCATCAGCAGCCACTGGGCCGCGAAATAGCTTGCGAGGACCCATGCCTCGGCCACGGCGGCGAGTCGGTCGTCGCGGATCAGGTGGCGCCGGTTGATGATCGTGAGATCCGACGCGAGGAAGAGCAATCCGCCGGCGCGCATCTGCGGCTGCGGCCGGGCCACCGACGCCGCCGTCGCGGACATCAGTGCGAGGGTGTTGCCATAGGCCCCGAGTACCGGGAGCAGGCGGGGCCGCCGCACGGCCATCACCGTCGCGGATTCGGCGAGGACCGCGGTCCGCACCAGCATGCCGGCGGGGCGCGGCCGAGCTCCGCGCCGGACCATCGCACCGGTCAGGCAGAGTTGTGCGCCGGCGAACAGCGCGGCGCCGATCTGTAGGCGGCGGTCCTTCTGCGCCCCGTCGACCTCGGTGAACTCCTCGAGCAGCATCGCCCGATCGCCGGCCATGGAGAAGGCGACCGCGCCGGCCAGCAAGGCGTTGTCCAGCGGCCGACGCCGGCGCAGGCCGCGCACCATGTGCACGCCGAGAATCGCCAGTGGCACCGGCTTGGTCAGCGCTGCGGCGCGGCGGTCGTGCACCGCTCCGGCCACCGTGGCCGCGGCGGCCGCGGCCACGTAGGCGACAACCGTCACCGATTCGCCAGGCGGGACACGAACCACCGGATGTCGTTGTCGGACAAGGCCTCGAACTGCTGCTGGTTCACCGCGAGATACGTCCTCGCGGTGACACGACGATCCGCGGTGCGGGCATCGTTGAGGTAGCGCAGGGAGAGGGGCACGATCACATTCTGGTCGAACAGGCTCTGCGCCATCATCACCGGGCGGGTGAAGCCCTTGATCGGGACCATGTGGCTGCGGGTCACCGCATCCATGAGTTCACGGTTCTCCGACAACGGTTTGCGGAACAGTGTGCCCAGGTTCGTCCCGGCGACGTCGCGGGTCAGGTCGTCGGCGCACAGTCGGGTCGCCCGGTCGAGCCAGTCGAATCCGGCGTCGGTGAGATACGGGTCGAGGGTGACGGTGGGGCGCGCGTTACGGATGGCGCTGAGCGTGAACAGGACGTCGGCGGAGACACCGGCGGGCATGGTCCCGCTCGACGGGCCGAGACCGCCGATGAGCGTGTCGAATTCGACCGGCACCGAGGACACGGCCGAACCCCGGTAGTCCAGGGTCGGTCCCTGCGCCCGGGTCGCCAGTCGGGCGAGTTCGATGGCGGCGGTGGCGCCCTGGCCCTCGCCGACCACCACCCAGCGGCGGGCGAGGCCGTTCGCGACGTCGCGACTGGCGCGTACGGCGTCGATGATGTTCCGTGCGGTGGTTTCGGTGTCGAAGTACTCCGGTGTCCCCTGGGTGCCCAGGCCTGCGTAGTCCGGGGTCACCACGGCGTAGCCGCGGTCGAGCCATCGTGCGGCCTCGTCGCGGTCGCCGGTGGTCGGCCGCGCGGACGGCGCGCAGCGGTCCGCGATGCCGCGACTTCCGTGTGCCCACACGACGATGGGCCAGCCGCCGGCGGGCGCCCGGCCGACGGGTACCTGGACGGCGCCGGTCGACAGGCGTGCGACGCGGTCGGCGCCGGTGGTCCAGTAGGTGAACGCGTCACCGGCCCCGGCGTGCGCGGCCAGACGGTTCTTGGGCAGATCGCGGTTGGCGAACACGGTGCCGGCAGTCGACCCGGCGGGCGGCTGGGGAGTCGTCGCGGGCGCCGCGTGGGCGACCGTACCGACACCGCCGACGAGGAGCAGGGACGCGGCGAGCGGTAGCGCCGATCGGAGGACCGATCGGTGCGGGAGGCGTCTGTGGGACGTTCGGGTGGACATCGCTATGAGGTTTTCGTTTCCGGTCTCGGGTTGTGGGTGGTTGGGCGGTCAGGCGTCGACGATGCCGATGGCGGGTAGGAAGTAGCAGGTGCGGGCCCCGTTCTGGGCGGTGCCGTAGACCGCGGAGAGGATGGTGCCGTTGCCGGTCTTGACCGGTGCCAGGCGGACACCGGAGAGCATCGGCAGCGCCTTGAGGATCGGCGTGTTCGCGACCGGTTTGAGGTCGGCGAAGCCACCCTGCAGCGTGGCGACGTTGAACCATGCGACCTGCATCTGGCCGTTCGCTCCGCCGCCGGTGGTGGCCGGAACGAACGCGTACGCGGTCTGGCCGTCGTCCACCAGGTTCAGCTTGGGCATCTGGATGCCGAGCAGTTGCTGCAGGGGTGCCAGCGGTTCGGATGCCAGCGGCCACGGGCCGGCGACCGCGCCGGCGCCTGCGGTGACCAGACCCAATGGGTTGTCGGCCGTGGGATCGGTGCAGAACGGTGCGACCGACGGGGTGAGCGGCTGGATGCCGAGGGTGCGCAGGATTGCCAGTGGATCGGTGGTAGCGACGGGCACGGCCGCGCCGTGGCCATCGGCCGGGGCGGTACCGGCCCGGGCCGCGACCTGTTCGCTGGACAGCTGCCCGACGCTCGTCATGATCGCCTGAGCGGCCTCGAGGGCCATCCGATCCACCCCGGCGTCCTTGAGCATGCGCACCGCGGCCGCGAGTTCGCTGTCGAAGGGGATGGCGGGCAGGGTGAGGGTGTTGTCCCCGACGAGTGGGGCGGCCTGGGTGACAGCGGGGACGCCGAGCGCCGCGGTGGCCGCGACGGCCACCCCGGCGACGCCGGCGCGCAGACGATACGACAGACGGGGTGCGCGTGCGGGTTGCGACGTGGCGGCCATGGTGTCTCCTTCATCGACCGGGACACCCGCACAGCCGGATGTCGGCGGTGGTGCGGGTGTGACAGATGTTGCTCAAGTTAAAAGAGAGCACGATCGGTGGGTCGAGTTCAAGTCGCGAGTCCGAGCTGTGACATCGCCGCGACCGGTAGGCAACAGAGACCTGGCCCGGCTGGGTTCGCGCAGGTCACGCGGCAGTGGTGGAGCTCACACCGTCGACCGCCCGCCGATACGACAAGCCCCCGGTCCGAATCGGACCGGGGGCTTGTCGGAGACGAAATGCTGCGTCGTCAGACGATGGCGATGCCGATCGTCGGCACGATGCCGCAGGTGTTGATCCGGTTCTTGTTCTTGGTGGTGACATCGCCGTAGATGGTCGAGATCACGCGACCCTTGCCGGTTTTCGCGATTCCGGTGAAGGTGCCGGGTCCGTCCTTGATGTTGATCTTGGGGTTGCGCTTGAGTTGGACCTGACCGGACCGGCCGTTGTCGATGTTGAGCCAGGTGACCCACAGCTTGCGATTCGGGTTGTTGATCGCCGGGCCGGTGCCGAGGCTGGTGTAGACATAGCCGGCCTCGCCGCGCTTGGGTCCCGGGGCGGGGGCCTGCTGCGGGCCCGCGGTCAGCAGCGCCCGGCCCAGGGAGTTGCCGCCATTCGGGCTGCCGTTGCCCTCCATGCAGCCGAAGCCGATTGTCGGATAAAGGAATTCCTGGATCTTCGGCGCGCCCGGGCCCTTCGGGATCTCCGGATCACCGGGCTTGCGCTCCGCGACCTGCTGACGCTTCAGCTCCGCCCGGCCGGGCTCGCCGAGGAAGTCGATCACGTCCTGCCAGATCGCCTTCGCCCGCGGCGGTAGACCGGGGGCCGATGCCATGGACTTCGCCTGGTTGATCAGCTGCGGATTGATCTTGCCGTCGGGGCCCTTGGTGGCCACCGCGCCGATGATCGCCGGGGCGAACGCGCCCAGCGAGTCGAGCGTGCGCTGGTCGACCTTCGGCGCCGGGGACTTCGGTGCGGGGGAGGCCTCGGCGACGGCGGGCATCGCCAGCGAGGTCGCGGCGGCGATGCTCATCGCGGCGACGGCTGCGCGCCGCACGGAGGTGGTCGCGGGGCGGTGCATGCGGCGTGAACGCAGGCTCTGGAGTACAGGCAAACGCACTGTTTCCGGTCCAATCGGTCGTCGGTGTGCGCCGATGCAGGTCACACACTCCGCTGTCAGTGACTCGGACGCCGGATCGGCGTCGCGCGTCATTCTATGCACCCGCCGACGGCAGGCACTGTTCAGGGAGCCTAACGCGGCCCTGTGTGACTCCTGTGGTTATTGATTCAATTGTTACTAATGTTGTGTAACGGGCCACCAGTCGTGTACCGGGGCCGCAACTGGTTAGATCGAGCCGTGGCGAGACGACGTGCGAGCGGTCCCCGGATCATCCCGACCAGTGCGCGTGGCCGTGGCTGGTGCCGGCGCGAGCTCGGGGCTCGCGGGTACAGCCGTCGCGGACTCGGTCTGGCGCTCAGTGTGGCGGCCGTGGCGA
The DNA here is from genome assembly GCF_003855095.1 of Gordonia insulae. Lineage (NCBI taxonomy): Bacteria > Bacillati > Actinomycetota > Actinomycetes > Mycobacteriales > Gordoniaceae > Gordonia > Gordonia insulae. The sequence goes on from NZ_CP033972.1 coordinate 5,834,291, forward strand.
CCGTCGTCGCCGGGTGCGGTGACGACGCCCAACCGGGGGCCGAGGTGACCCTGCTGACGCACGAGTCGTTCGCGTTGCCGGATTCGGTGTTCGACACGTTCCGTCAGGAGACCGGGCTGACCCTCAAGGTCGTCAAGTCCGGCGATGCGGGCCAGCTCGCGTCCACGGTGTCGCTGACGCCGGGGTCACCGAAGGCCGACGCGGTCTTCGGCATCGACAACACCTTCGCCTCGCGGCCGATCGACGCCGGTGCGCTCGAGCCCTACGCATCGCCGCTGGTCGCGAACGGGGCGGCCGAGTACGCGATCCCGGATTCGCACGACGAACTCACCGCGGTCGACCGGGGCGACGTCTGCCTCAACGTCGACGACACCCGGTACGCCGACAACGGGCAGGAACCGCCGAAGAGTCTGCGCGATCTGCGGGATCCGAGGTATGCGGCGCAGGCTGCTCTCCTCGACCCCGGGACCTCGTCGCCGGGGATGGCGTTCCTGCTCACCACCATCGGACTGTTCCCGCAAGGGTGGCAGGACTACTGGAAGACGGTAAGTGCCAACGGCGCGACGATGGTGTCGGGCTGGGAGATCGCCTACAACCAGCTGTTCAGTGCCGGTGAGGGCAAGGGCGCCAAGCCGATCGTGCTGTCCTACGCTTCGTCGCCGGCAGCGACTCCGGGCACCTCGGCACTGCTCGACAGTTGCTTCCGTCAGGTCGAATACGTCGGCATCCTGAAGGGGGCGAAGAACCCGACCGGTGCCCGCAAGCTCGTCGACTTCATGCTGGGCCCCGCGGTGCAGGCGGCCCTGCCGTCGGCGATGTACGTGTACCCGGTGCAGAAGGGCACTCCGCTTCCCGATGGCTGGCAGCAGCGCGCGCCGGTGCCGACCTGGACGGTCAGCCTCCCGCCTGCCTACATCGCGGCCAATCGCGAGAAGTGGCTCGAGCAATGGCGCGAGGCCGTCGGACGGTGACGGTCACGCCGCCCGTCGCTTCGCGAGCCTCTGTCGGCCGACTGGGCACGCTCGCACTGCGGGTGGTGCCGGCCGCGTTCATCCTGATCCTGTTCGCCTGGCCGGTCGGGGCGCTCGTCCGGCGGGCTGTCGACGTCGGGTCCGACGCCGGGATCGGTGAGCTCCTACGGCGTACCAATGCACTGGACCTGTTGGGCTTCACGCTCTTCCAGGCTGCCGCGTCGACCGTGCTGGCCCTTGTCGTCGCCGTGCCCATGGTGTGGCTGATCGCCCGCGTCGACATCCCGGGGTCGCTGCTGCTGATGGTGATCGTCACGGTGCCGTTCGTGTTGCCGACCGTGGTCGTCGGCATCGCGTTCCGCGCGCTGCTCGACGGCCCGCTCGCATTCCTCGGCGTCGGGTCGGGACTCTGGCCCATCCTGCTCGCGCACGCGTTCCTCAACGTCGCCGTGGTCGCCCGTGTCGTCGGTGCGGCGTGGCGGTCGCTGGACCCGCGTCAGGCCGAGGCCGCGTACACGCTCGGGGCGGGCCGGGTGCGGGCGTTCGTCGGGGTGGTGCTGCCCCGGTTGATGCCCGCGGTCGGCGGGGCGGCGGCATTGGTGTTCCTGTTCTGCTCCACCAGCTTCGGCGTCATCGTGATCCTCGGCAACGGCGAGATCCGCACGCTGGAGACGGAGATCTACACACAGGCGATCGGATACTTCCGGATCCCTGAGGCGGTCGCACTGTCGATGCTGCAACTCATCGTGGTGGTCGCCGCGTTGCTGCTGACCCGGCTGTTCGGCGACCCCGGGGGAGCTGTCGGCGCCCGGCCCGCCGAGACCAGGTTCCGTCCTCACGGCCGCCAGTGGGTCGCCGTCGCCGCCGCGGTCGCGTGGACGGTCGTGGTGCTGGTGGGGCCGATCGCGGTTCTCGCGGTCCGATCGGTCCGACCGGGCGCCGACGGGGCGTGGACGCTGGACGGTTACCGATCCCTGTCCGAATCGGTGAACGGTGTGACTCCGCTTGACACGCTGCGGTATTCGTTGGGTACGGCCGCGTTGGCGATGGTCATCGCGCTGGTCGTCGGACTGTTGGCGGCGGTCGCGATGCACCGGTCGCGAGGTCGGTGGGCGGCCGCCGGTGACGTGGTCGCGACGATCCCGTTGGGTATCAGCGCCGTGACCCTGGGCTTCGGGTACCTCATCGTGCTGGCGGCGTTGCCGTCCGAGGTCGCATCCTCACCGCTGGTGATCCCGTGTGTGCAGGCCCTCATCGCGATCCCGGTGGTGGTGCGGATCGCGTTGCCCGCGTTGACGTCGGTGCCGGCGCGACTGCGCCAGGCCGCCGCCACCCTCGGTGCCGGACCGCTGCGGGTGTTCCTCACCGTCGAGCTCCCGATGATCGGCAGGTCCCTGTGCGCGGCAGGGGGTTTCGCCTTCGTGATGGCTCTCGGCGAGTTCGGGGCGACCAGCTTCCTGGCGCGCGCCGACACCACCACACTGCCGGTGCTGATCGGCTCGGCGCTGAACCGGCCGGGTGCGGAGAATCTGGCCACCGCGATGGCCGCGTCGATGTTGCTGGTGGGGGTGACCATCGTGGCCGTGGTCCTGGTGGAGGCGCTGCGGCCGCGGACGGGAGCGCTCCTCTAGATGCTCGAGATCGACGCCGTCGGCGTGCGTTACGGCTCGACCGTGGTCCTCGACGACCTCATCTGGACGGTCGGGACGTCGGGGTCGCCGGTGACCGCGCTGCTCGGGCCGTCGGGCTGCGGCAAGTCCACCTTGCTCCGTGCGGTCGCCGGCCTGGAACCGTTGAGCGCCGGGCACATCCGGTTCGACGGCGCCGACCTCGCGAAGGTGCCCGCCCATCGTCGCGACTTCGGCGTGGTGTTCCAGGACGGTCAACTGTTCGGCGGCCGTAGCGTCGAGTCGAACGTCGCCTACGGTCTGCGGATGCGGCGATGGTCGCGGCAGGAGATCCGGGCGAGGGTCGCCGAGATGCTCGACCTCGTCCGCCTACCCGACCTCGGCCGACGATCCGTCGACGAGCTGTCCGGCGGACAGGCGCAGCGGGTGGCCCTGGCCCGGGCGCTGGCGCCGCGACCGCGGCTGCTGTTGCTCGACGAGCCGCTCGCCGCGCTCGATCGGCTGCTGCGCGACCAACTCGCCACCGAGATCGCCGAGATCGTCCGCGCCGCCGCCACCCCGACGATCGTGGTGACCCACGACCACACCGAGGCCGCGCTGATGGGGGACACGATCTCGGTCATGCGGTCCGGTGAGATCGTGCAGAACGCCGCCCCGGAACAGCTCTGGAGCCGACCCGTGGACGAGTGGACGGCCCGGTTCCTCGGCGTCACGTCGGTGATCGACGCCGACGTCTCCGACGCGCAGGCGGCCACACCCATCGGTCCCCTCACGCTCGAGGCGCCCGACGGACGGCATCGGCTGGGCCTGCGTCCGGAGTCGGTGCGCGCCCGACGCCTGTCGGGGCCCGATGCCGCGGTGACGGGGGTGGTCGGGATGGTTGCCGATCTGCCCGCCGGACGTCGACTCCGCGTCGTCACCGAGATCGGCGAGATCGATGCGGTGACATCGGAGCGGGTGGTGATCGGTGATCGCGTCGGGCTGTCGATCGTCGGTGAGCGGGTGGCGGTGATCGGGTCGTGACCGATGCCCGGCTCGTGGTCGCCGGTGCCGTCGTGGATCCGGCCACCCGGCGACTGTTGCTCGCGCAGCGGCGGTACCCGCCCGAGGTCGCCGGGCTCTGGGAGCTGCCCGGCGGAAAGGTCGAGGCGGGGGAGAGTCCGGAGGCCGCACTGCGTCGGGAGCTGCGGGAGGAACTCGACGTCGAGGTGCGGGTGGGCTCGGCCCTGGCCGAGCGGGTCGCCCTGCGTGACGATCTCACCCTGATCGCGTTGCGCGCGCAGATCGTCGCGGGCACGCCGCGTCCCGCCGACCACGAGGCCCTGAGATGGGTGGACACCGTCGGGCTGGGCGAGTTCGCCCGCGACGGCCTGCTCGTGCCCGCCGACGCCGTGTGGGTCCCGGAACTGCTCACCGAACTCGGCGGCTGATGACCGCCATGGTCTCCCGGGGATTCGCCCCGGCGGTGATGATCGTCGGCGCGACCTCGATGTACATCGGTGCCGCGGTCGCCGTGGAGCTCTTCGAGACCCTGTCGCCCGCGGCCGTCGCCTGGCTGCGCATCGCCGGAGCCGCGGTGGTGTTGGTGGTGTGGGTCCGGCCGGGGCGCCCCGCGTGGCGGCCGTCACGGCTGGTGTTGGCGGGGGCGTTCGGCCTCATCACCGCAGCGATGAACATCGCGTTCTACGAGGCTCTGGCCCGTCTGCCGCTCGGTACGACGGTCGCACTCGAGTTCCTCGGACCGGTCGCGGTCGCGGCACTGGGCTCACGCACGCGCCGCGATGTCCTCGCACTGCTGCTGGCGGTGGTCGGGGTCGTCCTCATCGCCGACGTCCGGTGGGAGGGCACCGCGCTCGGCGTGGTGCTGGCGCTGATCGCGGCGGCCTGCTGGGCGGGCTACATCGTGCTCGGCAAACGGGTCGCCCAGCGTGGCCGGGGCCTCGAGGATCTCGCCACCGGTTTCGTCGTCGCGGCGCTGGTGACCTCACCGCTGGCGCTGTTCCTCGGTCCGGCGTTCGCGGGTCACGCGCCGACCGCGTGGTTGTTGCTGCTCGGCCTCGGGCTGGGTGTGGCGTCGACGGCCATTCCGTACGCGCTCGATCAGGTGGTGCTGGCCCGGGTCGGGCGGGCCCGGTTCGCGATCCTGCTGGCGCTGCTGCCGGTCACCGCATCGATCATCGGAGTCGTGGCCCTGCAACAGATCCCGACGCCGGTCGAAGCGGTGGGCATCGTCGCGGTGGCCGCTGCGATTGCCGTCCGGTCCGCCGACGACGACGAGGCCGTGCCCGCGGCATGAGCAGGCCCGGTCAGGCCGCGCGCGCCTTCTTGAGGGCCTTGCCCAGCTGTTTCTTCGACATGTCCGAACTGTCGAGCTTGCGCATGCGATGGATGACCACCGGGCACCGGACGCAGCGGGTGGACTTGCGGCAGCACTTCTTCTTCGCCTTCAGATCCTGCACCGCAGCAGGGTTCACCTTGCCCATACGGGGACGTTAGCATCCCCTAACTTCAGGCTGTCGACGCGATGTGATCGCCGTCTCACGCGGTCGACCGATACCCTGTACAGGTTGAACTGTCCGCCGGCGACCGCCGGGTACCGGTCCGACCTCGTCGTGCCGGCCACCGCCCGCCGGCCCGGGAGCGGGAGCGAGCGGGCCAACTCGACCCCGCATGCCCCGACCTCATGTACGAACCGCAGTGAAAGAGAGCTCAGTGAGCGCTGTCCACAAATTCCGCAACGTCGCGATCGTCGCGCACGTCGACCACGGCAAGACCACGCTGGTCGACGCGATGCTGCGTCAATCCGGCGTTTTCGGCGAACGCGCCGAGCTCGTCGACCGCGTGATGGATTCCGGTGACCTCGAACGCGAGAAGGGCATCACCATTCTCGCGAAGAACACCGCCGTCCACCGTCGGCAGCCCGACGGCACCGAGGTCGTCATCAACGTCATCGACACCCCCGGCCACGCCGACTTCGGCGGTGAGGTCGAACGCGGCCTGTCCATGGTCGACGGCGTGGTGCTGTTGGTCGACGCCTCGGAGGGGCCGCTGCCGCAGACCCGATTCGTGCTGCGCAAGGCGCTCGCCGCCTCGCTGCCGGTCATCGTCCTCGTGAACAAGACCGACCGGCCCGACGCCCGGATCCAGGAAGTCGTCGACGAGACGCAGGACCTGCTCCTCGACCTCGCCTCCGACCTCGACGACGAGGCGGCCGCGGCTGCCGAGCTCGTCCTCGACCTGCCGATCCTGTACGCCTCGGGTCGCGCCGGGATCGCCAGCACAGAGAAGCCCGCCGACGGCGAGGTGCCGGCGGGGGAGAACCTCGACCCGTTCTTCGACGTGCTCCTCGAGCACGTCCCGCCGCCCAAGGGCGACCCCGAGGCGCCGCTGCAGGCGCACGTCACCAACCTCGATGCCTCGGCGTTCCTCGGCCGCCTCGCGCTCGTGCGCATCCACAACGGAACGCTGCGCAAGGGTCAGCAGATCTCCTGGTGCCGCGAGGTCGATGGTGAGGATGTCGTCGAGCGCGCGAAGATCACCGAGCTGCTCGCCACCGTCGGCGTGGAGCGGACCCCGGCCGAGTCGGCCGAGGCCGGCGACATCGTCGCCGTCGCGGGTATGCCGGAGATCATGATCGGCGACACGCTCGCGGATCTGGAGAACCCGCAGCCGTTGCCGCGGATCACCGTCGACGAGCCGGCGATCTCGGTCACCATCGGCACCAACTCCTCGCCGCTGGCGGGGCGCGTGTCCGGGCACAAGCTGACCGCCCGGATGGTCAAGACACGGCTCGACTCCGAACTCGTCGGCAACGTGTCGTTGCGTGTCCTCGACATCGGTCGTCCGGACGCCTGGGAGGTGCAGGGTCGCGGTGAGCTGGCGCTGGCCATCTTGGTCGAGCAGATGCGGCGCGAGGGCTTCGAGCTCACCGTCGGCAAGCCGCAGGTGGTCACCCGCAAGGTCGACGGCAAGGTGCAGGAGCCGTTCGAACATCTGACCATCGACGTCCCCGAGGAGTACCTCGGCGCGGTCACCCAGCTGCTGGCCGCCCGCAAGGGCCGCATGGAGCAGATGAACAACCACGGCACCGGGTGGGTCCGGATGGAGTTCATCGTGCCGTCGCGTGGCCTCATCGGCTTCCGGACGGACTTCCTCACCGAGACCCGGGGCACCGGCATCGCCAACGCGGTGTTCGACGGATACGACTCCTGGGCCGGCGAGATCCGGGCACGCCACACCGGTTCGCTGGTCAGCGACCGTACGGGCAGCGTCACCCCGTTCGCGATGATCCAGCTGGCCGACCGCGGCACGTTCTTCGTCGAGCCGGGCGCGGACACCTACGAGGGCATGGTCGTCGGGATCAACCCTCGCGCCGAGGACCTCGACATCAACGTCACCCGGGAGAAGAAGCTGACCAACATGCGGCAGTCGTCGGCCGACGTCATGGAGACCCTGGCCAAGCCGATGCAGCTCGATCTCGAAGGCGCGATGGAGTTCTGTGCCGCCGACGAGTGCGTCGAGGTGACGCCCGAGGTGGTGCGGGTGCGTAAGGTGCACCTCGATGCCAACACGCGCGCACGGGAGCGCTCGCGGGCGAAGACCCGCGATCAGGCGGCCGGATAGCGGGAGCGTGTTCGCGGTGTTCGGCACCCGCGTGCACGATGATCGATGGGGGTTGTGCTGGTGAAGTCGAGGCGCGCTCTGTTCGCGGTGCTCGTCGCCGGGTTGATCGTCGCGATCGGTGCGTGCTCGGCGAATCCACCACCACCGGTTCGCGAGACGGCACCGCCGGCGACGCCGGCCGAGTACCCGACGGAGAAGACGATCTACATCGCCACCGACTCGGTGGGTGGTGGGTTCAACCCACACATCGGGGCGGACCAGGGGACCGTCACGACGGCGGTCGCGGCGATGACGCTGCCCAGCGCGTTCCGTCCGGTGGACACGCCCGGCGGCGTCGTCTGGCAGCGGCAGGAGGCGTTGATCACCTCGGCCGAGGTGACGTCGACGGAACCGTTCACGGTCACCTATCAGATCCACAACGACGCCCAGTGGTCCGACGGTCTCCCGGTCACCGGCGACGACTTCTCCTACCTCTGGCAGCAGATGTCCCGTCAGCCGAACGTCGTGGCCCCGGCCGGATATCGGCTGATCGACTCCGTGCAGTCGCGGGCCGGCGGCAAGGAGGTCCAGGTGACCTTCGCGCGGCCGTACCCGGCGTGGCGCGAACTGTTCACCGATCTGCTGCCCAGCCACGTCCTGCGGGGTGCCCCCGCCGGCTTCCAGACCGGCATGGACAGCGGGAAACCGGTGTCGGCCGGGCCCTATTCGGTCGTCTCCATCGATCAGACCCGCGACGAGGTGCGGCTGGTGCGCAACGACCGCTACTGGATGAAGCCACCGGACCTCGACCAGGTAGTCCTGCGCCGGGCCGGTACCGCGTCGCAGATGGTCGAATCGGTGCGTTCGGGGGATTCGTCGGTCGTCACCATCGGTGCCGGACCCGCGACGACCGCTGAACTCACCGCTGTGCCGGGTGTGCAGACACGACGCAACCCGACGTCGCGGGCGCTGTCCGTCAGCGTGAACGCACGCACGTCGACGATGCGATCGCTCGACGTCCGGCGGGCCGTCCTCGGCATGATCGACCCGAACCTGGTGACCCTGGCCGGTGCGGGTGACGACATCGTCACGCCCTACGCGAACACGGTGTTCGCACCCACGGACCGCGGGTACTTCCCGGTCGACCGGCCGCGCCCGTCGCCCGACCAGGTGACGGCGTTGCTCACCGACGCCGGTTATAAGCGCGCCGCGCCGGACCCCGGGACGCCGGCGTCGCCGAGCGGCGCGCAGAGCACCGCGCCCTCCGACTCGTCGACGGGAGCGTCGGGGTCCGACTCGAGCACGGCCGGCGATGGCGGCGTCGCGACGGCACCGCTGCCGGCCGGCGTCACGCCGTACCGCAAGGACGGCGAGACCCTCACCGTTCGGGTCGGCGCGATCAGTGGCGATCCGCGCTCGACCTCGGCTGCCGCCAACATCGTCGACCAGCTGCGCGGCCAGGGCGTCCAGGCCGCCGTGGTGGCGCTGCCCAACAGTGAGCTGTACGGCGTCGCCCTGACCAATGCGCGGGTGGACCTGGTGGTCGGCTGGACCGGGCTGGGCGTGCCGCCCGCGGCCGCACTCGCCTCCCAGGTCGACTGTGACCAACCCAAACCGGGCACCGCACCGTCACTGTCGACGCCACCCACACCGACCAGTGTGGCGCCCGGCCAGACCGGTGCGACCGCCGCCGACAGCTACGCCAGCAACATCTCCGGCGTCTGCGACCCGGCACTGATCGGCCTCGCCCGCGGCGCGCTGTCGGCCGTCGATCCCGTCCCGCAGCTGACCGAGGCCGAGCCGCTGCTGGCGGCGCAGTCGACGTACCTGCCCATCTACCAGGACAGCATGCTGGCCGGTCGGACCGGGACGGTGCGCAATGTGCCGCTCACCGGGCCGATCCAGGTGTCGATCTTCGGTGATGCGGTGTCCTGGGAGCTTCCGTGACCCAGGCGAGCGGAGCGACGGGGGATGCGACCGCCGGTGGACGGCGGTTGTTGCTGCTGCACGCCCATCCCGACGACGAGTCGATCATGACCGGCGGCACCATCGCCCGGTATCTCGCCGAGGGCGCGGAGGTCCGGGTGCTCACCTTCACGCTCGGCGAGGAGGGTGAGGTCATCGGGGACGAATGGTCGCAGTTGGCCGCCGACGGTGGCGCCGATCAGCTCGGCGGATACCGCATCCTCGAACTGACCCGCGCGCTCGCCGAGCTGAGTCCGGCCGGCGGGGACGTGCTGCGTCCCCGTTTCCTCGGCGGTGCGGGGCGCTGGCGTGACTCGGGCATGGCGGGCACACCGTCGGCGCAGCACCCGCGCGCACTCGTGCAGGCGTCGCCCGAGGACCTGGTGGACACGCTCGTCGCCGAGATCGTGGATTTCGCGCCGCAGGTCATCGTCACCTACGACGACGCCGGGACCTACGGTCACCCCGACCACATGCTCGTCCACGAGACGACGGTCGCCGCGGTGCCGCGAGCCCTGCCGCAACTGCCCGCAAGCGGTCTCAAGGTGTACGAGTCGGTCACCGAGCGCGCCGCTCTCGATGCCGGACTCGCGTCTGCCGCCGGCCGGGTGCCCGACGGTTGGCGCATGCCGCAGCCGGGTGAGTTGCCCGGTTATCCGGAGTCGGCCATCACCACCGAGATCGATGTGACCGCGTACGTGCCGCAGAAGTCCGCGGCCCTGGCCGCGCACGCCACCCAGGTGACGGTCGCCGCCTCCGGCACCGAATACGCCCTGTCCAACAACATCCTGCAGCCGGTGTTCGATCACGAACACTTCATCCTGACCGGCCGGTGGGGTGGCCGGGCCACCGAGATGTCCGACGGCACCGACGGTGTGCGGGAGACCGACCTGTTCTCCGGGGTCGGCTGATGCGCTGGTCGGATCGACTCCTGCTGGCACTGCTGGTCGTCGACGGGTTCGTCGTCGGCGTGATGTCGGTCGCGTTCGCCTATCTGCGCTTCGGTGGGGTGGCGATCCCCGTGGCGGCGGTCATCGCCGGGTTGGTCAACTGCGTGCTGCTCTGGCTGGCCGCGGGCTACACCGACGGTCCGGTTCGTTGGTTCCCCTTGCTGGCCTGGCTGCTAGCGCTGGTGGCGGGTGGGCTGCCCGGGCCCGGCGGCGACGTCGAGCTGATCCCGGAGGGCCCGTTGATGCTCCCGACGCTGGGTCTGCTGGCCATCGGCGCGGGTCTGCCCGCAGTGCTCGCGTGGTCGGGTCGCCTCCCGGCGGCGGATGACGTCTGACGTCGATGCGGTGCCCGACCGGGGACGTCGCGGCGTGCGGTTAGAGTGAGGGAATGGTCCTGCGGGAGTGGGCTCGGGACGCGCACGCCGCGGTGGACGAAGCCCGGGAAGCATTGCGTCACGTCGCCGACGATCCGGCGTCGCTCACCGACGACGAATGGGTAGCGCTGCTGGGTGCCACCGGTTCCGAACTCGACGCATTGTGCGCTCTGGCGGATTCGGCGCGGCGCCGCGTCACCGACGGTGAGTCGCTGACGTTTGTGGTCAATCGCAACCTCGACACCGCCGTCATCGCCGCCGATCGCGACGACCTGCCTCCGCTGGAATCACTTGTCGACGAGGCCCGGCACCTGGGCGCCACCGAGATCTGCATGCAGGGTCCGATCCCCGTTGACGCACCCGGCGACCAGTACCTGCGGCTGGTCGAACGGATCCACGCGGCCGCCCCCGATCTCCACCTCCACGCCTTTCGGCCACCCGAGGTGCGCGACGCCGCGACGAGGATGGGCATCCCGATCGTCGACTTCCTCCGGCAGGCACACGACGCGGGCCTCGGTTCCGTGCCCGGCACCGCCGCGCAGGTCCTCGACGACGAGGTGCGCGCCTATCTCGGCAACGGCGTCGCGCCGACGGTGCGCGAGTGGGTGGAGACGATCGAAACCGCCCACTCGGTGGGACTGTTCTCCACCGCGACGCTGCTCTACGGGCATGTGGAGACCCCACACCACCAGGTGGCGCACCTGCGTCTGCTCAACGGGATCCAGAGTCGGACCGGCGGTTTCAGCGAACTGATCCTCATGCCGATGGTGCCCGCGATGGCTGCGCCGCACCTCCACGGCGTCGCCACATCGACCGTGTCTCGGCGCGAGACCCGTGCGGTGCACGCGGTCGCACGGCTGATCACCCTGGGACGATTCGATCACCTCCAGGTCGCCTGGACCAAGCACGACCGCGACACCACCGAACAAATCCTCGTCGGCGGCGCCGACGACATCGGCGGCCTGCTCCTCGACGGCGAGCTCATGCCGTCGGCGGGTCAGGAGGCCGGGCGTGTCCTCGATGTCGACGACCTCGTCGACATCGCCGCCCGGGTCGGCCGCGCACCCCGGCAGCGCACCACCGCCTACACCGACCCACCCGCCGATCGCGTGCTCCCGATCCCGCAGGTACGTCCGTGACCGCCGGCCACTCCGACACCCCGGTCGTGGTCGACGTCGCGATCGTCGGCGCCGGATTCGCCGGTATCGGCATGGCCACCCAGTTGGCCCGGCGCGCCCGCGAATCCTTCGTGGTCCTCGAGCGCGCCGATGGTGTCGGCGGGACGTGGCGGGACAACACCTATCCGGGGATCGCCTGCGACATCCCCGCGCACCTCTACTCGTTCTCGTTCCGGCCGCCGTCGGATTGGGCCACTCTGTATCCGCAGGGTGCCGATATCCGCCGCTATCTGGAGCAGACCGTCGCCGACGAAGGTCTGGCGCCGCACATCCGGCTCGGCTGCGGACTCGACCAGGCGCACTGGGATGCCGACAGCGACCGGTGGGAGCTGACCACGGGCGCGGGGCCAATCCTCGCCCGCGTGCTCGTGATGGCCGTCGGCCGGCTCTCCGAGCCGCACGTCCCGGATATCGAGGGACTCGAATCCTTCACCGGCACAGTCGTTCACACGGCGCAGTGGCGTGACGATCTGTTGTCCGGCGGTGAGCGGATCGGTGTGGTGGGCACGGGCGCGTCCGCGGTCCAGGTGATCCCGCACCTCGCCGAGGACGCAGAGGAACTCGTCGTCTTCTCCCGCACGCCGCCCTATGTGGTGCCGCGCGAGGATCGTCGGTTCTCCGACGACGAGCGAGCCGAACTGCGTGTCCCGGAGAATGCGCAGGCGGTGCGCGAACGCATGCTCCTCGACGCCGACAAGGCCTTCGGGCAGCGACTCGGCCTGCATCCGGACATCGACGACATCCGTGCGAGGGCGCTCGGGCACCTGCACCGCCAGGTCGCGAGCCCGTCGTTGCGTGCGGCGCTGACACCGGACTACGAGATCGGCTGCAAACGAATCCTGCTCAGTGACGACTTCTTTCCCACGCTCGAGCGTTCCGACGTCGTGTTCGAGTCGAGCGCGCTCGAGTCGGTCGTCGAATGCAAGGCGCGCGCGGTGAGCGGCAACACCTACGACCTCGACGTCCTGGTGATGGCGACCGGGTTCGAGGCCACGCGGCCTCCCGCCGCGTCCCGTATCCGTGGTCGCCACGGCCGTGTGCTGGGCGACCACTGGGCCGACGGCATGGTCTCCTTTGCCTCGACGGCGGTGGCCGGGTTCCCGAACATGTTCGTCCTCGACGGCCCCAACGCGGCCCTCGGACACAACTCGGCGATCTACATGATCGAGACCCAGCTCGATTACGTCGTCGGCGCGCTGAACTTCTTGGCGGACAGCGGAAGTCGCTCCGTGGAGGTGAGTGCGGCGGCCGAGGCCGCCTACACCGCCGAGATCGACCGGCTGGCCGCTTCGACGGTGTGGCTCACCGGATGCGACAGTTGGTACGTGGACCCCGGGAGCGGGCGACTGACGCTGCTGTGGCCCGGCACCGCGGTGTCGTTCCGCGAACGCAACGGGACCTTCGACCCGCGGCCCTACCTGATCGAACCCCGACTCGTCGACGAGGGAGGTCGGACACCATGACCGGCACAGTATCCGTGGCGGCCGCGCTGGCGGCGGCACGATCCGGAGCACCGATCGATCGCGCACAGGCAACATCCCTGCTGGCCTGCTCGGGCGACGAACTGATCGAACTGCAGGAGATCGCCGCGACGCTGCGCGACGACGGTCTCGCCGCGGTGGGACGTGATCGACAGATCACCTACTCCCGCAAGGTCTTCATCCCACTGACCCGGCTGTGCCGTGATCGGTGTCATTACTGCACGTTCGTCACGGTGCCGGGCAAGCTGGCCCGGGAGGGCCACGGGATGTACCTCGACCTCGACGAGGTCGTCGACATCGCGCGCAAGGGCGCCGAACTCGGCTGCAAGGAGGCGTTGTTCACCCTCGGCGACCGTCCCGAGGCCCGGTGGTCCCAGGCCGGTGAGTGGCTCGCGGCCCGCGGGTACACGTCCACCCTCGACTACGTGCGCGCCGCGGCGGTCGCCGTCCTCGAGGACACCGGACTGCTGCCGCACCTCAATCCCGGGGTGATGAGCGCCGAGGAGATGCGACGCCTGCGCCCGGTCGCCCCGTCGATGGGCATGATGTTGGAGACCACCTCGCGGCGACTGTTCACCGACAAGGGGCAGCCGCATTACGGCAGTCCCGACAAGGATCCGCTGGTGCGCCTGCAAGTGCTGCACGACGCGGGGGCCGAACGCATCCCGTTCACCACCGGCATCCTGGTGGGGATCGGCGAAACCCTCACGGAGAGAGCCGAATCCATCCTGGCGATGGCGGAGGTGCAGCGTGCGCACGGGCACATCCAGGAAGTCATCGTGCAGAACTTCCGGGCCAAGCCGGACACCGCTATGCGGGGGACGCCCGACGCGGAGATGACCGAGTTCCTGGCCGCCGTCGCGGTGGCGCGGATCGTGCTCGGACCGCACATGCGGGTGCAGGCGCCGCCGAACCTGGTGTCGCGCGAGGAATGTGCGGCGCTGGTCGCGTCCGGTATCGACGATTGGGGCGGGGTGTCACCGCTGACCCCCGACCACGTCAACCCCGAACGGCCGTGGCCGAATCTCGACGTCCTCGCCGAGATCACCGCGTCGACCGGGCACACCCTCACCGAACGCATCACGGCGCAGCCGCCCTATGTGCTGGGCGGCGACGAGTGGATCGATCCGTCCCTGGCGCATCATGTCGCCGCGCTGGCCGATCCGGCGACGGGCCTGGCTGCCGCGGTGAAACCGCAGGGCCGGCCGTGGTCGGCAGTCGCCTGACGACCCTCCGACGGCGGCAGTCGCCTGACGACCCTCCGACGGCGGCAGTCGCCGGAGGATGCTCAGCGCGCGGTGTGGGCCGCCTGCAACGCCTCGTAGCCGCCGATCACATCGGTCGCGCGATGCAGTCCGAGCTGCTGCAGCGACGCGGCGGCCAGGCTGGACGTGTACCCCTGGGAACACAGGATGATCCACCGGACGTCGTGGTCGACGGCCTCCGGGATGTGCGCGTCGCTCGCCGGATCGCAGCGCCACTCGAGGACATTGCGTTCGATGACGAGCGCGCCATCGGCCTCACCCTCGACGGCGCGCTGGGCGGCGGGACGGATGTCGACGAGCACCGCGCCGGACGCGAGCTCGTCGGCCACGTCGCGTGCGTCGAGCCGCCGGAGCCGATCGCGGGCGTCGAGCAGCAGGTCGTCGATCGTCGGCATCGAGGTCACTCCGGTTCGTCGGTCAGTTCGGTGCGGGTCCGGCGCAGGGTGGCGTGATCGGTCACGGCGTAGAACGACATGGCGGTCAGCGGCGGCGAATACGCGTGCACGCTGAGTGTAGGTGTGATGGGGCCGGGCGAGGCCTGGGCGCCCGACTCGGTCTGGATGGCGAGCGGGTCGTGGCGCTGCACGTCGTGCACCCAGCCGAGTGGGAAGGCGGCCTGATCGCCGGCGTCCAGGACGCGCAGGGCCAGATCCTGACCAGTCCAGCGATACTCCCGCAGCGACCCCGACAACACCGTGAGCGCACCGAGCGACCCCGCGTGATCGTGCAGTTCGGTCGATCGGTCCGGGGTCCAGCTGATGAGCCAGACGTCGAGATCGTCATTCGAGACCAGGCGCGTCGCCCAGCGCTCGACGGGGTCCCAGTGTCTCGGCAACAGATGGTCGTAGACACCGTCGAGGACGTCGGCGACGCCCTGGTCGGTGATACGCAGCAGATCGGCCGGCCGAAGCCGGGTCGGCAGATTCGCCGGACGGACGTGAGCGGGTTCGAATCGCGGGTCGGGTCGACGCAACGTCGTGGTCATCGTGGTCTCCGAGTCGATGGATGGGTTCGGTTGGTCAGCTACGACAACCCGGACACATCTCGCCCGGAACCACGTCGGTTCGCTCCTGCTCGGTCACGCGTCCCAGGATCACGCGGGCCGTTGTCGGCGTCGAGGGTTCCGCGCGTACTGATCGCAACCGTCGACGGGTGTGTGATCCCCGTTACTCCAGGGCGCCGCTGCGAGGGGAGGGTTCGCTGATGGGCGTCCCCGCCCGATACTCTTGGATGTGGATCGGTGTGCGATCGACCCGACGAGACGGGGATCGCCGCGCGGTCCGAGATGAGGCGCGTCCAGCCCACGCGCCGCCCCGGCAACGACACCGCGACAGCGATCGTTGGCGGCCCGCGAGTTTTGCAGTGAAGGAGAGTGTGGTGACGTACATCATCGCGGAGCCTTGTGTCGACGTTCTGGACAAGGCCTGCGTCGAGGAATGCCCGGTGGATTGCATCTACGAGGGTGGCCGGATGCTCTACATCCAGCCCGACGAGTGCGTCGACTGCGGTGCCTGCGAACCGGTGTGTCCGGTGGAGGCGATCTTCTACGAGGATGATGTGCCCGACGAGTGGGAACCCTACGTGAGCGCCAACGCCGACTTCTTCGACGACCTGGGCTCGCCCGGTGGCGCGAGCAAGGTCGGCAAGACCGACACCGACGCCGCGTTCGTCAAGGGTCTGCCGCCGATGAACGAAGAGGAATGACCTGACGCCGTGAGCACGTCCGGATTCGCGACTCGACGACGCGTCAGCACTCTGTTGCCCGACTTCCCGTGGGACACCATCGGCGGGGCCAGGATGCGGGCGTCCGCCCATCCCGACGGCATCGTCGATCTGTCGGTCGGCACACCGGTCGACCCGGTGGATCCGATCATCCGGGAGGCACTCGCCGCATCGTCGGAGTTCCCCGGATATCCCACGACGATCGGCACCGGCGAGCTGCGTGAGGCCGCGGTCGCGGCGCTCGCCCGTCGATACGGCGCTCCCGGTCTCGACGAATCGGCTGTCCTGCCGGTCATCGGTACCAAGGAGGCGATCGCCGGAATCGTGTCGACGCTCGGCATCGGCGCCGGGGACGTCGTGGTGATCCCGGAGGTCGCGTACCCGACCTACGAGGTCAGCGCATTGTTGGCCGGCGCCACGCCGGTGCGGGCCGACTCCACCGTGCAACTCGGGCCCACCTCGCCCGCACTGATCTTCCTCAACTCACCGTCGAATCCGACCGGCAAGGTGCTGGGCATCGACCATCTGCGCAAGGTGGTCGGCTGGGCACGCGAACGTGGCGCGATCGTGGTGTCCGACGAGTGCTATCTGGGTCTGGCCTGGGACACCGAGGCCTACTCGATCCTCGATCCGCGGGTCAGCGACGGCGACCACACCGGCCTGATCGCGGTGCACTCGCTGTCGAAGGTGTCGAACCTCGCGTCGTACCGTGCGGGCTTCTTCGCCGGCGACCGCGAACTGATCGGTGAGTTGCTCGCGGTCCGCAAGCACGCCGGGCTCATCGTGCCGTTCCCGATCCAGGGTGCGATGGTCGCTGCGCTGAACGACGACGCCCACGCGATCGCGCAGGCGGAACGCTATCGGGCGCGCCGCACGACGCTCCTGGCAGCCGTGCGGGCGGCCGGCTTCCGCGTCGATCACTCCGAGGCGGGCTTGTATCTGTGGGCGACCCGCGACGAGGACAGCCGGGTCACCCTGGACTGGCTGGCCGAACGCGGCATCCTGGCCGCACCGGGTGATTTCTACGGTCCGGCCGGCACCCGCCACGTACGGATGGCGCTGACCGCGACCGACGAGCGCATCGCGGCGGCCGCCGCGCGTCTGACGGCCTGATCGCCGACCCGGTCGACCCTCGCCGACCGAGTGGCCCGCGCCCCGGCTGCCCTTCGCCCCCGCTGCCCTTCGCTGATCGAGTAGCCGTGCGAGCGTAGCGAGCCCGGCGTATCGAGATCACTCCCGCCGCCGACCCGCCTCAAGCCGACCCGCCGCCGACCCGAGCGGCCTCAGTTCTTGTGCAACGCCTCGTTGAGGGCGATCCCGTCGCCCTTCCAGGGCACCACCTCGACAGCGCCGGTGAGGCTGTTGCGACGGAAGAGCAGATTCGACTGGCCGGCCAGCTCGCGTGCCTTGACCGAGGTGCCGTCCGGTCCGGTGACCTTGGTGCCCGCGGTGACGTAGAGCCCGGCCTCGACCACGCAGTCGTCACCCAGCGGGATGCCACAGCCGGAGTTCGCGCCCAGCAGGCAGCGCTTGCCCAGCGCGATGATCTCCTTGCCGCCGCCCGACAGCGTGCCCATGGTGGATGCGCCGCCGCCGATGTCGGAGCCGTCCCCGACGACGACACCGGCCGAGATACGACCCTCGACCATCGACGAGCCCAGGGTGCCGGCGTTGTAGTTGACGAAACCCTCGTGCATCACGGTGGTGCCGGGCGCCAGGTGCGCGCCGAGCCGGACGCGGTCGGCGTCGCCGATCCGCACGCCGCCGGGCAGCACGTAGTCCACCATCCGGGGGAACTTGTCCACGCTGTAGACGGTGACCGGGCCGTGGGCACGCAGCCGAGCGCGGGTCTTCTCGAAACCCTCGATCGGGCAGGGCCCGTGGTTGGTCCACACGACGTTGGTCAGCAGCCCGAAGATGCCGTCGAGATTAGTCCCGTGCGGTGCCACGAGGCGGTGCGACAGCAGGTGCAGCCGGAGGTAGACGTCGTAGGCGTCCGCGGGCTCCGACGACAGGTTGGTGATGGAGGTGCGTACGGCGACCGTCTTGACGCCGCGTGCAGTGTCGGTGCCGACCAGGGCGCGCAGTTCGGTGGGGATGTCGTCGCCCTCGAGGATGACCGTCTCCGCGGTTGTCGGGCTGTCGAGCTCCGGCTCGGGGAACCAGACGTCGAGGACCGAGCCGGGGTCGGCGGATCCTCCGTTGGTCACGGTGGCAATACCGGTTGCGTAAGCGCCATTCGTCGTCACGGGAGCACAGCCTACCGGGACCGGGGACAATGGATTCCATGACCGTCTCGAGCGAGAGTCGCCCGGCGCCCTACCGGGAGCGCAGGGTCGCCGACGTCGCGGGGACCGTGTGGACCGGACGACACGACGCCGGTTCGTCGACGATCCTGCCGGACGGGTGCATGGATCTGATCTGGACCGGTCGGCGGATCCTCGTCGCGGGTCCCGACACCCGGCCCTATGTCCATCACGCCGACGTCGCCGGCGAGATGGTGGGTCTGCGGCTCGACCCCGGTGTCGCGCCGACCGTGCTCGGCTGCGCGGCCGACGAACTGCGCGACACCCGAACCGATCTCGCCGACCTGTGGACGCGGGCGGAGGCGCAGCGGTGGTGTTCGGCCATCGTCGATGCCGACGATCCCGCGTCGGTGCTCGTCGCGCTCACACGTACCCGAGTCGCGGACCGGCCGGCCTGGTTGGGTCCCGTCGTCGCGAATCTGGCCGCGGGACGTCGCATCGACCTCTGCGCCGACGTCGCCGGCGTCACCGCCCGTACCCTGCATCGACAGTCGCTGCACCACTTCGGATACGGCCCCAAGACGTTGCAGCGCATCCTGCGGATGCGGGCGGCGATGACGGATCTCGGCGTCGGCCGGGATCTGTCCGCGGTCGCCTATCGTCGCGGGTTCGCCGACTATCCGCACATGCATCGTGAGTTCGTCGAGCTCGCCGGACACGGACCCGCGACGTTCGCCGTCCGGGCCGGCCACTCGGGTCCGGAAGCGGATCAGCCCAGGGCGCAATAGAAGTCGACGGGGTTGTCGTCGGGGTCGAGGACCACCGCGTAGCGCTGACCCCAGAACGCGTCGAACGGGTCGTGGTGCGATCGGTGTCCGGCCGCGACGAGTGTCGCGTGCAGTTCGTCGACCGCGGCGGGCGACTCGCATTCGAAGGCGGGTGCCATCCGGTGACCGCCGGCCGGCTCGGTCCAGGCCGGTGTGAACGACTGGACGACGTCACGGGTGTCGAACATGACGCGGAAGCCGCCGACGGTCACGTCGGCGTGCGGCTCGTTCTCGGCACCGTCCGGGAAGTCGAGTCCGCACAGGCGATAGAAGGCGATCGCCGCCCCCATGTCGCGGGTGACGATCGAGAGCGCGTTGAGTTTCGGTGATGGCGTTGTGGTCATACCGGTGACCGTAGTGCGTGGATCGGTCGCCGACTTGAACGTTTCGGACAACGTGCTGCCGTGCGGCTCCGGGAGTTGTTCAGCGGGGCAGATGCGCCGGCTGCGGGGGACCGGCCATGTGTGCATGTTGTGCGTGCGCGTCCGCGACGAAGCGATCGGCGTTCTCGCGGGACACGGCGGACGAATTGCCGCAGTACGCGCAGTGCACCGAGTGGTTTCCGCGACCGAACGGGAAGATCGGCAGGAAGAACAACGTGAACCACGTCCTGGTGCGGATCAGGCGCTGGGCGGCCTGGGCGTGACAGAACACGCACTGGAAGTAGAGCACCGCGAGCAACGCCGACGTCTGGCGTCCACCGAAGATGATCATCTGTCGTCCTTCCCCCTGGGGTCAGCCGATCGTATCCGCGGCGGCGTCGGTGTCCGGCGTCGCGCGAGCGGATGTCATCCGCACGACCGACCGGCGCGACACCCGTGTCACCGACTCCCGCGCGGTCTACCGTGGGACCCGTGCCGACCGGGCGCCCCCGACGCCGACGATGGCCGTGGATCGTGGCGGCCCTCGCGGTTGTCGTGGTGGCCGTCGGTGCGCTGATCTTCCAGCCGTGGCTCCTGTTCGTCGACACCGAGGTCGACGACGAGATCCCGGTGGCGGTCACGACGTCGCCGAGCGCGGCGCCCGCCGGACCGGTGGTGATCGCCGCGGGCACTT
Organism: Gordonia insulae; assembly: GCF_003855095.1. Lineage (NCBI taxonomy): Bacteria > Bacillati > Actinomycetota > Actinomycetes > Mycobacteriales > Gordoniaceae > Gordonia > Gordonia insulae. The sequence continues at coordinate 5,854,556 of NZ_CP033972.1, forward strand.
TCATCGGCCACGAGCACGACACGACCGGTCGGGTCACGGTCATCGAGCGGCCCGATGGCGCCCGGCTGCTCGCCATCGAGAACCTCGAGACCACCACGGGACCCGACGTCAATGTCTGGTTGTCGGCCGCGCCGGTGATCCCGGGCGTACGCGGATGGCGCAGTGCCGCGGGCGCGGACCACGTGGACCTGGGCGACATCAAGGGAAACCGCGGCGATCAGGTGTATCCGATCCCGCCCGGCGTCGACCTCGCCCGCTACCGCGCCGTCGTGCTCTGGTGCGTGCGATTCTCCGTCTCGTTCGGCGCCGCCGAACTCGAGCCGCCGGAGTCTCCGGTCGATCCGGTGCGCGGGCGGTAGATTGCAGGCACACACTCCGACGAGGAGGACCGGATGATCCGCGGGATGCACGCCCTGTTCTACACCACCGAGGAACAGGCCTTACGCGCCTTCATCAAGGACAAACTGCAACTGCCCGCCACCGACACCGGCGGCGGTTGGCTCATCTTCGATGCGCCCGAAGCCGATCTCGGCGTTCATCCCACCGACGGCACCAGTCCGCCGTCGGGCACCGCGGACGTGTCCTTCTACTGCGACGACATCGAGCAGACCGTCGAGGAACTGAAGGGCCGCGGCGTCGAGTTCACCGGAGACGTCGAGGACCACGGATACGGGCTGGTCACCTACTTCCTGGTGCCCGGCGGTTTCCGGGTGCAGCTGTACGAACCCAAGTACGCCAAGTGAGCCGCGATACGGTGGACGGGTGACCACGACCGTCCTCGACCTGCACGCCGATCCCGTCGAGCTGACCGCAGCGCTCGTCGACATCGAGAGCGAATCCCGCGACGAAACGGCCATCGCCGATGCCGTCGAGGCCGCATTGCGTTCCCAGACATCGGGTTTCGAGATCGTTCGGAACGGCAACCGGGTGCTTGCACGCACCGATCTCGGTCGTCCCACGCGCGTCGTCCTCGCCGGCCACCTCGATACGGTCCCGGTCGCCGGGAACCTGCCCCACCGTCGCACCGCCGACGCCGCGGAGGGCGATGTGCTGCACGGCTGTGGCACGGTGGACATGAAGTCCGGCGACGCCGTCTTCCTGCATCTCGCGGCGACCATGGCCGAACCGGCCCACGATCTGACCCTGATCTTCTACGACTGCGAGGAGATCGCGGCCGAATACAACGGTCTCGGTGTCATCGAGCGGGATCTGCCGGAGTGGTTGCACGGTGACGTCGCGATCCTGGGCGAACCGACCGCCGGCCTCATCGAGGCAGGGTGTCAGGGCACGATGCGCGTCCGGTTGTCGACACGTGGGACGCGCGCCCACTCGGCCCGATCGTGGATGGGCGACAACGCGATTCACAAACTGGGCACAGTGTTGACCACCTTGGCCGCGTATCGTCCGCGGACCGTCGACATCGATGGGTGCGAATACCGCGAGGGCCTGTCCGCGGTGGGCATCGGTGGAGGTGTGGCCGGCAACGTCGTCCCCGACGACGCACACGTCGACGTCAACTTCCGTTTCGCCCCCGACCGCAGCGTCGAGCAGGCCACCGAGCACGTCCGCGAGGTCTTCGCCGCCGAACTCGCCGACGGACAGCTCGGCTTCGAAGTGACCGACTCGGCGTCGGGAGCCCTTCCGGGACTGTCGAATCCGGCCGCGGCGGCCCTCGTCGACGCCGCCGGAGGACGATTCCGCGCCAAGTACGGCTGGACCGACGTCTCCCGGTTCTCCGCGCTGGGGATTCCCGCCGTGAACCTGGGCCCCGGGGATCCCAATCTGGCCCATCGCGTCGACGAGCGGGTTCCGGTGCGTCAGATCGCCGAGGTCACCGATCTCCTGCGTGCGTATCTGTCCGGGTAGGCGTTAGCCTGACCGGCATGTCGCCCGACCAGTCAGAATCCCCAGACGTTCCGGAAGCGCCCGATCTCGAGACCTGTTACGTCGGTCCCGTGCGGGTCCGGCGTGAACCCGGCGAGTCGTCCAAGACCACCGACCGCCGGCTCCTCGAATGGGTCGACCCCAACGACGCCGACCTCCGCGCCGAACGCACCATGCGGGATTCGTGGCGGGTGCTGCGCATCCAGTCCGAATTCGTCGCGGGCTTCGACGCGATGAGCGAGGTCGCCGAGGCGGTCACCGTCTTCGGCTCCGCACGGTTGGTCCCGGGCAGCGCCGACTACGACCTCGCGGTGCGCCTGGGTGCGGCACTGGGTGAGGCCGGGTACGCGGTGATCACCGGCGGCGGACCCGGTGCCATGGAGGCCGCCAACCGCGGCGCCTGGGATGCCGGTGCGCAGTCCATCGGCCTGAACATCGAGTTGCCGTTCGAACAGCACCTCAACGAGTGGGTCGATATGGGCATGCACTTCCGCTACTTCTTCGTCCGCAAGACGATGTTCGTGAAATACGCGCAGGCGTTCGTCTGTCTGCCCGGCGGTTTCGGCACCCTCGACGAGATGTTCGAGGCCCTCACCCTCGTCCAGACCAAGAAGGTGGTCCGGTTCCCGATCGTGCTGATCGGCCGCGACCACTGGACCGGTCTGATCGACTGGATGCGCGAGGTGCTGCTCGCCAAGGGCATGATCTCGCCCGACGACCTCGAGTTGCTGCACGTGGTCGACGAACCGTCGGAGGCGGTCGACATCATCGCGGCGGCCGCGGCCGGGCGTGGTGGTCGATGAGCGCGATCTGTGTCTACTGTGCATCCGGTCCGGTCGATCAGCGATTCCTCGATCTCGCCGCGGACGTCGGCACCGCGCTCGCGGCCGGCGGCCACACCGTGGTGTCCGGGGGCGGCAACATCTCGATGATGGGCGCCCTCGCGGAGGCGGCTCGGCTGGCCGGCGGCCCGACGGTCGGCATCATCCCGCGAGCGCTGATGGAACGCGAGGTCGCCGATCTCGGTGCCGACGAGCTGGTCGTCACCGAGACCATGCGCGAGCGCAAACGACAGATGGACGAGCGCGCCGACGGGTTCATCACCCTGCCCGGCGGCATCGGCACCCTCGAGGAACTGTTCGAGACCTGGACCGCGGGGTTCCTCGGTATGCATGACAAGCCGGTCGTGCTGCTCGACCCGTTCGGGTTCTACGCGCCACTGTTGGCGTGGCTGCACCAGCTCGTCGGCCAGGGATTCGTCCGGCAGGGGGCGCTCGACCGGCTCCGCGTGACCGATTCGGTGCCATCTGCGATCCAGCTTGCTACTGCTCGGTAAGGTAGGGGTGATCTTCGACAGGGGCGAGCGAAGCGGCGGGACATGTGACGTTCGTCGTCGAGCGTGTTCTCGACACATTCCACGAGCACGAGGGAAGCGGAGTAGCGACTGATGCCGAGCAGTGACACCCACAACGCCGTCGGTTTCACCGACCTGATCCGCGGCGTCGTGAAGATGGCGCCGCACGCGCCGAACATGATCAAGCACGCGCCCGGATTGATCCACCGCCCGCCGGAGGCGAAGCGCACCATCGGCTCGATCTTCCAGAAGCATGCCGCGTCCCATCCGGATCGGCCGTTCATCCGGTTCGACGGCCGGTCCATCACCTACGGTGAGGTCAATCGTCGCGTGAATCGTTACGCCGCCACCCTCGCCGACAACGGTGTGGGCCGTGGCGACGTCGTCGCCATCCTGTCGAAGAACAATCCCACCGATCTGATGGTCATGCTCGCGACCGTCAAACTCGGCGCGGTGGCCGGCATGCTGAACTACAACCAACGCGGAAAAGTGATGGCGCACAGCGTGTCCCTGCTCGACGCGAAGGTGCTCGTGCACGATCCGGACTGTGCCGAGGCGTTCGATTCCATTCCCGCAGACGTCCTCCCGCCGCAGGTCTTCGACTTCGCCGGGTTCGACTCCGCCGCGCAGGGTCGGACGGAGTCCGATCCGGCCGTCACCGCGACGCTGCCCGCATCGACGAAGGCGTTCTACATCTTCACCTCCGGCACCACCGGGATGCCCAAGGCCAGCGTGATGAGTCACAACCGGTGGCTGGCCAATCTCTCCGGGATCGGCGGCCTCGCGGTCCGCCTGAAGCACAGCGACACCATGTATGTGCCGTTGCCGCTCTATCACAACAACGCGTTGTCGGTGTCGCTCGGATCGGTGCTGGCCTCGGGCGCGTGCATCGCGATCGGCAGGTCGTTCTCCGCGTCCAAATTCTGGGACGACGTCATCCTCAACCGCGCGACCGCGTTCTGCTACATCGGCGAGTTGTGCCGCTACCTGCTGGCCCAGGAGGAGAAGCCCACCGACCGCCGGCATGCCGTCAAGGTGATCATCGGCAACGGGATGCGCCCCGAGATCTGGGATGAGTTCGCGGAACGATTCGGCATCGAGCGGATCGTCGAGTTCTACGGCGCCAGCGAGTTGAACCTCGCCTTCGTCAACGCGTTCAGCGTCAAGCGGACCGCCGGATTCTGCCCGTTGCCCTACAAGATCGTCGAATACGACGACCACGGCGAGCCCCGGCGTGACGAGAAGGGTCGACTCACCGAGGTCGGCAAGGGTGGCACCGGGCTGCTGATCGCCGAGATCAGCGAGCGGGTGCCGTTGGACGGCTACACCGATGCCGACGCCACCGAGAAGAAGGTCATCCGGGACGCGTTCACCGACGGGGACGCCTATTTCAATTCCGGAGACCTGGTGCGGGATCAGGGATTTGCGCACATCGCCTTCGTCGACCGGCTCGGCGACACCTTCCGCTGGAAGGGCGAGAACGTGGCCACCACGGAGGTCGAATCCGCACTCGACTCCTTCGACGGCATCGCTCAGTCGGTGGTGTACGGCGTCGAGATCGACAAGGCCGACGGTCGTGCGGGGATGGGCGCGGTGAAACTCCGCGACGGCGTCGACCTCGATCCGAAGAAGCTCTCCGAGCACCTCTACGACCACCTGCCGGCGTACGCGGTCCCGCTGTTCGTCCGCGTCGTCGACGACTTCGAGCAGACCTCGACGTTCAAGAACCGCAAGGTGGAGTTGCGCGACGAGGGCTACGCGAAGACCGGCGACGACGCGGTCTACGTGTTGGCCGGGCGCGACAAGGGATACGTCGACTTCTACGCCGACTATCCCGACGACGTCGCGAACGCGAAGGCCCCGAAGGGCTGAGTCGCCTGGTCGAGGAGCCGTATCGCTCCTCTCGTTACGCTGGGTCCATGCTCTCGACGCTGTGCGGCAGACCCGTCGCGACCGACCGCGCACTCGTGATGGCCATCGTCAACCGGACCCCCGACTCGTTCTACGACAAGGGTGCGAGTTTCGCCGACACCGCCGCGCAGGCCCGCGTGCAGCAGGTGGTGGCGGAGGGCGCCGACATCATCGACATCGGCGGGGTCAAGGCGGGTCCGGGTGACGAGGTCGACGCGGCCACCGAGGCCGAGCGGGTGCTCCCGTTGATCTCCTGGATCCGGGACCGGTACCCGGACGTCCTGATCAGTGTGGACACCTGGCGCAGTGAGGTGGCCGAACGTGCCTGCGCGTCGGGCGCCGATCTGATCAACGACACGTGGGCGGGGGCAGACCCCGAACTGGTGAAGGTCGCCGCCGCCCATCGCGCCGGCATCGTCTGTTCGCACACCGGCGGGGCGACGGTGCGCACCCGTCCGCATCGTGTCGCCTATGCCGATGTGGTCGCCGATGTGGTCGCCGACGTCACCGCGGCGGCCCGCCGAGCGGCCGAAGCGGGGGTCGCACGTGACTCGATCGTGATCGACCCGACACATGATTTTGGCAAGAACACCCACCACGGGCTCGCGTTGTTACGCCAGGTGAACGTTCTTGTTAATACCGGCTGGCCAGTGCTGATGGCGCTCAGCAACAAGGACTTTGTAGGGGAGACTCTGGGTGTGGATCTCGACGAACGGCTGGAGGGAACCCTCGCCGCGACTGCTCTGAGCGCCGCTGCCGGCGCGCGGATCTTTCGCGTCCACGAGGTCGCCGCCACCCGTCGCGTGGTCGACATGGTCGCTGCCATCGCGGGGACACGACCTCCCGCCCGAACAGTCAGGGGACTCGCATGACCGAACAGGTACGTCGGACCCAGGCCCGTCGCAAGGCGAGCGTGACGAACAACCGGACCAAGACGACCATCTGGCCCACGCCTGCCGACACCCTCGGGGCCAAGCAGCGCTGGTCGGCCACCAACACCTGGGAACAGCCGGACTGGACCATCGACGAGCTCGTCGCCGCGAAGAACGGCCGGACGGTGTCCGTGGTGCTGCCGGCACTCAACGAGGAAGAGACCGTCGCCGACGTGATCGCGACGATCCGCCCGCTGTACGGGACGCTGGTGGACGAACTGATCGTCCTCGACTCCGGCTCCACGGATGCCACCGCAGAGCGCGCCCGCGCCGCCGGTGCGACCGTCGTCAGCCGTGAGCAGGCCGTGCCCGAACTCGAACCCGTCAAGGGCAAGGGCGAGGTGTTGTGGCGGTCGATCGCGGTGGCGACCGGTGACATCATCGCCTTCGTCGACTCCGATCTCATCGACCCGGACCCGATGTTCGTGCCGAAGATGCTCGGACCGCTGCTGATCGACCCGCGAATCCAGTTGGTGAAGGGCTATTACCGGCGTCCCCTGCGAACCGGTGGGATGCAGGATGCCAACGGTGGGGGACGGGTCACCGAACTCGTCGCCCGTCCGCTGCTGGCGTCGCAGCGCCCCGATCTGACCGGCGTGCTGCAGCCGCTGGGCGGCGAGTACGCGGGCACCCGCGAGCTGCTCTCGTCGGTCCCGTTCGCACCCGGCTATGGGGTGGAGATCGGCTTGCTGATCGACACGTTCGATCGCTACGGGCTCGACGGCATCGGACAGGTCAACCTCGGGGTGCGCACACACCGCAATCGGCCGCTCATCGAACTGGGGGTGATGAGTCGCCAGATCGTCGGGACGTTGATGCGCCGCTGCGGAATCGAGGACTCCGGCATCGGACTCACCCAGTTCACCGCCGAGCCGGACGGATCGTTCACTCCGCACACCACCGAGGTCTATCTGGAGGACCGTCCGCCCATGGACACCATCCGCGTCGACGACACCGGCGACGCCGAGATCGCGTCCTGACCCACCGGGGCTGACGTGGACCCGGCCCCGGATCTGCCAGTATTGGTCACATGCAGACGATGCTGCTGTATCTGCTGATCATGGCCGTGGTGGTGGCCGCCGTCTTCGCCGCCGTCTGGTTCGTGTTCGGCCGGGGCGAAGACCTGCCGCCGCTGGAGAAGGGCACCACCCTCGCGCGCCTGCCGAGGGCGGGTATCACCGGTGCGGATGTCCGGTCGATCTCGTTCTCGCAGACCCTTCGTGGGTACTCGCAGACCGAAGTCGACTGGGCGCTGGAGAAACTGGCCCGTGAGCTCGACGAACTGCGGGGCGTCGTGCTCGACCTCCAGGGACGGGAGGCGGCCGACCTGTCGGCCGCCCGCGTCGACCCCCCGGACCAGTCGCCTGCCGGGCCGTGACACGTCGTGATCACGTGCGCGGCAGCGACGAGTGCTGCAACACGTATCATTGTCGTGGCACCTACAGCATTTCCGACCAATGCTGGGGTGTCATTCCACACCGTGTGGCGAAAGCTCTGAAAGGAGTTCGAGAATGGCGGCAATGAAGCCACGTACTGGGGACGGCCCCCTCGAAGCGGCCAAGGAAGGACGTGGAATCGTTGTCCGGATTCCGATCGAAGGCGGTGGACGGCTCGTCGTCGAGCTGACAGCGGACGAGGCGGCGGCATTGGGCGAAGAACTGCGCGGGGTCACCGGCTGACCCCTGACGGCGCCCCCGCGCATCCCCTGCGCGACGTCGAGGCGGTGCTGCGATGCCCGGTCTGCGCCGCCGACCTGGCGGTCGCCGTGGATGATCGGTCATTGTCCTGCGGCTCATCTCACCGATTCGACATCGCCAGGCAGGGGTACGTCTCTCTGATCGACGGTCGGTCGACACAACATCTCTCCGACACCGCGCCGATGGTCGCCGCGCGACGTCGGGTACACGATTCGGGCTCCTTCGATGCCGTCGCCGCGGCAGTGGCCGATGCCGCCACCTCGAACTCACCCGCCGACCGGCCGGCCATGGTGCTCGACGGGGGCTCGGGTACCGGCCACTATCTCGCCGCCACCCTCGAACGTGACCCCGGTTTGCGGGGACTCGGTCTCGATCTCTCCAAATACTGCGCTCGCGCCACCGCACGGTCACATCCGCGCACGGCGGCCGTCGTCGCCGACATCTGGCGACCGCTGCCCGTGAAGGCGGAGTCGGTCGGGGTCGTCCTGTCGATCTTCTCGCCGCGCAACGTCGCCGAGTTCGCGCGCATCCTGCACCCCGCCGGTCTCCTGGTGGTGGTGACGCCCGATCCGGATCACCTCGCCGAACTCGTCGGACCCATGCGGATGCTCGCCGTCGGGGCAGACAAGGACACGCGACTGCACGCCACGCTCGCCGCGGACTTCGAGGTCGGCGCCGAGGGCCACATCCGTGACCGCCGTCTGCTCGATGCCGAAGGGGTCGAGGATCTGGTGGCCATGGGGCCCTCGGCCTTTCACCGTACGGCCGAGGAGATCCGGTCCGATGCGCACGCGCTGACCGCCGAGTCGGATGGCCGGATCGAGGTGTCGGTGTCGGTCGGCGTCACGACCTTCCGTCCTCGCGCGCGGTGACCGTCCGGGTCAGCGCAGGGTGGCGAGGTAGACCTCGAGGGTCTGTTCGGCGATGGACTCCCAGGAGAATTCGGCCTCGGCACGCTCACGGCCTGCCTTGCCCATCGCCGCGGCCGCCGCAGGATCGCCGACCACCGCGTTGACCGCCTCGGCCAGCCCGGCCTCGAACCCGCGTGGATCGACCGGATCGTAGGGGACCAGGCGGCCGGTCACGTTGTCGCGGACCACCTCCGGGATGCCCCCGACGGCGGATGCGACCACCGCGGTGTTGCAGGCCATCGCCTCGAGATTGACGATGCCGAGCGGCTCATATACCGACGGGCAGAGGAAAACTGTTGCTGCGGTGAGGATTTCACGGATACGAGGCTGAGTCAGCATCTCGCGCACCCAATAGACCCCGTCGCGGGATTCGGAGAGCTCGGTGACCGCGGCCTCGATCTCGGCCCCGATCTCGGGGGTGTCCGGCGCACCCGCGCACAGCACGAGTTGGATCTCCGGTGCGAAGTCGTGGGCGGCGGCGACGAGGTGGGCCACTCCCTTCTGCCGGGTGATCCGCCCGACGAATGCGACGATCGGCCGGTCCGGGTCGAGGCCCAGGTCGGCCGGCGCCGAACCGGGACCGAAGGGGTCGTCCACGGGATACCAATTCGTGGTGTCGATACCGTTGCGCACCACGTGAACCCGATCGGGATCGACACGCGGGTAGGTGTTGCACACATCGGTGCGCATCCCCGAACTGACCGCGATCACGGCGTCGGCGTACTCGACCGCGTTGTGCTCGACCCAGCTCGACACCCGATAGCCTCCGCCGAGTTGCTCGGCCTTCCACGGCCGCATCGGTTCGAGCGAGTGCGCGGTCAGCACGTGCGGGACGCCGTACAGCTGGGCGGCGAGGTGCCCGGCCAGGCCCGTGTACCAGGTATGTGAGTGGACCAGGTCGGCTCCCTCGGCGCCCACCGCCATCCGGAGGTCCGCCGACAAGGTGGTGATCGCCGCGTTGGCTCCCGCGAGTCCCGGATCGGGTCCGTAGACATGCGCCGTGTCGCGCTCGGCACCCATGCAGTGCACGTCGACGGTGGCGAGGGACCGCAGGTGCCTGACCAGTTCCATCACGTGGACGCCGGCACCGCCGTACACCTCGGGTGGATACTCCCGTGTCATCATCGCCACCCTCATGCGGTCGACGCTAACGCGATCGACGCGGATTCGCCATCGGTGCCGGGAATCCGGTGCCGCCGGAGCGCCGATTCGTATGGCCCCGGCGGTGGATGCCGGTTAAGTTGGGGGATGTGAGAACACAGCCGCACGTGCTCGGAATGGTCCTCGCAGGCGGCGAGGGGAAAAGGCTCTACCCCTTGACGATGGATCGTGCAAAACCCGCGGTTCCGTTCGGTGGTTCCTACCGCCTCATCGACTTCGTGCTGTCCAATCTCGTCAACGCCGGGTACGAACGCATCTGTGTGCTCACACAATACAAGTCGCATTCGCTCGACCGGCACATCTCGCAGACCTGGTTCTCCGCCGGGTTCCATGGCGAGTACATCACCCCGGTGCCGGCCCAGCAGCGACTCGGGCCGCGCTGGTACACCGGCAGCGCCGACGCCATCTTCCAGTCGATGAACCTGATCACCGACGAGGAACCCGAGTACATCGTCGTCTTCGGCGCTGACAACGTGTACCGGATGGACCCGTCGCAGATGGTGGAGGCGCACATCGACTCCGGCGCCGACGTCACCGTGGCGGGGATCCGGGTTCCCCGGGCGGAGGCCACCGCGTTCGGCTGCATCGACTCCGATTCGTCCGGCCGTATCACCAGATTCCTGGAGAAGCCCAGCGACCCGCCCGGCACCCCCGACGATCCCGACGCGACGTTCGCGTCGATGGGCAACTACGTCTTCACCACCAAGGCGCTCGTCGACGCGATCCGGTCCGACGCCGCCGACCCCGACTCCGACCACGACATGGGTGGCGACATCATCCCCGGATTCGTGAGCCGCGACCGCGCGTTCGTCTACGACTTCAAGGACAACGAGGTTCCCGGAGCCACCGAGCGGGACAAGGGCTACTGGCGCGATGTCGGCACCCTGGATGCCTTCTACGACGCGCACATGGACCTGGTGTCGGTGCACCCGGTCTTCAACCTCTACAACCGTCGCTGGCCGATCCGCGGTGAGACGGTCAACCTGCCGCCCGCCAAATTCGTCCAGGGCGGTACCGCCCAGGATTCCGTCGTGGGCGCCGGCAGCATCATCTCGGCGGGCACCGTCAGCGACTCGGTGCTGTCGGCGAACGTGCTGATCGAGGACGGCGCCATCGTCGAGGGCAGTGTGCTGATGCCCGGTGTCCGGGTCGGCAAGGGTGCAGTGGTGCGCCATGCCATCCTCGACAAGAACGTGCACATCGGCGAGGGCGTCCAACTGGGTGTGGACCCCGAGGCCGATCGCGAACGCTTCTCCATCAGCGGCGGGGGAGTCGTCACCGTCGGCAAGGGCATCCGGGTCTGACTCGGGTGGGCGTCAGCCGAGCCCGGCCGTCCGGCATGCGGTGAGACCGCGCCTGATCAGGATCGGTGTGTCGACGGCGTCGGTGTGTGCCGGCAGGTCGTCGATCGGCCACCACGCGAGATCCACCGACTCGTCGCTGCGCACTATCCGCGGGGGAGTTCCGTCGGCGGTCGGCGACGCCACCGCGGCGAACCGGACGTCGAGATGGCGGGTGGGTACGCCGAGCGAGCACGTGATCGGATGCGTGTGCAGATGGACCGGCCCGGTCGCGATGTGCAGGTCGGGGATGCCGGACTCCTCGCGCGCCTCCCGGGTGGCCGCGTCGGCGAGCGTGTCGTCGCTCTCCTCGCAGTGACCGCCGAGCTGAATCCACTTGCCCACACGTGGATGCAGGGTCAGCAGCACGTGGCTCAGGGTCGCGTCGAAGACGATCGCCGATGCGGTGATGTGGCCCGGCTCGCTGGCCCTCAGGCAGGCAGCCGCTGTGGCGTCGAGGAATGCGAGATAGGTGTGGCGCAACGAGTCCTGCTCCGGGTCCGGGGCCGTCCACGACCGAAGGGTCTCGATGGACGATGCCCGCAGCGATGCGGCGCTCATCGCTCGAGCACCAGGCCATCGGTCGACGCCGGCTCCCGCAGTCCCGCGTCGTCGAGCGGACGTCCGATCGCGATCGCGCCCAACGGTTCCCACCGCTCGTCGAGCTCGAGGACGTCGCGCACGACCTGCGGTGCGAAGATCGTCGAACCTATCCAACAGCTGCCCACCCCGCGGACCGACAGCGCGACGAGCAGTGCCGACACCGCGCCGCCGGCCGCGACCGTGAACATGGTGTGCTCGGCGGCGCGCCTGCGGGTGTCGGGATAGTCGTGTGCGCCGTCGGGGACCAGGAACGGGATGACCAATTCGGGTGCGTCATAGAGGATCTGACCGCGTCGCAGACGCTTCTCGATCGATTCCGGCGACTTCTGGTCCGCGCCGAGATCGGAGCGCCAGGCATCCGCCATAGCATCGAGCAGACGTGCCCGGCGATCCGCCGATCGGACCCAGACGAACCGGACCGGGTGCGTGTGATGCGGCGCCGGCGCGGTGAGGGCATCGGCGAACGCCGCCGACATGATCTCGGCGTCGATCGGCCCCGGCGCGAAGGCACGAATCGATCTCCGCGTCAGCAGGGCCTGCCGGTGGCCCAGCTCGATGGCCTCCGCCGTGCCCAGTCGGAACAGGTCCTCGTCGGCCGGACGGACGAGGTCGGCGGCCCGGGACCCGTCGTCGATCGGGCCGAGCCCACGAATCACCGCGATCGGGACCCCGCCGAGTTTGCCCTTCACCAGGTCGCCGGCCGCGGCGATCTCGTCGGCGACGGCGACATCGGTCACCACGAGGGGATTGCCGTAGGTATCGACGGAACCGTCGTAGGGATGGGACACCCGGATGCCGGCGGCACCGATCGCGACGTCGGTCTGGCCGTTGCGCCAGGCCCGTCCCATGGTGTCCGTCACGACCACCGCGACGTCGACGCCGGCGACCTCCTTGATGCGCCCGCGCAGCCGCGCTGCGCTCGCGTCGGGGTCCAGCGGGAGGAGCGCGAGTTGATCGGTGGCGATGTTCGACCCGTCCACCCCGGCCGCGGCCTGCACGATGCCGAGCCGGTTCTCGGTGATCAGGGTGCGGTTCTTGCGTGCCAGTACGCGCACCGACTCCTCGTCGATCAGCTTGCGGCGAAGTGCATCCCGCTCGTCGGGATCGGTGGGCGCGGCCACCATCCGTCCCTCGACCTTGGAGAAGATCTTGCTGGTCACGACCACGACGTCGCCATCGGCGAGCCAGGGTGCGGCGGCGGCGAGTTCCGTGGCGATGTCGCTGTCGGTGCCGAACTCGCCGAGACCGATGACCGGCCGGATCTCCAGACTCCCGGCCGCGCCGTGGTCGCCGGGCGACCCCGGGGCGGTCACGCGGCCGGCCCGTTCGATGCGCCGGCATCGTGAGCGGGGGTGGTCACACCGACCAGCGCGCAGGCATCGCGGACCATGGTGGCGGTCGTCGGGGGATCGGTCATCAGCAGCGGTGCCGCCCCGATCGCGATGCCGTCGACGGTGGCGCGATCGCCCTCTGCGATCAGCCACCCGTCGAGGATGCCGTTGCCACTGCGCGCGCCGTAGTGCGCCGCGATGGCCTCCGCGGTGGTCTCCACACCGATCACCGACAGACACTCGTCGGCCATGCCACGCAACGGCCGGTCGTCGATGACGGGGGAGATCCCGACGACGGGTGCCGACGTCGTCCGCAGGGCGCTGCGCACGCCGGGCACGCTGACGATGGCCCCGATGCTGACCACGGGATTGCTGGGTGCGATGAGCACGACGTCGGCACCGGTGATGGCGTCGACCACTCCCGGTGCGGCCTGGGTGTCATCAGAACCCACCTGGGCGAAACCGTAGGTGGGTATCCGCGCGCGGTGTCGAACCCACCACTCCTGGAAGTGGATGGCGACCCGATCACCGTCGTCGCCGTCCGGCTTCGCGACCACCACATGGGTCTCATGGCGGTCGTCGGTCGCCGGGATCAGGCGCACACCCGGCTGCCAGCGCCGGCACAGCGCTGCGGTCACATCGGACAGGCGGTAGCCGGCGTCGAGCATCTGGGTGCGGATGAGATGCGTCGCCAGGTCGCGGTCGCCGAGACCGAACCAGTCGGGGTCGGCGCCATAGGCCGCGAGCTCCTCCTTGGCATGCCACGTCTCGCCGACGCGACCCCAACCACGCTCCCGGTCGATCCCGCCGCCCAGCGTGTACATGCAGGTGTCGAGATCGGGACAGATCCGCACGCCGTGCATCCATGCATCGTCGCCGACATTGACGATCGCGGTGACCTCGTGTTGTCGGTCATCCGGATGATTCACCGTGGCGGCAACCGTCCCGTCCGTGGTGGGATCCACGGGGTCGGGAAACGACGTGGGCCCGAGCAGTTCCCGGACACCGGACAAGAAGCGGGCGCCACCGACACCGCCGACGAGAACCGTCACTTTCACCTCGTTCACTCTAGTGATGTCGGTGCGGGCGGTGTCGACCGCGGTGGGTCAGAGGTTGTGCATGGTCAGCCGGGGGTGATCGGGCCGGCGACCGACCGGGGGTGGGGGCGACGCCGGATTCGGTACCATGGGTGGCGATTTCAGGGGAGGGGATCGCGGATCTGTGACTTTGCTGATGTCCGCAACCCGAGCCCGTGTCGGGGCCGGGACTTTCCGACAACCGATGGTATTAAGGAATCTTTTGCTTTAACTTGACCGCAGTGGCCCATGACGTGTGTAATCACATCAGTGTCATTCTGAGTTTGAGATCGAGAACTGATGGAGCGCAAGGTTTTCGATCATTTGTTCGAATGGCTCAGTGGGTGAGTACCCGGACACACGGTGACGATCGATGGTGTGGGCAGATGAGGTGGGGCGGCCGGGTGGCCGCGGACACCGATGACTGGAACTGACAGACTTCTCGAGCTAGGAGGCGCCGACGATGGCTTTTGAGAACCCGATCGGCAATCCCCTTGAACCACGCAGCTTCTCCGATCCCCACAACTCAGTTGAGTCGACGAGTCGTCCGGAGGAACTGGCTGGTGCCAAGGCCTGGACCAATCACCTTGAGCTGGCGGGTGATTCGCTGATGTCACCAACCATGGATGGTGGCACCGCCGAACCGGCGGACAATTCCCCATGGGCGCAGCCGCGCCATCTTTCATTGGTGCCCAACGACTTCGACGATCTCTTCGAAGCGATGGAGGACCAGTGGCAGGATCGTGCGCTGTGTGCGCAGACCGACCCCGAGGCGTTCTTCCCCGAGAAGGGTGGATCGACCCGCGAGGCGAAGCGCATCTGCCAGGGTTGTGAGGTGAAGTCGGAGTGCCTCGAGTATGCGTTGCACAACGACGAGCGCTTCGGGATCTGGGGTGGACTCTCCGAGCGGGAGCGGCGCCGGATCAAGCGCGGCATCATCTGATCGGTCGGACCGACCGGTCGCGGTGATCGGCTCCGTGCCGACCTGATCACCGGTCGACGATCGACCAGCGGATCTGCGGCACGGGCGTCGGATCACTCCGGACCGCGGTCGATGGTGTCCTCGTCGACACCGAGGTGGGTGGCCACCTGTTGCACCAGCACCTCGTGCACCAACTCCAGTAGGTCCGCGCCGCGCTTGGCGCGGACCTCCAGAGGGCGGCGGAACAAGATGATCTGGGCCCGGGACGGCTGCCCGTGGACGTCGACCCCGGCCGGGATGAGCCGTGCGAGCGGCACCGCGCCGTCGGCGGTGACCTCGTCCGGCCACTGAATGGATTCCGGATCCCGCGGCAGCATCCGTGGGATGTCGTCGACCGCGATGTCCAGGCCGGCGAGGCGGTCATGCCAGCGCGTGTCGATCTCCGCGAATGCCTCGAGGGCGATGACATCGAACGAGTCCGCCCGGCTGGTGAACGCCGGCACATACTGCGGCAGCAACGGCGAGCGCAGCCCGCGTCCGCGCCGATCCCGGACCCGCGTGGCGGCCATCGGACGCCGGACGGTCCCCGGACGCGGATCGAGCCCTCGCCCCCGGGCGTCCCCGGCGCGCGGTTCCATCGACCGGCCACGCGAATCCTGGGCGCGACCACGGGGTTCGTCGGCGCGACCGCGAGACGGGCGGGGCGGATCGAAGCGCATGACGCGAGTGTAGGGATTCGGGGCGGCGATGTCGCGTGTGAGGTGTGTTTCACGCGGGCACGCGTGTCGCCGCCGGTGTGGACCCGTCGCCGGGGCTAACCTCGTCACGTGAAGCTTCCCCGACAGTGCTGCAGGCCCGGCTGCGCCCGTTCCGCGGTGGCTACCTTGACCTTCGTCTATGCCGAGTCGACAGCGGTGATCGGTCCGTTGGCCAGTAGTGCCGAGCCCCACTCGTGGGATCTCTGCGATGATCACGCGCGCCGGATCACGGTCCCGCGTGGCTGGGAGATGCTCCGCAGCGAGCGCGGTTTCTCCGCGCCGGTCGCCGAGGATTACGAACTGACCGCGCTGGCCGAGGCGGTGCGCGAGGTCGGAGGCGCCGATCGGGTCGACCCGACACCGGGGTTCCCCGATCTGTTCGACGGACTCGACGACGCGTCGGCGGGCCGCCATCGGGCCGGTCGCATGGCCGGCCGCGCCACGGATGGGCCACCCGCCGACGACGCCCACCGCCGTGCGGCGCAGTCCGCGCGCCCGCGGCCGGGGCGCCGTGGGCACCTGCGGGTGCTGCCCGACCCGATCGACTGACTCTCGGGCGGCGCACGCCGAACCGGCAGTCGCCAGCGGGCGCAATACCTGTCGGACACTTTCGCCGTGGGGCATTAGGGTAGATGTCATGCGCACCGGTGCCCCCGATCTCGATGATGTCGAGGAACTGATCGCGGCCGACGTGGACGGTCTCCTGCCGTCCGTCGCGCTCGCCGGCGCACAGGTGCGCTCCATCGCCGAGGCCCAGCGCGAGGGTGTCCTCGAGCCGTTGACCCAACTGCGGCCACGCAGCGTCGTGATCGTGTGCGGGTCGACCGGTTCGGCGATGTCGGCCGCGCAACTCGTGATCGCGGCGATCAGCTCGCGAATCGACGTCCCGATCGTCTTCGCACCCGCCCTGCCCGGATGGATCGGGCCCCTCGACGTCGTGGTGCTCGCCGGCGACGACGCGGGTGACATGGCACTCGCGGATGCCGCGGCGCGTTCACTGCGGCGTCGGGCGGAGGTGGTGGTCGCCGCACCGATCGAAGGCCCGCTGCGAGATGCGCTGGGCGGCAGCGGCATCGACCTGTCCCCGCGGGTCCGGGTGGATCCGCGGTTCCGGTTTCCGGGATTCGTCGCGGCGTTGCTCGCGGTCTTCGTCTCGCTCGCGCAGGTCAGACTGACCGGAAACGTACCGGAGGTCGGCGACCTG
The DNA here is from genome assembly GCF_003855095.1 of Gordonia insulae. Taxonomy (NCBI): domain Bacteria; kingdom Bacillati; phylum Actinomycetota; class Actinomycetes; order Mycobacteriales; family Gordoniaceae; genus Gordonia; species Gordonia insulae. The sequence goes on from NZ_CP033972.1 coordinate 5,871,640, forward strand.
GCCGACGCCCTCGACGAGGAAGCGGTCGCCAATCATCCCGGCAACGAGAGCTTCCACAACCGCGCCAAGCTGCTCGCGGCTCGACTCGACGGTCGCGCGGCGGTCTGGGTGGGTGACACCGTGGGTACCACGGTGATCGCCGGACAGGCGGCCCGGTCGCTGGTGGCGGTCGCCGGGGAGATCAGCGCGGTCGCCGAGATCGGCGACGTCGTCCGGATGGTCGGCGAGTGGTCTGCGCGCACCGGGTCGACGCCGTCGGACGCGATTTTCTACGACCCGGAGATCGACGGTCCGGCCCCGGAGGACCCGCCACGGATCTTCCTGGCGACCACCCCGACCCGCGAATGGTATGTCCGTCGGCGCTTCGACGGTCTCGGGGACCTCGACGTGCTGACCGGCGCGGCCACCGGCGATGCGGGAGATCCCGACGGGCGTATCGCGCCACCGGGGACGCACACGCGTGAGGACCTGTCCGGTGACTCCCCGAACGACCTCCAGTCGCTCATGTCGTTGATCCTGCGCATCGAGATGGCCGCGGTGTATCTCCGGCTGATCAGGACCAGGACCTGAGGTGATGAGAACTCTGGAGGGGGTGGTGCGCCCCTATGCGTGGGGATCGCGGACCGCGATCGCGTCGTTGCGTGGCAAGGCGGTGCCGTCGCCGCACCCGGAGGCCGAGTTGTGGTTCGGTGCGCATCCGGCGGGCCCGGCGATCTGTCTGCCGACCGACGGCGTGCCGGACACCGATCTGCTCTCCGCCATCGACGCCGACCGGGTCGGAATGCTCGGGGAGCACACCGTCGAGGCCTTCGACGGCCGGCTGCCGTTCCTGATGAAGGTACTCGCGGCGGAGGAACCGCTGTCGCTGCAGGCGCATCCGAGTTCCGAGCAGGCCCGCGAGGGATTCGATCGCGAGAACGCCCAGGGGTTGCCGTTCGACGCGGCCGACCGCAACTATCGCGATCCGTGGCACAAACCCGAACTGATCGTGGCGATCACCGACTTCGAGGCCTTGGCGGGCTTCCGTGATCCGCAGACCACGGTCGAGCTGCTGCGCGATCTGCAGGTGAGCGAACTCGATCCGTACCTCGGAATGCTTGCCGGACAGCCCGATTCAGAGGGCCTGCGCGCGCTCTTCACGACGTGGCTGACGCTGCCCGACGCGTCCATCGCGACCCTGGTGCCCGCGGTGCTCGGCGGTGCGGTCGATCTGCTCGGCGCCGGGTCGTCGCGCTTCGCCGCCGAACTGCGCACCGTGCTCGAACTCGGCGAGGTCTATCCGCGGGATCCCGGTGTCCTGGCATCGTTGTTGCTCAACCGGATTCATCTCGAGCCGGGCGACGGCCTGTACCTGCCGGCAGGCAACCTGCACGCGTACCTGCACGGCACCGGGGTGGAGATCATGGCCAACTCCGACAACGTGCTGCGCGGCGGACTCACCCCCAAACACATCGACGTCCCGGAGTTGCTCCGCGTGCTCGACTTCACGCCGGCGGCCGTGGAGGACATCACCCCGCCGATCCGCATGGTCGGGGCCGAGCGTGTCTATCTCACGCCTGCACCGGAATTCCGACTGTCCCGCGTCGAACTCGACGGCACCGGGCTGGTGTACGCGTCGTCGATCTGTTTCGACATGCCGGGGCCGCAGATCCTGGCCGTGTTGAGCGGGTCCGTCGAGGTGCGCTCGATGGGCGGAGTGGTGACCACAGTGCCCGCGGGGCAGGCCGTCTGGATCGGCGACGCCGAACCCGATGTCGTGGTCCATGCCGCGTCGTCGCGCGCGGTCTTCTTCCGGGCGAGGGTGCCGGTGGGTACCGGCTCCTGAGCCGAGACGACCACTTCAGCGCCCGATGAACGTCCACTCATCCGGAGTGGCGACCATCGTCACGGCCACCCGCTCGGTCGCCGTGGTCACCGAGATATCTTGGGGTGCACGAGGATTCTGTCGCACGATGACCGATGCGTCGGGTACGAGCTCGGACACGCGTGGGTCACCGGGCGCGAGCACGGTGATGTGGGTCGTGTGCGGTTCGGCAGGCGGGCCGGTCAGTCCGTCGAAGACCACCACCCGATGGCCGGACGGCGCCTGGGCCCGGTCCGAACTCAGCGCCAGCCGACGCGGATCACCGACCTTCTCGATGAGCTGGTGCCACTGGTCGGGTCGAACGGTGTGGATGGTCACCGATGCGCCGATGGCGACGGCGCGCAGGATCACCTGGGCCACCATCTGCGGACCGGCCGAGATGGCGACCGCACGCACGTCCGGACCGAGCAGCGGCACCGCGACCGCACGCCCGACGTGATCGGCGCCGACCAACTGTCCGCAACCACTGGCCGGCAGCCGTAACTCGTCGAGCAGCCGCTGCGCCTCCGGACCGCGCACCGCGCCCAACCGCCGGTCGAGGCGTCCCGCGAGTGCGATCGGCAGGCCGGCCGCCAAGGCGTCGAACTGGTGTCCGTCCACGGCGGTGAGGCCCTCGGGCAGCGGGTCCGCCGTCCGTCCGGCCGACGGCAACTCGGCATGTCGGATCATGCCGCGGACCTCGAGGACGCCGTCGGCGTCGTGGCGCAGGCGGATCGTCGCGGTGGTGGACAGCGCGGTGTTCACCCAGGCCGTGGTGAGAACCGACGCGATCGCGCCGGGTTCGATGCCCGCGCTGCGGAAGCGCAGCTGTCCCGACGTGATCGAGTCCCAGTCCTCGGTCATGTCGTCGAGGGGTGAGCCCTCGGTGAGCTGATCGGTGAGCGCGGTGATCTCCGGGCCGTTGAGAACGGCGACGCGCAGGCCGCTCTCGGACAGGCGTTTGGCGACCCGACGCGTGGTGATGGTGGCGGTGCGCAGCGCGCCGACGGCACCACCACCGCGCCGCGCGACCGCGTCCGCGCAGTCGAGCGGATTCAGCCGCAGCACCACCAGGACCGAACGATGTGCAGTGGCGGGGAGCGGACCGAGCGTGCGGTGATACGTCTGGGCGAGGGGCCCGCCGCCCCAACTGCGGACGCCGTGGCTGATCACCTCGATTGAGGCCAACGGGATGTCGAACGGATTGATGCACTCGGCCAGTGCTCCGAGCGGGACGACCTGGCCCGCGGGGTCGGTGACGGCCGCGCTGCCCGGGGTCAGGTAGGTCACCGCAGGCGCGGCAGGGGCCACCCGTAGCACGGTGATCAGGGTGTCACCGACCCAGCGGGCACCGATGGTGTCGCCACCGGTCGCCGACGTCCGTATCGGTGACTGGCCGGGTTGCGCTGGGCCGGTGGGGATGTCGAAGGGTGTCGGGGCGAGATCAGCGGACCGGCGGCGTGCGCGGGCCCACACGAACCCGAGGCGGCGCAAGGCGGCGCCGATAGCGGACGGCCGACCTCGCCACGGTACGAGGGCGAGCGACGCCACCGCCGCGACGACCAGTGCGATCCAGCCGAGTCGGCTGCCGCTGGCCGCCCACCCGATGAGACCGATCGCGAGCACGACCTCGGTCAACACCAGCGTGTGGAGGGTGATGCCACGGCGCCGCCCGCGGTCGGGGGCGCCCGCCGGGGGCACGGGCGGTGGTGTGGGCGTCGGGCGGGTCCCCGACAGCACGGGAGCACCTCGCATCGCCATGAATCCCCCCGTCCTGCGGGTGACCGGCGCGACACCCGCGGAAAATGTATCGGTTACGCTACTACGCGGCGAATCGTCGGTGCTCACCCGATCCACCGACTCCGGCGAGTCGACCGGCTCTGCCATGCAGTCGGAAGGGGGACGATGGCTCGGCAGCTCACGACCAAGGCGCAGGTGAACGGCTATCGCTTCCTGCTGCGCCGACTCGAGCACGCGCTCGTCCGCCGCGATGTGCGGATGCTGCACGACCCCATGCGGTCGCAGCTGCAGGCTCTGCTGGTCGGCACCGTGCTCGGCCTGCTGGTGCTCGGCGGCTGCGGGGTGTGGGGTCTGGTACGGCCGCAGGGGTCCGTCGGTGACGCGAAGATCGTGGTGAGCAAGAACGGTGGCGGGAACTATGTCCTGGTCGACGGAACCCTGCACCCGGTACTGAATCTCGCGTCGGCGCGGCTCATCACGGGCAGCAGTGAGTCACCGAAGTCGGTGAGCGACGGCAAACTGACGTCCTACCCGCGTGGGCCGCTGTTGGGGATTCCCGGCGCCCCCGCGGCCCTGCCGTCATCCGCACATGGCGGGGGGTCGGACTGGACCGTCTGCGACAGCGCCACGGTGTCTCCGGACGTGTCCGGCGAGACCATCGCGTTGTCGGTGATCGGGGACCGGCCCCGGCTCGGCGACGCCATCGGGGTGGCCGGCGCCGACGACGGGGTGTTGGTGACCAACGGCGGGAAGACCTTTCTCGTCTACACCGTCGAACGCGACGGCGCGCCGGTCGCGGTTCGCGCCGAGGTGGACACCGACAGTGTGCCGGTGATGCGGGCGCTGCGGCTGGAAGGGGCCACCCCGCGGGAGATCAGCGCAGGCCTGCTCAACACCTTCCCCGAGGTCGACCGACTCACCGTCGGCCAGATCGACGGCGTGGGGCGGCCGGGTGCGCTCGCCGGGGACGGCGTCCTGGTCGGGTCGGTGGTCAAATCCGTCGGGATCAACGACCAGACAAGCTATTACGTCGTGCTCCGCGACGGTGTGCAGCAGATCAGCGAGGCGACCGCGGAGATCCTCCGGCTCGCCGACCGCGACGGCACCGCGCCGGTGCCGACCGTCGCGCCGGGGGAGGTTGCGGCGAACCCGACGTCGACACCCCTGCCGGTCGGCGAATTCCCGCGCCGTGCACCGAATCTCGTGGATGTCGGGACGGCAGGCACGCTGTGTCAGGCGTGGTCGCGCGGGGCGGACGACCCGGCTGCGACGACCCGGTTCCTGGTCGGACGGTCGCTGCCGCTCGGTGACGGTGCCGAGCCGGTCCGGGTGACCTCCGCCGATGGGTCCGGGCCCGGTGTCGATCAGGTCTACCTGCGTCCGGGGACCGGCGAGTACATCCAGGTGACGGGTTCGGAGCCGGATAGTATTCGCGCCGAATCCCGGTACTACGTCAGTGATCTCGGCGTCCGATTCGGGGTCGCGGACGCAGGCACCGGCCAGGTGCTGGGCCTGGGGGACAGCCCGGTGAAGGCGCCCTGGTCGGTGATCTCGCTGCTCACGCCCGGACCGACGTTGTCTCGGACCGCGGCACTGGTGTCCCATGACGGGATCGCGTCCGATGACGACGGCCGCGTGATCTCCCCGCCGGAGAACTGAGGCGGCTCGCCTCCCCCCGGGGAACCTCAGGACGTCAGCGGACCGCCCACGATGTTCGACACGATGCCGCGGATGATCCGGGTACCGTCCTCGGAGCGGAGTTCTTCGTACCAGGCGGCGGTGGCCTCCGGGTCTTTTGCATGGGTCACGTCGCAGCGTTTGCGGGCGCGAAGGACCAGATCGCCCGCTCGTTCGGTGCGTGCCTTCTCGTAGGCGCCGAGAGCCGCGTGCACGTCGTTGGGGTGCTCGGTGAACGCGAACTGCAGGGCCACCGCGTCTTCCATCGCCGAACAGCCGCCCTGGCCGATGTCCGGGGTGGTGTTGTGCGCGGCGTCCCCGAGCACCGCCACCCGACCCTTGACCCAGGTGTGGAACGGATCGAGGTCGAGGATCTCGACGCGATTGGTGGTCGACGGATCCAGCTTCTCGATGAGTCGTTGGACGCCGGGTGCCCACCCCGCGAAGTGCTCGGTGAGGACCTCGCGGGCCGTTCCGCGTTCATACGATTGGCCTTCGGGCATCGGGACGTCGAAGAAGAAGTAGAAGCGGTTGCCGGCGATCGGCATCGCCGACACCCGCTTGCCCTCGCCGACGTAGGTCGTCCACTCCGAGGCCGGACCGATCGCGTCGTCGACCTCGACGAGGCCGTTGAAGTTGACGTATCCCGCATACCGTCGCTCGACCTCATGCCCGAGGACGTACTCGCGCGTCAGTGACTTGGCGCCGTCGGCGCCGATCACCAGATCCGCGGAATCCGTGGTGCCATCGGCGAATTCGACTGTCGCGGCGTCCTCACCGTCGGTGACGGCGACCATCTTCTTGCCGAAGTGGATGTCGTCGATCCCATAGGCGTTCATCAGCATCAGCTGGAGTTCGGCGCGCGCCACGGGGTACGGGCGCTGCCCGACTTCGTCGATGAGGGGCTGCATGCTGAACCGGCACATCGTGTCACCGGTGAGCCCGTCGACATACGACATCGTGTCGACGATGCCGCCGAGATCCGCGGTCTCCTGTTCCAGGCCGAGGTGGTTGAGGCATTTGACCCCGTTGGACCACACCGAGATGGCCGCTCCGACCGGCTTGTTCTCCGTGACCTGTTCGTAGACCTCGACATCGAGGCCGATCTGCTTGAGCGCGATGGCGGCGCTGAGTCCGCCCATCCCGGCGCCGATGATGACAGCCTTCACCTGGTGTCCTTCTCCCTCGATCTCGTCATCCCCCGACAGTTCATCAAGGCTAATTCCGATGACGCCCGACCGCGCGGCGAAGATGTCGCCGGTCGGTCCTGCCGGGGTGTCGCCGAGGACGTCGGGTCCGCGTCAGGTCGCGTCGACGCCTGCCGCGAGGGTCTGCACCATCTTCTCCCACTCGGTGATGATGGTCTCGAGGTCGAGCCCGATGACATCACGCAGATGTTTCACCGCGCCGGCATTGAGCGGGGCGTGCACCGCGATCGCGACGACATCGACCCGGTCGCCGAAACCGAGCTGCTGCAACAGGATCTGTACGTGGCGATTGGATGCCGCCCACACCGGATGGGTCATGAAGTCGCCGTCGGCGCCGCCGGCCTCGATCAGCACATCGAGATGGTCGTTGGTCATCTTGAGCCGCGCGCGGCCGTAGGCGAGGAGACGTTGGAGCGGCGGTGCGCCCGGTCCGAGTGGCGGGGGACCGGACAGATAGTCCCGCTGGATCTCGGTCTCGGAGTGGTCGAGCAGGGCCAGCATCAGGCCGGTCCGGCTGCCGAAGCGCCGGAAGACGGTGCCCTTGCCGACGCCGGCCTCCCGCGCGACGGCGTCCATGGTGACCGCGGACGCGCCGTGATTGTCGATGAGATCCTTGGCGGCGGCGAGCAACAGTCGGCGATTGCGTGCGGCGTCGGCGCGCTCGGAGTCCGCACCATCGGTGAGGCGGAGGGGGATGAGACTCCCATCGGGACCGGTCGGCACGTGATGAGCGTAACGCTTGACCTATCCCGGAATTAATCGGACTGTAGTCCGGTTGATTGCGTCGACTTGTTGATTATCGCCGAAGGAGCATCGTGACAGAACGAAACGTGGAGATCGTGGCGCTGGTGGGTAGCCTGCGCAAGGGGTCGATCAATCGCCAGTTGGCGCAGGTCGCGGCGGAGAACGCGCCCGCGGGGGCCAGTGTCCGAATCGTCGAGGGACTCGGAGACCTGCCGTTCTACAGCGAGGATCACGACCCGTCGATCGAGGCCGGGGCCACCCTTCCCGCCGGTGTCGGAGTGCTGCGCGAGACAGTCGGCGCGGCCGACGCGGTGTTGCTCGTCACACCTGAGTACAACGGAACGATCCCGGCGGTCCTGAAGAACGCCATCGACTGGCTGTCGCGGCCCTACGGCGCGGGTGCAGTCACCCAGAAGCCCGTCGGCGTCATCGGCGCATCGCTCGGCCGGTACGCGGGCACCTGGTCGCGTGAGGACACCCGCAAGTCTGTCGGCATCGCCGGCGGACGGGTGATCGAGGACGTCGAGGTCGGCATCCAGACCTCGACCCTGGGCGACGACGGCGTCGCCGATCCCGACGTCGTCGGCCAGGTTGTCGCGGCCGTCAACCGACTCGTCGACGAGGTCTCCGTGGCCGCGTGATCCGACCGCGGTTCGACGCGCCGTCGCGGGCTTCATCGCCCGCGGCGGCGCGTTTTTTCGTCTGCCCTGTGGACTGCCGGTGGACATGTTGTGGAGAGCCCTGGGACAACATGTGGACGACACGCCGGACACGCCCGACTTCACGATCGCGCATGGCCACGACCTGCGACTTTCACGAATGTTATTCACAAGTTCTTGTGGTGATGCCAAATGTCAGGCACTAGGTGTAGTGTTTTGAACACAACAGGGCGGGTAACGCACATCGATGTGATTATGCGGAAAGCGCCACGGAGACGGTGATCTGAGTCACCATCTTCACGTTGGGAAAGTGTCAGTCACCACAGAGCGTTGAACGAGTAGGGCAGTGTTTCAGTCCGCCTCTCGCCCGGCGCCGGAGGTGACGGGTTCGCCCCTTCGGGAGCGAACGGTGGCGGCCTCAGCGGCCGGTACCGGCGCGACAGCAGTGGACAACGACAAGACGACATGACTCGGACGTGGGCAACCGATCGCCAGACCATCCGCGACCCGCACACGCGAGCAGCAGACCAGCCTGACCCGGCAGACAGTCAGATCCAGCGAGGAGAACTTTGATGGCCATCACCGTCTACACCAAGCCCGCCTGCGTCCAGTGCAACGCGACCTACAAGGCGCTCGACAAGCAGGGGCTGGCCTACGACGTCGTCGACATCAGCCAGGATGACGAGGCGCGCGACTATGTGATGGCCCTGGGTTATCTGCAGGCGCCCGTGGTCGTCGTCGGTGACGAGCACTGGTCGGGTTTCCGCCCCGATCGCATCAAGGCACTCGCGGCCACTGCCGCCTGACCGACCCACCGTGCCGCGATCCGACGGGGAAGCCGGATCGGCCATCACCGGGTCATGTCATTCGGAGAACGCACAGACGGGAGAGACGCGATGGCTGCAGACGCGCCGTTGATCGTCTACTTCTCCTCTGTTTCGGAGAACACCCACCGATTCGTCGAGAAGCTGGGCATGCGCGCCGAGCGCATCCCGGTTCTCGGCGATCCGACCCTGTTCACGGTCGACGAGCCCTTCGTGCTGGTACTGCCCACCTACGGTGGCGGCAAGGCGACGGGGGACCGTGCCGGCTACGTGCCGAAGCAGGTCATCAAGTTCCTCAACAACACACACAATCGAGCGCTGATCCGCGGCGTGATCGCCGCCGGCAACACGAACTTCGGTGAGGAATTCTGCTACGCCGGCGACATCGTCTCGCGCAAGTGTTCCGTGCCGTACCTCTACCGGTTCGAACTGATGGGCACCACGGACGACGTCGATTGCGTCCGTTCGGGCCTCACCGAGTTCGCGCAGACCGACGCGTTCCTCGAACCCACGCGGGTCGAGCTCAGCGCCGCCCGCGCCTGAACTGTCCGACCCTCCCCGTACCTTTTTCACAAGAACATCTATCGCCAGGAGTCTTTCGTGTCGCCAACCGCAGCACCCGTCTCGGACACCGCCTCGGCCAGCAAGTCCGGTGTCCACGCAGGCCCGTCGGGACACGAACCCGGCGAACTCGACTACCACGCGCTCAATGCGATGCTCAATCTGTACGACGCCGACGGCAAGATCCAGTTCGAGAAGGATCGCGAGGCCGCCAATCAGTACTTCCTGCAGCACGTCAACCAGAACACGGTGTTCTTCCACGACCTCGACGAGAAGCTCGACTACCTCGTCGAGGAGAACTACTACGAGCCCGAGGTGCTCGCGAAGTACGACCGCGAGTTCGTGAAACTGCTGTTCGGGCATGCATATTCGCGCAAGTTCCGGTTCCCGACGTTCCTCGGTGCGTTCAAGTACTACACGAGCTACACGCTCAAGACCTTCGACGGCAAGCGGTTCCTGGAGCGCTTCGAGGATCGCGTGTGCATGGTCGCGCTCACGCTCGCCGACGGTGACACGGCGCTCGCCCGCAACCTCGTCGACGAGATCATCGAGGGTCGGTTCCAGCCGGCCACCCCGACCTTCCTGAACTCGGGCAAGAAGCAGCGCGGTGAGCCGGTGAGCTGCTTCCTCTTGCGCATCGAGGACAACATGGAATCGATCGGGCGGTCGATCAACTCGGCGTTGCAGCTGTCCAAGCGCGGCGGCGGAGTCGCGTTGCTGCTGTCCAACATCCGTGAGCACGGCGCGCCGATCAAGAAGATCGAGAACCAGAGCTCGGGTGTCATCCCGATCATGAAGCTGCTCGAGGACTCGTTCTCCTACGCCAATCAGCTCGGTGCCCGTCAGGGCGCGGGCGCTGTCTACCTGCACGCGCACCACCCGGACATCTACCGCTTCCTCGACACCAAGCGCGAGAACGCCGACGAGAAGATCCGCATCAAGACGCTGTCCCTGGGCGTGGTGATCCCCGACATCACCTTCCAGCTCGCCAAGGACAACGACGACATGTACCTGTTCAGCCCGTACGACGTCGAGCGCGTCTACGGGGTGCCGTTCGCCGACATCAACGTGACCGACAAGTATCACGAGATGGTGGAGGACAAGCGGATTCGCAAGACCAAGATCAAGGCGCGCGAGTTCTTCCAGACCCTCGCGGAGTTGCAGTTCGAGTCCGGCTACCCGTACATCATGTTCGAGGACACGGTGAACCGCGCCAACCCGATCGACGGCAAGATCACCCACTCCAACCTGTGCTCGGAGATCCTGCAGGTGTCGACGGCGTCCGAGTTCAACGACGACCTGTCCTACTCCCACATCGGCAAGGACATCTCCTGCAACCTCGGTTCGCTCAACATCGCCAAGGCGATGGACTCGCCCGATTTCGGGCACACCATCGAGACGGCGATTCGCGGGCTCACCGCGGTCAGCGATCAGACCTCGATCACGTCGGTGCCGTCGATCGAGAAGGGCAACAACGAATCCCATGCCATCGGCTTGGGCCAGATGAACCTGCACGGCTACCTCGCCCGCGAGCGGATCTTCTACGGCAGCGAGGAAGGCGTCGACTTCACCAACATCTACTTCTACACCGTGCTCTACCACGCGTTGCGGGCGTCGAACCGGATCGCGCGCGAGCGTGGCCTGCCGTTCGCCGGTTTCGAGCGGTCGCAGTACGCGAGCGGCGAGTTCTTCGACAAGTACACCGAGAAGGCGTGGGAGCCGGAGACGCAGAAGGTGCGCGACCTGTTCGGCGAGGCCGGGATTCACGTCCCCAACCAGGACGACTGGCGTGAGCTGAAGGCGTCGGTGCAGCGTGACGGCATCTACAACCAGAACCTGCAGGCCGTCCCGCCGACCGGGTCGATCAGCTACATCAACCATTCGACGAGTTCCATCCACCCGGTGGCCGCGAAGGTCGAGATCCGCAAGGAAGGCAAGATCGGCCGCGTCTATTACCCGGCCCCGTACATGACGAACGAGAACCTGGAGTACTACCAGGACGCGTACGAGATCGGGTACGAGAAGATCATCGACACCTACGCCGCGGCGACGCAGCACGTGGATCAGGGATTGAGTCTGACCCTGTTCTTCAAGGACACCGCCACCACCCGTGAGGTCAATCGAGCGCAGATCTACGCCTGGCGCAAGGGCATCAAGACGCTCTACTACATCCGCCTGCGTCAGATGGCGCTCGAGGGCACCGAGGTGGAGAACTGCGTCTCGTGCATGCTCTGAGCAGCATTCGGTTCTCCGCACCCAAAGCCAGTCACATCAGCGAGCGAGCAAGGAAAGACCAATGACGTCCACCGCAAGCCACAGCCCGGCAGACGGCGCCCCCATCAAACTGGTGAGCCGGGTCTCCGCGATCAACTGGAACCGCGTCCCCGACGAGAAGGACGCCGAGGTGTGGGATCGGCTCACCGGCAACTTCTGGCTGCCGGAGAAGGTGCCGGTGTCCAACGACATCCCGTCGTGGAACACGTTGACCGAGTACGAGAAGCAGCTGACCATGCGCGTCTTCACCGGTCTGACGTTGCTCGACACCATCCAGGGCACGGTCGGTGCGGTCTCGCTGATCCCCGATGCGACCACCCCGCACGAGGAGGCGGTGCTCACCAACATCGCGTTCATGGAGTCGGTGCACGCCAAGAGCTACAGCTCCATCTTCTCGACGTTGTGCTCCACCAAGGAGATCGACGAGGCGTTCCGCTGGTCGGAGGAGAACGAGCAGCTGCAGCGCAAGGCGCAGATCGTCATGGACTACTACCGTGGCGACGACCCGCTCAAACGCAAGGTCGCCTCGACGCTGCTGGAGTCGTTCCTCTTCTATTCCGGCTTCTACCTGCCGATGTACTGGTCGAGCCGGGCCAAGCTCACCAACACCGCGGACCTCATCCGACTGATCATCCGTGACGAGGCGGTGCACGGCTACTACATCGGCTACAAGTACCAGCGTGGCCTCGAGGTGCAGACCGCCGAGCGCCGTCAGGAGCTCAAGGATTACACGTTCGAGTTGCTGTTCGAGCTCTACGACAACGAATCCGACTACACCGAGGCGCTGTACGACGAGGTCGGGCTCACCGAGGATGTCAAGAAGTTCCTGCGGTACAACGCGAACAAGGCGCTGATGAACCTCGGCTACGAGGCCATGTTCCCCCGCGACGAAACCGACGTGAACCCGGCCATCCTGTCCGCGTTGTCTCCGAACGCCGACGAGAACCACGACTTCTTCTCCGGATCGGGTAGCAGCTACGTCATCGGCAAGGCCGTCAACACCGAGGACGAGGACTGGGACTTCTAGTCCCGCAGCCGCTCGTACAGCTCGTCCAACAGGTCGAGCGCCTCGCCGATGTCGGCGGGCGCGACCCCGGTTGCACGGAGGGCCTTCCGCAGGGCGTCGGGATCGAGATCCATGATCGGGTTCAGTCGGGGTGGGGACGGCAGCGGCGGCAGCACGGCGTTGGTGCCGTAGAAGTCGACGCCCGCGGGTCGTGACGACTCCTCCGTGGCGGCACGGGCCGGCGCGGGCGAATGGGTCGCGGCGGCGAGGAGCGCGGCCGGATCGGTCCCCATCACGGTCAGGAGAGTTGTTGCGTGCCGGTCGATCTCGGCTGCGACCTCGTAGGCGACGCACAGCACATGGATGCAGCGTGGCGACTCGTCGGGACACGTGCAGTCAGCGGCGATGTCGGCGGACTCGGTCGGCAGCAGCAACGTGCCGAGTGTCTCCGGCTGGTCTCCGCGGGTGAGTGCCATCAGGTCACCGGTCGCCTCCCGGTCCCGCAACAGGGACACGACGGTGGCGGTGTCGACGGCGCGCATCGTCAGGATGACCTCGAACGGATCGAGTTGACTGCCGCGCACCGACGCGGTGATCCGAGCTTCGGAGATGCGCAGCCGCTCGGCGTGGTGGTCGCGAAAATATCTGCGGGCCTGCGTGATCCGTCGATGATCCGGTTCGCCGGTGGTGACACCCTCGACGACGTCGACGAACGCCCGCCCCCACCTGCTCAGGCCGTAGCCGCGGGTGGTCGTCCGCGCACCGCTGCGCCCACCCGATCCGCGGGGGCTCACTCGCTGACCGCCTCGTCGCGCAGACGGAACAGGTCGAACAGTTCGTCGTCGCCGAGGTCGGAGAGCCAGTTCTCGCCGGCGCTGACCGTCAGTCGCGACAACTCTCGTTTGGCCGAGATCATCTCGTCGATCCGCTCCTCGAGCGTGCCGACACAGAGGAAACGATGCACCTGGACCCGTTGCTGTTGGCCGATCCGATAGGCGCGGTCGGTGGCCTGGTCCTCTACCGCGGGATTCCACCATCGGTCGACGTGGACGACGTGGTTGGCGGCGGTGAGGTTGAGGCCGGTGCCGCCCGCCTTCAGGGTCGCGATCATCGCGGGCGGGCCGTCGCCGCCCTGGAATCGGTCGACCATCTGATCGCGGTCGGTGCGTGTGCGGCCGCCGTGCAGCACCGGGATGGGCTCGCCGAGATACGGTTCGAGCCAGTCGGAGAGCAGTTCACCGAACGCGGCGAACTGGGTGAAGATCAGCGCGCGGTCGCCCTCGGCGGCCGCGGTCGTCAGGATGTCGACGAGGAGTTCGACCTTGCCCGACCGGTGGCGGTCGCGGCGCAACAGCCCCGACCCGTCACCGAGATAGTGGGCGGGATGGTTGCAGACCTGCTTGAGGCGGGTGAGTGCCGCGAGGATGTTGCGTCGTCGGATCGTGCGCTGCTGCTTGCTGCGCAACGCGTCCATGAGCTCGTCGATGACGGCGCGATAGAGCGCCGCCTGCTCGACGGTGAGGTTGGCGCGGACGGTGATGTCCGTCTTCTCAGGCAGGTCGGTGATGATCGACGGGTCGGTCTTCTCGCGTCGCAGGATGAACGGACGGGTGAGAGCGCCCAGTCGCCGGATCGCCGCGGCGTCGCGGTCGCGTTCGATGGGCTCCGCGAATCGGGCGCGGAAACGCGACGCGGAACCGAGCAGTCCCGGATTGACCAGGTCGATCACCGCGCGCAGGTCCTCGAGCCGGTTCTCCACGGGGGTGCCGGTGAGTGCGATGCGGTGGTCGGCCGGTAGCGCCCGCAGCGCTTTGGCGGCCTTGGTGGCGACGTTCTTCACGTGCTGTGCCTCGTCGACGACGATTCGTCGCCACGGGTGCCCGCCGAGGAGCCGCCGGTCGCGGGTCGCCGTCGCAAAGGTCGTCAGGACGACGTCGGCATCCGCGTGAAGGGCGGCGAAGGTCGCACCACCCGCCCGGGCGACCCCATGGTGCACGACGACACGAAGGTGAGGTGCGAAACGCGCGATCTCCCGCTCCCAGTTGCCGACGACCGACATCGGGCACACGACGAGCGTCGGCCCGGTCCCCGGTGCCGTGGAGTCCGGCTTCTCGTGACAGAGCAGAGCGATGACCTGCAACGTCTTGCCCAGGCCCATGTCGTCGGCGAGGACTCCGCCGATCCGGTTCGCGGACAGGTACGCCAGCCAGTCGAGTCCCCGCTGCTGGTACGGGCGCAACTCGGCGTGCAGCGACGGCGGGGGAGTGATCGGTGTCGGCCGCAGCGCGCCGCCCGCGGCGATGTCGTCGAGCCACGCGAGTCCGTCGATCGACGTGACCGGGACCGGCACGGTGTCCACGACCAGGTTGAACAGTTCGCCGAGGTCGGCCGGATGATCGGACGCCGCCTGTGCCCGTTGGGCGACGACGAAAGCGGCGGCCCGGGTGAGGGCGGCACCCTCCGCACGCATCCACACCCCGCGCACCCGGACCAGATCGCCCTGCCGGCGCGCCAGATCCGCCAGGTCGGCATCGGAGAGGGTCGAGGCCGCGGGATCGTCGCCGAGCGCGAGTCGCCACTCGAACTCGCCGACCTCCGCCGCCCCGATCTGGGCGGCACGACCGGTGCTGGTCGCCACCGGCCGTGCGCGAAGACCGAGGGTGGGACGGACCTCGGCGATGGTGCGGGGCAGCAGGACCGGGCAGCCGGCATCGGTCAGTGCAGACGCCCCGGCCGCGAAGAGACGTTCCACGGTCGGTGTCGTCAGCAGGAAATCCAGGGTGTGCCGATCGGGTTCGGCCTGCGACAGTTCGGGGAACGCCCGCACCGCCGTGGCGAGGCCGCTGGTGACACGATCGAGTTCGTGGGTGTCGAGGCGGTGCGGGACCACGGGCACGATCCGGCCGTCGGAGACCCGGCGACACACCTCGAGGCGCCACCGCGCGGAGTCGGCGTCCGCGTGCGGTCGCCAGGCGTCCTCGGGCTCCTCGTCGGGTTCGTGAAGTCTCAACACGACCATCGAATCATCCTGTGGTGCAGTGGAGTTCCACTGCATCCAGGCGCCGGCGGAGGACCGCAGCCGGGTCCGCTTCTCGGCGAGGTCGGCAACGTCGGGACCGAGTGCGTGGACGAGCCATCCCGCGGGGTGGTCGTGGGTGTCGATCGGTCCGCCGGCCGCGATGCGTCCACGGCACTCGTGATCGACGAGTTCGGCGATCAGATCGGCGGTCGCCTCGGAGCCGCCGTTGTCCGCGACGACCGACGGGGCGGTGGTGGAGACGACGGCCATCCAACTGCGCCACGACGTCGTCGGCACCGCCTGCCAGCGAAACAACGGCTCGCCGCCGATCTCGGCGACTCCCGGCGCCACCGCACCGGCCCCGACGTGCCGGCGGACCCCGTCGAGGAGGTATCGATACCAGGTGATCTCACCGCTGACCGGGTGCGGTCGGGTCAGATCCAGGAAGCCGACGGTGGACGCGGCGCCGAGCGTGATCGTGCGGACGAAGTCGCGATGCCCCGTCTCGCCGATGATCGCGGCCTCGCGCCGCGAGCGACGACTCGACAGTTGATCGGCGATCTCGCGCGGTAGGTCGTCCGGTCCGGCATCCGGATGGGCCCACCACAGAGCCAGACCGACGCCCGGCCGCCAGAGTGCGTGCAGCGGCAGGGTGCGTGTGGTCGCGGCGGTCGTCGAGTCGGTGTCGGTCGACCTATTTCGTCGTGAATCGAGTGGCATCGAGGATCATGACCACCCTATCGTCGGCGTCCGACGGCGGCTGCGTGTCGGCGACGCCGTATCGCTTGCCGAACCGTCCGGACTGACCGTGGCCAAGGCACCGACGATGGGCCGCTCGAGGAGATCCGCGTAATCGGCGGGAGCTTGGAGATCACGCCCCTACCGCAACCCCAACGGTAATAATCAGTGTGGGTGCGCGTCGGTGCGTTTCCCCGCCCGCCGACCGACGATCAGGCCGAGACCTCGTTCAGCCTGCCGGTGGCGACGTCGAAGACGAACCCGCGCAGCGAACTGGTCTTCGTGATGAACGGGCTGTTCTTGATCCGGGTGATCGACTGCCGCACGTCCTCGTCGAGATCTCCGAACGCCTCGGCGGCCCACTCCGGCTTCTGGCCGGTCTCGGTCTGGATGTCGCGCTTGAAATCGTCGTCGGTGAACGTGAGCATGCCGCAGTCGGTGTGGTGGATCAGGATGATCTCGGTGGTGCCCAGCAGTCGCTGGCTGATCGCGAGGGAGCGGATCTCGTCATCGGTGACGACGCCGCCGGCATTGCGGATGACGTGCGCCTCGCCGTCGTTCAGGCCGAGGATGCGGTAGACATCGAGCCGGGCGTCCATGCAGGCGACCACCGCGACATGCTTGCTCGGCGGCAAGGGGAGCGGGCCGGTGAAGTCCGCGGCGTATGCGACGTTGTTGGCGAGGTACTGGTCGGTGACACTCATGCGCCCAGCCTTATGGGTTTCCGGCGGCGACGCCAGGGTTGTGCGCACGGTGACCCTTAGTCGGGCGGCCGCCGGACCCGCGCATGGGCCGGGACGTCGAACCTCAGTGCCAGTCGGCGAGCAACTCGGTCGCCCGCCCGGCGATGGCCATCTGCCACAGCGGTCCGAAGCTGATCCGGCCCACCCCCAACCCGGCGAGGTGCGCGCGGGATCCATCGGCCGGGTTGCCGATGGCGTTCACCGGGAGCGGCAGTTCGGCGGCCAGTCGACGTTGGACGTCGTCGGAGTGGAAGCCGACCGGGTACAGCGACCGTGCGCCGGCATCCGCGCACAACCGCAGACGCTCGATGGCGCGATCGACCCGGTCGGCCTCGTCGCCGACCTGCTTCAGGAACAGGTCGGTGCGGGCGTTGATGACCACCGGGACGTCCGCGGCATCGGCGGCGGCACGCAGGGCTCCGACCAGTTCGGCGTGTTCGGTCGCCTCGCGGAGACGACCGCCCTCGGAGTGCACGGTGTCCTCGATGTTCAGGCCGACCGCTCCGACCTCGAGCAGTCCTTCGATCAGGCGCTCGGGTGTCTCGCCGTAGCCCGATTCGATGTCGACCGACAGCGGGACCTCGACGGCGTCGCTGATCTGACGGACCCGGGTGAGGAGCTCGTCGAAGGTCATGCCTTCGTTGTCGGCGCGCCCGATCGAGTCCGCGACCGGATGACTTCCCACCGTCAGCGCGGCGAAGCCGCCTGCGACCGCGAGATTCGCCGACCAGGCGTCCCACACGGTCGGGAACACACCCGGATCACCGGGCCGGTGCAGATCGAGCAGGGCGCGGGCCTGTGCGGCCAGGTCACGAGTTGCCATCGAGGGACTCCTTGACGTCGTTGAGGACCAGCCACGCGGCAGCGAGACCGGAAGAGCCGTACCAGAGGTCGTCGTCGACCGCGAGGACGCGCTTCCACGTCGGTGCGCCCATGTCGAGCCATCGGTCGCTCAGCAGGACTTCCTCGCCATGCGCCTGCCCGCGGTCGCCCTGGAAGCTGACGTAGATGAGGTCGGCGTCGGCGTCGGTGAAGTTCTTGTCCGTGACGGTGAACGACTGCGGCGACCGCTGTGCCTCGGGTCGCTGCACGCCGATCTCGGCGAGGATCTGCCCCGCGAAGGTGTCGGTGCCGGCGATCATCTCGGAGTCCCCGGTGAACCGGACCAGCGAGACCTGACTGTGCTGGGCATCCATCCGCCTGCCGGTCTTGACCGTCTCGGCACGGTACTCGTCGAGGAGTCGCTCTCCGCTCGACGACCGGCCCAGTGCGTCGGCGACGGACTGGAAGCGTTCCTGCCAGTTCTCGCCCGGTTCGATCGTGACCATCTGCGCATCCCCGAACGCAGCCGCGGTCGCCGCGGTCTGCGGGGTCGTGAGGACGATGTCGGGGGCGGCCGTCGCGACGGCCGCGGCGTCGGGCCTGGCCCCGATCGCCGGTACCGACGAGAGTTGGGGTCCGAGATAGGCGGGCACCGGTGTTGTGGCCGCGACCGCGACCACCTTCGGCCCGATCCCCAGCGCGCAGACCGCGTCGAGCAACGATGGATCGGTGACGACGATGCGGTTGACGTCGGTGACGCCGGCGTCGGGCGCGGTCGGGGTGAGGCAGGTGCGGGTCAGATCCCGGTCCGCGTTGACGATGTTGACCTCGGCGACCCGCGTCGTCACCGTGGAGACGGGGCTGCCGTCGGGCGTGGTCAGCGGCGCGTCGTCGCTGCACGCGGAGACGACGGTGATCATCAGGAGCGACGAGACGGCCGCGGCCATCCGAAGCCTGCGCCGAGGTGGAACCGGGGTTTCGCCGCTGCGATGCACGCGATCACGCTAGCACCGGGCGGACGGTCGGACGCCCGCGGTTGCGGGACGTCACCCGGGCTGTCGTGCCGGCCCCGTCCCGCGGCCCGCGAGTCGTCGTCGGGACGGGGTGTGAACAGTGCCTTTCCCGGGCTCCGACACGGAAATACGACGGATCGTAGGACCCACTCGGCCACTGCCCTTGTGAGGGTTTAGGATCAGTACTCAGCGCTCGTTTTGTTCATGTGGCGACCGCGGGGAAACGGCAGGTGACCGGCCCTGTTGGTCGCGCAACGAGGAGGATCTGTGACCGCGGTCGACCAGCCCACCACGCAAGTGGCTCCAGTGCGTCCCTTCCCGGAGCGCTATCAGCCCAAGGGTTCGTTCATCTACAAGCTGATCACCACCACCGATCACAAGCTGATCGGCATGATGTACATCACCGCCTGCTTCGGCTTCTTCCTCATCGGTGGCCTGATGGCGCTGCTGATGCGTGGCGAGCTCGCCCACCCGGGCATGCAGTTCCTGTCGACCGAGCAGTTCAACCAGCTGTTCACCATGCACGGCACCGTGATGCTGCTGTTCTACGCGACACCGATCGTGATCGGCTTCGCCAACTTCGTGCTGCCACTGCAGATCGGTTCGCCCGACGTCGCGTTCCCGCGCCTCAACGCCTTCGGTTTCTGGCTGTTCCTGTTCGGCGCCTCGATCGCGCTGGCCGGCTTCCTCACCCCCGGTGGCGCCGCCGACTTCGGCTGGACCGCGTACACCCCGCTGACCGACGCGATCCACTCCCCGGGCGTCGGCGCCGACCTCTGGATCATGGGCCTCGGTGTGGGTGGTCTGGGCACCATCCTCGGTGCGGTCAACATGGTGACCACCGTCGTCTGTCTGCGTGCGCCCGGCATGACCATGTTCCGGATGCCGATCTTCACCTGGAACATCCTGGTCACCAGCGTGCTGATCCTGCTGGTCTTCCCGCTGCTCACCGCGGCGCTGCTCGGACTGGAGGTCGACCGTCAATTCGGCGCCCACCTCTACGATCCCGCCAACGGCGGTGTGATCCTGTGGCAGCACCTGTTCTGGTTCTTCGGTCACCCCGAGGTCTACGTCATCGCTCTGCCGTTCTTCGGCATCGTGTCCGAGGTGTTCCCGGTGTTCGCCCGTAAGCCGATCTTCGGCTACTCCGGCCTCATCTACGCCACGATGGCCATTGCCGCGCTGTCGGTCGCCGTGTGGGCGCACCACATGTATGTCACCGGTGCCGTGCTGTTGCCGTTCTTCTCCTTCATGACGTTCCTGATCGCAGTGCCCACCGGTGTGAAGTTCTTCAACTGGATAGGCACGATGTGGCGCGGCAACATGACGTTCGAGACACCCATGCTGTTCTCCGTGGGCTTCATCGTGACGTTCCTGTTCGGTGGCCTGACCGGTGTGCTGCTGGCCAGCCCGCCGCTGGACTTCCACCTGTCCGACAGCTACTTCGTCGTCGCCCACTTCCACTACGTCCTCTTCGGCACCATCGTGTTCGCCACCTATGCGGGCATCTACTTCTGGTTCCCGAAGATGACCGGACGCATGCTCGACGAGCGGCTCGGCAAGATCCACTTCTGGCTGACCTTCATCGGCTTCCACACCACGTTCCTGGTGCAGCACTGGCTGGGCAACGAGGGCATGCCGCGTCGCTACGCCGACTACCTGCCGTCGGACGGCTTCACCACGCTGAACGTCATCTCGACCGTCGGTGCCTTCATCCTGGGCCTGTCGACGTTGCCGTTCCTGTGGAACGTCTTCCGTAGCTACCGCTACGGCGAGGTCGTCACCGTCGACGATCCGTGGGGCTTCGGCAACTCACTCGAGTGGGCCACCAGCTGCCCGCCGCCGCGGCACAACTTCACCGAGCTGCCCCGCATCCGGTCGGAGCGCCCGGCGTTCGAGCTGCACTATCCGCACATGATCGATCGGATGCGAGCCGAAGCGCATGTGGGTCCGGGTCACGGTCACGAGAGCAAGTCCGCCGAGGACGCGCGTCGGGAGCCGTTGACGACCGGCAGCCACGAGGCATCCGGAGACGCGGATCCCCGCTGACGCCCGCCGCGAACCCGAACACGTGGCGAAAGAATCGCGCGACACCACAGTTCTGATCACCGTCACCGGACCGGACAAGCCCGGTGTGACCTCCGTGCTCATGGGCGCGCTGGCAGGCCGCGAGGTCAGCCTCCTCGACGTCGAGCAGGTCGTCATCCGCGGTCGGCTCACCCTGGGTGTGCTGGTCTCGGCGACCGGTGACCCCGAGGATCTGCAGGAGGTCGTCGAACAGGCGATGGCGTCCATCGGCATCGACGTCATCGTCGAGGTCGGTGCGGCCAGTGCCGGACGCCGACCGTCGAGTCACGCGGTGGTGGTGCTCGGGAGTCCGGTCACCGCACGGGCGTTCCGGGCGCTCGCGGCCGAGCTCGCCAGTCAGAGCGGCAACATCGACTCCATCCGCGGCATCGCCGACTATCCGCTCACCGGCCTCGAACTCATGGTCAGTGTGGGGCGCGACGACGTCGCTGCCGACGCGGCCCTGCGCAAGGGCCTGGCCGCCGTGGCCGCCGCGCACGGAGTGGACATCGCCGTCGAACGCGGTGGACTCGCCCGGCGCGCCAAACGCCTCATCGTCTTCGATGTCGATTCGACCCTCATCCAGGGCGAGGTCATCGAGATGCTTGCCGCCAGGGCGGGCAAGGAGGCCGAGGTCGCCGCGGTGACCGAGGCCGCGATGCGCGGTGAGCTGGACTTCGCCGAATCGTTGCATCGCCGGGTCGCGGTGCTCGCGGGCCTCGACGCCGCGGTGATCGACGATGTCGCGACGTCGCTGCAACTGACCCCCGGGGCGCGGACGACCATCCGCACCCTGCACCGTCTCGGTTATCACTGCGGGGTCGTATCCGGCGGATTCCGCCAGGTGATCGACGGACTGGCGCACGAGCTGGAACTCGACTTCGTTCGCGCGAACACTCTCGAGATCGTGAACGGCAAGCTGACCGGACGGGTCGTCGGCGAGATCGTCGACCGCGCCGGAAAGGCCAGTGCGCTACGGGTGTTCGCCGATCAGGTGGGCGTGCCGATGGAGCAGACCATCGCGGTGGGCGACGGTGCGAACGACATCGACATGCTCAGCGTCGCGGGGCTCGGGATCGCGTTCAATGCGAAGCCGGCGCTGCGTGAGGTCGCCGATGCCGCGTTGAGTCATCCGTTCCTCGACGCGGTGCTCTTCATCCTCGGGGTGACGCGTGACGAGATCGAGGCGGCCGACGCCGCCGACGGTGTGTTCCGGCGCGTCCCGCTGGGCTGACCGATCGATCCGGACCTCGTCGCTCACCTACTCGGTTGTCGTGTTCCTTCAATACCGGGACCGGCGATCAGCGGATGATCGAGGGGTCGGATCATCGAGCGAGAGGACAACGGCATGACTGCCACCGGAGATATCGCCGCCGAGAAGATCGGCGCACTGGCCATGGTCACCCTGGATTGTGCGGACGCGACGGCATCCGCGGAGTTCTGGTCGGCCGTACTGGGCTGGGAGATCACCGCGTCGGGCGACGGCTACGCGATGCTCAAGGGTGAGGGACCGGCACTCGGCTTCGGCTCGGTGCCCGACTACCGGCCGCCGGCGTGGCCGAACCCGAACGGGTCCAAACAGTTCCACTTCGATCTCGCGGTCGCCGACCTCGACGACGCGGCGACACGCTGCGTCGCGCTCGGTGCCACCGTCCCCGACGACCAGCCGGGCGACACCTGGCGGGTGCTGCTGGACCCGTCAGGACATCCGTTCTGTCTGACGAAAGCCGAGAACTGGGGGTGACGCACCGTGGCGGAGATCGTCGCTGAGCTGTCCGAGGACGAGGACCCGTTCGACGACGCGTATCACCGTCTCGTCGGATACGTGGGTGGTGGCGACGACCCGCCGGAGCCGGGTGACGTGCTGGCGATGCAGATGGTCGTACGGATCGAGAAGACGCGACCGCCTGATCGGACCGACCTGCTGACCGCGGCCGCACGATCGGTGGCGATGCTCTGTCTCGACGACCGGTCGGGTGGCGCGGGACCGTGGTCGGCGCCCATGGACACCTGGTGCGACGCACGGATCCGCAAGATCGCTCGTCGCGCTCGTGGTGCGCAATGGGCCGCAGCGCAAGAGGTCTGGGGTCTGACCGTCACCGAGGGCAGCGGCGAGGCGCGGGCGATCGTGCCCGGGCGGGTCGGTGACGTCGACAAGCGGATCGCCCGCCTGCAGATCGGCGGGACCGAGGTCGACGGCGAACTGTCGGCCACACCGCCGAGCGCCGGGGTGTGCCTCTGGATCAATCCCGTGCTGGAGATGACGGTCGGCAAGGCGGCCGCGCAGGTCGGTCACGGTGCGATGCTCGCAGTGAAACTGCTGAGTGTGCGTCAGGCCAGAGACTGGCGCGATGCGGGTTGCCCGTTGGTGGTCCGCGAGGCGACCTCGGAGCGGTGGGCGGAGTTGCTCGGCGCCGAGTCGGGGGGCCGGGCGGTAGCGGTCCGTGACGCCGGGTTCACCGAGATCGCACCGGGATCGGTCACGGTGATCGCGGAGGTGATCGACGGATGAGGACAGCTGCGGATCTGCCCGACTGGGCGCGAGGGCTCGGCCTCACGCCGCACCCGGAAGGCGGGTGGTATCGGGAGACGTGGCGCAGCGCGGTCACGATCCCGGCCGATGTTCTGCCGCAGGGCTATCCGGGGGACCGGGTGGCCGGGACCGCCATCTACTTCCTGTTGCTGCCCGACGAGCGATCCGCGTGGCATACGGTCCGGGGTGCCGAGTTGTGGCTCCATCACCGCGGGTCGCCGGTGCTCCTCGAACTCGGTGGCGACGGGATGGAGCCGGGCGCGACGACCGGCATCGTCGTCGGCCCGGATGTGTCCGACGGTCACCAGCCGCAGGCCGTCGTACCACCCGGCACCTGGCAACGGGCCCGGCCCATCGGGGGCGAGGCGTCCCTGGTCAGCTGTCTCGTCCTGCCCGGCTTCGATTTCGCCGACTTCGCCCTCGCTCCCGACGCCGGCTGATCGAGGCCGTACGGTCTCAGTCGGTGGCGGTCGAGAGCGACCGCGCGGGTGCGATGTGGCCCAACGTGTTCCGCCAGATGTCACGATCGGGCGCGATCGACGCGACGATGAGCTCGTCTGCCTGGGCGTGGCCGGCGAACCAGTCGAGGTAATCGATCACCTGCGTCGGGGTACCGACACCCGCATAGGTCATCATCGAGTCGATCTGGCGGCCCTGGGGCATGTCGAGGATCATGTCGGCCTCCTCGTCGGTGAACTTCCGTCCGCGGCCGAAGAGCGCATTCACCCGATGTCGCTTGGCCTTGCGGAGCTGTTCCTGCGCGACCGCCTCGTCGTCGTCGGCGATGGCGCACACGCCCGCGATGACGTAGGGCGACTCGAGTTGTTCGGAGGGCTGGAACTCGCGTCGGTACACCGCGACCGCCTCTTCGAGCGCCTGAGGTGCGAAGTGCGACGCGAACGCGTAGGGCAGGCCGAGCGCAGCGGCGAGTTGTGCGCCGAACAAGGACGACCCGAGGATGTAGAGCGGGACGTCGGTCCCGGCGCCGGGTGTGGCCGCCACGCCCTCGACACGCGACTGACCACGCAGATACCCCTGCAATTCGAGGACGTCTGAGGGGAATCGATCGGCGGATGCCATCGTCCGCCGCAGTGCGGCGAAGGTCTGCTGGTCGCCGCCGGGCGCACGCCCGAGGCCCAGGTCGATACGACCGGGGTACAGCTCGGCCAGCGTGCCGAACTGTTCGGCGATGGCCAGCGGCGAGTGGTTCGGGAGCATGACGCCGCCGGCACCGAGCCGGATCGACTCGGTGTGCGCGGCCACGTGCGCGATGAGCACGGCGGGCGCGGCCGACGCGATGGACGACATGTTGTGGTGCTCGGCGTACCAGATGCGCCGGAAGCCCCAGCGCTCCGCGCGCTGCGCCATGTCGACGCTCGCGACGAAGCTGTCCCGGACGGTCTCGCCCGGACCGACCTGTGCCAGGTCGAGGATGGATAGCTCAACACTCATGCCTTGGTCAAGGCGCTGGCGCTCCGGTGTATTCCGGCCGGTATTCCGGCCCGGCGTATTCCCTTGTCGCCGACCATGTGTCGCATGGCTGTCCGCAACGTGCACCGACGTAGGGCACGATAGGGGAGTGACAGACGTGACCGACGACGACGAGGTGTACGAATCCGATCCGGACCTGTTGGTCGACTTCCGGGACGTGACGCTGGTCCGTGGGGGCAACACCCTGGTGGGCCCGGTGTCGTGGCAGGTCGAACTCGATGAACGTTGGGTGGTGATCGGTCCCAACGGCGCCGGTAAGACGTCGCTGATGCGCCTCGCAGCGGCCCAGGTCCATCCGACCTCGGGATCGGCGTACGTGCTGAACGAGCAGCTCGGCAAGGTGGAGGTCCGAGAACTCTCCACCCGGATCGGGGTGTCGAGCGCCGCACTCGCCGAGCGGGTACCGGCCGACGAGATCGTCACCGACGTGGTGATCTCCGCGGGGTACTCGGTGATCGGGCGATGGCGCGAGGCCTACGACGACGTGGACCGCGCGCAGGCCGTCGAATCCCTTGAGTCGATGGGTGCCGAACATCTGGCGGACCGGGCGTTCGGCACGCTCTCGGAGGGCGAACGCAAACGCGTGCTGATCTCGCGGGCGCTGATGACCGATCCGGAACTGCTGCTGCTCGACGAGCCGGCGGCCGGGCTCGACCTGGGTGGTCGGGAGGAGCTGGTGGCGCGGCTGAGTCGGCTCGCGTCCGATCCGGAGGCCCCCGCGATGGTGCTGATCACCCACCACGTCGAGGAGATCCCCGACGGCTTCACCCATGCGATGCTCCTGTCGGAGGGTGCGGTGGTCGCGCAGGGACTTCTCGACGACGTTCTCACCAGCCAGAACCTGTCGTCGGCGTTCCGCCAGCAGATCACCTTGAGCCGGGTCGACGGCCGGTATTTCGCTCGACGCACCCGCCGGGCAGGCGGGCATCGGCGCGCAGGCGGCTGACCCCCGCGCGTTACTGTCAGAGCGGCCCGACGATCCGCCGGATCGCTCGGGGACAGGAGGTGTGGCATGACCCCAGCGAACAACCCGGCATCCGAGCCGGCGCCGTTGCGCGATGCGGCGACCGTGGTCCTCGTCCGCGACACGGCCGACGGGATCGAGGTCTTCCTGCAGCGCAGGGTCCGGCAGATGGCGTTCGCCGGCGGGGTCACCGTCTTCCCCGGCGGCGGTGTCGACTCGCGCGACGCGGAGGCCGACATCGGCTGGACCGGACCCGATCCCGGTCGGTGGGCGGACTGGTTCCACACCGACGACAAGACCGCGCAGGCGCTGGTCTGCGCCGCGGTGCGGGAGACATTCGAGGAATGCGGTGTGCTGCTGGCCACCCGTTCCGACGGCACGGTGTCCGACCCCGGGGCATTTGCGACGCAGCGCGGCGCGCTCGTGGACAAATCCCTGTCCCTCGCGGAGTTCCTGCGCACCGAGGAGATGACACTGCGCGCCGATCTGCTGCGGCCACTGGCCCACTGGATCACCCCGATCATCGAGAAACGCCGCTACGACACCCGATTCTTTCTGGCCGCCCTGCCGGAGGGACAGACCGCCGACGACGAGACCAGCGAGGCCGAGGTGGCCCGCTGGGCTCGACCGCAGGCCGCGCTCGACGCCTGGGTCGCGGCGGAACACATCCTGCTGCCACCCACCTGGGCGCAGTTGACCCACCTCGCCGACTTCGCCAGTGTTGCCGATCTGCTCGCCGCCGAACGCACCGTCGAGCCGATCGAGCCGTCGGTCACCCCGGGTGCCGGCCTGGCCGGCCTGAAGTTCGCGGGATCGGATCGGTATTTCGCGGTCGCGGGTGACCGAGAGGTGCCCGGCCTCAGTCGCTGACCGCGTGCATGTCACCGGCAGCGGTCGAGCCCGCCTCCTGGCGCTCGGCCGGCGCGGTGTCGAGCTGCGGGAGATCATCGACCCGTATCGGTGACCTCCGCGGCATCGAGATCCACCACGTCCTCGCCCGAGGTGTCCCGGCTCGCCGGCTCCTCGTCCTCGACCTCGATGTCCTCACGGTCGGCCCACTCCAGGAGGGTATCCAGCCGGTAGGCGACGTCGTCGATCTCGGCGTGCAGGTCGCCGAGATCGGCGAAACGTGCGGGCATCGTCGCGATGGTGAAGTCGTCGGGGCCGACATCGTCGATCTCGGACCACCGGATCGGTGCCGACACCGTGCCGCGCGGGTTGCCGCGCACCGAGTACGCCGACGCCATCGTGTGATCGCGGGTGTTCTGGTTGTAGTCGACGAACACTGCCGCGGGGTCGCGGTCCTTCCGCCACCAGGTCGTGGTGACGTCGTCGGGGGCCCGCCGCTCGACCTCCCGCGCGAACGCCAGCGCGGCACGTCGGACCTGCGGAAAGCCCCACTCGGGGCTATCCGCACGTAGATGTGCAGTCCGCGGCCGCCCGAGGTCTTGGGGAAGCCGCGCATGCCGAGTTCGTCGAGGACCTCCTCGACGACGTGAGCGACGCGCTGGATTCGGGAGAACGGACAGTCCGGCATCGGGTCGAGGTCGATGCGCCACTCGTCGGGCGACTCGGTGTCGTCGCGTCGCGAGTTCCACGGGTGGAACTCCACCGTCGACATCTGCACCGCCCAGATCACGCTCGCCAGCTCGGTCACGCACAGTTCGTCCGCGGTACGGCCGAACCGCGGGAACCAGAGCTCGACCGTCTCCAGCCAGTCGGGCGCACCCGCGGGGATCCGCTTCTGGTGCACCTTCTTGCCGCTCACGCCCTTCGGGAACCGGTGCAGCATGCAGGGTCGATCACGGAGCGCCCGGACGATGCCGTCGCCGACCGAGAGGTAGTACTCGGCCAACTCCCGTTTCGTCTCCCCGCGTTCGGCGAAGTAGACCCGGTCGGGGCTGGACAACCGCACCACCCGTTCGCCGACCTGCAGTTCGATCGGTTCACCCGCCGCATTCGAGGCCGTCGCCATGCGTCAACTCTATGGCCTGGAGATCCTGTCGGTGCCGGCAAACGGTAGCCTTCGACCATGGCTGAGTTCGTCACCCTCGAGACATCTGATGATCATCCCGGCGTGGGCACCATCCTGCTCAACCGTCCGCCGATGAACGCGCTGAACCGGCAGGTGCAGAGCGAGCTGGCCGCGGCCGCCGAGGAGGCGACTCGTCGCGACGACATCAAGGCCGTCGTGGTCTACGGCGGCCCGAAGGTGCTCGCCGCGGGCGCCGACATCAAAGAGATGAACGACATGACGTACGCGGAGATGAGCAAGGTCGCGGGCCGTCTGCAGTCCGCGCTCGGGTCCATCGCCGACATCCCCAAGCCCACCGTCGCGGCGATCACCGGGTACGCGCTGGGCGGCGGGCTCGAGGTGGCGCTCGGCGCGGACCGTCGGATCGCCGGTGACAACGCCAAGTTGGGCGTACCCGAGATCCTGCTCGGCGTCATCCCCGGAGGTGGCGGCACCCAGCGCCTCGCCCGTCTGGTGGGTCCGTCGAAGGCCAAGGACCTGATCTTCACCGGACGGTTCGTCGGCGCCGAGGAGGCACTCGCGATCGGGCTCGTCGACGAGGTCGTCGCCCCCGACGACGTCTACGACGCAGCACTGACCTGGGCCGGACAGTTCCGCAACGCCGCGACCATCGCGCTCGCGGCAGGCAAGAAGGCCGTCGACCAGGGGCTCGGGGTGGACCTGACGACCGGCCTCAAGATCGAGGAGCAGCTGTTCGCGGCACTGTTCGCGACCGAGGACCGGGTCATCGGGATGACGTCCTTCGTCGAGAACGGGCCGGGGAAGGCCGAGTTCACCGGCAAGTGATCCACCGACTCCCCGAGATATCCCACCGCGATACCCGACTGCGATACCCGAGACACGAGGAAGTAGCCGAGAGATGACCACGAACGTGACGCCGGGAACCGATCCCGAACCGAATCCGCACGCCACCGAGGAGCAGGTGAAGGCGGCGTTGGAGGACACCAAGTTGGCGCAGGTGCTCTATCACGACTGGGAGGCGGAGACCTACGACGACAAGTGGTCGATCTCCTACGACGAGCGCTGCATCGACTACGCGCGTGGACGGTTCGATGCGGTGGCCGCCGACCAGCCGCTGCCGTACGGGCGTGCCATGGAACTCGGTTGCGGCACAGGATTCTTCCTGCTCAATCTCATGCAATCCGGAGTGGCGGAGAAGGGCTCGGTCACCGACCTCTCGCCGGGAATGGTCAAGGTCGCGTTGCGCAACGCGGAGAATCTGGGCCTCGACGTCGACGGTCGCGTCGCCGACGCGGAGAAGATCCCGTATGACGACAACACTTTCGACCTCGTCGTCGGACACGCTGTGCTGCACCACATCCCGGACGTCGAGCAGGCGCTGCGCGAGGTGTTGCGCGTCCTCAGGCCGGGTGGTCGCTTCGTGTTCGCCGGTGAACCGACCACCATCGGCGATTTCTACGCCCGGTGGATGAGCCGCGCGACGTGGGCCGCCACCACGAACATCACCAAACTCGGTCCGCTGCAGTCCTGGCGACGGCCGCAGGAGGAGTTGGACGAATCGTCGCGGGCCGCAGCGCTCGAGGCCGTCGTCGACATCCACACCTTCGATCCCGCGGACCTCGAGCGGATGGCCCGCGCCGCAGGTGCGACCCGGGTCGAGACGGCGACCGAGGAGCTGGCGGCGGCGATGCTCGGTTGGCCCGTCCGTACCTTCGAGGCTGCCGTCCCGCCGGAGAAGCTCGGCTGGGGATGGGCGCGCTTCGCCTTCAACGGCTGGAAGCAGCTGTCCTGGCTGGACGAGAAGGTCTTGCGAAAAGTGGTGCCGCAGAAGTTCTTCTACAACGCGATCGTCACCGGCACCAAGCCGTGAGACCACGCCGCGCACCGGTGCGGTGAGCGGCGCGGTGCGGTCGGGCGCCGCAGCGGGCCGCGACGGTGGCGCCCGCACCGATGAGTGTTGCGATCACCCGGGAAGATGAGCGTTGATGGGGTACACCTTCACGATCGACGACGTCGCCTTCCTGCGCTCGCGGCACGGTGCGAAAGCTCTCGAGACCGCATCGATGCTGGACCTGTCGCCGTCATCGATGCTGGCGGATCTGGGTGAATTGCGCAGGCGGTACCCGGAGCGCGACGCCGCCGTGGTGGAGACCGTGTTGTGTCGTCGCCGGGGTCGCGCGAAACTGCGCGATGCCGACGACATGCTGTTCGGTGACGACGCGTTGCAGCAGTCGACGGCATCCCCGGTCGCTGCCCACCGGGCGGCCGAGATCGCCGCGCGCCACCCGGGCGCGGTGGTGCACGACGTCACCTGTTCGATCGGCGCAGAGGTGATCGAACTGTCCCGCGCCGCTGGTATCCGGGGTGTCATCGGTAGCGACCTCGACCGTGTCCGGCTCGCCATGGCCCGGCACAACCTCGACGTCACCGGCGGACGCGCGACCTTTGTCGCCGCCGACGCACTGACGCCGGTCTCCACGGCAGACGTGGTGCTCGCCGATCCCGCCCGCAGGTCCGGGACGGGCCGGGTGTTCCGGCTCGATCAACTGACGCCCCCGCTGCTCGACGTGCTCACCACCTATGCCGGCCGGCCGCTCGCCGTGAAGAGTGCGCCCGGACTGGACTATCGGATGCTCCGCGACCGCTTCGGCTTCGCCGGGCAGGTGCAGATGACCTCGCTCGACGGATCGGTGCGGGAGGCCTGCCTGTGGACCGAGCGCGACGGCGAACCCGGCAGGCGCGCCACGGTCCTGCGATCGCAACCGGATGGAACCGTGCGTTCGTTCGAGGTGACCGACCACGACGCCGACGATGTGGCGGTCGGGGAGGTCGGTGACTGGCTGGTCGACCCGGACGGCGCGGTGGTGCGGGCCGGGCTGGTGCGCAATTACGCACGGCGTCACGGTCTCTGGCAGCTCGATCCGCAGATTGCGTACCTGACCGGCGATACCGTCCCCGACGGCGAGCGAGGGTTCCGCGTGCTCGAGGCGACCGGGGTCACCGAGAAGGAGCTCCGCAGACGCCTCGCATCCCACGACTGCGGCGCGCTCGAGATTCTCGTCCGCGGACTCGACGTCGACCCGGATCGACTGCGAAAGCGGCTCAAGCCGAAGGGGTCACGATCCCTGGCGCTCGTACTCACCCGGATCGGCCGGAAGGGTGTCGGCTTCGTCTGCGCGCCCGGCGTCCGGTTCTGAGGGCCGCCGCCGGATCACGGCGCAGAGGATTGCGGCGACCACACACAGCGCGGCCGCCACGTGGAATGCGTTGTCATAGCCGCCCTGCGCGTCACGGATGTAGCCGGCACCGAACGCGGCCACCGCGGCACCGAGCTGATGGGCCGCGAACACCCAACCGAAGACCACCGGGGTCGCCGCGCCGAAGTACTCACGGCAGATCGCGATGGTGGGTGGCACGGTCGCCACCCAGTCGAGGCCGTAGAAGATGATGAACACCCAGGTGCTCGGCTCGGCGTGCGGCGAGAGCAGCATGGGCAGGAGGACCAGGGACGCGCCGCGTCCGAGGTAGTAGACGACCAGCAGCAGTCGGGCGTCGACACGGTCGGTGAGCCACCCAGAGAAGATGGTTCCCGCGACGTCGAAGATCCCGATCGTCGCCAGTAGGGACGCGGCGACCGTGGTCGGCATGCCGTGATCACGGGCCGCCGGGATGAAATGGGTGCCGATCAGGCCGTTCGTCGTCATCCCGCAGATCGCGAAACTGCCTGCCAGCAACCAGAACGCCGGCACCCGCGCACCCCGGACGAGTCCGCGGGCGGCCGCTCCGAAACTGCCGTTGGGAACATCGTCGTCGACGGCCCCGGCCGGTGCACCGTAGGCGGTGGTGCCCACATCGCGCGGGCGGTCCCGAATCATCAGCAGGACCAGTGGGATGACGGCGAGTGCGGCCACCGTCACCACGATCGATGCCCATCGCCAGCCGAAGCGGTCGGTGATGTGAGCGACCAGTGGTAGGAAGATCAGCTGACCGGTGGCGCTGGCCGCGGTCAGCACACCGGTGACCAGTCCTCGTCGTGCGACGAACCATCGCGTCGACACGGTGGCGACGAACCCCATCGAGATGGACCCGGTCCCGAGGCCGACCAGCACTCCCCACAGCACCAGCAGCTGCCAGCTCGCGGTCATGAACACGCCGAGGCCCGTGCCTGCGGCGATCAGCAGGAGTGCGCCGGTGAGCACCGGCCGGATGCCGAACCGGTCCATCAGCGCCGCGGCGAAGGGCGCGGTCACCCCGAACAGCACCATGTTGATCGACATCGCCGCGCCGACCATCGCGTGGGACCAGCCGAACTCCATGTGCAGGGGATCCATCATCACGCTCGGCACGGCGCGGAAACCCGCGGCTCCGATGATCGCGACGAAGCTCGCCGCGGCCACGAGCCATGCCCAGTGCAGGCGGCCGATCGACAGTCGTGTGCTCATGCGATCACGATTCCCGAACTCGGCATCGCCCTGCCAGTGGCATAATCGACAATATGCATGAAAATCCTGCCAAGCCGCGTCATCGGGTCGCCGTCCTGTGGCTCGCCCCGATCGTCGGCTTCGACGCGACCATTCCGTCGCTACTCTTCGGTCAGGCCGGCGACGAGAACGGGGAGCCGCTCTACGACGTCACCACGTGTGCGGTGGAGCCCGGTCCCATCGCGTCGACCTCGGATTACCAGTTCGTGGCGGCCGCCGGACCTGAGGCGCTGGCCGCGGCCGACACGGTGGTGATCCCCGGTACGCGGCTGGAACCGGTGCGCACCGAAGGGATCATGCCCGGAGCGGTGGCCCGCGCGTTGTCCACCATCCGGCCGGGAACCCGGATGGTGTCCATCTGCACGGGTGCGTTCGTGCTCGCCGCAACCGGGCTGCTCGACGGTCGTCGCGCGACCACACACTGGCGCTACGCCGAGGACTTCCGGCGTCTCTTCCCGAAGGTCGACCTCGATGAGTCCGTGCTGTTCGTCGACGACGGGGACGTCCTCACCTCGGCGGGGCTCGCCGCCGGCATCGATTTGTGCCTACACATGATCCGGTCGGATCATGGTGCAGCGGTGGCGAACCGGACTGCCCGTCATTGCGTCGTCCCGCCATGGCGCGAGGGCGGCCAGGCACAGTTCATCGAGCACCACGTGCCGGCGTCGGATGATCGGAGCACCGCGGCAACGAGAGCCTGGGCATCGGCGAATCTCACCGAACCGCTCACCGTCACGCAATTGGCCGCGCATGCGCGGATGAGTTCGCGGACGTTCAGTCGCCGGTTCCGCGAGGAGACCGGGGTCTCGCCGGGTGTGTGGGTGCGGGAGCGCCGGGTCGATCGTGCGCGTGAACTGCTCGAGTCCGGCACGCTGCCGGTGGACGTCGTCGCCGAGCGGGCCGGTCTGGGCACCGCGGACAACCTACGGCACCACCTCCGACGAGGCCTCGGGATGTCGCCGTCGTCGTACCGCAAGACGTTCGCCGGGTGACGGCCTCGATCACTGACGACGCGGTGGCCGCACTGCCGCGGCTCCGTGGCCGTCCCGGGCCGGCGGCCGCTGCCGGTCAGTCGATCTCGGCCTTGCTGTCGAAGAAGTAGACCTTGCCGATGTTGGTGGCGGTCGCGATCTGACCCGAGGGGGACACCGACACGCCGGTCGCGAATCCGACCGATTCCGGCAGTGGCAGGCTGCGTTTCGTCGCCCCGTCGTCGGTGGACACCTCGGTCAGCGACAACGAGTCCTTGCCGGCATCGCGCACGACCGTCCACGCCGTCTTCTGGTCGGTCAGCGTCGAGAGGCTCACCACGGCCAGATCCGTGCGCTGCCATACTGTTTCGGCGTGGTCGCCCTTGTCGCGCAGCAGTGTCAGGGGAGCGCCGAGCACTCCCGTCGGAATGATCAAACCGTCGGGAGAGACGCTCATCGTGGCGAACCCGTACCCGCCGTTGTCATGGGTCCACCGCGTCTTGCCGGTCGCCGCGTCGAGTGCCACGATCTGGCCGAGGCGACTGAAGGTGTAGACCGTCGAGCCGTCGGCCGACAGCGTCGGTGGCCCGACCACACCGCCGGGCACGTCGGCGTGCCAGATCTCGTGGATCGTGCGGGCGCCGTCGGCGTCCTTCGCGTAGCCCATACCGCGGATCTGGGAGGCGATCGCACCCTGCGGCCAGAAGTTCAGGAAGAAGCGTTCGTGGTCGGCGTCCACGGCGGCGGGCGCCGGGATCGCGCACCGCGGACCGTTGGTCACACAGTCGCCGAACCCGTACATCGGGTCGTCGGGGCTCGCGTCCGCGCGCAACCGCACCTCGGGCGCGGTGAAGTTGTCGGTCTGGGTGTTGATGAGGAGCAGCTGACCCTGTGTCGTGGTCACCAGGACCTCGCTGGGGGCGGCGAACTTCGCCGACAGCGGCACCCCGACGACCGGCATCCGCCAGCGGATGGCGCCGCCCGCGTTGAATGCCAGGAACGTGGTCTCCTCGCCGATCGAGGGCTGATCGAACTGATCGACGAGCAGGGAATTGACCTCGACGCCGGCACGCATCCGCTTGCAGAAGTTCTTGCGGCCGTTGCGCGCATCGAGGACGAGGACGTTGCAGCCGCTCGCCGCGCTGGAGGTGACGCCGACGTTGGCCTGGTTGGACAGCGTCACGGGCGCGGTCACCGGTCCGCCGGTCGGGCGGGTCCAGCTGAGTGCGAGATCGTCGGGCACGGCGGGATAGGCGAAGTTCGAGTTGGCGGCGTTGCCGCCGTAGCTCGACCACCCCGCACTGGCCACCGACCGGACGTCGATGTGACCGTCGGAACACGCGGAGACCACCACGGCGAGAACGGTCACGACGATCGCCGCGACCGACGTCGGCACCCGACGGGAGACCTCACGTCCACGGCCTGACACAGCCATCGTGCTCCTGTTCTGATCGAGATCCGCCTCGTCGTTCGACGTGCCAGCAGAGAGCCTATCGTGCCGGGAATTCGGGTCCATTAGGGTTTGTCGTCATGACCACGATGTGGAATGCCTCGTATCGTTCGCGCTGGCGAGCGGGCCGTCGGCGTGATCCGGCACAGGCACGCTTCCTGACGCGTGACTCGCTGCGGTGGGTCGTGCGCAACCGGGCCTACACCCCGTGGTACCTGGTCCGCTACTACCGGCTGGCCCGGTTCCGACTGGCCAACCCGCACGTGGTGCTGCGTGGCATGGTCTTCCTCGGCCGCGACGTCGAGATCCACGCGACGCCGCAGATGTCGCGGATGGAGATCGGACGATGGGTCCACATCGGTGACGGCAACTCCATCCGATGCCACGAGGGCAGCCTCAAGATCGGCGACAAGACCGTCTTCGGCTGCAACAACGTGGTCAATTCGTACCTCGATCTCGAGATCGGCGGGTCGGTCCTCGTCGCCGATTGGTGCTACATCTGCGACTTCGACCACAAGATGGACGACATCACATTGCCCATCAAGGATCAGGGCATCGTCAAGGGCCCGGTCCGCATCGGCCCGGACACCTGGGTCGCCGCAAAGGTGTCGGTACTACGCAACACCGCCGTCGGACGCGGATGTGTGCTCGGATCGCATGCAGTGGTCCGTGGGGTGATCCCCGACTTCTCGATCGCGGTCGGCGCTCCGGCGCGGGTCGTCAAGAACCGCAAGGACCTCTGGGCGGACAACGCGGCCGAACGTGCCGAACTGGAGCGGGCCCTGGCCGACATCGAACGCAAGAAGGCGGCTGCGCAGCAGGCGCGCGATCAGGTCTGACCGGGCATCACGAGGGTCCACCCAGCGAAAACCCCTCGCTGGGTTGCACCACCACGAAGCCCGGCCCGTGGAACGCGAGTTGGAACGACTCGCCGGAACCACGGCCGATCAGTGAGCCCATCGTGAAGTCGTTCTTTATCCCGGGTGTCAGCGAGGACGACCAGCACACCGCGGCCTGCGGATCGACGAAGGTGGGCTGGACCGAGCAGTCGAGGAGCATCGGCGGGCCGTCGCTGGTGATCCCGACCGTGCCGTTGCCGGTCAGGGTCAGGTTGAACAGGCCACCCGCGAGCATGCCGGCGTTGCCGATCGAGGTGATCTTCCACTGCAGGGCCGCATCGAAGGCCAGCAGGCTGGACGTGTTGATGGTGATCGAGTCACCCTCGAGGTCGATGGTGAAGACGTCGCTGTTGCGGCGCGCGAAGAACACCTCGCCCTGACCGCGGACGCGCATCAATCGGCCGCCCTCGTTGCTGATCGCCTTCTTCAGGAAGTTCGAGACGCTGCCCGAACCTTCGTGGGCGAACTCGAACTGTCCCTGATAGGCGACCATCGCGCCCTTGGCGGCCAACGCCTCGGGACCGAACCCGACACGCAGCATCTTGCTCGACTGCGCCGTCCAGCGTGCCGTGCTCTGCTTCTCGTGGTTGGCCTGATCGAATATGGGGCTGCGCACTGTGTCGACTCCTCGCTCGGCAGGGCGGCCTGACTGCCGCGTCAGTCCGATTGTCCCGGATCTCGTTCCGGCAGGGGCCGTTCCGGGATGTGCGGTCGGCCGATCGGATGACGGACGCGACGCTTCGCGGCGAGGTAGACACCCGCGGTGCGTTCGGCGACCTCACCCCAGGAGAATTCCTCGGTGAGCCGTTCGCGTGCCCGGACCGCCCGCGTGGCCGAGGCGGCGGGGTCGCCGAGGGCGGCGCGCACCGCGGTCGCGAGTCCGGCGACGTCACCGGGCGCGAAGGTGAGACCGGTGGTCGCCTCGGTGACCGCTTCGCCCAGACCGCCGGCCGTCGAGACGACCAACGGGGCACCCGTGGCGGCGGCCTCGAGCGCGACGATGCCGAAGGGCTCGTAGCGACTGGGCAGCACGATGGCCGCACAGCGGTGCATGAGCGCCACCAGGCCCTCGTGGTCGACCGCACCGAGGAACCGGACCGCCTTGGTCACACGATGCCGCCGTGCCTGCTCGATCAGCCAGTCCTGCTGGGTACCGGTGCCGGCGATGGTCAGCGTCGTGCCGGGGTGGCTGCGGCGGATGCGGGGCAGGGCAGCGAGCAGATCCTGGACGCCCTTCTCGTATTCGAGGCGTCCGGCGAACATCAGTTCCGCCGGTGCCGAGCGGGTCCGGCGGGGAGCGAACGGCCAGGTCCGGATGTCGATGCCGTTGTGGATCACGGAGACGTCGGGGATGTCGGGGCCGAAGAGTCGGGTGACCTCGTCGCGCATCGATGCCGAACACGTGATGAGCGAATCCGATTCACTCGCGAGCCACCACTCGACGGAATGCACCTGCCGATTGGTGCGGCCGCTGACCCAACCGCTGTGTCGGCCGGCCTCGGTCGCGTGGATCGTGGAGACCAACGGCACGTCGAAGAACTCGGCCAACGTGATGGCCGGATGTGCGACGAGCCAGTCGTGTGCGTGCACGACGTCCGGCACCCACGCACTCGACTCGGGTGAGTTGCGCTCGCCACCAATGACTTTCAGACCAGCGCGGACGAAAGAATGGCCCATCGCCAACGTCCAGGCCATCATGTCGTGGCCGAACTCGAACTCCGGTGGATCCTCCGCGACGGCAACGATCCGCACCCCGTCGACGCGAGAGTCGGTGGTTGGGTGGCTGACCGCGTCGGTACCGGTGGGCCTGCGGGTCAGCACAACGATGTCGTGGCCCTGCGCGACGAGTTCGGTGGCGAGATGGTGGACGTGCCGACCGAGACCGCCGACCACGACCGGTGGGTACTCCCACGAGACGATCATGACCTTCATCTGCCAACCCCCGTCGCAGTCATCGCCATCGGCGACCAGGTGGATCGATCGCGGTCAATCGCGAAGTTCATCGCCCACCCCGACGTCCGTGCACGGTGATCGCGGTCAATCGCGAAGTTCATCGCCCACCCCGACGTCCGTGCACGGTGATCGCGGACAACCGTCTCGCATCGAGCCCGGCGAACAGATTGTCGGCCCGCGCCCAGTTGGCCGCGAGGGTGTCCGCCTGGTCGGTGCGTCCCCGCAGTGCGGCGTCGCAGATCTCCCTGGTCGCGTGCGCATGTTTGTGCGCCCGTTCGACAGCGTAATGGGCGGCGGTGTCCTTGGAGACCATGAACGGCCAGTCCGAGGCCACCGTCATCAAGGTCTCCCGGAGGATCTGATCGGCGATGCGGTGCCGCCCACCGCCCGGCGCGATCAACTTGTCGATCGCGCCCAGGGCGGTCTCCGAGACCTCGGCGTTGAGCCGGACGAGATGCTCGACCTGCGGTCCGTTCCACACCCGCCAGTCCTTGCCGGACCCCCAGGAGGACGGCGGCAGGTCGACCGGCGCACCGACGAAGCCGTCGCGACGCGCCGTGGCGAGCGTGCCCACCCGGACACCGGCCTCGGGTAGTCGTCGTAGGACGCGTTCGAGCCACACCGGACCCTCGTGCCACCAGTGGCCGAACAGTTCGGTGTCGAACGCGGCGACCACGAGCGCCGGCCGGCCGAGGCGAGCGGACTCGTCGATGAGCCGGTTGCGCACCTGCCCGACGAAATCGTCGACATGGCGATCGATCACCGCGTCTGCGCGGGCGGGGTCGTACGGCTTCTTGTCCCCGGACGCCACGTTGCGCCCGGTCACCCTCGCCGGTTTGAGGCCGGTGAGGTGGTCGTAGGTGTGGAAGTCGCGGTAGGCCGAGTGGCCCGGATATCCGGACTTCGGCGACCAGACCCGGTAGCTCACCGCGAGGTCACGACCGAACGCGACGACGTCGGTGTCGCCGACCGTACGGCCCAGCGCCGTGTCGCCCTTGAGGGTGGGTCCGTCGACCATGAAATGCCCGACGCCGGCATCGGCGTACTCGATCTCCATTCCCGGGGCGAACGCGCATTCCGGCGCCCAGATGCCCGCGGGGTCGAGGGCCCATCGTGAGCGGGCGTCGGCGAGGCCTTCACCCAACGAGAACCGTCGCAGGCGGGGGTCGAGCAGTGGCGCGAACGGGTGCGCCAACGGGCCGCCGAGAATCTCCAGGACCCCCGACGACGCGAGCGTCCGGATCAGTGGACTGCCGCCGTGTCGCCAGTGGGCCTCGAACTCGGCGAGCGCCTCACCCGCGACGCGGTATTCGCGGTTGCCGAGGGTGCGGCGATCCGCATCCGGCGCGACCGCGGCCTCGACCGCGCGCAGCTGCCAGTCGGCCAGCCATTCGTACATCGATGCGGCGCAGTGCGGGTCGTCGAGCTGCGCGGCGAGCACCGGCGTGATGCCGAACGACACCTGATCGCGCGCACCGTCGGCGGCCAGGCGGCGCAGCATCGCGAAGACCGGTAGGTAGGACGCCGCCCAGGACTGGTAGAGCCACTCCTCGCCCACCGGCCAACGTCCGTGATTGGCCAGCCACGGCAGGTGGGAATGCAGGACCAGGGTGAACTGGCCCGGCACGGGATCTCCGGAGTGAGCGGACTTCGAGGAGACGGTCACGGCGCGGGTCTCCGGTTCAGGGCCGTACGGCGATCGCGACGAGGTCGAGGCTCGCGTCGATGTCGACACCGTCCTCGGACGCGTCGCGGATGTCGAAATCACCGGTGCCGACACGCGCGACGTCGGCGGCCAGGTCGGCGGGCCACGGTTCGCCCGCCAGTGCGCGATCGATCTGGGCGTCGATGATCGAACCGCCCCACGTGACGTCGAGCTCGGTCAGGCGGGCGCCGTGAAAGACGCCCAGCATCGCCGACATCTCGAAACCGCCGTCGACCAGCAGTTCGTTGAGTTCGCCCGCGTCGAGTTCGCGGGTGTGGAACGGATTGAGCGGGGTGTCGCGACCGGGGGAGAAGGTGATGCGGTTCGGCGTCGAGATCAGCAGGACCCCGCCCGGACGCAGCACGCGACGGCACTCGGCGATGAACGCGGGCTGATCCCACAGGTGCTCGATGACCTGGAAGTTCACCACCACTTCGACGGACCCGTCGGCCAGGGGGAGGTCGATCAGATTGCCCTGGCGGACGATGAGACCGGGATAACGCCGACGCGTGTGCTCGACTGCGCTCTCGTCATAATCGACACAGGTCACCGACTGTGCGACGGTCGCCAGCATGGCTGCCCCGTAACCCTCACCCGAGCCGGCCTCGAGGACGTCGAGCCCGGCGCATCGCTCGAGGATGCGCTCGTAGGCGACCTCGTGACGTCGGAACCAGTAGTTCTCCTCCGGGATGCCCGGAACGGTCCGCTCGCCGGTCAGCGCCAGCTGCGCCTGCGCCGCGCTCACCTGGAGCGTCTCGTGTGACTCGGTCATCCCCAGGAGACTAGTGCCTGTGCTCCGGGCCATCGGACGCGAGGACCCGGGTCCCGGTTCGGGAGTCCATCGTTTCGATCACGGTGAACCTTTCGTTGACCCTGCTCACAGCGGGGTGTTGCCATGGACTCGGGGGATGGACCATGCCCGCGACGGGTACCCGACAAGTTTCAGTTCCATTGACGCACAAGAGTTGTGGGTGATTCGCGCCCGCATTCGAGAGGACACGCCAGCGCCATGACCACCGAATCGGTATCCGACGAGATCACGTTCGCCTACTGGGTGCCCAACGTCAGCGGCGGGCTCGTGACCAGTGACATCGAACAGCGGACCAGCTGGGATTACGACTACAACGTCAAACTTGCCCAGACCGCGGAGAACAACGGCTTCGAGTACGCGCTGTCGCAGGTTCGCTATGAAGCCAGCTATGGTGCCGAGTTCCAGCACGAGTCAACGAGTTTCAGCCTCGCCCTGTTGCTCGCCACCCAACGGCTGAAGGTGATCGCGGCCGTTCACCCCGGCCTCTGGCAGCCGGCGGTGCTGGCCAAACTCGGCGCCACCGCCGACCAGCTCTCCGGTGGCCGATTCGCGGTCAACGTGGTGAGCGGCTGGTTCAAGGACGAGTTCACGCACCTCGGAGAGCCGTGGCTCGAGCACGACGAGCGGTATCGCCGCAGCGCGGAGTTCCTCCAGGTCCTGCGGAAGATCTGGACCGAGGACGACGTCGATTTCCGCGGCGACTTCTACCGTATCCACGACTTCACGCTGAAGCCGAAGCCGCTGAACACGGTCGATCGCCCGAATCCCGAGTTGTTCCAGGGCGGAAACTCGCTGGCCGCGCGTCGCAACGGTGGCCGCTATTCGGACTGGTACTTCTCCAACGGCAAGGACTTCGACGGCGTCACCGAGCAGATCGTCGACGTCCGTGCCTCGGCGCGCGAGGTCGGCCGTGAGGTGAAGGTCGGTCTGAACGGATTCATCATCGCCCGGGACACCGAGAAGGAGGCCCGCGACACCTTGCGCGAGATCGTCGAGAAGGCCAACAAGCCGGCCGTCGAGGGATTCCGCAGCGCGGTCCAGCAGGCCGGAAATTCGACCGCGGACAAGACCGGGATGTGGGCCGATTCCACGTTCGAGGATCTCGTTCAGTACAACGACGGGTTCCGTACGGGGCTGATCGGGACACCGGAGCAGATCGCCGAGCGGATCGCGGCGTATCGCAAACGCGGCGTCGACCTCATCCTCGGCGGATTCCTGCATTTCCAGGAGGAGATCGAGTATTTCGGTGAGAAGGTCCTCCCGCTCGTCCGCGAGATCGAGGCGAGCGAGCGCTCGGCCGACCACACGCTGGTCGGTGTCTGAATCTGGTCGACCGACCACCCCGCCAACCGTGGCCCATCGCTGACAACGCGATGGGCCACGGTGCGTCTGTGCGGCGTTATGTGAGGTAGTCGATGTTTTGTGCCGAGATGGCAGACGCTAAAGTAGGGGAGACCGAGAGCAACTTACTTGTCGGTAAGGTGCTTACACCGACGCAGGAGGTCGACGCAGACCCATGACAAACATTGTCGTTCTGATCAAGCAGGTTCCCGATACGTGGTCCGAGCGCAAGCTGTCCGATGGTGATTACACCCTGGACCGCGAGGCCGCCGACGCCGTTCTCGACGAGATCAACGAGCGCGCGGTCGAGGAGGCCCTGAAGATCAAGGAGGCCGACGGCGGCGAGGTGACCGTGCTGACCGCCGGTCCCGAGCGCGCGACCGAGGCGATCCGCAAGGCGCTGTCGATGGGCGCCGACAAGGCGATCCACATCAAGGACGACTTGCTGCACGGCTCGGATGCGGTGCAGACCTCATACGTGCTGGCGCGTGCACTGGGCACCGTCGAGGGTGTCGAGCTGGTCATCGCCGGCAACGAGGCCACCGACGGTCGCGTCGGTGCCATTCCCGCGATGATCGCCGAGTACCTCGAGCTCCCGCACCTGACGCACCTGCGCAAACTGTCCCTGGAGGGCGAGACCCTCAAGGGTGAGCGCGAGACCGACGACGGCATCTTCCACGTCGAGGCCGCGCTGCCGGCCATCGTCAGTGTCAACGAGAAGATCAACGAGCCCCGCTTCCCGTCCTTCAAGGGCATCATGGCCGCCAAGAAGAAGGAAGTTCAGGTCCTCACGCTGGCCGAGATCGACGTCGAGCCGACCGATGTGGGGCTGGAGAACGCGGGCACCCAGGTGACCGCTTCCAACCCGAAGCCGCCGAAGACCGCCGGTGAGCGCGTCACCGACGAGGGCGACGGTGGCACCAAGGTCGCCGAGTACCTGGTGTCGCAGAAGATCATCTAGTCCTCGCGGGCACAGACAGCAACCGGCGAAATCAGAGACATTCAGGAGATAGAAGAAACATGGCTGAAGTACTTGTGCTCGTGGAGCAGGACGCCGAAGGCGCCCTGAAGAAGGTCACCAGCGAACTCATCACCGCGGCCCGCGCACTGGGCAGCCCGTCGGCGGTCGTCGTCGGGGCACCGGGGTCGGCGGACGGCATCATCGACGGTCTGAAGGAGGCCGGCGCGGAGAAGATCTACGTCGCCGAGTCCGACGATGCGGGGTCTTACCTCATCAGCCCGCAGGTCGACGTCCTGTCGGCGATCGCCGAGCAGGCGTCGCCCGCCGGCATCCTCGTCGCCGCGACCGCGGACGGCAAGGAGATCGCCGGACGCCTCGGCGTGCGCCTGGGCTCGGGTGTGCTCGCCGACGTGATCGACGTCAAGGACGGTGCCGTGGGCATCCACTCCATCTTCGGTGGCGCGTTCACCGTCGACGCCGTCGCCAAGGGCGACACCCCCGTGTTCTCGGTGCGCCCGGGTGGCGTCGAGGCCGCCCGCAGGCCGGCGCCGGCGAGCGCGTCGACGTCGAGGTCCCGGCCCAGGCCGAGGGTGCGGTGAAGATCACCAAGGTCGAGCCGAACGTCGGTGGCGACCGTCCCGAACTCACCGAGGCATCGATCGTCGTGTCCGGTGGACGCGGTGTCGGCAGCGCCGACAAGTTCTCCGTGGTCGAGGAACTCGCCGACTCGCTCGGTGCCGCCGTCGGTGCATCGCGTGCAGCGGTCGACTCGGGTTACTACCCCGGTCAGTTCCAGGTCGGTCAGACCGGCAAGACCGTCTCGCCGCAGCTCTACATCGCCCTGGGCATCTCGGGTGCGATCCAGCACCGCGCGGGCATGCAGACCTCGAAGACCATCATCGCGGTCAACAAGGACGAAGAAGCGCCGATCTTCGAGATCGCCGACTTCGGCATCGTGGGCGACCTGTTCAACGTCGCGCCGCAGCTGACCGAAGAGGTCAAGAAGCGCAAGTGAGGTAGGGCGCCTGGGCGCCCCACCATCCGATGACCCCCGGGTCGCGTCGCACGCCGACGTGTCCGGGGGTCATCGGCGTCTGTGGACGTTCACCGCATGAGCACCGACACGTCACGTCGTCGTGGTCGTCGTGTCGCCCGGAGTGGCTGTCATCAGGGCATGACAGTCCGACTTCCCGTCGCTTCGCTTGCCCCGGTGACATCTCCTGTCGCTTCGCTCGCCCCGGTGACATCTCCCGTCGCTTCGCTCGCCCCGGTGACATCTCCCGTCGCTCCGCGACCCATCCTGCGCGCCGGTCCGACAACGGTCGAACTCACCGACGACCCCCACGACGTCGCCGAGATCCAGCGGCTGCGCTATCGGGTGTTCGCCGACGAACCCGGGTTCGCGGACACCATCGGCGACGCGGACACCCACCTCGACGCCGACAGGTTCGACGAGTTCTGCGAACATCTCGTCGTCCGCCACGTCGACGACGGGATCATCGGCTGCGCGCGGCTGCTTCCGCCGGCACGGGCCGTCGCCGCCGGCGGGTGGTACACGAGCACCGAGTTCGAGGTGGCAGAGCTGGACGGGATACGTTCGGCGACAGTCGAAATGGGTCGGGCGGTGGTCGCGTCCGCCCACCGGCAGGGGTCGACCACGGCACTGATGTGGGCCGCCCTGCTGCAGTACCTCGACGAGGCCGACTGCCGCTACCTCGTCGGCTGTGTCTCGGTCCCCATCGATGGACCCGGCCCCCGCGGCGCCACCCTGCGCGGGGTGCGCGACGAACTACGCGATCATCATCAGGCGCCGTGGCAGGTGTATCCACACGCCCGGGCGATGGTCGACGGTCGAGTGCTCGACGACATCGAACCGCCGGACAAGGCGCCGATGCCCGGTCTGTTGCGTGGATACCTGCGTATGGGCGCCAGAGTCTGTGGCGAACCCGCGGTCGACGACGTGTTCGACGTCGGTGACTTCGTCACCGTGCTCGATCGCGAGCGCGGCAACCGCCGATATCTCGAACGGCTGCAGGCCGCGGTGACGCGACTCGCGGTGGACGGACACCGATGACCGCCGCGATCGCGACCGACGGATTCGTGTCGACGCCGGCCCCGGCAGCACTCGCGGCCGCTCCGAGCCGGCCGACCGTGCTGCCGGTGCCGTCGATCCCGGCCCGTCACGCGTGGTACCCGGAAAGTGTGTGCGGGACCGGGTGTCGGCAGTCCGACGACGTCGACATCGCCGGCGGTCTCCGCGTGGTCGTGCGGACGGTCGGCCTCGCTGCGGTGGTGCTGGTGCTGGTGCTGACG
Source organism: Gordonia insulae (assembly GCF_003855095.1). Taxonomy (NCBI): domain Bacteria; kingdom Bacillati; phylum Actinomycetota; class Actinomycetes; order Mycobacteriales; family Gordoniaceae; genus Gordonia; species Gordonia insulae. The sequence continues at coordinate 5,916,447 of NZ_CP033972.1, forward strand.
GGTCCGCTGGTCGTGATGGCGCCCCGCATGATCCGGCGCCGCTATCTGGGTCGCGCGGCCCGCGGGTTGTTGTCGGCGATCGGCGTCGCGATCTCGGTCGACGATCGCCGGCCGTTCGCGGGGACCGCGCGGGGGCTGATCGTCGCCAACCACATCTCCTACCTGGACATCCTCGCGCTCGCGGTGGTCAGCCCGGCCCACTTCGTCGCGAAGTCCGACGTCGCCACGATGCCGGTGATCTCGGCTCTGGCCCGGCGCCTCGGCGTCATCACCATCGACCGGGCATCTCTGCGCGGGCTTCCGGCCACCGTGCAGAGCGCCGTGTCCCATCTCCATCGGGACACCTCGGTCGCGGTCTTCCCCGAGGGCACCACCTGGTGCGGACGTGAGGCTGGCCGATTCCGGCCGGCGTTCTTCCAGGCTGCGATCGACGCCGGTGTGCCGGTCACCCCGGTCCGGCTCCGATTCGTCGGGGAAGACGGATCAGCCACCACCGCAGCGAGTTTCATCGGCGACGACACGCCACTGGACACGTTGCGCCGCGTGTTGCGGGCCCGCGGCATCACGGTGGAGATCCGTGTGCACGAGATGCAACTCCCCGATACCGATCGGCGCAGCCTGGCCGCCCGGTGCGAACGGCTCGTCGCCGCCTGACCTCGCCGCCCGGGCGATGATGACGCGTCCACATATCTCATATATGTTGTGTCGGTGACCGGGCATCCGTCCCGGCCAACGTGATCCGACATCAGGAGGCGTCGCCGTCATGACTTCCGCACCGGCCCTGTCCCGAGCCGAGGCCCAAGCCCGATTCACCGAACTCCGGTCGGTCACCGGACTCGTCGACGACGCCGAGCTCGACGCCGTCTGGGCCGCGCTGGACACCATCCGGCCCGAGGAGATGCTGGGCGCCTGGAAGGGCGACGAGTTCGTCACCGGGCACCCGGTGAACGGGATGCTCGCCAAGGCCGGCTGGTTCGGCAAGACCTTCACCTCCCGCAACGACGTGCAGCCGCTGATCTGCCGGAACGCCGACGGTGAGCTGTTCTCCAACACGAAACTCGGCAAGGGCGAGGCGAGTCTCTGGGCGGTGGAATTCCGTGGTGAGGTGACCGCGTCGATGGTCTACGACGGCCAGGCGGTCATCGATCACTTCAAGCGGGTCGACGACACGACCGTCATGGGGATCATGAACGGCAAGGCGGCGGTCGTCGACGGCCGGTACCTCTACTTCCTGCTCGAACGGGTCTAGCCGCGTGCGGATCGACGCCGCCGTCGTCACGACGCCGGGCGGACCCTTCGAGGTCGTGCCGGTCCACATCGACGCCCCGCGGGCGGGCGAAATCCTGGTCCGCATGCGGGCCGTCGGGATCTGCCACACCGATCTGGGGATGAAGGCCACCTGGCCTGAACGCCGGATGCCGCAGGTGTTCGGCCACGAGGGCGCCGGCGTCGTCGAGGCGGTCGGCCCGGGTGTCACCGGCCTCGCCCCGGGACAGACGGTCTGCCTCACGTTCCGCAGCTGCGGTACGTGCGTGCAGTGCGCCGATGGGCATCCCGCGTACTGCAGCACCGGACTCAACACCGCCGGGCGAGCGGACGGGTCGCCGACCCTCACCCGCGACGGCGACCCGGTGTTCGGCGGGTTCTTCGGGCAGTCGAGCTTCGCGACGTATGCGATCGCCCACGCGGACAACGCGATCGCCGTTCCGGAAAATCTCCCACCGCACATCGCCGCGCCGCTCGGGTGCGGCGTGCAGACCGGGTACGGCACCATCACCCGGGTGCTGCGGCCCGCACCGGACTCGACCGTGACGGTCTACGGCGCCGGCAGCGTCGGTCTCTGCGCGGTGATGGCTGCGGTTCGCGCGGGCGCGCGGGTGGTGGCCGTCGATCCGATCGAGAGCCGTCGCACGCTCGCCGACGGACTGGGCGCGATCGGCACCGTCGACCCGACCGAGGTCGGCGACGTCGCGGCGGCGGTCACCTCCTGCCATGGCCGCGGCACCGACCATGCCGTCGACACCACCGCGCGCCAGGATGTGTTCGCCGCGGCAGTCGCGGCCGCCGAGCCGCGTGGTGGCATCGCACTCGTCGGCATCGGTCGCCGCCTCGAGTTCGATGTGATGCAGGTCCTCTACAAGGGCCTGACGATCCGCGGTGTCATCGAGGGTGACGTCGTGCCGGGCGAGATCATCCCGGAGCTCGCGGCGCTCTACTCGGCGGGCGAACTGCCGATCGACAACCTGATCGAGGTCTATCCGTTCGCGGACATCGAGCGGGCTGCGGCCGACTCGATCTCCGGGGCCACGGTGAAACCGGTGCTGGTGTTCGACGCCTGATCGGCCGGATCCCCGTCCCGATCAGGCGGGAATTGGTCGGCGGTCCTGACGCGTTTATCCTTGCAAAGACATGTCCACGCCCTCCCGAGCCCCCGTCTACCTCGATCACGCCGCTTCCACTGCCATGTTGCCCGAAGCCATCGAGGCGATGACCGCTGTCTTCGCCCAGCCGGGCAACGCGTCGTCGCTGCACGGGTCGGGTCGATGGGCGCGGCGCCGACTCGAGGAGGCCCGCGAGTCCGTGGCCGGATCGGTGGGTGCGCGACCGTCCGAGGTGATCTTCACCGGCGGTGGCACGGAATCGGACAATCTCGCGCTCAAGGGCATCTACTGGGCGCGACGCCAGGAGGATCCGGCGCGCCGACGGATCATCGTGTCCGCGGTCGAGCACCACGCGATCCTGGACCCGGCGATGTGGCTGCAGAAAGCCGATGACGCCGACCTCGTCGTCGCGCCGGTCGACGACAACGGGTTCGTGTCGCCGTCCTGGTTGCGCGACGACCTCGCCGCTCACGCCGGCGAGACGGCCGTCATCTCGGTGATGTGGGCCAACAACGAGATCGGTGCCATTCAGCCGATCTCGGAGATCGCGGCCGTCGGCGCCGAATTCGGCGTACCCGTGCATTCCGACGCGATCCAGGCCGTCGGACATATCCCCGTCGACTTCGGTGCGAGTGGGTTGTCCGCGCTGAGTCTTGCCGCGCACAAGTTCGGTGGTCCGCAGGGCGTCGGCGCACTGCTGCTGCGTCGCGACGTCGAGTGTGTGCCGCTGCTGCACGGGGGCGGTCACGAGCGTGACGTCCGGTCCGGCACGCAGGACGTCGCGGGCGCGGTGGGGATGGCGACGGCACTGCGGGTGTCGGTCGATCGTCTGCCGGCCAGCACGAGTTCGGTGCAGGCCCTGCGCGAGCGGCTGTTCGACACGCTGCTCGCCGTACCCGGTGCCACGGTCAACGGACCGCGTGACGACCGCCGACTGCCCGGCAACGTGCACGTCTCGTTCGAGGGATGTGAGGGCGACTCCCTGCTGATGCTGCTCGACGCCAACGGCGTCGAGTGCTCGACGGGGTCCGCGTGCACGGCCGGTGTGGCGCAGGCCAGCCACGTCCTGCTCGCCATGGGTCTCGACGTCCCGACCGCGCGTGGATCGCTGCGCTTCTCCCTCGCGCCGAGCACCACCGAAGCCGACGTGGACGCCGTCGCGGAGGTGATCGGCCAGGTCGTCGACCGGGCGCGAGCCGCGGGCCTGGTGTCCTCGCCGACCGGAAAGGGGCACTGATGCGGGTTCTCGCCGCGATGAGCGGCGGCGTCGACTCGTCGGTGGCCGCGGCGCGCGCCGTCGACGCCGGGCACGACGTCGTCGGGGTCCACCTCGCGCTGTCGACCGCGCCGGGCGCACTGCGCACCGGATCGCGTGGCTGCTGCTCGCGGGAGGACGCCTCTGATGCACGCCGGGTCGCCGACGTCCTCGGCATCCCGTTCTATGTCTGGGACTTCGCCGACCGATTCAAGGACGACGTGATCGACGAGTTCGTCGATGCCTATGCCGCAGGTCAGACGCCCAATCCGTGCCTGACCTGCAACGAGAAGATCAAGTTCTCCGCACTCGCGCAGAAGGCGGTGGCACTGGGCTTCGATGCCCTCGCCACCGGTCACTATGCCCGCCTCGCCGACGGTGAGCTGCGGCGTGCGGTCGACGAGGACAAGGACCAGTCCTACGTGCTCGCGGTGCTGAGCGCGGACCAGCTCAGCCGGGCGATGTTCCCCATCGGGGACACCCCGAAGAGTGAGATCCGCGCCGAGGCCGCCCGCCGTGGACTGTCGGTCGCGGAGAAGCCCGACTCGCACGACATCTGCTTCATCCCCACCGGCGACACCCGCGCCTTCCTCGGCGCCCGGATCGGTATCCGGCCCGGTGCGGTGGTCGATGCCGACACCGGCGACCGGCTGGCCGAGCACGACGGAGTGCACGGCTTCACGATCGGGCAGCGTAAGGGCCTCGGCATCGAGGCGCCGGCCACCGACGGCCGTCCGCGCTACGTCACCGACATCGATCCCGAGTCGGGGACCGTGACCGTCGGTTCGGCGGCACACCTCGACGTCTGGTCGATCACCGTGCATCGTGCCGTCTGGACGTCGGGACAGGCCCCCGACGGACCCGTCGACGTCATGGTGCAGGTCCGCGCGCACGGCGGGCTGGCCCCCGCCCGCGCGACACCGATCGAACGGGACGGACACCCGATGATCGACATCGCGCTGACCGAACCCCTGACCGGGGTGGCGAAGGGCCAGGCAGCCGTGCTGTATCTGCCCGACGCCGATCGGGGAGACCTGGTGCTCGGGTCCGGTCGCATCGTGGCGACGGATTCCGACCCCGCATCGGGCGTGCACACGGTCGCGGTCGGCCGCGACGCGTGAACCCGGTGCACGAGGCGCTCGCCGGCGGAATCGGAACCGGGATCGGTTCGATGCCGGGCACGGATGCCCGTGAGGCGACCGCCATCATCAACGGTGAACTCGACCTCCCGTTCCTCGCCGAACTACCGGATCGTGGTGCCGGTGCCGACATGATCGGACGTATGGCCGCCGTGCTCGTCGATCTGCCGATGGACGCGGGCACCTGGGGCTACCGTCTGGCGCAACGTGGATCGGCAGTGTCCCGACGGGCCCGCGACTTCCTCAACGCGGATCTGGATGCCGTCGAAGAGCTCTGGGACGCAGCAGGTTTCGTGGGGTCAGGGCGCCTCTTCAAGATCCAGGTGTGCGGGCCGTTCACCTTCTCCGCGTCGGCGGAACTCCCGGCCGGACACAAGGTCCTGCGCGATCGCGGTGCGTGGCACGACGTCGTCGCGTCCACCGCCGAAGGAGTCCGTGAGCTCGTCGGCGAAGTGTCCCGGCGACTGGGCGCCGAGGTGGTCGTGCAACTCGACGAACCGCTGATCGGCACGGTCATCGACGGCGCGGTCACCCCGCTGACCAGGTTCGACACCATCCCGGCGGTCCCGGTGATCGAGGTGGTCGAGGCGTTGACCCAGATCGTCGACCAGGCCGGGCGGCCGGTGATCGTGCACAGCTGCGCCGCACCGCGCTGGGATCTGATCGAGCAGATGCGTGGTGTCGCATGGTCACTCGACGTCACCGATCCGTCCACGGCGGATCTCGACGGTATCGGGGCACTCATCGACCGGGGGGATGTGCTGGTGGCCGGGGTGATCCCGACGGTGGGCGGCGATCGCCGGGTCCGCGCGGAGACCGTCGCGACCCGACTCGCCGCGCTGACCGACCGGATCGGATTGTCGCGGAAAGCCCTGGCGTCCAACGTGATCGTCAGCCCGACCTGTGGTCTGGCCGGCGCAACCCCGGAGTGGGCGAAGAACGCGCTCACCATCAGCGCCCGGGCGGGCGAACTACTCGCCGCCGACCCCGACGCCCTCTGACGTCGCGGTCAGCGCGCGTCCAGCTTGGCGATCGAACGTTTCGGTGCGATCTGCCGATAGCTGGCGTCCAGGAGTTCGCCGACCTCGTCCCAATCGGTCGCCTCGTCCAGCAGCAACCCGAGCCAACCGTACGGCCCCAGGTAGGCGGGCAGGAAGAATCGAGGATCCTCTTCCAGCGCTTGTCGTTCGGACTCATCGGGGATGAACAGGATGCACTGGTCGTGCCGCACCTTGCTGCCCTTGACGCTGCCACCGTAGTTGCCGAACATCTTGCCGCAGCGAAAAGTGGGCCGGCCGTGGGCGACCACCTCGGTCGCGTCCGGTAATGCCAGCGCGACCTCGCGCACGCGCCCGAGGATCGGATCGGTGTCGTCGAACATGATCGGGTGCGGCATGGGGATCAGGATATCCGTCGGTCCGCTCCGATACTCTCGGTACGTGGCAGAAGACGTCGGCACGACAGGCCCCAGCGGCGATCTGCGCGAGGAGTGGACCGCTCTCGCGGACGAGATCCGGGAGCATCAGTTCCGCTACTACGTCCGCGACGCCCCGATCATCACCGACGGCGAATTCGACCGCCTGCTGCGGCAACTGCAGGAGATGGAGGACGCGCATCCGGAGCTCGCGACCCCCGATTCGCCGACGAAACTCGTCGGCGGGGGATTCTCCACCGCGTTCACCCCGGTCGATCACCTCGAACGCATGATGTCTCTCGACAACGTCTTCGATGCCGACGAGATGCGGGCCTGGGTCGACCGTGTCGAGGCCGAGACGGGTTCGGGTACCGACTTCCTCTGCGAACTGAAGATCGACGGCGTCGCGCTCGGCCTCGTGTACACGGACGGGACGCTGACGCGCGCGGTCACCCGCGGTGACGGCCGTACGGGCGAGGACGTCACCCTCAACGCGCGCACCATCGAGGACGTCCCGCAGCGGTTGACCGCCACCGACGACTACCCGATCCCGGCCGTGCTCGAGGTCCGCGGCGAGGTCTTCTTCCGCGTGGAGGATTTCGAGACGCTCAACGCATCGCTGGTGGCCGACGGCAAGGCCCCGTTCGCCAACCCGCGCAACTCCGCCGCCGGCTCGCTGCGGCAGAAGAATCCGCAGATCACCGCGCGCCGCCGGCTCCGCATGATCTGCCACGGGATCGGCCACACCGAAGGGTGGCGCCCGGCGTCGCTGCACGATGCGTATCTCGCCCTCGGCGCATGGGGCCTGCCGGTCTCGGACCACACCACCAAGGTCGAGGGCACCGGGCAGATCCTGGACAAGATCGCCTACTGGGGTGAACATCGGCACGACGTCGAGCACGAGATCGACGGGATCGTGGTGAAGGTCGACGACGTCACCGCGCAACGACGTCTCGGCGCCACCTCCCGCGCGCCGCGATGGGCGATCGCATACAAGTATCCGCCGCAGGAGGCCACGACCAAGCTCCTCGACATCAAGGTCGGTGTCGGACGTACCGGCCGGGTCACCCCGTTCGCGTTCATGGAGCCGGTGCTGGTGGCCGGCTCGACCGTCGCGCGCGCGACCCTGCACAACGAGTCCGAGGTCCGGCGCAAGGGCGTCCTGATCGGTGACACGGTCACCATCCGCAAGGCGGGCGATGTGATCCCCGAGGTCCTCGGACCCGTCGTCGACGTCCGCGACGGCAGCGAGCGCGAGTTCGAGATGCCGACCCGTTGCCCGGAGTGCGGCACCGAGCTACGCCCGGAGAAGGACAGTGATGCCGACATCCGTTGTCCCAACGCGGAATCGTGCCCGGCGCAACTCCGCGAGCGACTCTTTCACCTCGCCGGCCGCGGCTCCTTCGACATCGAGGCTCTGGGGTACGAGGCCGCCACCGCGCTCCTCACCTCGGGCGTGATCGGCAACGAGGGTGATCTGTTCTCCCTGACCGCGGAGGATCTGGCCGAGACCGACCTGTTCACCACCAAGGCAGGTGCGTTGTCGGCCAACGGCAAGCGGTTGCTCGCCAATCTGGAAGGCGCCAAAGACGTTGCGCTGTGGCGGGTCCTGGTCGGCCTCTCGATCCGGCACGTCGGCCCGACCGCGGCCCGCGCACTGGCGACGGATTTCGGTTCCCTGCAGGCGATCGAGGACGCGACCATCGAGGATCTCGCCGGTGTCGAAGGCCTCGGCATGACCCTCGCGCAGAGCATCAACGATTGGTTCACCGTCGACTGGCACCGTGAGGTCGTCGAGAAGTGGCGCGCGGCAGGTGTTTCCATGGAAGACGAACGCGACGAGTCCATCGCGCGGACGCTCGAGGGCAAGACCCTGGTGGTCACCGGGTCGCTGGAGGACTTCTCTCGCGACGGCGCGAAGGAGGCCATTCTCCAGCGTGGCGGCAAGGCGTCCGGTTCGGTGTCGAAGAAGACCGACTTCGTCGTCGTCGGTGACTCGCCCGGCACCAAGGCGGCGAAGGCCGAACAACTCGGCGTGCCGATCCTCGACGAGGCCGCCTTCAAGCGTCTGCTGGAGACCGGGGAGTACGACGGCGCCGTCGACGACGACTGATCTCGCCGTCAGCTCTCTGCCCGGACCACCGTGCTCACGATTCCCGCGAGGTAGCCCAGTCGGGCGACCTCGGACGGGCGGAAATCGGGGCCGCCGATCCGACCGAGGAGGATCGCCTTCTCGCCGTCACCGAGCGGCGCGGCGGCGAGTCGGGTGTCCATGTCCTGCCAGGCCTCGGGCACCCAGTCCGCGGACCCGTCGAGTTGCGCGGCTCGTTCGAGCGGTAGCCAGTCGGCTCGCGTGAGTGGGGTCTCCGGAGCGCCCGAGCTCCCGAAGAGTTGCAGCACACCGCCGCTCGCCGATGTGATGACCATCGCCCACGACACCCGGAGGACCCGCGGAGTGTTGTCCACCAGTACCTGCAGCCGGTGCCGGTCGGTGGTGGCCACCTGATCGACGAGTTCGAGCTCTCGGTGGGTGTCCAGCACGCCCGCGTAGGGCCGGATCGAGTCCACCCGCACACCTTTGAGCTTCTCGGCGGCGGTGATCAGGCCGTCCGGTAGCGATCCGGGCGCGATGTCGACGACCAGGTCGTCGACCGCGTAACCCTCGCCCCGCTCCACGACCTCCAGCGACAGGATGTCGGCGCCGACCGAGCCGAGTTGGACAGCGAGCAATCCGAGGCTGCCCGGTCGATCCTCGAGGTACACGCGCAGCAGGTAGGACACGTCGGCCATTGTTTCATTCCGATGTGACCGTCGCGTGACGAGGCCGTCGCACCCGGGGGTGACCGTGCGCCGGGTCGTCGGCGGGGTCACCATGGGGCCATGGCCGAGGAGAATCAACCGCTTGCGGACCCCGATGGCTCGACCCAGGTCACGGCATCCGTGGCACGCCGCATCGAGCCCGGACGCGAACACGACTTCGTCGGCTGGACCGATGCGGGTATCGCACTGGCCCGGACGTTCCCCGGCTTCCTCGGCGGCGGATGGCTGCGCAACTCGCGGATCGACGACGAGTACTACATCGTCTACCGTTTCGCCGACGAGGCGTCGATGGACGACTGGGTGTCATCGCCGGTGCGCAAGGCGTGGCTCTCGCGCGGCGAAGGTGTCGCCGTCGAGTACGCCACGCACCGGCTCTCCGGTATCGAAGGCTGGTTCGAGCCGCAGCAGCACCTGACAAATGCGGTGAGGGTCCAGGGCGCTCCGCCGCCGCGCTGGAAACAGGCGATCACCATCTGGCTGGGGTTCTTCCCGTTGTCGCTGGCCATCAACCTGCTGGTGATCGGTCATCTCGACGGCGTACCGGTGGTGCTCAAGACGTTGATCGCGACGTTGATCAACACACCGCTCATGGTCTATCTGGTGCTGCCCTGGATCACCGCGCGACTGCACCGCTGGTTGTCCTGAGGGGCTCCGCTGCGGGACATCGCGACGCCGTCGCATCGCCGGTACCCGGCTCCCATAGGCTGGTGGGGCACACGCACGACACGGCGAAAGGACCCGGCATGTCCAGCGGATCAGAGTCGGCGATCTCCCGGGAGGAGGTCGCGCACCTGGCGCGACTGTCCCGGCTCGCGCTGACCGACACGGAGCTCGATCAGTACGCGCAGCAGCTCGATTCGATCCTGGCCCACGTCGCCCAGGTCGCCGAGGTGGCCGCCGACGACGTGCCCGGCACGGCGCACCCCGCCCAACTCGCCAACGTCCTGCGGCCGGATGTGCCCGCACCCTGCCTGACGACCGAGGAGGCGCTCTCCGGTGCCCCGGCCGTCGAGCAGGACCGATTCGCCGTCCCACAGATCCTGGGAGAAGAGCAGTGACCCCATCGACGCGTAGCACGAACGAGATCACCGGTCTCTCCGCGGCGGAGCTGGCGGGCAAGATCGGGGCCGGCGAGCTCTCCTCGGTCGAGGTCACCCAGGCGCATCTGGACCGGATCGCCGAGATCGACAGCGAGTTGGGTGCGTTCCTGCACGTCAGTGGCGCCGAGGCGCTGGTGGCTGCGAAGGCCGCCGACGACGCGATCGCCGCGGGTGAGTCGCCATCGGCCCTGGCCGGCGTCCCGATCGCCCTGAAGGATGTGTTCACCACCACCGACGCGCCCACGACATGTGGTTCGAAGATCCTCGAGGGGTGGGTGCCACCCTATGACGCCGCGGTCACCGAGCGACTGCGGGCCGCGGGGATCCCGATTCTCGGCAAGACCAACATGGACGAGTTCGCGATGGGCAGTTCCACCGAGAACTCCGCGTATCAGGTGACCCGCAATCCCTGGGACACCACCAGGATCCCCGGCGGCTCGGGCGGCGGTAGCGCCGCCGCGCTCGCCTCCTATCAGGCACCGCTGGCCATCGGCACCGACACGGGCGGGTCGATCCGGCAGCCCGCCGCGGTCACCGCGACGGTCGGTGTGAAACCCACCTACGGCACGGTGTCGCGCTACGGACTCGTCGCGTGTGCGTCCTCACTCGATCAGGGCGGGCCCTGCGGACGCACCGTGCTCGACACCGCACTGCTGCATTCGGTGATCGCCGGACACGACAAGCGGGACTCCACATCCATCGATGCGCCCGTGCCCGACGTCGTCGCGGCGGCGAAGTTCGGTGCGGAACAAGACCTCTCGGGTGTGCGAATCGGTGTCGTCACCGAATTGCAGGGTGAGGGCTATCAAGCAGGCGTGCTCGACTCGTTCCGGGCCGCGCTGCAGGTGCTCACCGACCGAGGCGCCGAGGTCGTCGAGGTGTCCTGCCCGCACTTCACCTATGCGCTGGGTGCCTACTACCTGATCCTGCCGTCCGAGGTCTCCTCGAACCTCGCTCGCTTCGACGCCATGCGCTACGGATTGCGGGTCGGCGATGACGGGACGCACAGCGCCGAAGAGGTCATGGCGCTGACCCGGGACGCGGGGTTCGGTCCGGAGGTCAAGCGGCGCATCATGATCGGTACCTACGCATTGTCGTCGGGCTATTACGACGCCTATTACGGTCAGGCGCAGAAGGTGCGTACGCTCATCGCGCGGGATTTCACCGCAGCCTTCGAGAAGGTCGACGTCCTGGTGTCGCCGACCACGCCGACGACTGCTTTCGCGTTGGGGGAGAAGGTCGACGACCCGCTGGCGATGTATCTCTTCGACCTGTGCACCCTGCCGGTGAACCTGGCCGGGATCGGCGCGATGTCGGTGCCGTCCGGACTGTCCGCCGACGACGGGATGCCGGTCGGGCTGCAGATCATGGCACCGGCGCTGGCCGACGACCGGCTCTACCGGGTGGGGGCCGCCTACGAGGCTGCACGCGGCCCGATCGGGTAGGCGTCGCGGCCGCCCGGTGATCAGGATCGCGCAGGTGGTGAGGACTGCTCGGGTCCATACCGGTGTCCCACACCGGCCGGACCGTCGAGGGAGACCAGCAGGTCGGCGCTGGTCTGAACGAAACCGGCCACCGGGAGCCAGGGTGGACGTCGCACCGGGCGACCGGTGATCAGGGTGCCTGCCGGCTGCTGAACAGGCCGCCACAGGACCGAGATCGACCATCTGGGTACCGGATCGGATGCGTTGGCGCGGATGACGCGCACCGAGCCGGGCCCCGGCCCGGCATCGACGGATCCGCCGGGCACACCGGTCAGCAGGGTTTCGGTGACCGCGCCGGGGCGATGGATCGCTGCCCACACCCGGGCGTCCTCCGCGCCGATCGCGCCGAGGCTCTGCCCGTAGACGATGATCTCCGGACGCGCTCCGGTGGGACGCGCCCGGGTGCGATCGATGACCTCACGGAGTACGGCGGTGGCGCTGCGACCAGCCGCGGAGCGATCGCCGACAAACGCCCGCCAGGACGGCTGATCGCCGTATTGCAGTGCGAGGACCGCGACGTCGCCGTCGAACCGATCGACGAATCCGGACACCGCCCCCGCATCGACCCACCCGGACCCGGTCGGCACGGCGATGACCACGGCGCGCCGGTCGAGACCGCCCGCGGACACCCAGCGTGACGCGAGGGCGTGACTGCGTTGCGCGAGCGGCGCATCCTCGACGCCGCTGTAGATCACCGTTGCCGGTGCGCGGGGCGCGGGCTGTGCGCCGTCGGCCTGAGCGGCGGGCAGGTAGCCCGCCAGGGTCGCGGTGACGGTCGCCGTGATCAGTGCGGTGACGCGTGGCAGGTAGACGACCGCGGCGAACAGGATCGACGCGGGCACAACGGAAACCGCGAACCACTCGGCCCCGACGGCAGGAGCGCCGAGATCGCCGCGCAACGCGTTCTGCCACGCCAGACTCAGCACGCCCGCGCAGACGACGATGCCGGCGGCGACCGCGGCCGACGCGACTCGTGTCGGCGGTCGCGCCGACCGCCGGCGTGCGACGACCAGCCCGAGGACTGTCGCGATTGCGGTGCACACGGCGGTCACGGCCGCCGAGATCATGGCGTCGCGGGGAAGTCCGCTGGGCCAGAGTCCGATCACCGCCCCGACGGCGGCTCCGAGCGAGACGATCGGATGCGGGAGGGGCGACCCGGTTCTGCGGGGGTGACGCAGATCGCCGGCGGGCCGCGCGGTCTCGATGCTCATGAGGTCGCCCCCGATCGTCGGCCGGTCAGGTCCGCCCAGCCGCGGCCGACGCCGGACGAGACGATCTCGATGGGGGATTCGGCGGGAGTCGGTGCCCCGTCGAACTGCCGCCAGGTGTTCACACGCAGACCCACCTCGGCGAGCGCGGCGGCCGCGTCGCAGATCGGCGAACTGCAGGAGGCATGCATCCGCTGGATGAGCATCCGGTCGAGGCGAAGCCGCGCCCACCCGCCCAGTGGGTGGCCGTCCCGGGACGCGAATCTCAGCACGTCGTAGCCGAAGTCGTGGGTCCGGCACAGATCGTCGAATCGCCGTGGTAGCGCGATCGGCGACGAGCAGTCGCCGGTCGGATCGACCGGATAGCCGCCGGCCAGACGCGGTCGATAGCCGAGCTGGGTGCTGAATGACTTTGGCAGGGAATGGAATACGCTCTCCGGGTGGGGACCGGTGAGCTCCCACACCACCCGGCCTGCGGGCGTCGCGAGGTCGTCGGGGGTGGCCTCGGTGGATGCGTCCACCGCGTCGGGCGTCGCGGTGTGTCCACCCGATTGTGCTGTGGACACACCGAATCCGACGCTGAGTGTGGTGGCGGTCGCGACCAGTGACGCCGCGATCGCCATGGCCGTCCGGTGCCTTCTGGATGGATGCTGAGGTCTCATGACGATGACGCTAGGAACCCGCACCGCCACACCACATCGCACGAGATGGTGAAGGGTCGATCATCTCGTGGGTCGGCCTCTCGCACTCACCTGGCTCCGCGGGGTGAGTGCGGAATCCCCCGGAAGTATGACGACGGGGGAGGGCCCGGCGACCTACGGTGGGTAGTCGAGGTGATGAAGATGTTTCGACGAATACGCTCGGCGGCCGGCGCGGCCGGCTCTGCGGCGATCCGTGGCGTGACCGAACTGCCGGCCGCCCAGGACCCTGCCGTGCAGCGCTACTTCCGGTCGCGGGCCAACTGGTTCTTCCTCGCGGTCGCCGCGATCATGTATTCGATCGCCTGGCCGACGTTGTCGCTGACCCATGTGCTGCCGACGTATGCCTTGCCGGTGGTAGCCGCGTTCGCGGCGTTCCCGATCGCGTTGGCGTGGTCGGCCCCGGTGATCGGTTGGGCCATCTCGGTCGTCTCGGCACAGCTGATCGGGATCATCGTGCCGACCGTGCCCGGGTGGCCGTGGACGATCCAGGTCACGCACCTGATCGAGCTGCTGGTTCTCACCTTCTTCGCCTACCTCCGGTGCGGCCTCCGCTGGATTCCGGTGGTGTGGGTCAGCACCTCGATCGTCCTGGCGATCGCCGCACCCGCCGACGCGCGTGGCGGGTGGGTGTTCGGACTGACGTTCCTCGCGGTCGTGGTTGCCCTGCTGAGGTTCCTCCTCCGGTCGCGTCGACAGCTCGCCGAGAGCACCGAGCAGACTCAGCTCATCGAGTCGCAGAAGGCGATCCTGCAGGAGCGCACTCGCATCGCCCGCGATCTACACGATGTTGTGGCACACAGGATGTCGGTCGTGGTGGTGATGGCGCAGACCGCGCGCTACCGTCTCGACGACGTGAGCGAGGAGGCCGCCGCCGAGTTCGAGGCGATCGCGGTGTCGGCACGTGCCTCTCTCGATGAGGTCCGGCAGATGCTCGGTGTGCTGCGGACCGACGGTGACGTCGCGGCGGCACCCAATCCAGGTCTGGGCGACATCGGCACGCTGGTGATGCAGACGCGGATGACCGGCGCCGTCGTCGGATTGTCGGACTCCGTGTCACATCAGGCCATCGGCGACGCATCGGGTCTGGTGATCTACCGCATCGTCCAGGAGAGCCTGGCCAACGCGACCCGGCACGCACCGGGTGCGCAGATCGAGATCTCTCTCACGCCCCACGCCGAGGGGGGCACCGAGGTCGAGGTCCGGAACTCGGCGCCGACGGTTGAACCCGTACAGATGGCCGGCCCGGGCAGCGGGATCCCGGGCATGCGCGAACGGGCCGCCGCGGTCGGGGGCACGGTGATCACCGGCCCCACTGCCGACGGTGGATTCGTCGTCCGTGCGCTCATTCCCCGGCAGGGGCACGCCGCCACCGTCACGACAGACCCCACCGTCGCGACAGACCCCACCGTCACGACAGACCCGGCCGCCGCCGATTCGGGCGCCCGCGCCGGCGGTTAGGCTCGGCCCGTGGCTGTGACGGTGGTCGTCGTCGACGACCAGGCGATGGTGCGTCAGGGATTCTCGGCGCTGCTCGGTGCCCAATCCGACATCTCGGTGCTCGGCGATGCCGCGGATGGCGTCGCGGCGGTGGAACTCTGTGCGCGCGTACGCCCGGACGTGGTCCTCATGGACGTGCGGATGCCACGCAAGGACGGTCTCCGGGCGGCCGATGAGATCCTGCGTGCGGCGTCGGGCACAGGCGACGCGGCGACCAGGGTGCTGATGCTGACCACCTTCGACATCGACGACTACGTGTACGAGGCGCTGCGGATCGGCGCCTCCGGATTCCTGCTGAAGGACGCGCCGGCCGACGAGCTGGTGCGCGCCGTGCGCGTGGTCGCCGCGGGCGAGGCGTTGCTGGCGCCGTCGATCACCCGGCGGCTCATCGCCGAGGTGACGTCGCGGCGCGCCCGGGCACCGCGGACGTCTGCGGTGGATGTGCTCACACCCCGGGAACGCGAGGTCCTCGATCTGGTGGCCGACGGCAAGTCGAACTCCGAGATCGCGACCGAGCTGTTCGTCTCCGAGCAGACGGTCAAGACGCACGTCAGCAGCGTTCTGGGAAAACTCGGTCTGCGCGATCGGGCGCAGGCGGTGGTCTTCGCGTACGAGAACGGTCTCAAGTAGGGCCAGAACTGGTATCGCCGCGACGGTCCGCTGATGCGGCGACAATCCGGCAGATGATCGTCGCGCCCACTAGATTGAGTGGCGTACGCGTCACGGTCGCTCGGCAGGGAGGTCCCACGGCAATGGCCAAGAGGTTCGGCATTCTCACCAGCGGAGGCGATTGCCCCGGTTTGAACGCGGTGATCCGCGGGGCGGTGCTCAAAGGTGAAACCGTCTACGGGCATGAGTTCGTCGGCTTCAAAGACGGCTGGTACGGCCTCGTATACGGCGACATCATGGAGCTGAACCGCACGACGGTGCGCGGCCTGTCGCACGAGGGCGGAACCATTCTCGGGACCAGTCGGTTCGGGCCGTACCAGGAGCCCGACGGCGGCCCGGAGAACATCAAGAAGGTGCTCAAGAACCTCGGTATCGACGGTGTCATCGCGATCGGCGGCGAGGGCACCGCGTCGGCATCCAAGCGCCTGTTCGAGGATGGCATCAACATCGTCGGCGTGCCCAAGACCATCGACAACGACATCGATGCCACGGACTACACGTTCGGTTTCAACACGGCGGTGGAGATCGCGACCGAGGCGATCGACCGGCTGCGCACCACCGGGAACTCGCACCGACGATGCATGGTGCTCGAGGTGATGGGGCGCCACGCCGGTTGGATCGCACTGCATTCGGGGATCGCCGGTGGCGCGCACGCAATCCTGATCCCGGAGCAGCCCGAGAGCCTCAATCAGATCTGTGCCTGGGTCACGAGCGTCAAGAGTCGCGGCCGTTCCCCGATGGTGGTCGTCGCCGAGGGCTTCAAGCTCCCCGACATGGAGCAGGCCTACTCGGACAAGGGACTGGACGGATTCAACCGCCCGCGGCTCGGCGGCATCGGTGAGGTTCTCGCGCCGCTGATCCAGGACCGCACCGGCATCGAGACCCGGTCCACCGTCCTCGGCCACATCCAGCGTGGCGGCGTGCCCACCGCCTTCGATCGGGTGCTCGCCACCCGGTTCGGCATGGCCATCTCCGATGTCGTCGCCGACAAGGACTGGGGCAAGATGGTGGCCCTGCGTGGCACGGACATCGTGCGGACGACGTTCGACCAGGCTCTCGCGAATCCGAAGCAGGTCCCCTCGGAGCAGTATCAGGAGATCCGGGTCATCTTCGGTTGAGTCAGATCGTGCCGGGCGGATATGTCGCCGGATAGGTCACCGGGGGCTGCGCGACCGGTTCACGCGGGATGACCAGCCAGAGCACCAGATACAGAAGTACCTGGGGGCCGGGCAACAGGATCGACGCCACGAAGAGCACGCGGATGAGAGTGGCGTCCCAGCCGAATCGGGTGGCGATACCGCCGCAGACGCCACCGAGCCAGGCGTCATCGCGGGAGCGCATCAGTCGGGTGGTCGCGGGAGTGGTTGTGGTCATCGGTGATCCTTTCTCACACCATCGACGCTACGCAGCCCGGTGCCCTCGGGCATCGGGGTTCACCCTGACGCCGACCCGGGTTTCCGGGGCCGGGTCCACCGGCCCGTGCGGCCGGTGAAACCGTGGAGCAATAAGATGGCTGACATGACTGCCGCTGCCACCGAACTGCTCGACTACGACCAGGTCATCGCGGATTTCGATCCGGTCATGGGTCTCGAGGTCCACGTCGAGCTCGGCACCGAGACAAAGATGTTCTGCGGATGCCCGACCGCGTTCGGTGCCGACCCGAACACCCAGGTGTGTCCGGTCTGCATCGGACTGCCGGGATCGTTGCCGGTGGTCAACGGGAAGGCGATCGAGTCGGCGATCCGGATCGGGCTGGCGCTGAACTGCTCGATCCGTCCGTCCAGCGTGTTCGCCCGGAAGAACTATTTCTATCCGGACCAGCCGAAGAACTATCAGATCTCCCAGTACGACGAGCCGATCGCATTCGACGGATATCTCGAGGTGCTGCTGCCTGACGGCACGCCGTGGCGGGTGGAGATCGAGCGGGCCCACATGGAGGAGGACACCGGCAAGTCGCTGCACATCGGCGGCTCGGGTCGTATCCACGGTGCGAGTCACTCGTTGCTGGACTACAACCGCGCAGGCGTCCCGCTGGTGGAGATCGTGACCAAGCCGATCGTCGGTGCCGGCGAGCGTGCACCGGAGGTGGCGCGCGCCTACGTCACGGCGCTGCGGGATCTGCTCAAGGCGCTCGGGGTCTCCGACGTCCGGATGGACCAGGGTTCGCTGCGCTGCGACGCCAACGTCTCGTTGATGCGCAAGGACGCGACCGAGTTCGGCACCCGGACCGAGACGAAGAACGTGAACTCGCTGAAGAGCGTCGAGATCGCGGTGCGCTACGAGATGCGTCGCCAGGCCGCGATCCTCGAGGCCGGCGGCGAGATCGTGCAGGAGACCCGCCACTTCCATGAGGAAGACGGGTCGACCTCGCCAGGTCGCCGCAAGGAGACCGCCGAGGACTACCGGTATTTTCCGGAGCCGGATCTGCCTCCGGTGCAACCGGATTCAGCGTGGATCGATGAGCTGGCGACCACCCTTCCGGAGATGCCATGGGTGCGCCGTGCGCGCATCCAGGAGGACTGGGGTGTCTCCGACGAGGTGATGCGCGACCTGGTCAACGTGGGCGCCGTGGACCTCATCATCGAGACCGTGGATGCCGGTGCGAGTCCGGAGGCCGCACGGGGCTGGTGGGTGTCGTTCCTGGCGCAGCAGGCCAACTCGCGCAGTGTCGAGCTGTCCGAGCTGCCGATCTCCCCGGCTCAGGTCGCGGCCATCGTCGGCCTCGTCGACGAGGGCAAGCTGACCACCAAACTCGCCCAGCAGGTCGCGGTCGCGGTCCTCGACGGCGAGGGTGAACCCGCGCAGATCGTCGCCGACCGCGGTCTCGAGGTGGTGCGCGACGACTCGGCCCTGCAGAAGGCCGTCGACGAGGCACTCGCCGCCAACCCCGATATCGCCGAGAAGATCCGTGGTGGGAAGGTGCAGGCGGCCGGCAAGATCGTCGGCGACGTCATGAAGGCGACCCGCGGGCAGGCCGATCCGGCGCGGGTGAAGGAGCTCGTGATCGCCGCCTGTCAGTGACGGTTCGACGTCACGCCGGGCCGGGAAGCATCGCGAGGACGTCCGTGTCGGCGCCCGCCGCGACCAATCGGGAACGCATCGTCGCGAGCCAGGTGTCCGCCCACGACTGATCGACCGACGCGAGGATGTCGTACTGCGCCTTCCACGACGCCCGGCTGAAGTCGGGAGATCCCGGCGGGTGCAATCGCCGTGACATGCGCTCCGAGACCGATTCGGCCACCCAGCGGAGGAACTCGTCAGGATCGGCGGTGCTCCGGTCGGACAGGATGCGGTCGCGTTCGCGTGCGGTGAGGTGCCATCCGTCGGGACCGCGAAGGCAGTAGGGCGTCGAGTCGCCGCGCACCGAGCCGAGCACCGGCAGGTCCTGCGGCAGGGCGCCGATCCGGTTCGCCAGATCGCCGATCCGCGTGCGCATCCTCTCGTCGAGGAGGGCGTCCGATCCGTCCGGGCCCGCAGGCGTTCCGGGCATCAGCTCACGGCGGGAAAGGACTGGCGCAGATAGCCCGCACACTTCAGCCAGCCGACGCTCAACGTGCCGTCCTGGTTGATGAACGTCACGCACTGCGGAAACGCGGAGTCGGGGAGATAGGACCGCACCACCTCGTACTGGACCCCGCCGCCGCGCTGCTGGAACCACGGGGCGATCCGGCCGGTGTCCACCGGGAGCGGCTTGATCACCTCGTACACGTGGTAGTTGCAGTACTGTTCCTGCCCTTGGGGGCCGGAGAGATTCGACGGCGGTAGCGAGCGCGCGGCGTATTTCGTGCCGGGGACGGAGAGGAAGTTGCCGCCCTCGCCGCCGTAGCGATCCATGCGGGTCCCGGCCCTCAGCGTCGCCTTGTGTTTGATCGGCTTGTCGTCACGGTCGAGGACATAGCCTTGTTGCGGCGGGTAGATCCACCAGTTCGAATTGATGTCGTCGTAGTACGTCTCGTCGAACTCGTACTTGTTCATCGACGGTCCGAACCGTTGGTACCCGGCCAGTTGTGAGCCGGTCGGCGGCTGCGTCGAGAAGGTCTGCGGTCCGTAGCGACTGACCCCGTCGTAGGAAGCGGCCGAGCAGCCCTGGGTGGTCGGTCCGCCGAGCGATCCGAGGTCGAGTGAGCTGAACGGATCGGGTGCAGCGGTCGCGGCCGCTCCGGACGAGAAGCAGATGGAGATGATGAACGCGAGGACGATGACGGGACTGCGACGATTCATGATCGCGCCTTTCGCACGAGGTGATCGCGGATGCGAGATGCAGGCACGATAACCGACTCACCGCCGCGGCGTGCACGTCTTCGTCAACGTCGAGCGTTCAGGTGACGCGGAACCCGCTGGGTGCGACACGGTCGGGTCGGTTCAGGTCCGGTCCTCGGACGACGACGGCGGCAGCCACTTCACCACGCGGTCGTCGGTGCTGACCGGTTTGCCGTACTCCTTGTTGACCGTGGCGAACTGCAGAATCCCGTTGTCCAGGGCGACCATTCGGCCCAGCGCGCCATACCGCTTCTCCAAGACCACCACCGGGGGTGTGACGGCAGGCTTCTCGCGAGTCGGCTCGGTGAGTGCCTCGATGTGCTGGGTTCGCGTGGTGGAGACGAAGATCGCCCCGGACGTCACCGCGCAGCCCGCGATCTGCGGCCGGTCGGGCCATGTCCACAGGACCTTGGGGCCGGACGATTCGAGGACCTGCACACGATCTTCGGTCGGTGTCTGCTCGGCGAAGTACAACGATCCCGTGGTGGTGCTGGGGCACAGCGAGACGTTGGAGCCGAGGCCGGACGCCAGGATGCGCGGCGGCGGGTTCGCGCCCGACCGGAACGACGTGACGACCATGATCTTGCCGGCCAGGGACGACGGACTCGCGGCGGCGGCAGGGTCGCCCGCATTACCGGTGGCCACCACCAGTTCGCCCGGCGTACGGAAGAACATCGCCCCCATGTTCCCGGTGGCGCCCTTGGGGATTCCCACCAGGATCGGCTTCGGGACGTCGCCGGGTGCGAGTCGCACGATCCGGTTGTCGGACGGCGTGGTGATCAGTGCGTAGATCAACCGGTCCTGGGAGTAGGTGGGGGAGAACGCGAAGTCGATCAGCCCGCCGTCGCCGGAGCTGTCGACCGGTGCGGTCGCCAGCACACGTTGTGGTCCATAGCGTTTGGTGGTGAGGATCCTGCCGGTGGTGCGCTCGGCGACCACCGTGACGTCGCCCTGGTCGTCGCCGGGCATCACCGCGGCGGTGGAGGCCAGGCAGGTCGCGATCACGGCGGGGTCCGGGTCCACGCACGGTCCGGGCGGTGGTGGTACCGGAGGCTCGGTGGGAGACGGTCGTGGCTGTTCCTTCTTGGCCGCGGATTCGTTGTTGGCGCTGAAGGCGCCGGCATCCTTGGCGCGGTCCTGGTCGGTGAAGTCGGCGCAACCATTGAGCACGACGAGCACAGCGAGGACGGCCGCCACGATCCCCAGACGCGAGCCCGGTGTCCGGTTCCCCCGTGCCAACCGCTCCCGGTTGGGCGTTGTCGTCGGCCACCCCTTGCGCATGCCACCCAGAGTAGGTGATCGATTCCGACTCACCGCGTGCTGCACGAGCGACCCGGCGGCAACTGCGCCTACAGTCGGACGTGTGACCGAACGTGACATGGCTGCAGGCAGCGGTTCCAGTCCGTACGACGAGCCGACCGGCGAGATCGACCTGGGCGAGGCGGCGCCGATGCGCCGCCGCCGGGTCGCCGCCGACGACGATCGTGACTCGTTCTATGCACGGCATGCAAGTGGTGGCCGGTCGATGTCGCGTGTCGACGACCTCGACGACATCGACCCGGATGAGGTGGACACCCAGGCGATCCCGGCACGGACCACCGCGCCGCCGCCTTCCGCCGCGCCGGCGCCTGCCGCACCCGCACCCGCACCCGCGGCCGCCCCGGCCGAGACGGCACCCGTCGCCGACTCCGACGACGAGATCGACCGGGCCGAGGCTCCGACCCGGCGTTTCTCGGCGTCACCGGCCGCGGCCACCCCCGCGCCCGCGGAGGATCTGCAGACCGACGACTTCACCGCGCTGCCGCCGACCCGCGCCGCCGACTACGAGTACGCCGACGCCGACGTCGTCGACCGGTACGAGACCCCACCCCCTGCGGATGATCGCCTCCGGTCCGTCGAAGAGGATCTCGCCGACGCGCAGCGGCGGGCTCGGCGCGGCACGCTCGACATCGGGCTGCTCCTGCTGCGTTGTGCGGTGGGTGCCATCGCCATCGCCCACGGAACCCAGAAACTCTTCGGGTGGTGGAACGGTCCGCGGTTGTCCGGATTCGAGGACATGCTGGTCAACGCGCCCAACCCGGCCATCGGGTTCCAGGCAGACGCCGCCCGACCACTCGCGATTCTCGGCGCATTGTCCGAGACCCTCGGTGGACTGATGTTGGTCGTGGGGCTGTTCACCCCGTTGGCCGCGTCGGCGGTGGTGGGTGTGATGCTGGTCGCAGCCGCCTACAAGGCGACGCTGGCGGGTGGGGTGTGGTTCTTCGCCGCAGACCCCAACGGTGCCGGCCTCGAGTACGAACTGCTCCTCGTGATGTGCGCCGCCGCGATCATCCTGACCGGACCGGGGCGGATCTCGCTCGATGCCCCGCGTGGGTGGTCCCGACGGCCGTCCTGGGGTTCGCTCGCGCTGCTACTGGTGGGGATCGGTGCCGCGGTCGCGGTGTGGCTGGTGTTCAACGGCACCGATCCGTTCCAGTCGCCGGGGAATCCGGCGGGCTGACCGACTCTGCGGCGTCAGTCGACCTGCCGAACGGCTCCACGGTCGGCGGAGGTGGCCAGCTTCGCGTAGGCGCGCAGCGCGGTGGTGACCATACGCTGACGGTCCTTGGGCTGCCACGGCCGCTCGGAGGCCTCCATCTTGGCGCGACGTTCGGCCAGCACATCGTCGTCGACGAGCACCTCGAGGCGACGGGTCTTGACGTCGATGAGGATCGGGTCCCCGTCCTCGACCAGACCGATCGCACCGCCCGAGGCGGCCTCCGGTGACATGTGACCCACCGAGAGACCCGACGATCCACCGGAGAACCGGCCGTCGGTGATGAGCGCACACTTGCGGCCCATCCCGGTGCCCTTCATGAAGGCGGTCGGGTGCAGCATCTCCTGCATGCCCGGACCGCCGGCCGGACCCTCGTACCGGACGACGAGGACCTCGCCGGCCTGGATGGTCTTGGACAGGATGACCTGCACCGCGTCTTCCTGGCTCTCGACGACGCGTGCCGGGCCCTCGAAATGCCACAGGTCCTCGTCGATGCCTGCGGTCTTGAGCACGGCGCCGTCGGGGGCGAGGTTGCCACGCAGCACGCACAATCCGCCCTCGACGGTGTAGGCGTGGGCGAGGTCGCGGATGCAACCGCCGGCGGCGTCGGTGTCCAGCGAACTCCACCGGTTGTCGGTGGAGAACGGGGTGGTGGTGCGCACGCCGCCCGGCGCGGCGTGGAACAGCTCGACGGCCGCATCGATGGCGGTGCCGCTGCGGATGTCCCAGTCGTCGAGAAACTGCGCCAGGGTGGGGCTGTGCACGGTCGAGGTCGTGACGTCGATGAGGCCGGCGCGACGCAACTCACCGAGGATGGCGGGGATGCCACCGGCGCGATGCACGTCCTCCATGTGGTAGTCCGAGTTGGGCGACACCTTCGACAGGCACGGCACATTGCGGCTGATCTCGTCGATCACCGACAGGTCGAAGTCGGCGACCTCGCCTTCCTGTGCGGCGGCCAGGATGTGCAGGACGGTGTTGGTCGATCCGCCCATCGCGACGTCGAGTGCCATGGCGTTGCGGAACGCGGTCGGGGTGGCGATGTTGCGGGGCAGGACGGAGGCGTCGTCGTCGCGGTACCAGCGCTGGGCCGCCTCGACGACCACGCGGCCGGCGCGCTCGAACAACGCGTGGCGCGCCTCGTGGGTGGCCAGGGTGGAACCGTTGCCGGGCAACGCGAGTCCCAGGGCCTCGGTCAGACAGTTCATCGAGTTGGCGGTGAACATGCCCGAACAGGAGCCGCAGGTCGGGCAGGCCGAGCGTTCGACCTCGGAGAGCCCTTCCTCGTCGACCTCGCTGTTGGCCGAGGCGGAGATGGCGGTGATCAGGTCCGACGACGGGTGCGCGACGCCGTCGACCACGACCGCCTTGCCGGCCTCCATCGGGCCACCGGAGACGAACACCGTGGGGATGTTCAGGCGCATCGCGGCGTTGAGCATGCCGGGAGTGATCTTGTCGCAGTTGGAGATACAGACGAGGGCGTCCGCGGTGTGGGCGTTGACCATGTATTCGACGGAGTCGGCGATGATCTCGCGACTCGGCAGTGAGTACAGCATGCCGCCGTGACCCATCGCGATGCCGTCGTCGACGGCGATCGTGTGGAACTCGCGCGGCACACCACCGGCAGCCCGGACGGCATCGGCGACGATCTCGCCGACATCCTTGAGGTGCACGTGGCCGGGCACGAACTGGGTGTAGGAGTTCGCGATCGCCACGATCGGCTTGCCGAAGTCGTCGTCGGTCATCCCGGTCGCCCGCCAGAGCGATCGGGCGCCGGCGGCTTCGCGTCCGACGGTGGTGGTTCGGGACCTCAGGGCTGGCATCGCGATGTACCTCGATCAGATCAGTGACTCCGCGGGGCGGAGTGGCGGTGGGGGCTGTGCTGTCAACGTCGTTCGCCGGGTGGATTATTCGCCCGGGGATGAGCGTTGGGTCGCCGATGACACCGATCAGGTGCGTCGGCACCGCGCGAGCACGAGGCTACTCCGCTGTGATCTGCGTGAACAAACTCAGATACCCAGCACGGCTTTGGCGATCGAGAAGTAGATGATGAGCCCCGTCGCGTCGCAGAAGGTGGAGATGAACGGGGTGGAGAACACTGCGGGATCCACGCCGATGGACTTGGCGATCAACGGCATGATGCCGCCGACGGTGGCGGCCATGATGCAGATCGCAAGAATCGTCGTGCCGATCACAGTGCCGATGTCGGTGTCGTAGACCGTCGATGCGACCGCGAAACCGGCGAGTCCGAGGATCGCGCCGAGCGTGACGCCCACTCGCATCTCCTTGCCCGCGACACGGAGGACGTCTCGGGGAGCGACGTCGTCCACGGCGAGCGCGCGGGTGACGGTGGTGGCGGCCTGCGATCCGGTGTTGCCGCCGATGCCCGTCAGCAGGGGTATGAACAGGGCGAGAGCGACCATTTGGTCGAGAGTGCTCTCGAAGATCTCCAACACATTGACCGTGAGTATCGCCGATACAGCGAGGACGAACAGCCAGACGATGCGCGCGCGGGTGATCGCGATGATCGACGACAGCAGGTAGGGCTGCTTGAGGGGTTCGCGTGCACCCGCGCGAGCTTCGTCGGTGTCGCGGGCCTGCTCGATCACCTCGACCGCGTCGTCGATGGTCAACACTCCGACCAGTCGGTTGTCGCGGTCGGTGACCGGCATGGCCAGAATGCCCCGATCGACGCAGCGCTGCGCGGTGCTCTCGGCATCGTCGTCCGCGCCGGCGTAGATGGGTGTCTTCGCGATGGCGCCCACCAACGTGTGGGCGTCGGCAAGGAGTAGGTCCCGCAAGCTGACCACCCCATGTAACCCGCGCGCACGGTCGATGACGGGCACCGTGTAGATGGTCTCGGCGTCATGTCCCCGGAGTCGGACACGATCGAGCGCATCGGAGACCGTCTCGTCGGGATACGCGTGGACATACTCCGGACTCATTCGACGTCCGACCGATTGTCTCGGATATCCCAGGATGACTCCGGTCATCTCGCGCTCCGTGGTCGACAGTTGCTGCACCAGGCTGCGGGCGACAGATGCGGGGAGTTCGTCCAGCAGTTCGGCGCGGTCGTCGGGGTCGAGGTTGTCGAATGCCTCGGCGACGTCCGCGGTGCCCAGGTCCGCTATCAGCTCGCTCTGGGAGTGCGCGCTCAGGGCATCGAAGACGCCTATCGCGGCGCTTTTGGCGAGGAGGCGAAAAGCGATACCCCGACGCTTGCGCGGGAGGTGGTCGAGTACGTCTGCGATGTCTGCCGGCGGCATGGCCGTCAGCGTGGCCGACACCTCAGCGAGCGAACCGCCGGTGATCTGGGCGTCGATTTCCTGGGCGGACACAGGTGCGATCATTCGCCGAACAGTAATCCCGCAGACCTGTCCGGGATCGGCGAGGACGACCCCGGGCGGCGTTGGTCACCGAGAGTTCATCACGTGTTCTCGTGGCTGCGGGCGTACGTCTCGTACGGATCGGGAATTCTCCCGCGACTGGCCGCCGACAGCCGGGGCAGATCGGCGAAGGTGATGGCCGGGAGGCGCACACGCGCACCGTTGACGAGCACCGCACGGACTGATCCCCAGCGCGGGAACTGCACCCCGTCGACCTCGTCCCACGCGATCTCGCGGGTACCGAAGGTATGGACCGCGCGCAGTCCGTCCTCGGTGACGACCGTCCGGATCCGCACGATCCACCAAGCGAGCACAATGGGCAGGACCAGGGTCCACCCCAGCCAGACCAGTGAGGCGCCGGCGAGGATCACCGTCACGATGAACATCATCGGGACTGCGAAATAGGCGATCCGCTGGATGCGGAACACCTGCGGGAGCTCGAGCGCCGGCGTGGAATCGGGGGAGGCGGGGGATGGCGTTGACACAGTCCCATTGTCTCATCCCGCGGAACACGCCGATCTCGCCGATCCACCTGTGCTTTCTCAGCATGTGGGACGCGAATAGGTGCGGTTTGACTCTTGACGTGCGGCGGTCCTACCGTGAAGGCGTGATGCAGGATCAGAACCTCGTAGTAATCGGCCGGCGCGTCGTCGCCTGACCGGTCACTTCGTAGACCTCCAGCATCGACGCGCCACCCTCGAACAGCCCAGCTGTCGGGGGTTTTTTCTTGTCAACAATCCGAAATCGAAGAAGATGAGGAACGTGCAGTGAGCGCACCAACAGCACGAGCCGCCGGGAGCCCAGCGAATGGTTCCCCGGACCCGACCGACGCGACGCGTCAACAGTCACCCGCCGGCGGGAATCTGCGGGCCGTAGGCCAGCACACCGTCGCGCCCGAGCGCGTCAGCGGCGCGCAGTCGGTGGTCCGTTCTCTCGAGGAACTCGGTGTAGAGGTCGTCTTCGGTATCCCCGGCGGATGCATCCTCCCGGTCTATGACCCGCTGCTCGACTCCCAGAAGGTCCGCCACGTCCTCGTGCGCCACGAGCAGGGTGCGGGTCACGCCGCCACCGGCTACGCCCAGATCGCCGGTCACGCCGGTGTCTGCATGGCCACATCGGGTCCGGGTGCCACCAACCTGGTCACCCCTCTCGCCGACGCCCAGATGGACTCCGTTCCCGTCGTCGCGATCACCGGACAGGTCGGTCGGTCCCTCATCGGCACCGACGCCTTCCAGGAGGCCGACATCTCCGGCATCACGATTCCGGTGACCAAGCACAACTTCTTGGTGAGCGACCCCGCCGACATCCCGCGCGTGATCGCCGAGGCGTTCCACATCGCGGAAAGCGGCCGTCCGGGTGCGGTTCTCGTCGACATCCCGAAGGATGTGCTGCAGGCGCAGACCACGTTCTCGTGGCCGCCGCAGATCGATCTGCCGGGGTACCGGCCGGTGACCAAGCCGCACGGCAAGCAGGTCCGGGAGGCGGCCCGTCTGATCGAGGCGGCCAAGGCTCCGGTGCTGTACGTCGGCGGTGGCGTCATCAAGGCGAACGCGTCGGCCGAGCTGATGGAACTCGCCGAACTGACCGGACTCCCGGTGGTCACCACCCTGATGGCACGCGGGGCCTTCCCCGACAGTCATCAGCAGCATCTGGGCATGCCCGGTATGCACGGGACCGTCGCGGCGGTCGCGGCGCTGCAGCGCAGCGATCTGCTGGTCACACTGGGCGCACGTTTCGACGACCGCGTCACCGGCCAGCTGTCGTCGTTCGCGCAGAACGCCAAGGTCATCCACGCGGACATCGACCCAGCGGAGATCGGCAAGAACCGCCACGCCGACGTGCCGATCGTCGGTGACTGCAAGGCGGTCATCACCGATCTGATCGAGACGATCCGCAACGAGCGTGCGACCACCACCGCTGCGCCGGACCTGTCGGAATGGTGGCGCTACCTCGACGGTATCCGTCGTACCTACCCGCTGAGCTACGACCGCCCCGCCGACGGTTCCATGTCGCCGGAGTTCGTCATCTCGGCCATCGGCAAGGCCGCCGGACCGGATGCCGTGTACTGCGCGGGTGTCGGTCAGCACCAGATGTGGGCCGCTCAGTTCATCTCGTACGAGAAGCCCCGGACGTGGCTCAACTCGGGCGGTCTCGGCACCATGGGCTACGCCGTCCCGGCCGCGATGGGTGCCAAGATGGCCTCGCCGGAGACCGAGGTCTGGGCCATCGACGGTGATGGTTGCTTCCAGATGACCAATCAGGAGTTGGCGACCTGCGCGATCGAGGGCATCCCGATCAAGGTCGCGCTGATCAACAACGGCAACCTGGGGATGGTGCGTCAGTGGCAGACGCTGTTCTACGACCAGCGTTACTCCAGCACCGACCTGGCCACGCACTCGCGGAGGATCCCGGACTTCGTCAAGCTCGCAGAAGCGTTGGGATGCGCGGCATTCCGCGTCGAGCGTGAGGAAGACGTCGACGAGGTCATCGCCAAGGCCCGCGCGATCAACGATCGCCCGGTGGTCGTCGACTTCATCGTCGGCGCCGACGCGCAGGTGTGGCCGATGGTCGCGGCCGGCACCGGCAACGACGAGATCATGGCCGCCCGTGACATCCGCCCCCTGTTCGACGACGACGAGTCGGCGTCGGATCCGGTGGACATCCACGAGGCGATGGGACGCCCGGACAAGGCGTTCCCGTCGGGGTCCGCACGAAAGGACGACAAGTGAGCACCACCCACACCCTCAGTGTTCTGGTCGAGGACCGGCCGGGCGTGCTCGCCCGCATCTCCGGCCTCTTCTCCCGTCGTGGGTTCAACATCGAATCCCTCGCGGTCGGACCCACCGAGCTGAAGGGCATCTCGCGGATGACGATCATGGTCGCCGTCGACGACTTCCCCCTCGAGCAGGTCACCAAACAGCTCAACAAGCTGATCAACGTCATCAAGATCGTCGAGCAGGATCCGGCGAACTCGGTGTCCCGCGAATTGATGATGGTCAAGGTCCGCTCCGACGCATCGGTGCGCACCGAGGTCATCGAGGTGGTCAACCTGTTCCGCGCCAAGGTGATCGACGTCTCCCCGGAGTCGTTGACCGTCGAGGCGACGGGTACCGCCGAGAAGCTCGAGGCGCTGCTGCGGATGCTCGATCCGTACGGTATCCGCGAGATCGCCCAGTCGGGAGCGGTCACGCTGGGGCGTGGCCCGAAGAGCATGTCGGCCAACCGCTGACACACGGCGCAAGCCGCACATACGAAGTACACCGGCCCTCAAGACATCAGAAGCCTTTGAGGGACAACAGAAATCGAAGGGAAACCAACTGTGGCGATCGAACTGTTCTACGACGACGACGCCGATCTGTCGATCATCCAGGGTCGCAAGGTCGCGGTGATCGGCTACGGCAGCCAGGGACATGCGCACTCGCTGTCGCTGCGCGACTCCGGGGTCGACGTCGCGGTCGGTCTGCGCGAGGGCAGCAAGTCGCGTGAGAAGGCCGCCGAGCAGGGCCTGAAGGTGCTCTCGGCCGCCGAGGCCGCCGAGTGGGCCGACGTCATCATGATCCTGGCGCCGGACACCAGCCAGGCCAAGATCTTCACCGACGAGATCGAGCCGAACCTGAAGGACGGCGACGCCATCTTCTTCGGACACGGCCTCAACATCCACTTCGACCTGATCAAGCCGGCCGCCAACATCACCGTCGGCATGGTGGCGCCGAAGGGTCCCGGACACCTCGTCCGTCGTCAGTTCGTGGACGGTAAGGGCGTGCCCTGCCTGATCGCGATCGACCAGGACCCCAAGGGCGAGGGCCAGGCCCTGGCGCTGTCCTACGCCAGCGCCATCGGCGGCGGTCGCGCGGGAATCATCAAGACCACCTTCAAGGAAGAGACCGAGACCGACCTCTTCGGCGAGCAGGCAGTGCTCTGCGGTGGCACCGAGGAACTGGTAAAGACCGGCTTCGAGGTCATGGTCGAGGCCGGTTACGCCCCGGAGATGGCCTACTTCGAGGTGCTGCACGAGCTCAAGCTCATCGTCGACCTGATGTACGAGGGCGGCATCGCGCGCATGAACTACTCGGTCAGCGACACCGCGGAGTTCGGCGGCTACCTGTCCGGCCCGCGTGTCATCGACTCCGACACCAAGGAGCGCATGCGCGGCATCCTCCGTGACATCCAGGACGGCACCTTCGTCAAGCGTCTCGTCGCCAACGTCGAGGGCGGCAACAAGGAACTCGAGGATCTGCGCAAGAAGAACGCCGAGCACCCGATCGAGGTCACCGGCAAGAAGCTGCGCGACCTGATGAGCTGGGTGGATCGCCCCATCACCGAGACTGCGTAAGCGCCTCTCACCGAACACGCTGTAGCCGTTGTCGCCGTGGCGACGACGGCTACAGCTTTGTCCGCAGCAGCTGAACGAAGCCCGCTCACGCCACCGATCGTCCGATGTCAACGCGTAGATCCGGGCTTCCGTGGCGTCGGTCGACGATGACGAACGAGGCCCCGGGACCGATGTCCCGGGGCCTCGTTCAGCTCATACCGATCAGATCGGGCGGAACCCGCCGTACTGCGGCAGCGAGCCGACGCGCTTGAGCACCGGCGCGATGTTGGTACCGGTCTCCGGGCCGAGGCACGCGAGGAAGTAGTAGGCGTTGACCATGCCGACGAGGCGGTCTCCCACGACGACCGGGCTACCCGAGTCGCCCTCGATCACGCAGAGCTGACTGAAGTGGGCGTTGCCGTCCGAGAACCAGCTGATCCCGCAGGTGTTGCCGGTGGTCCGGCCCTCCTTGCAGGCCACGGTCGGGAAGGCCAGCGGGCGGGTGTCGACCGAGCGGATGGTGACGCCGCGGACCGTGCGCAACGGAACGACCTTCGCCGGGTTGAACTCGATGACGGCGATGTCGAGGTCGCTCGCCGAGTAGGTGATGGTGCCGGCCTGACCCCGGTTCTGGAACGTCTCGGAGTAGACCTTCTGGCCGGGCTTGCCGCAGTGTCCGGCGGTGATCCCGATCAGCTTGCCGGTGTTGGACTTACCGATGGTGGTCAGGGTGCACGCCGCGGCCGAGTTGCCGCCCTTGAGCACCAGAATCCCGGAGCCGCCACCGATGTAGATCTTCGCCGGTGCAGCGTCTACGGAGCCCGCCCCCCAGCCGGCCAGCACGGTTGCAGCCAGAACCGCCAACAGTGCTGTCAGCTTCCTCATCATCCAAACTCCACTCGTCGACGCACAGGACTCTTCGGCCCCGAGCGTCCTGACTCGGGGCCAAGCACACCGTACCGGTCGGTTGCCGCGCCGTGCGGTGCGCGGAATCGTCCCGGGGTCGGTTTGCAACCTATCCGTAATGCCGATCACAATCTACCTGCATCCCGTCACCGCCCGAGCTGACCTGTGCCGCCCGGCTGTCAACCGGGGAACCGGCGACCACTAAGCTGTTCGCGGAAGTCGTCGCGGTCGCCGGAGCGTGTCGCGGTGCCCTCCGAATCCATTTACTTGGCCCCCGACCATGGAGAATATTGTGACCTCAGCTGGCCGTCCGGTCGTTCTGATCGCCGACAAACTGGCACCCTCGACCGTCGAGGCCCTGGGAGACGACGTCGAGGTGCGCTGGGTCGACGGCCCGGATCGCCCCAAGCTGCTCGAGGCAGTCGCCGACGCCGACGCCATCCTGGTCCGGTCGGCCACGACCGTCGACACCGAGGTGCTCGAGGCGGGCCCGAAGCTGAAGATCATCGCGCGTGCCGGCGTCGGCCTCGACAATGTCGACGTACCCGCGGCGACCCAGCGTGGCGTCATGGTGGTCAACGCGCCGACGTCCAACATCCACACCGCCGCCGAACATGCCGTCGCCCTGCTGATGTCGGCGGCGCGTCAGATCCCGGCCGCCGACGCGACCCTGCGCGAGCACACCTGGAAGCGGTCGTCCTTCAACGGTGTCGAGATCTTCGACAAGACCGTCGGTGTCGTCGGACTGGGTCGGATCGGCCAGCTCGTGGCGGCGCGACTGGCGGCCTTCGAGACATCCATCATCGCCTACGACCCCTACGTGTCCCCGGCTCGCGCGGCGCAGCTCGGCATCGAACTGGTCACTCTCGACGAACTGCTCGAGCGTGCCGACTTCATCACGGTGCACCTCCCGAAGACCCCGGAGACCCTGGGCCTGATCGGCAAGGATCAGCTGGCCCGCACCAAGCAGGGCGTGGTGATCGTCAACGCGGCGCGCGGTGGGCTGATCGACGAGCAGGCACTGGCCGATTCGATCAACGCGGGTCATGTCCGGGCAGCCGGGCTCGACGTCTACGCCACCGAGCCGTGCACCGACTCGCCTCTGTTCGAGCTCCCACAGGTGGTCGTGACGCCGCACCTCGGTGCGTCGACCAGCGAGGCCCAGGACCGGGCGGGAACCGATGTCGCGAAGAGCGTGCGGCTCGCCCTCGCCGGTCACTTCGTGCCGGACGCGGTCAACATCACCGGCGGCGCGGTCGACGAGGAGGTCGCACCGTGGCTCGAGGTCGCCCGCAAACTCGGCGTCCTGGTCGGCGCGATCAGTGACGAGCCGCCGACATCCCTCGTCGTCGACGTCCGGGGCGAGCTCGCCGCCAACAATGTCGAGGTGCTCGGCCTGTCGGCCCTTCGTGGACTGTTCTCGGCCGTCCTCGACGAACCCGTCACCTTTGTGAACGCCCCCGCCGTCGCGGCCGATCGTGGCGTGACGAGCGAGGTGACCACTGCACCGGAGAGCCCCAATCACCGCAGTGTGGTGGACGTGAAGGCCGTGTTCGCCGACGGATCGGTGCACAACGTCGCGGGCACCCTCACCGAACCCCGACTCGTCGAGAAGATCGTCAACATCAACGGTCGCAACTTCGACCTCCGCGCCGAGGGGCAGAACCTCCTGGTCAGCTACGCCGATCAGCCGGGTTCGCTGGGCAAGATCGGCACACTGCTGGGCAATGCCGGCATCGACATCAAGGCGGCCGGTCTGTCGCAGGATGCCGAGGGTGGCGGCGCGACCGTGATGCTCCGCGTCAGCGGCAAGCTCGGTGACGACGTCATCGCCTCCATCGGTGAGGCCGTCGGCGCGACCCTGATCGAACAGGTGGACCTGTCATGAAGCTCGCCATCATCGCCGGCGACGGCATCGGCCCCGAGGTCATCGGGGAGGCGCTCGGAGTTCTCGAGGCCGTCGTCCCGAATGTCTCGACCACGGAGTTCGACCTCGGCGCCCGTCGGTACCACCGCAACGGGGAACTGCTGACCGAGGACGACCTCGCGTCGCTCCGCCAACATGACGCGATCCTGCTGGGTGCGATCGGCGATCCGTCGGTGCCCTCGGGTGTGCTCGAACGCGGGTTGCTGCTGACCATGCGCTTCGCGCTCGACCATCACGTCAATCTCCGGCCGTCGCGCAAGTTGGCCGGCGTCACGTCGCCGCTGGCCGGCGACCCCGACATCGACTTCGTGGTGGTCCGTGAGGGCACCGAGGGTCCGTACACCGGCAACGGCGGGGCCATCCGGGTCGGCACGCCGCACGAGGTCGCGACCGAGGTGAGCGTGAACACCCGCTTCGGTGTGGAGCGCGTGGTGCGCAACGCGTTTGATCGCGCGCGGGCGCGACGCAAGAAGCTCACCCTCGTCCACAAGACCAACGTGCTGACCTTCGCCGGGTCGATGTGGAGCCGCACGGTCGCCGAGGTGGGTGCCGAGTACCCCGACGTCACCACCGACTACTGCCACGTGGACGCCGCCACCATCTACCTGGTCACCGACCCGGGACGGTTCGACGTCATCGTCACCGACAATCTGTTCGGCGACATCATCACCGACATCGCGGCCGCGGTCACGGGTGGTATCGGTCTGGCGGCATCGGGCAACATCGATGCGACCGGGGCGAATCCGTCGATGTTCGAACCCGTCCACGGCAGCGCTCCCGACATCGCGGGTCAGGGCAAGGCCGATCCCACCGCGGCGATCCTGTCCACCGCGCTGCTGCTCGACCATCTCGGCGAGACCGACGCCGCGGAACGTGTGGAGAAGGCGGTCGCCGACGATGTCGCCGAGCGTGGTTCGGAGACGCTGAGCACTTCCGAGATCGGCCGGCGCATCCGCGAGCGGGTCTGACAGATCGGGTCTGACAGAACGGGTCTGACGAAAACGAACCCCGCCCGGATCATCCGGGCGGGGTTCGTCGTCATCTCGTCGAGGCGTGCACGGCCATCGGCGTGGTCAATCATCCCCGGGATCGCGGGGGACCAACGGCACCGCGATGAGCGGGGTCAATGCGGTGAGCGCGAAGGCGATCGGGAACCCGGCGGCACCGATCAAGGCGCCGAGCACGGGCGTGGTGGCGGCCGTCGCCAGATACTGCGCCGTGTTCTGGACAGCCAGACCACGGCCACTCCATCCGGGACCGGCGAACTCGGCGATCGCCGTGAAGGCCAACCCGTTGTCGGCGACCGAGGCCACCGTCGCGATCGCCATCACGATCGGTGCCACGGGACTGTGCAGCCAATCGGTCAGGGCGAGCGTTCCCATCGCCACAGCCGCCGCGAGTGCGATGACCCGGATCGGCCGCATCCGTGACCCCCAGACGTCGGAGACCCGTCCCGCGACGATCCGCCCGAGCGCGCCGATCACCTGCGTGACGGTCACCAACAGGCCCGCAGTCGTCGGTGACCAGGCGTGCGCGACGATCAGCCAGGTGGGCACGAAGGTCCACAGCATCGACTGCGGAATCACCAGCAGGACACTCACACCGTGTACGCGAGCGAGGAAACTGCTTGCCCGATAAGGGTTGTCGGAGCGAACCGGAGCACTCGGTGTACTCGACTGGGCGCCAGAGGGATTGACGAGCGGGGGATCGATCACGCCGACGACGCACGCCACCAGACCGAGCGCGGTGACCGTGGCCGGGACGAGCAGGGCCGCGGTGACCCCATGACGATCGGCGATGAACGGCATGGTCAGCGCGCAGACCGCGATACCCAGGGGTTGGGCCATCTGGCGCACGCCCATCGCGGTCCCCCGCTGGCGTACGGGGAACCAGCCGACCACGATCCGGCCGCTCGCGCCGTTCGCGGCACCCGCGCCCAACCCGCCGATGAACAGTGCGACGGCCAGCGCCCAGAAGGGTGCGTCCGCGGCCGATACCGCGGCGGCGGCGCCCGTGCCGAGCAAGGTGATGCACAACGAGACGGTGAGGATGCGGCGTTCACCGAACCGGTCGAGCAACGCGCCCCACGGGATGATCAGCAGCATCAGGCCGACCGTCGGGACGGTGGCCAGCACCGACGCCTGGGTCAGGGACAACCCGTGGTCCGTGTGCAGTGCCGGGATGAGATAGGCCACACCGCTGACCGCACAGGTGGTGGTCATGGCAGCCACGAGGGCGCAGCACAACATGATCCATCGGCGGCGCGGAGTCATCGCGTCCGGTGCGGGCAGGAGCCGTTGTCCGATGCCGTCGGTGACAGGCACAGTGTTCACCTCGTCTCATACAATGGGATTGATTGTCCATATTCTAGAACGTCTGCCGGATCCGTCCAACCGGTGTCCCGAGGTTTGGGAATCCCTGGTGCGATATCGTCGTGCCATGCGTTTAGGACGAGTTGCCAGCCCGGACGGGGTTGCGTTTGTGGCCATCGAAGAAGCCGAAGACGGCACTCGGGCACGGGAGATCGCGGAACATCCGTTCGGCACACCGACCTTCACCGGACGGTCGTGGGCACTCGCCGACGTCCGGCTGCTCGCGCCGATCCTCGCGTCCAAGGTGATCTGCATCGGGAAGAACTACGCGGCCCATGCCGCCGAGATGGGTGGTGAGGCACCTGCCGAACCGGTCATCTTCCTGAAGCCGAACACGTCGATCATCGGACCCGAGGTTCCGATCGTGCGTCCGCCGAGCTCGGAGCGGGTCGATTTCGAAGGGGAGCTGGCCGTGGTGATCGGCCGACCGTGCAAGGACGTCAGCGCAGCAAAGGCCAAGGACGTGATCCTCGGGTACACCGTCGCCAACGATGTGACCGCCCGCGACCAGCAGAAGGCCGACGGTCAGTGGACGCGCGGCAAGGGTTACGACACGTTCTGTCCGCTGGGTCCGTGGATCGAGACCGAATTCGACCCCGCCGATGTGGAACTGGTGACCGAGCTCGACGGGGAGATCAAACAGCGCTCCAGGACGTCACTGATGCTGCATGACATCGGCGAGATCGTGGAGTGGATCTCTCGCGTGATGACATTGTTGCCGGGCGACGTGATCCTCACCGGCACCCCCGAGGGCATCGGGCCGATGGTGGCTGGTCAACGTGTGTCGGTGACCGTCGAGGGTCTCGGCACGCTGTCCAATCCGGTGGTGGACAAGCCGTGAGTGCGGCGCGGGGGCCGAAGATCGCGCAGGTCAACGGAATCGACATCGCGTACGACGAGGTCGGTGTCGGTCCGCTGGTCGTGATGGTGATGGGCACGGGCAGCCCGGGCAGGGTGTGGCACGCCCATCAGCAGCCCGCCCTGGCCAAGGCCGGCTACCGGGTGGTGACCTTCGACAATCGCGGCATCGCGCCGTCGTCGGAGTGTGCGGACGGATTCACCCACGACGACATGGTGGCCGACACCGCGGCACTCATCGAACATCTTGGTGGGGGACCGGCCCTGGTGGTGGGTACCTCGCTGGGCGCACGGATCACCCAGGAACTGACGCTCGCCCGCCCGGATCTGGTCCGGGCGGCGGTCATGATCGCCACGTACGGCCGCAACACGCCTCTGCAGCAGGCCATCTCGACCGGCGAACGGGCTCTCTACGACCAGAAGATCACCCTCCCGCCGGAATACGAGGCGGCGATCACCGCCCATCTGAACCTGTCGCCACACACTCTTGACGACGACCGGACGGCCAAGGACTGGCTCGATGTCATCGGTTTCTCTCCGCAGACGGTCACGCCGGGTGTGCGCGCGCAGCTCGAGTTGCACGATGGCGAGGCCGAGCGGCTGACCGCCTACCGCGGCATCACTCGTCCGTCGATGGTGATCGGATTCGCCGATGACCGCACGTTGCCGCCGAAGCTGGCCCGCGAGGTCGCGGATGCGATTCCGGGGGCGCGCTACGAGGAAGTCGCGAAGGCCGGACACTTCGGTTACCTCGAGCAGCCCGCCGAGGTGAACCGGCTGCTGCTGGACTTCCTCGCCGGACAGGTCTGAGACATGAGGTCGGCGGTCGATTCGATACGCTGACCTCCATGAGTGACACCGCTGTCCGCGTCCGATTCTGTCCGTCTCCGACCGGAACGCCCCACGTCGGTCTCGCGCGTACGGCGCTGTTCAACTTCGCCCAGGCCCGGCACGACAAGGGGACCTTCGTCTTCCGGATCGAGGACACCGACGCCGCGCGGGACAGTGAGGACTCGTATGCGGCGATCCTCGATGCGCTGCGGTGGCTGGGGCTCGACTGGGACGAGGGACCCGAGGTCGGTGGACCGTACGGCCCGTACCGGCAGTCGGAGCGACGCGACATCCATCTCGACGTCGTGGCGCGCCTGCTGGCCGCGGGTGAGGCCTACGAGGCCTACTCCACCCCCGACGAGGTCGAGGCACGGCATCGGGCGGCCGGGCGTGATCCCAAGCTCGGCTACGACAACTTCGACCGGAACCTGACCGACGAGCAGCGCGCCGGGTTCGCCGCCGAGGGGCGTAAACCTGTTGTCCGCCTTCGCATGCCGGATCACGACATCACCTGGGACGATCTGGTCCGTGGTACCACCACCATCAAGGCGGGTACCGTTCCCGACTTCGCGCTCACTCGGGCCAGCGGGGAACCGCTGTACACGTTGGTCAATCCGGTCGACGACGCGATGATGAAGATCACGCACGTGCTGCGCGGCGAGGATCTCTTCTCCTCCACGCCGCGCCAGATCGCCCTCTACGACGCGCTGATCCGCCTCGGGGTCGCCGAGCGCGTCCCCGACTTCGGGCATCTCCCGTTCGTGATGGGGGAGGGGAACAAGAAGCTCTCCAAACGAGATCCCGAGTCGAACCTGTTCCACCACCGCGATCGCGGATTCATCCCGGAGGGGTTGCTCAACTACCTGGCGCTGCTCGGCTGGGGCTACTCACACGAGACCGACGTCTTCTCCCTCGACGAGATGATCGCCGCCTTCGATGTGCGTCAGGTCAATTCGAACCCGGCACGCTTCGACCAGAAGAAGGCCGACGCGATCAACGCCGAACACATCCGGCGATTGGACCTGGGCGATTTCGCCGCGCGCCTGAAGGAGTTCCTGGTGCGGCAGGGGCGGCCCATGGATTCGGTCGACGACGCGTCGTTCACCGCACTGGCCGAGATGGTGCAGACACGTATCCAGGTGCTCGCGGAGGCATGGCCGCTCATGTCGTTCCTCTATGTCACCGACGAGGAGTTCGTGATCGACGAGAAGTCGGCCGCCAAGAATCTGGGCGCCGACGCCGGCGAGGCCCTCGACGCCGCCATCGCGTCACTGACCGATCTGCCGGGCTGGACCGGGCCAGAGATCGAGGCGGCCCTCAAGAGCGCGCTGGTGGAGTCGCTGGGCCTCAAACCCCGCAAGGCGTTCGGCCCCGTCCGGGTGGCGGTCACGGGTTCGCAGGTGAGCCCACCCCTGTTCGAGTCGATGGAACTCCTCGGTCGCGACAAGAGCCTCGCGCGACTGGCGCAGGCGCGCGAAACCGTGCCGAGTTAGTCGTTTGACCTGGCGATTTGTGATCAGAGGGCACCCCTCGGTACTCTTCTCCTCGGTCCTTTTCCGACCGGGCAGCGAGTAGGTCCGGTCAGTCGGGAAGGGGAAACCTTGGGGTATGGTGTAATTGGCAACACAGCGGTTTCTGGTACCGCCATTCTAGGTTCGAGTCCTGGTACCCCAGCGAGTTTTCGGGTGACCGACCTCGAACAGAGGCCATACTCGGAGATGTCAACTGAATAAGCGCGTTCATCCGAATGCACAGTCATGGCCCCGTCGTCTAGCGGCCTAGGACGCCGCCCTCTCAAGGCGGTAGCGCGGGTTCGAATCCCGTCGGGGCTACAACGAGAAGAAGCGCCCCTCACCTGCAATCGAGCAAGGTGAGGGGCGCTTCTCATGTCGGGATGCCAATGCGGCGTGGACACGGTTTGGACACAACCAAACTCGAACACACCCTCGATCGACGGTAACTCGTCGGTGGTGGGCCATAGGCTGCAGCCATGGCTAAGGAAGAGAAGAAGGTCTGGGAGTTGTCCGGCAATGACCTGGGCAAGTACACAGCGATCATTCGGTACGCGAGCGGAACACAAGTGTCGGCGATCGCGGGGAGAATCTATTCGATCGAGCACGAGTTAGACGGGCGGAATGTCGAAACACTGGTACGTCTGCAAGTGGCCAGCACGGAGACGATCGCGATACGCCCAGACGGTCGGCTGTTCCTGTTCGACACTCTGCAAGAGGCCGCATCGATTTGGGGTCAGAACGACGAAGCCGGTGAGGTCACGGAGTAGCGCCGGCGACGGGTGACCGATCGTGACGTCCTGCGCGCTGCTGCCCGCGACGTCCGGACGTTGATGCGCCGTCACCAGGCCGAGGCCTCCCACGTCGCCGGTGAGTGGGAGCCGCCTGACCCTATCCTGATCGCGTTGGCGGTCGAATGCGACGACGTCGTGTACAGCCAGATCCGCGAGGCGCCCGACCTCCCCGACCGGCTGACCGCGGTGCTCGGCGACGGCTGGGAGCCGTGACGGTCAGGGCTGCCGGTCGAGTAGCCAGACGAGGGCGGCGGCGACGACGGTGAGCGCGAGGGTGTCGAGGATCATGCACCTTGGACGCACCGCCCCGGATAGGGGTTCCACTCGCCGACATAGTCCACAATTGTGGTCCACAATCTGTTGCGGATTGTGGACCACATTGGTAGACTACTTACATGAGCGGTTACGAACTCCGGATCACGAGCAGCGCGGCGAAGTCGCTGATGAAGCTGCCCCGCGTGGAGCAGAAGCGTATCCGCACCGCGGTCGATGCGCTCCCCGCAGACCCTCGCCCACACGGCGTGACCAAGCTGTCGGGCACGACCGACAGCTACCGGATTCGCGTCGGCAACTACCGCATCGTCTACACCATTGACGATGGCGAACTCATCATCGTGGTCGTCCGCATCGGCCACCGGAAGGAGGTCTACAACCGATGAGCTATTCCATCCGCGAGGCCAAGGCCAAGCTTTCCGAGGTTGTCCGTGATGCCGCCGACGAACCGGTGACCATCGCCAACCACGGCAAGCCGGCCGCCATCGTGCTATCCCCCGAACGATACGAGGGGCTGATCGAGGAGATCGAGGATCTCCGCGACCGCCTCGCCGTGTACGAGTCTCGCGACGAGCCGACCATGTCGTTCGACAAGCTGGTCGCCGAGCTCGGCCTCAACGACTGACCGAACGACGAAAAGACCCCCGACCCTCGCGTGGAGGATCGGGGGTCTTCGTGGTTGTCCAGGTTCAGAGCGGGTGTCGCATCATGGGCCTCTGCGATCGGAGTCTCAATGTATCTTCGCTCAAATCCCCTCGCGCGGGCTCCTGGCGGGGCCGGGGCGTGGGAGTTGGTGTCTGTTCCTGACTCTCACCCGCTCTGAACTTGTGAACACAGTCTGACACGAATCATGTTGTGGTGCAACATGTTTAGCGTCAGTACGACCGGAACCGAACCCACACGCGGCCGACGCCGCCGTTGGCGCCCTTCTGCCATGCCGAGAAGATGCCGCCCGCGCCGCCCGCGCCGCCCGCGCCGGGTGAGCCGCCGACCGCACCGCTGCCTGGTGCGGAACCACCCGACCCCGCGGTGCCGGACTGCACGCCCGCCGCGCCGCCGGTGTGCGTGGTCCCGCCGAATGTCGTGTTGCCGGGTGCCGCACCGTCGGTCGAGCCACCTGACGTGCCGCCCGCCCCGCCGCTGCCGCCGGTCGACGTGAGCGAGTTCGCGCCGTGCGATGCTGTCGAGTTCCCGCCCGCGGCACCCGCCACGGCGCGTGTGACGGCCTGTCCGACTCCGGCTGCGCCGACGGTGTACGAGAGTGTGCCGCCTGGTGTGACGGTCCATGTTGCGGTCTGCCAGGATGCGGCGCCGCCACCCTTGCCGCCGCCATTCATCGAGCCCTCACCTGATCCACCACCACCACCGCCGGCGATGATGACGACATCAGCCTGAGTGGCCCATGCGGGGATCGCGAACGAGCTCGCCCCGGCGGTTGTCGCCGAGGCGATCGACTCGCGGTAGGTGATGACGGTTCCGGCGGGCGCGCTCGCGGCGGCCGTGGCAACGACACCTGAGATCGCGGTGGCGCGGACGGTGACAACGACACCGTTCGGTGCGAGCCCGGTCGATGATGCGACGAAACCGGCCGGTGAAGCTGTGCGCGTCGTCGCGACTGTCCCGGCTGGCGCGGCCGAGCTCGCAGCGCTGACGACGCCGCTGATGGTGGTGGTGCGGATCGCCGACACCGCCCCCGACGGGGCGGACACGGCCGCCGACGTCAGGACGCCGGTGATGGCGGCGTTGATGGACTGCTCGGCCACACCAGCCCACGCGGCGGCGACCGCAGCGGCCGGGTCCGCGGTGACCGTGGCGTTGCGGATCGCCGACACGGCGCCGACAGCCGCGGCCACCACCGAGTCGGCGAGCACTCCGGTGACCGCGGTATTGCGGACGGTGGCAACTATCCCAGCCGGGGCGGCGGAGGTGACGGTGGCGAGCACGCCCCCGACGAACACGTGCCCTTCACCGCCCGCGAAGCCTGCCCCCGCGGTCGCCGTGGCCAACGCGATGACACCGGTGAGGGTGACGTTGCGGCTCGTCGACACCGCGCCCGTCGGAGTCGCCGCTGTGGCTTGCGCTGTTTGGCCGGGGATCTCCTCGTTCACCGAGATAGCACCTACGCGGCCGATCGCCGTCGATGTGGCGACGACACCGACGATGGTCGCCCCGCGGGTCGTGATCACCGCGCCGACCATCGCGGTTGCGGTTGCGGTCGCTGTGGGGGCATCTGCGCCCGCCGTTTGCGAGGATGCAGGCCCGCGATCCTCCCACGCAATGGTGGATACGCGGTCCTCCCCGGGCACCACGCAGCGACGTCCGTCCGCGGCCACCCGGAAAGTGCGCGACTCCGGGGGTACTGAGACCCG
The DNA here is from genome assembly GCF_003855095.1 of Gordonia insulae. Classification (NCBI taxonomy): domain Bacteria; kingdom Bacillati; phylum Actinomycetota; class Actinomycetes; order Mycobacteriales; family Gordoniaceae; genus Gordonia; species Gordonia insulae. The sequence continues at coordinate 5,958,450 of NZ_CP033972.1, forward strand.
AAGCCGTTGGATGGTGGCGGTGGTGACGCGCCGCTCGGGAAGGACCCGCGTCATCGCTGTTCGATCCGGACTTTCAGGGTGCGATCGTCTTCGCGTCCCTGCGCGGTGGTGATGTGGTTGACCGCGTCGTAGGTCTTGCCGAGGGTGCCGCCGGCCAGCCACACGGTGGCTTCAGTGGTGGTGAACCCGGGATCAGAGTTCACGAGTGCGGCGTCGGGCCCGGTCACGGTCCAGGTGGAGGCGGTGATGGTGTCACCGGGTCTCAGCCAGTCTGACCAGTTGATGCCGTAGTCCAGCTTGGCATTCGGGTCTTTCTCGATCGTCGAGAAGTACACGAGGATGCTCCGATCAGGATGCGGTGATGGTGAAGATGCCGGACCCGGAGATGGTCAGTGTGAAGTTGCCGGACGACGACACTTCGTCTTGCCCGAAGTCCCAGTAGCACAGCAGGGTTGATGTTGCGTCGCTGCCGGTGCTGACGTAGAACACGGCGTAGCGTGCGGTGATTGTGGACGACGACCAGGTGACGTCGGCGGCGTCGAAGGTGAACGTGAGGCTCGATGTTCCCACTGTCTTGCTGGTGAGGGTGGCGCCGCCCGCGGTGTAGCCGGTGCCGGACGCCTCGTTCGTCACCGACGACTTGTACTTGTGCGTCGACTGGTTCGGGGTGTAGCTCGACGTGCACAGCATCACCTTGATGGTGTCGGTGTCGAGGTCGACCTCTTTGTTGAATACCGCCTCGAATCCCTTCGAGTACATCTTCGCAGTGACGGCCATGGTGTTCTCCTTCTACTTGGGGTTGGCGGGTGGGGCCCTATTCGACGTCGGCGGCGACGAAATTGTCGGCCGCGCCGGTGTTTCCGAACGTGCCGCCGACCAGCAGCCCGGTCCACCGGTTGCCGTTGCCGTGCGGAACGATGTTCGTCGAGTCGACCCACGAGTCGAGGAACACGCCGTCCTTGTACGCCCGATAGGTGTTGTCGGCGGGGTCGTAGGTCAGCTGGTATCGGCCGTCGCCGCCCGACATTGTCTTGCGGGTGGTGCGGGAACTGAACGTGCCCGTCTGGATGTATGAGCCACCGGAGTCGGCGGCCAGCCACGCCCCAGTCATGACGTAGGTACACGACAGTCCAAGCCCCGCATAACCGAACGCCGACACATCAAGATCGGCTTCGATCGAGTTCTTGTCGGTGAGCAACTGCTGTCCGTACATCGCGATGCCGTCGTTGCCGGAGCCGTCCTTGACGAGCCGCCCGTCATCGAGTGCGACGTCTTCGCCGCGGGTTGCCCACCGGATGCCGAGCGTCGCACGGTTGAAGTCGTCGTAGAAGTAGCGCGGAAGTTCGGTCTGTCCGACGTCGATGCCGATCGACACGAACGGCACCGTCCCGACGTACATGGCGTCGCGGGTCGCCGTGGCGATCGTCGACGGCACCGGTGTCACCGACGGGTCGCGACCCGAACCGGGCGCGTACGGCCGGAACCCTGAAATGGGCGTCGCGTACGGCAGGTTGGGTCCGGCGATGCCGACCGAACCTCCGCCGGTGGTGCGCCACTGCACCTCATACACGTCACCGATGTCGGGCAGGATCGGGTCGGGCATGACGACCTGTACCCAACTCAGCCCGGCGCCGATCGACGACGCGATGTTCGGCGATGACCACACGAACGTCGACGAGCCGTCAGGCTGCATCTTGTAAACATCGACGTTGACGGTCGTGAGAGTGCCCGAGCCGAGTGCCAGGAACGTCAGCAGCGTGCGCTCCGCGGGTGACGGAAACCGCACCGACGCCCACGGTGCATAGGTCGGGGTCGCGTACACCAGCGGCACCGTCATGTTGTCGACCGAGCCGCTGCCGGTCAGGCTGTTGGTGTGCGAGTGTGTCGAGGATGCGCTCGTCGCGCTCAGGGAGCCGGCCGCATGCGTGTGCGCCGGACTGGTTGACGACGAGCTGCCGGTGGTGCCGCCGACGTCGTGAGCGTGCGAGCCGCCCGTGATGGTGCCCGAGATGCTGATCGTCGACAGCGTGTGCGAGTGCAGCATCAGCGCCCACCACGGGATCGACACCACGCCAGTCGGGTCCGGCCCGGCATCATAGATCGGCACGCCCGCCTTGATCGCGATGACCTGCTGCACGTAGTTGACCTGAGTGCCGACGTTCTGCGCCGATTCATGCGCGGTGACTGCGGTGGTGTTCAGGCTGCCGACGTCGGAGACGATCTCGGCCAGCGACCCGCCCACCACTGGGACCCCGCGAAGTGCCTGCAAGATCGCGTTGACGAGGCTCTGGATGAAGTCCGCGACGGCGGTGATGCCATCCCACTTGCCGCCGACGAACGACTGGATCGCCAGCAGGATCGGGTCGTCACCGGTGTAGTCACCCTCGAATGCGTCCCGCAGATCGGAAGGGTCGAACCCGCCGAGGAGGTTCGACCATGGATCGAGCATGGCTTCGATCTCGGCGATGGTGTCGAAGTCGGTCGGGTCGAGACCGAGTTTCGGCGCGATCAGTCGGGCCAACGGTGCGACGACCATTGCGTTGAGGACGGTCTCGTAGACCTCGCTCAGTTCATCGTTGCCGATGTTCGGGTTACGGCCGGGATACTTCACGCGACCCCCTCGATCATCCGCGCCAGCCGCTTCGCGTGGCCACCGGTCACATAGTCGGTGGTGTGCTTGGTGCCGAGGTATCCAGCGACATCGCTGATGGCGCGCTCGATGTCGTGCCAGCGCCACGGCGCCCACCAGGCTTGCGCCTTCTGCTTCGCCAGCTTCTCGACGACGTCGACCGCCCAACGCTTCCCGGCCTCGGGCGAACGAATAGACATCCACTCGGTGAGGTCGGCCGCCGACCGGCCGGGCGATCCCAGCGGTAGGTCGGCGATTGGATCACCCGGCGCGTACACCGACAACAACGGCCACGGCAGCGTGCCCAGCGGCCCGGCGATCCCGGCCCGGCCGACATGGATCGGCTGATGCGGGTTGCCGAGCGCCGCGACGGCCAGCACTTCGAGATCTTTACGCTTGGGCAGGATCTCGCGGGCGAACGCGACTGCCGCCATCGCGCCCTGCGAGTAGCCGCCCACCACACACAGATTCGGCGACTGCGCGACCGCCATGGTGAGGGCGATCATGCCGGCGCTGATCGACTCCGCCGGCGCCAGATCACCCACACCGGTGGCCGGCCCGAACTCGGCCGGGTAGTCGACGTAGGCGAATCGCACCCGGCTTCCGTCAACGGCGCGACGCAGCGCTTCCGACGGGGCCGAGCGCGCGCCGGGACGCGTCCAGGTGCCGTCGAGCCACAGAAGGTCGATCACTGCGAGTCCTTCCGTTGCATCCGCAGCAACAGCACGATCATCACGAGCGTGCCGAGAATGCCGAGCGTGTAGGCGATCGGCCGGACGATGTCGCGCAGCGGATAGCCCGAATCGGTCAACAGGGTCACCGACACCTGGGTGAGGGCGATCGACGTGCAGCAAAACGAGGTGAACAGGATTCGCCCTGCCTGCGAGGCACGCCACGGGGACCGGACGCCGTAGAGCAGGGTGAGGCCGATCTGCAGCAATGTCCAGGTGAAGATGGCAACATCACCGGCGTCAATCTCGGATACGGTCACGAATTCCTCCCCATCGATTTCACGATCGCCTCGGCGAAGTGATTGCGGCGTTCGGACTCTCGCGACACGTAGAGCAGTTCGGCTGCTTCACGCCGTCGCGCATCGAC